>NZ_JANYMP010000011.1 GCF_025061645.1 Umezawaea endophytica | reverse complement strand
TGCGCTGGACTCGGCCCCAGCGGGTCATGGTGGTGCGGTGGTCGCGGTGTGCCCAGCGCAGCGCGGTGCGCCCAGCGGGTCGTGGTCAGCGCAGGGGGTCGGTGGCGAAGGCCTTCACGCCGGTGGTGAAGGTGGTGAGTGCGTGGAAGCCGAGGCGTTGGGCGGCTCGGGTCGGGTCGGCCACGACGTGGCGGACGTCGGCTGAGCGGGCGCCGCCGACTATGCGCGGGGCGGGGCCGTCGCAGGCCAGCGCTAGTTCGGTGGCCAGGTCGCCGACGGTGTGGGGTTCGCCGGAGCAGATGTTCAGCGGGGTCAGGGTGTTCGGGGTGCCGTCCGCGTGCAGGGCCAGGACGTTGGCCCTCGCGACGTCGGTGACGTGGACGAAGTCGCGGCGCTGGTTCCCGTCCTCCAGGACGGTGGGGGCCTGGCCGTTCTCCAGCGCCGACCGGAAGAGCGAGGCGACGCCCGCGTACGGCGTGTCCTTGGGCATCCGCGGGCCGTAGACGTTGTGGTAGCGCAGCGCCCACACGGAACCGCCGGTCTGGCGGGCCCACGCTGCGGCGTAGTGCTCCTGGGCCAGTTTGCTGGCCGCGTAGGTGCTGCGCGGGTCCAGCGGGGCGTCCTCGGGGACCAGGAGCGGTTCCAGCGCGGCGCCGCAGTGCGGGCACGGCGGTTCGTAGTCGCCCGCGTCGATCGACTCCTGAACGCGCGGACCGGCGCGGACGACGTCGTGCTCGGAGCAGCGGTAGCGGCCCTCGCCGTAGACGACCATCGACGACGCCAGGACGAGCTTGTGGATCCTGGCTTCGTGCATGGCGGCCAGCAGCACGGCGGTGCCGTGGTCGTTGTTGAACGCGTAGAGCGGGGCGTCCGACGGGTCGAGGCCGTGCCCGACGACGGCGGCCTGGTGGCAGACCGCGTCCACTCCCCGCAGCAGCCGCGCGACGGTCGCCGGGTCGTTCACGTCGCCGACCACCACTTCGTGGCGTTCGGTCCACGCCGGGGCCGGACCGCTGTGTGCCTGGGGCAGGAGGGCGTCGAGCAGCACCGGCTCGTCACCCCCGGCGGCCAACGCGTCGGCGACGTGGGACCCGATGAAACCGGCTCCGCCGGTGAGGAGAACTCGCACGTGATCGACGTTAGGGCCCGCGGGTCCGCGACACCCGCCCCCGGAGCGACCCGTCATGGAACCGTCAGATCCGACCATTGGCTACGGTTGTCCGCATGGAACGCAGCGCGCAGCGCCTCGGCCGCGCCCTCGTCGTGATCGTGGACGACCGGGTGGCGCACGGTGAGCACGACAACAGCACGGGACCACTGGTCACCGAACTGCTCGAAGAGGCAGGTTTCATCGTCGACGCGACAGTCGCGGTCGAGGGCGAGGTGGTCGACATCCGCGCCGCGCTCAACACCGCGGTCATCGGCGGCGTCGACCTCGTGGTCACGGTCGGCGGCACGGGCGTCTCGCCGCGGGACGTCACCCCGGACGCCACCCAGGGCGTGCTCGACCGCCCGATCCCCGGCATCGCCGAAGCACTCCGCGGCTCCGGCCTGGCGGCGGGCGCCGTGGACGCGGGCATCTCCCGCGGCCTCGTGGGCGTCTCCGGCAGCACCCTGGTCGTGAACCTCGCCGGTTCCCGAGCGGCGGTCCGCGACGGCATGGCCACCCTGTCGACCCTCGTGCCGTACGTCATCGAGCAGCTCTCCGGCCTCGACGAGGCATGACCGACCACCCGGAGGACGACGCCGTCGCCGCGGAAGCGGCGCGGCGACGGCGCTTGGCCGAGATCTTCGGCGACGTCCTCCCCGACACCACGTCGGACGAACGAGCACCCGACCAGCGCGAGACCGACCGCGAGTCCTGGTACCGCGAGAACCGGCCACCCCACCACGGCGGCTGACCGACGAGGTGGGGTCCTTCGGCCCGTCGTCGGGACGGTGGGAGGCCGCGCTCGTGCCGGAACCGCTGAGCACACAACGGTTCCGGTTACCAGTTCAGGAACGGGTAGCGGCCGTGGTGCCGATGCCTGAGCAGTGGCTGATCCGGCCGCGCGGCCTGGTCAGCCAGTCCCCACGGCCGGTCCGGCTCAGCGGCGAACGCCGTGCCGAGCCGGACCAGCCGTCGAGGAACCCAGGGCGGTCAAGAAACCCAGGGACCATCGAGAAGGCCCAAGGCCGTCGACGAACCCAGGGCCGTGGAAACCCAAGGCTCTAAAAACCCAGGGACAGTCGAAACCCAAGGGCCGTCGAGTAGGCCCAGGGCCGTCGAGCACCCAGGGACCGTCGAGCACCCAGGGTCCGTCGAGCACCCGAGGTCGGGTCAGCCCCGGCGCTGCTGAGCGGCCAGCAGGTCGCGGATCTCCTTCAGCAGCTCGGTGTCGGTGGGCTCGGACGGGCCTGCCTCCTTGCCGCGCTCGCGACGCTCCTTGATCTTGTTCATCGGCAGCACGAGGATGAAGTAGACGACCGCGGCGACGATGGCGAAGTTGATGATCGCGGTGATGATCGCGCCGAAGTCGATCAGCGTCTTCTCGTTGGCCTCGATCAGCCGGTACGCGAAGCCGTCGACGTTGCTGCCGCCGACCGCCGCGACGATCGGGTTGATGAAGTTCGACGTGAACGCCGTGACGATGGACGTGAAGGCCGCGCCGATGACCACGGCCACAGCCAGGTCGATGACGTTGCCGCGCATCAGGAAGTCCTTGAAGCCCTTGAGCACAGCCAACTCCTTGGAGACGTGGGGACGGGCAGGGGTTAGCGGAGGGTAACTGCTAGTGGTCGTTCCAGTGACGCCGCCGCCAGACGTGTCGCATTCTTCCTGCTCAAGCCCAGCACCACGAGTCGGTCGGGTTTCGCCTCCCTCACGGACAGCACGGCCACACCGTCTGCCAGCACTTCCGCGCCCTCGCCGACCACGTCGACGCGGCTGCCCGGTCTCAGCAGCTCGGCCACTCCGGGGTCGGCCAGGCGCACCGCCACCGACGCCGTGTCCGGGTCGGCGGCGGTCAGCCTCACGTCGGTGATGGGTTCACCGGACCTGGCCGCGCCCGTCAACGCCTGCCCGACCACGGCCTCGACCGACTCGACGACCCCGGACGGTCTCTCCGTCAGCGGCGCGAGCCGCAGGTCGGCGGACGTGAGCGCGACACCGGGCGCCAGGTCGTGCGCGGCGACGACCGCGACGGCGGGAGCCGACGACGGCAGGCAGAAGACGCCCACGGCGAGCAGCGCGAGCACGAGGGCCGCGACCTTGCGCAGCCGGGGCAGGAGGTGGAGGGGCACAGATCGACGTTAGGGCTGATCGGGAGGGGTGGAAAGCAGAAACCCCCGAGCTGTGGACAACTCGGGGGCCTGTGGACAAGTCGACTCAGGAAGCGGCCTTCGCGGGCGTGCTCGCCGGGGTCGTGGTGGTGCTGGGGGTGGACGACTTCGTCTCGGTCGCCGCGGGAGTGCTGGCGGCGGCGGGGGTCGTCGTGCTGGTGCTGGAACGGCTGTCGGTGCGGTAGAAACCGCTGCCCTTGAACACGACGCCCACGTTGCCGTAGAGCTTGCGCAGCCTGCCGTGGCACTCCGGGCACTCGGACAGCGCCGAGTCGGTGAACGACTGGACCGCGTCGAAGCGGTGGTCGCACTCGGTGCAGGCGTACTGGTAGGTCGGCACTTGCCCTCCACGAGCTTCATCCGGAGTTGGCACTCGGACACAACGAGTGCCAATACTGCATCATGCGCCTGTCGACGCGCGGGGCGCAAACAACTTGGTTCAACGTCACACCACGTGCAGCCCCGAGGGCGTGAGCACGGCCGTCATCCGCACGTCGTGCGGCTCGACCGGCAGGTCGTCGACCAGTTCGACGTCCCGGACCACGGCGACCAGCGGCGCGTCGACCACCGGCAGCGACCGGTCGTAGTGCCCGCCGCCCTTCCCGATCCGGGTTCCGCGACGGTCCACCGCCAGCGCCGGGACCAGCACCAACGCCGCCGAGGCGAGGGCGAGAGGCCCCAGCGGCTCGCCGGTGGGCTCGCGCAGCCCGTGCGGGCCCGGTCGCAGAGCGTGTTCACCCGTGTACGCAGCCCAGTCGAGTGGCGCCGCGCCGACCACGATCGGCAGCAGCACCCGGTACCCGGCCGACCGCAGCACGTCGAGCAGCGCGATCGAACCCGGTTCCGCCCCGACCGCGAGGTACGCGCACACCGTCCCACCAGGGGCGATGTCGAACCTCGCGACCGCGTCGAGCACACCGGCGGCCAGAGCCGCCGCGTCGGCCGCCCGTTCGGCCGCGGGCACGGCCCGGCGAGCCGCCAGCAGGCGCCCGCGTTCGGCGGTCTTCCGTTCGAGTTGATCGGACGTCATGGGAGGTAACCCTAGGTACGGCACTACGCTCGTCCCCCATGAGCTCGTCTCGCGCCTTCCGCACCGCAATCGTGCCCGCAGCCGGTCTCGGGACCCGCTTCCTGCCGACGACGAAGGCGGTGCCCAAGGAGCTGCTGCCCGTCGTCGACACCCCCGGCATCGAGTACGTCGCCAGCGAGGCGGCCGAGGCGGGCGCCACGAAGCTGATCATCGTGACGTCGCCCGGCAAGGACGCCGTCGCCGAGTACTTCCGCCCGCAGCCCGAGCTGGAGGCCACGCTCGAAGGCCGCGGCAAGCACGAGCTGGCCGCGAAGGTCCGCCGCGCCGAGCAGCTGTTCGAGACCGTCGAGACGGCGATCCAGGAGCAGGCGCTCGGCCTCGGCCACGCCGTCGGCTGCGCCGAGGGCAACCTGACCGGTGAGGACGAGGCCGTCGCGGTGCTGCTGCCGGACGACCTCGTGCTGCCGACCGGCGTGCTGGCCCGCATGGCCGCCGTCCGCCAGGAGCACGGCGGCACGGTGCTGTGCGCGTTCGACATCCCGCGCGAGCAGATCTCCGCGTACGGCGTGTTCGACGTCCGCGACACCGGCGACGACGACGTGAAGAAGGTCGTCGGCATGGTCGAGAAGCCGAAGGCCGATGACGCGCCGTCGACGTTCGCCGCGGCCGGTCGCTACTTGCTCGATCGGGCGATCTTCGACGCGTTGAAGCGCATCACGCCGGGCGCCGGAGGAGAGCTCCAGCTCACGGATGCCATTGCCCTGCTCATCTCCGAGGGTCACCCGGTCCACGTGGTCGTCCACCGCGGTGGACGACACGACCTGGGCAATCCGGGAGGATTCCTCCGAGCTGCGGTTGACTTCGCACTGGAGCATCCCGACTACGGGCCCGAGCTCGGGGAGTGGTTGCGGGAACGCCTCGACAACTCTTGAGCGGGGTTTTAAACGATGAGGTCAGTGGATGAGCAGCTCGCGAGGGTGATCGCGGCAGCCGTGCGGCCCGCACCTGTGCGGGTCGCGATCTCCGAGTCGCAGGGTCTGCTCTGCGCGGAGGAGGTCGTCGCGGAACGCGCGTTGCCCGGTTTCGACCAGGCGGCCGTCGACGGCTACGCGGTGCGCAGCGTGGACGTCCAGGCCGCGGGGGAGCAGTCGGTCCAGCTCCCCGTGGTCGGCGAGATCCCCGCCGGGTCGCGGCAGCCGCGCAGGCTGCAACCGGGCCAGGCGGTCAGGGTCGCGACCGGTGCGCCGCTGCCCACGCTGGCCGACGCCGTCGTGCCGCTCGGCTACACCGACGGCCACCAGGCGAAGGTGACCGTGCAGCGCCCGGTGCCGTCCGCCGCGTTCGTCCGCCGGACCGGCGAGGACGTGCAGACGGGCGACATCGCCGTCCGCCGCGGCGCGTCCATCGGCTCGGCCCAGGTCGGGCTGCTGGCCGCCGTGGGGCGCAACAAGGTGCTCGTCCACCCCCGGCCGAGGGTCTCGGTGATCTCGGTCGGCGAGGAACTGGTCGACGTCGACCGCACGCCCGGCCAAGGCCAGGTCTACGACGTGAACTCCTACGCGCTGGCCGCCGCCGCCCGCGACGCGGGAGCCGAGGTCAGCCGGGTCGGCATCCAGTCCGCCGACCCGCGCAGGCTGCGCGAGGTCGTCGAGGGCAGGCTGCTGCTGTCCGAGATCGTCGTCGTGGCCGGAGGCGTCGGCGGCGTCGTGGGCGACGAGGTGCGGGCCGCGCTGGCCGACCTCGGCGACCTCGACGTCACGCGCGTCGCGATGCACCCCGGCTCCGCGCAGGGGTTCGGGCGGCTCGGCCCGGACGCCGTGCCGACGTTCCTGCTGCCCGCGAACCCGATGAGCGCGCTCGTCGTGTTCGAGGTGCTGGTGCGGCCCCTGATCAGGGCGGCACTCGGCAAGCGCAACCCGTACCGGCGCGCCGTCGCGGCCCGCCTGCTGTCGCCGCTGACGTCCACCAAGGGCCGCCGCGGGTTCCTGCGCGGCCAGCTCCTGCGCGACGCCGAGAACGGCGAGTACCTGGTCCAGCCGCTCGGCACGTCCGGTTCGCACCTGCTCGCGTCGCTGGCCGAGGCCAACTGCCTGATCATGCTCGAAGAGGACGTCACCGACGTCGCACTCGGCGAGGAAGTGTTCGTCAGCTTCCTCGCCCAGCGCGGATGAGCGCCACGTTCCACCTGGAGTCCAGCAGGCACCCCGGCTGGCCGGCCAAGCTCGGCCCGCTGCGGGTCCCCGCGGGGGTCGTCGCGCTGCGACCGCCCAAGCTGTTCGACGGCACCACGTGGAGCCGCGTCCGGCTCCGCGACCGCGCCTACCTGGAGAACTGGGAGCCCACCGCCACCGACGGCTGGCACGAGCGCAACTCCGTGCTGGCCTGGCCCACCCAGTGGTCCTCGCTCCGCTCGCTCGCCCGCCGCGGCCAAGCCCTCCCGTTCGTGATCACCGTCGACGGTGAACTCGCGGGCCAGATCACCGTCGGCAACATCGTCCGCGGCTCGCTGCGCTCGGCGTGGGTCGGCTACTGGGTCGCCGCCGACCGCGCCAAGGGAGGCGTGGCCACCGCCGCGCTCGCGCTCGTCGTCGACCACTGCTTCAACGAGGCCGGACTGCACCGCCTGGAAGCCACCGTGCGTCCCGAGAACGCCGCCAGCCTGCGGGTTCTCGGCAAGGCCGGGTTCCGCGAGGAGGGGCTCTTCCAGCGCTACCTCGACGTCGCCCACGCCTGGCGCGACCACTACTGCTACGCCATGACGAGCGAAGAGGCGTCCCCGGAAGGCCTAGTGCGCCGATTGGTGGCGCAGGGCAACGCCCAAATCCCCTGAGCACAGCGTCCAACTGCCGTAAAGGGCTCACCCGAAAGTGGGTGATAAAGCACACCTTCGTACGTACGGCACCCGGCGAGCCTCCGACACAGGTGTGACTGTTGTGACTAGCGTGGCGAACGCACGACGCGTTCCGCTTGCTGGCAGGGGGAGGTGACGGGGATGCCCAGTTCGTTGATCATCGTCGGGCTCGTAGTTGCCTGGCTGGTCGTCCTCGTGCCGATGGTCGCCCGCAAGCGCACGGAAGTTGCTCGCACCGCGGACTCGGACGCCCGGAACACGCGAGCGGGGAGCACGCGCGGCAGCATGGAAGAGGAGCACGCCATGCCTGACGCCGACGACGACGAACTCATCGACGAGTTCGAAGCCGACTTCGACGACGACTACGACGAGTACCTCGACGACGACGTCGTGCACCGCCCGTACAGGCCCGGCAGGGGCGGCTTCGACGCCGAGAGCGCCCGCGTCGTCGCACAGGCCCGCTACGCGTTCCGCCGTCGGGTAGTCGCGTTCATGCTGATCGCCTCCGTGGTGACCGGCCTGCTCGCGGGCATCCTCTACCCGGTCGTCTGGTGGGGTCACGCCGCGGTCGACCTGGCCCTCGTCGGCTACCTCGTCTACCTGCGCCGCCAGGTCCGCATCGAAGAGGACATCCGCGCCCGCCGCCAAGCCCGCCTGGCCCAGGCCCGCCGCCGCAAGACCCAGGCCCCGGCACCCCGGCCCCAGGCCGAACAGCCGCGCGCCACCGAACAGCAGGCGGCACCCGAACCCGAGGAGCGCGAAGAGCCCGGCCTGGCCCCGCAACCCCGGTTCCAGCACCGCACCCGACCCGGCGCCATCGTGGTCGAGGCGGACGACGAGGACCCGGTGTTCGTGGAGCTCGACGGCCCGCAGTACCTGCGGTATCGGCGGGCGTCGGGCGAATAGAGGGGGGTGGCAAAACCACCCCCGCGCTACTGATATGCTTCTCTGGCACGACAACGAGGGGCTGTAGCGCAGTTGGTAGCGCGTCTCGTTCGCATCGAGAAGGTCCGGGGTTCGATTCCCCGCAGCTCCACGCAACCGGAGGCGAGTGCTCGCGATGAGCACTCGCCTCCTTTGTGTTGCGCGGGTTTTCCGGGTTGAGTCCTCGGTTGGTCGGCTCCGTGAACGGCACTCCTCTTTGAGGTCAGGCTCTTCGTCACCTGAAAGATCTTGAGGCTGCTGGGCAACCGGTTGGCCGTGTACCGGCGTTGGTTGAGAGTCGGTACCAGGGGGATCTTTTTGTTCGGGGGAGTTGAGCCATGATCAAGCCTGCCTTTTCGTCATGCCCGCAGTCGGGGTCGCGCTGGTCGCGCTCGTCGGTTGTTCGGCCGCCGTGCCCGCGTCGATCGCCGTGTCCGCCAGCAGTTCCTCGGCTGCGCCCACGTCGTCCAGCGTTCCGGTGGAGACGCCTCAGGCGGTGGTGGAGAAGCCGGTCGTAGAACAGCCCGTCGTCGAGCAGCCCGTCGTCGAGCAGCCGAGGTGCGCGGTCGATCCGGCTGACGTGGCGGTGCCGCCCGCGGATCCGTACACGACGTTGCCCGCCCGGTACGGCGTTCAGGTCGCGATCGCGGGTGTGCCGGACCTGGTGGAGGTGGGCAAGCCGGTGGAGGTCGAGGTGACCTTGTGCAACAACTCGCCGGTGGCGTACCCGGAGGTCGGCGTGGTGTTCGGGATGGCGCGCTGCACCTGCGCGGGTGAGCCGTCGCAGATCAGCCGGGGTACCGCGCAGCGGTTCGACGCCGCCAGTGGTGCCTGGGTCGAGCTGGATCACCCCGCGCTGGGCACCGGCATGGACCACCTCTCCCTGTACTCCAACCGGCAGCCGTTGGCGAAGGGCCAGACGGTGAGCGTGCGGTACCGCTTCACGCTCGACCGGAGCATGGGTGAGGGTGAGGGCGGCGTGGTCGCCACGGCGGTCATGGCGAACGGTCCCACGAAGATCTCCGAGGGCAGCGCGTCGTTCGCGGTGCGGCACTGATTTCGAGACGGTCGCCGTCCGGGCTGTGGTGGCCCGGCCGGCGACCGTCTCGAACTTGGTTCTCGTGCGGTGGTGCCAGGTCCGTGCGCAAGAGGTCCACACCTGCGGGTGTGGACCTTTGTGTTTAGAGCCTCTCGTGGAGCGGGTGGCTTGAGGCTGTGGGTGGGTGTCCTCAGTGGACCCGTCGTCGTGGGGTCGGGTCGGGGTGGTCGTCTTGCGGGTGGGCGTTCCGTAACGCGGTTATGGGTGACTCGTGATGTTGTGGAGCGGTATTGGAGGGGGACGGCGCCTTTTTGTCTTGTTTATCCGGATTGGTGGTGGGGAGGTGAGGGCGGGCGTTGGTCGTAGGCTCTTTCTGGTTGGCTGTTGCCCGGAGTGGGCTGGTTCGGATGTGTTTTCGGGCGGGTTTTCGGTGCGGTTCATTTGTGCCTGATCTGTTTCGTTTCTGGACTTCCGGCCGATGGCGGTCCGGGTTGGAAATGGTCGGATAGCGGGGCGTTCGTGCGGGTTGCACGGGTGTGGGGCTTCTCGCGGTGGCAAAACCGGTGGTCGGGTGGTGTCCGCGTGGTTTCCGGAGCGGGCGCGGGTGGTCTGATCAGGTGTGCGGCGTCCATTGAGGACCTGTTCGGTACCGGAACCGCCGTTGCGACCCGCTGGTGAAATTCGGACCGAGCGGCCACCGGTGAACCGCCGCCCGCATAGGGTGGGGGCTGTCGAGAGGGGTGGTGGAGGTCGTGGGGCTGGCCGAGTCCTTGCTCGAATGGCTGCACGGCTGGGCACTGCCGCTCTGCCCCGGCGACTGGGCGTGGTCCGTGACGGCGTTGGGTGCCGTCGCGGGGCTGCTGCCCACGATCGCCGCGCTGTTGGCGATCACGGTCCGACGGGTCGTGGGCAACTCCTACGGGCCGGTGGCGGGCGCGATCTTCGCGGCGCTCGGGGTGAGCAGCACGCTGGTGCTGCCGTGGCTCCTGTTCTCCGGCGCGGACAGCGCGTTGCGCCGTCGCACGATCAGCGGCATGGAGTCGCTGGACGAGACGCCGTGCGGCGCGTTCACCCAGTTCGACTACCTGGTGGGCGCGCGGTCCATCGGCACGATCATCAGCGACCCGGCGGGCACGAAGGTCGTGTTCCTCGTGGCGGGCGGCATCACCGCGGTGCTGGCGCTGCTGTGCCTGCTGTTCGTGATGATGCAGGCCGGGTCGGCGTTCCGCCTCGGACCGAACTGGCCGCGCCGGGTTTTCTGGCCGCCGTTCCTGGTGCTCCTGGTGGCCACGTCGTTGCTGCCGGTGACCCTGGTGGGCCATTTGCTCCTCGGATTCTTCCCGATTGCGCTGATCGGCTCATTCGTCGTGCGCATCTTCGGGTTGACTACGGCCATGCTGAACCGCCCCGGACGTGATCGCGGCAACGAGGCCCCGCAGGCCGCGGCCAACCGCGTGCCCCCGCCGCCTCACCAAGGGCCGCAGAAGGGGCCGCAGAAGCCCCCGCCCTACCAGCCCGCGCAGATCCCGCCGTACCGGCCAGCGGGCTCGCCTCCGCCGTACCAGCCGCACCAGTCGCCGCCCCCGCAGTCGCAGCCGGTGCAGCAGCCCGTCCAGAAACCCGGCCAGAAGCCGCCGCCCCGCCAGTACCCGCCGACGCGGGTCGCCGAGGTGCCGCAGCGCCAGGACCCGGCGCCGACGCGCGTCGAGCAGCCGTCCCAGCAGCCCCCGCCGCCGCGACCGACCAGGGTGGAGACGCCCCAGGGGCCGCCGCCCACCCGTGTCGAGCACCCGCAGGGGCCGCCTCAAGGTCCGCCGCAGGGCTCGCCGCAGGGGCCGCCGCCGACGCGGGTCGAGCACCCGCAGTCGCAGCCCCAGTCACAGCCCCAGCCGTTGTCGAAGCTCGCTGATACGCCAGGGCCGTTGCCGTTCGGGCCTGGGGCGGCGGCTGCTGCTGCTTCCACGCCGAATCCCGCGGGTACGGGTGAGGAGAAGGTCTGGAACCCGGCCAGCGGTCGGTTCCGGCGGGTGCGGCAGCTCGGTCGTGGTGGGTTCGGCACGGTGTGGCTGGCGGTCGACACGCAGCTCGACCGCACCGTCGCGGTGAAGCTGGCTCACGCGCCCGACGCGGACACCGAGCAGCGCATGCTGCGGGAAGCGCGGGCGTTGGCCGCCGTGCGCCACCCGAACTGCGTGCGGGTGTTCGACATCGTGCAGGACCCGGACGGGCTGGCCATCGTGATGGAGTACATCGACGGTGATCCGTTGTCCGACGTGGTCCTGAACAGCGGGTTGTTGGCGGACACGCTCGCTGCTCGGTTGTGGGTCAACATGGCCGACGCGTTGGCCGCTGCTCACGATCGTGGTGTGTTGCACCGTGATGTGAAGCCGTCGAACGTCATCGTCGACACCGAGGGCACTGCTCACCTGATCGACTTTGGGATCGCCCGGTCGAAGGGTGACAGCACGTTGACCGCCGCCGGGATGATGGTGGGGACTCCTGACTTCCTGGCTCCGGAGACTGCTCGTGGGGATGCTGCCAGTCCGGCTTCGGATGCTTGGCAGTTGGCTGCGACGGTGAGTTATGCGTTGACCGGGCATCCGCCTCGGGGTACTCGGGACAATCCGATCTCCTCTCTGATGGCTGCGGCTCAGGGGGAGCCGAACGTGAAGTTGCCGGTGAGGAGCGTGCATCACCGGTTGTTGGTGTCGGCATTGGACGCGGATCCTGCTCGGAGGCCGTCCTTGGCGGCTATTCGGGGGGAGTTGAGTGGGTGGCTGTCGAATGCGGGGGTGTCTAAGGAGGGGCCGGTTACTCGGATGATCTCGAAGCCTGATCCGCCTACTCGGCCGGTTCGTTGAGGGTTGGGGTTGGGTTGGCTCAGGCTGGGTGCGGGGGCAGGTTAGGTGCGGGTCAGGCTGGGTGCGGGTCGGGTTTGGGTCTGTTTGGGGTTGAGGTTGGGTGAAGGGGTAGGTCACCCCGATGCGCGATTGTCTCGATCTTTGATCTTGGTTTGTCAAGGCGGGAAAGATGCCTTGACAAACCAAGATCAAAGCTGAGGGCGCTGGGGATCGGGGCCACGGGGGGAGTGTGGGTGCCTTCCGTTGGGTGGGGGTGCTGCGGGGTCGTTGTGGGGCGGCTAGGGCGCGCGGCTGTGTTGGTTGCTTGGTGGGGTTGGCGAGTGCAGCGGGTGGGTGGGTGCTGCGAGCGGGTGGGTGCCGTAGGCGGGTGAGCGGGTGAGTGCTGCTGGCGGGTGCCGTGGGTGGATGAGCGGGTGCCGCTGGCGGGTGCTGCTGGTGGGTGCGGTGGGTGGGTGAGCGCGGTGGGCAGGTGGGTGGGGTGGGGCTGTCGCGTTGGTCGTTGTGGGTGGGCCGCGTGGCGTGAGGCGGGCGCGGGAACGTGGCGTGGCGTGTGGCCTGTGTTGGGTGTGGTGTGGGTTGTTGGTGTGTGGGGTTGTGTTAGTGCGTAACGAATGTTTGATCCTTCGCGACCTCCAAAAAGCGGTGATTGCCCAGGGTGAGGTGCGAGGTGGACGGTGTCGTCTGAGGAGAGTTGGCATGCTGCTCGGCTGATTCCCACCTCGGGCATCAACGGGGCTGATGAGCAGGAGCGGCGGGCTACCTCGGCGTTGTTGGCGGTGATGTCGGCGGTGCGGGAGTTCGGGCGGGCGTTGACGCAGCCGTTGGGGGCGCCTGCTGCGGCTGTGCGGACGTTCATCGAGGTGCCGTTCGAGTTGGACGGGCGGAAGGTGATTCCGGACGGGTTGGTTCGGGTTGTTCGGGGGCAGCGGTCGTGGACCGCTCTGGTCGAGGTGAAGACCGGGACCAACGAGCTCCAGAAGGAGCAACTGGAGAACTACCTGGACGTCGCTCGGGAGTTCGGGTTCGACGCGTTGATCACCATCTCCAACGAGATCCCGGCCATGCCGGGGCAGCACCCGACGGCTGTCGACCGGCGGAAGCTGCGGAAGGTGGCCCTGCACCACTGGTCGTGGACCGAGGTGCTGGGTGAGGCCGTGATGCAGAAGGAGCACCGCGGGGTCGCCGATCCCGACCAGGCCTGGGTGCTGGGGGAGTTGATCCGGTACCTGGAGCACCCGCGGTCGGGGGCCATGGAGTTCGACGACATGGGGCCCGCCTGGGTGCCCGTTCGCGAGGCTGTCGCCGCCGGGACGCTGCGGCCGACGGACAAGAGCGCGTCGGAGATCGCGTTGCGGTTCGACGCGCTGGTCCGCTTCGCCTGCCTCCAGCTCGGGCGGCGGCTGGGAACCGAGGTGACGCCCGCGTTGTCGCGCAAGGAACTGGCGGACCCGCAGAGCCGGGTGGCCAAGCAGGTCGCGCAACTGGTGGGCGAGGGTCGGCTGTCGGGTGGGGTCCAGATACCCGGCACCGTCGGCACGGTGCAGGTCGTCGCCGACCTGCGGGCCGGGCGGGTGCTGTGCCACGTGGACCTGGACGCGCCGAAGGAAGGGCGGCCGACCACGCGGATCAACTGGTTGATCCGGCAGCTCAAGGACGCTCCCGGCTCGCTGCGGCTGGAGGCCTTCGCGCTGCACGGGCGCGGTGCCGGGGCCTCCGAGCTGCTCGCGTTCGTCCGCGACAACCCCGGTGTGCTGCTCGTCGACCCGCAGAAGGAGATCCGGAGCTTCCGGGTCGAGCAGTCCGGCCCGATGGGCACGAAGCGCGGCAGCGGGCGGAACTCCTTCGTCGACTCCGTGCTCGGGACCGTGACGGGCTTCTACGAGGAGGTCGTGCAGACCCTCAAGCCCTGGGCCGCCACACCGCCGCGGATCCGACCCGAAGAGGACTTCACGCCACCCGCGGACGTGCCCGTGGCGCTCGTGTCGACCGCGCCCTCCTCGCAGGACGGGCCGGAGACCGTGCGGATGAGCGGCAGCTTGCTCTAGGTGTTCCATGAGATCGAGTGAACAGCCGACCCCCGACAAAACCGGGGCCGGCGGTTCACTCGATCGGGTAGAGCTGGGAAGGGCTAGCTCCAGGACGGCAGCCAGCGCTGCATCTCCCACATCTCCGGCGTGATCGGGTCCCCGTTCAGGATCGGCCACAGCCACACGAAGTTCGCCACCACCAGCCCCACGTACAGGGCCACCGCGAGCAGTCCGGTGCCGCGCCTCTCCTTGCCCGCCACCACGGGCCCGAGCACGTGCCCGAGCGCCAGCGTGATCAGCAGGACCAGGAACGGCGCCATCGGCGTCACGTAGAAGAAGTACATCTGCCGGTCCAGGTTCAGGAACCACGGCAGCAGACCGGCCATGTACGCGACGAGGACGCCCGCGTAGCGCCAGTCGAGGCGGGCGATCGAGCGCCACAGGCCCCACGCGATGGCCGGGAACGCCAGCCACCACATGGCGGGCGTGCCGATCAGCATGATCGCGCCGACGCAGCTCGCCTGGCCGCAGCCCTGCACCGCGCCCTCGTAGTAGTAGAGCATCGGCCGCAGGCCCATCGGCCACGTCCACGGCTTCGACTCCCACGGGTGCCGGTTCGTCTCCGACGTCACCAGCTTGCTGTGGAAGTCGAGCACGTTGCCGCTGTAGTACCAGAGCGCGCGCAGGGCTTCCGGCACGAACGAGTCCTTGCCGATCTTCACGCCCGCGACGTGGCGGTCGACGCCGGTCTCGCTGGCGAACCACGCCCACCACGTGCCGAGGTAGACCAGGACCGGGATGACCAGCAGCGCGCCCAGCGACGGCAGCAGGTCCTTCGCGATCGAGCCGAGCCACGGGTTGCGCACGCCCGCCGAGCGCCGCGCCAGCGCGCTCCACACCACGGACAGGACGCCGAACGCGGCCACGTACCAGAGGCCGGACCACTTCACGCCGCACGCGAGGCCGAGGGCGACGCCCGCGCCGAAGCGCCACCAGCGGAACCCGAGCCACGGCCCGTACGGGGACTTGTCGACCCAGCCCTCGCGCACGGCGACGGCCAGCCTGGCCCGCATCTGGTCGCGGTCGGCGACGAGGCAGCCGAACGCGGCCACCACGAACACGGCCAGGAAGATGTCCAGCATCCCCATCCGCGACTGGACGTGCGAGACGCCGTCGCAGATCAGCAGGATGCCCGCGATGGCGCCGAGCAGGTCGGAGCCCGTCAGGCGCCGGGCGATGCGGATGATCAGCAGGATGCTGATGGTGCCCGCGACCGCCGAGGCGAACCGCCAGCCGACGCCGTCGTAGCCGAACATCCACTCGCCGAGCCCGATGAGCTGCTTGCCGAGCGGTGGGTGCACCACCAGTTCGTAGCCGGGGTTGTCCTCGACACCGCCGTTGCGCACCACCTGCGCCGCCTGCGGCACGTAGTGCTTCTCGTCGAAGATCGGCGTGCCCTTGTCGGTCGGGAAGCCGAGGTTCCAGAACCGCACCAGCCCGCCGATGAACGCCAGGGTCAGCGTCATCAGCCAGCCGCGCATCCTGTTCGACGGCAGGCGCGGGGTCAGCGCCGCGACCCGGTCCTCGCGGTCGGCGCCTTCCGGGCGGGACGCGGGCGGGACGTCTCCGACGTCGACCACGTCGTCTGGTGACTGCGGCACGAGGAGGCTCACGGGTGCGATCGTAGGGTGAAGGCTGTGAGTCCCGTATCTGGATCAGGCCGTTTGGTTCTGGCAGCCACGCCGTTGGGCGACGTCCGCGACGCGTCACCCCGGTTGGTGGAGGCGTTGGAGACCGCCGACGTCGTGGCGGCGGAGGACACCCGGAGGCTGCACTGGCTGGCGTCCGCGCTGGACGTGAAGCCCACCGGGCGGGTCGTGAGCTTCTACGACCAGGTCGAGGTCAGCAGGCTCCCTGGCCTGGTGGAGGCCATGCACGCCGGTTCGACGGTGCTGCTGGTGACCGACGCCGGGATGCCGAGCGTGTCGGATCCGGGGTACCGGCTGGTGGCCGCGTGCGTGGCCGAGGACCTGCCCGTGACGTGCCTGCCGGGGCCTTCCGCGGTCACGACGGCGCTGGCCGTGTCGGGGCTGCCGTGCGATCGGTTCGCGTTCGACGGGTTCCCGCCGCGCAAGCAGGGCGAGCGGCGGAAGTGGTTCGCGGCGCTCAAGACCGAGTCGCGGACCGTCGTGTTCTTCGAGTCGCCGCACCGGATCGCCGACACGCTCGCGGACGCCGCGTTCGTGCTGGGCGCGGACCGGGCGGCGGCGGTGTGCCGCGAGCTGACCAAGACGTACGAGGAGGTCAAGCGCGGCGGTCTGGGCGAGTTGGCCGAGTGGGCGGCCGACGGCGTGCGCGGCGAGATCACCGTCGTGCTGGCAGGCGCCGAACCGTCCGAGGCGCCGACGGACCTGGCGTCGCTGGTCGCCGAGGTGCGCCAGCGGGTCGCGGACGGCGAGCGGATGAAGTCCGCCGCCGCCGAGGTCGCCGAAGCGGCGGGCGTGAGCAAGAAGGCCCTGTACGACGCGGCGGTCAGCGCCCGCTGAGCAGGAACTCCGCGATCTCGGTGACCCTGGCCCGCGCAACGGCCGCGCTGGTGCTCACCGGCTGCCCGGTGAGCACGACGACCACGTACCGGTGCCCGACGAGGCCGGTGGAGTGCGTGGTCCGGTGGTCCGTGCAGCACGACCAGCCCTGCTTGGCGGCCCAGTGGCGCTCGCCCGCCGCGACCGGGACGCCGAAGCGCTGGTCGAACCCGTCCGCGCCGTGGTCGGCCATCCCCTCGAGGCCTTCGAGCACGACGGCGCCGCCGGGGGCCTTGAGCAGGTACTGGTAGAGCCGCGCCACGTCGGCCGCGGTGGTCAGGGTGGCGCCCCACTGGTTGGGGTCCCTCGGCGGCGAGGTGTCCGCGAGCCCGATCCGCTCGGCCCACGTGACCACGATCCTGGTGCTGCCGCCCGCCGACCACATCCGGCTGGCTTCATCGTCGTCGCTGGTCGAGAGCATCCCGACGACGGCCGTGTCCGGTTCGCCCTGGTCCTCCAGCGCGTCGAGCGCGATCAGGATCTTGACCAGCGACGCGGAGTCGAACCGCTGGTCGGGGTTGTGCGCGTGCAGGTCCTCGCCGGTGTCCAGGTCCCGGACGACCACGCCGAGGTCGATGCCCTCGGCGAGTTCGTCGAGACCGCCGGGTTTCAGCGGGCCGGGGTCCGGTGGCGAGGTGGGCGCGGGGAGCGTCACGGGTGGCTCCTCGCTCGTCGACGGGACCGAGGCCGGGGTGACCGTGATGACCGGTGTCGCCGACCGCGTCCGCTCCGCGCCGAGGAACGTCGCGGTCATCGCCATCGCCGCGATGGCGCCGAACACCACGGCGCCGAGCCACCACCGTCTTCCACCCATACCCCGGTCCATGGGTCGAGCGGTCTGGAAGGTTGACCCGGTTCCACTGCAACTTTTCGGCGGGCCGACGCGTACTGGCCGGAATTATGTGACGCATATCACTCTTCGACTCGTCGGCCGACCGCCGCGCGGGCCGTCGGTGGTCATCCGTAGGCTTACCCGCATGAGTGCCCCCGTGTTGACGGCGGTGGCCTGGCCATACGCCAACGGCCCCCGCCACATCGGCCACGTTTCCGGTTTCGGTGTCCCATCCGACGTGTTCTCCCGCTACATGCGAATGTCGGGCAACCGGGTGCTCATGGTCAGCGGCACCGACGAGCACGGCACGCCGATCTCGGTGCAGGCCGACCAGGAGGGCCTGACCACCCGCGAGCTGGCCGACAAGTACAACCGCGTGATCGCCGAGGACCTCCAGGGCCTCGGCCTCTCCTACGACCTGTTCACCCGCACCACCACCGGCAACCACTACAAGGTGGTGCAGGAGCTGTTCCTCGGCATGTGGCGCAACGGCTACATCGTGCCGAAGACGCAGATGGGCGCGATCAGCCCGTCGACCGGCCGGACGCTGCCGGACCGCTACATCGAGGGCACCTGCCCGATCTGCGGGTACGACGGCGCGCGCGGCGACCAGTGCGACAACTGCGGCAACCAGCTCGACCCCGCCGACCTGAAGAACCCGCGGTCGCGGATCAACGGCGAGGTCCCGAAGTTCATCGAGACCGAGCACCTGTTCCTGGACCTGCCCGCGTTCGCCGAGTCGCTGGGCGGCTACCTGTCCGGTCGCACGGACTGGCGGCCGAACGTGCTCAAGTTCAGCCAGAACCTGCTCGGCGACCTGCGTCCGCGGGCGATCACCCGTGACCTCGACTGGGGCATCCCGGTGCCGCTGGACGGCTGGCGCGACCAGCCCATGAAGCGGTTCTACGTGTGGTTCGACGCGGTGATCGGCTACCTGTCGGCCAGCGTCGAGTGGGCTCGGCGCAGCGGGGACGACGACGCCTGGAAGGAGTTCTGGACCGACCCCTCGGCCCAGGGCTACTACTTCATGGGCAAGGACAACATCGTCTTCCACTCGCTGATCTGGCCGTCGCTGCTCATGGGGCAGAACGGCACCGGCGACAAGGGCGGGGTGCCCGGCTCCTTCGGGAACCTGAACCTGCCGACCGAGGTCGTCTCCAGCGAGTTCCTCACGATGAGCGGCTCGAAGTTCTCCACGTCCCGCGGCACCGTGATCTACGTGCGCGACTTCCTCCGCGACTTCGGTCCGGACGCGCTGCGCTACTTCATCTCGGTGGCGGGCCCCGAGAACCAGGACACCGACTTCACCTGGGACGAGTTCGTCCGGCGCACCAACTTCGAGCTGGCCAACGAGTGGGGCAACCTGGTCAACCGGTCGGTCTCGATGGCGCACAAGAACGTCGGCGCCGTCCCGCGCCCGTCGGCCCCCACGGCGGCGGACGAGGAGCTGAAGGCGCTCTCGCGCGCGGCGTTCGAGACGGTCGGCGCGAGCCTGCGCCGGTCCCGGTTCAAGCTCGCCTCGAGCGAGGCCATGCGGGTCGTCACGGCCGCGAACCGGTACCTGTCCGAGCAGGAGCCGTGGAAGGTCAAGGACGACCCGGACCGCCGCGACACGATCCTGCACACGGCCCTCCAGGTCGTGCAGGACGCGAACACGCTGCTCACGCCGTTCCTGCCGCACTCGGCGCAGAAGGTGCACGAGGCGCTGGGCGGCACGGGCGTGTGGGCCGCGCAGCCGCAGATGGTCGAGGTCACCGACCTGGACGAGACGGACCGCAAGTACCCGATCCTGACCGGCGACTACGCGGGTGAGCAGGCGGCGTGGAAGTCGACGCCGATCGAGGTCGGCAGGCCGTTGGAGAAGCCGTCCCCGTTGTTCACGAAGCTCGACCCGGAGCTGGGCGAGACCGGGCCGGAGTGGGCCCCGATCGTCAAGTGACGTCCAAGCGACACGGTGAGCGACCACCGGTGCCGGAGAAGCTCCCGGCGCCGGTGGTCGACTCGCACACGCACCTGGACGCGTGCGGCGCGCTGACCCGCGAGGCCGTGGTCGAGGTGCTCGACCGGGCCGAGGCCGCGGGGGTCGACCGGGTCGTCACGGTCGCCGACGACCTGCCGTCCGCCCGCTGGGTCGCGGAAGCGTCCACGTGGGACCCGAGGGTGTTCGGCGCGGTGGCGCTGCACCCGACCCGGACGGCGTCCTTCGGCGACGCCGAGCGGGACGAGTTGGCGAAGCTGGCCGAGCACCCGCGCGTGGTCGCGATCGGCGAGACCGGTCTCGACTACTACTGGGACTACTCGCCGCCCGCCGCCCAGCAGGACGCCTTCCGTTGGCACATCGAGCTTTCCAAGCGCACCGGCAAGGCGCTGATGATCCACGACCGGGACGCGCACGCGGACGTCCTGAGCACTTTGGACGCCGAGGGCGCTCCGTCCACTGTGGTCTTCCACTGCTTCTCCGGCGACCTCGACTTCGCGCGCGCGTGCGTGGAGCGCGGGTTCGTCCTCTCCTTCGCGGGGCCGGTGACGTTCAAGAACTCGGCGGCGCTGCGCGAGGTGGTCGAGTGGGTCCCGGAGGACCGCGTCCTCGTCGAGACGGACGCTCCTTTCCTGACTCCCCACCCGTTCCGGGGACGCCCGAACGAGCCGTACGCCGCGAATTACACCCTTCGGGCAATGGCTACGCTCCGTGGTGTTGATCTGGCGGAATTTGGAGTCGCCGTCACCCGGAATGCCGAGCGGGTGTTCGGCCTTCGTGACGTGGAGTGGTCGTAATGGCCTTTACGACGAATGGAGCAGCTCTTTGCTCCGCCATCGGAGTGGCTCATGTCACAACTCCGAACAGGGTGTTTGCGGAACTTCCCGACCTCCGTTACGGTCCCGTGACCGTGCCCCCGAACGGCGAAAGCCGCTGAGGGGGAGCACACCCGTTGTCGGGGCGGGTACCACTGCCAGAAGCGAGTAGTCG
Organism: Umezawaea endophytica; assembly: GCF_025061645.1. Lineage (GTDB taxonomy): Bacteria > Actinomycetota > Actinomycetes > Mycobacteriales > Pseudonocardiaceae > Umezawaea > Umezawaea endophytica. Next base: position 282,231 of record NZ_JANYMP010000011.1, on the reverse strand, counting down.
AGCGAACGCACGGGAGTTGCCGGGGAGCAGTCGAGTTTCTCCACTGCACGTCAGGTAGCACCCACGGTGCGCGGAGCGTCGGCTCCCGCCTTCAGGAGGTATCGACCCTGTGATCGAACGCGGCAGACCCCGCGCGGACGGCTCGGTGTACTCGTTCAACGACGACACCGACTGGTTCACCCCGGTGACCGGCTCCGCGACCGCGACGGGCGTCATGGAACCCCCGGTCCTCGTCGACCACCCGAGTTCCCCCGGCTTCACCGGGCTGGGCGTCACGCCGGCCGACGTGTACGAAGTCCTGGGCTCGGACGCGGACGAACTCCTCGCCACCGCGAACGTCGACGTCGACGAGCTGATCCGGCTCATCAACGCCGAGACCACGCTCCTCCCGGCCATCGTCATCCCCGACGAGCTGCCCGAGGACGTCCTGGCGGCGAAGTTCGCCCCCGAGCAGCCGGACGGCCCGCCTCCGGCGCTCGTGGAGGCCGTGAGCACGTGGAAGCGCAAGTTCCTCAAGGCGACCGTGCTGGCGCTGCTGGTGACCATCACGGGCGGCGGCGCGACCGCCATCGCGATGGACAAGTCGATCACGGTCGACGTGGACGGCCAGGAGAAGACCGTCCGCACGTTCGACTCGACCGTCGGTGACATCCTCGCCGACGAGGGCATCGCGGTCGGCGAGCACGACGCGCTGAGCCCGTCCCCCACCGCCAAGGTCGGCGACGGCGGCAAGATCACCCTCGACCGCGGCCGACTGGTGAAGGCGACCGTCGACGGCGAGCAGAAGGAGGGCTGGGTCCGCTCGGTCAGCGTCGGCGAGGCGCTCGACCAGCTCGGCATCAACGACGACGGCGCCTGGGTCTCCGACGACCGCGGCAAGGACGTGCCCCTCTCGGGTATGTCGCTCCAGGTCAAAAGCCTCAAGACCGTCACGGTGTACGACGGCGGCACCGAGCCGCGTCAGGTCAAGACCACGGCGCTGACCGTCGGCGAGCTGATGCAGGCCGAGAAGATGACGCCGCTGGGCGCCGAGGACTCCGTCGAGGGCGGCGCCGACCTCAAGATCGCCAACGGCGCCGAGGTCCACATCAGCCGCACCGGCGTCTCGGTCATCAACGTGACCGAGAGCGTCAAGCCCCCCGTCGAGGAGATCCTCGACGCCGAGATGCCCAAGGGCGAGACCAAGGTCGAGCAGGAGGGCGTCGAGGGCGAGGAGATCAACTCCTACCGCGTGACGCTGAAGAACGGCCAGGAAGTCGGCCGCGAGAAGATCGGCTCCAAGGTCACCAAGGAAGCCGTCGCCAAGAAGGTCCGCAAGGGCACCAAGGCCGCTCCCACCCCCGTCATCTCCGACGGCAGCGACTGGGACCGGCTCGCGGGCTGCGAGGCGGGCGGCAACTGGGCCATCAACACCGGCAACGGCTACTACGGCGGCCTCCAGTTCAGCGCGTCCACGTGGACGGCCAACGGCGGCGGCCAGTACGCCGCGATGGCCCACCAGGCGACCCGCGAGCAGCAGATCGCCATCGCGACCAAGGTCCGCGACGCCGCGGGCGGCAAGTACACCGCGTGGCCCGGTTGCCGCGCCAAGTTGGGCTTGGCGTAACAATTGCCGCGTGACTGAACAACCGTCGTCGGCCGGGCCGGGGAGCATGCTCCTCGGCCCGGCCGACGTTCGGCGCCTAGCGGCCGAACTGGACATCCGCCCCACCAAGAAGCTCGGCCAGAACTTCGTGCACGACCCGAACACGGTCAGGCGCATCGTGACGGTGGCGGAGTTGACCCCGGACGACGTCGTGCTGGAGGTCGGTCCCGGCCTCGGCTCGCTGACGCTCGCGCTGCTGCCCGCGTGCCGCAGCCTGGTCGCCGTGGAGATCGACCCCGTTCTGGCCGCCAGGCTTCCGCAGACGGCGCTGGAGCGGGCTCCCGAGCTGGCGGACCGCCTCCACGTGGTGCTCGCCGACGCGATGCGCGTCCTGGCCGCCGACCTGCCGGTCGCGCCGACCGCGCTGGTGGCGAACCTGCCGTACAACGTCGCCGTGCCGGTCGTGCTGCACCTGATGGCCGAGCTGCCGTCGTTGACCAAGGGGCTCGTCATGGTGCAGGCCGAGGTGGCCGACCGGATGGCCGCCGGTCCCGGCAGCAAGGTGTACGGGGTGCCGAGCGTGAAGCTCGCCTGGTACGCCGACGCTCGTCGAGCCGGTCCGGTGCCGCGGTCGGTGTTCTGGCCCGTGCCCAACGTGGACTCGGCGCTGGTGGCGTTCAAGCGGCGGCCCGAGCTGATGTCCACTGTGGATCGTCGGGCGCTGTTCACGTTGGTGGACGCGGCTTTCGCGCAGCGGCGGAAGTCCATGCGGGCCGCGCTGTCCGGGTGGGCCGGGTCCGCCGTCGAGGCGGAGCGGCGGCTCGTCGCGGCGGGCGTCGACCCCGGCGTCCGCGGGGAGCAGCTCAGCGTGGCCGACTTCGCCCGCATCGCCGCGACCGTGTGACTAGCGCTGCTCGTAGGTGAACGCGAGCAGGCCGTACCAGACGAGGGTCAGCACGCTGGCCGGGGCGAGCGCCGTCGTCGGGAGGATGTTGCCCACGAAGGAGTAGGCGCTCAGCCACAGCCCGGTGATCGTCCCGACGACCCGGATGGGCCAGGTCCTGGCGAGGACCGACACGGTGATGATCCACACGCCCGCGAGCACGTGCCCGCCGAGGCGCACCGCCAGGACCAGGTCGGAGTGCACCTCGTTGATCGCGAGCACGCCCGCGAGGATGTCGACGGTGATCCAGCCGAAGCCCGCGGCCCTGCCCCACGGCGGGGCGTCCATGCGGGAGACCAGGAACAGGACCGACAGGTGGAACAGCACGCCGATGTACTCCGGCCAGAGGGCGCCCGGATCGACGGCGAACGACACGACCACGGGCAGGAAGAGGACCAGCGGCAGGAGCGCCAGGGTGCGGAAGCCGAGCAGTTCCCGTGATGACGTGAGCATGGGGTCCTCGTTCCTCGTCGCGGGGGCGCGTCCCCCGGTGTTGTAATGTCAACACTTAGGAGTGTGGTGTTGAAATGTCAACAGGTGAGTCTCACTTGGGGGCCGACGACCGGGCGGCCACCGCGCTGTGGCTGCTCTGGAAGCAGGCGTACGAGGTCGTGCGCGCGTCGGTGGTCGCCGACGTCACGGCCGTGGCCCAGGTGTCCGATCCCGAGTTGATCGTGCTGGTGCGCCTCGACTCCGCGGGCGGCGTGCTGCGGCAGAACGCCCTCGCTGCCGCGACCGGGTGGGACCGGACCCGGCTCTCGCACCTGTTGACCCGCATGGAATCCAGGGGCTACCTCGCGCGCCGCAAGGTCGCGGGAGGGGTCGAGGTGGTGATGTCGGGACCGGGGGCGGAGGTCCTCGACGCGTCCCGGCCGCCGTTGGAGGCGGCCGTGCGGCAGCACCTGCTGGGCAAGCTCGAGCCGGGGGACGAGGCCGACCTCCGGCGGATCCTGGGGCGCTTCCTCGGCTAGTGCCGCGTGTGCGGGTGTCTGGTTCGTGGGACGGTTCGTGCTGGTTCGGGCCTGGGGTGGGCGGGGTTCGCGGGGTGTGGTGGGTGGCCGGTTGGGGGTCCGGGGGCTGGGCGGGTGGCTCACCCGATTCACCTGTTCGGGCGTAAGGGCGCCGTTTGATCATCGGTTCGTACGCCGTTTGGCCGGTGATCCGCTGGTTCGGTACCGGAACCGGGCGTGGATGCTGGTCCAGAAGTGTGACTTCTCGAACGATCCCAGATTGTGGGCGATTCGGGCTTGCGTTTGCGGGCTCGCGTCGGGTGTACTCGTGGTGCCATCCCGAGCGGCCGAGAGACCTGGCTCTTTGACGCCGCAGCAACCACCCGCTGGATGCGGGCAGGTGCTTCCGCCAGGCTCGATGGAGGATTACGTGCCCACGCAGGGAATGCTCACGAGGCGACGGACAGTCGACCAGTGCCGTCGCACCAACACGGGCTGTCGACGCTAACTCGTCCGACGCTTCTCCTTACCCCCTAGCTTCTACCCGAATCCTCGCCGTCCTCATCGGACGGTCCATTGAGGACGGCCGTCGCATGCCACAAGCACTGCGACGCCGCGCGTAGCCGTGGAGCGAAAACGTGATCACAGTCGAGAACCTCACCAAGTCATTCGCCGGTCGCACCGGTCCCGTCGTGGCCCTGGACGGTGTCAGCCTCGAGGTCCAGGCGGGCACCGTGCTCGGCGTGGTCGGGCCGAGCGGAGCCGGGAAGTCCACCCTCGCCCGGTGCGTCGCATTGCTGGAGCGCCCCGACAGCGGCGCGATCCGCGTCGACGGCACCGACCTCGTCTCGCTGGACGGCACCGCGCTGCGCGCCGCCCGTCGGCAGATCGGCGTTGTGCCGCAAGGGGATTCGCTGCTCCGGCAGCGCACCGCCGCGGGCAACGTGGCGCTGCCGCTGGAGTCCGCGGGCGTACCGGGACCGCAGCGCCGCAACCGCGTCGCCGAACTGCTGGACCTCGTCGGCCTCACCGACAAGGCGGGCAGCTACCCCGACCAGCTCTCCGGTGGCCAGCGCCAGCGCATCGCCGTCGCCCGCGCGCTGGCGGCCGGTCCGTCCGTGCTGCTCGCCGACGAGCCGACGTCCGCGCTCGACCCCGACACGACCGGCTCCGTGCTGACCGTGCTGGACCGCGCCCGCGCCGAACTCGGCATCACCGTGCTCGTCGTCACGCACGACATGGCCGTCGTGCGCCGGATCTGCGACGACGTCGCCGTCCTGGAGGACGGCCGGGTCGTGGAGCACGGCAAGGTGCTGGACCTGGTGTCGGACGCCGCGAGCCGCACGGCCGCGTCGCTGCTGCCCGCGATCGACCAGAACCCGTTGGCGGAGAGCCGTTTCGACCGCGTCGCGGACGTCGTGCTGGTCGGCTTCGCGGCCGTCGGCGCGTTGCTGCCCGAGGTCACCAGCCGGTTCGGCGTCGAGCTGAACCTGCTCGGCGGCGGCCTCACGCGGCTCGCCGAGACGCCGGTCGCGCGCTTCCGCGTCGGCCTCAAGGGTGAACGCGCGGACTCCGCGCTCGAGTGGATCTCCGAAGCGGGCGCCTCCGTGCAGCGCACCCTCAAGGGCCCGCAGGGAGTAGCTGCGTGAGGACTGCTACACCCTGGTCCACCGTGTTCGACATGCTCGTCGACGCAACCGGCGAAACGTTGTACATGGTGGGCGTCTCCACCCTGGTCGCGACCGTGCTCGGCATCCCAGTAGGGGTCTGGCTCCAGCTCACCGCTCCCGGTGGGCTGAAGCCCAGACCGTTGCTGCACAAGGCTTTGGGCTTCATCACCGACCTCGGTCGGTCGATGCCGTTCGTGGTGCTGCTCATCGCGCTGACGGCGCTCACCCGACTGGTGCTCGGCAGCTCGATCGGCACCAGCGCGGTGATCGTGCCGCTGTCGATCGGCGCCGTGCCGTTCGTCGGCAGGCTGGTGCAGAACATCCTGTCCGAGGTGCACGTCGCCGTGGTCGAGGCGGCCGTGACGACCGGGGCGAGCACGCTGCGGATCGTGCGCAGCGTGCTGCTCCGGGAATCGTTGCCCGCCTTGATCAACGCGATCGGCGTGACCGTGATCGCCGTGCTGGGCTACTCCGCGATGGCCGGGATCATCGGCGGCGGCGGGCTCGGCGACCTGGCGATCCGCGAGGGCTACCAGCGGTTCAACGACCGGGTCCTGTGGGCCACGGTCGCGTGGCTCGCCGTGGTGACCACCGTGATCCAGTTCGGCTTCACCCGTGCCGCCCGCGTGGTCGACCGCCGCAGGCACGCGTCCGTCTAGTCGGACCGAAACCTCTTCCGCACCACCAGTTGTCGGCTACCGCCGATTTCACCAAAGGAACCCAATGCGTATTCGTGCTGCCCTCGTCGCCCTGCTGCTGACCGCGGCGGGCTGTGGCAGCGGCACCACCGCCGCGACCGACCCCGCAGCCCCGCTGAAGGTCGGTGTCAGCCCCACCCCGCACGGCGAGATCCTCAAGCACGTGGCCGACACCCTGGCCTCGGAGAAGGGCCTCAAGATCGAGGTCGTCGAGTTCACCGACTACGTCCAGCCGAACACGGCGCTGGTCGACGGGTCGCTGGACGCCAACTACTTCCAGACCGTGCCGTACCTCGACACGTTCAAGCAGTCCAGCGGCGCCAAGCTCGAATGGATCGGCCCGGTGCACCTGGAACCGCTCGGCGTGTACTCCAAGAAGCACAAGAAGCTCACCGACCTGCCCGAGGGCGCCAAGGTCGGCGTCGCGAACGACGCCACGAACGAGGCGCGCGGCCTCAAGCTGCTCCAGGCCAACGGGCTGATCAAGGTCAAGGCGGGCACCGAGGCGACCGCGACGATCCGCGACATCGAGGACAACCCGAAGAAGCTGGAGTTCGTCGAACTGGAGGCCGCCCAGCTCCCCCGGTCGCTGGAGGACACCGACGTGTCCGTCGTGAACGGCAACTACGCGATCGACGCGGGCCTCAAGCCCGCCTCGGACGCGCTCGTGCTGGAGAAGGCCGAGGGCAACCCGAACGCCAACGGCCTCGTCACGCGCGCCGAGCTGAAGGACGACAAGAGGATCAAGGACCTGCTCGCGCTGCTCCAGTCGCAGCAGGTCAAGGACTACATCAACCAGAAGTTCGCCGGGGCCGTCCTGCCCGTCTGACCTGTGCGCGGAGGCCACCCGACCCGGTCGGGTGGCCTCCGCTACAGCCCGATGCGAGCGAACACGTCCTCAACGCCCGTAGGCTGCATGTCGTGCTCGCCGTAGTCCCACCCCCGGTCACCGTCCGCGTCCCGGCCAAGGTCAACCTCCACCTGGCCGTCGGGAACCTCCGCGCTGACGGCTACCACGACATGGTCACGATCTTCCAGGCGTTGTCGCTGCACGACGACGTCACGGTGGCGGTCGCCGACGACCCCGGCGTCGAGGTGCGCGGCGAAGGCGCCGACTCCGTGCCGACCGGCCCGGAGAACCTCGCGTGGAAGGCCGTTCAGGCACTGGCCGCCCACGTGGGGCGCGATCCCGAGGACCCGAAGGTCCGCGTGGTGATCCGCAAGAACATCCCCGTCGCGGGCGGGATGGCGGGCGGCAGCGCCGACGCCGCCGCCGCACTGGTCGGTCTCGCCTCCCTGTGGAAGCTGGAGATCGGCCGCGACGAGCTGGCCACCCTCGCCCGCGGCCTCGGCGCCGACGTCCCGTTCGCCCTCTACGGCGGCACCGCGCTCGGCACCGACCGCGGCGACCAGATCGTCCCCGTGCTCGCGCGGCACCCGTTCCACTGGGTCATCGCGTTCGACAAGGGCGGGCTGTCGACGCCCGAGGTGTTCGTGGAGCTGGACCGGCTGCGCGCCGACGGCAACCCGCCGCGCGTCGGAGCCGCCGAAGCCGTCCTCGAAGGGCTCGCGTCCGGCGACCCGAGGCAGCTCGCGCTGCTGCTCGGCAACGACCTCCAGGCCGCCGCCGTGTCGCTGCGGCCCAACCTCCGGCGGACGCTGCGCGCCGGGGTCAACGCGGGGGCCCTCGCGGGCATGGTGTCCGGTTCCGGGCCCACGTGCGCGTTCCTCTGCACGGACGCCGACTCCGCCGTGCGGGTGGCCGCCGAACTGGCGGGCGCGGGCGTGTGCCGGACCGTTCGCGTGGCCCAGGGCCCCATGCCCGGTGCGCGCGTCGTGGCTTCCGAAGAGGCGCCCCGGCCGGTGCCGCCCGAGGTCCACGCTTAACTTCTCGTTCTCGTCCTCCCTACTTGAAGGTGCGCTTCCACGATGGCCAACCTGGTCAACCTTGAGTCCGTGTCCAAGTCGTTCGGTGTCCGGCCGCTGTTGGACGGGGTGTCGCTCGGCGTCGGCGACGGCGATCGGATCGGGGTGGTGGGGCTCAACGGTGGCGGCAAGACCACCCTCTTGGAGGTGCTGGCCGGACTGGAGGAGCCGGACTCGGGGCGGGTGAGCCAGAACCGGGGGCTCTCGATGGCCGTGGTGACCCAGCGGACCGAACTCCCCGAGGGGTCCACTGTCCGGCACTCCGTGATCGACCCGCTCGGGTTCGACGCGGAGCACGAGTGGGCCGCCGACCCCCGCGTCCGGTCCATTTTGGACGGTCTGGGGATCACCGCGCTCGGCCTGGACTCGCCGGTCGGGACCATGTCGGGTGGCGAACGCCGCCGGGTGGCGCTGGCCGCCGCACTGGTGCAGGACCTGGACCTGCTGGTGCTGGACGAGCCGACCAACCACCTCGACGTCGAGGGCGTGCGCTGGTTGGCCGGGCACCTGCTGGCCCGCAAGTCGGCGCTCGTGGTCGTGACGCACGACCGCTGGTTCCTCGACACCGTGTGCACCCGCACGTGGGAGGTCGTCGGCGGCCAGGTGGAGCAGTACGAGGGCGGGTACGCGGACTGGATCTTCGCGCGCGCCGAGCGCGGGCGGCTGGCCGACACCCTGGAGGAGAAGCGGCGGAACCTGGCCCGCAAGGAGCTGGCGTGGCTGCGGCGCGGGGCCCCGGCCCGGACGTCCAAGCCCCGCTACCGCATCGACGCGGCCGAGGCGCTGATCTCCGACGTGCCCGCGCCCCGCGACAAGGTGGAGCTGCTGGCGTTCGCGAAGCGGCGGCTGGGCCGTACGGTGCTGGAGTTGGAGGACGCCACCCTGACGGTGGGGAACCGGACGCTGGTCAAGGACCTGACCTGGCGGATCGGGCCCGGTGACCGGATCGGGCTGGTCGGGGTCAACGGGTCCGGCAAGACGACGCTGCTGCGGCTGCTGGCCGGGGAGCGGGAGACCGAGGGCGGGCGGCGGATCCAGGGGCAGACGGTGAAGCTGGCCCACCTGACCCAGGAGCTGCACGACCTGCGCGGGTCGATGCGGGTGCTGGAGGCGATCGAGGAGGTCGCCCGGCGGGTGGTGCTGGGGAAGCAGGAGATGTCCGCGTCGCAGCTCGGCGAGCGGTTCGGGTTCTCCTCGCAGAAGCAGTGGACGCCGGTGTCCGACCTGTCCGGTGGCGAGCGGCGGCGGTTGCAGCTCTGCCGCCTGCTGATGGCCGAGCCGAACGTGCTGCTGCTCGACGAGCCGACGAACGACCTGGACATCGACACGTTGCAGCAACTGGAAGACCTGCTCGACTCGTGGCCGGGGACGCTGGTGGTGATCTCGCACGACCGGTACCTGGTGGAGCGGGTGTGCGACCAGGTCGTCGCGCTGTTCGGCGACGGCGGGCTGACGGACCTGCCCGGCGGGATCGAGGAGTACCTGCTCCGGCGCGACTCCCAGCGCGAGCTGGCCGCGTCGCGGGAGGCCGTTCCGGTGCCGGTCGCGGTGTCCAGCGCCGCCGACCAGCGGGCCGCCCGGAAGGAGCTGTCCAAGCTGGAGCGGCGGATGACCACCTTGCAGAAGAAGGAGGCCGAGCTGCACGCGGCGCTGGCCGCCGCGGCCACGGAACCCGACCGGCTGCTGGCGCTGGACGCGGAGCTGCGGGCCGTGCACGCCGAGGTGGCCGTGGTCGAGGAGCAGTGGATGGCCGCCGCGGAGCTGGTCGAGGGCTGAGGTCCCCGGAGCGCCCGATCGCGGTGCGCTCAGCGGAGGAGGGCGGTGTTCTCGTGAACGCCGCCCTTCCGCTCGTTCAGCGTCCCCGGCGTTGGAGTTCCGCTGCCAGGCGGGGCATCAGGTCGTCCACGAAGGCGCAGTCGTAGCCCTGGCCGTTGAGGAGGGCGTGGGCGAACCTGACCTTGGTGATGTCCGCCGAGGTGGCTCCCAGCATGCCGTCCAGCGCGATGCCGATCTCCTCCAGCATGCGGTCCACCTGCGCCTGCCGGTAGCCGCGCTGGTGCGCCGCCGCCGGAGGCAGGCGGACTTGGCGGAGCTGCTTCCAACTGGTGATGGGCGGGATCCGACCGGGAACGTCCGGACCGCCCGCGAGCTGTCTCTCCACGCGGGCGAGGAACGCGTCGACCTCGTCCTCGTCGTAACCCCGGCGGCCGATGAGCGGGCGGCTGAACTTCATCTCCCGCACGTCCGCCGCGCTGAGGTCGTCCTGGCCGAGGAGGGTGTCCTCGATGCGGTCCAGGAACTTGTCGACCTGGGACTCCTGGTAGCCGCGCCTGCCCCGAGGGGGCTTGCCGAACGCCGCGGTGCGGACGTCCCGCGCGGTCAGCGGCGGCTCCACCGGCTTCGGCTTGACCGGGATCGGCGGCGACTGCTCCAGGGTGACCACGACGAGGTCGAGGAACATGTCCACGTCGTCCTCGTCGTAGCCGAACTGGTCCGCGGTGGCCTCGCCGAACTCGATCTCCTGGACCTCCAGCGCCGTGAGGGTGTCCTCGCCGCGCAGCGTCGCCTCGATGCGGGCGAGGAACGCGTCGATCTCGCCCTCGTGGTAGCCGGGGGTGTCGCCCCGCGGCTTGTGGAAGCGGACCCCTCGGACGTCCTCCGGCTTCAGCCTCGGCGGCGGTTGCATCTTGGTCGACGTCGCGTGCGCGCCCAGCGCGGGCGCGACCGCCTGGCGGCGCTGCGGGGTCGATTCCAGCGTTTCCGCCACCAGCTCGAGGAACAGGTCGACCTCGGTCATGTGGTAACCGACCGCGCCCGGCCTGGCGACCGGGAAGCGCATCGCCCGGATGTCCCGCGCGGTGACGGTGTCCCTGCTGCGCAACGTTTCCTCGACGCGGTCCAGGAAGTCGTCCACCTGGTCCTCGTCGTAGCCCTGCTCACCTGCCGGCGGGCGGTGGAACACCACCTGGCTGACGTCGTCAGCGCTCAGCAGCGGCGCGGGATGCGCAGGCTGGTGATGTTTCGTGTCGTGGCCAGCCCGATCCACCCGTGCCTCCCTTTAAACCCTTTCAGGGAAGTATCTCCGGATGACAGCCGAAAACATTAGCCCCAATGGCCTAATGACGGTGGTTGCGGCGTCCGCGCCGTAAGTATCGAGCTCGGCGGACGCGCGCACGGGTCGGTCGATCTACCCTGACCACCATGAGCACGTTCGTGAACACGATGCTGGACACCGCCACCGGACCCGGTGGTCAGGCCAAGGGGATGACGACGGGGGAGCCCAAGGCGCCCCTGCGCCGCACCTGGGCGGAGGTGCACGAGCACGCCGCCAGGTTGGCGGGCGGGCTCGTGGCGGGCGGGACGTCGCCGGGAGCGGCCGTCGCCGTGCTGGCCGCCGACCCGGCGGAGATCGCGCCCGCCGTGCAGGCCGTGTGGATGGCCGGGGGCAGCACGACGATGCTCCACCAGCCGACCGCGCGCACCGACCTCGCCGAGTGGGCCGCGGACACCATCAAGGTGCTCTCGATGATCGACTCGAAGCTGGTGCTGCTCGGCAGCCCCTTCGACGCGCTGGCGGGCGTGCTCGACCAGCACGGCATCGGCTACCGCAAGCTGGACGAACTGGCGGGCGAGCCGCTGACCGCGCCCGTCGAGGTCGGCGAGGACGCGACCGCGCTGCTCCAGCTCACCAGCGGTTCGACGGCCGACCCGAAAGCCGTGCGGATCACCCACGGCAACCTGATGTCCAACGCGTACGCGATGCGCACGGCCGCGGCGCTCGACACGTCGACGGACACGATGATCTCGTGGCTGCCGCTGTTCCACGACATGGGCATGGTCGGCTTCCTGACCATCCCGATGCTCTTCGGCATCGAGCTGGTCAAGGTCACGCCGGTCGACTTCCTGGCCCGCCCGACCCTGTGGCCGGACCTGATCAGCCGCTACCAGGGCACCATCACGGCGGCCCCGAACTTCGCGTACTCGATCGCCGCCCGCCGGATGTCGACGGTCGAGGACGACAACGCGTTCGACCTGAAGTCGATGCGGCTCGCGCTCAACGGCGCCGAGCCGATCGACGCGGCCGCCGTGCACGCCTTCACCGACGCGGGCGCGCGGTTCGGCCTGCGGCCCGAGTCGATCATGTGCGCGTACGGCATGGCCGAGGTGACGCTGGCCGTGGCGTTCGCGCCGGTGTTCACCGGGCTCGCGGTCGACGTCATCGACCCCGACCAACTGGAGGCCGAGCACCGCGCGGTGCCGGTGTCCGAGGACACGCCGAACGCCCGCACGTTCCCCCTCCTGGGGCCGCCCGTGCCGGGCCTGGAGGTGCAGGCGGTCGACGAGGAGCGCAACGTCCTCCCCGAGCGCCACGTGGGTCAGTTGCGGGTGCGCGGCGAAGCCGTCACGCCCGGCTACCTGACCGTGGACGGGCCGCTCGCGACCCAGAACGCCGAGGGGTGGCTGGAGACCGGCGACGAGGGGTACGTGGTCGACGGGCAGATCGTCGTCTGCGGACGGCGCAAGGACGTGATCATCATGGGCGGGCGCAACATCTACCCGACCGACATCGAGCGCGCGGCGTGCTCCGTGGAAGGCGTGCGGCCCGGCAACGCGGTCGCCGTCCGGCTGGAGGCGGGGACGCGGCGCGAGCGGTTCGCCGTCGTGGTCGAGTCGAAGTCCGCCGGTGACGAGGACGTCGAGAAGACGATGCGCAAGGAGATCACCTCGCGCGTCGTGGACGCCGTGGGGTTGAGGCCGTTCGCGGTGGTCGTGCTGAAGCCGGGCAGCCTGCCGAAGACGCCGTCGGGGAAGCTCCGCCGGTCGGCGGCGACGGCGCTGGTGCCGGCGGGGTAGTTAGTGGAACTTGTTCTGGGCCGCTTCGAGGCCGTCGGTGAGCAGCGCTTCGACGGCGTCGGCGGTGCGGTCCAGTTCGAACGCCAGCTCCTTGCGCTCGGCGGCGGAGAAGTCGCGCAGGACGTAGTCCGCCGGGTCCATGCGGCCCGGCGGGCGGTCCACGCCGAAGCGGACGCGGAGGTAGTCCTTCGTGCCCAGCGACTTGGTGATGGAGCGCAGGCCGTTGTGGCCGTTGTCGCCGCCGCCGAGCTTCATCCGGACCGTGCCGTAGGGCAGGTCCAGCTCGTCGTGCACCACGATGACGTCGGCGGGCGCGACCTTGAAGAAGTTCGCGGCGCCCGCGACCGGGCCGCCGGAGAGGTTCATGAAGCTGCGGGGCTTGGCCAGGACCACGCGGCGGCCCGCCAGGCGGCCCTCGACGATCTCGGCACCGCCCTTGTGGGCCTTGAACTTGCCGCGCACGCGGGCGGCCAACTCGTCCAGCACGAGGAACCCGACGTTGTGGCGGTTGCCCTCGTACTTCGGGCCGGGGTTGCCCAGGCCGACCACCAGCGCCAACTCATCGGCCACGGAAGCGCAACTCCTGCTCAAGGGTGTCCAACAGGGCGTCCACCGCCTGCACCCGGTAGCCGCGCCGGAGACCCGACGTCGTGCTGAACCTGGTGTTGCGGACCTCGCCGGCGGTCATCCTGCTGCGACCGTCCAACGCGGCGGCGGCCCGCCCGAGGAAGGCGTCCACCTCGACCCGATCGTAGCCGTTCGCCGCCCTGGGCAGCTTCACGGTGATCAGGTCCTCGCCGCCGCGCAACCCAGTCGGCGGCACGTAACCCGCCCGCATCTGCCGCTCCACGCGGGCGAGGAAGTCGTCCACGGGACGCGGGTCGTAGCCGCGCTGGTCCGTCACGGCCCGGTGGAACACCACCGAACGCACCTCGTCCGGGTGAACCCTGATCCGGCCGGACAACGCGTCCGCCAGCCGCCGCAGGAAGCCGTCGACCTGCTCGACGTCGTAGCCCTGGCCCGCGCGGGCGTGGCGGGGGAACTTCACCGTCCGGACGTCGGCGGGGCTCAAAGCATCTTGATCATGGTAGACGAACGGCACCCCACCCTCGCGGTCGTGCGGGGGTGGGGTGCCGTTCGATCTGCCCGACGTGATGGGGCTCAGCTTTCCTCGGTGGCCTCGGAGGCCTCTTCGGGAGCGTCAGCCGCCTGCGCGGCGTTGACCGCCACGACCAGGGCGTCCGGGTCCGTGATGAGGGTGACGCCCTCGGGGAGGACCAGGTCGGAAGCGTGGATCTGGGTGCCGGCCTGGATACCGGAGACGGTGAACTCCACCTGCTCCGGGATGTTCAGCGCGTCCGCCTCGATCGAGACCGAGGTGATGTCCTGCGTGAGCAGGGTGCCGGGAGCGCTTTCGCCGACGAGCACGATGGGAAGGTCGACCGTGACCTTCTCGCCGCGGCGGACCAGGAGCAGGTCCACGTGCTCGATGTAGTTCTTCAGGGGGTGCGTGGTGACGGTCTTGGTCAGCGCCAGCTCGGTCTCGCTGTCGATGGCCAGCGTCAGAACGGCGTTGCTGCCGTTTTCACGGATCACACGGGCGAACTCAAGTGCCGGCAGAGCCAGGTGCTTGGGGTCGGAGCCGTGGCCGTAGAGGACTGCGGGGATCTTGCCTGCGCGGCGGGTGCGGCGGGCAGCGCCCTTGCCGAACTCGGTGCGCTGCTCGGCAGCGAGACGGACCTCGGACACGGTGGGGCTCTCCTTGTACGTCGGGCGGGCTAGGCGGGGGCGGCAGCCTGCGGCGGCGAGCAGCGCGGTGCGCGGAAGAAGACAGACACGCGCGGCATCAAAGCCGCCGCGTCGATCACGCCGAACGTGATGCTCGCCCTCGCCGAGGCAACCTGAGCAGTGTAGGCCGGGATTTGTTGGAGCCCTAATCGGGGTGCGGGATTGGTGCTCGGATGGGTGGGGATGGGGCTGGGATGGGGCTGGGATGGGGCTGGGATGGGGCTGGGATGGGGCTCGGATGGGTGATGGGGGGCGTTTGTTTGGGGTGGGGGGTGAGTCGCGGGTCCGTTTGGGGTGGGGAGGGGTCGCGGGTCCGTTGGGGGTGGGTGGTGTGGCGGGTTTGTTTGGGGGGAGGTTGGGTTGCGGGTCCGTTTGGGGTGGGTGGGGGAACCCCGATCGCGCGAGTGTGTCGATGGCTCGCTTCGGTTGTCAAGGCGGGAAAGATGCCTTGACAACCGAAGCGAGCCATGACGGGCGCTAAGAGTCGGGGTCCGGCCGGGGGGTGGGGTTGGAAGGGCCGGATAGTGGCGGGTTCGTTGTGGTCCGGGGGCGGCCGGGGGCCCGGTGGGTGGGTGGCGGTGGGTGGGTGGGCGCGTTTAAAGCAGACAAGCGGCGCCCGGGTGGGCGCCGCTTGTGGGTGGTGGGGGTGTGGGTGGGTGTGGTTAGGCGTTGCCGTCGAAGAGGCTGGTTACTGAGCCGTCTTCGAAGACTTCCTGGATTACGCGGGCCAGTAGGGGGGCGATGGAGAGGACTGTCATGGTGGGGAAGCGCTTCTCCACGGGGATTGGGAGGGTGTCTGTGAAGATGACTTCCCGTGCTCCGCAGTTCTGCAGGCGTTCGTAGGCTGGGCCGGAGAGGACGCCGTGGGTGGCGGCGATGACTACGTCTGCGGCGCCTTCCTTGAGGAGTTGCTCCACCGCTTTGACGATGGTGCCGCCGGTGTCGATCATGTCGTCGATTACCACGCAGGTGCGGTCCTTGACCTGGCCGACCACGCGGTTCGCGACCACCTCGTTGGGGCGTAGTGGGTCGCGGGTCTTGTGGATGAAGGCGATGGGGCTGCCGCCCAGGGTGTCTGCCCACTTCTCGGCCAGTTTGGTGCGGCCGGCGTCTGGTGACACCACTGTTAGGTCGTTGCCCGCGTACTTCTCGCGGACGTGGTCCGCCAGCAGTGGCATGGCCCACAGGTGGTCCACCGGGCCGTCGAAGAAGCCCTGGATCTGGGAGGTGTGGAGGTCCACCGAGACCAGGCGGTCGGCGCCCGCGGTCTTGAACATGTCCGCCACGAGCCTGGCGGAGATGGGTTCGCGGCCGCGGTGCTTCTTGTCCTGCCTGGCGTACGGGTAGAAGGGCATGATCACGGTGATGCGCTTCGCGCTGGCGCGCTTCAGGGCGTCGACCATGATCAGTTGTTCCATCAGCCACTGGTTGATGGGGGCGCAGTGGCTCTGGATGACGAAGGCGTCGCAGCCGCGGACGCTCTCCTCGAAGCGGACGAAGATCTCGCCGTTCGCGAAGTCGTAGGCGGACTGCGGGGTGACCGAGACGTTGAGGTGCTTGGCCACCTCCTCCGTCAACTCGGGGTACGCGCGGCCCCCGAAGAGCATCAGGTTCTTCTTCGGTGTGCCGGACACGGACATCGAGACGCTCACGGTCGAGGCCCTTCATCGGTGGGATCCACGGTCTGGGCCGACTGGGCGCGTTCCGCGGCCTCGGCGGCCGCGGTGCCCGGACGGCGGCTGGTGACCCAGCCCTCCAGGTTGCGCTGGGGGCCGCCGGAGACGGCCAGCGCGCCCGGCGGGACGTTGCGGCGGATGACGCTGCCCGCGCCGGTGTAGGCGCCGTCGCCGACGGTGACGGGGGCGACGAACATGTTGTCCGAGCCGGTGCGGCAGTGGTCGCCGATGACGGTCCGGTGCTTCTTCACGCCGTCGTAGTTGACGGTGACGCTGGCCGCGCCGACGTTGCTGTGCACGCCGACCGTGGTGTCGCCGATGTAGCTCAGGTGCGGGACCTTGCTGCCGACGCCGATGTCCGAGTTCTTGACCTCGACGAACGTGCCGATCTTGCCGGTCGCGCCGAGCTTCGTGCCGGGCCGGAGGTAGGCGAACGGGCCGACGCCCGCGTGGTCGCCGATCTCGGCCTGGCTGCCGTGGGTGCGGACGACCGAGGCGCCCGCGCCGATCACGCACGCCGAGAGCGTCGTGTCCGGGCCGATGGTGGCGCCCTCGCCGACCGTGGTGCCCGCGCGCAACTGCACGCCGGGCTCGATGAGCACGTCGCGGGCCAGTTCCACGTCGGCGTCCAGCCACGTCGTGGCGGGGTCGACGACGGTGACGCCCGCGCGCATGGCGCGCTCGACCAGGCGGCGGTTCAGCTCCGCGCCGAGCTTCGCGAGCTGGACCTTGTCGTTCACGCCCTCGACGAGCCACGGGTCGCCCGCGATGAGCGCGCCGACCCGCTTGCCGTCGCCGCGGGCGATGCCCAGCACGTCGGTCAGGTACAGCTCGCCCTGCACGTTGTCCGTGGACAGCCGCGAGAGGCCGTCGCGCAGCACCGCCGCGTCGAACGCGTACACACCGGAGTTGACCTCGGTGATCGCGCGCTGCTCCTCGGTGGCGTCCTTCTGCTCGACGATCGCCTGCACGGCGCCGTCGGCCGAGCGCACGATCCGGCCGTAGCCGGTCGGGTCGGTCAGCACCGACGTCAGCACGGTGACCGCGTTGCCGGACTCGACGTGCTCGGCCAGCAGGCCGCGCAGGGTGTCGGTGTCCAGCAGCGGCACGTCGCCGTAGCTGACGAGCACGGTGCCGGTGAGGTCGGCGGGCAGTTCCGCCAAGCCGCAGCCGACGGCGTGCCCGGTGCCGTTCTGCTCCTCCTGCACGGCGACGGTGACCTTGCGGTCGAGCGCCACGCCGAGGGCGTCCAGGTGGTCGGTGACGGCTGCTCGGCCGTGGCCGACCACCACGGCCAGGTGGTCGGGTTCCGTTCCGGCCGCCGCGCGCACCGCGTGCTCCACCAATGAACGACCCGCGATCCGGTGCAGCACCTTGGGGGTCCCCGAACGCATGCGGGTGCCTTCACCCGCGGCGAGGACGATGGTGCTGACGGGGCCTGCGGAGCCTGGGGTGCTACCACCCTGGAGCATCAGCGCTCTCCCTTAGAAGCAGTTCTTCTCAGACATGCCTGCGACGGGAGGGACCTGGCTCCCGCCAGGAGCCGATACTAGGCCTCCGGGTCGGCTTCCCCCGCTACGGCGGCCACCTGGGATCCACCTTGGCGCTTCGCCACGTACATCGCCGAGTCGGCTCGGGACAGGGCCTGGTTCGCGGTCTCGCGGGGCCTCAGCGAGATCACGCCGACGGACAGCGTGACCCCGCGTGAGAGGTCCAAAGGCAAGCCCGCCACAGCATCCACCGCTCGACCCAGTGCGGCCTGCGCGGCGCTGAGGGGTGCGCCGGGCAGAAGCACGACGAACTCGTCGCCGCCGTACCGGGCCACCATGTCGTCACCCCGGAGGGCTTGGCGCAGTGTGCTCGCAATCACCCGAAGGACGTCATCCCCCTCGGCGTGCGAGTACCGGTCGTTGACGACCTTGAAACCGTCGAGGTCGACCAGCGCGATCGACAGCGGGTAGGTCTGGCCGGTGATGAGGGTCGCCATCTTCTCGTCGAGCGCCCTGCGGTTCGGCAGCCCGGTCAGCGGGTCCTGCATCGCCTGCTGCGCGATGGCGCCGTGCGCCCGCGTCAGCCGTTCGTGGTCGCGGCGGGTGATGAGGGTCGACGTGCGCGCCTCCTGCATCTGCCACAGCTCGACCTCCAGCGCCGTCGCGTAGCTCTGGAGCGCCGACACGGTCTCCTCGCCCGCGGTGTCCGACAGGCGGGCGAACTCGCGGACCAGGCACAGCATCAGCGTCGGCTCGGACGTGTCGTGCTCGAGGCGCTTGCGCGCGTCGCTGAGCACCTTGAGGCCCTCGTCGACCCGCTGCTCGGTCTCCAGGCAGCGGGCGAGCGCGATGGCCACGATGATCAGCTCGCGGGCGTACATGGACAGCTCCATGAGCGTCCACAGCCGGTCGAGGTGCTCGGAGGACGGGGCGGCCAGCGCGTGCGCGGCGCCGATCACCGGCACCTGGTCGGCGGCCGAGCGGTCGCGGCGGCCGGGGTGCAGCGACTCGCGGAACGGGCCCTCCACGGCCTTCGCGATGGCCGACGCCATCGCGAAGTGCGCCATCGCCTCGTCGAAGTTGTCGACCCGCTCGATCCGCAGCCCCCAGCCGATCTTGAGCCGGGTGCGGTTGAGCAGGTGCACGTAGATCTGGTGCGGGCCAGCGCTCTCCCTGATGGCCTCGTTCGCCCTGGCCAGGACCTCGTCGGCCAGCGCGAACACGCCGAGCTGGGTGAGCACGAGACCCGTGCTCTGCAACGCGGAGGCGAGCAGCCGGTTCCAGGTGCGCTTGTCCAGCACCGGGTCCGGGGTGAGGCCCTCCTCGAGCATCGCGAGCCCGCGGGCGACCTCGGTGAGCGCCTTGTCCTCGACGTTGCCGAGCAGGAACCGGCGACCGCGCAGCGCGTGCGCCTCGGCCTCCAGGACGACCAGGCCGTGCCGCTGGGTGTGCGCGAGCATCTCGTCGAGCAGGGGATCGGACAGGTCGACCAGGCCGGGGGTCACGAGGCGGACGACGGCGGCGGCCCTGAGCAACTGCGCCACGATCCGCGGTTCGCCGCGGCCCTGGGCCTCTTCGAGGATCTCGTCGACCTCGCTCGCGGCGTCGAGCTGGTCCGCCAGGTGGCTGCTCTGAGCGATCGCCATGAGTTCTTGCGCGCGGCCGACCAGCCAGGCGTCGGACATCTCGTGCAGCGCCGGCGACACGTTGTCCTGCTCATCGACCGCTTCGTCGTGCAGCGACCCACACCCCCATGCAACAACCGCAGGGTTTCGGACCGGAGGCCCCGGTCCGACAGTTCCGCTCCGCCACCAGGATTCGAACCTGGACCATCTGAACCAAAATCAGAGGTGCTGCCTTTACACCATGGCGGATCGGGCGAGGCGAACCTCACCCGCGCGAACACATGTTGTCATGCCTGCGCCGTGCTTGGTCGCACGACCACTCAACTGGCCGCTACCGTTGCGTAATTCGATCATGACGTACGGTGTTGTGCCAGGTCAAGAGGTGCCGATCACGCCGTTCAGGAAGTCGTCGAGATTCCGCTGGTAGGCGGCGGCGTCGGTGTTCCACGCCGCGGTGTGGTCCGCGCCCGGCACCTCGACGTACTGGAGCGGCCACTGGAGGCGCGCGGCGGCCGTGGCGAGGTCCCGCGAACCCTGCACCGGGACGGTCCCGTCCGCGTTGCCGTGGAAGACGAGCGTCTTCGGCTTCGTCGCGGGAGGGTGCTCGACCAGGTCGAACCGCTCGAAGCCGATGTCCGCCCGCCAGTCGGAGACGAGTTCGGCGACCGGCACGATCGCGACGGGCACGTCCCGGTTGGCCGCTTGGAGCTCCAGGGTCTTCGTCCAGCTCGTGACCGGCGCGTCCAGGACGACCCCGGTCACCGAGGCCGCCGTCGGCGACTGGGCGAGGAGCTGGCCGATGATCGCCCCGCCCATCGACCAGCCGTAGAGCAGCACGTTCGCCGCGCCCTGTGCCTTCGCGTGCTCCACGGCGGCCTCGACGTCGCGCCACTCCGTGCCGCCGAGGTGGTAGAGCCCGTCCGGGGACGCCGGGGCACCCTCCTCGGTGTCGTTGCGGTAGGTCACGACGAGCGTCGGCAGGCCCCGTTGGTGCAACTGCGGCAGCACCCGCAGCGCCTCGGCGCGGGAGCCCGCGCGGCCGTGCACGGCGACCACCCACGTGGACGACGTGCCGGGCACGAACCACGCCGGGGCGTCGCCCAGCTCCGTCTTGACCTTCACGTCGGTGAAGTCGAGCCCGAGGGCGGCCTTCGGGTCGGTGTCCCAGACGCTGGTCGCCATCCGCACCTTCGTGCCCGCGGGCGGGGCCGTGCCGTCGATGAGCGGGCGGCGCACCTTGCCGTCCGGGCGGCCGTCGACCGGTCCGACGCGGGCGGCGCCGCCGTCCCACAGCAGCCCCCACGTGCCGGGCAGGACGGTGTCCTCGGACTGCTCCAGCAGCACCGAGGGCTGGTCCGCGCCACCGGTCCCGCCCGCGGACGTGTCCGGGTAGCCGGGGCGCGAGTTCGCGGGCTCCAGCAGTTGACCGCTGTAGTACCAGCCGCCGCCCAGGACGGCACCGCAGAGCAGGAGCAGGACGACGACCACGCCGAGCGTGGTGAGGACAACGATCCGTCGGCGGCGGCGCGGCCGAGCGCTGGGTGACTCCACCCGCACATGATGACCGCGCGGGAGGTGCGGTGGCCGTAGGGAAAGCCCCGGATCGCGGACGGGCGCGGCGAGCAGCGCCTTGACCGCGTCGGCAAGAGGTGACCCCCGCCGCGAGGGGCGCGCGTTTTGGCAGGTCGCCGTGCGCCTAGGGTGACCGAGGTGACTGGGAGACGGCGCAAGGGCGATCCAGACGCGGCGCCGGTCGCCAGGGTCCGCATGACGGGCAAGGAACGGCGCGAGCAACTCCTCGACGTCGCGCGGGCCCTGTTCGCCGAGAAGGGCTACGAGGTCACCTCGGTCGAGGAGATCGCGCACCGCGCGGGCGTGAGCAAACCCGTGGTGTACGAGCACTTCGGCGGCAAGGAGGGCATCTACGCGGTCGTCGTCGACCGCGAGATGGAAGCCCTGATGGACCAGATCGTCAACGCCCTCTCCGGCGGGCACCCGCGCGAGCTGCTGGAGCAGGCCGCGTGCGCGCTCCTCGACTACATCGAGGGCTCGTCGGACGGGTTCCGCATCCTCGTGCGCGACTCACCGGTCGCGTCGTCGACGGGCACGTTCTCCTCGCTGCTCAACGACATCGCCTCGCAGGTCGAGAGCATCCTGGGCACCCACTTCTCGCAGGGCGGCTACGACCGTAAGCTCGCCGCGCTGTACAGCCAGGCGCTCGTCGGCATGGTCGCGCTCACCGGCCAGTGGTGGCTGGAGGTGCGCAAGCCGAAGAAGGACGAGGTCGCCGCGCACCTGGTCAACCTGGCGTGGAGGGGCCTGTCCCACATGGACCACAAGCCCAGGCTCACGATCCGCTAGCCGCGGGTGACCTTCAGCAGCTTGTCGTCGCTGCCGTTCGACGTCGTGACGTAGAGGGCACCGTCCGGGCCCACCCGCGCGCCGCGCAGCCTGCCGTGCGTGCCGTCCAGCTCCGGCGGGATCGCCACCGAGTGCACGCCGCCCTCCGGGGTGAGCGTGAACAGCATCAGCTTCTCGCCCTTGAGCGCGGTCACCGCCAGCACGCCCTCCAGGTCGCCCCACTGGCCGCCGGTCAGGAACGCCGCGCCGCAGATCGCCTCGGTCGGGTCGCCGGACTTCCAGATCGCCTCCACGGCGTCCGGGAACCTGGTGAGGTCGGTCATCGGCACGCTCTCGTCGTAACCGGGTTTGGTGCCGCCCTGGCCGGGGTCCCAGCCGTAGTTCGCGCCGGGCTCGATCAGGTTCAGCTCGTCGTCGACGTCCGGCCCGTGCTCGGCGGTGAACACCTGGCCCGTCTTGGGGTGCACGGCCACGCCCTGCACGTTGCGGTGGCCGTAGGTGAGGACCCGGCTGCCGGGCGTCGGGTTGTCCGGCAGCGCCGCGCCCGTGTTCAGGTCGATCCGCAGCACCTTGCCGCCCAGGTTGTCCAGGTCCTGCGCGGCCGTGCCCTGCGCCGTGTCACCCGTGCCGACGAGCAGCGCCCCGTCCTTCGCTAGCGCCGGGCGGCAGCCAGAGTGCCGCCCGCTCGCGGCCACCGGCAGCCCGCCCAGCAGCGGGTCCTTGACCCGGATGGCGCTGGTGCTGTCCGCGGAGAGCTGCCACGTGACGAGCCGGACGTCGTCGCGCGAGGTCTGGCAGGTGGTGAACAGCCTCGACGTGGCGAAGTCCGGGTGCACCACCAGACCCATCAGCCCACCCTCGCCGCGCGGCTGCACGTCGTCCAGGTCGGCCTTCAGGTCGGTGGCCCTGCCGTCCTTGACGAGGGTGAGCTTGCCGGGCCGCTGGGTGACCAGAACCTGCCCGTCGGGCAGGAAACCGGTGTCCCAGGCGTGGCTCAGCCCGCCGATGACCTCGTCGACCTTGAGGCCCGACGGGGCCGAGGTGGGCGGAGCGCTGCCACCGGACGCGGTCGTCGTGCACCCGGCTGCGAGAGCCAAGACCAGAACCCCGACGAGTCTGCTCATATGTCCACAATGACTGGTTCGAGGTGTGGTCGGTGTTCAGGCCGAGGCGCCGAGGTGCTCGCGGACGTCCTCGGGCAGCGGGTAGGGGCGTTCCACCGGCAGCAGGGCGGCGGCCTCGTCGAGGGAGCCCCCGCGGACCAGCGCGTGGACCTCCCGCGCCAGCGGCGTCACGTCGGTGAGGCCCGCGACCCACTCCTCGACGTACCGGGTGCTGGTCGCGCCCGCCAGGCCGAGTTGCAGGGACCGGTGGTCGAGCGGGTTGTGGTGGAGGTCGCGTTCGGGGTCCCACTGCACGCGGACCTGCGGCTTGCGGACCGAGCGGTCGTGGCTGAGGACGGCGTCGCGCAGGGCCGACTCGAAGCCCTCACGGGTCAGGCGCACGGCCAGCACGTGCTCCTGGCCCTCCTTCAGACCCCAGCCGCAGCGGTACATCATCCACAGGAACGACGGTTTCACCCACGTCATCCGAT
The DNA here is from genome assembly GCF_025061645.1 of Umezawaea endophytica. Lineage (GTDB taxonomy): Bacteria > Actinomycetota > Actinomycetes > Mycobacteriales > Pseudonocardiaceae > Umezawaea > Umezawaea endophytica. Next base: position 259,071 of record NZ_JANYMP010000011.1, on the reverse strand, counting down.
CGGGTTTGAACGGTGGCACGAACGTGCCCGCCCGCAGCGCCGGTAGCGCGATGGCGGGCGAATAGGCCTGGTAGACGGTGATGTGCCGATCGTCGTAGTCGGCTCTGACCTCTTTGTGCTTCACCACTCCAGCGTGCCGTGCGCCGCAACCGGGTTACGCTGGAAGCCGAGAACCCCTCCCTGGGAGCGATCAGTCCCAGGCAGGGGTCTGTCCGCGTGTCACGCACAGGAGCCCCGAAATGCCCCAGCCCGGTCCGCTCTCCGGCCTGCTGACCACCGTCCTGTCCGACAAGGCGCTGCGCGCGCTGGTCGACGCCGCGGGTGAGCCGTCGCTGGAACTGGAAGGTCCGCCCGCGGCCCGCCCGCTGGTCACGGCGGCGCTGGCCTCGGCGCAGGGCGCCGACCGGCCGGTGCTGGTGGTGACCGCGACCGGGCGCGAGGCGGACGAGCTGACCTCGGAGCTGTGCGACCTGATCGGGCCGGACGTGGTCGTGCACTTCCCGTCCTGGGAGACGCTGCCGCACGAGCGCCTGTCGCCGCGGGCGGACACGGTCGGCGCGCGGTTGCAGATCCTGCGGAGGCTGGCGCACCCGGACGAGCACCCGGCCGGGGCGTTGAAGGTCGTCGTGACGACCGTGCGGTCGCTGATCCAGCCGATGGCGCCGGGCCTGGGCGAGCTGAAGCCGGTGCACCTGGAGGTCGGGGTGGAGTTCGACTTCGCCGAACTGGTGCAGCGCCTGGTGGACGTGGCCTACGCGCGGGTCGACATGGTCGAGAAGCGCGGCGAGTTCGCGGTGCGCGGCGGGATCCTGGACGTGTTCCCGCCCACCGCCGAGCACCCGCTGCGGGTGGAGTTCTGGGGCGACGAGGTCAGCGAGATCCGGCCGTTCTCGGTGGCGGACCAGCGTTCGCTGCCGACGGAGGTGCGCGAGTTCACCGCGCCGCCGTGCCGCGAGATGCTGCTGACCGACGACGTGAAGGCGCGCGCGGCGGCGCTGGCGGAGGAGCACCAGGGGGACGCGCACCTGGTGGAGATCCTGGACAAGATCGTGAACGGCATCCCGTCCGAGGGCATGGAGGCGCTGATCCCGGCGCTCTGCGAGGGCGAGCTCCAGATGCTCACCGACATCGTCCCGGACGGCACGCAGGTCCTGCTGGCCGACCCGGAGAAGATCCGGGCCCGCGCGCAGGACCTGGTCCGGACGGGCCAGGAGTTCCTCGAAGCCTCCTGGATGGCGGCGGCGGGCGGCGGCAAGGCGCCGATCGACCTGGGCGCGTCGGCGTACCGGAGCCTGGCCGAGGCGGCGGACGCCGCCCGCGGCAAGGGGCGGTCGTGGTGGACGCTGAGCCAGCTCACCAGCGAGGGCGAGGACGTGCTGCGCCTCGACCTCAAGCACGTCGAGGCCTACCAGGGTGACATCGACCGGGCGTTCGCCGACCTGCGCGCGCACGTCACGACCGGCGGCACGGCGGTGCTCGTCGTGCCAGGCTCGGGGACGGCGCAGCGCGCGGCCCAGCAGCTCCGGGACGCCGACGTGGCGTCGACGCTGGCGGAGGCCGGTCTCGCCGAACCGCCGAAGGCCGGGCTCGTCACGGTCGTGCGCGGCACCCTCGAAGAGGGCTTCTCCATCCCCGAGCTGGCGCTGGTGGTGCTCACCGAGACCGACCTGACCGGCGGTCGCGGCGGGACGTCCACGAAGGACATGCGCAAGATGCCGTCGCGGCGGCGCAACAGCGTGGACCCGTTGGCGCTCAAGGCGGGCGACTACGTGGTGCACGAGCAGCACGGCATCGGCAAGTACGTGGAGATGGTGCAGCGCACGGTCGCGGGCGCGACCCGCGAGTACCTGGTGCTGGAGTACGGCTCCAGCAAGCGCGGCCAGCCGGGCGACCGGCTCTTCGTGCCCACCGACCAGCTCGACGACATCTCGCGGTACGTCGGCGGCGAGCTGCCGACGTTGAACAAGCTCGGCGGGTCGGACTGGAAGAACACGAAGACCAAGGCGCGCAAGGCGGTCAAGCAGATCGCGGCCGAGCTGGTGCAGCTCTACGCGGCCCGCCAGTCCGCGCCCGGCCACGCGTTCGCGCCGGACACGCCGTGGCAGCGGGAGCTGGAGGACGCGTTCCCGTTCACCGAGACCGTCGACCAGATGGCGGCGATCGACGAGGTCAAGGCCGACATGGAGCGGTCGGTCCCGATGGACCGGGTGATCTGCGGCGACGTCGGCTACGGCAAGACCGAGATCGCGGTGCGCGCGGCGTTCAAGGCGGTGCAGGACGGCAAACAGGTCGTGGTGCTGGTGCCGACGACCCTGCTGGCGCAGCAGCACCTGAACACCTTCGCCGAACGGATGCGCGCGTTCCCCGTGACGGTGAAGGGGCTTTCGCGGTTCACCGACGCGCTGGAGGCCGAGCAGACCGTCGCGGGCCTGGAGGACGGCTCGGTCGACGTCGTGATCGGCACGCACCGGCTGTTGCAGAAGGGCTTGCGGTACAAGGACCTCGGCCTGGTGATCGTGGACGAGGAGCAGCGGTTCGGCGTCGAGCACAAGGAGCACATCAAGGCGCTCCGGACGCACGTCGACGTGCTGACGATGTCCGCCACCCCGATCCCGCGCACCCTGGAGATGAGCCTCGCGGGCATCCGCGAGATGTCCACGATCCTGACCCCGCCGGAGGAGCGGCACCCGATCCTCACCTACGTCGGCGGCTACGACGACAAGCAGGTGGGCGCGGCGATCCGCCGGGAACTCCTGCGCGACGGCCAGGTCTTCTACGTGCACAACCGGGTCTCCTCGATCGAGCGGGCCGCGCGCAAGATCCGCGAGCTGGTGCCGGAGGCGCGGGTCGTGACCGCGCACGGCCAGATGAACGAGGACAAGCTCGAGAAGATCATCGAGGGGTTCTGGGAGAACGAGTACGACGTCCTCGTCTGCACGACGATCGTCGAGACCGGCCTGGACATCTCCAACGCCAACACGCTGATCGTCGAGCGCGGCGACATGCTCGGCCTCTCGCAGCTCCACCAGTTGCGCGGCCGCGTCGGCCGCGGCCGGGACCGCGGGTACGCGTACTTCCTGTACCCGCCGGAGTCGCCGCTGACCGAGACCGCGCACGACCGGCTCGCCACGATCGCGCAGAACACCGAGCTGGGCGCGGGCATGGCGGTCGCGATGAAGGACCTGGAGATCCGCGGCGCGGGCAACATCCTCGGCGCCGAGCAGTCCGGGCACATCGCGGGCGTCGGGTTCGACCTCTACATCCGGCTCGTCGGCGAGGCCGTCGAGGCGTTCCGCAAGCACGCGGGCGCGGAGTCGGAGGTCGAGGAGGAGTTGGCCGACGTCCGGATCGACCTGCCCGTCGACGCGCACATCCCGCACGACTACGTGCCGGGCGAGCGGCTGCGGCTGGAGGCGTACCGCAAGATCGCCGCCGCCGGGGACGCCGCCGCGCTCCAGGCCGTGCTGGACGAGCTGAAGGACCGCTACGGCACGCCGCCGCTGCCGGTCGACCGGCTCCTCGCGGTCGCCACCCTGCGCCAGACGTGCCGCCGCCACGGCGTGACCGAGGTCGCGACGCAGGGCAACACCATCCGGTTCGCGCCGATGCCGCTGCGGGACTCGCAGCTCGTCCGGCTGCGCAGGCTGCACCCGAAGGCGGTCTACAAGGAGTCCGTGTCGACGGTGTCCGTCCCGCGGCCGACGGAGGGCGCGGCAGGCGGCCGGATGGGCGCACCGCAGCTCCGCGACCAGGAACTCCTGGACTGGTGCGCCCACTTCCTCGAGTCGTTGGCGGGTAGCGCTGTGAGCGCGACCACTGGGGCGTGAGAAGGTAGCCTCGTGAGCACTGTGCTGAGGTCCCGGTACCGTCGATTCACCCTGCTCGGCGCTGCCGCCGCGCTGCTCCTCGCGGGCTGCGGCTCAGGTCCGGCGCAGGCTGGCTCGGCCGCGATCGTGGGCGACACCGTGATCCCGCTGAACCTGGTCCAGGGAAGGCTGTCGAGCTACCTCGACCGCCAGCCCGAGGGCGGGCAGGCCCAGGAGGGCGCCGCGCCGCAGGCGAAGCTGGACAAGACCGCGCGCGACATCCTCACGTTCAAGATCCAGCACGAGCTGACCCTGCGGGCGGCCGACCGCGAGAAGGTCAGCGTCTCCGAGGACACGCTCAGCCAGCTCCTGGAGCAGGCCGGTGGCGCCGAGCAGCTCAGCGAGGGCACGTTCTTCGACGCGGACACCTTCCGCAACGAGCGCGCCCGCGACCAGCTCCTCCAGGTCGAGATCGGCCGCAAGTACGCGGACAAGCTCGCGGTGAGGTTCGACTACTTCTACGCGAACGACACGCAGGAAGCGATCGACAAGGCCAAGCAGGTCGCCCGCGACCCGAGCAAGATGGCCGAGTTCGTCCGCGACGCCAAGCAGAAGGACTCGCAGGCGGGCGAGACGGACGCCCAGGTGGCGTCCGCGCAGTCGCCGCAGCTCGCGACCACGCTGCTGTTCGGCGTCCCGGCCGACACGGTGATCGCGTTCCCGCCGTCGCCCGAGCAGGGCAACTGGATCGTCGCGCACGTCAAGGAGCGCCAGACGAACGCGCGCCCGTCGGCTGACGGCGCGTCGCAGGAGCTGACGCCGGACGTGCTCGCGGGCATCGGCCTGCGGATGCTCCAGCAGCTCTCGGACGAGCTGAACATCCGGGTCAACCCGCGCTACGGCGTGTGGGACACCTCCATGATGGGTGTCGCGCCGAGCGAAGGCGAGAAGGCGGGCTTCCAGATCGCCGTCCAGCAGCCCAAGCCGTGACCCTGGCCCCTGGAACGGCTGTCGTCCTGCGCGGCGCGGCCGACGTGCTGCCCGTCGCCGCGCTGCCGCACCTGCGCGGCGCGGCGCACGTGTTCGGCGTCGACGAGCCGCCGCCCGCTCCGGGACCGCTGGTGGAGCTGGCCCGCGCCGAGCCCGTCGTGCTCGTCGCGGTGTCGGCCGCCGACCCCGCCGCCGCGGCGCTGGTCGCGGCGGGCGCTCCGGTGATCGGCCTGCCCGTCGGCGCGGGCCTGCTCGACGCGGTGGCCGTGATGGACCGGCTGCGGTCGCCCGGCGGGTGCCCGTGGGACGCCGAGCAGGACCACGAGACGCTGCGGCAGTACCTGGTCGAGGAGACCTTCGAACTGCTGGAGGCGATCGAGGACGGCGACCGCGCGGCCATGCGCGAGGAACTGGGCGACGTGCTGCTCCAGGTCCTGTTCCACGCCCGTGTCGCCGCCGAGCACGGCTCGGACGCGTTCACCGTGGACGACGTGGCCGCGGAACTGGTGGCGAAGCTCGTCGGCAGGCACCCGCACGTGTTCGCGGGCGGCGACTCCGCTGTCCGCGACTCCTCGACGCAGCAGGTGCGCTGGGAAGAGCTGAAGCAGCAGGAGAAGCAGCGCGAGTCCAGTGTGGACGGTGTCGCGCTCGGCCAGCCAGCCGTGGCGCTGGCGGCGAAGCTGGCGCAGCGCACCAAGCGCGCGGGCTTCCCGGTCGACCTCCTCCCGGAAGGGGACGACTCCGGCGCGACCCTGTTCGCGGTGGCAGCACTGGCGAAGCTGGCGGGGGAGGACCCCGAGACCGAACTCCGGGCGGTGGCCCGCACGTTTGCGGGGAACGTCCGAGCCGCCGAGACCGCCGCACGTCTCGAAGGAATCACCACTCTCGACACCGAGGACTGGCGCCGGTTCTGGCCCGCTAACGTCGAGGTGTGATCGAACCCGCATACCTCCGCTTCCCGCACCTGCACGACGACCTCGTGGCGTTCGTGGCCGAGGACGACGTCTGGCTGGCCCCGATCTCCGGCGGCCGGGCGTGGCGGGTGTCCGCCGACCAGGTCCCGGCGGCCGGTCCGCGGTTCTCCCCGGACGGCGCGGCGCTGGCCTGGACGAGCACCCGCGACGGGGCGCCCGAGGTGCACGTGGCACCGGTCGAGGGCGGGCCGTCGGAACGGCTGACGTACTGGGGCCACCGCACGACCAAGGTCGCGGACTGGACACCGGGTGGCGACGTCGTGGCCGTGACGGCCGCCCGCGAAGCCACCTCCGACCGGTCGTGGGCGCACGCCGTTCCGCTGGACGGCGGTCCCGCCCGGCGGCTCCCGTTCGGCTGGGTCGGCGACGTCGCGCACGGCCCCGACGGGGTTCGGGCGATCACCAGCTCCTACGGCCGCGACCCGGCCTGGTGGAAGCGCTACCGCGGCGGGTCGGCGGCCAAGCTGTGGCTCGACCTGGACGGCGACGCCGAGTTCCACCGGATCCTGCCCGAGCTGACGTCCTCGCTCACCTCGCCGATGTGGATCGGCGGCAGGCTCGCGTTCCTGTCCGACCACGACGGCGTCGGCGGCGTCCACTCCGTCCTCCCGGACGGCACGGACCTGCGGCGGCACACCGAGCAGGAGTTCTACGCGCGCGCCGCGACCACCGACGGCACCCGCGTCGTCTACCAGCACGCGGGTGACGTGTGGCTGCTGGAAGCGCTGGACGCCGAACCGCGACGGCTGGACATCCGACTCGGCGGCCCGCGCAACTCCCGCCGCCCCAGGCACGTCCACACGGGACGCAACGTCGAGGACGTGACGCCGGACAAGACCGGCCGCGCCAGCGTCGTGGAGGTCCGCGGCACCGTGCACTGGGTGACGCACAAGGACGGTCCGGCCCGCGCGTTGGCCGAGCAGCCCGGTGTCCGCGCCCGGCTGCCGAGGGTCGTCGGCGAGAGCGGCCAGGTCGTGTGGGTCACCGACGCCGAGGGCGAGGACGGCCTGGAGTTCGCGCCCGTCGGCGGCGTCGAACCGGGCAACACGCCGCGCCGCGTCGGCGTCGGGCAGCTCGGGCACGTGGAGGAGTTGCTGGTCTCGCCGGACGGCCGCCGGATCGCGGTCGCCACCCACGACGGCAGGCTGCTGCTGGTCGACGTGGAGTCCGGTGAGCTGCGCGAGGTCGTGACGGGCGCGAACCCGCTCGTGAGCGACCTGGCGTTCTCGCCGGACTCGAACTGGCTCGCCTGGTCGCACCCCGGCCCGAAACCGTTGCAGAACATCAGGATGGCCAACACCACGGACCTGTCGACCGTGGACGTGACGCCGCTGCGGTTCACCGACTTCTCGCCCGCGTTCACCGAGGATGGCCGGTACCTCGCGTTCCTGTCGGTGCGCAGCTTCGACCCGGTGTACGACGCGTACGTGTTCGACCTGTCGTTCCCCACCGGCTGCCGCCCGTACCTGCTGCCGCTGGCCGCGACCACGCCGTCGCCGTTCGACCCGTACCGGCTCGGCAGGCCGATCGGCGACGACGACCCGTCGGACAAGGCGAAGGACGGCGACGACGAGAACCCGATCACCGTCGTGGACCTGGAGGGCTTGGCGGACCGCGTGGTCACGATCCCGGTGGCCGCCGCCCGCTACGCGCAGCTCACCGCGGCCAAGGGGAACCTGTTGTGGCGGCGCAGCCCGCTGGTCGGGGTGCTCGGCGACAACATGGCCAGCCCGGACGCCCGGCCGCCGCGGTCGGTGCTGGAGCGCTTCGACCTGGCCAAGCTCAAGGCCGAGGTGCTCGTCGACGGCCTGGACGGCTACTCCGTGACCGGTGACGGGCAGCGGATGGTCGTCGCCGACGGCGCGACGCTGCGGCTCGTGCCGACCGACCGCAAGGTCGACTCCGACGACGATTCCGACTGCGTCGACATCGACCTGTCCCGCGTGCGGGTCGTCGTGGACCGGGCCGCCGAGTGGCACCAGGCGTACGCCGAGGCCGGGCGGCTGATGCGCGACAACTTCTGGCGCACCGACATGGGTGGCGTCGACTGGCAGGGCGTGCTCGACCGCTACCGGCCGCTGGTCGACCGGCTGGGCAGCCACTCCGACCTGGTCGACCTGCTGTGGGAGGTCCAGGGCGAGCTGGGCACGTCGCACGCCTACGTGGGCGGTGGCGGCGGGTACGGCGGCCGGTCGCAGGGGCTGCTCGGCGCCGACCTGGAGCGCGACGACAGCGGGGCGTGGCGGATCGCCCGGATCATCCCCGGCGAGACGTCCGACCCCGCGGCCCGCTCGCCGCTGGCCGCGCCCGGCGTGGCGATCCGGCCCGGTGACGCGCTGGTCGGCGTGGACGGCCGCCAGGTCGACCCGCTCACCGGCCCCGCGCCGCTGCTCGTCGGCACGGCGGGCAAGCCCGTGGAGCTGACGATCCGGCCGGGCGGCGGGGGCGAGCCGCGGCGGGTGGTCGTGGTGCCGCTGGACGACGACTCGGCACTGCGCTACCACGCGTGGGTCGCGGACCGGCGGGCGCGCGTGCACGAGCTGTCCGACGGCCGCGTCGGTTACCTGCACGTGCCGGACATGATGGGCGGCGGCTGGGCGCAGTTGCACCGCGACCTGCGGGTCGAGCTCCAGCGCGAGGCGATGGTGCTGGACGTGCGCGAGAACTCCGGCGGCCACACGTCCGAACTGGTGGTGGAGAAGCTGGGCAGGCGGATCATCGGCTGGTCCGTCGCCCGCGGGTACACGACCTCCGACAGCTACCCGTCCGAGGCGCCGCGCGGGCCGGTGGTCGCGGTGACCGACGAGTTCGCGGGCTCCGACGGCGACATCGTGAACGTCGCCATCAAGGAGCTGGGCATCGGCCCGATCGTCGGCACCCGCACGTGGGGCGGTGTGATCGGCATCGACAGCCAGTACTCGCTGATCGACGGCACGCCCGTCACCCAGCCGCGGTACGCGTCCTGGTTCGAGGGCCACGGGTGGGGAGTGGAGAACCACGGCGTCGACCCGGACGTCGAGGTGGTGATCACGCCCCAGGACCGCGTCGCGGGCCGGGACCCGCAGCTCGACAAGGCCGTGGAGCTGGCGTTGGCGGCGCTGGTCGAGCGCCCCGCCGCCGTGCCGCCGCGGTTGCCGCCGCTCGCCTGATCGGGTTCCACCCGACCGTGGAGCGCGTCACCGTTGCGGTCGACGGCTCGAACCGATCAAGTACGCGGGTCGTGTTCGGGAGCTGGTCGGTCGGGGGTTGTGGTGGGTCATCGGGAATTGCCGCGCAGCGGACGAGGGTGCTTCGGCGCGGTGGTGGCGCTGCCGCTGGCCGCGACCGGCCTCGGCGGTGTGCTCGCACTCGTTCTCCTGCAAGGGGAACAGCCCGATGAGCAGGCGGGCGTCCACCCCGTCCAGGCCACCTCGCGGCCCACGCCGGTGAGCGCGCGCCGGACCGGGGTCGTCGCGCCGACCTCCTCGGACGCCTTCGTCCGCGAGGCGCCCGCGGAGGCTCGCGACGCCGTCCGGAGCGGACGGGGCTCGGCCGCGGCCAAGCCGTCCGGCACGACGGCGTCCGCCGGTCCGTCCACTGTGGAGGAAACCCGCAGGCGGGGTGGACCGCGCCCCAGCCGCCACCGGCCGTCGTCGAGCACACCGCCGCCGTCCGCCACCACGTCCAGCACGCCGACCACGACCACGGCGGGCACGACCCCGCCGAGCCCGACGGTCGCGCCCGCGCCCACCACACCCGTCGAACCGCCCGCGCAGACGTCGACCACCGCGCCCGCGGCGCCGTTGTCGACCACGGCGCCCGCGCCCGTCCCGGTTCCGGAGAGCGCCCCGGTGAGCGGCTAGCGGAAGAGGGTGTCGCCCCAGAACCCGCCCTCGCGGACGCCGGGCGGGACGGCGAAGTGGCCGGAACCGGTGTGCTCCAGGTACTCCATCATCTTGTCCCGGCTCGCCAGCGCGTTCTGCATGGGCACGAAGCGGGTGCGCGAGTCGCGGTTGAAGCAGACGAAGAACAGGCCCGCGTCGAGGTGCCCGAGGCCGTCGGAGCCGTCGGTGAAGTTGTAGCCGCGGCGCAGGATCCTGGCGCCGCCCAGCTCCTCGTGCGACGCCAGGCGGATGTGGGCGTCCACCCCGATCACCGGCAGCCCACCCGCGCCCTTGACGTGCAGGTCCATCTCGTCGAACTCGTCCACCTGGCCCAGCGCGGCGCCGGTGCCCTTCTTGCGGCCGACGATCTCCTCCTGCTCGCGCAACGAGGTGCGGTCCCAGATCTCGATGTGCATCCGGATCCGCCGCGCCACCAGGTAGGTGCCGCCGACCAGCCAGTCGGGGCCGTCCTCCTCGGACACCCACACGTGGTCGCGCAGGACGTCGGACTCCTCGGCCTTGACGTTCCGCGTGCCGTCCTTGAACCCGAACATGTTGCGCGGGGTCGCCTGGGCCCGCGTCGTCGACGAGGTGCGGCCGAAGCCGAGCTGCGACCAGCGCACGGACACCCGGCCGAAGCCGATGCGGGCGAGGTTGCGGATGGCGTGCACGGCGACCTGCGGGTCGTTGGCGCACGCCTGCACGCACAGGTCGCCGCCGCTGCGGTTCGGGTCGAGGTCGTCGCCGGGGAAGCGCGGCAGGTCGATCAGCGCGGCCGGGCGCCGGTCGGCCAGGCCGAAGCGCCCGTCGAACAGCGAGGGGCCGAAGCCGATCGTGATGGTCAACGCCGACGGGGGCAGGTCGAGCGCCTCGCCGGTGTCCTTCGGCGGCGCCTCGGCGGACCCGCCGACCGCGCCGCCGTCCACCGCCTCCTGGCCCGCGGTCATCCGGACCGCGGCCTCGGTCCATTCCTTGAGCAGTGCGACGAGCTCCTCGCGTTTGGTGGTCTTCACGTCGAACGCGACGAAGTGCATCCGGTCCTGCGCGGCCGTGGTGATCCCGGCCTGGTGCTCGCCGTGGAACGGCACGGCCCCCGTCAGCGAGGACGCGCCCTCCACCTCGGGAGGCCGCGGCGCGGCGGCCACGGCCCCGACGGCGGCGCCCGCCCCGGCCAGCGCCACGCCGGCACCGGCCAGGCCGAGCAGTCGCCTCCTCGGCAGCCCCCCGCTCACTTGGCCACGGCCTCGGGGACCTTGCTCACCGGCTCGCCCAGCGCGTCGACCGCGGCGGCCAGGTCCTTGACCTCCGGCTCGGTCAGCTCGGTGTAGAGCTTGAAGCCGTCACCCTTGCGCTGCTTCTCCAGCAGGTCGTCCAACGCCTTGAACTTCTCGTCCAGCACGGTCAGCAGGGCGGCGTCCTTCTCCTGGATCACCGGGCGCAGCGCGGCGACGGCGGCCTGCGAGCCGTCCACGTTGGCGCGGAAGTCCCACAGGTCGGTGTGCGAGTAGCGGTCCTCCTCGCCGGTGATCTTGCCGGTCGCGACCTCGTCCAGCAGCTCCTTGGCGCCGTTGGCCAACTGGAGCGGCGTCAGCTCGACGGTCTTCGCCTTGGTGACGATCTCCTTCACGTCGGTCAGCAGCCGGTCGGCGATGGCGGGGGAGTCGGCCTGGAGACCCGTTTCCCACAGGTCCTTCTCCAGCCGGTGGTAGCCGGTGAACTCCAGGCCCTCCTCGATGACGTCCTCGCGGCCGTCGATCTTCGGGTCGAGGTCGCCGAAGCTCTCCGCGACGGGCTCGATGCGCTCCCAGTACAGGCGGGCGACCGGGAAGAGCGCCTTCGCGTCCTCGACCTTGCCCGCCTTCACCGCGTCGACGAACTCGGTGGTCTTCACGAGCAGGCTGTCGGCCTGCGAGTTCACGTAGCGCTGGTACTCCTTGGTGGCGTCGGCCAGCTTCGTGTCCGTGTCGACGGACTTGCGGCCCTCGCCGGTCACGGTGAAGTCGCCGCGGATGCCGTCGCCGACCATGCCGGGCTTGCACGCGGTCTGGAGCTTGCCCGCGTCGGTCACCTCGACGATCAGCCGCCGGGTCAGTCCGGGCCCGACGTTCTCGACCTCACCGAGGATCCGGTCGCCCTCGGCGTAGAGGTAGAACTCGGTGACCTTGCTGCCCTTGTTGGTGATCTCGAACGTCACGTTGCCCGTGCCCGCCGAGGTCCGCGCCACCTTGCAGGCGTCGTCGGCGGCCTCGACGGCGATCGGACCGCCGTCCCCGCCCGCGGCGGGCGTCGACCCGCCACCGCAGGCGGCGAGCACCGACAACGACGCGGCCGCGACCAACGTCGCGCGCAGAGGTGCTGTGAACACGGGTTCTCCTGGGGTTTCAGAGTGCTGCGGGTGCGCGGTCGCGCGGGCGGTACAGGAACAGCGGCAGGACGATCGCGACGTACGCGACCCAGGCGACGGCCTGGAGGACGGTCGTCTGCTGCGAGTAGTTGAAGATCCCCTTGAGCAGCGCCCCGTACCAGGACGCCTCGGGCACGGTCGTGCTCAGGTCGAACGCCAGCGTGTTCAGACCGGGCAGGATCGCGGCCTCTTGCAGGTCGTGCAGGCCGTACGCGAGGACACCCGCCGCGACGAACACGAGCAGCCCTCCGGTCCAGGTGAAGAACCTGCCGAGGTCGAACCGGATCGCGCCCGCGTAGAGCAGCCACGCCAGCGCGACCGCCACGGCGATCCCGACCAGGAACCCGATCAGCGGCTCGACGATCCCCACACCCGCGCTCTGCACGCTGGAGTAGAAGAAGACGGCCGTCTCCAGCCCCTCCCGACCGACGGAGACGAACGCGACCACCGCGACGGCGACCGGCCCGACCTCCAGCGCCCTGGACATCTTCCCGCGCAGCTCGGCGGCGATGGTCCGCGCGGCCCCGCGCATCCAGAAGATCATCCCGGTGACGAACGCGACCGCGAGGATCGACATCCCACCGCCGAACGCCTCCTGCTGCTGGAACGACAGCGTCGAGGTGGTGAACGTGATCAGCGCGCCGAACCCGACCGACAGCAGCACGGCCACACCGACCCCGAGCCACACGAACGGGAGCGAGGACCGCCGGTCGGTCTTCACGAGGAACGCGATCAGGATGCTCACGACGAGCGCGGCCTCCAGCCCTTCGCGCAATCCGATCAAACCGTTGTTGACCAGCACTCTTCCCCCTCCCGCAGTCGTTCCACCGCTCTGAATTTAGGTAAGCCTTGCCTCTGCGTCTAGAGCAGAATCGCCAAGGTTGGGTCACGTTCACCCACCAGATGCAGGCAAAACGGTCAGACCGGCAGAGGTTGCTCCGTTCGACACTGATCACATCCCGGTCACGGGCCGATTCGACACGTAGCCTGGGTCACGTGGTCGTCACCCCGCCGTCCAAACTCACCCCCTCCCCGCGCTCGCGCGGAGGGGCGGGCGGCCTGGCCGGAAGACTCGGCCTTGCCCTGTTACTGGTGATGATCGTCGCCGCGGGCGCCTGGGGCCTTGGCGCACTCGACCGCAAGCCCGTGGTGCAACCGAAAGCCGACTTCCCGGTCCCGTTCCAGTTGATCGAGCCGGGCACGGAGATCCCCGACGCCGCAGGCCAGGTCCCCCAAGCGGCCCCGTCGAACGGCCAGCAGGACACCACCGACCCCATCGACGAGTGGGCGGGCAAGGTCTCCGACAAGACCGACATCCCCAAACGCGCACTACGCGCCTACGCGCTAGCGGACCTGACCATGAAGGCCCAGGCCCCAGCCTGCCGAATCTCCTGGTCCACCCTCGCGGGCGTAGGCCGCATCGAGTCCCACCACGGCTTCATCAACGGCGCCAAACTAGGCGACGACGGCCGCACGACCCTCCCGATCATCGGCATCCCCCTGGACGGCAGACCAGGCGTGAAGGCCATCGGCGACACCGACGGCGGCAGCCTGGACGGCGACACCACCTGGGACCGCGCCGTCGGCCCGATGCAGTTCATCCCCACGACCTGGGTCAAGTACGCCCAGCGAGCAAACGGCGACGGCAACCCACCAGACCCGCAGAACATCGACGACGCGGCCTTGGCCACCGCCCGCTACCTGTGCTCGGGCGACCGCGACATGGGCAACAGCGAGGGCTGGTGGGCAGCAGTCTGGCAGTACAACAACTCCACCGAATACGGCCAAAACGTCTTCAGCGGCGCAGACGCCTACGCCCGCGCCAGCGTGACCATCTAGCTCCCCAGGGCCAACCACGCCCACCTGGGCCCCGGCCTCAACTTGCCCCCGGCCTTCCGCGACTTGCCCGACTGGGCCCCCGGCCTCAACCTGCCCTCGGCTTAACGCGACGTACCCAACTGGGCCCCCGGCCTCAACCCGCCCCCGAACCCAACCGAGCGCCCCGCAGCTTTTCCAAACCTTCCCCCGGCCGCACCCCGATTCTCAGCGCACGTCATGGCTGCTTTGGCTTGTCAAGGCATCTTTCCCGCCTTGACAAGCCAAAGCAGCCATCGACACAATCGCGCAATCGGGGTGTGACCGACCCCAACCCAGACCCAGCAGCTACCCCTCCCGCCGCCGATCCCGATCCCGATCCACCGCCATCCGAGCCGCAACCTCCCCCAACGCCTCCTGATACTCAGGCGAAGGATTCATCACAGCCGCCATCCTCAACTGCGCCAAAGCCTCAGCGAACCGACTCTGCCGCTGCAACGTCTTCCCCAAAGCGAACCGCGCATAATGATCACTGGGATCAACGTCCAGCACCTTCCGGAACGCCTCTTCCGCACGGTGGAGCTGGGCGGACCCCAGATAGGCCCGCCCTGCCAGCAACTGCACGCTGGGAACGTCCGGCGCGGCGTCGAGCACCGTGCGCAGCTCCCGCAACGCCTCGAGGGGACGGCGTTCGGACAGCAGCGCCTCGGCTCGGCGGAACGCCTCGAAGGTGCTGTCGGTCATGGTTCGATCAACGCTACCTACTGATCGCGTCTTCCTCGACAGCCGTCCGGATGACAGAACTCCGTGTCGCGTGGACTTTCACCCGACCAGTGCGGCGTGCAGCCGGGTGAGAAGGGGGGCCAGCGCGGCGGGTTCCTCGACGTGCGCGTTGTGCCCTAGCCCCGGCAGCACGACCCCCTCCGGGTGGGCCGCGAGCAGGTGCGCGGGAGGGCACATCGGGTCCTGGTCACCGGCCGCCAGTACGACCCGCGCGCGGCTCGCCGAGATCAGCGCGGCCATGTCGGGCGCGCCGACGCCGAAGGCGGCCGGGTCCAGTGCGAGTCGCCACCCCTCCGAGGTCTCCACCAGGGCGCCGTCGACCAGGGGCGTGTCGGCGGGCACCAACCGCCACAGGCCTGCCACCTTCAGCGCCCGCTCGGCGGCCTCCTCGCGGGTCGCGAACACCTTGGACGGCCGTCCCGCCAGCTCAGCGGCCTTGGCCAGCTCCTGCTCGGTCCACCGCACCTTGACGCCCAGCCCGCACACGACGTCGACCGAGGGCCCGGAACGACCCGATCCCAGCGCCAGCGCGACCACCCCGCCGAGCGAGTGCCCGAGCACCGCGACGGGCCGGTCCACCGGCACGACCAGCGCGAGCGCGTCGGCCAGCGCGTCGAACGTGTACCCCGGCAGCGGTGAGGACCGGCCGTGGCCCGGCAGGTCGGGGGCGAGCCACGTGCCCGGCCACGCCCGAGCCGCGTCGAGCCACACGTCACCGGTCGCGCCCAGCCCGTGCAGCAGCACGAGCGCAGGCCCGTCGGTCCCACCTCTTCGTACGTGAACCGTCACCCGGCGGATCCTGCCGGTCGGACGGCCGCGTGCCCAGGTCCACCCTGGTGATCACCACAGCATTTCGCGTGCCTGCGACAGGCCGCGGAACCGCACAAGTAGGCTCGGCACCGAGACGACATGAGCTGAATAGGGGAGCGCAAGTGGCGGTCATCGAGCAGGTCGGCGCACGGGAGATCCTGGATTCCCGAGGCAACCCCACCGTCGAGGTGGAGGTGGCGCTGGACGACGGGACGTTGGAGCGCGCCGCGGTTCCCTCCGGGGCGTCGACCGGTGAGCACGAGGCGGTCGAGCTGCGCGACGGCGACTCCAAGCGGTACAACGGCAAGGGTGTCCTGCGCGCGGTCACGGCGGTCCTGGACGAGATCGGTCCCGAGCTGGTCGGCATCGAAGCCGTCGAGCAGCGGGTGGTCGACCAGAAGCTCGTCGACCTGGACGGCACGCCGGACAAGTCCCGGCTCGGCGCGAACGCGATCCTCGGCGTCTCGCTCGCCGTGGCCAAGGCGGCGGCGACGTCCAGCGGGCTCGAGCTGTTCCGCTACATCGGCGGCCCGAACGCGCACGTCCTGCCGGTGCCGATGCTGAACATCCTGAACGGCGGCTCGCACGCCGACACGGACGTCGACATCCAGGAGTTCATGGTCGCGCCGATCGGCGCGGAGTCCTACCGCGAGGCCCTGCGCTGGGGCGTCGAGGTCTACCACTCGCTGAAGTCCGTGCTGAAGAGCAAGGGCCTGGCGACCGGTCTCGGCGACGAGGGCGGCTTCGCGCCGAACCTGTCCAGCAACCGCGACGCGCTCGACCTGATCCTGGTCGCGATCGAGAAGGCGGGCTTCACGCCGGGCCGCGACATCGCGCTCGCGCTGGACGTGGCGGCGACCGAGTTCTACGCCGACGGCGCTTACACGTTCGAGAAGTCCAAGCGCAGCGCCGAGCAGATGACCGGCTACTACACCGAGCTGGTCAACTCCTACCCGATGGTCTCCATCGAGGACCCGCTGTCCGAGGACGACTGGGACGGCTGGGTGCAGATGACCGCCGAACTGGGCGAGCGCGTCCAGATCGTCGGCGACGACCTGTTCGTCACCAACCCGGAGCGCCTCGAAGAGGGCATCTCCCGCCGCGCGGCCAACGCGCTGCTGGTGAAGGTCAACCAGATCGGCACGCTGTCGGAGACGCTGGACGCGGTCGAGCTGGCCAAGTCCTACGGCTACAAGTCGATGATGAGCCACCGCTCCGGCGAGACCGAGGACACCACCATCGCCGACCTCGCGGTCGCGACCGGTGTCGGCCAGATCAAGACCGGTGCTCCCGCCCGCGGCGAGCGCACGGCGAAGTACAACCAGCTCCTCCGCATCGAGGAGAGCCTGGGCGACGCCGCTCGCTACGCGGGCGACCTGGCCTTCCCGCGGTACACGCCGGAAGCCTGAGCCCCATGCCCGAAGCCGATCGGGACCGGCGCCGCCGACGGAGCCCAGCTCCGGCGGCGGCCCGGCCTGACCGCGCCCGCCGCCCCGCCCCGTCGAAGGCCCGCACCCGTGCCGGAGCGGGCACGGGCGGCGCGTTCGGCATGTCCGGCACCCGCCGCGCCGCGCTGCTCGCGATGGTGCTCTGCGCGCTCGCGCTGAGCATCGCCGTGCCGCTGCGGACGTACCTGGCGCAGCGCGACGAGCTGCGCCAGGTGACCGCGCAGCAGGGGCAGCTCGCCGCCGAGGTGGCGAAGCTGGAGCAGCGGCAGGCGGAGCTCAACGACCCGGCGCAGGTCGAGGCCGAGGCGCGCAAGCGGCTGCACTACGTGCGGCCCGGC
The DNA here is from genome assembly GCF_025061645.1 of Umezawaea endophytica. Taxonomy (GTDB): domain Bacteria; phylum Actinomycetota; class Actinomycetes; order Mycobacteriales; family Pseudonocardiaceae; genus Umezawaea; species Umezawaea endophytica. The sequence goes on along the minus strand of NZ_JANYMP010000011.1, from coordinate 241,840 downwards.
GAGACGCCCTACATCGTCCAGCTCCCCGGAGACGCGGAGCGCACACCCGAAGAGGAGAGGCCGGCCAAGGCGCCGGCCGCGAACACGTCTTGGTACCAGCAGTTGTGGCAGTCGGTGGCGAAGAAATGACGATCTCGGAAGCGGACCGCGACTTCGTGGCGTCCCAGCTCGGCCGGGCGCCGCGCGGGATGCGCGGGATCTCGGCGCGCTGTCCCAGCGGGCACGCCTCCGTCGTGCAGACCAACCCGCGGCTGGAGGACGGCACGCCGTTCCCGACGCTGTACTACCTGACGTGCTCGCGGTTGAACTCGTTGGTCAGCACGCTCGAGGGCTCCGGCCTGATGCGCGAGATGACCGACCGGCTCGCCGAGGACGAGGAGTTGGCGGCCGCGTACCTGCGGGCCCACGAGGCGTACCTCGCGGAGCGGGACGCGATCGAGTCGCTCGGCACGAAGGTCACCGCGGGCGGCATGCCGGACCGGGTCAAGTGCCTGCACGTCCACGTCGCCCACTCGCTGTCCGTCGGCCGCGGCGTGAACCCGTTCGGCGACGAGGCGCTGGACCGGCTCGCCGGTTCGTGGCCCAGCGGCGACTGCGCGGCCCCCGTCGCCTGAACCGGCTCCGCCGTTCGGCCCACCGGCAGATCGGTGGCGCCGGTCACAGTCAACGGTGAAAAACCCACCGCACACCCGTTTCACCGCCTGTTCGTTAGACAAAGTTGTCCCCTTGGGGCAACGAGTTCCCGTGACAGGGCGATGACGATGAGGCAGGGTTGTCAGCGGGGCAGAGCGTGATGCGGTTCGCCGAACTCCGTTCGGCGGGTGGCGATGAGGCTCAGGGAGTGAGTGTTTCGTGGCAGTGCGGAAAAAACGGGGCCGCAAGCGCAGGGCGAGAAGGGTCGTCGCGGGCAACGCGACGATGACCCCGCGCCAGTGGGGCGTCGCCGCCACGGTCACCTGCGCGATGCTCGCGCCCGCGCTGCTGTCGGGTACGGGCACCCTCGACTGGATCACCACCTCGAACCGCTCGGACATCGCGGCCGAGTCGCCGGGGCCCGGTGACGTGCTGAGCGCGATCCGCGCCCGCGGCGCCACCGACGACGAGCTGGGCGCGGGCGGCAGGCTGCCCGAGACCGACGAGCTGAGCGCCGCGTTCCTCGCGGACGCGGACGACCTGGAGTCGCTGCGCGGCGGGCTGAACCCGTTCGACGACCTCGGCGACGGCGTCCCCGGCATCCCCGGCGTGATGCTGGAGGCGTACCGGAGGGCCGAGGAGCGCCTGGCCACCACCAAGCCGGGCTGCAACATGTCGTGGTCGCTGCTGGCCTCCATCGGCCGCATCGAGTCGAACCACGCGCGCGACGGCCGGGTGGACGCCAAGGGCAACGCCACGCCCGCGATCCTGGGCCCGGTGCTCAACGGCCAGGGCTTCGCCGCGATCCACGACACCGACAACGGCGCCTTCGACGGCGACTCGACGTGGGACCGCGCGGTCGGCCCCATGCAGTTCATCCCCGGCACGTGGGCCGCGTACGCGGCGGACGGCAACGGTGACGGCCAGAGCAACCCGAACAACATCTACGACGCGACGGTCGGCGCGGGCAACTACCTGTGCTCCGGTGGCGGCGACATGGACAACTCGGAGCAGCGGGCACAGGCGATCTTCCGCTACAACCACTCCGACGAGTATGTCGCGACCGTGATGGCGTGGGCGATCCAGTACGAGAACGGCGTCGACTCGCTGCCCGACCTGAGCGGGTCGGACGCGGACTACGACTACCCGCCGTACGACGACTACAACGACACCACCCCCACGGGCAACACCGGCAACACGGGCAACACCGGGTCGACGACCACGACCACGTCGTCCTCGTCGTCCAGCTCCAGCACGACGACGACCACGACCACCACGACGACGAAGCCGAGCAGTTCGACGACGACCACGTCGCCCACCTCGGTGACGCTCTGCCCGACGCCGACGACCACGACGACCACCAGCGGCACGACGACGTCGACCACCACGTCGACCACCACGACGACGTCGACCACCACGTCGCCGAGCCCGGTGCCGCCGGGCTGCCCGACCCCCACGACCACCACGACGACCACCACCACGACCACGGTCGCGGCGGGCTCCTCGCCCGCGGCGGGCAGCTCGGTGGCCGCCTCGTCGTCGATGAAGCCCACGTAAGCACGCGTTCAGCCACGGAGGGGAACCCGGCACCAGCCGGGTTCCCCTCTTTCGCGCACGGCCGTTACCGTCCTCCGCGAGCACCACACGAGGAGGACTGACGATGGCACGGGTGGCCGCGATCGACTGCGGGACGAACTCGATCCGCCTGCTGGTCGCTGACGTGACCACGGGCGACGACGGCGCCCACTGGCTGCGCGACGTGCACCGCGAGATGCGCGTGGTCCGGCTCGGCCAGGGCGTGGACGCCACGGGCGTGCTCGCGCCGGAGGCCATCGCCCGCACGCGGGCCGCCCTGGTCGACTACACGGCCGTCCTCCGGCGCAAGGGCGTGGAGCGGGTGCGGATGGTCGCCACGTCCGCGACCCGCGACGCCGCCAACCGCGACGAGTTCTTCGCCATGACCGCCGAGGTGCTCGGCGTCGAGGCCGAGGTCATCACCGGCGACGAGGAGGCCCGGCTGTCGTTCACCGGCGCCGTGGCCGACCAGGAGGCCGAGGACGGGCCGTTCCTGGTGTCCGACGTCGGCGGCGGCTCCACCGAGCTGGTGCTGGGCTCCTGGGACGGCGTGCGGGGCTCCGTGGAGGCCGCGCGGTCGGTCGACATCGGCTGCGTGCGGCTGACCGAGCGCTGCCTGCGCTCCGACCCGCCGACGGCCGCCGAGGTCGAGGAGGCGGTCCGGGTGGCCTCCGACGTGCTGGCGGACGCGTTCGCGGCCGTGCCGGTGGCGAAGGCGCGGGGCTGGATCGGCGTCGCGGGCACCGTGACGACGCTGGTCGCTATCGCGAAGGACCTGCCGGAGTACGACCCGGCCGAGATCCACCTCGCCCGGCTGTCGTTCGACCAGGTCAGGGACATCACCGGGCGGCTGCTCACGATGACCCACGACGAGCGGGCGGCCATCGGCTCGATGCACCCCGGCCGGGTCGACGTGATCATCGGCGGGGCGCTGGTGGTGCGCACGATCGCCGAGCACCTGGCTGTTCACACGGACGTCACCGAGCTGATCGCGAGTGAACACGACATCCTGGACGGCCTTGCATACTCGCTCGTCTGAAGTGGCAATTGGTATTGATCGTGACGTTTTCGTGACTGCCTAATCCAGCGGCCCACGACGTCCCCGCATTACCGTCCCTCTCACGTTCTGGGAATCCACCCTTCGGGGGGTGAGGCGCTCCGCCGCCGCGGGGCCGCCAGATTTAGGTGGGAGGATGCATGTCGCGATCACGCTCGGTCTCGTGGCTCGCAGTACCGGTAGCGCTCGTCATGACGCTGTCCGCGTGCGGTGGCGGGACGAGTTCCGACAGCGCAGCGGGAGGCAACGAGGACGGCACGGTGTCGATCTACGGCACCGAGCCGAAGGCGAACCTGCTGCCCGCGAACACCACCGAGGCAGGTGGGTCCAAGGCCGTCGAGGCCCTGTACACGCGCCTCGTCGGCTTCCAGCCGGAGGACGGCAAGACCTTCAACCTGGCGGCCGAGTCGATCACCACGGCCGACGCCAAGGTGTACTCGATCAAGCTCAAGCAGGGCTGGAAGTTCCACGACGGCACCGAGGTGAAGGCGAAGAACTTCGTCGACGCCTGGAACTACGGGGCCTACGCGCCGAACGCGCAGCAGGCGTCCAGCTTCTTCGCGCAGATCCAGGGCTACGACGACGTCGCCCCGGCCGGTGAGGGCGCGACCCCCACGGCGCAGAAGATGTCCGGCCTGGAGGTCGTGGGCGACTACGAGTTCAAGGTGACCCTGAAGGGCCCGTTCTCGGTCTTCACCAGCCAGATCGGCTACCTGCCGTTCGCCCCGCTGCCCGACGCGTTCTTCGCCGACCCGAAGGCCTTCGAGGCCAAGCCGATCGGCAACGGCCCGATGAAGTTCGTCGAGCGCACGCCGAACGCGCTGATCAAGTTGGAGCGCTTCGCCGACTACCAGGGCGAGGACAAGGTCCACTTCAAGACGCTGGACATCAAGATCTACTCCAGCCAGGAGACCGCGTACCAGGACCTGGTCGGCGGCAAGCTGGACTTCATGGAGGCGCTGCCGCCGTCGGCCAAGATCGGCGACAAGCACAAGGCCGACCTCGGTGACCGCGTGCTGAACGCGAACCTGCTCGGCATCAGCACCATCGCGATCCCGTACTACGTGCCGGGCTTCAACAACCTGGACCTGCGCAAGGCCATCGCGCTGGCGATCAACCGCGAGCAGATCACCAAGACGGTGTTGGCCAACTCGTACACGCCGGTCGACGGCTGGGTGCCGCCGGGCATCGAGGGCTACGAGGCGAACACCTGCGCCGACTTCTGCAAGTACGACAAGGTCAAGGCCAAGGAGTACTTCACCAAGTCGGGCTTCACCGGCAAGCTGACGATCCAGTCGAACGCCGACGGTGGCCGCAAGGAGCCGCTCGAGGCGGCCTGCAACAGCATCAAGGACGCGCTGGGCGTGGACTGCGAGTTCGTCGGCGCGACCAACTTCGGCGCGTTCCGGCAGATCGTCGACGGCAAGCAGCTCACCGGCCTGAGCCGGTCCGACTGGTCCGCCGACTACCCGTCGATCGAGAACTTCCTCAACCCGATCTTCAAGACCGGCGCCTCGTCGAACGACTCCGCCTACAGCAACCCCGCGGTCGACGCGCAGTTGGCGAAGGCGGACAGCACGGCCGACAAGAACGAGGCCATCAAGGCCTACCAGGAAGCCCACAAGCTGATCGCCAAGGACCTGCCCTCGATCCCGGTGTGGACGGAGAAGGGCATCGGCGGCTACTCGAAGAACCTGAGCGCCGCGAAGCTGACCTTCAAGCGCGACGGCCAGTTGTCCGCGTTCCGCGTCAAGGCCTGATCCCGAACAGCTCTCCGAGCAACGGTCCGGCTCCGCGAAGCACCACCATCGCGGAGCCGGACCCGCGTTCAGGCGCCTCCCACCACGCAAGGAGCCACTGGCATGGGTCGCTACGTGCTGCGACGCCTACTCCAGCTCATACCGGTGTTCATCGGGACGACCTTCATCATCTACGCCCTGGTCTGGGCGATCCCGCAGGACCCGTTCGCGGGCAAGTGCGGGCAGAGGCCGTGTCCCGAGGCCTACATCTCCGCGATGAGCGACAAGTTCAACTTCGACGACCCGCTCCCCCTCCAGTACCTGAAGTACATGGGCAACGTGATCACCGGTGACTTCGGCGACACGTTCTCCGGCATCTCGGTCGGCGAGCAGATCTCCACGGCCTACCCGACCACGGTGAAGCTCGCGATCGTCGCGCTGCTCATCGAGGCGCTCATCGGCATCACCGCCGGTGTCCTCACCGGCCTGCGCAAGCAGGGCTTCCTGGACAACCTGGTCCTGGTGTCCACGCTGTTCCTGATCTCGCTGCCGGTGTTCGTCACCGGCTTCGTGCTGCGCCTCTACCTCGGCCCGCAGGGCCTCGACCTGTTCGACGTTGGCGTCGACGCGACCGATCCGACGTTCGCGCAGTTGATCCTGCCGGGCTTCGTGCTCGGCAGCACGTCGATGGCCTACGTGGCCAGGCTGACCCGCAGCAGCATCGCGGAGAACCGGCACGCGGACTACGTGCGCACGGCCATCGCGAAGGGCCAGCCGACCCGCCGCGTCGTCGGCGTGCATCTGCTGCGCAACTCGCTCATCCCGGTGATCACGTTCCTCGGCACCGACCTGGGCAGCCTCATGGGCGGCGCGATCGTGACCGAGGGCGTGTTCAACATCAACGGCATCGGCGGCCTGATCTTCCGGGGCATCCAGGAGAAGGAGGGCATCACCGTCACCGGCGTGGTCACGATGCTCGTCCTCGTCTACCTGCTGATGAGCCTGATCGTCGACCTCCTGTACGCCGTTCTCGACCCGAGGATCCGCTATGAGTGACCCAGGTGCCAGCGGTGCCGGGCTGGAGAGGGCGGCCGCCTCGGCGGTGGGCGACCTCAGCCACGTGGACGACTCGTCGCAGAAGCAGGGCAAGCCCCGCAGCCTCTGGAGCGACGCGTGGGGCGAACTGCGCCGCAAGCCGACGTTCATCATCTCGCTGGTGATCATCTTCATCGTGGTGGTCATGGCCGCGTTCCCGTCGCTGTTCACCTCGGTGGACCCGCGGGCCGCGAACCTGGACAACTACCTGAAGACCCCGTCCGCCGACGCGTGGTTCGGCTACGACGTGCAGGGCTACGACGTGTACGCCCGCGCCATCTACGGCGCCAGGGCGTCGTTGCTCGTCGGCCTGTTCTCGACGCTGCTCACGGTGCTGATCGGCTCCGTGGTCGGCATCTTCGCCAGCTACGCGAAGAGCTGGGTCGACAGCCTCCTGTCCCGCTTCGGCGACATCTTCGCGGGCGTCCCGTTCGTGCTGGGCGCGATCGTCATCCTGACGACGTTCAACTCGCCGACGGAGAACCCCAGCGCGGTGCGGATCATCACCCAGGTGGTGCTGTCCATCGCCGTCCTGTCCTGGCCCGTCTCGATGAGGATCATGCGGTCCGCGACGCTCGTCGCGAAGCAGCAGGACTACGTGAAGGCCGCCCGCGGACTGGGCGCGAGCCCGCTGCGGATCGTCTTCCGGCACCTGCTGCCGAACACCGTCGCGCCGGTGCTGGTGTACGCCACGATCGCGCTCGGCGCGTTCATCGGCGCCGAGGCCACGCTGGCGTTCCTCGGCATCGGCCTGCGCCCGCCGGTGGTGTCCTGGGGCGTGATGATCAGCGAGTCCCGCGACTACTTCCAGGCGGCGCCGCACATGCTGCTGTTCCCCGCCGGGTTCGTGACGATCACCGTGCTCGCCTTCGTCATCCTGGGCGACGCCGTGCGCGACGCCCTCGACCCCAAGTCGCGATAGGAGTTCCGACCGTGACCGCACCACTGCTGGAGGTCGAGGACCTCCACGTGGAGTTCCGCACCCGCGACGGCGTCGCGAAGGTGCTCAACGGGGTCGGGTACCAGGTCAACGCGGGGGAGACCCTGGCGGTACTCGGTGAATCCGGCTCCGGCAAGAGCGTCACCGCCCAGACGATCATGGGCATCCTGGACACCCCGCCCGCGTTCGTCACCAAGGGCGCCATCCGGTTCAACGGCGAGGACCTGCTGGCCGCGTCCGCCGACCGCCGCCGCGACGTCCGCGGCGACGGCATCGCGATGATCTTCCAGGACGCGCTGTCCGCGCTGAACCCCGTGTTCACCGTGGGGTTCCAGATCGAGGAGCAGTTGCGCGTGCGGCGGGGGATGACCCGCAAGGAAGCCCGCGCCCGCGCGATCGAGCTGCTCGACCTGGTGAAGATCCCCAACGCCAAGAACCGGGTCGGCGAGTACCCGCACCAGTTCTCCGGCGGCATGCGGCAGCGCGCGATGATCGCGATGTCGCTCGCGCTCGACCCGGAGATGCTGATCGCCGACGAGCCCACGACCGCGCTGGACGTCACCGTGCAGGCCCAGATCATGGACCTGCTGCGGGAGATCCAGACCGAACGCGACATGGGCCTGATCCTGATCACCCACGACCTCGGCGTCGTCGCGGACGTGGCGGACCGGATCGCGGTGATGTACGCGGGCCGGATCGTCGAGCACGCGGACGTCTACCAGCTCTTCCGCGCGCCCGGCCACCCGTACACCGAGTCGCTGCTGGAGTCGTTGCCGCGCCTGGACCTCAAGGGCCAGGAGCTCAAGACGATCAAGGGGCTGCCGCCGAGCCTGACGAACATCCCGTCCGGCTGCCCGTTCCACCCGCGCTGCCCGCGCGCCGTGGACGTCTGCAAGACCGAGGTGCCCGCCAACCACCGGCTCGGCCTCGACCGCACCAGCGCGTGCCACTTCGCGGAGGAGGTCGTCAGCCGTGGCTGAGCCGATCCTGGAGGTCACCGACCTCGTCAAGCACTTCCCGGTCCGCGTCGGTGTGCTGTTCAAGCGCACCATCGGCCACGTCAAGGCGGTCGACGGCGTCTCGTTCACGCTGAACAAGGGCGAGACGCTCGGCGTCGTCGGCGAGTCCGGCTGCGGCAAGTCCACGCTCGCGCAGGTGCTGATGCGGCTGGAGCCGCCGACGTCGGGCGGCGCGAAGTTCGAGGGCCGCGACATGTTCGCCATGCGCGGCGCCGAACTGCGCAAGCTGCGGCGCGACATCCAGATCGTGCTCCAGGACCCGTACACCTCGCTCAACCCGCGGATGACCGTCGGCGACATCATCGGTGAACCGTTCGAGATCCACACCGACGTCGCGCCGAAGGGCTCGCGGCGGCGGAAGGTGCAGGACCTGCTCGACACCGTGGGGCTCAACCCGGAGCACATCCACCGCTACCCGCACCAGTTCTCCGGCGGCCAGCGGCAGCGCATCGGCATCGCCCGCGCGCTGGCGCTGCGCCCCAAGGTGATCGTCTGCGACGAGCCGGTGTCCGCGCTGGACGTCTCGATCCAGGCTCAGGTGATGAACCTGCTGGGCGAACTCCAGTCCGACCTCGGGCTGTCCTACGTGTTCATCGCCCACGACCTGTCCGTGGTGCGGCACCTGTCCGACCGGGTCGCCGTGATGTACCTGGGCAAGATCGTGGAAACGGGGACGGAGGACCAGATCTACGAGCGTCCGACGCACCCGTACACGCAGGCGCTGCTGTCCGCGGTGCCCGTGCCGGACCCGACGCAGCGCGGCACGCGCGACGTCATCCGGCTGACCGGTGACGTGCCGTCGCCGATCAACCCGCCGTCGGGCTGCCACTTCCGCACCCGCTGCTGGAAGGCGCAGGACATCTGCGCCACCGAGGAGCCGGAGCTGGTCGTCCGCGCCGGTGACCACCCGAGCGCGTGCCACTTCGCCGAGGAGCGCTCGGTCGTCTGACCCCGTCGGGGGCGCCCGGTCCGCACCGGCCGCCCCCGTCCGGTCAGCGGTTCGACGCGGACTTCACGAAGTCCGCCAGGTCCTTCGACTGCTGCACGCGCGACGGCTCGTGCACGTACATCATGTGGCCCGCCGGGTAGTACGCCGACTCGATGTTCTCCCGCAGCTCGGCCGGGATCGCCAGGTGCGCCAGCACGTGCTCGGACGCGTAGTACGCCGTCGCGCCGTCGTGGTAGCCGAACGCCACGTGCACCTTCAGGTGCGGGTTGGCGCGCATCGCGGCCGACAGCTTCGCCGTGACGGACACCGCGCGGCCCTCGAACTCCTTGTAGGACCACGGGTGCACGGTCCGCGCGATGATCTCGTACGGCAGGTCGTTCGAGTACTCCAGCTCGGCCCGCACGTAGTGGTTCAGCGCCGCCGCGTACGGCCCCAGGATCGCCGCGTACGACGCGTCCTCGGACATCAGCTCCTGGCCGTAGTCCGCGTCCCAGCTCGTGAACCGGCCGTCGAGCCTGCCGACGATCCGGCGCTGGTGGCGCAGCAGCTCGGTGAAGAAGCGGACGTGCTCGACGCGCAGGTCCACCCGGTCCACGTAGTCCTCGGACAGCCCGGTGATCGCGGCGAGCCGGGTGACGACGTCCGCGCGCTCCTCCTCGGTGAGCCGGTGGCCGCGGTTCAGCGCCCACGGGTAGTCGCGCGCCGCGAACTCCTCCGCCTCGGCGAGCACGTCCGCCAGCTCCCGGTCGCCGTGCAGGCCGTGGTAGTGGGCGATGGCCGCGTACGTCGGCAGGAACAGGGCGTACGGGACGTCGTTGTTCTCGTTGAAGTCCAGCGTGGTGAAGTCCAGGACGGACGAGATCAGCATCAGGCCGTTGAGGTACATGCCGTACCGGGACTGGAGGTGCTCGGCGAGGCCCGCCGCGCGCAGCGTGCCGTACGACTCGCCGGCGAGGAACTTCGGCGACATCCACCGGCCGTTGCGCGAGGTCCACAGCCGGATCACCTCGCCGACGGACTCGATGTCGCCCTGGAAGCCGTGGTACTCGCCGGGCTTCTCGCCCTTCACCGCGCGGGAGTAGCCGGTGGACACCGGGTCGATGAAGACGAGGTCGCTGTGCGCCAACAGGGTTTCGGCGTTGTCGGCCAGCTCGTACGGCGGCGGCGTCAGCTCGCCGACGTCACCGGACACGACCCGGCGCGGGCCGAGCAGGCCCAGGTGCAGCCACACGCTCGACGAGCCGGGGCCGCCGTTGAACGCGAACGTCACCGGCCGCGCCTTCGGGTCGGCCCCGTCCAGCGTGTACGTGGTCATGAAGACCTCGGCCTTGGGCTGGTGGCCGTCGAACTTGCCCTCGGTGAGCACCTCCCGGCGCAGCACGACGCGGCCGGTCGTGGTGGTGTAGTTCAGCTTGCGCCGTTTGACGGTGATGCTGTGCTGGGCGGTGACGAGGTCGTCGGAAGGGATGTCCTTCTCGTCCTTCTTGTCGTCCTCGGTCTCGCCGTTGTCCTTGTCGGTCATGGTCGAACCCTACGTTCGAGGAGGAGTGGAGTGCTCGCTCTTGATCGGCTCGACGCGGAGGTCACCACGTGCCGCGCGTGCCCGCGCCTGGTCGCGTGGCGCGAGGAGGTGGCACGGGTGAAGCGGGCCGCGTTCCGCGACGAGGAGTACTGGGGCCGTCCGGTCCCCGGCTTCGGTCCCGCCGACGCGCACCTGGCCGTCGTCGGCCTCGCCCCGGCCGCGCACGGCGCCAACCGCACCGGCCGGATGTTCACCGGAGACCGCTCCGGCGAGGTCCTCTACGCCGCCATGCACGCCGTCGGCCTGGCCTCCCAGCCGACCGCGCACCACCTGGGCGACGGCCTGGAGCTGTACGGCACCCGCATCACCGCACCGGTGAAGTGCGCGCCGCCGGAGAACAAGCCGACCCCCGAGGAACGCGACAACTGCCGCCCCTGGCTGGTCCGCGAACTCGACCTGCTCCGGCCGACGCTGCGCGCGGTCGTGGTGCTCGGCGGCTTCGGCTGGCAGGCGCTGCTGCCGATCCTCACCGCGTTCTGGACCGTGCCCCGCCCGCGCCCGAAGTTCGGCCACGGCGTCGAGCTCGTCCTGCCCGCGCACGACGGGGGCGAACCGCTGCACGTGTTCGGCTGCTTCCACGTGAGCCAGCAGAACACGTTCACCGGGAGGCTCACGCAGGCGATGGTGGAGGACGTGCTGCGCCGGGCGGCGGCCGTGCGGGGATGAGCCGCCCGGGTGTGTGTTCCCCGGTAAAACGCGGGCGTCGGGGGAGGGGGACGTGCATCCTTGGCGGATGAGGACCCGGTGGCTGGTGCCGCTCCTGGCCGGCGCGGCGCTCGTGCTCGTCGCGCTCGCGGCGCGCGGGAACTCGCCGATCGTCTACGACGGCACGTTGCAGGCGCCTGACGTGCCCGCTGCCGAGACCGCCGCGGCCGCCGAGGACTCGGCGGCCGAAGGGGTCGTGGGCGTCGTCGGCGGGTCGTTGGTGGCCCTGCTGGTCGTGGTGCTGTGCGTGCTGGTGGTGCTGTCGCTCGGCGCGGTGGTGCTGATGCTCGGTCCGCACCGCAAGCGCGTCCGGGCGGAGGCGTCGTCGGTGGTCGCGGCCGCCGCTGACGACGAGGACGGACGGCTCGGTACCGAGGTGCTGCTGACCGGCGCGCGCAAGGCGCTCGCGGAGCTGCGGGGACGGCCGACCGGGCCGCCGTCGGACGCCGTCGTGGCGGCGTGGCTGAACCTGGAGCAGGCCGCCGCGTCCAGCGGCGCACCCCGGCGGGACCACGAGACGCCGACGGAGTTCACCGGCGCGCTGCTGACCCGGTACGAGGTGGACACCGCTGCCGCGGCGACGTTGCGCGGGCTCTACCAGCGCGCCCGGTTCGGCGCGCCCGACCAGGTGACCACCCGTGACGCCGAGGCCGCCGCCGACGCGCTGGAGCGCGTCGTGGCCTGCCTGGACCGCCCGTGACGCCGCTGGTGGGCCTGCTCAAGGCCGCGCTGCTCGCGCTGGCCGTCGGAGCGGTCGCCGGGTTCGGGCTGGTCAGGCTGGGAGCCCCCGTCGAGTGGGCGGTGGTGGTCGCGCTGCCGGTCGCCGCGCTCGTCCTGCTCCTCGCCCGCCTGCCCCGCGCCACGGACATCGCCTGGTCACCGCTCCCGGCCCACTCGTCGGGCGCCACGTCCGTCGTGGCCTCGACGTTGGCGAGCCGCCTCGACGAGGCGTCCCGCGACCACGACCGCTTCACCTCGCGCGTCCGGCCGAGGCTGCGGGCGCTGGCCGAGGCCCGGCTCCGGCAGCGCGGCGTCGCGACGCTGGCCGAAGGCCGCCCCCTCCTCGGTGACACCGCCTACCGGCTGCTCACCGACCCGGACGCCACCATGCCGAACCCCCGCGCACTGGCCGAGGTGCTTGACCGACTGGAGGACCTGTGACGTCGACCGACTCCACGAGCGTCGCGGAGATCGCGACCGAGTGCACGGCCGTGCTGGACGCCGTCGGCACGGTGCTGGTCGGCAGGCAGCGGTCGCTGCGGCTGGCGCTCGCGGCCGTGCTCGCGGGCGGCCACGTGCTGCTGGAGGACGTGCCGGGTCTGGGCAAGACGCTGATGGCCCGCAGCCTCGCGCAGGCGCTGCACCTGGACTTCCGCCGCCTCCAGTGCACCCCCGACCTGCTCCCGGCCGACGTGACGGGCTCGTTCCTCTACGACCCGTCCGACCGCGGGTTCAGCTTCCGCGCGGGCCCGGTCTTCACCGGCCTGCTGCTCGCCGACGAGATCAACCGCACCCCGCCCAAGACCCAGTCCGCCCTGCTGGAGGCCATGCAGGAGGGCCAGGTGACGGTGGAGGGCCGCACGTTCCCGCTGCCGAGGCCGTTCCACGTGCTCGCCACCGCGAACCCCGTCGAGTATGAGGGCACCTACCCGCTCCCGGAGGCGCAGCTCGACCGCTTCCTGGTGCGCCTGGACATCGGCTACCCGCCCGCGGCCGAGGAGGTCGAGGTGCTCCGCCGCAGGCTCGTCCGGCAGCGGGAGCAGACTGAGGTGCCCCCGGTCTTCGAGTCGACCCGGCTGGCCGAGCTCCAGGCGGGCGTGGAACGGGTGGCGGTGGACGAGGACGTGCTGCGCTACTGCGTCGACCTGGCCTCCTCGACCAGGGCGCACCCGGCCGTGGAGGTGGGCGCGTCACCGCGCGGCGCGCTGGCGCTGGTGCTGGTGGCCAGGGCGCTGGCGGTGCTCGACCGGCGCGACTTCGTCCTGCCCGAGGACGTCAAGGACTGCGCGGTCGCCGCGCTGGCCCACCGCCTCACCCTGCGGCCCGAGACGTGGACGTCCGGCACGACCGGCGTCGAGGTCGTCACCGAACTGCTGGGCAGGGTCCCCGGCCCGGCGAGCACCCGGTCGTGAGCCGGGCGGACCGGATCAGGGCGGCGTTCACCCGCGAAGGCGGGTGGCGCGCCACCGACGCGTACGGCCGCGCCGTCCTGCTCGGCGTGGCGCTGCCCGTGCTGGGCGGACTGCTGCACAAGGTCGAGCTGGTCCTGCTCGGCGCCCCCTTCCTCGTCTCGGCCCTCTTCGCGCTGGCCGTCCGGGTCCGGGGCGTCCCCACCGTCACCGTCCGCCCCCTGCCGCGCACGGCCGAGCCCGGCTCGGCGACCACCGGTGTCGACGTGGACCCGGCCGAGGGCGCGGAGTTCCTGGCCGTCCGCCTGCCCGCCCCCGGCACGGCGGGCGACCTCGGTCCGGTGCACCTGCTGCCCGCCACCAGCGGCCCGATCGTGGTGAAGCTCCGCCGCGAGGCCTGGGGCGAGGGCGTGGACCTGCGCGCCGACCACCTGTTCGCCGGTCCGGACGGCCTGCTGGTCCACGGCCCGGTCGTCGGCGTGGAACGCGGCCGCGTGGTCCTCCCCCCGGTGGACGCGCTCCCGGCGGGCCTGCTGCCCGCCCGCGCCGCCGGACTGGTGGGCGTCCACCGCACCCGCCGCCCCGGCGACTCGACCGAGCTGCGCGACATCCGCGCGTTCCAGGCGGGCGACCGCCTGCGCCGCATCGACTGGCGGGTCTCCCTGCGCAGCCCCGTCCTGCACGTCCGCGAACACCACGCCGAGGCCGACGCCGACGTCGTCCTGGCCCTGGACACCCGCCTGGACCTGGGCAGCCGGGTGGCGGACTGGTCCACCGGCCACGCGGGCCGCACGTCGAGGCCCGGCGGCAGCCTCGACACCGCCGTCCGCGCGGCGGCCTCGCTGGCCGCCGGCTACCTGCGGCAGGGCGACCGCGTCGGCCTGGCCGACCTGGGCCGCCCCCAGTTGGGCGTCCGCCCCGGCATCGGCCGACGCCAGCTCCTCAGGCTGCGCAACCAGCTCGTCGTCTGCGCCCGCGCGGCGGGCTGGGCACCCCGCCCGTCCCTGCACCGCGTCCCCCACGGAGCCCTGGTGGTGGTCCTGTCGCCGTTCCTGGACGACCACGTGGTGGAGGTGGCCGTCCAGGCCGCCCGCCGCGGCAGCCTCGTCCTGGCCGTGGACGTGCTCCCACCGGACCTCCGCCCGGACGAGGAAACGCCGTGGGGGGAGGGCGCGCTGCGCGTCATCACCCTGGAGCAGCGCACCAGGCTGGAGGCCATGAAGCAGCACGGCATCGCGGTGGTCCCCTGGGACGAACGCGGCCACTCGGTGGCGGCCACCCTCCGCCGGGCCAACCGACCGGGACGCCCGGTGGTCCGATGACGAACCACACCGGATCGACGGACGGGGGCGGTCCGACGGACGAGACCGGCCCAGTGGTCGAGGCTGGTTCGACGGGCCTGGCGGGTCCGGCAGGCCAGGCGGGTCCGGCGATCGAGACCGGCCCGACAGGCCAGTCCGGCTCGGCAGCCCTGGCGGGCCCGGCAGGCCAGGCACTTTCGGCGGGTCAGGCAGGTCCGGCGGTCGAGGCTGGTTCGACGGGTCAGACCGGTTCGACGGCCCTGGCAGACCAGGCACGTCCGGCGATCCAGGCCAGCCCGGCGGTCGAGGCCGGTTCAACCGCTCAGCCAGGCCCGACGGACCAGCCCGATCCGAGGGACGAGACCGGTCCGACGGACCCGTCCGGCCCGGCGGCCCTCCCCGTCCACCTGCCCGCGGGCCTCCCGGCCTGGACCCTGCGCCTGGTGTCCGCGCTGACCTGCACCGCCGTGGGCCTGCTGCTGGCGGCGAACGGTGTCCAGGGCGTCTCGCTGGTCCTCTTCGCCCTCGTCTCCGCCGCCGCCGTCACCGTCCCGGCCTCGGCGGCCCCGGCACTGGTGATCGGCTTCGCCGCCGCCACCCTCGTCTTCACCGATGGCGGCCCCTTCCGGCCGTCGGTCCTGGCACTGGTCGTCCTGCTGCACCTCTTCCACACCACGTGCGCCATCACGGCCCTGGTCCCGCCGAGGTCCCGCCTGCACCTGGGCGCGCTGAGGAGACCGGCCCGCAGGTTCGCGCTCACCCAGGTCCTGACTTTCACCCTTGTGGGGGTAACCGCTGTGCTCCCGAGCGGCGGCACCGAGCCCGTCGTGGAGGTGGTGGGCCTCCTGACGGCCGCCGCGCTGGCCGCCGCGGCGGTCGTCCTCACCCGTCCGAAAACCTGAGGATCACCTCAGCCGAAGCTGAGCTACTGGATCGATCCTCTCAGCGGTTATACCGACCGCGGACCCTTCTCCCAGGTCAGCGCGCGGAGTGTTCGCGATCACCCGGCGACCGTGGTCACAACGGGCCTTTCGGACGCGCGGATCCGGGGGTTCCGGTGCGACCATGTGCGTATGGCTGCTGTGAAGTCGCAACCCACGAGGATCGTCATCGTCGGCGGTGGGTACGTCGGTATGTACACCGCGCTGGGGTTGCAGAAGAAACTGCGTTCCGGTGAGGCGTCGGTGACCGTTGTCGACCCGCAGCCTCACATGACCTACCAGCCCTTCCTCCCGGAGGCGGCCGCGGGCTCGATCGAGCCCCGCCACGTGGTCGTGCCCCTCCGCAAGGTCCTCAACCGCTGCCACGTCGTCACCGGCCGCGTGACGCGGATCGAGCACGCGAGCAAGTCCGTCACCCTCGAGACCGCCGACGGCCACGTCGAGACGATCGAGTACGACGTGCTGGTCAACGCGCTCGGCTCGATCGCCCGCACGCTGCCCATCCCCGGTCTGGCCGAGCAGGGCATCGGCGTGAAGACCATCGGCGAGGCCATCTACATCCGCAACCACGTGCTGTCGCGCCTGGACCAGGCCGCGAGCACGCGCGACCCCGAGGTGCGGCGCAGGCTGCTGAGCTTCGTCGTCATCGGCGGTGGCTTCGCGGGCATCGAGACGCTGGCGGAGCTGGAGGACATGGCCCGCTACGCGCTGCGCTACTACACCCAGCTCAAGCCAGAGGACATGAACTGGGTGCTGGTCGAGGCCACCAAGCGGGTCATGCCCGAGGTGAGCGAGAAGATGGGCGTCTACACCGTCCAGCAGCTCGAGAAGCGCGGCATGAAGGTCTTCCTGGACACCAGGGTGAAGACCATGGAGAACGGCCACGTCGTCCTGGACGACGGCACGGAGTTCGACAGCGACACGATCATCTGGACCGCGGGTGTCAAGGCGAACCCGGTCCTGCGCAACACCGACCTGCCGCTCGACGAGCGCGGCCGGGTGCGCTGCACGGCGAAGCTCCAGGTCGAAGGCCTGGCGGGGGTCTGGTCGGCGGGCGACTGCTCGGCCGTGCCCGACCTGTCGCGCACCGAGGAAGACCCGATGGCGACGTGCAGCCCGTCGGCCCAGCACGCGGTGCGGCAGAGCAAGGTGCTCGTCGCGAACCTCGTGGCCAGCCTGCGCGGCAAGCAGCAGAAGGACTACTTCCACAAGTACATCGGCTCGGTCGCGGGTCTCGGCCTGTACAAGGGTGTCGCGGACGTCTACGGCATCAAGATGAAGGGCCTGCTGGCCTGGCTGGCGCACCGCGGCTACCACGTCGCGAAGATGCCCACCTTCAACCGCAAGTTCCGTGTTCTCATGGACTGGCTGCTCGCGTTCGTCAACGGTCGTGAGGTCGTCGCACTGGGTCAGATCAACGACCCGAAGGCGGAGTTCGACCGCGCGTCCCAGAGCTGAGTCCGCCGACGGGTGTTGCACGCACTGCGCCGTTCGGTTGCAGTCGGGTGACACCCGTCTGGCTTAGTGCCGTAACTTGAGCCCCCATATAGAGCAATCTCAGGGCGCTCATCTTGACATTGCGTTACGTGAACCCGAGACTACTGCTTGTGCATCACCTGAAAGCGTGATGCGCGTGTTGGGGAAAGAGGTGACCGCGATGTCCCTTGAGGAGCTGGCCGCACAGCTTCGCCGCGGTGAGATCGAGGACCGCGCCTTGGCGGAGTACGCCGCTGAGTACGTCACGGCTGGGAAGTGTTTCCGAAGCAAGAAAGACGACTGAGCGTGACCGCTTCCGAGCCGGGGGTCTCCAGACCCCCGCTCGAAGCCGTAAGAGTCCTGCCGGAACCGAGTCCCACTCCGGTGAAGCCGACTCCGCTCCTCCTCCAAGGCCAGAACTACCTCTTCCGCTCGCCACCGAAGACCCTGGACTTCCAGGAGCAGGTGCACCGGATGGGCATGGTCGACGAAGGCGACGGCAGCCCCGTCCCGTGCGTGCTGGTGCTCGCCCGCAGCGCGGACATGGAGATGAACGAGCTCTCCATCGCGCTCGCCGAACGCGGGGTCCGGATGGCCCGCATCGACGCCGACCGCTGCACCGACCTCCCGCTGACGATCTACACCGACGCCCCGCTGGTCGAGCTGGACCGGTGGCTGCTGCGGCCGGTGCTGGTCTGGCGCAGGCACTTCGAACTCTCCGCCCTCCCGGTCGAGCCGGGGACGCTGGCGGGCTCCTACGCCGTCGACCAGTGGGGCGCGGTGTCGAACTGGCTCGCGACCCGCGGTGACTGGGCGCACGTCAACCCGGCCCGGTCCACGGCCCACCTCGACCGGCTCACGCAGCTCTCCGACGCGGCCTCGTTCGGCCTGACGATCCCGCGGACGGCCGTGACGACCCGCCCCGGCCGCACCCGGCCCGGTGGCGCGCACTGCATCGTGAAGACCTCGGGGCGCCACCTGCTGGAGCCGCGCCCCGGAGTGCAGCACGGCCTGTTCCCGCGCCCGCTGGAGACCAGCAGGTCCAGCGACGCCCCCGAGTCCGCGCCGGTGATCGTCCAGCAGTACCTGGCGTCCGAGACCGAGCTGCGGGTGTTCGTCGTCGGCGGGACGTGCATCGCCTACCAGGTCGACAAGCTCGACCCGGCCCAGCTCTGGGTCGACCCGGACGCCGTCCGGGTGACACCCACGGCGGTCCCCGACGCGGTGGCCGCCAAGCTCCTCGCCTTAGCCCGCTACTGGCGGGTCGAGGTGGCGGCGTTCGACCTCCTGGTGACGGCGAAGGACCACGTCTTCCTGGAGGTCAACGTCAATTGTGACTGGCGGTGGTTCGAACACCGCGCGGGGGACACACTGGTCTCGGACGCGGTCCACGACTGGGTCGCGAAGCGCTTCAAGGAGCTGTTGGGTGCGGGTAAAGGTCGCTGAGCACGCGACGCTGTTCTACGAGAACGGCGCCGTCGTCTGGGACGACTACCTGCACCACCGCCAGTTCGCGATCAGCGAGACCGCCGAGCTGCTGTGCCGCAAGTTCAGCACCTTCACCGAGGTCGACGACCTGCTCGCGCCGCTGGGCGAGGAGGACCGGGCCGTGCTGCGCCGGGTGCTCGACGAACTGGTGGACGCTGGCGTCCTGATCGTCGAGGGCTCGCCGGAGCACGACGCCGAGCGCGACCTGCTGCTCGCCTGGTCGAGCTGGGGCGCGTCGGCGCGGCACTTCCACTTCGCCAGCCGCACGCTGGGCGACGCCGAGTACCAGGCGGCCGACGAGCACGACGCCGTGCTGGAGGTGAAGCTCGGCGAGCACCCGCCGCCCACCCCGTTCCGGACCCTCGGCGGTGACGCCGTCGCGCTGCCGGTGCTCCCGGAGCAGCCCGAGTGGGGCGCGACGCCCGTGCTGGACGTGCTGCTGGCCCGTCGGACCACCCGCGAGTTCGGGTCGGACGGCGTGAGCCTGGAGCAGGTCGGTGAACTGCTGGCCGTGCTCGGGGGCCCGTCGCCGACGCGGTCGCGGATCGGCCGGACCGGCACCGTGTTCAAGACCAGCCCGTCCGGCGGTGGCCGCCACCCCGTCGAGCTCTACGCGCACGCCCGCGACGTCTGCGGCCTGCCCGCCGGCTGGTACCACTACGACGGCCTGCGGCACGTGCTCGAACCCGTCGGCCCGGAGTGGACGCCGGAGCAGATCGTGGAGGCGGCGGGCGACCAGGAGTGGGTGGGCGACGCGCCCCTCGTGCTGACCTACACCGCCGTCCTGGAGCGCACCCGCTGGCGCTACGACACCTCGCGCGCCTACCGGGTCGTGCAGATGGACGTCGGCCACCTCTCGCAGACCGCGTACCTGGTCGCGACGGCCATGGGCCTCGGCGTCGGCTTCACGGCGGCGCTGCGCGACGAACTGGTGGAGCGCGCGCTCGGTTGTGACGCCTATCACGAAGCGGTATTGGGGATGACGGTCGTCGGTCCATTACGTAAATGACCGCAATAGCGGAACACGTTGAGCCGTGCGGGTGTCTTGAGTGGATCTCGTTACTCGATCGCGCGGCCGACCTTTAAGCTGCCCGCTGCCCCCGTAGCCCAACCGGCAGAGGCAGGCCCCTTAAAAGGGTCAAAGGTACGGGTTCGACTCCCGTCGGGGGCACCACTCTTGATAAGCATAGACAACCTTCTGGCCAGTGCAAACCCGTCCGTGAAACATCCTATGACTTCTGGTAGCGGGTGTAGGTCCGCACTTCTCGGGCGATGAAGGCCTCTCACTCGAATGGACCATTTCCGCATAAATAGGGTTACGGCCCGTAGTGAGTGTGGCGGCTCGGATGAAGTTATTTTCGTGACCCCTGAACCGCTTCTCACCGTAGCAATCGGGTGACAGGGTGTAGTCGCCACGCCTGTGAGTGCGGCTCCAAGGGCACGACTCGGCCACCGGGGCGGAACGCGGGGAGAAGTCCGGGAGAGTGCCGGACGACGATTCGCGGATATTGACCGCTGGTCCCGGCGTCGACGCGCGAGAACGCGAGCGGGGGCGTCGACAAGGGAGTTCGAGCGCGACTTCGGCACCGGCGTGCGGGCGACCTCTATTCGCCAGGGGAAACAGCGCCGAGACGGCGACCGCTCCCCGATCGCCGTCCGCGAATCCGACCGCCAGGCCACCATTTCCTTAGCGGTTCGAACAATCAGTTGTCGAAGAACCCCGGCCCGAGTGCGACAAACCGAACCGGTTTTCGATCCACTCGCGAAAACCTCAAGCCGTCACTGGCGTGGACAAGGCCCAAGCGCTGACTACCTCGTCCAGCACGGCCAGCGGAAGCGGACCACCGCCGAGCACGACGTCGTGGAAAGCGCGGATGTCGAACCGGTCGCCCGCGGCCAGTTCGGCCTCCGCCCTGATCCGCTGGATCTCCAGCCTGCCGACCATGTACGCCAGCGCCTGGCCGGGCGCGGAGATGTAGCGGTCCACCTCGGACTCGATCTCCACGAGCGCGAGCGGCGTGTTCTCCCGCAGGTAGTCGATCGCCTGCGCGCGGCTCCACCCGAGCGCGTGCAGGCCGGTGTCGACGACCAGCCTGCCCGCGCGCATCGAGTCCGTGGCCAGCATGCCCAGCCTGGCGACGTCGTCGGAGTACAGGCCCATCTCGTCGGCCAGCCGCTCGCAGTACAGGCCCCAGCCCTCCAGGTAGGAGTTGATGTTCGCGAGCCTGCGCAGCATCGGCAGCCCGGTCATCCCCTGCGCGAGGGTGATCTGGAAGTGGTGGCCCGGAACGGCCTCGTGGAACGCGATGGCCTCGGACTGGTAGCGGTAGCGCTCCTGGGCCCGTGAGGTGTTCGCGTAGTACGTGCCGGGGCGCGAGCCGTCCAGCGCGGTGGGGGAGTAGTACGCGGTGGGCGCGCCCGGCGCCTCCGCCTCCGGTACGGCCGCCACCTCGCAGCGCACGGTGGGCACCGTGCCGAACCACTGCGGCGCGGCCCGCTCGGCGCGCTCCACGGCACCGCGCGCGGCGCCGAGCATCTCCTCGGCGTCCCGCCAGCGCAGGGCGGGGTCGGTGCGCAGCCGGTCGAAGATCGCGGCGAGGTCGTCGGTGCCGAACACCCGCAGCCCCACCTCGGAGTACTCCCGCGCGAGGTCCTCGATCAGCGCGAGACCGGTTTCGTGCAGGTCCTCGGGCGTCCGCGAGGTCGTCGTGTGCACGCGGGCCAGCGCCGCGTACAGGGCTGCGCCCTCGGGCAGCCAGCAGAGGCCCGGACGGCCTTCGGGGCGGCCCGCGGGCAGCACCTCCTGCTCCAGCACGTCCCGGTACCCGACGTACGCGGGCCGCACCAGCTCGGCGAGCAGCCGGTCGCGTTCGGCGGTGAACTCCGGCGGCCCGTCCTGGCGGGCCAGCGGGTCGGCGGACGGCGGCGTGGCCAGGTAGCGGTCGAAGAACGCGATGGCGTCGCGCACCAGGTGCGCCACCGGCAGCCTCCCGACGGCGAGGCCGCCGCGGTGCCGCTCCGCCAGCACGTCGAGGAACGCGGGCACGGCGGCCAGCCGCAGCAGGTAGTCGCGGCGCTGGTCGGGCGTCGCGACGGTGATCATCGGCAGGATCGTCAGCAGCGCGCCCGCGGGGGCGAAGAACGACCCGGCGATCGTGTACTCGACGGAGCGGGTGTCGAACTGGTCGGCGAGCGCCTCGGCCTGCTGCACGATGACGGCCTTGGTCACCGGGTCCTCGGCGGGCAGCGCCCGTGCGCGGGCGGCGATGTCCACGGCGGAGGCGCGCAGCGCGGCGGTGCCCTCCTCGCTGAGATCCGCGAGCAGGTGGTCGCGCCCGGCGATGCCGTAGAGCGAGGCTTCCAGCGGTTCAGCGGCCATCACCAGCTCGAACAGCTCGTCCGCGAGCTCGGTCGTCTCCGTCATGCCCCGATGGTACTTAGCTGAGATAAGGGTTCAGCCGCGGTTCAGGTAGGCGAGCACGGCGAGTACTCGCCGGTTGTCGTCGTCGCACGGCGGCAGGCCGAGTTTGCCGAAGATGTTCGCGGTGTGCTTCCCGACCGCCTTCTCCCCGACGAACAGCCTGGCGGCGATGGCCCCGTTCGACCGGCCCTCCGCCATCAGCCCGAGCACCTCCCGCTCGCGCGGCGTCAACGACCCGAGCGGTTCGTCGCGGACGTGGCTGGCCAGCAGTTGGGTGATGACCTCGGGGTCCATCGCGGTGCCACCCGCCGCGACCCGCCGGATCGCCTCCACGAACTGGGTCACGTCCGACACCCGGTCCTTGAGCAGGTAGCCGACGCCGCCCGCCCGGTCCGACAGCAGTTCCCGCGCGTAGAGCTGCTCGACGTACTGCGACAGCACCAGTACGGGCAGCCCCGGCACCCGGCGCCGGGCCGCGATGGCCGCGCGCAGGCCCTCGTCGGTGAACGTCGGCGGCAGCCGGACGTCCACGACCGCGACGTCCGGCTCGTGCTCGACCAGCGCGGCCAGCAGGGCGGGCCCGTTGTCCACGGCCTCCACCACCTCGAAGCCGTACGCCACCAGCAGTCGGATCAGGCCGTCCCTGAGGAGGACGAGGTCTTCTCCGAGGACAACTCGCACGGCAGCTCCAAGGTCACGATGGTCGGTCCGCCGACGGGGCTGGCCAGCCCGAGGGTGCCGTCGAACGCGGCGAGCCTGCGTTCGACCCCCCGGAGCCCACCGCCCGGCGTGACGGCCGTCCCGCCGCGGCCATCGTCCCCGACCATCACGGCCAGCCGGTCGTCGGTGTGCCGGACCCGGATCCAGGCCGACGTCGCGCCGCTGTGCTTCGCGATGTTCGCCAACGCCTCCGCCACGGCGAAGTACACGGCCGACTCGACCGGTGCCTGCGGCCTGCCGGGCAGCTCGATGTCGACCTCCACGGGCAGCGGCAGCGCCAGTGCCAGCGCGCGGACCGCGCCGTCGAGCCCGCGGTCGGCGAGCACCGGCGGGTGGATGCCGCGCACCAGGTCCCGCAACTCCGACAGCGCCAGCGTCGACGACTCGCGCGCCTCGGCCAGCAGCGCCCTCGCGGCGTCCGGGTCGCGCGCCATCAGGTCCTCGGCCATCCCGAGGCTCATGCCCAGCGCGACGAGCCTGGCCTGGGCGCCGTCGTGCAGGTCGCGCTCGATGCGGCGCAGTTCGGCGGCCTGCGCGTCGACGGTGTCGGCCCGCGAGTCCGCCAGCTCCCGCACCCGCGAGGTCAGGGTGGCCCGAGCGGTCGGGGCGAGCAGCCACCGGGCGACCGTCGCGTGCGCCTTCGCCGCCCACGGCGTCAACTGCCACGCGCCCGCCAGGAGCACCCCTCCCGCGATCGGGGCCAGCGCGAACCCGCCGGGGGTGTCGGCGTTCATGAAGACGTACTCGACCTCCTCCTCGGCGACCATCCAGACGAAGGGCATCAGGAACCCCAGCGCGCCGCCGACCCACAGCGCGAGCGGGACGATCCCCGCCACGACGCTGAGCGGCGCGTTGACGAACGTCCACGCCAGGTCCCGCCAGGTGGCCGGGTCGGTGGTGATCGCGCGCACCCTGGCGATCGGGCCGCGGCTGGGCGGGAGCCGGTACGGCGTCGGGATCTCCGTCCCGAGTACGTCACCCGCCCACCGCCGGTAGCCCCGCAGCGCCTTGCGCTCCAGCGCCGTGACGCCGAGCAGGACCGGTACGCCCACCGTGACGAGGATCAGCGGGTACGCGTAGAGCTGCACCGGGATCAGCAGCAGTCCCGCCAGCGCGAGTGGTATCCGGACGAGGCTCCACAGCACCAGCCGCAGGCGGTCGCGGAGTCGGCTCACCAGGTCTGTGTCCGTCATGCGTCGAGTCTGGCGTGCCGGGGCACCTCAGCGCGGTAGGTTTAACCCCCCGGTTTCAGACCTCGACCACCGTGCCGTCCGGCGGGACCTCGACACCCGCCGCCACGAGTTCCGCGTGCTCGGCGGAACCGGGGTCCAGCACCGGGTTGGTGTTGTTGAGGTGCGTGTAGATCCGCCGGACGTCGGGGTGGCGGCGCAGTTCGGGCAGGCTCAGCTCGATCGGCAGGTGGCCCATCCCGGCCTGCCCGTGCGAACGGCCGGTGGAGGCGCCCATCTCCCCGGCCGCGTGGAAGGTCCCGTCGAGCAGCAGGACGTCGGCGTCCGCGAGGAGCCGGTCCAGCGCGGTCGGCCAGGTGGCCAGGCAGGGCGCGTAGACCAGGACGCCGCCGGTCCGCGGGTCCTCGACGCGGTAGGCGACCACCCACGTGGAGTCCACTGTGGACTCGGCGGCGTACCGGGGGCGCTTGCCGCTGATCGGCACGGCCGTGACCACGAGCCCGCCCGCCAGCGTGAACGGCCGGTGCGGTTCGACCTCCCGCCACGTCCACCCGGCGTACCCGTCCAGGACGCGCCGCACGTCGAGGTCCGTCCGCAGGGCGTCCGCCACGGTCGCGGTCGCGCGCACCTCCAGCCCCTCCGCGCCGCGCAGCGCGAGCAGGCCGAGGGTGTGGTCCAGTTCGGCGTCGGTGAGGACGACCCCGCGCACCGGCGTGTCGCGGGGTCCGGGTCCGGGGTCGAGCGCCGCGGTCGCCACGAGTTGGGCGCGGATGTCGGGGGAGGCGTTGAACAGCCACCAGTCCTCGCCGTCACCGCTGACGGCGAGGCAGTCCTGGGTCCGGGGCCGCAGCCGACCCGCGCGGGCCGCCGCGCACGGTTCGCACGCGCAGTTCCACTGCGGGAAGCCGCCGCCCGCCGCGGTGCCGAGCAGGACCGCCTTCACCGGTCCGCCTGCCGCATGACCAGCGCGGGCTCGACGACGGGCCGCGTCTCCGCGGCCAGGATCAGGTCCACGGTCCCGCGATCGGGCGAGAGCGAGCAGACCGGGTCGGTGTTCGCCGCGTCCTCGGTGAGCTGGAAGGCCTGGCAGCGGCACCCGCCGAAGTCGACCTCCCGGCGGGCGCAGCCCCGGCACGGGTCGCGCATCCAGTCCGTGCCCCGGTAGGCGTTGAACGACCTGGAGTCGTGCCAGATGTCGGCCAGCGCCTTGTCGCGCACGTTGTCGACCTCCAGGTCCGCGATGACCGTCGCGGCGGGGCAGGGCAGGACCTTCCCGTCGGGGGCCACGGTGAGCTGCCGCGCGCCCCAGCCGTGCATGCACGGCTTCGGGTGGGCCTCGTGGTAGTCGGCGATCACGTAGACGATCTCCATCGTGCCGCGCAGGCGGTCCTGCGCGGCGGCCACGACCGGGTTCGCAGCGGCCAACTGCTCCGCGGTGGGCAGCAGCGCGGCCCGGTTGCGCAGGGCCCA
This sequence comes from Umezawaea endophytica, assembly GCF_025061645.1. Lineage (GTDB taxonomy): Bacteria > Actinomycetota > Actinomycetes > Mycobacteriales > Pseudonocardiaceae > Umezawaea > Umezawaea endophytica. The sequence continues at coordinate 216,410 of NZ_JANYMP010000011.1, read as the reverse complement.
GCCGTAGTACTGGGTGTTGGCCAGCTCCAGCCGCTGCGCGCCCATCCGCTCGGCCAGCGCGATGAGGCCCGCCACGTTGTCGAGGTTCCGCCGGTGCAGGACCACGTTCACCGTGAGCGGGACGCCGATCGCGGTCACCAGGTCGGCGGCGACCAGCTTGTGGTCGTGGGCCCGCACGCCCGCGATCCGGTCCGCGCCCGCCCGGTCGGCGTCCTGCACGGAGAGCTGCACGTGGTCGACGCCGCGGGACACCAGGTCCGCCAGGCGCTCCTCGGTGAGCCCCAGCCCGCTGGTCACCAGGTTCACGTAGCAGCCGAGCCCCGCCGCGTGGCCGACCAGTTCGGGGAGGTCCTTGCGCCCCAACGGTTCCCCGCCGGACAGGTGCACCTGGAGGACGCCGAGCGCGCGGGCCTGGTCGAACACCGAGAACCACTGCCCGGTGTCCAGCTCGTCCCGCCGCCGGACCAGTTCCAGCGGGTTCGAGCAGTAGCCGCACCGCAGCGGGCAGCGGTGGGTCAGCTCGGCGAGCAGCCCGAACGGCGCCTCAGCCATCCAGGACCACCACCCCGCGGGCCACCAGCCGCTCGACCAGTTCGACGACGTCGCGGGGCTCCACCCCGGAGAAGTCGTCGGCCAGTCGACGGGTGATGTCGCCGATCGTGGCCCGGCCGTCGCAGAGGTCGACGACGGCCGCGGCGGTCTCGTTCAACACCAGCACCCCCTCGGGGAACAGCACCACCGCGCTCTCCCGGACCTGGTCGTACGAGACCCGCGCGCCCGGCCTGATCCGCGGGACCGACTCGGGCGTCACCACCGCTCCCGGCGGGCGTAGTAGTCGACGGTGTCCAGGATCGACCGGAGCACGTCGCACTTGAACGACAGCGCGGCGACGGCGGCCTCCTGCTGCTCCCTGGTGGCGCAGTTGCGCACCACCAGGTCCACAGTGGACTTCCCCTCGCCCGCGACCACGTCGAGCCTGGTGGTGAAGTAGGTGAAGCCCTCCTCCGCGATCCACGGGTACCGCAGCCGCATGTCGGACAGCCGCCGCGCCATCAGCCCGTGCGAGAACATCTCGGTCAGCCCGGACGCGACCGCCTCGACCCACGGCCTGGTGCGCGCGAACGTGACGTACGCGTCCACGGCGAACCGCGTGCCGGGCAGGACGTGCCGCTCGTCCAGCACCTCCTCGCGGGACAGCCCGAGCGACTCGGCCAGCCGGAGCCAGTTCTCCGCCCCGCCCTCACCCGCGCGGGTGCCGTCGTGCCAGACGATGCGCTCCCGCCACTCCCGGCGGACGTCGGCCACCGGGCAGTTGGCCAGGATCGCCGCGTCCTTCTGCGGGATGCACCGCTGGTAGTACCAGCGGTTGGCCGCCCACGACCGGAGTTCCCGCTCGCTCAGCGAGCCGTCGTGCAGGCGCAAGTGGAAGGGGTGGTCGTGCCAGTAGCGGGGGGCGAGGGCGCGGAGTTCCGCCTCGAACTCCTCCGCGGGCAGCAGCGCTCGCAAGGTGGTGCTCCTCGGGTCGACGCGACGCCGTGGACCCGGACACGGGCCCACGGCCTCCCACGGGGTGACCGGGTCAGGAGCGGGCCGCGTAGGCGGTGACCTCCATCGGGGTGTCGAAGTCCCGGAAGTCCGGCTTCAGCCAGACGCGCTTGGCGGAGACCGGCGGCTGGGGCGCCGGGCGGGCGACGATCTTGGTGACGGTCATGTGCGCACTCCTCGGGTCGGGTCGAGCACCGTGGCCGCGCGGCGGATGACCTCACCGTAGGTCGTCCGAGGTGTCAGCCCCAGTTGGGAAGGATTGTTTCCGAAATACAGGGCTTTCCGGTCAGGAAGAGGACCCGTGGACGATGACCGGGACAGCTCACCCGATGACCGGGTGGCGCGTCCCTAGTTCCGCGCCGCCGGGAAGCTGCGGAGCTGCGCCAGGATCTGCGGGTCCTGGAGCTGCATCCACTGGATGACCTCGGTGTAGGTGGCGCACACGGTGTCCTTCTGCACGCAGACCTCGCCCATGAACTGCTCGACGGCGGCGCTGAACGCGCCCCCGGCCCACTCGTTGAAGTGGTTGCCGATGGTCAGCGGCGCCCGGTTCCCGTTGAAGGCGGCCCGGTACACGGACCAGTAGGTCTCGACCACCACGGCGGTGAACTCGGCGGCCTTCTCCGGCTCCTCCTTGGCGCCGTTCAGCGCGTACCAGAGGTTGAAGTCCATCATCACCGCCTGCCGGTTCAACGCGGGCACCCGCACCTCGGGCAGGGGGAACTCGTAGACCCCGTCGATGACCGTCGGCCAGGTGACGCCGAGGCTGACGTGGCTGGTGTCGTAGACGAGCCCGTGCGCCTTCATGGCCGGGAACGCGGCCTTCCAGTCGGCCTCCAGGCAGGGGGTCCGACCGCCCCGGACGTTCTTCGGGTCGAGCTGGAACCCCTTGGCGCGGGACTTCTCGACGATCGAGAAGAACTGGTCCATCTCGTCGTTCCACTGCTCGGTGCTCCAGGTGCCGACGCTGGGCTCGGTGCCCTGGCAGAAGTGCCCGTTGTAGTGGGTGCCGATCTCGTGCCCGGAGGCGATGACGTCGTTCAGGTACTCGATGCGCTGGGTGATGTCCTGCCTGGTCCCGCCGAACCCGATCGACGAGAAGCCCCGGTCGTGGCCCGGACCGGTGTAGTCGTCGCCCTGGTCGTCGCTCATCATGTAGACGCCCGACAGGAGGCCCGTGACGTGCGCCTTCGCCTGCCGGGTGATGGGGAGGACGCGGTCCCAGTGCTCCTTGGACGCGGCGCCGTCGAACGAGAACATGACGAACTGCGGCGGCTTCTCGTTCGGGCCCAGCTTGCGCATCCAGTCGGCGCGCGGTTCGGCCGGTGCGGGCACCTCGGGCACGGGCCCGCTCACGACCGGCTGCCGCTGCGGCGCGGGCAGGCCCGCCGACACCGGGTCGGGCTGCTGCTCCTGGTGAGGCCCGCCGAGGGTGACCAGCACCGCCACGGTGACCCCGAGCGCCACACCGATCGTCACCCAGCCCAGCCGCTTCTGTTTCCACGCCACGACAGGTAAAGACGGCGGTCCCCTGCCGCTGGTTGCGTCCAGATCACGATCAACTTCTCCGGGCTGTGTCGATCGTTACGTCCCGCCGGGGGGATAACCAGGTGCCGAGATCGACAGTCCAGGTAAAGTCACTTTTACCCGACGGGAACCGATCGACTCGTGTGGTCGTTGAACCCCGTGACGGCGTCAGCACGCCACAGGAGGACGAGGTGCGTACCACCAGCAACCCCGCTTTCCGCAACCTGCCGACCGGCGGTTACGGGAACAACTACGCAGGCTTCGGTCAGCCGCCGCAGCAAGCGGGCCCCGGCTACGACCCTGCACCCCCATCGGCGGCCAACCGCCCGATGACGATCGACGACGTGGTCACCAAGACCGGCGCGACCCTGGCCGTGCTCTTGATCGCGGGCACCATCACGTACGTGATGGAGGCCGTGGCCCTCGCGTTGCCGGCGATGATCATCGGTTTCGTGTTGGCCCTGGTCAACATCTTCAAGAAGAAGCCGAGCCCGGCGCTCGTGCTGGCCTACGCGGCGGTGGAGGGCGTCTTCCTCGGCGCCGTCAGCTTCTTGATCGGCCGCGCGTTCAGCAACGGCAGCTCGATCGTGATCCAAGCGATCATCGGCACCATCGGCGTGTTCATCGGCATGCTGGTCGTCTACAAGACCGGCGCCGTGAAAGTCACGCCCAAGCTGACCAAGTGGATCACCGGCGCCGTCATCGGCGTAGCGGTGCTCATGCTGGCCAACCTGGTAGCGGGCTTCCTCACGCCGGGCGGCCTTGGCCTGCGCGACGGCGGCACCATCGCCATCATCTTCAGCCTGGTCTGCATCGGCATCGCCGCGTTCAGCTTCCTGCTGGACTTCGACGCGGCAGACGAAGCAATCCGCGCAGGCGTACCGGCGGTATTCGCCTGGAGGGTCGCCTTCGGCCTGACCGTAACCCTGGTCTGGCTCTACCTGGAGATCCTGCGCCTGCTGTCCTACTTCAACTCGGACTGACAGGTACACACACGCTCCACAAGAAGGGCGCCCGACCACACGGTCGGGCGCCCTTCTTCGTTCTTCATGCCCTTGTCTTTCCCTTGACCAGCGGAAACACGACGGCACGCGACACCAGCACCCAACCGTGTTCGATTTTACTTGGGGGATTTGCCCCTTAAACTCGCGTCGGACGGCAGCTTCACCTCTGCCCTTTATTGTCCGACGAAGGGGCAAATCTAGGGGCCCCAAGTCAAATCGAACACCCCCCAACGCAACCGCGGCGAGCCAAGAGCCACCCACCACTCACCCCCTCCACCCACCCCCATCATCAGGCAACGCATCCCCCACCCTGATCAGGCAAGACACGCACAAATGCCCACGCTGCTCCCTCTCCACCCTCTCCACAGGCACGCTGTGCTCACAAGCGGCCTCGAAGAACCCCCGACCTCCACCAACCTGCTCAACCCTGAACGCATGGCACAAGAAGTCGTACCCGCTGTGCCACCACACGTACGGCATCGTCTGAGCCTCCCTACTCCCAGGTAGGGACACCCCACCCCCTTCTCGATGACGCGCAAAAGGGGACGACCACCGCAACGGAGCAGCAGCCGTCCCCTTCAGGGTCACCGATCACACAGAGCGAACCCAGCGCCTGACGACCCAACCGAGCTAGCTCAACCTCTCCAACACCATCGCCATCCCCTGCCCACCACCAACGCACATCGTCTCCAACCCGAACTGCTTGTCGTGGAACGACAACGAGTTGATCAACGTGGTCGTGATCCGAGCCCCCGTCATCCCAAACGGATGCCCAACAGCAATGGCCCCACCGTTCACGTTCAACCGATCCAGATCGATCCCCAGCTCCTGATAAGACGGGATGACCTGCGCCGCGAACGCCTCATTGATCTCCACAAGATCAATATCCCCAACAGACATCCCGGCCAACGCCAGAGCCCGCCGAGAAGCCTCCACCGGCCCAAGCCCCATGATCTCCGGCGACAACCCGGACACCCCGGTCGACACGATCCGGGCCAACGGCGTGATCCCCAACTCACGGGCCTTCACATCACTCATGATCACCAAAGCCGCCGCCCCGTCGTTCAGCGGACAGCAGTTCCCCGCGGTGACCTTCCCGTTCGGCCGGAACACCGGCTTGAGCCCAGCCACCCCGTCCAACGTCACACCAGCCCGAGGACCGTCATCGGCGGACACCACAGTCCCGTCCGGCAACGTCACAGGCGTGATCTCCCGAGCCCAGAAACCATTCGCGATGGCCTTCTCCGCGAGGTTCTGCGAGCGCACGCCGAACTGGTCCATCTCCTCGCGGGAGATGCCCTTGGCCCACGCCAGGTTCTCGGCGGTCTGGCCCATGGAGATGTAGATGTCCGGCACCAGGCCCGCCGCGCGCGGGTCGGTCCAGGAGTCGGCACCGGCCTCGGCGGTCGCGACGGTCCGCGCCTCGGCTTCGGCGAACACCGGGTTGTGAGTGTCGGGCCAGCCGTCGGAGTTGCCGCGCGCGAAGCTCGACACGGTCTCGACGCCCGCGCTGATGAACACGTCGCCCTCGCCGGCCTTGATGGCGTGCAGCGCCATCCGGGTGGTCTGGACGCTGGACGCGCAGTACCTGGTCACGGTCGTGCCGGGGACCTGGTCGTAGCCCGCGAGCACGGAGACCACGCGGCCCATGTTGAAGCCCTGCTCGCCGCCGGGGAGGCCGCAGCCGAGCATCAGGTCGTCGATGGTGGACGGGTCGAGTTCCGGGACCTTCGCGAGCGCGGCCTTGACCATCTGCACGGTCAGGTCGTCGCCGCGGATGTCCTTCAGCGAACCCTTGCCCGCGCGGCCGATGGGGGATCGGGCGGCGGAGACGATGACGGCCTCAGGCATTACGGAACTCCTTTGTTCACCGCAGCGTGTCGATTCACCCTAGTTAACGCCTGTTCAGCCGGGCCACCACTCGTGACGAAGACCGCCGTGCTTTCACGATGCCGAAAGATCCACCACCGGTCCATCCGGGTGACCACCCGTTCCGGTCGCCCGGTCGGCCGGGTGGTCGTCCACCGGCCACCCGAACCGCGAGGTCGAGTTACGCTTCGCCGGTCATCTCGCGAAGTGGGAAAGGACTCTCCCGGTGGAGTACGTCGAGCACGTCGTCGACCTGGTTGGCAACACGCCGCTGGTGAAGTTGAACTCGATCACGGAGGGCGCGGCGCCGCTGGTGCTCGCCAAGGTCGAGTACCTGAACCCCGGCGGGAGCGTGAAGGACCGCATCGCGCTGCGCATGGTGGAGGCGGCCGAGGCCTCCGGTGAGCTGCGGCCCGGCGGCACGATCGTCGAGCCCACGTCCGGCAACACCGGCGTCGGCCTGGCGCTCGTCGCGCAGCGCCGCGGCTACAAGTGCGTCTTCGTCTGCCCGGACAAGGTCAGCGAGGACAAGCGCAACGTGCTGAAGGCGTACGGCGCCGAGGTCGTGGTGTGCCCGACGGCGGTCGCCCCGGAGCACCCGGACTCCTACTACAACGTGTCGGACCGCCTGGTGCGCGAGATCCCCGGCGCGTGGAAGCCGGACCAGTACTCGAACCCGCAGAACCCGCTGAGCCACTACCACTCCACCGGCCCGGAGATCTGGCGCCAGACGGAGGGGCGGATCACGCACTTCGTCGCGGGCGTCGGCACCGGCGGCACGATCTCGGGCACCGGCAGGTACCTCAAGGAGGTGTCCGGCGGCAAGGTGAAGATCATCGGCGCGGACCCCGAGGGCTCCGTGTACTCCGGTGGCACCGGCCGCCCGTACCTCGTCGAGGGCGTCGGCGAGGACTTCTGGCCGGACGCGTACGACCGCGACATCTGCGACGAGATCGTCGCCGTGTCCGACGCCGACTCGTTCTCCGTCACCCGGCGCCTCGCCCGTGAGGAGGGCCTGCTCGTCGGCGGCTCTTGCGGCATGGCCGCCGCGGCGGCGCTGAAGGTCGCGCGGAGCTGCGGCCCGGACGACGTCGTGGTCGTGCTGCTGCCCGACGGCGGCCGCGGCTACCTGTCGAAGGTCTTCAACGACCAGTGGATGTCGTCCTACGGCTTCCTGCCGCCCGACTCGTCCGGCGCGACCGTCGGCGACGTGCTGCGGCGCAAGGACGGCCACATCCCGGACCTGGTCCACGGCCACCCCAAGGAGACGGTCGCGGAAGCGGTCGCGATCCTGCGCGAGTACGGCGTCTCGCAGATGCCCGTCGTCAACGCCGAGCCGCCCGTCATGGCCGCCGAGGTCGCGGGAGCGGTCAACGAGCGCGACCTGCTGGAGGCGCTGTTCACCGGCAAGGCCCAGCTCGCCGACACGCTGGAGAAGCACATGTCGGCCCCGCTGCCGACGATCGGAGCGGGCGAGTCGGTCGGCGTGGCGATGAAGGCACTGTCCCATGCGGACGGTGCACTGGTGCTGGACGACGGCAAGCCCGCGGGCGTCGTTACCCGGCAGGACATCCTGGGTTTCCTCGCCGGACGCTGAGCGGGGCGTTCCGCGGCGCGTTCACCGGTTGCCGGTGGCCGGTCGTGGTCGATCCGCTAGCGTGACCTGGACCCGACCCGTAAGCGCGACCCGAACAAAGGGGCTGGACACTCCGATGAACGCTCCGCAGCCGCCAGAAGGCCAGAACCAAGGCGGCCAACCACAGGAGAGCCAGGGGCAGGCTCCCAGCGCCGACGCGACGCAGGTGGTGCCGAGCGGCGGACAGCCCCCGGCGTTCCCGACCTCGGACGCGACCCAGGTCGTCACCCCCGGCCAGGGGCAGCAGCCGAACTCGGACGCGACGCAGGTCGTGTCCGGTCAGGGCCAGCAGCCGCCGCAGTCGAACCCGTTCGGCCAGCCGCCGCAGACCGGCTCCGGCGGGTTCCCCGCCCAGCAGCCGCCCGCGTACGGCCAGCAGCCGGGCCAGTTCGGCCAGCCGCCGTCGAACCCGTACGGCCAGCCCGCCCAGCCCTACGGGCAGCAGCCGTACGGCCAGCAGCCGCCGCCGTCGAACCCCTACGGCCAGCCGCCGCAGCAGCCCTACGGGCAGCCCCAGCAGCAGCCGTGGGGCGCTCAGCAGCAGCCCGGCCAGTACGGCCAGCCGCAGCAGGCCTGGGGCGGCGCGCAGGCCGGCTACCCCGGTCAGGCCGGGTACGGCGCCCCGGCGGGCAACTACGCCGAGTGGGGCTCGCGCGCCATCGCGGGCCTGATCGACTACGTGGCCCCGGTCGTCGTGTTCTACCTGCTGGTCTTCGTGGTCGCCACCAGCGTCGACCCCGGAATCGCGCTCGCCGTGGGTGGTCTCGGGTACCTGGGGATCATCGGTTACCAGGTGTACAACTCTGGCTACCTCCAGGGCACGACCGGCCAGACGTTCGGCAAGCGGGTCGCGAAGATCAAGCTGATCAGCGAGCAAACCGGTCAGCCGGTCGGCTTCGGCAACGCCTTCGTCCGGCAGCTCTGCCACTTCATCGACGGCGCGGCCTGCGGCATCGGCTACCTCGCCCCGCTGTGGGAGGCCAAGAAGCAGACCTGGGCCGACAAGATCATGAACACCGTCGTGGTCATGGCCGACGGCTCGGCCGCTCCCGCCCAGTACCCCGGTACCGGTGGCCAGCCCTACGGCTACGGCCAGCAGCCGCAGCAGCAGCCGGGTTACGGCCAGCAGCCCCAGCAGGGCTACGGGCAGCAGCCCCCGCAGCAGGGTTACGGCCAGCAGCAGCCGCCCCAGCAGTGGTGACGGACTGACTCGAACGAGGGGCTCCCGGCCGGTGGTCGGGGGCCCCTCGTCCGTTCGGGACCGAAGCACGGGCGCGTTGCTCCGGCTGGTCGGGGGAACGGATCCCCACCAGGCGGTTCCCGAGTCCTGGGCGCTGGACCTCGTGCTTTCGAACGCGTCCGAACTCACCCGTACGCTCTAGTCATGACGGACAGCTCCGCCCACTACGGCTTCGCGACCAGGGCAATCCACGCGGGTCAGGACCCCGACCCGACCACCGGCTCGGTGATCCCGCCCATCCACGCGACCTCCACCTACGCGCAGGACGGCGTCGGGGGCATGCGCGGCGGGTACGAGTACTCCCGCACCGGCAACCCGACCAGGGCGGCCCTCCAGGAGTGCCTCGCCTCCCTGGAGGGCGGCAGGCACGCCCGCGCCTTCGCGTCCGGCATGGGAGCGACCGACGCGGCCCTCCGCGCGATGCTGCGCCCCGGCGACCACATCCTCATCCCGAACGACGCCTACGGCGGCACGTTCCGCCTGATCGACAAGGTGCTCGGCCACTGGGGTGTCGAGCACACGCCCGTCGAGCTGTCCGATGTGGACGCCGTTCGCGCCGCGGTCCGCCCCAACACCAAGGTGATCTGGATCGAGACGCCAACGAACCCGCTGCTGAACATCGCGGACATCGCGGGCCTGTCCCAGATCGCGCACTCCGCGGGCGCGCTGCTCGTGGTGGACAACACCTTCGCGTCCCCGTACCTCCAGAGCCCGCTCGGTCTCGGCGCCGACGTGGTCATGCACTCCACGACCAAGTACATCGGCGGCCACTCCGACGTCGTCGGCGGCGCGCTCATCACGTCGGACGACGAGCTGGACGCCCAGTTCGGCTTCCTCCAGAACGGCGCTGGCGCGGTCGCCAGCCCGTTTGACTCATGGCTGACGCTGCGCGGCATCAAGACCCTCGAACTCCGCATGGAGAAGCACTCGGACAACGCCGAACTGGTCGTCCAGGCGCTGCTGAAGCACCCGAAGGTCAAGTCCGTGCTCTACCCCGGCCTGCCGGAGCACCCCGGCCACGAGCTGGCGTCGAAGCAGATGCGCCGGTTCGGCGGGATGATCTCGTTCACCGTCCACGGCGGCGAGCAGGCCGCGCTGGACGTGTGCGCGCGCACCAAGCTGTTCACGCTGGCCGAGTCGCTCGGCGGTGTCGAGTCGCTGATCGAGCACCCCGGCAAGATGACCCACGCCAGCACCGAGGGCTCGCTGCTGGAGGTGCCGTCGGACCTGGTCCGCGTCTCCGTCGGCATCGAGGCTGGCGACGACCTCGTCGCCGACCTGGTCACCGCGCTGGGCTGACCTCGTGCACCGCGAAGGCCCCCGCTCCACCGGAGCGGGGGCCTTCGCCGTCGTGACGCCTAGGGCTTGACCAGGTTGTCGCCGGGCAGGCTGTACTGCGCGTTCTCGGTCTTCGGCACCGCTGGCAGGTCCTGGCCGTCGACGCAACCGCCGACGAACTGGAGCGTGCCGTTCCGCTGTTCGAAGTGCCCGGAATCGTGGCAGCCGGCCTGGGCGACGGTGAAAAAGGCCGCGCCGGTCAGGGCCACGGCCGTGGCGACCGCTCCGAAGAGCGGAAGCACAGCGGCTGCGCGCCTTGCGAGAGCCATGCCGCCTCCCCGATGTGAATGCCCTGTGAGGTTCCCCAAGACAGAGGGTACCCGTCTCCACGCGGTGGGTACCAAGCTCGTCGGCGAGAGGTGGCGCGGACTCGCCGGGAGGCCCGGCCCACCCGCACCCTGTGACGCGCACCGGGAGCGGGGGGTTGCTCCGCTCCCGGCGAACGGCGTCTCAGGTGGCGCACGGCGTCAGGTGCGTCAGAGGTTGCCCCGGCGCTCCTGCTCGCGCTCGATGGCCTCGAACAGCGCCTTGAAGTTGCCCTTGCCGAAGCCCAGTGAGCCGTGGCGCTCGATCAGCTCGTAGAACACCGTCGGCCGGTCACCGGTCGGCGCGGTGAAGATCTGCAACAGGTAGCCGTCCTCGTCGCGATCGACCAGGATCCGGTGCTCCTTGAGCACCTCGATCGGCACGCGCACCTTGCCGATGCGGGCCCGCAGCTCGGGGTCGTCGTAGTAGGAGTCCGGGGTCTCCAGGAACTCGACGCCCGCCGCGCGCATCGCGGTCACGGTGCCGATGATGTCGTTGGTGGCCAGCGCGATGTGCTGCACGCCCGCGCCCGCGTAGAACTCCAGGTACTCGTCGATCTGCGACTTGCGCTGCGCGATGGCGGGCTCGTTCAGCGGGAACTTGACCCGGTGGTTGCCGTTGGAGACGACCTTGCTCATCAGCGCCGAGTAGTCGGTCGCGATGTCGTCGCCGATGAACTCCGCCATGTTCACGAAGCCCATGACGCGGTTGTACCACTCGACCCAGTAGTCCATCTTGCCGAGCTCGACGTTGCCGACGCAGTGGTCGACCGCCTGGAACAGCCGCTTCGGCGCGCCCTCCGGCCGCACGACGGTGCTCTCCTTGACGACGTAGCCGGGCAGGTAGGGCCCGCGGTAGGCGGACCGGTCGACCAGCGTGTGGCGGGTCTCGCCGTAGGTCGCGATGGCCGCCATGCGCACGGTGCCGTTGTCGTCGCTGACGTCGTGCGGCTCCTCCAGCACCGTCGCGCCCTGCGACCGGGCGTGCGCCACGCAGCGGTCGACGTCGTCGACCTCCAGCGCCAGGTCCACGACGCCGTCGCCGTGCCTGCGGTGGTGCTCCAGCAGCGGGCTGTCGGGCAGCACGCCGCCCTTGATGACGAACCGGGCCGACCCGGACTTGAGCACGAACGCCTTGTGGTCGCGGTGCCCGGTCTCGGGACCGGCGTAGGCGACGAGCTGCATCCCGAAGGCCACCTGGTAGAACCACGCGGTCTGGGTGGCGTTGCCGACCACGAACACCACGGCGTCCATCGAGCGCACCGGGAACGGGTCCTTGGTGGCGTCGTAGTCGACCAGGCCGACGAGCTGCCGGAGCTGGTCGTAGCTCACGTCGTCGAGCTGCTGGTCGGTGCGACCCAGAGTCCCGGTCATGGTGTTCCCCTCCGTTGGTCAGTTCGGTAGGAATAGGATGTGTCCCGCCGGGCATCCTGAGCAACACTCAGTGAAATCACTGGACATCTTGTATAGTGATGCATGACTTCGGGCGAGCAACTAGAACACTCTGACCAGCCGCTGGACCTGCTGGACGCCAGGCTCCTGCTGCTGCTCACCGACGAACCCCGCCTCGGGGTGCTGGAGTGCTCCCGCCGCCTGGGCGTGGCGCGCGGCACCGTGCAGGCCAGGCTCGACCGCCTGCTCGGACGGGGCGTCCTCACCGGTTTCCCGCCCGCGCTGGACCTGGCGGCGATGGGTTACGCGCTGACCGCGTTCGCCGTGCTGGAGATCGCCCAGGGCCGCAGGCAGGGGGTCTCGGAGGGCCTGGCGGCGATCAACGAGGTGTGCGAGGTCCACGCGACGACCGGCCAGGGCGACCTGTTCGTGCGCATGGTGGCCAGGTCGAACGCCGACCTCCAGCGGGTGATCGACGAGATGGTGGACGTGCCGGGGGTGGAGCGGCTGTCGACGTCGATCGCCCTGTCCACGCCCGTGCCGCCTCGGGTGCGCCCGCTGCTGGAGAAGATCACCTGACCCGTGCCCCGGAGCGGGTCACCTCAGCAGCCTGCGGAGGATCTTGCCGCTGGGGGACTTGGGGATGGCGTCGACGAACTCGACGTCGCGGACCTTCTTGTACGGGGCCACGCGGGCGGCGACCCACTCCATCAGCAGCTCCGGGTCGGTCGGCGTGGACGCCACCACGAACGCCTTGGGGGCCTCGCCGCCCTCGTCGTGCGGGACCCCGACCACCGCGACGTCGAGCACGTCGGGGTGGGTCAGCAGCAGCGCCTCCAGCTCGGCGGGCGCCACCTGGTACCCCTTGTACTTGATCAGCTCCTTGAGCCGGTCCACGATCAGGTAGAAGTCGCCGTCGATCCGCGCGACGTCCCCGGTGCGCAGCCAGCCGCCCTCCACGACGGTCGCGGCGGTCGCTTCCGGGTTGTCCAGGTACCCCGCCATGACCTGGGGTCCCCGCGCCCACAGCTCGCCCTCCTCGGAGTCCTCCCCGGTGGCCGGGTCCACCAGCCGGACCTCCGTCGACGGCAGCAGCGTCCCGACCGACCCGGCGGGCACCTCGGTGAACCCGTCCTCCGGCACCAGCGTGATGCCGGGGGACGCCTCGGTCATCCCGTAGCCCTGCCGGATCGGGCAGCCCAGCACGGCCTCCGCCCGCTGGACCACCGCGACGTCCAACGGCGCCGCCCCGGACACCGCGAACCGCAGCGACGAGAGGTCGTGGCCGCCACCACCGCGGTTGGCCAGCCCGAGCACCATGGGCGGGGCGAGGAACGCCCTGGTGACCCGGTGCTCCGCGATCATCCGCAGGTGCGCGTCGTGCTCGTACCGGGGCAGCGTCACGACGGTGCAGCCGTGCCGCAGGGCCATGCCGAGGATGATCGAGAACCCGTAGACGTGGAAGAACGGCAGCACGGCCGAGAACACCTCGTCCGGCGTCACCCGCCACTGGGCCGAGTTCTGCTCGACGTTCGCCACCAGGTTCCGGTGGGTCAGCATCACCCCCTTCGGCGGACCCGTGGTGCCGCTGGAGAACGGCAGCAGCGCCACGGTCGTGGCGGGGTCGACGTCGATCACCGGCGCCACGCCGGTCAACGACCCGAACGGCGTGAACCCCGTGGCCGAGCCGATCACGAATCGGTGCTCGACGGCCGCACCGGCGACTTTCTCCGCCACCGCTTCCGAAGCGATCACCGCGACGGCGCGGGACGCCGCCAGGTGCTCGGCGATCTCGCCGGGGGTCAGCGCCGGGTTCACCGGCGTCACGGTGGCGCCCGCGGCCAGCGCGGCGTGCAGCGCGAGCACGAACCCCGGCTGGTTGTGGCTGATCAGCGCGACGACGTCACCGGGCCCGATCCCCAGCGCCGCCAACCCTCCCGCCGCCGCGTCGACCCCGTCGGCCAGGTCCCGGTAGGTCAGCCGCTCGCCGGTGGCCGCGTCGACCACGGCGACCCGGTCGCCGTGCGCGCGGTCGACCAGGTGCTCGGTGAGGGTCGTGCCGGGGATGTCCACATCGGACTTGTCGCTGCGGTGGATCATCGTGGTCCCCGTCTCAGCGGTAGAAGCGGAACACCGGCTGCGCGACGCAAGCGGGCTTGGCGCCGTTCTCGATCTCCACGACCACGTCCGCGGTGAGCTGCACGCCGCCGCCGATCTGCTCGACCGACACCAGCGTGCCGGACAGCCTGATCCGCGCGCCAGAGGGGACGGGCGCGGGGAAGCGGACCTTGTTCAGCCCGTAGTTGACCTTCGTGGTGACGTCCCGGACGTCCAGGAGCCTGGTCCACAGCGGGATCACCAGCGCCAGGGTCAGGTAGCCGTGGGCGATGGGCCCGCCGAACGGCCCGTCCTTGGCGCGCTCCGGGTCGACGTGGATCCACTGGTGGTCGTCGGTGGCGTCGGCGAACAGGGCGATCCGCTCCTGCGTCACGTCCAGCCAGTCGCCGGTGCCGAGCGGGGTCCCCGCGAGGCCGGGCAGGTCGTCGAAGGCGACGGTGGTCATGGCTTCTCCTTCCGGTCCAGGCCGAGCGCCCTGACCGCGTTGCCCTTGAGGACCTTCGGCCGGACGTGGTCCTTGATCTCCAGTCGCGCGAAGTCGGCGAGCCAGCGGTCCGGGGTGATGAGCGGGTAGTCGGAGCCGAACAGGACCTTGTCCTGCAACAGCGAGTTCGCGTACCGGACGAGCTGCGGCGGGAAGTACTTCGGCGACCAGCCGGACAGGTCGATGTACACCTTCGGCTTGTGCGTGGCGACCGCCAGCGCCTCGTCCTGCCACGGGAACGACGGGTGCGCCATGATGATCGTCAGGTCGGGGAAGTCGACCGCCACGTCGTCGAGCAGCATCGGGTTGGACAGCCCCAGCCGGATGCCGCCGCCACCGGGCAGCCCGGCGCCGATGCCGGTCTGGCCGGTGTGGAACAGCGCGGGCACACCGAGTTCCTCGGCGACCTCCAGCAGCGGGTAGGCGCTGCGGTCGTTCGGCGCGAAGCCCTGCACCGACGGGTGGAACTTGATGCCGCGCATCCCGCGGTCGACCAGCGACCGGAAGATCCGCGCGCCCGTGCGGCCCTTGGCCGGGTCGACGCTCGCGAACGGGATCAGCACGTCCGGGTGCTCCGCGGCGGCGTCGGCGATCTCGTCGTTGGAGATGGCCCGGTGTCCGGTCGCGGACTCGGCGTCGACGGTGAACACGACCGCCGCCATCCGCCGTTCTCGGTAGTACGCGGCGGTTTCTCCCAGCGTCGGGGCGCGGTGGTCGGCGGCGAAGTACGCGGCCGACGCCTCGACGAAGGTGTCCGGCAGCGACAGGTGCCCGTGGCCGTCGACCTCGACGTGCGCGTGCACGTCGATGGCGGTCAGCGCGTCGAGGTCGAGGCCCGTCACGACTTCTGCTCCGGCAGCCGCTCGCCGATCCCCTGCTCGTGGGCCGCGAACACCGTCGGCCACGCCTCGGCGACGGCGTCGGCGCTCCACCCGCCGTCGGCGTACGCGACCACGGCCTGCGTCGGGTGCGTCCACAGCGACAGCCGGTCGCCGCCGACGCCGATGGCCTGGCCGGTGATGTCCTCCGCGGCGTCGGAGGCCAGGAACGCCACCACGCCCGCCGCGTCCTCGGGGGCACCGAAGGCCAGTGCCCGCCGGGCGAACAGCGGCATCGGCTCCCCGGCTCGGAGCGCTTCGACGTAGGGCTGGAGCGCGGGGATGGTCTCGGTCATCGCGGTCGCGGCGACGGGCACGACGGCGTTCACGGTCACCTTGGCGCGCGCCAGTTCCATCGCCCACGTGCGGGCGAACCCGACGATGCCCGCCTTCGCGGCGGAGTAGTTGGTCTGGCCGAAGTTGCCGCGCTGGCCCGCGGGGGAGCCGACCAGGACCAGCCGCCCGCCGGTGCCCTGTTCGCGGAACCGGACGGCCGCCGCCCGCGCGCAGGTGAACGTGCCGCGCAGGTGGACGTGGACGACGGTGTCGAAGTCCTCGTCGGTCATCTTCCAGAGCACCCGGTCGCGCAGCACGCCCGCGTTGGTGACCATCACGTCGAGCCTGCCGAACTCGCCGACGGCTCGCGCCACCAGCGCGTCCGCCGCCTCGGCCGAGCCGACCGCGACGACCTCGGCCACGGCTCGCCCACCCGCGTCGGAGATCTCCTTGACGGCTGCCGCCGCGGTGGCGGCGTCCACGTCGTTGACCACGACCGCGGCGCCCGAGGCGGCCAGTTCCCTGGCGTAGGCGAGGCCGAGCCCCCGCCCGCTCCCCGTGACGACCGCGACCTTGCCGCTGAGATCCATCAGTCCTCGTCCTCCCTCGACTCCGGGGCTCCGGAATCAGGGTGGACGTAAACTGTTGTGGATGTCAACGATTGGACTCGTCATCGGAACCGGAGGCCCCGCGTCCGGTGGGCTACTCGTCGGGGAACACCAGTTGCCGCAGCAGGGCGTTCAGCTCCACCTGCGTCTCCGGCTTCACGTCGGCCATGATCCCGCTCTGCGCCTCGGCGATCCTCCGCCCGCCCTCGCTCCGCACCCTGGTGCCCTCCGAGGTGGCGCTGACGAGCTTGCTGCGCCGGTCGTTGGGGTCCGTGACCCGCCTGACCAGCCCGTTCCCCTCCAGTTCGTCGACCAGTGCGACGACCTGCGAGGGGTCGAGGCCCATCAGCTCGGCCAGTCGGCGCTGGGTCACGCCGGTCTCGACCTCGCTCGCGAAGGCGAGCACGGAGTACGACCGGACGCGCAGGCCGAGCGGGGACAGCGCCTCGCTGGCCGTCTTGGCGAACACCCCGCTGGCTCGGGACAGCAGGAACCCGAGGTCCTGCGCCAAAGGATGTTCGTCGTGCACCAGATCCTCCAAGAACGTCAATAATTGACGATATCAATCAATGTTACAAGGCGCGCGAAAGGGGCGGCCACCCGAACGGTGACCGCCCCTGTGCGTCGTGGATCAGGCGGAGTAGGGGATCGCCTTGATCAGGGTGACCTTCTGGCTCTTGCCGTTCGGCAGCTCGTACTCGACGGTCTCGCCGTCCTTCGCGCCGAGCAGCGCCTTCCCGAGCGGCGACGCGGGGGAGTAGACCTCCATCGCGCCGTGCGCGCCCTCCTCGCGGGTGGCGAGCAGGAACTCCTCGGTCTCGTCGTCCCCGTCGTACCGGATGGTCAGCACGGTGCCGGGTGCCGCGACGCCCTTCGTGGTCGGCGCCTCGCCGACCTTCGCCGCCTGGAGGAGCTCCTGCAACTGCCGGATCCGGGCCTCCTGCTTGCCCTGTTCCTCGCGGGCCGCGTGGTAACCGCCGTTCTCCCGGAGGTCGCCCTCCTCGCGGCGCGCGTTGATCTCAGTGGCAATGACCGGGCGATTCTGGATCAGCTCGTCCAGCTCTTGCTTGAGCCGGTCGTAGGCCTCCTGGGTCAGCCAGGTCACCTGGGTGTCGCTCACGGTCACCAACTCCTCGTCTTGCTCCAAGTCCACCCCGTGGACTGGCAGTTTCCGGGCCACCAGCCCGCCCGGAACGGAAAAACACGGCCCACACCGGGGCCGTGCTGAGCTGCAAGAGTAACACGTTTACAACGTTCGACTACGGTGTTTTGTTCCCGACACCGCCGCTAAACCCGCAGATCACCCGCTTGGCCGCTACCTCGTGGACAGGTAGGCGGGTACCTGGTAGGAGCAGCCGAACACCTCTCCGGTGACCGGCGGTTTCGACGTGCGCAAGACCGTCGTTGCGGAGCTCGTGCTCCTACCTGGTGGGACGAGCACCTCCCGCCGTCCGGCCTCGTCGCCGTCGTCCGAACGGGCCCTGATGACGCACACCACGGGCTGGTCCGGCTCGTCCCGGACGACCTCGAACGTCACCTCGACGGAGCTGTCGTCCAGCACCTCGAACGCGCTCTGCTTCGCCTCGATGGGCTGGTTGCCGAGGTTCTGGTAGGCGACGAGCGCGACCACGGCCCCGACCAGCACGCCCACCACGGGCAGTGACCAGCGCAGCCACTTCGGCAGCGGCTTGCCCGCCTGCTTGCCGTAGCGGCCGTCGGGCAGCGTGCGCTGCGCCACTCCGGTCACCCCTTCTCACCCCGCCCGTTCACCGGCTGCGGACCAGCGGGAACAATGAGCGTCGACGTCCGCGTTGAGTGTCGCAGGAGCCGATCCGGCCCCGCTTGGTGGGGCGGTACGTGAATCGAAGAGGAGACCACGCCGGTCATGGTCGAGAAGCTGCGCCTGATGGCGGTGCACGCGCACCCCGATGACGAGTCGAGCAAGGGCGCGGCCACGATGGCCCGCTACGTCTCGGAAGGTCACGAGGTCATGGTCGTGACCTGCACCGGCGGTGAGGCGGGCAGCATCCTGAACCCCGCCATGAACCGCCCCGAGGTCCTGGAGAACATGGCCGAGATCCGCCGCGGCGAGATGGCCCGCGCCGCCGAGATCCTCGGCATCCAGCACCGCTGGCTCGGGTACGTCGACTCGGGCCTGCCCGAGGGCGACCCGCTGCCGCCGCTGCCGGAGGGCTGCTTCGCGCTGGTCCCGATCGAGGAGTCGGCGGAGAAGCTGGTCGAGGCCATCCGCGAGTTCCGCCCGCACGTCATCGTCACCTACGACGAGAACGGCGGCTACCCGCACCCGGACCACATCCGCACGCACGAGGTGTCCATCGCGGCCTTCGACGCGGCGGGCGACCCGGAGCGGTACCCCGAGGCGGGCGAGCCGTGGCAGCCGCTGAAGCTGTACTACTCGCACGGCTTCTCGCGCGCCCGGATGATGACGTTCCACAACGCGCTGCTGGAGATCGGCCAGGAGTCGCCGTACACCGAGTGGATCGCGAAGTGGGACCCGAACACCCCCGACGTGCTCGACCGCGTGACGACCAGGGTCGAGTGCGGTGAGTTCTTCGAGCAGCGCGACGAGGCGCTGAAGGCCCACGCGACCCAGATCGACCCGGAGAGCCGCTGGTTCTTCATCCCGCTGGAGATGCAGCGGCGGCTGTGGTCGACCGAGGAGTACGAGCTGGCCCGCTCGCTGGTGGACAGCACCGTGCCCGAGGACGACCTGTTCGCGGGCCTGCGCGAGAAGGTGTCGGTGTGATGCTCGCGAGGGTCCCCGTCGAGGACACGATCGCCGTCGTCGCGGCCCAGCCGCCGACGTCGAACGACCCCGGCGGCCAGAAGGAGGACTTCGGCAAGTCGTCCCCGCTGGGCCTGCTGCTGCTCGTGCTGTTCTTCATCGCGGTGTTCTTCCTGGTCCGCTCGATGAACAAGCACCTGCGCAAGCTGCCCGCCAGCTTCGACGAGCCCGAGGACCGCAAGGACGACACCTCGAAGGGCTAACCTGTCCCGCCGTGGACGTGATCGACTGGGATTCGCTGGAACCGGCCGCGGGCGCGCTCGCGTTCGACGGCGTCAGCGTGCCGTGGTGGGTCTGCGGCGGGTGGGCGCTGGAGCGCTACACGGCGGTCCGCGCGCCGCACGACCGGCTGGTCGTCGGGGTGTTCCTCGACGACGTCCCCGCGCTGCGCGACCACTTCGCGGGGGCGGACGTGTGGGCGGTGACCGACGGCTTCGCCGGCCCCGCCCCCGACGACCTGCCGCCGGACGTGACCAGGCTGTGGATCCGCGCCCGCCCGGACACCCCGTGGCAGCTCGACGTCCGCCCGACCCGGCGCTGGCAGGGGCGGTGGGTGTTCCCGCGCGACCCGACGGTCACGTTCCCGCTGGACGAGGTGACCTGGGTCGACGACGGCATCCGCTACCTCAACCCCGAGGTGGTGCTGCTGTTCCGGTCCGGGCGCGTGCAGCGCACCACCGACCTCGACAGCACCCTCCCGTGGCTGCGCGCCGAAGCCCGCGAGCGGCTGTTCACCGAACTCCGCAAGCTGGACCCGTCCCACGCCTGGTTGGAACGGGCCTAGCGCAGCGCTCCCGGCCGGGCGAACCACGTCCGGCGGGCGGGTACGGAGACGACCTCGCGCTCGGGGTAGCGCAGCGCGGTGAGCTTGCCGCCGAAGACGCAGCCGGTGTCCAGGCACAGGGTTCCGTTGACCCAGCGGGCTTCCGCCACCGGAGTGTGTCCGTAGAGGACGGTCGCGCGGCCCTCGTACTCCTCGGCCCACGGGTAGCGGATCGGGTTGCCCGCGTCGTCGGATTGGCCGGTGTTCTCGCCCCAGATGGCCAGGCTGCGCATCCGTGACGACTCGCGGCCGTGGTAGCGCTCCGGCAGACCGGCGTGCGCGAGGACCAGCGCGCCGCCGTCGAGCACGTAGTGCGGGACCAGCGCGTCGCAGAACTCCAGCACCCGCTGCCGGAACCCCGCCGACTCCTCCGCGAGCTGGTCCATCGACTCGGCGAGCCCGTGGTCGCGCCGCACGTCGTTGCCGCGCAGCGCTTTCACCAGCTTGTCCTCGTGGTTCCCGCGCACGGCCAGCGCGTTGCCCGCCGCGGCCATGCCCATCGCCAGCCGCAGCACGCCGGGGGTGTCCGGGCCGCGGTCGACGAGGTCGCCGACGAACGCGACCTTGCGGCCCTCCGGGTGCCGCGCGTCCACGGCCCGGCCCCGGTCGTCGTGCGCGACCACGTACCCCAGCTCCCGCAGCAGGTGCTCCAGCTCCACCCGGCAGCCGTGCACGTCGCCGATCACGTCGAACGGCCCGGTCTCGTGCCGCAGGTCGTTCGGCAGCCGCTCGGTCACCAGCCGCACCGCGTCCACGGCCGACTGGTCCGGCAGCACGTGCACGCGCCGGAAACCCTGCTCGCGCAAGGACCACTCGGTGGCGCCGACGGCGATGGCGACCGGGGTGGCGCTGCGCCGCTTGGCCAGCACGACCAGGTCGGCGCGCTGCGCGCGGGAGGCGTCCGTGGCGTCCACCACGGTGACGCCGCCCGCCCGCAGCCGCCGGTCGATCACGTCGTACCGGTCCACCGGCAGGGCTCCCGCCATCCGCGCGCCGAGCAGCACCACGAGCGACAGGTCGGGGATCATCAGGTTCACAGGCGCGGGTCCACCGGTTCCGATTCGAGGGCCAGTACGGCGAACACGCACTCGTGCACGCGCCACAGCGGGTCACCCGCCGCGACGCGCCGCAGCCCTTCCAGGCCGAGCGCGTACTCGCGGAGAGCCAGCGAACGCTTGCCGCCCAACGACCTCTTGCGCAGCCGGTCCAGGTTCGCGGTCTCCGTGTAGTCCGGACCGTAGATGATCCGCAGGTATTCCCGGCCGCGGACCTTCACACCGGGCTGCACGAGCCCGCGCGGCCCGCGCACGAGGTTGGCCAGCGGTTTCACCACCATGCCCTCGCCGCCCGCCGCGGTCAGGTCCTCCCACCACCCCGTGCCCGCCGCGACCGACCGCTCGTCGCCGGTGTCGACGAGCAGGTTCCGCGTGACGGTGATCAGGTCCGGGTCGGCGTCGCGCAGCCGGGCCGCGATCCCGAGGTGCCACTGGTGGTCCCGGTCCTCGAACGTCCTGCCCTCGCTCGCGAGGAGCTGGAACGGCGCCAGCCTGATGCCCGCGAGCCCGTCGGTGTCCCAGACGTACCGGCGGTAGGCCTCGCGGTACGCGACGCCGTTCGCCGCCCGTGCCGTCGTGCGCGCCAGCAGGTCCCCGACGTCGATCCCGCGCGCGGCGGCGGCCGTCAACGCGTCGACGGCCTGCGGCAGGGCCGTGTTCGCCGCCGCCCCGATCGACGCGAAGTGCTCGCGGATCAACCCGCCCGCCTTGGCGCTCCACGGCAGCAGCTCGGCGTCGAGCAGCAGCCAGCCGGTGTCCAGTTCCGCCCACAGCCCGGCCGCCGTCACGGCCGCCCGCACGCGGTCCAGGAACGCCTCGCCCAGCCCGTCCGGGAAGAACGCCCGCCCGGTGCGGGTGTGCACGGCCCCGCCGCCTTCGACGCCGAACCGCGCCAGGCCGACACCGGGGTCGCGGCACACCAGCACGACGGCCCGCGACCCCATGTGCTTCTCCTCGCACAGCACCTGCCCGACGCCCGCGCCGCGGAACCCGGCGAACGCCTCGGCCGGGTGCTCCAGCACGTCGTCGCGCGCCGAGGTCGCGGTCGGCGCCATCGTCGGCGGCAGGTACGCGAGCCAGCGCGGGTCGATCGCGAACCGGCTCATCACCTCCAGCGCGGCGGCCGACTGCTCGGCGCGGACGCTGATCCGCCCGTGGTGCGCGGTCTCGATCGACCGGTTCCCGGTGACGTCGCCCAGGTTCAGCACCCGCGCGTCACGGGTGGGCGCGGCGTCGACGAGCGGCCGCACCGGCTCGTACCAGACCTGGTGCGCGGCAACGGAGACCAGTTCCTTCTCCGGGTAGCGCAACGCGGTCAGCTCGCCGCCGAACACGACCCCGGTGTCCAGGCACAGGGTTCCGTTGACCCACTCCGCCTTCGGTACCGGCGTGTGCCCGTAGAGGACCATCGCCTTGCCGCGGTAGTCGTTGGCCCACGGGTAGCGGACGGGCAGGCCGAACTCGTCCGTCTCGCCGGTCGTGTCGCCGTACAGCGCGAAGCTGCGGACGCGTCCGGACGCGCGGCCGTGGAAGTTCTCCGGCAGCCCGGCGTGCGCGAGCACCAGCGCGCCGCCGTCCAGCACGTAGTGCGACACGAGGTCGTAGCAGAACGCCTCGACGTCCCGGCGGAACTCCTCCGACTCCCCGGCGAGCTGCGCCAGCGACTCGCCCAACCCGTGCGCCACCGTGACCTTCTTGCCGCGCAACGCCTGCACGAGCTTGTGCTCGTGGTTGCCGCTCACCGCGAACGCGTGCCCGGACCGGACCATGCCCATCACCAGCCGCAGCACGCCGGGTGTGTCCGGGCCGCGGTCGACCAGGTCGCCGACGAACGCCGCCCGCCTGCCCTCCGGGTGCGCGGCGTCGACCGCTCGGCCCTCGGCGTCGCGGGTGATCGCGTACCCCAGCTCGCCCAGCAGCTCCTCCAGTTCGGCGCGGCAGCCGTGCACGTCGCCGACCACGTCGAACGGCCCGGTCTCGTGCCGCAGGTCGTTCAGCATCCGCTCGTAGGTGAAGGTCGCCGCGTCCACTTCGGACTGGCCGCGCAGCACGTGCACCTTGCGGAAGCCCTCCTTCTTCAGGTGCCGCAACGACTTCCGCAGGTCCGCCTGGTGCCGCAGCACCACGTGCGCGCCGAAGTCGCGGTCCGGTCGGGCCGCGTTCCGCGCCACGCAGACGTCCTCCGGCAGGTCCAGCACGACGGCGACCGGCAGCACGTTGTGCTCCCGCGCCAACGCGACCAGCCGCGCCCGCACGTGCTGCTGGACGTTCGTCGCGTCGATCACCGTGACCCGGCCCGCGGCCAGCCGCTTGCCCGCCACGTGGTGCAGCACGTCGAACGCGTCACCGGACGCCGACTGGTCGTTCTCGTCGTCCGCGACGAGACCGCGGAAGAAGTCGCTGGACAGCACCTGCGTCGGCCGGAAGTGCCTGGCGGCGAACGTGGACTTGCCCGAGCCGGACGCGCCAATCAGCACGACCAGCGACAGGTCGGGGATGGCCAGTTCCATCAGGCTTCCTGCTTCCTCGTGAACACGGCGAGCTGGGTGGGGGAGCCGAGCGCGGGGTCCTCCGGTCCGACGGGGAGGTGGACGATGGCGTAGCCGTACCGCGAACCGACACCGCCCGCCCACTCCCGGAACTGGGCCCTTGTCCACTCGAACCGGTGGTCGGGGTGCCGGAAAGCGTTGGGGGCCAACGATTCGAACAGCACGTTGTACTCGGAGTTCGGCGTGGTCACGACGACCGCGCCCGGCCGCGCGGCCTCGAAGACGGCCTGCTCCAGCGCGGGCAGCCGGTCCTCCTCGAGGTGCTCGACGACCTCCATCAGCACGGCGGCGTCGTACCCGGCCAGCTCGGCGTCGGCGTAGGTCAACGACGACTGCCGCAGCGCGATCCGTTCGCGCGCCCGGTCCGACAGGGTGTCCAGGTGCAGCCGCCGCTCGGCGACGGCCAGCGCCCGCGACGACACGTCGACCCCCAGGACCTCGGTGAACGAGGGCTCGCGCACCAGGTCGCGCAGCAGCGCGCCCTCACCGCACCCGAGGTCCAGCACCCGCCGCGCCCCGGACCCCTTCAGCGCGGCCAGCACGGCGGCCCGTCGCTGCCCGGCCAGCGACGGCGGCGCGGCCACGGGCCCGTCGAGCGCGTTGTCCAGCGCCTCCTCCGGCACGTCGTCGGCCTCGGCGAGCCGCTCCAGCGCCGAGCGCGCCAGCGGACGGCTGCGGCCCAGGTACCGCCGGGTGATCAGCTCCCGCTCGGGGTGCGCGGCCAGCCAGCCCTCCCCGGCGCGCAGGAGCTTGTCGACCTCGTCCTGGTCGATCCAGTAGTGCTTGGACCCGTCCAGCACCGGCAGCAGCACGTAGAGCTGCTTCAACGCGTCCGCCAGCCGCAGCTCACCGGTCAGGACCAGGGTCACGTACCGCGAGTCGCCCCACGACGGCTCCGCCGGGTCCAGCGGCACGGCGGTCGAGTCCACCGCCCACCCGAGCGGTTCGAACAGGGCGGCGGGCAGTGCCGCGTCGGGAGACCCCAGCGCGGGCACCTCGACGCGCAGCGGGATGGCCGTGGCGGCCAGCTCCGGCCGGGCGTCGCACCGCCCGTTCATGGCCGTCCGGAACACCGAACCCAGTGCCACGGCCAACAACGAGCCCGCCACGTACGGCCGGTCGTTGACGTACTGCGTGAGGCTGCTCGCCCGCCCGCGCACTAGGCCGACCGGGTCGACCTCGAGCAGCAGCGCGGCCGTGCACGCCGCCTCGTCCGCGCGCGGGTAGAACACGTGCGCGGTGCCGGACGGGGCGGGGAAGGACTGGGCCCTGCCCGGATGCTTGTGCAGCAGGAAACCGAGGTCGGTCGCGGGTCGGTGGGTGGTCGTCATGGTCAGCAGCACCCGGTGAGTCTGACCGACCGACGACCGGGGCGCGGGCGAATTACTGTGGACGGCATGACGAACCGGCTCGCGTCTTCCACCAGCCCGTACCTCCTCCAGCACGCCGACAACCCGGTGCACTGGCAGCCGTGGTCGGCGGAGGCGTTCGAGGAGGCGAAGCGGCGGAACGTGCCGGTGCTGCTGTCGATCGGCTACGCGGCCTGCCACTGGTGCCACGTGATGGCGCACGAGTCGTTCGAGGACGAGACCACCGCCGCGTACCTGAACGAGCACTTCGTGAGCGTCAAGGTGGACCGCGAGGAGCGGCCGGACGTGGACGCGGTGTACATGGAGGTCACGCAGGCCATGACCGGCCACGGCGGCTGGCCCATGACGTGCTTCCTCACGCCCGACGCGGAGCCGTTCTACGCGGGCACCTACTTCCCACCCCAGCCGCGACCCGGCTCGCCGTCGTTCGGGCAGGTGCTGGAGTCGATCGCGGCGGCGTGGCGGGACCAGGGCGACGAGGTGCGCGAGTCGGCCGCGGCGATCGTCGCCGAGTTGGCGCAGCGGGGCGGTCCGCTCCAGCCGTCCACAATGGATGCCGACGCCCTGTCCGGCGCGGTGGTGTCCCTGCTGGGCGAGTACGACCGCAAGCGCGGCGGGTTCGGCAACGCGCCGAAGTTCCCGCCGTCCATGGTGGTGGAGTTCCTGCTGCGCCACCACGAGCGCACCGGGTCGGTCGAGGCGCTGTCGATGGCCCGCGCCACCTGTGACGCGATGGCCGCGGGAGGCCTGTACGACCAGCTCGGCGGCGGGTTCGCGCGGTACTCCGTCGACGCCTCCTGGGTCGTGCCGCACTTCGAGAAGATGCTGTACGACAACGGTTTGCTGCTCCGCGCGTACACCCACCTCAGCCGCCGCGACGACAACCCGCGCTACCGCGAGGTCGTCCGCGACACCGCCGAGTTCCTGCTCCGCGACCTGACCACCCCGCAGGGCGCGTTCGCCGCGTCGCTGGACGCCGACACCAACGGCGAGGAGGGCCTCACGTACGTGTGGACGCCCGCCCAGCTCGTCGAGGTGCTGGGGCTGGAGGACGGCGTCTGGGCGGCGGGGGTCTTCGCCGTGACCGACGAGGGGAGCTTCGAGCACGGCACGTCCACGCTGCGGCTGCTCGACCCGGTCAGCGGTGAGCGCTGGGACCGGGTGCGCGCGGCGCTGCTCGAGTCCCGCGCGAAGCGCCCGCAGCCCGGCCTTGACGACAAGGTCGTGACGGCGTGGAACGGCCTGGCCATCTCGGCGCTGGCCGAGGCGGGCGCCCTGTTCGACGAACCCCGCTGGGTCGACGCCGCCGCCCGCGCCGCCGACCACCTGCTGGCCGTGCACCTGGTCGACGGCAGGCTGCTGCGCACGTCCCGCGCCGGCGTGGCGGGCACCGCGGCGGGTGTGCTGGAGGACTACGGCTGCCTGGCCGACGGCCTGCTGGCGCTGCACCAGGTCACCGCCGACGTGCGCTGGCTGGACACGGCGTGCGGCCTGCTCGACAAGGCGCTCGTCCACTTCGCGAACCTGGAGGCCCCCGGCGCGTTCCACGACACCGCCGACGACGCCGAGGCGCTGGTCAGCCGCCCGGCCGACCCGACGGACAACGCCAGCCCGGCAGGCGCCTCCTCGCTGGCCGCCGCGCTGGTGACCGCGTCGGCGCTGGGCGCGGACCGGGCCGCCCTGTACCGGACGGCCGGGGAGCACGCCGTCGCCCGCGCGGGTCTGCTGGCGGCCAGGGCACCGAGGTTCGCCGGCCACTGGCTGAGCGTCGCCGAGGCCCTGCACGCGGGTCCGGTCCAGGTCGCCCTGGTCGGCGCGTCCCCCGCGCTGGTGGCCGCCGCTCGCCAGGGCGTCCACGGCGGCGGTGTCGTCGTCGCGGGCGACCCGGACTCCGTGCCGCTCCTGGCCGAGCGCCCGCTGGTCGACGGCGGCCCGGCCGCGTACGTGTGCCGCGGCTACGTGTGCGACCGCCCGGTGACCTCGGTGGACGACCTGGCGGAGGCGCTCCGCCGATAGCGAACGCCCTCGACTTCCACCGTTGCGGGCGTAGCGTCGTAATCAAGTAATCGACGTTACGAGAGGGGTCGACATGGGACGCGGATGGGGCCCCGGACGGGGCAGGGGCGGTTGGCAGCAGGCGGACCTGCCGTCGGCGGACGACGCCGCCGCGTGGTTCACCGGACGACTGCCCGACGGCTGGTTCACCAGCGCGCCGGACGTCGTGGTCGACCGCGAGGAGATCCTCGTGGTCGGCACGCTGCCCGACCTGGAGGGCGAGTTCGCCGACGACGCGGAGCGCTCCGCGGCCGAGTCGGGCCGGATCAGCCGGTACCGCGAGCAGACCAGGGACGAGCGCATCGAGATCGCCAGGCAGGCCGAGCACCGCTACGGCCGCAAGGTCGCCTGGGGCGCCAGGCTGGGCGGCACCGAGGAGCTGTTCACCACGCTGTCCGTGCCGGTCATGACCAGGCTCAGGCAGCCGGAGCGCAAGGTGCTCGACACGCTCGTGGCAGCAGGCGTCGCCCGGTCCCGCTCGGAAGCACTGGCCTGGGCCGTGCGCCTGGTCGGCGAACACGCCGACACGTGGCTGGGCGACCTGCGGGAAGCGATGTCGAAGGTCGACGACCTCCGAGCCCAAGGCCCGGATCTGGGCTGACGGATCAACCTGGAAGTGGCGTTCACCAGTGTGAACGTCACTTCCAGGACCTCAAGCAATGCTCAAGTGAACACCCGGAACCGCGTGGTCTGGTTCACACTCGAACCGTGGGGCCAGGGGGATGGGGAAGCGCCGCTGGCCGGTCTGGGGGCCGGTCAGCGGCAGCGCCCACGCGTGACGGCCTGGAGACGGCCTGATCGTGGGAATCGGCGGTCCCCAGGCCTCTGACCTCAGCCGGAGTAGATCGCGAACCAGATGGCGATGTAGTGGCAGAGGGCGGCGACGACGGTGGCCGCGTGGAAGACCTCGTGGAAGCCGAAGACCCCTGGCCAGGGGTTGGGCCAGCGGATGCCGTAGAACACGCCGCCGACGGTGTAGAGCAGGCCGCCGACGATCACCAGGACCAGGGCCGCGATGCCCGCGTGGTGCATGATGTCCGGCAGCACGAAGACGGCCACCCAGCCGAGGGCGATGTACATCGGCACGCCGACCCACTTCGGGGCGTGCGGCCAGGCCAGTTTGAGGACGACGCCGCTGACGGCGCCGATCCAGACCACGGCCAGAACCACGTTGCCCGTGTCCGGCGGCATCGCGAGCAGCGCGAACGGCGTGTAGGTGCCCGCGATGAACACGAAGATCATCGAGTGGTCCAGGCGCTTCATCCACGTCCGCGCCTTGACGCTGACCCAGTCGACCCGGTGGTACAGCGCGCTGATCCCGAACAGGCCGAGGACCGTCGCGCCGTAGATGGACGTCGCCAGCGCGGCCTTCCCCGAGACCGTCGCGGCGGCCAGTGCGATGAGCGTGGCTCCGGTGGCGAGGGAGATGTAGAAGGACCAGACGTGCAGCCACCCGCGCATCCGGGGCCGCAGCGCCGGAACAGGCTGGCGGGCGTGCGTCGTTGAGGTCACCTCCCCGAGGTTACGGCACCGTAGGTTGTGCCGCAGTGGTCGTGCGGTGAACTTCACGCGTCCGCATCGGGCGCTCGTGACCCGGCTCACGCGGCGTAGGCTCTTCGGTCGTGGGGCTCCTCAAGCAAGTCAGGGACGTCATGTCCCGTGTCTACGAGTACCGGCTGAACAAGTGGCTCGTCGACAAGCAGCGTCCGCGCCACGTCGGTGTCGTGCTGGACGGGAACCGCCGGTGGGCCAAGGAGGCGGGGTTCACCGACGTGGCCCACGGCCACCGGGTGGGCGCGCGCAAGATCCTGGACCTGCTCGGGTGGTGCACGGACACGAACGTCGAGGTCGTGACGCTCTGGCTCTTGTCGACGGACAACCTGGACCGTCCCATCGAGGAACTGGGTCCGCTGCTCGACATCATCGCGGACATCGTGGACGAGCTGGCCGAGCCGGAGAACCCGTGGCGCGTCCGGCACGTCGGCGCGCTGGACATGCTGCCGACGGAGACCGCCGCCCGGCTGTCCGCCGCCGCGCTGCGCACGAGGGGCCGCACAGGTCTCGAGGTCAACGTCGCGGTCGGCTACGGCGGCAGGCAGGAGATCGCGGACGCGGTCCGGAAGCTGCTCCAGCAGCACGTGGAGACCGGCGGCACGATCGAGGAGCTGGCCGAGGTCCTGGACGTCGACCACATCGCCGAGCACCTCTACACGTCCGGCCAGCCCGACCCCGACCTGCTCATCAGGACGTCGGGGGAGCAGCGGCTGTCCGGTTTCATGCTGTGGCAGTCGGCGCACTCGGAGTTCTGGTTCTGCGAGGCGTACTGGCCCGCGTTCCGCCGCACGGACTTCCTGCGCGCCCTGCGCGACTACGCGATTCGGCACCGCCGCTTCGGCTCTTGACCCCGTTCGGTCGAATTCGGTTTCCACGCCGTTGTGGATGAATTCGCGGGGCGTGATGTTTGCGAACACGTCTTTCGGGTAAGTGGGGAAATCGCCGCCATCCGGAAATGCGGATCGGCGACGGCGGGGGAGAAGCGAGTCGAATCGGACTGGTAGCGTGTGAAGCCCTTGAGGCCCCTGGAGGTTGAAGCTCCAGGGGCCTCAAGGGCTCGTGCCTTGCCGAGGCGATCACGTCACGGCGGCATCGACCCCACGGGTGGGGCGCCGCGGACGGCGGCCGGACGCGCGATCACGTGCTGAGGTCGTCAGAGGAGCCCGTAGAGCAGGCCCGACAGCACGCCGTGGTGGTGCCAGCCGTAGCCGCCGTGGCCCCAGTCCCAGCCGTCGTCCACGTTGCTGTAGACCACGTGCGACGAGGCGCCGTGCGGCCCCGCCGTGCTGGTGGACTCGTAGTACGTGGCGTCGCGGGACGTGTCCGTGTCGGCGGACGCGACCCCGCTCACCGCCAGGGCCAGAGGAATGGACAGGGCACCCGCAACGATCATGCGATTGATCCTGCGCATCAGGGACAACCTCCAAGATTGGGAGCGAGAACTACATTTCGAAAGATACTGGTCCCCGGCTGAATTGCTTCCCCAGTCACCACATCGTGTGATCGCGGGTAATTCATCGACGGTTGTGGCCGTTAAGTTTCGTTTTGGTGGCACTGTGTGTGACCGCGGGGGTTCGCATCACCTGAGTGGGGGTCGCGCTTGGTGATCAGTGCTGGTGGGGATATTCGGCCGTCAGGCGCGTGATTCGTTACTTGTCGAGGAGAAGCAACGGGGGCAAGGGTGAATTTCGCCCATTTGCTTCAGATTTCGACGGCTGACGCCGTTTTCTTCTCCCCTGGTTCGTCGGGAGGGGCGTTCCCGGCACCGCTGGTCCACGACGGCGGCGCGCGACGGGCTTCAGCCGTCCCTCCGTGCGGTCCACCGGCTTCGTGAACGGAAGTCGCGTCCGCCGCCGTCATTCGTCCAGGTGAACTGCCGTTCCGCGAGGGCCCGTCGCGTTCGTGCCCGCCGTTGTCGATCTTCCAACGTCAAGGGGCCTGGCCCGCCGCGGGGGAGGACCTGTCACGGCACTCCCGTGTGACCTGCGTCATAGCGTTTCGCTGTGCGGGTCCGGCGGGCACCGGCAGCATGAAAAAGGGCGTCGACATCGCCGCCGGTGCTCCGGTCGGCCGGATGTCCTTGCCGCACAAGAAGGTTCGCTCAACACCCAAGGAGTCAGCTTTGAAGATCTCCCTCCGCCGTGCCGCCGCGGTCTGCGCGTTGGCCATGCCGCTCGCCCTCGGCACCAGTGGCATCGCCATGGCCGACGCCTACGACGCCTTCGACGCCACGGCGGGTCCCCACGGCGCGGTGGCGGACGTCGTCCACGCCGGGACCGGCTACGGCCACGGCGGCTACCACGGCGCGTTCTTCGAGGACCACTCCGTCGCGGGTCCGGACGGGGCGAGCAGCGAGTGGACGTTCGCCACGGTGGGCGACGACGGCGAGGTCACCTACGTCACCGTCCTGGACACGGCCGGACCCGACGGCGCCTCGTCGTCGTTCGAGGCGTCCGCCGGTTCCCACGGCTGGTGACCGCGGCCGCGCGGCGCGGTTCGGCCGTGCTGCGCGCAAGATGAGGTGAGACGGCTGGTCGGCCGGGTCAGGGCGGAGACGCCCAGGCCCGGCCGTTCCGGTTTCAGGGGGCGGGTCGGCGCCGCGGGAGATCCCCGAGGCTCTTTCCCTCTGGGTGTCCAACGGGGACGAGGTTCGCGGGTGGGGTCCGCTTCGGATGGCCGCGGCTGTTCTACTGCTGTCGCTCCGGATGCGGTGGTGCGTCGGAGTCGACGGCAGGGCAAGCTTCGGCTTTCAGCCGGCGGCTGGGGCAGCTTCGGGTGGTCGCCGCAGTTTTCTGCTGTCACCTCGGGTGTCGTGGTGCGCCCGGATTCGTCGGCGGGGCAAGTCTCGGTCTTCCAGCGGTGGGTGGGGTCCGCTTCGGATGGTCGCCGCTGTCCTCTTCCTGTCGCGTCGGATGCCGTGGTGCGCCCGGAGTCGTTGCCGGGGCGCCGGGATCTCCCGTCGACGGACCGCCGGTCCACGGTCTCGCGCCTCCTCTTCCTGTCGTGCCGTGCTTCCCGGGGCGTTCTCGGCGTCCAAGGGCGCGGCCCGGAATCGGGCTTTCATCGCGTTCAGGTAACGGCCAGGCGTACTGATCTGCCAATTCTGCTACGGAGCATTGTCCCGTCAGTCGTTGTCGCACCCCTGAGTCACCCGAATAGGTGGCCAAATAATCACTGTACGAGCAGGGGCTACACGATGGTGTCACCGAGTGGATTTGTCCCTGGGCGGCATGTATGTTCGTCCCACGGCAATCGTATCGCTTTGTTGCGGTTCGATTCCTTGGACAGGTTGCCATTTAGTAAGGTCGCTGTTCGGGGTTCGGTGGGTGATCCTAAGTTGTGGATTAACTCAAGCGATTGCCCTATGAGTCGGTAATCTAGATTTCCTTTGGGGAGTTCTCCGTGTTGAAGAAGTTCGGTACGGTGGCCCTGGCCACCGCAGCAGGTCTGATGGCGCTCGGTGGCGCGGCTTCCGCGTCTCCCGTTGTGGGCAACGTCGACAGCGTCGACCACAGCGATTTCGGTCAGGTCGGACTGCTCAACCTGAACAACACCGACGTGCTGCACAACGTCAACGCCGTGATCGGCGTTTGCGACAACAACATCAACGTGCTCGGCGTGCAGGTGCCGGTCGAGGATGTTGCCAACGGCCTCAACGTGCCGGTGCTCTCGCCGGGCCACAGCCAGGCTGTCAGCGCGTCCCCCGACGTGTGCGCCTCGGGCGGCATCATCGACGGTGGGACCGGTCAGAACAACTGACCTGAAGCAGGCGGCCCCACTCGGGGGGTCGGTGCTTGATGTGGCCACAGGGTTCCTGACGTGGCCTGAAGCGGTGGTGCGTTCCTCGATTCGGGGAGGATCGCGCCGCCGCTTCGTCGTTTCCGCACATGTTCTGAGCTGAGCTGACCGGGTGGGGCGCGACCACGTCGCGGTGAGTCCCACGGGGTCGGCGCCAGTGGTCGACCGGTGTCCCGCGCGCGGCCGTCGGTTCTCGGGTGGGTGCTGCCCCGGCCGACGGGTGCCTCGCGCGGATCGGCTTGGGGATTCCGCGACCAGCCCGCAATTGATGTCCCAATCGAGTGTCACTCTTATGAGGAAAGCTTTCACTCGAACTGGTGGATAAATGCCTACTTCGCTACGGCATTCGGGTTCAACTGCAATTCTCATCGCATGCCTGCTGGGAAACTGCGTACAATGCTCAGGTTTGTTCAACTGCTGAGTGCCGTTCTGGCGATCATCGTCATCGGCTCCACAACCGGATTCGCCGAGTCGTCCAGCGAGCAGCCGATCTCCTCGGTCAGCGAGCGGGGCGGCGACCGCTGCGACCCGCAAGCGTCGTGGCCGCTCGGTTGCCGCGGCGGGGACTGGCAGCCCGAACCCCCCGCCCACACGCCCCCGGAGTGCCCCCCGGCGCATTCGGCGGGTCGCGGCGAGCCGGAGTGCCACCCGGAGTGCCCCCCGGAAGGCCGCGGGGAGCCGGAGTGCCCTCCCACCACGACGACCACCCCGGTCACGACGACGACGTGGACCACGACCACCACGCCCGTCACGACCACGACCACCCCGGTCACCACGACCACGCAGGTCACGACCACGACGACGCCGGTCACCACGACCACTCCGGTGACCACGACGACCACCCCGGTGACCACGACGACCACCCCGGTCACGACCACCACCACCCCGGTCACGACCACCTCGACGTCGTCCAGCACGACCAGCACGACCGGCTCGACGACCACGACGACCCCCGGCACCGCGACGACCACCACGGTCAGGGGCGGCCACTGGCGGGGTGACGCGAACACCCCCGCGCCCGGTGAGCTCGCGTACACGGGCACGTCCAGCGGCTGGCTGGCCCTCTCGGGCCTGCTGCTGCTCCTGGGCGGCAGCGCGGTGCTCATGATGGTGCGGGGTCGTCGCCGCGCCTGATGGTTCCGCTGGTCACGGGGTTGGCGGGAACTCCGGTTCCCGCCGACCCCGTCCTTATTCTTCCTGTCGACGCCGTGTCGATTCCGCTCCTATTCAGCGGACGTCGTCGTGGCGGATTCCTCCACTAGCGCGTTCCGGCCCCGTTTGTCGAATTCGGGTGGATAGCAGAACTGGTGTATGCGACCTCCGGATCGGATCCTTGTTCCCGCCTACATCGAGCTTCACTCGAACAGGTGGTACACGATCGGGGCTATCGAGTGGAATGTGGACCAAGGGGCCTGTAGGTTCGCCATCACGGCTTGTCCCCGGCAGCCGTTTCTTCGAGTCATGACGGCCATCGTGTTAGTCGTTGGCCTGAACTGATCATTCGTGAACCAACCACTTAAGGATCTATTCCAGTGCTGAAGAAGATGGTGTCCGTTGCTGCCGCGACCGCGGCCGGCATGGTCATGCTCGGTGGAATGGCGTCGGCGACGACCGGTGCCCCGGCCGACCACCACCACCACGACGACGTGGTCGGCAACGACCAGAGCGTGGACCAGAGCGACTTCGCCCAGGTGGGCCTCGTCAACCTGAACAACACCCAGGCGCTCCAGAACGTCAACGCCGTTGTCGGCGCGTGCGACAACAACATCAACGTGCTCGGCGTGCAGGTGCCGATCGAGGACGTCGCGAACGGCATCGACGTGCCGGTCCTGTCGCCCGGCTCGAACGAGGCCGACAGCGTCTCCCCCGACATCTGCGGCTCCGGCGGCATCGTCAGCGGCGGCACCGGCCAGAGCAACTAGTTTCGGCCTGAGCGGCCGCCGGTCAGCCGGTGGCGGTTGAGCCGAAGTTGTTGCAGGGCTTGAACGTCCGTGGTGCGGGACCTGATCACCGGGTCCCGCACCACATCTGTTCGCGGGGGTTCCACGGCCTCGGAGCCGTCGGTGGAACTCCGGAGAAGTGACCGCAGGTGGTCCACCTGCGACAGGGGAGCCAGTCGAGGAAGCGGAGCGGATGTTGTTGACCAGCAAGCGCAAGCGGGGTGTGGTCGCCCTGCTGGTGGTGGCGGCACTGATCACGACTCCCGCCGCGCAGGCGGACGACAGCCGGATGCTGCCGGACCTGCGCCAGGCGCCCGTGGGGTGCCCCGGCGGGTTCAGCGGTGATCCGGTCACGTGCCGCGACTGGGACGTGTGCATGGTCGTGGACGCGAACAACCCCGGCGGCGCGTGCGAGACCTTCGGTCCGGCCAAGGCCGTGCGGCTCCGGTTCACCAGCTCGGAGGACAACATCGGCGACGGGCCGCTGCTGATCTTCGGCCACCGCGACAGCGCCGACCAGCCCACGATGTCGGTGCGCCAGGGGTTCCAGACCAGGGGCTCGGACGTCCTGCCCGCCTCCTTCGGCGCCGCGCAGCACGCCACCACGAACTCGATGTACTACGAGCCCGCCAAGACCCACGAGCACTGGCACCTGATGGGCTTCGAGCGCTTCCAGCTCCGCGGCACCGGCGGTGACACCCTGGTCGTCGACCGCAAGAACGGGTTCTGCCTCGGCGACCGGTACCGGACCCACGACGCGGCGAGCCTGCCCAACACGCCGAACGGGGACGCGGGCCCCACCGGCGCGCTGGCCGTCTACCTGCGCGGCAACATGTGCAAGCACCACGAGCCCCGAGCGCTGGACGTCACCGAGGGCATCTCGGTCGGCAGCGGCGACGACTACCGCCGCGACGTGGACTTCCAGTGGCTCGACATCACCGGCGTCCCGTCGGGGACCTACGACGTGGTCAACACGGTCAACGACGACCGCACGCTGGTCGAGAAGAGCTACGACAACAACACGTCGTCGATCGCCGTGTCCATCCAGTGGCCCGGCGGGGCGGCGAACGCCCCCTTGTTGATCACCAAGCCCCCGAAGGTCACCCTGCTCCGGAGCTGCCCCGGCCAAGCCCGGTGCGCGGCCCTGCCCCGGTGACCGGTCGCGTTCGGCGGTCCGCGTCCCCCGGTTCCCGAACATGCGGATTGTCCAGTTCAAGCACGTCCTCCTAGGCTCTCGGCCTCATGGACGTCAACCAGTTGGTGCGCGAGTACCAGGTGCTCGGGCTGAGACTCGGCCGCCTGTCGCCGGGCCTCGTGGACTCCTTCACCGGAGACCAGGGCCTGCGTCGCCAGGTGGACAACGAGCCGATGCCGCACCCGGCCGCGCTGGCGGCCCAGGCCGGTCTGCTGCGCCGGGAACTGGTCGGGAGCGACCTCGTGGAGGCCCGCCGCCGTTTCCTCGACGCGCACCTGGTCGCGCTGGAGTGCGGCGCGCGCAAGCTGGCGGGCGTCCGGATCGGCTACGTGGACGAGGTGGCCGCGTACTTCCAGGTCCGGATCCGACCGGGCAACGTGGACGGCTACCGCGCCGCGCACGCCCAGCTCGACGACCTGCTGCCGGGGCCGGGAACGCTGGCCTACCGGCTCTCGGAGTTCCGCGCGCTCGACGAGGTGCCGCTCAAGCGGCTGGAGGGCGCCGTGCACGCCCTGTCCAGCGCCCTGCGCGACCTGGCCCGTGAACGGTTCGGGCTGCCGGACGGCGAGGTCGTCGAGTACCGGATCGTGCGCGACAAGCCGTGGAGCGGCTTCAACTACTACCTCGGCGGGCTCAGGTCGATCGTGGCGATCAACGCCGACCTCGGGCACCGCATGTCGAACCTGCCGCACCTGGTCGCGCACGAGTCGTATCCCGGCCACCACACCGAGCACTGCCGCAAGGACGTGGGCCTGGTGGGCCGCAGGGGGTTCGCCGAGCAGTCGATCTTCCTGATCAACACCCCGCAGTGCCTGATGGCCGAGGGCATGGCGGACCTCGGCCTGCACGCGCTGGTCGGCCGCGGCTGGGGCGCGTGGACCGAGGACACCCTGCGCGACCTCGGCCTGCGGATGGAGGGGCCGCTGGCGGAACGGGTCGAGATGGCCACGTCCGGTCTCGCCGCGGTCCGCCAGGACGCCGCCCTGATGCTGCACGACCAGCGCGCCGACGAGGCCGACGTGGTCGCGTACCTGTGCCGTTGGCTGCTGGTCCCGGAGCGCCGGGCGCGGCAGATGGTGCGCTTCCTGGCCGATCCGCTGTGGCGCGCGTACACGACCACCTACGTCGAGGGGGTGCGCCTCGTGCGGGCCTACTTGGACGCCAGGGCGCCGGGCGTGTCGCTTGCGGACAGATACCTGACCGTCCTCGATGAACCTCTGGTTCCGGAGATGTTGCGGGAAGAAGTCGCGACGGCGGTGTCCTGGTTGCCCCGTGACTCCGCGTGATCGTGGGGCTGATGTGACAGAACGTGCGCTGAGCTGCGCGAACGCCACGTGCGCTGGGCCAAGTGGAGTCCGTTTCGGCCGCCTGATGACCCACCGCGCCGGTGGATGACCGTTCAGCGAGCTGGAGAGGAATTTACGAATCACCTGTGTGGCTCCCTGCACAGGGAGCACTTTCGCAGGTAACTTTCGAACTGGCGGGACGCGACCACTGCGGACCGCGCAGGGAGGCCCTGATCGTGGCAGTGAGCGCGAGGGGGCCGGCACCCGGCCCTCGCGGTCGGCTCGCCTGAACTCAGGCGGTCCGATCGATCGGGGTTGGTGCCTGGCCCAGCGAGGAACGGACGCGGGTGCCGCGTTCGTGAGGGAGTTGCCGTGAACGCACGACGACCCGCGAGCCGTTCCTCAGGCTCACCGCGCACTACTTCTCCGGACAGCGACACGCCCACCACCCGCACGTTCGTGGTGGACACGTCCGTCCTCCTCTCCGACCCGATGGCGACCACGAGGTTCGCGGAGCACGAGGTCGTGCTCCCGCTCGTGGTGATCAGCGAGCTGGAGGGGAAGCGGAACCACCCCGAACTGGGCTGGTTCGCCCGAGAAGCGCTGCGACTGCTCGACGACCTCCGTTTGCGGCATGGTCGCCTGGACTCCCCGGTGCCGATTGGCGATGTCGGTGGAACCCTGCACGTCGAGCTCAACCACACCGATCCGGAGGTGTTGCCCGCCGGTTTCCGCACCGACTCCAACGACGCCCGCATCCTCGCGTGCGCGCTGAACCTGGCTGCCGAGGGACGTTCCGTCACCCTGGTCACCAAGGACATGCCGCTGCGCGTCAAGGCGGGTGCCTGCGGCCTCGCCGCGGACGAGTACCGAGCTCACGACGTCACCCTCTCCGGCTACAACGGCATGTCGGACGTGGACGTCGACCAGGACGTCGTGGACGCGCTCTTCCGGGACAGCACCATCGACCCGGCGCTGCACGACCTGGCCGACGTGGCGGAGCTGCCCTGCCACAGCGGGCTGCGCCTGCTCGCGGGGTCGTCGAGCGCACTGGCCCGCGTGACACCGGACAAGCAGATCAGGCTGGTCAGGGGTGATCGCGAGGCGTTCGGCGTGCACGGCCGGTCCGCCGAGCAGCGGATCGCCCTCGACCTGCTGCTGGACCCCGAAGTCGGCATCGTCTCGCTGGGCGGACGAGCCGGAACGGGCAAGTCGGCACTCGCGCTGTGCGCGGGCCTGGAAGCGGTGATGGAGCGCAGGCACCACCGCAAGGTCGTGGTGTTCCGGCCGCTCTACGCCGTCGGCGGTCAGGACCTGGGCTACCTGCCCGGTTCCGAGAGCGAGAAGATGCAGCCCTGGGCGCAGGCGGTGTTCGACACCCTCGGCGCGCTGGTCAGCCAGGACGTGGTCGAGGAGGTCATGGACCGCGGGATGCTGGAGGTCCTGCCGCTGACCCACATCCGCGGCCGGTCGCTGCACGACTCGTACGTGATCGTCGACGAGGCGCAGTCGTTGGAGCGCAACGTCCTGCTGACCGTGCTGTCGAGGCTGGGCACGAACTCGCGGGTGGTCCTCACCCACGACGTGGCGCAGCGCGACAACCTGCGCGTCGGCAGGCACGACGGCGTCGCCGCGGTGATCGAGAAGCTCAAGGGGCACCCGCTGTTCGCCCACGTCACGCTGACCCGCTCGGAGCGGTCGCCGATCGCCGCGCTGGTCACCGAGATGCTGGAGGACTACTCGAGCTGATGATCCGACGGCGGAGGGGGCGTCCACCGGGGTGGGCGCCCCCTCCGCCGTTCGTCAGCCGCCGAGTTCGTGCTCGACCGTGGTGACCAGGTCCGGGTCCAGGGACGACTTGCCCGAGTCCAGCAGCCACTGCTCGAGGTCCCGGTTCGGGTCCGTCCCGTACGTGGTCGTCCCGCCATCCGCCCTCCGCACGAGTCCGCGCTGGACGGTGACGACCTCGTCACCCGTCCGGACGACGAACCCCCGGTAGCCCAGGTTGTTCGCCACCTGCCCGGAGGCCGTCCCCGCCAGCGCGTCGAGCCTCTCCCGGAACGCGGTCGCCTCCGCGTCCGGCAGCGTCCACGTCGGGTTCGGCCTCCCGGAGAAGATGTCGAGTTCGACCACCGTTTTCCCCGACACGGTCTTGTCCTCTCCGGAAGGCGTCGAAGCGCAAGCCGAAGCGAGGAGCACGAGCAATGCTCCGGCTATGAATCGGCGCGCGTCTATTGCATTCTCCTATGCCACCAGTGCGGTGCTGTTGTTCTGGTAGAAGTAGCCGCAGAAATTGGTGTAGTTGCCGCGGCAGATGTTGTTCGGCGCGTATCCCGTGCCGTTCTCCTGGTAGATCGCGTGGCCGCAGTCGTCGGTGTACTTCGCGGGCGTTCCGCCCGGCTTGTGGCCCCACCACCAGTTCGGGCCGCCGGTCACGAGGCGGTAGAAGTGGTAGTCGACGTTGGGCCAGATCACCATCGCGATCGTCAGGCCGTTCGTCTGGCAGCCGTCCTGCCACCCGTCCGCGCGCAGCCCGTCGGTGCAGCCGCCGCACGTGATGGACGTCGCGGGCCGCCCGCCGCGCTTGCCCGGCAGCGCGTAGCGCACACCCGCCAGGTGGTTGCTGGCGAAGCAGTAGCAGTTGTTGCGCGTCACGTTCTCCGGCCGGTTGAACAGGTCGGCGTTGGCGCTGAAGTAGTTCGACCCGCAGGCCCACCAGGTCGCGCCCCTGGTGGAGACCCCTTCACCACCCCCGTTCGGGGTGTCGGGGTCCTCGTTGTCCTGCTGCTCGCGACCGCCGAACCCGGTCGCGGGCTGCGCCGGGTCGACGACCAGGTTGTCGATCCGCGCGATCCCCTCCGCCGCGGCCTCGCGCAGCACGTCGGTCACCCCGCTGTCGCGGTAGCTCTCCGCCGTGCCGAGCAGCCACTCGGCGGCGGGCTCCGTCGCGGGCCTGCTGCCCACGCGGAACTCCTGCGGCAGCGTGAGCGACCGTTGTTCGCCGTCCGTCTTGACGGTCCTGACGAGAAGGCCGCGGTAGCCGAGGCTGAACTGCTCCTCGGCGGTCGCGGCGGGTGAGAGCTGTGCGGGATCGGCGGCGATTCGGTCGACCAGTTCCCGCTCGTGCTCCCCGGAAAGGATCCAGGTCGGGTTGGGCATTCCCGATAAGATGTCGAGTTCGACTTCCAGCATGATGACACCCCCGTGAGCGACACGTGTTCATCCCCGAGAGGGCAATATATACCTCGGGTGCCGCGAAATGAATGGGGATTTGTGCCCATTCGCATTCTAGTCCAACGCGCGGCGCATAAAACCCTTCATGCCGAGCGCGCCGAAGCCCACGACGGACGCCACGAGCACCAGCAGGTTCACGCCCAGCGGGATGTGCGGCACCTCGGGCACCAGCACGGCCCGCATGCCCTCGCTGACGTAGGTCAGCGGGTTCAGCGCGCACACCACCTGGAACCAGCGGGTGTGCTCCAGCGCGGACCACGGGAACTGCGCGGAGCCGGTGAACAGCAGCGGCGTGAGGATGACCGCGAACATGATGTTGATCCGGCGCGGCGGGACGGACGTGCCGATCACCATGCCGACCGCGGCGCCCGCGAGCGAACCGAGGCAGATCACCAGGAACGCCATCGGCAGCCCGGCGACCGGCCAGCTCACGTCGAGCAGCAGGAACCCGATCGGCACCATCAGCACCGCGGCGAGCAGACCGCGCAGTCCGCCGAACACCATCTTCTCCACCGCCACCAGCGGGATCGGGATGGGCGCGAGCAGCCGGTCCTCGATCTCGCGGGTCCACGAGAAGTCCAGCACCAGCGGCAGCGTCGTGTTCTGGAGCGCCCCGAGGAAGCCGTTCATGGCCACGATGCCGGGCAGCAGCACGGCGGCGAAGTCCCCCTGCACGAAGCCGATGTCGCCGAGGACCTTGCCGAAGATGAAGAGGATGAAGAACGGCTGGATCAGCACCTGCGCGAGGAAGCTGGGCATCTCGCTGCCGGTGACGAACACGTCCCGCCAGAGGATCGCGCGGAACGTGCGGATCGAGACCGACGCGGGTGTCGCGCTCATCGGAGTTCCCTGCCCGTCATCTGGATGAACACGTCCTCGAGGCTCGGTTTGCCGATCGCCAGGTCGCTGACGGCCACCCCCAGCTCCTCCAGCACGCGCAGCACGGCGGGCAGCGCGACGGCGGCGGTCGCGTCGGCGTAGACGCGGAACGCGCTGCTCCCGGCCACCTCCTCGACCCGCACGACACCGGCGAGGTCGCTCAGCGCTGCCGTGACCACCCGCGGGTCCGTCCCGACCGGACTGGTCGTGACGCTGATGGTGGTGCTGCCCGGCAGCGACGACGTCAGCTTCTCCGGGCTGTCGAGCGCGAGCAGCTTGCCGTGGTCGACGATGCCGACCCGGTCGCACAGCTTCGCGGCCTCGTCCATGTCGTGCGTCGTCAGCACGATCGTCACGCCCTCCTGCTGGAGCGCGGCGACCCGGTCGTGCACGAACAGCCGGGCCTGCGGGTCGAGTCCCGTCGACGGCTCGTCCAGGAACAGCACCTTCGGCCGGTGCATCAGGGCCCGCGCGATCATCAGCCGCTGCGCCTGCCCGCCGGAGAGCGTGTCGACCAGCGCCTTCGCGTGGTCCTCCAGACCCATCTTGGCCAGGATGTCGTCGGCCAGCCTGGTTCGCTCGGCGCGGCCGATGCCGTGGTAGGCGGCGTGGAACAGCAGGTTCTGCCGGGCGTTCAGCGTCCGGTCCAGGTTGTTGCGCTGCGGCACCACAGCCAGCAGTTGCCGAGCCCGCTGGGAGTCGGCGGTCACGTCCACACCGCACACCAGGGCGCGACCCGAGGTGAGCCGCACCCTGGTGGTGAGCACGCCGACGGTGGTGGTCTTGCCCGCCCCGTTCGGACCGAGCAGCCCGAACACCTCCCCTGGCGGCACCGTGAAACCAAGTCCGTCCACAGCGGGCTTCTGGCCCGGCTTGTAGACCTTGACGAGGTCCGAGACCTCCACCGCTTCGTCCACGACAAGAGCCTAGGCGTGTGGTGCAAGCCACTTTTCTTTTTCGGTGGTATGTCTGGTTTTCACCAACCGCCGGGCAGCGGACGTCCTTCGGCGAAGCCCGCGGCGGACTGGACGCCCAGCACCGCGCGCTCGTGGAACGCCTCCAGGTTCTCCGCGCCCGCGTACGTGCACGACGACCGGACGCCGGAGGTGATGGCGTCCAGCAGGTCCTCGACGCTGGGCCGGACCGGGTCCAGCCACATCCGCGACGTCGAGATGCCCTCCTCGAACAGGCCCTTGCGCGCCCGGTCGAACGCGTTGTCGGTCCGGGTGCGCGCGCTGACGGCCCGCTTCGAGGCCATCCCGAAGGACTCCTTGTAGAGGCGGCCGGACTCGTCGCTGCGCAGGTCGCCGGGGGATTCGTAGGTGCCGGCGAACCAGGAGCCGACCATGACGCT
Source organism: Umezawaea endophytica (assembly GCF_025061645.1). Taxonomy (GTDB): domain Bacteria; phylum Actinomycetota; class Actinomycetes; order Mycobacteriales; family Pseudonocardiaceae; genus Umezawaea; species Umezawaea endophytica. Next base: position 174,292 of record NZ_JANYMP010000011.1, on the reverse strand, counting down.
GGACGCGCCCGCGGCCAGGGCGAGCGCCACGTCGCGCGGGTGCCGCACGCCGCCGTCCGCCCAGACGTGCTTGCCGAGCCTGCGCGCCTCCGCGGCGCACTCGGCCACCGCGGAGAACTGCGGGCGGCCCACGCCGGTCATCATCCGGGTCGTGCACATCGCGCCGGGGCCCACACCGACCTTGATGATGTCCGCGCCCGCTTCGACGAGGTCCCGGACGCCTTCGGCCGTGACCACGTTGCCCGCGACGACCGGGACGGCCGGGTTCTGCTTGCGGACGGCCTGGAGGGCGGTGAGCATCTTCTCCTGGTGGCCGTGGGCGGTGTCGACGACCAGGGTGTCCACGCCCGCGCTGAGCAGCTCGGCCGCTTTCGCGCCCACGTCACCGTTGACCCCCACCGCGGCCGCGACCCGCAGCCGCCCCCCTTGGTCCAGCGCCGGCGTGTAGACCTCGGCCCGGAGCGCCCCCAGGGCGGTCAGGACGCCCTTCAGCCGCCCGTCGTCGTCCACACCCAGCGCGACCTTCTGCGTGCGCCCGTTGAGGTGGTCGAAGACCTCGCGGGGGGCGGTGTTCAGGGGGAGCGTGAGCACGTGCTCGTCGGCCACCTCCGACAGCCGGGTGAACCTGTCCACGCCCGAACAGGCGGCCTCATCGACGACGCCTACCGGTTTGCCGTCGTCGTCGACCACGACCACGGCTCCGTGAGCGCGTTTCGGGAGGAGGTTGAGGGCGTCGGCGACGGAATCGCCCGGCTTGAGGACCAGCGGCGTGTCCCAGACCGGATGCCGCTCCTTCACCCACTGGACGATCCCGGCCACGACCTCCGGGGCCACGTCCTGGGGAAGCACCACCAGCCCGCCACGCCTGGCCATGGTCTCAGCCATCCGCCTGCCCGCGACGGCGGTCATGTTCGCGACCACCACGGGGATGGTGGCGCCGGTGTGGTCGGAGGTGGAGAGGTCCACGCCGAACCTGGACTCGACGGCCGATCGGCCGGGTACCAGGAAGACGTCGTCATACGTCAGGTCGTAGCTGGGCCGATGCCCTTCGATGAACCGCACGAGGATCGAATACTACGCGGGAAATGGGGGGTGTGCTTGGGGTTGATCTTTGAGGGGGTGGGGGAGGCGCTGTTCGGGTCGCGGGTCGCGGGTCGCGGGTCGCGGGTCGCGGGTTGGTAGGTGGTGGTGCGGTTGGTGGGCTGTGCTCGGTTTGTTGCAGGGCGGCTGGTTGGGGTGGGTCTCCCTCACCCCCGCTCGCGCGATTGTCTCCATCGTCGATCTTGGTTTGTCAAGGCGGGAAAGATGCCTTGACAAACCAAGATCGACGATGAGGGCGCTTCGGATCGGGGGCGGAGAGGGTCTGCTCGGGAGACGTCGTGGCCGGGTTGCGTGCTGCCAGGCGGGTTGCGATGGGTTGGATGGGTTTGCTGGGGGGCGTGCTGTCAGGTGGGCTGCGATGGTGGGTTGCTGACCGGGTTGGCTGGGTGGGTTGGCTGGGGAGTGCGTGGTGTCGGGTTTGTTGGTTGGGCAGGTTTGCTGTTCCTGCTTGAGCGAAGCCATCCCATCCCCGACGCTCGTCTAGCGGCGCGAAACCAAGCCTTTGGCCGCAGGCCTCATCGAACAAGCGCTGCTTGCCCTTGCTTCTGGCTCGTTGCCCCGCGCCCTGGCTCCTTTGCCCGCCCTCGGCTCCTTGCCCCTTTTCCCGCTCCTCGTCGCTTCCCGCTCCTCACCTCTCCTCGCCTCCACCCCTCACGTCCCGCCGCTCTCCCCTTCCCCCTCACCACCGCCTGTCCCCACCCCTGGCGCCTTCCCCGGCAGCAAAGCCCGCACCGCGTCGATCGTGTCCGCGTCCGCCGCGTCCTTGTCCGGTCTGTACCTGAGCACGCGGGCGAAGCGGAGTGCCAGGCCGCCGGGGTAGCGGGGGCTTACCTGGGCGCCGTCCAATTCGATCTCGATCACCAACTCGGGGTTGACCACGATTCCCCAGGGGTGGTCCTCGGTGGCTATGTCGGCCAGGGCCTTGGTTTGCCACGCGAGCAGTTCGTCCGTCATGCCCTTGAACGTCTTGCCGACCATGACCGGTGGGCCGCCGTTCGGGTCGCGGGCGCCCAGGTGGAGGTTGGAGAGTTTGCCCGAGCGGCGGCCGCTGCCCCATTCGACGCCCAGCACGACCAGGTCGAGGGTGTGGACCGGTTTGACCTTCTGCCAGGCGCTGCCGCGTCTGCCTGCCGCGTAGGAGGAGGTCAGGGACTTGACCATGACGCCCTCGTGGCCCGCCGCCAGTGAGGCGTCGACCACCGCCGCGGCGGCGTCTGGGGTCGGGTCTTGCACGCCTGGGATGACGTGTGGGCCCGCCACGGTGCGGAGGGCTGTCAGGCGGGCTCGCAGTGGTTCGTCCAAGAGGTCTTGGCCGTCCAGGTGCAGGCAGTCGAAGAAGAACGGGGACAGCAGGAGTTCGCGGACGTCCTGGGCGCCGAAGCGGCTCATGGTCTCCTGGAACGGTCTTGGCTTGCCGTCGTCCGTCAGGGCCAGGGTTTCGCCGTCCAGGACGACCGAGGTGCACGGCATGGCGCGCACCAGGTCGACCAGTTCGGGCACGGTGGCGGTGATCTCCCGCAGGGTGCGGGTGAAGATGTGGACCTCCGAACCCGACCTGTGCACCTGGATGCGGGCGCCGTCCAGTTTGTGCTCGACGACGACGCTGCCCAACTCCGCCATCGCCTCCGGTAGTGACGAGGCGGGCGAGGCGAGCATCGGGCGGACCGGTCTGCCCACCTCCAGCCTCACCTCGGCGAGTTCGGCCTCGCCGCCGTTCAGCGCCGCCACTGCTGTGTCCGGCAGCGAGCCGGACAGCATGAAAGCCCGGCGCACCACCGCTCCCGGCACGTCGGCCGCCGACGCGATGGCGTCCAGCATCACGCCCTCCAACGCGCCCTGCCGCAGCTCGCCGGTCAGCAGGCGGCGCAGGAAACCCTGCTCCGCCGCCGTGGCACGGCCGAAGAGGGCGGCCAGGAGGTCTGCGCGGCGACCGGCGGAGCCCTTGCCGCTGACCGTCCCGTAAGCGCCGAGGGCCTCGTCGACCTCGGCCACCGTCAGCGACTCGGCCGCCGCCGGTGGCACGGCCAGGTCACCCACCGTTCTCCAGCCCGCGCCGATGCGGCCCTGGCTGGGCACGCCGATGAGGAAGGACACCACCGCCGGGGTGTCCAGCCGTTTCAGCAGGCCCGCCAGCGCGGCGACCTTGGCCAGCCGGGACCGCGTCGCGGCCACGGCCTCGGATGTCTCGACCAGCTCGGAGAACAGCACGGGTCCCATGGTGCACCCGGGCACCGACAAAAACAGGTCAGCGGAGTTCCCTGACCGCCTCGCGCAGCCGATCGGGCGACAACGACGCGTAGCCGAGCACCAAACCCGGCCACATCGGTGTCTGCGAGTAGCGGGCCAGCGCCAATACGTTCACCCCACGGTGGGCGGCACGCTCCTGGACGGCCAGGTCGTCGGTGCCCGGCGGCAGGCGGACGACGACGTGCAGGCCCGCCGCGACGCCGACGGGTTCCCACGACGGCAGTTCCACGGCCAGCGCGCCCAGCAGGGCGTCGCGGCGCTTCCGGTACAGGGCGCGGGTTCGGCGCAGGTGCCGGTCGTAGCCGCCGGTGCGCAGCAGGTGGGCGAACGCGGCCTGGTGCAGGACGTCGCTGCCCATGTCCTCGTGCCGCTTGCGCCGGATCACCTCGTCCCGCAGCGGTTCCGGCACGACCATCCAGCCCATCCTGAGGCCGGGGGCGAGCACCTTGCTCGAACTGCCCTGGTAGACGACGCGCCTGGGGTCCAGGGCCTGCACAGCGCCCACGGCGGGGCGGTCGTAGCGGTGTTCGGCGTCGTAGTCGTCCTCGATGACCAGCCCGTCGACGTCCCTGGCCCACTTGACCAGCGCGTGCCTGCGCGACGGGTGGAGCACGACGCCGAGGGGGAACTGGTGCGCGGCCGTCACGTGCACGGCGCGCGTGCCCGCGGCCGCGAGCAGGTCGACGCGGATGCCGTGGTCGTCGACGGGCACGGTGACGACCGAAAGCCCGTGGGAGCGCAGCATGTCCAGCACGCCGAAGTGACCGGGCGTCTCGACGGCGATGCTGGTGTGGCCCTGCGCGACGAGGGTGCGGGCGAACAGCGCGAGGCCCTGCGCGGAGCCGTTGGTGAACACCACGGCGTCCGGTTCGGACACCACGGCCCGCACGCGGCCCAGGTAGTCGGACAGTTCGGCGCGCAGGGCGGGGTGGCCCGCGGCCGGTGGGTAGCCCAGTTCCTCGTCGGACAGACCGGCCAGCCCGGCGCGGTAGGCGGCGATCCACTCGGCGCGCGGGAACGCGCTCAGCGCGGGCACCCGCGGGTGCAGGTCGTAGCGCCAGTGCGGCGGCGCGTCGGGCAGCGGCCTGCTGTCGGACGGCCAGCCGCCCGCGGCGGTCACGGTGGTGCCGGAGCCGCGCTTCGCCGACAGGTAGCCCTCGCCGACGAGCTGCGCGTACGCGGCCGTGACGGTGCCCCTGGAGACGTCGAGCTGCTGGGCGAGGTCGCGGCTGGACGGCAGGCGGGTGCCGGTCGTGAGCCTGCCGTCGCGGATGGCGTGCCGGAGTTCCGTCTCGACGGCCCGGCGCCGTCCGCTGAGCGCGGGCAGCAGCAGCTCCCGATAAGTGGACCAGTTGCCGACCATGGAAGTGGAGCTTAAACCTGTGCCACCTGCCGGGCACGCTGTCGGCATGACCAGTCGACTCGCGGTGGCCTCAGGGGCGTCCGCGGCCATCATCGTCGGGGCGTCGGTGCCGGTCACCGGCTTGCTCCAGCACTACCCGCTGCTCACCGGACAGGCGATGCGGTACGCGTTGAGCGGGCTCGTGCTGCTCGCGTGGACGTACGCCCGCGGCCAGCGCCCGGTGCCGCCGAAGCTAGGTGACCTGCCCGCGCTGCTGGCGCTCGTGGCGTTCGGGATGCTCGGGTTCAACGCTGCGGTCCTGCACGCGCAGCTCTACGCCGAGCCGGGTTTCGTGGCCGCGATGCTCGGCGGGACACCGGTCGTGCTCGCGCTGGCGAGCCGGAAGGCGTCGGCGGCCGCGGTGGTGGGCGCGGGGATCGTGGCGCTCGGCGTGGTCGTGCTGTCCGGCGGAGGCGCGTGGCACGGGCCCGGACTGCTGCTGGCGGCGTTGGCGCTGGCCGGGGAGGCGGCGTTCACGCTGTTCGCGATCGGGGTCGTGCGCAGGCTGGGCGGGGTGGCCGTGGCGACGTGGACGTGCCTGATCGCGGGCGCGGTCGGCGCGGTGGCGGGCACGTTCCTCGGCGGCTGGCAGGTGCCGACGGTCGAGGAGGGCGTCGCGCTGGTCACGTTGGCCATCGCGCTGACCGCGGTCGCGTTCGGGCTCTGGTACTTCGCCGTCGGCAGGCTCGGCGCCGCGCGCGCCGGAGTCCTCATCGGACTGATGCCGATCTCCGGGCTGGTGGTGTCGGTGGCGTTGGGAGCGCAGGACTTCACGCTGCTCGGACTGGTCGGCGCGGTCGTCGTCGCGATCGGCTGCGTCGTCGGCCTGTCCGCGGGCCGGGTGCGACCACGCGTGGGCACGGTGGGACAACCCGTGCCCACGCCGTGAGTCAGCGGCCGCCGCGAGCCATGTGCAGCACGTCGAGCGCCGCGTCGAGCTGCTCCTCGGTGACCTTGCCGGGCACGTGCCCGCGTTCCAGCACGACCTCGCGGATCGTCTTGCGCTCCTTGAGGGACTGCTTCGCGATGGACGCGGCCTCCTCGTAGCCGAGGTAGCGGTTGAGCGGCGTCACGATCGACGGCGACGACTCGGCCAGCTCGCGCAGCCGCTCCACCTGCGGCTCGGTGCCGACGAGGACCTTGTCCGCCAGCAGCCGGGCGACGGCGGCGAGCAGGCGCGCGGACTCCAGGACGTTGCGGGCGATCACCGGCAGCATCACGTTGAGCTGGAAGTTGCCCTGGCTGCCCGCGAACGCGACCGTCGCGTCGTTCCCGATGATCTGCGCGACGACCATCATGGTCGCCTCGGAGATCACCGGGTTGACCTTGCCGGGCATGATCGACGAGCCCGGCTGGAGGTCGGGCAGCGCCAGCTCGCCGAGGCCCGTGCGAGGCCCGGAACCCAGCCAGCGCAGGTCGTTCGCGATCTTGAACAGCGCCACGGCGGTGGTCCTGAGCTGACCGGAGATCTCCACGACGCCGTCCTGCGTCGCCTGCGCCTCGAAGTGGTCGCGCGCCTCGGTCAACGGCAGCCCGGTCACGTCCGCGAGTTCGGCGGACACGGCCGCGCCGAAGCCCTCCGGCGCGTTCAGGCCGCTGCCGACGGCCGTGCCGCCGATCGGCAGCTCGGCCAGGCGCGGCACCGACGACGTCAGCCGCTCCACGCCGTACCGGACCTGCGCCGCCCACGCCCCGGCCTCCTGGCCGAGCGTGATCGGCACCGCGTCCATCAGGTGCGTGCGACCGGACTTGACCAGGTCGGCCCACTCCGCCGAACGGCCCTCCAGGGTCGTCGCGAGGTGCTCCAGCGCCGGGACCACGTCCTTGACGACGGCCTCCGTCGCGGCGACCCGGAGCGTCGTCGGGAACGTGTCGTTGGACGACTGCGACGCGTTCACGTGGTCGTTCGGGTGCACGTCCCGGCCTAGGCTCGCGGTGGCGAGGGTCGCGATCACCTCGTTCGCGTTCATGTTCGACGACGTGCCGGACCCGGTCTGGAACACGTCGACCGGGAAGTGCGCGTCGTGCTCGCCCTCGGCGACCTCGTCGGCCGCGGCGGCGATGGCCTTCGCCACGTCGGACGGCAGCACGCCGAGCCGCTCGTTCACCCTCGCCGCAGCCGCTTTGAGCAGCCCCATCGCCCGGATCTGCGACCGTTCCAGCCCGCGCCCCGAGATCGGGAAGTTCTCCACCGCCCGCTGGGTCTGCGCCCGCCACAACGCGTCGACCGGCACCCGGACCTCGCCCATGGTGTCGTGCTCGACGCGGTACCCCTGTTCACCCATAGTCCCCAGTTTGTCCCCGTAGGGGGATCTGGGCACGGTGGCGTTGAGCACCTAAGGTCGAATCCCTGCACTGCCACCCACCACTGGCAGAGGGGTTCAACCCATGGATGTCGACTTGTTGATCGTGGGCGCCGGTCCCACGGGGCTGTTCGCGGCCTACTACGCGGGGTTCCGGGACCTGTCCGTCGCACTGGTCGACGCGCTGCCCGAAGCGGGCGGCCAGGTCACCGCGATGTACCCGGAGAAGATGATCTTCGACGTGGCGGGCTTCCCGGCCGTCCGAGGTCGGGACCTGGTCAACGCGCTGGTCGAGCAGGCCGCGCAGTGGAAACCGACGTACCTGCTCGGCCGCCAGGCCCGCACCCTGTCCACTGTGGACTCGCGGGTGCGCGTCGGGCTGGCCGACGGGACCGAGGTCAACGCGGGCGCGGTGCTGATCACCGCGGGCATGGGCGAGTTCCGCCCCCGCCCGCTGCCCGCGGGCGACGACTGGCTCGGGCGCGGGATGGTGCACTTCGTGCCGTCACTGGCGGCGCACACCGCCCAGCACGTCGTGATCGTCGGCGGCGGCGACTCGGCGTTCGACTGGGCGCTGGCACTGCACCCGATCGCCGCCAGCGTCACGCTGGTGCACCGCCGCGCCAACTTCCGCGCCCACCCGCCGACCGTGCGAGCGGTGCGCGAACTGGGCGTGGAGATCATCACCGACGCCGAGGTGACAGCCCTGCGCGGCGCGCCCGCGCTGGCCGAGGTGGAGGTCAAGCTCAAGTCCGGCGACGTGAAGGTGCTGCCCGCCGACGCCGTCGTGGCCGCGCTCGGCTTCACGGCCGACCTCGGCCCGATCGAGTCGTGGGGGCTGGAACTGGACCACCGGGCGGTGTCCGTGGACACGACCATGCGGACGCAGCGCGAACTGGTCTACGCCGCCGGGGACGTGGCGGCGTATCCGGGGAAGGTGAAGCTGATCGCCACCGGGTTCGGTGAAGCGGCCACAGCGGTGAACAACATCGCGGTCGCGCTGAACCCGGCGGCGCACCTGTTCCCCGGCCATTCGAGCAACGAGGGCTGACCCGATCATGGTGGACAAGGGAAGCGATGCTGGGGTTGCGCGGCGTCAGGAAGTCGACGAAGTTGCACTGGAACGAGATGGATCGCCACCAGCAAGCCGTGGCGGCCAAGACCGTTGCGGCGCTTGAAGGTTTCCACGTGGTCACCGTGGGAACGCCGGTGCCGCGCAGACGTCAGGAACAGGCGCGGGCGCTGTGCCTGAACTCGCTGGTGAGGGAGTTGCACGGGTTCGGGGTCGACGCAGGTGCGGTGCGGGCTGCCAAGCAGGGCCGGGCGGATCTGCTCGACGTGCTCGCGGAGTGCGTGCACGAGGTCGACGTCGTGACCGACTGCTGAGGACATGCGTAAGGCCAGGGTCCCGGTCTGCCCCGGGTGCACCTGGCCTTGCGACTCGTCCGACACCCGCGGTGTGCGAACTCCGAATTCAGAATACGCGCTGGTCCACACGAGTCAACCTGGATGTCGCTGTCGGCTACGACATCCGTCACGTCGCGTGACCAACGCGGCTGAGTTGATCGCCACCGGGGTAGCGCTGAACCCGGCGGCGCACCTGTTCCCCGGTCATTCGAGCAACGAGGGCTAGGGTTTCGGCAGGGTGGGGAAGACCAGTTCGGCTACCTGGCGGGCCTTGTCGCAGGTGCTGTCGTCGGCTTCGCCGGTGATGCTGATGGCTTTGACGGCCGCCGATTCGTCGCCGCTGTTCAGGTGGACGGTGCAGAACAGGCTGATCTTGCTGACGGTCGCCTGGTAGCCCGCGATGGTCTCCTCGTCGCCGACGACGGCCTGCTTCTGGTCGAACGTGAGGGCGACGTCGCCGAACAGGCAGTTGTGGCCGGTGATGCCGGGGGTCTTCTTCCGGTCCTTGCCGAGGACTGCTTCGACCTCGGGGGTCGAGAGGAGTGCGCACGGGTCCAGGCGACCGAAGGAGTTGTCGGCGAACTGGCGGCGGCCGACCTTGTTCTCGTTGATGACGCCCAGCGCGGACTCCACGAACTCCATGGCCTTCGCGCAGTTCGCCTCGTCGTTGGCCTCGCCCGTGACCAGGAAGCGCAGCCGGACGTCGTCGCTGAACGTCAGCAGCCTGGTGCAGGACTGCTTGGAGTTGAACGTCGAGCCCTGGACCCGCATCCCCTCCGGCATCGCGGAACCGTGGTACTCGACCGGGTAGAGGTCCTTGTTCTCGCCGGATTCGACCGGACCGACGGCCATGATCTTCACGCCGTTCGCGATCCGGCAGTGCTCGAACGCCGAGTCGCCGGACTCGCCGATGACGGTGCAGTAGTCGATCGTCTTCAGGTCGCCCAGCGCGTCGGTCGCCGTCAGCGGGCCTTCACGGGTGGAGGACGTGCACGCGGAGAGCGCCAGCGCGCCGCACAGGAGGATGGCCAGGGTTCTTTTCGACACGGGGGAGTGCCTACCACGACCGCCGCGACCACCTCCAGTCGATACCTAGCCGCGCAGGCGGTCGACGGTGCGGGCCAGGGTCGCGGCCCACGTGCCGCGGAACTGGGGCAGGTGGCGTTCCTGGACGACCCACGTCGTGAGTTGCAGGCGGCGCAGGAGGAGCAGGTCCTCCAGGGCCTCCTCGTGCTCCAGGGGGCTGACCGAGCGGTAGCCCTCCAGTAGCGGGGCGCGCAGGGACGGGTCGTCGAGTTCGCTGATGGTCGCGGCCAGGTCGTAGAGGTGGTGGCCGTAGCCGCAGTCGTCGAAGTCGATCGCCCGGACTTCGCCTTGGTGGAACAGGAAGTTCTCCTGGTGCAGGTCGGCGTGGATGAGGCCGTGGGCCTCGTTGCCGAGCGCCGCCAGGGTGGCCCGGATGCGGGTGACGGCCCGCTCGAAGAGGACACCCGCCTCGGGGGAGTGGAGGTCCGCAGCCAGTTGGGCGGTGTGGTCGGGCAGGGTGTCCACGCGGTTGCGAGCCAGTGGCGGCATGGTCTTGCCGTGCCGCTGGAGGTGGGCGGTGAACTCGCCGACCTTGCGGATGTCGTCGGCGCTGAGGGACTTGCCGTGGAACCTCCCCTCGACCCAGCGGTACAGGACGCACGTCCGCCTGCCGGGGACGTCGGGGGTGGTCACGGTCGTCACGTACTCGCCCGTGCGGGTCGGGACCGGTTCCGGGACGCCCAGGGTGGTGTCCTTCGCCAACGCGGTCAACCAGGTGGTCTCCGCCTCGGCGAACCGGGGTGTCGTGGCGCGGACGCGGAGCACGTGGTCGCGGTCGACGCGGAAGTTGGTGTTCCAGCCGTTCGGCAGCAGGGTGAGGGTGGCCGCCGGGATGTCGTGCTCGGCCAGCGCGAGACGGGCCAGGCGCTTGAGGCGGCGGGTCTGGCCCGCCCGGTCGAGGACGGCGAAGGCTAACGGCATCGGAAGCTGTCGGACTTCACGGCCGCCAGGAACGCCGACCACGCCGGAGCCGCCACAGGCAGGTGACCGGTGGACTTGCTGTCCCGGATGCCGACGCGACGACCGATCTCGACGCAGTCGTTCGCGTTCGCGCTGTAGGTGCTCTTGCGCCACGACTTGCTGTCGCGGATGCCGATGCCGCGCCCGACCTCGATGCAGTCGCCGTTGGGAGCGCTGTAGCTGCTCTTGAGCCAAGTGCCCATGCCCAAGCCCTCCTAGGTCGCGATCGTGCTGATCAGCTCTCGCGATTGTTCCTCATCCAAGGCGACCGAGGCGAGTGAATCCAGAACGGTTCGGTAGCCGGTCACCGGAGCCTTGTCCTCGACGAAGAGGCTGGAGTTCTCGGTCTCGACGAACACGACCGGCGGGATGCCGGTGAACCTCATGAAGGTGAAGGAGCCTGCCAGACCCGCGGTGTGGCGGCGTGAAGTGGGGATCCTGCCGTGGCCGAGGGCGTCGAAGCGGCGGAACGGGCCGCCCGGCTGAACCGGGGGCCCGTTCGACCGCTGTGGCGTTACGGGACCACCTGTACCTGTTCACCGACGAGCAGGTTGTCGTAGAAGACGATGGCCGCCTCGTTCGACAGGTGGACGCAGCCGTGCGACGGGTCGGTCAGGCTGCCTTCGTGGAAGGCGATGCCGTCCGACGTGAAGTACGTCGAGTACGGCATCGGCGCGTTGTAGGGAATGCTCCAGTCGTTCCGCACCTTGCGCAGAACGGGGAACGTGCCGGTCGGCGTTTCGTAGCCGGGCCTGCCGTGGGTCACGGGAACCGGGCCGTAGCTGACGGATCCGTTGAAGACGAGCCAGGCCTCGTTCGTGGACAGTCGGAGACAGGCACCCTCTGCGATGGTGCAGGGGTAGTCGGAGGCTGCCGCCTGCGCGGGGATCGCGAAGCCGGTGGCCAGGGCCAGTGCTGCGACAACAGTGCCGAGAATCCTCATCTCGAATCACCCCTCATCCCGTTGGGTACCCACGGGATGGATCATCCAATCACCCCGGCAGGAGCGCAGGGTGGGATCAGGGGGTGACCTGGACCTGTTGGCCCGACTGGAGGAAGTCGAAGTACGTCGCGGCGGCTTCCTGGGACAGGTGGATGCAGCCGTGCGACGGATCGGTGAGGCTGCCCTCGTGGAAGGCGATGCCGTAGCTGGTGAAGTACACCGAATACGGCATGGGCGCGTTGTTGTACGGGCGGCTGACCTCGTGGCGGACCTTGTGCAGCACCGGGAAGTAGCCCGTGGGCGTCTCGTAGCCCGGCCGGCCCGACGTGATGGGAACGGGACCGTAGGTCACCACGCCGTTGCTGATGAGCCACGTCTGCTGGCTCGACAGCTCCACGCAGGCGCCGTTCGTGATGTCGCACGGCGTTCCCTCGACCTGGACGGCCGGGGGCGGCGGCGCGGGCTGCGGCGGGGGCGGAGCCTCCGACGACGTGGTCGTGGTCGTGGTCGGCGCGGGCGGCGGAGCCTCGGTCGAGGACGGCGCGGGCGGGGCCTCGGAGGTGGACGGGACCGGGGTGGCGGACGAGGACGACGAGGCCGGAGCGGACGCCGACGTGGAGGCGCTCGTGGCGGACGGGGAAGCCGCTTCGGTCTGCTCACCGCGCGCGCACCCCGCGGTGACGAGCAACGCTGTTGCCAGTACGAGAAGAACGCGCATGTCCGAGCCCCCTGATCGTCGTGTCAGGAGGTGAGACGCCTGTCACCCGATCATGGTTGCCCACCGCCGGTAACGAATGGGGGACGCCTAGGCGACGACTTGAACCCGCGCTCCCGGCTGGAGGAAGTCGAAGAACGTCGCCGCGGCCTCCTCGGACAGGTGCACGCAGCCGTGCGACGAAGCCGGGGCGAGGTCGCCCTGGTGGAACGCGATCCCGTCGCCGCGGAAGTACACGGTGTACGGCATCGGGGTGTCGTAGGGGACGCTCCAGTCGTCGCGGACCTTGTACAGCACCGAGAAGTCACCGGTCGGCGTCTCGTGGCCCGCCATGCCGAACGCCGACGGCACCGGGCCGTAGGAGATGGCCCCGCCGGTGATCAACCAACTCTCCGACGTGGACAGGCGCACGCACGCCCCGTCGGTGATGGAGCACGGGTTGACCGGCGCGCGCGGTGGTGCGGGTTGGGGTGGAGGGGGCGCCTCGGTGGTCGTCGTCGTGGTGCTGGTGACCACAGGGGCCGCGAAGGGCGCTTGCTGGGCGCACGCCGAGGCCAGCAAAGCCGTTGCCAGTACGAGAAGAAAGCGCATCCACCACTCCAGGTTCGCCTTGTCGTGGAGCAAGACGAGTGGCCCACGACAAAGGTTGACCGCCTCCGGGTATCCCCGAAGGCGGTCAACCATGCGCGTCAGGCCGAAGTGCTAAACGGTGCCCGCGTACCCGCTGATCCAGGTGCGGAACACGGGGACGTCGACGTAGATCGACGGAGCGGTCGCGCACGTGGCACCGCCGCCGCTGCGGCTGGTGGCGCCGATGAGCTCCCACACGCCGCCGACGGACTTGATCTCCGGGCCGCCGGAGTCGCCGTAGCAGGCGCCCTTGTTGCCGCCGGTGTTGTTCGTGCAGATCTCGGTGGACGCGCTGATGCCGGAGCACCGGCTGTCCGCGACGATCGACGTGTCGAGCTGTTGGAGCGTGACGGGCGCCGCGCCGCAACCGCTCGACGACGGGCAGGTCTGGCCCCAACCGATGATGCGGGTGGCGGTGCCGACCGCGCCGGACGAGGTCGAGATCTTCGCCGGTGTCTGGGTGACCGACGTCGAGAGCTGGACGAGCGCCAGGTCAGCGCTCGGGTGCAGGACGATCCGGCTCGCGGAGGCCAGGGTGCCGCCGCTGGTCCGGTTGGTCGTGCCGATGCGCGCCCGCGTCGAGGCCGGTGTGCGGCCCTGGACGCAGTGCTTGGCCGTGACGACCCAGTTGGCCTTGATCAGCGAACCACCGCAGAAGTGACCGCCCGAGGTGCTCTGCAGGGACACCATGAACGAGTAGACCTGGGTGGCGTTGCCGCCGCCGACGATCATCGGCGAGACGCCGCCGTCGTCGGGTACGGGTTGTGCCGACGCCGCGCCCATCGAGGCGAACGCCATACCGAGCGCGACGGCTACCGCGGTGAACAGGGAACGTGCCCTCATCGTTTCCGTTCCTTCCCGTCTCCGGCGCAGGGTTGCCGGGGACGAAACGGAAACTAGGGACATGTCTCACATGGTCACCACCCCCACACGGCCTGTGAGGGGTCCTTAACTGTTCACACACCGTTCAATGAAAGCGGTTTCAGAACAGGCCGTTGCCGTGCGGGAGCGAAGCCGGGACGGGCGTGATGACGTCCCAGTGCTCGACGATCCGGCCGTCGGCGACGCGGAACAGGTCCCAGTAGGCGACCGGTTCGCCGAACTCGCCCTCCGACTGGAGGAGCACGAGATCGCCCTCGGCCACGACCCGGTGCACCGTCTTGTAGCGCAGTTCCTTCCCCTGCTCGGCCCACTTCGCCGCGGCGGCGCCGAAACCGGCGAGGCCGTCGCCCGCCTCCGGGTTGTGCTGGTCGTAGCGGTCGGTGGAGATGTAGTCGGTGAGCACCGAGTAGTCGGCGCCCACGAGGACCCGCCGCGCGAACTCGGCGACGAGGGCTCGGTTGTGCTCGGTCCGGTCGAGGTCGGACGGCGTGGTCGGGCCGTCGGTCTGGGACCGTTCGCTGACGGTCGCCGCGACCACGGGGGTCAGGGCATCCCAGTGCTCCGCCAACTTCCCGTCCGCGACGCGGAAGAGGTCGAACGCGACCAGCGGGACGGGGCCGAAGCCGTGGTACGTGCCGTGCAGGGCCACCAAGTCGCCGTCGGCGATCACCCGTGCGCCCTCGTAGCGGAAGTCGACTGGGAGGGAGGCGACCAGGCCGCGCAGCGCCTCGGGGCCGTCGGCGGCGAGCGAGCTGTGCTGCCGGTAGTCCGGCGAGACCCAGCGGTCCACCGCGGCGGGGTCCCTGTCGCCGAACAGTTCGCCCGCCGCCTGGAGAACCAGATCCTTGTTGTCCACGAGAGGTGTCCGTTCCGTCGAGGGCGGCGGACCCGGTGCCCGCTCGCCGCCCCAAGAGAATCGCCCGAACCAGGCCGCGACCACGAGGTAGGATTTCGTCCCACCATGGTCGGAAGTGGACAGGTCGCCGAGTTCGGCTTCAGCAACCCCGACGTGCCGCGGCTCGGTGTCGAGGTGGTCGACTTCGCGGCACTCGCGGCCAGACTGCCCGCTCAGACGTTGGCCACGGTGCACCGAGCGGACTTCCACCAGCTCTTCCTGGTGACCGGGGGATCGGGTGTCGCGATGGTCGATTTCGTCGACCGCCCGTGCTCGGCGGGCACGCTGCTGCACGTGGCGCCCGGCCGGGTGCTGCGGCTGCCGTCGACCGGCGTGGACGCGACGGTGGTGCTGTTCACCGCGGACTTCCCGCCCCGGCTCGACGGGGCCGCCGCCCTGCTCGGCTCGTTCGGACCGGTGGTCCGGACCGTGCCGCTCGACGAGCTGACCACGGCGGTGGCCGAACTGGCCGTCGAGTACCGCCGGGCCGTTCGGGGACCGGACGCCGTCACCGTCGACCTGCTGCGGCACCTGCTCGCGGCCGTGCTGCTGCGCGTCGCCCGACTCGCCCCGGCCGACGGACCCGGTCACGACCCGACCTTCCAGCGGTTCCGGCACGAACTGGAGCGGTCGTTCGCCGAGACGCGCAACGCCGCCGACTACGCCGCCCGCGTCGGCTACTCGTTGCGCAGCCTCAACCGCGCCTGCCAGGCCGCCACCGGCCGCACCGCCAAGGCGCTCGTCGACGCCCGCGTCACCCTGGAGGCCAAGCGGTTGCTGGCGCACACCGACCTGCCGGTCGCGGCCGTCGGCCACCGGCTCGGCTTCACCGAACCGACCAACTTCGGCAAGTTCTTCACCCGCGAGACGGGGAACACCCCCGGCGCCTTCCGGGCCGCGGAACGGGCCTGGGCGCGGTGACCGGCTGCCCGTGCCGCTAGGGCAGCGGCGGGAGCAGGTGTTCGGCCTCCGCCTCGGCCAGGCGGTCGAAGTCGACCGACGAGTACTCGCGCAGCTTCGTCAGCCGGTGGAAGCCGTCGATCATCCGCACGGTGCCGGACTTCGAGCGCATCACGATCGACTGCGTGGTGCAGCCCCCGGAGCGGTAGTGCACGCCGCGCAGCAGGTCGCCGCTCGTGACGCCGGTCGCGCAGAAGAAGACGTTGTCGCCGCGCACCAGTTCCCGCGTCGTCAGCACGCGGTCCAGGTCGTGGCCCGCGTCGATCGCCTTCTGGCGCTCCTCGTCGTCCTTGGGCCACAGCTTCGCCTGGATCTCGCCGCCGATGCACTTGAGCGCGGCAGCCGCGATGATGCCCTCCGGCGTGCCGCCGATGCCGACGAGCAGGTCCACGCCGGTGTCCGGGCGGGCCGCGGAGATGGCGCCCGCCACGTCGCCGTCGGAGATGAAGTGGATGCGGGCCCCGGCTTCGCGGACCTCGTGCACCAGGTGCTCGTGGCGCGGCCGGTCGAGGACGCAGACCGTCACGTCCGTCACGTCGATGTGCTTCGCCTTGGCCACGCGGCGGATGTTCTCCGCGATGGGCGCGGTGATGTCGATGACGTCCGCCGCCTCCGGGCCCACGGCGAGCTTCTCCATGTAGAACACGGCCGACGGGTCGAACATCGCGCCGCGCTCGGCCACCGCGAGCACCGCGAGGGCGTTCGGCATGCCCTTCGCCATCAGCGTCGTGCCGTCGATCGGGTCCACGGCCACGTCGCAGTCCGGGCCGTCGCCGTTGCCGACCTCCTCGCCGTTGTAGAGCATGGGCGCTTCGTCCTTCTCGCCCTCGCCGATCACGACGACACCGCGCATCGACACGGTGTGGATCAGCTTGCGCATGGCGTCCACGGCCGCGCCGTCGCCACCGTTCTTGTCACCCCGGCCGACCCATCTCCCCGCGGCCATGGCGGCGGCCTCGGTGACCCGGACCAATTCCAGCGCCAGGTTGCGGTCAGGCGCTTCGCGGCGGCGTTCGGAAGGGTTCGAGCTCACCATTGTGCTCCTCCTGGGATGATCGGCCGGTAGACCAATCCTCGCACGGAGTACCCCGTGACCAGGGTCCCAATGTCAGCCCTCGACGTCCTCCTCGACGACCGCCAGCGCGGCGTCGATCCGTTCCTTCGCGCCGTCCAGGTGGCTCTCGCACGTCTTCGCCAGCGCCTCGCCGCGTTCCCACAGCGCGATGGAGTCCTCCAGCGACAGGCCGCCCGCTTCGAGCTTGCGGACCACCTCCACCAGCTCGTCGCGGGCGGCCTCGTAGCCGAGTTCGGTCTCGGTGGAACTCACTGGGCCAAACTCCCCAATCTGCTCTGCGCGTGCGCCACGACCGTGGCCACGGCTTGGTCGTACCCGACGAACGCCTCCGCGAACTCGGCGCCGTCACCATCCCGCACCGCGTCGTCGATGCGGCCCTCGGCCGCCACGACACGCCTGCGGTGCACGGAACCGTGGCTCAGCCACCACCGCGTGCCCGCGTACTGCGAGGTCGCCAAGGACAGGTCGTGCAACTCGTTGATCAACGTCTGGCGGCCGGACGTGCAGCCCGCGACCAGGGACGTCCAGCAGTCGGCGGCGGCGGCATTCGCCGTCCGCGCGCGGTCCTGGACGACCTGCGCGCTGTCGCGGGCCAGCGGGTCGGACGAGCCGTCCGCCGCCGACCCGGCCGCGGCCATCGTCAACGGGAGGAACGTGGGTTCACGCGCCGGGTTTGGCACCACTGCCTCCGTCCTCGCTCACGACCGCGTGCACGGCCCCGTCCGCCACGCGCACGCGCAGCCGCGTCCCGGCCGGGGCCTCCTCGATCGACCTCAGCACGCCGTCGACACCCTCGGGTGTGACGCGTTGCACTACCGCGTATCCGCGCGCAAGCGTGGCTGCCGGTCCGAGGGTCGTCAAGCGCGCTTTTGTGGAGGCCAGGCCGTTCTGCTCGGTCGACAACCGGGCGAGCACCGCGCGGCGGCCCCGTTCCCGGAGTCGGTCGACGTCCTCGCGGCGGCGGTCCAGCGGGCCGTACGGGTCGGAAAGCGCAGGTCGGGAGCGCAGCGACTGGAGCAGCTTGCGCTCGCGGTCCACCCAGCCGTGCAGCGCTCGGCGGGCGCGGTCGCGCATTTGGCGTACTCGCTCTGCTTCTTCCGCCACATCGGGAACCACCCGTTTGCCCGCATCGGTCGGCGTGGAGCAGCGGACGTCCGCGACGTAGTCGACGAGAGGACTGTCCGGTTCGTGTCCGATCGCGGACATGACGGGCGTGCGGCACGACGCCACCGCCCGGCACAGCGCCTCGTCGGAGAACGGCAGCAGGTCCTCGACGCTGCCGCCGCCGCGCGCCAGCACGATCACGTCCACCTCGGCGTCACGGTCCAGAGTGGACAGTGCGGTGAGGATCTGCGGAACCGCCGTCGCGCCCTGCACGGCGACGTTGACGACCCGGAACCTCGCGCCCGGCCAACGGTTGCGCGCGTTCGTCAGCACGTCCCGCTCGGCCGCCGAAGCCCGCCCGGTGATCAGTCCGATCTTGTTGGGCAGGAACGGCGGCCTGCGTTTGCGCCGCGGGTCGAACAACCCCTCGGCGTTCAACAGCTTCCGCAGGCGCTCGATCCGCGCCAGCAACTCCCCGATGCCCACCGCGCGGATCTCGTCCACCCGCAGGCTCAACGTGCCGCGCCCGGCGAAGAACGCGGGCTTCCCGTGCACGATCACCCGGCTGCCGTCGGTCAGCGGCGGTTCCATCCCGCGCACCAGCCCGATCGGACTCGTCAGCGACATCGACATGTCCACCGACGGGTCGCGCAGCGTCAGGAACGCCGTCGCCGTACCGGGACGCGCGGACACCTGCGTGATCTGGCCCTCGACCCACACCGCGCCGAGCCGGTTGATCCACTCGTTGATCTTGCGCGCCACCGTCCGAACCGGCCACGGCTGCTCCGGGGTGGACGGCGCGTCCGACTGCGTCACGACTGCGCGCGCACGGTGGCGATGCGCCGGTTCAACATCCCGGTGAACTGCGGCCGGTCGTCGTGCGCCCGCTCGTACGCCAGCAGCTCCTCCAGGTCCTCGGCCGACAGCGTCCGCAACCGCGCCCGCAACTGCGGCAGCGACAGGTCGTCGTAGACGGGCAGCGCGGCGGGCGGCTCGGCCGCGATGGCGCGCTCTTCCTCTGTCCACGGGTCGTCGTCGTCCGCTGTGTCCTCCGGCGGGTCCACCGGTGTGTTCACGGACACGATCGGGGGACTCTCGTCCTCGTCGAACGTGGCCCATTCAGGCTCGTCCTCGGGCGGACGCATCCCGGACAGCACGTCGTCACCCTTGATCGCGAGCTCGGTGACCTGTTGCTGAAGACGCATGGACAGTTGCAGCGCCTCGCTCACGACCGTCACGGGCAGGCCCGCGAGCTGCTGCGGGAGCAAACGGGCCCGCTCGACGGCGGTGACCGCGAGGCCTGCCGCGATGCGGACCGGCAGCGGCAATGGCTTCATGCGACCAGCTTCCCGCACTTCGGGGCCCAATGCCTACCTCCGGTACGCGTGACGCTGCGCATTTCGGCCTCTCAGCGGTGTCCCCGTACCCTGGAGCCATGACCGCACCGACTGAGACCGCCACTCCGAAACGTGTGCTGCTGGCCAAGCCACGCGGCTACTGCGCGGGTGTCGACCGTGCGGTCGTCGCGGTCGAGAAGGCGCTGGAGCAGTACGGCGCGCCCGTGTACGTGCGCAAGGAGATCGTCCACAACAAGCACGTGGTCGAGACCCTGAGCGACCGCGGCGCGATCTTCGTGGACCAGACCGAAGAGGTCCCCGAGGGCGCGCTGGTCGTGTTCTCGGCCCACGGCGTGTCCCCCGCCGTGCACGAGGAAGCCGCCCAGCGGTCCCTCCGCACGATCGACGCCACCTGCCCGCTGGTGACCAAGGTCCACATGGAGGCCAAGCGCTTCGCCCGCGACGACTACGACATCCTCCTGATCGGCCACGAGGGGCACGAGGAGGTCGAGGGCACCGCCGGAGAAGCACCCGATCACATCCAGCTCGTGGATACCGCTGAGGATGTTGACAAGGTCGTTGTTCGGGATCCTTCTAAGGTGATCTGGTTGTCGCAGACCACTTTGTCTGTTGATGAGACCATGGTCAGGGTTAATCAGCTCAAGGGGAAGTTTCCCGAGTTGCAGGATCCGCCTAGTGATGACATCTGTTATGCGACTTCTAATCGGCAGACTGCTGTGAAGACGATGGCGCCTTCTTGTGATCTGGTGTTGGTGGTGGGGTCTAAGAACTCTTCCAATTCGGTTCGGTTGGTTGAGGTGGCGCTTCAGTCCGGGGCCAAGGCTTCTTATCTGATCGACTACGCCAAGGAAGTGGATGAGGCGTGGTTGGACGGGGTTTCCACTGTTGGGGTGACCAGTGGGGCTTCTGTACCGGATATTTTGGTGATGGAGTTGTTGAAGTGGCTGGGTGAGCGTGGGTACGGGGACGTGGAGGAGATCACCACGGCCAATGAGACGATTGCGTTCGCGTTGCCGAAGGAAGTGCGGCAGAGTCGGGTTCGTTGATCGTTGTTTTTGGGGGGTTGCGTACCGGGGTCCCAGCGTGGGGTGGCCGATTTGACTTGGGGCCCCTAGATTTGCCCCTTCGTCGGACAATAAAGGGCAGAAGGTGAAGCTGCCGTCCGACGCAAGTTTAAGGGGCAAATCCCCCAAGTAAAATCGGCCACGCTGCGTAGGCGGCGTCCGGTTTCGTGGGTGGTAGGGGAAAGATAAGTAAGTGCGCTTAGTGGTGGCGTGCTTGAGTGGTGCACATGCATTGGTGAGTTGGGCTGAACGCGCGCATTGGTGTGCCCGCTGAGCCGCCTACGCCACTGGGCTCCCAGCCTCAACTCGCCCCGGACTTACCGCCGCTGTCCTGTTTTGGGCCCCCGGCCGCAACTGGACCTCGCTGCCAAGTCTGGTTACCCACCGCTTTTCCAAACCTTCCCCCGGCCGGATCCCGATTCTTAGCGCACGTCGTGCCCCTTTTGCTTTGTCAAGGCATCTTTCCCGCCTTGACAAAGCAAAAGGGGCATCGAGATAATCGCGCAATCGGGGTTCGTCCGACCCACCCCAAACAATATCAATCGTCCTCACGAGGCCGAGGCCGCCGAGGAGGCACCCCCCGACCCCCCTGCCGAGGCGACGAAGGCCGCTCAGCAGGCGGAGTAGCAGCCCTCCGCCGCTCCCCCTGAGGAGCAGGCCGAGGCCGCCCCCTCCGCTCCTCATCCCCACCAGCAGGCCGCTTCCCCTCAACCGGAGCAGGCCGCCGCCGAGGCCCGGTGTCCTCCCGCCCCTTCTCCACCCCAGGCTTCACCACAGGCCGCGAGGGCCGCTCCGCCCGCTCTGCCCGATCCGAGCGCTCCGACCGTTCTGCCCGATCCGACCGCCCACCCCGCTCCGACCGATCCGACCGTTCTCCCCGATCAGCCCGCTCCGCCCGATCAGCCTTCTTCACCTCACGGGCCTCATCCCGAGTAACCCGATTCGGATCCCGCTGCCGGACCACCCTCGCCACCCCGATCAACACCGTGCAAACGGTGGTGACCGCCATCGTCGGGAACCCGTTGATCAGCGGCTTCCCCAACGTCAACGCAAGACTGCTCAACCCACCAGTAGCAGGCATGCCCTCGGTGACCACGACCACCAACGGCACCACGATCGCCAGGATCAGCGGTGGCTGCACGACCGGCCCGAACATGCTCCTGCGTTCGACGAACACGATCGCGCCGACGCACCCGACGAAGAACAGGATGGTGAAGATCCACCCGACCGTCTTCGTCGAGCTCACGTCGATGAACGTGCCGATGATCGCCAGCACGAAGGCGATGGCCACCGCCGCCCACCAGGGCAGACCTTTGAAGTTGCCGAAGAGGGCGCGATCGTTCCAGGCGACGTCGTCCGAGTAGTCCTCGTCGTCGTCCAGCTCGCTTAGCCGCTCGCGCGTCACCGTCACGCACTCTCCTTGCTCGGCATCGTCCACGGAAGGGGCACACGGTAGTCGGTGCCGTGTTAGCGCACGCTACGGCCGTGAAACGTCCCACTGTCTTTCACGCTTCACGCGCCTCAAAGGATGCACCGAGACCGGATTGTTCGTCAGCTCGACGAACGATCGGGATGGGCGTCGGGCTCGCCGCGGCCGTGCTGAGCGGTTCCACCGCAGCTCGGAAGCCCTCCAAGGCGTCCAACTCGCGCCGTCGGGCGGACAGGAACCGCTGGAGGTGCGTGCTGGACAGGTTCACCGCGTCCACGGCGCCGTCCGCCGCGCGGTGGGCGCGGGTGGCCTGCGCGCGGACCTGTTCCACGTCGTCGGCGAGCGCGCGGTCCGTCACGGCGAACATCGCGGCCGACGCGATCACGGCGAAACCGGTCGGTCCGCAGAGGAACACCCGGCGGTCCAGCAGCCAGCGCAGCAGCTCCGGGTCGGTGTCCAGCGCGGCCACGACGGCGCCGTCGTTCGGGACGAACATGATCGTCCCGTAGATCGCGTCCGCCCAGCGCTGGTAGCCCTTGCCCGCCAGTTCCGCCGCGCGCGAACGGATGTTCCGGACGTGCACGCGCAGCGCGTCCGCCCGTTCGGCGAGGTCGTCGGTCTCCACGGCCTCGGCCCAGCAGACCATGCTCATCTTGGCGTCGACCGGGACCTGCCTGCCGCCGCCGACGGTCAGCACCATGTCCGGGCGGACGGCGCCGCCGCCCGCGACGTCGACCTGGACGCTGAAGTGGATGCCCTCGCGCAGGCCGAGCGCGCGGGCGGTCTCGACCAGCACCTGCTCGCCGAGTTCACCCCTTCCGGTGACCGAGGAAAAAGCCACCTCGTACCGCTGGAGGGCGGCCTGGTGGGCCTCGCCGCGCATCCGCTCGGCCTGGATCGCCTCCAGCGCGGCGTCCGTCCTACGGACGCTGTCCTGGTAGAGGCGCCACAGGAAGAGGAGCGCTCCCGCGAGCAGGAGCGCGACGACGACTGCCGCAGTGCTGAGAACCGCTGTCACACCACCGATCATGACGCATCGACCCATAGCACTCGATCGGGCGACACGCCGGCCCGGTGGTGCGCGGGACTGTCGGTGCTTGGTCCTAGCGTTGCCCCATGCGTCTGCTGCACACCTCCGACTGGCACGTGGGCCGCACGTTCCACGGTCGGGACCTGCTCGCCGAGCAGGAAGCGGTGCTCAGCGGGCTGGCGGACGTGGTGGTGACGGACCGGGTGGACGTGGTCGTCGTCGCGGGCGACCTGTACGACCGGGCGGTGCCGAACGCCGAGGCCGTGCAGACGTGCGCGCGGGTGCTGTCGCGCATCCGCGCGGCGGGCGCCCGCATCGTGATCACGCCGGGGAACCACGACTCCGCGGCGCGGATCGGCGTGTTCGGCGAGTTCACCGCGGCGGGCGGGCTGCACACGCGCACCCGGATCGCCGAGCTGGACCAGCCGGTGCTGCTGGAGGACGCGCACGGCCCCGTGGCGCTGTACGGGATCCCGTTCCTGGAGCCGGAGCCCGCCCGGCAGGCGCTGGGCGTGCCCGAGGCGCGCGGCCACGCTGGCGTGCTGACCGAGGCGATGCGCCGGGTGCGGGCCGACCTCGCCGCGCGCGCCGGGACGCGGTCGGTGGTGCTGGCGCACGCGTTCGTGTCCGGCGGCGCGAGCAGCGACTCGGAGCGGACCATCACCGTCGGCGGCGTGCAGGACGTGGCGACGTCGGTGTTCGACGGGGTCGACTACGTGGCGCTGGGCCACCTCCACGGGCCGCAGGTGCTGTCGGAGCGGCTCCGGTACTCGGGCAGCCCGATGGCGTACTCGTTCTCCGAGGCGCGGCAGGTGAAGTCCGTCTGGCTGGTGGAGTTGGACGAGGGCGGGCTGGTGGGCGTCGAGGAGCGCGAACTGCCGGTGCCGCGAGCGCTGGCGACCCTGAGCGGGGCACTGGAGGACCTGGTGCGCGACCCGGCGCACGACGCCGTGGCCGACAGCTTCCTGTCCGTGGTGCTGACGGACCCGGTCCGCCCGCTCGACCCGCTGCGGCGGCTCCAGCAGCGGTTCCCGCACGCCGTGCACGTCGAGTGGAAGCCCGCGGGCGGCCGCGCGGCCGAGGTGCGGTTCGCGGTGCGCGGCCGGTCGGACGACGAGGTCGCCTGCTGCTTCGTGGACGACTGCCGGGGAGAGCGGCCGAACCCGCGCGAGCAGGCCCTGCTGCGCGAAGCGTTCGCCGCCGCGGCGAGGGAGGCCCAGTGAGGCTGCACAGCCTGGAGCTGACGGCGTTCGGGCCGTACCCGAAGCGCGAGACCGTCGACTTCGACGTGCTCGGCGCGGACGGGCTGTTCCTGCTGCACGGCGACACCGGAGCGGGCAAGACGACGCTGCTGGACGCGGTCGCGTTCGCGCTGTTCGGCAAGGTCCCCGGCGCGCGCGGCGACGTGAAGAGGCTGCGCTGCGACTACGCGGACGTCGACGAGCGGACCGTCGTGGTGCTGGAGCTGACGGTCCAGGGCAGGCGGTTCCGGATCTCGCGGAGCCCGGAGTACACGCGCCCCAAGAAGCGCGGCGAGGGGTTCACCAAGGAACAGGCCAGGGTCTCGTTGACCTGGATCAGCGGGTGGCAGGGCGATGGGCACATCCGGATCGACGAGGTCGCCGACGTCGTCGAGGGCCTGCTCGGGATGAACGCCGAGCAGTTCTTCCAGGTCGTGCTGCTGCCGCAGGGCGAGTTCGCCCGGTTCCTGCGGGCGGACACGGCCGAGCGCGAGAAGCTGCTGGAGAAGCTGTTCGGGACGCAGCGGTTCCTGGACGTGGAGAACTGGTTCCGCACCCGCCGGACCGCCGCGGGCCAGGCACTGGAACAGCACCGGCAGGCCGGTCGCGCGCTGGTGCAGCGGGTGTCCGAGGCCGCGGGCGAAGAGGCGCCGGAGGTCGGCGACGAGGAGTGGCTCAGCTCCGTGCTGAAGCGGCTCGGGGAGACGGCGGGTGAGGCCGAGGCCGTGGCGCTGTCGACGTCGGCCGCCCGTGAAGCGGCCGAAGGGGCGCTGGCGTCGGTCCGCGTCGAGGCCGACCGGGTGCGTCGGGTGCGCGAAGCGCGGCGGGCGCTGGCGTCGTGCGACGAGGCCGAACCGCGGCGGCTGGAGTGGGTGGCCGAGCGCGACGCCGCGCGGCGGGCGGCTCCCGTGGTGCCGTCGCGGGACGCGACCGTCCGATCGGAACGGTCGCTGGCGTCGGCGAGATCGTTGGAGGAAGCGGCTTTCTCGGTCCTCGTGGGCTACGAGGGCACCGACCTGCGGGGTGACTCCGAGCGGCTGCGGGAGGAAGCGGGTGGCCTGAACCAGCTCGCCGCCGAGGCCGAGCAGCAGAAGCGCGACTCGGCGCGGGTGGTCGCGTTGACCGCTTCGCGGGCCCGGCTGGAGCGGCAGGTCGCCGCCGTCGACCCGACGCTCCCGGACCAGGTGGTGGCGGCCCGCGCGGCGCTGGAGGGGTCGACGGTCGCCGCGGCGCGGCTCGCCGAGGTGGCGGCGTGGGCGGACGCGGCCCGGCGGCTCCCCGCGGCCGAGCAGGCGCTGACGGCCGCCGGTGACGCCGTGCGCACCGCGGTCGACGCGCACCAGAAGGCGCAGGGGCACCTGCTCGACGTGCGGCGGCAGCGGCTGGACGGGATGGCCGTCGAACTGGCCGCCGCGTTGACGCCCGGCAAGCCGTGCCTGGTGTGCGGCTCGGCCGAGCACCCCGCGCCCGCGCAGCCGATGCTGAACGCGGTCGGGGCGGCGGACGAGGACCTGGCGACCGAGCGCGAGCAGGCGGCGGCCCGGCGGCGCGGCGTGGCGGAGCAGGAGCGGCAGACGGCGGAGCACCGGGTGGAGACGCTGCTCAAGGTGGTCGACGACCGGCCGCTCGCCGAGCTGATCGAGGAGCACGAGGAGACGTCCGCGCTGGCCGGTCAGCGGTCCGCGCGGGAGTCGGCGCTCCGCGGCGTGGAACGGCGGCTGGAGGAGACCACCGCGGCCCACGCGGTCGCCGAACGCGAACTGGTGGAGGTGTCCACTCAGCTCACGGCGTTGGAGGACACCGTGCGGGCGCGGACCGAGCGGCTGGACGAAGCCCGTGGTGCCTTCCCGGACGTGCTGGCTCGCCGGGCCCACCTGCTCGACCTGGCCGACGCGCTGGTCGAGGCGGCGAACCGACGCGCGGCGGTCGCGGAGCAGGTGGCGCGGCTGGAGGAGCAGCGGGTCGCGACGTCGGAACTGGCCGCCAGGGCCGGGTTCGCGGACGTGGAGGAAGCGCTCTCGGCCGCCCGGACCGACGCGGCGCTGACGGTGCTGGACCAGCGGATCACCTCGTTGGACAACACACGGGTGGCGGCGTCGTCCGCGCTGGCGGACCTGGCGGACGTCGATCCCGCGCTCGAGGTCGACGTGGCGGGCGTGGAGGAGCGGTTCCGGGCGTGCCGCGAAGAGGCGCAACGGGCCGCGTCGGCGCTGTCGTCCGCGCGGGCGGCGTCCCGGCGGGTGGAGGAACTGGCCGAGCGGCTGCGGGCGCTGTGGGTCGAGTTCGAACCGGTCGAGGCGGAGTTCGCCGAACTGGACGCGCTGACGGACGTGATCAACGGGCGCGGGCAGAACCACCAGCGGATGACGCTGCGGACGTACGTGCTGGCGTCGCGGCTGGAGGAGGTCGCCGTCGCCGCGAGCACGCGGCTGGAGCGGATGAGCCAGGGCCGGTACCGGTTCGTGCACTCGCTCGAAGCGGGCGCGCGCGGCACCCGCGGCGGACTGGGGCTGGACGTGCTGGACGACTACTCCGGCCAGCAGCGGCCCGCGAAGACCCTGTCCGGCGGCGAGTCGTTCCTGGCGTCGCTGTCGCTGGCGCTCGGGCTCGCGGACGTGGTCGCGGCCGAGACCAGCGGCGTGCTGCTGGACACCCTGTTCGTGGACGAGGGCTTCGGCACGCTGGACGCCGACACCCTCGACCTGGTCATGAACACCCTCGACGAGCTGCGCGCGGGCGGCCGGGTCGTCGGGCTGGTGTCGCACGTCGAGGAGTTGCGGCAGCGCATCCCCACCCGGCTGCGGGTCCGCAAGGCCCGGACCGGCTCGACGTTGCAGGTCACCGCGTAGACTTCCCGTTCGTGAGTTTGACCCTCGGCATCGTCGGCCTGCCCAACGTCGGCAAGAGCACCCTGTTCAACGCGCTGACCCGCAACGACGTGCTCGCCGCGAACTACCCGTTCGCGACCATCGAGCCCAACGTCGGTGTCGTTCCGCTGCCCGACGAGAGGCTGGCGAAGCTCGCCGAGATCTTCG
This sequence comes from Umezawaea endophytica, assembly GCF_025061645.1. Classification (GTDB taxonomy): domain Bacteria; phylum Actinomycetota; class Actinomycetes; order Mycobacteriales; family Pseudonocardiaceae; genus Umezawaea; species Umezawaea endophytica. Next base: position 147,425 of record NZ_JANYMP010000011.1, on the reverse strand, counting down.
GATCCGAGAAGCTCGTGCCCGCCGTCGTGTCGTTCGTCGACATCGCGGGCATCGTGAAGGGCGCCTCGGAGGGTGAGGGGCTCGGCAACAAGTTCCTCGCCAACATCCGCGAGGCCAACGCGATCTGCCAGGTCGTCCGCGTCTTCGACGACCCCGACGTGGTGCACGTCGACGGGCGCATCGACGCGTCCAGCGACATGGAGACGATCAACACCGAGCTGATCCTCGCCGACCTCCAGACGTTGGAGAAGGCCATCCCCAGGCTGGAGAAGGAGGCGCGGACCCAGAAGGACCGCCGCCCCGCCCTCGAAGCCGCCCAGAAGGCCAAGGCGATCCTCGACAGCGGCCGCACGATGTTCAGCGCGCAGTCCGAAGTGGACAACGACCTGCTGCGCGAACTCAGCCTGCTCACGACGAAGCCGTTCCTGTACGTCTTCAACGCGGACGAGGGCATCCTCACCGACGACGCGAAGATGAAGGAACTGCGCGAACTCGTCGCTCCCGCCGACGCGGTCTTCCTCGACGCCAAGGTCGAGTCGGAGCTGCTCGAACTCGACGAGGAGTCCGCGCGCGAACTCCTCGAATCCATCGGCCAGCACGAGCCCGGCCTCTACTCCCTCGCCCGCGCGGGCTTCCACACCCTCGGCCTCCAGACCTACCTCACCGCGGGCCCGAAGGAAGCCAGGGCGTGGACCATCCCGCAGGGCGCGACCGCCCCGCAGGCGGCGGGCGTGATCCACACGGACTTCGAACGGGGCTTCATCAAGGCCGAGGTCGTCTCCTACGACGACCTGGTCGAGTCCGGCTCGAAGTCCGCCGCGAAGGCGGCGGGCAAGGTCCGCATGGAGGGCAAGGACTACGTGATGGTCGACGGCGACGTGGTCGAGTTCCGCTTCAACGTCTGACCCCCGCACCTCCCAGCGGCCGCCACGCACTCCGCGTGGCGGCCGTTGGCGTTCCCGGTCAGTGAGCCGGTGCGACGGCCGCCCGTGCGCGGACGCCGGGTTTGCGGCGGTCCAGCAGCCAGTCCGTGAGCAGCAGCAGGAGCAGCGGGCTGAGCCAGACGCCGATGCTGGCGGCGCTGTAGGTCATCAGCTCGTTGCTGCCGCCGAAGGTGGTGTTCACCTGGGGGGTGAGCGCGATCGTGGCCACGACGGTGATCACCCGGCTCAGGATGATCGACATGGACAGGGCGAAGCTGCGGGACATCCACCTGCGGTGGTCGCCGAAGCGGCGTTGGCGGGCCGCTCGCAGGCCGATGAGCGTGACCGCGATCCACAGCGCCGAGCCGACGAGGTTGGCGACGCGCACGGACGGGCCCGCCGCGGTGTGCCAGCCGATGTACAGGCCGAGCAGTCCGGCGGGCAGGACGCCCGCGAAGACGTAGACCCGGCCGGTGATCCGGTGGCCGCGTCGGTGGCGCGTGCGGAACGCGGGCCAGATCTGGAAGCAGGCGGTGACCATCGCGACCGTGCCGAACAGGACGTGCGCCACGAGCAGCGGGTGGTAGAAGTCGTTGCCCGGTGGTGGGGGCAGGCGGGAGGCGGCCGGGTCGAAGGTCAGGTACGGCGGCACCGAGAAGGCGAGGAAGGCCGCTGCCACCAGCATCAACGGGCCGATCCACGGGCGGCGCCACCAGGTTTGCGCGGGTCGGGGAGTAGCGGGCGCGGTCGTCGTCGAGGTCATGGTGGGGTCCGTTCGCGATGGGCGATAACTACGTACACCATGCATTTAAACGTATGTCATACGTAGTTTTAGGATGGTCATCGACGACGAGGACGGGATGGCGGATGCCGACGAGTGACAGCAAGGGTCCTGACCTGCAACGCAGCCTCACGCTGCTGTGGGCGGGGCGGTCACGGGGCAAGCGCGGGCCGCGGCCCCGGCTGACCGCGGAGCAGATCGCGGCCGCGGCGATCCGGATCGCGGACGCCGACGGCCTGGACGCGCTGTCGATGCAGCGGATCGCCGCCGACCTCGGCTGCGCGACGATGTCGATCTACAACCACATCCCGAGCAAGGACCTGCTGCTGGAGGTGGCGGCGGACGTCGCTGCCGGGAAGCCGCCCGAGATCGACGGCGCGCCCGACTTCCGCCACGCGGTCCGGCACTGGGTCGGCGCGCTGTGGGCGGGCTTCCAGACCCACCCCTGGCTGCTGCGCGTCCCCCTCGACCACACGCCGATCGGCCCCAACCAGCTCGCCTGGCTCGACCGGCTGCTGCGACCCCTCCTGGCGGTCGGCCTGGCACCCGGCGAAGCGCGGGCCGCGGCGCTGCACCTGACCGCGGTCGTGCGCGGCACCGCGCAGATCAGCATCGACATGGGGAACGCGCACAAGACCGACGACGGCCGCCCGCGCACCGAAGCCGAACTGGTGCGGGCGCTGTCCGACCTCGTCGACCCGGACGACTACCCGGCGCTGGCCACCGTCCACGCCGCCGAGAGCGCCGCCGGTCGCCCCGGCGTCGACGAGCCCGATGGGGACGCGCTGCCCGCCGAGGTCGGCTTCGGCGTGGACCGGTTCCTCGACGGGATCGAGGCGTGGGCGGCGACCGCGGCGAAACGAAACGATCACCGCCGCGATGGACAGGTATGACCACCGGCACCCAGGAAGAACTGCTCACCACCCGCGCCGCGGACGGCCGCGCCCTGATCGGCCACGTCGTGGTGTGCCGGGCGGGCGGTGAGGTCGCCGTGGCGCACCTCGGCGCCGACGGCGTGACGACCGGCGAGTGGGTGGCACCCGTGGGGGAGTCGTTGCTGGAGCGCTGCGAGGGCCGGGCCCTGCTGGCGTGGGACGCGGCGGAAGCCGTCGCGGTGGTGCGGGAGTGGGCGTTGGCCGACGGGGCGACGGACGTGAACCTCGTCACCGTGACGTTGTCCGAGGCGCTGACCGAGGTGGCCGAGGCGCGGGCCGGGTACGCCGCGGTGGTGGCTGAGAAGCAGGCGGCCCGGCTGGAGTCCGGTGACCTCCGCTGGCCGGTGACGCTGCCGGACCCGCTGCCCGCGACCCTGGAGGACCTCCGGCGCCGGGCGAGGGTCGTGGTGCCGTCGGACGTGTCCGAGGCCGTGGCGCAGGCTCGGCTGATCTGCGGGCTCGGCGAGTGGGTGGTGCGGCGGTGGCAGGAGAACGCCGTGGCGCTCAGCAGGCGCGAGTACCTGCGGGCGGAGTTCGGGGAGCCGTCGGTGTTGGCCCCGCGGTGGGAAGAACGCCTGGCGGGCGCGTGAAGTCGGAGTGATCGCGGCGGTGCCGGGACGTCCCGACGCCGATGCGGCCGAACTGCTCCACCCCGCTGCGGCCGTGGACCGGGGCATGAGGAAGGGGGCCGCCCCGTGAACCGGGACAACCCCCTCGCGTGGACGCCTAGTGGAGCTGGTGGCGGTCGCGTGCGGCCAGTGCCAGCACGCCACCGGCGGTGAACAGCATTCCGACAGCGGCGACGATCGCCACCACGATGTCTGCGGTCATGATTCTCCCCGTGGTCGTGGACTCCCACCTGTCATGACGTTCGGGTACCCCGTTTTTGCTCCCCGAGTCACCTACTTCACACTGGAAATATCGCCAACCCCGAGGAGGCCCCGCGTGAATCCGCGCGCCGTGGAAGCTCGCGTGCTCGCTGTCGCGCCGTGGCTGCTGGTGTTGTCCCTGCTGGGGCAGTTGACGATGGTCGCGTTCCAGACGCAGATGACCATGATCGACCTGATGGTCTACCGGAACGGGTCGCCGGAGATCTTCACCGGTTTGCTCTACGACTGGCGCCTGAGCGAGTTCTCGGACAAGTTCGCGCTGCCGTTCACCTACCCGCCGTTCTCGGCGTTCGTGTTCGTGCCGCTGTCGTGGGTCCCGTGGGGCGTGGCGCGCTGGTTCTGGCAGATCCTGTGCCTCGCCTGCCTGTACTGGTTGATCCGCACGGCGTTGAGGATGATCGACGCCGAGCACCTGTCCCGGCGCGCGATGCTGTGGACGGCACTGGCGATCTGGGTCGAGCCGGTGCGCACGACCCTCAACTACGGGCAGATCAACCTGCTGCTGGCCGGTGTGCTCCTCGCCACGATGGCGAGTTCCCGGCCGTGGGTCGCCGGGTTCGGCGTGGGGTTGACCGCCGGGATCAAGCTGACGCCCGCGGTGTCCGGCGTGTACTTCCTCGGTACCAAGCGGTTCGCCGCGGCGATCTGGTCGGTCGTCGCGTTCGCGTTGACCGTGGGCTTCGGGTTCCTGATCGCGCCGCAGCTCTCCGAGCAGTACTGGTTCCACCTGCTCGGTGACGCCTCGCGGGTCGGCCCGGTCGGCTCGTCGATCAACCAGTCGCTGCGCGGAGCCCTGTCGCGGACGGTCGGCTACGACGTGGAGAGCGGCCCGATCTACCTGGTCGCCGTCGCCGTCGCGGTGGGCCTGATGGTGTGGGCGCTGCGGGAAGCGTTGCGGGCCAAGGAAACGCTGGCCGCGATCGTCGTGGTGCAGGTGTTCGGGCTGCTGGTGTCGCCGATCTCGTGGAGCCACCACTGGGTCTGGGCGCTGCCCGCGCTGATGTGGCTGCTGTACGGGTCGGCGAACCGCCACCGGCTGGTCAACGCCACCGCGATCGTGTGGGTCGTGGCGATCGGCAGCTTCCTGATCTCGTTCCTGCTCATCTGGCAGGACTCGATCTGGACCATCCCGCGCCCCTGGTGGGAGTCGCTGCTCGGCTGGGTCTACCCGGCCGCGGGCCTGCTCACGCTGGTCGCCATCGCCGTCAGCCTGCGGGCCCGGAAGCCGGACCCGCAGACGTCGGAGGAGATCAGCAGCCCGGAGTCAGCGCCGCTACCTGCTGACCAGCGGTGAGGAACGCGCCGACGGCGAACGCGGCGCTGTCGTCCGCGCCCGCCCGTCGGTGCGAACCGCGGGCCTGCACGTAGCCGAGCCTGCCGCTGTCCCGCAGCGCGACCGTGGTCAACGCCTCCCAGCCCTTCCGCACGACAGGCAGGTACGCCGCCCGGTCGAGCACGCCCGCGTTGATCCCGGCCGCCAGCGCGTAGGTGATCAGCGCGGTGCTGCTGGACTCCTTGCCGCCGAACAGGAGTTCGGCGTTCCAGAAGCCGTCCGGCCGCTGCGCCCACCGCAGCGCCTCGGCCGAGCGCCGCAGCGTCCGCGCGTACTCGGCGCGCGGCGGGCTGTCGGCGGGCAGGGCGAGCACGGCCTTCGCGAGCCCCGAGACGGCGAAGCCGTTGGCCTGGGCGTTGCCCAGCCACAGCCCGCTGAGGTCGCTGAACAGCCGCTTCCTGGCGTCGCGGAACAGCGTCCCGGACGCGTCGAGCAGCGCCTGGTTCGAGTCCATCACGCCGACGCGGGTGAACGACGGCAGCGACAGGTTCAGCGCGTCCGGCGTCGTCCAGTACCGGGTGTGGCCCTGCGCGACGCTCGCGGCCTCGGCCGCCAGTTCGGCGCGCAACGGGTCGAGCACGCGGTCCTCCTGGTGGAAGTACCAGACGTCCAGGTACGCCTCGCCGGACGCCTGCGCGTCGGCGGCGAACGGCCGGGCCGGGTCTGTCGGCAGCAGCCACCGGTTCGCCTCGGTCCACGGCCACGTCTTGTGGTTGCTGACCCCGGTCGTGCGGACCTGGGCGAGGTTGCCGACGTGGAACAGCGCGTTCGACCAGTTGTTCGCGGCCTGGTCGGTGTCGGTGGCGACCCAGTACGAGGACGCCTTGACCATCAGGTCGGTGACGCCGCACCCGGCGGTGGGCGCGGGGTGGGCGGAGGCCGTCGGCGACCCGACGAGCCCGCCCACGAGCAGGGCCGCCACGACGGGCGCGGTCCTCCGGAAGATCATCAGCACTGGTGCCTCCTGAGCGGAGGCGGCGGTGATCTCATCGAAGCGGGTCCGAGCTGATCACGCAAGGACGCGCTGAACTGCGGGAACGTCCCGGTCCAACGCCATCTGCCCGGCCGGCGACCGGTCAGTCGAGTGCGTCGACCACGCCGTCGATCTCACTGGCCAGGCTGATGTCCAGCGCGGTGACGCCACCCTTGGAGTGCGTGCTGACCCGGAACGTCAGCGTGCGCCAGCGGATGTCGATGTCCGGGTGGTGGTCGTCGTTCTCGGCGATCTCCGCGACCCGGTTCACCACCTGGATCGCCTGCGTGAAGCTCTTCAGCTCCACGATGCGCGTCAGGGAGTCCTCCTGCGCGCTCCAACTGGGCAGGCTCCGCAGCGCCTCGGTCACCTGGTCGTCGGTCATCAGTTCGGCCATGGCCCTGATGGTCCCACCGAGTCGCGTACGCTGCCGACTACCACGGGAGTCCGGTGCTGCGCCGGGCTGAGAGGAAGGCGCGCGAGCCTTCGACCGTCCAACCTGATCCGGATCATGCCGGTGTAGGGAGAGACCTGATGCTTCGCCGAGTTCTGACCGCTGCCGCCTGCCTGTCGCTGGTCGCGGGGTGTTCCCTGAGCGGTGGCGGTGGTTCCACGCCCGCCGAGGGCGACCACGTCGTCACGCTCGTGACGCACGACTCGTTCACCGCCAAGCAGGAGACGCTGGACGCCTTCAAGGCGTCGTCCGGCATCACGATCAAGCAGGTCGCGAGCGGTGACGCGGGCGCGTTGACCAACAAGCTGGTGCTGACCAAGTCCAACCCGATCGGCGACGTGGCGTTCGGCGTGGACTCGACGTTCGCCTCGCGCGCGCTCACCGAGGGCGTGTTCGCGGAGTACGCGAGCCCCGAGGCGACGAAGGGCGCGCAGCGCTACCAGGTCGACGGCAGCAACAAGCTGCACGCGGTCGACGTCGGTGACGTGTGCCTCAACGTCGACATCGCCGGGCTGGCCGCGAAGGGCGTGCCCGAGCCGACGTCGTACGCCGACCTGGTCGACCCGAAGTACAAGGACCTCCTGGTCGTCGAGGACCCCGCGACCTCCTCGCCCGGCCTCGCGTTCCTGCTCGGCACGATCGGCGAGTACGGCCCCACGAGCTGGACCGAGTACTGGACCAAGCTCAAGGCCAACGGCGTGAAGGTCGTCAGCGGCTGGGAGGAGGCCTACAACCAGGACTTCTCCGGGTCCGCGGGCAAGGGGCCGCGGCCGATCGTCGTGTCGTACGCGTCGTCGCCGTCGGCCGAGATCGGCGAGGACGGCACGCCGCGCACCAAGGCCGTGCTCGGCACCTGCTACCGCCAGGTCGAGTACGCGGGTGTGCTGACCGGCGCGAAGAACCCCGAGGACGCCAAGAAGGTGCTGGACTTCCTGCTCTCCGAGCAGTTCCAGGCCGACGTGCCCGAGCAGATGTACGTGTACCCGTCGCGTGAAGGCGTGAAGCTGCCGGAAGCGTGGACCAAGGCCGCGCCGCTGCCGACCTCGCCGCGGACGTTGCCCGCCGACCAGGTCAGCGCGAACCGCGAGCAGTGGGTGTCCCAGTGGCGCACGCTCGTAGTGGGCTGACCTGGGCGTTCGCCGCACTGGTCCCGCTGCTCTTCCTCGGGGTCTTCTTCGCCTGGCCGGTGCTCGCGATCGTCCACCTCGGGCTGCGCGACGGCGGGCTCCTCGACGAGTTGACCGCCGCCGGGACGTGGGAGCTGGTCGGGTTCACCCTCGGCCAAGCCGCGGCGTCGACGGTGTTGGCGCTGGTCGCGGGCCTGCCGGTCGCGTTCCTGCTGGCCCGCTGCCAGGTCGCGGGCACGGGGTTCGTGCGGGCCGCGGTGATGGTGCCGTTCGTGCTGCCGACCGTGGTGGTGGGCCTCGCCTTCCGGGCGCTGTGGCCGGACGGCGGGGTGCTGCCGATCGTGCTGGCCAACGCGTTCTTCAACGTCGCAGTGGTGGCGCGGACCGTCGGCGGGCTCTGGGCGCACACCGACCGCCGTGCCGAGGACGCCGCCCGCGCGCTGGGCGCGTCCAGGCCCAGGGCGTTCGCGTCCGTCGTCCTGCCCGCGCTGCTGCCCGCCATCGGGTCGGCCGCGTCCGTGGTCTTCCTGTTCTGCGCCACCAGTTTCGGCGTGGTGCTGGTGCTCGGCGGGGCCCGCTACCGGACGTTGGAGACCGAGATCTACCTGCGCACGGTGGAGCTGTTCGACCTGTCCGGCGCCGCCGCGCTGTCGCTGCTCCAGTTCGCCGCCGTGCTCGCCGTGCTGCTGCTCGGCGGGCTGGCCCGGCGGCGGCGGGAGACCGCGCTGTCGTTGCGCGGGAAGGCGGACGTGGTGCGCAGGCCGACCGGCGGTGAGTGGGGCGTGGTCGCGGCGGCGTTCGCCGTCGTGCTCACGCTGCTGGTGCCCGTGGTCGGGCTGGTCCTGCGCTCGCTGTCCACAGTGGACGGCTGGAGCCTCGCCGGGTACCGGGCGCTGACCGGTACGGGGGAGCGCGGGACCCTCGCGGTGTCCGGGGTCGACGCGGCGGTGAACTCCCTCCGCGCGGCCACCGACGCGACGCTGCTGGCGTTGACGATCGGGGTGTTCTCGGCCGTCGTGCTGGTCGGCCTGCGTCGCGGCCGAACACCCTGGGGCATCGGGGAGGCGCTGGACACGGCGCTGATGCTGCCGCTGGGCGTGTCCGCGGTGACGGTCGGGTTCGGCTACCTGATCACGATGGACGCGCTGCCCGGCGACCTCCGCACGTCGCCCGCGCTGGTCCCGCTGGCGCAGGCGCTCGTCGTGACACCGCTGGTCGTGCGGATCGTCCTGCCCGTGCTGCGGGCCGTTGACGAACGGCTGCGGCAGGCCGCCGCGACGCTCGGCGCGAGCCCGTGGCGGGTGTGGCGCGAGGTCGACCTGCCGCTCGCGGGCCGGTCGCTGGCCGCCGCCGCCGGGTTCGGGTTCGTGGTGGCGCTGGGCGAGTTCGGCGCGACCAGCTTCCTGGCCAGGCCGGACGCGCCGACGCTGCCGATCGTGATCGCCCGGCTGATGTCCCGGCCCGGTCAGCTCAACAGCCAGATGGCCTACGCCGCGTGCGCGATGCTGATGGTCGTGACGATCGCGGCCGTGCTGCTGATCGAGAAGCTGCGCGTGCCCAGCAGTGGGGAGTTCTGATGTCGTTGCGGCTCACCGGGGTCGGCGTCCGCTACGGCGCCGTGACGGCCGTGTCCGATGTGGACCTCGCGGTAGCGGACGGCGAGGTGGTCGCGCTGCTCGGCCCGTCCGGCTGCGGCAAGTCGACGCTGTTGCGCGCCGTCGCGGGCCTGGAACGGCCCAGCGCGGGCGTCGTGGCGTGGGACGACGAGGACCTGGCGGGCGTTCCGGTGCACCGCAGGGGTTTCGGGCTGGTGTTCCAGGACGGGCAGCTCTTCCCGCACCGGGACGTGGCGGGCAACGTGGCGTTCGGCATGAGGATGCACGGCGTGGAGACCGAGGCGCGGCACAAGCGCGTGGCCGAACTCCTCGAACTGGTCGGCCTCGGCGGCTACCAGAAGCGCAAGGTCACCGAGCTGTCCGGCGGTGAGCAGCAGCGGGTCGCGCTGGCACGGGCGTTGGCGCCCCGACCCCGGTTGCTGCTGCTGGACGAGCCGCTGTCGGCGCTGGACCGGGCGTTGCGGGAGCAACTGGCCGTCGACCTCGCCCGGCTGCTGCGCGAAGCGGGCGCCACGGCGCTGGTCGTCACGCACGACCACGACGAGGCGTTCACCCTCGCAGACCGGGTCGCGGTCATGCGCGCGGGCCGCGTCCGGCAGGTCGGGCCGCCCACCGAGGTGTGGCGGTCGCCGGTCGACGTGGACACCGCGAAGTTCCTGGGGTGCGGCAAGGTGCTGCCCGCCGACGTGGCGCTCGACCTGCTGGGGATCACCGTTCCGGGCCGGGTCGGCCTGCGCGCCACGGCGTTGCGCGTCTCCCCGAACGGCGAACTGGAAGGCGTGGTCGAGGAACGGGTGCACCGCCGCGACCACGTGCGGCTGCTGGTGACCGTCCGGGGCGAGGAGTTCGAGGCCGTCGCCCCGATCGCCGAGCCACCAGCGCTCGGCGACCGGGTGCGCCTCTCGGTCGACCCGGACGGGCTAGCCGTCCTTGGTGACCAGGCGGATGGCGGCGAGTGACAGGCCGATCACCAGGTAGCAGGCGGCCAGCGCGGTGCTGTTCCACAGGCCGTCCACCGGCATCGGGTCGCGCATCACGTCGGCGAGGCCGTCCCACGCCGAGGTGATCAGGTAGGGCTGGAGCCAGTCCAGCGAGCTGAACGCCCCGAGCACGGCGAACACGATGATCCCGGCCATGGTCGCGGCCATCACCACCAGCGGGTGCTCGGTGCACGCGGAGATCGCCAGCGCCACGGCGGCGACCGCCCACACCTGGAACGTGACCAGCACGATCGTCAGCGCGATCCGGCCGAGCGCCGCGCCGACCGGCAGCGTCGTGCCGGACACCGTGAGCATCCCGTCCATGCCGAACAGGGCCACGCCGGTGATCGCGCCGACCAGTGCCATCAGCGTCACCGCGAACAGCGACATGACGGCGATGCCGAACGCCTTGACGCCCAGCAGCCGGATCCGGCCCACCGGCGCGACCATCAGGCCGCGCAGGGTGCCGCTGTTCGCCTCGCCCGCGAGGCCGTCGGCCGCCCAGATCGCGCCGACCAGCGGCAGCAGCAGCGGCAGCGACAGGAACATCGTGAAGATCGGCAGCACGAGACCGTTGCCCGCGATGATCGCCGCGAGCCCCGGACCCGCCGGGCCCTGGGTGTTGTCGACGGCGAACCACAGGCCGACACCGGCCAGGATCGGGACCACGCACAGCAGCCCCAGCCCGATCACCGTGCGCGGGCGGCGCAGGATCCACCGCAGCTCCGAGCGCAACTGCCGGGCCAACGGGGCGCGCGTGGCGACAGCCGTGGTCATCGTGCCCCCTCAATGGTGTCCACAGTGGACAGGTGTTCGGATTCCTCGGCCTCGGTGAGCCGCGCGAACAGCTCCTCGAGGCCGGTGCGCTGGCGGACCGCCTCGTGGATCTCCACGCCCGCTTGGACCAGCGCCTGGAAGACCGCGGGCGCGGTCGTGCCGATCAGCTCCACCCGCACGCCCTCCTCGGAGGGGCGGGCGGAGATCCGGGCGGCGCGCAGCACGTTCAGCGCGGTGTCCACATCGGACGTCGTCACCTGGAGCGCCGTGCTGTCGGACTGCAACAGCTCCGCCAGTTCCCCTTGCGCCACCACGGTTCCCCGGTGCAGCACGGCCACGTGCGTGCACGTCGCCTCGATCTCGCTCAGCAGGTGCGACGACACCAGCACCGTGCTGCCCGCCGCGTGCAGGTCGCCGATGACCTTCCGCACCTCGCGCGTACCCGCCGGGTCCAGCCCGTTCGTCGGCTCGTCCAGCACGATCAGCCTGCGCGGCACCAGCAGCGCCGCGGCCAACCCGAGCCGCTGCTTCATGCCCAGCGAGTACCCCCGGTACCGCCGGTGCGCCGCCTGCGCCAACCCGACGCGCTCCAGCGCGTCCTCCACCGCCTGCTTGATCGAGCCCGTCGCCAGCAGCGGCTCGAACGCGGCGTTGCGCCGCAGGTTCTCCCGGCCGGACAGGAACGGGTGGAACCCCGGCCCCTCGACCAGCGCACCGACGTGCGGCAACGAGTCGGCCGCCCCGTCGGGCAACGCCCGGCCGAGCAGCTCCACGGTCCCCTCGGTCGGCTTCACCAGACCGAGCAGCATCCGGATGGTCGTCGTCTTCCCGGACCCGTTCGGCCCGAGCATCCCCATCACGGCACCCTCGGGCAGGTCCAGGTCCACCCGGTCCACCGCGACCGTGCTGCCGTACGTCTTGCGCAGACCCCGCGTGCGAGCGGCGAGGACCGGGGCGGAGCCCGCCGAAGCGGACTCCACCCGTGCGCTGGTCGAAGTGGTCACTTCACGTCCTCTCGATGAAGACGGGTTTTCCGATCTTGTCGGTGCATGGCGCTACGGTCCGTTCCATGTTCGCCCGCTACCGCTACCGCATCGAGCCGACCACGGCTCAGCGGGAGGCGTTGGCGAGGCAGTTCGGCTGCTGTCGCGTGGTGTTCAACGACGCGATCAGGGTGAGGGAGTCGCTGAGGGGTGAGGGTCGACGGCTGTCCGACTCGGAGATCCAGACCAGGGTGATCGCCCTGGCGAAGAAGACGTCCGAACGTGAGTGGCTGGCCGAGGTCAGCTCGGATGCCCTGATCCAGTCCGTCCGCGACTGCCACAGGGCGTACCGCAACTTCTTCGACGGCCTTGCGGGCAGGCGCAAGGGTGGACGAGCGGGCAAACCGAGGTTCAAGTCCCGGAAGGACACGCGGCAGTCCTTCCGGCTCACCCGCAACGGGTTCAAGCTCCGGGAGAACGGCCGCTTGTTCCTGGCGAAGGTGGGCGACGTGCGGGTGCGCTGGTCCCGAGCGCTTCCGTCCGAACCCAGCTCCGTCACGATCATCCGGGAACCGGACGGGAACTTCTTCGCGTCCTTCGTGGTCGAGCGCCAGGCCGAGCCGCTGCCTGCGACCGACCAGGAGGCGGGCGTCGACCTGGGCTTGACCACGTTCGCCGCCGTGGCGATGACCGGCGGTGCCGGTCCCCGTGTTGTCGACGTCGCCAACCCGCGGTTCCTGAAGTCCAAGCTGCGCAAGCTCCGGCGGCTGGAGCGGGAGAAGGCGCGGCGGCGGAGGGGGAGCGGCAACCGGGAGAAGACCCGGCAGCGGATCGCCCGGCAGCACGGCGAAGTGGCGCGTTCGCGACTCGACCACCACCACAAAGTGGCCCTCGACCTGGTTCGCGACAACCAAGCGATCTACATCGAGGATCTCCACGTCGCCGGGATGCTCCGCAACCGCAGGCTGGCCAGAGCCATCGACGACGCCGCGTGGGCCCAGTTCGGCAGGGTGCTCGCGGAGAAGGCGGAGTACCGCGGTCGAGTGGTGCACCGGATCGACCGCTGGCACCCGAGCAGTCGGCTCTGCGCGGACTGCGGGCGCGGGTCCGGTGCCAAACCGCTGGAGGTCCGGGTGTGGACCTGCGAGGGCTGCGGTGCCGTTCACCAGAGGGATCACGTTGCCGCGCGCAACATCCTCGCCGCCGGGCGGGCGGAGAGGGAAAACGCCTGTGGACACCATGTGAGACCTCCCTCCGGGCAGGCAGTGGTGGATGAAGCAGGAACCGCCCCCGGCTCGGCGTGAGCCGAGCCAGGGGAAGCCTCGTGCGGTCTAGCGCGGGGCGGGCGCCAACTGGCCGATCGCCTCGGTCAGCACCTGCTCCGGCACGGCGCCGAGCGCGATGCGCCCGTCGTCGGCCAGCAGGACGTTGCCGATCTTGCTGCTGATCAGCGTTCCGCTGCCCCACGAGCCGCTGACCTGCTTGCCGAGCTGCTTCAGCAGGTCCTGCGGGTTCGTGCCGGCCTGGTCGCGGCCGGGGCCGCGGCGGTCGGGCTTGTCCTCGGCCGGGAGCTGTGCGCCCGCGAGGGCCTCGGCCGGGGTCTTCGCGACGATCACGGTGTCCCAGCCGTCGCCGACGACCTGCGGCGAGGCCTCGCCGAGTGCCTTCTCGGCGTCGGCCTTGTCCTGGTCGGACGGGCCCTTGAGCTCCTGCTCCTCGACCTTGGCGCTGGCGGACGGCGTGAACTGGAACAGCCCGGCGTCCTGGGTGCCGACGGTCAGCTCCGAGAAGCCGACCTGGACGGCCGGTTCGTCGGTGCCGTTGGTCAGCAGCGACACCCGCAGCGGCAGGCGCAGCTCCGAGTCGACGGCGACGCGCACCTCGCGCAGCACCGTCCGCTCGGTGGGCTTCGGCGTGAGGACCAGCTCGTACGCCGAGCGGTTGGCCACGCGGGCCGTCCCGTCGACGGTCACGGTGCTGGACTTCTCGATCTCGGCCACGACGTCGCGCGCCACCTGCACCGGGTCGACGGCCTGGCCGTCCTGGCCAAGACCGAGGCCGAGACCCAGGTCCGGCTTGGCCTCCGCCTTCGCGGTGTCGTGCTTCGTCTTGGTGACGGTCTGCGTCTCCGAGTTCCACGACCAGACGGTCGTGCCGTCGTCGACGATGGTCCGCTCGGAGTTGCCGGTCGGCAGCGACACGCGGGACCGGCTGTCCCCGTCGCTCCACACGCGGATCTGGCTGGCGCCGTCGGAGAGCTGCGGCAGGCCGGCGATGGCCGGGATGCCGAGGCTGTTGTTCACGTCCACCGTGCCGCCGAACGCGGTGGGCTTGGCCGTGAGCACCGACTCCACCAGCGACTGCGCGTCGACCTGAGGCAGCACAGGCGCGGGTCCCGCACCGGCGGGCATGGCCAGCACCCCCAGACCGGCGACCCCGGCGACCACCCCGGCCGCCGCGATGGCCACGGTCACCCTTCTCCTGTTCATGTCCCCTCCTCAACCTGCCGGTCAGCCGTGTGCCGTCCGACACCACTGACAGTGCCCACCCCGTGCTGAGATCGCGCTGAGAGCCTGAGAGACCGCTGAGATCCCCAGCCGATTGTGCCCCTCAAGCGGCATGCTTGCGGGTGTGAGACCACGGGTGCTGGTTGTCGACGACGAGATCGGTGTTCGGCGAGCGCTGGAACGGGGGCTGTCGGCGGAGGGCATGGAGGTCGTGACCGCCGCGGACGGCCCGAACGCGCTGCGCGTGGCGCTGACCGGCGCGTTCGACGTCGTGCTGCTCGACATCATGCTGCCCGGCCTGTCCGGTTACCGGGTGCTCCAGCGGATGCGGGCCGAGGGCGTGCGCACGCCGGTGCTGATGGTGTCGGCGAAGGACGGCGAGGTCGACCAGGCCGACGGCCTCGACCTCGGCGCCGACGGCTACCTGGTCAAGCCGTTCTCGTTCGTGGTGCTGGTCGCCCAGGTGCGCGCGCTGCTGCGCCGCAACTCCGGCGGCAACTCCCGGCGCAGGCTCAAGCTGGGCGAACTGGTCGTGGACCGGGGGCTGCGCGAGGTCACGTGGGCGGGCGCGGCGGTGGCGCTGAGCCCCCGCGAGTACGCCGTGCTCGACGTGCTGGCGGGCCGCGCGGGTTCCGTCGTCACGAAGGACGAGCTGCTGCGGACCGTGTGGGGCGACGAGCAGGCGGCGACCCGCAACGCCGTCGAGGTGTACGTCGGCTACCTGCGGCGCAAGCTCGACGCGATGGGCGCGGGCGAGGTCGTCCGCACCGTCCGCGGCCACGGCTACCTGGCCTCCACCGCCGACCTCGACGCGGCGCTCGGCGCGACCGCGCAGCGGGCGGCCCGTAGGTGAACCCGAGGCGGTGGTGGTTCCGGCGCACCCTGCGCTTCCGGATCACCGTGGTGGCGACCGGCGTCGCCTGGCTGTGCCTGATGGCGTTGACGAGCCTCGCCCCGAGCCTGATCGCCCGCGTGCAGATCAGCGCCGTCGACTCCGAACTGACCAAGGCGGTCGCGGTGGGCTCCGGTCCGTCGGTGCGCGTACTGGACACCGCGGGCGCGCCGTTGGACGGCCTCCCGGCGCCGGACCTGACCCCCGCCGAGGTGCGGACGCTCAAGTCCGGCAGGCCCGTGCTGCGCGAGGACGGCGAGAGCGCCATGCGCTGGCAGGGCCGCGTCGACACCGCCCCAGACGGCACGCCGCGGCTCATCGCCGCTGGTGACACGCTCGTCGGCTACAACGGCGCCAACGACCTCGGCACCAAGTGGCTCGCCGTCGCGACCGCGCTGGTCGCGCTGCTGGTCGGCATCGCCACCTGGCTGTCCGTCCGGTCGTCGCTGCGGCCGGTCGAGCGGATGCGCGTCGCCGCCGCCCAACTCCCGCGCGGCGAACGCCTGCCCGTGCCGGAGTCGCAGGACGAGCTGCAAGCGCTCGCGCAGGCGTTGAACGGTCTGCTCGCGAGGCGTGACGAGGCCACCGAGCGGCTGCGCAGGTTCACCGGCGACGCCGCCCACGAGCTGCGCTCGCCCGTCACGTCGGTGCGCGCCCAGGCCGAGGTCGCCGTCGCCCACCCCGACCCGGACTTCTCCCTCGAGGTCCTCGAATCCGTCGTCGAGGAGTCCGAACGCCTCTCGGCGCTGGTCGACGCCCTGCTGATCCTGGCCCGCGCGGACAGCGGCGAGCTGCCGCGCGCGGAACCCGTCGACCTGGTGCTCCAGGTGCACGCCGCCGTCGACCGGATGCCGTCGCACGACCTGCTGGTGCAGGTCGCGGCCCCGATGAGCGCGTGCATGGTGTCGGCGACCCGGACCGAGGTCGAACTGGTCGTCGACAACCTCGTCCGCAACGCCTCCCGCTACGCGACCAGCCTGATCCGCATCGCGGTGCTGCCCGCGGCCCGCGAGGTCCGCCTGGTCGTGGACGACGACGGCCACGGCATCCCGCCCGAGCACTGGGCCCGCGTGTTCGACCGCTTCTACCGCGTCGAGGAGCACCGCGGCCGGGCCAGCGGCGGGTTCGGCCTCGGACTGGCGCTCGTCGCCCACCTCGTCCGGCAGCGGAGGGGGTCCGTCCGGGTCTCGGATTCGCCGCAGGGCGGTGCGCGATTCGAGATCCGTTGGCCCGCTTACCGGTGATTTCACAGGTGAATGGCAGTATTCGGCCGTGCCCGATCTCCGCGCCACCACGCTCGTCGAAGCACCCGTCCGAACCGTCGCGGGCGCCCTCCTCGACGGCCGCCTGCTCGCGTCGTCCGTGCGCGGCCTCGGCGTGCGGATCTCCGGGGGCTCCGGCATCCTCCACGTGGGCACCGAGCTGGCCGGTTCCGTCGGCCCGGTGCGCGGGAAGCTGGTCGTCACCCGCGCGGACGTGACCGGCGTGGCGGCTTCGCTGGTCGACGGCCCGCTGCCGATGCTCGCCCTCACCACGGACCTCGTGGAGACCGGCGGCGGCACCCTCGTCGTCGACGCGGTCGAGTGGACCAGCCCCGGCGGCCCCTTCGGACGGCTCGCCGACGTGGTCGTCGGCCGGGGCCTCGCGCTGAAGATCCTCGAAGCCCGCGCGGGCGCCGTGTCCCGGCGGGCGACGCAGCTCGTGAACGCCAACGTCGTCGTGGGGGCGGCCATCGTGCGGGACGGGTTGCTGCTGGTGCAGCAGCGCGACTTCCCGGTCGAGGCGGCGGGCAAGTGGGAGGTGCCCGGCGGTCGCGTCGACCACGGCGAGTCGGACGGCGAGGCGCTGGCGCGGGAGTGCGCCGAGGAGCTGGGCGTGCAGGTCGTGGTGGGCGACCAGGTCGGCCCGGACGTGCCGTTGCGCGCCGAACTGCTGCTGCGGGTGTTCGCGGCGACGCTGGGGTCGGGCGAACCGGAGGCACGGGAACACCGCGCCGTGCGCTGGATCGGCCCGTCCGAACTGGACGCGCTCGACTGGCTGCCCGCGGACCGCGTCCTGGTGCCGGGGCTGCGGGCCCTCTTGTCCTCTACCTAGGGGGCTAGGTAGAGTTCTGGGTATGGCAGGACCGCGGATGACATTGCCCACGCAGTTGGTGCTCCGGCAGTTGATGGACGACCCGTCGCGGGAGATGTACGGGCTGGAGATCTGCTCGGCGGCCGGGCTGCCGAGCGGGACGATCCACCCGATCCTGGCCCGGCTGGAGAGGGTCGGGTGGCTGGAAAGCCGGTGGGAGGAAGTCGATCCCGCCGAGCAGGGGCGGCCGAAGCGGCGGTACTACCGCCTGAAGTCGGATTCGATCGCGCACGTCCAGGCGGCGCTGCACCGGGCCGACGCGTCGGTCAAGGCGCTGGGGCGGTTGCGGCCCAGGTTAGCCGGGGGTGCGCAGTGAGCGAGTACGACTTCGGGCCTGTCGAGGACGATCGGCGCGCCTTCGTCCAGTCGACCTGGGGCAAGGCCGCAGCCCTCACCAGGTCCGTCTGGAGCCTTTTCGTGGACGTGGTCGAGGTCGACGGGGCTCGACGAATCGGCGGGATTTCGTCTGGTCGGGTGGCACGACCGGGTGTGTCCATCGCCCTGGCCGTTCGACTGCTGCCCGCGGCGGATCGTGATCGCTACCTGGAGGAATTCCGCTCCGAGGTGTACGAACTGGTTCTTCGCGGATCTCCCCGGCGCACTCGGATCGCGTGCGCCCTGAGGATCCTGCTCGGAGCGCCCATGCTCAGCTACGCACTCCGGAAACCGCAGCGGGAGCGTGCCTGGTGACCGGGTGGGCGGTGTTCGACGGGATCGTGCGGGATGACCGGCGGACCCGGAACACCCTGCGCCTGCTGATGGTGCTGATCCCCGCGTTGTTGCTGGTGCTGGTCATCATCGGTGCGGTTGCCATGGTGTCCCCGTCCGGTGCCGGGGTGCTGGCAGGTGTGGTCGGTGGTGGGGCCGTGGTCGTGCGGAAGCGGGGTGGGCGCGGGGGTTCCGCGCCCACCTGAGGGTCAGCCCAGTCCGGTCATCCGCAGTGCCGCGTCCAGCCGGTGTTGTGCCCGTGCGCGGGCGCGGGCGGCGCCTTCGGCGCGAACCCGTTCCAGCTCACCGGCGTCGTCCAGGAGCCGCAGCGTCCGGTCGCGGACGCCGCGCAGCTCCTCGACGACCGCCTCCGAGGCCACTTCCTTCAGTTCCGCGTAGCTCCCCAACGAGTCCGCGATCTCGTCCGCGGCCTTCCCCGTGCAGGCGGCGATGATCTCCAGCAGGTTCGCCACGCCCGGCTGCTCGTCGGGGGAGTAGCGGACCTGGTTGAGGTTGTCCGTGACGGCCCGCTTGATCTTGCGGCGGATCAGGTCCGGCGGGTCGAGCACGAAGACGGTGCCCGCCGCGTCGGTGGCCGACTTGGCCATCTTCCGCGTCGGGTCCGCCAGGTCGCGGACCCGTGACGCGGTGGGCGGCACGGTGCCGCGCGGCATGACGAAGACCTCGCCGTACGTGCCGTTGAAGCGCTTGGCCAGCGCTCTGGCCAGCTCGACGTGCTGCGCCTGGTCGTCGCCGACGGGCACCTCGTGCGCGCCCTGGAGCAGGATGTCGGCCGCCATGAGCACGGGGTACGTGAGCAGGCTCAACCGGACGGAGTCGCGCCCGGCGGACTTCTCCTTGAACTGGATCATCCGCGCGGCCTCGCCGTAGGTGCAGGTGCACTCCAGGATCCAGGTCAGCGCCCCCAGCTCGCGGACGAGGTCGGACTGGACGGACACCGAGTGCGGGTCGACGCCCGCCGCGATCAGCAGCGCGAGTTGCTCGCGCGTCAGCGATCGGAGTTTCGACGGGTTGTGCGAGGTCGTCATGGCGTGCAGGTCGCTGATGAAGTACACGTCCTGCTCGGTGCCCTCGGCCGCCCAGCGGCGGATGGCCCCGAGGTAGTTGCCGAGCTGGACGTGACCGGACGGGGTGATGGCGGAAAGCCTGATCATGGTGGTCCCTTCGACAGGTGTGCCACCCGTCGGCGCGGGACCCCCAGACATGACGAAGGCCGCCCGAGCGGGCGGCCTGTGGTCGTCTTCAACGCACAGTTCTACGGCCGCCGGAAGGCGGGCCACCAGAACGTGTGAAGACTGCGCATGGCCGCGAGCCTATCGTGTTCGGGCCTTGTCTGGCGGGTCTACATTTCTTCTATGTACATCGTCGTACTGGAGTTCACCCGGTCGTTGGACGTCGTCGACCTGGCCCTGCCCGACCACGTGGCGTGGTCGACCCGGCAGTACGAGGCGGGGCACTTCCTCGTCTCCGGCCGCCAGGTGCCGCCGGACGGGGTCGTGATCATCGCGAAGGCCATGACGCGCGGGAAGCTCGACGCCATCATGGCGACCTGCCCGTACGTGGCGCAGCGGCTGGCGCGCTACGAGGTGACCGAGTTCCGGGCCACGCGGACGGCGCCGGAGCTGACGAAGCTCAACGAGGCCATCCCGGCCTGACGGCCGAGCGCGCACGACCATCCGGCCGACAGGGGACCGGACGGGCGGATCAGGCCGCCTTCTTGTCCTTCTTGCGCTCCTTCTTGAGCGCCTTCTTCTTGGCCTTGTCTCGAGCCTTGAGCAGGGCCACTACCGGGCACTTCTTGCACCGCGGCGTCGATCGGCAGCACTTCTTCTTCACCTTGCCCACGTGCGGCGAGCCCCTCCCGTAGAGTCCATTCCCAGACTAGGTGAGGCTGACCTCACCCTCGGCGATGTGTGGTATTGGCAACGAAGCCGGTACTCTTGTGAAGGCTGCGCGCGATCTCCGTCCTGGCGCTGGCCCCCTTCCTCGACTTCCAGCTCTAGGAGTTCCGCGTGCCCACGGCCACCGCGTCGATCAACGAATCGCCCGCTCAGGTGCGTGCTGACCTGCGCAACGTCGCGATCGTCGCGCACGTTGACCACGGCAAGACCACCCTCGTCGACGCCATGCTCCGGCAGTCCGGAGCGTTCTCGGCTCGCGCCGAACTCGTCGACCGAGTCATGGACTCCGGTGACCTCGAACGCGAGAAGGGCATCACCATCCTCGCGAAGAACACCGCGGTCCGCAGGGAGACCCCCGACGGCCCGGTGACGATCAACGTCGTCGACACCCCCGGCCACGCCGACTTCGGCGGTGAGGTCGAGCGCGGCCTCTCCATGGTCGACGGCGTCGTCCTGCTCATCGACGCCAGCGAGGGCCCGCTCCCGCAGACCCGCTTCGTGCTGCGCAAGACCCTGGCCGCGGGCCTGCCCGTGATCCTGGTCGTCAACAAGGTCGACCGCCCCGACGCCCGCATCAGCGAGGTCGTCGAAGAGGCCCACGACCTGCTGCTCGAACTGGCCGCCGAGGTCGGCGCCGACGACTCCGTGCTCGACCTGCCGGTCGTGTACGCGTCGGCCCGCGCCGGTCGCGCCAGCATGACCCAGCCCGCCGACGGCGGCCTCCCGGACGAGGAGAACCTCGACACCCTGTTCGAGGTGCTGCTCAACCACATCCCCGCCCCGCGCGGCGATGTCGACGCCCCCCTCCAGGCGCTGGTCACGAACCTCGACGCGTCGTCGTTCCTCGGCCGCATCGCGCTGTGCCGCATCCACTCGGGCAGCATGCGCAAGGGCGACTGGGTCGCCTGGTGCCGCGAGGACGGCACGACCCAGCGCGTCCGCATCACCGAGCTGCTGATCACCGAGGCCCTCGACCGCGTCCCCGCGGAAGAGGCGCACGCGGGCGACCTGGTCGCCATCGCGGGCATCCCGGAGATCACGATCGGCGACACCCTCGCCGACGCCGACAACCCGGTGCCGCTCGAGCGCATCACCGTCGACCTCCCGGCCATCTCGATGACGATCGGCGTCAACACCTCGCCGCTCGCCGGCCGTGGCGGCGGCACCAAGCTGACCGCCCGCGTCCTCAAGGCCCGCCTCGACTCGGAACTGGTCGGCAACGTCTCGATCCGGGTCCTCCCGACCGAGCGCCCCGACACCTGGGAGGTGCAGGGCCGCGGCGAACTGGCCCTCGCCATCCTCGTCGAGCAGATCCGCCGCGAAGGCTTCGAGCTGACCGTCGGCAAGCCGCAGGTGGTCACCCGCACCGTCGACGGCAAGCTGCACGAGCCCTTCGAGCGCGTCACCATCGACGCCCCCGAAGAGCACCTCGGCGCCGTCACCCAGCTCCTCGCGAACCGCAAGGGCCGCATGGAGAACATGTCCGGCCACGGCAGCGGCCGCGTGAAGCTCGACTACGTCATCCCGTCGCGCGGCCTCATCGGCTTCCGCACGGAGTTCCTCACGGAAACCCGCGGCACCGGCATCGCCAACGCCGTGTCCGAGGGCTACTTCCCGTGGGCGGGCGAAATCCGCACCCGCCACAACGGCTCCCTGGTCGCCGACCGCTCCGGCATGATCACCGCCTACGCGATGATCCAGTTGGCCGACCGCGGCACGTTCTTCGTCGAACCCGGCGCGGACGCGTACGAGGGCATGGTCGTGGGCGAGAACCCGCGCGCCGAGGACCTCGACATCAACGTGTGCCGTGAGAAGAAGCTCACCAACATGCGGCAGTCGTCCGCGGATGTCATGGAGACGCTGGCCCGGCCGCGGAAGCTGTCGCTGGAAGAGGCGCTGGAGTTCTGCGCTTCGGACGAGTGCGTCGAGGTGGCTCCGGATGTGGTCCGGGTTCGGAAGTTGATCCTGGACGCGAACTCGCGTGGTCGTGAGAGGTCGCGTAACAAGCTTCGCGGGTAGTTTTTGGGGTGAAGGGGGCTGTTCCTTTTGGGGGATGGCCCCTTTTGCTATTGGGGGATGTTTGTTTGGGGTGGTCCCTCTTTTGGTTCGGGTGGTGACGTCTTTCCGCCCCGCTCGCGCAATTATCTCAATCTTTGATCTTGGTTTGTCAAGGCGGGAAAGATGCCTTGACAAACCAAGATCAAAGAGGAGGGCGCTTGGGATCGGGGCGGGGAAGTCTGAAAGACACTGCGCGTGCACCCTGTGTACGGGGCTGAGATCAAGGCGAAAAGCGCAGGTGAGAGTGGTGGTGGGGAAGTAGGAGCGCGTTGGCTTCTGTGCAACCAAGGACTGACGCTGGTAGTTCGGCGTACCAGCGTTAGTGCGCACTCAAGCGAACGCGGACCTCAACCACTGACTGCCGATTGACTGCTTACGGTCATGCGAACGTCTCGCGTAGAGGCCGATTTTACTTGGGGGATTTGCCCCTTAAACTTGCGTCGGACGGCAGCTTCACCTTCTGCCCTTTATTGTCCGACGAAGGGGCAAATCTAGGGGCCCCAAGTCAAATCGGCCGCCCGAGGATCACCTACAGCGCTACCTGTCTTCCCTGCCCCAAACCGCCAGAACCCACCCACAACCCGACCCCCACGAACGACAGACCCCCGAACGCCAAACCCAAAACCGCACAACCCCCACCCACCCCCAAACGTCTCCCGAACATGAACCCAAGGCCCCCACGTCAACGGTCAACCCCGTCTGGCAGGCTGCGGAACATGACTCGGTCTGGGGGGACTCGAACTGCCGCCATCCTCTTCGCGGCCGCCGGAGCCCTGTCCGCCTGCACCAACTCCGGCCCCCTCCCCCTGGTCCCCTCCACCCCCGGCATGTCGATCGTCCCCGAGGAGACCCTCAACGAGGTCGTGGTCGGCGTGGACGACGTCAAGGGCAGCTACAACCCCCACACCATCGCCGGTCAGTCGACGATCACCACGGCCCTGACCAGCCTCCTGCTCCCCTCGGTCTTCCGCACCGCCCCGGACGGCACCCCGCGGCTCGACACGACCCTCATGGTCTCCGCGGAGGTCATCAAGACCGAGCCGTACACCGTCAGCTACACGGTCCGCCAGGACGCGTCCTGGACGGACACCGCGCCCATCGCCGCCGAGGACTTCGTCTACCTCTGGCAGCGCATGCGCGGTGAGACCGGTGTGGTCGACCCGGCGGGCTACCGGTTGATCTCCAACATCGCCTCGCGCGACGGTGGCAAGACCGTCGAGGTCACGTTCGACAAGCCGTACCCCGGCTGGCGTTCGCTGTTCGGCAACCTGCTGCCCGCGCACCTGCTGAAGGACCAGCCGGGTGGCTGGGCGTCCGCGCTGGCGGACAGCTTCCCGGCGACGGGCGGACCGTTCCAGGTGAAGACGCTCGACCAGCCGCGCGGTGAGATCGTGCTCGAGCGGAGTGACCGGTACTGGGAGCAGGCGACCGCGCTGGACCGGGTGGTCCTGCGGCGGGCGAGTCACGAGGGTGTCGTGAACGCGCTGCGGGACCGCGACGACCAGGCCGCGCTGATCCGCGCGGACGCCATCGCGCTGAACACGGTGGCGGACCTGGCGAAGACCACCCCCCTCGTGAGCAAGCCGGTCCCGAGGCCTGAGGTGGTCCAGGTCCTCCTGCGCCCCGCCTCCCCGCAGCTCGTCGACCTCAAGGTCCGTCAAGCCGTCCTGGCGGCCCTGGACCGCGACGCGCTGATCGCGGTGGGCACGGGCAACGGTCCGGCCGCGAAGTTGCGCGCCGACTCGCAGGTCGTCGCGCCGAGCAGGCCCGGCTACGTGCCGACGATCCCGCCGGGCGTCGGGGTGCTGGACCTGGCCACCTCGGCGCGGCTGCTCGGCGAGGCCGGGTACGTCCGGCCGGACGGGGGCGTGTGGTCGCGGGACGGGAAGCCGTTGAACCTGGTCATCGCCGCCCCGGAAGGCGCGGAGCCCTACGGCACGGTCGCCGCGCAGGTGCAGCGCCAACTCGCTTTGGCCGGAATCCGGGCCAAGGTGATCTCGCCGCCCGCGAATCAGTTGTTCGAACAGGACCTCACAGGTTCACCCAATGGTGAACAGACCACAACGGTTGACCTAACCGTGATCCCGCAGGTCGACACGGGTGATTCGGCCGCCACGCTGGCCTCGTCATTTGGTTGCCGTCCCTCGGTCGAGGACGGATCTACACCCATTCCGGCTAATGTGGCCGGATTCTGCGACCAAACGCTCCAGCCCACGATCGACGCCGCCCTGAGCGGTCGGACCCTGCTGGCCGAGGCCCTGACCAAGATCGAACCGACGCTCTGGCAGCAAGCGATTGCGCTCCCGTTGTTCCAGGTGGCGGACCTCCTGGTAGTCCTTCCGGAGGCCCAGGGCGCGGACGTCGGAGCACCCTTCGCGGGCCCGCTCAGCGGTGCCGCGAGCTGGCGCCGCGAAGGCGGCTGAGAATCGACTTTCCGGCGACCTCTTCCTCGACTGGCCGCCGGATGTTAATTTTGACAGTATTCCCTCCGTCCGGTTAACGAACGCTCCCGCCCGGTAACCGCGAAGTAGCGTGCTGCTACCAGCGTGTCACCCTTTGGTCACGATCGACCGCTGGGCAGTGACCGTGCTGCTCAACCGTTCTTATCGTGCTGCAACGGTGTGTCGGTTCGGGGCGCGTTTGGCACATCACGGTTATGGGTGGACGACGGCTCAAACGGCCGCTCCAACCCGGTGCTAGGAGGGCACGTGTCGATGAGGAAATCAAAGGCTGTCTCGGCGCTCGCGCTGCTGACGAGCTCCGCACTCGTCCTGGGTGCATGCGGCTCAGGCGGTACGGGTGGATCTGGCGATGCCGGGCAGCAGGATTCCAACCCTGGTGAGGTCGGCGGCGCGGACCAGGTCTACAAGCGGCCGAAGGTCGAGGACATCGGCGAGATCGCCGTCGCCATCGAAGAGGGCTTCCACAACTACAACAACAACATCGGTGCGACGAACAACTTCTCCAGCACCATCGCGTTGTCGTCCGTGCAGCCCTCCCCGTTCATCTCCGAGCTGGTCGACGGCAAGCTCGTGATCAAGGTCGACGGCGACCTGATGGAGTCGATCGAGGTCACCTCGAACTCCCCGCAGACCATCGTGTGGAAGGTCCGCAAGGAAGCGGTCTGGTCGGACGGCAAGCCGATCGACTGCAAGGACTTCCACCTGAAGTGGCTCGCGGGCGCCAGCAAGGCGACCGTGAAGGGTGAGGACGGCTCCGAGGCCAGCATCTTCGACTCCAGCCCCACCGGCTACGAGGACATCGAGAAGCTGGACTGCTCGGACAACAACAAGACCATCACCACCACCTTCTTCGCGAACAAGAACTACGCGGACTACCGCGGCATCTTCTCCTCGCCGGGCAGCGACGGCCTCCTCCCCGCGCACATCCTGGAGGAGAAGACCGGCGTCGCGGACATCACCAAGGTGCTCCCGAGCCAGAACGACGAGACCGTCAAGAAGGTCGCCGAGTTCTACACCAAGGGCTGGCTGGGCTTCGACGCCGCCGTCGCGCTCTCCGGTGGTCCCTACACGATCACCTCGACGGACCTGAAGGACCAGACGGTCCTGGAGCGCAACCCGAAGTGGTGGGGTGAGAAGGGCTCCTCGTCCAAGATCATCCTGAAGACCAACACCGACTCCCAGTCTGCGGCTCAGCAGCTCCAGAACAAGGAAGTCCAGGTCATCGCTCCGCAGGCCGACCCGGCCGTCGCGCAGCAGCTCCGCGGCGACAGCGCGTTCAACGTGTTCGCCGCCGGTGGCCAGACCTTCGAGCACGTCGACTTCAACATGGCGCGCCCGCTGTTCAAGCAGAACGCCGACCTGCGCCTGGCCATCGCCCAGTGCTTCGACCGCCAGTCCCTGGTCGACAAGCTGGTCAAGGACGTCGACCCGAACGCCAAGCCCCTGAACAGCCTCACCTTCATGCCCAACGAGGTCGGCTACGAGGAGCACTTCAGCGACATCGGCAAGGGTGACGTCGAAGCGGCCAAGAAGACCCTCGAAGGCGGCGGCTGGAAGCAGGGCGCCGACGGCATCTACACCAAGGGCGAGTTCCGCGCGTCCTTCAAGCTCGGCCACAAGGTCGTGCAGCGTCGTGCCGACACCGTCCGCATCCTCCAGGACAAGTGCAAGCAGGCCGGCATCGAGATCGTGGACGACCAGGACGTCGACTTCAACGACAAGCGACTCCCGGCCAGCGAGTTCGACGCGGCCCTGTTCGCCTGGGTCGGCCAGCCCCTGAAGGCCGGCGCGTACGGCAACTACGCCAGCAAGGACAAGGGCGGCTCCGGCAACTACAACAACTACTCCTCCTCCGTCGTGGACGAGAAGTGGAAGGCCGCCAACGGCGAGCTGGACTACAAGAAGCGCGTGACCCTGATGAACGAGGTCGACAAGCAGATGCGCGACGACCTCCACAGCGTCCCGCTGTTCCAGCTCCCCGACTTCGCGGCTTCGAGCGCCGACATCGGCCCGATCGGCTACGTGGGCGTCGGCGGCGGTGTCACCTGGAACATCTTCGCGTGGCAGAAGAAGTAGTCACCGAGCTGTTCCGAACATAACCAAACCGGGCCGGGGGGTTGGTGCCACGAGCACCAACCCCCCGGACGGTGTCACCGTCCGGTAGGCTCGCCCGCGCCTGCGGGGGTGCCTAGGGAGACCTCTCATGCTGCGATACATAATCCGGCGGTTGATGATTTCCATCCCGCTGTTGATCCTCGCGTCGTTCCTCTGCTTCGGGCTCACCACGGCCATGGGCGACCCCCTGGGCGAGTGGAAGTTGCAGAAGCCTCGCACCCCTGCCGAGATCACCGCGGCGTACGAGCGGACCGGCTACAACGACCCGTTCCTGGAGCGCTACGCGAACTGGGCGGGCGACTTCGTCACCGGTGACTGGGGCGAGTCCGTCGTCCCCGGCAACGCGGGCCGCTCCGTGAAGGAAGACATCGGCAAGGCCTTCGTCGTCACCTTCCGGCTGGTCATCGTCGCCGAGATCATCGCCCTCCTGCTGGGCATGATCGTCGGCGTCATCGGCGCTGTCAGACAGTATTCGCTCTTCGACTACACGGCTACCGGAATATCGTTCGCGATGTTCTCGATGCCGTTGTTCTGCGTCGCCCTCATCCTGAAAACCGGCGGCATCTCGCTCAACAACTGGCTGGAGTCCATAGGCGCGGACCGCTGGATCGTCACTGCCGGACCACCGGGTGACGGGTTCAAGGGCGGCTTCGGCGAGCAGTTCTTCCAGTACACCGGCGCGTACATCCTGCCGACGATCTCGCTGGTCGTCATCCAGTTCGCGCTCTACAGCCGCTTCCAGCGCGCGTCCATGCTGGACACGCTGAACGCCGACTACGTGCGCACCGCGCAGGCCAAGGGCATCTCCGAGGCCCGGTCGATCTTCCGCCACGCCTTCCGCAACGCCCTCATCCCCATCGTCACCGTGTCGTCGCTGAACTTCGGCGCCACCATCGGCGGCGCCGTGATCACCGAGACGGTGTTCGGCTGGTCGGGGATGGGCAAGTTCCTGGTCGACGCCATCACCAAGCTCGAACCGTTCCAGGTGCTGGGCTTCATGATGGTGACCGCCGTGTTCATCATCGTGTTCAACCTGATCGCGGACATCCTTTACGCGTTCATGGACCCGAGGATCCGCCTTGACTGACCTGACTACGCCCGCGGTGCCACCCGCGGCTCCCACCACGGCCGACAAGAGCCAGTTCGACTCGTCGTCGGCGCGCAAGCAGTGGCAGGTCATCGCCCGCCGGTTCCTGCGGCACCGCGCCGCTGTCGTCGGCGTCGTGATCTTCGTGATCCTGGTGCTGTTCGCCTTCCTGGGCAGCGCTTTCTGGCAGTACAGCTACACCGACCTCGGGTTCCCCCGGTACCAGAACCCGACGGCCGACCACCCCTTCGGCACGGACCGGCTGGGCGCCGACATGGTGGCCCAGACGATCCGCGGCACGCAGTTCTCGTTGCAGATCGCGCTCGTCGTCGCGTTCCTGTCGACGTTGATCGGCGTCGTGCTCGGCGCGCTCGCGGGCTACAAGGGCGGCTGGGTGGACACGGCGATCAGCCGGTTCATCGACCTGCTGCTGGTGATCCCGTCGTTCATCATCGCGGCCGTGCTGGTGCGCAACAGCTTCGTGGCCTCCGCCACGGGCAGCAACGGCGGCAGCAACTGGCTCGTGGTCGCCCTCTACCTCGGCCTGATCGGCTGGCTCTCCATCGCCCGCGTCATCCGCGGCATGGTGCTGTCCTTGCGCGAGAAGGAGTTCGTGGAGGCGGCCCGCGCGCTGGGCGCGTCGACGCCGCGGATCATCTTCCGGCACATCCTGCCGAACACGGTGGACGTCATCATCGTGAACGCGACCCTCGCGGTCGCGCAGGCGGTGCTGCTGGAAGCCGCCCTGTCCTTCATCGGACTCGGCGTGCACAGCCCGGACACCTCGCTCGGGCTGATGATCTCGCTGAACAAGAACGAGTTGAACCTGCACCCGTGGCTGTTCCTGATCCCCTTCGTGTTCATCGTGCTGATCTCGCTGTCGGTGAACTTCATCGGTGACGGGCTCCGGGACGCTTTCGACCCGCGGCAGAAGAGGGTGAAGGCATGAGCGAGTTCACGAGCGAATCATTGGACGCGCATGGCTTCGTGCCGAGCGTCAGCGAGGTGAAGGCATGAGCGAGTTGGACGTGATGGACGCACCCGAGTCCGCGGGCCGCTCGGCGTCCGGCGAGAAGCTGCTCACGGTGAAGGACCTGTCGGTCGACTTCCCGACCGACGACGGCGTCGTGCACGCCGTGCGCAACGTGACGTTCACCCTCGCCCCCGGCGAGGTGCTGGGCGTCGTCGGCGAGTCGGGTTCCGGCAAGTCGGTGTCGTCCATGGCGATCATGGGCCTGCTGCCCAAGACGGCGAACGTCACCGGGTCGATCAAGTTCAAGGACCGCGAGCTCGTGGGCCTGAACTACAAGCAGATGATGCCGGTGCGCGGCAACAACATCTCGATGATCTTCCAGGACCCGATGACGTCGCTGAACCCGGTCTACACCGTGGGGTGGCAGCTCGCCGAGGCCTACAAGGCGCACCACGACGTGTCGAAGAAGGCCGCCTGGGCCAAGGCCGTCGACTCCTTGGAGCTCGTCGGCATCCCGCAGCCCGACCGGCGCGCGGCGCAGTACCCGCACGAGTTCTCCGGCGGCATGCGGCAGCGCGTGATGATCGCGATGGCGATCATCAACGACCCCGACGTGATCGTGGCCGACGAGCCGACGACCGCGCTGGACGTCACCGTGCAGGCGCAGATCCTGGACACGCTGCTGCGGATCCGGGACGAGACGAACGCGGGCATCATCGTGATCACCCACGACCTCGGTGTCGTGGCGGGCATGGTGGACCGCGTCCAGGTCATGTACGGCGGCACGGTCGTCGAGCAGGGCACCGTGGACGAGGTCTTCGAGACCCAGCGGATGCCGTACACCGTCGGCCTGCTCGGGTCGATCCCGAACCCGAGCCTGCTCGGCAAGCGGCTCACGCCCATCAAGGGCGCGCCGCCCTCGTTGATGAACCTGCCCGAGGGTTGCGCGTTTTCCCCGCGCTGCCCGCTGGCGATCGATGAGTGCCGCGAGACCGAGCCGGAGCTGCTGGAGACCGATCGGCACGGGCACTTCTCCCGCTGCCACCGGTCCGCCCACCTGGCCACGATCGTGGACCCGCAGAAGCTGTTCGCGACGGACGAGATCGGCGTGGTCGAGAACCCCGCCTCGCTCCTCGTGGCCGACCCGGACATGCCCATCGTCGAGGACGTCGACGTGGTGGAAGCCCGGATGCAGGAAGAAGAGGAGAACCCGCCATCATGACGACCCCGACTGACGGGCCCAGCGTCCTGACCGCGGTGAAACCCTCTTCCGCGACCAAGAACGCGGGCAAGACGCCGCTGCTCGAAGTCAACGACCTGGTCAAGTCGTTCCCGGTCCGCGGCGGCGGGATCATCCCGCGCACCGTGGGCCAGGTGCAGGCCGTGTCGGGCATCTCGTTCGACCTGTACCCCGGTGAGACCCTGGGTCTGGTCGGCGAGTCCGGCTGCGGCAAGTCCACCTCCGGCCGGGCGATCCTCCAGCTCCACAAGCCGACCTCCGGCTCGGTGAAGTTCGAGGGCAAGGAGCTGACCAAGCTCCGCGGCAAGGCGCTCCAGAACGTCCGCAAGGACATGCAGATCGTCTTCCAGGACCCGTACGCCTCGCTGAACCCCCGCTGGCAGATCAACAACATCATCTCGGAGCCGTTCAGCATCCACGGCGCCGAGGGCCAGGACGTCCAGCACCGGGTCAACGAGCTGATGGAGCTCGTCGGCCTGAACCCGGAGCACCGCAACCGCTACGCCCACGAGTTCTCGGGCGGCCAGCGGCAGCGCATCGGCATCGCGCGGGCGCTCGCGCTCAACCCGAAGCTGGTCGTGCTGGACGAGCCGGTGTCCGCGCTGGACGTGTCCGTGCAGGCCGGTGTGGTCAACCTGCTGGAGGAGCTCCAGGAACGGCTGGGCCTGGCCTACCTGTTCGTGGCGCACGACCTGTCGGTCGTCCGGCACATCTCGGACCGGGTCGCGGTGATGTACCTCGGCAAGATCATCGAACTCGGTGACCGCGAGGACATCTACGCGCGGCCGATGCACCCGTACACCCAGGCGCTGCTGTCCGCGGTGCCGGTGCCCGACCCCAAGCTGGAGCGCAGGCGCCAGCGGATCGTGCTCACCGGCGACGTGCCCAGCCCGGTCAACCCGCCGTCGGGCTGCCGGTTCCGCACGCGCTGCTGGAAGGCGCAGGACATCTGCGCCGTCGAGGAGCCGAAGCTGGAACGGCGCGGCGCGGGCGACGGCACGCTGTCGGCGTGCCACTTCGCCGAGGAGCGCTCGCTCCTGGCGTGATCGACTGCTCCACCACGGGTTCTGTCAGGGCCACCACGGCGACGCTATGGTGGCCCTGACGGCATTCCGGGGTGGTGCCGTCATGTGACCGTGCGCAAGTGCCTCTACTCTGATCCGGTGACGCTCACCTCCCCACCACGGTTGTTGCTGGTACACGCGCACCCGGATGACGAAAGCCTGTGGACGGGCGGCACCATCGCGAGATACGCCGCGACCGGCGCGCTCGTCACCGTCGTCACGTGCACCCTCGGCGAGGAGGGCGAGATCATCCCGGCCGGGCTGCGCGAACTCGCCGCCGACGCCGCAGACCAGCTCGGTGGGTACCGGGTCGCCGAACTCCGCTCCGCGTGCGCCGCGCTGGGCGTCACGGACCACCGCTTCCTGGGCGGCGTCGGCCGCTGGCGCGACTCCGGCATGGTGGGCGTCCCGTCGAACGAGCACCCGAGGGCGTTCGTCCAGGGCTCGGTCGACGAGCAGACGGCGATGCTGGTCGACGTGCTCCGCCAGGTGAAGCCGCAGGTGGTCGTCACCTACGACGCGTTCGGCGGTTACGGCCACCCGGACCACATCCGCGCGCACGAGATCACCACGGCCGCCACCGCCGTCGTCCCGGACGTCGACCGCGTCTTCTACGCGGTCACGTCCCGCGACGCGACGGAGAAGGGCGCAGCCGCGCTGGCGGAACTGGCCGACCTGCCGTTCCGCCTGCCGGAGCCCGGCGAGCTGCCGGTCACCGACGACGCGATCATCACCACCACCGTCGACATCTCCGAGCACCTGTCCGCGAAGCTGCGCGCGCTGCGGGCGCACTCGACCCAGGTGAGCGTCTGGCAGGACGGTGCGGGCGGTGCCGCCTACGCGCTGTCCAACGGCATCGCCCAGCCGCTCGTGCAGGGCGAGTTCTACGTGCTGGCCAAGGGTTCCGGCGCGGGGGCCGAGACCGACCTGTTCGGCGGACTGGGGTGACTCGTGAGCGGTGACCGCAAACCGGGGTGGTGGGTGCTGCCCATGCTGTGGGTCGAGTCGCTGGTGCTGGCGGTGCTGGAGCTGTTCTACCTCCCGCTCCGCTTCGACGGCACCCTGCTGCCGCAGTGGGGCGCGGACTGGCCGTTCCCCATCGCCGTCCTGGTCGCGGTCCTCACGACGCCGCTGCTGGTGCTGTGGGCGTCGGACCTCCAGCGCGGCCTGCTGGTCTCCAGCTCGCCGCTGCTGGTGTGGCTGACGGCGCTGGTGGTGCTCGGCCTGTTCGGCCCCGGCGGCGACGTCATGCTGCCCAACGACTGGCGCAGCCTGGCCCTGCTGGCGGGCGGCGCCCTGCCCGGCGCGCTGGCCGTCGGCGCGTCGATGGGCCGCAACTACGTGCCCAAGGAGATGCGGCGGGGGTAGCGGGTCACGCGGGCACCCAGTACCGGTAGCGGTGGTGCTCGACGCACCCCAGCGACTCGTAGAGCTTCCACGCGGCCGTGTTGTGCTCGGCCACCTGGAGCGCGCACCTGACGGCCCCGTTCGCCGCGGCCCAGGCCGCCAGCTCGACCAGCAGCCCCCGTGCGAGGCCCCCGCGCCGGTGCGACGGCCGCACGGCCAGCCGGGCGATGTGCAGCAGGTCCCCGACGACGGCCCCGCGCACCGCCGCGACCACCTCGCCGTCCCGCTCGACGACCCCGAACCCCGTCCTCGGCCCAGAGGCCAGCACGTGCCGCTGCGCCTCCGTCGGCGTGGCGGACGCCGTCAACTCCCACCATCCGGGACCGGGCGCGTCGGACACCGAAGCCCCGTCCACCTCCGCGCCCCGGAACCCGGCCAGCTCACCGACCAGGACGCCGGACTCGGCACCGCCCGGATGGTCGTCGGCCACCACCCATCCGGCCGATCCGACGGCATCTTCGTGCCGTGAATCACGTACGACGTGCGCGGTCGGACCGATGTCGTTCGCCTCGGCGAACGCGATCACCCGGTCCAGCGCCTCCGGCACCGGAACGCCCGGATCACCGCAGGTCAACGTGCTGTTCGCGCGACCGGTGAACCCGGCCGCCGCGCGCATCCTCCACTCCCCGAGCCGTTCCTCCACCAGTGCGGGCCACGCCTCAGCACACCGCTGCTCCACCTCGAAGACCGGATCCACCCCACCATCCTCCCCGGTGCGGGAAACTGGATTTCGCGGAGCCGAGCGCGTGCCTGCTAAGGCAAGCCTCACCATGAGTTGGCCGAGTTCGCCGCGTAGTCTGCGGCTTGCGCGGTGTACCAGGAAGAGCAGGAGAACCGCAGTGACCTATGTGATCGCCCAGCCGTGCGTGGACTTGCTCGACAAGGCATGCATCGAGGAATGCCCCGTCGACTGCATCTACGAAGGCGACCGGATGCTCTACATCCACCCGGATGAGTGCGTTGACTGCGGCGCCTGCGAGCCGGTGTGCCCGGTGGAGGCCATCTACTACGAGGACGACGTCCCCGATGAGTGGAAGGACTACACCAAGGCGAACGTCGACTTCTTCAACGAGCTCGGCTCGCCCGGCGGTGCCTCCAAGGTCGGCAAGACCAGCGCCGACCCGGATTGGATCAAGGCGCTGCCCCCGCAAGCCTCCGAGTGACCCCGCGAACGCGCAGGGGGCCGGCGCTGCCGGACTTCCCCTGGGATTCGCTGGCCGATCACGCCGCCAAGGCGCGCACGCACCCCGGTGGCGTGGTCGACCTCTCGATGGGGACCCCGGTGGACCCGGTGCCGCCGCTGATCCGGACCGCGCTCAGCTCCGTGGCGGACCAGCCGGGCTACCCGACCACCCACGGCACACCTGAGCTGCGCTCGGCGGTCGTGGGTTCGCTCGCGCGCCGGTACGGCCTGGCGGGGCTCGACCCCGCCGCCGTGCTGCCCACGATCGGGTCCAAGGAACTGGTCGGCTGGCTGCCGACGCTGCTCGGCCTCGGCCCCGGCGACGTCGTGGCCATCCCGGAGTTGGCGTACCCGACGTACGAGGTCGGCGCGCTGCTGGCGGGCGCTTCGGTGGTGCGGCTCGCCGACGGCGAGGAGCCCCCCGCGGGCACCGCGCTGGTGTGGCTGAACTCGCCGTCGAACCCGACCGGCCGGGTGCTGTCGGCGTCGGCGATGGCCGCCGCCGTCTCCGCCGCCCGCGCCGTCGGCGCCGTGGTGGCCTCCGACGAGTGCTACCTGGCCCTGTCGTGGGACGCCACCCCGGTGTCCGTGCTCGACCCCGCGGTGTCCGGCGGCTCGCTGGACGGGCTGCTGGCCGTGCACTCGCTGTCGAAGTCGTCCAACCTCGCCGGGTACCGGGCCGGGTTCGTCGCCGGTGACCCCGAGCTGGTCGCCGACCTGCTGGAGCGGCGCAAGCACGCCGGGATGATCATGCCGAGACCGGTGCAGGCGGCGATGACGGCGGCGCTCTCGGACGACGAGCACACGACCGCCCAACGCGACCGCTACGCGGCCCGCCGAGCCGTGCTGCTGCCCGCGCTGCGCGCCGCCGGTTTCACCGTCGACCACTCCGAAGCCGGGCTGTACCTGTGGTCCACCCGCGGCGAGAACTCCTGGGACACCGTCGGGTGGCTCGCCGAACGCGGCGTCCTGGCCGCCGCGGGCACGTTCTACGGGCCGCGCGGGGAACGGCACGTGCGGATCGCGCTGACGGCCTCGGACGAGCGGATCGCGGCGGCCGTCGAACGCCTGGCGTGAGTTCCACGCCGCGGAGCGCGTCCGCGGCGTGGAAACCCAGCCGGGTCAGTCGTTCGCGTGCAGCGCGGCGTTCAGCTCGACGCCGTTGCCCTTGCGCGGCAGCACCTTCACCGCTCCGCTGACCGAGTCGCGGATGAACAGCAGGCCGGAGACGCCCGAGAGCTGACCGGCCTTCACGACCTCGCCGTCGGCGGTCGACACCTTGGTGCCCGCGGTGATGTACAGGCCCGCCTCGACGACGCAGTCGTCGCCGAGCGAGATGCCGATGCCGCCGTTGGCGCCGATCAGGCAGCGCTCGCCGATGGAGATGACCTCCTTGCCGCCACCGGACAGCGTGCCCATGATCGACGCGCCGCCGCCGACGTCGGAGCCGTCGCCCACGACGACACCGGCCGAGATGCGGCCCTCGACCATGGACGCGCCGAGCGTGCCCGCGTTGAAGTTCACGAAGCCCTCGTGCATCACGGTCGTGCCGGACGCGAGGTGCGCGCCGAGGCGGACGCGGTCCGCGTCGGCGATGCGGACGCCGGACGGGACGACGTAGTCGACGAGCCGGGGGAACTTGTCGACGCCGTAGACCGTGACCGCGCCGCGGGTGCGCAGGCGGAGGCGGGTCTGCTCGAAGCCCTCCACGGCGCACGGGCCGAAGTTGGTCCACACGACGTTGTTCAGCAGGCCGAACTGGCCGTCGAGGCTGAGGCCGTGCGGCCGCACGAGCCGCGTCGACAGCAGGTGCAGGCGGAGGTAGACGTCGTAGGTGTCGGTGGGCGCGTCGG
This sequence comes from Umezawaea endophytica, assembly GCF_025061645.1. GTDB lineage: Bacteria > Actinomycetota > Actinomycetes > Mycobacteriales > Pseudonocardiaceae > Umezawaea > Umezawaea endophytica. Next base: position 112,049 of record NZ_JANYMP010000011.1, on the reverse strand, counting down.
CCAGCGAGGCGATGGAGACCTGGACGCCGATGACCTCGACGCCGCGCTCCTTGTCCTCGCCGAGCAGGTGCGCGGCTTCCTCGCCGAGCGCGCCCGCGACGTCGACGGACGACAGGAGCTGCGTGCCGACCGACGGCGGGTCCCCGAGCTGCGGCGCCGGGAACCAGGTGTCCAGGACGGTGCCCTCGGGCGTGACAGTTGCCAGTCCGACGCCGTACGCGCCGGTCGTGTTTGCGGTGCTCACGGACGCCAACGGTAACGTGCTCGCCGTGGCCGACACCCTGCACCTCTCCGCCGATCCCGTTGACCTGACCGCGTGGCTGGTCGACATCCCCAGCGTGTCCGGGGACGAGGTCGAGCTGGCCGACCTCGTCGAACGCTCGCTGCGAGCACAGGCGCCGCACCTGGAGGTGGTGCGCACGGGCAACTCCGTGCTGGCGCGCACGAACCTCGGGCGGCCGGGCCGGGTCGTGCTCGCGGGGCACCTCGACACCGTGCCGATCAACGACAACCTGCCCAGCCGCCGCGAAGGCGACGTCCTGCACGGGTGCGGCACCGTCGACATGAAGAGCGGCGACGCGGTGATGCTGAACCTCGCCGTCACCGCCGTCGAACCGCGCTACGACCTGACGTTCGTGTTCTACGACTGCGAAGAGGTCGAGGCCGACCGCAACGCGCTCGGGCGCATCGAGCGCGAGATGCCCGAGTGGCTGACCGGTGACCTCGCGATCGTGTGCGAGCCGTCCAACGGCGTGGTCGAGGCCGGGTGCCAGGGGACGATGCGGATCGAGGTCCGCACGACCGGCGCCCGCGCGCACACCGCCCGCGGGTGGATGGGCGTCAACGCGATCCACGCGGTCGGGGAGGCGTTGCGGCGGCTGGAGTCCTACGAGTCCCGCGTCGTCGACATCGACGGCTGCACCTACCGCGAAGGGCTCCAGGCGGTGAAGATCGCCGGTGGAGTCGCGGGCAACGTCGTGCCGGACGCGTGCGTGCTGACGGTGAACCACCGGTTCGCGCCGGACCGCACGCCCGCCGACGCGGAAGCCCACCTGCGCGAGGTGTTCGACGGGTTCGACGTCGTCGTCACGGACGTCGCCGCGGGCGCACTGCCCGGTCTGTCCGCGCCCGTCGCCCAGGAGCTGGTGGCGGCGACCGGCGGCACGCCCGTGGCGAAGCTCGGGTGGACGGACGTGGCGCGGTTCGCGGCGCTCGGCCTGCCCGCGGTCAACTTCGGGCCGGGTGACCCGACGCTGGCCCACACGCAGCAGGAGAACGTGCCGGTCGGGCAGATCACCGGCTGTGCCGAAGTGCTGCGCCGGTTCCTCACCTGAGTAGGTCACCCGGTGGTGTTCCTGACCTAGAATCCCGCCGATGACTGACAACAACGGTGTCGACGAGCACCCCCAGGAACGGCAGCGGGGTCCCGTGACGCTGCGCCGCTCCCAGCGCGTCGAGCTGACCACCACCGACCAGCGGCTGCTCGACTCGCGCGGGCCGTCGGACTGGGTGCACACCGACCCGTGGCGGGTGCTGCGCATCCAGGCCGAGTTCGTCGAGGGCTTCGGCGCGCTCGCCGAGGTGCCCAGCGCCGTGACGGTGTTCGGGTCCGCGCGCACCCCGCGCGACCACCCCGAGTACCAGATCGGCCGCGACCTCGGTGGCGCGCTGGCGAACGCCGGGTTCGCGGCGATCACCGGCGGCGGGCCCGGCGTGATGGAGGCGGTCAACCGCGGGTGCTCCGAGGCGGGCGGGTTCTCCGTCGGGCTCGGCATCGAGCTGCCGTTCGAGCAGGGCCTCAACCCGTGGGTCGACCTCGGGGTGAACTTCCGGTACTTCTTCGTCCGCAAGACGATGTTCATCAAGTACTCGCAGGCGTTCATCTGCCTCCCCGGCGGTTTCGGGACGCTGGACGAGCTGTTCGAGGCGCTGACCCTGGTGCAGACCAAGAAGGTCACCAAGTTCCCGGTCGTCCTCTTCGGACGGTCGTACTGGCAGGGCCTGTACGACTGGATCCAGAACTCGGTGCTGGCGAGCGGCAAGGTCGGCGACAAGGACCTGGCGCTGCTGCACCTCACCGACGACATCGACGACGCGGTGCGGGTCGTGCAGGAAGCCCACAAGGCCTGGGACGAGGCGCACTGATGCCCACCAGGGTCACCGTCTACTGCGGATCGCGGGTCGCCGTCCCGGCGAGCTACCTGGAGCTGGCGGCCGAGGTGGGCACCTCCATCGCGGCGCGCGGCTGGTCGCTGACGTGGGGCGGCAGCAGCGTGTCGATGATGGGCGAGGTCGCCCGCGCCGCCCGCGCGGGCGGGGCCCGGACGCTGGGCGTGATCCCGAAGGGGCTCGTCGGGACCGAACTGGCCGACGACCACGCGGACGAGCTGGTCGTGGTCGACACCATGCGCGAACGCAAGGCGCTGATGGAGGCGCACGGGGACGCGTTCCTCGCACTGCCCGGCGGGATCGGGACGTGCGAGGAGCTTTTCGAGATGTGGACATCACGGGTGCTGTCCATGCACACCAAACCGGTCGTGGTGCTCGATGTCGACAACCACTACCGGGGTCTGTTCGACTGGGTCCGCGAGTTGAGCGGCCGCGGGTTCGTGTCGCAGGCCGCGATGGATTCGTTGACGATCACCGGAGACGTGGCGACGGCGTTGGACGCCTGCGCGAGCTGAGGAGATTCATACCGATGGGCAAGTGGGCGTCCTACGTCGTGCGGCGCGGGGATGACGAGGAACTGGACGACGGCTACCGGTTGGACGCCGTCGAGGGGTGGCAGTGGTGGGAGTTCCCGGTGCTTGACGAGGAGCCGTTGATCCAGCTCGTCGGGACCGGGGCTGCTATCTCGGCGACTGTCGCTGATAGCGACATGTGTGTTGTGACCGGGTGGGATGGGGGGCAGGAGCAGTGGGAGTGGGTGTTCGGGGAGGTCGCGTACGCGGAGGCGGCTGCGGCTGAGGGGTTGCCTGCGCCTGATCCTGAGGAGTTGGCGGAGACGTTGCCGGAGAGGGCGGCGGCTTTGGCTGTTGCGGTGGTGGAGTGGGCCAAGGCGGCTGGGTTGTCGGCGGATGTGGCGTCGGTTACGGCTGTGCTGGAGACGGATCACGATATTGCTGAGGATGGGTTGCAGGCTGTGCTTGGGGCTGTGGGGATTGTGGATAGCTGAGTTGGTGTGGGGGTGTGGGGTGCCGGTCGTTGGGGCCGGCACCGGTGGGGGTTTGAGGGCGGCTGCGGGTTCCGGCGTGGTCACCGGCTGAGGGTCGCGTTCCAGCGTGGTGTGGCCGATTTGACTTGGGGCCCCTAGATTCGACCCTTCGCCGGGGCAAAAAGGGCAGAGGGTGAAGCTGCCGCCCGGCGCAAGTTTAAGGGTCGAATCCCCCAAGTAAAATCGGCCACGGTTTTAGGGCGGCGTGTGCCGGTTTCGTAGTGGGCCACCAGTGTTGTGGTGCGTTGTGCTGGTGGTTATTTCAGGCGGGCTGAGTCTAGGTTGCGGGTGGTGGCTAGGTGGTGGGCCTCTGCTTCGATGCTGGGTGGTGGGGGTTCTGCGAATGGGTTTAGGGTGATTTCTAGGTGTTTGGCGGTGGCTTTTGCTTGCCAGGTGCCGGTTATTTCGCCGTCTACCATGATTGCGCCTCGTCTGCCCAGGATTCGCCAGACCTCTTTTTGGTGGTCCTTGTCCGGTACCAGTAGGTCGCGGTCTCGTGCTTGTAGGTATGGGTCCAGTGGGGGTAGTAGGCGGACTGCGTTGGGGTCTGGTGGGTTGTTGAGGGTGTTCAGTCTGGTTGGTGGTAGCCATGCTTGTTTGCCGTCTACCTTGACTTCGGCCAGGTCTTGGGGCCATCGTTTTTTGATCTCTGTGGTCGTTGAGCCGAAGTAGTTCGCCACTTCTGTTGGGCCTGCTGGGCCGTGCAGGGTGAGGTAGGCGAGTAGTAGGTCGGTGAAGCCCTTCGTTTCTGTGGGGACTGCTGGTCTTTTTGGTAGTGGTGTGAAGGTGACGGTTTTTTGTGTGGTGTCGAAGATCAGGCCTGCTGGTAGTGCTGCCAGGCGGAAGATTGGGTCTTGGACGTGGGTGGTGTTGCAGCCTCGGCACCAGGCTGTTAGTTCTGTTGGGATCATGCTGGTGATTTTGTTGCTTGCCTCGCCCTTGGTCATGGGTTTTGTTACTACCTTGCGCAGTGCTGTTGCTACTGCTGTGAGCGCCGCTCGTCCGTTTGTTATGCCGCGTGGGCGGGACATTCTTGTTAGGGCGTCTGCGTCGCTCAGGGGCCATAGGCGTGTGGCTAGGGTGGGCATGTCTGTTGGGCGGTGTAGGTGTGGGGCGCCTCGTACGGTCCACGTTGTGGTGTAGTCGGTTAGGTTTGGGTTTGTTGTTGTGCGTGCTGCCAGGGCTGCGGCGGCTGAGCGTTCTGAGTCTTGTACGCCTAGGTCGAAGACCGTCAGGTTCGTTGATTTCCGGTCGAATTGGTGGGTTGCCACGCGGTAGGCGAGTACCTGGGCGCGGTCTACGTGGTCAGGCAAGGTCGTAGTCCAGGGTGATTAGTTCGTGTTCCACCCGTGCTGTGCCGGTCAGGCCTGTCAGGTCGCCGGTGCCTGAGCCTGGGACTACGTGGCCGAAGAAGTTTGGGCCGGTGGGGGACATGGTGGCGCCGTGTTGGAGTACGAAGGTGCCTGTGTGGCCGTCCAGGGTGCCGGTTACCTGCTCGGACGCGACGTAGCCCGCTGAGCCGTCTGATGAGGCGCAGGTGAGTAGCTGGGCGGTGCTGGTTCCCTGCAAGGGGCCGGTGAACGTTTTTCCCACGTCTACGCGTGCGAGTTTTGGTTCGCCGGTCTCGTAGGCCGCCTCGTCCCAGCGGGTGATCGTGAAAGTGGCCTTCACCTGGGTGGTCATGTTTCGGATCCAAGCACCGATTCCTGCCACCTGCTGTCAGGATGGTGTTCGTGGAGATCACCAAACAGCTCAGGGTCGCCGCGTACGCGCTGTGCGTTCGGGACGGGCAGGTTCTGCTCTCCCGGTGGGTGGGGCCCAGTGGTAAGCGGTGGACGTTGCCCGGTGGGGGGATCGATCACGGGGAGGATCCGTACGAGGCGGTGATCCGTGAGGTCGACGAGGAGACCGGGTATTCGATCGAGGTGCAGCGGTTGTTGGGGGTGCACACGGTTCGGCGGTTGTTCGAGCGGCCCGGTGGGGAGGTTGACTTCCACGGGTTGCGGATCATCTACGAGGCTCGGGTCACGGGTGGTGAGCTGAGGTTCGAGGTTGGTGGGTCGTCTGATCGGGCCGAGTGGTTCGACCTGGACGCGGTTGCCGGGTTGCACCACTCCGACCAGGTGGACGTGGCGTTGGAGCTGGCGCGGACGAGCCCGCCGGACGGCAGGGGATCGGTGGCCCTGCCGTCCGACGAGAGGCTCATCCGCGAGGGACCCGCAGCCAGGACGGGTCCGCCGCCGGGGAGCTGAAGGTGACCGTCGAGCCGAGCGTGCTCTCGCTCAGGTAGCGCGGGTCGACGGTGTCGACGACCAGCACCAAGCGGTGGCCCGCCGGGACGTCCCACACCACCGGTTCCAGGGCGAAGTCGAGCGTCCTCGCCACGCCGGGCGTCGCGTCCCGCACGGTGATCGGCTTGTGCGTGACGAGCGAGCCCAGGCCGAGTGAGCCGATGTCGTACAGGTAGGCGTACAGCGTCGTGGTCGGCGCGCTCGGGGTGACCGTGGCGTGCAGCCTCGGCGCTCCGCTGACGGTGGTGGCCCGCGAGTAGGTCGGGCCCCACCAGACGGCGGCGGCGTTGCGGTCCACCAGCGGCATCGACACCCCGGTCGGGATGTTGAAGAAGCCCTGGAGGGCGCCGCTGAGCAGGATCGTCCCGCTGTCGGCGACGGTCGGCCAGCCCGCGGCGATGCGGTTCTGCCAGCCGGTCGCGGCCGTCGTGGCCAGCGAGCCGGTGCCCCAGGACGGGCCGGTCAGGTACAGGGTGTCCTGCGCGGCCGTCGCCGCCGACCAACTGGGGAACGTGCGCCAGCCACCCCCGTTGTTCGGCTTCAGGTTGACCGGGGCCTCCCGGTCGATGCCGTTGTCGACGCCGCGCACGTGCTTGTCGAACCAGCGGCCGACGGACGCCCAGATCTCGTTCGGCAGGCCCGCCGCGCCGAACAGCTCGGCGGTCGCGTGGTCGCCGGGCGAGAGCATCAGCCGCTTCGGGCCGGTGAGCTTCGTGAACAGGTCGGTGACCTGGCCCGGTGCGAAGATGCCGTCGTTCCAGGCGTTGCCGATCATCACGGCGGCGCCGTTCGCGTTGATCGCGGCGATCTTGTTCGCCGCCGACCGCGACTCCGAGATCGGCACGACCTCCTCGAACCGGCCCTCGCGGTAGGCGGTCTCCGCCTGCCGCAGCACCGGGCCGGGACGTCCGACGAGGTTGCCCGCGGCCAGCAGGACCTCGACGGCCTGGCTGTTCACGGTCTCGTTCGGGTAGAGCGAACGGGCCAGGTCGGTCCACGTGCTGAGCGACGCGACGGCCTTGATCCGCGGGTCGACGGCGGCGGCCAGCAGTGCCTGCCCGGCGCCGTAGGAGATGCCCGCGACGCCGACCTTGCCCGCGTCGCCCTTGGCGTTGCCGACGGCCCAGTCGATCACCTTGCTCACGTCCGCGACGGTGTCCGGACCGGAGACGTCGATCTCGCCGCCGGAGTCGTAGAAGCCGCGGCTGGTGTAGCTGACCACGACGTACCCGGACTCGTACGCGAACTTGGCGGCGGCGCCGACGTACTCGACGTTGTTGATGCCCCAGCTCGACGGCAGTACCAGCAGGGGGAACGGGCCGCTGCCGCGGCCGGTCGGCTCGATCACGAAGGCGCGGATGGGCGTGCCGCCCGCGCCGGGGATGGTCCGGTACGCGGTGCTGAAGCCGGCGGCCTGCGCGACAGGGGTGAGCAGGCCTATGGCGAGGAGCGTCGTCAGGAGCAGGACGAGTGATCGGCGCACGAGATCCTCCCGTTGAACCGTGACCTGGATCACGTGTGAGTTACTGGTGAGTAAACAGTTCCTACTGCCAAGTAGCAATAGCTGTGATCCAGTTCACTGTTAACCAGGCGTGGCACCATCGGGCCTTGTGAAGCCAGTGCGATTCGGTACACGCGAAACCCCGGACGACCGCGCGCTGGTCATGGCGATCGTCAACCGGACCAGGGATTCCTTCTACGACGGCGGCGCCACGTTCACCGACGACGCCGCGCTGGCGGCCGTGGACCGGGCGGTCGCGGACGGCGCGGACGTCATCGACATCGGCGGTGTCCGGGCGGGGTCGAAGGGCGAGGTCGTCGACGCCGCCGAGGAGGCGCGCCGCGTCGTCCCGTTCGTCGCCCAGGTCCGGTCGCGGTACCCCGACCTGGTGATCAGCGTCGACACCTGGCGCCACGAGGTGGGCCGCGAGGTGTGCCGCGCGGGCGCCGACCTGCTCAACGACACGTGGGCGGGCGCCGACCCCAAGCTCGCCGAGGTCGCGGCCGAGTTCGGCGTGGGCATCGTCTGCTCCCACACCGGCGGCCTCCCCCCGCGCACCGACCCCCACCGGCCCCGCTACACCGACGTGGTCGCGTCCGTCGTCGCCGAACTGGTCGAGCGCGCCGAGCGCGTGGTGGCCCTCGGTGTGCCGCGCGAAGGCGTGCTGATCGACCCGACGCACGACTTCGGCAAGAACACCTGGCACGGGCTGGAGTTGTTGCGGCGCTTGGACGAACTGGTCGGCACGGGGTGGCCGGTGCTGATGGCGCTGTCCAACAAGGACTTCATCGGCGAGACCCTCGGGGCGGACGTCGGCGACCGCGTCGACGGCACCCTCGCCGCCACCGCCGTGGCGGCGTGGACGGGCGCACGGGTGTTCCGCGCGCACGAGGTGCGGCAGACCAGGCGAACCGTGGAGATGGTCGCGTCGATCGCCGGAACCCGAACGCCTACGCGGGTTTTGCGCGCGTTGGCTTAGCGGGGGACGTTCGAGCTTGGGAGGACCACCATGACCAGCCAGGACCGGTGGGTCAGCAGGTCGACCGCGTACGTGACGCCGGGTGTGGGTGATGCTTGGGCGGCGGAAGCGGAGTCGCGCGGGGCGAAGGCCGGTCAGCGGTTGCGGGAGGTCGGTGAGGTCGAGCCGTCTCGGTTGGTCGCCGAAGCCCTCGCGGTGGCGGAGGGACAGCCGGTCGTGGTGCGGCGTCGGGTGATGTCCCTCGACGGCAGGCCGGTGGAGCTGACGGACTCCTACTACCCGGTCTCCATCGCGCGGGGTACGCGGCTGGCGGAGGCGCGCAAGATCCCCGGTGGCGCGATCACGTTGCTCGCCGAACTCGGGCACGCGCCCGCGCACGTCCGGGAAGAGGTTTCCGCCCGGCCCGCCACGGCGGAGGAACGGGAGTTGCTGGACCTGGGCCAGGACGACTGGGTGATGGTCCTCTTCAGACTCGTGTCGACGGCCGACGGGACCCCGGTCGAAGCCAGCGCGATGACGATGATCGCCCGCGGCACCCGCCTCGGCTACGAAAGGGATCTGTGACCATGAGCGCCAGGTCGGACGGTCGTCCGCGGCACCAGCAGATCGCTGCTCACCTGAGGTCGCTGATCATGTCGGGCGACCTCGCTGCCGGAGCCCAGCTCCCGTCGACCCAGCAGCTCGTCGACCGGTACGGTGCGGCGAACGCGACCGTCCAGCGCGCGTTGGGCGCGCTCAAGGACGAAGGTTTCCTGCGCAGCCGGGCGGGAAAGGGCGTCTACGTCCGCGAGCGGCCACCCCTGACCATCGACGCGCAGCCCTACCTGGCCCCGGCGGACAACGCCTACTCCTACCGGTTGTTGGAGGTGGCCGAGGTGCGTCCACCCGCCGACGTCGCGCGGGTCCTCGAACTCCCCGAGGACGGGACGGTGGTCCTCCGGCACCGCGTGCTCTCGCACGACGGCGAACCGGTCGAGCTGTCGTGGTCCTACTACCCGGTGGACATCGCCGCCGGAACCGAGTTGGCCGGTCGGGCGAGGATTCGCGGTGGTGCGCCACGGGTTCTCGCCGACCTCGGTTTTCCGCAGCGCGGCTGCACCGATCGCCTGTCCGCGCGGATGCCGACCACCGAGGAGGTGGAGGCGCTCGACCTGCCGGACGACGTGCCGGTGATCTGCCAGTTCCGGGTGGTCCACTCGGACGGTCTTCGCCCGGTCGAGGTGTCGGTGTTGGTCAAAGGTGGTCATCGGTACGAGTTGCGGTACTCGGACTTCGAGGTCTCGTCCTTCCAGCGGTCGCGGTAGTAGCCCGGTGTCGTGACGAGGGTCGCGTGCGTGCCGCGTTGGGTGATCACGCCGTTGTCCAGCACGAGGATCTCGTCGAAGTGCTCGTGCGCCAACGGGGTCAGGCGGTGGGTGATCAGGACGACCGTGCTGGGTGCGGTGGACAGGACGCGGTGCAGGACCTGGTCGGCCTGGGTTGGGGGTAGGCCTTCCACGGGTTCGTCCAGCAGCAGGACCGGGGGTGTGGAGAGGACGGCTCTGGTCAGGATCAGGCGTTGGCGTTGGCCGCCGGAGAGGGCGGTGCCGTGTTCGCCTACCACCAGGTCCCACGGGAGGTCCAGGTCGGTGGTGTGGGCGGCGAAGTCCAGTTCTTCCTGGGTGGCGTCGGGTTTGGCCAGCAGGACGTTGGCTCGCACGGTGGTGTGGAAGACGTGGGCGTCGGCCAGGGCGCCGCGGGCGTCGGGTACCGCGAAGCGGGACAGGAGGGTGGTCTTGCCGGCGCCGCTGGGGCCGACCACGGCGAGCCTGGTGCCCGGTGGGAGGTCCTCGGTCAGGGCCGGGACCGGGCGGCGGGCGGTGAGGAGTTCGCGGACCCTGGTCAGGGAGCCGCGGGTCTCGGCCCAGCGTTGGGCGGCGGTGGTGAGGGGGAGGAACACCTCCAGGACCGCCACCGCGCCCAGGACCACGGGGGCGGGCGCGCCGGTCGACAGGAGTGCCAGCGCGGTGCCGAACTGGATCAGCACGGCGACGGCCGTCAGCGCTCCGGTGCGGGTCGTGGCGCGGTGCTCGCGGGTCGCGATGTCGGTGATCACCCGGCCGGACCTGGCGAGTTCGTCGTCCAGGACGCCGAACGCGGTCAGTTCGGCGGCTCCGTGCACCAGCGCCACCGTGCGTTCCGCGAGACGCGAGCGCAACGGCGCCAGTGCGCGGAGATGGCTGTCGGCCAACGAGAAAGCGGCCAACGGCAGCACAACGCCCAGCAGCAGCACCGGAAGCACGAGCGCGGGCACGACCAGGACCGCGACCGCGCCGACCAGACCCGCCGCGCACGCCGGGAGCAGGCAGCGCAGCACCACGTCCTGCACGGCGTCCACATCGGACACCAGGCGGGTGACCAGGTCGCCGCCGCGCCGCTGAACGGGTTGGCGCAGCAGCGATTCGTACACCCGGCCGCGCAGGTCGGCGAGGTGGCGCAGCACGGCGTCGTGGCCCGCCAGCCGTTCCGCGTACCGGAGTGCGCCACGGGACAGCGCCAGCGCGCGGACGGCCACGACCGCCACGGTGAGCGCGGCCATCGGCGGCTGGTCGGCCGCGCGGACGACCAGCCACACCGCGGTGGCCGTCAGGGCCACACCGGACAGTTCGGCCAGGGTGGCGGCGAAAGCGGCCAGTGCCAAGCGCTTCACCGGACCTCCACCACGCGGTCGACCTCGTCGAGCAGGGCGGGCCGGTGGGCCACCAGCACGGTGGTCCGGCCGCGGGACAACGTGCGGGTCACCCGCAGCACGGTCGCCTCGGTGCCGCTGTCCAGCCGGGCGGTCGGTTCGTCGAGCAGCAGCAACCGGGCGTCGGGGCGGACGAGCGCGCGGGCGACGGCGACCCGCTGGCGTTCACCGGAGGACAGGGCGTGCCGGGCGTCCACCAGCGCGCCCAGGCCGACGGCGTGCGCCGCGGCGACGGCGCCGGGACCGCCGACGGCGATGTTGTCGGCCACCGTCCCCTCGAACACGGTCGGCGTCTGCGGCACCCACGCGACCCGACGCAGCCACGCCACCCGGTCGATCTCCCGCAGGTCGACGCCGCCCACCAGCACCCGGCCCGACGTGGGCGTGATCTCGCCCAGCAGCAACGAGAGGAGAGTGGTCTTGCCCGCACCGCTCGGACCGACCAGCGCGATCCGCTCACCCGGCGCGATCCGCAGGCTGAAGCCCCGCAACGACCGGACGCCCACGTCCTCCAGCACGATCTCCGCGCGGCTCAGGTCCGGCGGGCGGCGGTTGGCCGTGGCGGGCGGTGGGGCGGTGGCGGCGACCTGCTCCAGCACGGCCAGGCCTTCCGCCGCGGCGTGGAACTGGGCCCCGGCCGCGCGCAGCGGCAGGTACGCCTCGGGGGCGAGCAGCAGCACCAGGAGCGCGACCTCCAGGGTCACGCCGCCGCTGAGCAGCCGCAGCCCGACCGGCACGGCGACCAGCGCGACGGACAGCGTGGCCACGAGTTCCAGCACCAGCGCGGAGAGGAACGCGACCCGCAGCGTCCGCATGGTCGAGTCGGCGTGCGCGGTCGCCATCGCCCGCACGGTCACCGCCTGCGCGCTCGCGCGGCCGAACAGCCGCAACGTGCTCAGCCCCGCCACGACGTCGAGGAAGTGTCCGCCCACCGCGGACAGCTCCGCCCACTGCCGCTCGGTGCTGTCCCTGGTGTGCGCGCCGACCAGCGCGGCGAACACCGGCACCAGCGGCAGCGTCACCAGGATGGTCACGGCGGCGGTGAGGTCGGCGAACGCCAGCCGCAGCAGCACCGCGAGCGGCACGACCGCCGCGACCGCGAGCTGCGGCAGGTACCCGGCCAGGTAGGGCTCGATCGCGTCCAGGCCCCTGGTCACGAGGGTGCTGACCTCACCCGCCCGGTCGCCGCGCCGGGTCGCCGCGTCGGCCAGGACCTGCTTGCGCAGCTCGGCCTTCACGGTCGTCGCGGTGCGTTGGGCGTACACCCGCCGCGCGCCGACGAGCACCGCTCGCACCACCACGACTGCGGCCAGCGGACCGATCCCGTCGCCGCCGCTGAGCACGCGCGCCAGCAGGTCGGCTTGGGCCAGCACGAGCACGGCGGTCGCGACCGCGAACACCCCCAGCAGGGTCGCGTAGCGGCGGTCACGCACGGTGCATCCACCAGGTCGCCCACTGGAACAGCAGCACCAGCGGCAGCACCACGAGCGCGACCGGGGTCAGCACGGTCAACGTGGCGGTGTGCGCCATGGTCTCGACGTGCACGACGTCCGCCGCGGCGAACACGACCGGCACCGGCAGCGCGCACGCGAGCGCCGTGCAGGCGAACGCGGTCCGCCCGGACGCGAGCCGCGAGCCGAGCAGCAGCACCACGACCGCGACCGCGCCGACGACCGCGAGTTCGGGGTGCCGCGCTGATCCGGACAGCAGGACCACGGCGGGCACGAACGCCGCGCACGGCAGCACCAGCGACCGGGCCAGGGCTCCGGCCCGTTCGCCGGACCGGCCGGGCAGCCGCCACGCCAGGAAGGTGCCGCCGTGCACGGCGAACAGCGCCACCACGCCCGCACCCCACAGCGGCGCGGGGGCACCGGTCAGGTCGGCCGCCAGCCAGCCCCAGCCGACCGCGACCGCCAGCGCGCCCGCGATGAGCGGGACGTCCCAGGCACGGGAGTTCCCCCGCAGTTGGACGGACGCGGTGAACACCACCAGCCCGGTGACGATCGCGGTGAAGACCCCGTGGTGGCCGGACAGCAGTTCCCCTTCCAGTCGGGGGAAGGCGCCGAACAGGACGCCGACGGCGGCGACCAGCCACACCTCGTTGCCCAGCGCGAACGGCGTCATCGCGCCGAGCACGCGGGTCCGCTCCGGTTCGTCGCGGCCGACGAACCGGAACAGCAGCGCGGTGCCGTAGTCGAAGCCCGCCAACGCGAAGTAGCCCGCGGTGAGGGATCCGAGCAGGACGATCCAGAGCGCTTCCACGGTCGTTCCCCTTTCACAGGACCAGCGCGGACACGGGCCGCGGGACCGGCGTGACCTCGGGGCCGCGCCGGGCGATGCGGGAGATCAGCACCCAGTCGGTGATGGCGAGCGCGGTGAAGACGCCGGTGAAGGCGATGAAGGACGTGAGGACGGCCGTCGCGCTGACCGGGGACAGGGCGTCCTCCGTGCGCAGCAGGCCGTGGACGAGCCAGGGCTGCCTGCCGACCTCGCGCACCACCCAGCCGCCGATGGCGGCGACGAAGGGCAGCGGGATCCCCAGCACCATGAGGTACAGCGGGAAGCGCAGGCGGATCACCAGGTCGCGGGCGAGCAGCGGCACCGCGGTCCAGCTCGCCAGCACCAGCGCCACGCCGATCAGCATCATCACCGACAGCGGGATCCCCAGGCCGGGCCTGCCCGCGAACTTGTCCGGCTGGAGCTCGTTGATCACCGGGAACTGGGCGATGCCCGCGCCGACGAGGAACGGCGCGGAGATCGCCGTGGTCACGACGCCGAGTCGCAGCGACCGGCGGAAGAAGTCGACCTCCGCCGTGCGCCGGATGAAGTGGTACGCGCTGACGCCGACCACGAACACCCCGCCGACGGTCAGCGCGGCCCCGACGACGTGCAGGAACGCGGCGGTGAACGTCGGGTTCACCAGCAGCGCGCCGAAGTCGACGAGCCGCAGCACCCCACCTTGCTCCTCGTGGCCGACCGGGTGCTGGAGGAACCCGTTGGCGACCATGATCCAGAACGCCGAGGCGTACGCGGTGGCCGTCACGAGCCAGATCAGCGCGAGGTGCGCCCACCGGTTCAGCCGTCCCCAGCCGAAGATCCACAGGCCGAGGAACGTCGACTCCAGGAAGAACGCCACCAGGGTCTCGATCGCCAGCGGCGCGCCGAACACGTCGCCCGCGTAGGTGGAGAGCCCGGACCAGTTCAGCCCGAACTGGAACTCCATGACGATCCCGGTCGCGATGCCGAGTGCGTAGTTGACGACGTAGATCCGGCCCCAGAACCGGGCCATCCGCTCCAGCACCGGTCGTCCGGTCAGCGCGAACCCGGTCTGCACGACGGCGACGAGGGTCACCAGCCCGAGCGTCAGCAGCACGAAGAGGAAGTGGAACGAGGTGGTGGTGGCGAACTGCGCCCGCGCCAGGTCGAGGGGGTCCATGGGTGGCCACGCTATATGTAGTCTGTCTACCTAACATCGGGGACTTCCCCGATGTCGTCCCTGGAACGGACCCGTAGACTCGCTACTCATGAAGTCCGACGCGCTGCGCGGCCACCTGGACGCACTGCTGCTGGCCACCTTGGACGACGGCGAGCTGCACGGGTACGCGATCATCGAGGCGCTCCAGCGGCGCAGCGGAGGCGCGCTCGACCTGCCGACCGGCACCGTCTACCCGGCGCTGCGCAGGCTGGAACGGGCCGGGCACGTCGCCAGCGAGTGGAGCACCGTCGCGGGCCGCAAGCGCCGCACGTACCGGCTCACCGGCGCCGGCCGACGGGCCCTGTCGGACGAACGCGCCGCCTGGCGCGAGTTCACCACCGCCATCGAAGGCGTCCTCGGAGGTGGCCCGTGGCCGGAGCAGGCGTGATCGACGAGTACGTCGGCGACCTGGCCCGGCGGCTGCGCGGCCCGGCCCACGTCAAGGCCGACCTCCTCGCCGAAGCCCGCGACAGCCTCGACGACGCGGCGGACTCCTACCGCGACACCGGGCTGTCCACGGAGGACGCCGAGCGCCGCGCGGTCGGGGAGTTCGGCCCGCTCGCCGTCGTCGCGCCCGGCTACCAGGCCGAACTGGCCGCCGCGCACGCCGCGACGATGCTGCGGACCGTGATGCTGCTGATCCCGCTGACGTACGTGCTGTGGGAGCTGAACCGGATGTTCTGGATCGGCCCCTGGACCGCGTTCGACCAGGGACCCACGCCGAGCTGGTACGTGTTCGTCTCCCAGGGCAACGGCTACGTCCCGTGGATCATCACCGGGATCGCGGGCGCCTCGCTGGCCGCCGGGCGGCTGCTGTCCCGGCGCGGCGTCAGCGGAAGCACTCTCAGCAGGCTCGGGGGACTGGTCGCCGCGGGCTGCGTCGGGCTCGGGATCGCGTTCAACCTGTCGGTCGTCATCGGCACCGCGGCACTGGACGCGCCGCGGCTGCTGATGCCCGCGCCGGTGCTGCTGGCCGGGGTCTGGTTCTACGTCGTCTTCATCCGCGTCGGGGTGCTGGCGAGGCGCTGTCTGGTGCTGTCCGCAGTCTGATCGCCCGCGATGTGCCACGATCGTCGTCGTGACCACCGCGCTCATCTACCTCGTCGTCATGGTTCTCGTGGCTGCCGTGGTGTTCCTGTTGTCCGCGCTCGTGTTCGGCCGCGGCGAGGAGTTGGCTCCCCTGCCGCCCGGCGCGTCGCCGACCAGGCTCCCACCCGAGGACGTGACCTCGAACGACGTCCGCAGCCTGCGCTTCCAACAGGTGGTGCGCGGCTACAAGATGACCGAGGTCGACTGGGTGCTCGAACGGCTCGCGACCGAGGTCGACGAGCTGCGCGCCCGGATCGCCGAGCTGGAGAACGGCGGCCCCCTGCCCGAACTCGAACCGGAGCCCGAGCACGTCCCGCAGCACGCCGCCGAGAACGGGCGGTCCACGTGACGGAGGTCGAACTCCGGGTCCCGGTGGCCGCGCCCGTCGAGACGACGTGGGCCGCGATGACGGACTGGGCCCGGCAGGGCGAGTGGATCCTCGGCACGTCGGTGCGGGTGACCTCGGGCGACGGCAGGGGCGTCGGCTCCACGCTGGCCGCGTTCACCGGGGTCGGGCCGCTGGGCTTCACCGACACCATGCGGATCACCGAGTGGGAGCCGCCGACGCGCTGCGTCGTCCTGCACACCGGCAAGGTCGTCCGCGGCACCGGCGAGTTCATCGTCAACCCGGTCACCGACCGGTCGTCGGAGTTCGTCTGGGTCGAACACCTCGACCTGCCGCTCGGCGCCGTCGGCAGGCTCGGCTGGCCGCTGGCGCGCCCCGCGTTCACCTGGGGCGTGCGGCGGTCGCTGGCGAAGTTCGCCCGGTTCGCGGAGGGGTACGGTCGGTGATCGTCCGCTGCGCCTGGGGCGACAGCACCCCGGACTACGCCGAGTACCACGACACCGAGTGGGGCGTGGAGCTGCACGGCGAGACCGAGCTGTTCGAACGGCTGTGCCTGGAGGCCTTCCAGTCCGGCCTGTCGTGGATCACGATCCTGCGCAAGCGCGAGTCGTTCCGCCGCGCGTTCGGGGGCTTCGACCCGGCCACCGTCGCGGCCTACGACGACGCCGACGTCGAGCGGCTGATGGCCGACGCGTCCATCGTGCGCAACCGGGCCAAGATCAACGCCTGCGTGCGCAACGCGGGTGTCCTCGCGGACCTGGACGTGCCGTTCGACGACCTCCTGTGGTCGTTCGCGCCGTCGAAGGAGGGGCGCGTGCGGCCCGCGACGATGGCCGACGTGCCCGCCGTGACGCCCGAGTCCAAGGCCCTCGCCAAGGAGCTCAAGCGCCGCGGCTTCGTCTTCTTCGGCCCGACCACGGCGTACGCGCTGATGCAGGCCACCGGCATGGTCGACGACCACGTCGCGACCTGCTTCCGGGCGGTCGCCGCCGACCGGCGCAGGCGGCCCGCTACTTCCCGGTGAACTTCGGCGTGCGCTTCGCCACGAACGCGGCCACGGCCTCGCGGTGGTCGTCGGTGGCGCCCGCCAGCGCCTGGGTGCTGGCCTCGATCTCCAGCGCGTCGTTCAGCGTCCCGCCGGACCCGACGGCCAACGCCTTCTTGATCATCGCGTAGGCCGTCGTCGGGCCTGCCGCGAGCCGCCTGGCCAGCGCCTGCGCGGTGCTCAGCGCCTCGCCGTCCGGCACGACCTGGCCGACCATCCCGATCCGCAGCGCGTCCTGCGCGTCCACCGGCTGCGCGAGCAGCATCATCTCCATCGCCCTGCCGTGCCCGATCAGCCTCGGCAGCGTCCACGCCGCGCCCGAGTCCGACGTGAGGCCGACGTTCGCGAACGCCATCAGGAACTTCGCCGACGCCGACGCGACCCGCAGGTCGCACGCGTACGCGATCGACGCGCCCGCGCCCGCCGCCGTGCCGTTGACCGCGGCGATCACCGGCTTCGGCATCCCGATGATGGCCTTGATCAGCGGGTTGTAGTGCAGCTCCACGGTGTTCAGCGGCGCCGGGTCACCGGCCTCCAGCAGCGCGATGTGCTCCTTGAGGTCCTGGCCCGCGCAGAACGCCCGACCCGCACCGGTGATGACCACGGCGCGCACCGACTCGTCCTTCGCCGTCTCCAGGACGGCCTCCAGGAACGCCTCCTTCAACGACACCGAGAACGAGTTGAACGCCTCCGGGCGGTTCAGCGTGAACGTGCGCACACCGTCGGCGTCGTCGACGAGGAGTTCGGACACGGCGGGGACCTCCAGTTCGGTGACTACCTAAGCAGTGGACTCGTTCCGCGCCGACTTGTCCAGGCAGTCGTCCACGAACCGCTCCACGGCGGGCGCCAGCCGGGCCGTGTGCCGGTCGAAGAACTCGGCCGCGCCGGTGCCCGGCCAGTCGGCGGGCAGCAGTTCCAGGGGCAGGCCCGGATCCCGGAACAGGAACTTCCGCCACGCGTGCAGCAGCCGCTGCGACGCGGCGAACGACACGGGAGGGGCCGAACCGTCCACACCGGACATCACCGGCGACCACTCCGCGACGAACGCCGCGTAGTCCCGACCGAGCGCGGCGAGGTCCCACGCCCGCGCGGCCAGACCGCCGTCGTCACCCTCGTGTCCGCCGTGGAACGTGCTCGCCGCCACACCCTCGGCCGCCAGCACGTCCGCCAGCTCGGGGGAGGGGCGGGGTGCGATCCACGTCACGGGGCCCAACGCGCCGTAGCCGAGCAGTTGCAGCGAGGAGGCCAGCCGTTCGCGCGATTCGCGGCCGGGGAGTTCCTCCAGCACCAGCACGTGCCACCGACCGTCCCAGGTGGACGGCCGGGTGCGGTAGATCCTCGCGGCCGCTTCGTCAAGCCGCCGTTCGGCCCTGGGGGTCATGGCGTAGCCGGGGCCATCTGCCAGCCGGACCGGGTGCAGCCATCCCTGTCGGACGGTGCGGGACACCGCCGTGCGCACGGCGGGCGCGGCGAAGTCCAGCGGTTCCATCAACCTCACCAGGGCGGCGATGGTCGCGGCGCCACCGCGTTCACGCAGGTGGCCGCCGTACACGTCGAACAACGCGGATCTGGCTCGCACGACGGTCGAGTCTGGCAGGCCCGGCCCCGCGCGACCAGGGCGGGCCGTCGGGCCGGGACGCGCCGGAACAGGTGACCCGCGCACGGGGGATGGATCACGAACCGGTGACGGTGATCGTCTTCGCGGAATCCCTTTGCAGTACGGCGATCCAGCCCCTGAACAGGGACAAGTCAAGATCGACAAATGGCTTCGGGAACCGCCGAAAGATCGGTTCGGTTTCGCGGCTGAGTCCGGATAGGGGAGAATGGACGCGGATCCGGCCGGGTTTCGCGAACCAGGTCGGACGGGGAAGGGTTTTGACGGAGGGAGCACGCTATGGCGGCCATGAAGCCCCGGACCGGCGACGGTCCCCTTGAGGTCACCAAGGAGGGGCGCGGCATCGTGATGCGCGTTCCGCTTGAGGGTGGTGGGCGCCTCGTCGTCGAGATGTCGGCGGAGGAGGCCAGCGCCCTGGGCGATGCCTTGAAGGCGGCCGTTGGCTGATCCCAGCCTCCAGAAGCCTCGAAGCCCCGGTTTCCACTGTGGAACCGGGGCCTCACTTCGTTGTGATACCGCATACACAGTTGACTGAGGAGAACGCCGTGCGCACCCCCTTGCCCACCGCCCTAGTGGAGGTCGAGGTCGCTGACGCGCCACGACGTGGCGTGCCGAGCGTCGTGCTCACCACGGCGGAGGTCGGCAAGACCGACCGGGACGGTGACGGCTGGGTGCTCGGCGTCGGCGAGGGCGAGCCGGGCACGTGGCGCGCCGCGGCCGCGACCCTCGTGCGCGAACTGGCCGAGGCCGACGCCGCCGACTCCTACGACGTCCTCCTGCCCGCCGACACCGAGGCGGAACGGGTCCGCGCGTTCGTGCTCGGCGCGACCCTCGGCGGCTACCGCTTCAAGGTCACCGCCGAGGCCCCGCCGCCCAGGATCAAGTCGCTCCGCCTGGTCGTCCAGGACCCCGGCTACGCCGACGTGCTCGCGGCCGAAGCCGCCCACGCCTACGACCTGGCCCTCGCCACGGCCTTCAGCCGCGACCTGGCGAACACGCCGTCCAACACCAAGGACCCCCAGTGGCTCGCGAGCACCGCGGCCAAGCAGGCCAAGAAGCTCCCCGGCCTCAAGGCGGCGGTCCACGACGAGAAGTGGCTGACCGCCCACGGCTTCGGCGGCGTGCTGGCCGTCGGCGGCGGCTCGGTCCGCCCGCCGAGGCTCCTGGAGATGTCCTGGCAGCCCCCGACGGCCACCGGCGGCACCCCGCACGTCGTGCTGGTGGGCAAGGGCATCACGTTCGACACCGGCGGCATCTCCATCAAGCCCGCGGACGGCATGCACCTGATGCGCACGGACATGTCCGGCGGCGCCGCGGTCATCGCCGCCATGCTCACCATCGCCCGCAGGAACCTCCCGATCCACGTCACGGCCCTGGTCCCGTGCGCCGAGAACCACGTCTCCGGCTCCGCCTACCGCCCTGGCGACATCATCCGCCACCACGGCGGCACCACCACGGAAGTGACGAACACCGACGCCGAGGGCAGGATCGTCCTGGCAGACGCCCTCGCGTACGCCGTGAACACCCTCAACCCAGACCTCCTGGTGGACGTGGCAACCCTCACGGGAGCCATGAAGGTCACCCTGGGCCTCCGCACAGGCGGCCTCTTCGCAACAGACGACGACCTGGCAACCCGCATCACCACAGCAGGCCAACAGGTGCACGAAGCGTGGTGGCGCATGCCACTACTCGAAGAACACGCCGACGCCGTCAAGAGCGACATCGCAGACGTACGCCAATGCCCCCCAGGCCCAGGCGGCATCACCGCGGCCCTCTTCCTGCGCACCTTCACAGCAGGCCTCCCCTGGGCCCACCTGGACATCGCAGGCCCAGCCAGGTCGGAAACCAACTACAACGAGGTAGTCCCAGGCGGCACCGGCTTCGCAGCCCGAACCTTGGCCCAACTAGTGGAGAACTACACCCGCTAAGCCGAGGGCGCCACCCACCCACCAACCCGTCCCCACCCAGGCCGACTGACCCCAGAACCGGCTCTGACCTGGGCCTTCACCCAACCCAACCCCCCACCCACGCAACACGCCCCCCAAAAGCCGGCCGATTTTACTTGGGGTTTTGCCCCTTAAAATTGACGATCGGGCAGGTCTTCAGCCTGCCCTTTTAGCCCGATCAAAGGGGCAAAAGAGGGGTCCCCAAGTCAAATCGGCCCCCCGCTGGAACCCGCGCCAAGCCCGCCCTGACCAGACCCACCCAACGCATGCTCCCGAAACGCCACCACAGCCCCAGGCAACCCCACCCCACCCCTCCACACCAACGCGAAGGTCCGCGCAGCCCGAGGCGTGATCGACAACTCCACCACCCCCACCCCACCCTCCCCGTGGGTCAACAAAGCCACCCCCAACCCAGCCGCCACCAACCCCCTCAACGTCTCGATCTCTTGCCCCTCAAACATCACCCGAGGCGCGAACCCAGCCTCCGCACAAAGATCATCCGTGATCTGCCGCAACCCGTACCCGTGCTCCAGCACCACGAAGTCCTCATCCACCAACTCCGCCAACCCCACCTCCCCCCGCCCGGCCAACCGATGCCCGGTGGGCACCACCAGCACCAACTCCTGCTCGTGCAGCAACGCCACCTCGAACTCACCCACCGCCGGCGGCGGCGCCACCAGCGCCAGGTCGATCTCCCCCCGGCTGAGCAGGTCAAGCACCACCTGCCGTGAGTTCTGCACCAGCCGGAACCGCACCAGCGGGTGCGCGTCCCGGAACCCGCGCACCAGGCCGGGCACCAGCGACCGCCCCAGCATGTGCAGGAACCCCAGCACCACCTGCCCCCGCTCCGGGTCCACCTCCTCGGCGGCGGCCCGCCACCCGGCCTCCATCACCGCCATGGACCGCTCGGCCGCCTCGGCCAGCAGCCGTCCGGCTCGGGTCAGCCGGACCCCGCGCCCCACCTTCTCCACGATCGGCGCCCCCAACTCGTCGCCGATCGCCGCCAGCCACCGCGACACCGTCGGCTGCGGCAGCCCGACGACCTCGGCCACCCGCGTCACGTGCTCCTCCTGCGCCAACGCCCGCAGCACGGCCAACCGGGGAGCCAATCCCATCTCATCCATCACCGTATGAATAAAACCAAAAATCCGTATTGGACGCATGGGTTAACGTCGAGGACGTGACACGCAGAAGGCGAATCACGATCGCCGCGACCGCAGCGGGCCTGGGCTCCTTCGCTCTCCTCTACGCACCTCAACCGCTGCTCCCGCACCTGGCGGCCGAGTTCCACCTGACCCCCGGCAGCGCCTCGCTGGCCATCAGCGCCGCCACCGGCGCGCTGGCCGTCGTCGTCATCCCCATCGCGATGCTCTCCGAGCGGATCGGCCGCAGGCGGGTCATCGTGGCCGCCGTGGCCGCGGCGGCCGTGACCGCGCTGCTCCTCCCGTTCGCCCCGACCTTCCCCGCCCTGATCGCCCTGCGGATCCTCCAGGGCGTCGCCGTGGCGGGCGTCCCGGCCGTGGCCATGGCGTACCTGGCCGACGAGGTCGGACCGGCGGGCGTGGGAGCCGCCATCGGAGCCCTCATCGCGGGCAACAGCGCGGGCGGCATGATCGGCAGGCTGATCGCCGGGATCGGTGTCGACTGGCTGGACTGGCGGGGCGCGCTGGCGGCCGTCGGCGCGCTGGGCGCGCTCTGCGCGGCGGTCGTCGCGGCGACGCTGCCGCCGGACAGCAGGAAACCCACCCGCGCGCCCCGCGGCCTCAAGGCGGCGCTCCACGACCCCGTCCTGCTCTGCCTGTACGCCATCGCGACGCTCGCCGTGGGCGCCTTCATCTCCCTCTACAACGCGATCGGCTTCCGCCTGGCCGCGCCGCCGCTGGAACTCCCGGCCCGGTTGGCGGCCCTGGTCTTCCTCGCCTACGCCGCGGGTGGCGTCTGCTCCGCCGTCGCCGGACGCCTGGCCGACCGGCTGGGCCGGGGCCCGGTGGCGCTGGCCGCGTTGGGCGCCGCAGCGGTCGGCGCGCTGCTGACGCTGCCCGACTCGCTGATCTCCGTCGGCGTGGGACTGGGCCTGTTCACCGGCGGTTTCTTCGCCGCGCACTCGGTCGCGAGCGGCTGGGTCGGGGCGCGGGCGCCGTCCAACGCGAAGGGCCAGGCGTCCGGCGCGTACCTGTTCGCCTTCTACGTCGGCAGCAGCGCGGGCGGCACGGCGGGCAGCGCCGCGTTCGGCGCGTGGGGCTGGGGCGCGCTGGTCGCCGTCGTCACCGGCTGGCTCGCGCTGGCCGGGGTCGCCGTGCTGGTCGCTCAGAAGTCCAGCGGAACGGCCACCGGTCCGTCGACCGGCTTGATGGACGTCGAGCCCACGATCGGCAACCTCGCGCTGCCCTCGGTCAGTTCGAGGGTGACGGACTTGACGTCTGCGGGCACCTCGACGACCAAGGCGACCGGGAACATGCCTCCGTCGTAGCGGATGCCGACCTGGGGCGCCTCGGAGCCGTCCGGCAGCTTGACCTTGAACAGGTCCTTCGTCAGGTCGCCGCCGACCGCCTCGGGGAAGCCGTCGCCCTTGGCGCTGATCCGCAGCTCCAGCAGGGCCTTGTCCGGCGCGGACGCGGTGGCGACCTGGTAGTCGCCGTTGACCTTCACCGGGCGCTGGCGGCCGAGCCGCACGCCGAGCACCTTCAGCTCGCCCGCCTTGCCCTCGACCTCGATCTTCTGCTTGGCGTCGACGCCCTTCGCCGGGCTCGCGGCCCGGCGCAGCGAGCCGGGGATGTCGGTGACGGGCTTGCCGGTGGGCAGCTCCACCCGCTGTTCGAGCGACTTCGTGCCGATCGTGTTCAACGCCAGCGCCTCGCCCTGCGAGCCGGTCGCGGCGGTGTAGACCACGAACACGGTGTCGTTCTCCGGCAGCCGGTCGGCGGGGAGCTGCTGCCGCCTGCCCGGCAGTTCGAGCGCCAGTTCGGACGGCTGCGGCGTGTAGCCCTGCCACGGGAGCTGGTCGAACGCCGGATCGGTCGAGAGCAGCCGCTCGACCTTGAGCCGCAGCACCCGGAGCTGGAGGCCGGGACCGGGCTTGAGGACGGTCTTGCCGTCGGGGAAGCTGTCCGGCGTGCCCCAGCCGGTCGCGGTGGCGCTGAGCAGGTCGTCGCGCACCTTCAGGTCGTTCGCGGCGGTCAGGCCCAGTTCCTCGTTGGACTTGCCCTTGTCGTCGGGCAGCACGGCCAGGAAGTCCGGACCCGCCTCGGTGCTGGCGGCCTCCTCCTTGTTCGGGTCGGCCTCCTTGCCGTCCGACCGCACGAGCGAGCCGACCGGTGAGCTGCGCGTGCCCTGCTCGGGGATCTGCGGCGGCAGGACCTCGAACCGCGCCCCGCCGTCCTCCTGCTTGGTCTCCTTGAGCGGCACGGGCACCCAGTCCGCCGTGGCCCCGGTCCCCGGCACCTGCACCGGCCCGCACCAGAGCCTGCTGTCGACCTCGGTCTCGCCGTTGGTCCTGGCGAACCAGCAGTCGACCGGTTTGCTGCCGGTGCGGGCCACGAAGCCGAAGTTGAGCGTGAAGGTCAGCTCCTCCTCGGCCTGCGCCTGGAGGAGCTGACCGTCCAGCACCGTCTTGCCGCCGATGGTCAGCTTCTCCGGTTCCGGTGCGCTCTGCGCGGGCGGGGTGGCGCAGCCGGCCACGGCGACGGCCAAGGCCGTCAAGCCCAAGGAGACGCGTCCGAAACGCACAGCGGGTACCCCCGGTAGATGGGTGAAAGTGCTACTACCGGGTTTAAGGCGGTTACTGGCCGTCGACGTTGCACCTTTTTAACTGTGACTCATGTCACAGGTTTGATACCCGCTGGTGAGAGGTCTAACTGTGAACAGCGCCTCGGTAGACGTCGACCGTCTGCTCCGCGACGGTCGACCACGAGAACTCGTCCACGGCCCGCTGCCTGCCCGCCGCGCCGAACGCCGCGGCCTTCGCCGGGTCGGCCAGCACCTCGTTGATCGCGTCCGCCAGCTCGGCCCGGTACTTCGACGTGTCCGCCTCGTCGTAGTGCACGAGAAGGCCCGTCTTGCCGTGGTCGACGACCTCGGGGATGCCGCCGACGTCCGACGCGACGACCGCCGTGCCGCACGCCATGGCCTCCAGGTTCACGATCCCGAGCGGCTCGTACACCGAGGGGCACACGAACACCGCCGCGTGGCTGAGGATCTGCCGCACCTCGGCGGGCTGGAGCATTTGCTGGATCCAGAACACGCCCGACCGGACCGCCGCCAGCTCGGCGACCGCCAGCCGCGTCTCCTCGGCGATCTCGGGGGTGTCCGGCGCGCCCGCGCACAGCACGACCTGGGCGTCCGGTGAGATGTGGTGGGCCGCCGCGACCAGGTGGCCGACGCCCTTCTGCCGGGTGATCCGGCCGACGAACGCCACGATCGGCCGCTCCGGGTCGATCCCGTGGTGCACGAGCGCGTCCGTCTCGGTCACCGGGTGGTACGCCTCGGTGTCGATGCCGTTGCGCACGACGTGCACCCGCGCCGGGTCGAGGTCCGGGTAGCAGGCCAGCACGTCCAGCTTCATGCCCTCGCTGACCGCGATGATCGCGTCCGCGGCCTCGTACGCGGTCTTCTCCACCCACGACGAGACGCGGTAGCCGCCGCCCAACTGCTCGGCCTTCCACGGCCTGCGCGGCTCCAGCGAGTGCGCCGTCACGACGTGCGGCACGCCGTGCAGCAGCTTCGCCAGGTGCCCGGCCATGTTCGCGTACCAGGTGTGCGAGTGCACCAGCTCGGCGCCCGCCACCGCCGCGGCCATCTCCAGGTCGACCGACAGCGTCCGCAACGCCGCGTTCGCGTTGTCCAACCCCGGCGCGGTCTCGTGGGCCTGGGCGTCGGGCCGTGGACCGCCGAAGCAGTGCACGTCGACGTCGATCAGCTCGCGGAGGCGGGGAACCAGGAATCCGACGTGGACTCCGGCTCCGCCGTACACCTCCGGGGGGTACTCCCGTGTCAGCAGTCCTACTCGCACGGGCCTCACCGTAACCCCGGAAGTGGGGCAGCCGGGTGAACGAACCCGGAAAACGTGAGATCCGCCCTGCCGCACCGTTGGTGGCGCCGCTTCCGCACCGTTAGGGTCAGGGAGTGAAAGGGCAGCCGCACGTACTCGGAATTGTCCTGGCGGGTGGGGAAGGGAAGCGGCTCTGGCCGCTGACCGCCGACCGGGCCAAACCCGCGGTGCCGTTCGCGGGCAACTACCGCTTGGTCGACTTCGTGCTGTCCAACCTCGTCAACGCGGGCATGGTCAAGCTCTGCGTGTTGACGCAGTACAAGTCGCACTCGCTCGACAAGCACATCTCCACGACGTGGCGGCTCTCGAACGTGCTGGGCCAGTACGTGACGCCGGTGCCCGCGCAGCAGCGCCTCGGCCCGCGGTGGTACACGGGCTCGGCCGACGCGATCTTCCAGTCGTTGAACCTCGTCCAGGACGAGAAGCCGGACCACATCGCGGTCTTCGGCGCGGACAACGTGTACCGGATGGACCCCGGCCAGATGCTGGAGCAGCACGTCGACAGCGGCGCGGGCGTCACCGTGGCCGGGATGCGCGTGCCGCGGGCCGAGGCCAAGGCGTTCGGCTGCATCGACTCGGACTCCACGGGCCTGATCACCCAGTTCCTGGAGAAGCCGTCCGACCCGCCGCACGTGCCGGACGACCCCGAGGTCACGTTCGCCTCGATGGGCAACTACATCTTCACGACCGAGGCGCTGCTCGACGCGCTGCGGTCGGACGCGGCCAACCCGGACTCCGACCACGACATGGGCGGCGACATCATCCCCATGCTGGTCGACGCGGGGAAGGCGCACGTCTACGACTTCGCGGACAACGTCGTGCCCGGCGAGAGCGAGCGCGACCGCGGCTACTGGCGCGACGTGGGGACCATCGACGCCTACTACGAGGCGCACATGGACCTCGTGTCCGTCCGGCCGGTGTTCAACCTCTACAACCAGGCGTGGCCCATCCGCACCGCCACCCCGCCGCTGCCCCCGGCCAAGTTCATCGCGGGCGGGAGCGCCGAGGACTCCATGGTCGGGCCGGGCTCGATCATCTCCGGCACCATCCACGGGTCCGTGATCAGCTCGGACGTCGTCGTCGAGGTCGGGTCCGTCGTGCAGGGCAGCGTGCTGCTGCCCGGCGTGCGGATCGGCAAGGGCGCGGTCGTCCGGCGGGCGATCCTGGACAAGAATGTCGTGGTCCCGGACGGGGCGTTGATCGGCGTCGACCAGGCCATGGACCGCCAGCGGTACACGATCAGCGCCGGCGGCGTGACGGTGCTCGGGAAGAACGTCCGGGCTGAATAACCCCTACTGCTGCTTCTTGGCGGCGACCAGCAAGCCGTCGCTGAGGGGTAGGAGCACGGGGACGAGCCGGTCGTCCTCCCGGACCGACCGCGCCACCTCCCGCATGGCCGTCGTGTCCTGGTCCCGGTTCGCCGGGTCCACGACGCGGCCGTTCCACAGGACGTTGTCGAACGCGATCACGCCGCCGGGGCGGAGCAGGCGGACGCCCTCGTCCAGGTAGCGGGGGTACTCGGCCTTCGCGCCGTCGACGAACACCAGGTCGTAGGCGCCGTCGGTCAGCCGCGGCAGCACGTCCAGCGCGTGGCCCATGATCAGGCGCGTGCGGCTGACCTGGATCTTCGCCTCGGTGAACGCCTTGCGCGCGGCCCGCTGGTGCTCCGGGTCGACGTCGATGGACGTCAGGACGCCCGCCACGGGCATGCCGCCGAGCAGGTAGAGGCCGCTGACGCCCGCGCCCGTCCCGACCTCGACGACGGCCTTGGCCTGGAGCGCGGCGGCCAGGAACCGCAGGGCCGCGCCGCCGCCGCTGCCGATCGGCACGCAGCCCAGTTCGACACCCCTGCTCCGGGCGGCCGTCAGCACGTCGTCCTCGGGGAGGAAGTGCTCCACGTAGTCCCGAAGCGGCGAATCCGGTGTCACAAGCCAGGAGGTTAGCGCCGCAAGGGGTGAAATCGGGTGAACCCGCCGTGAAGTGGGCCCCCGTTGCGCGCCTTTCGGGTGTCACCGGGTACCCGGACGGGTAAACCGGGATTCTCAGCCTGCTCTCAGCCGACTCTCACGATGGTTATAAGCAAGACCGGCAGGCTTGCGGTCAGAGTTCAGAACACGGGAACACCGGGGACCGATCCCACGTTGACCTGTGCACAGGGCTAGCCAGCCCACTGGAGGTGCTTCACCGCCCGATGCGCACGCAGCCGACTTCGCCGGTGGCGTTGTCCCCCGCCGCCCCCACGCCGACCGTAGCCACCATCGAGTCGGCGGACTGGACGCCGCCCTCGTGGGACGAGGTCGTGCGTGAGCACGCCGACCGGGTGTACCGGCTGGCCTACCGGTTGACCGGTAACCAGCACGACGCCGAGGACCTCACCCAGGAGACGTTCATCCGGGTGTTCCGCTCGCTCGCCTCCTACAAGCCGGGCACCTTCGAGGGTTGGCTGCACCGCATCACCACCAACCTCTTCCTCGACATGGCCCGCCGCCGCTCGCGGCTGCGCATGGAGGGGCTGCCCGAGGACACGGACAGGCTCGCGGGCGACGACCCGAGCCCCGAGCAGGTCTACTCCGACACGCACCTCGACCCGGACCTCCAGGCCGCTCTCGACGAGCTGCCGCCGGAGTTCCGCGCCGCCGTGGTCCTCTGCGACGTCGAAGGGCTGTCGTACGAGGAGATCGGTGCGACCCTCGGGGTGAAGCTGGGTACCGTCAGGAGCCGGATCCACCGGGGCCGCCAGGCCCTGCGGGCCGCGCTCGAACGCCGTCGGGAACAGGTGCTGGAGGACTCTGCATGACCGACCTGCGAGGTTGGGGATTGTCGGAGCAACACCTGCTGCCCGACGTGGTGGTGGCCTTCGTCGACGGCGAGTTGTCGTCGACGGCGCACGGCCGGGCCACGGCGCACCTGGCGCGGTGTCCGCTCTGCTCGGCTGAAGCCGCCTACCAGCAGCAGGTCCGCCTCGCGGTCCGCGCCGCCGGGATGCCCAACTGCGCATCGGGATTCCTCGACCGGCTGCGGGCCATCCCGCAGGAGGTCGACCTGCCCAGCGCCCCGGACGGCCTCGCCGTGACGGAGGACGGGCAGCTCGTGACGGTGCTCCGCCCCGACCGCGTGCCCGCCGGTTTCGGTTCGGGCCCGGTGCTGGGCACGTCCCGTCCACTCGGCGCCGGTTCCTCGGTGCTCGGGCGCTTCGGTGCCCGTCGGGCCCGCAACAGCGCCGGTGCCGTGGTGTCCGGGCTGATGCTCGGCGCGCTGGTGCTGGTCACGCCGGTCGGCGAGCCGTCACCGCAGGCCAGGCCGACGCCCATCGGCGACCCGGCCGCGCCCGCCGTGGCCGTGCAGCCCGCGAGTGCCGTCGGGCCGCTCCAGCACGACGAGAACGACCGCCTTGACCTGCTCCGATCGGTCGCCAACGGGCGTTGAGGACCCGCGTACGCGGACTTCACCGGGTACCAGGCAGGCTTGCCCCCATTCTTGATGTTTCAGGCGAACCATTCGGGGAGCGATGAGCCAGCCAGAGCAGGGCAACGGTCAGCCGCCCGCGACCCCGGTGTCGGGAGTCGACGACGGGGAGCACCGCAGGCTTGCGCCGCGACCGCTGGACCGGCCGTCCGTCGATCCGTCGCTCACCGCCGTGTTCGGTCGGCCCCAGGGTGTCGACAGCGCTTTCGACGTGCAGCGGCCCGCCGCGGTCAACGGGCACGTGCCGATGGCCGCCCCGCCCCCGCCCGAGGCGTTGTCCACCGCGTTCGGCCGCCCGGTCGGCGGGGCTGATCTCCAGCTCCAGAGGCCTCCCGGCGCGGACCACGGCGTGGACCCGGACATCGATCCGGTGTTCTGGGACGGGAAGCCCGCGGGCGACCCGTGGCGCGACCCGAGTTCCGGCGCGGTCATCGGACCGCCCGCCGTCGGGGAGAAGTCGTCCGGTCCCGCCACCGCCAAGGCCGTCCACGGCCCGCAGTTGAGCGTTCCGGAGTTGTTGTTCGGCCGTCGGGTCAAGCCGATCGGCCTGGTCCTGCTGCTGGTGGCGGCGCTGCTGGTGGGCACGGCCGGTGGTCTGGTCGGGTGGTTCTTCGGCCGTGCCGGGAACCCGCTGACCGACGGCGGGGTGACGCTGGCGGAGGTGAAGCCCGCCAAGGAGCGTCCCGCCGGGTCGGTGTCGGACATCGCGAACCGGACGACGCCCGGTGTGGTGTCGATCGAGTTCAAGGGCGCGAACGTCGCCGGGGTCGGGTCCGGGGTGGTCATCGACGGTGACGGGTACGTGCTCACCAACGACCACGTGGTGGCTCCCGCGGTGCAGGACGCGTCGGCGAAGCTGACCGTGGTGTTCACCGACGGGAAGCGGGCCATCGCCCGGATCGTCGGGCGCGACTCGAAGACCGACCTGGCGGTGATCAAGGTCGAGGTGACGAACCCGACGGTGATCCAGTTCGGGAACTCCGACGACCTCGAGGTGGGGGACTCGGTCATCGCGATCGGGTCGCCGCTGTCGCTGTCGAACACCGTGACGCAGGGGATCGTGAGCGCGTTGAACCGGCCCGTCACGGCGGCTGGGGAGAACGGTGGGCCCCAGGTGACGTACGACGCGATCCAGACGGACGCGGCGATCAACCCCGGCAACTCGGGCGGGGCGCTGGTCGACTCGTCCGGGGCACTGGTGGGGATCAACTCGTCCATCCAGACGCAGACCGGCAACTCGGTGGGGCTCGGGTTCGCCATCTCCGGGAACTACGCGCGGAAGATCTCCGAAGCGCTGATCCGGACCGGCGAGGTCAAGCACGCCGACATGAACGTGAACGCGCGGTCCGCGTCGGCCGAGACGGCCGAGGGCGCGCAGGTGCAGAACGTGCCCGCAGGTGGGGCCGCCGCTGCCGCCGGGATCGTCGAGGGCGACGTGATCACGCGGGTCGGTGACCGGATGGTGCGGAACGCCGCCGAGCTGACGGTGGCCGTCCGGGAGCACGAGATCGGGGAGACGGTGCCCGTGGTGCTGGCCCGGCAGGGGCGTGAATTGACGTTGCAGGTCACGCTCAAGTCGGACTGAGCTGCGGCTAGTCTGGTTTCAGGGGTACCGGCTTCAGGGCTAAACGGTGGAGGCGCCGACGTGTTCGACAGCATCGGGTGGGTGGAAGTCCTCATCATCGTCGTCGCTGGGCTGTTCATCCTGGGGCCGGAGAGGTTGCCCGAGGCCGCGGGGTGGGTGGGGCGGACGATCCGGCAGGTGCGGGACTACGCGACCGGGGCTCGGGAGCAGTTGAAGCAGGAGATGGGGCCGGAGTTCGAGCAGTTGCGCAAGCCCTTGGAGGATTTGCGGGAATTGCGGAACTTTGATCCTAAGAAGGCTGTGACCAAGCATTTGTTTGATGATCCGGCGCCTGTGGAGAAGCCTAATGGGTATCCGGTTGCTTCTCCGGCTCCGGCGCCTGTGGAGAGGCCGTTGAGTCCTGGGGAGAGGGCTCCGTACGATCCGGATGCTACGTGAGGGTTGGGGTTTTCGGCGTGGTTGGGTAGGGCGCGGGTTTGCTGGTGGGGTGGCCGATTTGACTTGGGGCCCCTAGATTTGCCCCTTCGTCGGACAATAAAGGGCAGAGGTGAAGCTGCCGTCCGACGCAAGTTTAAGGGGCAAATCCCCCAAGTAAAATCGGCCACAGTTTGGTGGGGCGCGTTGCTTTTGGGGTGGGTTGCTTTTTTAACGGCCTGCGGGGGTGACGTTTAGTAGTCTGCCTGCTAGGCCGCGTGAGCGTACTGAGAGTTTTGTTGCTACGTCTGTTAGTACCTGTGCTGCTGTTGAGTCTGGGTGGGCCAGGACGATTGGGGTGCCCTCGTCGCCCTGTTCGCGTAGGCGGGGGTCTAGTGGGACCTGGCCCAGTAGTGGGACGTTTGCGCCTACTGCTTTTGTTAGTGAGTCTGCTACTGCTTGGCCGCCGCCTGTGCCGAAGACGTCCATTTTTGTGCCATCTGGCATTTCTAGCCAGGACATGTTCTCTACTACGCCTGCGATGCGTTGGCGGGTTTGCAGGGCGATTGAGCCTGCGCGTTCTGCTACTTCCGCTGCTGCTTGTTGTGGGGTGGTGACTACCAGGATTTCGCCGTTGGGTACTAGCTGTGCCACTGAGATGGCCACGTCGCCGGTGCCTGGGGGGAGGTCCAGTAGTAGTACGTCCAGGTCGCCCCAGAAGACGTCCGCGAGGAATTGCTGTAGTGCGCGGTGGAGCATCGGACCGCGCCAGACGACCGGGGCGTTGCCGGGGGTGAACATGCCGATCGAGATCAGCTTCACCCCGTGCGACTGGGGCGGCATGATCATTTTCTCTACCTGGGTGGGCTTGGCGTCCGTTCCCAGCATTCTGGGGATCGAGTGGCCGTAGATGTCGGCGTCCACCACGCCTACCGAGAGACCTCGGGCTGCCATTGCGACCGCCAGGTTGACGGTGACGCTGGACTTGCCCACGCCGCCCTTGCCGGAGGCCACGCAGTAGACCCTGGTGAGGGAGCCCGGCTGGGCGAAGGGGATGACCGGTTCCTCGGTGCCGCCGCGCAGGTTCTTCCTGAGGTCGGTGCGTTGCTGGTCGCTCATGACGTCGAGGTCGACCGCTACCTTCGTCACGCCTGGTAGGGCGGTCACGGCCGCGGTGACGTCCTTGGTGATCTTGTCGCGCATGGGGCAGCCCGCGACGGTCAGGTAGATGCCCACGGCCACCTCGCCATCCGGTGACACGGTGACGTCCTTCACCATTCCGAGCTCGGTGATGGGGCGCCTGATCTCCGGGTCCTGGACACCGGCCAGCGCTTTCTGGACGTCGTCGATCGTGGGGATGGTGTGCGTGGTGGTCACGGGATCGAGCACCGACCTTCGTGGACTGGTGTGGTCTTGCGGGGAAACATCCGTGGACGTCTGGACAGCCATGCTACGGCGGCCGCCGACACCTCCAAGCTACCGGTCGGTCACCTACCAGCGCGGGGGCAGCGGTGAGGTGGTCCAGTGCTTTCCGTAACATCCGGCTCCGTGCCGGAATCGGGTAGTGCCCGGTTGCCCAACCGCGTCGAGCTCGTGGTGTGGCAATCGTTCCTCCGCGCTCATGCCCGCATCACTCGGACCCTCGAGGCCGAGCTGATCGCTGAGCAGCGCTTATCGCTCGCCGCCTACGACGTGCTGGTCCAACTCGCCGAAGCGCCGCTCCACCGGCTGCGCATGACCGAGTTGGCCGACGCCGTCCTGCTGTCGCGTTCGGGGGTGACACGGCTCGTGGACCGGTTGGAGCGGGCTGGTCTGGTCGAGCGGGAGCGGGCCGACGGGGACGGGCGGGGGATCGTCGCCGTCCTGACGCCCGCGGGGGTCGAGCGGCTCCGGGTGGCGTCCGGTACGCACCTGGCGGGGGTGTCGCGGCACTTCGCCGAGGGGTTCGGGGCCGCTGAGCTGGAGGCGTTCGGCGTCACGTGCCAGCGGCTGTCGGACGAGAACGCGTGAGCGCGCCGGTCATCTCCGTGGTGGGGCTCGTGCACGTGCGGGACGGGCGGCTGCTGGTGGTGCGGTCGCGGGGCAAGGGCGCGTTCTACCTGCCCGGCGGCAAGCTCGAACCGGGGGAGACGCCCGAGCAGGCGCTGCACCGGGAAGTGCTGGAGGAACTGGGTGTGGGGCTGGTCGACGTGGCCTCGCACAAGAGGTACCTGGAGCCCGCGTACGGAGAGGGGCCGGACACGCTGGTGGACATGGCGTGCTTCACGGGTGGCCTGGACGGGCCGCCGGTGCCCAGCGGGGAGATCGCCGAGCTGCGGCACGTCACGACGGCCGAGTACGCGGGCCACCCCGAGACGGCGCCCGCGATCGTGCGGCTGCTGGCCGATCTCGCGGCCGCCGACCTGGTGCTATGACGGGACGTCGTCCCAGCGCGGGTCGTCCCTGATCAGGTCCGGCGCCGGGTTCTTGCGGCGCTGCTTGCCGCTCTCGCGGAAGACCCGGTCCAGTTCGCCGCGCAGGAAGTCGCGGGTGGCGACCTCGCCGAGCGCCAACCGGACCGCGGCCAGCTCTCGCGCCAGGAACTCGGTGTCCGCCTTCGTCTGCGCGGACCTCGCCCGGTCCTCCTCCAGCGAGACGCGGTCGCGGTCGTCCTGGCGGTTCTGCGCCAGCAGGATCAGCGGGGCGGCGTAGGCGGCCTGCGTGGAGAACGCCAGGTTGAGCAGGATGAACGGGTACGGGTCCCAGCGCAGCGACACCGCGAACAGGTTCAGCGCGATCCACGCGATCACCAGGACCGACTGCCAGAACAGGAACTTGCCCGTCCCGAGGAAGCGCGCGAGGCGTTCGGAGACGCGGCCGAACGCCTCCGGGTCGATGGCGAACCGGAACCTGCCCGCCCGCTTGGGCTGGTCGAGTCGGCGGCCCGGTGGCAGTTCAGGCATGGGAGAGCCCCGTTTCGCGCCAGTTGTTCGGCAGCAGGTGGTCGAGCACGTCGTCGACGGTGACGGCGCCCAGCAGGTGGTCGGCGTCGTCCACGACGGGCGCGCAGACCAGGTTGTACGCGGCGAAGTAGCGGGTGACCTCGCCCAGCGACGCGGTCGGCGACAGCCGGGCCAGATCGGTGTCGAGCACCCCCGCGACCAGGTCGAACGGCGGTTCGCGCAGCAGCCGCTGGATGTGCACGCAGCCGAGGTAGCGGCCGGTCGGGGTCGCGGTGGGCGCGCGGCAGACGAACACCATGCTCGCCAGCGCGGGCGTCAGGTCGGGGTTGCGGACGCGGGCCAGCGCCTCGGCGACCGTCGCGTCCGGGGCGAGCACCACCGGTTCCGGCGTCATCAGACCGCCCGCGGTGTCGAAGTTGTACTCCAGCAACCGCTTCACCGGCTCGGACTCCTCCGGCTCCATCAGCCCGAGCAGCCGGTCCTTGTCGAACTCGGACAGCTCGGCCAGCAGGTCGGCCGCGTCGTCCGGGTCCATCGCCTCCAGGATGTCGGCGGCGCGCTCGTCGTCCAGGTACGCGAGGAGGTCCTTCTGGTCCTCCTCGGGCAGTTCCTCGATGACGTCGGCGAGCCGCTCGTCGTCCATCGCGTCCGCGACCTCGTACCGGCGCTTGACGGGCAGGTCGTGCATCGTCGTCGCCACGTCGGCCGCCCGCATGGTCTCGAAGACCGCCAGGAGCTGCTGCGCGCCCTGCGGCTGCCCGGCCAGTTCGGACACGCTGACGCCGCTGATCTCCTCCCACCGCAGGACCTGGAGTGGACCGCGGCGCGCCAGCCGCCCGGTGCGCTCCCGCACGGCGACCTTGACGACCCGCCAGTCCCTGGTGCGCGTCGGCTCCATCGCGGCGTCGACGAGGACGGCCGGGCTGCCCGAGTCGAGCGCGACCCGCGCGTCCAGGAGCTGCCCGACGACCAGCACCTCGTTGGCGCGCTGGTGGAACCGGCGCAGGTTCACCGACCCGGTCGCGAGCGTCACGGCGTTCGGCTCGATCGAGTTGACCCGCAGCATGGGGACGAAGATCCGCTGGCGGGTCGCCAGTTCGACGACCATGCCCAGCACTCGGGGAGGCTGCCGGTCGATGCGCAGTCCGATGACGATGTCGCGGGCCTTGCCGATGGACTCGCCGTCGGGTCCGAAGACCGGCAGACCGGCGAGTTGAGCGGCGAAAACCCTGTTCACGGCAACCACGTCGTCAGGCTAGTCGCAGAGCGGAGGCGGCGCGGATGAACATCGGGGCGACCATCCACAGTGGCCGGTGGCTAGCCGAGCCGTTCCGCCAGCGCCTCGGCCACGTCGGCGAAGTCCGTGTCGCCGACCCGCAGCGCCCACAGCTCGCCCTCGACCGCCCGCACGACGCCCCAGGCCCTGGCCCGGTCGAAGTCCAGCTCGCCGATGTCGGCCAGCGCCCGGAGCCGGTCCCGCGTCCCGCGACGGCCGTCCATCTCGGTGAACCTGTTCCACAGCAACGGGAGCGCGCAGAACTCGGGGTCGCCCGCGAGCGGCTTCGGGTCGATCATCAGCCACGGCGCCCGGTCGCCACCGAGGACGTTGCCGTAGTGCAGGTCGCCGTTGACCAGCGTGCGCCCCGCGTCGGCCGTCAGCTCCGCGACCAGCGAGACGGCCTGGTCCAGCAGCGGTTTCGGGACGGGGTGGCCGTGCGCGGCGTTGTCGGCCGCGAAGTCGCGGAAGCCGACCTGGTCGACCTCCGGCGGGGCCGGGACGCGCAGGTCGCGCAGCAGTTCCCCGGTGACCTGGACGGCGACCTCGATGGGCGCGGTCATCAGCGTGCGGGTGTGGTCGAGGCGTTCCAGCAGCAGGGCGCCGTGCTCGTCGTCGTGGTCCAGCAGGCGGACCACGCCCCGGCCGTCCCAGAGCTTCAGCGCCAGGGCCTCGTGCTCGGTCTCGGTGTCCTGCCAGGTCAGCTTCAACGCCGCGGGCGTGCCGTCGGCCCGGCGCACCGGGAGCACGACCGCCACGTAGCCGTTGAGGAGGTCGCCGTCCGGGGTGAGGCGCCAGCGGGCGCAGAACTCCGCGGCCAACTTCGGGAGGCTGTCGACCCACTCGGGCGCGTCCTTGCCCAGGCCCTCGCCGAAGCCCTTCGGCACGGTGATCACGGCAGGTCCAGCCGGTAGACCTCGGTCCACGCCGCCGGTCCGTTGAGCCGGGCCGCCCGCAGCGCCGCCGCCGTGTCCTCGTCCGGTTCCACGAGGTGCGCGGTGGCCGGGGTCTCCAGCAGGAACGAGTGCGTCGTGGGGGAGCGCACGGTGATCGTGACGGCCTGGTCGTCGGTCAGGCCGGGCACCTCCTGGTCACCGCCGACGGCCACCCACACCGAGCCGTCGCGCCACAGCGCCCACACGAGCCTGCCCCGTCGACCGGGCACCGCGACCCACAGCGCGGCGGCCTTGCGCAGGGCCGCGTCCATCACCTGTGCCGTCTCCACCGATCAAGCGTCCCACGGACCTGTGAATCGTGACTCAGTGGTGAGCGGCGGCGGTTCGACCGTGCCACGGTGGTCGCCAACAGTTTGTTACCGGCTGGTACGAGGAGGTACCCCAGTGGTCGACCAGCAGCGTCCCCGTCGTTCGTGCCTCGCGGTTCCGGGGTCGAGCCAGAAGATGATCGACAAGGCCAGGACGTTGCCCGCGGACCAGGTCTTCCTCGACCTGGAGGACGCCTGCGCGCCGCTGGCCAAGCCGGACGCCCGCAAGACGATCGTGGCCTCCCTCAACGAGGGCGGGTGGGGCGACAAGGCCCGTGTCGTGCGGGTCAACGACTGGACCACGGAGTGGACCTACCGGGACGTGACCGAGGTCGTCGAGGGCGCGGGCGCCAACCTCGACTGCCTCATGCTGCCGAAGGTCCAGACGGCGGAGCAGGTGCACGCCCTCGACCTGCTGCTGACGCAGATCGAGAAGACCATGGGCTACGAGGTCGGGAAGATCGGCATCGAGGCGCAGATCGAGAACGCCCAGGGCCTGGTCAACGTCAACGCCATCGCCACCGCCTCCCCGCGCGTCGAGACGATCATCTTCGGGCCCGCCGACTTCATGGCGAGCATCAACATGAAGTCGCTCGTGGTGGGGGAGCAGCCGCCCGGCTACGACGTCGGCGACGCCTACCACTACATCCTCATGCAGATCCTGATGGCCGCCCGCGCCAACGACCTCCAGGCGATCGACGGCCCGTACCTCCAGATCCGCGACGTCGACGGGTTCAAGAGGGTGGCGGGCCGGTCGGCCGCGCTGGGCTTCGACGGCAAGTGGGTGCTGCACCCCGGCCAGATCGACGCGGCGAACGAGACGTACAGCCCGCTCCAGGAGGACTACGAGCACGCGGAGAACATCCTCGACGCGTACGAGTACTTCACCTCGGAGGCGGGCGGCAGGCGCGGCGCGGTGATGCTCGGCGACGAGATGATCGACGAGGCCTCCCGCAAGATGGCGCTGGTGATCTCCTCCAAGGGCCGCGCCGCGGGCATGAAGCGCGAGTCCCCGTGGACGCCGCCGGAGGCGTGAGGACTCCCCGTTCCGGGCTTGCGATCCGAGCCCGGAACGGGTGTTAGCCGTTGTGGCGCAGGTCATCCCGGCGACTACGCGCGAGCACCGACCCGTCACGGGTTGCGTGTGGCACCGGTGAGTAGGCGCACAAAACGGCCCGTGGATTGGCGATCTCGGGGGGCGGGCTGGGCATGCTGCCGGTATGTCACGAGCACGTCACAACGAAGCCCGGCGGGGTCTGCGCCTGTTCCGCAAGCGCAAGGACGACCTGCTGGAGCGCAGCATCCGAACCTGTCCCGGCTGCGACGCCGACGTCCACGTCTTCGCCGACGTCTGCCGCCACTGCGGCGGCGAGTTGGAGATCTTCGCCGCCTGACCGATTCAGGGGGTGTGGTGGACCACCTTCGCGGCGCGAACGGGCGTTAACCGGGCCATACTCACCGGTAACCCAAGGCTACGAAGGGAAAGTGCGATGGCGCGCCTGGCCCAGACCGCTGGACTCACGGACATCCAGGACGAGATCCTGTCGACGGTCCGCACCTTCGTGGACAAGGAGATCATCCCCCACGCCCAGGCCCTGGAGCACGGCGACACCTACCCGGCGGACATCGTCGAGGGCATGAAGGAGATGGGCCTGTTCGGGCTCACGATCCCCGAGGAGTTCGGCGGGCTCGGCGAGTCGCTGCTCACCTACGCGCTCGTCGTCGAGCAGATCGCCCGCGGCTGGATGAGCGTGTCCGGGGTGATCAACACGCACTTCATCGTGGCGCACATGCTGAAGCAGCACGGCACGGACGAGCAGAAGCGGAAGTACCTGCCGCGCATGGCGACGGGTGAGGTGCGCGGGTCGTTCTCCATGTCCGAGCCCGAACTCGGGTCCGACGTCGCCGCGATCCGCACCCGCGCCACCCGCGACGGCGACGACTACGTGATCAACGGCCAGAAGATGTGGCTGACCAACGGCGGCAGCTCGAACCTGACGGCCGTCCTGGTGAAGACGGACGAGGGCGCGGACAAGGCGCACAAGAACCTGACCGCGTTCCTGGTCGAGAAGCCGGAGGGCTTCGGCGAGGTGTCGAAGGGGCTGACGATCCCCGGCAAGATCGACAAGATGGGCTACAAGGGCGTCGACACCACCGAGATGGTGTTCGACGGCTACCGGATCAGCCCGGAGCAGGTGCTCGGCGGGCAGACCGGTCAGGGCTTCGCCCAGATGATGGACGGCGTCGAGGTCGGCCGGGTCAACGTGGCCGCGCGCGCGTGCGGGATCGCGATCCGGTCGTTCGAACTGGCGATCGAGTACGCGCAGCAGCGCAAGACCTTCGGCAAGCCGATCATCGAGCACCAGGCCATCGCCTTCAAGCTCGCCGAGATGGCCACGAAGGTGGAGGCCGCCCACCTGATGATGGTGAACGCGGCCCGGCTGAAGGACTCCGGCGCGCGCAACGACGTGGAAGCGGGCATGGCGAAGCTGATCGCCTCCGAGTTCTGCGCCGAGGTGACGCAGGAGGCGTTCCGCATCCACGGCGGCTACGGGTATTCGAAGGAGTACGAGATCGAGCGGCTGATGCGCGAGGCGCCGTTCCTGCTGATCGGCGAGGGCACGAGCGAGATCCAGAAGACGATCATCAGCCGCGGGCTGCTCCGGGACTACCGCTCGCGCGGCTGACCGGTCACGATCTCGTCTTGTTCGGCGAACCCGCTTCGCACTGTTTGCCCGGTGTTGGCAGGATGGGGTGATCAGCACCGCGAAGAGGTGGTCACCTTGACGAGTCAGTTCTCCGGTCAGAACCGACCTGGGGTCCCGCCCCGGTTGCCCACGCCGCCAACCGGCTGGCCGATCGGGTCCTACGCCACCTACGAGGAGGCCCAGCGCGCGGTCGACTTCCTGGCCGACGGTGATTTCACCGTGCAGGACGTCACGATCGTGGGAGTCGACCTCATGCTGGTCGAACGGGTGACGGGCAGGCTCTCGTGGGGGCGCGTGCTCGGCACGGGCGCCGCTTCCGGCGCGTGGTTCGGCCTGTTCGTCGGCGTCCTGCTGAGCCTGTTCAACAGCAGCCCCGGCGCCAGCGCGGGCCCGATCCTGGTGGGACTCACCATCGGTGTGGTCTTCGGGCTCGTGTTCGCCGCCGTCGGCTACGGCTCGACGCGCGGCAAGCGCGACTTCCAGTCGGCGAGCCAGTTGGTCGCAGGCCGTTACGACGTCCTGTGCCAGCCGCGCTCGGCCGAACAGGGGCGCGACCTGCTGGCCAAGTTGGCGATGCGCCCGTAGGGCCGAAAGACTCGAAAGTTCGGGGGTTTAGCGGCACTCTTGATCGGGTAGCTTCGGCCCGCGACTCAATCGTTGCCCGCACTGGTTGCGGCACGTGATCACCAGGCCTACGTTTCTTCCACCGGTCCACGGGCTGCGACAGCAGTCCGGGGTCGGACAGGCACGACGGGGTGCCGGACTCAGCTCGTCTGGCTCCTCCGTGGTTTGTCGGAAGGAGGCAAGGCCGATGAGGGACGTCGACCGGTCAGGTCGTAGCCGAAAACCACGCCATCGGATCGCCGCGGCTCTGGGGGCCGCGATCGTCGCGGCTCCGGTGCTCGTGGCGTGCGGGTCCAGCGATGGCGCGATCACGATCAACGTGTACAAGTACCCGCAGGAGAGCTTCCAGAAGATCGTCGACCAGTGCAACTCCAAGGCCGGCGGTCGCTACGACATCGTCTACCACAAGCTCCCGCGCGAGGCCGACGGCCAGCGCGAGCAGATGGTCCGGCGGCTGGCCGCCGAGGACACCAGCATGGATGTGCTGGCGCTCGACGTCACGTGGACCGCTGAGCTGGCCAAGGCGGGCTGGATCAAGGAGTTCACCGGCTCGGCGAAGTCCGAGGTGGAGGACGGGACGCTCCAGACCCCATTGGACACCGCGAGCTACGAGGGCAAGCTGTACGGTGCGCCGGACAACACGAACGTCCAGCTCCTCTGGTACCGGGGCGACCTGGTGCCCACCCCGCCGAAGACCTGGGACGAGATGATCCAGATGGCGGAGACCCTGAAGAAGGACGGCAAACCGGGGCTGATCGAGGGCCAGGGCAAGCAGTACGAGGGCCTCGTCGTCCTCTACAACACCCTCGTCAACTCCGCGGGCGGCAAGATCCTCGACGAGAACGGCACCAAGGCCATCGTCGACGACGGCGCCGTGAAGGCGTTGGAGACGCTGAAGAAGTTCGCCACGTCCGATGTGGTCGACCCGTCCTTCTCCAACGCGGCCGAGGACGACGCGCGGCTCGCGATGGAGGCGGGCAAGGCCGCCTTCATGCTGAACTGGCCGTACGTCTACGCCGCGGGCGCGAAGAACGCCGACTACATCAAGAACCTGAAGTGGGCGCCGTACCCGTCGGTCGGCAGCGGTGGCTCCAAGGTCACCGTCGGCGGCATCAACTACGCGGTGAGCAGCTTCACGGAGCACTCGGACGAGTCGTTCGACGCCGTGATGTGCTTGCGCAGCGCGGAGAGCCAGAAGTACGCGGCCATCAACGACGGTGTCCCGCCGACCATCGAGTCCGTCTACGACGACCCCGAGATGGCGAAGCCGTACCCGATGAAGGACGCGATCCTGGAGACGTTGAAGACCGCGAGCGTGCGCCCGCGGACCCCCGCGTACCAGAACGTCTCCACGGTCATCTCGACCATCCTCTCGCCGCCCGCGAGCATCGATCCGCAGGCGACGGCCGACCGCCTGCGCTCGGAACTGCAAGACGCGCTCGACTCCAAGGGGGTGCTGCCGTGAGCCAGACGACGACCGAGAAGTCCGGCGCGGCGGTGAAAGCCGTTGAGCCCAAGAAGAAGGTCGTGCTGAGCGAGGGCAAGAGAGCGGAGCGGAAGCTCGGCTGGCTGCTCTGCGCGCCCGCCGCGTTCATCATGCTCGCGGTCACCGCGTGGCCGATCATCTACTCCGTCTACCTGTCGCTCCAGCGCTACGACCTGAAGTTCCCCGACCGGCAGGAGTTCGTCGGGCTGGACAACTACGTCACCGTCCTCTCCAGCCCGTACTGGTGGAACGCGGTGTGGGTGACGGTCGTGATGACGGTCGTGTCCGTCGTCATCGAACTGGTGCTGGGCATGGCGCTGGCGCTGATCATGCACCGCACGCTGGTCGGCCGCGGCATCGTCCGCACGTCGACGTTGATCCCGTACGGCATCGTCACGGTCGTGGCCGCCTTCTCGTGGCGGTACGCCTGGACGCCCGGCACCGGCTACCTGGCCGAGCTGATGGGCGGCGACCCCGTGCTGACGGAGAAGATCCCGGCGCTGGCCGTGGTCATCCTGGCCGAGGTGTGGAAGACGACGCCGTTCATGGCGCTGCTGCTGATGGCGGGTCTGGCGCTCGTGCCGGACGACCTGCTCAAGGCCGCGGCCCTCGACGGCGCCAGCGGGTGGCAGCGGTTCACCAAGGTGATCCTGCCGCTGATGAAGCCCGCGATCCTCGTCGCGCTGCTGTTCCGCACGCTCGACGCGTTCCGCATCTTCGACAACCTGTTCGTGCTCACCGGCGGGTCACAGGGGACGTCGTCGGTGTCGATGTTGACGTACAACAACCTCATCAAGGGGCTGAACCTCGGCATCGGCTCGACGATGTCGGTGCTCATCTTCATCGCCGTCGCGATCATCGCGTTCATCTTCATCAAGCTGTTCGGCACGGCTGCCCCTGGTAGCGACGACGGGGGGAAGCGCTGATGGCGGGCATCGGTGGAGCCGAGACGACGGCCAAGAAGACCCGGTGGGGCATCCTCAACGCGGTCGTGGTGATCTACGCGCTGTTCCCGGTGCTGTGGATCGTGTCCCTCTCGTTCAAGTCCAAGGAAACGCTGGCGGACGGCAACTTCATCCCGCGGGACTGGACGTTCGACAACTACTCGAACATCTTCGCCACCACGGAGTTCGTGCGGGCGCTGGCGAACTCGATCGGCATCGCGCTGATCGCGACCGCCGTCGCCGTCGTGTTCGGCACGATGGCGGCGTACGCCATCGCCAGGCTCGACTTCCCCGGCAAGTCGCTGCTCGTCGGGGTTTCCCTGCTGATCGCGATGTTCCCGCAGGTGTCGCTGGTGTCCCCGCTGTTCGAGATCGAGCGCTCGCTCGGCCTCTTCGACACGTGGCCCGGCCTGATCCTGCCGTACATCACGTTCGCGCTGCCGCTGGCGATCTACACGCTGTCGGCGTTCTTCCGGGAAATCCCGTGGGAGCTGGAGAAGGCCGCCAAGATGGACGGCGCCACGCCCGGTCAGGCCTTCCGCAGGGTCATCGCCCCGCTGGCCGCGCCCGGTGTGTTCACCACCGCCATCCTGGTGTTCATCTTCTGCTGGAACGACTTCCTGTTCGCGATCTCGCTGACCTCGACGGAGAAGT
This sequence comes from Umezawaea endophytica, assembly GCF_025061645.1. Lineage (GTDB taxonomy): Bacteria > Actinomycetota > Actinomycetes > Mycobacteriales > Pseudonocardiaceae > Umezawaea > Umezawaea endophytica. The sequence continues at coordinate 69,411 of NZ_JANYMP010000011.1, read as the reverse complement.
CGAGGACCGTGCCGGTCGCGCTGTCGTTCTTCACCGGCAGCTCGCAGTTCGAGGACCCGACCGGGTCGATCGCCGCGGCCGCCGTGGTGATCACGATCCCGATCATCCTGTTCGTTCTGTTCTTCCAGCGCCGAATCGTCGCGGGGCTGACCTCCGGCGCCGTCAAGGGGTGAGTTGCACATGGCCGAAATCGTTCTGGACAAGGTGACCAAGAAGTACCCGGACGGCGCCCTGGCCGTCCAGGAAGTGGACATCGAGATCGCCGACGGCGAGTTCATCATCCTCGTCGGCCCGTCCGGCTGCGGGAAGTCCACCACCCTCAACATGATCGCCGGGTTGGAGGACATCACCACCGGCGAGCTGCGCATCGGCGGCGAGCGCGTCAACGAGCGCGCGCCGAAGGACCGGGACATCGCGATGGTGTTCCAGTCCTACGCCCTGTACCCGCACATGACCGTGCGGGAGAACATGGCGTTCCCGCTGCGACTGGCCAAGGTGGACAACGCGACCGTCGAGAAGAAGGTCAACGACGCCGCGGACATCCTCGACCTCGGGCAGCACCTCGACCGCAAGCCGTCCAACCTCTCCGGTGGTCAGCGGCAGCGCGTCGCGATGGGCCGGGCGATCGTCCGCAGCCCCAAGGCGTTCCTCATGGACGAGCCGCTGTCCAACCTGGACGCGAAGCTGCGCGTCCAGATGCGGACCTCGGTGTCGCGGCTCCAGAAGCAGCTCGGCACGACCATGGTCTACGTGACGCACGACCAGACCGAGGCCATGACCCTCGGCGACCGCGTGGTGGTCATGCGGGGCGGCGCGGTGCAGCAGATCGGCGCCCCGCAGTACCTGTACGACCACCCGGCCAACCTGTTCGTCGCCGGGTTCATCGGTTCGCCGTCAATGAACTTCGTGCCGGCCGGGTTGGAGGACGGTGTGCTGCGCTCCCCGCTGGGCGACGTGCCGCTCACCGACCGCATCCGCCGCATGGTCGAGGCGGCCGACGCGCCCCGCGAGGTGATCGTGGGCATCCGCCCCGAGCACTTCGAGGACTCCAAGCTCGTCGAGGAGCACCAGCGCGGCGGCGGGCACACGTTCACCAGCAACGTCGACGTGCTGGAGTCCATGGGCTCGGACAAGTTCGCCTACTTCACCCTTTCGGGCGAGCAGGCGACGTCGGCCGAGCTGGCCGAACTGGCCGCCGACTCGGGCACGGCCGAAGCGGGCAGCGGGGGCGGCGTCCCGATCGTCACCCGCATCTCCGCCGCTTCCGGTGCCAGGGAGGGCGAGCAGGCCGAGATCTGGTTCAACGCGGACAAGGTGCAGCTCTTCGACCCGGCCACCGGGCGGAACCTCACCTACTCCGAGGAATAGTTGCAATAACAAGGAAAGCGGGTCACTCTTGAGTGGCCCGCTTTCTCTTTGGTGAACTCGACGTCACGGTCGGTTACTGACTAGCCAAGTCCACTAGTCCGGACGAAGTCCGTGCGGCCATTCAGCGCAGCTCGACGACTTCTCGCCGAAACCTCAACTGGGCGCCTTCGGAACCGGCCCACGCTGGTCGAAGGCGGAAACATCCCGGCTGGGTTTTCGTCGGGGAACCGGCATGAGAGTTGGGCGCGCAATGGGGATTCTTGACGGAAAAGTAGTGGTCATCACGGGTGCCGGTCGAGGTCTGGGTGAGGCCTACGCGATGCACGCGGCACTGGCGGGCGCCTCCGTGGTGGTGAACGACAGCGACGGTGACCTGGCCGAACAGGTTGCCACCCACATCAGGGGCTATGGCGGCACGGCGGTCGCCAGCACGCACACCGTCGCCGACCCGAGCGAGGCCGAGAAGATCGTCGGCTTGGCCGTTTCCGAATTCGGCAGGCTCGACGGCCTGGTGAACAACGCGGGGCTGAACTACGAGACGCTGCCGTGGGACGACGACCCCGACACGATCCGGCAGGTCGTCGAGGTGAACCTCCTCGGCGTCATCTACACGGGTATGGCCGCAATGCGCGCCATGCGCGAACACGGTGGCGGCGGGTCGATCGTGAACATCTCCTCCGGCGCATTCCTCGGCCAGCGGAAACTCGCCACCTATTCCGCGACCAAGGGCGCGGTGGCGTCCCTCAGCTCCTCGTGGGCCCTGGACCTGGAGGGCGAGGGCATCCGCGTCAACGCGGTCTGCCCCGTCGCCCACACGAGGATGGTCTGGAAGTCCGAGCGGTCCCTGCGGGCCATCCCCGCCGACCGCACCCCCGGCAAGGTCGCCCCGCTGGTGATGTTCCTGCTGTCCGGGGCGTCGGTCGGCATCACCGGCCAGATCATCCGCTGCAACGGCCGCCAGTTGCACCTGGTCGGCCACCCGTACTTCAAGCAGCCGATCCTGGAGAGCGACACCTGGGACACCGCGAGCGTCGAGCGCGCGTTCACCGGCGTCCTCCAGGCCCACCTGGAGCCGTTCGGCCTGGAGAAGCGGATGCCGCCGAGGCTGCGCGAGATCGTGGAGCCGTCGCAGACGGCGTGAGCCGAACGGTGGTGCGCCGGACCGTTCGGCGCACCAACCCGATCAGCCCGGCAGGTCGGTGAGGAACACCCGCCACGCGGTGGCGGGGAAGTCCAGCCGTGGACCGGTGGGGTTCTTGGAATCGCGAACCGCCGTGCCATGTGGGACGGGGGCGATCTCGACGCAGTTGCCGCCGCCCTCAGCGCTGTAGGTGCTCTTGCGCCAGTTCAGGTCCATCATGTCCACCTCGCCCTGTCAGCCGTTGGCGAAACGGGTGAGCAGCGCCACCGAGTCGCCTTCGTTCAAAGCAAGACTAGCGATGGAGTCGAACCGGAGGCGTAGCTCTTTCACCTTGGGTGCGCTGGCGAGTTGCAGGTTCCCGGCTGCGTGGTCGAGGTAGCCGAGTTCGTCGATCGTGTTCGGTGGGAAGGCCAGGACACTGAAAGCACCGCGCAATCCTCGGTTCGAGCCCACGGTGCACGGCAGCACCTGGATAGTCACGTTCGGCAGTTCCGACAGTGCGATCAGGTGGCGGAGTTGGGCTTTCTGGACCGCTGGTCCACCAATTGAGCGGTGGAGCGCGGTCTCGTCGATGACTGCGTGCACGATGAGCGGTCGTTCGTCGGTCAGCCGTGCCATCCGGTTCATCCGGATGACCAGGTTTCGGTTGCGGTCTCGCTCCGTGTCGAGTGTGAACAACGCGGTGGCGTAGTCCTCGATCTGGAAGATGCCGGGTATCAGGGCCAGCTCGAAGTTCCGGACAGAGGCCGCCTCCGATTCCAGCGCCGGATAGCTGTTCGCCTTGATGCCCTGGAGCATCCACCACGTGTTGCGGTAAGCCTCGCGAGCGAGTGCCATCACCTCTTCCACCTGGTCGAACGGTGTTTCGAAGAGGTCGAGTGCGCCTCTGACCACCAAGGGGTGGACGCGGCCTCGGCCGTTCTCCATCCGGTTGAGGGTGCTCGCGGACATGTCGAGGTCCGGGCCCACCTGGTCGACCGTCAAGCCTGCCGCCTTGCGCAGGTTCCTCAGCGTTCGTCCCAGTTGCAGCCTGCGGATCGCCGGGATGCTGTACTCCACCCGGAAACCTTGGCAGTGGGATGAATCCGGTGAGAATCTCATCCGACCACACGTTCGGGTGATCGCTTTTTTGTCGGTGCCCGGTGCGACCATCACTGCATGGCGGAGCGCACCCCGAAGGTGTCGGACTGGCGGCTGGTGGTGCAGTCGCGGCTGGATCGCGTGCGGGCGGACCTGGCGGCGCTCGGTCCTCCTGATCCGGTCGACCCGGAGGGGACGGTGTGGCGGGAGACGGCCGAGCGCGAGGCGGCCGTCGTCGACGACATGTTGACGCGCAAGGAGTCGCGGTGGAAGGCCGTGGCGTCCTGGTGGTCCGGCTGGCACATCGAGCGGGCCTGGAGGTCGTTGCACGAGGCGGAGATCGCGACCGTCGCGGCGGAGAAGGGGTTCCTGGGGCGGATTCCCGGCTTGAAGGCGCGGGTGGCGGCGAACCTGCCGGACGAGGACCCGCGGCGCAAGGCGCTGGAGGAGTTGCGGCCCGGTGAGTTCACGCCGTCGATCGAGCGGGCGATCGTGGTGGACGCCCTCAGGGCCGCGTTCGACAACTCGGACTTCGCGCACGCCGGGTCGCGGGCGTTGCGGAACAAGCTGATCGCGGCGTCGGCGGTGCTGTTCCTGATCAACACGGTGCTGGGCGTCGTGGGGTTGGCGCAGCCGGGGCTGCTGCCGATGTGCGTCAGCTCCGAACGGCTCCCCGTGGTGTGCCCCGGCGGCAAGGCCTCGTCGGCGGCGGACGTGTGGCTGATCCAGCTCCTGGGCGCGTTCGGGGCCGTCCTGGCCGCCGTCGTGCTGCTGCTGCGGCGCAGACCGAGCCTCTCGCCGTACGTGATGATCGGCTACCAGGCCGCCATCAAGATCATGCTCGGCTCCGCGCTCGCGGTGGTGGGCGTGCTGGGCCTCGGCGCGGGGGTGACGACGGGGCTGATCGGCATCGCGTCGCAGGCCGCCCTGCTGCTGTGGGCGGTCATCCTCGGGTACTCGCAGCAACTGGCGACGCGGCTGCTGGACAGCTACGCGGACAAGGTCATGGACCAGGCGAGACCGCTGCCCGCTACCGAGGCACCTCGGTAGTCGCGCGCAGGGCGTCGATGACGTCGTGGTCCCACCGGTGGTTGCGGATCAGCCGGTAGCGCTCGCCCGCGACCCACATGTAGGCCTCCGTCTCCGGTCGGGCGCCGACCATGTCGGCCTGCCGCAGCAGCTCGACGACGGGCTGGTACTCCTCGGAGTACCAGCGCCGCGCGACGGTCGCGCGGTCCAGGAACGCGCCCTCGTCCTGCATGAGGCGGAAACCCCAGGCCTCGACGTGCTCGCCGAGCTTCGCGTAGTCCCACGGTTCGGCGAGCACGACCGAGGCGCGGGCCTCGCCGGTGAGGGGGACGCGCTCCAGGAACAGCCGCCGGTAGTCCTTGACGATGAGGTCGCCGCGGTGGCGGATGCCGTGCGCGTCGATCCGCGTGACGACCTCCGTGACGTAGGCGTCGATGACGTCCAGGCCCAGCGCGTGCGCGACGGACACCCGGTGGTGGCCGTCGACGATGAAGTGGAGGTCGCCGACGCGGTACACGTCGATGGGCGGCACGGACTCGCCCCGCCGCGCCGCCAGCGCCAAGCGCTGCCAGCGCTCCCGCACCCGCGCGGATGTCGGGCGGAAGCGGCGGTCGAAGTCGCGGGTGCGGTCGACGCTGCCGACGATCGAGTCCAGCCGGACCGTGTGCAGGCCGACGCGCCGCTCGGTGACCCAGCCCAGCGCGTCCACGACCTCGTCGAACGGCAGCATGATGTTCACGTCGTCCGGTTCGCGGCGCAGCCAGGTCGAGAGCCGCGACAGCACCTGCTGCCGCCGCATCCTGGTGAAGTCGTTCTCCGCGTCGGCTACCGGGAACCCGGTGTCACCGCGCATCGCGGGCCTCCGAAGTCGTCGAGGGGATGTCCAGCACCTTGTAGCCCACGACGTTCACCACGCGCGTGCCACCGAGGTGGCGGTCCGGTTTCCGCTCGCCGTGGGGGTGGATGTGCCCGTGCAGCATGAGCGGCGGCCGGAGCCTGCGCACGGCGGAGTGCAGGCACGCGAACCCGCGGTGCGGGGCGTCCTGCTCGTCGCCGCAGTCGCGCGGCGGGGAGTGGGTGAGCAGCACGTCGACGCCGCGGCCGTCGCGCAGCTTCCGCCAGCCCGCCTGGCGGACCACCCGGCGCGACCGCCTGGCCTGCTGGCGCTCGGTCCACTGGTTGGGGCCCTCGTTGTACCGGATCGACCCGCCGAGCCCGGCGATCCGCAGGCCCGCGACGTCGACGACGCGCTGGTCGGCGTTCATCCCGCCGTCCGGGCCCGGCCAGCGGGAGGGGATCCCGGCCCTGGTCCAGAGGCCGCGCACGTTCGCGTAGCCGGTCAGGTCAGCGTCGTGGTTGCCGGGCACGAACACGCACGGCTTGTCCAGCGCGGACGACAGGTACTCCAGGTAGTCGAACGGCAGGTCCCCCGCCGCGACGATGAGGTCGACGTCGTGCGTGCGGACCTGGTCGGTCCAGAGCTGTTCGACCACTTCATCGGCCACGGCGAGAACCTTCGGCATTCCACCGAGGGTAGTTCGGATTCGGCGGAACTGACCTGTCGTGCGCCGCGTCCGATCCGCTAGCTTGCAAGCTGGACATCTATGCCGGGGGAGACGGACGTGGTGCAAAGCGGTGGACTGTTCCAGGGCCTGTTCACCTTCGTGACGCAGGCGGCGCGGGAGTTCTCCGAGTCGCGGGCGCAGGGCCGTGAGGACGACAGGTACGTGGTCGGCGGAACGCACTGGGACGGGTTCAGCCACAAGAGCCTGTTCAAGATGGTGTGGGAGAACGCCGACCCGGTCAACGTCGAACGGCTGGCCGACACGTGGAGCCGCCAGGGCGAGAGCATCGCGAACCGCTCGGACGAGCTCCAGCGGTCCCTCGACAAGCTCATGCAGTTCTGGGGAGGCAGCGCCGCCGACCAGGCGAGCGCGACCGTCAAGAGCAACGTGAACTGGCTCTCGGACCTCGGCGACACCGCGGCGAAGATGTCGATCCCCATCGACAGCGCGGCGGGCGCGCTGCGCTCGGCGCAGCAGCAGATGCCCGCCCCTCCCGGAGGTTTTAGCTGGTCGTCGCTCGGCGGCGGCGCGGCGGCCGGGTTCGCGATCGGCGGTCCGATCGGCGCGGGCATCGGCGCGATGATCGGCGGCATCGGCTCGGTCTTCGGCGGGTCCAGCAAGAAGAAGAAGCTCAAGCGGCGGGCCGTGCAGACGATGCAGAGGTTCGAGAACGCGGCGATGGAGGTCGACGGCACCACGCCGTCGTTCATGGGCCCCGCGGACGGCACCGGCGGTGGTGGCGGCGGGCTCCCGCCCGGCGGTGGCGGCGGTGGTGTGGGCACGCTCCCCGGTGACCGGCCGCAGCTCCCCGGCAGCGGCGGGGTGCCCGGCGGTGACACCGACACGTCCGGCGGTCGCGGCACCACGATCCCCAGCTTCGCGGGCGGCGGGCACGACCCGCGCTGGTCCGTGTTGACCGGTGGTCCGAACGCGCTCGGTGCTGACGCCCTCGGGCGCGGCGGTGGCGCGGGTGGTCTCGGTGGCGCGGGCAAGTTCGGCCTCGGCGGCCCGTTCGGCGGTCCCGGCGGCCTGCTGGGCGCGTTGCCGCCCGGTCGCGGCGGTGCCGGGGTCGGCGCGGGCGCGCGGGACATGCTGCGCGGCGGCAACCGGTTCGGCGCGGGCGGTCGGTTCGGTGCCGGCGGCGCGGGCATGGCCGGTGGTCCGATGGCGGGCCGCGGCCAGGGCGACGAGGACGTCGAGTACGACCGGCGCTTCCCGTTGGAGGAAGACCTGTTCAGCAGCGACGAGAAGGCCGCACCGCCGGTCATCGGCCTGTAGTCCGGTAGAGGAGCAACGATCGTGTACACCCAGGAGTCGAGTTCCGCGGGCGGCTGGCAGGTCGAACCGGAGCAGGTCAAGGAGTTCGCCCTCGCCGTCGCGGAGGTGCGCGCCCACTTCGAGGCGATGCGCCGCGACGCCGAGGAGCTGATGCACCCGGCCAACAGCCCGCACATGGGCACCAGCCCGGTCGGCAGCGCGCTGTCGGACAAGTTCACCGACCGGCTCGCCGGGTCGGACGGCCTGCTCGACCAGCTCGGCGTGGCGCTCAAGCGGATGGACGAGTTCGTGGACAGCGCCGAGCAGACCGTCGCCCGCTACCGCGCCGACGACGCCAACGCCGCTCACTCGCTGCGCACGACGTGAGCGAGCTGCACCCCTACGAGGTCGACCTCCTCTGCACGTACGCGGAGGTCGAACCGCCGTTCCCGCTGGAGGTCCCGTCCAGCGGCACGACCGACGTGGAGCGGTCGGTGGTGTTCCAGGCGGCTTTGCAGACCCTCGAAGCCCGCGGCCTGGCGAACGAGGGCGGCCCGCTCGGGCTGGCCGAGGAGTTCGTGCGGCTGCTGCGCGACCGGGGCGGCGCACTGGACGTCGTCGTCGTGGACGAGAAGTCGACCACCCGTGCCGTCGCCATGGTCGACGGGCACACGGCGCTGCTGGCCGTCCAGCGCTCCGATGAGGAGGACGAGGTCGTCCGGCTGCGGTCGATGCCGATCGACCGCGCGGTGGACGCGCTCGTCCGGCTCGTCCCGGACGTGGAGCAGGCCGGGTCGAGCCCGATCAGCGTGCCCCTGCGGGCGTTGCGGGCCGCCGAGGCCGAGATGGCGAGGCGGATCGAGGACGGCGAGGCGTTCCGCGAGGCCGAACTGCCGGACCTGCTGGAGCACAACGGCGTTGACGAGCGCGTGCTGCGCCGGATGATCGCGCACCTGCAACCCGTGCTCGGCCAGGGCCAGCTCGGCGCGAGCAAGCCGAACGGGCTGCACGGCGAGGACCGCGAGGACGTGCGCTTCGGCGCCGAGCTGTCCTGGCTGGACACCCCGCGCGGGCGCTACAAGGTGTCGCAGGACGGCGAGTGGGTCAGCGCGAACCCGTTGGCCCGCGAGGACGTCCGCAACGCCGTGCGACGACTGCTGGCCCCGTTGCGCCGAGAAGGGTGAAATAGCGGCTCCCGGCGTTCGGAGCGGGGCGAACGGGGTTAGCGTCTGCTGGTGCTCGCCCAGTTGTTCATCGACGCGGCCAAGAGCTGCGAGGGGTCAAGCCCCCTCACCGAAGCCCTGCTCCTGGAAGCCGCGGCCGACCTGAGGGCCGGTGGCGTGACCACCCGCGTGATGGCGGGCCACGAGCGCGACCGCAAGGGCACGATGCCCGCACTGCGGTTCGCCAGCGCGCTGCACCGGCTGGTGCTGGAGGGTCGGGCTCCCGGCCTGGCCAAGCACTACCCGACGGTCGGCGGCAGCCCGCACCTGCCGACGCTGTGGGACGCCGTGCTCCCGGTGCTGCACGAGCACGCCGACGAGCTGCGGGCGCGGATCGGCGCGTCGGTCGTGCAGACCAACGAGCCGGGCCGCAGCGCGCCGCTGTTCGGCGGCCTCCAGGTCGCCGCGCACGCCGCCGCGGAGGCCGCGGGCCGGTCGACGCCGTTCCCCGTGCGGCTGCTGGAGATCGGCGCCAGCGCGGGCCTGAACCTGCACCCGGACCGCATCGCGTACCGGCTCGGCGCCGACGAGGTCGTCGGCGACCCGGCCAGCCCGTTCGGTCTCGACCCCCGGTGGACCGGGCGGCCCTCCGCTGACCTGACCCGGCCGCTGCGGATCGTCGAGCGCGAGGGCTGCGACCTCAACCCGGTCGACGTGTCCACGGAGGACGGACGGCTGGCGCTGTCGTCGTTCGTGTGGGCCGATCAGCTCGACCGCTGGGAGCGCCTGCGGTCCGCGCTGGAACTGGCCGCGCTGCACCCGGCACCGGTGCGGCGCACGACCGGGCCGCACTGGCTCGCGGAGCGGTTGGCCGACCGCGCGCCGGACGTGCTGACCGTGGTCTGGCACTCCGTGGTGTGGCAGTACGTCTCGCCCGCCGACCGGGCCGAGGGCCGCGCGATCCTGGCTGACGCCGTCGCGCGCGCGACCCCCGGAGCCCCGCTGGCGCTGCTGGTGTACGAGCCCCGACGCACGCACACCGGCTACGAGTTCCACCTGCTGCTGAAGACCTGGCCCGCCGGGGTGTCACTGCGCCTGGGCAGTGGCAGCGGGCACGGCATCCCGTTCACCTGGGAACAGCAGGAGTGGTTGTAGAAGAGATCAGGGCTGCTGCGCGATGATCGTGGTGATCATCGTCAGCCAGGCCATGAGGAAGGCGAGCACCCAGAAGCGGGGGTTCGAGAGGATCCTGGTCATGGTGGGACATCCCGTCGGGTCGGGAGCGGACTGGGGGACTAGAGCCAGCGGTTCCGACGAAATATTCGGTAGAGGATGAGGCACGCCACGATGACCGCGGAGATCACCAGCGGGTAGCCGTACTTCCACTTGAGCTCGGGCATGTTCTCGAAGTTCATCCCGTAGACGCCGACCACCATGGTCGGCACCGAGATGATCGCGACCCACGCGGAGATCTTCCGCATGTCCGAGTTCTGCTGGAGGGTGATCTTCGCCAGCGTCGCGTCGACGAGCGTGGTGAGCAGCTCGTCGAAGTTGGTGACCCGCTCGGACACCTCGATGAGGTGGTCGTCCACGTCGCGGAAGTACGACCGCACCTGCTCCGGGATCAGCGGCGTGTAGCCCTCCGCCAAGCGCCGCAACGGGATCGCGAGCGGCATGACCGCGCGCCGCAGTTCGAGCACCTCGCGCTTCATCAGGTAGATCTGGTCCGCGCTGACCCGGCTGCGCGGCGCGAACACCATCGCCTCCATCTGGTCGATGTCGTCCTCGATCCGGGACGTCACGTCGAGGTAGTTGTCCACGACGTGGTCCGAGATCGAGTACAGCACCGCGGCCGGGCCGACCCTGAGCTTCTCGGCGTCGTTCTCCAGGTCCTGCCGGACGACGCTGAGGCCCGAGTGGTTGCCGTGCCGCACCGTCACGACGAAGTCGCGCCCGAGGAACACCATGATCTCGCCGCTCTCGACGATCTCGTTCGCGGTGTCCGGCGACGCGTTCTGCACGTACTTCACGGTCTTGAGCACCATGAACAGCGTGTTGTCGTACCGCTCCAGCTTCGGCCGCTGGTGCGCGTGCACCGCGTCCTCCACTGCCAGCTCGTGCAGCCCGAAGGTCTCGGCGACGCCCTGGATCTGCTCCTCGTCCGGCTCGTGCAGGCCGATCCACACGAAGCCGTCACCGCGCGCGCGGACCTCCTCGACGGCGGCGGTGTGCGTCCAGCGCCCCGGCAAGCGCTTGCCGTCGACGTAGACCGCGCAGTCCACGACGTACGCCGACAGCGGGACGGGGATCGGGATCAGGGGAGCGGGGGCACGCCGGGGCGCGCGGCCTCTCAGGCCACCCAACGAGGGCAGGTTGCGCATTGGTCCTCCAGGCACACGTCGTGAACGAGCTGACGACGCGCCGGAGCCTCGCTGACTTGCCGGGAAAGGGGGCTCCGACACCGGAGCGTCCCGATCGGTACCGCAGGGCCGACCGCTAGGGGTGGACCCAACCGATGAGGACGCGGGTGGTACTCGCAGGATGGGGGTCTTTGCTCATGAGCGCGTACTCACCTCCTCGGGTCGGCGGCCACGAGCGGTGGATTCGCTCACAGACCAGTTGCCGAGGGTACTCCCTTGGTGTTTCTACTGTCCCCCCGGTCATCTGGTTCTCGGATCACACACCAACGGAGGCGTGCGGTGCAGTTCGGTCGTTACTACGAGGAGTTCGAGGTCGGCGCGGTCTACAAGCACTGGCCTGGCAAGACGGTGACGGAGTACGACGACCACCTGTTCTGCCTGCTCACGATGAACCACCACCCGCTGCACATGGACGCGCACTACGCGGCGGAGACGACCGACTTCGGCAAGAACGTCGTGGTCGGCAACTACGTGTACTCGCTGCTGCTCGGCATGTCCGTACCGGACGTTTCGGGCAAGGCCATCGCGAACCTGGAGGTCGAGTCGCTCAAGCACATCAAGCCGACCTTCCACGGCGACACCATCTACGGTGAGACCGAGGTGCTCGACAAGACTCCGTCGAAGTCGAAGGACGACCGGGGCATCGTGCACGTGGAGACCCGCGGGTACAAGCAGGACGGCACGGTCGTCTGCGTGTTCCGGCGCAAGGTCATGGTGCCGAAGGAGTCCTACGGCGTGAGCCGCGGCGGCGAGCAGCCCGGTAGGCCTGAACCGAAGGAGTGACGTGACCTCTCTGGAACTGGTGCGGAGCAGCCTGCTGCGGTTCGCGGAGGTGGAGGCCGCGGGCGTCTCCCCCCTCTACGAGCACTTGGCGCTCAAGGCCGCCGATGATCCGGAGGTCGCCGGACTCCTGGCCGCCGCGCCGGAGGAGTTCGGGCACCCGACGCTCCTCCTCGCGGCGGCCCACCGGCTGTTGCAGGCCGAACCGTTCCACGAGCTGTCGAACTACTACCCGTCGCTGGGCGGCACGTACGGCGCGGACGAGCGCACGTGGCCGCTGTTCCGCGACTTCGTGCTCCAGCGCGCGGACAAGGTGCGCGCGATCGTCACGACCCGCACCACCCAGACCAACGAGGTCCGCCGGGCGGCGCTGCTGTTCCCGGCGGTGGCCGCCGTGGCGAAGCGGGCCGGGTCGCCGCTGGGCCTGCTGGAGGTCGGCACGAGCGCCGGGCTGCTGCTCGGGCTCGACCAGTACGGCTACCGCTACCAGACCCAGCAGGCCGGGCAGCTCGTGAGCGGACCGCCCAAGGCGCTGCTCGGGCTGCACTGCGCGCTGGAGGCCGCTCCCGGCGTGGAGCTGCCGAAGCTGCCCAAGACGGTCAAGGTGGCCGCGAAGGTCGGTCTGGACCGCGCGCCCGTCGACCTGACCGACGAGGACGCCTACGCGTGGCTGGAGGCCTGCGTCTGGGCCGACCAGCCCGAGCGGCTGCGGTACTTCGGCGTCGCCGCCACCGTCCAGCGCAAGTCGCCGCCGGTGTTCGTCGAGGGCGACGCCGTGGACGACCTCGCCAAGGCCGCCGCGCTCGTGCCCGCGGAGCTGCCGCTCGTGGTGATCACCAGCACCCTCATGCCGTACCTGCCGGAGGCCAGGCGCGAGGAGTTCGTGGCCGCGCTCGGCGCGCTCGGCCGCCCGGTGTGGTGGGTCAGCCACGAGGCGTACGCCGCCGGGCTCGCGCACGTGCTGCCGGGGCGCGACGACCTGGTGCCGGGGGAGGGCGAACCGGCGTTCGGCGTGCTCGGCACGGCGCACTGGGACGGCACCGGAGCCCCGCCCGCCGTGTCCGTGCTGGCGAAGACCGGGCTGCACGGCCAGCGGCTCGTCTGGCTGGCGTGATGCGCTCCCACATGCTGGGAGGAACCCGAACCCGATCGGGCGAAGTCGATCAGCTCCGCGGGAGCTGTCCCCACTCGTCAAGGGCGGTGTAGAGCCCCTCGGTGAGCTGACCGGCCTCCCGAAGTGTGGTCAAGATCGCAGTCGAGCACCACCGTGCATCCGATGCGTCGTCCCCCGCTCGGAGCACACCGGATTCGACCTGGCAGAGGTAGTCGTGGATCTCGTAGACGCCGCTGGTAGCCGGACGGGTGACGGTGCCGACCCACCGGTCGACGGTGACGGAGAGTCCCGTCTCCTCGGCCAGTTCGCGCCGGACCGCCTCGTCATCGGCCTCGCCGGGCTCGACGCGGCCACCTGGGACCGACCACAGTCCCTCACCTGGGGGATTCAGTCGTCGCACGAGTAGTAGTCGCCCGTTGGTGTCAAACACGATCCCGCCAACGCACCGGATCCTTGGCTGAACGCTCCGCGTCACGATGACACAAAGTAGCCGTACCGGATCGGTGGTGCACCGCGCTGACCCATGTGCGGTACAAATCAGCCAACGTGTCGCCGAGTGCGGTACAACGGTTTTCACTGGCGCCAACAGGGTGCGGGTAGCGGATGGGGTTGATCACCGTGAATCTGAAGAAGATTCTCACCTTCGCAGGGGTCGGCTTGGTGTTGTTCTTCCTCATCGCCGAGCCACAGCAAGCGGCTCAGCTGGTGCAGAACATCCTGGCCACGCTCCGAGGAGCAGCTGAGGCGCTCATCACCTTCGTGAAACAATTGTTCTGAGTCGCCCGGCTCCCTCCGACGGCGAGAGGCGGTAGGCCGTGTTCGCTCCGAGAGACCCCGATGAGTACCTGCTGGGTACAGAGCGTCGGGTCATCAGGGTGCGCAGGCACTGGAGCAGCCTCCTCTGGGACATCCTCGAGGCGGCCGCTCTGCTGGCCGGCGCGATGATGATCTCGTACCTGCTGCCCGACAACGCGGGGATCGTCCAGAACATCCTCTGGTACGCCGCGCTGTTCGTGCTGCTCAGGCTGGCCTACTTCGTGATGGAGTGGTGGGTCGAGCGGATCGTGGTGACCGACAAGCGGTTCATGATCTCCTCCGGGGTCTTCGAGACCAAGGTGGCGATGATGCCGATCACGAAGGTCACCGACCTCACCTACGAGCGGACGGTGCTGGGCCGGATGTTCGGCTACGGCACCCTGGTCGTGGAGTCGGCGGGGCAGATCCAGGCGCTGAACCGGATCGAGTTCCTGCCGAACCCCGAGCAGGTGTACGACGCCATCTCGGAACTGACCTTCGGCGACAAGAAGGCGCAGGCCGACCGCTTCTCGATGATCAAGGCTCAACGGGTCGCGCGGGGCAAGAAGATGGTGCCGTAGGAAAGGTGGTCGAGGCCGTCGGCCACACTGCACGGGTGCGCATCGACCTGCACGCCCACTCAAGCCAGTCCGACGGCACCGACACGCCCGCGGAACTGGTGGCCGCCGCGGCGGCCACCGGCCTCCACGCGGTCGCGATCACCGACCACGACACGTCAGCGGGGTGGCAGGAAGCAGCCGCCGCGCTGCCGCCCGGTCTGCGGTTGGTCCGCGGCGCCGAGCTGTCGTGCGCCTCGACGGACGGCTTGGGCAGGCTGATCACCGTCCACCTGCTGGCCTACCTCTACGACCCCACGTCGGTGGCGATCGTCGAGGAGCAGTTGAGACTGCGGTCCGAACGCAGACACCGCGTCCGCGTGATGGCGGCCCGCATGGTCGAGGACGGCTTCCCGATCGACCCCGCCGAGCTGATGGCGGCGTTGCCGGAGGACGCCCCGGCGGGCAGGCCGCACCTCGCGATGGCGTTGATGCGGGCGGGCGTCGTGGAGAGCGTGAACGAGGCGTTCGCCAAGTACCTGACCGGCGGCCGCTACTACGTGCCGAAGACCGACACACCGGTCGAGACGGCCATCGAGATGATCACCGACGCGGGCGGCGTCACGGTGCTGGCCCACCCGTTCGCGGTGTCGCGCGGACCGATCGTGACCGACCAGGTCGTCGCGGACCTGGCCGCCAAGGGCCTGACCGGTGTCGAGGTGGACCACCCGGACCACGACCGGTCGACCCGCGACCGGCTGCGCTCCCTCGCGGGCGACCTGGGCCTGGTCGTGACCGGCTCCAGCGACTACCACGGCACCAACAAGACCGTGAAGCTCGGCGCGGAGACCACCGCGCCGGAGATGCTGGACGCCCTGGCCGACCGCGCGACGGGCAGCAAGATCCTCGTCGGCTAGGCCGAACGCACC
The DNA here is from genome assembly GCF_025061645.1 of Umezawaea endophytica. Classification (GTDB taxonomy): domain Bacteria; phylum Actinomycetota; class Actinomycetes; order Mycobacteriales; family Pseudonocardiaceae; genus Umezawaea; species Umezawaea endophytica. The sequence continues at coordinate 54,213 of NZ_JANYMP010000011.1, read as the reverse complement.
GCGGTCGACCCGTCAACCACCGTGCGTCACCACGGCCGCGCAAGCGAACCGCCGGCACGCCACATGGCCCATCACCACCACCCCGACACGGCTCCCCACCGTGCCCCGGCAGGCCGACGTCGCCGCGATCACCTGGACGCCACGCACGGACGCACCCACCCGCCCCGCTGTCACCCACGGCGAACGACGACTGGGCCAACGTCGCCATCCGGGCGCTCGGGTCACCCCAACGACCTGACCGCCTCCTCGGTCCTGGCCACGAACGCCGTCGTGCCCGTCACGATGATCGGCCGCTCGACGAGCACCGGGTTGGCGGCCAGCACCTCCAGCCACACCTCCCGGTCACGGGGCAACGCGGCCAACCCCAACTCCTTCGCCCGCGCCTCGCCCAACCGCGTGATGTCCCACGGCTCAGCGCCCATTTTGTCCAGCACGGCCGCCAGCTCGGCGACCGTCGGGGCGTCGTCCAGGTAACGGCGTTCCACGTACTCGACCCCTGCGGTGTCGAGCGCCTGCTTCGCGGCGCGCGACTTCGAACAGCGCGGGTTGTGCCAGATCTCCATGTCGACATCCTGCCGGTGGGTGCTCGTGACGGCACTGTCGGTGGTCTTGCGTAGCCTTGGACGGGTGCAGGAGCAGCTCGGGTTCGATTTCGGAAGCTTGCCGCGCAAGCTCGTTCGGGTGACGCCGTCGAAACTGGCCACCTGGGCGGACTGCCCACGCCGGTACCGCATGGCGTACCTGGACAGGCCCAGCCCGCCGCGCGGCGGCGCGTGGGCCCACAACACGCTGGGTGCCGTGGTGCACAACGCGTTGAAGGCCCTGTTCGACCTGCCCGCGAACAAGCGCACCCCCGACCAGGCCGTCGCGCTGGTCCACCGCCAGTGGAAGAACGACGGCTTCCGCGACGCGGAACAGGCATCGGTCTACCGCGAGCGCGCGGACGGCTGGGTGCACGACTACGTCAGCGAACTCGACACCTCCATCGACCCGGTAGGCGTGGAACGCTGGGTCTCCACCCCCACCTCGAAGATCGTCGCCGAGGGCCGGGTCGACCGCATCGACCTCCGCGACGGCGAACTGGTCATCGTCGACTACAAGACCGGCCGCCACGCGTTGACGGTCGACGACGCACGTGGTTCGTTGGCACTGGCGCTCTACGCGCTGGCCGCAAGACGAACCCTCCGCAAACCGTGCCACCGAGTGGAACTGCACCACCTACCGACCAGAACGGTGTCGGCTTGGGACCACACGGACGAAAGCCTGGACAGGCACGTCTCGCGGGCAGAGGAAGCCGCGGACGAACTGAGCCTGGCAACCGATACCTTGTCCGCCGGCGGCAACCCGGAAATCCTGTTCCCACCAAGAACAGGCAGACAGTGCACCTGGTGCGACTTCCGCCGAAGCTGCCCGGAAGGCCAACAGGCCGCACCCCCGCTGGACCCGTGGGCCATGCTCGCACCCTGAGGAGGCTTCATGAGCGAACCGATCACGGTTGAACTCCACACGCCTGAGACGAGACCTCAACGCGAACAGCTAGCAGCCCGCACCTGGCGCGGCATCAGCGGGGCGTTCACAGTAGGCCTGGTACTGCTGGCCATCGCCACAGTGGCAGTCCAGTGGTACGCAGGAGGCCGAGACCTACCAGGCCTGGGCTGGGACGTGGTAACAGGCCACTGGATCATGGCCGCACTGGCAGTGGTCTGCCAGATATTCGCAGACCGCCGCAGAGGCTGGAAAGCAGCACTCTTCTCACTAGGCGCACTAACAGTAGGATTCACCGGCCTCTGGATCTATTGGTGGGCTTAGGAAACAAAGCAATGCGACCCACCCCCCCTGCGAACAAGCCACGCCCTCGCAGCATCTCTCCGTACGCAAACGCGGCAATGCGACCCGGCCCCCTCACCAACGAGCCACGCCCCACAGCATCCCTCCGCACGGCAGACGCGGCAATGCGACCCGCACCCATCGCCCCGAGAGCCGACGCCTGCAACTAATCTAAACCCACCTCCCCCGGCCGCCCCGCTTTTTAGCGCACGTCGTGTCGCGTTTTCTTTGTCAAGGCATCTTTCCCGCCTTGACAAAGAAAACGCGACATCGAGATAATTGCGCAAGCGGGGTGGCTGGGGGAGGACCACCTCAGGCGTACCCGTGTGCTCATGCGGCTTTAAGCTGGGTTTCCCCCCCGCTGGACCCCCGTACCGAACTCCCAGCGGGGATGTGGCCGATTTGACTTGGGTCCCCTAGATTTGCCCCTTCGTCGGACCAAAACGGCGGGAAGGTGAAGCCGCCGTCCGACGCAAGTTTAAGGGGCAAATCCCCCAAGTAAAATCGGCCACGCTGCGTAGACGGCGTCCGGCCTCGTAGTGGGTAATCAAACAAGATTCAAGAAGTCAACCAAGCCCTCCAGGTAGGCAGCAACGTCGTGAGCAAAGCCTCCGGCGTCTCCGTATTGGGCGAATGCGCAGCCCCCGCCAACACCGCGAAATCCGCGTCCAACCGCTCCGCCATATCCCTCTGCCCCGCTGGCGACCAAGCGTCATCCGCTTCCCCGCACACCACCAAACAAGGCACCTGCGCGGTCCTCAACGTCCTGGCGAGCTTAGCCACCAAATCCGGCTCCAACCGAATCGCCGCCCCCATCCCCAGCAGGCTCTGCGGCGCCGAGTGCAGGAACCGTTCCCGCAACAAAACCCTCAACCTCTCCGGCAACGCCTGCCAGTTCGGGCTCAGCATCGATCGCTGCTCGGCCAACCGCTGCGCGGCCTCCACCCCCTGCTCGCGCATGATCACCTCAGCGTGGTCCAGGGCAATCCGGCGTTCCCCCACCGGCAACTCCCCTGGCCCGGACGACATCAACGTCAACCCGGCGATGGGCGCCCCGGCGAACACCGCCCCCCTCGCCACCAACCCGCCGAACGAATGCCCGAGCAGCAGCACCCGACGCCCCTCGGCCGCGAGCTTCGCGACCAACTCGGCCAACGCCTCCCCGAGCACCGACGGCCGGTAGTCCGATTCCGCGACCGGCCCGGCCGACTCGTACTGGCCCGGCAGGTCGATCGCGACGACCTCGAGGCCGGAGTCCGACAGCGGGTTCACCAGCGGCGCAAAGTCCTCTTTGGAGCCGGTGAAGCCGGGTACCAGCAGGGCCGTGGCGCCCAGGTCGGTGCCTACCGGGGTGGCGCGCAGGGCTGCCACCGGACCGTAGCGGCCCGGTAGGTCGATTCTGGTGGCGCGGTGGGGGCTGATCTGCGAGTACACGGCTTCAGTCTGCCGCAACGCAGGCGTTTCGGTGTGCTGGAGTGTGACCGCTAACGCAGGGCCACGAGGGTGTCGCCGCGCTGCTCCAGGACCACTGGGCCGATCGTGCTGGACTGGATGGAGCCCTCGTAGCCCTTGCGGTTCACCGGGACCGTGCCGATCTCGGTGCCGGTCATCTGGTCGAGCACCTTGATGCCGTCCTTGACCGGGATCAGGGCCTGCCCCGCGAGGGTGCTGCCGGATCCGATCGCGCCCTGCACGGTCCACTTGGGACTGAGGTCCTCCAGCGACAGGGCGATCGTGCGCGAGCCCGTGTACCAGTAGATGTTCGCCGTGCTGACGGTGATCGGGACGATTCCGTTCGGCACGTCGCCCGCGAGGTCCGACTCGGGGAGGTCCAGCGGGTGCTCGTTGATCAGGCCGCCGGTGTCGGCGTCGAACACGGTCAGCCGCGCCGGGCTGCCGGGCGTGACGACGGCCACGCGGTTGTTGGTCACGGCGACCACCCGCGCGCCCTTGGCGGCGAGGACGATGCTGCTGAAGACCTCGGGCGTGTCCGACTTCTCCGGGTTGGGCTTCAGCACCGTGAGCCGGTCGGACGGGTCGCTGCCGTAGCAGCGTTCGATCAGCGCGATCTTGCCGGTGGTGACGGCGAACGAGCCGTACTCGCAGCCGGTGCGGGGCTGCTTGTTCGGGTTCACGATGGCGCGCAACTGGCCGTACTCCATGGAGCGCACCAGGTCGTCCTTGCGGTAGACCTCGACGTACTTCTTGCCGGTGGTGAGGACGTGCGAGCCCTCGGTGAGCAGCCGCGAGCCGAGTTCGGCGTCGCCGTTGCGCTGGGGGCCGCGAGCGCCGCTCACGGGGTCGAGCGAGGTGATCTCCGAGCAGCCCTCGCCCTTGCTGTACGACACCAGCGCCTTGTCCCAGGCAGCGGTGATCGTGCACAGCGGCAGGTCGCGGCTGTAGCGCCAGCGGACGTCGCCGGTCAGCGGGTCGCGGCCGACGACGTCGCCGCCGTCACCGGTCACGACGACCGTGCCGATCCACGTCGGCGCCTGGGTGCCGCCGCTGGGCGCGCGCCAGATCTCCGCGAGCGACGGCGGCAGCCTGTCGGCCACCGGCAGCTCGGGGGCGGGCGCGGAGGTCGTCTGGGACGTCGTCGCGCGCGCGTCGCTGAACGCGTACACGAGCGACGCCGTCACCAGCACGGCCACCACCAGCAGCGCGACGGCGATGAAGTCGCCGCGCGTGCGGAAGGACCGTTCGGGCAGGTCCGGAGGGGGTTCCGGGGAGTCCGCCGAAGGCGGCGCGAGCACGTCCTCCGGCAGATCTGTGTGCCCGTTCGACTCGGGAGCCAGGAGTGCGGATTCCTCGACCTGCTCCGACTGTCCCACTGCCTGGCTCCCGATCGTTCGTTCGTGCACCGCTCGCGTCGGGTATCAGTCTGCCGAGGAGACGGTGTCGTTCGCAGCCGGCTCCGCGTTTCCGCCCGACTCGCCGCCCGAGCGACGACGCCTGCGCCGCCTCGCGGGACGCTCACCGTTCTCGCTCGACCCGCCCTCAGCCGTCACCTCAGGAGCCTGACCTGCGGTTTCGCCCGCGACCGGTGCTCCGCCGCGGCTGCGCCGCCTGCGGGGACGACGCGTGCCGTCCTCCTCACCCGGTTCGGGGGTCTTCGTCGCGGGCGTGCTCGGCGTGGTCGGCTGCTGCTCGGCGCCCGCGGCCGAACCGCCCGCGCGCGTCGTGCGACCGCGGCTCCGCTTGCGCGCGCCGCCCTTCTTGTCACCCTTGAGGTCTTCCTCGGGCTCCGAGTCCAGACCGGTGCGGGTCCGCTGACCCAGCGGCAACCTGCCCGTGGAGCTCGGGGGGATGTCGAGGTCCGTGAACAGGTGGTCCGACGTCGAGTACGTCTCCACTGGCTCCGGCTTGCCGAGGTTCAGCGCGTCGCTGATCGACTTCCAGCGCGGCTCCTCGTCCCAGTCGACGAACGTGACGGCGACACCCGTGCGGCCCGCGCGACCCGTGCGGCCGATGCGGTGCACGTAGGTCTTCTCGTCCTCGGGGCACTGGTAGTTGACGACGTGCGTCACGCCCGCCACGTCGATGCCGCGCGCGGCGACGTCCGTCGCGACCAGCACGTCCACCTTGCCCGCGCGGAACGCCCTCAACGCCTGCTCACGGGCGCCCTGGCCGAGGTCGCCGTGCACCGCCGCCGCGGCGAAACCGCGCTCGGCGAGGTCGTCGGAGATCTTCTGCGCGGTCCGCTTGGTCCGCGTGAAGATCATCGACAGGCCGCGGTCCTTCGCCTGGAGCAGGCGGGCCAGCAGCTCCACCTTGTCCAGCGCGTGCGCGCGGTAGACGAACTGCTCCGTGCGCTCGTGGATCGCGCTGGCGTCGTTCTCCTCGGCCCGGATGTGCGTGGGCTGGGTGAGGAACGTGCGCGCGAGCGTGATGATCGGGCCCGGCATGGTCGCCGAGAACAGCATCGTCTGGCGTTCGTCCGGCACCATGCGCAGGACGCGCTCGATGTCGGGGAGGAAGCCGAGGTCGAGCATCTCGTCCGCCTCGTCCAGGACGAGGTTCTTGACCTTGCCCAGCACCAGGTGGCGCTGCTCGGCGAGGTCCAGCAGGCGGCCGGGCGTCCCGACGACCACGTCGACGCCCTTGCGCAGCGCCGCGATCTGGGGCTCGTACGGACGGCCGCCGTAGATCGCCAGGACGGTGATGTCGAGGTACTTCGCCGCCTCGGTCAGGTCGCGGGTGACCTGGAGGCACAGCTCGCGGGTCGGGACCACCACGAGCGCCTGCGGCGTGCCGTCGCCGGGGGAGACGATGCGCTGGAGCAGCGGGATCCCGAAGCCCAGCGTCTTGCCGGTACCCGTGCGGGCCTGGCCGATGACGTCGTCACCCGCCAGCGCGAGCGGCAGGGTCAACTCCTGGATCGCGAACGTGCGTTCGATGCCGGCCTCGCCGAGCGCGCGCACGATCTCCTCGCGCACGCCGAGCTCGGCGAACGTCGGGGCGGTGTTCTCGACGGGTGCGTTGGCCATCAGCGGCTGCGAGGTGTCCTCGTCCGGGACACCGGCCTCGCTGTGCTCCAGTGCCACCGGGTCGAGATTGGTCAGGTCTTCGTCGCTAGCGGTCAGGGTGATCGCCTCTCTCATACCAGCGCGCACGGGCCCTGGACGGGCCTCTCGACCGCACCACTGCCAGCGGGCCGGATCGGGAGTGGCCGGGCGTGGAGCGGGAGGGCCAGCGAGGTTTGTGCGCGCACCCTCACGTGGCGGCACCATGCCGCCGTGATCTGCAACCGCGGCTCCGTCACTGCCGCGAGCCCGTCGGCAGGCATGCCGACCTGGCCGCGCAGCGTCGACCGCCGGGCGTCAAAGAGCGAGTCTACCTGCCAGGTACGCCATTCGGGGTTTCTCGCCGAGTTCGACCATGGACCGAGACCTGCCGGTCACCGCCGCGCAACACCGGGCCCGACTAGGCTCGGACCCATGAGCGAGGCGGAGGCGGCCCCCGTTGTCGAGGGCGGAAGCGTTGAGGAAGGTGTCGTCGACCTGCTCGGCGCGCTCGCGTACGGCGAGCTGTCGGCGTTCGACCGACTGGCGGAAGATGCCCGCACAGCACCGACTCTGGCGGGCCGGGCCGATCTCTCGGCCATGGCCGCGGCCGAGATCGGCCACTACGCGCAGCTCGAGCGCTACCTCGCCGAGCGCGGTGTGGTGATCGAGGACGTGATGCGCCCGTTCGTCGCGGGCTTCGACAACTTCCACTCGTCCACAGCCCCCCGGTCGTGGCACGAGTCACTGGTCAAGGCCTACGTCGGCGACGGCCTGGCGGCCGACTTCTACCGCGAGGTGGCCGAGTGGCTGGACGAGGGCACCAAGGCGCTGGTGCTCGCCGTGCTCGACGACACGGGCCACTCCGCGTTCGCCGAGCGCGAAGTCCGAGCCGCCTGCGCGGCCGACCCGAAACTGAAGGACCGGCTGACCCTGTGGGGCCGCAGGTTGCTCGGCGAGGCATTGACGCAGGCCCAGTACGTGGTGGCCGAACGCGACGGGCTCGCCGAACTGATCATCCGCGGCTCCGGCGACCTCGCGGGCATCGCCGGCCTGTTCCGACGGCTCCAGCAGAGCCACACGCGGCGCATGGGCAACCTCGGGCTCGGCTAGGGTTGAGATCGGTCATGGTCGCCGGTTACGCCGGTTGAGCGTCGAATCTTTGTGCACGGAGGTCAGCGTGGAGGTCAGGGTCGGCATCGCGGACAGCCCGCGGGAGCTCGTCGTGTCCAGCGGTCTCACCCCTGACGAGGTTGAGTCGCTGGTCGCCGTCGCGTTCAAGGAGCAGAGCGGCCAGCTCGTGCTGGTGGACCAGAAGGGCGCCCGGTTCGTGGTGCCCACGACGCGCATCTCCTACGTCGAGATCGGGCCCAGCGACACGCGTCGGGTTGGGTTCACTTCGGGGGACTAGAGCTTTTCTGTACACAAGGGACCACCTGATCGGGTGGTCCCTTGTGGTTTTTGTGGGGCGGTTTTTGTCGGACCCTGGTCGTAGCGTGTGTGTCGGGGGGTTCTCGCGGTTGGGGGACCTCTGGTTTGTGGTGGTGCTGGGGTTCGGGGTGGTTCTGGGGGTTCGGGGTGGGTGGCTGGCTGTTTGGTGGGGGGTGGGTGGCGGGTTCCGGCGTGGGTGGCCGGTTTGACTTGGGGCCCCTAGATTTGCCCCTTCGTCGGACAATAAAGGGCAGAGGTGAAGCTGCCGTCCGACGCAAGTTTAAGGGGCAAATCCCCCAAGTAAAACCGGCCACGGTTGCGTAGGGCCAGGTCAGGTGGGGTGCTGGTGGGGATTTAGGGCAAGAGCGGGTTGGTCGTTGGCGTGAGTGACTTGCCGTGGGGCCATGCGGCGGCTGTCATTTCCTGAGCCCTGAGCCCTGAGCCCTGAGCCCTGAGCCCTGAGCCCTGAGCCCTGAGCCCTGAGCCCTGAGCCCTGAGCCCTGAGCCCCGGCGTACGTCGCCGTTCGCGCCCCGCCTGCCCTCACCCGCTCTACCTGTCCTAGCCGCTCGCGCCGTACCCATTCGCCCACCTGTGCTGTTTGGCCGTCCCCGTGACCTCTGGTCCATTTCGGACTTGCTGATGGTGTGTGTTCAGTCGATCTTGAACGGTGGTGTGCTGGTGCCGCTGACTCGGTAGCGGTGCCAGGGGTCGGGGTCTGTCAGGGTGCCTTGTGCTTCGCCTGTTGGGGTACGCAGTAGGGCGGTTCTGGTGCCTGCTTCGACCAAAGTGGACACCTGATCGTTTGCCGTGACGCGGCCGTACCAGTGGTAGCGGCCGTCGATTGGTTGGAAGAAGCCGCGGAGTTCGACCTCCACTCGCACGGGTGCTTGCTCGCTGTCGAAGAGCAGTTCCGCACCGCCCCGGTAGCCCTCTTCGTCGCTCATGCTTCCTCCGACGAGTTGATCAGGCGCAAGGTCGGTTCGGTCTTGAAGACGCTGCCGGGCAGTGGCACGTCCGGGTCGACGGTGATGTTCGCTGAGCGCAGCAGGCCGTCGATGGCGTGCCAGATGATGGTCGCCAGGTATTCGCTCAGGCTCTGCCTGCTCATGGACTGGCGGTCCAGCCACCAGTCGCCCGCGTTCTGCACCATGCCGACCAGCGCGTGCGCCCACGGTTCCGCGCCGCCCGAGTCCATGTCGAACGCCCGCAGGTAGTCGCCGAGGATGCGGGCCAGGTTGGCGGCGATCAGGGCCTTGTCCTCGTGGACTACGTCCTGTTCGACCGGGCGGTCGGTGAAGCTGCCGCGCACGACGAAGCGGTAGAGGTTGGGGTTCTCCTCGATGACGCAGAGGTAGGCGTCGACGATGCCGCGGATGCGGTCGCGGATCGGGCCGTCCTTCTCGATGGCGGGGCCGAGGCGGTCCATCAGCATGTCGGTGCCGCGCCTGCCGACGGCCAGGTAGAGGTCCGACTTGTCGGCGAAGTGGCGGTAGAGGACGGGCTTGCTGACGCCCGCTTCGGCGGCGATCTCGTCCATGCCGACGTCGGGGCCGTGCTTGGCGACCGCTCTGATCGTCGCGTCCACGAACTCCGCGCGCCTGGCCTCCCGGTGCCCCTTCCACCGTTCGCGGCGTGCGTCCGAACCACCCTTGACAGTGCGAGCCATGTGACGCACGCTACCAGAAGTAACCGTTACCTCAAGTAACACTTAATCCACGCGGAGGACCTGATGACGAGGCCCTTGAAGGTCGCTGATCGCGAGAAGACCGCGGAACGGCTGCTCAACTCCTCGGCAGACAAGTTCTACGACCCCGAGGTCGACATCGACTGGGCCGCGCCCCTGGTCGACGGCCTGCGGTACACGCCGGAGCACCGCTGCTCCCTCTACGGCACGCCGCTGTGGGACCGGATGAGCGAGGACCAGCGGATCGAGCTGAGCAAGCACGAGATCGCCAGCATCGCGAGCGTCGGCCTCTGGTTCGAGATCCTGCTGATGCAGATGCTCCTCAAGGAGGTCTACCGCTCCGACCCGACGACCATGCACGTCCAGTACGCGCTGACCGAGATCGCCGACGAGTGCAGGCACTCGACCATGTTCGCGCGCATGGTCGACAAGATCGGCTGCCCACCGTACGGCCCACCCGCCCACGTACACCGCCTGGGACGCCTGCTACCGGTGATCGGCTACGGCCCCGCGCTGTACGGCTCGATCCTGGTGGCCGAAGAGGTGCTGGACCGCTTGCAGCGGGAAACGATGGCCGACGAGACCGTGCAACCGCTGGTCCGGATGGTGAACCGCATCCACGTGCTGGAAGAGGCAAGGCACGTGCGCTTCGCCCGCGAGGAGGTGGTTCGCGGCATGGCAACCGTGTCGAAGGCAGAACTGCCCTACCAACGCTGGCTGCTGGCCACCGTGGCCATGTTCATCACCCGCAGCATCATCAACCCGAAGGCCTACAAGGCAGTAGGCCTGGACGCCGCCGAGGCACACCGCGCCGCACTGGGAAACCCGGCCTGGCAGGAGACGATCCGCTGGTCGGGCGAACGCATCATGAAATTCCTGGACGAGGTGGGCTTGGTGGGAAAACCGGGAACACGAGCATGGCGACGCTCGTTCCTGCTGCCGTGAAGGTCAAGGACGGCACGGAACTGAACGTCGTGATCAGCGGACCACCGTCCGACGTGACGGTGGTCCTGCTACACGGCTGGACCTTGGACCTCACATCATGGAACAAGGTGGCCGAGTCACTCCCCGGCCGCGTACTCCGGTACGACCACCGAGGCCACGGACATTCGGGCGGCGGCACAGTGAGAACACTGGACCAACTGGCCGACGACCTGGCAGAAGTCCTGGAAACCCACGCACCAAACGAAAACCTGGTGCTAGCAGGCCACTCCATGGGCGGCATGACGATGATGGCACTGGCAGAACGCCACCCACAGGTCTACGAACGCGTACAAGGCGCGGTCTTCGTAGCCACATCACCAGGATCCCTACCACCAGTGCGAGCGATGGAGCAGCTACTGGGCCGCTGGCTCGCCCGCCGCACAGCACTGGGCTTCGCCCGCACCATGCCACTAGGCCTGAGAGCAATGCTCTTCGGCAAACGAGCAAACTGGAAAGACGTAGCAGCCACCTCAAAAATGATCTCCCGGTGCACAGGCAACGCCTTCACCGACTTCCGCTACGAACTAGCAACCCACGACCGCGCAAAAGCACTGGCAGAACTAACATCCATACCAGCAGCAATCCTGGCAGGCAGCTCAGACCTGCTAACCCCACCACGACACGCAAGAGCCATCGCAACCGAACTACCACAAGCAGAACTCGTGATCTACCCAGGAGCAGGCCACATGCTCCCCATGGAACGTGCAACAGAAGTAGCAGCACGCATCAAGCGCTACCTCTAACCACACAAACCTGGTGGCCCACTACGAGGCCGGCACCCACCGCCCTAGAACCGTGGCCGATTTTACTTGGGGGATTCGACCCTTAAACTTTCGCCGGGCGGCAGCTTCACCCTCCGCCCTTAGTGCCCGGCGAAGGGTCGAATCTAGGGGCCCCAAGTCAAATCGGCCACACCACGCTGGAACCGGACCCGCAGCCGGTGACCCCGCTGAGACTTGACTCGCAGCCGCCGACCCTGCTGGAACCCGCAGCCACCCCCACATGACCCCGGCGGAACCCGGAACCAGCCGCCCCCACAACCTCAATGCTGCAAAGGGAACCCGCCACCGATCCCCCGCCAAGCGAGGTTCGAGATCAGGTTCACCGCCTCTTCCTTCGGCACCTTGCGATCATCCGCCAACCACGCCCGAGCCGTGACCTGGCTCAACCCCACCAACCCGGTGGCCAACAACCGAGCCCGATCCTCATCCAACCCGGCATCAGCCGTGATCGTCTCCGTGATCGCGTCCACGCTGTCGGTGGTAGCCCTCTCCACGGCCTGAGCCACAGCGGGCTCCCCCCGAAGATCCGACTCGAAGACCATCCGGAACGCCTGCCCCTCCCCGTCCACGAAGTCGTAGAACGCGGCCACGGCGGCGTGGACCCTCAGCTTGTTGTCCGTGCTGGACTCGATCGCCCCGCGCACCCGAGCGACCAGTTCGTCCACATGGGACTCCAGGAGCGCCATGTACAGCTCCAGCTTCCCGGGGAAGTGCTGGTACAGCACGGGCTTCGACACACCCGCCCGCTCGGCGATCTCGTCCATCGCGGCGGCGTGGTAGCCGTTGTTCACGAACACGTCCTGCGCCGCGGCGAGCAGTTGCGCCCGGCGCGCGGTGCGCGGGAGCCGCACTCCGCGTCCGGCCGGGGTGCTGCTCTGGTGCCCAACCGCAGTCTGGGCCGTCTCCGTCATCGTGCCTCCAGCCAGGTCATCGCAGAGCCTGCGAGGAGTGTGCCCCCCGCCGCCCGACGGCAACCTTACTCGCTGGTAGCCCTCTTTCGTGAACGGTGCTTCCCCCGTTCTCGTCCAGCGGGCGGCTGACCAGGCATCCTGGAGTGATGACCGACATGTTGGAGACGGCTCGGCCCGCCCTCACCCGTGTGCCGCTGTCCGCTTCGCCGCTGCCCCCGCTCGACACGAGCGTCCGCCCCTACGTCGGCGAGCGGGTGGTGGCAGGCAAACACCGGCTGTTCGTGCGGCACACGCCGGGCAACGCGGCGGCGACGGCGGTCTACGTGCACGGGCTCGGCGGGTCGTCGACCAACTGGACGGACCTGTCGACGCAGCTCGCGGGGTACGCGGATGGGTACTCGCCGGACCTGCCGGGGTTCGGGCGGTCGGAGCCGGAGGCGGGTTACGACTACAGCATGGTGGCGCACGCGCGGACGATGATCGACTACGTCGAGTCGCTCGACCGCGGCGCCGTGCACCTCGCCGGGAACTCCATGGGGGGCACGGTGGCGCTGATCGTGGCCGTGCTGAGGCCAGACCTGGTGCGCACGCTGACGCTCGTGTCGCCGGCGATGCCGGACCTGCGGCCCAGCCTGCGGCGGGTGTCCGACCCGAGGTTGCCGCTCACGATGCTGCCGTTCATCGGGCCGTCCATGCAGCGCAGGCTGGACGCGCTCGGGCCGCGGGCGCGGACCGAGCAGGTCATGCGGCTGTGCTTCGCCGATCCGGGGGTCGTCCCCGAGCACCGGATCGTGGAGAGCATGGAGGAGGCGGCCGAGATGGGTGGGCTGCCGTGGGTGAACGCCGCCCTGAACGGCAGCACGCTGTCGCTGTTCCGGATGTGGGTCACGTCGGGGCAGCGGTCGATGTGGCGGCTGGCACCGCGGGTGAAGGCGCCGTCGTTGGTCGTGTGGGGGGCGGAGGACCGGTTGATCAGCGTCCGCCGGGCGCCGCGGACGGCGAGGCTCCTACCACGCGGACGGCTGCTCGTGCTCCCCCGAACCGGTCACGTCGCCCAGATGGAGCGGCCCATCTCCGTCGCACGGGCCATGCTCGGCATGTGGGAATCGGTGGAGGAGCAGACGTGGTGATGGTGTGCCGGCCACCGTACGGGGGATGTGGGACCCTGACCCGGTGAACCGGACGACAGAGGGAGGCCGTGGCCCGTCGGGCAGGCGCCACCCTTCCGCGGACGTTCGGGCGTCGGCCCAGCACCCGTCGGAGGAGCGCTACCGCCGCGGCGCGCGCCGGACCAGTGCGGAACCGCTGGCCGCGTCCTGGGAACCCGACCCGGCCGAAGCCGAGGAGTACCGCCCGCGCCGACGCCGCACGGGTGTCGCGGGCCTGGTGTCGAACTACGGCTGGCGGGTCTACGCCATCCCCGTGCTGCTCGTGCTGACGCTGCTGGTCGTGCTGGACAGCGCGGTGCCCGCCTCGTTCCAGATCGGCGCCGCGGGTCTCGGCGGCGGTGACGGCACCAGCGGCGGCACCGGCGGGGGCACCGAACCCCGGTCCGAGCAGACGTCGGCGAACGTCAAGTCGCCCGCCGCGTCCGAGACGCCGCCGCCGAAGCTGGACCTGAACATCCCGACCGCCGTGCTGCCCGACGGCCCCCCGTACTCCGAGAACGGCGCGGGCACGTGGCAGGTCATCCCCGGCACGACCGACCCGGTCGGCCAGGGCAAGCTCTACAAGTACGCCATCGCCATCGAGGACGGTGTCCAACCTGGCGACTACGGCGGCGACAAGGACGCGTTCGCGCGGACCGTCGCGTCGTTCCTGGGGGACAACCGGAGCTGGGTCGGCACCGGCGAGGTCAGCGTGCAACGGGTCGACGGCACCACGAAGGCCGACTTCACCATCAGCCTGACCAGCACGAACACCACCCACCAGATCTGCGGCTTCCAGATCCAGTACGAGTCGTCGTGCTGGGACCCGAACATCAACCGGGTCATCATCAACACCGCCCGCTGGCTGCGCGGCGCGAAGGCGTTCAGCAACGACATCTCGTCGTACCGCCAGTACGCCATCAACCACGAGGTCGGCCACGCGCTCGGCCACGGCCACGAGGCGTGCCAGGAGGCCGGGGCGCCCGCGCCGGTGATGATGCAGCAGACGTTCGGCGTGTCCAACGACTACGTGGCCCAGCTCAACGAGGTCGACGTGACCAACAAGGGCGTCGTCCCCGCCGACGGCAAGACGTGCACGACGAACGCGTTCCCCGTTGCGCCCAAGTAGCCGAGCAGCAGCCCGGCCGAGCGGCCACGTCCACCGGTTGGGACGACTTCCCATCCGGGAAGACGAACGGGCAGTCTGGTGTTGTCCGATTTACGAGGACATGTTTCGTCGAGGAGGACAGATGGCGCTTCCGCCGCTCGTGGAGCCCGCAGCGGAGCTGACCAAGGAAGAAGTCGCGCGGTACAGCCGGCACCTGATCATCCCGGATGTCGGGGTGGACGGGCAGAAGCGCCTGAAGAACGCGAAGGTGCTGGTCGTCGGCGCGGGTGGCCTTGGCAGTCCCGCCCTGCTCTACCTGGCCGCGGCCGGTGTGGGCACGTTGGGCGTTGTCGACTTCGACATCGTCGACGAGTCGAACCTGCAGCGCCAGGTCATCCACGGTCAGTCCGACGTGGGCAAGCCCAAGGCCGAGTCCGCGCGCGACTCCGTGGCCGAGATCAACCCGTTCGTGAAGGTCAACCTGCACCAGGTGCACCTGAACTCGGAGAACGCGCTCGACATCTTCCGCGACTACGACCTGATCCTGGACGGCACGGACAACTTCGCCACCAGGTACCTGGTCAACGACGCCGCGGTGCTGCTCGGCAAGCCCTACGTGTGGGGCTCGATCTTCCGGTTCGAGGGCCAGGTCAGCGTCTTCTGGGACGACGCCCCCGGCGGTCAGGGCCTGAACTACCGCGACCTCTACCCCGAGCCGCCACCGCCGGGCATGGTCCCGTCGTGCGCCGAGGGCGGCGTGCTGGGCGTGCTGTGCGCGTCCATCGGGTCGATCATGGTGACCGAGGCGATCAAGCTGCTCACCGGCATCGGCGACCCGCTGCTCGGGCGGCTCATGGTGTACGACGCGCTCGACATGACCTACCGGACCATCAAGATCCGGAAGGACCCGGAGAGCCCGAAGATCACCGAGCTGATCGACTACGACGCGTTCTGCGGCGTCGTGTCGACGGACGCGCAGGAAGCGGCGGCGGGCAACACCATCACGCCGCTGGAGCTCAAGCACAAGCAGGACGCGGGTGACGACTTCCTGCTCGTGGACGTGCGCGAGCCGCACGAGTTCGAGATCGTCCGCATCCCCGGCTCGGTCCTGATCCCGAAGGACCGGATCCTGTCCGGCGAGGCGTTCGCCGAGCTGCCGCAGGACAAGCAGATCGTGCTGCACTGCAAGTCGGGTGCCCGGTCCGCCGAGGCGTTGGCCGCGCTGCACAAGGCCGGGTTCTCCGACGCCGTGCACGTGGGCGGCGGCGTGCTCTCCTGGGCGCGCGAGGTCGACCCCAGCCTGCCGACCTACTAGGTCACCGCTCGACCGTTCGACGAAGAGGCCGCTCCCGACCGGGGGCGGCCTCTTCGCGCTTGCGCCTCCCCCTGGGGGAGGGGTGAGGCTGGTGCCGTGCACACGATCGGCGACCTGGCCCACCGGACCGGCCTGACGGTGAAGGCCATCAGGTTCTACGCGGACACCGGCCTGGTCCCGCCGACCGCCCGCAACCAGGCGGGCCACCGCGTCTACGACGCCACCGCTGCGGCTCGGCTCGCACTGGTGAAGACGCTGAGGGACCTGGGGCTCGACCTGCCCGCGATCCGGCGGGTGGTCGACCGGGAGGCCACGCTGGCCGCCGTGGCGGCGGCGCACGTCGAGGCGCTGGAAGCCCGGATCCGCACCCTCAGGCTGCACCAGGCGGTACTGGGCCTGGTGGCGAGGCGCGGCACGAACCCCGAGGAGGTCGAGGTCTTGAAGGAGTTGGCCACGTTGACCGAGGCCGAGCGAAAGCGACTGATCGTCGAATTCATCGACAGCGCATTCGACGGTGTCAATTGTGAATTCGACGGGATCGCCCGCTCGTTGACACCGGAACTGCCGAACGACCCCGAACCGGAACAAGTCGAGGCTTGGGTGGAATTGGCGGAAATGATCAGCGACCCGGATTTCCGCATGCTGATGAGACGCCTGGCCGAACACCACGTGAGCGGTGCCGTGCCGGGTGCCGTTCCCCGTCCTGGCGTCGTCGCCGTGCTCCACGAGCGGGTCCGGCCACTGGTCGCGGCCGGTGTCGCTCCCTCCGCACCGGAGGGCGCGGCCGTCGTCGCCGAGGTGTCGGCGCGGTGGCCGGGCGACCTGGCGGCGCTGGTGGAGACCGTGAACGACCCCCGCCGCGAGCGCTACCTGCGGCTGCTGGCGGCGGTCAACGGCTGGGCCGCGCCGGAGAGCGCGCGGCCGGTGCTCGACTGGGTCGCCGAAGCACTGCGGGCCGGGTAGCGAACCGCGTGGCGGGCGACCTCAGGGTGGTCGCCCGCCACGCGGTTCAGGTCATCAACCGGCCAGCGCGAGCGCCAGCGACGGGTCGAAGATCGTCGTCGTCCAGACGTCGGACTTGGTCGACGCGAGACCGTTGGCCCACAGTGCGTTCACCCTGGAGACCTCGGCTGCGTTCGGCACGGCGACCGTGCAGGACGTGCCGGGGCCGCCACCGGACATCAGTTCGGAGCAGGGGCCGGAGTAGTGGTCCGGCAGGCCGAGCGCGTGGCCCGTCTCGTGGGCCGCGATGCGGGTCGGGTTGTACTGCCTGGCCTGGGTGAAGTCGATGAAGATGTACCCGCGGCCGTGGCCGTTGGTGCTGGCGTAGGACCCGCGCGAGTCGTTGCCCTCGCGGTAGGTCAGGGTGGCGGCCGAGGCGTTCTCGACCAGCTTCACGTTGGTGACGCGGGCGTTCCAGTTGGCCGCGCCCTGGCGGATCACGGACCGGAACGTCGGCGCGCTGGCCGTGCTGTAGTACACGTTGACCGCGGCCGCGGTGATCGGCGCGGGCTGGGCGGACGCCTGCACGGCGCTGAACGGGGTGAGGACGGCCGCCGCTGTCAGGGCGACTGTCACGAAAGCTTTCTTGAACACAGGGTGTCTCCTCGCAAACAGGGAAAACGCAGGGAAGCCGCGAGGCTCAATTTCCAAAATAGGGGTCCGGGGAGATACGGCAACCCGTCAAAAGGAGGAATCGGTGAGTTGATCACTAACCGCGTCAGCGGATTGACAATCGCCGATGCGGAGGATTCGGACACGGAGGTCGGAATTCGGCGTTCCGCGGGTTACGGTTTCCGCGTGGCACCCAACCTCGCGCGGCTCCGCTCGACGTACGAACGGCTGCTCGACCGGCTCGCGCGCTGGACGGTCTACCCCCTCGAACGCTTCAACGACCGCCTGGACGACCTGGCCCGCAGCCGCGAGGACGGCGGCTTGTCCCCGGTGGCGCTCGTGGCGTGGTGCGCGGTGAGCGGCTTCGGGCTCATCGCGATGGCCGTGCTGTTCACCCGCTGGTGAAGTGGCACGGTCCGTGGCCGGTCCCTGCCTCCACCACCTGAACGGTGGAGGCAGGTAGCGTGCCGGTCCGTGACCCCAACTCCGGAGCCGCCCCCGTCGCACGTGCGTGCGGCCTTCGGCGCGAGAGACGCCGAGCCGGAGTTGATCGACGGCGGACCCGTCTGGCGCTGCGGAGAAGCGGCGATCCGCCCCGCGACCAACCCGGCCGAAGCCACCTGGGTGGCGAAGACCCTCGACGCGCTGTCGGTTCCGGACCTGCGGATCGGCCGCCCGCTGCGGTCGACCGACGGCCGGTACGTGGTCGGCGGCTGGGCGGCGACGAAGTACCTGTCGGGGCGGGCCGAACCGCGCCACGACGAGGTGGTCGCCGTGGCGGAACGCCTGCACCACGCGACCGCCGACCTGCCGAAGCCGCGGTTCCTGGGCTCGCGGACGGACCTGTTCGCGGTCGCGGACCGGTGCGCGTGGGGCGAGGAGAAGCCCGACCTCGATCCCGAGCTGGGCGGCCGGATGTTCGAGGTGCTGGGGGTGTCGCGCAAGCCGGTGGCGACGAAACCGCAGGTCGTGCACGGTGACCTGTTCGGCAACGTGCTGTTCTCCGGCTCGGGGTCGCCCGCGATCATCGACTTCACCGCGTACTGGCGTCCGGCGGAGTGGGCGGCGGCCGTGATCGTCGTCGACGCGCTGGCGTGGGGCGGGGCGGACCGGGGCATCGTGGAACGCTGGGGCCACCTGCCGGACTGGCCGCAGGTGCTGCTGCGGGCGACCCTGTTCCGGCTGGCCGTGCACGCGCTCCACCCGAGGTCGAGCCGTCAGTCGCTCGGCGGGCTGGACCGGGCGGTGCACCTGGTGTCCGAGCTGCTCTAGGCGTCACCTCACCGCGGCGGGACCCGGTAGGAGCAGGCAAGTTCGTCTCGGCGAAACACGCTGCCTTCCAGCGTTAACAGCTCCTTCCTAGCGTCGGGCGGGTGACTGACTCCCCCGGAATCGCCACGCACTGCCCGTACTGCGCCTTGCAGTGCGCGATGACGCTGACGGACGGCCAGGTGTCACCGCGGGAGTTCCCGACGAACCGCGGCGGCCTGTGCCAGAAGGGCTGGACGTCGGCCGCGCTGCTCACGTCGCCCGCCCGGCTGACGACACCGCTGATCCGCCGCTGCGGCGTCCTGGAACCCGCGACCTGGGACGAAGCACTCGACCTGGTGGCCACGACGCTCGGTGAGCTGCGGGCCGAGCACGGGCCGGACTCGGTCGGCGTGTTCGGCGGCGGAGGGCTGACGAACGAGAAGGCGTACGCGCTGGGCAAGTTCGCGCGGGTCGCGCTGGCCACCTCGCAGGTCGACTACAACGGCCGGTTCTGCATGTCGAGCGCCGCGGCGGGCGGGACGCGGGCGTTCGGGCTGGACCGCGGGATGCCGTTCCCCGTCGAAGACCTGGGGAAGGCCGACACGATCCTGCTGGTCGGGTCGAACCCGGCGGAGACGATGCCGCCGTTCGTCCAGCACCTGCGCCGGTCGAACCTGGTCGTCGTCGACCCCCGCCGCACGGCCACCGCCGAGCTGGCGACGCTGCACCTCCAGCCCGCCCCCGGCACCGACCTGGCGCTGGCGCTGGGACTGCTGCACGTCGTGGTCGCGGACGGCCACCTGGACAAGGACTACCTGGCCGAGCGCACGACCGGGTTCGACGAGGCGTGGCAGGTCGTCGCGGGGTGGTGGCCGGAACGGGTCGAGCGCGTCACCGGCGTGTCCGTCGCCGACCAGCGCGTGGCCGTCCAACTGCTGGCCGACGCCGAGAACGCGTACGTCCTCACCGGGCGCGGCACCGAGCAGCACGCCAGCGGCTCGGACGCCGTGTCCGCGTGGATCAACCTCGCCCTCTCGCTCGGCCTGCCCGGCACGCGCGGCTCCGGCTACGGCTGCCTGACCGGCCAGGGCAACGGCCAAGGCGGGCGGGAGCACGGGCAGAAGGCCGACCAGCTCCCCGGCTACCGCAAGATCGACGACCCGGCGGCCCGCGCGCACGTCGGCGGCGTGTGGGGCGTCGACCCGGACGACCTGCCCGGTCCCGGCCGATCCGCGTACGAGCTGCTCGACGCGCTCGGCACGCCGACGGGCCCGAAGGCGCTGCTGGTGTTCGGCAGCAACGTCGTGGTGTCCGCCCCGCGCTCCGACCACGTGGCCGACCGCCTGGCCGACCTGGACCTGCTGGTGGTGGCCGACCTCGTGCTGTCCGAGACGGCCGCGCTCGCCGACGTGGTGTTCCCGGTCACGCAGTGGGCCGAGGAGAGCGGCACCATGACCAACCTCGAAGGCCGGATCCTGCTGCGGCAGCGGGCCGTCGAGCCGCCGGAGGGCGTGCGGAGCGACCTGGACGTGCTGCGGGGCCTGGCGATCCGGCTCGGGCAGCCCGAGGAGCGGTTCCCGGTCGAGCCGGAGGACGTGTTCACCGAGCTGCGCCGCGCGTCGGCGGGAGGCGCGGCCGACTACTCCGGGGCCACCTACGACCGGCTGGCGAGCGGCGAGGCCCTGTACTGGCCGGTGCTCGGCCCCGGCAGCTCGCCCCGGATGTTCCTCGACCGGTTCGCGCACCCCGACGGGCTGGCCCGGTTCATCCCGGTCGACCACCGAGGCCCGGCCGAACCGCCGGACGCCGAGTACCCGGTGCAGCTCACGACCGGGCGCGTGCTCCAGCACTACCAGTCCGGCGCGCAGACCCGGAACGTGCCGGAGCTGAACGACGCCGTGCCCGAGGCGTACGTCGAGGTGCACCCGGACACCGCTGCCCGCGCCGGACTGGCCGAGGGCGCGCTCGCCGCCGTCGTCTCGCGCCGCGGCCGGATGGAGGCGCGCGTCCGGTGCGTGGCCTCGATGCGGATCGACCTGCTGTTCCTGCCGTTCCACTTCGCGGGCAGCGGCCGGGCGAACCTGCTGACCAACCCGGCGCTGGACCCGACCAGCCGGATGCCCGAGTTCAAGGTGTGCGCCGTCCGATTGGAGCCAGCGTGAGACGAGTCGTGGTGGTCGGCTACGGCATGGCCGGGGCGAGGTTCGCCGACGAGGTGCTGCGCCGTGATCCGTCGGTGGCGCTGACCGTGCTCGGCGAGGAGCGGCACCCGGCCTACAACCGGGTGCTGCTGTCGAGCGTGGTCGCCGGATCGATGACGGCGGACTCCGTGCGGCTGCACGGGAAGGACTGGGCGGCCGACCACGGCGTGGACCTGCGGCTGGGCGTGACGGTCACCGGGATCGACCGCGCCAGGCGGGTCGTGCTGATCGACGGAGAGGAGGAGGTCCCGTACGACGCGCTGGTGCTCGCGACCGGCGCGCGGTCGTGGATCCCGCCCACGGACGGCCTGCGGAAGCCGGACGGTTCGCTCGCGCCCGGCGTGGTGTCGTTCCGGTCGATGGAGGACTGCGAGCAGATCATCGACGCCGCGCTGCCCGGCACGCCCGTGGCCGTGCTGGGCGGGGGGCTGCTCGGACTGGAAGCGGCGCGGGGGCTCGCGGGGCGCGGGTGCCTGGTCACCGTCGTGCACCCGGTCGGGCACCTGATGGAGCGGCAGCTCGACGCGGGGGCCGGTCGGGTGCTGGCGCGGTCGTTGGGGGAGCTGGGGATCGAGTTCCGGCTGGGCGCGCTGGCGGTGGAGTACGTGGCGGGCGACGGGCTCGTGCTCGACGACGGCAGCCGGGTGCCCGCCGAGCTGGTCGTCGTGTCGGCCGGTGTCCGGGCCGCGACGGAGATCGCCTCCGACGCCGGGATCGCCGTGGACAAGGGCGTCCTGGTGGACGACGCCCTGCGCACCGACGACCCGCGCGTGCACGCCATCGGCGACTGCGCCCAGCACGTCGGCACGGTCTCCGGTCTCGTGCAGCCCGCGTGGGAGCAGGCCGCCGTGCTCGCCGACCGGCTGACCGGTGTCGCGCCCGCCGCCCGGTACCGCGGCACGTCCGTGGTGACCAGGCTGAAGGCCCGCGACATCGACCTGGCCGCGCTGGGCGACGTGCACGTGGACCTGGACTGCCCGGACCACGAGGTCCTGTGCTTCCAGGACCCCGCGCGCGGCCGGTACGCGAAACTGGTGCTGCGCGACGACTTCGTGATGGGCGCGATCCTGATCGGCGCGCCCGACGCCGCCGCGGCGATCACGCAGTTGTACGACCGGGGGTTGGCCGCGCCGACGGACCGGCTGGCGTTGTTGCTGGGGCGGGCTTTGACGCCCGAGGTCGCCAGCAGTCCCGCCGACCTGCCCGCGTCCGCCGTGATGTGTAAGTGCAACACGGTCAGCAAGGGCCAGTTGGTCACGGCCTACCGCGGTGGCGCGACGTCCGTGTCGTCCTTGGTGGAAGCCACCAGGGCCACCACCGGGTGCGGGGGCTGCAAGGACGCGGTCTGCGGCTTGGTCGACTGGCTCAACCGTGCTGATGGACGCTCCTCCGGAGACGTCGGTTCGGCCGCCTGAGGTCGGCAGTTCGGCCGTGATTTCTCCGATGCCGGGGACTTCGTCGCCGACACCGGAGAAATGACGACCGACCTACCGACGCGACCTCACAGCCTGAAATCCCACGAGTGCGGCGGAGTTGCCGTTGTCGACACCTGTCCGAACACCGGGGTAACGGACCGTTCCTACGGTCTTCCCCAACGCCGTTCCAGGAGGTCAGCGCATGAGCACAGTCGTGGAGACCCAGGTCGCCGAACCCGCGTCCGCGCCTCGCGGCAAGCGGTGGATCGACCGGTGGGAGCCGGAGGACCCGGAGTTCTGGGAGCGGACGGGCAAGAAGATCGCCCGCAAGAACCTCGGGTTCTCGATCCTGGCGGAGAACCTGGGTTTCAGCGTCTGGGTGCTGATGAGCATCGTGGTGGTGAGCCTGGGGTCCGTCGGGTACGCGTTCAGCGTCGGCCAGACGTTCTGGCTGCTGATCGTGCCCAACCTGGTCGGCGCCGCGCTGCGCGTGCCGTACACGTTCGCGGTGCCGAGGTTCGGCGGCAGGATGTGGACGACGATCAGCGCGGGCCTGCTGCTGATCCCGTGCGCGATGCTGACGTTCGCCGTCGTCAACGACGGCACGCCGTTCTGGTTCTTCCTGCTCACCGCCGCGGCGATGGGCCTGGGCGGCGGCAACTTCTCGTCGTCGATGGCGAACATCTCGTTCTTCTACCCGGAGGGCAAGAAGGGCCTGGCGCTCGGCCTCAACGCGGCGGGCGGCAACCTCGGCGTCGCCGTCACGCAGCTCATCGTGCCGGTGGTCATCACCATCGGCACCGGCATCAACCTGGCGTACTCGGCGCTGATCTGGATGCCGTTCATCGTGCTCGCCACGGCCTGCGCCTGGTTCTTCATGGACAGCCTCACGCAGGCCAAGCCGGACGGCGTCTCCTACCAGCGGGCACTGTCCAACAAGCACACCTGGGTCATGTCCTTCCTGTACATCGGCACGTTCGGCTCGTTCATCGGCTTCTCCTTCGCCTTCCCGTCGCTGATCAAGATCAGCTTCGTGGACTTCAAGTCCTACGTGGCGCTGGCGTTCCTCGGCGCGCTGATCGGCTCGGTCGCCCGCCCGTTCGGCGGCTGGATGGCGGACCGCTTCGGCGGCGCCCGGATCACGCTCTTCACGTTCGTCGGCCTGGCACTGGGCACGATCGGCGTGATGGTGAGCGTGGACACGGCGAGCTTCCCGCTGTTCTTCTGCTCCTTCATGGCCCTGTTCGTGCTGGCGGGCATGGGGAACGGGTCGACCTACCGGATGATCCCGGCGATCTTCGCCACCCAGGCCGACGACGTGAAGTCGGCCAAGCGGCAGGCCGCGGCGGTCGTCGGCATCGCGGGCGCGATCGGCGCCTTCGGCGGCGTGCTGGTGAATCTGGTCTTCAAGTTCTCGCTGGAGGGCAGCGGAACGCTGACCCCGGCCCTGATCGCGATCCTGGTGTTCTACGGCCTGTGCGTGACCACGACGTGGTGGTTCTACCTGCGCAGCCGGGTCTTCGTGCGGATGCCCAGCCTCGCGCACGCCGGCGTGTGACGCACAACGCTCCGACGTGCGGCGTGAGTTCGCGTTAACACCCGCGAAACACGTGTGCACCTGGCACGACACGGTTCCCGGTGAGCATTGGCCGGGCGGAGGGAGGATTGGTTCACATGACGCGAACGCTAGTCGTGGTCGGCCACGGGATGGTCGGACACCGCCTGGTACAGGCACTGCGCGACCGGGACGCCACCGACCAGTGGCGGATCGTCGTGTTCGCCGAGGAGAACCGCCCCGCCTACGACCGCGTCGCGCTGTCGTCCTACGTGGACAAGTGGGACGCGGGTGACCTGGCGCTGGCACCGCACGGCGACGAGGTCCAGCTCCGGCTCGGCGACCCCGTGCGGCACGTCGACCGCGCGGCCAAGACCGTCACCACCGCGAGCGGGCTCGTGCAGCCCTACGACACGCTCGTGCTCGCGACGGGCTCGTACCCCTTCGTGCCCCCCGTCCCCGGCCGCGACCTGCCCGGCTGCCACGTCTACCGCACCATCGAGGACCTGGACGACATCCGCGCCACCGTCGCCAAGGCGCACGGCGGTGGTCGCCGCGCGGGCATGGTGCTCGGCGGCGGGCTGCTCGGCCTGGAAGCCGCGAACGCGTTGCGCGGTATGGGTTTGTCGCCGCACGTCGTGGAACTCGGCCCGCGCCTGATGCCGCTCCAGGTCGACGAGGGCGGCGCCGGACTGCTCAAGCGGCTGGTCGAGAAGCTCGACCTGACCGTGCACACCGGCACCTCGGCGTCGTCCATCGAACGCGACGGCGAGCGGCTGTTCGCCAAGCTGTCCAACGGACTCGAACTCGACCTGGACGTGGTCGTGTTCTCCGCGGGCATCCGGCCGCGCGACGACCTGGCCCGCGAGTTCGGCCTGGAGGTCGGCGCGCGCGGCGGCGTCGTGGTGGACGACACGTGCCGCACGTCCGACGAGAACATCTACGCCATCGGCGAGTGCGCGTCGATCGGCGGCGTGGTCTACGGGCTGATCGCGCCCGGCAACTCCATGGCCGACGTCGTCGCCGACCGGCTACTCGGTGGCAGCGCGGTGTTCCCCGGCGCGGACACCTCGACCAAGCTCAAGCTCATGGGCGTCGACGTGGCCAGCTTCGGCGACGCGCACGCGGCCACCGAGGGCGCGCTGGAGGTCGTGGTCAACGACGCCGTCGCGGGCACGTACGCGAAGGTCGTCGTCTCGGACGACGCGAAGACGCTGCTGGGCGGCGTCCTCGTCGGCGACGCGGGCGCGTACCCGCTGCTGCGACCGCTGGTCGGGCGGGACATCCCCGGCGACCCGGTGACGCTGATCGCGCCGTCGTCCGGCGGCGTCGAACTGGCGCTGCCCGCTGATGCCCAGGTGTGTTCGTGCCACGCGGTCACCAAGCAGGACATCACCGACGTCATCCACTCCGGCGAGTGCAAGGACGTCCCGGCGCTCAAGGCGTGCACCAAGGCGGGCACGGGCTGCGGGTCGTGCGTGCCTATGCTGAAGAAGCTCCTGGAGGAGTGCGGCGTCGAGCAGTCCCGTGCGCTCTGCGAGCACTTCGACCACTCGCGCGCCGACCTGTTCGAGATCGTCCGCGCCGCGGGCATCACGACTTTCAGCGCGCTCATCGCCAAGCACGGCCGCGGCCGGGGCTGCGACATCTGCAAGCCCGCCATCGCGTCGATCCTGGCGTCGCTCGACCGCGGCCACGTGCTCGACGGCGAGCAGGCGACGTTGCAGGACACCAACGACAAGTTCCTGGCGAACATCCAGCGCAACGGCACGTACTCGGTCGTCCCGCGCATCCCCGGCGGGGAGATCACCGCCGAGAAGCTGATCGTCATCGGCGAGGTCGCGCGGGACTACGGCCTGTACACGAAGATCACCGGCGGGCAGCGGATCGACCTGTTCGGCGCGACCGTCGACCAGCTCCCGGAGATCTGGAAGCGCTTGGTGGACGCGGGTTTCGAGTCCGGGCACGCGTACGGCAAGGCGCTGCGGACGATCAAGTCGTGCGTCGGCACGACGTGGTGCCGCTTCGGCGTGCAGGACTCCGTCGGACTCGCCATCGAACTGGAACTGCGCTACCGCGGCCTGCGCGCCCCGCACAAGATCAAGTCCGCGGTCTCCGGCTGCGCGCGCGAGTGCGCAGAGGCCCGCAGCAAGGACTTCGGCGTCATCGCCACCGAGAACGGCTGGAACCTCTACGTCGGCGGCAACGGCGGCTTCACCCCGCGGCACGCCGACCTGCTCGCGACCGACGTGGACACCGAGACCCTGGTCAAGCTGATCGACAGGTACCTGATGTTCTACGTCCGCACCGCGGACCGCTTGCAGCGCACCGCTTCCTGGATCGAGGCGATGGACGGCGGCCTCGACCACCTGCGCGCCGTCATCGTCGACGACAGCCTGGGCATCTGCGCGGACCTCGAAGCCGCGATGGAGGTGCACGTCGCGAGCTACGCCGACGAGTGGCGAGGCGTGCTCGACGACCCCGAGAAGCTCTCCCGCTTCAGCTCGTTCGTCAACGCACCGGGCACCCCCGACCCGACGATCTCCTTCCGTGAGGAGCGCGGGCAGCGGGTACCGGTGTCGCTGGGTATACCGGAGGTGGCAAGCAGTTGACCTCATCCCCGTCCCGGAGGACTGGGGATTCCGTTCGCCTCGCGGCGGACAGTTCCTGTTTCTTCTCCCCTTGGAAGGGAGGTTCCGACAGATGCCTCGCCGACTAGCGCCGGTTTGGTTTGATTCCGTCTCCGCAGGCAGCGGCCGCCCGTCCGGCGGCCAGGATGTTCCGTGCGGCGTTGACGTCCCGATCGTGGATGTCCTCGCAGCCGGGGCAGGTCCATTCCCGCAGGTGCGGCGGGAGTGTGTCGAGCAGGTGTCCGCAGGACGAGCAGGTTTTGCTGGAGGGGTACCAGCGGTCGACGGTGATGACCGTGCGGCCGTACCAGGCGGCTTTGTAGGTCAGCATGGAGCGGAACCTCGACCAGGAGGCGTCGCTGATGGCGCGGGCCAGGGTGTGGTTGCGGACCATGTTGTGGACGGCCAGGTTCTCGATCACGATCGTTTGGTTCTCACGAACGAGTCGAGTGGTCAGCTTGTGCAGCAGGTCCTGTCGTCGGTCGGTGATCCGGGCGTGCACGCGGGCGACTTTGGTGCGGGCTTTGTCCCGGTTGTTGGAGCCTTTGGTTTTGCGGGCCAGGTTGCGTTGCGCGCGGGTCAGCGCCGCCCGCTCGCGGTGCTCGTGCCTCGGGTTGGCGATCTTCTCCCCGGTGGACAGGGTCAGCAACGACGTGAGCCCGGCGTCGATGCCGATCGCGGTCGTCAGCGGTGTGAGGTGGTTGATGGTGGTCTCGACCAGGATCGACACGTGCCATCGACCGGCCGGGTCCCGCGACACCGTCACCGTGGAGGGTTCGGCGCCCTCGGGCAGCGGACGCGACCACACGATCGCCAACGGCTGGTCCATCTTGGCCAGGGTGAGATGGTCGTCGCGCCATCGGAACCCGGACCGGGTGTACTCGGCCGATGCTCGCGACCGTTTGCGGGACTTGAACCTCGGGTAGGCGGCACGGTTGTCGAAGAAGTTGGTGAACGCCTTCTGCTGGTGTCGCAGGCACTGCTGCAACGGCACGGAGGAGACCTCGTTGAGGAAGGCGAGTTCGTCGGTCCGCTTCCACGTAGTGAGCAGCGCCGAGGTGTCGCCGTAGCCGACTCTGCGCTGCTCCTGGCGCCACGCGGTGGTGCGGGCCTCCAACGCCCGGTTGTAGACCAGGCGGACGCAGCCGAAGGTCCGCGACAGCTCCACCGCTTGCTCGTCGGTGGGGTGGAAGCGGTAGCGGTACGCGCGCTTCACCACCCCCGACACGTCCCCCAGACTATCCGGTCCACCGATGGGGACCGGAGCGACCTGTCTATTTTGGACTCGATTGTTCCCGGATCGGCTCCTCCTCGGCTTGACGGCCGGGACATCCACCGATTGGAGTTTCGATGACCGCAGTGGTCGAACTGACGTGGACATCGGTCTGCGCGTGGGACGCGCTCCAGCCGGAGGCCGGGGTTGCGGTGCTCTTGCCCGACACCTCGCAGGTGGCGGTGTTCCGGACGTTCGACGGGGCGCTGCACGCCGTCGCGAACGTGGACCCGTTCAGCGGTGCCTCGGTGCTGTCGCGCGGGATCGTCGGTGATCGCGGTGGGGTGGCCGTCGTGGCGTCGCCGATCTACAAGCAGGCGTTCGACCTCCGGACCGGTGCCTGCCTGGACGACCCGACCGTGTCGATCGCGGTTCACCCGGTGCGGGTGCTCGACGGCATCGTGCAGGTGGGGTCCCCATGATCTCCCTCGACGTCGCGCCGCTGGCCGGGTACACGGTCGGCGTCACCGCCGCCCGCCGGGCCGACGAGTTGGCCGCGCTGCTGGAGCGCAAGGGCGCCACGGTGATCCAGGGGCCCGCGATCCGGATCGTGCCGCTGACCGACGACACCGAGCTGTTGGCCGCGACCAAGCGGCTGGTCACCGAGCCGGTCGACGTCGTGGTCGCGACGACCGGGATCGGCTTCCGCGGCTGGATCGAGGCCGCTGAGGGGTGGGGTCTCGGGGCGCGGCTGCTGGATCGCTTGGCCAGCAGTGAACTGCTCGCCCGCGGGCCGAAGGCGAAGGGCGCGGTGCGCGCCGCCGGGCTGACCGAGGCGTGGTCGCCGGACTCGGAGAGCAACGCGGAACTGCTGGAGCACCTGCTGCGGTCCGGTGTGGACGGTCGGCGAGTCGCCGTGCAGTTGCACGGGGAACCGCTGCCGCACTTCGTCCGCACGCTGCGCGAAGCGGGTGCGGAGGTCGTGGAGGTGCCGGTCTACCGGTGGACCGGGCCCGCGGACCCCGGCCCGCTGCACCGGTTGCTGGACGCCGTGCTGGCCAGGCAGGTGGACGCGCTGACGTTCACCAGCGCCCCGGCCGCCGCGAGCGTGCTCCAGGTGGCGCGGGACACTGACCGGTTCTCGGCACTCGTGGACGTGCTGCGCAAGGACGTGCTGGTGCTCGGCGTCGGGTCGATCACCGCGGGACCGCTGGTGGACCTCGGTATCCCCGTCGTGCAGCCCGCGCGGGCCCGGATCGGGGCCATGGCACGGGAACTGACGCTGGCGCTGCCGGAACGCGCCGTGCGGCTGCGGATCGCGTCGCGGGAGGTCGAGATGCGCGGCCAGGCCGTCGTGGTGGACGGGGAGTTGCGGCCCGTCGCGCCCGCGCCGATGGCCGTGCTGCGGGCGCTGGTCGAGGCGCGGGGCCGGGTGGTGTCGCGCAAGGACCTGCTCGCCGCGCTGCCCGGCGGTGGTGAGGAGCACGCGGTGGAGACGGCGATCGGACGGCTGCGGACGGCGCTGGGCGAACCGCGGATGGTGTGCACGGTCGTGAAGCGGGGCTACCGGATGGCCATGGAGCCGTCCGGCGTGGCGGTCTGAGTGAGGGGTGGACGGCGGTGACGCTGGTTCTGGTGGCACACGGGACTCGGGACCCGCGCGGGGCCGTGGTGGTCGAGGAGGTCGCCGCGCTGGTGCGGGACCGGCTCGGCGGTGTGCGGGTGGAGGTCGCCTACGCCGACGTGCGGCAGCCCGACGTGACGACGGTGGTCGGCGGGGTGGACGGGCCGGTGGTCGTGGTGCCCGCGTTCCTCGCGGCCGGGTACCACGTGCGGGTCGACGTGCCGGAGCAGATCGCGGCCAGCGGGCACGGTGACGTGGTGGTGACCGAGCCGATCGGGTCGGCGCTGCTGCCCGTCGTCCGGGAACGGTTGCGGGAAGCCGGGTCGCGGCCGGGGGACGCGGTGGTGCTGGCGGCGGCGGGGTCGTCGGACCCGCGGGCGTTGGCGGACGTCGTCGGCGTGGCCGGGGTGCTGGGGGCCGAGGTCGGGTACATCGCGACCGCGTCCCCGACCGTGGGGGAGGCCGTGGCGGCGTTGAAGGCGCGGGGGCGGCGGGTCGCGGTGGCGTCCTGGCTGCTGGCGCCCGGACTGTTCCACCAGCGGTTGGCCGACGTCGGGGCTGATGTGGTGGCTGAGCCGATCGGCGCGCACCTGCGGGTGGTGGACGCGGTGCTGCTGCGGTACTACGAGGCTCGGTGCTTCCTCCAGGTTGCTTGAGGAATAGGTTGACGGGTCAACTGGTTGTGCGGGGTGTGACCCCTACGGCTGATGAGGAGCCTGACATGACCGACGTGTTCGAGCTCGTTCGTCTCGGCCGCGAATTCCGCGCGGCGGGCGACCCGAGCAACGCGGCGCGCTTCCTGGCGGAAGCGGCCGAAGCTGTTCCGGCTGACCGGGCTGTGCTGACTGAGTTGGCGTTGGCGCATTTTCAGTCCGCGTCGTTGGGTAACGCTGAGCGGGTGTTGCGGGTTTTGGTGGGTCTTGACCCTAGTGATGGGTATGCGCGGTTGTTGTTGGGGAGGACGTTGAGCAGGCAGGGGAGGCCTGGGGAGGTGTTGCCGGAGCTTCGGTTGGCGGCTGCTTTGAGTCGGGATCCGGAGGTTGTGGCTGAGGTGGAGCGGGTTGAGGCTCGGGTTGGGGTGAGGGTGAGGGTGAGGGTTTAGGAGCGGTTGGGGGGTTAGGTGCGGGTGGGGCGGGTGCCCTCTTCGGGAAGTTCTCGGAGGGGGCATTTGGCTGTTTGGGGGGCGGGGGAGGGAGAGGGAAGACTAGGGGAGGGAGAGGGTTAGAAGAGGGAGGGTGGGTCGTCTTCGGATTTTGCCTTGGCGGCGTCTTCCCAGCGGTAGGTGTGGAGGTTGATTTTGCCGTCGTTGGACAGGACGCCTTCTGCTGCTAGTCGTTGGAGTTGTTCTTCGGCGATGTGGGGGGCGCAGGTGCCGTTGGCGCGGAGGACTCTGTGCCAGGGGACGTCGTGGCCGTCGTGGTTGAGGACTTGGCCTACGAGTCTTGGGGAGGGGGCGCGGGAGAGGTCTGCTACGTCGCCGTAGGTCGCTACTCGGCCTGAGGGGATCTTGCGTACGACGTCGCGGATTTGTTCGTGCAGTTCTTCGTCCACGGGGGTGATTCTGGCAGTTGGGTAGGTGGTGGGGTGGCCGGGTTCCAGCGGGGGGTGGCCGATTTGACTTGGGGCCCCTCTTTTTGGCGCTGGTCGGGCCAAAACGGCAGGTGGAGAGCTTGCCGCCCGACTGAGTTTAGCGCCAAAAACCCCAAGTAAAATCGGCCACGGTTGGGTGGGGGCGTGCGGGGAGCGGGTGGTGGGGTTCTCTGGCGGAAGCTTGTGGGTGGTGGGTGGGTGGGTGG
Organism: Umezawaea endophytica; assembly: GCF_025061645.1. Classification (GTDB taxonomy): domain Bacteria; phylum Actinomycetota; class Actinomycetes; order Mycobacteriales; family Pseudonocardiaceae; genus Umezawaea; species Umezawaea endophytica. Next base: position 23,221 of record NZ_JANYMP010000011.1, on the reverse strand, counting down.
GTGGGTGGGGCCGTGGCTGTGGCGCGGTTTGTGGGTGAGCGCAGGCCGGGTGGTGGTCGGGGGTGGGTGGTGGTGGCTGTGGGGGAAGTTGGCCGCGTGGTGGTGGCTGTGGGTGAAATTGCAGGTCAAGTGGTGTTTTGGGGTTTGTGTTCTGGTTCCTACTGGGTGTGATTTTGTTGCCACGCTGGGCCACTCGGCGGGTGGTCGGCGTCTTGTCGGTGCAACGTGGTTCCATCACTCCCGTGGTTGTGAATTCCTCGCCTCTGCTGGTGCGTCGGTCGCCGGTGGATCGGCCTCGTCCGCAGTGGGATTCCGCTGGTCGGCGGGTGTTCGCGCACGGAGGGGGGTTCCTGCGGGTTCTGGGGGGGCCTGGTACTGGCAAGACCACGTTGTTGGCTGAGGTGGCTGCTGAGCGGGTTTTGAGTGGTGGGGCTGATCCTGAGAGTGTGCTGGTGCTCACTGCCAATCGGCAGGCCGCTGTGGCGATGCGGGCTCGGATCACCCGGTTGTTGACCTCCTCCTCGGAGGTTGACTCAGTGGTGTTGCGGACGGTTCGTGAGCCGTTGGTGAGGACGGTGCACTCGTACGCGTTCGCGGTGTTGCGGGCGAAGGCGGTGTTGGCCGGTGAGCCGCCGCCTCGGCTGTTGTCCGGGCCGGAGCAGGACGCGTTGGTGCGTGAGTTGTTGGCCGGTGATGTCGAGGACGGTGCGTTGAAGTGGCCGGAGCGGTTGCGGCCCGCGATCGGGTTGCCGGGGTTCACCGCCGAGTTGCGTGATCTGTTGTTGCGGGCCACCGAGCGTGGGCTGGGGCCGGAGGACCTGGTCGAGTTGGGGTACGCGCAGGGGCGGGAGGAGTGGGTTGCCGCTGGGCGGTTCGGGCAGCAGTACGAAGAGGTGTTGCTGCTGATGGGTGGTGATTCGTCGCCGTCGCTGGCGCCCGCGTTGGACGCCGCGGAGTTGGTCGACAGCGCGCTGCTGGCTTTCCACGCCGATCCCGAGCTGTTGGAGTCCGAACGGCGGCGGGTGCGGCACGTGTTCGTCGACGACGCGCAGCACCTCGACCCGCAGCAGTACGAGCTGGTGAAGCAGATCGGTTCGACGGCGCACGAGTTCCTCCTCGCGGGCGATCCGGACCAGGCGATCTTCTCGTTCCGGGGTGCCGATCCCGAGTTGCTCTCCGCCGCCGACCCGCAGGAGCGGTCCACGGTCGTGCTGAGCCAGGGCTACCGGATGACGCCGGAGGTGCGCGCCGCCGTGCACGGGCTGGCGGCGCGGCTGCCGGGGCGGTCGCCCGCCCGTGAGGTCGTGGGCGCCGGTGGTGAGGGCACGGTGCAGGTGCGGTTGCTCGCGTCCGCGGCCCAGGAGGCTAGCTGGGTGGCGGACCAGTTGCGTCGCGCGCACCTGATCGACGAGGTGCCGTGGTCGGAGATGGCGGTGATCGCGCGGTCGGCGACGAGGTCGCTGCCGGTGCTGCAACGGGCGCTGCTCGCCGCCGGGGTGCCGGTGGCGGTGCCCGGTGACGAGTTGCCGCTGGCCCAGCAGCCCGCCGTCCGGCCGCTGCTGGCCGTGCTGCGCTGCGCGGCCGTGCCGGGCACGTTGGACGAGGACACGGCGGCGATGCTGCTGTCGTCGGCGCTCGGTGGTGCGGACCCGTTGGCGCTGCGGCGGTTGCGCCGCGGTCTGCGGCGGCTGGAGATGGCCGCGGGCGGTGACCGGGCCAGTGGTGAGCTGCTGGTCGAGGTGATCGAGTCGAACGACCGGCTGGCCGCGCTGGAGGACGCGGAGGCCGTGCCCGCGCGGCGGATCGCGGCGCTGATCACCGAGGCGCGCAAGGACATCGCCGCGCACCGCAGCGTCGAGGTCGTGCTGTGGAACCTGTGGCAGAACTGCCGGTTGGAGTCGCGCTGGGTCAACCAGTCCTCGCGGCGGGGGACGGCGGGCATGCAGGCGGACCGCGACCTGGACGCGATTGTGGGCCTGTTCGAGGCCGCGGCGAAGTACGTGGACCGGCTGCCCGGCTCCACCGTGGAGGGTTTCGCGGACTACCTGGCCGCGCAACGGATCGCGGGCGACTCGCTGGCCGCGTCCGCGCCCGTCGGCGAGGCCGTGGCGGTGCTGACGGCGCACTCCGCCGCCGGTCGCGAGTGGACGGTCGTGGCGATCCCCGGTGTGCAGGAGGGGAGTTGGCCCGACCTGCGGCTGCGCGGGTCGCTGCTCGGCGTCGAGCGGATGGTCGACCTCGTGCACGGGATGGACCCGGCGGACAAGGTCTCCGCCGTCGCCCCGCTGCTCGCCGAGGAGCGCAGGCTGCTGCTGGTCGCCGCCAGCCGGGCGCGCACGACGTTGATGGTGAGCGCGGTGCGGGGCGAGGACGAGCAGCCGTCGCGGTTCCTGGACGAGCTGGACGACCTGACGACGGACGCCGTGGAGCGGCCGACGTTCACGCCCGAGCGCGGGCTCGTGCTGGCCGAGCTGGTCGGTGAGCTGCGCCGCGTGCTGTGCGACGACGAGAGCGAGCCGGACCGCCGTCAGCGCGCGGCCGTGCAGCTCGCCCGGCTTGCCGAGGCCGGGGTTCCCGGCGCGCACCCGGACTCCTGGTACGGCCTGCCCGAGGTGTCGACCGGCGATCCGCTGTGGACGGAGGACCACACGGTCAGCGTGTCCCCGTCGACGTTGGAGGTGCTCGCCAAGTGCCCGGTCCGCTGGGTCGTCGAACGCCACGGCGGCCAGGACCCGGCCGAGCTGGCGTCGATCACCGGCACCCTGGTGCACGCGCTGGCGCAGGCCGCCGCGAGCGGGGCGGACGAGAAGGAGCTGCGGCTCAAGCTGGACGAGGCGTGGACCGCCGTGGACGCGGGAGCACCCTGGTTCTCCCGGCGGGAGCGGATCCGGGTCGAGAAGATGCTGGACACGTTCCTCGACTGGCTCGCGAGCAGCCGCACCCAGCTCACGCAGGTCGCCGTCGAGGAGGAGATGCTCGTCGACGTCCCCAAGCAGCCCGGCGGGCCGTGGCTCAAGGTCCGCGGCCGGGTGGACCGGCTGGAGACCGACGCCGACGGCCGTCCGATCGTGGTCGACCTGAAGACCGGCAAGCAGCCCGTGTCGCGGGACGACGCCCAGGCCCACCCGCAGCTCGCGGTGTACCAGCTCGCCACCTCGCTCGGCGGGTTCACCCACCTCGGCCTCGGCACCGAGCCCGGCGGCGCGCGCCTGCTGTACGTGGCCAAGGAGGACAAGAAGACCGGCGCCGTCGAACGCTCCCAGGCCCCGCTGGACGAGCAGGGCGTGCGCGTCTGGCTCGAAGCCGTCCAGGACGCGGCGGGCTCCAGCACCGGCCCGGACTACACCGCGAGGGAGAACGCGGACTGCGACCGCTGCCCGGCCCGCACGGCGTGCCCGGTGCACTCGTCGGGGAGACAGGTGGGACAGTGACGTCCGTGGACGTCGACCTCCGGACCAGGGCATGAGCTTCGCCAGTCCGTTCGAGGTCGCCGCCGCTCTCGGGCTGCCCAAACCGACCGCCGAGCAGGCGGCCGTCGTCGCCGCGCCCGTCGAACCCGCGCTGGTCGTGGCGGGCGCCGGGGCGGGCAAGACCGAGACGATGGCCGCCCGCGTGGTGTGGCTGGTGGCGAACGGGATCGTGACGCCGGACCAGGTGCTGGGGCTGACGTTCACCCGCAAGGCGGCCCGGCAGCTCGCCGAGCGGATCCGGCTGCGGCTGCGGCGGCTCGGCGGGTCGGAGCTGCTGGACGACCTGGACCCGAGCGGGGAGCGGCGGGCGGCGGTGATGACGGCCGAGCCGGTCGTGCTGACCTACCACGCGTACGCGGGCAGGCTGGTGACCGAGCACGGGCTGCGGCTGCCGGTGGAACCCGGTGTGCGGCTGCTGACCGAGACGTCGTCGTGGCAGCTCGCGCACCGCGTCGTGTCGACGTGGACCGAGGACCTGGACACGGACAAGATCCCGGCGACCGTGACGGGGTACCTGCTGGCGCTGGCCGGTGAGCTGGGGGAGCACCTGGTCGAGCCCGACGCGTTGCGGGCGCACGCCGAGTGGCTGATCGGCGTGATCGAGAACGCGCCGAAGACCGCGCGGCAGAAGGACGGGCTGCCGGAGAAGCTGCGGGACATCATCGCCGCCCAACGCCTGCGGGTGAACCTGCTGCCGCTGCTGGAGGCCTACCAGGCGCGCAAGCGGCGGGAGGCGGCGATGGACTTCGCCGACCAGATGAGCCTCGCCGCCCGGCTCGCGAGCGAACACCCGGAGGTCGCGCAGGGCGAGCGCGAGCGGTACGGGGCCGTGCTGCTGGACGAGTACCAGGACACCGGGCACGCGCAGCGGGTGCTGCTGCGGTCGCTGTTCGGGCAGGGCGAGCCGATGCCGGTCACGTCGGTGGGCGACCCGGCGCAGGCGATCTACGGCTGGCGCGGGGCCAGCGCGGCGAACCTGCCCCGCTTCACCACGGACTTCCCCGCGGCGCAAGGGAAACCGGCCACCCGGTACGGGCTACTGACCAGCTTCCGCAACCCACCCGAGGTGCTGGCGCTGGCCAACGCGGCGTCCGAACCGCTGCGCGCGGCGGGGCTGGAGGTCGACGAGCTGCGCGCTCGCGACGGGGCCGGGCCGGGTGACGTGCGGGTGGCGCTCCTGCCGGACGTGCGGCAGGAGCTGGACTGGCTGGCCGACACCGTCGCGGCGCAGTGGCGGGAGTACCTGGACGCCGAGGACACCCCGCCCACGGCCGCCGTGCTGGTGCGGCGGCGGGCGGACATGGGCGCCATCGCCGCCGCGCTGCGGGAACGCGGGCTGCCGGTCGAGGTGGTCGGGCTCGGCGGGCTGCTGGACGAGCCGGAGGTGCGCGACCTGACGAGCGCGCTGCGGGTGCTGGTGAACCCGCTCGCGGGCACGGCCGCCGCCCGGCTGCTGACCGGGTCCCGGTGGCGCGTAGCGGCTTTCGACCTCGCGGCGCTGTGGCAGCGGGCGCGCGAGCTGGCCGGTGCGCCCAGCCGCCAGTCCGTTGTGGACGATCCGCTGTCGGTGCTGGCGGACGCGCTGCCCGGCGAGCACGCGGAACAGGCGGGGCTGGCCGACGCGCTGGACGATCCGGGCGACCCGGCCGCCTACTCACCGGAGGGCTACCGGCGGATCCGCAGGCTCGGCGGCGAGCTGGCGACCCTGCGGCGCAGGCTCGACCAGCCGCTGTCCGAACTGGTGGCGGACGTGGAGCGCACGCTGCTGCTGGACATCGAGGCGATGGCGCGCCCCGGCGGCGTCGGTCGGGCGCACCTGGACGCGTTCGCCGACGTGGTCTCGGACTTCGCCGCCGCCAGCCCTTCGGCGACGCTGCCGTCGCTGCTGGACTACCTGTACACCGCCGAGCACGCCGAGGACGGCCTGGAACCCGGTGAGGTGGAGGTCGCCGAGAACCGGGTGCAGATCCTGACCATGCACTCCGCCAAGGGCCTGGAGTGGCACATCGTCGCCGTGCCCCACGTCGTGAAGGACGTCTTCCCCGGCCGCCGCAAGACGTCGTGCTGGCTCAAGGCCGTCGCCGAGCTGCCCGCCGACCTGCGCGGTGACGCCGCCGACCTGCCGAAGCTGCGCGTCCCCGGCGGCGCCAACCGCAAGGAGGTGGAGGAGGCCCTCAGCCTGCACGCGGACGAGTTCGAGGAGCGGCGGCTGGTGGAGGAGCGCCGCCTCCTCTACGTCGCGCTGACCCGGTCCGAGCACAGCCTGCTGGTGTCCGGCCACTGGTGGGGCGAGACGGGCGAGAAGGTGAAGGGGCCGTCGCCGTTCCTGGTGGAGATCCACGAGGTCCTCAAGACGGCCGAGCACCCGCCGGGTGACGTCGTCGCGTGGGCCGACCCGCCCGCCGAGAACGAGCCGAACCCGCTGACCGGCGAGGAGAAGACGGCGCTGTGGCCCGCCGACCCGCTCGGCAAGCGGCGCACGGCCGTCGCGGACGGCGCCACGATGGTGCTGGCCGCCCTGGACCAGCGCCGGGACGCCGCCCGCCGCGACCTCTACGTGCCGCCCGCCGACGACGAGGCCCCGCTGCCCGAGCCCCCGCCCGAGTTCGAGCCGCCACCGGACGAGGACGACCACGAGCCGCCGCCCGACCACGACGACGGCCCGCCGCCGGAGGACGAACCCGATTACGACGAGCCGCCCGCCGACTACGACGACGGTCTACCGCAGGACGGCGAGCCCGACCACGACGAGCCGCCAGCCGACCACGAGCCTGTCGGAGCCGACCACGAAGAACCGCCGGTCGGGCGTGAGCCGTCGCCGGTCGCCGCCGCCGCGGTCGATGTCGGGCCGGTCTTCAGCGCGCCGGTCGGGGACGACTTCGACGAGCCCGCTCCCCTCGACGAGGAGGAGGAACTGGACCCGGAGGGCTGGTCGCGGGACGTGGACGTGCTGCTCGCCGAACGGGCCGCTGCGGCGAACCGGCGGGAGCGGGTCACCATGCCCGAGCACCTGTCGGTGAGCCAGCTCGTGGAACTGGCCACCGACCCGGACGAGCTCGCCCGCAGGCTGCGCCGTCCGCTGCCGTTCCCGCCGAACCCGATGGCCCGGCGCGGCACGGCGTTCCACACGTGGCTGGAGAAGCGGTTCGGCGCGAGCAGGCTGCTGGACATCGACGAGCTGCCCGGCGCGGCGGACGACGGCGCGGCCCCGGACACCGAGCTGGATCGGCTCCAGCGGGCGTTCCTGGCCAGCGACTGGGCGGACAGGACGCCGCACGACGTGGAGGTGCCGTTCGAAGCCGAGGTCGACGGGATGTCCGTGCGCGGCCGGATGGACGCCGTGTTCGCGGACCCGGACGGCGGCTGGACCGTCGTGGACTGGAAGACCGGCGCCGTGCCGGACGCCGACAAGCTGCCCGCGCTGTCGGTGCAGCTCGCCGCGTACCGGCTCGCGTGGGCCGCGCTGGCGGGGGCCGAGGTGGAGAGCGTGCGGGCGGCGTTCCACTACGTGCGGCACGACCACACGTTGAGGCCGACGGACCTGCTCGACGCGGAGGGCCTGCGGACCCTGATCCGGTCGGTGCCGGACGGGTCTAGGAGCTGACGCGGGAGGAGGCCGGGACCTCTTTGAGCACCCGGTCGTAGAGCACCTCGAGCAGCCAGCGGCCGAACAGCGACGGGCCGAACTCGGTCGACCGGTCCTCCGGCGGCACGAGCAGCTCGGCGGTGTAGCCGGACTCCCCGGAACCGGTCTCCTCGGCGGCCACGACACCGATGCCGTAGTAGTCCAGCTCGATCAGCGGCCACGACTCGCGCCCCTGCGGTCCGGGCAGGACGACCGCGCACGGGGCGAGCGTCATCAGCGTCCCGCACGACTGGAGCGCGCGGTCCACCGTGGACTCGCCGACCAGGACGCCCACCAGTTCGACGGCCGAGACCGGGAGCTGGTCGTGCGCGGTGGGCTCGAACCAGGAGCGGAACCAGGACGGGTCGGCCTGGGGAGGCCACCCGTTCGCGGTGCGCCACTCGTGCACGTCGTCGCGCACCCGCACGACAGCCGACACCTGGTGGCCGAGCACGGCCACGTCGGGTACGACGGTGCCGCGCCAACCAAGTGCCGACGCGGCTTGGTGGAGGAGCGGTTGCACTCGGGCATCCTATGGGTCGTTGCCGGGTCAAGGACAGTGGTCAACAGCGCTGGGTGCCTTACCGGCAGCCGTGTGTGATCAGATCACACCCGCGGGGGTTCCGGCGGTGCCGAGTGGCAGCGGTCTCATGCCGCCGAACGGCGTACCCGCAGCGCCCAAATGATCAGCGGGACCTGGAGGGGCAGCCTGCCCCACGCGATCGCCTTGGCCCGCGGGCCCCGGTGCCGGTAGTCCAGCGCCATCTTCACGTTGGCCGGGAACACCGCCGCGAACAACCCCGCGGCGACCAAGCCGCCGAGCTTGCGGGTCTTCGGCGCGGCCACCGCGGCGGCCACCGCCAACTCCGCGACACCGGACGCGTAAGTCCAGGTCCGGGGCTCGCCGGGCAGCGCGCGCGGCACGATCGCGTCGTACGGCGCGGGCTTGGCGAAGTGCGTCACCCCGGCGGCGCCGAGCAGTGCGGCCAGCGCGAGCGCCGACCGCGAAGAGGCACGGGCAGGTTCCATGCCGCAACACTGCCACGAGCCGCGCCCGGCCGCGCGGACGGGGCCGGTGAACCGTTCGGGGGACGTGTGAATTCGCCGTTGTCGAACACCTGTTCCACTGGTCGGCGACGCCGGTGTGACCACCGTCCCCCAGGCGCGGGTCGGTGGACCGAACGGAGCGGACTCGCGTTCGGCGGCCCGGCTCACGGTTTACTCTTCCCCGTCGTGACCGCTGATCGGGTAAATCCCGAACCGCCCGAGCGCGCGGCCGTCGCCGCCCTCGCGGATGACTTCCTGACGTCCCTGCGGGACTGGATCACCATCCCGTCGATCAGCACGGACCCGGCGCACCACGGCGACGTGGCCAGGTCGGCGCACTGGCTCGCCGACGCGCTGCGCGCCGACGGGTGGCCGGAGGTGGCCGTCTGGGACCACGGGCCCGCGCTGCCCGCCGTGTACGCGTGCTGGCCCGCCGAGGACCCGGCCGCCCCGACCGTGCTGGTCTACGGGCACCACGACGTGCAGCCCGTCGACCCGCCGGAGGCGTGGGAGCACCCGCCGTTCGCCGGGGTCGTGGTCGGCGAGGAGCTGTTCGGGCGCGGCTCCAGCGACGACAAGGGCCAGGTCGCGATGCAGTTGCTCGGCGTCCGCGCCCACCTCGCTGCGACCGGGGCGCCCGCTCCGGCCGTGACGCTCAAGTTCTTCGTCGAGGGCGAGGAGGAGTCCGGGTCGCCGCACCTGGCCGACCTCCTCGACCGGCACACCGCGGACCTCGCGTGCGACCTCGTGGTGTTCACCGACACACCGCTGTACGCGCGCGACGCGCCCACGGTGAACACCGGCCAGCGCGGCGTGCTCGGCGCCGAGGTCACGTTCACCGGCGGCACGTCCGACGTCCACTCCGGTCGGGTCGGCGGCGGTGTGCCCAACCCGGCCACGGCCCTCGCCCGCCTGGTCGCCGCCCTGCACGACGACGACGGCCGGGTCAGGCTGCCCGGTTTCTACGCCGACGTGGTCGAGCCGACCGCCGCCGAGCGCGCCGACCACGCCGCCCTGCCGTTCGACGAGGCCGACTGGCTCGCGGCGAACGCGGGTGGGGCGCAGGCTGTGGCGGGGGAGAAGGGGTGGTCGACCTTGGAACGCGTGTGGGTGCGGCCGACGGCCGAGGTCAACGGCATCAGCGGCGGGTACACCGGGCCCGGCCTGAAGACGGTCGTGCCGCGCGAGGCGTCGGTGAAGCTGTCGTTCCGGCTCGTGCCGGACCAGGAACCCGCGGCCATCGCGGAGTCGCTGCGGGAGTTCGTCGCCGCCCACACCCCGCACGGCGTCACGGCCGCCGTGGTGCTGCGGGGCGAGGGCACGCCGCCGTACGCGATCGACGTGGACCACCCGGCCGCCGTCGCCGTGCGCGACGCCGTCGAAGGGGCTTTCGAGCAGCCGGTCCGGTACAGCCGCACCGGCGGTTCCGGCCCCGCCGCGGTCCTGCACGCCACGCTCGGCGTGCCCGTCGTCTACCTCGGCGCCACCTTGCCGGATGATCGGATCCACGCTCCGAACGAGCGGGTAGTCCTGCCCCTGCTGCTACGAGGCGCCGAAGCCGCCGCCCGGTTGTGGCGATCACTCCCTGAGAGGCTGTCATGATCCGGCGGCTCAACCCTGCCGATCGGCTGACCGACCGGCCCGACCACTCGCTGGTCGGCGTCATCCGGATGCCCGACGCACCGGAAAGCCCGGCCCGCGCCATCATCAAACGGGTCGTCGGCGCCACCGCCGCCCTGTTCATGGCCGTGGTCATCGTCTACCTCGACCGCGACGGCTACCGCGACGTGAACGGCGACGGCCTGTCCTTCCTGGACGCCGTCTACTACGCCACGGTCTCCCTCTCCACCACCGGCTACGGCGACATCGCCCCCGCCAGTTCGTCCGCGCGCCTGGTCAACGTCCTGGTCATCACCCCGCTGCGGGTGCTGTTCCTGATCGTCCTGGTCGGCACGACCCTCGAAGTCCTCACCGAGCGATCTCGGCAGGCGTTCCGCATTCAGAAGTGGAGGACCAAGGTGCGCAACCACGTGGTCGTGGTCGGGTACGGGACCAAGGGCCGCTCCGCGGTCAGCGCCCTGCTCGGCGACGGCGTGTCACCCAGCCACATCGTGGTCGTGGACACCGTCCAGGAGTCGCTGGACTCCGCGTCCTCGATCGGCCTGGTGACCGTGCACGGCTCCGGCACGCGCAACGACGTGCTGCGGGTCGCGGGCGTGCCGAACGCGCGGGCCGTGGTCGTGGCCGCGAACCGGGACGACACGGCGGTGCTGGTGACGTTGACCGCGCGGGAACTGGCGCCCAAGGCCCAGATCGTCGCGTCGGTGCGGGAACGCGAGAACGAGCACCTGCTGCGCCAGTCCGGCGCGGACTCCGTGGTCGTGTCGAGCGAGACCGCGGGCCGACTGCTGGGCATGGCCACGGCGACGCCGTCCGTGGTGGACATGGTCGAGGACCTGCTCACGCCCGACGCCGGGCTGGCCATCGCCGAACGCGACGTGGAGCCGTCCGAGATCGGCGGCTCGCCCCGGCACCTGCCGGACATCGTGCTGGGGGTCGTGCGGAACGGGAAGCTGTACCGCGTCGACGCGTCGGCGGCCGACGCCATCGAGGCCGGGGACCGGCTGCTGTACATCAAGAAGGTGACCCCGCCGGACGAGTCGTGAGAGCGGGCCACCGGTGAGCGGTGGCCCGTCAACGCGACGCGAGCGGCAGCGACAGGACGAACGCCGCGCCCGGCTCGCCGGGGTCCGGGACGGCGCACGTGAGGTCGCCGCCGTGCGCGCGGGCCACGCCGCGGGCGATGGCCAGACCGAGGCCGGAGCCGCCGTGGCGGCGGTCGCGGGCCTCGTCGAGGCGGGTCAGGCGGTCGAAGATCCGTTCCCTGTCCCGGAACGCGACGCCCGGCCCGTTGTCCTTCACGGTCACCAGCGCACGGCCCGCGAACACGCCGACGGTCAACCGGACCTTGCCCTGCGGACCGGTGGCCTGCCGGGCGTTGTCGGACAGGTTGACCAGCACCTGCGCGAGCCGCTGCGGATCGCCGTCGACGACCACCGGGGCGCCCTCGGCCTCGATGTCCAGGTCCGGGGCCAGGAGCGTGCTGCGGGAGACCTCGGCCTCGGCCAGCGCGAGCAGGTCCACCCGTTCGAACTGCAACTCCAGGCCCGCGTCGATCCTGGCCAGCGCGAGCAGGTCGTCCACCAGCCTGCCCGCCCGGCGGGACTCCCGGACCAGCAGCAGGTTCATCCGGTCGCGCTCCTCGGCGCCCGCCTCGTCCAACCCGGTCTGCATCAGCGCCTCGGCCACGGCCTGCACGCCCGTGATCGGCGTGCGCAGCTCGTGCGCCGCGTCCGCGACGAACCGCTTGGTCCGCTCCTCCGACGCCCGCGCCGTCGCCTCCGCGCCCTCCAGCGAGTCCAGCATGTCGTCGAACGCCGCCGCCGTGCGACCCAGCTCGTTGTTGGTGCGCAACGGGTTCAGCCGCCTGCCGCGGTGGCCGCCGGTGATCGAGCGGGCGAGCGTGGTCATCGTGTCCAGCGGCGCCAACGCCCGCCGCACGACGAAGACCAGCGCGCCCGCCGTGACCGCCAGCGCGCCGAGACCGACGGCGGCCAGCAGGTTCCGCAGCCTGATCTGCGCGGCGGACAGCACGGTCGTGTCGCCGTACAGCGTGATCGACGACCCGTCCGGCAGGTCGCGCTGCACGGTCTTGAACCGCTCGTCGTTGTCCGGCGCGGTGCCGTAGGTCATGCCGTTCGGCATCGTCAGCAGCACCTGCACGCCCATGCCGTCGACCTTGTGCACCAACTGGTTGCCGGTGTACTTCTGCGTCTTCGCCAACTGCTGCGCGGTGCGCGCCCGGTCCAGCAGGACGGTCTCGACGTCGCGGCTCGACTGGGACGCGAACAGCGCGTCCACGGTGAACACCAGCGTGACCATGACCGCGAACAGCACGATCATCACCGACAGGGTCACCCGTCGGCGCAGCGAGACCGTCTTCAGCCTGCTCACGGTTCGTCGGCCCGCAGCACGTACCCGAGGCCGCGGACGGTGTGCAGCAGCCTGGGGCCGTTCTCCTCCAGCTTGCGCCGCAACGCGCTCACGTGCACCTCGACCAGGTTCGGGTCGTAGTCCTCGTAGCCCCACACGGCCGTGAGGATCTGGGTCTTGCCGACGACGCGGCCGCGCTGCGCGGCCAGGTAGCGCAGCAGCCGCAACTCCGTCGCCGTCAGCTCCACCGGCTCGGACCCGCGCAGCACCACGCCGGAATCGGCGTCCACCACCAGGTCGCCGACCTGCACGGTCGACGGCGTGCGACCCAGCCTACGCAGCACGGCGCTCACCCTGGCCACGAGTTCGGCCAGCACGAACGGCTTCACCAGGTAGTCGTCCGCGCCCCGGTCCAGCCCGCGCAGCCGGTCCGCCACCCCGTCGCGCGCCGTCAGCATCACCACGCCCGCTCCGCTGGACCGCCGCACCACCTCCAGCAGCGCGAACCCGTCCCGCCCCGGCAGCATCACGTCCAGCACCACCAGGTCCGGCCGGAACCGCGCCAGGTCGTTCTCCAGCTCCCGCCCGTCCGGGCGCAACTGCACCTGGTACCCGGCGTCGCGCAGCGCCGATCCCACGGCGGCGCCGATCGCCTCGGCGTCCTCGATGACCAGTACCCGCGCGGCAGTAGACACCAGCACATTCTGCTGCCGGTCGGCCCACTCCCGCTCGGGGAGCGGCCCGGCTTCAGGTACCGCTCAGTTGATCATCAACTGCGCGGGCGGGGTTACCGGGGAACGCGCGGTCTGCGACGATCCTCCGCGTGGCGGTGAGGCGTAGCCCGGTGACCTGGGGGCTGGTCCTCCTGGTCGTCGCACTGGTGGGACTGGGCACAGCGGTCGCCGTGTGGTGGCCGCTGTCCGGCGCGGGCGAAAGGATCCGGGTCACGGCGACCGTGGTGAAGCCCGCGTCGTGCGGGAAGAAGGAGTTGGACCAGGTCGAGGTGACCGTGGACGGGAAGGTCCGGACGGTCCCGCTCGACGGGTGCGGGCACCGGGAGCGGGAGTCGGTGGACGTGCTGCTGCCCGCCGACACGTCCGGCGACTTCACCGTGCAGACGGCGGGGGCGGTGTCGGACGCCGCGCCGCTGTCGCAGCGCCTGGAGACGCTGATGCTGTGCCTGAGCGGGTTGGCGGGCGGGTTCTACGTGTACCTGATCAGCAAGCCGGTGCCCCGGTTGATCTCGGCGGGGTGATCGGGCCGGGGGTCAGCCGACCTCGGCCGCCGGAGCCGCGTAGGTGTTGCAGGCGTTCGTGGTGTTGGCCTCGAAACCGCTGAGCGCCCAGTCGCCCTGGTTGGCCGGGCTGCCGTGGGCGTTCTTGTCGGGGGCTTCCTCCATCGCGTACTGGAAGTCCTCCTCGGCGCGGTTGGCCAGTTCCGCGCTGATGGAGCCCCGGCCCGCCGCGGCGCCGAGGAACATGCCCGCGAAGCAGTTCGCCTGTAGCTCGATGCGGCGGGACATCTCCAGGCCCGCCGGGGTCTTCTCGCCCGCGCCGACGATCTTCAGGTCCGCCGCGCGGAGCATGCCGGTCATGGCCTGGACGTGGTGGCCGTACTCGTGCGCCAGCGTCGCGAGGTGGGTCGCCGGGCGGTCGCCGCCGCCGTTCTCGCGCAGCCTGCCGGTGGGCATGTAGATCATCCGGTTGCGGCCGCAGTAGTAGGCGACGGCGTCCTCCGACGCGGGGGCGGCGCCGCACGGGCCGTTGGACAGCTCCGGGGCGGCGTCCAGCGACGGCGGTTCGAAGGGCAGGTTCGCCTCCTTCAGCACCGGGCCCCACGCGTTGTCCAGGCAGGTCACGCCCGCCTTGTAGTAGGCGGCCAACTGCTGGTCCGAGGTGCCGAACACCGGGAGGTCGCAGGTGATCTGCGGCAGCGACTTCGGGTTGACCAGGAGCGGGTGGTCCTCCAGGCGTTGCACGGCGCGAGGGCGTGCGGGCTCGGTGCTGGTCGGGGCCATGGCCGCCGTGTACGGGGCCGCGACGGGGCGGCCCGCGACGGGTTCGCGGGCGTCGAGGCGGCTGAGCAGGCCCAGGCCGAGCACGGAGCAGATGATCATGGTGAAGACGCTGACCAGCACGGCCGGGCTGTTCTTCGGGCGTTCGGCCGCCAGGGGCTCGGCCGCGAGTGGTTCGGCTGCCAGGGGTTCGGCCGGGGTGGGCCGCGGTTCGTCCAGGTCGTCGGTGTCGAGCACGCCGGTGAACACCACGGTGTCGACGTCGTCGGGGTCGCGGACGACCTTGGGGAGTTCGAACAGCTCGCCCTGCTCGACGGGCTCGACCTGGACGGGCATGAGGAACTGGGTGGGCTCGGAGGCGCGGAAGATCTCCGGCACGCCGAACGTCTTGGCGACCGGGGTCTCGGCGGCCGGGGCGGACGCGGCGGTGGGATCGGGCCCGGCGCCCGCGACCGCGAAGAACTCCATCGCCTCGGCGGTCAGGAAGGTGTCCGGCTCGCCGGGGGCCTGCGTCGGCTCCTCTGCGGCCGGGACCGTGGCCAGCCCGTCGGCGGGCTCATCGGCCGCCGCAGGTGGGACGGCCTCGTCGTTCGCGGGCAGATCGTCCTCGGCCGCCGCCGGCGTCACGGCCACCGGGGTCACAGCCACCGGAGTCACGGCTTCCGCAGGTGCGGGCTCCTCGACCGCGGCGGTCGCGTCCACCGGCGTGCGCCCGGCCTCCTGCTCCTCGACGGCCGAAACCGCCGCCGAGTCATCCGGCACCCCGACCGCTCCCGAACCAGACCGCACAGCCACCCCGTCGTCGCCCTCGACCAAGCCCTCGACCACGCCACCGCCACCCGCGCCACCAGTCGATGAGCTCCCGCCACCGCTGCTGACCTGGCCACCATCATCCACGACGCGCGCACCGGCCGACTCGCGCGGCGGTGTCACGCCCCCGTAGCCCACCCGTCAGCTAACGCTCTGCGGGTCCGACACCCACGTGTTGCAGGCGCTCGTCTCGTTGTTGGTGAACCCGTCCATGACCCACTGGGCGTTGCGCTCGGGCGCGCCGTGGTCGCGGGTGGGGTACACGGGGTAGTCGCCCCTGGTGCTCGCGTCGCGCAGCGCCACGTCGATCACGTCCCTCGGGATGGCACCGTGCGAGAGAGGTGCGAGGGTCATCCCGCCGAAGCAGGTCGCCTGCAACTCCTTGCGGCGGTTCAGGTCCAGGCCTGCCGGGGTGTCCCAGCCGCCCTTGTCGTACTGCGCCTCGCCCGAGGCCCGCAGGATCCCGGACAGCCACTGGATGTGGTGACCGTACTCGTGCGCGAGCTGCCCCAGGTACTTGCCGGGGTGGTTCGGGTTGTTCGAGCCCTGCTCGCTCGCGTAGTAGTTCGCCGTCCAGTAGATCGTCCCGTCGCAGTACATCGCGGTCCGGTCCGGACCCATCTGGCCGCACGGGTTGGTGATGGCGGACGTGACGATGACCAGCTCGACGGGCTGGTACGGCAGGTTGGCCTTGGTGAACGACGGCTTCCACATGTTCTCGATGCACGGCAGCGCGGCCCGCAGGAAGCTGTCCTGACCGGCGGGGGAGTAGTCCATGCCGGGCAGCGGGCAGCCGTCGATGTCGAACGCGCCGAGCCCGGCCTTGTGGATCGGGTTGTCGCCGAGCTTGATCACCGCCTTCGGGCCCGCGGGCTTCGACGAGGTGGCCGACGCGGTCGCGGAGCGGCTGGTGCTGGCGCGGCCGCCGCTCGTCGTCGCCGCGGTGGTCGTGGTCGTCGTCGGGGGCGTGTAGCTGTACGTCGAGTACCCGGCGTACCCGGCGTCGCTGGCGCGGCTGGCCGTGCCGGTGGCGGCGACCACGCCGATGACCGCGATGCCGAGGATCGCGACGGCGAACAGCACACCCGCGAGGACCGGGCCGTTGCTCTTCTTAGGCTGGTAGGGCGGGTACTGCGGCGGCGGACCCCAGCCGGGCGGGCCTGGCGGACCCGGCGGGACCGGGCGCTGCTGGAACTGGGTCTGGTGGGGCGGCGGCGGGCCCCACGCGCCGGGCGGCGGCGCGGCCATCGGTGGCGGCATGACCGGGCGCGGCGGCGGCAGCGGCGGGAGGGCCTGCTGCGGCTGGGGGCGCAGGCCGGGCCACTGTGACTGCTGCGGGGGCCCCTGACCCGGCTGCTGCTGGGGGTGCAATGGCGCGGGCAGCGGAGGCGGCCCTACCGGTCGGGGCGGCGGCCAGCCTCCCGGCGGCGGTGGTTGCGTCATTGGTTGAGGTTCCCCCATTATCGCTTCTACCCGAATCAGCACAAGAGCATAGGCGGACTCCGCTATTGTCCGCGGCCGTGTTGAAAAACTGGGGAGTGGCGCTGATCGGCGCGGTCGCGCTGTGCGGTCTCGCGGGGCCCGCGTCCGCCCAACCCACCAGCGGCCAGCCGCTCCCCGGAGCCTTCGGGACCGATGTCCGGCTCAAGCTGGAACGCGACGGCAAGGTCACCGTCACCGAGGTCGTCACGGTGCCCGAGGGCACGACCGCGCGGCGCACGGTGCCGCTGCGGATCGCCGTCGGCGAGAACCGCGACCGGGTGTTCGAGATCAATGACGCCTCCGTCGAGGGCTCTGGCTCGGCGTCCGCGAACGCCGAGGAGTTCACCGTCTCGGTGAACTCCGGCACCTCCACTATTCACTACGTGCTGATCGGCGCAGTCGCTCAAATCGGTGACACCTTGGAGTTGCGCTGGCAGCCCGCCAGTGGGTGGGACACCCCCCTCGACTCGGTCTCGCTGTCGGTCATCGCGCCGGACGCGCCCAGGTCGGTGACGTGCCTGGCCGGTCCGCCGAGCTCGTCGTCGCCGTGCACGACCGCCGAACTCGGTGACGGCCGTGGCGTGCGGGCGAAGGAGGTCGGCCTGGCGCCCGGCGACCGGGTCGACATCGCGGTCGGCCTCCAGGACGGGGCCGCGCCCGCGAACGCCAGGGTCGTGGAGAGCGGTGGCCTGGCCGCCGCGTTCGCCCTCACCCCGGCGGGCGCCGTCGCGCTGCTGGTGCTGGTGGTCGTGCTGGTCGGCGGGTTCGCCCTGATCTGGTTCCTGCGCGGCCGCGACGCCCGCGCGCTGGCCGCCGACGTCGGACCGGTCGACGTGCTGGTCGCGGGACCCGGCGGCGGCGTCGCGTTCGCCTCGCCGGACGGGGTGCTCCCCGGCCAGGTCGGCACGGTCGTCGACGAGCACGTCGACGTGGTGGACGTGACCGCGACGATCATCGACCTCGCCGTCCGCAACTACCTGTGGATCTCCGAGGTCGGGTCGGCGGGCGGGGTGCTCGACTGGACGCTGGTCCGGCGCAACCCGGTCGACGACTCGCTGTCCGGCTACGAGCGCGCGGTCTTCGCGGCGTTGCTGCCGGACGGCACCGACTCCGTGCTGGTCTCCGAGCTGCGCAGCCGCAAGATCGACCTCGGCGAGGTGCGCGACCGCCTCTACACCGACGTCGTCGACAAGAACTGGTTCACCCGCCGCCCGGACGCCGTCCGCGGCCGGTGGTCGCTCTACGGGGTGGTGCTCGCGGTGGCCGGGGTCGGGCTCACCGTCGGCCTCGCGTTCAGCGGCGGCGCGGCCCTGCTCGGGCTGGTCGTCGTGGTCGCGGGCCTGGCCCTCACGGTCGGCGCCCGCTCGATGCCCGCCCGCACCAAGCGCGGCAGCGCCCTGCTGGAGCACGTCCGCGGCCTGCGCGGCTACCTCCACGCGGTCTCGCCGGGCGACATCCCCGAAGCCGACCGCGAGATGGTCTTCTCCCGCTCCCTGCCCTACGCCGTGGTGCTCGGGGCGACGGACCGCTGGCTCGGCGCGTTCGCCCCGCTGGCGTCCGGCACGGGCGGCACGCCGGGCCTGTACTGGTTCGGCGAGTCCGAGAGCAGCCCGGATCTCGGCCGGTTCGCCCGGCACTTCCCGGCGTTCCTCGGCGCGCTCGACGGTGTGCTCGCCCAGGCGGGGCACCTCCGATCACTCAGGGGCCAGAAGCCGTAGGCTGCTCGTATGGCGCTACCCGAACTGCACAGGTTCACGCTTCCCAACGGACTGCGGGTGGTGCTCGCCCCCGATACGAGTGCCCCGGTGGTCGGCGTGAGCGTGCACTACGACGTCGGCTTCCGGTCCGAGCCCGAAGGGCGCACCGGCTTCGCGCACCTGTTCGAACACCTGATGTTCCAGGGCAGCGAGAGCCTGGAGAAGCTCGCGCACTTCCGGCACGTGCAGTCCTCTGGCGGCACGTTCAACGGATCGACGCACCCCGACTACACCGACTACTACGAGGTGCTGCCGTCGGCGGCACTGGAGCGCGCGCTGTTCCTCGAAGCGGACCGCATGCGCGCCCCGAAGATCACCCAGGAGAACCTCAACAACCAGATCGACGTGGTGAAGGAGGAGATCCGCCTCAACGTGCTGAACCGGCCGTACGGCGGCTTCCCCTGGATCCTGCTGCCCCCGGTGCTGTTCAAGACGTTCCCGAACGCCCACAACGGCTACGGCGACTTCACCGACCTGGAGAACGCGACCGTCGAGGACTGCGCGGCCTTCTTCGACACCTACTACGCGCCGGGCAACGCCGTGCTGACCGTGGCGGGCGACTTCACCGTCGAGAACGCGACCGAACTGGTCGAGAAGCACTTCGGCGACGTCCCCGCGCGGACCGTGCCGGAGCGCCCGTCGTTCGCCGAGGACGCCCCCAAGGGCGAGATCCGCGCCGAGCAGACCGACCCGCACGCGCCGTTCCCGGCCGTCGCGATCGGCTACCGCGTCCCGGACCCGGTGACCGAACTGGACGCCTACCTCGCCTACCTGGTGCTGGCGGGCGTGCTGACCGACGGCGACGGCTCCCGCCTCCAGCAGCGCCTGGTGCACCGCGACGCCATCGTCACGGACATCAACGCGGGCTGCGGCCTGTTCGGACCGCTCGAGGCCCGTGACCCGGACAGCTTCACGATCACCGCGATCCACGCGCCGGACGTGCCCGTCGACCGGGTCATCGCCGCGCTGGACGAGGAGTTGCAGCTCCTCGCCGAGGAGCCGCCGACGGTCGAGGAGCTGGCCAAGGTGACGGCCCGCTGGGCGTCCACCATGCACCGCGAGCACGACCGGCTCACGAACCGCACGCTGGCCTTCGGGTCCGCGGAGCTGCTGTTCGGCCGGGCCGAACTGATCCACGAGCTGCCGGACCGCATCGCCGCCGTGACCGTGGACGAGGTCTCCGCCGCCGCGAAGGCCCTGCGTCCCGACTCGCGCGCCGTCCTGATCGTCAACCCCGCCACCGCCGGAGGTACCGAGTGAGCGTCCCCGTTTCGCACCGCAGCGCCGAGGAGATCGGCCGCACGGAGCAGGGGCCCCGCCCGCTTCCGGAACTGGGCGAGCAGCGCGCGCCCGCCGACCTGTCCACCGTGGACACGACGATCGCCAACGGCCTGCGGGTGATCGCGGTCCGCCGCGCGTCCGTGCCGATGGTCGAGGTGCGCCTGCGGATCCCGTTCGCCGACCCGGCGGCCACCAGCGTCGGCTCGCAGCACGCGGCGGGGGGCGAGGTGCTGGCGAACACGATCCTCACCGGCACCGCGACCCGCGACCGCATCGCGATCGACACCGAGCTGGCGCTGGTCGGCTCGGAGCTGGACGCGGTCGTCGACCCCGAGCGCCTGAGCATCTCCGGCAGCGTCCTGGCCACCGGCCTGGACACCGTGCTCGACGTGATCCGCGACGTGCTGACCGGCGCGACCTACCCGGCCGACGAGGTGGACCGCGAACGCGACCGCCTCGTCGAGCGGATCGCGCTGGCCCGCTCGCAGCCGAACGTGATCGCCCGCGAAGCCCTCCAGAAGCACCTCTACGGCGACCACCCGTTCGCCAAGGAGATGCCGGAGGCCGAGGAGGTCGCGCGGGTGTCCCGCGAGGACGTCGTCGCGCTGCACGCGAAGGCCGTGCTGCCCAGGGGTTCCGTGCTCGTGCTGGTCGGCGACATCGACCCGGACTCGGTCATCGGCACGGTCGAGTCCGTGCTGTCCGGCTGGACCGGCGAGGGCACAGCCGTCACGATCAGCCCGCTGCCCCAGGTCGCGGCCGGCGACGTCGTGCTGATCCACCGCCCCGGCGCGGTGCAGTCGCAGATCCGGCTGGCGGCCCGCGCGGTCCAGCGGACCGACCCGAAGTACCCGGCGCTCCAGATCGCGAACCTGGTCTACGGCGGCTTCTTCTCCTCCCGCCTGGTGGAGAACATCCGCGAGGACAAGGGCTACACCTACAGCGCCCGCTCGCACCCGGAGTTCACCCCGCACGGCGCCAGCCTGATGATCGACGCGGACACCGCGAGCGACGTGACGGCGGCCGCCCTGCTGGAGACCCGCTACGAACTGGCCCGCCTCGGTCTCGTACCGCCGACAGCGGACGAGGTGGACGTGGCCCGCCGGTACGCCATCGGCTCCCTCCTGACCGCCACCTCGTCGCAGGGCGGCCTGGCGTCGTTCCTGGTGAGCCTCGCAGGCCTGGGCCTCGACCTGGACTGGTTCGTGGCCCACCCGGAGCGACTCGCCAAGGTCACCGTCGAGGAAGTCGCCGCAGCGGCACTGGAGTTCTTCGCCCCGACCGCGTTCACCGGCGTCCTGGTCGGCGACGCGGACAAGCTCGCGCCGCAGCTCAAGGCGCTGGGCGGTGTGACGCTGCCGTGACCGGCCCGTTCGAACTGCTCGGCCCGCCCGCACTCTCCAGGTTCACCGTCGACCGACGCGAACCACTGCGAGCGGACACCGAACGCCTGGCCGCACTGTGGCCGAAGTCCAGAGTGCTGGTGATCGACAAGCGCGGCCGAACCCTGGTGGTGGACAAGGGCTCCCGCTTGGTGGACCAGCCCGCACCGGACTTCGGCGACGCCCCGCCCGCCACCGCCGTCCTGCTGGGTGAGCAGGACGGCGTGGCGTACTGGGGCGTTCCGCTCGCGGACGACGAGACGGACGTGCAGGTCACGGCCGCACGCGCGTGGCAGTTCCCGGAGTTGACCGAGGAACCGCAATGGCTCGACCTGCGGGCCGTGGGCGCACTGCTGGACGACACCGGCGCGGGCCTCCTGACCTCCGCCGTGGCGGCCTTCGCGTGGCACCGCAACGCAAAATTCTGCGCCCGCTGCGGCTCCCCAACAGACTCCGTCAAGTCCGGCTGGGCCCGCGTGTGCACGAAGTGCTCGCACGAGGAGTACCCACGCACCGACGCCGCCGTCATCTGCCTGGTCCACGACGGCGTCGGCGTCAACGGCGAGAACGTGCTGCTGGCCAGGGGAGCGGGCTGGCCGGAAGGCCGCTACTCAGTCCTGGCGGGCTTCGTAGAAGCAGGCGAATCCCTGGAAGCATGCGTAGCCAGGGAAATCGAAGAAGAGGTAGGCGTGAACGTCACGTCAATCCGCTACCTCGGCAGCCAACCGTGGCCGTTCCCCCGGTCCTTGATGGTCGGCTTCACCGCCACCGCGGACCGCACGGAGAAACTGGTACCGGCGGACGGCGAGATCGCCCAGGCCAAGTGGGTCAGCCGTGCCCAGGTCCGGCAGGCCTTGGCCGAACCGGGCAGCGTGGAAGACCTCCTGCTGGCCCCCGGCGCGTCCATCGCGTACCGGATGATCTCCTCCTGGGCCGAGGCCTCCTAGCCTGATCCGGGTGCGGTGGCCGCGACCACCGCACCCGGTCTCAGAGCAGCGTGCTCCACGGTTGCAGCGCCACGACGTCGGCGTACCGCGTCCAGGTGATCTCCGGCAGCGACGCGTGCAGGGCGGCCACGTCGACGTCCATCCCCACCTCGGCGAAGTAGCGGAACATCAACGCCAGGTCCGTCGAATGCCGCTCGATCACCTCGAGCGGCGGCCGGTGGTGCCGAATCGGCGACCCGATGGCCTTCTCCAACGCCTCCGCCATCGCGACGGGCGTCGTCACCTCGCCTGCCAGGTCGAGCCGCACCCCGGCGAAGCGCGACGGCTGCTCCAGCGCCAGCACCGCGACAGCCGCGATGTCGGCCACGGCGACCAGGTGCAGCGGCGCGTCCGACGGCATCGGCAGCCCGAGGACCCCGTTCCGCAACCCGCTCAACGTCCAGTCGCCGAACTTGTCGTCCACGAACGCGGCAGGCCCGAGCACGGTCCACGGCACCCCGCTGCCCGCCAGGTGCTCCTCGATCCGCTGCTTGCTGTCGAAGTGCGGGACCCCGGTGCCCCGATCGGCGTTGGCGGCCGACGTGAACACGACGTGGCCGACGTCGGCAGCCGCGTCCACCAGCGCGATCCCCTGCCGCGCCTCGGTTGCGGGATCGGTGCCGAACGGCGTGGTCACCGCGAACACGGCGTCGACGCCGTTCAGGGCGGACACGAGCGACGCGGGATCGTCGAAGTCACCGCCGACCACCTCGGCTCCGGCGTCACGCAGGTGGGTCGCGGTCGCCGGGTTCCGGGTGAGCGCGCGAACAGCGTGACCTCGGGAGAGGAGCAGGCGGGTGACGGCACCGCCTTGAGCGCCGGTGGCACCCGTGACCAATGTTTTCATGGGGAAAGATTGACGGTGAAAACATTCCGGAGTCAAGCGAATTGCTAGGATGCCCACCATGACCGAGCCGACCGACGCCCTGCTGGCCTGGCTGTACGCGCACCAGGGCGTCGAGGCGTCCCAAGCGGCCATGAGCGAGCGCATGGAAGCCGTGGCGGGCTGCTCGCTGCTGGAGCACTCGGCCCTCTACCGGCTGAAGATGAACGGCGGCAGGCTCCGCATGCTCGACCTGTCCGACCTGCTGGCGGTCAGCCCCAGCGGCGTGACCCGCCTGGTAGAACGCCTGGTCAAACGCGGCTGGGTGGCCCGCGAACAGCCACCGGGCAACCGCAGGCTGGTACACGCGGTACTGACCGAGGAAGGCAGACGAATGGTCGAGAACACCACCGCCGCCGTCTACCGGGACACCGTGGCCGCCACGTTCTCCGACCACCTAAACGACCGTGACATCGCCGATCTCAAACGCATCGGCCGCAAACTCCTGGAAGCCCACAACAGATGGGACGCACAACGCTTCGCCACGGAAG
>NZ_JANYMP010000010.1:160140-362553 GCF_025061645.1 Umezawaea endophytica | reverse complement strand
GGACGGTCGGTGGTCCGGCGGGTACGCGCACGACGTCGAAGCCCGAGGCGGTGCGTTCGGACGCGGGGGGTTCGTGCGAGGTCCGGCGGACGTGGAGCGCGACCTGGTGGCCCTGGCGCTTCAAGGCCGCCGCGAGGTCGGTGATGTGGTCCTGGTGCTCGCGGGGTTCGGTCTCCCACGCCGCCGCGACCAGGTCGATCGTCAGGTTCGACCGCACGGCCGGGGATCCCGTTCGCGCGGCGCTCCGCGTCACGACATCGAGCGCGCGGTTGCGCACCGCGACGTCGGCGTCGCGCGCCTGGTCGACCAACATCGCGCGGGCGCCGTGCTCGTCGACGTGGTCCGCAGCCATGAGCACCCCGACCGCGCTGTCCACCACCGCTCGGTCCTCCAGCGCACGGGCCAGGCCCGCCGCGGACTCCAACGGTGATACCGCCACGACGTGCAGCGCGGACGTCAGACCGCAGATCTCCAACACGCACCGGGCGGCCCGGTGCGGCGCCACCACCCACAGCGGCACCCCGCGCCGCTCGCACGCCTGGTCGGAGGCCAGCAGCGCCGTCGCGCCCGCGGCGGCGAGGAAACTCACCCCGCTCAGGTCGGCGATCACGGCACGCGGTTCGGGCCTCAGCAGGAGGGCTCGGTGGACGCCTTCGGCGAGGAGGTGGGCGGTGGCCGTGTCCACCTCGCCCGTCACCATGACCACGGCCGCGTTCCCCGCTACCGCCACGTTCACCGGTTTTCCCATCCGGGCGTCCTCGTCTGTCGACTTGTGGTCGCACCACTCCTGCCGGACAACGGCTGTCTGATCAACCGCACGTGCTCTCCGTAGTACCACTGGGACCGCGTTCATACACGTGGACCACTGTTTTTCACCCTTTCAGGCCACGGTCGCGCCGCCCTTCCAACCAGAGGAGGGTGGGTAGGGTGGATCCCCTCGAAGACCGAGCGCGGAAGGTGGCCGACGGCGTAGCCCGACGAGCCGCGCTGCACGAGGCCGCGGGTGTGCTGCGGGCCTGGTCGGGCGGGGACCACCGCGGGGCTCGCGCGCTGATCGACGAGTACGACGCCACGGGCGGGTCCGATGGGGAGGTGGCCCGGCTGGCGGCCATCGTGGACGCCGAGGCGCGGCCGGGCGAGGACCCCGACTGGGGCGGCTGAGCGGGTCAGTCGACCAGGCGGTCCAAGGGGAGCTCGCGGGCCAGGACGTCCCGCGACACGGCCAGCACGGACCGCTCGGTGGCGAAGGCGTGGGCGCGCAGCCGGGCGAACGCCTCGTCCAGGCTGATGCGGAGTTGCGCGGCGAGCATCCCGGTCGCGATGTTGACGTCCTGGTAGGTGACCGCCGACCGCAGCCCCTGGCCGGGCTGTTGCGCGCGCTCCACCAGCGCGAGCGCCGCCAGGTCGGCCAGCAACTCCGCGTCGACCCGGTCGGCCGCAGTCAGGCCGCCCAGGCGGCGGGAGTAGAGGTCCAGGGTGCCCAGCCGGATGTCGCCGACCCGCAGCGGGAACGCGAACACGGCCGCGAGCCCGGCGGCCAGCGCCGCCTCGCCGAACGCGGGCCACCGGCCGAGGTCCGCGGCCACGTCGGCGACCAGGACCGGCCCACCGGTGCGGAACGCGTCCACGCCGGGCCCTTCGCCCAGCGTGTACTGGGCGTCCTCCAGACCGAAGCTCCGCGGGTCGCTGGTGCCGATGACCTCCTGGCCGCGGGAGTCGGTGCGCAACGTCAGCGCCGCGGCGTCCACCCCGCCCACGGCCCGCAGGCAGACCAGGGCCATCGCCCGACCCCACCCGTCCTGGTCCTGCCCGGCGCACTCCGCGACCAGCCGCCGCACCCGATCTCGCCGTTGCCCGTCCAAACGCCCGTCCTCCGGCCGCGGTGGTCGCCGCGCGATCAGCGCGGTGAACGAACGCGTCGTCGCGCACCTCGGCGGCAGCGGCGCACGCGGAACTCTACGGCGCTCAGCTCAGGATTTCCGATTGGACGGGAACCCTCCGCCCGCACCCCGCCGTCGTTGGGTGCCGCGACCGGATCTCCCGGTCGCGGCACCCGGCGTCTCAGATGATGTCCTCCGACAGGATCTCCACGAACCCGTCGGTCCCGCTCACCCGGATCCGCTGCCCGTCCCGGATCGAGCGCGTGGCGTGCTCCACGCCGACGACCGCGGGCAGGCCGTACTCGCGTGCGATCACCGCGCCGTGGGTCATCATGCCGCCGACCTCCGTCACCAGCGCCGTGATCGCGACGAACAGCGGTGACCAGCTCGGGTCCGTGTGCGTCGTGACCAGGATGTCGCCCGGTTCGAGGTCGGCCTGCGCGATGTCCAGGAGCACACGGGCCCGGCCTTCGACGGTGCCCGCCGACACCGCCAGTCCGACCAGCGCGCCCTCGGGCAGGTCGTCCCGCCCGTACGTCCCGGCGACGGCCTCGCCGTCCGACGTGAGCACCCGCGGCGGCGTGAGCGCCTCGTAGGACCTGAACGCCTCCTTGCGCTCGCGGAGGACTTCGCCGTCGACCCTGCCGGTGCGCACGACGTCCTGGAGTTCTTGCAGCGTCAGGAAGAAGACGTCCTCCCGCTCACCGAGCACGCCAGCGCGTACCAGGCCGTCCGCCTCGCGCAGCAGGGCCCGCTTGTACACGGAGTACCGGCTGACCATGCCGTACTTCGGGTACTCCCGGTACCCGGCGAACGTCCGGACGCGGTCGATCATCCGCTTGGTCTCCTCGGCCTTCCGCTCTCCGTCCGGCAGGGCCCGCAGGCGGTCCAGCAGCTCCCGCTCCTTCTCCGACGCCAGTCGACGCCCCTCCTCGAACCGGCGCTCCCCGGCACCCGGCTCGAAGTTCTTGACGTTGGTGAGGATCATCGGCAGGAGCGTGGAAGGACGCTCGTTCCAGCGCGGCCGGGTGATGTCGATCTCGCCGACGCAGCGCGCGCCGTACCGGTCGAGGTACGCCCGGATGGCGTCGCGCGCCTCCGGCCCGCCCGCGAGGTCCGCCATCCGGTCCAGGAAGCCCTCGTCCTCGACGCCGCGCAGGAACGCGACGACCTCCGGGTGCGGGCGGACCACGTCCGCGACGTCGAGGAGCGCCAGCCCCATCTCCGACGTGACGTTGTGGGGGACGGACAGCGTGAGCGTGTCGGCCGCGTTCTTCTCGCCGAGCCACTCCAGCAGGTGCTCGTTGAGCCACCACGCCGCCTGCATCCCCGCGATGATCGCCTGGTGGCTGCGCGGGTCGAACAGGATCCGCTTCAGCTCCCGGATGTCGGCCAGGATGAAGTCGAACAGCTCCACCCCGGACTTCTCCCGGATGTCCCGTTCCACGGCGGCGACGGAGGCCTCGCCCTGCTCGATCAGCTCCGCGACGACAGCCGGGTCGGTCTCGATCGTGGCGGGCTCGACGCCGATCGTCGGCTCGCCGGGACCGTCGTCCGGCAGCGTCGGGACGAAGCCGTCACGGGCGAGGACGGTGCGCAGCGCGTCCGTCATCAGCGGATCGGACTTGCCCATGACCTCCAGCAGGCCGTCCCGGCTGGTGGGCGTGGACAGGCGCGGCGTGGCGTCGACGAACAGCCGCCCGCCCGCCACGGCCATGGGACGGGGCGTCGTGAGCTGCCACAGGGAGATCCCCAGCGGCTTCATCGGGTCGGTCATCATCTGCTGGTGGCCGACGGAGAGGTAGACGTGGTTGTCCTCGTCGTCGGTCTCGGGGATGGGGAACAGGGTGGTGATCGGCCTGCTCTGGACGAGCTGGAAGTCGCCGTCGACCAGGCACCACTCGATGTCCTGCGGGCCGCCGAAGTGCGCTTCGACCCGTCGGCCGAGTTCCACCAGTCGCACCACCTGCGCGTCCGTCACCGCGGCCCGCCCCTGCCGTGCCTGCTCGACCGCCTGCTCCCGCGTCCCGCCCGCGGGCAGGGCGACGGTGGCGAGTTCCTTGGTGGCGATCGTCCTGGCGACGACCTCGCCGTCGCGCACCCGGTAGGAGTCCGCGTTCACCAGCCCGGAGACCAGGGCCTCGCCGAGCCCGAACGCGGCCTCCACGGAGGCGACCTTCCGGTTGGACGTGACGGGGTCGGCCGTGAACAGGACACCGGCCGCCTGCGGGAACACCATCCGCTGCACCACCACGGCCATGAGGACCTTCCGGTGGTCGAACCCGTTCCGCAGCCGGTAGGCGACGGCCCGCTCGGTGAACAGCGAGGCCCAGCACCGGCTGACGTGCCGGAGGACCTCGGCGGGCCCGATGACGTTCAGGTACGTGTCCTGCTGGCCCGCGAACGACGCCCCCGGCAGGTCCTCCGCCGTCGCGCTCGACCGCACGGCGTAGGCGTGCCCCTCGTCGAGCGCGTCGGTGATCGCCGCCGCCAGGTCGTCGGGGATCACGACCCCTTCGAGGATCCGCCGGACCTCCGCGCTGCGGTCGCGGATCGCCTCCCGGTCGTCCGGGCCCAGCCGCGACAGCCCCTCCAGCTCAGCACCGATCGACGGGGCGTCCTCCACGATCCGCCGGTACGCGTCCGTCGTCACGCAGAACCCCTCGGGCACGCGAACACCGTCGACCCGCGAAAGCTCCCCCAGGTGCGCCCCCTTGCCACCCACGACCGCGAGCCGCGTCCGGTCGACCTCCTGAAGACCGAGCACGTAGCTACCCATCCGCACACCTTCCCCCTCGCCCTGCCGGGCGTCTTCCGTCCACTCGCACTCCGGGCCCCGCTCCCCATTCCCGCAGGTTCCGGCTTCGGCCGCAGAGTGTGCGTCACGACCGGGGTCTTGCCGCAAGCCCCCCGGTGCGCTATAAGTTGGAGGTGGCAGGGAGTGGTTTACCTCCCTGCCTTCGTCATTTCTCGGGCCCATCGCACGCGTCGACGGACCGTCATCGGCACACTGTGGGTACGACTTTCCCTTCGCCACGGGTGGTAGCCGGCCGGCAACCGGGTGAGGTCGGCCCGTTCGGCACGTACGCCTCGCGCGACCACAAGACGCTTCGTCTCGTCCGAGCCTGCTTCGGGTCGGTCGAGCAAGGGGGAAGTGTCATGGGTGCTCGAGGGAAGCGGTTCGTGCGGGTGGCGCTGGCCGTTGGCGCGAGTGTCGCGCTGGCGTTGCCACTGGCGAGTACCGCCACCGCGGCGACCCCGCGCAACGGGGTCTGCGAGGCGGGGGAGTTCTGCCTCTACTGGGGTTTCAACGGCCCTGACGGGGGATCGTCGGTGTCGGACTTCACCACCTCGATCTCGGAGTACGGCAACAGCCAGCCCGGCTGTTACGACTTCAAGGGGCCGGGGGACGGCAAGGGGGAGTGCGTCAAGAACAACGCGGCATCGGCTTACAACCGCACGGGGGGCGTCGTCCGCCTCTACATCCTGCCGAACTGCGCGAGCAGCGGTAGGTGGGTCCTCCAACCGGGCCAGCGGGTCAACGACCTGACGCCTCACGTCGACAAGAACGAGTCGCACAGCGTGGCGTCCTCGGGAACCTGCTGATCCACCAGGGCTCTCCCCGCCTCCACTCGGCGGGGAGAGCTCACCCCAGCACCAGTGCGGCGTTCCACGGCAACGACGCCGTCGACGGTGCCGGGGTCAGGTAGTCGTGCAGCGCCAACAAGGTCCCGGCCGACCCGTCGAGGAAACCGGGTCGGTTCGGGGGCACGGTGATCACGGTGTGCCGGTCGCGTTGGGCCAGCAGGTGGTCGCACAGGGCCGGCAGCACGTCCGCGTCCCTGCCGAGGACGAGCGCCGTGGCGTGCAGGACGCCCGCGGACCCGTGGCACAGGGAAGCGTCCTTGATCCCCCACTGGTCCTGCGGTCGCCGGAACGCCGCGCGCAACGTCGTCTTCGCCTTCTCCGCCCAGGCGGGCTCGTCCAACGCCGCCGAGGCCAACTGCACGGCGCGCGCCACGCCCGGTGGCCCGTAGCACCAGGCGATCCGGCTCGGCGGCATCCGGTCGACAGCGCCCGCCACCTCGTGCTCCAGCGGGACCAGCGCGGGCCAGTACGGGCCGTGCTCGTCGGTGCCCCGGCGGGACAGCAGCCAGGTGGCGATCCGGCGGATCGCCTCCCCGTGGCCCTCGACCACCACCCCCTGCCCGTGGCACAAAGCCAGCAGCGCCAACGGGCCCGCGACGCCGTGCGCCATCCCCAGGTTGAGGTGGCCGTCCGGGTGCGCCACTGGATCGGCCAGCAGTGACGGGTCCGACGTCCACCACCCCGGCACCCGGTGGCCGCGCACGCGCACCGGATCGGTCAGCCGCACCAGGTACCCCAACACCCGCTCCAGCACGGGCCGCGCTTCGGCGCCGCAGGCGAGCAGGTACCTGCCCACTCCGCTCAGGCCTGAAGTGACGTCGTAGCAGGCCATTGCGGCGCCGGGCTCGCGAGCGAGCAAGCGCGCTTCCTCACCGTCGAGCGCGCTCTCGGCCAGCCGCAGCACGTGGGGGTCGATCCGGGCGAGCGTGTCCCGGTAGTCGCCATCGGCCCTGGCGATGCTGCGCGCGGCGAACCCCAGCGACGGCAACCCGTCGAACAGGCTCTCGGTGGTGGGCCTCCGCGTTCGCGCGGCGGCGGTCAGGTGCGCGTGGGCGGTCTCCCGCAGTTCCGGCGACTCGTCGCTGAGCCGGGCGAACAGCACGGCCAGCCCGCAGTACCCGTCGGCGAGGGACATCGGGTGGTACGGCCAGTCGCCGTTGTCCAGGTTCACCCCGGCGGGCCTGCTGAGCGTGCGGACGGAGTCGTCCAGCCACGTCCGCACGCTCACCGAGCGAGTCTGACGCGGTCGACGTGCGCCTTCACCGCGCCCCGCGCCATCGCGTACACCTCGGCCTCCGCCCGGAAGTCCGCGCCGAGCCGACGGTTGCAGTGCATATGGAGAAGGGCGCGGAGGATCTCGCCGGGTGACGCCCAGTTCCCGGCTTCGGCGAGCGCGCGGGCCTCGTTCCCGTACTGGGCCAGCAACTCGGCCCACTCCCGGTCCGCAGGGACGGGGTTCAGGGTGATCGCCGCCAGCGCGTCACCGCGCCGCTTGCCGAACGCCCGGTGCGTGGACTCCTTCTTCGGGATCTCCGACAGCAACCACGACGGCCACCGAGCACCGTGGAAGCTGCTGATCAGGGCCACCACGTCGGCGGCGACCGCGACGGTGTCCTGAGCTGTGCCCATCCCGCGCAGCGCCAACCGGCTGTCGGCGGCGAAGAACCGCTCCGCCAGGTCGATCAGCCGCTCACCGCCGTAGCGCTCCACCTCGGGCCGGTAGGGGTGCACCGAGAAACCGCTCGCCAGCCTGGCGTCCACCAGGGCCGCGACCTGGTCGCGCACCCGCGGGAGCACGTCGCCGCGCAGCCGCAGCCGGATGTGCGGTGGCTGGTCAGCGGTCTGGTAGCGCAGGAAGAACCACCGGTCCACGTCCAGCGTGGCCAGCCACGGGTTCAACCGGGTGAACAGCACCTCGCGCTGCCGGTGCGGCGAGCACTGGATGTGCGCGGACACCCATTCGCCGCCGGGGAGGTGCGGCGCCGGGGTCCGGCGAACCGACGCGGGCGGCCTCACCGACCGCGTTTCGGGGTCGACCGCGATCAACGGGACGACCAGCTCGACCTCGTGCGCGCCATCCGGCCCGTGCAGCCAGCCCTGGTCGAGCGCGGGCGCCCGGTCCTCGAACAGCACCGCGGTACCCGACTTCCGCAGGTCCTCGCGCAGCAGCGCACGGTGTTCCCGCGTGCCCAGGTCCAGGCAGAGCTGCTGGTCCAGGTGCGTCAGCCGTACCCGGTCGGGTACCCGCCACCTCTCCCGCCAGGCGGCCAACGCCTCGTCCGTGCCCACGTCGACCTCGGTGACCTGCCAGCGCGCGGGCGCGAGCACCGTGCGTCCACAACGGACCGCGGGCAGGAAGGGGGAGTCCCGCAGCGCTGCCCAGTCCCACGGCTTCAGGGTGCGCACGCCCATCAGGGACACGTCCCACAGGAACCGCACCACCTCCGGCGCCGCCGCGCTGATGTCCAGCACGTGCAGCACGCGCGGAGCGATCTCGCGGCCCAACGACACCGAGTACAGCCGCAGCCGGTGCTCGTCGGCGACCACCGCGATGTCGGCCGGGTCCAGTCCGTCGCCGGGCACACCGATCGCCAGCGAATGCCCCAGCACCCGAGGGGCCCGCACCACGTTGGCGTCACGGGGGTGCGTGGTGAGGTGCACGAGCTGCACCGGTACCCGGTCGTCGGACCGCACCGACGCCAACTCGGCGAGCAGGTCGCGCACCTCCGGCAGGTACCCGAACCTGGCGAGCGACGCCCCGGCCTGCTGCGTGCCGGTCAGCGGGCTGACGACCAGCTCGAAGTCGCCGCGCTCCAGCGCGTCGACCGAGACGGCGTTCAGCGTGGCGAACAGCTCCACCGTGGTCGGCGGGGTGCCCCCTGGTGGGCTGAGCTGCGCGATCAGGTCGTCGTCGAGGTCCACCTCGGTGACCCCGTCGGCCATGGCCCGCGCCAGCAGGCGGTTGAGCACCGGCTGGCGGACGTCGTCCTGGCTCGTCGCCGCCCACGGCCGCTCGTACCCCGCCGGCGGTCCGATGCCCACGTCCGGGTCGAGCAGGTCCAGCACGGGTACCAGCTCACCGAGCCCGTACCGCTCCAGGAACCTGCCGTGGAAGTCCGCGAGGTTCCGGGACCGCGCGTTGTCGGGCGCGGACAACCGCCACACCACGCTGGCGGCACGTTCGACCTCACGCGCCACCTCGTGCGGCAGCCGAACGCGCGCGTCCAGTTCCAGATCGACCTGCACGGGGTTGTCGTCGGCGGTCGCCCGCCGGACCTCGGCCAACTCCGGTGCGCCCTCACCGATGGGGCTGCGCCGGTAGGCGTCGGTCGCGTCGGCGATCACCGCGGCTCGCGCTCCGTGCGGCGAGTCCGCGGGCAGCAGGCCGGTCACGTACTCGAGGGGCTTTTCCGACTGGCGCAGGGTGGTCTGCAAGAAGCGCAGGCGCACCAACTGCGCCACGAGCGTGACGACCTCGGGCCTGGTCACCCTCGGGAACTCCTCGGCGACCACGTCGACGAGGTCGTGGACCGCGATCCGGTGCCGGGCGGCGTCGAGCACGCGCGTGACGGCGGCCGTGCCGCGCACGCTGGCCAGTCGCGTCCCGCGGGGAACGGTGAGGCGGTCGCCGTGCCGTGAGCACAGGTTGTTCGCGGTGACCTCCAGGCGGACCAGCACCTCCGCGTCCGCCTCCAGTCCGTTGGCCCAGCGCTCCAACCAGGCGTGGTCCGGGCGTACGTGCCTGCGGTGGGAACTGCCCAGCTTGGCCTCCGTCCGGTCGGCGAACCCACCGACGGCCACCCCGGCGAGCAGCCCGAAGGGCGTGGGCCGCCCCGCCATGCGCAGCTCGTAGCGGGCCAGCGCACCGCGAAGCCGTTCAGTCGCGGGCTCCTGCCCGGCGAGCACCTTGTCCACGGCCTCGATCAACACGGCACTGGCGACCGCGACGGCCTCCCGAACCATCGGGTACTCGACGCGCTCGCGCACACCGTTCGTCGACGAGGGGTCGGGACGCAGGCGCAGCCTGGGCAACACCGGGGCCCGGAGCAGGAACCTGTCCGAAGAAGTGAAGTGGATGTCCATGATCAGCTTCCCGAGGAGGACGGACGCGGGTGGGCGGGCCCGCCGTGGCGCGACAGGGCCCGCCCACTGATCAACAGATCGCGCAGGTGGTGATCGTGCGCACCGGGCCCGACTGGGTGGGAGCGTCAGCGGGCGAGTCCGTCAGCTCGAACTCCTGGACGTCGAGTTCGAGCAGGTCTTGCGTGTCCGTGGAAAGCATGGACATCCCTCCTTGCGATCGACAAACGAATCCGGAACAAAGTTATTCCGGGGTCGACGCGAATTACCGCGTCACTCAGGAACCCTAGTGGCACGTTTTAGCCAATTGAAACGCGAAGGTCTTTCACTTGCTTAGTGCGATTAGCCCACAGCTCTGTCATTAACGCCGGTAGGCGGACTCGCCCCGCATTTCCGGGCTTTCACCCACTGAAACCCCGCTGTCCCATGTGATCCAAATCACAGCACAAAGTAGGAGTGTTACCATTGGAATCCGTCTTATTAGGGGCCCGCTCACCTGCGGTTCGACCCGTCATGCCGCTGCCGCATGACGCGGTGCGAAACAGGTCTTGGACGCCCTCCCCGCGGCACTGTTGACTCAATCTCGTCGTCAAACTCCCACTGAAAGATGCGTGCCGCATGACCATTGTTTTCGTCCACGGCGTCCCCGTCACCTCCGCGGTGTGGACGCCACTGCTCAAGGAGTTGGACAAATCGGACCACGATGACGTAGTCCTGCTCTCGCCTCCGGGATTCGGCGCCCCACTACCCCCGACTTTCGGCGCCACGATCGACGATTACCGAATCTGGCTCATCGAGGAGCTTTCCCGGTTCGACACACCCGTGGACCTGGTCGGCCAGTCCATGGGCGGGGGACACGTCCTGGAGGTGGCGATGACCCGCCCGGACCTCTTGCGGAGCTGGGTCAGCGACGTCATCGGCGGCTTCGAACCGGACTACTCCTGGCACCCGCTGGCACAGACGTGGCAGACATCGGGCGAAGGGGAACGTTCCCTTGCCGAACTCTTCGCAGGCAACGCCACCGACCGAGCCGCACGCATGGTCGCCTGGGGCATCCCCGAACCCACGGCCAGCGAGGTGGCACTAGCCCAGAACGCCGACATGGCCAGAGCCATCCTCGCCCTGTACCGCTCCGCAACCCCACCAACCCTCACCACCCGCGGCCACCACCTCCCCAAAGCAGCCGCCCGCCCGGGCTTGGTCCCCATCCCAACCGACGACACCACCGTCGGCACGGTAGCCAGCCGCCACCGCGCAGCCACTCGCGCAGGCGCCCACGCCGTCGAACTCACCGGAATCGGCCACTGGTGGATGCTCGAAGACCCTCCTCAAGCCGCACGCATGCTGTCAGACTTCTGGACATCCGTGACGACCTCCTAGTTTCCCGGTTCTGGCCGTCGGCCCGGCGATGCCCCTGCACGTCGGGCCATTTACAGCGGGCGGTGCCGGACCGCGAGATCCTTTGTTGATGGCCGTTCGACCGTCGAACTGTTCCGGACCGAGACCGATCCCGGTTACCATCGAGACCATGGCCATTCCGGCGTTCACCGACCGCTCCGCCGCTGACCAGTACCTGGTCCGGCGGATCGCGGCACGTGACCGGGTCGACCCCGAGTCGTTGGCCGCGCTGCCAGCCCGCGAACTCGACCGGCTGCTGCCCGGCATCCGTGCGACCTACCCGCACCGCGGGTCGTTCGCCGATGCCCTGCTGGCGCGTGGAGGCATCGACCCCACCTCGCCCGAATACCAGGCCGTCGCCGCACAGGCCAGCGACCTCCTGGCGCGAGTAGACCAGCTCGATTCGGGCCACGCCGCGTGAGCTTGCCCCGCGCACTGCTGCTCGACTCGTCATTCCTGGTCGCCTACGAACGCGAACGAAACCCCCGCCTGGCCCAGGCCGTGGTCGTTCAAGCAATCACCACCGACCGTCCGCTGATCGTGCCAGCCCTGTCCCTGCTGGCAGCCGGACTCCACTTGAACGGCCACCACCCGGACCTGTCCTGGGTGCTGGACGATCCCGCCGGTCCGATCGACGTGCTGACGCTGTCGGCGACCAACGCCCTGGAAACCGGGCAACAGGCCGCCCAAGCCGACCCCCCGGACCTGGTCGCGCTCGAAGTAGCGCAGATCGTGGTGGAAGCGGCTGGCAGTCCCATCGTCGTCATGACCTACGAACCGAAGCTCTACGCGGGCACCGCGCTGCACGTCATCGACATGCAGCCCCGATAGAAACGGACACCCGGTGCGGCCAGTGCCTGGTCGAGGTGCGGCCCCGCAGTCAAGCGTTCGCTCAACCATTCCGCCAGGTATTGCTCATCGCCGCACGCGCGCACGAACACCGCTTGACGCAGAGTGCGACTCAAATTCCTTTTGAACAACCGCAGAAGCACGGACAACTCCGCGCCTGTCCGGACGACCGGACAGGCTCCACCTGGCCAGGTCGGACACGACATCGCAGTCCGGGACACCGCGAAACGCTTGGCGAGGCGCTAATCGCACTGCCACGCTGACACGGCGCCACCGAAATCGCGGTGAAGAGCAGCAGAAATCACCCGGTGTGGCGCAGCCCGTGAATTTCTCAACTTATCGGCGAGGCAGTACCGAACGCCTCAACACGACAACCGCGACCTATCTACGGAGGACAAGTGGTGCGAAAACTCATCCCGGCTCTCGCCATCACGGCCGCTGTCGCCGGACTCGGCCTGACGGCGCAGCCCATCGCGGCGAACGCAGCCCCCGCCAGTTCGGCGGACACGCTCGCGAGCGTGACGAACGAACCGCCGAACTGGACGCCGACGAACATCAGTGCCATGGCTTGCTGGGACGAAGACGTCGTGAACGGTCCTGGGGGCACGAGCGTGAAGAACTCCATCTGGCTCCGGAACGGCCCCAATGCGGGCTGTGGCGATTCGAGCGGCTACTCACTCCCCGTGGGTACGCGACTCGGCGGTTGGTGCTACCGGTACAACGAGTCCGGGAACAAGTGGTACTACGTCAGCGTCGGAGGCGCGGCTCCGTACGGCTGGATCTACTCGGGAAACGTCACATCGGATGCCAGTTCGATCACCACGCCCTGCTGAGGTGAAATGAGCGATTCCCCGAGTCGACGCTGACCCGCCAGGGGTTTGCCCGGTCGAGTGGGCAAACCCCTGGCGCTGGAAGAACTCGCATGAAAAATCGAAACGTGTATCGGGATTCGGAGAGGGACAATGCGCAGAACGGCACTGTTGGTAGCGCTGACCCTGCTGGCGCCAGCGGTTGCGGCCGCCGCGCCGGTCGATTCGGGCGTGGTTCTGGTGGAGTGCACGAACACGGTGTCGGACGACGAACGACTCAACGCGGCGATCGACGGTAGTCCGGTCGGTGCCGAAATCACCATTTCTGGATTGTGCTCGATCAATAACACGATTCGTTTGCTCGGTGACCGCTCCTACCGGGGAACCTCCCGCACCGGAACGGTGATCCGACAGGCGGACGGGACGAACCTGGCCGCGTTGGTGGCAACGCGGTCACCGACTGGCAGTTGACCGACAACTGGATCGCCGGGGCGGGCGACGCCGGGATCAGCCTGGACAACACCGCGGGCTGGTACGTCGAACGCAACCACGTCTACGACGTCGCAGGCGGGGCCATCGCCGCGGAGCGGCTGTTCGGCAGCAGCGTCTCCGACAACTACATCGAGGACTTCGCCGGCTTCGGCATCCGGGCCTCCGCGCAGGGCGAGGCGGCGTCGACCGTCGCACACAACCGGGTCGTGGGCCCTTCGGGCGGGATATCGGCCTTCGTGTCGGTGCGCGTCAACTACGGCGCGGCGGCGGTGGCCGTGGTGGCCAACACCATCCGCGGCAGCGGCACCGGAATCGGGCTGGACTACCAGGCCGGCACCGGCACCACGGCGACGATCGCCTCCACCGGCAACCTGGTGACCGGCGTGACCACACCACGCCGCGCGTCCTCGGGCGTCACCGTCACCACAGGCATCTGACAGCAAGGTCCAGGTCGCTGCGCGGCGGGCCAGGATCGCACAGCGCTTGTCGGCGTCGACCAC
The DNA here is from genome assembly GCF_025061645.1 of Umezawaea endophytica. GTDB lineage: Bacteria > Actinomycetota > Actinomycetes > Mycobacteriales > Pseudonocardiaceae > Umezawaea > Umezawaea endophytica. Next base: position 348,897 of record NZ_JANYMP010000010.1, on the reverse strand, counting down.
GCGGGGTCGACCGCCGGTGCGTCCCTGTCGGGCGGCGTCCTCCTCGCGTACCTCACGTTGGAATCAGTGGGATCGGTGCGGGGCCGGGTCGGCCAGGCGGGTCGGATCGTCCGAACGTGCTTGCAGGAGTTCGAGTAAGTAGGTCGTTGTGGTCGCCTCTGGGCTTCACGGATTGTCGGTGGGTGCCGACAACGTACGTTTCCATGCCCCGGCTTGTGCCCGCGCTGTTGCGCGACCCGACGTTCCGTTGGTATTTCATCGCCCGGACCTGCTCCCACTTCGGTGACGGCCTGATCGGCATAGCGCTGATCTTCGGCTCGTTGCGGCTCGGTGCGTCGCTGACCGAGGTCGGACTGGTGCTGCTTGTCGGCCGCTTACCGATGGTGGTGTTCACGCTCGTCGGCGGGGTGCTGGGCGACCTGGTGTCGCGTCGGGCCGTCATGCTCGCCGCTGACGTGCTCCGCTGCGCCTCCCAAGCCCTGACGGCCACACTGCTGATCACCGGCATCGGAACGCTGTGGCATCTGGCCGCGTTGCAAGCGGTGGCGGGCGCGGCGAACGCCTTCTTCGCCCCCGCAGCAGCGGGCCTGGTCGTCGACGTGGTGCCCCCGCAGCAGCGCCGCCAGGCCAACGCCTTGGTCAACGCCGCCCAGAACACCGCGACGCTCCTCGCACCGGTGGCGTCCGCGCTGCTGGTCGAGACGGTCGGAGCGGGCGTGTCCTTCGCCGTGGACGCGGCCACCTTCGCGGTCAGCGCCGCCGCCCTCGTCGCGCTGAAAGTCCCGGACAAGCCGGTGGCACCACGGCCCGCGTTGCTCGACGCCGCGCGGCACGGATGGCGCGACTTCCGCGCCCGCCCGTGGTTGCAGGCCACCACGATCCAGGTCGCCGTCCTCAACGGCGCCTGCCTCTCCCCGTTCCTGGTCCTCGCCCCGGTCATCGCCGATCAACGGCTGGGTGGCGCTCTGGCCTGGGGGTTCATCGCCAACGGCTACGCCGTCGGCGCGCTGCTGGGCAGCGCCCTAGCCCTACGCTGGCGACCGCGGCGCCCACTGCTGGTGGCCGTCACCATCCCGATCGCGCTGGCCCCACTGCTGGCCCTGCTCGCCGCGGGCGCACCGGTCCCGATCCTCGTCACAGCAGCCGTCCCTGCGGGGGTGCAGGCCGGGCTCTACGCCGTGCTCACCGAGACCGCGCGGCAGGTTCACGTGCCCGCCGACCTCATGGCCAGGGCCACCAGCTTGTCCACCGTCGTCGGCTTGGCCGCCGTGCCGCTGGGCATGGCCCTGGCCGGACCGGCGGCCGAACTCATCGGCACCGACGTCGTGCTCCTCGCTGGCGCGGTGATCGCCGTGCTGAGCGCACCACTGGCGCTATCCGTGCGCTCCGTTCGGCACCTCCCGGCCGAACCCGAACCCGCCCACCGCCGCTGAACGTTGCCGCCTTCCCGCGAGTTCCATGCAAACGGAACGGGGGAGCGGTGAGCCAGCCGGAAAGTTGACTTCCGATAATGTTCACTTATCAGAAGTCAGAAACGAACCGGTCTGTATCGTTGTGTTGCAGCTACTAACGTTTTCACCAACGTTATTCTGCTACGATATCCGGGTGACGGCATCAGAGACCTCCTCGACGACCTGCAACTACCCCGGCTGTACGCGGCCGGTGTTTCGAGGGGGTGGGCCTGGGCGGCCTTCGGAGTACTGCGACCTGGCGGAGCACACGCGGTGGCGGGCTTGGCGGGAGCGGCAGCGGGTGATTCACGCTGAGGAGCTTGAGGGGGTTGCTGTCACCGTGACGAAAGAGGGTGGGGGGATTACGTCGGCTCGGGTTCGGGCTGAGGATTTGTTGGAGCGGTTTCGGGTGTTGGCTGAGCAGATGTCGTCGACGTTGGGGAACGCGGTGACTGAGCTGTCGACGCTTGCTGATCCGAGTGTTGCGGAGAGTCAGGTGCAGGCGGCTGAGGCGCAGGCTGCTCGGCAGGTGGCCGAGGCGGAAGCGGCCGTGGCTGTGGCTGAGCGGCGGCGGCGGGATGCTGAGCGGGCGCGGAAGGCTGCGGAGGAGACGACTGAGGCTGCTGTTGCGGCTGCTGAGGTTGCTGAGCGGGATGCGGCTGGGGCGTTCGGGCAGCGGGACGAGGCTCGGCGGGAGGCTGACGCGGCTGTGGAGCGGGCCGAGTCGGAGATCGTGGCGATTCGGGTGGAGGCCGCTGCTGCTGTCGAGAAGATTCGGGCTGGTGCGGCGCGGGAGGTCGAGGCTGCCAAAGCGGACGCGGTGGCGCGGGCTGAGCAGGCTCGGCGGCAGGCTGCGAAGGACGTTGAGGTGGCGCGGGCGGACGCTGCTGCGCAGGTGGAGCGGGTTCGGGGGGAAGCCGCTGGTGAGGTGGAGAAAGCCCTGGTGGCTGTGGGGGTGGCTCAGGGTGAGCGGGATGAGGCTCGGGCGTTGGTGGAGCGGGCTGAGCGGGACGCGTCGGTGGCTCGGCAGTCGGCGGTGGATGTGCGGGGTGAGTTGGAGCGGGTGTTGGGCGATCTGGCGGCGGTGCGGAAGGCCGGTGAGGACGAGGTCGCTCGGGTGAGGGTTGAGGCTGCGGCGCAGGTCGAGGTGGCGCGGGGTGGGGCTGCGGAGCGGGTGGCCGCGGTGGAGGACGCTCGGGCGCAGGTGTTGGTGCGGGCTGAGCGGGCTGAGACGCAGTTGGACTGGGCGATGGGTGAGCTGGCTCGGCTGCGGGAGTCCGTGGAGGGCAAGAAGGCGTGACCTGGGGCTGTGGTGGGCACGTTGGTGAGTAGGCAGCAGCGGTGGCGCGTGACTAGGGCTGCTGATGGCCGGACGGGTGGAAGCGGTGGGTGGTCGGGTGGCTGGACGGCAGCGGGCGGTGTGGGTCTGGGGCTGCCGTCCAGCGGGGTTAGGCGTGGGCGGGTAGTAGGGGGACTTGGCGGGTTCGGGCGTAGGAGATCAGTTCGCGGGTTTTGTCTGTGGTGTGGATGCGTACCTGGTCTGCGTCGAACTCGCGGGTCGCGACCTTCAAGGGCCAGCCGCGCATGCCTGGGGCCGGGATGTGCAGGAACCACTGGCCTTCGTGCAGTTCTTCGGCGGCCACGACGGGCTCGTTCTTGATCACCCGCGCACGCTAGCAACGGGCACCGACAAAAACCGTGGGGGTCGATGTCGAAGTCGTGGGGGTGGCTTCGTCCCAGGGGTGAGAACAGTCGATCGCAGGGAGAGGCCTCACCGATGAACGACCGGAAGCTGATCGCGAACGTGACCCTGTCCATTGACGGGTTCGCCTCTGGGCCTGGTGGTGACATGTCGTGGCTCGTGGAGCACGCGGTCCACGAGCAGATGACGACCTACTTCGCCGGGGTGTGGAGTGGGGCGGACACGGTGTTGTTGGGGCGGAACAACTACGAGGGGTTCCACGGGTTCTGGCCGTCGGTGGCCGCCGATCCGAACGGGTCGGGGCGGGCGCACGACATGGCGGTGTGGCTGGACCGGGTGGAGAAGGTGGTCTTCTCGACGACGTTGACCGAGGCGCCGTGGCAGAACTCGCGGATCGCGGAGCGGGACCTGGAGACCGAGGTTCGGGAGCTGAAGGCGGCTTCGGGGCGGGACATCATCGTGCTGTCCAGTGCCAGCGTGATCCGGACGCTACTCAAGGCGGACCTGGTCGACGAGCTGCGGATCCACCTCGCGCCGTCGATCCTTGGTGCCGGGCTGAGGTTCTTCGACGACGGGATTCCGGCGTCGGACTGGGTGTTGGACGGGGCCAACACGATGGTCACCGGATCGATTTCGCTGACCTACCGGCGCAAGACGGCGAATTCCACGCCGTGAATAAATCACCTATACCATTGTGTCGATAGGAATACATGCGCCAATCGCGACCTGATACGGCGTTTTGTCGCCATTGTCAGCGCTAATTGCGGACGCGCGGGCGACTCGTGCTCACCATGGAAGCTTTAGAGCTTCTACCAGTGAGAAGGTGCGAGTGGGCGGGGCGACGGGAATAGGCACGGTGGTGCCGCGATGAGGGATACCGCTGTCGAGCCCGCCGAGTTCCTGCGGCGCTACCCCGACTACGCGCGCACCCGCTCGCTCGACCGGCTGCGCGACACCGAGTACTCCTACCTCGACGAGCACGGTCACGCCTACCTCGACTACACCGGTGCAGGCCTGGCCGCGCGTGCCCAGTACCGGGCGCATCAGGAGCGGCTGGACGGCGGGGTGTTCGGCAATCCCCACTCGGTCAACCCCACGTCCACCGCCTCCACCGAGGTCGTCGAGAGCGCGCGGCGGGCCGTGCTGCGGCACCTCAACGCCGACCCCGACGAGTACGTGGCGATCTTCACGGCCAACGCCACGGCGGCGGCCCGGCTGGTCGGCGAGGCGTACCCGTTCCGGCGTGGCACGCGGTTCGCGTTGACCTTCGACAACCACAACTCGATCAACGGGATCCGGCGGTTCGCCCGCGCGGGTCGGGCGCGCACGACGTACGTGCCGGTGGAGCCGCCGGACCTGCGGGCGTCGACCGAGGTGGTCGACAAGGCCCTGAACAGGGGGAAGGGACTGTTCGCGTATCCGGCGCAGAGCAACTTCAGCGGCGTTCAGCACCCGCTGGAGTGGGTCGATCGGGCTCAGGCGCGCGGTTACGACGTGCTGCTGGACTGCGCCGCGTTCCTGCCGACCAACCGGCTGGACCTGGGTGTCGTGCGCCCGGAGTTCGTGGTCGCGAGCTGGTACAAGGTCTTCGGCTACCCCACCGGCGTGGGCTGCCTGGTCGCGCGGCGCGACGCGTTGGCGCGGCTGCGCAGGCCGTGGTTCTCCGGCGGGACGATCAAGGCGGTCAGCGTCCAGGCGCAGTGGCACGCGATGGCGTCGGGTGAGGCGGCGTTCGAGGACGGGACGGTCAACTTCCTGTCCATCCCCGACGTGCAGGTGGGCCTGGAGTGGGTGGCGGGCGTCGGGGTCGAGACCATCGGACGGCGGGTGCGCGCGTTGACGGGCTGGACGCTGGACCGGCTCACCGCGTTGCGCCACGGCAACGGGATGCCGCTGGTCCGGGTGTACGGGCCGTTGACCACGATGGCGCGCGGCGGCACCGTCACGGTCAACGTCCTCACGCCCGCCGGTGACGTGGTCGACGAACGGGTCGTCGCCGCGGAGTCCTCGGCGGTCGGGATCTCGCTGCGCACGGGGTGCTTCTGCAACCCCGGAGCCGGGGAGAACGCGTTCGGCGTGGACGCGCGGGCGGTGCGGAGGCTGAGCAGGGCGCGGGTGCGGTCGCTGGACGAGTACCTGCGGCTGATCGGGCTGCCGACAGCGGGCGCGGTGCGGGTGTCGTTCGGCGTGGCCTCGACGGTGGGGGACGTCGAGCGGTTCGTCGAGTTCGTCGAGACGACCTACCGCGACCGCGTGCCGGACACCAGCGGGTTGCCGTGTCGCGACCAGTGCTGACCATCGGAGGTGGACCGCCCCTGGTCCGGGACGGTCCACGGAGTCCTCAGCGGGCGACCAGGTCGGCCGAGACCTCCCACAGGGTCGCGGCGGCGTCGGGGTCCAGCGCGTAGGCGGCCACGCCGGTGCGGGTGGGCGGGGTGTGGGGGAGCGCCTCGGCGTTGTCCTCGAAGTAGCGGCCGCCGATGCCCTTGAGCAGCGGGGACGTCGCGAGCAGCACCGACGTGGACGCGCCCTGCTCGGTGGTCTTCCAGGTGATGGCCGTGCCGTTCGCGCTCGCGGCGGCCAGCAGGGCGTCCATCTGCTCCTTGGACTGGTGGCGTTGCAGGCCGGTGCGGATGCCGCCCGGCATGACGGCGTTGACGGTGATGCCGTCCTTGGCCCAGCGGCGGGTGCCCTCCACCGCGAACAGGACGTTCGCCGTCTTGGACTGCCCGTAGGCCTCCCACGGCTCGTAGGGGCGCTCCCGGAAGTGCAGGTCGTCGAAGACGACCGGTGACCGCAGGTGGGCGCTGGAGCTGACCGAGACGACACGGGCGTCGTCGGCCTGCGCGAGGGCGTCGTGCAGGCCCAGCGCCAGGGCGAAGTGGCCGAGGTGGTTGGTGGCGAACTGGAGTTCCCAGCCCCGTGGCGTGCGGGTTTCCGGGGTGGCCATGACGCCCGCGTTGTTGATCAGCACGTGCAGCGGGCCGGTCCAGGCATCGGTGAACGCGGCGACGGAGTCCAGGTCGGACAGGTCGAGCCGCGCGACGGCGAGCGCGGCGCCGCCGGTGGTCGCGGTGATGTCGGCGGCCGTGCGGTGGCCCGCGTCGACGTCGCGGACGGCCAGGGTCACCTCGGCGCCCGCCGCGGCCAGGGCGCGGGCGGTCTCGACCCCGATGCCGGAGGCGCCGCCGGTGACGACGACCCGGCGGCCGGTCAGGTCGATGCCCTCGACGACGTCGGCCGCGGTGTTGTCGCGGGTGAAGGGCGTGGTGATGCGCGTTGGAGTGGTCACTGTGGTCCTGTTCTGACGAAGCCAACCGGAACTCGTTCCGCTTGGCTCCAGCCTAACCGGAACATACTCCGGTTAGCCATGTGGGGACGAACGCGCGTCAGTCGGGAATAGCCGCCTCCATCCGGGCGGCGTCCCGGCCGGGGGACGTGCCGAAGGTCCTCTGGTACTCGCGGCTGAACTGCGACGGGCTCTCGTAGCCCACCCGGTACCCCACCTCGGCGACGGTGCTCGCGCGAGTCCGGAGCAGGACGCGCGCCTCCTGGAGGCGGATCTGCTGGCGGAACTCGATCGGCGTCATCGACGTGGCCGCGCGGAAGTGCCGCTGGAAGGTGGACACGCTCATGCCCGCCATCTCGGCCAGGTCCGGGACGTGCACGGGCTCGTCGTAGTGGCGGCGGATCCACCGGATCGCGCGCGAGACGTGGGCGAGGTTGCCGTCGGCGACGCCGATCTGGCGGACGAGCGCCCCCTGCTCGCCGGTGACCAGGCGCCAGAGGATCTCCCGCCGGACACCGGGTCCGAGCACGCGGAGGTCGGCCGGGTGGTCGAGCAGGCGCAGGAGCCGGACGACCGGGTCGAGCAGTTCCGGCGGCGCGGTGCTCGTGGCGAGACCGGCGAGCCTGGGACGGCGCGGGGGCGCGTCCGTCTCCAGCAGCAGCGGCGCGATCGTCCGCGGCGTCAACGTCATGCTGAACACCACCAGGGGCGCGTCCGCGCTGGCCTCGACCGCCTGGCCGGTCACCGGCAGGTCGACCGTGACGACCAGGTACTGGCCCGCGCGGTAGTCGTGCGGCGTGCCGTTGAGCGTCGTGCGCTTGACGCCCTGGGCCACGACGGCGAACGAGGGTTCCGACATCGCGCCGATCGGCGGGGTCGGCTCGTCGACCGCGGTCAGCGACCCGCCGTCGAGCACGCGCACCTTCCGCCGCCCCTCGGCGCGGGTGCGCGCCAGCACCAGCGAGCGCAGTTCGTCCAACAGGTCCACGGCCCGAGCCAAGCACGTGGGCCGGGGCCGTGCCGCCCGATCTGCTCGAGGTTGACCGGATCGGGCAAGACCGCGCCGGTATCGGCCTCACGGTCCGCGCCGCGCCGGTGGTCTGGTGGAGCCTCACCGACGGAACACGGGGGAACAGGATGAACACGCTCGGGAAGACCGGGATCAAGGTCAGCCCGCTGTGCCTCGGCGCCATGATGTTCGGGGCGTGGGGCAACGCCGACCACGACGACTGCGTCGGCATCGTCCACCGGGCGCTCGACGCCGGGATCAACTTCATCGACACCGCGGACGTCTACTCGGCGGGCGAGTCCGAGGTCATCGTGGGCAAGGCCCTCGCGACGGTGGACCGGTCGCGGGTCGTGCTGGCCACCAAGGTCGGCTCGCCGATGGGCGACGACCCCAATGCGAGCGGGGCGTCGCGGCGCTGGATCACGGCCGCCTGCGAGGCCAGCCTGCGCAGGCTGGGGACCGACTACCTCGACCTCTACCAGGTCCACCGGCCCGACCCGGCGACCGACGTGGACGAGACGCTCGGCGCGCTCGGTGACTTGGTCCACGCGGGCAAGATCCGGGCGTTCGGCAGTTCGACCTTCCCCGCCGAGCAGATCGTGGAGGCCCAGTGGGTGGCCGAACGGCGCGGGCGGGAGCGGTTCCGCACCGAGCAGCCGCCCTACTCGATGCTGGTGCGCGGCGCGGAGGCCACCGTGTTCCCGGTCGCCCAGGCGCACGGTCTGGGCGTGATCCCGTGGAGCCCGCTGGCGGGTGGCTGGTTGTCCGGCGGGTTCGGCGCGGGCCGGGCCAACACCAGCGAACGGGACCGGCTGCTGCCCCGGCGGCCGGGAGCCGGTGGCCGCTTCGACCTCGCGGTCCCGGTCAACCGGCGCAAGCTGGAGATCGTCACCGACCTGGCCGCGGTCGCCGCCGAGGCCGGTCTGACGATGGTGGAGATGGCGCTGGCGTTCGTGCTCGAGCACCCCGCCGTGAGCGCCGCGATCATCGGCCCGCGTACCTCGGCGCACCTGGAGACGTCGCTGTCGGCGCCGGACGTCCGGCTGGAGCCCGCCGTGCTGGACCGGATCGACGAGATCGTGCCGCCGGGGACGAACGTCAACCCCGAGGACGTGGGCTGGTGGCCGCCCGCGCTGGTCGACCCGGCGCGACGGCGGCGCTCAGGTGAACGTTAGGCCGGGTTCGCCCAGGTAGGGGAACCAGCGCGGGGGGTTCGCGGCGGTGAACGCGTCGGCCAGGGCGTCGAACCAGGCGTCGAAGGACGGGAAGTCCGGTGCCGCGTCGGCGGGGTTCTCCCAGGCGCCGGTGTCGGCTCGGCGGGCCTTGGGCTCGGCGCGGTGCACGTAGTAGACCGGGCAGGTCTCCTCGGTGATGTCGAAGCACCACGCGGCGTCGTCGCCCGCCTCGGCGAACGCCAGGAGGTGGGCCGTGGACATGCCGGGGCGCGGCGGGTGGACGAGGTCGCCGTTGAGGGCCTCGACGCCCTTCTCGTCGACCACGGCGAAGCGGACCGTCACTCCGGCGTACTCGCGGTGGCACGAGACGCAGCCGTGCTCGGCCAGCAGGGTCGTGTAGCCGGGCGGTCCCACGAGCACCGGCGCGCCGGGGGCCCGCTCGGTCACGACGAGATCGATCCGGCCGTCGGAGGCGGCCTGGCGGAGCCGGTCGAGGACTTCCGAAATGTGACCCATCGTGACAACTATAGGCACCTTTCGGCGGATGGGAAGGTGTTACAGCAGGTGACTGTCTGTGGCTCATGTGCGGATAGTGAGGAGATTCGGGCATGAATCGGGTGCGGTGACCACCGTTTTCGGGCAGGTTGACCACCGTGGACGTGATGATCGGCAGCGGTCGGGTCAGGGGGTTCGCGGCGGCGCCGGACGTGGTCGCGCACCTCGGGATCCCGTTCGGCGAACCCCCGTTCGGCCTACTGCGCTTCGCCCCTCCCCGCCCGGTCGCCGGGTGGTCGGGGGTGCGGGACTGCACGCGGTTCGGGCCGGTGGCGCCCCAGTCGGCGGTGATCGATGGGCTGCCGCGCTGGCGGCCCGGCGAGGTGGACGTGCTCACCGTCAACGTGTGGGCCCCGGTCGGCGCCCGCGGTCTGCCGGTCCTGTTCTGGGTGCACGGCGGGGCGAACGCGTTCGGGTCCGGGGCTCAGCGGGACTTCGACGGGACCGCGTTGGCCCGGCGCGGGCTGGTGGTGGTGACGGGGAACCACCGGCTCGGGTTCGAGGGGTTCGGGCACGTGGCCGGGTTCCCGGACAACCGGGGACTGCTCGACCTGGCCGCGGCGTTGCGGTGGGTGCGGGAGGAGATCGCGGCGTTCGGCGGCGACCCGGCGCTGGTCACCGCGGCGGGCCAGTCGTCGGGCGCGACGTCGGTCGCGTGCCTGACCGGGACGGGCCTGCTCGACCGGGCGATCCTGCACAGTCCCCCGGACCTGCGCTTCACCCCCGCCGAGGCGGCGGCCCGGTTCGCCGGGTTCCCGCTGGACACGCCCGCCGTCACCGTCGCGGCGTCCGACCGGGCGGGGGCGACCTACCAGCCGGTGCTGGAGGCGAGTCCACTCTCGGGCGTGCCGGACGCCGTGCCGCTGCTGCTGTGCCACACGGCGAACGAGGAACCGCTGTTCACCGAGCCCGTGCGGGCGCTGGCCGCCCGGCACCCCCGTGCCCACCTGCTGCGCTTCGCGATCCCGCCCGCGCGGCACAACGACGAGATCGCCTACGCGTTCGGCCGTCGGGAGGACACGCGGCTGCGGGACGCGTGGGTCCGGTTCGCGGCGGGCGGTGACCCCGGCTGGGGCAGCGAGACCGTGCTCGGGTGAATCGTGCCGTGCCGGGGGCCGGTCAGCCAGATCTCCTCGGCGCGGTCGCCCGCCCGCGGGGTGAAGTAGTCGCCGGTGTCGAGGTCTTCGAGCAGGGTCGGGTGCCGTGGCGCCCAGCCGAGGAGCACGCGGGTGCGTTCGCTGGAGACCGGCACGTCCAGGGCGAAGAACCGGGCCAGGAACGGGTTCCCGAGGTGCTCGGCGGCCTGGTCGGGGGTGAGCGAGGTGGTGGGGACGTCGAGCGTCCGGGCGATCTGCTCGGCGACGCTCCTGATCGTGACGGCGCTTTCGCCCGCGCCGTGCAGCACGCTGCCCGCCGGGGCCTTCTCCAGCGCCAGGCGGAAGAGGACGGCGGCGTCGGAGCGGTGGACGGCGGGCCACCGGTTGGCGCCGTCCCCGATGTAGGCCGAGACGCCCGCTCGGCGGGCGGCGGCGATGAGGGCCGGGATGAACCCGTGGTCGCCGGGGCCGTGCACGGTCGGCGCTAGTCGCACGACGCAGGCTCGGACCCCGTGGTCGGCGAAGCCCAGGCAGGCGCGCTCGCCGTGGACGCGGAAGGCGGCGACCGAGTCGGGGTCGGGCGCGTCCTGTTCGGTGCTGACCCGGCCCGCCGTCGTCACCAGCGTGCCCGAGGTGCTGACGAGCGGTTTGCCGGTTCCGACCAGCGCCCGTCCGAGCGCCTCGATCGCGGCGCGGTCGCGGCGGGCGAGGTCGTCGGGATCGGCGAAGTCGCCGCCGTAGGCCATGTGCAGGACGCCGTCGGCGGCCTCGGCGCCGTGGTTGAGGGCGTCGAGGCCGTCAAGACCGCCGCGGTGCGGTGCGGCGCCCAGAGCCTCCAGTCGCGCGGCGGCGGCGTCCGAGCGGGCCAGGCCGGTGACGGTGTGGCCCGCCGCGAGGAGTTCGGCGACGACGGTGGGGCCGGTCTGGCCGGTGCCGCCGGTGACGAAGACGTGCATGGGACACTCCCGGTTGTGTCAGTGACTGGCACTAAGTAGTGCCAGTCACTGACACTACGCGTAACGTCAGCGGCTGGCACAACATGACGTCAGTCACTGGCGGAACGCGCTATCCTCGGACGGTGCCACGAAGCGGAGCCGAAGCGCGCCGCCGCCTGCGCGAGGCGGCGTTGGAGCTCTACCGGGAGCGGGGGTTCGACCGGACCACGGCGGCGGAGATCGCCGCGCGGGCCGGGGTCAACGAGCGCACCTTCTTCCGGCACTTCCCCGACAAGCGCGAGGTGCTCTTCGACGGCGAGGCCGAGCTGCGCGCCGCGCTGACGCGGGCGGTGGTCGACGCGCCCGCCGGGCTGGAGCCGTTCGAGGTGCTGCTGCGTGCCTTCCGCGAGTCGGCGCGCGGGCTGGAGGCCAGCCGCCCGTTCGCCGAACCGCGGTGGCGGGTCGTCGCGGAGACGCCCGCGCTCCGCGAACGCGAGCTGGCCAAGCACGCGTGGCTCACGGAGGCCGTGGTGGACGCCCTGCGGCGGCGCGGGGTCGGCGCCGGGGTCGCGGACCTGGCCGCACGGACCGGCTGGGCCGCCTACCAGCACGCGGTCCAGGTCTGGATCGACGACCCGGCGCCGGGCCTGGACGCGCACCTGGTGCGGGCCTTCGACGATCTGCGCGCCCTGTCGTCGACGGGGTCGAGCCCGGCGGACGGCTCCTAGCGCGACAGCAGGTGGTCCAGGACGCGGGTGCCGAAGCGCAGGCCTTCCACGGGGACGCGTTCGTCCACGCCGTGCGCCATGGCGCGGTAGTCGTAGCCGTCGGGCAGCAGCAGCGGGGCGAAGCCGTAGCAGTCGATGCCCAGGGTGCTGAACGCCTTGGCGTCGGTGCCGCCGCCCATGCAGTACGGGACGACGACGGCGTCGGGGTCCTCGGAGCGCAGGGCGTCGGCCATGGCGGTGAACCACGGCGAGTCGATCGGGGCCTGCACGGGCGGCAGGTGCTCGAGGAACTCGCGGGTCACGTTCGGGCCGATGAGGCTGTCGATGGTGGTCATCAGCTCGTCCACGGTGCCGGGCAGGGTGCGGACGTCGACGTGCGCGGTGGCGGTGCCGGGGATGACGTTGACCTTGTACCCGGCCGACAGCATCGTCGGGGTGGTGCTGTTGCGGACGGTCGACTCGGCCAGCGCGCCCGCGGGCCCGAGGCGGGCGAGGGTGGCGTCGACGTCGTCGAGGTCCACCTCGACGCCCAGCGCCTCGCCGGTGCGGACGATGAACGCCTCCACGGTCGGCGTCAGCCGCACGGGGTGGCGGTAGGCGGCCAGCCGGGCCAGCGCGTTGGCCAGGGTGACCACGGCGTTGTCCTCGTTGCGGCGCGACCCGTGGCCCGCGCGGCCGCGGGCGGTGAGCCTGAGGTGCGAGGTGCCGCGCTCGGCGGTGCCGACGGGGTACACGCGCCGGTCGCCGACGCGGTAGGAGTAGCCGCCGGACTCGCTGATGGCGGCGGCGCAGTCGGCGAACAGGTGCGGCTGGTGGTCGACGAGGTACTGGGCGCCGAACTCGCCCTGGTCCTCCTCGTCGGCGACGAACGCCAGCACGAGGTCGCGGCGCGGTCCCCTGCCCTCGCGCGACCAGGTCGACAGCACGGACAGGACCATCGCGACCATGTCCTTCATGTCCACCGAGCCGCGGCCCCACAGGTAGCCGTCGCGCAGCTCGCCGGAGAACGGCGGCACGGTCCACTCGGCCGGGTCGGCGGGCACGACGTCCAGGTGCGCCTGCACGAGCAGCGCGGGCAGCGTCGGGTCGCTGCCGGGGACGCGCGCGACCACGTTGGTGCGGCGCGGCGCGGGTTCGAACAAGGTCGGCTCGACCCCCAGCGCGGCGAGGTGGGCGGCGACGAACTCCGCCGCCTCGCGTTCGCCCTCGGCGTTCCCGCCGCCCCGGTTGGTGGTGTCGATCCTGATCAGCGACGCGCACAGGTCGACGACGTCCTCAGCCATACTCCGCCTCCACCGCTCCCGCCGCGATGGCGGTGACGATCTTGAACGCCTTCATGGCGTCGGTCATGGTGGCCGCGTCGAACCCGACCGTGCGGGTGCCGATCAGCTCCACGGTGGGGATGACGGCGGCGGCGTGCGCGAGGTGCGTGGCGTCGAAGTCGACCTCGATCCAGCGCTCTCCGGTCACCGGCGCGACCGGGCCCGCGCGGCGGACGGCGCGGCGGGCGCCCGCGGTGAGGCGCTCGGAGGTGATCTCGGGAGGGTCGCAGATCGCGGCGTAGCGGCTGACGCACTCCTTGACCGGCACGAGTTCCGCCGCGGGCGCGTAGTCGGCGGCGTCCTCGCAGGTCTTGTCGTCGCCGGACACCAGGAGCACCGGCACACCGTATTCGGCCGCCAGCGCGGCGTTGAGCCTGCCCTCGCTCGCGGGCACGCCGTCGAGCCGGACCTGGGTGATCGAGTTCTCCAGGTAGGTGTGCGCGAGGACCCCGTCCTCGCCCGCGCCGGTGTGGTAACCGAGGAAGACGACCCCGTGCACACCGGTGTCGATCCCCTGCATCATCGACAGCGGCTTGTGCCGACCGGTGAGCATCCTGGCCCTCGGGTCCAGGCCCTCCAGCAGCAGGTTGCGCTGGCTGTTGTGCGCCTCGTTGACCAGGACTTCGGTGGCGAGCCCGCCGATGACGGCGTTGACGTCCCCGGTGAACAGCCGCCGGAAGCGCTGCCACTGCTCGGTTCCGGGGGCGACGTCGGCGGGGCAGGTGACGCCGGTCGCGCCCTCCATGTCCGCCGAGATCATGATCCGCATGGCCGCCACACTAGGCGGTGGGTGGTCTTTGTCGAGATCATGGGGTAGATGGTTGGTTTCGCGCGGCAACACTCTGGGGAGAGGTAGAGCCAAGTGAGGATCACGCGTCTGGGATCGATGGTGGGGGCGGCGGCCCTGGTGGTCGTGCCACTGGCACCGCCCGTCCAAGCACAGCAACCGGTCACGCTGAGGGTGGCCATCGTCCAGCAGATCGACTCGCTCAACCCGTTCCTCGCCGCGTACCAGGCGAGCACGGAGGTCGGGCGCCTGATGTACGACTACCTGACCGCCTACGACGCGAAGGACCAGCGGCCCGTCGAGGGCGTCGCCAAGTCGTGGGAGAAGTCGGCGGACAACCTGACCTGGACGTTCACCGTCCCCGACGGCAAGAAGTGGTCCGACGGCCAACCGGTCACGGCCAGGGACGTCGCCTTCACCTACAACCTGATGATGACCGACCCGGACGCCGCGACCGCCAACGGCAGCTTCGTGGCGGGCTTCGAGTCGGTGGTGGCGCCCGACGACCGCACGGTCGTGATCAAGACGACGGCGCCGCGGGCGTCCATGCTGGCCCTGGACGTGCCGATCGTCCCGGAGCACGTCTGGAAGGGCGTCGGGAAGATCGCCGACTTCAAGAACGACACGGCACCGGTGAGCAGCGGCCCGTTCGTGCTGTCGGAGTACCGGGCGAACGAGTTCATCAAGATGAAGGCGAACAAGGACTACTGGCGGGGCGCGCCGAAGTACGACGAGCTGCACTTCGTCTACTACAAGACCGTGGACGCGGCGGTGCAGGCGCTGGGCAAGGGCGAGCTGGACCTGGTCAACCGGATGGGCCCGGCGCAGTTCGACTCGCTCAAGGGCAAGTCCGACATCACCCTGAACAAGGCGCAGGGCAGGCGCTTCAACGAGCTGGTGCTCAACTCCGGGGCGGCCACGAAGACCGGTGAGCCGATCGGCGACGGGCACCCGGCGCTCAAGGACGTGAAGGTGCGCCAAGCCGTGGCCAAGGCCATCGACCTGGACGCGATCATCGCGCGGGTCAACGGCGGGTACGCCGAGCGCGGCACCGGGCTGATCCCGCCGGTGTTCCCGGACTACCACCTCACGCCCGCGAAGGCGTGGCCCTTCGACCCGGCCGCGGCCAACACCGACCTCGACCAGGCCGGGTACCCGAGGGGCTCGGACGGGACCAGGGTCGGCCCGGACGGCAGGCCGCTGAAGTTCCGGCTGCTCGGGCACGCCAGCCGCGCCTACGACGAGCAGGCAGGCGAGTACGTCAAGAGTTCGCTGGCCGAGATCGGCATCGCGGTGGACGTGCAGATCGTGGCGGACACGCTGCTCGACGAGTACAGCGTCGCGGGCAAGTTCGACCTCGTCTTCAGCGGGTGGGGCACCAACCCGGACCCCGACTTCATCCTCTCGCTGCACACCTGCGGCGCGCGGCCCGCGTCGCCGAGCGCGAGCGGCACCACGGACACGTTCTTCTGCGACCCGACCTACGACGAGCTGTACGCGAAGCAGGGCGCGGAGCTGGACCAGGCCAAGCGGTCGGAGCTGGTCAAGCAGATGCAGCAGCGGTTCTACGACCAGGTCCCGGCGGTCGTGCTGGGCTACGACAGCGCGCTGGAGGCCCACCGCAACGACACGTTCGCGAGCTTCACGATCCAGCCCGACCCCGGTGGCGTGATCATGGCGCAGAACGGGGCGTGGGGGTACTACGGCGCGGTGCCCGCGGCGGCGGCGTCCGGGTCCTCGGGGCCCAGCGGGCTGCTCATCGGCGGGATCGTGGTCGTCGTCCTGCTCGTGGGCGGCGGCGTGTGGCTGCTGGCCAAGCGGCGCGGCGCGACCGCCGGGGACCGGGAGTGAGCGCTCCGCCCCTGCTCGGGGCTTCCCCGCGGCGCGGTGGCGGGGTGCTGCGCCACGTCGCGGGGAAGCTCGGCGGCGCGGTGGCCGGGGTGGCGGCCGTGGTGGTGCTGGGGTTCTTCCTGTTCCGGATGATCCCCGGCGACCCGACGGTCACGATGACCAGGGGCCGCCAGGTCGACGAGGCGCAGATCGCGGAGCTGCGGGCGCTGCACGGCTACGACCGGCCAATCGTCGAGCAGTTCGGCAAGTACGTCGGCGGGCTGCTGCGGGGTGACATGGGCACGTCGCTGTTCTACCGGCGCACGGTGGCGGAGCTGATCGGGGAACGGGTCGGGCCGACGCTGCTGCTGGTGGGCACCTCGACGCTGATCGCGGTGACGCTCGGGCTGTGGCTGGGCATCCGGGGCGCGTGGCGGCGCGACAGCCTGTTCGACCGGACGTCGACGGGGGTGGCGCTGCTCGGGTGGGCGATGCCCGCGTTCTGGCTGGGCATGCTGCTGTCGATGGTGACCGGCGACCTGTTCCCCAGTGGCGGGATGCGGTTCTCCAGCACCCCGCCGGGGTTCTGGCCGCAGGCGCTGGACGTGGCCCACCACATGGTGCTGCCGTCCCTGACGCTGATCGCGGTGGTCTACGCCCAGTACCAGCTCGTGATGCGGTCCTCGCTGCTGGAGGAGATGAACGCCGATTACCTGACGACCGCGCGCGCCAAGGGGCTGCGCGACGACCAGGTGCGGCGCCGCCACGCGGTGCCCAACGCGCTGCTGCCGACGGTGACGCTGGTGTTCCTGCACATCGGCCTGGTCGTGACCGGGGCGATCACCGTGGAGACGGTGTACTCCTGGCCGGGTCTGGGGCTGTTGACCTACGAGGCGCTCGCCGGGCCCGACCTGCCGCTGTTGCAGGGCACGTTCGTGGTGCTGGCGGGCTCGGTGATCGTGATGAACGTGCTGGCGGACCTGCTCTACCAGGTCCTCGACCCGAGGGTGCGGGCGTCGTGACGAGCATCGTGTGGCAGCGCCGCAGGGCGGCGGTCTCCTCGACGTGGCGGGAGTTCACCCGCAACCGCGGTGGCCTGGTCGGGCTGGTCGTGCTGGGGGTGGTCGTGGTGCTGGCGCTGCTCGCGCCGCTGGTCACCGACGCGACCGGCCTGGACGTGACGAAGGCCGCCGGTGACCGGTGGCAGCCGCCCAGCGGCGAGTACTGGTTCGGCACCGACCACACCGGCCGCTCCGTGCTGCTGCTGACGTGGTGGGGCAGCCGGATCTCGCTGCTGATCGGGCTGACCGCGACCGTGCTGTCGGTGGCCATCGGCACCCTGGTCGGCGTCACGGCCGCGCACTTCGGCGGGTGGGCGTCGGCGGGGCTGATGTGGGTGACGAACTTCTTCCTGGTGCTGCCGTCGCTGGTGCTCGCCATCGCGTTGTCCACGGTGCTGCCGCGCGGGATCGGGACGATCGTGCTGGCGATCGGCGTGACGTCGTGGGCGTCGTCGGCGCGGCTGGTGCGGGCGCAGACGCTGAGCGTGGAGGCGCGGCCGTTCATCGAACGCGCGAAGGTGCTCGGTGGCGGGCACGCGCACGTGATCGGCCGTCACGTGCTGCCCGCGGTGCTGCCGCTGGTGTTCGTGAACACGACGCTGACGGTGGCCAACGCGATCGTGGCGGAGGCGACCCTGTCGTTCCTGGGGCTGGGCGACCCGTCGATGGTGTCGTGGGGGTCGATGCTGCGCGCGGCGAACCTGCACGGCGCGGTGTCGCAGCGGGCGTGGTGGTTCCTGCTGCCGCCGGGGCTGGGTGTGGTGGTGATCGTGCTGGCGTTCACGCTGGTGGGACGCGCGTTGGAGACGGTGCTGAACCCGAGGCTGAGGGGAGACCGGTGAGCCCGCTGCTGGAACTGCGCGGTCTGGGGGTGCGCTACCGCACCGACCGCGGTGAGGTCACCGCCGTGCGCGACGTGGACCTGGTGCTGGAGGCGGGCGAGACCCTCGGCCTGGCCGGTGAGTCGGGGTGTGGCAAGTCGACCCTGGCCATGTCGGTGCTGCGGCTGCTGCCGAAGTCCGCGCGCGTGGACGGGGAGGTCCTGCTCGACGGCGAGGACGTCGTCACGATGGGGTGGGGCCGGTTGCGGGCGGTGCGCTGGGCGCGCGCGTCGGTGGTGTTCCAGGGCGCCATGCACGCCCTCAACCCGGTGCGGCGGGTTGGTGAGCAGATCGCCGAGCCGATCCGGCTGCACGGCGGCACCGCCCGCGTGGCGGACCTGCTCGACCAGGTCGAGCTGCCCGCGGCGAAGGCCCGGTCCTACCCGCACGAGCTCTCGGGCGGGCAGAAGCAGCGGATCATGATCGCGATGGCGCTGGCGTGCGACCCGAAGCTGGTGATCGCCGACGAGCCGACCACGGCGCTGGACGTGATCGTGCAGGCCCAGGTCCTGGGGGTGCTGAGCAGGCTGGTCGCCGAGCAGGGCATCGGGCTGGTCATGATCAGCCACGACCTGTCGGTGCTCGCGAGCACGTGCGACCGGCTCGCGGTCATGCGGCACGGCCGGATCGTCGAGCAGGGCCCGGCGCGGTCGGTGATCGCCGCCCCCACCCACCCGCACACCCAGGCGCTCGCCGCCGCGTTCCCCGTCGTGGGCGACCCGGCGTTCCGGCAGGTCGAGCCGGACGAGGTGCGCGAGTCCACGCCGCTGCTGCGGGCCGAGGGCCTGCGGGTCGACTACCGCGGCCGCGGCGGGGTCGTGTCCGCCGTCAAGGGCGTCGACCTGGAGATCGGGTCCGGCGAGATCGTGGCGCTGGTCGGCGAGTCGGGGTCCGGCAAGACCACGACCGCCCGCGCCCTGCTGGGGCTGCGCCCGCCGACGGCCGGGCGGGTGCTGTTCGAGGGCGCGGATCTGCCGACGTCGTCGAAGGGGCTGCGGGAGTACCGGCGGCAGGTGCAGCTCGTGCTCCAGGACCCGACCAGCGCGCTCAACCCGCGGCACACGGTGTACGAGTCGGTCGCCGAGGGCCTGCGCATCCACCGGGTGCCCGGCGACGAGGCGGCGCTGGTCGCCGACGCGCTGGCCAAGGCCGAGCTGCGGCCGCCGGAGGAGTTCTTCCCGGTGCTGCCGCACGAGCTGTCGGGCGGGCAGCGGCAGCGGGTGGTGATCGCGGGAGCGCTGGCGCTGGGGCCTCGGCTGCTGGTGGCCGACGAGCCGGTGGCCTCGCTCGACGCGTCGGTGCGCGGCGAGATCCTGGCGCTACTGCTGCGGCTGCGCCGCGAGCTGGGGCTGGCCGCGCTGATCATCACCCACGACCTGGGGCTGGCGTGGAGCATCGCGGACCGGGTCGCGGTGATGCACGAGGGCGTGCTGGTCGAGCAGGGAACGGTGGAGCAGGTGCTGCTCGACCCGAGCCACGAGTACACCCGCAGGCTGCTCGCGGCAGTGCCGAGCACCACCCCGTGAGGCCGTAGCGCAAACCGCCACCGCCGGTGAACACTGATCTTGGTCTCGGCCGGGGAGGTGGACATGAGCCGTGTGCGATGGCGCACCGCGTCGACAGCGCTGCTGGGCAAGCTGATCGGTGAGCTGGCGTTCGAGGGCCTGCTACGCCCCGAGCCCGACGGCGACGGCCACCTGCTCGACCTCGGCGCGGTCCGCTACGCGTTCACGGCGGCGCGCGGCGCGTTCGGCGGGTGGCGGGTGGACCCGGCGAGCCTGCGGCGGATCCCGGTCGGCCGCTACGGGCCCGGCGCCCCCGGCCCGGCCGACGACGTGCAATTGTTCCTGGTGGAGGCGGCCGGGGTGCTGGGCGTCGCGCCGGTGACGCTGGCGAACTACCTGCTGGAGATCACCTCGACGCTGGCCGCGGACGTGGCGCTCGCGGCGAGCGCGCTGCCGGTGGCGGAGGTGGCGAAGCTCGACCATACCGAGCTGGAGGGGCACCTGACCGGCCACCCGCGGCTGGTGGCGAACAAGGGCCGGATCGGGTTCTCCGCCTCCGACGTCGCCGCGTACGCGCCGGAGTCGCGGCGGGTGCTGCGGCTGCCGTGGCTGGCCGTGCACCGCGGGCTGGGCCGGTTCCGGTCGGTCCCGGCGCTGTCGGAGCACGCGCTGCGCGAGGCGGAGCTGGATCCGGGGACGGTGGCGGCGTTCACGGCGGTGCTGCGCGAGCGCGGTCTGGACCCCGACGCGTACGTGTGGATGCCGGTGCACCCGTGGCAGTTCGACAACGTGGTGGCCACGATGTGGGCGCCGGAGGTGGCGGGCGACCGGATCGTGCCGCTGGGCGAGGCGCCGGACGAGTACCTGCCGACGCAGTCGATCCGCACGCTGTCCAACGTCGACCGGGTGGACCGCCACCAGGTGAAGCTGCCGCTGCGGATCCTCAACACCACCGTGTGGCGCGGGGTGCTGCCCGAGATCGCCGAGTCCGCGCCGGTGATCACCCAGTGGCTCAAGGGCCTGTGGGGCTGCGACGACCTGCTGGCCGGGTGGCGCACCGAACTGCTGGGCGAGGTCGCCTCGGTGGCGGTCGCGCACCCCCGCGTCGACGGGATCGAGGGCTCGCCCTACCGGCTGCGCGAGACGCTGGCGTGCGTGTGGCGCGAACCGGTCGAACCCCGGTTGACCGCGGGCGAGCGGGTGTGGCCGCTGGCGGCGGTGCTGCACGTCGACCAGCACGGGCAGCCGCTGGTGGAGGAGTTCGTCGCACGGGCGGGTGTGGACCGGGGGGTGTGGGTGTCTGCGCTGCTGCGGGCCCTGCTGCGGCCGTTGCTGCACCTGCTGTTCCACTACGGCGTGACGGTGAACCCGCACGGGCAGAACATCCTGGTCATCGAGGGCCCCGACGGGCTGCCCGCGCGGATCGCGGTGAAGGACCTCGTCGACGACGTGAGCCTGTCGCTGGAGCCGGTGCCGCAGCGCGGTCCGGCACCCGACGAGCACGACCCGGTGCTGCCGCGCCGGGCGTGGCCCGCGCTGCGGTCCTACCTGGTCAACGCGTTCCTGGTCGGTGTCGGCCAGCCGCTGGACCTGCTGCTGCCCGGGACGGGCCTGTGGGAACGGGTGCGCGGCGAGGTCGAGGCCTACCGGCGGCGCTTCCCCGCGCTCGCCGAGCGGATCGACGCGGTCGACCTGCTCGGGCCCCGGCTCCCGCACTACCCGCTCAACGGCGACCGGCTGCTGGTCACCGGGTACGCCGAGCAGCCTGCCCACCGCTCGGTGCGCCCGTCGGGCGAGGTGCCCAACCCGCTGGCCGCGGTGACCGGGATCGAACCCCCCGACGGCTGGTGACACCACCGGATCACCACGGCGACCGAACAGGTCCCTGACACCACCCGACCACGCTGCACCGCTATGAAGCCCTCCTGCCTCCTCGTCCTGGCCGTCGCGCTGGCCGCGTGCTCCGCACCGGCCCAGCCGACCGGCGTCGCCTCACTCGTCACGTCGTCGGCCTCGTCCACCGCCGCGGCGGCCCCCTCGACCGAACGGGCGCGCCAGCGGCTGGACATGACCGACGCCGACCGGGAGGTCGTCTACGCCCCCTACCAGAAGTGCCTGGACAAGCACGGCATCGCGCCCAGGGGCACCGAGGGCAAGAAGGTCGACCGGGCGACCCAGCAGGAGTGCGACCCGCTGCTGCCGCTGCCGCCGTGGGAACTCGACGCGACCAACCCCGACGCCCACGCGTTCGCGGAGAAGACCGTGGCGTGCCTGCGGGCCAAGGGCGTCACCAACGTCGAGGTGTCCACGAACACCGAGTCCGGCGTCGTCGGCACGACGATCACCGACGAGGTGGACCCGAACGCGATCACCGGGCCGGTCAAGGGCATCGACGAGGTCATGACGCTCAACTCCGCCTGCCAGCAGGAGGTGGCGGGGATCAGGTGACGTCCCGGTGGCCCGACGGCGATCCGTCGGGCCACCGCGGGCCGCTCAGGTGGCACACCCGGTCCACGGCGCGCGCGCCGAGTGCCGTGGAGCCGTGCCGCTGGTGCCGAAGCTGGTGTGGAACATCCGTCCGCCTTCCGGGAGAACCGCCGGTCACCCCGCAAGGCGTGACGCCGCCGTTCCACGCCGTTCCACCGATAGGCACCCGCTATGGCTGGTAGCAGCACCTCATCCCGGTCTGCACGCTGCCGCGCAGGTGCTCGCCGAGCACGGGGTCGGCGGCGGCGACGCGGTCGAGCGCGCGGCGGATCGCCTTGCCGACGGCGATGCGCGCCCGTTCGGGGTTGTCGGCGAACTGGCGCGCGCGACCACCCAGGCCGGTCGACCCGCGCAGTTCGTCGGCCAGCCAGTCCGCGTCCGCCCGCAGCCGGGCCACCCGCGCCTCCTGGTGGGCGGCCTCGGCCTCGGCGATCTCCTCGCGCAACTGGGCCAGGCGCTGCCGGTACTGGCGCAGCGCGGCGTCGTCGAGGACCGGCTGGGCGGTGCGGACCTCCGGCACGCAGCCATCGGCGAGTTCGATGGCGGGGATCTCCACGGCCGGGTTCGCCACCAGCGTCGCCAGGTACCGGACGCCCACCGAGTCGTCCACGACGACGGCGCGCTCGCCGAGTTCGAGCCGCCACCGCCGACCCGTCCGCGTGCACACCAGCGCTCCTCGCGCCGGTTGGGGCAGCGCCATGCCCATCGACGCGGCCTCCCGCGCGGCGGCGGAGCGCTCGACCTCCGCGGCCCACGTCTCGCCGCGGGCGGCCAGCGCCTCGGCGAGCCGGTTGCGCGAC
The DNA here is from genome assembly GCF_025061645.1 of Umezawaea endophytica. Classification (GTDB taxonomy): domain Bacteria; phylum Actinomycetota; class Actinomycetes; order Mycobacteriales; family Pseudonocardiaceae; genus Umezawaea; species Umezawaea endophytica. The sequence continues at coordinate 326,283 of NZ_JANYMP010000010.1, read as the reverse complement.
AGCGCGGCGGCGGGCCAGTGGCCCAGGGCGGCGTTCTGCTCCACGGCGGCGCGGAAGTGCGTGACGGCGCGCTCGGTCTCGCCGAGCACGAGCGAGGCCACGCCCAGCGCGTGCTGGGCCGAGCCGAAGCAGGCCGCCGCCAGGCTCGCCATCACCGGCAGCCGCGCGTGGGGCAGCAGCAGCGGGTAGACCTGCGCGGCGGTGTCGGTGTCGCCCAGCAGCGCGGCGGCCTCCACGGCGCCGTTCATCGCGCACAGCCATGTGCTGGAGCGGGCGAGGTGCTCGAAGCCGTCACCGCGCAGCCGGGCGAGCGCGCCGCGGGCCATGCGGGTGTCGCCCGCGGACGCGGCGGCGACGGCCAGCCCGGCGACGAACGCGTCGTCGGTGGCGCTGAGCGTGGGGGAGTTGGCGATCTCGCCCAGCACCGCGACCAGTTCGGCGACCCGGCCCTGGTACCAGCGGATCGCGACCAGTTGCGCGCCGTACCAGCCGACGTGGTCGGCGTCGCCGGTGGTGCGGCCCTGCGCGGCGCACTCGTGGGCGAGTTTCTCGGCGTCGTCCAAGCGGCCCGCGCGGACGTCGAGCATGACCCGCAGTGCGGTGCGGACGAACGAGACGGCGGCGTTGCGGTCCGCGGCCTCCGACGCCGACAGCTCGGCCAGCGAGCGCTCGGCGTGCGCGTCGCCGAGCAGGAACAGGTCGACGGTGCGCCACAGCAGGCCCATCACCACGTCGCTGGGGCGTCCGGTGCGCGAGCCGACGCGCAGCAGTTCCTCGGCCAGCCGCAGCCGCAGCTCGGCGTCCTGGGGGCCGAGCAGGCAGTGGTGGGCCAGGCTCAGCGCCTCCGACAGCGCCACCAGGTCGCCCGCCTCGCGGGCCTCGGCCACCAGCGGCATGATCGTGGTCGAGCGCTGCGCCCGGTAGTCGGCCTCGGCGGCCAGCCGGGTCCGCATCCGCAGCGCCAGCGACGACGCTGGGTCCAGCGCTCGCAGCGCCTCGCGCTGGTGCGCCTCGACGGAGGCGGCGTCGGCGGCGGTGCGGTGCTCGTGCACCCACAGCCCGCCGAGCCCGACCGCGGCCAGCGCCATCAGCCGCTCGTCGCCGACGCGCTCGGCCACCTCGTAGGCCTTGGTGAACCAGCAGCGCGCCCCCGCCAGGTCACCGTCGACGTGCAGCGCGCGTTCTCCCGACGCCACCATCGATTCCGCTTCGTCCCGTTCCGGAACGACCGACATGTCGCTCACCCCCCACACAGATCAAGAGTGTCCCGTGCGGCGCGGGGATACCTCGCGTGGACTCGGATCGGCGCCCCCATTGCCGACATACCAACTGGTCGGTACGCTCCCGGTCGTGGGCAACGACGACGAACGGCAGATCGACGCGGTGGTGCTGGACTGGGGCGGAGTGCTCACGGTGTCGGTGCCGCGGTTCGTCGAGGACTGGATGCGGACCGAGAACATCGACCGCGACCGCTACCGGACGACCATCCGCGGCTGGATGGGGCGCGACGCGCTCCCGGACAACCCGGTGGCGCTGCTGGAGACCGGCGCGCTGCCGGTGGCGGAGTTCGAGCGGCTGCTGGCCGCCGAGCTGATGACCGCCGACGGCGGCGAGATCGTCGCCAAGGGGCTGCTGCGCCGCATGTTCGGCACCGCGAACACCGACCCGGCGATGGTGGAGCTGGTCCGCGAGGTCCGCGCGAGCGGCGTGCGCACGGTGCTGCTGTCCAATAGCTGGGGCGAGGGCTACCCCGAGGAGCTGCTGCTGGAGCTGTTCGACACGCTCGTCATCAGCGGCCGGGTCGGCCTGCGCAAACCGGACCCGGCGATCTTCACCCACACCCTGGACCTGCTGGACCTGCCAGCGGAGCGGTGCGTGTTCTTCGACGACATGCAGGTCAACGTCGACGGCGCCAAGGCCGTGGGCCTGCACGCCCACCTGCACACCGACGCGGACAGCACCCGTGCCGCGCTCGCCGACCTGGGAGTGAAGCCGTGACCGACCTGCCGGGCCTGGACCTGGACAAGCTCGCCGCCTACCTCGGCAAGGGGCCGCTGACCGGCGAGCTGATCCCCGGCGGCCGCTCCAACCTGACCTACCGGGTGACCGACGGGCAGGACCGGTGGGTGCTGCGCCGCCCGCCGCTGGGCCACGTGCTGGCCACCGCGCACGACATGACCCGCGAGCACCGGGTCATCTCCGCGCTGGCCGACACCGCGGTGCCCGTGCCGCACGCGGAGCTGCTGTGCACCGACCCCGACGTGCTGGGCGCGCCGTTCTACCTGATGGAGGAGGTCGCGGGCGCCGCGCTGCGCGACCGGGCGCAGTGCGACTGGCTCACCCCCGCCGACGCGCGGGTGCTGTCGGACCGGCTGGTGGACGTGCTCGCCGACCTGCACGACGTCGACCCCGACTCGGTGGGCCTGGCCGACTTCGGCCGCCCCGAGGGGTTCCTGGTCCGGCAGGTGAAGCGGTGGGGCAAGCAGCTCGACGCCTCGCGCAGCCGTGACCTGGAGGGCATCGACGAGCTGCGCGACAAGCTGGGCGACCGCGTCCCGGAGTCGGCGCGGTCCACGATCGTGCACGGCGACTACCGGCTGGACAACGTGCTGGTCACCCGTGACCCGCTCGGGATCAGCGCGGTGCTCGACTGGGAGATGGCGACGCTGGGCGACCCGCTGGCCGACGTCGGCCTGCTGCACGTGTACTGGCACGGCCTGGGCATCGACGAGGACCCGATCACCGGCACCGTCCCGTCGCTGCCGGGCTTCCCCACCGCCGAGGACCTGGTCGCCCGCTACGCGGCCCGCACCGGCGCGGACGTGTCCAACCTCGGCTGGTACGTCGCGTTCGGCTACTTCAAGCTCGCCGTGATCCTCGAGGGGATCCACTACCGCTACACCACCGGCAAGACGGTCGGCGCGGGGTTCTCCCAGCTCGGCTCCTTCACCCTGCCGCTCGTGCGCCAGGGCCTCCACGCGATCAAGGAGTACTGACCGATGGACTTCGCCTACGACGCCAAGACGGAAGACTTCCGCGGCAGGCTGCTGTCCTTCATGGACGAGTTCGTCTACCCCGCCGAGGCGGTGCTGGAGGAGCAGCTCGCGGCCTCCGACGACGAGTGGACGCGCAAGCCGGTCGTGGAGGAGCTCAAGGCCCGCGCCCGCGAGGCCGGGCTGTGGAACCTGTTCCTGCCCGACGCCGAGCACGGCGCGGGGCTGACGAACCTCCAGTACGCGCCGCTGGCGGAGATCACCGGCCGCAGCCCGCACCTGGCGCCGGAGGCGTTCAACTGCGCCGCGCCGGACACCGGGAACATGGAGGTGCTGGCGATGTTCGGCACCGAGGAGCAGAAGAAGCAGTGGCTGCGGCCCCTGCTCGACGGCGAGATCCGCTCGGCGTTCTGCATGACCGAGCCGGACGTGGCGTCCTCGGACGCGACGAACATCGCGACCCGCATCGAGCGCGACGGCGACTCCTACGTGATCAACGGGACCAAGTGGTGGTCCTCGGGCGCGATGAACCCGAACTGCGCGATCTTCATCGTGATGGGCAAGACCAACCCCGAGGCCGAGCGCCACCAGCAGCAGGCGATGATCCTGGTCCCGCGCGACACCCCCGGTGTCGAGGTCAAGCGCGGCATGACCGTGTTCGGCTACACCGACGGCCCGCACGGCGGTCACGCCGAGGTCGTGTTCACCGACGTGCGCGTGCCCGTGGACAACCTGGTCGCAGGCGAGGGCCAGGGCTTCGCCATCGCCCAGGCCCGCCTGGGTCCCGGCCGCATCCACCACTGCATGCGGCTGATCGGCATGGCCGAGCGGGCGCTGGAGCTGATGTGCAAGCGCGCCAACGAGCGCGTCGCGTTCGGCAAGCCGATCGCCGCGCAGGGCGTCGTGCAGGAGTGGATCGCCGAGTCGCGGGTGCGGATCGAGCAGGCCAGGCTGCTGGTGCTCAAGACGGCGTGGCTGATGGACACCGTGGGCAACAAGGGCGCGCACACCGAGATCCAGGCGATCAAGATCGGGGTGCCGCTGATGGCGGAGTGGGTGCTGGACAAGGCGATCCAGGCGCACGGCGCGGGTGGCGTGAGCCAGGACTTCCCGCTGGCGAACCTGTGGGCGGCGGCGCGCACGCTGCGGCTGGCCGACGGGCCCGACGAGGTGCACCGCATGTCGCTCGCGAAGCGCGAGCTGAAGAAGTACCGCTAGCGCGGTTCGGGCCGCTCGTCGGCGCGGTGACCGTTCGCGGTCACCGCGCTAGGCGGGTTCGACGATCAGGAACACGATCAGCTTGGCTGGCTTGCCGTCGGAGGGCTCGAGCCCGGTGTCCGGGAGCACGCCACCCGCGACCACCTGGTCGATGACGTCCATGCCCCTGACCACCCGGCCGATGACCGGGGAGTCAGGGACGATCGCGGGGCTGTCCTCGTGCACGATGAAGAACTGGCTGCTGTTGGTGCCCGGCCCGCTGTTGGCCATCGCCACGACACCTCGCGCGTAGCCCGCCGTCACGGCGGTCGGGTCGGCGAACTGGTAGCCGACCGTCCCGAAGCCGGTGTCGGTGGGGTCGCCGCACTGGAGCACGAAGATCCCCTCCAACGTGAGCCGGTGGCAGGTCCCGGACTTGTACACCTGCTGCCGCACGAGGTGGCGGAAGTTGTGCACGGAGCACGGCGCGCTCGCCGCGTCCAGTTCCACGTCCACCCGGCCGAGGCTGGTGTCGAAGCGGATGGTCGACTTCCCGCTCGTGCGGAACCCCTTGTCCGGCGGCGTCCCGATCCGGCGCAACGGCCCGTCCTGGATGAGCTCGAACCGGCACGGCATCGGTTCCTCGGCGACTGTGCTGCTCGGTGCGGTGGCGGAGCCCGCGACCGGCCTGCCCGGTGTCGCGCTCGTGCAGCCGCCGGCCACCAGCGCGAGTGACAACGCGTAGGGAAGCACCCGCATCTTGGCCACACCGGAACCTTAGGACCGGGACCTGCTCGTCGTCCGGGCTTTCGCCCACTCGGCGGCGATCAGGACCAGGCGATCTCGCCTGCCCGGTCGACGAACCGCCCCGAGCCCGCTCCGGGGCCCTCGGTCGCGAGGCCGACGACGGCGTCCGTGCCCTCGGTGACGGTCTGCGGGCCGCTGTGGCCGTTGAGGTCGGTCGCGGTGTAGCCGGGGTCGGCGGCGTTGACGCGGATGTCGGGCAGCGCCTTGGCGTACTGGGTGGTCAGCATCGTCAGCGCCGCCTTCGACGCGGTGTAGAGGGGCGCGACCACCGAGGACTCCGGGCGGGACGGGTCGTGGGTGTGGGCCAGCGAGCCCATGCCGCTGCTGACGTTGACGATGACCGGGTCCGGTGAGCGGCGCAGCAGCGGCAGGAACGCGGTCGTGGCGCGGACCACGCCTGCGAGGTTGACGTCCAGGACGCCGAGCGCGTCGGCGCCGGTCAGGGTGGTCGGGTCGCCGAACGGGCCGTGGACGCCCGCGTTGTTGACCAGGACGTCGACCCGGCCCTCGTGGGCGGCGACGTCGGCCGCGGCGGCGGCCACCGACGCGTCGTCGGTGACGTCGATGCGGACGAACCGGGCGCCGACCGCGGCGGCGGCCCGCTGCCCCAGGTCGGGGTCGCGGGCGCCGAGCAGCACGGTGTGGCCGAGGTCGACGAGTCGGCGGGCGGTCTCGCGGCCGAGGCCCTTGTTGGCGCCGGTGATGAAGGTGATCGTCATGCCCTCGATCCTCGGCGCGTCCTCGGGGCGGGACCAGGGACGGCTCGACGGTAGGAACCGCCGTACCACCCTCACCGCGCCGCCGTGCGGGAGGATGGGTGCCATGACCGGGCTGGGCGCGATGATCCGCACGTGGCGGGAGCGGTTGCCGCCCTCGGCCGCGGCGTTGCCGGTGGGCCGGGCCCGGCGCGCGGTCGGCTTGCGCCGCGAGGAACTGGCCGAGCTGGCCGGGGTGTCGGTGGACTACGTCGTGCGCCTGGAGCAGGGCCGGTCCACGACACCATCGGCGCAGGTCGTGGCGTCGCTGGCCCGTGCGTTGCAGCTCTCCGCGGCCGAACGCGACCACCTGTACCGGTTGGCGAACCTGGTGCCGCCCGCCGACGGGGCGATCTCCGACCACATCCCGCCCGGCGTGCGGCGCGTGCTGACCCGGCTCGGGGACGTCGCGGCGGCGGTGTTCGCGGCGGACTGGCAGCTCGTGTGGTGGAACCGCGGGTGGGCCGCCCTGCTGGGCGACCCCTCCACGTCGCCGCCCCGGCTGCGCAACTTCGCCCGCGACCGGTTCCCCGTCGACGAGGGCCCCGCGACCCTGGCGCGGTGGCCGGTGGCCGAGCAGGACCGCGCCGCCACCGACGCCGCCGTGGTGTCGGACCTGCGCCGCGTCACCGGCCGCTTCCCCGACGACCCGCGCCTCGCGGCGCTGATCCGCGAGCTGGCCGCGGGCAACCCGCGGTTCGCCGAACTGTGGGCGGGCGGCGCGGTGGCCACCCACCGCGAGGACCACAAGACCGTCGAGCACCCGTCGGTGGGGCCGATCGCGGTGGACTGCGACGTCCTCACCGACGGCGACACCGAACTCAAGATCGTGATCATGACCGCCGTGCCCGGCAGCCCGGACGAGACCGCGCTGCGGCTCGCCGAGATCGCCGGACCGCCGGTGACCGGCTCGCTCCCCGCACGGTAGGGGCGAGCCGGCCCTGCGGTCACGGGTGCAGGCGGTGCCGGTCGCGCGGGAACAGCGCGGCGCGGCGGACGTTGTCCAGGCCGAGCAGGCGGGCGGTCCACCGTTCCAGGCCGATGGCGAACCCGCCGTGCGGTGGCATGCCGCGGGCGAAGACGTCCAGGTGGTCCTGGTGGGCGGCCGGGTCCTCACCGCGGCGCTCCAGCGCGGCCACGTAGTCGGCGTGCCGGTGCAGGCGTTGGCCCCCGGTCACGAGTTCCAGGCCGCGGAAGAGCAGGTCGAAGCTGTTGGACGACTCCGGGCGGTCCGGGTCGGGGTGGGTGTAGAACGGCCGTTTGACCATCGGGTAGCCGGTGACGAACAGGAACTCCGACCCGTGTTCGCGCTCCGCCCACGCCGAGAGCCACCGCTCGTGGGCGGGGGCGAGGTCCGGTTCGCCGCGCGGGTCGGTGTCGGTGTGCCGGGCGAGCAGGGCCTGGGCGTCGGTGAAGTGGATCTCCGGGATCTGCGCGGGCACGTCCGGCAGCGCCGCTCCCAGCAGTGCCACGGCGGCCGGGGCGTCCTGCGCGACGGCGGCGACCATCCCCGCCACCGCGGCGCGCAGGAGGGCCATGACGTCGCGGTGGTCGGCGACGAACCCCAGTTCGGCGTCCAGGCTCGTGTACTGCGCGAGGTGGCGGGTCGTGTCGTGGGGTTCGGCCCGGAACACCGGCCCGACCTCGTGGACCCGTTCGAACACCCCCACCATGGCCTGCTTGAACAACTGCGGCGACTGCGCGAGGAACGCGGGCGTGCCGAAGTAGTCGACGCCGAACACGCTCGCGCCGGACTCGGTGGCCGACCCGACGATCTTGGGCGTGTGGATCTCGGTGGACCCCCGCTCGCGCAGCGCGGCCCGGAACCCGGCCACGCTCGCGGCGGACACCTCGAACGGCGCCCGCAGCCGCGGGTGGCGCAGGGCGACGGCGGCGTTGTCCAGGATCGTCGGGAGCGTGGCGGTGACGGTCGGGCGGTAGAGGTCGAACGGCGGGGGTGTCGACGTGGCGAGCACCGTGATCCGCGGCCCGGTGACCTCGGCGCCGCCGGGGGCCCTGTCGTTGGCGGTGACCAGGCCGTGGACCTCGACGACGGTTTCCTCCCCGACGTCGAGCGGGCCGGTCAGCACGACTTGGGCCAGGCCGGAGCGGTCCCGCACGACGAGGAAGGAGACGGACTTGAGGACGCGCAGGCGGTGGACCCACCCGGCGATCCTGACGTGTTCGCCGACGTGCCGGGGCAGGTCGGCGGCCATGGTTCGGGAGATCATCACACTCCTGGGGACGTGCGCGATCCTTTGGGGGCGCGGGCGAGAAAGGGAACTCGCGGTACCACCGCGCCTTCGCCGCCACCCGCGAACGGGCGGCGGCCTCGACGAGCCCGATGACGGGGGCGAACCGGCGGGGCATGGGGCGGGGCCGAGGGCCCCGCCGTTCCTCCCCGCGCTCGGGAGGGTCTTCACCGTGGGGCGCGGGGCCGCTTTCGCAGCTACCGGCGGCTCTCTGGACCCGCGTGGTCCCCGGCTACTCGTCTCCGTCGACGCGTTGGCGCCACTGTAGGGACCCGGTCCGGGCCCGCGCGCGTCAATTTCGCGGCGTCGAGATCCACCGGGCCAGCGCGATGAGGGTCGACTCGACGCTGGCGGTCATGTGGTCGCGCAGCTCGGCCACCTCGGCGAGGGTCGTGCCGAGCGCCGGGACGTGGCGCAGCAGCCGCCAGGACTGCGCGACGACCGTGCCGTCGCCGTCCTCGTGGAAGGTCCACCGCCACCGCACGATTCCCTCGTCGACGCCGCCGACGACGAACGCGAACTCCGCGCCCGGTGCCGCCGCCACGACCTGCGAGCGGGTGGTCCACTCCTGCTCGCCGCGGCGGTTGTGGCCGCTGAACCAGGCGCCGACGCGAGGGCCGTCACCGGCGTCGTAGGCGACCGCGCTGGCGCTGGGGCTCCACCGCTCGATCGTGGACACGTCGCTGACGAGGTCGTAGACCGCCGCGGGAGGCGCGGCGACCCAGGTCCGGCGGGTGAACGCGAACCCGGTCACGTCGAGGGTGTCCAGCTCGGTGGTCATGGTGGGTGCTCCTGGCTCGTCGAGGGGGTGACGTGCTCCACCCTCGCGGCGGCCCGCGACGCCCGCCACACCCTGCGGTGCCTGACCCCGGCGGGGTGCGGCAGCGCGCGGCGGCGCGGTCGATACTCGACGGCATGGACGGACAGGGACGGCTCGGCGACTTCCTCCAGGCGCGGCGGGCCCGGCTGCGCCCCGAGGACGTCGGGCTGCCGACCTACGGCGACCGGCGGCGGGTCCCAGGGCTGCGGCGCGAGGAGCTGGCGCTGCTGGCGGGGGTCAGCGCGCCGTACTACACGCGGCTGGAGCAGGGACAGTCGCACAACGCCTCGTCCGAGGTGCTCGACGCCATCGCCGGGGCGCTGATGCTGGACGACTCCGAGCGCGCCCACCTGCACGCGCTGGCGAGCACGGCGACACGCCGCCGCCCGGTGCGCAGGCCACCGCCGGAACGGGTGCCCGCGGCGACCCGCGCGCTGCTGGCGGCGGTGGGCGACGTGCCGACGATCGTGCTGGGGCGGCGCACCGACGTGCTGGCGTGGAACCGCACGGGGCACGCGGTGTTCGCCGGGCACCTGGACTTCTCGGCGCCGGAGGACCCCGCCCGGCGGCCGAACATGGCGCGGCTGGTGTTCCTCGACGCGCACCTGCGGGAGCTCTACACCGACTGGCAGGCCAAGGCGAAGGCCGTGGTGGGCAACCTGCGGGTGACGGTGGGCCTGCACCCCGACGACCCGCTGCTGGCCGGGTTGATCGGCGACCTGTGCGTGCGCAGCCCGGAGTTCGCCGGCATGTGGGCCGATCACCGGGTGCGGGTGTGCGACGTCGTCGAGTACCGGATGCACCACCCCCTGGTCGGGTCGATGACGCTCACCCAGCAGACGTTGCAGAGCCCGCGGGGCACCGACGTGCACGTGGTGATGGCCGTCCCCGAGCCGGGCTCGGCCTCGGAGAGCGCGCTGGCGCTGCTCGCCACGGCCATCACCCCGGACCGGACCCGCGTCCCCGACACCCTCAGGACTCGGGGAACCTGAGCACCCAGCGGCGCTGCCACGGGGTTTCGGCGGCGTGCCGGTCGTAGTGGGTGCGGGTCCAGGCGACGGCCTCCTCGCGCGGGACGCCCGCGAGCACCGCGAGACAGGCCAGGACGGTGCCCGTGCGGCCCTTGCCGCCGAAGCAGGCGACCTCGACGCGGTGGCCCGCGCGGGCGTACTCGTGCAGCTCGCGGATGCGGGCGACGGCCTCGGCGCTGTCGCGCGGCAGCAGGAAGTCGGGCCAGCGGACCCACTCGTGCGGCCAGGTGATCGTGGCGTCGTGACGTCCGCGCAACCGCGATCCGCCCAGGTAGAGGCCGTGATCGGGTTCCGGGCCTGACGGCGTCGGGTGGCGCAGGCCCCGGCCGCGCACCCAGGTGCCGTCGGGGAGTTCGGTCGCGCCGGTGAGGTGGGTGTCGGTCATGGCACCCATCTTCTCGACCGCGCGCGGCACCCGCCCCTACGGGTCCGGATCAACCGATCGACTGATCCCGGTGTCAACCTTCTCCCGTCCCGGTGACGACCTTCAGCGGATCCGGCGCGGTCCGAACGCTGTCAGGGTGAGGGGTGCCCGATAGACGAGGGGGACTCCCATGAAGGGCATTCGAACAGCGTTAGCCACCGGTCTGGTCCTCGCGCTGGTCGGCGCGGCCGTCGCGTCGGCCGCCCCGGACACCGCCACCACCGGGGGCGGTGGTCGCGGCAGCGGTGACTGGGCGACCTGGCAGAAGGACCTGTCCGGCACCCGGCACAACGCCGCGGAGTGGCGGATCAACCAGCGCAACGTCGGCAACCTCGAGCTCAAGTGGGCGTTCGCGTACCCGAAGACCGAGTTGTTCGTCCGCAGCCAGCCCGCGATCGTGGGCGGCGTCGCCTACTTCGGCGGCCCGGACGGCAAGTTCTACGCCCGCGACGCCCGCACCGGGGCCGCCCGGTGGACCTTCGACCTGACCAGCGTCGATCCGGGGCCGCGGACCACCGCGACCTGGGACGGCCCGGCGGTTGCCGGCGGCAAGGTCTACTTCGGCGACACCCGCGGCTACGTCTACGCGCTCGACCAGCGCGACGGCAGGCTGCTGTGGGCCACGCAGGTCGACTCCCACCCGGCCGCGTTCGTGACCAGCTCCCCGATCGTGTTCGAGGGCCGGGTGTACGTCGGCACCTCCAGCGGCGAGAACACGCTGGGCCGCGACTACGCGTGCTGCACGTTCCGCGGCCACATCGACGCCCTCGACGCGAACACCGGGGCGCTGGCGTGGCGGCACTACACCGTGCCGCAGCCGCAGGCGGTGGGCACCTGGCCCAGCGGCGCCACCAGGTACGAGCCGTCCGGCGGTGGCGTGTGGAGTTCGCCGGTGATCGACACCAGGACCCGCACGCTGTTCGTCGGCACCGGCCAGAACTACACCGGCAGCGCGGGCGACTTCGACACGATGCTCGCACTGGACCCGCGCAGCGGCGCGGTGAAGTGGCGCAACCAGGTCACGAAGGCCGACACGTGGCGCTCGCTGTGCAACGACCCCGACCCGGAGGGCTACTGCCCCGGCCTCAAGGACGGCTCCGCGCTGGACTACGACATCGGCGCCACGCCGAACGTGTTCACCGTCGGCGGCCGCACCCTGGTCGGCGTGGGCCAGAAGTTGGGCGTCTACCACGTGTTCGACGCCCGCACCGGCGAGGTCGTGTGGCGCAGGCAACTGGGCGTCCCGCTGCCCAGCGGCGGCGTCTCCGGCATCCAGTGGGGGTCGAGCTACGACGGCCAGCGCCTCTACATCGCCACCTACTTCGCCGATCCCGGCAAGGTGTTCGCCGTCGACCCCGCCACCGGCCGAGTCCTGTGGGAGACGCCGAACCCGGCGGACGGCTGCACCACCGGCGGCGCGGCCGGGCAACCCAACTGCACCCTGGGCCACGGTCCCGCGGTGAGCAGCAGTCCGGGCGTGGTCTACGAGGGCAGCAACGACGGCAAGCTGCGCGCGTACTCGGCGTCCACCGGCCGCGTCCTGTGGACCTACGACACCGTGCGCGACTTCACCGGCGTCAACGGCCTGCCCGGTCGGGGCGGGGCGATCTCCGGTGGCGGCGGGGGAGCCGTGGTGTCGGGCGGCATGGTGTACGTGCAGGCGGGCTACTGGCCCGCCTACCCCAACCCCGACGGCGGGCACGTGCTGCTGGCGTTCGGGCTGTGAGGTGGTGGGTCCCGACGCGTCGGGACCCACCCCTTGCCATTATATACCGCTTTCCGATATAACTCGTGCCATGAGTGCTCGGGTGATGACGGAGCAGAGCTTCCTCGTGCTGACGGCACTGGCCGAGGAGCCGCTGCACGGCTACGCGATCGTCCAGGCGGTCGACGTCCTGTCCGAGGGCCGGATGAGGCTGCGGGTCGGCACCCTCTACGGGGTGCTCGACCGGCTGGTCGCCGACGGGTTCGCCGAGCGGGACCGCGAAGAGGTGCACCAGGGGCGGCTGCGGCGGTACTACCGGCTCACCGACAGCGGGGTCAGGGCGCTCGCGGCGGAGGTCGCCCGGTTGTCGGCGAACGTGCGCGCGGCGTCGTTCGTGCTCAAGGCCAGGGGAGCGCTGTGAGCAACCTGGAGAACCGCTACCGCCGCCTGCTGCGGGTGCTGCCCCGCTGGTACCGGGCGGAGCGCGAGGAGGAGATGGTCGGGCTGCTGCTGGCCGATCGCACCGACGACCTGGACCTGGAGCACGGGTGGCCCGGCTGGGGCGAGACCGGGGCGACGGTCGCGCTCGCGGTGCGGACGCGGTTCGCGGCGTCGGGCGCCCCGGCGCGGGCGGTCGCGGTCGGCGACGTGGTGCGGCTGGTCGCGATGCTGGGCCTGGTCGGGCAGGCCGCCTACGGGGTGCGGTGGGCGAGCGCCGCGCTGACCGGCCCGTCGTGGAACGCCGTCGGGTTCGAGCCGGTGGACGTGGTGGTGAACCTGGCGATGGTGGCGGGCCCGATCGCGATGCTCGCCGGTCTGCGCGGAGTCGCGAAGGCGCAGGTCGGGCTCAGCGCCGCCTACGGCCTGGTGGTCGCGGGCCAGGCCGTGGCCGAGGCGTCCCCACCCCTGGCCGTGCTGTGGCACGTGCCCGTGTGGGTGACGGCGTTCGCGCTGTTCGCGGGCTACCACCGCGACGCCACCCGACCGGACCCGCGGCCGTGGTGGTGGGCGCTGCTCGCGGTGGCCGTCACCACGGGCGGGCTCACCGCGTGGAGCGCGGGCGACCCCGACCACGTCCTGACCGCCGCGTCGAGCGGACTCGTCCCGGTGGCCGTCGTGATCGCGGGCGTGGTCCACCTTGGCCGCCGGGGCTCGGCCGCCGGATCGCTCGCGCTGGCGTGCTGGGCACTGGCTCTGCTGCCCCTGACCCTGGGCGAACTCACCCTGCTGCGCTGGGTCGCGGACGTCCCCGGCATGACCGCGTTCCTGGTCGGCCGGGTGGTCTGCCTGGCCCTGGTGGGAATCGCGCTGCTGGTCGCCGGGGGAGCGCGGCGACCAGCGCTCCCCGTCACACCTTGACCGGCACCGGGTTCCCGGACGCCTCGATCGCCCGCCGCACCGGCACGAAGATCATCAGCACGAACCCGACCACGAAGAACACCACCAGCGAGATGATCGCCAACCGGAACGACCCGGTCGCCTGCCCGACACCGGCGAACACCAGCGGACCCAGCCACGACGTGGAGCGCTCACCGACCTCGTAGAGCGAGAAGTACTGGGCCTCGCGGCCGGGCGGCACCATCTGGCTGAACAGCGACCGCGACAGGGCGTTCGTGCCACCCAGCACCAGACCGATGCCCACCGCCAGCCCGTAGAACTGGAACTGCTGGCCCGCCTGCACGAAGTACGCGGCGCTGACCACCACGATCCACATCAGCAGGCTGATCTGGATCGTGCGCTTGGCACCCCACCGCTTGGCGCCCCACCCGTGCAGCACACCGCCGAAGAACGCGACGAACTGGACGATCAGGATCGTGGAGATCAGCACCGACTGGTCGAGCTTGAGCTCGGCGCTGCCGTACTGGGCCGACACCCCGGCGACGGTGGAGATGCCGTCGGTGTAGATCAGGTAGGTGAACAGGAACGCCAGCGTCAGCGGGAACATCCGGGCCGAGCGGATCGTCTGGAACAGCTCCTTGAAGCCCGCCGCGACGATGCCCGCCCCGTGCTCACCGCCGTGCGGCTCCTGGTGCTGCCGCAGCCGGGCCAGCGGGATGAGGGTGAACCCGGCCCACCACAGCCCCGAGAGCACGAACGCGATCCGCACCGCCGTCGACTCCTCGATGCCCACGACGTCGTGGCCCAGGAACAGCGCCAACTGGATCGCCAGCGCCACCCCGCCACCGAGGTAGCCGAACGCCCACCCCCGCGCCGACACCGCGTCGCGCTCGTCCGGTGTCGCGATCTCCGGCAGGAACGCGTAGTAGACGACCACCGACGAGCCCCAGCAGATGTTGGCCAGGATGAACAGCAGCACACCCAGCGTCCAGTTCGAGCCCGCCACCAGCCCCAGCAGCGCCGTCGCGAACGACCCGGCGAACGCGAACGTGCCCAGCATCCGCTTCTTGTTCTGCGTGCGGTCGGCGATGGCGCCCATCACCGGCAGCACCAGCACCTGCACGACGGTCGCGATCGACAGCAGGTACCCCCACAGCGACCCGGCCGGGAAGTGCAGGCCGAACGCGGAGATGTCGCACGACTGGAGTGCGCTGTCGGCGCACGCGTCCGGCCCGTTGCGGGCGACGTCGGCCTTGGCGTCGTTCTCCGCGATGGCGGTGAGGTACAGCGACAGGAACACCGTCCCCACCGATGTCGGGAACACCGAGTTGGCCCAGTCGTACCAGCACCACCCGCGCTGCTCGCGAACCCGTTCGGGAGTGGTGCCCGCGCTCTCGGGGCTGCTGTCGACCACGCTCATGACGGCGGACTGTACTGGTCACCCGATCCGCTGATCGACGGTTACCCCAAGGTGTTGTCAATCGTCCACCCGCGCGTCAGGAACCGGCCCACGCCCGCCGCGCCCGCAGCACGTCGCGCAACACGTCGGGACGGTCGGTGACCAGCCCGTCCACCCCCAGGTCGAGCAGCCGCCCCATCTCCGCCTCGTCGTCCACCGTCCACACGTGCACCTCCGCGCCACGCCGGTGCGCGGCCCGCACGAACAACCCGTCCACCACCCGCAGCCGCCCCCGCGCCGCGGGCACCTGCGCCAGCGACCCCCGCACCACCAACCCCGCCGCGGGCACCCGACCCGACACCCACAGCGCCCCCACCGACCGCGGCCCCATCGACGTGAGCAGCCTCGGCCCACCCAACCGCCGCAACCGCGCCAGCCGGGTGTCGGAGAACGACGCCAGGCACACCCGCCCCATCGCCCCGGCGCGCCGCAGCACCGCCAGCACCGGCTCCACCGCCGCGTCGGCCTTCACGTCGATGTTGACCATCGCGTCCGGCAACTCCTCCAGCAGATCCGCCAACCGGGTGATCTTCTCCCGGCCACCGATCAACGCCCCACCCACCGCCGACCACGGTTGCGCGCCCACCGGACCGGTCTTGTCGGTCGTGCGGTCCAACGTCGAGTCGTGGTGCACCACCACCACGCCGTCGGACGTGGCGTGCACGTCGGTCTCCAGGTAGCGGTACCCCTCGGCCACCGCGCGGCGGAACCCGGACAGGGAGTTCTCCATGCCCGACAGGTCGTCGAGGTGCCACCCCCGGTGGGCGTAGGCCCTGGGGTGCGGGCCGTCCAGATACGGATGCGTGTCGCTCACGGCAAGCAGTGTGCCTTGGCGGCGTGGCGCTGGAGCGAACGGCGGGTGGCGGGATACCGTCGCGCGCCATGGAACTGGTGACCGACGCCGAGGGCGCCGTCGGCGTGATCGGCCAACGCCGCGAGGTCGCCCGGCATTGCGCCTGGTGCGGTCGAAGACTGCCCGACCACGGCCGGATAGGCCGTCCCCGCCGCTACTGCGCCCAACCGTGCAGGCAACGCGCCTACGAACGGCGCGCCGCCGTGCAGCGAGGTGGGCTGCCCGAGGACGCCGTGGTGCTCTCCAGCACCGAGCTGGCCGACCTCCAGGACAGGTTGTTCCAGCTCAGGTGCGCCGCGGAGGACATCATGACCGCGGCGGAGGACGGGGCGGGCGGCGAGGAGCTGCGAGGGCTGGCCGCGGGCATGGTGGACGCGGCACGAGGACTGGAGCGGTTGCGCTGAACGGTGGCGGCTTGCCCACGGACCGTGAACTGAACCATCATGTCGCGCAGGTGGCGAGGAGGACTGCGTGACCAGCAACAGCGCCCTGTACCGCGAGGTGCTCGACCGGGCGAACGTCGGTTTCGGCGTCACCGACCCGCGTGGAACGCTGCGCTGGGCCAACCCGGCACTGGCCGGGCTGCTCGGCGTCGCCCTCGAGCACGTCGTGGGCCGCTCGCTGCCCGCGCTGCTGCCCGGCACACCGGAACGGCCCCGCTCCGGGCTCACCCTGCTCACGCCCAGCACGTGCGACCAGGGCCACCGGTGGCTGGAGGTGTCGTGCCGCCGGATCTCGCCCGACGAGCTGCTCTACCAGATGGTGGACGTCTCGGCGTGGCGCGACCGCGAGCTGGAGGCCACCCACGAGGCCGACGCGCTGCGCCGCGCCCAGGTGCTCGGCCGGATGGGCACGTGGGAGTGGCACATCCTCGAGGACCGCATCGTCTGGTCGGACACGCTCCTGGAGATGTGGAGCATGCCCAAGGGCACGCAGATGGACTTCCAGGGCTACACCGAGCTGGTGCACCCGGAGGACCTGCCGATGATCCAGGCCGTCCTCCAGGAGGCCATGCGCACCGGCTCGGGCTTCAACTTCACCCACCGCATGACCCACCCCGACCTGGACAGCGGTGAGGTCGTCGAACGGGTCTTCGAGTGCTTCGGCGAGGTCGTGCACGACGAGCACGGCGTCCCGGTGCGCGCCCTGGGCACCGCCCACGACATCACCACCGCGCGGCGGGTCCACGACGAGCTGCTGCTGATGGCCGAACAGGACCCGCTGACCGGCCTGTCGAACCGGCGCGCGATCACCCGCGAACTGGAACGCCAGCTCGCGACCGGCGGCGACGGGACGCTGCTGCTGCTGGACCTGGACAACTTCAAGGACGTCAACGACCTGCGCGGGCACGCCGTCGGCGACCGGCTGATGCGGTCGCTGGCGGTCGCGCTGCGCTCCCGGCTGGAGGAGCCGCAGCTCATCGGCCGGTTGGGCGGCGACGAGTTCGCGGTGGTGCTGCCCGGTCTGACCGGCGCGCAGGCCGAGGCGGTCGCGCACCGGCTGCGCGACGCGGTGTCGTCGTTGCCGCTGGTCGGGGTCGCCCCGAACTCGCGGATCACGGTCAGCACCGGCGTCGCGTCCTACACCGCGGGCGACGCGTGGGAGCTGGTGCTCGCCAACGCCGACCTCGCCCTGTACGCGTCCAAGGCCGCGGGCCGCAACCGCGTCACCGTCTACGAGCCCGGCCACTACGCCGACACCGTGAAGCGGGTGTCGGTGATGGACCGGCTCCGCACCGCCCTGGACACCGGCGGGTTCGCCCTGCACGCCATGCCGATGGTGCAGCTCGTGTCCGGGAAGGTACTGGGCCACGAGATCCTGCTGCGCCTGGAGGACGGCCAGGAGCCCTACCTCGGGCCCGCGGAGTTCCTGCCCGAGGCCGAACGCTCCAACCTGGTGCACGACATCGACCGCTGGGTCCTCAGCCGCGCCATCGACACCCTCGTGCAGCACCCCGACCCCGAACTCCGGTTCAACGTCAACGTCTCCGGCCGGACCCTGGAGGACGAGGACTTCGCCGGGTTCGTCCTGGACCGCCTCGCCGTCGCAGGCGTGGCACCCGGCCGCTTGGGCCTGGAGATCACCGAGACCGCCGCGGTGACCAACCTCGACGCCGCCCGCTCCCTGGCCCTGAAGCTGCGCGGCTTCGGCTGCCGCATCACCCTGGACGACTTCGGCTCCGGCTTCGGGTCGTTCGTGCACCTCAAGCACCTGCCGATCACCGGGATCAAGATCGACGGCGAGTTCGTCCGCGGCATCGACGAGCACAGCACCGATGCCGTTCTGGTATCCGGGATCGTGGAGATCGCCCGAGGCCTCGGACTGTCCGCCGTCGCCGAGTGGGTCGAGCGCCCCACCCAGGTGGAAGCCCTGATCAGACTGGGTGTGCGAGTGGGGCAGGGGTTCCACCTCGGCAAGCCCCGACCACTGGCCGAGGTCCTCGCGGAGCGCACGGTGGGGCCGAATGGAGCATTGAAGTCCTCTCGGTGAGACGAACATGATGGTGCCCGTTCGGGGATCTCACTCACGAAACGGACTCACCAAGTGCTCTTGTCCCACCCGGTGCGCGGGCTGCGCCGGATCGAGTTGACGACCCGCGCCCCAGAGGCGACCGCCGACTTCTTCTCCCAGCTCCTCGGCTGGTCGGTCCTGCCGGAGGCCGGCGAGGTGTACGGCGGCTGGGTCGGCGACCGCCTCGCCGTGCGCATCAGCCCCGGCGAGCACGTCGACTGGCGGCTGGTGTTCGCGGGCGTGCCCGTTCGGGCATCGGAGCACGGCGTCGCGGTCGACCGCGGCCGGGTGCTGCACGGACCGTGGGCACCCGAACCACGCCCCGGCGAACCGTGCTGGCTGGAGATGCTCGGCGACCGGGACGCCGACTACGCGCGCGAACTGGGCTGGTCGGTCCGCGACCCCGCCGAACCGTTCAGCCTCCTCGACGTCGACCCCGACGGCACCCCGCGAGCCGTCGCGGGCAGGCTCACCACCGACACCGGACTCCCACCCGGCTGGATGGTGTACTTCTCCGTCCCCGACCTCGACGCGGCCGTGGCGTCCGCGACCGACCTGGGCGGCAGCGTCGTCACCGACCCCCACGAGGTGCCGACCGGGCTCGTCGCGTCGATCGCCGACCCGGCGGGCGCGGTCGTGACGCTGCTGGAGAACCCCGCCGGGTGGGGCGGCGCGTGGGCGCACGTCCCGGAACCCACCGGCTCCGGGACGCCCTGACGCGGTGACGTCGGGTCAGTCGCCGAGTTCGGGCGGGAAACCCCCGGTGGCGATCGGACCCCACCGCTCGATCGTCACCCGGATCAGGCTCTTGCCCTGGCGCACCATCGCCGCCCGGTACTCGTCCCAATCCGGGTGCTCCCCGGCGATGCACCGGAAGTACTCGACCAGCGGCTCCACCGAGTCCGGCAGGTCGAGCACCTCCGCACGCCCGTCGACCTGCACGTACGGGCCGTCCCAGTCATCGGACAACACGCACAGCGTGACCCGGTCGTCACGGCGGGCGTTGCGGGACTTCGCCCGCCCCGGATAGGTCGACACGACCAGACGGCCCTGCGTGTCGACGCCGCACGCCACCGGCGACACCTGGGGGCGTCCATCGGCGCGAGCGGTGACGAGCAGGCCGCGGTGACGCGGGCGGAGGAACTCGAGCAGGCGGTCCCGCTCGACGACGTCGGCAGTGGCGATCTTCGGCATGCACCCCACCCTAGGAGACCGATGGGCGAGGATGCGGGTCATGCCGTTCCCGCGCGCCCACGACGACACGTCCCTCGCCTACCGCGTGCTCGGCGACGGCGACCCCCTGCCGTGCTTACCGGGCGGCGCCGGCCGCGCCGGGACCTACCTCGGCGACCTCGTGGTACCGGACAGCCGGGGGACCGGCGACTCCGCGATCCCCACCGCCGCCGCGAGCCTGGGCTACCGCGCCGACGGCGGCCCCGACGCGGCGGCCGTGCGGACGGCGTTGGCGGGCCTGACGGCGCCCGTGCCGGTCTACGCGGGCGGCGCCGACCCCATCCGGTGCCGCGCCCTGGCCGCGCTCATCCCCGGCGCCTCCTGCCACGTCCAACCCGACGCGGCCCACGTCCCGTGGCTGGACGACCCGGCGTGGCTGGTGGAGCACCCCACGGCCTGGTGGGCGTCGACGTGCTGACCGCCGCCGCCGTCGTCGACAGCCTCGTCCCGACCACACCCGCCCTGTCCCCGGACGGCCGATGGGTCGCCTACGTCCTCGGCCCCGTCGGACAAGCGGGGGACAGGCCCGACCGCGCCCTGTGGCTGACCCCCGTCGACCGCACCACCCCACCCCGCCCTCTCACCACCGGCACCACCCCCCGCTGGTCACCCGACGGCCAGTGGATCTACTTCCTCACCGACGACCGGCAGATCGGCCGAATCCACCCCACCGGCGGACCCGCGCAGACCCTCACCGCGTGGCCGGGCGGCATCGACGACCACCTGCCCGTCACCACCGACCAACTCGCCCTCACCGCCCCCGACGACACCACCCCAGGCCCTTCACGCCTGCGACTGCTCAACCCCACCACCGGCGACCTCCACACCCCCGACGTGTTCCCCGGCCGCCACGTCGCCGCCCTCGCCCGACGCCCCGACGGCGGCGCACTGGCCGTGCTCACCCGCTCCACCCGCGACCCCGACCCCGGCCTGCTCGAATCCGAACTCCACCTGCTCGACCCCACCACCGGCACCCCGCGCGACCTCGGCACCACCGCCGTCGCGGCGACCTCACCGGTCTGGTGGCGACACCCCGACACCACCTGGCACCTCGCCTACCTGGCCACCACACCACCCGGTCTCGTCGGCGGCACCACCGTCATCGACCTGGCCACCGACACCTCCGACCACCACACCCCGACCACCGACCTCACCGCCTGCCCGGTCGAACTCGTCCAGGTCGACACCGGCCCACCCCTCGTCCTCGTCGCCGACGGCCTCGACACCGCCATCCACCGCCTCGGACCACCACTGGCCGAGGTCACCCGCCTCAACGGCTACGCCGGATCCCTCACCACCAGCACCCGCGGCGACGTCGTCGCCGTCATCGCCAGCTCCGCCTACGAACCCAAGGACGTCCACGCTGGCCCCGTCCTCGGACCACTCACCCGCCTCACCGACACCAACCCACCACTGCGCGACATCCGCTGGGGCGTCCAGGAACGCCTCGCCTACCCCGCCCCCGACGGACTCCCACTCGACGGCCTGCTCCTCCTCCCACCCGGCACCACCCGAACCGACGGCCCCTTCCCACTCGTCACCCTCGTCCACGGCGGCCCCTACGACCGCCACGCCGACCAACTCCACCTCGGCTGGTACCCCAGCGGCCAATGGCTCGCCACCCACGGCTACGCCGTCTTCCTCCCCAACCCGCGCGGCGGACGAGGCCACGGCCACGCCTTCGCCGCCCTCGTCGCGGGCGCCGTCGGCGGCGACGAGTGGACCGACATCCTCACCGGCATCGACCTGCTCACCGCCGACGGCGTCGCCGACCCCGACCGCCTCGGCATCGGCGGCTGGAGCCACGGTGGGTTCATGGCCGCCTGGGCCGTCACCCGAACCCACCGGTTCAAAGCCGCCCTCGTCGGCGCGGGCATCAGCGACTGGCCACTGCTCGCCGCCACCGGTGAGGAAGGCGCCTTCGAAGCCGCCCTCGCGGGGGAGGACCCGCACCGCAACAGCCCCATCACCCACGCCCGCACCATCGACACCCCCGTGCTCATCGCCCACGGCGAAAACGACACCAACGTCCCCGCCACCCAGGCCGAACGCCTCCGCCACGCCCTGCACCACCACGGCGTCCACCACGACCACGTCGTCTACCCCGCCGAACCCCACACCCTGCGCGACCGCGCCCACCAACTCGACCTGCTGCACCGCACCCGCGCCTGGTTCGACCGGTGGCTGCGCGACAGGGGCCGCTAAGGGCACCCCAGGTGCGCGAGGATGACCCGATGCCCCGATTCACCTCCTACGACGGCACCCGCCTCGCCTACCACCTCGCGGGCTCCGGCGACCCGCTGCTGTGCCTACCAGGAGGCGCGGGCCGCTCCGCGGACTACCTCGGCGACCTCGGCGGACTCACCGCCCACCGCCAACTCGTCCTGCTCGACAACCGGGGGACCGGCGACTCCGACACCCCCACCGACCCCGCCACCTACCGACGCGACCGCCTCGCCCACGACGTCGACGCCCTGCGCCGCCACCTCGACCTCGACCGCGTCGACCTGCTCGGCCACTCCGCCGGAGCCGGGATCGCCATGGCCCACGCCTACGACCACCCCGACCGGCTCCACCGACTGGTCCTGCTCACCCCCGCCCTGCGCGCCGTCGACCTCACCCCCACGGCCGACGACTGGACCCACCACCTCGCCTCCCACGCCCACCAACCCTGGTACCCCGCCGCCGCGGCCGCACTGGACCGCCTCAACGCCGGACACGCCACCCACCACGACCGCCTCACCGCCGCCCCGCTGTTCTACGGCCGCTGGGACGACACCACGAAAGCCCACGCCGACGCCGAGCGGACCCAGCGCTCCCTGCCCGCGCTGGAGGGCTACTGGGCACCCGGCGCGTTCACCCCCGGCACCACCCGCCGCGCCCTGATGGCCCTGGACGTCCCCGTGCTCGTCTACGCCGCCGACCACGACCCGATCGCCCCACCCCACCGGTGCGCCGAACTCGCCGACCTCATCCCCACCGCCACCCTCACCGTCCAACCCGGCGGCGGCCACTTCCCGTGGCTCGACGACCCCCACCACCTGGTCCAGGCCATCGCCGAATTCCTGCGCTGACCGGCAGCCTCACGCCCGACCCAGGATCCCCTCCACCACCTCCGACTTCGCGTCCGCGTACTCCTGCACGTAAGTCCACGTCCGCGCCGCCAACCCCCGCTTCGTCCGCTCGTACAACTCCCGCTCCCCAGGCACCGCCCGCAACCGATCCCGGAACCCCACCATCCGCGCGATCTCCCCGCACGACACCGAGTACACGTGCAGGTTGATGTCCGTGTCCGGCCCCTTGAACAACCGGTGCTCGTCCTCCGCCTCACGAATCCGCAACACGTACCCCGCCGCCTCCAACAACGGCACGTACGCCACCTCGTCCGTCGAATCCGGCACGCCCAGCACCACGTCCACGATCGGCTTCGCCGCCAACCCCGGCACCGACGTCGACCCCACGTGCTCCAACACCACCGCCACCGGCCCCAACACCCCGCGGATCCGCGCCTCCTCCCGCGCGAACAACCCCGGCCACGCCGGGTCGTACTCCACCAGCGTCACCGTCGAGTTCAGCTTCGGCGGCTCGGCCACATAAGCCCGAGCCAACCGCTCCTCCATGCTCTCCGAGCTCTCCGACACGACCAATTCCTTCCAGAAGGCAGTCGGCCAGAATAACGCGGATCAGCCCGGCAACCGCACCGGGTCGTCCAGCAGCTCCGCGAACAGATCACCCCCGTGCGTCACCCGCCCCAACACGTCCTCCGCCGTGAACACCAGGTCCTCCGGCCGCGCACACGCCTTCACCTCGTCCCACGACACCGGCGTCGACACCGACGGCACCACCCGAGCCCGCAACGAATACGCCACCACCGTCGTCTTCGCCGGGTTGTTCTGCGACCAGTCGATCAACACCTTCCCCGGCCGCGCCGCCCTCGCCATCGTCGACACCACCAACTCCGGGTGCTCCGCCGCCAACCGCTGCGCCAACCCCTTCGCGTACACCGCCGTCCGCTCCGGCGACGACACCTCCACCGCCGCGCACAACTGCATCCCCTTCGACCCGCTCGTCTTCGCGAACACCACCAACCCGTCCCGCTCCAACTCCACCCGCAACAACTCCGCCACCCGACAGCACTCCACCACCGTCGCCGGCAACCCCGGATCCAGGTCGAACACCAGCAGATCAGGGGAGCGCCTCCCACCACGCGGACCCACCGTCCACTGCGGCACGTGCAACTCCAACGCCGCCAGGTTCGCCACCCACACCAACGTCGCCAGGTCCTCCACCACCACGAAATCCGCGAACTCGTTGCCCTTCGCGCTACCCGGCGTCTCGATCCGCACCGTCCGCACCCACTCCGGCGCGTGCCCCGGCACGTTCTTCTCGAAGAACGACGGCCCCTCCACCCCGTCCGGATACCGCCGCAACGTCACCGGACGCCCCACCAACCGCGGCAACAACACCGGCGCCACCCGCGAGTAGTAGTCGATCACCTCGGCCTTGGTGAACCCCTGCTCCGGGTACAACACCTTGTCCAGGTTCGTCAGCCGCAACAGCCGCCCCTCCACCCGAACCGTCGTCGACTCACCCACCCGACAACACCTCCACCCACAGCGGAGACCGAACACCGGGGGAGTACACCGAATCCGACCTCTTCGCCACCACCCCCGACAACCCCTGCTCCACACCCGCCGCCACCACCGCCGCACCACCACCCCGAAAAGCCGGAGGAGTCAGCCACGACGACCCCGCCAACCCCAACTCCTCCAGCAACACCCGCCGATCCCCGTGCCCCAACCCCACCGTCGACCGCCCCTCCAGGTGCAACAGGTCGAACACCAGCAAACTCACCGGCACCGACCTCACCACCCGCCGCACCCGCGCCGCCGACGACGCCCCCAACCGCTGACCCAACCCCTCCGCACTCGGCCGCCCACCCGAGAACGCCACCACCACCCCGTCCAGTACCACCTGCGTCATCCCCAACCCCGCCCCCAACCCCTGCACCTCCGGGAACAACGCCGTCACATCCCCACCCACCCCGTCCGACAGCACCACCCGCCCACCCTCGACCCGCGCCAACACCCGCAGACCGTCCCACCGGAACTCGTACGACCACTCGTCGTCCTGCTCGACCGGCGGCAACGACCCCACCGTCGCCACCATCGGCCGCAGGTCCACCGGCAACGACACCCAATCCGGCCGCGCCGCCACGTGCCGCCGCCGCACCATCCAGTCCTTGCCCGACGACCCGTCCCGCCGGAAGAACACGAACTCACCCTCGACCCGGTCCCCGTGCAACACCACGTCGACCTCGCGGTCCGACCACTTCACCGTCTCGTACCGACCGCGGTCCCACAGGAACATCTCCCCGCCGCCGTACTCACCCCTCGGGATCACCCCCGAGAACCCCGCGTACTCCAACGGGTGATCCTCGGTGCGCACCGCCAACCGGATCACCCCCGGCTCCGGCGGCAACCCCTTCGGCACCGCGAACGACACCAGCACCCCACCGCGCTCCAACCGCACGTCCCAGTGCAACGACGACGCGTGGTGCTCCTGGATCACGAACGTGTCATCAGCACCGTGGGGGAGTACCCCCTCGTCCGGCACCGGCTCAGGAGTGCGCCCCGGATCCCGCTTCCGCCGGTACTCCGAAAGATCCGCCATCACCACGCCCTCAGGCGGAACTGGCCTTCTTCTCCGCGGCCTTCTTCTTACCCGGCTTCGCGGGCGCCACCCGAGACGACCTCGCCGCCTCCACACTCCGCTCCAACGCCGTCATCAGGTCGATCACCTCACCCGACTCCTCCGACTCCTCCGCGACCGGCAGCACCGCACCCTCGGCCTTCGCCGTGATCAGCTTCTCCATCGCGTCCCGGTAGTCGTCGGTGAACTCCTCCTCCTCGAACGACCCCGCCATGCTCTCCACCAGCGACGACGCCATCCGCAACTCCTGCGGACGCACCTCGACGTCACCGCCCAGGAAGTCGAACTCCGGCCGCCGGATCTCATCCGGCCACAACATCGTGTGCAACACCAGCACGTCATCCCGCGCCCGCAACGTCGCCAACGTCTGCCGCTGACGAATCGTGATCTTCACGACCGCCAACCGCTCCGCGTCCTCCAACGCCGTCCGCAACAACACATAAGGCCGAACCGCCGTCTTGTCCGGCTCCAAGTAGTACGACTTCTGGAAGTAGATCGGATCGATCTCCTCCACCGGCACGAACTCCAACACCTGGATCGACCGGTCCGTCTCGATCGGCAACGACTCGAAGTCCTCGCCGTCCAACATCACCACACGACCGTCGTCCAACTCGTAGCCCTTCGCGATGTCCGCGAAAGCCACCTCCTCACCGCACACCGAGCAGACGCGCCGGTACTTGATGCGCCCACCGTCCTCGCGGTGCATCTGGTGGAACCGAAAGTTGTGCTCCTCCGTGGCCGAGAACAGCCGAACCCCGATCGTGACCAGGCCGAAGGAGATCGCACCACGCCAGATCGACCTCATGGCAACTTGCTACCCCCGAAATGCGGAATCCGCACCCCAGCGTCACCCACACGGACTAACGAGCCGGATCAGGCCGCTCCGCCCGCACCTTCTCCAAACTCCGCTGCAACGCCACCAGCAGATCCACCGCACCCGACTCCTCCGGAGCCCGCGCCGCCGGGATCACCGCCCCCGCACTCTTCGCCGCGATCACCGCCTCCAACGCCTCCCGGTAGTCATCCGAGAACGCCGAATGATCGAACTCCGCCGCCATCGAGTTCACCAACGACAACGCCATCCGCACCTCCTGCGGACGCGACCGCACCACCGGCAACTCGAACCCCGGATCCCGCACCTCATCCGGCCACAACAACGAGTGCAACACCAGCAGATCCCCACGCGGCCGCACCACCGCCAACGTCTCCCGCCGCCGCAACGTGATCTTCACGACCGCCACCCGCCACGACCGCCGCAACGCCTCCCGCAACAACGAGTACGACGGCACCGCCTCCTCATCCGGCCGCAGGTAGTACGACCGGTGCAGGTAGATCGGATCGATCTGCTCAGCCGACACGAACTCCACCACGTCGATCACGTGATCCGACGCCGACGGCAACCCTTCGAAGTCCTCCGCCTCCACGATCACCAACCGGCCGTCCTCCAACCGGTACCCCTTGGCCATCGCCTCAGCCGGAACCTCCTCGTCGCACACCGAACACACCCTCCGGTGCCGAACCTGCCCACCATCCACCCGGTGCACCTGGTGGAACCGAAAACCGTGCTCCTCGGTAGCGCCGAACACCCGAACCGGGATCGACACCAACCCGAACGAGAGAGCCCCACGCCACAACGCCCGCATACCACCAGGGAACACCCACCGAACGCCCGTGCGAACCCAAGTCACCCGCACGCACCAGCCACTACTCCGACTCGGCCATCCTCCCCAACGCCCGATACGTCCGATTGCTCGCCGCCGCCGACCGCCGTTCGCGCGCCGTCGCCTCGATGTAGTTCTGACTCGTCGCCAACGACGCGTGCCCCAACAACGCCATGATCTCCGACGCCGACGCCCCGTCCTCCGCCAACCGCGTCGCGAACGTGTGCCGCAAAGCGTGCAGGTTCGCCCCCGTCGGCACCCGATCGTGCAACCCCGCCCACCGGAAGCACGACTTCACCAGGTACTCCAACCCACCCCGCCCGATCGCCTCACCCCGCCGATCCCGCAACAGGGGAGACCCCCGATCAAAACCCGCCTGCGGAAAACGCGACCGGCACGAAGCCAGGTACTGCTCCACGATCCGCTCCATCGACGGCTCGATCGGCACCGACCGGTCCCGATTCCCCTTCCCGACCACGTGCAACCGCCGCTCACCCTCCCGCCCCACGATCGACGCCAACGTCAACGTCCGCATCTCCGCCGACCGCAACCCCGCCACCAACCCCAACGCGATCACCAGCACGTCCCGCTCAGGCCACGGATCCCGCCCACCGTGCGTCCCGTCCGCCGCGGCGCTCAACAACTGCTCCGGCGTGTCCTCACCCCGCAACGGCTTCGGCACCAGCGGAGGGGTCTTCGGCCGCGCCACCGCCCCCATCGGATTGCCCGGCAACAGGTCGTCCGCCACGCAGAACGTCAAGAACTGGTTCCACGTCGACCACGCCCGCAACACCGACGACTTCGCGTGCGAATCAGCGAACACCCCGAACGCCGCACGTAGGTTCCCGCTGGTCAGGTCCTCGACCACCAGCTCGTCGACGGGCACGGACAAGGACTCGGCGAGCAGCACCGTGACACCCGTGAGGTCACGGCGGTAGGCGGCGGTGGTGTGGGGGGAGTCCTTCCTCGGACGCCGGGCGAGGAAGAACGAGTCCTGGGCGGCGAGCACTCGCATACCGATCTTGTACCCCACACCACCGACACTCCCACGACCAGACCCACCCGGTAGATCAACTTCAAGCCTGATCCAGCGACAACCGATCGTGCGCACAGGGGAGGGGAGTCGGCACGACCGACCCGGATTTTGAGGAGAGAATGACGGGAAACACCTGGTCAGAGGCCTGACGTGGGTGTTCGGTTGGGCTGCGATGGCGTCGCGACGCCGGGGGAGGCCCAGGCCGGACCCTGGGGGCTCTGGTGGGGGAGACCCGGCCGGTTCACCTGCGGCGAGGTGCGGGTCCGCCAGCGGGAGCTAGTGCGGCGATTGTTGAGCCCCGGTCCGGCTGCGGGGGACCGATGGCCGGGGAGATCCGGCCGAGTTACGAGGGCCGTTGTCGAGCCAGGTCAGCCTCAGCAGGTGATCATCATGGCCGTCGTAGAACGGTGTCGAACCCACCAGGTTCAAGCGGTCAATCCGCGCACCGTGACCGTTCCACGATATTTGTCCGGTTTGCTGGATAATGGCGATTATGCATGAAATGGCGACCCGGAAGGGGTGCCACTGCTCCGGGGGACGGCGCCCTCCCGATGATCTTCGAACCGGGTTTTCGCCGACCTTCGCCGCACTCCCGGACGCACACCGTGCATCGCGCGGGCACCCAGGCGTCGCCGCCGACGAAAGCCTCAGGTCATGGCGAACCTCAGATGAGCCCTCCAGGCGGCGAATCGACCATCCCGGCGTCGTCCGGCGGACATCCAGCCACACCATCCACATACGTCACTGTGACGTTTGACGAGCACTGACTCGGACGCCGAACGCCAATCGTGAGGCCTCAAGGGGTCAGAGCCGCCCGCCGGCCATTCGCCCGCCAGTCAACCCGCGGCACCAGCGCACCGCCGCGCGGCACTCGACTCGGACGCCGTCGAGCGTTCGTGCGCACAACGGTCGATACGCAGCGCTCAACGCCCAAATCTGCCGCCTGCCAGGCCCTCTCGTGATCTTGATAATCCCAGGTCGCCGAAACGCCGATAATCTACATTATGTTAAGTAAAGCGTTCGGCACCCTCCCCGCACCCTTCGCACGCCCCGTCCCCTGGCGGTACGTTGGCCCCAGACCGTACCGACCGGTCGGTACCTCACTGTGGAGGAGAGTTTCGTGGTGTTGAGCGCACGGGAGCTGTGGCGGATTCTGGAACCCCTGCACGGGATGATCTACTTCGCCCCCGAGGCCCAGGAGCGCTACGCCGCGCTGGGCCTCGACCGTTCCGCGGGGTACTTCGCTTCCCGAGCGGCCGCCATGGGCCCGGTGTCGGCGGAGGTGGTCGTCGCGACCTTCTACAACTTCAACCCGGTGATCGTGCACGCCGCCATCCCGGCCGCGTGGGAGAAGGCGACGCCGGCCGCTCTGCTGGAGGCTCGGCTCGACGCGGTGGACCACGCTCTGCGTCGTGGTCTGGGTGAGTTGGCGGACGACGTGTCGGAGTTGGCGGATCTGGCGAGGGTGGCGGCGGATCGGGCGCGGTTGACGCCGCAGGGCAGGCCGTTGTTCGCCGCGCACGCGTCGCTCCCCTGGCCTGAGGATCCGTTGCTGGTGCTGTGGCACGCGCAGACGTTGTTGCGGGAGTACCGGGGTGACGGTCATCTGGCGGCGTTGTTGCTGGAGGGGTTGAGCGGGTTGGAGGCGTTGGTGGTGCACGCCGCGAGTGGTGAGGTGTCGGTGGAGGGGTTGCGCCGGTCTCGGGGGTGGTCCGAGGAGGAGTGGGCGGCGGCGACGGAGGGGTTGCGGGAGCGTGGTGTGGTGGATGCCGGGGGTGGGTTGAGCGAGTCGGGTGTGGAGTTGCGGGCGCGGGTGGAGGGTCGGACGGACGCGGCGGCGGAGTCGGTGTACGCGGGGTTGGGTGCGGTGGAGCGGGAGCGGTTCGTGGAGTTGGCGCGTCCGTTGAGCCGTGCGGTGGTGGCGTCGGGGATGTTGCCGTTCGCGAAGCGGTGAGGTGGTCTGGTTGGGGGGCGCGCTGTGGTGGCGTGTCCTCCAATCGGGTCAGCCGTGGGGTGTGGGGTGGTCTGCGTGGTCGTGGTGGCCGAGGAGTTCGAGCAGGCCGGGTAGTTGGCTGATGAGGGCGAGTCGTTCGGTGGGCGACAGCGTGCTCAGCAGGAGTGCGGTGGTCTGGGCGACGGGGTCGTGCGTGGTGGGGTCGGCGTCGGGGAGGACGGCTGTTCCCTGGATCTTCCGCACGATGGTGTCGATCGCGTCGATGGGCAGTGCGGTGGACTCCCCCGTGCTGCGGGTGAGCCACCAGGCGTGGGCGAGGCCGGTGTCGGCGAGGAGGGTTCTCACCACTTCGGTTCGTTGTCGGGTCCGGTAGGACCGGAGGTGTTCGTGTCGTTGTGCCGCGAGGTGGTCCTTGGCCTGGGCGAGGTCTTCGGGGGTGACGGTGACGGTGGCGTCGCGGACTCGTGCGGTGGCGGTGGGTGTGCCTGGTAGTTCGGTGGGCAGGGACAGGGTGAGCAGGATGTCGTCGCGGGCCGAGGGGCCGTTGGTGACGTAGTGCTGTCGGGTGACGGTGGCGGCCATCCTGGTGATGTGGGATCTGGCGCGGACGTCGGGTGGTGGTGCCGGGGGTGGTGGGTCTGGGGCTTCGCCGAGTGCCCAGCTCGTGGTGAGTCGGGTGTGGAAGTGCAGTCCGGGCAGGGTGCTGGGGAGCAGGGTGTCGAAGGTGGAGACGCCGGTGTGGGGGTTGGTGGTGGGTTTGCCCGGTGTGGTGGTGCGTCGGAGCCAGTTCATCGGTGTTCTCGTTTGGGGTTGAGGGTGATGTGCTGGTGTCCGGTCGTCTGGAAGATCTGGCCTTTGGTGGTGGCGTAGGCGTTCTGGACGACGTGGGGGTTGGTGGGTGGGGTGGGTTCGGTGTGTTCGGCGAGGTAGTCGCGGAACTCCTCCCCCGCTGTCGGGTGGTTGGTGGAGGCTTGGCGCAGTCGGATGGCCAGGGCTTTGGTGGCGGCTTTGTGGAGGGTCGCGAGGTCGTCGTGGTCGGCTTGGGTGAGCAGGGCTCGGCTGTGTTCGGCTTCCGCGAGCACCGGGGTGGGGTCGGTGCTGTTGGTGGTGAGGAAGCCGGTGAGCCATTCCCTGGCGTGGTGCCACTGGTCGGTGTGCATGGCTTGGACGAGGGCTTGTGCGGTGCGGTGGGTGAGGTCGTCGATGTTGGCCGGGGTGTTCACGCCGTTCAGGCAAGCACGGGGCTGTGGGGGGTGATGTGCGGTGCGGGGTTTTGTCCTTGTATTGGCCGTCGTTGCCAGGATGTGGCCATGTTCGTGGTCGGGGTGAATCGTGGTCAGCCTGCTGGTGGCCAGGGGATGTCGGCGAGGACCGGGAGGAGCCAGTGTTCTTCGCGGTCGAGGTGGGTGTTCAGCTCCCCCGCGAGTCGGTCGAGTTCGGTGCGGAAGCCGGTGGTGTTCCGGTCGGCGAGGAGTGCGAGCAGGTCGTTCTTGATGCGTGCGACGGTTTTGTGCTCTTCGCGGAGCTGGTCGAGGGTGTCGGCGAGGTGGGTGTGGTGGGTGGCGATGCCGGGGAAGACGTGGTCGTCCTCGGAGGTGTGGTGGAAGGTGAGGGCTTCGCAGAAGGTGAGGCAGTGTTGCCGTAGCTGGGGTTTGAGCCCGGCGGGTGCGCCTGCTTCGGCTTGGATCTCGCGGATCTGTTCACGCAGCCAGGTGTGGACCTCGACGAGTTTGTCGGCGAACGTGGTGACGGCGGCGGTGCGGGTGAGGACGAGGACGGGCAGCGTTCGGGTGGTGCGGCGTTGGTGGTCGGCGTAGCCGGGTGCGGTTCGGGTGACGTGGTCGAACAGGTCGTCGCGGTGCGCGCCTTGGGCGGGTGTGGCGATGGCGGTGAAGGTGTCGGTGCCGAGTTCGACGCGGACGGCGGGGTTGGCGAGGACGTTGTGGTACCAGTCGGGGTGGTGGTCTGAGCCCGCGTTCGAGGCGATGACGAGCAGGTGGTCGCCGTGGTGGACGTAGCCGAGCGGGACGGTGTGGTCGGTGCCGGTCTTGGTGCCGGTGGTGGTGAGCAGGAGTAGGTCGCCGTCGGGGAAGTGGGTGACGCGGCCGTTGTTGGCGCGGAATTCGTCGATGATGGCCGTGGTGAAGGACATGGGTGTGCTCCTGGTGCGGTGGTGGACGGAACCGGGCGCGCGCGTCGAGGTGTGGTCACTCGGTGGCGCGGAAGGCGGTTACGTCGTGCGCGGGAGGCTCATGGCGTGGTCCCGTGGGTGAAGGGGTGTCGCCCGATCTCCGACCCGGCCACTGCTCTTCGGTCGGGATCACGCGCACCGCGGCACCATTAGATCGACTGGGGGTCGTGGTGTCAAAGCCGGGGTGCGGGGAAAGTCGTTTGTGCTGGTGGTGGGGTTCTGGTCGGCTGTGGTGATGGACAAGCAGGCGGTGTTGGCCGCGTTCGACCACCAGGTTCGCAGGCATCCGGTGACCGAGGGCGTGGTGGAGCGGGAGTCCACTGTGGTGCGCACGATCGGTGCGGGGTGGACGGGTGTGGAGTGGTCGGCGTTGGACGAGTCGTGTGCTGACGCGGTGATCGCGGCGCAGGTGGCTCGGTTCGCGGGTGTGCCGTGGGAGTGGAAGCACTACTCCTACGACTCCCCCGCTGATCTGCCCGCGAGGTTGGTCGCGGCGGGGTTGGTGGCGGAGCCGTCGGAGACGTTGTTGGTGGCGGAGGTCGCGGCGTTGCGGTTGGAGGTGGTCGCGCCGGAGGGGGTGGAGTTGGTGCCGGTGGTGGACCGGGCGGGGGTGGAGGCGTTGGTGGCCGTGCACGACGAGGTGTTCGGTGGTGATCACTCGGCGGTGGGTGAGCTGGTGTTGGCGGGGTTGGGGCGGGAGCCGAGCGCGGTGGCGGCCGTGGTGGCGATGGCGGGGGGTGTGCCGGTGTCGGCGGCGCGGGTGGAGTTCCACGCGGGGTCGGAGTTCGCGGGGTTGTGGGGTGGTGGGACGGTGCCGGGGTGGCGTGGTCGGGGGGTGTTCCGGGCGTTGGTGGCGTTCCGGGCGGCGCAGGCGGCGGCGCGGGGGTTCCGCTACCTCCAGGTGGACGCGACGTCGGACAGTTTGCCGATCTTGCGGCGGTTGGGGTTCGTGGAGTTGGCGGTGACGACGCCGTTCGCGTGTCGGTGATGGTCAGGCGATGAAGCCGAGTTTGCTGGGTGTGCCGTTG
The DNA here is from genome assembly GCF_025061645.1 of Umezawaea endophytica. Taxonomy (GTDB): domain Bacteria; phylum Actinomycetota; class Actinomycetes; order Mycobacteriales; family Pseudonocardiaceae; genus Umezawaea; species Umezawaea endophytica. The sequence continues at coordinate 293,323 of NZ_JANYMP010000010.1, read as the reverse complement.
AGGACGTTCTCGCGGTGGGTGCGGAAGTTCATGGAGGAGAAGAGGCTGCCGCCGTCGGTGAGTTTGGCGAGGGCGGTTTCTTCGTGCAGGTGGATGGCTTCGGCGGTGTCGATGAGGGCGGTGAGGCGTTCGGGGGTGGTGACGAGGACGCCGTCGTCGTCGGCGAGGACGAGGGTGCCGGGGTGGACGTTGACGCCGCCGCAGCGGATCGGGACCTGGGTGCGGGGTGGGGTGGTGGCGGGGCCGGAGCGGGGGCAGGTGCCGCGGGCGTAGACGGTGAAGCCGAGTGGTCGCAGGGTGTCGAGGTCGCGGACGAGGCCGTCGACGATGATGGCGGAGAGGCCTTTGCGGTGTGCTTCGGTGGCGAAGAGTCCGCCTGCGACGGCGACGGTGGGGTTGGTGGAGGCGTCGACGACGAGGACGTCGCCTGGTTGGGCGAGTTCGAGGCCTTCCAGGACGGAGAGCAGGTCGCCGTCGGAGTGTGCGGTGACGGCGCGGCCCGCGATGGTGCCGGTGCCCGCGATGCGGTGGATGCCGTGGTCCATGGTGGGGAGGCTCTTGTCGGCGTCGCTGATGACGGAGACGGGGAGGAGGCGGGCGCGGGTCAGCAGGGTGTGCAGAGGCATGGGGGAACTCTAGGTCGGGTGGTCCGCGCTGGTGGGTGCTGCGATGGCGTGGGCGGCGCCGAAGCCGTGGGCGCGGGCGGTGACGCGGCCTGAGGTGATGCGGAGTGCGGTTTCGGTGGTGTCGTGGGGGGTGACGCCCGCGGCGGCGGCGAGGAAGCCGCGGTCGTCGTTGACGAGTCGGAGTCGTGGCCAGGTGGGGTGTGGGAGTGCGTGGCGCAGGTGGTCGCGCAGGTGCGCGGTGGTGAGTCGGATGAGTGGGGAGAGTTCGTCGGGGTGGGCGGTGACGATGGCGGCGGTGACGGCCGCTCCGGCGCGCAGTGGTGCTTCGACGGCGGAGAGCCGGTGGGTGCCGAGGATGAGGACGACGTCGTCGAGGGGGGCGGGTCGGCCGGTGAGCAGGTCGGTGGCGGGTAGTGGTTCCCAGGGTTCGTCGACGGTGTGCGCGGTGGTGGACAGGTGGGGGTCGAACCACTGGTCGTGCAGGTCGAGGTCGGCGAGTTGTTCGCAGGCGCGGACGGTGTTGAAGGGCTCGCCGAAGCCGGGTGCGGCGGCGGCGAGGGTGGTGGCGCCGTGCAGGGTGGTGAGGGCGGCTTCGGCGACTCGGACGAGTCGTCCTGCGGTGGGGTCGAGTTGTTCGAGTGCGAGGCCGAGGGCGATGGCGTCGAGGGCGAGGAGTTGGGCGAACGGCTGTCGGGTGAGGTCGTCGGTCATGATCTCGGGCAGCAGGTGCACGCCGAGTCGGGCGGTGCCGTGGGTGGTGTCGGTGGCCATGGGCAGGGTGGCGGCCCAGGCGCGGGCGAGTGCGCCGAGTGCGTCGCGGACGGTGTGGCCTGGTGTGGCGCGCGGTTCGGGTGCGGCTTCGGCGGTGTGGGCGAGGACGGCGAAGTAGAGGGCGCGTTTGCCGGGGAAGTTGGAGTAGACGGCGCCGCGGGTGAGGTCGGCGCGGTCGGCGATGCGGTCGATCTTGGCGTCGCGGTAGCCGTGTTCGGTGAATTCGGCCTTGGCGGCGGTGAGGATCCTGGCGCGGGTGAGTTCCTGGGTTTGCGCCCTGGTGAGCCGGGCCATGGTCCTCCTAGCTGCGTCGGGGCGTAGCAGGATACCGCGATCATGCGGGTGGGCTGGTCATCTGGCGGGGTGCGGCGTTCGGGTGCTGGACGGTGTTCGGCGGGGCCCGGCAGGGTGGGTGGTCACCACTGGTGCCGCGGGTGTTGCCGGGAGGCGATCGGATGGGTTTCGCCGACTGGGTTCGTGATCATGCCGGTGCTCTGGACGACCTGGAGCCGTTGCGGAGGGCCGTGGGTGGGGCCCGTGTGGTGGCGTTGGGTGAGAACTCGCACTTCATCCGCGAGTTCGCCGAGGTGCGGCACGACCTGGTGCGGTTCCTGGTGCGGGAGTGCGGGTTCACCGCGTACGCCACGGAGTTCGGGTTCAGCGAGGGGTTCGAGGTCGACGCGTGGCTGGGTGGGGCGGGGCCGGATGACGCGTGGGACGGCAGGCCGGAGATCCCGTGGGGTGTCGGTGAGTCGTTGTGGTGGTTGCGTGAGCACAACCGGGTGACGGGTGGGCGGGTGCGGTTCGCGGGGATCGACGTGCCCGCGGCGGGTGGGTCGGCGTTGCCCGCGCTCGATCCGTTGGTGGAGTACGTGCGGGTGGCGGATCCGGAGGTGGTGCCGCTGGTGGAGGTGGCGCGGGAGATCGCGGGGCGGTTCGGGGCGGCGTCGATGGCGTTGGCTGCTCCGGCGTGGGCTCGGTTGGGGGTGGCGGAGCAGGACGCGTTGAGCGCGGTGTTGGGGCGGTTGCTTGTGCGGTTCCGGGCGGTGGAGCCGTTGCACGTGCAGAGGGTGGGGCGGGCGGCGTTCGACGTGGCGGTGCACCGGTTGGTGGGGGCGGTGAGCGTGGATCACACGGTGCGCGCGGTGGCGGAGTTGTACTCGGGGTGCGGGTTGCCCGCAGACATGTCGGCTCGGGAGGTGTACCTGGCGGATTCGGTGCGCTGGCACGTGGATCGGGGTGAGCGGGTCGTGGTGGCGGCGCACAACGCGCACGTGCAGCGGGTTCCGGTGAGCCATGGCGGTGTTGCGTCGGTGGTGCCGATGGGTCAGCACCTGGCGGCGGCGCTCGGTGGGGAGTACTTCGCGGTCGGGTTCACCAGTGTGGGTGGTGAGACGGCGGACACGCGGTGGGACGACGCGGCGCCGTTCGGGTTCAGGGTCTGTCCCGCCCGGTTGGCGGCGCCGGAGCCGGGCAGTCTGGAGGAGGCGTTCGTGGGGTTGGGTCCGGTGGTGGTGGACCTGCGGGGGTCGCCGGAGGGGCCGGTGAAGTTCCGGATGCACGGCGGTTATCAGCGGGTGGTGCCGCGTGGCGCGTTCGACGCGGTGGTCAGTGTCCCGGTGTCGACGGTCGCCGACGACACGGGCTACTGAGGGGCTGTCCGGGGCGTTCGCCGGGTGAGCAGGGTGAGGGTGACGCCGGGGGCGAGGTCGCGCAGGCCGGTGGGGACGAATCCGCGGCGGCGGTAGAGGGTCATGGCGGGCAGGTTCGCGGTGCCGGTGGAGACGGTGGTGGTCTCGGCGGGTTCTCGTCGGTCCAGCGCGTCGAGCAGGGCGCGGGCGACTCCGGTGCGGTGTGCGCGGGGGTGCACGACGAGGCGGCAGATGTCGAGCGTGCCGTCGTCCGGGCGGAGCCAGGAGACGGCGCCGGTGAGGTCTTCGGTGCCGAGGAACGTCTCGCCGCACGCGCGCAGGTCGTCGAGGGTCTCGTGCAGGGGTGGGATGCCGTCGAACCCGATGAGGTCGGCTTCCACGGCGTAGGCGGCACGTTGCAGTTCCCACAGGCCGCGCAGGGTGTCGTCGTCGGTGAGGTCGAGTCGGTGGATGGGTGGTTCGGCGCGGGGCGGTGTCACCGGTTCACCGTATCCAGCCGACCGATGGTGACGTATCGTTCCCCATAGTTCCCTGAAACGCTCTCGATAGGGTACTTTGCGGAACATGTCCGCTGAGTTGTACTCCGTCGAACAGGTCGCCGAGAAGCTCGGCCTGCACGTGCGCACGGTGCGCAACTACGTGCGGGACGGGCGGCTGAAGGCCGTGCGCATCGGCAAGCAGTACCGGATCGCGCGGGAGGACCTCGACGAACTGGTCGGCCAGTCCCCCGCGCGGCCGCCGCTGCCGCGCTACGTGGAGGTGTCCAGCGTCGTGCGGGTGGACGGGATCTCCGCGCGCGACGCCGACCGGGTCGTCAGCCTGCTGATGGCCATGGTCAACGGGCCGCGCGACGGGGACGGGCCGCTGCGGGTGGAGACGATGCACGACCCGGAGCGGTTCAGCTTGAAGATCATCGTGCTGGGGAGCCCGGACACGACCAGCGAGTTGTTGAAGGCCGTCGGATTGATCACCGGGGAGGACGGATGAGCGAGGTGTACCGCACGGACGCCGGGGGGCGGGCCGTGCGCGAGCGGTACCGGGCGGTGTTGGAGCGGTGGCCGGTACCGGCGGAGCGGGTGCGGTTGAACACCCGCGCCGGGGAGACGTTCGTGCTGGTCAGCGGGCCGGTCGACGGGCCGCCGGTGGTGGCGTTGCACGGGTCGGGTGGGAACGCGACGACGTGGATGGCCGACATCACGACGTGGGCGCCGCACCTGCGGGTGTACGCGGTCGACGTGATCGGCGAGCCGGGGCTCAGCGCCGCGGTGCGGCCCGAACTGGGGTCGGCGGCGAACGCGGAGTGGTTGGACGACGTGCTCGACGGGCTGGGGGTGGACTCCCCCGCCGTCCTGGGGATGTCGTTGGGCGGGTGGCTGGCGGTGGACTACGCGAGCAGGCGGCCCTCCCGCGTGTCGAGGCTGGCGCTGCTGGCGCCCGGCGGTGTCGGGCGGCGGAGGTACGGGTGGGTCCTGCGGGCCCTGCCGTTCTTCGCGCTGGGCGCGTGGGGGCGGCGGCGGGTGGTGCGGATCGTGACCGGCGTCGAACTCGGCGCGGTGGCGTCGTCCATCGGCGAGACCTTCGGCGAGTTCAAGCCCCGCACGGACATCCCGGTGTTCCCCGACGACGTGCTGGAGCGGCTGACGATGCCGGTGCTGGCCGTGGTCGGCGACCGGGACGCGATGATCGACTCCGCGATGACCGCGCGCAGGCTGGCCGCGCTCGTGCCGCACGCCGACGTCCGCGTGGTGCCCGGCGGGCACCTGCTGCTCGGGCAGGCCGACGCGGTGCTGGGGTTCCTGCGATGAGCGACGTGCTGAGGCTGCCGGTCGACGGGCCCGTGCTGCGCGGCGAGCAGGACGCCGTCGACGTGATCGGCGAAGCGTGGTCGGTGTCGGCGCGGACCGTGGTGGTGCCCGTGCAGCGGTTGGACGAGGCGTTCTGGACGTTGAGCACCCGCGTCGCCGGGGCGATCCTCGGGAAGTTCGCCGCGTACCGGATGCGCGTGGTCGTCGTCGGCGACATCTCCGGGTGGCTCGCGGGGAGCGAGTCGCTGCGGGCGTTCGTGCGGGAGGCCAACCGGGGGCGGGAGATCTCGTTCGTGGAGTCCTTCGACGGGTGAGGTCCCGCTAGGGTCGATCATGCCCGTCACGAACCCCTGGTTGGCCGGACCTTCGCCGGAGAAGCGGCTGGACCGCGAACGGCTGTCCGAGCGGATCCTGAACCTGTTGTCCTGCCAGAACATGTGCGTGCTGGCGACCACCGGTCCGGGTGGGCCGCTGGCGACCCCCGTGCGGTACTACCACCTGGACTTCACGGTCATGTTCACCGCCGCGCCCCGGTCGCCGAAGATGCGCAACATCGCCGCCGACCCTCGGGTGTCGGTGGGGATCTTCGCCCCGCTGGTCGGGCAGGCCAGCAGCCGCGGCGCGCAGGTGTTCGGCCGGGCGCGGGTGCTCTCGCCGGGCGAGGCCTCCCACGAGGAGCACTGGGAGGCGTTCCGGTGGCAGTCCGACCACGTGGAGCGGTCGCTGTCGCTGGACGAGCCGCCCGGTGGGCCGCTGGTCGTGGTGGCCGCGGAGCGGATCGTCTACACCGAGCACTGGTTGCGCCGCGACGGGTACGCGCCCCGGCAGTTCTGGCGGGCCGACCGGGTCGGGGATGATGCGGGGACGTGAACGGGGGTGGGTGGGATGAGGGTCCTGGTCAGTTTCGTGGGTGGCAACGGGCACTTCCAGCCGATGGTGCCGTTGGCGCGCGCGGCGGTGGCGGCCGGTCACGTGGTGGCGTGCACGGGGGCGCTGTCGGTGGTGCCGATGGTGCAGGCCGCCGGGTTCACCGCGTTCGCGACCGGCCCGGATTTCGGGTCGTCCACCACCGAGCGGTCGCCGCTGCTGCCGGTGGACCGCGACCGGGAGGAACAGGACGTGCGCGAGGGGTTCGCGCGCCGGGCGGCGCCGGAGCGGGCGGCGGAACTGCTGGAGCTGATCGCCCGGTGGCGGCCGGACGTGGTGGTGTGCGACGAGGTGGACTTCGGGGCCATGATCGCGGCCGAGCGGTCGGGGGTCCCGTACGTGCCGGTGCTGGTCATCGCGTCCGGGTCGTTCCTGCGGCCGGACGTCGTGGTCGAGCCGCTGGAGGAGCTGCGGGCCGCGCACGGGCTGCCCGCCGACCCGGCGATGACGATGCTGAGCCCAGGGCTGGTGCTCTCGCCGTTCCCGCCGTCGTTCCGGCATCCGGGGTTCCCGCTGCCGTCGACCGCGTTCTCCTTCCGGGCCGCCGGTGACGGGCCGCCGCCGGTGCCGATCGCGGTGCCGCCGGCCGTGCCCACGGTGTACTTCACGCTCGGCACGATCTTCAACACCGAGTCCGGCGACCTGTTCACCCGCGTGCTGGACGGGCTGGAGGACCTGCCCGTGCACCTGGTCGTGACCGTGGGCGGCCGGATCGATCCGGCGGAGTTCGGTCCGCGTCCGCCGCACGTGCGGATCGAGCGGTACCTGCCGCAGGACACGGTGCTCCCCCGCGCTGCCGTCGTCGTGTCGCACGGCGGTTCCGGCACCGTCCTGGGGGCGCTGGCGCACGGTGTGCCGTCCGTGCTGATCCCGATGGGCGCCGACCAGCCGCACAACGCCGACCGGGTGGTCGCGCTCGGCGCCGGGGTGTCGCTGGACGCCGAGCACGCGACGCCCGCGCAGATCCGCGCCGCGGTCGCCACCGTCCTGGCCGACCCCGCCTACCGGCTCGCGGCCGAGCGGGTGCGCGCTGACATCGCCGCGCTACCAGACCAGAGCGCGGCGCTGGCCCTGCTGGAGGAGCTGGTGGCCGGTCAGGAGGGGGTGCGGGCCAGCAGGTAGGCCTGCGGCACCTTCTCCCGCTCCCCCGGTTCGCGCACCATCCGCGCGGTCATGGTGAACCCGGCCTTCTCCAGCAGCTCCTCGATCGTCGCGGGCGGGAGCCGGTAGGCGGTCAGGTCGACGTCGTGGCCGTAGCCGCGGGTGACGTGCAGGGCCTCGTCGCCGACCTGGAACGCGAGCAGCACGTGCCCGCCGGGGGCCAGGACGCGGCGGAACTCGGCGAACACCTCCGGCAGCCGGTCGGTCGGCACGTGGATGATCGAGTACCACGCCACCAGCCCGCCCAGGCCGCCGTCGGGCAGGTCCAGTTCCAGCATCGACCCGACCTCGAAGCGCAGGTCCGGGTACCGGCGGCGGGCCACCTCGACCATCCCCGGCGACAGGTCGACGCCGAACGCGTCCAGCCCGAGTCCGCGCAGGTGGTGGGTGACCAGACCGGGGCCGCAGCCGATGTCGCCCACCGGGCCGCCGGTGACGTGCTCGGCGAACGCGCCGAGCATCGCCCGGTCCAGCGGTGTGCGGGCCAGCAGGTCGTCGACGACGTCCGCGTAGTCGGCGGCGATGGTGTCGTAGGAGGTCCTGGTGTCGTTCAGGAAGGCCGGTTCGGTCACGGTGCAGCACCCTAGGGCACTGCGCCGAGGCGGCCCGATGGGTCAGGATCTCCCCATGGCACCCGTGATCGAACCGGTGGAACTGGCCGTCGGCGGCCTGCTGCTGCGGCCACCCGACGCGAGCGAGGCGCGGGACGCGCTGGCGATGGTGCTGGACCCGGACACGGTCCGCTGGAACCCGGTGTCCTCGGTGGTGGACCTGCCCTCCGCGCGCGAGTGGTGCGAGCGGATGGCGGACTGGACCGACGGCGAGCACGCCACGTTCTCGGTGGTCGGCGCGGACACCGGGCGGCTGCTGGGCACCGTGTCGCTGCACAAGGTCGACCCCGAGCAGGGGTGCGCGGAGATGGGCTACCGGGTCGCCCCGTGGGCCCGCGGGCGTGGGGTCGCCACCACGGCGGTGCGGGCGGTGACCGAGTGGGCGTTCGCGCGGGTCGGCCTGCACCGGGTGCAGCTCTACCACGCGGTGGCCAACGAGGCGTCGTGCCGCGTGGCGGTGAGGGCGGGCTACCTGATCGAGGGGACGCTGCGGTCGGCGGCCGTGTACGGCGACGGTGTGCGTTACGACGAGCACCTGCACGGACGGCTGGCGCGCGACGACCGGTGAGCGCCCCCGAGCACGCCGAGTATGTCCACGGTGTGGAAAAAGCGGGTATCGGGAACGGGTGCGCGGCCCATAATCGGGGTATGGGAAAGGTCTACGACCGGATCGACGGCAGGCTCCGGGACTTCATCGACGCGCAGCCGATCTTCTTCACCGGCACGGCGCCGCTGGCCGGGGACGGGTTCGTCAACGTCTCCCCCAAGGGCCGGTCGGGGTCGCTGCGGGTGCTCGACGAGCGGACGGTGGCCTACCTGGACTTCGGCGGCAGCCACGCCGAAACCATCGCCCACCTGCGGGAGAACGGCCGCATCACGCTCATGTGGTGCGCGTTCACCGGGCCGCCGAACATCGTGCGGGTCCACGGCACCGGGGTGCCGGTGTTCCGCGACGACCCGCGCTTCGCGGAGCTGATCGGCGGGTTCGGCGACGCCGACGGGCCCGCGCTGCGGGCGATAGTCGTGGTGACGGCCGAGCAGATCAGCGACACCTGCGGGTTCGCGGTGCCGTTCATGGACTACCGCGAGGAGCGGACGCTGCACGCGGAGTACTTCGGCCGCAAGTCCGACGAGGAGTTCCGCGCCTACTGCGAGAGCAAGGACTTCAACGGCGTGAGCATGGACGGGCTGCCCGCCCTGCCGCTGCCGGTGCCGCCCAGGACGGCGTGATGGGCATCCGCGACCTCGACAGCGCCCGCCGCGCCGAGCACGGCGGCGTGCCGATGGCGTTCGTGTTCTTCTGGGGGCCGAAGTCCTCCGGCTCGTCGGGCGCGGAGTGCCTGAGCCAGTGGTACGAGTCGCCGTTCGACGTCGAGGGCACGACGTACGCGACCGCCGAGCACTTCATGATGGCGGGCAAGGCGCGGCTGTTCGGTGACGAGGAGGCCGCGCGGCGGGTGCTGGCCGCCCGCACGCCCGCGGAGGCGAAGAACATCGGCAGGCAGGTGCGCGGCTTCGACAGCGCCGTGTGGGACGCCCACCGGGTGGGGATCGTGGTGGCCGGGAACGTCGCGAAGTTCGGTTCGGACCCCGCCCTGCGGGACTACCTGCTGCGCACCGGCGAGCGGGTGCTGGTGGAGGCGAGCCCGCTGGACCGGATCTGGGGCATCGGGTTGCGCGGTGACGACGAGCGCGCGCTCACGCCGTCGACGTGGCGCGGCCTGAACCTGCTGGGGTTCGCGTTGATGACCGCCCGCGACGAACTCGCCCGCGACGACCCGCGCTGACCTCACTCGCCCGGCCGGGCGCGGGTCGCCTCCGCCGCCCGGCGGGCTGCCCGTTCGGGCGTTCCAGCGGGGTGAATCCGGAAATCTCCGGACCGGTGGGTCTGGTGGACCGCGCCCGCCCAGTGGATCATCACGTTTGGGCCCCACGGTGACCAGGCGGTATCTAGGCTTGTGGGACAGCCCTAGACCTGGTTCAGGCGGAAGGGGACCCGATGACTGCCGTGGTCACCGCGCCGACCTCGCAACGGGTCACCGGGCTGGTCAAGAGCACGCCGGGGCGGCTGAGCCTGATCGCGTTGCTGCTGGTCGCGGTCACCCTGCTGGCGGGGGTCCTCACCGGATGGGGTGTGCAGACCCGGTCGGCCGCGCTGGAGGAGCTGGCGACCCGCAGCGAGCCGTTGAGCTTCGCCGCCCAGGAGGTCTACCGGGCGATGGCCGACGCGGACGCCACGGCGTCGGCCGCGTTCCTCTCCGGCGGGGTCGAGTCGCCGGAGCTGCGGTCCCGCTACGAGGCGGACATCGCGAAGGCCGCCGCGGCGCTGTCGACCGCGACCGGGGAGATCTCCCGCTCCCCCGAGGTCGGCGCCGCCCTGTCGACGCTGTCCGGCAGGCTCCCCGTGTACACCGGGCTCGTCGAGACCGCCCGCACCCACAACCGGCAGGGCAACCCCGTCGGCGCCGCCTACCTGCGCGAGGCGTCCAGCCTGATGCGCGCCCAGCTCCTGCCCGCCGCCCAGGACCTCTACCGCGCCGAGACGGCGAACGTGGTGCGCGACCAGGACAGCGCGGGCGGCGGCCCGTGGACGGAACTGCTGCTCGGCGTGGTCGCGCTCGCCGCGCTGGGCCTCGCGCAGCGCTACGTGACCCGCCGCACCAACCGGGTGTTCAACATCGGTCTGCTCGTCGCCACCGGCCTGGTCCTGGTGTCGCTGCTGTGGGTGAGCGTGGCCAGCGTCGTGGTGGCGAGCACCGTGCACGACAGCCGCAAGAACGGCTCCACCCAGGTCGACGTGCTGGCGCGCGCCCGCATCGCGACCCTGACCGCCCGCGGCGACGAGACGTTGACGCTGGTGGCGCGCGGCAGCGGCGCGGCCTACGAGAAGCGCTACGGCGAGGTCGTGAAGGACCTGGGCGACCTGCTCACCCGCGCCGGGTCCCTGTCGACCGAACCCGAGGTGCACTCCGCCGTCGACTCCGCGACGAAGAACTTCCAGGCCTGGCAGGAAGCGCACCAGCGGATCAGGCAGGCCGACGACAGCGGCGACTACACCACCGCCCTGGCCGCCGCGATCGGCGCCGACCAGGGCGGGGCGGCCGCGGCGTTCGACAACCTCGACCGCGACCTGGTCACCGCGATCACCCACGCCCGCACGGCGTTCACCGGGTCGGTGGCGACCGCGCGCGGCGCCCTGACCGGCACGGTCGCGGTGGTGGCGCTGCTCGCGCTGGGCGCGGCAACGGCGTCGGTGATGGGCGTGTGGCAACGGCTGAAGGAGTACCGGTGAAACGCCTCCTGCTGGTCCTGCTGCTGGTCACCGCCGCGTGCGCGCCGGTGCCGAGTTCGGCGCCCGACATCACCGTCGGGTCGGTCGGCGCGCCGGTGCCGGGCGACGCCGCCGAGGTGAGCGCGCCGCCCAGCAGCGGCGCGGCGGTCCCGGCGTGCGACGCGACCGCGAGCCTGCGCCCCGACGGCGCGCTGCCCACGCCGGGGGCGATGCCCACCGGGTCCACGATGGAGAGGATCGCGGCGCGGGGCAGGCTCATCGCGGGCGTGGACCAGAACACCTACCTGATGGGGTTCCGCAACCCCGGTACCGGCGCGATCGAGGGGTTCGACGTCGACATGGCGCGCGAGATCGCGAAGGCGCTGTTCGGGGACCCGAACCGGATCCAGTTCAAGGTGCTGACCTCCGAGCAGCGGATCCCGGCGCTGGAGCAGGGCGAGGTCGACGTCGTGGTGCGGACGATGACGATCAACTGCGAGCGGGCGCAGAAGGTCGCGTTCTCCTCGGTGTACTACCAGGCCGGGCAGCGGGTGCTGGCCTCGCGCGGGTCGGGCATCACCGGCCCGGACTCGCTCGGCGGCCGCAAGGTGTGCGCCACCAAGGGCTCCAGTTCGCTGGCCAACGTCGCGAACATCGCGGCCAAGCCGGTCGTGGTGTCGGTGGCGAACTGGACGGACTGCCTGGTGATGCTCCAGCAGGGGCAGGTGGACGCGGTGTCGACCGACGACACGATCCTGGCCGGGCTGGCCGCGCAGGACCCGTACACCGAGATGGTCGGCCCGCAGTTCACCCAGGAGCCGTACGGGATGGGCATCCCCAAGGCGAACGAGGACTTCGTCCGGTTCGTCAACGGGGTCCTGGAGCGCATCCGCGACGACGGCACCTGGTCGACGATCCACCAGCGGTGGCTGGGCGTGCTCGACCGCAACGCCACCCCGCCCGCGGCGAAGTACCGGGACTGAGCGGCGATGGACCGCGACGACGTGGACGAGGTGCTGGCGGTGCGGGGCGCGGAGAGCGACCGGATCGCCCAGTCGCTGCTGGCCATGGACGACCACCCCGGCCACGACCTGCTCGACTCCGCCGAGCGCGAGGCCGTGGCGGCGCTGTGGGCGCAGTTCGAGGCCTACCGGCGGGTCCTCCAGGAGGCGCGCGACGTGCGGGACCGCGCCGAACGGCCGACCCCGGCGGACCTGGCCGTCCTGGAGGCGCTGCTGACCGGCCCGGCCGTGGAGCTGGACCGCCGCTCGGTGCCGCTGGCCCGACGCGGCCTGACCGGGCCCGCGGTGATCGCGGACCGGGTGGCGCTCGACGAACTGGTCACGCGGATGCGCACCGGCTACGCCGACGTCGTGGACACCCTCGCCGCGGCGGTGGCCCGGCACGCCGCGGCCGAGGCCGAGCTGCGGGAGCTGGTGCCGGTGCGGGCGGAGGCGCACCGGCTGCGGGCGCTGGTGCGGGAGAAGATCGCGGTCGGCGACCTGCCCGCGGTGCCGGACACCCTGGCCGGGTGCCGGGCGCTGGTGGCGAACCTGGCCGGACTGCTGGAGCGACGCACGGAGCTGCGGGGACGGCTGGAGGCCTACCGGGCGAAGGCGACCGGCCTGGGGCACGCCGAGAACGCCGCCCTGTCCGTGCTGCACCGCGCGGCCCACGACGTCCTGTTCACCGCGCCGTGCGACCTGCCGGAGGCGACCCGCGCGGTCGGCCGCTACCAGCGGGCCGTGCTCGACCTGGCGGAGGCAAGATGAGCGCGTGCGCACGACCGGGGTGCGGCGGGGGCATCGACCCCGACGGGTTCTGCGACCGGTGCGGGCTGGAGTCGCCGGTGCCCGCCGTCACGACCACGAGCGGCCCGTTCACCACGACCCGCCCCCCTGCCCCGGATCCGGGGACCGACTCCGGCACCAGCGGCTCGGTGAGCACGCACGGCGGCACGCAGGGGTCGGTGAGCACGCAGGGGCAGGGCACGGGCCCGTTCACCGGGCCGTCGACCGGTCCGGGCACCGCCCCGTGGACGAGCAGCGTGAGCCCGTCCGGTCGCAGCCGCCGCGCGTCGACCCGGTCCACCGCCCGCGGCAGGCTCGGCGCCGGGCTGGTGGAGGTGCCGCGCGTGCCCTACCGGGACCCGAAGTCCGCGGTGCTCGCCAACCCCGAGGTGCCCGAGGCGAAGCGGTTCTGCAGCGCGTGCGGCAAGGAGGTCGGCCGCAGCCGCGAGGGCAGGCCGGGCCGGGTGGAGGGGTTCTGCCCGCAGTGCGGCCACCACTACTCCTACACGCCGAAGCTGGAGCCGGGCGAGGTGCTGCACGGCCAGTACGAGGTGCTCGGCTGCCTCGCGCACGGCGGGCTGGGCTGGATCTACCTGGCGCTCGACCACGCCGTGAGCGACCGGTGGGTGGTGCTCAAGGGCCTGCTGGACTCCGGTGACGCCGACGCGATGGCCGCGGCGATGGCCGAGCGCCGGTTCCTCGCGGAGGTCGAGCACCCGAACATCGTCAAGATCCACAACTTCGTGCAGCACGCGGACCGCGCGACCGGCGACCTCGTGGACTACATCGTCATGGAGTACGTCGGCGGCCGGTCGGTCAAGGACATGATCAAGGAGCTGCGCGGTCAGGGCGGCGGCACGGAGTCGCTGCCGCTGGCGCAGGCCATCGCCTACGCGCTGGAGGTCCTGCCCGCGCTGGGCTACCTGCACGGCGTCGGCCTGCTGTACTGCGACTTCAAACCGGACAACGTGATCCAGACCGAGGAGCAGCTCAAGCTGATCGACCTGGGCGCGGTGCGGCGCATCGGCGACAACCGCAGCGCCATCTACGGCACGATCGGCTACCAGGCCCCGGAGATCGGCACGATCGGCCCGTCGGTGGCCTCCGACCTGTACACCGTGGGCCGGGCGCTCGCGGTGATGAGCTTCTCCTTCGACTTCCGCCGCAAGTTCAAGGGCAGTCTGCCGAGCCCGACCGTGGAGCCGCTGCTGGCCCGGTTCGAGTCCTACCGGCGGTTCCTGCACCGCGCGACCGACCCGAACCCGGAGCTGCGGTTCACCTCCGCGGAGGAGATGGCCGAGCAGCTCACCGGCGTGCTGCGCGAGGTCCTCGCCGCCGAGGACGGCGACCCCCGTCCGGGTCTGTCGCGGCAGTTCACGCCGGAGCGCCGCTGCTTTGGCGCGGAGCACGACCCGGACCTGCCCACGGCCGCCGCGGCGCTGCCGGTGCCGCAGGTCGACGCCACCGACCCGGCCGCCGGGTTCCTGGCCACCGCCACCACCGGCGAGGCCGTCGAGCGGATCGCCGCGCTGCGGGCCGCGCCGGTGACCACCGCCGAGGTCCGGCTGCAACTGGTGCGGGCGCTGATCGACGCCGGGCAGTCCGAGGAGGCCACCCGTGAGCTCTACGGGTTGACCGCGACGTCGATGTTCGACCCGGACGACCCGTCGCTGGTGGACTCCGACGACTGGCGGCCCGTCTGGTACCGGGGGCTCGCGGCGCTGGTCGAGGGCAGCCCGGCCGACGCGCGGGCGGCGTTCGAGGCGGTGTACGACGTGCTGCCGGGCGAGGCCGCGCCGAAGCTGGCCATCGCGCTGTGCGCGGAGGCGACCGGCAACCCCGACGAGGCCGCGCACTACTACGAGCTGGTGTGGCGCACCGACCGCTCCTACGTGTCCGCCGCGTTCGGCCTGGCCCGCGTGCTGCTGGCCGCGGGGACGCGGGACCGGGCCGTGGCGGTGCTGCACACCGTCCCGGAGACCTCCAGCCACCACGTGGCCGCGCAGGTGTCCGCGATCCGGGCGCAGACCGACAAGGCGCACCACGGCGCGGGCGGCGACCCGGCGATCACGTCGATCGAGGGCGCGGCGGAGCGGCTGGCGGCGTTGGAGCTGGACGTGGCCCGCCGCGCCCGGTTGAGCGTCGAGGTCCTCCAGGCCGCGTTCGACTGGCTCGCCGCAGGCGGAGGTGGTGGTGGCGCGACGTCGGTCAACGGGCACGGGGAGCTGCTGGGGTGCGAATTGACGGACCGGGGTCTGAGGCTTGGTTTGGAGCGCCACTACCGGACCCTCGCGCGGCTCGCCGACACGCCAGAGGAACGCTTCGCCCTGGTGGACCGGGCCAACGCCGTGCGACCCCGGACCCTGGTGTGACCATGACCAACTGCCCCGAGTGCGACGCCCCCGTCGGCGCCAAGGACCGGTTCTGCGAGGAGTGCGGCCGCAACCTGCTGGTGCGCGCCACCCCGGTCGGCGGCCCGGACGGGTCCGCGGCGGCGCAGTGCGCGTGCGGCAGCGAGGACATCGACGACGACGGCTTCTGCGAGCAGTGCGGCCGGTCCCAGCCGGTCGGGCGGGACCGGATGGAGTTCGTGCTGCCCACGATCGCCGGGATCAGCGACCGGGGCAGGCGCCGGGCCCGCAACGAGGACTCCATGGCGTTCGGCCACGTCCACGCCCGCGGGGTCGCGGCGATCGTGTGCGACGGCGTCGCGTCCTCCGAGCGGTCCGACGAGGCGTCGCAGGCCGCCGTGGACGCCGCCAACGCCGTCCTGGTCGACGCGCTGGTCGAAGGCTCCGACCCGGAGCGGGCGACCGTGCTGGCGGTCGCGTCGGCCAACCGCGCGGCCGGTGAGCTGGCCCGCCCCGAGGCCCAGGACGTGGCGCCGTCGTGCACGTACGTGTCGGCGATGCGCACCGACAGCGGCGTCGTCGTCGGCTGGGTCGGCGACAGCCGCGCGTACTGGCTGGCCGACGACGGCGCGAAGACCCCGTCGCGGCGGCTCACGAAGGACGACACGTGGGCGGCGCAGCTCGTCGCCGACGGGGTCCTCACCGAGGCCGAAGCGGTCAACGACCGCCGCTCCCACGTGCTGTCGCGGTGGCTGGGCGGCGACTCCGGGCAGGTCAGCCCGCACGTGGTGACCGTCGTCCCGGAGGAGGGCGGGATCGTGCTGCTGTGCAGCGACGGCCTGTGGAACTACCTGCCCGAGGTCGAGGACCTCGACGCCGTCCGCCCCCGCGGCGCGGCCCCGCTGGAGATCGCGCGCGACCTGGTCGCCGCCGCGCTGCACGCGGGCGGGCACGACAACATCACCGTGGTCGTCATCGAGGTGGGGGTGGGGCGTGAGCGCTGAGTTCGCCGTGGAGGTCTTCCAGAACGAGTACCTGCCGGAGGGGGCGCGCGAGGTCGACGCGATCGTCACGGTGTCCGCGAGCGGGGTGTCCTCCGCACCCGTGTCCTCCGCCGACATCGCCCAGGTGATCATCGTCGACTGCTCCGGGTCGATGCGGTACCCGCCCGCGAAGCTCAACGCCGCCAAGCACGCCACCGTCACCGCCATCGACGCGCTGCGCGACGGCGTGTCGTTCGCGGTCATCGAGGGCACCGACACCGTCCGCATGGTCTACCCGCGCGAACAGGGCCTCGCCGTCGCGAGCACCCGCACCAAGCTCGAGGCCAAGCGGCTCGTGCGCGGCCTCACCGCCGACGGCGGCACCGCCATGGGCCGGTGGCTCGCGCTCGCCGACCGGGTACTGGCCCGCCACCGCGGCGGCCTCAAGCACGCGATCCTGCTCACCGACGGCCAGAACCAGCACGAGACACCCGCCCAGCTCTCCCGCACGCTCGCCTCGATCAGCGGCCACTTCACCTGCGACTGCCGAGGCGTGGGCACGGACTGGCAGGTCGAGGAGCTGCGCAAGGTCGCCGAGGCGATGCTCGGCACGGTCGACATCGTCGCCGACCCGCAGGGGCTGGCCGACGACTTCCGCGCCATGACCGCGACCGCGATGGGCAAGGCCGTCGGCGGGGTGTCGCTGCGGCTGTGGACACCGGAGGGCGCGGTGGTGAAATTCGTGAAGCAGGTGTCCCCCACCGTCCTGGACCTCACCGACCGGCGCACCGAGTCCGGGCCCCGCACCGGCGACTACCCGACCGGCGCGTGGGGCGGGGAGAGCCGCGACTACCACGTGTGCGTGCAGGTCAAGGCCGCCGGTGTGGGCGACAGGATGCTCGCGGGCCGGGTCAGCGTGCTCACCGCGGGCGGGGACGTCCTCGGGCAGGGCAAGGTGCTGGCGGTGTGGACCGACGACAGCGCCCTGTCCACGCGCATCAACCGCGAGGTCGCCCACTACACCGGGCAGGCGGAACTGGCGGAGGTCATCCAGGACGGCCTGGAGGCCCGCAAGTCCGGCGACGTCGAGACCGCCACGGCCAAACTCGGCCGCGCGGTGGCGCTCGCGGCGTCCTCGGGCAACACCGACACCGCGAAGCTGCTGGCCAAGGTCGTCGACGTCGTCGACCCGGTCACCGGCACGGTGAAGCTGCGGCCCGGGGTGGAGGACGCCGACGAGATGACGCTGGACACCCGCTCGACGGTCACCAAGAGGGTCGGGAAACCCTGATGCCGACCTGCCCCGCGGGCCACGACACCACCACCGACGACTACTGCGACGTCTGCGGCGCGCCGCTGGCCACCGACACCTCACCGGGGGAACCGGCCGCCGTCGCCGCTCCCGTCGCCACCCGGATCTGCGCGGCGTGCGGCACCCCGCAGGTCGGCCGCTTCTGCGAGGAGTGCGGCCACGACTCCCTCGACACCGCCGCCCCGGCCCCGCCGGCGGCGACTCCACGTGCGTGGCACGCCGTCGTCACCGCCGACCGCGCCTACTTCGACCGGGTCGTCGCCGCGGGCGGCCCGGACTCCGCCGCCGTCGAGTTCCCGCTCTACTGCCCCGAACGGCGCTTCGTCCTGCACGACGACCGGATCAGCATCGGCCGCCGCAGCCGCTCGCGCGGCATCTTCCCCGACATCGACCTCATCGGCCCACCCGAGGACCTCGGCGTCTCCGCCAGCCACGCGATGCTCGTGCGGACCGGCGGCACGTGGGCCGTGGTGGACCTGGACTCCACCAACGGCACCACCGTCAACGACACCGACCGCGCCCTGCCACCCCACGACCCCCACCCGCTCACCGACGGCGACCGCGTCCACCTGGGCGCGTGGACCACCCTCACCATCCGGCTGGCGTGAACCGGTCGGCGGGGGTCGCTAGGTTCGGGGTCGTGGACCCAGCACCGTCGATCCTCGCCCTGGCCGGCCTCGCCACCCCGATGGCCATCCGCGTGGCCGCGACGCTCGACCTCGCGGACCACGCCGGACCCAAGGGGGCGACGGCCGAGCACCTCGCGTCCGAGACCGGCACGAACGCCCCCGCCCTGACCTGCCTGCTCGACCACCTCGTCGCCGTCGGCGTCTTCACCCTCGCCGACGGCCGCTACCGCCCCACCGCCCTGGGCGCGCAACTGCGCGAGGACGCCCCGCAGGGCGTCAAACCCCTGCTCGACATCCACCGCGCGGGCGGCCGAGCCGAACTCGCCTTCGTCGACCTGCTCGGGACTATCACCACCGGCGCCCCCGCCTACCCCCACCGCTACGGCCGGGACTTCTGGACCGACCTCGACGCCGACCCCCACCTGCGGCGCTCCTTCGACGCCCAGATGAGGTGGCGGTTCCGGACGCAGGCGACGCAGATCGCCGAACGCTTCGACTGGAGCCGCTTCCCCGACGTCCTGGACGTCGGCGGCGGCACCGGAACCGTCCTCACGGCCATCCTGCACGCCCACCCCGACGTCCGCGGCCGCGTCCTGGACCTACCTCCCTCGGCCACCGCCGCCCGCGAGGCCCTCACCACCGCAGGCCTGGCCGACCGGGCGGACGCCATCCCCGGCAGCTTCTTCGACCCCCTGCCCACGGGCGCCGACGCCTACGTCCTGTCCGACGTCCTGCACGACTGGGACGACGACCACGCCCGCCGAATCCTGACCGGCTGCCGCCGAGCCGCCGCGCCCCACGGCGTCGTGGTGGTGATCGAACCGGTGCGCGGCCACGGCGCGGACACCGCGATCGACCTGTTCATGCTGATGTGCTTCAACGGCCGCGAACGATCACTCGCCGAACTGACCGCGCTCGCCACCGGCAGCGGCCTCGCCCTGCGCGCCACCAGCAGGGTGGCCGAGGGCAGGACCGCCCTGGAGTTCGGCGTCTCCCCGTGACCGACGCCCTGTCGGAGACCGCGCGCGCCGCCCTCGACACCGAGCCGCTGACGGCCCGGACGCTCGCGGCGGCCGTGCCGCTCGACCTCGATCCGGACGTAGGCGACACCCCGCTCGACCGGACCGCGCTGCTGGAGGCCGCCCGCCTCGAAGCGCTCCGCCACGGCCGCGGCCTCGTGCTCCCCGAACACCTGCTCCTGGCCTGCGTGCGGCTCACCGGCGGTGACCTCGCCGCGGCCCGTGAACGGCTCCAGACGCTCACGGCACGGCGGGCGCTCGCCGACTACGAGGCCCTGCGGCCGGTGGACCCGGCCGACCGGCCCACGGCGGTGCTGGTGGCCGGGCTGCCCGGCTGCGGCAAGTCCACGCTCGCCGAGTCGCTGGCACGGCGGCTGCGGGCCCCGGTGTTCTCGATGGACTGGCAGTTGGGAGCCCTGGTGCCGTTCGGGCTGCTCCGGCCCGACAACACGACAGCCGTGGCCGAGGTGCAGATGACCGCCGCGGCCGCCGGCCAACTCCGGTTGGGCCTGTCGGTGGTCCTCGACGCCACCGGCCACCGCCGCGAGACCCGCGACCGGTGGCGGGCGCTCACCGAGAACCTGGGTGGCGTGTTCGTCGGCGTGGAGTGCGTGTGCACCGACGACGCGCTCCTGCGCCGGCGGGTCGACGACCGGGCCAGGGGCATCCCCGGTTGGCCCGCCACCGTGACGTGGGAGCACGTCGGGCGGATGCGGCGGCTCTGGGAGCCGTGGACCGAGCCGCACCTGCTGGTCGACTCCGCCACCGATTCCCCCGAGATCGCGGTGCGGCGGGTGCTGGACGCCATTCCCGCGCCCTGACGGCGTCAAGGCGCGGGAATCCGCTCTAGGGCAGCACCACCGCGTCCAACGCCTTGTGGATCCGCTTGTCCGACACCGAGTACCGGGTGCCGATGGTCTGCGCGAAGTAGCTCAACCGCAGCTCCTCGATCATCCACCGCACCTCGTCGAGCGCCTCGTTCGGCTCGTCGGACGGCACCTGGGCCCGCAGCTCCCGGTACTCCCCGTGCACCTGGTGCACGCGGTCCATCCACTCCCGGTCGCGCGCCGCGTTCTCGACCAGCTTCTCCAGCCGCCGCTCGATCCCGCGCAGGTACCGGGTCACGTCCGCGAGCCGACCCGCACCCACCCCCGTGACGAAACCGGGGTGCACCAGCCCCGCGAGCTGCGCCTTCACATCGGCCACCGCGGGCCCGAACACCGGGGCCTTCACCCCCGCGAGCCGCAGTTCCACGTCGTGCGCGGCGACCAGCACCTTGCGCACGTCGCCGACGACGTCGAACACCGCCGCGTTCAGGTTCGTCCGGACGTGCTTGAGCAGCCGCTCGTACCCGGCCTCGGTCCACGCGGGCCCACCCGCCTCCGTCATCAACCGGTCCACCGCCGCGGAGATGCAGTCCGCGAGCAGCGCCGCGACCCCGCCGTGGGGGTTGCGGGTCAGCGCGAGCTTCGCCGCGTTGTCCAGGGTCCGCTGCAACACCTTCACCGGCGACGGCACCGCCAGCAGCAACAGCCGCCGGGTACCGCGCCACATCGCCATCGCCTGCCGACCAGGGGTGTCGACCACCCGGATCGCCACCGTCGCGCCCTCGTCCACCAGCGTCGGGTACGCCGTCACGACGATCCCGGACTGGCGCTGCTCCATCGTCCTGGGCAGCTTGCCGAAGCTCCACGACGTGAGCCCGGACTTCTCCACGTCCACCGCCGCGGCGGTCAACGTCGCCCGGACCTCCTTGACGAGCTGCTTCTTGAGCACCCCCAGGTCCTTGCCCAGCGCCAGCTCGCGGTTGTTCTCGTCCACCACCCGGTAGGTCAGCTTCAGGTGGTCCGGCACCTGGTCGAGCTGCCACGCCTCCCGCGGCACCACGACCCCCGTCAACGCCCGCAGCTCCCGCTCCAACGCCGTGAGCAGCGGATCGTCGGTCGAGATCCGCGACAGCACCGCCTTCGCCACGTCCGGCACCGGCACGAAGTTGCGCCGCACCGGCTTGGGCAGCGACCGGATCAACGCCACCACCAGGTCCAGCCGCAGACCGGGGATCTGCCACGAGAACGCCTCGTCGCCCAACGTCGTCAACGCGGGCAGCGGCAACTGCACCGTCACGCCGTCCGTGCCCGCGCCCGGCTCGAAGTGGTAGGACAGCGGCAGCGACAACCCGTTCTGCTGCCACGAGTCCGGGTAGGCCTGCTCGCTGACCTCCGCGCGCTCGTTGATCAGCATCGACTTCGTGAACGTCAGCAGCTCCGGCTGGGTGTGCCGGGTCTTCTTCCACCACGTGTCGAAGTGCCGCACCGACACCACCTCGGCCCCGACGCGCTGCTCGTAGAACTCGTAGAGCGTCTCGTCGTCCACGACGATGTCCCGCCGCCGAGCCCGGTTCTCCAACTCCTCCACCTCCGCCAGCAGCGCGCGGTTGGCGTGGAAGAACCTGTGGTGCGTGGTCCACTCGCCCTGCACCAGCGCGTGCCGGATGAACAGCTCCCGCGACAGCTCCGGGTCGATCCGCCCGTAGTTGACCTTGCGCGCGGCCACGACCGGCACCCCGTACAGCGTCACCTTCTCCAACGCCACCACCGACCCGCGCCTGGCCTCCCAGTGCGGCTCGCTGTAGTTGCGCTTCACCAGGTGCGGCGCCAACTGCTCGGCCCACTCCGGCTCGATCCGCGCCACGATCCGACCCCACAACCGCGAGGTCTCCACCAGCTCCGCCACCATCACCCACTGCGGCGGCTTCTTGAACAGCGCCGAACCGGGGAACACCGCGAACCGCGCCCCACGGGCACCCAGGTACTCCGTCGCCGCCCGCTTGCCGGGATCCTTCTTCGGCACGTCCTTCACACCGATGTGCGACAGCAGCCCCGACAGCAGCGACACGTGCACCCGCTGCGGCTCGGCCACCTCCTCGCCGACCGTGAGCCCCAGCGTCTTCGACACCTGCCGCAACTGCGAGTAGATGTCCTGCCACTCCCGCACCCGCAGGTAGTTCAGGAACTCCGACCGGCACATCCGCCGGAACTGGTTGGACGACAGCTCCTTCTGCTTGTCCTTCAGGTACGTCCACAGGTTCACGAACGACAGGAAGTCCGAGTTCGGGTCGGCGAACCGCGCGTGGTGCTCCGTCGCCACCTGCTGCTTGTCCTGCGGACGCTCCCGCGGGTCCTGGATGGACAACGCCGCCGCGATGATCATCACCTCGCGCACGCACCCGTTGCGGTCCGCCTCGATCACCATCCGCGCCAACCGCGGGTCCACCGGCAACTGCGCCAACTTCCGCCCCAACGGCGTCAGCCGCTTGCGCAGGTCCGTCTCCGCCGGGTCGATTGCCCCCAACTCGTGCAGCAACTGCACACCGTCGGCGATGTTGCGCGAATCCGGCCCGTCGATGAACGGGAACGCCGCGATGTCACCCAACCCGATCGACGTCATCTGCAGGATCACCGACGCCAGGTTCGTCCGCAGGATCTCCGGATCGGTGAACTCCGGCCGCGCCTCGAAGTCGTCCTCGGTGTACAGCCGGATGCAGATGCCCTCCGACACCCGACCACAACGACCCTTGCGCTGGTTCGCCGACGCCTGCGACACCGGCTCGATCGGCAACCGCTGCACCTTCAACCGGTGGCTGTACCGCGAGATCCGCGCCGTACCCGGATCGATCACGTACTTGATGCCCGGCACCGTCAACGACGTCTCCGCCACGTTCGTCGCCAACACCACCCGACGCCCCGAATGCGCCTGGAACACCCGGTGCTGCTCCGCGAACGACAACCGCGCGTACAACGGCAGGATCTCCGTGCCCCGCAACTCCAACGCCGTCAACGCCTCGGCGGTGTCCCGGATCTCCCGCTCACCCGACAGGAACACCAGGATGTCGCCCGGTCCCTCCGCCTGGAGCTCCACCACCGCCTCGGCGATGGCCGAGGTCTGGTCCCGGTCCGGGTCCACGAACTCGTCGTCCGGGTCCACGATCGGCCGGTACCGCACCTCCACCGGGTACGTCCGCCCCGACACCTCGATCACCGGCGCGTCGGAGAAGTGCCGCGAGAACCGCTGCGGGTCGATCGTCGCCGACGTGATGACCACCTTGAGGTCCGGACGGCGCGGCAGCAACTGCTTGAGGTAGCCGAGCAGGAAGTCCACGTTCAGGCTGCGCTCGTGCGCCTCGTCGATGATCAGCGTGTCGTAGCGGCTCAGGTTGCGGTCCGTCTGGATCTCCGCCAGCAGGATCCCGTCGGTCATCAACTTGACCAGCGTGTCCTCACCCGACTGGTCGCTGAACCGCACCTTGTAGCCCACCGCCGACCCCAGCGGCGTCCGCATCTCCTCGGCGACCCGCTCGGCCACCGTCCGCGCCGCCAGCCGACGCGGCTGCGTGTGCCCGATCTGCCCCCGCACCCCGCGACCCAGCTCCAGGCAGATCTTCGGCAACTGGGTCGTCTTGCCCGACCCCGTCTCACCCGCGACGATCACCACCTGGTGGTCGCGGATCAGCGCGAGGATCTCGTCCTTGTGCTTGCTGACCGGCAGCTCTTCGGGGTAGGAGATCTTCGGCACGCCCTCGCGCCGCAGCGCCAGCCGCAGCTCGGCGTCGTCGATCTCACCCGCGATCTCCGCGGCTATCGCGCGCGCGGACAGCGGGTCCTTCACCCTGCGGGCACCATCGAGACGGCGTTGCAGCCTGCGCTGGTCGCGAAGCATCAACTCGGGCAGGCGTTTGTGCAGGTCAGCAAGTGGCGACCCGGCGAGCGGCGTGTCCATACTGCGTCCAGGATAGGGCCCCGCCCGAACTGGAGCCCGCCATTAAAACCCCGGCACCCGCGACACCGCCCCCGGCGCCCACCCGCACGCGCCGATCACGCCCCCACCGACCCGCCCACCCCCACCACGATCACCCGATCGAGCGAGCACGACCGGCGCCGGAACAAGATCGACTGTCGGACCCGGCCCCTACCGTCGACACCATGGACGAAGCCACCTTCTGGACCCTCATCGACCGCTCCCGCGCCGACACCCGTGACCAGGACGAGCGCCTGGCGTGGCTCACCACCCACCTTGCGAGCCTGCCCCCACCCGACATCGCCGACTTCCAGGTCCTCCTCGACCACATCCGCGGCCGCGCCGACACCTGGCAGCACTGGGGCGCCGCCCACCTCGTCCTCGGCGGCTGCTCCGACGACGGCTTCTTCTACTTCCTCGCCTGGCTCGTCGGCCTCGGCCACCCGCGCTTCACCGCCATCGCCGCCGACCCGGACGCGCTCGCCGACCTCGACGTCGTCCAACGGCTGGCCACCGCCGACCTGGACACCTGGCCCACGGGCGACCTGCCCGACTGGGAGGCGCTCGACTACGTCGCCCGCGAGGCCCACCGACGGCGCACCGGCGACCACGACGGCCTCGACACCGACCTGGCCGCCCGCGGCCACGCGCCCATGGTCGGCCCCGACCCCGACGGCGACCCGTGGGACTTCGACGCCCTCCCGGAACTGCTGCACCGCCTGCCCCGGCTCAGCGCGCTCTTCGCCGACCGCATCGCCCACGGCTAGCCCTGGCGTCGGTGCGGGTTTTGGTTGTCGTGGAGAGTCGTCACCACTCGAAGAAGTTGACCTTTGGTCAATACTGAAGCAATAGAATCAATCAACGCTGATAGGGTTGATCACGTGACCGCGGACCGCCTGCCCGAGCCCGTGCGCAGCGCGCTGGGCCGGGTCAACCACGGCGTCCTGGTCGACTTCGCCGAGCTGGAGGCGGTGCGCAGGCGGTTCGACGAGGACCAGGCCTCCTCCCTCGCGGCCTACCTGCACGCCGCCCAGTCCCCCAACACGCTGCGCGCCTACCGGTCGGACTGGGTCGCCTGGTCCGCGTGGTGCGCGGCGGAGGGCCGCACGTCGCTGCCCGCGGACCCCCTGGACGTCGCCGTGTACCTGGCGACCGCGGCGGACACCCTCAAACCGGACGGCGCCCCGGCGTTCAGCCCGTCCACGCTGGACCGTAAGTCCGCCGCCATCGCCGCGGTGCACGCGGCGAACGGCCTGCCCTCCCCCACGCGCTCCGACGTCGTCCGGCTGACGCTGCGCGGAATCCGGCGGGCCCGGCGGTCGCTGCCCAGGCGCAAGCGGCCGGTGCTGCTCCAGACCCTGGAGGCCCTGCTCGCCGAACGGCCCGAGCCGGGCTGGCCGACCGGGGTCGCCCGCAGGCGGGACGCGCTGCTGCTGCTCGTGGGGTTCGCGGGCGCGCTGCGCCGCGGTGAGCTGGCGGGGCTCGCGCTGGAGGACGTGACGGTCGACGTGGACGCGCGCAGCGGTGAGCCGCTGCTGCTGGTCGGGCTCGGCGTCACCAAGACCGACCAGACCGGGCAGCACCAGCAGCGGGTCGTCCTGCCGCGCGGGTCGCGCAGGCCGACGTGCCCGGTGTGCGCGTTCGCGGACTGGGTCGACCTGCTGGAGGTCCACCGGGAGGGCGGGCACGCCGCGCTGCTGGAGCTGCTGTCGGCCGAGTCGGCGGCGGAGCCGTCGGTGCACCGCTGCCACACCTACCGGCAGCCCGCGTCGGCGCGCGGTCCGCTGTTCCCGTCGGTGAGCAGGCACGGGCGGCTGGGCGCGGTGCCCATGTCGGGTCGGGCGGTGGCCGACCTGGTGCAGCGCTACGCCGAGCGCGCGGGTCTGGACCCGACGCTGTTCGGCGGCCACTCGCTGCGGGCGGGTTTCGCGACGCAGGCCGCGCTGGGCGGGGCGAGCGACCGCGAGATCATGCGGCAGGGCCGGTGGGTGAACCCGCGCACCGTGCACCGCTACATCCGCACCGCGAACCCGCTGGAAGACAACGCCGTGACCCGACTGGGGCTCTGAAAACCGCGATCGTGCGTGATCGGGTGACCACTGGCAGTCATTAACTATAAACACGTGCAAGACCAACGGACTGCACCGGACGGTTCAGCGTGATTGGTTCTCCCGCCCGATTGTGCCATTTGTTTCCCCGATGTTCCCGGCTGTCCTGAACTGGCGTTTTATTCGAAACTCGGACGTCTCGGACAGGCTTGACCAGCAGGATTGCTCAGAATCTGAAGAGTTCCCACATCGTGGGAGAAGATTTACCCATGCAGGAGCGGCAATAACATCGATTTGCTGGTCAACACGGTGTTGGCCGAGATGTTCCTCGGTGTTCGTCCATTCGCGACTGTCGCGGGCGGTGCGGACATCCCCTGCACTGGAACAGGAGCGTCCATGAATCGCACGACCCTGGGCTACGCGGCCCTGGTGTCCGCCGCCCTGGTGACCGTCGGTGGCCTCACGGCCACGGCGGCACCTCAGGCGGCCGCGGACTCCCCCGCCTCGCTCGACCGCACGGGCACCCTGAGCCTCGCGGCCGCGCAAGCCGGAACGGTGAGCACCGCACTGGGCCTGAGCAGCCAAGAGCAGCTCGTGGTCAAGGATGTCGTCACCGACCCCGACGGCAGCAGGCACGTCCGGTACGACCGCACCTTCGACGGCCTGCGGGTCGTCGGCGGGGACCTGGTCGTGCACCAGTCCAAGACCGGGGCGATCAGCTCCGTGGACCGCGCGACCGACGCGGCCCTGACCGTCTCGACCACGCCCGCCATCGCCGCCACCACCGCGGCGTCCACGGCACGCGTGGCCAAGACCGACGCGAGCTGGACGAAGGCCGAACCCCGGCTCGTGGTGTTCGCCATCGACCGGGCGCCGACCCTGGCGTGGGAGGTCGTCCTCACCGGGACCAAGGCCGACCAGTCGCCGAGCGAGCTGCACGTCTACACCGACGCCGCCACCGGCGAGGTGCTGATGAGCGAGGACCGGGTGATGCACGTCGAGGGCACCGGTGTCAGCCAGTACAGCGGGACCGTGACGTTGCAGACGACCCAGTCCGGGTCGACCTACCAGCTCAAGGACCCGCAGCGCGGCAACCAGACGGTCAACAACGCCAACAACGGCTCCGGGACCGGGACGCTGTTCACCGACGCCGACAACAGGTGGGGCAACGGCGCGATCAGCGACAAGGCCACCGCCGGTGTCGACGCCGCCTACGGCGCGGCGGTCACGTGGGACTACTACAAGAACGTCCACGGCCGCAGCGGCATCAAGAACAACGGCGTGGGCGCGCTGAGCCGCGTGCACTACGGCAACGCCTACAACAACGCCAACTGGAGCGATAGCTGCTTCTGCATGACCTACGGCGACGGTGTCGGCAACGCGAAGCCGTTGACCGAGCTGGACGTCGCGGGTCACGAGATGTCGCACGGTGTCACGTCGGCGACCGGCAACATGGTGTACTCCGGTGAGCCGGGCGGCCTGAACGAGGCCACCAGCGACATCTTCGGCACCACGGTCGAGTTCAGCGCCGACAACGCCAGCGACGTCGGCGACTACCTGATCGGCGAGAAGATCGACATCCGGGGCACGGGCGCTCCCCTGCGGTACATGGACAAGCCGTCTCGGGACGGCAGGTCGGCGGACTACTGGTCCTCCACCGTGGGCGGCCTGGACGTGCACTACTCCTCCGGCATCGCCAACCACTTCTTCTACCTGCTCTCGGAGGGCAGCGGCGCCAAGACGATCAACGGTGTCGCCTACGACAGCCCGACCTACGACGGCCAGCCCGTCACCGGGATCACCCGCGCCAAGGCCGAGAAGATCTGGTACCGGGCGCTGACCACGAAGTTCACCTCCAGCACCAAGTACGCCGCCGCGCGCACCGGCACCATCGCCGCCGCCACCGAGCTCTACGGGGCGGGCAGCGCCGAGGTCGCCGCGGTGACCAGGGCGTGGGCCGCGGTCAACGTCAAGTAGTTCCCGGCGCTTCCGGGGCCCGGACCGCACTCCCCTGCACGGTCCGGGCCCCGGCACGTCTCACCCCAGCGGCGCCCACCAGTCCTCGCACCGGATCCACGTCCCCTTGGGGTACTCGAAGTCGTGCTCCCCGCGCCACGCGAACCCGGCCTTGCGGCACACGCCGACCGACGCGGTGTTCACCACCGGCGGGAACGCGTGCAGCTCCTCGCGGTCGCCCTCGGCGGCGGCGATCCGCGCGACGGCCACCGCGGCCCGCGTCGCCACCCCACGCCGCTGGAACCCCGGCAGCACGTGCCACCCGGTCTCGTACACCGGCGTGCCGTCCCACTCCTTCTCCCAGAACCCGATCGACCCCGCCACCACCGAGTCCGGCCCGAGCAGCACCACGTACATGCGACCCGCCCCGCTCGCGGACAGCTCCACGTACCGGCGGTGCCGGTCGACCACGGCCTCCTCCGACTCCGGTCCCCCCAGGTGGGCCAGCATCTCGGGCGTGTTCTGCGCGCGCAGCAACCCCAGGTCGCCCTCGGCCCACGGCCTCAGGCAGATCGCGTCGACCTCCGTCATGGCCCGGACCCTAGGACGGGGGTCCGACATTTCGTCCGTACCGCCGTTCGGGTGAGGGCCGGGCCCTACGCGGCGCCCGCGCCACCGCCGACGACGGCGTCGGAGGACGGCTTGTGCTCCGGGGGCGGGACGATGCCCGCGAGGTCGCCGCCGTTGTCGTTGGAGCGCAGCACGAAGGGCCTGGTCTCGGTGTACTGGACGACCGACACCGACGCGGGGTCGACGACGATGCGCTGGAAGCCGTCCAGGTGCACGCCCAGGGCGTCGGCGAGGACCGACTTGATGACGTCGCCGTGGCTGCACGCGACCCAGACGGCGCGGGGGCCGAACTCGGCGGTGACGCGGGCGTCGTGGGCGCGGATGGCGGCGACGGCCCTGGCCTGGACGGTGGCGAGGCCTTCGCCGTCGGGGAAGACCGCGGCGGACGGGTGCTGCTGCACGACCGTCCACAGGGGTTCCTCGAGCAGGTCCTTGATGGCGCGGTTGGTCCAGCTCCCGTAGTCGACCTCGGCGAGGTCGGGTTCGATGACGGCGGTGAGGCCGCGGTCGGCGAGCAGCGGGGCGAGGGTCTGGCGGCACCGGTCCAGGGGGGAGGTGACGACGGCGTCGACGGGGATGCCCTTGAGGCGGTCGACCAGTCCGAGGGCCTGGGCCTCGCCCTTCTCGCACAGGGAGACGCCCGGTGCGCGGCCGGCGAGCACGCCGGAGCCGTTGGCGGTCGAACGGGCATGTCGCAGGAGGATCACGGTGGCCACGAGGCACCACCCTAGCGGTGCGCCGCCCGGCTCCCCTGGGCCGGACAGCGTGATGGCCCGGAACCGCGGTGGTTCCGGGCCATCACGACGGGTGCGTCAGTTGGCGGGCAGCAGGTTCATCGACAGCAGGCCCATGAGGACGATGCCGAGCATGACCCGGTACCAGACGAACGCCGAGTAGCTGTGCTTGGAGACGTACTTGAGCAGCCACGCGATGGTGGCGTAGCCGACCGCGAACGCGATGATCGTGGCCACGATCATCTGCGGCACGGAGGCGTCGTTCGGGCCGCGGTCCAACACGTCCGGGATGCTGAAGATGCCCGCGCCGAACACGGCGGGGATCGCCAGCAGGAACGAGTAGCGCGCCGCGGCCGCCCGGTCGAGCCCGAGGAACAGGCCTGCGGTGAGCGTGCCGCCGGAGCGGGAGACGCCGGGGATGAGCGCGAGGGCCTGGGCGAGGCCCATGCCGACGGCGTCCTTCATCGTCAGCTCCGACCGCGAGTGCTTGGCGAGCTGGTCGGCGAGGCCGAGCAGCAGGCCGAACACGATGAGCATCGTGGCCGTGATCCAGAGGTTCCTCGCGGACGTGCGGATCTCGTCCTTGAGGAGGTAGCCCAGCACGCTGATCGGGATGGACCCGATGATCACGTACCAGGCCAGCCGGTAGTCCTTCTCCTTGCGCGCCTCCGCGCTGAAGAGGCCGCGGAACCAGGCGGAGATGAACCGCCCGATGTCCTTGGCGAAGTAGATCAACACCGCCAGCTCGGTGCCGAGCTGGATGACCGCCGTGAACGACGCGCCCGCGTCGTTGCCGAAGAACAACGTCGACGTGATCCGCACGTGCGCCGACGAAGACACGGGTAGGAATTCGGTAAGTCCTTGAACCAGTCCGAGGACCAGAGCCTGCAACCAGCTCAACTACCCACTCCTGCCAGATCCAGAGCTTCCACCGCGGTGCGCAGCCCCGCGATTCCCTGCTCCAGATCTTGCAGCATCGGCGTGATGGTCAACGTGGTGACCCCGGCTTCGGCCAGTGCCTGCATCTTCTCGGCGATCCGCTCCTTGGTGCCGAGCAGCGAGGTGGCGTCCAGGAACTCCACCGGCAGGGCCGCCATCGCGCCCGCGTAGTCGCGCTCCAGGTACTTGTCCTGGACCTCCTGGGCCTCCTTCTCGAAGCCCATGCGGGTGGCGAGGTCCTTGTAGAAGTTCTGCTTGCGGCTGCCCATGCCGCCGACGTAGAGCGCCGAGTACGGGCGGACCTGGTCGGCCAGCGCGCGCCAGTCGTCGCCGACGAACAGCGGCGAGGTCGGGACGACGTCGAAGCCCTCCATGGTCTTGCCCGCCTTCTCGCGCCCGGCCCTGACCGCGGCCAGCGACTCCCCGGAGTGCTCGGGGGAGAAGAACAGCGCGAGCCACCCGTCGGCGATCTCGCCCGTGAGTTCGAGGTTCTTCGGGCCGACGGCGGCGAGGTAGATCGGGATCTCCTCGCGGACGGGGTGCACGGTCAGCGTGAGCGCCTTGCCGGGGCCGTCGGGCAGCGGCAGCGCGTAGTGCTGCCCGTCGTAGCGCAGCTTCTCGCGGCGCAGCGCCGTCCTGACGATGTCCACGTACTCCCGCGTGCGGGCAAGCGGCTTGTCGAAGCGCACGCCGTGCCAGCCCTCCGACACCTGCGGCCCGGACACGCCGAGGCCCATCCGGAAGCGGCCGCCGGACAGGGTGTCCAGCGTCGCGGCGGTCATCGCGGCCATCGCGGGCGTCCGCGCGGGGATCTGGAGGATGGCGCTGCCGACGTCGATGCGCTCGGTGTGCGCGGCGATCCACGACAGCACCGTGGGCGCGTCCGAGCCGTAGGCTTCGGCCGCCCACGCCACCGAGTAGCCGAGCCGGTCGGCCTCCTTGGCCAGTTCGAGGTTGGCGGCGTCGTTGCCGGCGCCCCAGTATCCGAGGTTCAGTCCCAATCGCACGCGCCGACCGTACCGATCGGTAACAACATTCGGCGCCACCGGGGCCTGTGACGCCGGTCACGCTCGGCACGGGTGGTGAAGATCCACGATGCTCCCAGCTCAGCGCCGTCACAGCCCTTACGCTCGCCCGGTGGAACACCGACAGCTCGGCCGCAGCGGCCTCCGCGTCTCCAGAATGGCGCTGGGCACGATGACCTGGGGCCGCGACACCGACGCCGACGAGGCCGCCACCCAGCTCATGGCCTTCACCGAAGCGGGCGGCACCCTCGTGGACACCGCCGACGTCTACGTCGAAGGCGAGAGCGAACGCATCCTGGGCGGCCTGCTCGGCGAAGTGGTCCCCCGCGACGATCTCGTCATCACCACCAAGGCCGTCGCCCGCCGCAACGAAGGCCCCTTCGGCGGCGGAGCCTCCCGCGGAGCCCTCCTCGGAGCCCTCGACGGCTCCCTGCGCCGCCTCGGCGTCGACCACGTCGACCTCTGGCAACTCCACGCGTGGGACCAGTCCGTGCCACTGGAGGAAACCCTCTCCGCCCTCGACGCCGCCACCGCCTCCGGCAAGGTCCGCTACGTCGGCGTCTCCAACTACTCCGGCTGGCAGCTCGGCACCGCCGCCACCCTCCAACGCGCCCTGCCCGGCCGCAACCCCCTCATCTCCACCCAGGTCGAGTACTCGCTGCTGGAACGCGGCGTCGAACGCGAGGTCGTCCCCGCCGCCACCCACCACGGCCTCGGCCTGCTCCCCTGGGCCCCGCTCGGCCGCGGCGTGCTCACCGGCAAGTACCGCAACGGCACCCCACCGGACTCCCGCGGCGCCTCCTCCCACATGGCGGGCTACGTCGAGCAACACCGCACCGACCGCGCCTCCCGCATCGTCCAGGCGGTCGTCACGGCCGCCGACGGCCTGGGCACCTCCCCGCTGTGCGTCGCCCTCGCCTGGGTCCGCGACCGCCCCGGCGTCGTCTCCCCCGTCGTCGGCGCCCGCGACACCAACCAGCTACTGGGCGCGCTCGTCGCCGAGGACCTCACCCTCCCGCCCGCCATCCGCGCCGCGCTGGACGACGTGAGCACCATCGAGCTGTCCTACCCCGAACGCCCCATGGGCTAGCAGGCACTCCCCCGTTCCCGTGGCCCGGTGGCCGACCTCGACCACCGGGCCCTTCCACGTCCACCCGCGCTCACGCCTGCGAGTCGACCATCCGCAACCACTCCAGCACCCCCGGAACCCGATCGTCCAACCACGTCGCGAGATCGGCGGCCACCGCGATCGACTCCGAGGTGCGCAGGTGCTCGGCCAGGTACTCCACCAACGACTGGATGCGCAGCAGCGGCGGCGGATGACACCCCGCGAACGGCACGACCAGCCCCGTCGCCTCCGCCAGCACCGCCACCACCTCGTGCAGCGCCAACACCAGCAGCACCGCGCCCACCAGGTACGGCTCGACCGCGTCGCGCTCCCACGGACTCACCCCCACCAGGCTCGACAGCATGATCCCCGCCGCGAGGCGATCCGCCTCGTACTCCCGCGGCCACCCCACCGCCTGCATGTCCAAAGCCCCCACCGGGGTGTTCGCGTCGGTCTGCCGCCACGACGCCAGCAGGTGCCCGGCGTGCACGTGCGCCATCTCGTGCGCCACGACGAACTGCGTGGCCCGCCGAACCATCAACCGCAGCAGGTCCAGGTGCTGACCCGCCAGGTCCGGCAACGCGCGCGCCCCCACCGCGCCGTTGCCGAACAGGTGCGCGTTGAACACCTCCGCCAACGCGGGCGCGGCGAACGGCGGCTCCAGCAGCGGCGCCTCACCGAACGACGACCGCGACACGATCATGATCTTCAACACGTCCGGCACCAGGTGCAGCAGACCGCTGTCCACGAGCACCAGCACCCCCGTCCCCGGCATCGGACGGCACAACCCGTTCATCGACCCCGTCGGGAACACCCCCGCGAAGAACGGCGTCCGCACCGCCCGCCCCGCCATCTCCGCGAGCTCGAACAACTCACCCGACTGCTCGTCCAACACGTCCTGCGACGCCCGCAACTCCGCCACCGAATACGCCTCGGGACGCAACCGAACCGCACCCAACCGGTGCAACCTCGCAGGTACCGGCTCCGCCGCCACCTGCGACCACGTGTGGTAGCGGTCGCCGCGACCCAACCGCCCCCGCCCCACCACCAACCCGTCCGCGACCCGGTGCTGCCGGAGCAGCTCGACGTGCCTGTCCCGCAACGCCGCGACCGTCATCACACACCTCTCTCGCCTACTCCGATGGTCGCGCGCCGAGCACCCCCGCTACGCCCAACGGGCGGTTATCACCTTCGTGGACCAACGAGAACACCCGCCCCCCGGCGTGACCACGACCGTTTCGTCGTGGATGCTGGAGGGGCGTTTCGCGAATGGGGTACCGGGGTCACCCGGCCGCTTGGGAGGTTCCACGTTGCGTCGACTGGCCGCTGCACTGCTCACCGGGGCGGTGATGGTCGGTGGCTGCGCCACGAGCGAGGAGCCCAACGACCCGCTCCAGGTCGCGGCCACCCTCGTGGCGGCGACCCCCGCCCCCTCCCCGGACCCGGCGGCCACCCCCGCGGGCACCGTCCTGCCCGCGACCGGCAACGCCACCGCCCTCGCCTTCACCGCGGGCACCCTCGCCGTCGCCGTCCAGGACCCGCCGTCCGTGCGCCTCTACACGCTGCCCGACCCGAACCCCAGGACCGTCGCACTCCCCGGCCCCGCCGCCCGCCTCGTCGTCACCGGCGACCGCGTCGAAGCGACCATCCCCACCAGCGGCGTCGTCATCAGCGTCAACCCCACCGACGCCACGACCACCAGCACCACCGTCGACGGCGGCCCGGTCGACGTCGCGGCACTCGGCGACAAGACCGTCGTCGCCCAGCGCGACACCCGCTCCGTCCGCGTCGGTGACCACCAGGTCGGCCCCGTCACCAGCCCGGACCAGGTCCTCGTCGTCAACGGCCACATCGTCGTCCTCGACCGCCTCCGCAGCGCCGTCTTCGACCTCGACCCCACGACGGACACCCTCGGCGCCGGCCTGCGCGCAGGCGACGGCGCCACCAACGCCGTCACCGACCGCTTCGGCCGAGTCCTGGTGACCGACACCCGCGGCGGCGAACTCCTCGCCTTCACCGCGAACCCGCTGATCATGCGTCAGCGCTACCCCGTACCGGGCGGCCCCTACGGGCTCGCCTACGACCCGCGCACCGACCTGGCGTGGGTGACGCTCACCGAGAAGAACGAAGTGGTTGCCTACCACGTCGCCGGTGGCGAACCGGTCGAGAAGTTCCGGTTCCCCACCGTCCGCCAACCCGATTCGGTGGCGGTCGACCCCAGTAGCGGGCGGGTGTTCATCGCATCCGCGGACGGCCAAGGGATACAGGTGATCTCGCCGTGAACGAAGGAGTGACCGACGGGGATTGGGAGTACCGGCCGCTGCGGCTACCTCCCGGCGTCTCCCGAAGAACCGCAGCGACCCAACTGGGCACCCTCGCGGAGTTCGCGGGCTGGGAACTCTCCCGCGTACTCCTCTACGGCGACGGCACCCGCAAAATCTGGCTACGCCGCCGCCGCACAGCCACCACCATGCCCGGCGTGAGCATCTAACAGCCCCTACACCCCCACGCCCAGGCCACCACGACCTGAGCGTCCTTCCCACGCCCCCACCCGCCGCTGGGTGCCCGATAGCGCGGCGGCACAGCCCAGGCATTGGCTTCGCCGTGCCTGGGCTGTGCCTGGGCTGTGCCCAGGTGGGTTCAGGCTAGGTGAGCCGGCGCCCGAGGCGTGGGCTTGTGGGGGCGGTGCTCGGCGGGTGGGCCCAGACCGGACTTGGCGGGCTGCTCGGTAGCCAGCGTTGTTCGGTGGCCGGAGCGGTGGTCACTGTTGGGGCGTCGTCGAGTGGTGTCTCCTGTCGGTGGGTTCGGGAGCGGGCGGGCCAGGTGTGTGTCTGGCCGTTACCGGGTGGTTGAGGGTTGGGTCACCACGCCTGTGGTACCACGGGTGTGGTGGTTCAGGTCATCAGGTCGGAGAGTGCTGCTGCCGGGTCTCGGTCTGGTGGGCCCGCCGGCCACCAGACGCCCTGCTCCTCGCGGTACGGGTACCAGCGGCCGTCTTGGCCGAAGCGGAGTTGCAGGCCCTCGGCCTCGACCGTCCAGCGGTTTCGCCACACCGTCGCCACCGGCAGTTCCTCGCCCTCCCACGCTCGACGCGCCCTGGCCGTCTCCGCCTTCGACGGTGACCACGGGGTGTCGAGGACCGTCAGTGCCGCCGAGCCCCCGTAACCCCAGGCGCGCATCGCCCGCGGCAGGCCTGGACCCACCGCGGCGAGTCTGGCGGTCAGCCCAGGGTCGGCGACGGTGCACGCCATTCGGACGCGGTCGTGCCACTCGTCCAACACGGGCAGCTCGCCGGTCAGCAGCAACTCCCGCGCCCGCGCCGCCGCGTCGGCGACCAGCCAGCGCAGTGCTTCCACGTCCACACCCTCCACCGGGTCGAACTCCGGCAGCGGGCCCAATGCGGCCAGTGGTGGCGGAGCGGGCAGCGGCACGACCGGCGCGGCGAACACCTCCGTGGCCGGGACACCGACCGACCGGGGCTCCTCGGTGTCGCTGAGCTGGAGTTCGGCCAACACCTCGGCCTGCTCACGCCCCCGCAGGAGCAGCAGGACCCACGGGTCCGCGTCCAGCAACCACGACGCCTGCGTGCACAACGCCGCCGCGTGCCGACACGGCAACTCCCAGCCGGGACAGGTGCACTCCGGATCCAGGTCGCCGATCCCCGGCAGCAACTGCACACCCGCGTCGTCCGCCGCGGCCACCAGGTCGTGGGGCACGTCCCCGTCGATCAACGCGGCGATGTGCCCCGCCTTCGCCGCGACCTGCGCCAGGAACCTCCCCCACTCCGCGTCCGACAACGGCGTGAGCGACACCGACGTCCGATAGGTGTCCTCGGTGTCGTAGACCGCCGCAGCCAACCTGCCCGGACTCACGGTGATCGTCCCCACCACACCCGCGACGGCGAACCTCCGCCCCAACCGCATCTGCCCCTGGTCGAGCGAGGTGTCCTCGACCGCCTGCACCCACGCCTTCCCCCACCACGTCCGAGCCCGACGCGGCCCCTTCGGGAACGCCGGATACCCCCGCACCCGATCGGTCATCGCCCACTCCTCAGCTCGACCAGGTCCGCCAGCTCCGCGTCGGACAGCTCCGTCAACGCCGCCTCCCCGCCCGCCAGCACCGCGTCGGCCAACTGCCGCTTCGCGGCCAACATCTCCGCGATCCGGTCCTCCACCGTCCCCTCCGCGATCAACCGGTGCACCTGCACCGGCCGCGTCTGACCGATCCGGTACGCGCGATCGGTCGCCTGGTCCTCCACCGCCGGGTTCCACCACCGGTCGAAGTGCACGACGTGATCCGCGCGCGTCAGGTTCAACCCGGTGCCCGCCGCCTTCAACGACAGCAGGAACACCGGCACCTCCCCCTCCTGGAACCGCCGCACCAGCGCCTCCCGCTTCGCCACCGGCGTGCCGCCGTGCAGGAACTGCGTCGCCACTCCCCGATCCGCCAGGTGGCGCTCGATCAGCCGCGCCATCGCCACGTACTGCGTGAACACCAGCACCGCGCCACCCTCGGCCAGGATCGTGTCCAGCAGCTCGTCGAGCAGCTCCAACTTCCCGGACCGCCCCACCAACGGCGGAGCGCTCTCCTTCAGGTACTGCGCCGGGTGGTTGCAGATCTGCTTCAACCCGGTCAGCAGCTTCACGATCAGCCCGCGCCGAGCCATGTCACCACCGCTCGCGCCCGCGATCTCCGCCATCAGCTCCCGCACCGTCGCCTCGTACAGCGCGGCCTGCTCACGGGTCAACGCCACCGGCTGGTCCGTCTCCGTCTTCGGCGGCAACTCCGGCGCGATACCGGGATCGGACTTCTTCCGGCGCAGCAGGAACGGCCGCACCAACCGGCTCAACCGGTCCGCGACCTCACCGTCCGCGTCACCCTCGATCGGCTTCGCCCACCGCGACCGGAACGACGCCAACGACCCCAACAGCCCCGGCGTGGTCCAGTCCAGGATCGCCCACAGCTCCGACAGGGTGTTCTCCACCGGCGTGCCCGTCAACGCCACCCGCGCCCGCGACGGGATCTTCCGCAACGCCTTCGCCGTCCCCGACCTGGGGTTCTTCACGTGCTGAGCCTCGTCCGCGACCAGCAGCCCCCACTCGACCTCACCCAACCGGGCCGCGTCCAGCCGCATCGTGCCGTACGTCGTCAGCACGAACCCCGACCCCACCCCCTCCAACGACCGCGACCCGCCGTGGAACCGCCGCACCTCCACCCCCGGCGCGAACCGCCTGATCTCCCGCTCCCAGTTCCCCAACAACGACGCCGGGCACACCACCAACGTCGGACCACTCGCCCGGTGCAGGTGCAACGCGATCAACGTGATCGTCTTCCCCAGCCCCATGTCGTCGGCCAGGCAGCCACCCAGCCCCAACGACGTCATCCGCGCCAACCACCGCAACCCGCGCAACTGGTAGTCGCGCAACGTCGCCCGCAGCTCCGCGGGCTGCGCCACCGCCTCCGCGCCCTCGTCCGGCGCCTCGATCCGCGCCCGCAGCGCCTCCAGCCACCCGCTCGACGCCACCGGCACCAGCTCACCGTCGACCTCGGCCGTCCCCGTCAGCACCGCGCCCAACGCGTCGATCGCCGTCAACGGCTTGATCGACCGCTCCCGCGCCCGCCGCGCCAACTCCGGATCGACCAGCAGCCACTGGTCGCGCAACCGCACCACCGGCCGGTGCGCCTCCGCCAACCGGTCCATCTCCTCCTCCGTCAGCGGATCACCACCCAGCGCCAACTGCCAGTCGAACCCCAGCAGCCGACCACCCCCGAAGAACGACGGCACGTCCGACGGGGGAGCCTGCCCCTCCACCACCGCCCTCGACGTCAGATCCCGCACCAGGTCCTTCGGCCAGTGCAGGTCCACCCCCACACCCGCGAGCCTGATCGCGCCCCGCACCAGCAGATCGGCCACGTCCTCGTCACCCAGCTCGACCTCCG
The DNA here is from genome assembly GCF_025061645.1 of Umezawaea endophytica. GTDB lineage: Bacteria > Actinomycetota > Actinomycetes > Mycobacteriales > Pseudonocardiaceae > Umezawaea > Umezawaea endophytica. Next base: position 255,241 of record NZ_JANYMP010000010.1, on the reverse strand, counting down.
CGGGCACCGATGCGTCCAGCAACTGCCCCAACGGCGCCCACGCCCGCGCCGCCCGCCGCACCGCCACCGCCGCGTCCAACCGCGCCCGCCCCGCCGACCGATCCGCCCACAACCGGTCCGCGTCCACCACCAGCGACGGATCCGCCAGGCTGTGCACCTGCACCACCGCCCGGAACCGACCCGTCACGAAGTCGCCCTCGATCCGCAGCGAGATCCGCACCCCCCGCTCGGCCCACGACCTCAGGTGCGGCACCCTCTGCGGCGCCACCGCCGCGAACACCGGAGCACCCGCCGCGTGCACGGCCGCCGCACCCCGCGGCATCCCGTCCGCCACCGCGTCGATGAACCCCCGCACCAACGCCTCGGCGTCCGCCAGCTCCGCGGGCTCCCGACCCGGCAGCGGCACCGCCCTGGCCTGCGCGGGCATCGACGCCGCCAACGCCCGGACGACCTCCACGTCCATCGTCTCCAACGGCCCGACCCGCCACGCGTCGAACTCGCCCTCCGTCACCGACGGCAGCAGCCGACCGCGCGCCACGAGCTGCATCGCCACCACGACGGCCGTGCCCCAGAACGCCGCCGCCGGGTGCGCGTCGGCCGCGCGACGGGCCCGGCTCAGCACCGGCACCGCGTCGGCGACCGGGACCCGCACCGCGGGCACCGTCCGCACCCAGCCCTCCGCGTCCGCGATCGTCACCTCGCCGAACTCCCCCTCCGGCAGGTCCACCCCGTAGAACGCCACGGTCGACGTCCTCGGCGGATCAGCCGCCTCGAACACCGCCGCGCACCGTTCCAGCCCCACGAAAACCCTCCCGAGATCACGAGAATCCGACGGTGCCGACCGTCGGCCCCACCACGACGATCACCATCCCGTACAGCTCCGACAGTTCCGCCCGCCGACCAGCCCGATCCGGGCGCGGAGCGCCCTTACCGTGTCACCCGAGGGGGCGACAGAACTCCCACGCTGCCCCTGGTCGAGACGCCGAGCGCTCCCCCATCGGGTGAGAATGCGGAACGGCTCCTCCCCCGCGAACGCCAGCGACGAGTGTGCACGATCCACCCCGATGACTCAAACTTGAGTAAATGCACAAAACGTGTCCCCGATACCCACGGACACGAGCTCCTACGGGAAGCGCGCCAACGACGGGTCGTGCCAACTCCCGGCAGGACCGGGCGACTCCGGCTCACCCATCATCGGATAGGCACCCGACTCCAACCGGCCGATCAGCCCCAGCGTCCACGCCACGTCACCGGCCGCCGTGTGCTCCCACAGCCCGAACAGCTCCTTCACGTGCGCGGGCCGCCCCCACGACTCCCGCAGGTCGTGCGCGGAGTCACGCCTGCCCTCCAGCACCTCCAGCCGCTGCTTCAACAACCCGATCGCCTCCTCGCGGGTGAGCGACGGCAGCAGCGCCAACCCGGCACCGAGCATGTCCGGCCGCACGTCGGGCAGCCTCACCGCGTCCCGCAGCAGCCTCAGGTACTCGGCCTCGCCCTGGTCGGTCAGCCGGTAGTCCGTCCTGGCGGGCGGCACCAGCGACTCGGACAGGAACCCTTCCTTGGCGAGCTGCTTGAGCGCGTGGTAGATCGACCCCCACTTCACGTTCGCCCACTCGTCCGCGCCCCACGCCACGAGGTCGGTGCCCACCAGGTAACCGTGGGCGCTGCCGTAACCGCGCACCACACCGAGCACCAGCAGCCGTGTCGCCGACATCGAAGTCCCACCCGTTCGAGATGCGCCTGTCCGCGATCAGCGTAGATCCATCCGGCACGATGGCCCGATGCCCCACTCCGTGCGACTGACCCCGCTGACCGCCGCAGGCGTCGAACGGCTGCTGGCCGTCGCCGTGGCGGAAGCGACCGAGGAGGACGTCATGCCACCGGTCGACGAGCCGCCGGGCTGGTCGACCACGCGCCAGGAGGCCTTCCGCCGGTTCTACCGGCTGCACCAGGAGGTCATGTACGAGGTGGTCCTGGACGACCGGACCGTCGGCATGATCCGACTGACCCCGACCGCGCAGGACGGGGTCGCCGAGACCGGGATGTGGCTGGGGACCTCGACCAGGGGCAAGGGCGTCGGGGCGAGCGCACTGCTCGCCGTCCTCGACCGCGCGACAGAACTCAGGTGGACGACCGTCGTCGCCGACACCACACCGGAGAACACCCCCGCCGTCCGTGCGCTTGTCGGCTGCGGAGCGGCCGTGTCCCAGGTCGGGGACAAGGTGGTGGCGACGTTCGAGTTGGCGAAGACTGGTTTTGGTCAACACTGAAGCTATAGAGACCACTACTGATTGGACGGCAAGGTGGCACTCCCCCGGATCGACCAGCGCCAACGCCGGGCCCGGCTCGGCACACGACACCTCCTCGCGCCCTCGACGCACGTCGACGGCGTCGAAGAGGTCGCGGACGCGCTCGTCGCCGTGCACGCCACCGACCCGGCCACCGTGTACCTCTCCCTCGCGGCCAGGCTCCGGACACCGGGCCACGAACCCGTCGAGCGCGCGCTGTACGACGACGTGACGCTGCACCGCCTGCTCGCCATGCGCCGCACGATGTTCGTCGTGCCCGCCGACCTCGCTCCCCTGGTCAACGGCTCGACCGGCGTCACCATCGCGGCGAGGGAACGCGCGAAACTCCTCACCTACCTCGCCGACGGCGTCGGCTGGGACGTTCGACGGCTCCTCGAGGTCCAGCAGGCCGTCCTGGAAGCCCTGCGCGCCAGGGGCGAGGCGACGGCCGTGCAGCTCGGCCAGGACGTGCCCGCCCTGTGCGAACAGGTCGTCGTCGCCGCGGGGAAGCCCTACGAGACCAAGCAGAACGTCTCCAGCCGGGTCATCCGCATCCTGGCCTGCGACGGCCTCATCCGCCGCGCGCGGCCGCGCGGGTCGTGGATCAGCAGCCAGTTCCGCTGGACCACGGCGACCCCGTGGCCGGACCTGCCCATCGCCGACACCCAGGCCGAGCTGGCCCGCCGGTGGCTCGCCTCCTACGGCCCGGCGACGGTCGCCGACCTCAAGTGGTGGACCGGCTGGTCGCTCACCGCGACCCGCCAGGCGCTGGCGGGCATGGAGGAGGTCGAACTCGACGGGGGCACGGGGTACGTCGTGCCCGGCGACGCCGGACCGGTCGCGGAACCCGAGCCGTGGGTCGCGCTGCTGCCGGGACTGGACTCGACGACGATGGGCTGGCGCGACCGCGACTGGTACCTCTCCCCCGCTCACGTGCCGCGGTTGTTCGACACCATGGGCAACGCCGGACCGACCGTCTGGTGCGACGGCCGCGTCGTCGGCGGGTGGGCGCAGCGGGCGGACGGCGAGATCGTCTGGACCCTGCTCGACGACGTCGGTGCCGACGCCGAGGCGCTGATCGCCCGTGAGGCGGCCACCCTGGCGGGGTGGCTCGGGGCGGTGCGGGTGCAGCCGCGGTTCCGCACGCCGCTGGAGCGCGAACTGTCCCGTTAGGACAGGGCCGCGTCCAGCTCCGCGAAGAGGACGGTGGGTACGGGGCAGCCGAGCCGCACCCACAGCGCGCGCCCGACCCGCCAGGCGGCGCTCGGGGCCGTGACGTCCACGCTCGCCAGCAGGGCGGGTGGGAGTTCGGCCTCGGCGAGCCGGGACGGGGTCAGCCAGTGCTCGGTCGACCGCTCGGCCAGGCGCGCCATCCACAGCAGGTGACGGCGGACGTGCGCCATCGCGTCGGCCGCGCGCAGCACCTCTCCCCTGGCCGTGACGTGGTGGGCGAGCACCAGCCAGTTCACGAACCGACCGCACAGCTCACCCGCCTCGGGCAGGTCGGGCCGCAGCGGCACCGACTCCAGCACGGCCCGCAGCGCACCACGGCGGTCGACCACGACCATGTCGTCCACAGTGGCACCGCGAGCGGGCCACTCCCCCACGACGGCGACGTCCGCGGCGAAGTGGAACTCGCCGCGCACCAACCCCTGGAAGAACACGACGTCCGCGCCGAACTCGTTGCGCACGTGGTGGGTGACCGGCGCGATCCGCGAGCACCACTCCCGTGCGTCGATCTCCTCCTCGGAGAAGAACCAGAACTCGATGTCGCTGTGCTCGTCGCCGCTCCCCTGCGCGAACGAGCCGTAGCGCAGGACGGCGTCGAACCGCTCGTCGGCACGGCACAGGTCGACGACTCGCGCGATGAGGTGTTCCTGGGGCAGCACACGATCATTGTCGCCTCCGCCGCGACAGCAGCGGCAGCCACAGGCTGGACGGAGCCGCCCTGGCCACCGTCGGCGCTCCCGGCTCACCGGGCTTCGGCAGTTCCAGCAGCGCCAGCGCCGTGTCGGCCGCGCCGCCCTCGTAGCTCCACACCACGGTGCCGCTGAACGGCCGGTGGTCGCTCAGCTCGCGCGCGGCGACGGCCTCGTCCTCACCCCACACGTGGATCCTGTCGTAGTACCCGTACCAGCCGTACGAGCCGACGACGACCTCGATCTCCCCCTGCTCGTCCGGCACCGCCTGGAAGTAGAAGCCGCGGTCCACCAGCGCCGCCAACGATTCCATGCTCACGCGTTCATGACATCCCGATCCCAGTGGTCACACAATCACCAAATGTCACCTCATCGGGCGATCTACCAGCGCGGGAGCCGAGCGGACCGGCGTGGCGTCGCGAGCCGGGACGCGCCCGTCGGTGTGGCACGATCGGGAGGTGACCAGCCGATCCGCCGAGTCCCAGCGCCTGAGCGACCTCGCGCGGCTGCGCCGCGTCCGCGACCGGATCGACCGGGAGCACGCCCAGCCGCTGGACGTCGAGGCGCTCGCGCGCGGGGTGAACATGTCGGCGGGCCACCTCAGCCGGGAGTTCCGCCGCGCCTACGGCGAGTCGCCGTACTCCTACCTGATGACGCGGCGCATCGAGCGCGCGATGGCGATGCTGCGGCGGGGCGACCTGAGCGTCACCGAGGTCTGCTTCGCGGTCGGCTGCCAGTCGCTGGGGACCTTCAGCACCCGCTTCACCGAACTGGTCGGCGTGCCGCCCAGCACCTACCGCGCGCAGACGGCACCGGCGGCGCCGGAGATGCCGTCGTGCGTGACGAAGCAGGTGACCAGACCGGTCAGGAATCGAGAAGCGAGGTCTCCGAGCCGCACCTAGTGTGACCGGCATGGACATCATGATTCATTCGAGCTTCCTCCCCCACGACGACCCCGACGCGGCGCTGGCCTTCTACCGCGACACCCTCGGTTTCGAGGTCCGCAACGACGTCGGCTACAACGGGATGCGCTGGATCACGGTCGGTCCCGTCGACCAGCCCGGCACGTCCATCGTCCTGCACCCGCCCGCCGTCGACCCCGGCATCACCGAGGACGAGCGCCGCACCGTCGTCGAGATGATGGCGAAGGGCACCTACGGCGGGATCAACCTGGCCACCAAGGACCTCGACGGCACGTTCGCCCGGTTGCAGGCGAGCGGCGCGGACGTCGTCCAGGAGCCGACCGAGCAGCCGTACGGCGTTCGCGACTCCGCTTTCCGCGACCCCGCGGGCAACCTGGTCCGCATCCAGGAACTGCGCTGACCGCCCGACCCCGGCCCGGCGGCACCGGGCCGGGCTGACGGCCACCGAGCACACCGGCACGAGCGAGGCGACCCCGCCCGACGGATGGAGACACGATGAGCACGGCCAAGAAGACGGGAACGCAGTCGCCTGCGCCGCACGAAGCCGACACGCACGACCTGATCCGCGTGCACGGCGCGCGGGTGAACAACCTCAAGGACGTCAGCGTCGAGATCCCGAAGCGCAGGCTCACGGTGTTCACCGGCGTCTCCGGCTCCGGCAAGAGCTCGCTGGTGTTCGGCACGATCGCCGCCGAGTCGCAGCGGATGATCAACGAGACCTACAGCGCGTTCGTGCAGGGCTTCATGCCGACGCTGGCGCGACCAGAGGTCGACGTGCTCGAAGGGCTGACGACCGCGATCATCGTCGACCAGCAGCGGATGGGCGCCGACCCCCGGTCCACCGTGGGCACGGCCACCGACGCCAACGCGATGCTGCGCATCCTGTTCAGCAGGCTCGGCAAGCCGCACATCGGCTCACCGCAGGCGTTCTCGTTCAACGTCGCCTCGATCAGCGGGGCGGGCGCCGTCGTGATGGAGCGGGCCGGGCGGACCGTGAAGGAGCGCCGCGACTTCAGCATCACCGGCGGCATGTGCCCGCGCTGCGAGGGCCGCGGCAAGGTGTCCGACATCGACCTCACGCAGCTCTACGACGACTCCAAGTCGATCGCCGAGGGCGCGTTCACCATCCCCGGCTGGAAGTCCGATAGCTGGTGGACGGTGCGGACCTACGCCGAGTCCGGGTTCCTCGACCCGGACAAGCCGATCCGCAGGTTCACCAAGAAGGAGATGAACGACTTCCTCTACAAGGAGCCGACGAAGGTGAAGGTCGAGGGCGTCAACCTCACCTTCGAGGGGCTCATCCCCAAGATCCAGAAGTCGTTCCTGTCCAAGGACAGGGAGTCGATGCAGCCGCACATCCGGGCGTTCGTGGACCGGGCGGTCACGTTCACCACGTGCCCCGAGTGCGACGGCACCCGGCTGAGCGAGGCCGCGCGGTCGTCCAAGATCCGGAAGGTCACCATCGCCGACGCGTGCGCGATGCAGATCAGCGACCTGGCCGAGTGGGTGCGGGGGCTCGACGAGCCCTCGGTGGCGCCGCTGCTCGCGAAACTGGCGCACACCCTCGACTCGTTCGTCGAGATCGGACTGGGCTACCTCTCCCTGGACCGGCCCGCGGGCACGCTGTCGGGCGGCGAGTCGCAGCGGGTGAAGATGATCCGCCACCTCGGCTCCTCGCTCACCGACACGACCTACGTCTTCGACGAGCCCACGATCGGCCTGCACCCCCACGACATCCAGCGGATGAACACCCTGCTGCTGCGGCTGCGGGACAAGGGCAACACGGTGCTCGTCGTGGAGCACAAGCCGGAGACGATCGTGATCGCCGACCACGTCGTGGACCTCGGTCCCGGCGCGGGCACCGCGGGCGGCACCGTCTGCTTCGAGGGCTCCGTCGAGGAGCTGCGGACCAGCGGCACCACCACCGGCGACCACTTCGACGACCGCGCGTCCCTCAAGGAGGAGGTGCGCGAGCCCACCGGGGCGCTGGAGATCCGCGGCGCGTCCGCGCACAACCTGCGGGACGTGGACGTCGACATCCCGCTCGGGGTGCTCGTCGTCATCACGGGTGTCGCGGGTTCCGGCAAGAGCTCCCTGGTGCACGGGTCGATCCCCGCTGGCCAGGACGTGGTGTCGATCGACCAGGGCTCGATCCGCGGGTCGCGGCGGAGCAACCCGGCGACGTACACCGGCCTGCTCGAACCGATCCGCAAGGCCTTCGCGAAGGCCAACGGCGTGAAGCCCGCGCTGTTCAGCGCGAACTCGGAGGGCGCCTGTCCCGCGTGCAACGGCGCGGGGGTCGTCTACACCGACCTGGCGATGATGGCGGGGGTCGCCACCACGTGCGAGGAGTGCGAGGGGCGGCGGTTCGACTCGTCGGTGCTGGAGTACCGCTTCGGCGGCCGCGACATCAGCGAGGTGCTCGCGATGTCGGTGACCGAGGCGGAGGAGTTCTTCGGCTCCGGTGAGGCCCGCACGCCCGCCGCGCACGCCGTCCTCACGCGACTCGCCGACGTCGGGCTCGGCTACCTCAGCCTCGGCCAGCCGCTCACCACGCTGTCCGGCGGCGAGCGGCAGCGGCTCAAGCTGGCCACGCACATGGCCGAGAAGGGCGGGATCTACGTCCTGGACGAGCCGACCGCGGGCCTGCACCTGGCCGACGTGGAGCACCTGCTCGGGCTGCTGGACCGGCTCGTCGAGTCCGGCAAGTCGGTGATCGTCGTCGAGCACCACCAGGCGGTGATGGCGCACGCCGACTGGATCATCGACCTCGGTCCGGGGGCGGGCCACGACGGCGGCCGGGTCGTCTTCGAGGGCACGCCCGCCGATCTCGTCGCCGCGCACACCACCCTGACGGGCAAGCACCTGTCGGCCTACGTCGGCGGCTGACGCCGGTTCTTGTCGGTGCTCGCCGCTACTGTCCACCCGAGCTGCACGAGAGGGGGGCGGTATGTCCGAACAGGAGCCGAGGCGGGAGTCCACGACGCGGAGTCGCAGGCTGGGCAGCGAACTCAGGGACAAGCGGATGGCGGCCGGGTGGCGCAGCGGCCTGCTCGCCGCGGCGCTCGGGTGGAGCCTCGGCAAGGTGTCGAAGCTGGAGAGCGGTGTGCGCGGCGCGTCGGACACGGACGTGGCGGCGTACCTGGCGCTGTGCAGGGTCCGGGGCGCCGAGTTCGCCAGGCTGGTGGAGTTGAGCCGCGAGTCCGGGAAGGACACGTGGGTCCGGCCGTTCGGGGACGACGGGCGGACCGCGACGGCGGAGCACGACCGGTCGACGGCGGTCACGCACTACGCGTGCATGGTCGTCCCCGGTCCACTCCGGACACCGGGGTACGCGCGGGCGCTCGGAGCGGTGGCGCCGCCCCGGCGTGGGAGAGCCGTGTTCTACCTGGAGGAGCAGGTGCTGCTCAGGCCCGTCGGCGGGCGCGCGGTGATGCACGACCAGTTGATGCACCTGCTGCTGGCGCCCGCCGAGGTGCGGGTGGTGCCGACCGGGGCGGGCGCGCACGCCGGTGTGCCGGGCTCGTTCGCGCTGCTCGACGCCACCGACGGGCGGGCGGTGGTGCACCTGGAGAGCATGGTGGCCGACGTGTTCCTGGAGAACCCCGAGCACGTGGCGAGGTACCGGGCCGCGGTGGAGGGGGTCGCGGCGGTGGCGCTCGACGTCGTGCGGTCGCGCGAGGTCATCGGCGAGCTGGCCGACCTGCACGGTGGGGCGCCCGCCGGGGCGTGAGCGCAGGCGGGCGCCCGCTGTCAGGGCTCGGTGGGGGCGAACTGGGCCAGTGACACCTCGGTGGCCGCGGTGATCTCGTCCGCCGTCGCGGTGCCGGACTCCCGCACGACGGTCGCCCAGGCGTGGACCGACTGGCGGGAGAACTCCTGGACCTCCGGGGAGTTCGCGGACTCCGCCGGGTCCTCGGTGGTCCGGTCGTCGAGGAACAGGGCGAGGGCCAGGAAGGCGCTGTCCCAGCCGGGGCCGACGTAGAGGGCGCCCGCGCCGCTGCCCGCCACCTCGACGGGCACGGTGTGGTCGAGTTCCAGCGTGGTGGTGTCGTCGCCGGTGGCGGTGAGGCGCAGTTCCACGACGCTGGTCGGGCCGCCGAAGGTGACCTTCAGCAGGGTCGGCGGGTCGCAGGTGAGGATGTCGCCGCCCGCGTTGCCCTCCAACTGGAACGAGCCGCCCACCCGCAGGTCGCCGCTGATCGGGAGGAACCAGCGCTTGAGGCGGTCGGGGTCGGTCAGCGCGTCCCAGACGTCGTCGACGTGGGCGTCGTAGTCGCGCCGCAGCAGGACGCTGACGACCTCGCCGCTGGTGCTGGTCTGCCTGCCCACCTCGCGGTGGACGGCCTTCAGGTGGTCGGCGATGTCGATCATCGGTGGTCCCTCTCCCGTCGTGCGGTGCCGTGTGCGCGGCCCAGTCTGACAGATGGGACTTATATAAGTAAGAGCTGATTCAATGGAAGGTGGGCTACGCCTGGTCGGCGGCGGCGATGTCCCGGACGACGTTGCAGGGGGCCGTCGGGTCGAGCGAGTCGAGCCTGAGCGCCGAGCGCTGCATGAGGCAGCGCAGGGTCTGCCGGTCGGCCTCGTCCAGGTCCTGGAGCACGAAGTCCTGGGCGCGCATGATCAGCTCGCGCAGCCGCTCCAGGCGTTCGACGCCCTTGTCCGTGGCGACGACCTGGCGGCTGCGCCGGTCGGCCGGGTCGGGGCGGCGGGTGAGCAGACCCTCGCGCTCCAGGTCGTCCAGCAGGTACGTCATGACCGTGCGGTCGCAGCCGATCTCCTGCGCGATCACGCTCTGGCTCACCGGCGGCTGCCTGGTGGCCGCCTCCAGCACCTGGTGACCGCGCGGGCCGCCGGGCAACGTGCCCGTGGCCTCGTTGCCTGCCTTGAGGTACGCGCGGAAGACGACCCCGAGCGCCCAGCCGAAGTCGCGGCGCAGCGCGTCCCCCTCCACCAGTTCGTGACACCGCTCGATCGCCATAACCGCAGCTTACACCGCATTTAGTCGCTCGGGCATATTTTCGACTTGACAGATGTTCTGCTGGACAGACTATGTTGGGGACAACGTACTTGAGGGGGGGCGGGACATGTCGGAGCGAGCAGGACCGGACGCCGCCGTCGGGCTCACCGCGCTGCCGCCGCGCTTCGCCCACGAGGAGCGCGAACTCGTGGTGCCCCTCTCACGACTCGGATACTTCCCCGGCCGGCTCTGACGGCCGAGGTGACACAACAGGAGCAGAAGACCATGAGCAGGCTGTTCGAAGAGACCACCGTCGGTGCCGTCAAGACCGCGAACCGGATCGCGATGGCGCCCATGACGCGGAGCCGCGCGACCCGCGAGGGCCACGCGACGGACCTGATGGCGCAGTACTACGGCCAGCGCTCCACCGCCGCGCTGATCGTCACCGAGGGCATCCAGCCGAGCCTGTCCGGCCAGGGCTACACGAACACGCCGGGCCTGCACACCGAGGAGCAGGTCGAGAGCTGGAAGCCGGTCGTCAAGGCCGCGCAGGCCAACGGCGCGGCGTTCTTCGCCCAGATCATGCACTCCGGCCGCATCGGCCACCCGGAGATCGCCGGGTTCCACCCGGTCGCGCCGTCCGCCGTGCGCCCGGAGGGCCAGGTGTTCACCTACACCGGCCCGCAGGACTACGTGACGCCCCGCGCGCTCACGCACGACGAGATCGTGGACATCATCCAGGACCACGTGGCAGCGGCCCGCAACGCCGTCGCCGCCGGGTTCGACGGCGTGGAGATCCACGGCGCCAACGGCTACCTGGCGCAGCAGTTCCTGTCGGTCAGCGTGAACCAGCGCACCGACGAGTGGGGCGGCTCGGTGCAGGGCCGCATCAAGTACGCGGTCGAGGTCGTCCGCGCGGTGGCCGACGCCATCGGGCCGGAGCGGACCGCGCTGCGCATCTCCCCCGCGAACCTGATCCAGGGCATCGAGGAGGGCGACTCCCGCGAGCTGTACCTCGCGCTGCTGGAGGCGCTGCGCGACCTGCCGCTGGCCTACCTGCACATCATGGAGGTCGCGGGCAACCGCGAGCTGACCAGGGAACTGCGCGCCGCGTGGCCGCACACGCTGGTGCTCAACCCCCACCGCGACGCCAACCCCCTGGCCCCGCACGAGGCGGCCCACGACGCGCTGGAGGACGTCGGCGCCGACCTCGTCGCCTTCGGCTCGTCGTACCTGGCGAACCCGGACCTGCCCGCCCGGCTGGCGACGCAGGGCCCGTACGAGAACCCGGACCCCTCGACCTTCTTCGGTGGCGACCACACCGGCTACCTGGACTACCCGACGCTGAAGGGCTGACGTCGGCGAGCACATGTCTGAGCCCCCTCGACCGCGGTGGTCGAGGGGGCTCAGACGTGCTCCGGGGTGGATCGTCCCACCTGGAGTGAGGGAGTAGGTCCGGACGGTGCACGACGGTGGGCACCGTCCGGAGAGGACGGGTGGGTCAGTCGGCCGGGGAGACCGTGACCTGCCACTGGACGCACGTCGGGCGGGCGCCGTCCGTGCGCAGGAAGTCGTGCGCGGCCTGACGGACGTTGGCCGCGGGGACTTCCGCGTTGGACGGCATCGGGTGCGGCTCCCCGCGGTGGTCGTAGGTGAGGTCACGACCGTTCGCCGGGGTGCCGTTCGTGCTGATCACGGCCCCGGACTTGTCGGTGTGCCCGACTACGCCGCGGTTGTGGTTCAGTCCGACGTGCAGGATCGCCCACGACCCCCGCTCTCTCCGGGAGATCTGGAGCAGCGGGGGTGCTTGGGCTGCCGCGTGTTCGCGGGTCATCCGGTCGAGCAACACGTCCAGGTCGTCAGCGCCACGAAGGCTGATCAACTCGTCGCCGTACCAGGCGTTCAGGGCCACCATGGCAGAACCCTAACCGGCCATCACCGAACGCGGGACTCCGAGTTCACGAATTTCGCAACGCAGGCGATAATTTCGTCGGGTCGTTCCAGCGGGAGCATGTGCCCGGCGTCCGGCACGACCAGCGCTTCCCCGCCCACGACCCCGGCCAGGTCTCGCGCGTTCGACTCGGGGCACAGCCTGTCCTCGTCGCCGACGATCGCGACGACGGGCTTCTCCCCCGCCACCGTGAGCGCCGCCTCGCGGTCGTAGCGGTCGACCGCAGGCCGGAACAGGGCGACGGTCGCGGGCCAGTGCGCCCAGACCACCTCGGCGGTCAGCTCGACGTCCTCGGCGCGCGGCTGGTCGCCGAACAGCCACCACCGCAGGCCCGCCGTCTTAGTCGGCTCGATCTTCTCGCGGACGGCCCGCACGATCGGGCCGAAGGCCCGTTCCAGCTCGCGCACCAGCTTGCCGACGGCCTTCGGCCACGCCAGCGCCGTCTCCGCCAGGCCGGTGGTCGCCGTCGAGACGAACACGACACCCGCGACGCGCTGCCGGTAGAGCCGAGGACGCCGTTCGGCCATCGCCAGCACGGCCATGCCGCCCATCGAGTGCCCCACGAGGACGACCTGACCGGTGGGGACTGCGCGTTCCAGCAGCTCACCGAGGTCGTCGGCCAGCCGTTCGATGGTGGCGGTCTCCTTCGTGGCCGGGTCGGACCTGCCGTGCCCCCGGTGGTCGTACGCGACGACCTGGCAGATCGGGCTCAGCCCGTCGACCACGCGCCACCACGTGCGGTGGTCGAGGGCGTAGCCGTGCACCAGCACCACGGTCACCGGGGCGTCCGGATCACCGGAGCGCACCACGTTCAGCTCGGTGCCGTCCTCGAGCAGCATTCCCAGCCCCTCTCGCGTCGGGTCTGCCCTGTCCAACGACGCCAGGGCGGGAACGTTATGCGCGGAACACCCCGATGGCGGCTTGCACGCGGTCCGTACCGTGCCGATCTACTCGGTAGCGACCCTTCAGCGGAGGCGGCCATGAGCCAGCAGGACTCGCTCGTCCACTCGTACCTGTTCCTGCGACGGGCGATCGGCCTGGTCGGCGTCGGCCTGCCGGTGGTGCTGGTGTTCGGGGTGCTGGTGACCGACGGCGTGTTCCTGGACTCGATCAGCGGCTACTACCACAGCCCGATGCGGGACGTCTTCATCGGCGCCATGTGCGCGGTCGGGGCGTTCCTGCTGTCCTACCGGGGTTACGACCTGCTCGACAACCTCACGGCGACGGCCGCGGGGATCGCGGCTGTCGGGGTGGCGCTGTTCCCCACGACCCCGCCCGACACCCACACGCCCGTGGAGGGTGTCGTCGGGGTGGTGCACCTGGTGTTCGCGGCGGTGTTCTTCCTGGCGCTCGCGTACTTCTGCCTGGTCCTGTTCACGAAGTCGGACCAGACTCGGCCGACGACGCGCAAGGTCCAGCGCAACCGCGTGTACGTGGTGTGCGGGTGGGTGATCCTCGCGTGCCTCGCGCTGATCGTGGTGGTGAACCTGCTCCCCCACACCGAACTGCACCTGGCGCTGTGGCTGGAGTCGGCGGCGATCCTGGCGTTCGGCTTCGCCTGGCTGACCAAGGGCGAGGCGATCCTCGGGGACGTGAGCTAGAAGTCGAAGCCCCCCGGTCGGCCGGTGCGCTCGGCGATCAGGCCCGCGAGCGTGGCGATGGCGATCTCCGGCGGCGTCCGGGAGCCGATGTTCAGCCCGACGGGCCGGTGCACGCGCGCGACGTCGGCTTCGGCGACGCCGATCGCGGCCAGCGCTTCGACGTGCGGGCCGGGGTGGCGCGGGTTGCCCAGGACGCCGATCCAACGCGACCGGCCAGCGAGCGCGTCGCGCAGGACCTCGCCGAGTTCGGGCCGGTGGTGGTCGGTCACCACGACGTCCGTGCGGTCGTCGAGGTCGGGGAAGGCGTCGGCGCCGTCGCGCTCCGGGTCGGGGTCGACGAGCAGCACGCGGTAGCCGAGGTCGGCGCCGTAGGCGAGCAGGTAGCGGGCGACGGGTGAGGCGAACACGGCCACGAGCGTCCGTTCGGTGGACTCCGCCGGGGCGTCGCCGTGCGCGACCGCGCAGGCCTCTGAGGTGGTCATGCACCACAGTCTCGCCGCACCAATCCCGCACGTCCAGAACCGGCCCCACGCCCGCGATCTGCGCGGATAAACACTTTTCGGTCCACAGGTTTCAGACCACAGGACCAGGCGGTCGCTCTTGACCTTCGTCGTCCGACGCTCCAACCATGGGACGTGCTCCTCAGGAGAGCGCTCTCACGATGAATACCCGGTTCGCCGGGGATTGGAGTGGCCTGTGCGCACCCGGAATTTGCTCCACCTGCTCACCGCGCTGGTGGTGAGCGTTCCCGTGGTACTCGGCGCAGCCGCGACGGCCCAGGCGGCGCAGCCGCCGACCCTGCTGCCGTTGAGCGTCGCGAACAACTCGGGGCGTTCCGAAGAAGTGTTCCTGTACGTGCTGGGCACCGACTTGGCCAGCGGAAAGCTCGGCTACGTCAATGAGGCGGGCGCGTTCACCGCGTGGAGCGGTGGCGCGAACCCACCGGCGCCCGCCCCGGACGTGTCGATCGCCGGACCGGCCAACGGCTCGGCGAGGACGATCCAGCTCCCCCGCGGGATCTCCGGCCGCATGTACATGTCGTTCGGCCAGAAGCTGACCTTCCTGCTCGCGCAGGACGGCGGCCTGGTGCAGCCCGCTCCGTGGGCCGCGGGCGACCCGAACCGCGACGTGCTGTTCGACTGGAGCGAGTTCACCTACAACGACGCGGGCCTGTGGCTCAACAGCTCGCAGGTCGACCAGTTCGCCGTGCCGCACTCGGTGTCGGTTACCGGTGAGCGCGGCACGAGCACCAGGGGCGAGCTGAAGCCCGGTGGGCGCGACGCGATCCTCGACGCGCTGGAGAACGAGCCGGGCGACTGGGGCAAGCTGGTCCACACCCGCGCCGACGGCACGAGGCTGCGGGCGCTCGCGCCGCGGCTGGCGATCGAGGGCGACGGCGGGTTCGACGCCGGCTACCTCGACGGCTACCTGACCGACACCTGGAACACCTACCGGAACACCGACCTGACGGTCGTCCCGTTCGAGTTCCAGCCCAACCTCAAGTACACCGGCCGCACCGACGGCAACGGCGTCCTCCAGTTCAAGGACTCCACCGGCAAGCAGGTCGCGTCGTTCCCGCAGCCCTCGACGAAGGACGTGTTCGGCTGCGACGGCAAGCTCGCCGCGCCGAACGACGACGTGGTCGGCCCGCTCGCCCGCACCCTGTGCGCGGCGCTGCACCGCTCCACGCTGGGTTTCCTGCACACCCAGCCGACCTACAAGGGCGAGGAGTTCTACACCAGGCCCGTCACCGACCACTACTCGAAGGTGATCCACGCCAACATGGTCGACGGCAAGGCCTACGGGTTCGCCTTCGACGACGTCGGCAACTTCGAGTCGCTCGTGTTCGACGGCGTGCCGAGCTCGGTCACGATCGACCTGACGTCCTTCTGAATCCCTGCCGAATGATCCCTGCACCCGGTGGGGCGCGTTTCTCGAACGCGCCCCACCGGGTTTTTCGGCACCGGGTGTCGAACATCACGGAATTCTCATTGTCGCCATTCACCGAAATTGGTCCGGAAGCGGGCCGGGAACGCGGCTGTCCGGCGTAGCGCTCGCCTTCCCCGCCCTGTCGAACGGCCTGCCGGGAAGCACGTCCGCGCAGTTCAGCGCAAGCGTCGACCGGCTCGACCCGATCACGTCGACGGCACAAGGTGGCCTGGTGCCCCTCTATTTCCCAATGTCGGGGTTGTTTCTTCCACGTAACCCTTCCGCGTCCGCCTGAATCGGTTTACTGTCCCGAGTGTGAGAGCGCTCTCACCCACTTGACTCACCGGTATTCCCTGCTTGGAGGTGGCACCCACGTGATTCGGAGCCCTCAAAGAACCGGCCGGCGCCGTCCGCGCTGGCGTGCGGCCCTCGTCGCCTTCGCACTGGCCGCGTCCACGACCCTCTCGGGGGCCGCGGTCGCCGTCGCGGCGGACGACTACACGCAGTCGGCCACGGCGCTCAACGCGACCCAGGCGCAGATCTCCTTCACCCCGACCACCGCGGCCGTCTACGTCGACGTCCACTACGTGGTCTCCGGGCAGGGCCAGCAGAACTTCCGCATGGACCTCAGCGGCGGCACCTGGCGCAAGACCGTCAGCGGCCTGGCCACCGGCAACGCGATCGACTACTGGTTCACCTACGAGAAGAACGGCCCGCAGTACGACACGCCGCACTTCTCCTACACCCACAACGGCGGCAGCACGACGGTCGCCACGCCGACCTTCTCCCCCGGCGCGGGCACCTACCCGTCGGCGCAGTCGGTGACGATCACCACCGCCACCTCCGGCGCGACGATCCGCTACACCACCGACGGGTCCACGCCCACCGCGTCCTCGACGCTCTACGGCGGCCCGATCACCGTCTCGTCGAACGCCACCCTGAAGGCGATCGGCCTCAAGTCCGGGTCGACCACCTCCGCGGTCGCCACGGCGGCCTACGTCATCGGCACGCCGGTGGCCACGCCCACGTTCAGCCCGGCGGGCGGCCAGTACGCCTCCGCGCAGACCGTGACGATCTCCACATCCACCTCGGGCGCCCAGATCCGCTACACCACCGACGGGTCCACGCCCACCGCGTCCTCGACGCTGTACAGCGGCCCGATCAGCGTCCCGTCCACGCGCACGGTCAACGCCATCGGCGTCAAGTCCGGCCTCGCGAACTCCGCGGTGGCCAGCGCGACCTACACGATCGGCACCTCCGCGGGCTGCCCGACGCAGCCCGACGTGCCGAACTTCGGCCCGAACACCCGCATCTTCGACCCCGGCATGTCGGCCACGTCCATCCAGGCGCAGCTCGACGCGGACTTCAACGCGCAGAAGGACACCATCGCCCACCAGATGGGCAGCGGCCGGATCGCGCACCTGTTCAAGCCCGGCGCCTACAGCGTCCACGACGACGTCGGCTACTACACCTCGGTCGCGGGCCTCGGCCAGAACCCCGGTGACGTGGTCATCAACGGCGCCATCACCGTCGACGCGTTCAACGAGTCCGACAAGGGCGTGGCGCTCCAGAACTTCTGGCGCTCCGCCGAGAACATGGCCGTGAACCCGATCGGCGGCTCCAACCGCTGGGCCGTCGCGCAGGCCGCGCCGTTCCGCCGCATGGACATCCGCGGCAACCTCCAGCTCTACCCGGCCAGCTACGGCTTCGCCAGCGGCGGCTACATCGCCGACACCAAGGTGTCCGGCCAGACCGCGTCCATCTCCCAGCAGCAGTGGTACACCCGCGACAGCAACCTCGGTAGCTGGGCGGGCGGCGTGTGGAACATGGTCTTCTCCGGCACCCCCGGCGCCCCGCCGACCACGTTCCCCAACCCGCCGGAGACCACCCTCGCCACCACCCCGGTCTCCCGCGACGTGCCCTACCTCTACCTCGACAGCGCGGGCAAGTACCGCGTGTTCACGCCGTCGCTGCGCACCAACGCCTCCGGCGCGAGCTGGGCGAACGGCTCCACCCCCGGCACGTCGATCCCGATGAGCCAGTTCTACGTCGTCAAGGCGGGCGACACCGCGTCGTCCATCAACTCCGCGCTCTCCGCGGGCTGCAACCTGTTCTTCACCCCCGGCGTCTACCACCTCAACCAGACGCTCAACGTGACGAAGGCGAACACCGTCGTCCTCGGCATCGGCTACCCGACGCTGATCCCGGACAACGGCGTCAACGCCATGCAGGTCGCCGACGTCGACGGCGTCAGGATCAAGGGCATCCTGTTCGACGCGGGCACGACCAACTCGCAGGCCCTGCTCACCGTCGGCCCGTCCGGCTCCTCCGCGAGCCACGCGAGCAACCCGACGACCCTCCAGGACGTGTTCTTCCGCATCGGCGGCTCGATCGCGGGCCACGCGACGACCAGCCTGGTCGTCAACAGCCACAACACGATCATCGACCACATCTGGGCCTGGCGCGCCGACCACGGCAACGCGGGCACGTGGGGGTGGACGCAGGCCACCGGCGACACCGGCCTGATCGTCAACGGCAACAACGTCCTGGCGACCGGCCTGTTCGTGGAGCACTACCAGAAGACCCAGGTCATCTGGAACGGCCAGGGCGGCAAGACGATCTTCTTCCAGAACGAGATGCCCTACGACGTGCCCAACCAGGCGAGCTGGAACCGACCCAGCGGCCGCAACGGGTACGCGGCCTACAAGGTCGCCGACAACGTCACCTCCCACGAGGCGTGGGGCCTGGGCAGCTACAACTTCTTCAACGTCAACCCCTCGGTGAGCGCCTACAACGCCTTCGAGACGCCCAACAACGCCAACGTGCGCTTCCACAGCCTGTGCACGGTGTCGCTGAACTACCAGGGCACGATCACCCACGTCATCAACGACACCGGCGGGGTGACGCCTCCGGGCACCGTGCCGGTCAACGTGGTGAGCTACCCGTGACCTGACGGCTCGACGGCAGGACCGACCGCGCCGGTCGGGTTGGCCCCCACGGGCCCGCCCGGCCGGCGCCCTGCGTTTCAGCAGCGCTGGTAGGAGTACCCGCGTTCACCGGGTTTCACCAGGTCGCGGTCGCGGATGATGGTCGCGCGCGGCCGGTTCGGGTCATCGCACACCCCGCGCGCCGGGAGGTTGTCGGTGTACTCCACGGCGAGGACCCGCTGCCCGTACACGGCGGTGTACTCGGCGCACTCGGCGTAGGCCACGCACTCCTCGGCCACCGCGAAGTCGAACCCCACGTCGGCCTTGCCGCGCTCCGCCAACCCCGCCGCGTTCTTCTGCCCCACCAACAACCCCTTGTCGTGGGCCGACTCCGCGAGCTGCGTCGCCAGCGCCAGGTTGTTCTCGACCGTGAGCGCACCGCGCGACCGGGTGTCCGAGTCCAGGTTGTCGATCTCCACGGCGTCGAACCCGGCCGTGGCGCACGCCGTGATCGTGGCACCCACGATCGTCGCGAGCCGAGCCCGCTTCTCCACGGTCGACGTGTCGAGCAGCATCTCGCCCGGCCAGTTCGGGTCGACGACCGGCTGACCGCCGTTCCCGCGCAGCACCAGGTCACCCCGCTCGCCCAACCACAGCTCGCGGTCGGCGGGCTGGGTCTGGAAGCCGTTGACGTAGCACACGTTGTACATCCCGGCCTCGGGTCGCGCGGTGCTGTCGCGCACCACCATCGTCACCCCCGCGGGCGGCGGGTAGGCCCCGCCGAGCTGGTAGTCCGACGGCGCGCCCACCGGGAACATCCGCGCCGCGGGCGACTCCGGCACCGACACCTCCCCCACCTCGGCGGGTTGCGGCCGCACCGAGCAGGACGCGACCGCCAGCGCGGCGGCCACCACACCCAACGACTGCCTGACCACGTCTCTCCCCGGACATCTCGGCGAACGGACTGCCGAGACCTTACTGATCACCGCCCGCGGACGAGGGCTTTTCCCCCCACCTCTCCCCCAGTACCGCCGGTGCCGGGCCGGTCCGCGACGTAGCCTCTCCGCCATGGCCACGCTCTGGACGCTCGGCTGCGACGCCGCCGATCCGCACCGTCTCGCCGCCTTCTGGGCGTACGCCCTCGGGTACGTGGACGAACCCGGTTACGACGCCCCCGACGGCGCGTCGATCGTCGATCCGGACGGCTCCGGCCCGGCGATCGGGTTCCTCCGGGTGCCGGAGCCGAAGTCGGCCAAGAACCGGATGCACGTCGACATCCGCGTCGGGGGCGAGCCGCCGTGGGACATGGCCGTGCGGGAGCGGGCGATCCGCGAGAAGGTCGCCGACCTGGTCCTCGCCGGGGCGACGGTCGTGGGCGAGGAGTCCTACGACGGGTACCTCGGCCACGTCGTGATGAACGATCCCGAGGGCAACGAGTTCTGCGTCGCCTGACCCTCCTCGGCGGGTGTTCGGGAGGGCCAGGCGACGCAGAATTTCGGCCTACACTGAAACTATTGAGCTTCTCTAACCGATCAAAGCCTCCAAGCCGCTGGCCTGGGTGCGCCAGTCGACCTGGTTCGAGGCGCCGCCCGCCCACCTCTGCCCCACCCGGTTGAGCGCGTCGCGGTCGGCCGCCCAGATCGAATCGGACTGCGCCTGCCCGAACCGCTGGTAGGCGGCCGACCCCGTGACCTGCGCGAGGTCGGCCAGGTAGCGGGCGAACACGCCCTTGAACTGCTTCTGGTTGTCGTCGCACGTCCGCGTGCCGGTGTCGCACGACTCCGTGAGCACTCCCCCGACGACGAGCACCGGGCTGGTGGTGCCCGCGTCGGCCAGCCGCTGGGCGCCGGTGAGGTAGCGGGCGTCACCGGTCGCGCGCCACGCCTCCAGCAGTCCGCCGATGCCGAGGCCCTGGTTGTACGTCCACACGGTCTGCCCGTTGTTGCGGCAGTCGGTGGTCAGGCCGTCGTTGACCAGGCCCGCGGAGTTGATCATCCCGCTGGCGAGGTACCAGTCCGCCGCCGTCCGGGACCGCTGGCCCCACAGCGCGTCCCCCGCCGTCCGGTTGTGCACGGCCGCCGCGAGCCGCAGGTACAGGCCGATGGTGACCGCGTTCTTGTACGTGCGCTCGCGGTCCCACCACACGCCGCCACCGCACGTCCCGGTGTCCCAGTACTGGTGCACGTACGCGGCGATCGTGGTCGCCATCGACAGGTAGCGGGCGTCGCGGGTCAGGTCGTACGCGGCGATCCAGGTGAGCCCCCACCAGGCCGTGTCGTCGATCGACCGGCTGATGAAGTTGCCCTCGACCGGGTCCGAGCTGCGCTGACCGGCGGCGAACGTGCCGCGGTTGACGTCGAACGTGCGCGCGATCATCCAGTCGTACTGGTGGTTGCCGGTGCGCGCGGCGAAGGTGGTCAGCGCGGTGAGCGTCGCCGCCGAGTTCCACCAGCTACTCGGCCACCACGCCGTGTTCGGGTTGTAGGAGTACGCGAGCGCGTCCGCCGCCGCGGCAGTGCGGGTCGGCGCGGGACGCGCCCACGCCGTGCAGCTCCCCTGCGCGTGCGCGGCTTCCCGCCCGCACGCCCGCACCGCGCCGCCGTAGTGCCTGCCGCGCGGGTCGCGGGTGGCGAACATCGTCGTCCGGGTGCCCGCGCCCGCTGTGACACTGGTGCGGCCGAGCGACGAGCCGCCCGGCCAGGTCGCGCCCGAGTCCCACGACCGGTCGAGCCAGACCTCGTCACCCGGCCCGCCCGCCTCGATCGTGCCCCACGCCATGGCGTTCCGATCGACGTGCAGCCTGATCACCCGGCCGAACAGCGTGGTCGACGGCACGGGCTGCGCGTCGCCGTTGGCCTGGCCCGCGTCGGTGCGGTCGCAGGTCACGTCGCACACCGTCGGGTAGATCCAGTCCGTGCACACCACGCCCGCGCCGTCACCGCAGGCCCGCAGCAGGCCGCGCTGGTGCGCCACCGGGTCGGTCACGTTGTACATGAGCGTCCTGGTGCCGGTCCACGAGCCGGGGATGGTCGCCCGGCCGAGCAGGCCCTCCCAGGTGGCGCCGCCGTCCCAGGACCGGTCCAGCCAGACCCCGTCCCCGGCGACGCCGTTGTCGATGGATGCCCAGCCCATCCCGTCCACGTCGGAGACGTGCAGGACGACCCGGCGGCCGTTGACCTGCCGTTCCGGCACCGGGAAGATCTCCTGCCGCGCCCGCGACGGGTCCAGGGTGTCGCAGGACAGCACGCACACCACGGCCGCCGCGGTCGGCACGGTCTCGGTGCTGGGCGGGGCGACGGGTGCGAGGGTGAGCAGCAGCGAGGTGACGACGACCCTGATCACGACAGCCTCCACAGGTGGTCGGCGGTGCCGCTGTCGTCGAACTGCACGACCTGCGCGGAGTTGTCGTAGGACATGCCGTCGACGCCGAGGACCTTGCCGCTGTTGGCGTTCTGCACCCGCCAGAGGTCGTCGGTGTCCGGCCGCAGCCGCCACAGGTGGTCGGCGGTGCCGGTGTCCGAGAACTGCACGACCCGTGCCGAGTTCGCCGTCGACATGCCGTCGACGCCCAGCACCTTCCCCGAGTTCTCGTTGCGGATACGGAAGTACCCGTTGGCGTCGGGCAGGAACCGCCAGTTGTGGTCGGCGGTCCCGTTGTCGTCGAACTGCACCACCCGCGCCGAGTCCGCCGTCGACATCAGGTCGACGCCCAGCACCTTGGTGGAGTTGAGGTTGCGGATCCGCACGACGCCGTCCGGGATGATCCGCCACAGGTGGTCGGCCGTCCCGTTGTCGTCGAACTGCACCACCCGCGCCGAGTCCGCCGTCGACATCACGTCGACCCCCAGCACCTTGCCGGAGTTCACGTTCCGCAGCCGGAACCACCCGTCGCCGTTGTCGACCAGCGTCCACCGGTGGTCCGCCGTGCCGTTGTCGTCGAACTGCACGACCTGCGCCGAGTTCGCCGTGGACATGCCGTCCACCCCGAGCACCTTGCCCGTGCGCTCGTTGCGCACCTTGACCTTCCCGTTGCCCAGGTCCACCAGCCGCCACAGCCGGTCGGCGTTCCCGTCGTCCGCGAACTGCACGATCCGCGCGTCCGAAGTGGACAGCACCTTGCCGCTGTTCTTGTTCTGCACCCGGCACAACACGCCCGGCGTGCCCCACGTCTTCGCGCCACCGGTCTGCGGGAACGCCGTGATCCTCAGCCGGGCGGCACCCATCGGCACCAGTTCGACGGTCCGCTCGGCACCGGTGGTCGCCACCGGCCCGTCGGACAGCGTCGCGACGACGTTCTCGCCGTCGACCTCCCAGTCCGGGATGTCGCGCACCCGCGCGCTGATCCGGACCGGGGTGGAGGCGAGGGTGAACGGGTCGGTCACCGAACCGCCGGTGGACACCGAGAACTGCTGGTTGGGCGTCAGACCGACGTTCCACGCCGAGCCCGACTTGACCTCGTACTCCGGCCAGTCGGCGCTGCCCGCGAACCGGTTCCACCGCTCGTCGAAGCGCAGCGAGAACGTCAGCGCCCCGAGGTCGACCGACACCGCGTTGTGGTTGCGCGACCACACCCGCGTGCGGGGCGCCATCGGCAGCCGCAGCACGACCTTGTCGCCGTTGGCCCACGTCCGGTTGACCGTCACGAACCGCGGCCCGCCCTGCGCCGCCACCGCGGCCCCGTTGACCGTCAGCGACGGGTTCGGGCACCACCCCGGAATCCGCACGGCGAACGGGAACGCCACCGCCCTTGGCGTGCTTACGGTGAACGTGATGGTGTCGGTGAACGGGTAGCTCGTGTCCGACACGACCGTCACGACCGTGCCGTCCCCCACCTTCGCGCTGACCCGCGACGGCCCGTGCAGCGCCGCGGCGAGCCCGCCGTCCGGCGTCGCGAGCCACATCTCCTCGACGTAGTACGGCCACCCCTGCCCGTAGTTGTGCGGGCAGCAGCGGTAGTTGTCGACGCCCGGCAGGAACGCCTGCATCGCGAAGTCGTTGTCGAACTGCCGACGCCCCTTCGCACCGTTGTCGAGCTGCACCACGTTCGCGCTGGTCACGTAGTGGATGGCCTTGCCCTGCGCGTCCAGGGACGCGGGCAGCATGTTGAACGCCAGTTCCTCGGTGCGGTCGCCCCACACCGGGTCGCCGGTCGTCCGCAGCAGCAGTTCGTGGCTGGCCATGAACTCCACGACCCCGCACGTCTCGAACCCCTGCCGGGGATCGCCGTAGCCGGGCCGCGAGTTCTCGTCACCGGCGAACCCGCCGCCGGGGAACTGCCCGTACTGGGCCATGATCGAGTCGTAGGTCCGGTAGGAGGACGACCGGTGCAGGTCGTCACCGGAGAGCTGCCAGAACTGCGCGGGCTCCCGGAACCCCTGCGCGAAGTTCACGTTGTGCAGGCTCGCGACCCGGTCGACCCAGTTGGCCGAGTGCTGGTGGATCCGCCGGGTCAGGTCCAGCAGCGACGTGTCGCCGGTCCGGTTGAACAGCCAGTAGACGACGTCGATCGTGTCACCCCACCGGGTGGCACCCCACCCGTCGGAGAACACCCCGTCGGGTTGAGCCGCCATGAACCGGAAGTACCGGGTCAGCATCCCGTCGATCCGCGTGTCACCGCGGTACTCGGCCCACGAGCGGAGCGCGTGCAGCATCGGCATGTGCGGCCACAGGTCGGCGTGCCCGTTCAGCACGGTACGCAGCCTCGACGGACCGAAGAAGCCGTCGGACGCCTGGGTCGCGATGACCGCGTTGATCCACCGCTCGGTGTCGGCCAGCACCCGCGCGTTGCCGGTCACGTAACCGAGATCGCCGAAGCCGCGCAGCCAGTAGGGCACCTCCTCCCAGCCGTCGAGGTCCGACCTCGTCCAACCCGTTTCGCCGAAGCGGAGGAAGTGCGAGAACTCCTGGTACCGCCCGGCAAGGCCGGTGACCTGGCGGTCGAGCTGGGTGGCGAGCCAACCCGCCGGGCGCACCGCGCCAGGGGGCAGGCGGAGGTAGGAGGACGGGCGCAGGGGGGCGCGGTTGACGGGGTAGTGGGCGGTGGCGGCCTGGGCGGTGCGAGGAACCACCAGCGCCCCGCCCGCGGTCAGGAGACCGCCTCGGAGGAACGTTCGGCGTGGAATCGACATGGCTGTGCTCCCGGTGCAGGGTGGGTGCGGCCTGGGGTGTCGAGACGAGAGGGACTGGTCGGATCGTAGCGTTTTTACAACGTTGTGCCAACGATGTAAATATCCGGGTTCGCGCAGGTGGAGGGCGGATTCAGAGCTGTGGCAGGGCTGCGACGCAGAGCGGGGTGGGGCGAGACCGCGACACAGAGCGGGAGAGGGATGCGACGCAGGGCAGCGCGGGGCGGGGCCGAGTCGTGCTGGGTCGAGCCGGAGCGGTTGGGTTCGTTGCCGAGCTGGCGCGCCGCGGCTGCTCGGTGATCGCCCCTAGGCTGGCGCCATGGGGTGGAGTCTCGGGGATCTCGTTGTGGAGCACGGTGTGCCGGGGGCGCAGGTCGCCGTGCTGGCGGGCGGGGAGATTCGGGACGAGGCCGCTGGGGTGCTGAGTTCGCGTACCCGTGTCGAGGCGACGACCGACTCGGTGTTCAAGATCGGCTCGATCACCAAGGTCTGGACGGCCACGCTGGTGCGGCAGCTCGTGGACGACGGGCTCCTGGACCTCGACCGCCCCGTTCGCGACTCCGTGCCCGGCTTCCGGCTGGGCGACCCGGCCGCCACCGCGTCGCTGAACGCCCGCTCCCGCAGCACGGCGGCGTAGTCGTCGACGCCCTCGAACCCCCGCGGGCGTTGGACGACGTGCACGGTGTGGTGCGCGGCCAGCCGGTGGAAACCGCGGGCGTACGCGCGGGCCAGCAGTGGTCCGGGGACGGAGCTGTCGAGCGTGAGCCCGACCAGCACCACCAGCGGCGGGCCGGACCCGAAGCGCACGTGCGGGGAGCGGCCCGCGAGAAGTCCGGTGTGGACGGTCACGGCACCGCCACCGCCGTCCGCTTCCGGCGGGCGACCAGCAGCAGCACGGCGTCGACGACGGCCAGGCCGACGAGCGCCGCGGGCAGGTGCGCCATGGCGCCGTCCGTGCCGCTGAGCCAGAACGTCCACGCCACCTTGAACAGCACCCCGGCGTTGACGACGACCAGCGCCCAGGCGAACGACCGCCGCCACAGCGCGAGCGCGAGACCGGTGAACACGAGCGGGATGAGCAGGGCGATGGCGACCTTCCACCCGGTCCACTCGCCGAGCAGGTAGTCGCGTTCGGCGTCGAGCATCTCGTTCACGGCGGCGGACGGCACCTCCGGCGCGGGGAACCAGGCGAAGCTGGTGAGCAGCGCGACGAGCGTGACCACGATTCCGGTCAGGCTGCGGCGGTAGGCGAAGAAGCAGAACGGCAGGAAGAACAGCGGACGGATGTACCAGCTCAGCACGTTGTGGTGCCGGTCCCAGCCCCACGCGACCAGGTCGGTCAGCCAGTCGGTCATCTCGAAACCCTCCTCGGTAGGACACCGAGGGTCCGGCTTCCCGAGGCGTCCCGCCACGGGGCCAACCCGCCTCCACGAGCAGGGTCAACCCCGTGGCGGAGGCGGTCAGGCGCGCAGCGCCCACTCCTCGAACCGCTGGTGGACCTCGTCGAAGAAGCCGGACTTCGCGCGGGTGTAGTCGTCGGGGTCGGCGTCGTGCGCGTGCTCCGCCGCGAGCGCGATCTTGACCTGCTCGTACCTCTCGCGCTCGGCGGGGTGCGCCTTCAGCCAGTCGCGGAACCACACGGTGTGCCTGCCCCACGGGGAGTCGAGGCGGCGGACGTGCACGATGGTCGGCGACAGCGGGTCCGGTGAGATGAACAGCCGCTTGGCCCACACCTCGTCCGGCACCACCTCGGAGCCGCGCGGCGCGTCGCGGCGGACACCCGGCGAGTCCGGGCGGCTGCCCGTCGCCGGGAGGAAGCCGATCGCGGCCATGGCGGGGTCTAGGTCGGCGGGGTCCGGCAGCTTCGGCACCCGGACCTGGAGGTCGATGAACGGCTTGGCGGCCAGGCCGCGCACGGACGTGGAGCCGATGTGGTCGTAGCGGAACACACCCGCGGGGTCGAGGGCCGTCAGCGTCGACCGAACCCGGTCCACGCCCCGCCGCCCCGCCCACTCCCAGCGCGGGTCGTGCGGCTGGACGCTCGGCGGACGCCGCTCCTGCCCACCCCCGGCCAGCGCCTCCGACCACTGCCGCAGCCGCGTGGACCACAGCCGCTCGACCTGGAGGTGCACCGGTTCGTCGTCGGTGAGGACCGCGTCGACGAACCGCGTGTCGCCCGACGTGTCCGCCATCGCGATCCGGAACGCGACCGCGGACCCCGACCCGAGCACGACCGTCGCGCCCAGCGCCCGCAAGCGCGACGCCGCGGTCTCGGCGTCCTGACCACCCACTATTCCGACCGTCACCATGTCCCGCACTCTAATCACGCCAGCGCGGGCACCGCTTTCCCGCGCGTCATCCGGTCGTTCAGGGGGACGCGCGGAGGCCTCCCCCGTCGTGGCGGGGGAGGCCTCCGGAGCGTGTGTGGTTACTGCTGGCCGAACCGGTCGAGACCCTCCTTGGCCTTCTGCTGGCCCTGGTCGACCTGGCCCGCGTACTTGCCGCCGGTCTTCTCGTCGGCGAAGTCGCCCGCCTTGTCGATGCCCTGGTCGACCTTGTCGCCGTGGTCGCCCAGCGCTTCCTTGGCCTTGTCCTTGAGCGCGTCGAACTTGTCGCCGATACCCATGAGCTCGGAGCCTCCCTCGACGGCGTCCGGTGTGGACACCTCTCCGGCAGGGCTACCCGGTCCGGGACTGGGCTATTCGCAGCATCACCCGATGGTGCGAAGGGGCTAGCCGTCGACCAGGTCGACGGGGCCGTGCCGTGGCAGGACGAGGAGGTCTAAGGACTTACCGGGGCGCAGCTCCACCGGGGCCAGGTGGCGGACTCCCCCGCCTCCCTGGACCCCAGGCCCTCCAGCAGCAGCGCCGCCTCGCTCCAGCAGTGGGCGGCGCCTGCGGCGTCCCCGGACGCGGCGTGCGCGGCGCCCAGGTCGCGCAGGGTCCTGGCCCGCCACGCGGGCAGGTCCAGCTCGTCCCAGCCCGCCAGCGCGGCGCGCAGCACGACCACCGCGCGGTCCACCTCGCCGCTGGCCAGGTGGAGTTCGCCGATGGTGCGCCGCACGAGCGCGAGGCCGAACCGGTCGCCCAGCTCGCGGCAGTTGGGCAGCGCCTCGGCGAGCAGCTCGGCGGCCTCGGTGAAGCGGCCGGTGCGCACGCACGCCTTCGCCAGCGACTGGGCGGTGTAGCTGGACACCAGCGGGTCGCCGAGCGCCGACGCGGTCTCGTGGGCCCGGCGGAGGTACTGCTCGGCCTCCGCGTACTCGCCCCGCGCCCGGTGCACGAGCCCGATGCCCCGGACCGCCAGCACCTCGCCGCGACGACTGCCCGCCACCAGGTACGCCGTGCCCGCGGCTCGCAGGTTGTGCAGCGCCTCCTCGTCGCGGGCCAGTTCCCGTTGCACGGAGCCGATCCCGTAGAGCGAGTGCGCCACGCCCTCGCCGTCGCCGAGTTCGGCCAGCAGGTCCCGCGCCCGCGTCATCGCCGCGAGCGCGTGGTGGTACTGGGCCCGTTCGCGGGTCACCATGCCCTCACCGTTGAGCGCGATGGCCTCGCCGCGGCGGTCGCCCAGCTCCACGTACAGCGCGCCAGCCGCGGCGAACCACAGACCGGCCTCGGTGAACTCGTCGCGCTTGTACTGCAACTGCCCCAGGCTGCACCGCAGCACGGCCTCGCGCCTGCGGTCCCCCGCCGCGACCACCGCGTCCAGCGCGGCCCGGTGCGTCCGCTCCCAGCCGTCGTACCGGTTGCGCAGGCCGAACCACGCGAACACCAGCGCCTCGGCCAGGTCGCACGCGTCGGCCGCGAACCCGAGTTCGGCCGCCCGTTCCACGACCTTGATCAGCAGCGGTTCCTCCACCGCGAACCACGCGTCCCGCTCGGCGGGCGGGACCGGGTGGTCGTGCAGCTCGCCGAAGTAGCCCTGCACGCGGAAGCCGCGCACCTGGCTGACGGCGGGCATCAGCCGTTCCACGCAGCCGTCCACCCTGGCCAGGCACTCCGCGACGACCCGGCGCACGGCGGTGAGCCTGCCGCTGTCGGCGGTCTCCGCCTCGGCGAGTTCCCGCGCGTGGATGCGGACCAGGTCGTGCATCCGGTAGCGGCCCTCGCCGGTGACGTCCAGCAGCCGGGCGTCGACCAGGCGGTCGAGCACGTCCTCCGCCTCCCGCTCGGGCACGCCGAGCAGCGGCGAGGCCAGGTCGGCGGGCACCTCGGGGTGGTCGAGGAACCCGAACGCCCGGTACGCGCGGCGCGCGGGCTCGTCCAGGGCCCGGAACGACAGCTCCAGGCTGCCGCGCACGGCGAGGTCGTCGGCGACCAGCTCGTCCAACCGCCCCCGCTCGTCGCTCAACCGGCTGACCAGCCGCGACACCGGCCAGTGCGGCCTGGCCGCGAGCCTGGCACCGGTGATCCGCACCGCCAGCGGCAGGTGGCCGCACAGCCGCGCGACCTCCAGCGCCGCCTCCGGCTCCTCCGCGACCCGGTCGTCGCCGAGGATGTCCGCGAGCAGCGCGACCGCCTCGGCCGACGTCAGCACGTCGAGCGTGAGCCGCCGCGCCTGGCTGTCGGCCGGGCGGAGGCGGCTGGTGACCAGGGTGAGGCAGCCGGGCGCGCCGGGCAGCAGCACGCGCACCTGGGCGGCGCTGCTGACGCCGTCCAGCACGATCAGCACCCGGCGGCCGGTGAGCTGCGCCCGCCACAGCGCGGCGCGCTCGTCGAGCTGGGCCGGGATCCGGACGCTGGGCACGTCGATCGCGCGCAGCAGGGTGTCCAGCGCGGCGCCCGGTGTGGACGGCAGGGCGTGCAGGTCCACGAAGAGCTGACCGTCCGGGTAGCGCGCGGCCAGCCGGTGGGCGGCGTGCACGGCGAGTGCGCTCTTGCCGACGCCCGGCGCCCCCTCGATCCACCACACGCCGTGCGGATCGCCCTCGGTGAGCCTGGTCAGCTCGTCGGCGCGGCCGGTGAAGTCGCCGACGTCGCGCGGCAGGTAGTTGCGCCGCGACGGTTCCTCCGGCTCGTCGCCCTGGAGCACCGCGCGGTAGAGCTGCTGGAGTTCGGGGCCGGGTTCGACGCCCAGCTCGTCCACGAGCAGGCGGCGGGTGTCCTGGAAGACCTTCATCGCCTCGGCGCGGTGGCCGGAGCCCGCGAGCGCCCGCATCTGGCGCACCCTCAGGCGCTCCGACAGCGGGTGCTCCTCCACCAGCCCGGACAGCAGGTCCACGACCTCGGCGTGGTGGCCGAGCGCGAGGTCCGCGTCGACGGCGTCCTCGACGGCCGCGAGCCGCTGGGCCTCCATCGGCCCGCCGAGCCGGTCGATCCCGGCCATCGGCGACCCCCGCCACAGCGCGAGTGCCTCGCCGAGCACGGCCCGGCGCTCGGCCGGGTCCGCCGTCTCCCCGGCGCGGGCGACCAGGCCGCGGAACACGTGCGCGTCGACCTGGTCGGGGTCGGCGTCGAGCCGGTAGCCCGCCGTCCGGTGCTCGACCGGCACGCCCGCGCGGCGCAGGCCGGAGATGTGGACCTGGAGCGACTTGCGCGCCTGGGTCGGGGCCCGCTCGCCCCAGACCAGGTCGATCAGCCGGTCCACCGGGACCACGCGGCCGCAGTCGGCGGCCAGCACCGCGAGGATCCGCCCCGCCTTGGGCGGCAGGGGTGCCAGGAGGTCGCCGTCGTCGTCGCTCACCTCGACCGGCCCGAGAATTCGGAACTGCACCGGGACCCTCCACGAGTTGACGTCACGAAGCGCCAGGGACAACGCGGCAGTTTGACGCGGCCCACGACGCCCGGCTCCGATTCGTTACCGAAGTCACCCTATCGGCCCAGTCGACTACCTTGCGTTACGAAAGGCCCCTGACCTGGGAAGATAAGCCACTTGCATAGACCATTTGGTACCACGAAGCGTCAACGGTGGACACGGTCCGTGCGGTCAATCGTTCCCCGGCGAGGACGGAGGCGGCGGGGTGGTGGTGGGCAGCCGTGGCGGTAGCGCCGGCGCTACCGTGATCACCGTGGCGAAACGCGGACCGCGGTCGGTGCTGGCGTGGTGGGACGGCCGGGTGCGGTCGCTGCTGTTCGACCTGCTGCTGTCGGGAGCGGTCGTCTGGGCGGGCGTCCAGGGCGACCCCGTCACCCCGCTCGCGGTGGCGGGCGCCGCGACGACGTTCGCGGGACTCCTGGTCCGGCGCCGGTTCCCGCTGGTGGCGGTGGCCGCCGCGGTGGTGGGCACCGCCCTCGACCCGTACCTGGTGCCGACGCTGGTCGCCGTCTACAGCACCGCCTCGCGCTACGGACCCGCCGTGCGCACGTGGGCCGCGGCCGCGGTGTGCTTCGGCGCCATCGAGGTCGTGGTGTGGACGTCGGAGGGCCACCGGTGGGACCCGGCGGAGCTGATCACCGTCGTGTTCGTCGCACTGCCCGCGCTGGGCGGGCTCTGGACGTTCCAGCGCCGGACGCTGCTGGCCGCCCTGCGCGACCGGGCGGTCCAGGCCGAGCGGGAACGCGACCTGCTCGCCGAACGGGCGGTCGCCGCCGAGCGCCGCCGCATCGCCGGGGAGATGCACGACGTCGTCGCGCACCGGGTCAGCGTGATCGCGCTCCAGGCGGGCGGGTTGACGCTGACGTCCGACGACGAGCACGTCGGCAGGGTCGCCGAGGTCATCCGGACCAACAGCACCGCCGCGCTCACCGAGCTGCGCGACATGCTGCGCGTGTTGCGGGAGGACACCGACGCGCCGCCGTCGCGGCACCGACCCGCGCTCGACGGCGTGGAGAACCTGGTCGAGGAGTTCCGGTCGGCGGGCGCCGAGGTCGACCTCGTGCTGCCCGACGCCGTGCCGGAGACGTCGGACGTGGTCGGGCGGGCGGCGTACCGGGTGGTCCAGGAGGCGCTCACCAACGCGGGCAAGCACGCTCCGGGGGCGTCGGTGCGGGTCACGGTCGTCGCCTCGGACGACGACGTGGCCGTCGAGGTCGCGAACCGGGCCGCGGGCGACGCGCGGACGGACGTGACGGGGTCGGGTTACGGTTTGGTCGGCATGCGCGAACGGGTCGCGCTCGCGGGCGGCACGGTCCGCTCCGGGCCGACCGACGGCGGTGGGTACGTTGTGTCGGCCCGGTTCCCCCGCTGATCGGATGACGTGCTCGTGACGGTGAAGGTGCTCCTGCTCGACGACGAGGAACTGGTGCGCGGCGGTCTCCGGATGATCCTGGAGTCCGATCCGGACATCACCGTCGTCGCGGAATCGGCCGACGGGACCGGTGTCCTGGACCTGGTCGCCCGGCACCGGCCCGACGTGGTGCTCACCGACATCCAGATGCCGCGGGTCGACGGGCTGGAGGTGACCAGGCTGGTCACCTCCCTGCCCGACGGGCCCCCGGTCCTCGTGCTCACCACGTTCGACCTGGACGAGTACGTGCACTCGGCGCTGCGGCTGGGCGCCTCGGGCTTCCTGGTCAAGGACACCCCGCCGCGCGACCTGGTGCAGGCCGTGCGCATGGTGGCCGCGGGCGAGGCGATGATCTCGCCGCGGATCACCAAGCGGCTGCTGCGGGAGTTCGCGGGCGGTGGCGCGAAGCGGGAGGCCGTGGCGAGGCTCGAAGCGCTGACCGCTCGGGAGCGGGAGGTCGCGGTCGCCGTGGGCGGCGGCCTGAGCAACGCGGAGATCTCGAAGTCACTGGTGCTCAGCGAGTCCACCGTCAAGGTCCACATCGGACGGGTCATGTCCAAGTTGGACGTCGCGAACCGCACGCAGGTCGCGATCGTCGTCCACGACGCCGGGCTCGGCTGAGTCAGACCCGGATCCGCCGACCCTCCACGTCCTTCTTGCCGACCAGGAACCACAGGACGGGCCCGAGGAACGGCGCACAGAACGCGAACACGACCCACACGACCTTCATGCCGCCGGTCATCCCCGAGCGCAGGACGCTGACGAGCGCGCCGATGAAGAGGGCGGCGAGCGCGAGCACGACGAGGCCGATACCACCCGCGAACACCCAACTCCAGGCTTCGCCCTGCGCCGCGAGCACGTAGTGGTCGTTGTCCATCGGTTCCACTCCTCCTTGCTGTGAAGCTGTCACCGACGACTGTGCCGAACCGCGGGGTCGTCGCACATCACCCTCGGTGCCCCTGCTCGGGTTGGCCGAAAGTCGTACGGCCGACCTCCGCGCGTAGCACGTCCGTCACCTGCAGAGCGCGGTCTCGACGGCCTCCTCCACGTGCTTGGCCGGGTCGATCGCGGTCGGCAGGGCCGTCACGGCGACCGCGGCGGCGCGACCGTCGGCCGTCACGGCGTTGCGCGTCTCGTAGCCCGGCGCGTCACCGCCGTGGCCCCACGCCTCCACGCCGCAGCTCAGCGTGAACGTGGACAGCCCGAGCCCGTACCGCTCGTCGCCGCGGACGCCGGACTTCGGCGCGGCGACCGTCTTCTTCATCTCCGCCAACCGCTCCGGGTCGAGCAGGTCGCCGCCGAGCAGGGCGAGGAAGAACGTGTTGAGGTCGCGGGGCGTGGAGATCAACTGTCCAGCCGCCCAGCCCAGGGAGGGGTCCATCTCCGTGACGTCGGCAAGTGGAGCACCAGGGGTTTGGGCGAAGTACCCGTGCGGGTGGGGCTCGCGGATCCCCTGGTCGCCGAGCGCGGGCCAGTAGGTGTCGCGCAACCCGATCCGATCGATGATCCGATGGGTGATCTCCTCTCCGATCGGGCGCCCGGTGACCTTCTGCACCAGCAGTCCCAGCAGGACGTAGTTGGTGTTGCTGTAGGACCAGGCCGCGCCGGGCGCGGACAGGGCAGGCTTGCCCAGCCCGAGGTCGACGATCTCCCTGGGCTCGAAGTACCGGTGCCGGATGGCCGCGTAGTCGCTCACGACCTCGTCGTAGTCGGCCAGGCCGCTGGTGTGCTGGAGGAGCTGGCGCACGGTGATGGTGTTCCCGTCGATCCCCTCGCCGCGGACGATGCCCGGCAGGTAGGTCTCGACCGGCTCGTCGAGGCGCACCTTCCCCTCCGCCACGAGCTGGAGGACCACCGTGGCCACGAAGGTCTTGGTGTTGCTGGCGACGCGGACCTGGCCGTTGACCGGGACGGGCGACTTCGTCGCCAGGTCCCCGACGCCCGCGGTGTAGTCGCGGACGCGACCGTCCCGGCCCCTCACCGAGGCGAGCGCGGCGGGGAAGCCGTCGGTCCGCACCAGGCTGTCGAGACCCTGCTGCACGCGGTCGCGCGTCGGCGACTGGGCGTCCGCCGACGACGGGAGGGCCGCGCCCGCCGCGACGAGGCCGCTCACCGCCACCACGGCGAAGGCCGAGACGGCCCGTCGACGGGTGGGGCGCGGTTCCTGGTGGGACGTGGTCATGGTGGGAATCCCTTGCTGGAGGCCGTTGTTCGGACCTGCTCAGCTTCTCGGGACGGCGGGCGCGGAACGATCCCCTTGGCGGGCGTCCCGGTGGTCCAGCACGTGCCATTGACCCGCGTGGCGACACCTGCTACGGCGTCAGAGGTGCAGCGGCCCGCGCAGTTCGCGCTCGGACGCCTGCTTGATCAGCCGGGCGCTGGCCTCGGCCCGCGCCCTGGTCGCGAACGTGTCGATCCGGTGCCGCACGACGCCGTCCGGGAACGTGACGAGGACGTCCACCGCCCAGCGGCCGTACTCCGGCTCGGCCGCGGTGTCCACGGAGATCGGGCGCTTGTCGTTCGCGGGCTTCACGACCCCGGCTCCGACGCGACCCGTGCGGGGGCCGGGTAGTCGCGTTCGACGATGGTGACGACCTCGTCCACCGCCGTGGCCACCGACGGGCTGAGCGGTGCTCCCATCGCCACGTTCCCCGCCTCGACCAGGAACACCGTGATGTCGTCGGGGCAGGCGTCCGCGAGCGCCCAGCGGGCGAACGCGACGGCGTGGTCCCAGCGGAAGGAACGCGTGTGGAGGACGTGCAGGGGAGGCAGGTTCGCCAGCATCGAGCCGGGCACCCGGTAGACCGTCCCCGGCGTGACCCCGACGGCACCGGCGTCGACGATCACCACCCGGCCCGCGCCGCGCATCCGGGACGCGACGTCCGCACCGGCCGTCCCGCCGTCCACGAGCCGGACGCCGTCGGGGACGCCCCGCTCCCGCAGGCGGCGGACCAGCACCGGGCCCACCCCGTCGTCACCTCTCAACGGGTTCCCGCAGCCCACCACCAGGACCTCGCACCCGAGGCCCGGCTTCCGTCCGGCCTGGCGAGGAGTTCGGCAGACCGGGGGCGAGATCACGGGCCGACCGTCGCAGCCACGTGGACCTCCCGCGTCTCATTTGCACGCCGACTGTGCGCAAGCTCACATGATAGGGAGGTTGACGCGAGCGACCTAGCGCCTTGGAGGTGACCCCGCACGTCACCCACAGTCGCTTTCGCGGCTGCCACCCGCTCCGCGCTGGTCCCGACGGGTGACACGACCGGCCGTCCGTGCGAGCCGTCAGCGCACCAGCGTGCCCGCCCGTTCCGCGGTGCGGGAGTGCAGGTCGTGCACCGCCTCCACGAAGTCGTGCCCCCACAACTGGTGCGCGCACCACTCGGCGTTCGCCTTCAGGTAGGCGACCTCGCTGGTGATCGTGCAGCGGAACGCGGCGGGCTCGCCGCGGTGCCGCCGCACGTACCGCGCGATCCGGTGCAGCACGTCCAGCACAGACAGCACCACCACGGCCGGATCGCCGTCGCCCAGCGCCGCGTCGTCCACCCGGACGGGCAGCCCGTCACCGCGGACCGCGTCGACGCGGCCGGGGCGAGCGGGCCCGTCCACCGGCCCGGCCGCGCAGACCGCGACGGCGTGCTCGCGGATCGCGTCGAGCCGCTCACCGGTCGCGAGGACGCAGCACGGGCAGGCCCAGCGGAGCGGACTGCTCGCTCCGCCGCAGGCGCGGCACACGGTGGTCGGCAAGGGGGCCTCCGCGGGTCTCGGAAGGGTGTTTCCCCTATGACGTTCCGAGGTGCCAGCGGGGTTGCCTGTCCCGATGATCTCGTCCGCCGGACACCGCGAACGCCGACGACCACTGCGCGAGCGGCACGGGTCCCGCAGGCGAACGAGCAGGTCAGAGCACGGAACGGGCGATGCACCCGGCGCGCCGACCGTGCGCCGAAAACGACTCACCCGCACGTCGAGGCGACCGTGCGGGTGAGTCGTGCGCGGAGTCCTAGACGGTGATGCCCGCCTCGTTGAGCCAGGGCAGCGGGTTGGTCTTCACGCCCGCGGCGTTCCACACCTCGAAGTGCAGGTGCGCGCCGAACGAGACGCCGTTGTTGCCGACCTCGGCGATCTGCTCACCCGCCAGGACCTGCTGGCCCTTGCGGACGTTGAAGCGGTACATGTGACCGTACACCGTGACGGTGCCGTCGGCGTGCTCGACCTTCACCCAGAGCCCGAACCCGCTGGCGGGGCCCGCCTCGATCACGACGCCGTCGGCGGCGGCGTAGATCGGGGTGCCGATCGGCGCGGCGATGTCGAGGCCGTAGTGCATGGCGCCGTCGCGGTAGCCGAACCCGGAGGTGAAGCTGCCGCGCGTCGGCGCGACGCGCTTGGGGCGGCGGGCCTCGGCCTCCTCCGCCTCGCGCTGCTCGGTGATGCGCTGGCTCTTGACGAGCTTGCCCGCCTCGGCGGAGGGGTCGACCTGCCGCGCGACCTGGAGGATCTGCGGGGCCGCCGGGGCGGAGCCCCCGACGCCGAAGGCCGCGGCGTTGTCGGAGGCCTTGGTCGAGTTCGCGAGCGGGGTCACTTCGTCGGTGCTCGCGCCGTCGACCGCCTGGAGTGTCTGTCCCCCGGCAGCGGCGCCGAAAGCGCCGATGGCGACCGCGGCGATGACGATCCGACCGCGCAGGGACGACGGAGGCGGGGGCAGTCGGTGCTTCGCCGCGGCTCGGGGTGCCGCGCCGACGTCTGCCTGGCCGCCGGAGGAGCGGAGGTGGGACAAGACCTGGCCTTCCGTACTCGGGGAGTCCGTGTCAGGACCGGGCGGGGGAACCCGGCGAGTCGGTCGGGGGTCCGACTCGTTGTTCGCTCTCGTGATCAACCTCGACAATGGACCGGAGGGGACGATAGCGGGGGTGGAGGGCTACCGGCAACCCCTCGTTAACCACCGTCGGGCGGAAAACTCGTTAACAGGTTAATTCTGGTGAAGTCCCGTTAACAAAAGAGCCCTGACCTGGGATTACGCGAGTTTCGGCGAATATCGAATCGGGATGAACCATCGGTGTCGGCCGTACGTAGCGGAAGCGCTGTGCGATAGCCGGGCATTTCCCGACATTTCGCATTCCCCATGAGGCGTGATATGGCCGGTCTACCCGGCGGGAGTTCCGTTGAACAGCGCGTGAGGCTTCTCGGGGATTCGATCACCAAGGGTCACGCCGCGGCGCTCACTCCCCCACTCCGGGCGGCAGGAAGCCGTGGGCGGACAGGTCGAACCAGTTGCCCTCCGGGTCGATGGCCCGGTACTCCGCGAACGGCCGGTCGGTGGCGCGGGCGACCGGCCGGGGCACGCCCGCGTCGGCCAGGTGGTCCGCCGCGACGTCGACGTCCTCCACGACGAAGCCGAAGTGGTTGAAGCCGGTGGCCACGTCGCCGTCGAGCCGCTGCTGGATGAGCGCCAGGTTGATGTACCCGTCGGTGAGGAAGCGGCTGCCGTCCGGGTCCTGGTGGAACTCCTCCATCCCGAGGCGGTCGCGGTAGAAGTCGGCCATCCGCTTCGCGTCCTGGACGACGAAGGCGAGGTGGCGCAGTCGGGGCCTGGTCATGGGGTGGTTCCTCTCGGCGCGTTCGGGATCATGTTGTGGAAGGCGGTGATCTCCCACCCGCCGTCGCGGCGGGTCACCACCGCCTGGGCGTGGGTGAGGACGCCGAGCGGGACGATGCCGGTGGTCACGTGCACCAGGTGGACGCCGTCGGCCAACGGGCGCACGAGCAGGAAGTTGGGCACCAGCCTGGTGTCGCGGAAGGCCGACGCGAACAGGCGCGCGTGCACCTCTTCGACGGCGGCCCGGCCCCGCAGGTCCTCGCCGCGCACGGTCACGAAGTCGACGTCGGGGCCGAAGACCGCCGCGAACCGCGCGGCGTCGCCCGCGGCCCAGCCCTCGGCCATCGTGGACCAGAGGCCGCGGACCAGGTCGTCGTCACTCACCGCGGCTCCCCGGAACGGACGCGCGGACGCGCAGCGGGAGCGGTCGGCAGTCGCCGTCCCAGGCGGCCACCGAGTAGTACAGCGAGCCGTGCCTGCGCTCCAGGTAGCAGACGACGTTGATGGGCCAGCCGCAGCCGCGGAACACGTACTCGTCCATCGCGGACGGGCGGTCGCTCAGCGGGCGGCCGCGCTCGGACTCCGGGCCCAGCCGGTGCCAGTCCGGGTGCAGGTGGATGGAGCCGAGGATGTCCAGGCCGACCAGGTCGGCGAGGCGGGAGATCCGGAGCAGGTCGGCCGGGTCCAGCCACCAGGCGCGCACGGGGTTCTCGTAGGCGGCGCCGAAGCGCGGGACGATGGTGGTCTCGAACTCCTGCCTGGCGGCGGGCGAGGTGGTGCGGGCGTTGCGGCCGAACTCGATCCGGTCCACCAGGAACGCGCCTTCCGCGCCGGTGCCCAGCAGGACGCCGAAGCAGGATCTCGGCTCGTTCGGCGTGATGGACGCGTACTCCTTCGCCGCCGCCGACAGGAAGGTCTCCAAGGCCGTTTCCGAGAACAGCACGGACCGCTCCTCGGCGACCCTCGGGAGGTCGTCGCACAGTTCCAGCACTTCGGGCATGGTGGGGTAATCCGCTCATCGGGAATTCCCGGTGGACCGTCCGGGATCGGTGGCGAAAACATAGCCGGCGCCTCTTCCGCCGACAACCCGCCGAAAGTCAGGGTCGAGGCTTCCACCTGGGAAAACGCTGAAATGATCACGGGAATGGCGCTATAGCAATGGGCGATAACCCTTCCCGTTCAGCGGTTGTTCACCGACCGTAGGATCGGCTCATGCGCCTCGAAGTCCGGCACCTCGAACTCGTCGTCGCCATCGCCGAATCGGGGAGCCTGCGCAGAGCCGCGGCACAGTTGCACCTGACCCAGCCCGCCGTGACCACGCAGCTCAAGAGGATCGAGCAGCACCTCGGCGGAGCGCTGTTCCTGCGGTCCACCGACGGTGTCCTGGCCACGCACACGGGCACGGAGTTCGTCCGCGACGCGAAGAAGGTGCTGGACCTGGTGACCGACCTGGAGCGGACGGCGCGGCTCAACGCCCGGCGCGAGTCCGGGACGCCGTTCAAGGTCGGCGGGATTCCCGCGCAGCACTTCAGCCTGCTCGTGGACGCGCTCGCCGACGCCCACCCCGGCCAGGAGGTCACCAGCCGCACGGTCCGCGAGACCGGGACGCTGACGGCGCTGCTGGGCTCCGGCGAGCTGGACGTGGCCGTGCTGCGGCGGTTCCCCGGTTTCCCGGTGGCGCCGCCCGCGGGGGTCGAGCAGCGGCTGCTGCTCACCGAACCCCTGTTCGTCGGTGTCTCCGCCGGTCACGCGCTGGCCGGGCGCGAGGACGTGCCGCTGGCCGAACTGGCCGACGAGAAGTGGGTCATGCCCGACCCGGACGACAGCGGGATGAACGAGTACTTCGCGCGGACCTGCGCGGCGGCCGGGTTCGCGCAGGACATCGCGCACCTCACCACCGAGGCGCACGTGGCGTTCTCGCTCACGGCCGCCGCTCGCGCCGTGTGCGTGCTCTACCCCATCGGCACCGCCCGCGACGGCCTGGCGACCCTCACCCTGGAGGGC
The DNA here is from genome assembly GCF_025061645.1 of Umezawaea endophytica. Taxonomy (GTDB): domain Bacteria; phylum Actinomycetota; class Actinomycetes; order Mycobacteriales; family Pseudonocardiaceae; genus Umezawaea; species Umezawaea endophytica. The sequence goes on along the minus strand of NZ_JANYMP010000010.1, from coordinate 215,859 downwards.
AACCCGCTCTACCGCGAACTGGTGCTGGCCTGGCGCACGGACTCCCCCATCGCGTCCATGGTCGACGAGCTGTGCGCCACGGTCGAGCAGCGGTACCTCTGCCTGGTTGCCACGTCCGAGGTGTACGCGCGATGGTGGCGGCGGGGTGGGGCGGACTTCGCCCTGCCCCGACCGAGTTGAGGAGGACACCCGTGCCGATCCGCGGCTTGAACCACGCCGTCCTGTGGGTGCGGGACGCCGAGGTGAGCAGCGCGTTCTACGTGGACGTGCTGGGCTTCCGGGTCGTGCACCGCACACCGCGGTCCGCGTTCCTCCAGGCCCCCGAGTCGGCGAACGACCACGACCTCGGGCTGTTCCAGACCACCGATCCCGCGCCGAGCACCGCGGGGAACGGGCAGGTCGGGCTGTACCACCTGGCGTGGGAGGTGCCGACGCTCGCGGACCTGCGCGACTGCCGGGACCGGCTGGTGGCGGCGGGCGCGCTGGTCGGCTCCAGCGACCACGGTGCGACGAAGGGGCTCTACGGCAAGGACCCGGACGGGCTGGAGTTCGAGGTGTGCTGGCTGGTGCCCGCGCACCTGGTCGACGACGAGGTACTGGCGCACAAGGGCGACCTCGACGTCGAGGCGGACGTCGAGCGCTACGGCGCGGACACCGTCGGCGCCTGCGCCCGGTACGGCCCACCGGTCAGGTGATCACGCCCTCGACCTCCACCAGCAGGTCCGACCGGCACAGGTCCGCCCTGAGCAGCCGGACCGCCGTGCCCGCGCCGAACGCGGCCCGGCAGGACGCCTCCACGGCGGCCAGGTCGTCGGCGTGCCGGACGTACGCCGTCACGCGGTCGAAGTCGGCCAGGCCGAAGCCCGCGTCGACGCCGTGCCTGGCGAGGTTGCGCTCGTGGACGACGGCCTCGACGTTGCCGAACGTCGTCGCGAGCTGCCCGGCCAGGTCGCCGGGGTGCGCGGTCTCGTGGCCGAGGATGCTGGCGGTACCGGACAGGAAGAGGGTGCCGCCCGCGTCCTGGCGCAGGTAGGTGGCGCGGGAGAACGACGGCGACTTCGGCCCGTGCTGGCCGGGGTAGCGGTAGGCGGGCACCTGGAGGGGGTTCTCGATCGCGGTCAGCGCGCCCGCGCGGGTGGCGAGCAGGCACACGCTGACGCCCTCGTGCGCGGAGCCGACGGCGCTCGCGGCGGGCATGGTCGCCCCGACCTCCTCGAACGCCAGCGCGCGGCCGACGCAGAAGTCTCGGTAGGTCTCCAGGCCGTCCGCGGTGGTGCCGTTGATGCGGCCGATGTAGTGCCACAGGCGGCAGATCGTCGGGTACCCGACCCGCTTGGTCAGCGCGAACAGCTCCGCGTACAGCGCCCGCACGGCTTCCGCGTACCGCACCGACGGCGGGACGACCGCGCTGACGAACAGGAACCCGCCCTCCTCCGCGTAGCGGAGCCGCCCTTCCGAGCGGCCGGTGAGCCACGCGTCGCCGAACCCGGCCAGTCCGGTGTGGACACCGAGGTCCGCGGAGGGGAGGTCGAGTTCTTCCAGTGCCACGCCAAGCGATCCGGTCATGCCGACAGCGTCACCCATCGACCGCCCGCACGCCTGACGTGCGGCGATGATCACCCCGATCGTGTCAGCGGCGCCTGGTGCGGGTCGAGTCGCGGACCACCAGTTCGGGCGAGAACACGACCGTGCGGTGCTCGTGCTCGCCCTCGCCGGACGTCTCCTCGATCAGCAGCCGCGCGGCCGTCTCGCCGATGCGGGCGGCGGGCTGCCGGACGGAGGTGAGCGGGACGGCTGCGGCCGAGGCGAACTCGATGTCGTCGTACCCGACGATCGCCAGGTCCTCCGGCACCCGGACGCCCGCGCCGACCATGGCCTGGAGCACGCCGAGCGCGAGCAGGTCGTTCGCGCAGAACACCGCCGTCGGTCGCGGGCTGATGCCCAGGATGCGCGCCCCGGCGTCCCGGCCGGACGCCACGTCCAGCGCGGCCACCTCCAGCACGGACAGGTGGTGCCCCGGCACCTCGGCCAGCGCCTTGCGCACGCCCTCCTCGCGCTCGCGGCACTGCACGAGCACGGACGGGCCGTTGACGAACGCGATCTCGGTGTGCCCCTGCTCGGCCAGGTGGCGGGCGGCGAGCGCGCCGCCGAGCACGTCGTCGACCGACACCGAGCAGCACTCCCCCGTGGTCGCCTTGCGGTCGACCAGCACGTACGGGATCCCGCTGCGGCCGAACGCCTCGAGGCTCTCGTCCTGCGGGCCGACGGGGCTGAGCAGCACGCCGCGCACCCGCTGCTCGGCGAGCATGGCCAGGTAGGAGGACTCCCGGTCGACGCGCTGGGCGCTGTTGCAGGTGATCATGTTGAGGCCCGCGTCGTGCGCCGCCTCCTCCGCGCCGCGCGCGACGTCCACGAAGAACGGGTTGCCGAGGTCCAGGACCAGCAGGGCGAGGGTGCGGCTGCTGCCCGCGCGGAGCTGGCGGGCCGACTCGTCGCGCACGTAGCCGAGTTCCTCGATCACCGCGTTCACGCGGGACCTCGTCACCGCCGACACGACGTGCGGCCGGTTGACGACGTTGGAGACCGTGCCGATCGATACCCCGGCTCGCCGGGCGACGTCCTTGATGCCGACCATGTCACCCGACCCCTTGCTCCGCGCCACGACGAACAATACCATCGGATGAAACGTTTCAATCGGCGGTTGGAGAACACGATGACGGCACTCGCGCCGGATCCGCGTGGCGACACCGCGCGGGCGGGCCTGCGAACGCTGCGGATCGAGACCCCCTCGTGGGCCTACGGGAACTCCGGCACGCGCTTCAAGGTGTTCGCGCAGGCAGGGGTCCCCCGCACGGTCCGCGAGAAGATCGACGACGCCGCCGTCGTGCACTCCCTCACCGGCTCGGCGCCGTCCATCGCGCTGCACATCCCGTGGGACCGCGTCGACGACTACGCCGACCTGGCCCGGTACGCCGAGGCCGCGGGCGTCCGGCTCGGCACCGTCAACGCCAACGTGTTCCAGGACGACGACTACAAGCTCGGCAGCGTCACCAACCCCGACCCGGCGGTCCGGCGCAAGGCGCTCGCGCACCTGCTGGAGTGCGTGGACGTCATGGACGAGACCGGGTCGCGCGACCTGAAGCTGTGGTTCTCCGACGGCACCAACTACCCCGGCCAGGACGACATCCGCGACCGGCAGGACCGGCTGGCCGAGGCGCTGGCTGCGGTGTACGAGCGGCTGTCCGGCGACCAGCGGCTCCTGCTGGAGTACAAGCTCTTCGAGCCCGCCTTCTACACGATGGACGTCCCGGACTGGGGCACGTCGTTCGCGCACTGCCTGGAGCTGGGCGAGCGGGCGAAGGTCTGCGTCGACACCGGCCACCACGCGCCCGGCACGAACATCGAGTTCATCGTGGCGTTCCTGCTGCGCGCCGGGAAGCTCGGCGCGTTCGACTTCAACTCCCGCTTCTACGCCGACGACGACCTGATGGTCGGCGCGGCGGACCCGTTCCAGTTGTTCCGGATCATGTGCGAGGTCGACCGCGGCGGCGGCCTCGACCCGGCCACCGGGGTCGCGTTCATGCTCGACCAGTGCCACAACGTCGAGCAGAAGATCCCCGGCCAGATCCGGTCGGTCTGCAACGTGCAGGAGGCGACTGCGAAGGCGCTGCTGGTCGATCGCGAGGCGTTGAGGACCGCGCAGCGCGACGGTGACGTGATCGCGGCCAACGACGTCCTGATGGACGCCTACAACACCGACGTGCGGCCGCTGGTGGCCGAGTTGCGCGTCGAGCAGGGGCTCGACCCCGACCCCGTCGGCGCCTACCGGCGTTCCGGGTACCAGGACAGGATCGCGCGCGAGCGCGTCGGCGGCGAACAGGCGGGGTGGGGCGCGTGAGCGCGGTGCGGGATCTGCTGGACAGGTCGAACCGGCTGGGTTCCGACCCGGCGAACACGAACTACGCGGGCGGCAACACCTCCGCCAAGGGCTCGGACACCGACCCGGTGACCGGGAAGCCGGTGGACCTGCTGTGGGTCAAGGGGTCCGGCGGCGACCTCGGCACGCTGACCGAGTCCGGGCTGGCCGTGCTGCGGCTGGACCGGGTGCGCGGTCTGGTGGACGTCTACCAGGGCGTCGAGCACGAGGACGAGATGGTGGCGGCGTTCGACCACTGCCTGCACGGGCGGGGTGGGGCGGCGCCGTCGATCGACACCGCGATGCACGCGCTCGTGGACGCGGCGCACGTCGACCACCTGCACCCGGACTCCGGGATCGCGCTGGCGACGGCCGTGGACGGCGAGGAGCTGACCGGGCGCTGCTTCGGCGGCCGGGTCGTGTGGGTGCCGTGGCGCAGGCCGGGGTTCCAGCTCGGGCTGGACATCGCCCGGATCAAGGCCGAGCACCCGGAGGCCATCGGCTGCGTGCTGGGCGGTCACGGCATCACCGCGTGGGGCGACACGTCCGAGGAGGCGGAGGCCCGGTCGCTGGAGATCATCCGGGGTGCCGCCGCGTTCCTCGCCGAGCACGGCCGCGACGAGCCGTTCGGGCCGGAACTCCCCGGCTACGGAGCGCTTCCCGACGCCGAACGCCGGGCGCGCGCCGCCGCGCTGGCCCCGCTGCTGCGCGGGCTGGCGTCGACCGACGACCGGCGGATCGGCCACTTCACCGACACCGCGCCCGTGCTGGACTTCCTGGCCCGCGCGGAACACCCGCGGCTGGCCGCGCTCGGCACGTCGTGCCCGGACCACTTCCTCCGCACGAAGGTCCGACCGCTGGTGCTGGACCTGCCGCCGTCCGCGCCGCTGGACGAGGTGAAGGCCCGGCTGCGCGAGCTGCACGAGGCGTACCGGGAGGACTACCGCGCCTACTACGAGCGGCACGCGCTCCCGGACTCCCCCGCGATGCGCGGCGCCGACCCGGCGATCGTGCTGGTGCCCGGCGTCGGCATGTTCTCCTACGGCGCGGACGCCCAGACGGCGCGCGTGGCGGGCGAGTTCTACCTCAACGCCATCGAGGTCATGCGCGGCGCCGAGTCGGTGTCGACGTACGCGCCGATCGACGAGGTGGAGAAGTTCCGCATCGAGTACTGGGCCCTGGAGGAGGCGAAGCTGGCCCGCCGTCCCAAGCCCGCGCCGCTGACCGGGCGGGTCGCGTTCGTCACCGGGGCCGGGTCGGGCATCGGCAAGGCCATCGCCACCCGGCTCCGGGCCGAGGGCGCGTGCGTGGTCGTCGCCGACCGCGACACCGCCGCCGCGACGGCGGTCGCCGGTGAGCTGAAGGCGGTCGCCGTGACGGCGGACGTCACCGACGAGGCGCAGATCGCCGCCGCGCTCGACGAGGCCGTGCTCGCCTACGGCGGGGTCGACCTGGTGGTGAACAACGCGGGCCTGTCCATCTCCAAGCCGCTGCTGGACACCACCGTCGAGGACTGGGACAAGCAGCACGACGTCATGGCCCGCGGCTCGTTCCTGGTCGCCAAGCACGCGGCGCGGGTGATGATCGACCAGGGGTTCGGCGGCGACATCGTCTACATCGCCAGCAAGAACGCCGTGTTCGCCGGGCCCGCCAACATCGCCTACAGCGCGGCGAAGGCCGACCAGGCGCACCAGGTGCGGCTGCTGGCCGCCGAACTCGGCGAGCACGGCATCAAGGTCAACGGGGTCAACCCGGACGGCGTGGTGCGCGGGTCGGGGATCTTCGCGGGCGGCTGGGGGGCGCAGCGCGCCGAGGTCTACGGCGTGCCGGAGGAGGAGCTGGGCGCGTTCTACGCGCAGCGCACCCTGCTCAAGCGGGAGGTGCTGCCGGAGCACGTGGCGCACGCCGTGTTCGCGCTGACGACGCTGAGCCACACCACCGGCCTGCACGTGCCGGTGGACGCGGGCGTCGCCGCGGCGTTCCTGCGATGAAGCGGTTCGCGGCGGTCGACCTGGGCGCGGGCAGCGGCCGGGTGATCGTCGGCGAGGTCGAGGACGGCTCGGTGGTGCTGAGCGAGGTGCACCGGTTCCCGAACCGGCCGGTGAAGGTCGGCGGCACGCTGCACTGGGACGTGCTCGGGCTCTACCGGGAGGTCGTCGACGGGCTGCTGAAGGCGGGCCCGCTGGACGGGATCGGCGTCGACTCGTGGGCCGTGGACTACGGGCTGCTCGACGAGGACGGGGCCCTGCTCGGGAACCCCGTGCACTACCGCGACGAGCGCACGGCGCCCGCCGTCCGCCAGGCGCTCACCGCGCTCGCCCCCGAGCGGCACTACGCGGCCACCGGGATCCAGTTCCAGCCGTTCAACACCGCGTTCCAGCTCGTCGCCGACCGGATGGCCGACCTGGCCACCGGGGCGCTGCTGATCCCGGACCTGATCGGCTACTGGCTCACCGGCCGCGCGGGCACCGAGATCACCAACGCGTCCACCACCGCCCTGCTCGATCCGCGCACCCGCGCGTGGTCGGCCGAGGTCGCCGACGCGCTGGGCGTGGACACCGGCCTGTTCGCGCCCCTGCGCGAACCCGGCGCCGTGATCGGGGACGTGCTGCCCGAGATCGGCCTGGCGCAACGGGTTCCGGTGTACGCGGTCGGATCGCACGACACCGCGTCCGCCGTCGTCGCCGTGCCCGCCCGTGACGCGAACTTCGCCTACATCTCCTGCGGCACCTGGTCGTTGGTCGGTGTGGAGCTGGACTCGCCGGTGCTCACCGAGGAGAGCCGGGCGGCGAACTTCACCAACGAGTCCGGTGTGGACGGCACGATCCGGTACCTGCGGAACGTGATGGGGCTGTGGCTGCTCCAGGAGTGCCACCGGGAGTGGGGCACCACCGACCAGGCCGCGCTGCTGGAGGAGGCCGCGGCGCTGCCCGCGGCGGCCGTGGTGGACGCGACCGACTCCCGGTTCCTCGCCCCCGGTGACATGCCGGGGCGGATCGCGGCGGCGTGTGCGGAGACCGGTCAGGTGGTGCCGCGGTCCAGGGCGGCGGTCGTCCGGTGCGTGCTGGACAGCCTCGCGCTGGCGCACCGGGACGCGGTCGCCGACGCGGCGCGGCTGTCCGGTCGCCGCGTGGACGTGGTGCACGTCGTCGGCGGCGGAGCGTTGAACACCGTGCTGTGCCAGCTCACCGCCGACGCGTGCGGACTGCCGGTGGAGGCCGGGCCGGTGGAGGCGTCCGCGCTGGGCAACGTGCTGGTGCAGGCGCGGGCGGCCGGGTGCGTCGACGGTGACCTGCGGAAGATCGTGCGGGCCACGCAGTCCGTGGTCCGGTACGAACCCCGCACGGGATGAACGCCGGTCGGGCCGGGGCGGCGGTTGCCACCCCGGCCCGACCGTTCGGGGTGTCAGCGGCGGAGTTCGATCTTGAGGTCGCCCGCGGTCACCTTGCGGATGTGGTCTCCGGACAGCAGGTCGTGCGGGTAGCCGAGCTCGATCGCGCTCGCCTGGTCGAGGCGGGCCAGGTGGGGTGCGGTGAGGTCGACCTCCAGTGCCCCCAGGTTGTCCTCCAACTGCGCCGGGGTGCGGGCGCCGATGACCGGGGCCACCACGCCGGGGTTGCGCAGGGTCCAGGCCAGGCCGACCTGGGCGGGGGTGCGGTCCAGCTCCGCGGCGACCTCCCGCACGACGTCGGCGATGCCCAGGTTGCGCTCGGTGACCAGGCCCAGGGTGGCGTTGAAGCTCTTCCTGGTGCTGTCGCCGGGAGCCGCGCCCGGATCGGTGAGGTCGGCGCGGCCGTACTTGCCGGTGAGCACGCCGCCCGCCAGCGGCGAGTACGGGACGACGCCCAGCCCCATCGCCCGCGCCATGGGGATCAGGTCGCGTTCCGCCGCCCGGTTGACGAGGTTGTACTCGACCTGGAGCGCGATCAGCGGTGCCCAGCCCCGCAGGTCGGCGACGGCCTGCATGCGCGAGACCTCCCAGGCCGGGACGTTGGACATCGCGACGTACAGGACCTTGCCCTGCCGGACCAGGTCGTCCACACCGCGCAGGATCTCCTCGACCGGCGTCGTGAAGTCCCACACGTGCAGGTACAGCAGGTCGAGGTAGTCCGTGCGCAGCCGCCGCAGGCTGCCCTCCACCGACGCGAAGAGGTTCTTCCGGCCGCTGCCCCCGGAGTTCGGGTCGCCGGGCCTGCGCAGCGTCGTGTACTTCGTCGCCAGCACCAAGCCCTCGCGGTGGTCGCGGGTGAACTCGCCGAGCAGGCGCTCGGCGCTGCCGTCGGTGTAGGTGTCCGCGGTGTCGACGAAGTTGCCGCCACGCTCGACGTAGGTGTCGAACAGCTTGCGCGCCTCGTGCTCCTCAGCTCCCCAGCCCCACTCGGTGCCGAAGGTCGCCGTGCCCAGCGCCAGCGGGGAGACCCGCAGACCCGACCGGCCCAGCAGCCGGTAGGTGTCGAGGGTGAGCGACATCGTGTCCTCCTGTACTCGTGGTTCCTTGCGGAGGACGAGTCTGCGACCGTCGCGGGCCCCGGATAAGGGAAGGAGCTTCCTGGGAACGCCAGTCCTACCCCGGCTGTTGCACCGGGCATGACGACCCGCACCGTGGACACGACGCAGGAGCTGGCCGCGTTCCTGCGGACCAGGCGTGAACGGCTGGACCCGCACGACCTCGGCCTGCCGTCGCGCAGGCAGGCCCGCCGGACCCCCGGCCTGCGCCGCGAGGAGGTCGCCGAGCTGGCCGGGATCAGCGTCGACTACGTCGTGCGCCTGGAGCAGGGTCGCGGGCTGCGGCCCTCGGCGGACGTGGTGGAGGCGCTGGCCGGTGCGCTGCGCCTGCCCCCGGTCGAACGCGCCTACCTCTTCAACCTGACCGGACAACGTCCCCGCGGCGCCGACGAGCCCGCCACCACCGCCGCGGCGCCGCTGGCCGAACTGGTCGACGACCTGTCGCCGCTGCCCGCCATGCTGATGAACCAGCGCTTCGACATCCTGGCCTGGAACCACGAGATGACGCGGCTCCTGGTGGACTTCGGCACCCTTCCCCCGGCGCGGCGCAACGCGATGTGGCTGTGCCTCGCGCACCCCCAGGTGCGCGAGTACTACGTCGACCGGGAACGGGTCGTGCGGGAGGGGATCGCCCACCTGCGCGCCGCGTGGGCCGCGCACCCGGAGGACTCGGCGCTGACCGACCTCATCGCCGAGTTCCTCACCCGCGACGAGGACTTCGCCCGGCTGTGGGCCGAGCGGGACATCGAGGTCAACGGCCGCGGGCTCAAGGTGCTGCGGCACCCCGGCGTCGGCGAGATCGCGGTGCGGTTCGAGGTGCTCGTGCCGCTCCAGGACCCGGACCAGCGACTGGTGGTCTTCCGCCCGGCCGACGACGGCAGCCGGGCGGCACTGGACCGGTTGTGCGCGGTGCGCCCCTAGACCCGGTGGCCCGTCGTGACGTCCACGTAGGACGGGACCTCCTCGTGCCGGTCCCCCACCGAGAGGGTGCCGATCGGCTCCACCACCATGATGTGCGCCCCCGCGTGCGAGGACGGCTTGTGGAAGGTGCCCCTGGGAACCACGAACACGGAGTCCTTGCGGAGGGTGACGACCCGCTCCCCGTCCGGCTCGCGCAGGGCGATGTCGAGTTCGCCGTCCAGGACCAGGAAGAACTCGTCGGTGGACTCGTGGACGTGCCAGACGTGGTCGCCCTTCACCTTGGCGATCCGGATGTCGTAGTCGTTGACGTTCGTGATGATCCTCGGGCTCCAGATGGCGTCGAAGCCGTCCAGTGCGGTGTTGATGTCGATCGGCTGGGTGGTCATGCGGTAATCGTGGCGGCTGGTGCACGGCGACCGTGAGTGCTAGGAATCGCACATGCCGCAAGAATCCTCGCACCGGGTGGTCGTGATCGTCGACGACGGGTCGAACCCGTTCGAGCTGGGGGTGGCCACCGAACTGTTCGGGCTGCGACGGCCCGAGCTGGGGATCCCCTGGTACTCGTTCGCCCTCTGCGCGGCCGTGCCCGCCGTGTCGATGCACCTGGGGATGTTCACGCTGTCCGGGGTGGCCGGGCTGGAGGCCGTCGACACCGCCGACACGGTGATCGTGCCCAACCGCCCCGACCCGGAGGTGCCCGCGAGCCCGCGCGTGCTGGACGCCGTTCGCCGGGCCGCCGACCGGGGAGCGCGCCTGGTGAGCTTCTGCACGGGCGCGTTCACGCTGGCCGAGGCTGGGGTGCTGGACGGGCGGCGGGCGACCACGCACTGGCGGTGGGCCGCCGAGTTCGGGCGGCGGTTCCCGCTGGTCGCGCTGGAACCGGACGTGCTGTTCGTGGAGGACGGCTCGGTGCTGACGGCGGCGGGCAGCGCGGCGGCGCTGGACCTCGGGCTGCACCTGGTCCTGCGCGACCACGGCGCCGAGGTGGCCAACGCGGTGAGCAGGCGGCTGGTGTTCAGCGGTCACCGCGACGGCGGCCAGCGGCAGTTCGTCGAACGGCCGCTGCCCGCGGTGCCGGACTCGTCGCTGGGCGCGGTGCTCGACTGGGCGCGGGCGCGCCTGGACCAGCCCCTGACCGTCGCCGACCTCGCCGCCAAGGCCGCGGCGAGCCAGGCGACGCTGCACCGGAGGTTCCAGGCGGAGCTGGGCACCACCCCGCTGGCCTGGCTGACGACCGAGCGGATCTCGCTGGCGTGCAGGCTGATCGAACGCGGCGAGGTCCGCCTGGACCGGGTCGCGGCGGCCAGCGGCTTCGGCACGGCGGCCAACCTGCGGGCACGGCTGCGCAAGCACACCGGCCTCACGCCGTCCGCGTACCGACGCCGCTTCGGCCCCGCCGCGTGACCGTGCGGGGGCCCGATTGCCCGCGCACTACGCTGCGCGCCATGACCTGGCTGATCCGCTTCGCCCTGTGCCTCCCCCTGCTGGTCGCGGGCTGCGGCTCGTCGGAGGGCGGCGGCGCGGCCACGTCCGCCGCGCCGGACGACACCGGGGCGGTGCACAAGGCGTTCGAGACCTACACGAAGGCCGCGCTGGCCAAGGACGGCGCGACCGCGCAGGGGGTGCTGGCGGACACGGTGTCGAAGTACTACGACGACGCGCGCAAGCTGGCGTTGACGGCCACCGACGACCAGCTCACGGGGATCTCCTCGACGCAGCGGCTCACCGTGTACGTGCTGCGGGCCGAGGTGGAGCCCGCCCTGCTGCGCGACGGGTCGCCCGCCGACCTGCTGAGGACCTCGTTCGACAAGGGCCTCGTCGGGGAGGCCGGGATCGCCGAACTGGCGCTCGGCAAGGTGAATGTCACCGGGGACAAGGCCAGCGCGCAGGCGGTGGTCGGTGGCGAGGCCGCGCCGTACACGGTCGACTTCATCCGCGAGCAGGGCGTGTGGAAGGTCGACATCGCGCCGTTGATGACGCTGGCCGACGAGGGGTTCGCCGAGGCGGCCAAGCAGCAGGGCACGACCGTCAACGCGATGATCGACGGCGTCCTGGTGACCAAGTACGGGCCGGAGAAGGCCGCCGCCCTGCACCAGCCGGTGGCGGGCTGAGCGGTCAGTGGGACTCGCGGGAGACGTCCGACCCGCTCGCCCCGGTGAGGAAGTCGAGGTCCGCGCCCGTGTTGGCCTGCTGCACGGTCCGCACGTAGAGGCGTTCCCAGCCCCGCTGGGGGTTCGCGAACGCGGCCACCGTGGCCGGGTCCGGGGTGCGCAGCGCCAGCTCGTCGCCGGGGACGTCCAGGTCGAGGCGGCGGGCCTCGATGTCCAGGACGATGAAGTCGCCGGTCCGGACCAAGGCGAGCGGGCCGCCAGCCGCCGCCTCCGGGGAGACGTGCAGGACGACCGTGCCGTAGGCGGTACCGCTCATCCGGCCGTCGCAGACCCGGACCATGTCGCGCACGCCCTGCTGGAGCAGCTTCCGGGGCAGCGGCATGTTCGCGACCTCCGGCATGCCGGGGTAGCCCTTCGGGCCGCAGCCGCGCAGGACGAGGACCGAGTCGGCGTCCACGTCGAGGTCCGGGTCGTCGATCCGGGCGTGCATGTCCTCGATCGAGTCGAACACGACCGCGCGGCCCCGGTGCTGGAGCAGGTGCTCGGAGGCCGCGGCGGGTTTCACCACGGCACCGTCGGGCGCGAGGTTGCCGTAGAGCACGGCGATGCCCGCGTGCGGCAGCAGCGGGTCGGCGCGGGGGCGGATGACCTCGCGGTCCCAGATCTCGGCGGTGTCGAGGTAGTCGACCAGCGGCTTGCCGGTGACGGTGATCGCCGTGGGGTCCAGGAGGTCCGAGACCTCCCGCAGCACGGCGTGCAGGCCGCCCGCGCGGAACAGGTCCTCCATCAGGAAGCGGCCCGCCGGTTGCAGGTCGACCAGCAGCGGGACGTCGGAGCCGGTGCGGTCGAAGTCGTCCTGGGACAGCTCGACGCCGAGCCTGCCCGCGATGGCCAGCAGGTGGACGACGGCGTTGGTGGACCCGCCGATCGCGGCCAGCGCGACGATCGCGTTGAGGAACGACCCCCGCGTCAGGACCGCGGCGGGCGTGCGCTGCTCGGCGACCATCTCGACGGCCAGCCTGCCGGTGTCGTGGGCGGCCTCCAGCAGTCGGCTGTCCGCCGCCGGGGTGCCCGCGAGACCGGGCAGGACCATGCCCAGCGCTTCGGCGACCAGCCCCATCGTGGAGGCGGTGCCCATGGTGTTGCAGTGGCCGCGGCTGCGGATCATCGACGACTCGGACTTCGTGAACGCCTCCTGCGACAGCGTGCCCGCGCGGACCTCCTCCGACAGCCGCCACACGTCCGTGCCGCAGCCCAGCGGCACACCCCGGAACGTGCCGGTGAGCATCGGACCACCCGGCACGACCACGGCGGGCAGGCCCACGGACGACGCCGCCATGAGCAGCGACGGGATGGTCTTGTCGCAGCCTCCGAGCAGGACCACGCCGTCGACCGGGTTGGCGCGGAGCATCTCCTCGGTCGCCATCGCGGCCATGTTGCGCCACAGCATCGCCGTCGGGCGGACCAGCGTCTCCCCCAGCGACACGACCGGCAGGTTCAACGGGATGCCACCGGCCTCGTAGACACCCTGCTTGACGCTCTCCGCCACCTCGTTCAGGTGCGCGTTGCACGGGGTCAGGTCGGACGCCGTGTTGGCGATGGCGATGTGCGGACGGCCGTCGAACGCATGGGCCGGGAGACCCCGGCGCATCCACGCCCGGTGGATGTAGGCGTTGCGGTCGTCTCCCGCGTACCACTGGGAACTGCGCTGCTCAGGCATCGCCAGCCACCTTCCGACCACGACGTCGACCGTGATCACAGCCTAGTCGTGGAGAGGGATGACCACGTAGCTTCTGATCGTGCCGGAACGGGATGAGGTCATCGCTGGGCGCTACCGGCTCGTGTCGCAGCTCGGACGAGGAGCCGCCGGGGTCGTCTGGCGGGCCCAGGACGAGCGGTTGGCGCGGGTCGTCGCGGTCAAGTTCTTCACGGCCACCGGATCGCCGGACGCCGTCGAGCGGGTCGTGCGGGAAGGGCGGATCGCCGCGCGGCTGCGGCACCCGCACGTGGTGACCGTGCACGACGTGGTCGAACACGGTGGGACGCCGTGCCTGGTGATGGAGTACGTGCCGTCGAAGACGCTGGCCGAGATGATCGACGAGCGCGGACCGCTGCCGGAGGCACTGGTGGTGGGCGTCGGGTGGCAGGTGGCGTCGGCGCTGGCCGCGGCGCACGCGGCGGGGATCGTGCACCGGGACGTCACGACGTTCAACGTCCTGGTGGCCGACGACGGGACCGCGAAGGTCGTCGACTTCGGCATCTCCCGTGCGATCGGCGAGGGCACCGTGACCGAGGCGCGGGTCGTCGTCGGCACGCCCGCGTTCCTCTCGCCGGAGGTGGCGTCGGGGCACGGCGCGGTGTTCGCGTCCGACGTGTACTCCCTCGGCGCGACGCTGTACGCGGCGCTGGAGGGCCACCCGCCGTTCGGGACGGCCGACGACAACCCGTACGCGCTGCTGCGGCGCGTGGCGGAGGGGCAGGTGGCGCCGCCGCGGTTCCCCGGTCCGCTGGGTGACGTGCTGGGGCGCGTCCTGCGGCGCGACCCGGCGGAACGGCCGACGATGGCCGAGACGTACGGGCTGCTGGACGCGGTCGTCCAGGGCCTCCCGCTGCCGGGGGCGGAACCGCCCGAGGACGCCCGGCTGAGCGGTGAGCTGCCGCCACCCGAGGACGCCCGGCCGACCGGCGAGGCACCACCGCCCGAGGACACGCGGCAGATCAGCCAAGCACCGCCACCCGAAGGCACACGGTCACCCGAGGACACGCGGCCGATCGACCAAACACCGCCACCTGAGGACACGCGGCCGATCGGCCAAGCGCCACCGCCCGACCGCCCGGCCGACGGCACGCGGTCGCTCCCCGTGCCGCGCGGCGTGCCGTGGCGGAAGGTCGCGCTGGCGACCGGTGCGGCGGCCCTCGTCGCCGTCGGGGTCGTGGTCGGCGTCTCCCTCCGGAGCGATCCCCCGGCGGGCGACGCCCAGCCCGCTCCGACCAGCACCTCCGCGAGCACCACCAGCACCCCGCCACCGGCCGGGTGCGCCGCCCTGCTCCGGGTCACCAACTCCTGGCCCGACGGCTACCAGGCCGAGGTGGTCGTGCGCAACGCGAGCGACCGGGCGCTCGCGGGCTGGACGCTGACCTGGCCCCAACCGGCGGCCAACGTGATCAACAACCTGTGGAACGGCGTCCTCACCAAGGGCGCGGGCTCGGTGACGGTCACCAGCGCCGACTACAACGCCGCCCTGCCCGTGGACGGGACCACCACCCTGGGCTTCACCGCGGGTGGCCCGGCGGCCGAGCCGCCGGACGTGACCTGCACGTCCGGCGGCTGACCCCGGTCACGGGACCAGGATCGCCCGACCTCGGACGCGTCCGGCCCCGAGGTCGTCCAAGGCGTCCTGGAACCGGTCGAGCGGGTACTTCTCGGTGTGCAGTTTCACCCGGCCCTGCGCGGCCAGGACCATCAGCTCGCACAGGTCGGTGTAGGAGCCGACGAGGTTGCCGATGAAGTTGATCTCGGTAGAGATGACGTCGATGGTGGGGACGTCGATGTTCTCGCCGTAGCCGACCACGTGGTAATCGCCCGCGCGGCGCAGCACGGCGATCCCGTCCGCCGTGGCGCCGCCCTCGCCGACGAAGTCGACCACCGTCTCGGCGCCCTGCCCCCCGGTCAGCTCCAGCACCTGCTCGACGTGCGAGCCGTCGGCCACGACGCCGTGGTCGGCGCCGATGGACACCGCGAGCTTCACCGCGTCGGGGTTGCGGTCCACGACGATCAGCTCGGCCGCCGTGATCGCCTTGAGCACCTGGACGCCGATGTGGCCCAGCCCGCCCGCGCCGATGACCACGCACCGGTCACCGGGGCGCAGCCTGCGGGACGCCTTCGCCGCCGCGTGGTACGCCGTAAGGCCCGCGTCGGCCAGTGCCGCCACGTCCGACGGCTCCAAGGAGTCGTCGATCCGGACGACGCTGCGCGCGGACGTCTTCAGGTAGTCGGCGTAGCCGCCCGCCGTGTCGATGCCGGGGAACCGGGAGTCCGCGCAGTGCACGTCGTCGCCGGAGCGGCAGGCGCGGCACAGGCCGCAGGTGATCAGCGGGTGCACGATGACCTTGTCGCCCTCGGCGACGTTGGTGACCGCGCTGCCCACCGCGTGCACCCAGCCCGCGTTCTCGTGGCCGATCGTGTACGGCAGGACCACACCGGACTTCCGCTCCCACTGGCCTTCGAGGATGTGGATGTCGGTGCGGCACACGCCCGCCCCGCCGATCCGCACGACCACGTCGAACGGGCCGGTGACCTCGGGTGCGGGGACCTCGGTGAGCCGCAACGGCTCGTGGTACCCGGTGACCTGGACTGCCCTCATGACGCTTTCGCCTCCGTCGTCTCGTCGTCTTGTGCGCGTGCGGTCTGGTCGGCTGCCGAGTCCGGGTAGCGGGTGCGCAGCAGGCCGCGGCAGAAGTGGGCGTTGCCGTCGATGGAGATCCGGACCGACCGGGCGAACCGCAGCCGCAGCGGGACCTCCTCGCGCGGGTAGGGGTCGCCGTGGTCGTCGACGAGCACCGGCGCCGCCGGGTCGGTGCTCAGGCCGAGTGCCGCGCGTCGGGCCAGCAGGGCGCGGGCGTTCGGGGTGTCCGGCAGGTCGGCCAGGGTGATGTCGTGCGGTTCGACGTCGCCCCCGAGCAGCCCGGTGAGCACCCGTTCCATCGCGGCCGTGTGGGCCTTGCGGCGGAACGTGAGCCGCAGGTCCTCCAGGTCCTTGTCCGCCTCCGCGCCGAAGGTGCCCCGGTAGCCCGCGTCCGCGGCCAGTCCGCGGTTGATGATCTCCGAGTCGTGGTGGTCGTCCAGCAGGACCACCACGGTCCTGGCGAGCGGTGCGAGGGCGTCCTTGGCGTCGGACGCCATCAGGTAGGCGAAGTTCGGCGAGCAGAACGACGTCGGCAGTCGCAAGTGGACGGTGATCGCGCCGTCGTCGGCCTCCAGCGACCGGACGAAACCGAGGTCGGTGATGGGCTCGTCCAGTTCGGGGTCGAACACGCCGTCCAACGCCCGGCGCGCGGCTTCCGCGAGCGGGCCCACGTCAGACCGCCGCCCGCTCGACGGCGGGTACCGCGATGTCGTACATGGCCGCCGCGTTGAGCCCGAGGATCTTCCTCTTCTGGTCGGGGGTGATCGGCGCGTACTCCGTCATGTCCTCGGGGATCTGGAAGTCCACGAACTTCTCGATCAGCCACTTCGGCGTCCACAGCGCGTAGTCGCTGGAGAACTGGATCCGGTCCTCGCCGATCCAGTACAGCAGTTCGCCGATGATCTGGGCGAAGTAGCGCGGCCGGGTGTGGATGAACGGCATCGCGACGGCGAGACCGGCGTGCACGTTCGGCTCCTGCGTGGCGATCCAGCAGAAGTCCTCCAGCCGGGGCAGTCCGCAGTGCTCCACCACGAAGTTCAGCTCGGTGAAGTCCGTCGCCGCCTTGTCGACGTCGGCCACGTCGAACGCGTCGCGGTCCAGCGGCCGGATCGTGGGTCCCTTGTGGACGTGGATGTTCCTGATCCCGAGTTCCTGGCACGCCTCGAAGTACCGGTAGGCCCACGGGTCGTCGAGCTTCCAGCCGCGCGAGTCGCCCTGCCACTCGGCCGTGTAGAGCTTGACGCCCTTGAGCCCGAACCGCTCCGCGTCCCGCTTGAGCTGATCGAGCCCGGCCTGCTCGAAGCGCGGGTCCCAGTAGTGGTTGTAGGTCAGCTTGTCCGGGTGCGCCTGGGTGAGGGCGAAGGCTTCCTCGGTCTGGCCGAACCCGGTCGCGTAGAACGCGCCGAGCCGGGCGGGCTGGAAGATCGCGTGGTCGACGTACCCGTCGGTGAACAGGTCCTTCATCAGCCGGTCGCCGCCCTGGTAGAGGTACTCCTCGTACGACCAGAGCTCCGACGCCGGGCTGAGGTTGCGGTGGTAGTCGTAGAAGCAGTCGATGAACTGCTTGCCGTGGACGTTGAGCCGGTTCTCCTGGCGGGCGTCCCAGAGCGCCACGTGGGCGTCGACGATGAAGTAGTCCTCGCCATCCTTGCTGTACATGCGCGTCCTCCGCGTCCGTGACGGCTGTGGCACGTTCGACAGCGACGGTAGGCAGGTCACCGCAGGTGGGACCCCCCTCAGGTGTCTCAGTTTGAGACACCGCGAGCGTGCCGGACCGCGCTCGGCCGCAGTACCTTGGACCAGGTGGGCGCACCGGAGCGCCCCTGTGGAGGTCACCGTGGAGAACCACCGGCTCCCGCCACGGACCCACGTCGCCCCGTCGTTCGAGGGGCGGCGCGCGGCGGCGGAGATCGCGCCGCGGCTGCTCGCCTCGTGGCAGCGCAGCGAGCGCTACGGCGTGTCGACCGACGAGGTCCAGCCCGTGTTCACCGGCTCGGTCGACACCGGGTCGCTGTTCTACGAGTGCGGGAACGAGGTCCTGCGCGGCCTCCAGAGGACGCTGGCCACCGAACCGGTGAGCCTGATGATCACCGACAGCACCGGTCTCGTGCTGAGCAGGCTGTGCAACGACGTGACGATCAACCGGTCGCTCGACCGGGTCCACTTGGCGCCGGGGTTCTCGTTCGCCGAGCGGGACGCCGGGACCAACGGCCTCGGGCTCGCGCTGGCCGACCGCACCCCGACGCTGGTGCGGGCCGCCGAGCACTACTGCACCGGCCTACAGGGGTACACCTGCGCCGCCGTGCCGGTGCTGGACCCCATCACCGGTGAGCTGGCGGGCAGCGTCAACCTCACCACCTGGTCGGACTCGTCGTCGGAGCTGCTGCTCGCGCTGGCGCAGGCCGCCGCGGGCAACACGGCCGCGTTGATGCTGGCCCGCTCCACCGGGCGCCGGAGCCGCCCGGCTCCTCGGGGCGAGGTGTTCCGGGTCTACTCGGACCGGTTCCAGGTCCACGACGACGCGGTCCACGCCCGGTCGACCGGCTGGACCGACGCGCTGGCGCAGGCGCGCACGGCGTTGGAGGGCGGCCGGGTCGTCGCGGTCGTCGGCGAGCCGGGAGTCGGCAAGACATCGCTGGTCTCGTTGGCGCGCAAGGAGGTCCTGGCGCGGGAGCGGGTGCTCAGCGCCCGGCCGCCCGCACCGGAGGACGTCGACGCGTGGCTCACGCTGTGGACGCCGGAGCTGGGCAAGGAGAGCACCTGCGTGATCGTGTCGGGCGTGGACGCCCTGCCCGCGTGGGCGGCGACCGAGCTGGCGCGGATGTTCACCGCCGCGCGCCGCGCCGACGGCCTCCAGCCGTTCGTCCTCACCGCCGAGCACTACTCCGCGATCCCCGAGGCCCTCAGCCCGCTGGTCGACGCCGTGGTGGAGGTGCCCGCCCTGCGGTTCCGGCCGGAGGACGTGCTGCCGCTGGCCCACCACTTCGCGCACCGGGACCGCGGCCGGGCGATCACGTTCACCTCGGCCGCGACCCGCGCGCTGCTGTCCTGCGGTTGGCCGGGGAACGTCAAGCAGCTCCGCCGGGTCGTGCGGGACGCCGCGGCCCGGACGGACGTCGTGGACACCCACCACCTGCCCGCCGAGGTGTTCACCGGGACCGGGCACCGGCTCGGCCGCATCCAGGCGCTGGAGCGGGACGAGATCGTGCGGTGCCTGACCGAGCGCGGGGCGACCGTCGTGAGCGCCGCCGTGGAGCTGGGCCTGAGCCGCGCGACCCTGTACCGCAAGATCGCCCAGTACGGCATCAGGGTGCCCGGCCGGACCTGATCACGCGCGCCAGACCGTGCCCCGGCGCTCGTGCTCCAGCACGGTCTCGATCCGCTGCGCCGCCTTGGCGCCCGCGTGCCGCTCCACCAGCCACAGCGCGGCGTCGATGCCGGACGTGATGCCGCCCGCGGTGATCAGCGTGCCGTCGTCCACCACGCGGGCGTCGACCACGACACCGCCCTGCGCGGCGAGGTCCGCCTTGGCGCGCGAGTGCGTCGTGCACGGCCGTCCCCTGGTCAGCCCGGCGGCGGACAGCACCATCACGCCGGTGCACACGCCCACCGGCAGCACCTCGGCCGCCGCCAGCCTGGTGAGGAACTCCCGGTCCGCGATCAGGGGGTTCACCCCCGGCCCGGTCTTGTCGCCGTACCCACCGCCCGGCACGACCAGCACGTCCGCGTCCTGCGGCGACCACCCGGTCGGCACGTCGATCCTGGTGCCGTAGCGCGCGGTCACCCGGCCCGGCTCACCGGTCGTCACCTGCGACACCCGCACCACGCCGGAGCTCGACGCCAGCCCGAGCACTTCGAGCGGCCCGGCGAAGTCCTGCTCCTCGACCCCGTCGAACAGCAGGACCTGCACGCGCAGCGGTTCGGCGGACGGACGTGGTTCCACAGTGGCTCCCGTGTGCTCGGTGGCAAGTGCTCACCCACAGGTCGGCCACCGGGCCGCGATGGTTCCCGCGTCAGCGCGCCGCGTCGAGCACCTTGCCCAGCAGCCGGTGCAACTGCTGCTGCTCCCGCTCCCCCAGCGACGCGAACGGCGACCGCTCGTACGCGCCCGCGAGCAGCCGCTCGCGAACCCCCTCACCCGCCTCGGTGAGCACGAGCGTCCGGACGCGGCCGTCCGCCGGGTGGGACGCGCGGGCGGCCAGGCCCTTCTCCTCCAGCTTGGCGCTGAGCAGGGTGATGTTCGACGGGTCGCACTTGAGCCGCGCGGCGAGCTGCCGCAGCGACAGCGGCTCGACGGCCGGGTCGACGAGCCAGAGCAGGTTGGCCTGCGACTCGGTCAGCCCTTCCGCCTCGACGACGTCCCTGGTCATGCCGACCACCAGCGTGGTGAGGCCGATGACCTGCTCGACCAGCCGCGCGTTCGTCTCGTGCGTGCCCATGCCGCGAGCGTACTGCTTGAGCCCCTCATCCATCAGGACGCCGGACCGCGGCCGAGCACCGTCATCCGGTCGAGTGCGAGCGTGCCGGAGGTGAGCCGGACGCCGATGGCCGGGGACCACGTCGCCCGCTGCTCCGGCGTGACCGCCGTGCCGTACGGCGCGGTCCGCAGCAGCCGCCACGTGCTGCCGTGGCCCAGCCAGCTCGTCATGGTCGAGGTGCCGAACACGACGGCGATCCGGTCGCCCGGAGCCCACGTCACGTCGGCGCAGCACCCGCCGGTGGCGCTGTCGCCGAAGTCGCGACCGCCGACCCGCACGTCGACACCGGAGGTGTGGGAGCTGTTGTTGTACCAGGACAGGACGAGGTCGTCCGATCCTGCGGCGACGCCCGCCAGCACGCTGTCCTCCGGGGACGCGCCGGTGAACGACGACGGCGTCAGCACCACCGCGAGGTCGCCCGGCGGCGCCTTCACCGGCGCGACGAGCACCGCGGCGGACTGGCGGCCCGCGGCGGTCGCGGTCAACGTCCCCGCGGAGACGCCGACCGCCGGAGCGGGTTCACCGAAGCGCGCTCCGACCTGGTAGGCCCGCGCGCTGTCGAACCCGTCCTCCCACACCACGGTCGCGAAGTCCGCCGGGTCGAAGACCGCCTCGGCCTGGACGAGGTCACCCGTCGTGCGGCCCCCGGTGGTCGCCACCAGCAGCCGGACCGGCGCGCGGGTGCCGGGGGTGAGCGACGCGGGCGCCGTCACGGTCCAGCGCAGTTCCGCCGGACGGCCGGGCGTGACGAACCGGGGGCCGACGGAGGTGGCCTTCCAGCCCGCGGGCACCTGGAGTTCCGGGCGGACGGTGAGCGGCGTCGTGGTGCGGACCGTGGCCTTGACCTCGGTGGTGCTGCCCGACTTCACGTGCAGCAGCCCGCCGTCGGCACCCCGGAACGCCACGCTCACCCGGCTGTCCTCCGGCCGCCACGACTGGAGCGCGGTGATGCCCACGGCGCCGCCGTCCATCCTGGTCGGACGGACGCGCAGCGCGCTCGTGAGCACCGCGGGTTCGACCACCACGCGGTTGAGGCGACCGCGTTCCGGCACCGCCGGGGTTCTGGTCTGCCCCGGCACGGCGACCCAGGAACCGTTGGGAGCGCGGTACTCCAGGGCGTAGGCGTCGGGGGTGCGCACTCCCCCACCGTCGTCGTAGAAGGACACCCGCACGTCCGACACCCGCGTCGGGGCGCCGAGGTCGACCGCGAGCCAGTCCTCCCGGTTGGGGCTGCCCCACGTGGTCCAGCGGGTGGTGGGCACGTCGAGGTGGAAGTCCTGGCCGTCGACCGCCTCGGTCGGGCTGTCCGCGGACCACGAGTACGAGGCCGTCGCCGTTGCGGCGTTGGCGAGGTCGTCGACCAGCGGGGTCGCGGCGGAACCCCGGCCCTGCTTCACCTTCACGTCGACGGCGCGCAGGTCGGACTGGCGGTGCACGAGCGCGCCGTCGACCCAGACGCGCAACCCGGCGCCCTGGCCGTAGGTCTTGCCGTCGCGGTCCCACACCACCGACAGGTTCCGGCCGTGGTACGGCACGTTCTCCACCGCGAAGTGGTCCCAGCCGTCCGGCACCAGCGGTGCCAGCCGCACCCGGTCACCCTGCTGGGGACGGATGCCGAGCAGGCCCGAGAGCACCAGGTCGTTGAACGTCGAGTGGTTGTAGTCCTCGCTGTGCCCGCGGCCGTCGTAGATCCAGCGGTCCTCGTCGGGGTGGTGCGCCTCCGCCACGTACGGGGCGCCGTTCTTGCGCTGCGTGGCCGCGTAGCCGCGCAGCACGTCGTAGTAGTCCTGGCGGTCCACGGCGGACTGCGCCGGGTAGTCCGCGAGCAGGTTGGCCATCGCGGTCAGCGTCTGGCTCGTGGCGTACGGCCAGCTCGGGCCGGACCAGCGGCAGCAGCCCTTGAGGGCGTCGTGCATGTACCACGGGCTGCGGCGCTCCACCGTCGTCGGGCCGTAGGGCGCGGCGAAGCCGGAGGGGTCGGTGAGCTGGTTCCACGCCGCGGAGTTCGCGGCCGGTGCCATGTGGAAGTACCAGGGGATGAAGCCGATCTGCTCGCGGTCGGCGAGCTTGGTGCGGCCGGGGTTGTCGTCGCGGGCGACGTGCTTGTAGAACTGCCCGTCGGCGTCCCACAGCCGCTGCTCGACGGCGGTCTGGAGCGCTTTGGCGTCACGTTCGTACTCCTCCGCGCCACGGCGGTCGCCGCGCAGCCGCAGCAGGCTCGCGATGGCCTTGGCGTCGCCGTACTGGTAGGCGTTCAGCGTCGGCCGGAAGCCCGCGCCACCGTGGTAGGGGTCGCTGCTCTGGTAGGAGCTCGCGGTGTACTCCATGGCGTCCCAGACGGGGACCTGCCAGTACAGGCCGAGGTCGCGGTCGAACTGCGGCGACCACGTGTCCCACTGCTTCTCCAACTCCGGCAGCCGGTCGACGGCGAAGTCGAACCGGCCGTCCACCGACGCCCGCGCGACCATCGCGTCGGCGGCCCAGAACGAGTACTGGTGGGCCCAGTCGGTGGTGTTCTCGTTGAGGAAGTCGCTGGCGGGCTTGGGACCGGCACCGCTCCCCCTGAGCCAGTAGTCCAGGTAGTCGTCGAGGTAGCGGGTGTCGCGCAGCCAGCGGCCCTCGTAGACGTGGTGCCCGGCGGCGGCGACGATCCCGCCGCCCGGAGCGGAGTAGCCGACCGGGCCGAGGAACTCCGACACGATCCACCCGTCGTCCGGGCCGGTGTACTTCAGCGCCTCCTTGTAGGTGCGCCAGCGGTAGTAGTAGGTGTCCTCGATCGACCGGTCCGGCAGGTCGACGAACGGGATGTTGGCCTCGTACCACTCGGGTTCCACGAACCCGGCCAGCTTCGCGCGGTGGTCGAGCAGGGTGGTCCCCCGGCCGACCTCCGGGTACGTCGTCGGCGCGGCGGCCGTCGGCGCGGCGGTCACGGCGGGAACGCCGACCACCGCCGAGGCGGCGAACGCGAGCACGACGCCGAGTGCGCCGAGCCGGACTCGATGATCGCGCACAGCGGGCTCCCCAAGGTCGTCGGACTCAGCGTGGAGCGCCTGAAAGCGCACCGTCGCGCTGCCACCGCGATGTTTATAGCCGTCCGGATACAACGTTGTAAACAGCTCGGGCGAGCGGATCCCGTTCGACTTCGTCGATCATCGACCGGTCCGGAGCTGACCGGTTCACGGGCGCCGCTGCCCGGTTTCGGCCCGGTCACCCCCTCGCACTGGTCCGGACCACTGCCCGTTCGGGCAACCACCACAGAGTTCGGCTCGCAGGGATTGACGGGGACGCCCCGGCGTTGCGACAGTGGCCGACAGGGAAGTGGGAGCGCTCTCACTTCCCTGTCGGCGCCGTCGCCACCCGCCCTGGTCGCGGAGCCGTGCTCGCCCCCGCGACGCCGAACCCTCCTTCGTCGACGCGGGTCCCTGCGGTAGCACCGAAGGAGAACCATGCGCTGTAGCAGGATGACCAGGGTCGGTATGACCGGCCTGCTGGTGATGGGAATGGCACTGGGCCTCACGCCCACCTCGTCCGCCGCTCCCGCGGAGCCCGCGCTGTCGCCGGGGCTGGTCCAGGCCATGCGCCAGGACCTCGGCCTCGACGAGCAGCAGGCGAAGACCAGAATCCGCCAGGAGGCCACCGCCACGAAGATCGCGGACACCGCGACCACCGCGGCCGGTGACGCCTACGGCGGGAGCTGGTTCGACGCCGACAAGGGCAAGCTCGTCGTGGCGCTGACCGACCAGAGCAAGGCCCGCGCCGTGCGGGCCACCGGAGCCGAGACCACGACCGCGACGCACAGCGCGGCCAAGCTCGCCTCCGTCAAGACCGGCATCGACGGCCTGTCCAAGGCGAAGGCCGTTCCGGCCGGTGTCAGCGGCTGGCGGGTCGACGCCCGTCAGGGCGGCGTCGTCGTGGACGTCCAGCCCGGCGCCCGCACCGCCGAGGTCGACGCGTTCCTCGACACCGTCAAGAAGTCCGGCCCGGTCATCGTGAACACCGACGGCGTCCAGGCGCCGACGACGTTCGCGGCGGGCACGGTCGGCGGCGACCCGTACTACACCGGCAACGTGCGGTGCTCCATCGGCTTCTCCGTGCACGGCGGCTTCGTCACCGCCGGGCACTGCGGAGGTGGCGGCGCGGCCGTGTACGGCTGGGACCGCTCGTTCCAGGGCAACTTCGGCGGCTCCTCCTTCCCCGGCAACGACTACGCGTGGGTCCGCACCGGCGGCGGCTGGTGGAACGTGCCCGTCGTCCTCGGGTGGGGCCAGGTCAGCGACGCGCTCGTGCGCGGCTCGTGGGAAGCGCCTCCCGGCACGTCCGTGTGCCGGTCCGGCTCGACCACGCACTGGCACTGCGGCGTGATCCAGGGCCGCAACGAGACCGTCAACTACGCGCAGGGCGCCGTCTACGAGATGGTCGGCACCAGCGTGTGCGCCGAGGGCGGCGACTCCGGTGGCTCGTTCATCACCGGTGACCAGGCCCAGGGCGTGACCTCCGGCGGGTACGGCAACTGCTCCAGCGGCGGCCGCACCTGGTTCCAGCCGATCAACGAGATCCTCAGGGTCTACGGCTTGACGCTGCTCACCGCGTAGCAGCAAGGGAACGGGCCGCTCCGGGACAGTCCCGGAGCGGCCCGTTCCACTGTGGACCTAGCGCGCGGACCAGCGCTGCGCGCCGCTGCCGTTGCACTCGTACAACTGGACCAGCGTGCCGTTGGCGGTCTCGCCCGCCTTCACGTCCACGCACTTGTTCGACCCGGCGCCGACGATCGAGCCGTCGGTGTTGAAGGTGAACCGCTGCGCGGTCGTGCCGTTGCACGTGTAGATCTGCACCTTCGTGCCGTTCGCGGTGCCGTTGCCGTTCACGTCCAGGCAGCGGTCGCCGTACACCCGCAGCTCACCGGCCTCCGTCCGGGTCCAGCGCTGGTTCGCGCCCGCGTGGCAGTCGTACAGGACGGTCTGGGTGCCGTCCGTCGTGACCGCCCCGTAGACGTCCAGGCACCGGTTGGCCTGCGGGTTCGCCAGCAGCACCTCGGTGCCGACGGGCGGCGTCGCCACGGGGGTGAGGCTGCCGGGCACCGACTGGAGCGCCGAGTACCAGCGGGCCGCCATCTTGTCGTAGCCCCCCGCGTTCGGGTGCACGCCGTCGGCGAGGTCGGCGGTCGTGAGCGCGGAGTGCATGTCGACCAGGTGGGTTCGCGGTCCCTTCTGCGCCACGACACCGGGAACGGCGGCGTTGAACGCCCGCACCCGCGCCTCCTGCGTCGAGTCGCTCTCCGGCGTGATCTGCGCGACGAACAGCTCCACGATCGGCGCGTTGACCCGGATCTTGTCGATCAGCGCCGACAGCCGCGCGGGCGCGTTGGCCACGTCGTAGTTCTGGTTCATGTCGTTGGTGCCGATGTGCAGCAGGATCGTGCGCGGCGCCGACGTCCTCAGCCACCCGACGATGTTCGCGTCGAGCTGGTCGATCCTCCACCCCGAGTGGCCCTCGTGGTCGTGGTCGCCGAGGGCGGCGGGCCCGTTGAACCCGGACCCGACGAAGTCGACCGTCTTCCCGCCCGCGGCCATCCGCTGCCACAGGTCGATCCGGTAACCGCCCGGCACGTTGAACCCGTCGGTGATCGAGTCACCGAGCGGCATCACCCGCACGCCCCCGTTGGACTCGGCCGACGCGGACCCGGCCGAGGTCACCGCCAACCCGGCGACGAGCACGACCCCGAGCGCTGCGGCACCGAGCCGCTTGAGGTACCACCGCATACCTGGTCCTTTCGCTGAAAGGTTGTTGACCCACAACAGACCTTCGAGCTGCGGCGGCGACGATGTCAACGAACGGCGCCGGGTTCTGTCCACATTGTCAGTACCCGCCGCAGAACAGCGTCTGAACGGGGCATTCAGGTTCCGGGAAAGCGCCGTCCTCCCCTGCGGGGAACGAGATCGCGCGGTGGAAGTCCCTTGTGGAGAGGGCTCGCGGCGGACCGGAACCGGTCGTCGGTCAGCCCAGTCCCAGCAGGTCGGGCAGGTCGGCGGTGTGGACGATCGCCAGGTGGGAGATGGCCCTGGTCAACGCGACGTAGAGCAGTCGTGGCCCCACCTCGCCCTGGTCGAGCAGGCGGTGGGGGTCGACCAGCACCACGGTGTCGAACTCCAGCCCCTTCGCCTCGCCCGCGGGCACCAGCGCCAGCCTGCGCCGCCGGTCCAGCTCGTGCGGCAGCACCGGCTCGACGCCCTCGGCGGTCAACGCCGCGCGCAACGGCTCCGCGTCCGCGTCGGCGGTGATCACGCCGACGCCGCCCTTCTCCACCGGGAGGCCCTCCACCAGCTCGGCGATCACGCGGGCCACGCCGTCGGTGTCCGCCCGGAGCACGGTGACGGCGTCCTGGGCCGACCGGGCCGACGTCGTCGGCGGCAGGTCCGGCGCGACGTGGGCCAGCACGCGGTTGGCGATGTCCAGTACCTGCTGGGGCACGCGGTAGCTGGTGTCCAGGGTGACGACGTCACCGGCGTGGCCGAGTTCGGCGAGCACGTCGTCCCAGGTGGGCAGGCCCCACGCGGTGGTCTGCTGGGCCAGGTCGCCGAGCAGGGTGAGGGTGCCGGCGCAGCGGCGGCCCACCGCGCGCAACTGCATCGCGGACAGGTCTTGCGCTTCGTCGAGGACGACGTGGCCGGTGCGGGTCTGCTCGTCGAGCAGCCAGGCCAGCTCGTCCAGCAGCACGTGGTCCGCCGCCGTCCACCGCGCGCGGCGCGCCCTGGCAGGCGGCTCGGCCAACACCAGCGCGCGCTGCTCGTCCGGGGAGAGCACCCCGTCCGCGCACCGCGCGAGGTGCTCCGGGTCGGAGTAGAGGCGCAGCAGCACGTCGCCGGGCTTGAGCACCGGCCAGATCGACTCGACCAGGCCGCGGGCCTGCTTGGACCGGGCGAGCTTGCGGGTGGCGGTGTCGCTCGGGGCCCGGCCCCGCAGTTCCAGCTTGCGGCGCACGCGGTTGGCCACGCGGTCCCGCATGAGTTCCCTGGCGGGCCCGAAGGCGGTGCGGTCGGCGAGGAGGTCGCGGGCCAACACCTCCAGCTCCTCCGGGTGCACGCGGATGTACGGGCTGGTGTCGGTGACGAGGAAGTCCTCGGTCGGCCTGCCCACCTCCGACCACACGGCGCGGTGCAGCACCGTCGCCAAGCGCCGGTCGCCCTTCAGCGCCGCCACGGGCGGGTCCTCCGCCGCGGCCCGGCCCGCGCCGACAAGCCCGGCGACGGACACGTGACGGCAGTCGACCTCGCCCAGGGTGGGCAGCACGCGGGAGATGTGGTGCACGAACGTGTCGTTCGGGCCGACCACCAGCACCCCCCGCCTGCGGATCTGCTGGTGCTCGTAGAGCAGGTAGGCCGCGCGGTGCAGGCCGACGGCGGTCTTGCCCGTGCCCGGTCCGCCCTGCACGACCAGCGCGCGGGTGGCATCCCGCCGGACGACGTGGTCCTGGTCGGGCTGGATGGTCGCGACGATGTCGCGCATGGGCCCGTAGTGGGCCAACTCGATCTGCCGCCGCACGAAGTCGCTCAGGCCGTCGTCGAACTCCGGCGTCAGGTGCTCGTCGTCGTACCCGGTCATCGTGTCGTCGGAGAACCCGAACCGGCGACGGCGCACGACCTCCATCGGCTCCGCGCCGGTGGCCCGGTAGAACCTGGTGGCCATCCCGGTGCGCCAGTCGATCACCGCGGGCTCGTCGTCACCGTCGCCGACGTGCCGCCTGCCGATGTAGACCGGCTCGGGCAGCGGGCCGTCGATCCGGCCGAAGAACAGCGGCGCGTCGTCGCGGTCCTCCAACTGGAACGCCCGCCGGTACAGCCACGCGATCAGGTCGGGGTCGTCGCCGCGCGCCTCCATCGCCTTCGCCGACCGGAGCATCTCCTCGCGGTCGCGCGCCAAGCACTCCCGCGCGTACCGCAGCCGTTGCCGCTCGGCCTCGAACTCCCCCGCTGAAACGACCATGTCCCCGTCCCCCATCACCCGGTGCGCCGACAGCACTTCTACACGGGGGTGGGAGGAAAGCGGTAAGGGAATACCGCTTCCCGGCACGGCGTGCGACCGTGCCGGGAAGCGGTATCACGCGTGGGTGCCGCTCAGCTTGGCGAGCGTGAGCACCTGACCGCCGATGCCCCAGCCGCCGTCGGCGACCTCCTCGACGAGCACCATCGTGGTGGCGCGCGCCCGGTCGCCGAACGTCTCGGCGTACAGGTCGGACACCTTCGTGACGAGCACTTCCTTCTGCTCCGCCGTGAGCGTTCCGGCGGGCACCTTCAGGTTGGCGAACGGCATGATCTCTCCCCTTCCGAAGTGACCCCACGACCATGCCGCCGCCACGAGCGGGTAACCAGGCGCCGCTCACCCAGGGGTCGGCACCCCCTGGCTACGGGTGGCTCCCACCAGCACACTGGAGCCGTGAACCTGTCCGAGCTCGGTGTCTTCCTGCGGTCTCGGCGCGCGCGGATCACGCCCGCCGAGGTCGGCCTGCCCGCCGGGCCGCGCCGTCGTGTGCCCGGCCTGCGCCGCGACGAGGTGGCCCAGCTCGCGGGCGCGTCCGTGGACTACTACATCGAGCTGGAACGCGGACGCGGCACGCAGCCGTCAGCGCAGATGCTCGGCGCACTGGCGAGGGCGCTGCGCCTGGACCACGACGAGCGCGACCACCTCTACCGGCTGGCGGACCGGCCGCCGCCCGCGACGACCGGCACGTCCTCCCACGTGCAGCCCGCCATGCTGGCGCTGCTGGACCGCCTGGACACGACGCCCGCGCGGATCATCACCGACCTGCACGAGACGCTGGCGCAGAACCGCCTGGCACGGGCCCTGCTCGGCGAGTCGCCCCGGCGGACCGGGCACGCGGCGAGCTTCGTGTACCGCTGGTTCACCGAGCCGGACGTCCGCACCGTCTACCCGGAGCCCGACCACCCGCACCACTCGAAGGTGCTGGTCCACGACCTGCGCGCCGCCGTCGCCCGCCGGGGGAAGGACCCGCGGACCGCCGACATGGTCGCGCGGCTGCTCCACACGGGCCCGGAGTTCACGGACCTGTGGGCCACCGGCGACGTGGCCGTGCGGCGCGGGGACCGCAAGCGGGTGAACCACCCGACCCTGGGCACGCTCGACATCCACTGCCAGAACCTCTTCAGCGAGGACGGCGGGCAGCGCCTCCAGTTCTTCACCGCGCCCGCGGGCAGCCCCGCCGTGGACCAGTTGCGGCTGCTGGGCGTGATCGGCATCCAGGACCTGGGGGAACAGGCCCCTACGGCGTCCGGCCGGTGAACGCGATCAGCCTGGTCCGCACGTCGGCGTCCTCGGCCACCTCGACCTTCGGCCCGTAGTGCCCGCTGGACCGCAGCGCCTCGTCCATCGCCTCCATGCCGCTCAGCAGCCGCTCGCACCGGTCCGGGTCGAGCCGCTCGTCCTGGCCGGTGGCGCGCGCCAGGTCCCAGGTGTGCAGGAAGACGTCGCTGGTGTAGAACATGTCGACCGCGCGGTCGAGCGGGACCTCACCGATGTGCGGGTTCTTCAGCACCCGGCCCGCGGTGGCCGGGTCGTCCAGCAGCGCCTGCACGCCGTCGCTGTGCGCGGTCCACGCGGCGACGGGGTCCTCGTCCGCGGACGGGCCCTTGGGCAGGTCGACGTCCGCGCCTGCCTTGAGGAACGCCGGGAACCACTCGACCAGGTGCCGCACCACGTCCCGCGCGACCCAGCCCTCGCACGGCGCCGGGTCGTCCCACGCCCCCGGCGCGACGCCGCGGACGCGGTCGGTGAACACCCCGGCGACGGTCCGATGCTCCTCTGCCGCACTGGTCATGACAGCCTCCTCGATCCGGTCCAGGCCGAGGACTCTAGTCCCCGCGCCCTCAGTCCACTTCGGACACGGCGTGGTCGAGGAAGTCGAGCACCAGCGGGCTCGCGGTGGCGCGGAACTCCTCGAAGTACGCGTGCCGCGCGCCGGGGACCAGCACGAGCCGGGCACCGGGGATCCGGTCCGCGAGCAGCGGCGCGTTGGCGGTCGGGTTGAACGAGTCGGCGTCCCCGTGCACCACGAGCGTGGGCGCCGAGATGTCCGGCAGCGCGTCCCACGCGTCGTGCAGGTTGCTGGCCGCCAGGTGGCCGCGCCGGGCGCGCGGGGACATGCCCCGGTCGCCGAGCGTGCGGTACGGGCCGGGGTGGGTGGCGAGCCACTCCGGTGTGTACATCAAGTCGAGCAGCGCGAGCCGGACCTTCGCGGCGTCCGGCACCGCCAGGGTCCGGCGCACCTCGTCGCTCCGCTCGAACCCGTGCCGCCCGCCGGGCGAGGTGCACCCGAGCACCAGCCCCCGGACGCGGGAGGGGTGCAGCGCGGCCACCCACTGCGCCACCCGCCCGCCCATCGACGTGCCGTAGACGTCGGCCCGGTCGACCCCGAGGTCGTCCAGCACGGTGATCACGTCCTCCGCGAACCGCCGAGTGCTGTAGGTCGACGGTGACTCGCCGCTGTCGCCGGTGCCCCGGTAGTCGAGGGTGATCGTGGTCCGCGAGCCGTGGAAGTCCTCGCGGACGTCGTCCCACCACTCGTGGCTGTTGGCCTGGCCGGACAGCAGGACGAGCGGGTCGCCGCCGCCCCGAACCTGGTAGGCGATGGCGACCCCGTCCGGGGCGGTGGCGTGCGGCACGTGTGGTGTCCCTCCTGAGCGGCTCCCCTTCATCCAACCCGACGCCCGCCGCTGCAACCCCGTTGCAACGGTTCCGCGCGTCTCATCAGGGCGGCAAGGTCTGCCAGGCAGGCCGGATACCCGACGACGAGGTCAGGTGACCATGCGCGAGAGCACGACGACCGTGGTGCCCGAGGCGCTGCGGGGCGACACTCGGGGTGTGACCCGCGACACGTCGACCTCCGGCCCGTTCGAATCCGCCGTGCCCGCGGGCGAGGACCCCGGCCGGTACGCCCACCTGCTCCGTCGGATCCGCGACGCCTCGCTGTCCGGCGACCGACCGCCCGCCGCCCCGCGCGACCTGGTCGGCGACTCGTGGCGGCGCGCGGTCGGCTTCGGCGTCGACCCGGACCACGGCCGAGAGCCCGCCGCCGCGCTGGGCCCCGACGAGGTGGAGCACCGGCGGCACCGCGGCAAGCTGGCCCGCACCCTGCCCGTGCTGGGCGACGTGCTGCTCCCGGCCGCCGAGGACGCCGGCCACGTGATGGTCGTGGTGGACGCCGAGGGCGTGGTCCTGTGGCGGGACGGGCCGCGCAAGATCCAGCGGCACGCCGAGCGCCTCGGGTTCGCGGTCGGCGCCACCTGGAGCGAGCGGCAGGTCGGGACGAACGCCATCGGCACCGCGCTGGCCGTCGGCAGGCCCGTCCAGATCTACTCCGCCGAGCACTTCGTGAAGTCCCACCACTCGTGGACGTGCGCCGCCGCGCCCATCCTGGACCCGGTCGACGGCGGCCTGCTCGGCGTCGTGGACGTGAGCGGCGCGGCGGCGACCGTGCACCCGAGCACCCTCGCGCTGGTGGACGCGGCGGCGAGGATGGCCGAGTCGTTCCTGCGCGAGGAGCACCACGGGATGCTCGACGCGCTGCGCGCCACCGCGTCGCCGCTGCTCGCGGGCACCCGCGACCCCGTTCTGGTGACCGATCCGCACGGCTGGGTGGCGGCGGCGGTCGGGGTGCCGCCGGTCGCGCGGATCGCGCTGCCCGCCGACCGGGGCAGCGACCACGTCTGGCTGCCGGAGTACGGGGCGTGCAGGCTCGAACCCGTGCCAGGCGGGTGGCTGGTCCGGGTCCTCGACGGCGCCGCCGCCGAACCGGCGCAGACCCGAGTCGCCCTCGCGCTCGACGACCCGCGCCAACCCCGGATCACCGTCGTGTCGCCGTCCGGCCGGTGGTCGCACCGGCTCAGCCCGAGGCACGCGGAGCTGGCGCTGCTGCTGGCGCTCGCCCCGAACGGCCGCAGCGGCGCGCAGCTCTCCGCCGACCTGTTCGGCTCACCCGACCACGTGCTCGCCGTGCGCGCCGAGGTGTCCCGGCTGCGCAGGCGCCTCGGCGGCCTGCTGCTGCACCGCCCGTACCGCTTCGCCGACTGGGTCGACGTCGAGGTCGCCTGCCCGGCGTCGCCCGACCTGCTCCTGCCCGCGTCCACGGCTCCGGCCGTGCGGCGCCTTCGGACCGCCCCCTCTCCCCCGAGCAGAACCGGAGTCGCCTGATGACCGAGACCCTGACCACGACCGACGCGGCGGCGAAGGTCACCGCGTGGCTCGCCGACTTCGAGTCGGCCCTCGCGTCCGGCGATACCGGCGCGGTGGCGGGCCTGTTCGGCGAGGAGTCCTACTGGCGCGACCTGGTGGCGTTCACCTGGAACATCGTCACGGTCGAGGGCCGGGACGGCGTGCGGGACATGCTCGCCGCGACCCTGGACCGGGTGCGCCCGCACGCGTTCCGGATCGCGGAGGACCTGGGCGGGGCGTCCGAGGGCGACGGCGTGGTCGAGTCGTGGATCGCGTTCGAGACGTCCGTCGGCCGGTGCGTCGGGCAGCTCCGGCTCCGCGACGGTCTGGTGTGGACGCTGCTCACCACGATGACCGAGCTGATCGGCCACGAGGAGCCGGTGAACGGCAGGCGTCCCAAGGGTGCCGAGCACGGCGCCAACCCGGACCGGAGGACGTGGCTGGAGCAGCGGACCGCCGAAGCCGAGGAGCTGGGTCGCACCACTCAGCCGCACACCGTGGTCATCGGCGGCGGGCAGGGCGGCATCGCGCTCGGCGCGCGGCTGCGGCAGCTCGGCGTGCCGACGATCGTCGTGGAGCGCAGCGCCCGCGCGGGTGACGCGTGGCGGGGCCGGTACAAGTCCCTCTGCCTGCACGACCCGGTCTGGTACGACCACCTGCCGTACCTGGACTTCCCGAAGAACTGGCCGGTGTTCGCGCCGAAGGACAAGATCGGCGACTGGCTGGAGATGTACGCGCGGGTCATGGAGCTGAACTACTGGACCTCCACCGAGGCGCTCAGCGCGTCCTACGACGCCGACGCTCGCGAGTGGACGGTCGTCGTCCGCCGCGACGGCGAGGAGATCACGTTGCAGCCCAGGGAACTCGTGCTCGCCACGGGCATGTCGGGCAAGGCGAACGTGCCGGTGTTCGAGGGCGCCGACACGTTCCGCGGCGACCAGCACCACTCGTCGAGGCACCCCGGCCCGGACGCCTACCGGGGCAAGCGGGCCGTCGTGATCGGCTCGAACAACTCCGCGCACGACATCTGCGCCGCGCTGTGGGAGAACGGCGTCGACGTGACGATGGTGCAGCGGACGTCGACGCACATCGTGCGGTCCGACTCGCTGATGCGGATCGCGCTGGGCGGCCTGTACTCGGAGGAGGCCGTCGCCGCCGGGATGACCACGCAGAAGGCCGATCTCACGTTCGCGTCGCTGCCGTACCGCATCATGCACGACTTCCAGATCCCGGTGTACGACGAGATCCGCAAGGTCGACGCGGACTTCTACGCGCGCCTGGAGCAGGCCGGGTTCCTGCTCGACTACGGCGACGACGACTCCGGGCTGTTCATGAAGTACCTGCGCCGGGGTTCCGGCTACTACATCGACGTGGGCGCGTCGGACCTGGTGGCCAACGGGGACATCAAGCTCCGGTCCGGAGTGGACGTCGCCCGGCTCACCGAGGACGCCGTCGTCCTGTCGACCGGCGAGGAACTCCCCGCCGACCTGGTCGTGTACGCCACCGGGTACGGCTCGATGAACGGCTGGGCGGCCGACCTGATCTCCCAGGAGGTCGCGGACAAGGTCGGCAAGGTGTGGGGGCTCGGCTCCGCGACGACCAAGGACCCCGGCCCGTGGGAGGGGGAGCAGCGCAACATGTGGAAGCCGACCCGGCAGGAATCGCTGTGGTTCCACGGCGGCAACCTGCACCAGTCCCGGCACTACTCGCTGTACCTGGCCCTCCAGCTCAAGGCCCGGTACGAGGGCGTCCCCACCCCGGTCTACGGGCTTCCCGAGGTGCACCACCTGAGCTGACCCACTTGGCGGACAACGGAAAAACGAATCGGGGCCGGGTAACGCGCGCGGCGTCGTCGGCGAGTGTCCTCGTGTCGGATCGTCGCCGAACGGAAGATGGCAAGGATGAGCGAGAAGATCCCGGTGGTCTCGACCGCCGAGAGCACGACGCAGGGGGTGGCGGGCAAGCCCGCGCCGAGGACGAAGGAGGTGGAGGAGTTCCGCGGCGGGCTGCCCTCGCCGGAGCGGCTGGCCGAGGCGGTGCTCGCCGACCTGGAACGGGACCTGCGAGACCTGCTCGCGACGGACCCGGACCTGGTGGGCGTCACGAAGGCCGAGGTGGCGGCGTGGCTGGCCACCGACGTCAAGCGCGCCTTCACCGCGGTCGCCGAGCACGGGTGGGAGCAGTCGTGAGCGCCATGCTGCGCCTGGCCGGGCGCGAGTCGCTGAGCAGGGCCACGTACACAAGGGTCGGGTACACCGCGCGCACGTTCCACACGACGCCCGTGCTGCGGCAGCGCTTCCCCGTGCTGACGCCGGAGCTGCGCCCGGAGTGGAACCAGCTCCTGGCGCAGACCGGGCAGGTGGTCCAGGCGGGCATCACCGACCTGTTGTCCCGGCTGTTCGGCCCCACCCCGGCCACCCCCGCCGCACCGCCCGCCCCGACGGGGCCGCAGCGGGTCAACAGCAAGCAACTGCTGCCGTCCGACCTGGTGCGGTTGCTCGACGAGAGCACGCGGTACGTGTGCCACCGCACCAACGAGGAGTCCGTCGGCACCTGCCAGGCGCCGCTCCGCGCCGAGACCGACCAGTCGCGGATGAAGAACCCGATGGCGCCCTTCGGCGTCTACGCGACGGTCGGCGTGCAGGGCATCGCGGACTACGGTCAGTACGGGATCGTCTACGACCGGTTCGGCGACCTGTTCTGGGCACCGCACGACCCGCCCGCGGTGCGGGCGGCGGTCGACTCGATCGCCCCCGACCGGGCCGTCGGCTGGTTCTTGCAGAAGCACCTGGAAGAAGCGCTGAAGTCGCGGCCGAAGCGCTGACGCCCTGATCCCCTTCCTCGGGGCGCCACGAGGAAGGTCAGGCGGGCACCTTCGCCAGGTACACCGTGTTCGTGGCTTCGCGGTCCTGCAACGGGTTCGCGAAGCTCACGACCTCGGCCCGCACGTCCGTGAACGCCTCCGCCAGCACGGCGGTGAACTCCTCGTCCGGCGGGTCGTTCGACCAGAGCGCGAACACCCCGCCCGGACGCAGGAGCGCCGCGATCCGGTGCAGCCCGGCGAGTTCGTAGAAATCGGCGTTGCCGGGGTGCAGCAGGTGCCGCGGCGAGTGGTCGATGTCGACGACGATCGCGTGGAACAGCCTGCCGGGGTCGTCCGGGATCAGCCCTTCGGGTGACCGCATCAGGGCGAAGAAGTCGCCGTTCACCAGCTCGCAGCGCGGATCGGCGGCGAGCGTCGCACCCGCCGGGATCAGGCCGCTCCGGTGCCACTCGATGACCTCGCCGAGCGCGTCGATCACGACCAGCGACCGCACGTCGGGGTCCTCCAGGACGGTGAGCGCGGTGTAACCGAGACCCAGCCCGCCCACGACCACGTCGAGCCCGGTACCGGGCAGTTCGGCGAGCGCGAGCCGCGACAGCTCCTCCTCCGCCACGGTGAACAGGCTCGACATCAGGAACTCGCCGCCGAGCTTGATCTCGTAGATGTCCTTGCCGTCCAGCGGGTCGCGGCGGCGGCGGAGGACGAGTTCACCCAGGGGTGTCGGCCGCCAGTCCAGTTCCTGGAACCGGGCGCTCACCGGGAGAGCCGTGCGCATGAGGTCATCGGCGGAGGGTACTCGCGGTCACGCCCCGGCACCGTCCACCTCGGTCAGGTGGCGATCCCGAACGCCTCGCCCAGCGCGTCCGACGCCACGAGGCTCCGGGTCTTCCGGCCCATGATGAACGGCGGCCGTCCCGGTCCGGGGACGACGTGCCCG
The DNA here is from genome assembly GCF_025061645.1 of Umezawaea endophytica. GTDB lineage: Bacteria > Actinomycetota > Actinomycetes > Mycobacteriales > Pseudonocardiaceae > Umezawaea > Umezawaea endophytica. The sequence continues at coordinate 179,538 of NZ_JANYMP010000010.1, read as the reverse complement.
CCGCCGTGGATCGTGTACAGCGTGACCGACGGCCGGCCGTCCTGCCGGAAGTCGGTCCTCTCCACCCTGGTCCGGTCCCCCTCGCGGCGGTCGAGGTCACGTGACTCGGCCGCGGTGGTGATGCCGTTGCGGGCCGCGAAGTACTCGGCGGTCTCCCGCGCGGACAGCCCGAGGCCGCGCGGCCGGAACCCCCACAGGCTCGCCATCCCGCCCTCGTACGGCACGAGCCGGTCCTCCGTGCCGTGGAACAGGACCACGGGCAGCGGCACGACCGGGCCGTCGAACGGCAGGAAGTTCTCCGGCACCGGCAGCGTGGCCGCCACCACCGCGACCCCGGCCAGCCGCGACGGGATCTCGTGCGCCAGCCGGATGACCATCGCCCCGCCCGCCGAGTAGCCGACGGCGTACGCGCGTGCGGGGTCGACCCGGTGGCGCTCCACCAGCAGGTCGATCACCGCTCCCGCGAAGCCGACGTCGTCGAACCCCTCGGACCGGGCGGCGAAGGCCGACGAGACGCGGGCGTCGTTCCAGTTCTTCTTGTGCCCGTCGAGGTAGGCGACGACCGCGCCGCGCTCGGCGAACCGGTCGAAGTCCCGCCCCGTGAACCGGCGGATGACGCGGGAGTCCTGGTTGGACCCGTGGAACACGAGCACCGCGGGCGCACCCGCCCCCACCTCGGGGGGCCGGACGACGGTCATCGTCCGCCGCCGCCCGTCCACCAGCACGGAGCCCTCCTCGACCACGAGCGCGCCCATGTCGACCACCCCACATCCAGATGCTTGAACTATTCACCTAGATGATTGACTTGCTCAAGCACTTAGTCAAACTCGCGAGACCCGGATCACGTGCTTCCCGCGCACCCCGCCCCGCTCCAGCGCCCGGTGCGCGACGGAGATGTCGGCCAGGTCGTGCACCGTGTCCACCACGGGCCGGAGCGCCCCGGCCTCCACCAGCGCGGTCAACTCGGCGAACAGCGCGTGCCGCGGGTCGCCGCTGAAGAACCGCACCCGCCGCGACCCGAACACCGTCGACAGCAGCACGTACCCGACGGACGCGACCGAGTCGAACGCGATCCCGACCATCCGCCCGCCCTTGGCGAGCAGGCCCCGGTACGCGGGCAGCGACGAGCCGACGGTGTCCAGCACGACGTCGAACTCCCCGAGGTCGCCCGGTCGGGTGGTCCGGTAGTCGAACACCTCGTGCGCGCCCAGTTCCCGCACCAGGTCGAGGCTCCCCGCGCCGGCGAGACCCGTGACGTGCGCCCCGTAGTGCCGTCCCAGTTGGACGGCGACGCTCCCCACCCCGCCCGCGGCGCCGCGCACGAGCAGCCGCTCCCCCGGCTTGAGGCGGGCGTGGTCGCGGAACGCCGTGATCACCGTCGTCGCGACCGGCAACGCCGCGGCGGCGACCAGGTCCAGACCGGCCGGGCTCAACGACAACCGCCGGGGGTCCACGGCCAGGTACTCGGCGACGGACCCGTGCACGAAGCGCGACACCATCCCCCAGACGTGGTCGCCGACCTTCGGGCCGGGCACGCCCTCGGCCGCCCGGACGACCTCACCGGTGAAGTCCACGCCCGTGCGCTTGGGGAACGCGCGGGGGAAGAACAGCTTCAGCTTGCCCGAGCGCAGCATCGGCTCGCCGCCGTTGACGCTCGCGCCGTGCACCCGGACCAGCACCTCACCGGGCTTCACGACCGGCATCGGCGCCTTCGCCTCGTACAGCACCTCCGGCGGTCCGTACCGGTCGTACTGGGCCACGCGCATCTCGTCCACGATACTCCTCCTCGAAACAAGTGGAGGGCTTCCTCCACTTGTTTCGACGCTAGCACGGGAATCGGAGGGTGCCCTCCACTTGAGTTAAAGTGAGAGGCATGACGACCGAGCCCTCTCGGATCCCCGCGGCGGAACCGCTGCGCGTGGACGCCAGGAACAACCGGACCCGGATCGTCGAGGCCGCGCGCGACCTCTTCGCCACCCAGGGCCTGGACGTGACGATGACGGACATCGCTCGCCACTCCGGCGTCGGCGTGGCCACCCTCTACCGCCGCTTCCCCACCAAGGACTCACTGGTGACCGAGGCGTTCGCCGAGCAGATCGAGCTGTGCGCCTCCGTCGTGGCCGACGCGCTCGCCGACCCTGACCCGTGGCGCGCCTTCCACACGGTCCTGGAGCAGGTGTGCGCCATGCAGGCCGTGGACCGGGGCTTCACCGGCGCGTTCACCTCGAGGTTCCCCGACTCCGCCACGTTCGACCAGCTCCGCGCCCGCGCCGAGCAGGGCTTCGGCGAACTCGCCGACCGCGCCAAGGCGTCGGGCCACCTGCGCGCGGACTTCACGTTCGACGACATCACGCTGCTGCTGATGGCCAACGGCGGCATCGTCGCGGACTCCCGCCGAACGGCGCTGGCCGCGTCCCGCCGACTCGTCGCCCTGATGCTGCACGCCTTCCGCGCCACCGGCGCCGAACCACTGCCACCCGCCCCGCACCTGGGGCTCCAGCACGTGGTCCGGCCACCGGCGGCGCACTGACCTACTGGAGCCCGTGCCGCCGATCGCCCATCACGATCTCGCACACACGGGCCTCCATCTCGGCGGAGAACGGCTCGTTCACCTGTTCCTGACCCATGGCCATCACCTCCGTGCCCATCGTGCGGCGACCTCGCCAAAAGCGCACGCGTCCTTGCCGTTCCGGCAAGAAATCGGGCTCGATCCCACCGATGACGGGGTCGGGCGCGGAGCACTGGTGCAGGCTCGTACCCGTGATCGACGATTTCGCGAAGGACTACCTGCACGGCGACCTGCGGGAGATCCGCGAAGCGGTGCTCCGGAAGCTCGACGGGCTGTCCGACTACGACGTCCGCCGCCCGCTGACCTCGACCGGGACCAACCTGCTCGGCCTGGTCAAGCACCTGTCGGTGACGGAGGCCCGGTACTTCGGCGAGGTCTTCGACCGGCCGTTCCCCGAGCCCGTCCCCCGGTGGGACGACCTCGACCGGCGCGGCACCGACATGTGGGCGACCGAGCACGAGACGCGCCAGGAGATCACCGACCGGTACCGGCGGGCCTGGGAGCACTCCGACGCGACGATCGCCGCGCTCGCCGTCGACTCCCCCGGCCACGTGCCCTGGTGGCCACGTCCGAACGTGATGCTGTTCAACGTCCTGGTCCACGTGCTCACGGAAACCGGTCGGCACGCCGGGCACGCCGACATCCTGCGCGAGCAACTGGACGGCGAGGTCGAGGGGAACGGGTCGGACCCGGCTTTCCGCGAGCGCAGGCGCGCCGAGGTCGAGCGGGCCGCCCGAGCGGCCTGTCCTGGCGAGCCGGTCAGCCCTCCGGTGCCAGGTGCGTCCACAGGTCCCGCTCCAGGGTGAAGCGGAGGAGTTGGCGTTCCAGCAGGCGCGCTTCGGCGTGGGGGACGGCGCCGCCCCACAGCGGGGCGGCGCTGGCGCCGTCGGCTGCGGCGACCACCAGTGCCAGGACGTGGTTCGGCAGGCCGTCGGCGCGGAGGTCGGTGGTCCAGCGGAGGGCGTCGGCGCGGACGAGTGCGGCGACCTCGGGCAGGGTGCCGAGTTGGACGACCAGCGCGGCGCTCTCGCGGAGCGCGACCTCGTCGTGGGACGAGGCGAGGCAGGCCTTCACGTAGGCGCGGGTGAGCCTGCCGGGCGTGTCGTCGGCGGGGTCGACGGCGGCGGCCACCTCCGCCCGGAAGGTCTCCAGCAGGTCGTGGGCGAGCGCTTGGACGAGGTCGTCCTTGGTCGCGAAGTGGTACAGCAGCCCACCCTTGGACACCTCGGCCCCACGGGCGATCTCGTCCAGGCTGGCGGCGATCCCGCGGGTGCGGATCACGGCGGCGGCCGCGTCGAGCAGGGTCCGGCGGGTCTCCTCCGGCGTGCGCCCAGCCTTGCGTGCCATGCTCATCCTCTTCCTGCCGTGCTCCCGGTGCCCGTGTTCTTACCGGAGGGGATGGTGCGCCAGGCGACCAGGGCCGCCGCGAAGGTGATCACCGCGGCGATCAGCGAGGTGACCTGCATGGCCGTGGTGAAGGCCTCCTTCACCACCGCCACCAGCGGCGAGGCGGGGTCCAGCGCGGCCAGCGCCGACGCCGCCGAGTCCTCGACGGCGGGACGGGCCGCGCCGGGCACGTCGAGGTTCGCCCGGTAGGCCAGGGTGACCACGGAGCCGAGCACCGCGATGCCGAGAACGACGCCGAGTTCGTAGGCGGTCTCGGAGATCGCCGACGCGGCGCCCGCGCGGTGGGGTGGCACCGCCGAGACGACCGCGTCCACGGTCAGCGTCATCGCGAGCCCCACGCCCAGTCCGACCGGCACGAGGGCCAGTCCCAGCCAGAGGTAGTTCTCGACGCCTTCGGCGACGGAGACCAGGAGCAGCCCGACCGCGGTGGCGGCCAGGCCGGTGGCCACGGCTCGACCGGTGCCCAACCGGGCGGCGGCGACGCCCACCACGCCGATGACCACCACCGAGGCGATCATCGTCGGCATCTCCGCCAGCCCGGCGACCAGCGGGCTGAACCCGCGCACGAGCTGGAGGTACTGGGAGAAGAAGAACAGCAGCCCGGTGAGCGCGAAGATCGCGATGACGTTCGCCAGCACCGCGCCGGTGAACGCGGCGTTGCGGAACAGCCCGACGTCGACCAGGGGGTGGTCCGCGCGGCGCTGCCGCCGGACGAACAGCACCGCGGCCGTCGCGCCGACCAGCGCGGAACCCGCCGTCCAGCCGTCGAGGCCGGAGCCGACGGCGTGCTTGACCGCGTACACCAGCGGCGTGATCGCGGCGAACGACAGACCGGCCGAGAGCAGGTCGAACCGGCCGGGGTCCGGGTTGCGGGACTCGGGGAGCAGCAGCGCTCCCGCGACCAGGAAGACGATCACGACGGGGACGTTGACCAGGAACACCGAACCCCACCAGAAGCGCTCCAGCAGCGCCCCGCCGACCAGCGGCCCCAGCGCCAGGCCGCCGCCCGAGCCCGCCGACCAGATCGCTATCGCCCTGGTGCGCTCCGCGGGGTCGGGGAACAGGTTGCGGATGATCGACAGCGTCGACGGCATGATCGTGGCACCGGCCACGCCCAGCAGCAGCCGGGCGCCGATGAGCATCTCCGCGCTGGTGGAGAACGCCGCCAGCAGCGACGCGGCCCCGAACGCGGCCGTGCCCACGAGCAGCACCTTCTTGCGGCCGACGCGATCGGCGAGCGTGCCGGTGGTGACCAGCAGCCCGGCCAGCGCCAGCGAGTAGACGTCGCCGATCCAGAGGACCTCGGTCGCGGTGGGCGCCAGGTCGCGGGAGAGGGACGGCACCGCCAGGTAGAGCACCGTGCCGTCGATCGCCAGCAGCAGGACCGAGCCCACCAGCACCGCCAGCGCGGCCCAGCGACGCCGGACGCCCGGAACGAGCTGGTTGTTCGTCGTCATGCTGAAACTGTACCGTCCAGACGGTGTAGTTCCAGCGGGTGTGACCGACCCGACGGCGGCGGGCCCACCTCCCGAGACCCCTGGCCCCCGCCGCCCCGACCGGCCACGCTGGCCCCATGGTCGACGAACCGACGGACCCGGACCGCATCGCCCGAATCCGCCTCTCCTCCCCCTACCTCCCGCTCCCCGTCCCGATCAGCGACGCCAAGGTCCTCACCGGCCGCCAGCGCCCCATGACGGAGGTCGCCTTCCTGTTCGCCGAGATCACCACGGCCCAGGGCCACGAGGGCATCGGTTTCAGCTACGCGAAGCGCGCGGGCGGGCCGGGGCTCTTCGCCCACGCCAAGGAGGTGGCGCCGGTGCTCCTCGGCGAGGACCCCAACGACATCGCCCGGCTCTGGACCACCCTGGTCTGGGCGGGGGCGTCGGTGGGCCGCAGCGGACTGGCGACCCAGGCGGTGGCGGCGTTCGACACGGCGCTGTGGGACCTCAAGGCGAAACGGGCGGGCCTACCGCTGGCCAAGCTGCTGGGCGCCCACCGCGACTCGGTCCGCTGCTACAACACCTCGGGTGGTTTCCTCCACACGCCGACGGAGCAGGTCCTGGAGAACGCCGACAGGTCGTTGGCGAACGGCATCGGCGGGATCAAGATCAAGGTCGGCGACCCCGCGCCGAACGCGGACCTGCGCCGCGTCGCGGCGGTCCGGGAACACCTGGGCGACGACGTCCCGGTCATGGTCGACGCGAACCAGCAGTGGGACCGCCCCACGGCCCAGCGACTGGGCCGAGCCCTGGAGGAGTTCGACCTCACCTGGATCGAGGAACCCCTCGACGCCTACGACACCGAGGGCCACGCGGCGCTCGCGGCGACCCTCGACACCCCCATCGCCACCGGGGAGATGCTGTCCAGCGTGGCGGAGCACTGGAACCTGATCCGCGACCGCGCCGCGGACGTCATCCAGCCCGACGCCCCGCGGATCGGCGGCATCACCCAGTTCCTGAAGCTGGCGGCGCTCGCCGACCACCACCACCTCCAGTTGGCACCCCACTTCGCCATGGAGATCCACGTCCACCTGGCGGCGGCCTACCCCCACGAGCCGTGGGTGGAGCACTTCGACTGGCTCGAACCCCTCTTCACCGAGCGGCTGCGCACCAGCGGCGGTCGCATGCACGTCCCCACCCGGCCGGGACTGGGCCTCACGCTCACCGACCAGGCCCGCGCCTGGACGCGCGCCACCCACGAGGTGACCTGACCGGTGTGGGCCGTTCCCGTTGCGGGGCAACGGGAACGGCCCACGGCCCTACAGCCCGCCGTAGGCGGCCATCACGATGCCCAGCCCCCGGTCGTCCCCCATCGGGCCCTCCTCCAGCATCCGGTTCATCACGTACGACACCACCATGCGCTGGTCCAGGTCGACCAGGACGACCGAGCCGCCCCACCCGCCCCAGGAGCAGGTCCGGCCCCGGAGCGCGTAGCCCATGCCGTACTGGATCTGGGCGCCCAGCACCTGGTCCTCGCCCGAGAACTGCTCCTCCAGCACCCGTTCGCAGCCCGCGGCGGACAGCAGCCGCACACCCCGCGCCTCACCGCCCGAGGCGAGCACGGACTGCACGGCGGCCACCGACCGGGCGTTGCCGAACCCGCTCGCCGACGGGATGTCGGCGCGCCGCCACGCCTCGGTGTTGGCCGCTTCCGCCGGGACGGGCGGGTTTCCGGGCCCTCGCGCCTCCAGTTCCGGCGCCCTGGTCTTCGCCGGGATGATCGGGGCGACCCGGTGGTCGTGCTCGGCCGCCAGTCCGATGTGGAAGTCCGCGCCCAGCGGGCCCGCCACCTCCTCGGCGAAGAACCTGCCGAGACCGCGACCGGTGACCCGGCGGACCACCTCGCCGATCAGGTACCCCTGGGTGACGGCGTGGTAGGCGCCGACCGTTCCCGGTTCCGAGGTCGGCGCCTGCTCCGCCAGCATCCCCGTGACGGCGGGCCAGTCGTAGAGCTGGTCGAACTCCACCGGCTTCGTCCAGGTGGACAGCCCCGAGGTGTGCCCGAGGACGTGCCGCACCAGCACGCCCTCCTTGCCCGCGGCGGCGAACTCGGGCCAGTACCGCGCCACCGGGGCGTCGAGGTCGAGCGCGCCGCGGTCGGCGAGGACCAGCGCGCACAGCGCGGTCATCGTCTTCGTGGTGGACCAGACACCGGTGATGGTGTCGCGTTCCCACGGGCGGGTGCGCTCCTCGTCGACGTACCCGCCCCACAGGTCGACCACGGGCTCACCGTCCACGTACACGGCGGCGGAAGCGCCCACGTCGTCCTTGTCCAGCGACGCCGCCAGGGCGTCGCGCACCGCTTCGAACCGTTCGTCGCAGGTGCCTTCGATGTCGGCCATGGGCGGTACCCAACCCGATTTTCCCTTCCAGGCCAACGGATTAAACGCGCGGCGTCAGCTCGCGTATTGGTAAGCCGGATAGGTCAGGTAGCCCGCGTCGCCTCCCTGGTAGTAGGTCGCCTCGTCGACCGGGGCGATCGGGAGCGCGTTGCGCAGCCGTTCCACGAGGTCGGGGTTGGCGATGAAGGCGCGGCCGAAGCTGATGAGGTCGGCGCCCAGCCCTAGCCAGTGGTCGGCTTCGGCCCGGCCCGCCTGCTTCGGTCCCATCGGCAGCACCGGGTTCACCACGAGCGTGCCCGGCCACGCGCGGCGCAGGTCGACCAGCAGCTCCTCCTCGGCGGTCGCCTCCAGGTGCACGTAGGCCACCTCCAGGCGGGCCAACTCGGTCAGCAGCGCGGTGTACAGCTCGGGCACGTCGGCGTCCTGGACGCCCCAGAACCCGGCGGCGGGCGAGAGTCGGATGCCGGTCCTGGCCGCGCCGACGGCGTCGACGGTCGCGGCCACCGCCTCGACGGCGAACCGGATCCGGTTGCGCACCGGGCCTCCGTAGCCGTCCGTGCGCAGGTTGGCGTTGCTGGAGAGGAACTGCGAGATCAGGTATCCGTTGGCACCGTGCAGTTCCACGCCGTCGAAGCCCGCGTCGACGGCGCGGCGGGCCGCGTCGCCGTAGGACCGGGCGTGCTCCGGGACCTCGGCGGTGTCCAGCGCGCGCGGCACCGGCGCGGGCTTCGGGCCGGTCGGGGTGAACACGTCGCCGACGGCGGCCACCGCGGACGGCCCGACGGGCTGGAAGCCGGTGGTGTCGGGGTGCGAGACCCGGCCGCCGTGCATGAGCTGGGCGAAGATCCGCCCGCCGTTGGCGTGCACGGCCTCGGTCACCTGGCGCCACGAGTCGACCTGCTCGTCGGTGTGCAGGCCCGGCGTGCCGGGGTTGGACTGGCCGACCAGGCTCGGCTGGACGCCCTCGGTCACGATCAGCCCGGCCGTCGCCCGCTGGGCGTAGTACGTCGCCATCGACGGCGTCGCCAGACCGCCCGCGGCGGCCCGGACCCTGGTCATCGGCGCCATCACCACTCGGTTGGGCAGGGCGAGGTCGCCGAACCGGTACCGGTCGAAAAGGGTCGTCACGTCTGTGCTCCTCAGCAGTCCCGATCGCCCGTCCAGGGCGTCTGCCGCTACGCTAAAACCTCACATGGATGTCAGAGGCAAAGACTTGTGCCGCAGGCCACACCGGAGGACTGGATGCGCATCGGGGAACTGGCGACGCGAACCGGGGTCAGCGTGCGATCCCTGCGCTACTACGAGGAGCAGGGACTGCTCAGCAGCACCCGTGCCGCGAGCGGCCAGCGGCACTACACGGACCACGAGGTCGAGCGGGTGGCGTTCATCCAGCGGCTGTACGCCGCGGGCCTGTCCAGCCGCACCATCGCCGAGGTGCTGCCCTGCGCGGAGTCGCCGAGCGAGGAGAACTCCGACGCCGCGCTGGAGCGGATGACCCAGGAACGCGACCGGCTGTCCGCGCACATCGACGACCTGGTCCGCACGCGCGACGCGCTCGACGGCCTCGTGGCCGCGAACCGCGCGCACCGGGCGACCCTCGTGGCGGCGTCGGGGCAGTGATCCCGGCCGCTCGCGGCCGTCGCGGGACCGATCGTTATGTACGCTCGTACACATGGAGGCCTCGACCCGCCGAGCACGGCGGCACGACCCGGACCGGCGTGACAAGCTCATCGCCGCCACGCTCGACATCATCGCCGAGCACGGCGTCGCGGGCGTCTCGCACCGGACGGTGGCGCGCGCCGCCGACGTGCCGCTCGGGTCGACGACGTACCACTTCACGTCGCTCGACGACCTGCTGGCCGCGGCGTTCACCCGGCACGCCGACTCGATCGCCGGGGTCTTCGAGGAGCGCATGCGCGCCGCGCCCGACCGCGCTGCGGCGATCGAGTCCGTGGCCGAGCACATCTCCGGTGACCTGCTCGACGCGAACCACGACCTGGTGCTCAGCGTCGAGCTGTACGGGGCGGCGGCGCGGAAGCCCGTGCTGCGCGCGGTGACGCAGGCGTGGATGCGCCGCAGCCGCGAGGCGCTGGAACACCACTTCGACCCGACCACCGCACGGGAGGTCGACGCGCTGATCGAGGGGCTCGTGCTGCACAGCGCGCTGTCCACCGACCCGATGACCCCGGCGCAGGTCCGCGCCGCGCTGCACCGCTTCCTCCCCTGATCACCCCTGCCCCGACGGGATAGCCATGGCCATCGTCACCCCCACCGCCCCGGCGCGCGCCGCTCGCGCCGCCGTGGCGGCCCTGTTCCTGACCAACGGCGCTCTCTTCGCCAACGTGGTCCCCCGCTACCCCGAGATCAAGTCCGGCCTGGAGCTGAGCAACACCGTCCTGGGCGCGGCGCTCGCCGGGTTCCCGCTCGGCGCGCTGGTCGCGGGCCTGCTGGCCGCCGCCGCGATCCGCCGCTTCCGGTCGTCCCGCGTGGCCGCGCTCGGCATCGTCCTGCTCGCCGCCACGACCCTGCTGATCCCGCTCGCGCCGAACTGGCTCGCGCTCGGCGCGGTCCTGTTCGTCGTGGGCGCGCTGGACGCCGTGGTCGACGTCGCGCAGAACGCGCACGGCCTCCGCGTGCAACGCCTCTACGGCCGGTCCATCGTCAACTCGTTCCACGGCGTGTGGAGCATCGGCGCCGTCCTGGGCGGCCTGATGGGCGCCGCCGCCGCGGGTCTCCGCGTGCCGCTCGCGATCCACCTCGGCTTCTCCGCCGCGCTGTTCAGCCTGGTGGCGCTCGTCGCGTACCGGTTCCTGCTGCCCGGCCACGAGGACGCCGAGCGCACCGAGCCCACCGCCGCCCCGGCGTCCCGCCGGGTGTTCGCGGGCACGGCGATCAAGATGCTCGCCGCGCTGGGCGTCCTCGCCGCGTGCGGCGCGCTGGTCGAGGACGCGGGCGCGTCGTGGGGCGCGATCTACCTCAGCGGCGACCTGCGCACCAGCGCCGCCACGGCGGGTCTGGCGTTCGTCGCGCTCCAGGTCGCCATGACCGTCGGCCGCCTCACCGGCGACCGCGCGGTGGACAGGTTCGGCCAGCGCACGGTCGTCCGCGCGGGCGGGGCGTTCGCCGCCGTGGGCATGGGCCTGGCGCTGGCGGTCCCGACCGTCGGCACCGCGCTCGCGGGCTTCGCGCTGGCGGGACTGGGCGTCGCCACCCTCGTCCCGGCCGCCATGCACACGGCCGACGAGCTGCCCGGTCTGCCCAACGGCGTGGGCCTGACCGTGGTGAGCTGGTTGCTGCGCGTCGGTTTCCTGCTGTCGCCGCCGATCGTCGGCGTCATCGCCGACCTCAGCAGCCTGCGCGTCGGCCTGCTCAGCGTGGTGTTCGCGGGCGTGGTGACGGTCGTCCTCAGCCGCGTCCTGGTGAACCGGACGGGCGAGACCGCCTAGCGCCCCGTCGGGCTCCGGGGGTACCGGGGCGAGGAGCACCTTCGAGGGGCGGACCGCTACTGGTCCGCCCCTCGAAGCACGTCCGGGCTTGATCAGCATAAGTCGAATTCTTACGTCAATCAGTCAAGTTATTGCGTTCAGTTCACGCCATGTTGCATCCTGGTCACCGTTCCGTGAACGAGGAGGCCCACGATGGCGTGACCCTCGGCTGCTCCCCCGACGACTCCTCGCTGCTCGCGCGACGCCCTGTCCGCGCACCCACCGCCACGTCCCCCCCGAGTGGCACCCCCCTGCCGTCCCGACAGAGACGAAAACGCCATGAACCAGTTCAGCAGGCGGCTGACCAGCGGATTGCTCGCGGTCGGCCTCATCGCCCTCGGCATGTCGCCGCCCATCGCGTCGGCGGCGGGCGGCCCCAACCTGGCCTCCGGCAAGACCGCCACCGCGAGCGCGTCGAACGGGAACCAGCCGGCCTCCAACGTCAACGACGGCAACCAGGCCACCTACTGGGAGAGCCCGAACAGCGCCTTCCCGCAGTGGGTGCAGATCGACCTCGGCGCCGGTGTCGACGTCGACCAGGTGGTCCTGAAGCTGCCCCCGGCCTGGAAGGCGCGCACGCAGACGCTGAGCGTGCAGGGCAGTTCCACCGGCACGGCGTTCAGCGCGCTGTCGACGTCGGCGGGCCGGGTGTTCGACCCGGCCACCTCGAACACGGTCACGGTGAACTTCACCGCCGCGAGCGTCCGGTACGTGCGGGTGGACGTCACCGCGAACACCGGCTGGCCCGCGGCCCAACTCGCGGAACTCCAGGTGTTCGGGGCGGGCGGGTCGTCGGCGAACCTGGCGCAGGGCAAGACCCTGTCGGCGTCGAGCGCGCAGGCCGGTTACGGCGCGGGCAACGGCAACGACGGCGACCAGAACTCCTACTGGGAGAGCGCCAACAACGCGTTCCCGCAGTGGCTCCAGGTCGACCTCGGCGCGTCCGCGACCGTCAACCGGGTCGTGCTGAAGCTGCCCGCGGGCTGGGGGTCGCGCACGCAAACCCTTGCCGTGCAGGGAAGTGCGAACGGGAGCGCGTTCACCGACCTCGCCGCGTCCGCGCAGCACAGCTTCACCCCCGCCAACGGGAACGCGGTGACGGTCTCCTTCACCGCGGCGAGCACGCGCTACGTGCGGGTCGCGATCACGGCCAACACCGGGCACCCCGCCGGGCAGCTCTCGGAGTTCGAGGTCTACGGCCCGAGCACCGGCGGTGACGGCGTCGCCCCGACCGCGCCCGGCTCGCTGGCGTTCACCGAGCCCGCCGCGGGCCAGATCCGGCTCACCTGGACCGCCTCCACCGACAACGTCGGCGTCACCGGCTACGACGTCTACGCCAACGGCCAGGTGCGCGGCACGGTCGCGGGCACCGTCCTGACCTACACCGACACCCAGCCGTCGAGCGCGACCGTCGAGTACTACGTCCGCGCGCGGGACGCGGCGGGCAACCAGTCGGCGAACAGCAACCGCGTCACCCGCACCGGCCAGGGTTCCGGCGACACGACGCCGCCGAGCGCCCCCGGCGGTCTCGCGTTCACCGAGCCCGCCGCGGGCCAGATCCGACTCACCTGGACCGCGTCCACCGACAACGTCGGCGTGACCGGCTACGACGTGTACGTCAACGGGCAGTCCACGAGCGTGGCGGGCGGCCAGCTCACGTTCACCGACACCCAGCCCGCCACCGCGACGGTCGAGTACTTCGTCCGGGCCCGCGACGCGGCGGGCAACCAGTCCACCGACAGCAACCACGTGACCAGGACCGGGCAGAACACCGGCGGCGCGAACCTGGCGCGCGGCAAGGCGATCGAGGCGTCCTCCACGGCGTTCTCGTTCGTCGCGGCCAACGCCAACGACGACAGCACCAGCACGTACTGGGAGTCCGCCGGGTTCGAGTCGACCCTGACGGTGAAGCTCGGCTCCAACGCCGACGTCTCCTCGGTCGTGCTCAAGCTCAACCCCGACCAGGCGTGGGGCGCTCGCAGCCAGACGCTCGAGGTGCTCGGCCGCGAGCAGTCCGGCACGACCTTCGGGTCGCTGAAGGCGTTGGCGAGCTACTCCTTCGCCCCCGCCGCGCAGAACACCGTGACGATCCCGGTCACCGGGCGGGTGGCCGACGTGCGGCTGCGCTTCACCGCCAACACCGGCGCCCCCGGCGCGCAGGTGGCCGAGTTCCAGGTCGTCGGCACCCCGGCGCCGAACCCGGACCTAGTGGTCACCGGTACGACGTGGACGCCCGCGTCGCCGAACGAGACCAGCGCGATCTCCTTGTCCGCCACGGTGAAGAACATCGGCACGGCGCCCGCCGCCGCGTCCACGGTGGACTTCAGCCTCGCGGGAGCGGTCGTGGGCGGCACGCCGGTCGGCGCGCTCGCCGCGGGTGCCTCGGCCACCGTGTCGCTCGCCGTCGGGCCTCGGCCGATGGGCAGCTACACCGTCTCCGCGCTGGTCGACCCGGCCAACCGGGTCGTCGAGCAGGACGACGCCAACAACCGCTTCACCGCGGCCACGCCGCTGGTGGTCGCGCAGGCCCCCGGACCGGACCTCCAGGTCACCGGCATCACCACCACCCCGTCGAACCCGGCGGTCGGCGCGGCCGTGTCGTTCACCGTGGCGGTGAACAACCGCGGCACCACGGCGGTCGCCGCGGGCACGGTCACCCGCGTCTCGGTCGGCGGCACGACGCTCAACACCAACGCCGGGGCCATCGCGGCCGGGGCGACGGTGTCCGTGGCCATCAGCGGGACGTGGACGGCCACCAACGGCGGGGCCACCATCACCGCCACGGCCGACGCGACCAACATCGTCGCGGAGACCAGCGAGACCAACAACACCGCCACCCAGTCCATCGTGGTCGGACGCGGCGCGGCGGTGCCGTACACCGAGTACGAGGTGGAAGCCGGGCGCTACCAGGGCACGCTGCTCACGGCGGACCCCCTGAGGACGTTCGGGCACACCAACTTCGCCACGGAGTCCTCCGGGCGGCAGTCGGTGCGGCTGACCGGCACCGGGCAGTTCGCGGAGATCACCTCGACGAACCAGGCCAACTCGATCGTCGTGCGCAACTCCATCCCGGACGCGCCAGGCGGTGGCGGCATCGACGCCACGATCAGCCTGTACGTCAACGACGTGTTCGCGCAGAAGCTGACGCTGTCGTCGAAGCACAGTTGGCTCTACGGCAACGTGGACGGCCCGGAGGCGCTGACCAACACGCCGCAGGCCGACGCGCGGCGGCTGTTCGACGAGTCGCACGCGCTGCTGCCCACCAGCTACCCGCCCGGCACGAAGTTCAAGCTCCAGCGCGATTCCGGTGACACGGCGTCGTTCTACATCCTGGACCTGATCGACCTTGAGCAGGTCGCCCCGGCGGCGAGCCAGCCGTCGGGCTGCACGTCGATCACGTCCTACGGCGCGGTCGCCAACGACGGCGTGGACGACACGGACGCGATCCAGCGGGCCGTGACGGACGACCAGAACGGCGTCATCGGCTGCGTGTGGATCCCGGCCGGGCAGTGGCGGCAGGAGAAGAAGATCCTCACCGACGACCCGCTGAACCGCGGCCAGTTCAACCAGGTGGGCATCAGCAACGTCACGATCCGCGGCGCGGGCATGTGGCACTCGCAGCTCTACACGCTGACCGAGCCGCAGAACGCGGTGGGAAGCATCAACCACCCGCACGAGGGCAACTTCGGGTTCGACATCGACAAGAACACGCAGATCTCCGACATCGCGATCTTCGGCTCCGGCCGGATCCGCGGCGGTGACGGCAACGCCGAGGGCGGCGTCGGCCTCAACGGCCGCTTCGGCACCGGCACGAAGATCAGCAACGTGTGGATCGAGCACGCGAACGTCGGTGTCTGGGTCGGCCGCGACTACGACAACATCCCCGACCTGTGGGGACCGGCGGACGGCCTGGAGTTCAGCGGGATGCGGATCCGCGACACCTACGCGGACGGCATCAACTTCTCCAACGGCACCAGGAACTCCAAGGTGTTCAACTCGTCGTTCCGCACGACGGGTGACGACGCGCTGGCGGTGTGGGCCAACAAGTACGTGAAGGACCAGAACACCGACGTCGGCCACGACAACCACTTCACCAACAACACGATCCAGCTCCCGTGGCGCGCCACGGGCATCGCGATCTACGGCGGGTACGGCAACTCCATCGAGAACAACCTGGTGTACGACACGATGAACTACCCCGGCATCATGCTGGCGACCGACCACGACCCGCTGCCGTTCTCGGGCACGACGTTGATCGCCAACAACGCCCTGTACCGCTGCGGCGGCGTGTTCTGGGGCGAGGACCAGGAGTTCGGCGCGCTCACGCTGTTCGCGGCGAACAAGGACATCACCGGTGTGACCATCCGGGACACCGACATCGTCGACTCGACCTACGACGGCATCCAGTTCAAGACCGGCGGCGGCACCATGCCGGGCGTCGCGATCAGCAACGTGAAGATCGACAGGTCGAACAACGGCTCGGGCATCCTCGCCATGAGCGGCGCCCGCGGCAGTGCCACGCTCACGAACGTGACCATCACGAACTCGGCCCAGGGCAACGTCCTGATCGAGCCCGGTTCGGGTTTCACGATCACCGGCGGCACCACCGCGTCCGCGTCCAGGACCACGAAGGCGGGTGGTCCCAGGTAGGTCGGCGGCCGGGCGTTCCGCGCGGGACGCCCGGCACCACCTCGCCGTCCGGGGGCGTTTTCGGTAAACGACTGGCGACCGGCCCTTTCGGACACGAGAATCACCGCCCGTGACCACTTCCGCACGACGACTGCTGCGCACGCTCGACCCGCTGCCCTTCGGCGCCCGGCAGAAGCTGCTGTCCGAGACCGCTCGGCGGTTGGCGGGCTCGGCCGAGCTGGACGCGCTGCTGCGCGACCTCGACGCCGACGGGGCCACCAGGCGGATGGCGTTGCAGATGGCGTACGTGGCCGGGCACGGCGACCACGTGCGGTCCTGCCTCGCGGCGCGGGAGACCGCCGTGGTGCGGCACGCGCTGGGCGCGGCGATCCGGCTCGGGCTGCCCGCGGAGGTGTTCCTGGAGCGGCTGCCGCACCTGCCGACCGCGCTGCGCCGCGTCCTGTACACGGGGGTGCGGCGGCGCAAGGCGTCGGCGCTGGCGGACGCGCTGCTGCCCGCCGTCCGGGCGGCGTACGGGGACGGGGAGGCCGCCGCGCTGCTGGCCGCGTGCTCACCGTCCGTGGTCGCCGCCGAACTCCCCGGACTGGCGCACGCCGTCGCGAACTGGTCCCCGATCGGCCGCACCCACCCCGACGAGCTGCTGGACCTGGTCGACGCCGAGCTGGCGGCGGTGTCGACCGAGTGGTGGCCGAGGGTGTGGGACCGGGTGGCCGCCGGGGTCGCGGCGGCGGTGCTGCCGCGCCCCGACCGGGTGCTGGACCTGGTGGAGCGGACGCTGCCGCACGTCCCGCTGCCCTGGGCGCTGGTGGGCCGGATGGGCGTGCTGGCCCGCCACTCCCCCGACCGCGTGGCGCGGGTGCTGCTCGACCCGCGCCGCACCGGGACCACGCCGGACCGGCGGTCGCTGTGGCAGGCGCTGACCGGGCTCCCCGAGGCCGACCTGGTCGGTCTGGCGCGGCTGCTCGACGGCGCCCCGCTGGTGCGGTTCCTGCACGCGCTGCCGCCGTCGCGCCGCGCGGCCGTCTACGGGGGCGCGGTCGGCGGGCGCGCGGACGTGTCGCTGGAGGCCGTGGACGAGCTGCCCGCCGCCGCCCGTGCCGCCGAGGCGCGCAGGCTGCTGGCGTTGCGCGCCACCGCGGACGACCCGTCGCGGCGGCTCGCGGTGACCGCCCGGCTGGCCTGGGCCGACGCGGAGCCGGTGCTGTTCGAGGCGACGAAGCGGGCGACGGCGGACGAGCGCCGCGAGGCGTACCCGCTGTACGTCTCGGCGGCCGCGGCGAGCCGTGACCCCGAGGTGTTCGCGGCGGTGCTCGGCACCCTCACCAGGCTGCCGAACGAGCAGGACCCGGTGCGGGCGGCGGCGCTCGGCGCGCTCGCGGCCGTGCCCGCGTGGCTGTTCCGCCCGGCCGAGGCCGACCTGCTGGTCAAGCTGGTGGTCGACGCCGCGCAGGCGCGGGACTGCTCGTGGACCACGCAGCACGCCGTCAGCACGCTGGCGGCCTCGCTGATCCGCGAGGGAGCCGTGTCGCGCCGACCCGAGCTGGTCGACGCGGGTCTGGCCGGGCTGGAGAGCATGGGCAGGCACCTGTCGTGGATCACTCTGGACCGCCTGGACGAGTCCCTGCCGCGCGGCGCGGAGCACCTGGTGTTCGACGCGCTGCGCGACCGGTTCGCGGTGGACGCGGCGCGCGGCCGGTACGCGGTGCTGCTGGCGCTGGCGTCCGGGCTGCGGCGCCGGGCGTGGCACCTGGCCCCGCTCCAGGACCTGCTGGACCAGGCCCGGTCGGCGAAGGACGACGCCGTGGTGCGCCGGGCGGTGGACCTGTGGCTCCAGCCGCCCGCGACCCGCGACGAGCGGGTGGAGCGGGTGTTCCGCGGCGACCGGTCCACGATCACGATCCCGTCGGTGCTGAACGCGATCGGCTTCCGGCGCACCGACCTGCTCGACGACGTGATCGGCAAGCCGCTGCACGGCCGGTTCCTCAGGCGCGGGGTGCGGTACGTGCCGCCGTTCCACGGCTGCTTCCCCCGGTGGCAGGCACGCCAGACCGCCGCGTACGCGGCCGAACTGGACGCCATCGCCTCGGCCCGGCGCGTCCCCGTGCACGAGCGGGCCACCGCGGTGCGCTCGCTCGGGCGGGTGCCGGGGACGGTGGACCTCGTGCGCGCGCACGTGACCGACCGCGAGGTCCAGGTGGTCGAGGCGGCGCTGGGCGCGCTGGCGTGGACCGACGAACCCGGCGACGTGCTCGGGGACCTGCTCGCCCACGTCGACACCGACCGGGCGCGGGTGGCCGTGTACGCCGTGACCCGGTGCGCCCGGTTCGTCGCGCCGGATCGGCTGCGCGACCACCTCGGCGCGCTGCTGGCGAGCCCCAAGGTCACCTCCCGCAAGGAGGCGGTCCGGCTGCTGGCCGAGCACCACGTGCCGGGAGCCGCGGCGCTGCTCACGGCCGCGTGGGACGGTCCGCACGGCCACCGGGACGTGCGGCGGGCGCTGGTGTGGGCGACCGGGTGGTTCCTGGACGACGAGGCCGCGTGGGACCTGCTCGCGAAGGCCGTGGCCGCCGAACTCGCGGTCGCGGTGACAGTGCTCGACCGGTCGCCGTTCTCCGTGGCCCCGCGCCACCGGGCCCGCTACGCCGCGCTGGTCCGCGCGGTCGTCGAGGTCCCGGCCCAGGACCCGGTCGTGCTGAGGCACGCGACGCTCCCGCTGTGGGCCACCCTGGACGCGGCCTTCACGCCGCTGCTGGTGGACCTCGTGTCCGACCTCGACACCACCGCGACGTGGTCTCCCGCGCTGACCGCGCTGCTGGAGGTGTCCGGTGTCGCGGGCGACGTCGAGCCGTTGCGGGCGGCCGTGGCCCGGCTGCTCGCGGTCGGCGACCGGTTCGACGCGGAGGCCGACCGCGACCTGCCCGCCCGGCGGCGGATCGGCGCGCTGGTCCGGCTGGTGGTGGACCGTCGGAGGTCACCCGTCATGAGGCGGGCGGCGCTGGCGCTGTCGGAGGACCTGGCGGTGGTGCCGGAGCACCGCGGGTCGGCCATCGCGCTCGCCGTCGCCACGGTGCCGTGGGCTGACGACCCGCTTCCCCGGCTGCGCGAGGTCGCCCGGCTGGCCGACCGGCCGGTGCTCGCCGAGCGGGCGCGGGCCGAGCTGGCCGGGCAGGTCGACGCCGCGGTGCGGCTGCTGCCGCGCGAGCGCGTCCGGGAGATCGCCGGGGCGCTGGCGGTCGAGGGACCGGGCGCCGCCCGGCTCGCGCTGGCGATCACGTCCGTCGCCGGGCCCGACACCGGCTGGCCCGAGCACTGGCGGTCGCTGCTGCGCGCGTTGCGCGGGCACGAGGACCCGGACGTGCGCCTGGCCGCGCTGGACACCGTGACGGCTCCGGAGTGAGCACCGCGGGGGTGGCCGGCCCCGGGGGCGGCCCCCCCCCCCGGGTCAG
>NZ_JANYMP010000010.1:0-160091 GCF_025061645.1 Umezawaea endophytica | reverse complement strand
CGGGCGCCCCCCCACCCCCGCGGGATCAGCCCGCGCCCAGGAGCGCGTGGCCCCGCGAGGTCAGGACGTGCAGCACCGAGTTCCCGCGGCGGGTGGTGGAAATCAGGCCCGCGTTGCGCAGCGTCGTGGCGTGCTCGCTCGCGCTGGAGGTGGACAGGTTCAGCACCCGGCCGATCTCGCTGGTGGAGCGCGGGGTGGTGAGCGCCTGCATCACGCCCGCGCGCGTCCGGCCCAGCAGGGCGACCAGGTCGGGTGAGGGTTCGCGGTCGACGGCCAGGGTCGGGAACACCAGGACCGGGTCGAGTTCGGGGTCCGCCAGCGTCACCGGGGTGCGGCGGCAGAAGTGGGACGGCACCAGCAGGAGCCCGCGCCCCCGCAGGTACAGGTCCTGGTCGCGGGGGTACGGCGCTTGCAGGACGGGTTCCCGCCACTGGAGGCCCGGTGCCAGGTCGGCCAGCACGTCGTGCGCCTCGCCGACCGGCACGGTCCGGGCGCGCGGCTCGGCCGCCACCGGCGATCCGACGCGCGCGAGGTGCGGGCCGACCACGAGGTCGTAGTACCGGCGCAGTGCCGCGACCACGACGGCGAGGTGCCGGGAGCCGCCCTCCGCCAGTTCCCGCACCCACAGCGGCAGCCGGACCCCCTCGGCCAGTACCGCCAGTTCGCCGCGCACCCGCCGCCCCGGCGTGCGGAGCACCGCGTCCAGGCCCTGCTCCAGGGTCGAGAACCCGGTCGGGGTCAGGAAGTCCGGGGTGTAGCCCTGCGGCGGCACCAGCGTGAGCAGCCTCGTGACCGCGGCGGACTGGCCGGAGGACCGCACGACCCGGCGCGCGTCCCGCTGCCAGCCCACGAGGTCGGGGTCGGGCCTGCGGTGCTGCCACTGGTGCAGGCTGAGCACCACTTCCCACAGCGGGTCCGGCGTCGTGGCGACCCTGATCCGGAGCAGGTCGTCGGCGGAGAAGTGGATTCGGAGCACGGCCCCTCCCGGAGGACGCGGTCTCACGTCGTGCCCGAGAGGGTAGCGAAGTCGGCGGTGCTCCTCACCGCGATCGGCCGCTTGTCGGGAAAACTCCCACCACGCTCATTCGGGCCTGTCCGAAAGGACGTGATGCGCCGATCGGCGCTGACTACGGTGGACCACGCCGCGACCCGTTCGACCGCCGCCGGACCACGCACGTCGGTGACCCGGACACCACCGCGGCAGCAGGGGGGTGGTGCCGCCCGCGCGCCCGGTCGGGAGCGCGGGCGACGTCCGCGCGACGCGCCGTTCGGGCGCTGTCCGAAATGCGACAATTCCTTGACGCCTCTGTTGAGCGAACCCTAACCTCAAAGGTGAGAGCGCTCTCACTTTTCCCACGGCCACCCACCCCTGCACCGGGAGGTCTTGTGCTGAAAGCTGCCGTTCTCACGTCCCTCGTCCTGTCCCTCGTGATCGTCGTGCCGCCCGAGCGGACGGTCGCGGCACCCGCCGCCGACTGCGGCGCCTACGCCTACTGCGACACCCGCGACCCCGCGCTGCCGTCGAGCGCCCAGCGGGCCGCCACCCGCCCCGACGTCCCCACCCGGCCGACCGGCGGCCCGCCGTCGACCTCGCCAGCGTCACCGGCCGCGGCGGCCGTCGTCTGCAACAGGTACTGCGACGCCCGCGACCCCGCCCTCTCCCCCGCCGACCGGCTGACCCAGACCCTCAGCGCGGGCACGCGGCAGATCTCCTTGCACTTCAACGACACCGACGCCATGGGCTGGGCGCGGATCACCCCCACCTCCCAGGGTGACGCCCTCTGGCTGGACCGGTCGTTCGACGCGGGCGTGAGCTGGAACTCGGGCTCGCGGCTCGGTGACACCCGCAGCCCGGCCGGGGTCGGCGACTGGCGCACGATGATGTTCAACGTCGACGACTGGGCCGCCCGCGGCGTCGGCCTGCTGCGCGCGTGCGCCCAGCCCGCCGGGTCGACCACCATCGTGTGCACGAGTTGGTACCGCACGACGTGGAACGCGTGGAGCCGGAGCACGGCCGCCGCGACGGCGCTGATGGAGCGCTACAACCAGGACTGGGGCCTGTTCGAGACCACGAGCTGGTGGAACGGGGCGAACGCGCTCACGGCGATCATCGACAACGCCAGGATCACCGGGATGGGCAGCTACCGCTACGCCATCGCCCACACCTACGACCTCAACCTCACGTCGTGGGACGGGAACTTCATCAACGAGTTCAAGGACGACGTCGGCTGGTGGGGCCTGGCCTGGGTCGCCGCCTACGACCTGACCGGCGAGAGCCGCTACCTCGCCACCGCCCGCATCGACGCCGACGACATGGCGCAGACGTGGGACTCGGTCTGCGGCGGCGGGATCTACTGGACGTCCGCCAAGACCTACAAGAACGCCATCACCAACGCGCTGTACATCCAGTTGAACGCCGCGCTGCACAACAGGATCCCCGGCGACACCGTGTACCTCCAGCGGGCCAGGACGGCGTGGACCTGGTTCCTGAACAGCGGGATGATCAACAGCTCCAACATCGTCAACGACGGCATCGACTCCGCCACGTGCGCCAACAACGGGCGGAACGGGTGGAGCTACAACCAGGGCGTGCCGCTGGCCGCGCTCGTCGAGCTGCACCGCGCCACGGGTGACGCGAGCTTCCTCGACAAGGCACGGGCGCTCGCGAACGCGTCCACGACCAACACCGCCCTCAACCCCGGCGGCATCCTGGTCGACAACGGCGGCGGCCCGGACGTCCCGTCGTTCAAGGGCGGTTACGTCCGCGGGCTCGGGTTGCTGAACCGGACGCTGGCCGACCGCCCGTACACCGCGTACCTGCGGCGGCAGGCCGACTCGGCGTACACGCGGGACCGGTCCAGCAGCGACTCCTACGACCAGCCGTGGGCGGGGCCCTTCCAGTTCAGCGACGGCGCGCGGCAGCACAGCGCGCTGGACCTGATGAACGCCGCCGAGTAGCGCCGGTACGGTGGATCGATGACGAGCTACGAACTCGGCGCGATCGTCGCCGAGCGCCAGTTGGAGGGCGTCACCGAGGACGGCGCCCGCACCACCGTGACGATCGCGGTCGGCACGCCGCGACCGGATCCCCTGAGCGCGAACGGCGACTGGTGCTGCCCGCACCGGATCGTCGGCTTGGGCGGTGAGGCGGTCGAGGCGTCGTTCGGCGTGGACTCGTTGCAGGCGCTGCTGTTGAGCGTCTACGGGCTGCGGGTGAAGCTCGCCGCGCGGGCGGAGGAGGCGGGCGTGATGCTCGACTGGCTGGGGATGGCCGACCTCGGGCTGGCGGTCGTGCCGGAGACCACCGGGGCCGTCTAGGACCGGAGGCGTTCAGGACCGGCGAACCACCGTCGGGCCGCTCGTGGCCGAGTGGTCACGAGCGACCCGACGGAACGCCGTCGTGTTTGTTGGACGGCACGCCGTCGCGCCCGTTGGACGGCACGCCGTCGTGCCCGATTGACGGCGCGCCGTCGACGATGTCCCGGAGCTGGGCCCTGGCGGTGATGCCCAGCTTCGGGAAGCTCCGGTACAGGTGCGAGCCGACCGTGCGCGGGGACAGGAACAGGCGTTCCCCGATCTCCCGGTTGGTCAGCCCGCGCGCCGCCAGCCGGATGATCTGCTGCTGTTGCGGGGTGAGCGAGGTCAGCGCGTCCGGCGCGGCGGGCTCGGAGTCGACGCCCGCGGCCCGCAGTTCGCCCTGGGCGCGGTCGAGCCACGGCTGCGCGCCGAGGCGGCGGAAGACCTCGTTGGCCGCGGCCAGCTTCGGTCGGGCCTCGGCGATCCGACGGCGGCGGCGCAGCCACTCGCCGTGGTCGAGGAGCACCTGGGCCCGCTCGAACGGCCACTGGTCCCCCAGCGGGTCGTCCAGCGCCTCCCGGAAGTGGCTCTCGGCGTCATCGGGTTCCAGCAGCGCCCGGCTGCGGTGCAGCAGGGCGTGCGTGCGCGCGGACGTGTTGCCCGCCAAGCGCTTCTCGGCGCGCGCGAGGATGTCGGCCGCCTCGGGCCCGTGCCCGGTGCGGACCGCGGCGGCCGTCAGCTCGGCCAGCGCCACGAAGGAGAAGTGGTAGTGGACGGGGTCGCCGTCGGCGGTGAACAGCAGCCGGAACTGCTCGTAGGCGGTGACGTGGTCGCCGTCGGCGACGGCCGCCATGCCGAGCGCCCACCGGGCCCGCGCGCCGACGGCCCTGCTGGTGGCCGGGTCGATCGTGGCGAGCGCGCGGCCCGCCAGGTCGCGGGCGCCCGCCGTGTCGCCGGTGAGGACGACGGCCGTGGCTTCGAGGACCAGGGTCGCCGCGGTGAGGTGCGGGAGGTCGGCGTCGGCGGCCAGCGCCGCCGCGCCGTCGGCCGCCAGCCGGGCCTGGGCCCAGTCGCCGTGGTCGAGGTAGGCCCAGCCCGCGGAGCAGCCCAGTCCGGTCGGGAGCCGCCCGGCCGCGCGCCAGCGGTGCAGGGCGTCGTCGAAGATCCGCACAGCGAGCGCCGTCTCGTCGAGCACCCACGCCATCGCGCCGAGCGAGGTGAGCAGGGCGGGGTCCGAGCCCGCCTGCTCGACCAGCTCGGGGATCTGCGCGGCCAGCGCCGCCCGGTCCTCGTGCGGGTCGACGACCGCCGCCGTCCACGGGTCCCCGCCGCCACGGGCGCGCACCAGGTCGCGATCCCGTTCGTCGCCGGAGTAGTAGCCGGTCACGGCCGCCGCCGCGAGCGCCTGGCCGGTCAGGGACGGCTCGTCGGCCGCGCCCATGAGCAGGCTGATCGCCTTGGCGTGCCGGGAGGTCAGGGTGAGGACTTGGCCGACCCTCAGCGCGGCCGTGGCGGCCAGGAACGGGTCGTCGGTGAGGTCGGTCGCCGCCGTCGCGAGCCGGTCGACCCACTGCGCCTGGCCGGTGTGGACGGCGGCCCCCGCGGCCAGCACCAGCCGCCGGGCCCGGTCCTCCGGCGCCGGGCTCAGCTCGGCGGCGCGTTCGAGCGCGCCCGCCGCCGCCGCGTGTCCGCCCCGGCACCGGGCGCGGCTCGCGGTGGCCTCCAGCGCGGCGGCCACGGCCTCGTCGGGCCCGGTGGCGGCCGCGGCGAGGTGCCAGGCCCGCCGGTCCGGCTCGGCGGCGAGCAGGTCCGCGAGCGCGCGGTGCGCCTCGGCTCGTGCCGCGAGCGGGGCCGCGTGGTAGATCGCCGACCGCACGAGCGGGTGCCGGAAGCGGACCCGACCGGCGGTGAGGCGCACCAGCCCCGCCTGTTCGGCGGGTGCCAGCTCGGCGGCGCGGGTGTGCGCGACGAGGTCGGCCGTGTCCGCCGCGACCAGCAGCAACGCGGTCCGCGTCGCGGCGGGCAACCGGTCGAGGTCGGCGGCGTAGATCCGTTCGAGCCGCTCGGTCAGCGGCAGGATGTCGTCGTCGGCGCAGCCCGCCCTGGCGAGTTCGACCAGGGCCAGCGGGTTCCCCGCGGCCTGCGCCAGCACCCGCACGCGGAGGGCGTCGGACGGCCGTGACGGCTGGGCGTCGAGCAGCGCCGCCGCCGCGAGCGGGTCGAGCGGACCCAGCGCGACCAGCGGGAAGCCGGGGAACTCTGTCTCGTCCCGCGCTCCGACGAGCACGGCGAGCGGCTCGTCGCCGACGCGCCGGGCGACGAACGCGAGCACGTCGCGGGACCCCTCGTCGATCCACCGCACGTCGTCCACCACGACCAGCACGGGACCGCGTTCGCTCAGCTCCGACAGCAGCGAGAGCACGGCGACGCCGATGATCAGCCGATCCGGGACCCCCGCGTCGCCGCCGAGGCCGATCGCGCCGAGCAGCGCCGACCGCTGCCGCTCGGGCAGCCCGTCGGCCTCGGCCAGCACGGGCCGCAGGAGCTGGTGCAGCCCGGAGAACGGCAGGGTCGCCTCGCCGCGGCTGCCGGTCGCGCGCAGCACCCGGCGGCCCGGCACGGTGTCCGCCGCGAGGTCGAGCAGCGTGCTCGTGCCGACCCCCGGCTCTCCGGCGACCACCAGGACCCCGCTGGTCAGCGCCAAGACCGAGGCGGTCACGGCCTCGCGGCCCGTTGCTCTCACCGGTCGACTGTATCGGCGACTGCGGTCACGTGACCGATACCTCCGGCCCGGCCGCCCGTCGAGACTCGACCGCATGGACACCATCATCCTCGGCGACGTCGAGATCACCCGAGTCATCGAGCAGCCGCCCGCGGGCCTGCCCCGCGAGTTCGTGTTCCCCGACGTGCCCCGGCAGGCCTGGGAAGCGAACGAGAGCTGGCTGGCGCCCGACCACTGGAACCCCGAGCAGGACACCATGCAGGCCGTCATGCAGACCTGGCTGGTGCGCAGCGGCGGCCGGACCATCCTCGTGGACACCGGCATCGGCAACGGCAAGGAACGGCCCTACATGCCGTTCTTCGCGCACCTGGACACCGGTTTCCTCGACAACCTCGCGCGGGCGGGCGTCCGGCCGGAGGACGTCGACGTCGTCGTGACCACGCACCTGCACGGCGACCACGTCGGCTGGAACACCCGACTGGAGGGGTCGGCGTGGGTGCCGACGTTCCCCAACGCCCAATACCTGCTGTCCCGCGCCGACTTCGACTACTGGAACCCGTTGAACGAGCACCGGACCCGCGCGGGGCGCGGGATGCAGAACGTGTTCGAGGACAGCGTCGCACCGGTGCACGAGGCCGGGCTGATCACCCTGTGGGAGGGCTCGCACGTCCTCGACGGGAACCTGCGGATCGACCCGGCGGCGGGTCACACGCCCGGCTCGTCGGTGCTCACCCTGACGTCGGGCACCGACCGCGCCGTGTTCGTCGGCGACCTGCTGCACAGCCCGTTGCAGTTCGTCGAGCCCGACCACTGCCCGTCCTTCGACGAGGACGAGGCGGCGGCCACGGCCACCCGCCGCCGGGTGCTCGGCTGGGCGGCGGACCACAACGCGCTCGTGCTGCCCGCGCACCTGGCCGGGTCGGGCGCGGCCGAGGTCCGGCGGGACGGCGAGAAGTTCGAGATCAAGGAATGGGCGGCGTTCGCGTGAAGATCTCCACCACCTCCGGTGTCGTGTCCAGCGACACCGGCGTGTTCCACGGCGTCCCCTACGCCGCGCCACCGGTCGGCGCGGGCCGGTTCGCCGCGCCCGCTCCCCCCGTTCCGTGGTCCGGCGTGCGCGACGCGAGCACGTCCGGCCCGTCGGCCCCGGCGCCCGACCGCCGCTGGTTCGGCAAGACCGACATGGGCCCGTTCATGGGCGTCGACCGGGTGGCGGGCGACGACTACCTGACCGTCACGGTGTCCACACCGGACACCGCCGGTTCGGCCCCGGTCATGGTGTTCGTGCACGGCGGCGGGTTCCTGTCCGGCACGGCCAGCGCACCCGGCTACGACGGGTCCGCCTTCACCCGCGACGGGATCGTCCTGGTGGCGCTGAACTACCGCCTCGGCGCTCCCGGCTGGGTCAGCCTGCCGGGCGCGCCGGACAACCGCGGCGCACTCGACGTGCTGGCCGCGCTGGGCTGGGTCCGCGACAACATCGCGAACTTCGGCGGCGACCCGGACCGGGTCACCCTGTTCGGCCACTCGGCGGGCGCGATGGTCGTCGGCTCCCTCGCCGTCGACCCGGCCGCGCGCGGGCTGTTCCACCGCGCGATCAGCCAGAGCGGCGGACTCGTCGAGCTGGCCCCCGAGGACGCGGCGAAGACCGCGGCGGACCTCGCAGGGCTGCTCGGGATCGAGCCCACCCCGTCGGCGTTCGCGGCCGTGCCCGACGAGCGGCTGATCGACGCGGTGGGGCGCCTGCGGTCCGCGGGCCTGGCCGGGGTGACGCCGTTCGGGCCCGTCCGCGCCGGGCACGAGGGGACGCACGTCGCCGACCTGCTCGTGGGCACCGCCACCGAGGAGGCCAGGCTCTACCAGGACCCGTCCCGGTCGGCGGCGATCGACGCGCTGTTCGAGACGGGCAAGCGCCGCCTGGTCGAGGCGCACGGCGACGCGCTCACCTACGAGTTCGACTGGCGGGGCGGCACGTACGGCGCCTGCCACGGCGTGGAGCTGCCGTTCGTGTTCGAGACCACGGAACTGCCCGCGCTGCGCGGATCGCACGGCCTGCTCGGTCCGGACGTGCCGCCGTCGCTGGCGGCCGAGGTGCACGGCGCGTGGGTCCGCTTCGCGACCACCGGCGACCCCGGCTGGACGGGCCACCACCGCTTCACGGCGTGACGGGCCCGCGGCCGGTCGGACCCCTCGCTCCGACCGGCCGCGGGTGTGCGGCGAACCGCCCCTGTCAGGTGTAGTCGTTCCGCGTTCTTCACGTTCGGCGTTCGCGCGGTGAACAACGGACCGGGCGGTGAACGGATCTTCGGCCGCCCGGTTGACCTCGGTGTTCGGCCTCCAGCACAGTGGGCGCGTGCAGAGGGCGCTGAGCATCCTGACGGTGGTCGCGTGGGTGACGCTGCCGCTGGGCTCGGCGACCTACGAGCAGCGGTTGGTGCCGACGTTGGTGGTGGGGCTGGTCTACGCCGTGCTGGCCGTTGTCGGGTTCCGGTTCGTCGAGGGCCGCGGACGGGTGGTCGCCCTCCTGTACACCGGGGTCCAGCTCGTGCTGGGTTTCACGCTGTTCTCGCTGTCGGGCGCGGCGGTCGGGTCGATCCTGCTGCTGGTGGTGCTGGTCGCGCAGTCCGTGCTGCTGCTGCCGTTGCCGGTCGCCGCCGCCGTGGCCGCGGTGATCCCCCTGGTGCACCTGGGGATGGAGTGGGGCGCCGGGCTGCGGGAAGGGCTCGGCAGCCTGGCCGTGTCGGTCTTCACGCTCGTGGTCACCGAGTTGCTGGTGCGGGAGCAGCGGGCCAGGGCCGAGTTGGCCGAGGCCCACGAGAGGCTGCGCGGGTACGCGGCGCAGGCCGAGCAGCTCGCGACCACGCAGGAGCGCAACCGGGTCGCCCGCGACATCCACGACGGGCTGGGGCACCACCTGACCGTCGTGCAGATGCTGCTGCAAGCAGCGCGGGCCGTGATCCGCACGGCTGACGTCGAGCGGCTCGACGGGATGCTCGCCAAGGCGCAGGACCAGTCGAAGGAGGCGCTCGCGGAGGTGCGCCGGTCGGTCTCCGCCCTGCGCGAGCCCCGGCAGGCGCCGCTGGTGGACGCCTTGCGGGCGTTGACGGGTGAGGTCGGGGTGCCCACCGGCCTCGAGGTGCTCGGTGTGGCGCGCGAGGTCCGCGCCGAGGTCGAGGAGTCGCTGTTCCGGGCGGCGCAGGAAGGGCTCACCAACGTGCGCAAGCACGCCGACGCGTCGGCGGTGACGGTCGTGCTCGACTTCGGCCGCGCGGACCTGGTCCGGTTGGAGGTCCGCGACGACGGTCGGGGCCTGCCGCCCGATCCGGTGCCGGACACCGGGTTCGGCCTGGTCGGGTTGCGGGAGCGGGTGGCGGACCTCGGTGGGCGGGTGTCCGTCGACTCCCCCGCCGGGCACGGCGTGACGCTGGTCGTGGAGGTGCCGGGGTGACCGCGCCGGAGTTCCCCGTCCGCGTCCTGATCGCCGACGACCAGGCCCTGTTCCGGGAGGCGCTGGCCATCCTGCTGGAGGTGCAGCCGGAGATCGAGGTCGTCGGCGAGGCCGGGAACGGCGAGCAGGCCGTCGCGCTGGCGGCCGAGTTGCGGCCCGACGTCGTGCTGATGGACCTGCGGATGCCGGTCCTCGACGGGATCGCGGCCACCACCCGGCTGGGGGTCGAGCAGCCGGGGGTGCGGGTGCTGGCGCTCACGACGTTCGACGACGACGAGGACGTGTTCGCGGCGCTGCGGGCGGGCGCGGTCGGCTACCTGCTCAAGGACGTGTCGTCGGCCAAGCTGGTGGAGGCGCTGGTCGCCGCCCGTCGCGGCGAGTCGGTGCTCCAGCCGTCCGTCGCCGCCAAGCTCGTCGCCAGGGTGGCGCGGCTGCCGCGGGAGGACGTGCCGCGGCGGCAGCCGCTGGTCGTGCCGCTGACGGAGCGCGAACTCGACGTGGTCCGGCTGCTGTCGGAGGGGCGGAGCAACCGCGAGATCGCCGGGAGCCTGTTCCTGGCCGAGGGCACGGTGAAGAACCTCGTCACCAGCGTCCTGTCCAAGCTCCAGGTGCGCGACCGCACCCAGGCGGCGCTGCGGGCCAGGGAACTCGGCCTGTTCTGAGGTCACATGACCTCGCACATGACCATCGGCACCTGACCGCGCTCCTCCGGCGGCAGAGGATCCGTTGCACCACAACGATCCCGAGGAGACCCGATGAGTCCCGAACAGAGGGCCGAGCCGCGCAACGCCCGTCCCGCGCTCCGCTTCGCCCTGCACTTCCTGGAGATGGTCGTCGCCATGGTGGCGGGCATGCTCGTCCTGGAACCGGTCTGGTCGTTCCTCTGGCCCGACCTGTCCGACGTCGTGACCGCGCACGTGCTGGTGATGGCCACCGACATGGCGCTGGGAATGGCGCTGTGGATGAGGATCCGCCACCACGGGTGGGCGGGCATCGCCGAGATGTCGGCCGCGATGTACGTGCCGTTCATCGTGCTCCTGCCGTTCCACTGGACCGGCGTGCTGTCCGGGATGGCGCTGATGACCGCCGGGCACGTGCTGATGGTCCCGGCCATGCTGGTCGCGATGCTGCGCCGCCGTCACGAGTACGGGTGCTGACCGTGCGAACCCCGCTACACCTCCTCCTGCTCCTGCTCGCCGCGCTGGTCCTGCCCGTCGGGCTCGGCACCGTCACGGCCGCCGCCGCGTTCGACGACCTCGAAACCCCGAGGTCGGACGGCGTCACGGCGACGCCCGCACCAGCCCCGCACGACCCCGCCAAGCCGACCGCGGTGGTCGTGGTGGGCGACCGGGGCGCGGTCACGTCCGACGTGCTGGCCCCCTACGAGGTCCTGGCCTCCACCGGCGCGGTCAACCTCTACACCGCCGCGCCGTCGAGGCACCCGGTCCCGTTGGTCGGCGGCCTGGACCTGGTGCCCGACTACACGTTCGACGAGGTGGACCGGCTGCTCGGCGAGGACGCGCCGGACGTCGTCGTCGTGCCCGCGCTGCCGGACGTCGGCGAGAGCACGGCGGACCCGGTCACCGACTGGCTCCGCCGCGCGCCCGCACGGGGTTCGCTGCTGCTCGGTGTGTGCAGCGGCTCCGCGGTCCTGGCCTCGGCGGGGCTGCTCGACGGCCGGACGGCCACCTCCCACTGGTTCCGCCTCGACGGGTTCGAGGACCGCCACCCGGCGGTCCGGTGGGTCAGGGGGACGCGGTACGTGGACGACGGCGACGTCGTCACGACGGCGGGCATCCTGTCCGGTGTGGACGGCACGCTGCACGTCGTCGAACGGCTGCTCGGACCGGACGCCGCGGCACGGGCGGCCGACGCCACCGGCTGGCCGCACTACCACCGCGGCACCGCCTCGGCCATGGCGCAGGCGAGCCTCGCCCCCGCCGACGCCGTCGTCGGCGTCAACACCGCCTTCCGCTGGGACCGCCCCACGACCGGGGTGCTGCTCACCGACGGCGTCGGCGAGATCGAGCTGGCGTCGGCGTTCGACACCTACGCCCAGTCGCTGGCCGTCCGGCCGGTGGCCGTCGGCTCCGGACCCGTGCGGTCTCGCCACGGCCTGACGTTCGTGCCGCGGGCCGACCCGGCGGCGGCCGAGCTGGACCGGCTGGTCGTGCCGGGCGCCGACGCCGCACGACGGCACGCGGCCGACCGGTACGCCGACCTGGACCCGGTCTACCTCCACCACGACCCCGGCTTCCCGTTCGACGGCGCGCTGCTCGACCTGGCGCGCACGACCGACGTCGCCACCGCGCGGTGGTCCGCGAAGGTGCTGGAGTACCCGGTCGACCGCCTCGACCTCACCGGCCCGGCGTGGCCGTGGACGCCCGCGCTGCGGCCGTTCGGCCTCGCCGTCCTCGGCGTGCTCGTGGCGCTGGGTCTCCTCCGGCTGCGGACCTCAACGGTCACGAAAGGTGCGAGGTCCGGTCACAGCGGTACCGGCCCACCCGCCGATAGCGTCGTTCCGTGACCTGAAACCCCAGTTCACGGGCGCGAAGGCGGAGAAGTGATGATCACCGAACAGCTCGAACGACGGCAGGTCGCCGAGGAGCGGCCACCCGACCGGCGGCGGTGGGCCTGGCTGGGTGTCGGCGCCCTGCTGTGGCTCCTCGCCGTGCACGGCCGCTTCGACGTCCCCGTGGCCGCCTGGCTGTTCCCCGTGTTCCTCCTGCGGTTCACCCGCGCGAGCCGTCCCACCGCCCTGCCGCTGGTGTGGCTCGCCTCGGTCGCGGCGGGGGTGTTCTGGACGGTCGAGACGGCCGTGCCGATGACCGTGATCACCGTCGTGGGCGTGGTCGCGCTGAGCACCGTGGTGGCCCTGCCGTTCGCGCTGGACCGACTCGTCGCGCCGAGGGCCGGGCGGGTGGTGGGGCTGCTGCTTTTCCCGGCGGCGCTGGCCGCCTGCGAGTTCCTGATGACGGTGATCAGCCCGTTCGGCGCGGCGTTCGGGGTGCTCGCCCCGACGCAGCACGGAACCCTCGCGCTGCTCCAGGTGATCGGCGTGACGGGCCCGTACGGCGTCGCGTTCCTGATCGGCTGGGCCGCCACCGCGGCCAACGACGTGTGGGAGCGCGGAGTGGACCGCCGGGTCGTCGGCGTCTACGCGCTGGTGCTCACCCTCGTGCTGCTCGGCGGCGGCGCGGTGCTCGCGGCCTCCTCCCCCGGCTCCACGGTGCGGGTGGCCGGGATCAGCCCGGACACCTCCGTCACCCGTGAGCTGCGCGACCTCATCGGCGACGAGTTCACGCCGCAGGGCGTCGTGGACCGCGATCCCGCGCAGGTGCGGCCCGCGTTCGAGGAGGTCACCGCGAACCTGCTCACCAGGACGCGGGAGGCGGCACGGGCGGGCGCGAAGATCGTCGTCTGGTCCGAGCAGGCCGCGAACGTGCTCGCCGCCGACGAGGACGCCTTCCTCGCACGAGCCGCCGCGACCGCGCGGGAGGAGCGGATCTACCTCCAGGTCGCCGTGTACCTGTACCTCCCCGACGCGCCGTACGCGGCGAACCGCACGTACCTGTTCGACCCGACCGGCGGCCGGGTGTGGACCTACGACAAGTCGCACCCCATCCCCGGACTGGAGGGCTACCCGGCGGGTGAGGGCGTCGTCCCGGCGGTCGACACGCCCTACGGGCGGCTGGCCACGGTCACCTGCTTCGACGCCGACTTCCCGGCGCTGACCCGCGTGGACGCCGACATCCTGCTCGTGCCCGCGCGGGACTGGGCCGAGGTCGGCACCGTGCACAGCCAGAAAGCGGGCCTGCGGGCCGTGGAGAACGGGTACTCGGTCGTCCGCCAGGCGGAGTTCGGCACGTCCGGCGCGGTCGACCAGCGCGGCCGGGTCCTCGCGGCCCACGACTACGCGGGCTCCGAGACCCACGTCGTCCACTCCGACGTGCCGACCGAACGGGCCACCACCGCCTACGCCGTGCTCGGCGACCTGTTCGCCTGGCTGTGCGTGGCCGCCGTCGTCGTCATGACCGCGATCGGGGTGCGCCGCCCCCGGACCTGAGCGCGTGCCGCGCGCGGTACTCGCCCGGTGGACTGCCGACCCACCGGGCGAACGCGCGGCGGAACGCGCTGGGCTCGGAGAACCCCAGCCGCCGGGACAGGTCGTCGACGGACTCCCGGCCGCGTTCCAGACCGGCGACCGCGATGCCGCGCAGGACGTCCTCGCGGATCTCCTGGAACGACGTGCCCTCCCGGCGCAGGAGCCTGCGCAGGTGCTGGGCGCTGAACGC
Source organism: Umezawaea endophytica (assembly GCF_025061645.1). Taxonomy (GTDB): domain Bacteria; phylum Actinomycetota; class Actinomycetes; order Mycobacteriales; family Pseudonocardiaceae; genus Umezawaea; species Umezawaea endophytica. The sequence continues at coordinate 146,329 of NZ_JANYMP010000010.1, read as the reverse complement.
GAGCCGGGCGGCCACGGCGTCGACCCGGCCGCCGGGGTCCTGCTCGACGATCCGGCGCACGCGGTCGGCGGTCGTGGTGCCGTGGTCGCGGAGCATGATCACGTCCACCGGCGCCTCCCGGAGGAACACCTCCAGCGCCGCCTCGTCCCGCACGACCGGCGCGGTGAGGTGGGCGGCGTCGAAGCTCAGCGACGCCGCGGGCGCGTGGAACCCCGCGGCCACCCCGAAGACGTCCTCGTACTCGGCGCTGTGCTCGGGTTCGGCGAACGGGAACGCGAGTCCGGTCAGGACGATCCGCCGCCCCACCAGCCACCCGGCGAACCGGTGCGCGAAGGCGAGGACCGCCTCCAGCGCCAGCGGTTCGTCCACCACGTCCGGGTCCGAGGCGAACTCCACCCGGCAGACCCCGCCGTCCACCACCAGCCTGCCGCGCGTGTACCCGGTGGTCAGCGCGGCGAACTCGACCACGCGGCCCAGCGCCGTGCGCAGGTCCGGCGCGTGCACCACCGCCAGCGCGATCAGCCGGACGGTGCCGAGCGGGACCGGCCGCGGCCCGAGGCCGAGCAGCTCGTCACCGGTGAGCCGCCACAGCGACCGCACCAGCTCGACCACCCGGTCGCAGTCCACCCGCGACGCCCCGGCGTCGACGCCGACCTCGCGCAGCACCCGGCGGACGTCGGCACCACCCGCGGCCAGGGCGGGACGGACGAACTGGATCGCGACTCCGGACACGGGCACCCTCCACGTGGACACCACCAGCGTGCCATCCCCGGCGCGGGACGACACGGGGCCGTCCACTGCGGCACGATGTGATCAGCCCCGGCCCGCCGCCGCGCTGTCGTGGAAGGGACGTCCCGCATGCGCTCCGCACACCGGTCGCTGTCAATTCTGCTGGCCCTGCTCGCCGCGCTCACCCTGGTGCCCTCACCGGCGTCGTCCGTGCCCGCCGTGAAGAAGAAAGGGGTGAGCGCCGCCAACTTCTCCGGTGTCACGACCGCGCTCAGCGACGTGGGCGCCGGGTGGTTCTACACCTGGGCGTCGGACAAGCAGGGCATCAACAACCCGTCGAGCAGCGAGTTCGTGCCGATGATCTGGGGTTCCGGCGCGGTCAACCCGACCCAGCTCAACCAGGCGAAGTCACTGGGCACCAGCCTGCTCGCCTTCAACGAGCCGGACATGGCGGGCCAGGCCAACATGTCCGTCGACCAGGCGCTCCAGCTCTGGCCCCAGCTCCAGGGCACCGGGCTGCGGCTGAGCGCGCCCGCCGTGGCGTTCGGCGGCGACACGCCGGGCGGCTGGCTCGACCGGTTCATGAGCGGAGCCTCCTCCCGCGGCTACCGCGTCGACTTCATCCCCCTGCACTGGTACGGCAGCGACTTCTCCGCCGCGGCAGTCGACCACCTCAAGGGCTACCTCCAGGCCGTGTACAACCGCTACCGCAAGCCGATCTGGCTCACCGAGTACGCGCTGATCGACTTCACCACCAGCACGCCGCGCTACCCGTCGTCCGACCAGCAGGCCGCGTTCGCGAAGAACTCCGCCCTGATGCTCCAGGGACTGTCGTTCGTGGAGCGCTACTCGTGGTTCACCCTGTCCACCAGCACGCACCGCACCGGTCTGTACACCGGCACCACGCCCAACGCCACGGGCGTCGCCTACCGCTCGGTGGGCTGAGCCGGTCCGACGACCTCGCCCGCCGGGTACGCGGCGGGCGAGGTCGCCCGACCACGTCACGCTACGAATTCGAAGCAGTAGGATGAGGCCGTGACGGACGACGCACCACCGCTGGACGGCGAACAGCTCGGCGCCTACTTCGCGCTCATGGAGGTCGGCAGCCTCCTCCAGCACGCCGTGGAACAACAGCTCCGCGCCTCCGGCGACCTGAGCTGGGTGCAGTTCCAGCTCCTCGCGAGGCTCGCCGACGCCCCACGGGGCAGCAGGCGGATGACCGACCTGGCCGACGACGTCGTCTACAGCCGCAGCGGACTGACCTACCAGGCGGGCCTGCTCGACAAGGCAGGCCTGATCACCCGGCAGCCGTCGACCGACGACGAGCGCAGCACCACCGTCACGATCACCGGAGCGGGCCGCGCCGTGGTGGCGCGCGTCCTGCCCGGCCACGTCGACGTGGTGCGGCAACTCCTGTTCGACCCGCTGTCCCGCCACGACCTCGGCACCCTCGGCTCCGTCCTCACCCGCGTCCGCGACCACATGCGCGCCGCCCCACCGCGGTCGGCCAAACCCCGCTCCCGGACCAAACCCCGCCCGGAGTAGCGGCGCGAACCCGTTGGCGGACAACGAGATCCCACCCGAACAGCGCCGGGCACCCGTTCCGCGGACATCTTTTCGCCAACCTCCACCCCCACCGCCCTCACCACGCCATCCCACCCCCACCGCGCTCCACTACCATCGCCGCACCGCCAGAGCCCGCCAGACCAGGAGTCGCACGTGAGCCAGCAGAACCGGCTGATCGCCGGCCGTTACGAGCTGCGCGACCAGATCGGCGCGGGCGCCATGGGAGTGGTGTGGCGCGCGGGCGACCTGAAGCTCGAACGCGTCGTGGCCGTCAAGGAACTCCTGCTGCCGTCCCACTTCGACGCCCAAGCGGTCCAGCAGGCCAGGCGGCGCGCCCAGCGCGAAGCGCGCATCGCCGCGCGACTCCACCACCCCAACGCCATCACCGTCCACGACGTCGTCGAGCAGGACGGCCAACCGTGGCTGATCATGGAGTACCTGCCGTCCCAGAGCCTCGCGGCGATCCTCGCGGAACGCGGCCCCCTCCCGGTCGGCGACGCCGTGCGGATCGGCAAGCACATGGCCGACGCGCTGGCCGCCGCCCACAAGGCCTCCGTCGTGCACCGCGACGTCAAGCCCGGCAACGTCCTGCTCGGCGCCGAGGGCACAGTGAAGATCACCGACTTCGGCATCTCCCGCGCGCTCGACGACACCACGGCGACCGCCACCGGCCACTACGCGGGCACCCCGGCGTTCTTCGCCCCCGAGGTCGCCAGGGGCCAGGAAGCGGGCTACCCGTCCGACGTCTTCTCCCTCGGCGCCACGCTCTACAACGCCGTCGAGGGCGTGCCGCCGTTCGGCATCACCGACAACTCGATCGCCCAGCTCTACCGCGCCGCCGCGGGCACCATCCGGCCGCCGGAACGCGCCGGGGCGCTGACCCCGCTGCTCGCCAGGCTGCTCGACCTGGACCCCCGCGCCAGACCCACGATGGCCGAGGCCGCCGAAGCCCTCGACGTCCTCGCCAGGAGCACCGCACCCACCCCGACCCTCGTGGTGGACCTGCGGGACCAGCTCACCTCGTCCTTCACCCTGCCGCCCCGCTCCCCCTCGCACGAACAGCGCAGCAGGCGCCGAGCCGCCGCGGGCCTCGCCGTCGCACTGGTGGTGCTGATCGCGGTCGTCTCGGGCGCGTTCTACTACGCCAACGTCGCCAAGCGCTCCGAAGCCTCGACCCCACCACCGAGCAGCTCGTCCAGCGCTCCGCCGAAGTCCACCTCCGCCAAACCGCCCGTCACCGCGCCGCTCGTCGTGGAGTCGTCCGGCAAGTGCCTCGACGTGCCGGGCAAGGCGACCGAGAACGGCACCGCGGTCACCATCTTCGACTGCAACGGCGGGGACAACCAGCTCTGGACCCCCACCGCCGCGGGCGAACTGCGGGTCTACAACGGCGCCAAGTGCCTGGACGCCCGACTGGCGGGCACCGAGCCGGGCACGAGCGTCGACATCCACGACTGCAACGGCGGCGCCAACCAGAAGTGGGCCCTCAACGCGGACCGGTCGATCACCGGCAAGCAGTCCGGGCTGTGCCTCGACGTCCTCGCCTCCGGCACCGACTACGGCACCCCCGTCGTCCTCTGGACCTGCGCCGGAGGCACCAACCAGCGCTGGTCGCACCGCTGACCCGAAACCGGTCCGGAAAAAACCGAACCGAGGGCACCACTCCCGACGAACCAACGGGATGGACCTCTCCGAGCCCGACGGCGCGCCGGAGCCACTGGTGACCGGCTCGCTGAGCCAGGCCGTGGCCCGGCTGGTCGCCGAGGCCCAGGACGTCCTCGCCCTCGTGGTCCTGCCCTGGGAGAACGACCTCCGCGCCCGCCCCGACCTGCGCTCGGTCCGCGCGGGGGTGCGGCGGCACCTGGCGGACGCCGTCCACCCCGACGTGCTCGGCGACGTGCTGCTGGTGGTCGGGGAACTGGTCGAGAACGCCTACCGCCACACCGCGGCCCCGCACCGGCTGCGGGTCAACCGCGAGGGGTGCGCCGTGCGCGTCGAGGTCACCGACGGCGACCCGACCGAACCGGTCCTCCACGTCGCCGCTCCCGGCGAACGCCACCGCCACGGACTCCTGCTCGTCCACCAGGTGTGCCGGGAGTGGGGCTTCCGCCCCACCGTCGACGGCAAGACCATGTGGGGCGTGCTCAGCGGGCACCCCGCGTGCTGACGCGTCACACGTGGACGGTCAGCGTCACCGTCGGGGTGTCGCCCTCCTCCAGCCCCTCGGCGCGGCGCACCGCGGCCTTCACCGGCACGACGTAGCGACCGTCCTTGGGGAACAGCGACGTCGTCCACTCGCTGTCCCCGATCCGGGCGGCGACCGGGATCATGCCCCAGCCGTAGCTCACGGCCGACGACTCGGCCTGGATGAGCGCGCAGTCCTCCTCCGGCACGGTGATGAAGTACCAGGGCGCGGGACCCCGCCAGAACCACAGCTCGCCGTCGAACTCGAACTCCACCGGTCACCCTCCTCAGCGGACCAAGGCCCACGACAGTACCGACAGGACTCGTCGTGGCCTGCGGGTTCCCGTTTGTTCCCGGAGGACTGTTTTTGGTTGACACTGAAGCAATTGTGACCACTGGTCAATTTTTTTGCCCGAGCGCACGCCTCCCGTGCTCAGCCGAGGTGGAGGCCGACGATGCAGGCGTCGTCGTCGGTGTCGGACTCGCTGCGGGCGAGCAGGTCGTCCAAGCGCCGCTCCAACGAGCCGGTGAAGGCCTCGGACGCCGTGACCAGCCACCGGACGCAGTCGTCGAGGTCGACGTTCCGGCGTTCGACCAGCCCGTCGGTGTACAGCAGCAGGGTGTCCCCCGGCCGCAGCTCGACCCGCCCCTCCTCGTACTCGGCCTCCGCGAGCGCGCCGAGCATCACCCCGCGGAGCATCGGCAAGGTGCTTGCCCGCCCGCCGCGGACGAGCACCGGCGGCAGGTGCCCCGCCCGCGCCCACCGCAGCACCCTCGTGTCCGGGTCGTACAGACCGCAGACGGCCGTGGCGAAGAGGTGGTCGGCCAGGTGGTGGGCGACGAGGTTGAGCCACGTCAGCAGTTGGCCGGGCCCGGCGCCGGTCGCGGCGAGACCGCGCAGCGCGTTGCGCAGCACCACCATCCCCGTCGCGCTCTTGATGCCGTGACCGGTGATGTCGCCGACGGACACGAGGACCCGTTCGGACGGCAGGACGGCGGCGTCGTACCAGTCGCCGCCGACCAGGTGCTCGATCTCGGCCGGGCGGTAGCGGACGGAGATGCGCAGGTCGAACGCGTCGACCGTCCGCTGGGCGGGCGGCATGATGGCCTGCTGGAGTTGCAGCGCCAGCCGGTTCTGCTCGGCCGCGAGCCGCTCGGAGTGGGCGAGCTGGTCGCGGGTGGCCGACAGCGCGACCTCGGTCCAGTGCTGCGCGGAGGCGTCCTGGTAGGCGCCGCGCACGGCCACCAGCCGTCCGTCCGGGTCGAGCACCGGTTCGGCGATGACCCGGATGTGGCGGGTGATCTCGTCCGGGCGGCGCAGGCGGAACGCGGTCGACGCGGGCTTGCGGTGGTGCAGGACGGTCCGCAGGAACCCGTGCAGCGCGGCGGCGTCGTCCGGGTGGGCGTGGGCGGGCAGCTCGGCCAGCGGAACGGGCGTGGCGAGCCCGTGCAGCGCGTACAGCGAGCTGTTCCAGGTCACCAGGCCCTTCGTCACGTCCTCCTCGAACCCGCCGATGCGGCCGAGCCGCTGCGCGTGCTGCAACAGGTCGGCGAGCAGCGCGGTCTCGTCCAGCGGGCGCCAGACGAGCAGGACGCGGTCGCCGTGCCTGCTGAGGCCCGCGCTCGCGGTCACGGTCAGCGGGACGTCGTCGACCTGGACGGTGAGCGCCATCCGTTCCGCCCGGAACGGCTCACCGGTCGCGTGGACGCGCTCGACCGCGTCGAACAGCCCTCCCCCGGTCGCGGCGAGCGGGTACGCCTCCAGCAGCCGCGCCCCGGTGAGGGACGCCCGCGACCGGCCCGCCAGGTCCTTGAAGTGGGCGTTGAGGTGGTGCAGGCGGAAGTCGACGACCCGGCCGTCCCCTGCCGTCTCCGGGAGCAGCACCAGCGCCGGGTCGAGGAGCCCGTCGGCGAGGTCCACCAGCTCCACGAGCGACGGCCCGTGCGGAGCCGGTCCGGCGAGGGCGTCGCTCTCCACCGCGTGGGCACACAGCTCCGCCAGCGCCTCGACCTGGCGGACGACCGACGGCGGCCGTCGCGGCGGCGGACCGGGCCAGCAGATCTCCAGCACGCCGAGCACCCGCCCACCCGCGGCGGCGAGCGCCACCACCCGACCGCCGGGCAGGTGCCGGTCGCCGATCGACACCAGCCCCGCCCCGGCGAGGTCCTCGATCCGCACGGTGCCCCGCTCGGTGAGCGCCCGCCGAGCCGCGGTGGGCACCCCCGGCGGCACGTACCGCCACCGCCCGGCCTCCCCGACCGCGAACCCCGCCGCACCCGCCAACGACAGCGAGGAATCCGCGCCAACCGCCCAGACCGCCACCGCGACAGCACCCAACGGCCCGAGCGCATGCCCCAACACCGCCTCGGCCACAGCCTGACAGTCCCCCGCCCCGAGCACAGCACTCTCCGCCACCCGCAACCGCACCGAGGCGGACCACGTCTCCTCCCCCGCTGACGCAACACGACCATCGCCGCCGACGACCCGCCGCCCCTCACCCGCTGCCGCCCCGGCGGTGTCGGGACGGCGTTCGGCACCGTCCCCGCGCCCGTCCCCGGCGGCGTCGGCGAGTCGGTCCTGTGCCGCTCGACCCACGATGTCCGCGGCCAGTTCCAGTTCCGCCACCCCCGCCCGCTCGGCGAGCGCGGCGAGCTGCCGGGCCGCCTGCGCCGGGCCGCAGCGGAGGCGTTCCACGAGCACTCCCCTGGCCAGTTCGACGACCGCGCGCCCGTCGGCGGCGGCGCGGGTGCGGCGGAGTTCGGCCGACAGCCGTTCTACCGTCGCGGCCATCCTGCGCAGCGCCGACGCCTCCGAGACCCGCGCGACCCGCCCGTCCGCCGGGTCTTCCCGGATGTCCACCGGACTCGTCCTCCGCGGTCGCTCAGGTGTCCAGCCAGCGCTGGATGCACGCCACGAGGTCGTCCGCGTCCACGGGCTTGGTGACGTAGTCGTTCGCCCCGGACGCGAGGCTCTTCTCCCGGTCGCCCGGCATGGCCTTCGCCGTCACCGCGATGATCGGCAGTCGCGCCAGCTCGGGCATGGCGCGGATCGCGGTGGTGGCCGCGTAGCCGTCCATCTCGGGCATCATCACGTCCATCAGGATCAGGTCGACCGACGCCGGTCCCGACAGCGCCTCGATGGCCTCGCGGCCGTTCTCGGCGTGCACGACGTCCACCCCGTGCAGTTCCAGGATGCTGCTCAGCGCGAACAGGTTGCGGGCGTCGTCGTCGACGATCAGCACGGTCCGGCCCGTCAGCTTCCCATCGTGCCGCCGCGGGGCCGGGACGACGGGTTCCTCGGCGCGCACCAGTGGGAGCACATCGCCCGGCGCCTCGGCGGTGAGGTGCAGGGCGATGCGCTCCCGGAGTTCGTCCAAACCGGACAGCAGCTCCAGCGGTCTGCTGCCCGTGCGCGACTGGAGGCGGCGCTCCTGCTCCGGGTCGAGGCGCCGGTTGTTGTGCGCCAGCACCGGAACGCCGCGCAGCGCCGCGTCGCCGTCCATCGCCTCCAGGAACGCCACCGCCGCCCCGTCCGGCATGTCCAGCTCCAGCACGACGCAGTGGCACGCCTGCGCGGCCAGCGCGGCCGCCGCGTCGGCGGCTCCGACCGCGGTGACGACCTCGACGGGGCCGCGCGGGTCGCGGCTGTCGGCGAGGGCCGTGACGGCGCTCTCGGCGACCAGCGAGAGCAGGCCGCGCGCCCGTTCCTCCACGACCAGCAGCCTGCGCTGGTGCGGGGTCTCGGCCTGCGGCTCGGGGGCGGGCGTCCGGACGAAGCGGGTGGGCAGGACGGGGTGCGCCCTCGCGGGCCGCTGCGGCGCCTGGAAGTCCGGGCGCGCCACGGGCAGGTAGAGCGTGAAGGCGCTCCCCCGGCCGAGGGTGCTCTCGGCCTCGATGGCCCCGCCGAGCAGGTAGGCGATCTCCCGGCTGATCGACAGCCCCAGCCCGGTCCCGCCGTACTTGCGGCTGGTGGTGCCGTCGGCCTGCTGGAACGCGCCGAAGATCGACTCCAGTTGCTGCTCGGCGATGCCGATCCCGGTGTCGACCACGCGGAACGCGATGGCCGAACCGTGGTGGCGCACCGACGCGGGCAGCTCGGCCGAGTCGACGGGTTCGATGCGCAGGTGGACGCTGCCCGTCTCGGTGAACTTCACCGCGTTGGACAGCAGGTTGCGCAGCACCTGGCGCAGCCGCGGGTCGTCGGTGAGCAGTTCGGCGGGGACACCGGGTGCGGTCGTCACCTCGAACCCGAGGTTCTTCTGCGTGGTCATCGGCCGGAACGTCACCTCGACGTAGTCGAGCAGCCTGCGCAGCGGCACCTGTTCGGGGGTGATGTCCATCTTCCCCGCCTCGACCTTCGACAGGTCCAGGATGTCGTTGATCAACTGGAGCAGGTCCGAGCCGGCGGAGTGGATGATCCCCGCGTACTCGACCTGCTTCGGGGTGAGGTTGCGGCCGGGGTTCTGGGCCAGGAGCTGGGCGAGGATCAGCAGGCTGTTGAGCGGGGTGCGCAACTCGTGGCTCATGTTGGCCAGGAACTCCGACTTGTACTTCGACGCCAGCGCCAACTGCTGCGCACGGGCCTCCAACTCCTGGCGGGCCTGCTCGATCTCCAGGTTCTTGGCCTCGATGTCGCGGTTCTGGGTGGCCAGCAGCGCCGCCTTCTCCTCCAGTTCCGCGTTGGAGCGCTGGAGCTCCTCCTGCCGGACCTGGAGTTCTCCCGACCTGGCCTGGAGTTCCGCCGCCAGGCGCTGCGACTCGCCGAGCAGCTCGTCGGTGCGGGCGTTGGCCACGATGGTGTTGACGTTGACCCCGACGGTCTCCATGAGCTGGTCGAGGAAGTCGCGGTGGATCGCGGTGAACCGGTGCACCGACGCCAGTTCGATGACGCCCAGCACCTGCTCCTCGACCACGATGGGCAGCACGACCAGGTTCGCGGGCGCGGTCCGGCCGAGCCCGGAGGACACCGTGATGTAGTCCGCGGGCACGTCGTCCACCGCGATCGTGCGACGGCTGCGCGCGGCCTGGCCGACCAGCGACTGGCCGAAGCGGAACCGCGTGCGGCGGTGGTCGTCCGGGCCGTCGGGGTGGCCGTAGGAGCTGATCAGCCGCAGCTCGGGGTCGTCGGGGCTGTCGTCGGCCAGGTAGAAGCCGCCGTACTGCGCGGACACCAGCGGCGTCAGCTCGTCCATGATCAGCTCGGCGACGACGGCGAGGTCGCGGCGCCCCTGCATCAGGCCGGAGATGCGCGCCAGGTTCGACTTCAGCCAGTCCTGGTCCTGGTTGGCCTTGGTGGTCTCGCGCACGAGTGGGGCCTGCCCGCGGGAGCGGTCGCCGCGCGGCGAGCGGGCATCCCGAGCCTCTGGCACGGCTTCGGCCGCATGTTCCCGGACGACATCGGCCTCGCCGTCCCGGCGCCCGGCGCCCCGCACGTCGACATCTGCCCGCCGTCCTTGCAGGATAAGGACTTCCTCGCCACCGCGGACCGGATCGCCCTGCGCCCCGTCCCGTACTCCACGCCGAGCGGCTGGACCGCCCCGAGCGGGTCGCGACCGCTGGTCTACCTGACGCTCGGCACCGCGTTCGGCACGGCGGAACTGCTCACCACGGCCATCCGGGGGCTGACCACCCTCGGCGTGCGCGTCGTGGTCGCCACCGGCCGGGTGCCGGTGAAGGAGCTCGGCGACCTGCCGGACGGCGTGACCGCGGAGGCCTGGGTGCCGCAGGCGGACCTGCTGCCGCACGTCTCGCTGGTCGTGCACCACGGCGGCAGCGGCACCACGCTCGGCGCGCTCGCCGTGGGCGCCCCGCAGTTGCTCCTCCCGCAGGGTGCCGACCAGTTCGCCAACGCCGACGCGGTCACGGCGGCGGGTGCCGGGCTCAGCCTCGCGCCGGTGGACGTCACCGCGGACGCCGTCGCCGACCAGGTCCTGTCCCTGCTGGGGCACGCCGGGCACCGCGAAGCCGCCCGCGCGGTCGCCGAGGAGATCGCGCTCATGCCGTCCCCGGACGAGGTCGCCCGCGCCCTGCCCGACCACGTCTGAGCCGACCTGCCCGCACCGCCGACCGGTGGCAGACTCGGGATCATGAGCCCACGTGAGGACGAGGTGGCGTCCCGCGCCCACCTGCTGCCGGAGGAAGAAGCCGCGGGTGGGAGCGCGGACCCGGAGGCGCAGGCCGAGGCCGTGCTGCGGGAGTCGGAGGAACGGGGCGACGCCCTGCTCCCACTGGCCGACGGCGAGCAGGGTCCACGGCCCGAGGACCCGGACGACCGGGAGCACCGCCGGTCCGAGGAGACCACCTGACGAGCGGGCACCCGGCCCACCGACCGTCCTCCCTATACTCCCGGCCGTGATGTCCCGACCGCGTGGGAGCGCTCTCCCCTGGCACGCGCGGCCTGCTGACGGGCGCCGCGACGGCGACGGGTTCGTCCCGCACGCGCGGGTGCCGATCCGACCGGAGGTCGTGTGACCACGAGGGTGCTGGTGTGCGACGACCAGGCCATGATGCGCGCGGGGTACGTGACCATCCTGTCCTCGCAGAGCGACCTGGAGGTCGTCGGCGAGGCCGCTGACGGCGTCCAGGCGGTGACCGAGGCCCTGCGGCTGCGGCCCGACGTCGTCGTCATGGACATCAGGATGCCGAAGCTGGACGGCATCGAGGCCACCCGGCGGATCGCCGGGCCGGACGCGGTCGACCGCGCCAAGGTGCTCGTGGTGACGACGTTCAACCTCGACGAGTACGTGTTCGAGGCCCTGCGGGCGGGGGCGAGCGGGTTCCTGCTCAAGGACACCCCGCCGGAGGAGATGATCGCGGCGGTGCGGACCGTGGCCTCCGGCAACGCGCTGCTGGCGCCCGAGGTCACCCGTGCCCTGATCGGCAGGTTCGGCGAGCGGATCCGCGACGACGGAGGCACGCGACGGCGGCGGGAGGAGACCCTGGCGGGCCTGACCGCGCGGGAGGTCGAGGTGCTGCGGCTGGTCGCCGACGGGCTCTCGAACGCCGAGATCGCCGCGGCGCTCTTCCTCGGCAGGGAGACCGTGAAGACGTACGTGTCGCGCATCTTCGCCAAGCTGGACCTGCGCGACCGCGTCCAGGCCGTCGTGCTGGCCCACCGGATCGGGCTCGCCGACCCGGACGCGTGAGCACGGCCCGTTCCCCCCGAAGCGTGAGCCGAAGTCCTTTGTCCGCAACGACTCCTGGCGGTTGACTGGGCCCGGCGGCCGTGCCAGGTTTCGAGGGTGGTCGAGCACGTGGTGGTGATCGGTGCCGGTGTCTACGGCGCCGCGGTGGCGGCATCCCTGACCAGGCGCGGCGCCCGCGCCACCGTCGTGGACTCGGGAGCGCCCGCGGGCGGCACCTCGGGCGCCACGTTCTCGTGGACCAACTCGTGCGGCAAGGAACCCAGGGCGTACCACGACCTCAGCGTGGCGAGCATGGAGGCCCACCGGCGGCTGGCGACGCTCGGCGACTGGTACCACGAGGGCGGCAACCTGGAGTGGGCCGACGACGACGCCGGTCGCGAGCGGCTGCGCGGGAAGGTCGCGGGCGTCCAGTCCTACGGGTACGAGGCGCGGTGGCTGGACCGGGCGGACGTGCTGCGCCTGGAACCCGACATGGACCCGGCCGCGCTGCCGGAGGACGGGATCGCCTACTTCCCGCGCGAGGGTTGGGTCGAGCCGACCCGGCTGGTGGGCCACCTGCTCGCGGCGGCGGCCTCGCGCGGCGCCGAGGTCGTGCGCGGCGACGCCGTCACCGCGCTGGAGACCGGTTCGGGCGCGGTGCGCGCGGTCCGGCTCGCGTCGGGTCGGGAGATCGACGCGGACGCGGTCGTGAACTGCGCGGGCCCGCGGGCGGCCGAGGTCGCCGCGATGGTGGGCCTGTCGCTGCCGATGAGCAACACGCACGGGGTGCTGGTGTACACCGCGCCGGCCGCCGTGTGGGTGTCCCGCGTCGTGCACGCGCCACGGGTGCACCTCCGCCCCGACGGTGCCGGGCGGCTGCTGCTGCACACGCACGACGGCGACAGCGCGGTGCACGTGTCCGACACCGGCGACATCACCGTCGACCGGTCGGCGGTCGACGACGTGGTCGCGGCGGGGCGCGCGCTCTACCCCGGTCTCGGGGACACGGCCGTGGAGAGCGTCCGGGTGGGCGAACGCCCGATCCCGGCCGACGGCCTGCCCGTGCTGGGCCGGGCGGAGGCGGTGCCCGGCTTCCACTTCGCCGTCTCGCACAGCGGCGCGACGCTGAGCGTGCACGCGGGTGACCTGGTGGCCGCCGAGGTGCTCGGCGACGACCAGGGCGGCGTGCTGGCCCCGTTCCGGTTCGAACGCTTCTGACCTGCGCCGTCCGCTCGTCCCCCGGAATTGTCGGACCCCGTCGGTAGGGTTCCGCCGAATCCGGACAGGACAAGGGGAGCGGCGTGCGCAGGTGGGAACTCGTCAACGGCGGAACGGCCAGGTTCTGGGAGGTCGGCCGCGCGGAGCAGGAGGTCTCCGTCCGCTTTGGACGGTCGGGGGCGGCCGGGCGGTCGACGACCGCGGTGTTCGACTCGGAGGCGGCCGCGGTCGCGCACGTCGAGGAATCGGTGCTGGAGAAGGAAGCCGAGGGGTACGTCGAGGTGGGCGGGCCGAGACCCTCCGCGGAGGCGGTGTTCGCCGTGCCCAAGGCGTGGCGGCCGCACGTGCACGTGCGGCGCGGAGGCGGGGTGCCTGCCGCCGTGGCGGTCGATCCCACCGCGCCGGAGAAGGTGCGGGCCGCGCTGGCGGAGTCGATGGCCGACATCGAGGGCGTGCTCGCCGGGCCGGAGAGCGAGGCGCCGCTGGTCGCCGCGGCCCGCGCCTACCTGGCCGGTGAGGCGACACCGCTCGGCGCGGCGGCGGTCGCCGTCCTGGCGGAGGAGAACCCCGCGACGCGGGACGTGCTCGGGCTGGTGGCGTCCGCCTGGGTCGCGGAGCACGGGCTGCCGTTCGCCGCGCGGGCGGCCGTCGAGGCGTTCAGCGTGCAGGTGTACCGGGAGCACTACCCGCGGAAGCGGCACGTGCTGTGGCACATCCCGCCGGAGGGCAGGCCGAACGGCACGTCCTGGCCCGTGCGCGGGGTGATGCGCCAGGTGCGGTCGTTCCTGGCCGCCGCCCCGGAGGCCGAGTACGAGGCCGCGGTGTCCGCCGTGGGGCCGCTGCGCACCGGGATCCGGCCCGTGGTCGCCGCGGCGTACCTGCTGCCCAGCGAACGGGGCTGGGTGGACGAGGCGTACGAACGGGTCGAGTGGACGAGCACCCAGACGGACAAGTACGCGCTGCTGTTCTCGATCGGCTCGGTCGAGAACCTGGACCGGGCGGTCAAGACGCACGCGATGTGGTGGAGCTTCCACGACAAGGAGGTGGTGTTCACCGTCGCCGACGCGGTGGGCGTCGCGCTCGCCCCCACGCTCGTGCCCCTCCTGAACCCCGACCTGGAGGCGTACTTCCGCGAGCGGATCCTGGAGACGGTGGTCGAGTTCCCGACCGCGGAGGCGTTCGACCTGCTGCTGGCCAGGGTGGCCGAGCAGGGTGTGCTGCCCGCCCTGCTCGACATGGGCCGCCGCTACCCCGCGCTCGCGCTGGAGCGCTTCGCCGTCGCGGGCGGGCCCGTGCTGAGGCACCACCTGAGGTCCTACCCCGATCTGGCCGCCGAGGCCGACCTCCCCGAGGAGGCGCGCGCGTTCGTCGAGGAGGCGCGCGCGGCGCGGGCGGCCGTCCGGGAGGCGCCCGCCGCCGCCCTGCCCGCCGTCCTGGTCGATCCACCGTGGACGGTGGCGCGGAAGCCCGTGAAACCCGCGGTGGTCAAGGGGCTCACCGCCGCGGACCACCGGGCGGTGGAGTGGGAGCCGGGCGAGCGCGAGGCGTGGGCGGAGGTGACGTTCCCCCACTACCTGGGGGACGTGGTGTGGGAGGACGAGATCGAGGCGTACCGCTCCGGCGGGCGGCCGAGGTACGGCGACGACGTGCTGTTCTTCGCGGGCCCGGTCGAGGCGCTCCGGCCGCTGGTGTCGGGGTGGCGTCCCCAGGCGCGGTGGTCGAGCGGGTTGATGGCCAAGGCGGTGCTGGCGCGCTTCGGCGTCGACGCGCTCCCGGTCGCCCTCCACCTCGCCCCGAACCGGCGCGACGAGATGGAGGACCTGGTGCTGCCGCTGGTGTCGCTGGACACCGCGCGGCTCGTCGCGGACTGGTTGCTGCGGCTCAAGACGGCCCGCGACATCGGCACCCGGTGGCTGCGGCGCCACCCGCTGGCCGCCGCCAGGTTCCTCGTGCCGGACGCGGTGGGGCCCGCGGGGGCGCAGCGCCGGGCCGCCGAGAAGGCGTTGCGGCTGATCCCGGTGGAGGCGCGGGCGGCGGCGGGCGAGTACGGGCCCGCCGCGGAGGAGGCGATCGACCGGTTCCTGTCGGTGGACCCGCTGCTGGTGCTGCCCAAGGCGGTCCCGGTGCCCGGCGAGTGGGCGGCGCCTGCCGTGCTGCCGCCGGTCGTCCTGCGCGGAACGGGGCTCGCGCTGCCCGCGGACTCCGTCCGCCACCTGCTGACCGTACTGGCGCTGTGCACCCTGGACGACGTGTACGCCGGTCTGGAGGTGGTGCGCGCGGCGTGCGACGAGGAGTCGCTGGCGCGGTTCTCGTGGGAGCTCTTCGAGCTGTGGAGGCTGAACGGGATGCCGTCGAAGGACGGCTGGGTGCTGACCGCGCTCGGTCTCCTCGGCGACGACGCCGTGGCGCGCGCGTTGACGCCGCTGATCCGGGCGTGGCCGGGCGAGGCCCAGCACAAGAGGGCGGTGACCGGGCTGGACGTGCTGGCCGCGATCGGCACCGACGCGGCGCTGGGGGCGTTGAACAGCATCGCGCAGCGGGTGAGGTTCGCCGGTCTCAAGGAGCGCGCGCGGGAGAAGATCGGCGAGGTCGCCGCGGCGCTGGGGCTCACCGCCGAGCAGTTGGCCGACCGGCTCGTCCCCGACTTCGGCCTGGACGACGCGTCCACGCTGACGATCGACTACGGGCCGCGCCGGTTCACCGTCGGCTTCGACGAGAACCTCAAGCCGTTCGTGCTGGACGAGACCGGCAAGCGGCTCAAGGACCTGCCGAAGCCGGGGGCCAAGGACAACCCGGAGCTGGCTCCGGCCGAGCACAAGCGGTTCGGGCAGGTGAAGAAGGACGTCCGCACGATCGCGGGCGACCAGATCAGCAGGCTGGAACGGTCGATGGTGACGCTGCGCCGCTGGCCCGCGGCCGAGTTCCGCGAGTACCTGGCGGGCCACCCGCTGCTGTGGCACGTGGTCCGGCGGCTCGTGTGGACGACGGCCGACGGCCGCTCGTTCCGGACGGCGGAGGACCGTTCCCTGGCGGACGTGCACGACAACCGGTTCGACCTGCCGGACGACGCGCTGGTGGGCGTCGCGCACCCGCTGCACCTGGGCGCCGAGGTGGCCGCGTGGGCCGAGGTGTTCGCGGACTACGAGATCCTCCAACCGTTCCGGCAGTTGGGGCGTCCCGTGCACCGGCTGGAGGAGGACGAGCGGACGGCGGTGGTGCTCGACCGCTTCAAGGGGCTCCAGGTCGACGTGGGCAGGCTGCTGGGCCTGACCAAGCGCGGCTGGTCGCGCGGCGCGCCGATGGACGCGGGCTTCGAGCACGAGATCACCAGGCCGCTGCCGGGAGGCGGCGTGGTGGAGGTGGCGCTCTCGCCGGGCATCGCGGTGGGCGTGCCGCACGAGTGGCCGGTGCAGCACCTGCTCGGGGTCAGCCTCCACGCGGGCGGCCAGACCTTCGACGACCTGGACCCGGTCACGACCTCGGAGGTGCTGGCCGAACTGACCAGCCTCACGGACTGACCCGCCCGTCCTCCTGGTGGGGCCCCACCAGGAGGACGGGCGGCCACACGAGCGGGTCACGCCGACCGCCCGAAACCGCCAGACTGCTTGCCACACGGTGAGATCGACCGCCACCCCCGCCACCGCCGCCAAGTCGACTTCCCCACGCCAGAACCACTTCCGCCTGCACACCAACCGTCACGCCGCCAGGCCGACTGCTCCCGCGCCGTCCGCACCATCCGCCTCGTCCTGCCGCCCGGTGGGGTGATGTCGTGGGGCGCCGTCCGGTGGCGTGGTCCGAATGGCGGTAAGGTCGCGGTGATTCGTTGATCAATTCGGAAGAGGCTCAACAAGTGGACACCTTGCAGGCAGGGCAGAACCTCGCGGTCGGTCAGTCGCTCGACTCGGAGAACGGCTACTCGCTCGTCTTCCAGGCGGACGGCAACCTGGTCCTGAACGACGGCGGCGACGTGGTCTGGGCTTCCGGCACCAACGGTTCCGAGGCGACCACCGCCACCCTGCAAGAGGACGGCAACTTCGTCCTCTACACGGCTTCCGGCAACTCCGTGTGGTCGAGCGACACCAGCGGCAACCCCGGTTCCCGGCTCGTCGTGCAGGCCGACCGCAACGTGGTCGTCTACAACAGCGGCGGCACGAGCACCTGGGCGTCGGGCACGAACACCGACAACCCCCGCCCGGTCCCGACCCCGGCCGCCGTCGAGACGCCCGCTCCCGCCGCGGTCGAGGAAGCACCCGCCGCCCCGGCCCAGCAGACGTGGACCGTCGACCCCGGCGACACCCTGTGGGCCATCGCCGAGAAGGCCTACGGCGACGGCAACCAGTACCAGCGCATCGCCGACGCCAACGGCCTCGACAACCCGGACCTGATCCAGCCCGGCCAGGTCCTCGTCATCCCGGCCTGACGTCTCGTCCACCGTGGAGCTTCCGCGCGCCGGAAGCTCCACACCGGACGTACAGCGCCCGCACGCTCACCCCTCCAGGCAGGTGACCGCCCCCGCGGCCTCGCCCACCTGCCGCTCCACAACGGACGGTCGGCGCCCACGCGGCCTCGCGCGCCACCTGCCGCCTCACAGCGGACCGTCAGCTCACCGTCCTCGACGGCGACCGCCCCGCAGCCTCCCCCACCTGCCGCCCCACAACGGACCGCCAGCTCACCCGTCCAGCAGGGTGACCGCCCCGGAGGGGCACACCGCCGCGGCCTCCCGCACGCCCGCCCGCCGCTCCACCGCGGGTGTCGGGTCGAGCAGCAGCACGGTGCCGTCGCC
Source organism: Umezawaea endophytica (assembly GCF_025061645.1). GTDB lineage: Bacteria > Actinomycetota > Actinomycetes > Mycobacteriales > Pseudonocardiaceae > Umezawaea > Umezawaea endophytica. Next base: position 128,725 of record NZ_JANYMP010000010.1, on the reverse strand, counting down.
CTCGTCCTGGTCGAACACCGTGGCCTCCGCCAGCACGCACATGCCCGCCCCGACGCACCTCTCCCGGTCCACCGAGACCCTCACGGCACGTCCCAGGTGACCGGAAGGCGTTGCACGCCCAGGATGTCGACGTCCGACCGCAGCGGCACGTCCCGCGGCGCGACGGTCGGCCGCAGGGTCGGGAAGCGCTCGAACAGCGCGGGCAGGGCGACGCGCATCTCGACGCGCGCCAACTGCTGGCCGAGGCACTGGTGGATCCCGTGGCCGAAGGACAGGTGGCCCGCGGCGTGCCTGGACAGGTCGAGGCGGTCGGGGTCGGGGAACTTCGCCGGGTCGCGGTTGCCCGCTTCCAGGGAGATCGTGACCGTCTGGCCCGCCTTGATCAGGTGCCCGTCCAGCTCGACGTCCGCCAGCGCGACGCGGACTCCCGTGTGGGCGATGCTCAGGTAGCGCAGCAGCTCTTCGACGGCTCGGTCCGGGTCGGCGCGCAGCAGCGCGATCTGGTCGGGGTTGGTGAACAGCGCGAGCGTGCCCAGCGCGATCATGTTGGCGGTGGTGTCGAGCCCCGCTCCCAGCAGCAGGAACGCGACGTTCGCCAGTTCCTCGTCGGTCAAGTCGGTCTCGGTGAGGTCGCTGAGCAGGTCGTCCGTCGGCCGGGCGCGCTTGGCCAGCACGAGGTCGTGCAGGAAGCCGCCGAACGCCGCCATCGACTCCGCCTGCCGCTCCGCCGTGGCCTCGTGGTCGTTGAACGTGGCCGTGTGCTCCAGGAAGAAGTCCCGGTCGGCGTAGGGCGCTCCCAGCAGCTCGCAGATCATCAGCGCGGGGATCGGTTGGGCGAACGCCGTCACCAGGTCCGTCGACGGGCCTCGGCGTTCCATGGCGTCGAGGTGTTCGACGGTCACCTCCTCGACGCGCGCGGACAGCAGGCGCATGCGGCGGACGGTGAACCTGCCGGTCAGCAGACCGCGGTAGCGGGTGTGCTCCGGCGCGTCGGCGTTGATGAACATGCCGGGCGGGACGGGCGGCATCTCACCGTCGAACCCCTCGCGGGGCAACGGGAAGTGCGCCAGTTCCGGCCGGGAGCTGAACCGCGGGTCGGCTAGGACCGCGCGGATCGCGGCGTGGCCGGTGGCCAGCCAGCCGACGTGGCCGTCGGGGTAGAGCAGCGGGCGCAGCGGCTGTTCGTCGCGCAATGCCGCGAGTTCGGCGGGTGGGTCGAAGGGGCAGCCCGTCGGGCGTCCCGTCGGCATGGTCGTGGTGTGGTGCATGGCTTCTCCCCCAGGGACTTCGGTCAGCGCGTGCGGTTGTAGAGCTTCTTCGCCCACAGGTAGCCGCCGAGGGCGATGACGACGCACCAGCCGAGAGCGAGGTACGCGCTGCCGCCGATCGGCGTGCCTAGTAGCAGACCGCGCAGCGTCTCGATGACGGGCGTGAACGGCTGGTACTCGGCGAACCACCGCAGCGCGGTGGGCATCGAGTCGGTGGGCACGAAACCGCTGCCCAGGAACGGGAGCAGGATCAGCGGCATGGGCAGGTTGCTCGCGGTCTCGACGCTCTCGGACACCATGCCCAGCGCGACCGAGAGCCAGATGAGCGCGAACGTGAGCAGCACCAGCACCCCGATCACCGCGAGCCACTCGACCGGCGTTGCGGTGGGCCGGAAGCCGATCAGCAGCGCGACGCCGAGCACGATCACCATGCTGATCATCGTCTGGACGAGGCTGCCGAGCACGTGCCCGGTCAGCACGGAGGCGCGGGAGATCGCCATGGTGCGGAACCGGTTGACGATGCCCTCGGTCATGTCCATGGCGACCGAGATCGCCGTTCCCTGCGCGGCGGCGGCCACGGTCATCAGGATGACGCCGGGCACCAGGTAGTCGATGTAGTCGGCCCGGCCGCCGGTCGGACCGCCGATGCCCGCTCCCAGCGCGCCGCCGAAGACGTAGGCGAACAGGAGCAGGAACACGACGGGCATGCCGGCGAGCATGAACGTCAGGGACGGGTAGCGCTTCATGTGCCGCAACTGGCGGCGCAGCATCGTGGCGGAGTCCGCCAGGGCGTGGGTGGTCATCTCACGGATTCCTTCTCGTGCTGGGGTTCACCGGTGATGGCGAGGAAGACGTCGTCCAGGTCGGGGGTGTGCACGGTCAGCTCCGCGACCTCGATGGCCTGCTCGTCGAGGCGGGCGAGCAGGCCGCGCAGGGACGCCACTCCCCCGTCGCTCGGCACCCGCAGGACCAGGGCGTCGTCGTCGCGGGGGACGTCGCCGAAGGTGCGGACGGCGGCGTCGAACGTGGTGGGGTCGGTGAAGCGCAGGCTCACGTGACCGCCGGGGACCAGGCGCTTCAGCTCGCCCGCCGTGCCCTCCGCGACCAGCTTCCCGTGGTCCAGCACCGCGATCCGGTCCGCGAGCTGGTCGGCCTCCTCCAGGTACTGGGTGGTGAGGAAGATCGTCACGCCGCCCGCGACGAGGTCTCGGATCATCTGCCACATGTCGCGGCGGCTGCGCGGGTCGAGCCCGGTGGTCGGCTCGTCGAGGAACACGACGCGCGGGTCGCCGACCAGGCCCATGGCGAGGTCGAGCCGCCGCCGCATGCCGCCGGAGAACGTCGACGCCAGGTTCTTCGCCGAGTCGGTGAGGTCGAAGCGCGCCAGCAGGGCGGCGGCGCGGCGCCTGCCCTCGGGCCTGCCCAGGTGGTGCAGGTCCGCCATGAGGATCAGGTTCTCCTCGGCGGTCAGCAGGTTGTCGACGGCCGAGAACTGGCCGGTGACGCCGATCGCGGCGCGCACGGCGTCCGGTTCGCGGGCGGGGTCGTGGCCGTCGACCGAGATCAGGCCGCCGTCCGCGCCGATCAGCGTGGACAGGATCTGCACGGTGGTGGTCTTGCCCGCGCCGTTGGGGCCGAGCAGCGCGAAGATCGTGCCGCGCGGGACGTGGAGGTCGATGCCGTCGAGGACGACTTTGTCGCCGTAGGACTTGCGCAGCCCGGTGACGACGATCGCCGGTGGTCTGGTGTTCATGGGATCCGCCTTCGTGGTCAGGAGCGGTGGATGGTGATGTCGCCGCACGACGTGTCCGCGCGCACCTCGACGGTGTCGGTCGCCTCGGGCCGTGCCGCGGACTCGTCCAGCGAGTTGCGCAGACGACCGGAGGAGGTGTGCACGTCGAGCCAGGCGGCCGTGCCCTCGCTGATGCCGAGGTCGATGTCGCCCATCGCGGACTTGAGCACGACGGTGCCGCGGACCACCTCGCCGATCCGGATGGACCCGTTGGCGGACTTGGCGTCCACGCCCGCGCCCGCCTCGGTGACGGTGATGTCGCCGTTGGACGCGCGGAGCTTCAGGTCACCCGCGATCCTGCCGATCGTGCTGGGCCCGTTGGAGTTCTTCACCACGGCGCCGCCGCCGACCTCGCCGATCCGGAGGGTGCCGGACGCCGTCGAGACGTCGGCGTCACCGTCGATCGCTTCCACGGTGACGTTGCCCGTCGAGGTGTGCAGCCGCAGCGGGCCGGTCCGGTCCACGTCGACGTGCCCGGTGCCGGTCTTGATCCGGCACTCCCCCAGCACGCCGGTGAAGCGGACGTCGCCCATCCCCGTCTGGCCGCGGACGCTCGACCCGGTGGGCACCTCGACCCGGACGTCGACCGCCCACTTCTTCCAGACGTAGGTCAGCCCGCCCGTGGGCGTCTTGACCAGCAGCCTGCCGTTCTCGTACTCGACGCGGGTCTGGTCGGCGCCCTCCACGTCCTTCGGGCTCTGGTCGTCGGCGGGGCGGACCTCGACCACGGTGTCGGCGCGGTCGGTCGCGATGACGCGGATGTCCCCCCACGGGATCTCGATGGTCACGTCGATGGGCGATGGCGTGTCGAAAATGGGCATGGCTGTCCCCTGTGAGTGTGTCGGATTCGAGTTCTGGCTGGTGGGAGGGTTACTGCACCCAGCCGGTGAAGCGCTGCTGGGTGCGCTTGCCGGTGCTTTCCGGCGCGGGGCGGCGGTCCGGCTGCTGGAGGGCGGCCGACGCGGCTCGCACGAGCCACGCGTTGACCGAACGCCCCTCCTTGGCGGCGGCCTCCTCGATGGCGGCCTTCAACTGCTCCGGGAGCCGGACGTTGATCCTGGACGTGGCGCCGTCCTCGGCCACCGGGACGTCCTCGACCCGCACGGCGGGAGCGGCTTCCGGGGCCGCCTCCGGCTGCTCGGACGGCGGGGGTGTGACGACGAAGTTCGGGTCGCGGCCCCGCAGGCGCAGCTCGACCGAACCGGGTGCCAGGTCGAGGGTGATCTCGTCGGCGGCGGCCGACAGCGTCTCCAGCAGCGTCAACCGGATCGCCGATTCCAGCGCTCCGCTCAGGCGCTCGACCAGCGCACGGGCGTCGTCCCCGCCGGTCTCGGCCAGGAGCGCCAGTTCGCGACCAAGGTTGTCGACATATGTGCTCAGGTCCATGGCACAACTATGACGCATCGATGGCACCACCGCAAGTCCAGTTGGCACCATTTTGGCACCACGAGTGGCAACTACGGCCATCCGCGCAGGTCAGCAGGCATGAGCCAGGGTGGCTCACCAGGTGCCACAGTCCAGCGGAGGCTTCACGTCCGACGCGAACCGCCGACGCGCAACGGACGCCACCGGGTCACGAACCGATTCACCCGATTCCTTTTCAATTGGACTCGAACAACGCGACAATGCGGATTCCGCGATATCACGGCACATACCATCCGATCGTGGGAACAATTCTGCTCCATCCGAGTGAGCCGACCTCGAAAATCAACCACCGAATACGACCGGGAAGGGTATAAAAACGTCGAGAACCCCGCATCGAACCACCAGTCAGACCAGTGGAGAAGCAGTGGTCAGCAGGAGCAAACCACACCAGCACAACGGTCTGAGGCAGGTGTTGACCGACCAGCGGCCTTTCGGGCCCGGTGACACGGAATCCGTCGTCCACCACGGGCTGGCCAATGTCGATCGCCTCTTCGACCGGACGAACCTGATCTACGCGCAAACCGTGGCGGACACGCGGCCGACGTACATCATCGGGCGCAAAGGAGCGGGCAAGACCGCGTTCCTCGTCGGCTCGTCGATCTCCGGCAGGCCGTTGAGCGAAGTGCTCAAGACCGACAGCGTCTACCACGCGATGTCGAAGGTCCTGCGCGAGTACAGCCGGGCGCACGGGCCCCTCTTCGTCGACCAGAGGGCGGACATCTGGCAGGCGCTGTTCGAGCAGATCGCGCTCGTCCACGCCTGGCGGACGGCGTCCCGCCGCGATCCCGCGCGCGAATTGCAGATCCTGTCCGACTACGTCGGCAGGCCGACCGGGCCCGCGGACCCCACGATCGTGGCGGAGCACTTCCTGGCCGAACTGCTGCGCCACGCGGCCGAGCGGCCCTCGATCGGCCTCCAGGAGACCATCGCGGGCGTCACGAGCGGCGGGATCCGCTTCGACGAGGCCAGGGCCGCGATGCACACCGTGCTGGACGGCCGGGTGGAGACGCCGGTCATCGTGATGGACAACCTGGAGGACCTGCACGTCCGGCTGCACGAGCTGACCGAGGTGCTGGCGGGCCTGTTCCGGTGCGTCGGCAGGCTGATCGCGATGAACCCCGGCAACCGCCCGTTCGGCACGCAGATCTGCCTGCCGTCCGAGCTGTTCGACAAGATCCACGAGATCGCGGCCGCACCGGAGAAGGACCTCCAGGGCCGGTACCTGAAGATCTACTGGACGGCGCCGGAACTGCTGCGGCTCACCGGCACGAGGCTCATGCTCTTCCTCCAGACCCGTCACCCCGAGCAGTTGGAGCGGCTGCGGCGGCGGGCCGACCAGGTGGACGAGTCCGACCCGGCCATCGCCCTGCTCCGGGCCGCGCTGCCCGCGCGGATGCTCAGCGGCCTGGACATCGAGGAGGACCCGCTGGCGTACCTGCTGCGCCACACCCAACTGCTGCCCAGACACCTGATCCAGATCCTCAACAGCGTGTTCTGCCGGACCGACCGGGGGTCGACGCCGTGGGCAGTGACCGCCGACGCCGTGCGCGCGGGCACGAGGCACGCGGAGCAGCTCCTCGTCAGCGGCATCTTCAACGCGCACCTCGCGTCGTTCCCGTTCGCCTCGGCGGGGGTGCGGCAGCTCACCGGCAGGCTCGACATCTCCTTCCCGGCGAGCGAGCTGCACAAGGTCTACAACCAGCAGGGCATCCGGAGGCTGACCGGCCTCGACTTCGACGACTTCCTCTCGATGCTGTTCACCCTCGGCGCCGTCGGCGTCCGGTTCGGCCAGACCGGCAGGTACAACAAGGCGCACTTCCAGTACACGTTCGACTACAACCTGACCGTCCAGGAGGATGTCGACGTCCTCTGCTTCCACCCGCTCTTCACCCGCTTCCTGCACGAGCGGTCGCTGCCGCGGCTGCGGGCGGCCCGCGCGCACGCGACGTACCCCTACGGCTGCGACCCGAAGGGCGAGGACTACCGACACTCGTTCGGCTACACCGGAACGTGAACCGGGACTGACATGCCATTAGCACCACGCACCACGCACGACCTGCCCAGCCTCGCCGAGGAGTACGCCGACTCGCCGCCCCAGGACATCCGGATCGGGATCGCCCTGTCCGGCGGCGGGATCAGGTCGGCGGCCTTCAACCTCGGCGCCCTCCAGGCGTTGCAGCAGCAGGGAGTCCTGCAAAGCGCCGAATACCTCGCCGCGGTGTCCGGCGGCAACTACGTCGCCAGCGCGCTGACGATCTCCGCGGCCCACACCGACCCGGACTGCGAGAACGGGAAACCGCCGTGGGGCCGGGGTTCCCCCGAGGAGCGGTACCTGCGCCAGCACACCGACTACCTCGCGCCCGGCCGCGCGGGCAAGCTGTGGATGGCGGCGAGCGTCGTCTACGGGTTCGTCCTCAACTACCTGCCGTTCGTGCTGTGCGCCATGATCATCGGGCGGGTCGCGGGCTGGCTCCTGCACCTGCTCGGCGTCCGGTTGGCCGACCTCCGGCTCAACGGACTGGCGCTGCCCAAGTCCTCGCTGCTCACCGTCCTGCTGATCGCCGCGTCGGTGTGCGTCGGCCTGGCGATCCTGCTGGTCGCGTACCGGCGCTGGTTCAAGGACGGGCATCCGGGCAACTACGGCGAGTCCCACGCCGAACGCATGGCGTCGCTGCTGCTCACCGGCGCCGCGGCGGTCGGCGTCTGCCTGCTCCTGCCACCGCTGGCCGAGGTGTACGCCACGTCGTCGACCAGCCTGCTCTCGACGTTCGTCGACGAACGACCGGAGTCGTTCCAGACAGCGGGCGGCCGCATCGTGATCGCCATCGTGTGGCTGCTCGTGTCGTGCGTGCTCGCCGTGATCGCCCTGATGCTCGGCAGACGCTTCCGCGCCCTGCGGCTCATGCTCGTGCTGTCGTCGATCTCCAGCGCCGGCCTCCTGCTCGTACCGCTGCTCTCGTCACTGGAGTACTCCACCCGCCACGGCCTGCACACCGCGGGCGACGCCGTCGGCCTCGTCCTCGCGGTCGTCATCGTGCTGGCGATGGCCGTGAAGGTGCACAACCGGCGCTACTCGATGCACCTGTTCTACCGCGAGCGGCTCAACAGCGCGTTCGCGCTGAAGCGGCGCAGGGACGGCAACCGGATCGTCGCCGAGCCGATCGGGTACGAGGAGAAGCTGTACTTCTCCGAACTGTCCCCGAAGGGCAACCGCCGGATGCCGAAGCTGGTGGTCTGCTGCGCGGTCAACCTGACGACGGACGACGTACCGGTCGGCCGCTTCGCCGAGTCGTTCACCTTCGAATCGCATCGCAGCGGCGGACCACTGTTCAAGTACCACGCCACCGAACGGTTCGAGGGCCGCGCCGGTTTGGCGGGCACGCAACTCACGTTGCCGTCGATCATGGCGGTGTCCGGGGCCGCGCTGTCACCGCTGATGGGCCGCTTCACCTATCCACCGTTGCGCTTCCTGATGGCGCTGACGAACGTCCGGCTAGGGGTGTGGATCAAGAACCCCCGACACCGGAACTGGCAGTCGACGGCCTCGGACGACACCGAACGCCCTGGCATAGGTGCGAGGCTGTGGAACTCGATCCGCGATGGATGGCACGAGCCAGGAGCGTTGTACGTGCTGCGGGAGGCGCTAGGTGGGGCCAAGTCGACCCACCGGTACATCTACCTGACCGATGGGGGGCACTGGGAGAACCTAGGGTTGGTAGAACTGCTGCGACGACGCTGCACCCACGTGCTGTGCTTCGACGCAACCTGCGATCAAACCGGCGACGGGTTGGACATCGGACGCGCCATCGCTTTGGCAAGAAGCGAACTGAGCGCCGACGTAGACCTGGATCCCCGACCGGTGATGCCGGATTCCGACGGCCTGAGCCAGAGCATGGCGGTGGCCGGCTCGGTCCGGTACCCGATGCCTGACCAGGAGGCGAAGCTGGTCTACGCGAAGGCCGTGCTGACGGCGGGATCCAGTTGGGATCTCCAGGCGTTCAAGAGGAGAGATCGCCGGTTTCCGAACCACTCGACAAGCCAGCAGATGTTCACGGACGAGCAGTTCGAGGCCTATCGGACGTTGGGATATGAGGCGGGCAAGAAGGCTTTGGAACTGCTCAATATCCCCGAACCGTTGTTGAGGCCCTCGACGGCGGAGGACCTATTCGAGAGAGATGGGGTGGGCCACCTGCGGTAGGCCGGTCGGTGTGGAGGCACCGTCTTTCCTACGAACCTCGACCCACTACGGCACGCAAGTAGACGCACGCAACCAACCCGGCACACACTTCCCCCGCCGCCCCCATCCCCAGCGCCCTTCGTGCCTCGTTTGCTTTGTCAAGGCATCTTTCCCGCCTTGACAAAGCAAACGAGGCATCGAAACAATTGCGCGAGCCGGGGTGGCGGGGGAACCACCGCGGGCCAACCCAACCCACCACCGACCTCGTTCACTTCCCAACAACATCCCCCTCCACAATGGACCACAAGCGGCCCCCATTCCAAGTTCACCCCGCGAACACCCCTAAAACCGCTAGCCCACCAACCTCCCCCTTCGACACAATCCCAAGAATGGACTTGCGCCCGGCGGAACCGCGTGACCTGGACCAGATCGGCGCCCTTCTCACGGAACGGGGCGAGCCGGAGGACGCGCTGGACCACCGGCTAGTAGTACAGGACCCGGACGAAGGCTGGTCCTCCTGCGCCGTAGTCGTAGACGGAGACCGGATCGTCTCCACGCTCACGCTCCTAGACGAGACCCTGGTGCTAGGCGGGGTGCGAATCCCAGCAGGCCAGGTCGAACTCGTCGCGACGGACCGCGAGTACGAGGGTCGCGGGCTCGTGCGGCGGCTCATGGCGTGGGCGCACCAGCGGTCGACCGACCTGGGCCACCTGGCCCAGGTGATGATCGGCATCCCGTACTTCTACCGCCGCTTCGGCTACGCCTACGCCATCCCGATCCCGCCCACCCGCAAGGTCGTCCTAGCGCCACCCCCGGTAGCCGGGCACGTGGTGCGGCGGGCCGGGCCCGCCGACATCGCGGCGATGGCCGCCGTGCAGGACGGGCTGCAAGCCGAACTGGACCTGCGGATGCCGCACTCGCCGGCGTGCTGGCGGTGGCTGGTGGCGCGCGAGGGAAGCACGCAGTGGGTGGTCGAGCGCGACGGCGCCGTGGTGGCCGTCGGGCGGCTGACCGACTCGCACCTCACCGAACTCGCGGGCGTGGACGCGGCCGCCGAGCAGGCGCTGCTGAACCACGTCGTCGGGCTGGTGGAGGGCGTCGAGGTCACCGACCGCCTCGGGAACCGGCTGGGGCGGTTCCTCGGGCCGTTGCCGGAGGACGCCGAGATGTACTACGCGAGGCTCCCGGACACCGCCGCCGTGCTGGACCGCCTGCGCCCGCTGCTGTCCCGCCGCGCGGCCGGGTACGACGGCGAGGTCGTGGTCTCGTTCTTCGGTTCCCACGTCCGCTTCCACTGCGCGAACGGCGAGGCGGGCCCCATGACCACCGGCGGACCGATGCAGGGGCCCGCCTCCGTCGGTGGGGCGGGGGTCGCGCCGGATCTCGTGCCGTCGCTGCTGTTCGGCCCGCACGGCATCGAGGGGCTCGCCCGGCTCCACCCGGACGTCTACCCCGGCCCGAACCGCAAGCTCATGGCCGCCCTGTTCCCGCCCGTCCGCGCCGACCTGCTGACCTACTACGTGCCCTGAGCCGTCACCAGCCCGGCGGCGACGGCGGCGCCGTCCGCCCGCACCTCGACCGCACGGGCGCGAACCGCCACCTCCGGCCGGAGCGCGTCGGCGAGCGCCGCCGTCAGCGAGCCGATCGTCGGCACGGACGGCGGGTGTGCGCTGCCGATGCCGAGGTCGCGGACCCGTCCGGCGAAGTAGTGCTGGTCGTACACCTGCGGGACGACGACCTGCGGCGCCCCGGCGCCCGTGGCGGCGGTGGTCGTGCCCGCGCCACCGTGGTGCACGACGGCCGCGACCCGCCGGAAGAGCGCCTGCTGGTTCACCTCGCCGATCGACAGGCAGTCGGACCCACCGTCCACAAGGGACAGATCGGCCCACCCCCTCGACACGACGGCCCGACGGCCGAGCGCCCGTGCCGACTCGACCATCGTCCTGGCCAGGTCGTCCGGCGCGCGCATGCTGCCGAAGCCGAAGTACACGGGCGGTTCACCCGCGTCGAGGAACGCCTCCAGCTCCGCGGACAGCGGCCGCTCGTCGGGCAGGACCCACGCCCCGGTCTGGACGACCTCCTCGCCTCCCGGCCACGGGGCCAACACCGGGTCGGCGGCCAGCCAGGGGCGGTCGGTGAAGACGTGCCCCCGCACGTCGGTCACCGGCTCCTGCCCCGCCGCCGCGCGGTGGGCGTTGAGCGCGGGACCCCAGGTGGTGTTCCAGTGCCGGGCGTCCTCCTCCCACAGCGCGCCGTGGTCCACCGGGCCGTTCGCGGGCTCCTGCCCGAGCAGGCTCAGCACGGGCGGCGAGTGGTGCGGCGACGGCAGCGAGACCGGGACGTAGGCGGCGTAGGCGTATCGCATCCCCCGCCGTTCGGCGATCGACCGCGCGGCGACCTGCAACGCCCCGCAGGCCACCAGGACGTCACAGCCCTCGGCCGCTTCCGCGACGGCCGCGAACTGGGCGGCGACCGTGCCCTCGATCATCCGCCGCACCTGCTCGGGCGACGGCCGGGTCGTGGCACCCGGCTTCGCGGTCCCCCGCAACTCCGGCCCGACGGGCGTGAAGCCGATCCCCAGCCCACCGATCCAGTCACCGAAGTCGGGAGGCGCGCACACCCGCACCTCCTGCCCCGACTCCCCCAACCTCCGCGCCAGCGCCACCACGGGCTGGACGTCACCCCGCGACCCGATCGTCGACAGCAGGACCCGCATCGGAACTCCCCTCCGCTGTTCGTGAGCCCGCGAAGTCTGGGCCCGCACCGGGGTCTTGCCGCAAGTCCCCCTGTCGGCTATAAGTTCCAATGGGGCCAACGAGAACGCGCTGATCCACAATGGCGGGATGAAGCCGACGGTGTTCATCGCGGGTCCGGTGTCCTGGAACCACCTGGTGTCGGTGGACGAACTGCCCGCGGCACGTCCGCACACGGCGTTCGCCAAGGCGCACCGGAAGGCGGTCGGCGGCACGTCGGCGGGCAAGGCGCTGAACCTCGTGAAGCTCGGCGCGCGGGTCACCCTGCGGACGGTGGTGGGCGACGACGAGCCGGGCCGGGCGGTGCTCGCGGTGCTCGCCGGGGCCGGGGTGGAGGTCATCGCCGAGGTCGCCGACGGGCCGACCGAGCAGCACCTCAACCTGATGGACCCCGTTGGCGGCCGGGTGTCGATCTACCTCGAAGTGCCCGAACTGCGCGAGCCGCGCCACGACGAGCGCGCGGCGGCCGCGTTGGAGGTCGCCGACGCGGCGGTGATCGACCTCGCAGAGCACTCCCGGCCGCTGCTGGGCGCGGCGCGGGCGGCCCGCGTCCCGGTCTGGTGCGACCTGCACGACTACGACGGCAGGTCGGCGTTCCACCAGGACTTCCTGGCCGCCGCGGACTACCTGTTCCTCAACGACGACGGCGTCCCGGACCGCGCCGAACTGGAGGCGCTGCTCGTCGCGGCCGGGGCCCGTGTCGCGGTGGCGACGCTCGGCGCGGACGGCGCGATGGCCGCTGCGGCGGGCGCGGTGCACCGGGTCGCCGCGGTCCCGGTCGAGCGGGTCGTGGACACCAACGGCGCGGGTGACGCGTTCTTCTCCGGTTTCCTGGTCGCCCACCTCGCGGGCGCGGGCGTCCCGGACGCGCTCACGGCCGGGGCGACCGCCGCCGCGCGCTGCCTCGGATCACCGGACCTCGCCTGATCGGGCGGTCGACGGGCGCGCGGTCGGGTCGACGGGTTATCGTGGACGACGAGTGATCGCGATCCAGGGAGCAGCGAAGTGGCAGGCGAAGACGACGTCTCCGGGTGATACCGGAGTGCCCTGGCCGTAGAGCGAACGCGCGTGAGCGCCGCCGCCGCGGCCGGTCAGTCGTCCCCCCACGTCCTGGTACCAGCCGGGCGGTTCCAGCGCGCCCGCATCGCACGCGAGGTCTTCGGCATGTCCATCACCTGTTCCTCCCTGTCCTTCTCCTGGCCGGATGACACCCCGGTCTTCGACGCCCTGTCCTGCACGTTCACCGGTGGCCGCACCGGGCTGGTCGCGCCGAACGGCGCGGGCAAGAGCACCCTGCTCAAGCTGATCGCGGGCGAACTCCGGCCGACCGCCGGGTCCACCTCCGTGGACGGCGTGCTCGGTTACCTCCCCCAGAGCCTGCCGCTCGACGGCGCACTGACCGCGGCCGAGGTGCTCGGTATCGCGCCGCAGGTCAGGGCCCTCGCCGCGATCGAGTCCGGGGACGCGAGCGAGGAGCACTTCGCCACCATCGGGCAGGACTGGGACGTCGAGGAGCGCACCCGCGCCCAGCTCGACCGGCTCGGCCTGGAGGACGTCGACCTCACCCGCCGCCTCGGCACGCTCAGCGGCGGCCAGGTCGTCTTCCTCGGCGTGGCGGCGCAGTTGCTGAAGCGGCCGGACGTGCTGCTGCTCGACGAGCCGACCAACAACCTCGACCTCGACGCGCGCCGCAAGCTCCACGCCGTGATCGAGGACTGGCCGGGCACGCTCCTGCTGGTCAGCCACGACCGGGAGCTGCTCGACCGGATGGAGCGCATCGCCGAGCTCGACCGCGGCGAGGTCCGGTTCCACGGCGGCGACTTCACGTCGTACGAGGAGGCGACGCGGGCCGCGCGGGAGGTGGCCGAGAAGAACATCCGCACGGCCGAGCAGGACGTGAAGCGGGAGAAGCGCGAGATGCAGCAGGCCCGTGAGCGCGCCGAGCGCCGGGCGGGCACCGCCGCGCGGAACCTGAAGAGCGCGGGGCTGCCGAGGATCTTCGCCGGGACGATGAAGCGCGGCGCCCAGGAGTCGGCGGGCAAGGCGAGGGAGACGCACTCGTCCCGCGTCGACGACGCCAGGGCCAGGCTCGACGAAGCGGGCCGCGCCCTGCGCGAGGACCAGAAGATCGTGCTGGTGATGCCCGGAACCGCCGTCCCGCCGGGCCGGACGGTGTTCCAGGGCGAGGGCGTCCAGGTGCGGTACGGCGACCGGCCCCAGTTCGCGGGCGACGGCGTCGACCTGACGATCCGGGGGCCGGAGCGGATCGCGTTGACCGGCCCGAACGGCGCGGGCAAGTCGACGCTGCTGCGCGTCCTCACCGGTGAGCTGGAGGTGACCGGCACCAGGCGCGCCGACGGCCGGATCGCCTACCTGTCCCAACGCCTCGACCTGCTCGACCTGGACCGCACGGTCGCCGACAACCTGGCCGCGTTCGCACCCGCCATGCCGGAAGCCCAACGGCTCACTCTGCTGGCCCGCTTCCTGTTCCGCGGCACCCGCGCCCACCTCCCCGTAGGCGTCCTGTCCGGCGGCGAACGCCTCCGCGCCACCCTGGCGTGCGTCCTGTTCGCCGAACCGGCACCCCAACTGCTGCTGCTGGACGAACCGACGAACAACCTCGACCTGGTCAGCGTCGGCCAACTGGAAAGCGCGTTGAACGCTTACCAGGGCGCGTTCGTGGTCGTGAGCCACGACGAACGCTTCCTCGCGACGCTCGGCGTGACCCGCTGGCTGCGCCTGTCCGACGGCGTGCTCGCGGAGGCGGGAGGGCCGGAGACGCGCTGAGGCCTCCGGGTGCCACCCACGACACGGCCAAGCACCGGCACAAAAAGGTCCGCAGCCGGGACGAGTTCGTCGCCCTGCTCGAACGGGAGATCGCGGACCCGTGCGGACGGGTACTGGTCCTCCACGGTGGCGGGGGTTTCGGGAAGACGACGCTGGCGCTCGAAGCCGCGCGGTTGGCGTCGGCGCGGGGAACGCAGGTCTGGTGGATCTCCGCGTCCGACAGGACCAGGCTGAACGCCGGGATGCGCGAGGTGGCGCTCCGACTGGGAATACCGACGGCGGAGATCGACCACGCGTGGTCCGGGCGGGCGTCCGCGCCGGACCTGCTGTGGCGGCACCTGCGCCGGAGCGGGCGGCGGTGGATCCTGCTCATCGACGACGCGAACGAGCCCCAGTCGCTGGCGGACCCCGACCAGCGGCTGTGCGACGGGACGGGGTGGTTGCGGCCCCCGCCCGGCGGCCGGGGAACGGTGGTCGTGACCAGTCGTGACGGGAACCGCTTCGCCTGGGGTGACTTCTCGTGGCTCCACCGGGTCGAATCGCTCGACGCGGTGTCCGGCGGCAAGGCGCTGCTGGACCTGACGGGCGACGGGGCGGGAACCGAGGCGGACGCGCGGAGGCTGTCGGCGCAGCTCGGCGGTCTGCCGCTGGCGTTGCACATCGCCGGGACCTACCTGGCGTACTCGGCCCACGCCCCGAGCGTTCCCGGCACCACCGTGCCGCGCACCTTCCCCTGCTACGGATCGGCACTGGAGCAGCAGTTCGCCACCACGATCGACCGATTACCCCCTGGCGATCGACAACCGCGCGCGGAGAACGGGATCGTGACGCGCACGTGGGAGCTGTCGCTCGACCTCCTCGCCCGACAGGGCTTTCCCAGGGCCAGGTCGCTGATGCGCTTCCTCGCCTGCTTCGCCCAGGCGCCGGTGCCCTACGGGATCCTCGACGTCCGGGAGATGCGGCCGATCGCCGCGTTCGGCGACCTGACGCCGGAGGAACTGCTCGAACTGCTCCACCTGCTCGCCGACTTCGGTCTGGTCGACTGCTTCGAGGACCGGGTGCTCCAGTCCCACGCCCTGACACTGCACCCGCTCGTCCGCGAGACCAACCTGCACCACCTCACCCGGCCGGAGGTCACGAGGCTGTTCCTGGAGTTCGACCACTCCCGGTCCTACCTGGAACTCCACCGCTACGCGCACGACTGGCGCTGAAACCGGGCCCGGCGAGGGGAACGCTGTCGTCCCCCTCGCCGGGCGGCGATCAGGCGACCTCGACCGTCAGGTTCGTGGCCGCGGAGGCGCCGGAGGAGTCGAAGACCTCGGCCTTGATCACGTACGTGCCGGGTTCGGCGTACACCCAGTCGATGTCCCGCATCGACGGGTAGTAGCCTGAGGTGTAGGAGCCGTTGCCCCAGAAGACGCGCATCCTCGTCAGGTCGTAGCCGCTCGCCGGGTCGCTGTGCACCAGGATGGTTCGCGGGGCGGTCAGCGTGGCGGTCGCGGTGATCGAGATCGGGCCCTGGTCGGGGACGACGACGATCGAACCGGTGGACACGGCGACCACGCCGGTGGTCGTGCGGCCGGTCTGGGTGATCTGGTACGTGCCGGGCTGGGCGTACGGGTGCCGGATGTTGTCGCACGGACCGTCGCTCACCTGGCCGTCACCGAAATCGGTCTCGCACAGGAACTCCGCCTGCTGCTCGCTGGTGTACGTGGCCCTGAACCTCACGTCGCCGCCCACCGGGGCCTGCTCGGACATGACCCTGAAGGACTTCAACACCAGGCGGTCTTCCTGCTGGCCGCTCGCGGCGGCGGCAGGTGCCGACGCACCGACGACGGCCATGGCCACAGCGGCCACCACAACAGCGATCTTCACGGTTCCCCCCAAAAGATCCACCCCGGAAGTGCCTCCCCCCGAGGCTCCCGCCCTGTGCGGGCAAGGGCGAACAGTAGTGGATCCGGACACCGCGAACGAATGTGACGAACAGCACAATGCAACTTCAGGTGGACGCTTCCGCCACGTGCACGGTGACCCCGGCCGTCCGCAGCCGGTCGAGTTCCTCCACCGGGGCGCGGCTGTCCGTGACGACGTGCGCGATGCGGCCCGGTGCAACGGTCTGGACCATCGTGTCGACGCCGATCTTGGTGTGGTCCGCCAGCACGGCCACGTCGTCGGCGATGGCGGCCATGGCGCGGTCGACGCCCGCGACCGCGGTGTTCGGCGTGGACAGGCCGTGACCCGCCGAGAGGCCGTTGCCGGACAGGAACGCGCGCTGCACGCGGAGGCCGCTGATGCCCTGCTCGGTGGTGCTGCCGACGAGGGCGAAGATCGTTCCCCGGAGGACGCCGCCGGGCAGGATCACCTCGATGCCGGTGCTCCTCGCGAGCGCCTGGGCCACCAGGAGCGAGTTGGTCACGACCGTCAGCCGCGGCACGCGGGCGAGGCGGCGCGCCAGTGCCTGGGTGGTGGTGCCCGCCCCCACCACGATCGCGTCCCCCGGCGACACGAGGTCGGCCGCCAGGTCGGCGATGGCCGCCTTCGCCGCGCTCGCCACGCCGGTCTTCTCCGAGTGGCTGGGTTCGTAGGCAGGGCCGTCGGTGGCGACCGCGCCACCACGTCTGCGCACGAGCAGGCCGTCGGTGTCGAGGAACCGCAGGTCGCGGCGGACGGTCACCTCGCTGGCCCCGACGATCCTGGCCAGCTCGCGCAGCGAGACGGCCCCGTTCGTGCGGACCAGTTCGAGGATCACCTGGCGACGTTCGGCGGCGAACACGACACCCAGGCTAGGCCGTTGTCGACCGGAGTTGACCGTTCCGGAGCGGATCGAGCGCCACTTCCGATCAATCCCTGGTGCGGGCCGACCGTCTGCGGGTACATCTCGTGGGCCGACCGCGGACGAGGGAGGGCACGTGACAGAAGGTGGAATCGATCGCCGCAGCCTGCTGCGCGGGATGGGGGCGGCGGGGTGCGCGGTGGCGCTGCCCGGCCTGCTGACCGCCCCGGCGGCCGCGGCGCAACCGGTCCGGACGCCGTTCGACCTGCACTTCGAGGTCACCCACAAGTTCCGGCCGTTCGACCTGGTCGCGCCGCGGTTCACCCAGTACGACAGCGCGATCGGCACCCTGGACACGCTGGTCACCACCGGTGTGCGACCGAAGGCGCCGTTCGGTTCCGTGCTGGTCGAGGTGCTGGGCGTCGACGGCCCCGGCGCCGTGGTCGCGGGCTTGGCGGGCGGCGGCACGTCGGTGCTCGGCACGGTCGACCCGTCGGCGGGCCGGGCCACCATCGAGGTGACCACCAACGGCACGACCACCGTGGTCAAGACCGCCGAGGTGCGGGTGGCCGGGGCGTTCCGGCTGGCCCTGGTGGTCAACGAGAACGCGGTGACCGTCCTGGTCGACACCACCGGCACGGGCACGGCGTGGCAGCCGGTGCTGACCGAACGGGACCGCGTCCGCGCGCTGCTCGACCTGCGCGTGCCCGCCGTGCTCGGCAAGCTCGACTACGCCTACGGCGGACGCGGCTCGGGCTCGGTGCGCCTCGGCCGGGTGCGGGCCGGGTACTTCGGCCAGGCGGGCGTGCGCGACCCGCACGTGGTGCAGCACGCCGACGGCAGGCCGTTCATCCGCGACGGCAAGCTGTACCTGACGATGACCAACGCCGGGCTGGGGTTCTTCCAGCAGGCGCACTGGGCGGTGTGGACGCTCGACCTGGCCGACCCGACCAGGCTGGAGCAGGTCGCGGTGCTGTTCTTCGCCCGTGACGGCGTGGTGGTGGGCGACCACGCGGGCCAGATCGTCTACGACGACCGCACCCGCCGGTTCATCCTGCTCATGAGCTCGTGGGGCGACTTCGCCTTCCGCGGCGTGCACGTCCGCCACGTCACCACGACGGCGGACGTCCTGTCGGGCGTCCACGTCCTGCCCACCGAACGCCTCCCGCTGCCCACCTCGGTCAGCTCCTGGGACCCCTCGCTGACCCGCGTCGACGGCCGGTGGCGGCTGGCGTTCGTGGAGAGCGAGGCCCAGCAGCCCGCGTTCGTCTTCCACCCGGCGCTGGCGGTGGGCCCGCCCGGTGCCGACTACGCCGACTCGCTCGGACTGGTCGGTGCCGACACGACCGTCGACCAGACCGAGGGCCCGATCATCCAGCGCGTGGGCAGCCGGTGGTACGTGTTCGCCAGCGACGGCGACGCCCGCGAGTACCCCGTGTACGACCTCGCGATGCGCAAGCTCGGCACCCTGGACGCCCCGTACGGCACCAACATCCCGCACCCGGTCCTGCTGCCCGTCGGCCGCGACTGGTGGCTGATCACCTTCGACGGCACCCAGTACGCCGAACCCGTCCTGGGCTACGGCGGCCACGGCGACCTGGTCGTCATGCGCTCGAAGGGGTGAGGGCGGCGGTCACGCGCTGCTGACGGGGCGCAACAGCGATTTCCTCGTGGTGCGACCGTGACCGGTTTTTCCGCGTTCCTCACCTTGACCTTCGGGCCGGGACCTCTACATTTTTCGCGACCTGCGTGAACGGAGGGTCACAACCAGCAGAGCGCCACCGAGGAGGAGCAGCACACCGACAGCGAGCACGGCTCCCAGACCGCTGCTCACACCGGTGCTCGCGAGACCGGACGGGTATTGGCCCGATCCCGAATCATCGGTCCAGACCCGTTCACCCCCGGCGGTTCCATTCCGACCCGCCGCGGCGCTTTCGGTCGTGGAGCTTTCCGAAGCGGTCCACGCCGTGCCCGAGGAGTCGGTCGACACCTCGGGCGCGGTCGTGGCACCCGAGGTGGTCGCCCCGGACGTCGGTGTGGTGGTGGTCGCCTCCGACGTCGGTGTGGTGGTGGACGACCCCGTGGTCGTGGTGGTGGGCGCTGTGGTCGTGGTCGACTCGTCGGTCGTCGTGGTCGTGTCCGTCGTCGACGTGTCCGTGGTGGTCGTGTCCGTCGTGGTGGTGGGTTGGGTCGTGGTGGTCGACTCGTCGGTCGTCGACGTGTCCGTCGTGGTCGTCGTCGGCTCGGTCGTGGTGGTGGTCTCGTCCGTCGTCGACGTGTCCGTCGTGGTCGTCGACTCGTCGGTCGTCGTGGTCGAGTCCGTGGTGGTGGTCGTCGAATCCGTGGTCGTCGAATCCGTGGTGGTGGTCGTCGGTTCCGTGGTCGTCGTCGAGTCCGTGGTCGTCGCGTCGGTCGTGGTGGTCGTGATCGGCGTCAGGTCGCAGCCCGGAACCGTGAAGACGTTGGTGTCGAGGGAGACCTGGCCGTTGCGCGCCAGTGCCCGGCCTTCGACGACCGCGCCCGTCGTGACCGAGATCGAGCTGAGCGCGAGGACGCTGCCGACGAACGTCGAGTTGGTGCCCAGGGTCGCGGAGCTGCCGACCTGCCAGTAGACGTTGCACGCCTGGGCGCCGTTGATCAGGTTCACGTCGCTGGCCGACGCGGTGATCAGGGTGGAGGCGATCTGGAAGATGAAGACCGAGTTCGGGTCGTTCTGGCCGTCCAGCGTCAGGGTTCCGCTCAGCGCCAGCGGACCGGTCGACTTGTAGACGCCACCGGGCAGGGTCCGCCCCACCAGGTCGTCCGCGACGCTCGCGGTCAGCGCCCTTCCAGCGGCGTCGTCGTAGGCGATCACCAGGTCGGACTGCGCCTGCGCGGCCACCGCGTCGCCCGCGGTCGTGGCCCCGCCCACGATGCCCGGCGGGAATCCGGTGATGGCGTCGCCGGGACTGACGCCGAGGTCGCCGCCGAGGAGGGTGTCGCCGGTGTTGGTGACCGTCACACCCCCCAGCACCGAGTAGCTCTGAGCGGTGCCGAGCAGCACTGGCGACTCAGCGGCGAGCGCGGTCGTCTGGCCCGCCAGCAGCCCGATCACCACCAGCGTCGTCGCCGCGGTGGCGATCCCGGCGACGGCACCCCACCGCTTGCGGTCGAATCGTCCGGTCCGAACTGGATCGCCGTTCATCAAGAACCTTCCCTCGCAGATAAAAATGTGATTTCAAGAACAGCGTGATAAGCACGTCGCACATTCCGACCGTACACGGGCTCAAAGACCAGACTCACCCACGGGAAAAACATGAATGCGAGCAGTGGAAAACCAGAGGAAAAACAGAGCTGAAAACCAGGATATTCTCGTAACACCCACAATCGATTTTTCGACATCAGGTCGACATGAGCGAGAACACACCACTACCCACAGCTACCACCCAACCGGGAAAGTTGTAATTCACCCACAAGAGCCCCAAGATCCGAAAACTTGCCCGAACGGGTGAATGCCAAGGGCAATGAGTAATTGACCCAGCCCGGAAATCGATACTCATCGGTGGTGGTCCCTCATCACGGACGGGTGGGTCAGGGTGGTGAACGGAGACCAGGACGCCGAGGTCGAGCGGGTGGCGGCGGTGCACGCGCTGCGGCTGCTCGACACCCCACCGGAGGACCGGTTCGACCGGATCACCCGGCTGGCGCGGCACCTGTTCGAGGTGCCGATCGCCCAGGTGACCCTCGTCGACACCGACCGCCGATGGGCGAAGTCGTCGTCAGGGGTCCCGCCGCGGGCCGTGCCGCGAGCCACCTCGTTCTGCTCGTACGCGATCGAGGTGGGCCAGTACGTCGAGATCCCGGACGCCACCGCCGATCCGCGGTTCGCGAACACCTCGGCGGTGCTCGGACCAGCGCACATCCGCTTCTACGCAGGCCACCCGATCGCGGCCCCGTCCGGGCACATGATCGGCACGCTGTGCGTCCTGGACCGGGTGCCCCGGCGGCTGACGGGACGCCAGCGCGAGCAGCTCCGCGAGCTGGCGGGGTGGATCCAGCGGGAGTGCTCGGTGCGGCAGGCGAACCAGTGGGAGCAGGAGACCGAACGCGCCCGCCGCGACTTCGTCTCGGTGGTCGGCCACGAACTGCGGGCGCCGCTGACGTCCATCCACGCCTCACTGGAGTTGATCACCTCCGGCCGGTTCGGCGAGCTGCCGCCCCAGGTCGCCCAGCTCGTCAGCATCGCCGCGCGCAACACCGACCGCCTGGTCCGGCTCTCCCAGGACGTGGTGGACCTGCACCAGGCGCACCGGGGCAGGCTGCAACTGCGGCTGGCCGAGGTCAGCCTGGCCGAGGTCGTGGAGCAGGCGGTCAACGCGGCCGAGAACGCCGCGGGACGCGCGGGGATCCCGGTGGCAGTGGTGTGCGAAGGCCTCCCCGCGGTCAGGGGCGACTCCGATCGGCTGGTGCAGGTGGTGACGAACCTGCTGGTCAACGCGGTGCGTGTGTCACCTCAGGGGGAAGTGGTCACCGTGACGTGCGCTGTGGACGGTCCAGGGGCGCGGATCGAGGTCCGCGACCGCGGGCCCGGCGTTCCCCAGGGGCAGTTGGACGAGATCTTCGAGCCGTTCGCGCAGTTCGACGTCCCCGGTCAACGCCGAACCGGCGGGGCGGGCCTGGGCCTGGCCATCGCCCGAGGGATCGTCGAGGCGCACGGCGGACGCATCGGGGCCAGGCCCGCTCCCGGCGGGGGCAGCGCTTTCGAGGTCTCACTGCCCACGGCGGGTCCCGAGGTCGACCGGGCTTGGTGGTAGGCCCAGGAACTCCGCCACCTGGTCGCCGACCCGCACGGGGTCGAACGGCTTGTGCAGCACGGCGGTGGCGCCCAGCGCGTGCAGGCGCGAGGTGAGCCCCGGATCGGCCAGCGCGGTCACGAACACCACCGGGAGAAGCGCGGTGCGCGGATCCCCCCGCAGCGCCGCCAGCACGCCCGGCCCGTCCAGAACGGGCATCTCGACGTCCAGCAGCACCACGTCGAGCCGGCTCGACCAGCAGATCTCCAACGCCCGCGCGCCCGTGGTCACGGCTTGCACGTCCCACCCGCGGAAGGAGACGAGGGCGAGGGAGAGCACCTCGACGGTGTCCGCGTCGTCGTCGACCACGAGCACCCTCACGGCCCACCCCCCGGCACGTACCGGTAGCCGACGCCCCGCACGGTGGTGATCATCCCGGCCTCCCCCGTGGCGCTGAGCTTGCGCCTCAGGTTGGACATGTGCACGTCGACGGCGTGGTCGTCGGCCAGCCGCGAGCCGCCCCACACCCGTTCCCGCAACTGGTCACGGGTGTGCACCTGGCGAACGTCCTCCATCAACGCGGCCAGCAGGTCGAACTCGATCTTCGTCAGCCCCACGACCTCGCCCGCCACCCGGACCTCTCGGGCCGCCAGGTCCATCGCCACCAGACCGGTCTCGACGACGGCGGACCCCGCCAGGTCGCGCGGACGGCGCAGCATGGCCTGCACGCGGGCCAGCAGTTCCCGCGGCGAGAACGGCTTGGTCAGGTAGTCGTCCGCCCCGACCGACAACCCGATCAGCTTGTCCACCTCCTCGGCGCGCCCGGTCAGCATGAGCACGTAGGCGTTGGAGAACCGCCGCAACCTGCGGCAGACCTCGACCCCGTCGGGACCGGGGATGCCGAGGTCGAGCAGCACCACGTCGGGCTCCCAGTCCTGCGCGGCCGCCAGCGCCCCGTCGCCGTCGCCCACCGCCCGCACGTCCAACCGGGCCTCCACGAGCGCCAGCTCGATCAGGTAGCTGATCTCGGGGTTGTCCTCGACGACCAGGATCTTCGCGGGCTCTCTCACCCGCCTCATTGTGCGCGTTCCCCCGCGGATCGCCACCGAGGACTCGGAGCTCACCGCGGTCCGATCTCGACAGTCGTCCTCATGGGAGTGACACTGCCACCCCGACCTCTGGCTGACGTCGGCTGAACCTCAAGTAATCCGCAAGCACTCGCCACAACCGTTCCGGGGCGCGGATCCACGCCTAGCGTCGGGTGTCACCACCTCCGTCGCAAAAGGAGCAAGCCTTGAGGAAGCACGCCACGGCCACGCTCGTCCTGGTGTTCCTGACCACCGCCCTGATCGGCGTGATCGGACCGCCGGGAACGGCAGCCGCCCAGGAGCCCACCACCACCGCCCGCTATGAGGAGTTGAGCCGTTCAGCCGCCCGCGCCAGTGAGGACGTCCTGACCGCCCGGCAGGTCCTCGACGACAAGCGGGTGGCGCTGGACGAGGCGACCGGCGCGGCGGACAGGTCGCGACTCCTCGCCGACGAGGCCGCCGAAGCGCTCACGCGCGCCACCGACGCGGCCGACGCGGCGAAGGCCGTGGAAACCGGGCTGCGGGCCGAGATCGACCACATCGTGGAGATCTCCTTCAAGGGGTTGCGGCTCAACGGACTGGCCGCGATCTTCAGCAGCGACTCGCCCGAGGAGTTCCTCGACGCGGCGATGATCATGGACGTGTACGCCGAGCGGCACGGCGACCTCGTCACCGCCGCCGCCACGGCCTCGGACGACGCGGCGCTGGCCCGAAGCGAGGCGGACACCGCCCAGCACCGGGCGGCGGAAGCCAGCCTGGCCGCCGACGAGACCCGTGACACCGCACGGCGCCTCACCGACGAGGCGGCGGAAGCGGCGCGCGGCGCGGAACGGCGCCAGGAACGTCTGGACGGCGAGGTGGCGGAGGTGCGCCGAGCACTGGACCTGCTGGCCACCGCCGACCGGACCCTGTTGGCGGGCACCGGTCCGGCCGTGGACGTCCCGGCGGCCGACGGCGCCGGGGGCGACGCCGTGCGCTTCGCGCTGGCCCAGCTCGGCAAGCCGTACGTGTGGGGCGCGGTCGGTCCGGACACCTACGACTGCTCGGGTCTCGTCATGGCGGCGTTCCGGTCCGCGGGCGTCCTGGTCCCCCGCACCACCTACACCCAGGCCCTGATCGGCACGCCGGTGCCGCGCGACCAGGTCCGGGCGGGTGACCTGGTGCTGTACCACGACTCCCTGAGCCACGTGGCCATGGCGATCGACGGCACGATGGCCGTGCACGCGTCGACCGCGGGAGAGCCGGTCAAGGTGAGCCCGATCAACGCGATCGGGCCCATCGCGACCATCCGCCGGGTCAGCGGCTAGCGCGGTGATCCCCTGGTCCACCGGGCACTTCCGGCCCGGCCGACGTCACCGCGGGGCGAACGTTCGTGATCACCCGGCACCGGGTGTCACGACCTCGGTGGGTTCCGGCGCTGGGCGGGCAGGTCGACCGGGTCGACCACGCGGATGCGGCCCCGGCGGCGGCCGAGCGGCGAGGTGGACGGGCGGTCGTCGTCCGTCGCGACGCGCAGGTTGTGCCGGGAGGCAAGGGTTTCCGGGTGGTCGGGGCCTCGGCGGGAGGCCAGGACCTCCAGGACGTCCCGCAGTTCCGCCGCCGCGTCCTCCCCGCGCGCCACCACCGCCCGGCTGGTGCGCGCGGTCAGCGTGATCGGGTGCTCGGGGCCGAGCGCCGCGATGGTGAGCCGGACGACGTGGTGCTGGTCCAGGTCGTCGTGGCACGCCCGCGCCAGGCGGTGCCTGGTGATGAGGGTGTGGGCGTGGTGGTGGCCGAGCACGCGGACCTGGTCGTGGAGGAGGGCGCGCAGGGCGGTCGTGGCGCCGGGGTCGCCGCGGTCGTGCAGCGCCGCGGCGGTCTCGTAGCGGGTGATGAGGGTGTCGGGGTGGTTCTCGCCGAGCACTTCCCGTTGCAGCGCCTCGATTTCGCGGTACTCGGCTTCGGCGTGGGCGTGCTCGCCGCACGCCCACGCCGTCCGCGCCAGGTCTCGGCGCGTGGTCAGCACGTCCGGGTGGCACTCGCCCAGCACGGCTACCTGGTCGGCCAGCACGGCGCAGAACTCGGCGCGGGCGGCCTCGGGGTCGCCGTCGTCGGCGTGCAGCACGGCCAGGTTGTGCCGCGTCGCGAGGCTGTCGGGGTGCCGCGGTCCCAGCAGGTCGAGCCGGACGCGGAGCGCCCGCCGGTACAGGCGTTCCGCCGCGGTGGAGAACCCGTGCTCGTAGGCCGCTCCGCCCGCGCTGTGGCACAGGTCCGCG
Source organism: Umezawaea endophytica (assembly GCF_025061645.1). Classification (GTDB taxonomy): domain Bacteria; phylum Actinomycetota; class Actinomycetes; order Mycobacteriales; family Pseudonocardiaceae; genus Umezawaea; species Umezawaea endophytica. Next base: position 103,635 of record NZ_JANYMP010000010.1, on the reverse strand, counting down.
AAGGCGGTGTCCGACCGCACGGCGAGCCGCTCGTGTTCGCAGTGAGGCAGGAGCGCCCGCCACAGCGACCAGCCGGACGGGTCGGCGGCGCGGGTGGCCAGCCGGTGCAGCAGGGCGAGTCGGGTGTCGGTGTACGGGTCGTGGTCGTCGACGTGGTGCCGGGTGATGTCCCGGACCAGCGGGTGCAGCGACACGGTGTCGAGGTCGCCGTGGTGGACCTCGACCAGCCCGAGCCCGGCCAGTTCCGAGACCAGCGCGGCCAGTCCGGTCGGGGTGGTGCCCGCGAACACGGGTGACCCGGCCAGCACGGCGGCGTCCAGCAGCGCGCACGGGACGGGCGCGGGCGCGAACGTCGACAGCAGGCGGAGCAGCGGCCGGGCGAGGGGGTGGCCGCGGTCGTGGAGGAGGTCGAGCGACCTCTCCCACGTGGTGACCAGGCAGTCCCGGTGGTGGGTCGGCTCGGCGGTCACGGCCGTCACCGCGTCGGCGAAGTGGTCGCGCAGCATCGTCCGGTACTCGGCGAACGTGCGGGGCCGGTCGGCACCCGGCAGCCGCACGGCGCCCGCGGTGGCGTCGAGGTAGCGCCCGGCCAGGCACAGCGCGAGGGGCAGCCCGCCCAGCGCTTCGGCGAGGTCGGCCGCCTCCCGCAGGTCACCCGCGCGGGGCGCGAGTTCGCGCAGCACGGCGGCGGCGTCGCGCGGGTCCAGCGCGGGCACCCGCCTGCGCAGCACCCGGCCGCCCCACGTCGCGGAACGGCCGTCGCGGCTGGTGATCAGCACCGTGCCCGTGCGCGGGGGCGTCCGGACCCAGTCCCGCCCGTCGCCCGCGCCGGGCGAGTCGGCGTTGTCCAGCACGAGCAGCCACGGTTCGCGCAGCCGGTCCAGCGTCGCCCACAGGAGGTCCGGGGCCGAGCGGTCGCCGCGCCACGCCCGGCGGACGGGTTTGGGCGCCGCGCCCGCGCGCAGCGCGACCTCGCGGAGGTCGTCGGCGAGCGAGCGGGAGTCCGTGGCGTCGACCCACCACACGTGGACGGACTCGGACACGCGGCGGGCCAGCGACAGCGCGATGGCGGTCTTGCCGAACCCTCCCGCGCCGTGCAGCACGACCGACCGCCCTCCCATCCGGGTCAGGGCCGTGACCTCGTCGAGCAGGTCGTCGCGGCCGCGGACCAGGTGCTCCGTGCCGTCGTACGGCACGGCGACCGAGCCGCGTCCCGGACCGCCACCACCGCCGTGCGGCGCGTGGTGGACGTGGAGGTCCCCGGCGGCCTGGTGGACGACACCCGCCGAGGAGGCGCGCCCGATCTGGCTCATTCCCGCCGCGGTCGACCGCGGCTCACGACGGCGGTCCACGGTCAACCGCCGCCGGTCCGCGCGCGGTGCGACGAGGACGCCACGAGCGCCGCCTTCGTCCGGGTCGAGGTGCGAACTGCGGGGATCGCCTGCGGTACCACGGATCTGCTTCCTCTCCAGGGGGTGCGGCGGCGGTCAGATCATCCGGCGGGGGCCGCGGATGGGGGTGATCATCGGTTCCGCGGAGGGCGGGGGCAGGCGGAGCATCCGGTAGATCCGGGCGCGGATCCGCCGCGCGGCCTGTCCGGGCACCGACGTGATGTGCTCGCTGACGTGGCGCTGGAGGTGTGGGCTGTGCGCGGCGTGGGCCGCGTCCACCTGGGACGGCAGCGGCAGGTCGGGCCGCAGTCGGGGCACGGCGGTGTGGTGCGCGACCGCGGCCCGCCGACCGGTCGGCGTGGACCCGGTGCGGACGGGGCTGGTCGACAGGACCGGCAGGCCCGCGCCCGCGCTGTAGAGGGTGATCGACCCGTGGTCGCCGACGACCAGGTCGGCGGCGGCGACGACCGGGCGCCACTCGGTGAACGGGTCGACGACCTGGACGCTCGCGGTGCGCGCGGTCGTCATCCACGCGTTCAGGTGCCGGACGTCCTCCGAGAACCACGCCATGGGGTGGATGAGCACGGCGACCCGGTAGCGGTCCTCGGCCAGCTCGTCGGTGAACCGGTGCAGCAGCGTGGGTTCGCGGACGATCAGGGACCTCCGGCCCCAGGCGGAGACGACGACCACGAGCCGGCGCCCCGCGGGGACGCGGAGCGCCCGCCGGTACTCGCCGCGCGAGCCCGCGCTGAGCGTGAGCCGGTCGAAGCTGAGGTCTCCCGCGAGGACGGTGCGGTCCCGGCCGATCCGGCGCAGGTCGTCGCTGTGGGCCGTGAGCAGGACCGCCGAGCCGGTGCGTCGGGGAGCGGGCACGCGTTCGCCGTGGGGGCGCGGCGCGACCCGCCGCCGACCGCACGCGCCGGGGATCACCAGGACCGGGGTCCGGTCCCGCCGGAGGTCGGTCCGGGACGCGGTGATCACCAGGTCGAACGCGCGGGTGCCCGCCTCGTCCCAGTCCAGGGTGGTCACGCCCACGTCCCCCAGCAGGCCGTCGACGCCGTTGGCCCAGATCGACGGCACCTTGGAGAACACGATCCGCAGCCGGGGGTCCGCGGCGAGCAGTTCGACGACGTCGAGCAGCCGCTGGCCGCTGCCGACGGACCGGACGGGCACGAGAACGCGTCTCGACGACCACCGGGGCACTTCGACTCCAGGTCGGTGGACCAGTTCCGTTCGTTCTTCTCGAGTCACCCTTTACCGCCCTTTCGCGTGACGGAATTCGGCCACAGCAATAGAGGATGGCGGGATGGGGTTGACAGTCGGGCTGCCACTCGGTGGACACTCCAGTTGTCGCCGGGGATCTCCTTCCTCCGCCGACCGGGAGGAGGCGTCCGACGTCGTCGACGAGCCGCAAAAATCGTACGCCCGTATTCGCGACAACCTGGCATTTCGACCGGCTCGGACGACGGGAGAAGCACGGTGGAGTTCCACGTCCTCGGCCCGGTCGAATTGCTCCACGGTGACCGCAAGGTGCCGATCACGCGGGCCAAGACGCGGCACGCGCTGGGGGTGCTGCTCCTCGCTCAGGGACGGCCGGTGTCGGCCGAGACCATGATGGAGGCCCTCTGGGACGACCGCCCGGACCACGTGCGCAAGGACCTCCAGAGTTACCTCAGCAGGCTGCGCCGCACGCTGAGGTTGGCGCACTGCACCGCGCGGGTGCGGTCCCACGAGGGTTCCTACCTCCTGGAGGCCCCGGACGACGAGATCGACTACGACCGCAGCACCGCGCTGCTGGACAGGGGCCGCCAGGCCAGGCAGCGGGGCCACCTCGACGAGGCCGCGGACCTGCTCCGGGACGCGATCGAACTCTGGCACGGCCTCCCGGTCCAGGGCCTCAACACCCTGTGGATGGAATTGCGGCGGGAGGACCTGGACTTCCAGTTGGCGTCGTGCTGGCAGGCCCGCATCGAGGTCGACCTCCTGCGGCACAATTACAGCGAAGCGCTCAACATGGTCAACAAGGTCATCCCGGACCACGAATTCGACAAGGCATTCATCGGCCAGAAGCTCGCGGCGCTGAACGGCTGCGGCCGCTACTCCGAATTCGACTCCTATTGGCAGCGCATCAGGTTGTCCGGTATCAAGGCGTTCGGCACGGAGCCCGACAGCGAATTGCAGGACCTGCACATCAGGCTCCTCCAGGAACGCGACGGCTACCACCTGTCCCACTCCCCCGTGACCGCGGGCGGCAACCCGCTGCCCACGCCCGCGCAGCTCCCCCCGCAGTCGGCCGACTTCGTGGGTCGCGACGAGCTCGACGCCCTCGACGAGGCGCTGGGCCGCACCAGGGCCAACAGGCCCACCGCCATGCCGGTCCTCGCCGTCGTCGGCGGTGTCGCGACCGGCAAGACGACGCTGGCCGTGGAGTGGGCGCACGACAACCGCCGCCGCTTCCCCGACGGCCAGCTCTTCGCGGACCTGCGCGGGTTCGACCGCCACCCGCCCGCCCGCGCGTTCGACGTGCTCGCCGACTTCCTCGTCGCGCTGGGTCTGGCGCAGGACCAGCTCCCCGACACGACCGAGCGGCGCACGTCGCTGTTCCGCAGCGTGGTGGACGGCCGCCAGGTGCTGATCGTCCTCGACAACGCCCGCGACACCGACCAGGTCCGGCCCCTGCTGCCCGGCAGCTCGTCGTGCGTCGTGGTCGTCACGAGCAGGCACCGGCTCCCCGACCTGGTGAGCAGGCACGCCGCGCGCCGCGTCACGCTCGGCGCGCTGCCCCGCCCGGCGGCCGCGGGCCTGCTGCGCGAGAGCATGGAGGTCGACCGGCTCGCGCGGGAGTCGACCGCGCTGTCCACCGTGGTCGACCTGTGCGGGGGGGGCTGCCGGGTCTGCTGCGCGTCGTGGCGGACGCGCTGGTCGACCGACCTCACCTGAGGTTGGAGGACCTCGTCGCCGAGCTGCGGGGGTCCGAGGACCACGTCCTGCCGTTCGGCGGCGGCGAGGACGGTTCGCTCACGGTGGAGGCGTGGCTGTCGTGGTCGTTCGACGCGCTCAGCCCAGCCACCGCCCGGACGTTCCGGCTCGTCGGCCTGCACTTCGCCGACGAGTTCAGCGCGGGCGACGTGGCCGCGCTGGCGGACACCACGCCGCGGGAGGCCCAGCAGCACCTCAACGCGCTGTGGTCGATCCACCTGATCCAGCAGTCGAGCCATCAGCGCTACCACTTCTACGGCCTCGAACTGGCCTACGCCCGGCGCCGCTTCCGCCTCGACCACGGCGACGCGGACCGGACGGCGGCGCTTCGCAGGCTGCTGGAGTGGTACCTGCACACGTCGGCCAACGCGGTCCGGACCCTGTGGTCGGCCACCGAGACGACGGGGTCGGCGAAGTCGGCGGTCGACCCCCTGACCTTCACCACCGCCCGCGACGCCCTGCTGTGGCTCAGGACCGAGCGGTCCACCCTGGCCGCGGCGGTTCGGGAGGCGGCCGACCTCGGCACCCCGGAGTCGTGGCTGCTGCCCCTGGCGCTGCACCCGCACCACGTCCACGTGGAGTGCCTGGGCGAGTGGCACGACGGGTACGCGACCGCCCTGCGAGCGGCCCGGAAGGCGGGCGACGAGCACTCCGAGGTCACGGCCCACCTCGCGCTCGCCGCGTCCTCCCGCGCGCTCGACGACGACGTCCACGCGGAGCGGCACCTCGTCCGAGCGCTCGCCGCCGCCCGACGCCTCGGGCTGGACCACGAGGAGTCCGAAGCGCTGCGGGAGTTGGGAACGCTCCACCACCACCTCGGTGACCCGGCCTCGGGCGTCGAGCGGTGCGAGGAGGCGCGGCGGGTCGCCGTCGCGGCGCACGACCGGGCGGGCGAGGCGTCGTCGCTGCACCGCCTCGGGCTGATCCGGGCCGACCGCGGCGAGCACGACGACGCGATCGTCGCGTTCGGCCGCGCGCTGCGGCTCCGCGAGGACCTCGACCTCCGGATCGACGTCGCCGCGACGTGCTGCGAACTCGGTCTCGCCCACCTGCGCCGCCACGAACCCGACGAGGCCTTCGCGCTCTGCGAGCGGGTGGTCGACACCGGCGGCGAGCACGCGGCCAACCGCACCGACCTGACCAGGGCGCTGCTGGTGCTCGGCGAGATCGAACATCGGCGCGGGAACCACTTCAAGGCGCTCACTCACCTGCACCGCTCGCTCGCGCTGTGCCACCCGCTGCGCGACAAGGCGTCGGCCGCGCACGCCCTCGACCTCCTCGGCACCTCGTTCCGCGCGCTGGGGCAGAGCGACAACGCCAACGAGGAGTGGCAGCAGGCGCTGCTGCTCCTCACCGAACTCGACGACCCCCACGCCGAGCACATCAGGGCCCGGCTCGCGGACCTGACGTCGACCCGGATCGTCCTGTCCTCCGAGGACACCGCCCTGCCAGGCCCCGACCAGGCCCCGCCGGACCGCTCCAGTTGAGACGGGCACGGAGCGCGAGTGGTTGACCACGGTGCGCACGGCCCCTAGCTTCGGGGGAAAGCGCATTCCTCAACGAGGAGGAAACGTGTACCAGCCGGTCCTCGACGCCGTCTCGGGTTCGCTCGGCCTGACCGCCCTGTTCGCGGCGCTGCCGCTGGCCACGTTGTTCGTCCTGCTCGGCGTGGTGCGGATGAGGGCGTGGCTCGCCGCGCTGCTGTCGCTGGCGGTCGCCGTGCTGGTCGCGGTCGTCGCCTACCCGATGCCGGTCGGCCAGGCGCTGCTCGCGGCGACGGAGGGGGCGGCGTTCGGGTTCTTCCCGATCCTCTGGATCGTGGTGAACGCGATCTGGGTCTACAACATGACCGTCCAAACGGGACACTTCGACGTGCTGCGGCGGTCCTTCGCCCGCGTCAGCGACGACCAGCGGATCCAGGGCGTGATCATCGCGTTCTGCTTCGGCGCGCTGCTCGAAGCGCTCGCCGGGTTCGGCACGCCGGTCGCGATCACCAGCGTCATGTTGATAGCACTGGGTTTCCGGCCGTTGAAGGCGGCGAGCGTCGCGCTGGTCGCCAACACGGCGCCGGTCGCGTTCGGGGCGCTGGCCGTGCCGATCACGACCCTGGCGACCGTCACGGGCCTGCCGGTGCAGGACCTGGCGTCGATGGTCGGCAGGCAGACGCCGCTGCTGGGCGTGTTCGTGCCGATGGCGCTGGTGCTGATCATCGACGGGCCGCGCGGGGTGCGCCGGACGCTGCCCGCGACCCTCGTCTGCGGCACCACGTTCGCCGTGGCGCAGTTCGCCACCTCCAACTACTTCAGCGTTCCCCTCACCGACATCGTCGCCGCGCTGGTGAGCGCCGCGGCCACCGTGCTGCTCCTGCGGGTGTGGCGACCGGTGGACACCTACGTGGAAGCGGTCGCGCCCGCAGGCACGGGCTCGGCGGAGCCTGCGCCGGCGGAGGAGCGGGACGCGCCCAGGGAGGTGTTCCGCGCGTACGCCCCGTACGGCGTCATCATCGCGGTGTTCGCCCTGGCGCAGATCCCCTTCGTCAAGAGCGCGCTCACCAGCGTCACCAGGACGTTCTCCTGGCCGGGGCTGCACCTGCTGACGGCGAACGGGAAACCGTCGACCCTGCCGGTGTTCAAGTTCGACTGGCTCGCCTCGGGCGGCACGCTGCTGATCGTCGCCGGCCTGATCACCATGCCGCTGATCGGCATCGGCGCGCGCCGCGCGTGGACCACCTACCTGGCCACCTACCGGCAGCTCTCGGCCGCGATCGTCACGGTGATGGCCGTGCTCGCGCTGGCGTACGTGATGAACGCGAGCGGCCAGACCGCGACGCTCGGCACCTGGATGGCGGGCGCGGGAGCGTTGTTCGCCGTGCTGTCACCGATCCTCGGCTGGATCGGCGTCGCGGTGACCGGTTCGGACACGTCGTCGAACTCGCTGTTCGGCGCGCTCCAGGTCGCCGCCGCGCAGCAGGCCGGGCTGAGCACGACGCTGATGGCGGCGGCCAACTCGTCCGGCGGCGTGCTCGGCAAGATGATCAGCCCGCAGAACCTGGCCATCGCGGCCGCCGCGGTCGGCATGTCCGGGAAGGAGGGAGACCTGTTCCGCAAGGTCCTCCTGTGGAGCCTGGGTTTCCTGGCGCTGATGTGCGTGCTGGTGTTCCTCCAGTCCACACCCGTGCTGTCGTGGATGGTGCCGTAGGGCGCGTTATTCGCTTGACCCCGCCGCGGGCCCGCGCTGCACTGTGGCCGGACACCGCGGGCCGTGGTGCCGGTACCCGCGGAGGCTGTGGCAGCGATGGAGATCCGTTCCACCACCGACCAGGACCTCGACGTCCTGCTCGACACGTTCCACGCCGCGCTGGGGCGCTTCCCGGACCCGCCTGCCGAGGGCGGTGGGTCCTGGTGGTCGGCGATCGAGGTGGACCGCGGCCTGCTCGCGGTGGACGACGGGCGGCCCGTCGGCACCGCGGGCGCGTACTCCTTCGAGCTCACCCTCCCCGGCGTGGCCGTCGTCCCGGTCGCGGGGGTGACCCACGTCGGCGTCCTGCCCTCGCACCGCCGCCGGGGCGTGCTCACCGCGATGATGCGGCACCAGCTCGCCGACCTGCGGGCCCGAGGCGAGTTCCTCGCCGTGCTGCTGGCGTCCGAGGCCCCGATCTACGGCAGGTTCGGCTACGGGCCCGCGACCTACACGACCCGGCTGACGGTGCAGCGCCACCGGTCCGCCTTCACCCCCGCCCGCACGACGGCCGCCACCCCGGCGACCGGCTCGGTGGAGGTGCTGCGCCGGGCCGACTGCGGCCCGGTCCTGGAGGAGGTCTACGACCGGTACCGCCGCGCGATGCCCGGCGCGCTGTCCCGGCCGCACCACTGGTGGTCACGGGGCGCGGGCCAGCCCCCGGTCTCCACCGCGCCGCGCTACGTGGCCGTCCACCGGGACGCCGCCGGTGTCCCGAACGGATACGCGAGTTACGCGCTCGGTGACGGCGGCAGGCTGAAGGTCGACGAGACCATCACCACCGACGACGCGGTCTTCGCGGCCCTGGCCCGGTTCGTGCTCGACCACGACCTGGTCGACCGGGTCGTGTTCGAGCACGTCCCGACCGACAACCCGCTGCGCTGGCAGCTCGCGGACTTCCGCGCGGGCGAGGTGAGCGACGTCGGCGACTGGCTCTGGGTGCGGCTGCTGGACGTCCCGCGGGCGCTGACCGCGCGCGGCTGGCTCGCCGAGGGGGAGATCGTCCTCGACGTCACCGACCCGTTCCTCGGCGAGCACGACCGCTACCTGCTGACCGCCAGGGGCGGTGAGGCCGCGTGCGTCCCGACCGACCGGGAGCCCGACCTGTCACTGGACGTGCGCGACCTGGGCTCGATCTACCTCGGCGGCACCGCCCCGAGCACGCTCGTGCGCGCGGGCCACGTCCGGACCCACCGGCCGGGCGCGGTCGCACTGGCCGACGAGCTCTTCCGCGCCGAACGCCCGCCGCACTGCCTGCACTGGTTCTGACGCCGCGTCGGCTACCGCTGGACGTACCGGAAGTTCGGGCCCGCCGCCTCGCGCTCGATGGTGACCACCATGCGGTCGCTCACGAGCAGCGCGTCGTCGTGCACCAGCGCCACGCCGTACGCGTCGAAGGTCAGCCGGTCGCTCCGCAGCCCGACGGCGCCCGCCGCCACCTCCAGCAGCGCCGCCACCTCCGGTGTCATCGACTGGGGCGTGATCGTCTCGGTCGCCCGCGCGGGCACCGCGCCGCAGCGCTCGGCCAGCAGCCCGTAGAGGGACTCGGTCTGGAAGTCCGCGTCCAGCAGGGCAGCGCCGAGCGCCTCCGGCACGCGGGACAACTGGTGCACCACGGGATTGGGCCCGACCAGCCGCAGGCGTTCGACCTCCAGCACGCGGTCACCCGCCGCCAGCCCCAGCCGCGCCGCCGTCTCCGGGGTGGCGTCGACGACCTCCGCGCGCAGCAGCGTCGTGTCCATGACGATGCCCTGGGCGCGCAGGTCGTCGACGAGGCTGCCCAGTCCCGTCGCCACGTACGGGACCCGGTTGATCCGGACGTACGTGCCCTTGCCGGGGACCTGCTCGACGACGCCCTGCGCTTCGAGCGCCTGCAACGCCTGCCGCAGGGTCATCAGGCTCACGCCGTACTGCTGGCTCAGGTCCCGTTGGGACGGCAGCGGCCCACCGGCGCGGAACTCCGCCCGGCCGATGCGGCGCAGCAGGTCCCGCTCGATGACCACGTACTTGGGCGTGTCGACGGCCTTGGTGAGCTTGTGCTTGGCGTCCGGCCGCGGGTTCGCCATGTGTCCGTCCTCCTGGTCCGTCCCGCGTGGATCACTGCGGCAGACGGTATCCGGCGGACGGGCGCGCGTCACCCACCGGCCCGGTCCAGTGCGGCGCGGAACCCGGCGATCAGCTCGGCGACACCCGCCGCGCCGCCTGCCTCGGCCACGCGCCGCATCACCGGCGCCCCGATGATCACGCCGTCCGCGACGCCCGCGACCTTCTCGGCGTTCTCCTTCGTGGACACCCCGACACCGATCAGCACCGGCTTGTCCGTGACGGCCTTGAGCCGCCGCGCCATGTCGCGCGCCGAATCCGTCGGCGCGGCCCGCTCCCCCGTCACCCCCATCACGCCCATGCCGTAGACGAAACCCGTGCTGCGGGAGCAGAGCGCGGCCAGCCGGTCGTCGGGTGTGCTGGGCGCGGCGATCAGCACGGTCGCGACCCCGTGCGCGGCGGCGTCCGCCTCCCACGACGCCGACTCCTCCAGCGGCAGGTCCGGCAGGATCGCCCCGTTCACCCCGCTCGCCACCAGGTCGCGGGCGAACTCCCGCTGCCCGTGCTGGAGCACCAGGTTGTAGTAGGTCATGGCGATCAGCGGCACGTCCCGCCGGTACGCCGCGAGGTCGCGCAGCACGGATTCGGGCGTCGTGCCGCGGTCCAGCGACCGGACGGAGGCGGCCTGGATCACCGGTCCGTCGATCACCGGGTCGCTGAACGGGATGCCGATCTCGACGGCGTCCGCGCCCGCGTCGACGGCGGCGTGCACGTAGTCGATCCAGTCGTCCGACACACCGCCGGTGACGTACGGGACCAGGAGCTTGCGGTCGGTGCCGCGCAGGTGGGTCTCGAGCGCGGTGAGGTACGCCGTCGTCGTCATGCCTTGCCACCCTTGCCGTTGAGGAGGGTGATGACCTGGTGCATGTCCTTGTCGCCCCGGCCGGAGAGGTTGACCAGGACGGTCGAGCCGAGCGGGATCCCACGGCCCGCCTCGCGGAACAGGTACGCGAACGCGTGGGCGGACTCCAGCGCGGGGATGAGGCCTTCGAGCCTGCTCAGCTCCCGCACGGCGACGATCACCTCGTCGTCGGTGACCGAGGGGTAGGTCGCGCGGCCGAGGTCGGCCAGGTGCGAGTGCTCCGGCCCGATGCCGGGGTAGTCCAGGCCCGCGGAGATCGAGTACGCCTCCAACACCTGGCCCGCGCCGTCCTGGAGCAGCATGCTCTTGGCGCCGTGCACCACGCCCACGCGACCCGCGCCGATGGCCGCGCCGCCCGCCGCCTCCACGCCGATGAGCGCGGCGTCGGTGTCGGCGAACCCGGCGAAGATCCCGGCCGCGTTGGAGCCGCCGCCGACGCAGGCGACCACGTGCGTCGGGTCGGCGCCGTCGAGCAGTTCCCGGCACTGCGCCAGGGACTCGTCGCCGATCACCCGCTGGAGTTCGCGCACCATCCACGGGTACGGGTGCGGCCCCAGGACGGAGCCCATGCAGTAGTAGGTCGTGTCGACGGAGGCGACCCAGTCGCGCAGCGCGTCGTTGACGGCGTCCTTCAGGGTCCGGCTGCCCGAGGAGACCGGCCTGACCTCCGCGCCGAGCAGTTCCATCCGGAACACGTTGAGCTGCTGGCGCTCGACGTCGACCTCGCCCATGTAGACCACGCACTCCAGGCCGAACAGGGCGCACGCGGTCGCCGTCGCGACGCCGTGCTGGCCCGCCCCGGTCTCGGCGATGACCCTGGTCTTGCCCATGCGCTTGGCGAGCAGCGCCTGCCCCAGCACGTTGTTGATCTTGTGCGAGCCGGTGTGGTTGAGGTCCTCGCGCTTGGCCAGCACCCGGACGCCCAGTTCCTCGGACAGCCTGCGGCACTCGGTGACCGGCGAGGGGCGGCCGACGTAGTGCTTCAGGTAACCGTCCAACTCGCGCCGGAACTCCGGATCGGCCCACGCCTCGGTGAAAGCCCGCTCCAGCTCCACGCAGGCGGGCACGATCGGCTCCGGCACGAACAGGCCGCCGAACTCACCGAACCTCCCCTTCACGGGATCGCCCATGAAAGTACTGGTCAAAGACATGCCACTCCTCCGGAACTGTCGGGACTACGAGGGAAAACAATGGCGGACTCGACCGGGTCAACACCATGTTCACCCGTCGAGCCCGCCATTGTCAACCACACAGTTCTAGAGCGGTGAAATGCGTCGGAAATCATTCATCGGTTGAACGCCGTGATCGCGGGCAGCGCCTTCCCTGACCAGTCGAACAGCGCCTGGTTGTCCCAGCCGTCGCCGGAGTTCGGGTTCGCGGGGTCCCAGCCGTTGCCGGGCACGGCGGTCCAGGTGGGCTCCCAGTAGACGACGCCAAGGCCTCTCGGCACGGCCTGCACGACGCCCAGCACGTCGCGGAAGTTCGCGAGCTGACCCTCCGAGGTGGCCGGGTAGCCGGGGACCAGCAGCGACGGGTCGTTGAACGCGTTCGGCTCGAAGTCGGCGTCGGCCATGGTGAACGGGTACGCGGTCTCCGCCACCAGCACGTCCTTGCCGTAGCGCGCGGTCACGTCGAACAGGGTCTGCTGGAGCTCGCCGAGCGTGCCGTGCCAGTAGCCGTAGTAGGACAGGGCGATGACGTCGAACGGCACACCGCGGGAGACCGCGTTGTCGAACCACCAGCGCACGTCCGCGCCGCGGGCGCCGTTGGCGACGTGCAGGGCGACCCTGGTCGAGGACGAGACGGCCTTCACGGCGTTCGCGCCACTGGTGAGCAGCCGGGCGAGCTGGTCCCAGTGGTCGATCGACCCCTCCGGCCACAGCATCCCCGAGTTGGTCTCGTTGCCGACCTGCACCATGTCCGCGGTGGTGCCCTGGGCCTTCAGCGCGTTCAGCACGTCGTAGGTGTGGTCGTACACCGCCTTGGACAGCCGGGCGAAGTCGTAGGACGCCCACGCGGCGGGCTTGTACTGCTTGCCGGGGTCGGCCCAGGTGTCGGAGTAGTGGAAGTCGACCAGCAGCTTGAGGCCGAGCGCCTTGACCCGCCTGGCCACCGCGAGCACGTCGTCCTTGTCGTTGTAGCCGTCGGCCGGGTTCACCCACACCTTGAGGCGGATGTAGTTGGCGCCGTTGGCCTTCAGGATCGCCAGCGGGTCCTGCGCGGTGCCCGACGCCGTGCGGTAGACCGCCCCGTGGTCCTCGCCCTTCTTCAGGCTCGACACGTCACCGCCGCGGATGGCGAGCGAGGTGCGCTCGGCGGTGAACCGGACGTCGTCGAAGTTCGCCCACGTGCCCGCCTTCCCCTTCGACACCAGCGCGATCGTGCAGCGGCCGGTGGTCACCTGGGCGGACACCACGAGTTCGATCCACAGGGCACCGGCGCTGATCGGCAGCGACGCGCGCTGCTCGGCCCCGCCGCAGTCCCGCAGCGCGATGTGGGACGTGCCGCCGGAGCGCACCCACACCCGCAGCGTGTGCCAGCCGTTCGACACGCCGGTCAGGGTCTGCCGGGTCTCGACCTCGTACGCCGAGGCCGAGTAGTGGGACAGCCGGTAGGAGCCGGACCGGCCGCCCGCCTCGGTGAACGACGCGCTCGCGGTGCCGCCGGTCGTCCACCCGGTGGGGTTCGCCGTGCCGCCGTCGGCCTCGAACCCGCCGTTGGTCGGCGTGGCGGCGGCGTTGGCCGTGGGCGGTAAGCCCATGGTCAACGCCAGCGCCGCCAGCACGGCGAGCAGTCGTGGGGTTCTCATCTCGTCCTCCTCGTTGAGGAACAGGCAGGGTTCAGGTCACGCGCACCACGGCGACGCCGCCGGGCGCGACGAGCAGGTCCGGGTCGCAGTGCCGCCCGGAGAGCAGTTCCTCGCCGCGGACCTCGACGCGCACGGCGTGGTCGTTGTGGTTGACGACGAACAGGTACGCGGCGTCCTCGGTGACCCGCCGCACGACCTCCACGTCGGCGGGCAGGTCCACCCGCACGTCGAGCCCGGCGTCCAGGCGGGCGTCGTGCAGGACCAGGCCGAGCGCCGCGCGGTCCATCCGGGTCGAGACGTACCAGGCGGTCCCCGCGCCGAACCGGTGGCGGGTGACGGCGGGGCCGCCCGCGCTCGGACCGTCCACGTACCGCACGACGGCGTCCGCCCCGGTGAGCAGCACCTCCTCCGCCCACGTGTCGGCGTGCGCGCCGCCGTCGAGCAGCACCCGCTCCCCCGCCCGCAACGGCAGCCACTCCTCGACCTCCACGCCGAGCACCTCGCGCAGCGCGCCGGGGAACGGTCCGGGGTGGATGGTGTCGTTGGCGTCGACGATGCCGGAGAAGTACGACACCACCAGGGTTCCGCCGTCGCGGACGTACTCGGTCAGCACCGCCGCCGCGGCCGGGGTCGTGAGGTACAGCGACGGCACGACGACCAGCGGGTAGCGGGCCAGGTCCGCGCCGGGCGCGACGAAGTCGACGGTGAGGTGGGCGTCCCACAGCAGTTCGTAGAACGCGCCGACGCGCTCGCGGTAGTCCAGTTCGGACGACGGCCGCCAGTCGAGTTCCAGCGCCCACCACGATTCCCAGTCCCACAGCACCGCGACGTCCGGCACCACCAGGCTGCCGCGCAGCTCGTCGAGCACGGCGAGGTGGCCGCCGAGCCGCACGACGTCGTGCCAGACCCGGCTGCGGGTGCCCGAGTGCGGCAGCATCGCCGAGTGGAACTTCTCCGCGCCGAACCGGGAGGCCCGCCACTGGAAGAACATCACCGCGTCGGCTCCCCTGGCGACGTGGGTGACGCTGTTGCGCACCATCTCCCCCGGCCGCTTGGCGACGTTGCGCGGCTGCCAGTTCACGGCGCTGGTGGAGTGCTCCATCAGCATCCACGGCCGTCCACCCGCGACCGAGCGGGTGAGGTCGGCCGACATCGCCAGGTCGACGTGGTTCCGGTCGGCCTCGGCGGTCAGGTAGTGGTCGTTGGCCACCACGTCGACCTCGGGTGCCCAGCGCCAGTAGTCGATGGACTTGCAGTTGGTGGTCATGAAGTTGGTGGTGACCGGGACACCGGGCGACAGCTCGCGCAGGACGTCGCGCTCGGCGCGGAAGCAGTCCAGCAGCGCGTCGGAGCAGAACCGCAGGAAGTCCAGCCGCTGCGCGGGGTTCACCGTCGACCCGCTGGTGCGCGGCGGCTCGACCTCGTCCCACTCGCCGTAGCGCTGACCCCAGAACGTGGTGCCCCACGCGGAGTTCAGCGCCGTGAGGTCGCCGTGCCGGTCGAGCAGCCAGCGGCGGAACGCGGCGGCGGACTCCGGGCAGTAGCAGGAGCCGACGGGCGCGCCGTACTCGTTGTGCACGTGCCACATCGCCAGCGCCGGGTGCTCGGCGTACCGCCGGGCCAACGCACTGGTGACGCGCAGCGCCGCGTCCCGGTAGGCGGGCGCGCTCGGGCAGAACGTGGCCCGCGAGCCGAGTTCGAGCACCACGCCGTTGCGGTCGACGGGCCGGATGTCGGGGTGCGCGCGGTAGAGCCACGCGGGTGGCGCGACCGTGGGGGTGGCGAGGTTCGCCCTGATGCCCGCGCCGTGCAGCAGGTCGAGCAGGCGGTCGAGCCAGCCGAAGTCGTGCTCGCCGGGCCGGGGTTCGAGCAGGGCCCACGAGTGGATGCCGACGCTGACCAGGTTGACCCCGGCGCGCCGCATCAGCTCGACGTCCTCCAGCCACACGTGCTCGGGCCATTGCTCGGGGTTGTAGTCGCCGCCGAACACCATCCCGTCGATCCCGACGGGCGTCGGCGGCGGGTCCACCCGGAGGTCCCGCACGGCCTGCCCTCGCACCACACCGGCCATGGAATCTCCCTCAGTTGGGAACGTTCACAGTCAGTTGGCTAGGTTACTTTGCAGCTACAGACCGGTGTCAAGCGGTTGACAGGACACTCTTGAGGCGAACTACTGTGCACGTTCACAGCGCTCGTCCTCGCCGGTGTTGTCGCTGGCGACGCTGATCCGACCGGAGATCCCCATGCGATTCGACATCGCCAGGAAGGCCGTGGCGGCAGGCCTCGGCCTCGCCCTGCTGGTTGGCTGCGGGAGCAGCGGAGGCCAGGAGCCCGAAGGTCCCACCGAGCTGAGCTTCTGGGCGTGGGCGCCCAACATCGAGAAGGTCGTCGACCGGTGGAACGCCGCCCACCCCGACCGCAAGGTCGTGATGAGCAAGCAGGCCCAGGGCGACGACCTCGTCACCAAGCTGCTGACCAGCGCCAAGGCGGGCAGCGGGCCGGACCTGGCGCAGGTCGAGTTCCAGGCGCTGCCCACGCTCGTGAGCAACGACGTCCTGGCCGACATCGCCGCCCACGCGTCGAGCGTCAAGGGCGAGTTCCCGGACGGCGTGTGGCAGCAGGTCACGCTGGGCGGCGACGGCGTGTACGCGATCCCGCAGGACTCCGGGCCGATGATGTTCTACTACCGGACCGACCTGTTCGAGCAGTACGGCCTCACCGTCCCGAAGACGTGGGACGAGTACGCGCGGACGGCCAGGACCCTGCGGACCAAGGCGCCGGACAAGTTCCTCGGCACGTTCTCCTCCAACGACCCCGGCTGGTTCGCGGGCCTCGCGCAGCAGGCGGGCGGCTCGTGGTGGAGCGTCGACGGCGACACCTGGAAGGTCTCGATCGACGACGCCGCGACGAAGAAGGTCGCCTCGTACTGGAGCGGCCTGGTCGCCGAGGGCGCGGTCGACAAGACCCCGATGTACACACCGGAGTGGAACAAAGCCCTCAACGACGGCACCCAGATCGGCTGGGTCAGCGCCGTGTGGGCTCCCGGCGTGCTGGCGGGCAACGCGCAGAGCACCGTCGGCAAGTGGGCCATGGCCCCGCTGCCGCAGTGGGACGCCGCGTCGCCGCGCACCGGCAACTGGGGCGGGTCGACCACGGCGGTCACCGCCGGGTCCAAGAAGCAGAAGGCCGCGGCGGAGTTCGCGATCTGGCTCAACACCGACCCCGAGGCGGTCGCCGCGCTGGTGACCGACAGCGGCGTCTACCCCGCGGCGACCAAGGCGCAGACCGGGTCGGCACTGGCGAAGCCGCCCGCGTTCTTCCCCGCCCAGACCGACTTCTACGCCACCGCGCAGCGGGTCGCCTCCACGGCGGCGGGCTTCACCTGGGGCCCGAACGTCAACGTCGCCTACACGGCGTACAAGAACGCCTTCGGTGCCGCCATCACCGGCGGGACCGACCTGGCGCCCGCGCTCGCCGAGATGCAGCGGGCGACGATCGACGACCTGCGGGCCAGCGGGTTCAAGGTCGGCTGACCGGTGCCCTCCACCACGTCCCGACCACGGCGGGCGGGAGCGGCGACGCCCTACCTGTTCGTCGCTCCCGCGGTGGTCCTCTTCCTGCTGGTGCTCGCGATCCCCATCGCGTACACGGTGTACCTGAGCCTGTTCCGGATCGAGGTGAGCGGACTCGGGCTCGGCAAGGGCAGCCGCAAGGAGGTCTTCACCGGTCTCGGCAACTACGCGCGCACCCTCACCGACGCGGAGATGGGCGCGGGCGCGTTGCGCGTGCTCGGGTACGGCGCGCTGCTCGTGCCGACGATGTTGTTGCTGGCGCTGGTGTTCGCGCTGCTGCTGGACGAGGACCGGGCACGGGCCCGCGGCTTCTCCCGGATCGCGATCTTCCTGCCGTACGCGATCCCCGGCGTGATCGCGACGCTGCTGTGGGGGTTCCTGTACCTGCCGTCCACCAGCCCGTTCGTGCAACTCCTGACCGAGCTGTCGCTGCCGGAGGTGGACCTGCTGTCGCCGACGGGCATCTACTTCGCGCTGGCCAACATCGCGGTGTGGGGAGGCGTGGGATACAACATGATCGTCCTCTACACGGCGCTGCGGTCCATCCCGCGCGACCTCTACGAGGCGGCGCGGATCGACGGCTGCTCGCCGGTGCAGGTCGCGCTGCGGATCAAGATCCCGCTCGTCGTGCCCGCGCTGGTGCTGACGACGCTGTTCTCCGTCGTCGCGACGCTCCAGGTGTTCGCCGAGCCGACGACGTTGGCGCCGCTGACGAACTCGCTGTCGCGCACGTGGAGCCCGCTGATGAAGGTCTACCAGGACGCGTTCGCCCGAGGTGACGTCCACTCCGCCGCCGCGGCGTCCGTGGTGATCGCCGCGGTGATGTTCGTGCTGTCCTTCGGCCTGCTGCGGATCACCCGCTCACGGGCGTTCGGCGGTGAGCGGTGAGGCGGGCGCTGGGCACGCTGCCCACGCTGGTCCTGCTGCTCGGGGCCGCCTACTGCCTGCTGCCGGTCGCCTGGGTCCTGGTCGCGGCGACCAAGAGCAGCGGCGAGCTGTTCGCCACGTCCACGTTCTCCCCCGGCACGTCGATCCTGGCCAACCTGGACGACCTGTCGTCCTACCGGGACGGTGCGTTCTGGCGGTGGATGGCCAACTCCGCGCTGTACGCGGGTGTCGGCGCGCTGCTGTCGGCCGCGCTGTCCGGGCTCACCGGGTACGCGCTGGCGAAGTTCGCGTTCCGCGGCCGGGACCTCGTGTTCAACGCGCTGATCGCCGGCGTGCTGGTCCCGTCGGTCGTGCTGGCCATCCCCCAGTACCTGCTGATCTCCGAGGTGGGGCTGGCCGACACCTACCTGTCGGTGCTGGTGCCCAGCGTGCTCAGCCCGTACGGGATCTACCTCGCCCGGATCTACGCGGCCGCCGCCGTGCCGGAGGACGTGGTGGAGGCGGCCCGCACCGACGGGGCGGGCGAGGGCCGGATCCTGTGGTCGATCGCGGTGCCGATGATGGCGCCGGGACTGGTCACCGTGTTCCTGTTCCAGTTCGTCGCGATCTGGAACAACTTCCTGCTGCCGTTCATCATGCTCGGCGACGACCGGAAGTTCCCGGTGACGCTCGGGCTGTACACGATGCTCAACCAGGGCAACACCACGCCCGCGCTCTACACCCTCGCGATCGTCGGTTCGCTCGTGTCGGTGCTGCCTCTGATCGCGCTGTTCCTCACGCTCCAGCGATACTGGCGGGTGGACCTGCTCTCCGGAGCGGTGAAGGCGTGAAGGGAAGTGGGCCATGACCGGCAGGCTGGGCAAGAGCAGGGCACGGCCCACCATCCACGACGTGGCCGCCGAGGCGGGCGTCTCCAGGGGCACGGTGTCGCGCGCGCTCAACGGCGGGCAGAACGTCAGCCCGACGGCGCTGGAGGCGGTGCTGGCGGCCGTGCGCAAGACCGGGTACGTGGCGAACTCCGCCGCCCGCAGCCTGGTGACGCAGCGGGCGCACTCGATCGCGTTCGTGCTGACCGAGCCGCAGAGCAGGCTGTTCGAGGACCCGAACTTCAGCATCCTGCTCCAGGCGTGCACCCAGGAGCTGGCCGAGCACGACCTGCCGCTGCTGCTGATGACGGCCAGCAGCGACGTCGAGCGCAAGCGCACCAGCCGGTTCCTCGCGGCGGGCCACGTCGACGGCGTGCTGCTGGTGTCGTCGCACACCGGCAACCCGCTGGTCGACGAGCTGCTCCAGTTCGACATCCCGGTCGTGACCTGCGGCAAGCCGCTGGGCCACGAGGGCAGGGTCGCGTACGCCGCCGCGGACGACCGGGAGGGCGCCAGGTCGATGGTGCGCCACCTGCGGGAGCGCGGCCGGACCAGGATCGCGACGATCACCGGCCCGCTGGACACCCCCGGCGGGGTCGAGCGCCTGGCGGGCTACCGCGACGTCCTGGGCGCGGACGCCGTGCCGTCGCTGATCGCGCAGGGCGACTACTCGCGGGCGGGCGGCGAGGCGGCCATGGCCGAGCTGCTGGCCAGGTCGCCGGACCTGGACGCGGTGTTCGTCGCGTCCGACCTCATGGCGGCGGGCGCGCTCACCGTGCTGCACGACGCGGGCCTGCGGGTGCCGCGGGACGTGGCCGTCGGCGGGTTCGACGACTCCGGCATCGCCTCGACCACCCGGCCCGCGCTGACGACCGTGCGGCAGCCGTTCGAACGGATCACCCGCGAGATGGTGCGCCTGCTGCTGGACCTGGTCGCGGGCCAGCCACCCGCGGCGGCCCTGCTGCCGACCGAACTGGTGGTGCGCGACTCGACCTGAGGGGACGTCCCCAGTCGACCATCCATTCGAGACGGACTCCGGATAGTGCTCGGCGAATCCACCTCGCCTTTTCCCGCAATGCCCGCATTTATGCGGTGTCGATTGGGAAAAACCGCTCGCGCTCCGGCGCTTTCCCCCGTGGTCGACCGGTTGTGGTGGACGATCGGAATACGGGATCATCGGAGATCGCCGCACGACGACGTGGTCCGCCGGAGGTACGATGACCGCTGCGGAAACGCAGGTGGAATTCCAGGTCCTGGGATCCCTCCAGGTTTCGGCGAGCGGTGGTCTGCTCCGGCTGACCGGCAGGCGCCAACGGACGTTGCTGGCGCTGCTGCTGGTGAACGCCGACCACGCCGTTTCACTCGACACGCTCATCGACGCCGTCTGGGACGACCGTCCACCCACCACCGCCAAGCGCCAGGTGCAGAACAGCGTCTCCGCGCTCCGCAGGCTGCTGGAGGCGGGCGAACGCGACCCGGACCCGGCCGTGGCGCCCACGATCGCCGCCGAGGGCAGCGGGTACCGGCTCCGGCTCGGTGCCAGCACGCTGGACGCGTCGCTCTTCCAGGCACGGGTGGACGAGGCGCGGCGGCTGAGCGCCGCCGGTGAGACCGGCGCGGCCGCGGCCGAGTTCAGGGCGGGACTGCGGCTGTGGCGCGGACCCGCGCTCGCCGGACTGCCGGGCAGGGCCTTTGAGGCCGCCGCCGCCCGGCTCGACGAGCAGCGGCGGGCGGCGGTCGAGGAGTGCGTCGAACTGGAGCTGCGGCTCGGCAGGCACGCCGAGCTGGTCGGCGAGCTGGTCGAGCTGGTCGCCGCGAACCCGCTCCGGGAACGGCTGGTGGGCCAGTTGATGGTGGCCCTGCACCGGTCGGGACGGCAGGCGGAGGCGCTGGAGGCGTACCACCGGCTGCGCGGGGTGCTCGCCGACGAACTCGGCCTCGAACCGGGCGCCCGGCTGCGGGAGCTGCACACCGCCGTCCTCCGGGACGAGGCGGGCGACACCGAGGCCGTGCCGTCCCGGCCCGCCGCCGGGCGGGTGGTGCCCGCCCAGCTCCCCGTCGACGTGATCGGCTTCACCGGCCGCGTCCGGCACCTCAAGGAACTCGACGAGGTGCTCCCCGGCGGCGAGGGCACGGTGGTCACCGCCATCGCGGGCATGGCCGGGATCGGGAAGACCGCGCTGGCCGTCCACTGGGGACAGCGGGTGCGCCACCACTTCCCGCAGGGCCAGCTCTACGTGAACCTGCGCGGCTTCGACGCCGACGGGTCCCCGGTGCGGCCCGCCGACGTGCTGCTCGGGTTCCTGGAGGCGCTCGACGTGCCGCCACCGCGGGTGCCGGTCGGCCTCGCCGCCCGGTCCGCCCTCTACCGGAGCCTGCTGGTGGACCGCCGGGTGCTGGTGGTGCTGGACAACGCCCGCGACGCCGACCAGGTGCGACCGCTGCTGCCCGGCAGCCGCGGCTGCCACGTCGTGGTCACCAGCCGCCGCGTGCTGTCCGGACTGGTCGCCGCCGAAGGGGCCCGGCCGGTGGTGCTGGGTCTGTTCGACCCGGCCGAGGCGCAGCAGATGCTGGCGCTGCGGCTCGGCCGGGAACGCCTGGCGGCCGAGCCGGACGCCGTCGACGAGATCATCACCCGGTGCGCCTCGCTGCCGCTGGCGCTGGCGGTGGTGGCCGCCCGCGCCGCCATCCACCCCGACTTCCCCCTGGCCTCGCTCGCCGCCGAGCTGCGCACGGCCCAGGGCAGTCTCGACGCGCTGGGCGGCGACGACCCGGCCACCGACGTGCGTGCCGTCTTCTCCTGGTCGTACCACCAGCTCAGCGAACCCGCGCGCCTGCTGTTCCGGTCGCTGGGGCTCAGCCCCTGCCCGGACGTCACGGAGCGGTCGGCCGCCAGCCTGACCGGGCTGCCCGTCGACCGGACCCGCGCGCTGCTGGCCGAACTGGTGGGCGCCTGCCTGGTCACCGCGCAGGCTCCCGGCCGGTACGCGTGCCACGACCTGCTGCGCGCGTACGCCGCCGAACTGGCCCGCGGCAGCGACACCGACGGGCAGCGGCGGGAAGCCCTGCACCGGTTGGTCGACCACTACCTGCACAGCGCCCGCGCCGCCGACCGGCTGATCGACGCCCACCGCGACCCGATCACCATCCCGCCGGTCCAGCCCGGTGTGGTCGTCGACGAGCACACCGACCACGAGCACGCGATGCGCTGGCTGACCGACGAGTTCGCCGCGATCACGGCGGTCGTCGAGCGGGCGGCGTCGACCGGGTTCGACGACCACGCCTGGCGGTTGGCCTGGGCGGTGGCCTACTTCGCGGAGCGCCGGGGGCTCTGGGAGCCGTGGGCCGCCGCGCAGCACACCGCGCTGGCGTCGGCGCGGCGGATCGGGGACCGCCTCGGACAGGCGCACGCCCACCGCAGCCTCGGGCGGGTCCACGTCCACCTGGACAAGGTCGCCGACGCGGTCGTCCACCTGCGACACGCCCTGCGCCTGTTCCGGGAGACCGGTGACACCGCGGGAGAGGCCAGGGTCCACTTCGACCTGTGCTGGATCGACTTCCGCGAGGGCGAGCACGCGACGTCGCTGGCGCACGCCGAGCGGGCCTTCGAACTGTTCCGCGACATCGGCCACCTGTCGGGGCAGGCCAGGGCGCTCAACAACATCGCCTGGGGCCACAACCTCCGCGGCGACCACGAGCAGGCACTGGACGCCGCGGAACGGGCGCGGCGGCTCAACGAGGAGATCGCCGACCGGTTCGGCGACGCGGACACGTGGGACGTGCTCGGCCACGCCCACCAGGGGCTGGGGCACCACGAGGAGAGCATCCCCTGCTACGAGAAGGCAGCCGGGCTCTACCGCGACCTCGGCCACCGGTGGGCGGAGGCCGAGACGATCGCCCACCTGGGCGACGCCCACCTCGCCGCGGGGGCCGTCGAGGCCGCGCACGACGACTGGCACCGAGCCCTGGTCATCTTCGACGAGCTCGGGCACCCGGACGCGGACGCGGTCCGCTCGAAGCTGGGCTCCGCGCGGTCCCGGTGACCGTTGTCGGCCGTCGTGGCAGAACGATGAACGCGGCGATGCCGATTCGATGAACACCACCACCGAGACTCTTCCCAGCGGCACAGCGGGCCCTGGCGAGGAGGAGGGACGGCACGCCGACCGTCCGGCGGGCGACCTCCGATCGCGGCCACCGCAGGGCCCGCTGCCCCGCGAACCGGGGGTGCGGGCCAGGACGGCACGACCCGTCGTCCTGGCCCGCTTCACCGTGACGAGGAGGCAGGCCGTCAGGTCGGCGCGACCTGTCGTCCTGGCCCGCTTCGACGTGACCATGAGGCAGGCCGGCACGACCCCATCGTCCGAGCCCGCTTCGGCGTGACGATGGAGACAGGCCATCAGGTCGGCGCGACCCGCCGTCCTGGCCCGCTTCAGCGTGCTGAGCAGGCAGGCCGTCAGGCCGCCCCGAACCCCCGGCGGGGTCGGCGTGCGGGCGGCGGTGGTTCGGGATCGTCCTCGGGGACGGCCAGCCGGTCGTACGCGGCGAGCCAGCCGGTGGCGCGGTAGTCGCCGCGCCGGGTGAACACCGCGACCCCCGCGTCGGCGTCGGACTCCGGGTCGCGCGGGTTGTCGACGTCCGTGGTCGCCTTCGTGACCACGACCGGGCCGCGTACCTTGCCGCGCCAGGCGACCGCGGCGGCGCCCGCGAGTCCGGACACCACCGCGCCGGTCTCCCCCTCGACGATCGTCGCCCCGGTGACCCGGTCGCGCAGCAGTGCCGTGTAGCCCGCCTGGTCGAGTTCGCAGCCGGTCGGCGGCACGCCGGGTTTCCAGTCCGGGGCGCGCAGGCCGGAGTCGACCGCCGACCGCCACATCGCCGGGACCAGGTCCTTGGCGCGGGCGCGGGTGGCCATCTGCTCGCACAGCCACAGCAACCGGCCCGCTCCACGCCTCGGCACGAGCCTCCGCCACCGGACCCGCTGGTCCAGGTCCGCGGCGACGATCGCGATCCACGGGTGCACGGTGCCCAGCACGCCCTGGGCGGCCAGCCACGACAGGTAGCGCGGCGCCTGCTCCAGCACCGGGTGGACCGTGGCCACCGGGATGCCCGCCACGACCCGGCGCGGCTCCCGGAACAGGTGCGGCGAACGAGCCGTGACCAGCAGGGCGGCCCACGCCAGGTCGCCGGGAGCCGTCGAGGCGGAGGAGCCGAGCCCCTTGATGGAGGTGGTGTGGGTGATCCGGGACGTCCGGCCGCCCGCCTTGATCGCGGTCGCGACGGCGGGGCGCACCGACTCGGCGACCGGCAGACCCGCCAGCTCCGGGACGGCGACGGCCAGCACGAGGCTGAGCGCGTCCTCGGCGGAGTCCGGGTCCTGCGGCACGGGCAGCAGCCCGAGGGTGCGGCGCAACCGCTGCCCGGTGTAGGTCGACACCATCATCCTGGCGGTCAGCCTGCCCAGGTCGGTGGTGGCCAGCACCAGGTCGTCGCCGCGCCGGACCCCGGTGAGGTGGCCCTCCGCGACCAGGAAGTCGACCGCCGCCTGCACCGGCTCCAGGTCGTCGTCGCCCTGCGCGTGGGCCAGGGTCTCCACCCACCACGCCTGCGCGTCGGCCAGCGTGGTGATGCGGGCCTGGAGTACCTCGGCGAGCACGTGGTCGGCGAGGCTGTCGTAGATCCGCGAGTACACCGAGTACCCGGCCACCAGGCGGGTCTGCCACGCGGCCCGCTCGGTCTCCTCGGTCAGCAGGTAGGACCAGCCCTGGGTCTCCCCCGCACCGATGCGGCCCGCCCGGCCGAACATCTGCTGCACGGTCGAGGTGTCCATCGGCTCGCCGCCGATCTTGGTGTCCCGCACGACCACCGCCCGCGCGGGCAGGTTGACGCCCGCCGCGACCGTGGACGTCGCGACGAGCACGTCCGCCTCCCGTGCCCGGAAAGCGCGTTCCGCGGCGTGCTTGTGCTCGTAGTCCGCGTAGTGCATCCGCACGCCGACCGCCGCGCACACCTTCGTCAGCTCGTCGACGTCGTCGGCCGCGGCGGTGTGCACCGGAGCGCCGCGCGACGCGGCGACCGCCATCGCGGTGGACCGGACGTTGCGCTTGGACCCGCAGAACACCAGCACGCTGCCCGATTCGGCGGTGTGCCGCTCGGTCAGCTCGACCACGGCCTGCTCGCGCATCCGGCTGCCGCCCGCGAAGGTGGTGCTGGCGGGGAGCACCGGGAGCTGCCACGTCACCCGCGACGGCCGCCAGGTCGTCGTCACCAGCGTGGCCTGCAACCACTCGGCGACCTCGGCGGCGTTGGACACCGTCGCGGACAGGCCCACGATCCGCACCGGCGACTCCGCGCCCCGCACCCGCGCCAGCAACGCCTCCAGCAGCGCGCCGCGGCCGGGGCTGCCGAGCAGGTGGATCTCGTCCACCACCAGGCACCCGACCTCGCCGAGCGCGGCCTGCAACGACCCCGTGCGGCAGATCGCCTCGAACTTCTCCGTGGTCGCCACCCACAGGTCCGCCTCGCGCACCTTCTCGATGTCGACCGCGTACTCGCCGGACAGCCTCTCCACCCGCAACCCGTTGCGGCGCCACGCTTCCAGCTCGATGTTCAGCTCATCGGTCAGCGACCGCTGCGGCACCAGCCACGCCGCCTTCCGGCCGTCCTGGAGGATCGACCGCAGCGCCGCCAGCTTCCCGATCGTGGTCTTGCCCGCCCCGGTCGGCGCGGCGACCAGCAGGTGCTCGTCGGTGTCCAGGATGTGCGGCGCCGCCTGGCTCTGCGCCGGGTTGAGCAGCGGGAACGACAGGAACGGCAACCACTCCGCAGGCACGAGGCGGTCGGCGGGCGTCGAGTCGGGCACCGTCGCCGGGTCGACCGGCTCGTGCAGGTCCCACAGCACCTCGAACGCCAGCAGCGCCGCGAGCGCCCCGTCACCACCGACCGGATCGCACCGGTCGGGCACCAGCCCGCCCACCTCCGACAGCCACGCCGACGCCACGACCGGCACGAGCCCACCGGCAGGCCCCACCGACGAGACCAGCTCCTCCTCGATCCAGTGCGGCACCGACCGGAACGCCACCTCGGCCACCTTCAACCGCTCCCGCAGCCCGTCGAACCTCGGGTGCTCGGGCAGGACGACCCGGACGTCGACGGTAGACGGCAGGTCCGGCGGCTCCAGGTGCGGGTCCACGGTCTTGCGCCACCACACCAGCCGGTGCTCCGTCGACCCGGCCAGGCCGGGGGGCAGGACCGGGATCGACGCGGCGGGAGCGGCGGCGACCGTGGTCGACCCGGTGAGGATCGACCGGATCCGCGCGGCCATGACGGTCGTCGACACCCGCCGCCGGGCGGGGGCGGGTGGTTCGGTTTCGGGCGGGGCAAGGGGTTCCGGG
This sequence comes from Umezawaea endophytica, assembly GCF_025061645.1. Taxonomy (GTDB): domain Bacteria; phylum Actinomycetota; class Actinomycetes; order Mycobacteriales; family Pseudonocardiaceae; genus Umezawaea; species Umezawaea endophytica. The sequence goes on along the minus strand of NZ_JANYMP010000010.1, from coordinate 77,537 downwards.
TCGACGGGAGGGGTTCGGTCGAGTCGGTCAGGCCCTGGTCGGCTCGGTGAGAGCAGGTCCGGCCCGACGGGAGGGTCCCAGTCGAGCGGGTCCGGCTCAACCGGAGGAGCCCAGTCAAGCGGATCCGACCCGGCCGGGTGCGGTGCGAGCGGATCCGGCTCAACGGGAGCGGCCCAGTCGAGCGGGTTCGGCCCCGACGGGCTCGGTGCGCGCGAGCCTGGTCCGACGGGAGCGTCTCGGTCGAGCGGGTTCGCGTCCGGCCGGGTGCGGAACCGGGAGGTGTGGTTCGCGGCGGGTGGTTGGGCCGGTCGAGGGCGGAGGTCGGGTGGTTCTTCCCCCGTGGGTGGTGGGTTCGTGGCAGGCGGTCGTGGCGGGAGTGCCTGCCGTGCGGCGGGAGGTCGGTTCGTACCCGGTGCGAGGTCCGGGCGCTGCTCTGCGGCAGGAGGACGCCCCAGGTCCGGCGACCGGGCCGGCCGCTGCCCGAGTGCCGTCTCGTGGGCGCCGTCCGGACCGCCTGCCGACCGCCCCGGCTCCGGCCGCGCGGGTGCCGTCCGCTGTCTGGGCTCGAAATCTGGGCGTTCGAGCGCCGCGAGCTGGGCCTCTTCGCGCAGCCTGCGGGCGACGGACTCCGGCCGCAGCTCCCCCAGCACGGCGCGTTGCGAGAGCTGCAACTCGCGCACGGTGAACGACGCCGGGCACGTCGGGCAGACGACCGCGGCCTGGAGTTGCTGCCGCCCCTTGTGCGGGTGCGACCGGTACATGCCGTGCAACTGCCCGCCGCACGTCGGGCAGGCGCGCTCGATCGGCATCGGCGAGTGCAACCACCCCGGCTCCGCGTAACGGGCCGTCGCGGGCTCCGGCCGCACGCCCCACCGCGCGTAGGCGACACCGGCCACGGACGTGTCCTTCGACGCCTGGCTCACCTGCCCCCTTCCGCCTCGGCGGCCCCGATGTTATGCCACACGGGCAGGCGCGGCCCGCGACCCGTTCGCTCGTCGAACGGTTCGCGGACGCTAACAGGGGGGTCCGACAAAAAGCGTCAGTACTCGCCGAGCCAGACCCGCCAGTCACCGGAGAGGCGTTCCGGGATCACCGTGATCCGCACGGGGTCCCCGGCCGCCACCGCGATCCCGTGGACCCGGCCCCAGTCCTTGGACGACATGCTCTGGGTCCCGGCGATCCCGTAGTCCCAACTGAAGAAGTCCGTGACCAGGACGTCGTTGACCAGCACGCGAACCCTTCCGGGAGTGTTCACCTGGGCGTGCAGGAACCGTTCGCCGGGCCACGCGATGGAGAATTCCCGCGGCGAGTCGGGATCGGCCGGGTCGGCGGACACCACGAAGGTCGGGTCGGTAAGCGGCGGGGGCATCTCCGCCAGGGTCTCGGGACGTGGCGGGAACGGGTACCGGTCCACCGGGACCGCCTCGCCCACGGCGATCCCGAACGCCCCGCTGCTCGGTCTCGGCATCGTGACCGGTGACGACGGCCTGGAGTGGTCCACGGCCTCGTCGCCGACGGTCAGCGTCACCACGACGGGTTTCCCGACCTCGGCCCCCCGCGTCCCCCAGTCCGAGGACCCCGAAGCGGTGCCGCAACCGCCTGCCAGTACCTCGTCGCCGTCGATCACGAGCTTCATGGGCAGGTCGACCCCCTGCCCGATGTCGCACCTGACGAACACCTTGAAGTCCAGCGACTTCGGCACGAACCTCAGCACGACGCTCGACGACGGCAGTTCGGCCCACGCCTGGGCGGCGAGCCTGGTGCCCGCCTGGTACTCCGGGAAGCTCCGCTCGGGCGTCGCGGGCTCCGACGACCGCTCCGCGCGCGGGACCACCGCGTACACCACGCCCACCAGCGCGAGGACGACGCAGGCCGCGGCTCCCACCGCGCGGCGGCGCCTGCTCGCCGCCACCCTGGCGCGCACCCCGGCCAGCCGGGCGGTCACCTGCGCGTCCGCTCGCGGGGCGTGGTCGCGCAGCACCTCGGTGAGGTCGCTCAGGTTCATCGCCAAACCCCTTCCGCGGCGAACGTGTCGTCCAGGCGCAGCTTGGCGAGCGCCCGGCTCACCTGGCTCTTGACCGTGCCGACGGAGCAGCCCATCAGCTCGGCCGTCTGCGCCTCGGTCAGGTCCTCGTAGAACCGCAGCACCAGCACCGCGCGCTGCTTGCGCGGCAACCGGCCCAGCGCCTGCCACAGCCACTCGCGGTCGCCCACGACGTCCTGCGGCGCCCCGCTCGGCCGGTCCGGCAGCCGTTCGGTGGGTTCCTCACCGCGCCACCGCCTCCGCCACCACGTGGCGTGGGTGTTGACGATGATCCGCCGCACGTACGGCTCCGGGTCGCCGTCGACCCGGCCCCACGCCCGCCACGCGCGCGCCAACGCGGTCTGGAGGAGGTCCTCCGCGTGCCCCTCGTCCCTGGTGAGCAGGAACGCCGTGCGCAGCAGCCGCGGCGACGCGGTCGCCACGAACTCCTCGAACCCCTCGGGTATGTCCCCCACAGCACGGCCCTTCGCTCATCCGACACACCGGGTACCGGTCGGGGCGCGGGAAAGGTTGCCTGGCGGGCGAAATCGTTTCAGGCTCCCGCCGCCTCCAGCGACGCGAGGTGCTCGGCGCCCAGTTCCACGTCCAGCGCGGGCCGGAAGGCCTCGAACTGCTCCCACGTCCGGGTGCCGACGATCGGAACCACCGCGGGCGTCCGCTGGTGCAGCAGCCACGCCAGCGCGACCTGGTTGCCGGTCACCCCGAGGTCGGCCGCGACCTTCCCGACCACCGCGAGCCGGGCCTCCGAGTCCGGTCCGGAGTAGGCCGACCACATCCGGTGGGCCGCCCGCCGGTCCGGGTCGTCGTAGATGCCCTGGAGGATCGGCGAGTAGGCGACCAGGGACAGGTCGTCGTGCGCGGTCAGGTAGTCCAGCAGTTCGGGCCCGGCGATGCCCGCCCGGTCCGTGCGCGGCGCGGGCCGCAGGTAGGAGTGCTGCTGCTGCACCGCGACCGGGGCCGTCCAGCCGTGGCGGTCGGCGAGCTGCCGGATCCGCTCCAGCCGCCACGTCCGCACGTTGCTCCACCCGATGTGGCGGGCCTTGCCCGCGCGGACGATCCCGTCGAGCGCTTCGAGGGTCTCCTCCAGCGGTGTGGCCGGGTCGTCGACGTGGACGTAGTACAGGTCGACGTGGTCGGTGCCGAGCCTGCGCAGGCTCGCGTCGACGCCCCGGCGGACGACGTCCGCGCCCGTCCCCTCGAACAGCTTCGACGCGACGTCCCAGTCCGCCCTGCCGTCGACGAGCGCGGCGGGCACGTCGGTGACGATCCCGCCGACCTTCGTGGCGAGGAAGACGTCGTCGCGGGTGCCGCGGTCGGCCATCCAGCGGCCGAGCAGCTCCTCGCTCTCCCCGCCCGCGCTGCCCGCGTGCCACCACGAGTAGCAGTTCGCCGTGTCGAGGAAGTCGCCACCGGCCCCCAGGAACGCGTCGAGCATCCGGTAGGAGGTCGGTTGGTCGGTGTAGGTGCCCATCAGCATGCAGCCCAGCGCCACCTGGCTGACGGTGGTCCCGGTGCGGCCGAGTTCGGTTCGCTTCATCACGCGACCACGGTAGGACGGGATCGGTCTGGTGCTACGGTCCGTTTCCGTGCCGGAATCGCAGACCAATCTGAGCTGGGACGTGCTGCTGGACCTGTCCGGGCCGGACGTCGGGCCGCGGCACGAACGGCTGGCCAGGGCGTTGCGGGCGGCCGTGCGCGACGGGGTGCTGCCGGTCGGGACGGCGTTGCCGCCGAGCCGCAAGCTGGCCGCGGACCTGGCCTGCTCGCGGTGGCTGGTGACGCAGGCGTACGCGCAACTGGTGGCCGAGGGCTACCTGGAGGCGCGGACCGGGGCGGCCACCCGCGTGCTGTGGTCGCCGTCGCGGGAACGCCCGTCCCGCCCGGCGTCGGCCGCGACCACGACCGTCCCCCGCCACGACCTGGCGCCGGGTCTGCCGGACCTGCGGGCGTTCCCCAGGCGCCGCTGGGCCGAGGCGCTGCGGGAGGTCCTGACCACCGCGCCCCACACCGAGTTCGGCCTCCCGCCCCGCGGCGGGCACCCGCGGCTGCGGGCGGTGCTGGCCGAGTACCTGCGGCGCTGCCGGGGCGCGTCGACCACCCCGCCGGACGTCACCGTGTGCTCCGGTGTCACCGAGGGCGTGACGCGGGTGTGCCGTGCGCTGGCCGCAGCCGGGTTCACGTCGGTCGCCGTCGAGGACCCGAGCTGGGGCCGCACGCGCGACGCGGTGGCGGCGGCCGGGCTGACCGCGGTCCCGGTGCCCGTCGACGAGGACGGCGTGCGGGTGGACCGGCTGGGAGGGACGCGCGCGGTGGTCGTGACGCCCGCGCACCAGTTCCCCACCGGCACGGTGCTCGCCCCGGCCCGCCGCGCGGCGCTGGTCGCGTGGGCCCGCGACGTCGACGGCCTCGTCCTGGAGGACGACTACGACGCCGACTTCCGCTACGACCGCCGTCCGGTCGGCACAGTCCAGGGCATGGCGCCCGCGCACGTGGCGCTGTTCGGGTCGGTCAGCAAGACCCTGAGCCCGGCGCTGGGCATCGGCTGGTACGTCCTGCCTCCGACCTGGGCCGACGCGGTCCGCGCCGCGAACCCGGCCGCCTCGACACCTCCGGTGGTCGACCAGCTCGCGCTCGCCGCGTTCGTGGAGCGGGGCGGCTACGACCGCCACCTGCGCGCGGTCCGGTCCCGCTACCGCGCCCGCCGCGACGCGCTGGTCGCCGCGCTGGCCACCCACCTGCCGGATTCGCGGATCACCGGCGTCGCCGCGGGCCTGCACCTGCTGCTGCACCTGGGCGGTTCCCCGGACACCGGGGCCTTAGTGCGGCGAGCCGCGGCCGAAGGCCTGAACCTGGTCGACCTGGACACCTACCGGACCGAGCCGTCCGGCGACCCGACCCTCGTCCTGGGCTACGGCAACCTGGCCGACCACGCCGTGGTCCCGGCCGTCGCCCTCCTCGCCTCCCTGCTGTGACGCCGGTCACCTGGCGTCACATCCGCTTGGTCCCACCTCGTCTGGTGGTCGTCGGAGCGGGCGAGAAGGGACGAAGGACATGCGCAGGATCGTGGTTCTCGGAGCGGGGTACGCGGGGATGGTGGCGACGGTGAGCCTGGCGGCCCGCACGAAGCGGCGTGGCGACGTGCGGATCACGCTGGTCAACGCGGCCGAGCGGTTCACCGAACGGCTGCGGCTGCACCAGACGGCGAGCGGGCAGCGGACGCGCGAGGTGCGGATCCCGGACGTGCTGGAGGGCACCGGGGTCGAGTTCGTGCGCGGCTGGGTCACCGCGGTCGACGCGGAGGCGCGCACCGTGCGCGTGGACGACGAACGGGTGCTGGAGTACGACACGCTGGTCTACGCGCTGGGAGGGGTGTCCGACACGGCCGCCGTCCCCGGAGCCGAGGACCACGTGCACACCCTGGACAGCGCCCACGACGCCGAACTGTTCGCCGCACGGCTGACGGGCGGCACGGTCGCGGTGTGCGGCAGCGGGCTGACCGGCGTGGAGGCGGCGACCGAGATCGCCGAGCAGCACCCGGAGCTGGACGTCGTGCTGATCGGCCGGGACGAGCCGGGCGCGGCGCTGGGCCCGAGGGCCAGGGCGCACCTGGCCGCCGCGTTGGCCCGGCTCGGCGTGCGCGTCCGGAGCGGGGTCGAGGTCGTGAAGGTGCTGCCGGACTCGGTGGTGTTCGCCGACGGCGGTAGCGAGGCCGCCGACGTGGTGCTGTGGGCGGCCGGGGTGCGGGCGGCTCCGCTCGCCGCCGCGGCCGGGCTGGAGGTGGACGACCTCGGCCGCGTCGTCACCGACTCCGCGCTGCGGTCCGTGACACGTCCGGAGGTGTACGCCATCGGCGACGCCGCGGCGGTCGGGCAGCCGTTCGGCGTCCTGCACGGCACCTGCCAGAGCGGGATGCCCACGGCCGTGCACGCCGCCACGTCGATCGCGCGGGAGCTGGACGGCAAGCGGCCCAAGGGCTTCCGGTTCGGCTACTACAGCAAGGCGGTGAGCCTCGGCCGCCACGACGCCGTGATCCAGTACACCCGGCCGGACGGCGGCCCCCGGCGGATCTCGATCACCGGCAGGCCCGCCGCCTGGTACAAGGAGGTGGTGAACGCGGGGGTCGTCCAGGTCTTCGGGCTGCTGAGGAGCGTGCCGAGCGCGGGCGCGTGGTGGCCGCGCGGCGGCAGGTACACGCGGTGAGCGACCTCGACGAGTCATCAAGATCGAGCTCTGCGACCAGGTCCGACGCATCCATTCACTCGTCGGGGACACATCGGTGGGGCCGCCTCTTCAGAGGCGTTCGACGCGGTCGGCCTGCGGGCCCCGATCGCTCTGACGCACCGCGTACCGGACCCGGTCACCCTTCATCAGCGGCTCCGACCCCATGATCACGGACACGTGGGCGAAGAGATCGTCGCCGCCCGCGTCCGGGGTGATGAAGCCGAAGCCGCGGTCGCCGTCGTAGCGCGCGACGACGCCCTCGCCGCCTCGTACGGGCACGTCCCGCGCGGCCGACCCTGCGGCCGCGGCAGGTGCCGACCGCCGCGGCGCCGTCTGAGGCTCGGCGCCCCGGACCAGGTGCACGTCGCGGGCCTGCGGGCCCTTGTCCCCACTGGCCACCTCGTAGGCGACGCGGTCGCCCTCCGCGAGCCACGTCAGCCCCTCGGCCAGGGCCCGTACGTGGACGAAGATGTCCCCGGCGCCGGAGTCGGGGTTGATGAAGCCGAAGCCCTTGTCCTCGTCGTACCAGGCCACCGTGCCGTCGGCACCGTCCGAGGTACCAGCCGCGGCGGGTGAGCCTGCCCCTGCTCCCAGCGGGATCACGTGCCCGGCCTGCGGGCCGCGCTCGCCTTCGACGAGCAGGAAGGCCACCCGCTGCCCCTCGGTGACCACGCCGCCGGTCACGATGGCGGAGCTGTGCACGAAGACGTCGGCGCCGCCGCCGTCCGGCGACGCGAAGCCGTACCCCTTGCCCGGCTCGTACCAGTTGACGGTGCCGAGCAGGCCCACGGCGCTGCCGGTGGCCGCATCGGCGGTGACGCGAACGCGCAGCGCCTGGGGCCCGCGGTCGTTCTCGCCGACCTCGAACACGACGGCCTGCCCCTCGCGGAGCACCTTCGCGCCGCCGTCCCCGACGATCTCGGAGGCGTGCACGAACACGTCCGGCGAGCCGTCCTCGGGCGCGAGGAAGCCGAAACCCCGTTCGGCGTCGAACCAACGGACGGTCCCTTGCGGCATCAATGGCTCCAGGTCGAGAGGGCGGGCACTGGCCCCCAGTCTCTCTGACGGACTTCCGGTCCCCACAAGCGGGCGGTGCGGAGCCAGGGGCGGGCCGTTGGTTCACCTGGCGACACGCCGAGTTTTGAGAGCAGGGCCTGATCACCACCGTCCACGACGTGGCCAACCCGGACGAGCCGGGGTCCGTCACCGCGCGGACGGTCCACCCGCCGCGCCGACCGCCCGCAGGGCGAGCGCGTCGAGCACCAGGTCGAGGCCGAAGCGGTACTCGGCCTCGTGGTGGCACACGGCGAGGTGGCGGGCGGCCTCGGCGACGCGGGGCAGGCCGGTCGCGACCAGCGCGGGCTCGCGGGTCTCGTCCGGCGGCCCCGAGCCGATCTCGCGGAGCAGGGTGCCGATCACGTAGGCGAGCAGGGTGCGCGACGCGTGCACCGCCTGCTCGGGGTCGAACCCCGCCCTGGCCAGGACGTCCAGCGCCGCCTCGGTCACCGGCACGGCCGGGTAGCCGAGCTGGCGGGCCAGGCTCAGCGACGCGGTGCGCGGGTGGGCCAGCGCCGCCGCGCGGAAGGCGTCCGCCAGCGCGCGGGCGTCGACCCGCCAGTCCGCCGTCGGCGGGGGCAGGGCGACGTCCGCGAAGACGACCTCGGCGATGGCGTCGAGCACGTCGTCCTTGTTGGCGACGTGGTTGTAGAGCGACATCGCCTCGACGCCGAGTTCCGCGGCCAGCTTGCGCATGCTCAGCGCTTCCACGCCGTGCAGCTCCACCAGCGCCAACGCGCTCGCGACGACCCGGTCGCGGCTCAGCGGTTCACGGCGTCTCGGGGTCATCGGCGCGTCTCCACGTTGACAAGCTTACGCCGTAAGTGGAATCCTGACCGCACTTACAGCGTAAGTAACCGAGGAGTTGGGACCCGTGCTCACCGATACCCTGCGCGCGACGCGCGAGAAGATCGTCCTGGACCACTTCCACGACGAGGTCGCCCAGCAGTGGGACGACGTCCTGTCGACGTTCCCGCACCCCCGCTACGAGGTGATCGCCACCGGCGTCGTGCACGACGGCAACGCGGCGGTCCGCGGCTACTACGCGGACACGCGCACCGCATTTCCCGACCAGCACCACGAGATGATCCAGCTCCGGCACAGCGACGACGCCGTGATCTGCGAGTTCTACCTGCTCGGCACGCACCTCGGGCCGTTCGGCTCGGTCCCGGCGACCGGCAGCAAGTTCAAGGTGCGCATGACGGCGTACTTCATCTTCGAGGACGAGACCCTGGTCTGCGAGCGGATCTACTTCGACGTGCTGACCATGCTCAAGCAGCTACTCGGCGGCCTGGACTTCAAGAAGCCCAAGAACTGGCTGCTCGTGGTGAAGGCCCTCCTCGGCGCGCGCAAGGAGCTGAAGTGACGCTGCCCGAGGCCTCCGACCTGTCCGCGTTCGGCACCCCGCTCGACACCTTCGCCGGCCTGTCCGCCGTCGGAGGCGGGTTCGGCGCGAAGCTCGACTGGATCCGCACCAGGGCCGACGACTTCCGCCGCGACTTCTCCTCCAGCGGCACGCCGGACAGCATCACGACGTGCGACCTGGTCACGCTCCCCTACCCGACGAAGTTCGGCCTGTTCCGCGCCGCGCTCACGCCCGCCCCGTTCCTGACGATCACCAACCGGATGCTGGTGATCCGCTGGACCGAGACCGACGGCCGGGTCAGGACGCTGCTGTTCGAGCCGAGCGACGTGGAGCTGGGCCGCAACACCCCGTACTTCGCCGCGCTGGCGCGCAAGACCCCGGCCGTGCTCGAACGGCTGCTGGTCGCGACGAACCCGTCCGTCGGCGACCACCTGGCCAGGCTGGGCGTCCGCCCCGAGGACGTCGACTACCTGGTGTTCGACCACCTCCACACGCAGGACCTGAGGCGCTGGGTCGGCACCACCACCGACCAGCCGGACCTCGGTGGCCGCGTGACGCCGTTCTTCCCCAACGCCAAGCTGGTCGTGCAGCGCGACGAGATCGCCGGGATGCGGTCGCTCCACCCGTTGCAGCGCCCGTGGTACCAGGCCGAGCACTTCACCGACCTGCGCTCCGAAGCGATCCTCGCGGTCGACGGCGGTGTCCTCATCGGCCCCGGCGTCGCCGTGGTCCCCACGCCCGGCCACGTGTTCGGCAACCAGACCCTCCTGCTCAACACCAGCACGGGGATCTGGGCCAGCAGCGAGAACGCCATCGCCACCGAGTGCCTGACGCCGGAGCACAGCAAGCTCCCCGGCGTGCGCCGGTGGGCCAAGGACTGGCAGCAGGAGGTGGTGCTGAACGCGAACAGCCTGGAGACCACCGCGGACCAGTACAACTCGCTGATCCTGGAGAAGTCCGTCGTGGACCGCTCCCAGTCGGACTCGCGCTTCCTCCAGTTCTTCCCGTCCAGCGAGCTGACCGCGCACTGGATCAGCCCCGGCACCCGCCCCACCTTCGTCCACCGCGCCATCAGCCACGGCTGACGCCGGGCCGCCCCTCGGCGGCCCGGCTGTTCGCGCACCGGGTCAGAACCCCTGGTTGCAACTCGGCACGTTGGGGTTGATGTCCAGGTCGGCCGTGCGGACGAAGCCCGCGAACGTGTTGCGCGGCACGTAGACGAGCAACGAGTTGGGCTGGCCCGGCTCCAGGTGGCAGAAGGCGCGGAGCTGCTCGCCGACCCGGAGGTCGCCGCCGAAGTTCACGCACCCGCCTCCGGAGCAGGACCACAGGTTGGTCCTGACCTTCGTCCGCGCGAAGGAACCGGAAAGGGCACCGCACCGCGAGGGGTTCAGGACGTTGTTCGTGAAGTTCGCGACAGGAATGTAACCGCCGCGGCCGTAGACGGGGTTGGTGTAAGTGAGGTTGAACCCGCCGTTGGGGTGGGAGCAGTACGTGTCGACGGGCTGGTCGCGCGGCACGGTCTGCGCGTCCCGTGCGCAGACCGAGACCTCGCAGGCCTGCGTGACCGACCGGACGTCCAACGACTGCTTCGTCTTCGCCGACGCCGTGCCCGCCACGAACACCGTTCCCGCCAGTGCGAGCAGGAAGGCCGTGCCGAGCAGCCCGACGCGCCTGAACGATTGACGCATGTCTTCTCCTCTTCGAGAAGGGTGGCTGTGTTGCCTGCGCAAGTATCGGCAGCCGTCTTCATCGAATCGGCATCGTCGCGTTCATCGCGCCGACGGGTGGGTCCGCCACCAGGACTTCCTGACCGCGCAACGGTGTCGGGGGCTCCCCAAAGGCCGGGAACACCGTCGCGTTGTCCACCAGGACAACCTATGGACACCGCGCCGGATCACGTGGTGGGATCGACGGCATGGATTTACAACGTTGCAAATCCTGGCGGCGCAGCCGTTCGGCCAGGATCACCACCCTTGCCCTGACCGCGTTGTTGATCGGCGGCGGCCTCGTCCCCTCGGCAGGCGCCGCGCCCGCGATCCCCGACTACTCCACCTCCGAGGCGGGCAACCCGTTCGTCGACGGCTGGTACGCGGACCCCGACGTCGCCATCTACGGCGGCGCGTACTGGGTGTACCCGACGTCGTCGCGGCCCTACGGTGAGCAGACCTACCTGGACGCCTTCTCCTCCACCGACCTCGTCCACTGGACCAAGCACAGCAACATCCTGACCACCGCGAGCGTCTCCTGGGCGAACCGGGCGGTGTGGGCGCCCGCGCCGATCGAGCGCGACGGGAAGTACTTCCTGTACTTCGGCGCCAACGACATCCAGAGCAACTCCGAGTCCGGTGGCATCGGGGTGGCCGTGGCGGACCGGCCGGAGGGCCCGTACGTCGACGCGATCGGCGCGCCGCTGGTGGGCCAGTTCGTCAACGGCGCCCAGCCGATCGACCAGGACGTGTTCATCGACTCCGACGGGCAGGCCTACCTGTACTACGGCGGCTGGGGACACGCGAACGTGGCGAAGCTCAACCGCGACATGAAGAGCCTCGGGAAGTTCGACGACGGGACCACGTTCAAGGAGATCACCCCCGCGAACTACACCGAGGGGCCCCAGATGTTCAAGCGGGGCGGCAAGTACTACCTGATGTGGTCCGAGGACGGCTGGACCGGCCCGAACTACGCGGTGTCCTACGCGATCTCCGACTCGCCGCTCGGGCCGTTCGCCAAGGTCGACAGGGTGTTGGCGCAGGACTCGGCGGTGGCGCGGGGCTCGGGGCACAACTCCGTGATCAACGTCCCCGGCACGGACATCTGGTACATCCTCTACCACCGCCGTCCGCTGAGCCGCTCGGGAGCGAACGACCGGCAGCTCGCCTACGACCGGATGACGTTCGCCGCCGACGGCAAGATCCAGCCGGTGACGATGAAGGTGCACGACGACTTCGGCGACGACAACGCCATCGGGTGGGCGACCTACGGCGGCGCGTGGTCCGCGGCGGGCGGCCGGTACACCGCGACGTCGTCGTACGGCGGGAAAGCGCTGCTGGACACCAACTTCGCGAACTTCGTCCAGGACGTGGACGTCACGCCCGCGTCCGCGTCCGGTGACGCCGGGGTCGTGTTCCGCGCGACCCAGCCCGCGGTCGGCACGGACTCCTACCGCGGCTACTACGCGGGGGTGAGCGGAGCGGGTCGGGTGGTGCTCGGCAAGGCGGCGAACAACTGGACGCCGCTGGCGTCCGCGTCGATGACGATCAGGCCGGGCACGCGCTACCACCTGCGGGTGGAAGCGGTCGGGTCGTCGATCAAGGTGTTCGTGAACGACATGACCACCCCGAAGATCAGCGTGACGGACACGAGCTACACCAGCGGGGCCAACGGTGTGCGCGTGTTCGCGACCGGAGCCGCGTTCGACGACTTCGCCGTGGCGAAGAAGTAGGCGTCGCCGGACGGTGTCAGTCGCGCGCGTCGAGGTCGACCAGGAACTCCTGGTCGACCTCGACCGCGCACGGCTGCCGGAGCGCCTCGGCGCCCGCCTCCACGTGGTTCCCGTTCAGCCCCAGGCACCGGTCGCCGGACGGGGTGCGCAGCCGGTAGCGCTGGTCGGCGACGCGCTCGACGCGGAACACCTGGTCGCCGTCGCCCTCGACGCAGTCCTCCCGCGGTTCGACCATGTCCTTGGCGGGCCCCGAGGTCATGACGGTGAGGCAGCCCATGACGTGCTCGACGGGGTGCTCCCACTTGACGGTGACGACGTCCTCGCCCGCCGACTGCATGAACACCCGTGGCCCGCCGGGTTCGGCGCAGGGGCGGAGCGCCGCGACGGCCGACTGGTAGCGGCCTGCGCGGTCACGGCCCTCGGTCAAGCACAGCTCCTCCGCGCCCGCGGCACGGATCCGGACCCAACTGCCCGCCGAGGGCAGGAACAGGACCTCGGGCGAGGTCCGGTCGGTGGGGACGTCGCCCGCGGGCTCCGTGCGCGGCCACAGCGCCACCGCCACGACCAGCAGCACGACCACGACCGCCACCGCACCGAGGACCACCGGCGTGCGACGTCGTGGAGCGGGGTCTTCGGCGGGAGGCTCCCGCACCTCGTCGAGGACCAGGCGTTCACGCGCGCTCGACCACTCCGCCAGGTGCTGACCGTCGCCGCAGGCCCGCACGAACGCGGCCAGCAGTTCCGACCGGGGAAGCCCGTCCCGGCGCAGCATGTCCGCGACCGTGCTCCGGGGCAGCACGGAACCCTGTTCGGCGGCCCGTTCTTCCAACTGGCGCAGGGTGAATCCCGAATTCCGCTTCAGCGAGCGCAGCAGGGCGGAGAACTCCGCGACGTCCCGCGCTGATTCCGGCAGGACGCGGTCACGGGTCACGAAAACCATCATGGTCGACCACCGGCCACGGGGTCATCGACCGTTCGGCGTCTGTCCGGACATCCGGACAGCCGCCCTCTGACCACGGCGGACAGGACGGCGCGGTCCGGGACGCGCCAACCGCTTGGTGGCGCTCCCGCGGCCTTGTCAAGGTGGGTCGGCGCGGCTCGAACGGCCGCGATCCGGAAGACGAACAACCTCTCGTCCGCATCGGGGAACCGGTCGCGGCGGGCATCGGTGAGGCAGTCCTCGACGTTCGCCGTGCCCGCCCGACTTCGCGGACGTCCTACGACGAAGGGGGCTTCCACCCGCGGACCTCAGCCGCGGGTGGGGTGCGGTGTCGTGCCGCACAGCTCGGCCGAGCTGTGCGGCGTTGCGGGAACTCAGGCGACAACGGCGACGGCGGCGTTCAGGCGACATCGGCCGTCCGGCGTTGCGGCGTTCAGGTGACGCGGGCGGTGGGCAGGCCCACTCGCGGTGGCGCGGTGCGCTCGACCGGTGGACTTCGGTGGTGACTGGATCGTTCAACCGACTTCCGCCGCTTGCCCAGCGGAGAAACGCGACACTAGAGTCTGTTAGGAAAGTTTCCTAACTATCTCTGCCTCGTTCCCGCCGCGCCAGGCTCGAAGGAGCGCCACGTGCACCCACCACCACGTCGAACCCTGTCCAGGGTCGCGGCCGTCACCGCGACGGCCCTGGCACTGTCCTCGGCCGTCGCCGTCCCGGCCAACGCGGCCGATGTCCTTCTCTCCCAAGGGAAACCGGTCGTGGCGTCCACCACGGAGAGCAGCTCGCTCGGTGGTGACAAGGCGGTCGACGGCGTCGGCACCACCCGCTGGGCCAGCGCCGTCAGCGCCGATCCGCAGTGGCTGCGCGTGGACCTGGGCCAACCGTCCACGGTGAACAGGGTCAAGCTGACCTGGGAAGCCGCCTACGCCAAAAAGTACCGGCTGGAGGTCTCCGACGACGGCGTCACCTTCACCACGGTCGCCACCGTCGACAACGGCGACGGCAAGACCGACGACCTGTCGGGCCTGTCCGGGCACGGGCGGTACCTGCGCGTCGTCGGCACCACCCGCGCCACGAAGTACGGCTACTCCCTCTGGGAGGTCCAGGCGTACGGCACCGCGGACTCCACGGGTGACACCCAGGCCCCGAGCACTCCCACCGGGCTGGCGGCGGGGACGACCACGGCGAGCAGCGTCGCGCTGACGTGGTCGCCGTCGACCGACAACGTCGGCGTGACCGGCTACGACGTCCTGCGCGGCGGGCAGGTGGTCGCGACCAGCGCGACGACCTCGTTCAACGACACCGGTCTCACCGCGGACACGGACTACGCCTACGCCGTCCGCGCCCGCGACGCCGCCGGGAACACCTCCGCGGTGGGCACGGCCGTCACCGCCCGGACGAAACCGGGTGGCGGCGGGTCCTTCGTGCTGGCCGCGGCGGGCGACATCGCCGACCGGTGCACCGCGAGCGACTCGAACTGCGTGCACCCGAAGACCGCGAAGCTCGTCGAGGCGATCAACCCGGCGGCCGTGATCACCATGGGCGACAACCAGTACGACGACGCCCACCTCTCAGACTTCCGGAACTACTACGACAAGACGTGGGGGAAGTTCAAGGGCATCACCCACCCCGTCCCCGGCAACCACGAGACCTACGACGACACGCCGTTCAAGGGCTACCGGGACTACTTCGGCCCGATCGCCACCCCTCAGGGCAAGAACTACTACTCGTGGGAGATGGGGAACTGGCACTTCATCGCCCTGGACTCCAACGACTTCACCACGCACGACTTCGCGGAGCCCGCGCAGGTCGCCTGGCTGAAGCAGGACCTCGCCGCGAACACCAAGGGCTGCGTGGCCGCGTACTACCACCACCCGAGGTTCAGCTCCGGTGACCACGGTGACAACCCGGACAGCGCCGCGCTATGGCAGGTCCTGGTCGACAACAAGGTGGACCTGGTGCTCAACGGCCACGACCACCACTACGAGCGGTTCGTGCCGCAGAACGCGGCGGGCAGGGCCGACGCGAACGGCCCGGTGCAGATCCTCGGCGGCATGGGCGGGGCACCGCTCTACGACGTGCACGCGGCGCACCCGACCACGGCGAAGCTGTTGCAGGCGTTCGGCGTGGTCAAGCTGTCGATGACGGACACCTCGTTCTCGACGCAGCTCATCGGCCTCGACCGGGCCGTGCTGGACAGCAGCCCGACCTACACCTGCCACTAGGGGGCGAGCATGTACATCGCGGCAAGCCGTTCTCCCGACCTCACGACCACCGACCCGCGCGCACTGCCCCGGCGCGTGCCCGCGAACGTGGTGGCGCTCGGCGTGGTCAGCCTCGTCACCGACGTCTCGTCGGAGATGGTCACCGCCGTGCTCCCGCTGTACCTGGTGCTGGGCCTCGGCCTGAACCCGTTGCAGTTCGGGCTGCTCGACGGGCTCTACACGGGCGCCACCGCCGTCGTCCGCGTCCTCGGCGGGCACCTGGCGGACCGGTGGGGACGCCTCAAGGCGGTCGCCGGGTTCGGGTACGGCTTGTCCGCGGTGTGCAAGCTCGGCCTGCTGGCGGCGGGCTCCTCGGTGGCGGCCATCGGCGTCGTGCTCGCCGCCGACCGCACCGGGAAGGGCCTGCGCACCGGGCCGCGCGACGCGCTGATCTCGTTGAGCAGCGATCCCGCCGCGCTCGGCCGGTCGTTCGGCGTGCACCGGGCGCTGGACACGGTCGGCGCGCTGCTCGGCCCTGTGGCCGCGATGGGCGTGCTGGCCGTCAGCCTCGGCAGCTACCCGTCGGTGTTCGTCACCAGCTTCTGCGTCGCGGCGGTCGGGGTGCTGCTGCTGGTCCTGTTCGTGCGGGACCGGCCGGGGGCCGTCGACCGAGTGGCGGTGTCGTCGCGGGCCGCGCTGGACCTGTTGCGGCGCCGCGACTTCCGCCGGGTCACGCTCTGGGCGGCGGCGCTCGGGCTGGTCACGGTCGGGGACGCGTTCCTCTACCTGGTGCTGCAACGGCGCTGGGACGTCCCCGTGGCGTACTTCCCGCTCCTGCCGCTGGGCACGG
Source organism: Umezawaea endophytica (assembly GCF_025061645.1). Lineage (GTDB taxonomy): Bacteria > Actinomycetota > Actinomycetes > Mycobacteriales > Pseudonocardiaceae > Umezawaea > Umezawaea endophytica. Next base: position 61,414 of record NZ_JANYMP010000010.1, on the reverse strand, counting down.
CCGCGGTCTACCTGCTGCTGGCCGTGCCGGTCGGCAGGCTCGCCGACCGGGTCGGCCGTTGGCCGGTGTTCCTCGGCGGGCACGCCGCGCTCGGCGTGGCTCTGGTCGTCGTGTGCGGTCCCACGGCCGGGCCGGGGCTCGCCGTGCTGGCGCTCGCGCTGCACGGCGTGTTCTACGCGGCCACGGACGGCGTCCTGATGGCGGCGGCCGGACCGATGGTCCCGCCGGAGCTGAGGTCCACCGGCTTCGCCGTCGTCCAAACAGGACAGGCGGTGGCCCGGATGTCGTCGTCCATCCTCTTCGGACTGGCGTGGACGCTCTGGGGGCTCCGCCCCGCGGTGTTCGCCGCCGCGGGGCTGCTCGCGGTCGTCGTTCTCGCCGCCGCGGTCGCCAGGCCGGTGCGCCCATGAGGCGGCTGTTGTTCGCACTGCTCGGATCGGTGCTGCTGATCGGCGCCGCGGTCGCCTTCACGGTGCAGGCGCGCCAAAGCGTCGCCCAGGACGGACCGGCCGCCGAGCAGCTCACGCTGGAACCGGGCCAACTCCTGTTCCGCGACACCGGCACCGGCCGCGTCAGCTCGGTGTCGCCGACCGACCCCGGCGGCGCCCGCCGGTCGAGTGCCCTGGTGTGCGACCGGTTCGCCGCGGCCCGGCGGACCGCGGTGTGCCTGGCCGCCCGCCCCGGCGCGCTGCCCGCCGTCACGGACGTGCTGGTGCTGGACTCGACGCTCGCCGTGCGCCACCGGGAGGCCCTGCCGGGCACCCCGAGCCGGGCACGGGTGTCCCCGGACGGGAAGGTCGTCGCCTGGACGCTGTTCGTCACCGGCGACTCCTACGCGGCGACGGGCTTCTCGACCAGGGCCGGGCTGTACGAGGTCGAGACCGGGAGGCTCGTCAAGACGATCGAGGAGCTCCCGGTGTTCACCGCCGACCGCCGCTACTTCGCCGCGGACGTGAACTACTGGGGCATCACCTTCGCCGCCGACGGCAACCGCTTCTACGCCACCCTCGGCAGCCGGGGCACGACCCGCCTGGTCGAGGCGGACTACGGGCGCTACCAGGGGAAGGTGCTCCGCGAGAACGTCGAGTGCCCGTCGCTGTCGCCGGACGGCACGCGGGTCGCGTTCAAGAAGGAGGTGTCCGACGGCGTCTGGCGGCTGGCCGTCCTCGACCTGGCGAGCATGGTGGAGACCGAACTGGCCGAGTCGCGGAGCGTCGACGACCAGGCGCTGTGGCAGGACGGCTCGACCATCCTGTACGGACTCGACGACGGCGTGTGGTCGGTCCCTGCCGACGGCACCGGCGGCCCGCGCCTGCTGGTCGAGAACGCCGCGTCCCCCGCGGTCACGGGCTGACCGGAACGAGGACGAGGGGACAGCGCTGAACGCTCCCCCGCTATTCACCGGGCTGCCCCACGGAGGCCTTCTTGTTGCCAGCAATTTGCTGTTAGCATCAGCCGGCAACAGTGGACCACCACGTACGGGGGGATGCGCGTGCGCCATGGGCCGAAGATCGTTCTCGCGGCGGTGGGGCTGCTGGTCGTCGGGTGCACCTCGCCGGACGGCGGTGGGGGCTCGGCGCGGACCGGCGAGTCCATCGTCATCGGCGCGGGCAGCGAGCCGGAGAACCTGAACCCGATCCTCGGGTACGCGCCCGACGGGGCGGCCAAGGTCTTCGACGGGCTGGTCGCGCGGGACGCGAAGCTCCAGCTCGTGCCCGCGCTGGCCGAGCAGGTGCCCACGGCGTCGGCCGACGGTCTCGTGTGGACGGCGAAGCTGCGCGAGGGCACCAGGTTCTCCGACGGGACAACGCTGTCCGCCCAGGACGTCGTGTTCACGTTCAAGTCCGTGCTCGACCCTGGAACCAACTCCACGATCGCTTCACGGCTGGACGCGCTCGCCGACGTGACCGCTCCCGACGACCGGACGGTGGAGTTCCGGCTGCGCCACCCGTACGCGCCGTTCGCGCAGCAACTGGCGCTGGGTGTCGTGCCGCGCAAGGCGTTCGACGGGGTCGACGTGAACTCGGCGCCGTTCAACTCCGCGCCGATCGGGACCGGCCCGTACACGGTCGCCGAGTGGCGCAAGGGCGACCGGATGGTGTTGAAGGCCAACGAGTCCTACTGGGGCGGGGCGCCCGCGGTGAAGACCGTGACCGTCGTGTTCGTCGCCGACGACAACGCGCGGGCCACGCGGATGGCGGCGGGCGAGTTCGACGGCACGGTGCTGCCGCCCAAGCTCGCCAACGCCTACCGGGACAGGGACGGCTACCGACTGGTGCGCAACCCGTCGGCGGACTACCGCGGTCTCGGCCTCCCGTCCGAGCTGCCGCTCACGTCCGACCCGCGGGTGCGGCTGGCGATCAACCTCGGCGTCGACCGGCAGGCGATGATCGACACCGTGCTCGCGGGGGCCGGGAAGCCCGCGGCCACACCGATCTCGCCCCACCTCGCCGACTGGTACGAGCAGGGCGCGGTGTTCCGGCACGACCCCGCCGAAGCGGCGCGGCTGCTGGACGAGGCCGGGTGGCGGGCGGGCGCGGACGGCAAGCGGTCCCGCGACGGCCAGGCCGCACGGCTGCCGGTGCTGTACCCGGCGCCCGACGTGCTGCGCAAGGAACTGGCGCTGGCGACCGCGAGCGACATCGCGCGGCTCGGCATCGACGCGCCGGTCGAGGCGACGACGTTCGAGGTGATGCTCCAGCGGCAGCGGGAGGCCGCGAGCGTCTGGGGCGGCGGCGACCCGTACGACCCGGACACCGCCGCGTACACGCTGCTGCACTCCCGCTACGCGGGCCAGTCCGGCTACGTGAACATGTCGCTGTACCGCAACCCCACCGTCGACGCGGCGCTGGACACCGGCCGCCGCAGCCTCGACACCGCCACCCGCAAGCAGGCCTACGCGGACTTCCAGCGGGCCTACACCGCCGATCCCGGCTGGGTGTTCCTGGTGTTCCTCGACCACACCTACGTCCTGCGGGACCGGTGGACCGGCCAGGAGCAGCAGGTCGAGCCGCACGACCACGGCCTGGTGCACGCGGTCTGGTGGAACCTCGAACGCTGGACGCCCAAGCCGTGACGGCTCCCGCGCGGCGGCGTCGGGGCCGGGCGATCGGGCTGCTCGCACTGCGGCGCCTGGGTTTCGCCGTCCCGGTGCTGCTGCTGGTGAGCTTCGCGCTGTTCGCCCTCGCCAAGGCCTCGCCGTTCGACCCGATCGAGCGGTACTTCGGGGTGCGGATCATCGGCGCGAGCCCCGAGCGGATCGCGCGGATCCGGGAGAACTGGGGCGTCGACCGACCGGTGGTCGAGCAGTACCTCGCGTGGCTGCGGCACGCCGTCGCAGGCGACTTCGGCGACTCGCTCTCGTTGCGGCAGCCCGTTTCGGAGGTGATCGGCGACCGCATGGGGTGGACGGTCCTGCTCGTCTCGGCGGGGTTCGCGCTGGCGCTGCTGCTCGGCCTGCTGCTGGGCACGGTGGCGGCGTGGTTCGCGGGCGGGTGGCTGGACCGGGCGATCACGGCCACCTCCTACACCCTCGAGGCCGCACCGGTGTTCTGGCTGGGGCTGGCCGCGCTGTACGTGTTCGCGCTCCAGCTCCGCTGGCTGCCCGGCGGCGGCCTCACCGACGCCGGGGAGGCGTTGGGCGTCGGGCAGGTCGCGACGCACATCGTGCTGCCCATGTCCGTGTTGGCGATCTCGCAGGCGCCGTGGTTCGTGCTGTTCGTGCGGCAGAACCTGCTGGAGTCGTTCAGCCAGGACCACGTGGTCGGCGCCCGTTCGCGCGGGCTGTCGGACCGCCGGGTCGTGCTCGGCCACGCGCTGCGCACCTCGCTGCTGCCGTTCCTCACGCTGGTCGGCGCCCGCCTGCCCGAGCTGATCACCGGCGCGCTGCTGGTGGAGACCGTGTTCTCCTGGCCCGGCATCGCCAGGGCCACCGTCGACGCCGCCCTCAACGTGGACTTTGCCCTGATGGGTGCGCTCACCGTGCTGGCGACGGCCGTCGTGCTGCTGGGCAACCTGATCGCCGACGTCCTGTACGCGCTCGCCGATCCGAGGGTGGGTCTCGATGGGTGACCAGCGGACGTGGCGGCCGGTCCCCCGCTCCCGGATCGCCGCCGCGAGCACCCGGCTCCCGCCGCGGTGGCGGCTGATCCCGTCGGCCGTCGTCCTCGGCGTGGTCGTGCTCGCGGTGCTGGTGGTGCCGCTGGTGGTCGACCTCGACCAGCAGCTCGTCGACCTGGCGTCGGCCAACCGCCCACCCGACGCGGCGCACCCGTTCGGCACCGACGAACTCGGCCGCGACGTGCTGCTGCGGTGCGTCTACGCCCTGCGCGTGTCGCTGACCGTGGGGCTGGTGGCCGCGCTGGTGTCGTCCGCCGTCGGCACGGCGGTCGGCGCGCTCGCGGGCTCGGTCGGCGGCTGGGTGGACCGGCTGCTCATGCGGCTGGTCGACGCGGTCGCGTCCGTGCCGCACCTGCTGCTGGGCATCGTGATCGTCGCGATCCTGCGGCCCAGCCTGACCGCCGTCATCATCTCCATCGGGCTCACGCACTGGCTGACGTCCGCCCGGATCGTGCGGTCGGAGGTGCTCTCGCTGCGGAGCCGCCCGTTCGTGGACGCCGCGATCGTCGGCGGCTCGTCGCGCGGGCGGATCCTCGTGCGGCACCTGCTGCCGAACGTGACGCCGCAGGTGCTGCTGTCCACCACGCTGATGATCCCGCACGCCGTGTGGCACGAGACCGCGCTGTCGTTCCTCGGTCTCGGCCTGCCGCCGCACGAGGCCAGCGTCGGCAACATGATCAACGACGCCCAGCGGTCGCTGCTCACCGGCGGCTGGTGGATGTCCCTCGCGCCCGGTCTGGCGCTGATCGTCGTCACACTGGCCATCTCCGGACTCAGCGGCGTCTGGCGAGACCGGCTCAACCCCCGACGCCGCTCGGAGCTGACGTGGTGACCGAACTGGCCGTCGACCACGTGTCGGTGCGCTTCGACCTGCCCGGCGCCACGGTCGCGGCGGTCGCCGACGTGTCGCTGCGGCTGCGGCCCGGCCAGTGCCTGGCGCTGGTCGGCGAGAGCGGCTGCGGCAAGACCGTGCTGGCCAGCGCGCTGCTCGGGTTCCTGCCGGGCAACGCCCAGGTGTCCGGCAGCGCCACCCTGAGCGACGACCGCGGCCCGACGCTCGACCTGCTCAGCGCGACCGACCAGCAGCTCGCGACGAGCGTGCGGGGGCGGCGGATCGGTCTCATCCCGCAGAGTCCGGCCTCCCACCTCACCCCGGTCCGCACGGCCCGCGCGCAGCTCGAGGAGGTCGTCCGCGCGCACCACCCCGCCGAGCCGGACCCGCGGGGGCGCGCGAACGGCGTGGCCGCCCGTGCCGGCCTGAGCCCTGCGGACCTCGACCACTACCCGCACGAGCTGTCCGGCGGGATGGCCCAGCGCGTCGCCACCGCGCTCGCGCTGGTCGGGGACCCGTGGCTGCTCATCGCCGACGAGCCGACGACCGGCCTGGACCACCACCTCGTGGAGGGGCTGCTGGAGGAGTTCCGCAGGCTCGTCGCCGACGGGCACGCCGTCCTGCTGATCACCCACGACCTGGCGGCCGCGCAGCGCGTCGCCGACCGGATCGCCGTCATGTACGCCGGGAGGCTGATCGAGATCGGGCCGCCGAGCACCGTGCTCGACGCGCCCGGCCACCCGTACACCCGCGGCCTCGGCGACGCGCTGCCGGACCGCGCGTTCACCGCCGTGCCGGGGATGCCGCCGCTGCTCACCGACCTGCCGCCGGGGTGCTCGTTCGCGCCGCGCTGCGACCGGGTCGGGCCCGAGTGCGCCGAACTCCCGACGCTGGCCGCCGACGCCGAGCACGCCGTCGCGTGCCACCGCCCGTGCTGACCGGGCTGCGCGCGGAGGCGGTCGTCGCGGGCTACGACCCCCGCCGCCCGGTGCTCGACCGGGTCGACCTGACCGTGCCGCCGGGGCGGACCGTCGGGCTGGCCGGGCCGAGCGGCAGCGGGAAGTCGACGCTGGCGCGGGTGCTCGGGCTGCTGCACGCGCCCTTCTCGGGAACGGTCCACCTGGACGGCGAGCCCGTGACCGGGTACCGGCACCGGACGCCGCACGCGCAGCGCGTCCGGATCGGGGTGCTGTTCCAGCAGCCGAGGCTGTCCGTCGACCCGCGGCTGACGCTGCGCGCGGCGATCACCGAACCGCTGCTCGCCACCCGCGCGCCCCGGCAGGCCGAGCGCGTGGCCGAGCTGGCCGACCTGGTGATGCTCACGCCGGACCTGCTCTCCCGGCGCGCGCACGAGGTCAGCGACGGCCAGCTCCAGCGCGCCTGCCTGGCGAGGACCCTCGCGCTGAGCCCGGACTACCTGGTCTGCGACGAGATGACGACCATGCTGGACGCGTCCACCACGGCCGCGCTCGTCGGCCTCATCCGCGACTACCAGGGCCGCACCGGCGCGGGCGTGCTGGCCATCTCCCACGACGCGGTCCTGCTGCGCCGCTGGGCGGACGACACGGTCCACCTCACCCCGGACGGGGTCCTAGCCTGACGGCGGTCACCGCGACGGCGGTGTAGGCCATGGTGAAACCGCCGCCCGCGGCGTCGACGGCCTCACCGATGCCCGCGAGGATCTTCGCCAGCGCGTCGGGCGGGAAGCGGGTGTGGGCCCCGGTCGTGGGGAGTTCGTCGAGCCACTCGTCCCTGGTGTACGCGCGTTCCCAGGCGTAGCTCGTCAGCTCGGGTTCGGCGAAGGCTCCCGAGTCGCGCAGCGCTTCGGTCGCCTTGGCGCTCAGGATCGAGTACCCGCCGGGGTCGGTGCTCGCCCAGCGGGCGGCCAGCGAGTCGGGCACCACGCGGCGGTACACCTCGGCGAAGGCCGCGCCCAGCTCCGGCGGCGGTTGGCCCACGTTCCAGAACACGGCCAGCAGGCCGCCGGGGCGCAGCACCTCGGCCGCCTTCGCGGCCCCGGCGACCGGGTCGATCCAGTGCCAGGTCTGGCCGGACACCACGGCGTCGAAGGTGCGGCCCGCCGCGTTCCAGGTCTCGAACGCCGACACGTCCACGTCGAGGTGCCGTCGGGCGAACTCGGCCATCCGGGGGTCCACCTCCACCCCGGACACGGTGCACCCCGCGGCCTGGAACTGGCGGGCCGCGATGCCGGTGCCGGTGCCGACGTCCAGCACGTCGGGGCCGGGCGCGGCGGCCACGACCGCGTGGACGAGAGCCTCGGGGTAACGGGGGCGGGCGCGGTCGTAGCGCTCGGGGTCGATGCCGAACGACTCGGCGACCTCACGGGCCTGGTGGGCCTCTCGGCGATCTTCGGGCGGTAGAGTGGGCATGTGCCCAGTAATAGTGGGCAAGCGCCCACTCGTCAACAGGGCGCAGTGAGGAGCGAAGCACCGTGCCGACCGGGGTGGCCCTGCGCGACGTGCGCGAGCAGCTCTTCGACGCCGCCGACCGCGTCCTGCTCCGGGACGGGCCCGCGGCGCTGACCAGCCGCGCGGTCACGGCGGAGGCGGGGGTCTCGAAGGGGGTCGTGCACCGGCACTTCCCGGACTTCGACGCGTTCCTCGCCGAGTTCGTGCTGGACCGGGTCGACCGGATGGACGCGCGGGCCGCCGCGCTGCGCGAGTCGGCGGGGACGGGCACGGTCGTCGACAACCTGACCGACGCGCTGACCGCCGTGTTCGGCTCGGTGGCCGTGGCGGTCGTCGCCCTGATCACCTTCCGCGACGACCTGCGCGCCCGGTTGCGCGAGACGTGGCCCGTCGGCGTCCCGGTGCTGACCGACGCCGCCTCGATGATCGCCACCTACCTCGCCGCGGAGCGCGACCTGGGCAGGCTCACCGCGGACGCCGTCGTCGAAGGGCTGGCGCCCACGCTGATCGGGACCGGGCACCTGCTGTTCGCCGACCGGACGGGCCCGCCGCCGGATCGCGACGCCGTCCGGCGGATGGTCGACTCGGTGGTCGCGGGCTCCCTCCCCCGCTGACCTCAGCGACCTGATCCCGGCCGCACCACACCGCGTTCGTAGGCGAGCACGACCGCCTGCACGCGGTCCCGGCAGCCGAGCTTCGCCAGCAAGTTGCCGACGTGCGTCTTGACCGTGGACGGGCTCAGCACGAGCGCTGCGGCGATCTCGGTGTTGGACAGCCCGCGGGCGACCAGCAGCCACGCCTCGCGCTCGCGCTCGGTGAGGTCCGGCAGCGGGCCGGTCGGACGCGGCGCGGACGTGCGGGCGAACTCGGCGATCAGTCGCCGCGTCACGCCGGGCGCGACCAGGCCGTCCCCCGCCGCCACGACCCGCACCGCCGCGACCAGCTCGTCGGGTTCGACGTCCTTGAGCACGAACCCGCTCGCCCCCGCTCGCAGCGCGGCGAACACGTACTCGTCCAGGTCGAACGTCGTCACCACCAGCACCGCCACCGGATCGGCGACACCGGGCGCGGCCAACCGCGCGGTGGCGGCGATCCCGTCCACGCGGGGCATCCGCACGTCCATCAGCACCACGTCCGGGCGGGTGCGGCGGGCCACGGCCACCGCCTCCTCACCGTCGGCCGCCTCGCCCACGACCTCGATGTCCGGCTCGGACCCCAGCACCACCCGGAACCCGGCCCGCACCACCGCTTGGTCGTCCACCACGACGACCCGGATCGTCACGACGCCCCGGCCGTCACGTCGCTGCCCCGCGGGAAGCGGGCGTCGACCAGCCACCCGCCGTCGGGGGTGGGGCCGACGGTGAGGTCACCCCCGGTGTGCCGGACCCGTTCGCCCATGCCGAGCACCCCGTGCCCGCCGCCCGGACCCGGCCCCGGACGGCCCGCGCCGTTGCGCACCGCCACCCGCACGTGCGCGGCCCGGTACTCGACGTCCACCACGACCGGCGCGCCCCGGGCGTGCTGCCGGGCGTTGGTCAGCGCCTCCTGGACGAGCCGGTAGGCGGCCACACCGGTCGCGGGCGCCACGGTCCGGTCGTCACCCTCCACGGTCAGCGAGACGTCCATGCCGGTGTCGCGGGCGGAGTCGACGAGGTCGGTCACGCGGGCCAGCACGGGCCTGTCCTCCGCGGCCCGCATGATCCCCACCAGCCCGCGCAACGCGATGAGCGTCCGCCTCCCCTGCTCCCGGATGCCGAGCAGCGCCGCCCGCGCGGCCACCGGATCGCGCTCCACCAGGCGATCCGCCGCGCCCGCCTGCACGACGATCGCGGACAGGTCGTGCGCCGCGATGTCGTGCAGCTCGCGGGCGATCCGGACGCGCTCCTCGGCCGCCGCGGCTTCCGCGCGCAGCTCGCGCTCGACCTCCAGGTGCCGCACCTTGGCCGCCAGCTCGGCGGTGTACGCGCGAGTGGTCCGCACGTACAGCCCGACCAGTCCCGGCACGGCGAAGGACCCGACCGAGGCCAGCACGAGGTCCACCGGGTCACTGCCGTCGTTGGCCCAGAACGTGACCACGGTGTGGACCGTGCCGCCCAGCGCCACCGACGCGATCCCGCCCGCCGCGTGCGCGAAAGCCCCGGCCGACAAGGTGATCAGCGTGGTTCGACGCGGCAGCAGGGTGGCGGCGGTGTACGCGCACACCGGCACGCCGATGCCCGTCGGCAGGAACGCGGCGGGCAGCGCCGTCGCCGCCAGCACCACCGCGGTGGCCAGCGCGAGCGCGGTGCGCGGGGCCCTGCGGCGCAGGGCCAGCGTGGCGACGTCCGCCGTGGAGGCCGCGGTCGCGCAGGCGATCACCCACCCCGGCTGCGGGAACACCCCGTCGTTGAGGAGCAGCGCCAACGGCAGCCTCAGCAGTCCCAGCACGGCGAGCACCGCGGCCACGACCGCGTCGCGGCCGGTCTGGGTGAACCTCACCGCCGAACGTCCTCTCAGGAGTGCGTGACCGCGGGCCGTCGGAGCGGGATCGACCGCCAGTAGGTGATCGTGCGCCACACCCACTCCAGCGGACCATAGCCGAACCGGCGCAGCCACCAGTGGCTCCACAACGCCTGCGCCACCAGGATTCCGGCGCCGAGCAGGGCCGCGGTGGCCCAGTCGGCCGAGCCCTCCAGCCCGAGCGCGCGGCCCAGCGGGACGAACAGCAGCGTGGCCGTGAGGTAGTTCGTCAACGCCATCCGCCCCAGCGGCGCGAGCACCGTCGACAGCGCCGGACCGACCGGGGTCCGCAGCAGCGCCAGGAACACCGCGGCGTACGCGCCCGCCACGGACATCGAGAACAGCAGGCCGAACCACCGGTCGACCAGCTCGCCCAGCCCCGCGACCGCCAGCAGGTACGCGACGCCCGCCGTCACCGCGAACCCGACCGCCGCCACCACGAGCGCCCTCGTGCGGTGTTCCAGCGCCCCGACCCGCGCGAGCGCGAACCCGAGCACGAACAACCCCGGCAGCACCCCGAACCCGCCGACCCCGATCAGCACCCCCACCACCGTGAGTACCACCCCCACCACGAGGTTCACCCGTGCGGGCACGAAGCTCAGCGGCAGCAGCACCAGCAGCCCGGTCACCGCGAACGGCAGCAGCACCTCCCCCGGCTGGAGCAGGTGGTGCAGCGCCCCGAACACCGCCAGCGCCAGCAGCCTCCGCACCATCGGCACCCGCCGCGCCGCCGACCGCAGGAACAACCCGAAGCCCACGCCGAACAGCAGGTAGAAGATCGGGTAGAACTTCCCGAGCACGAACAGCCGCAGCCCGTCCGGCACCGCGGACAGGTCGGTGGTCATGGACATCGTCTGTGGGATGTTGATGAACACGATGCCGCACAGGGCGAACCCGCGCAGCGCGTCCAGCGCCTCGATGCGGGAACGGGTGGGGGTGGGTTCCTCGGTCGCCGCCATGCCGCCCATCGTGACCGCGGCCCACCACCGGGCACCTCCCCCGCGATACCCGAATCCGCCTCCTCCTCAGGTACCGGTCTCAGCGGCAGCGCAGGTCGTCCGGCGGCTCCGCGTCCACGAGGGCGCGCCACTCGGTCGGGGTGAGGTCACGTCCTGCCGTCCGGCACGCCGCGAGCACCATCGCCTCGGCGGACAGCGTGCGGGACACCGCCGACCCGAGGTCGAGGCCGTCGCCCTCGGTCACGGTGACCAGGTGGTCCCCGTCGGCCGAGAACCCGACGCCCACGCGGCGGCCGGGCGGGCCCGCGGCGAGGGACGCGACCGGCGTGCCGGTCTCCAGGTCCACCAGCACGACGGTGCCGTCGGCCCGAACGCGCGCGACGAGCGTGCCGTCGGCGTTCGCCACCGGTGGTCGGACGAAGCCGGGGTCACCCGCGATCACCTGGCGGCGCTCGGTGAGCCGGTCGTCCCAGACCTCCAGCTCGCCGGACGTCCGCTGCACCAGCAGCCTGCCGGGGGCGAACTCCAGGAAGCCGACGTCGGTGGCCGCGAGCCGCCCGACCTCCTGGCCCGTCAACGCTTCCCGGACCACGACCGCGTCACCGGCGACCACGGCGACGAGGTCCGGCCCCGCGGCGGCGACCGCGACGTCGGGCGGTTTGGGCGCGGTCGGCGGCTCGGTGACGGCTTGAACGGTGCCCGTGGCCAGGTCGACCACATCGATCCCGCCGTCCTGCTGCACGGCGACCACGTGGGCACCGTCGGAACTCAGCGCGGCGTCCAGCACCTCGGACGAGCGCTCACCGGCAGACACAGCGCGCACGAAGTCCGGCAGGCCCGCGGGCACGGGCGCCGTCGTGCCCCCGGCCGGTGGCACGACCAGGACCGTCACCCGGCGTCCGTCCCGGTCCCACACCGCCGGACCGTAGCGCCCGGAGAAGGTGAGCGCGGGCAGTCTCCCCACGGCGTCCAGCGGGCCGGCGACCCCGGCGACCCCCGCGCCGTCGAACGCCACGAGCCGCGCGCCGTCCGGGGATACGGCGAGCGTCGGCGGACCGCACCCGGAGCACCCGGCCGACACCGGGACCGGTGCGGCGCGCCCGATCCGGTCGGTCTGGTCGAGGTCCCACAGCACGACCCGGCTGCCGGCAGCCGACACGAGCTTCTGTCCACCGGTGCCGAGGAACCGCAGGCCGTCGGTGTTCACGTGGTCGGCGCCGGTGAGCCGAACGGGGTCCTCGGGCACGGCACCGGCCTCCCGCACCCGTGACACGAAGATCGTGGCGTCCTCCGCGACGGCGAGCCGGGTGGCGTCGGCGTTCAGCGTGATGGCCAGGGGCTCGGCGATCGGGGCCCGCGCGGTCCGCGGCGGGGTGTCGTGGTCGGACGGTCGGTCGGCGCCCCAGACGGGGATCGTGCCGGAACCGTTGGTGTAGGTGAGGAATCCGCCGTCCGCCGACACCGCGTGGCCGTGGTTCGAGACGCCGAAACCGATCCGCGACCCGGCGAGCAGCGACCAGTCGGCCACGCTCCTGCGCTCCCACTCGCCGTGCGCGCCGTCCAGGAGGAGCACGTGGTCGTCCGTGGTGACCACGGTGTCCGCCCGCTCGGACAGGCCCCCGTGGTCCGTCCTCGTCAGGTCCTCGGTGAAGAGGCTGGTGAACCGCCGCTCCACCAGTTCGTCGTCGGACCCGGTGATCACGGTGGTGCGACCGGACGGCGACACCGCCACGGCGTCGACGTGGCCCCCGTCCGGCGGGGACACCGACGCCGGTTCCCGCCCGGCGCGGGCGATCAGCGTGGTGGCGCGGTCGGAGGCGGCGACGAGGTCGCCCCGGTCGCTCACCGAGAGGCTCACCGCCGGTGAGGGCAGGCGGAACACCTCCTCCGGCGCGGGGGCCGCGAGCCGCCACCGGAGGACCCGGCCGTCCTGGAGGCCGACCACGACGGCGGTCCCGTCCCCGCTCCCGGCGAGCCGCACGACCGTCGCGTCGAACGGCAGGTAGCGCACCAGCGGTCCGCTCGCGGTGACCGCGCGGAACAGCGCGGCACGGGTCTGCGGGTTCCGGTCGGTGCGGAAGGCCCGCACCGCCACCAGGTTCGCCACGTCGACGTTCGTGGCGAGCTGCTCGTCGGAGGCGGCGGCGAGTTCGCGGGACAGCGCGATCGTCGCCTGTGCCGTGGCCTCGCCACCCCGGACCACGGCCAGCACACCCGCCACGACCGCGATCACGGCGAGCAGGGCCAGTGCGGCGATCCCGCCCCGGCGGGTGCGCCGGGCGCGGCGCAGCTCCCGCTCGTCCTCGCCGTCCAGCGTGCTCTTCGGGACGTCGTACAGCCTGGCGGCGATGGTGCGGGCAACGTCCCGGAACCGGTCCTCGCGGTCCCGGCGGCGGTCGCCCGGCCGGGCCGCGACGGACCCCCAGTTCGGCACGTCCGGGAACCGACCGGCCAGCACCCTGGGCAGCGCGGTCGTGCGGTCCCAGCGGAAGTCGTGCCCGACCTCGTCCCACTCGATGTCGCCCGCGGTGTGCACAATGATCATCGTGTCCGGCCCGTGGTGCTCCAGCCAGTGCTCGACCTCGCGCCGCACCCACGGCGACGCGGCGGCACCGGGCGAGGCCAGCAGGATGAAGTGGTGCGAGCGGCGCAGCGCGTCCTCGATCGTGCCCCACAGGCTGGCGGACATGAGCAGGTCGGTGCGGTCGCGGAAGATCAGCAGCGAACCGCGCCGGTACCACGGGCGGCCGACCCGTCGGATCAGCCGTTGCAGCTTCGGCGCGGAGTCCTCCTCGTCGGCGCTGTGGCTGTAGGACAGGAAGGCGTCGAAGTTCCGCTCGTCTCCCACCGGCACCCGGATCCGTTCTCGGCGTCTGCTGGTTCCGTCGTCCCGGACCGTGATCGCGTTACGCCGTAACGAAGTCGTGGGACGGCCCGACTCCCGGTAGCAGGGAGGCCGTCGTGGTCCGAGCGTCGATCGTGCTGGTGGTGGGAGCGCTGCTGATCGGCTGCACCACCGGTACCGGCCCCTCCCCCGCGCCCACGGCGGACCGTCCCACGGCGGTGCGGCTGCCGGAGGGCGCGTTCCCCCGGTTCCTCACGGTGTCCGCGGACGGCGTGGTGTGGTGCGTCGAGAACTCCGGCGAGTCGATCGCCCGCCTCGACCGGAACGGCGACCTCGACCACTTCCGCGTCCCCGGTGAGTCCAACGGCCTGGCGGACGTGACCACCGATCCCGGCGGGGCGGCGTGGTTCACCGGTCTGCTGCTGGTCGGCCGGATCTCCCCCGACGGCGACCTCGGCGGCTGGCGCGACGAGAAGGGCGGACCTCGGGTCGGACTGCCCAACGCGCTGACCGCGGGCCCCGACGGAGCGATCTGGTACACCAACGAGAAAACCCCTCCCGCGATCAGCCGGATCACCGCGGCGGGCACGATCACCGACCACGAGATCCCGACCACCGACGGACTCCTGGACCTGCCCGGCATCACCGCCGGCCCGGATCACGCCCTCTGGTTCACCGAGAACTCCACGGCCCCCGGAGCGGCGCAGGCCGTCGGCCGCATGGCGGTCGACGGCGCGTACACGCGGTTTCCCCTGTCCGGCAGTGGTTCCGGGCCCCACCGCATCACGACCGGGCCGGACGGCGCCCTCTGGTTCACCCTGCTCTCCGGCGCGATCGGCCGGATCGCCGTCGACGGCGCGCTCTCGGAGTTCCCGCTGCCCGGCGGCGGCAGGCCGTTCGACATCACCGCCGGGTACGACGGCGCGCTGTGGTTCTCCACCGACCGGCCCGCCATCGGCCGGATCACGACGAACGGCGAGATCACCCTGCACCCGGTCGAGGGCGCGAAGCGCCTCACCGGCATCGGCGCGGCGCCCGACGGCGCGCTCTGGGTCGCCGACGGCGAAGCCGACGCGCTCTGGCGCTACACCCCCGCGAGGTAGCAGGCCTTGACGACACCGGGGATCGGGTCGGTGCCGAACGCGGCGTTGGTGCAGCTCACCGGCCCTGTCACCCACCTCGTGACGAACGCGCCCCTCGCGCCGTAGGCGACGGTCCTGGCAGACGCGGGCGCGCAGGTGCCGTTCTCCGGCGCGCACGCCGTCCAGCCCGGCGGACCGCCCTCCGGGGCCCGGTGGCACGCCTTGACGACGCCGAAGGCCGGGTCGCCGCCGAACGCGGCGTTGGTGCACGCCGTCCGCCCGTCGCGCACCAGCCTGTGCGCGAACAAGCCGCCCGCGCCGTAGGCGACGACCGCGGGCCCGTCGACCGCGCAGGTCCCGTCCTCGGCGGCGCAGAACGTGGAGCCCGCCGGACCGCCCGCCGGGGCGACGTGGCACGACTTGAGCGTCCCGACCAGCGGGTCGCCGCCGAACGCCGCGATCCGGCAGTCGACGCCGTCGGTCGCGACGACGGAGCGGTAGGACGTGCCCGCGCCGTAGTGGACGACGCGGGTCCCGGCGAACGAGCACCGCTCGCCCTCGCCCGCGCACCGGGTGGAGCCTGCCGGCGGACCGGGTGGTGTGAAGAGCGGGATCGCGCTGACGTCGGTGGTGAACTTGAGGTCCCGCCCCGGTTCGGCGGTGAACGTCCGGCCGCCGTCGGTGCTGTAGGACTCGACCCCGGACGGGTAGGGGTCGGCGTCGCCGTACTCCCAGCCGTAGCAGCCGGTGGTCGTCGTGGAGCGCAGCCGCAGCAGGTACTGGTGGCCCGCGACCACGGCGATCCCCGGCCGCGCGGTCAGGGCGTTCGGCGCCCAGGGCACGGCGCCGACGGGGAACTCGTTGCGGCTCAACGTGGTCCCGGTGGCCGTGTCGACGACCTCCAGCACGACGGGCGCGTTCGGGGTGCCGTTCCGGAAGGTGGTGATCGAGGCGGCGCTGAGCGTCCCGGTGCGCGAGGGCGTGAAACCCTGCTGCCGCACCACGGTCCCGGCGACGTCGCAGTGGTGCCGGAACCCGTCGAAGCCGCTGCGCTGGTCCAGGTCGGGTGGACTCCGGTAGGCGCCGGGGCTTCCGGGCAGGGACAGGGTGAAGCGGGGGACGCACTCGATGGTTCGCAGCGTCCCGGCGGCGTCGAACGACAGCGGGCCGAGGAAGAAGTTGGCCAGGGACTCGTTGGGAGCGCGGTCGTTCCAGCGGTCGGACAGGAAGTAGTAGCCGGTCGACCCGTCGGCGGCGACGAGCGGGAACGCCGCCAGCGGCTGCCCGCCGCAGTTGTCGGCGTTGACGATCCTGGCCCGCCACCGCGGTTCCGGGCGTCCGCTCTGGTGCACGCCGTTCGGGTCGTACCAGGCGCCCGACCACGGGCCGAGCATCGAGGTCGCGGTCA
Organism: Umezawaea endophytica; assembly: GCF_025061645.1. Taxonomy (GTDB): domain Bacteria; phylum Actinomycetota; class Actinomycetes; order Mycobacteriales; family Pseudonocardiaceae; genus Umezawaea; species Umezawaea endophytica. The sequence continues at coordinate 45,241 of NZ_JANYMP010000010.1, read as the reverse complement.
TCTCCCCGGTGGCGCCGGAGCAGTACGCGCACGACGGGTCCGACATCAGCGCGTGGTAGACGCCGCCGCGCTTGACGACGGTGAACGCCTCCACGTCGCCGAGGCCGAGGCGGACGTGCTGCCCGGTGGTGGAGAGGTAGTCGGGGGTGAGCCGCTCCACCACCATGTCGGCGGTCAGCCCCGCCTCGACCTGCGTGGTGTTGTGGATCAGGTAGCCGGTGCCGTCGTCGTCGACGAACAGCGACTCGTCGACCGCGCCGCCGACCGCGAGCGCCGGATCCGGCGCGGGGGTGAAGATCCCGGTGGGCGTGGGGCTGGTGGCGACCAGGTAGCGCCCGCCCGCGTCGGCCCACATCACGTACCGGCCGGTGGCGGCGTTGTGGATCACGTGCGGCCGGAAGCAGTACCCGCAGGCGCCGGGCGCGGTGACGTAGCCGCGGTCAGTCCAGTGCACCAGGTCCGGCGAGCTGTAGACCTTGAACCCGCAGAAGTCGCCGTTCTCCCGGTAGCGGTACCCGCAGGCGTAGCTGGTGCCGTACAGGTAGAACACGTCGCCGACCTGGAGCAGGGAGCCGTCGTGCGCGTCGAGCGCGTTGCCGTCGACGTCGAACCGGCTGATCTGGCCACCGGACGCGTCGGAGTTGACGATGGTCGACGTCGTGGCGGCCCGCGAGACGGGGCTGACCACGGCGCACAGGAGCAGCACGAGGATGGGCACCAGGCGTTTCACCGATGGCCTCCTCGCCTCAGCATGAAACGTTTCAGAAACGTAGGACCGGACCACCTCCGCCGTCAACGCCGCCATTCGGACCATGAGTCCAGGTCCTCTGGCCGAACTTGGCCAGTTGCCCCGCTGGCCCCTTGCCTACCGGCGAGGACGGAGGTAAAAACCACGTTTAATTCTTGAAACGTTTCACAGCCTCGGGAGACCTCCATGGACCGGTTCCGAAGCACAGCCCGGCTGGCACGCCGGATCACGCTGATCGCCGTGGCGCTCGTCGCGGCGACGGTCCCGGCCCCGGCGTCGGCCGACTCCCGAGGTGGCGCGTTGGCGCCGACCTCGTTGCGCGCCAACGGCCAGGCGGCGGACGTCCTGGTCGGCGGCGCCCCACTGGCGCTGGCCTGGGCGGTCAACGACTCCGGCCGGTCGGAGGCCCAGACGGCGTACGAGATCGCCGTCGACGGTCCGCGCGGCCACTGGAGTTCCGGCCGGGTGCCGTCGTCGAACTCCGTCGACGTCGCCTACACCGGTCCCCCGCTCGTGAGCGACCGCACCTACACGTGGTCCGTGCGCACCTGGAACAGCCGGGGCTCGCGGTCCCCGTGGTCGGCGCCCGCGCGGTTCGACACCGGCCTGCTCGCCCCGTCCGACTGGTCGGCGTGGTGGACGCAGGTCGAGGACGGTTCCCTGGTGCGGGGCGACTTCGACGTGACCAAGCAGGTCGCCAGGGCCCGCCTGTACTTCGGCGCGCAGGGCATCGTCGAACCCCACCTGAACGGCGTCCGCGTCGAGCCGGACCAGGTGCTCGACTCGTCCGTCACGGACTACGCGGCCCGCGTGCTCTACCGCGAGCTGGACGTGACGAGCCTGGTGAGAACGGGCCGCAACACGCTGGCGTTCCTGGCGGACCGCGGCCAGTTCGCGAGCAGGCCGGTGTTCGTCGCCCAGCTCACGACGACCTACACCGACGGCTCGACGGCGACCTTCGGCACCAACCCGGACTGGAAGACCCACGCGGGACCGGTGGTGGGCACCGACTTCTACTACGGCGAGACCTACGACGCCCGCCAGGAGGTCGCGGGCTGGGACGCGGTCGGCCTCGACTCGAGCACCTGGTCGGCGGTCCGCACCGTGGCCCCGGCGTCGCACCGGCAGAGCCTCGCGCAGGGCAAGCCCGTCACCGCGCTGGACACGATCACCTGCTGCGGCTGGTCCCCCGCCGCCGCGACCGACGGCGTCGACGGGTCGTCCGACACGTCCGAGGGCTACCACTCGGCCCTCGACCCGAACCCGGACACCACCAAGTGGGTCCAGGCGGACCTGGGCTCCTCCCAGCGGATCCGCTCCGTGTCGCTGTTCCCCGCGCGGCCGACCAACGACACGGCGGGCGACATCGTCGGGGCCGGGTTCCCGGTGCGCTACCGGGTCCAGGTCGGCGACGACCCGTCGTTCGCCACCTCCACCACGGTCGCCGACCGGACCGGCGCCGACCAGCCCAACCCCGGCACCGGGCACGTCGACCTGCCCGCCGACGTCACCGGCCGGTACGTCCGGGTGACCGCCACGAAGCTCTCCTGCACCGGCGCGGGCTGTTCGCTGCGGCTGGCCGAGATCGGCGTCCACGGCGAGAAGCCCACGATCGTCCACAGCGGACTCACGAGGCTGGAGGCCGACTCCACCCCACCGGTCCGGGTCGTCGGCACGACGGCACCCGTTCGGGAGACCCGTCCCGCACCGGGGGTCCGGGTGTACGACTTCGGCCAGAACCGCACCGGCCAGGTGACGCTGACCGCGTCGCAGCCGGCGGGCACGACGGCTGCGGTGAAGAAGGGCGAGATCCTCGACCCGGACGGCCGCGTCACCACCGCGAACATCAGCTTCGGGCCGGGTGAGCCGCCCCGGCAGACCGACCGCTACACGTTCAAGGGCACCGGTTCCGAGACCTACGCGCCGCACTTCAACTACGCCGGGTTCCGCTACGCCGAGCTGACCGGCCTGCCGGACGACGCCTCGGTGTCCGTGACCGCGCAGGAGATCCACAACGACGTGCCGACCACCGGCTCGTTCAGCACGTCCGACCCGCTGCTGAACCGGATCCAGGGCGCGGTGGCGCAGACCCAGCTCAACAACCTCGTGTCGATGCCGCTCGACTGCCCCACCAGGGAGAAGCACGGCTGGCTCGGTGACGCGGGCGACACCGACCAGGAGGCGATGAGCAACTTCGACATGCAGTCCTTCTACGCCAAGTGGCTCGGTGACGTCGCCACGAGCGCCTACGCCGACGGCAGCATCCCCTCGGTGGCGCCGATCAACGGCGACAACGGGTGGCGGCCCGACCCCGCGTGGGCGACGGCGTACCCGCAGATCATCTGGAACTCCTACACCCAGTACGGGAACAAGGAGGTCCTCACCACCCACTACGCGAAGGTCAAGGCGTGGGTGGACTACCTGGCCACGATCAGCGACGCCGACCACGTGGTCGTCAACGCGCCGATGACGTGGGGCGACGACTGGGTCTCGATCGTCAGCACGCCGCACCAGTACTTCCACACCGGTTTCTACTACCTCGACGCGACGCTGCTGGCGAAGATGGCCGCGGCCACGGGGAACACCGCCGACGCCCAGCGGTACGGCGCGCTCGCGAAGGAGGTCCTGGCGGGCTTCACCAAGCGCTTCCTCGACACGGGCACCGGGGTGTACGCGACCGGCACGCAGCTCTCGTACGCCCTGCCGCTCGCGTTCGACATGGTCCCGCAGGACCGGGTGAAGTCCACTCTGGACAAGCTCGTGGCGGACATCGCGGCTCGGGGCGACCACCTCACGACCGGCTTCGTCGGTACCGAACTGGTGTTCCAGGCCCTCGGCAAGCACGACCGGAGCGACGTCGCGCTGGCCGTCGCGCAGCGCACCGACTACCCCAGCTTCGGCTACATGCTGGAGAACGGGCCGGGAACCATCTGGGAGAAGTGGGACAACTCGTCCGCGCCGGACGGCACCTCGTCGAAGGACCACATCGGGATGGGCGGCGCGGTGGGCCAGTGGTTCTACCAACACCTCGCGGGCATCCAGCCGTCCGACGGCGCCGCGTACAGCTCCTTCACGCTCGCGCCCAGCGTCGTCGGGAACCTGACCCGCGCGTCCGCCGAGCAGAAGACGGTGCGCGGCACCATCAAGAGCTCGTGGGAGCGCACCGGCAGCACGCTCACCTACCGCGCCACGGTTCCCGTCGGCAGCAAGGCGACCATCCGCCTGCCGCTGCTGGGCGGCCGGAAGTCGACGGTCCGCGAGGGCAACCGCACCATCTTCACCGCGGGCCACCCGGTGCAGCGCGTGCCCGGCCTGCGCACCGGGGCCGTCGACGACGAGGCGCTCACCCTGACCGCGGGCTCCGGCGAATACACCTTCACCGTCACCCCGCCGCGCACGCCGTTCACCACCACGTCCGTCACCGCGGGTGGCACGAACCCCATCACCTCCGGTGGCGCGGGCGACGTCCCGGTCGCCGTCCGGGGTCGGTCCACTGTGGACGGCAAGGTCGCCGTGACCGCCGAGGTGCCCGCGGGCTGGACCGCGACCACGGCGAACGTCGCCCTCACCCCGGCCACGTCGTCCACCACCACCGCTGTCCGGGTCACCGTGCCCGCCGGGGCCAAGAGCGGCCTCTACCCGGTCACCGTGACGGCCAAGGCCCCGAACTCCCCGCCGACGCGGACCACCGTCACCCTCGCGGTGTTCGGGTCGTGGCAGGCGGGCGTCACGGCGGCGGGCTCCACCGAGCACGCGCCCAACACCGTCAACGGCGCCGTGCGCACCTACGTGGCGGCGAACGCCGTCGACCGCGACCCGGCGACGTTCTGGAACGACGACACGGCCGACGCCTACCCCGACTCGCTGACCGTCACGGCCCCCGCGCCGACCCCCCTCACCGGTACCGGGCTCGTGTCGCACCAGGACGGTGTCGTCACCGACTTCACCGTCGAGACCTGGGACGGCGCGAACTGGGCAGTGCGGGCGGAGGTCAGGGGCAACACCGAGGTGAACCGCTGGATCCCGTTCGCCTCGCCGGTGACGACCACGCGGGTGCGCGTGACCGTCACCGGCGCCCGCAACGCCCACAGCCGGATCGCGGAGCTGACGCCGTGAGCCCGGATCAGTCCGGGTGCGGCTCGGTCGTCCGGCGGGCGGTGAACAGCAGCATGCCCGCCGGGGTGCGCAGGTCGACCAGTTCCAGCCCGGCGGACGCCAGCCAGGTGACCAGTTCGGTCGTGCGGAAGGCCCGCACGTTGAACGTCCGCTCGTGCCTGCTCTGGAAGTACCGGTAGGCGGGGCGGTCGGCGCGGCGGAACGTGAACGCGGTGAAGAGGCCGCCGGGCCGCAGGCAGCGCCCGGCCTCGCGCAGCACGGAACGCGGGTCGGGCAGCAGTTGCAGCGCGTTCGAGCAGTTGACGGCGCCGAGCGAGCGGTCGGCGAACGGCAGCCGCAGCGCGGTCCCCCGCACCACGCACAGGTCGGGCAGGGAGGCGCGGATCAGGTCGATCATCGGGACGCTGAGGTCGAGGCCGACGACCCTGGCGCCGCCGAGGTGCTCCACCAGCGTGCGGGTCCACCGGCCGGACCCGCACGCGAGGTCGAGCACGAGCCCGTCGGCCGCGTCGAGCGCGGTCCGCAGGTAGTCGTCCTCGCGGTCCGGGGTGAGGTCGCGGTCCCAGTTCTCGCCCATGATCTCCAGGAACGCGTCGCGGGTGGCGCGCTCGTACCTGGTGACGTGCAGGGGGTCCTGGAGGTAGAACGGGCCGAGCCCCGGCTTCATGGTGATCGCGGGCGCGAAGTCGACGTACCCGGCGGCGGACGGGTAGTCGGCGGCGCACGCCGGGCAGCGCAGGCCGTCCGCCCCGGTCGTCAGCGCGCCGTGGCAGAACGGACAGGCGAAGGTTTCGAGCAGGTCAAGCACGGTCGCTCCCGGTCACGGCGTTCTCGGCCCGCGCGCCGAGGTAGGCGAGCAGGGCGGTCGTCTCGGATTCCCACAGGGTCAGGGTCTCGGCGTCGTCGAGCCGCAGCGTCGCCCGCCACGCCCGGTCGACCTCGCGCTCGGCGGCGTCCAGCTCCCAGACCGTCGGCGTCGGCCACACGCGGCCGATCCGCGCGGCGTCCGGCGCGGCCAGGCAGCGCAGCAGGCGCCCCAGGTCCGCGTCGGACAGCCCGAGCGGGTCGACGGCCGCGCGGACGGCGTCGGCGTGCTCGGGGAAGTGCGCCAGGAAGTAGGTGAACGCGAGGACCACGGCGCGGGGCGCGTCGGGCCGGAGCAGCCCGAGCAGGTCCGGCACCGCCTCGTGCACCCGCCGGTCCGCCGGGTCGCCGCGCTCGACGAGGATGCCGAGCAGGATCAGCGCCCTGGCGTGGGCGGGGTTCGCCCCCACCAGCCCGGCGGCTTCGAGCAGCGGGCCGACGAGCGTGTCGAGGGGTGCGGGCACCGGGCCCGCCACGGCGTCCTCGACGGCCCGGTACGCGCGGGCCACCTCGACCGGGTCGTCCGACGCGGTCACGGTCCGGGCGGCGGCGACCACCGGTTCCGCGCCGCGGAACACGGTCGTCCCCCGGTCGGCGGCGGCGGTGGTCATCAACGCCGGGTCGGTGTGCGGGTGGTCGTCGGGACCGGGCAGGCCCGCCGCCGTCGCGGGCGGGCTGACCTCCTGGAAGAACTCCTCGAACCCGCCCGGCGTGATGATCACCAGGAAGTGCGCCTCGGCGGAGACCACCCGGAAGTTGTGGGCCAGGCCCCTCGGCAGGAAGACCGCCTCGCCCGCCGTGGCGATGCCGGGCCTCCCGTCGACGGAGTACTCCAACTCCCCCTCGATGACGAACAGCGTCTCGTCCTCGCGGCCGTGCACGTGCGCGGGCGTGGCGTACCCGCGCAGGGCCCGCTCCTCGACCACGCCGATCGAGCCGTTGCTGTCCGCTCCGGCCATCCTGATCGTGAGCAGGCCACCGAGGTGCCAGCGCGCCCGTTCGGACAGCTCCTCGGTGCCGGAACCCGCCGGGTACAAGGACATTCGGACCCCCTCAGGTCAGAACCGGGAACACGCCGGTCGACGCGCGCCCCGTGGCCAATGCGATGAACTCGGCGGGCGGCGTGAGGTCCGCCAGCACGTCGACCGTGCGCCGCAGGGCGGGCTCCGGGACCTCGGCGGCGCCGGGAACGGCGGCGACGAGGTCGAGCAGGTGCACGGTCGCCTCCAGGACGCGCGTCAGCACGTAGTCGCTGAGCCGCATGGCTCCCGCGATCGTCTTGACCGCACCGGTCCCGGTGGCGCGGGCGGCGGCCAGGGTCGCCGCGGCGGGCTCGCCGAAGTCGGCGACGAGCGTGTCCAGGTCCCGTGCGTCGGACCAGTCGCGCGCGGCCGTGGCGACCTGTTCGGCGCCCTTGCCGCCGAGGGCCCGCAGCGCGAGGAAGTAAGCGGCGGCGTCCGGCAGGTCGGGTTCCGCCTCCACCGGCACGAGCTGGGCCGTCGTCGCCACCCCTCGGACGACGTGCGCGTACAGCTCGCGCACCGTCCAGTCGCCGAGACCCGACGGCGCGGCCCACTGCTCGGGCGTGAGCGCGAGGCCCGCCCCGTGCCAGGTCCGCCACAGCAGGTCGAGCAGGTCTACGTCGTCCGCGCGCCCCACCGAGCGCGCCCCCCGAATGTCCGGCACCCGACCAGGTTACGCGCGATCCACCGAACTTGATCAACCCTGGACCGGGCGTTCGGGTGGTACACCCCGCCTTCGGCGGCCGGACCGGCGCGGAACGGGGCCGACCGGGGGTCCGTGCTCCCCATCCGCGCGGCCCGGCCCCGATTTGAGTAGTAGTACCGAAGTTCCACCACCTCGTGGTCCAAGAAACTCCGGTCATGGAGCGAGAAGAGTGGCGCTACGTCTGGATCACGGCGGTGGGGGCGGCCCTGGGGTTCGGCTGGTGGTCCGCCTTCCAGGCGGCCACGAGCGGGTGCGATGGGACTCTCCCCTTCTGCGACCTCGGCTGGATCCTCGTGCTGCCCCTGGTGCCGGTGGTGAGCTGGCTGCTGCCGTGGCCGGTGCTGCTCTGGCTCGGCGTCGAGAAGCCGGGCGTCGCCGCCGGGATCGGGAGCGTCGTGTTCTCGTTGACCGGCTGGATCGTCCTCATGGTGAGCGGGTTGGTCATACCCGTCCCGCTCCCGCTGTGGCTGACCACGACGCTGCTCGGCGGCCTGTCGTACCTGATCGCCGCGCGGTACACCGCCTGATGGCACGTCCTCGCCATTGCCCGATCCCCGGCCGCCCGCTAGTTTGAACGAATGTTCAGAACGAGCGTTCAACGACGGGCGCCGCTGGACGGGCGCGAGTACGACGTCGCGGTCGTCGGCGGTGGGCTGGCGGGACTGGCGACGGCGCTGCGGCTGCAAGCGCGCGGCCTGTCGACCGTCGTGCTGGAGGCGCACGGCCACGCGGGCGGGTGCGCGGGCTACTACCGCCGTCGCGGGTTCAGCTTCGACGTCGGCGCGACCACCCTGGTCGACTTCGAGCCGGGCGGCGTCGGGGCCGAGCTCTTCGAGACCGTCGGCATGCCACCGCTGGACGGCGAGAGCCTGCCCGGCTACGTCGCCTGGCTGCCCGACCGCACGGTCGTGCTGCACCGCGACCAGCGGGACTGGCACGCCGAGCGGCTGCGGGCGTTCGGCGACACCGAGCGCCACCGCGCGTTCTGGGCGCTGCTCGACCGGCTGGCGGGCACGTTCTGGCAGGCCAGCCGCGCGGGCGTGCGGATGCCGATGCGCACCCTCGGCGACGTCCTGCACAACGCCCGCGCCCTGCGCCCGCTGGACCTGCCGCTGGCCCGGCACGTCGGCGAGACGCTCGGCGGCGCTCTGCGCAGGCACGGCCTGCGGGACGACGACGCGCTGGTCGGCCTGCTGTCGATGCTCGTCGAGGACACCGTGCACAGCACCGTCGACCGGGCCCCGCTGGTGAACGCCGCGCTGGGCATCACCATCAGGGGCGCCGGGCTCACCAGGGCGACGGGCGGGATGCACGGCTTCTGGAAGGCCGTCGTCGCGCACTACCGGTCACTCGGCGGCGACCTGCGCGCCGGGTGGCGGGTCGAGCGGATCACCGGCTCCCGCGACGACTTCGTCGTCCACAGTGGACGGGGGACCGTGCGCGCGGGCCAGGTCGTCAGTGCCCTGCCAGCCTCCACGACGGCGGACCTCAGCGACGTGGCCGGGGTCCGGGCCGCGCTGCACCCGTTCCTGCGCCGCGACGCGGGCGACCTCGGTGGCGCCGTGGTCGTCTGCCTCGGCGTGCCGGAGTCCGAGGTCGCCGACCAGACCCTGACCCACCACCAACTCCTGCGGTCGTACCGGACCGGGCTGGGCGACGGGAACAACATGTTCGTGTCCGTGTCGGCGCCCGGCGACACCGCCAGCGCGCCAGCGGGGTTCCGGACGGTCATGCTGTCGACCCACACCGAACTGGCGGACTGGGAAGGCCTCGACGACGTCGAGCACGCCCGCCGCCGCGACGCGCTCGGCGACCTGCTGGTCGCCGAGGCCCGGCGCGCGTACCCGCGCCTCGCGGAAGCCGCCGTGGTGCGCGAGGTCGGCACGCCCCGCACGTACGAGAGGTTCACCTCCCGGCCGCGCGGCGCGGTCGGCGGTGTCCGCCAGTCCCCCGCCAACAGCAACCAGCACGCTGTTCCGCACGACCTGGGCGTCCCCGGCTTCTGGCTGGTCGGCGACTCGACGTGGCCGGGACTCGGCACCGTGGCCTGCGTGCTGGGCAGTCGAATCGTCGCCGACGGGGTCGCGCGGACCGCCCGCCGGTCGAAGGTGAGGTCGTCGTGAAACCGTCCCTGACCGAGCTGGGCCCGGACCTGCTCGTCACGAACCGGCGCAGGCGGGTGCTGGCGCTGGCCCGACCGCCGGTCGGCGTCGCGCTCTTCGCGCTCACGGCGTGGTGGGCGCACTCGTCGCCGTGGGTGTGGTGGCTGACCCCGGTCGTCATGTTCGGCATCTTCGTCGCGGTGGTGACCGTGACCCACGACGTCGTGCACCGGTCGATCGGCCTCGGCCCGAGGGGCACCGAGTGGGCGCTGTTCCTCTGCGGGCTGGTGCTGCTGGAGAGCGGCCACGCCTACCGCGCGACGCACGTGCAGCACCACCGGATCTTCCCGCACGAGGACGACCCGGAGGGCTACCCGGCGCACCTGTCGTTCCTGGGCGCCGTGTTCTACGGGCCGGTGTTCCTGGTCGGCCTGTGGCGCTGGGCATTCCGCCGGGCGGCGGGCGACCGCGCCCAGCGCGCCTGGCTCGTCGTCGAGGCGAGCGGTCCGGTCCTCACGCTGGCGGCGGGCGTGGCGCTCTGGGAGACGACGCCCGCGGTGCTGGTCTACGCGGCGATGGCGATCGTCGGGAGCTGGGTGTACCCGCTGCTGACGGTGTACCTGCCGCACCACGACTTCGGCGACACCCCGCTCACCCAGACGCGCACCCTGCGCGGCCGGATCATCCCGGCGGTGTTCCTCGAGCTGACCTACCACCTCGAACACCACCTGTACCCGGCGGTTCCCAGCCACCACCTCGCGGAGCTGGGCCGCAGGCTCGACCCGTTACTGGCCAGTGAGGGAGTCCGGCCCCGCAGGGTGCCGTGAGGCCCCTTAAGGTTGGCGGCAATGACCCGCAAAGCCGAGGCGCGCGACCGCATCCTGCGCGCCGTCATCGACACCCTGGCCGCACAGGGCTTCCCCGCCACCACCGCGCGCGCCATCGCCACGACGGGCGGCTTCGCGCCGGGCGTCATCTACTACCACTTCGACGACCTGGACGACCTGTTCCTCGCCGCGATGCGGCACAGCAGCGACCTCCGCATGGCGCGCTACCTCGAACGCACCGACCACCTCGACCAGGCGGCGGAGATGTTGCAGACGCTGCGCGAGCTGTACGAGGAGGACATCGCCACCGGGCACATAGCCGCGGTGCAGCAGCTCGTCGCGGGCGCGGCGCGGTCGAGCGGTCTGGCGGAGGGCGTGCGCGCGGAGATCGACCGGTGGGAGGAGTTCACCGAGCAGCTCATCGGCCGGTTCCTCGACGGCACCCCGCTGGCGCTGTTCATCCCCAAGCGGGAGGTGGCCATGACCATCCTCGCCTTCTACCTCGGCCTGGAGATGCTGGCGCACCTGGACGGCGACCGGTCGAAGGGCGCCGCGATCTTCGACTCGGCCAAGCGCGCGGCGGCCATGATCGACGCGTTCCTCCCTCCAGCCGACCGCGACTGACCGTCCGAAGTGGACATCACCGGCGCAGGCGCCCCACCGGTGAGGACTAACGAATCGGTGATCTCCGACGACCTATCGGGTTGACGCGGGGCGCTCCGCGCTCCCCCGACCCGTTGGAGGACGTCGATGCCCGAGCGAAACCCGACCGCTCCCCCGGTGCCGCTGCCGAGCGAGGCGGTGGACGTGGCGCGCGCGGTGGTGCGGCAGCACTTCGACTCCGAGTCCGAGGCGTTCGACGACATCCTGCTCGACTACGAGGCCGACCCGGACGGCACGGTGCGCGGCGTCCGGTTGGACGCGCCGGTGGGCATCGGGATCGAGCTGGCGGCGATCACCCCGTACGTGCTGACGGCCGCGGGTGTGGTCGCCGGGGTGGTGGTGGAGAAGGCGGCCGACAGCGCGGTCGACTCCGTGCAGCGGTGGCTGAAACAGGCGTGGGCCCGCCGTCGCGGCGGCGAGGACCCGGTGAGCGCGGCCGACCCCGAGGGCGAGCGGGTCGTCACGACGATCACCGTCAACCTCGTCGTCCTGGGCGCCGACGAGCAGACCGCCCGGACGGTGGCCCGGCACGTGGTGGCGGAACTGGCCGAGGGCGGCCACCGGGAGATCGGCCGACCGGAGTGAACGACCCCGCGTTACCCCGCGCGGTGGGGTCGACCCGCGCGCGCTACGCGCTGCTGATCGGGGTGCCGGTCATGGCCGCGGTCTACGCCGGGACCCAGCTCTACTTCCAGGTCGACGACGGGTGGTTCACGGCCGCGCGGGCCTGCCGGTCCGAGGTGGCGGACGCCCAGCGCCTCGACCTCTGCATGGCGCCCGCCGAGCGGCTGCGGATCGGTTGGTCGGCGGGTGTCGGCCTGGTCGCGGTGCTCGTCGGGGCGGTGCTGCTGCGCGTGCTGCCCGCGCGGCTGCACGGCCGGGTCGGTCGGGTCCGCCGTGCGGGTGACCACTGGCAGCGCGCGGCGGCCGACGCGGTGCGGTCCATGGGTGGCCGGGACGTGCCGCTGGTCGAGTTCGCCTCGGCGACCCGCGAGGCGTTCACCGTGCGGGTCCGCGGCCGGACCAGGGTCGTGCTGCCCAACGGGGTGCTGGCGCTCCCGGCGGCCGAGGCGAACGCGCTGCTGCGCCACGAGTGCGCCCACGTGGTCGCCGGTGACGTCGGCCGGGTCTGGCTCACCAGGGGCGTGTGGTGGGCGACCCCGGTGATCCTCGTCCTGCCGCTGGTGGTCGACCTGGCGCTGGGCCTGACGGCACGGGACCCCGGTGCCGACCACTACCTGTGGAGCGCGGCCAACCGCGACTACGTGATCCGGTCCGTGCTGCTGATGGCGTTGGTGTGGTTCGTGTCCCGCGACGTGTTGCGGTCCCGCGAGCACGAAGCGGACCTGCTCTCGACCCGCCAGGGCGGTGACCGCGCCGCGCTCGCCGCGCTCCTGGGGCGCGGACGTGACGCGGCGGTGTCGCGGGTGCGCGGGCTGACGGCCCTGCACCCCACCTCCGCGCGGCGGCTCACCGCGCTGGACGAGGACGGGCGCGGCGGGCACGCCCGCGGCGTCGAGGGCCTCGCCTTCGGGGCGTTGGCGGGCAACGTCCTGCTGGTCGGGGTGTACTTCGTCGCGCCGCTGTTCACCGCGGTCCCCGATCCCGTCCTGGCCGTCCACCTGGCCGACGTGGCGGTCGCGCTGGTGCCTGGCGCGCTGCTCGGCTACGCCTGGGGCACAACGGTCTGGCAGGCGGCCGGGGTGGGCGACGACCGCCCGTGGCGCTCCCGCCTGGTGGCCGCGCTCGGGTTGCCGCTGGGGGCGCTGCTGGGCCTCGCCCTCGCACTGACCGGGGGCGGCGTCCCGTGGGAGGGCGTCTCAGCCGCCTCGTGGTGGCTCATCCTCCCGGTCGCGCTCGTCGGCACGGCGGGCCTGTGCGCGGGCGCGTCCGCCGCGCACGGGCGGCACCGCGGCGGACCGGCACCCCGGTGGACGGGGCCGCTGGTCGCGGTCCTGTTCATCGGCGCCATCACCCCGCTCCAGAGGTACGTGGCGCTCCTCGGCGTCGCGGGCTGGGACGTCGTCCTGGAGTACGTGCTGCTGGTGCCCTCCTGGGTGCTCCTGGCAGGCCAGTTCGCCGTCGCCGCCGGGATCTGGTGGTGGAGCGGGGGTGTCCGACTGCGCCTGCTCGCCGTGACCGCCGCGGCCGTCGCGCTGGTGGCGGGGCCGCGGCTGTGGCTCGTGGGGCCCGCCACCCTCGACACCGTCGTCGCCCAGCAGCGGGTCGACGTGCTGCTGGCCACGGCGGCCGGGCTGGCGGTGGCCCTGCTCCTGGTCCTCGTCCGGGGTCGGGTCGGGCTCGGCCTGGGGATCGCGGCGTCGTGGGTGACGACGGCGGCGGTCGCCGCGGTCCTCCCGTTGAGGTTCGACCACCCTGGGGAAGTCCTGTACCACTACCTCGTGCCGTCGCTGAGCTTCCTGGCGGTGGGCCTGTTCGTGCTGGCGGCGACCACCGTCCTGGTGCGGGACCGCGCCGGGTAGCACCCGCGCGGGCGTCCAGTCGACGTCCAGTGCCTGTTCAACCCGGCTCCCTAACGTTCTCCGGGTACACCGAGAACACCTTCCCGAAGGAGCGGTCGTGGCGAACCCCAAGGACAGGATGATCGCTGTGCTGACGGCCTCGGCGCCCGTGGTCCCCGAGCAGGCCGGAGCGGGTGCGACCCGGACGGCGACCCGGTCCATCCCGACGGGTTCCGCGTCGCGGTGGAAGTCGACCGGCCCCACGGTCTCGCGGGTCGGAGCCGGGGTCGCACGCGGCTCCGGCCCGCGTCCCACCAGCGATGTGAGGAGAGGCAGCACATGAGACGGACGATCGCGGCACTGGCGGTGCTCGCGGCGACGGCGCCCGCGGCGCAGGCGGCGGGCGACACCGCCGACGCGCGAGCGAAGTGCTGGACGACGTCGGCGCGGGTCACCGCGGGCCAGCACCCGTGGACCTACCTCCACACGGTGTCCTGGTGCGGTGACGGGACGACCGTCACCTCCCTGACGCAGCGGGCCGAGGGCACCGCCCTGGACGGCACGTGCACGTGGCAGGGCGCGCAGGAGACCCGGACGCCTCGCGGCGACGGCTCGTGGGAGACCTTCAGCATGGGCGACTTCGCCTGCCGCGCCAAGGAGGTCGAGGTCCGCCACGTGAACCCGTGGGCGGTGGTCGTCGTTCACCCGAACGGCGACCACGAGGTGGACAGCGGCACGGTGGGGATCGAGCCGTAGTGCCACCCGGCCCCGGTCCCCCACCGCCGGATCGGGGCCGACAGCTCAGCGGTGACCGGCCGGTCCACCGCTGCGACCCGAGATGCCGGAGGTCGACCACCGCGGTCGGCCCCTCACCCGAAAGCTCACCGAATCCCGGCCCACCTCTTCACCGGGTAGCGCGGACGCGATCCGTCCGCTGATCGGCGAGCAGGTCGCGGACTTCCTCGACCTCCGGCATCCCGGCGCTGTCGAAGACGGCGAGCGCCTCACCCCACGCCGTCCGAACCCCGGTGCCCGCCGTCGCCCGCAGGGCGCGGCCGAGCACCACCTGAGCGCGGGCCTCGCTCACGCGGTGGCCCGTCCCACGCTGCACGGTGATGGCGGCGCGCGCTTGTTCCACGGCGGCGCCGGGATCTCCTCTCGTCAGCAGGAGATCCGCGATGGTGGTCAGCGCCCTGCCCACGATCGCCCGGTAGCGCGCCTGCTCGGCCAGCGCGAGCACCTCCCGTGCGGTGGTCAGGTCCGCACCGGCGACCGCTAAGCCGAGCAGGGCGTCCAACTGGGGGTAGCGGTCGCCGGTGCGGCGGACCAGTTCCAGCGCGCGGCGGTGGTGGCGAACGGCTTCGGCGCGGTCGCCGAGCCGGTGGCGGATGTCGCCGAGCGTGATCAGGGCCTCGGCTTCGGCGCGGGGGTCCCTGATGGCGTAGGCGCAGTCGAGTGCCGTCCGGGCGTGGTCGAGTGCTTCCCCGTCGTGGCCGGTGTCGCTCAGGACGGCGGCGAGGTGGTTGTGCGACTCGGTCTCGCCGTACCGCGCGCTCGCCTCGCTGTGCATGGCCAGTGCCGAGCGCAGCAGGCTCACCGCCTCCGCCGTCCGACCCTGGGCGTGGCGGACCTGGCCCAGGTTGCCGAGGTTGATCGACTCGCCGTAGCGGGACCCGATCCGGCGGTACAGGTCGAGCGCCCTGGAGTAGTGGTCCGCCGCCCGCTCCAGCCTCCCCCACTGCCAGTGCACCAGGCCGAGGTTGCCGACGGCGACGGCCTGGCCCGCCTGCTGACCGGCCGTCCGGCTGAGCTCCAGCGCGCGGTCCAGGTGCACGACGGCCTTCGGCAGCAGCCCGTACTGCCAGTACACGCACCCGAGGTTGCCGAGCACGGCGGCGTGGCCCTCGCTCCACCCCGTCCGCCTGGCCAGCACCAGCGCTCGGGTGTAGTGCTCGACGGCGGACCGGTAGTGGCTGAGCCGGAAGTCCAGGTCGGCGAGGCTCAGCAGCGCCGCGGCCTCCGCGCGGGCCTCGCCGTCCGCGTGGGCGGCCTTGAGGGCGGCACCGCCGGTGGCGGCCCAGTCCACGCTGTGCTGCGACTGCCAGAAGTAGCCGCGCAGCGAGTCGGCGAGCAGCCACGCGGTCCGCCGCGGCCCGTGGTCGGCCGCGTGCCGGATGGCCGCCACGAGGTTGCCGCGCTCCACGTCCAGCCACTTCCTCGCGTTCGCCGCCGTGTCCAGTTCGGCCACGGCGCCGACGTGCTCGCCCGGCAGCCGGAGCATGTGCGGGTAGAGCACGCGGGCCGCCGCGTCCACCTCGCGCAGGTACCAGTCGTGCAGCCGCCCCACCGCCAGGTCGCGGTCGGCCGGGTCGTCCCGCAGGAGGCCCAGTTCGACCGCGTAGTGCCGCAGCAGGTCGTGGAACCGGTAGCGGCCGGGCAGGTGCTCCTCGACGAGGTGCGCCCTGGTGAGGAAGTCCAGCCACGGCGCGGCCTCGTGGCCGTCGACGCCGAGGAGCGCCGCGACCGCCGCGCCGCTGACGTCCGCGCCCGGCACCAGGCCCAGCGAGCGGAACAGCCCCTGCGCCCGCTCGGGCAGCGCCGCGTAGGAGAGGTGGAACGCGGTGCGCACGGCGGCCTGCTCGTCGCCCGGCACCTCCAGCGCGGCCAAGGGGTCGCCCGCCCGCAGTTCGGCGACGTGGTCGGCGATGGCGCGGCGCGGGTGGTCGGCGAGCTTGGCGGCCGCGATCCGCAGCGCGAGCGGGAGGTGCGCGCACAGCCGGACGAACTCCGCGGCGGCGGCCTGTTCGGCCTCGACCCGCTCCCGCCCCAGCAGGGTGGCCACCAGCCGGAGGGAGTCCTCGGGCGGCAGCACGTCGAGTGGCACCTGCTGGGCGCCGTTCGTGGCGACCAGGCCCACCATGCGGTCCCGGCTGGTCACGACCACCAGGCAGCCGTCCGCGCCGGGCAGCAGCGGGCGGACCTGGTCCGCGCTCGCCGCGTTGTCCAGCACCAGCAGCACCTCGCGGTCGGCCAGTTCCGTCCGGAACAGCGCCGCGGCGGACTCCGGGTCGACCGGCACCTGGTCGGCGGACGTGCCGAGCGACACCAGGAAGTGGGCGAGGACGGTGATGGGCCGCACGGGCGGTTCGGTGCTGTGGCCGCGCAGGTTCGCGTAGAGCACGCCGTCCGGGAAGCGGTCGCGCACGCGGTGCGCCCACCGCAGCGCCAGCGCGGTCTTGCCGACGCCCGCCGTCCCGGAGATCACCACCGCGGGAGAGCCCGGCGCGGTCGGCAGACCGTCCAACCTGGACAGCTCGGTGGTCCTCCCGGTGAAGCCGACCACGTCGGCGGGCAGTTGCGACGGGGCGGACCGGCGCGCCTGCGCGCGGTCGGGATCAGGCGGGTCGTCGTCCTTCAGCAGTTCCAGGTGGGCGACGGTCAGCTCCGGGTCCGGCTCCACCCCCAGTTCCTCGACGAGCCGTTCGCGGATGCGGCGGTGGACCTCGAACGCCGTCGCCCGGCGTCCGGCCGCGCGGTGGGCGCGGATCAGCCACGCGTGCAGGTGCTCGTCCAGCGGGTGTTCTGCGGCGGCACGGGTGAGCACCGGCAGCGCCTCCTCCGCCCGCCCGACCGCGATGACCGCCTCGGCGTACCTGACGACGGCCGTCCGCCGTTCCTGGGCCAGCGCCACCACGCCGGGGTGCTCGGCGAGGATGGTGAGGTCGGCCAGCGGCGGCCCCTGCCAGAGGGACAGGGCTTCGCCCAGCAGCGCGGCCACGCTCGCGGGATCGTCCGCCCGGTCAGCCTCCGCCGCCTCGCCGACGAGCCTCCGGAAGCCGTCGAGGTCGACGTCGACGGCGTCCACCCGCACCGCGTAGCCGCCGTTCACGTAGGGCAGGACCTCACTGCGGCCGCGCGCCTCGCGGTCCGGCTCCAGCAGCCGCCGCAGGTGCTTGACGTGCGTCTGGAGCACGTTCGTCGCGCTCGCGGGCGGGTGGTCGCCCCACAGCGCGGCCGTGAGGTCGGCCCTGGACACCTGCCCGCCCGAGGCGAGCACCAGCAGCCCGAGCACCGCCCGTCGACCGGGCGGTCCCAGGTCGAGTTCGAGTCCGTTCCGCCAGACCCGCAGCGGGCCCAGCAGGTGAATCCGCACTCCCACCTCCGACGGGACCGTGTGCCAGGGAACCGCCGCACGGCGCCCGTGACAAGGAGGAGGGGGCAAGTCCGGCGGAAGTACGGATCCGGGCGGACCGACGGGACCGATCCGCCGTTTCACCCGGTCGCCGGGCTCCAGCGCTTGCCGGGGTGTCGTGGATCACCTACGGTCCGAATAACATGAATCTGCTTCACGTACCTCGGGGAGTGAGTTGTGCGAGCCACGCGGCGTTCAGCCGTTCTGACGGTGATGACCACGATCGCGGGGCTGCTGGTGCTCGCCGGTCAGCCCGCCGCGCAGGCGGGTCCGGAGCCCTACCTCGTCGGCCGGGGCATCTCCGACGTGACCGGCCCGGCCGCCGAGAACGGCATGATGGGGTACTCGGACTTCGACCAGAAGACGACCGGCATCCACCAGCGCCAGCGCTCCCGCGCCTACGTCGTGGTGGACCGGGCCAACGGCAAGCGGGTCGCGTACGTCAACGCCGACCTGGCGATGATCTTCCGCGCCGTGCAGGAGGGCGTGCTGGGCAAGCTCCAGGCGCGCTACGGCGACCTGTACACGCGGGAGAACCTGCTGCTGTCCGCGACGCACACCCACGCGGGCCCCGGCGGCTACTCGCACAACCTCGCCTACAACCTGTCGATCCTCGGCATGCAGCCGCAGACGCTGGAGGCGATCACCAGCGGCATCGTCGAGTCGATCGTCGAGGCCCACGACGACCTCAAGCCCGGATCGCTGTCGCTCGGGCGAGGTGAGCTGACGAACGCGAGCGTCAACCGTTCGCGGGTGGCGTTCGAGCGGAACCCCGCGGCGGACAAAGCGTTCTTCCCCGCCGCGATCGACCCCGCGATGACCGTGCTGAAGTTCAGGCAGGGCACCGCCGACGTCGGCGCGGTGAGCTGGTTCGCGACCCACAACACGTCCATGGTCGGCGAGAACACGCTGATCAGCCCGGACAACAAGGGTTACGCGTCCTACCAGTGGGAGCACGACGACTCCGGCGTGCGCTACCTGGACGAGGGCTCCGGCTTCGTCGCCGCGTTCCCGAACACCAACGCGGGCGACATGTCGCCGAACCTGAACCTGCGCCCCGGTTCCGGCCCGACCGAGGACTACGTCGAGAACACCCGGATCATCGGCGAACGGCAGAACCGCAAGGCGCAGCAGATCTTCTCCGGCCCGCAGACCGAGGTGACCGGCGGCGTCGACTCCCGCACGCGCTTCGTCGACATGGGCGCGGTCGCGGTCGACGGCCGCTTCACCACCGACGGGCAGCCCGGCACCACGTGCTCCGGCGTCGTCGGCGCGTCCACGCTCGCGGGCAGCGTCGAGGACGGCCCGGCGCTCCCCGGCTTCACCGAGGGCATGCAGAGCCCGATCAAGACCCTGCTGGAACCGTTGAACATCCCGGTCCCGCAGTGGCTCAAGGACTGCCAGTACCCGAAGGCGTCCCTGGTCCCGACCGGTCTCGTGCAGGCGACGCCGAACGTCGTGCCGCTCCAGATCGTCCGCATCGGCCAGCTCCACCTGGTGGCCGTGCCGGGCGAGGTGACGATCACGGCGGGCCTGCGGATCCGTCGTACCGTCGCCGCCGAGCTGGGCGTACCCCTGGACGCCGTCCTCATCCAGGGGTACGCCAACGACTACAGCCAGTACGTCACCACGCCGGAGGAGTACGACCTCCAGCAGTACGAGGGCGGCTCGACCCTGTTCGGCCGCAACACGACCCCCGCGTACCAGCAGGAGTTCGCCGCGCTCGCCGCGTCGATGCGCGCGGGCACCCCGGCGGCGGCAGGCCCGACGCCGACGAAGCCGCCGTTCACCGACCTGAACCTGCAAACCGGCGTGGTGTTCGACGACACGGCACCGGGCCAGACCTTCGGCCAGGTCCTCACCCAGCCCGCCGCGTCGTACACGAGCGGGCAGACGGTCACGTCGGTGTTCGTGACCGGCCACCCGAAGAACAACCTGCGGCGCAACGGGACCTTCCTGGAGGTGCAGCGCCAGGTGAACGGCCAGTGGACCCGGCACGCCGACGACGGCGACTGGTCGACGCGCTACCAGTGGCGCCGCTCCGGCGTGGCCAACTCGGAGGCCACGATCACGTGGACGATCCCGGTGGGGACCCCGGCGGGGACGTACCGGATCGTGCACAACGGCGACTGGAAGAGCGGCTGGACCGGCCGGATCACCGCGTTCACCGGCACCACGACCACGTTCACCGTCGGCTGACCCGCTGAGCCGGGCGACCGATCACGCGCCGCCCGGCTCACCCCGGCGGTTGGGCTTGGGGGGCTCGGCGGTCACCGGGCCAAGCGGCTGAACGCCCGCCACCCGGCCCCCACACCACCGGAGTTTCGGCGGCCACGGCGAGCACTTCCCCCGCCACGGCTCGCGAGTTCACCAAGCCGGTCCTCAAGCCGCCGGGGTTTCGGCGGTCGCGGTGAGGGTGGCTCGGGCCAGGATGTGAGTGGTCATGGTGAATCCGAGCAGTGCGGGCGTGCTGTCGGTCGGGATGCCGATGTCCTCGACGTCGAGGGCGTGGACGGTGATGACGTAGCGGTGCTCGCCGTGCCCTGCCGGCGGGGCCGCGCCGATGAAGCGGGGGGCGCGGGCGTCGTTGGGGAGTTGGAACGCCGGGGTCGGCAGGCCCGAGCCGGTGTCGTCGCCCGCTCCTTCCGGCAGGGACGTGGCGGTCGCCGGGATGTTGGCGACCGCCCAGTGCCAGAAGCCGGACATGGTGGGCGCGTCCGGGTCGTAGACGGTGACGGCGTAGCCCTTCGTGCCGTCCGGGGCGCCGGACCAGGACAGTTGCGGGCTCGCGTCCTGACCGCCCGGAACGCCGAACAAGCCCGAGAGCTGCGCGGGCAGCAGCGGCTTCCCGTCCTCCACGCTGGTGCTGGTCACGGTGAAGCTCGGCACCTCCGGCAGGCGCGCGAACGGATCGTTGATCGTCATCTGATGACTCCTCGATGGTGGCGGTTTCATCGATTACGGTAGCGATAATCGATTATCGGCGCTAGTATCGACTTTATGCGAGAACGAGGGGATGACGCCGGGCCGTCGGCGCGGGCTTACGAGGCGCTGCGGGCGGAGGTTCTCCGGGGCCGGTTCCGCCCTGGGCAGGCGTTGAAGCCGCAGGAGATCGCCAACGAGCAGGTGGTGAGCCTCGCGGTGATCCGGGAGTGCCTGCTGCGTCTGGTCGGCGAGGGGCTGGCCGAGCGGTTGCCGAACCGGGGCTTCGTGGTCCCCGCCGCGGGCGACGCGCGGTGGCAGGTGATCGCCGAGGCGCGGGCGGCGGTCGAGCCGACCATGCTGCGCATGGCGATCGGCCGCGGCGACCTGGAGTGGGAGACGCGCGTCCGCGCCGCCCACCACCGGCTCGCGGGCACACCGCCATACGAGCACGACGACGTCCACTACTCGGACGCGTGGGCCGCCGCCCACCACGAGTTCCACCGGGCACTGCTCGAAGCGTGCGGCAACGACGTCCTGCTGGACGTTTTCGAACGGATGTGGACCGCCAGCGAACTCTCCCGCCGCTGGTCAGCCGCCAAAACCCCCACCCGCGACGCCGACGCCGAACACCTGCGGCTCGAACAACTGGCACTGAGCCGCCAAGGCGACGCTGCCGCCGCCGCGCTAGCCGAACACCTGGGCACCACAGCCGCCGCCCTCACCTCACCCGGCAGGCCAACGCCACCACACCCAACTACCACCTAGCACGCCACCCGAACACCTCAGCGCCACCACCGCCGCCCCGCTCACCCCCGCACCACGGCGGCTGATCGCCATGCGAGCCAAAATCCCCACCCCACCGCCCCCTCACCAGAGCAAACTGATCAGGTGAACGCCGTCCGCGCCGCCCGTGACCTCGTCGTCGCCCGGTTCCCCGACGCGCGCGCCGCCGTGCTCGGCGGCAGTGCGTGGACCGAGCGTCGGACCCCGCTGTCGGACCTCGACATCGTCGTCATCCTCAACGGCCCGACCACGACCTTCCGCGAGACGACCGAGCACGACGGCTGGGTCGTGGAGTTGTTCTGCAACACCGTCGAGTCGTTCGCGGCGACCGTCGACCGCGAGACCGCGGCCCGTCGTTCCCCGCTGCTGCACATGGTCGGCGAGAGCGTGCTGCTGGTCGACCGGGACGGTGTCGGGCGCAAGCTTCAGGAGGAGTCGTTGGCGCGGTTCCGGGCCGGGCCGCCGCCGTTGTCCGCGGTCGAGTCGGAGGATCGGCGCTACGTCGTCACCGACCTGCTCGACGACCTCGAAGGCTCGTCCGACCCCGACGAGTCACTCTTCATCGCCACCCGCCTGCTGACGGCGGTCGGCGAACTGGACCTCGCCCTGAGGCAGCGTTGGCAGGGCCACGGCAAGTGGCTGGCCCGCCACCTCCGCGACGCCGACCCCCAGACCTGCGAAGACCTGGTCAGCGGCTACCGGCGACTGGTGACCGAGGGGGACGCGACGCCGCTGCGCCAAGCCGCCACCGCGGTCCTCGACCGCGCCGGGGGCCGGATGCTCACGGGCTACCGGCGAGAACGAGAGCGAGAGGCGCCGGGACGCCCCTGACACCGGTCAGTCCCGCAACACGCCCGCGAGCAGCAGGTCGGTCAGCTTCCGCACGGCCGGCGCCGGGAGCGAGCGGGCGGACGCGATGGCCGCCAACGCGACGCGCGCGTCCGCGACCGTCAGGTCCCCGCGCAGCACACCGTCGTCGTGCGCCCGCCGCACCAGGTGGGCGAACGCCTCGGCGTGCGCCCGGCGCTCCTCGGCGAACGCCGTGCGCGGCCCGCGCAGCGCCTCGACGAGGCCGCGGTCGCGCACCTGCGACTCGCCGAAGAAGCGCACGGCGGTGCTCAGCGCCCGCCGGGAGTCCGGGTCGGCGAGGGCGGCCCGGAGGTCCGCCGCGCACCGGGCCACCTGGTCCTCCAGGACGGCGGTCACGAGGTCCTGCCGTGACGGGAAGTGCCGGTACACCGTGGCGACCGCGACGCCCGCGCGCCGCGCCACCTCCCGCACCGGCAGGTCGAGCCCTTCGGCGCCGAACGCCACCCGCGCGACGTCCACGACGTGCTGCCGGTTGTTCTCGGCGTCAGCCCGGCGTTTCCGGGTCAACTCGACCTCCGCGCTTCTCACTTCGAGGGGTCCGGTGTGGACCGTTCCTACGGTAGACCGCGTTCCCGTCGTCCAGGAGGTGGTCGTGTTCGCGATCCGGTTCACCAGGTTCGGTCCCCCCGAGGTGCTGTCCGTCGGTTCGTCGCCCGAGCCGCACGCGGGACCGGGGCAGGTGCGCGTGCGGGTCAGGGCCGCCGGGGTGTCCCCGGTGGACGTCCTGGTCCGCTCGGGGCGGTCGTCGTTCGGCGAGCGGATCGTCCTGCCGCACGTTCCGGGGGTCGACGCCGCCGGGGTCGTCGACGAGGTCGGCGCCGACGTGTCGGGGGTCGCGGTCGGCGACGAGGTGTTCGGCGCCGTCGACGTCGCGCTGCTCGGCGGGGCGAGCGCCGAGTTCGCCGTCCTCGCGTTCTGGGCGGCCAGGCCGGGGTCGCTGTCGTGGGAGGAGGCGGGCGGTGCCGGGACCGGCGTCGAGACGGCGACCCGCGCGCTCGACCTGCTGGACGTGCGGGACGGCGCGACGCTCCTGATCGACGGCGCCGCGGGTGGTGTCGGTTCCCTCGTCGTGCCGTTGGCCATCGCGCGAGGCGCCCGCGTGGTCGGGACGGGCAGCCCGGAGAACCACGACTTCATCGCCGGGCTGGGTGCGGTCCCGGCCGCCTACGGCGAGCACGTCCGGGGAGTCGACCTCGTGCTCGACGTCGCGGGCCGGGGTTCGCTGCCCGACCTCGTCTCGCTCACCGGGTCGGCGGCGTCGGTCGTGACGCTCTCCGACTTCACCGGCCCGACGTCCGGCGTCCGGCTCTCGACCGGCGCGCTCGGCGGCGAGCCGGACGGACGCCACGGCCTCGCGGTCGCGGCCACCCTCGCCGAGGAGGGCCGCTTCCACGTCCCGCTGCGCGAGGTGTTCCCGCTCGCCCGAGCGGATCGCGCTCACGCGCTCGTCGAGCACGGGCCTCGACGGGGCAAGGTCGTGCTCACCGTTCCCGGCTGACGGCCGCCTACTCCGGTTCCCAGGCCACGAGCTGGTCGAGGACGCGCACGTCGCCCTCGACCTCCAGGCGGTCCGCAGGCACACGCCCGTAGAACGCCAGGACCAGGTCGCTGGCCGAGGCTCGGGCGGACATGTCGACGGCGCCGGGGTCCTCGTCCGCGGCGGGGAGGCGGACGACCCGCGCGCCGTCGGCGGACAGCCGCAGCCGCCAGGAGCGGCCCTCGGTGACGTGGTAGTCGACGACGGCGGGGTCGTGCGGCCAGGCGCTCGTCGTCGCGCAGCAGGTGAACTGGAACTCCTCGACGCCGTCGACCGCCACCTCCTCCGGCAACGGCCGCGGCGCTCCCGCGGCGAGTTGGGCGTCGTAGGTGTGCACGGCGATCTCCTGCACCTGGTGCCGGGCGACGGCGCCGCAGGTCGCGGGCGACTGCGAGTCACCCCACCCCACCCAGCAGCCGCGGTCCGGGCCCGCCTCCCTCAGCGCGTCCAGCAGTTCCCGCGTGGACGCGGCCATCCACTCCAGTAGCGCTTCACGCTCCCGAGGCGCGGGCGGGACGTCCACCGCCATGGTCCTGCTCACCACCCCCGGTCCCGCCGCGACGGTGGCGGCCCAGTTGCGGCGCCCCTCGCCAAGGTGCCGCACCAGGTCGAACACCGTCCACCCCGGACAGGTCGGCACCGGCACGTCGAGATCGGGCGCCGAGGCGACCGCCGCGCGGAAGGCGGTGGACCGCTCGTCGATCAGCCGCAGCAGGTCGGAGAACTCCGGGGTCTTGTGCACCGCGGCTGTCTACCACCCCGGTTCCGGCGACGGGTACCGATTATCCCGGCCGACTATGGTGGGCCGATGGCGTCGGTCAAGCAGTTCCAGGTCACCTTCGACTGCGCGGATCCCGAGCGCGTCGCCCGCTTCTGGTGCGAGGTGCTCGGGTACGTCGTGCCCCCACCACCGCCGGGGTTCGACTCCTGGACCGACTTCGACCGCGCGCTGCCGCCCGACCGCCAGGGTTCGGCCTTCGCCTGCGTCGACCCGTCCGGCGTTGGCCCGCGCCTGTTCTTCCAACGCGTCCCCGAGGGCAAGGTCGTCAAGAACCGGGTGCACCTCGACGTGCGAGCGGGCACGGGTCTCGTGGGCGAGGAGCGCCTCGCCACCTTGGAGGCCGAGTGCGCACGGCTGATCGCGCTCGGCGCGGTCCGCGTACAACTGCTGAGCGCCGACGGCTTCAACGAGTCGTGCATCGTCATGCAGGACGTCGAGGGCAACGAGTTCTGCCTCGACTGAGGCCTCTATCGGGTCCGGGCGACCACGGCCTCCAACGGGGTCGCGGGGTGGCCGGTGAGGTGTTCGACGGCGTCGCCGACACCGTCGAGTTCGCCCGCCGCGATGGCGGTGTAGGTCGACACCCAGGCGTCCACCTGCCAGTCGGGCGCGCCGTAGGACGCGCGGGAGCGGTACGCCTCGTCGACGGTCTCCGGTCGGTACGCGACCGGCCTGCCCTCGGCCTCCGCGAGGACGGCCGCGATCTCGGCCAGCGTCAGCGACCGGGGGCCGGTGAGGTCGTAGGTGGCGCCCGCGTGGTCGGGGGCGGTGGTGAGGACGGCGGTGGCCGCGTCGGCGATGTCGTCCTGCGCCACGACGGCCGCGCGGCCCTCGCCCGCCGGTCCGCGGATGACGCCGTCGGCGCCGACCAGGCCGGGGGTGAAGTCGGCGTAGAGGTTGTCGCGCAGGAACGTGAAGGCGAGACCGCTGGCGCGGACGTGCTCCTCGGTGGCCCAGTGGTCGCGGGCCAGGGTGAACGTCGCGTTCGGCGCCGCGCCGAAGAACGAGATGTACACCAGGTGCTCGACCCCGGCGTCCACCGCGGCGTCCACGAAGGACCTGTGCAGCGCGATCCGGTCCGGCGTCTCGGACGCCGACACCATCAGCACGCGGTCGATCCCGCGCAGCGCGCCGCGGACGGCGTCGTGGTCGCCGAACCCGCCGGTCGCCACGGTGGCGCCGGGCAGAGCCGGTGCTCGGGACGGGTCGCGGACCAGCAGCGTCTGCGCGAGGCCCGCGGCGGCCAGCCGTCCGGCGACCCTCCCGCCGAGCCGTCCGGTGGAGCCGGTGATCGCGATCGTGGGCGTCATGGCGCCTTCCTGGGGTCTCGGGTGAACACGTGCCGGGCGTCGGCCGCGATCGACAGCGCCCGTCCGGCCAGTTCGGCGGGCACAGCCGACTGGTCGCGGTTGATCCGCACCAGGCGGGCGCCGGGGCGGCGGTGGACGAGGTGTTCGGCGGGCAGGCGGATCACGCCCGGCGTGTTGAAGCCCGCGCCCACCTCGACGACGAGCAGCCGCGCCTCGGCGGGGGTGGCCTCCAGCCAGCGCGCCAGCGCCCGACCGGTGGGCAGGTGGGGGTCCTGGACGAACTCGGGCCCCTTGCGGACGTTGAGGAACACCTCGCCGCCGCAGTTCGGGCACGCGGGCACGGCGCTCGGGTCGGTCACCTCGCCGGTCACCGGGTCGTACGCGGCGAGCGCGGCCCGTACGACCGGTTCGCTGGGCCACGTGTCCAGGGTGCACGGTGTCTCGCACTGGTAGCGACCGTAGTCACCCTGCGGGGTGAACACCCGGTCCTCGGCGAAGCCGTTGCGGGCGAACAGGGCGTCCACGTTGGACGTCATGACGAAGTGGTCCCTGTCCCCCACCAGGTCGCGCAGCCGCCGGTAGACGGGGTTGGGCCGGGGGTCGAACCGGATGTCGGCGACGTGGGTGGCCCAGTAGCCCCACAGCAGCGCGGGCGGCAGGGGCAGGCCGATGAGCTGGTAGCGGGCCCGGAGCCCACGGGCGCGCAGGGCGGGGAACAGTTCGGCGAACCGCCGGGTGTCGGTGTAGTCGTAGCCCGCGGCGGCGGACAGGCCCGCGCCCGCGGCGATGAGCACCCGGTCGGACTCGTCAAGCCAGTCGTGGAACGTGCGGCGGCTCATGACGTGGTGCTCCTGGCGGCGAAGGCGTGGCGGTACGCGTCGTGGTCGTCGGCCGCGAACGCGACGAACACGACCCGGTCGAACCGGTCGGGGTGCTCGTGGAGCCAGCGGGTGGTCGTGGTGAGCGCGACGCGGGCGGCCGGGGCCTTCGGGTAGCCGAACACGCCGGTGCTGACGCCGCAGAACGCGATCGTGCGGATCGACTCGACCTCGGCGGCCAGGTCGAGGCACGAGCGGTAGGCGGCGGCGAGCGCCCGCTCGTGGTCCGGGCGGACGGGGCCGTCGACCACCGGGCCGACCGTGTGCACGACGTGACGAGCGGGCAGGTGGTAGCCACGGGTGATCTTGGCGGTCCCGGTCGGCTCCGGCGTTCCCTGTGCGACGGCGATGGTGTGGCAGTCGTCGCGCAAGCGAGGACCCGCCGCGCTGTGGATGGCGTTGTCGACGCACGGGTGGTCCGGGCGGAAGCAGCCGAGCAGCGCGCTGTTGGCGGCGTTGACGATCGCGTCGGCGGCCAGTTCGGTGATGTCGCCGCGCCACGACGACAGCCGCGGAGCGGCTTCGGGCAGCCCGTGCGGGTCGACGGAGGGCCGGGCCCGGCGCTCGCCGTCCAGCAGCGCGTCCACGGCCGCCGCCGTCTCCTCGGGCAGGGCTCCGGGGTCCCGCACGGTCAGCACCGCGCGCAGCAGCCAGCGGACGCGGTGGGCGTCCAGCCGCTCGGCGTGCTCCGGGCGCACACCGAGCCGAACCGCCGCCGGGTCGCCGCTGAGCAGCCGCAGCGCGGTGCGGGCCTGCGGTTCCAGCCCGTCGGTTGGCACGGGCGCACCCGGCAGGCGAAACGGCTGGTCCAGGTGGACCGCGTCGCGGTAGGCGCTCAACGGCAGCGCGCCGACCGGATTGACGATCATGTCGCTCCCCTGTTCGTTTTCTTCCCCACACGGAGAACGCTAAGCCGAAAACCAGGGGGGAACCGGGTATCGTCCGGACCGATGATGGTCAAAAACCGACATGCGACGCCGCAGGAGATCGCGTTCACGGCCCCGCCGGGCACGCCGTCCGGGGTGGAGGTGCTCTCGCTCGCCGACCTGCGCTCACGCGTACCGCTCGACGCGCTCACCGTGCCCCTGCGGCCGACGTTCCACCACCTGCTCACGCTCACCCGCGGCTCGCTCCGGCACACGGTCGACTTCACCGAGCACACCCTCCGGCCGGGCTCGTGGGCGTGGACGCGGCCGGGCCAGGTGCAGCAGTGGAGCGATCCCGGCCGGGTGGACGGCACGCTGGTCCTCTTCGAGCAGGACTTCCTCGACCCGGCCACCGCGACCGCCGCCCGCCTGGACGACCCCCACGCGCCCGTCCTGCACACCCCGGAGGGCGAGGACCACGACGCGCTGCGCGCCGCCGTCGACCACCTGGGCCGCGAGTTCCACGCGTTCGGGCGGCTGCCGCTGGCCGTGCACACCCTGGCGCTGCGCCACCTGCTGTCCGTCCTGGTCCTCCACCTCACCCACCTCGGCGCGCCCACCGGCAGGCCCGCGCCCCCGCCGGGCGAGGCGTTCCTGCGGTTCCGCGACGCGGTCGAGGAGGGCTTCGGCCGGACCAGGAGGGTGGAGGACTACGCGCGGCGGCTGGGCTACTCGCCGCGCACCCTGTCGAGGGCGGCGGAGGCCGCGGCGGGCGTCGGGGCGAAGGAGTTCATCGACCGCCGCGTCGTCCTGGAGGCCAAGCGGCTGCTCGCCCACGGCGACGAACCCGCCGCCCGCGTCGCCTCCCGGCTCGGCTTCTCCAGCGCCACGAACTTCAGCAAGTACTTCCTCCAGCGCACCGGCCTGTCCCCCGTTGCGTTCCGCACCACCACCAGGGGCTAGCGGAACGTCCACAGGTGGTCAGCGGTGCCGTTGTCGTCCCACAGCACGACCTGCGCGCCCTCAGCGGTGGACATCGACGTCACGCCCAGCACCCGGCCGCTCGCGGGGTTCTGCACGCGGAAGCCGCCGCTGCCGCCGTACCGGAGCCGCCACAGGGTGCCGCCGGTGCCGTCGTCGGCCCGCTGCGCGATCCGCGCGCCGTTGGCCGTCCCGGCGTTCTCGACGCCGAGCACCTTCCCGCTGTGCTGGTTGCGCAGCACCAGGTGCCCGCCGGACCTCACCTCGGCCGTCCACAGGTGGTCCGCGGTGCCGTTGTCCCCCCACTGGACGACGAGCGCCCCGTCCGCGGTGGACATGCCGGTCACGCCGAGCACCAGACCGCTGTGGACGTTCCGCACCCTCCGCGCCGCGACGGGGACCAGGCGCCAGCGGTTGTCGGCGCTGCCGTTGTCGGAGTCCTGGACGGCCACGGCTCCCTGGGCCGTGGACCCGTCGAGGATGCCCAGCAGCTTGCCGCTGTGGCCGTTGCGGATCCCGTGCGTCCCGTCACCGTTGTCGACCGGCGTCCACAGGTGGTCCGCAGTGCCCGTGTCGCTCCACTGGACGACCCGCGCACCGTCCGAAGTGGACATGTCCCGCACGCCGAGCACCTTGCGGCTGTTGCCGTTGCGGAGCTTGAGCGCGGAACCGGAGACGACGAGTTCCCAGCCGTGGTCGGGGGTGCCGGTGTCCGCCCACTGGAGCGCGTCGGCCCCGTCGGCGGTGGACATGTCCCGCACGCCCAGCACCAGGCCGCTGCCCGCGTTGAGCAGCTTGAAGGTCGCCGTGTCGACGGCGCGCCCGTCGGCGTTCCAGTAGACGGTGTAGTTCTGGAGGTGGTTGTCGTGGAACGGGATCAGCGACACCTGGGCGCCGTCGGCGGTGGCGGTGAACCGCAGCCCGCTGCCGCGCGTGATCGACGCGGTGGCCAGCACGGGCAGCCCGGCGAGGCTCGTGCC
This sequence comes from Umezawaea endophytica, assembly GCF_025061645.1. Taxonomy (GTDB): domain Bacteria; phylum Actinomycetota; class Actinomycetes; order Mycobacteriales; family Pseudonocardiaceae; genus Umezawaea; species Umezawaea endophytica. The sequence continues at coordinate 15,628 of NZ_JANYMP010000010.1, read as the reverse complement.
ACCGTAGGCGCCGCTGAGCACGACGGGGCCGTAGGTGACGGCCTGCACGCCGGGGTCGTCCGGGGTCGGCCTGAGCACCACGCGCATCGGCAGCCGGACCACCACCGTGTCGCCGGAGGCCCAGGTGCGGTCCAGCACCGCGTACGTGCCCGGTGTCGTGGCGATGTCCTGCGCGACCCCGTTCACCTGGACGGTCGCGCCGCTGGTCCAGCTCGGGACGCGGATGTTCATCGTCCACCGGCCCGGCGTGCCGGTGACCCGCAGCGTGGTGGTGTCGCCCTCGGGGAACGTGGTGGTCTGCTCGACCGTCACGCCGAGCGCGCTCCAGGTCAGCGTCGAGGCGATGAACAGGGTCACGTACAGCGCGCGGTCGGCGGAGAAGTAGATCGAGTCCGCGAGCTTGGTCTGGGTCTCCAGGCCGGTGCCCTGGCAGCAGGTGAACGTGTCGTAGTCGTTGCTGTAGGTGCGGCGCCCGCCGGGGTTGAGCGGGGTGAAGTAGCAGACGTGCCCGTGCGCGTCGTTCGGGTTCTGCTGCGCCAGCAACTGGTTCAGCAGCGCGGTCTCGTAGTAGTCGACGAGGTCGACCCTCGTCGGGTCGAGCAGGAACAGCTCCCGCGTCAGCTTGAGCATGTTGTAGGTGTTGCAGCTCTCGCACGTCACGTCGGTCAGGAACCGGGCGATGGCGCCGGGTTCCCGGAAGAACTCTCCGACGCTGTTACCGCCGATCACGTAGGTGTGGGCACCGGTGACGATCGACCAGAAGTTCTTCGCGACGTCCAGGTACCGCTGGGTTCCCGTCGCCTTGTACTCCCGCGCGGCGCCGACGATCTTGGGGATCTGCGTGTTGGCGTGCAGTCCGCTGAGCTGGTCCCGGTTCGCGGCCAGCGGGTCGATGACGGCCGCGTGGTCGAACCGCTGCGCGACGCGCAGCCAGCGGGCGTCCCCCGTCTGCTGGTACAGGTCGGTGAGCACGGCGTTCATCCCGCCGAACTCGATCCGCATGGTCGTCTGCATCTGCTCGTACGTCAGCCGCCCGGTCCGCCAGTCCACCCACCCGGCGAGCGCCAGCAACACGTCGCGGGCCTGCGTGTTGCCCAACAGCCGCCACACGTCCAGCAGACCGGCCAACGTCTTGTGCACGCAGTAGTACGGGACTCCCTTGCGGGTGCCCGTTTCCACGGTGTCGAAGTCGGATTCGGGGAACCCGGACAGGTAGCCCGCGGTGAACCCGGCCGCGCTCGCCTGGCACTTCGCCAGTTCCGCGACCAGGTACGCGGCCTTGTCGCGGAACGCGCTCTCCCCCGTGACGACCCACGCCTGCGCCCACGCCGACAGGAAGTGCCCCTGGCTGTGGGTGCGGAACTCGAAGGTGGGTGATTCCCAGCCACCGCAGGGCTGGGCGCCGCGGGTGTCCAGCCGGTGGTTGGCGCGGAACGCGTACAGCAGCCGGTCGACGTCGATGAAGCGCAGGTACGCCAGCGTCCGGTCCAGGTTGTCGCGCCAGCGGCCGGGCGCCAGCCGCACCTGGTCCAGGCCGAACGCGAACGCGCGAGCGCCGATGTCCGCTCGAACGGGCGGCAGCGCACTGGCGGAAGCGCCTGCCGCACCGGGGGTGCCGAGCGCGGCCAGGACGGCCGTGCCACCGGCCGCGGTGAACAGGCGCCGACGGCTGAAGTCGTGCGGGGACATGGGGGACTCCTGAGGTCGGCGGACTCGGCACTTCCCTCGGAACAACCTTGACGTCCACTGTGGCAGGCCCCACCACCCGCGTCAACGCTCGGATGTGAACGCTAACTAGAGCCGCTGACTCCCTCTCTAGTCGCACTTTCAACTAGAACCGGACGTCCTGTTTGTGAGCGTGAACATGCCTCCCGCCGATCGGTGCCGCGACGTGCGGCATACCGAGCAGCCTGGAATCCGCTGTTCTGCGTAGACCCCTGTGAGCACCGGTAGCACGCTCGACGCGCTGTCGGGGTCGACGAGGTACCGGGGGAACGGCACGTGCCCGCAGGATTCTTCACGGACAAGAGCGGCAAGGTCCGACCGCTCAGCGGCAAGAAGAAAAAGAAGAAGGGCGGAGGGGGCACCGTCGTGGTGGCGGGTGTCCTGGCGCTCGGGATGGTGGGCTACGGCGGCGGCGGGGCGCTGATGGGCTCCGGCGGAGGGGGCGGCGGTGCGGGCGGCGGGGCGAGCCCGGCCGTCGACCTGCGCGTCCGCAAGGCCGAGGGGCAGAAGTCCGCGCGCAAGGGCGATTCCGCCGACGCGTGGCGGCGCATGGGCGTGCGGGAACTACGCCGGGAGGGGCGTCGGCAGGTCGAGTGCCTGACCGCGTCGCACGGCCGGGTGCGGGAGTTCCTGGCCCGCGTCCCGTGCGCCTCGCTGGACCGGATCATCGTGGCCGTCGGCGACGACGTGGGCACCAGCGCGGTCGTGTCCGTCGCCTGGGTCGGGTTCCGCCGAGCCGCCGACGTGCGCGACTTCAAGTCGGTCATCGACGTCGACGGCAGCGGTGACGTCCGCCCGCTCGGCTCGGCGCTGCTCGGCCTGGCGGACATCGCGTTCACCGGCCGCTACTACGGTTCCGACGTCCAGGGGACCTCGCTCACCGTCGCCGAGGCGGAGAACGCCACCGGCGCGTTCGACCCCGAGGCGCTCGACGCGCTCGCCGAGGTCGCCGCCTACCTCCCCCGCCCGTGACCGGGTGCCCCGGCGAGGTCGTCGACCCAGGCCTGCCAGGCGGCGGAACGGGACTCCCGATCCACCTGCACGCCGTAGAAGTACTGGATCGTGTTCACCATGTGGTGCGCGTCGTCGACCATGAACCGGTAGAAGCCCTGCTCGGTCCGGACGCCCAGCAGCACCGACCCGATGTGCAGGTCCACCACGCCCTCGACGGGTTCGAGGCCCTCCGGGGTGAGGCGCACCCGGTCGCCGAGCGCCGGGTCCGCGCCGAGCCGCGCGACCAGGTCGGCCCACACCTCGGCACCGGGCCTGGTCGTGGAGGCGGTGGCGACCACGTTCGCCACCGGCCGCCCGGAGAAGTGCCGGAAGTACTCGGCCAGGTTGTGCAGGAACATGTCCCAGCCCTTGCCGAAGCCGTCGTACTCGGCCTCCCAGTCGTCGCCGCCGAAGAACCCGCTCTGGACGAGGCGGAGCACGGTGGTGCCGTCGCCCCTGCCCTCGACCAGGAACTCCAGCGTCATCGGCGGTTCACCGTCCGGGCCGGGCGCCCCGTAGACGACCCGCTCGCCCGGCTCCCACGCCAGCACCTGGCCCGCCTGCGTGTTGCCGCCCCCGAAGTCGGCCTCGACCTCGCCGTCCACCCGCTCGTGCGGCACGAACCAGACCGACATGCCCTCCGGGGTGGAGATCGCCTCCCACACCTCGTCCGGGGTGGCGGCGAGTTCGACCTCCTTGGCCAGGCGCCTGCGCTCGTCCACCGCGGTCAGGCCTGCTGGGTGAGGACGATGAGGTTGCCGCAGGTGTCGTCGAACACCGCCATCGAGCCGAAGTCGGTCTTCGTCGGCTCCTGGGTGAACCTGACCCCGAGCCCCTTCATCCGCGCGTAGTCGGCGTCCAGGTCCTTGCTGCCGAGCATGGTGTACGGCACGCCCGCGTCGTAGAGCACCTTCTTGTACACCTGCGCGGCGGGCTTGTCGTCGATCCGGATGCCGGGGTTGCCGTCCGGTTCGAGCAGCAGCTCGACGCCCTCCGGCGCGTCGGGCGAGACGACGGTCAGCCACTTGGCGTCGCCCACCGGGATGTCGGTCTTCTTCACGAAACCCAGCACGTCCGTGTAGAACGCCAGGGCCTTGTCCTGGTCGTCGACCGGGATGCTCGTCACCGGGATGAACATGGTCAGCTCTCTTCTCCTCGTCGGACCTTGGGGTGCACGGCGACCACGATCCGGTGCGCTCGCCCGCCTGCCGCGGACCCGTCGTGGTACTTCGACACCAACGACGTCACGGCGACCGCCAGCTCCTCCGCGAACGCGGCGCGGTCGGCCGCCGACGCGAACCGGACCTCGCCGTCGACCGCGAACGTCGCGAGCCGCTTGCGCGCCCCGGCCGCGCCGGTGACCAGGTCGCCGACGTCGCGCACCAGTCGCGCGGCCACCGCGAGCAGCCAGCTCGCGGACTTCCGGTCGGGTGACCGGTCCGGATCGGGTTCGACCCCGGCGAGTGCGCTCGGCGAGATCACGTACGACGCCGCGGTCGCCCGCAGCACCCGCTCCGTCCAGTTCCCCTTGCGCCGTTCCTCGACCAGCTCGACCAGCCCGTGCCGCTCCAGCGCGCGCAGGTGGTAGTTGACCTTCTGCCTGGTCAGCCCGACCTGCCGCGCCAGCGTGGTCGCCGAGCCGGGCTCGGACAGCTCGGCGAGCAGCCTGGACCGAACCGGGGCCAGAGCGGCCTCGGCCGCCGCCGGGTCGTCGATCACCGCCACCTCGTGCACGGCCCCACCCTCTCCTTGACAACTTTTTTTGTCAAGCGGAAGAACCTGTCCGGGGCGAGCGGTCCGGCAGCGGCGTCTGCTGGAATCCAAGGGTGACCCCACCGCTGCCGCAACTCGGCGAACGCGACCTGCTCGACCTCGTGCCCGTCCACGCCGCGATCTCCGCGTTGCGCGACGCGCTCCTGGGCGACGCCTGGGACGCGGCCGGGCCGCCCCGCTCGGCCGTCCCCCTGACCCACGGCGAACTGCTGGTCATGCCGGGTGAGGGTGGCGGCGTCGTGGGCGTCAAGGTCGTCGGGGTCGCCCCCGGCAACCCGGCACTGGGCCTGCCCCGCGTCACCGGCACCTACCTGCTCCACGACGCCATGACGCTGCGCCCGGTCGCCCTGCTCGACGGCGCCGCGCTCACCCTGCTCAGGACGTCGGCGCTGTCCGCGCTCGCCGTCGACGTCCTCGCACCCGCGAGCACCCCGCGCCTGCTCGTGCACGGCACCGGCCCGCAGGCGGCCGCGCACGTCCGGGCCATCTCGGCCGTCCGCCGGATCGAGCGGGTGGAGGTCGCGGGCCGGACCCCGGAGGCCGCCGCGGCCTTCTGCGCGAACCACACGTTCGACGTGCCGGTGTCCCCCGCCGGCCCGGACGCCGTCGACCACGCCGACCTCGTGGTCTGCTGCACGTCGTCGAGCACGCCCCTGTTCGACGGGGCCCGGCTCGCCCCGCACGCCGTGGTGGTCGCGATGGGCTCGCACACGCTGGACGCGCGCGAACTGGACGACACCACCGTGCGGCGGTCGTCCGTGGTCGTGGAGCACGTCGACACCGCGCTCCGCGAAGCGGGTGACGTGGCCGCCGCCGTCCGCGCGGGCACCCTCTCCCGCTCGGACCTGCGGACGCTCGCCGACGTGGTGCGGGGAGAACCGGTCACGGACGTGGGACCGCGGCTCTTCCGCTCGGTCGGGATGGCGTGGGAGGACCTCGCCGTCGCCGCCGAGGCCCTGCGAGCCTCGACGGCGGCCCGGTGACCCCGCTGTCGGTCAGCGCCAGCCGAGGCCGGGCGCGACGTGGGTGAGGACGTTGTCGATCACGTGCGCGTTGTAGTCGACGCCGAGCTGGTTGGGCACGGTCAGCAGCAGCGTGTCGGCTTCGGCGATGGCCTCGTCCTCCGCGAGCTGCTCGACCAGCACGTCCGGTTCGGCGGTGTAGCTGCGGCCGAAGATGGCCTTGGTGCTCGCGTCGATGTAGCCGATGTGGTCGGCGCTCGCGCGGTCGTGGCCGAAGTAGGCGCGGTCGAGGTCGGAGGTCAGCGCGAAGACGCTGCGCGAGACCGAGACGCGCGGCTGATGCTGCCACCCGGCTTCCGACCACGCCTTGCGGAACGCCCGGATCTGCTCGGCCTGCTGGACGTGGAACGGCGCCCCGCCCTCGTCGTTCTTCAGCGTCGAGCTCATCAGGTGCATGCCCTGCTCAGCCGCCCAGACCGCGGTGGCGTTCGAGCTGGCGCCCCACCAGATCCGGTCCCTCAACCCGGCCGAGTGCGGTTCGACGCGCAGCAGCCCCGGCGGGTTCTCGAACATCGGCCGCGGGTTGGGCCGGGCGAAGCCCTCGCCGCGCAGCACGGTCAGCAGCACCTCGGCGTGCTTGCGGGCCATGTCGGCCTCGGTGTCGCCCTCGCCGGGCTCGTAGCCGAAGTACCGCCAGCCGTCGATCACCTGCTCGGGCGACCCCCGCGAGATGCCGAGCTGGAGCCTGCCGCCGGAGATGAGGTCCGCGGCACCCGCGTCCTCCACCATGTACATCGGGTTCTCGTACCGCATGTCGATCACGCCGGTACCGATCTCGATGCGCTGGGTCTTGGCGCCGATCGCGGCCAGCAGCGGGAACGGCGACGCCAGTTGCCGCGCGAAGTGGTGCACCCGGAAGTACGCGCCGTCCGCGCCGAGCTCCTCCGCGGCCACCGCGAGGTCGATGGCTTGCAGGAGCGCGTCCGACGCCGTCCGCGTGCGCGAGTGCGGGCCGTCCGACCAGTGCCCGAAGGACAGGAAGCCGATTTTCTTCACGTCCGGGCAACGCGCCGCCGAGCTGATTGATTCCTCAACCACCGGCCGTCGGCCCGTCCACGACCAGTTCGTACCCGGTCACCATCTCCGGCACGATCCGGATCACGTGGTCCATGGTCCCGCGCACCCACGGCTTCAGCACCTCGTCGAGGCGCGCCACCTCGTCGGGGTCGTCGACCCGCTTCGCGACGCCGACCACGATCACGCTCCACCCCTGGCGCGTCACGGGGTCGATCGAATCGGCCTCGTAGGCCACCACCATGCCGACGGACGACAGCACCGCGGCGCCCAGGTGGGCGCGGATGACGATCGAGCCGCGGTCGACGACGTGGTTGACCGGCCGGATCGCGGGCAGCGCGTCCCGCGAGAACACCACCCGCCCGAAGGGGACGCCCGCCAGCAGCCGCAACGACGTCGCCTCCGGCAGCTCCAGGAGTTCGCCCGGCTCCTCCTCCAGCGCACTGCTCATCGCTCACCGCCCGGTGGCACGCCTCCCGGCACGGCGAGCGCCGCTCGACGTGCCCCCTCCCCCTCGCCAACGGTCCCCAGGTCCGCCTCGCGCTCGGTCAACTCGACTCCCCGTGGTCTTCCCCGCGTCCCGCGCGCGGAGAAGACCATTGTCGGTCGACCTATTCCGGCCCAGCAGGGCACAAAGTCACTGGCGGTCGAGGCCCTGTGCTCTGGCACGGCGACGGGGATCCGCCCACGACGGCTGTCACCCGTGGCCGAAGGCGCTCCGCCGCCCGGCGTCCGCCCGTTCCCCGGCGCGGGCGTCGGCCTCGGCCAGTTCCGCCGCCGTGACCACGTGCGCGTCGGGTCCGGGGTACACCAGCGCCTCGTGGTCGCTGTCGACCCAGTGCACCACGTAGGGCGGACCGCCGTCGGCCCCGCGCACGCCGACGATCCTCCCCCGCCGAGCAGACCTGTCCACACTGGACTGTTCGACCAGCAGCCAGTCACCTGTTTCCGCGCGCATCGCCGTCTCCTCGGATCTCCGGAAGTCCTGCCCGCTCAGTCGACCTCGACGGTCCAGTCGACCGCCAGCGCCGCCACCGCGCCCGCCGCCGCGACCAGGGGCGTCACCACCGCGGCGAGCACGCCGGGCGGCATCGACACCTCGACGACCGGGTAGCCGTCGTGGTCCTTGACCACCACGTGGTGGACGTCGTGCTCCACCGGACCGCCGACGGTGCTCTCGCGTGTCGCCATGACGCACGGCCTCCTCGGGTCGGGGCTGTCGACGAGTTCCCCCTCAGCCTCGACCACGCGGGCCGCCGGGCGAAGTGGCCAAAGTCCGTCCGTCAGGGGCGAAAGTCCCGTGCGGCGCGGCATCCGGCGGAGCGCGACGGGACCGTCGGCGACGGGACCGTCGGCGATGGGCCCGGCCGGATCGGGTCGTTCGCCCCTCGTCCGGACGCCGCGCGCCCAAGACCATCGGGGGGACGACCAACGAGGAGTGGATCACCATGGAGACGGCCCAGCGGATCATCGTCGGCATCGACGGATCACCCGCGAGCACGGCGGCCCTGCGCTGGGCGGTGCGGCAGGCGAGGCTCACCGGGCGGTCGGTGCTGGCCGTGTCGGTGCGCGGGCTCGACGCCAAACCGCCGTCCAGCACGCCGATGCCGATCACCCGGCCGACGGGCGCCGACCCGGTCCGCGAGCGGCACGTCCACCACCTGCGGACGGCGGTGCAGGCCGTCGACCAGGAGGCCGAGGGGGTCGTGGTCGACCAGTTCGTGCCCACCGGCGAACCCGGCAGGGTGCTCGCGGAGCTGTCGGCCGACGCCGACGCGCTCGTCCTGGGCGGACACGGGTACCGCAGGACGGGCCTCGCGGTGGTCGGCTCGGTGGCGGCGCACTGCCTCCGGCACGCGCGGTGCCCGGTCACGGTGATCCCGTTCGCGGCGGTCGAGGCGGCGGGAGCGGTGACGCCCGGATCGGCGCGGGAGTCCCGCTGACCACGAGGCGCCGCAACGGTTCCCGGCAGAGTCCTTGGACCCTGTTCGACCGCGGCCGGGACCGGCACCGTCTCCACCAACGGAGTACCGTGCGCCGGCCCGATCGCGTGACGGCGGGTTCCGGCTTGCTTCTTGGAGGTGGTGGGGGTGCCCACGAGGATCTTCCTGGTGGACGACCACGAGATCGTGCGCAGGGGCGTGGCGGAACTGCTCGGTGAGGAGGGTGACCTGGAGGTCATCGGCGAGGCCTCGTCGGTGACCGAGGCGCTCACCAGGGTCCCGCCCAGCGGCGCCGACGTGGCCGTGCTGGACATCCGGCTGCCGGACGGCAACGGGATCGAGCTGTGCCGCGACCTGCGCTCCCAACTGCCCGACCTGAAGGTGCTCATGCTGACGTCGTTCGCCGACGACGAGGCGCTGTTCGACGCGATCATGGCCGGGGCGTCGGGTTTCGTGCTCAAGCAGATCCTCGGCGGCGACCTGGTGAACGCGGTGCGCACGGTCGGCGGGGGCCAGTCGCTGCTCGACGCGAGGACGACGTCGGCGCTGCTGAACCGGATCCGCCGCGAGCGCGACACCGGCGACCCGCTGCGGACGCTGACCGAGCAGGAGCGCACGGTGCTCGACCTCATCGGCGAGGGCCTGACCAACCGGCAGATCGCCGACCGGATGTTCCTGGCCGAGAAGACCATCAAGAACTACGTGTCGCACCTGCTCGCGAAGCTGGGCATGCAACGCCGCACCCAGGCCGCGATCCTCGCCAGCCAACTGCGGAAACCGGGGCAGGGCACCACCGAGGACTGACCTCAGCCCAGTGGGACCCGCCACGTCACGCGGGAGCCCCCGCCCGTCCCCGACGTGACCGACAGCGAGCCGCCGAACCGCTGCGCCCGGTGCTCCAGGTTGAGCAGCCCGCTGCGCGCGATGTCCTGCGGCACGCCGACCCCGTCGTCGACGATGGAGATGATCAGCTCGTCCCCCGCCTCCACCGTGACCGTGAGCGCCGAGGCCCGCGCGTGCCGGACGACGTTGCTCACGGCCTCGCGGACGACGGCCTCGACGTGCTCGGCCAGCTCGTCGGACACGGAGTTGTCCACCGTCCCGGACATCCGCACGGCCGGGGACAGCTCGGTCGACTCGGTCAGCTCGGCGATGACGTCCAGCAGGCGCCTGCGCAGGCTCACGCCGTCGTCACCCGCGCTCTGCAGGTCGAAGATCGACGTCCTGATCTCCCGCACGGTCTGGTCGAGCTGCTCCACGGCGGTCATCACCCGGCCGCGCACCTCGGTGCTGGTGATGCGGCGCAGCGTGCCCTGGAGGCTCATGCCCGTCACGAACAACCGCTGGATCACGTGGTCGTGCAGGTCCCGCGCGATCCGGTCGCGGTCCTCTAGGACGTCCAGCAGGCGCAGGGAACGCTGCTTCTCCGCGAGTTGCAGCGCCAGCGCGGCCTGGTCGGCGAACGACGCCAGCACGGGCACCTGGTCGGCCACGAACGGCAGTTCCCCCTTGCGCCGCACGGCGACCAGCACGCCGGTGACGACCGCGCCCGCCCGCATCGGCACCGCGATGCCGGGCCCGAACTCGACCGACCCCTCCCCGAGTCCCGCGCCGAGGCTCTCGATCACCTTGGGGACGCCGGTGCGCAGCACCTCCTCGATGGGCGACTCGCGCTTGGACAGGTCCGACCCGATCAGCTCCTCGACCTGCGGCCCCGCCCCGGCGGTCACGAACAGCCTGCCCTCGCCGCCCAGCACGATCAGCGAGGAGTGCGCGCCGGACAGCTCCACCGTGCGCTGGGCGATGAGCTGGAGGGCGTCCTGCGCGGACGCGCCGCCGAGGAGTTCGGAGTTGATCTCCGCGGTGGCCTCCATCCACCGCTCCCGCATCCGCGACCGCTCGAACAGGCGCGCGTTCTCGATCGCCACGCCCGCGGCGGCGGCCAGCGCCTGGAGCACCACCTCGTCATCGGTGGTGAACTCGGCCATCCCCTTCTTCTCGGTCATGTACAGGTTGCCGAAGATCTCGTCGCGCAACCGGATCGGCACACCGAGGAAGCTGTGCATCGGCGGGTGGTTGGGCGGGAAGCCGACGGACGCGGCGTGCGTGCAGAGGTCGCGCAGCCGGATCGCGCGCGGGTCCTTGATGAGCAGCCCCAGCAGCCCCTTGCCCTCCGGCAGGTGCCCCATGTGCGACCGGGTCTCCGCGTCGATTCCCTCGTAGACGAACTCCGACAGGTCGTCCCTGGTGCCCAGCACGCCGAGGGCGCCGTACCTGGCCCCCACGAGGTCGACGGCGACCTGCACGATCCGCTGGAGGGTGGAGTCCAGCTCCAGGCCGGAGCCGACGGCCAGCACGGCGTCGAGCAGGCTCTGCGTCCGGTCGCGCGACTCGGCGATCTCGGCGAGCCGCTCCCGCACCTCACCGAGCAGTTCGTCCAGGCGCAACCCGCCGAGGCTCATCTTCGGTCCGCCCCCGCCGGGATCGGGCTCCCCAACCATCTCGGCATCTCCTCCCCCGCCGCTCACGGCCCGCCGCACCAGCTTGGCACGTGATCACCCGCTGAACCAGGTCGGCGTCGGCCCGCGGCGGACGTCCCTGCCGTCCGAGGACTTTCGATGGTGTGCGCGGCGATCGGGACGAACGACAGTGGGAGGAGTCCGGAGCGATCACGGTTCGACGAGGTGAGATGTGATGAGCGCGGTGGTACCGGCCTTGGGTCTGGCCGAGGACGACGTCAGCGGCGTGCTCGAGGCCGCCTCGCTGGCCCCTTCCCTGCACAACAGCCAACCGTGGCGGTTCGCGCTGCGCCCGGACCGGGTCGAACTGCACTTCGACCCGGCCAGGCGGCTGTTCGCCACCGACCCGGAGTCCCGTGAGCTGAGGCTGTCCTGCGGCGCCGCGCTGCTGAACACGCGGCTCGCCCTCCAAGGGCTCGGCATCAAGCCCCTCGTCACGCTGCTGCCCGGCCGGGGAGCAGGCGGCCCGCTCGCGGTCGTCCGGCGCGGTGGGCGGTTCACGCCGACCGAGGAGTCCCGTTCCCTGCTGGCCGCGGTGGAACACCGCAGGACCAACCGCCACCCGTTCTTCGACAGCCCGGTGCCCGCCGCGCACCGGCAGCGCCTGGTGCGGGCCGCGGAACTGGAGCGGTCGTGGCTGCACGTCGTCGGCACCCGCGAGGAGAAAGCGCGGCTGCGGGACCTGCTCGTCAAGGCGCACCACGAACAACTCGCGGATCCCGGCGTGCGGGCGGAACTGGTGGACTGGACGGGAAGTCGGGCGCACCGGGGGCGCGGCGTGCCGTCGGACTCGGCCGGTCCCACGCCCGCGCCACAGGACGAATGGGCCCTGCGCGACTTCTCGCCGGGGGAACCGGTGACCCGGCAGGCGGGCAAGGACTACGAGCCGGACCCGTTCGTCGTCGTGCTCTGCTCGTTCTACGACGGCGCGCTGGCCGAACTCCAAGCGGGACAGGCGTTGCAGCGCGTCCTGCTGGTGGCGACCACGCTCGGCCTGTCCGCCTCGTTCCTGTCGCAGGTGGTCGAGGTCCGCGGGGCGCGGGAGAACCTGCGCCGGGTGCTCGGCGGTTCCCTGTTCCCGCAAACGGTGCTGCGGGTCGGTTTCGGCACCCCCGTCCCGCCGACACCGCGCGTTCCGGTGGAGGAACTGGTCCTGGAGTCGTGCTCCGCCGACTCGGGCGCGTGAGGTCCGATCCCGGGTGGCATGGGACTTTCGTCCCTCCGGCCGGGGTCCCGTGTGCACTGCCGCCGCGCGCTCGACCACGCGACCGTGGTGGGTGTCGGGGGTCGGACCAACACGGGAGCGCTCATGAACCAGGTGCCGCGTCATCCAAGCCGTTCCGAGGCGACGGGCCGGTCGCCGCTCCCGGTGGTCGTCGGCAACGACGGATCGCTCTGGGGCCAGGCGGCGCTGCGGTGGGCCGCCGAGCACGCGTGGCGCACGGGAGCGGTGCTCGACGTCTGGCTGTGGGACCGGATGTCCGACGTGCCGGACACCGTGCCCCGCAACGGCGGGTTGAACTACGTGACCAGCAGCCTCCCCATGCTGCGGGTGCGGGTGCACGAGTCCGGCCCCGACCCCGTGCGGGACCTGGAGACCGCCGGACGCGCGTCCGGCCTGGTCGTGGTCGGCTACCGGGGCCACTCGGCGAGCTCCTTCACCCTCGGCGGCAACGTGCTGCCGCTGGTCCGCCGCGCGACGTGCGACACCGTCGTCGTCCGCGGCAGGCCATCCGCGGTGCGCGGGGACAACCGGCGGGTCACGGCGCTGATCAGCGGTGGCGAGGACGACGACCTGGTGGTCGTGAGGGCCGCCGCCATGGCGCTCGACCACCGCGCCGCCCTGCGCGTGGTGCACGCGCTCCCGCTGCCGATGAACAGGGACGCGCTGGCCGCCGACCACCAGTTCGTGCTCGACCGCGCGGCCCGGCTGCTGGAGAAGCTCGACCGGCGGCCGATCCACACCGTCGTCCTGCTGCACGGTCAACCGCACGAGGCCGTCGCCCGCTGCACCGACAGCGACCTGCTCGTGGTCGGCGCGGGCGAGCAGGCGCCCCGGACCGGCCGCTGCGGGGCGATCACCAGGACCGCGCTGCACCAGGCGCCGTGCCCGGTCCTCGTCGTCCACCGGCCGCACGTGCCCGAACCGCGGCAGGAAACGGCGGGCCGCGTCGAACGTCCCGGCGCGACGGTCCTCGGCCCGGCACCCCGGACACCCGTCGACGCCTCGCGCTGAGGTCCCTCGCCGCCCCCCGACGGTGGAGTCCCGCGCCCACGACCGGTGTGCCGGGCCTTCGCCGTTCAGCGGGGCGTCTCGTCGTCGACGTCGAAGCCGACCTCGCAGCGCACGTCGACCACACCGGCCAGCAGCCGCACCAGCGCGACCACCCGCTCGACCTGGCTCCGCCGCTCCAGCCACCCCGCGAGCCGCACGCGCCCCGCGTCGACCTCGACCGCCACCCGGTCCGGGTCGAGGGACAACTCCTCGCGCAGCACCAGGTCCCGGATGTCGCCGAGGATGTCGCCGTCCGCGCGCAGGTAGGTCCTGAGCAGGTCCCGGCGGGCCAGGACGCCGACCAGCACGCCGTCGCCGTCGACGACGAAGAGCCGCCGCACGGTCGACTGGCCGAGGAGCCCCATCGCCTCGCCGAGCGGCGCGCCGGGGTCGATCACGATCGCCGGGCTGGTCATCACGTGGCTCGCCGTGGTGCCCGTCGCCTTCCGCCACCGGTCCCGGTCCGCGTGCGCGGACGGCACGGGAGCGCTGCCGCCGCGGTACTCCTGGTTGGCCAGCAGGTCCACTTCGGACACCACCCCGGCGACCCGGCCGCCGTCCAGCACCGGGACGGCGCTGATCCCGTGCTCCGCCAGCAGCGCCACCACCTCCTTGAAGGGGGTGTGCAGCTCCACGGTGACGACGCCCCGCGTCATCACCGACGCCACGGTGGGTTCGCGCACGGCTGCCTCCCTCGGGTCACACCGCCAACCCGGCCCGCTCGACCTGGTGGGCGATCTCGACGTCCTCCCCCGCGGCGACGAGCAGCACGCGGGTCCGCGCGGTCTCCGGGCTGACCACCCGGTCCCCCGTGCCCGCCAGCGCGGCGGGGGCGACCGCGATCCCCAGGTGCGCCAGGCCGTCGAGGAGTTCGGCCACCAACGCGGGCTCGTGCTCGGCGACCCCTCCGGTGAGCACCAGGGCGTCGAGGCGGTCCAGCGACACGCGGGCGGCGCCGATCTCGCGGCGCAGCCGGTGCAGGTACACGCGGATGGCCAGGTCCGCGTGCTCGTCGCCCGCCGCGCGGGCCGCCAGCACCCGCCGCACGTCACCGCTGGTGCCGGACAGGCCCGCGAGCCCGGAGTGGTGGGTCAGCGCCGACTCCACCTCGCCCGCCGACAACCCGCCGGTGCGCTGGACGTGCAGCAGGAGACCGGGGTCCAGGCCGCCCGAGCGGGTCGCCATCGCGACGCCGTCCAGCGGCGTCAGCCCCATCGACGTGTCCACGCTTCGGCCGTCCAGCACCGCCGTCACCGACACACCGGAGCCGACGTGGCAGCAGAGCAGGCTCAGCCCGGCCGGGTCGCGGCCCAGCGCCCCGGCCGCCGCCCGCACCGCGTAGGCGCACGACAGCCCGTGGAAACCGTAGCGGCGCAACCGGAACCGCTCGGTCCACTCCCGCGGCACCGGGTACGTCGTGGCGTGCGCGGGCATCCCGGCGTGGAACGACGTGTCGAAGCACCCGAACACCCGGACGTCCGGCAGCACCTCGACGACCACCCGCGCCAGCGCCAGCGACCTGGGCTGGTGCAGCGGGGCCAGCGGGACGAACTCCTCCAGCGCGCGCAGCTCCCCCTCGTCCAGCAGGCGCGGACCGTCCCGGTCGCCGCCGTGCGCGATCCGCACGCCGACCGCGTCCACCGGGCCCGAGGCCGCCAGGACGTCGAGGATCGGCCACCGGGCCGGGACGCCGCCCCAGCCGTCCAGCGTCCTCGACGCCACCTGGACCCCACCGTCCACGACGGACAGCTTCAGGCTGGACGAACCGGGGTTGACCACCAGGGTCCGCATCACCCGCCCCAGACCCAGTCGCGGACCTCCGGCAGGTCCTCGCCGGCGCGGCGGATGTGGTTGTGGTGCGCGACGCGCCGGTCCCGCAGGTGCTGCCGCAGGTGCCCGATCCGGCCCGCGACCCTCGGCACCCGTTCCAGCGCGGCCAGCGCGAGCGCGTAGCGGTCGACCTCGTTGAGCACGCACATGTCGAACGGCGTGGTCGTCGTGCCGTTCTCGTGGAAACCGTGCACGTGCATCCGGTCGTGGCCGGGACGGCGGTAGGTCAGGCGGTGGATCAGCCACGGGTAGCCGTGGTAGGCGAAGACCACCGGGGCCGTAGCGGTGAAGATCTCCTCGTAGTCCTTGTCGGGGACGCCGTGCGGGTGCAGCTCGGCGGGCGCCAACCGGGCCAGGTCGACCACGTTCACCACCCGGACGCGCAGATCGGGCACGAGACCGAGCAGGACTTCCACAGTGGCCAGGGTTTCCTGCGTCGGCACGTCGCCCGCGCAGGCCAGCACGACATCCGTGTCGCCCTCGGTGTCGGTGCTCGCCCAGCTCCACACGCCGAGCCCCTGCTCGCAGTGCGCC
>NZ_JANYMP010000009.1:203318-367155 GCF_025061645.1 Umezawaea endophytica | reverse complement strand
CCCGCCGTTTTGGTCCGACGAAGGGGCAAATCTAGGGGCCCCAAGTCAAATCGGCCACATCCTCGCTGGATCTCCGGTACGCAACCCAGCCCGGCTGGAAGCAGAAGCCTCAGCTTGGGACCACCTCAACCCACGCGCACCCACGGTGGTTCCCCCACCACCCCTCTCACGCAATTATTTCAATGCTTTTCAAGCTTTGTCAAGGCGGGAAAGATGCCTTGACAAAGCTTGAAAAGCACGAAGGGCGCTGGGGATCGGGGCGGCGGGGGAGGTCTGTGCCGGGTCAGTTGCGTGCGTCAACTCAAGCGTCGAAGCGGGTCACCCAAGCAGGAAAACCTCAACCCCTCAAAGCCGCCAACCGCTCAGCGATCAACCCGGTCACCTCATCCTGGTGCTCACTCAAATAAAAATGCCCACCAGGATAAACCTGAAGATCAAACCCCCCGGTCGTATGCTCCGACCAAGCCCTGGCCTCCTCTATCGTGGCCTTAGGATCGCTATCCCCCACCAAAACCGTAACAGGGCACCCAACAGTAGCCCCATCCTCACACCGATAAGTCTCCACAGCCTTGTAATCAGCCCGAATGACCGGTATGACCAGCCTCAGCAAATCCTCGTTGCCCAGCAACCGGGAATCCGTCCCGCTCAACACCTGCAACTCGGCCACGATCCCGTCGTCATCCCGCAGGTGCACCTGGTCGTCCCGGTACCGGGACGGCGCACGCCGTCCGGACGCGAACAGCGCCACAGCGGGTGTCCCGCACCGCTCCAACCCCCTCGCCACCTCGAACGCCAGCGTGGCGCCCATGCTGTGCCCCAGCAGGGCAAGTGGCTTGTCCGTCGTCCACGGCTTCAGCGCCAGGACGATGCGGTTGGCCAGTTCCTCCACGGACTCGATGCAAGGTTCCGCTCTGCGGTCCTGTCGTCCGGGGTATTGCACCGCCAGAACTTCCACTCCGGGCCTCAGCGCTTCCGAGACCGGGTAGTAGAAGCTCGCCGATCCTCCCGCGTGTGGAAGGCACACCAAGCGGACTTCGCTGTCCGGATTGGGGTGGAACCGGCGGATCCACTGGGCGGTGTCGACAACTACTCGTGCCATGGCGGTTGGTTGTTCCTCTCACGACATCACGACAATCACCAGGGGCGCACAACCTCCAGGCGCATCCGGAAGAGACGTTCGGATTGGTTTCACCACAATGGTGCGGGACGCCGTCGGCGTCCCGCACCCCCTGTTCACCCCTGTTCGGGGGAGTTCTCCACCAGCCACCCGTGCACGGCCGCGGCCGTGGTGGCCGCGTGCTCCTGCATCATCGAGAAGTGCGTTCCCGGCGCGTCCACGGCGTCGTGGTCATAGTCCCAAGTGGACCGCCACTCCGCGTTTGGGTCCATGCCCGGCAACGGTTCCGACGCGCGGACGAGCAGGGTAGGGGTGCTGATGGGGGTCGGCTGCCAGCCCGCGTAGATCCGGCAGTAGGCGCCCATCGCGGTGAGGCGCTGGTCGTCCACGAGCGTGGCGTCCTCGTCACCGGTGTCACCCACCACCTCGGGGTGCACGCGGGACAGGGCCTCGCGGTCGTGGCGGAAGATGTCCATCAGCACCAGTGCCGCCGCGGGGGTGCCCAGGCTCTCCAGGTGCTGGGCGACGCCGTGGGCCAGCGTGCCGCCCGAGGAGTGGCCCACCAGCACGAACGGCTTGCCCTCGGCCTGTTCCAGGACGGCCTGCGCCTGGGCCTGGACGATGGCGTCGATGGACGCGGGCACCAGCTCCCCCTTGAGGAAGCCCGGCGTGGACACCACGGAGACGTTCCGCTGGTCGCGGAGCGACGCCGCGAAGCGGGAGTACACCTGGGGGCCGGAGTTGGCCAGGATCGGCGGGAAGCAGATCAGGCCGGGGCCGGTGTCGCCCTTGGCCAGCCGGGCGGTGTGCAGCGGCTCGGGCAGGTCGGCCGGTCCGCTGAACGACGGGCGGAACTCCGAGACCGCCATCAGCAGCCCCATGAAGTCCTCACCCCGTCCGGAGGCGTTGGCCTGCTTGGACATGAGCCCCAGCGTTCCGGCCGGTGCGGCCACGGCCGTCTCCGGGACGTCGATCGTGCCGTCGAGGTGCTCGGCGACCAGTGCCGGGGTCGGGTGGTCGAACAGCAGCGTCGGCGGCAGCCGGAGGCCCGTGACCGCGTTGAGCACGTTGCGCAGCTCCACCGAGGTCAGCGAGTCGAAGCCCAGCTCGACGAACTGCTGCGTCGGCTCGACCTTCTTCGCGCCGTAGCCCAGGACGGCGGCGGTGTGCGTCAGCACCGCGTCCAGCAGCGTCCGCGCCCGGTCCTCGGCGGACAGGCCGCGCAGGTCGAGCTGGGCGTTGGCCGAGGCGGTGCGCCGGGTCGTGGTGCGGACCAGGCCGCGGAGCAGCGCCGGAAGTGCGGGGCCCGCGCCGCGCAGGCCCGCCGTGTCGAGCTTCATCGGCACGGCCACCGCGTGCTGACCGCGGAACGCCCGGTCGAACAGCGACAGGCCCTCGGCCACGCCCAGCGCCGCGACGCCGGAGCGGCGCAGGCGGTCCTGGTCGGCGGTCATGCCGCCCAGGTCGTCCCACAGGCCCCAGGCCAGCGACAGACCGGGCAGTCCGCGCGCCGTCCGCTGCTGCATCAAGGCGTCCAGGTAGGCGTTGGCCGCCGCGTAGTTGGCCTGTCCGGGCGTGCCGAACGTGCCCGCGGCCGACGAGAAGACCACGAAGGCGTCCAGGTCGCCCGCCAGCTCGTGCAGGGTCGCGACCGCGTCCACCTTGGGGCGCAGGACCACGTCGACCTGCTCGGCGGTCATCCCGCCGATGGTCGAGTCGTCGAGCACGCCCGCCGTGTGCACGATCGCCTTCACGTCGTGCGCGGCCAGCAGCGCGGTCACGGCGGCGCGGTCGGCGACGTCGCAGGCCGCGAAGTCCACCACCGCACCGAGTTCGGCCAGTTCGGCGGCCAGGTCGAGCGCGCCGGGGGCGTCCGCGCCGCGCCTGCTGGCCAGCAGCAGGTCGCGCACGCCGTGCTCGGTCACCAGGTGGCGGGCGAACAGCGTGCCGAGGCCGCCGGACGCGCCGGTCACCAGGACCTTGCCGGTGCTGAACGTGGTGTCGGTGTCCACATCGGACACGGTGCGCGCCAGTCGGGGCGCGAACACCCCGCTGTCGCGGACCGCGATCTCCGGTTCGTCGGCGACCGTGACGACCTCGGCGCCATCGGCCAGGTCCACCAGCACGAACCGACCGGGGTACTCGGCCTGAGCCGACCGGACCAGGCCGCGAACGGCGGCACCGGCCAGGTCGGTCACGTCGTCGCCCGGCTGGACGGCGACCGCGCCGCGGGTCACGAACGCCACCACGGCGTCGGACTCGGCGTGCTCGCGGACCGTCGCCAGCGCGGCGTGCACGGCTTCGGAGACCGTGCCGGACACCTCCACCACGACGACGTCACCGGAGGTGGCGGCCGTCGTGACCGGCGTCCACTCGACGTGGAACAGGGAGTCCGTCGTCTTCGGGGCCAGCGCGACGGGCCGTAGCACCAGCGAGTCGACGGAGGCGACCGGGGCGCCGGTCGTGTCGGCGACCAGCAGGGACACCGCGTCGGTGCCCGCGCCGGTCATCCGGACGCGCAGCTCCCCCGCGCCGACCGCGTGCAGCCGGACACCCGCGAACGAGAACGGGAGCCGCGTGCCGTCGCCCTCGGCGAGGAAGTCGCCGAAGCGGATGGCGTGCAGGGCGGCGTCGAGCAGGGCCGGGTGCAGGCCGAACGCGGTGGTGTCGGCGTCGAGCGAAACCTCGGCGAACACCTCGGAACCGCTGCGCCAGGCCGACTTGAGGCCCTGGAACACCGGCCCGTACTCGAGGCCCAGCGCGGCGAAGTCCTCGTACAGGCCTTCGACGGCAACGGGTTCGGCGCCCGCGGGCGGCCACGCGGAGAGTTCGTCGGACACCGGGCTCGGGGACTTGCCGAGCGCGCCGGTGGCGTGCCGCGCCCACGGGCCGTCGGCGGCGGCGCGGGAGAACACGGTCAGCGTACGGCGACCGGACTCCTCCTCCCCCACCATGACCCGCAGGGCCACACCGCCGTGCGGCGGGAGCACCAGCGGGGCTTCGAGCGTGAGTTCTTCCAGCAGGTCGCAGTCGGCCTGAGCACCGGCCTGGAGCGCCATCTCCACGAACGCCGTGCCGGGCAGCAGGACCGTGCCGGAGACGGCGTGGTCCGCGAGCCACGGGTGGGTGTTCAGCGCGAGCCTGCCGCTGAACACCAGCGCGCCGGACTCGGGCAGCGACACCTCGGCGCCGAGCAGCGGGTGGTTGCCCGCGCCGAGCCCGAGGCCCACGGCGGTGCCGTCGTCGGCTCCCGCGGGCGACTCCAGCCAGTACCGCTCGCGCTGGAACGCGTAGGTGGGCAGGTCGACGGTCTTGGCTCCCGCGAAGAACACCGCCCAGTCGACCTCGACGCCCCGCGTGTGCAGCGCGGCGACGGCGGTGACCAGGGAGCGGACCTCGTCGCGGTCCTTGCGCAGCGACGGGATGACCGTGGCCTCGGCCATCGCGGCGAGCACGCCGTCCGGGCCCAGCTCCAGGAACTTGGTGACACCGCGCTGGTCCAGCGTCTGCACGGCCTCGTGGAAGCGGACGGTGTTCCGGACGTGCGCGACCCAGTACTCCGGGTCCGTCACGTCACCCAGCAGCTCGATCCGGGGCTGCTGGAAGGTCAAGGTGGTGACGACCGCCCGGAAGTCCTCCAGCATCGGGTCCATCAACGGCGAGTGGAACGCGTGCGACACGGCCAGCCGCTTGGACTTCCGGTCGGCGAACTTCGCGACGACCTGCGCGACAGCGGTTTCCTCACCCGCGAGCACGATGGCCTGCGGGCCGTTGATCGCCGCGATGGAGACACCGCTGCCGAGGTGCGGGAGCACCTCGTCCTCGGTGGCCTGCAACGCGACCATCGCGCCACCGGCCGGGAGGGCCTGCATCAGCCGAGCACGAGCGTTGACCAGCGTCGCCGCGTCTTCCAGCGACAGCACCCCGGCCACGTGGGCAGCGGCGATCTCACCGATGGAGTGGCCCGCCAGGAAGTCCGGGGTGATGCCCCACGACTCGACCAGCCGGTACAACGCCACTTCCAGGGCGAAGATCGCGGGCTGGGTGAACTCCGTGCGGTCCAGCTCCTCCTGGGTGTCCCGCACGTCCACCAGCGCCGCGACCTCGTCGAACGCCGACGCGAACACCGGGTAGGCCGCGTACAGCCCACGACCCATGCCCGCCCGCTGCGAACCCTGACCGGTGAACAGGAACGCGAGCTTCCCGGCCACCGCCGCGCCGGGCACGGGCGCGTCCAACGCCGTCAGCAGCTCGTCGCGGTCACCCGCGACGACGGCCGCGCGGTGGTCGAGCAGGGTGCGGCTGGTGGCCAGCGAGTACGCCACGTCGAGCGCGCGGACGTCCGGGTTCGCGGTGAGGTGCGCCTTGAGCTTGTCGGCCTGGGCGGACACGGCCTCGGGGGTCTTGCCGGACAGCAGCCACGGCAGCGTCGACCACTCGGCGGGCTCGTCGGCCTCGGGAGCGGGCACGTGCTCCAGCACGACGTGGGCGTTGGTGCCGCTGATGCCGAACGACGAGACGGCCGACCGGCGGGCGCGACCGCTCTCCGGCCACGGCGTCGAGTCGGTGACCAGCTCGACCGCGCCCGACGTCCAGTCGACGTGCGGGGACGGGGCGTCGACGTGCAGCGTCTTCGGCATCACGCCGTGCCGCATGGCCATGACCATCTTGATCACGCCCGCGACACCGGCCGCGGCCTGGGTGTGGCCGAGGTTGGACTTCACCGCGCCCAGCAGGACCGGTGCCGACCGGTTCTGGCCGTACGTCTCCAGCAGGGCCTGCGCCTCGATGGGGTCGCCCAGCTTGGTGCCGGTGCCGTGCGCCTCGACCGCGTCGACGTCCGAAGTGGACAGACCGGAGTTCGCCAGCGCCTGGCGGATGACCCGCTGCTGCGACGGGCCGTTCGGAGCGGTCAGGCCGTTCGACGCGCCGTCCTGGTTCACCGCCGTGCCGCGCAGGATCGCGAGCACCGGGTGGCCGTTGGCGCGGGCGTCGGCGAGGCGCTCGATGACGAGCATGCCCGCGCCCTCACCCCAGCTCGACCCGTCGGCGGCGGCGGCGAACGGCTTGCAGCGCGAGTCGGGGGCCATCGCGCCCTGCGTGCTGAACTCCACGAACGTGCCGGGCGTCGCCATCACCGTGACACCACCGGCCACCGCGAGCGAGCACTCGCCGGAGCGCAGCGCCTGCGCGGCCAGGTGCAGGGCCACCAGCGAGGACGAGCACGCGGTGTCGACCGTGACGGCCGGGCCTTCCAGGCCGAGCGTGTAGGCGATGCGGCCGGAGGCGACGCTGCCCGCGGTGCCGGTGCCGAAGTAGCCGCCGACCTCCTCGGGCAGCGAGGTCAGGCGCGTGCCGTAGTCGTGGTACATCATCCCGGCGAACACGCCGGTCTGGCTGCCGCGCAACGAGGTCGGGTCGATCCCGGCCCGCTCGAACGCCTCCCACGACGTCTCCAGCAGCAGCCGCTGCTGGGGGTCCATGGCGAGGGCTTCCCGCGGGTTGATGCCGAAGAACGCCGGATCGAACTCGCTGGCGTCGTAGAGGAACCCGCCCTCGGCCGCGTTGCTGGCCTCGGTCAGGTAGTCGATGTTCCAGCCCCGGTCGGTCGGGAAGCCCCCGATGGCATCCCGACCTTCCGCCAGGAGGGCCCACAGCTCCTCCGGGCTCGTGACGCCTCCGGGGAAGCGGCAGCTCATGGCGACGATCGCGATCTGGTCGTCGTCGACCGAGGTGGCGGACCGGACGGCCACGGCGGCACCCGTCGAGCCGATGATCTTGCCGCGCAGGTACTCGACCAGCACGTCGGCCGTCGGGTAGTCGAAGACCAGCGTGGCGGGCAGCTTGAGGCCCGTGGCGGCGTTGATCCGGTTGCGCAGCTCGACCGCGGTCAGCGAGTCGAAGCCCAGTTCGCGGAACGCCTTCGAGGTGTCGACGGTGTCCGTGGACGCGAAGCCCAGCACGGCCGTGACGTGCGTGCGCACCAGGTCGATCAGCAGCTTCACCTGCTCGGCCTCGGGCAGCGCGCCGAGCTTCTGCGCCAGCCCCGACGCGGCTGCCTGGTCCGCGGCGGACGCGGTGCGCCTGCCGGGGGCGCGGGTGAAACCGCGCAGCAGCGGCGGAACGGACGCGCCCGCGCCGCGGAGCGCGGCGGTGTCCAGGTGCATCGCGACGAGCACGGGCTCCGTCGACGACAGCGTGGCGTCGAACAGGGCCAGGCCCTCACCGGAGGTGAGGCCACCGATGCCGCCGGACACCCGGCCGCGGTCGGCGTCGGCCATCTCGCCGGTCATCTCGCTGGCCTGCTCCCACAGGCCCCACGCCAGCGACAGCGCGGGCCTGCCCTGGTCGCGGCGGTGGCGGGCGAAGGCGTCCACGAACGCGTTGGCGGCGGCGTAGTTGGCCTGGCCCGCGTTGCCGAACGTGCCCGCGGCCGAGGAGAACAGGATGAAGTTCTCCACGTCCCCGGCCAGCTCGTCCAGGTTGAGGACGGCGTCGACCTTGGGCCGCAGCACGGTGTCCAGCCGCTCGGGCGTAAGCGACGACAGCACGCCGTCGTCGAGAACACCGGCGGTGTGCACGACCGACGTCACCGGGTGTTCGGCCAGCAGCGCGGCCAACGAGTCCCGGTCGGCGGCGTCGCACGCGGCGACGACCACCGCCGCACCCAGTCCGACCAGCTCGTCCCGCAGCTCGGCCGCGCCGGGCGCGTCCAGGCCACGACGGGACGTCAGCACGAGGTCGCTCACGCCGTGCTCGACCACCAGGTGCCGGGCCAGCAGCGCGCCCAGCACGCCAGTCGCGCCGGTCAGCAGGACACGACCGTCGGCCCGGAACGCGGGCTCGTCCACAGTGGACACCGCAGCGCGGGTCAGGCGCGGCACGCGCACGACGCCGTCGCGCAGCTCCAGCTCCGGCTCGCCGGACTCGACCGCGGCGGTCAGCATCCGGGTGGACGCCTCGGTGCCGTCGGAGTCGACGAGCACGAACCGGTCGGGATTCTCCGTCTGGGCGGAGCGGATCAGGCCTCGGACAGCCGAGTCCGCAAGGGAGTCGCCGGTGAGGAGGACAAGACGGGATTCACCGGCAAGGCAGTCCTGCGCCTGCGCGAGGACGGCGTGAACGGCTGCGTGAACGGCGCCTGCGTCAGACGCTGGGAGCGCAACGGGAACCACATCAACATCGGGCACCTCTTCCAGTGGGGTCTCGACGGCGTCGAGCGGCAGGACCTGCCAGTCGACGCGGAACAGCGACCGGCCCGTGGCGGGTCCGGCCGCGGCCTGCTGGGACACGGGGCGCAGCACCAGTTCCTCGACCGAGGCGACGGGCTGGCCGGTCTCGTCGGCCACGACGACCGACACCGAACCGGTGCCGACCGGGGAGATCCGGACCCGCAGCGCGGTCGCGCCCGCGGCGTCGAGCCGCGTGCCGGTCCAGGTGAAGGGCAGCCACGGCGTGTCGGTGACCTCGATGAACGAACCGAGGCCGACGGCGTGCAGCGCGGCGTCCAGCAGCGCGGGGTGCAGGCCGAAACCGACGACCTTCGCGCTTTCGGGCAGGGCGACCTCGGCGAACACGTCGTCGCCGGAGCGCCACGCGGCGCGCAGGCCGCGGAACGTGGGGCCGTAGCCCAGACCGATGCCCGCGAGCCCGTCGTACAGGCCGCTGGTGTCGATGGTCTCGGCGCCGGACGGCGGCCACGCGGTGAGGTCGGCGGGCGCCGCTCCCCCATCAGCGGCCATCGTGCCGGTGGCGTGCCTGGTCCACGGCTCGTCGTCGTCCGCGAACTCGGCCCGCGAGTACACGGTGACACCGCGCAGGCCGGTCTCGTCCGGGGCTTCCAGGACGACCCGCACCACGACGGCGTCGGTGTCGCCCAGCACCAGCGGGGCTTCCAGGGTCAGCTCGTCCACGACCCCGCAGCCGACCTGGTCGCCCGCGCGGATCGCGAGCTCCACGAACGCCGTGCCGGGCAGCAGGACCGCGTCGGACACGCGGTGGTCGGCCAGCCACGGGTGCGTGCGCTGGGAGAGCCTGCCGGTGAACAGGTACCCGGCGGAGTCGGGCAGCGCGACGGCCGCTCCGAGCAGCGCGTGGTCGGTGACGCCGAGACCGGCCGACGTGACGTCGCCGTAGCCGGAACCGCTGGTGTCGAGCCAGAAGGGCTGGCGCTGGAACGGGTAGGTGGGCAGCTCGACCGCGCGGGCGTCGTGCCCGGCGAACACCGCGTCCCAGTCCAGCGGCAGGCCGCGCACGTGGGCCTGGGCCAGCGAGGTGAGCAGCCGCGTCGGGCCGCCTTCACCGCGGCGCAGCGAGCCGATCACGACGGCCTCGGTGCCCAGGTCGTCGACGATGTCCTGCACGCCCATCGCGAGGACGGGGTGGGGGCTCATCTCCAGGAAGAACCGGTGGCCGCGCTCGACCAGCGCGCGCACGCCCAGCTCGAACTCGGCGGTCTGGCGCAGGTTGGTGTACCAGTAGTCCGCCCCCAGCTCGGTGCCGTCGATCGGCTCGCCGGTGACGGTGGAGTAGAACGGGATCTCGCCCGCCATCGGCTTGACCGGCCCGAGCAGCTCGGCCAGGCGCTCGCGGATGATCTCCACGTGGGCGGAGTGCGACGCGTAGTCCACCGCGATCCGCTTGGCGCGCACACCGTCGGCCTCGCACGCGGCGACCAGCTCGTCCAGCGCGTCGTTGTCGCCGGAGACGACGGTGGCGCGCGGGCCGTTGACGGTGGCGACGGAGAGCTTGCCGTCCCAGCGGACCAGCAGGTCACGGGTCTTCGCCGACGGCAGCGCGACGGACACCATGCCGCCGAGGCCGGACAGCGCGCCGAGCGCCTGGCTGCGCAGCGCGACGACACGGGCGGCGTCGTCCAGCGAGAGCGCGCCCGCGACGCACGCGGCGGCGATCTCGCCCTGCGAGCTGCCGACGACGGCGGCGGGCGTGACGCCGTAGGAGCGCCAGACCTGGGCCAGCGACACCATCACGGCCCACAGCGCGGGCTGGACGACGTCGACCCGGTCGAAGCCGGGGGCGCCGTCCTTCTCCCGCAGGACGTCGATCAGGGACCAGTCCACGTAGGACGACAGCGCCTGCTCGCACTCCGCCAGGCGGGTGCGGAAGACCTCGTTGTCGTCCAGCAGTTCCAGGGCCATGCCGACCCACTGCGAGCCCTGGCCGGGGAAGACGAAGGCGACCTTGCCGCGCACGTCCGCGACGCCTTCGACCACGTCCGCGCTGACCTCGCCGTCGGCGAGCGCGTCGAGCGCGAAGTCGGCGCGGTCACGGCCGATCAGCACGGCGCGGTGCGGGAAGCGGGACCGAGTCGTCGCGAGGGAGTAGCCGAGGTCGGCGACCGACACGTCCGGGTTGGCGGCCAGGTGGTCGCGGAGCTGGGCGGCCTGGGCACGCAACGCGGTCTCACCGCGAGCGGACAGCACCCACGGCAGGACGCCCGTCTTCGGGGCCCGCTCGGCGACCTCGTCGGCGACTGGCGCCTCTTCGATGATGGTGTGCGCGTTCGTACCGCTGAAGCCGAACGACGACACGGCCGCGCGGCGGGGTTCGCCGGTCTCGGGCCAGGCGCGCTCCTCGGTCAGCAGCTCGACGGCGCCCGCGGTCCAGTCGATATGCGGGGACGGCTCGTCGACGTGCAGCGTCTTCGGCATGACCCCGTTGCGGACGGCCATGACCATCTTGATGACCCCGGCGACACCGGCGGCGGCCTGCGTGTGGCCGAAGTTCGACTTGATCGACCCGAGTCGCAACGGTTCCTGGCGCTCCTGGCCGTAGGTGGCGAGCAGGGCCTGCGCCTCGATGGGGTCGCCCAGCTTCGTGCCGGTGCCGTGCGCCTCGACCAGGTCGACCTGGCGGGTGGTCAGGCCTGCGTCGGCGAGCGCGGACTGGATGACGCGGCGCTGCGACGGGCCGTTGGGGGCGGTGAGACCGTTGGAGGCGCCGTCCTGGTTGATCGCGGAACCCTTGATGACCGCGAGGATCGGGTGGCCGAGGCGCTGGGCCTCGGACAGCCGCTCGACGAGCAGCATGCCAGCGCCCTCGCCCCAGCCGGTGCCGTCCGCGGCGGCGGCGAACGCCTTGCAGCGGCCGTCGCCCGCGAGGCCCTTCTGCCGGGAGAACTCGATGAACGTGCCGGGCGTGGCCATGATCGTGACGCCACCGGCCAGCGCCATCGTGCACTCGCCGGACCGCAGCGCCTGGATCGCCCAGTGCAGCGCCACGAGCGAGGACGAGCACGCCGTGTCGATCGTGACGGCCGGGCCTTCGAGCCCCAGCGTGTAGGCGACGCGGCCGGACGCGACGCTGCCCGCCGTGCCGGTGCTCAGGTAGCCGCCGATCTCCTCGGGGATCTCGGTCAGCCCGGTGGAGTAGTCGTGGTACATGACCCCGGCGTAGACACCGGTCTTGCTGCCCTTGACCGTGGCGGGGTCGATGCCCGCGCGTTCGAAGGCCTCCCACGAGGTCTCCAGCAGCAGCCGCTGCTGCGGGTCCATCGCTAGCGCTTCGCGCGGCGAGATGCCGAAGAACGTCGGGTCGAACTCGGCGGCGTCGTAGAGGAAGCCGCCCTTCGCGACGTAGCTCTGGTTGGTGGCCTCGGGGTCGTCGCCGAACAGGCCCTCGATGTCCCAGCCGCGGTCGGTCGGCAGCGGCGAGATCGCGTCCTGCTGACCGGTCACCAGGTCCCACAGGTCTTCCGGGCTCTTGACGCCGCCGGGGTACCGGCAGCTCATGCCGATGATCGCGATGGGCTCGTGGTCAGCCTCCTCGACCTCCTTCAAGCGCTTCCGGACCGTGCGCAGGTCCGCGGTCGCGCGCTTGAGGTAATCCCTCAGCTTCTCCTCGTTGTCCATCGTCACATCAGCTCCTGGTCGAGCAGGTCGAAGAGTTCGTCGTCGGTGGCCGCGTCCAGATCCGCGTTCTCGGATTCCGGCGCCGCCAGTCCGGCCAAAACCGCTTGCAACCGTTCGGTGATCCGCGCACGCGCGGACTCGTCCCGGCCCAGTTCGATGAGTTCGGCGGACAGTCGATCGAGATCACCCAGCGAGAGCGGCGCTCCGGCGGGTGTGTCGGGCACGACCTCGATCCGCAACTGGTCGACCAGCGCGGCGGGGGTCGGGTAGTCGAACACCAGCGTCGCGGGCAGCTTCAGCCCGGTCGCGGCGTTCAGTCCGTTGCGCAGTTCCACGGCGCTGAGCGAGTCGAAGCCCATCTCCTGGAACGTGCGGTGCTCGTCGACGGAGTCGGGACCGGGCAGGCCGAGCGCGCTCGCCACGTGCGAGCGGACGACGTCGAGCAGCACCTGGTCCCGGTCACCGTCGGACAGGCCTGCGATCCGCTTGCCCAGCGACTCCTGCGGCGCGGCCTCGGCGGCGGTGGCGCGGCGCACCTGCCTGCGGACGAGGCCGCTGAGCAGTGCGGGCACCCGGTCGCCGAGCGCGGAGGTGTCGAGGTGCATCGGCACGAGCGCCGCGTCCGGTCCGGCGAGCGCGGTGTCGAACAGCGCCACACCCTCCTCTTCGGACAGTGCCGTGCCGAGCCTCGCGGAGTCGGCGGTCATGCCGCCGGTGTCCTCCCACAGGCCCCAGCCGAGCGACAGCGCGGGCTTGCCCTGCGCGACCCGGTGCTGGGCCAGTGCGTCGAGGAACGCGTTGGCGGCGGCGTAGTTGGCCTGGCCGGGGTTGCCGAACGTGCCCGCGGCGGAGGAGAACAGGACGAACGCGTCCAGGTCGCCGGTCAGCTCGTGCAGGTTCAGCGCGGCGTCCACCTTGGGGCGCAGCACCTTCTCCAGCCGCTCGGGGGTGAGCGAGGTGAGGATGCCGTCGTCCAGCACGCCCGCCGCGTGCACCACGGCCGTGACCTGGTGCTCGGCCAGCAGCGGGGCGAGGGCGTCGCGGTCGGCCACGTCGCAGGCGACGACGTCCACGGCCGCGCCGAGCGCCCGCAGTTCGTCGCGCAGGGTCAACGCGCCGGGGGCGTCCGGTCCGCGCCTGCTGGTGAGCAGCAGCTTGGTGACGCCGTACTCCGCGACGAGGTGCTTGGCGAAGACCGCGCCGAGCGCGCCGGTCGCACCGGTCATCAGGACCGTGCCCCCGGCTCGGAACTCCGGCTTTGGGGCCTCGGCCGCGGCGACTCGGGACAGGCGGGGCGCTTGGAGCACGCCCTCGCGGATGGACACCTGCGGCTCGCCGGTGGCGAGCGCGGCGCCGAGCACGCGGGCCGAGTCCTCGTGGTCGTCGACGTCGACCAGCGCGAAGCGGTCCGGGTTCTCGGCCTGCGCCGAGCGGATCAGGCCCTGCACCGCGGCGCCCGCGAAGTCGTCCGCCCTGGTGACGAACACCAGTCGGGCGTCGCGGTCGTCGGCGATCCACGCCTGCGCCAGGTCGAGGGCCTCCTGGACACCGGTCCGGGTGGCGCCCGCGAGACCGCCGCCGACGCTCAGGTCCGGCACCCACGACACCAGCAGCGCGTCCACGTCGCCGACCTCGGCGAGCGTGGCGTGCACCGGGATGTCGAGTGCCTGGGCCAGCTTCAGGTCGTCCGCGCCGAGCACGGCGAGCTTGGTGACGGCCGTGGTGGGCGTCGGGACGGTGACCTGGTCGACCCGGAACAGCGAGCGGGTGAAGCCGCCGCCGAGCTGGTCGGTGGCCATCGGCCGCAGCACCAGGGACTCGACCGAGGCGACGGGCGCGCCGGTCGGGTCGGCGATCTCCAGCGCCACCGCGTCGGACCCCGCCCTGGCCATCCGGATCCGCAGCGCGGACGCGCCGACGGCGTGCACCCGGACGCCTTCCCAGGCGAACGGCAGCCGGGCCTGGCCGGTGTTCTCGAAGAAGTCGCCGACACCGACCGCGTGCAGGCACGCGTCCAGCAGTGCCGGGTGGATGGCGTAGCCGGAGGTGTCCTCGTCGACCGAGATCTCCGCGTACACCTCGTCGTCGGTGCGCCACGCGGCCTTGACGCCCTGGAACGCCGGGCCGTACTCCAGGCCGATGGCGGCGAACCCGTCGTAGAGCCCGCTGATGTCGACCGGCAGTGCGTCGACCGGCGGCCACACGTCCAGACCGCCGTCGGCGGGCGCGCCGGTCGTGGCGAGCACGCCGGTGGCGTGCCGGGTCCACGGCTCGTCGTCGAGTCGCGAGTGGACGGTGAACGTCCGCCGCTCGTCGGCGTCCGGGCCGCCGACGACGACCTGCACCTGCACGCCGCCGTGCTCCAGCAGGACCAGCGGGGCGGCGAGGGTCAGCTCCTCCACGACGGGGCAGCCGACCTCCTCGCCCGCGCGGACCGCCAGCTCGACGAACGCCGTGCCAGGCAGCAGGACCGTGCCGCCGACCGCGTGGTCGACCAGCCACGGCAGGCCGTCCCTGGTGAGCCGCGAGGTGAACAGGTGGCTGTCGGAGTCCGGCAGGTCGATGCCGCCGCCGAGCAGCGGGTGACCGCTCGGGGCGAGGCCCGCGCCGATGGGCGCCGAGCCCTCGTCCAGCCAGTAGCGCTCGTCGGTGAAGGCGTAGGTGGGCAGGTCGACGCGGCGGGCGTCGGTGCCCGCGAAGAACGCGGTCCAGTCGACCTTCGCGCCGCGGGCGTACGCCGTGCCGAGGGCGTGGAACAGGGTCTTGGTCTCCGGGCGGTCCTTGCGGAGCGCCGGGACGAGCACCGCGTTCGTGACGGACTCGGCGCCCATCGCGGACAGCGTGCCGTCGGGGCCCAGCTCCAGGAAGGTCTTCACGCCCTGGGCTTCGAGGGTCGTGACGGTGTCGGCGAACCGGACGGCGTCGCGGACGTGGGAGACCCAGTACTCCGGGTCGGTGACCTCGCCCAGCAGCGCGGTGGTCGGGTCGTTGAAGGTCAGTTCGGACACCACGGCCCGGAAGTCGTCGAGCATCGGGTCCATCAGCGGCGAGTGGAACGCGTGCGACACGCTGAGGCGCTTGGACTTCCGGTCGGGGAAGCCGTCCACGACCTCCTGCACGGCGTCCTCGTCACCGGCGATGACGATCGCGCTCGGACCGTTGATCGCGGCGATCGAGACCAGGTCGGTGAGGTGAGGCGTGACCTCGTCCTCGGTGGCCTGCAAGGCGACCATCGCGCCACCGGCCGGGAGCGCCTGCATCAGGCGACCGCGAGCGGAGACGAGCTTGGCCGCGTCCTCCAACGAGAGCACACCGGCCACGTGGGCGGCGGCGATCTCGCCGATGGAGTGGCCCGCCAGGAAGTCGGGCCGCACGCCCCAGTGCTCGAAGAGCCGGTACAGCGCCACTTCCAGCGCGAACAGGGCGGGCTGGGTGGTGCCGGTCTCGTCGAGCGCCTTGGCGTCGATGCCGAACACGACCTCCTGCACCGGCACGTCCAGCTCGGCGCACACGGCGTCGAACGCGGCGGCGAACACCGGGAACCGGTCGTACAGCTCACGGCCCATGCCGAGCCGCTGCGAGCCCTGACCGGTGAACAGGACGGCCAGCTTGCCCCCCGTGGAGCCGGTGGTAACGACCTCGCCGTCGACCAGCACCGCGCGGTGCTCGAACGCTGCCCGACTGGTGGCCAGCGAGAACGCCACGTCCAGCGAGCGCTCGGAGTGGTCGGCGACGTGCTCGCGCAGCTTCTCGGTCTGCGACTGAAGGGCGACCGCGGTCTTCGCGGACACCACCCACGGCAGCGTGACGTCCTCACCGACCTGCGTCGGAACCTCTTGTGGCGCCTGCTCGATGATCGTGTGGGCGTTGGTGCCGGAGATCCCGAACGACGACACCGCCGCGCGGCGCGGGCGGTCGCCCGACGGCCACGGGGTCGGCTCGGTCAGCAGCTCGACCGCGCCTGCGGTCCAGTCGACGTGCGGCGACGGCTCGCCGACGTGCAGCGTCTTCGGCAGGACGCCGTGGCGCAGGGCCATGACCATCTTGATGATGCCCGCGACACCGGCCGCGGCCTGGGTGTGACCGAGGTTGGACTTGATGGAACCCAGCAGCAGCGGGGTTTCCCGGTCCTGGCCGTACGTGGCCAGCAGCGCCTGGGCCTCGATCGGGTCGCCGAGCGAGGTCCCCGTGCCGTGCGCCTCGACCGCGTCGATGTCCGTTGTGGACAGACCGGCGTTGGAGAGGGCCTGGCGGATCACGCGCTGCTGCGACGGGCCGTTGGGGGCGGTGAGGCCGTTCGAGGCGCCGTCCTGGTTGATGGCGGAGCCGCGCACGATCGCGAGCACCGGGTGGCCGTTGGCGCGGGCGTCGGAGAGGCGCTCGACGAGCAGCATGCCCGCGCCTTCGCCCCAGCCCGTGCCGTCCGCGTCGGCGGAGAACGCCTTGCAGCGGCCATCGGCGGCGAGGCCGCGCTGACGGCTGAAGCCGATGAACGTACCGGGCGTCGCCATGACCGTGACGCCACCGGCCAGCGCCAGCGAGCACTCACCGGACCGCAGTGCCTGCACCGCGAGGTGCAGTGCCACCAACGACGAGGAGCACGCGGTGTCGACCGTGACGGCCGGACCTTCCAGACCGAACGTGTAGGACACGCGGCCCGAGATGACGCTGCCCGAGCTGCCGGTGCCGAGGTAGCCCTCGATGCCGTCCGGCACGGACCGCAGCCGCGACGCGTAGTCGTGGTACATCACGCCGGCGAACACGCCGGTCCGGCTGCCGCGCAGGGTGTTCGGGTCGATGCCCGCGCGTTCGAACGCCTCCCACGAGGTCTGGAGCAGCAGGCGCTGCTGGGGGTCCATCGCGAGGGCTTCCTTCGGGTTGATGCCGAAGAACGCCGGGTCGAACTCGGCCGCGCCGTAGAGGAACCCGCCTTCGCGGGAGTACGACGTGCCTTGGTGGTCGGGGTCCGGGTGGTACAGGTTCTCGACGTCCCAGCCGCGGTCGGTCGGGAAGCCGCCGACGGCGTCGCGGCCGTCCTCCAGCAGCGCCCACAGGTCCTCGGGGCTGGTGACGCCACCGGGGAACCGGCAGCCGATGCCGACGATGGCGATCGGCTCGTCGTCCGTGGCGTTGACCCGCACGGGGCCGGAGACCTCGGTGACCGTGCCGCCCAGCTCGGCGCGCAGGTGCTCCACCAGCGCGACCGGGGACGGGTAGTCGAACACCAGCGTCGCGGACAGCCGCAGGCCGGTCGCGGCGGTGAGCCGGTTGCGCAGTTCGACGGCGGTCAGGGAGTCGAACCCCAGCTCCCGGAAGGAGCGGTCGGCGTCGACGTCGGAGGCGCCTTCGTACCCGAGCACGTCGGCGGCCTGGCCGCGCACCAGGTCGAGCAGCAGGTCGGCCTGCGCGGTGGCGGTCAGACCGGCCAGCCTGGTCAGGAGACCGGCGTCGCCCGTGGCACCGGAGGCCGCGCGCTTGGTGGTGCGGACCAGACCGCGCAGCAGCGGGCTGACGGTCGTGCCCGCGAGGGCGGCGGTGTTGAGGTGCAGGGGGATGACGACCGGGTTGCCGGTCGACGCGGCGAGGTCGAACAGCTCCAGGCCTTCGGCGGCCGTCAGGGCCGTGACGCCGCCGCGGCTGAGCCGGTCGGTGTCGCCGGTCATGCCGCCGGTGTCCTCCCACAGGCCCCAGGCCAGCGACAGCGCGGGCTCGCCCTGCGCGACGCGGTGCTGGACCAGCGCGTCCAGGTAGGCGTTGGCGGCGGCGTAGTTGCCCTGGCCCGCGTTGCCGAACGTGCCCGCGGCCGAGGAGAAGACGATGAACGCGGACAGGTCGGCGGTCAGCTCGTGCAGGTTCCGGGCGGCGTCGACCTTGGGCCGCAGGACGGTGTCGACCTGCTCGGGGGTGAGCGAGGTGATCGTCGCGTCGTCCAGCACACCGGCGGTGTGCACGACGGCGGTGACCGCGCGGTCGTCCAGCAGGTTCTTCAGCGCGGCGCGGTCGGCCACGTCGCAGGCGACGACCTCCACGGACGCGCCCAGTGCGACCAGGTCGTCGCGCAGTGCGGTGGCGCCGGGGGCGTCCGGGCCGCGGCGGGACGTGAGCAGCAGGTCGCGGACGCCGTAGGAGGTCACCAGGTGCTTGGCGAAGACCGCGCCGAGGCTGCCGGTCGCGCCCGTGACGAGGACCGTGCCGTGGAAGTTGAGCCGCTTGTCGGGGTTGGACGCGGCGCGGGCCAGGCGGGCCGCGAACACCTCGCCGCCGCGGACCGCCACTTCGGGCTCACCGGAGGCGACCGCGGCGGCCACGTCGACCGTGCCGTCGTGGTCAACCAGCACGAACCGGTCCGGGTTCTCGGTCTGGGCCGACCGCACCAGGCCGCGCACGGCGGCACCGGCCAGGTCGGTCACGTCCTCGCCGTTCAGCGACACGGCGTTCCTGGTCAGGAACACCAGGCGCTCGTCGGCGTGGTCCTCGGCGAGCCAGGTGCGGATCGAGGCGAGGGCCTGGTGCACCGAGCCGGAGACGCCGTCGGCGGTGATCTCGGCGACCACGGCGTCGACGTCCTCGGTGCCGGTGACCGGGATCCACTCGACCTGGTAGAGCGAGCGGGCGACCGTGGAGCCGAGCTGGCCGGCCGTGAACTCCCGCAGCACCAGTGAGTCCACCGTGGCGACCGGCGCGCCCGTGGCGTCGGCGATCTCCAGCGCGACGCCGTCCGCGCCTGCCGGGGAGACGTGGACGCGGAGGGTGGTGGCGCCGACGGCGTGCAGCGAGATGCCGCGCCACGCGAACGGGAGGCGGGTCTTGCCGTTGGACGCGCCGAGGCTCAGCGCGTGCAGGACGGAGTCGAACAGGGCCGGGTGCAGGCCGAAGCGGTCCGCCGCCGCGTCCAGCGCGACCTCGGCGTACACGTCGTCACCGTTGCGCCAGGCGGACTTCAGGCCCTGGAACGCCGGGCCGTACTCCAGGCCCGCACCGGCCAGTGAGGTGTAGACGTCGTCCACGGTCACGGCTTCGGCACCGGCCGGCGGCCACTCGGCGAGGCTGAAGGCGGCCTGCGGCGCCTGCGGGAGCAGGGTTCCGGTGGCGTGGCGGACCCACGGTTCGTCGTCGCCCTCCGGCCGCGAGTGCACGGTCAGCGCGCGGCGGCCGTCGGCTGCGGGTTCCTCCAGCGCGAGCCGGAGCTGAACGGCGTCACGCAGGACCAGCGGTGCTTCGAGGGTGAGTTCTTCGAGCAGGTCGTACCCGACCTCGGCACCCGCGCGCAGCGCCATCTCGACGAACGCGGTGCCGGGCACCAGTACCGTGCCCGCGACGACGTGGTCGGCGAGCCAGGCGTGCGTGGTGACCGACAGGCGGGCGGTGAAGAGCTGGCCGTCGGGCAGCGCGACGGCCGCGCCGAGCAGCGGGTGGTCCGCGTCGCCCTGGCCGACGGACGTGACGTCGCCGAAGGCGAACCCGGCGGTGGGCCAGTAGTTCTTGCGCTGGAACGCGTACGTGGGCAGGTCGACCCGACGGCCGCCCCTGAGCAGCCGCGACCAGTCCACGTCGGCGCCGGACGCGTAGGCGTTGCCCACGGCCGAGAGCAGCGTGGTGAGTTCGGCTCGGTCCTTGCGCAGCACCGGGATGACGGGCGCGTCGGCCATCGCGGCCAGCACGCCGTCCGGGCCCAGCTCGACGAAGGTCTTGACGCCCTGGGCTTCCAGGGCGGCCATGGTGTCGGCGAAGCGGACGGTGCCGCGCACGTGCCGCACCCAGTACTCCGGGTCGGTCACGTCTCCGAGCATCGCGAACTCCGGCTCGCGGAAGGTCAGCTTCGAGACCACCGCGCGGAAGTCGTCGAGCATCGGGTCCATCAGCGGCGAGTGGAACGCGTGGGAGACGCTAAGGCGCTTGGACTTGCGGTCGGGGAAGTGGGCGATCACCGCAGCGACGGCGGTTTCATCCCCGGCGACGACCACGGAGTTCGGACCGTTGATCGCGGCCAGCGAGACCAAGTCGGTGAGGTGCGGAGTGACCTCGTCCTCGGTGGCCTGCAACGCGACCATCGCGCCGCCGGTCGGCAGGGCCTGCATGAGCTTGCCGCGGGTCTCCACCAGCACGGCCGCGTCTTCGAGCGACAGGACGCCCGCCACGTGGGCGGCGGCGATCTCGCCGATGGAGTGGCCCGCGAGGACGTCCGGAGCCGTCCCCCAGTGCTCCAGGGTGCGGAACAGGGCGACTTCCAGGGCGAACAGCGCGGGCTGCGTGACGGCGGTCTGGTCGAGCGCGTCGGCGTCGGTGCCGAACACGACGTCCCGCAGGGGGAGGTCGAACTGGGCGCGGACCTCGTCGAACGCGCGGGCGAACACCGGCACCGAGTCGTACAGCTCGCGGCCCATGCCGAGCCGCTGGGAACCCTGGCCGGTGAACAGGAACGCGGTCTTGCCGGTCGTGGTGGTCGACTCGCCGCGGCCGAGAGCGGCCAGGTCCCGGAGGACCTGTTCGCGGTCGTGGGCGACGACGACGGCGCGGTGCTCGTGGGTCGAGCGGGTGAGCAGCGAGTGGCCGACGTCCAGGAGGTCCAACTCCGGGTGGGCCTCCACGTGGGCGGCGAGCGCGAGTGCCTGGCCGCGCAGGGCGGCGGACGTGCGGCCGGAGAGGACCAGCGGACGGGGGAAGTCCTCGGCCTCGGTCTTCGCGACGAACTGGGAAGGAGCAGAACTTCCGAAGCCGCTGTTCGCGGCTTCGGGCTGCTCGATGATCACGTGGGCGTTGGTGCCGCTGATGCCGAACGACGAGACGCCCGCGCGGCGGGGGCGGTCGACCGTGGGCCACGGGCGGGCCTCGGTGGTCAGCTCGACCGAACCGGCGGTCCAGTCGACCTCGGACGTGGGCGCGTCTACGTGCAGCGTCTTCGGGACCACCCCGTGGCGCATGGCCTCGATGACCTTGATGATGCCCGCGACACCCGCGGCGGCCTGGGAGTGGCCGATGTTGGACTTGATGGACCCCAGGAGCAGCGGCTCCGAGCGGTCCTGGCCGTAGGTGGCGAGGAGGGCCTGCGCCTCGATCGGGTCACCGAGCTTCGTGCCGGTTCCATGCGCCTCGACCAGGTCGACGTCCGAGGTGGACAGACGAGCGCTCGCGAGCGCCTGCTGGATCACCTTGCGCTGGGCCGGGCCGTTCGGGGCGGTCAGGCCGTTGGAGGCGCCGTCCTGGTTGATGGCGCTGCCGCGCACGATGGCGAGCACCGGGTGGCCGTTGCGCTCGGCGTCGGACAGCCGCTCGACGAGCAGCATGCCCGCGCCCTCGGACCAGCCCGTGCCGTCCGCCGCGCCGGCGAAGGACTTGCAGCGGCCGTCGATCGCGAGACCCCGCTGGCGGGAGAAGCCGACGAACGTGGCCGGGGTCGCCATCACCGTGACGCCGCCCGCGAGGGCGAGCGAGCACTCGCCGTTGCGCAGCGCCTGCACCGCGAGGTGCAGCGCCACCAACGAGGACGAGCACGCGGTGTCGACCGTGACGGCCGGGCCTTCCAGGCCGAACGTGTAGGACACGCGGCCGGACGCGAGGCTGCCGCCGGTGCCCAGGTAGCCCTCGACCTCGTCGGTGCCGCGCTCCACCACGGAGGAGTAGTCGTGGTACATGATCCCGGCGAACACGCCGGTCCGGCTGCCGCGCACCGACGTCGGGTCGACGCCCGCGCGTTCGAAGGCCTCCCACGTGGTTTCCAGCAGCAGGCGGTGCTGCGGGTCGAGCGCGATGGCCTCCTTCGGGCTGATGCCGAAGAACGCCGGGTCGAACTCGGCGGCGTCGTGCAGGAAACCGCCGTCGCGGACGTAGCTGGTGCCGGGGTGGTCGGGGTCGGCGTCGTACAGGTTCGCCAGGTCCCAGCCGCGGTTGGTCGGGAAGCCGGTGACCGCGTCCCCGCCTTCGGCAACCAGGTTCCACAGGTCCTCGGGGGTGGAGATCCCGCCGGGGTAGCGGCAGGCCATGCCGACGATGGCGATCGGCTCGTCGTCGGCGAGGACGACGGTCTCGGTGGAGGTCGGCGTGGCCGCTCCCCCGCCGAGTTCGGCGCGCAGGTGCTCGGCGAGCGCGGCGGGCGTCGGGTAGTCGAAGACCAGCGTGGCGGGCAGGCGGAGGCCGGTGTGGCCGTTGAGGCGGTTGCGCAGCTCGACCGCGGTGAGCGAGTCGAAGCCCAGTTCCTTGAACGCCAGACCCGGTTCCACGTCGTCGCCGGAGCCGTAGCCGAGGACCTCGGCGACGTGGTGGCGGACGATGGAGACCAGCTCGGCGCCGGAGACACCGGTCAGCGCCGAGGCGACCGGGACCGGAGCGGTGCGGGCGGAACGGCGGGTCGGCCGGACCAGACCGCGCAGCAGCGGCGAGACGACCGGCTGTCCACTGAGGACGGCCGTGTCCAGGTGCGCGGGCACCTGCACCGGCAGGTCCGAGGCGAACGCCGCGTCGAACAGCGCGAGGCCCTCGTCCTGGGTCAGCGGGCGAACGCCCATGCGGGTCATGCGGTCGACGGTGGTGTCGGTCAGGGTCGCGCCCATGCCACCGGTCCCGGCCCACAGGCCCCAGGCGAGGGAGAGGCCGTGCTGGCCGTTCGCGCGGCGGACGTGCGCCAGGTTGTCCAGCACCGCGTTGGCGGCGGCGTAGTTGGCCTGGCCCGCGTTGCCGAAAGTGGTCGCGGAGGAGGAGAAGAGGATGAACGCCTTCAGGTCGTGGGTCAGCTCGTGCAGGTTGAGAGCGCCGTCGACCTTGGGCCGCAGGACGGTGGTGATCTGCTCGGGGGTCAGGGCGTCGATCACGCCGTCGTCCAGGACGCCCGCGGTGTGCACCACGGCGGACACCGGGTGTTCGGCCAGCAGTGCGGCGAGGGCGTCGCGGTCGGCGGCGTCGCACGCGGCGACGGTCACCGTGGAGCCCAAGGCTTCCAACTCCGCCTTGAGGTCGACCGCGCCGGGCGCGTCCAGGCCGCGGCGGGAGGTGAGCAGGAGGCCGCGGACGCCGTACTTGGTGACGAGGTGCTTGGCGAAGACGGCGCCGAGGCCGCCGGTGCCGCCGGTGATGAGCACGGTGCCGTCCAGCGCCGGGGCGTCAACGTGAGCGTCGGAGCTGCGGGCCAGCCGGGCGACTCGGACCACGCCGTCGCGCAGGCTGATCCACGGTTCGCCGGTGGCGAGGGCTGCGGGCAGGACCTTCTCGGAAGCGGCGGAGCCGTCGGTGTCGAGCAGGAGGAACCGGTCGGGGTGCTCGGTCTGCGCGGAGCGGACCAAGCCCTGGACGGCGCTGCCCGCGTGGTCGGCGCCGGTCGTGGCGAAGACCAGGCGTGACGCGGTGAAGCGCTCGTCGGCCAGCCACGCGCACACCAGGCGCAGCGCCGTCTGCACGGCCTCGTGCACCTCGGCCGCTCCACCGGTCCCGGCGGTGAGGCGGACCAGGACGGCGTCGGCGGGCTCGATGGTGGAGAGGTCGGCGTCCAGGGTCGTCTCGACGATCCGGGTGGACGCGTCGGCGACCGGCA
This sequence comes from Umezawaea endophytica, assembly GCF_025061645.1. Taxonomy (GTDB): domain Bacteria; phylum Actinomycetota; class Actinomycetes; order Mycobacteriales; family Pseudonocardiaceae; genus Umezawaea; species Umezawaea endophytica. The sequence goes on along the minus strand of NZ_JANYMP010000009.1, from coordinate 343,646 downwards.
GGACCGTCCAGTCGACGTGGAACAGGGACTCGGTGAACCGGGCGGCTTCGCGAACCTCGCGCAGCACCAGCGAGCCGATGGAGGCGACGGGAGCGCCGGTGGTGTCGGCGACCTGGAGCGAGACGCCGTCGGCACCGGTCGGGGCCAGGCGAACGCGCACGTCGGAGGCGCCCACGGCGTGCAGGGCGACATCGCGCCACGCGAACGGGAGACGGGCCTGGTCGCCGGAACCGACCGCGCCGAGCGCGTGCAGCGTGGCGTCGAGGAGGGCCGGGTGGATGCCGAACCCGGTGACGTCGTCGGCGACGGTGATGTCGGCGAACACCTCGTCACCGCGCTGCCACACGGCCCGCGCGCCCTGGAACACCGGGCCGTAGGCGAGGCCGACGGAGGCGAGGTTGTCGTAGAGGGCGTCGATCGCGACCGGCTGCGCACCCGCGGGCGGCCACTCGGAGAGGTCGAACGTCGTCGCGGGCGCGGTCGGCAGCAGGGTGCCGGTGGCGTGCCGGGTCCACGGGCCGTCGAGTCGCGAGTGGACGGTCAGGGCGCGGCGGCCGGAGTCGTCCGGGCCGCTGACGCCGACCTGCACCTGCACGCCGCCGTGCTCGGGCACGACCAGCGGCGCTTCGAGGGTGAGTTCTTCGAGGAGGTCGCAGCCGACCTGGTCGGCGGCGTGGACCGCCAGCTCGACGAACGCGGTGCCGGGCAGCAGGACCGTGCCGGAGACGGTGTGATCGGCGAGCCAGGCGTGCGTGGTCAGCGAGAGGTGACCGCTGAGGACCAGGCCGTCGGAGTCGGCGAGCGAGAGCGTGGAGCCGAGCAGCGGGTGGTCGGAGGCGCCGAGCCGGACGCCGCCGGGGACGACGTCGAGCCAGAAGCGGTCGCGCTGGAACGCGTAGGTGGGCAGGGCGATCCTCGTCCCGCCGCCGAAGTACGCGGTCCAGTCGATGGCGACACCGCTGACGTGCAGCGCACCGATCGCGGTGGCGACGGACTCGACCTCGGAGCGGTCCTTGCGCAGCAACGGGGTCACGGGGACCTCGGCCATCGCGGCCAGGACGCCGTCCGGGCCCAGCTCCAGGAACTTGGTGACACCGCGCTGTTCGAGGGTCTGGACGGCCTCGTGGAAGCGGACGGTGTTCCGGACGTGCGCGACCCAGTACTCCGGGTTGGTCACGTCGCCGAGCAGCTCGATCCGGGGCTGCCGGAAGGTCAGGGTGGTGACGACGGCGCGGAAGTCGTCGAGCATCGGGTCCATCAACGGCGAGTGGAACGCGTGGGACACCGCGAGGCGCTTGGACTTCCGGTCGCCGAACTTCGCGACGACCTGCGCGACAGCGGTTTCCTCGCCCGCGAGCACGATGGCCCGCGGGCCGTTGATCGCCGCAATGGAAACGTTGTTATCAAGATGCGGGAGGACCTCGTCCTCGGTGGCCTGGAGGGCGACCATCGCGCCACCGGCCGGGAGCGCCTGCATCAGCTTCGCGCGGGCGTTGACCAGCTTGGCGGCGTCTTCCAGCGACAGCACGCCCGCGACGTGAGCCGCGGCGATCTCGCCGATCGAGTGACCCGCGAGGTGGTCGGCGCGGATGCCCCACGACTCGACCAGGCGGTAGAGCGCCACTTCCAGGGCGAAGATCGCGGGCTGGGTGAACTCGGTGCGGTCCAGCTCGTCCTGGGTGTCGCGCACGTCGACCAGCGCGGCGACCTCGTCGAACGCCTTGGCGAACACCGGGTAGGCCGCGTGCAGCTCACGACCCATGCCCGCGCGCTGCGAGCCCTGACCGGTGAACAGGAACGCGAGACCGGACTCCTTGGCCACGCCGGGGTTCAGCAAGTCGAGCCCGCGCACCACGTCGGCCAGCTCCGTGCCGACGATGGCCGCGCGGTGGGTGTGCGCGGTGCGGGTGGTCGCCAGGGACCAGGCCAGGTCACGCGGGTTGGTGTCGGGGTGCGCGGCCAGGTGCTCGCTCAGCTTGGCCGCCTGGGCGCGGAGGGCCTGCTCGGTCTTGCCCGACAGCACGAACGGAACCGCGACCGGGGTCGACGCCACTGCCTCGACCGGCTCGGCGATCGGCGCCTGCTCGATGATCGTGTGGGCGTTCGTGCCGGAGATGCCGAACGACGAGATGCCCGCGCGGCGCAAACGTTCGCCTGCGGGCCAGTCACGGGCTTCGGTCAGCAGCTCGATGTTGCCGTCGGCCCAGTCGACGTGCGGCGAGCGCACGTCGGCGTGCAGGGTCTTGGGCAGGACGCCGTGGCGCAGCGCCATGACCATCTTGATGATGCCCGCGACACCGGCCGCGGCCTGGGTGTGGCCGATGTTGGACTTCAGGGACCCCAGCCACAGCGGCTCCGAACGGTCCTGGCCGTACGTGGCCAACAGCGCCTGGGCCTCGATCGGGTCACCCAGCGAGGTACCGGTGCCGTGCGCCTCCACCACGTCGACGTCCGAAGTGGACAACCCGGCGGACGCGAGTGCCTGCTTGATGACCCGCTGCTGCGACGGGCCGTTCGGGGCGGTCAGGCCGCTCGAAGCGCCGTCCTGGTTGATCGCGCTGCCGCGCACGACGGCCAGGACCTCGTGGCCGAGCCGCTGCGCGTCGGAGAGGCGCTCCAGCAGGAGCATCCCGACGCCCTCGCCCCAGCCGGTGCCGTCGGCGTCGGCGGAGAACGCCTTGCAGCGGCCGTCGGACGCCAACGCGCCCTGGCGGGCGAAGTCGATGAACGTGCCGGGCGTGGACATGACCGCGACACCACCGGCGAGCGCCATCTCGCACTCGCCGAGCCGCAGGGCCTGCACGGCCCAGTGCAGCGCGACCAGCGACGAGGAGCACGCCGTGTCGATGGTGACCGCGGGCCCTTCGAGGCCGAGCGTGTAGGAGACGCGGCCGGACGCGATGCTGCCCGCGCTGCCGTTGCCGAGGTAACCCTCGACGCCCTCCGGCGGCGCGATCTCGCGGGCGGCGTAGTCGTGGTACATCAGGCCGGCGAACACACCGGTCCGGCTGCCCTTGAGCGTCGACGGGTCGATGCCCGCCCGCTCGAACGCCTCGTAGGACGTCTCCAGCAGCAGGCGCTGCTGGGGGTCCATCGCCAGGGCCTCGCGGGGCGAGATGCCGAAGAACGCCGGGTCGAACTTGCTGACGTCGTAGAGGAAACCGCCCTCCAGGGGGATGTCCTCGACCTGCCAGCCGCGGTCGGTCGGGAACCCGGAGATCGCGTCACGGCCGTTCGCCACGAGGTCCCACAGGTCCTCGGGGGTGGCGACCCCACCGGGGAAGCGGCAGCTCATCGCGACGATCGCGATGGGCTCGGTGGCCTTGTCCTCGACGTCGCGGAGCTGCTTGCGCGCGTCCCGCAGGTCGGCGGTGGCCCGCTTCAGGTAGGCGAGGTACTTGTCCTCGTTCGCCACGTGATCATCTCCTCTGGCGTTGGCGGCGGTCACGTGGCTCACGACAGCTCGTTGTCGAGCAGGTCGAACAACTCGTCCGCGGTGGCGGAGCCGAGGTCGTCGTCCTGCGGCGCCCCGGCGTCCAGCGCGGCGAGCAGGTCGCGCAGCCGAGCCGCGATCACCTGCTTCTCCGCCTCGTCCGGTGCGGCCGTGCCCAGTGCGGCGGCCAGTCGGTCCAGTTCGGTGTGCACACCGGAGGTGCTCGCCGCGTCCTCGATCGGCGCGATCGTGCCGAGGTGCTGGGCGAGCGCCGTCGGTGACGGGTAGTCGAAGATCAGCGTGGCGGGCAGGCGCAGGCCCGTCGCCGCGGTGATCTGGTTGCGGAACTCCACCGCCGTGAGGGAGTCGAAGCCGAGTTCCAGGAAGCCGCGGCCGGGTTCGACGGCGGTGTGCGACTCGTAGCCGAGCACCGTGGCCGCGTGCTGCCGGACCAGGTCGAGGATCGCGCGGTCGCGGTCCACTCCGGACAGTCCGGCGAGCCTGGCGGACAACGACACCTCGGCCACGGCGGCTTCGGCGGCGCGGCGGACCGGCGCCTTCACCAGGCCCCGCAGCAGCGGGGCGAGGGTTCCGGCGGCGGCCTGTGAGCGCAGGACCGCGTGGTCCAGGTTGATCGGCACCAGTCCGGCGAGGTCGTGGCCGAGCGCGATGTCGAACAGCTCCAGGCCCTCGCTGGGCTTGAGCGGGGCGACACCGGCCCGTGCCATGCGCTGGACGTCGGCCTCGGTGAGGTCCGCGCCCATGCCGTCCTCGGTCACCCACAGGCCCCACGCGACCGAGGTCGCGGGCAGGCCGGTCGCCCTGCGGCGCTGGGCCAGCGCGTCCAGGTAGGCGTTGGCCGCGGCGTAGTTGCCCTGGCCCGCCGCCCCGAAGACGCCGCCGGTGGAGGAGAAGAGGACGAACGCGGCCAGGTCCAGGTCGCGGGTCAGCTCGTGCAGGGTGGTCGCCGCGTCGACCTTCGGCCGCAGCACGCGGTCGATCTGGTCGGCGGTCAGCGAGGTGATCGTGGCGTCGTCCAGCACACCGGCGGTGTGCACGACGGCGGTCAGCGGGTGCTCGGCGGGAACACCGGCCAGCAGCGCGGTCACGGCGTCGCGGTCGGCGACGTCGCAGGCGACGAAGTCGACCGAGGCCCCGCGGGCGACGAGCCGGTCGCGCAGGTCCGCCGCGCCGGGAGCGGCGAGGCCGCGCCTGCTGGTGAGGACGAGGTTCCGGATGCCGTGCTCCACCACCAGGTGCTCGGCGACCAGGCCGCCGAGGGTGCCGGTGGCGCCCGTGACCAGCACGGTGCCGTTGACGTCCAGCGCCGCCGGGTCGACGGCCAGTCCGGCTCTGGCGAGCCGGGGCGCGAACGCGGTCCCGTCGCGCAGTGCCAACTCCGGCTCACCGGCGGCGAGCGCGGCGGTCAGCGCCAGGTACGACCTGTCCTCCTCGTCCAGGTCCACGAGCACGAACCGGCCGGGGTTCTCGGCCTGGGCCGAGCGGACCAGGCCGCGGGCGGCGGCGTTGGCGAGGTCGAGCACGTCGTCGTCGGCCCCGACGGCGACCGCGTTGCGGGTGACCAGCACCAGGTGGCGGTCGTCGTTGGCGGTGTCGGCGAGCCAGGTGCGGAGCAGGTCGAGCACGCCGGTCGTGGCCGAGCGGACCGAGGTGTCCTGGGTGGCGACGAAGGACGCGAACACCACGTCGGCGTTCTCCCCCACCAGTTTCACCCCGGCGGACTCGAGACCCGCGCCCACCTTCAGCTCGTCCTCGCCGAGCACCGCGTAGGTGACGCCGGTGGGCGGCGTGCCGGGCGTGACCGAGGTCCACTCGACCCGGTACAGCGACTCGACGTGGGTCGGAGCGCCCGCGAGCTGGTCGGCCGAGATGGCCCGCAGCGCGAGGGACTCCACCGACGCCACCGGGGCTCCGGTGGCGTCGGCGAGCTGGATCGCCACCGACTCGCCCGTCGCGGAGAGCTTGACCCGCAACGACTTCGCGCCGGTCGAGTACAGCCGGACCCCGCTCCAGGCGAACGGCAGGAGGCCGTCACCGGAGGCCAGGCCGCCCGCGCCGATGGCGTGCAGCGCGGAGTCGAGCAGCGCCGGGTGGACGCCGTACTCGCTCGTGTCGGTGTCAGTCGGGAGAGCAACCTCGGCGTAGACATCGTCACCGAGCTTCCAGGCCCCTTGGAGCCCCTGGAACAGCGGCCCGTAGCCGAATCCGGCGACCGCGAAGCCGTCGTAGACACCGTCCACGTCGATCTTCTCGGCACCCGTCGGCGGCCACTGCGCCAGGTCGAAGGAAGGAACGTCCGACTCCACCAGCGAACCGGTGGCGTGCCGCGTCCACAGCTCGTCGCCCGTCCTGCTGTGCAGGGCGAACGGGCGGGCGCCGGACGCGTCGGGAGCGCCGACCACGGCCTGGAGCTGGACGGAGCCGGTCTTCGGCAGGACCAGCGGCGACTGGAGGGTCAACTCGTCGATAGCGCCGCAGCCGACCTGGTCACCGGCCCGGAGGGCGAGTTCCACGAAGGCCGTGCCGGGCAGCAGGACCACGTCGTGGACCTCGTGCTCGGCCAGCCACGGGTGGGTCTCCAGGGAGAGCCTGCCGGTGAACAGGAAGCCGTCCGCGTCGGCCAGCGGCACGGCGGCGCCGAGCAGCGGGTGGTCGGCGGAGGACAACCCGGCCGAGGAGACGTCGACCATCGTGGCCGCGTCCTCCAGCCAGTACCGCGACGTCTGGAACGCGTAGGTGGGCAGCTCGACCTGGCGCGTGGCGCGACCGGCGAAGAAGGCCCGCCAGTCGACGTCGACGCCGTGGACGTGCAGCTCGCTCAGCGCGGTGGTCAGCGCGGCGACCTCGGCCCGGTCCTTGCGCAGCACCGGAACGGCGGTCACGTCGGCTTCGGCGGCCATCGCCGTGAGGACACCGTCGGGGCCGACCTCCAGGAACGTGGAGACACCCAGGCGGGTCAGCTCGGTCAGCGAGTCGGCGAAGCGGACCGCGTCGCGGACGTGCCGGACCCAGTACTCCGGGTCGGTCACGTCACCCAGCATCGGGACGCGCGGCGTGGAGTAGGTCAGGCTTTCGGCGACCGTGCGGAACTCGTCCAGCATCGGGTCCATCAGCGGCGAGTGGAACGCGTGGGACACCTTGAGGCGCTTGGTCTTGAAGCCCCGCGTCGACAGCTCGCCTGCGACCGCGAGGACAGCGTCCTCGTCACCGGCGATGACCACCGAGCGCGGCCCGTTGATCGCGGCGATCGAAACGCCGTCGGTCAGCAGCGGCAGGACGTCCGACTCGGCCGCGCGGATGGAGATCATCAGGCCGCCGGTCGGCAGGGCCTGCATGAGGCGACCGCGAGCGCCGACCAGCGTGGTGGCGTCGTCCAGCGAGAGCACACCCGCAACGTGGGCTGCGGCGAGTTCGCCGATGGAGTGGCCCGCCAGGTAGTCGGCGTGCACGCCCCAGGCCTCCAGGAGCCGGTACAGCGCGACCTCGACGGCGAACAGCGCGGGCTGCGTCAGGCCGGTCTGGTCGAGGGCGTCGGCGTCGTCGCCGAACACCGTCTCGCAGACCGGGGCGTCGAACTTCTCGCACACCTCGTCGAACGCCTTGGCGTACACCGGGAAGGCCTCGTGCAGCTCGCGGCCCATGCCGAGCCGCTGCGAACCCTGGCCGGTGAACAGGAAGGCCGTCTTGCCGGAACCCTCCGTGCCACCGGAGATCGCGTCGAACGCGGCCAGCTTGCCCAGCAGTTCGGTGCGGGACTCGGCCACGAACGCCGCGCGGTGCTCCAGTGCGGCGCGGTGGGTGGCGAGCGTGCCCGCCGCCTCGACCAGGTCCAACTCCGGGTGCGCCGCGAGGTGGGCGTGGAGCTGAACGGCCTGCGCCTTCAGCGCTTCCTCGCCGCGAGCCGACAGCAGCACCGGGACGACCTGTTCGGTGATCGTCGGTTCTGCCACCGTGACGGCTTCCGGCGCCTGCTCGATGATCGTGTGGGCGTTGGTGCCCGAGATGCCGAACGACGAGATCGCCGCTCGACGCGGGCGGCCCGTCGACGGCCACTCGCGCGCCTCGGTCAGCAGTTCGACCTCGCCCGCGCTCCAGTCGATGTGCGGGGACGGGGCGTCGACGTTGAGCGTCTTCGGCAGCACGCCGTACCGCATGGCCTGCACCATCTTGATGACACCCGCGACACCCGCGGCGGCCTGCGTATGGCCGATGTTGGACTTGATCGAGCCGAGCCACAGCGGCTCGTCGCCCGCGCGCTCCTGACCGTAGGTGGCCAGCAGGGCCTGGGCCTCGATCGGGTCGCCGAGGGTGGTGCCGGTGCCGTGCGCCTCGACCACGTCGATCTGGTCGGCACCGAGGCGGGCGTTCGCGAGGGCCTGCTTGATGACCCGCTGCTGCGACGGCCCGTTCGGGGCGGTCAGGCCGTTCGACGCGCCGTCCTGGTTGACCGCCGTGCCGCGCACGATGGCGAGCACCGGGTGACCGTTGCGGCGCGCGTCGGACAGCCGCTCGACGAGCAGCAGGCCGACGCCCTCGCCCCACGCCGTGCCGTCGGCACCGGCCGCGAACGACTTGATCCGGCCGTCCTCGGCGAGGCCGCGCTGACGGCTGAAGGAGGTGAACGTGCCGGGCGAAGGCATCACCGTGACACCACCGGCCAGCGCCAGGTCGCACTCACCCGAGCGCAGTGCCTGGACCGCGAGGTGCAGCGCCACCAACGAGGACGAGCACGCGGTGTCGACCGTGACGGCCGGGCCTTCGAGCCCGAACGTGTAGGCGACGCGGCCGGAGATGACGCTGGCGGAGTTGCCGGTGCCGACGAAACCCTCGACCTCCTCCGGGATCAGCGTGAGCCGGGAGGCGTAGTCGTAGTACATGACGCCCGCGAACACACCGGTCTTGCTGCCGCGAACGGACGTCGGGTCGATGCCCGCGCGCTCGAACGTCTCCCACGAGGTCTCCAGCAGCAGGCGCTGCTGCGGGTCGGTGGCGAGCGCCTCGCGCGGCCCCATGCCGAAGAACGCCGGGTCGAACTGCGCGGCGTCGTGCAGGAAGCCGCCTTCGCGGGCGTAGGTCGTGCCGGGGGTCTCGGGGTTGGAGTCGAAGAGGTTCTCCAGGTCCCAGCCGCGGTCGGTCGGGAACGGCGAGATGCCGTCGTTCCCCGCGACCACCAGGTCCCAGAGCTGTTCGGGGGTGCGGATGCCACCGGGGTAGCGGCAGGACATCGACACGATGGCGATCGGCTCGTCGTCGGCGACCTTCGCCGCGCGGACCTCCGCGGCCGGTGCCTCGACCGCGCCGAACAGCTCCTCGACCAGGTGGTCGGCCAGCGCTCCGGCGTTCGGGTAGTCGAAGACCAGCGTGGCGGGCAGGCGCATCCCCGTGACGGCGTTGAGGCCGTTGCGGAGTTCGACCGCGGTGAGCGAGTCGAAACCCAGTTCCTTGAACGCGCGCCCGGCGTGGACGGCGTCCGGCGAGTCGTAGCCGAGGACGGCGGCGACCTGCGTGCGGACCAGGTCCAGCACCGCGCGGTGCCGCTCCGGGCCGACCAGGTCGGCCAGGCCGAGGCGGGACGCGGTGTCGGCGGCGCGGACCGCCCTGCGGGCCGGGCGGACCAGGCCGTGCAGGATCGACGGGATCACCGGGTGGGTGCGCAGGACCGCCAGGTCCAGGTGCACCGGCACCAGGTGGGCCTCACCGCTGAGCAGCGCGGCGTCGAACAGGGCCAGACCGTCCACGGCGGACAGCGTGCCGATGCCACCGCGGGCGGCGCGGTCGGAGTCGGTGCCCATGCCGGTGTCGGTCTGCCACAGGCCCCACGCCAGCGAGGTGGCGGCGAGGCCCTGTGCGCGGCGGTGGTGCGCCAGACCGTCCAGGTAGGCGTTGGCGGCGGCGTAGTTCGACTGGCCCGCCGTGCCGTAGGTGCCGGACAGCGAGGAGAACAGGACGAACATCTCCACGTCGCCGACCAGCTCGTGCAGGTGGCGGGCGGCGTCGGCCTTCGGCGAGGCGACGGCGGCGATCCTGTCCGGGGTCTGCGCCTCGAACGTGCCGTCGTCCAGCACACCGGCGGTGTGCACGACACCGGTCAGCGGGCGCTCGGCCGGGATCCCGGCGAGCAGCCGCTCCAGTGCGTCGCGGTCGGACACGTCGCACGCGGCGAACGTGGCCACGGCGCCGAGTCCGGCGAGTTCGGTGGCCAGTTCAGTGGTGCCGGGGGCGTCCTCGCCGCGCCTGCTGACCAGCAGCAGGTTCGTGACGTCGTACTGGGTCACCAGGTGCTTGGCGACCAGGCCGCCGAGCGCCCCGGTGGCGCCGGTGATCAGTACCGTGCCGGTCGGGTCGAGCGCGGGCGCTGCCCCCACGGCCGGAGCCACGCGCCCCAGACGCGGCGCGCGGGCCTCGCCGTCGCGGAGTGCCAGTTGAGGGGCCCCCGGAACCAGCGCGTGGGACAGCACACCGTGAGAAGCCTCCTGACCGTCGAGGTCGAGCAGCGCGAACCGCTCGGGGTGCTCGGTCTGCGCCGAGCGGATGAGGCCCCAGATCCCGGCCGCGGCCAGGTCCGTGACGTCCTCGCCCGCCGTCGACACGGCACCCCTGGTGACGAACGCCAGCGTCGACTCGGCGAACCGGTCGTCGGCGAGCCAGGTCTGGGCGAGGGTGAGTGCTTCCGACGCGTCGGCCGGGGACACCAGTACCGCGTCCGGCACGTCGACGAGGGCGGCGAGGTCGCCGTCCAGCTCGGTGAACGACACCGTCGCGTCGGTGGTGGGAACGGTGACCCAGTCGACCTTGAACAGCGAGTCGGTGGTGGACTTGACCGCGACCTGGTCGGCCGAGACCTGGCGCAGCACCAGCGACTCGACCCGTGCGACCGGAGCACCGGTCAGGTCGGCCACGTCGAGGGTGATGCCGTCGTGCTTGCCGCGCGACAGCCTCACCCGCAGGGCGTTGGCGCCTACCGCGGTCAGGGAAACGTCGGTCCAGGCGAACGGGATGCGCACCACGTCGGTGTCGGGCAGCAGACCGCCGAGACCAGCGGCGTGCAGGGCGGAGTCCAGCAGCGCCGGGTGGATGCCGAAGCCCTTGGCGTCGGCCACCTCCACCTCGACGAACACCTCGTCGTCGCGCACCCAGGCGGACTTGAGGCCCTGGAACGCCGGGCCGTAGCCGTAGCCCGACTCGGCCAGCGCGTCGTAGAAACCGGTGAGGTCGACGGCCTCCGCGTTCGCGGGCGGCCATTCGGTCAGGCCGTTCCGGACACCCGTGCCGGTGGCGAGGGAACCGCTGGCGTGCCGGGTCCACGGGCCGTCGGCGACGCTGGAGTGCACCTGGAGCGCGCGGCGGCCGTTGTCCTCGGCGGCGACCGTGAGCTGGAGCGCCACGTCACCGTGCTCCGGGATGGCGAGCGGGGCTTCGAGGGTCAGCTCTTCGAGGAGGTCGAGGCCGACCTGCTCCCCCGCGTGCAGCGCCAGCTCCACGAACGCGGTGCCGGGCACCAGGATCGAGCCGAGGACGACGTGGTCCGCCAGCCACGGCTGCGCGGCGGTCGACAGGCGACCGGTCAGGACCAAGCCATCACCGTCGGCCAGCGACAGGGCCGCGCCGAGCATCGGGTGGTCGACGTCCCGCAGACCGATCGCGGACACGTCGGCCCAGCCCTGCGCGGGCTGCGGCCAGAAGCGCTCGCGCTGGAACGCGTAGGTGGGCAGCTCGACCCAGCGGGCACCGGAACCGGCGAAGTACGCGGTCCAGTCGACCCGGTTGCCGAGTGCGTGCAACGAACCCAGCGCGCGAACCAGGGTCGCGGCCTCGGGGCGGTCGGCGCGGAGCGCGGGGACCAGCACGGCGTCGGTGACGCTGTCCGCGCCCATCGCCGTGAGGACCGCGTCCGGGCCCAACTCCAGGAACGTGCCGGCACCACGGGATTCGAGGGTCGTGACGGTGTCGGCGAACCGGACCGCTTCGCGGACGTGGGCGACCCAGTACTCCGGGTCCGTGACGTCGCCCAGCATCGCGATCGTCGGCTCGGTGAACGCCAGCTTCGAGACCACGGCGCGGAACTCGTCCAGCATCGGGTCCATCAGCGGCGAGTGGAACGCGTGCGACACGGTGAGGCGCTTGGACTTCCGGTCGGCGAACTGGGCGATGACCTGGGCGACAGCGGTTTCGTCTCCCGCGACGACCACGGAGTTCGGTCCGTTGATCGCGGCAATGGAAACGTTGTTATCGAGATGCGGGAGCACCTCTTCTTCGGCGGCCTGGAGGGCGACCATCGCGCCACCGGCCGGGAGGGCCTGCATGAGCCTGCCGCGGGTCTCGACCAGCTTCGCGGCGTCCTCCAGGGTGAGGACACCGGCCACGTGGGCGGCGGCGATCTCGCCGATGGAGTGGCCGCCGACGAAGTCGGGGCGGACGCCGAACGACTCGACCAGGCGGTACAGCGCCACTTCCAGCGCGAACAGCGCGGGCTGCGTCGTGCCGGTGTGGGTGAGGATCTCGGCGTCGTTGATCGGCCGCTCGAAGTGGGCGCACACGGCGTCGTAGGCGTCGGCGAACACGGGGAACGCGGCGTACAGCTCGCGGCCCATGCCGAGCCGCTGGGAGCCCTGACCGGTGAACAGGATGGCGAGTCGACCTTCGGCGGCGGTGCCGCGGACCAGCGAGGCGTCCTGGTCGCCGCGAACCAGTGCGGTCAGACCGCGGACGAGGTCGTCCTGGTCCCCGACGACGACCGCGCCGTGCTCCAGGTGGGCGCGAGTGGTCGCGGCGGAGAACGCCGTGTCGGTCAGGTCGGCGGTGGTGTGGTCCAGGTGGTCGAGCAGGCGTTCGGCCTGGTCCACCAGGGCTTCCGGCGTCTTCGCCGACAAAACCAGCGGCAAAACCGGTAGAGCACTGCGACCCGACTCGACCTCTTCGGCGACTGGCGCCTGCTCGATGATCGTGTGGGCGTTGGTGCCGCTAATGCCGAACGACGACACCGCCGCGCGACGCGGGCGACCGGTCGTGGGCCACTCACGGGCCTCGGTCAGCAGTTCGACCGCGCCGGACGTCCAGTCGACCTTCGGGGACGGCTCGTCGACGTGCAGCGTCTTGGGGGCGACGCCGTGGCGGATCGCCATGACCATCTTGATGATGCCGCCGACACCGGCCGCCGACTGGGCGTGGCCGATGTTGGACTTGAGTGATCCCAGCAGCAGCGGGGTTTCGCGGTCCTGGCCGTAGGTCGCGAGCACGGCCTGCGCCTCGATCGGGTCGCCGAGCTTCGTGCCGGTGCCGTGCGCCTCGACCACGTCGACGTCCGAAGTGGACAGTCCGGCGTTGGCGAGCGCCTGGCGGATCACGCGCTGCTGCGACGGGCCGTTCGGGGCGGTGAGGCCGTTCGAGGCACCGTCCTGGTTCACGGCCGAGCCGCGCACGACCGCCAACACCTGGTGGCCGTTGCGCTGCGCGTCGGAGAGGCGCTCCACCAGGAGCATGCCGACGCCCTCGCCCCAGCCGGTGCCGTCGGCCGACGCCGCGAACGCCTTGCAGCGGCCGTCGGTCGCGAGACCGCGCTGGCGGGAGAACTCGACGAACGTGCCGGGCGTGGACATGATCGTCACGCCGCCCGCCAGCGCCATCGTGCACTCACCGCTGCGCAGCGCCTGGGCGGCGAGGTGCAGTGCGACCAGCGAGGACGAGCAGGCCGTGTCGACCGTGACGGCCGGGCCCTCGAGGCCGAAGGTGTAGGACACCCGGCCGGAGGCGACGCTGGTGATGTTGCCGGTGCCGAGGTAGCCCTCGACGTTGTCGCCGCCCGCGACCAGCAGGGCGGAGTAGTCCTGGTTCGCGGTGCCCGCGAACACGCCGATCTGCTCGCCGCGCAACGAGGTCGGGTCGAGACCGGCCCGCTCGAAGACCTCCCACGAGGTCTCCAGCAGCAGCCGCTGCTGCGGGTCCATGGCGAGGGCTTCACGGGGCGAGATGCCGAAGAACGCCGGGTCGAACTGGCTGATCCCCTTCAGGAACCCGCCTTCCACGACGTAGGACGAGCCCTGGCTGTCCGGGTCGGCGTCGAACAGCGCGTCGGCGTCCCAACCGCGATCGCTCGGGAACGGCGAGATCGCGTCGCGACCCTCGGCGACGAGCTGCCACAACTGCTCCGGCGACGAGACGCCACCGGGGAAGCGGCAGGACATCGCGACGATCGCGATCGGCTCGTCGTCCAGCGGGGTGTTGGCGGTGGTGGTGTCCAGGGCCGCGCCCGCGCCGCCGAACTGGCTGTCGAGGTGCTCGGCGAGCACGGCGGGCGTCGGGTAGTCGAAGACCAGCGTCGCGGGCAGCGACAGGCCGGTCTCGGCGGTCAGCTTGTTGCGCAGCTCCACGGCGGTGAGCGAGTCGAAGCCCAGCTCGCGGAACGGTCGGGTGCTGGTGATGTCGTCACCGGAGGCGTAACCGCAGACGATCGCGGCCTGCGCCCGGACCAGGTCGAGCAGCGCGCGGGACCGGTCCCGCGCCGACAGCGCGGAGAACCTGGACGCGCTGGGCGCGTCCTGCGTCGGAGCGGCTTCCAGTGCCGCGCGGACCTCGGGGAGGTCGCTGATCAGCGGGCTGGGGCGCAGCGTGGTGAAGACCGGGGCGAACAGCGACCAGTCGATGTCGGCGACCGCGACGGCGGTGTCGTCGAAGCGGATCGCCTGGCGCAGCGCGGTGAGCGCGGCGTCGGGGTTCATCGCGGTGACACCGCGGCGGCGCAACTGCTCCCCCGCGTCACCGGTGGCCATGCCCGCTTCGGCCCACGCGCCCCAGGCCACCGACAGCGCGGTGAGGCCACGGGCGCGGCGGGACTCGGCGAGGGCGTCCAGGTAGGCGTTCGCGGCGGCGTAGGCGGACTGGCCGCCGCTGCCCCACGTGCCCGCGATCGAGGAGAACAGGACGAACGCGTCGACCTCGCCGACCAGCTCGTCCAGGTTCCGCGCGCCGTCGACCTTCGGGGCCAGCAGCGCGGCGAAGTCGGCCGGGTCGTACTCGGACAGCGGGGTGAACTGCTCGGCGCCCGCGGCGTGGATGACGGCGTTCGGCGGGAACTCCGCGACCAGCGCGGCCACGGCGTCGCGGTCGGCGACGTCGCAGGCGGCCAGCGTCACGCGGACGCCCGTCGCCTCGAGGGAGGCGGCCAGTTCGGTGGCGCCGGGCGCGGTGGCGCCGCGGCGTGAGGTGAGGACCAGGTGCTCCGCGCCTGCCTCCGCCAGCCAGTGGGCGACCCGCGCGCCAAGTGCGCCGGTGCCCCCGGTGACGAGCACGGTCCCACGCGGTGCGAAGCCCCCTACAGCCTCAGCGGTCCGCCCGTGCGCCAGGCGGCGGGCGAAGACACCCGAACCGCGCAGAGCGACCTGGTCCTCGGTTCCGGCGAGCACGGCGGCGACCCGCTCGTACCCGCGCTGGTCCAGCGTCTCGGGGAGGTCGATCAGACCGCCCCAGCGGTCGGGGTGCTCCAGCCCCGCGACCAGTCCCAGGCCCCAGATCGTGGCCTGGTCGGGGTGGTCGACCACGTCGGCGCGGCCGGTCGTGACCGCGCCACGGGTCGTGCACCACAGCGGCGCCGAGATCCCGGCGTCGCCAAGGGCTTGCACGAGCGCAAGCACCTCGGCGACGTCCGTGCAGGTGGAGAGCACCCCATCGACCTCGCCGACGGCCTCCACCCGCTCAACCAGAGCCGCGCGGTCCGCCGAGGCGGCGACGCGGACGATCTCGACACCCGGCAGTGCCAGGTCTTCGGCGCCGACCAGCAGCCAGCGGCCGGACGCGGTGGCCGCGACGGGCGTCGTGTGCCGCCACTCGACCCGGTAGCGCCAGCCCTCCACAGTGGACTCGCCACGGCGTTCGCGGCGCCACTGCGCCAACGCGGGCAGGACGGTGCCGACGGTCTCGCTCCCCAGCGACAGCGAGGTGGCCAGCGACTCCAGGTCCTCGCGCTCGACGGCGTCCCAGAACTCGGCCTCGACCTCGTCCACCTCGGCGGTGATCGCCGGGCGCTCCAGCCAGTACTGCTCGTGCTGGAACGCGTAGGTGGGCAGGTCGACCCGGCGGGCGCCGGTGCCCGCGAAGAACGCGGTCCAGTCGACCTTGACGCCGCGGGCGTGCAGCGTGGCGAGCGCCGTGACGATCGACCGGGCTTCCGGGCGGTCCTTGCGCAGGCCCGCGACCAGGGCCGCGTCCTCGACGCTGTCGGCGGCCATCGCGGTGAGCACGCCGTCGGGGCCCAACTCCAGGAAAGTCTTGACGCCCTGGGCTTCGAGGGTGGTGACGGTGTCGGCGAACCGGACGGTGCCGCGCACGTGGCGGACCCAGTACTCCGGGTCGGTCACGTCGCCGAGCACGGCGATCTTGGGGTCGGTGAAGGTCAGGGTTCCCACGACGGCGCGGAAGTCGTCCAGCATCGGGTCCATCAGCGGCGAGTGGAACGCGTGCGACACGGTCAGGCGCTTGGACTTCCGATCGAGGAAGTGCGCGACGACCTGCTGCACGGCGACCTCGGTGCCCGCGACGACGACCGAGTTCGGCCCGTTCACCGCAGCAATCGAAACGTCGTTACCGATGAGCGGCAGCACCTCGGACTCGGTGGCCTGGATCGCGACCATCGCGCCACCGGTCGGCAGTGCCTGCATCAGGCGACCACGCGCGGAGACCAGCGTGGCGGCGTCCTCGAGGGAGAGGACACCCGCCACGTGGGCGGCGGCGATCTCGCCGATGGAGTGGCCGCCGACGGCGTCCGGCTTGACGCCCCACGACTCGACCAGCCGGTACAGCGCCACTTCCAGGGCGAACAGGGCGGGCTGCGCGTTGCCGGTCCGGTTCAGCGCGTCGGAGTCGATGCCGAAGACGATCTCGGCGACCGGCACGTCCAGCACGGCGCACACGTCGTCGAACGCCTTGGCGAACACCGGGTAGGAGTTGTACAGCTCGCGGCCCATGCCGAGCCGCTGGGAACCCTGGCCGGTGAACAGGATGGCGGTCTTGCCCTGCACCACGGTGTCCCGCACCGCCAGTGCCTTCAGGCCGGACAGCAGGTCGTCGGTGTCGGTGGCGACCACGACGGCCCGGTGCTCCAGGTGGGCGCGGGTCGTGGCGGCGGAGAACGCGAGGTCGGTCAGGTCGACGGAGTCCGCGATCGACTCCAGGTTCGACGCCTGGCCCAGCAGGGCGTCCGCGCTCTTGGCCGACAACACCACCGGCGTGACCGGCAGCGAAACACGCTCAAGAGCCACGCCGACAAACCGGGAAGGATCAGAACTTCTGAAGCCGCTATTCGCGGCTTCAGGCGCCTGCTCAATGATCGTGTGGGCGTTCGTGCCACCGATGCCGAACGAGGAAACGCCCGCGCGGCGCGGGTGGCCGGTGGTCGGCCAGTCGATCTGCTCGGTGATCAGCTCGACGTCACCGGCGGTCCAGTCGACCTGCGGGGTCGGCGCGTCGGTGTGCAGCGTGCGGGGCAGGACGCCGTGGCGCATGGCCAGCACCATCTTGATGATGCCCGCGACACCCGCGGCGGCCTGCGTGTGGCCCAGGTTGGACTTCAGAGCGCCCAGCAGCAGCGGGCGCTCGCGGTCCTGGCCGTAGGTGGCCAGCAGCGCCTGCGCCTCGATCGGGTCGCCCAGCTTCGTGCCGGTGCCGTGACCCTCGACCACGTCGACGTCCTGAGTGGACAGTCCGGCGTCGGCCAAGGCGGCCTTGATGACCCGCTGCTGCGAGGGCCCGTTCGGGGCGGTCAGGCCGTTCGACGCGCCGTCCTGGTTCACCGCGGAGCCGCGCACCAGCGCGAGGACCTGGTGACCGTTGCGCTGGGCGTCGGACAGCCGCTCGACGAGCAGCAGGCCGATGCCCTCGGACCAGGTCGCGCCGTCGGCCGCGGCGGCGAACGGCTTGCAGCGGCCGTTGGGGGCCATGCCGCCCTGGCTGGCGAAGTCGACGAACGTGCCGGGCGTCGCCATGACGGCGACACCACCGACCAGCGCCAGGTCGCACTCGCCGCTGCGCAGCGACTGCGTGGCCACGTGCAGCGCGACCAGCGAGGAGGAGCAGGCCGTGTCGA
Organism: Umezawaea endophytica; assembly: GCF_025061645.1. Classification (GTDB taxonomy): domain Bacteria; phylum Actinomycetota; class Actinomycetes; order Mycobacteriales; family Pseudonocardiaceae; genus Umezawaea; species Umezawaea endophytica. The sequence goes on along the minus strand of NZ_JANYMP010000009.1, from coordinate 326,118 downwards.
TCGTGACGGCCGGGCCCTCCAGGCCGAAGGTGTAGGAGACGCGGCCGGACGCGACGCTGCCGGAGTTGCCGGTGCCCAGGTAGCCGGACACCTCCTCCGGGATCGTGGTCAGGCCGTTGACGTAGTCGTGGTACATCAGGCCGGTGAAGACGCCGGTCCGGCTGCCGCGCAGCGTGGCGGGGTCGAGGCCCGCGCGCTCGAACGTCTCGTAGGAGACCTCCAGCAGTAGGCGCTGCTGCGGGTCCATCGCGACGGCTTCGCGGGGCGTGATGCCGAAGAACGCGGAGTCGAACGAGCTGGCGTTGTGCAGGAACCCGGCCTCGGTCGAGTCCAGCGCCTGGCGCAGCAGGTCCAGGTCCCAGCCGCGGTCGGTGGGGAACGGCGAGATCGCGTCCACGCCGTCCGTCATGACCTGCCACAGGTCTTCCGGCGAGGCGATGCCGCCGGGGAAGCGGCACGCCATCGACACGATGGCCAGCGGCTCGTCGGTGTTCTTGCGGGCGGCGGGCTTCGCGGCGACCTCGGCGGCGGGCACGGTGCCGAGCAGCTCGCCGCAGAGGAAGTCGGTGAGGACGGCGGAGGTCGGGTAGTCGAACACCAGCGTCGCGGGCAGCCGGAGACCGGTCGCGGCGGAGAGCTGGTTGCGGAACTCGACGGCGGTCAGCGAGTCGAAGCCGAGTTCCTTGAAGGCCCGGCTCGCGTCCACTTCGGACCCCGAGCCGTAGCCGAGCACCGCGGCCACGTAGGCGCGGACGATCTCCAGGACCTCGGGCAGCCGCTCGTCCTCGGGCAGCGCGGCCAACCGGCCCGCGAGCCCCGCCACGGCGGCCTCGTCGGCGGCGGTCGCCTTGCGGCGGGTGGTGGTGCGGACGAGTCCGCGCCAGAGGCGGGGCACGGAACCGTCGGAGGCCTTGAGGGCGCTCAACGTGACGCGGACCGGCAGCAGCAGGTCGTCGCCGGTGGTGAGGGCGGCGTCGAACAGCGCCAGGCCCTCGGCGTCGGTCAGCGCGCTGAAACCGCCGCGCGACAACCGTTCCTGGCCGCCGGAGCCCATCGCGCCGGACATCCCGCTCGCGCGCTCCCACAGGCCCCAGGCCAGCGACACCGCGGGCAGGCCGGTGGCGCGGCGGTGGGCGGTGAGGGCGTCGAGGAACGCGTTCGCGGCGGCGTAGTTGCCCTGACCGGGCGACCCGAGCACACCGGCCGCGGAGGAGAAGGAGACGAACAGCGCGAGGTCGTCGTCGGCGGTGAGGTCGTGCAGGTGCCAGGCGGCGTCGACCTTGGGCCGCAGCACGGCGTCGAGGCGTTCCGGCGTCAGGGAGGCGAGGACGCCGTCGTCCAGCACACCGGCCGCGTGCACGACGCCCGCGATCCGGTGCTCGGCCCGGATGTCGGCCAGCACGGCGGCCAGCGCGTCGCGGTCGGCGGCGTCGCAGGCCACGATCCGGGCGTCGGCGCCGAGAGCGGCCAGTTCGTCCAGCAGCGCGGGCGCGCCGTCGGCGTCGGGGCCCCGGCGGGAGGTCAGGACCAGGGTCCGCACGCCGTGGGCGGTGACGAGGTGCTTGGCGAGCAGCGCGCCCAGTCCCCCGGTGCCGCCGGTGACGAGCACGGCGCCGTCGACGACCGGGGCGTCACCCGCCGAGACCGCCTTGGCCAGGCGCGGCGCGAGGACGACGCCGTCGCGGATGGCGACCTCGGACTCGTCGGCGGCGAGCGCGATGCTCAGCGCCGACTCCGACGACGGCAGGCCGTCGGTGTCGACCAGCAGGATCCGGCCGGGGTTCTCCGACTGCGCGGAGCGGATGAGGCCGCGGGCCGCCGCGGCGGCGAGGTCGAGCACGTCCTCACCGGCCGTGGCGACGGCGTTCGTGGTGACGAGGACCAGGCGCTCCTCGTGGTCACCGCCCAGCCACTCCTGCACGAGCTGGAGCGTGGAGTGCGCGGTGGAGTGGACCGAGTCGACGTCGTTGGTGCCGCGCACCGGGATGACGACGGCGGGGGCCTCGGAGTCGGCGCCCTCGGTGACCGGGGTCCAGGTGAGCTTGAACAGCGAGTCGGAGGTGGTGGAGCGGACGGCGCTGAGCTGGTCGGTCGAGATCGCCCGCAGCACCAGCGATTCCACGGACGCGACCGGCTGACCGGCGCCGTCGGCGACGAGCAGCGAGACCGCGTCGGTGCCGGCGCGGGTGATCCGGACGCGCAGCGCGGTCGCGCCGGCGGCCTGCAACTCGACGCCGCTCCAGGAGAACGGCAGCCACGGGCCGTCGGCCGAGCTGAGGAACTCGCCGTGCGCGATGGCGTGCAGCGAGGCGTCCAGCAGCGCGGGGTGCAGGCCGAAGCCGTCGACGTCCGTGCCCTCGGGCAGCGCGGCCTCGGCGTAGACGGCGTCACCGTCGCGCCACACCGCGCGCAGGCCCTGGAACACCGGGCCGTAGTGCAGGCCACCGGCCGCGAGGGCGTCGTAGAGGCCGTCCAACGCGACGGGCTCGGCGTCCTTCGGCGGCCAGGTTGTCAAGTCACCCTGATCGCCGAGCGAAGTCGGCGCGAGGGTGCCGGTCGCGTGCCGGACCCAGGCGCCCTCGTCCTGGCGGGCGGAGACGGTGAACGAGCGGCGGCCCGCCGAGTCGGCCTCGGCCACGGCGACCTGGAGCTGCACGGCGCCGTGCTCGGGCAGCACCAGCGGCGCCTGCACGGTCAGCTCGTCCAGCAGCGCGCAGCCGACGTGGTCGGCCGCGCGGATGGCGAGGTCGACGAAGGCGGTGCCGGGCACGAACACCAGGCCGGACACGACGTGGTCGCCGAGCCACGGGTGGGTGCCGACCGACACGCGGCCGGTGAACACGACACCGCCGTCGTCGGACAGGTCGACGACCGCGCCGAGCAGCGGGTGGTCCGCCTCGCCCAGCCCGGCGGCCGTGACGTCGACGACGGACGAGGCGCCGCCGATCAGCCAGTAGCGGCGGTGCTGGAACGCGTAGGTGGGCAGTTCGACCGAGCGGGCGCCGGACCCGGCGAACACCGGGGTCCAGTCGACGGCCAGGCCGCGGACGTGCGCCTCGGCCAACGAGGTGAGGAAGCGGCGCTGGCCGCCGTGGTCACGGCGCAGCGAGCCGAGGGCGAGGCCGGTGGCGTCGGCGTTGTCGAGCATGTCCTGCACCGGCATGGTGAGCACCGGGTGCGGGCTGACCTCCACGAACGCGCGAAAGCCCTGGCCGATCATGGTTTCCACCGTCGGGCCGAACACGACCGTGCCGCGGGCGTTGCCGTACCAGTACTCGGCGTTCAGCTCGCCGCCGTCGACCAGCTCGCCGGTGACGGAGGAGAACATGGGGATCGTGGTGGCGCGCGGGGTGATCGGGGCGAGCGCGGCCAGCACCTCGTCCCGGATGATCTCGACGACCGGCGAGTGCGAGGCGTAGTCGACGCGGATGCGCCGGGCGCGCACACCCTCCGCCTCCAGCTCGGCGACCAGGCGGTCGAGCACCTCGGGCTCGCCGGAGAGCGTGACGGAGCGCGGGCCGTTGATCGTCGCGATCGTCACGCCCGCCACGTCGGCGATCCTCTCGCGCAGGGTGTCGAGCGGGAGGCCGACCGAGGCCATGCCGCTCTTGCCCGCCAGCGCGATGAGCGCCTTGCCGCGCAGGGCGACGACGAGCGCGGCGTCCTCCAGAGAGAGCGCGCCCGCGACGCACGCGGCGGCGATCTCGCCCTGCGAGTGGCCGATGACGGCGTCGGGCTTGATCCCGTACGACTGCCACAGCGCCGCGAGGGAGACCATGACCGAGAACAGCGCGGGCTGGACGACGTCGACGCGGTCCAGGCTCGCGGCGCCCTCCTCGGCGCGCAGCACGGCGGTCAGCGACCAGTCGACGTGCGCGGACAGCGCCTGCTCGCACTCGGCGATCCGGGCGGCGAACACCGGCGAGGCGTCCAGCAGGTCACCGGCCATGCCGACCCACTGCGAACCCTGGCCGGGGAACACGAAGGCGGTCTTGCCGCGCACGTCGGAGGCGCCGCGCACGAGGTCCGTGACGGGGCCGTCCTCGGCGAACGCGCGCAGGCCCGCGACCAGTTCGGCGCGGTCCTCGCCGACCAGCACGGCGGCGTGGTCGAAGCGGGAACGCTTGGTGGCCAACGAGTACGCCACGTCGGTCAGGTCGACGTCGCCGTCGATCAGCGCGACGAGCCGCGCGGCCTGGGCCCGCAGGGCGTCGGGGGTCTTCGCCGACAGCAGCAGCGGAACGGCGGGGAGCGACACCCGCTCGGTCTCGTCAACGCTGTCGGGCGCCTGCTCCAGGATCGTGTGGGCGTTGGTGCCGGAAATGCCGAACGACGACACGGCGGCACGGCGCGGGCGGTCGACCGAGGGCCACGGCGTGGTCTCGGTGACCAGCTCGACGGCTCCGGAGGCCCAGTCGACGTGCGGGGTGGGGTTGTCGGCGTGCAGCGTCTTCGGGACGACGCCGTTGCGGATCGCCATGACCATCTTGATGACACCGGCGACACCGGCTGCGGCCTGGGCGTGACCGATGTTGGACTTGAACGAGCCCAGCAGCAGCGGGGTCTCGCGGTCCTGGCCGTACGCGGCGAGCAGGGCCTGCGCCTCGATCGGGTCGCCGAGCTTCGTGCCGGTGCCGTGCGCCTCGACCGCGTCCACATCGGACGGTGAGAGCTTGCCGGACGCCAGCGCCTGCGCGATGACGCGCTCCTGGGCGAGACCGTTGGGGGCGCTCAGACCGTTGGACGCGCCGTCCTGGTTGATGGCGGAGCCGCGGACGATCGCGAGGACCTGGTGGCCGTTGCGGCGGGCGTCGGACAGCTTCTCGACGGCCAGCATGCCGACGCCCTCGGCCCAGCCGGTGCCGTCCGCGTCGGCGGAGAACGCCTTGCAACGGCCGTCGGTGGACAGGCCGCGCTGGCGGGAGAACTCGACGAACATGCCGGGGGTCGCCATGACCGCGACACCGCCCGCGAGCGCGAGCGTGCACTCGCCGGAGCGCAGCGCCTGGATCGCCCAGTGCAGCGCGACCAGCGAGGAGGAGCACGCGGTGTCGATCGTGACGGCGGGCCCTTCCAGGCCCAGGGTGTAGGAGATGCGGCCGGAGGCGACGCTGGTCGCGTTGCCGGTGAGCAGGTAGCCCTCGACGCCGTCCTCGGCGTCGGCGGTCTCGGCCGCGTTGCCGTACTGGTACTGGGCCGCGCCGACGAACACGCCGGTCCGGCTACCACGCAGGGTGTGCGGGTCGATGCCCGCGTGCTCCAGCGTCTCCCAGGACGCCTCCAGCAGCACGCGCTGCTGCGGGTCCATGGCCAGCGCCTCGCGGGGGCTGATGCCGAAGAAGTTGGCGTCGAACTCGGCGGCGTCGTGCAGGAAGCCGCCGTCGGCCACGTACGCGCTGCCCGCGGCCTCGGGGTCGTCGTCCAGGTTCAGCTCCCAGCCGCGGTCGCCCGGCATGCCGCCGATGGCGTCACCGCCGGACTCCACGAACCGCCACAGCTCGTCGGGGGACGACACACCGCCGGGAAAACGACAGCCCATGCCGACGATCGCGATGGGCTCCTGGCCCTCGCGGTCGAGCTCACGCAGCTTCCGCTTCGCGTCGTCGAGCTCGCTCGTCACCTTTCGCAGGTAGGCGAGGACCTTGTCTTCGTTGGCCATTCGAGTCGTCTCCTCTACAGCGGTGCAGGCGAGTTGAGGGTGATCACGAGGAGCTGAGGTTGTTGTCGATGAAGTCGAAGAGCTCGTCGTAGCCCGCCTCGTCCAACGTGGCCTTCTCCGAGGCGGCCTCCTCCGAGGCGCCTCCGTTCCACTTGGCCAGCACGCGCTGCAACCGGCTGGTGATCTTCGTGCGCATCGGGTCGTCCGCGCCGACCTCGCCGAACGCGAGTTCCAGGCGGTCCAGTTCGTCCAACAGGGTCGCGACCGGGCTGTCGTTGCCCGCCAACTCCACGCGGAGGTGGGCGGCCAGCTCGATCGCGTTGGGGTAGTTGAAGACCAGCGTCGCGGGCAGCTTCACGCCGGTCGCGGCGCTGAGCGTGTTGCGCAGCTCCACCGCCGACAGCGAGTCGAAGCCGAGTTCCTTGAACGCCAGCGTGGGCTTGATGTCCAGCGCCGACTCGTAGCCGAGGACGACCGCGACCTGCCCGACGACCAGGTCCAGCAGCAGTTCGTCCTGCTCGGCCTTGGTCTTGCCCGCGAGCCGCTGCGACCAGGAGGCCGGTTCGGCCTTGCCCGCGGCGGCGGCCGCGCGGCGGGCCGGGGCGCGGACCAGGCCGCGCAGCAGCGGGTGCACCTCGCCGGAGTCGCGCAACGTCGCCAGGTCGAGCTTGACCGGCGCGACCAGGACGTCGTCGGTGACGCGGGCCAGGTCGAACAGCGCCAGGCCGTCGGCCGCGGCCAGCGCGGGCATCCCCGAGCGGGCCATGCGGGCGAAGTCGGCGTCGGACAGCGTCGAGCCCATGCCCGCCGTCTGGTCCCACGGGCCCCAAGCCAGCGAGATCGCCGGGAGGCCGCGGTGGCGGCGGTGCACGGCCAGCGCGTCGAGGAAGGTGTTGGCGGCGGCGTAGTTCGCCTGCCCCGCACCGCCGAACAGGCCGGAGGACGAGGAGAAGACGACGAACATCGCCAGGTCGAGGTCGGCGGTCAGCTCGTGCAGGTGCGCGGCGGCGTCCGCCTTGGGACCGAGCACGGTGGACAGCCGGTCCGGGGTGAGCGAGTCGAGTACGCCGTCGGCGAGCACGCCCGCCGCGTGCACCACGCCGGTCAGCGGGTGCTCGATCCCCTTCAGCAGGGCCGAGACGGCGGCGTGGTCGGCGACGTCGCACGCCGCCAGGTCCACGGTCGCGCCGAGGCCGACCAGCTCGTCGGCCAACTCCTGCGCGCCGGGGGCGTCCGCGCCGCGGCGCGAGGTCAGCACCAGGTGCTTCACCCCGTGCTCGGCGACGAGGTGCCGGGCAACGAGCGCGCCCAGTCCCCCGGTGCCGCCGGTGATCAGCACCGAACCGGCGGCGTCGAGCGGCGTCGGGATGGTCAGCACGACCTTGCCGGTGTGCTTGGCCTGGCCGAGGAAGCGGAACGCCTCCGGGGCGCGGTGGACGTCCCACGTCGTCACGGGCAGCGGCTGGAGGGAGCCGTCGGCGAACCAGCCGTGCAGGCGGGTCAGCAGCTCGCCGATGCGGTCGGGTCCGGCCTCGATCAGGTCGAACGCCGTGTAGGCCACGTCGAGGTGCTGCTTCGCGACCTCGGCGGGGTGCCGCACGTCGGTCTTGCCCATCTCCAGGAACCGGCCGCCGTGCCCCTGCGCCAGCAGGCGCAGCGAAGCGTCGACGAACTCGCCGGACAGCGCGTTGAGGACCACGTCCACGCCCTGGCCGTCGGTGGCGATGGTGAACTGGTGCTCGAAGTCGATGGTGCGGGAGGAGGCGATGTGGTCGTCGGCGATCCCGGCGTCGCGCAGCGCCTGCCACTTGCCGGCGCTCGCCGTGCCGTAGACCTCGGCGCCCAGGTGGCGGGCGATCTGCGTGGCGGCCATGCCGACACCACCGGCGGCGGCGTGGACCAGGATCGACTCGCCGGACCTGAGGCCTCCCAGGTCTTCCAGGGCGTAGAGCGCGGTGAGGAACACCAGCGGCACGCCCGCGGCCTGCTGGAACGACCAGCCGTCCGGGATCGGGCAGACCTTGCGGCGGTCGGCGATCACGACCGGGCCGAACGCGGCGTCGACCATGCCCATGACCCGGTCGCCGACGGCGAGGTCGGCCACGCCGGGCCCGACCTCGATCACCACGCCCGCGCCTTCCAGGCCCATGATCCCGGCGTCGCCGGGGTACATGCCGAGCACGTTCATCACGTCGCGGAAGTTGACGCCCGCCGCGCGCATCGCGATCCGGACCTCGCCGGGCTCCAGCGCGGACTCGGCGTGCGGCCACGGGATGGTGGTGAGGTTGTCGACCGTGCCGGACGCGGTGAAGTCCAGGCGCCAGGCGGAGTCCGTGGCGGACGGGGCGATCGAGCCGGAGCCCGCGCGGACCAGGCGGGGCGCGTACAGCGTGCCCGCGCGGACCGCGACCTCCAGCTCCCGCGCGCCCAGCACGGCGGGCAGGACCTCGTCGATCGCGGTCACGTCGTCCAGGTCCAGCAGGACGATCGCGCCGGGGTGCTCGGACTGCGCGGAGCGCACCAGGCCGGAGGCACCGGCCTGCGCGGGGACGGTGATGTCCTCGCCGGGCAGCGCGGCGACGGCGTGGCTGGTCACGACGACCAGCACGGACTCCTCGGAGCGGTCCGCCACGAAGGACTTGAGGCCCGCCAGGAGTTCGGCGGTCACGGTGTGCACGTTGGACGAGTCGGCGACGTGCAGGATCGTCACGTCCTCGACCGACTCCGGCTCGGCCGTGACCGGCGTCCAGTCGACCCGGTAGAGCGAGTCGGAACCGCCGCCTCGGGTGAACTGCTCGCCGCTGATCGGGCGCAGCACCAGCGAGTCGACGCGGGCGACCGGTGAACCGGTGCCGTCGGCGACGTCCACGGAGATGCCGTCCCCTTGCGGTGACGGGGAAACGCGGGCGCGCAGCGTCTCGGCGCCGGAGGCGAACAGGCTCACCCCGGTCCAGGAGAACGGCAGCGACGCCGGACCGCTCTGCTCCTGGGCGTCGCCGTCGGCGATGCCCAGGGTGTGCAGGACGGAGTCGAGCAACGCCGGGTGGACGCCGAACGCGCCCGCCCGACGCTGTTCCGCCTCGGGCAGCGTGACTTCCGCGTACACGTCTTCGCCGCTGCGCCAGGCGTTCGCCAGCCCGCGGAAGACCGGGCCGTAGCGCAAACCGCCCACAGCGAGGTCCTCGTAGAGGCCGGACAGGTCGAGGGGGACGGCTCCGGCGGGCGGCCACTGCGCCAGCTCGAACGCGGGAGCCGTGGTCTCGTCGGTCAGGACGCCGGTCGCGTGCACGACCCAGTCGGCGCCGTCCTCGTCACCGCGGGAGTAGACGGTGATCATCCGGCGGCCGGGCTCGGCGTCCAGCTCGACGTGCAGGCTGACGCCGCCCAGCGCCGGGACGACGAGCGGGGCCTGGAGCAGCAGCTCCTCCAGGTGCCCGCAGCCGACCTGGTCACCCGCGCGGATCGCCAGCTCCACCAGCGCGGTGCCGGGCACGACCACGTTGTCCGCGACGACGTGGTCGGCCAGCCAGGCGTGCGTGGCGACGGAGAGGCGCGCGGTGAACAGCACACCGCCGTCGGGCATCGGCAGGACCGCGGCGAGCAGGGGGTGGCCCGCGGCGGACAGGCCTGCGGAGGTCACATCGCCGACCGAACCGTTGTCCTCCAGCCACAACCGCTGGTGGTCGAACGCGTAGGTCGGCAGGTCGACGCGCTGGGCGCCGGTGCCGTCGAAGTACGCGGCCCAGTCGATCCGGATGCCGCGGACGTGCAGACCGGCGAGCGCGGTGGTGAGCGCCGGGACCTCGGGGCGGTCCTTGCGCAGCGCCGGGACCAGCACGGCCTTCTCGACGCTCTCGGCGCCCATCGCGGTGAGCACGGCGTCGGGTCCCAGCTCCAGGAACGTCGACACGCCCTGGGCTTCCAGCGTGCGAACGGCGTCGGCGAACCGGACCGCGTTGCGCACGTGGGAAACCCAGTAGTCGGCGGAGCACAGCTCGACGGCGGTGGCGATCCCGCCGGTGACCGTGGAGACGATCGGGATGGTCGGCGACTGGTAGGTCAGTCGGACGGCCACCGCGCGGAAGTCGTCGAGCATGGCGTCCATGTGCGCCGAGTGGAACGCGTGGGAAACGCTGAGCCGCTTGGACTTCCGGTCGTCGAACGCGTCGACCACCGCGAGCACGGCGTCCTCGTCGCCCGCCAGGACGATCGAGTCGGGACCGTTGACCGCCGCGATCGAAACGCCGTTACCGATGAGGTGCGCCACCTCGTCCTCGGTGGCTTGGAGGGCCACCATCGCGCCACCGGTCGGCAGCGCCTGCATCAACCGGCCGCGGGCCTCGACCAGCGTCGCGGCGTCCTCCAGGGACAGGACACCGGCCACGTGGGCGGCGGCCAGCTCGCCGATCGAGTGCCCGGCCAGGAACTCCGGCTTCACGCCCCACGACTCGACGAGGCGGTAGAGCGCCACCTCGATCGCGAACAGCGCGGGCTGGGTCGTCCCGGTCTGGTCCAGCGAGGCGGCGTCATCCCCGAACACCGCCTCGCGGACCGGACCGTCGAACTCGGCGCACACGGCGTCGAAGGCCTTGGCGAACACCGGGAACGCGTCGTGCAGTTCGCGGCCCATGCCGAGCCGCTGCGAGCCCTGGCCGGTGAACAGCACGGCCAGGCCGCCGTCGGTGACGGTGCCGCGCTGGAGGTTCGCCGCCGCGCCGCCGTCGACCAGCGCGTCCAGGCCCGCGCGCAGGGCGGCGGAGTCGGCGCCGACCACGACCGCGCGGTGGGCGAGCGCGGTGCGGGTCGTCGCCAGGGAGTAGGCCACGTCGTCCAGGTGCGGGTCGGTCTCGGAGAGGCGGTCGCGCAGCCGGCGGGCCTGCTCGACCAGCCCGTCCTCGGTGCGCGCGGCCAGCAACCACGGCAGCACCTCGCGACCCTGGCGCACGACCTCGACCGGCTCCTCGGCGGGCGCCTGCTCCAGCACGACGTGGGCGTTGGTGCCGCTCACGCCGAACGACGAGATGCCCGCGCGGCGCGGGTTGCCGGTCTCGGGCCACGGGCGGGCCTCGGTGAGGATCTCCAGCGCACCGGCTTCCCAGTCGACCTGGTGCGACGGCTCGTCGGCGTGCAGCGTCTTGGGGGCCAGACCGTGGCGGATGGCCATGACCATCTTGATTACGCCCGCGACGCCCGCCGCGGACTGGGTGTGGCCGATGTTGGACTTGAGCGAGCCCAGCAGCACCGGGCGCTCGCGGTCCTGGCCGTAGGTGGAGAGGATGGCCTGCGCCTCGATCGGGTCACCGAGCCGAGTGCCGGTGCCGTGAGCCTCGACCACGTCGACGTCGGCGGGGGCCAGACCGGCGTTGGCCAGGGCCTGGAGGATCACCCGCTGCTGCGACGGGCCGTTCGGGGCGGTCAGGCCGTTGGACGCGCCGTCCTGGTTGACCGAGCTGCCGCGCACGACGGCGAGGACCTCGTGGCCGTTGCGCCGCGCGTCGGAGAGCTTCTCGACGAGCAGCAGGCCCACGCCCTCGGACCAGCCGGTGCCGTCGGCGTCGTCGGAGAACGCGCGGCAGCGGCCGTCCGGGGAGAGCCCGCCCTGCTTGCCGAACTCGGCGAACACGGCCGGTGTGCTCATCACCATGACACCGCCCGCGAGGGCGATGGAGCACTCGCCGTTGCGCAGCGCGGTGGCGGCGAGGTGCAGGGCGGTGAGGGACGAGGAGCAGGCGGTGTCGACCGTGACCGCGGGGCCTTCGAGGCCGAACGTGTAGGAGAGGCGGCCGGACAGGACGCTGGGGGCCGCGCCCGTGAGCAGGTGGCCGGCGACCTCGTCGGGGACCTCGGTCAGGCCGATGCCGTAGCCCATGGCGCTGCCACCGATGAACACACCGGTCTGGCTGCCGCGCAGGGACCTGGGGTCGATACCGGCGCGTTCGAACACTTCCCACGTCGTTTCCAGCAGCAGCCGCTGCTGGGGGTCCATGGCCAGTGCTTCGCGCGGGGAAATTCCGAAGAACGCGGGCTCGAAATCGGCCGCGTCATAGAGGAACCCGCCTCCCTCCACGGCGAAAACACCGTTTTCGGTGCCCCAGCCGCGGTCGGTGGGAAGCGGGGAAATGGCGTCGCCGCCGGACTCGACCAGCCGCCACAGGTCTTCGGGCGAGCGGACGCCGCCGGGGTAACGGCAGCTCATCGCCACGATCGCGATCGGCTCCCTGTCGCCTTCCTCCAACTCCTGAAGACGCTGCCGGGTGGTCTGGAGATCCGCCGTCACCAGTTTGAGATACTCCCGGAGCGTGTCTTCATTCGCCATTTAAGAGCACCTCTTCGCTACGGACGACAGGGTTTCTCCGGCGCAGGAGAATGAGATCGTCGTGAATTCAGAAGCGCTTGGCACACTTCAGCTCACGAAACGATTCTGTCCGTGGCCCCAACACCCCTCAACCCCTAGCGGGCCCCTACGGGCCCCTGAGGAAACGGCCCGAAAACCGGGTTCTCCCCAGCACCGCTACCCCCTCCGACCAGGTCGGAGGGGGTAGCGAGGGGGCAGCAGGGGTGGGTGCCTACTTCCCGAGCTGCTTGTTGATGAGGGCGAACAGCTCGTCGTCGGACGCGTCGTCCAGCTCGTTGGCGGCCGCGGCCTTGCCCGAGTTCCACTGGGACATGAGCGACTGGAGCTTGATGGTGATCTTGGTCCGGGTGAGCGTGTCCGGGGTCGCGGCGGCGAGCACGGCCTCCAACTTGTCGAGTTCGTCGAGGACCGGCACCGTGGCGCCGCCGACGACGAGCTGGGAGTGCAGGAACCTGGCGAGCGGTTCGGCACTGGGGTGGTCGAACACCAGGGTCGCCGGCAGCTTGAGCCCGGTGGCGCTGGTCAGGGTGTTGCGGAGTTCCACGGCCGTGAGGGAGTCGAAGCCGAGGTCCTGGAACGCCTTGTCCTTGGCGACCGCGTCCGCCGAGCCGTGGCCCAGCACGGTCGCGACCTGGCCGCGGACCAGGTCGATCAGCAGCGCGTGCTGCTCGACCTCGGACAGCGCGGCGAGCGTCCCGACCAGGTCGGACTCCTCACCGGCCGCGGGGGTGGTCTCCTCCAGCGCCTTGCGGACCTCGGGCAGGTCGCCGAGGAACGGGCTGGGCCGGGCCATGGTGAACGCCGGGGCGAACCTGTCCCACTCGATGTCGACCACGGTCACCGTGGTCTCGCCGGAGCGGATGGCCTTCTCCAGTGCGTTGAGCGTGAGCGCGGGCGGCATCGCGATCAGGCCGCGACGGCGCAGGTGCTCCTCGGTGTCGCCGACGGTCGCCATGCCGCTCTCGGCCCACGGACCCCAGGACACCGAGGTCGCGACCAGTCCCCGTGCCCGGCGGGACTCCGCCAGGCCGTCGAGGAACGCGCTGGCCGCCGAGTAGGCGGACTGGCCACCCGAACCCCAGGTGCCCGCGATGGACGAGAACACCACGAAGGCGTCCAGGTCCGCGTCGACCAGCAGTTCGTCCAGCAGGACCGCGCCCGCGACCTTCGCGGACAGGACGTCGTCGAACGTGCCCAGGTCGTGGTCCGCGATGGCCCCGTAGTGGTCCGCGCCCGCCGCGTGGACCACGGCGTTCGGCGGGAACTCGGTGAGCAGGCCCGACAGGGAGTCGCGGTCGGCCACGTCGCACGCGGCGATGGTGACCTTCGTGCCGAGGGCCTCCAGTTCGGCGGCCAGTTCGGCCGCGCCGGGGGCGCTCGGGCCGCGGCGGGACGTGAGCACCAGGTGCTCGGCGCCCTCGGTCGCGAGCCAGCGGGCGACCCTCGTGCCCAGGGCACCCGTGCCGCCGGTGACCAGGACCGTGCCGCGCGGCGACCAGTCGGACAGGCCGGTCGCGGCCGGTGCGTGCACCAGCCGTCGGCCGAACACACCGGACGAGCGGACGGCGACCTGGTCCTCGGAGCCCACGAGCACGCCCGCGATCCGGTCGAGGGCCTTGTCCGTCAGCTTCTCCGGCAGGTCGACCAGGCCACCCCAGCGCTCGGGGTGCTCCAGGCCGATCACGTAGCCGGTGCCCCAGATCGTGGACTGGGACGGGTCGACGATGCCGTCGGACCGGCCCGTGGACACCGCGCCGCGGGTCGCGACCCACAGCGGGGCCTCGATCCCGGCGTCACCGAGCGCCTGCACGGTCAGCACGGTCGTGGTGGCCGTGGTCCCGATGGCCAGCACGCCTTCGGCGGGACCGTCGGTCATCGCCTTCTCCAGCAGGGTGCCGAGGCCGACGCGGTCGATGTCGGCGTCGCACTCGACGGGCACGACCTCCACGCCGCGGGCGCTCAAACCGGCCAGCACGGCGTGCTCGGCCTGCCCGGCGGGCACGACGGCCAGCCAGCGACCGGACGCACCCGCCTTCTCCTGCGCCACGGACTTCCACTCGACCTGGTAGCGCCAGCCCTCCATGGTGGCGTTCTCGCTGTGCTGCTTGCGCCACGACGCCAGCACCGGCAGCGCGTCACCGAACGGCGTGGACGGGTCGATGTCGGCGCCGAGCGACGCCAGGTCCTCGCTGTCGACGGCGGCCCAGAACCGAGCGTCGACCTCGGAGACCTCGGCGGACGCGGTCGTGGTCGGCCACGGCTGCGAGTCCAGCCAGAAGTGCTGGTGCTGGAACGCGTAGGTGGGCAGGTCGACCCGCTTCGCGGCGGTCCCGGCGAAGAACGCGGCCCAGTCGACCGCGTTGCCCCGTCCGTGGACCCGGCCGAGGGCCGTCAGCAGGGTGCGGACCTCGTCCCGGTCCTTGCGCAGCGACGGGATCAGCACGGCGTCGGTGACGCTGTCGGCGCCCATCGCGGTGAGCACGCCGTCCGGGCCCAGCTCCAGGAACGTCTTCACGCCCTGGGACTCCAGGATGGTCACGGTGTCGGCGAACCGCACCGCGTCCCGCACGTGCCGCACCCAGTACTCCGGGTCGGTCACGTCGCCGAGCATCGGGATGCTCGGCTGGGCGAAGGTCAGCTTCCGCACGACCGCGCGGAACTCGTCCAGCATCGGCTCCATCAGCGGCGAGTGGAACGCGTGGGACACGGCCAGCCGCTTGGACTTCCGGTCGGGGAACGCCCCGACGACCTGCCGCACGGCGTCTTCCGCACCGGCGATGACGATCGACGTGGGTCCGTTGATCGCCGCGATGGACACGGCCTCGGTGAGCAGGGGCAGTACTTCTTCTTCGGTGGCCTGCAAAGCCACCATCGCGCCGCCTGCGGGCAACGCCTGCATGAGGCGACCGCGTTCGCCGACCAGTTCGGCCGCGTCCTGGAGGGACAGGACACCGGCCACGTGAGCCGCGGCGATCTCACCGATGGAGTGGCCACCCAGGTAGTCGGGCTTCACGCCCCACGACTCGAAGAGGCGGTAGAGCGCCACCTCGACCGCGAAGATCGCGGGCTGGGTGAACTCCGTGCGGTTGAGGGTCTCCTCGTCGTCGATCCGGATGTCGACCAGCGCGGCGATCTCGTCGAACGCCTTGGCGAACACCGGGAACGCCGCGTGCAGCTCCCGACCCATGCCGACCCGCTGGCTGCCCTGGCCGGTGAACAGCACCGCCAGCTTGCCCTCGACGACGGCGTCACCGGCGGACACGGTCGCGAGACCGGTCAGCAGCTCGTCCCGCTCCCCCGCCACCACGACGGCGCGGTGGGTGAGGCCGGACCTGCTGGTGAGCAGCGAGAACGCCAGGTCGGTCAGGTCGACACCGGTCGACGCCACGTGCTCGTGCAGCCGTTCCGCCTGCTCCTTCAGCGCTTCCGCAGACTTCGCCGCCAGCACCACCGGCAGCGCGGGCAGGTTCTTGGTCGCGGTCTCGACAACGACGTCGGCCTTTGGCGCCTGCTCGATGATCGCGTGGGCGTTCGTACCGCTCATGCCGAACGACGAGATGGCGGCCCGGCGCGGACGCCCGGTCTCCGGCCAGGAAGCGGCCTCCGTCAGCAGCTCCACGGACCCGGAGGTCCAGTCGATCTGCGGCGACGGCTCGTCCACGTGCAGCGTCTTCGGCGCGACGCCGTGCCGGAGGGCCATGACCATCTTGATGACGCCCGAGACACCGGACGCGGCCTGCGTGTGGCCGATGTTGGACTTCAGCGAGCCCAGCAGCAGCGGCGTTTCCCGGTCCTGGCCGTAGGTCGACAGGATCGCCTGCGCCTCGATCGGGTCACCGAGCTTCGTGCCGGTGCCGTGCGCCTCGACCACGTCGACGTCCGTTGTGGACAGTCCGGCGGTGGCGAGCGCCTGGCGGATCACCCTCTGCTGCGACGGGCCGTTCGGGGCGGTCAGGCCGTTGGAGGCGCCGTCCTGGTTGATGGCGCTGCCGCGGATGACGGCGAGCACCTCATGTCCGTTGCGCTGCGCGTCCGACAGGCGTTCGACGACGAGCATGCCGACGCCCTCGCCCCAGGCCGTGCCGTCGGCGGCGGCGGCGAACGACTTGCACGTGCCGTCGACCGCCAGACCGCGCTGGCGGCTGAAGTCGATGAACGCGCCGGGGGTGGACATCATCGACGCGCCACCGGCCAGTGCCAGGTCGCACTCACCGGCCCGCAGTGCCTGCGCCGCCAGGTGGATCGCGACCAGCGAGGCCGAGCACGCGGTGTCGACGGTGACCGCCGGGCCTTCGAGGCCGAAGGTGTAGGACAGGCGACCGGAGACAACGCTCGCCGCGAGGCCGGTGCCGAGGTAACCCTCGATGCCGGGCGGCAGCTCGAACGTCTGCATCGCGTAGTCCTGGCCGTTCGTGCCGGTGAACACGCCGGTCCGGCTGCCCCGCAACGACTCCGGGTCGATGCCCGCGCGTTCCATGGCCTCCCAGGACGTTTCGAGCAGCATCCGCTGCTGCGGGTCCATGGCCAGGGCCTCACGCGGGTTGATCCCGAAGAACGCCGGGTCGAACTCGCCCGCGTCGTGCAGGAAACCACCTCGGGTCACGTACGACGTGCCCTCGTGGTCGGGGTCCGGGTCGAACAGGTTCGCCAGGTCCCAGCCGCGGTTGGTCGGGAAGTCCGAGATGGCGTCGCTGCCCGACGTGACCAGCTCCCAGAGCTGTTCTGGCGTCTCGATCCCGCCGGGCAGCCGCAGGCCCATGCCCACGATGGCGATCGGCTCGTTGGTGAACCCGGTGGCGGTGACGGCGAGCGCCTCCGGCCGGGTGCCGACCAGTTCGTCGCGCAGGAACGCGGACAGCACGGCCAGGTTCGGGTAGTCGAACACCAGCGTGGCGGGCAGCCTCAGGCCGGTCACGTCGTTGAGCTTGCCGCGCAGTTCCACGGCCGTGAGCGAGTCGAAGCCCAGTTCGCGGAACGCGACCCCGAGTTCGACGGCCTGCGGCGAGGAGTAGCCGAGCACGTCGGCGACCTGCGTGCGGACCAGGTCCACCAGCAGCGACTGCTGCTCGGACTCGGACCGGCCGGTCAGCTTCGCGACCAGGCCGGTGTCGTTGGCCGCGACCGGAGTTTCCAGTGCCGCCACCACGTCCGGCAGCGCGCTGAGCAACGGACTCGGGCGCGCGGCGGTGAACGCCGGGGCGAAGCGGGTCCAGTCGACGTCGGCGACGACAACCGTGGCCTCACCGAGGCCGACAGCGCGACACAGGGCCGACAGGGCCTGTTCCGGTGCCAGCGCCGGGAGTCCGCGACGGCTGAGGGCGTCGCGCCCCTCCTGGGTCATCGCCCCGCCTGCCCACGGGCCCCACGCCACCGAGGTGGCCGCAAGGCCGTCGGCGCGACGGCGTTCGGCCAGCGCGTCCAAGTGGGCGTCGGACGCGGCGTACGCGCCCTGGCGGCCGGAACCCCAGACACCCGAGGTGGAGGAGAAGAGGACGAACGCGTCGACCTCGCCGACCAGCGCGTCCAGGTTCGCCGCGCCTTCGACGCGGGCGGCCATGACGTGGGCCAGTTCGGCGGCGTCCATGTCGGCGATGGCCGTGTCCTGACCGACGCCTGCGAGGTGCACGACGGCGTTCGGCGGGTACTCGGCGATCACGGCGGCGAGGGCGTCGCGGTCGGTCACGTCGCACGGGACGACCGTGGCACCGGGAACTTCTCCCCCACCGCGGCTGACCAGCACGACCTGCTCGGCGCCTGCCTCGGTCAGCCAGGCCGTGACGTGGCGGCCGATGGCACCCGTGCCGCCGGTCACCAGGACCGTGCCGGTCGGGGTCCAGTCGGCGGTTCCGGCCGGTGCCGGAACGAGCCTGCGGGCGTGGACGACCGAGCCGCGCACGGCGACCTGGTCCTCCGCACCGTCGAGGATCGCGGCGATCCGGTCGAACGCCCTGGCGTCCAGGGTCTCGGGCAGGTCGACCAGACCGCCCCAGCGGTCGGGGTGCTCCAGCGCGGCGACCCGGCCGAAGCCCCACACCTGTGCGGCGATCGGGTCGGCGACGGCGTCCGCCGGGCCGGTGGCGACCGCTCCGCGCGTGGCGATCCACAGCTCGGCGGTGTGGGTCTTGACCAGGTCGAGTGCTTCGGTGACGTCGTTGGTCAGCGCCAGCACACCGTCGAACGGACCTTCCGCCACGACGTCGACACCGCGAGCGGCTAGGCCTTCGGCCAGCTCGGGATCGGTGACCAACCAGCGGCCGGACACGACACCGGTCGGGGTGACCGGCTGCCAGTCGATCCGGTAGCGCGGGTTGTCGACCGCGGGGGCCTTGGGCGCGTCGACGAGCCAGAAGCGGTCGCGCTGGAAGGCGTAGGTCGGCAGGTCCACCGTCCGCGCGCCGGAGCGGGCGAAGTAGGCGGCCCAGTCGACCGCGATCCCGCGGACGTGGAGCGTGGCGAGAGCACGGACCAGGGTCGTGACCTCGGCGCGGTCCTTGCGCTGCGACGGGATGAGCACGGCGTCGGTGACGCTGTCCTGTGCCATCGCCGTGAGCACACCGTCGGGGCCCAACTCCAGGAACGTGCTGACGCCCTTGGCTTCCAGGGTCGTGACGGTGTCGGCGAACCGGACCGCCTCCCGGACGTGCCGAACCCAGTACTCGGGGTCGATCACGTCGCCGGGCATCGGGATCTTCGGAGCGGAGAAGGTGAGTGCGGAGACCACCTCGCGGAAGTCGTCCAGCATCGGGTCCATCAGCGGCGAGTGGAACGCGTGCGAAACAGTGAGGCGCTTGGACTTCCGGTCGGTGAAGTGCGTGAGCACCTGCTCGACCTCGGCTTCGGCACCGGCGATGACGACGGCGTTCGGGCCGTTGACCGCCGCGAGGGAAACCAGGGATTTCGCCAGATCGTCGGCTCCGCCGACGGCGAGGTGCCGCAGCACTTCCGCCTCGGTGGCCTGGACGGCGACCATCGCGCCACCGGCCGGGAGCGCCTGCATCAGGCGGCCACGAGCGGAGACGAGCGTTGCCGCGTCGGCCAGCGAGAGCACCCCGGCCACGTGGGCCGCCGCGATCTCGCCGATGGAGTGCCCGCCGACGTGGTCCGGCCGCACACCCCAGGCTTCCAGGGTGCGGAACAGGGCGACCTCGATGGCGAACAGCGCGGGCTGCGTGTACTCGGTGCGGTCCAGGGCCTCCGCGTCGCCGAACACGACATCGCGGAGCGGCCGGTCCAGGTCGAGCTGAGCGCAGACCGCGTCGAACGCGTCCGCGAACACCGGGAAAGCCTCGTACAGCTCGCGGCCCATGCCGAGCCGCTGCGCACCCTGGCCGGTGAACAAGAACGCCAGCCCGCCATCGGCGGCGGTGCCGCGGACCAGGTTCGGGTTGGTGCCGCCGTCGCGGGCGGCGTTCAGGGCGGCGATGGCCGAGTCGCGATCGTCGCCGAGCACCACCAGCCGGTGCGCGAGGGTGGCGCGGGTCGTGGCCAGCGAGAACGCCACATCGGTGGTGTCCGCGTCAGTCCATTCGAGCTGCTCGCCGATCCGCCCGGCCTGCTCGGCCACCGCGACGGCGTTCTTGGCCGACACCACGAACGGCGTGATCTCCGGCGTGACCCGCGCGGTCGCGGGGACATCGGCCTCAGCGGCCTGCTCGATGATCGTGTGGGCGTTGGTGCCGCTGATGCCGAACGACGAGATCGCCGCGCGGCGGGGACGGCCGGTCTCGGGCCACGCCACCTGCGAGGTGACCAGCTCGACCGCTCCGGCCGACCAGTCGATCGCGGGCGACGGAGCGTCCACGTGCAGCGTCTTCGGCACCTGGCCGTGGCGCATCGCCATGACCATCTTGATGATGCCCGCGACACCGGCCGCGGCCTGCGTGTGGCCGATGTTGGACTTCACCGAACCCAGCAGGAGCGGCTCCGAGCGGTCCTGGCCGTAGGTGGCCAGCAGCGCCTGCGCCTCGATCGGGTCACCCAGCGAGGTGCCGGTGCCGTGCGCCTCCACCACGTCGATGTCCGAAGTGGACAGACCGGCGGACGCGAGCGCCTTGCGGATCACCCGCTGCTGCGACGGGCCGTTGGGGGCCGTCAGGCCGTTCGAGGCACCGTCCTGGTTCACGGCCGAGCCGCGGACCACGGCGAGGACCTGGTGGCCGTTGCGCTGGGCGTCGGAGAGGCGCTCGACGAGCAGCATGCCGACGCCCTCGCCCCAGCCCGTGCCGTCGGCCGCCGCGGCGAACGACTTGATCCGGCCGTCCGTCGCGAGACCGCGCTGGCGGGAGAAGTCGATGAACGTGCCGGGCGTGGACATGATCGTCACACCGCCGGCGAGGGCCAGGTCGCAGTCGCCGTTGCGCAGCGCCTGGACGGCCATGTGCAGCGCCACCAACGAGGACGAGCACGCGGTGTCGACCGTGACGGCCGGGCCTTCCAGCCCGAACGTGTAGGAGATGCGGCCGGACGCGATGGCGGCGGAGTTGCCGGTGCCGAGGTGGCCCTCGACGCCCTCCGGGATGTCCTCCAGCAGCGCCAGGTAGTCCTGGCCGTTGCTGCCCGCGAACACGCCGGTCTGGCTGCCGCGCAACGTGACCGGGTCGATCCCGGCCCGCTCGAACGCCTCCCACGACGTTTCGAGGAGCAGTCGCTGCTGCGGGTCCATCGCGGTGGCCTCGCGGGGGCTGATCCCGAAGAACGCGGGGTCGAACCTCGTGGCCCCGTCCAGGAACGCGCCTTCGCGGGCGTAGGTCGTGCCCTGGTGGTCCGGGTCGTCGTGGAACAGGGTCGACAGGTCCCAGCCGCGGTCGGTCGGGAACGGCGTGACCGCGTCACCTCCGGCGAGCACCAGGTCCCAGAGCTGTTCGGGCGAGGCGATCCCGCCCGCGAACCGGCAGCTCATGGCGACGATGGCGATCGGCTCGTCGGTGTTCACCGCCGTGACCACCTCGGCGACCTCGACCTGCGAGCCGAGCAGTTCGGTGCGCAGGTGGTTCGCCAGCGTGACGGCGTTCGGGTAGTCGAACACCAGCGTCGCGGGCAGTCGCAGCCCGGTGGCGGTGTTGAGGGTGTTGCGCAGGTCCACGGCCGTGAGCGAGTCGAAGCCGAGTTCCTGGAACGCGCGGTCCTTGTCGACCGCGTCGGACGAGCTGTGGCCGAGCACCGCGGCGACCTGGTCGCGCACGACGTCGACCAGCAGCGCGTGCTGCTCGGCCTCCGCCAGCCCGACCAGTCGGCCCGCCAGTTCGGACACCGCGCCCGTCTCAGCGGGGCTGTCGTCGGCGAGCGCCTCGCGCACCTCCGGCAGGTCGCCGATGAACGCGCTGGGCCGGGCGAGCGTGAACGCGGGGGTGAACTTCTCCCACTCCATGTCCACGACGGTCACGGTCGGCTCGCCGGAGCGGATGGCCCGCTCCAGGGCGTTGAGCGTGAGCGCGGGCGGCATCGTGACGAGACCGCGCTTGCGCAGGTGCGCCTCGGTGTCGCCGACGGTCGCCATGCCGCTCTCGGCCCACGGACCCCACGAGACCGACGTGGCCACGAGGCCGCGCGCCCGGCGCGATTCCGCGAGTCCGTCGAGGAACGCGGAGGCCGCGGAGTAGGCGGACTGGCCACCGGAACCCCAGGTGCCCGCGATGGACGAGAACACCACGAAGGCGTCCAGGTCGGCGTCGCCCAGCAGTTCGTCCAGCAGCACGGCGCCGGACACCTTGCCGGACAGCACCTCGTCGAAGATCCCGAGGTCGTGGTCGGCGATGCCCATCGTGTAGTCGGCACCGGCCGCGTGCACCACGGCGTTCGGCGGGAACTCGGTCAGCAGCCCGGCGAGGGAGTCGCGGTCGGCCACGTCGCACGCGGCGATCGTGACGCGGGCACCCAGTTCCTCCAGCTCCGCCTGGAGTTCGGCGGCACCGGGGGCGTCGAGGCCGCGGCGGGACGTGAGCACCAGGTGCTCGGCGCCACCGGTCGCGAGCCAGCGGGCCACCTTGCCACCGAGGGCACCGGTGCCGCCGGTGACGAGCACCGTGCCGCTCGGGGACCAGTCGGCGAGCTTGTCACCCAGCGGAGCGTGGACGAGGCGTCGGCCGAACACACCGGACGAGCGGACGGCGACCTGGTCCTCGTCGCCGTTGAACACGCCGACCAGCCGGTCGAACAGGCGGGCGTCGAGGGTTTCCGGCAGGTCGACCAGGCCACCCCAGCGGTCGGGGTGCTCCAGGCCGATCACGTAGCCGAGGCCCCAGACCTGGGTCTGCGCCGGGACGACCACGCCGTCGGAACGGCCGGTCGACACCGCGCCGCGGGTCGCGATCCACAGCGGCGCCATGACCCCGGCGTCACCGAGGGCCTGCACGACCACGACGGACGCGGTGGTCTCGCCGACGAGCGCGACCAGCGACAGCACGCCGTCGACGTCGCCGAGGTCGGCGAACGCCGTGGCGAGCGTGGCGCGGTCGGCGAACTCGACCGGCACGACCTCGGCGCCACGAGCCGTGAGCCCGGCGGTGATCTCGGCGGCGTCGAAGCCGTCCGGGACGACGAGCGCCCAGCGTCCGGTGAGCGTCGGGACGCCCAGGTCGGTCAGCGGCAGCCAGGAGACCCGGTAGCGCCAGCCGTCGATCTTGTTGTGCGCCCGGCGGGCCTTGCGCCACGACGACAGCGCGGGCAGCACCTCGCCCAGCGCGCTCTCGTCCAGGGCGAGGGTGGTGCCGACGAGGCTGAAGTCCTCGCGCTCCACGGCTTCCCAGAACTTGGCTTCCGCTTCGTCGACGGCACCGCTGCCACTGGTCGGGAAACCCTGCGTCTCCAACCAGAACCGCTGCCGCTGGAACGCGTAGGTCGGCAGTTCGACCCGCCGCGCACCCGTTCCGGCGAAGAACGCGTCCCAGTCGACGCGGACGCCCCGGTTGTGCAGGGCCGCGATGGCGGCCGTCAGCACGGCGGCCTCGGGCCGGTCCTTGCGCTGGCCGGCGACCAGCACCGCGTCGGTGACGCTGTCCTGGCCCATCGCGGTGAGCACACC
Source organism: Umezawaea endophytica (assembly GCF_025061645.1). Taxonomy (GTDB): domain Bacteria; phylum Actinomycetota; class Actinomycetes; order Mycobacteriales; family Pseudonocardiaceae; genus Umezawaea; species Umezawaea endophytica. Next base: position 303,084 of record NZ_JANYMP010000009.1, on the reverse strand, counting down.
GTCCGGGCCCAGCTCCAGGAACGTCTGCACGCCCTTGGCTTCCAGCGTCGTCACGGTGTCGGCGAACCGCACCGCGTCGCGAACGTGCCGCACCCAGTACTCCGGGTCGGTCACGTCGCCCAGCAGCGGGATCGTCGGAGCGGAGAAGGTGAGCTGGGAGACGACCTCGCGGAACTCGTCGAGCATCGGCTCCATCAGCGGCGAGTGGAACGCGTGCGAGACGGCCAGCCGCTTGGACTTCCGGTCCGCGAAGTGCGCCAGCACGTCGTTCACGCCGTCCTCGGCCCCGGCGACGACCACCGAGTTCGGACCGTTGACGGCGGCGATGGACACCGTGTCGCCGAGATGCGGGAGCACCTCGTCCTCAGTGGCCTGGAGCGCGACCATCGCGCCACCGGACGGCAGCGCCTGCATGAGGCGACCGCGTTCGGCGACGAGCTTGGCCGCGTCCTCCAGCGACAGCACACCGGCCACGTGCGCGGCGGCGATCTCGCCGATGGAGTGGCCACCGAGGAAGTCTGGCTTCAGGCCCCACGACTCGACCAGCCGGTACAGCGCCACTTCGAGGGCGAAGATCGCGGGCTGGGCGAACTCGGTGCGGTCCAGGACCTCCTGGTCGTCGATCCGGATGTCGACCAGCGCCGCGATCTCGTCGAAGACCTTGGCGAACACCGGGAACGCGGCGTGCAGCTCACGCCCCATGCCCGCGCGCTGCGAACCCTGGCCGGTGAACAGCACCGCCAGCTTGCCGTCGGTCGTGACGTCCAGCCCACGTCCCTCGGCGATGGCGGTCAAGCCGCGGACCAGCTCGTCGTGGTCGCTCGCGACCACGGCCGCGCGGTGCGGCATCGGGGTCCGGCCGGTCGCGGAGAACGCCAGGTCGGTCAGGGAGACCGCCGGGTCAACGGCCAGCAGCGCTGCCGCCTGGCCCTTGAGCGCGTCGGCCGACTTCGCGGACAGGACCACCGGTGCGGCGGGCAGTTCGGCCGTCTCGCCCGTGACAACGGGGTCGGGCGCTTCTTCGATGATCAGGTGGGCGTTGGTGCCGCTCATGCCGAACGCCGACACGGCCGCACGGCGGGCGCGACCCGTCTCGGGCCACTCCTGCGCCTCGGTCAGCAGTTCGACCGAGCCCGAGGTCCAGTCGATGTGCGGCGACGGCTCGTCCACGTGCAGCGTCTTGGGCATGATCCCGTTACGGATCGCCATGACCATCTTGATGACGCCGGAGACACCGGCCGCGGCCTGGGTGTGGCCGATGTTGGACTTCAGCGAACCCAGCCGCAGCGGGATCTCGCGGTCGCGACCGTAGGTCGAGAGGAGCGCCTGGGCCTCGATCGGGTCGCCCAGCTTGGTGCCGGTGCCGTGCGCCTCGATCAGGTCGACGTCCTGGGTGGACAGACCGGCGTTGGCCAGCGCCTGGCGGATGACCCGCTGCTGCGACGGGCCGTTCGGGGCGGTCAGGCCGTTCGAGGCGCCGTCCTGGTTCACGGCCGAGCCGCGGATGACCGCGAGCACCTGGTGGCCGTTGCGCTGGGCGTCCGACAGCCGCTCGACGAGCAGGATGCCAACGCCTTCACCCCAGCCGGTGCCGTCGGCGGCGGCGGCGAACGACTTGCACCGGCCGTCGACGGCGAGGCCGCGCTGGCGGGAGAAGTCGATGAACGCGCCGGGCGTCGACATCATCGACGCGCCACCGGCCAGTGCCAGGTCGCACTCACCGGCGCGCAGTGCCTGCACGGCGAGGTGGATCGCGACCAGCGAGGCCGAGCACGCGGTGTCGACGGTGACGGCCGGGCCTTCGAGGCCGAACGTGTAGGAGATGCGGCCGGACACGACGCTGGCCGCGAGGCCGGTGCCGAGGTACCCCTCGATGCCGGGCGGCAGCTCGTAGGTGGAAGCCGCGTAGTCCTGGCCGTTGGTGCCGGTGAACACGCCGGTCTTGCTGCCGCGCAACGACTCCGGGTCGATGCCGGCCCGTTCCACGGCCTCCCACGAGGTTTCCAGCAGCATGCGCTGCTGCGGGTCCATCGCCAGTGCTTCACGCGGGTTGATGCCGAAGAAGCCTGCGTCGAACTCGGCGGCCTGGTGCAGGAACGCGCCTTCGCGGGAGTAGGACGTGCCCTCGTGGTCGGGGTCCGGGTCGTACAGGCCCTCCAGGTCCCAGCCGCGGTCGGTCGGCCAGCCGCCGACGGCGTCCGTGCCGGTGAACACGAGCTGCCACAGGTCTTCCGGCGTCTGCACACCGCCCGGCAGCCGGACGCCCATGCCGACGATGGCGATCGGCTCGTCGAACGCGCCACCGGCCGCGACGGCGGTGGACACCTCCGGCGCGCTGCCGAACAGTTCGTCCCGCAGGTGCGCGGCGAGCGCGGTCAGGTTCGGGTAGTCGAAGACGAGCGTCGCGGGCAGCCGCAGCCCGGTCGCCTCGGCGAGCTTGGTGCGCAGTTCGACGGCGGTCAGCGAGTCGAAGCCCAGGTCGCGGAAGGCGGTTCCGGGGTCGACCGAGTCGGCGGAGGTGTAGCCGAGCACCAGGGCGACCTGCTCGCGGACGAGGTCGACCAGCGCCGCCTCCTGCTCGGCGGTCGCACGACCGGCCAGGCTGTCCGTCAGGCCCGTGTCGGTGGCCTCCTCGGCGGGCTTGAGCGCCGCGACGACCTCCGGCAGGTCGCCGAGCAGCGGACTCGGCCGGGTCGCGGTGAACGCGGGGGCGAACCGGGCCCAGTCGACGTCGGCGACGACGAGCGTGGACCGCTGGCCCGCCACGGCCTTGCCGAGTCCGGCGAGTGCGGCGGCCGGGGCCAGCGGCGTGACACCGCGACGGCGCAGGAGGTCCGCCCACTCGGCGTCCCCACCGGCCCACGGGCCCCACGAGATCGACAGCGCCGCGAGCCCGCGGGCCTGGCGGGACTCGGCGAGCGCGTCCAGGAAGGCGTCACCGGCGGCGTAGCCGCACTGCCTGCTCGCGCCCCACACACCGGACGTCGAGGAGAACAGCACGAACGCGTCGACGTCGCCGACCAGTTCGTCCAGCAGCCGAGCGCCCTCCACCCGAGCCGACCGGACCTCGGCCAGCAGGTCGAGGTCGGTTTCGGCGATCGAGGCGTCCTGGCCGACGCCCGCCAGGTGCAGCACGGTGTTCGGCGGGAACTCCTCGATCAGCGCCGTCAGCGAATCGCGGTCGGTCACGTCGCACGCGGCGACCGTGACCCGCGAGCCGAGCCCTTCGAGTTCGGTGACGAGTTCGGGCGCCGCTACGCCCCGACGGGACGTGAGCACCAGGTGCTCGGCGCCCTCGGCCGCGAGCCAGCGGGCGACGTGACCGCCCAGCACACCCGTGCCGCCGGTGACGAGCACGGTGCCGGTCGGCTTCCACGCCTCGGCGGCCGTGGCGGGAGCGTGGTCGAGGCGGCGGGCGAAGATCCCGGTGCCGCGCACGGCCACCTGGTCCTCGGTGCCGACGAGCGCGATGGCCAGCCGGTCGAGGACGCGGTCGTCCAGCGCCTCCGGCAGGTCGACCAGGCCGCCCCAGCGCTCAGGGTGCTCCAGCGCGGCGACCCGGCCGAAGCCCCAGACCTGGGCAGCGTCCGGGTTCGCGGGCTGACCGTCAATGGAAACAGCGTTACGGGTGATGGCCCACAGCGGGGCGGTGGTGCGCTGGACCAGCAGGAGCGTCGACTCGACGCCCGCGGCCGACAGCACGCCGTCGAACTCCTGGTCCGGCAGGTCGGCGACGTCGTCGATCGCGGTCACGTCCAGGCCGCGGTCGGCCAGTCCGGTGGCGACCTCCCGATCGCCGACGACGAGCCAGCGGCCGTAGGCCATCGCGCTGCCGGGCTTGGCGACCGGCTGCCAGGTGACCCGGTAGCCCGCGGTCTCCTTCGGCTTCGCCGGGGTCACGTCGAACCAGTAGCGCTCACGCTGGAACGCGTAGGTGGGCAGGTCGATCCGGCGAGCACCGGTACCCGCGTAGAACGCGGTCCAGTCGACGGCGACGCCGCGCACGTGCAACGACCCGATCGCGCGGAGCAGGGTCGTGACCTCGTCGCGGCCCTTGCGCTGCGACGCGATGAGGGCCGCGTCGGTGGCGCTGTCGGCGGCCATCGCGGTCAGCACACCGTCGGGGCCCAACTCCAGGAACGTCTTCACGCCCTGGGCTTCCAGCGTCGTGACCGCGTCGGCGAAGCGGACCGCGCCGCGCACGTGGCGGACCCAGTGCTCCGGGTCGGTCACGTCGCCGAGCACCGGGATGGTCGGGGTGCTGAAGGTCAGGGTCTCGACGATGGCCCGGAAGTCGTCGAGCATCGGGTCCATCAGCGGCGAGTGGAACGCGTGCGACACGCTGAGCCGCTTGGACTTCCGACCGGCGAACTCCGCCACGACCAGGTCGACGGCGGCCTCGTCACCGGCGATGACGACGGCGTTGGGGCCGTTGATCGCCGCGATGGACACCGAGTCGGTGAGGTGGGGCGCGACCTCGTCCTCGGTGGCCTGCAAGGCGACCATCGCGCCACCGGCCGGGAGCGCCTGCATGAGGCGGCCACGGGCGGAGACCAGCGTCGCCGCGTCGGCCAGGGACAGCACGCCCGCCACGTGGGCGGCGGCGATCTCGCCGATGGAGTGGCCCGCGAGGAAGTCGGCGCGAACGCCCCACGCTTCGACGAGCCGGTACAGCGCGACCTCGATCGCGAACAGCGCGGGCTGCGTGTACTCGGTGCGGTCCAACGCTTCCGCGTCGCCGAACACCACGTCCCGCAGCGGGCGGTCCAGGTCGAGCTGCGCGCACACCGCGTCGAACGCGTCGGCGAACACCGGGAACGCCTCGTACAGCTCACGACCCATGCCCAGCCGCTGCGAACCCTGACCGGTGAACAGGAAGGCCACCCGGCTCTCGGCCGCGACACCCCGCTCCCCCGCGCCGTCCGCGACGGCCGACAGGCCCGCGAGGAGGTCGTCGTGGTCCCGCGCGACGATCGTGGCGCGGTGGTCGAGCTGCGCTCGCGTGGTGGCGAGCGAGAACCCGAGGTCGGTCAGATCCGCACCGTCCACAACGGACCGCAGCCTGGCGGCCTGGTCGCGGAGAGCGGCGGCGGTCTTGCCGGACAGCACCACCGGCACAGCGGGCATCGGCGCTCGCCGAGCCACCGGAGCTTCCAGTTCTGGCGCCTGCTCGATGACCGCGTGGGCGTTGGTACCGCTGAAGCCGAACGACGACACGGCGGCCCGACGCGGCTGACCGGTCTGCGGCCACTCGGTCGTCTCGGTCACCAGCTCGACCGACCCCGCGTCCCACTCGACCTGCGGGGACGGCGCGTCGACGTGCAGCGTCTTGGGCACCAGGCCGTGGCGCATGGCCATGACCATCTTGATCACACCGCCGACGCCGGACGCCGACTGGGTGTGGCCGATGTTGGACTTCAGCGAGCCGAGCAGCAGCGGCCGTTCGCGGTCCTGGCCGTAGGTGGCCAGCAGGGCCTGGGCCTCGATCGGGTCACCGAGAGCGGTACCCGTGCCGTGCGCCTCGACGACGTCCACTTCGGACGGTGCCAGGCCCGCGTTGCCGAGCGCGTGGCGGATGACCCGCTGCTGCGACGGCCCGTTCGGGGCGGTCAGGCCGTTCGACGCGCCGTCCTGGTTCACGGCGGTGCCGCGCACGACGGCCAGGATCTCGTGGCCGTTGCGCTGGGCGTCGGACAGCCGCTCCACGAGCAGCATGCCGACGCCTTCACCCCAGCCGGTGCCGTCGGCCGCGGCGGCGAACGCCTTGCAGCGCCCGTCGGTGGCCAGACCGCGCTGGCGGGAGAAGTCGATGAACGTGCCGGGCGTGGCCATCACCGTGACACCACCGGCGAGCGCGAGGTCGCAGTCACCGCCGCGCAACGCCTGCACGGCGAGGTGCAGCGCGACGAGCGACGACGAGCAGGCCGTGTCGACCGTGACGGCCGGGCCTTCCAGCCCGAACGTGTAGGACACGCGGCCGGACACGACGCTCGCGGCGTTACCGGTGCCGAGGTGCCCTTCGAGCCCGTCCGGCACCTCGTCCAGCAGCGCGAGGTAGTCGTGGTTGTTGGTGCCCGCGAAGACACCGGTCCGGCTGCCGCGCAACGAGGTCGGGTCGATGCCCGCGCGCTCGAACGCCTCCCACGAGGTTTCGAGGAGCAGCCGCTGCTGGGGGTCCATCGCGGTGGCCTCGCGCGGCGAGATGCCGAAGAACGTGGGGTCGAACTGCGGCGCGTCGTAGAGGAACCCACCGTCACGGGCGTAGGACGTGCCCTGGCGGGTGGGGTCCGGGTCGTACAGCGCGTCGAGGTCCCAGCCGCGGTCGGTCGGCATGGCCGACACCGCGTCCACGCCGTCGAACACCAGGCGCCACAGGTCTTCCGGCGACGACACGCCACCGGCGTAGCGGCAGCTCATCGCGACGATGGCGATGGGCTCGTCGGTGTGCGCGGAGGTGACCACCTCGGCGGTCTCCGCCCGCGTGCCCGCGAGCTCGGCGTGCAGGAAGTCCGCGAGCACCCCGGCGTTCGGGTAGTCGAACACCAGCGTCGCGGGCAGCCGCAGGCCGGTGTCGGCGGTGAGCCGGTTGCGCAGGTCGACGGCGGTCAGCGAGTCGAAGCCCAGCTCCCGGAACGCCCGGTCGGTCTCGATCGCGTCGACCGACGAGTAGGCCAGCACAGCGGCGGTGTGCTCGCGCACCAGTTCCACCACGGCGTGGCGCTGCTCGCGCTCGCCGAGCCCGGCCAGCTTGCGCACGAGTTCGGACTCGCCGGTCGGAGCGGCGGTCTCCATCGACTCCAGCGCGGCCCGCACCTCGGGCAGGTCACCGATGAACGGGCTCGGCCGCGCCATGGTGAACGCGACGGTGAACTTGGACCAGTCCATGTCGACGACGGTCACGGTCGGCTCGCCCGACCGGATCGCCCTCTCCAGCGCGCTGAGCGTCAACTCCGGCGACATCGACGTGAGACCGCGCTTGCGCAGGTGCTCCTCGGTCTCGCCGACCGTCGCCATGCCGCTCTCGGCCCACGGGCCCCAGGACACCGACGTGGCCACGAGTCCCCTGGCCCGGCGGGATTCCGCGAGGCCGTCGAGGTACGCGCTGGCCGCGGAGTACGCGGCCTGCCCGCCACTGCCCCAGGTGCCCGCGATGGACGAGAACACCACGAAGGCGTCCAGGTCCGCGTCGGCCAGCAGGTCGTCCAGGTGCGCTGCGCCGTCGACCTTCGCGGCCAGCACCTCGTCGAACTTCTCGACGCCGTGGGTCTCGATCGCTTCCAGGTAGTCCAGACCGGCCGCGTGCACGACGGCGTTCGGCGGGTACTCCGCCAGCAGCGCGGCCACCGCGTCGCGGTCGGCCACGTCGCACGCGACGATCGACACGCGGGCGCCCAAGACCTCCAGCTCCGCGGTCAGCTCGGCCGCGCCGGGCGCTGCCGGACCGCGGCGGCTGGTCAGGACGACGTGCTCACATCCAGAAGTAGCCAGCCAGCGAGAAACACGTCCACCCAGCGCTCCAGTACCACCAGTGACGATAATCGTGCCGTTCGGCTTCCATTGCGACTCCTCCGTGTTGAGGGGCGCGTGCACCAGCCTGCGGCCGAACACGCCGGACGCGCGGATGGCGACTTGGTCCTCGCCACCGGTTCCGGCCAGCACGGCCACGAGGCGATCCGCCGCCCGCTTGTCGAAAACCTCGGGCAGGTCGACGACGCCGCCGTAGCGGTCGCCGTGCTCCAGGCCCACCACGTACCCGACGCCCCACACCTGGGTCTGCGTCGGGACGACCACGCCGTCGGAACGGCCGGTCGACACCGCGCCGCGGGTCGCGATCCACAGCGGGGCCGCGATGTCCGCGTCGCCCAACGCCTGGACCACGACGACGGTGGCCGACGACGGCGCGTCCAGCGCCACCAGCGACAGCACCCCGTCGACCTGACCGACGCCACCGAGAGCGGCGGTCAGGGTCTCGCGGTCGGTCCCCGGATCGCACGCGACCCGGACGATTTCGAGGCCGCGCCCGGCGAGGCCGTCCACGACGTCGTCGTGGCCCGCACCGAGCACCAGCCAGCGACCGGTCGCCGCGGCGGCGCCCAGGTCGGTCAGCGGCAGCCACGAGACGCGGTACCGCCACGCGTCGACCGTGCTGCTCTCCTTGCGGGCGCGCCGCCACTTCGCCAGCGCGGCGACGGCGTCGGCGCCCAGGTCGAGGTCGTCCAGCGACCCCAGGTCGCCCGTGTCGACGGCGGCCCAGAACTCCGAGTCCACCTCGCCGCTCGCGGACGCCGTGCGGATCGGCGACATCTCCAGCCAGAAGTGCTCGCGCTGGAACGCGTACGTCGGGAGCTGGACGGGCCGAGCGCCCTCGATCAAGGTTGTCCAGTCAACCCGAACGCCCCGAACGTGGAGCTCGGCGACCGCGCGCAGCAGCGTCGCGACCTCCGGGCGGCCCTTGCGCAGGCCGGGGACCAGCACGGCTTCCGCGACGGAGTCCTGGCCCATCGCGGTCAGCACGCCGTCCGGACCCAGTTCCAGGAACGTCCGCACGCCCTCGGCCTCGAGGGTCGTGACGGCGTCCGCGAAGCGGACCGTGCCGCGCACGTGCCGCACCCAGTACTCCGGGTCCGTCACCTCGCCCAGCACCGGGATCTCGGGCTGGTTGAAGGTGAGCGTCGAGACGACCGCGCGGAACTCGTCCAGCATCGGGTCCATCAGCGGCGAGTGGAACGCGTGCGACACGGCCAGGCGCTTGGACTTGCGACCGGAGAAGGCTTCCACGACCGCCAGCACACCGGCTTCGTCACCGGCCACGACGACCGAGTTCGGCCCGTTCACGGCGGCGAGCGACACCAGCTCGGTCAGGTGCGGCGCGACTTCTTCCTCGGTGGCCTGCAACGCGACCATCGCGCCACCGGCGGGCAGTGCCTGCATGAGCTTGCCGCGAGCCGCCACGAGCTTCGTGGCGTCTTCCAGCGACAGCACCCCGGACACGTGCGCGGCGGCGATCTCACCGATCGAGTGGCCGGTCACGAAGTCGGGCTTGACGCCCCACGACTCCACCAGCCGGTACAGCGCGACCTCCAGCGCGAACAGCGTCGGCTGGGTGAACTCGGTGCGGTCCAACAGGTCCTGGTCGTCCAGCTCGACCGGAACCAGCGCGGCGATCTCGTCGAACGCGGCGGCGTACACCGGGAACGCGGCGTGCAGCTCGCGGCCCATCCCGGCCCGCTGCGAGCCCTGACCGGTGAACACGATCGCCGTACGACCGTCGACCGTGCGGCCGGAGACGACGTTCTCGGCCCGCTCACCGGCGGCCAGCGCGTCCACGCCCCGGCGCAGTTCCTCGGGAGTCGCGCCGAGCACCACGGCCCGGTGGTCGAACGCGGCACGGGTCGTGGCCAGCGAGAACGCCACGTCGGCCGGGTCGTCCAGGTCGAACGTCCGCAGCCGGTCGGCCTGCGCCTTCAGCGCCTGCTCGCCCCGCCCCGACAGCACCCACGGCACCAACCCGCCGATGACGCTCGGAGCAGGTGTCCTCGCGACGAGCTGGGAAAGATCAGAACTTCTGAAGCCGCTATTCGCGGCTTCAGGCGCCTGCTCAATGATGGTGTGCGCATTGGTCCCGCTGACACCGAACGACGACACGGCCGCTCGACGCGGCTTGCCGGTCTCGGGCCAGGCCTGCTCCTCGGTCAGCAGCCGGATCGCCCCGGCCGACCAGTCGACCTGCGAGGTCGGCTCCTCCACGTGCAGGGTGCGCGGCGCGACCCCGTTGCGGATGGCCATGACCATTTTGATCACGCCGCCGACGCCCGCGGCGGCCTGCGAGTGGCCGATGTTGGACTTGAACGAGCCCAGCAGCAGCGGGCGCTCGCGGTCCTTGCCATAGGTGGCGAGCAGCGCGCCCGCCTCGATCGGGTCGCCGAGCCGGGTGCCGGTGCCGTGCGCCTCCACGACGTCCACATCGGACGGTGACAGCTTGGCGCTCGACAGCGCCGCCTTGATGACCCGCCGTTGGGCCGGGCCGTTCGGGGCGGTGAGGCCGTTCGAGGCACCGTCCTGGTTGATCGCGCTGCCGCGCACCACGGCGAGGATCTGGTGGCCGTTGCGCTGGGCGTCGGACAGCTTCTCCAGCAGCAGGATGCCCGCGCCCTCGGCCCACCCGGTGCCGTCGGCGGTGGACGAGAACGCCTTGCAGCGCCCGTCCGGCGACAGGCCGCCCTGCTTGTCGAACTCGGAGAACACCGCCGCGTTCGCCATGACCATGACGCCGCCCGCGAGGGCGAGCGTGCACTCGCCGTTGCGCAGGGCTTGCGCGGCCAGGTGGATCGCGACCAGCGAGGAGGAGCACGCGGTGTCGATCGTGACGGCGGGGCCTTCGAAGCCGAACGTGTAGGCGACGCGGCCGGAGAACACGCTGGGCGTGTTGCCGGTCAGCAGGTGGCCTTCCAGGCCCTCGGGCACCTCGTCCAGGCCGGAGCCGTAGCCGGTGGCGCTGCCGCCGACGAACACGCCGGTCTGGCTGCCCTTCAGCGAACGGGGGTCGATGCCCGCGCGCTCCATGACCTCCCACGAGGTCTCCAGGAGCAGTCGCTGCTGCGGGTCCATCGCCAGGGCCTCGCGGGGCGAGATCCCGAAGAACGCCGGGTCGAACTCGCCCGCGTCGTAGAGGAACCCGCCCGCGGCCACGCCGAACGTGAGGTCGTCGCCCCAGCCGCGGTCGGCGGGCAGGCCCGCGACGGCGTCACCGCCGGTGGACACCAGGCGCCACAGGTCTTCCGGCGAGCTGACCCCACCGGGGTAGCGGCAGCTCATCGACACGATCGCGATCGGTTCACGGGCGGCGGCCGTGAGCTGCTGGTTCTGCTTCCGCAGCCGCTCGGTCTCCTTCAGGGACGCCCGCAGCGCCGCGACGACTTTTTCGTTGGAGGTCATCATGTGCTCCGCACTTCGGGGCTGATCAGGAGTTGCTGCTGTCGAGGGCCATCGAGACGAGGTCGTCGACGTCCATGTCGTCGACCGAGTCCCCGTCGTCGGCGGTCGGTTCGGCGGTGTCCGGTTCGGCACCGTTCACGAGCCGCAACAGGGCGTCGAGCAGGCCCGCGTCGCGCAACCGGTCCAGCGAGAGTCCGGCGAGCGCTTGGCGCACCTCGGTTTCCGCCGCGTCACCCAGGAGTTCGGTGCGCAGCAGGTCCACGAGGACGAGCGGGGTCGGGTAGTCGAAGACGAGCGTGGCGGGCAGCTTCAGCCCCGTCGCGCCGTTGAGGTTGTTGCGCAGCTCCACCGCCGTGATCGAGGAGAAGCCGAGTTCGCGGAACGCCCGGTCGGCCTCGATGCCGCCCGAGTTGGCGTGGCCGAGCACCGCGGCGACCTGCTCGCGCACCAGGTCCAGCAGCGCGCGGTCGCGGTCGGCCTCCGGCAGTGCCAGCAGCCTGGTCCGCAACGCGCTGTCCCCGTCCGAGGCCTCGACGGTGAGTGCCTTCCGCACCTCCGGCAGGTCCGCGATGAGCGGGCTCGGCCGGGTGGCGGTGAACAGGGCCGCGAAGCGGTCCCACTCGACGTCGGCGACGGTGACGGTGGTGTCGCCGGACTCGACGGCCTGCCGCAGCGCGGCGACCGCCCGTTCCGGCCGCAGGGCGGGGAGTCCGCCGCGGCGCAGCACCTCGTCCTGCTCTCCACCGGCCCACGGACCCCACGCCACCGAGAGCCCGGCGAGCCCGCGGGCCCGGCGCTGTTCGGCCAGCGCGTCCAGGAACGCGCTGCCCGCCGCGTAGGCGGCCTGGTTGGCGCTGCCCCAGACACCGGCCGTGGAGGAGAAGACCACGAACGCGTCCAGCGGGGTGTCGCCGAGCAGGTCGTCGAGATGCGCCGCGCCCATGACCTTGGCGGACAGCACGGCGGAGAACTCGTCGAGGCCGTGGTCCCGCAACGGGGTCGACTGGCTGACCTCGACCGCGTGCACCACGGCGTTCGGCGCGTGCTGGTCGACCACCACGGCGGCCTGGTCGCGGTCGGCCACGTCGCAGTGCACGACGGTGGTCCGCACGCCGAGTCCCGCCAGCTCGGTCAGCAGGTCACCGGCTTCGGGGGCGTCCGGCCCGGCCGTGAGCACCAGGTGTTCGGCGCCCGCACCGGCCAGCCAGCGGGCGACCTGCCCGCCGAGCGCGCCGGTACCGCCGGTCACCAGCACGGTGCCGCGCGGCGTCCACGGACCGGTGGACGGCCCGGCGGGCGCGTGCGCCAGCCTGCGGGCGAGTACACCGGAGTCGCGGATCGCGACCTGGTCCTCCGGCCCCACGAGGACGCCGACGAGGTGGTCCAGCGCGGTGGTGTCGAGGGTTTCGGGCAGGTCGATCAGCCCACCCCAGCGGTCGGGGTGCTCCAGTGCGGCGACCACGCCGAGACCCCAGATCTGGGCCTGGGCGGGGCTGAGCACCGGGTCGGCCGCGCCGGTCGACACCGCGCCGCGGGTCGACACCCACAGCGGGGCGCCGATCTCGGCGTCACCGAGCGCCTGCACCAGCACCAGGGTGTCGGTGGCGCTGTCGGACAGCGACAGCACGCCGTCGACCGCGTCGACGGTCGCCAGCGCGGCGGTCAGGGCGGCGGTCAGGGCGGCCCGGTCGTCGGACGCGCCGACGGTGACGACGTCGAGCCCGCGCTGTCCGAGGCCGACGGCCAGTTCGGACTCCTCGACCCCGGCCGGGGAAACGACCAGCCAGCGGCCGGTGGCGGTCGCGCCGCCGTCGGCGACCGGCGTCCACTCGACGCGGTAGCGCAGGGCGTCCGTGCCGGGGTTCTCGTCGGAGGCGAGCCAGAAGCGCTCGCGCTGGAACGGGTAGGTGGGCAGGTCGATCCGGCGGGCGCCGGAACCGGCGAAGAACGGCGTCCAGTCCACCGGCACCCCGCGCACGTGCAGTGCGGCGAGCGCGTTCAGCAGTGCGGGGACCTCGGCCTTGTCCGCCCGCTGCGTCGGCACCAGCGTGGCGTCGGTCGCGCTCTCGGCGCCCATCGCGGTCAGCACCGCGTCCGGGCCCAGCTCCAGGAACGTCGACACGCCCGCGGTTTCCAGCGTGCGCACGGCGTGGGCGAAGCGGACGGTGTCGCGGACGTGGTGGACCCAGTAGTCGACCGAGGTCAGCTCCTCGGCGGTGGCGAGTTCACCGGTCAGCGTGGAGACGATCGGGATGCGCGGCGCGGAGAACGTCAGTTCCTTCGCCACCACGCGGAACTCCTGCAGCATGGCGTCCATGCGCGGCGAGTGGAACGCGTGCGACACGCTGAGCCGCTTGGACTTCCGGTCGGCAAAGTGCGCGACGACCTGCCGCACGGCGTCTTCGTCACCGGCCACGACGACCGACGACGGCCCGTTCACGGCGGCGAGGGAGACCCGGTCGTCCAGGTGCTCCAGCACTTCACCCTCGGTGGCCTGGAGGGCGACCATCGCGCCGCCGGTCGGCAGGGCCTGCATCAGCCGACCGCGAGCACCGACCAGCGTGGCGGCGTCGTCCAGGGTCAGGACGCCGGACACGTGGGCCGCGGCGAGTTCGCCGATGGAGTGGCCCGCGAGGAAGTCGGGCTTGACGCCCCACGACTCGGTGAGCCGGAACAGCGCGACCTCGACGGCGAACAGCGCGGGCTGGGTGTAGCCGGTCTGGTCGAGCAGGTCGGCGTCCTCGCCGAACACGACGTCGCGCAGCGGCAGGTCGAACCGGGCGCACACCGCGTCGAACGCGTCGGCGAACACCGGGAACGCCTCGTACAGCTCACGCCCCATGCCCAGCCGCTGCGAACCCTGTCCGGTGAACAGGAAGGCCAGTCGTCCGGTCGCGGTGGCGCCGCGCACCACCTCGGGCGCCCCGGTACCACCGGCGACGGCGGTGAGGCCGCGCTCCAGCTCGTCCGGGCCGTTGGCGATGATGACCGCGCGGTGCTCCAGCCCGGCGCGGCCGGTGGCCAGCGTGAGGCCGATGTCGGTCAGGTCGGCGTCGATCGACCGGAGTCGAGCGGCCTGGTCGCGCAGGGCGGCGGGAGTCTTGGCCGACAGCAGCACCGGCACGACCGGCAGCGCGTGACGTTCAAGCACCGCAGCGACGAGCTGGGAAGGATCAGAACTTCCGAAGCCGCTGTTCGCGGCTTCGGGCGCCTGCTCCAAGATGGCGTGAGCGTTGGTACCGCTCATGCCGAACGACGACACCCCGACCCGGCGAACGCGACCCGTGGAGGGCCACTGCACGGTCTCGGTAGCCAGTTCAACCGCGCCGGAGGTCCAGTCGACCTGGGCCGACGGCTCGTCCACGTGCAGCGTCCTCGGCACGATCCCGTGCCGCATCGCCAGCACCGACTTGATGATCGCGGCGACACCGGCGGCGGCCTGCGTGTGGCCGATGTTGGACTTCACCGAACCCAGCAGCAGAGGCGTTTCCCGGTCCTGGCCGTAGGTCGCGAGCAGCGCCTGCGCCTCGATCGGGTCGCCAAGGGCGGTACCCGTGCCGTGCGCCTCGACGACGTCCACTTCGGACGGTGCCAGGCCCGCGCGGTCCAGTGCTCGGCGGATGACCCGCTGCTGCGAAGGACCGTTCGGGGCGGTCAGGCCGTTCGAGGCGCCGTCCTGGTTCACCGCCGTGCCCCGCACGACGGCGAGGACCTGGTGGCCGTTGCGCTGCGCGTCGGACAGCCGCTCCACGAGCAGCATGCCGATGCCCTCGCCCCACGCGGTGCCGTCGGCGCCGTCGGCGAACGCCTTGCAGCGCCCGTCCACGGCCAGGCCGCGGTTGCGGGAGAAGTCGATGAACGCGCCCGGCGAGGACATGATCGTCACGCCACCGGCGAGCGCCAGGTCGCACTCGCCGTTGCGCAGCGCCTGGACCGCGAGGTGCAGGGCCACCAGCGAGGACGAGCAGGCCGTGTCGACCGTGACGGCCGGGCCTTCCAGGCCGAACGTGTAGGAGATGCGGCCGGAGAACACGCTGGCCGCGTTGCCGGTGCCGAAGAATCCCTCCAGCTCGCTGGGCAACGAGGTGAGCGTGGTGCCGTAGTCCTGGCCGTTGGTGCCGGCGAAGACACCCACCTGCTGGCCGCGCACGGACGTCGGGTCGATCCCGGCCCGCTCGAACGCCTCCCACGAGGTCTCCAGCAACAGGCGCTGCTGCGGGTCCATCGCCAGGGCCTCGCGCGGCGAGATCCCGAAGAACGCCGCGTCGAACTCCCCCGCCTCGTGCAGGAACGCGCCTTCACGGGCGTAGGACTTGCCCGCCGCGTCCGGGTCCGGGTCGTACAGGTCGAGGTCCCAGCCGCGGTCGGTCGGGAACCCGGTCACCGCGTCCCGGCCCTCCACGAGCAGGCTCCACAGGTCTTCCGGCGACGAGACGCCCCCGGCGAAGCGGCACGACATGGCCACGATCGCGATCGGGTCGTCGGTCACGGCGGCGGTGACCGGGGTCAGCGCTGTCGTGGTCGATTTGGCGGAACGCGAACCCACCAGCTCGGTCCGCAGGTGCGCGGCGAGCGCGGCCGGGTTCGGGTAGTCGAACACCAGCGTCGCGGGCAGGCTGAGGCCGGTCGCGGAGACGAGGCTGTTTCGCAGCTCCACGGCGGTCAGCGAGTCGAAGCCGAGTTCCTTGAACGCCCGGTCCGGGCGGACGGCGTCGGCGGAGGCGTGGCCGAGCGCGGAGGCAACCTGCGCGCACACCAGTTCCACCAGCGCGTGGGACTGCTCGGCCTCCGGCAGCGCCGCGATCCGGCGGGCCAGCGACGACTCCTCGGTCGGCTGGACGGGCTTCTCCGCGACCTCGGGGAGTTCGGCGAGCAGCGGGCTCGGGCGGGCGGCGGTGAAGACCGGCGCGAACCGGGTCCAGTCGACGTCGGCGACGGTGATCGTCGTGTCGTCGGCGCGGATCGCCTGGCGCAGCGCGGTGATCGCGGGCGCGGTCGCCATGCCCACCACGCCGCGGCGGCGCAGTTGCTCGGCGGCGTCGCCCTCGACGGCCATGCCCGCGTCGGCCCACGGGCCCCAGGAGACCGCCAGCGCGGTCAGCCCGCGGGCCCGGCGGGACTCGGCGAGCGCGTCCAGGTGGGCGTTGGCGGCGGCGTAGGCGGACTGGCCGCCGCTGCCCCAGATGCCCGCGATGGAGGAGAACAGCACGAAAGCGTCGACCTCGCCGACCAGCTCGTCCAGGTGCTGGGCTCCGGAAACCTTGCCCGCCAGCACCTGCGCGAACGTGTCGAGCTGATGTCCTTCCACGGCTTCGGTGTGGTCGGTGCCCGCGGCGTGGAAGACGGCCGTGGGCGGGTGTTCGGCGACGAGCGCGGCGACGGCGTCGCGATCGGCGGCGTCGCACGCGGCGATCGTGACGCGAGCGCCCAGCGCTTCGAGTTCGGCGGTCAGCTCGGCGGCACCCGGTGCTCCGGCTCCACGGCGGGAGGTGAGCACCACGTGCTCCGCACCCGCGCCGGCGAGCCAGCGGGCGACGTGACCGCCGAGAGCGCCGGTGCCGCCCGTGACCAGGACGGTGCCGCGCGGCGTCCACGCCGTGCCACCGGCGGCGGGGGCGGGCACGAGCCTGCGGCCGAAGACGCCGGACGAGCGGACGGCGACCTGGTCCTCGGACCCGGCCAGCACGGCGGCGAACCGGTCCGCCGCGCGCTTGTCCAGGTCGGTGGGCAGGTCGACCAGGCCACCCCAGCGCTCGGGGTGCTCCAGGGCGACGACCCGGCCGAATCCCCACACCTGCGCGGCTTCGGGGGTGCTGGGGCGGTCGGCGCGGCCGGTCATCACGGCTCCGCGCGTCACCAGCCACAGCGGCGCGTCGACGTCGGCGAGCGCCTGCGTGCTCAGCAGCGCCTCGGTGACGTCGGCCGGGAACGCGAGCACGCCGTCGAACCGGCCGAGACCGGCGGCGTCGGCCGGGTCCGCGACGGTGACGACCTCGACCCCGCGGTCGGTCAGCGCGGTCAGGGAGTCGTCGGTTCCGACGGCCAGCCAGCGGCCGCGGGCCACGGCGGTGCCGACGTCGGTCGGCCGCCACTCGACCCGGTAGCGCCAGCCGTCGACGGTGGATTCGCTGCGGGCGTCCCGGCGCCAGCGGGACAGCACCGGCAGCACGGCGTCGAACGCCCGCGAGTCCTCTTCGGACAGTGCGGCGCCCAGCGGTGCGAGGTCCTCGTGCTCGACGGCGTCCCAGAACTTGGCCTCGACGGAGTCCGGCGCGTACCCGGCCTCCTTGGCGGGCTCGAACCACAGGTGTTCGCGCTGGAAGGCGTAGGTGGGCAGGTCGACGCGCTGCGCGCCGCTGCCCTCGTAGAACGCGGACCAGTCGACGCGGACACCTCGGGAGTGCAGGTGGCCGACCGCGCGCAGCAGCGCCTTGGCCTCCGGCCGGTCGCGGCGCTGGCCCGCGACCAGGACGGCCTCGGTGACGGAGTCCTGGCCCAGCGCGGTGAGCACGCCGTCCGGGCCCAGCTCCAGGAACGTGCGGACACCGCCCGCCTCCAGCGTGCGGACGGCGTCGGCGAACCGGACGGCGTTGCGCACGTGGCGGACCCAGTAGTCGGGCGACGCCAGGTCCTCCGGGTCGGCGAGCTGCCCGGTGAGCGTGGACACGATGGGGATGCGCGGCTCGTGGAACGTGAGCCGGTCGGCCACCGCGCGGAAGTCGTTGAGCATGGCGTCCATGCGCGGCGAGTGGAACGCGTGCGAGACGCTGAGCTTCTTGGTGCGGCGGTCGGCGAAAGCGGCCACGACGGCGTTGACCGCGTCGTCGTCACCGGCCACGACGACGGACGTCGGGCCGTTGATCGCGGCGATCGACACGCGGCCGACGAGCCTGGCCCTGACCTCGGATTCGGTGGCCTGGACGGCGACCATCGATCCGCCGGTAGGCAGGGCCTGCATCAACCGGCCGCGAGCGCCGACGAGCGCGCAGGCGTCGGCCAACGACAGGACCCCGGACACGTGGGCGGCGGCGAACTCGCCGATGGAGTGGCCCGCCAGGTAGTCGGGCTTGACGCCCCACGACTCGACGAGCCGGTACAGCGCGACCTCGACGGCGAACAGCGCGGGCTGCGTGAGCCCGGTCTGGTCGAGCGCGTCGGCGTCCGTGCCGAACACGACCTCGCGGACCGGCACGTCGAACTGCGCGCACACCTCGTCGAAGGCCTTGGCGTACCGGGGGAACGTCTCGTACAGCTCGCGGCCCATGCCGAGCCGCTGCGAGCCCTGGCCGGTGAACAGGACGGCGACCGCGCCGTCCACCACGGCACCGGTCGGCGCCCGGCCGAGCACCAGCGCGTCCAGGCCGTCGATCAGCTCGTTCCAGTCCTCCGCCACGACGACCGCGCGGTGGTCGAACGTCGTCCGCGTGGCGATGGACGAGTAACCGACGTCGGCCAGCTCGGTGTTCTCGTCGTGCAGGTAGGCGGCCAGGTTCGCGGCCTGCTCGCGCAGCGCCTCGGCCGTCTTGCCCGACACCACCACGGGAACCAGCGGAACGGCCGTGCGCTCGACCTTCTTCGGCCGGGCGGCTGGCGCTTCCTCGAGGATCAGGTGGGTGTTCGTGCCCGCGATGCCGAACGCCGACACGGCGGCCCGACGCGGACGACCGGTCGCGGGCCACGGGGTGTTCTCGGCCAGCAGCTCGACGGACCCGGCGGCCCAGTCGATGTGCGGCGACGGCTCCTCGACGTGCAGGGTCTTCGGGGCGACGCCGTGGCGCAGCGCCTCGACCATCTTGATGATGCCCGCGAGACCGGCGGCGGCCTGCGTGTGGCCCAGGTTGGACTTCAGCGAGCCCAGCAGCACCGGGCGGTCACGGTCCTGGCCGTAGGTGGACAGGATCGCCTGCGCCTCGATCGGGTCACCGAGTCGCGTTCCGGTGCCGTGCGCCTCGACCACGTCGACGTCGGCGGCGGACAGGCCCGAGTTGGCCAGCGCCTGGCGGATGACCCGCTGCTGCGACGGGCCGTTCGGGGCGGTGAGGGTGCTGGACGCGCCGTCCTGGTTGATCGCGCTGCCCTTGACCACGGCCAGCACCTCGTGGCCGTTCTTGCGGGCGTCGGACAGGCGCTCCACCAGGAGCATGCCGACGCCTTCCGACCAGCCGGTGCCGTCGGCGCCGGAGGAGAACGCCTTGCAGCGGCCGTCGGGCGAGAGACCGCTCTGCGTGGCGAACTCCGCGAAGACGGACGGCGTCGCGAGGACCATGACGCCGCCGACGAGCGCGCTGTCGCACTCCCCGTTGCGCAGGGCCTGCGCGGCGAGGTGCAGGGCGACGATCGAGGACGAGCACGCGGTGTCGACGGTGAACGTCGGGCCTTCGAGGCCGAACGTGTAGGCGATGCGGCCGGACATGACGCTCGGGGTGATGCCGGTGAGCACGAGGCCCGCCAGCTCCTCCGGGATGTCCATGCCGTCGCCGTAGTCGGTGGCGCTGCCGCCGATGTACACGCCGATCTGCTTGCCCCGCACGGAGGTCGGGTCGAGGCCCGCCCGCTCGAACGTCTCCCACGTGGTTTCGAGGAGCATCCGCTGCTGCGGGTCCATCGCCAGGGCTTCGCGGGGGTTGATGCTGAAGAAGTCGCGGTCGAACGAGGTCGCGGTCTCGACGAAACCGCCGCCGGACACATCGAACCCGAGCTTGGTGGCCCAGCCGCGGTCGGTGGGGAACGGCGTGATCGCGTCGCGGCCCGAGGTCACGAGGTCCCACAGGTCCTCCGGCGACCGGACGCCGCCGGGCAGGCGGCACGCCATCGAGACGATGGCGATCGGCTCGTCGGAGCCGACCGTGGACGCGACGGCCTTCTTGGCCCCGGCGTCGCCGGTGTCGACCAGTTCTTCGCGGAGGTGACCGGCGAGCGCCTGGGGTGTCGGGTAGTCGAAGACGACGGTGGCGGGCAGCCGGAGTCCGGTGGCGGAGCTGAGGGTGTTGCGGAGTTCCACGGCGGACAGGGAGTCCAGGCCCATGTCGACCAGACCGCGACCGGCCTGGACCTGGTGGGCTGAGGAGAACCCGAGGACGATGGCGACCTGGCCGCGGACCATGTCCAGCAGCAGTTCGTCCTGCTCGGCGGGGCTCAGCGCCGCGAGCTTCTGGCTCCACTGCGAGGATTCCGCGCCGCTGCCCGCGGTGGCCCGGCGGACCGGCTGGCGGACCAGGCCGCGCAGCAACGGGTGCAGCTCGGTCTTGCTCGTGCGCAGCGCGGCGAGGTCGAGCTTGATCGGGACGGCCACGGCCGCGTCCAGCGCGAGCGCGGCGTCGAACAGCGAGAGGCCCTCGGGCACCGACAGCGCCGGGATGCCCGCGCGGGCCATGCGGGCGAGGTCGACCTTCGACAGGCCCGCGCCCATGCCCGCGCTCTGGTCCCAAAGGCCCCAGTCCATCGCGACGGCGGGCAGGCCGAGCGAACGGCGGTGGGTGGCGAGGCCGTTGAGGTAGGTGTTCGCGGCGGCGTAGTTGGCCTGGCCGGGCGAGCCCAGCAGACCGGCCGACGACGAGAACAGGGCGAACACGGCCAGGTCGCGGTCGAGGGTCAGCTCGTGCAGGTGCCACGCGGCGTCGACCTTCGGCGCGAAGACCGCGTCGAACCGTTCGGGCGTCAGGGATTCCAGGATGCCGTCGTCGAGCACACCGGCCGTGTGCACGACACCTGACAGGGTCGGGATGCCCGCCAGCAGCGCTTCCACGGCCGCGCGGTCCGACACGTCGCAGGCGACCACGTCGACCTGGGCGTCGAGTTCCGCGACCAGCTCGGCCGCGCCGGGCGCGTCCAGGCCACGACGTGAGGTCAGCACGAGGTGCTGCACACCCTGGCCGACGAGGTGCCTGGCCAGTTCCGCGCCGAGTCCGCCGGTGCCGCCGGTGATCAGCACGGTGCCGTCGAGCTTCGCCGGGATCGTGAGGACGACCTTGCCGATGTGCTTGGCCTGCCCGAGGTAGCGGAACGCCTCGGGCGCGCGGTGCAGGTCCCACGTGGTGACCGGCAGCGGGTGCAGGTCGCCCGCGGAGAACCAGTCGTAGAGCTGGTAGAGCATCTCGCGGATGCGCTCGGGCCCGGCCTCGATGAGGTCGAACGCCTGGTAGGTCACGCCGGGGTACTGGGCCGCGACCTCGTCGGCGTCGCGGATGTCGGTCTTGCCCATCTCCACGAACCGGCCGCCGTCGCCGAGCCCGGCCAGGCGCAGCGAGGCGTCGACGAACTCGCCCGCGAGGGCGTCCAGGACGACGTCGACACCCCGACCGCCGGTGGCGGTGACGAACTGCTGCTCGAACTCGGTGGTGCGGGAGGAGGCGATGTGGTCTTCGGGCAGGTCGGCCGCGCGCAGCACGTGCCACTTGCCCGTGGAGGCGGTGCCGTAGACGTCGGCGCCCAACTGGCGGGCCACCTGCGTGGCGGCCATGCCGACACCACCGGCGGCGGCGTGGACCAGCACCGACTCGCCGGGCTTGAGGCCGCCCAGGTCGTTGAGGCCGTACAGGGCGGTCAGGAACACCAGCGGCACGGCGGCGGCTTCGGCGAACGACCAGCCGTCGGGCATCGGGCACACCATGCGGTGGTCCGCCAGCGCGACGGGGCCGAACGAGGCGTCCATCATGCCCATGACCCGGTCACCGACGGCCAGCCGGTCCACATCGGACCCGACGGCGAGCACGACACCCGCGGCTTCCAGGCCCATCAGGCCCGCGTCGCCGGGGTACATGCCGAGGGTGTTCATCACGTCGCGGAAGTTCACGCCCGCCGCGCGGACGCCGATCCGGACCTGGTCGGGTTCCAGGTCGCGCTCGGCCTCCGGCCACGGGACGGTGATCAGGTTGTCGACCGTGCCCTTCGCGGAGAAGTCCAGCCGCCACGGGCCTTCGGCGTCGAAGCGCGGGACGGTCCCGGCGAACGCGCGGACCAGGCGGGGCGCGTAGGCCTTGCCGCCGCGGACGGCGAGTTCGCTCTCGCCGCTGGCGACCTCGGTGCCCAGCAGGCCGTCCGGGGCGTCGACCAGCACGATCCGGTCCAGGTGCTCGGACTGCGCGGTGCGGATCAGGCCGGACACGGCGGCGTGCGCGAGGTTCGTCGTGTTCTCGCCGGGCAGCGCCGTGACGGCCCCGCTGGTCACCACGACCAGCACGGCGTCGGACTCCTCGGCGAGGAACGCCTGCACGTCCGCGAGCACGGACGCGGTGACCTCGCGGACGTCGCCGTCCGGGACGACCAGCGTGACCGTGCCGGCGTCGGGTTCCTTGTCCTCCAGGGACAGCGGGGTCCAGTCGATGCGGAACAGCGAGTCGGGGTGCCCGGTCGCGGCCTTGAGCAGGTCGCCACCGATGGGCCGCAGCACCAGGGAGTCAATCCGCGCGACCGGCGAGCCGCCGCCGTCGGCGACGACCACCTCGACGGCGTCGCCGTGGCCGGTCGGGGAGATCTTGGCGCGCAGCACCGTGGCACCGGCCGCGTGCAGGCTGACGCCGTTCCACGAGAACGGCAGCGAGCCGCCCTCGCCCTTGCCCGAGCTGAGCGCGAGGGCGTGCAGGACGGAGTCGAGCAGCGCGGGGTGCACGCCGAACTTGGCCGCCTGGCGGTGTTCCGAGTCGGGCAGCGACACCTCGGCGTACACGTCGTCGCCGTCGCGCCACGCGGCCTTGAGGCCCTGGAACACCGGGCCGTACGCGAGACCGGCTCCCGCCAGGTCGTCGTAGACGGTGCCCAGCTCGATCGCCTCCGCGCCGGGGGGCGGCCACGCGGCGAGGTCGAACCCGGCGGCCACGGTCTCGTCCGCGAGGACGCCGATGGCGTGGGTGGTCCACGCCGTCTCCTCGTCGCCTTCGGGGCGGGAGTACAGGGTGACCGGGCGGCGGCCGGAGCCGTCGGGCTCGGCCACCGACACGCACACCATGACGCCGCCGCGCTCCGGCAGCACCAGCGGTGCCTGGAGCAGCAGCTCGTCGAGGTGGCCGCAGCCGAGCTGGTCGCCCGCGCGGATGGCGAGGTCGACGAGCGCGGTGCCGGGCACGACGACGTTGCCCGCGACCACGTGGTCGGCCAGCCAGGCGTTGGCCGAACGGGACAGGCGGGCGGTGAACAGGGCTTCGCCGTTGGGCGACAGCAGGACCGCGCCGAGCAGCGGGTGGTCGGTGACGCCGAGACCGGCGGATCGCACGTCCTGCTTGGACTTCGTGCCGTCGAGCCAGTAGCGCTCGCGCTGGAACGCGTAGGTGGGCAGCTCGACGCGGACCGCGCCGGTGCCCGCGAAGTAGGCCGACCAGTCGACCCGCACGCCACGGCTGTGCACCGCGCCCAGCGCGGAGACGACGCTCCGCACCTCGGAGCGGTCCTTGCGCAGCGCCGGGACGAGGGCGGCGGTCGTGGTCTCGGCGGCCATCGCGGTCAGCACGCCGTCGGGGCCCAGTTCCAGGAACGTCGCCACACCAGCGGTTTCCAGGGTCTTCACCGCGTCGGCGAAGCGGACGGCCTCGCGGACGTGCTTGACCCAGTAGTCCGGCGAGGTGATCTCCTCGGCGGTGACGAGCTTGCCGGTCAGCGTGGAGACGATGGAGATCATCGGGGCGCGGAACGACAGACCCTCCGCCACCGTGCGGAACTCGGCGAGCATGCCGTCCATGCGGGGGGAGTGGAACGCGTGGGACACGGTGAGACGCTTGGACTTGCGGTCGGGGAACTGGGCCACCACGGCGGTGGCCGCGTCCTCGTCGCCCGCGATGACGATCGAGCGGGGCCCGTTGATCGCGGCGATGGACACGCGGTCGGTCAGGTGGGGCCGGACCTCGTCCTCGGTGGCC
Source organism: Umezawaea endophytica (assembly GCF_025061645.1). GTDB lineage: Bacteria > Actinomycetota > Actinomycetes > Mycobacteriales > Pseudonocardiaceae > Umezawaea > Umezawaea endophytica. Next base: position 279,301 of record NZ_JANYMP010000009.1, on the reverse strand, counting down.
TGCAAGGCGATCATCGCGCCGCCGGTCGGCAATGCCTGCATCAGCTTGCCGCGCGCCGTGACCAGCGCGGCGGCGTCGGCCAGGGACAGCACCCCGGCGACGTGCGCGGCGGCCAACTCGCCGATGGAGTGGCCCGCCAAGAAGTCCGGGCGAACGCCCCAGGACTCGACCAGGCGGTACAGCGCGACCTCGATGGCGAACAGGGCGGGCTGGGTGAACTCGGTCTGGTTGAGGAGATCCTCGTCGGTGATCGCCTCTTCGAGGCGAGGGTCGAGGTGCGCGCACACGGCGTCGAACGCCTCGGCGTACACCGGGAACGCGGCGTGCAGCGCCTGCCCCATCGCGATCCGCTGCGAACCCTGGCCGGTGAACAGCACGGCGGTGCGGCCGATGACGGCCTCGTCGCGGACCAGGCCGGGCGCGGTCGAGCCGTCGGCCAGTGCGACGAGACCGGCGAGCAGGTCGTCGCGGCCGTCGGCGACCAGCACCGCGCGGTGCTCCAGGTTCGCCCGCGTGGTGGCGGCGGAGAACGCGAGGTCGGCGAGGTCAGTTCCCTGCTCCACCAACGGGACCAGGTTCGCGGCCTGTTCCCGCAACGCCTCGGCCGTCTTGCCGGACAGCACCACCGGAACGACCGGCAGTTCGTGGCGCTCGGCCGTTTCGACGTCGAGTTCTGGCGCCTGTTCCAGGATCGCGTGGGCGTTGGTCCCGCTGTAACCGAAAGACGACACACCGACCCGACGGGCGTGGCCGGTCTCGGGCCACGGGCGGGTTTCGGTGACCAGCTCGGCCGCGCCGGAACTCCAGTCGATCTGCGGCGACGGCTCGTCGACGTGCAGCGTCTTGGGGATGACGCCGTGCTGGAGCGACAGGACGGTCTTGATCACCGCGGCGACACCGGCGGCGGCCTGCGTGTGGCCGATGTTGGACTTGACGGACCCCAGCAGCAGGGGACGCTCGCGCTCCGGCCCGTAGGCCGCGATGAGCGCCTGCGCCTCGATGGGGTCGCCGAGCTTCGTGCCGGTGCCGTGGGCCTCGATCACGTCGACGTCCACCGGGGACAGACCGGCGTTCGACAGCGCCTTGCGGATCACGCGCTGCTGCGACGGGCCGTTGGGGGCGGTGAGGCCGTTGGACGCGCCGTCCTGGTTGACGGCCGAGCCGCGCACGACGGCGAGGACCTGGTGGCCGTTGCGGCGGGCGTCGGACAGCCGCTCCACCAGCACGAGGCCGACGCCGTCACCCCACACCGTGCCGTCGGCGCCCGCGGCGAAGGACTTGCAGCGGGAGTCGGCGGACAGGCCGCGGGCGCGGCTGAAGTCGATGAACGCGCCGGGCGTGCACATGATCGTCGCGCCGCCCGCGAGCGCGAGGTCGCACTCGCCGTTGCGCAGCGCCTGGACGGCGAGGTGCAGCGTCACCAGCGACCCGGAGCAGGCGGTGTCGACGGTGACGGCGGGACCTTCGAGCCCGAACGTGTAGGAGAGGCGGCCGGACACCATGCTGGCGGCGGTGCCGGTGCCGATGTGGCCTTCGAGACCGGCGAAGTCACCCTCGGTGACGACGGAGAAGTAGTCCTGGCCGTTGGTGGAGGTGAACACACCGGTGCGGCTGCCGCGCAGGGACTGGGGGTCGATGCCCGCGCGTTCGAACGTGCGCCACGCGGTCTCCAGCAGCAGCCTCTGCTGCGGGTCCATCGTGATCGCCTCGCGCGGCGAGATGCCGAAGAAGCCGGGGTCGAAGTCGGCGGCGCCGTCGACGAAGCCGCCCTCGGTGATGTAGGAGGTGCCCTCGTTCTCGGGGTCCGGGTGGTACAGGTTCTCCAGGTCCCACCCGCGATCGGTGGGGAACGGCACGATCGCGTCGCGGCCTTCGACGATGAAGTCCCAGAGCTGTTCCGGCGAGGAGATCCCACCCGCGAAACGGCAGTCCATCGCGACAATGGCGATGGGTTCCTGCCCTTTCTCCTCCACCTCCTGCAAACGGTGGCGCGTGTTGTGCAGGTCCGCGGTCACCCGCTTGAGGTAATCACGAAGCTTCTGCTCGTTGGACATTCAACGCCACCTCTTCACAGAAACCAGCACGTCTCCGGCACTTCCGACAGACCACTGATTCGAAAACTAACGAGGGGCCGTCAGGGATGACACCCCTGACGGCCCCCTAGGCGACCCCTACGCATTCACCCCTTCTACAAGGGAAAACAGGTCCCCTTATTCGGCGTGAACACAATTCGCGTCACACTCCGAACTCCTTGTCGATGAAGTCGAAGATGGCGTCGTCATCAGCGGTGTTGAGCTGGTCGGCGACGCTCGGGGCCTCGCCTCCCGGCACGTACCTGGCGAGCAGCGCCTGGAGCCTCGCGACCACCCCTGCCTTCTCCTGCTCCCCCAGGTCCGTGCGGGCCGCCGCGGTCTCCAGCAGCCCCAACTCGTCCAGCACGGGCGTCGACGACCGCTCGTCGAGCGCGAGCTTGCCGCGCAGGAACTGGGCGAGCGCGGCGGACGTGGGGTAGTCGAAGACGAGCGTCGCGGGCAGGGTCAGGCCGGTCGCGGCGCCGAGCGTGTTGCGCAGCTCGACGGCGGACAGCGAGTCGAAGCCCAGTTCGCTGAAGCCCCGCGTCGGCTGGACCGCGTCGATCCCGGCGTGCCCGAGCACGGCGGCGACCCGCGTCCGGACCACGTCCAGCAGCATCCGGTCGCGTTCCTTCGCGCCGAGGCCGCTCAGCCTGCCGACCAGGTCCGACTGCTCCGGCTCTGCGGGCGCCTTCGCGGCCGCGTCGCGGACCTCCGGCAGGTCGCCGAGCAGCGGGCTGGGCCGGGCCGCGGTGAACACCGCCGCGAACAGCTCCCAGTCCACGTCGGCCAGCGTGACCGTGGTGTCCCGCTGCGCGAGGGATGTGCGCAGCGCGGCCACGGCCTGCTCGGCGGGCATCACGGTGACACCGCGTCGCCGCAGTTGCTCCGCCGCGTCGCCGTCGGCCATGCCGCCGTCCGCCCACGGGCCCCACGCGACCGACAGACCGGCCAGGCCACGGGCCCGGCGCGACTCGGCCAGTCCGTCGAGCGCCGCGTTCGCCGCCGAGTACGCGGACTGGCCGCCACTACCCCACGTGCCCGCGATGGACGAGAACAGCACGAACGCGTCCACGTCCCCGACCAGCTCGTCCAGGTTCCTGGCCCCGGCCACCTTCGCGGCCAGCACCGCCGCGAACTCGCCGAGGTCGTGGTCCTCCAGGGGCTGGAAGAGTTCCACGCCCGCCGTGTGCACCACGGACGTCGGCGGGTGCTCGGCCACCAGCGCCGCGAGGGCGTCCCGGTCGGCGACGTCGCAGGCGGCCACGGTCACCCGTGCGCCCAGCGCCTCCAGTTCGGCGGTCAGCTCGGCGGCTCCCGGCGCCGCGGCGCCGCGGCGGGACGTGAGCACCAGGTGCTCCGCGCCCGCACCGGCCAGCCAGCGGGCCACGTGCCCGCCGAGCGCGCCCGTGCCACCGGTGACCAGGACCGTTCCGCTCGGGGTCCACTCCTCCGCGCCGTCCTTGGCCGGGGCGTGCGCGAGACGGCGGCCGAAGACCCCTGCCTCGCGGATCGCCACCTGGTCCTCGGTACCCGCCAGCGCGGCGGTGAGGGCGTCCAGCGCGTGGTCGTCCAGGGTGGTCGGCACGTCGACCAGGCCGCCCCAGCGGTTCGGGTGCTCCAGCGCGACGACCCGGCCGAGACCCCAGAGCCCGGCCTGCGCCGGGTCGACGTCCTCACTCGCCGTCGACACACCGGCACGGGTCACGCACCACAGCGGCGCGTCGACCACGGCGTCGCCGAGGGCCTGCACCAGGACCACGGTCGACAGCGCGTCGCCCGCGAGGGACAGCACGCCGTCCACCGGTCCGGCGGTGACGAGCTCTTCGGCGAGCCGGTCGCGGTCGGTCGACGCGTCGACCGGCACGACCTCGATCCCACGGGCGGTCAGGCCCGCGAGGAGCGTGGCGTCGTGACCGTTCTCCGGCGCCACGACCAGCCAACGGCCGACCGCCGCCGATCCCGTGGTGACGGGCTCCCACTGGACCCGGTAGCGCCACCCGTCCACTGTGGACCGGTCTCGGCGGGTGCGGCGCCACGACGACAGCGCGGGCAGCACCTCGCTGAGCGGCCGGTCGCCGTCCAGGTCCAGGGTGGAGCTGATCGACCCGAGGTCACCGTTCTCCACGGCCTCCCAGAACCGGGCGTCCACCTCGTCCACGGCGATCGGCGCCTGCTCGCTCGCGAGCCAGAACCTCTCGTGCTGGAACGCGTACGTCGGCAGGTCGATCCGTTGGGCGCCGCTGCCCGCGAAGTACGCGGCCCAGTCGACCGGCACACCCAGCTCGTGCACCTTGCCCAGTGCCTGGAGCACCGCGCGGGCCTCGGGCCGCCCCTTGCGGAGCGACGGCACCAGCTCGGCGGCCGTGCTGTCGGCGGCCATCGCGGTCAGCACCGCGTCCGGGCCCAGCTCCAGGAACGTCGACACGCCTTCGGCCTCCAGGGTCCGGATCGCGTCGGCGAAGCGCACGGCCTCGCGGACGTGCCGCACCCAGTACTCGGGCGAGCACAGCTCCTCGGTGGTGGCGAGCGCGCCGGTGAGCGTGGAGACGATCGGGATCTTCGGCGCGTTGAACGCCATGCCCTTCGCGACCACCAGGAACTCGTCGAGCACGTCGTCCATCAGCGGCGAGTGGAACGCGTGGGAGACGGCGAGGCGCTTGGACTTCCGGTCGGTGAAGTGCGCCAGCACCTCGTCCACTGCCCGCTCGGCGCCGGAGACGACGACCGAGGTCGGTCCGTTGACCGCCGCGATGGACACGTAGTCGGTGAGGTGCGGGCGCACCTCGTCCTCCGTGGCCTGGAGGGCGACCATCGCGCCACCGGACGGCAGGGACTGCATCAGCCTGCCGCGAGCGGCGACCAGGACGGCCGCGTCCTCCAAGGTCAGCACCCCGGACACGTGGGCGGCGGCCAGTTCGCCGATGGAGTGGCCCGCCAGGAAGTCCGGGCGGACACCCCACGACTCGACCAGGCGGTACAGCGCGACCTCGATGGCGAACAGCGCGGGCTGCGCGAACTCCGTGCGGTCCAGGGACTCGTCCGACCGAACGTCCAGCACAGCGGTGATCTCGTCGAACGCCCTGGCGAACACCGGGAACGCCTCGTACAGCTCGCGGCCCATGTCGATCCGCTGCGAACCCTGGCCGGTGAACAGGAACGCCAGCCGTCCGCCCTGGACGGCGTCCGTCGGCTCGAACGCCGCCAGTTGCCGGGCCAGGTCGTCGTGGTCCTCGGCCACGAGCACCGCGCGGTGCTCCAGCCGGGCCCGTGAGGTGGCCAACGAGAACCCGAGGTCGAGCAGATCGGCTTCCGGCAACCGTTCCGCCTGCGCCTTCAGGGCTTCCGGGGTCTTGCCGGACAACACGATCGGCACCAGCGGCAACCGCTTGCGCTCGACCACGGGCACATCGGCTTCCGGCGCCTGCTCGATGATCGTGTGCGCGTTGGTGCCGGAGATGCCGAACGACGACACCGCAGCGCGGCGCGGACGTCCGGCGCTCGGCCACTCCCGCTGCTCGGTGAGCAGCTCCACCGAGCCGGAGGTCCAGTCGACGTGCGAGGTCGGCGCGCTGACGTGCAGCGTCTTCGGCGCGATCCCGTGGCGCAGGGCCTGCACCATCTTGATCACACCGCCGACGCCCGCCGCGGCCTGGGCGTGGCCGATGTTGGACTTCAGCGATCCCAGCAGCAACGGGGTCTCGCGGTCCTGGCCGTACGTGGCCAGCAGCGCCTGCACCTCGATCGGGTCGCCGAGCGGCGTGCCCGTGCCGTGGCCCTCGACCACGTCGATGTCCGAAGTGGACAGACCGGCGTTCGCCAGCGCCTGCTTGATGACCCGCTGCTGCGACGGCCCGTTGGGCGCGGTCAGGGTGCTGGACGCGCCGTCCTGGTTGATCGCGCTGCCCTTGACGACGGCGAGCACCTGGTGCCCGTTGCGCCGCGCGTCGGACAGGCGTTCGACCAGCAGCACGCCAACGCCCTCGGACCAGCCGGTGCCGTCCGCTCCCTCGGAGTACGCCTTGGAGCGGCCGTCGGCGGACAGTCCGCGCTGGCGGGAGAAGTCGACGAACGTGTCGGGCGTCGCCATGACGGTGACACCACCGGCCAGCGCGAGGTCGCACTCACCGGACCGCAGCGCCTGCACCGCCCAGTGCAGCGCGACGAGCGACGACGAGCAGGCCGTGTCGACCGTGACGGCCGGGCCTTCGAGCCCGAACGTGTAGGAGACGCGACCGGACACGACGCTGCCGGAGGTGCCGGTGCCGAGGTAACCCTCGACCTCGTCCGGGACGGTCCCGAGGTTCGTGGCGTAGTCGTGGTACATCAGGCCCGCGAACACACCGGTCCGACTCCCCCGCACCGCGGCCGGGTCGATGCCCGCGCGTTCGAACGCCTCCCACGACGTCTCCAGCAGCAACCGCTGCTGCGGGTCCATCGCCAGCGCTTCACGCGGGGAGATCCCGAAGAACGCCGGGTCGAAGTCGCCCGCCTCGTGCAGGAAGCCGCCTTCGCGGGTGTAGGTCTTGCCGATGGCGTCGGGGTTCGGGTCGTACAGGCCGTCGAGGTCCCAGCCGCGACCGGTCGGGAACCCGCTGACCGCGTCGCGGCCGTCGAGCACGAGCTGCCACAGGTCTTCCGGCGACCGGACGCCACCGGGGAAGCGGCAGGCCATCGCGACGATCGCGATCGGGTCGTCGTTGGCGACCTTCGCCGCCACGACCTGCTCCACCACGTCGTCCTCGTCCACCAGCTCGGTGCGCAGGTGCGCCGCCAGCGCCAGGGAGGTCGGGTAGTCGAACACGACGGTCGCGGGCAGCCGCAGTCCGGTCGCGGCGCCGAGCGCGTTGCGCAGCTCCACGGCGGACAGCGAGTCAAGGCCCATCTCGACCAGGCCGCGGCCCGGTTCGACCTGACCCGCGTCGCGGTAGCCCAGTACGGTCGCGACCCGGCCGCGCACCAGGTCCAGCAGCAGCCGGTCCTGCTCCTCGGTCGGCACGCCCAGCAGCTTCTGGGACCACTGCGCCGATTCCGCGGACGCCTTGGCGGCGTTGCGGCGCTTCGGCGCGCGGACCAGACCGCGCAGCAGGGCGGGCACCTCAGCGCTCGTGCGGAGCACGGTGGTGTCGAGCTTCATCGGCAGCGCCAGGGCCGTGTCCGCCCGCAGAGCGGCGTCGAACAGCGCGAGCCCGTCGGCGATGGGCAGCACCGGCATGCCCGCGCGGGCCATCCGCGCGAGGTCGGCGGGCGACAGGCCCGCGCCCATGCCCGTGGTCTGCTCCCACACGCCCCAGGCCAGCGAGACCGCCGCCTGCCCGTTGGCCCGGCGGTGGGCGGCGAGGCCGTCCAGGTAGGTGTTGGCCGCCGCGTAGTTCGCCTGGCCGGGCGCGCCGAGCACACCCGACGACGACGAGAACAGGGCGAACAGCTCCAGCTCACCGGTCAGGTCGTGCAGGTGCCGCGCCGCGTCGGCCTTGGGGCCGAGCACGGTGGCGAAGCGCTGCGGGGTCAGGGATTCCAGGACGCCGTCGTCCAGGACACCGGCGGTGTGCACGACGCCGGTCAGGTCCTCGATGCCCGCCAGCAGGGTTTCGACGGAGTCGCGGTCCGAGACGTCACACGCGACGACGTCGACCCGCGCGTCCAGTTCCGCGACCAGTTCGGCCGCACCCGGTGCTTCCAGGCCACGGCGGGACGTGAGCACCAGGTGCCGCACGCCGTGCTCCGCGACGAGGTGTCGGGCCAGTTCCGCGCCCAGGCCGCCCGTGCCACCGGTGACCAGCACCGTGCCGTCGAGGGTCTTGGGGGCTCCCAACGACAACGGCACCAGCCGTGGCACGAACACCGTGCCCGCGCGGACCGCCACCTCCGGTTCGCCCGTGCCGATCACCGACGTCGGGTCGTCGCTGTCGAGCAGCACGATCCGGTCCGGGTGCTCCGACTGCGCCGAGCGCACCAGTCCGGACACGGCGGCCTGCGTCGGGGACACGTCCTCGCCCGCGACCGACACCGCGCCGGACGTCACGACGACGAGCCGGTCCCGTTCGCCCGCCAGGAACTCCTGGAGGTCGGCCAGCACACCCGCGACCACGTCGTGCAGGTCGCCGTCCGGTACGACCAGGACCTGCGCGTCCGGGTCCGGGGCGACGTCGTCGGTCGGCAGTGCCGTCCACTCGACGCCGTACAGCGGGTCGGCGGTCTTACGGTCGACGCCGCCGAACTCCCGCAGCACCAGGGAGTCCACCCGCACGACGGGCGCGCCCGTCCCGTCAGCGGCCAGCACGGTGACCGAGCCGCCGCGGTTGGTCACCTTCGCCCGCAGCACCGAGGCGCCCGCGGCGAACAGGCTCACGCCGGCCCACGAGAACGGCAGCGCGCCCGGTCCGGTCTGGCCGATCCCGATGGCGTGCAGCACCGAGTCCAGCAGCGCCGGGTGCACGCCGAAGTCGGCGGCCTGGCGGTGCTCCGACTCGGCTTCCACGTAGATGTCGTCACCGTCGCGCCATGCGGCCTTCAGGCCTTGGAACACCGGCCCGTAGGCGAGCCCGCTCGCGGCCAGGTCGTCGTACAGCGTGGTCACGTCGAGCGCGGTGGCACCGGTCGGCGGCCACTCGGCCAGCTCGAAGTCCGGTGTCACGACCTGGTCGGTCAGGAAGCCGGTGGCGTGGGTCGTCCACAGCACCTCGTCGCCGTCCGGCCGCGACAGCACGGTCACCGCGCGGCGGCCGTCCTCCGCCTCGCCGACCGCGACGTGCAGGCTGACGCCCCCGCGCTCCGGCAGGACCAGGGGTTCTTGCAGCAAGAGCTCTTCCAGGTGCCCGCAGCCGACCTCGTCACCGGCGCGGACCACCAGTTCCACCAGCGCGGTGCCGGGAACGACGACCGAGCCCGCGACCACGTGGTCGCCCAGCCAGCCGTGCGACGCGACCGACAGCCTCGCCGTGGCCAGCACACCGCCGTCGGGCAGCGGCAGGATCGCGCCGAGCAGCGGGTGCCCGGCCGACTCCAGGCCCGCCGACGTGACGTCGCCGACCGAACCGGAGCCTTCCAGCCAGAAGCGTTCGCGCTGGAACCGGTACGTCGGCAGGTCTACCCGCCGCGCGCCTGTTCCGACGAAGTAAGCCGCCCAGTCCACGTCGACACCACGGCTGTGAGCCGCACCGACCGCTTGGACCAGGGTCTTGGCCTCATCGCGGTCCTTGCGCTGCCCGGCGATCAGCACCGCGTCGGTCACGCTGTCCGCGCCCATCGCGGTGAGCACGCCGTCCGGCCCCAACTCCAGGAACGTCGTAACGCCCTTGGCCTCCAGGGTGGTCACGGCATCGGCGAACCTGACGGCCTCCCGGACGTGCCGCACCCAGTACTCCGGGTCCGTGACATCGCCCAGCATCGGGATCTTCGGGTCGTTGAAGGTCAGCGTCGAGACCACCGCGCGGAAGTCGTCGAGCATCGGGTCCATCAAGGGTGAGTGGAAGGCGTGCGAAACGGCGAGCCGCTTGGACTTCCGGTTCCCGAAGTGGCTAAGCACCCGCTCGACCTCGGCCTCGTCACCGGCGATCACCACGGATGAAGGCCCGTTGATCGCCGCGATCGACACCAGGTCGGTCAAGTGCGGCGTGACCTCATCTTCGGTCGCCTGGACCGCCACCATCGCGCCGCCCTCGGGCAGCGCCTGCATCAACCGACCACGCTCACTTACCAGTTTCGCCGCGTCCTCCAGGGAGAGCACACCAGCCACGTGAGCCGCAGCGATTTCGCCGATCGAGTGGCCGGCCAGGAAGTCCGGCCGCACACCCCACGACGCGACCAGCCGGTACAGCGCCACTTCCAGCGCGAACAGGGCGGGCTGGGCGAACTCCGTGCGATCCAGGGAGTCTTGCCGGACCTCCACCAGCGCCGCCACGGCGTCGAACGCCTCCGCGAACACCGGGAACGCCTCGTACAACTCCCGACCCATACCGGCCCGCTGCGAACCCTGACCGGTGAACAGGAACGCCAACCTGCCTTCGGCAGCGGGCGTGGACTCGCCGTTCGCGACGGCTTCCAGTTCGCCCCGCAGGTCGTCGGTGACCGCGAGCACCGCGCGGTGCTCCAGTCGAGTCCGGCCCGCCAGCGAGAAACCGAGGTCCAGCAGGTCGGCGGGGTGGTCGAGCAGCGCGGACGCCTGTGCCCGCAGCGCTTCCGGGGTCTTGCCGGACAGCACGACCGGCACGACGGCGGGAGCCACCCCCTGGACCACCGGGGCGTCGACGACCGTCGCCTGTTCCAGGACGGCGTGGGCGTTGGTGCCGCTGAAGCCGAACGACGACACGCCGACCCGGCGCACCCGACCGGTCTCCGGCCAGGCGACGTTCTCCGTCACGAGGTCCACCAGCCCGGCGGACCACTCGACCTCGTGCGTCGGCTCACCGACGTGCAAAGTCTTGGGCACGATCCCGTGCCGCATCGCCATCACGGCTTTGATCACCGCGGCGACACCGGCGGCGGCCTGCGTGTGGCCGATGTTCGACTTCACCGAGCCGAGCAGCAGCGGAGTGGTCCGTTCCTGCCCGTAGGTGGCGATCAGGGCCTGGGCCTCGATGGGGTCGCCCAGCGCGGTGCCGGTGCCGTGGGCTTCCACGACGTCGACGTCCGAAGTGGACAGACCGGAGTTGGCCAGTGCCCTGCGGATCACCCGCTGCTGCGACGGACCGTTCGGGGCGGTCAGGCCGTTGGACGCACCGTCCTGGTTGATCGCGGAACCCCGGACGACCGCGAGCACCTCGTGACCGTTGCGCTGGGCGTCCGACAGCCGCTCCACCAGGAGCATGCCGACGCCCTCGCCCCACGCGGTGCCGTCGGCGCCCGCCGCGAACGCCTTGCAGCGCCCGTCGACCGCGAGGCCGCGCTGGCGGGAGAAGTCCACGAACGCGCCGGGAGTGGCCATGATCGTCACACCGCCGGCCAGTGCCAGGGAGCACTCACCGGACCGCAGCGCCTGCACAGCCAGGTGCAGCGCCACCAACGACGACGAGCACGCGGTGTCGACCGTGACGGCCGGACCTTCCAGCCCGAACGTGTAGGACACGCGGCCGGACAGGACGCTGCTGGCGTTGCCGGTGCCGACGTGGCCTTCGAGGCCGTCAGGGATGCGCGGCAGCAGGTCGAGGTAGTCCTGGCCGTTGGTGCCCGCGAAGACGCCGACCTGCCCACCCCGCAGGGAGACCGGGTCGATGCCCGCGCGTTCGAACGCCTCCCACGAGGTTTCGAGGAGCAACCGCTGCTGCGGGTCCATCGCCAGCGCCTCGCGCGGCGAGATCCCGAAGAACGCCGGGTCGAAGCCCGAGACGTCGTCCACGAACGCGCCCTCGACCACGTAGGACGTGCCCTCGTGCTCGGGGTCCGGGTCGTAGATGCCCGCCAGGTCCCAGCCGCGGTCTGTCGGGAACCCGGTCATCGCGTCGCGGCCCTGCTCCAGCAGGTCCCAGAGTTGTTCGGGCGACGCCACGCCACCGGGGAAGCGGCAGGCCATCGCGACGATCGCGATCGGCTCGTCCACGCGCACGGCGACGTCGGCCGACAGCGCTTCCGGTCGGGTGCCGACGAGTTCGGCCCTCAGGTGCTCGGCGAGCACGGCGGGGGTCGGGTAGTCGAAGACGAGCGTGGCGGGCAGCTTCAGGCCGGTCGCGGTGCCGATCGCGCCGCGGAACTCCACGGCAGTCAGCGAGTCGAAGCCAAGTTCCTTGAACGCCAGCCCCGATTCCACGACCTGCTCGCCACCCAGCACGGCGACGACCTGGTCGCGGACCAGGTCCAGCAGCAGGCGTCGCTGCTCGTCCTCGGGCAGCGCGGTCAGCCGTGCCACCATGCCGGAGTCGCCAGCGGGCGCGGTCGACAACGCCTGGCGCACCTGCGGCAGGTCGCGCAGCAGCGGGCTCGGCCGCACCGACGCGAACAGCGGTGCGAACCGCTCCCAGTCGACGTCCGCGACCGTCTGCACACCGACGTCCGACCCCACGGCCTTGCGCAGCGCGGCCAGCGCGCGTTCCGGTGCCATCGGCCGGATCCCGCGTGCCCGCAGGTGGTCCTCGGCATCGCCTTCGGTGGCCATGCCGCCGTCGGCCCAGGCACCCCAGGCGATCGAGGTGGCGGTCAGGCCACGCGCCCGGCGCGACTCGGCGAGACCGTCGAGGTAGGCGTTGGCCGCGGCGTACGCGCCCTGGCCGCCCGCACCCCAGGTGCCCGCGATGGAGGAGAACAGCACGAACGCGTCGACCTCGCCGACCAGTTCGTCCAGGTTCGCCGCGCCCGCGACCTTCGCCGCCAGCACACCCCCGAACTCGGACGGGTCCTGCTCCGCCAGCGGCGAGAAGGCCTCGATGCCCGCCGCGTGCACGACGGCGTCCGGCGGGTACTCCTCCAACAACGCCTTGAGCGCCTCCCGATCGGCCACGTCACACGCGGCCACCACCACCGGGATGTCCAGTTCCTCCACCAGTTCCGCAGCGCCAGGTGCGTCTAGGCCGCGCCGGGACGTCAACACCAGGCGCTCAGCGCCCGCGCCCGCCAGCCAGCGGGCCACGCGGCTGCCCAGCGCGCCGGTGCCACCGGTGACCAGGACCGTCCCCCGAGGCGTCCAGTCGGCGGTCCCGCCACGGGTCGGCACGAGCCTGCGACCGAAGACGCCGGACGGTCGGACGGCGACCTGGTCCTCACCGCCCGCCAGCACGGCGACCAACCGGTCGAGGGCCTGGTCGTCCAGGTCGGGGAGGTCGACCAGACCGCCCCAGCGGTCGGGGTGCTCCAGGGCGACAACGCGGCCGAGCCCCCAGAGCTGCGCGAGTTCCGGGGTCACGACGACGTCGTCCCGGCCGGTCGTCACCGCTCCGCGAGTGGCGAACCACAGGGGCGCGTCGACGTTCCGCACGAGTTCCAGCGCGTCGAGGACGTCGGTGACCAGCGAGAGGACGCCGTCGAACGACTCGCCCACCGGCAGCAGCGTCGGCTCGGCCACCAGCACGTCCAGGCCGCGCGCGGTCAACCCGTCGACCAGCGCCGACTCGTCGCCGTCCGCCACCACGAGCCACCGACCGGTCACCCGGCCCGTCGCGGTGACCGGCGACCACTCGACCCGGTACGTCCAGGCCGAGCCGCTGCGCCGCTCCACCAACGCCGGCAGGGCGTCCACGACGGCCGCCAGGTCGCCGTTGTCCACGATGGACCAGAACTCGGCCTCGTCGACCACGGGCGCGACCTGCGAGCTGAGCCAGAACCACTCGTGCTGGAACGCGTACGTCGGCAGAGCGGTCTTGCGCGCGCCGGAGCCCGCGAAGTAGGCGGTCCAGTCGACGGCCTGGCCGCGCACGTGCAGCGCACCGAGCGACTGCACCAGCGAGGCGACCTCGGACCGGTCCTTCCTCAGGCCGGACACCAGAACGGCTTCACGAACCGAGTCCTGGCCCATCGCGGTCAGCACACCGTCCGGGCCCAGCTCCAGGAACGTCGTGACGCCCTTGGCTTCCAAAGTCGTGACCGCGTCCGCGAACCGGACCGCGTCGCGCACGTGCCGCACCCAGTACTCCGGGTCCGTCACCTCACCCAACATCGGGATCTTCGGCTCGTTGAAGGTCAGCGTCGAGACCACCGCGCGGAACTCGTCCAGCATCGGGTCCATCAACGGCGAGTGGAACGCGTGCGACACGGCGAGCCGCTTGGTCTTCCGGTCCGCGAAGTGCGTCAACACCCCGTCCACGGCGTTCTCGTCACCAGCGATGACAATCGAGTCGGGCCCGTTGATCGCGGCGATCGACACCAGGTCGGTCAAGTGCGGCGTGACCTCGTCCTCGGTCGCCTGAACCGCCACCATCGCGCCACCCTCGGGCAGCGCCTGCATCAACCGACCACGCTCACCGACCAGCGTCGCCGCGTCTTCTAGGGACAACACCCCGGCCACGTGAGCCGCGGCGATCTCGCCGATCGAGTGGCCTGCCAGGAAGTCCGGCCGCACACCCCACGACTCCACCAACCGGTACAACGCCACTTCCAGCGCGAACAGGGCGGGCTGCGCGAACTCCGTGCGATCCAACGAATCGTGCCGCACCTCCACCAGCGCCGCCACGGCGTCGAACGCCTTCGCGAACACCGGGAACGTCCCGTACAACTCCCGACCCATCCCGGCCCGCTGCGAACCCTGACCGGTGAACAGGAACGCCAACCGTCCACCGACGACGGACCCGGTCGTCAGGCCTTCCAGCCCCTTGCGCAGGTCGTCGTGGTCGGTGGCGACCACCACGGCGCGGTGGTCGAGGGCGGTCCTCGTCGTCACGGACGAGAAGCCGAGATCGGCCACCTCGACCATCGGGTCGAGCGCGGCGAGGAGCCGGTCGGCCTGCGCCCGCACGGCGGCGGCCGTCTTGCCCGACAGCACCACCGGCACCGCGGCGAGCGGCCGACGTCCGACCTCCGGCGCGGAGGCTTCCGGCGCCTGCTCGATGATCGTGTGCGCGTTGGTGCCGCCGATGCCGAACGCGGACACCGCGGCCCGGCGCGGGCGCCCGGTCTCCGGCCACGGCTTCGCCTCGGTCAACAACTCCACCGACCCGGCGGCCCAGTCCACGTGCGGGGAGGGCTCGACGGCGTGCAACGTCTTCGGCGCGATGCCGCGGCGGATGGCCTCGACCATCTTGATGACCCCGCCGACGCCCGCCGCGGCCTGCGTGTGGCCGACGTTCGACTTCAACGCGCCCATCAGCACGGGCCGGTCGCGGTCCTGGCCGTAGGTGGCCAGCACCGCCTGCGCCTCGATCGGGTCGCCCAGCCTGGTCCCGGTGCCGTGCGCCTCGACGACGTCGATGTCCGTTGTGGACAGACCGGCGTTGGCGAGCGCCTGCTTGATGACCCGCTGCTGCGACGGCCCGTTCGGCGCGGTGAGCGTGCTGGACGCGCCGTCCTGGTTGACCGCAGAGCCCCGCACGACGGCCAGGACCTCGTGGCCGTTGCGCCGCGCGTCGGACAGCCGCTCGACGAGCAGCACACCGACGCCCTCGGCCCAGCCGACGCCGTCCGCGTCGGCGGAGAACGCCTTGGAACGGCCGTCGGCGGACAGCCCGCGCTGGCGGGAGAAGTCGACGAACGTCTCCGGCGTCGCCATCACCGTGGCGCCACCGGCCAGTGCCAGCGAGCACTCACCGGACCGCAGCGCCTGCACCGCCAGGTGCAGCGCCACCAACGACGACGAGCACGCGGTGTCGACCGTGACGGCCGGGCCCTCGAAGCCGAACGTGTAGGACACGCGGCCGGACAGGACGCTGCCGGACGTGCCGGTGCCGACGTACCCGCTGACCTCCTCCGGGATCTCGGTGAGACCGGTGGCGTAGTCGTGGTACATCAGGCCCGCGAACACACCGGTCCGGCTGCCGCGCAGCGAGGCGATGTCGATGCCCGCGTGCTCGACGGCCTCCCACGACGTCTCCAGCAACTGGCGCTGCTGGGGGTCCATCGCGAGGGCTTCGCGCGGGGAGATCCCGAACAGCGCGGGGTCGAAGTCGCCCGCCTCGTGCAGGAACCCGCCTTCACGGGTGTAGGTCTTGCCAACGGCGTCCGGGTCCGGGTCGTACAGGCCCTCGACGTCCCAGCCGCGGTTGGTCGGGAACCAGGAGATGGCGTCGGTGCCGCTGTCGACCAGTCGCCACAGGTCCTCCGGCGACCGCACGCCGCCGGGGAAGCGGCAGGCCATGCCGACGATCGCGATCGGCTCGTCGGTGCCGACCGAGGCGGCGGTGAACTCCTCCGCGACCTCGTCGTCACCGACCAGCTCGGTCCGCAGGTGGGCGCCGAGCGCGGTGGCGGTCGGGTAGTCGAACACCAGCGTCGCGGGCAGCCGCAGACCGGTGGCGGCGCTGAGCGCGTTGCGCAGTTCGACGGCGGACAACGAGTCGAGGCCGAGTTCGACGAGGCCGCGACCGGGGCTGATCTCGTCGGCCGAACCGAAGCCGAGGACGGTCGCGACCTTCTCGCGCACCAGGTCGACCAGCAGCCGCTCCTGGTCGGTGGCGGAGAGGCCCGCCAGTCGGGCGACCCACGGCGCGGCGGCGGCACCGGACGCGCCGGCGGCGACGCGCCGACGCGGGATCCGGACCAGCCCGCGCAACGCGTGCTGCACCTCGCCGGTCGCCTTCAGCGCCGGGAGGTCGAGCTTCGCGGGCACGACGACCGGTGTGCCCGCGCGGAGACCGCGGTCGAACAGCTCCATGCCTTCGGCGATGCCCAGCGCGGGCAGGCCGGAGCGCGCGATGCGGGCCAGGTCGGCGTCGGACAGCGTCGAGCCCATGCCGGAGTGCTGGTCCCACAGGCCCCAGGCCAGCGACACCGCCGGGAGGCCGAGGGAGTGCCGGTGGGTGGCCAGCGCGTCCAGCGCGGTGTTGGCGGCGGCGTAGTTGGCCTGGCCCGGCGAGCCGAGGACACCGGAGATGGAGGAGAACAGGGCGAACAGCGTCAGGTCGCGGGTCAGGTCGTGCAGGTGCCAGGCGGCGTCGACCTTCGGCGCGAACACCGCGTCCAGGCGTTGCGGGGTCAGGGATTCCAGGATGCCGTCGTCCAGGACACCGGCCGTGTGCACGACACCCGTCAGGTCGGGGATGCCCGCCAGCAGCGCTTCCACGGCCGCGCGGTCGGACACGTCGCAGGCGATCACGTCGACCCGCGCATCCAGCTCCGCGACCAGTTCGGCCGCGCCCGGCGCGTCGGGACCACGACGGGAGGTCAGGACCAGGTGCCGCACACCGTGTTCGGCGACGAGGTGCCTGGCCAGCGCGGCGCCGAGCCCACCGGTGCCGCCGGTGATCAGCACGGTGCCGTCGAGCGCGATCGGGTCGGCGTCGGCGGTCGCGCGCGCCAGTCGGGGCACGAGGGCCTGACCGTCGCGGAGGGCCACCTCGGGTTCGCCGGTCGCCAGGACCGACGGGAGCGCGGCGTGGATCTCGGCGCAGGAACCGGCGTAGACCAGCACGATCCGGTCGGGGTGCTCCTGCTGGGCGGACCGCACCAGACCGGGGACACCGGCCTGGCCGGGGGTTTCACCGGTCACCAGCACGAGCGTGCCGTCGCCGGAGGCGAGGAACGACTGGATCTCCACCAGCACGTGGCCGGTGACGTCGCGGAGCGCGCCGTCCGGCACGACCAGCACGGTGGCGTCGTCCACAGTGGACTCGGCTGCCGTCGGAGCTGGCACCCAGTCGACGCGGAACAGCGAATCGGTGCCCGCGGCGAACCGGTCGGCGGCGATCGGCCGCAGCGCCAGCGAACCGACCTGGGCGACAGGACTTCCCGCCCCGTCGGCGATCTCGACCGACACCGCGTCACCACGACCGCTGATCCGGGCCCGCAGCACCGAAGCGCCCGCCGCGAACAGGGTCACGCCCGTCCAGGAGAACGGCAGCGACGCGGACTGCGCGCCGCCGACGCCGATGCCGTGCAGCACCGAGTCGAGCAGGGCCGGGTGCACGCCGAACTCGGCGGCTCCGCGGTGCTCCGACTCGGGCAACTCGGCCTCGACGTAGACGGTCTCGCCGTCGCGCCAGGCCGCCTTGAGGCCCTGGAACACCGGCCCGTAGGCGAGTCCGGCGCGGGCCAGGTCCTCGTACGTGGAGCCGATCTCCACCGCTTCGGCCGCGGGCGGCCAGGTCGTGAGGTCGAAGTCAGGCGCCTGCGCGGCTTCGGTGAGGACGCCGACGGCGTGCGTGGTCCACTCGCCGCCGTCCGGCTGCGCGGACACCGTGACGCCACGGCGGCCGGAGGCGTCGGCCGGGTCGAGCACGAGGTGGACGTTGACCGCACCACCCTCGGGCAGGATCAGCGGCGCTTGGAGCAGGAGTTCGTCCACGTGCCCGCAGCCGACCTCATCACCGGCGCGGATGGCCAGTTCGAGCAGCGCGGTGCCCGGCACGACGACCGCACCGGCCACGACGTGGTCACCCAGCCAGGCGTGCGTGGCGACGGACAGCCGGGCCGTGCCCAGCACTCCGCCGTCGGGGGTGCGCAGCACGGCGCCGAGCAGCGGGTGCCCGGCCGAGCCGAGCCCCGCCGACGTCACGTCACCGACCGCGCCAACCCCGTCGAGCCAGAAGCGTTCACGCTGGAACCGGTACGTCGGCAGGTCGACCCGCCGCGCGCCCGTCCCGGCGAAGTAGGCCGCCCAGTCCACCTCGACACCACGGCTGTGAGCCGCACCGACAGCTTGGACCAGGGTCTTGGCCTCGTCGCGATCCTTGCGCTGCCCGGCGATCAGCACGGCCTCGGTGACACTCTCCGCGCCCATCGCGGTCAGCACACCATCCGGGCCCAACTCCAAGAACGTCGTGACGCCCTTGGCCTCCAAAGTCGTGACCGTGTCGGCGAACCGAACCGCGTCGCGCACGTGTCGCACCCAGTACTCCGGGTCCGTCACCTCACCCAACATCGGGATCTTCGGTTCGGAGAAGGTGAGCTTGGAGACCACCGCACGGAACTCGTCCAGCATCGGGTCCATCAACGGCGAGTGGAACGCGTGCGAAACGGCGAGCCGCTTGGACTTCCGATCCGCGAACTCGCTGAGCACACGCTCGACCTCAGCCTCATCACCGGCGATCACCACGGACGAAGGCCCGTTGACCGCCGCGATCGACACCAGGTCCGTCAGGTGGGGCAGCACTTCGACTTCCGTCGCCTGCACCGCCACCATCGCGCCACCCTCGGGCAGCGCCTGCATCAACCGGCCGCGAGCGCTGATCAGCGTGGCGGCGTCGTCGAGGGACAGCACACCGGCCACGTGGGCCGCGGCGATCTCGCCGATCGAGTGCCCGGCCAGGAAGTCCGGACGGACACCCCACGACTCCACCAGCCGGTACAACGCCACTTCCAGCGCGAACAACGCCGGCTGCGCGAACTCCGTGCGATCCAACGAGTCGTGCCGAACCTCCACCAGCCCCGCCACGGCGTCGAACGCGTCCGCGAACACCGGGAACGCGTCGTAGAGCCCGCGCCCCATCCCGGCCCGCTGCGACCCCTGGCCGGTGAACAGGAACGCGACCCGCCCACCCACGACCTCGGTGGACTCGACGGCGGTCACCTGGCGGCGCAGTTCGTCGTGGTCGGACACCGCGAGCACGGCGCGGTGCGCGAGCCGCGATCGGCCGGTGGCCAGGGAGAAACCGAGGTCGGTCAGGTCCGCGTCCGCCTCCAGCAGCGCGGAGGCCTGGGCCCGCAACGCTTCCGGGGACTTCGCGGACAGCACGACCGGAACAACCGCGGGCGTGGTCCGTGCCGTCGGCCGCTCCACGACGACCGGCGCCTGTTCGAGGATCGCGTGGGCGTTGGTGCCGCTGAACCCGAACGACGACACGCCCGCTCGGCGCGGTCGATCCACCTCGGGCCACTCGACCCGCTCGGTGACCAGGTCGATCGCCCCGGCCGCCCAGTCCACCTGCGGCGAGGGCGCGTCGACGTGCAGCGTCTTGGGCACGACACCGTGCCGCATCGCCATGACCACCTTGATCACGGCGGCGACACCGGCGGCGGCCTGGGTGTGGCCGATGTTGGTCTTGACGGAACCCAGCAGCAGCGGCGTTCCCCGGTCCTGACCGTAGGTCGCGAGCAGCGCCTGCGCCTCGATCGGGTCGCCCAGCGCCGTACCGGTGCCGTGCGCCTCGACCACGTCGACGTCCGAAGTGGACAGACCGGCGTTCGCCAGCGCCTTGCGGATCACCCGCTGCTGCGACGGGCCGTTCGGGGCGGTGAGCCCGTTCGACGCGCCGTCCTGGTTGATCGCGGAACCCTTGACCACGGCGAGGACCTGGTGGCCGTTGCGCTGGGCGTCCGACAGCCGCTCCACCAGGAGCATGCCGACGCCCTCGCCCCAGGCCGTGCCGTCGGCGCCCGCCGCGAACGCCTTGCAGCGCCCGTCGACCGCGAGGCCGCGCTGGCGGGAGAAGTCCACGAACGCGGCGGGCGTCGACATGATCGTCACACCACCCGCCAGCGCCAGCGAGCACTCACCGGACCGCAGCGCCTGCACCGCCAGGTGCAGCGCCACCAACGACGACGAGCACGCGGTGTCGACCGTGACGGCCGGACCCTCGAAGCCGAACGTGTAGGAGATGCGGCCGGACGCGACGCTGGCCGCGTTGCCGGTGCCGAAGTAGCCCTCGATCTCGGCGGGCAGCGAACTGAGCTGCGTGCCGTAGTCCTGCCCGTTGCTGCCCGCGAAGACGCCGACCTGCCCGCCGCGCAGCGAGTCCGGGTCGATGCCCGCGCGTTCGAACACCTCCCACGACGTCTCCAGCAGCAACCGCTGCTGCGGGTCCATCGCCAGCGCTTCACGCGGTGAGATCCCGAAGAACGCCGGGTCGAACTCCCCCGCGCCGTAGAGGAACGCGCCCTCGCGGGCGTAGGACTTGCCCGGCGCGTCGGGGTCCGGGTCGTACAGGCCCGCGAGGTCCCAGCCCCGATCGGTCGGGAAGTCGCCGACCGTGTCGACGCCGTCGAACACCACGTCCCACAACTGCTCCGGCGTCACGACCCCGCCGGGGAAGCGGCACGCCATCGCCACGATGGCGATCGGCTCGTCCACCGGGATCGCGTTCGCCGCGGCGGCCAGTGCCGCCGGTCGCGAGCCGACCAGTTCGGCGCGCAGGTGCTCGGCGAGCGCGACGGGCGTCGGGTAGTCGAACACCAGCGTCGCGGGCAGCGCGAGCCCGGTCTCGGCCGCGATCACACCGCGGAACTCCACGGCGGTCAGCGAGTCGAAACCCAGTTCCTTGAACGCCTTGCTCGGCTCGATCGCGCCGCCCGACGAGTGGCCGAGGACGGTGGCGGCGTGCGTGCGGACGAGGTCCAGCACCAGGTGCCGCTGCTCCGGCTCGGCCAGGCCGGTCAGCCTGGCCGTGAGACCGGTGGCCGCGTCGCTCGGCGCAACGCCCACGACCGCGTCACGGGCCTGCGGCAGGTCGGACAGCAGCGGGCTCAGGCGCTCGGACGTGAAGATGGGGACGAACCGCGACCAGTCGACGTCGGCGACGGTCACCAGGCCCTCGTCGAGCGCGATGGCCTGGCGCAGAGCGGACAGCGCCAGCTCGGGCGCCATCGCCCGAACACCGCGCAGCCGCAGGTGCTCCTCGACGTCCTCGACGGTCGCCATGCCCGCACCCGCCCAGGCGCCCCACGCGACCGACAGCGCGGTCAGCCCACGCGCCCGGCGCGATTCGGCCAGCCCGTCCAGGTAGGCGTTCGCCGCGCCGTACGCGGCCTGCCCGCCGCTGCCCCAGGTGCTCGCGATGGAGGAGAACAGCACGAACGCGTCGACCTCGCCGACCAGCTCGTCCAGGTTCGCCGCACCGGCCGCCTTGGCGGCGACGACCTGGCGGAACTCGGCGACGTCCTGCACGTCCAGCGCCACCAGCGAGTCGACGCCCGCCGCGTGCACCACGGCGTCCGGCGGGTATTCCTCCAGCAACGCCTTGAGCGCCTCCCGATCGGCCACGTCACACGCGGCCACCACCACGGGGATGTCCAGTTCCTCCACCAGATCGACAGCACCCGGCGCGTCCAGACCACGACGGGACGTCAACACCAGCCGCTCCGCGCCAGCGCTCGCCAGCCAGCGGGCGACCTGCGTGCCGAGCGCGCCCGTGCCACCGGTCACCAGCACGGTGCCGCGCGGCGTCCAGTCGCCGACGCCGGTCTTCGCGGGCGCCTGCGCCAGCCTGCGGCCGAACACGCGGGACCCGCGGATCGCGACCTGGTCCTCCGTGCCGCCGAGTACCGCGACGAGCCGGTCCAGCACGCGGTCGTCCACGTCGGCGGGCAGGTCGACCAGACCGCCCCAGCGTTCGGGGTGCTCCAGGGCGACGACCTTGCCGACGCCCCAGACCTGGGTGAGCGCCGGGTCCACGGCGTCGTCCCGACCGGCCGACACCGCGCCGCGGGTCGCGCACCACAGCGGCGCGGCGACACCCGCGTCACCCAGCGCCTGCACCAGCACGACGGTCTCGACCACGTCGGCGCTCAGCGACAGCACACCGTCGAGGGATCCGGCACCCGCCAGCGTTTCCGCCAGCGCGGCGCGGTCGGTGGACGGGTCGATCCGCACGACGTCCAGCCCGCGCTCGACGAGCCCCGCGACGTCGTCGGCGGACACGAGCAGCCACCGCCCGGTGGCCCGGCCGCCACCCTCGGGCAACCGGGTCCAGGAGGTCTTGTAGCGCCAGGCGTCCACTGTGGACGCGTCCGCCCGACCACGCCGCCACTTCGCCAGCGCGGGCAGCAGATCGGCGAGAGCCCCGGAGTCGTCGAGTGACAACGCCGAGGCCAGGGAGTCGAGGTCACCGCGGTCGACCGCGGCCCAGAAGTCGGCTTCGTGCCGGTCGACGGCGGCGGGCGAGGACCCGCCGGTCAGCCAGAAACCCTCGCGCTGGAACGCGTACGTCGGCAGGTCGACGCGGCGCGCGCCGGTCCCGGCGAACACCGGGCCCCAGTCGACGCGGACACCTCCGGCGTGCAGCCTGCCGACGGCCCGCAGCAGCCCGTCGGTCTCGGCACGGCCCTTGCGGACGGTCGGGACCAGGACGGCGTCCGGCGCGGTCTCGGCGGCCATCGCGGTGAGCACGGCGTCGGGGCCGAGCTCCACGAACGTCGTCACGCCCAGTCCCACCAGGGTGTCCACGGCGTCGGCGAACCGCACGGCCTCGCGGACGTGTCGCACCCAGTACTCCGGCGAGCACAGCTCCTCGGCCGACACGAGCCTGCCGGTGACCGTGGAGACGATCGGCAGGCGCGGCGGCCGGTACTTCAGGACCTCGGTGATCCAGGTGAACTCCTCGAGCATCGCGTCCATCAACGGCGAGTGGAACGCGTGCGACACCGCGAGGCGCTTGGACTTGCGGTCCGGGAAGTTCGCCACGACCCGCGCGACGGCGTCCTCTTCACCGGCGACGACGACGGCCATGGGCCCGTTGACCGCCGCCAGCGAGACGTCCTCGTCCAGCAGCGGCAGCACCTCGTCCTCGGACGCCTGCAACGCCACCATCGCGCCACCGCCGGGGAGCGCCTGCATCATCCGGCCACGAGCGGCGACCAGCGCGCACGCGTCGTCCAGCGACAGC
The DNA here is from genome assembly GCF_025061645.1 of Umezawaea endophytica. Classification (GTDB taxonomy): domain Bacteria; phylum Actinomycetota; class Actinomycetes; order Mycobacteriales; family Pseudonocardiaceae; genus Umezawaea; species Umezawaea endophytica. Next base: position 256,116 of record NZ_JANYMP010000009.1, on the reverse strand, counting down.
ACCCCCGCGACGTGCGCGGCGGCGATCTCGCCGACGGAGTGGCCCGCCAGGTAGTCCTGGCGCACGCCCCACGCCTCCAGCGTGCGGAACAGCGCGACCTCGACGGCGAACAGCGCGGGCTGCGTGTACTCGGTGCGGTCCAGCAGGTCGGGGTCGTCGCCGAACACGACCGTGCGCAGCGGCTGGTCCAGGTGCACGTCGAGGTGGCGACAGGCGTCGTCGAACGCCGCCGCGAACACCGGGAACTCCCGGTGCAGCTCACGCCCCATGTCGAGCCGCTGCGCCCCCTGCCCGGTGAACAGGAACGCGAGCTTGCCGCCCGTGGCGGCGCCGCTGATCACGGCGGGCGAGGACGTGCCGTCGGCCAGCGCCGTGAGCGCCTGCCGGAAGGCTTCGCGCGACGAGCCGAGCACGACCGCGCGGTGGTCGAAGGCGACGCGGGAGGTCGCCAGCGAGTGCCCGAGGTCCACTTCGGACAGTTCGGGCCGCTCGTCCAGGTGCGCCACCAGGTGCCGCGCCTGATCACCGAGCGCCTCGGCGGTCTTGGCCGACAGCACCCACGGCAGCACGCTCGCGACACGGGCGGGCTCCGGCACCTCCACGGCCTCGCCGGTGTACTCCTCGATGATCGTGTGCGCGTTGGTGCCGCTGATGCCGAAGGCGGACACGCCCGCCCGGCGCGGGCGCTCGGACGCGGGCCACGGCTTCGCCTCGGTGAGCAGCTCGAGCGATCCGGATGACCAGTCAACGTGAGGGGACGGACGATCGACGTGCAGGGTCCGCGGCAGCAGTCCGTTGCGCAGCGCCATGACCATCTTGATGACGCCCGCGACACCGGCCGCGGCCTGCGTGTGGCCCAGGTTGGACTTGAGGGACCCCAGCAGCAGGGGCGTCTCGCGGTTCTGGCCGTAGGTGGCCAGGATGGCCTGCGCCTCGATCGGGTCGCCGAGCACCGTGCCGGTGCCGTGCGCCTCGACCACGTCGACGTCCGCCGTGGTCAGCTCCGCGTCGACCAGCGCCTGGTGGATGACCCGCTGCTGCGCGGGCCCGTTCGGCGCGGTCAGCCCGTTCGACGCGCCGTCCTGGTTGATCGCCGAGCCGCGCACCAGCGCGAGCACCGGGTGCCCGTTGCGCACGGCGTCGGACAGCCGCTCCAGCAGCACCATGCCGACACCCTCGGACCACCCGGTCCCGTCGGCGGTGGAGGAGAACGCCTTGCAGCGGCCGTCGGGTGACAGCCCGCGCTGACGGCTGAACGCCACCAGCGAACCGGGGCTGGCCATCACGGCGGCACCACCGGCGAACGCCAGCGACGACTCACCGCTCCGCAGCGTCTGCACCGCCAGGTGCAACGCCACCAGCGAAGCCGAACACGCCGTGTCCACCGTGACCGCCGGACCTTCGAGCCCCAACGTGTACGAGATCCGCCCCGACGCCACACTGGCCGTGTTCCCGGTCAGCAACGACCCTTCATGCCCTTGCGCCTCGGCCAACCGCGGCCCGTACTCCTGCTGCTCAGCACCCACGTAGACGGCCGTCGAACTGCCGCGCAACGTGCCGGGATCGATCCCCGCGCGCTCCAGCACCTCCCACGACGTCTCGAGGAGCAGGCGCTGCTGCGGGTCCATCGCGACCGCTTCCCGCGGCGAGATCCCGAAGAACGTCGGGTCGAACTGGTCCGCGTCGTGCAGGAACCCACCTTCACGGGTGTACGTCGTCCCCTGGTGCTCCGGGTCCGGGTCGTACAACGCGTCCAGGTCCCACCCGCGGTTGGTCGGCAACCCGCTGATCGCGTCACCACCATCGGCGATGAACCGCCACAACTCCTCCGGCGACGACACCCCACCGGGGAACCGGCACGCCATGGCCACGATCGCGATCGGCTCGTCCGACGCCGTGTTGGCGCTGGGCGGCAGGATCGGCGCCGCCGACAACCCGAGCGCTTCCGCCCGCAGGTACCGCGCCACCGCCGCTGGCGTCGGGTAGTCGAACACCAACGTGATCGGCAGGTGCAACCCCGTCGCCTCGGTCAGCTTCGCGTGCAGGTCGACAGCGGCGATGGAATCGAATCCGAGCTCGAGGAACGGCCGCTCAGCCGCAACCACCTCACCGGGCGCGCGCCGCAGCACAGCCGCGGCAGCCCGCCCCACCAGTTCCACCAGCAGCCGCTCTTGCTCGGCTTCAGGCGCCTGGACGAGAAGCTGCCAGGACGAAGGCTGCTCCGCCCCGTCAACGCTGGTGGACGTGGCGGACGTGATGTGCTCGGACTCGTTCAACATAACGCTCCACAATCCGCAGACAGAATGTGCGACCGTTGCTCATCGTTTCCCCAGCAGCAGAAGGCAGAAACCCCTACCGTCCCCCTAACAGCCCCTTGCGTTCCAGCCGACTATTGCCATCACCAAAACTCCTCGGTCTACTCTTCGAGAACCCGATCCGAGGCAGCCCAACGAGTTCCGCAGCCTCGACAGCCACGTAGGGGCAGGATTAGGGGTTGTCGTCCAGATCACACCTGCCTAGGGTGAGCATTCCGGAGGACACAGTCGAACCAGCCTTTGCGCCATCAGGAGGTACACCGTGCCGAACAGTGAGATCACCGATGTACAGCGCATCGTCACCGTACTCCGCCGCAAAGTAGCGTCCCTGCGCTTCCACTTCGGCGACGTACCAGACGTACGCAGGCTGCTGAACGACGTGGAACGCCTGGACATCGACATCACCGAACTACACGGAAACACCTCCCGCCCCCGCCGCACACAAACGCTGGCAGACGTGGTGATGATCCCAGACGCACCGTACAACCCAGAACTCTGGCAAGGAGCAGACGACGAAGGCGTAGGCGGCTACCGCCGCCAAACCGGCTGACACCTACCAAGAAAAACCCCGAATGCCCTGTCTGCGCGGCACCGCAGACAGGGCATTCGGCCGTATAAAGCAACACCACCCGACCCAGCCCCATCAACCTGGCCCTACGCACCAGTCCCACCCATCTCACCCGCTCAACCTGGCCCTACGAGACCGGTCCCCCCACGAAACCCGGCCCGTAATGCAACCCGCGCCGCTTCGCCCCGAGACCTTCCGCACGCAATCAAATCAAACCCCACCTCCCCCGGCGGCCCGCTTCTTCTCGCACGTCGTGCCGCGTTTTCTTTGTCAAGGCATCTTTCCCGCCTTGACAAAGAAAACGCGGCATCGAGATAATCTCGGAAGCGGGGTGTCGGGGGAGCACCACCTCAGGCGTACCCGTGGGCCACGACGGCCGCAAGCTGGGTTTCCATCTCCCAGCGCAGGCAGGTTCCGTACCGAAGTCCCATCGGCGATGTGGCCGATGCGTAGACGGCGTCCCGCTCCGTAACCGGCGGGCAACAAAGATCAAAGACCAAACACCAAAAACCCCTTGGCCCAAGCCAAGGGGAAACCCACCCATCCACCCACCCGTCCCCGGATTCGCGCGGCCAAGCCGCGCGGATCCGGGGATCAGGCGATAGAAGCCGCGTCACTCCAAAGATCCGCAGGCAGATCCTTCCGCTGAGTAACATTCAACTTCCGATAAGCCTTGGTCAAATGCTGCTCAACAGTACTAATCGTCACATACAGCTTGTTGGCGATCTCCCGATTCGTATGCCCAAGCGCCGCCAACCCAGCAACCCGACGCTCCGCATCCGACAACGTAGCCGCCCCACACTCAGCCGCGGACTCCGACGTAGTAGACGTGGCACTCCCCCGACTCTGATCAGGGATCAACTGCGCGCACAACGGCTCCGCCTGGCAGTCCTTCGCCACCCTCCAAGCCCTCCGAACCATCATCCGAGCCCGATCCGGCTCCCCCAACTGGTGATGTGTGTGACTGAGATCGGCCAGCACCCGAGCCACCTCCAACTGCCCGCCAGCGGCCTGGACCTCGTCCAGCGCGCCGTGCAGGAGCTGCGAGCGCTGCCGCAGGTCCAGAGTCGCCGCCTTCACCCGCATGGCCATCCCACGCGACAACGACGGCCCCATGACGGGAAGCGCCAACTGCTGGTCGACCAGTTCACGGGCCTTCGCCTGGTTCCCCAGCCGCAGGTAGACCTCGGCCGCGCCGGTCCTCCAGGGCAACAACCCCGGCGAGTCCAGCTTCCACTTGACCATGAGTTCGCCGCAGGACAGGAAGTCGCCGAGCGCTGCCGGGAGTTGGCGGGTGGCCAGGTGGTGCTGGCCCTTCGCGTACAGGTAGTGCAGGCCGTACCGGCCGCGGTAGATGTGCTGCGGAACGCGCTGCGCCAGGGCTTCCGCCGCCTCGTCGAACTTGCCCATGGCGGTGGTGGCCTGGAGCAGCGTGCCGAGCACCATGCCCGCGCTGGCGCCCCACGTGCGCGGGTCGACCTTCTCCAGGGCGAACCTGGCGTGCTGGCGCGCGGTGCCCAGGTCGCCCATGCGCAGCGCGACCTCGGCGCGGATCATGGCCAGTTCACCCAGCCAGCCGGGAGGGCTGGAGGACTCGTGCCTGCTGGTCATCAGCGTGTCGCACCAGGACTTCACGCTGTCGAGCTTCTCCAGGTACAGCAGGGTCCGCAGGGCGGCGCTGACCTCCTCGGTCGGCTCCTCGATGAGGTTCACGCTCTGCAGCACGCGTTCCGCGGTCATCACGGCGCTGTCGTCGAAGTCGCCGCCGATGACGCGCGTGAGCACGGTGGCCGCCTGGACGCGCATGCCCATGTCGACCGAGACCTGGTCGGTGTCCTGCTGGACCGGCGGGAGGTTGCTGACCAGTTCGGGGTAGGAACCGGCCGCCCACATGCGGGTGATCTTGATCTCGGCCTTGCTGTGCTCGTCCAGCTCGTCCATGCGGGCGACCAGCCGCGCGAGGCCTTCGGTGACGTCGTCGACGCGGCCGTGCACGACGAGGAAGCGGACGAACCAGAGGAGGCCGCGGCCGAGGAGCTTGCCCTCGCGCATCGCCTCGCCGAGCGTCGGGACGTGCTGGAGCGCGGACGCGGGGCTGAGGCGGAGCTTGAGGCGCACGAGCATCATGACCAGCTCGATGGGCGTCTCCTCCTCGCGGTCCTGGATGGCCAGTTCGAGGTACTCGACGGCTTCCTCGACCTGGTCGTCGAGCAGGGCCGACTCGGCGGCTTCGCGCAGCAGCGGCAGCGCCCACTCGGGGCACGCGGTGCCCGCGGCGACGAGGTGGTTCGCGACCACGCGCGGCTCGGCGCCGTCCTGGGCGAGCAGCCACGCGGCCCGCAGGTGCAGGTCGGGCAGGTCGGCGTTGGCGAGCGCGTCGTCGATGACGGCTTCGCGGATGGCGGGGTGGCGGTAGGTGTCGCCGCGCAGCAGGCCCATCACGACGAGGCTCTCGACGTCCTTGGCCGCGGTCTTGGGGCAGCGCTCCATCATGCGGCCGAACAGCTTCGGCCGGTCCGAGTCGCCGCCGAGGACGGCGAGCGCGTAGGCGGCTTCGCGGATGGCGGGGTCGCCGCGGTGCAGGCAGCTCATGACCGCCTCGGCGAACCCTTCGCCCACAACGGGTTCCGCGGGCGCGCCGTCGCCGTGGCGCAGGCGCTGCTGGTCTTCGAGCAGCGCGCGCACGAGCAGCGGGTTGCCGCCGGTCACCTCGTAGTACTGCGCTCCGAACGCCTCCGCGATGCGCGGGTCCAGTTCGGAGGCGACCATCTCGCCGACGCCCGCGGCCGAGAGGAGCGTGAGCCGGATGCTGTGGCAGTGCGGGTGGCGGAGGAACTCGGTGTGGAACAGCGAGCGCGGTTCGCGGGAACCGACGCACTCGGTGAACACCACCGCGACGCTCGCCGAGCGGAGCCTGCCGAGCACGTGCCGCAGGGTCTCCTTGGAGAGGTCGTCCATGTTCTGGACGTCGTCCACGACGATGACGATCGGCCGCTGCTCGGCGATGTTCAGCAGCGCCGCGCCGAGCTGGTGCAGCACGTGCCCGCGCTTGGTCTCCGCGCCGTCCACCCCGCCCTCGGCGGTCCTCAGAGGACTCGAAGCCTCGTCCAGCAGCCCCTCCAGGTACGCCGCCCGGTCGCCCGAGCAGAATTCGAGGGGGATGTTGCGCTGGAGTTGGCTGAGCACGCCCAGTGGCAGGGAGCGCTCTCCCGTGGTGCAGGTGGCGTTGAGGAGCAGGGCGCCGGAACGCTGCACCTCTTCCCCGAAGGCGTGGAGCAGCGCGGTCTTCCCGGTGGCTCTGGCACCGGTGATCATGGCCACGCCGGACCGGCCTCGGAGGCAGTCCTCCAGCACGTGCTGGAGGGTGGCCAGTTCTCTAGTCCGTTCGACCAACATCTAAGACCGCGTTCCTTTCCCGGTGTGGTCACCTGTCCCGCCCATACGTACCCGCGGTGAACAAACAGTGGCCAACTCAAGTCGGGTTGTCCCACCAGGCTGTCCTGGTAACACACAACGACAGTATCAGGACAATTAGAAGCTTGTCGATAACGTCTCGGGAAACCGTTGAGTAACCCGGACCATGCGCAACACGGGTGTTACCGAGTTCGCGCACTACATCCCACAACATCCGCGCGCCATCGTGAGAATTGTATGAATACACCGATCCATAAGACCCTACTTCCGTAGGGTTGCGATCGACTCGCATCGACGATCAAACACCCTCGCCAACTCTGAAACCGCAGGTCAGGCGCCACACAAAACCTGTAAGTTATTCATGAATCGCTCTCACCAGGGCACGCCCAGTTGAGACGGGGGCAATGATTACTGCCCTTTCGCACATCCGGCGCAACTTCCTGGACCACCGAACTTGTTTAGCCTGGCAAAACATCAACGCTGGCTCCTTACCTGCGAGGACATTGCTACCAGTCCAGATAAGGGGCCTCAAGCCCCCTAGGGGCGCACAGGGGCACGACAGGGGTTGCCGCGCCACAAGTGCACTACATAGCTTCGGTGCACTCCGTGTTTCTGCGAATCGAACAATAATGCCGTTTCATAATGACGTTATCACTCCGGTCAAAACCGGGCGCCTCCACAACCCCGCCGAAGGAGAACGACCGGCGGAGTAAGGACCCACGAGCATGAGGATCGCTTGCTGGCAGACCGTCGCGGGCGGAGAGCCGCCGCGGACGCGGCTCAGAGCCGCGGCGCGGAACGCCGCCGAAGCCGGTGCCCAGTTGCTGATCACACCCGAGATCTCCCTCACCGGCTACCACCTCGGCCCGCGGCGACTCCGTGACCTGGCCGAACCCGACGACGGCCCGATGTGCGACGAGGCGGCGGCCATCGCGGCCGAGACCGGCGTGGCCATCGTCTTCGGCTGGCCCGAGGCCGACGGCGGCAACGTCTACAACACGGTCCGCCTGGTCGACGGCGGCGGGAACGCCCTGGCCACCTACCGCAAGACGCACCTGTTCGGCGACATCGACCGGGCGATCTTCCGCCCCGGTGACGTCGGGGTCGTCCAGGCCGAGCTCGACGGCTTCACCGTCGGGATGCTCATCTGCTACGACGTCGAGTTCCCGGAATCGGTGCGGGCCCACGCGGTGGCGGGCACCCAGTTGCTGGTCGTCCCGACGGCGCTGATGAAGCCGTGGGACATCGTGGCCAGGACGCTCGTCCACTCGCGGGCGCTGGAGAGCCAGCTCTACATCGCCTACGTGAACTGGGCAGGCTCCGAGCGCGAACTGGAGTACTGCGGTCTCACCCGCGTGGTGGGCCCGTCCGGCCACGCGCTGCACGAGGACGTCCACGGCGAACAGCTCGTCGTGGCGGACCTGGACGCCACCCGGATCACGAAGGCCAAGCAGGTCAACGACTACTTGGCGGACCGACGTCCCGAGCTCTTCCCCTGACCCCCTTCCGCCACGCCCGCCGGACGGCGGGTCACCACCGTCACACGGGGGTAGCGCACATGGACCACACCAGCCCGATCGACCACGACGACCTGAACGGCCTGCGTGCCCCGGTCACGATGTTCGGCCCGGACTTCCCGTTCGCCTACGACGAGTGGCTGCGCCACCCGGCGGGCCTCGGCTCGGTGCCCGCGTCGGCGCACGGCACCGAGGTCGCCGTCATCGGCGGCGGCATCGCGGGCCTGGTCACGGCCTACGAGCTGATGAAGCTCGGGCTGCGACCGGTGCTGTACGAGGCCGAGCAGCTCGGCGGCCGGATGCGGTCGGTCCCGTTCCGGGAGCACCCGGAGTCGGTCGCGGAGATGGGCGCCATGCGCTTCCCCGTCGCGGCAACCACGCTGTTCCACTACATCGACAAGGTCGGCCTGAAGACCACGCCGTTCCCGAACCCGTTGTCCACCAACACACCCAGCACGGTCGTCGACCTCAAGGGCGTGAGCCACTTCGCCCACACGATGGCCGAGCTGCCGGTGATCTACCAGCAGGTGGCCGACGCGTGGGACAAGGCGCTCCAGGAGACCGCGGAGCTGTCCGCCATGGAGGACGCCGTCCGCCGACGTGACGTCGAGACCATCAAGGCCATCTGGAACCGCCTGGTCCCGCGCCTCGACGACGTGTCGTTCTACGGCTTCCTCACCGCGTCGCCCGCGTTCGCCTCGTTCCAGCACCGCGAGATCTTCGGCCAGGTCGGCTTCGGCACGGGCGGCTGGGACACCGACTTCCCCAACTCCATGCTGGAGATCCTGCGCGTCGTCTACAACGGGGCCGACGTCGACCAGCAGCGCATCACCGGCGGGAGCCAGCAGCTCCCGACGAGGCTGTGGACGCACGAGCCGGAGTTCCTCGACCACTGGCCGGAGGGCACGACGCTCGCGTCGCTGCACGCGGGCGGGGTGCCGAAGACCGCGGTGAAGTGGATGCGCCGGACCGCGCAGGGCATCACCGTCGAGGACGCCGAGCACGGCATCCGCACCTACCCCGCCGCGGTGTTCACCGCGCAGAGCTGGGCGCTGCTGACCAAGGTCAAGTGCGACGAGTCGCTGCTCCCCCAGGCGCTGTGGACCGCGGTGGAGCGCACGCACTACATGGGTTCGTCGAAGCTGTTCGTGGTGACGGACCGACCGTTCTGGCTCGACGTCGACCCGAGCACCGGCAGGCACGTCATGAGCATGACGCTCACCGACCGGATGCCGCGCGGCGTCTACCTGTTCGACGACGGCCCGGACAAGCCCGGCGTGATGTGCCTGTCGTACACGTGGAACGACGACTCGCTGAAGCTCGCCACCCTCACCCTGGAGGAGCGCCTGGAGGTCGTCCTCGGCTCGCTGGCCGAGATCTACCCCGGCGTGGACATCCGCACGCACATCATCGGCGACCCGGTCACCATCACCTGGGAGACCGAGCCGCACTTCATGGGCGCGTTCAAGTCGAACCTGCCCGGCCACTACCGCTACCAGCGCAAGCTCTACACGCACTTCATGCAGGACGACCTGACCGACGCCCAGCGCGGGCTGTTCCTCGCGGGCGACGACATCTCCTGGTGCGGCGGCTTCGCCGAAGGAGCCGTCACCACCGCGCTCAACGCGGTGTGGGGCGTCCTGCACCACCTCGGCGGCCGCACTCATCGCGGCAACCCCGGCCCCGGAGACGTCTTCAGCGAGATCGCCCCCTTGGAGCTGCCAGAGTTCTGATGTGACTTCGGTCGCCATCAACACCCTGTCGGCGGAGCCCCCGTGTCGCAACGCGATCCGGGGGCTCCGCCGCGAACTGTGCACGGTTGTACACGGTGCGATTCCCTTTTCCCCCGGCCCCAGGACGCCGAGGAGGGCCCGTCCGGAGCAATGACTCCGGGCGGGCCCTTCCGGTGCGGCAGAGGGGCGCTCAGGCCCAGTTCTCGATGACCTTCCGCTGCAACTCCTCCGGGTAGGACGCCGCGAACGACGTGTGCGCCATCCGCTCGCCGATCGGGGCCAACAGGCCGTCGAACACGACCCTGGGGCCCCAGCCGCGCTTGTACTCGATGTCGGTGTGGCTGACGAACAGCGGCAGGATGACGCTGTCCATCTGCACCCGCTTGGAGACCGGGTGGATGCGCGTCGCGATGGCCCAGGTGACCTCGGCGAGGTCGGTCGGGTCGATGTCGTCGTCGAGCAGGAAGATCTGCGGGAAGTACAGGCCCGCCTTGTTCCAGAACAGCGTCTGCCCGATGTACTGGGCGAGGGTGTCGCTGGTCGTGTCCGGGTCCATCATCTCGCGCCAGTTGGGCGGCACGGTCACCACGAGCCACATGCCCGCGGAGTCCATCGGCGACCACACCGTGCTGACCGGCAGCTTGACCTCGCGCAGCCGCGCCAGGCACTGGCTGGCGGCGCCGACGCAGGTGACCGTGTGGTACTCGTCCGGCGGGCGCCCCTCGGCGACCAGCGGCCAGATCGGGTCGTTGCGGTGGGTGATGGCCTCCACGTGGAAGGTGGGCTGCTTGCTGGTCTCCATCGGGTGGTAGCCGGCGGCCTCGCCGAACGGGCCCTCGACCGCGTCGCGCTCGATGGACACGTGGCCCTCGATCACGACCTCGGCCGTGGCGGGCACGAGCAGGTCGACGGTCTTGGCCTTGACCAGCTCGATCGGCTCGCCGACCAGCGCGCCGAGGAACCCGGCGTCGTAGGCGCCGTCGGGCAGCGGGAAGCCCGCCACGTACGGGACACCCGGCTCCGCGCCCTGCACCAGCGCGTAGGGCATCGGCTTGCCGATCTCCACCCACTGGTTCCAGACGTGCCCGATGTGCTGGCCGTCGGCGACCAGGCCGGTCATGCGCTTGCCGTCGATCTTCATCACCCGCGCGATGGACCAGTTGGTCCACTCGCCGTCGGGGGTCTGCACGATCAGCGCGCCCCACGTGTTGGCGTACCGGCCGCCGTCCTTCTCGTGCACGATCGGGATCGGGAACGAGTCGAGCGTGGCGTCGTCGCCGAGCAGGACGTTCTCCTGGCACGGTCCGCTCTCCACCACGACGGGCGGGATCGGCTCGCGGGTCTGGGCGTCCGCGAGCGCGTCGACGATCTGCAAGCCCGTGCTGTCCGGTTGCAGGCCGAGCGACAGGGCGATGCGCGCGTAGGGCATGTCCTCGCGCGAGGACATGGCCGCGGGCGCGCCGAGTATCCGGAAGCCCGGTCGGGCGCCGCGGATGTTGGTGAACAGCGGCGCCGGGGAGCGGACCTCGTAGCTCCGCCTGGTGATCGCGGCGGTCTCCATGTCGCCGTCGACCTCGCGGTCGACCACCACCAGGTCGTCCAGGTCCCGCAGCGCGTCGAGGTACCCGCGCAGATCAGTGAAGTGCTTCATCGCCGTTGTCCTTCCGGTGCTGGCGTGCAGACTTCCCGCCGTCCCACCGCGTCGTGAGGTCGTTGTCCACACCGAACTGGTCGAGCACGCGACTGGTCACGTGGTCGACGATGTCCGGGACACCCTTGGGGTGGTTGTAGAACGCGGGCATGGGCGGCAGCATCACGACGCCCATCCTGGCCAGCCCCAACATGTTCTCCAGGTGGATCTCGCTCAGCGGCGTCTCCCTCGGCACGAGCACCAGCTTGCGGTGCTCCTTGAGGGTCACGTCCGCGGCGCGCGCGATCAGCCCCTCGCCGTACCCGACCCTGATCGCCGCCAGGGTCTTCATGCTGCACGGGGCCACGACCATCCCGTCCGTCCGGAAGGAACCGCTGGAGATCGCCGCCGCCTGGTCGTGCGACCCGTAGACGTGGTCCGCCAGGGATTGGACCTGGCGGACCGTGTAGTCGGTCTCCATCTCGATCGTGGCGCGTGCCCACTTGCTCAGCACCAGGTGCGTCTCCACCCCGACGGCGCTGAGCGTTTCCAGGATCCGGATGCCGATCGCGGCACCGGTGGCGCCGGTCATGCCGACGACGACGCGCCTCGGCATCCGGATCCCGTCAGCGAACGCCCGCACCCGCGCTCACTTGTCCTCCCAGCGGAAGAACACCGCCGCGAGCGTGCTGATGACCAGCGTGAAACCGATGAGGACCGAGCCGGGCACGATCAGGGCCTCCAAGCCCTTGCCCCGCACCAGGACGTCGAGCATGCCCTCGTTCATGTGCCGCAGCGGCAGCGCGTTGGTGATCAGCTTGACCCAGTCCGGTGCCTTGTCGATCGGGAAGAAGCTCCCCGCCAGCAACGCCATCGGGAGCACGGCGAGGTTCGCCGCGCCGGTGACCGAGTCCTCGGTCCGGCAGACCGCCCCGAGCAGCATGCCCACCGAGAAGAAGGCCAGCGTCCCGAGGATCAGCAAGGGGATCGCGAGCCACCACTGGTTGGAGAGCTGGAGGCCGAACACCGGGAGGGTCGCCACCGCGACGAACAGGGCCGCCTGCAGCAGCGCGATCACGATCGCGAGCAGCAGCCTGGACGAGAGCACCGAGCCGCGGCCGATGGGGGCGAGCTGGATGCGCCGCAGGACCTGCTTGCGGCGCCACGCCACCAGGGTCAGCGCGGAGCTGAACACCGCGGCGGTGGACACGCCCCACGACAGGATGCCGGGGGTGAGGTACTGGATCGGCTCGAAAGCCGTTTCCTCGATGGGTTTCTGCCGCACCGCGAACTTCGGCGGGGTGGTGCCCGCGCCCAGGTTCGCGCTGGCGACCGCGTCGGAGATCTTGGCCAGCGCGGGCCCGGTCTCGGCGCGGTCGCCGTTGGCGTAGCGCACGTCGATCGAGTCGCCCTGCGACACGACGATCGCGGCCACGTTGCCGTCGCGCAGGCTGTTGATGGCGGTGGTGGAGTCCTTGAACTCCTGGAGGTTCACGCCCTCGGAGTTCTTCAGCGCGGCCACGACGCGGCTGTCGCCGACCACGGCGATCTCCACCTCGGACCCCAGCTTCACACCTGAAAGCAGGGAGAACACGATGAGGAACATCAGGGGGAACATGAAGGTGAAGAAGAGTGCGGCCTTGTCCCGGTAAGAGGCCTTGAACATGGCCAAAGACAGGCTGGAAAACGCTCTCATGTCGCCGTCTCCGCTCGAAGTGCTGACGACGCAGGGGGCTCGAACACCGGTGCGACGCCAGTTGGTTGGTGGGTCACTCGCGGTACGCGCGACCGGTGAGGTGCAGGAACACGTCCTCCAGGGTGGCCGTGCGGACCTGCGCCTTGTTCAACGCGTCGAGCTCCCCCAACGCCTTGATCGTGAGACCGGCGTCGTTGGTCGCGATGATGATGGAGACGCCGTCGTCCACGACGTTGTCGGCGCCGGGCAGCGTGCGGGCCACGTCGGCCGTCACCGTGCCGTGCTCGACGATGACCTGGGTCTGGGCGTCGAGCTTGCGGACCAGCCACGCGGGCGGGCCCATCGCCATGATCCGTCCCTTGTCGACGATCGCCACCCGGTCGCAGAGGATCTCGGCCTCGTCGAGGTGGTGGGTGGTGTAGACGATCGTCTTGCCGCGCGCCTGGATGGCCCGCAGCACGTCCCAGAGGTTGCGGCGGGCCTGGGGGTCCAGCGCCGCGGTCGGTTCGTCCAGGAACACGATCTCCGGGTCGTGCGCCAGCGCGCACGCGATGGAGAGGCGCTGCCGCTGCCCACCCGAGAGGTCCACGTCCTGCACGTCGGCCTTGTCCGTGAGGCCGACCAGTTCGAGCATGTCGACGGCCGCCGACCGGCTCACGCCGTAGAGCGACCCGAACGTCTGCAACTGCTCCTTCGACGTCAGCCGCTCGAAGAACGACGACGCCTGGAGTTGGACGCCCAGTTTGGGCAGTAGCTTGGGATTCCGTGGCCATGGGCTCTCGCCGAGGATCCGCACCGAACCGGAGTCCGGTTTGCGCAGTCCCTCCACGATCTCCAGGGTGGTGCTCTTCCCTGCCCCGTTGGGGCCGAGAAGACCGAAGAACTCTCCTTCCGCGACGGTGAACGACACACCGTCGACGGCACGCAAGTCGCCGTAGGACTTGCGAATGTCGCTCACGACGATCGCGGGCCCGTCTGCTGTCATGGCTCAAAACGCTAGGGCTGGATCGGTTTCGCGACGATGGCCGAAGCCGTTTCTAGGGGACCCCTAGCACATCTTCAGGGGGAGCGTGCTACGCCACACGGGCTCCACCCGCCTGGTTAGGCTAACCTAAACGGATGAACCACTTCCGGGAGGTTTGATGAGCAACGCCCCTGCGAACGACGCCCCCGAACGCGCCCGCCGCTCGGTCATCACGCTCAGCGTGCTGCGCACCGAGCGAGTCACCCCGCACATGATCCGCGTCGTCGCGGGCGGTCCCGGCCTGGCGGACTTCGTCCCCAACGACCGGACCGACGCGTACGTGAAGGTGCTGTTCCCGATACCGGGTGTCGAGTACCCGGAACCGCTCGACATGCAGGCGGTCCGCCGTGACTTCCCGCGCACCGAGTGGCCCGTCGTGAGGACCTACACGGTCCGCTCGTTCGACCCCGCAGCCGGGGAACTGGCGATCGACTTCGTGCACCACGGCGACGTCGGCGTGGCGGGCCCGTGGGCCGCGTCCGTTCAGCCGGGGCAGACGTTCTCGCTGCTCGGGCCGGGCGGGGGCTACGCGCCGTCGGCCTCGGCCGGGTGGCACCTGCTCCTCGGCGACGAGGCGGCGCTGCCCGCCATCGGGGCCGCGCTGGAGCGGCTGCCCGCCGGGGCGCGGGCTCGGGTCGTGATCGAGGTGGCCGGCGTCGACGAGGAGCAGAAGTTCGACAGCCCCGGCGTCGTCGAGCTGGTCTGGGTGCACCGGGACACCGGCGGGTCGCTGGTCGACGTCGTGCGGGAGATGGAGTTCTCCGGGCAGGACGTGCAGGCGTTCGTGCACGGCGAGGCCGCGATGGTGAAGGAGTTGCGGGCGGTGATGGCCGAGCGCGGGGTGACCAAGGACCGGCTGTCGATCTCCGGCTATTGGCGGCGGGGGTTGAGCGAGGACGGGTTCCGCGAGGTGAAGGCCGCCGAATCCGGGGGCTGAGACGACCCCGTTCGTCGTCACGCCCGCCCGTTTCGGAATATCGGAGGGCGTGACGCCGGACCGCGCGCCCGTCTCCGGCGCTTTGAGCCCGCGGTGTGACCGATTCGCCGGAAGCAGGGGAATTCGGCTCTTCGCGTTCACCCGGACGCCGCCCGTTCCGCGAGTGCGCGGCCCCGAATCCCCGGCGTGGCGCTCTTCTCGCGCCGACGGCGGACGGAGGGGGTCACGTTGCGGCACTCGGGCCTATTTTTTCCCACCCGCGCGTCGGGCCCGCGACCACGTCGGGGCGTGCCAGCGGTTCTCCGCGGAGACCGCCGGGCGCACCACCGGTTCCGTCCGCGGGCCCGCTCACCAGCGATCTCCCGCTCTCGCGGTGAGTCGATTCCCTGCAGGCGGCACCTCGCGGATCGGCTATTGCTCCCGGAATGTGCGCCACCTGGTTGCCCGACGTGTCGGGCAACCGCGGCGTGAGTTCGGGGCAGTGGGTGCCCGGCGGCGGGTTCTCGTCGGTTCGGCCTATTTTCCGGCGCAAATCTGGATGATGCGTCAACCTGCGCGTAGTATGTTCTTTCGTGAGCGATGATCCGTGGCTGAGTGCGCACGAGCAGCGAGCCTGGCGCAGCTTCCTCGCGATGCAGAGGCAACTGAGCACGCACCTGTACCGACACCTGCAACGCGAGTTCGGGCTGTCCGGGTCCGACTACGAGATCCTGGTGAACCTGTCCGAAGCGCCGACCGGGCGCATGCGGGCGTTCGAACTGGGCGAGGCGACCGACTGGGAGAAGAGTCGGATGTCGCACCACCTGACCCGGATGGCTCAGCGGGGGCTGGTGCGGCGGGAGCCGTGCGCCGAGGACACGCGGTACGCGGACATCGTGCTGACGGACGAGGGGCGCGCGGCCATCGCCGAGGCGGCCCCCTACCACGCGGCGAACGTGCGGGCCTGGTTCATCGACGCCGTCGGGAAGGAGCGCCTCGAGGTGCTGGAGGACGCGAGCGAGGCCGTGCTGGTGGCGCTGGCCGAGCACGACGCGCGGGCAGAGCACGGCTGACGCGCGAGAACCCCCGGACCTCAACGGTTCCAGGGGTTCTCGCGGTCGAGATCAACGGCTCAGCGGTGAGCGGACTCGAAGGCGTCGACCACGCTCGCCGGGATGCGACCGCGGTCCGCGAGCTCGTGCCCGTTGGCCTTGGCCCAGTCGCGGATGGCCCGCGTCTGCTCCTTGCTCCGCCCCTCTCCGGCGGGCTTGCCCCCCACGACCGCGGCCGTGCCGCGCTTCGCGCGACCACCGGTGCGCCGTGCGGCGGCCACGAAACTGGCCAGACCATCGCGCAGCTTCGCGCCGTTGGCCTCATTCAGATCGATCTCGTAGGTAACACCATCCAGTGAAAACTGCACCGTGGAAATGTCTTCACTGCTCGTGCCGTCCAGGTCGTCGATCAGCTGGACGAGAACCTTCTGGGCCATGGGTCGAACCTCACAACGAGTCGAACGGGCGGAATGTCACGACAATACCAAACCAAACGCAGTTAATAGTCGGCTTGCGGAAAAAAGTCAACGACCGCACCACTCGGGGTTTCGCGCCCCGCCAAACGTCACCCGTTCGAGGGCAGCCGTTATCAGGGTCGCCCGCCCGGCGCTACCGCTGCGCGCCACTCGGGACGCAGGCACCCGTCGCAGCAAGGCGCGCCGGGGGTCGGAGTGGACCACTCCCGGCCCAATCCGCAAA
Source organism: Umezawaea endophytica (assembly GCF_025061645.1). Taxonomy (GTDB): domain Bacteria; phylum Actinomycetota; class Actinomycetes; order Mycobacteriales; family Pseudonocardiaceae; genus Umezawaea; species Umezawaea endophytica. Next base: position 239,552 of record NZ_JANYMP010000009.1, on the reverse strand, counting down.
TCGCCACCGACTGGCAAGACGCGCCGAGTTCACGTACCTGAACATACGACAGCGCACCGGGAGAACAGCGATCCGGTATTCGCCGATCACCATCCGGCGCTCACGACTCCAGGCCAAAACCTCTCCCGCCGCCTATCGAAGACACCATCCCGACGGCCTTGCCGGGTTCCGCCCAGCGCTTTGATTCGCCCCGACCACTGCCCGGCGAAACTATTTCGCCGAGGTAACGGTCGTCGTCGTTCCGGCAGCGGACGACCACCCCACGAGCCCCTCCCACCCCCGCAAGGACGGCGATGACGCCGTCACGCCCACGTGCGCACAGCCCCGTACACCAGCGACGCGGCCCTTTCCGACATCGCCGCCACCCCGCCCGCCACGGCTCACTCCGGACATCGACCACAGCGCCTTCACGCCCGCGACCGATTCGTGATCTGCGGGTTATCCACGCGGTTATCCCCACTTCACCACGACCACCGTGATTTCCCGGCGGGGAATTGAACAACCGGGCGGCCGATCGCCGAGGTGGAGCACCCGCTCACGACGACATCCCATTCCTTTTGCGGAACCACCCGCTCGCGTTCCGGCCCGAACACCGACATCTCGGCTCATCTCGTCATCCCACTCCGACCACACCCGGTCCGCTCCGCGGAGGCCTACACCTTCGGGTCGGCCACGGGGTCCGCGCACGGTGGCTCGAAGGGTCACAACGGCGGCGGCCAGAACATCCGCGTCGCATATTTCCCAGCGATCGACTACCCGCTGCGCACGGTTGGTGGCGCAAACGTTCGCACCGGGATCGGCGGCATCGCGAGCACCACCGAACAGGCCGCCGGCGCGGGCTCGAGGCCCGTGTTCACGATCAAGGACTGAACATCCGCGCCGGGTAGGGCAGAGTGGACGCATGGAACTGCGACTGCCCGATCCAGGTGCGCTGTTCGGCCTGGCGAAATCGACCGTCGGATGGGCTGTCGACTCCGCCGTCGCGGTCGCCGCGGTACCCGGCCGGGTGCTCGGACTGCTCGACGCGGCGGAGTCGCTGGTGGGCCGGGTGGACGACGTGGTCACCCGCGCCGACACCCTGGTGCGGAAAACCGAAGCGGTCGTCGACGAGGTCACCGCCGTCGTGGAGAACGCCCGCGCGGTCAGCGCCTCGGCGCAGGTCGTGGTGGCCGACGCGCGGCGCGTGTCGACGGCGGCCGAGGCCGTGGTGACCGAGGTCGTCGACATCACCTCGCAGGCCAACGGCGTGGTCGTGGTGGCCGAGTCGACGGCCCGCACGGCCCACGAGCTGCTGGAGGCCTACTCCCCGCTGGCCCGCCAGGCGATGCCGCTGCTGCGCCGGTTCGTCGACGAGCTGTCGCCGCAGGAGATCGAGGCGGCCATCAAACTGGTCGACCAGCTCCCGGTGATCACCGAGCACGTGCTCTCGGACGTGCTGCCGATCCTCGCGACGCTCGACAAGGTGGGCCCGGACGTGCACCAGCTCCTGGAGGTCACGAACGACGTCCGCCAGGCGATCCTGGGCATTCCGGGCTTCAACTTCCTGCGCAAGCGCGGGGTGGACAAGGACCCGGAGAACGGCGAGGAATAGCCAACTTCACACCCCTCCGACCCGCCGTTCCCGGCGGGGGGTGCACCAGGGCTCCGGGCGGGGACACCCGTTCCCGCCCGGTCCCGACGCACCCTGCGGCGAAGCCCGGAGCGCCACGGCTCCGCACGACCGACAGTCCTCTGTGGACAATCAGTGGCCGTCCGGGTCCGGCCCGGTCTTGACGTGCGCGACGTTCGACGTCCCGCCCCAGAAGAACGCGCGGACCCGGTACGCGGCCGTCTTCTCGTCCGGCAGGGTGATCAGGCCCGCCGAGTTGGTGTTCGGGTCGAGCACGGCGGCCGGGGTGAACGTCGTGGCGCCCGCGGCCTTCACCTCCAGGAGGTAGCCGTCCTCGTCGGTGGCGTGGTCGGTCCAGGTGAACCTGATGCCGTTGGCGTGCTCGACCGTCGCCTGGAGGTCGGTGGGCGCGCCGCCGCCCGCGCGGAGGGCCGAGACGTCCGCGACGGTTCCGGGGACGGTCTTCGGGGTGATCCACCCGTGGTCCTCCGCCTGGGTCGCGTCGTCGAGTTCGCCGGGTGGGAGGGTGATTTCGCGCGATTCGGAAGTCGGGCCGGAATACGTGCGGACGCGGTAGTGGAAGTTCGTGTCGGGAATGAGGTCCGGGTGCCGGTAGGTCGTCCGCTCGACGGGCGTGTACTGGAGCGTCGTGTACTCGCCGCCCGGTTCGGTGGCGAATTCCACGGCTCGGCCCGCCGCACGGGCATCCGTCGTCGTCCACGTGAGCGTCGCGTTGAACGGGGAATCCAGAACGGCGGTCAACTCGGCCGGGGAATCCGTTCTCGAACACGCGGTGAGCGCCGCGGCGAGCACGAGCGCGGACAGGATCGGGAGCTTGGTCACGAGCCGCCCCTGGGGTTCGGAGTGGGGCCCTGCCGTCCCGCACGACCGGGACGGCAGGGCGGTCGGGGGACCTACTGGCGCCAGAACTTGACGCCGCTCCACACGACGGTGGCGGGGCCCTGGCCCGAACTCGTCCGGTACGCGCCGAACTTGTCGTAGAAGGTCCCGCCGGGGCTGGCGTAGGTGTGCTTCAGCGATCCGTTGACGTACGTCTTGTGGTTGCTGCCGATCCGGTGGACCGTGTTCACCCGCACTGACGTGCCGACAGTGGCCCCGGTGGCGATCGTCGCGCCGCCGTGGACGGCGTAGAGCCGACCGCCGCGCTCCACCGCGAGCATGAAGAACGGGCCGGGCTCGGAGTCGTTGAACGTCTGCTTCAGGCTGATCCGGGTGCCCGCGAGGCTGGAGATCCGGAAGGTGCCCTCGAACTGGCGGGCGCCGCCGCCGGAGTAGTTCGCGTACCGGCGTTCGGCCCTCTGGTCGCCACTGGCTGTGGAGCAGGTCAACTGGAACGTGAGGCCGTTGACGGTGCCGCAGCCGCGTTCCTGGACGGTGAACGACGGCGAGTAGGAGGTCCAGTTGCCCGATTCGACCTGGGCCTGCGCGGCCGGTGCGCCGACGATCCCCATTCCGGTGAGCGCGGCCGCCGCGAGCGCGAACACGCGCGTTCGGGAAAGCAGTCGTGACATCATTGTCCCTTCCGTGGTCGCGGCGGCGACTTGGAAGGCAAACGGTAAGGGCGTTCCTCGACCTCTTTCAAGAGGACGACGGATGTTTATGGACGTGAACGAGTCGATCATCCATTGTTCGCCATTCCGGAGGGCGGGCGCGGAAATCGAATTCATCCCGGTCCGTTCACCGCGCCGAACGCGGGGACCGGGAACGGTTACGCTCCCCCACGATGAGACGCAAGCTCAAGCCCCCGCTCCCCCAGCGGCACGGACTCGACCCCGCCCGGCTGCGGATGCCCGCGGAGGGGCCGTGGGCGACGCTGCGCGACCACCTGGTCGACCGGCTGCCGAAGGTGGACCCGGCGCGCATCGACCTGATGCTGCGCGAGAGCCGGATCGTGGACATGGACGGCCCGGTGCCGCCGAACGCCCCGTTCGTGCCGAACTCGTCGGTGTGGTTCCACCGCGACCTGCCGGACGAGGTGGCGGTGCCCTTCGAGATCGGCGTCGTGCACCGCGACGCGGACCTGCTGGTCGTGGACAAGCCGCACTTCCTCGCGACCATCCCGCGCGGCAAGCACATCCTGGAGACGGCGCTGGTGCGGCTGCGCCGCGAGCTGGACCTGCCGGACCTCGTGCCCGCGCACCGGCTGGACCGGGTGACCGCCGGGCTGATCATGTTCGTCGTGAACCCCGCGCGGCGCGGCGCGTACCAGACGCTGTTCCGGGATCGCCTGGTGCACAAGGAGTACGAGGCGGTGGCACCGTTCGACCCCGACCTCGAACTGCCGCGCACGGTGCGCAGCCGGATCGTCAAGGAGAAGGGCGTCATCACCGCGCAGGAACCGGACGGGCCGCCGAACAGCGAGACGCTCGTGGAGCTCGTCGAGCACCGCGACGGCCTCGGCCGGTACCGCCTGCTGCCGAGGACCGGCCGCACGCACCAGCTCCGGCTGCACATGGCCGGGCTCGGCGTGCCGATCCTCGGTGACGACTTCTACCCCGTCCTCACCGAGACGGCACTGGACGACTACCGGAAACCGTTGCAGCTCCTGGCGAAGGTGCTCGCGTTCACCGATCCGCTCACGGGCGCGCCGCGGCGGTTCGAGAGCCCGTCGACGCTGCTGGCCTGGCAGTCGCACGAGGCCTGGCTCGCGGGCCCGCCCGCTACCCGACCAGGCCCAGCAGCCGGCTGATCTCCTTGCTCCGCGACTCGCGGATCGAGGTCGCCAACTCCTTCGCCCCGGCGTTGCCCCCTCCATCCACTTCGGACTTGGTCAGTTCGACCGAGTTGTGCAGGTGCCCGGTCATCAGGTTGAGGAACGCTGTGTCGAACTCCGCGTCCGGTGTGGACTCGAGCGCGGCGATCTCGGCGGGACTGGTCTGGTGCAGCCCGCCGTGGTGCTGGTGCGCGCCGGGGTCGGCGTCCACCGCCGTCGGCTGACCCCACTCGGCCAGCCACCCCTTCATGGTCTCGGACTCCTTGCGCTGCACGGCGTCCAGCTCGGTGGCGAGGTCGCGCACGGCCGGTCTGACCGCCCGTTCCTTCGCCAGGCCGGTCAGCTCGATGCCCTGGTCGTGCAGTGGCAGCATCATCTGGAGGAACATCACGTCGGCCGCGTTGAAGTCGGCCTTCGCGTTCGGTTGTGCCGTGCCGCAGCCGGCGAGCAGCAGGAAGCCCGCGAGCAGCAGGACGAGCGGGTGGCGGTTCATGGTCCTCCACGGTGTGAGCGCGAGAAGGGAGGGACCCGCGCCCCGCGCGCGGAGCGCGGGTCCCCGACGCGAGTGGCTAGGCCGCGGCCAGCTTCGCCCCGCCCACCTGCAAGTCGACGCACGCGTAGAACGCGTTCGCCGTGTCGGCGATGTTCCACACCGCGAGGACCTTCTGCCTGCCCGTGCGACCACCGAGGCTGACCGAGTGGCTCACGGTCGCGCCCGGCTGCCTGCCGCCGTCGTTGAAGACGGCGATGCGCGTGCCGCCGATGAAGTACTCCCACGTGCTGGTGGCGTGGCGCGCCGTCAGCACCCAGTTGAAGTTGACCGTGCCGCCCACCGAGGCCGCGGGCCAACCCTTGCTCTCATCGCTCAGCACGCTGAAGCGCGAGTTGCCGTGGCAGTTCTTGACGCCCTTAGGCCCTTCGACGCTCTGCGGCTCCCAGACGATGTCGCCGCAGTTCTGGACGCGGCCCTGGGCGCAGTTCGCCTGCCTGCTGGGTGGGGACGAGATGTAGCCGTGCGCACTCGCCGTGCCCGCGGGCGACAGGACGACGATCAGGGGTGCGATACCGATGGCGACCGCCGCCGCGGCGATCTTGCTCCTCATGCTCATGACAGCTCCTCTGGAGTGAACGGCAGTTCCCAGGTGGAGGGCACGACGTGAGCGCCGACCACCGCAGGGGTGGGAACCCGATGCAGCGGATACGTGATCCACGCTCCGTGCCAACGCGGCGGAATTGGCACGGTTCTCTTTCGGCCACGAGGTTTCCGCTGGTCAGCGGATCCAGGTTGTCACTTGTTCATGTGGTCTAGACCAGAAACGTTAGCGACCTCGGACAAACCGGTCAAGACGCATTGGTGAGCTATGGACGAATTCTGAACCGAGAACCCCCACATGCCGTAGAGCCGGGTATGACGTCGTCGCCCGTCAAGCGCACCGCCGCGACCGTTCTCGCGGCGGCGGTCATCGCCGCTCTCGCCGTCGCCCCGGCGGCGGCCGAACCGCTGCCCCCGAACTCCTCCGAGGCGCTCAAGCGGTACACCGGTCTGACGCACGACGCCGAGGTCCTCAACGAGGACCACCTGCGCGCCCAGGAGGACAAGCGGGCGAAGCAGGGCGAGTTGGACCGCGCGAACCAGGACCTCGTGACGGCCGGGCAGGCGCTGGACCGGGCGACCGCGGCCGAGGAGCAGTTCCGGGGTCAGGTGGACCTGCTGACCGAGGCCTCCTTCCAGGGCGCGCGGTTCACCGGCCTGTCGGCGATGCTCGTCTCGGACTCGCAGACTGACTTCCTCACCAGGATGTCGGCGATGGACGTGCTGGCCGCCGACCAGGCGGCCTCGCTGGACTCGCTGTCGGCCGCGCTCGCCGACGCCGCCGCGGCCAAGGCCGGGGCGAAGGACGCCCAGAAACGGGCGTCGGAGGCCTCGGCCGCGGCGGACGAACTCGTCACGGACATCGAGGAGAAGCGGGTGGCGCTGGTGTCACAGGTGACCGAGGCCCGCAGGCAGTACGACTCGCTGAACTCCTCAGACCGGGCGGTGCTCGCGAACAAGGGCGACACGGCCGCGGTCGCCACGCCGTCCGGTGCCGCGGGGAAGGCGCTGGCGTTCGCGCTGGAGCAGCGCGGGAAGCCCTACGTCTTCGGCTCGAACGGCCCCAACTCGTGGGACTGCTCCAGCCTGACGCAGGCGTCGTACCGGGCGGCCGGTGTGACCATCCCCAGGGTCACCTACACGCAGGCCACCACCGGACGGGCGGTGTCGCGCGGCGAGGTCCAGCCGGGTGACCTGATCATCTACTACTCCGGCCAGTCGCACGTGGCCATGGCCGTGGACGGCGTCCGGGCCGTGCACGCCTCCACCGAGGGCGTCCCGGTGAAGATCGCCGACATCGACGACATCGGCCCGATCAGCGTGATCCGGCGGATCGTGGGCTGACGGCCCGGTCGCGGACGGGCCGCTAGACCGTCAGCCTGGCCTCGACGCGCTTCAGGTAGTGCCGCGCCAGCGCGAGGTTCGCGTGCTCGCGGTCCAGCACCAGGTAGAGGAACAGCGTCGGGTTCCCCTTGGCGGCCGAGAGCGGCCGGATCAGGTGGTACTGGCGGTTCAGGGTGATCAGGATGTCCTCGATGGTGTCGTTCAGCGCCAGGGAGGCCATGACCCGGAGCTTCGCCCTGACGACCTCGGTGTTGCCCGCCGCGGCGACGTCGAGGTCCAGCTCACCCCCGCCGAGCGTGCCAAGGGACATGCCGCTGTCGTAGTCGACCAGCGCCACCCCCACCGCACCGGCGATGGACATGGATTCTTTCAAGGCTAAGTCGATGCTCATGGAGAAAGTGGCCCTTCACAGGTGATCGGACGCGTGCCGGGTTACCGAGCGGACATTTCCGCATGGGTGAAAGCAGCGGCGCCTAGCAAATCACACCACGTCGCGAAGCCGCACGGAAAAACGACCGATTGGAGCAACCGTGTCACCTGACGGCCGAGATGAGTGCGGTGTGTAACACCCAGAGCGAGGAGTCACCGTCCGCTAGATCGAGGTGACACAGCGTCTGACTAGCACAACTGCGCCCTCCGGGCGGATCGGCCCGCGCCACACCGCACATCTCGCACCACACCGCCGACACGGAGAGTCACATCGGCGTGACCATGCGGGAAAAGACGTCGAAAAGCCCTATCGACAATCTGAACGACCACGTTCCCCATTAGGCCCCGAAGGCGGAAATGAGCGAACCGGAACTCCGCCCGCATTTCTCGGGGTCCACCGCGAAGGGACGGAGCTCACCCCTGGGGTTCCTCGAAGTACGCGCGGCGGTTCGCGCGCACGGTGTGGACCCGCTGGCGCAGGACCACGTGCTGGAGCAGTGACAGCGCCTGCTTGGCCGCTATGTTGAACAACCCCATGGTGATGTCCCGCTCGCCGAAGACGACGAGCAGGAGCGACGCCTCGACCGGGAACACGCAGACGTAGCCCGAGGTGCCCTCGAAGACCGCGGCGCGCGGCTCACCGATCCCGGCCTGACCGGTGAACTGCACCGCGAGCCCGACGGCCGCCGCGGACATGGCGGCGACGGCCTCGTTCTCGACGTCCCTGGTGTCGCTGGCCAGTACCAGGCCGTCCTGGGTGGCCACCAGGAGCCCGGTCACCCGGTCGACCTGGCCGCGGATCGTCCGGAGCGTCTCCGTCATCCCGGCCGCGTCGAACGGCGGCTGCGTGACCACCGGTCCCATCGGCAGGGGCTTGGTGGCCGTCGAGGACGGCCTGCGTGTCGGCAGCGGGGAGCCGGAGTCCTGCCTGCGGGATTCGGCGGCGCTCATACGGACAGGTTGGCTTCGATGCGCTTGAGGCTGTGCCGTGCGAGGGCGAGGTTCGCCCGCTCGCGGTCCAGCACCAGGTAGAGGAACAGCGTCGAGTTGCCCCTGGCGGACAGCGGCCGGATCAGGTGGTACTGGCGGGCCAGGGTGATCAGGATGTCCTCGATGGCGTCGTTCAGCGCGAGCGACGCCATGACCCGGAGCTTCGCCCGGACCACCTCGGTGTTGCCCGCCGCGGCGACGTCCAGGTCGAGCCAGTCACCGCCACCCAGGGAGCCGAGGGACATGCCGCTGTCGTAGTCGACCAGCGCCACCCCCACCGCACCCGTGATGGACATGGATTCCTTCAACGCCAAGTCGATGCTCATGGAGAAATTGACCCCTCATAAACGATCAGGTGTACGTCGGGCGAACGCGCGGGCCGAGTCAACCACACTCTAATTGGGCATTGGCAACCGCGCTTGGCGAATCACACTATGTCTCTCAGGCGTAGCTCAATACGGCTGTTTGGAGCAACCTAGGTCACCTGTTGATCTCGAACAGCCCCGATAAGTGCGGTGAGTAGCCGGCCATGAGGGCACGGTTACCGCCTGCTGCCAGGAACTACGCCGAAGGGCGTACCGGCTGGACCACTGCGGATCGAGGGTCGGTCGCACGTCACAACAACGGCGTGGAACCCCTGCTAACAAACATTCGGGGTCGAACGATGTGACGAATAATGGCAGCGAACCGCGCCCCGGCCAGCGGGAGCGCGGTTCGACTTCTGCGTGCGGGGAAAAGCTAAAGCGCGACGCCTACTCCGCGAGCGTGTCCAGAATTCCTTGGCCGTACTTCGCGAGCTTGTTCTCACCGACGCCGTTGACCGTGCCCAGCTCCTCCAGGGAGCCGGGTGAGAGCGTCGCGATCTGCCGCAGCGTCGCGTCGTGGAAGACGACGTACGCGGGCACGCCCTGCTCCTTCGCCGTCGCGGCGCGCCAGGCCCGCAGGCGCTCGAACACCGGGGCCGCCTCGGCGGGCATGTCCACGACCGCGGCGGCGGTCTTGGCCGCACGGGCGGGCCTCGCGGCGCGGACGCGTTCGGGCTCGCGGCGGAGCACGACCTCGCGCTTGCGGCCCAGCACGTCGGCGCTGGCGGGCGTCAGGACGAGCGTGCCGTAGTCGCCCTCCACCGCCAGGAGGCCCTGGGCGAGGAGTTGGCGGACCACGCCGCGCCACTCGGTCTCGCGGAGGTCGGCGCCGATGCCGAAGACGGTCAGGGAGTCGTGGTCGAACTGGATGACCTTGGCCGTCTTCTTGCCCAGCAGGATGTCGATCAACTGGCCCGCGCCGAACTTCTGCCTGCGCTCGTTCTGCAACCGGTACACCGTCGACAGCAGCTTCTGCGCGGCGATGGTGCCGTCCCACGACTCCGGCGGGGACAGGCAGGTGTCGCAGTTGCCGCAGGGCGTTCCCTCCTGGCCGAAGTAGGCGAGGAGGCGGGCGCGGCGGCAGTCGACCGTCTCGCACAGCGCGAGCATCGCGTCGAGGTGCAGCCCGAGCATCCGGCGGTGGGCCTGGTCACCCTCCGACGTGTCGATCATCTTGCGCTGCTGCACCACGTCCTGGAGGCCGTACGCCAGCCACGCCGTCGACGGCAGGCCGTCGCGGCCCGCGCGGCCGGTCTCCTGGTAGTAGCCCTCGACCGACTTGGGCAGGTCGAGGTGCGCGACGAACCGGACGTCCGGCTTGTCGATGCCCATGCCGAACGCGATGGTCGCGACCATGACGAGGCCGTCCTCGCGGAGGAACCGCGACTGGTTGACCGCGCGGACGCCCGAGTCGAGGCCCGCGTGGTAGGGCAGGGCGGGGATCCCGTTCTGGACCAGGAACTCCGCCGTCTTCTCCACCGACGCGCGGGACAGGCAGTAGACGATGCCCGCGTCACCCGCATGCTCGGTGCGGAGCAGGTCGAGCAACTGCTTCTTCGGCTCGTTCTTGGGCTCGATGCGGTACTGGATGTTCGGCCGGTCGAAGCTCGCGACGAAGTGCCGGGCCTTCTTGAGGTTCAGCCTGGTCGCGATCTCCTGGTGCGTCGCCTCCGTCGCGGTCGCCGTCAGCGCGATGCGGGGCACGTCCGGCCACCGCTCGTGCACGGCCGAGAGCGCCAGGTAGTCCGGGCGGAAGTCGTGGCCCCACTGGGAAACGCAGTGGGCCTCGTCGATCGCGAACAGCGAGACCTTCCCCCGGTCCAGCAGGCGCGCCGTCGACTCGAGGCGCAGGCGCTCCGGGGCCAGGTAGAGGAGGTCCAGCTCCCCCGCCAGGAACTCCGACTCGACCATGCTGCGCTCGTCCGGGTTCTGCGTCGAGTTCAGGAAGCCGGCGCGCACGCCGACGTTGCGCAGCGCGTCGACCTGGTCCTGCATCAACGCGATCAGCGGCGAGATGACCACCCCGACACCCGGCCTGACGAGCGCGGGGATCTGGTAGCAGAGGGACTTGCCGCCACCTGTCGGCATCAGCACGAGCGCGTCTCCGCCCGCGACCACGTGCTCGATGACGTCCTGCTGGCTGCCGCGGAACTCGGCGTACCCGAACACCCGCTGGAGTACTTCGCGGGCTTCGCTCACGCCGGTTCCGGTGTCGGGGGAGGACATGGCGGCGATCCTACGAGGGGGGTCCGACAGAAAGACCGGCGAGTTGACTTCCAGCGCGGTGGAGGTTCTAGCCTCAACGGTTCGGGACAACGCGAAAAGGGGGCTTCACCAGCATGGCAGTGCGGTTGAACCACACGATCGTGGCAGCGCGGGACGCGAAGGCGTCCGCCGAGTTCCTGGCGGAGGTGATGGGCCTGCCCGCACCAGTGCCGTTCGGGCCGTTCGTCACCGTGCAGACCGACGGCGACACCACCCTCGACTACATGACCACGCCGGGCTCGATCACCACGCAGCACTACGCGTTCCTGGTCGACGAGCCCGACTTCGACGCGATCTTCGGCCGCGTCCGGGAACGCGGGCTCACCTACTGGTCCGATCCCCACCACCAGGACGAGGGCCGGATCAACACCCACGACGGCGGGCGGGGCGTGTACTTCGACGACCCGGACGGGCACGCGCTGGAGATCATCACCCGGCCGTACGGCAGCGGGGCGTGACGCGGTCCCGCGCGTGAACCGAGGTCGCCGGGGCGCACACCCCGGCGGCCGTCGCGCCGGACCCGGAGGTCGTGGGGCGGCGGTCGCGTCGGTCGGAGGAGGCCCGAGCTAGGCCCGTCGCCCGTGGCGCTACGGTCCTCGTCCGACCGATGGAGGACTCGGCGGTCCGTCTCCAGTCCGTCACCGCGACCCACTCCGCGCACGCGCTGCCGATCGCGCGGCCCGGTGCCCACCACGCCCGCGTCCACGCCGGGAACCGGGACGAGGCCGCCGAACTCGACGAGGGGACCTTCGAATCCGGCGTCGAGCGCTGGCTCGTCCAGCTCTGGCAGGCGTAGCCGTCCCGTCGTTCGTCGTGGAGCGAACGGTTGGCGCGCGGTCCTGTTTTGTCTTGTCGGTTCTCGTTCGGGTCGTTGACAGGCGGAGGCCTGCCCTGACACGGTGCGTGGCAGGTGAAGGACCGTGGGGCATGACAACGATGTCATAGAGGAGGACCTGGTGCGCAGCAGACGAACCCGTGTCGCGGGGGTGCTCGCCGGAGCGCTCGTGGCGGGCTTGCTCGCCACGCCGCCCGCGACGGCGGCCCCCGCGGAGGACCCGACCGGGCTGGTGAACCCGTTCGTCGGCACCCAGAACTTCGGCAACACCTTCCCCGGCGCCAGCGCGCCGTTCGGGATGGTGCAGGTCAGCCCGGACACCGGCGGCCAGGGCGGGTACGACTACCAGCAGGGCACGATCTACGGGTTCAGCCAGACGCACCTGTCCGGCGTGGGCTGCGGGGTCGCGGGCGAGCTGCCGATGATGCCGACGACCGGCGCCGTCACGAGCGTCGACCCGAACGTCTACCGGTCGCCGTACTCCCACTCCGACGAGGCCGCGACGCCCGGCTACTACCGCGTCGGCCTGTCGAAGTACGGGGTGAACTCGGAGCTGACCGCCACCACCCGCACGGGCTGGCAACGGCACACGTTCCCGGCGACGGGCGCGGCGAACATCCTCTTCAACACCGGCAAGGCCAACCAGAACGTGTTCGACTCCGAGGTGCACGTCGTCGGCGACCGCACGGTCGAGGGCCGGGTCAAGGCCGGCGGGTTCTGCGCGGGCCGCGACGAGCACACCGTGTACTTCACCGCCACGTTCGACCGCCCGTTCGCGTCCTTCGGGTCGTGGCGCGGGTCGACCACGACGCCCGGCAGCCGTGACGCGGCGGGCACCGGCTCCAACGGCGCGTGGGTCACGTTCGACGCCACCGCCGACCGCGACGTCGTCGTGAAGGTCGGCCTGTCCTACACCGGCGCCGAGGGCGCGCGGAAGAACCTCGCGGCCGAGACGACGAACCACGACTTCGAGGCCACGAAGCAGAAGGCGCACGACGACTGGGTCGCGCAGCTCGGGGCGATCACCATCGGCGGCGGCTCGGTCGAGCGGCGGACGGCGTTCTACACCGCGCTCTACCACTCGCTGCTGCACCCGAACCTCGCCGGTGACGTCGACGGGAAGTACGTCGGGTTCGACGGCGCGGTGCACACCGCGTCCGGGTTCACGCCGTACCAGAACTTCTCGCTGTGGGACACCTACCGGCCGCAGAACCAGCTCCTGGAGATGCTCCGCCCGGACGTGGCGCGGGACGTCGCCCTGTCGCTCGTGGCGGCGGGCCGCGACGGCGGCTGGCTGCCGCGCTGGGCGCTCGCCAACAGCGAGACCAACATCATGACCGGCGACCCGGTCACCCCGTTCCTGGTGGAGGCGTGGTCGAAGGGCCTGCTCGCCGGGTACGAGGAGGAGGCGTACGCGTTGCTGCGCAAGAACGCCACGAGCCTCCCGCCCGCTTCCTCGCCGTACAACGGCCGTTCCGGCGTCGAGTTCTACAACGACCGCGGCTACGTCCCGTCCGGCTTGAAGCTGGGCACCGACTGCGCGCACAAGGGCGGCGACAACGACTGCGTGCACCCGGCATCGGCGACGCTGGAGTACGCGGCGGCCGACGCCTCGCTCGCGCTGATGGCCAAGGGGCTCGGGAAGACCGCCGACGCCACGCTGTTCGCCGGTCGCGGCCAGTGGTACCGCAACCTGTGGGACTCGTCGATCTCCCAGTTCCGCCCGCGCACCGCCGAGGGCACCTGGCTCGCGCCGTACGACCCGGTCGAGGCGGGGCACCAGTTCCACGAGGGCGGCGCGTACCAGTACCAGTGGCTGGTCCCGCAGGACCCGGCCGGGATGGTCGCCCTGATGGGCGGCAAGGCGGCCACGACCAAGCGGCTGGACGACTTCTTCGTCTACGACAAGCTGCTCGCCGACCCCGCGGGCACCGCGCGCCGCGACTGGATCACCCAGCCCTACGACTACTACGGCAAGCCCACGTACAACCCCAACAACGAGCCCGACCTGCTCGCGCCGTACGTGTACCTGTGGTCCGGTGCCCCCGCGAAGACCGCGACCGTCGTGCGGGCGGCGATGACGCTGTTCACCACCGGCCCGGACGGCATGACCGGGAACGACGACCTGGGCACGATGTCCGCCTGGTACGTGTTCTCCTCGCTCGGGATGTACCCGACGATGAGCGGCGGCGACTTCATGGCGCTGTCCAGCCCGCAGTTCGAGACGGCGACCGTCCGGATCGGACAGTACGCGTCGTCGCAGGGCGGCACGCTGACCGTGACCGCGCCGGGCGTCACCGACGCCAACCGGTACGTGCAGGCGGTGAAGTTCAAGGGCGCCAACCACACGAAGACGTGGCTGGACTGGAAGGCGATGGCCAAGGGCGGCACGCTGGCCTACCAGGTCGGCGCCACGCCGTCGGCGTGGGGCACGCAGGCCGGGTCGGAACCGCCGTCGATCAACAAGGCTCCCGCCGACGGCCGCGAGCACGTGGACGCGTCCGTGCGGCCCGCGTCGGCGATCCTGCCGACCAAGGGTTCCGCGCAGACCCTGACGCTGAGCCTGGACGTCCTCGGCCAGTCCCCCGGCACGCTGTCGGTGCCGCTCAAGACCGTCGTGCCGCCCGGCTGGGGCTCGACGCTGCAACGGGCTCCGCTGCTGATCGAGTCGAAGCGGCTGCCGGTGCAGAAGACCGTGACGCTGCCCATCACCGTCCCGGCCAACACCGCTCCCGGCACGTACCAGGTGAAGGTCACCGCCGGGGCGGTCACCCGGATCGCCACCGTGGAGATCCGGGCGGCGGGGAGCTGCGCGACCGTGGTGGGCGGCCAGTGCGCCGTGGACCTCGGCCGCGAGCGCAACCACGACGGCGCGGCCACGGTTTCCCAGTCCTCCCAGGGGAACTTCGACGGCGGCGGCTGGAGCTACGACGGCGCCCTGCTGCCCGCAGCGGGCACGGTCTCCTGGGGTGGCGTGACGTACTCGACGCCGGACCCCACCGGCACGGCGAACAACTTCGTCGAGACCCGCGGCCAAGCGGTGCTGCTGCCGCAGGGGAACTACAGCGCGGTCAAGCTCGTCTCGGCCTCCCACAACGGTCCGGTGACAGGCGCGGTGACGCTGCGGTACGCGGACGGCACCAGCACCCAGGTGTCGGTCACGGTCGGCGACTGGGCGGGCTCGACCCCGCCCGGCAGCACGGTCGTGCTCGACATGCCGCACCGCATCAAGGCGGGCCAGGGCGTGGACGGGCCGCCGGTGCGGCTGTTCGGCCAGTCGCTGCCCGTCGACCCGGCCAAGGTGCTCCAGTCGGTCACGCTGCCCGACGACCCCCGTGTGGAGGTGTACGCCGTCACCCTGGTCTGATGGGCGGTTCCCCGGTGTGAAGAGGTGGACCGAGCGTGGACCTGCACGTGAGCCTGGACGGACGTCGTGAGCTGACCGCCCAGATCTACCTTCAGGTCCGCGCCGCCATCCTGGACGGGCGGCTGCGGCCCGGCGAGGCCCTGCCGCCCACCAGGGAGCTGGCCGCCGCGCTCTCGGTGTCCCGCAACACGGCCAACGCGGCGTACGAGAAGCTCGCCGCGGAGGGCTTCCTCACCAGCCGGGTCGGCGTCGGCACGTTCGTCAGCGACCTCCCGTTCCACGGCGGGGCCGAACCCGAGGTGCCCACGTCACCGCTGCGCCCGCGGCCGATGTGGGACGGCATGCCCGACCCGCCGGACCTCTCCGCGATGGGCACCAGGTACGACTTCCGACCGGGTATGCCGGACGCCCGCTCCTTCCCGTTCGCCACCTGGCGGGCCATGCTGTCCCGCCAGCTCCGCGACTCGGCCACCAGGCTCGGGATGTACGGCGAACCCATGGGGCACGCGGGTTTGCGCGCCTCGATCGCCCGCCACGTCGGCCTCTCGCGCGCCGTGCGGGCCACCGCGGCCGATGTCATGGTCACCGCGGGCGTGCAGCAGGCCGTCGACCTGATCGCACGGGTGATGCTCGCGCCCGGCGACGTGGTCGCCGTGGAGGACCCCTGCTACCCGCCGGTCAAGCGGCTGTTCCAGGCGATGGGCGTGCGCCTCGTCGGCGTCCCCGTCGACGCGGAGGGCCTGGTCGTCTCCCAGCTCCCGGAGGACGCGAAGCTGGTGTACACCAGCCCGTCGCACCAGTTCCCGCTCGGCTACGCCCTCTCGCTGTCCCGACGCCTCGCGCTGCTCGCGTGGGCGGACCGGGTGGACGCCGTGATCGTCGAGGACGACTACGACAGCGAGTTCCGCTGGACCGGCCGCCCCGTGGAACCCCTGCACGCCCTGGACCGCACCGGCCGCGTCGTCTACGTCAGCTCGTTCTCCAAGGTCCTCCTGCCGACGCTGCGAGTCGGCTTCTGCGTCGCTCCCCCGTCGTTGCACGCCGCCTTGCGCAAGGCCAAGCACCTGGCCGACTGGCACTCCGCCAGCCCCGTGCAGGGGGCGCTCGCGGAGTTCATCGACGCGGGCCTGCTGGCGGGACACCTGCGGAAGATGCGCCGCGTCTACCGAGCGCGGCGCGACCGGATGGCGATCGCCTTCGACCAGGACTTCACCGAACATTTGGAACCCATCACCAGCGCGGCGGGCCTGCACATGACCGCGTGGCTCCGCACCGATCGCCCCGGCGAGGACGCGGCCATCATCGCTCGGGCCCGCGAGCAGGACGTCGCGATGCACTCCATGGCGCTCTGCGGCGTCGACCGCGTCCCCAGGCAGGGATTCGTGTTCGGCTACGGCCTGATCGCCACCGACGACGTCGAGGAAGGCCTGCGCCGCATGCGCTCGGCGTTCACGTGACCACGCCGTCATTGGCCCAGTCCGTTCGGACCGTTCCTGGTACTTCCACCGCGCACCGCACGTTCCTAGGCTTCGAACCGGGCCGGGCACGGGGAGGGACCCCCACGCCCGACCAGCGGTCCGGCACTAGCCCAACTGCGACTTGACCTGGGCGATCGAGGGGTTCGTCAAGGTCTCGCCGTTGGGGAAGTGCAGCGTGGGCACGGTCTGATTCCCACCGTTGACGCTCTCGACGAAGTCAGCGGCACCGGGAGTCCGCTCGATGTCCACCTCGATGTACTCGATGCCTTCACGCTTCAGTTGGTTCTTCAGGCTGTAGCAGAAGCCGCACCAGGAGGTCGAGTACATCGTCAGGGTCGCGGGCGCAGCGGACATCGGGTTGTCGCTCCTCGGGTAGGGGGAGATCGGTTCCGCAGGTGCAACGCGCGAATCACCCCCATCGTTACCCCACGACGGGGGTGATTCGCACGTCAGATTAGAAATCTGAACGGTGACGCTCAGGTCCGGGCGGCCCCGCTGCTTTCGACCAGGCCCCTGGTACCCCCGCATCCTTCGCCCTACGCGGCCAGCCTTCCTTCACTGCCCCACCGCACCAGGCATCCTTCGTCCTTTGTCTTTCGCGGCCAGCCCTCCTCCACCGCCTCACCGCACCCGGCTTCCTTCGCCCGGCCTCCCACCTTCCCCACCCGGCGTTCCCTCAACCGCCCCACAGCACCCCCGCACCCGGCATCCTTCGCCGAGACCCCCACCTAACCCACCCGGCGTTCCCTGAACCCGCACACCGCCCCCCGCACCTCTCCCCCACCGCACTGGCAACCAACCCACCCCACCCGACCCGGTGCCAACTGCTTTTTCTTCACCCACACCTCCCCCCGCCGCCCCGATGCTTTGCGCCGTCGTGCTTCGTTTTGCTTGTCAAGGCATCTTTCCCGCCTTGACAAGCAAAACGAAGCATCGAGATAATTGCGCAGCGGGGTGGCGGGGGGATCTTGAAAACATGCCCTAACGGGCAGAAGAGCAAAAGCACCATCCCCGCTCGCACAAGTATCTCCATGCCCGTTTTGGTTTGTCAAGGCGGGAAAGATGCCTTGACAAACCAAAACGGGCATGAGGTGCGAAACGAGCCGGGGGCCGCCAGGGGTGCGGATGGGGCAAGAGATGCCTCCAGCACCGCCGGGCACGCCAGTCCATTACCCCGTCCGCCGGTTTAATTCGAACTACGAGGCCCGCCAGTTCAAAGATGCGATCAGCCGCCGGTTCAATTCGAACTACAGGGCACGCCAGCCCAAAGACAACAGCCGGTGGTGTCCCCAATGGACACCACCGGCCGCTGCCGTCCCCCAGTCGCTAGTTACGCACGATGGTGAACGTAGACGTGGTGTTCTTGACATCCTGCGCGTTGTTGCTCAACCGCAGGTTGTTAAAAGTCACCGACCCCACCGCCGGACCCTGCCCAAGCTCAGGCAGCTCATTCGCCCAAAGCCCGAACCCGGACTTCGCGTCAAACGCGTCACCACTCTTCTGCGCCCCACTGATCGACACGTTGGTGAAGATGGTGTCCTTCACCGGGAACTGCGGCTGGTTCCCGACGTAGTTCGTCTGGAACATGATCCCGGAGTAAGTCGGATCAACGATGTCCACATCGCTCACCCTGATCCCCTGGAACACCTTCGACGCGGAGAACACCCAAATCCCGGGGAACGTCTGGCCGTTCCAGAAGTGCCCGCCTGCCCGCACGATCGAGATGTTCTCGAACTTCGTCGGCGGGTCGGCGCCGAAGCCGTTCATCGGATAGCCGAAGTCGAGCGAACTGATCGTGATGCCCGAGTAGACCAGCGTGTCCGCGATGTAGATGTTGCGGAAGGTGTTGGCGTAGCCGCCGTAGACCGCGACGCCCGCCGCGCGCCAGGTGAGCGTGGTCGACAGGTTCTCGTAGATGTTGTCCTTCATGTCCGAGCCGCCCGCGTCGATGGCGGAGAACAAGGCGAAGGCGTCATCGCCGGTGGCGCGCGCGTCGTTGTTGACGACGTGGTTGTTCGTGCTGCCGTTGGTCATGTTGATGCCGTCGGCGAACAGGTTGCGGATTCGCGAGTTCTTGATGGTCACGAAGTCCGTGTTGGCGCCCCAGTAGAGGCAGATCATGTGTTCGACCCAGATGTTGTCGATCACCATGTTGGCCACGTTCGCGAAGTCGAACACCTTGCCCGGCCCGTCGATCCGCGACGTGTAGTTGCCGAGGTAGGTGAAGTTCGCGAACGTCGAGCCGTTCGCCGTGCCCTCCGCGCGGAAGCCGACGTCGGTGTTGTCCTGAGTGGACGGTGCGAGGAACCTGGTGTACCAGGGGCCCGCGCCGACGACCTTCACGGCTTTCCCGTAGACCTGGAACTTGCTCGCGGTCTGGTAGTCACCGGCGGGCAGGTACACGCCGACCAGGGTGCCGGTCGTGTCCATCCGGACGCGGTCCAGGGCGTTCTGCACGTCCTGGTGGCCGAAGCCGGTCGGTACGGCGTACTTGGCCGGGTCCGGGTTCGGGAGTGCGGACACCTGTTCGGTGTTGACGAAGTCGATCGCGTAGTTGGTGGTGTTGGCCGCGTCCTTCTGGAGCTTGATCTTCGTCCCGGCGGGGAACGAGGAGTTCAGCATGACGCTGGCCTCGTCGTAGATGTGCCGCGCCTCGCCGCCGGGCGAGTTGCCCGGACCGGCCTCGGGACCGTAGAGCCACGCGTACTTGGACGTCAGGGGCAGCGCCTTGTGGAAGGTGCCGTTGACGTACACGTTGATCGTGGCGTTGATGCCGCCGCCACCGGCCGCGTCGGGGATGGAGAAGCGGGTGACGAGCGTGTTGGTGCTCGCCTTGGTGGTGAACTCGACGAAGCTGCCCGTGGAGTTCAGCGTGACGGCCTTGCGGCCGGACGCCTCGCCCGCGAGGTCGCCGATCTTGCGGTTCGGGCCGACCACGGTGGCGCCGCCGCCGACGGCCGCGTCCTCCGCCTCCAGCATGTCGTACGGCATGTTCGCGCCGCGGCCGACGAAGAACGGTTGTTCGCTGGTGTTGTTGGGCTGCTTGACCGGCAGCTCGTTGGCGTCGTTGGCCAGCACGACCTTGACGGTGTACTTGCCGTTGACGGCCGTCCACGAGCCCAGGTTCACCGGGGCCGTGGTCGCCCCCGCGGCGATGGCGCCGCTGGAGGAACCGGTCAGCGTCTGCACGACCGAACCGGTGGTGGAGTTGACCACCTGGAGGCTGATGCCGTGCGCGCCGCCCGCCGAGGCGACCGTGCCCTGGTTCTTGATCGCCACGGAGAACGCGACCGCGTTGCCCGCGGACGGGTTGCCCGGCGTCCAACCGACGACGGCGACCAGGTCCGAGCTGGCGACCGGGGTCACGACGAGCGGGCTGGAGCCCGCGAAGCTGTTGTTGGTCTCGTTGGACTCGATGACGGCGTTGCCCTCGTCGACCTTGGCGGTCACCGCGTAGCTGCCCGCGTCGCGCGGTCCGACGTTGACCGACACGGTCGCCGAGGCGCCCGCGACCAGCGCGCCCACGTTGGCGGTGCCCGCCTTCGTCGAGCCGAGGTAGAAGTTGACGTTCGTCGTGCCGGAGGCGACCGCGCCCGCGTTGCGGACCACCGCCGACAGCGTGACGGCGTCGTTCTCGACGGGGGCGTTGGGCGACCAGGAGGCGCCGGTGATCGTGAGGTCCGGGTTCGGCGCGGGGACGCCGATGACCTGGAACTCGGCGATCTGGCCCGCCGGGGCGCCGGTGTTGGAGGTGATCCGGAGCTGGACGTCCGCCAGGGCCGCGCCGCCGACCGGGATCGTCACGATGTTGCTCGACGCGGGGTTGAACACGTAGTTCGCCGCCGACACCACGTTGCCGAAGCCCGACGCGCTCTGCTCCCGGCCCAGCACCTGGATGTTCTGCGTGCGGGTGCCCCACGCGCTGTCGGGGTTGAGCTTCAGCACGACCGAGTCGACCGCGGCGTTCGCGCCGAGGCTCACCGCGAGGGTGTTCGGGTACGCGCCGCCCGCGCCTTCCCAGTAGGTGGAGGTGCTGTTGTCGTTCGCGTTGGTCGCGACGAACGAGAACACCGACGACGACGCGGTGATCGGCTTGCCCACGGCCAGGTTCGTGCCGCCGGGACCGCCGGTCCCGTTGCGGGTCACGGTGTTGCTGTTGGCCGACTGGTTGCCCGCGGCGTCCTTGGCCCGCACGTAGTAGGCCACCGTCGCGGTGCCCGGCTGCGTGTCGGTGTAGGTGAGGACGTTGCCCGCGACGCTGGTGCGCAACGAGTTGTTGGCGTAGACGTCGTAGCCCGTCACGCCGACGTTGTCGGTGGAACCGCTCCACGCCAACCGGATCTGGCCGGTGCCCGGCTCGGTGAACGAGAGGTTGGACGGCGCGGTGGGCGCCTGGGTGTCACCGCTCGTCGGCCCGTAGACCTCGAACTCGGAGAGCTGCCCGGCCTGCCAGCCGGTGTTCGCCGTGATCGTCAGGCGCACGTACCGGATCGTGGTGGCGGCGACGTCGATGGTGACCGAGTTCCCGCTCGACGGGGAGAACACGTAACCCTTGGAGGGGGCGAGGTCGGAGAACGCGCTGCCGTTCGTGCTGCCCTGCACAGCCAGCGTCTGCGTCCTGGCCTCCCAGCCCGTCGGCAGCTTCAGCACCACCTTGTTCGTGGCGACCGACGCCCCGAGGTCGGCCTGGATCCACTGCGGGAACGAGCCGCCGCTCTCCCAGTAGGTGGCCTGGTTGCCGTCGTTCACGTTGGACGCCGGGTATTCGCCGTGCGCGCTGCTGGCGGAGATGGAGACGGCTGCCGCGGCGAGCCGGGCGCCCAGGGCGTTCTCCTGGGCGGGCGCCGCGTGTGCCGGGAGGCCCGGCCCGGCGAGTGCCACGAGGCAACTCGCGAGCAACGCGGCGGTGAGCCGCGTGATCAGGCTTTTGGTTCTCATCGCTGTCCTCTCTACAGGGGAGGGAGACACCTCTGGACATGCCGGTGGGAGGGCTGCCGGTCAGGGGCAGGGGGAATGACCGGTCGTCGGGGGATGAAACGGCGTCCAGGCGGAATTACGAAGCTCTGCTAGTAATTTCCAAGATCATGCAACTTTTTTGCGTCGAGTTGAGCAAGAGTTACAGACGCGCTACAGCTACGTCAACGGTTGCGCGACCGCCGGGTCACCCCTCGCGCACGCCGAGGACCGTTCGGTCCAGGCGGGACGACCGAACGGCGGACAGCCGCCCGCGGATTGCCGGTTAAGGCGTCACGCGATCTCTTGCGGCGCCGGTTCGACCACGGGGGTCCGCTTCGCCACACGGCGGGCCACCACGGCGCCCACGACGGTCATGGCCACCAGCGCGCCGACCGAGAGCAGGAACACCGGCGACGACGGGTCCTCCGCCGTGCCGCCGAGCGCGGTGTAGACGACGACTCCGGGCACGATGCCCGCGCCGGTCCCGAGCAGGAACGCCCGCAGCGGCAGGCTCGTCACCGCCAGCACGTAGTTGAGCAGTGCGAACGGCCCCAGCGGCAGCAGGCGGAGCACGAACACGGTCGCCGCGCCGTACCGGTCGAGCAGGGCGTTGACACTCGCCATCCGCTTGCCCGCCAACCGTTCGACCGCGTCCTTGGACAGGCCGCGGCCGACGAGGAAGGACCCCGCCGCGCCGAGCACCGCGCCGGTCCACACGACGGGGACGCCGAGCACCGGACCGAACAGCAGGCCCGACACGGCGCACAGGACGGAGACGGGCAGGAAGCCCATGGTCGCCACGGCGCAGAGGACGACGAACGCCACCGGCCCCAGCACGCCGAGGTCCGCGACCCAGGCCTTGGCCGCGTCGACGGCGTCGAGGCCGTTCGTCAGCGCCAGCGCGACCGCCGCCACCAGGAGGACGACCAGCAGCACCGGCCGTGGCCATGGCGAGCGGACCAAGCGCTCGACGACGGTGGACCGCACCACGACACCTCTCCCTGGACCACGGACGATGCTAATCGGAACCGGTACCGGTCGAGGCGCGACGCGCGCTCCACCAACGACTGGAACCACGCCGTCGAATAACGGAAAACGGCGTCACGATCGGGCAACACAAGATCGCCGAGCACGCATCGACTAGGCCGTTCACCACGTTTCCACTGCGCCTGAAGGCCTAGCGCGAGTACCGGTCCGGGAAACTCGGGAGAGAACCTTGACGGCCGTTATTTCGGCGATGTTAACTCCACCACAACACCCCTGGAACCGGTTCCGGGACCGGTTCCACCACCACGAGAGAGCGCTCTCTCAGATACGCCCGGCCGACCGTGGAGGACCACGCAGGCCGGAAGCACCGCGCCCAAAACCCTGCCCTCACTGGGCTTCTGGCCGTCTCCTCATTCCGACAGGCAGGAACATGAGACTCGCTGACGCGTCATCACCGTCCACCCGCCGCCGCTCCCTGCGCAGGCTGTCCGTGCTCGTGGTCGCCACGGCGACCCTGCTCGGCGCCCTCTCCTCCACCGACTCCGCCCCACCCGCGAACGCCGCGCCCGTCCTGCTGTCGCAGGGCAAGCCGGTCACCGCGTCCTCGACCGAGAACGCGGGCACGCCCGCCACGGCCGCGGTCGACGGCAACGCGGGCACCCGCTGGTCCAGCGCGGCCAGCGACCCGCAGTGGCTCCAGGTCGACCTCGGCTCCACCGCCACGGTGAACCAGGTCGTCCTCAACTGGGAAGCCGCCTACGCGCGGTCGTTCCAGATCCAGACCTCCGAGAACGCCTCGACCTGGACGTCGATCTACACGACGACCACCGGCACGGGCGGTGCGCAGACCCTGGACGTGACTGGCACAGGCCGTTACGTCCGGGTGCTCGGCACCGCCCGTGCCACCGCCTACGGCTACTCGCTGTGGGAGTTCCAGGTCCTCGGCACGCAGGGCGGCACTCCCCCGCCGCCGAACTGCGGCACGGCGAACGTCGCGCAGAACAAGACCGCCACGGCGTCCTCGACCGAGAACGCGGGCACACCCGCCTCGGCCGCCGTCGACGGCAACGCGGGCACCCGCTGGTCCAGCGCCGCGAGCGACCTGCAGTGGCTCCAGGTCGACCTCGGCTCGTCTCAACAGGTGTGCAAGGTCGGACTGAGCTGGGAGGCCGCCTACGGCAGGTCGTTCCAGGTCCAGGTCTCGGAGAACGCGTCCGCGTGGACGACGGTCTACACGACGACGACCGGAACTGGCGGCAACCAGGGATTCGACGTCAGCGGGACTGGCCGTTACGTGCGCGTGTTGGGTACGGTGCGCGGAACCAACTTCGGCTATTCCCTCTGGGAGTTCTCGGTGAACACCGTCGGTGGCACCGTGGACGTGCCCGTGACCGACCCGCGCAACCCGGACCTCGGTCCGAACGTGTCGGTCTTCAGCCCCAGCACCCCCGCCGGTGAGATCCAGGCGAAGCTGACGGCGGTCGCGAACCAGCAGCACACCAACCAGTTCGGCCCCGAGCGCTTCGCGCTGCTGTTCAAGCCGGGCAGCTACAACGCCGACGTGAACCTGGGCTTCTACACCCAGGTCGCCGGTCTGGGCCTCTCGCCGGACGACGTCAACCTCAACGGCCACGTGCGCGTCGAGGCGGACTGGCTCCAGCAGGGCGACAACCCGAACAACAAGGGCAACGCGACGCAGAACTTCTGGCGCTCCGCCGAGAACCTCTCGGTGACGCTGCCCGCCGGGCAGATCGAGCGCTGGGCCGTGTCGCAGGCCGCGCCGTACCGCCGCATGCACCTCCGCGGCCAGGCGCAACTCTGGAACGGCGGCGACGGCTGGGCGTCCGGCGGCTTCATCGCCGACTCGCGCATCGACGGCGTCATCGAGTCCGGCTCGCAGCAGCAGTTCTACACCCGCAACAGCGACCTCAACGGCGGCTGGTCGGGCTCGGTGTGGAACATGGTGTTCCAGGGGACGAACGGCGCTCCGCCGCAGCACTTCCCGAACCCGTCGCACACCACGATCGACCAGACCCCGCAGGTCCGCGAGAAGCCGTTCCTCTACATCAACGGCGCGGGCGACTACAACGTCTTCGTCCCGGCGCTGCGGACCAACTCCCGCGGCACCACGTGGGGCAACGGCGCGCCCGCCGGCGAGTCGATCTCGTTGAGCCAGTTCTACGTGGTGAAGCCGGGTTCGTCGACGGCGACCATCAACGCGGCGCTGGCGGCGGGCCGGAACCTGCTGTTCACCCCCGGCATCCACCACCTCAGCGAGTCCATCAGGGTCACCCGCCCGAACACCGTCGTGCTCGGCCTCGGCCTGGCGACCCTGCTGCCCGACAACGGCACCGCGGCCATCTCGGTGTCCGATGTGGACGGTGTCAAGCTCGCCGGTCTGCTGGTCGACGCCGGTCCGGTCAACTCGCCGGTCCTCGTCGAGGTCGGCCAGGCCGGGTCGTCGGCCAACCACGCCGCGAACCCGACCTCGCTGCACGACGTGTTCATCCGCATCGGCGGCACGGGCACGCTCGGACGGGCCTCGGTCAGCCTGCGGGTCAACAGCAACAACGTCATCGGCGACCACATGTGGCTGTGGCGCGCCGACCACGGCGACCACGTCGGCTGGACGCAGAACACCGCGGCCAACGGGCTCGTCGTCAACGGCAACGACGTGACGATGTACGGCCTGTTCGTCGAGCACTACCAGGAGTACCAGACCATCTGGAACGGCAACGGCGGCAAGACGTACTTCTACCAGAACGAACTGCCGTACGACCCGCCGAACAACGCGTCCTGGAGCAGCGGGAACGGCAACCAGGGCTGGGCGGCGTACAAGGTGGCCGACTCGGTGAACACCCACCAGGCGTGGGGCGTGGGCAGCTACGCGTTCTTCCAGGCGAACCCGGCCGTCGTGGCCAGTCGCGGGTTCGAGGTGCCCAACAAGCCGGGTGTCCAGTTCCGCGACCTGGTGACGGTCTCGCTGGGCGGCGTCGGCACGATCACCAACGTCATCAACAACGTTGGTGCCACGGCCAACCTCGCGAACCAGATCAGCTACGTGGTCAGCTACCCGTAGTCCTGTTGTTGGCAGCCGAACACCGCGGGACCCGATTCGGGTCCCGCGGTGTTCGGCGTTCGGGGGTACTACGACTCGCAGCCGATGCCGTCGCCGTCGTTGTCGAGCTTGTAGATGTCGGAGCCGATCACCCTGACCGGGCCGCTGACGTACGCGGGACCGTTGCCGCTGCCGCCCGCGCAGTCGACGTCGCTGGCGATCGGGACGCAGCCGGAGTAGTTCTTGTCGCAGTCCGACACGGGTTCCGGTGCGGGTGCGGGGGCGGGCTTCGGCACGGGCTGCGGCACGACGGGCGGGGCCGGGGGCGCGACGACGGGCTTTTCCACCGTCGTGGTGGTGGTCGTCGGCTGCGTGGTCGTCGTCGTGGTGGTCGTGGTGGTCGTCGTCGGCTGAGCGGTCGTCGTGGTGGTGGTCGGTGCGGCCTTGGTCGTCGTCGCGCTCGCGGAGACCTCGGCGGCGGTGTTCGTGGTCGACGGCTGCTTGCCGCCGCCGTTGGCCAGGCCGATGATCACCATCAGGCCGACGACGGCCGCGGCGACGATCCACGCCGGACGGTGCTTCGTGAACGGGTTCGCGGGGCGTGCGGGCAGCGGGACCACCGGGGGCGTGAAGCCGGTCTCGGGGCCGGTCTCGGTGGGTGCGGGCAGCGGGAGGACGCCGTCGCCGTGGCGGGGCAGGCTGAGCACGACCTCCAGGCCCCTGGCGCCGCGCTGGACCGTGGCCGAGCAGCCGGGACGGCCGCCGCGGGCGATCACCTGCGTGACGAGCGGGGCGTAGCGCCGGGACATCAGGAAGGTCAGCTCCCCCACCCGCTGCCCGTCGAGCCGGACCTCGACGCCGCGTTCGCCGCGGTACTTGCCCGCGCCGATGGTGCACCACGCCAGTTCGACGGCGACGTGGCGCTGCTGACCGTCGGTCACGGTGTAGCGGG
This sequence comes from Umezawaea endophytica, assembly GCF_025061645.1. Classification (GTDB taxonomy): domain Bacteria; phylum Actinomycetota; class Actinomycetes; order Mycobacteriales; family Pseudonocardiaceae; genus Umezawaea; species Umezawaea endophytica. Next base: position 213,090 of record NZ_JANYMP010000009.1, on the reverse strand, counting down.
CCAGCGCGAGCTGGTGGTGTTCTTCGCGGGTGACCGTGACGGACACCTCGGCGTCCAACTTCACCAGTCCCGCCGCCGAATTCTCGATCACCGTGCACTCCAGACGCTCAGCGGACGTTCGTATGCCTGACCATCGGCGGGGCGCGCAGGTCGTTACCGTGCGCTACGAACGGGTCACGGTTCCCCCTACCGGGTAACGGCCGGGGGAGGTGTCCCGATCGGCGCGCAGGTTTCAGGGCGCGGGTTTCAGGCGGTGCGTTCGTCGGGGCGGTCCTAGGCTCCGGGGGTGGACCTGCCCGTGATGCCGCCGGTGAAGCCGATGCTCGCGCGATCCGTGCCCGAGGTGCCCGAGGCGCCGGGGATGTCGTACGAGCCGAAGTGGGACGGGTTCCGCTGCGTCGTGTTCCGCGACGGCGCCGAACTCGAACTCGGGTCGCGCAACGACCGGCCGCTCACCCGGTACTTCCCGGAGTTGGTGGAGGTGCTGTCGGCCGTGCTGCCGGAGCGGTGCGTGGTGGACGGCGAGATCGTCCTGGTGACCGGTACCGGGTTGGACTTCGACACGCTCCAGTTGCGGCTGCACCCGGCCGCTTCACGGGTGCGGAAGCTGGCGGAGGAGACGCCAGCGAGCTTCGTGGCGTTCGACCTGCTCGCGTTGGGGGATCGGGATTTGACGGGGCTGCCGTTCTCGGAGCGGCGGGCGTTGTTGGCGGATGTGGTGGGTGGGGGCGGGGTGGGTGGGGGCGGGGTGGGTGGGGCTCGGGTACACCTCACGCCGGTGACGGCTGATCCGGTTGTGGCGCGGGATTGGTTCACGCGGTTCGAAGGGGCCGGGTTCGACGGGGTGATGGCTAAGCCCGATGTGCCTTATGAGCAGGACAAGCGGGTCATGTGGAAGGTGAAGCACGAGCGGACCGCCGATTGTGTGCTGGCTGGGTTTCGGTGGCACAAGGATGGGATGGGGGTCGGGTCGTTGTTGCTCGGGTTGTTCGATGAGGCTGGGGTTTTGCATCACGTTGGGGTGGCCAGCAGTTTTACGGCGGCTCGGCGGGTGGAGTTGGTCGGGGAGTTGGAACCTTTGCGGGAAGGGGCTTTGGAGGGGCATCCGTGGCGGGCTTGGGGGGAGGCGAGTGGGCGGATGCCTGGGGGGCAGAGTCGGTGGAGTGTGGGGAAGGATTTGTCGTGGGAGCCGTTGAGGCCGGAGTGGGTGGCTGAGGTTCGGTATGAGCACGTGGCCGGGGGGAGGTTTCGGCACATGAGTCGGTTGGTGCGGTTTCGGGTGGATCGGACGCCGGAGTCTTGTACGTACGGGCAGTTGGAGGTTGTGGCGCCTGCGGAGTTGGGGATGTTGTTTGGGGGGTGAGTTTTTTGGGGGTGAGTTTTTGGGGGCTGGGGATGTGGCTGGCGGTTCCAGCGTGGGTGGGTCGGGGGTGGCTGTCGGTTCCAGCGTGGTTGGGAGGGCGGCTTCGGCTTCCAGCGTGGGTGGCCGATTTGACTTGGGGGCCCCTCATTTGAGCCTTGGATCGGGCCAAAAGGGCAGGCTGAAGACCTACCCGATCGACGAGTTTAAGGCTCAAATCCCCAAGTAAAATCGGCCACGTTCCGTACCCCCTGTCCCAAGTTCGTGGTGGGTCACCACGCTGGCTCGGTCGGGCTGTGGGTCACCACGCTGGCTCGGTCGGGCTGTGGGTCACCACGCTGGCTCGGTCGGGCTGCGGGTGGCTCGGTCGGCTCGGTTGGACTGTGGGTCACCAAGTCGACTCGAGTGGGCTGTGGGTCACTACGCCAGCTCGGTTGGGCTGCGAGTCACCAAGCCGACTCGACCAAGTTTCGGGTCACCAAGCTGACTCGCTCAGGTTGTGGGTCGCCAAGCTGACTCGCCCAAGCTTTGGGTCACCGAGCCGACTTAGTTGAGTTGCTGGGTCACCACCGACTCGCTCGTGCTGCGGGTCGCTCCACTGCCTTGCTCAGGCTGTGGGTCGCTCAGGGGTTGCCAGCCGATCATCCATCTTGCTGCGCCAACCCACCTGCTGCACCAACTCGCCTTGCTGTCCCAAACTACTTAGCCGTGCCAACTCACCTTGCTGTCCCAACCCACCTCGGCTGTCCCAACCCACCGCATCGTGGCTGTCCCAACCCACTTGCTGCGCCAACCCGCTGGTTGTCCCGACCCACCTTGGCTGTGGCCGCCCCATCGGCTGTCCCACCCCGCCTTGCCTGCGCCAACCCACCTTGCCGTGCCAACCCACCGCACCGTGGCTGCCCACCCCACCTTGACTGTCGCGAGGATGTGCGGCGCCGATGGGCGTACTGCCCACCAGCCCACCGGCGCCGCGGGTGGGAACTACGTCTCTTGACTTTTGTCCTGGGGTCGAGCGAACCCCTCAGTCGCTCGACCCGGCGGCTAGTGGTTGTGTCCTCGCGTGGTGTCAGGGGCGGGCTGTTGCCGCTGGTCTGCCCCAGGCCGCTGGGCGGACTGCGGATGGGCGGGTTCTGCCGTGGTGTTCTGGTCTGGTCAGGCAGACGGTGTTGCGGGCTTCCCGCACGACTGCCGCGTTCACCACGCAGGGTCCGGTCGTTCTTCCGCTTGCCACGCCATCCGCCACGGGTGCTATCCCAGCAGATCGGTCAGGCGATCCTGTCGTCCGGGAGCTCCAACAGCTCTTCCAGGACTGAACACGCTGGTCCGCGCCTCCTCCAGGAGAACCTGACCGGGGCGAGGACGTTCTGCTCGTCCGAGGGCATGCGGGTCGCTACGGCGTCGTCCTCGGTGTGGAGCCTGACGACGTCGATCACGTTGTCGTGCGCTCGCACGCCGACCACGGCGGCCAGCTCGCCGCGGGCGTCGGTGGGGTGCAGGAACTGGAAGCCGCGCGCGATGAGTTCGCGTAGGCGAACCTCTGCTCGCGCGGCCGTGTCAACGGGCGAAGTCATCGAATTCGCCGTCTTTAGCGCCCGCCAGGAACGCCGTGAGCTCCGCGCGGGTGTAGACCAGCGCGGGTCCCTCGGGGAAGCGCGAGTTGCGCATGGCGATGGTGCCGTCCGCGAGAGCCGCTACCTCCACGCAGTTGCCCAGCGCGCCGCTGTAGCTGCTCTTCGTCCACGTCATCCCGGCGAGCTGTGCGGCCGGCATTCCGTTGCGGATCTCGTTCACCACGACACCACCCTCAGAAGCCCAGAAGTGCATCTGCACGTGCATTCGACTGAGCACAGAAGGTAGCACCCAATTTTGCACGGGTAAATGCACGTGCAGATGCCGTGCGTAGCCCGAACGGGTTAAATTTCCGCGCGGGCCTTTGCCAGCATCTGGCGGGTGCGGTCGGGGGTCAGGGCGTCTACGGTCAGCCGGTCGAAAACGCGGCTGTACAGCTCCACCTCGTCACGTTTGTCCAGGTAGAGGGCACCGGCGAGGTGTTCGATGTACACCAGGTCCGGCAGCTCCGGCTCGCCGAAGCGGAGCATGGTGAAGGGGCCTTCCGCCGCGTAACCGCTGAGCTGGTAGGGCACCACCTGAAGAGTGACCTGCGGTTGACGGGTGAGCGTGAGCAGGTGGTCCAACTGGGCGAGCATGATGTCGCGTCCGCCGATGGGGCGGTGCAGCACGGACTCGTCGATGACCGCCCACAGCCTCGGTGCGCCGGGCCTGTTGAGGATCTTCTGGCGGTTCATCCGGAGCCCGACGCGACGCTCGACGTCCTGCCCCGCGGAGTCCGGTCTGCCGTGGCTCGCGATGGCCCTCGCGTAGTCCTCGGTCTGCATCAGACCGGGCAGGAACTGGAGCTCGTAGGTGAGGATCCGGGTGGCCGCCTCCTCCAAGCCGACGTAGTCCTGGAACCAGTCCGGCATGAGGTCGTTGAACCGGTGCCACCAGCCCGGTTGGTTCGAGCGCTTGACCATCTGGAGGAACGTCTCGCGGTCGGTCTGGTCCGTGACGCCGTACATCGTGAGGAGGTCGGCGACGTCGCGCTCCTTGAGCCCGACCCGGCCGAGCTCCAGTCTGCTGATCTTCGATTCGGAACCCCGAATCGAATACCCGGCGTCCGCGCGGGTGATCTCCGCGGCCTCCCGCAGTCGCCGCAACTGGGACCCGAGCACGATCCGCAGAGCGGTGGGCCCACCGGATGAAGCAGCGGGATCAACCGTGGTCATAAGCGTCCTCCTGCGTTTCCCGGCACGTGAGCCCAACCGTGACGGCCGCTCCACCCGAACAGCGGTAGCGCTCAGTGAAGGCGCGAAATCCCGGTAACTGAACGTACACCGCGTGTCCCCATGGTCAACTTCGTGCCTGATGCTCGCACTTCGAGCCCATATGCTTACGCTAGGTGCACTGTGATCTGGTGCACAAACTCCCCCGAATATCAACGCTCTGTGAGGCCCCAGATGCCTGGTAGCTCGTCCCCGTCGTCGGACGTCGCCGCACCCGTCTACATCGACACGACCAAGGCGAGCATCGCCAGGGTCTACGACGCCTTCCTCTACGGGAAGGACAACTACGAGATCGACCGCGAGGTCCTCCGGCGCGTGCAGCGGGTCGCGCCCGAAGCGGCGACGCTGGCGTGGGACAACAGGGCGTTCCTGATCCGGGCGAGCCGGTTCATCGCGAGCCAGACGGGCATCACGCAGTTCCTCGACCTCGGCTCGGGCCTGCCGACGGCCGAGAACACCCACCAGGTCGTGCAGCGGCTCCAGCCGGAGGCGACGGTCGTCTACGTCGACAACGACCCGGTGGTGCTGGCGCACGGGCGGGCGCTGCTGGAGGAGAACGACCAGACCCACTTCACCGCCGAGGACATCTTCGAGCCGGAGAAGATCCTGGCCAACGAGGTCGTGCAGAAGCACATCGACTTCAGCAGGCCGGTCGCCCTGTTCCAGATGGGCACGCTGCACCACTACGACGGCGAGCGCACCCCGGCCGACATCATGAAGACGTACGTCGACGCGCTGCCGTCCGGTTCCTACGTGGGGTTGTCGCACTTCTTCGACCCGCAGACCGAGGAGCACAGCGAGCTGGCCCGGCGCATGGAGGACACCTTCCTGCACAGCCCGATGGGCACCGGTGTCTTCCGCACCCACGACCAGATCCTGGCCATGTTCCCCGGCCTCGACCTGATCGACCCCGGCCTGACGCTGTGCGCCGAGTGGTGGCCGGACGGTCCGCAGATCAAGCCGCTGGACCAGGTGTCGCACTGCATCGTCGGCGCGGTCGGCCGGAAGCCCTAGTAGACGTCACCGCGCCTGGGTAAACACGATCGGGTGAAGTTTGCGTCCGTTTGGCCGAGCGGGTGCCCCTCAGTGGGGCGAGGGGCACCCGCCAGCCGGTTTCCGTAGCCGACTTGACTACAGCGCGTTGTAAGTGTTCACTCACATACATGCCGCTCACCGAGACGCCCCGCTCCACCGCCGACGCCCGTCGCACAACGGTCGTCGCCAAGGCGGTGACCGTCTTCGGCCGCGGTGGGTACCACGCGACGCCGGTCACGGACATCGCCGCCGCCGCCGGGATCTCCCAGGCGTACGTGCTCCGGCTGTTCGGCGGCAAGCTCGGCCTGTTCACCGCCGCGCTCGACCGCTGCTACCTGCTGATCCGCGAAGCCCTCGCAGCGGGCGCCGCGCAGGTGCCGGACGGCACCCCGGCCGAGGTCCTGGACGTGATGGGCGACGCGTACGCGGGGCTGATCGCCGACCGCGACCTGCTGATGCTCCAGATCCACGCGCAGAGCGCGTCGGACATCCCGGAGATCCGCGACGCGATGCGGCGCGGTTACGCGTCCGTCGTCGAGCAGGCCAAGGAGCTGTCCGGCGGCACCGACGCCGAGGTGCAGCGGTTCATCGCGCTGGGCCAGCTCTGCCACCTGATCGTCGCCGCGGGGCTGGAGTCGGTCGACGCGGACTGGGCCCGCGTCCTGACGGCCGGGATGCGCCACCCGTCCTGATCCACACCCTTCCCCACCTGGCTCTTTCGTACGCCCGCAGAAGTATGTGACCACTCACAAACATAAGGAGCCCCTCATGACCAGGACCATCGAGATCGTCCTCCCCGGCGTCGTCGAGCCGACCGGCCTCCAGGTGCGCACGACCACCGTGCCCGCGCCCGCTCCCGGCCAGGCCGCGATCCGCGTCGAAGCCTCCGGGGTCTCGTTCGCCGAGCAGCAGATGCGCCGGGGCAAGTACTACGACCAGCCGCCGTTCCCGTTCGTGCCGGGCTACGACCTGGTCGGCACGGTCACGGCCGTCGGCGACGACGTGACGGCCTCGCTGGTGGGTACGCGCGTCGCCGCGCTGACCAAGACCGGCGGCTGGGCGGGCCACGTCGTGCTGGACGCCGCCGACCTGGTGCCGGTCCCGGCGGGCGTCGACCCGGTCGCCGCGGAGACCGTCGTGGTCAACGGCATCACCGCGTGGCAGATGCTGCACCGCGTCGCGAAGGTCCGCGAAGGCGGCACGATCCTCGTGCACGGCGCCAACGGCGGTGTCGGCTCGACGCTCGTGCAACTCGCCAGGCATGCCGGGATCCGGGTGATCGGCACCGCGTCGCCCCGCCACCACGGGACGGTCGAGGAACTCGGCGCGACCCCGGTCGACTACCGCGCCGCCGACCTCCCGGCACGGGTGCGGGCGCTCGCCCCGAACGGCGTCGACGCCGTGTTCGACCACGTGGGCGGCCCCGGCATCGTCGACTCGTTCAAGCTCCTGGCCAGGGGCGGCACCCTCGTGTCGTACGGCAGCGCCTCCACCCGCGACGACGGCGGGTCGAAGCGGCTCCCGGTGCTGAAGCTGATCGGCAGGCTGCTGTGGTGGAACTCCGCGCCCAACGGCCGCAACGCCTCCTTCTTCAACGTCTGGGCGGGCAAGCGTCGTGCGAAGGCGTTCCGCGCCAGGCTGTCGGAGGACCTCGGCCACGTACTGACCCTGCTCGCCGACGGCGCGCTGACCGCACGGGTGGCCGCGACGTTCCCGTTGACCGAGGCCGCGGCGGCGCTCGCGCTCGCCGAGTCCGGCACGGTCGCCGGGAAGGTCGTGCTCGTGCCCGCCACCGGCGCGTGACGTCGTGCCCGCGGAAGTGAGTGAGCGGTCACACACATCACTGGGACTCGTGGTCCTGGCCACCGCCCAGTTCCTGGTCGTGCTGAGCACGTCGATCGTGAACGTCGCCCTCCCGTCGATCCGCGCGGGCCTGCGCCTCTCCCCCGCCGGGATGTCGTGGGTCGTCAACGCCTACGTGCTCGCGTTCGGCGCCCTGCTCCTCCTCGGCGGCCGGGCCGCCGACGTGCTGGGCAGGCGCCGGGTGTTCCTCGCCGGACTGGGCGTCTTCACCACCGCCGCGCTCGTGGCGGGACTGGCCCCGTCGGCCCCGGTCCTGGTCGCCGCCCGAGCAGTGCAGGGCTTCGGCGCCGCGGCCCTGGCCCCCGCGGCGCTGTCCCTGGTCGTGGCCCTCTACCCGACCGGGCGCGCACTGGCGGTGTGGGGCGCGGTGTCCGGCGCGGGCGGGGCCGCGGGCGTGCTGCTGGGCGGCGTCCTGACCAGCGCGTTCGGCTGGCCGTCGGTGTTCATCGCCGTGGTGCCGGTGGGTGTCGTGGTCGGCGTCGCCACCCTGGCGGCGGTCCCGGCGGACACCGGGTCCGGGGCGAAGGGCGTGGACGTGCCCGGCGCGCTGACCGTGACGGCCGGCCTGTCCGCCCTGGTCTGGGCGCTCTCCGGCGGTGGCCCGTGGCTGTTCGGCGCGGCGGTGGTCCTGCTGACGGCGTTCGTCGTGGTCGAGCACCGCACCGCGAACCCCCTGGTGCCGCTCCGCCTCTTCACCACCGGTGGCGTCGGCGCCGCGAGCGTCGGCATGACGGTCGTCGGCGCGGTGTGGGTCGGCCTGTTCTTCTTCCTCCCGCTCTACCAGCAGCAGGTCCTCGGCTTCACGCCGCTCGCCGCGGGCCTGACGCAGCTCCCGCTCTCGCTGAGCAACATCGCCGCCGCCGCGCTCGCTCCCCGGCTGGCCGCCGGGGTCGGCGGACGAGCGGGCCTGGCGGGTGCTCTGGCGGTGCTCGCCACCGGCCTCGCCTGGCTGGGCCGGGCACGGGTGGACGGCACGTTCACCGCGGACGTCCTCGGTCCGTCCCTGCTGATCGGCGCCGGACTGGGCACCGCGTTCGTCCTCCTGACCGCCGCCGCCGTGGACGGCGTGCCCGCCCCCGACCTGGGCCTGGCGGGCGGCCTCACCAACGCCACCCGCCAGGTCGGCGGAGCCGTCGGCCTGGCCGTGCTCAGCGCCGTGGCCGCCGCTCGCACCGGCGGCGCGACCGACCCGGCCTCGCTCGCGAACGGCTACCGGGCCGCGTTCCTCACGGCGGCCGCGCTCATCACCATCCTCATCCCCTTCTCCCTCTACAAAGGACAGAGCAGATGACGACCATGCCCTTCATCAGCGACCACTACACCCCCGTCGCACAGGAGCACACCGCGCACGGGCTGACCGTGCACGGCACCATCCCGCCGGAACTCACCGGGCGCTACTTCCGCAACGGCCACAACCCGAAACCCGGCGTCGTGCCGACCCACTGGTTCAAGGGCGCGGGCATGGTCCACGGCCTGCGCCTGCGCGACGGCAAGGCCGAGTGGTACCGCAACCGCTGGGTCCGCACCCCCGCGCTGGACGGCGCCCCGCTCCAACGGCCGGACGGGACTATCGACCTGACCGCCAGCGTCGCGGGCACGCACGTCATCGAGCACGCGGGCCGCATCCTCGCCTTGCAGGAGGCCAACCTCCCGTTCGAGCTGACGGCGGAACTCGACACCGTCGGCGCCCACGACTTCGGCGGCAAGCTCACCACGGCCATGACCGCCCACCCCAAGGAGGACCCGGCCACGGGCGAACTCCACTTCTTCGCCTACTCCCCGTTCCCGCCGCACCTCGTCTACTACGTCGCCGACGCTGCGGGCGAGATCACCCGCGGCGAGGTCGTCGATGGGGCGGGTCCCTCCCTCATGCACGACTTCGCCATCACCGAGAACCACGTGGTGTGGCTGGACATGTCCGTGGTCTTCGACCAGGCCGAGCGGTCCGGCATCCCCTACCGCTGGCACGACGACTACGCCCCGCGCATCGGCGTCATGCCTCGCACCAGCGGCACCGGGGTCACCTGGTACGACGTGGAACCGGGCGCGCTGCTCCACGTCGCCAACGCCTACGAGGACGGCACCGGCCGCGTCCACGTCGAAGGCCCCCGCTTCGACCGCACCGCCTGGGAGACCTCGTGGAAGTGGTGGACCGGCGCCCCCGGCCACCCGGAAACCCCGCTGGCGGGCGCCGTCCACCACCGCTGGACCCTGGAACCGGGCACCCGCCGCGCGAAGGAGGAACTGCTGGACGGCCTCCCCACCGACTTCCCCACCATCAACGACGCCGTGCTGGGCCGCCGCAACCGCTACAGCTACGCCGTCGCGTTCCCCGGCGGCGGACTCCACCAGCACGCGGTGGTCAAGTACGACAACACCACCGGCCACCGGCAGCTCAGCGAACTGGGCGCCCACCGCGTTCCCGGCGAGGCCGTGTTCGTCGCCGCCCAGGACGGCACGGCGGAGGACGACGGCTACCTCCTCACCATCGTCAACAACACCAAGGACAACACGTCGGAGTTCGTGGTCCTGGACGCCCACGACATCAGCGCGCCACCCGTCGCCACCGTGGAACTGCCGCACCGCGTGCCCGGCGGCATCCACGGGAGCTGGATCGCGGACACGTGAGACCGGTGCCGGTCGCGAGTGGACTGTCCACTCGCGACCG
>NZ_JANYMP010000009.1:124830-203293 GCF_025061645.1 Umezawaea endophytica | reverse complement strand
GGGGCCGGTCGCGTGTGGACTGTCCACTCGCGACCGGCACTCACCCGCCGAACCACCCCGCGACGTCCAACCGGAACCCGTCCGACGGCACCACGACCCGCAGGTCGCCCTCCAGCTCCCGCAACCGTTCCACGCCCAGCAGCCCGGCCCACTCCTCCCGCAACCGGTCGAAGATCTCCGCCGACCGCTCCAGCGCGTCGATCCCGCGCGGCGTCAGCCGGACCACCTTGCGCCGGGCGTCACCCGCGTCGTCGACCCGCGAGGCGTACCCCAGCGCCTCCAGCCGGTCCACCGTCTTGCCTGCGGCCTGCTTCGAGATCCCCAGCCGCCTCCCCAGGTCGCTGGCGGTGGCGCCGCCGACGCCGATCGCCTGCATCGCGAAGCCGTAGGCAGGCCGGACGTCCGGGTGCCCCACCAGCGCCAACTCCTCGTGCAGCCGGTCGATGAGCGACCGGAAGCCCGCGAACAGCAGCAGCGGCAGTTCGAACCCGGCCTCAGCCATTGCAAAACTCGACAACCAGGTTTACTGTTTGGTCAACCACGTTGTCGATCGTAGAGGACACGCATGTTCATCGACCACACCGTCGACTCCGCTCCCCCGGCCGCCCGCCGAACCATGGCCGCGACCGGGAAGCGCCTCGGCCGCATCCCGCCCGCCGTGGCCCGGATGGCGGAATCCCCGGAGCTGCTGGACGGGTTCCTCAAGAGCAGCGCCCTGTTCGAAGCGTCCACACTGGACCCGATCGCCCGCGAGGTGGTCGTCATGACCATGGCCACCCGCAACCACTGCCACGTCTGCGTCGCCATGCACACCGGGAAGCTCAAGGCGCTCAACGCCGGCCCGGACGTGGTGGCCGCGCTCACCGACCAGAGCCCACTCCCCGACCGGGGGCTCGAAGCGATCCGGACGTTCACCCTGGAGGTCCTGCGCACGGCGGGAGAGGTGGACGACGACACCCTGACCGCGTTCCTCGAAGCCGGCTACACGCACCGCAACGCGCTGGAGGTGGTGCTGGGCATCGGCGCCTACACGATGTCCACCCTGGCGAACCGGATGACCGCGGCCCCCGCCTAACCCGCGAACCGCTTCGACCAGCGGGCTTCGAGGTCGCCGAACGCCGCTTCGTCCAGGCCGTACGTGCTCAGCACGACCATGGCCGACGGCGCGTCCACGACGACGAGCAGCCCCTCGCCCCAGGAGTCGACGGTGACGCCGACCTGGTTGGCGGACCGGAACCACAGCTCCCCCGTGACCGGCTCCCCCACGAGGTCGGCGGTCCAACGGGAGTCGACGTGGGCGAGGTCCGGGAACCCGCCCTCGAAGAACAGCGTCCGCCGAACCGCACCCGGTTGGCGCTCCAGTGCGAACCGCAACTGCTGGAGGAACGTCGTCCAGCCCTCGGTGATGGCGTCGTGGTAGGCGTCCAGCTCCGGGTTGCCGCCCAGCGGCGCCCGGTCCAGCGTGACCAGGGTGCTGGTGCCCGACGGGGTCAGGGAGAAGCGGTCACCGCCGCCGAGCGCGAGCGTCCGGCCGTCCTCGACGACGTCGGTGAGGTAGATGTGGTCGACCTCGGCGTCGAGCCCGTCGAAGTCCCACCCGTGCCACTGGCGGATCTTCTCCTTGTCCCGCAGTGCTTCCCACACGGTGTCCACGGGCGCGGCGACGACGACTTCGATCACGGACACGGTGGACCTCCGGCATCTGGCGACGGTTCGGGTCCACAATGCCAGTTCCACGGCTAGCGGAGGAGTGGGACGGCATGACGGAGTGGACGTTGCGCGGCGGTACCGACCCGGACTCGGCGAACCTGGCCGCGCTGCTGGCGCACCAGGGGTTCGAAGGGCTGTCCGAGGCGCTGGTGTTCGGCGTCGGCGGCGGCATCGGAGCCGGGTACATCCTCTTCGAGTTCAACCACGGCGACAGCGGGAGCCGCGTGGTGGGAGCGGGTTTCCACAACACGTGGCAGTACCTCGGCAGGCGGATCGACCGGACCGCGGAGCGGTTGGGGATCGCCGTGGACTGGCACCGGACCGGTGGGACCGGCGCGGCGGCCGGGCGGCTGACCGCGGAACTGGAGCGGGGCAGGCCCTGCCTGGTGTGGCCGGACCGGTACCACGTGGGCTACTGGAGCCTGCCGGAGGCGTTGAACGGGTTCGGCGGGCACTCGGTCGTGGCCTACGGCGAGGAGGGCGGCCGGGTGCTGGTGGACGACCGGAACCTGGCCCCGCTCACCGTCGACCGCGCCGACCTGGACCGGGCGCGGGCGCGCGTCGGCACCTACAAGAACGCGCTGCTGGTCGTCACCGGCGAACCGCACGACGTCGACCTCCCCGGCGCGGTCCGAGCGGGTCTGGCCGACGTGGTCGAGCACCTGTCCAAGCCGTCGGACTCGTTCAGCCTGCCCGCGTGGCGCAAGTGGGGTCGGATGATGACCGACGAGCGCGCCGCGAAGGCGTGGCCGAAGGTGTTCGCCGACCGGGTCGGGCTGACGGACGCGCTGCTGAGCACGTGGGAGTGCGTCGAGCCCGCCGGGATGGTGGGCGGGAACCTGCGGCCGCTGTTCGCGGACTTCCTGGACGAGGCCGCGGCCGTGCTGGACGTGCCCGCGCTCGCCGACGAGGCGGTGCGCTGGCGCGGCATCGCGGACCGGTGGCACGAGCTGGCGGAGATCGCGCTGCCGTCGGACGTGCCTGTCGTGGCCCGGCTCCGGGACCTCACCGCCGCCGTGACGAGCGCGGTGGAGCGCGGCGACGAGGGAGCGGACGACCGCGCGGCCGCCGCCGAGGAGCTGTGGGAGCTGCGGGCCGCGCACGCGAGCGAGCCGCCGTTCGACGAAACCTCGACCAGGGACGTGTTCCGCCGCATGGGCGAGACCCTGCTGGGCCTCCACGCAGCCGAATCGGCCGCCATCAAGGCCCTGGGCGAGGTGAGAGTCGGTTAACCTGCCTCGGTGGAGTGCACACCGACCTTCCTGCGGGCCCGCAGGCCGGAGCAGAAGCAGCAGCGCTACGACGCCATCCGCGCCGCCGCTCGCGAACTGGCGCTCGAACGCGGGGTCAGGTCGGTCAGCCTCGGCGACATCGCCACCGCGGTCGGCGTGCACAAGTCGGCGATCCTGCGGTACTTCGAGACCCGCGAGGAGATCTACCTCAGCCTCGGCGCCGAGGCGTGGAGCGACTGGAGCGACGCCGTGCACGCGGAGCTCGACGGCGTGGTGGACGGGTCCCCGCTGCTGCTGGCGGACGTGCTGTCCCGCACGCTCGGGGAACGGCCGCTGCTCTGCGACCTGCTGACCCAGGCGCCGCTCAACCTCGAACGGCACGTGTCCAAGGGCGCGGTGCGGTCGTTCAAGGTGAGCGTGCTCGACGGGGTGGAGGAACTGGCGGCGCTGATCGGGCGGGTCGTGCCGGGGATCGGGCCGGAACGCGGGTTCGAGGCGGTCGCCGCCATCGCCTGCCAGGCCGCGTCGATCTGGCAGGTCTCGCACCCGTCCTCGGCGCTGGCCGACCTCTACTCCGAGGAGCCCGAACTGGCGCGGGCGTGCCCCGAGTTCGTGCCGACGATCCACCGGTTCACCCTCGTCTACGTCACCGGGCTGCTCGCGACCGCCGACTAGCGCACGAAGCCGTCCGCCGTAGGCGCATTCCCAGCGGGCGGTCCGAATGGCAAAAAGGCGGCTCCGCGCGCCCGATCCCGCCCACCCCCGTGCCCGCTCCGCCGATCGCTGGTGCCGTCGGGTGTTCGGCCGGTCACTCCGAGTCGCACACCGCTGGTCCACCCGGCCGAACGGGCCCGGTGCCGATCCGCCGCCGGACTACCCTCGCGGTGGACGCATGGAGGTAACTGGTGGACGTCGACCTGCGGAAACTCCGGTACTTCGTCGCGGTCGCCGACGAGTTGCACTTCGGCCGGGCGGCCGAGTCGCTGCACATCACGCAGCCGGTGCTCTCCCGGCAGATCAGGGCTCTCGAGGACGAGCTGAAGGCGCGGCTGTTCCTCCGGGACAAGCGGGGCACCGCGCTGACACCGGCGGGCGCGCAGCTCCTGACGGACGCGCGGCCGCTGCTCGCGAACGCGGACGCGCTGCGCCGCAGGGTGGGGCGGGCGGCTCGCGGCTCCGACCGGTTCACCGTGGGCTTCATGCCGGGGCTGGTCGTGTCGGCGGCGATCCGGGTGCTGGCGGCCCGGTACCCGTCGCTGACTGTCGACGTGGTGCGCACCGGCTGGTACGACCAGACCGACGTGGTGCACGACGGGCGGGTGGACGTGAGCTTCGTGCGGCTGCCGGTGGACCAGCGCGGCCTCCAGGTCCGGCCGCTGCTCGCCGAGCCGCGCGTGGCGGTGCTGCCGGTGGACCACCGGTTGGCGCGCGAGCGGTCGATCGGGATCGCCGACCTCGCCGACGAGCACCTCGTGCAGGACCCGGACGCGGTGCCGGAGTGGCGGGACATCGCCACGGAACTGCGCACCGGGCAGCGGCGGCCCACGCCCGCGGTGCGCACGGTCGAGGAGAAGTTCGAGCACGTCGCCGCGGGCGCGGGCGTGCTGGTCCTGCCGTCGTCGGTGGCCGACTTCTACACCCGCCGCGACCTCACGTCCGTGCTCATCGACGACATCGGTCCGAACCACGTCTGCCTGGCGTGGGACGCCTCCCGCCGGAGCCCGCTGATCCTGGAGTTCGCCGCCATCGCCGAGGAACACCATCGGGTATTTCAGGCCACCTGAGACGATAAGAGGACACCGGCCTGTTGTTAAGTGGACGCCGTTCTATTAACGTGGCCCCCAAGAGGGGTACGCCTTGAACGGAGCTGCAACGTGGTCGACATCCGAATGCGGGTCAACGGCGTGGAGGAGAAGGTCGACCTGTCACCGCAGGTCAGCCTCCTCGACGCGCTGCGTGGGGAACTAGGGCTGACCGGTACCAAGAAGGGGTGCGACCAGGGCGCCTGCGGCGCGTGCACGGTGCTCGTGGACGGGGAGCGGATCAACTCCTGCCTCGCGCTGGCCGTCCAGTACGACGACCGCGACATCACCACGGTCGAGGGTCTGGCCGGGGAGGGTGAGGCGCACCCGCTCCAGAAGGCCTTCATCCGCAACGACGGCCTCCAGTGCGGCTACTGCACGTCGGGCCAGCTCTGCTCCGCCGTCGGGATGCTCGCCGAGCACGAGGCCGGAGCGCCGAGCGCGGTCACCGAGCACCTGTGCGCCACCGACGTGGAGCTGTCGGAGGACGAGATCCGGGAGCGCATGAGCGGCAACCTGTGCCGCTGCGGCGCGTACAACGGCATCGTCGCCTCCATCAAGGAGGTGGCCGCGTCGTGAAGACGTTCGCCTACCTGAGCGCGCCGGACGTGCCGAGCGCCGTCCGCGCGATCTCCACCGAACCGGGGGCGAAGTTCCTCGGCGGCGGCACGAACCTGGTCGACCTGATGCGCGAGGGCGTCGAGGCGCCGGACACGGTCATCGACATCACCCGCCTGCCGCTGACCGGGGTCGAGGAGCTGCCCGACGGCGGCGTGCGGATCGGCGCGCTGGTCCGCAACAGCCACCTCGCGGCGAACCAGCTCATCCGGAGCCGCTACCCGCTGCTGTCGCAGGCGATCCTGACCGGCGCGTCCGCGCAGCTCCGCAACATGGCCACGGTCGGCGGGAACCTGTTGCAGCGCACCAGGTGCCTGTACTTCTACGACAGCGCCGCGGCGTGCAACAAGCGCGAGCCGGGCAGCGGGTGCGACGCGATCGGCGGGTTCAACCGCGGCAACGCGATCCTGGGCGCCTCGGAGAGCTGCATCGCCACCCACCCGTCGGACATGGCCGTCGCGCTGGTGGCGCTGGACGCCGTGGTGGAGGTCGAGAGCGTGCGCGGCACGCGCCGGATCCCGCTGGTGGACTTCCACCGGCTGCCCGGCACGACGCCGCAGGTGGAGACCGTGCTGGAGGCCGACGAGCTGATCACCGCCGTCGAGCTGCCGCCGCTGCCGCTGGCCGCGACCTCGCGCTACCGCAAGGTCCGCGACCGCGCGTCCTACGCGTTCGCGCTGGTGTCCGTCGCCGCCGCGCTGGAGGTCGAGGGCGGTGTCGTCACGGGGGTGCGGATCGCGCTCGGCGGCGTGGCCACCAAGCCGTGGCGCGCCCACGAGGCCGAGCGCGTCCTGCTCGGCGCTCCCGCCACCGACGAGTCGTTCCGGCGCGCGGCCGAGGCCGAGCTGGCGCCCGCCGTCGGCCGGTCGCAGAACGAGTTCAAGATCGAGCTGGCCCAGCGCGCGATCGTCGCCACGCTCCGCACGCTGCTGACCGAGGGAGGCGCGGCGTGACCCAGGTCCAGAACCCGCCGGTCACCACGACGACGACCACGGCGGCGGGCAAGTACGTCGGCCAGGCGGTCGACCGCGTCGACGGGGCCGTGAAGACCACCGGTGAGGCCCGGTTCGCCGCCGAGGTCCCGTACGCGAACGTCGCGCACGCCGCGCTCGTGCATTCCACGGTCAGCCGCGGCCGGATCACGGCCGTCGACACGACCGCGGCCGCCGCGGTCGAGGGCGTGATCTCGGTGATCACCCACGAGAACGCCGTGCGGATGCGGCCTCCCTCGAAGGTGAGCCCGATCGACATCGACTCGATGGCGTCGGGGACGACGGTCAACTACCTCAACACCGACCAGGTGTCGTGGAACGGCCAGCCGATCGCGGTCGTCGTCGCCGAGACGCCGCACGCCGCGCACGAGGCGGCCGGGCTGGTCCGCGCCACCTACGAGGTCCAGCCGTCCACAGTGGACTTCAAGGCCGAGGCGCCGAACGCGGAACCCCAGCCGAGCAGCCTGATCCTGCCGTCCGGCGGGAGCAAGGGTGACGCCGAGGCCGCGCTGGCCGCCGCGCCGGTGTCGGTCGACCTCCGCTTCACCACGCCGATGCACCACCACAACGCCATCGAGCCGCACGCCACCACGGCCGTGTGGGACGGCGACCGGCTGACCGTGCACGAGGCCTCGCAGAGCGTCGTGTGGGTCCGCAAGCACCTGGCGCACAAGTTCTCCGTGCCCGCAGAGGGCATCCGCGTGATCGCCCCGTTCGTCGGCGGCGGGTTCGGCGGCAAGGCCAACGTGTGGGCGGGCACGATCCTGACCGTGCTGGCCGCGCGGATGACCGGTCGGCCGGTGCGGATGCTGCTCACCAGGGAGGGCGTGTACCGGACGGTCGGGGGCCGCACGCCCACGATCCAGCGGGTGGCGCTCGGGGCTCGTTCCGACGGGCACCTGACCTCGTTGATCCACACGAGCGTGTCGCAGTTGGGCAGGGTCGGCGGCATGGCCGAGCCCGTCACGTCGCAGTCGAGCCACCTGTACGCGGCCGACAACCTCCTGCTGAAGCAGGAGATCGTGAAGCTGGACCAGATCGCGAACACCTCGATGCGCGCTCCCGGCGAGGCGATCGGCACGTACGCGATCGAGGTCGCGATCGACGAGCTGGCCGCCGAGTTGGGCATGGACCCGATCGAGCTGCGGATGGTGAACGAGCCGGAGACGGATCCGCTGCACGGGCGGAAGTTCTCGCACCGGATGCTCCGGGAGGCCTACGCGCGGGGCGCGGAGCGGTTCGGGTGGGCGAACCGGTCGCCGGAGCCCGGCGTGACGCGGGACGGGCGCTGGCTGGTGGGGATGGGCGTCGCCACGGCCTACCACCCGTCGTTCCAGTTGCGGGCCAACGTGACCGTGCGGGTGTCGGTCGACGGTGGCGTGCTGGTGCGGTGCGGGTTCCAGGAGATGGGCATGGGCGGGGCCACCGCGCAGGCCCAGATCGCGGCGGACGCGCTGGGCGTGCCGTTCGAGTCGGTGCGGGTGGAGTACGGGGACACCGCGCTGCCGTTGGCGCCCATGGCTGGCGGGTCGGCGCAGACCGCCAGCGTCGCGACCAGCCTGCTCGCGGCGTGCGAGAAGCTGAAGAAGTCGATGCTGGAGCTGGCGAAGAAGTCCTCGGAGTCGCCGCTGCGCGGGGCTCGGGCCGCGGACCTGTCGGCTCGGGACGGCGGGCTGTTCCACGGCGGTCGGGGGGAGACCTACGCCTCGATCCTGGCTCGCGCCGGGATTCCCTCCGTCGACGCGGCGATCGGGTCGGAGACGAGGCTCGGGGACCTGGTCGGGAACATGAGGTTCATGTCGAAGTTCCTGATGGACCGGCGGCGGTGGGTGAAGGCCGCGTGCGGGGCGCAGTTCTGCGAGGTGCGCGTGGACGCCGACACCGGCGAGGTGCGGGTGTCGCGGTGGCTCGGGGTGTTCGACGTCGGCACGGTGATCAACGCGAAGACCGCCACCAGCCAGTTGAAGGGCGGCATCGTGATGGGGATCGGGGCGGCCCTGTCCGAGGAGTCCCTGGTGGACCCGCGTCACGGCCGGGTGATGAACCCGAGCCTGGCGGAGTACCACCTGCCGGTGCACGCCGACGTGCCGCGGATCGACGTCGAGTACCTGGACGTCCCCGACCCGACGATGCCGCTCGGCCTGCTCGGGATCGGCGAGGTCGGCATCACCGGGGTGGCGGGCGCCATCGCGAACGCCGTGCACAACGCCACGGGCAAGCGGGTGCGCGACCTGCCGATCACGCTGGACAAGCTGCTCTAGCCGGAGGGCGGCCGATTCGTCCCGGACGCACGGGACGAATCGGCCCGCCGCGCGGGAGGACCCTGCCGCGAGCACCCCGCCGGACGCGGCATGATCGGCGGGGCCCAACTACCGGAGGAGCGGCATGACCGACAGCGCACCCGTCTCGGACCTGAACGGCTGGCGGCACCGGCCGTTCACCGCTGCGGGCATCACCCACGACTGCTTCGAGAAGGGCGAGGGCCCCGGCGTGGTGGTGCTGCCCGAGATCCCCGGCATCCACCCGGAGGTGCTGGGCTTCGCCGACCACCTGGTCGAGCAGGGGTTCACCGTGGTCCTGGTGTCGCTGTACGGCGTGCCCGGCAAGGAGGTCTCCACCGGCTACGGGCTGTCGTCGATGGCGAAGGTCTGCGTGTCCAAGGAGTTCCGCGCGCTCGCCGCGAACGCGCACCGCCCGGTCACCGACTACCTGCGCGCGGTGTCCCGCGACCTGGCCGCCCGCACGCCCGGCAAGGGCGTCGGCGTGATCGGCATGTGCTTCTCCGGCGGCTTCGCGCTCGCCGCAGCCGTCGACGACGTGGTGCTGGCACCGGTGATGAGCCAGCCGTCGGTGCCGTTCCCGATCGGCGCCACCCGCAAGCGCGACCTCGGGCTCTCGCCCGCCGAGGCCGACCGGATCGTCGCCCGCACCAGGGACGAGGGCCTGTGCGTGCTCGGGATGCGGTTCAGCGAGGACTTCATGGTCCCCGACGAGCGGTTCCAGCACCTGCGCGAACGGCTGGGCGACGCGTTCGAGGTGATCGAACTGGATTCCAAGCCGGGCAACGCGGGCGGGTTCTCGACCAAGGCTCACTCGGTCGTGACCGGCGAGGTGCGCGACCGGCCGGGCCACCCCGCGCTGGGCGCGCGGAACCGGGTCGTGGAGTTCTTCCGCGAGCGCCTCACGGTGTGCACCGCCGGCTGAACTTCGCCACAGGTCGAACCGAACCGCCCCGTCCGCCGTGAACGGATCGTCGGGGTGGACGGGTTCCGGGGGAGGAACAGCGATGGCGACGGGGTTGAGGTTCGCGTTACTGGGGCCGATCAGGGCGTGGCGGGGCGCCCAGGAGGTGAAGCTCGGGTCACCTCAGCAGCAGGTGGCGCTGTCGTTGCTCCTGCTGCGCGAGGGCAGGCCGGTGTCGGTCGACGAGATCGTCGACGCCGTGTGGGGCGAGGAGCCGCCACGAGGTGCGCGCGGCAGCGTGCGCACCTACGTGACCCGGTTGCGCCGCCTCCTCTCCCCCGCCGAAGACGGCCTGATCACCTCCATCGGGGGCGGCGGCTACACGATGTCGGTGGAAGCGGGCGCGGTCGACTGGAGCCGGTTCCGCACCCGTGTCGCGGCGGCCCGCGAAGCCCGTGCCCGCGGCGCCCTCCGGGCCGCGTCCGACCAGTTGCGGTCGGCGCACGAACTGTGGCGGGGCACGGCGCTCTGCGGGCTGCGCGGCGCGTTCGCCGAGGAGCAGCGGACCCGGTTGGACCACGCCAGGGCCATCGCGCTGGAGGAACGGCTGGAGATCGACCTGGCGCTGGGCAGGCACGCCTCGGTGAGCGTCGAACTGGCCGAGGCGGTCGCCGCGAGCCCGACGCGCGAGCGCTTGCGCGAGCTGCTGATGACCGCGCTGGTCGGCTCGGGCAGGCAGGCGGAAGCGCGTGTCGTGTACGACGAGGGCAAGCGGCTGCTCGTGGGCAGGTCCGCCACGCGTGCCGCGGGTGACCACCGGTCCGCCTGGTTCAGCGGCCACCGGTACCTGCCGTGCTAGACGTGCCGAGGTGTCGCGGCACCTGGTGAACATGTCAGCGTTCGCTGTACTGTTCGACGCATGCTGAAGTGTGAGACCCGAGCGGACGCGCTGGCCAGGCTCGGCAGGGCGCTGGCGGACCCGACCCGCTGCCGGATCCTCGTCGCACTGCTGGACGGCACGAACTACCCAGGCAGGCTCGCCGACGAACTGGGCCTGACCAGGTCGAACGTGTCCAACCACCTCGCGTGCCTGCGCGGCTGCGGCCTGGTCGTGGCGAGCTACGAAGGCCGCCAGGTGCGCTACGCGCTCGCCGACGAGCACCTGACCCGCGCACTGGGCGAACTCGCGAAGGTCGTCCTCGCCGTCGACCCGTGCGCCGACCACGTCCCGGCCGCCGTCCGGTGAGCGACGCCTGCTGTTCCCCCGTCGTGGTGCTCGAACCCGCGCGCCGGACCGCGCTGACCCGGCGGATCAGGCTGCTGGTCGGCGCGACCATCGCCTACAACGTGGTCGAGGCGGTCATCGCCCTCACGGCGGGCACGATCGCCTCGTCCACCGCCCTGATCGGCTTCGGCCTGGACTCGGTGATCGAGGTCGCCTCCGCCACGGCGGTCGCGTGGCAGTTCTCCGGCACCGACCCCGAAGCGCGGGAACGCACGGCGCTGAAGGTGATCGCGCTGTCGTTCTTCGCGCTCGCGGCCTACGTGACCGTCGAGTCCGCCCGTTCCCTGTTCTCCGGCGAGACCGCGTCGCACTCCACCGTCGGCATCGTGCTGGCCGCCGTGTCGCTGCTCGTCATGCCCGGCCTGTCGTACGCGCAACGCCGCGCGGGCCGCGAACTCGGATCGGCCAGCGCGGTCGCCGACTCCAAGCAGACCCTGCTGTGCACCTACCTGTCCGGGGTCCTCCTGGTCGGCCTGCTGCTCAACAGCCTGTTCGGCTGGTACTGGGCGGACCCGGCGGCGGCGCTGGTGATCGCCGCGGTCGCCGTCAAGGAGGGCCGCGAGGCCTGGCGCGGCGAGAACTGCTGCTAGAGCGTCGTGATCAGGCCGCCGTCGATGGTGAAGTCGGCGCCGGTCACGTTGCCCGCGCGGTCGCTGGCCAGCAACAGGACGAGGTCGGCGACCTCTTCGGGCTCGGTGAACCGCCCGGTCACCGCTTCGGAGGCCACCTTCTTCGCCACAGCGGCCGGGTCGCCGCCGGACGCGGACGCGACCGTCGCGGCGACGCCGCCCTCGCCGAGCCACAGCGCCGTGGCGACCGGGCCGGGGCTGATGCTGTTCACCCTGATCCCGCGCGGACCGAACTCCTTGGACAGCGACTTGGTGAAGTTCGCCAGCGCCGCCTTGGCCGCGCTGTAGTCCATGACCCCCGGATCGGGCAGGAACGCGTTGACCGAGCCGATCGTCACGATCCACCCGGCTCCGCGGTCCAGCAGGTGCGGCACCGCGGCGCGGGTGGTGCGGACCGCCGACAGGAGGTTCAGCTCCAGCGTCGCCGTCCAGTCCTCGTCGGTGATCGACAGGAACCCGCCGGTCCGCGGGCGCACCGCGCCGACGTTGTTCACCAGGACGTCGAGGCCGCCGAACCGCGACACGGCCTCGTCGACGAGCCTCGCGGGCCCGTCCGGCGTGCCGAGGTCGACCGCCACGGGGTGGACCAGGGGCGAGGGCTCGTCGTGCCACTCCCTGGCCCCGGCGACGACCTGGACCCCTTCCGCGGCCAGCGCCCGCGTGACCGCGAGCCCGATCCCCTTGCTGGCTCCGGTGACGACGGCGATCTTGCCGGCGAGGTGCAGGTCCATCGGTTTCCTCCAGGTGTCCGGCGGCAGACTCTCGTCCGATCCGACGACCGGCGCAAGCGGTAGGTTCGGTGACGTGCGCGTGGGAGAAGCCAGGGCCGCGGCCGTCGCGTGGGTGCGCGAGAACGGGGCCACCGCGTACTTCACCGGCTCGACGGTGGGGGTGCCGGACGACGCCGAGCTGCCCGTCGGGTCCGATGTGGACGTTGCCGTGGTGGTGGACGAGGCGGGGCCGAAGCCGGGCAAGTTCCTGTTCCGCGGTGCCCTGCTGGAGGTCACCCCCGTGACGTGGCAGGAGGTCCGGGACGCGCTCGGGTCGTACCACGTGGCGGGCGGGCTGCGGACGGACACGGTCATCGCCGACCCGACGGGTGCGCTGCGACCCCTGCAAGCGCTGGTGGAGCGGCACTTCGCCGACCCGGAGTGGGTGCGGCGGCGCTGCGGGGAGGCCAGGAACCGCGTGGAGCGGGGACTCCGCGGGATCGACCCCGCCGCGCCGTGGCCGCGGCGGGTGATGTCGTGGCTGTTCCCGACCGGCGTGACCACCCACGTGCTGCTGGTCGCGGCCCGGCGCAACCCGACCGTCCGCCTGCGCTACCTCAAGGTCCGACCGCTGGCGGGCGACCTGTACCCGGACCTGCTGGCCCACCTGGGGTGCGCCCACTGGACGCCGGAGCTGACTCGCCGCCACCTGGCCGCGCTGGCGACCACGTTCGACCGCACGGTCCCGGTGTCCCGCACCCCGTTCCCGTACAGCAGCGACATCACGGCGGCGGCCCGTCCGATCGCGATCGACGGCGGTCACGCGCTGGTCGACGCGGGCGACCACCGCGAGGCGGCGTTCTGGATCGCCGTCACGTTCTCCCGCTGCCACACGATCCTGGCCGCCGACGCCCCGGAGTTGCACCGCGAACTGGCCCCGGCGTTCGACGCCGTGCTCGCCGACCTCGGCGTCACCGGCGGCGCGGACCTCGCGGCGCGCGCCGAGCGGACCCTCGACCTCCTGCCCGCGGTGTGGGCGCGGGCCGAGGTGCTGATGTCAGCGACCGGGTGACTCCTCGGCCGCCGCGTCGATCTTCTCCAGCAGTTCCCGCAGTTGCTCCTGCTGCTCCGCCGACAGGGGCGCGAACAGCGACGCGGCGGCCTCGGTCCGCGCCTCCCGGAACTCCTCGCGGGTCCGCGCGCCGCGTTCGGTCAGCTCCAGCAGCATGGACCGGCGGTTGGCCGGGTCGACCCGGCGGCGCACCAGGTCGGCGTCCTCCAGCGCGTCGACCAGCGGCGTGACCGCGCGCGGGACGACGTGCAGGCGGTCGGCGAGGTCGACCATGCGCGGGGGCGTGTCGCCGTAGCGGGCGATCACCTCCAGCGCTCGGGACTGGGCCAGGGTGAAGCCGAGCGGGGCCAGGCGTTCGCCGTAGGCACGGCGGATCCGGCGGGCCTGGCGGAGGAACAGCTCACCCAGCCCACCTGCGGTTTCGTCCATCTTCACAAATCGAGAATAACAGAGGCACTTTCATTGTTACCATAGGTAAGAGTCAATCCCACGGAGGTGTCCTTGCCGACCACCACACCAGAGCACCCGGTGAGCGTTCGCCGCATCCTGGGCCTGTTCCGGCCCTACCGACTGCGCCTCGGCGTCGTCGCCCTGTTCGTCCTGCTGTCGTCCCTCGTGGCGGTGGCGTCCCCGTTCCTGCTGCGCGAGATCCTCGACGTGGCGATCCCGCAGGGGCGCGTCGGGCTGCTGACGCTGCTCGCGGGCGGCCTGATCGCCGTCGCCGTCGCGACCAGCGTGTTCAACGTGATCCAGACCTACGTGTCGACCGCCGTGGGCCAGGACGTGATGCACGACCTGCGCACGTCCGTCTACGACCACCTCCAGCGCATGTCGCTGGCGTTCTTCACCAAGACCCGCACCGGCGAGGTCCAGTCGCGCATCGCCAACGACATCGGCGGCATGCAGTCGACCGTCACGTCCACCGCGACCTCGCTGGTGTCGAACGTGACCACCGTCGTCGCGACCGTCGTCGCCATGACCGCACTCGACTGGCGGCTCACGATCGTGTCCCTCGCGCTGCTCCCCCTGTTCGTGTGGATCAGCCGCCGGGTGGGCACCGAGCGCAAGAAGATCACCGGCGAGCGCCAGCGGCAGCTCGCCACCATGTCCACGAACGTCCAGGAGTCGCTGTCGGTCAGCGGCGTCCTGCTCGGCCACACCATGGGCCGCACGGACTCGCTGACCACGTCGTTCGCCGAGGAGTCGGCCAAGCTGACCAAGCTGGAGGTCCGCGCGAGCATGGCGGGCCGCTGGCGGATGTCGACCGTCGGCATCGTCATGGCGGCCATGCCCGCGCTGATCTACTGGGCGGCGGGCGCGAGCGGCGCGCTGGGCGTGCCGATCGCGTCGCTGGGCACGCTGGTCGCGTTCGTGTCGTTGCAGCAGACCCTGTTCCGCCCGGCCGTGTCGCTGATCCAGACCGGCGTGGAGCTCCAGAGCTCGCTCGCGCTGTTCCAGCGGATCTTCGAGTACCTCGACCTGCCGGTGGACATCGAGCCGCCGGTGGAACCCGTGCCGCTCAAGGACGTCCGGGGCGAGGTGCGGTTCGAGGGCGTGTCGTTCGCCTACTCCGACGACCACCAGACGCTGTCCGGCATCGACGTCGTCGTCCCGCCGGGCACCAGCCTGGCCGTGGTCGGCGAGACCGGCTCGGGCAAGACGACGCTGAGCTACCTCGTGCCGCGCCTGTACGACGTGACCGCGGGCAGGGTGACCATCGACGGCGTCGACGTGCGCGACCTGGACTTCGCCACCCTGGCCGACGCGGTCGGCGTGGTGTCGCAGGAGACGTACCTGTTCCACGCGTCCATCGCGGACAACCTGCGCTTCGCGAAGCCGGACGCCACCGACGAGGAACTGGTGGCCGCGGCGCGGGCCGCGCAGATCCACCAGCACATCAGCGGCCTGCCGGAGGGCTACGACACCCTGGTCGGCGAACGCGGCTACCGGTTCTCCGGCGGCGAGAAGCAGCGGCTGGCCATCGCCCGCACGATCCTGCGCAACCCGCCGATCCTGGTGCTGGACGAGGCCACCAGCGCGCTGGACAACCAGACCGAACTGGCCGTCCAGGAAGCCATCGACGCGCTGTCCGAGGGCCGCACCACGATCACCATCGCGCACCGCCTGTCCACGATCCGCGACGCCGACCAGATCCTGGTCCTCGACCGCGGCCGGATCGCCGAACGCGGCACCCACGACGAGCTGCTGACCCTCAACGGCGAGTACGCGGCGCTGATCCGCCGCGACGGCACCCTCGAACCCGTCGGGTGAGGGGGCCGTCGTGCACCGGTGATCGGCGTGGTTGAAGATCGGGGCCATGAGCACCGTCCTGATCACCGGTTCGGCCGACGGCCTCGGGCTGATGGCCGCGAAGCTCCTGATCGACGAGGGTCACGAGGTCGTCCTGCACGGGCGGAACCCGCGGCGCGCGCAGGACGCGCTGGCCGCGGCCCCCGGCGCGGCGGGC
The DNA here is from genome assembly GCF_025061645.1 of Umezawaea endophytica. Taxonomy (GTDB): domain Bacteria; phylum Actinomycetota; class Actinomycetes; order Mycobacteriales; family Pseudonocardiaceae; genus Umezawaea; species Umezawaea endophytica. Next base: position 187,593 of record NZ_JANYMP010000009.1, on the reverse strand, counting down.
GCGCTGCACGGCGACCTGTCGGTGGTCGCCGAGATCACCTCGGTCGCCGAGCAGGCCAACGCGCACGGCCCTTTCGACGCGGTGATCCACAACGCGGGCGTCTACCGGCTGCCGGAGCGCGTCGGGACGGAGGACGGCCTGTCGAAGGTGTTCGCCGTGAACGTGCTCGCGCCGTACCTGCTCACGGCGCTGGTCGAGCGCCCGGACCGACTGGTGTACCTGTCGTCCGGGATGCACCTGGACGGCGACCCCGACCTGGGCGACCTCCAGTGGACGCGCAGGCCGTGGAACGCCTCGCAGGCGTACTCGGACTCGAAGCTGCACGTCGTGGCGTTGGCGTTCGCCATCGCGCGGCGCTGGGCCGACGTGCGGTCCAACGCCGTGGACCCCGGTTGGGTAGCGACCAGGATGGGTGGGCCCGGCGCTCCGGACGACCTCGCGCAGGGGCCGGAAACCCAGGCGCGGCTGGCCGTGCACTCCCCCGCGAGCGGCGGCTACTACTACCACCAGATGCTGGGCGAGACCCATCCCGCCGCGTCGGACATCGAGGTGCAGGAGGGCCTGCTGGCCGTGTGCCGCGAGATCACCGGCGTGGAGCTGCCTACGTCGTGAGCTGGCCCAGCGCCAGCGCGAGGTGGTCGCCCATGGCCGCGCAGGCCCGGTCGGCGTCGCCGGAGCGGATGTCCTCCAGCAGCGCGCGGTGCGACACGGCCAGGTCCTGCGGGCCGGGGTACCAGCGGTGCAACTGCGCCAGGCAGAGCTGCATCTCCTCCTGGATCGCCGGGTAGAGCCGGGTCAGCCGGGGGCTGCCCGCCGCGTCGACGAGCGCGGTGTGGAACGCCGTGTGCGCCTCGACCCGGTCGCCCCACTCGGCCGTCTCCGGCAGGGCTTCCATGGCCGCCAGGCGCTGCTCGGCACCGTCGAGCGACAGGCCCTTCACCACGATCTCGCGCACCGCCTGGAGTTCCAGCGGTGTGCGGACGAAGAACAGGTCGCGCACGTCCTCCTCGGTCAGCACCGGCACGGTCAGCGACCGCCCGCCGGACGACCGCACGAGGTGACGGCTGACCAGCACCTGGAGCGCCGAGCGAACGGTCGGCCTGGCCACGCCGAACGCGCTCGCGAGCCCGGCCTCGGTCAGCGCCTCGCCGGGGCGGAGCTGGCCGCTGAGGATCCGCTTGCGCACCTCGGCCACGAGGGCGTCCCGCGTGCTCGTGGTCTGCAACGTGAGGCTCACCCGCCCAGCCTATCAGCCGGAGGGGTTTCGGATATACGGTATAACCGTATGACCCAATAGCTGGAAGGTGGACGTCGTGTCCCGCACCGCCGCGCTGAGCGCCGCCGCCGGAGGGGCCCTCCTGTGGGGCACCATCGGCCCGGTCGCCACCCTCTTCACCAGCGACGAACTGCTCCCGGCCGGCGGCGTCCGACTGGCCGTCGGCGCGGTGGCGCTCGTCGCGCTGGGCGGCCGACCGTTCAGCGGCCCGTGGCGCCGGAGGGACGTGGGACCGCTGCTCGCCGCCGCCGTCGGTCTGGCGGGCTTCCAGCTCTCCTACTTCGCCGCCGTCGACGTCGGCGGTGTCGCCGTGAGCACCGCGGTCGCCATCGGCCTCGCCCCCGTGCTCACCGGGCTGTGGACGGCCGTCACCGAACGCCGTCCGCCGTCCCGCTGGTGGCTCGCGGGCACCGCCGTGGCCGCCGTCGGGCTCGGCCTGCTCACGTTCGCGGGCGGCGCGACGGTCACGTTGTCCCCCACCGGACTCGCACTGTCCACAGTAGCCGCGACCTGCTTCAGCACCCAGGCGCTGGCGATCAGGCGGCTGACCGACCACCACCGCGACACCAGCGCGCTGGCCGCCATCTTCACCGTGTCGGCGCTGCTGCTCCTCCCGGTCACGCTCGCCACCGCGACCCCCACCCTGTTGTCCGGCCGGGCCGTGATGAGCCTGCTGTACCTGGGGATCGTCGCCGCGGGCATCTCCTACTGGCTCTTCGCGCACGGCATCCGCCACCTCGGCGCCCCCGCGGCCGTCACCATCAGCCTCCTGGAACCGGCGAGCGCCGCCGCCATCGCCGCGCTGGTCCTGCGCGAACCCGTCGGCCCCGCGCAGTGGCTCGGCATCGCGCTCATCTGCGGCGCCATCGTGCTGACCGCCCTCCCCGACTTCCACTCGAATGCCGAGCGGGACCACCTTGATAGCGGCCGGAACCCCGCGCACTCTGGATCGGCGGTGCGACGCTGGAGGAGGGGTTTGTCGTGATCCGGGAGTACTTCGTTCGTGGTGAGCGCAGGACGGTGGACGAGGTCGACGACCTGGTCGCCGTGCGGGTGGAGGGCGCGGTCGTCGCGGAGGCGCTGGCCGACGACGACGAGCTGAGCCCGTTCCGCGAGGCCCAGTGGGTGTTCGTGCCCGCCTCGGCGGCGTTGGCCCTGGAGAGCGCCGACGACGTGGGCCACCTGGTGCGGCGACCGAACGGGCGGCTCGGGATCGTGACGCGGCGGCTCACCGTGCAGGTGACCGAGGACCTGTCCGAGGAAGCGGCGGAGCAGGCGCTCGCCCGGCGCGGGCTGATCCTGGTGCGCCGCTTGCGCTTCGCGCCGAACCTGTTCGAGGTCGACACGACCGAGCACGCGGACTCGTTGGCCGCGTCGGTGGAGCTGAACGCCGATCCGCTGATCACCCTCGCGGAGCCCAGCCTCGTCGAGCACGTGCCGCAGCGCGCGGCACCCGGCGACCCGCGCTTCGCCGAGCAGTGGCAGTGGGCGAACACCGGGCAGGGCGGCGGCACGGCCGGGGCCGACGTGCGGGCGCCCGCCGCCTGGGAGAAGACGCGCGGCGCGGGCATCCGGGTCGCGGTGATCGACAACGGGTTCAACGCGAAGCACGAGGACCTGAAGGCCGGGGTCCACGCGGCTTCCGGGTTCTTCACCAGGGCGGGCGCGTTCACCGTCGGGGTCGTGGGGATGCCGAGCGGCGACCACGGCACGTTCTGCGCGGGCATGGTCGCGGCGCGGCGGAACAACCTGCTGGGCGGCACCGGCGCGGCGCCGGAGGCCGACCTGGTGCTGATCGCGTGCCTCGGCGACCAGGTCGGCACGCAGACGACGCTGGCCCGCGCGGTCGCCTACGCGGCCGACCCGTCGACCGAGGGCGGTGACGCGGCGGCGGGCGCGGACGTGCTGGTGTCGAGCCTCGGGCCGAACGGCGCGGACTGGGACCTGACCACCACCCTGGCGCTGGCGCTGGAGTTCGCCGCGACGAAGGGCCGCGGCGGGCGCGGTCTGGCGATCTTCTGGGCCGCCAGCAACGGGAACGACGTCGACGTGCTCAAGGACGAGGTCGTGTCGCACGCGGACGTGATCGCCGTGGTGCGGTCGACGCGCAAGGACCTGGAGGACAACGCCGCGCGCGGCCCGGAGGTCGAGCTGATCGCGCCGGGCGTGGACGTGGTGAGCACGACCGGGAGCGGCGGGTACGGCAAGAGCACCGGCACCAGCTTCGCCGCCCCGTGCGCGGCGGGCTGCGCGGCACTCGCGCTCGCGGTGAACCCGGCACTGACCCGCGACGCGCTGCGGAAGGTGATGCGCGACAGCGCGGACAAGGTCGGCGGGGTGCTCTACGACGCGAACGGCCACCACGACGACTACGGCTTCGGCCGCGTCAACGCCGCGAGGGCCGTGGAACTGGCGGCGAGCGCGGTGGGACCGTGACGCCCGACGAGCCGGTGTTCCGCGTGCGCGTCGAGGCCGCGACGCTGGACGACCTGCGGTCGGCGGTGGACGACCTGGAGCCGGACCTCGGCTGCCGGGCCGTGGCGCGGGCCGAGGGCGACGGGTTCGCGATCGACGTGTACCTGCCGGGGTCGCGGCTCGCGACGACCCGCTCGGCGACGGTGACCGTGCTGGCCGACGAGACCGAGAACGGCCTGGCGCGGCAGGCCGAGGTGGGACGGGACAACCGCTTCGCGGCCAGGGGCGAGGTCCCGCGCGGGCTGGGGCTCAAGGAGTAGCCGTGACGTACCTGAACCCGGCGGAGGTCGAGTCGGCGCTGGAGAACCTGGCCGCCGCCTACCCCAGCGCCACCGAGCTGATCACCTGCCCGAACCCGACCCACGAGGGCCGCACGACCCGCGTGCTGCGCGTCGGCACGCGGTCCGGTGTGGACGGTCTGCTCCTGCTGGGTGGCGTGCACGCCAGGGAATGGGTGCCGCCGGACGCGCTGGTGTCGCTGGCCGCGGACCTCCTGGAGGCCCACGGGCTGGGCACCGGCCTCGTCTACGGCGGGCAGCGGTACACCGCCGACGAGGTCCGCCACGTCGTGGAGGGCATGGCGGTGTACGTGTTCCCGTGCGTGAACCCGGACGGCCGCGCGCACAGCCAGACCGCGGACCCGCTGTGGCGCAAGAACCGCCGCCCCCACCCGAGGGGCGGCGGCTGCGTCGGTGTGGACGTCAACCGCAACTTCGACTTCCTCTGGGACCACACCGCCAAGTTCGCCCCGGACTCCCGCGTCGCCACGTCGGCGGACCCGTGCGACCGGCAGGTGTACCGCGGCCCGTCCGCGGCGTCCGAACCCGAGACGCGCAACGTCGTGTGGCTGCTGGACACCCGGCCGGACATCAGGGTGCTGGTGGACGTGCACAGCGCCGTCCCGGTCATCCTGCACGCCTGGGGCAGCGACGAGAACCAGTCGACGAGACCCGAGCAGACCTTCCTCGACCCGCGCTTCGACGGGTTGCGCGGACGACCGCGCGACAGCGCGTACGGCGAGTACATCACCCCGGCCGACCTGGGAGCGGTCAGCGCGCTGTCCCAGCGGATGCGCGACGCGGTCAAGGCCGTGCGCGGCGTCGACTACCCCGTGGAGCAGGCCTACGGCCTCTACCCGACCTCGGGGGCTAGCGACGACTACGCCTACAGCCGTCACTTCGCCGACCCGGCGAAGACCAAGGTCCACGGCTTCACGATCGAGTGCGGCCGCACCTTCCAGCCCTCGTGGGCCGAGGCGGAGCAGGTGATCCGCGAGGTCGGCTCCGCCGCGCTGGCGCTGGCCCTGGCCGTTCCGGCGGCTCCGCCGGGCTAGGATCGTCCGCACCTCGGCACCAGGGAGAGCGTGCGTTGACCAGCCCTTCAGACCCGGTGGGTCCGTTACCCGGCGGCACGAACCACAACGACGGGATCGTGAACGGCCCGTCCGTGCAGGCGGGATCGATCCACGGCGGCGTCCACTTCCACGCTGCCCCCGTCCCTCCGACCTACGTCCACCGGCCTCCCTACGCGCCCGGTCCGACCCACGTGCCCGTGCGGGCCCTCCCCTCACCCGCGAGCGCGTTCCTCCGCAAGTGGGGCGTGGTGCTGCTGGGGCCGATGCTGATCGCCGTGCCGATGGGCGGGGTCGTCGACGCCGTACTCGGGCCGCAGGTCCCGCTGGTGCGCGTCCTCGGCATCGCCGTCGCGCTGGGTGTCGCGTTCCTCGTGCTGTACGTCGTGGCGCAGTTCGCACCCGTCACGGTCGACGGCATCGTCGAGCGGTGCACCCCCAAGGCTCTGGCGGCGCTCCCCACGACCGCGCTGTGGTGGTGGCTGGTCGTCTTGGCCCTGCTCACCGCCACCGGGCTCAGCCGCGAACTGCCGCGCCCGGTGGGCGATCCCCGGTCCGTGGGGACGAGCGGCGCGCTGACGTTCCTGTTCGTCCTGATCATCATGGTGGTGTGCGTCCTGCTGCGCCGTCGGCGCTGACCGCCCGAGGTGGTCAGACCCGGCGGAACAGCCGGGCCGCGGGTCGGTCCGCCTCCTCGGGGACCACGCGGTACTTCCCGCGCACCGACAGCAGCACCGACGCGTCGAACACGAACTCCGGGTCAGCCACCGGGCCCGTGGCGAGCAGCCAGCCGCCGGGCTTGATGCAGCGCGCGGCGTTGGTCCCCACCGGGCCCGCGTGCAGCGACAGCAGCAGGTCCCAGCTCGCGGCGGGCAACGCGCCGAACACGCGGTCGTACTCGCCGCCGAGGAACCGGATGCGCGGCTCGCCCTCGTAGACCTTGTGCTGGTCGGCCAGGCGGATCGCGGACGCGGTGTCGGCGAACGCGGTCTGGGTGCGCTGGTCGGTGTCGACGTAGGTCACGTCCGGCCAGGTGTAGGACGGCGTCACGTCGAGCGAGCTGACCGGGTAGAGCACGCGCTTGGCGCCCGTGTGCGCGGCGACGACCGCGTACAGGCCGGTGCGGTCCGCGGCGGTGTCGAGGTGGTCGGTGAACGTCCGGGTGGACGGCGTGGCGCGGCGTGACACGGAGAGCTCCTGGTGCTTCGGGGATCGCCGGGCAGCGTAACGCGTACCACAGGTTGTTCAGGTTCGAACCAACAGGTACAGTGACCTAAATAGTTCAAATTTTAACAAGGGAGCCATCATGATCCGCATGCCGTCCCTCTACCTCTCGCACGGCGCGCCACCACTGGCGGACGACCCGGTCTGGCCCGAGCAGCTCGCCGCGTGGTCGGCGGACCTGCCAAGGCCGACGGCGATCCTGATGGTCTCCGCGCACTGGGAGGAGGCGCCGCTGACCGTGGGCGCGACGACCACCGTCCCGCTGTTCTACGACTTCTCCGGCTTCCCCGAGCACTACTACCGCGTCCGGTACGCGGCCCCCGGCGCGCCGGAACTGGCCGAGCGCGTCCGCAAGCTGCTGCGCACCCCGCAGACGCCCGTGCACCAGGACGAGACCCGCGGCCTCGACCACGGCGCGTACGTGCCGCTGGTGGAGATGTTCCCGGAGGCCGACGTGCCAGTGCTCCAGATCTCCATGCCGACCCTCGACCCGAACGAGCTGATGCTCATCGGCCGCAAGCTCGCGCCGCTGCGCGACGAGGGCGTGCTGATCGTCGGCAGCGGGTTCTTCACCCACAACCTCCGGGCGCTGAGCACGAGCGGCCGGGTCACGAGCGCGATGGCCGAGTTCGACGACTGGGGCAAGCGCGCGCTGGAGGCGCACGACCTGGACGCCCTGCTCGACTTCGAGCACAAGGCGCCCGCGGGGCGGCTGGCGCACCCGCGCACCGAGCACTTCGCGCCGCTGTTCGTGACGCTCGGCGCCGGGGCCGACGACCTGGAGTCGCAGCGGACCGTCATCGACGGCTTCTGGCTGGGCATGGCGAAGCGCTCGATCCAACTGGGCTGACGTACTGCTTCGAATTTGAACGATAAGGTAGGATCACGCCATGGCGGAAACCCCCACGACGGGACCACGGTGGCTCAACGAGGAGGAACTGGCGGCCTGGGAGGGGTACCTGGAGGTCAGCACGTTCCTCAACCGCCGCGTCGAGCAGCAGCTCAAGGACGACGCGGGCCTGTCGCACCCGCAGTACGAGGTGCTGGCCCGGCTGTCCGCCGCGCCCGGCGGTGAACTCCGGATGACCGAGCTGGCGGGCGCCGCGCTCACGTCCAAGAGCGGCCTGACCTACCAGGTGGCCCAGTTGGAGAAGACCGGCCTGGTCCGCCGCCGCTCCTGCGAGTCCGACGAGCGCGGCATCATCGCCTGCCTCACCGAGGCGGGCTGGCAGAAGCTCCGCGAGTCGGCACCCGGCCACGCCGCCCTCGTCCGCGACCTGTTCCTGGACGGCTTGACCGGCGAGCAGTTCACCGCCTTCGCCGACGCCGTCGAGGCGATCCGCCTGCGCCTGCGAGCGGAGTAGCCCGCGGCGGTCGCGGGGGGCGCCGAATTGTCCCGAGCCGCCGCCGCGGCGCCGACCGTAGTCGTCGGGCAGCCGTCCGAGAAGTCCCGCGGTGAAAGTGTGGTCGAACGGGAGACCATCGTTGTCCGAACGCGCACTCGGGCCCGGTGGAAACCACACCTCGAAGCGATCCGGCATGACTTTGTCGGCACCGGTCCAGTTCTTTAGCAAACCGAACAACAGCTCGCCCGACCCGCTGAACAGCCGTTCCACATTCTTGCGGTCATTCGTTATTCCCCGAAACGACCGACCGACAACAAGATGTGTGCCTCGTAACAACGGCCGCGTCCTCCCCGGTCCGAGCAGGTGGCCGGTGTATGTTCCGTGCACGCCGTTCCGCGTTTCTCGGAACACGTATTCCCATTCGGCGAATTGTTGCCAACCACCGTCATCTCACCGCGGGGAGCAAAGATGACCTCACGCCACACCCACCACGTGCTGACAGCGCGGAATGCCGGGGAGCCCGCCGAATTCTCGGCCAGCCACCCCGGCTACGAGCTGACCCGCGGTCTGGACCGGTTGCGCCGCACGGAGTACGCGTACCTCGACGAGCAGAACCACCTGTACCTGGACTACGCGGGCTCCGGCCTGGCGGCGACGTCGCAGCACGAGGCCCACCAGCGCCGGATGCTCGGCAGCCTGCCCGGCAGCCCGAGCACGAGCGCGCCCGCCGTCGACCGCGCCCGCCACGCCGTGCTCCGCCACCTCAACGCGTCGCCGCACGAGTACACCGTCGTGTTCACCGCGAACGCCTCCGCGGCGGCCAGGCTCGTCGGCGAGCGGTACCCGTTCGGCAGGCACGGCAGGCTCGTCCTCACCTCGGACAACCACGAGTCGGTCAGCGGTGTGCGCGAGTTCGCCGCGACCACCACGGTGATCGCGACCCAGCGCCCCGATCTGCGGATCTCCACCAGCACCGTCCTCTCCGCACTCGGCCGCAAGCGCCCGGACCGCAGGCGCGGCCTGTTCGCGTTCCCCGCGCAGAGCGGGTTCACCGGCGTGCAGCACCCGCTGGGCTGGATCGACATCGCCCGCGAACGCGGCTACGACGTGCTGCTCGACGCGGCCGCGTACCTGCCGACGAACACCCTCGACCTGAGCATGGTGCACCCGGACTTCGTCACGGTGAGCTGGTACAAGGTGTTCGGCTACCCGACCGGTGTCGGCTGCCTGGTCGTGCGCCGCGAAGCCCTGTCCCGCCTCGGTTCCGCGCTGGAGGACAGCAGCCTCAACTTCCTGTCCATCCCGGACGTGGAGGTCGGGCTGGCCCTGCTGGCCGACACCGGCGTCGAACTCATCTCCCGCCGCGTCCGCTACCTGACCGGCTGGTTCCTCGACCGCCTCACCACCCTGCGCCACGGCAACGGCCTCCCCATGGTCCGCGTCTACGGTCCGACCACGACGGTCGCCAGGGGCGGCATCGTCAGCTTCAACTTCCTCGACCCGACGGGCGCGGTGATCGACGTCCGCACCGTCGCCGAGGAGGCCGCGTCGGCGGGGATCTCCCTGCGCACCGGCGACTACGGCAACCCCGGCGCGGGCACCAACGTGGCCGAGCTGTGCCCGAGGTCGATGCGGGCGCTGCTCAAGCACGGGACGCGGCACGTCGGCGAGTCGCTCGACGTGGCCGGGCTGCCCAGCGGCGGGACCGTGCGGGTGTCGTTCGGGGCGCCGTCGGCGGTGCGGGACGTGGAGCGCTTCATCGCGTTCGCCGAGCGGCACTTCGAGGACCGGTTCGCGGGCGAGCCCGCATAGGGGCGACGCCGGTGGATCAAGGTGTCCTTGGGCGCGAGACGTGGGTCTTCACCGCCTCGGCGAAAATTCTCGAAGTTTTCCGCACGGCGATGTCGATCGGCGTCGAGCCCGTTCGACGTAGGAGCAGAAGGCCGGCAACGGACCGGCCCCACTCACCGGAGGCTCACGATGTCCAGCACCACCGCTCCCGCCACCCGCTCCTCCGCCAAGCCGCTGATCGTCGCCGGACTGGTCGCCGCGGCCGTCGCCTCGGTCGCCACCGCGGCCGTCGCCGCCGCGGGCGACCTCGCCGGGATCAGCCTGGACGTCAGCGGTGCGCCGATCCCGGTGCCGGGGTTCGCCACGCTGACGGCCGTCTTCTCGTTGCTGGGCCTCGCGCTGGCGCTGGGGTTCAAGCGCTGGACTCGTCGACCGCGGTCGGTGTTCGTCCGCACCACGGTCGCGCTCACCGCGCTGTCACTGGTGCCGGACGTGCTCGCGGACGCCGCCACGGCCACGAAGGCGCTGCTGATGGTGACGCACCTGGTCGCCGCCGCGATCGTGATCCCGGCCATCGCCCGCAGGCTCCCGGCCTGAGCTACCGCTGCACCAGTCCGTTGAGGTGCGCGTAGACGACCGCGTGGACGCGGTCGCGCAGGCCGAGCTTCGCGAGGATGCGGGAGACGTGGGTCTTCACGGTCTCGTCCCCCACGTGGAGCTCGGCCGCGATCTCCGCGTTCGTGTACGCCGCCGCGACCAGCAGCAGCACCTCGTTCTCGCGCGCGGTCAACTGGTCCAGCCCCGGCGCGGACGCGGCGGGCGCGATGCTGCGGGCGAAGCGGGCGACCAGCCGCTGCGTGACGGACGGGTCGATGAGGGCGTCACCGCGCGCGGCCACGCGGATCGCGCCGATCAGCTCCTCCGGCGGCAGGCTCTTCAGCAGGAAGCCGCTGGCGCCCGCGTTGAGGGCGCGGTACACGTACTCGTCGCTGTCGTACGTGGTGAGCACGACGACCTTCGTGCGGTTGTCCGGCGCGGCGAGGATGGCCTCGGTGGCGCTCAGGCCGTCGAGCTTGGGCATCCGGATGTCGAGCACGGCGACGTCCGGGCGGAGGCGGGCGACCTCGGCGACGGCGGCGCGGCCGTCGGCGACCTCGGCCACGCAGTCGAGGTCGGGCTGGGTGTCGAGGATGGCGCGCATGCCCGAGCGGAGCATGGCGTGGTCGTCGGCGAGCAGGACGCTCAGCATGGTGGCGAGGGCTCCAGTGGGAAGGCGACGGCGGTGCGCCACGTGCGTCCGTCGGGTTCCAGGCCGCAGGTGGTGACGCCGTCGAACAGGCGGGCGCGGTTGCGGATGCCCTCCAGGCCCCTGCGGTGGCCCTCGGCGCGGGCGCCGACGAGCGCGGGCACCCGGTTGGTGGTGCTCAGCGCGAGCGAGTCGTGCCGGAACGCCAGTTCCACGTCCACGCCCGACGGGTCGCCGTGGCGCAGCGCGTTGGTCAGCATCTCCTGCACGATCCGGTAGAGCGTGATGCCCAGCGACTCCGGCAGTTCGCGCGGCGCGCCGGACGTCGTGAGCCTGGCCGGTATCCCGGCGGAGCGCACGCCCTCGAACAGCTCGTCGAGGTTGTCCAGGCCCGGTTGCCGCGCGCTGTCGGAGTTGTCGCCGTGCAGCAGGTCGAGCAGGTGCCGCAGGTCGACCATGGCGGCGCGGCTGGCGGTCTCGACGGCGCTCAACGACGCGGCGAGCGGTGTTTTCCCCTGGTCCAGCCCCAACCGGGCCGCGCCCGCGTGCAGGTTGATGGCGCTCACGTGGTGGGCGATCACGTCGTGCAGGTCTCGGGCGATGGCGCTGCGCTCGGCCGCTATGGCCTTCGCCAGCCCTTCCTCCGCGTCGCGCCTCTCGAGTTCCGAACGCTGGTCCAGCTCGGCGATGTACGCCCGCCGCGCGGTCGTGTAGCGGCCGACCAGCCAGGGCAGGACGGCACCGCTGACCACCTCGACCGGCAGCAGCCGCAGGTCGTTCACCAGCCGCACCTCGCCCGTGCTCAGCGCGAAGTGGGCCGCCACCATCCCCGCCGACAGGGCGCCGAGCGCGGCGAACGCGGGCACGCCCACCAGCCACGCGCCGGCCCGGTAGCCCGCGATCATCATGCCCGCCTCGTTGGCGCAGAACTTCAACGGCCGGTCCAGCAGCAGCGGTATCCCGACCCGCACCAGCGCGTGCCCGACGGCCACGACGCCCGACAGCCGCGCGGGTCCCGCGAGCGCGGCGTCGACGACGACGATCGCGAGCAGCCCCAGCACGGCGGTGCCGGTCATCGGCATCGGCGCCTTGAACAAGTACACGAACACGTCGGTGAACAGGCACGCCATCGCCACGAGCAGCGACTGCCGGGTCAACGACACCCTGGGATCACCCGCGCGCTTCCACATCCCCCTCACCGCACCGATCTTCCGCTCTCGGCGGCCGTCGCGAGTCCCCCTCAAGGGGGATCCCGTGCTCCCCCCTGGGTCGGCATCCCCCTTGAGGGGGACTCGGTTTCACCCCGCACGGCGACGACTCCCCGTCTCCCGATCCCTAGGTTCGACATCGATTGGGGCGGTGATGAGAGCACTACTGGTGATCTTGTGCGTGATCGGTTTCGCCTGGGGCGGAACGATTCCCGCGGCGGCGGACGGCGCGGCGGGCGGCGGCGACATCCAGGTCGCGCAGACGTTGGGGGACCGCGAGCTGACGGTGATCATCCGGCGGATCGAGCCGGTGCCCGGTCCGGTGCACGTGGACGTGGTGACGCACGTCGGCAGCCCGGCGGGCGACCTGGGGCTGAGGCTGAACCGCGACGGCGGCACGGTGAGCGGCACGACCGTGCGGCTCACGGCGAAGCCGGGCTTCCACACCGGCACGCTGCGGGTGGACGGGCCGGGGCCGTGGGAACTCGTGGTCGACGACGGCCAACGGGTGGCCACGATCCCGTTCGTGGTGCCCGCGCGGGTGATGTCGCCGCCGCAGAACGCGGCGTACGGCGGGTTCGTCGCGGCGGGTGTGCTGATGCTGGTGACGATCGCCGTGGCGCTGCGCCGCGGCGGCGCGGCCTCGTTCGTGCCCGCGGCGGGCGTGGTCGCGGCGCTGGCCGTGGCCGTCACGGCGGCGCTGCTGTCGTCGTCCGTGCCGCCGCCGCCCGCGCCGGGCAGCGACCTCGACCCGTCGGTGGACAACGTCACCGACCCGTACGCCAACGCGCAGGCGTCCACAGTGGACTACTCGCGACCGCCGGTGAACCTGGTGGCCACGGCCGTGGACGACGACCTTCGGCTGGCGCTGACCGACGGATCGACCGGACGGCCGGTGGACGACCTCCTGGTGCACGACAGCGCGTTCGCGCACCTGGGCGTCGTGTCGCCGAGCGGGAAGCTGTGGCACCTGCACCCGGTGCGGGTCGGTCCGGGCGACTTCCGGGCGAAGCTGGTCGCGCCCGAGCCCGGCCGGTACGCGGTGGCCGCCGAGATCTCCCGACGGGGCGGCGGGCGGCAACTCCTGCGCACGACGGTCACGCTCGCGGCCGGGGGCACGGCCGCGCCCGCCACCGAGGACGTCCCGCTGGACCGGAAGATCGCCGCGGCGGGCTCGCCGAGCACGATCACCGCCCGGTTCGGCGCGCGGGACCTCCAGCCGTGGCTCGGGATGGTCGGCCACCTGATCGTGGTCGGGCCGGTCACCGGGGAGGTCGCGGACGCGCCGGTGTGGGCGCACGTGCACGCGATGACGCCGCCGACACCGGAGCTGCCGGACAAACCGGACGAGAGCGTCGCGGCGTTCGGCCCGGACGTGCCGTTCACCTACTCGTTCCCGTTGCCCGGCCGGTACCTCGTGTGGGTGCAGGCCGAGCGCGGCTACGCCGTGCGCACGACGCCCGCGGTGGTCGACGTCCCGGCGGCCGGGGGTGAGCGGCGGTGAACAGGCGCGCGATCGTCGCGGGCGCGGCGCTGGCGGTGGTGGTGGCCCTCGTGGCACTGGTGTTCCGCGGCACCGCCGACAGCGGCACCACGAGCGCGTCGGCCTCCGGCTCGCGGTACACCGTCCGGCTCTCGGTGGACGACCCGCGCACCGGGCCGAACTCGCTGGGCTTCGAGGTCACCGACAAGGCCGGGACCCCGGTCGCGCCGGACGAGGTGACCGTCGAGCCGGTGATGCCGGTGATGGGCCACGCGCTCGCCCCCGTCACCGCGAACCCCGAGGGGCAGGGCCGTTTCCGCGCCCCCACCGCGGACCTGCCGATGGCCGGTCCGTGGCAGATCACCGTCTCGCTGCGCGACGCGAGCGGTGTCGACCAAGTCGTACTTCCGTTGTTGGTGAAGGGATGAGGGGACCGAACATGGATCTCACCGCGTCGAGGGCCTCGGTGGCCGCGACGACCAGGACAGTGCCGCGAGGGGTGACCGCGGCGAGCTTCGTGCTGGGCGGCACGGTGCTGTCGTTGACCGGGCTGACCTGGGACATCCAGTGGCACAGCGACGTCGGGCCGGACACGTTCTTCACGCTGCCGCACCTGCTGCTCTACTCCGGCAGCGCGTTCTCCGGCATAGCGAGCCTCGTGGTCGTGCTGCTGACGACGGCGGCCCAGCGCGCGGGCAGGCCGGTGGACCCGACGGTCGGCGGCCGGGCGGTCGCGGTGTTCGGCCGCACGTTCGCCGCCCCCGTCGGCTACCTGATCTCCGGCATCGGCGCCGCGTCGTTCCTGATCTACGGCCTGTGGGACCAGTGGTGGCACGGGCTGTACGGGTTCGACGCGGTGATCGCGTCACCGCCGCACATCGGGCTGCTGCTGTCGATCACCATCACGATGGTCGGAGCGGTGATGGTGTTCGCCGTCGTCCGCTCGCGGACCTGGGGCGCGGCGTGGGCGCTGATCTCGCTGGCGGTGCTGCTGACGTTCAGCACGGTGACGGCGATCGGCCTGTCGCAGATCGACGTGGGCAACCTGAACACGGTGACGATCGGCCTGTCGTTCCTGTGCGTGCTGATCGTCGTCATGGGCGCCCGCCTGCTCGACCGGCCGGGCGGGGCGCTCGGCGTCGCCGTCGCGGTGGCCGTCCTGCAAGGCGTGTACTGGTGGTTCTCGCCGTGGGCGACGCGGGTCTACGCGGACTCGACCGGGCTGCCGCTGCGCGACTACGTCGTCGGCGTCCCCGGCCTGCCCGCACTGATGCCGATGTGCCTGCTGCTGGTCGCGGTCGTGATCGAGGGGCTGCTGGTGCTCGGGCGGCGCGACGGCCGGTCGCTGAAGGTGTTCGGGCTGGTCGCGGGCGCGATCGGCGGCCTGCTGGTGGCCGCGCTGGCGCCCGTGCAGAACAACCTGCTGTACGGCAACGGGTTCCCGCAGGTGTCGGGGATCGTCGGCACCGCGGTCGCGGGCCTGGTGTTCGGCGCGGCGGGCGGCCTGCTCGGCGTTCGGTTCGGCGGGATGCTGCGGCACCTCGCCCCGGTTCGGGAAGGGCGGTAGCGCCGTGGGCGTCAAGAAGACCGTTGTGGCGCTGCTCGGCGTCGTGGGGCTGCTGTTCGGCACGGCGGGCACGGCGCTCGCGTACGAGCCGGTGAACGTCGTGCACACCGAGCAGGTCCAGGCCGGGCCGTACGCGCTGACCGTCGGGTTCAGCACGTGGCCGGTGAAGGCGCTCCAGTCGCTGGACTTCACGTTCGTGCCGGACGGCGGGATCGCGGACAAGAGCGGCACGCTCTCGCTGGCCAGGCCGGGTGGGAGGAGGTCGGTCGAGCCGGACCCGCTGGTGCGGCACCCGCGCAAGCTGGACGTGTGGGGGCTCGACATCACCGCCCTCCCGGACCCCGGTGAGTGGAAGTTCACGTTCACCGTCGACGGCCCCGACGGGTCGGGGACGGGTGAACTGGTCCTGCCCGTCCAGGAGCAGCCGGGTCCCCCGATGGGGTTGAGCTGGGCGGTCAGCACGGTTCCCCTGTTCGGCCTGGTGGCGCTGATCGTGATCGCCTGGCGGAGGACTCGCGAGGACACCTCGGTTTAGTGCTGAGCGGCCTCCTGGGGAAGACTGGCGGCGTTACCCCGTCCGGATCAACACCCAGGAGGCCGTCCTCCGTGCGACGCAGGAGCATTGCGACGACGTTGGCCGCACTGGCCCTTGGCGCGATGCTCGCCGCCACCTTCCACCAGGAGGTGGTCCCGAGACTCGGCCTCCCCGACGCCGCCCCCGACGGGCGGCCGGGCGGCGGGCAACCGCAGGGAGGGGCCCCGTCCGACCCGTGCGCGCCGGTCGTCGCGGGCCTGTCGCAGCGGCAGCAGCTCGCGCAGTTGCTCCAGGTGGGCGTGAAGCCGGAGAACTCCGAGGACGCGGTGGCGATCGTGTCGGCCGAGCAGGTCGGCGGCATCTTCATCGGCGGTGACGCGACCGGTCTGCTGACCGGTGGCGCGCTGGCACTGGTCAGGGCCGTCTCGAAGCTGCCGATCACCGTGTCGGTCGACGACGAGGGCGGCCGCGTCCAGCGGATCGACGCCATGGACGGCACCCTGCCGAGCGCTCGCGCCCTGGTCGCCGCGAACTCCCCCGAGCAGGTCCGCGAGCTGGCCAAGACGCGTGGCGGGCAACTGCGGGCCAGGGGCGTGACGATGGACCTCGCGCCGGTCGTGGACACCAGCGCGCAGGCCGACGACACGGTCATCGGCGACCGGTCCTGGAGCGCGGACCCGGTCGTCGCCCGCACGTACGCCGCGGCGTTCGCCGCCGGGCTGCGCGACTCGGGCGTCCAACCCGTGCTCAAGCACTTCCCCGGCCACGGCAACGCGAGCGGCGACTCCCACCAGGGCCTGGTCAGCACGCCCCCGCTGGCCGAGCTGAAGACCAAGGACCTGCTCCCCTACCAGGACATCCAGGCCTACGGTCCGGTCGCCGTGATGGTCGGCCACCTCGACGTGCCCGGCCTGACCGACGGCACGCCCGCGACCCTGAGCCCGGCCGCGTACCAACTCCTGCGCACCGAGTACAAGTTCGACGGCGTGGCCATGACCGACGACCTCGGCGCGATGAAGGCCGTCACGAACCTCGTCGACCTGCCCGAGGCCGTGCGGCAGGCCCTCGCCGCGGGCGCGGACGTGGCGCTGTGGTCCAGCGGTGGCCGGGTCGGCGAGGTGCTGGACGGCCTGGAGCAGGCGCTCGGCAACGGCGGGCTGGCCAAGGAGCGCGTGGCCGACGCCCTGCACCGCGTGCTGAAGTCCAAGGGCGCGTGCTGACACCGACGTAGGGGGAACCATGCGGGCGACCGCCCACCGCACCGTGTCCGGGGCGCTGGACCGGCTGGACGACCGGGCGCTCGCGGCGCTGCTGGAGGGCGCGACCCCGCTGGGCGCCGGGGTCGGCGGCACGTCGGCGTCGCTGAACGTCGAGGGCGTGCGGGTGTTCGTGAAGAAGGTGCCGCTGACGGACCTGGAACTGCGGCCGGAGAACATCCGGTCCACCGCGAACCTGTTCGGGCTGCCGACGTTCTTCCAGTACGGCATCGGCTCGGCCGGGTTCGGCGCGTGGCGGGAGCTGGCCGTGCACGAGATGACCACCGGGTGGGTGCTGGGCGGCGAGCACGCCGGTTTCCCGCTGATGCACCACTGGCGGGTGCTGCCCGGTTCGTCGCCGACGCCCGAGGAGCACGGCGACCTGGAGCGGACGATCGCGTTCTGGGGCGGCTCGGAGGGCGTGCGCGCCCGGTTCGAGGCGCTGCGCCGGTCGTCCGCGCACCTGGTGCTGTTCCTGGAGTTCGTGCCCCAGACCGTGCACGACTGGCTGCTGGACCGGGTCGCCGACGGCTCGGTGGACACCGCGATCCCGCTGGTGCACCGCGGCCTCCGCGCGACCGCGGACTTCCTGCGGTCCCGCGGGGTGCTGCACTTCGACGCCCACTTCAACAACCTGCTGACCGACGGCGAACGGCTCTACTTCGCCGACTTCGGGCTGGCCATCAGCTCCGACTTCGACCTCTCCCCCGCCGAGGTGGACTTCTTCGCCGCGCACCGCGACTACGACCGCTGCTACACGGTGTCGCACCTGCTCGGCTGGTTCGACCGGAACCTCGACCCGCTGCCCGAGTCGGCCGCCGCCCTGTCCCGCCGCTACCGCGCGGTCGCGGACACGATCGGTCCGTTCTACCGGCAGTTGCAGGGCCCCGACCGCGACACCCGCTACCCCACCGCCGCGCTGGAGCGGGCGTGGGAGTTGCCGGAGGACTCCGAGCCGGGGAGGGTGTGGCGATGAGCACCTCGGAGGAACGGGACGGCGTCGCGCTGACCAACCTGGACCAGCCGCTGTTCGACGGGTCCGAGGCGACCAAGCGCGACCTGGTCGACTACCTGGACGCGGTGTCGGCCAAGATCGTCCCGGTGCTGGCCGACCGGCCGCTGTCGGTGATGCGCGTGCGGCCCGGCCAGGCGCCGTTCATGCAGAAGAACCTGCCGAAGTACACCCCGGAGTGGGTGCGCAGGCAGCCGATCTGGGCCGAGGCGTCGAAGCGGGAGATCTCCTACGGCGTGTGCGACGACCGGCGGACCCTGTTGTGGTTCGCGAACCAGCGCGCGGTCGAGTACCACCCGACGCTGTACCCGCGCGACCGGTGGAACCACCCGACGCACCTCGTGCTGGACCTCGACCCGCCCGAGGAGGACGCGTTCCACCTCGCCGTCCAGGCCGCGCACCTCGTGCGGCGCGCGCTGGCCGACTCCGGGCTGGAGGGCGCGGTGAAGACCAGCGGCGCCAAGGGCGTGCACGTGTTCGTGCCGATCGTGGACACGCCCGCGGACGACGTCGCCGCCGCGTGCCGCGCGCTCGCCGCCCGCGCCGAACGGCTGGACCCCGCCGTGGCGACGACGGCGTTCATCGTGGAGGACCGCCACGGCAAGGTGTTCCTCGACTCGACCCGCGCCGGCGGCGCCACCGTCGCCGCCGCGTACAGCCCCAGGCTGCGCCCCGGCGCCCCCGTGTCGTTCCCGGTGTCGTGGGACGACCTGGACGGCGTGGCCCCCGCCGACTTCACCCTGAAGACCGCGGCGGGCCTGCTCGGCGACCGCGACCCGTGGGCCGAGTCGATGCCAGCCCCGCAGGAGCTGGGCGCGGACCTGGTCGCCGAGGGCCACACCATCCCGGTCGCCCGCGTGCAGGCGATGCACGAGGGCAAGCGCCGCGCGAAGGCCAAGCGCGGCGAGTAGCGCCGAAACCGCTTAGGGCAGCGGCTGGTGGCTGGGCACGGCCAGCCGGTTCCACGCGTTGATCGACACGATCGCCCACACCAGCGCCTGGTACTGGGGCTCGGTGAACACCGCCGTCACTCGGTCGTACACGTCGTCCGGCACGTCCTGGGTGACCGACAGCCGGGTGATCGCCTCGGTCAGCTCGAGCGCGGCGCGCTCCTCCGCGGTGAACAGCTCGGTCTCGCGCCACGCGTCGAGCACGAAGATCCGCCGCGGCTCCTCGCCCCCCTTCACCGCGTCCCTGGTGTGCATGTCGAGGCAGAACGCGCACCCGTTGAGCTGCGACGCCCTGATCTTGACCAGTTCGAGGAGGGACTTGGCGAGACCGTGCTCGCGTGCGGCGCGGACGACCTCGCCTTCGAGCGCGATCATGGCCTTGTACGGGCCTGCCAGGCCGGGACTCATCTGGATTCGTTTGGACACGTCACCGACGGTAGTCCGAACTGGCCCACGAGTATGGTCCAGTCCCATGTCGGAACCGTGGTCCAGTTCGGTGGACGCCCACCTGAACTGGACGCCGGGCACGGGGAGCACGGGCCTGGCCGACACGATCAGGGCCGCCATCCGCGACGGCCGTTGGCTCCCCGGCGTCGTCGTCCCGTCGACCCGAGCGCTCGCGCACGACCTCGGCGTCGCGCGCGGCACCGTGACCAGGGTGTACGCCGACCTGGCCGCCGAGGGCTACCTGACCACGAGCCAGGGCGCGCCGACCCGCGTGGCGACGGCGGGCGCGGAGCCGAAGACCGGCCCGCCCGCCGCCAGGGAGGCGCGGACGCCCCGGTGGACCCTCGAACCCGGCCGCCCGGACCCGTCGAGCTTCCCCCGCGACCAGTGGCTGGCGGCGACGAAGCGGGTCGTGCAGCACACCCCCAACAGCTCGTTCGACTACGGCGGCCCCGCCGGGGCGCTGCCGCTGCGCGAAACGCTGGCGGCCTACCTCGGCCGGGCCAGGGGCGTGCGCGCCGATCCGTCACGCATCGTCGTGTGCTCCGGCTTCTCCCACGCGATCACCGTGCTGGGCCGCGCCCTGCGCGACCTCGGGCACGAGGAGATGGCGTTCGAGGACCCGTCGTTCACCCTGTTCCGCGACCTCGCCACGGCCGCGGGCCAGCGCGTGGTCGGTGTCCCGGTCGACGACGACGGCCTGCGGGTGTCCGACCTCCACAGCCCGACGGCCGTCGTCACGCCCGCCCACCAGTTCCCGCTGGGCGTCACCCTCGCGCCCGCCCGCCGCACGGCGCTGGTCCGCTCCGGCGCGGTCGTCGTCGAGGACGACTACGACGGCGAGTTCCGATTCGACCGCCAGCAGGTGGGCGCGCTCCAGGCGTTGGCGCCCGAACAGGTCGTCTACGCCGGGACCGCCAGCAAGACCCTGTCGCCGTCCCTCCGCCTGGGCTGGATGGTCCTGCCCCGCGCCCTCGTCGAACCGGTGCTGGCGGCGATCACGGCGAGCGGCGCCCAGCCGCCGACGCTGAACCAGCTCGTGCTCGCCGACCTCATCGCCTCCGGCGCCTACGACCGCCACGTCCGCCGCTGCCGCCTCGACTACCGCTCCCGCCACGACCGCCTGGTGACCGCGCTCCCGCCCCACCTGGAGGTGCGCGGCATCTCGGCGGGCCTGCACCTCGTCGTGCCGCTGCCCCCGGACGCCGAGGCCGCCCTGCCCGCCACGGCCGCCCGGCACTCGCTGGGCGTCGAACCCCTCAGCAGGCTGTGGATCGACCGGACGGCCCGGCGCGGCGGCGTCATCGTCGGCTACGGCGCGTCGTCCAAGCCCGCGTTCGGCGGCGCGCTGGCCGCGCTGCTGGCCGTTCTGCACGAGCTGACCGGCTGATTCCGGGTTAGGTTGGCCCGCATGGCTGGCAAGAGCGGGTCTCCGGCGGTGGAACTGGAAGTCGGCGACCGGACCGTGCGGATCTCCAACCCGGACCGCGTCTACTTCTCCGCGCGCGGTGAGACGAAGCTCGACCTCGCCCGGTACTACCTGTCCGTCGGCGACGGCGTCGTGCGCGCGCTGCGGGAGCGGCCGTGCATGACGCACCGGTTCCCGGACGGCGTGGACGGGGAGAAGGTGCACCAGAAGCGGTTGCCGCACGGGGCGCCGCCGTGGGTGGAGACGGTGCGGGTGAAGTTCCCGCGCTACAACCGGCACGCGGACGAGCTGTGCGTGACGCACGTGGCGGACGTGGTGTGGTCGGTGCAGATGTCGGCGGTCGAGTTCCACCCGTGGAACTCGCGGCGGGCGGACACCGAGAAGCCGGACGAGTGGCGGATCGACCTGGACCCGATGCCGGACTGCGACTTCGCGACGGTCCGGCGGGTCGCGCACGTGGCGCACGAGGTGCTGGACGAGCTGGGCGCGGTGGGCTGGCCGAAGACCTCCGGTGGCAACGGGCTGCACGTGTACGTGCGGATCCGGCCGGACTGGGGGTTCGCCGACGTGCGGCGGGCCGCGCTGGCGTTCGCGCGCGAGGTCGAACGGCGAGCGCCGGATGACGTGACGACCACGTGGTGGCGCAAGGACCGCGATCCGGCGAAGCTGTTCGTGGACTACAACCAGAACGCCCGCGACCACACGATCGCCGCCGCGTACTCGGTGCGCGGCAACCGCGAGGGCACGGTGTCCACACCGATCGCGTGGGACGAAGTGGACGGTGTGGACCCTCGGGAGTTCACCATCGCCACGGTGCCCGCCCGGTTCGCCTCGCTCGGCGACCTGCACGCGGGCATCGACGACGCCGTGTTCTCGCTCGACCCGCTGCTGGAGTGGGCCGAGCGCGACGAGCGGGAGGGCGCGGCCGATCCCGGCGGTGCCGACGACTGACGTCAGGCGAACCCCAAGTTTTGCCGCGAGCCGTGGACCTCGCCGGTCGCGGGAGTCGACCATGGCCCAGCGGCGCGACGAGGCGCCGCAGTCACGAGGAGGTCCGCTTGTGAGAGCCGTACTGGCCGGATCGCTGGGCGTAGCGCTCGCCCTGGGTCTCACCTCACCAGCCTCCGCGGCCACCGGCCCCGAGGTCACCGCGTGCCCGACGGCACTCCCCGCGGACACCACCTGCTACGGCGGCCAGGACGTCAACGGCGCTCACTACACGATCGCCATGCCCAAGGTGTGGAACGGTTCCCTGGTGGTGCACTCGCACGGCGGCCCCGACCTCGGCGCGCCGACGCCCGCCCGCACGACCGACGACCTGACCCGCTGGTCGGTCATGGTCCGCGAGGGTTACCTGTGGGCCGGGTCGTCCTACCGGCGCGGTGGCTACGGCACGCGCATGGGCGCCGCGGACACGGAGAACCTGCGCAAGATCGTCGTCGCGAAGTTCGGCGAGCCGCGCAAGACGTTCCTGCACGGCCAGTCGTGGGGCGGCGACGTGGCGGCCAAGACCGCCGAGATCTACCCGCGCTCCTACGACGCCGTGCTGCTCACCAGCGGTGTCCTCGCGGGAGGGTCGCGCGGCTACGACTACCGCGTCGACCTGCGCGTGGTCTACCAGTACTACTGCGGCAACCACCCCAGGCCGACCGAGCCGCAGTACCCGCTGTGGCAGGGCTTGCGGGCCGACTCGACGATGACCGGCACCGGCCTGCGGGCCCGGCTGGAGGAGTGCACCGGCATCACGTCGACCACGCGAACCCCGTTGCAGCAGCGGAACCTGACCGACATCCTCGCCGTCACGCGCATCACCGAGAGCGCGCTGGCGTCCCACCTGAACTTCGCCACGTTCACGTTCCGCGACATCGTCCACAACAGACTGGGCGACCGGAACCCGTTCAGCAACAAGGGTGTCCGCTACTCGGGCTCGCACGACGACGCCGCGCTCAACGCCGGTGTGGAGCGCTTCTCCGCCGATCCGCCCGCCAAGCGCGACCTGTCCTACGACAGCGACATCACCGGCACCATCGCCGTTCCCGTGCTCACCATGCACGCGATCGGCGACCCGACGGCGTTCGTGGAGCACGAGGCCGCGTTCCGCGCGTCGATGGGATGGCGGCCGAACCTGGTGCAGACGTTCACCACGGAGACCGAGCACAGCGCGTTGAGCGACTCCGAGTACGCGAGCGCGTTGAAGGCACTGGTGACGTGGGAGCGCACCGGCCGCAAGCCCACCCCGGCGTCGGTCGCCGCGTCGTGCCCGGCCAACGACGCCAAGTACGGCAAGGGCTGCTTCTTCAACCCCTCGTACACCCCCGCGTCCTACGCGTCCCGCGTGAACGCCCGTCCCGGCGGCACCCACTGGCCCGCGCTGACACCGCTCCAGTCGTTCCTGTGGGAGCGGCAGGGGGTCCGGGGCATCGCCCCGTGACTCACCCGCGCAGCCACCGCTCCAGCCTGCGCGTGACCCACGGCAGGAGGAAGTAGGTCATCACCGGCGTCAGCACCAGCGTCGTGATCATCACCCGCAGCACCACGTTCAGGTCGGCGATCACCTTCCCGAGGGTGAGGGTGGCGAGCAGGTTCAACGGGAAGAACACGATCCAGATGGTCGTGGCCTGCTTCCACCGCGGCGGGGCCTTGGCCGTGTGCTCCACCAACTCCCGCTCCACCGGCGGGTCGAACCACCCCTCGATCCCGGTCCGCCGCTCGGTCCGCGTGTGCTCCACCAGCCCCTGGGCCGTGTGCAACCACCACTTGCGCTGCGGCGAGTCCTCCCACGCCGCCAACGCCGCGGGACTCGCGAACCGGTACAACATGTGCCACTCCCCCGACCCCGGCCCCGTCCGCACCCACCCGCCACCCAGGTAACCGTCGAACGTCTGCGCCATCGAGATGCCCGCCTGCACCCAGGCGTGCATCTCGGTCTGGTGCGCGGGATCGGCCTGCCGGGTGATCGCGACCGTCACCGGGCTGCCGGGAGTACCGGTCATGCGGGTCAGCGTGCCACCGGGACGACCGATCCACCCGCTATGACGGGGCCGCCATGACCACTGTCACCCCTGGTGACCCACCCGCGGTTCCCCTCCCCCGTGACCACTCAACCGCCGCGTGACGCTCGGGGGGCCGGATCCCGGACTAACCTGGAAAAACCTGGACGACACGTGGGGGCGATGTGGGGGCGGTTCGCGGCGGGCCGGATCCCGGCTCGGTGGAGACCTCGGCCGACCTGGTCCGCGAGCTCGACCTGTTGCGCGTGCGGGCCGCCGCGGGGAGCCGCAAGGCCCGTGTGACGCTGGAGGACCTGGCCGCGCGGGTGGCGTTGCCGCGCTCGACCGTCCACGCGTACGTGTCCGGCGTGACGACCGCGCCCGCCGACGTGCTGGACCGCGTGGTGATCGCGCTGGGCGCGTCGCCCGCCGAGCAGGCGGCGTGGAGCGAGGCGTGGTTCCGGGTGGTGCGCGGGTCGCGGAAGCGCACGGCCGTACCGCGCCAACTGCCGCCGGACGTGTCGGCGTTCACCGGCCGGGCCGAGGCGCTGGCCGAGTTGGACCGGCTGCTCGGCGAGGCGGGCAGGCGGGCGGTCGTGGTCTCCGCCATCGCCGGGACGGCGGGCGTCGGCAAGACCGCGCTGGCGGTCCACTGGGCGCACCGGGTCGCCGACCGGTTCCCGGACGGCCAGCTCTACCTCGACCTGCGCGGCTACGACGCCCCGACGAGCACGGCCGACGCGCTCGCGGCGCTGCTGGGTGACCTTGGCGTGAGCGGCGCGGACCTCCCCCAGACGCTCGCCGGGCGGGTCAGCCGGTACCGGACGCTGCTGGCGGACCGGCGCGCGCTGGTCGTGCTGGACAACGCGAACAGCCCGGAGCAGGTGCGCGACCTGCTGCCCGGCAACGCCCGGTGCTTCGTCCTCATCACCAGCCGCGACGCGCTCACCGGCCTGGTCGCGCGGGACGGCGCCCGACGGGTCGACCTCGACCTGCTCACCGCGGACGAGGCGGCGGCACTGCTGCGCGGCGTGCTCGGCGACCGCGTCGACGCCGAACCGGAGGCCGTGCGGGACCTGGCGGAGCTGTGCGCCCGGCTGCCGCTGGCGTTGCGGATCGCCGCCGCTCACGTCCTGGGCGGGCGCCGAACGATCGCGGACCACGTGACGGCGCTGCGCTCGGGCGACCGGCTGACCGCGCTCGAAGTGCCCGGCGATCCGGGCACGGCCGTGCGAGCGGCGATCGACCTGTCCTACCGGGCGCTGGACCCGGCCGCGCGGCGAACGTTCCGGCTCATGGGCCTCATGCCCGGCCACGACGTGACCGCGCCCGTCGTGGCGGCCCTGACGGACACCGCCGACGTGGGCCGCACGCTGCGCGACCTCACCGCGGCCCACCTGGTCGACGAGCACGTGCCGGGCCGGTACACGTTCCACGACCTGCTCCGGCTCTACGCCGTGGAGAAGTGCGAGGACGAGGAACCGGCCAGGGCGCGCGTGCTGGAGCACTACGCGGCACGGGCGTTGGAGGCCACGCAACTGGTCTACCCGACACCCCACCGGCGGGTCCTCGGTGTTCCCGAGCCCACCTTCACCGACGCCGCCGAGGCGAACCGGTGGTTGGCCGACGAGTTCACCACGCTCGTCGCCTGCGCCCGCGTGGCCGACTCCCCCCTCACAGCCGCACGGCTGTGCACCGCGCTGTACCCGACGTTGGAGCAGCACCGGCTGATGGCCGACTGGTTCGGCACCGCACGGTCCGTGCTGGCCACGACGCGTCGCCACGACCACGCGATCGGTCAGGTGTACGCGCTCACGGCGCTGGGCAGCGCCCACTGGTGCGTGTGCGAGTACGACGACGCCCTGGTCCACCTCACCGAGGCGCGGGCCGTGGTCGACCGCGCGGGCCTGACCGACCTCCTGCCCTTCGTCCTGACCCACCTGGGCCGGGCCTACATCTCGATGGGGCGCCTGCGCGACTCCGCCACCACGTACCGGCACGTGCTGGACGCGACCCCGCCCACCGACCCCAGCACCAGCGCCCGGCTGGCCATCCTGGCCAACGTCCACTGGGAACTAGGTGACCTTCGAGTGGCCTACGACCTGCACGAACAGGCGATCCAGCACGCACAGAGCCCCTCACACGAACTGTGCGCCCGAGCCCGCGCGGGCCTGTCCGCCCAAGCGCTGGGCTTCGTCGACCAGGCCGTCGAGCACTACCTCACGGGCCTGACCCTGTGCCACGAGCTGGACGACCCGCCGGAGCGGGCGGGCATCCTCAGCAACCTGGCGGGCACCTACCGCGACCTCGGCCGTCACCAGGACGCCCTCCGCACCGCCCGCGAGTCGTTGGAGATCTCGACCAGGATCGGCATGCTCCGCACCCGCACCAGCGGCCACCACGTCCTCGGCAGCACCCACCTCCTGCTCGGCGACCACGACACCGCGCTGACCGAACTCCACACGTCGTTGGACCTGGCCACCACCGCCTCGCACCCACGGGGTCGCGGCGACGCGCTCGTGTCGTTGGCCGAACTCCACCACGCGTTGGGCGACCACGACCTGGCGCGGAAGCTGGCACGGGAGGCGCTGGACCTGAGCCGCGGCACCGGGCACAAGCTGATCGAGGGCGAGGCGCAGCGCGTGCTGGCCGAGGCCGACCACGCTTCGGGCCGCGACGGCCTCCGCTCGGCCACCGCAGCCCGCGATCTGCACCAGCGCTCCGGCTACGCCCTTGGCCTGAAGCGAGCCGAGGCGACGTTGGCGCGACTGAGGGGCTAGACCTACTCGTCGCGCTGCCGCAGCTCACGAAGCTGGTCGCGGAGGTTGTCGACATCCCATCGCATGTGTCCGCCGGGAGTCACCAGATCGGGTGAAACGACTTTGTCCTTCGCCCAGCGCTGGAGCGTGCTCGTCCCCACGCCGAGTTCTTTCGCCGCTTCGGAAGTGGTGACCAACTTGCCCATGCATGGATCTTCCACGGCGATTGAGCGCGTTACCCCGTAAGTGGGGCGTTCGAGGCGTTTGAGGCGTTTAACAGCGATCGAGGCGCTAACCTTCGCTCGATGTGAGGAGGTGCCCCCGTGCGCCCGTTCAAGTGGCTGCCCCACGACGGCAGCCGTCACGCCATCGCGGTGACCCTCTACCCCGGCGACCAAGGCCTGACCCTGTGCGGCGAGGAGTTGGACATCCCGAAAGCCCCGCCGCCGATGTGGCCGCAGGGCTGTTGGCCCGAGTGCCAGAGGTGCGATGACCTCTGGCGCAAGGCCGAGGGGATTCGCCGTCGGGCGTCAGCTCACTTGGGCTCGTAGGCCAGGTTCGGGCGGAGCCAGCGTTCGACCTCGGCCACGGGCATGCCGCGGCGTACGGCGTAGTCCTCGATCTGGTCCTTGCCCAGCCGTCCGACGGTGAAGTACCGCGACGCCTCGTGCGCGAAGATCAACCCACTCACGCTCGCCGCGGGTGTCATGGCGTAGGACGTGGTCAGGCCCATCCCGAGCGACTCGGCGTCCAGCAGCTCGAACAGCTCGACCTTCTCGCTGTGGTCCGGCGAAGCCGGGTACCCCAGCGCGGGCCGGATGCCGCGGAAGCGTTCGGCGTGCAGGTCGGCCAGGTCCGGCGTGGATCCGGGCTCGAACCAGTTCTGCCGCGCCTCCAGGTGGATGTACTCGGCGAACGCCTCGGCCAAGCGATCGGCCAGCGCCTTGACCATGATCGCCCGGTAGTCGTCCTGCTGCTCCTCGTAGTGCGCCGCAAGGGTTTCCGCGCCGTGGATGGCCACGGCGAAGCCGCCGACGTGGTCGCCTTCGGGAGCGACGTAGTCGGACAGGCAGCGGTTCGGGCGGCTCAACGGTTTCACGGTCTGCTGGCGCAGCATCGGGAAGGTGGGACCGTCCTCCAGGACGATGTCGTCACCGGACGAGTGCGCGGGCCAGTACCCGTAGGCCCCGCGGGCCTGGAAGGACTCGTCGGCGACGATCTGGTCCAGCAGCTTGTTGGCGTCGTCGAACAGCTCCCGCGCCACCGGCTGGTCCAGGATCGCCGGGTACTTGCCCTTCAGCTCCCACGCCAGGAACAGGAACTGCCAGTCGATCATCGCGCGCAACGCGGGCAGGTCCGGTTCGACCAACCGCAGACCGGTGAACGCGGGCACCGGCAGCGAGTCGAAGGAGACGACCTCGCGGTTCGCGCGGGCGTCCGAAAGCGACAGCATCGGCTGCCGCTTCTTGTTCTCGTGCTGCTCCCGCAGGGTTTCCTGGTCCGCGCGGTTGCTCACCGCGAGCGCTTCGGCGCGGTCGTGGTCCAGCAGGTCCGAGACGACGCCGACGACCCGCGACGCGTCGAGCACGTGCACGGTGGTCTGCTCGTACGCCGGGGCGATGCGGACGGCGGTGTGCTGGCGGGACGTCGTCGCGCCGCCGATGAGCAGCGGCAGCTTCAGGCCGCGGCGCTCC
Source organism: Umezawaea endophytica (assembly GCF_025061645.1). Lineage (GTDB taxonomy): Bacteria > Actinomycetota > Actinomycetes > Mycobacteriales > Pseudonocardiaceae > Umezawaea > Umezawaea endophytica. Next base: position 159,554 of record NZ_JANYMP010000009.1, on the reverse strand, counting down.
ATCTCCTTGGCGACGGTGACCATCTCGTCCAACGACGGCGTGATCAGGCCGGAAAGCCCGACGGCGTCGGCGTTCTCGGCGACGGCGGTGTCCAGGATGACCGACGCGGGCACCATCACGCCGAGGTCGATGACCTCGTAGTTGTTGCAGCCCAGCACGACCCCGACGATGTTCTTGCCGATGTCGTGGACGTCGCCCTTCACCGTCGCGAGCACGACCTTGCCCTGGCCGCGGCTGACCTGCGCCCGGCCTTCCTGCCGGGCCAACTCCTTCTCGGCCTCCATGAACGGCTCCAGGTAGGCGACCGAGCGCTTCATCACGCGCGCGCTCTTCACCACCTGCGGCAGGAACATCTTCCCGGCGCCGAACAGGTCGCCGACGATCTTCATGCCGTCCATCAGCGGACCCTCGATCACCTGGAGCGGCCGGTCCATCTCCAGCCGGGCCTCCTCGGTGTCGGCCTCGATGAAGTCGACGATGCCGTGCACCAGCGCGTGCGCGAGCCGCTCCTTCACCGGGGCCTCGCGCCACTCCAGGTTGACGACGCGCTTGGTGCCCGATCCCTTGACGTTCTCGGCGAACGTGACCAGCCGGTCCGTCGCGTCCTCGCGGCGGTCGAACAGCACGTCCTCCACCAGTTCCAGCAGGTCCGCCGGGATGTCCTGGTAGACCGCGAGCTGGCCTGCGTTGACGATGCCCATGTCCAGGCCGACCTGCACGGCGTGGAACAGGAACGCCGAGTGCATGGCCTCGCGCACGACGTCGTTGCCGCGGAAGGAGAACGACAGGTTCGAGATGCCGCCGCTGATGTGGACGCCTGGACATCGCTCCTTGATCAGCGGCAGCGCGTCGATGAACGCCTTGGCGTAGCCGTTGTGCTCGGCGATGCCGGTCGCGACCGCGAGGACGTTCGGGTCGAACACGATGTCCTCTGGCGGGAACCCGGCCTGCTGGGTCAGCAGGTCGTAGGCACGGCCGCAGATCGCCACCTTGCGCTCGGTCGTGTCGGCCTGGCCCTGCTCGTCGAACGCCATCACCACGACGCCCGCGCCGTAGTCGCGGATGCGGCGGGCCTGCTCCAGGAAGGGCTCCTCGCCCTCCTTGAGGCTGATCGAGTTCACGACCCCCTTGCCCTGCACGCACTTCAGGCCCGCTTCGAGCACGCTCCACCGCGAACTGTCGATCATCACGGGGATGCGCGCGACCTCGGGCTCGGTCGCGATCAGGTTGAGGAACGTGGTCATCGCCTGCTCGCTGTCGAGCAGGTCGGCGTCCATGTTGACGTCCAGGAGGTTCGCGCCACCGCGCACCTGCTCCAGCGCCACGTCCACGGCCGCCTGGTGGTTGTCGCCCTCGATGAGCCGGCGGAACTTCGCCGAGCCCGTCACGTTCGTGCGCTCGCCGATCATCACGAACCCGGTGTCCTGGCCGATCGCGAACGGCTCCAGGCCGCTGAACCGGGTGCGCTCCGGCGCGCCGGGCACGACGCGCGGCGCCAGACCGGACACGGCCTGCGCGATCTTCTCGATGTGCGCGGGGGTCGTGCCGCAGCAGCCGCCCGCGATGTTGACCATGCCCTGCTCGGCGAAGTCCTTGAGCAGCGCGGACGTCTCGTCCGGCGTCTCGTCGTAGCCGCCGAAGGCGTTCGGCAGACCGGCGTTCGGGTGGCACGCCGTGTACGTGTCGGCGAACCGCGCCAGCTCGGCGACGTGCGGCCGCATCTCCTCCGCGCCCAGCGAGCAGTTCACGCCGACCACGAGCGGTTTCGCGTGCTCGACCGAACTCCAGAACGCCTCGACCGTCTGGCCGGACAGCGTGCGCCCGGAGAGGTCCACGATGGTCACCGAGATCCACAGCGGCAGGTCGGGCGCGACCTCGCGGGCCGCGGCGATGGCCGCCTTGGCGTTGAGGGTGTCGAAGATGGTCTCGACCAGCAGCAGGTCGACGCCGCCTTCGACGAGCGCGGAGATCTGCTCCGCGTAGGTGTCGCGCACCTGGTCGAACGACACGGCGCGGTACGCCGGGTCCTCCACTCGGGGCGACAGCGACAACGTCACGTTCAGCGGGCCGATCGAGCCCGCGACGAACCGGCCGCCGAACTCGTCCGCTGCCTGGCGGGCGAGCTGCGCGCCCTGCACGTTCATGTCCCGCACCAGGCCCTGGAGGCCGTAGTCGGCCTGGCCGATGCTGGTGGCGGTGAACGTGTTCGTCGTCGTGATGTCCGCGCCCGCGGCGAGGTACTGCCGGTGCACGTCGAGGATGACGTCCGGCCGGGTCAGGTTCAGCAGGTCCGGGTCGCCGGTGACGTCGTGCGTGTGGTTCTGGAACCGATCCGCCTTGTAATCGGCCTCGGTGAGGCCCGCTCCTTGCAGCATGGTTCCCCACGCGCCGTCGAGCACCGCGATTCGCTGGTCCAGCAGGTCACGCAGGTCGCTCACGGGCAGCCTCCACGGTGGTGTGGAGGCGCCCTTGCTGACCGGAGGACGGGTCGAGCGTGGCGGACCGGGGTCCGTGGTCCGTTGCAGCGCCTCTCGACCCTTGCCCGAGATTACCGGAACCGGCGGTAGATTGCGGCCGTGGACCAGATCGTGGACATCTACACCGACGGCGCCTGCTGGACCAACCCCGGACCCGGTGGTTGGGGCGCTGTGCTCCGGTACGGCGAGCACGAGAAGGAACTGTGCGGCGGCGAGGCCGAGGAGACCACGAACAACCGGATGGAGCTGACCGCGCCCATCCGCGCGTTGGACCACCTCAAGCGCCCGGTGACCGTCCGGTTGTTCACCGACAGCACATACGTCCGCAACGGGATCACCGCGTGGATCCCCAAGTGGAAGGCCAACGGCTGGCTCACCGCGGCCAAGCAGCCGGTGAAGAACGCCGACCTGTGGGTGCTGCTGGAAAAAGCCGTGGAACGCCACACGGTCGAGTGGCGCTGGGTCAAGGGCCACGCCGGGGATCCGGGCAACGAGCACGCCGACCGGCTGGCGTTGCGCGGTTTGGAGGAAGCGCTCCGCGAAGCGGGCCACGACCCGGCGACGTACCGGTCGACGGCCAGGTAAAACCCGTTGGTCCGGACAGGACGCCGCTGCGATGATCCGCCCGTGGCCGTCCTCTCCGCACCCGATGGAACGTCCCTCGTCTACACCGAGATCGGCGAGGGCCCGCCGCTGGTGTGCCTGCCGGGCGGTCCGATGCAGGACGCGGCGTACCTCGGTGACCTGGGTGGACCATTCGGCCGCCGGTTGGTCCTGCTGGACCCGCGCGGCACCGGCCGGTCGGGAACGCCCGCCGACCTCACGTCCTGCCGCTGCGACCGCTTGGTCGCCGACGTCGACGCGCTGCGCGTCCACCTCGGCCTGGACCGCGTCGACCTGCTCGGCCACTCCGCGGGCGCCAACCTCGCCGTCACGTACGCCGCGACCCACCCCGACCGCGTGAGCGGGCTCGTCCTGGTCACGCCGAGCACTTTCGCCGTCGGCCTCACCACCACCGCCGACCACCGGCGCGACGTGCTGCGCCGACGTGCGGACGAGCCGTGGCACGACGGCGTGTCAACGGCCTTCGAGCAGATCGTCGCCGGTCAGGGCTCCGACTGGGACGCGCTCGTGCCCTTCACCTACGGCCGCTGGGATGACGCCGCCCGAGCCCACCACGCCGCCCAGGAGGGCCGCCGGAACGACGAGGCCGCCGCGGCGTTCCGCGCGGAGGGCGCCTTCTCCCCGGAGAAGACCCGAGCGGCACTGGCGACGTTCCCCGCACCGGTCCTGCTCATCGCGGGCGACCTCGACATGTCCGTCCCCCCACCCGTCGTGGCCGCGTTCGCGGACCTGTTCCCGAACGCGCGCCTCCACGTCCAGTCCGGCGCAGGCCACTTCCCGTGGCTGGACGACCCGGTCCGGTTCGCCGCGACCATCAGGGAGTTCCCAGCCGAGCGGCCCGCGTGATCAGGTAGTTCCGCTCCGGCGTGCTCGCCGTCCTGGCCGCCGCCGACCGGTAGTGCTCCACCGCCGCATCGACGTCGCCCGCCATCTCGCACAGGTGCGCGCGCACCGCCGCCAGTCGGTAGTGCCCGTCCAGCCGTTCGGCCACCGCGTCCAGCAGCGCCAGGCCCGCGGGCGGACCGTGCACCATCGCCACGGCGACGGCGCGGTTCAGGGCGACGACCGGGTTGCCGGTCATGCGTTCCAGCAGCCCGTAGAGGCCGAGGATCTCCGGCCAGTCGGTGTCCTCCGGGCGGGCCGCGTCGTCGTGGACGGCGGCGATGGCGGCTTGGAGCTGGTACTCCCCCACCATCCCCCTGGACACCGCGCCGGTCACCAGCGCGACGCCCTCGACGATGAGCCCGTGGTCCCAGAGGGTCCTGTCCTGCTCGGCCAGCGGGATCAGGGAGCCGTCGGCGGCGGTGCGGGCCGGGCGGCGGGCGTCGGTCAGCAGCATGAGCGCGAGGAGGCCCGCGACCTCGCCGTCGTCCGGCAGGACGGCGTGGACGGCGCGGGCCAGGCGGATCGCTTCGCCGGACAGTTCGCCGCGGTGCAGCTCGTGGCCCGCGCTGCTGGTGTAGCCCTCGTTGAACAGCAGGTAGAGGACCCGCAGCACCGAGCGCAGCCGGGGCGCGCGGTCGTCGCCGACGGGCATCGCGAACGGCACCCCGGACGTCTTCACGCGCTGCTTGGCGCGGCTGATGCGCTGCGCCATGGTCGTCTCGGGCACCAGGAACGCGGTGGCGATCTCGGCCGTGGTCAGACCGGCCACCGCGCGCAGCGTCAACGCGATGGCCGACGCGGGCGTCAGCGCCGGGTGGCAGCACAGGAACAGCAGGACGAGCGTGTCGTCGCGGTCGGCCACGTCGACGGGCGGCGGTTCCAGTGCTACGGCGGTGTCCTCGCGCCTGCGGCGGGCCCGTTCGCTGCGGAACTGGTCGGTCATCCGCCGCGCCGCGGCCTGGACCAGCCACCCGCGCGGGTTGTCCGGGACGCCTTCGGCGGGCCAGTGCAGCGCGGCGGCCAGCAGCGCCTCCTGCACGGCGTCCTCGGCGGCCGCGAAGTCGCCGAACCGGCGGACGAGCACGCCGAGGACCTGCGGCGCGTGCTCCCGCAGCAGGTCCTCGACGCCGGTCGTCACTGCTCGACGCTCGGCGCGCTCATCACTTCCCGCACCTCGATCGGCTGGCCGATCGGCCTGCCGCCGGGGCCGGGGGCCGCGGACGCCTGCGCGGCGATCTCCAGCGCCCGCTCCTCGGTCTCCACGTCGACCGTCCAGTAGCCCGCGAGGAACTCCTTCGTCTCCGGGAACGGCCCGTCGGTCACGACCGGCGCGCCCTCGCCCTTGAAGACGACGACCTTCGCCACCTCGGGCCCGGCGAGGCCCTGGCCGTCGACCAGCTCACCCTTGTCGCTCAACTCCTGGCCCAGCGCCTGCTGGAAGTCGATGTGCGCCTTGATGTCGCCGGGGGCCCAGGTGGTGATCGGCTCCACGCCCTCGATCTTCTGGTAGCTCATCAGCAGCATGAACTTCGGCATCGTCGTCTCCTCGTGTCCGCCGCACCGGTTCTCCGGGGCCGTCATGGGTAGGACGGAGCACGTGGCGAGTTCTCGACATCCCGCTTGGAATGGCGTCGAGGTCCACGCGCCGGAGCGCCAATCCTGGCACCTGACGAGCCTTCCAGCAGCGGAAACCGCTCAGTGGACGATCTCGGCCGGTTCGTCGCGACGGCGACGCCCGCGGCCACCACGCCGGGCCGGGCCACGCGGCCGAGCGTGGAGGACCCGGCCACTACCCTGCTCCGCCATGACCACCGAGACCTGGCTGTCCGACACCCGCACGTCCTACGACACGGTCGCGGCCGACTACGCCGACCTGCTCCGTGGTGCCATGGAGGACGAACCGCACCTGCGCGCGGCGCTGGCCGTGTTCGCCGAGCTCGTGCGGACCGCGGGCGGCGGTCCGGTGGGCGACATCGGCTGCGGACCGGGCAGGCTCACCGCGGACCTCCGTGACCTGGGCCTGGACGCCTTCGGCGTCGACCTCTCGCCCGCGATGATCGACGTCGCCCGCCGCGACCACCCCGACCTGCGGTTCGAGGTCGGTTCGATGACGGACCTCGACCTGGCGGACGCGTCGGCGGGCGGCCTGTTCGCCTGGTTCTCCCTGATCCACGTCCCGGACCACGAGGTCCCCGGCGTGCTCGCCCACTTCCACCGCGCTCTGCGCCCCGGCTGCCCGCTGCTGGTCGCGTTCCACGTGGGCGACGAGACGGTGCTGAAGACCACGGGTTACGGCGGCCACCCGATGAACGTGCGCATCCACCGACGCCTGCCCGCCACGGTGTCGACGTGGCTGCGCGACGCGGGCTTCACCGTCGACGCCGAGACGGTCCTGCACAAGGATGGTCGCCAGGGGGCGATCATCTACTCCCACCGCTCATGATTAGGCTAGCCTAACCTCATCGACAGAGGGAGGGTGGCGGATCTTGGGCACCTACTCGGCACTGGGCCAGCTCCAGCAGAAGGTCATCGGCAAGGTGACGTCGCTGGTCATGGCGACGGCCAACCAGCGCGACGACTACGAGCAGTTCCCCATGACGGTCGCGCGGACGACGGCGCTGAACGACCACCTGCGGCGGATCACGTTCCGGGCGCCCGAGTTCGGCACGTGGCGGACCAGCGGCGCCGACGAGTACTTCGGCCTGCTCATCCCGCGCGGCGACGACCTGGCCTTCCCGTCCGAGGGCGGCGTCAACGTCCGCGCGGCCATCGCGAAGATGCCCGACGCGACCCGCCCGGACCTGCGCTGGTACACCGTCCGGGCGCTGCGCGGTGACGAGTGCGAGATCGACGTGGACTTCGTGCTGCACGAGGACGCGCACGGACCGGGCTCGACGTGGGCGTCGGCGGCACGGGAGGGCTCGGTGGCGGGCTTCCGCGCCTGCGGCTCGACCTACCAGCGGCAACCCGACACCAACGCGCGCCTGCTCGTGGCCGACGAGACGGCACTGCCCGCACTGTCCGCGATCCTGGAGGCCCACCCCGGCGCACGGGCACTGGTCGAGGTCCCGGACGAGTCCTACCTGACCCCCGTGCCCGACGGCGTGGAGTTCGTTTACCGCGCCGACGCCGAACCCGGCAGCCGCGCCCTGGAAGCCGTGAGAGCACTCCCCGACGAGACCCTCGACTACGCCTGGGCCTGCGGCGAGTCGAACCTCGCGACCTCCATCCGGAGGTACCTGGTCAAGGACCGCGGCCTGGACCGCCGCAAGATCATGTTCTCCGGCTACTGGAAACGCGGCCAGGCCCGAACCTGAGCTGCGGAACACCCTCCACAGTGGACTAAGCCCTGGCGCGGGACCTGACCCCGTGGCCAAATACCGCCACCCCAACCCACCGTCAACCCCACCGCGCGAATCCGACCGGACAAATCCTGTCCTGCAAATAACCATCGACACCTTGACCGCCCTCCGGCACCGCCGACACGATCGAGGGAGCGCTCTCACCTCCCCTGCAACGAGACGCGTCCGGAGGTCCGACAATGACGTCGCCCAGGTCCTGGTCACTGATCGCCCTGCTGGCACTGCTACCCGCACTGACACCGGTTGCGGCACAGGCACAACCCGCCAACCGGTGGATCGTGTCGTCGTCCCAGCTCTCGGCCACCGTCGCGCTGGACGCGGCCGGGAGCCTGACCGTGGCGGCGAGCCGGTCCGGTCGGGCCGTCCTGTCGCCGGCGCCCGCGGGCTTGCGGACCACGACGGCGGACCTGACCACCGGGCTGCGGTTCGTCAGCCGGGTGGACCGGGTGGTGTCCGAGCAGTACTCGATGACCACCGGCAAGCGGCGGAACCGGACCGTGAGCGCGAACGAGTCGCGGTTGGCGTTCGCGACGGCGGGCGGGGCGCGGATCGACCTGGTGGTGCGGGCCTCGGCGGACGGGGTGGCGTACCGGTACGTGGTGCCCGGACCGGTGACGGTGACCGGCGAGGCGTCGGCGTTCGGCGTGCCCGCGACAGCTCAGGCGTGGCTGTTGCCCTACAACGCCTGGTACGAAGCCGACCGGATCCGCACCACGGCTGGCAACGCGGCGGCCGGGGACTACGGGAACCCGTCGCTGTTCCAGGTGGGACAGGACTACGCGCTGCTCACCGAGTCCGATGTGGACGGACGATACCCCGGATCGAAGCTGCGGCACGCCGCCGGTTCCGGGACCTACCAGGTGGTGCTCGCGGACGAGCAGCTGACGTCGGCCGGTGAGCTGCGGACGCCGTGGCGGACGGCCATCATCGGCGACCTCGCGACCGTGTCTGGGTCCACCATGGTGGACGACCTCGCGCCCCCGTCGAAGATCGCGGACACGACGTGGGTCAAGCCGGGCAAGGTCGCCTGGTCCTGGCTGAGCGAGAACTCCAGCCCCTCCGACTTCGAGCGGCAGAAGGCGTACGTGGACTTCGCCGCCCGCAACGGCTGGCCGTACGTCCTGGTGGACGAGGGCTGGAGCGCGGCCTGGGCGCCGGAGCTGACCCGGTACGCTCGCGCCAAGGGCGTCGACATCCTGCTCTGGCTGCACTGGACCACCCTCGACACCCAGGCCGAACGCGACACCCTGCTCCCGAGGATCCAGGGTTGGGGCGTCAAGGGCGTGAAGCTCGACTTCATGGAGTCCGACTCGCGCGAGCGCTACCAGTGGTACGACGCGGTGCTGGCGAAGACGGCCGAACTCCACCTCATGGTGAACTTCCACGGCTCCACGATCCCCCACGGCCTGGCCCGCACGTGGCCGCACGTCATGACGATGGAGGCCGTCCGGGGCGCGGAGAACCGGCCCGCGGCGGCCAACAACCCGGTGCAGGCGTTCACCCGCAACGTGGTCGGCTCGATGGACTACACGCCCGTGTCGCTCGACGTCGGCACGAAGGAGGCCACCGTCGCGCACGAGGTGGCGCTCCCCGTCGTCTACGAGTCCGGCTGGACCCACTTCGCCGACAAGCCCGAGGCCTACCAGGCACGACCGCAGGCGCTGCGCTTCCTCGACCAGGTGCCGACGGTCTGGGACGACAGCCGCCTGGTCGGCGGCACCCCCGACACCGGCACGGTGATGGCCCGGCGCGACGGCGACCGCTGGTTCCTCGGCGCGATCTCCACCGGTGACGCCCGCACGGTGACGGCACCGCTGTCGTTCCTGGGCTCGGGTGACTGGCTCGTGGAGACCGTCCGCGACAACACCGCGTCCACCCGCGGGGACGTGCTCCGGTCCAGCCAGGTCCTCCGCTCCACCTCGACGCTCTCGGTCGCCGTGCCGCGCAACGGCGGCTTCGCCGCGGTGGCCTGCCCCGCCCAATCCGGCCGCACCACCTGCGACCGGCCAATCAAGCAGGTCCCGACGACGACCCTGACCGTCACCCCGGCGCAGGAGTTCGACGCCGCCAGGGGCACGTCGTTCGACATCACGGCCTCGTTCACCAACACCAGTTCCAGCGCACTGACCGATCCCGCCCTCACCGTCGCCGCTCCGGCGGGCTGGACCTCGACCGGGCTGTCCGTTCGACGCGGGATGCTGGCACCGGGCGAGACCATGACCGGCCGGTGGACCCTGCGGGTGGGCGACCAGAGCCCGCACGGCTTCGTGGACGTGCCGGTGTTCGCCGAGTTCAACGCCGAGCGGACGCACGTGGAGAAGGCCGTGCGGGTGTTCGTCCCGCCCGCCGTCCCCAGCGGGACGTCGTTCGCGAGCGACCTCCCGTTCATGACCGAGGACAACGGCTGGGGCCCCGCCGAGCGCGACCGCTCCAACGGCGAGAACTCCGGCGGTGACGGCGCGCCCCTGCGCGTCGGCGGCGTGGTCTACGCCAAGGGCATCGGCGTGCACGCCGCGTCGGACATCTCCGTCTACACCGGCCGCCGCTGCTCCGCGTTCACCGCCGCGATCGGCCTGGACGACGAGACGACCGAGACCGGATCCGTGGTCTTCCAGGTGTACGGCGACGGCAGGCTGCTCCACGACAGCGGCGTCATCCGGGAGAAGGGCGCGGCGCGGGCCGTGTCGGTCGACGTCAGCGGCGTGCGGATGCTCAGCCTGCGCGTCACCGACGGCGGCGACGGCAAGAACTTCGACCACGCGGACTGGGCGGAGGCGAGGATCGCGTGCGCGTGACGGCGGTTCTGGTGGCGGCGTTGACGTTCTCGCTGGTGGCCGTTCCGGCTGCCGCGGCGACCACCACCTACGAGGCGGAACGGGCGACCCGGACCCTGGGTGTCGTCGAGTCGAACCACGTCGGGTTCACCGGCTCCGGGTTCGTGAACTTCGACAACGTGGAGGGCAGCGCGGTCGAGTTCGCCGTGACCGCGGCCGTGGCGGGCGACCACGACCTGGTGTTCCGCTACGCCAACGGAACCGCGGTGGACCGCCCGCTGCGCGTCGAGGTCAACGGGGCCGTGGTCGCCTCGGCGTCGTTCCCCGGCACCGGGGCGTGGACGTCGTGGACGACCCGCGTCGTCGGCGCCCGGCTGGTGGCGGGGCAGAACGCGGTCCGCGCCACCGCCACGACCGCCAACGGCGGGCCGAACCTGGACTCGCTGGTGGTGGACAACGGGATCACCGCTCCCGCGCCCGCCGACTGGTCCACCGCGATCGTCGACTCGACGATCGCCCAGCGGCCCGCGACGTCGCTCGGGCTGGGTTACACGGACGCCCTGTTCCTGCACGGCGTGCACCTGGTGCACGAGCGGACCGGCGACCCGCGGTACCTGGAGTACCTGAAGGCGTGGGGCAACGCGAAGGTGCGGGCGGACGGCACCACCGGCAACCCGTACAACGACCTGGACGCCATGCTGGCCGGGAACGTGTTCCTGGAACTCGCCCGCGCGACCGGCGAGGCCCGGTACACGCTGGCCGCCACCCGCATCCGGCAGCGGATGACCACCTACCCGCGCACGTCGGACGGCGCGCTGATCCACAACACCTCGTTCACCGGGCAGTTGTGGGCCGACGGGGTGTTCATGGCCCAGCCGTTCCTCGCCCGCTACGGGGCGCAGGTCGGCGACGGACCGGCCGCGTTCGACGAGGCCTCCCGGCAGTTGGTCACGTACTTCGGGCACCTCCGGTCACCGGACGGGATGCTGTTCCACGCCTACGACGAGACGCGGGCGAAGAGCTGGGCCGACCCCGTCACCGGGGTGTCGCCGGAGGTGTGGTGCCGGGCCGTCGGCTGGTTCGGCATGGCGACCGTGGACGTGCTCGAGGTGCTGCCCCAGACGCACCCGAACCGCGCGGCGCTGGTGGGGATCGTGCGGCACCTGGCGGACGGGTACCAGCGGTGGCAGGACCCGGCCAGCGGCCGGTGGTTCCAGTTGCCGACGAAGCCCTCGCTGGCGGGCAACTGGACCGAGACGTCGTGTTCGAGCATGTACGCGTACACGATCTCGCGGGCCGTCCAGCGCGGTTACCTGAACCGGAGCTACCTGCCCGTGGCGGCGAAGGGGTTCCAGGGGGTGCTCGACCGGACGTCCATCGGGTCCGACGGGCGGACCCAGGTCGACGGGATCGTGGTCGGGACCGGTGTCGGGACCGAGCGCTACTACCTGGACCGGCCGCGCGCGGTGAACGACTTCCACGGGCTGGGGGCGTTCCTCATCATGAACGAACAACTCGCGCACGCAGACCGATCGGTTGGTTCGTGAGAATAACGTGAATGCGTTTTCGCGGTGCTCGCACCAAGTCGTTACTCATTGACCCTCTGTGACATAACCGCAGGTGAGAGGCGGTTCTTGACCGTTTAGGCACCCCAGTTCGACCCCTAATCCGGCTAAAGTTGTGTCGCGTTTAGATCACGGGAGCCACCATGGGGGAACCACGCACGTCTTGTGGGTAGAGAACAGCTCGCTGCTCCTCGCTCGGAAGGACGGATCCCATGATCGACGACCCTCACGCGTACCAGCACCGTGAAGGCGACGCTCACCAGTGGCTGTGCCGCTTCGGCATCGACGACCGCCACTGCGTCACCGGGACCACGACCAAAACGGCCATCACCGAGCGCGGTGGGGAGGGCCGGTCCAGCTCCGGGTCGCTCGCCTCGCTGAGCTGGAACACGACCGACCCGTACGCGATCACGCTGCTCGTGCACGACGACGAGACCGGCGAGGCAGCCGAGTGGGTCTTCGCCCGCGAGCTGCTGGTCGACGGCGGCGGCATCGGCGACGTCCGGGTCCGGCACGGGCTGGTGACGTCACTGGAACTCGACTCCCCCGCCGCCGACCTGACGCTGCGGCTGTCCGTGACGTGGGTGGAGCAGTTCCTGCGCTACACCCAGGAGGTCATGCCGCTGGGCCAGGAACCGAGCCTGGTGGACGTCGGCGAACTGGAGTGGACCACGGAACTGGAATGGCTCGTGGACGGCCGCGCCGACATCTAGACCCCGTCCAGTCGAAGCACGGACACGCCCTCGACGAGCTTCCCCTGACGCCGCCACGCCTTTGTCCGGGCCGATCGGCTCAGCTAAGCAGGCAGCGCCTTGCTCACCGACGCGCCAGCCCCGACAGTCCCCGCACAACCCGCCAGGCCGACGCTTCCCGCGCGACCTACCAGCGCGGTACTGCCCGCCTGACCCGCAAGCGCGGCACGACCCGCGCGACCAATCGGCACTTCCCACGGTCCACCGGCGCGACGCCCCCAGCCGGATCTGCCCGGCCCACCGCGCCGAAGCACGATCACCTCTTCGTGTGATCCGCGAGCCCTCTCAAGCGCCGAAAACTGTCAGACCCCTCCCCTAGCGTGTGCGTCGGGGGGCCTCCACGCCGGGGGACACCTGGTCCACGCCGTCCGGCCACCAGCCTTACGCCCCCGACGGGCACTCCCTCAGGTTGTCGTGCGCCCACCGGGCGAGTTGGTCGAACACCGGGAGCAGGCGCTTGCCCTCCTCGGTGAGCGCGTACGTCACCGCGGGCGGCTTGGCCGTGGTCACCGAGCGCACCACCAGGTTGATCGACGCCAGTTCGGTGAGCCGGTCGGACAGCATCGAGTCGGTGATGCCCGTGACGCCGCGCTTCAGGTCGGCGAAACCGACGGGGCCCCTCGCGCCGATCGTCGCGAGGATCACGCCGTTCCACCGCTTGCCGAGGAACCCGAAGGCGCGCCGCAGCGAAACGTCGCAGATGTGCACGTCAGGAGTCTGTTCGACGGTGCTCGCCTCCGGTGGTGTCACGTAGGCCATAGTACCCCGCCACTTGCATCCACCTTGGTACTCGTATATTCATAGTGACTAGTGAAGCACTAGCAACTAGCGCGTCACTACCCATCGGGAATCACTAGGAGTCACCATGTCGCTCTTCCGCCTGGACGCGAGCATCCGCGTCGACGGCTCGCACAGCCGCGAGATCGCCGACATCGTCGAGCAGGAGTGGAGGTCGGCCCACCCCAACGCCGCGGTGACCACCCGGCACATCGGCGTCGAGCCGATCCCCGCGACGGCGTGGGCCACGGCCGTGACCGCGCCGTACACGCCCGCGGAGGACCAGACCCCCGAGCAGCGGCAGGCCGTCGCGCTGGCGTCCGAGGCCGTCGACCAGTTGGTCGACGCGGACGCGCTGCTCTTCGCGGTGCCGCTGTACAACTTCGGCGTCTCGCAGCACTTCAAGACGTGGGCCGACCTGGTCATCACCGACCCGCGGATGGCTCCGGGGAGCGCGCCCGCGACCAAGGGCAAGCCCGCCGTGCTCGTGACGGTGCGCGGCGGCGGGTACGGACCGGGCACGCCGCGCGAGGGCTGGGACCACGCCACCGCGTGGATGCGGCGCATCCTCGCCGAGGTGTGGGAGATGGACCTGAAGGTGGTCGAGTCGGAGCTGACGCTCGCCGAGGTGTCGCCGCAGATGGAGTCGCTGCGGGGGCTGGCGGCGGAGGTCCGGGTCGCGGCCGAGCGGAGCGCGCGTGAGCACGGGCGCGACCTCGCGGACGCATCACTCGACCGGGCGTAAGGCTTCATTGACACCTCGACGAGCGCGATCTACGGTCGGACCTGTCAAAGATTTTGGACAGACAGGGGGGGCGACCGTGCCGATCGGAACCACGAGCACCCTGACCGCCGTCGGCAGGCACGCGGGGGTGTTCGCGGGCAGCGCGCCGGTCGTGGCAGAGTCCTCCCCGGTCCTCACCGACCGGACGAGGAAGATCGTGCTCTACCGGCGGGGAGCCTGACTGTGCCGAAACCGACCCTGGTCACCAACCGGATCAGGGCTCTGCGCTTCGACGCGGACGAGATGAGCCAGGGTGCGCTCGCCGAGCGCGTCGGCGTCACCCGGCAGACCGTGAACGCGATCGAGCAGGGCAAGTACTCGCCGTCGCTCGAAGTCGCGTTCAAGATCGCCAGGGTGTTCGGGGTGACGCTCGACGAGGTGTTCCAGTACCCGCCGGACTAGGTCGTGCTCACGGCCAGGACCTTGAGGTTCTGGTTGGGGGTGGTGGTGAAGGACGCGGCTTCGCGGGTGGGGTCCAGCGGGACCGCGACGTGCCAGATCCGGACGGTGCGGCCGTCGGCGGTGCCGTTGACGTTGTAGCGGGTGGTGGCGGTGATCGCGGTGTCCTCGCCGAACTTCGGGCCCGCCGCCGACGCCCAGTCGGTGACGGCCAGCCTCGCGGTGGACGTGGAGCCGTCGGTGTAGGTGACCGTGACGTCCACCTGCTGGTCGCCGTTGACCGCCGTGGTGAGCAGGTCGAGGCTCGTGCGGCTGCTCGGGGTCAGGTAGGTGCGCTGACCCCTCAGCGTGAGGAAGTTGCGGGTGGTGCCAGTGGTGGTGGGGATCAGGTAGTCGACGCCCGCCACGGTGTTCCGCCCCGCCAGGGGGAGCTGTTCGGCGGGGAAGCTCCAGCCCTTGCCGTCGAGGTTGCCCTGCTGCTTGGCGTCCGCCGTGGCCGCGCCGTCCACATCGGACTGGACGCGGAGGTCGTGGGCGCACTGGGGACCGGACGGGGCGCAGGCCGCCGGGAGGTTCGGGACGGGGGTCGGGGCCGTGGGGACGTGGTCGACGGGGAGGTCGGCCACGCCCCACGCGGTGTTCGGGGTCGGGCCGACGTCGACGGTCAGGTCGCCGCCCCGGTCGACGATCGACTCCGGGAGCCAGGACCTGGTGTGGGACTTGCCGTTGAGCTTGGCGGCCTGGACGTAGACGTTGTCCGGCGAGGCGTTCGGGGTGGTGATCCTGATGGTCTTGCCGCCGCGGTTGATCCACGTCTTGGGGAAGACCGGGCTGGACAGCAGGAGTTCGGCGCGGCTGGGGGTCTGGGGGTAGACGCCGAGCGCGGCGAAGACGTACCAGGCGGACATGGTGCCGAGGTCGTCGTTGCCGGGGAGTCCGGCCGGGCCGGTCTTGTAGACGAGGCCCGCCATGGCGCGGACGGTCTCCTGGGTCTTCCACGGTTGGCCCAGTGCGTTGTAGAGCCACGGGGCGTGGATGCCCGGCTCGTTCGTCGGGTCGTAGCGGAGGCCGTCACCGCCGGTGGCCCAGGACCCGTCCGGCCGGTGGAAGAAGTCGTCGAGGCGTTGTGCCGCCTGGGTTTTGCCGCCCATGGCGTTCGCGAGACCGGAGACGTCGTGCTGGACCATCCAGGTGTAGGTGGCGCTGCTGCCCTGGGCGAAGCCGGTATCCGAGGACGGGGTGAACGGCCAGACCCAGGTGCCGTCGGCGTTCTTCGCCTGCTGGTAGCCGGAACCGGCCGCGGACGGGTTGAACGTGTTGCGCCACCAGCTCGCGCGCGGGAGGAGTTCGGCGCGGATGCCGTCCTCGCCGAGGCGTGCCGCCCAGTCGGCGAGGGCGAAGTCGGCGGTGGAGTCCTCGAGGGTTTCCGCGGCGCCTCCCCAGCAGTGGCAGGTGTCCTGGGGCGCGTAGCCCAGGCGCTGGTACTCGGCGAGGTTGGGGCGTTGACCTTCGCACTGTCCGGGGCAGCCCTTGTCGGAGAGGCCGTCCGGGTGCGGGGTGGTGGCTTGCCGCGCCAGGGAGGTGAGGGCTTCTCTGGCGTTGAAGTCCTTGGCGCCCATGGCATACATGCCCGCCAGTGCGGGGGCCGACGGGTCGCCGGTCATGACGTGGGTGGGGCCGTTGACGTGGATCCAGCGATCCCAGACGCCGTCGTGCTGGTTGGCCAGGTTGAGGAGGGATTGGGCGTAGTCGCTCGCGACCTCGGGTTCCAGGAGGGCCAGTAGTTGGGTGTGGGCCCGGTACTGGTCCCAGCCGGAGAAGTTGCCGTACTGGTTGCGCTGGTTCTTCTGGAGTTGGTGGACCTGCTGGTCGCTGCCCAGGTAGGTGCCGTCCACGTCGCTGGAGACGTTGGGCTGGAGGAAGGCGTGGTAGAGGGCGGTGTAGAAGGTCTTGAGCTGGTCGTCCGTTCCGCCTGCTACTTCCACGTCCTTGAGGACCTCGTCCCAGGCCTTGGTGGAGTCCTGGGCGATGGTGGCCGTGGTGTCCTTGGGTTTGACCTCCTTGGTGAGGTTGCGCTTCGCGGCCGCTTGGCTGGTGTAGGAGATGCCCACCCTGAGTTGGACGTCGTTGTCGGTGGTGGGGTCGAAGGTCACGTAGCCGCCTGAGCCCTTGCCCGCTCTGGCGGCGCCTGTTTCGTAGCCCTCGCCGCCGTGGGTGGTGGTGGAGCCTGGGGTGAGGGTGTCGTTGAGCCAGGTGCCGGTGGTGGCGAAGGGGCGGTCGAACTGGGCGGTGAAGTAGAGGCGGTAGTAGGTCTTCTTGTTGTTGCTGCCGCCGTTGGCCCGCCTGCCGCAGAACGCGCCGGTGAGTACTGAGCCTTCCACGGTGTTGGTTTGCGGGTTTATGGTGATTTCGGCGTCTTCGCTGCCGTTGAGGGAGTTGGAGACCCGGAAGAGGAGGGCGGCCTTTTTGTCCTTCGGGAAGGTGAAGGTGCCGATGCCCGCTCTGGTCGTGGTGGAGAGGTCTGCTGTGGTGCCGGATTGGAGGGTTACCCGGTAGCGGCCTGCTGTGGCTTGTTCGTTCTCGTGGGTGAAGTTGTCGGCGTAGATCTCGTCCCTGGTGTCGGCTGTGGGGGAGGTGGTGAGGTCGCTGGTGAAGGGCATGATGGGGATGTCACCGGCCGCGCCCGGGTGGCAGCCCGCGCCGTTGACGTGGGTGAGGCTGAAGCCCCTGAGCCTGGTGGCGTCGTAGGCGTAGCCGTTGGCCGCGCCGGTGTTGGTTTGGTCGCCCCTGGTGCTGGTGGGGCTCCAGGAGATCATGCCGAAGGGACGGACCGCGCCGGGGTAGGTGTTGCCGCCGTTGGCGCTGCCGATCAAGGGGTCCACGTAGTGGGAGAGGTCCTTGGCGGGTTTGAGGTCCTTGGTGGCTTGGGCCGGTGGGAGTGGCGTGCTCAGGGCCAGGACGGCGATTAGACCTAGGGTGAGAACGCGCATCGGGGTCCCTTCGTGCCGGGCGGTGGCCGGGGACGACAGTAGGGTGTGGGTGATGCGCGGGATAGGGAAGTTGTGGTGAATTTCGGGATCTGTCCGGTGGACATGGTCCGGGTTGGGAGTGGTCACGTGGGGGTGGCTGGGGGTTCCGTCGTGGTCGGCGGGTGGGTCGCGTTCCAGCGTGGTGTGGCCGATTTGACTTGGGGCCCCTAGATTCGACCCTCCGCCGGGCACTAAGGGCAGAAGGTGAAGCTGCCGCCCGGCGCAAGTTTAAGAGGCTGTCTCACGTGGGGAGTTTCTTGTAGCAGGTCAACGCTGCGGCCAGGGTGAGAAACGCGCAGAAGTTGGCGCCATGCCGTTCGTATCGCATGGCCAATCGGCGGTAGTTGAACGTCCAGGCGATCGTGCGTTCGACCACCCACCGGTGTCGGCCCAGCCTCTCGCTGGACTCGATGCCCTTGCGGGCGATGCGGACACCGATGCCGCGGTCACGCACCCACTCGCGCAGCTTGCGGCTCTCGTAGGCCTTGTCCCCGTGCAACTTGTCGGGCTTGCGGCGGCGGCCACGCCGGGACCGGATCGCGGGGATCGCCATCACCAACGGCTTGAGTGCCTGGGAATCGTGGGTGTTGGCGCCGGACACCGCGACCGACAGCGGGATGCCGTGCCGGTCGGTCAGGACGTGGATCTTCGAACCCGGCTTGCCGCGGTCGACGGGGTTGCGGCCGGTCATTGTTCCCCTTTTTTCGCCCGGACGGACGCTCCGTCCAGGACCGCGCGGGACCAGTCGATCAACCCTTGGGTACCGAGTTCGTCCAGTACCGCCCGGTGCATCCGTCGCCACAATCCGGCCTTGGTCCAGTCGGTGAAGCGGCGGTGCGCGGTCGGCACCGTGACCCCGAACGAAGGCGGCAACAACCGCCACTGACAACCGCTGGTCAGCACGAACACGATCGCGGTGAACACCGCCCGATCATCGACCGGTGTGGTGCCACCACCCTGAGGACGGGCGGTGAACCCAGGAATCAACGGCTCGACCAAGGCCCACAACTCGTCGGGCACCAAGCGCTGCGACAGGTCATCCACGACCAACGATCATGCCAAACGGCCTCGATCGACCCACGTGAGACAGCCTCTAAGTGCGACGAACTCGGTTCAGCGCGATTCGACGACCACCGGGAACAGCACGCGGAACACCGCGCCCCGGCCCGGTTCGGTGTCGAGCTCCACCCTTCCGCCGTGCGCGGCCACGAGCGCGGAGACGATCGCGAGGCCGAGGCCCGCACCGCCGTTCTCCCGGCTGCGGGCCGCGTCGGCGCGGTAGAAGCGCTCGAAGATCCGCTCCTTCTGCTCGGCCGTGAGCCCCGGACCGCTGTCGGCCACCTCGAGCCGGGCCGCCGGAACGCCCTCCACGAGCGTGGTGCCCAACCGCACCTCCACCGGCGCGGTGTCCGGTGTGTGGGTGAGCGCGTTGCCGATCAGGTTCGCGATCACCTGGCGCAGCCGGGTTTCATCGCCGAGCACGGACGCCCCGCCGGGCGGCAGGTCGAGGCGCAGCGCGATGGTCCGCTCCGGGGCGATCACCTTGGCGTCGTGCACCGCGTCGACCGCGAGCACGGCCAGGTCGACGGGGACGCGCTCCAGCGGCCGCTGCTGGTCCAGCCTCGCCAGCAGCAGGAGGTCCTCGACCAGCAGGCCCATCCGCGCGGCCTGGTCCTCGATGCGGCGCAGCACGGCCGCCACGTCCTCCGGCGCCGTCACCGCGCCCTGCCGGTACAGCTCGGCGTAGCCGCGGATCGAGGTCAGCGGGGTGCGCAGCTCGTGGCTGGCGTCGGCGACGAACTGGCGCATCCGCTGCTCCGAGTTCCGCGCCGCCTCCTCGGACCGCGTGCGGGCGTGGAAGGCCTGCTCGATCTGGCCGAGCATGGCGTTGAGGGCCGTGGCGAGCCTGCCGACCTCGCTGCCCGGCCTGCGCACCGGCACGCGCAGGGACAGCTCCCCGGTCGCGATCACCTCGGCCGTCGCCTCGACCTCCTCCAACGGCCTCATGCTGCTGCGCACCAGCCAGTACCCCGCGCCCGCCATCAGGACCAGCGCGCCGATGCTGATCAGCAGGAACGTCCGGCGCAGGTCGTCGACGGCGTTGTCCACGTCGACCTGGCTGGTGGCGACGACCAGCTCGGCGCCGTCGACCTGCCGGACCACCACCCGCCACCGGGTGCCGGAGTCGCCGACCGACCCGACGGTGACGTGCTCGCCCGCGGCGACCGACCCGAACGGCGGCAGGTCGGGGCGCTTGCCCGTGACCGGCGCGAGGTCCGCGGACGAGCCGTCGGCCTGCCGCAGCACCCCCACCTCCTGGCCGAATCCGCGACCGACGCCGCGTTCGGCCAGCGCGCTCATCCGGGTCAGCCGGGCGTCGACCTGGCCGAGCAGGTAGCTCTCCATGACCTTCGAGCCGATGAACCACGTGCCCAGCAGGCCGACGGCGGCGAGCAGGACCAGGACGAGCACGAGGTGCACGCGCAGCGGCAGGCGCCCGAAGGCCGAGCGGATCACGCCGACGGGCGGCGCAGCACGTAGCCGAACCCCCGGACCGTGTGGATGAGCCGGGGCTCCGCGTCGTCGACCTTGCGGCGGAGGTAGGAGATGTACGACTCGACCACGTTCGCCTCCCCGTTGAAGTCGTAGTGCCACACCTGGTCCAGGATCTGCGCCTTGGACAGCACCCGGCCCGCGTTGCGCAGCAGGAAGTGCAGCAGCTTGAACTCCGTCGGCGACAGCTCGACCGGTCTGCCCGCCTTGCGCACCTGGTGGCCGTCCACGTCGAGTTCGAGGTCGGCGCACGACAGCCACCCGCCCTGCCGCTCCTCCCGGTCCGGCCGGGTGCGCCGCAGCACGGCGTGCACCCTGGCGATGACCTCCTCCAGGCTGAACGGCTTGGTCACGTAGTCGTCGCCGCCGATGGTCAGCCCGGTGACCTTGTCGTCGGCGGCGTCGCGGGCGGTCAGGAAGAGCACGGGCACGGCCTGCCCGGCCGCCCGCAACCACCGCACGACCTCGAAACCGTCGCGGTCGGGCAGCATCACGTCCAGCAGCACCAGGTCCGGGCGCTCGCGCTCCACCTGCCGCAGCGCCTCGGCCCCCGTCGCCGCCGTGTCCACGTGGAACCCGGCGAACCGCAGGCTGGCGGCCAGCAGCTCGCGGATGCTCGACTCGTCCTCGACGACGAGCAGCCTGCCGCTACCGGTGCGTTCCGCCATCCCGCGATCCTCCCATCACCCAGTGGTCTGCCGCTGGGTCACCGTCTGCGCGGCGACCGTCCCGTCGTCGCCCGCCGTGCCCTGCACGACGACCTGGCTGCCCGCCACGAGATCCGCCAGGGCGCCCTTCTTGGTCACGTCGACCTCCGTGGTGTCCGATGTGGACACCTTGACGACCGTGCCGTCCTGGGTCTTGACGTAGATCGTCGTGCCGTCCACGTGGTCGACGGTGCCGACCGTGCCGCGGCCGAAGCCGCCCGCCCGGTTGCCGGGGACACCGCTGGGCGGGGTCTGGCCGTTTGCCCCGCCCCGGAACCCACCGCCCGCGCCGTTGCGGCCCGCGGCGGGCGCGGAAGCGGACGTCGTGGTGGACCCGAACGCCGAGTGCGTCCACACGCCGCCGCCGAACGCGGCGAGCACGAGCACCCCGACGCCGAGACCCAGCGTCACCTTGCTGACGCCCGTCTTGGGCCGGTCAAGGCCGAGGTCCTGGTCCGGCAGCGGTTCCGCGAGCACGTGCTCCGGGTCGTTCGGTCGTGACACGTCTACTCCCTCGTCATTCATGGCGCAGCGCCTCGATCGGGCGCAGCGAGGCGGCCCTGCCCGCCGGGTAGCTGCCGAAGAACAGGCCGATGAGCGCGGACACCGCGAAGGCGAGCAGCACCGACGACGGCACGATCACCGGTTTGATGCCCGCGATGGTGAACTGGCTGCCGATCACCCCGACGGCGACGCCCAGCGCGCCGCCGAAGAGGCTCAACATGGTGGCCTCGACCAGGAACTGGCCCAGGATGGTGGACTTCGGGGCGCCGACGGCCTTGCGGATGCCGATCTCCCTGATCCGCTCGGTGACGGTCACCAGCATGATGTTGGTGATGCCGATGCCGCCGACGAGCAGCGAGATCGCCGCGACGGACGCGAGCAGCACGGTGAACGTGTCGGTGGTCGCGGTCCGCGTGGTGAGCAACTGCTCCTGGCTCAGCATCCGGTAGTCCGCGGTCTGGCCGATGCCGATCCGGTGGCGGCCATTGAGGATCGTGGTCGCCTGCGCCTGCGCGGCGGGCAGCGCGTCCGCGGACGTCGCCTGCACGACGATCTGCGACAGGCCGCCGTACCCGGTGAGCGAGTTCTGCACGGTCGTCAGCGGCGCCACCGCGAGGTCGTCGCCGTCCTGCGACCCGCTGGAGCCCTTGGTCGCCAGCACCCCGATGACGGTGAACGGGATGTTGTTGACCAGCACCGCGTTGCCGACCGGGTCGGCCGCCGGGAACAACTGGGTCGCCACGGTCGCGCCGAGCACCACGACCTTGCGGCCCTGGGCGACGTCGTCGTCGGTGAACAGGTTCCCGGTCGCCACGGCGGAGTTCGTGGTCTCGAAGTACGCCGGGTCGGTCCCGACGAACTGCGGCACGCTGTAGCTGATCCCCCCGATGCTCGCGGTGGCCGACGTCGAACTGACCGGCGACGCGGACTTCACGTCCGGCGCCTCGGTCCGGTCCGCCAGCGCGGTCGCGTCGGCGACCGTGAGCGGCTTCGACGAACTGGCCGCCGACGGGTTGCCGCCCCCGCCGCGCTGCGGCGAGATCGTCAGGATGTTGGTGCCCAGCCCCGCGATGCTCTGCTGCACCGCCGTGGACGCGCCGTTGCCGACCGCGAGCAGCAGGATCACCGACGCGACGCCGATGAGAATGCCGAGCGTGGTCAGCGTGGACCGCAGCTTGTTGGCCGTGACGCCGCGGACCGCGAACAGGCCGATCTCCAGGAGCCTCACACCAGCACCCCCGCGACCTGTCCGTCGACGACCCGGATCGTGCGCGACGCGTGCGCCGCGACCTCGTCCTCGTGGGTGATCAGCACGACCGTGCGGCCGATCGCGTTGAGCCGGTCCAGGATGCCGAGCACCTCGCGGCTGCTCCCGGTGTCCAGGTTGCCGGTCGGCTCGTCGGCCAGCACCATCGCCGGGCTGGTGACGAGCGCGCGGGCGATGGCCACGCGCTGCTGCTGGCCGCCGGACAGCTCGTTCGGCGCGTGGTGCGCCCGGTCGAGCAGTCCCACCAGTTCCAGCGCCGCGTTGGCGCGCCTGCGCCGCTCGGCCCGCCGGACGCCCGCGTAGACCAGCGGCAGTTCGACGTTCGCCAGCGCCGTGGTGCGCGGGATGAGGTTGAACGACTGGAACACGAACCCGATCTTCCGGTTGCGCAGCAACGAGAGCCGCGACTCGTCGAACTCGGCGGTGTCGATGCCGTCGAGCAGGTAGGAGCCCGAGGTCGGCACGTCCAGGCACCCGAGGATGTTGAGCAGCGTCGACTTGCCGGAGCCGGACGCGCCCATGATCGCCAGGTACTCGCCGCGCTCGACGGTGAGGTTCAGCCCGCGCAGCGCGTGCACGGCGGTGTCGCCCGAGCCGTAGGTCTTGCGCAGCTCGCGGACCTCGATGACCGGGTCGCTCATCGGCCGGGCCCGGTGCCCGTGCCGGTCCCGCCACCGACCCGGCCGCCGCCGACGCCGGTCCCCGTGCCGGGGAACCCGGTGCCGGTGCCCACGCGGTTGCCGCCCTGCTGCTGGGTGCCCGTGGCGACCTGCGGCAGCACGACCTGCTCGTTCGCGGTCAGCCCGGAGGTGATCTGCACGTACTGGTCGCCGCGCACGCCGACCTCGACGGACTTCCGGGACTCCGCGCCGTTCTCCAGGACCGTCACGGTGTTCGCCGCGCCGATCGTGGACAGCGCGGCCGACGGCACGGCGAGCACGCCGGTCGCCGACGCGACGGTGATCTCCACGCTGGCCGACTGGCCGGGCTTCAGGGTGGCGGGCGGGTCGGTCAGCGCGAGCGTGACGCCGTACTGCACCACGTTGTTCGACGTCGTGGGCAGCAGGTCGACACCGGTCACCTTGGCCTGCACGGGTTGACTCGGCAGCGCGTTGACCGTGACGGTGGCGGCCTGGTCGACCTTCAGCTTGCTGACGTCGCTCTCGGCCACGTTGGCGTGCAGCACGAAGTTCTTCAGGTCGGTGACGACGACGAACCCGGTGGGCGCGGTCGTGGTGGTGGCCGCCGCTCCCGAACTCCCGCCGCTCACCTTGTCGCCGACCTTGCCGGACACCGACGTCACCGTGCCGTCGCCGGGCGCGGTCAACGTGGTCGCGGCCAGCGCCTCGTTCGCCTGGTCCCGCGCGAGCACCGCCGAGTCGAGCGCGGTCTGCTGCTGCGGGGTGCTCGTCCCCTTCGCCTGCGCGTCCACCAGGGTCTGGTAGGCCTGGTTGACGTTGTTCTGGGCGATGGTGACCTGCAAGGACGCCTGCGCCGTGTCGACCGACGCCAGCTTCTGCCCCTTGGTCACGACGTCGCCGACCTTCACGTCGACCGACGCGACCGTGCCGGTGCCGGAGAACGACGCCGCGGCCGAGTACCCGCTCTGCACCGCCCCGGCCGCGGTGACGACCTCCGAGACGTCCCGGCTCGACACCGCCGCCGTCCGCACCGCCGTGGTGGACGAGGCCCCGCTGTCGGAGGCGAAGAACACGAGGTACCCGGCGACACCGCCACCGACCAGCACCACCACCAGCAACCCGTTGATGACCCAAACCCGGCTCAGGCGCCGACGACCGCTTCTCATGGGGACGCATCGTCACGGACCACGCTGTGACGAGTCTGCGAAGCAGCCGGCAGTTTCCTGTGGGTCACGTTCGGGGCGGCGCGGACGATCATCCGTGCGTGACGTCCAACGAGGTGAGACGTGGAGACCATGGCGACCCGGCACGACCTCGCGTGCTCACCGTGGCGGAAGAGGGAGCTCCGGGACGACGAGAGCGCTTTCCAGGAGCTGCTGGCGGACGAGGAGCGCGTGCTGGGAGCGGACCACGGGCTGACCAGGGGCACGCGGCACAACCTGCGCCGGGTGCGCGACGACATGGACTACACCGGCGGAGGGCGCTGACCCCGACGGGGAACGCGCGTGGGACGGCGGCGGCGTCCGGTCCCGACCACCGTCCGCCAGGACCGGACGGTCGTGACCTAACCTGGGCCCGCAACGTTCAGCACTGCCATTGGGGGATGGTCTCGTGAACGAAAGCCTTTGCAGGACATGCCGAATCCCGTTGCCGACCACTTCGGGCAGGCCGTCGCGGTACTGCTCCGCCGCCTGCCGCCAGCGCGCCTACCGCGCGCGGACCAAGTCCACACCGAAACCCCTGCCGCCGCTCGACCCCTGCCCGGGACAGGAGGTCCCGCACCTCACCGCGCAGGAACTGCTGGCGTGGCGCGGGATGCTGGAGGTGCAGACCCGCCTCGTCCGCCTGCTCGACGCGGACCTCCAGCGGCAGGCCGAACTGACCACCACCGAGTTCGACGTCCTTTACCAGCTCTGGACCGCGCCGGACCACCGGCTGCGGATGAACCAGCTCTCCGGCGTCGTGACACCCAGCGCCGTCACCAGGATCGTCACCCGCCTGGCCGACCGCGGCCTGGTCGCGCGCTCCACCGTGCCGGGCCGCCAGGCCGTGGACGCCCGGCTGACACCGGAGGGCGAGCGGCAGGTGGAGCAGGCCATGGACATCCTGTTCCGCGACGTCCGGCGCGAGTTCATCGACCGCATCCCGGCCCCGGACATCACCCGCCTCGCCGCGCTGTGGACCAGGCTCAGCCCGTTGGCGGCCGGAACAACGACAGAACAAGGACAGAAGCCGGACATGCTGTGACCACGGGGTTTTCCCGGCTCGGATCGGCCGTGGGCGCGAGGTACCTTGTTCGCGTCAGCACCCGGCACCGAGGAGCCGCGGATGGTTTCAGCCGACGGGACACCGGAGGTGTCCACGCCCCGCGCGCCGGACCAGGAGGCCGTGCGGGCGTTGGAGGTGCGCCTGGTCCCGGTCGGCGTCCACGGCAGGGTGCCCGCCCGGCGGCTCGAACCGCTCTCGACCGAACTCGCGTCGCACGGCCGGAACCACGGCCTGTTCGCCGAGGAGGAACCACTGGCGCTCGACTTCACCGACGAGAGCGCGTCCGCCTTCTCCTCGAGGTCCGGCATCGCCCTGCGGCGCAACGGACTGCGGTCGGCGTGGGCGGCGCTCCCGCGCGGCGCCGCGCCGGTCGAGGACGACGTGGTGGACCGGCTGGAGGACCTGATGACCGCGCTGCTCGCGCTGGACCTGCCCGTGCCGGACCGGGTGGCCCCGGTGGTCGCGATCGAACCGCTCGACCTCGTGCGCGCCGGAACCGGGCAGGAGCAGGGGTGGACGACCGCGACCGCCGAGGAGGACTTCGCCGTCGAAAGGCTCCGCGCCACCGTCCACGACGTGGCAGAGGACCTCGCCGCCCGACTGCTCGCCGCGGTCCGCCGAGAAGTCCCATGAGCGACCGGGAAGCTCCGCGCGTCTTCATCACCTACTCCCACGACACCCTGGCGCACAAGGAGCAGGTGCGGGCGTTCGCGACGTTCCTCCGGGTCGAGGTGGGCTTGGACGTGCACCTGGACCAGTGGTACGACAGCCGTCGGCTGGACTGGTCGGCGTGGGCGATCGACCACCTGACCAACGCGGACTTCATCCTGGTGATCGCGTCGCCCGAGTACAAGCGCCGGGCCGACGGCGCCGCGCCGCCGGACGAGGGGCGGGGCGCGCAGTTCGAGTCGGCGATCATCAGGGACAACCTGACCAAGAACCTCCGCGGCGAGACGGCGCGGGTGCTGCCCGTGGTGCTGCCGGGGCGTTCGGTCGACGAGATCCCGGTGTTCCTCCACGCCCACTCCACCACGCGGTACGAGATCGAGGAGTTCACCGTCGCGGGCGTCACCCCGCTGCTCGCCGCGATCACGGGTCACGGGCAGTACCCGCTCCCGGAACGCGGCGAGTTCATCGGGTCCCCGCACCACGCGGTGGGTCCGCAGCGCCGCGCGGTGCTGCTCGCCTCCCTGCCGTGGCT
The DNA here is from genome assembly GCF_025061645.1 of Umezawaea endophytica. Taxonomy (GTDB): domain Bacteria; phylum Actinomycetota; class Actinomycetes; order Mycobacteriales; family Pseudonocardiaceae; genus Umezawaea; species Umezawaea endophytica. The sequence continues at coordinate 132,985 of NZ_JANYMP010000009.1, read as the reverse complement.
GGGCAGGAGCGCGGACCTGCGGCACGGCAGCGCGAAGATCGACGACCGGCACTACGGCGACAGCGTCGTGCTGCGGCCGTCGTTGTTCGCCTCCGACGCCAAGGGGTTCGTGGAGTTCGACCTCGGCAGGCGGTACCGGAGGCTGTCGTCGGTGGTCGGGGTGCTGGACGACGCCACAGAGGCGAAGCAGGTCGGCTACTTCCGGGTGTTCGTCGACGGGTCGCCGGAACCGGAGGTGGGCGCCGCGCTCGGCAGGCCCGGCCTGGTGGACGTCGACGTGACGGGGGTCCTGCGGGTGCGGCTGGAGATGTACCGGGCGGACGTGGTGCGCTCGTCGCTGATGGCCGGTGTGCTCGCCGCGGGCGGGCGGTCCGCGAACCTGCCCGAACTCGCGTGGGGCAACCCGACGCTCACCCCGGTGTCGTGACCGTGTTCCCTTGACCCGGAGGAGAGGGGGACGGATGTCCAGCAACGCCATGTCGGACGTGTCGGGGAACGTGGTGCAGGCGGGCGCCATCGAGGGCGGGGTGCACTTCCACGCGCCGACGGAGGTACGGAGAACTCCCCGGCAGCTACCCGCCACGCCCCGTGCGTTCGGCGGGCGCGGCGACCTGCTGGACGCCGTGGACCGGGCGGTGCTGGAGGCGCAGGCGGGCACGGTCCCGGTGGTGGTGCTGACCGGCATGGGCGGCGTCGGGAAGACCGCGCTGGCCGTCGCCTGGGCGCACCGGGCCGCCGACCGGTTCCCCGACGGGCAGCTCTACGTCGACCTGCACGGCTTCGGCGCGGAACAGCCCTCGGAGCCGGGCGAGGTGCTCGGCTCGTTCCTGCGGGCGCTGGGCGTGGACCCTAAGCACCTGCCCGTCGACGCGGAGGAGCGGGCGGCGCTGTTCCGCTCGCGGTTGAGCGACCGGCGGGTGGTGGTCCTGCTGGACAACGCGCGGAACGAGGAGCAGGTCCGACCGCTGGTGCCGGGACCGGGCTCGTGCGTCCTGGTCACCAGCCGGGCCGCCCTCACCGGGCTGGCCGTCGACCTGGGGGCCGTGCCGCTGTCGGTGGACGTGCTGCCCGAGGCCGAGGCGCTGGACCTGGTGCGAACGCTGATCGGCGACCGGGTGCGCGACGAGCCGGAGGCCGCGGCGGCGCTCGTCCGGCACTGCGCGGGCCTGCCGCTCGCGCTGCGCGTGGTCGCGGGTCTGGCGAGCTACCAGCCGGGAGTGCCGCTGGCCGACTTGGTCGACGCGCTGGCCGACGAGCGGGGCAGGCTGGACGCGCTGGACAGCGGCGACCCCAGGACCGCTGTCAGGACGGTGTTCTCCTGGTCCTACCGCCGCCTTCCAGCGGACGCGGCGCACCTGTTCCGCCTGCTGGGCCTCGTTCCCGGCACCGACATCGGCAAGACCGCCGTGGCCGCGCTGGCAGCCCTCCCCGGCCCCACGACGAACCGCCTGCTGAACGTCCTGTTCCAAGCCCAGGTAGCCGTCGACACCGGCCACGGCCGAGTCGGCATGCACGACCTCCTGCGGGTCTACGCCGCCGAACTGGCCGGGGACACCGATCCCGAAGAACGGCGCACGGCGGTCGTAAGACTGTTCGACCACTACCTCCACGGCGCGGCACAGGCAGACCTCCACCTGTCACCCCGGCGGTTCCGCGTCCCCCTCGAAGGCGAGGCACCCCCGATCACCGGCTTGGACAGCCGCGAGTCGGCCTTGGAGTGGATGACGACCGAACACGAGGCCATGGCCGCCCTGTTCCAGTTGGACGACCCGACCCTGGACCCCCGCAAGTGGCAACTGGCGTACACCATGCGCGGCTACTTCTTCCTCACGAAGAACTGGGACACCTGGGTCAAGACCCACCAGGTGGCCCTGGCCGCGACCCAACGCCTTGGCGACCTCGCCGCGGAAGCGTCCACCCGCAACAACCTGGGCCTGGCCCTGCTGGAACGCGGCGACCCCGAGTCGGCCGGACCGCACTACCTGCGGGCGCAGGAGATCTTCGAACAGGTGGGCGACCTCCGCGGCGCGGGCAACGCGATGGGCAACTACGCGTGGATCCTGCACGGCCGCAAGGACTACGAGGGCGCACTGGAGTGGGCCACCAGGGCACTGGCCAACTACGAACGCTGCCAGGCCAGGACCAACGCCGGGATCACCCTGCGCGGCATGGCCATCTTCGAGGCCGCGCTGGGCAGGCTGGACGACGCCATCACCCACCTCAACGAGGCGATGGCCGTGTTCGTCGACCGCAATTCACTGCTGGACCAGGTAATGGCCCACAACAGCCTGGGCGAAGTCCACTGCCAAGCAGGCAACGCGACAGCAGCGGAAGCCGCCCACCACACCGCCCTGGCACTAGCGCTGGACCAAGGCAGCCTCTTCGAACAGGCCAGAGCCCACCGAGGCCTGGGCCAAGCAGCCCGACTGGCAAACGACAGCCTCAGAGCCACCACAGAAATCCAAGCAGCTCTGGCCCTCTTCACCGCCCTATCAGCCACAGCGGAAGCAGAAGAAGCCACCACCGCCCTAACCACCTTGACCTGAACACGACCAGCACCCAACCCGCGCCAACACGGCCGGCACCCAACCCGCACCGCTACGCCCCCGCCACGGCCGCACCCACCCAACCCCGTCACAGACCGCCCCCGCCACCCCGATCCGAAGCGCCCTCGTGCCTTTCCCGCTTTGTCAAGGCATCTTTCCCGCCTTGACAAAGCGGGAAAGGCATCGAGACAATCACGCGAGCGGGGTGACGGGGACCCACCAGCCCTTCACCCACAGCCATCCCAACCCGACCAACACGCCCTAGAACCCAGCCACCCACTCCCCACCACCTCCCCCTACCCCCTCACCCTCACACAAACCCCGACAACCCAAACCGAACCCGCGCCTCACCAATCATCACCGGGTTCAACCCACCATGAACCCCATCAGCCTTCGCCCACAACTCCACAGCCTCCCCATGCCGCCCAGCCGCCTCCCGAACGTTCCCCAGCCCCGTCAACGCCCGAGCCACCTCATACCGACTACCGCACCTCTCCCCCAACTCCACCGCTTCCCCGTAACACCCCACCGCAGCCCCATGATCCCCAGCCTGGAAATGCGCCCAACCGGCACAGTTGACCGACATCACCACATCCAGGTGCAAAGCCAACCCCTCGAACTCCCCCCGAGCCTGCTCAGCATGCGCGACAGCCTCCGAATACCGCCCCAGTTCCGTCTCCACCAACGCCACCCCCCTCAACGCGATGGCAGCACTACGGGTCCGCCCCCGCCCCCGATACGACTCCATCACCTCCCGAAGCCCCCGCAAAGCGGTCTGGTGATCATCCAGGTACAACGCCGCCCAAGCCAGATTCGACAAGGCGTCAGTAATCCCGTGCTCATCCTCCAATTCACGGAAAAGCTCCAACGCCTCCTCGAAATACCCGACCGCCACCTCCAAATCCCCCCGGTCGACGTGAGCCATCCCCAAATTGTCGAGCGTCATCGCCAGCGCCTTCGAATCACCAACCGCCCGCGCCGACGACGCCGCCACCAGGTGGGTGTCGATCCACGGATCCCAGAGCTTCGCCAGGAAGAAGAAGTCCCGCAGGATGTAGGCGAGCTGCCAGCACAGCCGGTGCAGGCCGCGGGCGGCGGCCAGGTGGCACAGGCCGACCAGGTTCGGCCACTCCACGTCGATCCAGGTCAGCGCCGACTCGCGGTCGGTGAACTTCTCCGACACCTCCGGCAGGTCGTTCGGCGTGAACGGCGGCCGGAAGCGGTGCGGGGCCAGGAACTCGTCGCTCGACTCGGCCAGCAGCAGGTTGTGGTCGAGCATCCGGAGCACGGCGGCGGCCTGCTCGTCGGCGGTGATGCCGGGGAGGACCCGGTCGCGGGCGAACTCCCGCACGAGGTCGTGCACCGCCAGGTGGTCGGGGGTGTCGTGCGCGACCAGGTGCGCGTCACCCAGGTGGTCCACCAGGTTCCGGGTGTGCGCCAGGCCCGCGTCGGCGAGCGCGGCGGTCGTGCGGATCTCCACGTCCCGGCCGGGGTGCAGCGCGAGCAGGCCGAACAGCCGGAGCTGCTCGTCGGTCAACGCCTGGCAGGACAGGCTGAACGCCGCCGCGACGCTGCGTTCGCCATCGTCGAGCACGTCGAGCCTCGACGTCTCGTCGGCGAGCCGCTGCTCGAAGTCCTCCACCGTCCACAGCGGACTGCCGCGGAACCTGGCCGCCGCGATGCGGATCGCGAGGGGCAGCCTCCCGCAGCGCTCGACGACCCGGCCCACCACGTCGTCCGCGGCCGCCCGCGCGCGGTCACCGCCGACCGCGCGGAACAGGACGACAGCTTCCCGCTCCGGCAGCACGTCCACGGGCAGGTGCACGGCGTCGTCCAGCGCGTTCAGCCGGTTCCGGCTGGTGATGATCACTCTGCACCTCGGTTCGGCGGGGAGCAGCGGGGCGACCTGCGCCGCGCTGCGGACGTTGTCGAAGAACAGCAGGACGCGCTTGCCGCGCAGCCTGCTGCGGTACAGGTTGGCGCGGGCGTCGACGTGCGGCGGGATCTGCTCGCCGGGGACGCCGAGCAGCCTGAGCAGTGGGTCGAGGGCGTCGTGCGCGGTGGCCATCGCCGTGCCCAGCGCGTGGCCGCGCAGGTCGAGGAAGAGGCAACCGTCCGGAAAGGACTCACGCGCGTCCCACGACGCCCGCAGGCCGAGCGCGGTCTTGCCCGCGCCCGCCATCCCGCTGAGCACGCACGCGGTCTCGCCCACCTCGGACGCGACGAACGCGGCGATGCGCGCCAACTCCGCCGACCGCCCGGTGAAGTGCGGTGTGGTCGGCGGCAGACCCGTGATCGCGGTGACGACGTCACCGGTCTCCTGCCGCTCCGCCCGCTCCCGCACCAGCGCGGCCAGCACACCACCCGCGGTCAACGCGTCGTCGCACGCCTTCGCGAACTCCCGGTTGCCGGTCGCCTTCCCCGTCTCGACCTTGCTGAGGTACCCCTTGCTGTAGTGGATGCGCGCCGAGAGCGCCGACTGCGAGAGCCCCGACTCCTCGCGCAGCCGCCGCAGCGCGCCCCCGAACTCCACCGGTCGTTCTTCCATGGCCGCATCGTGCCTTCCCGTCGCCCCGATGCCCACAGCGTCACCCGCGACCGGCGTCGGGGAGAAGCGGTTTCCTGTTTCCAACTCGCCCGGAAACGTCCCGGACGCGAGGGTCAGGCCTTCGTTTCGACGACGTCCAGGTAGTGCCTGTTGAACATCAGGCCGAGCACGTTGCCGAACGGGTCGACGACCGAGGCCGTCACGTAGCCGGGGCCGCGTTCGGTGGGCTTGTCGTGGAGCGTGGCGCCCAGCGAGATCAGTCGCTCGACGCCGTCCTCCAACTCGTCGACGTGCCAGTACACGACCGCGCCCGCCGCCTGCTCGGTCCGCGCGTGCGGGGCGAACCTGGCGTCCAGGATGCCCAGTTCGTGCTGGTAGTCGCCGACGCGGAACTCCACGTAGGCCGGTGTCCCCTGCTCCGGCCGGGCGAAGTACGGCTCGATGCCGAGCACCTCGGTGTACCAGGCGACCGCCGCCGGGACGTCCTCGGCGAAGAAGGTGACGGTGGTGAGTCCTCGCAACATGGGGGTGTTCCTTCCTTCAGCGGATGACAACCACCATGTTCCGGGCTTAAGTGCTCACCAACTGAGCACTTTGTCGGACAGACTGGTGGCATGCGCGCAGATCGCCTCGTGGCCACCCTCCTGCTGATGCAGTCCCGCGGGCGGGTGACGGCCGCCGAGGTCGCCGCCGAACTGGAGGTCTCCGTGGCGACCGCCCGCCGCGACCTCGAAGCCCTGTCCGCGGCGGGCATCCCCGTCTACCCGCAGCAGGGGCGTGGCGGGGGCTGGACGCTCGTCGGCGGCGCCCGCACCGACCTCAGCGGCCTGTCCGCGCCGGAGGCGCAGGCGCTGTTCCTGCTCGTCGGCCCGGCCGCCGCCGTCTCGGGTGAGGCGAAGGCCGCGCTGCGCAAGCTCGTCCGGGCGCTCCCCCAGCGCTTCCGCGCCGACGCCGAGGCAGCGGCGAGCGCGACCATGATCGACCCGGCCCGGTGGGGTGACCAGGACCGCGAGAAGCCCGCGGTGGTCGACGTGCTCCAGGCCGCCGTCGTCCGGCGGCACAGGGTCCGCCTCACCTACGCGAAGCACGCCCGAGACCGCTCCGAACGCCTTGTCGACCCGTGGGGCCTGGTCGACAAGGACGACGTCTGGTACCTCGTCGCGGGCACCGACAAGGGGCGGCGGACCTTCCGCGTCGACCGGATCGTGGAGGTCGAGCCGACCGACGAGCCCGCCGAGCGCCCGGACGACTTCGTGCTCGCCGCGGCGTGGGAGGAGGTCGTCGGCGAGGTCGAGCGCAAGCGGTCGCGCACGACCGCCGTCGTGCTGGCCCCGACCCGCCACCTCTCCGTCCTGCGCACCCACTTCGGCAGGCACTGCCACGTCGAGGAGGAGCTGGCCGACGGCCGCTCGCGCGTCCGCGTCGCCGCGCCCACCCCGCTGGACATCGCCCGCCACCTCGCGGGCTGGGGCGCCCAGGTCGAGGTGCTGGAACCGGCGTCCGTCCGGGCGGAGCTGAAGCGGATCGGCGCCGAACTGACGAACGCCGCCCGCTGACCCGACGTCCCGGACCGGCCGCCGCCGGGTGGAGCGGCCCTACCGATCCGCGCCCATCATGGCCGCGAGCCCGCCCAGCAGCATGTCCAGCCCGAACTCGAACCGCTCCCCCGCCGTCCCGGCGTTGAAGAACTCGCCCGTGCGGGTCATGTTCGCGAACGCCCCGGCGGGCAGCGAATCCATGTACTCGGTCATCTGCCGCCCCCGCTTCGCGACGTCCTCCGGGTCCACCTCGCCGGTCGACCACATGCTGCCCTCGTAGGCGAAGGCCTTGGTGTACAACGAGAGCGCGTCACCCGCGTACGCCGCCTGCTTCAGCGTGAACCCGCCCGCGCGGAGCAGGCTGAGGACGGCTTCGCCGTGGCGCAGGGCGTTCGGGCCGACGGGCACCATGACCTGCCACGCGACCCGCGCGATCCCCGGATGGGCGTGCATGGCGCCCAGTTGGGCGCGGAACAGCTCCTTGACCTGGTCGCGCCAGCGCTCCGGGTCGGGCGCGGGCAGCGGGACGTCCTCCAGGACGCGGTCCAGCATCAGCTCGACCAGCTCGTCCTTCGTCGCCACGTGGGCGTAGAGCGAGGCCGGTCCGGTCTCCAGCGCCTGCGCCACCCGCCGCATGCTCACGGCGTCGAGCCCTTCGGCCAGCAGCACGTCCAGCCCTGTCCGCACGATCAACTCCTGCGACAGCCGGGGTTTCGCCGCGCGCCGGACGGGGGGTGTGCGCCAGGCCGGGTCGCTCATGCGAACACCGTACTTGACACGAACACCGTTCGAGGACGATCCTCGTTCGTGTTACGAACACTGTTCGTCCACTGAGGGGATCTCCCATGACCGAACACCGAGCGGTGGAGGCCGTCCTGCGCGACCTCACCGAGGCCTGGAACGCGGGTGACGCCACCGCGTTCGCCGACCTGTTCACCGAGGACGCCGACTACGTCACGTTCTTCGGCGTCAACACCCCCGGCCGCGCGGCCATCGAGGCGGGCCACCGAGCCCTCTTCGCGGGCCCGCTCAAGGGGTCGAAGCTGACCGGCACCGGCGAGCCGCCGAAGATCCGCTTCCCCCACCCCGACGTGGCCATCGCGCTGGTGGGCGGCAACTCCACGGTCGCGGACACCGCCCCCGACCCCGCTCGCGACTCCACCATCACCTACGTCCTGGTGCGCGACAAGGCCACCTGGCGCATCACCTCATTCCAGAACACGCGCCGCACGGGCGTACCGTCCTAGCCCGTCGACTCCTTGCCCGGCGCCGATTCCCGGCTTAAGTTCACTGCATGAACGAATCACCGGATCCGGCGTGGCTGCCCCCGTTCGCCCTGCGCGCGCTGGGTTCTCGGCGCGTCCGCGTCACCGGGGACGGGCCGGTCGTCGCCACCGTGCGCGCCGAGGTGCTGGCGGCGTCCGCCGAACTGGTCGAGGACGCGGGCCCGGTCGACCTGGACCTGGTGTGCGAACCGGACCCGGACGGTGATCCGGAGGCGTGGGGGGGGGGGGGGGGCCCCC
>NZ_JANYMP010000009.1:15433-124792 GCF_025061645.1 Umezawaea endophytica | reverse complement strand
GTGGAGCGCTCCACGACGACCACCACCGTCCGCGCCACCAGCGGCGCGGGGTTGCTGTACGGCTTCCACCACGTCGTGCGCAAGGGCGGAGCCGCGTTCACCGGCACGTGGACCGAGGAGGTCGCGCCCCGGCAGTCGATCCGGATGCTCGACCACTGGGACAACGTCGACGTGCACCCCGTGATGGGCCAGGTCGAACGCGGCTACGCGGGCGGTTCCCTGTTCTACGACAACGGCGTGGTCCGCGCCGATCTCAGCCGGGTCGCCGCGTACGCGCGGCTGCTCGGCTCGATCGGGATCAACCGGGTGAGCCTCAACAACGTCAACGTGCACCGCACCGAGGCGCGGCTGCTGACGGACCTGCTGCCCGACGTCGTCCGGCTGGCCGCGGTGTTCCGCCCGCACGGGATCAGGGTGAGCCTGTCGGTGAGCTTCGCCGCGCCGATGACGCTCGGCGGTCTGGGCACGTCCGACCCGCTCGACCCCGAGGTCCGGGACTGGTGGGAGCGCACGACAGCGGCCGTATACGCGGCGATCCCCGACTTCGCGGGCTACGTCGTCAAGGCCGACTCCGAGGGCCAGCCGGGGCCGTTCGCCTACGGCCGCGACCACGCCGACGGGGCGAACCTGCTGGCACGGGCCTTGAAACCGTTCGGTGGCACGGTGTTCTGGCGCGCGTTCGTGTACAACCACCGCCAGGACTGGCGCGACCGCTCCACGGACCGGGCGCGCGCCGCGCACGACCACTTCGCCCCGCTGGACGGCCGCTTCGACGACAACGTGGTCCTCCAGGTGAAGGCCGGACCGCTGGACTTCCAGCCGCGTGAACCGCTGTCGCCGGTGATCGCGTCGATGCCGCGCACCCGGCTGGCGGTCGAGTTCCAGGTGACCCAGGAGTACACGGGGCACCAGAAGCACGTCTGCTACCTCGTGCCGCTGTGGCGCGAGATGCTGGCGTTCCGGCCGGACGAGGACCGCGCGGTCGCCGACATCGCAGGCGGGCGCACGAGCGCGCCGACGGGTGGCGTGGTGGCCGTGTCCAACGTCGGCGACGACCGGTTCTGGACCGGGCACCCGTTGGCGCAGGCCAACCTCTACGGGTTCGGCAGGCTCGCGTGGGACGACCGGCTGACGTCCGAGCAGGTGCTGGACGAGTGGATCGGCCTGACGTTCGCCGATCCGGGCGTCCGGGAAGGCCTGCACCAGGTCATGGACGGCTCCTGGCTCACCTACGAGCGGTACACCGCGCCGCTGGGCGTCGGCTTCATGGTGCGGCCCGGCCACCACTACGGCCCGGACGTCGACGGCTACGAGTACTCCCCCTGGGGCACCTACCACTTCGCCGACCGCGACGGCGTCGGCGTGGACCGCACGCGGGCCACCGGGACCGGTTTCACCGGCCAGTTCCCGGAACCGTGGCGGAACGTCTACGAGTCGCTGGAAACCTGCCCGGACGAACTCCTGCTGTTCTTCCACCACGTCCCGTACGGCCACGTCCTGCGCTCCGGCGCCACGGTCGTCCAGCACATCTACGACACCCACTTCGACGGTAACGACGAGGTGGAGAAAATGGCCGCCACCTGGGCGGGGCAAGAGGGCCGGGTGCCCGCGGCCACGTTCGACCGCGTCACCGACCTGCTCCGCGAGCAACTCCGGTGCGCGGCCGAGTGGCGCGACCAGGTGAACACCTACTTCCGGCGCAAGTCCGGCGTGCCGGACGGGCGGGGTCGGCGGATCTACTGACAGCGCAGCAGGACCACCGCCGCCGGGGCGAGTTCCAGGTCGTCCCCGGCGGCGTGCGCGGTGCCGCGGAGCAGGTCGACGCCGTCGGCCGGGCACGGCACGGTGACCTGGGAACCGCCGTGGTTCAACAGGAACAGGTGCCGCGCGCCCTCCGCCGTGACGCGCTCGGCGACCTCGACGTCCGGCACGTCGGCCAGCGGCCCGGCGAGGCCGTGCTCGTCCAGCACCGACCGCACGACCGCCGCGACGCCGGGGTCGTCGAGCAGGGTCCCCACGTACCAGGCACTTCCGCGCCCCCGTGCCGCACGGGTGACCGCGGGCGTCCCGGCGTAGAAGTCGGCACCGTAGGTCCCGAGCACCTCCGTCGACGGCTCCGGCACGATCACCTCGAACACGTGCCGGGCGTCGTGCTCAACCTCCCCCAGCGCCACCGGGTTCACCACGTCGGGCCGCTGCGCGTCGGTCTCGTCCACCCGCAGCCCGAACAGTCCCGCGAACGGCCCCGGAACGTCGGCCAGGAACGCGTTGTCGTCCTCGTCCACCCGCCCGGACAGCGCCGTGGCCAGAAAGGAGCCACCGCGGTCCACCAGGTCCCACACCCGTTCGGCCAGGTCGTCCTTCACCATGTGCAGCACCGGCGCGACGACCACGTCGTAGCCGCCGAGGTCCGCCGTCACGGGCACCACGTCGAGCGGCACGTTCGCCTGCCACAGCGCACGGTGGTACGCGGCGAGCACGTCGACGTACCGCACGTTGCGGTTCGGCCCGTCAGACATCTCGACGGCCCACCAGCTATCCCAGTCCACCAGCAGCGCGACCCGCGCGGGCGTCCGAGCGCCGAGCACCGCGTCACCGACTCGGGTGAACTCCGCTCCGAGCGCGGCGACCTCGCGGAACACCCGCGTGTCGGTCCGGCCCGCGTGGTCGAGCACGGCGCCGTGGTACTTCTCGCAGGCTCCGCGCGAGTGGCGCATCTGGAAGTACAGGACGGCGTCCGCCCCGTGCGCCACCGACTGCCACGACCACAGCCGCAGCACACCGGGCCGCTTGACGGCGTTGACGTCACGGCTCGCGGTGGTCGACGGCGTCTGCTCCATGACCCAGAAGGGCTTCCCGCCCTTCAGCCCGCGGATCAGCCCGTGCGCCAACGCCATCCGCGCGGCCGTCCGCACGGGGGACGGGTCCTCCGGCGGGTAGTTGTCCCACGACGCGAAGTCCAGGTGCGGGGCCCACCGGTGGTAGTCGACCGGCTGGTACAGCCCCATGAAGTTCGTCGTGACCGGGGTGTCGGCCACGTGCTCGCGGATCGCGGCCTTCTCCGCGACGAACCCGCCGAGCAGCGCGTCGGACATGAACCGCCGGTAGTCCAGGGTGATCCCCTGGAACGCGGTGTGGTTCGGGCCGCGCCAGTGCTCGGACAGCGCGTTCGGCGGCGGGACCTGCTCCCAGTCGGTGAACGTGTGCGACCAGAAGGTCGTGTTCCACGCGTGGTTGAGCCGGTCGAGGCCGCCGTAGCGCTTCCGCAGCCAGTCGTGGAAGGCGGCGCCGCACGCGGGGCACCAGCACGCGCCGCCGTACTCGTTGCCGACGTGCCACGCCACGACCGCCGGGTTGTCCCCGTACCGCCGCGCGAGCCGCCCGGCCAGCGCCACCGACAGCCTGCGGAAGTCCGGATCGGACGGGCACGCGTTGTGCCGCTGGCCGTAGACGTGCCTGCGGCCCTCGAAGTCCACCCGGCACGCGTTCGGGTAGGCGTGCGCCAACCAGGGCGGCATCGCGCCCGTGGGCGTGGCGAGCACGATCCGCCTGCCCTCGGCCGCCGCGCGCTCCACGACCGCGTCCAGCACGTCGAAGTCGTAGCGGTCCTCCGCTGGTTGCAGGTGGGCCCACGCGAACACGCCGACGGTGAGCGTGTCGATGCCCGCCAGCTCGAACGCCTCGTAGTCCCGGTCCCACACCTCCTCCGGCCACTGCTCGGGGTTGTAGTCACCGCCGTAGGCGATCCGCTTCATCCGGTGAACCTCTCGGTGGCGTCGCGCAGCACCGGTTCCGCGGTGCGCAGCAGGAGGTACGTGAAGGGGGAGGCGAGCAGCACGAGGACCCAGTCCGACGTGAGCACCACGATCCCGGCCGCCGCCACGAGCAGCGACAACGTGCCGAGCGCGGCGGCGGGACGGGCTCCGAGGTAGTGGCCCGCCAGCCGGACGAGGTCGCGCGTCCGCAACGACAGCGCGGAGGACAGGACGAGCGCCTGCGCCGACCACAGCAGGATTCCCAGCGCCACCAAGACCAGGAGCAGCCCGTGCGCGGCGGGAACGCCCGCCGCGTCCAGGTTCGCCAGCGTGAAGCCGACCACCGTCAGCGCCACCAGCGTCGGCACCCACCACCGCAGCACGTCGAGCCAGTTGAGCCGGTAGCCGCGCCGGAAGTGCCTGGCCGGGGCCAGGTCCCGGTCGGTGAGGAACACCCGCCAGGCGAAGACCGCCGCCGACAGCGCGGGCGCCACCGGCACGAAGCAGAGGCCGATCAGCGGCGCGTTCCCCTCCCCTCCCGCCAGGAGCACGACCGCCGCCAGCGCCGGGGCCGTCGTGACCACCACCAGCACCTCGATGACGAGCGCCCAGTACACGACGGCCGCCGCGCGGGCCAGGAAGCCCGCGCCGATCTCGGCCGCCGGATCGGGTGCGGGCCTCACCGCTCGTGCTCCGCGACGAGCCGGTCGTCGGAGGCGCCGAGCAGCCGCCGGTCGTCCAGGCCGGTGTGCTCCTGCGGGCGCACCGGCAGCACCTCGACGAACGTGACCTCGTGCCGGGCCAGGGAGAGGCGCAGCTCGACCCGTCCGGCCTCGACCGCGACCGACCGGTGTTCCACCGCCGGGCGGGCGCAGTCGCGCAGCACGTCGAACGTCCTGGTGTCCGGCGAGGCCGGTCTGCCCAGTTCCCGCCACGCGGCGAAGGCGTTGCCGTCGTGCTCGTTCACCCGCTCCCGGCGGACGAACGCGCGCGGACCGCGCAGCGCGAAGGACACCCGGACCTCGTGCCGCTCCCCCGCGTCCGGGCCGTCCGTGCCGCCGACCGGCTGCCACGCCAGCACCGTGACCCGGCCGTCGCCGTCCACGCAGACCAGGTGGTCGTCGCCGCGCGCGAGCACCCAGGCGCCCATCCGGGCCAGGAACGCGTACAGGTGGTAGGTCGGCTTGGGCACCTGGCGGTGGGTCAGCAGGCCGAACCCGCCGTGGAACACCGAGGTGGGCACGTTGTCCTCCTCGAACACGTCGCAGAACGTCCAGTAGGAGTAGGAGTCCGCGAGGTCGAGGCCGCCGACGAGGACGGGCGCCAGGTAGGCGGCGTTGTAGGCCGTGTCGTGGATCGGGTTGTCCGGCCGGTAGGAGGTGTTGAACTCGGTGATGTGCACCGGGAGCCCGGCGAGCCGCGTGCCCGCCAGGTGCTTGCGGGGAGCGTCGAACTGGTCGAGCAACGCGTGCGGCGCGTCCAGCGTCTGGTAGGTGCCGAACGGGATCTGCTGCGCCGGACCGGACGCGTAGGCGTGCCTGCTGACGAAGTCGACCGGCACGTCCCGGCGGGACACGAAGTCGGCGAACGGCGCCCACCAGTCGTCGGCGCCGGGCGACAGCGCGGGACCGCCGACCTGGAGGCCCGCGTCGACGTCCTTGACGGCCCGCGCGGTGGTCTCGTAGAGCCGGAAGTACGCGTCCTGGTCCGCGTCCTTCCAGAAGTTCACCAGGTTCGGCTCGTTCCACACCTCGACGGGCCACGTCCGCACCTCGTCGACGCCGTAGCGGTCGACGAGGTGCAGCAGGACGGCCCGCACCAGCGCGGCCCACTCGGCGTGGTCGCGGGGCGGGGTGATGTTGCCCTTCCACCAGAAGACGGTGTCCTCGCCGGAGGCGAGCGCCGTCGGCATGAAGCCCAGCTCCACGAACGGCCGGATGCCCAGCTCCAGGTAGGTGTCGAACACCTGGTCCAGGTACGTGAACGAGTAGCGCACACCACCGTCCACAGCGGACTTCCGGTGCACGCCCATGTCGTCGGACAGCAGCCCGTGACCGCGGATGTGGCGGAAGCCGATGTCGCGCCGGACGAGCGCCAGCGACTCCCGGTAGTCCGACCGCAGGGCGAGGTTGATCCTCCCGGTGCCCACGCAGTGGCGCCAGGAGTCGGACAGGGGTTTCACGACGGCACTCCTCTGCCTCGGTGCGGTGCGGGCCGGCCGCGGGGACGACCGGCCCGCCGCGGTCAGCCGTTCTTCTGCTTGTACCGCTCGTGCGCGGCGTTGACGAGCTGCGTGTACTGGCCCATCCCCTTGCCGTCCATCTCCTGCACGTAGGCGTCCCACGTGGACAGGTCGCGGTCACCGAGGATGAACTGGAGCGTCGCCTGCTTCATGGAGTCCTTGAGCGGCGTCTCCCAGAGCGTCGCCTGTTCGCGCTCCTCGTCGCTGAACGGGGCGGGTGGCCCCAGCGACAGGCTCTTCTTCCCGGAGATGGCCTTCTGGAAGGCGATCTCCTCCTCGGTGAACATCGACTGGAGCAGTTCGGTGCTGCCCCCGTAGGCGAACACCCCGCCCTGGAAGCCGAAGTCCCTCTGCAACTTCTTCGGGGCGTCGGGGTTCATGCCGCCGAAGCCGATGTCGGCCTTGAGGGCGCGCTTGCCCGACGCGTCCTTGTCGTACGTGGTGCCCTTGACGCCCCACTTGACGAACTCGGCGCCCTCGTCGGAGTACCAGAGCCAGTCGATGAACTGCATCATCGAGACGAACCTGTCGCTCTCCGCGGCCTTCGCGGAGATCATCAGCCCGTTCTCCAGCCGGGACACGCGCAGCACGTCACCCTTGGGACCGGCGGGGACCGGGATCTTCGCGACGGTCGCGCCGGGGATGCCCTTGATGGCCGGGCGGTAGTCGTTGACGATCGTCTGCGCGTTGCTGCTGATCGCGTAGGACTTGCCGGTGGCGAACTTCTGGATCGCGGGCTCGTCCTTCTGCGTGAAGCTCTCGGGGTCCATCAGGCCTTCGGCGACGAGCTTGTGGAAGAACTCGACGAGCTTCTTGTACTCCGGGCTCGTGCCGGTGTACTGGAACTTCTTCGTGCTCTCGTCGAACTGCGCCTGCTCGTAGCCCCAGCCGGCGGTGGTGCCGAACGACTGCGCGGCCACGTTGAGGATGCTGTTGCCCTCGAACCGGTCCGACAGCGGGTAGACGTCCGGGTGCGCGGCCTTGAGCGCCTTGAGGACGCCGTACACCTCGTCCCACGTCTTCGGCGTGGCCAGGCCGAGCCTGGTCAGCTCATCGGTGCGGAACGCGAGGGTGTAGTCCTGCCAGCGCTCCTCGTGCACACCGGGCAGCAGGTAGAACTTGCCGTCCTCCTGGCGCAGCGTGTCGAACTCGGGTTGCAGCTTCCACTTCTCGATCTTGGCCTTCAGGTTCGGCATCAGGTCGAGGTAGTCGCTCACCGCGAGGATCGCGCCGGAGGCGACGAAGGCGTCCTCCTGGTTGGGGTAGGTCTTGGCGATGATCTCCGGCGCGTCCCCCGCGCCGACGACCAGGCTGCGCTTCTGCTCGTAGTCGCTCGACGGCACGATCGTCGGCGTGACCTTCACGCCGGTCCGGCTCGCGATCTCCGACCACAGCAGCCAGTCGTTCTTCACCGGGTAGTTCGGGTGGTCGCTGTAGAGCACGCGGAACTCCACCGGCTGGGTGGCCTTGAACTGGTCACCCGCCTTGAAGTCCGTCATCGCGCCGACCTTCTTGCCCTCCAGGTCGACCCCGCCCGCCGTGCCCTCCTCCTCGCCGCACGCGGTCAAGCCGACCACGAGGCAGGCGGCCGTGAGCGCCGTCAGCACTCGGTTCCACTTCGTTCGCATCGAACTCTCCTCAGGGTGTGACGTCGTCGTCGACGTCCGGAGTGCGAGCTACTGCTTGACCGCGCCGAGCATCACGCCCGACACGAAGTACCGTTGGATGAAGGGGTAGATCGCGAGGACGGGCAGCACCGTGAGCACCATCGTCACGGCCTTGATGTTGGAGTTGACCTGCGCGACGTCGCCCTGCTCGCTGCCCATGGACGCGGCGGTGGTGGCGCCCGCGACCATGTTCCGCAGGTAGACGGTCACCGGGAACAGGTCCGAGCGGTCGAAGTAGAGGAACGCGGAGAACCACGAGTTCCAGTTCGCCACCGCGTAGAACAGGACCATCGTGGCGATCACGGCCTTGGACAGGGGGAGCACGATCCGGAACAGGACGCCGTAGGTGTTGAGGCCGTCGACGGTCGCGGCCTCCTCCAGTTCCTTCGGCAGCCCTTCGAAGAAGGCCTTCATCACCAGCAGGTTGAACACGCTGATCGCGTTGGGCAGCACGACCGCCCAGAGCGTGTTCTTCATGCCCAGCTCGGAGATCAGCACGTAGTTCGGGATCAGGCCGCCGTTGAAGAACATCGTGAACACCGCGATGCCGACGAGCGTGCCGCGTCCCTTCAGGTGGTGCTTGGACAGCACGTACGCGTAGGTCGTCGTCAGCACGAGCGAGATCGCCGTGGCCGTCACCGTGTAGACGACCGTGTTGAGGTAGCTGTTCCAGAACGCCGAGTCCGAGGCGATGATCTCGTAGGTCTTCACGTTGAACCCCTGCGGCAGCAGGTTCACCCGGCCGGTGCGGATCGCCTGCTCGTCGCTGAAGGACTGCGCCACGATGTTGACGAACGGGTAGAGCGTGAGGGCCACGACGACGAGCAGGACGAAGACGTTGACCGCGCGGAAGACCCGGTAGCTCCGCGTGTCCCCGATGCGCGGGGGTCGGACGACCGCGGGCTTCTGCTGGCGTTCGGTGATCACCACAGGCTCGTCCCCACGGTGCGGCGCGAGATCGCGTTGGCGGACAGGACCAGCGCCAGGCCGATGACCGACTCGAACAGGCCGATCGCGGCGGCGTAGCTGAAGTTGTTCGACACCAGGCCGACCCGGTACAGGTACGTGGAGAGCACGTCCGCCGTCGGGTAGGTCAGCGGGTTGTACAGCAGCAGGACCTTCTCGAAGCCCACGGCCATGAACGTGCCGATGTTGAGGATCAGCAGCGTCACCATGGTCGGCCGGATGCCGGGGAGGGTGATGTGCCAGGTCTGCTTCCACCGGTTGGCGCCGTCGATCCGGGCCGCCTCGTAGAGCTGGTCGTCGATGGTCGTCAGCGCGGCCAGGTAGAGGATCGTGCCCCACCCGACGGTCTGCCAGACCTCCGAGGAGACGTAGATCGTGCGGAACCAGTCCGCCCCCTGCATGAAGGCGATCGGTTCACCGCCGAACGCCCCGATGATCTGGTTGACCGTGCCGTCGATCGAGGTCAGTTGCAGCACCATCCCGGCGACGATCACCAGCGACAGGAAGTGCGGCAGGTACGACACCGTCTGCACGAACTGCTTGAACACGCGGGTGCGGACCTCGTTGAGCAGCAGCGCCAGCACGATCGGCAGCGGGAAGCAGAACAGCAGCGTCAGCGCGCCCAGGACGACCGTGTTGCCGAACACCTGCCAGAACGTGGGGTCGTTGAGGAAGATCTTGACGTAGCGCAGGCCCACCCACGTCTCGCCGAAGAGGTTCCCACCCGGCACGAACCGGCGGAAGGCGATCACGTTGCCGAGCATCGGCAGGTAGCGGAACACCAGGAAGAACAGCAGCGGCAGGAGGGCGAGCGAGTAGAGCTGCCAGTCCCGCCGCACCGCGTTGCGCCAGGTGCGCCGCACCCGCTTCGGCGTTCGGTCCTTCGTGGACGGTGCGGGTCGGGTGGCGGGCTCCTTCGTGTCGGTGATCACGCGACCACGACCTCCTGCTCGACCGCGGTCACGACCACCGCGGTGGTCCAGCGCCGGGTGTGGTCGACCTCGCGCAGGGACCCGGTGAGCACCAGGTCCACCTCCGCGTGCGCGTCGGCGCTGGACCGGGACACCAGCAGCCGCACCGCTCCCGGCTCGACGACCCGCCGCCCGTCCCGTCCGGTGAACGCCGTGACGTCGGCGGGGACCCGGAACGAGACCCGCGCGGCGCCTCCCGGTTCGAGCGGCACCCTGGTGTAGCCGACGAGCCGCACGACCGGCCGGGTGACCTGGGCGACGGGGTCGTGCAGGTAGAGCTGCACGACGTCGGCGCCCGCCCGGTCACCGGGGTTGCGCACGTCGAGTTCGACCTCGACGTCGCCGTCCACGGTCCAGGTGGAGCCGGACACCCGCGGCGGCGACCAGGTGAACGTGCCGTAGCCGAGCCCGTGGCCGAAGGGGAACACCGGTGTGGGGTCGACGGTCGACACCTCGGAGCGTCGACCGAGCGGCGCGGACAGGTACGTGCCCGGCTGCCCGGAGGGGTCCGCCGGGATGCCGACGGGCAGCCTGCCCGATGGCGACACCACGCCGGTCAGCACGTCGGCGACGGCCTGACCGCCGAGCTGTCCGGGGAAGAAGGTCTGCACGACCGCGGCGACCTCGCCCGCCAGGTCGCCGATCGCGTACGGCCTGCCGGTGATCAGCACCAGCACCACGGGCGTCCCCGTCGCCGCGACGGCCCGCACGAGGTCGGCCTGCGCGCCGGGCAGGACGAGGGAGGTCGCGTCGCACCCCTCACCCGACGTGCCTCCCCCGAACAGGCCTGCCAGGTCGCCGACGGCCACGACGCAGACGTCCGCTTCCCGTGCCACCGCGACGGCTTCGCCGAAGTCCGCCTCGTCCGACCTCACCTCGCAGCCCCGCGCGTGCGTCACGGTGCCGACCGCTTCGCGCAGCGCCGACAGCACGGTCGGGACCTCCAGGCCGAGCGGGGAGTCCGGGTGGCGCACGCCGATGTGCGCCGGGAACGAATAGCAGCCCAGCAGCCCCACCGGGTCGTCGGCGAGCGGTCCGACGACCGCCACCCGCGCCCCCGCCCGCAACGGCAGCACGTGGTCGTCGTTCGCCAGCAGCACCACGGATTCCCGAGCCAGCCGCAGCGCGACCTCGCGGGACCGCGGCGTGTCCAACTCCACCTCGTCGACGTTGTCCGGCAGGGCGGACCAGTCCGGGTCCAGCAGGCCCAGGTCGACCTTCTGCGCGAGCACGCGCCGCACCGCCCGGTCGACCAGCGCCTCGTCCACGTCACCGCGTTCGACGGCTCGGAGCAGCGGTTCGCCGAAGCAGCGGACCGTCGGCAGTTCGACGTCGACGCCCGCGGTGAGCGCGAGCCCGGCCGCGTCCGCCTCGTCGGCGGCGACCCCGTGCAGCGTCTGGAGGAACTTGACCGAGAAGTAGTCGGACACCACCGTTCCGGAGAACCCCCAGGTGTCGCGCAGCAACCCGGTGAGCAGGTCGCCGTCGGCGGCCGTGGGAACGCCGTCGACCTCGCTGTAGGAGTTCATGACCGACCGCGCGCGACCGTCGCGCACGGCCATCTCGAACGGCGGCAGCACGACGTCCGCGAGTTCCCGCGCGCCGATCGCCACCGGTGCCAGGTTGCGGCCCGCGCGGGACGCCGAGTACCCGGCGAAGTGCTTGAGCGTGGCGACGATCCCCGCGCCCTCCAAGCCGTGGACGTACGCCGTGCCAACGGTTCCTACGAGGTAGGGGTCCTCGCCGATCGTCTCCTCGGTGCGCCCCCAGCGGTAGTCGCGCGTGACGTCGAGGACCGGCGCCAGCCCCTGGTGCACGCCGACCGAGCGCATGGACTCGCCGATGAGGCCCGCCATCTCCGCCACCAGCGCGGGGTCGAAGGACGCGCCCCAGGACAGCGGCGCCGGGTACGTCGTCGCCCGCCAGGCGGCGAACCCGGTCAGGCACTCCTCGTGCACCAGCGCGGGAATCCCGAACCGGCTCGCGGCCACGACCTGCCGCTGTGCCAGCGCCAACAACCGGGCTCCCGCGGCGGGCTCCACCGGCCGGGTGCCGAACGGGCGGGTGAGCTGGCCGAGGCCGAGTGCGACGACGTCCGGCCACGGCACGGGTTCGCCGGTCAGGTCCGACTGGTGCGGCGCCACGGCTCCACCGGACGGGTCGGCCCCCACCCACACCCCGACGAGCTGGGCGAGCTTCTCGCCCAGGGTCATCGCGGCGACGAGCGCGTCCACCCGGTCCGCGGCCGGACGGTGAACGTCCTGCCACACGGGTGTCTCGCCGTCGGCGCCCCCGGTCGTCCTGTCCGTCATCGACCAGGCACCTCCGATCACGTCGTCGTGAAAGTCGAAAGTATCGAGATCAACACCGATACTTAGGTCCGGTGAGGAGACCGTAGGGGGCTGAACGAAGAGCGTCAACAGCTCACCTGGACTAATCGACGCAGCGCCCGACCCGACTATCAGCGCAGCTCTGTTCATATATGTGACCAGGTACCACGCTAAAGATCGCTGGCCTTGGACCGCTTTTACGTTTACGCTCCAGCACCGAAACTTTAGGCCGACGCCGAGGTGCCGAGATCGACGCAGGACAAGGGGTCAGCATGAGCACGCCGCTCGGAACAGGCACCAGCCCGTCGGACGCCGACAACCCCCAGCCCGCCTCCATCGCGTCCATCGCCGCGGAGGCGGGTGTCTCGATCCCCACCGTCTCCAAGGTCCTCAACGGCAGACCGGACGTCGCGGCGGACACGAGGGCGCGCGTCGAGAGCGTCATCGAGCAGCGGCGCTACCGCCGCAGACGGGCCCGCGAGTCGTCCCGGCCCGCGCTCATCGACCTGGTGTTCCACGAGATGCACTCGGCGTGGGCCACCGAGATCATCCGCGGCGTGGAGCAGGCGGCGGCGGCCGAGCGCGCGGCCGTCGTGCTGTCCGAACTGGGAGGCGAACACCGCCCGCGCCGCGAGTGGTTCGACGACCTGCTCACCAGGCGCCCGCTCGGGGTCATCCTCGTGCTGGCGGGCCTGGACGAGGAGCAGCGCAACCAGCTCACCACCCGCACCATCCCGTTCGTCGTGCTGGACACGGCGGGCGAACCGCAGCCGGGCGTCCCCACCGTCGGTTCGGCCAACTGGTCCGGCGGTCTGGCAGCCACCCGCCACCTGATCTCGTTGGGCCACAGCAGGATCGCGGTCATCTCCGGCCCCACGACGATGATGTGCAGCAGGGCGAGGGTCGACGGCTACCGCAGCGCGCTGGACGAGGCGGCCCTCCCGGTCGACCCGGACCTGGTGCGGCACGGCGACTTCTACGTCCACGGCGGGTACGACCACGGCCTGGCGCTGCTGAGCCGCCCGGACCGCCCCACCGCCATCTTCGCGGGCTCGGACTTCCAGGCGCTCGGCGTCATGCGGGCGGCCCGCGAACTCGGCCTCTCCATCCCCGGCGACCTGTCCATCGTCGGCTACGACGACCTGGAGGTCACGGAGTGGATCGGCCCGCCGCTGACCACGGTCCGCCAACCGCTGCGCGACATGGCGACCACCGCGGCCGAGATGGTCTTCACCCTCGCCAGGGGTGAGCGCCCGCGCAACGAGCGCATCGACCTGGCCACCGAGCTGATCGTCCGCGAGAGCACCGCTCCCCCACCATCCTAAGAGGACGAGACGTGGCACTCTTCGACCTTCCCCTGCCAGAGCTGGAGAAGTACCGGCCCACGACTAGGAAACCGCCGGACTTCGACCACTTCTGGACCACCACGCTCGCCGAGGCCGCCAAGCACGACACGCTGGTGGAGGTGACCCCGACGCCCACCGGCCTGGCACTGGTCGACACGTGGGACGTGACCTTCACCGGTTTCGGGGGTCACCCCGTCAAGGCCTGGTACTCCAGGCCCTCCGGCACCGCGGGCCGTCCCCTCCCCGCCGTGGTCGAGTACACCGGCTACGGGCGGGGCCGCGGCCTGCCGATCGAGCGCCTCCTCTGGCCCGCCGCGGGTTACGCCCACCTGCTCGTGGACACCCGCGGCCAGGGCGGCCAGTACGGCAGCGGCGGCGACACCCCGGACCCGGTCGGCTCGGGCCCGTCCGCTCCGGGCTTCCTCACCCGCGGCATCACCAACCCCGGCACGGCCTACCTGCGCCGGCTGCTCACCGACGCGGCCCGCGCGGTGGACGCCGCCGCGGCGCTCCCCGACGTGGACGACACCCGGATCGCCGTGGTGGGCAACAGCCAGGGCGGCGGGCTGGCGATAGCCGCGGCGGGGCTGAACCCCGCGGTGAGCGCCCTGCTCGCCAGTTCCCCGCTGCTGTGCCACGTCGAGCGCAACATCACCATCACCGACGCCCACCCGTACGCCGAGGTCGTGCAGTACCTGGCGGTGCACCGGAATTCGACCGCCGCCGTCCTCAACGCGCTGTCCTACTTCGACGCCGTCAACTTCGCCCCGCGCACCACGGCCCCGGCCCTCTTCGCCACCGGCCTGCGCGACACCATCTGCCCGCCGTCCGGTGTCTTCGCCGCCTTCAACTCGTTGAGCACCGAGGACAAGACCATCGACGTCTACCCGTTCAACCACCACGAGGGCGGCGAAGCCCACCACAACGCCCACCAGCTCGCCTGGCTGCACGACCGCTTCGGCACGTGACCCCAGCCGCCCGGTCACCCGGACGGCCGGGACCCGGCTAGCGCCAGAACGTGTCGCCGACGGCGGCCCGGACGCGGTCCGCCTTGGTGTCCCGCACCGCGCTCCTCGCGCCGGCGGCGAAACCGTCGGCCGGGACGGCGGGACGCGGTTCGTCCGCGCACTCCGACCGCGACGGCGGCAGCACGCCGTGGATCAGGTAGTCGTCGACCTTCTCGGTGACGCACCGGTTCGTGCCGTAGTGCCCGTGCACGCCGCTGTCGCGGACGGAGATCAACTGGTTGCCGAGCTTCGCGGCCATCGCGGGCCCGCTGTCGTACTGGGTGGCGGGATCGCCGTCGGCCTGGATCACCAGGCCCGTGGGATACCCGTCGCGCCGCAACGGGACCAGCTTCTCCGGCGGGGTGAACGAGCGGAACGTGCAGTTGTCCGGCGCCGCGCCGATCACGCCGCTGCCGTTGCCGTCCGAGTACGGGTAGCGCTCGCGGAACGTCCGCATGTCCCGGTGGTAGGTGGCGAGGTCGGTCGGCCAGTCGGCTTCGCAGGTGACCGTGTCGTACACACCGTCGTCGACCTTGACGATGCCCTGTTCCTGGACCAGACCGACCGCGGTGCTCGCGTCGGCCGACACCGCGGTGCCCTCCTCAGCCGCCCGGCGGACCTCGGCGACCACCTCGGCGGTCACGTCCCAGACGGAGCGCGGTTGTGTCGCCCTGGCCAGGAACTGGTCCAGGACGGTGCGGTCGAAGGCCCTGGGCCAGTAGGTGGGCCAGTTCTCCGGCCGCTCCAGGGTGAGCGGGACCGATCGCGTGGCCAGCCGGGCGGCCAGCGCCTCGGTGGTCGCCAGCACCTCCGCCAGGGTCTTGCCCAGGTGGTAGGTGTCGTCCCGCCGCGCGACCCAGGTGGCCCACTGCTCGACGTTGAACCGGGCGGCGACCGACTGCTGCTTGCCCTGTTCCCGCCAGAGCCAGTCCGGGTGCACCGACGAGTCCAGCACGCTGCGGTTCAACCGCCGGGGGAAAAGGCTGCCGTACACCGCTCCGAGGTAGGTGCCGTACGAGTACCCCACGTAGTTGATCTTCGATTCACCCAGCACGGCGCGGATGACGTCCATGTCCCTCGCCGTGTTGGCCGTGTTGATGAACGGGCGGATGCCACCTCCCGCACGACGGCACGCGTCCTCGTGGGCACGGGCGTACTCGGTGTACGCCGCGAACTCCTCGTCTGTGGGCCGGGTGGTGCGCGGCCGCGTGTCGGGGATCCGCTCGCACTTGAGCGCGCTGGACCGGCCGACTCCGCGCGGGTCGAACCCGATCACGTCGAAGTGCTTCGCGAGTTCCGACCCGCGCGTCTGGAGGGGCATGGAGAGCCCGCCCCCGCCGGGACCGCCGGGGTTGAGCAGCACGACCCCCTTGCGCAGCGCGGGATCCGCCGCCTTGATCCGGCTGATCCCGATGCTGAGGCTGCCGTCGCCCGGACGGCGGTAGTCCAGCGGGACGATCACGGTCGCGCACTCCGCCTGCCCCCACTGGCCCTGCCAGGGGTCGAAGACGATGCCCTCGTCCGGTTCCTCGGACGGGTCGAGCGGCGGGCGTTCGGCGCACGCGCGCCACTCGACCCGCTGGTCGGTGAAACCGGCGATCCCGTCGCGAGCGGCGGTGGCGGTGGGGACCACCCCGGCCACCAGCCCGCCGCCGAGCGCGGCCACCACCCCGGCGGTGAACCACCTTCGCCTGTCCCTGCTGGACATTCTCACTCCCTTGTGCCGAATCTGTTGGGGGAAGGGGATTTCACGAGCTCAGCGCGGCCGTCGGCGGTGTTCTCGCCGCCCGGATCGCGGGGTAGAACCCTGCCACGGCGCCGATCACGAGCGTCGACGCGACCGCGGCGGCGATCGTCACCGCGGGCAGGGTGAACGGCCAGTCGTTGACCAGGGCCATCACCCCCGTCACGGCGGTGCCGAGAGCGCACCCGAACACGCCGCCGAGCGCCGAGAGCAGCAGGGCTTCGCCGAGGAACTGCACCAGGACGTGCCACCGCGTCGCGCCGAGCGCTCTTCGCAGCCCGATCTCGCGCCGCCGTTCGAGCACCGAGATGACCATCGTGTTCGCCACGCCGATCCCGCCGACGAGCAGCGCGATCGACCCGAGCCCGACCAGTAGGCCGGTGAAGGCCTGGTTCGCGGCGTTGCGGGCGGCGAGCGCGTCGGACGGCCGCGAGACCTCGACGTCGCTCGGGGACTGCGGGGTGATGGTCGGGCCGAGCAGCGAGCGGACCCGGTCCACCGCCGCGTCGTCCGAGCGCTCGTAGACCGTGGTCGGACTCCCGTCGAAGCCGAACAGCTCCTTCGCGACCGGGCCGCCGATCAGGGCGGCCCGGTCGAGGTCCGGGGCGAGCGGCACGGGGTCGAGGATGCCGACGACCGTGAAGTAGTTGCTCCCCAACCAGATCTGCGTTCCGGGGGAGACCACGCCGAGGCGTTCGGCGGCGGCGTGCCCGAGGACGACCGCGGGGAAGCCGGAGGTCGCGGGGTTCAGCCAGTCGCCGCTCCGCACGCTGCCCGACACCACGCGCAGCAGCGCGTCGTCCGCGACCGTGGTCGTGATCCCGCCCGTCGCGTCGGGGTCCGACAGCGGGCTGCGGAACACCGGGACGGACAGCACGGCGATGCTGCTCACCGACTGGACGCCGTCGATCCTGCCGATCTTCCCGACCGCGTCGGCGGGCAGGGTCGTGGCCTTCCCCAGCAGGCTCTTGCCCGGCGTCGCGGTCAGCAGGTTGGTGCCGAGCCGGTCGAGTTCGTCGTTCAGCCGCGCCTGGCTCGACGCCGAGATCCCGACGACGGCGATCATCGCGGCGATGCCGATCGCGATGCCGAGCGCCGACAGGACCGCGCGCGTCGGCCGCGCGCGGAGCCCGGTCGTGCCGAGTCGGAGCACGTCGCGGCCGAGCAGCCGCGAGCGGGCGCGCGGCGGTGCGAGCGCCGTGCTCATGCCGCCACCCCCGGCTCCGCGAAGTCGTCGACCACGCGGCCGTCCCTGATCGAGATCCGCCTGGGCAGCGTCTCGGCCAGCTCGACGTCGTGGGTGATGACGACGACGGTCGTGCCCTGCCGGTTCAGCTCGTGGAGGAGTTCGACGACGGCGGCGCCCGACGCCGAGTCGAGGTTGCCGGTCGGCTCGTCGGCCAGGAGCAGCGGCGGGTCGCCGACGACGGCGCGCGCGATGGCGACCCGCTGGCGTTCACCGCCCGACAACTGGTTCGGCCGGTGGCCGAGGCGGTGCGAGAGGCCGACACGACCCAGCGCGGTGACCGCCCGGCGGCGGCGTTCGGCGCGCGGGACCCCCGTGTAGAGGAGCCCGTCCGCCACGTTGTCGACGGCGGTCACGCCTTCGGCGAGGTGGAACTGCTGGAACACGAACCCGATCCGGTGCGCCCGCAGCGCCGACAGGGCGCGGTCGTCCAGGTCGGCCACGGCCAGCCCGTCGATGCGCGCGACGCCCCCGGTCGGGCGGTCGAGCGTGCCGATGATGTTCAGCAGCGTCGACTTGCCGGACCCGCTCGGTCCGACGATGGCGACGAGCTCGCCCCGCTCCACCGTGAGCGTGACACCCGCGCACGCGAGCACCGGCGGCTCGCCGTAGGAGCGCTGGACGTCCTCGAGCGAGATGATCGCGTTCATCGCTTCGGCACCACCACTCGCTGACCGGCCTCCAGGCCGTCACCGGAGACCTCGACCCGGCCGCCCGCGAACAACCCGGTCTTCACGGCGACCTTCCGCGTCGTGCCGTCGGCCTGGACGACCTCGACCCCGAACTCGTCCGGGCTGATCGCGAGCAGCGCGCCGACCGGGACGGACAGGACGTCCTCCCGCCGCGCGCTCGGCACGCTGACGGTGACCGACGCCTCCTGGAGCGACCCGGCCGCCGCCGGGTCGTCGAGCGTGACGACGACCGGGATGACCGTCTCCTTCTGCTCCCCCGCGCCGGGCTTCTCGGTGGGCGTCCCGACGGAGGAGAAGGTCCCGGTGGTCCTGGTGCCGCCGGGCAGGTTCAGGCCGACCTTCGCCCCGACGACCGCGAGCTGCTGGTTGGCGAGCTTGAGCGTCGCGTCGACGATCCGGGTCGTGGCCGTCGTGGCGAACAGCTCGCCCCCCTGGCCCGTCTGGTCGCCCACCTTCGCCTTGACCGTGCCGATCCGGAGGTCGCCGCCGGAGAACAGCACCGAACCGAGCGGAAGGCGGCCGGTGACGGCGAGACCGTTCGCCTTCTGCCACCGCTGGATCGCGTCGGTGGTGAACCAGGAGAACTCCTGGTCCGGCGGCTTGGTGAAGAAACCCAGGTCACGCAGGCTCTCCTCGAGCTGCTGCACGTCGGGTCCCTTGTCCATCCCGGACTCGAAGTCGCGCCACGCGGGCATCCCGCCGCGCAGCAGGAAGACCGGGACGTTGTCGACGGCGTACAGCTCGCCGCCGAACGTCACGACCGCGCCCGGCGTCGGCAGCCCGGTGACCACCCCGCCGCGGCCGGACTGGATCGTGCGCGCGTCGGCGAACCGCAGGGTGCCGGACGTGCTCGTGCTGCTTTCGAGGTCACCCCTCGAGACCTCGTCGGTGGCACCTCGGAAGGTCTGCGCGGTGTCGTCCCCACGGTCGCCCGCGCCGACCGTGGCGACGATCGCGACCCCCGATCCGACGGCGGCGACGACCACGGCCGCGGCGAGGCCGACGACGAGGCGACGTCGTGAGCGCCGGGGTTGGTCCGGCGTCCCGACTTCCGGCGGGTGCTCGGCCACGTCGGACATCACTTGAGCCCCGTGCGGCCCACGACGCCGTTGGGCGCGCAGGTCGTCAGCACCTCTTCGGGCGCGTTCTGCGGGATGTCCATGGGCGCGTTCGCCGAGGGGTCCTTCACGTCGACGCCGTGCTCGCGCAGGCACTTCGCGATCTTGAGCTGGTCGGCCAGCAGTTCCTCGTCGGACTTCCCCTTGTCGCCGCCCTCGCGAGGGGGCGGGTTGCCGACCTTCTCCCGGCACTTCTCCGCCGCCTCGGTGAACGCGGTCATGTCACCGCCGTTGTCGACCTTGAGGCCGCCGTCGGCGCCGGGGTCGGGCATGTTCACGCCCTGCTCGCGCATGCAGCCGGACAGCGCGAGCTGGAACTCCTCGAACGACTCGTACTGCCGCTTCCCCTCGGACGTGGACGAGCTGGTCGTCGGTTTCGCGGCGGTGTCGGCCGTTCCGCACGCCCCCAGCAGCGAGACGAGCAGGGGGACGGCCGCGACGGCGGCGAGGGTCGAGGTCCAGTTCCTGGCCATGTGGACGCTCCTTCGGTGTCGGACCGCGGCGGTAGTGCCGCGGACGCCGAGCAGTCGACCAACCGGCCCGTTCCCGTGACGTTCAGGAAATCGTTTATGAATCCCGAACAGGCGGTGTGGTTGCCTGGGGCGTCCCGGAACAGGCAGAGGAGCACCCGCATGCGCGTCCTGATCGTCGAAGACGAGCCGTACCTCGCCGACGCGATCCGCATCGGACTCCGCCGTGAGACCATCGCCGCCGACGTCGTCCACGACGGCACGACGGCGCTGGAGTCCATCGCCGTCAACGACTACGACGTCGTCGTGCTCGACCGCGACCTGCCCGGTGTGCACGGCGACGAGGTCTGCAAGATCATCGCCGCCGACCACCCGCTGGTGCGCGTGCTCATGCTCACCGCCGCCCGCACCCTCGGCGACCGCGTGGGCGGCTTCGAACTCGGCGCCGACGACTACCTGATGAAACCGTTCGAGTTCCCGGAACTCGTCGCCAGGCTGCGCGCGCTCGAACGCCGCACGCAGCCCGCACGACCGCCCGTGCTGGAGTCGAACGGCGTCAGGCTGGACGCGTTCCGCCGCGAGGTCTACCGCGAGGGCAGGCTGGTCCGGCTGAGCAGGAAGGAGTTCGCCGTGCTCCAGGTACTCATGAACGCCGAGGGCGGGGTGCTGAGCGCGGAGGTGCTGCTGGAGAAGGCGTGGGACGCGAACGCCGACCCGTTCACCAACACGACGCGGGTCACCATCTCGAACCTCCGCAAGCGCTTGGGCGAACCGTGGGTCATCCAGACCGTCCCCGGTTCCGGCTACCGGTTCGGGGCCTGACGTGCGCCGCTCGGGGGACCGCAGGCTGCCGATCCGCGTCCGGCTGACGTTGAGCTACGCGGGCATGGTCACCGGCTGCGGCGCGGTCTTCGTCCTGGTCGTCTACCTCTTCATGCGCTTCGTGCCGAGCTACCTGATCGCCAAGGACCCGGTGGTGCTGGACCCGTCGCAGATGGGCAGGACCAGCCCCGTCAAACCCGACGGGATCGCGATCACGAACCCGACCGAGTTCCTGGACGTGCTGCTGGTCATCTCGGTGGTCGGGCTGGTGCTGCTCGCGGCCGTCAGCGGGGTCGTCGGCTGGGTCGTCGCGGGTCGGATCATCAAACCGCTCGCGGTCATCAACGCCGCCGCCACCCGCGCCGCGACCGGCGACCTCGACCACCGGGTGGGGCTGGAGGGTCCGAGGGACGAGATCCGCGACCTCTCCGACACGTTCGACCGCATGCTGGTGTCCCTGCAACGCGCGTTCGCGACGCACCGCCGCTTCGCCGCGAACGCGTCGCACGAGCTGCGCACCCCGTTGGCCACCACGAAGACGATGATCGACGTCACCCTGGCCAACCCGGACGCGGACGCGGGCGAACTCCGCGCGCTGGCCGAACGCGTGCGGGAGGTGAACCAGGCGAGCATCGAGACGGTGAACGCGCTCCTCGACCTCGCGGACGTGGACAGCGGAACGCTCGCGCGCAGACCGGTCGACCTCGCACCGATCGCCGCCGCCGTCGTGCGGGAACTCTCGGCCGAGGCCAGGTCCGGCGGCATCGACCTGTCCGCCCCGACCGGCACGACGACCGCCGTGGGCGACCCCGTGCTGATCCGCCAGGCCATCTCAAACCTCGCCCGCAACGCCGTGCGCCACAACAGGTCCGGCGGCAACGCGAACGTACGGCTCTCCGCCCACAACGGATCGGCGCGCGTCACCGTCACCAACACCGGCCCACCCGTGTCCCCCGCGGCCCTGGAATCGCTCACCGAACCGTTCGTCCGAGGAGCGGGCCGCGCCCTCACCCGCGGATCGGGCCACGGACTGGGCCTGGCGATCGTCTCCGGCGTGGCACTCGCCCACGACGGCGCACTACGCCTCCACCCCAACCCGACCGGCGGCCTGACCGTCCACCTCGATCTCCCACACGCCGCCGCGGCGGGCTAGGGATGCCTACCCGGCCGAGCGCGGCAACGGGTACTTCAGCTCGCTGCTGTCCACAGTGGGCCTGATGCGGCCGCAGGGGAACACGCGGAAGCCCCCCACCGTCACGAGCTGATGACCGCCTCCTCGGCCGAGGCATTGCCAGGGTACCTACTGGCTTCGTTCCGCTTCGAGCAGGCGCCGCTCCACCATGCTTGCCTGGGGCATGTCGATCTCCTGAAAGATGCGCGCCGCCGCGTGCCAGAGAGATCGCGCCCCTACGAGGTCGCCGCTGCCTTGACAAGCCTGCGCGAGAATGTCCAGCGCCACCGCCTCCCAACGCGGAGACCCCAACTCCTGGAACGCTTCCAATCCGACCTGCGCGGTGCGAGAAGCGTCCGCATGGCTCCCGCGGCGCAGGTGGTACTGGGCAAGGCTCATGCGCGCGGTTGCCAGGAACACCTGCTGCCGCAGTTCTTCGGCACCTGCCGCGCTCCGGTCGATCCAGGTCTTCGCTTCGTCGAGGTCACCGTGCCGAGCTTGGCCCCACGCGATCGCGTCCACGACGAGCGCCACGCAGAAGCGGTCGCGGAGTTCGGTGAACATCCGCAGCGCGCTTTCGAAAGCCTTCATGGCCTGGTCGAGGTGACCTTCGTCGGCGTGCAACTCGCCGATGTTCCAAAGCGTCAACGCGAACTTCCGGACATCGCCGATGTGCTCGAACACCGCCGTCGCCACTTGGAAACGCTCCAGCGCGAGTTCTCTGCGTCCGCAGATCGAATGCACGATACCGATGTGCCGGGCCGTGTTCGCGTCCCACATCGTGTCGCCGAGTTCGCGGAAGATCTCGCCGCACTCGCCGAAGCACTCCATCGCGTCGGCCCATCGCGATTTGAGGTGGTAGACGTCACCGAGGCTGACAAGGGTGATCGCCGTCTGCCTACGATGCCCATGCGCACGGAGCACTGGCAAGGCTTCCAGGAACGCTGTGACAGCGGCATCCCATCTGGCCTGTGTTCGGTAGACACCTCCGATCGTGGACAACGCGTACGCCTCGCCGAGCTCGTCGCCCAGATCGACGTAGAGCCCCTTCGCCTCAACCATGTGCCGGAGAGCGCCGGTCCTGTCTCCCAGGAAACGGTGAGCCTCACCAAGCCGGAGCAACGTCGCGGCGCAGAGCCCAAACTCACCCTCCTGCCGGAAGATCTCGACACTCTCGAGCAGATCCGCCTTGGCTGCCTGGCGTCGTCCCGTGTACATCCTCAGGTCACCTCGGCGGCGCAACATGATCGCTTCCGCCCTGCCGTTGCCCGCACACCTCGCCGCGGCCAAGCCCGGCTCGACCACGCGTTCCCACTCCGCCCACAGGCTCGAAATCTCGAGCAGCGGGATCAACACCTCGCACAGTCGCCACGTCTGTTCCCACAGCTCGAACCGCGCGGCCAACTCCACCGCGTCAACGAGGTTGAGGACCTCCTCCGCGAACCACTTCGCCGGATCGCTCCGCACCGCCTGAAGCGCGTGGGTATCCGCGCTTGCCCCGACATGGTGACGAACGACCTCGGTGGCGTCGGTGGGCTCGTAAGCCTCCAGGGCGTTCGCGGTGAGTTCGACGTAGTCGCGGATCAACCGTTCGACCGCACAGGCCTGGTCTTCGAAGGTGTCCTCCGCGGCCGAGACATCTCTCGCATACGCGCGCACGAGATCATGGAAGCGGTAGCGGAACCGTCCGTCAGTGCTTTCCGCCACGACTTCGAGCAAGTGAGCCGCATCGAGGAGGTCTACGGTCGCCTCGGATTCGTCGGGTGAGATCGCGAGGAGCGGTGCGACCACCCAGTCCGCGAAGTCGTCAGCGCCGATCAACCCGAGAAGGCGGAACGCGCGCTGTTCCCGATCGCCGATGCTGTTCCGATAGCTGAGGCTGAAACACGCACGCACGTCGAGGTCCCCGACCGCGAGCGCACCAAGTCGTCGTGTCTCGTCTCGGAGGAGATCGCCGAGACGGCGCAGCGGCCACCTCGGTTTCGCCGCCAAGCGCGCTCCGCAGATCCTGAGCGCCAACGGGAGTCCGCCGCACAACTCGACAAGCGACCTGGCCTCCGGCAACTCTGCGGCTACTCGTTCAGCGCCAACGAGCTGGCCGAGCAGATCGACGCCTTCCGATTCGCTCATGAAGTCCAGCGGTATCTTCCGGGTGCTCTCCAGAGCGGCCAGGGACGAGCGGCTGGTGACCACGGCGACCGCGTGGGGAGCACCCGGAAGCAGCGGTAGCACCTGGGCCTCGTTCGCCGCGTTGTCGAGCAGAATGATCATTCGTTTGCCCGCGATCCGGGTGCGGTAGAGTGCCGCGCGCTCGTCCAGTCCCAACGGGATCGACTGACCGTCCACGTGCAGAGCCCGGAGGAACTCGCCGAGCACGTCCTCCGGTGCCCGCACCTGGTCCGCGTGGTCGACACCGCGCAGGTTCACGTAGAGCTGGCCGTCGGGAAAGCGGTCTTGAACCAGGTGTGCGACGTGGATCGCGAGCGCGGTCTTCCCGATGCCGCCCTGACCGGTGACCGTCGAGATGACGATCGCCCTGGATTCACCGGTCAACGCCTGCTCGATGAACGAGCACAACCTCTCGACATCGGCGCCGCGTCCGGTGAACCCGTCGATGTCGTGCGGGAGTTGTCGAGGAACGGTGACGACGCCGTGGTCGTGGAAGTGCAAACCGCCCGCGATCGACTTCGCTTGCACCAAGATCCCGTGCACATCGCCGTGCACGAGATTGACCCCGTCGTGCGACGAATCATCATCGAGCATCGGCCGATTATCACCACTCAGGAGCACGCTCCGGCCCATGCCGACCCACCAGTACCCGAACGGCCGATCTTCGGCCCGCCTACCCGGCCGAGCGGAACGTGGTGCGGTAGACGCTCGGCGCCACGCCCAGCGACGCGCTCATCTGCGCCCGCAGCGCGGCACCCGTGCCGAAACCCGAGTGCCGTGCCACCTGGTCGATCGACAGGTCGCTCGTCTCCAGCAGGTGCCTCGCCCGCTCGACCCGCTGCTGGGTGATCCACTTGCCGGGGCTCACGCCGGTCTCCTCGCGGAACCGCCGGGTGAACGTGCGCACGCTCATCCGCGCGTGACCGGCCAGCGCGCGCAGGTCCAGGGGCTCGTCCAGGTGTCCCAGCACCCACGCGCGGGCGGCGGCCGTGGAGTTGTCGGTCGCCTCGGGGATCGGGCGCACGATGTACTGGGACTGGCCGCCGGGCCGCCACGGCGGCACGACGCAGCGCCGTGCGGCCATGTTCGCGACACCGCTGCCGTGGTCGTCGCGCACGACCTGGAGGCACAGGTCGACGCCCGCGCCGACGCCCGCCGACGTGAGGACCTCGCCATCGTCGACGAACAGCACGTCCGGGTCGAGGTCGACGTTCGGGAACAGCCGTCGGAAGGTGTCCGCGTGCGCCCAGTGCGTGGTGGCCCGGCGGCCGTCCAGCAGCCCCGTCGCGGCCAGCACGAACGCGCCCGTGCAGACCGACATGACCCGCGTCCCCCGCCGCGCCGCCTCCAGCAGGGCCGCGCGCACCGGTTCGTCCAGCGTCCCGTCGACCATCACCCGCGTGCCGTAGTGGACTCCCGCCACGAGCACCGTGTCCGCCTCGGCCACCAGTTCCAAGCCGTGCTCCGGGGTGAGGGTGAACCCGGCGGCGCTGCGCACCGGCTGACCGCCGGGGGTGCAGACCCGCACCTCGTAGAGCCGCTGCTCCTGCTGGTCGCGAGCCGCCTGGAAGATCTGCGTCGGCGTGCCGAGGTCGAACGCGATCACCCCGTCCAACGCGAGCACGGCGATCAGGTGTGGTCGGGTCATGGCCCGATCCTTGCACAGTATGGCCTTCGAGCCACTTACCCGAACCGCAGCCGCGGAGCACGCTTGCGCGGTGATTCGCAACAGGCAGCAGCTATGGCCCTGGATGATCGCGGGCATCGGTTTCGTCGCGCTCGTGGGCGCGGCGGGCTTCCGGGCCACGCCGGGCGCGCTGGTGGAGCCCCTCCAGCGGGAGTTCGGCTGGTCGACCGGGACCATCGGCTTCGCGATGTCGGTCAACCTCGCGCTCTACGGCGTCACGGCGCCGTTCGCCGCCGCGCTGATGGAGCGCTTCGGCGTCCGCCGGGTGACGGCCTGCGCCATGGCGCTGATCGCGCTCGGCAGCGGTCTGACGATCTTCATGACGCAGGCGTGGCAGCTCGTGATGCTGTGGGGCGTGCTGGTCGGCTTGGGCGCGGGCTCGATCTCGCTCGGCTTCGTGGCCACGATCGGCACCCGCTGGTTCGTCAAGCGCCAAGGCCTCGTGACCGGCGTCCTCTCCGCGGGTGGCGCGACCGGCTCCATGGTCTTCCTGCCGCTGGTGGCGTCGATCAGCGAGTCCGACGGCGGCTGGAAGACCGCCGCCCTCCTGGTGTCCGGGGCGTCGCTGGTCACGGTTCCGCTGGTGTGGCTGTTCTTCCGCGAGCACCCGGCCGACCTCGGCATCCCGCCGTACGGCGCGGACGAGGTCGTGCCCGCTCCCCCGGTCACCGGCAACGCCGCGCGGCTCGCCGTCGACGGCCTCAAGAGCGCCGCCAGGACCAAGCCGTTCTGGTTCCTCGCACTCGGCTTCGCCATCTGCGGCGCCACCACCAACGGCCTGGTGGCCACGCACTTCATCCCCGCGGCGCACGACCACGGGATGCCCACCGTGCACGCGGCCGGCCTGCTCGCCCTGATCGGCGTCTTCGACCTCATCGGCACGATCCTGTCCGGCTGGCTCACCGACCGCGTCGACTCGCGGATCCTGCTGGCGGTCTACTACGCGCTGCGCGGTGCCTCGCTCCTGGTCCTGCCGTCCCTGTTCGGCGAGGCGATCACCGGCTTCATGATCATCTTCGTCGTCTTCTACGGCATGGACTTCATCGCCACGGTGCCGCCGACCGTCGCGCTGTGCCGCGAGCACTTCGGCCTGTCGACGGGCATCGTGTTCGGCTGGGTCTTCGCCTCGCACCAGATCGGCGCCGCCTTCGCCGCCACCCTCGCGGGCATCACCCGCGACAGCTTCGGCGACTACGCACCGGCCTGGTACGTGGCGGGTTTCCTCAGCATCGGCGCGGCACTCCTCTCCACGAGGATCAAGCGCCCGTCCGCCGAACCCCGCGCCGAGGCCACCGTCACGGCCTGACCCCGCGCACCCCCTGCGGCCGACCGGCACGGGCGGAGAACCTCAGGTTCGCGTCCTCGACGGGAGTTCGCCGCAGGAGCTTGACGTCTGCGTGGTAGTCCCTGGACGTCAGCCAGGGCGTCCGGTCGCCCTGGCGCGGCAACTGGTCGATCGCGCGCTGGACGTAACCCGAGGCGAGGTCGAGGAACGGCCGTTTCGGCATGGCCGCGTCGGGCACCGCAGGCACGCAGACGTCGTGCCCCCGCTCGTCCATGTGCGCCAGCAGGCGGCAGAAGTGCTCGCACAGGAGGCCGACCTTGAGCGTCCACGACGACGCGGTGTAGCCGACCGCGAAGGCCAGGTTGGGCACACCGGACAGCATCATCCCCTTGTACGCCACCGTGTCCGCCAGCACGACCGGCACGTCGTCGACCGTGACGCCGATCCCGCCGAACGGCCGCACGGTCAACCCGGTCGCCGTGACGACCACGTCCGCCGCGAGCTCGCGGCCGGAGTCCAGCAGCACGGCCGATTCGGTGAACCCGGCGATCCGGTCGGTCACCACCGACGCGTCACCCGCGCGGATCGCCTTGAACAGGTCGCCGTCGGGTGCCAGGCACAGGCGTTGGTCCCACGGGTCGTACGGCGGGTTGAAGTGCTCGTCGACCGGATAGCCCGCGGGGAGTTGCTTGGCGTTGATCCGGCGGATCAGCCTGCGGGCGAAACGGGGGAACCTCTGGCACACCCACCAGATCCCGCGCTGCTGGGCGATGTTCTTGCGCCGGATGACCCGGTAGGCGCGTTCCTCGCCGAGCAGCGCGCGCATCCTGTTGCCGATGGCGTCCTTCGACGGCACCGGGAGGATGTAGCTCGGGGTGCGCTGGAGCATCGTGACGTGCGCGGCGGTGGCGGCGAGGGCCGGGACCACGGTGACGGCGGTGGCACCGCTGCCGACCACGACCACGCGCTTCCCGGCCCAGTCCAGGTCCTCCGGCCAGTGCTGCGGGTGCACCACGGGTCCGGCGAAGTTCTCCCGGCCGGGGAGGACCGGCGAAAAGCCCTGGTCGTAACGGAAGTAGCCCGTGGCGAAGAACAACCAGGACGCCGTGAACGCGACCACGTCACCGACGTCGGCGCGCTCGACCTCCACGGTCCACCTCGCGTCCGCGCTCGACCACGCCACCCCGAGCACCCGGTGCCGGAAGCGCACCCGTTGGTCGATGCCGTGCTCCGCAGCCGTTTCCCGCAGGTAGTCGAGGATCTTGTCGGCACCCGCGATGGCCTGCTCGTCCCGCCACGGCTTGAACTCGTAGCCGAAGGTGTGCAGGTCGGAGTCGGACCGGATTCCGGGGTAGCGGAACAGGTCCCACGTCCCGCCCGTGGCCGTGCGCGCCTCGAGGATCGCGTAGTCGCGGTCCGGGTGTTCGCGCTGGAGGTAGTAGGCCGCACCGATCCCGGAGATCCCGGCGCCGATGATCAGGACGTCGAGGTGTTCGGACTCGACGGGTGCAGTGGTCATGAGGGCGACTCCCCGGCCTGGCGGACGAACCCGACGGATCCATCGTGTTCGGCCGCCACAGCGCGGGCAAGAGCACGCCCACCAGACCAACCTGACGGACGACTCCGAGGAGTCCTTACCGAACTCCCGCCAGGTTCCGGGCCGCGTCGCGCAGCGAGTCGTCGATCGGCCTCGGCTTGAGCCCGAACGCCTCCGTGGACGCCGAGGAGTCGAGCACGAACGGCCGGGAGAACTGGTACTCCGTGGTGCGCAACTCCTTCACCATCGGCGAGAACAGGCCGATCGCGCGCAGGACCGGGGTCGGGATCGTGGCCAGCTTCGGCGCGCCGACGCCCGCCACGGCGGTGAACCGGGTGGCGAGTTGGCGCACCGTCAACGGCGGTTCGGTGGGCACGGGCCACGCCCTGCCCCACGCGCGCTCGTCGGTGGCGACGGTGGTCAGGAGGGTCGCGACGTCGTTGATCGACGTCCAGCTATGGGGCACGTCCAGCGGGGCGGGCGACCACGCCCTCTTCCCGGCGAGCAGCGGCTTGCCGAGCGCGACGGAGAAGATCGAGTTGGCCTCCACGTAGTCGCTGCCCCGGACCTCGACGGCCCGGATCCGACCCGCGTCGTGGGCGGCGAGCGCGTCGCGCCACATGTCCGCCTTCAGCTTCAGCTTCGGGTGGGTCGCGGCGAGCGGCGTGGACTCGGTGATCGGACCGTCCACCTCGCCGTACCCGTAGAGGCTGCCGGTCATCACGAGCACCGCGCCGGACCGTTCAGCGGCGGTGAGCAGCGCGGACGCGACCGGCGGCCAGTCGGTGAGCCAGCGGTGGTAGGCCGGGTTGACGCAGTTGTAGAGCGCGACCGTGCCCTCGGCCAGAGTGCTGAGCCGCGCCACGTCCCCCGCGTCGGCGGCCACCCGTTCGATGTTCGGGTGCTCGGGCCCACCGCCCGAGCGACTGACCACCCGGACCCGCTCACCACGCGCGGCGAGCAGCGAAGCGGCAGTGGACCCGACCGGTCCGGCACCGACGACCACGTGCAACGACATCAGGATCCTCCTCGGGAAAGAGCAGTGCTCTCCAAGTAGAGCACACTTTCCGAGAACAGTGCTCTCTTTTTTGTGCAACACTCTCGTCATGTCAGCAGGCTCCCTCCGCGCCCGCGTCCGGGCCGAGATGACCGAGGAGATCAAGGCGACCGCCCGCCGCCACCTGGCGACGGACGGCGCGAACCTCTCCCTCCGCGCCGTGGCCAGGGACATGGGCATGGTGTCGTCCGCCCTGTACCGCTACTTCCCCAGCCGCGACGCCCTGCTGACCGCGCTGATCCTCGACGCCTACAACGCGCTGGGCACCGCGGCCGAAGCGGGCGACACCGCGGTCACCGACCGCACGGCCCTGCGCGCCCGCTGGCTGTCGATCTGCCACGCCGTCCGCGCCTGGGCACTGGCGAACCCCTCCGAGTACGCACTGCTCTTCGGCAGCCCAGTCCCCGAGTACCACGCCCCGGAAGCCACCACCGCCGCCGCGTCCAGGACCCCGCTGACCCTCATCACCGTCCTCAAGGACAGCGTCGACGCGGGCTTCTCCACCCCCACCGACCACCTGCCCCCCACCGTCCACGCCGACATGGCCCGCCTGCGAGCGGGCACCGCACCCGGCATCCCGGAAGAACTCCTGGCCCGCGGCAGCATGGGCTGGATCCAGTTGTTCGGCGCCGTGAGCTTCGAACTCTTCGGCCAGCTCAACAACGTCGTCGAAGCCCGCGAGGCCTACTTCGAGTACCAGATGCGCCACGTGGCCACGACCATCGGCATCCCGGAGTAGCCCGCGCGGCAGCACCGTTCAACGACGACTTCGGCCGGGCCACCGCGATCACCGCAATTCGGCGGTCCGGCGCGGAGTTTCGCAACCTACACCACTTCACCATTTCTCAAGGCTGAAAAATAAGCCTCATTACCCAACCCCACCGACCCCAAACCGAAAAGATAGCCCTCACTCCGCGCGTCACCACACCGATCCCACCACTCACTCGACGTCGTGAACCAACACGCCCCCACCAGCGCGGCAAGCACTCAGGGCGAGAAAACCCCTTGACCATTCGGATGACGGAACGCGACACCGCAACCTGCACGAGTGACGTTTCGGTTGAAAAACTTTCCCCCGGCAATCGGCTGTTAGTTTCACGGATGACGACCGGCTTCCCTCATGGAGGAAAGATGAAACGGTGTACGACCGTCCTTTTCGGCACGGTGACGGCGATAGCGCTGCTGATGTCAACCAGTCCCGCGGCGGGTGCCGCGACAGGCGAAGTCGTGGTCTACACCGCCGAAATCGTTCCGCTGGACGTCTACGAGCACCCGCGGGGCTGTTACGCGATACCCGTGGGGGCGCACGTGCTCACCAATCGCACCAACCTGCCGGTGCTGGTCTACGGGACGCCGGGGTGTTTCGGCTTTCCCGTCCTGACCGTCGAGGAGAACTGGGGATCGCACGTCCCCCCTGCCGCGGCGAGCTTCAGCGTCTGACGGCGGCCGTGACCACAGGAAGGGCGCCCGTGCCCGTCGATCTCGTCGTCATCGGAGTGGGGTACGTCGGCCTGCCGCTCGCGGTCGCCGCCGCCGCCTCGGGCCTGTCGGTGATCGGCTACGACACGTCACCGGCGGTGCGGGAGCACGTGGCGCGGGGCAGACCGCACGTGCCGGACGTGAACGGCGCGCAGTTGCGGGCGTTGTGCGCCGCCGGGCTCGCGGTGACCGGTGACCCCTCGGTGATCGCGGGGGCGGAGACGGTCGTGATCTGCGTGCCCACCGGCCTCGGGCCCGACGGTGGTCCGGACCTCTCGGCGGTGCGCGACGCGGCGGCCGCCGTGTCCGACCACCTGCGTCCGGGCACGCTGGTCGTCCTGGAGTCCACCAGCTTCCCCGGCACGACCGACGACGTGGTGCGGCCGATCCTGGAGCGCGGCGGACTTGTTGCGGGAGAGGACTTCTCGCTCGCGTACTCGCCGGAACGGGTCGACCCCGGCAACCGGCGGTACGGCATCGGCAACACCCCCAAGGTCGTCGGCGGGCACACACCGTTGTGCGCCAAGCAGTGCGTCGCGTTCTACAGCCGCTTCGTGGACACCGTGGTCGTGGCGCGGGGCACGCGCGAGGCCGAGATGGCGAAGCTGCTGGAGAACACCTACCGCTTCGTGAACATCGCGCTGGTCAACGAGATCGCCGTGTTCTGCGACCAGCTCGGCGTGGACGTCTGGGACGTGCTGCACTGCGCGGGCACCAAACCGTTCGGCTTCGCCCCGTTCACGCCCGGCCCCGGAGTGGGCGGGCACTGCATCCCGATCGACCCGCGCTACCTGCTGGACAAGGCGCGCCGCACCGGGGGGCGGCTGGGCGTCGTCGAAGCGGCGCACCAGGTGCACGCGGCCATGCCGTCCTACGTGGTGCGGCGGACGGCCCGGCTGCTCGCGAGCGCGGGCCTCGAACTCCCCGGGTCCACGGTGCTGCTCCTCGGCGTGGCGTACAAGGCGGACGTGCCGGACACGCGCGAGTCGACGACGCTGCGGATCGCCGCCGAGCTGACCGCGCTCGGCGCGCGCGTCCGCTACCACGACCCGGTGACCGGCGCCGTGCCCGAACTCGGACCACCGGTGTCCGACCTCGACTCCGCCCTGCGCGACGCGGACGTGACCGTCCTGCTCGTCGCGCACGGCGGGTACGACCTGGGCCTCCTGGCCAGGAACGCCCGGCTCCTCCTCGACGTCACGGGTCGCGTGCCGGGGGAGGAAGTCCAGCGCCTGTAGTACCCCGCGGTCGGGGGTGGAGCCCCGGCCGCGGTCCTGTGACACCCATCCTCATGCCGAAGGAGAACGCCGAGATGACCACTGCTGTCAAGAACGAGCGCCTGGAACTCCGCTTCGACAAGTGGGACAGTGACCGCAACGGCCTCATCGAGCGGTCGGACCTGGAGGCGGAGGCCCACCGGATCCTGGCCGCGTTCGACGAGTCGCCGTCCACCCCGCAGGGGCGCGCGCTGCTGGACTCGTTCACCGGCACCTACGAGTACCTCGCCGAACGGGCCGGGGTCGGCCGAGCAGGCGGTCTGGACCGCCAGCAGTTCATCCAGGTCATCGAGGCGGAGGTGTTCCAAGGTGGTGACGCCGGGTTCGGGCGCGTGGTGCGGCCGATGATCCAGGCGATCCTCAACGTCTGCGACACCGACGGCGACGGCGAGGTCAACCCGACCGAGTTCGCCAAGTGGCTGAAGGCCGTCGGGGTGAACAAGTCCAAGGCCGACGAGTCGTTCCGCATGATCGACACCAACGGCAACGGCTCCCTGACCGTGGACGAACTGGTCGCGGCGGTCAAGGCCTACCACTTCGGCACGCTGGACGTGCCGCTGATGGGCTGACGACCCGCGAACGGGCCCCGGAGCACTCCTCCGGGGCCCGTTCCGTCAGCGCGCGACGCCCACGGCCGACAACGGCCCGCGCGCGGCCACGCCGGGCGCCTGGACGAACCGCACGGTGCGCTCGGGGTGCATCCCGACCTCGGGCCCGGTGCGCGGACTCGGCGTGGAGATGAGGATGTTGTAGTGGTTGGGGTGGTGGCACGCGTCGAACCCCAGCACGGTGCCGATCATCTCGCCGTCCACCCACACCTCGTCGCCGCGGTCGACCACACCGGCGTCGTCGATCTCGACGAAGCCCAGGAACCCCACCCGGTCGATGCGCTCCGCGGTCG
The DNA here is from genome assembly GCF_025061645.1 of Umezawaea endophytica. Lineage (GTDB taxonomy): Bacteria > Actinomycetota > Actinomycetes > Mycobacteriales > Pseudonocardiaceae > Umezawaea > Umezawaea endophytica. Next base: position 91,853 of record NZ_JANYMP010000009.1, on the reverse strand, counting down.
CCGGGTGGTCGGTGGTGACCAGCTCGTGCACCTCGCCCCGGCGGACGCAACGGCTGGTGAACGGCTCCAGGCGCATGCCCCGGTCGTCGCGGCGGTGCACGAGCACCTTGACCACCCGGCTGTGCACGGGCCGCTTCGGTCCGTCCTCGATCACGTGTTCTCCCTTCGGTAGGCCTCGTCCACCAGTGCCAGCGCGGCCAAGCCGCCGTCGGCCCGCGCACCGCCGGCGGCGACGGCGCGCGCGAAGTCCCGGAGCACGCCCTCGTACTCGTGCCACAGCGAACCCTTGAACCCGTCGTGCCCGGCGAGCATGTCGGCGCGCAGTTCGCGGCCGTCGACGAGGCGCGCGGTGACGTCCTTCACCTCGCCGGGGTAGGACCAGTCCAGCTCCACCCGAACCGCCGTCGCCGTCCCGCGCGCGGTGAGCACGGCGTGCCGGTCGACCCCGGCCGCGTCCCGCTCGACGCGCGCCCCGCACAGGCGCAGCGGACCGACGAACAGGCGCGCCACGTCGAGCGCGTTGGGGCCGTTGTCGGCCACGCACCCGCCGCCGGAGCGCGCGGCGTCGAGGTACCAGCGGTCGGTCCCGACGTGGTCCTCGATGCGTTCGAAGTACCGCACGGTCAACGACTCCAGCGGACGACCGTCTACTTCGGACATCAGGGTGAGGACGTTGTCGTTGTACCGCCGGTGGAACGCGGTGAACAGCACCACGTCACGCTCGCGTGCCACCCGCACCAGCTCCTGGCCGCGCGCCAGGTCGATGTCCAGGGGCTTCTCCACGCACACCGGCAGCCCCGCCTCGACCGCGTCGCGGCAGATCGCCGCGTGCGCGTCGTTCGGCGCGGTCACGACCACGGCGTCCACCAGACCGGCGTCCAGCATCGCCCGGTGGTCCGGGAACTCCGGGACCCCGTGACCCGCGCGAGCCTCGGGGCGCGGATCGCACACGGCCGCCAGTTCGACGCCGTCGAGCCGGTCGATCGCGGCGAGGTAGAAGCGGGAGATGACACCGAGCCCGACCACGCCGAGGCGGATCACCCGGTGGCCCGCAGGGTCGACGAGCGCAGCTCCTCGTACAGGTCGACGGGCAGCGGCACGCCGTGCGCACGCCGCCACGCCGCCCGCTCACCCTCGGGCCAGCCGGGGTAGACGACCGGGCGGCGCGGGTCGGCGGGCGGGCAGCCCAGCAGCGCGGAGAACAACGCGCCCGCGTCGTCGGCGAACCCCGGCCGCAGCCGCGCGGGCGCGACGGCGAGCGCCATGACGCCGATGTCGTCGTCGGTGTCACCGGCCGACACCGGCCCCAGCGCGGCACCGGACACCAAGGCCGACAGCACTTCCACCAGCAGTCCCAGCCCGAAACCCTTGTAGGCGCCGGTTTCCGGGGTGCTGCCCAGCCACAGCAGGTGCCCCTCGCCCCGGTCGTAGTCGGCCGGGTCGGTGACCGGCGTGCCGTCGGCGGCGGCCAACCAGCCGACGGGGATCGGCTCGTCCGCCCGCGCCGCGGCCCGGATCCTGCCGGTGGGCACCACGGTCGTGGACATGTCCAGCACGAACGGGTGCCGGTCACCCGCGGGGCAGGCCAGCGCCAGTGGGTTGGTGCCCAGCACCTTCGCCAGGCCACCCGGTGGGCGGGCGATGGTCTGGCCGCCGCAGTTGGACGTGACGAGCCCGATGACGCCCCGGTCGGCGGCGCGGGCCGCGTGGAACCCCGCGCACCCGATGTGCGTGGCGCCGCGCAACGACACCACCCCGACGCCGTACCGCTCGGCGCGCGACACGGCGAGGTCCATCGCCTGGGAGGCCGACCACAGGCCGAGGGTGCGGTGGGCGTCGGCCAGCACGCACGCGCCCAGGTCGGTGAGGACCTCCATGTCGGCCGCCGGGTCGGCGCGGCCGGACTCCAGCAGCGGCAGGTACAGGCGGGTCAGGTTGACCAGGCCGTGCGAGGTGACGCCGGTCAGGTCCCCGTGCACGAGGGCACGGGCCGCGGTGTCGGCTCGGTCGCGCGGGACACCTCGGTCGGCGAACACCCCCGCCACGGTCGACACCAGCTCGGGGTAGGGCACGACGACGTTCATCATCCTCCGTAACGGGCGAAGCGCGTGACCAGGTCTCGCACCACCGCCGAGAACCGGTCCAGTTCCTCGACGTGGGCGTGTTCACCGCGCGCGTGGGCGTTGTTGGCCTCCAGCGATCCCGGTCCCAGCACGGCGGTGCGGGCGCCCGGCACGTCGGTCATCCAGATGGCGTCGCAGGTGAACCCCGGCTCGTCGGCGGGCCACGGCGGCACGAGCCCGGCCAGGTCCGGCACGTCGTGGTCGCGCAGCGCGGGAAGGCCGCGCTTGCGCCACTCCAGCGCCGTGATCGCGGGAGCGTCGACAGCCGTGCGGTGGAACGGTTGTACGCCGCGGAAGCGTTCGGCGAACGCCGCCAAACCCTCGCGAAGCTCCACCTCCAGCGCCGCCGTCAGGACCGCGGCCGACTCGGCGCTGCCGTAGGACAGGTTCAGCAGCAGCTCCCCCGAGCCGTAGACGCGGTTGTGCATCCGGCCCGTGTGCAGGCCCGCCACGCAGACCCTGCCGTCCGGGACGCGCCCGGCGAGCCCGGACGCGAGGTGCTGGGCCAGGAAACCGAGCAGGACCGTCGCGTTGTGCCCGGCGTGCGGCTCGTCGTCGATCGCGTCCTCGCCGCGCACGACGACGGCCGCCGTCATGGCGGCGGTGCAGCGCGGCAGGTACCGCAGGCCCGTCGGCTCGCAGAACACGTTGAGCGCGCCGCGGAAACCCGCCTCCACCAGCGGCCGGGTGCCGAAGACGCCCATCGCGCCGCCCTCCTCGCCGGAGACGGCCTGCACGAGCACGCTGACGTCGCGCCCCACCGCCGGGTCGCGCGCCGCTTCCCGCAGACCCGCGAGCAGCGCCACGGCGGGCCCCTTGGCGTCGATCGCGCCCCGGCCGTGGAACCGGACCCCGTCGAACCCGACCGGCTCGACCGGCGCGACCGTGTCCAGGTGCACGTTGAACATCACGGTCGGCTCAGCCCGACCCAGCCGCAGCACCAGGCTCGGCTGGCACTCCAGGAAACCGGGGTCGCGCCGCACCGCCTCCCGCACGACGGCGGGCACGTCGGCCCGCAGCACCGATTCCGGCGACGCGGGCCCCAGGTGCGCGGTGCTCATGCCGAACGCTTGCGCGGCCTCGGCGAAGGCGTGCACGGCGTCCCACAGCCGCACGTCTCCGTCGGTCTCCAACGGGCCCGCGGTGGGCGTGCGCAGGAGTTCCAGCAGCAGGGCCCGGTCCGGGGCGATCACCGCAGCAGCCCGGCCATCGCCCGCCCCGCGCGCACGAACGCCTCCGCCGCACCGTCCGCCAACAGGCCCGAGCGGTGCGGCTGGAGCGCCACGTGCGGCTCCAGCGACCACGCCCCGGTGTACCCGACCGAGCGCAGCAGCCGCACGCAGTCGCGCACGCGCGCCTCGCCAGTGCCGGGATCGACGAACGCGGCGCCGCGGGCGTCCTTGACGTGCACGTGCGCCACGTGGGGCGCGACGCGCCGCAGCACCGCGTAGCCGTCGTACCCGTGGGCCACGGGGTTGCCCGTGTCGAACAGCAGCCGCAGCGCGGAGCCGGGCACCGCGTCCACCAGCTCCAGCATCCGGTCGGCGTCCGAGGCGGCCCACCCGGAGCAGTTCTCGTGCAGCAGCACGACTCCCGCGGCTTCGGCGACCGCGGCGAGCGCCACGACGCGGTCGAGCACCCGCGCGCGCCACCGCGACTCGGCCAAGCCGTCGTTGGGGTAGGACATGATCCGCACGTAGCGGGTGCCCAGTACGGCGCACCGCCGGGCCAGCACGGCCAGTTCGGCGAGGTCGTCCTCGAACGGCGCGGTGATCGGCCGGGCCCATCCGCCGATCCGCGACGCCACGCACACCACCCGCACGCCGTGGTCGGCCAGCGTCGAGGCGACCCGTGCGAAGTGGCGGTCGTCCAGGTCGGCGACGGCGAGCCCGTCGACGGTGCGCAGTTCGACGGTCGACCAGCCCAGCTCGGCGAGGACGGCCAACTGCCCGGCCAGGTCCGGGGCCGCCTCGTCGGTGATCCCGGCCAGGACGACGCCGCTGCCGGGCACCGCGGGGCGCGCGGGCGCCACGGCCTCAGACCACATGGACGGCCTCCGGCGCGCGGGCCGCCGGGATCATCGGTTCGGCGCTGATGTTCTTGGCGACCGACAGCAACCGGGCCACGTCGCAGGCGACGGAGAAGCTCTTCGCGTGCTGATCCCGACCGCCCTGGAACAACCGGTAGGCGTGGATCATCCATTCGGTGAGCGAATCGTCGCGCAGCACCTCGTGCTCGCGTTGTCCGGCCACCGTCACGGTCAACTGGGAGTAGGGGTCGTCGGAGCTGATCGCGTAGTTCCCGACCGCCGTGCCGTTCTCGAACCGCATTTCGACGCGCCGCTGCCGCGCCGGGGAAGTAAGGTCCGAGGTGATCTCGGTGCGGGTGCCGTTGGTGTGCCGCAAACCCATTCGGGCACCGCCCATTCGTGGCACCCGTGTCGTGCCCATCACCAGGTCGGAACCGGACGCGTGGGTGACGCGGGCGTTGCCCGCCAGGCGCAGCGCCAGGCCCACGCCGTGCGGCAGCTCCACGTCGAACGCCGTCTGGTGCGACGTCGTGGTCAGCGTGCGCCGGAACCGCGGCTTGTCCTGCACGAGCGTGATCGAGCGCGGGTCGCCCAGGGTCCCGGCCCGCACCAGCGCGACCAGCCGCGTGGTCAGCGAGCTGGTCAGCCACGGCTCGACGACGGCGATCGACAGGCCGTGCCGACGGCGCAGCCCGATCACGCGCGCCAGGTCGTCGGTGTCGACGGCCAGCGGTTTCTCCACCACCATCCGCCGGAAACCCAGTCCCGCGAGCGCGGCGACCACCTCGGAACGGCTCCCCGGCGGCGTGCACACGTGCACCACGGTCCGCGCGGGGTCCACCTCCGCCGCAGCGGCCTCCAGGCTCGTCCGCACGAGCAACCCCGGCCGTTCGGGCGGCGTCCGCCACGGGTCGCACCCCACGACCGGCTCGTCGTCGAACAGGTGCGGCGCGGAGGCCCGAGCGCCCCCCAGCACCGGTAGGTGCAGTTGCGCGCCTGCCCGCCCCAGCCCCACCACGAGTGTCCGCACCACTGATCCCCGCCCGTCGCTGGTGAACACAGCCGACAACGTCCAAAAGCGGACCAATTCGATGTTTCACGGTTCGGCCGACGCCTGTCAACGGCGCACGCTCACAGTTGACCAAGAAGAGTGAAAGTCACTCCGATTGATAATCGGTTCGCGCCGCCGACCTACGATCGCCTCGAAGTTCCGACAGCGGAGGTGGGCGTTGGCCGTTCCATTCTTCACGCAATCGTCGACGTTCTCGGAATTGTGGCCGGAAACGAGACGGCACATTGTCGACGTGCTGGACCGGGGCAAGTATTCGCACGGCCACAAGGTCGTCGAATTGGAAGAGGCACTAGCCGCGTACACCGGCGCGAAGCACGTGGTGGGCGTGAACAGCGGCACCGACGCGCTGGTGCTCCTGCTGCGCGCGTGCGGCCTGCGCCCAGGTGACGAGGTGGTGGTGCCCGCGTTCTCGTTCGTGGCGTCCGCCTCCGCCGTGGTGCTCGCGGGCGGTCGTCCGGTGTTCGCCGACATCGAGCCGGACGGCTACGGCATCGACCCGGCCGCGCTCGCGGCCGTGGCCACCGAGCGCACCCGGTTCGTGATGCCGGTGCACCTGTTCTGCCAGCCCGCGGACATGACCGGGGTGGGCGAGACGGCCCGCGGGCTGGGTCTGGCCGTGGTGGAGGACAGCGCCGAGGCGATCGGGATGCGGTACGGCGGCACGCACGCGGGGCTGCTCGGCGCGGGCGGGGTGCTGTCGTTCTTCCCCACCAAGACCCTCGGCGCGCTGGGCGACGCGGGCGCGGTCCTCACCGACGACCCGGTCGTCGCCGAGACCGTCGCCGCCCTGCGCCACCACGGGCGGTTCGGTCCCACCGCCGCCCACTTCCCCGCGATCAACACCACCACCGGCGCGGTCGGCGTCAACAGCAAGATGGACGACCTGCAAGCGGCCGTCCTGCTGGCCAAGCTCGACCGCCTGGACGCGGACGTCGAGCGCCGCGCCGTCCTCGCCCACCGCTACACCGAGCTGCTCGCCGACGTGCCGGGCGTGCGGAAGCTGCCCTCGGTGCTGCCGCGCCGCGCCGACGTGCGCGGCGTGTTCTACGTGTACGCGATCGAGGTCGACCGGCGGGACGAACTGGCCGCGCACCTGGCGGCGCGCGGCGTGGGGACCGAGACGTACTACCCGACACCCCTGCACCTGCAACCGTGCTTCGCCGACCTGGGGCACCGGCCGGGTGACTTCCCCCGCGCCGAGGCCGCCTGCCGGGACGCGCTCGCGCTGCCGCTCTACCCGGACCTGCGCGAGGCCGACGTCGCACTGGTGTGCCAGGGGATCCGCGACTTCTACCGGTTCGCGGAGGCGGCGTGACCATCCCGTTCTTCCCACCGGACCTGTTCGAGGACGACCGCGAGACGCTGCTGGACGTGGTCCGGGAGGTGGCGCTCGACCCCGAGCAGCGGTTCATCCTCGGGCACCGCACCGAACGCTTCGAAACCGCCGTCCGCGACTCCGTCGGCGCGGTCGACGCCATCGCCTGCTCCAGCGGCACCTCGGCGTTGACGCTCGTGCTGCGCGCCATGGGCGTGGGCCCCGGCGACGAGGTCGTCGTCCCCGCCTACGGCTGCGCGCCGCTCGCGGCCGCGCCCGCGCTGCTCGGCGCCACACCGGTGTTCGCCGACGTCGACCCGTGGACGATGGTCGTCGACCCGGTCGAGGTGGAGAAGTCCGTCACCGAACGCACCAAGGTCGTCCTGCCCGCGCACATGTTCTCCGTGATGGCCGACATGCCCGCGCTGCGCGCCATCACCGCCGACGTCGGCGCGCGGCTGCTGGAGGACTCCGCCGTCGCACAGGGCGGTGTGCTCGGCGGTCGGGCCGCGGGCACCTGGGGCGACGCGGGTGTCTACTCGTTCGTCCAGGTCAAGACGTTCGGGATGCCCGGCGAGGGCGGCATGGTCGTGACGAACGACCCGGAGCTGGGGCGGGTCGTGCGGATGCTGCGCAACCACGGCCAGGACGGCCGCACCCGGTTCCTGCACCACCGGGTCGGCGTGAACAGCCGCTTCGACGAGGTCATGGCGGCGTTCCAGCTCCGCCGCCTGCCGGGGTTGCCCGCGCGCCTGGAACGGCGGGCCCGCATCGGCGAGTACTACACCGAGTGCTTCACCGACCTGCCCGGCGTCGTGCCGCCGCCACCCGGCCGTGACGGGCGCTGCTTCTACGTGTACTCCCTGCTCGCCGAACGCCGTGACGCGCTGCGCGAGCACCTCGAGTCCCGCGGCGTCGGCTCCCACGTGTACTACCCCGCGCCCCTGCCGCACCAGGCGGCGTTCCGCACCACCGGGCGCGACTGGCCCGCCGCCGAACGCGCCTGCGCGCGGCAGCTCGCCATCCCGATCCACCCCCACCTGACCGACGCCCAAGTCGAGCACATCGCCGACGAGGTGTGCCTGTTCGCCCGGACCTGACACGGAGACGCCATGCAGCGCACCACGTCCGTCGCCACCCGCCGCGCCTACGTCCGGCTGGCCAAGCTCGACATCGTCGACTACTACTTCGGCGTCCTGGTCGTCTGGACGCTGCTGCCCACCGCGCTGCGCCTCGACGGCGGTGTCCTCGCCACCACGGGTCTGTTCCTGCTCGGCGAGGTGTTCGTCATCGCCGCCATGGTGGCGCTGGACGACCTCACCGGCTTCCGCGACGGCAGCGACATCGCCAACTACGCCCCCGACGACCCGAACCGGCGCCGCTACCGCAAACCGCTCGTCGCCGGGACGCTGACCGAGGCCCAGGTGCTGCGGTTCGCGTGGATCACCGGGCTCATCGGCGCCCTGCTGTGGATCGCGGCCATCGCCACCGCGCCACACGCTCCACTGTGGACCGTCGCGGTGATCGGCGTGACCTACTTCTTCGCCGTGCAGTACTCGTGGGGCGTCAAGCTCAGCTACCGCGGGTTCCAGGAGTTCTTCCTCGCCGCACTGGGCTGGGCGCTCGTGCTGGCACCCTACGGACTGGCCACGGGCTCGATCGACGGCAACGTCGTCGTGCAGGCGCTGGTCTTCGGCCTCGGGCCGCTGCTGTTCGGCGTCTACTCCAACACCAACGACGTCAAGGGCGACCGCGAGGTGGGCAGGCTCACCGTCGCCGCGCTCGCCACACCGCGCGGCAACATGCTCTTCATCCTCGCGCTCACGGCCGTGGAGGCGGTGCTGATCGTCGGCGGACCGCTGCTGGGCACGGTGTGGTGGTTCCCGATAGCCCTGCTGCCGACGCTTTTGCTGCGCGTCCGCCAAGTGCGCGTCGCCTTCGGCAAGGGCGACATCCTGCGCGCCCGCCTCCTGGGCATCCGCGTCCACCGCGTCACCGTGGTGGCGCTGGTCGTGGTGAACCTGCTGTGAACGCCGAAGAGGAGGACGTCGTCGTCGGTGCCGGCGTCGCCGGACTGGCCGCCGCGCACGCACTGCGGCTCGCCGGACGTTCGGTGCGCGTGCTGGAGGTGGCCGACGCCGTGGGCGGCCGGATGAGGACGTTGCGCACCAAGGGTTTCCTCGTCGACACCGGGGCCGAGCAGGTGCCCGAACGCGGCTACCCCGCCACGTGGGGCCTGCTCGGGCACCTGGGCGTGGACCGGTCCGCCGTGCCCCGCATCGGCCGCCACCTCGCCGTGTGGCGCGGCGGCCGGGCACGACCGGGCCTCGCCCACCCACTCGGGCTGCTCACCGGGGCGGGCCTGGGACCGCGCGCCCGACTGGACCTGCTGCGGGTGTCGCGCGTGCGCCCGGACTTCGACCACCCGGAACGCGCCGCACTCGGCACGGTCGCCGAGTTCGCCGGGGCCTTCCACCCCGACGTGCTGGACTACCTCTGCCAGCCGGTCGTGTCCGGGTTCTTCGGCTGGCGACCCGAACGGTCGGCCGCGGCGCCGCTGCTCGCACTGCTCGCGGCCGTCGGTCCGGCAAGCACCTGGCGCACCTACCGCGACGGCATGGACACCCTGGCGCGCGTCTTGGCCGCGTCCCTGGACGTCACCACCGGCGTCCGCGTCGACGGCGTGGTGTCCGAGCCCGATTCGGTCCGCGTGCTCTGCGGTGGCGGCGAGATCCGCGCGCGGAGGGTGGTGCTCGCCGTGCCCGCGCCGGTCGCCCGCGCCCTGCACCTCAACGCTCCCGCCCACGACGCGGAGTTCCTCGCCGCCTCCACGTTCACCCCCGTGGTCAAGGCCCACCTCATGCTGTCCACCCGCCCGACGTCGCGCAGCTACGCGATCGTCGTCCCCGCCGCGGAGGACCGGGTGGTGTCCACGCTGATCCTCGACCACGTCAAGCACCCAGGACGGGCGCCCACCGGACGGGGCCTGGTCACCGTGATGGCCAACCCCGCCGTCGCGCCCGACCTGCTAGACGCCACCGACGACGAGGTCGTCGACGTCCTGTCCGGCGCGGCCCAGCGGTTCTTCCCCGGCCTGCGCGCGACCACGACCGGCGCACTGGTCACCCGGTTCCGCCACGGCCTGCCCGAGGCCACCCCGCGCGCGCTGGCCCTGCGCGCCGCCTTCGCCACCCGGCCCGTCGGCGCGGTCGAGTACGCCGGGGACTGGACCGGGCTCGTGCCGTGCGGCGAGGCGGCCGTGCGCTCCGGGCAGCAGGCCGCCGCCCGCCTGCTCGCCACCACCCCCGCCAGGAGGGAACACGCATGAGGCCGCACGACATGGGCACCCTGTTCCACGAGGTCGCCGCCCGCCGCACCCACACCACCGTCGTGCTCGACCGGCCCTTCGACATAGCGCCCGACCGCGGTACCCGGTTCACCGTGCCGCAACTCGCCGACCTCGTGGAGGAGGCCGCGGGCTGGCTGCACGCCGCCGGGGCCTGCCCAGGGGAGCGGGTCGCGGTGGTCAAGCGCAACCACTACGACTACGACCTGCTGGCGTGCGCGGCGATCCGGCTCGGCGCCGTGCCCGCGCTGCTGTCGGGCCACCTGTCCGACGACGCGCTGGAGACGCTGCTCAAGCGATTGGAGCCCGCGGTCCTCGTCACCGACCGACCCGTTCCGGCGCACCACGCCCGCCGCGTGCTGTCCCTCGACGTGCCCGGCGAGGGTGAACTGACGCTCGACGACGTGCGCGGCACCCGTGCCCCCGCACCCCGGCGCAGGCACGACGACGACCCGCTGGTCGTCAACCACACCTCCGGCACCACGGGCACCCCCAAACTGGTCGTCCACACCACGAGCACCATCGTCAACCGGCTCGCCCGGTTCGAGGCGCTGCGCATCCCGGTCGTGGGCACCCGCCGTGACGACGTCGTCGCCAACGCCTCCTCCTACTCGCACGGCCGCACCTTCTGCTGGACCGGCAGCGTGTTCTGCCTCGCACCCCGCAAGATCGTGCTGCTGTCGGACCCCGCCTCGGCGGGAGAGGTGCTCACCGCCCACCCGCCGACCACCGTCGAGGCCCTGCCCTCCGCCTACGTGCGGTGGCGCCCCTTGGCGCACCAGGCGGACAACCCCTTCCGCAACGTTCGCCTGTTCGTCAGCACGTACGACGCCGTGCACCCGCCCGTGGTGCGCGCCCTGCTCCATGCGTCGCGCCGCCGCCGTCCACTGTGGATGCAGGGGTGGGGGCAGACCGAGACCGGGCCGCTGACGTTCCGCTTCCTCACCCGCGCCGCCGTCGACCGCGCCAACCACGCCCGCGACCTCGGCCGCCCACTGCCGGGCAGGACGAGGCTCCAGGTCGTGGACCCCGTGACGTTCCAGCCCGTGCCGCGCGGACGGCCGGGGCTCGTGCTGGCCAGGACCGGAGCCCGTTGCACCGCGTACGTGGGCGAGCAGGACCGTTGGCACGACAAGGAAACCGGCGGCTGGTGGAACACCGGGGACCTCGGGGTCCTCACCCGCGGCGGGACCGTGCTGCTGCTCGACCGCGAGGTCGACACCGTGCCAGGCCTGAGCTGCCTGAAGACGGAGGACGTGATCGAGAACCGGCTGCCCGAGGTGCTGGAGTGCATCGTCCTCGGGGCTCCCGGCAGCCCGCCGCTCCCGGTCGTCGTCACCGCCGACGGGCACCTCGACCCGCTGCGTTGGCGGTCCGCCATCACCGACCTGCCCGTGCTGGCACCCCCGCACGTGACGACCTGGGACGAACTCCCGCGCACCGGCACCGGCAAGGTGCGCCGCCTCGAACTGCTCACCCGCCTCATCGGCCACGCCGACACCCACGGAACCGGACGGTGGACATGACCACGACCCGCGAGGGCTACGTCTTCGACAACCAGAGCCTGCACGCCACCGAGCAGCACCGCTGCCTGGCCGCCGCGTACGACCCGATCACGCTCGCCCGCCTGGAGAGCACCGGCGTCGGCGCGGGGTGGCGGTGCCTGGAGGTCGGCGCGGGCGGCGGCAGCGTGGCCCGCTGGCTCGCCGACCGCGGCGCGTCGGTGCTGGCCACCGACATCAAGCCCGAGCACATCCCGCCCGCCGAGGGTTTGACGGTGCTGCGGCACGACGTCGTCCACGACCCGCTGCCCGCGGCCGAGTTCGACCTCGTCCACGCCCGCCTCGTGCTGCTGCACCTGCCCGAGCGCGAACAGGTGCTGCGCAAGCTCGTCCGCTCCCTCAAACCCGGCGGCGTCCTGCAACTGGACGAGTTCGACCTCGACTACGGACCGGTGCTGCTGGCCGCTCATCCCGAACACGCCACCGCCTACAAGGAGTTCCTGGCCGCCAAGGAGCGCATGTTCGACGCGGCGGGCGCGGACCGCCGCTGGGGCCGCCGCGCCGCCGCGTCGATGGTCGCCGCGGGCCTGGTGGACGTGGACCCGGTTCCGGTGGTGCGGCAGTGGAACGCCGACTCCCCCGGCCTGCGCCTGCTGGCCCACCACACCCACCATCTGCGCGACAAGCTCCTCGCCGCGGGCCTGACCGACACCGGCCTCCGAACCGCCCGCGCCGCGATGACGCACCCCGCTTTCCGCGCCACGTCCTGCGTCTTCTACACCGTCCAGGGCAGGCGCCCCGCATGACCGCCGTCCACGCGCCGACCTGGAGCGGCCCCGTCGACCTCCCGCTGCTCGGGGAACCCGACGTGCAGGCGGCGTGCGGACTGATGCACGTCCACGGCCGTCACCTGGGCCGTCCCGCGCCGCTCGGGATGGACTACGCCCGCGCCGTCGCCGCCGAACTGTCCGCGATCGGGGAGTTCGCCGTCGAACTGGGGCGCACCCGTGGCGTCCCGCTCGCCGGGTGCACCACGTCCGTCGCGCAGGCCGCCCTGCTCTCGATCTCGCAGTACCTCGCCGCCGCGACCGCAGACGAACCCGACGAGTGGCTGCCAGGCGCGGGACCGCCGTTCCGGTCATCCGACGGCGCGGTGTTCGAGGTGGAAGCCCTCGATCCCGGCCCGTGGTCACGGTTCTGGGCCGCGCTGGACGTCCCGGCGCGGGCCGTGGAACGGGGCTGGCGCCCCTTCCTGCACCGCTTCGCCACGGCAACCTGCCCGCTGCCAAACGATTTCGCCGACGCCGCGGCCCGAACCCCGTTCTCCGCCCTGGAAACCACCGCCCGACAGGCGGGCATGACGGTGGTCGTCCGGTCGGGGCGGGTGCTGGACAGCCTGCCCGCCTACCGGATCTCACCCCGTGGACCGGACTGGAGCACCAGCGCCGAGGTCGCACCGGACGGGGAGTTACCGCTGTCCGGGATCGTCGTGCTGGAGTCGTGCAGGCGCGTGCAGGGGCCGCTCGTGGGGCACCTGTTGGGCCTGCTAGGCGCGACCGTCGTGCGCATCGAGCCGCCCGGCGGCGACCCGCTGCGGTGGGTACCGCCGATGGCGGGCGACACGTCCGCCCGGTTCCTCGCCCTGAACCGGGGCAAGTCCGTGGTCGAGATCGACCTGCGCACCGGCCGGGACGAGGTGCTCGACCTCGCCGCGGCGGCGGACGTCTTCGTGCACAACTGGGCGCCGGGCAAAGCCGTCCGCTGGGGCCTGCGGGCCGAGGACTTCCCGTCCGGTCTGGTGTACGCGCACGCCTCCGGGTGGGGCGACGAACTCGGTCCGGAACCGCCGCTGGGCACCGACTTCGTCGTGCAGGCCCACGCGGGCGTGCCCGCCTCGTTGATGACCGTCGTAGATGTGTTCGGCGGCGTGGTCGCCACGCATGCCGTGGTGGACGCGCTGCTGCGCCGTGAACGGAGCGGACGCGGGCAGTCCGTGGCGTCGTCGCTGCTGTCCGCGGCCTCCCGGCTCAACGCACTCACCCGGCACCACGACACGTCCGCGCCCACCGTGCCGGTGTGCACCGACCTCGCGGCGCTGGCGCGCGACCCGCGGTTCGCGCGAGCCCTGATCCGCGACCGGTGCGCGCTGCCCGCCTCTCCCTGGGAGTTCTTCCGATGACGTGGATCTCGCGCAACGGGATCGTGATCACCGACCGGGTGCCGCAGGAGGCGAGGCGCGCCTGGGTCCGCGCCGGCCACTGCCCTGACCGCGACCTGCACTCGCTGTTCCGCGACCGGGTGCGCGACCATCCCGACCGTCCCGCCGTCGTCGACGACCGCGGAACCATTACGTACGCCGAACTGGACGCGCGGGTGCGTGGCCTGGCGGGCGCGCTGGCCGCCCGGCCCGGCGACGTCGTCGGCGTGCGCGTGCCCAACGGCCGCGACGCCGTGGTCGCCGAACTCGCCGTCGCCGCGTGCGGCGCGGTCGCCCTGCCGTTCACCGGCGGTCGGGCCGACGCCCTGAACCTGCTCACCCGCGCCCGAGCCGCGTCGGTGATCACCGACGACGACCTGCCGTGGCCAACCGTGCCACCCCGAGCCCGCGCCGAGGGCTGGCACCCGGTCACCGTCGACCCGGAGTCCCCCGCAAGGCTGCTGGTCTCCTCCGGCTCGGAAGCCGAACCGAAGCTGGTCGCCTACTCCCACAACGCTTTCGCCGGCGGCCGCGGCAACTACCTGCGAGCCGTCCACCAAGACACCCCGGTGTGGCGCGACCTGGTACTCGTACCACTGGCCTCGGCCTACGGCTCGTTCGGCGCCACCATCACCCTGTGCCGCTTCGGCGGAACACTGTTGCTGCACAACAGGTTCGACACCATCGACGCCCTCAGGACCATCACCGAACACCGCCCCACCCACGTGTTCGGCGTACCCACCATGCTGCGCCGCCTGGCCGACCACGCCCCCGACTTCGACACCTCGTCATTACGAGCCGTAGTGTCCAGCGGCGACGTACTACCGGAACACACCCTGCACCAATGCCGAGACCGATTCGGCGTGGACGTAATCAACGTCTACGGCTCCTCCGACGGCGTCAACTGCCACACCACCACACCAGAACACGGCGCAGGCCACCCGGACCCGGCCGTGACCGACATCCGCATCGTCGACGACGAAATCTGCGCCCTGGGCCCCATGACCCCGCTGGACCACATCGGCGGCGGCCCACCACGACTCCCCGGCGGCTGGATCCGCACCGGCGACCAAGGCCGCATGGACGACAACGGCACCCTGCACGTCCTGCGCCGCATCAAACGAGTAATCATCCGCGGCGGCCAAACCATCAGCCCAGCAGAAGTCGAATCCGCCCTGACCACCCACCCCGCCATCGCCGACGCGGCCTGCGTCCCCCTACCAGACCACGACCTGGGCCAACGCCTGTGCGCCTGCATCACCCTCCACCCAAACCACCCACCCCCCAACCTGACCGCACTGACCACATTCCTACTGACCACCCACGACTTCACCCCACACAAACTCCCAGAACACCTACTCGTCCTCCCTCAACTCCCCTTGTCCCACACCGGCAAGGTCTGCCTACGCACCCTCACCAACATCGCCACCACACGACTGACATGAACGCACGCCTGGCGCCGCGGCACCTCGCACGCGCTACGGGCGCGGAGTTCTGGAGCTGGATGGCATGACGTGGGCGGTGGCCACACGACAGCTACGAGTACCTCCCGCAGACACCGACCTCCTGTTCTACGCAACCAGACACGACCACCGTCGCCGCCCTGTTCACGGAGCCCACGGGTAGCTCGCTGTGTCCTCGTCGAACGCGTCGTTCAACTCCGTATCGGTAACCCGATCATCGGGCCGCAGCGAACTCGTCTCCCCGAGCCCCGCAACGTTGAGCACACTCCACACCGCCTGCACCACCGCCGCGTAGCGCGCGTTGGACAGGTCAGCGGGCAGCCGAACTTCCAGGCGCCGGCTGTCGTTCATGCCGCCAGAATGCAGACGAGAAGCGCACAGCGCCAGTCCCCAACTACGGGCTCTTTCACAGGTCAATTGACCCTGGGTCCCCCCTCGTGGCAGATCGAGCACCACGACAACAAGCGTATGGGCACGATGTGGGCGGCCATCACGCCGTAGCGGGCCACGCACAACCAGACCTCGTGGAAATCGATCACGTACGCAACGGAGTCGATCAAGTGGGCGAACCTACAGAGCACCCCGACAACACCCGCCATGACCCACCCGCAGTCACGGGAAGGTTCATGTCCGGGTCTGGACCTTCTCTCTCCTCAAGACGTCCACAGCAGGCTCGAACACCCGACCAACGTGGTCGCTCCGCGCGGAGGGCCGAGCAGGTGAGGTTCGCCCAAGCCGGTTCACGCCAATGGGTGACATTCCTGCGCCGCTCCGGCGAATCACTCGTTCGAGGTAACCGACCACCAATCCAGCTCACCGAGCTCAACATCCGCCGACGGCCGCACGATAGGCGAATCGATTCCAGTGCCCACCCCGCTGCCGTCGACCGCGCGCACGAACCGTTCGAAGATCCGTTCCTGATCAACTTTGCCGATCCCACGACTGGTGACCTCGACAAACAGCACGACGCGACCGTCCACGCCCCACAGGACTGTCACTTTCCGTAGCAGCGCCCTCACCAGCAGGAATGTGAGCATCAACACTCCCCCGTGACTCTACCGTGTTCATTTCGTAACGTGGCGCGCTGTGTGAGCATGCCCTGTCCCCAACGCAAGGTGTTCCCGAATGTCGGGCCGACATAGAACGACGCAGACAGCCAGCCGGAAGCTGCCTATCGCAGTCGCCGCCACCCTCACTGTGGGCTTGGCCGCCACCTTCTGGACCGTCCGCGTTCTAAACCAGCCGGTCGATCCAGCCGGAGCAGCCGCCCACCTGGCCGCCCCGTCGACCTCCGTCAGCCAGGACCTGCGACCCGCCACCACAACAACCTCCGCGCCGCCATCCTCGCAACCTCCGCTGACCACCACAGCGCCTCCGGTAACCACGACCCCGCCGCCAGAGACCACGACAGCACCCGAAACCACCACACCGCCCCCCGCACCGCCCTGTCCGACCACCCTGGACGGAGTCAAACCACATGCGGCGCAGGTAGGTCACCACCTAGCAGGCAAGTTCGGCGTCGACGACATCGGCGGCGCCACCGGCCGCGGCGGCTCCGGCGAACACCCCCTCGGCCTAGCACTGGACTTCATGGTCGACACCACCACCGGCAACACCTTGGCCGACTACGTGCTCGCCAACCGCCAGGCGTTCGGCGTCACCTACGTGATCTGGCGCCAGCGCTACAACGACGGCAGCGGCTGGTCACCGATGGAGGACCGAGGCAGTCCCACGGCCAACCACATGGACCACGTACACGTGTCGTTCCAGCCGACCGCGACCGTCAACGTCACCTGCTGATCTCTTCAAGCGGCACGCCCCCAACAGCAACGGCCCATTGACGCTCGCACCTGGCAGGTGCGCTGGCGCAACGAATGCCAGCGCACTGAAGAGGCGGTGACGCGCCTCGGCTCCTTTGGTGTCACTACCGGCGTGCGAGCGCTTCAACGCAGGTAGTGGTCTACGCGGGGCAGGACAGGGGCGAGGGCTTCGAGGGTGGATTCGGGGTCGCGGAGTATTTCGGGCAGTTGGTCGTCGAGATGGGTACGGGTGCCGTCGGACCTAGTGGAACGGTAGTACTCGTGCAGACCGATGATCTCAATGCGTAATCGTTGACTGGGCGCGTATTCGCGCTTGGGATGTAGCTACGGAATTGAGCCACGCTGGTGCGGCATCGACGCAAAACTCTGGGGCAGCTCACTCCTTCTTCACTCCTCCTGCGGCTCTGTTGATGTTGAAAACAAGCCCTGGGAGTGATCATGCAAAGATCGTTATTCATGCACGAAGAGGCCCGCCGAACTGGGCTTTTACCCAGAATCAGCGGGTTGATTCAGACCGTCGGGACGACAGGATTCGAACCTGCGACCCCTTGACCCCCAGCGTCGACCTCAAAGCTCGCTGACCTGCGGAAACGTTGATGCTGCAGCGCAGTAGACGTCAGCTCAACGTTGTACGACTCCACTCGGGAACGATCGGCGCTCCGAATCCGCTCCTTCTCCTTCTGCCACCACCCGTGCATCCAAGTCGACGACCACACGTGACGATCCACCATGCTCGATACCGGGGTCGACCTCCACGACATTCAGATCGCCGCGCGCCACGCCGACCCCAGAACCACCCCGCGCTACGACCGAGCCCGCAAAACCTCAACCGCCACCCCGACTACATCCTCACCGCCACCTGAACCATCACCACGCGGTCATGCCGAATGGCGTTCGGGTAGACGGAGTGTCATGCGGGCTCGGCTTGGAGGGTTTCGGTCACGGGACGGCGGCCGCCGATGCAGGCGGGAACGGTGGTGAGCACCGCCACCGCGAACACGGTCCCCACCACCAAGGTGAGCAGTTGCCAGAGCGATGGCAGCACAGCCCGGTCGCCGTCGCCGCCGGTGATCGCGTTGATGGCAGCGAACAACGCGAAGCCCCCTGGGAGACCCAGGACGGCGCCGGCGAACGCGGGCAGCACCTGCGCGACCGCCAGTGCCGTGCTCATTTCACCGGGGGTCGCGCCGAGCGCGCGCGTAAGTGCCGAGGAGTGCCGGTTGTCGAGCACGGTCGCCCAGGTGATGACGATGGCGTTGACCGCCGCCAGGGCGAGCAGGACGCCCATCCAGACGCCGAGCACGTGCCGCAGCACGATCACCTGAGCCTCGCTGTACGCGCCGGTGCCCGGCTGGTCGCCGAGGAAGGTGTTGAGCGCCAGGAGGACGTAGATCCCGCTGACCGTGACCCCGATGCTGACCACGCCCAGTACGACGCGTCGTGGCTGGCGGGCGGTCAGCCGCAGGGTGAGCAGCAGCGGGACGGGCAGTCGCGTCGAGACGGCGATCAGCCAACCGGTGCGGCGGGGTGGGCGTGCCGCGTTGGCCAGTGCGCTGACGGTACTGGAGCGGGCGCCGCGCACAGCGGGAACCGCGGTCGCCACCACGGCGACTCCGAGGGCGACGGCGGTCACGAGACCGATGGTGGACCACGTCAACGACGGTGTTCCCGCACTGCCGACGAGGCCCGCGCTCGACTCGGTGAGCAGTGGGGCGGTCAGCGCACCGATCACCAACCCGGCCGCTGCCGCGATGAGGGCCACGAGGAGGTATTCCGCGAGCAGCACGGCAGCGACCAGGCCCGGTGTGCCTCCGACTGCTTTGAGGAGTCCGACGCGTCGGGTCTGATCAGCCATCCGTCCGCCGACCAGCACCGAGAGACTGGCGATGGCGAGCAGGCCGAGCAGCCACGCGCCTATCAGCAGCAGGATCTGGGAATCCTTGGCCAGGTCCGTGGCCTCGGCGAGGATGTCCTGCCAGGTCTGCATGATCAGGGCGCCGCTGTTCGCGGCGACGAATGCCTGGGTGTCGCCGGGGTCGGCCAGCTTCAGGTTCGTCACGTACGACATCGGGCCCTGTGTCAGGGCAAGGCTTCGCACTTCTGCCTGAGTGAGCCAGACCAGTCCGGGGTTGTGCAACAACCGCGCGGGAAGGTTTCGGCCCTGCGGGATGGCGCCGTTGACGCATCCGGTCGTGACGATGCACGACGCCGCCGGATGGGGCGGCATGGCGGCGGTGACCGCGACGCCGGCGACCGTGAACGACTTGCCGCCCAGGGTGACCGGATCACCGACGTTCACATCGAGCGCGTCCGCGAAGGCGGCTTCGAGCACCACTTGGCCGCCGCTGACCCAGCTGCCTTGCGTCACCTCGGGCTGATCGACCGCCGCGATGGTGGCGTCGCGCCCTTCGACCTGCACGTCCGACGTCCGACCTGCTGCCTGGAGCCGCCCGGCGATCACGGGATACGGTCCGCTGTGCGCGGTGACGCCGGACGCCGTGGCCAGTTCTTCCAGCAGGGCGAGATCGGTGGGCCGAGCGACGTGGGCGACCACGTCGGGTCCGTTGGTCGCCGCCCTGGTGCTCTCGTACGGGTCGCTGGCCGCCTCACGGAGAACCAGTCCCAGGGTCAGCGTCGTGGTGGCCGCCAGGATGGCGATCATCAGGAGCGCGGCCTCGGTGCGGCGCTGCCGGAGGTCCCGCAGGGCCAAGCGGACCACGAGGAGGATTCGTCCCATTCCGGTCAGTCCTCCAGTCCGACGAGCGCGCCCAGCTTTCCGTTGGTGCCTCCGGTCAGTCGGGTCTCATCGATGAGCACGCCGTCACGCATGGAGAACATCCGGTCCGCGGTAGCCGCGATCCGTGCGTCGTGGGTGACGATGACCAGCGTCTGCCCGTACTCGTGCAGCTCGTCGAAGAGCTGGAGAACGTCCAGGGTGGCGGCGCTGTCCAGGTTTCCGGTCGGTTCATCGGCGAGGACGACCAGCGGTTCGTTGCTCAACGCCCTGGCGACCGCTACCCGTTGCCGCTGACCGCCGGAGAGCGCGGAGGGCAGGAACTTGGATCGACCGGCGAGTCCGAGTTGATCCAGCAGTTCCTCCGCACGTCGCCGAGCGGTCCGCGGCGAGCATCCGGCCAGCAGCGCCGACAGTTCGACGTTCTCCACCGCGGTGAGCTCCTCCATCAAGTGGAAGGACTGGAAGACATAGCTGACGTCGGTGCGCCGCATCCGAGCCAGGGCCTTCTCGCTGAGGTTGTCGATGCGCCGGCCGTTCAGCAGCACCTCGCCGCCCGAGGGGCGATCCAGCCCGCCGAGCAGGTGCAGCAGCGTCGACTTCCCGCAGCCGCTGGGCCCCATGATCGCCACGGTCTCTCCCGCGCGGATGTCGAGGTCGACCCCGTCGACGGCGCGCACCAGCCCTTCCCCCTTGCCGTATTCCTTCCGCAACGCGCGGGCGTGAAGCACGGGCGGGTCGGCGGTCTCGCTCACGAACCACTCCTTCGGTGGGTCCAGTTCTGCTCACATGCCTCGAGCCATCGCAGGTCCGCTTGGAGACGAAGCACGATGCCCTCCAGCAACAACGCCGCGTTCGAGCGGGCCGACTCGGCCATGGCGGCGCGTTGGGCGTCCCGCAGTCGCCGCAGCAACTCGCGGCGCTGCGTGTCGACGACCGTGAGCGGGTCGGCCAGTCCGGCTGATGCGGCGGCGACCAGCTTGAGATGGAACTCCGCGAGGTCGGGTTTCGGCCAGCTCACCTCGGCGATCCACTCGGCGACTCGCTGTTGACCATCGGGGGTGAGCCCGTACGCCTTGCGATCCGACCGGTCGGCGCCATCGGCGGGCACCTCCACCGCCACCAGACCAGCCTTTTCCAGCCGGGTCAGCGTGACGTAGATGTGCCCGGCGTTCATCGCGTCTCCGAGCGGGCCGAGCGCTTCGCGTAGCCGCGCGCGCAGTTGATAGCCGTGCGACGGCTCCTTGGCCAGCATCGCCAGGACCACTTCCTGCCTCATCGGCTCCTCCATATAACCGTTAGCCCCAACATCTAACCGTTATCCCCCTCGGTGTCAAACACACCAGGTACGCGCGGCATGAACTGCCGCGGCCGACTACCTGACGCTTGGCACGATCAGCGCTCACGAATTTCCGCAGGTAGGAGCGGTTTTCACTCATGTCGGTCCGCAGGGAGACGCTCGCGTAATTCCCCACCGGGAGGGTGGGCGTGTCGGTCGGGTCGGGTCGTCGCGAAGGAGCACGCTTCACGGGTTCACACCAGATGGCCGGGGAGTGGGGTTGACGAGGAGAACGTTCGACGTGACGGATGTGACCGAGATCCTGGTCCACTGGTACGCCGGTCGTTCGCAGAGAAGTCGCTACGGACAGCCGGTAGCCCATGCCCTACCCCTGGAGCGGAGCTCCTCGGAGCTGAACGCCAGCGCTACGACGACGGTCTTCGACTTCCGCTTCGAACCGCCCACGGGTAGTGGGCTCAACGCCGTGGTGCAGCAGAACGTGCAACGTCGAGACCGTCATCATCGCCGGCAAGATCCGCAAGTGGCGAGGATCCCTGCTCGACGCCGACCTCGTCCGCCTGCGCGGTGAGCTCGAGCGGTCACGCGATCACCTGTTCCGCGCGGCGGACGTCCAGCAGAACCTGTTCGGCTACAGCTGACGCCGGTCTGCGGGCCCGGTTACCGCACCGTCCACGCCTCCGCCGACCCCCTCGCGTCGGCCCGCAAGGTGGGGACGTCGCGCTCTTGGTTTGCGAGTCGGCGCTACCGGACGAGCTCGTCCTCGACGAATGCGGGCTTCGCCAGCGTGATCGCCGGGATGGTTGCGACGAGGTGACTGCGAGCGGGAACAGCAACGCGACGCCCTGGGCGAAGCCGCCGAGTGTCCTGTGGTGGATCGCGAAAACGGCCCGAGTTGCCGCTTTCGGCGAGCCGCGGACCGTCCTCGTGGTTTTCCAGCGTCAGCCCGTGCAGTGTCATCGTGGCACTCGGGCGCAGGCGGCCCGCGCCCCACGGCCGGGGATTCGTCGCTGGCTGCCGACGGCGCAAAGCTGGGGCCGCGAGATCACCGCGGTGGTGATCCACCACAACCCGTTCCGCCCAGCCGCCGGCGCGAATGACGTCGCCAGCGCCCAGGACGCGGTCGCCGACCGCAAAAACGGTGGCCGCGGGGCCGTGCGCGGTGACCACGCCGGCGAACTCCCCATCTGAGGACGACCCATTCGTCTGGCTCCGCGCCGTATGCCCTCCTAATCGGGGCTTCACCAGGGTTGACGCCGATAGCGGGGAACTCGCCGAGGAGGATACGACCTCCCTCAGCCCTGCGGCGTCACCGGCGTGGGGTGCCGTTCGTGGAGCAGGTCGAGGAACGCCCGTGTGGCGGCGCTGGGGTGGCGTGCCGCGACGGTGGCGACCGTCAACCGCCAGCACAGGTCCGCGTCGGCGACTTGGACGACGTGCAGGCCGCTCGAGTCGGGCACCAGGCGGTCGGCGAGGAACGCGATGCCCAGGCCGGCCCGGACGAAGTCGACCGCCGTCGCCACGTTGGCGACCTCCACCGTGACCTCGCGCTCGACGCCCGCGGCAGCGAACGCCTGATCTACGACGGTGCGGCTGCCGAACCCGACGGGGGTGTCCACGAACGGGAACTCGGCCAGCCGGGCGAGCGTCGCCCGGTGCTCGCCCGCGAGGGGGTGGGAACCGGGCACGTAGACGGCCAGCTCCGCGGTGGCCAGCAGCCGGGTGTCGAGGTCGGAGGGCCGCGGGCCGGGCAGGGCCAGGAACGCGACGTCTAGCCCACCCTCGCGCAGGTGCTGGGCCAGGCCGGCCGAGCCCGTCATGGCGGCCCGCAGGCGAACCGTGACGCCGGGGTGCTCCGCGTGCAGCTCCGCCAGGAGCCCAGGCAGGTCGACGACGTCGATCGCGGTCAGCGTGCCGACCGTCACGGTGCCGTGCAGGGCCCCCTGGACCTGGTGGACCGCGTCCTTGGCGGCCCGCGCGGCGTCGAGGGTGTCCTGGGCCCGCGGCTGGAACGCCTTCCCGGCCGCCGTGAGCGTGACGTGCCGGCCGCTGCGGTCGAACAGCTCCGATCCCAGCTCCCGTTCCAGGGCCCGGACTGTCGCGGACACCCCGGACTGGACGACGTGCAGCCGCGCCGCCGCCCTGGTGAAGCTCCCGGTGTCGGCGACCGCGAGGAAGTGTTCGAGGTGACGCAGTTCCACGGGGCGATTATCACTCACCATGCTGACGATCATCAGCAGACATCGTTGGACGTGCTGACCGAACTCCGGTGCACTGGACTCATGCGTGACAACGACACCCCGCAGTACACGGAACTCCCTGCCCGCGCGCGGCAGGCGATCGAAGACTTTCTGCCGCCCGACGCCCTCGTGGCCGAGCACCTGCAGCGCTACGCCGACGTGCAGCCCCGCCCCGCGGACCACGAAGGCGACACCGAGGTGCTCGACGGGGTCGCGTTCCACCACCACTTCGCCGAGGTCCCCGGCGACCAGGAAACGGTCCGCTGGCACTACGTCGAGACCGGGACCGGCGACCCGGTGGTGTTCCTGCACGGCATGCCCGACTCGTGGTTCCTGTGGCACCACCAGATGGCGGCGCTGGCCGGCTCCCACCGCTGCATCGCCGTGGACCTCAAAGGCTACGGGCAGTCGGAGAAGGGCAGGGGCGACTACCGGCAGGCGGGCGTGGCCCGGCAGCTGGTCGACCTGCTCGACGCGCTCGGCATCGACCGGTTCGCGCTGGTCACCCACGACCGCGGCACCGTGGTGGGCGACCACGTGGCGGCCGCCCAGCCGACGCGGGTCCGCCACTACGTCCGCGGCGAGCAGCACCTGCACCACTTCCACCCGGCGCTCTCCCCGCACGACGACCTCGTCGCGGAAGCCCCGTGGACCGGGATGCTGGCGGATCCCGGTCAGTTCGTGATCCGCGCCCATGCCATGGTCGGCGGCCTGCCGGTCACCGAAGCGGACCTGCGCCGCGTCATCCAGGAGTTCTCCTACCCTGGGATCGACCGTGCCGTCCCGCGCTACGCCATGGCGTCCACCTTCCGCAAGGAGTGGCTCGAGCGGCGCCGGGAACTGATCCCGCGCTGGCGGAGCCCGATCACCCTGCTCCAGGGCTGGGACTCGCGCACGCAGCCCCGCGAGTTCTTCGCCGACGCCGCCGTGCACATCCCGCACGCGGCCGGCGTCGACGTGCGCTACGTGACCGGCGGGCACTTCTGGCCGCTGGAAAGCCCGGACGAGACGACCGGCGTACTGCGCGAGGTGCTGGGCCGGTAGCCCAGGGCGTCATCCCTTCACACCGGTATGTGCACCAGCCCCTCGATGACCTGCCGCTGCGCCAGCACGAACACCACCAGGACCGGCACCGCCGTCATCCTGGCCGCGGCCAGCTGCACGTTCCACACCGGACCGCCGTGGCTATCGACAAACTGTCAGCGCCTGCGGCAGCACCACCTGCCAGAGGTGTCGGCCGTGACCACCGCGGCGACGATCTGGGTGGTCGCGTCGCTCGCCGTCAGGCTCGTCCTGGGGCCCGCGCGATCGCCCACTCACATCGCATGAATTCGTCGCACTTTCCGGCGAGGTCGCACACTGGACCTTTTCGGAACGGCGTCTCGTTAGCCGTTGTTACGGCGCTGGTTGGGCGGAACACGAAGCCCGCCTTGGTTACGGTGTCGGTTTTTGACGGCACGGCGTGGTGAGCCTCAGGCGGTTCGCCCTTTCCGACACCAGGTGGTTGCTGGTGCAGCGCGTCGCACTTCTACGGAACCGTTCGTGTGGCTCTGCCACGTGGTTCCGGTGGCCCGCCTCGCGAACTCACCCACACCGGTGCGGGTGAGGAATCTGACCGACGGCACCCTGCGCGCTACCCTCACCGGCCACTGACATCCGTTGCTATCGGCCCAATATCGCCAGTGAAGCTCTCGTCTACGATCTTGTCCGAACGTTGGGAGGAAGCTGTCATCGAAACCGCCGAATTGCTCATCGCGGCCGCGCGCACTCTCACTGCCGAAGCCGCCCAAGCCGAGCGGGACAGGCGGCTCACCGAGACGGGCTTGACCGCAGTCCGCGCGTCGGGTGCCTTCGCACTGAGCGCTCCGCGTGATTGCGGCGGTGTGGACGCGGACCTCACGACGAGGGTCCGGGTGTTGGCCGAGCTCGGCCGGACATGTCCGTCCACGGCCTGGGTCGTCGCGACGACCGCCGAGACGAAGATCGCGCTCCAGACCGTACTCTCGGGCCGGGTGCGCTCGGAGGTCTTCGACGACCCGGACGCGGTGATGTGCGCGGCCGGGCCGGGCCGCTGTGGTGCCCGGCGGCCTGCGAGTCAGCGGGCGCTGGAGCTACGCCTCGGGATGTGAGCACGCCACATGGGCGTTGCTCGTCGTCCAAGTGCACGATGGCGACCGTCCCGTGCGGCCCGCGGTGGTGGTCGTGCCGACGGACCGCTTGTCGATCGAGCGCGATTGGCAGGTAGCCGGTATCTGCGCTACGGGCAGCCACAACCTGGTCGGCGCGGATGTCATGGTCCCGGATTCCCACGTGCTCGACATGGCCCGCATGGCGGCAGGATCATCGGGCATCGCGATCGCCGTGAACCTGTTCGCCACACTGCTCGGAGCGGCGCGTGGTGCGCTCGACGTGGTGGCCGAGGTACTGGAGCGACGTCGGCCTCCGGGACCCGGCTACGGCAGCCTGGCGGAGTTCCCCGGTGCTCAGCAGTACTTCGCCGAGTCCGCCCATCGGGTGACTCCGCCGAACACCGCATGCTTCGGATCGCCGAGACGGTCACCCGACTGCGGCCTGGTGAGCCACTTGCCCCAGCCGACCACTCGCGCCTGCGGATGGACCTGCTCTCCGCCACGCGAGAATGCCGTCACGCCTTCGACGATCTGCTCGACCTGCACGGCGTGACCGGCTTCACCACGACGAACCCGTTGCAGCGGCTCTGGTGGGACTTCGCCGTGGGCTCGCGTCACGTTCAGTTCACCTCCTACGTCGTGGCACAAAACTACGGACGCCTTCTGCTCGGCGTCGGCGAGGCAGTCCCAGGTTCTGCGTAAGGGTTCCAGCCCTCGGACTGCTCACGTACGCGGTGCGCCTGAACCACTCGACGTTCCGAGTCCGCTCGATTCAGGGCCATCCCACCTGACGAAGGGGATCGAACGTCGTCAGTGTCCTGCGGGGCGAGGTCGGGGTGGAAGTGGGTGAGGTGCTGCTCGCCGCGCACGTAGTGCCGGATCGTTCAGGATGGCCGGTAACGATGTGGTCTCTCGGCACCGCACCTCGGTCATGGGTGCCGAGCGTGAACGTCTCAAGCCCCAGCTCGTCGAACAACGCCACGAGCTGGGCCGCAGCTCTTGAGGTCGACGGGCGGAGCTTCGGTACCCGTCAGCCAGCGCGGCCATCTGCTGGTGCCACAGGAACTTCGACGTCGCCTTCCTGCTCTGCGGCACGCTGTGGCACCTCGCCGAGCTGTGCGAGTCGCTCGGTGACGAGCTCCGGTGCGAATTCGGCCCGGCTCGGCCAGCACCGCCGCCCTCATCACATCGGCGATCACGGCCATTGGCACCCCTCGATTCCCGTCGTGACGAGTGCCAGTGTCGATCCGCCGGTCTCGGGGTGTCCAAGACCAATCACCGTCGCGCTCGATAGCCGCTGTCTATAGCCGACCACACAGGACACCAGAGGGAGTCAAGTACAAAACACCGTTCGATGATCTCCGCTGGGGTGGGTCTGCGCTCCGGTTGCTTGGCCAGGCACGCCTGCACGAGATCGCGCAACTGCTCCGGCACACCGGCCAGGTCGGGCGGTTCGTGCACCACGCGGTACTGCACCGACTCGGCGGGCCTTCACCGAACGGCGGCTGCCCGGTGGAAGCGAAGGCGACCACCCCACCGAGCGCGAAAACGTCTGCGGGTGACCTGGCCGGCAGCCCGCGCACCTGTTCAGGGTCGATGAAGCCGGGCGTGCCCAGGCTTGCTCCTGCGTGCGTGAGCTGTGTGCCGTCCCACGCGTGTGCGATGCCGAAGTCGATCACCCTGTGGGATGTCAGAACTCTGCACTGGCATGCTGAGCTGTGACGATCGCGCACGCTGGACCTCCAGGGCATGATCGTGAGGTGTGGCGTTACGACTGCTGTACCTGATTTTCGTCCGACTCGGCAACTGGCTGGTTCTACTCGGCCGGTCCTCTGCGGCCAAGGACGTGGAGTGGCTGGTACTGCGGCACGAGGTCGCCGTGCTGCGCCGGACCAACCCTCGTCCGCGGTTGGACTGGGCCGATCGCGCTGTGCTAGCCGCGCTGGTTCGCCGACTCCCCCGACTGCTGCGTGAGCACCGGTTGGTGACACCGGGAGCCATCCTGCGATGGCACCGAGGCCTGGTCGCGAGGAAATGGACCTACCCGAACCGCATCGGACGCCCTCAGATCGACGACACCATCGTGGCGTTGATCGAGCGCATGGCGCGGGAGAACACCGGCTGGGGCTACCGCCGGATCCACGGCGAGTTGCTCAAACTCGGCCACCGGGTAGCCGACTCGACCGTACGGCGCGTGCTCAAGCGCCTGCGAATTCCACCCGCTCCCCGGCGCGACACCGATACCTCCTGGCGAAGGTTCCTCCGTGCCCAGGCATCCGGCATGTTGGCCTGCGACTTCTTCCACGTCGACTGCGCCCTCACCCTCAAACGCGTCTACGAGTTCTTCGTGATGGAGGTCGCCACCCAATACGTCCACGTCGTCGGCACCACCACGAACGGGCCGCACCGCGGGCGCACCGCAGGCCGCCGGTGTGGGCGGGTGAATGAAGCCGGTGCGAGCCGGGTTCGTGCGAAAGCACTCCCACGACCGCCCTCACACGCGGAGGTACGCGGACGTTCTCCCGAACCGGGCCGTCACCGGAAGTGCCGGCGACGGCCCTGGCCGGCTCAGACCTGCGCGTATCCACCGTCGATGAACCACTCGGCACCGTTGACGAACGTGGCCTTGTCCGACGCCAGAAGCGTCGCCACCTCGGCGATCTCGTCCGGGTCGCCGATGCGTCCGATCGGAATGGCGTCGGTCAGCTGCGCCAGCCGGTCTTCCGCGCCTGCCGGATCACCCGCGGCCATCACGCTGAGCAGACTGCGGGTCAGCGTGGCTCCCGGGCTGAGCACGTTGACGCGGAAATCGTGCTCCTTGGTGTTCAAAGTCCAGCTGCGCACGAAGTTGCGAAGAGCAGCCTTGGTGGCACCGTAGACCTCGAGGCCGTGGTCCGGACGGTGGGACGAGGTCGACCCGATCAGGATCACCGACGCCCCGGACGACAGGAGCGGCATCGCTTTCTGCACACCGAAGACGACCCCTTTGACGTTGGTGGCGAACACCGCGTCGAAATGTTCCTCGGTGATCTGTCCCAGCGTGGCAGTCGTCGCCAGAGCGGCATTGGCGACCAGCACGTCGATCCGGCCGGCACGTTTCGCGACGGCTTCGTACAACCTGTCGATCGACGCCAGGTCGCTCACGTCGCATTCCACACCGACGGCCTGGAAGCCGATTTCCGCGGCGACCTCTTCCGCTTGCGCCTGCCGACGCCCGGTCACGAACACCGTGGCGCCCTCTCTGCTGAACCGGCGGGCGATCGCCAAGCCGATTCCACTCGTGGCGCCGGTGACCACCGCCACTTTACCCGCGAGTTGACCACTCATTGTTCTCCTACCTTCGAGCCGCCCGTGGCGCACGGTCAACGGGCGGCCTTGTGTCCGATGGTCCGCATCGCCGGCGGAAACCACCGAAATGAACCTGCCGAATCCCCGGCTAGGGCAGCAGCAACAGCTTTCCCGTGGTCGCGCGCGACTCGAGGTCGCGGTGCGCCTGGGAAGCCGCGGTCAGCGGATACCGGCCGCCGATCCGGACGGTCAGCTCACCCTTCTCGACAAGTGCGAACAACTCGGCCGAGTACTTCCGCAGCTTCTCCGGTGTGTTGATGTGGTCGGGAAGAGTGCCGTAGGTGAGACGAGTGCTGCGCGGGATCTCGTTCATGGCAATGGTCGGAACGTCCCCGATGAGAGGGCCGTAGAAGACCATGGTGCCGTGCGTGCGCAGCACGTCCAGCGATGCCTGGAAGGTGGGGCCGCCCGCGCCGTCGAAAACAACGTGCACTCCTGCGCCATCGGTGAGTTCCCGGACCGGACCGACGAAGGCGTCGCCCGTGGAGACCACGACGTGGTCGGCACCGGCCGCGGTGGCGATCTCGACCTTTTCGGGTCGGGACACCACACCGATCACGGTGCCACCGCGTGCCTTGATGAGCTGGATGAGCATCAGACCGACGCCACCCGCGGCGGCGTGCACGACCGCGATGTCGCCGGGCTGCACCGGGTGGCACACGGTGGCGTGGTGGTGGGCGGTCAGGCCTTGCAGCAGCAGAGCGGCGGCCGTCTCGTCGTCGATGGCGTCCGGGACCGGCACGACGAGATCGACTGGGACGGCGACCTGCTCCGCATAACTGCCGTGGGCGTCGATCGTCAAGAACGCGACACGGTCGCCCACCGCGAACTCGCTGACGCCCTCACCCAATTCCGACACGACACCAGAGGCTTCCATTCCGGGAACCTCGGCCAAGGCGCCACGGCGGATACCGATGTCGAAGAAGTTGACACCCACCGCGCGGACATCGACGAGAACTTCTCCCGGCGCCGGACTGGGAGTGGGCCGCTCCCGCAGCTTCAGCACCTCGGGACCGCCAGCTTCACTGATCAGCATTTCCTTCATGCGAATCACCGTAAGCAAGACAAAATGTACCAGCAAGTACAAAAAATTCGGCGCTCCGATTTTCGGAGCATGCCTGATGGAGGACTCGCGGAGTCCTCGCGAAGATTGCCGGTCTCAACGGATCAGGCAGGCCGGAGTTCAGGAAAAAGGGCGCAGGATTGGACCGAGAACCATGTCCAGGGCGATTTCGAGGTGATCCGCGGAACCAGTGGAGAGCAGGACACTGACACCACCCTGGATGACCGTGACCACCGCGGCGGCCAAGCGGTCGGCATCGATGCGCGGGTCGGCCTCACCGGCCGCCTGCGTCGCCTCGACACCGGCTCGGACAGCGTCCTGCCATCGTCGGATCAGCTGTCGTGCGACGGCCTGGGCCGCCGGGCTGTACCGGCCCACGTCGGCGATCAGCACCCCCAGCGGGCAATGCAGGCCCTGAGTGCGACAGGTCTCGACGACGACGTCGCGCCACTGCCGCCACGCCTGTCGCGAGGTGAGCTGACTGAGATACGGCTCCTGGTCGTCGAAGACGTTGCGGGCCTCGAGCTCCGTGACCGCGAGCAGGAGCTGTTCCCGCCCGCGGGGGAAGTAGTGGAACATCTGGCTCTTGCCGGTCCCACTCCGGCGGCACACGTCGTCGAGCGTGGTGACGACCGTGCCGCGCTCCCGGATCTCGGCAGCGGCGGCCTCGACGATCCGCTGACGGGTGGCCGCGCCCTTCGCGGTCTTCGTCATCGTCGAACCTGCGCGAGCTCCCTGGTTCCGCTGCCCACGAGTCTGCAGATGCCCAGCACCTCCCCGGCGCGGACGTCGAACGAGATCGGCGTGGTCAGCTCGTGGGTGATCAGGTCGCGGACGACGAGGTGCGGGTCGCCTCCCCCGCGCCGGAACCGGTCCTCCGCCCCGGGACGCTGCCCGGTCGCCATGGTCTCGGCACCGACGATGTTCTTGACCAGCGCCTCGTGGGACAGCTCCGCCATCGGAGCCGTGAGCACCTTCTTCCCGTTGCGCAGCACGGTGACCCGGTCGACCAGCCCGGTCAGCTCGTCCAGCCGGTGCGTGACGTAGATGAACGCCACCCCGCTGCGACGCATGCCGCGCAGCGACGTCGCGAGCCGCTCCACGTCCGGTTTGGGAAGACTGGCGCTGACCTCGTCCAAGACGACGATGCCGGGCTCCAAGGCCAGGGCGCGAGCCACGGCACACAACACCTGCTCGTCTTTGGACAGCGACCCGACCAGCCGCTCCGGGGAGAAGTCCGCGCCCACCGCGCCGAGCACACGAGCGACCCGTTCCGCCGTCGCACGCCGGCGAACCAGCCCGAACCGCTGCTCGAAACCGAGGTGCAGAGCGACGTTGTCCGCGACGCTGAGGTCCTCGACCAGCCCGAGGTCCTGGTGCACGAAGGCGATGCCGGCCGTCCGGGCCGCCTCGGGGTCGTGCCCGGGAGGGAGCCGCCGCCCGCGCACCTCGATGACCCCCGAGTCCAGGCGGTGGACTCCGGCAAGAATCTTGATGAGCGTCGACTTGCCCGCCCCGTTCACCCCGAGCAGAGCGTGGATCTCCCCCTGCTCGACGTCGAAGGAGACGCCGCGCAGGACCTCGCTGTGCCCGAAGCTCTTCGTCAGCTCCGTAAACCTCAGGGCCGGTCGCTCGCCCGCTCTCATCGGACCGTCCTGTCGAAGATCTGCTGGTTTCCCCGCTGCCAGTGCTCGACCTGGCGGATCTTGGTGATCTGCCAGCCCTCGTCGAGCCGGAGGTGGTACTCGTAGTAGCCCACCTGCTGGTGGAACTCCCCGTCGGCCGAGTCCTTGAGGTAGTGGGTCGCGTTGAGACTCGACCACGCCACCGCATTCCCCCCGTCGACGGAGATCTGGTGGTTGGCACTGAGGTGCTGGGTGGCGCTGTAGGACTCGAAAACCCGCCGTACCATGCACACCAGGTCGGCTCTTGTGAACACGACCCACCCATCGGTCCTGATGAGGTCGCACTCGACCTCGTCGGCGAAGCAGGACGCGAAGTCGTCCCACCGGTGCCGATCGATGCTCACGGCGTACTTGCAGAGCACGTCCACGATCGCGAACCGGTCCTCGATCGCGGTGAGCCGCTGTTGAAGGGACTTCTCCGACACGTTCCACACCTCCGTCGCCGACTGTCGGGTCCTCCGCGAGCCGGGCACGGCCGCGGCCCTGAGCCTGGTGTCCCAGTTCCACGTCGTCGTCCAGTCGAGACGAATGTTAGGTTGGGCACACAGGTGAGTCAATAACTCTACGACTGAGTCGAAAACACGGCTCGCGGAGTGCGCGCGCCTGCCGCCTCCGGCTTCACCTGCGTCAACCGGTAGCCGTCGCCGTCCGCGACCACGTAGCCGGCGCCGGCGCCGGTGAAGTGAGTGCCCAGCACGAGCAGATCGGTTCCCGCGCACGACTCGAGGAAGGCCCGCCGGTTCCCGGCCGACGCCTCGGCGTCCCAGTCACCCTGCGAGCTCCAGCCGGGGCGCGCGATCTGGATCGGGTGGTGGATGAAGTCACCGGTGATGAACGCCGACTGCCCGCCCGAGTCGAGCCGCACGCTGTGGTGAGCCGACGTGTGACCCGGCGTCGACACGTACCGCACTCCCGTCGCGACCTCGGCGTTCGCCGGGACGAGCTCGAGCAGACCGGCGTCGATCACCGGCTGGAACGTCTCCTCCTGGATCAGCTTCGTCTGTTCCGACAGGCTCGTGGCATCGGCCAGGAACGCCCGCGCGATGCGGTCCTCGCCGACATCCACGGCGACACCAGAGCCGTCATCCTCCGAAGCGGTCATCAAGCCGGTGTGGCGCTCGTACTCGTCCCGCACCAGCACCAGCCGCGCGTTCGGGAAGGTGGGGATCCAGCGGCCTTCCCCGTTCCGCATCGAGCACCACCCGACGTGGTCGAGGTGCAGGTGGGTGCACAGGACGGCGTCGATGTCCTCGCGCCCGTACCCCGCCTCCTCGAGCCTCTCGAGGAACCGGGTGTCCAACCCGCCGAACGACGGTTGCATGGGGTAGCTCTTGCCGTTGCCACAGCCAGCGTCGACGAGGACGACCTGCTCACCGGTGTCGACCACGTACGAGTGGATGTCCCACAGCGTCTGACCCGCTTCGTTGGCGTAGTCCGGGTACATCCAGTCGAACCCGCGGACGACCTCGGGCGTCGCCTCGGCGATCAGCCCGTCGAGGAGGCCGACTTGGATCGGCAGCTCGTGGACCTCGGTGATCTTGAAGTTCCCAATGTGCCACGTACGCACGACCGCACCTCGATCCAGTCATCTTTGACTAAGTCGTCAGATTATCAACACCATGTTCGGAACGCGTCAAGGTTCGCATCCGCGGCAGCTTCACGCAGCTCGAACGCCGATCCTCCACCGGCGGCAGTTCCCGAGGCCCTCGACCACCGCCGCCCCACGTCCCTGCGACTCCGGGCGCAGGCGAGGTCCCGACGTCACCGGCCACCACGACAGCCCTGCCGACGATCTCATCGACGGTCCGTCCGGCAGCCGACCGGTCCGTGGCTTGGCTGACGGCGACCGCAGCACCTGCGGCAGCGAGCGATGAGGAGATACCGCGGCCGATTCCCGTCGTTGCGGGCGTATGGCTTGATGACGGTGCTACGCCTGCCGACTGTCCTGATCGGATCGCCGGCAGACGTGACACCGACGAGGACGGGCCGGACGTCGGTCGACTTCGTGCACTCGATGACGATGGAGGCCTCGTAACGCCTCCTGTCGCGGATTGATCCACACCGGACAGTGAGCAGCGGGACCCGCCTGTCCGGCTCACCGGGCAGCGGCCGGCTACCCGGCATGGCCCGCGGCCGCCTTCGCCTCGTCGGCCTTGTGAGCGGCGGCGCCAGCGAAGAAGGTGCGCCCGCTCATCATCATGAGAGGTTGGTGCGCGGCCATCAGACGGCTGCGCGCCGGGAAGTCCCGGAACTCGGGGTCGAGCTGGAACTCGGCCGCCAGCGACCACCAGGTGACGGGCACGATGCCCGACATGACCATGCGCTGGATCGCCGTCTCGTGTGCCTGCACACTGGTTGTGGCGGTGGCGTCGGCCACCACGTAGACCTCGTAGCCGGCACGCAGCGCGGCGAGCGAGGTCTGCAGGACGCACCCGTCGGTGGCGATACCGCCGATGATCAGCCGCTTCCGCCCGGTGTCGCGGACCGCTCGGGCGAAGCCCTCGTCGAGGAACGCGTTGAACGCCTCCGCGCCGGGCGATCGTGCCGAGCCGGGGAAAGAAGTTGGGCTGGTGGATCGCGCAGACCGTGCCGTTCACGACCATCGCGTGGCTATCGCAGCAAGCGGCTGTCAAAGCCGCCTTCCAGCAACCGGTCATAGGCCTCGGTGACTCCGACGGGGACGTGCTGGTCGGTGGCGAAGCCGAGCTTCGGATACTCCACGACGCGCTGTAGGTCACCGACGAGCATGTCGATGACGAGCTTCTCGTCGCCGATGCTGCGCACGTAGTCGGCCAGCGCCAGTTCCTCGGAAGCGCACACGACGTCGACCTCGGGCCACACCGCGCCGCACGTGGCGAACGCGCGTCGCTGCATGTACGGCTTGCTCACCACAAGCACCGTGGTGGGCACGATGCCGTGCTTGTCCAGTAGTAGGCAGGACAGGCGGATGTTGTCGCCGGTGTTGGCCGCGTCCGGCTCGACCAGGATGGCGTCGTCGGGTACGCCGAGTTGGAGTGCGCGTTCCCGGTAGTGCACGGCCTCGCCACGGGGGAAGCGGGCCGCGCTGGTGGGACTGGTCGCGCCGGTGAACACCAGCAGCGGGAACAGGCCGTCGTGGTAGAGCTTCGCGGCGTGCTCGGCGACGCCGAGGTCATGGCTGCCCAACCCGATGGCAACATCGCAAGCGTTGAGTTCGTGGCCCATCTGGTGGTAGTTCCAGATCAGGTGGGCATCGGCGCGGTTCTGATCGGTGATCGCGGTGTTCGCGGTCGTCACTAGCGGGTCGCTCCTGTGTTCATCGGGATTGGCGCTGGAAGGCGCCCTGGATGGTGGTGATGCTGGCGAGTTGGTGGGACAAACCGTAGCGAGCGGCCCTGTGCGAAGCCTCGGACAGCATGGCCAGGCCAAGGTCAGCGGTATGGCGGTCGGACAGCAGGATGTGGGCATGGGCGGTGTCCAGCCGGACCAGCTGCATCGGCGTGTCGACCAGGGCGGCGTTGCGGGCCGTGTCGATGTGGCGCAGCGCGGCGCCGAGATCGCCGATGCCGCGGTGGGCCAGGGCGAGCTTCTGCTGGGCCACCGCCCAGTCCTCGGGTTCGTCGAGGTCGTCGAACCCACGAGCCGCGGTGGTCATCGCGGTCACCGCGTGGGTATCGCCGTTGTTCTTCTTGCTCAGTGCTGTGCCCACCCACAGTCGGGCTCGGGTGCGGTCTCGATCGCCCAGCCGCTGGTCAGACGCCAGGAGGTCGTAGCGCTGGGCCGCGTGGTCCAGGTGCCCGGACATCTCCTCGACGACGACTTGGGCGAGTTCGACCTTGGGCCACGCGACGTGGGCTGCCCAAGGTCAGAAACAGCCGGTGGGCCTCGCGATAGCTCGTCCCGGCGGAGTGCGCCCCGTGGAGTTTGCCCTGGTCTCGGTGGATGTCGCCGAGAACGACCAGTGTGCGGGCGTAGAGCTGCAACCCGTGCCGGTCGAGGTCGGATGGGCTATAGCGGAGCAGCCAGCGTTGGGCGAGGCGGGCGGCGAACTCGAACTTCTGCTGCGCGACGCAGGCGGCCGCGCGGGTAAGGTCGTCGGTCCAGGTGTCGCGGTCCCACTCGTCGGCCGGATCGTGGATGGCGATCCCGGTGGTGGCGACGTGTTCGTCGACCAAGCGCTGGAATCGGTGCCGCGCGTCGGGTTCGGCGCGGGTGAGTGCGGTGTCGAGGATGGCTTGGGTTCGCGGTAGCGGTGAGGTGCTGTCGGTCAGCGCCGCCCACTTGGAGACCGTTCGGGCCGATACGCCGAGGTAGTCGGCGAAGTCCCGCACGCTCATCCGCAGCGCACGTCGCAGCAGCAGGGCTTCACGCCCCGTCCACTGACCCAACGCCCACATCCTTCCTCCCGTGCTCATGCAATCACGGGTGGTCAGCGGAGTGCGACGCAAGTACCACGCAAGTGCGACACCGGTTCATTCCCGGCTCGCGGCCCACCCACCAGGCTGATGAACACGAACACCGGCCGATTGCGGGCCACGAAGCCGGTGGTGGTGCCGGACGAGAACCAGATCGCCCGGCACCACCACCTTCCACTCCCCCGAGGGATCCACCGGCCCGTTCCACATGCCATCTGCCCTCGCGGTCCTTCGGGATCGCATCAGAACCGAGGAGCGACATGACGTCCACGCTGACGAGCCCTGCCGCCGAGACGCTGATCTCGACGGACCTCCACAGCCGCCTGACCAGGCAGTTGATCACCGAGCACGACGGCATGACCGGCGACGAGGCCACTCGGATCGTCGACCAGGCCGTGGCATTCCTGAAGACGTGCATCGACAACCCCGGCAAACACCTGCGGCCGAGCAGGAAGGTCGACCTCGGATGGCACCAGTTCATCCTGAACACCGTCGACTACGCCGAGTTCTGCCGGCGCGAAGCCGGTTACTTCATCCACCACGTACCGGACGAGTCCACCTCTCCGCGCGGCGGGTCCGCCGAGACGACGAGGGCCTTGGCCCCTACGGTGGAGGCGATGAGGGCCTCCGGGTTCGAGGTCGACGCCGAGCTGTGGCGGGCGGCGTCGGGCCAGTGCACCCAGTGCCACAACGGGTGCACCAACTGCGGCCAGGGCGACGGTGGCCAGTAGCTCGGAACGAGGAGACAGATGACGGTCCGTCGTGACTGGAACGAACTACCCGAGGGCGCCAAACACGCGGTGCAGTGCGCCATCGGAAAGGTGGTGAAGGCGGTCTCGACGCCCGGCGGCCGCAACTCCGAGCTGTCGGAGACGCTGTGGACCGACAACGGGCCCGTCTTCTGCAAAGGAATATCGACAGACTCGCCGATCTCCTACATGCACCGCAACGAGATCACCGTAAGTCCACACCTTCCTGCCGAACTTGCCCCGCGCCTGCTGTGGCACTTCGAGACGGACAGTTGGCTGCTACTCGGATTCGAGCACGTAGCCGGACAGCACGCCGACCTGGCGCCGGACTCGTCACATCTGCCGCTGGTGGCGGAGGCGGTGCGACAGATCAACAGCGCCACCCCGCCATCCCCTGCCGCAGGCGCGCGGCGGATGTCTGATCAGTGGTCTCGGGCACTGAAGCGGGAGAGCGAGTTCGACACATCGGCCAGCAGCGACCCCTGGATCGCTGCGCACGCCCCACTCCTGGATGAGTTGGCAGACCGTGCACCGTCCTACATGGAGGGTTCCACGCTCATCCACTCCGACCTCAACCCCACCAACTTCGTCGTCTCCGATCGCGCGCGGGTCGTCGACTGGGCGTGGTGGCAGACCGGAGCAGCATGGTTCGACCCGGCCTACCTGGTCATCCGACTCACGGCCGAAGGCCTCACCCCGGAGTCCGCGGAGAACTGGGCGCAACAGTTCGACGCGTTCGCAGCGGCCCCTCCTGACGCGATCACCGCGTTCGCCGCTTCCGCTGTTCGCCTGTGGGAGCGACGGTTCGCCCACACCGCGGCTACCGAAGCCGCCCGCCGATGGGTGCGGTATCGAATGAACTGACAGACACGGAATGCCGGCGACGACGCGTACAGCAAGCCCGCTCGGCTGGCGACCTTGCGCCTGCCGAAAACCTCATCCGCGCAGGTGACAGACGGGCCGCCGAGACCATGCGCCGTTGCAGTCGTGATCACGCTGCTGCCGATGAGCACGGCATGATGACCAGCCATGCTGCTTCGGCTGGCCTATCTCAGCGTGACCAACGCGTTCGCCCTACTGCGCCTACTACCCACGAGCGACCGGAACAAGGACGTCGACTGGACAAGACCCGGCCGCAGTTCTTCCCCACCGATCGGGCGTTCCTCGCGGCACTGCTGCACCGACTCCCGACGACAGTACTTCGACAGTTCCAGTTGCCGGTACGCCCGGAAACGGTACTGCGCTGGCATCGAGACCTGCTCGCGCGCCGCCACGCCGCCAGATCTCGCCCCAAGCGTCCCTGCCGACCACGGACCATACGCTCGATCGGTGTCCTGGTATTGCGCCTGGCACGGGAAACCCCACCTGGGGCTACCGCCGCATCCACGGCGAACTGCTCGTGCTCGGCATCAAGATCGCCGCGTCCACGGTGTCGCAGACCCTCAAGGACGCCGGGGTCGACCCGGCGCCCGACCGCACGTCCACCCTGGGCCGACTTCCTCCACTCCCAGGCCGAAGCCCTGCTGGCCTGCGACTTCTTCGAAGTCCCGACCTTGAGCGGCACCCGCCTGTACGTGCTCGCGTCATCGAACACAGCAGCCGCCAAATCCGCGACCAAGGCGCCACCGCGCACCCGACCGCAGCGTGGGTCGCCCAAGCAGCGAAGAACCTCGTCATGGACCTCGACGACGCAGGCAGCTCCGTGCGGTTCCTGATCCGCGACCGCGACGGAAAGTTCCCCGCCCTGTTCGATGCAGTTCTCGCCGACGCGGGCAGCCAGATCGCCCTCAGCGGTATCCGAATACCGCGGATGAACTCGATCATGGAACGCTGGATCCAGAGCCGCCGCAACGAACTCCTCGATCGCACCCTCTTCTGGAACCAACGACACCTGCTTCATGCGCTGCGGAAGTATGAACAGTTCTACAACGCGCACCGGCTTCACCAAGGCATCACCAACGCACGACCACTGCACCCGCTGCCACTAGCGATCACTGATCAAGCCCGGATCATCAACATGGATGTCCGCCGCCGACAACGGTTGGGTGGCATCGTCAACGAGTGTCACCACGCAGCCTGACCAGCACGGACGTAGTTTTCGGCAAGCACAGGGCTCGGACCAGCCCCTGTTGGTAGGCGATGACAACGAGTTGCGCGCGATCGCGTGCCCCGACCTTCGACATCGCCCGGTGGATGTGCGTGCGCACGGTCAAAGGGCTCACGAACAACCGCTCACCGATCTCCTGGTTCGACAGGCCGTGCGCGGCCAACGCGGTCATCTCGCGCTCGCGGTCGGTCAGGGCCGCGAGCAACCCCTGGGGCACGTCGCTGATGTCGCCGTCACCGGACAGGAAGCGGTCGATCAGCGCGCGGGTGGCGGCGGGCGAGAGCAGCGCTTCCCCTGCCACGACGGTTCGAATCCCGTCCAGCAGACCCTCCGGTGTGACGTCCTTGCCGAGGAATCCGCTCGCCCCGGCCTTGAGCGCACGGGCCACGTGTTCGTCGGTTTCGAAGGTGGTCAGAATCAGCACGCGGATACCCACGAGGTCATTGGCGGAGCAAATCTGCTGTGTCGCGGCCAAGCCGTCGAGGACTGGCATTCGGATGTCCATCAGGACCACGTCCGGACGGTGGCGCCGAGCGAGATCGATCGCTTCCTCGCCGTTCGAAGCCTCGGCGACGACCGTCATGTCGTCGCAGGAGTCGATCAGCATGCGGAACGTCGAGCGGAGCAGCGCCTGGTCGTCGGCGAGGAGGATGCGGATCATCGGGGCACCTGGTGTTCCCGCGTCGCAGCTCACGGCGCGCGCTTGTCGGGCGAAGTCGTCCCCTGCCCCGGTTTCCCGATGAGGAGCTTGCTGCTGCGCCGGAACGCCCACACGACGACCACGGCTACCGTCATCGACATCGGTGTGCCCATGGCGATGCGGGCGAAGCCCAGGCCGTTGGTGCTGTCGGCGAGGTAGAGCCACTGCTGGACGCCGAACCGCGCGCCGAGCACCACGGCCGCTGCCAGCGTGGCGACGAAATGCGCCCGCAGGACGCCGCGGTCCTCCCTCCAGGGGTTGTTCCGGCCGTGGGTGAAGTTCCAGATCACCCCGGTGACAGGACGACGGATCAGGAGTGAGAGCGCGGCGATCAGGAACCCGACGAAATAGGCCCAGATCCCAACGACGAAGTAGTTCTTCGCCGAGCCGGTCACGGCGACGAGTCCCGCGGCGAACGCGATGCCGACCAGGCTTCCCAGCGCCGCCAGGGGACGCTCGCCTTTCAGCAGCCGGAACACCACGAGCCCGAGCCCGACCACGACGGAGATGACGATCGTCGCGGTCAGCGGAAGGAGCGCGTTGGCCGTGACGAAGACGACGACCGGGATCGTCGCGTAGAGGAACCCCTTTCCCTTTGTTTTGCCGAACCGGCCGGTCGCCTCCTCGGGCACGACCGGATCGCCGTGGGACGGAGAAGCACCGGATATGGCTTCCCTTCGCTTGAGCTGGTCGTTGATGGGCTCTGTCACGATCACTTCCTCCTGCGATCAGGGCGGTGCGCCAAGAGCACTGCTCGTGTCACGACCTCGTAGTTGGATGGCGGTAGGCCATCGTTTCGGCGAGTGCGAGCGCTTCGTCGAAGTTCGCTCCTCGGGCGATCAGCCGCCGGTACCTCATGATGTGGCGCTGTCCGTTGAGGGTGAGTGCCCCGCTCAGCTCGTCGCCGCGGCGGTAGAGGGCCACGAATCGCTCGCCCGTCAGGTCCCCGGACACCACGACGTGTTCGTCGCCGTCCGCGATACCGGCGAACTGGATGCGCGAGCCGTACCAGTCGGACCAGAAGTAGGGGACGGTCCGGTACGGCTCGACCACGGCTGGGAACAGGGCGTTCCGCGCTGCCCGTGCTCCCTGCTCGGCGGCGTTGGACCAGTGCTCGACCCGCATCGACGTGCCGAAGCGGGGGTTGTGCCACCGGGCGACGTCGCCCGCCGCGTAGACGTCGGCGCCGCCGGCTCGCAGGTGTTCGTCGCAGACGACCCCGTCATCGATGGGCAATCCGCTGCCGGCAAGCCACTCGGTGGCTGGGGTCGCCCCGATCCCCGCTACGACGAGGTCGGCCTCGATCGATGTGCCGTCCGCCAGGCGGACGCGCTCGACACGTCCGGTCCCCTCGATCGCGGTGACCTCCTGCCCGCAGATCAGCGTGGTGCCGTTCCGCTCGTGCAGAGAGGCCAGTGCCGGTCCGAGGTCCGGTCCGACGGATCGGACCATGGGCGCGGGCAGCGCCTCGACGATCGTGGTGCGCAGGCCGCGCTCGCGCGCCGCCGACGCGACCTCCGAGCCGATGAAGCCCGCTCCGATGACGACCGTCCGAGCGCCGTCGTCCAGGGCGCGGCGCACCGAACGGGCGTCGTCGAGGGTGCGCAGGACGTGCACGCCCGCCAGACCGCTCGTGCCCCGCAGCTCACGAGCGCGCACACCGGTCGCGATGATCAGTGCGCTATAGGAGATCTGCCGTTCGCGCGTGTGCACGACACGGGCATCGAGATCGAGACCTGTCGCGGGCTCGCCGAGCAGCACGTCGACGCCGTAGTCGTCGGCGAACTCGGAACGGCCGCAGAGCGGGACGTGGTCGATCGGCGCCCCCGCGGACAGGAACTCCTTGCTCAGCGGAGGCCGGTCGTAGGGAAGGTGGACTTCCTCTCCGACCAGGGTGATCCGGCCGTCGAACCCGGCCTTGCGGGCGGACTCAACCGCCCGGAGGCCCGCGAGCGAGGCACCGACCACGACGAGCGCGCCGCGGCCGGGACTGTCCATTTGTGACGACACCCCGGTCACGCCTCGAACTGCAGTGCCTGGGTCGGGCAGCCCTCGACAGCCGCGGCCACGTCGGCCTCGGCGGAGGACGGCACCTCGGCGTGCAAGACGACCAGGTCGCCGTTGTCGTCCACTTCGAACACGTCGGGCGCGAGGGACTCGCAGATCCCGATTCCGGTGCACTTGGCCCGGTCGAGCACGATCCTCATCACAGCGCCGCCTCCTGCACCGCCGGGCTGAGGCGGACGTGCATCCGCTTGACGCCGGGCACCATGTTCGACCGCATGCGGACCACCTCGCCGTCAAGTTCCATGCCGGAGAACCGGGACAGCAACTCCTCGAAGAACACCCGCGCCTCCAACCTGGCCAGCGACAGGCCCAGGCAGGCGTGCTCGCCCGTGCCGAACGCGAGGTGCGGGTTGGGATTGCGGGTGACGATGAACTCCTCGGCATCAGCGCCGAAGACGTCCTCGTCGCGGTTCGCGGCGCCGTAGAGCAGGACGACCGTCTGCCCCTTCTTGATGAGCTTGTCCCGGAAGGGGACGTCCTCGGTCGCGATGCGGGTCATGTGGGTGACCGGGGTGATCCAGCGCAGCATCTCCTCCACCGCGCTGGGGATCAGGGCGGGATCGTCCACGAGCTTCTGCCGCTGATCGGGGTGGTTGATCAGCGCCAGCGTGCCCAGGGCGATCAGGTTGCGGGTGGTCTCGTTCCCGGCGAGCAGCAGCAGGCGGAGGAAGTTGACGATCTCGTCGTCGGCGAGCTTCTCACCGTCCACTTCGGCGTCCAGCAGGATCGAGACGAGGTCGTTGGTGCGGCTCGACTCGCGGAGTTCGATCAGGTGCTGGAAGTAGTGGCTGACCGCGCCGAACGCCTCTTGGGTCGTCATGGCGATGTCCGGGTCGGCCGCGCCGATCACCGCGTCGGACCAGGTGCGGAAGTCCTCCCAGTCCTGGTGCGGCGCGCCGATCATCTCGGCGATGATCCTGGTCGGCACCGGCGCGACGATCCCCTCGGCGAATTCGAGGCTGACGCCCGCCTCGACGCGATCGAGCGCACCTCGGACGATGTCGCGGATGCCGGGCTCCAGCAGGGTGATCTGGCGCGGCGTGAAACCCTTGGACACCAGCCTGCGCAGGGCGCCGTGCCGCGGCGGGTCGGTGGTGATGAGCATCTTGCTCACGCCGCCGGACGGACGGTTCGGGTCTTGCATGTTCACACCCTGGGCGGAGGAGAACAAGTGTGGCCGCGCGCCGATCCACTTGATGTCCTCGTAGCGCGTGATCGCCCAGGAACCGCCGTTGGCGTTGTTCCAGTGCACCGGGGACCGGTGGCGCAGCGCCCGGTAAGCGGGCGCCGGATCCCCCAGGTAGAACTCGGGTGATCCCAGGTCGTAATCCATGTCCGCTCCCTCCGTGAGGCCCCCTCCCGGCGGCCCAATATGCAGCAGACTACACGTAATTTATGCGACGATCTACACCTAATCCGCGATACTGGATCGCGGTCGTCACAGGGAGTGCCGCTGTGGGACCGACCTCTTCACCGAAGTTGCTGGTAGCCGTGCTCGCGCTTACCGGAATCACCGTGTCGTTGCAGCAGACCGTCGTCATCCCTCTCCTACCCGCTCTGCCGCGGTTGCTCGACACCTCGGCGGCCGACGCCTCGTGGGCGGTCACGGCCACGCTCCTGGCCGGCGCGGTGGCGGCACCGGTCGTCGGGCGGCTCGCCGACATGTGGGGCAAGCGGCGCCTGCTCCTCATCTGCCTGGCGGCGCTCGTCGCCGGTTCGGCGGTCACGGCGCTGAGCAGCTCGTTGGCGCCACTGCTGGTCGGACGCGCACTGCAAGGACTGGCCACCGGCGTCGTGCCGCTGGGCATCAGCCTCATGCGGGACCACCTGCCCAAGCCGCGCCTCGCGTCGGCCACCGCCATGATGAGCGCGTCGCTGGGCGTCGGAGCGTCCCTGGGGTTGCCTCTGTCGGCACTGCTCGTGCAGTACGCGAACTGGCGCTTGCTGTTCTGGGTTTCCGCGGGTTTGGCGGCACTGGCCGCGCTGCTCGTGTCGACCCTCGTCGCGGAGTCGCGACAGCGGACCGGCGGGCGGTTCGACGCCCTGGGAGCGGCACTGCTCGCGGCGGCACTGGTGTGCCTGCTCCTGACGATCTCGAAGGGCGGCCTCTGGGGTTGGACGAGCCTCACC
Source organism: Umezawaea endophytica (assembly GCF_025061645.1). Classification (GTDB taxonomy): domain Bacteria; phylum Actinomycetota; class Actinomycetes; order Mycobacteriales; family Pseudonocardiaceae; genus Umezawaea; species Umezawaea endophytica. Next base: position 48,343 of record NZ_JANYMP010000009.1, on the reverse strand, counting down.
GTCGTCCTGCTGACCGGGTCGGCGGTCGTCCTGCTGGTGGCGTTCGGCACCAGGGAGTTGCACGCCCGTCAGCCCCTGATCGACCTGCGCGCCAACCGGGCCCGGCAGGTGGCGCTCACCAACGCGTCCTCTGCGGTCTTCGCCGGCTCGATGCTCATGAGCCCGTTGGCCTTCACCCAGCTGTTGCAGATGCCGGTGGACACCGGTTACGGACTCGGGCAGACGATCATCATCGCGGGCCTCCTCCAAGCGCCGGGTGGGTTGTGCATGATGGCGATGTCCCCGCTGTCGGCGCGCATCACCCGGACCGCGGGCCCCCGGCGCACGCTGATGGTCGGCACCCTCGTCGTCGCCGCCGGTTACGGCTTCGCCGCACTGGCCCACTCGCACCTCTGGCAGGTGCTGCTCTGCACCATGGTGGTCGGCGCCGGGATCGGTCTGGGGTACGGCGCCGTGCCCTCGCTGATCATGGCGGCCGTCCCCGTTGCGCAGACCGCGGCTGCCAACGGCCTCAACAACCTCTGCCGCGCGCTGGGCACCTCCACCGCGAGCGCGGTCACCGGTCTGCTGCTGGTCGCCTCGACCACGTCCGTGGGCACCCTGACCGTCCCGTCGGAGACCGCGATCGTCGCCATCCTCCTGCTCGGCGCGGGCGCCGCCCTGATCGCGCTGCTGATCTCCGCCTTCATCCCGAGGCACGCCGTCGAACAGAGCCCCGCGGTGGCCGCGACGACGCCCGCCACGACGTCGACCTGATGGACGGGCTAGTCGCGGAACTCCTCGGCGCCACGGCGGGCGAACCTGATCAGCATCTCCCCGAACATCTCCCGCTCCTGCGGAGTCCAGTCGGCGAAGACCCGCCGGATCCGTTGCCGGTTTTTGGTGCGCATGGCGTTGAGGTGATCCGCGGCCATCGGCGTGAGGCTCACCACGAGCGCGCGACGGTCACGCTCATCCGGCTGACGGTCGATCAGACCGCGCTGCGCCAGCTCGTCGAGGTGGCGCGTCACGGTCGTGCGGTCCAAGCCCAAGGAGACCGCGAGAGCCGAAACCCGCTGCGGCCCGTCGCGGTGCAACACCATCAGCGGCTGGATCGTGCCCCGGCCCAGGTGCTCGGAGAAGCTGGCGGCCAGGTCCTCGAAGTAGGTGTTCGAGGCGCGCGTCAGCAAGGTGATCGCCTCGATGACCCGGTCTTCCAGCCGTTGTCGTTGCGCCATCGCTCCATCCTGGACTCGCCGCGCCCGCATCGGGCTCGGCGTGAGTCTACTGCCGTCCCTACTGCGATCTCCGTATGCGGTGCCTGCATCCGAACGACGACGGGAGCGGGGTCCGGCCGGGAAGCTTCGAGCCACGTTCGAAGGAAGTGGAGTGTCTTGTCATGGCTGGATTGCTGAGTCGTCTTGGCCGGTTCTCGTTTCGCCATCGGTGGCTGGTCGTCGTCGTGTGGTTGTTGGCGCTGAGTGGTTCCGTGCTGCTGGCCGTCAAGTCGGAGGGGCCCGTCAACACCAGGCCGACAATGCCGGGAATCGAGTCCCAGCAGGCGTTCGACCTCATCGAGGAGCGGTTCCCCGGTGTGGCCGCGGACGGTGCGTCGGCCACCATCGTGTTCGTCGCCCCGCCGTGGAGGTCGGTGACGGACGCGGAGAGCCAGCGGACCATCGAGGCGGCGCTGGCGTCGGTCTCCGGCGGTCCTCAGGTGTCACGGGTCACGCCGCCGTCCGCGGGCGGGAGCATCAGCGCGGACGGTTCCACCGGTTTCGCGTCGGTGACCTATGCGGTGCCGTCGCCCGACGTGACCGATGAGTCGCGTGCCGCGCTGGGCAAGGCGGTGGACCTGGCCCGAGCCGGGGGGCTGACCGCGGAGATGTCCGGCTCGGCGCTCAAGACCGGTACCAAGATGAGCGCCATGGAACTCATCGGGGTCGCGATCGCGGCGCTGGTGCTGCTGATGACGTTCGGTTCGCTGGTGGCGGCAGGCCTGTCGCTGATGACGGCGATCATCGGGGTGGCCATCTCGTTCCTGTGCGTCTGGGCGGCAGCCGGGCCGATGGGGATGATGATCACCAGCGGGATGCTCGCGCTGATGCTGGGGCTGGCGGTCGGCATCGACTACGCGATGTTCGTCGTCTCGCGCTACCGGGAGGAACGCCACGGCCCGGACGACGCCGAGCGGGCGGCCGGTCGCGCGGTCGGAACGGCGGGCTCGGCGGTGGTGTTCGCCGGGATGACCGTGGTGATCGCGCTGGCCGGTCTGTCGGTCGTGGGCATCCCGATGCTGGCGAAGATGGGCATGGCCGCCGCGGGCGCTGTGCTGGTGGCCGTGCTGGTGGCGCTCACCCTGGTGCCCGCCCTGCTGGGTTTCGCCCCGGACCGGGTCCTGGGACGGGCGCGGCACCACGTCGGCGTGCCCACTCCCAAGCGCTGGTCGCCCGCCCAGGCGTGGATGGGCCTAGTCCTGCGCAGGCCGCTCCTCATCACCCTGGCCGGTGTCGGCCTGCTGGCCGTGATCGCGGTTCCCGCACTGTCCCTGCAGCTCGGCACGCCGGGGGACGCGGCGCTGCCCACCACGGCCACCCAACGGCAGGCGTACGACCTGCGGGCCGCCGCGTTCGGGGCCGGGTTCAACGGCCCGCTGACGGTCGTGGTCGACGCTCGCGGCGCCGCTGACCCGAAGACCGCGGTGGCGCTCGTCGCGGAGAGCGTCAAGGCGACCAGCGGCGTGGTGTCGGTGTCGAAGCCGAACTTCAACCAGGCGGGTGACACGGCCATCTTCAGCGCCGTGCCGTCGACCGGCCCGACCGACGAGCGCACCAAGGACCTGGTCGAGTCGCTGCGCGCCGATCGCCCCCTCGTGGAGGCGGACAACCTGGTGACCTACGAGATCACCGGCACCACCGCGCTGGACATCGACATGGCGCAGAAGACGCAGGCGGCGCTGCTGCCGTACATCGCGATCGTGGTCGGCCTGGCCCTGCTGCTCCTGCTCGTCGTGTTCCGGTCGGTCTGGGTCCCGGTCAAGGCCGCACTCGGCTTCCTGCTGTCGCTGTTCGCCTCGCTCGGGGTGATCGTCGCGGTGTTCCAGTGGGGATGGGCGGCCGACCTGCTCGGCGTCGAGCAGGTCGGACCGGTCATGAGCCTGATGCCGATCCTGCTGGTGGGCATCGTGTTCGGGCTGGCCATGGACTACGAGGTCTTCCTGGTCTCGCGGATGCGCGAGGCGCACACGCACGGCAAGCCCGCCCACGAGGCGATCGTCACCGGCTTCCGGCAGAGCTCCAAGGTCGTGGTGGCCGCCGCGGTGATCATGGTCGCGGTCTTCGGCGGGTTCGCGGCCGCCCACGAACCACTGATCAAGATGGTCGGCCTCGGGCTCGCGACCGCGGTCTTCTTCGACGCCTTCGTGGTCCGGCTCACGCTGGTCCCCGCCGTGCTGCGACTGTTGGGCGAGCGGGCCTGGTGGCTGCCCCGATGGCTCGACCGGGTGCTGCCCCACGTCGACGTCGAGGGCGAGGCGCTGAACCACGAACGGCCGGGACCCGAGCCCGACCGAACGCCCGTCCACGCGCTGAGCGGGCGTTGACCATCCGAGTGGAGTCGAACCGATGAACGTGGTGATCGCGTTGGTCGCGTTCCTGTTCGCCGCCCTCGGTGCCAGCCTCGGCACCGAGGGCATCTTCCGGCCGACAGAGGTCCTGCCCGGCGCGATGCTCAGCCTGGCCGCGAGCGTCGCCCTGTTCGCCGCCGCCCGACATCCGCGCGTGGCGACCGTGATCGCCGTCGGCTGCGAGACCGTCGCCTGTGCGGCCGACTACCTGCCGACGCCGTTGCTGCTGGCCCCGCTGATCGGGTGCCTGTACCGGCTGACGGTGTCAGCCGGTCCAAGGGCGACCGCCTGGTGGACCGGGTTCGCCGTCGGCGCGGTCATCCTGGGCGGAATGGCGAGCGACACCACACCCACGGGCGGGTCGTTGATCCTGCGGACCGTCGGTGTCGCCCTGTGGCTGCTGCCCGCGGTGTTCGCCGGACGGATGACCCATGCCCAACGGGCGTACCTGCGGATGGTCCAGGCCCGTGCCGAGGACGCCGAGCGCGGCCGCGACGACGAGATCCGCCACCGGATCAGCGAGGAACGCCTGCGCATCGCCCGTGAGCTGCACGACGTCGTCGCGCACCACCTCACCGTCGCCAACGCGCAGGTCGGGACCGCGGCCCACCTGATGGCCGAGCGTCCCGAGCAGGCCCGCCAATTGCTCACCAGGCTGAACAGCTCCACGGCGGCGGCGCTGCGGGAACTCAAGGCGACCGTCGGGCTGCTCCGCGACTCCGACGACGATCCTCCCGCGTGCACCACACCTGCGCCGAGCCTCGACCAGCTCCCCGAGTTGGTCGAGGCCTGCCGGTCAGCCGGGATCGACGTCGCCGTGCGCGTCGCCGGCCCACCCCGGCCGCTGCCTCCACTGGTCGAGCTGACCGCGTTCCGCATCGTCCAGGAAGCCCTGACCAACGTCACCAAGCACGCGGTCGGCCCCGTCGTCACGATCACCCTGACCTACGCCGAGGACGCCTTCTTCGCCCGCATGGTGAACACCGGTGCCCGCCCCGTCTCGGCGGGATCGGCGGGATACGGGTTGATCGGCATGCGAGAACGCGCGCACGCAGTCGGCGGATGGGTGTCCGCAGGCCCGGCCGACCACGATCTGTACGCGGTCTTCCTCACCATCCCACTGGCCACCTGGCAGGAACACCAGGTACCCCGGTGATCCACTGCTGCTCCTGGACCGACGCCATGCCCACCCGGCGGCAGTGGGTGGGCATGGCCGCGTGCGCAGGCGACGTGGACGGCGGCGGTGTGGTTGTGGAAGTCCAGCCTGCGTGTGCCGCTGGGACTCCGCAGCCGTCGGTTCGTCCGGTGTCGGCGGAGAAGGGCCCTGGCAAGGGATGACCTTCATCCTGCGTGGCGCGAAGGTCAAGAAGTCGTCGCGAACGACAGTAATGGGCCACCTCCGGAAGTGGAAAACCTGTGGCCGAGCCCGGTAAGCCCCAGCGTGACATCGACTCGACACCACGCCCAGGTTCGTTCGTGGTGTCGCTCCCGACGACGCAGCGGCCGCCGGTCCGTTCGCGGCCGGCAAGTCGATAGCGCGCCCCAATCGCTCGTCACTCGTCGTTTCCGGTGCGGCGCTGCGGGTAACCCGCCGGGATGAAACGGATCAACGTCGGCCTCGTGGCCGACCCGGCCTCACCCACCGAGATCGCGCGCCGGCTCAGCGGCCTGGACCCGCCGACAGGCCAGGACCACGACGCCTGGGACGTCGACATCGTGAGCGAACCGTTCACCACCGGTTCCGAGGACGTCGACACCGCGATGGCACGGCTGCGGGACCGGGGTCACCAGCAGGAGTGGGACCTCGTCATCGGCTTGACCGAGCTTCCACTTCGCGACGACGACGGCCGATACCTGCTGGTCGAGACCGACCCGCAGCGACGCACGGCCATGCTGTCGCTCCCCGCGCTCGGCGGACTCCGCATGCACGCCCGTGCCCGTAACGCGGTGCGCACACTCATCAGCGGCATGGCCGACTCCACCTCGCAGCACCAGCACCGCGTACCACTCTCCCACCGCGGTGGCCGCCAGCGGTTGCTCCTGGGCATGGTCCTCGCCAACCGTCCGTGGCTCCTCGTGCCAGGACTGAAATCCGCGCTCGTCGCGGCACTGACGACCGGAGCCATCGCCACGATCAACTCCACGGTGTGGCTATTGGCAGGCTCGATGTCGGGGTGGCGCCTCATGGTCGCGTCGATCGCCTCCATCGCACTCGTCGTCGCCTGGCTCGTGATCGACGGCCAACTGTGGGATCGCCCCGACGACGACTCCACCGAGGCCAAGGAGAGATCCCGTCTCTACAACACCTCGACGTTGCTGACCCTGGCCACCGGCGTGATCATCTGCTATCTCGCGCTCTACGCCGTGAACCTGCTCTGGGCGCTGTTCGTCCTCGACCCCGCCGTGATGGGCAACTACCTCCACACATCGCTCGACTACGGCGACCTGTTCGTGCTGGCCTGGTTCGTCGCGTCGGCGGCGACCGTCGGCGGCGCTCTCGGCACCGGCCTGGAATCCGACGAAGCGATCCGCGCGGCCGCGTACTCGAAGCGCGAAGAGGAACGCCGTGACCGCCTCGCACACGACCGGACCTAAGCGACCGGACCGTGCCTCAAGCGGGTGTGGTGAAGCGCCATCGGCAGTTCCCCGTATACTCCATCCGAACTCGTCCACGACACCGGTCGTCAACGACTCGATCTGAAACGTGTGGCCGCCTTCGACGCCACAGAATTGGCCGGTCAGCCACGCAGATCCAGTTGGCTGCCAGAAAGCTGTGTCGGCGCGACACAGACGTAGGCGGCCTTCCCCTCGTAGCCGGGCAGCCCGGCTGCTTCGGCGCTACTGCGACGTTGATCAGAGATCACCTGCGCCCTGCCGTACACAGTCACCGAGTGCCCGCTCTGCGCGCCATCGACAAGGTCATCGGCCTGCAACGCGACGAAGTCGAATCCGGCCGGCAAAAGCCTGGTCGCGGTGCTCTGGTCAAGACTGATCATGATCACTTTGTTGCGCACCACAAACCGCACGGGCTGAGCCACTGGCAAACCAGCTGAGGTGTACAACAGCCGCACCAGGCTGACGCGGTCCAGCAAGTTCCAACACTCAGTCTTGGTGAGCTCGTGCACAGCCATCACCACGTATCACGCTTCCACTTGTCTGATTTTGGTGGACGCCGAGGTCGGCGAATGGTCCCTTGCATGCCAGGCGGGTCAAGATCCACGATTTCAGTGAACCGTCGCTGTCTGTCTGGCACTATCCGCCTGACGACTCGTCGCTATCCGCGTGCGACGCTTTCAAGTCCCCGGCAGGCTGTGGACCTGAGGTGTCACTTCCGGAGCTTCTCCCGGCACTCCTGCCGGCGGTAACCGTGTGCGGCTTGGCGCACTGCCCAGAGGATGCGGCATCGAGATGATCACGTCGCCATCGAATACGTCCAGGTCGTAGGAGCGCAGTGCGTGCGCCGAACGCCTGTTCACCCCAGACCAGCGTTCAATCGTGCCCGAAGAGCGTGCGTTCATCTCGAACTTCACGCCGTCGAACGTCGCACTCATCACCACCCCTGCAGCACCTGCCACGCGCGAGTCGCGACGTGGAGGTTCAATCGAGTTTCCACCCATGTCCGCGTCTCGAGTGTTGTGGTAATCGATCAGGCCGCCCAGCCACTCCGACACGAACGACATGACTTCGGCGCGGCTCTCGCCCGTGTCGAGGATCCCACCGATGGCGACCACGCCCGTGTCAGTGCTCAGTTCGTGCACCACCGCTCGGAACAGCGCCTCCCCGGCCGGGCGGACGCGGACGCGCATGGCCACGAGACTGGCACGCCGGGAGCACCAGGAGGACGTGGAGATTGGACAGCTGGGCGCGAGCCCAGCTGATCAGGTCTCCGGCTCCGACAGCCACGCCTCCCCCGCGTAATCGCTGGTCCGTCACGCAGCCTGGTGCCGATGGCGTCGTACTGCCGGGTCCAATGCGGAGGGCGGGTTTCGTCCTCGCAGGGCGACGCGACACCCGCGTGTCTTCGTCAGGGTGAATGCAATGCACGTCCCCCGGAACACAAGATCCAGAAGGGGAAGAGCTCAGATGACATTGATGCGTTTCGACCCGTACCGCGAACTCGACCGACTCTCCGAGCACGCAGTCCTCACGTCACGCGCAGTGCCGATGGAGGCGTTCCGCCGCGGTGACCGGTGCATCGTCGCACTCGACCTACCGGGTGTGGACAGCAATGACGTCGACGTGACCGTGGAACGCAACGTGGTCATGGTCAAGGTCAGGCGCGCCTCGCTGCGGCAGGAGGACGACGAGGTGCTGATCGACGAACGGCCGCACGGGGAGTTCATCCGGCAGCTCTTCCTCGGCGACATGCTCGCCGCCGGTGATGTGACCGCCGAGTTCGACCGCGGCGTGCTCGTGCTGACCATTCCGATCGCCGAGTCGAGCAAGCCTCGCATGATCAAAATTTCCGAGCAAACGGCCGTCAAGGCCTGAGGGGCAGCCATGACCACATATCACTCGAGTGCGCATGCGCGCGGTGACACCGAAGGTGACATCGCGCCGAGTGCGTCGCAGCGGCGCACGATCGCGTCGTTCACCGCCTACCGCGACGCCGAACGCGCCGTCGACCACCTCGCGGACAACGAGTTCCCAGTCGACCGGACCGCGATCATCGGCGTCGACGTCCGCATGGTCGAGCAGGTCGTCGGCCGGATGAACTGGGGCCGCGCACTGCTGAACGGTGCCACCGCAGGCGCCGTTCCCGGCCTGCTGTTCGGCTGGGTCTTCGGACTGTTCGACCTTCTCAACCCGCTCGTCGCCGCGGTCGCGCTCGCTTTGTACGGCCTGCTGTTCGGCGCGGTCATCGGCGCGGTCATCGGCGTGATCTTCTACGCGATGCAGCGTGGCAGGCGCGACTTCAGCTCCGTGACCATGATGGTGCCGAGCCGGTACGACCTCGTCGTGGACGAGGAGATCGCCGACGAGGCGCAGCGGCTGCTCGCAGGCATGACCCCCGCGGGGGGTGCGTCGTAATGGCCACAGCGGTGGGAATCGACCTGGGCACGACGAACTCCGCGATCGCGGTCGTGGAGGGCGGCCAGCCCACTGTAATCGCGAGCGCTGAGGGATCCAGGACCACGCCGTCCGTCGTGGCGTTCACCGAGAGCGGCGAACGCCTGGTAGGCCAGCTGGCGAGGCGCCAGGCCGTGCTGAACCCGCACGGCACGATCTACTCGGCCAAGCGCTTCATCGGCCGTCGGTTCGAGGAGGTAGGCGAGGAGACGAGGTCGGTCACGTTCGACGTCGTTCCCGGACCGAACGATTCGGTGCGCTTCAAGGTGCGCGACAAGCTCCACGCGCCGGAGGAGATCAGCGCACAGGTACTGCGCAAGCTGGTCGACGACGCGAGCAAGTACCTCGGTGAGAAGGTGCGCGAGGCGGTGATCACCGTACCCGCGTACTTCAACGACTCGCAGCGTCAGGCGACCAAGGACGCGGGCAAGATCGCGGGACTCGAGGTCCTGCGGATCATCAACGAACCGACGGCGGCCGCACTGGCGTACGGCTTGGACAGGAAGGGACACGAGACGGTGCTCGTGTTCGACCTGGGCGGCGGCACGTTCGACGTGTCCTTGCTGGACGTCGGCGACGGCGTGGTCGAGGTGCGATCCACCTCCGGTGACACCCACCTCGGTGGCGACGACTTCGACCGCAGGCTCGTCGACCACCTGGCCGACAAGTTCGAGAACGACACGGGAATCGACCTGCGGAACGACGCCCAGGCGCTGCAGCGGCTGTCCGAGGCGGCGGAGAAGGCGAAGGTCGAGCTCAGCTCGGTCACGCAGACCCAGGTGAGCCTGCCGTTCATCACCGCCGACTCCGGCGGCCCCAAGCACCTGACCGAGACCGTCACGCGGTCGACGTTCGAGCAGATCACGGCCGACCTGGTGGAGCGCTGCCTCGGCCCGGTCGAGCAGGCCATGGCCGACGGCAAGGTGTCCGCGAACGACATCGACGAGGTCATCCTCGTCGGTGGATCGACCAGGATCCCGGCCGTGCAGAAGCTCGTCCGCCGCCTGACCGGCGGCAAGGACCCGAACATGAGCGTCAACCCGGACGAGGTCGTGGCACTCGGTGCCGCCGTCCAGGCCGGTGTGCTCAAGGGCGAGGTCAAGGACGTGCTGCTGCTCGACGTGACCCCGCTGTCCTTGGGCGTGGAGACCCGCGGCGGGGTGATGACCAGGATCATCGAGCGGAACACGACGATCCCGGCCCGCCGCTCCGAGGTGTTCTCCACCGCCGAGGACAACCAGCCCGCGGTGGACGTCGTGGTGCTGCAGGGCGAACGGGAACGCGCGGCCGACAACCGGGTGCTGGGCCGGTTCCAGCTCAGCGGGATCAGGCCCGCTCCGCGTGGTGAACCGCAGGTCGAGGTCATCTTCGACATCGACGCCAACGGCATCCTCGAAGTGACCGCCCGTGACAAGGACACGGGCGCGGAGCAGGGCATCACCATCAGCGAGAGCTCGAACCTGGACACATCCGAGATCGAGCGGATGGTGACCGACGCCGAGGCGAACCAGGCGGAGGACCAGCGGCTGCGCGAGGCCGTGGACTCCCGCAACACCCTCGACTCGATCGCCTACCAGGTCGAGAAGGCCCTGTCCGACCTCGCCGACAACGCGCCGGCGCACGAGAAGGCCCGCGCCGAGATGCTGGTCTCCGAGACCCGCGAGGCGTTGCGGAACGAGGTGCCGGTGGAGCGCGTGCGGGAGCTGACCGACGAGCTCACCCAGGTGCTGAACGGCCTGATGGCGGCACGGTCGTCCGCGCCACCGCCCTCCTCCGGCGGGAGCTCGGCCGCGGCTTCGGACGACGACGTCATCGACGCGGACTTCGACCGGGTCTGATCGCGATGACCACCCAGGGGAACGCCGCGAACTCCGCGGCCGAGACCGGGGCCGGCGCACCCCCTCCTGCGCCGGCCCCGGACCGGGACGTCGCCGAGCTGGAGGACCGCTGGCTGCGCGCCATGGCCGAGCTCGACAACGTGCGCAAACGGCACAACCGCGAGCTGGAACGTCAGCTCACGACCGAGCGCGCGCGGGTGGCGTCGGCCTGGCTGCCGGTGCTCGACAACCTGGAGCTCGCGCTCGGGCACGCCTCCGACGACGCGTTCGCCGAAGGCGTGCGGGCGACCCTCGACCAGGCCGTCGAGGTGCTCGCCCGGCTCGGCTATCCGCGCCAGGACGCCACCGGCGTGCCGTTCGACCCGGCTGTGCACGAGGTCGTGACGGTGCTGGACGACCCGGAAGCGCCACCGAACACAGTCGTGCGCGTGCTGCGGCCCGGCTATGGCGATCTGCGTCCCGCCGCCGTCGCGGTGGCGCGCGCACGGGAGTGAGACGACGTGGCCACAGACTTCTACGAGGCGCTCGGCGTGCCACGCGGAGCGAGCACCGAGGAGATCCAGCGCGTCTACCGCAAGCTCGCGCGGCAGTACCACCCGGACGTCAACCGCGACCCCGACGCCGAGGACCGGTTCAAGGAGATCAGCGAGGCCTACGAGGTCCTGTCGGACACGGAGCGACGCAAGCGGTACGACCAGTTCGGCGCGGACTTCCGCCGCGTCCCGGAGGACTACGACGAAGGCGCTCCTCGGGGGCGCACGGTGTACACGAGCGGGCCGAGCTACGGCGGGTTCGAGGACTTCGACTTCGAGGACCTGTTCGGCGGGGTCTTCCGGCGCGGTGGCCGCGGCGGTCCGATTCCGGGTGCCGACCAGGAGGCCGAGCTGGCGCTCTCGGTCGAGGACGCCTACCGGGGCGGCCACCGCAGGCTCACGATCGGCGACCGCACGCTGGACGTGACGGTTCCGCCCGGCGTGGTGGACGGTCAGCGCATCCGCTTGTCCGGCCAGGGTGGGCACGGATCCGTCGGCGGCGCGTCCGGTGACCTGTTCCTGGTGGTCCGGATCGCGTCGCACCCCCGGTACCGGCTGGAAGGCCGCGACATCATCGTGGACCTGCCGGTCGCGCCGTGGGAGGCGGCACTCGGCGCCACCGTGCCGATCATGACGCCGGGCGGTGAGGCGAAGGTCCGCGTGGTGGCGGGCTCGTCGAGCGGACGACGGCTGCGGCTGCGCGGTGAAGGCATGCCGAACCCGCGCGGCAAGGCCGGTGACCTCTACGCGGTCGTGAAGGTCATGGTGCCGAAATCTCCCGGCAAGCGGGAACGGGAGCTCTTCGAGGAACTCGCCGCGGTCTCCGACTTCAACCCGAGAGGCACGTGATGTACGTCCTGACGAAACCGGCCGAACTCAGCGTCGACCGCGTGTCCATCCACACCGGACTCCACCCGGACATGGTGCGCCGGTTCGCGGCGCTCGGGCTGGTCGAGTGCGCGGTGGACGATGGCGGGCGGCTGTGGTTCCCGCCGGGCACCGTGGCCCGCGTCGCGCGGATCCAGCGACTGCGCGGCGGGCTCTCGCTCAACTACAACGCGGTCGGGCTCGTGCTGGACCTGCTCGACCGGATCCGAGTCCTGGAAGCACAACTGCGCGGGAGTGATCGACCATGGACATGAACCGGCTGACGCAGAAGTCCCAGGAGGCGCTGCAGTCCGCCCAGGAGGTCGCCCAGCGGCTCGGGCACACCGAGACCGACGGCGAACACCTCCTGCTGGCACTGGTCGAGCAGCCCGATGGCTTGGTGCCGCGCCTGCTCACCCAGGCGGACGTGAACGTGCGGGCGCTGGCGGAAGACGTGCGGACCGCACTCTCCCGCCGTCCCAAGGTGACCGGACCGGGTGTCCAACCAGGGCAGATCAGCGTCACCCGCCGCCTGCTCGGCCTCCTCGACGCCGCGGAACGGGAAGCCAAGCGGCTCAAGGACGAGTACGTCAGCGTCGAGCACCTGCTGCTCGCGCTGGCGGAGGAGGGCAACACCACGAAAACGGGCCAAGTCCTGGCGCGGCACGGCATCACGCGGGACCGGTTCCTGGAGAGCCTGACCAGGATCCGCGGCAACCAACGCGTGCGGAGCGCAACGCCCGAGGGGACCTACGAGGCCCTGGAGAAGTACGGCCGCGACCTCGTGGACGACGCTCGGACCGGCGACCTCGACCCGGTGATCGGCCGGGACGCGGAGATCCGCCGGGTGGTCCAGATCCTCTCCCGCAAGACGAAGAACAACCCGGTGCTGATCGGCGAGCCCGGCGTCGGCAAGACCGCGATCGTCGAGGGGCTCGCGCAGCGGATCGTGCGCGGCGACGTGCCGGAAGGTCTCAAGGACAAGACGGTCTTCTCCCTCGACATGGGCTCCCTGGTGGCGGGCGCCAAGTACCGCGGCGAGTTCGAGGAGCGGCTCAAGGCCGTGCTCGCCGAGGTGAAGGCCGCCGAGGGCCGGGTCCTGCTGTTCGTGGACGAGCTGCACACCGTCGTGGGCGCGGGTGCAGCCGAAGGGTCGATGGACGCGGGCAACATGCTCAAGCCGATGCTCGCGCGCGGTGAGTTGCACATGATCGGTGCCACCACGCTCGACGAGTACCGCAAGCACATCGAGTCCGACGCCGCGCTGGAGCGGCGGTTCCAGACCGTGGTCGTGGCCGAGCCGTCGCCGGAGGACGCGATCTCGATCCTGCGCGGCCTGCGGGAACGCCTCGAGGTCTACCACGGTGTCAAGATCCAGGACGCCGCGATCGTGTCCGCCGTGGTGCTGTCCCAGCGCTACATCACCGACCGGTTCCTGCCGGACAAGGCGATCGACCTGGTGGACGAGGCGTGCGCGCGGCTGCGCACCGAGATCGACTCGATGCCCGCCGAACTGGACGAGACGTCGCGGCGCGTGACCCGGCTGGAGATCGAGGAGGCCGCGCTGGCCAAGGAAACCGATCAGGCCAGCGAACAGCGACTGGCCGCACTGCGCAAGGAGCTCGCCGACCTCCGCACCGAACTCGACGCCATGACCGCGCAGTGGGAGGCGGAGCGGCAGGCCATCCGGCGCGTCCAGGACCTGCGCGGTGAGCTGGAACGCGTGCGCCGCGAAGCGGAAGAGGCCGAACGCGCCTACGACCTCAACCGGGCCGCGGAGCTGCGCTACGGCACGCTCGCCGCACTGGGAGGCCAGCTCGCGTCCGAGGAGGAGCGCCTCGCCGGTAAACAGGGTGCACACCGGCTGCTCAAGGAAGTGGTCACCGAGGACGAGATCGCGGAGATAGTCGCGGCGTGGACCGGTATCCCGGTGTCGAGGCTCCAGGAGGGCGAGCGGGAGAAGTTGCTGAAGCTGGACCAGATCCTGCACGAGCGGGTGATCGGCCAGAACGACGCGGTGCAACTGGTCGCCGACGCGATCATCCGAGCGCGAGCCGGCGTGAAGGACCCCCGCAGGCCGATCGGGTCGTTCATCTTCATGGGCCCCACCGGGGTCGGCAAGACCGAGCTGGCGAAGACGCTGGCGGCGGCACTGTTCGACAGCGAGGACAACATGGTGCGCCTCGACATGAGCGAGTACCAGGAGAAGCACACGGTCTCACGTCTCGTCGGCGCGCCTCCCGGCTACGTCGGCTACGACGAGGGCGGCCAGCTCACGGAAGCGGTGCGGCGCAAGCCCTACTCCGTCGTGCTGCTGGACGAGATGGAGAAGGCGCACCCGGACGTGTTCAACACGTTCCTCCAGGTGCTCGACGACGGCCGGATCACCGACGCGCAAGGCCGCACGGTCGACTTCCGCAACACCGTGATCATCATGACGTCCAACATCGGCTCGGAGTACCTGCTGGACGGCGTCACCCCCGACGGGGAGATCAAACCGGACGCGCGCGGGGCAGTGCTGGCGTCACTGCGCGACCACTTCCGGCCCGAGTTCCTCAACCGAGTCGATGACATCGTGCTGTTCACGCCACTGCGGCTGGAGCAGATCGAACGCATCGTGGACCTGCAGTTCGCCGAGCTGCGCGCCCGTCTGGCCGAACGCCGGATCGGCGTCGAGCTCACCGCGCCGGCCTGCGAGTTCATCGCCAGGCGTGGCTTCGACCCCGTCTACGGTGCGCGACCGCTGCGCCGCTACATCGCGCACGAGGTCGAAACGCGCGTGGCACGGGCGCTGATCGCGGGTGAGGTGCCGGAGGGCGCGACGATCCGGGTGGACGTGGTCGACGGCGAGCTGTCCGTGATCACGTCCGGTGAGAGCAGGGCCGCCGCATGAGGACGACCAGCATCGAGTGCTCGAACTGCGGCAAGACCAACCGCGTACCCGTGGCCGCACAGGGCAAGCCGAAGTGCGGCAACTGCGGCAGGCCACTGCCGTGGATCGTCGACGCGCTCGACGACGATTTCGCCGAGGTGGCCGAGCAGGCGGGTGTTCCCGTGCTGGTGGACATGTGGGCGACGTGGTGCGGGCCGTGCCGGATGGTCAGCCCGGTGCTGGACCTGCTCGCGCACGAGCGGGCGGGCGACCTCAAGCTCGTGCGGGTGGACGTGGACCGCGCACCTCGCCTGTCGGAGCGGTTCGACGTGCGTTCGATACCCACGCTGATGATCCTGCGCGACGGTGAGGTTGTCGCGCGGCAACCCGGCGCGGTGCCGGCACCCCAGCTGCGCGCCTGGCTTGACGAGGCTCTCGTTCCGGAGGTGAGGACATGATCAGCCGATCTCTGCTGCGACAACTGCCCGCGCGCGTCACCACGGGCGCGTACGTGCTCAACTCGGGACTCGGCAAGCTGCACGCCGATCGGCAGACCGCCGAGTCGTTGCAAGGCTTCGCCGCGACCACGTACCCGGTGCTGGGCAAGCTGGACGCCCAGCGGTTCACGAGGCTGCTCGCGGCCGGGGAGATCGCGACCGGCGTGGCGCTGCTCGTTCCACTGGTGCCCGCGGTCATCGCCGGTGCCGCGCTCGCCGGGTTCGCCGGCGGGTTGCTGGGGCTCTACCTGAAGACACCGGGGATGCGACGGGAACGCAGCCTGCGACCGACCGAACAGGGCATCTCGCTGGCGAAGGACGTGTGGTTGCTGGGGATCGGTCTGTCGCTGGTGCTCGACGACGTGACGCGGGAGGACCGATGACCACGGTCGTGGATGAACACCTCGCACTCGTGAGCAACGTCGTGCCGCAGACCCCTCAAGGCTGCCGGGAGTGCCTCATCGCGGGCACCCCCTGGGTCCATCTGCGACTGTGCCTCACCTGTGGGCACGTCGGCTGCTGCGACTCCTCGCCGATGAAGCACGCGCGCAGGCACGCTTTCGACATCGGCCACCCGATCGTGCGTTCCATGGAACCCGGCGAGAACTGGCGGTGGTGCTATGTCCATCAAGCTTTCGTCTGACGAGCTTTCACCAGGGCTGCGGGAAACACCAGACGAGCACGGTGCTTTCCCCCGCCTCGACGGCTACCAGATCGACCAGGTAGCGCGGTACGGGACACGGCGTCCGACACGAGAGGCAGAGGTGCTGTACGCCGAGGGCGACCGCGGCCACGACTTCTTCGTGATCGTCAGCGGTGTTGTGCAGGCGCTGGAGCACGGCGAGGTCGTGCGGGTGCACGGGCCTGGCCGGTTCCTCGGCGAACTCGGTCTGCTGGAAGGGCAGCCGTCGTTCGTGACGACCGTCGTCGCACAGCCGGGCGAGGTCGTCCAGCTGTCCGCGGACCGGCTGAGCGAACTGGTGCGCGGCGACTCCGTGCTGGGCGACCTGGTCCTGCGCGCGTACCTGATGCGCCGGGCGGTGCTGATCGGCAGGGGTAGCGGACTGCAGATCGTCGGCTCGTGCTTCTCACCGGACACCAAACGGCTGCTGGAGTTCGCCGCGCGCAACCGGATCCCGCACCGGTTGGTCGACACGGACACGGACACCGACGCCGAGGAACTGCTGCGCCGGTTCGGCGTCACCATCGACGAGACCCCCGTGGTGGTGGTTCCCGGCGGTGAGGCGCTGCGCAACCCGAGCAACCGGGAACTGGCTCAGGTGCTGGGTCTGCACGCGTCGTCTCCCCCGAACGACATGACCGACCTGCTCGTGGTCGGCGCGGGCCCCGGCGGCCTCGCGGCCGTCGTGTACGGCGCGGCGGACGGGCTCGACGTGGTGGCCGTCGACTCGATCGCGGCAGGCGGCCAGGCCGGCACGACGTCGCGGATCGAGAACTACCTGGGTTTCCCGGCAGGCATCTCCGGCCCGGAACTCGCCGAACGCGCGGTGCTGCAGGCGGAGAAGTTCGGCGTGCCGGTGAACGTGTCGGTGGAGGCGGTCACGTTCTCCCCGCGCGACGGGCACTACGTGGTGGGCTTCGACAACTCGTCACAGGTCCGGACGCGATCGCTGGTGATCGCGACGGGCGCGCGCTACCGCAGGCTCGCCCTGCCCCGGCTCGCCGACTTCGAGGCGACCAGCGTGCACTACGCCGCCACGATCCACGAAGCCCGTACGTGCCAGGCGAACCCGGTCGCGATCGTGGGTGGGGGCAACTCGGCGGGCCAGGCGGCCGTGTTCCTCGCCGACCGGGTGCCCGGCGTCCACCTGGTGGTGCGCGACGCCGACCTGAACAAGAACATGTCCCGCTACCTGGTCGACCGCGTGATGCGGCATCCGCGGATCGAGGTGCTGCTGTGCACCGAGATCGTGGAGTTGCTGGGCGACAAGGAGATCGAGGGCTTGGTCGTCGAGAACAACCAGACCCGCCACCGGCGCACGCTGCCGGTGCGGGCGTTGTTCGTGTTCATCGGCGCGACCCCGTGCACCGCCTGGCTCTCCTCGCTGATCGCGCTCGACGAGGACGGTTTCGTCCGGACCGGTGAGCACGTCACGACCAACGACGTCTGGTGGCACAGGGGAAGGAGACCGTTCCCGCTGGAGACGAACCGGCCGGGCGTGTTCGCGATCGGCGACGTGCGCAGCGGTTCGATCAAACGAGTCGGCTCCGCGGTCGGCGAGGGCGCGATGGTGGTCCGGCTCGTCCACGAACACCTCTCGTTCGGAGCGAGGACATGACCTGGCGGCGACTGTTCCTGGCAGGCCTGGCGCTGTGGATGCTCACCGCGGGTGTCACCTACCTGACCAGCAACCCCATCCTGATCCCCACGCTGGTGCTGCTGGGCAGCTTCCTCGTACCGGTGACTTTCGTGACGTGGGCGTTCGAGCGCCGAGACTCCGGCGAGATCACCGCGGAGCTGGTGTTGCGCACGTTCGTGGTCGGCGGTGTGCTCGGAGTGCTGGGCGCGTCCGCGCTCGAGGCCTACCTGCTGAACCCGTCGGTGTGGATGTACGTCGGTGTGGGCCTGATCGAGGAAGCCGTGAAACTCGGCGCGCTGGCGCTGCTGACCAGGCACCTCGCGGTGAAATCCGTGCGGGACGGGATGATCCTCGGCGCGTCGGTCGGATTCGGTTTCTCCGCCTTCGAGTCCGCCGGGTACGCGCTCACCTCGTTGTTCACCGCCTCCGGGCTGTCCCTGTCGAACCTGGTGACGACCGAGCTGCTGCGCGGACTGCTGGCACCGGTCGGGCACGGCCTGTGGACGGCGATACTCGGCGGCACGCTCTTCGCGTGGAGCACCCGGCGCCACTTCGTGCTGACGTGGCGGCTGGTGTTCGCCTTCCTCGGGGTGTCCCTGCTGCACGCTCTGTGGGACTCGATGTCGATGATCGCGGTACTCGTCACCTTGGCGCTGACGGGCGAGCCGTGGCAGTACGAGGTCCTGCTGCGCGGCGCCGTTCCCGAGCCGACGCCGACCCAGGTCACCGCCTACACCGCGGCCACCTGGCTGGGTCTGGCGCTGATCTCCGTCGTCGGCCTGCTGTGGCTTTGGTCGTTGGTCCGCCGATCGCACCGCGAGACACGCACGCCGTCACGCGTCTACCGCGTCCGAACAGGCCCGCTCGTCGGCTCGATCTGAGCGACTTCGCGCGTAGTTCGAGCGCCGACTCCCGTCACATCGACGTCATGCCCGCCGCGTAGGCCGAGCCCGACCCGTTCCAGATCGAGCCGTTCCACCAGACGACCGGAATGTTGGACATGGTGAGACGGTCCACGAGCTCCGGGTCCACCGGCCCGGAGAAGACAACGGTCGTGCCGGGCTTGTGGAGTTCGCTCACTTCGACACCGGTGAGGCAGTGGGGTACGACAACGACCGTGTGCACACCGCCGGCCGACTCGGCCGTGAAATCGAGGCCGCCGTGCTCGCGCAGCATGACGAACCCACGGTCCTCGAGGAACCTGCCATACCTGTCCGAAGCCTCCGCAGCGCTCAGTGCGTCCATTCAGCACCCTCCGTGATGATCCCTCGTCGACACCAACAGCAGAACACGTCAAACTTCTGGGTTACGTCGCAAGCGTCCCCCTTCAGGCATCCTGTGAGTCGTGGAAAGACTGCTCAACCATCCGGTGACCCGTGCGACTCGGATCGACGAGGCGGAGGACTCGGTCACCCGAGTGTTCCTGCCGCACCAGATCTCGCCCACAAGCCGCGAAACACGGCTCGACATGCGGCTGAACGCGGTCCGGCTCGGCTCGCTCACAGCCGCCTACCTCGCGTACGGCCAAGAGGTCGACATGCGCACGACCGACGCGGTCGCCTACCACTTCGACATGCCGGTGGAGGGATGTGCGCAGTCGTCGTTCGGACGCAAGTCAGTGGATGCCGGTACCGCCGAGACTGTCGCGTACCCACCGGGTCGGCCCGCGTCGATCAAGTGGAGCGCCGACTGCGCGCAACTGTGCCTCATGGTGGAGCGGGTGGCGCTGGAACAACGGCTCTCGGCCATGCTCGGGCACCAGGTGAACCGGATCGGGTTCGCGACGGCACCGCAGCGGGGCGTACTGGACGTGCTCGCCCCGTTCCTGCGGGAGTTCGAGGGGCCGGAACTGCTGCGCCGCCACCCCCTAGCGGCACGCACGCTGGAACAACTCGTGTTGGACGGCCTCCTGCTCACCCTGCGGCACGATCACCACCAGGACCTGGCGACATCGCGCCGCATTCCACGGGGGCCAGTACGCCAAGCCGTGGAGCTGCTGGAGGAACGACCGCATGAGCCGTCGACCACTACCTCCCTGGCGGCGGCGGTCGCGGTGTCGGCGCGAGCACTGCAGGCCGGGTTCCAGTTGCACACCGGGGCGTCGCCGACAGGGTATCTGCGTGATGTGAGACTGGGCCGGGTGCACAACGACCTCACAGCGGCGACGCCGGGCCTGACCGTCACCGACGCCGCCACCTCCTGGGGATTCGTCCATTTGGGACGGTTCGCGGGCGCGTACCGACAGCGGTTCGGGGAGGCTCCGTCCGAGACGCTCAGAAGAAGCCGCAAACACCAGTGACCCCAAGGGGGCACTGCTCCCGGTGACGAACACGTCAACGTCGCGGGCGACCGCCGACCGGATGTCCCGCGTATCGAGTCCGCCCTCGCACGATTCAAGATCCACACATCCAGTGAAGCGCCTCTGCCTGCCTGGCACTATCCGCCTGACGAATCGTCTTCATCCGCCTCGGAGGTCCCCGACGCACGGTTTCGTAGCTGTGCATCCGTCATCCAACGGTGTTCGCCCGACTGTTGTCCGCAGGGGGCAGCCGGAGGACATCACCACCAGTAGTTGTCCTGGGGTGTGTAGGACTCCTCCAGCGCGCTGATCTCCTCGGCGGTGAGCGCGAGGTCCAGGGCCGCGACGGCGTCCGACAGGTGGTTCGGCTTCGTCGCGCCCACGATCGGGCAGGACACGACCGGCTTGGACAGCAGCCACGCCAGCGCGACCTGCGCCATCGGGACCCCGCGGGCTTCGGCGACCTGCTGGACGGCGTCCACGACCGGCTGGTCGGCGGCCCGGTCGAAGGCCTTGGCCACGGTGTCCGACGACGACCGCGCGGTCTGTTCGCCCCACGGTCGCGCCGCCCTGCCCTTGGCCAGCGGTGAGTACGGGGTCAGGCCGACGCCCTGGTCGAGGCACATCGGGATCATGTCCCGCTCCTCTTCCCGCTTGAGCACGTTGTACTGGTCTTGCATCGCGGAGAACGCCGTCCACCCGTTCACCACGGCGACGTGCTGCATCTTGGCGAACTGCCAGGCCCACATCGACGACGCGCCGAGGTAGCGGACCTTGCCCGCCCTGACCAGGCCGTCCAGGGTGGCCATGGTTTCCGCGACGGGCGTCTCGGGGTCGAAGCGGTGGACGTAGTAGACGTCGACGTGGTCGGTGCCCAGCCGCCGCAGCGAGGCGTCGACCTGTTCGAGGATCGCCTTGCGGGACAGGCCGCTGCCGCCGGGGCCGTCGTGCATCCGCCCGCTGACCTTGGTGGCGAGCACGACATCCTCGCGGCGGGAGAACGTGGTGATCGCCCGCCCGACCAGTTCCTCCGAGGTGCCGCCCTGGTAGACGTTCGCGGTGTCCCAGAACGTGACGCCCAGTTCGACGGCCTGCCGGAAGAACGGGGCCGCGCCGTCCTCGTCCAAGGTCCACCGGTGCAGTCCGGCGGCCGGGTCGCCGTAGCTCATGCAGCCCAGCCCGATCCGGCTCACCTTCAGACCGGTGTCGCCCAACCGTGCGTACTCCACGTCATCGCCTCCGGTTGATGGCGCAGTCAAAAGCAAGTCGGGGCGCGGCTTACTGCTGCTGCCGCACTCGACGTGCGAGACCAGCCTGGCCGATCACCCGAACCGATCGATTATCGGGTCAACGTTTTGTGGCACGTCACTAGAGGAGTTCTCCGAGCAGGCTATCGGGTAGCGGTTCGTCCGCTTCCTGAAGTCGACCGAGTCGATCGGTGTCGGTGATGAGACCGGCGGTAGGAAGATCCGAACCAGAGCGCCCAGCGATCCGCTCCCGGCCCGCACGGCGGACTCGGCGGCGCGGTGGCCGCACTTCCCCCGCCTCCTGCGCCCCGGATACCGGAATGAGCGACCGGCGCAGGCTTGGTTGATCTTGTAAGTCGTGGTTGGCCCGCCTGAGCCTGACCGAATGTTCGCCACGCCAGACGTAGGTCGCAGGCTGCGGTGCTCAGTGCGACGAAAAGGTGACCAGCCCAATCCTGCTCCACGACATGGCTCCCGGTGGTGCTGAAGCAAAGGTGGGCCGTCGGTCGGGCACGGGCCCGACCGACGGCAACGGACCGGCCCTCAGGGGTGCAGCACGACCTTGGTCCACCCCTTTTCCCGTCGGTCGAAGTTGCGGTATGCCTCGGGTGCCCTGTCGAGTGGTAGTTCGTGGGAGACGATGAAGCCCGGGTGTGCCCTTCCGCCCGCGATCAGATCCCGCAGTGCGCGGTTGTACTTCTTCACCGGACACTGCCCGGTGCCGATCGTCTGCCCCTTGAACCACATCATCCCGAAGTCCAACGCCAGCTTGCCCTCGGCCTCGAGCTCGCCTGCCCGCTGCTTCTCCCGGCCTCCGGGGTCGCTCGGGACGAACACCCCGACGCAACCGATCTTCCCGGTGAACCGAACAGCGTCGATCAGTGTGTTGAGGGTCAGGGCGCCGTCCTCGTTGCCCTGCGGGTCGTGGGCCTGGTACCCGACGCACTCGCAGCCGTTGTCGGCACCGAGTCCGAGCGTGGCGTCCTTGATGACCTCGACCGGGTCCTGCGCGGAGTCGTCAATCGGGATGGCGCCGATCTTCTCCGCGAGCGCCAACCGGTCCGGGTGCCGGTCCACGACCCATACCCGGCCAGCGCCCTTGAGGATCGCGGAGTAGGCGGCCATCAGCCCGACCGGGCCGCCACCCATGATCACCGTCTGATCACCGGGCTTGACCCCCGCCATCTCGGTGGCGTGGTAACCGGTGGGGAAGATGTCCGCCAGCATCACGTAGTCGGTTTGGCGCTCGGCGGCGTCCTCGCCCAGGCGCAGGGCCATGAAGTCGCCGTACGGCACACGCAGCAGTTCGGCCTGCCCGCCCTGGTAGGGACCCATGTCGGCGAACCCGAAGGCCGCCCCGGCGAAGGACGGTTCGGGCTGCATGGTGAGGCAGTAGTTGGTGAGGCCGCGTTCGCAGTTCTTGCAGAACCCGCAGGAGACGTTGAACGGCAACACGACGTACTCGCCGACCTTCACCTTGCGCACGGCGTCCCCGACCTCGACGACCTCGCCCATGTTCTCGTGGCCGAAGGTCCGCCCGGTCTCGAAACTCGTCCGGCCCTCGTACATGTGCAGGTCGGATCCGCAGATGTTGGTGGTGGTGATGCGGACGAGGATGTCGTTCGGGTCCTCGATCCGGGCGTCCGGCACATCGGTGACGGCGATGTCCTCCGGGCCCTGGTACACGACTGCCTTCATGGCGATCCTTTCCGGTGCGGTCGGTGGTGTTGCACGTCCCGGTCCGCGTTCCATGCTGCGGGTGGGATCAGCGACACCGCTTCAGCCCGGCAGGGCGAAGTCTGGGGCCGCGAGCCGGTCCAGGAGGCGCCTGGCACCGGAACACCGCGGACGCACCTGTCCTCCTTCTCCTCGAACAGGCGGCCGGAGCCGAGATCGAACGGCTCGATGCGCATCTGCACTGCCTGGCGAACTCGCCAGGACCGTCGTGATCGGAGCGGTAGGTGACCTGGGCGAAGGCGGTCCGCCAGCGCTGTCCGGTCCGGCCGGAGTGCCTGCACTCGGCCCAGTTCCACGCGTCGAACGACGGGGTCTGGGGAGGGCTCGACGTGCACGAACGCCGCGAGCTCCGCCGGGGCCGGGCCGGGAGCGCTGAGCAGGGCGCGGGGTGATCCTGGCCCGGCACGCCCAACGACACCCTCCGGATCCGGCCTGACGGGCCGATGCGTGTACCCGCCCGCATCCCCCATGCTCGGTCCCCACAGAGATCGAGAACCAGAGATCGAAGGAACCCGAGGAGAGCGACATGTCGGTAACCGTGGGACTGCTGGTAATGCTGGAGGCGCTGCCGGGCAAGGAGACAAACGTCGAGGAGTTCCTCACGGCCGGTCGCTCACTGGTCGCGGACGAACCGGCCACCGTGGCCTGGTTCGCCCTCAAGCTCGGACCGACGACGTTCGCGATCGTCGACTTCTTCCCCGACGACGCCGGCCGCACGGCCCACCTGCAAGGCAAGGTCGGACAGGCGCTCGGAGCAAGGGCCGACGAGCTCTTCGCGAAGGCGCCCGACATCGCGCAGCTCGACGTCGTCGCGTCGAAGCTGCCGTGAGCAGGGAAGGGCGGTGGTGGGCGGGCGCCCTATCCGTTCAGGATCCGCCAGGCACGGGACGCCACGTGCAGGTTCAACCGGCTCTCGACAGCGCCCAGGTCGTGCCCGGTCAGCTCGCGGATGCGGCCCAGCCGGTAGCGCAGGGTGCTGCGGTGGATGGTCAGTGCGCCCGCGGTGGCGTCGTAGTTGCCGCCGCACTCGTAGTACTGCCACAACGTGGCGACGAGTTCGGACCGGTTCGCTGAGTCGTAGTCGATGAGCGGCCCGAGCCATTCCCTGACGAACTCCCGTACCTCCCCGTCGCCCGCGCCTGCCACGAGCAGCCGGTAGATCCCCAGTTCGTCGAAGGTGGTCGCACCACCGGCCCCTACGGCCGCCCTCCTGACCTCGAGTGCGCGCACGGCCTCGGAGTAGGACCGCGGAAGCTCCGCCGGTTCCGCGCACGGCCGGCCCACACCGATCGACCCGTTAGGCGACCGCACCAGCAACGCCACGGCGTGGTGCAGTTCCGTCCACGGCGGATGCCCACCGACCGGATCCGGTCGCGGCACCAGCAGCACCGCCGCGCCTCGCTGGCGGGTGGTCAGCATGGCCGCTCCCAGCACCTGGGTCGCGGCCCGGCTCAGAGCGGTGACCACCTCCTCGTCATCCACCGGGCCCCACCGCGCGACCACCACCTGGTGCGGTTGATGCAGGTCGTGCCCGATGGCCGCCGCGCGTGCCCAAGCGCTCTCGTTGTCGACCCCGTTGAGCAGGTCGTCGACGAGATCCCGGCGCAACCGCACCTCGGCGTCGGCCATTGCCCGCTGATGGGCCAGCTCCACGGCCAGCACGACCGCGCCGTGCTCAAGGGCGAAGATGTCCCGCTCCTGGGCCTGGTTACCGGGATCGACCACACTGAGCACGCCCAGCACCTCGTCACGTGGCTGGGCGACCGCCACGATCCGATCGCGGTGCCGCACGGCCCGCCCGCTGCGCCCGACCCTGGTCAGCAGGTCGGCTCTGATCCGCGGTTGCGGCCCCGGGTAGGTATGCGGGCGACCCGGCCCGGCCCAGGCGAGAAGATTGCCGAAGCGGTCCTCGACCACGACGGCCAACCCGGTGAGGTCGTGCACCGCGTCGGCGATCCCGGCCGTACCGCCTCTGTGGGCCGCCACGCGGGTGAGGACCTCGTGGATCCGCTGACGCTGCTGCAGGTCCGCCACGGCGCCCTGAAGCTGCTCGTTGGTCGACTCGAGCCGTGTGTTGAGCTCACCCAACTCCATGGCGCTGGCCCGCTCCCTGCGGTGCAGGCCCGCGCTGACCAGGGCCGCTCCGGTCAGCTGGGCCAGCGTCGTCAACAGGAATCGCCGGTCGGGCGAGGGCTCCTGATCGGCCGAGACGACCAGGTAGCCGGTGTGCCCGCCAAGCGCCCGCATCGGAAAGGCGCAAGACCAGGCGACTCCGGGTATCTCGACGGTGCCGTCCGCGCCGGCGAGCTCGATCAGCGGGGTGATGAGGCGGCTGTCACCGTCCGAACTGTGCATCCCGGCCTCATCCACCCGGTACGAGCCCTGCGCGCGGAATGGACCCAGAGCGCCGACCGAGCTGACCGCCAGCCGCAGGATGTCCTGCTCCTCGGTTCGATCGAACATGACCATCGCAAGCGCGAACATGCTGGAGACGTTCGACATCTGGGAGCGAAGCGCGACCAGATGCTCTCGATCGTCCATCACGGCTCCCCAACCGAACGGCTGACGCGGCCCCGGCTGGCCAGCGGCCATGTGCGGCACACTACTCGGCTGCGGTCGATTGGAATGTCTTCAGCGGCTCGCTGGTACGAATAACCGGGTTCCATCAGCATGGCCGCATGTCCCGTCCGGAGCGGTGATCCGTCATTGTGCTCGGGTCCGCCGTCCGGGGCGGTCCGGTCACTCGAACGGTACCGAAAGCGACAGCGTGACCCGGCCAGGGCTGCGCTCGACCACGATGGCGGACCGGGCCTCGTGCGTGTTCGTCCTCGCGGTCCGGCTCGCCAGCCGCAGCCGCTGCGGGTTCGGCTGCGGGGCGGTCCCGCCGGGCGCTCCGCTGCGGGCGATGTGGCACATCAACCGTCCCGGCTCCTCCCAGAGGTCGAACGTGCCGTCGCTGCCCATCACGACGGTCGCAGCCTCCAGCGCCACGCTGTGGCCGAACCGTTCGGCCACGTCCTGCGCCACCCAGCGGGTGGCCAGCGCACGGGCCAGCGTGATGAGGACATCGAGCGCGGTCCCGTCGATCCGGGCATGGGCCCAGAACGGCTGGTGGCTCGTGTCGTCGCCGAGGGAATCATCAACGGGGCGCGGCGGCATCGCCGATCAGCTCGTTCGCTTCGGCAGCCGAGAAGTGCTCACTCTCCATGAAGTACGGGTTGGTCAGGACCACACCGTTCATCCACACCCTCGGGTGCGCTCGCACGATCGGGACGATCACGTCGCCGTCGAACCTGTCCAGGTCGTACATGCACCCGGTCACCTGGGGGTGGCGGCGGGCCCAAAGGGTGAACCGGGTTTCGTAGCGGGCCAGGTCCATGACAAAGCCGGGAGCATCGACGAGCGGCTTGGCCCAGCTCATGTCCGCGATGATTCGCGCATAGGCCACGCCGTCGCGCTCGTAGGTCGTTGTTCCCCAGTCTTCCCAGAACTCCAGCATCCGGTCGGACACGAACTCTCCGCCGCGCACATGGCTTCCATCCGGACCGATGAACTCGAGCCGACCCAGGCCTTCGAATGTCACACCCGCTGCGGCCTGCTCGGTGCGATCGGACACCGCCGTCGCGATCCTTCGGGCGTTGTCAGGCGCGATCATGCAGTAGCACCGGTCACCGGCGCGGACGCCTTCGGCGAGGAAGGCCACCATCAGCTCGTCCCGCTGTTCGTCACCTCGGTACAGGAGACACATGTGATCATGTGTGCGCACCGGCAAGCCACCGATGGTGGCGGATTGCTCGACAGTGGACCTGTCGTGACCGGATGCCACGGGCACCGACCTCCTTGGTCTACTACATCGGTGCAGAAAGTTGTAGTCGTTCAGCTCCGGCCGCGCATCGGCCCGGCAGGCCCAAATTACCGGGTCGGGCAACCATCGGCGCGCCGAAGTCTGCGGCACGAAGCCATCTCAGGTTCGCCCCTGGATCGTCGTTGACGTCCTCATGTGTCCTCGGAGATCGAGCGGAGCCAGCCCGATTCACGCCGCTGAGTCGAAGCACGAGACGGACCGACCCCGTGATGCCGACCCGATGACGGTATTCGGCCAGATCGACTCGCGGCTCGCACAGCTCGGCATCAGCGGTATGCGACGCGCCCGTACAGCACGAAGAGCTGACGCTGACAAGTGTGATGTGGTGCGGGTGGTCAAGCGGTCATCCGCGTCAAAGGCTGCCGGTACCACCACAGGGTTGAGGCAGGAATCGCCGCTCACACCGTTCCCGATGCGGCCTTGACGCTCTCGGCGTGATCTCGACCAGCACGACCAGACAACGCACTACCAAGCGGCGGCATCCGGATTCAGTGCGCCAACATGTGAACTTTTCGGTAGAACACACCTACAACGGACCAAGATCAGGCCGTCCACAGGCCGTCACAGGTCCAAAACGACCGGTTCCAGCCGGATGCGACCGGACTGAACCAGCAGGTCAGCGGCCTGATGTCACGAGTCGCCGCAGGTCAGAATCACGCCTGGTCACAACACCATGTTAGGACGCTAGGTCCGCAGGTCGCGGAACGAGCGGTGATGTCCACCGGAACCGGGTGGCTCACCACTTCGTCCTGGGTGCTCACGTCGACCAACAGGTCAGGCTGCCCGGCAAACTCCGTCATCGCCTGGTCTCCTGTCAGGAAGTGACTGCGACCGGACCCGCTGCCGCTGAAGTCGGAACGGTCCGCACAATCTTGTTGGCGCGCAACAATCTCAGACCGTTAGCGATGATCATCAACGCATACACCTCGTTGACGAAAACGCCTTGGGTGAGGGTGAACGCACCGGTCAGTGCGGCTGCCACCATGACGACGATCGCCGTCAGTGACAGCACAATGTTCTGGTTGATGATCCGGCGGGATCGTCGCGCAAGTGCTACCGCGTAGGGGAGTTTGGTCAGATCATCGGCCATCAGCGCGATGTCCGCGGTCTCCAGTGCGACATCCGTGCCCACCGCGCCCATGACCACCGCGACATCGGCCGTAGCCAGGGCGGGCGCGCCGTTGACACCGTCGCCAACCATCGCGACCGTGCCTGCTTGGTCGCGGATCGACTTGATAGCGGCGCTCTTCTCCTCCGGCATGAGTTGGGTTCGCACGTTGGTGATGCCGAGTCGTCCCGCGATGGCATCGGCGATCTTCTGGCGGTCACCAGTGAGCATCGTGGTGTGGGTGATGCCGAGGTCGCGCAGTCATTGGATCGCGATCGTTGCGTCAGGGCAGAGTTCGTCGGCGACTCCGAGCAGGCCGATCTTCTGACGATCGGCGGTGACCACGACCGGGGTGGCTCTAGCAGACTCGATCGCGGCCAACGCGTCGACCGCCTCTTGGTCGTCGCCTAGGTCGCTCGCCCTTCCGACGGCGATGACACGACCTCCGCAGTGGCTTGTGCTCCTAGGCCTGCGATCACCTGGACGTCCGCTGCGGGGCGGACGGCGAGATCGCGGGCTCGGGCGGCTCTCGCGATCGCTTCAGCGATGGGATGGGTTGCCGCGGCCTCGACCGCGGCGGTGAGCCGCAGGAGTTCGTTCGCGTCGGTTCCGTGCAGCGGGTGGACCTCGACGAGAACTGGACGTCCGAGGGTGAGAGTGCCGGTCTTGTCGAACGCGACGGCTTTCAGCCGTGCCAGGCTTTCCAGGTAGGTGCCGCCCTTGATCAGCACTCCGTCACGGGCGGAGCGGGTCACCGCGGACACGACGCTCACCGGGACGGACAAAGACCAGTGCGCAGGAGCAGGACACGATCAGCACGACCAACACGCGGTAGAACGCCTCAGCGAAGGTGAGTCCGAACGTCAACGGTCCGAGCACGGTCATCAGTATGGCTACGGCGATCATGAACGGTGTGTAGCAGCCCGCGAACTTGTCGGCTAAGCACTGAGCCGCTCCCCTGTTCTGCTGTGCTTCCTCGACCTCGCGGATCACCCGTGCGAGCACGGTGTCCTCGAACGCCTTCTCCACCCGGACGCGCAAGGCGGCGTGGCCTGAGGGTGCCGCCGTAGACGGTCTCGCCGCGAGCGGCTTCCACGGGCATCGACTCGCCGGTGATGGCGGAGGCATCGACCCATGAAGTCGCGTCGGTCACGGTGCCATCGGTGGGTAGCCGAGAACCCGGCCGGACCAGCACGATGTCGTGCCGCAACCAATGCGTGGACACTCCCAATCAGCACGGCGCAGACAGTCCGGTCGCGGGTCTCTGCGGCTGCACGCAAGGCCGATCTCCAGCTAGACCGCGGCAAGACCTCCGGATCCATCCCCGGACTCCTTATAACGCGGCTCCTCGCCGAAGAACTCTCGCCAGCCCTTCGCCGTCTTCAAGCGCCGGACCAGCTTGTTCACGAACGCCTTCGTGTACCCGTAGTCCTTATGCATCTCGTCGTACAAACAGTAACGCTCATCTGTGCGCTCAGGGTGCTCCGAACCAACGCACGGCCTCACTTCGAGTTTTTGCCAGGCCTTGATGAAGTGAGCGCGGTGGAAGATGAAAGGAAGTTCGGCAGCGACCTCCTGGACCACGCGGTTGGGCTTCATGAGTTCCAGGTTGACCACGCCGCGGCGCTGCTCACGAACAACGACCAAGCCCTTTCTGCCGAGCGTCTCCACTGCACTTTTTTGATCTTCGGTCATGTCGTCGTACCTGGTGAACTGCACCGCCAAGGCTTCCGGGTCACGAGGTACCAGCTCGTTCACGAGCCGGAGTCGCAGCTCGTAGCGCCGGTCGTTGACGATCTCGTCCGCCAGGCCCGAGTGGTACTCGGCCATGAACGTCTTCAGCTGTGCCGGCAGTGCGGCTCTCAGCCGGAGAAGCGTCGCCTCGCCGGGGTCAGTGAAGCTGCCGATGAACACCGGGAACCGCAAGCTGGTCGCTAAGGTCGCCTGCGGTCCGAACTGCGCCACGAGCTCTTCCTCGTAGTTGAGCAGGTGCGCTTGAGCGAACCCGCCGAGAGCAGCCTGCAGGCTCAGTTGCGACCGTGAGGCATACCGGTGCTCGATCTTGTTGCGCAGCGCGATGAAGAATTCGACGTTGCTTCGCACCGGATCGGTTCGTGGCCAGCGTTCCGCAGCGCACCGAGCCAACTCCCAGCATTTCGGTTCACCGTCCACTTTCTCCAGACGCCTTGGTAGATCGCGTCTCCAGTAGCGGAAGTCGATGTCGTCGCGGGCGAAGACGGCGTGCAGTAGGTAAAGGTAGGCAAGGTGCATGTGCACGACGAAACCTTCGAAGGCACGGGCCTCAGCAGGGTCGTTGTAGAGCCTGGCGGCCAAGAATGCCTCGGATCTTGAGGCGTCGATCATGGCCCAGAACTTCTTCGGTCGAGGCATCCATGCCTCCCTCGCTCCGCGCTGCCTGTGCTTGATTAGCGCCGATTGGCGCCAACGCGTTACTCCACACGCGAAGGAGGCCAGTGGTTGCACCCGATCGGGTCAAGGCAGGCGTCTTGTAACTGCATGACTGAAGGCTTAGCTCAGCGGTCCGCGCCGAAGCAGCGAGACCCCCTCTTGTCACTGGCGAAGGGCCCGTTCTCTCAAGAGACACCTTCATGTTCTCTCACGGTGACATCACTGCTTGAACAGGCAACGCTGAAGGCCGCGAAATACAGTCACTCGCAACTTGCTCCAGCGATTAGTCTCGGCCGATGCTCAAAGACGTTGACGAGTCGGAGGCACGTGACGTCCGCGCCCTGCTCACCACACTGGACGAGATCAAGCCGTGGCTGAAGGCAATAACGTCCGAAGAGCCGTCGCGCGCGTGGGAGGTCCGCCCCCACAGTCCCCTGGCCACCGATGACAGGCGCACACATCCGTACCGAGTGAGCCACCGGGCTTGGATGGCGATGTCGACCGCAGTCGACTTCCTTCACTGCCTGCAACGCAGCCTGGCTCAGGAATTCGACAACCGCGTCGACGTCCGACTGCACTCCTACGCACAGATGGGTCTGATCCGTGGCGCCGTGGAGAACGCTTGCTGCTCGGCCCTCCCCGACGAGAACGAGTGCTCAACCGGCTGGCGCTCGAATGGCAAGAACTGAAACCGGCCTACCGGCTTCGCGAACTGACGGGGAACTCTCCTCCACGAACCATCGAGCAACGCCAACAACAACTGATCGAGTTGCTGCTGGCAGCCGAGCAAGAGCACGCCAGCGATGTCGACCAACGCATCGCTGTCGACGCGCGGGCTGCGACCAAAGCCCTGCGAGGCTTCGACTACGTGACCATGGTGAAGAGAGCAGGTGACTTGACCCCCGGTGTCGGGGCAGACCTGAGCGAAACCACGTGGCGCATGTGCAGCGCCTTCGCCCACGGCGATTCGAGCGCCACGACCGGCCTCCTCTCCAAAGACGTCGTCGAGCAGTCCGCACCAGGCATCAAGCTCGTTCGCACATCGATTGAGGTCGGCCTCATGGTCAGCGCGTCCATGATCGCCACCAAGCTCACCGCCAACGCCTTCCGGCTACTCGAACACCGTCGATATTCTCCGTTTCACTGAACTCGAACATCGTTGACGTCGCACTGCGATGCCAACCAACCCGGACACCCTTCGCCAAGCTGTCGCCGCCCTGCTCACCCCGCTGGGATTCGAACCTGCGCACCCGTTAGGTGGCCAGAACGTTGGCGCAGATGAGGTTCGTTCACGTCGGTTCACGCCAACGGGTGACATTTTCGGCGCTGTTGCGGCGGATCACCCGTTCGGGGTGACCACATTTGCCCGCTGGCAAAATTCTGGAGCGGCTCGCTCCTTCTTCGCTCCTTCTGCGGCCCTGTTGATGTTGAAAACAGGGCCTGCAAGCGATCATGCGAAGATCGTTATTAGCGCACGAAAAAGCCCGCTGACCTGGGCTATTACCCAGAATCAGCGGGCTGATTCAGACCGTCGGGACGACAGGATTCGAACCTGCGACCCCTTGACCCCCAGTGCCGCCCGATTAAGTGCGCGACCTGCGAAAACACTGGACCCGCAGGTCGCGGCGGTGCCGTTGGAAGCTGTTGAGTACAGTTCCGTGCCGTTGCCGCGCCTTGAATTCTCCCATTTGACTCCCACTCCCGTATAAAACCGGCGATTACCCACAGGCACCATGCTCGTCGAGCATCACCACATCGATGACAGGTGCCACCACCATCGTCAACACACTCAAAGCCCTTAAACGGGGCTTGGTCTCAAGTGGTGGACGCGTCACTGGCTCCGAGCAGCAATTCGTCCAACTTGTAGCGTGGCGACTTCCAGCCGAGTGTCTGCCGCGGACGGTCGTTGAGCTCCGCCGCCACCGCGTCCAACTCGGCCTGGGAATACCCCGACAGATCGGTTTCCTTCGGAAAATACTGGCGAAGAAGACCATTGGTGTTCTCATTGGCCCCCCGCTGCCACGGCGACCGGGGATCACAAAAATAGACCGGCATCCCGGACCTCACCGTGAACTTCTCATGCGAGGACAACTCCTTCCCCTGATCCCAGGTGAGACTGTCGCGCAGAAACCGGGGCAGCGTCTCCATCTTGGCCGCCAACAAATACGCCACTCGTTCCGCGGACCGGTCGTACGGGATCCGGACCAACATGACGAACCGGGTCTGCCGTTCGACCAGCGTCGCGATCTGGGATTTACACCCCTTGCCCAGAATCAGGTCGCCCTCCCAGAAACCGGGAACGGCGCGATCATCGGCCTCCTTCGGCCGTTCGCTGATGCTGACCATCCCGGCGATCCGCCCCCTGGCCGCCACCGGACGCGGCGGGACGATCCGCCGCGTCCGGCCGGTCCGCAACGCCAGGCTCAGCTGAGTGCGCAACTCGCCTTTCGCCTGGAGGAACAGCGCCTGATAGATCGTTTCATGGGACACGCGCATACTCATATCGCCGGGGAAAAGATCGGTGAGACTACCGCTGATCTGCTGCGGGGACCACTTCTTGCCGAGGCCTTCGTTCACGGCGTCATGAAGTGCCCTGTTCGCTTCCAACTTCCGCGGCTTCGGTCGTTTCCGGCAGGCAGCGGA
>NZ_JANYMP010000009.1:15027-15421 GCF_025061645.1 Umezawaea endophytica | reverse complement strand
CTTGGCCTCAAGTGGTGGACGCATCACCGGCTTCGAGCAGCAGTTCATCCAACTTGTAGCGCGGTGACTTCCACCCCAACGTCTGCCGAGGACGGTCGTTGAGTTCCGCCGCCACCGCGTCCAACTCTGCTTGGGAGTACCCCGACAAGTCCGTGCCTTTCGGGAAATACTGGCGAAGAAGACCATTGGTGTTCTCGTTCGTTCCCCGCTGCCACGGCGACCGGGGATCACAAAAATAGACCGGCATCCCGGACCTCACCGTGAACTTCTCATGCGAGGACAACTCCTTCCCCTGATCCCAGGTGAGACTGTCGCGCAGAAACCGGGGCAGCGTCTCCATCTTGGCCGCCAACAAATACGCCACTCGTTCCGCGGACCGGTCGTACGGGATCCG
>NZ_JANYMP010000009.1:0-15015 GCF_025061645.1 Umezawaea endophytica | reverse complement strand
AATTCTCCCATTTGACTCCCACTCCCGTATAAAACCGGCGATTACCCACAGGCACCATGCTCGTCGAGCATCACCACATCGATGACAGGTGCCACCACCATCGTCAACACACTCAAAGCCCTTAAACGGGGCTTGGTCTCAAGTGGTGGACGCGTCACTGGCTCCGAGCAGCAATTCGTCCAACTTGTAGCGTGGCGACTTCCAGCCGAGTGTCTGCCGCGGACGGTCGTTGAGCTCCGCCGCCACCGCGTCCAACTCGGCCTGGGAATACCCCGACAGATCGGTTTCCTTCGGAAAATACTGGCGAAGAAGACCATTGGTGTTCTCATTGGCCCCCCGCTGCCACGGCGACCGCGGATCACAAAAGTAAACCGGCATACCGGACTTCACCGTGAACTTCTCATGCGAGGACAACTCCTTCCCCTGATCCCAGGTGAGACTGTCCCGCAAAAACCCCGGCAGCGTCTCCATCTTTGCCGCCAGCAAATACGCCACCCGTTCCGCGGACCGGTCGTACGGGATCCGCGCCAGCATGACGAACCGGGTCTGCCGTTCGACCAGTGTCGCGATCTGGGATTTACTGCCCTTGCCCAGGATCAGGTCACCCTCCCAGAAACCGGGGACGGCCCGGTCGTCGGCCTCTTTCGGCCGCTCGCTGATGTTGACCATCCCGGCGATCCTGCCCCTGGCCGCCACCGGCCGGGGCGGGACGATCCGCCGCGTACGACCGGCGCACAACGCCAACGCCAACTGGGTACGCAGCTCGCCTTTCGCCTGCAGGAACAGCGTCTGATAGATCGTCTCGTGGGACACGCGCATACTCATATCGCCGGGGAACAGATCGGTGAGGCTACCGCTGATCTGTTGCGGAGACCATTTCTTGCCGAGGCCTTCGTTCACGGCATCATGAAGGTCCCTCTTCGTTTCCAGCTTTCTTGGCTTCGGCCGTTTCCGGCAGGCAGCGGATCGTGCGATGGCGCCGATCGCGCGATAGACCCCGTCTGCGCCGACGTTCGTGCCCACCTCGCGTGAAACCACCGAATTGTGGCGTCCCAGCAACTCGCCGATCAACCGACAGGATCGACCTTTCGCTCGTTCGAGAGCGATGTTTTCACGTTCCTCATCGGTGAGCACTGTTCTTTTACGCACTGTGACGACCCCGATCATTTGACTGATTATCACACAGTGACGCGTCCACCACTTGAGACCAAGACCTCAAATGAAATTTGGCCTTAAAGCAACTCAAGCTACAGTGCAGACATTGGCGCCCCCATAGGGGCAACGTTCGCGTCGTCGCTACTTTGCCGGTGTTGGTTAGCGCAACCATCCGGAGATCAACCGGGCAGCACGTCCGGCTCATCACCGAAGTCACTGCAGCCCAAGACCAGGCGGCGAACCCCGCCCCATCCATCCGTCCGAGTGACGGCCCGCAGATCGAATACCGTCCGCACGCCAGGAAGGTCCGAGGGGCCGATGTTCTTATACATGATGTGGTCACTCTGCACGACAGCACAGTCGCAAGATTCACCAAACTGGTAGGCCCGCAGACCTAATGTCGCGAGCTCGGTGGAAGTCCATAATGGATCATGCACCAAAGGAACAGCTTCCGCTGCCTTTAAAATTTTTACCAACGCCAATGCGCCGGAAAACGAGGACTCCCGAACTCCACCACGGTAAGCCAACCCTAGCACGACCACACGAAGGCCTTTCAAGTCACCGACATTGGCGACGAGCCGAGCAAGCACTCGGTCAGGGACCGTGGAGTTGACCTCGCGTGCCACCCTCGGCAGGCGCATATCCGGCGCTCCGGCGAGCAAGAACCAAGGGTAGACCGGAATACAGTGTCCGCCAACAAGTCCCGGTCGGTGAATGTGGCTAAAAGGTTGGCTGTTGGCAGCCGTGATCACCGAGGTGACGTCCAAGCCCAGAGTCTCGGAGTATTCCGCTAACTCGTTGGCGAAAGCGATGTTGACGTCACGGTAAGTCGTCTCTGCGAGCTTGACCAGTTCGGCGGCCTCCGTCGAACCCAGATCCCATACCCCGTTCGGCCTGTTAAGGTCCGGCCGATCATCGAAAGAGAAGACCGACTCGTAGAAGTGTCGTGTCCGCTCTGCGCTGGCGTCGTCCACACCACCTATGAGCTTTGGGTACCCTCGCAGACCCGCGAACACTGACCCGCTGGACACGCGCTCCGGACTGTAAGCCAGAAAGAGGTTGGAGGTTTTCTCGCGCAGCACCGGAAAGAATCTGTGCCGTGTGGTGCCAACCGGCAGTGTCGTCTCGTAGATTACTAGGGACCCTGGTAGCAGCGCGTGGGAGATCCTTTCTGTCGTGCTGTCCAGTGACTCGAATAGCGGGGTACCGTTCTCGTCGACTACCAACGGGATAATTACCACCACGACCTCGCTTGCACCGACAGCAGAGTCTAAGTCGAGTGTCGGAAGAAGCTGGCGCGCCCGCACTACAGCCTGGAGCCGATCCGGCAGGTCCGGCTCGTCCGGTAAGATCGTTTGCCCTAATCCGACAGCGTCTATGACACTCTGCTGAATGTCGACTCCGTAAGTGGTCCGACCGGATTCAGCTATCAACACTGCCAACGGCAGACCGATCTTGCCAAGACCTATCACGGTTACTGCGCTCATACGATCGCCTTACCTTCAATCGCGCGGTGACGTAACTCATCTAAAAGTTTTCCCCGCAAACCCGTCCCGACTAGAGCGACGATCTTGCTACGGAACAGGTGATCAGTGCGGACCAGCCAGAATGGGTGCCAGCGTTCACTGACTTGTCGATGCGGGTATTTTGCACGCTCATGAGGATCGTGGCTCGTCGGGGTGACGAACAGATCAGCACCGGCTGGCAGTGAGGTTTTCCGCTGGCTGATCGAGTGTTATTGGTGGCGGCGTACTACGAACGAATTTGACGTTTGGCAGGCCGCACTCGTGTTCGTGATCTTGACGTCAGCTGCGGCCCGCGTGGCGGATTACATGGCACCCGTGCTGACCCTCTCGCCGGTCACCCGCAAACATGGCTCACTCGCGCGTCGACCAACAGTGCCGGGATGCGAAGGTGATGGCCGCTGGTGACTACCGGGCAACCCCAAACTGATCATGACTTACCGCAAACCACGCAAGGGGCAACCACCACTGCCACAATGGAAAGAAGAATTCAACGTCCTCCATAAGAGTTTCCGTGCACAGGTAGAGCACACCTGGAATACATGAAGTCCCGGAAGATACTGCGTAACTGCTGCCGCAAACGCAACGGCGTCTAGATCGCCACCGAGGCATCGCCTAGATGCGTACCCTGTCCATGACCGCCTGAGCGGCCACCAACAGCACAGAACACCGCTTTCACCTATAACCCTAACACTCTCGATCATTACAGAACAACTTTTAGCTTACCATTGACTTCGACATATTCCTCACCTGTCAATTGACACACTAGGGTGTCCGATGAACTAGGGACAAGACGTCGCCCGGCCCGACCGACCCATCCGACACGTCGCGCGGGCACACCAACCACGAGGGCGAAGTCGGGCACATCCGCCGTGACCACGGCGCCCGCCGCCACAAACGCCCACGTGCCAATAGTCACCGGTGCGACGCAAACCGCCAACCCTCCGATCGATGCACCTACACCGACGTGAACGGCTTCGGGAATCCAGTCCTTCGAGTTTTTCCGTACTTCATCCGGGGTCACTGCCCTCGGGTAGCGGTCGTTGGTTAGGATTGCGCCAGGGCCAATGAATACACCATCGGCGATCCATGCAGGACCGAACACCTGTGCGTTGTTCTGGACCTTAACTTTACAACCAAGAACCACATCGGAGCCAATATGAGCGCCAGAGCCGATGCTAGAGTCTGCACCGATACTAGAGCCGCCCCGAACTCGCGCCAGATCCCAGATCGTGACTCTCGCACCCAATACCACCGAGGCGTCCACCGAGGCGGTCTCAGCTATCCGAACAGAATGGTCGACGATCCAATCAGATGCCATAGTTGATCTTCCGATCGGCGAGGTCCTAGTTCAGCGCAAAATCCGACGCCGAAATCGTGTTGCTGCTATACGTGTCGTCGAGGCAGATTCGAAATTCACCAAGCTCCAGCTTCGCAAGTGTCTCCCACACGGCATCGAGGCGGAGTAAACGGAGTTCAGAACGGGTGCCCGCGAAGCATCGGCTGTCAACCCTAATTCGTAATCGGCACCTGCTAGCAGACGGGACCCGCGCTCCAAGCGGATGGAGGTCCAAATGGTCCACGATGGTATACAGCGCAACGAGATTTTACTCACAACCGCCAGATCGTTAGCCCGTGATGCTGACGAGTAGCAAGATCAGCGGTGTGCCCGCCACGAAGTAGGTGCGGAAGCCGGGGATTCAGCGCGGCCGTCGATGCTGTCGTCCAACTGCCGCCGGAGACTTCCTCCATCTCATAGATATTGTAGTACGTAAAGCACACTAGGTAGCCAATGCCGACAATAACCAGTATTAAAAAGATCAGCATGGGCACGCAGGTCATGCACGGCCCCAGCAGAGTGACATCGTCGTAATTAGCGAATTCCAAATAACCAAAAACACTTCACAGTAAAGAAGTACATGATTGGACAGTGCGTCAGCCATCACGGCCGCCCAAACAATTCTGCGCCAGGAGTCGAAGAATTATCATACCAAGACGGCCCGTGCGGCACAACAGAAACCCTTCACCCAATGATGCTCCCGGAACCACGTTCGACTGATTCCAGATAGGTAGGAATACTGACGGGGTTGACACTTTCATCACCGCGCTACAAGGCACCACCTGCCTGCTCACCCGCACGCGGAAGTTGATAGCGCACATCGCCACTACATGATTAATACTTGGCCTCATTTGATGATCTTGCTGTGGGATTGACGTGACCCCGCTGGGTTGGTCCAGGACCAGTGAGAGCCTTGTAGTCCAGTGCGTGGACGGAAGGCCCGATCATGATGAGCATCAGGAAACGTCACATCCCCGAGTAGGCCGCGCGGAAGCTGCCCCAAGCCGATCAGCTCCTTGCCCAGGATCAGGACGTGGCCGACGTCTGCTGGTAGTTGCAGATTACAAAGCGACCTACTACCAATGGCGTAACCAGTTCGGTGGGCTGAAAGCCAACGACGCTAAACGACTCATAGACCTGGAGCGGGAGACCTCCATGCCCAAGCGACTACTGGCCGATGCCGAACTGGAGAAAGCGGCATTGCGGGGAATCGCCAAGGGAAACTTCTGGGCCCGCAGCGACGGCGGGCGGCCGTGCACCACCTGATGGCGATCCTGCGGGTCAGTGAACGATTCGCCTGCTGGGTCACCGAGCAGCACCGGAGCACTCAACGATGTCTTCCCGCGGCGCAGACACTGGCGGAACCCGACGCGGCGCTGCGGGCGTGATTGCGAGCAGATGCCAGGGTGCGCATCCGCGGTGGGTTTCCGGCGGGCTTATCACAACGCTTGTGGCGAGGCTGGATGGTCAACCACAGGAAGATCCAGCGGTTGTGGCGGGAGGAGGGCCTGCGAGTGTCGCAACGGCGCCGACGTGAACACCTGGGCGTTGTCCACCGCTGAACCTCGGGTGACGGCCGATGCGCCGAATCGGGCGTGGACGGTAAACTTCCAGTTCGACGCCACCACCGACGGCCGACCGGTCAAGATCGTGTCCATCGTGAGTACAGCCAGCTCCGGCGACATTCAGCTCTGAGCTATCAGACCCCGGCTGGCTATGCTGCCGCCTGCACTCACCGATAACTAGCTCTCACAAGATCTGGTCCAACTATTGAGGTCCCTTCAATCCCACAGTGCACCGTCGAGCAGATGCTCGAACGGACGCGGCGTGGCCAATCCCGCAGGCTCGACCAGGCCCCACAAGTTCTTCCTCAATAAACCGGCCAGCAACGCACGCACCATCAACTTGAACGTTGCCTTCGGCTCCGGCTGGTGGAATAGCGAACCCATACCATCGTCAGGGCTCGCAGGTCGCCGCCCCAGTCGGCGATGTCTTGATCAGTCACGGGTTTCACCATGCCAGAAGATACGTTCAATCAACCAGCCAAGTTTAAGATCTAGGAATGCAGTACTGGTTAGAGGACGGACCAGGTTGCCTGCCTTGGTCGCCCAGTCCGAAATCCGCATTATCCATACCTACCGAACATCTCCACCAATCAACACTCTCGTCACTACTCCGCAATACCCACGATCTTTCACAGATCGAGAAGACGCCCGCGACGTACTCTTTTTGCCCCACGCGAGCCCTCAATCGGATGATGGCGAGCAGTGACACGCCGTGTAAAATGGGAGTAGTTTCATAGATCTGAATCGAGGCAAAGGTGAACATGACCGGCCGATACGCCTTCCCCCGCAGCCGCCCAGGAGAGCCAAAACGTCTCCGCCTTCTCGAACGCTACGTCGATCCGTTTACCCGCCGATGCCTCGTCCAGGCGGGAATAAGCACAGGAATGACGTGTGCCGACCTAGGCGCAGGATCCGGATCTGTCGCCAACTGGATGAGCAGACGGGTCGGGGAAACCGGTCAAGTGGATGCTTACGACCTCGATACCAGCCTATTGCCAATGCGTGAAAATATAAAACATATCACTGCTGATGTTGCCACATGCAATTTCCGGCTACCGTATGACCTGGTATTCGCGAGATTCCTTTTGGTTCATCTGCCCGAACCTGTATTACAATTGAACCGGATGGTCAGCGCCACGACGCCCGAAGGCAGAGTGTGCGTCGTGGAAAGCGACTACCACGACTGGGAGATGCCAGCCGGGCTCCCGCACATGGAACGACTGAAACGCGCCTACCTCCAAGTCGCAGCCGATTTCGGTTGGGATGTGGAACTCGGGCGGCGATTGCCCGCGCTCTTCCAATCGCTAGGCCTGCACGATGTAGCTGCGGAAAGTTTCTCCCGGTGCGAACGCGGCGGCTCTATCGGGAATCTTCTCCTTTCCCAATCTGTAGAACCCTTGGAAAACCACTTGCTGAACACTGGGGTCGTCAGCGAAGATGACGTGCGATCAGCATATAAAACCCTGCGCGACCCCGATTACCTCATGCGCTTCGTAACCACATGGGCCTGCTGGGGCACCGTGCCGTACAAGCCTCGCGAAACGAGTCAGGCCAGATAGGTTCGGCTCTCCGCGATTGCGCGAACCCCTTTAAAATAAGTTACCACGCTAGACACTGCATAAATGACCACCAATCCACCGAGCGGGAATAGAACCAAAGGAACGGGCAGACCTTTAGTCATCAACACCACGGTGGTCCCGACGGCGGCCATTGATACCACAGCTACCCCAAGAATCGCCACTTGAACCCAGGGGAATGCCTTATTTAAATCGATAATCTGCAACCTCATGCTTTCCCGTTCAATGTCGTCCGGACTCGTCATCAACGAAAGCCGGATCGACTCGATCCGCGCATTCTCCACCCGGGTGAACCATGATTGCATGGCGAACATGTGATAAACGATGATCACACTAGTGGCCGACACGTCCGTGCCGCAAATCGCCAACGCGTCAGCGATGCTCATGCCTTACCCTCCAACGTGCTGACTAGTTTCACATACAAGCCTTCGGAAATGAGAAAATGGGTAACGGCGCCGGGGTTGCCGGAGTCCGAGCCGAGTTTTTTCGGCTGACCACCCTGGATACCCTTGGCTATGCTCGCGCAGATAGCAAGGAAGTCCGTCCTCATCGAGGCAGCAACGGGCAGGACCCGCCCGTTGGGCTGGACCCGGGCATCCCGACAAGCGGCAAGGAGGGTGTTCACCGGTGTGGCGTCCCGGAGCAGATCCCTCGTCGCGAGCGTCTCGGCAGTAGGTGCACCAGGGGATCGCACCTCCTGGATCCACACCTCTAAGCAGAGACCGTCGTTGACCGAGACCGCGTAACTTCTCCGCAACTTGATGACAACGGTGCTACCCGCGAACAGATCCGCCAAGCTTTCGTACACCTCGGGCAACAGGTTGTCCTGGCGGTACTCGACCGTTATAGCCACGCCAGAGGTGTAGGTGGAGCAGAGCACCCTCGCGTCATCCTGCAGATCCTCGATGCGCTTCGCAGCGCGCAAATGCACCACCAAGATGTCGTGCTCGGTGATGTGTCGTCCCGAGCCGTACTTCAGGACCAGCTTCGACGGGCCGCCGTCGATGTTCTCACGCATTCCGAACCACCCGGAAGCCTTGGCGGTCAAACCTAGACGTGGCCGCGTCGCTACCCCGATAACTGGACCTCAGCAATGGCACGTCATTCAAGTAGCACCCTCCGCGCACGACGCGCCGGACTTCGCGGGCAGTGGTCTCGTCGGCGGCGGCGTGGCCAATGAGGGCGAAATCGCCAGCGCCGACCTCTCCTGCTATCGATCTGGTCCACTCCCAGATATTGCCAAGCATGTCTGCGGGTCGGCCCGGAGCTGGAGAACCGCTCGCGAACAGGCCCACCGGCACGACCTGCCCCATCCCAGCCCCTTCCCAATTGAGGAGAGCAGGGTCGAATCTGTCACCCCACGGGTAAAGTGCGCCGCCGAACCCTCGCGCGGCTGATTCCCACTGCTCCTCGGTCGGCAGATCGATATCCTCGACGGTCATCGCGCTCAGCCATCGGCAGTATGCCCGCGCCTCGTACCAGTCAACTCCGGTGACGGGTAGGTTGCCCGCGTGCCCGGCGGCGATCAAGTCCGCATGGCGGTCGTGGCGACGAGGCGCGTCACTTGGACTCAGCGGCACGGCAGGCCACCACCCGTCGGAGAGAAATCCGTCAGTGTGGTGCAGGAAGGCGCGGTACTGAGCCCAGGTTACCGGGTGGTATGAGATCGCGAACCTCTCCAAATCCACGACGACACTAGGAAGCTCGCGCTGTATCTGGAACAGCTCGTTCGGAGTCATAACAGCCATTTTCTCGCGGGTGAGGCCGAGCGGGTAATGCCCGGCAGGAACCGGGCACCACGCCACCTTGGGTACGCCGTCGGCACTGACACCAGCATGTTCGTCGTCATATTTGAAAAGCTGTGTCGCGATCTGCGCCCGGTCACGCACGGGCAGCAGATCTGGGCGGGCGATGACCCGCGCGCTGGCCTCGGCGAAGGCCTCAATTACCGCGACATCGCGTCGGAGCTGGCGGCTCAAGCGGTCTCCGGCTAGCTCGAAGATGTGGGATACAAGCCACACTAATTGGGCGCTGTCGACATCGAGGCCACTGCGTTCGACCCTGTCGAGGGCTATGTCGCATAAGTCCAGCAGCTCACTGGTCCGTCCCTTGGCCACCATCGCCTCGATATATAACGAAACTACCTCTCGCCCGGTGTTGTGGTGCGACACCAGCCCGTCCAAGAGCCGTTGGGCGGCCTCTACTTGGTCATGCGTTTCTTCCACCGCGATCGCCGCCAGTGCCTCTTGGAACACCCGGTGCGCGAAGTGCAGGCTTCTACCTTCCGCGCGCATCAACCCGGAGTCGCGCGTCAGCACGGTGGCGAGCCGAGAGAGGTCGATGGTCTCGTCCAACTCGTAGAACTTCTCCATCACGTCACTGCGCGCCAAGCCCACCGGGGCACTTGTGTTGTCGAGCTGCGAAGGAGCTGCGAAAAGCGAGTTGTAGGACAGTGCAGCCAGACCGCGCAACAACATGTCGTAGCCACAACGGATGTAGTGCTCCAGCGACGGCTCGCCGGTCTTCTGAAGGACTCGGTTCTCCAGAAGTTCCTTCAGCGCGGCCCGCATGAGCGCCGATCGCGAAGCCGAATCCGGCACGTGGCCGTTCGCCGCGAGGGTGGCGACGATGGAAGCGAAGAGCGGAATCGTTGTGAATTCCTCCGGCAGGGCATCGAATAGCTCCCGTAACCCGCCGTCATCGCGGAGCTTCGGCTGCTGAATCCGGGCCACCCGCACGGCCTCCTCGACGAACAGAGGTGCCAGCTGTACAGGCAGGAGTGCGTCGATGTCCAGCGAGTGCGGGATGTCGGGACGGGTGGTCAGAATGACTTGCGTCCCCGTTGCCACCCATGAGCAGGTGAGATCCGCCAGCGCCGTCTCGACTCGGTCCGCAGCGGCCTTCGGCAACGCCGCAGTAAGTTCGTCGAACCCATCGATGTATAGCGTCGACGGCTGGGACTCGCTCGCCTCTACCAGCATCCGAGCCTCGGTGGCGTCGCGCACCCCCAGCGCGCAGGACAACACATCGACAGGACGGAGGGAGGCACGTTGCGCGAGCGCGGCGAACAGCGACGCGCTCGCGCGGCGCAGATTAACAAACGCGACTGCAGTCCCCAGTGCATTGCTCGGCTGCCGGAGCCGCTCCCGGAGGATCAATCGCAGCAGCGTCGACTTCCCGCTGCCCATCCGGCCGATGATCGCCAGCGACTGGCCGCTGACGATTAAGTCTTTGACGTGCAGGCTGAGCACCGGGGTCTTTAGCCCGTCGGACCAGGGTGCTCTGACGAAGAGCCCGCTGGCAAAGGTCGGGACGAAGTCGGTAGCAGCAGCCTGGCGTACGGTTACCTGTTCAACGGCAAACTGGAGATGGTCGAGTTTTCCCCCGTCAACTAGGGCCTGCAGCTTCGCTGCAGCGAGTACCGGGCGGGCGAACTTGTGGCGGACCATGCGGGGGCTCGATTGGTCGAATACCAGCTTCCACTCGACAAGAGCGCCGTCCTTGATCACGCAACCGACGTCGACGAACGTGGGCAGGTCCCATGCAAGCAATCCCGCCGTGGCCGACAAGGATCCCACGGAGTGCCGGAGTTCATCCTCAATAAGGACCAGCAAGCGGCGTTCATAGTCATCGAGCCCGGAAGCCATCCACCCACTCCTCTACCGACTCGACCACTTTGTCGACCACCGGGGGCGTCCCGAAGTCGTAGAATGTCCCGGTGAACGGCTCCATCGCCTCGCGCACCATCTGTGGTGTGAGGCTGAACGGACGCACGGCGAGGTTGTACCCGGCTCGGACCAACGAAGGCCAGAAGGGCGCCTCTTGGAGCACGACCGCGCGGGTTCCGACGTAGTAAGCTTCTCGTTGCAGCGCACCAGAATCGGTGACCACAACCGCGGCACCCGCTAGAAGCTCCACGAGTCGCGCGTGGGACGTGCTCGGCAGGACCTCCACCTCGCCCGCCAGTCGCACGCCCCGCGTCGTCAGCATCCGCAGCACGCGAGGGTGGCCGAGCAGGTAGACGGGCAGACCAACCTCCTGCAGCCGCGAACACACGAACTCGAGCGCGGACGAGTCCGCCGTGTTCTCCGCACGGTGCATGGTTAGGACGCAGTAGGGCTCGCCCGAAACGGGGACCGATTCTGCCAGGGGGCGAACAAGATCCTGG
This sequence comes from Umezawaea endophytica, assembly GCF_025061645.1. Classification (GTDB taxonomy): domain Bacteria; phylum Actinomycetota; class Actinomycetes; order Mycobacteriales; family Pseudonocardiaceae; genus Umezawaea; species Umezawaea endophytica. Next base: position 3,688 of record NZ_JANYMP010000009.1, on the reverse strand, counting down.
ACCACGTCGCCGACAAACCGGGCCGTTGCACCCCGGCGTTCATCCACCAGATTCTGGAGGTCTGCCGTGGATGCAGCCAGGTGCAAGCCGCTCACGGCGTCGATCACCACGCGGTTGCGCTCCTCTGTCGTCGGCGCGTGCGTTCTAACCCCCGCCTCGAGATGGACAACCGGCACCCCGAGGTTGGTTGCCGCGAGAACACCCGCCAGGGTGCAATTGGCATCACCGAGGACCATAACGACGCAAGGTGCCCGTTGGGCGATCTCTCCCTCTAGAGCCACGATCATCCGCCCGAGGACCTCAGTGGGCATCAGGTCGGGCCTGCCGCACTGCAGCTGGCTGGCAAAGCGAATGTCGTACTCGGCCACGTACTGCCCCGCGAGTTCATCGTCGTAGTGCTGGCCGACGTCCACATAGGTCCACTCGGACGACGTGCGAACGTTTGTCACCCTCTGAAGGGCTGCGACCTTGATGTACTGAGACCTGATCCCGGCCAGGACAAGTACTGTCGAGGGCTTCGTCATCGAGGGGCTGGCGGTCAAGATCCGGACGCGCTGCCAGACCGGACGTCGTAGGTCGCCAGGCCCAGGAAGTCGACCACCGATGTGCTCCCCTTCGCGATCACATCGGACTCTGCGTTCCTGTACAATTCCTCGAGTTCGGCGAGCGTTTCGGCGCTCAGGCTCCCGCCGTAGCCAGGAATGCGCGCGGCCTGGTCGCGATTGGTGGCGCCCATCTGCGCGAGGCCGACATTGTCCTGAGCCAATGTCCAGCGGACCACCAGTTGTTCGACGCTCAGTTCCGCAGCCGCGGCAATACGGCTGAGTCCGCCTTCCACCAAGGAACGGACCCACGCTACTCGCTCAGGCTTGAACTCGGGCTTCCTCTGCCTGAGATCGGTGTCGGCAAGGTCAGCCACGCCGCGTCCGGTGAGAAGCCCGCGCTCGAGCACCTGGTATGCGACGACTGCGGCGCCCTGCTGCGCGAGCTCGGCGGTGATGGCAGGCTCGAGGGTCCGGTTGAGATAGCTAAGCCGGTTCTGCACGACCGAGATATCCGCCGCCGAGCCGTAACGACGCAACTGGTCTGCCGACACGTTGGAAACGCCGATGGCCCGCGCGATCCCCTCGTCTTTCAGGGCTTGCAGCGCTGCGGCCGTCTCCTCGTATGGGGTCCCTAGGTCTGGGATGTGTGAGATGTAGATATCGAAGTGGTCGAGCCGAAGGCGCTCAAGGCTCTCCTCAGCGTCTTTACGCACGTCGTCGTACTTGCCCGAGACCTTGAAGCCCTCGCCGTCACGCACATACCCGCAGCTGGTCGAGATGGCGAAGCTCTCCCTGGGCTTGTCCGTGAGGTATTCGCCGAGCAATTCTTCTACCTGGCCGAACGCGTAAGTGGGCGCGGTGTCAAGATACTCCCCGCCCGCCTCGAAATACGCGTCGAGCACCTCGTGCGCACCGTCCGAGCCAACCTGAGTGAACGGGTTGGCGAAGGGGAAGGTGCCGAGCCCAATTCCGTTGTACATGGTGTACTACTCCTCCTTGGTAATAGCTTCTAACATCCAGGGCGCCGAATTGAAGAAGCTGACGAGTGCCGTGCCAGCCGGGTTGATCCCATCCACCGCGTCTAGGAAGCGCTGGTCGAGCACCAAGCCACTCGCCTCGGACGCGACAGCGACTTGTCGTATCGTGCGCGGACCGAAGAGCGCACCCGTCACTCCTGGGCGCTGCAAGGTCCACGCGATGGCGCCCGCCGCAGGAGCGATGCTGGAGTTCCGGCACAACGACACAAACTCCAGGGCGGCTGCGCGCGCGGCCACCTTAGAAACCCTGTCTCGGTAGATGCCTCCGAGTACCGCCGCTCTGCTATCCGCCGGAGTGCCATGCTCATATCGACCTGCAAGCAAACCTTGCGCAAGCGGGGCCCACACGAAGACCCCCATCCCCCACCGCAAGCAGTTGGGCAGAATTTCGTTCTCGACTCGTCGGTCTAGGACATTATAGGGAGCAACCTCCGCGACCGGTGGAGTGAAACCGAGGGCTCGAGCCGTGTGCTGCACATCACATGCAAGCCAAGCAGGGAAAGTTGAAATCGCAAAGGCTTTCGCGAGACCTGGGCGGAGGATCCGCCGTTCGATGCCGGAGAGGGTTTCCTCAATCGGAATGCGGAACGAAGGACGAGGGACGATCACGAGATCAACCTCGTCAACACCCAAACGGCGCAGCGAGTTGACGCACGCCGCCTCGAGCCGTGCCGGGGTCAATTCAGGGTCATGCGGTATCTGCATACCAGGTTCAGCGAGTTCGACCATAAGGGCCGGGCGCGCCGAAGGGGGCGAGCGGCGAATGAATTTTCCGACGTACTCCTCGGACCTGCCCGAATAATCAGTGTCCGACGTATTGACGGCATCGATTCCACGTTCTCTCGCCTCATCGAGCAAGCCGACCGCCTCGTCCACGCCAAGCCTGCCGAAATTCATCGTCCCGAGCACCAATCGCAGGTCGGTCGCGATTGACTTAATCATTGGATATCCGACTGTAGAGCTGAGGCATGAATTGCTTGATTTCCAGATCTCCAGTCGCGTGGTGCGGCGAAGTATCGATCCCCTTGCTCCACCAATACGGATGGGTCAGCAGTTGGGCGCCCGGCGTTCCGCTCACCAGAAGGTCAGCGGGGTCACTCCGGCGCCACGACCCGGTCGAGTCGGAGTAGTACGGACCGCCGCTAACCAAGCGCCGGTACACGCGCCGCGCGCTCTCGATCTTCGCTAGAAACGCCGCATGAACACCAGGGGCGTGTATGGAGGCGTCGCCGTCCACATCGACACCTACAAGGACGCGATCTCGAGCCAAGCGTTCGTCGAACGTAGCAAACGGCTCCAGTAACACGTGGACTCCCACCACGTGCCCCAGGCTTCGCAACTCGTCTGCTACCGTGCGCGAAAGCCGTTCCTGACCGGCAACTAACGGCGAGGCTGCGCAGATGAAGTAGTGTGCACGCACTCCGCGTTCAGCTTCGACGCGCGCCATGGCGACAGCCGCGTGTAGGTCAACCTCTACGTCGTGCCGAAGCCACACGCCTTCCCCTCCGCAGTCGTACTCCTGAATGGTCACAGTGCGGATCTCCCGAGAAACGAGGACGTCCAGGAGGTGAACGTAATTCTGCAACGTCCAAGGCGGAGTCGGGATGTCCATAAAGTTCGACATGGAAGCTCCTCTCCACTCCCTTAAAGGTCTCTGACCAGTTGGTTTACCTTTTATCGTCCTTGAGATCACGATGGTTACAGTCCTTGTGATCTTGGAATTTTCGGGCTCACAATCCCGTGCAACACGACGGGGCGTTGCCCCACACCAACCAAGCTCAATTGGTCTACACCAGACGGCACAGCTGGGTTACGAGATGCCGAACCGTGATGACCTGGGGCCCCCAGACCTAGAGCCGAAAGCACGAGTTTTGGGCTCTAGCCTGCCCCCTGTGCCAACTCGTCTTGCACCTCAAGGACCGAAACCTTCGATCAGCATCACCAACGAAGACATCACGACACTGTCGGACCGACCCCCTCATCGTCTACGAGATCGTGGCAGACCCATCCGCTGAAGGACCCTACGAAGGTGGCACGGTCGAGCCCTTGTTCTGAGACAGTCAACCACCTCCCAGGTTCCCTCAGTAAGGCATGGACTTAGAGGCT
>NZ_JANYMP010000008.1:270958-371942 GCF_025061645.1 Umezawaea endophytica | reverse complement strand
CGCACCGGGGTCCCTGCGCCGACGTCGGCCCGACCCGCTGACCAGCGGACCGTCAGCCCGCCATCGCGGCGGACAGGGGCAGGCGGACCTCGAAGCGGCAGCCTGGGCCGTGGTTCTGGGCGTCGATGGTGCCCTTGTGGGCTTCCACGAGGCCGCGGGCGATGGCCAGGCCGAGGCCGCCGCCCACCGGGTGGCGGCTCGGGGTGCCGCGGAACGCCACCTCAAACACCCGTGGCAGGTCCGGTTCGGGGATGCCGCCGCACGCGTCGTCGACCTGGAGCCTGGCTTCCTGGCCGTCGACGTCCACGTGGATGGCGACCGTGCCGTCCGGCGGGGTGTGGCGGATGGCGTTGGAGAGCAGGTTGCGGACGACCCGTGCGAGTTCGGGGTCGCTGCCGAGGACCACCGGCCAGGTGGCGGCGCTGGCGGTGAGGTGGACGCCCTTGCGCTGGGCGACCGGGCCCGCGGCGGCGACGACCTCGCTGACGACGTCGGCCAGCGGGACGTCGGACAGGGTGAGGCGCAGGGCGCCCGCGGTGATGCGGGACAGTTCGAACAGGTCGTCGACCATCGCGGAGAGCTTGTCGGCCTCGGTGCTGATGCGGCCCGCGTAGTCGGAGACCTCGCGCGGTTGGGCGACGACGCCGTCGGCCAGTGCCTCGGCCATGGCGCGGATGCCCGCGAGCGGGGTGCGGAGGTCGTGGCTGATCCACGCGACCAGTTCGCGGCGGGACGCTTCGGCGGCGCGTTCGCGGGCCCTGGCCTCGTGCTCCCAGACGCTGCGGCGGGCGAGACTTCGGCCGAGCATGATCGCGATCGGGACCGTGACCACCGCGACCAGCAGGCTGATCAGCAGGATCGTGGTGATGATCGGCGTGAACATGAACTGGCTGACCGCGAGGACGCCGCCGATGGTGGCGAGGACCGGCACGGTCGCCAGCACGGACAGCGCGGTGGCCAGCGAGCCGTGGATGAGCCTGCGGAGCAGCAGCCACGCGCCGAACAGCGCCAGCGGCAGGGAGAACAGGACCGCGAACGGAGCGATGTGGGAGATCTCGACGAGCATCAGCGACCAGCCCCCGATCCGGGGTCGTAGCGGTAGCCGACGCCCCACACCGTGGCGATGCGCGTCGGGCGCGCGGAGTCGGTCTCGATCTTCTCGCGCAACCGTCGCACGTGGACGGTCACGGTGGACTGGTCGCCGAACTCCCAGCCCCACACGCGTTCCAGCAGTTCGGCGCGGTTGAACGCCCTGCCGGGGTTGGACATGAGGAACGTCAGGAGGTCGAACTCCCTGGTGGTCAACGACAGTTCGGCGCCGCCGAGGCGGGCCGTGCGGGCACCGAGGTCGACGCTGAGGCCGCCGTCCTCCAGCGTCCGGACGGGCGGAGGGGTCTGGACGGCGCGGGACCGGCGGAGCACGGACGTGACGCGCAGCGCCAGTTCGCGGGGGCTGAACGGCTTCGTCACGTAGTCGTCGGCGCCGAGTTGCAGGCCCGCGATCCGGTCCTCCTCCTCGCCGAGCGCCGTCAGCATCACGACGGGCACGGCGCTGCGCTGCCGCAGCCGCCTGCACACCTCCAGGCCGTCGATGCCGGGCAGCATGAGGTCGAGCACGACCAGGTCGGGCGGGTTCTCGGCGAACAGCCTGAGCGCCGTCTCGCCGTCGCCCGCGAGCTGGACCTGGTGGCCGTTCAGCTCCAGGTAGCGGCGCACCACGTCGCGGACGGTCATGTCGTCGTCCACGACGAGCACCCGACCGACCGTCGTGCCTTCGTTCGTCATCGCCTCACCAGTTCGTCAGCAGGAGGTGGTTGACCAGCAGCGCCGTGCCCGCCTGGACCGCCAGCCAGTGCTTACGGCGGCTCGCGGGCAGGAACGCGGTCGCGGCTGTCAGCCACACGGTGAACGGTAGCCATATCCGCTCCACTTCCGCTTTGCTCAGGCCTGACGCGTCGGCGAACAGGATCGCCGCGAGGGCCCCGCCGACCAACCAGAGCGCCGGTGAGCGCTTCGCCGACGCGAGTCCGGCGATCGGCGCGAGCCCCGCGGCCAGCAGCGCGGCGGCCAGGTTCGCCCACACCCAGTAGTAGTAGACCCGCTCGGCCGCGATGCCCTGGTAGTACCGCTCGACCACCAGGTGGTAGCCGTCGAGCCACCAGAACCCGGCGAGCGCGAACGCCGCCGCGACGGCCACGGCCGCCAGCGCCGCCAGCGCCAGCGCCCGCCACTGCCGCCAGGCCACGACCAGCGCGATCACCCCGACCAGCACCAGTCCGTAGGACAGGAAGATCCCCAGTCCCAGCAGCAGTCCCGCGAGCAGCGGCCTGCCGAGCGCGAGCAGCGCCACCCCGCACGCCGTCACGCCCGCGAACAGGCCGTCGGCCGACACCCCGATCCACACCGCGCCGGGGAACAGCACGGCGAACGGCAGCACCGCGCGGGCCGCCGCCTCGTCGTGCCCCCAGGCCTTCAGGGTCACCGGCACCGCGACCGCCGTCAAACCGCCGACCAGCACGCACAGCAGCGCGGCCCACGCCCCGCCGGACAGCCCGATCCGGTCGAGCCCGACGAACGCCAGCAGCGCCCCCGGCGGGTGCCCGGACACGTGCGTCGTCCACGAGTCCGGCTGGTAATCCAGGATTCGCGCGGTGAACCCGCGCAGCACCGCCCCGACGTCCGTGACGCCGGGGACCTCGTGCAGGTACTCGTCGGACGTCGTCAGCCTGCCCGCGAACCCGCGCTCCCAGCCGTCGACCAGCGCCAGCGAGACCGTCCACGCCACCGCGGTCAGGTAACCGAGCCCCAACGCCCGGCGCCACGGCAGCCGCGCGGCCAACTCCGGTCCCTTGGCGATGACGAGCACGGCGACCAGCAGCGCGAGCGGCGTGCCGACGCCGACGTGCGGCAGCCACTGGGCGAACAGCGGTGGGAAGCCTGCGAACGTCCGCCGCGCGCCGAGCAGCGCCCCGACGACAACGGCGAGGACCACCAGGAGAGAGGCCCCCAAGACCGCCCATCGGACACGTGACACGGGTTGGACCGTAGGGCAGTCCGGTGCCGCCCACCGGCGGGGGAGCCGATCCGTCAGACACCCGTAAGAACTCGTCACACGTCACGATTCGGTAAGCACGCCAAGGCTTTCGCGGTGCGGTGAACCGGCCCACCCTGTCCGCTGTGGACGAAATCGACGTGGTGCTCCCCTGCTTGGACGAAGCCGCGGCCCTGCCCGGCGTGCTGCGCGCGCTGCCTCCGGGCTTCCGCGCGCTGGTGGTCGACAACGGTTCCCGCGACGGCTCCCCTGAAGTGGCCGCCGAACTGGGCGCGCGGGTGGTGCACGAGCCGCGCAAGGGTTACGGCGCCGCCGCGCATACCGGTGTGGAACTGGCCCGGTCGGAGATCGTCTGCGTGCTCGACGCGGACGGCTCGCTCGACCCCCGACAACTCCCCGACCTGGTCGACCTGGTGCGCGCGGGCGCTCACCTCGCGGTCGGCAGGCGGGTCCCGACGACGAGCGGTAGCTGGCCGTGGCACGCGAGAGCGGGGAACGCGGTGCTCGCGGCCCTGCTGCGCGGGAAGGGCCTGCCGGTGCGGGACATCGCGCCGATGCGCGCGTTCCGCCGCCAGGACCTGCTGGACCTCGGCATCCAGGACCGCGCCTTCGGCTACCCGCTGGAACTGCTGCTGCGCGCTGGTGAGGCGGGGTGGCGCGTCGAGGAGCGCGACGTCACGTACGGGCCGCGCGCCGCGGGCACGAAGTCGAAGGTCTCCGGGTCGGTGCGCGGCACGGTGCGCGCCGTTCGCGACATGGCGGGGGTGCTCCGATGAGCGCCCGCGCCTCGATCCTGGTGGTGGCCAAGGCACCCGTGCCCGGACTGGCCAAGACCCGCCTCAGCCCGGCCGTCTCGCCGGAGCAGGCCGCGGACATCGCCGCCGCGTCCCTGCTGGACACGCTCGACGCCGTGCTCGCCACCCCGGACGTGGTGCCGGTCGTGGCGCTGACCGGGGACCTGACGCGGGCCAGGCGGTCGCGGGAGATCCGGTCCCTGCTCCGGCACGTGGTCCTGGTGCCGCAACGGGGATCCGACTTCGCGACCCGGCTGGTCAACGCCCACGCCGACGCGGCGTTCCTGAACGCGGGCCTGCCGGTGCTCCAGATCGGCATGGACACCCCGCAGGTCACCGCCGAACTGCTGGACGAGTGCGTCGGGTCCCTGCGGCACGTCGACGGCGCGTTGGGGATGGCGACCGACGGCGGCTGGTGGGCGCTCGGCCTGCGGGACGGCCACCGCGCGAGCGCGCTGCGGACGGTCCCCATGTCCCGCGACGACACCGGCGCGCTGACGGCCGTCGCGCTGAAGCGGGACGGCCTGCGGATCGGCCTGCTCCCCGAACTGTCCGATGTGGACGACATGGCGACCGCGTGGCAGGTGGCGGCCTCGCTGCCGGGCAGCCGGTTCGCCGACGCGCTGCTCGTGGGAGCCGTGCGATGACGGCGTTCGACGTGGGTCTGCGCGGCTCCCGGTGCTGGCTGGACCTCGGCGGCGGGAGGCGGGTCGACATGCCGATCAGCAGGTGGCACGAGGACGCCGACGCCGCGGACCGGGTGCTGGTGGACGCGTGCGCGGGACCGACCATCGACCTGGGCTGCGGTCCCGGCAGGCTGGTCGCCGCGCTGGTGGAGCGCGGGATCGTCGCGCTCGGCGTCGACCACTCGGAGGTCGCGGTCTCGCTGACCCGGTCGCGCGGCGTCCCGGCGCTGCTCCGCGACCTGTTCGCCCCGCTGCCCGGCGAGGGCCGCTGGTCGCACGTGCTGCTGGCCGACGGCAACATCGGCATCGGCGGCGACCCGACGGCGTTGCTGCGCCGGGTCGGGACGTTGTTGCACAGCAGGGGAACCGTGCTGCTGGAGGTCGACCCGCCGGGCTGCGGGTTGCGGCGGGAACGCGCCCGCGTCGGCGGCGAGGACTCCTGGGGCGCCTGGTTCGACTGGGCGTGGCTCGACCCGGAGGCGCTGGAGACCGCGGCGCACGACGCCGGGTTCCGGGTCCGCTGGCTGGTCGAGCGCGCGGGCCGCTGGTTCGCGGAACTGGAGCGGTCGTGAGGATTCCGGAGGAAGCCGACTTCGCCAGTCCGACGCACGGGCCGCGGGTCTCGGCGCGGATCGGGCTGTGGCTGGGGATCGCGTTCGGCCTGTGCTTCATCACCGGCCTGATCAGCCACGGCATCCAGCACCCGGCCGCGTGGTTCACCTGGCCGTCACGGCCGGTCAGCCTGTACCGGATCACCCAGGGCGTCCACGTCACGTCGGGTGTCGCCGCGATCCCGTTGCTGCTGGCCAAGCTGTGGAGCGTCTACCCGAAGCTGTTCGGCAGGCCGCTGGTCAAGTCCGTGCCGCACGCCCTGGAGCGCGGGTCGATCCTGGTGCTGATCGGCGCGTCGTTCTTCGAGCTGCTGACCGGCGTGTTCAACGTCGCCCAGAACTACCCGTGGGCGTTCTTCTTCCCCACCGCGCACTACGCGGTGGCCTGGATCGCCGTGGGCGCACTGCTGGTGCACATCGCGGTGAAGCTGCCGGTCATCCGCGAAGCCCTGACCCGCTCGGAGGAAGAGCCGCGGCCCACGACCGGCGCGCTGAGCCGTCGGGGTTTCCTGCTCACCACGGGTGTGGCGACGGGCGCGGCCGTGCTCGCGACCGTCGGCGGAACGGTGCCGTGGCTGCGGAACGTCTCGGTGTTCGCCTCGCGGTCCGCGACCGGCGTGCCGGTGAACCGCCGCGCCGAGGCGGCCCAGGTGTCCACTGTGGACGAATCCTGGCGGCTCACCGTCGGTGACGTCGAGTTCTCCCTGGCCGAGCTGCGGGCGATGCCGCAGACGACCGCCGACCTGCCGATCGCGTGCGTCGAGGGCTGGAGCGCGAGCGCGACCTGGACGGGTGTGCCGGTGAAGGACCTGCTGGAACGAGCGGGCGTGCCCGCGGGCAGCGACGTCCGGGTCGAGTCGCTGGAGCAGGGCGGCCTCTACCGGTCGAGCACGCTGCCCGGCACGCACACCGCGGACCCGCTGACGCTGCTGGCGCTGCGGATGAACGGCGAGGTGCTGACCCTGGACCACGGCTACCCGTGCCGGGTGATCGCCCCCAGCAGGCCCGGCGTGCTCCAGACCAAGTGGGTTTCACGACTGGAGGTGCGGTGATGCGCTGGGTGATCGGGGTTCTCGGTGTCGGGCTGCTCGGCTGGGGCGTCGTGGAGCTGGTGCCGGTGGTGTTCGACAGCCCGCTGTCGCTGGGCGGTTGGCTGCTGGGCGGGCCGGTGCTGCACGACGCGCTGCTCGCTCCGCTCGTGGCCGTCGGCGGCGTGGTGGTCTCCCGCGTGCTGCCGCCTCGATGGCGGGCGCCGGTCGGCGCGGGCCTCGTGGTCAGCGGGGTACTGGTGGTGCTGTCGATCCCCTACCTGTGGCGGACGTTCTCCGGTCCGGTCACGCCGGGCCTGCACGACCGTCCGTACCTGGCCGGGCTGCTGATCGCGCTCGCCGTCGTCTGGACCACCGTGGTGATCACCGGGTTGGTCAGACGCGAAAACACCCCAGCCACGCCGTGACAGGTGAGGGGGTCCTGTCTTGGCGTGGCCGAGGTGTTCAGGGTTCCTGTCGCCGAGAAGCTTCGCTCTCCCTGCGTCACCCGCTCCCGCGCCGGGAACCCGTCCCGGCGCGAGGGGCAATCGCGCCGGGAATCCTGGGGGCTACTTCGGTTCGACGACCTGGCTGCCGAGGGTGACCTCGACCGTCTTGTCCTCGCCGACCGTGAGCTGCACCTTGTCGTTGGGGGCCTTGGAACGGACGGCCGCGACCAGCGCGTCCGACGTGTCGATCTTGCGGCCGTCGAACTTGGTGATCACGTCACCGGCCTTCAGGCCCGCCTTCTCGGCCGCGCCGCCCGCGGTAACCTCGTTGACCACCGCACCGCCCTTGTCGCCGTCCTTGACCGAGACGCCGAGCACGGTCTGGGTCGACTTGCCGGTGTCGGTGATCTCCTTTGCCGTGCGCCGGGCCTGGTCGATCGGGATGGCGAAGCCGATGCCGACCGAACCGCCCTGCGACTGCGACGTCGAGTTCGGGCTGTAGATGGCGGAGTTGATGCCGACGACCTGGCCCTGCATGTTCACCAGCGGACCGCCCGAGTTGCCGGGGTTGATCGCCGCGTCGGTCTGGATCGCGTCCAGCACCGAAGCCTGCGAGCCCTGCTCGCCACCCGCCCGGACCGGCCGGTTCAGCGAGCTGACGATGCCGGACGTGACGGTGCCCTGGAGGTCGAACGGCGACCCGACGGCCACCACCTGCTGGCCGACCTTCAGGCCACCCGAGTTGCCCAGCTCCGCCGTCGGCAGGCCGGTCACGTTCGCCGCCTTCACCACCGCGAGGTCGGACGACGGGTCGCGGCCGACGATGGTGGCGGTCGTGGTCTTGCCGTCCTGGAAGACGATCTGGATCTGACCGCCCGCAGCCGCGCTCTCGACCACGTGGTTGTTGGTCAGGACGTAGCCGTCCGAGCTGATCACGATGCCGGAGCCCTCACCGCCGGAGAGCTGGAGCTTCACCACGGAGGGCAGCACCTTCTCGGCGACGCTCTCGATGGACCCGGCGGGCGCGTTGCTGCTCTGCTGGACGGGCCTCGGCGCGGTGAGCGCGTTCGTGACGGGCTGCGCGTCCACGGCCGCCTGGTAGCCGATGTAGCCGCCGATGCCGCCGGACAGCGCGCCGACGGCGAGCACCGCCGCGGCCACCCCCGCCACGACCCGGCCGCGACCGGCCTTGCGCTGCTGCTGGGGCGGGATCGGGTACGACACACCCGGCTGGGCGTAGAACGGACCGGTTTGCGGCGGCGGAGTGCCGGGGAGGCCGAACTGGGGCGATCCCGGCTGGCCGACCTGGGCGGGTTCCGGTGCGGCGGTTCCCTGGGTAGAAGTCCCCGGCTGGCCAGACGCCCCCTGCAAAGCGCCTGGCTGGCCGGGGTCCGGCTGTCCAGCACCCTGCTGCTGGAAACCGGGGTGGGCGGGACCGGGAACGGGCTGCCACTCCTGCTGAGGGGTCGCAGGAGCGTTGGCGGCCCACGGGCTGGGCTGCTCGCTCGGCACGGCAGTGGGAGTCTGCTGCGGCGTCTGCGGCGCCTCGGGCTGAGGCTTGTCCTCAGCGGCACCGTGGTTGCTCTCGGTCATGCCCATAACTCTGCGGTGCCCGCCTGAGAGGAGCCTTAAACGGACCTGGGCATCACGTGTGAGTGTTGTTTCAGGCTGAAGAGCCCCGCAACCGCTCAGCGATCTGCTCCGGCGTCACGTCGTTGATCCACACACCCATGCCGGACTCGGACCCCGCCAGGTACTTCAGCTTGTCCTTCGTGCGGAGCACGGAGAACACCTCCAGGTGCAGCCAGGAGAGGTCGCGGCCGGTCCGCACGGGTGCCTGGTGCCAGGCCGCGATGTAGGGCAGCGGCCGGTCGTACAGCGCGTCCATCAGGTGCAGCACGCGCAGGTAGAGGTGCGCGAAGTCGTCGCGTTCGGCGTCGGTCAGCGCGGGCAGGTCCGGCACCTGGCGGTGCGGCACCACGTGGACCTCGACGGGCCAGCGAGCCGCGGCGGGCACGAACGCCGTCCAGTGCTCGCCCTCGGCGACGATCCGGGTCCCCGCCGCGCGCTCGGCGGCCAGCACGTCACCCATCACGTGCGTGCCGTGCTCGGCGAAGTACTCGCCCGCGACGCTCAGCATCCGCTCGGTCTTGGGCGTGACGAAGGGGTACCCGTAGATCTGGCCGTGCGGGTGGTGCAGCGTCACGCCGATCTCTTCGCCGCGGTTCTCGAACGGGAACACCTGCGCCACACCGGGGATCTCGGCGAACGCCTCGGTCCGGTCGGCCCACACGTCGACCACGGTCCGCACCCGGTGCGGGGTCAGCTCGCCGAACGACGTGTTGTGGTCGGAGGTGAAGCAGACGACCTCGCAACGGCCGCGGCCCGCGGCGCGGTGCACCATCGACATGCCGTCCACAGTGGACTGCACGTCGGGGACGTCCTCGGCGAACGACGGGAAGCGGTTCTCGAAGACCGCCACGTCGTAGCTCGACTCGGGGATCTCCGTCGGCTTGCCCGGCGACGTCGGGCACAGCGGGCACAGGTCGGCCGGTGGCTTGTAGGTGCGGGTCTGGCGGTGCGCCGCCATCGCCACCCACTCGCCGGTCAGGGGGTCGCGGCGGACCTCCGAGTGCGGCTGCGACTCCGGCAGGTCCCTCGTGTCCACCGCCGTGCGCGGAGGCGCGTCCGGGGTGTCGTCGAAGTAGATGATCTCCCGACCATCAGCCAGTTTCGCCGCGGTCCGCCGCAACGCTTCCTTCACGCGAGTTCCTCTCCCCTTCCGGGCACGTGCGAGAGCACGAGTTCCCCGACCTGCTCCGCGAGGATCGCCTTGGCGTCGTCCGCCAGACCCTCGTCGGTCACCAGCACATCCGCTTCGTCGAGGTCGGCGATGGTGGAGATGCCGACCGTGCCCCACTTGGTGTGGTCGGCGACGACCACCACGCGACCGGCCGCGTCGACCAGCGCGCGGTCCGTCTCGCTCTCGTTCAGGTTGGGCGTGGTGAACCCGGACCGCTCGGCCATGCCGTGCACGCCGAGGAACACCACGTCCAGGTGCAGCGACCGCAGCGCCTGCACGGCGACCGGCCCGACGAGCGCGTCCGACGGCGTCCGCACGCCACCGGTCAGCACGACCGTGCGGTCGGTCCGCCCGCCCTGCTGGAGCACGTCCGCGACCCGGATCGAGTTCGTCACGACGGTCAGGTCCGGGATGTCCTCCAGGAACCGCGCGAGCGTCCACGTCGTCGTGCCCGCGGACAGCCCGATGGCGGTGCCGGGGCGGACCAGCGCGGCGGCCTGCCGGGCGATGGCCTCCTTCTCCGGGAGCTGCCGCACCGACTTCGCCTCGAAGCCCGGTTCGTCCGTGCTGCGCCCGACCACGGACGTCGCGCCGCCATAGACCTTCTCTATGACTCCGCGCGCCGCCAGCACGTCCAGGTCCCGGCGGATGGTCATGTCCGAGACGCCGAGGCGCACCACCAGGTCGCTCACGCGGACCGCCCCGGTGCGGCGGATCTCCTCGAGGATCACCGCTTGTCGTTGCCGAGCCAGCACTTCACACCATCTCCCTCAGCACAGCGACCGCTCCGGCTGGAACCACCAGCAGGCCGTCGACTCGGGAGCCGGACAGCAGTTCGACACCGGACGCGGGCAGTGCGACGTCCTCCGCAGCGTGGTTGATCGCAACCAGCCACGATACGGGTTCGCCGTTGCGAGTACCCCTTCGCCGAACGATCTCCAATCCGGGTGCGGGTGTTACGCCCGCGCGCTCCAGCGCCGCGTCGACGACCCGTCGCAGACCGTCATCGACCAGGCCGCAGGCGACGTACCAGGCGGTTCCCGCGCCGTGCTGGTGGCGGGTGACCGCTGGGACGCCGGGCAGCGGGCCGTCGACGTACGACGACACCACCTCCGCACCCCTGACGTGCAGCGACTCGGTCCACACGGCCGCCTCGCCGCCGTCGTCCAGCCGCACGCGTTCGTTCTCGCGCAACGGGAAGAACTCCTCGGTCCACACGCCGAGCAGGTCGCGGAACGCGCCGGGGTAGCCGCCGAGCCGCACGTGGCCGCGCTCGTCGGCGACACCGGACAGGTACGTGACCAGCACGTGCCCGCCGCCGTCGACGTAGTCGGCGATCCGCGCGGCGTCGGCGTCGGTCACCGAGTACAGCGCGGGCACGACGACCAGCCGGTACGACGAGAGGTCGGCGGACGGCGGCACGAAGTCGACCGTGACACCGGCGTCCCAGAACTGCCGGTAGAGCCCGAACACGGTCTCCTGGTAGGAGAAGTCCTCGGTGGGGTGCGCCTGCTGGCCGGAGAGCCAGCGGGACTGCCAGTCGTAGACGACCGCCACGGAAGCGTCCACAGTGGACCCGACGAGTTCGGCGAGCTTCCCGTACTCGGCCCCGACCTCGCAGACCTCGCGGTACACCTTGGTCTCGGTGCCCGCGTGCGGGACCATCGCGGAGTGGTAGCGCTCGGCGCCCGCCCGCGACTGCCGCCACTGGAAGAACAGCGTGCCGTCGGCGCCGCGCGCGGTGTGCGCGAACGAGTGCCGCCGCAGCTCACCGGGCTGCTTGGCGATGTTGCGCGGCTGCCAGTTCACCGCGGACGTGGAGTGCTCCATCAGCAGCCACGGCCGCCCGCCCGCCAGGCCGCGGGTCAGGTCGGCGGCCATCGCCAGCTCGACGTGCCGGTCGTCGCTCTCGGACCGGGTGTAGTGGTCGTTGGAGACGAAGTCGACCTCGCGCGCCCACGCCCAGTAGTCCAGCGCGTCGAAGGTCCAGCCCACCATGAAGTTCGTGGTGATCGGCACGTCCGGGGTGCGTTCGCGCAGCGCGTCGCGCTCAGCCTTGTACAGCTCCAGCAGCGCGTCCGAGCAGAACCGGTCGAAGTCCAGCAGGTGCCCCGGATTGGCGAACGTCGGCGTCACGCGCGGCGGCAGGACCTGGTCCCACGCCGAGTAGCGCTGGCTCCAGAACGCCGTCGCCCAGGCCTCGTTGAGCGTGTCCAGGTCGCCGTGGCGGTGCCGCAGCCAGGTGCGGAACGCCTCGGCGCAGCGGTCGCAGTAGCAGCGGGCGACGTGGCAGCCGTACTCGTTGCCGACGTGCCACGCGGCCAGCGCGGGGTGGTCGCGGTACCGCTCGGCGAGCGCGGTCGCGAGCGCGACGGCCTTCTCGCGGTACACCGGCGAGCTGGGGCAGTACTCCTGGCGCGACCCGTGGGTGAAGCGGACACCGTCCTCGCGCACCGGGAGCACGTCGGGGTAGGCCGTGGTCAGCCACGGTGGCGGCGAGGCCGTCGCCGTCGCCAGGTCGACCCGCACACCGCCCTCGTGCAGCAGGTCGAGCACCCGGTCCAGCCAGCCGAACTCGTACTCGCCCTCGGAGGTTTCCAGCAGCGCCCAGGAGAAGATCCCGACGCTGACCATGGTCACGCCCGCACGGCGCATGAGCTCGACGTCCTCGGCCCACACGTCTTCGGGCCACTGCTCGGGGTTGTAGTCGGCGCCCCAAGCCAAGCCGGCCATACCCGTGGGCCAAGTGGTCATAGCCGCAAGGGTGGCTGAAACATACCCACAACGTCAACACACTCCAACAAGATCCTCCGTTCGGGTCTGTTGGAACTTCGGCGAGGCCCCGACCTTGAGCTTCGCTCATTTTTACAACGTTGTACCAGGTAGTCGCCTTGTTTTTACAACGTTGTACTGGGTTAACGGCTTCGTAACGGGGCTTGACACCCCGTGTGTTGGACGCAACATTATGCGCAACTTTGTTTGACTCAGTGTTCAGTTGGTTTGGTCGAGTGTCCTCAGGAGCAACGATGGTCCGGTACACGCCCAGTTCCCAGTCCATGCACCCCCTTCTCGGCCGCAGGGCCGTGCTCCGAGGACTGCTCATGACCGCGGGCATCGCCGCGGTGCCGGGTCTGGCCGCCTGCGGCGGTGGCGACTCGGGCTCGTCGAACGGCACGGTCACCTTCGGCAACAACCAGTCCGACGAGGTGCCGAAGGCCGCGATCACCGCGGCGCTCAAGGGTTTCGACACCGACGCCCTGAAGATCTCGATCAACACCAAGCAGCACGAGCAGTACCAGGAGCAGATCAACAACTACCTCCAGGGCAAGCCAGACGACGTGCTCGCCTGGTTCGCCGGCTACCGGATGCGCTTCTTCTCGGAGAAGGGCCTCACCGGGGACCTCACCGACCTGTGGGGCGGGCTCGGCGACAACTACGCGTCCTCGCTCAAGGAGGCGTCGACCGCCAAGGACGGCAAGCAGTACTTCGTGCCGTTCACCCAGTACCCGTGGGGCGTCTTCTACCTGAAGAGCGTGTGGACGCAACGCGGCTACGAGGTCCCGAAGACCCTCGACCAGTTCGTCGCGCTCTCCACGAAGATGAAGGCCGACGGCCTCACCCCGATCGCCTTCGCGCAGAAGCAGGGCTGGCCGGGCATGGGCACGTTCGACCAGTTGAACTTCCGCACCAACGGCTACCAGTTCCACGTCGACCTCATGGCGGGCAAGGAGGACTGGCAGGGCGCCAAGGTGCGCGCGGTGTTCGACACCTGGAAGCGCCTGCTGCCGTTCCACCAGGAGAACGCGCTCGGCCGCGAGTGGCAGGAAGCCGCGCAGAGCGTCCAGCAGGGCAAGTCCGGCATGTACCTGCTCGGCTCGTTCGTCGGCCAGCAGTTCAAGGGCCAGGAGGACGACCTCGACTTCTTCCCGTTCCCGGAGATCAACCCCGAGTTCGGCCAGGACACGGTCGAGGCGCCGATCGACGGCTACATGATGGCCAAGAACCCGAAGAACCCCGAGGGCGCGAAGAAGCTCCTGGAGTACCTGGCGAAGCCCGAGACGCAGTTGGAGTACCTCAAGTCCGACCCGTCGTCGATCGCCACCAGCTCCAAGGCCGACACCTCCGGTTACACGGCGCTCCAGAAGAAGGCCGTCGAGGTCATCAAGAACGCCAAGCACATCACCCAGTTCCTCGACCGCGACACCGACCCGCGCTTCGCGAGCGACGCGGCGACCAACGGCCTGAACGCCTTCATCCAGAACCCGGACGACATCGACACCGTGCTCAAGGGCATGGCCGACCAGGCCAAGACGATCTTCACGGGGTGACGAGTTGACCGCGTTGAGCGAGAAGACCGCCCACGGGGCGCCGGATTCCCCGGCGCCCCGTGGGCGGGCCCGCCGCAAGAAGGCGACCGCGCTGGGCGGCGGCGACAAACTGGTGCTCGGCCTGATGCTGGGCATCCCGACCCTGATCCACCTGCTGCTGGTGTGGGTGCCGACGCTCGGGTCGGTGGCGCTGTCGTTCGGTTCGTGGGACGGCATCGGCGGCTTCGAGGACATCAAGTGGGTCGGGTTCCAGAACTACGTCGACATCTTCACCAGTTACCCCAGGTTCTGGCCCGCGTTCCGGCACAACGTGATCTGGCTGGTCTTCCTGATGGTCCTGCCGACGGTGGCGGGCCTGTTCCTCGCGGTGCTCCTGGACCGCAAGCTGCGGTTCGGCCGGATCTACCAGAGCGCGCTGTACCTGCCGATGGTGCTCTCGCTCGCGCTGGTCGGCTTCATCTGGCAGTTGATCTACCAGCCGGAGCAGGGGCTGCTGAACAGCATCCTCGGCACCACCGAGAACAACCCGACCAACTGGCTGGGCGACCCGGACATCAACCTGTACGCGGTGCTGGTCGCGGCGGCGTGGCGGCACACCGGCTACATCATGCTGCTGTACTTGGCCGGCCTGAAGTCCGTCGACCCGGCGCTGAAGGAAGCGGCGTCCCTCGACGGCGCCAACGCCTTCCAGACGTTCACCAGGGTGACGTTCCCGGTGCTCAAGCCGGTCAACATCGTCGTCTTCGTCGTGACCGTCATCGAATCGCTGCGCGCGTTCGACATCGTCTACATCATCAACAAGGGCCGCAACGGCCTGGAACTGCTGTCGGTACTGGTCACCGACAACATCATCGGCGAGTCGAGCCGCATCGGCTGGGGCTCGGCGCTCGCGGTGATCCTGCTGCTCATCTCGCTGAGCGTGATCATCACGTACCTGTACCAGGAGTTCAGCAAGGAGAACCGGGCGTGACCACCTCAGTGAAGGCCCGCAAGGCACCCCTCCGACCCGGCCGGGTCGTGCTGCACGTCTTCCTGGTGCTGACGTGCCTGATGACCCTGGCTCCCCTGCTGTGGGCCGTGTACGCGTCACTCCGCACCTACGACGACACCGCCCGCAACGGCTACTTCTCACTGCCGGAAAGCCTCACGCTGGACAACTTCAGCAACGCGTGGACCACCGGCGACCTACCGCACTACTACCTCAACACCTTCCTCATCACCCTCCCCGCAGTACTACTGACGCTCCTGTTCAGCTCCATGGTCGCCTTCGGCGTCTCCCGCTTCAGCTTCAAGTTCAACCTGGGCCTGCTCATGCTCTTCACCGCAGGCAACCTCCTGCCACAACAGGTGATCGTCACCCCCCTGTGGCGCCTGTACAGGTTGATCGAGGTACCGGAGTGGATCAGCGAGAGCGGCACCCTGATCGACAGCCAACTGGGCGTGGTAATGATCCACATCGCCTTCCAGATCGGCTTCTGCACCTTCGTACTGAGCAACTACATGAAGACCATCCCCCACGAACTGACCGAAGCAGCACGGGTAGACGGCGCCAGCGTCTTCCGCCAGTACTGGCAGGTAATCCTCCCACTGTGCAGACCAGCACTAGCAGCCTTGGCAACACTGGAATTCACCTGGATCTACAACGACTTCCTCTGGGCCCTGGTCCTGATCCAGACCGGCGAAAAAATGCCCATCACCTCAGCCCTGCAAAACCTGCGCGGCTCTTTCTTCACCGACAACAACCTAGTAGCAGCAGGCTCCCTACTAGTAGCACTACCAACACTAGTAGTCTTCTTCGCCCTACAACGCCAATTCGTCAGCGGCCTAACCCTAGGCTCCACAAAAGGCTAGGCCCCACACAGGACCAACACCCGCCCCACACTTCAGCCCCCAGCAAGAAGCACCCCACGCAACGCCGCCTACGCAACCGTGGCCGATTTTACTTGGGGGATTTGCCCCTTAAACTTGCGTCGGACGGCAGCTTCACCTCTGCCCTTTATTGTCCGACGAAGGGGCAAATCTAGGGGCCCCAAGTCAAATCGGCCACCCCACCAACAGCACCCCGGCACCCAACCCGCCCCCCACCCAACCCACCGGCCCCCTCAAGGCCTCCCAGGCAACCGAATCCCAAACAAAGCCCCACCCTCCACAGCCCGCCCCACATAAGCCATCCCCCCATGCCTCTCAGCAGCCTGCTTCACAATCGCCAACCCCAACCCCGACCCAGGCAAAGTCCGAGCCTCCGACGACCGATAAAACCGCTCAAAAACATGCGGCAGATCAGCGTCCCCGATCCCAGGCCCGGAATCCGCCACCTCCACCACCGCACTCCCATCCCCGATCTGCCGAAGCTCCAACCGCACCACCCCATCATCCGGCGAAAACTTCACCGCGTTGTCGAGCAGGTTCAACACCGCCCGCTCCAACGAACTCGAATCCCCCAGCAACGACCAAGACTGCAACCGAACGTCGAACGTCACGTGCGTAACGGCCCGCCTCCGAGCCCGATCCAACGCCCGCTCGACCACTTCAACCAGGTCCACCGGCTCCTGCACCACCTGTGGAGCATCCTCACGGGCCAACTCCACCAGATCCCCGATCAACGTGGTCAGCTCGTCCAACTGAGCTCGCACGTCATCGTTGATCTCAGCCTTGTCCACATCGGACAACGTCGGTGAATCCGGCCGCTCGGAAGCCAACAACAGCTCCAGGTTCGTCCGCATCGACGTCAACGGCGTACGCAGCTCGTGCCCCGCGTCGGCCACTAACCGCCGTTGTCTCTCCTGGGACTCCGCCACAGCCCCCAGCATCGCGTTGAACCGCTGCGTGAGCCGCGCCAGCTCGTCGTCCCCGGTGACCGGGATCGGCCGCAGGTCCCCGGTCATGGCCACCCGCTCGGTGGCCTCCGACAGCCGCTGCACCGGCCTCAACCCGGTCCGCGCCACGGCGGTCCCGGCCAACGCCGCCACCAGCACGCCCAACCCGCTGATCACGAACAGCACCACGTTGAGCTTCCCCAACGTCGCCCGCAGCGGTTTCATCGACTGCGCGATCACCATCGCCTGGCCGTCGTCGCTGTACGGCTTCGAGATCACCCGGAACCCGGTCCGGTCGTCCGTCCAGATGTTCTCCCCCAGCTCCCCCTTGGCGACCTTCAGGTCGTTGCCGTTGGTGGGCGGAGGAGTCGCGCCCTTCGCGTAGTAGATCTGCCCCGACTCGTCCAGCAGCCCGATCCGGATGTCCCCGGCCACCAGGAACGCGCCGGGGAACGACTGGAGGTCCTGCCCGCCCTGCACCGAAGGCGTCTGGATGGCGTCGGTGACCCGCTGCCGCAACGTCTCGTCGAGCTGGGTGTACAGGTTCTGGCTCACGGTCATGTACGCGCCGAGCGACACCACCGCCACCACACCCGCGACGCAGAACGCCGCGAGCAGGGTCACGCGGGCGCGCAGCGAGACCCGCTGGAACCGCCCGGTGGTGGCCGGGCCGTCCGACGGCGCGGAGGTGATGATCACGGAGGCGTCTCCCGCAGCACGTAGCCGACGCCACGCACCGTGTGCAGCAACCTGGATTCACCCTCCAGCTCGGTCTTGCGCCGCAGGTAGCCGACGTAGACCTCGAGCGCGTTCCCGGACGTCGGGAAGTCGTAGCCCCACACGTCCTCCAGGATGCGACCGCGGGTCAGCACCTGCTTCGGGTGGGCGAGGAACAGCTCCAGCAGGGCGAACTCGGTGCGCGTCAGGCTGATCGCCCGCTCGCCGCGCCGCACGTCGCGGGTGCCGGGGTCCAGTTCGAGGTCGGAGAACTTCAGCGTGGCGCGCGCCCGGTCCGCGTCGTCCTGCTCGTTCGACGACCGCCGCAGCAGTGCCCGGAGCCTGGCGAGCAGCTCCTCCAGCGCGAACGGCTTCGGCAGGTAGTCGTCGGCTCCGGCGTCCAGCCCGGACACCCGGTCGGACACCGCGTCGCGCGCCGTGAGGACGAGGATGGGCAGGTCGTCACCGGTGCTCCGCAGCCTGCGGCACACCTCCAGCCCGTCGAGCCTGGGCATCATGACGTCCAGGACCATCGCGTCCGGACGCGCTGTCGTCACCGATTCCAGCGCTTGCTGGCCGTCGCCGGCAGTGTCCACCTGGTAGCCGTTGAATTGCAGTGAGCGGCGAAGCGACTCACGCACGGCCCGGTCGTCGTCGACAACAAGGATGCGCATGGGGGTAAGTGTTGCCCCTCGTCCTGAGAGGCGCCTGAGAGGGAGCCCAACAATCCGTGTGAACTACGCGTCAAGTCCGTGGGCCAGCGGGGCGTTCCACTTCCGCCAGAGCGCCAGCAGCCTCACGACCACGACCAGCGCCGATCCGGCCAGGGCGACCGGTTCCTCCGGGAGGCCGAGCACGCTGCCGCCCGCGACGACAAGACCACCCAGCAGTGCGGCCACGGCGTAGATCTCGCGCCGCAGCACCAGCGGGATCTCGCGCAGCAGCACGTCGCGCAGGGCACCGCCGCCGATGCCCGTGGTCATGCCGATCAGGCACGCCGTGTACGGCGGGGCGCCCAGCGCGAGCGCGGTCGACGTGCCGCCGGTGACGAACAGGCCGAGCCCGATCGCGTCCAGCAGCAGCACGGCCCGGCGGAGCTTCGCGACCTGCGGGTGGAACCAGAACACCAGCAGCCCCGTCACGGCCGGGACCAGCAGGTACGGCCACTTCGTGAGGCTGCTCGGCGGGTGCACGCCGAGCAGCACGTCCCGGATCACGCCGCCGCCCAACGCGGTCGTCAGCGCCAGCACGATCACGCCGAACACGTCCAGCCGGGTCCGGACCGCGGCGAGCGCGCCGGACGCCGCGAACACGGCGATGCCGACCAGTTCCAGGACGATGAGCACCACGAGGGGTCAGGGTAGGTGCGCTAGAAGAAGTCGGCGAGGCGCGGGTTTCCGGGTGCCGCGACGAGCTGGTCCAGCAGCGGGGCCTCGCCGGACAGGAGCCCGGCGCGGCGCAGCGCGGCGGTGCCCTGCGCGCCGGAGAACCACGGTCCGAGCGCCCTGGCGTGGACCTGGACCGCCCCGCTGCCACCGGGTTCGACCCGCACCCCGCCGTCGTCCACGACGAGCCGTTGCCTGCCCGCGTGCCACGGCGCGTGCTCGTCGACCACGTCCAGGTCGACCGCGCCCGCCTTCAGCCCGGCCGCGGCGGGCCAGCCGCGCGCGGCGACGGCGGCAGGCAGGTCGACGACCCGCAGGAACCACAGGCTCACCGACATCTCGATCCGCATGGCCTGCGCCGTGAGCAGCCCGGTGAACGCGGGGTCGACCACGCGCACGTCGACGGTGTCCAGCACGCCGCTCCACGACGTGAGTTCGGCCAGCAGGGTGAGCTGCGCGTCCAGGTCGGCGGCGACGAGGTCGTGGACCTTCAGGCCGTCGCGTTCGCGGTCGGCGGTCAGGTAGCCGCGCAGCACGCCGTCCGCGTCGTGCACGAGCGTCGCGACGTCCAGGTCGAGCAGCTTCTCGGGCTGGAACGTCGGCGCGTGCCGGTCGAGCAGGCCGTCCACGGTGGCCGCCAGGTCCGTGTAGCAGGCGTGGACGTCCGCCAGGTCGGCCCTCGTGGCGCGCCGGGTCGCCAGCCGGTGCGGCGCCCTGGGCGACATGAGCAGCCGGTCCATCGGGAAGACGAGCCGTTCGAGCACGCCGGAGCGCTCCCAGCCGCGACCGCGGTAGAGGGAGGGCACGGTCGGGTACAGCGCGGACAGCGACTGGCCCTGCTCGCGCATCGTGCGCAGCGCCGTGTCGAGCAGCGCCGACGCGACGCCCCGGCCGCGGGCGTGCGGATCGACCACGACGCCGCCGATGCCGCCCGTGGGAACCGCGCGGCCACCGAAGAACTGGGCGAAGTCGTTGATCAGCAGCGACCCGAGCGGCTCTCCGCCGTCGTGGGCGAGCAGGCCGAGCCTGCCGGGCGTGACCAGCTTCTCCGGCGGCGGCTGCGCGCTCGCGAAGGCCAGCTTGCGCATCCGCAGCACGGTGTCGCGGTCGTCCTCGGTGTACTCCCGGATGTCCACGTGCCCATGCCTACCAGGCGAAGAACCCGCGCCCGGTCTTCCGCCCCAGCTCGCCGCGGTCGACCTTGTCGCGCAGCAGCGCGGGCGGCTCGAACCGCGGCCCCAGTTCGGCGGCCAGGTG
Source organism: Umezawaea endophytica (assembly GCF_025061645.1). Classification (GTDB taxonomy): domain Bacteria; phylum Actinomycetota; class Actinomycetes; order Mycobacteriales; family Pseudonocardiaceae; genus Umezawaea; species Umezawaea endophytica. The sequence continues at coordinate 352,016 of NZ_JANYMP010000008.1, read as the reverse complement.
CTTGGCGATGGCCAGCCGCACGTCGAGGCCGACGAGGTCGGTCAGCTTCAACGGCCCCATCGGCCAGCCGTAGCCGAGGCGCATGCCGGTGTCGATGTCCTCCGCGCTGGCCACGCCCTCCTCCAGCATCCGGATGGCCTCCATGCCGACCGCGACGCCCAGCCTCGACGTGGCGAACCCCGGCGAGTCGCGCACCTCGATGACGGTCTTGCCCAGCGCCTCGGCCCACGCGCGGACCCGCACGACCACGTCCGGGCCCACGCCGTCGTGGTGGACGAGCTCGACCAGTTCCTGCACCGGCACGGGGTTGAAGAAGTGCATCCCGATCAGGCGTTCGCCGGGCAGGCCGTCGGCCAGCGCGGAGATCGAGAGCGAGGACGTGTTGGACGCCAGCACAGCGGTCGGGCAAACGCTTGCGACCTGCGTGAGCACCCGCCGTTTGAGGTCGGCGTCCTCCGGGACGGCCTCGACGACCAGTTCCGCCGCGCTCGGCAGGTCGGCCAGGTCCTCCACCACCGTCAACCCGGCCAGCAGCGCGTCCGGGGTGCCGGTCAGCTTGCCGCGCTCGGCGGCCTTGGCGAGCGATCTCGTCACGGCCAGGCGGGCGGCTTCGGCGCGGTCCGCACCGGCTTCCGCGAGCACGACGTCGTGCCCGCCCGCGAGGAGGAGGTGCGCGATGCCCGCGCCCATCGTGCCGCCACCGACCACCCCGGCGATCATTCGGCGACCACCTCGGCCGTGAACATGGCCACGAGTTCGAGCCCGCCGATCTCGGACAGGTTCGCCCCGGCCGCGTGCCACTCGGGTGACTGGAACGCCGCGCTCAGGACCTCCTGCGACTCGAAGTACATCTCCGCGATGACGTGCAGGTCCGTGTCGCCGAGGAAGCCGGGGACCAGGACGCGATCGACCTTGGCCACCTCGGCGCGCAGCAGACCAGGGGTTTTCCGCACGATCGGGAGGTGCGTGGCGAAGTACTTCTCGTCGAAGTCCGCCTGGTCGGCGGGCTTCCGGTAGAGCGCGATGTACTTGATCATGTGACACTTCCTGTCGCTGATTGCTTCGGACTGTAACAGCGGATTCCGGTCCGCTTGTTGCCAGAACGGGAGTCTCCCCCAAGATGAAGGGGTGAGGATCATCCTGCTGCGCCACGGCCAGAGCCTCGGGAACGTGGACGAGTCGGCCTACTGCCGAGTACCCGACCACTCCCTGCCCCTCACCACACTGGGCGAACAGCAGGCGCGCGCCGCGGGTCCGGTGGTGCGCGAGCTGATCGGCGCCGGGCCCGTCGCCGTGTACGTCAGCCCGTACCTGCGGACGCGGAAGACGTTGGCCGGACTGGAACTCGGGGACCTCGTCGAGCGGGTGATCGCGGAGCCGCGGTTGCGGGAGCAGGACTGGGGCAACCTCCAGGACCCGGTGCAGCAGGAGGTCCTCAAGCACCAGCGGCACGCGTTCGGCCACTTTTTCTTCAGGCTGCCCAACGGGGAGTCGGGCGCGGACGTGGACGACCGGCTGGCGGCGTACCTGGGCGAGCTGGAACTGCACATGCTCAAGGACGCCGAGCACCCGCGGACCGTGCTGGTGGTGTCGCACGGCCTGACGATCCGCCTGCTGTGCCGCCGGTTGTTCTCGTGGAGCGTGGAGCTGTTCGAGTCCCTGTCCAACCTGGACACCTGCGGCCACCGGGTGCTGGAGCACGACGGGACGGGGTGGCGGATGGACCGGCCGTTCGAGCAGTGGCGGGAGTCGCCGGACGGCGAGACGCAGGTCCAGGCGGGGCCACGCGGGTAGTTTCCGCCGAAACGCCGACGCGGTCGGTGGACCGTGGGTTTCACTGGCGGCCGTGGGTCGATCACTGGGGTTCAGGGCGTGGCACGGGGTCGTGACGGTGGCGGTGGCCGCCGCGGTGGGCGTGGTGATCAACCTGGTCACCGACGGGTTCACCTGGACCATGGCCGCCGTCGTCGTCGGGCTCGTGGCCGCCCAGGCCGCCCTGTCGCTGTGGCAGGGCCGCCAAGACCAGCACGACCGGCGGGCCGCGCGCGACGAACTGCTGGGCCCGCTGCGGCCCGAGGTGCCCGACGGCGCGCCCGGTCTGGTGTTCCGGCTGACCTCCCCGTACAGCCCCACCCGGCTGTGGGGGCGCGGCGCCGACCGGGACCGGCTGGTGGCCTGGTGCACCGGCGGCGCGGCGGGCGCGGCGCGGGTGATCACCGGTCCCGCCGGGGTCGGCAAGAGCCGCTTGGCGCTCGCGGTGGCCGAAGCCCTGCCCGAAGGGTGGGTGGCCGGACGGCTGCTCGCGGTGGGCTCGCTCGTGGAGCGGATCGCGGCGGCGGGCGAGCCGACGCTGGTGGTCGTGGACGACGCCGACCGCGTGGCAGGCCTCGACGTGCTGCTCACGCAGGCCGTCCGCCACCCCGACCTGGTGCGGCTGGTGTTGCTGACGCGCGACCTGAAGGACCTGCGCCCCGTGCCGGACGTGGTGCTGCCCCACCTGGTCGAGGTGCCGCTGACCCCGATCGGCGAACCGTCGGACCGCGAACGCTGGTTCGCCGAAGCCGTCCGCGCCTACGCGAAGACCCTGGGCGTTCCGTCCCCGGACCTGCCCGCCCGGCCGGTGGGCGACGACGGGGACACCCTGCTCCTCCTGCACGCCAGGGCGCTGCTCGCCGCGCTGGGCCGGTCCGGCAGCCGGAGCTGGTCGCTGCGGGAACTGGCCACCGAGCTGGTCACCCTCGAACAGCGCACCTGGGACCTGCCTGGCCACGACACCGAAGTGCTGGCCGAAGCGATCACCGTGCTGGCGCTGACACCAACGGGGACACCGGCGGAGGCGCTGCGCCACGTGCCGCAGCTCGCCCACGACAGCTCCCACGAGTCACGGGCGGTGGTGGCCCGCTGGGCCCAGCGCCACCGCGAACTACCGCACCTGGTCGGTGAGCGGCTCCTCGTGGACACCCTGACCCGAACCCCGGAACTGTTCCACGACCAGGCCGCGGTCTCCCCGCTCGCCCACGCGTACGACACCTTCCCCGACGCACTCGACCCGCTGCTCACCGCCGTGACGAACGCACCGGACCTGACCCCGGTCAGGCTCGCGGAACTCTTCGCCACCGGCGTCACCGGCCGCGACCTGGACCACGGCCTGGCCGCCCGCGTGTCGGCGAACACCAAGACCCTCCCCGACCTGGCGGCGCTCGTGGTCCCCCAGTCCTTCCCTCACCTGGGTTGCGCGGTGGGCAGCCTCGCCGTCGCCTCCCTCCGCCTCGTGCCCGGTGGTCGCCACGCGCTCGCCGCCGCGCTGGACGACCTCGGTGACCGGTTGCACGCCGTGGGCCGCTTCCCCGAAGCCCTCGGAGCCCACCAGGAGGCCGTGGTGATCCTGCGCGACCTGTCCGCCGATCCACCGGACCTGGCCGCCGCGCTGACCCGCCTCGGCAGGAGCGCCCAGCAACTCGGCGACTTCGACCTCCCCCTCGCCGCGCTGCAGGAGGTCGTCGCGATCCGACGGGCTGCGGGCGGCGGGGAACTCGTCTTCGCACTGGGCAACCTGGCGGTCGCGCTGGAGGACCTCGGGCGGCTCGACGAAGCGCTGGCCGCGTCGAGCGAGGCCGTGGCCATCGGCAGGCGCCTGCCCGACATCGACGACCACCGGTTCGCCATCGCGTTGGAGAACCACGGCACGTGCCTGCTCCGCACCGGGCACGTCCGGGAGGGGATCGCGGTGACCGAGGAGGCCGTGGAGACCTTCCGAGGTCCCGGCGGGGACCCCCTGCACCTGGCCACCGCGTCGAAGAACCTCGGCAACGGCCTCTGGCAGCTCGGCAGGTTCCCGGAAGCGCTGGCCGCGACCGCGGAGGCCACGTCGATCCTCACCGGCTTGGCGGCTGCGGAACCCGACCGCTACGACGCGGCCCTCGCAGGCGCGCTGCTCAACCACTCCGGTGTCCTGCGGGACCTGGGCCGCTTCCAGGAGGCGCACGCCGCGAGCCTCGCGGCGGTGGGTGCCGAGCGCCGCTCGGGCGACCGCCGGACGGGCCTGGCCACGGCCCTGGGGTCGCACGGCACGAGCCTGCTCCAGCTCGGTCGGGTCGGGGAAGCGCTCGCCGTGTTCGAGGAGGCCGTGCCCCTGTGGCGGGCACTGGCCGCCTCGCACCGGCCGCTCCGGGGCGATCTCGCCAGTCTCCTGGTCAACGTGGCCATCGCCTCCTGGATGGCGAACCGCCACCAGGAGGCGCTCGACACGATCACCGAGGCCGCGGACACCTTCCGAACCCTGGCGGACACCGAGCCCGCACGCCACGGTCCCGTCCTCGCCCAGGCGTTGACCAACCTCGGCGGGATGCTCCGGGAATCCGGCAGGGTCGCCGAGGCCGAACAGGTCCACCGCGAGTGCGTGGCGGTCTGGAAGTCCTGCGTCGACCGCGAACCGGGCCGGTACGAGCCGTCCTTCGCGGCCGCACAGGCCCGGCTGCGCGAGCTGACCGGCTAGCTCAACAGTCCCCGCTGGTACGCCGCCACCAGCCGCCTCGGCACCCGGAGCTTCCGGCCGTCCAGCGCCGTGACCTCCACGAGGTCCGGCACCACGGCCTTCCAGCGCGCCCGCCGGTGCCGGGTGTTGGAGCGGGACGTCTTCCTCTTCGGGACCGCCATTACTTCTGCCGCTTTCCGTAGCGCTGGTTGAACTTCTCGATCCGGCCCGCCGTGTCGATCAGGCGCTGGGTGCCGGTCCAGAACGGGTGCGAGTCGGAGGTGATGTCGACGGTCAGCAGCGGGTAGGTGCGACCGTCCTCCCACTCGACCGTCCTGTCCGACGTGGCCGTCGAGCGGGTCAGGAACTGCTTCCCCGTCGAGCTGTCCCGGAAGACGACCGGGTGGTAGTCGGGGTGGATACCAGGTTTCACGACACTTCCCTCGTGTTGTGGGCGAACGGGTCCAGGGCGAACTCCGCTCCTCCCGCCAGTTCTTCGTCGGTGGCCAGCGCGGCCCGCAGGGTCGACTCGATCTCCGCCGTCGACGCCTCGTGCACGATGACCACCAGTTCCTGCGACCGGTCGCCGTAGCGCGGGTCCCAGTCGAGCGAGGCCTTGACCTGCCGTTCGGGGTCGACGTCGGACCAGTCGTCCTCCGCCGCGAGCCAGTTGCCCGCGTCGCCGATGCGGAGCCCACCGCCCGCGGACTCCACCCACAGGGCCATGTCCGGCTGCGTGGCGACCCACACCCGGCCGCGCGTGCGCACCACGCCTTCGAGCAGGACGTCCAGCGCCTCGTGCAGCCGTTCCGGGTGGAAGGGCCTGCGGTCGGCGAAGTGGACCGTGGCGACGGGCCCGTCCGGCTCCAGCGGCAAACCGCGCAACAGCGGCCCGAAGGCGTCGTAGGGGCGGTTCTCCGGCGCGGCCAGCAGCGCGCGGACGTCCAATGAGGACAGTTCCTGCCGCGGCACGCCCGGTGCCACGCGGTCGAGCACCGCGGCGGTGCGGACGTCACCCGGTTCACCCATGAGGACCAGCGCGTCGGCGAACTCCGCGTGGCCCACGACCACCTGGGCGATCGTCCGCTCGTCGCCGTCGGCGGCTCCCAGTCCGCGCTCGGCCAGGCTCATCTCGCCGGTCGCGTCGGCCAGCCACGTCTCGCGGTCGAGCACCGCGACGACCGACCGCACGTGCACCGCGTCGGCGGGCAGCGCGACTCGGACGGCCTCGGGCTCCAGCGCGGGGTCGAGGTGCAGGACGACCGTTCGGCCCGCCAACGACAGCAGCAGCGGCACGAGGTCCTCGCGCAGGGTGCAGGAGACGCAGCCGTGCGCGAGGTCCAGCACGGTGAGGTGGCCGTCGACCCAGCGGCTGACGACGCCCTCGGCGACGCGGCTCAGGTCGTGGCGCACGAGGACCGAGCCCTCCAGTGCGCGCCAGACCTCCTCGGCCACCGGGTGCTCCGCGACTCCGGCCACCATGACGACAACGGTTTTCATGTGGGTTACTGTAGATGGAAATGGATGTCATTTCAAAGGAGGTCGCGTGTCGTCACGCCACTGCCAGTTGACGGGCCGCAAACCGGGGTTCGGCAAGCAGGTCTCGCACTCCAACCGGCGCACCTCGCGGCGCTGGCTGCCGAACACCCAGCGCCGCCGGTACTGGCTGCCGTCCGAGAACCGCCACGTCGTGCTGACCCTGTCCGTCAAGGGGATCAGGACGGTCGACAAGCGCGGCGTCGAAGCCGTCGTCGCGTCGTTGCGCGCCAACGGGGAGAAGGTCTGATGGCGCACCGGGGCGAACTGCCCGGTGTCAGCGGGTCGAGCTGGTGAGCGCCGTGAAGAAGGAACGTCGTGCGGCGCCCAAGAAGCGCGTGAACGTGCTGAAGCGCGAAGGCGTGACCCAGGTCGACTGGAAGGACACGACGCTGCTGCGGAAGTTCGTGTCCGACCGGGGCAAGATCCGTTCACGGCGGGTCACCGGGTTGACGCCGCAGGAGCAGCGGCAGGTCGCCGCGGCGATCAAGAACGCCCGCGAGATGGCACTGCTCCCCTACCCGTCCCAGGGGAAGTAGCACCCCGGAGTGACCATCACCGCACCTGATCGCGGTGGTGGTCGCTCCCGGCGCCGGGCACGATCGTCCGAATGAGCATCGAAGAACAGGTGGCGGGCCTCTACGAGGTGCTGCACCGGCGCCGTGACACCCGGCGCGAGTTCACCGGTGCGCCGATCCCACCGGACGCGCTGCACCGCGTGCTGACGGCCGCGCACGCGGCGCCCAGCGTCGGGCTGTCCCAGCCGTGGGACTTCATCCTCGTGCGCGACGGGACGACGCGGCGGGCGTTCCGCGACCACGTGCACGCCGAACGGAGCATGTTCAACGCCCAGTTGGACCCCGAGCGCGCGGAGGTCTTCAGCCGCATCAAGGTCGAGGGGATCCTGGAGTCGAGCCTCGGCGTGGTCGTCACCTACGACCCGGACCGCGGCTCACCGGCCGTGCTGGGCCGCCACGCCATCGCGGACGCGGGCCTCTACTCCGTCTGCCTCGCCATCCAGAACCTGTGGCTCGCCGCTACCGCCGAAGGTCTGGGAGTGGGGTGGGTGAGCTTCTACCGCGAGGACGTCCTGCGTCGATTGCTGCACATTCCAGCCGGATTGCGGCCAGTTGCGTGGCTTTGCGTCGGACCCGTGGCAGGGTTGCCCGATCAACCCGATCTGGAACGCGCCGGATGGCGCAACCGCATACCTGTCGAAGACGTTGTGCACCACGAGCGGTACAGGGAGCGTTCCTCCCGGTAGCCTGTTGGGGCCGTGCCGGCAGGGGCGGAACCTCGTGTTCCCGCTCGGCGAGTCGGAATGGAGTGTCGAGCACGAGTGGAGCAGCGCGATCCGCTGACAGCGGGACACGTGACGCACATGGACCTCAGGGTCCGCGTGCTGTTGAACGCTGGGCGCTTACCCGAGGCGAACGCCGTCTTCGACGAGGTGGTCACCAAGGCCCCTCCGAGCACGGACCGCTGGGTGCGCTCGGCCGTTCTGGTGCACAGGGCCGTGATGGCGTGGCGACTGGGTCGGATCCCACTGGCGTTGGAACTGGCCGCTGAGGGCTGGCTCGACGTCGACTCGGAGACGACCGACAGCCCCGCCGCCGCGCAGACCATGGGCACGTTGGGCTATTTGCTCGAAGGCATCGGGCACCGGCACGCCGCGCTGGACATGGTGCGCAGGGCCGTGGAGGTCGCGCGCCGGGCGAACGGGCCGGACACGTTGGCGCAGTGCCTGCAACGGCTCGGCGGCACGCTGAACTTCCGCGCGGCCTCGGGTCCGGCCGCCGCGGCGCCCGCGATCTTCGAGGAGGCCAGGGGCTACCTCGCCGAGGGCCTGACCCTCGACACCGTGGACGGGCACGTGCAGCGCGGCCTGCTCGGCGCGTACGGCCGCGCGCTCGCCGGGATCGGGGAGCTGGACGACGCGGAGAAGGCCGGTCGCAAGACGCTGGAGATGGCGTCGGAGATCAGCGACCACTGGGGCATGGCCGTCGGGAACTGGGTGCTGTCCACGGTCCACCGCGCGCGCGGTGAACTGGTGCGGGCCCGCACGCTGGCCAGCCGGTCCGTCGCGTCCGCCCAGTCCATCCACGACACGTCGCTGATGCTGCGGTTCTCGCTGGACCTGGCGGACATCTGCTCCGAGATGGACGACGCCGTCGGCGAGTCCGCCGCGCTGCGGTGCAGCGTCGCCGCGGGCCAGAAGGCGTCCGAGACGCTCCAGGAGGGCCTGGGGCAGGCGCTGGAGCACCGCCAGGCCGCGTTGCGCGCGCAGCAGCTCGCCGCGGCGGCGCAGGAGGCGGCGGCGCGCGACCCGTTGACGGGGCTGGCGAACCGGCTCGGCCTGGAGGCGGCGGCCGCGAGGCTGCTGGAGGGAACGGCGTCGCGCGGCCGGGTGCCGTGGCTGGTGCTGGTGGACGTCGACTGGTTCAAGGGCGTGAACGACGACGCGGGTCATGCCGCGGGCGACGCCGCCCTGCGGGAGATCGCCCAGTTGCTGCGCCGCGAATGCCGGACGGACGACCTCGTCGCCCGCTGGGCCGGTGACGAGTTCGTGGTGCTGCTCGGCGACAACGGCAACTCGGAGCACGAGGTCGGGCCGACCGTGGCGGAGCGGATCCGCGCGGCCGTCGACGGGCACGACTGGTCGATGGTGCTGGGCACGACCCGGCGCCCGACGGTCAGCATCGGCGTGGCCGCAGGCCCGGCGAAGCTGGACCAGCTCTTCGCGGCGGCGGACATGGCCCTGTACCGGGCGAAGCGGCACGGCCGCAACCGCGTGGAGGTCGAGCCGACGATCAACGTGAACTAGGTCGGGGGCTCGTCTCGTCCGTCGTCGGAGCCCCCGACCAGGTCCACGTCCTCCTAGGCGATCAACCCACCGCGGAAGGCCACGAGCGCGGCCTGCACGCGGTTCACCGCACCGATCTTGCCGAGCACCGAGGACACGTAGCCCTTCACCGTGGCCTCGGACAGGTGCAACGTGCCACCGATCTCGGCGTTGGACATCCCCTGGCCGATCAGCACGAGCACCTCGCGCTCCCGTTCGGACAGCATGGCCAGCAGCCGCCGAGCGGGCTCCGCCGCCCGTTCACCGTCGGCCACCGCCGCGAGAACCCGTGCCGCCACACCGGGATCGAGCACCGCGCCACCCCGTGCGAGGTCGCGCACCGCCTTCACCAGTTGTTCCGGCTCGGTGTCCTTCAGCAGGAAGCCGCTGGCGCCCAGGCGCAAGGCCTCGCTGACGTACTCGTCCACGTCGAACGTGGTGAGCATGGCGATCCTCGGCGGATCGGGCAGCGTGCGCAGCCTGCGCAACGCGACCAGCCCGTCGTTGGACCGCATGCGGATGTCCAGCAGGACCACGTGCGGACGGTGCTGGCGGGCCAGGTCGGCCACCAGGTGCCCGTCGTCGCACTCGGCCACTACTTCGATGTCACCGGCGCTGCTCAGGATCATGCGAAGCCCGGACCGGACGAGGTCCTCGTCGTCGGCCAGCATCACCTTGATCACGACGCCTCCCCGAGTTGGCGTTTCGTGTTCATACAGGCCCAGCATCGCGCACCATTGCGCAAGCTGGCGTTAATTCGACGTTATCTCACCATGTGGTAGGACGTTTGCCCAGCGTTCGCGGCCGTGGAAAGGCTCTCACCACCGCGTTCACAGTTGCCAGGAAGAAACACGGTCAGCCCAGCACACGCGCGACTTCCTGCCGCAGCCTCGGGAGAGCGGCGTAGAGCTTGTCGCCAGGGCACTGCGTGTCCGCGTAGTGGTCGCGGTGGCCGTCGATCTCCGTCGGCGCGATTCCGTACTGCTCGCACGTGTAGACGCAGAACGACACGAGGGAATCCCACTGGTCGGGTCGGGGCTCCTCGGTGGTGTACAAACCCTCGTTCTCGATGCCGATCGCGATCGAGTTCTGGCCGGGGCAGTGCGCGCCCTCGACGATGCGGTCGCCCGCGTGCAGCGCGTCGAGGCTGCCGTGCCGCCCCTCCATCAGGAAGCCGCCGCGGCTGTTCGTGAAGTGCTGGCCGGAGTCGAGCCAGCCGTTGTCGTCCATGTGGTGGTCCTGGATCCACCTGGCGTGCGCGTAGGCGTGCGCCTCCGAGTAGTCCGTGACGTTCTCGGTCGCCGTGTGGTGCACGAGGATGCGCACCGGCCGTTGGCGGAGCACGGTCGTCGGGCTCGACGGCGGGCGGGCGCCCCAGTCGGCGCAGGTGCGGACGGGCAGCAGGGACGCCCTCGCGGGAATGGCGCCGAAGCCGAGGAGCAGCCCGGAGGCGGCCACTCCGCCCAGCAGCGTTCGTCGTCGCACCATGTACAAGTTTTTCCCAGTATCGGCCTAGTCGGTCAAGTGGTAACAGCGACTACCAGCCGATTGGGGCAAAAGAACGTGAAACCCTTTCAGAAAAGTTGCGGAAAAAGTAACGTGCGCCACACCAGCCCTGCATGGAAGGAGCTTCGCGTCATGCGGAGAGCCGCCCTACCCGTGGTGGTGGTCGCCCTGCTCGCGACCGCCTCCGTCATCACCGCACCAGCGCAAGCGGCTCCCGAGCCGCTCACCACCACCGCGTTCGCCCCGGACGACTACTGCCTCGGGCAGTGCAACGACATCCTCCCGCCGGGCAACAACGGCAACGCCACCCTCGCCGACATCCTCGGCCACAAGGTCTTCGGGACCCGGCCCGCCCACGCGGCCGACCAGTTGCCGAAGTACGACGCGCTCTCCACCGGCTACCAGGGGCTGACCAACGAACAACTGAGCACGTTCTTCAACGACGCCTCCTTCGGCGTCGCGCCGGACCAGGTCGAGAGCACGATCAAGCCGCGCGCGGACGTGACGATCATCCGCGACAAGGCCATCGGCATGCCGCACATCTACGGCACCACCAGGTCCGGCACCGAGTTCGGCGCGGGCTACGCCGCCGCGCAGGACCGGCTGTGGCTGATGGACGTGTTCCGCCACCTGGGCCGCAGCCAGCTCACCGGGTTCGCGGGCGGCGCGCAGGGCAACCGCGTGCTGGAGCAGAGCTTCTACGGCCAGATCGCCTACACCGAGGCCGACCTCCAGGCCCAGATCGACCGGGTCGCGGCGAGCGGACCCCGTGGCGCGCAGGCGAACCAGGACGTCAACGACTACATCGCGGGCATCAACGCCTACCTGGCGCAGTCGATCGCCGCGCGGAACTTCCCCGGCGAGTACGTGCTCACCGCGCACGCCGACGCGATCACCAACTGGAACGACATCCAGCCGTTCAAGCCCACCGACATGGTCGCCATCGCGGCCGTCGTCGGCGGCCTGTTCGGCGCGGGCGGCGGCGGTGAGGTCCAGTCCGCGCTGGTCCGCCTGGCGGCGCAGAACAAGTACGGCGCCACCGTCGGCGAGCAGGTGTGGAAGTCGTTCCGGGAGCAGAACGACCCGGAGGCCGTGCTGACCCTGCACGACGGCCAGCGGTTCCCGTACTCCGCGAGCCCGGCCAACCCCGTCGGCGTGGCGATGCCCGACGCGGGCTCGGTGACGCCGGAGCCGATGGTGTACGACCAGACCGGGGTGGCGTCCACTGTGGACGTTCCCGCCGGTGATCTGGCCCCCGCCAAGGGGATCTTCTCCGACGGCGTGCTGCCCGCGGACCTGCTGAACAAGAAGCACGGCATGTCCAACGCGCTCGTCGTGTCCGGCGCGCACACCGACACCGGCAACCCGATCGCCGTGTTCGGCCCGCAGACCGGCTACTTCGCGCCGCAGCTCCTGATGCTCCAGGAGCTGAACGGCCCCGGCATCAGCGCGCGCGGCGTGTCCTTCGCCGGTGTCGGCATGTACGTGCAGCTCGGCCGCGGCCAGGACTACTCGTGGAGCGCCACCTCGGCGTCCCAGGACATCGTCGACACGTTCGCCGTCGACCTGTGCGAGCCCGACGGCAGGCCCGCCACCAAGGCGTCCAACCACTACCTGCTGCGCGGCCAGTGCGTCGCGATGGAGCGGTTGGAGCGCAAGAACGCCTGGAAGCCCACGGTCGCCGACGGCACGGCCGCCGGGTCGTACACGCTCGTCGTGTACCGCACGAAGTACGGCCTGGTGCAGAGCCGCGCGGCGGTCGGCGGCAAACCCGTCGCGTACACCGCGCTGCGGTCCACGTACCTGCACGAGGTGGACCCGATCATCGGGTTCCAGGAGTTCAACGACCCGAGCGCCATCCGGTCCGCGCAGGACTTCCAGAAGGCCGCGGACCACATCGGGTACGCGTTCAACTGGTTCTACGTCGACTCCAAGGACACCGCGTACTTCAACTCCGGCTCGAACCCGGTGCGCAAGGCGGGCGTCGACCCGAACCTGCCGATCAAGGCGTCCCAGCAGTACGAGTGGCAGGACTGGGACCCGAACACCAACAGCGCCCGCTACACGCCGACGGCGGAGCACCCCCAGTCCCTCAACCAGGACTACTACATAAGCTGGAACAACAAGCAGGCGCTGGACTTCACGTCGTCCGGCTTCGGCAACGGCTCGGTGCACCGCGGCGACCTGCTCGATGGCCGCGTCAAGGCGCTGATCGCCAACGGCGGCAAGGCCACCAGGGCGTCCCTCACCAAGGTCATGGCCGAGGCCGCGGGCGCCGACCTGCGCGCCGAGCAGGTGCTCCCCGACCTGCTGCGGGTGATCGACAAGGCCGCGGTCACCGACCCGGCGCTGGCGGCGACCGTGCAGAAGCTCAGGGCGTGGCAGCAGTCCGGTTCGCTGCGCCGCGAGACGACCAGGGGCAGCAAGGTCTACGCCCACGCCGAGGCGATCCGCGTGCTCGACGCGTGGTGGCCCCGACTGGTCCAGGCCGAGTTCCAGCCCGGTCTGGGCGCCGACCTGTACGCCGAGCTGGTCAGGGCCGTCCAGGTCGACGAGGCCCCGTCCGACGCCCACGGCGCCGCGCCGCACAAGGGCTCGTCGTTCCAGTACGGCTGGTGGAGCTTCGTCGACAAGGACATCAGGCGCGTGCTGGGCGACCAGGTCGCGGGCCCGTTGACCGGCACGTACTGCGGCGGCGGTGACGTGACCGCGTGCCGCACCGTGCTGCTGGACAGCCTGCGCGCCGCGGCGGCCGTGCCCGCCAACCAGGTCTACCCCGGTGACGCGGACTGCGCGGCGGGCGACCAGTGGTGCGCCGACTCGGTGATCCACCGCGCGATGGGCGGCATCACCCAGGACAAGATCCAGTGGCAGAACCGGCCGACGTACCAGCAGGTCGTCCAGTTCCCGGCCCGCCGCGGCACCGCGCTGGCCAACGCGGCGCGGGGCGGGACCGCCACGGCCAGCAGCTACGAGCGGGGCGCGTACAACTCCCCGCCCGCCAACGCCGTCGACGGCAACCCCGCCACCCGGTGGGCGAGCGACTGGAGCGACTCCCAGTGGCTCCAGGTCGACCTGGGTTCGGTCCAGCGGGTCGGGCGCGCGTTCCTGCGGTGGGAGGCGTCCTACGGGAAGGCGTACCGGATCGAGGTGTCCACCGACGGGGTGGCGTGGCGGCAGGTTTTCGTTACCGCGGAAGGAAACGGCGTGACGGACAACGTGTCCTTCACCCCAACCGACGCGCGGTTCGTACGAATGACGGGTACCCAACGCGGCACTAATTACGGATACTCGCTCTACGAACTCGAGGTCTACCCGCAGTAGACCACTTCCGAGGAAGACCCCGGTCCACCCCCAGGGACCGGGGTCTTCCGCTTTTCGCAGGTCAGCGCGGTACGAACAGGTAGTTGCGCACGTCGGGCACGATTCGGGACACCGACCGCCACCCGCCCTGCCGCCAGACCCTCATGTCGTAGTCCCGCTCGGCGAGCCACGCCACCACGTCCCGCGCCGAGTACCCGAACCGCGCCACGTGCCGTTCCTCGATCTCCAGCAGGACCTTCGGCCGGAGCGTCTCCACCACCCACGCCCCGCCTTCGAGCACCCGCAGCTCCGCCCCCTCCACGTCGGCCTTCACGAAGTTCAGGCGCTTGATCCCCTGCTCGGCCACGAACGCGTCCAACGTCTGCGTCCGCACCACGACCTCCAGGTGCTCCGCGAACTCCACGTTCGACCCCAACCCGTTCGCCCCGGCCGTGAGGAACGACCGCCCGGTCACCGGCACCCCGTGCCGAACCGGAACGCTCATCACCTCCCGCCCCTCCTCGACCCCCAGCGCAACCGAGTGCCGCACCACGTTCCGCCCCTCCCGCGGCCGGAGCACGTAGGACAGCGCCGGATGCGCGAAGACGAGCGGCTCGACGCTGTGGACAGTCCCCTGTGGACCAACGAGCTGCGAGAGCGTGACCGTGTACAACCCCAACGCGGCCCCGATGTCGATGCACACATCCCCAACCCCGACCACCCCGCGCAACCCCACCAACTCGGGCTCGACGAACGGCGTCACCTTGGCCAGCACACGAAGACCGGCAGCAACAGCCGCCCCCCGCACATCAGTAAGTTTCTGCGTCACCCACCCAAGACTAGGCACCCCACCCCCACACCGGGCCCCCCACCACAGTCGATCAACATCTGACCGCTAAACTGACCCCGATCACAGCCCCGCCCTCGTAGCTCAGGGGATAGAGCATCGGTTTCCTAAACCGTGTGTCGCAGGTTCGAATCCTGCCGGGGGCACTCACCTTTCGCCGGGTGAATCAGGCCCTGAGCAGCGGCAACGCGCTCGGGGCTTGATCTTTTAGCGGGTGAGCCGTATGCCACTGTCGGCCGGAATATGCCCCGGTTTGCCACCGTTTACGGACTCACCACGGACTGGGATCCACGCTCGGAACAGCAAGGCCCTCCCCTAGGCCAACCCGCTTACGCAACCAGGCTCGGGAGCCATCACTGGCGACGCCCCCTCCGCCTCACCAGCCCCTGGGAGTACGGCGTAGCCAGGACTGCGTCTCCAGAGTCGTTAAGCCATGGGTCATAGAAGCCGTCACATTGGTACAGACATCTGGTGCATTTGACATCGCGACCAGATGGATCATGCCCCAAAAGTCGCTCCAGAAATTCAAGGTCTATTTCTATACCAACGGGCCTGGCGTGCGGATCACGAGGCCGAGGCACAACACTTACCTCTCGAAGATCCATAGCATCGATCACAGGGCTTGGATAGGACTCAACAGTTTCCCCGTTTACATGCGAACATCCTTCAGTGCCGCAAACATTGCAGATTCCTTCCAATTTTTGAACCAATACTGGATACTCTACATCCAAAAGATGTGCACACTCATCCAAGTCTTCACGGCAAATGGAGCAAACTCTTCGACTAGTGAATCCGACAGAATTCCCCCACCGGTGATGCACAAGCGACAAGGCACAGGTATCCAGGTATACATCTTCATCAAATCTAATTTTACATCCGAAGTAGCCGGATACAAATGCGGCAATATTATGCACATGCTGATGGGCAGGGTCGGCAATATCACTATCTTCCAAGCAGTTATATGCATCGACCGCAAGGTTTAATGAATTCCTTGCCGCCGATTCGGCAGCCTTCCAGACTGGCAGATCACGAAGGGATCCAAAATAAGAATTCTCATTAGGTTCAAGCGCAGAAATTCCGAGGAATCGAAACGATAGATGCATCCGACCACAATTATTTACGGAAATTCCAGCAAGCCTCCAAGAGTCCTGATGGGTTTTACCATTGAGATGAACAGTTACAGGCAGGCCTTCAATACCTCGGGGAAGTGGAATTTTGCCAATATCGCCCATCAGATCGATACCAAGCAATAGTAGCGACTTCCCATACTCATGCAACGACTGCATCAGCTCTTTGCCGCCCTGCCAGCGAAGAAACTCAGCCCGCGGCGTGCCAGCAGCAGGCGGAAGCGGTACGGAGTAGCTGATTACACGAGATCTGATACGCACAACGACCCCTAGCCGAGCCCCTCAAGACTATTCTTCATTACCCTAGATTGACCTAGAGTCATCTACCTTATCCCCGCGAGACATCAGCTCCCTGAGAACGTTTTCCACATCACCCACCGGCCCCTTGAAGTCAAACCCTTCAATAACCCTCCACTCTCCGTCTTGTTCAAACCTATCCATATGCAGGTGGACATGCTCAGACTCAACAGGACCGTGCCCTCCGAACGAGCGAAGAGCGGCCATTGCGCGCAGATTAACCAAGTAATAAATACTCTTAGTGACGTCAGTAGTCAAATTCCCGGCAACCCCAAGAAAAATTGCCGAAACAACTTCACTCGCACTGAATTCGCTTAGATACTTGCGCCGCTCCTGCGTATATGCAAACTCGACGTCGATACCATTCGATCGCGCCGTCTTCACTACACCGGCAACATCATCTCGATAAAGTGCATATCCGCCAGAAATCTTGTCCGGAAGCAGCAGGATAGTACCGGGACCAGATGATGCAAGGACTTCCGACTGAACATTTGCCATCACCGACCCATCGCTATTTTCGCTCAATCCAGTAGACATGCCATAAGTCACCACAAAACCCACTTTCAAAAAAGCTCAAACAGTTTCCTCAACATGATTCGAGACAACTTGTCTCTTCTGCCACAGCTTACCCGAAATAGATCGGGTCACCTATCTGTATAAAGTCCCTCGATCGTGGTATTGACGGTCTCACGTTGCCCGTCTACGCATTTTGCGTAGACCTTCAACAGGACCTCCACCGAGTGACCAGCTCGCTCAGCTACCTCGGTAGCTGGTACCCCGCCGTTCAGCCAGAGCGAGACCGCAGCGTGCCGCAGGTCATACGGCCGGCCAGCCAACGGCGAGGCCGTCTGAGGAGGCGCGAGCGCGTACTGACGAGCGTCGTCCCAGACCCGGTAGTACGTCGAGGACGACACCACCCCACCGTTCGGAGACCGGAACAGCCGCCCGTCAGGACCGACTCCGTACCGCTCGAGGTGATCACGCAGGATGCGGACCAGCACCGGCGGAATCGGCACAATTCGGACTTCCTTGCGCGCCCGATGCTTCAACCCCCGCCGGTCGTGCACCTCCCCCAAGTCCGTCCACCGCTTCCCCGCCGCCGGTCGCGACTCCCTCAACGCCAGAGCACCCCAACCGCTGTCAGGCAGCGTGCAATCGTCCTCACGCAGCCCCAGCCCCTCAGCCGGACGAGCCGCCGCGTAATAGCCGACTGCGAAGAACGCCGCCAGGTGAGCACCCCGGTCCTTATTGCGCTTGCCCACGTAAGTCACGGCCGTCAGCAGTTGCTCAACCTGGCGAGGATTCGCCACCACCCGAGGGTCCACCTGGTCGACGACCTTGGAGACCTTCCGCTTGATTCGACTCAGCGGATTGTCCGGGATCAACTCCCGCTCAACGGCGTAGGACAGCAGGTTGAACAGAACCGCCCGCTTGCGCTGGTACACCGAGGCAGCCGCCGCCTTGCCGTCCAGCTTCGCCGCCAGGGCGTCCAACACCGCCCGCACAGCTACCGAGTCCGTCAGGTCGTACAACGGCCGAGAGTTGCGCCTCAGCCAGTCGATCACCTCCAGGTCGGAGCCGGACACGTCCCGATCCCGCGTGGTCGGAGGCAACAGCGTCCGGACCAACACACCTCGAAGCTCCACGACCTCCGGCCTACCAGCGCCATCGCGGACGAACGAAGCCGCCGCAGTAGCGAGGGCTTCCACGGTGCTGGCCCGCGTCGTCGCAGCCGCGTCACTCCACTTGAGATCCATATAGGACTGTGCGAACTCCAGGAACGACAACGAGTTCCGCCGCCGAAGCTCACCAACCGGCAAGCCACTCTCGATGTCGAACGGCTCACCGTTGCGCGCGGCCCGAGTCAGATCGGACAGCCGGCTGACAGCCAGCGCCTTCGCGGCGTACCACTCCGAGTGCTCGACCTTGTCCGTCAACCACCGCACCGGGTACGGCCGCTTCCGCCCCTCACGCCGCTTGATCTCCCAGAACTTGACCTTGAACGTGGTAGTCATGCCGCCGCCCCGTAGAGATCGTCAAGCCAGGTAAGGAAATCCACGCGCTTGCACCGCAGCTCACCGTTGGGCAGCGAGAAGCAACGCGGCCCCTTACCGGTCTGCCGCCACTTGTAGAACGTGTCCCGCGAGACCCCTCCCAGGGCCTCCAAGATCTCCGGAACGGACATCAACTCTGCGATCTGTCGAACCTTGCCGGACATGGTTCCCCCCTCGTTTACGCAGCGTGCGGAGTTGCCGAAGGATCTGGCGGACCAGCGGACGCGAGTAACGCCGCCGTGTACTCGGCCTTCCACCGGATGCGCTCAGACACAGCCCGCAACAACATGTGCTGTCGCGGCGGCACGTTCGGATCACCGGGCTGGACGTTGTTCCACACGACCCGCGTGGGCTGGTCGTCCTGCGTGATCCCGACGTCCGCGAGCAGTTGCCGAACGAACGTCTTCCGGTCGTGCCTGTGGTCAGCGAGCGACTTCCCAGACCACTTCCGGGACACCAGGACACGCCTCCCCGCGACGCCGAGCGTGGTCCGCTTGTGCGCCTTTCCCTTGCACAGCCCCGGATTCATCGAGAGCCGAGCACTCCGAGGCTGGACGCCGTAGAGCAGCCACACCGCGCACTGCGGGGAACACGGCGTCACGGCCAACTCGTCGCAAAGCCGTTCGGTATGCCGTTCCTGTCGAGCCGTCCCCGCCTCGTGGCACTCGTTGATGCTCTTGGTCAGGTACTTCGTGAGGTAGCCGATGTGCCGCCCAGCCTCCGGGGTGCCGCCAAGGATGCCCTTGGAATGCACCTGGACCCCGAAGCGCGCGAGGTGAGCGGGCTCCTCCACCTGGTCTAGGGCTTCCTCCCAGGTAGGCAGGGCCGTGCGCGTCTGGGGATCAACGAAGCCCTTGGCTCGCACGTCCCAGACCGGGAGGTGTTCGCCGCTGTACTTGATCTCGTCGTGCGCAGGCCACCAGACCTGGTGATAGGTGGCTTCGGCGACCGCCCGCAGTTCAGCGCGGGAGATGCTGCCCCGGATGGCCGCGTGCCAGTGCGGCGCCAGCCTCCGCTGAGGCTCCACCGTCGAGAAGTACTGAACCTCCCAGCCGACGCATCGACGGAGGTTCTGCACGAACCGGTCCAGCAGCGCGGCGAAGTGCACAGCGTCCCGAGCGGCCCGCCGGTAGTCATACCGGTCGGGGTCAACGGGAGTGCCGTCCGAGCGGACCTTGCCGTAGCTGTCGAGGGTCAGCGTGAGGAACGTCGAGGGCTGGTACTTCTCGCCGAAGACCTTGCCCACGGTGCGTTTCTGCACGGGCCGCCGAGGCAAATTCGCCGCATCCTGCCGCCGCCTGGTGGACCGCTTCCGAGCAGCCCGAGGACGCGGTTCCAGTGACGGAAGGTTCCCACGCACTCCGAGTTGCCGAAGTTCCGCGTCGACGCGCTCGACCTCTTGCCGGACCTCCTCCGCGCCGGTTTCGTCGTCCTCCTCCATCACCTGGCGGTAGACCTTGACCAGGTCCGCCCGGTACTCCGTGAGCTGCTTCTGATCGGCGGTCGGTTCGTTCGGGGTGAAGTCGGGTTCTTCGGTCAGGTGCCACCCTTCACGGCACTGGGCCATCCGCAGTCGCCGGTTCTTCTCCGCGCAGGTCGGACACGCACTGGCCACGGTTGAGCCGCACGGAATCGGGATGATCTCCACACGACCGGTGTCCAGGTCGATCCGTTCCTTGGCCAGCGGACGGACACAGACGCCGTGCTGCTCAGCCACAGCACGAGCCACATCGAGCGCCGCAGGCTGTTTCATCCGGTCGGCGCGGGTCAGGTACTCGCTCATGCCGCCGCGCTCCCTTCACCGGCAGGCAGGCCGGGGAAGTCGTGGACAGTGGCCCGTGTGAAGTACGCGCCCAGCTCGATCAGGTCCGCGTCGGTGACGTGGAAGGCCCTCGCCCGCTCCGGTTCCCTCTGTCCATCGGTCTTCAGCCACGCGACACCGGGCGTGTTCTCGCTGATCTCGTGAGCCGCCGCACCCCGTTGCCGAACGCCATCCCCTAGGACCATGTCCACCTGCTGTGGCTCATCGAGCCGGAGCGCCACACGGGTGCTGAACAGGTGCCGGAACGACACGACCTCCTTACGCGGGTCTTGGACCAGGCCCACGAGCGCATAGCCAGGTGCACGCCCTTGGGAGGTGATCGTCTGGATGGCCCGCGAAGCGCGCTCCCGCAGCTGCTTGTCCGGCTGGTAGGCGATCAAGTCGGCCAGCTCATCCACGATCAGGACCGTGAAGGGCTCCCCCGTCGACCGCGCCCACAGCCGACGAACGCCCCGATACCGCACCGCCCGTTCCTTGACCTCAGCCGCGATCTCCTCCAGCAACGCGACCGCGTCCGGACCGTTGTCGTAGACGACCTTGTCGAAGGCGTCCGGGCACTGTCCCAGCTCCATCCCACCCTTGGGATCGATGCCCACCAGGCGCACCAGCCCAGCACGAACGGCAGGCGCGAGCTGCCACACGATCGACCACAACACCGAGCCCTTACCCGCACCGGGCACGCCCACGACGAGGAGCTGAGCGCCGAGCAGCCGCAGTGTCCAGGCCCGACCGGTCTCCGTACGGCCAACCACGATCTTCTTGAGGTTCACCGCGGACTCATCCACCGAAAGCGCTGGTACGGGCACCGGACGAGACAGCGGGTCAGAGTGGATGAAGTCCAACTCAAGCAACCGAGGCCGCAGCACCCGCACTCGACAGGACCGGGCGTTGAACGAGTGCGCCAGGTTCTCCCGCCGCGCTTCCCACTGCTCCGGAGACTGCGCCGGAATCATCCGCACCCGAACCCGGTCCCGCCATCCCTCGGACCGCACACGACGCAGCCGAGGCCGGAACTCCTTGCCCCGCTTGTCTTTCGCAAGATCCGACAACCGCATCACGGTCCGCCACTGCGGCACGTAGATCGTGGCCCGCCGCCATTCAGTGAGGACGCGGTACCAGCCGTGCCGCAGAAAACGAGGGCAGATCCAGACCCGCCCAGATGAACGAGCCCGCGATCAACGACAGCAGAGCCAGCACCAACGGCGACAGGCCCCACGTCGCGTACATCCAGTAGCCCGCCACCGACGTCACGACCGTGACCGGGTACCGAACAGCAACGAGCACCAGGCGCACGATCAGCCACAGCGCTACCCACGCCAACGCGAACGGTGCCGCCACGACCTTGGTCCACCCAGGCAGGTAAGCCCACCACGGAACCCTAGGCCGGTAGCCCTCGAACGGAGCCGGATCAACCCACTTGCTCCCCCTCATCGAACGTCACCGCCCCGCCGAACAGAGCCGCCGAAATCCAGCCCCAACACACCGGCACACGAGTCACATTCGGTCTGGCCGGGCAGCAACCGGGCGAAGCGCTTGCACGTCGCACACCGGCCCCGCGAGACCCCCTCTGGCGCAGCAATACGCCTAGGCTTTACGCTCATCTCGTTCACTCCGTTACGCGTGGTGGACAGCGCAGGAGCGGCGAGGTTGGTAGCCGTGTTCCGCTCCTGCGTCTTACGTTCTCGTTACGCCGCAACAAGACGTGCGGCATCACCGCGTGACCCAACAAGATCACACGCTCTGTCCTAACAGGACTTTCTAGCGCCGCCTCCAGCGACACCGCCGAGGCACAAGACGCTTCTCAACCAGCCAGGCCGCACAGTCCCCGCAGTAGTCGGCGGTCGCCCGAATCCACGTGCACCGCCCACACTTGCCAAAGCACCGCTTGTTCTCGACCCGCACCCGCACCGACCGCATCTCGGCCATCCGACGCTCAGCCGGGTCACACGACATCAAGCGCTCAAGCAGCCTCATCACTCACCTCCCCTCGATGGGAGGCCCAGGGCAGGCGATCCCACCCCGGACCAGGCTTCAGACCCCGTTCAGAGCCGACGTCGCCAACCGCAAAGCTCCCGCGGGCAAGTACCGCTCAGGCAGATCGGCGTAGAGCGCCAGGCCGTCAAGCACCCGCACCGAGCTACGGACCGACCGATAGCGAGCAGGCTGATACGGGTCGCACTGCGCCCGGTACTGCTCCGCCACGTCCACGAGCAGATCAAGCGGACTGACGTCGAGCACGTCGCAGTAGATCCCCAACCCTTGCGAAGACAGCCCCCGACTCCCACGCTCAACCTTCGAGATCAATGCGGTCGAAACCCCGAACTCCTCCACCATCACCCCAGGCAGAACGCCCGCTTCCTTCCGCAGCGCCCGCAGATGAGCACCCACAATCCGGTCGTACTCAGCCCGCCGAGGCTGCGGCCGACCAACCGCCCCGCTCATCCCTGCACCGCCGGGTTCTCCACGAGCGCATGACGCCCTTCCCGGCTGTCGAGGTGATCAGCGAGCTTGCCCGCCTCCCGCGACAACTCCCGGCAGAACTTCGCCAACACCTCAGACCCACCAGCGAACGGCGGGAGCTGGATAGCCACGTTGACCGGGTCGAGGTAGATCACCAACGCGGGCAGTTCCTCGGTGATGTGAACCATCCCCGCCGCCGCATCCCGCCCCGGCGAACACGTCACGTTGAACCCCATCAGCCCAGCCCTTTCTTCTTGGCCGGGGCATCGAACGCCGCCAGCCCTTCACTGATCGCGCCAGCCAGCCGAGGCAGCGCCTCACGGTCCACGACCAGAACCGCCGGGAATGCGTTGCCGAGCCGGATCTCCACGCGGTCGGCGAACACCATCGGCTCGACTCGGATGGGAAGATTCGCGGTCACGTGCACCCGCACTAAGTCCGCCACGACTCACGCAGCCTTGGCAGCGCTCTTGGCAACAGCAGGCTTCATCCCGGTAGCCCGCAGGCTGTACCCGAGCTTCGCCCGGCACCGATGACGCTCCCCAGCAGCACCCGCCCGGCAGCCCTTGTCATCGATCCACGGCGTAACCGTCAGCCCCTCGAACAGCACCGGCCGCACATCCGTGCCGGGAATCGCCTTCGGCGGCACCGGCTGATGAGGAGCCGCGATCTTCACCGTGACCACGGCGTCCGTCTTGCGCTCCGCTGCCTGATCGATGACCAGCACCGACCACACCAGGAGCCCGTTCTCCTTGTCCTTCTCCTGCTCGACCGGCAGCCCCTTAGCCCGCTCATCCGCAGACTGAAACTTGAGCACGGGCTCCACACCCATCACGAGCGCCCCGCGAGGGAACACGAAGTCATGCCCCGCCGGAAGCCTGCTCCCACCTGTGATCGCCATCGGCTGTCTCCTGCCATCCGCGTCGGCCTGACCTGCGGTCAGACGTTCTCGACCCCTATGACATTCGTCCATTTGGAGGGACGTCAGCACCGCATAGCAGGACAACTACAGACGTCCTTGCTACCTTGAAGACGTCCCAAACTGTCACGAAGGGGTGGCCATGCCGAACCAACGCCTACGGGATTCGTTGCTGCGCAACGGTTTGGACTTCGACCACGTGGCCAAAGCCACCGGCGTGGACCCCAAGACGGTCGAACGCTGGGTCACCAGGGACAGGACCCCTTACCCGCGCCACCGGCACGCCATCGCGTCCCTCGTGAGGGAGACGGAGACCTACTTGTGGCCGGACGCCGTCGCGCCAGACACCAAGAAGGAGATCAACGAGTCCGAGGTGGTGCAGGTCTACGCACACCGGCACTCGATCAACCAAGACGTCTGGGCACACCTGCTCAGCCAGGCCAGGCTCAACGTCTCAGTCCTGGTCTACTCAGGAATGTTCCTCACGGACAACCCGGCCTTGATCCGCACCATGCGCCAGAAGGCAGAGGAAGGCGTCAAGATCCGCCTACTGCTGGGCGACCCAGCCAGCCGCGAGGTAGCCCGCCGCAGCGTGGAAGAAGGCATCGGCAAGGGCACCCTCGCCGCCAAGGTCCGCAACGCCCTCGCGTTCTTCAAGCCGCTGGCAAACAGCGGCCACGCCGAGATCAGGTGCCACAAGACCACTCTCTACAACTCGATCTACCGCTTCGATGACGAAATGCTGGTGAACACCCATGTGCACGGCTTCATGGCTGGTCACGCGCCTGTGCTGCACCTGCGCCGCCTGTCCGGTGGGGATCTGTTCGAGACTTACGCAGAGAGCTTCCAAGGCGTCTGGGATGGCGCGAAGCCATCGAAGTGGTAGGCAGTAGGTATGGCTCGCACTGATCACTACAACGACCCGAGTGCACCGAAGGCGACCACCATCGTCGTAGCGGTGACGGCGTTCGTCCAGGACGAGCACGGACAACTGTTGATGATCCGGCGGACTGACAACGACCTGTACTCGATCCCCGGCGGGGCGCAGGACGTCGGCGAGACCATCGGCCACACCGTCATTCGCGAGGTCAAGGAAGAGACCGGGATCGACGTCGAGCCCGTCGACATCATCGGCATCTACTCTGACCCTGCGCACGTCATTGCGTACACGGACGGCGAGGTGCGGCAGCAGTTCTCCATCTGCTTCCGGGCACGGCTGATCGGTGGCGAGCTGCGGACTAGCAACGAGTCAATCGAGGTCCACTGGGTAAGCCGAGGAGACCTCAACACACTCAACATCCACCCCTCCATCCAGCTTCGGATCGAGCACGGGTTCGAAGAGCGCTCAACCTCCTACTTCGCGGTGTAGTCGATCCCCGCCAAGCGCAGTGCCTTCTCTGTCCGCTCAGCAGCAGCAACAAGCTCCGACTTGGCCTGACGGATGAAGAACGTAACGAGGTCTTCAGGCCCGTACCGCTCCTGGATCTCCTCAATCCGACCGTGCACGTTCGTTGTGCCTCCATCTGGCGTGGTGGTCATATCTGCCCACCACAGGGCATCCCGAAGCATCGTCTGTTCGTCTGTCCACTGTGCGATCTCCGCGGTCAGATTGCGAAGCTCAGCTTCTCGATAAGCACAAGAGTGATGCGCTACGAGTGCACACAGTCGTGCCGGAAAGTCTTGATCTCGCAAGTAGTTCGCACCGTCAACAGGATGAAACCCTGTTACAGCAAGGTCGGGCGCGTACCCGACGTCATGCAGCAATGCTGCGGCAACGAGCAACTCTGCCTCCTCCAACGAGAAGAGCCGCGCTGCTTCAGCTGCACGCCGTCCGACACCTTGGACATGCGCCCAACGTTGCGGCAGGGCGGTCGCAAGTCGAGCGCAAGCAGTGTCCCTGGAGGCCGTGATCAGGCTCATACAACTGACCATACTTAGTTGGGCCAACGAAGATCAGACTAGGTACACTCGCCCGCGTGCTGGCGCCTGAGATCCTCGTTGCTGTGGAGAAGCGCCTCCGGCGAGACCACCGGGGACGTCGCACGGTCTATCGCCGCGAGTGGAGCATCGCCGCAGGAGCCACCCGCGTGGACATCGCAGCCATCAACGGGAAGATGACAGGCTGCGAGATCAAGAGCTCACGGGACAACTTTTCACGACTAGCATCCCAGGTAGAATCTTACAGCGCTGTCCTCGACACCGCAGTAGCTGTAATAGAAGGTGACAAAGCGGTTGAGCGAGTAAAAATGCTTATCCCTGACTGGTGGGGAATATGGCAAGCAATCGGTTCCTCAAAAGGCCCGCGAATCATAATTGTGCGACCGACAACAGGAAACCCCTCGCCAGATCCACTTGCTATCGCTCAACTAGTCCGACGCGATGAAGCATATAGCATATTGCGACGACAGGACCTCCACAGCGGCCTCCGAACGGCTACCCGATGGAAGCTCTGGAACACAATGGCTTCAGAGTTGCCCTTAAAAATCCTTCAGACCGAAGTACGCAATACTATCAAGGCTCGCCAAGAGTGGTGATACGGCCCACAACAAAGTCCAAGTGATGCACTGTGCCAATTTTGCGCCAGGTTGAGCCATTGCCCGGGCCATGCTCCCTTGGACTCGCAATTCGAGCGTCTGCGGTACCCAGTGCAGCCCCAGCAAACTCGGAGTGCATAGCAACCTGCTCGCATACTTCGTAGAACTGTTCGCTTCCGCGAGGATCGTTTTTCCTTCCCTTGAGGAAGAGCCAACGATCTCCCAAGGTGTACCGCAACTGTGGCGCAGGAGCGAACGGCGGCCCACTAACCAGAAGCGGGAAGGCAACCGAATAGTCCCCATAAATGGGAATCCTTGGCAACCTTCTGCGCCCACGTATCGCATCCCAAAGGGCAGCGTCGTAGCGCTGAAATTCAGATTGCACCCACGGCACGACCGAAGATAGATCGACCGGAAACGCTCCGGAAGTGACAATCACCCTCCGCCACTGTTCGACTTTCTCAAGCTCACGCAGTACGTCAAGAACTATTCGAGATCCACCGCGAACCGCAATGTCACCCTGCACGGAAGCAAGATCCAGGATGAGATCCGCTTGATCGCGACGGACGCTGACATCACCAAGAAGAGCAGTGATCGAAGAATCCAATTCTTCTGGATCTTCATCCATGTCTTCCATGCTGAGCCGCACTGCAACCCCGCAATCGTACTCAACTTGTAGATTTCTAACATCGGCGCGAGCCGAATCTCCATCAGAAAGCCTAGCAACGGGTATCGCGCCAATACCAAGAGAGCGCGCTTTAGCGGTTGCGTACATCGTCGCCCCCTGCCCGCTGGGCAACCTGATTCCCGCAGACAGGAAACCAGCGTCAACAATCAGCTCATTGCCACCCCAAACCTCAAGCTTTTTAGAGATTCGATCGACAGCGTCGCTTACCACTTGAGGGTCATCGACCTCAGAAGGCGCAATCTCAAGGACGGGCAAAATAGCTTTCCGTGTCGCAGGCTGAATCTCACTGAGTGCCGCAAGTTCAGCTTGACGCGCTTTCAAAACAGGAACATAAATAGGATCAGGCATACTTTCGCCTCCGCAAAACCGTATCGGGCTTCGACTCTCGCTCCACTACCTTCCTCCGAGGCGATCCCAATCTGACCTTCCCAGGTTCAAGTGGCGCTCCTACCGACTCATTGATAGAAGCAGACATATCACCATCGGCAGTCTCAGCCGCCATCGCGTCTAGGCGCTCAACAATCCACCGCCGAATCAGTGCACTCGGTGCCTCACCTACTCCATCCGCAAACTGGCGAAGCTCTTTCAGTCGAGAAACAGGGATGCGCACCGCGTACACCTGTGACGGATCTTCCGACCTCTTTCGCCCTCTTTGACCACGCGGAGGAGCAACTTCCCCTTGCTCCTCCGCTTCAGCACGTGCCTCGGCCTCGGCGGCTTCCCGCGCCAGCACGTCCCGCAAGCTCTCGCTCATCCGCCCTCCTCATAAGCCCTAATCTCACTAGCTTTTGCCGCCCAGGCCGTCGCACCCCACCACTCGACCTGGGGTGGATGATGCTTCGGAGCCACGACCACCGTCACGACGAACCCAGCCATCTCCGAGTAGCCGGTGACCTTCACCGTTAGCCCTGAAGTGCTGCCAGCAGACCGAACCCAACGCCGCTCGTCTTGACATGCTTCGGTTGCCCACTCCGTGTGGACGTTCCGTTCCTTCGCGGAGTCCTTTCGCTCTGACCTTCGAGCCGGATCATGATCGCCTACCTGCGACCAGTCCACATCCCCGAAAACAAGATCCGCATACACCACGCCCTCGTAGTCGTCTTCGCCCGCTGGCACGCCACCATCCTAGTTTACGTAATACGGAAAATCTAGTAGCTGATTTAGTGTATTACACCTTGCCACCAGACTTGCCGACCGGCAGCCGCACAGCCGCGCACAGGTTCTTGAGCTGGACTTTTGCCGAACTCGGCTCTACAGGATCAAGAGCGCCGCCTCCGGCGGCGCGTGCGGGCACGCTTGCGCTGGCAACTTGACCACATCCATCCCGGCACGCCCGGCATCCGCTTCGCTGCGCCGGGCGACCGGGTAGCGCGGAGCGCCGCGCTTGGACGCAGGGGCCGGGGCGACGTATCGAGCACGCCAGACCGTTCATCGGCAGCTTCCTACGAGCGCCAAGTGGTCACTCCGGAACTGGGCACGGCGCTCGACTGCCGCGACGGCTTCGCCGCCTTGCCACTGGACATGGCTGTGCTCAGGTACGCCGTGGCAGGCTAGGTCAGTGATGTCAGCCGGGCCGTCCAGATCCGACGTTGAGCGACAGTTCGTGCGCCTGCTCAGCGGGGAGGCAAGTCGCGACGAGATCGATCGCTGGTCTGGGCGTTTCGTCACTGAGGACTTCGACGTTACGGACGAAGGAGTCTGGACGGCGCTTGGCCGCCTCTTGGGAGTGGATCTCCGGCATGGCCCAGGTCTGCCTTACTGCATACCGATGAACAGGTTGCCGAGTGGCTTGCCGACTTCAGAGCGGGCAGCCCGCCAGCCTCACCAATGACACGGTGGCCAGCGGTGCAAGTACGGACTCCTGATGGACTGGCACCGTGGGCGGGAGGGTTGGAGGACCGCTCAACCGCAGGTCACGGGGTATGAGGAATCGCTTGCGCGATGGGCCTTCCGAAACCGTGTGTCGCAGGTTCGAATCCTGCCGGGAGTCCTCACCTTTCGCCGAGTGAATCAGGCTCTGAACAGCGGCAACGCGCTCAAGGCTTGATCTTTTCCAGGCCTCGGCGTCCATCACTGTGAGCCTAGACTTGCCCTGTTTGCCGCCGTTGCGAAACCATCTCGAAACAGATCCGTCCCGAAGACAGAGGACAGGCCAAGCCTCATTACCTGACCCCGCCTTGGCGGCAGCCTCAGTCTTGCCACCTGGCCAGCGTGAGTGCGGGAACGTCTCGGACCTAACCGAGATCTCAGGGGTGTCAGTAAGCCCGGGCCCACCGCACACCCACCGCCAGAGCAAGAGCGTTGTGAATGAGAAATGGACCGCTTAGGTCAAGTTCCGCGTAGTCCCTGCGATGATAGAAAGTCACATAGTCTTCAGATGCACCTTGCTTAACACTAGCAATCGCGCCCGCAAGGTAGAGTTGTCCCAGCACCTCATCCACCGCGAGGTCATTCTTTTCCAGCTTGGATGAAAAAACTTCAATAAACTGCTCCCTAGTGAAACCCCGACCGGGAAGCCTCGACATAGAGCTCACAACGTCACGAGCAACCCCGTCGCCGACCATTCCGACAAGCTCGTTCGACATCTCGCCCGCGAAATATTTTCTACAGTACCGATTTACGCCAGCACGAACCCGATCAACAGTCAATTCCTGCTCGGGATACAGCTCTACTTGAATGCTCTTCATAAGCATGATCATGTCTCGCGGCGTATTCCTGGTAAGATCAAGAAGGTACCTCGGCATACGAATACGTTTTGAAGCAGTGCGAGCACCGACCTCCATGTACTGCGGAAAGTACAAGTCGATCAAGCCGTCAATCTTGCTTCCCCTGGCAGCAACCTTCGCTTCCAGAAGACCCCAAATCTCTGAATCTTCCGGCGTATCCAAGCCGTAAGACCAGTCCAGCTCTACACCCCAGCCGTGCCGAATCTTGTTTGAGTCAGGAATTTGAATTTTCAGGAACACATCGCTTCGACACATTACACACAGTCGAACCATAGACCGAGCTTGCCGAAGCCGACGGTGAATCGCCGTTGCAGCACGCATGAGGGAACCGAGCTGCCTCCAGTAAGCGTTAGTACCGATTTCAGCGCTATCAAGCCCATCTAGCCCCAATATGTGCTGACTCTCAGTTACAGCATCACACACAACCTTTGCCAAAAAATCTCGAATCTGCACCAAATGAACACGCCTAGCCCCGTCTCCTTCAGTAGCGTACTCATAGATCTTTGGCACACTAAACTTGTGCTTCCTTTTTCGCACTTCCCCGATAACACTAGAAAATGTTCCACCAGCAATACCAGCGGCCGTCAATTCCTGATGCAAACTGACCATATCAAGGTCAGACTGAATAGATGATCCCTGATCACGCATCAAAGAATCGAAGAACTGGCACCAAATCCAGGAAGACCAAGCCATCTCGGTAACTTCAGAATCCGCCTCAGATACCGGGGAGACATCGGCCTTAAGCGCACCTCGCAACTCTCCAAGATCCCGCCGATCGACGAAAGTATCATACTTATCCTCCGCCGTTAACCTCATGTACTCCATGTAACTTGACTTGCCAATACCTTTAGGTCCGATCAACAGGAAGGCATTGCCACTCTTGATTTCACCAACCGCTCCTCTTGGATCATAGAAGCTCTTCACAAAGAGTTCTGGCCACTTGACGGCCTCATCTTCAGCTGCACCTTCACCGAAATACAAGCTTTTGAACGGGCGGAGCTTTGGCATCTAAGGCAACCACTTTCGTCAAGGCGGCAGCATTAAACCGATTGAACACAAACGACCGCTAAGACTACACCGCGTCGTACGATCATGCCTTGGGGGTCATACAGAAACGAAACACGATCGTTACATCGACTTGAGCACCTCGATGCGGTTGTTGATCATCTCTCGTTACCCATATATGCACTTCGCATAGATCTTGAGAAGCACCTCCACCTAGTGCCCAGCGCCCACCGCGATCTCTGTCGCTGGGATACCTCCGTTGAGCCAAAGCGATACGGCCGTGTGCCTCAGGTCGTACGGTCGCCCTGCGAGGGACGAAGCCACCCGTCAGGGTTCAGTGCGAACTCATGGCGTCTCGCCGGACTCAGTAGTAGGTCAAGGACGACACCACTCCACCGTTCGGCGACCAGAACAGTCGACCATTTGAGGCCACTCCGAAGCGGTCGATGTGGTCTCGAAGCCGCCGCACGTGAACAAGCGGAATCGGCACAGGCCGCACATCCTTCACGCTCCGATACTTCACCGCGTTGGTCGTGCACCTCCCCAGTACCCGTCCATCGTTTCCCGCCGACAGCCGAGACTCACTGAATATCAGCAACCCCCAGCCTTTATCGGGAAGGGTGCAGTCGTCCAGCTTGAGCCCAAGCCCTTCATCTGGCCGCGCCACCGCGTAGTAGCAGGTGGTAAAGAACGCTTTGACATGTGCGCCCCGATCCGCGTTCCTCCGCCCGGCATACGACACAGCTGTAAGCAGCTCCTCGATCTGCCGACGATTGGCCACCGCACGCGGGTCCACCGGCGCCACAAGCTTCGCGACCTTGCGCTTGATCCGGTTCAGTGGGTTGTCCGGGATTAACTCCCCTTCGACTGCCAACGCCAACAGGTTGAACAGCACCACGCACTTCCGCGAGTACACGGTTGCAGCCGCGGACTTGCCATCAAGCTTCGTAGCCAGCGCGTCAAGGGCGCCTCCGGCGGCGCATGCGGGCTGCTTGCGCCAGCAGCATGGCCACATCCGTCCCGGCACGCCCGGCATCCGCTCGCTGCGCCGGGCGACCGAGGACATGTTGACCCATGAGGCCGTTCGTCAGTAGCTCCCTATGAGCGTCCGTTGTCACTGCGGAATGGGTCATGGCGATCGACTGCGCGACGGCTTCGCCGCCTTGCCAACGGGGGATAGAGAGGCTCGGGATCGAGGGCCTGCGAGGGGTAGCAGGCGATCACCCGACTCACCAGGACGGCCACACCACCAGCAGCACCCCGTCAAGCCTGGGAGGCTTACCTTGACCCGATGCCGCTGCCCTGCATGAGCGGCTTCTGGTCGGGCCGACGGCCTAGGAGTAGCGGTTCGCGCAACGCGAAGCCATTACGAAACGGCTCGTCGTGCGGGAGGGCCCGTAGGCCGCTCGACCGCAGGTCACGGGGTACGGAAGACCGCTTGTGCGATGTGCCTTCCTAAACCGTGTGTCGCAGGTTCGAATCCTGCCGGGGGCACTCACCTTTCGCCGGGTGAATCAGGCCCTGAGCAGCGGCAACGTGCTCGGGGCTTGATCTTTTCGCGGGTGAGCCGTATGCCGCTGTCGTGGACTCGGTGACGGGGCGTGTTCGGGTGGTCAGGTTGGCTGTGATCGCACGTGGGTGATGTACGGCTCGTAGGCCGATAGGTCGTGGTGGGGTTCGTACGTGTGCAGGTAGTAGTAGTCGGCGATGATGTTGGCCTGTTGTTCGGTGTTGAAGTCGGTGAAGGTTTTTCCCCACAAGCCTTCTGGGCCGCCGTAGTCGTATAGGCCCTTCCTGAAGAAGCCCGCCAGCGCGGTTGGTATCAGGCTGAGGACGCTGTGTCCGTGCTAGTACTGGTAGGCGTGGGTCAGTTCGTGTACCAGCCAGCGTTCGTACCTGGCCTGGTGTTGGGGTGTGGTGAGGATGCCCTTGGGGAAGGTGACGAGGGTTGGCAGGGTGCGGGCTACGCCGAAGCTGCCCAGTAGGCCGCCTTCTGACAGGCGTAGTGCGCTGGTGTCCAGTGCGTCGCCGAACACCTCGCGGGCGATGTTGGCCTCGCGGGATTCCAAGCTGCGGCGAAATACCACGATCGGCTCCTGTTCGGGCATCGGAAAACCGATGGTAGGCAGGGTGTGTCGTGATCGCTTGGCGGCAGACAGGCGGGGGCTGGGGTTGGGGCGGCTGGGCC
This sequence comes from Umezawaea endophytica, assembly GCF_025061645.1. GTDB lineage: Bacteria > Actinomycetota > Actinomycetes > Mycobacteriales > Pseudonocardiaceae > Umezawaea > Umezawaea endophytica. The sequence continues at coordinate 319,688 of NZ_JANYMP010000008.1, read as the reverse complement.
GTGGATCGGTGGGCATGGGGGCGGTCCACGTCAACGGTGTCGGTGGTCGCGGAGGTCGAGGCGACGCAGTTCGTGGACGCGGTCGAGCGGGGTGTGGAGTCGGTTTGGGATCTGGTGGAGATCGTTGAGGTGGTGGTTGTGGGCTGATGTGGTGTTGCGTGTTGTCTTGGGGTGGTGGAGAGCATGGTGGTTGATTTGGGGGACACGTACTCGGTGTTCGTGGTGACCAGGCCCAAATAGGGAAGGCCCCAGGCTGTGGTGCCTGGGGCCTTCGGGGCCCTGGCAGGCCGCTGGGGGTCGGGCTGCCAGGAAGTGCGGGTACTACGTCTTCTTGTTGTAGTCCTTCAGGTCACCCATGAAGCCTTCGTTCTCCTTCTTGCTGGCCACGTCGGGCGCCATTTCCTTCCACAGTTCGTGGGCAAGGTGGAGCAGGGTGCCGGTGGCGAAAGCCTTGCCACCGATGTTGACGGTGCCACCTGGCGCCGCCAGTTCCTCGAAGTTCTTCACCCAGCGGGTGATGTCGGCCGCCTCCTGCGGCGTCTTGTTGTACGGCGGACCGGTGAGCTTGGACTGGAGCTTGCCCTCGCCGATCTTGCCTAGCTGCTCCATGCCGTCCTTGCGGCCGTTCTTGATCTTGGTGGCGAAGTCCTTGATGTCCTGCATCGACCACTTGGGCGGCTGCGTGGCAGGGGGCTTCGTCACCGGGCCGCCCGAGGGCGCCGGGTCCGGGGGCTTCGGCGGGGGCGTGCTGCCGCCGGGGATCTCCGGTGGCTTCGACACCGGGGCGCCCGAGGGCGTGGTGGTGCCGTCCGGGGGCTTGGGCGGTGGCGTGCCGCCGCCGGGGATCTCCGGTGGCTTGTTGACCGGAGCACCGGCGGGAACCGTCGTGTCCGGCGGCTTGGGCGGCGGGGTGCCGCCACCGGGGATCTCCGGTGGCTTGTTCACCGGCGGGGCCGGTGGCGGGGTCGACGGCGGCTTCGGCGGAGGCGTACCGCCGCCAGGGATCTCCGGCGGCTTGTTCACCGGCGGAGCGGGTGGCGTCTCCGGGGGCTTGGGCGGAGGCGTGCCACCGCCGGGGATCTCCGGCGGCTTGTTCACCGGAGCACCGGCGGGAACCGTCGTGTCCGGCGGCTTCGGCGGCGGCGTACCGCCACCGGGGATCTCCGGCGGCTTGTTCACCGGCGGAGCAGGTGGCGTCTCCGGCGGCTTGGGCGGCGGTGCGCCCGCGCCCGGAACCTCCGGTGGCTTGTTGACCGGAGCACCGGCAGGCACCGTCGTGTCCGGCGGCTTCCCGCCGGGGGCACCGGGAACGTCCGGCGGCTTGCTGTTCGGGAGGTTCACCATGGGGATGTCGTTCGGCTTGCCCGCGCCGCCGCCCTTGCCGAAGCGGCCCGCGTCGTCGCCGACCTTGCCCAGCGCCTTGGTGAGCTGGCCCGCCGCGGCCTTGTTGGCCGTGAACAGGGACTTGAGGTTGGTGATGTGGCGCAGGCAGCGGCCGACCGCCTCCAGCGCGGTGGCCACGGCGACGCCGACGAACGCGACGATCGAGGCGCCGAACGTGATCGGGGCCAGACCGGCGGCGACCAGGGCGCCACCGATCAGGTTGCCGATGAGCATGGCGATGATGTCGCGCACCAGCGAGCGGAACGCGGTCAGGCACGCGCCCATCGTGGACATGATCTCGGCGAGGCCGTTCATGCCGAGGCCGATCGCCAGGAGCTCGTCGGAGACCTGGGCCATGCTCTTCTTGAACGCGTCGGCGGTCGCGCCGGTCCAGCTCTCGAGCTTCTTCAGGGCCTCCACGTGGTTCGTGGCGAGGTCCTTGTACTTGTCGGCGTCTTCCTTGATCTTCGCGGTTTCCTGCCGCACCGCGATGTTGTCGCCCATGAGCAGGTCGAGCGGCTCGCGGAGGAAGTACAGGTGGTCGATGAGCCAGCCGACGCCCGCGCCGAGCAGTGCGCCCAGCGGGTTGAGGACGGCGCCGACGACGTCGAACGCGAGTCCCACGCCGTACGCGGCCATCGCGGCCTCGTTGCCGTCCTTGCTGGCCTTGACCAGGCCGGCGATGGTGTCCGCCATGCCCGCGCCGGAAAGGCCGTCGGTCCACTCCGTGCCTTCGCCGAACCCAGGGGTCAGCGTGAGGCCGGGGATCTTGTCAGCCATTACTCACCCCTTGAACCCTTCTGAGATGGTCTGATCGGTGTCCCGGTACTGCTGGGCCGTCAACTTGGTGTTCTCCTTGGCGGTGCCGAGGGAGGTCGAGTACTTGCTGATGGCGTCCTTGGCGTCCGGGAGCTGGTTGAGGCGGATGTGGAAGGTCCACACCTGACCGACGATGCCCCAGACCAGCGGGTGGAACGCGACGTTGTCGATGGCGGTCTTCGACTCCGCGACCTTGTCCACGATCGCCTGCAAGTTCGTCGCGAACGTGTCGAGGTCGTCCGGCTTTACCTCGTAGCCAGCGGCCATGTCTGCCCTCTCTCGGTGAGCGCTGGTGGTCCACCCGCGGGGTTCACCACGGGTGGTTCTCGTCTTCCTCGAAGTCGGGCTGCCCACGGTTGGGACGCGCCGGGGGTGGCGGTGGTTGTGCCGGTGGCGGCGGGAACGGCTGGTGCGCGGGCGGTTGCGGCGGCATCGGGGGCCGCGGCGGGTAGGGCTGTTGGTGCTGCGGCGGGTAGAACTGCTGTTGGGGGTGCTGCTGCGCCGCGGGCGGGGGCGGCGGCGGGGGCGGGTCGTCCAGCGCGTCGACGGCTTCGAGGTCGCGCTCCTCGAACTCGTCCTCGTCGTCCTCCTCGGGCGGCAGGTAGCTCCGCACGAGGTCCATCGACTCGGTGCCCGTCCCCATGGGGGCGAACGCCTCCATCATCTTCGCCGACGCCGCCTGCTGTCCCTTCCGGACGGCCTCCATGATCGACGCGGTGAGCTTGCCGGGGTTCATCCCCGCGGCCCGCTGGGTCAGCTCCAGGTTCTGCAACGCCCCCGTGGGCGCGATGGTCACCTTCACCGCGCCGTCGTTCGACGTCACGGTGGCGCTGGCCGTCGCGAGGTTCTCCGCCAGGTCCTCGGACTTCTGCTTGAGGTCGGCGAGCCTCGCCTGCATGTCGTTCATCCACTGATCCGGATCCACGTTCTTCATCCGGTTCGCGTCAATCGGGCCCAGCGGGTCCACTTCTTACCTCTCCGGTCGGTCAGGGGCGGGTGAAGATGACGGTCTCTTCCTTGGTCTGCACGTCGATCGCGATCACCCGGTTCACGTTCGGGTTCTGCTGGAGGATCGGGAACTCGGTCATGTGGAACACGTTGTCCGGGCGCCTGGCCGGGCCCAGCAGCACGTAGACGTCACCGCTGGAGCCGTGCGCCAGGCTGGCGGACACGCTGTCCCACACCGCTTTCCCCTCGGGGCTGGTGTTGCCCCACCCCGGCAGCTTGATCGCCTTGTCGTCCAGCGTGCCTTCGAGGGTGTTGCGACCGTCGGCCTTGCCCATGTACTCGGCCTCGTTCATCACCGACACCCGGTTGCCGTCGGAGTCGTACACGCTGCCCGACCAGAAGAACGCGCCGTCCTCCTTGGTGGACAGGATGTTGCGCAGGTTGTCGATCCACTTCTGGCTCTGCTCCGGCGTGAGGCTCGACAGGTCGGCCCACGGCTTGCCGTCGATCGTCGTGGCGGGCCAGGCACCGTCGGCCTTGGGGCCTCCGGACTCCGGCAGGTTCGCGCCGCCGGGGTAACCCCTCGGGTCGAGCAGGTCGAGGATGTTCGGCGGGGCCTTGACCGGCGCGACCGGCGGTGGCGTCGGGGACTCCCCCGGCACCGGCGGGACGAACGGCGCCTTCGGCGGAGCGGGCTCGGCACCACCCGTGACGACCGGCGGCGCGGCGTCGCCCTTCGGGTTAAAGCCGGGGACGCCCGAGTGCGGCGGCGGGGCAACGGGCGGCGCGGGCGGCGACACCGGTGGCTTGGGCGACGGCGGGTTGGCGTCCCCGATGGGGCGCAACGAGTCCGCCGCGGGCGGCGTGGGCGAGAAGATGCCCTGGGGTGGACCGGCCACGCCCGGCACGTTGGGGACCGATCCCGGCCGAGGACCGGCGGGCGGCCACATGGCGGACACCGTGGTGTCCTTCGTGACCGGCGGGGCGACGGGCCCCTTGCCGCCGGGCGCGCCGGGCATGATCGGGACCGACGAGGGCTTGGGACCGGACGGCGGTGCCGCGGACACGGTGGTGTCCTTCGAGACCGGCGGCGCGGGATTTCCCTTGGGGCTGGGCATGCCCGGCACCGCGCCGATGGGCGGCATGGCACCGACGGGCGGGGGCGCCAGGGGCGGCATCGCGCCCGGCGTGCCGGGGATGTTCGGGGGCGGCGTGATCGGCGGCGCGGGCGGGGGCGTCGCGGCGGTCGTCGTGGTGGTGTCCGCGTTGCCGGGCGGCGGGGTGAACGACGAGACCGGCGGACCCGTGGGCGACGGCGAGGCGGGTGGCGGCGTTGCGGTCGCGCCAGGGGGCGGGGTGAAGGACGACACCGGTGGGCCGTCGGGGGTCTGCGCGGCGGGCGGCGGTGCGGCCGGGGAGCCGGGAACCGGGTCCACCTTGGACACCTGCGGACCTTCCGGGGTCGGCGGAGCGACCGGCGGAGCGGCGGGCGAACCGGGCACGGGGTCCACTTTGGACACCTGCGGGCCGTCCTGGGTCGGCGGGGCGGGTGGCGGTGCGGCCGGGGCGCCGGGCACCGGGTCCACCTTCGACACCTGCGGGCCGTCCTGGGTCTGCGGCTTCGGGGCCGGGCCGGGGCTGCCGTTCGGGTTCTTCGCGCCGGAGTCCGGGACGATCTTGGCGAACTGGTCGGCGATGAACTGGTCCGTCTTGTGGTGCGTCTCCGCGGTCGCCTTCAGGCCGTCGTTGACCTTGGCCATCGTCGCCGCGGCCTCCTTGGCCTTGCCGACCGAGTTCGAGTTGGAGCCGTTCACCGCGGCCGCCATCGGGATGCCGAACATGCCGAGGGCGTTGAAGGCCAGCGTCTGCGACGACAACTGCGCCGAAACCCCTTCGTAGCGGGATTCCAGGTCGTTGGCGTGCTTCTGGAGCGTCGCGATCGACGACTCGCCGAGCGAGAAGCCCGCGGTCCCGGTCGGGCCGGTCGGCGCCGACGGCGGAGGGGGCGGTGGCGCCGCAGGCGGCGTGCTGCCGGGATTGGTGTTCGTGTTGGTGTCCGGACTGCCTGGTCCTGAGCGCGCCATGTCGAACCTTCGAGGTCGCAGGGGAAGTGGGAGGAGGGGGCTAGGCCGTGGCCTTGTCGACGGCCTTGTCGACCTGGTTCTGGGCCTTCCACGACTCGTAGCTGACCTCCGCCACGTCCGCGGCGCCCTCGAAGCGCTTCCAGCCCTTGCCGACGTTGTCGGTGATCTCGTCCAGGTTCTTGATCCGGCCCATCTGCCGGGACATGGCCCCGACCAGCCGCGCGATGCGCGAGGCGATGTTCACGCCCAGCGCGACGGCCTTGCCGACCGCAACACCGACGAACGCGACGATGGAGGCGCCGAACGTGAAGAACGCGGCCGCGGCGGCGGCGATGGCGCCCGCCAGCAGCGAACCGAGCAACTGGGCGATCAGGTCGCGGATGATGTCGCGCAGCACCGAGACCAGCACGCCGCAGATCGCGACGATCTTCGCCTTCTTCTCGACCGCGCCCGCCAGCGCGTCCAGTTCCTGGCCCAGCGTCTCCATGTTGGCCTTGAACGCCTCGGACGACTGGCCGGTCCAGCCCTGCGGCTGCGCCAGGGTGTTGCGGTGGGTCTCGGCCAGCACGGCCATCTCCGCCGCGGTCTTCTTCGTCGCCTCGACGTTGGCCTTGATCTCGTCCGGGTCGCCCATGAGCTGGTCGAGCGGTTCCTTGAGGAAGCTCACGTGCTCGATCAGCCAGCCGATGCCCGCGCCGAGGAGGGTGCCGAACGGGTCGATCGCGAGCATCGCCGTCGACGACGCCGCGCCGATCGCGGCGAACGTGATGTCCAGCACCTGCTCGGTCTCCGACTCGGCGTCCTTGCCGACCGACTCGATCAGGTCGGCGTAGGCGGAGATGAACAAGGAGCCCTTGAACTTGTTCTCCTCGGTGATCTCCATGCCGGGGGGCGAATCGACCATGATCAGGACCTTTCCGGGGAACAGGGGTGGTGACAGGACCGGGGGCGTCGAGCGCCGCGGCGGCGGTCGGTCACCAGGGGTGGTTCTCGTCTTCTTCGAGGTCCGGTTGACCGCGCGCGGGACGAGCAGGCGGTGTCGGCTGCGCGGGGGCCGGGGGCACGAACTGCTGGTAAGCAGCCGGCTGCGGCGGCGCGGGCGGGCGCGGCGGGTAGGACGGCGGCGGCGCGGACTCCTCGTCCAGGGCGTCGACGGCCTTGAGGTCGCGCTCTTCGGACTCCTCTTCACCTTCGTCCTCCTCCTGCGGCAGGAAGCTCTGCACGAGGGTCGTGGACTCCACGCCCTCGCCGAGGGGGGCGAACGCGTCGAGCATCTTCGCCGACGCCGCCCGCTGCCCCCTCCGAATGGCTTCCATGATCGACGCGGTGAGCCTGCCGGGGCTCATGCCCGCGGCGCGCTGCGTCAGCTCCAGGTTCTGCAACGCGCCGCTGGGCGAGATGGTGACGTTCACGGCGCCGTCGTCCGACGTCACCGCGACAGTGGCCGTCGCGAGGTTCTCCGCCAGGTCGGCGGACTTCTGCTTGAGGTCGGAGAGCCTGGTCTCCACGTCCCTCAGCCACTGATCCGGGTCCACGTCTTCCCTCTCGTGTCGAACAGGCTCGGCAGGCCGCGCGTCAGACCGTCGCGAGCACCGAGTCGATGCGACTCGCGATCCGCTCGTTGTCGGTCGGAGACAGGCTGAGCCAGCCGTTCTCGCGGACCATCAGGTAACGCCCCTGCGGGGTGTCGAACCAGTTGATCAACACCCCGGCGCGCTCGGTGCGGTACCGGTTGCCCCCGCGGCTGGTGACGCCGAACTGCCCACCGGCCACGCGGTTCTCCGCCAGCTCGCTGATCACGGAAGCGTCCTGCTTGGACAGTCCCGCGCGCTGGAGCGCCTGCTTCTCGTCCAGGTCCTCGTCGCCCCACGGGTCGTCGGACTCGTCCGGCTCGTCGTGGATCGCCACGGCGGAGGCCAACGTCTCCAGCCTCAGCGACAGCGCGCTGCCCGGACCGGCGGAGCCGTCGGTCAGCACCCCCACGATGGACTTCGCCAGCGACGTCGGCCTGACCTCGACGAGACCGATCTGGTCCTCGTCGACGACCGCGAGCACCGCCTGGCGGCCGTCGGACGCCGCGACGGCCCGGACGGGCCGCTGCTCCAGGTTGGCCACGGCGTCGACCGCGACCTCGTGGTCGCCCAGCAGCCGCAGGAGGTCCTGGAGCCTGCGGTCGTTCGCCAAGCCGCGCTGCGCCAGGCCGTCCAGCACGTCCAGCCGCAGCCGCGCCCGCTCCTCCATCGTGCTGCCGAGGCTCGGGGTGTCCAGCGGGTACGGGATCCTGCCGAGTTCCAGGTCGTGCCAGAGCACGTCCAGCTCAGCGGGGCTCAGCAGGAACTCCGGGGTGATCAAGACTGCTCACCGCTCTTCTTCTTCGGCTTGACCCCGCCGATCACCGACGGCGGCAGGTTCTCACCCGGCACGTCGAAGAGGTCGCCGCCCATGATGTACGACGCGGACTTGCGCTCCTTGTCCTCCTCGGTGCGCCCGCCCGCGCCCATCGGGGCGCCACCCATCGGGGCACCGGCCATGCCCGCGGCACCCGCGGCACCAGCGGCGCCGAGGGGGAACCCGCCGGTCGGCATCGGGCCACGCCCGCCGGGGGGCACGACACCGGTCGAACCGCCGGTGGCACCACCGACACCGGCACCGGAACCACCGACACCGCCGCCCGAGCCGCCGCCGAAGGCACCGGCTCCCGCGCCACCGCCGAAGCCACCCGCGCCGACCCCGCCGCCGCCACCACCCACGCCGCCGCCACCGAAGCCGCCTGCACCACCGCCCGCGCCACCGCCGCCAACGCCGCCGAAGCCACCCGGGCCGCGTCCGGTCGAACCGCCGATGCCCTCGATCGGCACACCGGGAGGCCTCGAACCGGGGGCGCCGAGGTAACCGGCAGGGTTGCCTGCAGAACCGGGGGCAGGATTGCGCGAAGGGGCAGTGCCCTTCCCGCCGTTGCCCGAAAAACCACCGCCGTAGCCGGTGCCGCCCCCGCCGTAGCCGGACGAGTCGCCGAAGCCACCGCCCGCGCCACCACCGCCGACCACCGGCGGGTGGTACCCGTTCGCGACGGGGATCGACGCGGCCACGTCCGAGGCGCTGGTCGTCCCCCTGGGACGGCCGAACTCGTCGACGTCGTCGTTGGAGAACCCGCCGCCGGTGCTCTTGGAGCCGCCCGAGTAGGCACCGCCACCACCCGCGAAGCCACCGCCGCCCGCGAAGCCGCCACCGGCACCGGAGCCACCAGAGCCACCGGAGTACCCGCCGGAACCCGCGCCGCCGCCGTACGAGCCCGCGTCGAACGACGTGCCGGGCACGACGGGCGGGGCCATCGCGGCCGCCGCGGCCGTGGTCTGGCCGCTCGCGTACGCGTCCTGTTGAGACACACCGGCGTCCATGCCCTGGAGCGCCTGCCGCGACTGCATGTCGCCCGCTTGCAGGGTGCCTACGGCGGTCCCCTGCGTGCCCGTCATCGCCAGGCCGTCGACCGCACCGCCAGCCGTGGGCGCCTGCACGCTGCGCAGCGCCACCATCTGGGGTTCTTCGGTGCGACCCGTCGTCGGGTTGAACGGAGCGGTGAACACCGGCGTCGACTGGTCGATGGCGCGGGAGCTGGACTCCATGTTCGTCATCACCGTGACGGCCAGTTCCTTCGCCGCCTGCGACTTCGCGCTGGCGGCCTGGATGTCCGCCGTGGACGCGAGCAGCGTGGAGATCCCGCCGCCGACCATGACGCCGGTCGAGCCGCTCCAGGAGAAGTCGACCGGTTCCGGCATGCTCGCCCGCGCGTCCTGCATGACCCGGCCCTGGTCGGCGACCCGGTCGCCGACCTGGCCCGCCGTCTGCGCGGTGCCGGAGATCCAGTCGGACAGCTTCTTGACGGCGATCCGCGCGCCGTCGGCCGAGTCACCGGTCCAACCGCTCTCGGTCGCCACGATGCGTTCCGTGATGACCTGCGCCGACTCGGCCAGCTCGGTGGCGAACTGGGCCCACTCCGCGCTGATCTCGCCGGACTGGCCGGGATCGTTGTTGATGTGCACGGACTCGTAGAGCGTGCGGTGGGAGTGCGAGTCCCAGTTCTGCGTGTCCGTGAGGACGGGGACCGGGTCGACCTCGGGAGTCATGGTGCGGTGCGCCTCTCGCCTCAGATGCCTTCGAGCTTGGTCAGTGCGGCACGGTGGTCTTCGTCGACCTGCTGGTACTTGGTGATGGCCGCGCTGACCTGGTCGTGCGTGTCCTGCAAGACGGTGCGGTACGCGGACATGACGTTCACGAACGAGTGAGGTTCACCCTCGGCGCGGCCCTCGAACTTCGAGGCCATCGCGTCGCCGACGGGGTTCGCGCCCAGCGGGGCGGGACGCGCCAGCCTGCCCGCGCGGGCGAGCCAGGAGTCGACCTGCTCGACCTGCTCGAGCAGCAGCTTCCGCAGCTCCTCGCCCGTGGCCGGGTCCAGCAGGACCTTGCCGGACTTGATGTTCTCGCTCAACTCGATAGCTTGACCGTTGATGGTCGGGGTCGGGGGTGGGGCGTCGGTGATCGGGGGTGAGGCGTCATTCGTGTTCTGCATGCGGGTGTCCCCCTGCGGGCACGGTTCTCCGGTGGTGGGTCCAGCTTCCGTTGAACCGCCAACGCCCCACCAACGTGTCTCCAACGCGCGGTCGGTGGGTTCGGCTGTGCCAATATTGCGTCAGCACTTCATCTATGGCCGATAGGATTTCCGGATGCGGGTGAACCTGCTCGGCACTGTTGAGCTCGTTTCCGCTGGCAGTGACCCGGTTCAACTGGGTGCCGCGAAGCGCCGCACGGTGCTCGCGGCGCTGGCGCTCGAACTCAACCGGGTCGTCTCAGGTGATCGGCTCCTGGCACTCGTCTGGAATGGTTCACCGCCGCCGCAGGCGAAGGCGGCCCTCCAGGGGCACGTCGCCCAGTTGCGCAAGGTGCTCGGACCGGGGCTGGACCTGGTCACGCGCGCGCCCGGCTACCTGCTGGAGGGCGAGCGGAGCGCGGTCGACGTCTTCGTCTTCGAGGACCTGGTGCGCGACGCCCGCGAAGCGGACGACCAGGCCGCCGTCGAGCAGTTGACCGCCGCGCTGAAGCTGTGGCGCGGCCCGTTCCTCACCGACGTGCCGTCGCCGGGGCTCGGCGAGGCGACGGCGGCCAAACTGGAGGAACTGCGGCTGGTGGCCGTCCAGGACATGGCCGAGCGGCTGCTGCGCCTTGACCGTCCTACCGAGGCGGTGGCCGCGCTGGCACCGCTGGCCGAGGGCTACCCGCTGCGCGAACCGCTGGTGTCCAAGCTGGTCGTCGCCCTGCACCGCGCCGGACGGCAGGCCGAGTCGCTCGACCTGTTCCACCGCACGCGGAAGCGGCTGGTCGACGAGCTGGGTGTCGACCCCGGCCCCGAGCTGCGAGCCGCCTACCAGTCCGTGCTGGCCGTCGAGGCGTTGCCGGAGATCACCGGCGGCCCCGCTCAGCTCCCGCGCGAGCACCGCGGGTTCGTCGGGCGCGACACCGAACTGGCGGACCTCGACGACTGCCTGACCGGGCAGGACTCCGCGATCGGCCTGCTGGTCGGGCCGCCGGGCGTCGGCAAGACCGCGCTGGCGCTGCGCTGGGCCCACCGGGTCGCGTCGGAGTTCCCCGACGGCCAGCTCTTCCTCGACCTGCGCGGGTTCGACGAGACCGAGCCGGTGGACCCGCGCACGGCGCTGATGGGATTCCTGCGCACGCTGGGGCTGGCGGACTCGCAGATCTCCACCGACCTGGACGAGCAGGCGGCCCAGTACCGGTCGCTGCTGGCGGACAAGCGGGTGCTGGTCGTGCTGGACAACGCCCGGTCGGTCGGGCAGGTCAGGCCGCTGCTCCCCGGCTCGGCGCACTGCCTCGTGCTGGTCACGAGCAGGCACGGGCTCAACGACCTGGTCGTCACCGAGGGCGCCTCCGTCGTGCCCGTTGCAACGTTGGAGAAATCCGCCGCCGCCGACCTGCTCGTCGGGATGCTGGGACGGCGGCGCACCGACCTGGAGCCGGAGGCGACCGCGGAACTGGTCGAGCTGTGCGACCGGCTGCCGCTCGCGCTGCGCATCGCCGGGGCCCGCCTGACCTCCCGTCCACGCTGGACGATCCGGTCGCTCGTGGACGAACTGCACGACGAGCAGAGCAGGCTCGCCGCGCTGTCCCTGCCCGAAGCCCGGCGGGGCGTGCGGGCCGCGCTGGCCGTGAGCTACCGCGAACTCCCCGAGGGCGCTGCCCGGATGTTCCGCCGCCTCGGCCTGCACCCCGGCACCGACCTCGACTGCTACGCCGCCGCCGCGCTGCTGGACATCAACGTCGCCACCGCCCGCACCCACCTGCGCACGGCGGCCTACGCGAACCTGCTGCACGAGTCGACGCCCGACCGGTACTCCCGGCACGACCTGGTCCGGCTGTTCGCCCGGCACCTCGTCATCACCGAGTCCGGCGAGGACAACGCGATCAGCACCGAACGGCTGCTCGACTACTACCTGCACGTCGCCGACACCGCCCGCGCGCACCTCGCCGACCACGTACGGCCGTTCGGCGACCCCGTCCACCCTCCCGCGAGCTTCCCGGTGCTCACCTCGCACAACGAGGCCGTGCGGTGGTTCACGCTGGAGGAGGCGAACCTCCGGCTGGTGCTGGAGATCGCCGCCAACAGCCGCCAGCACGAGCGGACGTGGAAGCTCGCGCTGTGCCTGGACGCGTTCTACTTCCGGCGCGGCAACCGGGTCGACCGGCTCAACGCGTTCCGCGTCGGCCTGCACGCCGCTCGCGCGCTCGACGACGAGCACGCGGAGGCGACGCTGCTGCTGCGCATGGGCGCCACCCTCGCCGACCTCGGACGGCTGGAGGACGCCGTGTGGGAGAGCTCACGCGCCGTGCAGCTCGCCGCGGGCGACCCGCACCTCCAGTGCGCCGCGCTCGACAGCCTCGGCTACTGCCTGCTCGCCGCGGGCGAGTACGAGAAGGCTCGGGACCGGGCCACCGAGGCGCTGACCATCGCCCGCGACATCGGCGACGTCCGCGCGCAGGCCACGGTGCTGAACAACCTGGCGAACGTGCTGCTCGGGATGGACGAGGCCGAGGAAGCGCTCCAGTGCATGAAGGAAGCGCTGTGGCTGCTCGCGTCGGTGGCGCTGTCGACGTCGCACGTGACCGCGCTGCACACCGCCGGGTCGGCGCTGTGGCAGCTCGGGCGGACCGCGGAGGCCCTCCAGTTCCAGGTGGACGGCCTGGAACTCGCCGAGGAACTGGGTGACCAGTACCAGGCGGCGGCGTGCCACCGGGCCATAGGGGACGCGCTGGAGCAGATCGGCGGGATCCACGTCGCCACACCGCACTGGCAGTCGGCGGCGCGGCTCTACCGGGAACTCCGGCTCGCGGACGCGGAGGAGTTGACGGCGAAGCTGGCGCGCCGCGAACCCGCGGCGGGCTAGGCCGTCAGAGGGTGCCGGTGAGCGCTTGCAGCCCGAGGCTGCCCGCCGCCACGGCCAGCCACAGCAGGACGCCGAGCAGCAGCGGGCGGGCACCCGCGCGGCGGAGGTCGTCGGGGCGCAGCGACAGGCCGAAACCCGCGAGTGCCGTGGTGATCAGGAACGGGCCCAGTGCCGAGAGGCCCGCCGGGAGGACGCCGAGGCTGCCGAGGACGACCGCGGCGATGAAGCCGAGCAGGAACGGCGGGACCAGGCGATGCCACGGCAGCGCGCCGCGGCGGTTGGCCCGGATCGCCAGGACCGTGACGATCGGGACCAGCGTCAGCGTCCGGGTCAGCTTCACGACCAGCGCGTACTCCCCCGCGTCACCCCCGTAGGCGTACGCGGCGGCGACGACGGACGACGTGTCGTTGATCGCCGTGCCCGCCCACAGGCCGAACGCGTGCGGGCTCAGGCCCAGCAAGTGGCCGAGCGGCGGGAAGAGCAGGACGGCGGCGATGTTGCAGGCGAAGATCGTGCCGAGCGCGTAGGCGACGTGGGTCTGCTTCGGCTTGATCACGGCGGTCGTGGCGGCGATGGCCGACGCGCCGCAGATGCCCGTGCCGACGCCGATGAGGGTGCGGGTGTCGCCGCGGACGTGGAGGAGCCCGCCGAGCAGCCAGGCGCCGCCGAGCGCGATGGCGAGGGTGCCGAGCAGGACGGGCAGCGACTCGGTGCCGACCTGGATCACCTGGCGCACCTGGAGCCCGGTGCCGAGGACCACGATGGACAGTTGCAGGACCGTGGTGGACGCGGCGGCGTAGCCGGGGGTCAGGCGGGGGTCGCGCAGGGGCTTCCAGAGGGTGGCGGCGAGCGTGCCGAGCACGATCGCGAAGACCGGGCCGCCGACGACCGGGACCAGCCTGCCCAGCCCGGTGGCTACGGCGGCGATCCCCAGTGCGAGGAGGAGGCCGGGTGCCGTGCGCAGGAGGCGGGACTCCCTCGTAACCAGCACCGTTCACCCCTCAATGTCCGTACCGGGAAAGTACGATATGTACGGACATTTCTCAACCGGTAGCGTTCGGCCCGACCCGAGGAGGGGACATGGCGCTCGACCGCGGCGGATCGACGCCGCTGTGGCGGCAACTGCAACGCGAGCTGCTGACCCGCATGGAAGCGGGCGAGTTCACCGACCGGTTCCCCGGCGAGCTGGCGCTGGTCGAGCACTACGGCGTGAGCAGGCACACCGTGAGGCAGGCGTTGAGCGGGTTGCGGGCCGACGGGGTGGTCGTGGCCGAGCGTGGCCGTCGCCCGCGCGTCGCGGCACCACCGGAGATCCAGCAGCCGATGGGTGCGCTGTACAGCCTGTTCGCGTCGGTTGAGGCGTCCGGGTTGGCGCAGCGGAGTGTGGTGCGCAGGCTCGACGTGCGGGCGGACGCGGTGGTTGCCGAGCGGCTGGACTTGGAGGGGTCCGCCCCGCTGGTGTACCTCGAACGGTTGCGGCTGGCGGGTGGGGTGCCGTTGGCGCTGGATCGTGTTTGGTTGCCCGCGGATTTGGCTGCGCCGTTGGTGTCGGCGGACTTCACGCACACGAGTTTGTACGCGGAGCTGCGGGAGCGGGCCGGGGTGCGGCTGGATCGTGGGCGGGAGGATGTGCACGCGGTTGTGCCGACCGCGGCGGAGCGGGGGTGGTTGGAGTGTCCGGTGGGGGCCGCGGCGTTTTCGATCAACCGGTTGGGGTTTGCCGAGGGGAGGGCGGTGGAGTGGCGGCACACGGTGGTGCGGGGGGATCGGTTCGCGCTCACGGCCGACTTCTCGGCGCATGCGGGGTATCAGTTGGTCGGGTCTTCTCGGTAGGGGTGGGTGGGGTCCGGAGGGGGAGACCCCGATGCGCGAGTGTGTCGATGCCCGCTGGGGTTTGTCAAGGCGGGAAAGATGCCTTGACAAACCCCAGCGGGCATGACGTGCGCTGGAAATCGGGGTCCGGCCGGGGGTGGGGTTGGAAGGGCTGACGGAGCGCTTGGGTGGGGTGGTGTGCCGGTTGAGGCCGGGGGCCCAGTCGGGGACGTTGCGTGAGGCTGGGGGCCGGTTGGGGCCGGGGGCCCAGTTGGGATGTGCGGGTGGGCCCGGGGCGGGTTGAGGCCGGGGGCCCAGTTGGGGGCGTCGCGTGAGGTCGTGTGCCGGTTGAGGCCGGGGGCCCGGAAAGATGCGCGGGTGGGTCCGTGTGACGGGCAATCGGCTGGGAGCTGTCAGCCTTGTGACAGCAGAAAAGGGCGTGAGGGAGTGGAACTGCCCCTCACGCCCCTCTGACGTTGTCCGTCAGTAGCCCTGGTAGCCGCCGCCTACGCTGATCGATGCCAGGCCGGGGTGGCCTTCGAAGCCGCCGTAGCGGTCGTAGGTGTAGCGGACGCCGGCGATGATGTTGTCCACCGGGTTGAAGATGTCGTTGTGGCCGGGCAGTTTGTGGGCGTTGAACGTCGAGTCGATGCACTGCATCAGACCCTTTGACGGGGTGCCCTTGGCGGCGTTGGAGTCCCAGTTGTTCACGGCGTTCGGGTTGCCGCCGGATTCCTTCTGGATGATCAGGTAGATCTCGTCGACGCTGTTCTCGTCGATGGCGGTGCCGTTCGCGGCGAGGATGGTGATGGCCTCGCGGATCCAGCCCTCCACCTGGCGCTGGTGCGGGGACTTGCCCGCGTCGGCCTTCTCGCGGGCGATGCGGGCCTCTTCGGCCTTGCGGTTCGTCTCGACCTGGTCGGCTGCGGACTTGCCGACCGTCTGGAACTGCTGGATCGCCTGGCGCTTGTCGAGCTGGAGGAGCTTGCCGACCTCGATCGCGGGGTTGGCGATCTGGATCGTCTTCAGCGACGCGGTCTTCGCGTGGACGTCGGAGGAGAGGGTCTGGATCTCCGGGCTCGCGGACAGGTCCATCGCGGCGCCGGAAGCTGGGCCGCCGACCTTGGTCATCGCGTTGGCGGCGGCACCCGCGCCGGCTAGCACGCCCGCGGCCACGACGAACGCGGAGACCTTGGTGCCGAGGGGCGCCCAGTCGGTTTCCACGCGGTGCGAGGCAGGACGGGAAGCGACTGCGGCCGCTGGCTGGGGAGCGACCGTGTAGACGGTGCGCCCAGCGGCTTTTCCATGCCGGGACAAACGATCCTCCTGCGTCGGGGAGTTCGGCCGAGAGGACTCCTGGCGGGGGATCCAGGTGGAGCCGCTTCGGGGGGCGACTGCCGTGTCCATTCAGTGACCGAACCGTGACCTGCGGCCGGGAACGTAACCTGATGTCACTGCCTAAGGCAACCGGTCGACACCCTATAGGTGACGCTCGTCACGTTTGACCTAGGGTCCACTACTGAGCGTGCGTCGACCCTCCACGACCGGAAGATCGCCGTTACCTGCGGGTTTTGCTGGTCCACGACGGTTACTACGGAGCGGTGCGCCCGGCGGTTCACAATTCACCGTTGGACGGCATGGCGAGGGGTCTGGAGCGGTTCGCGCCTTCCGTACCGTTGGACGTGTGTGGACGTCTCCACACGTCCACTTCAGCCGGAGGAACCCATGCGCCGCGGACTGGTGCTCGTCCTGGTGTTGGCGCTGTTGTTCGGGACGCCGTGGGCCGCGCTGGTCGCGGTCGGCCCGGACTGGCCGACACCGGTCTTCGCCCTCGGCACGGCCCTGTTCGCGGTGGCGCTGGTCGGGTTCCCCTTCCTCATGATGAGGGGCCACGGGCGGCGGCACGCGGACTGGGCGGCCAAGATCGCCGACACGACGCTCGGCGCCGTCTGGGTGCTGTTCGTGTGGACGCTGCTCGGCCTGCTGCTGCGGCCCGTGCTGGCGCTGGCGGGCGTGGAGAACCCCGACCGGGCGCGGATCGCCGTCGTGGTGACGCTCGTGGTCGTGGCGGCGCTCCTCGTCTACGGGTACGTCGAGGCGATGCGGGTGCCGAGGGTCCGGACGACCGAGGTGGTGCTCCCCCGGCTCGGGCGCGGGCTCGACGGGCTGCGGGTCGTGGTCATCACCGACACCCACTACGGGCCGCTGGAGCGGACGAGGTGGTCCGAGGGCCTCGCCGCGAAGATCAACGAGCTGGACGCCGACGTCGTCTGCCACACCGGCGACCTGGCGGACGGCATGGTGGAGCAGCGCCGGGGGCAGGTCGCCGCGCTGGGCACCGTGCGGGCGTCCACGGCCAAGCTCTACATCACCGGCAACCACGAGTACTACAACGAGGCACAGGGCTGGCTCGACCACATGGAGAGCCTCGGCTGGGACCCGATGCACAACCGGCACCGCGTCGTCGAGCGCGGCGGCGACCGGCTGGTGTTCGCGGGCGTCGACGACCCCACCGGGACGGGGTCCACGCTGACCGGTCACGGGCCGGACATCGCCGCCGCGCTGGCGGGCACGAACCCCGACGACCCGGTCGTGCTGCTGGCCCACCAGCCCAAGCAGGTGCCCGCCGCCGTCGAGGCCGGGGTGGACCTCCAGTTGTCCGGCCACACGCACGGCGGGCAGATCTGGCCGTTCCACTACCTGGTCCTGACCGACCAGCCCGTGCTTCAGGGCCTGAGCAGGCACGGCGACCGCACGCAGCTCTACACGAGCCGCGGCTCCGGTTTCTGGGGTCCGCCGTTCCGGGTCTTCGCGCCGAGCGAGATCAGCGTCCTGGTGCTGCGATCAGGCCGATGAGCTGGTAGACGAGGCCGTCGGACAGCGCCGAGGTGAACAGGTCGGCGCCGTGGGGCATGCCCATCTCCGCCGTCACGGCCGCCACCTCCGCCGTCGGGTTCGCGTACGGCCAGAGGCCCGCCACGAGCACGAGGACGGCTCCGGCGAAGTGGGTGGCCCGCTCCTCGCCCAGCGCGGGGAGTTCGCGGACCAGCAGCCCCGCCAGGCGGGCGGTGTTGTCGACGGCCCGGCGCTTGAAGACCCTGGCGAACTCGTGGGAGATGTTGCGCTCCAGCACCCCGCCCATCGTGCTCATCAGCTCGCACAGGAGCCGCCTGCCGATCAGGGACGCGGCGATGGCCCGCGCCACCGCCGTCTCCGTCGCGTACTCGCCCGGTTCCACGACGAGGGCGCGCAGCTCGACGTCGACGTCGTCCAGCCAGGCCCGCCAGGTGACGTCCAGGACCTCAAGGAAGATCGCTTCCCGGCTGTCGAAGTAGCGCATGACGTTCGACTTCGCCAGGCCCACCCGCGCGCTCAGCTCGCGGAGGCTGATGTCCGCCACCGGGCGTTCCGCGAGCATCGCCGAGGCGGCGTCCAGGATGGCCTCTCGCCTGGCCTGGACCTGCTCCGGTCGGCGAGCCCGTTGGAAGGTCACGATCGGAATTTAGCAGTCGCCCGGTCGTCCGACGGGTCGTCCGAGCGGCGCTGGTGGAATGCTGTCCCGGTGGCGTTCGAGGACTTGGCGCACCTGCGGCGGGCCCGCGACCTGATGGACCGGGAGTACGCGCGGCCGCTGGACGTGCCCACGATGGCGAGGGCGGCGCTGATGTCGTCCGCCCACTTCTCCCGGCGGTTCCGGGCCGAGTACGGGGAGACGCCCTACAACTACCTCATGACCCGGCGGATCGAACGGGCCATGGCGCTGCTGCGGCGCGGGGACCTGAGCGTGACGGAGGTGTGCGTCGAGGTCGGCTGCACGTCGCTCGGGTCGTTCAGCTCCCGGTTCACCGAGCTGGTCGGCGAGACGCCCAGCGCCTACCGGACCCGCGACCACACGGCCGCGGCCCCGGTTCCCGCCTGCTACTCCAAGACCATGACGAGACCGAGCAGGATCTGAGAAGCGCGAACCCGTGGTCCCGACCTACGTTCTCAGGCATGGACCTCAAGCTCTCGCACACCTTCATCCCCGTTCACGACCAGGACGAGGCGCTCGTGTTCTACCGCGACGTGCTCGGCCTGGAGCTGCGCGTCGACCAGCCCTTCGACCAGTACCGCTGGCTCTCCGTCGGGCCGTCCGAGCAGCCGGACGTGGAGATCGTCCTGGAGGCGGTCGGCATGGGCCGCCCGGAGAAGGACGCCGAGTCGATGCGCGGGCTGCTCGCCAAGGGCTCGCTGAGCACCGTCATCTTCACCACCACCGACCTCGACGGGACGTTCGAGAAGATCCGGGCGTCCGGCGCCGAGGTCATGCAGGAGCCCATCGACCAGCCGTACGGGGTGCGGGACTGCGCGTTCCGCGACCCGTCCGGCAACTCGATCCGCTTCTCCAGCCGTAGCTGACCGCTACTCGCCGATGGTGAGCATCCCCTCCGGCAGTCCGGCGACCTCGACGGACAGCCAGAGGGGGCGCCAGTCCGGCAGCTCGTGGTAGCGGCGCAGCTCGGCCACGCCGCCCAGCCAGCCCGCCCACGCGCCGAAGTCGGGCTCGTCGAAGCCGCTCTGCACGAACGTCAGCCTGGTGCCGCCGTTCGACTCGGCCAGCTCCCAGGTGTCGACGACGCCGTCGCCGCCGTCCCACGCGAGCTGGACGCGGCGGCCGGGGTCGAGGTCGAGGATCTTGGCCGGGTTGTCCTCCAGGTCGAAGCCGCCCATGGCGAACCGGCCGCCGACGTGCGGCTCGATGTCGACCTTGGCGCCGAACCACCTGCTGAAGGCGACCGGGTCGACCAGCGACGCGTACACCTCCTCGGGGGAGGCGTCGACGAACAGCTCGGCCCTCAGGTCGGTGGACGTGAAGTCGCACTTCGGGGTGAGGTCGCGGCCCTCGACGTGGTCGACCAGGTTCACGATCGACAGCGCCCAGAACGTGTGCAGCACGCCAAGCGGGCTGGTGCCCGCCATGACGACCTCCCAGTCCGGGAAGTGCGACTGCGTCAGCGTCACGGTGGTGGTGTCCGCGGTCTCCTCGGCGAGCGCGATCTCCACGGTGGTGTCCTCGCCGCCGATCAGCCACGAGAACCGCAGCGTGCGGTCGTCGACGTGCAGCAGGCGCTGGTGGGGCGCGTCGCCCTCCGGCGTGTAGCGGCCCCAGAACTCGAACGTCCCCGGCAGCTCCACCTCGGCGTGCTCGGCCAGCCAGGTGCGCAACGCCGTCGGGTCCGTCAGCGCCGCGCGCACGTCGGACAGGGGCGCCTCGACGCGGGCCGTCATCCTCATCGGGTCAGTCATCACGGTCTCCCTTCGGGTAGCAGGCGACGGCGAGCTTGAACGCGTCGCCCTCCGCGCCGCCGTAGCGGGTGAACAGGTCGCGCAGCACGGTCTTCAGGTCGTCCAGGAACTCCTGGCGCTGGTCAGGCCGGACCCTGATCTCCCCCGACACGCCGATGGACGGCAACTCGGGGGCGGTCCGGTCCAGGTCGGCGATGTCCGCCTGCACCTCTTCCACGAGGGTCAGCAGGTGGCCGAGGCTCAGCTCGTCCTGCGCCCGGCGCGGGCCGAGCACGCCGACCAGGCGGGGCGACAGCCAGTACGAGCGGGCTGCCGCCTGGTAGACGCCCTCCTGGACGCCGCGCACCTTGCGCTCGGACACCTGGGTCACCAGACCGGCTTCGACCAGGCGTTTTACGTGGTAGTAGACCCGTTGCGGGGTCTGGGCGAGCTGCCCGGCCACCTCGCCGCACGAGTGCGGCTCGGCGAGCTGCCGCAGCACTTCCACGCGCTGCGGCTTGAGCAGGGTCTCGGCCTGCTCCAGCCGATCCAGGTACAGGACGTCTCTCATCGCAAAAACCAGTTTGTACATAAAAATAAGACTTGTCAATGCGGCCGACCGGGTCGTCGGCCAAGCTCTGCCCCATGACCGTCGAACGACTGCTCCCCGTCAACGGGGTCGAGCTGTGCGTCCGGACCTCCGGCGACCCGGCCGACCCCGCGGTGCTGCTGATCGCGGGGTCGAACAGCTCGCTGACGTCCTGGCCCGACGAGTTCTGCGCCCGGCTGACCGGCAGGCACGTGATCCGCTACGACCACCGCGACACCGGCCGGTCGGTCACCTACCCGCCGGGCGAACCGGGCTACGGGTTCCCCGAGCTGGTCGGGGACGCCGTCGGTGTGCTGGACGCGCTGGGCGTGGCCTCCGCGCACGTCGTGGGCCTCTCGATGGGCGGCGGCATCGCCCAGGTCGTGGCCGTGGACCACCCGGACCGGGTCACCACGCTCACGCTGATCGCGACCAGCCCCGCCGCGCCCGGCGCGGGCGACCTCCCGGGCCTCTCACCGGAGGCGCTGGAGTACTTCACCACCCTGTCCCAGCCCGACTGGTCGGACCGCGCGTCGGTGGTCGAGCACTTCGTGGGCGTGCAGCGCTGGTTCACGGTCGGCGAGTTCGACGAGGACGCCGTGCGGGCCGCGATCGAGCACGACCACGACCGGACGTCGAGCTTCCAGTCGGCCGGCAACCACGACCTGCTGCACGGCGGCCCGGACTGGGAGGGGCGCTTGGAGGCCGTCACCGCTCCGACCCTCGTCCTGCACGGCGACCGGGACCCGCTCTTCGCCCTTCCCCACGCCGACGCGCTGGTGGACCTCATCCCGGACGCCACCCTGGTCGTCCTGCGCGGTGTCGGCCACGAGCTGCCCAAGTCGTCGTGGGACGTCGTCGTGCCCGCGATCCTGGATCACACCGAGGTCTGAGCCGCCTTGCGCGGTGGCCGGGCGGCCTCCGGCCACCGCGCGAGCACGCGGTCCCGCAACGTCCGCGCGAGCCGCGCCGTGCCCGCGAGTTCGGCTTCGGTCAGCGACCCGACCACGCCCAGCCGGTGGGCGAACCGGGCCCGCGCGCCGACGAAACCCCACTTCCAGTCCTCGCGCAGCAGCCTGCCGAGGTGGTCGCGGCCGTCCCGGTGGGCGCGTTCGACCAGCGCGTCACCCCGCAGCAGCCAGCCGACGCAGTGCTCGGCGACCGTGCCCGTCACGTCCGGGCGCAGCGCGCGGTACGCGGCCTCCGCCGCGGCCAGCCGGTCCGCGGGCACGACGTTGAGGTTCCAGCACGTCGGGAACCCGATCCGCAGGTACGCCAGCTCGGTGAGCCCGTTGCCCAACGCCGCGTGCTCGAAGTCGAGGAACCACGTCCGCCCGTCGACGGGCAGCGCGTTGCCGACGCACGGGTCGCCGTGGACGAGCTGGTGCCCGCCCGCGAGCCGCCGCGGCAGCGGGTCGAGCTCGTCGTCCGGGGTGGTCAGGCCGAAGTCGGCGCACAGCGCCCGGAACGCGGCCAGGTCGGCGTCGGTGGGCACGTCCGCGGCGGGCAGCGCGCCCGCGTCGGCCGCCGTCGTGACCTGGTGCAGGCGGGCGAGGCCCTCGGCGTAGACGACCCAGTCCGGCATCGTGCGGTGGCGGACCGGCAGGCGTTGCAGCACCACGACCCGCCGGTCCGGGTCGGCCGCAAGCACCGTCGGCGCGAGCTGCGGCTCGGCCCGCGCGGCCAGCCGCAGCGCGGTCAGCTCCCGCTCGTACCGCTGTCCCGCGTCCGGGCCGCCGACGGTCTGCTTGACGACGGCGGGCGTGCCGTCGAACTCCGCCGACCAGACCCGCGAGCGCGGGCTGCTGGCGATCCCCCGCACCTTCCGGGGCTTGCCGAGCACCTGGTCGTCGATCGGGATCCGCCGCCACATCGACCTCACCCTAGGGTGGTCGGGTGGACGTCGAGCGCGGGGCGCGGGTGGTCGAGGGGTTCGAGTCGTTCTTCGCGGACGATCGTCCCGAGGAATCGGTGCTGGACCTGTTCCGGCGCGTGGCGGCGACCGTGCCCGCGTACCGGAAGTTCCTGGCGGAGCACGACGTCGACCCCGCGTCCGTCGTGACGATGGACGACTTCCGCGCGCTGCCGATGATCGACAAGGAGAGCTACCACCGCCGCTACCCCCTGCCCGAGCTGTGCCGCGACGGGCGGCTGGACGGGTGCGACGTGATCGCCGTGTCCTCCGGCTCCAGCGGGCGGCCGACGGTGTGGCCGCGGTCGCTGGTCGACGAGCTGGCCATCGCCCGCCGGTTCGAGCAGGTCTTCCGCGACGGCTTCCAGGCCCACGAGCGCAGCACGCTGGCCGTGGTCTGCTTCCCGCTGGGCACGTGGGTCGGCGGGCTGTTCACGCTGGCCTGCACGCGGCACCTGGCGGCGAAGGGCTACCCGATCACCGTCGTCGCGCCGGGCAACAACAAGGCCGAGATCCTGCGGGTGCTGCCGGAGCTGGCCGACCACTTCGACCAGGTCGTGCTGCTGGGCTACCCGCCGTTCGTGAAGGACGTCGTCGACACCGGCGTGGCGGCCGGGTTCGATTGGTCGCGGCACGCCGTGAAGCTGGTGCTGGCGGGCGAGGTGTTCAGCGAGGAGTGGCGCGACCTGGTCGGCCGCCGGGCCGGGATGGCCGACCCGGTGCGGGATTCCGCCTCGCTCTACGGCACGGCGGACGCGGGCGTGCTCGGCAACGAGACCCCGCTGTCGGTCTCGATCCGGCGCTTCCTGGCTTCCCGCCCGGACCTGGCGCGGGAGCTGTTCGGCGACTCCCGGCTGCCGACGCTGGTGCAGTACGACCCGGCGAGCCGCTTCTTCGAGGTCGACGGGGGGACCCTGCTGTTCTCCGGCGACAACGGCGTGCCGCTGATCCGCTACCACATCGCCGACGACGGCGGCGTGCTCACGTCCGCGGAGATGCTGGACTTCTGCGCCCGCAACGGTTTCACGCCCGAGGCCGACAACGACCTGCCGTTCGTGTTCGTGTTCGGCCGGTCCCTGTTCACCGTGTCGTTCTTCGGCGCGAACGTCTACCCGGAGAACGTGACCGTCGGCCTGGAGCAGCCGGGGATCAGCGACTGGGTCACCGGCAAGTTCGTGCTGGAGACCGTGGCCGACAGCGACGAGAACACCCGGCTGCGGATCACGGTCGAACTGGCTCCCGACCGGACGGGCGACCCGGCGGTGGTGGCGGACTCGGTGCGGCGGCAGCTCGTGCGGCTCAACAGCGAGTTCGCGCACTACGTCCCCGCCGAACGGCAGACGCCCGAGGTGGTGCTGAAGCCGGCGGGTGACCCGGAGTACTTCCCCATCGGCGTGAAGCACCGCTACACACGCTCGCCGTAGGCCTCCGGTGGAGGGGCCGTGAGCGGTCGAGGGGTGAATCCCGACCGCTCACGGCTTCCCCTACGGAGCTCCCAGTCGTCCCAGGAGTTCCGTGCGCGTGCGCTCGATGTCAGCGCCGAGTTCCAGCACGGGCTTGGCCGTGCCCGCCGACAGCTCCGACTGGGCGACCGTCAGCGATTCCTGGAGGTGGGCGCGGAAGGCGGCGCCCATCTGGTCGTCGAACGCCTTGCCCTGCGCCTTGTCCAGCGCTTCCAGCTCGAGGGCGGTGATCATGCCGGGCATGTCGTGGCCGTCGTGCTGGTCGCTCCTGGTCAGGCCCGCGGCGGTCAGGACCCCGTTGAGCCGCTCCAACTCGGCCCGGTAGCCGCTGTCGACCTGCTGCGCGAGCGCGAGCAGCGACGGGTTCGACCCGGACCGCTTGAGCGTGAGCTGGGCGGCGGCCAGCGCGGACTCGTTCTGCGGGATCGCCAGTTCGACGAACGCCACGTCGGTCGGCGTCAGCTCACCGGACGGCGGGGTGCTGACGGCGCTCGACACGCCCGCCGGGCCCGCTTCCTCCGCCGTGCCAACACATCCCGCGGCCAGCAGGCAGAGCAGGACCACCGCGCTGAGCCCCCGCATCACGGGTTCCCGTTGTGGCCGCACTTGACGATGCGGTTGATGCAGTCGCGCACCCGCCGCTCCATCTCCGCCGCGGGCCAGCCGTTCATGAAGTCCATGTGGTACGTGTAGCCGGGACCCGAGGAGAGCTTGATCCGCGACGCGTCGACACCGGAGATCGGGAAGTTCACGACCTGGCGGATCTTGGGCAGCGGCACCGGGTGCGTCGGCGGGCACACACCGGGGTGCACCGGGTAGGCCATGTGCGACTTGTGGTCGGCCGAGTC
The DNA here is from genome assembly GCF_025061645.1 of Umezawaea endophytica. Taxonomy (GTDB): domain Bacteria; phylum Actinomycetota; class Actinomycetes; order Mycobacteriales; family Pseudonocardiaceae; genus Umezawaea; species Umezawaea endophytica. The sequence continues at coordinate 295,111 of NZ_JANYMP010000008.1, read as the reverse complement.
GAGGTTCTTGCCGTCCCAGCACTGCGGGAAGTCCAGGTAGGACTGGAGCTTCGCTCCCGCGGGGCAGCTCACGAAGTCGCTGGACGGGGCCACGTTCGCGCCGTTGCAGTCCCAGCGGGTCCTGGTGCCCTCGGCGCTGGTGGCCTTCGCGTTGCCCGCGATGATCCGCAGGCCCGGCGGGATCGGCTGGATCTGCTTGGTCACCTCGTCGTTCACGCCCTCGCCGAGGTAGTAGAACGTCGACGTGGGCGGGTCGACCGGCTGACCGTCGACCAGCACGGTCGGCGTCCAGTAGGCGGTCTTGTCCTCGACCGGGTTGCACTTGGTGTCGGCCGCCATCAGCGAGTCCGTGTCGGAGTGCGCGTCGGTCGAGGTGTTGCCGAAGAACGTGTGCAGGTGCGAGGCGCCCGCGAGCTTCGGGAAGACGATCGGGTCGTCGGGCAGCCGGTGGCTGAACCCGCACTCCGCGACGAACTCCGCCACGCGCACGGCGTTCGGCGGGATCGGCTTCTGGGTCGGGACCGTCGGGCTGCCCGTCGTGGTGCCGGGAGCCGCGGACGACGTCGTCGTGGTGGTGGTCGTGGGCGCCGCAGTCGTCGACTGCGCGGCCGAGGACGACCCCGTCGGAGCCGGCGGCGTGGTCGGACCGCTCACGGCGCCCGCCTTGCCGTAGACCTCGAACTCCCACAGCGACACGCCGTACTGGCTGGACCGCTTGGTGGCGTGCAGCTTCACGTACCGGCCGGACGCGGAGACGTCGACGGTCTCGACCCCGCCCCTGCTGTCCGCGACGGTGGCGACGGTGGCCCACTTGGCGCCGTCGGCGGACGTCTGGAGGGTGAAGTCCTTGGCGTGGGCGCGTTCCCAGTTCAGCACGACCTTGGAGATGGTCGCGTCGGAGCCGAGGTCGACCTGGATCCACTGCGGGTCCTGGAACGCGCTGGACCAGCGGCTGCCGGTGTCGCCGTCGACGGCGCGGTTGGCGGCGAACGAGCCGCCCTCGATGGAGGACGCGGTCACGGCCTTGCCCTTGGACAGCAGGTCCGGGGGTGGCGGCGCGGTCGCGGCGAAGATCGCGTTGACGGTCACCGCCGAACCCGCGACGACCACGGCGGAGAGCACGGCGATGCGAACTCGCCAGCGCTTGAAGTTCGACGGGGGCAGGACGTGGGTCATGGCTGTCCTTTCGACAGGCACGGGGGAATGCCGGAGGAATGACGTACTTCGGGGGTGTGGAGGGGAAAGCGCAGGGCTCAGCCCGCGTCGCGGTACGCCTCGCCCGCCTGGTTGGGGGTGCCGCCGGGCGCGTAGAGACCGGTGCCGGGCTTCTCCGCGGGGAGGGCGAACCAGGCGTAGCGCTCCACGTACGGGAGGCCTTCCAGCATCGCGCTGGAACCACGTGCGAACGCCGCGAGTTCCTGCTGGCTCGGGTAGCGCGGCGTGCCGCTCGAGAAGTCGATGAGCGCGTACTCGGTCAGCCACACCGGTTTGCCGTACCGGGCGTGGACGGCCTCGACGTAGTTCTTCAGGTGGCCGACGGCCGCGGCGCTGAAGTCCTGGCCGTACCAGTGGATCGGGATGAAGTCGACGCGCAGTCCGCGCTGGGCCGCGCCGGTCATGAACCGGTCGAGCCAGGCGCCTTCCTTGTCACCGCTGTGCCCGACGCTCGGCGCGCCGAGCCGCAGCCCGGTGGCCTGGAGCTTCGGCCACAGGTCGAGCGCGCGTTCCGGCGTCATGTTGGCCTGCTCGGGGAAGTCCGGCTCGTTGAAGCCGAGCAGCACCTTCCCGTTCGCCTTCGCCCGGTCGATGTTGGCCTGGTCCATGGACTTCTCGCCCCAGATCATCGGGACGAACTCCACGCCCTGCGGCGCCGCGACACCCTCGGGCGTCGCGCCCCAGGTGTAGTACCAGCCCGCGCGCACGTCGCCGAGCGCCTTGGTCACGCCGTCGAAGTTCCACGTGCTGACGCCCTTCTTCACCGACGCCACCACGGGTTCGGCCGGGGGCGGCGGGGCGGGGGCGGTCGTCGTGGTCGTGGTCGGCGGCGCGGACGAGCTGGTCTCGGGCGGCGCGACCTCGGCGGGCAGGAGGCTCGTGGGGGCCGGGGCGCTGGCGGACACAGACACGGCCTGCGCCACGGGCTCCTCGCCCGACGGCAGCACGACGGTCACGGCGACACCCGCGGCCAGCACGGCGGCGGCAGCGGCGGCGATCGGCTTGACCAGCGCGCCCTGGAGGAACAGCGCGACCTTGCCGGTGACGACCGGTGCCGTGCCGACCTGGGTGAGGACGGTGGACGTGGTGGTCGCGGCGAGCAGGGGCTGGGAGAACGCGAGCGCGGCCGGCAGCGGCACCAGCGGCAGCCGGGCGATCAGGCCCTCCACGGCGGCGAGGTCGCTCATCACGCGCTCGCACCGGCGGCAGCCGCGGGTGTGGCGGGCGATCCGCTTGCGCCACAGTGCGCTCGGGTCGCCGTCCCAGTCGGTGACGACCTCCGCCAGCTCGGGGCAGCGCGGCTGCTTCTCCAGCGCCCGCACCACGATCCGGGCCGCGTCGAGCTGGCCCTTGACCCGCTGCACCCGCACCGCGGTGTGCTGCGGCGTGAGGTCCAGCGCGTCGGCCACCTCGGTGCGGGTCAGCCGACCGGCCGCCTCCAGCCACCACAGCGACAGCAGTTCGCGCTCGTCCTCGCTGAGCCACCGGGTCGCGGCGACGACCTCGCGGCGCTGGCCGGACAACTGGAGCCGCATGATCGTCAGGTCGACGAAGTCGGCGCCGGGGTCGGCCAGGTCCTCCGGCACCTCACCGGTGACGGGGACGCGCTGGTGGGCGCGGTGGCGTTCGCGGATCTGGTTCATCGCGATCACCACGAGCCACGACCGGAACCCGGCCGGGTCGCGCAGCGAACCCAGCCCGTTCACCGCGCGGAGCATCGTCTCCTGGACGACGTCGTCGGTGTCGGCGTGACCGCCCAGCGCGTGGCCGACGATGTTGTAGACCAGGGGCAGGTACCCGGCGACCAGCTCGTCCAGGGCGCGCTGGTCACCGTCGCGTGCGGCCACCACCGTCACGACACCGGGTTCCACGGGTACCGCCATGCCCACCTCACTCGCCGGGTTTCCAGGTCCTCTGACCAGGAGATGTCCCCGGCGATCGGAGATAACGAGAAAATCTCGCGGACTTTTCCCCCGAGGACCCCGCGGCTCGGTCGGTCAGCGGTTCGCCAGGCCGCTCGACGCCACCACCGTAACCCGTGCGGGCGCCCCCTGAGCTGCACCGAACGGTCTGGCCCAGGCTCAGGCGGGCATCCGGTTGACCGCGTGGTCGCCGGTGGCCCACAGGTGCTGGACGGCGTAGGCGCGCCACGGCGACCACCGCGCCGACCGGCGGACCAGGTCGGCGGGCTTCGTCGGCAGACCGAGCGATTCGGCCGCGAGCTTCACGCCGAGGTCGGTCGCCACGAAGGCGTCCGGGTCGCCGAGCGCGCGCATGGCGATCGTCTCGACGGTCCACGGGCCGATGCCGGGCAGCGCCACGAGTTCGGCCCTGGCCCGCTCCCAGTCGCCGCCGATGCTCAGGTCGAGGTCCGGCAGCGCGGCGACCAGGCCGAGCAGGGTGACCCGGCGGGTGCGCGGCATCGCCAGCGACTCCGGGTCCAGTTCGGCCAGCGCGTCGGTGGTCGGGAACAGGTGGGTCAGGCCGCCGTCGCGGTCGGTGATCGGCTCGCCGTGCGCCGCGACCAGCCGGGCCGCGTGCGTGCGGGCGGCGGCCGTCGACACCTGCTGGCCGAGCACCGCGCGGATCGCGAACTCCTCCGGGTCGGTCGTGCGCGGCACCCGCCTGCCGGGGTCCTTGAGCACCAGCGGCGCGAGCAGCGGATCGGTGCCGAGCTGGTCGTCGACAGCCACCGGGTCGGCGTCCAGGTCGAGCAGCCAGCGGCACCGGCTGATGGCCGTGGCCAGGTCGCGCAGGTCGGTCAGCGCGAGCTTGCAGTCGACGTGCTCCGGTCCCGGCCGCAGCGACGCGATCCCGTGCCCGTGCGGCAGCCGCAGCGTCCGCCGGTACGCGCCGTCGCGCCACTCCTCCACCCCCGGCACACCGGTCGCGACGAGGTGGCCGAACAGGTTGTCCGGGCACAGCGGGCGGCGGAACGGCAGCCGCAGCGAGATCACGCCCGGCGTCTGCTCCCCCGGCTTCCGGGCGCGGGCCCGGAGTTCGCTCGGCGTCAGCGCGTACACCTCGCGGACGGTGTCGTTGAACGTCCGCACGCTGGCGAACCCCGACGCGTGCGCCAGGTCCCCCATCGGCAGCGCGGTGGTCTCGATCAGCAGCCGCGCGGTCTGGGCCCGTTGTGCCCGCGCCAGCGCCAGCGGGCCCGCGCCGAGTTCGGCCAGCAACTGCCGCTCGACCTGCCGGACGCTGTACCCGAGGTGCGCCGCCAGCCCCGGCACACCTTCCCGGTCGACCAGCCCGTCACCGATCAGCCGCGTCGCCCGCGCGACCAGGTCGGCCCGCTCGTTCCACCGCGGCGAGCCCGGCGACGTGTCGGGCCTGCACCGCTTGCACGCCCGGAACCCGGCCTGCTGCGCCGCCGCCGCGCTCGGGTGGAACACCATGTTCTCCACCTTGGGGGGCACCACCGGGCAACTGGGGCGGCAGTAGATCCCGGTGGTCACCACGGCCAGGAAGAACCAGCCGTCGAACCGCTCGTCCTTGGACTGGACGGCGCGGACGCAACGCTCGCGGTCGGTGTGCATGACGACCAGTCTGCGCGAGGTCAGGGGGCATGGCTCGCGAGAAAACGACATGGTGGTCACGCGAGCCCAGCTTCAACCACTCCATTATTCACCGGCGTGTTCCACTGCCCAGGACAGGGCCTTGTCGGCCACCTCTTCCCAGCCAGGCTGGCCGACGGTGTAGTGCGTGCGGCCGGGGAACTCGACGTACTCCGTCACCGACGGGGACTTGCGGTAGCGGTGGACGTTCTCCTTGTTGAGCGCGGGCGGGACGATGTGGTCGGCGCCGCCCGCGATGAGCAGCAGTGGCGCGCGGCGGCGGGTGAAGTCGACCTTCGTCGGGGCCTTGGGGTTGAAGTTCGCGAAGGCGCCCTGGAAGAGCACGCGGGCCGCAGCCGGGACGTGGTACCGGTCGTAGACCTCCCGCGACTCCGCCTCCGTCAGCGAGTTGGTGAACGCGTAGTGGAACTGGGCGGGTGTGAGGGGGACCGCGCGCTTCACGTTGCCGGGGTTGGCGAGCACCGGCGAGGCGGACTTCAGGGTGGACAGCGGCAGGCGCAGGACGCCCTTCACCGGGCCCGAGTCGATGGCGACACCGGCGACGCCAAGGCCGCGGTCGAGCAGCAACTGCGTGAACACGCCGCCGAACGAGTGGCCCATGATGATCGGCGGCTTGTCGAGCGCGCGGATGACCTTCTCGTAGTGGTCGACGATCTCCTCGATCCCCAGGCCCTCCAGCGGCGAGGGGTCCTGGCGGAGGGCTTCGACGCCGCCCTCGAGGCCGGGCCACGACGGGGCGATCACGGTGAACCCGAGGCCTTCGAAGCGCTCGATCCACTTCTCCCAGCTCAGCGGGGTCATCCACAGGCCGTGGACCAGGACGATCGTGTCGGCTTCCGCGGTCGGGCGGATGGTTTCGGCACTCATGGCTGGCGCTCCCGTTAACCTTCATGAAACAGAACGTTCTGTTTCGTCTGGACGTGAAGGTAGACCCGTCGCGACCACGTCGTCAAGCCAAGACGAGACAGAACGTTCTGTTATCCTGATCTCATGGGCACCAGCACCACCGGCCGCCGCTCAGCGGCACGCGAACGCCTGCTGGAGACGGCGGGCCGGGTCTTCTACGCCAGGGGGATCAACGGGATCAGCGTCGACGAGGTCATCGTCGAGGCGGACGTCAGCCGGGCCACCTTCTACCGCTACTTCCCCGGCAAGGACGACCTGGTCCGCGCCTACCTCCAGGAGGAGGACCGGTCCATCCGCGCACGGGTCGGGGAGGCGGCGAGAACGGCGGAGGACCCCGCCGACGCGCTGCGGCTGCTCGTCGTCGGCCTGGAGGGCCAGATCTGCGGGCCCGGTTTCCGCGGCTGCCCGTTCATCAACGCGGCGGCCGAGTACCCGGACTCCGCGCACCCCGTTCGGGAAGTCGTGGCGGAGCACCGCACCTGGTTCATAAACGCTGTTACCGAACTCGTCCGGGCCATTGGGCATCCCAATCCCGAACGGGCGGCGCGCGCGGTGGTCATGCTGCGCGACGGTGCGATGGTGGGCGGTTATCTGGACGACCCGAAAGCGACCGGCGACAGCCTCGCGCTCGCGGTCGACGCGGTCGTCGGGAACGGCCGATAAGTCGCCGGGGCCGCTGCGGGAACACGGGGGTTCCCACAGCGGACACTCCGGCGTTCACCGCGCGGTGGCCAGACGGGCCAACCGCGCCAACGGGATGTCGACCCGTCCACGGGTCCGCGAATCCAGGACGAGCCGGAGCACCGGGCACACCCGAGCTCCGTCGGCGGTGGGTAGGACCGCCGCAGGACCGAGCGGCCTCCGGTCAGGTGGCCGCACCGTGCCAGCGACCGGGTCGCGTGGCACGTGCCCGCTGAGAAGACCCCCAGGACCCCTCAGCGGAGAACGACCCGCCGCATTCGACGGCCGACTTCGAAACCACTGGTATCAGGTCTCCTTCGCACTGCCGACGGATGGGCGGAACGTCGTGGAGCAGCTTGACAGGGGAAGTCGATAGGCTGGAGTGCCCAGAGTTTCCACGGCCGACAAAAGACCTGATCACATGTACTCGTCGGGTTTTCCGGTCCGGATCCACAACGGATGGCAGGCCAGCGGATGAGCAGTTCCGGTCCGGCGATTGGACCGCGCGGGGTGTTCGCCGAGAGGTTCGCCCTGCTCTACGCGGAGGCGGGTGACCCGCCGCTGAAGAAGGTCACCGAGTCGGTCACGCGGGCCCGCCGCACCGACGAGAAGGACCGGCCCGTGCGCGCGACGGCACAACGGGTCAGCGATTGGCGCCGTGGTCGCAACGTGCCGGCCCGCTTCGCCGCGCTGTCCGTGGTCCTGGAGATCTTGATCGGTGAAGCCCGAAAAGTGCGGTCGACACCCGCGGTGCCGGACCTCTACGACATGGCCGCGTGGCGGGCGCTGTGGGAGGAGGCTCAGGCGAGCCCGGTCGGCGTCGCCGATTCCTCATACGACGATTCCCACATCGGGGAATCGGGTCTTTGCCCTTATCGCGGATTGGCCGCTTTCCGCCCCGAGGATTCCGGGTGGTTCTTCGGCCGGGAACGCAGCACGGCCGCGTTGATGAGTCGTTTGGGCAATGCCGCGGACACCAGTGGAATCGTGATGCTGGTCGGCGCTTCCGGTGCCGGTAAATCGTCGCTGATGCGGGCGGGGATGATTCCGTCGATCGCTCGCGGCGATCTCGGCGTCGACGGTTCCGCGGCTTGGCCGGTGGTGCTGATGACGCCGGGCGCCGACCCGCTCAAGGAATTGGCCCACCAGGTGCCGGAGTTGTCGGACGCGCTCGACCTCGCGCTCGACCACGACGGCCTGGACCACGACGTGGCCGCCGGGCTGGACTCGTTCATCAACCACACCCTGATGGGGATCGTCCGGTTCTCCGCCCAGATCCGGGCGGCGTTCGCGGCCTACGCGCGCGACCACGGCGCCGAGCGCCTCGTCTTGGTCGTGGACCAGTTCGAGGAGGCGTTCACGCTCGGCGGCGACGAGACCAGGCTCCAGTTGTTCGTGCAGGCGCTGCACGCCGCGTGCACCCCGACGGTCCCCGGTGGCACGCCGCCGGTGCTGGTCGTGCTCGGCGTCCGCGCCGACTTCTACGGCCGCTGCCTCGCCTACCCGGAGCTGGCCGACGCGTTGCAGAACCGGCAGATGGTGCTCGGCCCGATGACGTCAGCCGAGCTGCGCGAAGCGGTGTCGCGGCCCGCGAAGGCGGCCGGGCTGCAACTGGAGCCGGGCCTGGTCGAGCTGATGCTGCGCGACCTCGGGGTGCGCGGCGGACGGCCGCAGGGCGGGCAGGGCGCGTACGACGCGGGCGCGCTGCCGCTGCTGTCGCACGCGCTGCTCGCCACGTGGCAGCGCAGGCAGGGCGGGAAGCTCACGATCAGCGGCTACCGCGCCGCGGGCGGCATCCAGGGCGCCGTCGCGGCCACCGCCGAACGCGCGTGGGCCGACCTCGCCCCCGCGGCGCAGCGGGCCGCGCGCCCGTTGCTGCTGCGGCTGGTCCGGGTCGGCGACGACACCCAGGACACCCGCAGGCGCTCGACCCGGCACGAACTGGTGGAGCAGGCCGCCAACCGGTCCGCTGCCGAGGAGGCGCTGGAGGTGCTGGCCAGGGCCCGGCTCGTCACGCTGGACGCCGGGTCGGTCGAGATCACCCACGAGGCCCTGCTCCAGGCGTGGCCGCGGCTGCGGGTGTGGGTCGACCAGGACCGCGAGGGCGCGCTGCTGCGGCAACGCCTCGAAGAGGACGCGGGCACGTGGGCAACGGAGGACAAGGACTCCTCGCTGCTCTACCGCGGCGCTCGGCTGGAGACCGCGCGGCACTGGGCCGACGGGGCCGGGCCCGGTTCGCTCACCGCGACCGCGAGCGCCTTCCTCGCCGTGTCGGGCCAGCAGCGCAAGCGGTCCACGTGGTTGCGCCGCGCCGCCGTGTCCGTGGTCGTGGTGCTCGCCCTGATCGCGGTCACGGCCGCCGTGGTCGCCGTGCGGGAACGCGACGAGGCCGTGTTCCGCGGGATCGTCGCGGACGCGAACCGCTTGCAGGACACCGATCCGTCGCTGTCCGCGCAGCTCGACCTGGTCGCGCACCGGATGCGGCCGGACGACCTGGACGTCTACACGCGGCTCGTGTCGACCGAGACGTCACCGCTGGGCATCCCGCTCACCGGGCACACGGGCGCCGTGTACCTGACGACGTTCAGCCCGGACAGCCGGACGCTGGCGACCGCGAGCTACGACAACTCCGTGCGGCTGTGGGACGTCGCCGACCGCCGGAACCCCCGGCTGCTGGGCGCTCCGCTGCTCGGCCACAAGAGCTGGGTCAGCTCCGCCGTGTTCTCCCCCGACGGCAAGACCCTCGCCTCCGCGGGCGACGACGGGACCGTGCGGCTGTGGGACCTCTCGGACCTCGCCGACCCGAAACCGCTGGGCGCTCCGCTGGAGGGCGGCAACGGCACGATCTACCTGCTCGCGTTCTCCCCGGACGGCAAGACCCTGGCCACCGCGAACGAGGACATGACCTCCCGGCTCTGGGACGTGACCGACCGGGAGCACCCGAAGCCGCTCGGGGCGCCGCTCGGGAACCACACCGCCCGCGTCCGCTCGATCGCCTGGGACCCGACGGGCAGGCTGTTCGCGGCGGGCGGCGACGACGCGACGATCGTGCTGTGGAACGTCGCGGACCTCACCGCGCCCGCGATGATCGGCACCCTGACCGGTTACGACGCCACCGTCCACTCGGTCGCGTTCTCGCCGGACGGCAGGACGCTCGCCACCGGCAGCGACGACCGGACCGTGCGGCTGTGGAACGTCGCCGACCCGACCGACCCGAAACTGCTCGGCCGTCCGCTCACCGACCACAAGGGCAGCGTCTGGACCGTGGCGTTCAGCCCGGACGGGCGGCTGCTGGCCACCGGCGGCGCGGACAGCACCGCCCGGCTGTGGAACGTGACGGACCCGTCCCAGCCCCAGGCGCTCGGCGAACCGCTGACCGGCCGCAACGGCACGGTGTTCGCCGTCGGGTTCAGCCCGGACGGCCGCAGCCTCGCCACCGGCAGCGCGGACCAGACCGTGCGGCTGTGGTCGCTGCCGCCGTCGGTGCTGGTCGGGCAGAGCGGGCAGACCAGCGCGCCGACCTACAGCGCCGACGGGCGGCTGCTGATCACCGCGAGCGAGGACCGCACCATCCGGCTGTGGGACCTCTCCGACCGGTCGGCCCCGCGTCCGCTGGGGCCGCCCGTCGCCGCGCACGACGCGGCCGTGTGGCAGCTCGCCCTCAGCCCCGACGGGCGGCTGCTCGCCTCCGGCGGTGAGGACAGGACGGTGCGGCTGTGGGACGTCAGCGATCCGACCCGGCCGCGGGCGGTCGGGACGCCGCTGGCGTTGCAGACCCGGTACACGTCGCTCGTCGGGTTCAGCCCGGACGGGCGCACGCTGCTCACCGGCAACGACGACATCTCGTTGCAGCTCTGGGACATCACCGATCCCGAACGGCCGAGGAAGCTCGGCGACCCGATCACCGGGGCGGAGGGGTACGTCGCGTACGCCGAGTTCACCCCGGACGGTCGGACGCTGGTGACCGCCAGCGCCGACCGGGGCATCCGCCTCTACGACGTGCACGACCCGAACTCGGTGCGCCCGCTCGGCCAGGTCGTGCCCGCCCACACCGCGCCGATCCGCGACGGCGCCATGACCACCGACGGCCGCACGCTCGCCACGACCAGCGACGACAAGACCATCCGGCTGTGGGACATCAGCGACCGCAGCCGGGTCCGGCAGCTCGGCGCGCCGCTCACCGGGCACGTCGAGTCGTCGGTGGCGGTCGCGTTCAGCCCGGACGGGACCAGGCTGGCGAGCACCAGCGACGACAAGACGATCCGGCTGTGGGACGTGCGCGACCCGGCCCGCGCGACGCCGATCGGCCAGTCGCTCACCGGGCACGACGCCGTCGTCAGCGACATCGTGTTCAGCCCCGACGCGCGCAGCCTGGCGTCGACCAGCGGCGACGCCACGGTCCGGCTGTGGGACCTCGACGAGAACCAGGCGATCACCCGGATCTGCACCAACACCAGGGGCGTGCTCACCGAGGAGCTGTGGCGGCAGTACCTGCCGCAGTTGGACTACGACCCGCCCTGCCCGTAGCGCGGGCTACGCCCCGCTCAACCCGGAACGCAGCTCCCGCAACGAGTCCAGCAGCAACCACCGCTCGAACCGCCGCGGCTCGTGGTGGCCGTGCCGGTAGTCGGCCATCCGGTCGTGCGCGCCCTCGAACCACTCGTCCAGCACCGGCACCAGGTCCTCGGTGATCCGGCCGTCCGCCACGGCGTGCGAGACGAGGAACCGGAACTCGGTGGCCACGAGGTCCGGTTTGGGGCGCTGGGGGTTCGTCCAGTCGTCGGCGAGCACCGGCCGCAGGCACTGGGCGTGCGCGTTCCAGTGCAGCAGCAGCGCGAGGTCGGCGGTGAAGTCGGCGGGCAGCTCGGCGGGCCACAGCTCGCGCACCGCGGCGCGCTGCCCGGACCACGGCGTCGAGCCGACCCTGACGACCAGGTCCGGGTACAGCAGCCCGGCCAGCGGCAGGAAGAACCCGTTGAGCCAGAGCTGCGGGTAGATCGGCCGCCAGTGCAGGTCGGACACGGTCGCGTCGGCGACGCCGGAGAGGATCGGCTCGACCAGCAGCGCGACGAGCGGCCGGTCGCCGAAGTAGCTCAGGTCGCCGTCGACCAGGCAGACGACGTCGCCGGTGCTCGCCGCGACGCCTGCGGTGATGGCGTTCCCCTTGCCCACGGGCGCTTCCACCACGCGGGCCCCCGCCGCGGCGGCGACCTCCGCGGTGTCGTCGTGGCAGCCGCTGGCGCTGACCACGACCTCGCCCTCGACCCCGAGGTCCGCGAGCCCCTTGCGGGCGTCCGCGACGACGGAGGCGACGGTGGCGCGCTCGTCGTGCGCGGGCACCACGACGCTGACCGTCGCGTTGCGCCGGTCGAGGGTGCGCTCGGCGACGAGGTCGATGCCCAGGACCGGGTCGACGACCCGACGCGTCACGCGCCCGCCGCCAGCGCCCGCAGCGCCGCGAGCCGCTGGCGCACGGCGGTCATCGACTCCGGGTGCAGCGCGGGCCACGAAGCCTGCCGGGTGATCTGGTCCGCGTGCCTGCGGTACAGGTACGTCACCTCGGGCAGCAGGTAACCCGGCGTCAGCTCGTTGAGCGCCACCACCAGTGACAGGTCTTCGCCGCGCGGCAGCGCGACCCAGCCGCCGAGCGCGCGGACGGCGTCCGTGCGGACGGTGAGGCCGACGCACAGCACCGGCGTGTGGCCGTGGTCGAGCACGAACGTGCCGACGACGCCGCGGTCCACGACGCCCGGCGTCAGCGACGGCGGGTACGGCAGGCGCAGGTCGCCCTGGAACAGGTCGTCGGCCTGCGTGGCCACCCAGGCCACCTCCGGGTGGTCGGCCAGGACGGTGATGGCCGAAGCCAACGCGGTCGGCAGCAGCCGGTCGTCGTCGTCCAGCACGTGGACCAGTTCGCCGCCCGCGCGGACCAGCGCGACGTTGCGGGTGGTGCCGATGCCGAGCTTCTCACCGTTGGCCGAGTAGCGGGCGAACGGGAACGGCGCGAGCACGTCGGCGAGCGCGGGTTCGGGCCCGTCCTCCTGGACGACCCACTCGAACTCCCAGCCCTCGGGCAGTTCCTGGGCGGCCAGGCTCTCGCCCGCCTCCACCAGGAACCCGGCCCGTCCGGCTTGGGCGGTGGTGAGCACGGACAACAGGGGCATGAGCTTCCTCCGGCTGGACGGCACACGGCTCTTCCAACCTAGCGCGAGTGGCCCCTCACCCACAGTGAGGTGATCTTGGGCCGAACGGGTGCCGAAGCCACTTCAGTCCGAATAGCGGTCGGGCTCAAGCCGTCTGCGTAGGGTCCGGATCATGCGTCTTCTTGCCAGGGTCGGCAGCCCGCACACCGTGGCGGCGGTCGTCACCGCCATCACCGCGCTCTACCTGCTCCTCGTCGTGTTCGGCAACATCACCGACTACGGGACGAACCGCGCGTTCGTGGAGCACGTCTTCGCGATGGACACCACGTTCCAGTCGCCGGACACGACGTGGCGCGCGATCACCTCGCCCGCGCTCGTCACGATCGCGTACGTCCTGATCATCGCGTGGGAGGCGGTGACCGCGCTGGTGCTCGCCGCCGGTGTCGCCGCGTGGATCGGGGTGATCTTCCGGGGTCGGGACGCGACCACCGCGAGGCAGTGGTCGTCCGCCGGTCTGGTGATGCAGTTGCTGCTGTTCGGCGGCGGGTTCATCGCCATCGGCGGCGAGTGGTTCGTGATGTGGCAGTCGAAGTCCTGGAACGGCCTGCAAGCCGCGTTGCAGAACTTCATCATCGCCGGGATCAGCCTGGTCCTGGTGTACGCGACCAGTCGCGAGAAGGCCTGACCCACCTCCCCCTCGCCTTCGCGGGCGAGGGGCTCACAGGTCGATCAGCGCCGACGGGCCCCCGAGGTGTGAGCCCGTCGCGGCGTCCGCGCCCGAGGTGCGCCACCAGTCCGCCAGCTCCGGCGTGTCCACCCCGTCGACGAGCACCGTCGCCCCCGCGAGGTGGGCGACCGCGACCAGGTCGGCCAGCACCCTGGTCGTGATCGGGTTCCGCTCCGCGCACACGGCCCACCTCGGGATCCGGACCTCGCGCACCGGCAGCGCCTCCAGGCAGGCGAACTCGCCCGCGGCACCGGTGAAGCGGCCCATGGCCGTCCGCACCCCCGCGTCGGCCAGCACCACCACGTTGTCCACGGCGTCCTCGTGGTCCGCGACCAGCAGCGCCGCCGGGACCCCCAGCCGCAGCGCGCCCGCGGGCAGCCCGGTGTCCTCCAGCACCCGCAGCACGTCGCCGACCAGGTCCGGGTCGGTCGCCTGGCCCACCGAGAGCCCCACCGACAGCGGCAGGTCCTCGCCGGTGCGCTGGCGCCACCACCGGAGCTGCTCGGCGGCGCCGCGCAGCAGCCACGTGCCGAGCGGCAGCATCAACCCGGTCTCCTCGGCCAGTTCCACGCACCGGTCGTGCCCGATCTCGCCGTGCTCGGGGTGCGTCCAGCGGAGCAGGGCGGTGAGACCGGTGGTCGTGCCGTCGGCGAGCGAGCGCTCCGGCTGGAAGACGACGTCGATCTCGCCGGACTCCCACGCGCCGGGCATCACGGCGGCCAGCGCGAGCCGCGCCCGGTCCGCCGCGTCGCGCGAGGCGTCGTACAGCCCCCACTGCCTGCGCCCGCTCTTCTTGGCCCGGCGCAACGCCATGTGCGAGGCGCGCAGCAGCTCGGCCGGGTCGAACCCCGGCGACGGCCGGTCGACCACGCCGACGCACGCGGACACGGCGATGCCCTGCCCGTCCACGTACACGGGTTCGGCCAGTTCGTCGTTGATCCGGCCGATCGTGGTGACCACGTTCGGCGTGCCCTCGCCGTTCTCCACCAGCACCGCGAACTCGTCACCGTCCAGCCGCGCCACCATCGCCTTCTCCGCGGCGAACACCGCGCGCAGCCGGTTCGCGACCGACTTGAGCAGGTGGTCGCCGACCCGGCGGCCGAGACCGTCCGTCACGACCGAGAACACGTCCAGGTCCAGGTGGTACAGCGTCACCCCCAAGGCCGGGTTCGCCAGCGGCAGCGTGGTTTCCAGCCGCGTCGTGAAGAACTGCCGGTTCGGCAGACCGGTGAGCGCGTCGTGCAGCGCCTGGTGGGTGAGCCTGCTGCCGAGCAGCGCCAACTCGCTGACGTCCTCGACGACCACGACGAACCGCCCCGGCTCGCCCTCCGCGTCCCGCAGCAGCGCCACGGCGAGCGTGCCGCGCACCACCTCACCGTCCGCACGAACGAACCTGGGCCGCAACGGCACCCGCCGACGCACCCCGTCGAGCAGGTCGCGGAACGCGGCGAGCAACTCCTCCACGTCCTCCTCGTGCACGAGCGACGAGAGGTCGACCCCCTCCAACGCACCGGCCTCACGATCGAGGATTCCCGCCAACGCCGCGTTGGCCCGCACCACAGAGCCGTCCAACTCCGTCACGGCGATACCGCTGGCGGACGACGTGAACACCTCGTCCGCCAACGCCTCACTCACGTTGAGATTCCACTGCGCGGCTTTCGCCGCCTGAAGCAACGCCTGGCTCACGCTCTCCTGCTGGTCGAGCACGAACACCCGAACGGCCTCGACATACCCGGCGGCAACCGCCCCCAACACCGCCATCACCCGCTTGGCGTGCCCGTCAACCCCTTGCAACTCGGGCGACGCCAACAACGCACCGCCCAACAACGGCAACGACTTCCCCAAACTGGCGGCGCCGGTGCAACGCAGGTCGACCAGCCGCGCACCGACGACCAACGCCTGCTCCGGCGCGAACGGCTCGGAGAGCACCGCGTCGTGCAACCGGTGCACCAACTGGCGAAGGTCGTGCACCAATTCCTCAGCAGGCAGCGGAACGTACGCCGTGGCCCTCACGGCGACCGCCCATTTCCGCGCAAGCTTCCGCCGCTCCCGACGCCCAACGCCAGGAGCGATCCGCTCACCACCGGGGAGGGCCGCGCTCATGCCACCTCGTCCCTGGACACCGGTTCCACGCAAGGACACGTCTCACCAGGCCCAAGCCGACGCGGAACATTACCCGCGAGACCCACCCACAACCTACGAATGTCGCCCGTGCGAGTGGATTTCACCTACTCGGCGGTCACCTTCCGGCCCAGAACGCCAGCCGGTGCTCGTCTGAGTAGTCCACGCCCCGGACCGCGCCGGGCGCGAGCGAGTTCACGAACTCGCCGTCCCCGAACGGCCGCCACTCCGGCAGCCCCTCGCCGTTGGGGTCGCCGGTGCGGGCGAACCGCGTCCAGTAGTCGATCATCGTGTCGGACAGCGCCCGCTGCCCGGCCGTCAGCCGGGCGTCGAACTCGGCCGTCGGGAACAGGTAGCCGATGTCCGAGCTGTGCGACGCGCCCATGGGCAGCGAGGGCACCTCCACCTCGGACGGTGCGCCGCGATCGGCGAACTCGAAGGCGTAGACCGGGTTGTGCGCGGCCAGCAGCCGGTGCTGCCCCATCGTGGCCCTCGCCCACACGCGGTCGGTGAGCAGCGCCGCCCACGCCGCGCTCGCCGACGGGTGGTCCGACAGCGGGTACTCGGCCTCGACGGCGGGCGCGTCCGCCCCGAACGCCGTCGCCAGCAGCTCCGGGTACTGCTCGGTGGTCACGGGCCGACCGGCCAGCTCGCGGAACAACCCGACGAAGCTGCGGTGCTCGTCACGGGTGGCGCCCGCGAGGACCGGCACGCGGGCGAACTCCCCCGCGGCCAGCGCGTCACCGGGGAGCTTCGGCAGCACCTCACCGCCGTACCCGAACGCCTGGAAGATGTTCATCACCAGCGGGTGGTCCAGCACCTGCTCCACCGGCAGCCGCCGCAGCGCGTCGACGTCCGCCGCACCCAACTCCCCCGCGACCGCCGCGCCGAGCCCCTCCACCTCCGACACCGACCGCCAGGCCAACGACGGCAGCGCCCCGAGGTCCGGGAACCACGCTCCCGCGGGCACGTCCGCGAGCGCGAACGCGCTGTGCAGCGCCACCCGGTGGAACAGCCCCCTCGACCGCTCCGACACCAGGTGCGCGACCGCGGACGTCGCCCCGTAGGAGACGCCGAACAGCGTCACGTTGCCGGGATCACCGCCGAACGCCGCGGCGTTCCGCCCCACCCACTCCAACGCCGCCCGCTGGTCCATCAGCCCGAACGTCCCGGAGCCCGCGAGACCGGGCATCCCGAACCCGCCGAAGACACCCATGCGGTAGTTGACCGTCACCACCACGACGTCACCGCGCGAAGCCAACCGCGCCGCGTCGAAGAAGTGGCCCGCACCGATCGCCCCGTCACCGTGGATCCACACCATCACCGGTTTCCCACCACCGGACCGGGGCGCGGTCACGTTGAGGAACAGGCACTCCTCGTTCGTGCTGCGGGTGTCCGAATAGGACGACCCGACCTGAGGGCACGGACTTCCCGGCCGGGTCGCGTCCCTGGTCCCCTCCCAGCGCTCCGCCCGCCGGGGCTCCGCCCACCGCAGCTCCCCGCGAGGGGGCGCCGCGTACGGGATCCCCTGGAACACCCGGAGATCCCCCTGCCGAGACCCCCGCACCTCACCGGTCTCGACCCGGACCACGTCGTCCTCCACAACAGCCTCCCCGCAGCCGACCAGCAGAACAGCCACCAGTGCCACCATCCCCCGACGCACGATTCAGCCCTCCTTCGTCGCCCTCTCCACCACCTCGACCAGCTCGGCCCCGCACACCTCCAGGTCGACCACGGCCGCCCTCACGACGATCCCGTTGCGCAGCGCCATGATGAACAGCGCCATCACGTCCACGTCGAACTCGCGGAACTCCCCGAGCCGCTGCCCTTCCCGGAGCAGGGCGGCCAGGGCCACGTGGTCCGAGTCCGCACCGTCCCCAACGGTCACGTGCTCCCGCAACCGCACCAGCGCCGGCAGGTGATCCGGGTGGAGCCGCATGAACTCCACGTTCGCCAGCAGGAACGCCCGCAACTCCCCGGCCGCGGACCCGCCCAGGTTCATCCGCTCCAGCACAAACCGCCCGAAGACCGCTAGGACCTCCCTGAACACCTCGTCGACCAGCTCCTGCTTGCCCGCGAAGTGGTAGGAGATCAACCCCGTGCTGCTCAACCCGGCCCGCTCCGCGATCCGCTTGAACGAGGTGCTCGCGTAGTCCAGCTCGGCCACGGTCCGAATGGCGGCACCGACGATCTGCGCCCGCCGCGCCTGCTCCGTCACCGTCAGCTCACCTGAGCTGGACTTTGCTCGCATGAGCAAAACCTAGCACGCCCGAGCAATCTTGGCCTTCACCCGACGGAGTTGCCCCGTCCGGGACGACTATGGGTTGTGAGCGAACCGCGGGCGCACCCCGATCCGGCGTTCGCGCTGCTGGAGCTCTACGAGGCAGCGCTACCGCAGGTCTACGGGTACCTGCTGCCCAGGTGCGGCGACCGCGCACAGGCGGAGGAACTGACCTCCGAGACCTTCCTGGCCGCGGTGCAGGCCGCCCGCAACGGCGGCCAGGTCAGCACGCCGTGGCTGATCGGCATAGCCAGGCACAAGCTCATCGACCACTGGCGCCGCCGAGAACGAGAACGACGAGGCTTGCGACTACTCCACGAAGACCCCCTCACCGACCCCTGGGACACCGAGGTGGACGCCTTGCACGCCCACGCGGTACTGGCCCAACTGTCCGCCCACCACAGGAGCGCCCTCACCCTGCGCTACCTGGACGGCCTGCCCGTCGCCGAGGTCGCCACCCACCTAGGCAGAACCGTCCACGCCGCAGAAGCCCTGCTCACCAGGGCCAGAACCGCATTCAGACGCGCACACAACGGGGGTCGACAATGACCGACCCGTTCAACGCCCTACACCTGCCGAACACCCCGACAACCCCGGACCCGACCTTCGCCGCAACCTTGCGCGCGCGCCTGGAGCAGGCCGTACTAGGAGTGGAGCCAACAACGATGACCACACCCCCCACACAGTCCACGCTCACGCCCTACCTGGCAGTGACAGACGCCCGCGCCGCCATCACCTTCTACGTAGAAGCGCTGGGAGCCGTACAACACGGCGACCCGATCATCATGGAAGACGGAAAAATAGGCCACGCCGAACTAACCTTCGGAAACACAACCATCATGCTGGCGGAAGAATTCCCAGAAATCGGCCACAAAGCCCCCACCACCAGCCACCCGTCATACCGCCTGGAAGTACCCGACGTAGACACAGCGATAACCCGAGCAACAGCACAAGGAGCAAAAATACTACGCCCAGTGGCCGACACAGGCCACGGACGCGGCGGCACAATCCTGGACCCCTTCGGCCACCGCTGGATACTAGCCGAGACCACACCCCCAAAAAACCCAACCCCAACCCACGGCGAACTCGGCTACCACACCTTCCAAGTGCCAGACGCAGAAGCCGCAAAAACCTTCTACGGAGCCGTACTGGGCTGGCACTTCACCCCAGGCAGGGTAGAAAACGGCTGGCAAATCGAAGGCGCAGGCCACATGGCAGGCCTATGGGGCGGCCAGGGCCCAACCGGCTGGAAACTGATGTACGCAGTACAAAACCTGGAAACCACACTAGAAACAGTAAGGACCCACGGAGGAACCACCGGAAACCCAGAAAACCAACCATACGGCCAATCAGCAGAATGCACAGACAACCAGGGAATAGAATTCTGGCTCTGGCAACCATAATCCCCACCCACAAACCGGCAGCCAATCCCCCAACCACCCACAAACCGCACGCCGCCCACCCAACCGTGGCCGATTTTACTTGGGGGATTTGCCCCTTAAACTTGCGTCGGACGGCAGCTTCACCCTCTGCCCTTTATTGTCCGACGAAGGGGCAAATCTAGGGGCCCCAAGTCAAATCGGCCACCCCACCAACAAAACCCGGCACCCACCCAAACCCGGCCCCCAAACCGGACCCCCAACCGGACCCAACCCAACCAACCCCTACCCCACCATCTCCCTCAACTGAGCCAACAACTCCCCCCGACTACTACACCCCAACCTCTGCCGAATCCGAGCCATATGGTGCTCCACAGTCTTCGCCGAAATAAACAACCGATCCCCCACCTGCTTATAAGTCATCCCCCCCACAACCAACTCCGCCACCTCCCTCTCCCGATCACTCAACTGCCCGACCTCAGCCACCTGAACAGCCTCAGCCTTCTTCCCCCCAACAGGCCGCCCCTGCAACAACCGAGCACAATCCAGCAGCCGAACCATCGCCTGCCGATCCGTGGTCCGGATGGCGGCCTGCCCGGCCAACCGGGCCCCGTCCCACCACTGCCCCGCGGCGTGCAACCCCCGAGCCGCCTCTTCCACCCGGTCCGGCTCCACCTTCCCGGCCAGCACGTCCAACCAGCTCTCCGCCGCGTCCGACACGATCGCGTTGTACCGCGTGCGCCCCCGGTGCACGGCCAACGCCGCCGCGTGCTCCTCGGCCACGCCCGTCTGCTCCGCGATGATCGCCGCGTGCAACCCGCCCCAGTGCAGCGGCACGGCCCACAACGGCGGATCCCCCAACTCCCGCAGCAGGACCCGAGCGGCGTCCAGGTGCGGCGCCAGCCGGTGCTCGTCCCTCAGCCGGGCGGCGGCAGCGGCGAACTCCCCCAACGGCAGGAACGTGAACAGGTCCACCGGGTGCCGGAGCACCGCCTCACAAGCCTGCTCCCACGTCCTCTTCACCGTCGCCAGGTCGGAGTTCCTCCGCGCCACGCCGATCTCCAGGGCCACCGCGAACAGCCAGTCCCGCGGCTCCAGCCTCTTCCCGGTCTTCTTCAACGCCACCAGGCATTCCTTGGCCTCGACCAGGTGCCCGCGGACCATCGCGATCCAGGCCCGCAGCACCACGTGCCGGACCGTCATCAACGTCCCGCCGACCCGTGCGACGGCGGCCCGCTCCAGCACCGACTCGGCCACCCCCGACTCACCGCAGTGCAGCGCCACCAGCGCGGCCAACGCGGCCGGGCTGTCCGGCAGCAGGGCCGCCTTCCCCACCGGTTCCAGCAGTCCGGAGGCCCGCACGAGCGTGGACAGCGCGGCCATCGGCTCGGCGGCCACGGACTCCCTCATGCCCTGCGCCATCAGCGCCGCGGCCCCGTCGAACGACGTGGGGGGCGCGGTGGGCAGCTCCAACTCCTCCGGCGCGTGGCCGGTCCCGATCCGCCCGACCACCGCGAACGCCCCGGCGGACGACGAGGCCGACCACCGGTACAGCTCCGTGCTGCGCGCCAACTGACCCCGGTGGGCCAGGGCCACCGCCGCGACCTCGGCCGCGGCCGCCCGGTGCGGCGACTCGGGTCCGGTGATCACCTGGTCCGCCAACCTCAGCGCCGCGTCCAGGTCCCCGGCCATCGCCGACGCCGCGGCCCACCGGGCGGCGATCTCCGGCCGCGGCGCACCCGACGCGCTGGCGGCCAGCAGCCGAGCGGCCAGCGCGGGATCGGCGCCCATCGCCTCCCCGGCCGCCGCCTCGAACGCGGCGGCGATGCCCGGACCTCCCACCCCGGTGCCGATCAGCGGCCGCACCAGGTCCAGCACCGGCCCGCCGGAGGCGAGCTGCAACTCCGCCAACCGCTGCCGCACGGCGATCCGCCGTTCGGCGCGGCTCAGCACCGCGACCGCCCGCCGGGCCAACGGCACCAGGGTCCCGTCCTGCCCGAGCAGCCCGGTGGCCCGCCCGGCCTCGATGACCTCACCGACCTCGTCGAAGTCCTTGCCCAGCAACGCGCCCAGCAGGTCCAGCCGCAACCCGGCCCCGGCTTCCGCCGCCAGCAGGAACTTCTGGAGGTCGCCGTCCAACCAGTCCAGTTCCGGCCGGAACGCGGCCACGGCGTCGGCGGGCACCTCGGCGGACGAGATCCCCGCCAGTCGCTCCACGAACCGGGGCACCCCGCCGGTCTGCTGGTGCACGAAGTCCACCACCGCCCGGCCGGCCGAAGCGGGCAGGAACTCCTTGACCTGCTCCTTCGAGAACACCGACGGCATCAGCGCCCGCCACCGCCCGGCCGACTCGGCCAGCACGCGCTGCCGGGGCCACGGCCGGTAGGCCACCACCAGCCGGGGCTCGTCGGCGTCCAGCACCTCCCGGAGCCGGGTCTCGTCCAGCAGGTGGGCGTCGTCCACCAGGCGCACGGACTCCCCGGCGTCCTGGTAGACCCGCTCCACCTCCCGCAGGATCGCCGACTTCCCGTACCCGCCGGGCGCGACCACCCCCAGCCGCATCGGCGCGCCAGGATCGGCGGTGATCTCGGCGAGGACCTGGCGGGTCGCTTCGTCGGGCAACAGGGCTGGGTGCGTGGTCGATCGGGGGCTCAACGGCCGTCCTCGTCGTCAGCAGGGTGGGCGCTCCGGCGCGATCCGGCGGGCTTGAGGCCCCGCACGACGCGTTTCACGGAACGTCGAGGCAGGTCGAGCGGGGTGATGTCCACCGGTGGTCGGGGTGGAGGAGCGGCGAACTCGTCGTCGGTCAGGCCCAGTTCGCCGACGGGGAACCGCAGCGACGGGTCGTCGAAGCGGCGCAGCACGGACGTCTCCCGCGGTTCGGGCTCGGCGTCCGGTCCCTCGACGACCCGGCGGGCGAGCAGGGCGGCTCCCTTGACCACGGACGTCTCCGGGGCCGCCTCGATGGCGATCCGGGCGCGCAGCGCGCCGGACACCACCTCGGCGACCAGCGGGATCCGGGCGCTGCCGCCGACGAGCAGCACCACGTCCGGTTCACCGTGCGCCACCGTCGTGCGGACCAGGGTGTCCACGGCGAGCTCCACCGCGGGGCGGATCAGGTCCTCGAAGCCGGGTCGGGTGAGGACGACCTCGCGAACGCCCTCGGCCAGGTGCACGGGAACGACGACCTCGGCCACGCCCGACAGCGCCCGCTTGGCGGCCTCGCCGTCGAACCGCAGCCGGGCGAACACCTGCGCGGTCCACGGGTCGGCGGGGTCCAGGTCCGCCAGCTCCCGCCCGAGTGCGGCCCGCACGTGCCCGAGGACCTCGTCGTCGAAGTCGACGCCCGCCGGGTGGTCGTGCCCCTCGCCCGTGCCCACCAGCTCCGGCGCCGAGTCCAGCGACCGCCGGACGACGGAGCAGGAGACGGCGTGGCTGCCGAGGCTGAACACCGCCTGCACGTCACCGTTCCCGCCCGCGGCGAAGTGGTTCTCCACCGCGGCGAGGGGTTCGGCGACCAGCGAGCAGCGGTCGAGGCCGACGTGCCGCAGCGCCTCCTGGAACAGCTCCTTGCGGTGCGCTCCCCACTCCGGCGGGTGGGTCACGGCGACGTGCGCGGCCGGTTCGCCCTCGCGGTCGGCGACCTGGCCGACGACCCACACGACCAGCAGCGCCGTCAGGTCCTCCGGGGTGACCCAGTCCTGACCGAGCAGCACCGGGACCTCGTCGCCGATCCGCCGCGCGAAGCCGGTGGCGGTGAGCCAGGGGTCACCCGCCTCACCGACGGCGTACTCGCCGTCCTCGGTGATCCGCACCGTCGACGCGACGCCGCCGCCGGGCCCGCCGAGGCCGACCAGCTCGACCTCCGGCCTGCCCACGCGGGCGAGGCGGCAGATCGCGGCAGCGGTGCGGGTGGTGCCCACATCGACCCCAAGGACATAGGGCAACTCCGGGACTCCTCACTCACCTGTTCGTACCAGTCCTCTGTACGTACACCGGTGCTCATTGGCTCACAAGCGCGTCCCCTAATCCCCTAGGGGGTGAACGAAAATCACCCCATCGTGGATACGGCATCTACTGGGAGTCATCCCCGATGGCGGGGCGTCCCCCAGCTCGTAGGTTTTTCCCCAGTGCCGGGACCCGCAGTACACCCGGCTCCCCGACACCCCGCATGACCCTTGGAGAACACCAGTGAGCTCGAACACGCTGCACGAATTCGTCCTCGGTCTGCTCAGCGACCCGACCGCGCTGGCCGACTTCCAGAACGACGCCGAGGGTGTTCTCGGCGCGGCCGGACTGGGCGACATCAGTGCACTCGACGTCCAGGAGGTTCTGCCCCTGGTCCTCGACTACGTGCCCGCCGGGAGCCTGCCCGCCCTCGACGGTTCCGTGCTCGACGACCTGCCCCTCGACATCGACGTGGACGGCCCCGCCGCCGCTATCAGCCAGCTCCACGCCGTCACCCAGCTCGTGGGTGTCAGCACCACGGACGTCAACCTCGCCGCCACGGGTGCCATCGCGGCGGACGAGAACGGCCTGGAGGCCTTCACCGGCCTCTCGGCGTGGGGCTTGGCGGACGCGTCCGGCGCGGCCGACATCACTCTTCCCGGTGACTTCTCCGCGGTGAACGACGTGACCGGCTCCCTGGACGGGACGTTGGACACCGCGCACGGCCAGGTCGACGACCTCGCCGACTCGGCGACGGGCGCACTCCACGGCGCCACCGCCACCGCGGGTGGGGTCACCGGCTCGCTGCTGCCGGGCACGGAAGGCCTGACCAGCTCCGTGTTCGGTTCGGTCGACACGCTCCACGGTGTCGTCGACGGCGTGACCGGTGGCCTCACCGAGGGCGTCAACCTGGGCAACACGCTCGACCTGGGCGGTCTCGACGACGTCGCCTTCACGGCTTCCGCGCCGCTCGGCGCGGACACCCTGGGCTCCGTCGGCGGCGACCTGGCGTCGGCCACCGGGCTCGGCGGCGTGGTGAGCAACGTCACGGACACCGTCCACGACGCGCACCTGCCCGGCGGCGACCTCCTGGGTGTCACCGACCTGCTGTTCTGATCTCTTTTCGATCTCGTCGCTCTACCGAGGGTCGGTTCCGTCGTGAGACGGAACC
>NZ_JANYMP010000008.1:206584-270918 GCF_025061645.1 Umezawaea endophytica | reverse complement strand
TCGCCCCGCCCCCCGACCCTCTCCCTTTCACCCAGCAGGGTGAACACGGCACACTCTGTCGGGTGATGGCCGCCCCCTGGCTCGACGTGCTCGACGAGACGATCGGGGCTTGCACCACGCACAACCGTCCCGACCTGGCAGAACGGTTGCGCGAGAAGCGGGCCCGACAACTGGATCCCAAGCTCAGAGTGCTGGTGATCGGCGAGGCGAAGCAGGGCAAGAGCCAACTGGTCAACGCCCTCGTGAACGCCCCCGTGTGCGCGGTCGGTGACGACATCACCACCACCGTGCCCACCTTCGTGCAGCACGCCGAGACCCCCTCCGCCGCGCTGGTCCGCAACCCCGTGGCCAGACGCGCGATCACGGACAACCCGACCGAACGCGTGCCGGTGGCGCTCGACCAGCTCGCCAAGGAGGTCAGCGCCGGGTACTCCGGCGAGGTCGTCCGGGCCGAGGTCGGCATCCCGCGCGCCCTGCTCACGTCCGGGCTGGTGCTGATCGACACCCCCGGCGTCGGCGACCTGAGGTCCGCGCACACCGCGAGCACGTTCGCCGCACTGATGCAGGCGGACGCGGTGCTGCTGGTGTCGGACGCGACGAGCGAGCTGACCGCCACGGAGCTGGAGCTGCTCAAGCAGGTCATCACGAACTGCCCGAACGTGACGGTGGTCCTCACCAAGACCGACATCTGCCCGCAGTGGCGGCGGGTGCTGGAGACCAACCAGGCGCAGCTCGCCCGCGCGGGCGTGAGCGCCAAGGTGTTCGCCGTGTCGTCGGCGCTGCGGCTGCGGGCCGCGCAGACCGGCGACAAGGTCCTCAACGCCGAGTCCGGCTTCCCCGACCTGCTGGCGTGCGTGCAGCGCGACATCGTCTCGGCGGCCGACCAGCTCGCGCGCCGGGTGGTGGCCGTGTCCGCCGCGTCGGCGATCCAGCAGCTCGTGGCGCCGTTGAAGCAGGAGCTGACGGTGCAGAACACCAAGCGCACCGAGGACACGATCGGCGCGCTGCACGAGGCCCAGCGGCGGGTCGACGAGCTGCGGCGGCGCTCGGCGCGCTGGCAGACCGTGCTCGCCGACGAGATGGCGGACCTGGTGTCCGACATCGAGTTCGACCTGCGCGACCGGACCCGCAAGATCCTCCGCGAGGTGGACAAGACGTTCGACGAGGCCGACCCGGCGAAGGGCTGGGACTCCTTCGAGCAGTGGCTGGAGGACAACCTCACCGAAGCGGGCGCGAAGAACTTCGCCTGGCTGCTGGACCGGTCGGAGTGGGTCGCGGAGAAGGTCGCGAAGAGCTTCCCGGTCTACCGCGAGGACCTGCTGCCCGGCTCGATCTTCCCGGAGGACGTGCTGGAGCGGATCTCCGCGATCGAACGGCCGAACATCGAGAAGTTCACCGTCAGCCAGAAGCTGTTCACGGGTCTGCGCGGCTCCTACGGTGGTGTGCTGATGTTCGGCCTTGTCACCAGCCTCGCCGGGATGCCGCTGATCAACGTCGTGTCGATCGGCGCGGGCGCGCTGTTCGGCGGCAAGAGCATCAAGGACGAGGGCGACGCCAGGCTCAAGCGCCGCCAGGCCGCCGCGAAGAACGCCGCCCAGCGGCACGTGGACGACTTCTTCATCAAGTTCAGCAAGGACTGCCGCGACGCGGCCCGGCACGTGCAGCGCAGTCTCCGCAACCACTTCAGCACGTTGGCCGAGGAGTTGCAGGAGACCCTGCTGGAGTCGGCGCGCAGCGCGCGGCGGGCCGTGCAGGACGACGCGAGCAAGCGCGAGCGCCGCACCATCGAGGTGCGGCACGACCTGGACAAGCTGGTGGAGCTGTACAAGCGGGTGCAGGTGCTCGGGGGGTCCCAGGTCGCGCTGGGTATCTCGGCGTGAGGTCCACCGACGCGGCGGAGCCGAAGTGAGCCTGGAGAACAAGGTGCTGGGGCTGCTCAACGAAGCCCTGATCGTCTACCGCGACAGCCCGCGCGCGACGAGCTGGCTGCGCAACCAGCTCGTGCGGTTCGGCGAGCCGGTGCGGATCGCCGTCGCGGGCTCGACCCGGATCGGCAAGTCCACCGTCGTGAACGCGCTGCTCGGCGAGGAGTTCACGCCCGGCCGCGGGTTCACCTGGTACCGCGACGGCGTGCGGGCGCGGGCCACCGCGTTCACGCCGAGCGGGCCGCAGGAGGTGCCGGTGGTGCGCCGCGACGGCCGGGCGCACGTCGAGATGGGCATGTGGGACCAGGTCGACCGGGTGATCGTGGACTGGCCGACGCGGGCGCTGCGCGACGCGACGATCATCGACACGCCCCCCACCGCGACGAGCGACCAGGTGTACCGCGAGGCCGACGCGGTGCTGTACCTGATGCGGCACCTCCAGGACGTGGACCTGAAGTACCTCCAGGCCGCGCACGACAACCCGATCGCGCGGTCGTCGCCGATCAACACCGTGGTGGTGCTGGCGAAGGCCGACGAGATCGGCGCGGGCCGGATCGACGCGCTGTCGTCGACCAAGCAGATCGCCCGCCGCTACCGGCGCGAGGCGCGGGTGCAGCCGCTGTGCCAGAACGTGGTCGCGGTCGCGGGCCTGATCGCCGTGGCGGCCAGGACCATGCGGCCGGAGGAGTTCACCGCGCTGGCGGCGCTGGCCGCGCTGCCCCGCGCCGAGCTGGAGGACCACCTGCTGTCCGCGGACCGGTTCGTCGGCGGCGACTTCCCGGTCGTGATGGACCCGTCCGTGCGGCAGGCCCTGCTGGAGCGCTACGGCATCTTCGGCGTGCGGCTGACCGCGACGCTGATCCGCCAGGGCTTCGACACGCAGGTCAAGCTGGTCACGCAACTGGTGCAGCGCAGCGGTCTCGGCGAGCTGCGCGACTCGATCGGCCAGTACTTCACCGAGCGCCGCGAGGTGCTCAAGGCCCGGTCCGCGCTGCTGGCGCTGGACGTCGTGCTGCGCGCCGAGCCGAAACCCGCCGCGCGCAAGATCGTGATGGACCTGGAGCGGATCGTCGCGAGCGCGCACGACGTCCGCGAGCTGCGGCTCCTCGCCGCGCTCCAGTGCGGTCGCACCCGGCTGCCCGGCGCGCTGGAGACGGAGGCGTCCCGGATCGTCGGCGGTCTCGGCACGGCCGTGCAGGCCCGGCTCGGCCTGGAGTACGAGGCCGACGAGACCGAGCAGCGGTACCTGGTCGCGGACCTGCTGGCGCGGTGGCGCGAGCAGGCGGCCAACCCGGTGCTGGACCAGGACCAGCGGCGGGCCGCGACCGTGGTGGTCCGGTCGTGCGAGGGGATGTTGTCCGGCCTCGGCTGATCGCGCGGGGGATCATGGGGCCATGACCACCCTCACGACGGCACGGCTGTCCCTGGTCCGCTGGCGCGAGGAGCACCTCGTCGAACTCCTGGTGCTGGCGAGCGACGAGCGGATCGTCCGCCACATCGTCGACGGCAAGCCGTGGAACCGGGAGTACGCGACGGAGCGGCACCGCTCGGTGCTCGCCCACTGGCGGCGGTACGGGTACGGCTGGCGGGCGGCGCTCGACAGCGGGACGGGTGAGTTCCTCGGGGTGGCGTCGATGACGTACCGGGACGCCGGGACGATCGAGCTGGGCTGGTGGGTGGCGCCCGCCGCGTGGGGGCGCGGGCTCGCGACCGAGATGGCGACCGCGGTCCGCGACGAGGCGTTCCGGCAGCCCGGTGTGCGCCGGGTCGTGGCGCAGTTCCAGGACGGCAACGACGCGTCCGGGCGGGTGATGGCCAAGATCGGCCTGGTCCACGACCACAGCGAGGTGGACGAGACCCAGGCCGGTCGGCTCGTGCACGTCTACGTCGGGCACGTCCCGACGGCGGACTAGTCGGACAGGGCCTTCAGTGCCTGGCAGGCGACGCGGACCGCCGCGCTCGCCGTCCGGCGCGGGTCGGTGACCAGGAACAGGGTCGACTCGGGCAGTTCGGCCACGCACCGCAGCGTCCCGTCGGCGAGCTGGTCGGCCACGGAGACCCTGGGCAGCACCGACAGGCCCAGCCCCGCCACCACGCACGAGCGCGCGGCCTCGATGCTGCCGAACCGGGTCGGGTGCGCGTCGGCCAGGTCGCGGGCGAACCGGTCGGTGTACGAGCAGCCCTCCTCCAGCAGGAAGTACCGGCCGGTGTCCGGGTGGTTCGGCGCGGCGACGAGGTCGATGCGCTCGGAGCCGACCGGGGTGGCGTCCAGGGTCGTGGACGGCGGGTCGTCCTCCAGCACCAGCGCCAGGTCCAGCCCGCCGTCGTGGACCGCGTCCAGCGCTCGGCGGGTGCCGACCGGCGTCAGGTGCACGGTGACCCCTGGCCACCGCAGGGCGAGGTCCGCGATGATCGTGGGCAACCGGTACGCGCACATGGACTCCGGGGCGCCGAGGCGGACGTCGCCCGCGACCGCGGGGGTGCCCTGGACGGTGTCGAGCAGCCTCTGCTCGGCGGCCAGGACCTCCTGCGCGGCGGCCAGCACCCTCTCGCCAGCCTCGGTCGGCTTGGCCCCGGAGGGGAGGCGGTCGAAGAGGCGCGCGCCCAAGTGGCGTTCGAGGAGCTTGATGTGGGTCGTGACGGTCGACTGCACGACGTGGAGCTCGGTCGCGGTAGCGGTGAAGCTGCCCGTCCTGGCGAGGACCTGCAACGTTCGCAGGAGCCTGGTGTCCATGGATCGATGTTATCGATAGTGGGTATCGGTTGTCATCGTTGGACTCGATCAGCCGTGGTGGGGATGCTTGCGGTATGACGGAAATCCTGCGGTACACGGCGTTCAGCACCGATCCCGATGGCGGTAACCGGGCCGGGGTGGTGTTGGACGCCGGTGGGTGGGACGCGGCTCGGATGCTGGAGACCGCGGCCTCGGTGGGGTACTCGGAGACCGCTTTCGCGGTGCCCACCGGGGACCGGTCGTTCGACGTGCGGTACTTCAGCCCGGTGGTGGAGGTGCCGTTCTGCGGGCACGCGACCGTGGCCACCGCCGTGGCGCTCGGCGAGCGGATCGGGGACGGGGACCTCGTGTTCGAGACCGCCGCCGGGCGGGTCCGGGTGGGGGTTTCCGGTGGGCGGGCGAGGTTGACGAGCGTGCCGACCCGGTCGGTGGAGGCTCCGGCCGAGGTGGTCGACGGGGCGTTGCGGGCACTGGGGTGGGACCGGGATGACGTGTCGTGGCCGGTGCACGTCGCCCACGGCGGTGCCGGGCACCTGGTGATCGGGGTGGGGCGGCGGGAGAGGCTGGCGTCGCTGGACTACGACTTCGCCGCGCTGGCGGAGGTGCTGCGGTCCGCCGGGTTGATCACCGCCCACCTGTTCCACCAGAGGTCCGAGGACGTCTTCGACGTGCGGGAGCCGTTCCCGGTCGGCGGGGTGGTCGAGGACGCGGCCACCGGGGCCGCGGCGGCGGCGTTCGGGGGTTACCTGCGGGCTCTGGGGCTGGTGTCCGGGACTCGAACCCTGGTGATCCACCAGGGGGTGGAGATGGGGCGGGCCAGCGAACTGGTGGTGGAGGTCGAGGAGGGGGACGCGCGGGTGTCGGTGAGCGGGGCCGCGGTCGCGCTGGGGGCCTGACCCGTCGACGGGGTTCGCCCGTTCGACGGGTGGCGGCCCGGCGCGAAGGGGGATACAAGAGCGGGTGTGCCCGACTTGGAGTTGCGCCACCTGCGCGCGGTCTGCGCCATCGCCGAAGAGGGCAGCGTCACGAAGGCCGCGGCTCGGCTGGGGCTGACGCAGCCCGCGATGAGCGCGCAGTTGCGGACCGTGGAGCTGATCATCGGTGGGCGGCTGTTCGAGCGGACGTCCGTCGGCAGCGTGCCCACCGACCTCGGCAGGCAGGTGGTCGCGACGGCGAGGCGGGTGCTGGACGAGGTGGCGGGACTGCTCGACCCGGCTCGCGAGCGGGCGCGGGAGACCGTCGCGCTGAGCGCCGCCGAAGACCGCCCCGGTGGCGGCCACACGGCCTGAAGGGCTCGCGGCGGAGTGGACGCGCCAGGTGTTCACCCACGCGCCCACCGATCCCGCGCCGGTGGCGACGCCGCCCCCGTGGTCAGGTCAGGCTGACCCGGACCGCCTGCTCGATCGTTGTCAGCGGGCGGCCGACCAGCTCCTCCAGATCCGGCCGCACGGTCGACAGCACGCCGTCGCGGATGTGCGCGTGGTGGTCGACGAACAGCTCGGCCAGGAAGTCCGGCACACCGCCCGCCCGCAGCTCCGCCAGGTAGTCGACGGGCCGGACCTCCTGGTGCGCCAGCGGTTTCCCGGTGGCGCGGCTCGCGAGCGCGGCGAGTTCGGCGAACGTCCAGGCGCGCGGCCCGGTCAGCTCGTAGGCGGTGTTCTCATGGCCGTCGGTGCTCAGCACGACCGCGGCGGCCAGCGCCAGGTCGTCGCGGGAAGCGGTCGCGTTGCCGCCGTCGCCCGCGGCGCTGATCAGCGCGCCCCGCTCGTACGCGGCGGCCAGCGGGAGCGTGTAGTTCTCGTGGTACATCGCGTTGCGCAGGAACGTGTACGGGATGCCGCTGGCCGCGATCACCTCCTCCGTCGCGCGGTGCACCCGTGCGAACCCGATCGGGGTCGTGGGGGCGTCGACCACGCTGGTGTAGGCGATGTGCCCGACACCGGCGTCCCGCGCGGCGCGCACCGCCGCGGCCTGCTTGGTGATCCGCACGTCGTCCGGGCCGTCGGCGGAGATGAGCAGCAGCCGGTCCACGCCGGTGAAGTCGAGTTCCTCGGGCCGGTCGAAGTCGCCGCGGCGCACGTCGACGCCCTTCGCGGCGAGCGCCGCGGCCTTCGCTGGGTCGCGCACCGAGACCGCGACCTCGGTCGCGGGCACCCGGTCCAGCAGGTGCCCGGTGGTCAGCCCGCCGAGCTTGCCGGTCGCTCCGGTGATCAGTGTCGTCATGGCGGCGACGCTAGGAGCGTTCCTGCGGTTTCGTAAGTACCTACCTTATTCTCCGATACTGCCGATTTGGTTAGCATGCAGTTCATGGCCGCTACCGCGAACGTGTACAACCGGAACTGCCCGTCCCGCGAAGTCGTCGGCGTCATCGCCAGCCACTGGGGTTCGCTGGTGCTCGGCGCGCTGCTCGACGGCACGCTGCGGTTCGGCGAACTGCGCCGGACGGTGAACGGGATCAGCGAGAAGATGCTCGCCCAGACGCTCCAGGCGCTGGAGCGCAACGGGCTGGTGCACCGCGAGGTGCACCCGGTGATCCCGCCGCACGTCGACTACACCCTCACGCCGCTGGGCGTGCAAGTCTCGCGGCAGGTCAGGGGCCTGTTCGACTGGATCACCGGCTCCATGCCGGAGATCCTGACCGCCCAGCAGGCCTACGACACCTCGCGGGCCTAGGCGCGCCCGGAGTGTGCCGCCTCACCATCAGACCTCCTATCTCGAATCGATCAAGCAGCACTTCCGATCACGACGAATCGAGGTGACCCAGGCCAGAGATCGGAGGAGCAGACCCGCTGTTCGACGAACAGCACATGAATTCCAGGTGAGCTTTGTCAGAATGGGGTCATGACGCAGCCATTCACGGACGACCTGCATCCGGCCCTGCCGTATCCGGGAACCCGGCCGGATGCCTGCTTCGTCCACCTCGACGGCGAGGGCTGGCCGGTCACCCCGGACCCGTCGACCGACTCCGGGTGGCGGGTCGCGCCCGACGGGCAGGACCTCGACGACTGGCTCGCCGACCAGGGCGAACCGCCGCTCGCGGCGCGGATGCCGGTGCTCGCCTACGGGTCGAACGCGAACCCCGCCAAGGTGACCTGGCTCCGCGAGGAAATGGGCCTGACCGGTCCCGCGGTCGTGCTGCGGGCCCGCTGCGAGGGCATCGCGGCGGTGTGGGCGGCGGGCCTGAGGGCGCGCGACGGCGAACGGCCCGCGACGCTGGCCGCGGCGCCCGGCGTCGTCGAGGAGCACGCCGTCTGGATGGCCACGGCCGACCAGCTCCGGGTGCTCGACCGGTGCGAGGGCCGCGGGCTGCGCTACCGGCTCGTACGGCTGCACACGGGCCGGATCACCCTGTTCGACGGTGCCGAGGTCGACTCCGTGCTGGCCTACACCGGGGCCGGGATGCGGCGGATGCCGCTGCTCGTGCACGGCGTGCGGGTGCGGTGCTCCGAGGTCGACCAGCGCCGGGCGCGCGGGCTCAACGGGTGGGCCGCGGACACCGACGGCCTCGACCTCACGCCCGTGCTCGGCGACCCGTCGCCGGACGACTGGCCGGACCGGCTGTTCGTCTACGGCACGCTCCAGCCGGGCGGGTCGCACTGGAGCCTGCTGGAGGAGCACGTGGAGGGCAGGCCGGTGGCCGTGACGCTGCCCGGCACCCTGCACGACACCGGCCGGGGCTACCCGGCGCTGCGGCCCGGCGACGGCCCCGGCGTGCCCGGCCACCTGGTGCGGCTGGTCGCGCCCGAGGCCGCGTTCCCGGTGCTCGACAAGTACGAGGGCGACGAGTACCGCCGGGGCCGGGTCGTGCTGCCCGACGGCACCGTGAGCTGGACCTACCTGTGGGGCGAGAGCGTCGAGGGCCTGCCCGTCCTGCCCGGCGGCTGGGCGGTTTAGTCACCTTCACCCCTCCAGCTACTCGATTTGGTGAATTTCCGACGATCGGGGCCAACCACTCGGCGAGCTGTCCCGTCCTCCTGGTACGACCACGACCGAGCCGTTCCCCGCGGACGGCGGATCAGGGAGGACTGACATGAGCCGACGACCGATCGCCTGCGGTTTCCTCGGACTGGCGCTGGTGGTGTCCGCGTGCGGCGACGAGCGGACCACGAGCGGCGGGATGCCCTCGATCCCCACCACCGCTCCGTCCTCGACCTCGTCCACGGCGCCCCCGTCCCCGACGCGGTCGGTGCCGCAGTCGACGGCTCCCCAGGACGCCGCCCAGGCACCGCAGTCGACGAAGTGCGTCGCCGACTCGCTGGCCGCGAAGGTCGAGGAGGAGGACGCGGGCGCGGGCCAGCGCTACGCCAAGCTGGTCTTCACCAACATCGGCACGGCCCCGTGCACGCTGACCGGGTACAGCGGGTTCCAGTTGCTGGCCAGTGGCACGGCCGTGCCCACGTCGACCAAGCGCGACCTCGACCCCGGCCCCACCGCCGTGACTGTCGCGCCGAACGCCTCCGCCAAGGCCAACCTGCGCTGGACCGTCGTCCCGACCGGTGGCGAGAGCGTGACCGGCCCGTGCGAGCCCGAGGCGAACGCCGCCGCGGCCATCGCGCCCGACGACACGGAGCAGATCGAGTTCCCCTGGACCTTCGGTCCGGTGTGCGGTGCCGGACAGATCCAGATGAGCGCGTTCTACCCTGCCTAGGTGATCGAATCCAACGTCACCGGCCACGCGGGCGAACTCGCGGTCCACACCTGGCCGAACCTGGAGGCCCGATGGCTCGCCGTGCTGGTGCACGGCTACGCCGAGCACCTCGGCCGCTACGAGCACGTGGCGGCGGCGCTCGGTGACGCCGGCGCGCTCGTCGTGGGCGGCGACCTGGTCGGGCACGGCGGTTCGGAGGGCGAACGGGCGCTGATCACCGACGTCGACGCGCTGGTCGCGGACGTGCGCGCGGTGACCCGCTCGATCGCCACGCCCCTGCCGACCGTCCTCATCGGACACTCGGTCGGCGGTCTCGTCGCCGCGCGCTACGCGCAGGCGCACGGCCACGAGCTGGCCGCGCTCGTGCTGTCGGCGCCGGTGCTCGGCGCGTGGCAGGGCCTGGACCTGTTGTCCGCTAAAGAGATCCCGGACACCCCGATCGACCCGGCCGTGCTGTCGCGCGATCCGGACGTCGGCACCGCGTACGCCGCCGACCCGCTGGTGTGGCACGGCGGGCTGGACCGCCGGACGCTGGAGTCGCTGGAACGCGCGCTGGACGCGGTGGGCTCCGGCGAGCCGCTGGGCGACCTGCCGACGCTGTGGCTGCACGGCGACGACGACCGGCTCGTGCCGATCGCCGACACCAGGGCGGGCACGGACCGGATCCGCGGCAGCGCGTTCACCGAGCGCGTCTACCCCGGCGCGCGGCACGAGGTGTTCAACGAGACCAACCGCGACGAGGTGCTGGCCGACGTGGTCGCCTTCGTGCGGGGAGCGCTGAAGCTCTAAGGTCCCGCGCATGGCGGAATTCGACCTCCCAAGCGCTCTCGGCCTGCCGGCCACCCTCCCGCCGCTGCGGACGCCCGCGACCACCGACCTCGTGGCGGCGGCGCGCTCCAGCGCGCTGCTCGGGCAGGCGCTCGCGCTGTCCACGTGGGCCGACGGCCGCAGGGTGTACGAGGACTCCGACTTCGACGACTTCGACGGCGACCTGTCCGACTCGCTGGACCAGGTCTGGTACCTGGCGCACGCCGTCGGGTTCGTCGAGGTCGACGAGGACTCCAACCTGGCGTCGCTCGGCCCGAGCGCCGAGCCGTGGCGCACCGGTGGCGACGAGGCCGTCCTGGAGCTGTGGGACGAGGCGTACACGCACCTGGTCATCGAGTCGATGACGATCGACTCCGGCGACGACCTCGACCTCGAGGGCGTCGGCGGCGCCACCATGACCGCCCTGTTCATGGCCAGGAGCGCCGGGCTCGCGCTCGCGGAGTTCAGCGCCATGGCCCGCGCGGCGGCGCTGGAGCAGAACCCGCCCGAGCGCTGGGACGCCTACGTCACCGCCAACGGCGACCCCTCGCACGTGCTGCTGAACCGGCTGGAGGCGCTCGGCGCCGTGGAGTTCGACGCCTCGGAGTCCGACGCGCCGTACGCCCGCATGACCGGCCTCGGCGCGGCGACCATGCGCGACCAGATGTGCGACGGCGGTTTCACCATCCCGCCGATGCCCGCCGTGGCCGACATGACCGCCGCCGACCTGGTCGCCGCGACCGCCGCGCTCACCCCCGACGAGCTGCGCGCCGACACCGCCGCCTGGCTGGCACTGCGCTCGCCCGCCGACGCCGCGGCCGAGCTGCTGGCCGCCGCCGTGGACGCCACGGGCCGGGTGTTCGCCGCGACCACCATCGCGGACATCCCGGTCGACGCCGCGACCGCCTGGGAGTCCGCCCTGGACACCCCTGGGCTACGCCCCTACGCCCAGCGCGCCCTCACCCGCCCCCACGAGCCCGCCGACCGCGCGTGGCTGCTGGTGGACACCCTGGCCGTCACCACGGACCCGGACGACCGGGCCGCCATCGCCGAGGAACTGGCCACGGCGGCCGACGGCGACGAGACCGCCCTGTTCGACCACGTCTGGCGCCTCCCCCACCCCGACGCCGCCGCCGTGCTCACCCTGATCGGCGACCGGCACCCGGAGAAGAAGACCGCCAAGGCGGCGCGCAAGGCCGCGTTCAAGGCGGCGTCGAGGCGCTGAGGGACCGCTGGGGCCACTGCTGTGCACCGCCGTGACACGTTCGTGGAGAATTCGCCCTGATGGCTGAGGAAGACCTGGAGCTCGTGATCACCGTGGTGGTCGGGGCCGATGACGAGCAGCAGGCGCGCGTCGCTTGCGCGGGCCTCGTCGACCGGATCGGCGGGCGGGTCGTGCAGGCGGGCGACTGCTCCGACGAGGAGCCGGGGTGCTGGTCGGTGACGATCTGCGCGCCGAGCGCCGAGCGGGTGTCGGAGAACGTGGCGGGCGCGCTGGCGCGGTCGGTGCGGGCGTTCGTGCGGTTGCTCGGCGACGGCGTTCCGATGCCGCGGGTGGCGTGCGAGCCGCCGACGGCGTGGACCGTGCTGGACGACCCGGACGCGCTGGAGGTGCTCGTTCCGGGTGCCGAGCGGATGCTCGTGGAGTCCTGGGTGGGCGGCGACCCCGATCGGCGACCGTCCGAAGAGGTCCCCGATGAGCCTGCCGAGGTGGAAAGCCCCAGCCAGACGTGGGTGCGGTTGACCCTGCGGGTGGACGTGGCGGCCGAGCGGCGGGCCGGGGCGGAATGGCAAGCGCGGGCTGTAGCGAGTCGGGTGTCCAACGGGGGCAGCATCACCCGTGTGGTGGCACATGACCCTCTACTCAGCGTTCACCTGGACCTCGGGTCGAGTGTCAACTCGCCCACTACCGCGCTACACACGGCCGTGTCCCAGCTAGGCCTGTCGGACTGGTCCGAGATGGAGGAAACCGGTGACTCGGCGACTATTCGCTGGTCAGCGACCCCCACCCCGGAATCCGGGATCGTCGCGCTGGAGATGACCGCTTCCGTGGCGTCCACAACGGAGTGGACCGAACCCGGATAAGATCAACAGCAAGGTCCGGGCGAGTGAATCATGAAGCTCACTCGCCCGGCCCATCTTTCTTGTGAAGCTTGAAACATTCGGTACTAATAGGGTGGTCGGTCTACGGCCACCCGTGCACTCGGAGAGGGTCGGAGCCGACATGGCCAGCATCGAAGAGGTCCGTGCCGCGATCGCCCAGGCGATCGAGAAGGCAGGCCAGAGCGCCGCAGCCCTCCAGCAGGCAGCCGATCTGGCCGAGGACGCGCAAGCCCTGCTGAGCACGGCCGTGCAGGGCAGCGCCCAGTCGGACGCCGAGCAGGCCAACGCCCAGTTCGCCGAGGTCATCAACGGCGTGAGCGACCTCCAGAAGCACCTGGGCGCTGGGATCTCCCAGGCCGAGGGCATCAACTCCAGGCTGTGACGTGACGTCGGTCGCGGAGGTCAAGGTCGCGCTCGAACTGAGCTGCGACCACCTGAGGGATGCCTACCGCAGCGTGCGCGAGGCGCAGAAGGCACTGGACGAGGCCGTCGAACTGCTGTCCGACGCGGGGGCGAACCACCCGGAACCCTTGGTGCCCGCGGGTTTCGCGGCGGCCAAGGACAGGTTCCCCGACCAGTTGTCGCTGATGGTGAACAGCCTCGAACTGGTGCAGCGGCTAGCGGTGGAGCTGTGACGTGAGCAGACGCGACGAACGCCGCAGGAAGGTGGAGGACTCCTTCGAGGAGTTCCGCCTCTCCGTGGCCGCCGCGCTGGGCAACGCGTCACGTGAGCACCGCGAACTGGCGGACGAGCGCGCTCGCGACATGTTCGAGGTGATGCTGCGCGGTGGAGGGGTAGACCGCGCGCTCGAAGACCCGCTGCTGGAGAAGGCGCTCGCCAACCCGGCGTTCTCCAGCAGGCTCGCACGGGCGTTGATGGACCGCGTGGACGCGTTCCGCACGTGGTCCGAACGCGGCCCGGACCAGTTGTCCTCGCTGGTGCAGGGCGTGTCCCCCGGCTCGGCGTCGTGGCCGCACGAGTCGTGGCTCGGCGACGCGGGCACCGCCGACGGCGCGACCGTGCCGGAGCTGTGGCGGATCGGCACGGGCACGGTGCGCAGCGCGCCGGAGCAGCAGCAGTTCCCCGTCGCGGTTCCCCTGCTGGACCAGGCGCACCTGCACATCGCGTCCACTCCGGACAGCAGGCACCAGGCCGACGGTCTCGTGGAGAACCTGCTGCTGCGGGTGCTCAGCCACTTCCAGCCCGGTCTCGTCCACGTGCACGTGTGGGACGTCAACCAGTTGACCGGCTCGCTGCCGGGGCTGTACCCGTTGACCCGCGCGGGTTTGCTGACCGTGCACGACCCGTCCCGGCTGCACGAGCTGCTGGACGAGCTGTCCGACCACATCCGCCGCGTGCACACCAGCGTCCTCGTCGACGGGCACCTGTCGGTGCGCGCGGTCAGCGGGTCGGGGCGGCGCACCGAGCCGTGGCGGATCGCCGTGCTGTTCGGCAACCGGCAGGCGTTGAAGGAGGAGCAGCAGCAACAGCTCCAGCGCGTGGCGCGCAACGGGTTGGCCTGCGGCATCGTGCTGGTGATCGTGGACATCCCGGTGACGGTGAACTCGCCGATCGAGACCGTGACGCTCGCCAAGGACCAGACCGCGACCTGCACCATGACCGGCAAGCACGTGTCCGTGGCGCTGGACCCGCCCTTCCCGCGCACGCTCGTGCCGAGGGCGTGCGCGACCATCGCGGAGAAGCGCGAGGAACGCCGGTCGCGCTTCGGCTCGTTCGGCGACCTGCTGCCGGAGCACCTGTGGATGGAGAGCTCCTCGGCGGGTGTCGTCGCCCCCGTCGGGTACCAGGACGGCGAACCCGTGGTGCTGGGTCTGGGCGACACGTCGCCGCACGCCCTCATCGGCGGGCCGAGCGGTTCCGGCAAGACGAACTTCCTGTACGCCATGCTCGGCAGCCTCGCCGCCCGGTACTCGCCGGACGAGCTGGAGCTGTACGTGCTGGACTTCAAGGAGGGCGTGTCGTTCGCGCAGTTCGCGCCGGGCCGCAAGGACCCGAGCTGGCTGCCGCACGCGCGCCTGGTCGGCGTGAACGTGAACACCGACCGCGAGTTCGGCGTGGCGCTGCTGAAGTTCCTGTCGGACGAGATGCGCAGGCGCGCGGACGCGGCGAAGCAGCACGAGGTCACCAAGCTGGAGCAGTTGCGCGCCGAGGACCCGCACGGCCGGTGGCCGCGGATCGTCGCGGTGATCGACGAGTTCCAGTACCTGTTCGGCGAGCGCGACCAGGTCACCCAGCAGGCGACGCAGCTACTGGAGGACGTGGCCCGGCGCGGCCGTTCGCAGGGCATCCACCTGGTGCTGTGCAGCCAGGACGTGGCGGGGATCGAGGGTTTCTGGGGCAAGTCCGCCATCTTCGAGCAGTTCACCGTCCGGATCGCGCTGCCCAAGGCCCGCCGGGTGCTGGCCGAGCCGCAGAACGACGCGGCCGTCGAGCTGCCGCGCTGGCACGCCGTCGTGAACCACGAGTCCGGTGTGCGGCACGGCAACGAGATCGCCCGCGTCCCGGACTCCACCGGCAAGGGCACGTTCGACTTCCTGCAACGGGAGCTGCACCGCCGCAGGCGCCCCGACCTGGAGGAGCCGATCCTGTTCGACGGCAGCCGGGTCCCCGCGCTGCACGCCGCGGAGGACTTCCAGGCGCTGCGCCCCGGCGACGTCACGCCGACCGTGCTGCTGGGCCAGGTGATCGACGTGGCGGGCAGCGCGGCCAAGGTGCGGCTGGCCCGCACACCGGGCCGCAACATCGCCGTCATCGGCTCGCTGCTCCAGGACGCGGCGGCCGTCCTCGGCGCGGCGGCGATCTCACTGGGCAGGCAGAGCCTGCCGCACGAGGCCAGGTTCACGCTGTGCTGCCTGGTGGACGAGGCCGAGACCGCGGCGCAGAAGCTGGCGAAGCAGCTCTCCACCGAGGGTCACGCGGTGGACGTGGTGCGCATCGACGGCGTCCGCGAACTGCTCGACCGCACGGCGCAGCGGCTCACCGAGACCATCACCGGCTCGGCGGCCACCGCGCCGGAACCGCACTACCTCGTGCTGTACGCCGTGGACGCGGCGCACAGCAGGTTGGAGCAGAAAGACCCGACGACGCGGGCGTCCGGAGTGGACAGCCTGCGCACGGTCCTGAAGCACGGCCCGGAGAACCGCACCCACGTGCTCGGCTGGTGGCGTGGCGTGCAGCGGCTCAAGAGCAGCCTCCCTCCGGGCGTGTACGACGACATCGGCGCGTGGGTCGCCTTCGACGTCCAGGGCAAGGAACTGATCTCGATCGGCCCGGAGCAGGTCATGGCGTGGTCCCCGCGACCCCGGCGCGGCCTGTACTTCGACCGGTTCGAGCACTCACGTCCGCAGGTGGTCATTCCGTTCGACACGGGGGAGGACAAAGCATGAACACGCAGTCCAACGGAACGTGCGACTTCTCGGTCGTTCCCCAGCAGCGCACCGGTGCCGTGCACCAGCCCGCGCAGGACACCCGCTCGGCGGCCGAGCGGTACAAGGAGATCATCGGTTCGGCCGGTGAGGCGGTCGCGGCGATGCGCGCGCAGGACGAGGCGCGCGTCGCCCACCTGGTGGCCAAGCTCGCCGAGTCGCAGGACCGGATGGCGGACGCCATCGAGCGCGAGAAGGTCGTCAGGCTCGGTGTCGCCCTGCACTGGGAGCAGGCCGTCGAGGCGCTGTGGGACGAGCGGTGGATGGCGATGCGGCCGATGCCGAAGCCGGACGAGCGCGTGCCGCCGCGCGACCAGCGCGAGTACAACACCGCGATGGACGTGGCGTTCCAGGCGTTAGAGGACTCGTTGCAGAAGCGCACCCTGCTGCGGCGCAAGGCGAAGGAGTGACGGCCCGGTCGTGACCGCCGACCGCGGCGGCGCCGGTCGTGACCGGCACCGCCGCGATGGCGTGCGAAGGCCTCATCCGTCCGAATAGGACACCGCGGTCACCTTCTTCAGCACCGGGCCGCACGACGCCGCGGCCGCGAGCGCCACCACGAGCCCGAGCACCACCGGGGCGGCCAGCCAGGGCGTGAACACGAGGTCCCTCCCCCTGGTGATGGTCGTCAGTCCCGCGCCGACCGCCGCGCCGGCGATCCCGGCTCCCGTCGTCGCCAGCAGCACCGGCAGCACGACCTCGGCGCGCAGCGCCCTGGTGAGGACCCGTACCGGGGTGCCCGCGGCGACGAGGGCGGCGAACGTGCGGCGGCGGTCGACGACCGAGCCCGCGGCGGCCACGACGGCGCTGACCGCGCCGAGCACCGCCGCGATGGTCAGGCCGATGGCGGTGGCGCGCAGCAGGTCCTCGCCCTGGAGGTCGGCTTGCAGGTCGACCTTGCTGTTGCTCACGACGCCCGCGCCGGGGAACGCGCGCAGCAGCGCGTTCTGCACCGCCGCGCGGTTGCCGACGTCGGTGGTGACGGCGACGCGGCTGGGGGCTGCGGTCAGGCCGGGGATCAGGGCGGGGTCGATGAAGAGGTAGTCGCGGCCGGGGGTGGCCTCGTAGGTGCGCACCGGCAGGTTCGCGGGCAGGGCGGTGGTCTTGTCGCCCGAGGTGAGGACGAGGTCGGCTCCGCGCTTGAGGCGGTCGACCTGCCACTCCGGGGCGTAGATCGCCGGGGTGCCCGCGCAGGCGACGTCGGCGATGGCG
The DNA here is from genome assembly GCF_025061645.1 of Umezawaea endophytica. Classification (GTDB taxonomy): domain Bacteria; phylum Actinomycetota; class Actinomycetes; order Mycobacteriales; family Pseudonocardiaceae; genus Umezawaea; species Umezawaea endophytica. Next base: position 254,042 of record NZ_JANYMP010000008.1, on the reverse strand, counting down.
GACAGGACCTTCGCGCCGTCCTCACAGGGGGCGATGATCACCTCGGGCTGTTCGGCCCCGAGCGCGGCGTAGCCCGCGACCATGGGGACGACGGCGCCGGTGACGCCGAGCCGGTCGAGGTCGGCGCGCAGGGCGTCGACCTGGGCCTGGCCGCCACCGATGGACTCCGCCACGAGCACGTCGTCGCGCCAGGAGCCGTCGCTGAACTGGATCTGCTTGCTCAGCGAGGGGAACACGACCAGCGCCATCGACGCGGTGAACACGGCGAGCACCACCCCGGCCGCGCTGCGGAACGCGGCCTTCGGGTCGTCGCTGAGCCGTCGGCCCGCCAGCAGGGTGGAGGGCCTGCGCCAGGACCCGACGAAGACCTTCCCGACCGCGGCCATCACCAGCGGACCGGCGAGCACCAGCGCGGCGGCGACCGCCGCGAGTCCGATGAGGACGGTCGTCGTACCGCCGACGCCGAGGCCCACGCCGACGAAGAACACGACGCCCGCGCCCGCGAGCAGGACGAGCCGCAACGGGCTGGGACCGCTGGGGCTGTGCTGCTGCACGGCGCCCAGCGGCCGGGTGACGACGCGGCGGAGGCCGAGCACGGCCGCCGCGACGACGAGGACGGGGGCGAGCAGGACCACCAGCAGCACGACGAGCGGGCTCGCGGTGAAGTCGTCGAGCAGCCACGTGCCGCCGTCCCACGGGATGCTCGTGGTGAGGTGGCGCAGCGGGATCGAGGCCACCGCGCCGAGCACGCTGCCCACGACCGCGGCGAACGCCGTCTCGGCGGCGGTCATCGCGATCACCTGGGCGGGTGTCGCGCCCGCCAGCCGCAGCGCGGCGAGCCTGCGTTCCCGGCGGGTGGCGGTGAGGCGGGCGGCGGACGCCACGAGCACCAGGCACGGCACGACGAGCACGACCAGGCCGATGCTGGTGAGCAGGTGGAGCAGCCCGCCGCTGGAGTCGACCACGGCCGGGCCGCGCAGGTCCGGGCGGGTGGCCCCGCGCAGCGCGCCGGGTTCGTGGCCGATGATCGCGACCAGCTCGTCCGGGTGCCTCAGCGCTTCCACGCCGATCGAGCCGATCACCCGGTCGGAGAAGCGGTTCCCGGTGTCGAGCTTCGCCAGCGCGGGCGACAGCAGCACCTCGCCGGGGCCCGGCACGAACGGGATGCCCGCGGCGACGGCGACCCCGGAGCGGAGCGCGGCCACGTCGAACCGCTCCACCATCCTGCCGTCGAGGTCGTCGCGGTTGCGCGCGACCACGACCGCGGCGCGGGGGTCGTCGGCGCTGACGGCGGCGGTGTCACCGCGCCAGCTCTCCCGTTCGGCGCGGCTCTGGAGTGCGTCGGGCGCGGCGAGCAGCCACAGCACCAGCACGACGCCCAGCGCGACCCCGACCGCGACGAGCAGCGCGGACACCCGGCTGCGGGTGTCCGCCCGCAGCACGGTGAACGCGAGGCTGACGGGGTTCACGCCGCGGCCGCCGAGCTGACGCGGCCGTCGCGCATCTCCACGACCCGCTGAGCTCGGGAGGCGACGGCCCGGTCGTGGGTCACCACGATCAGGGCGGCGCCGGTCTGCCGGGTGGCGTGCAGCAGGGAGGTCACCACCTCCTGGCCGGTGCGGGAGTCCAGCGCGCCGGTCGGCTCGTCGGCGAACACCACCCGCGGCCGGTGGACCATCGCGCGGGCGATGGCGACCCGCTGGGCCTGGCCCCCGGACAGCTCGCCGGGCCGCCGCCGCTCGAGGCCGTCCAGGCCGAGCCTGGCCAGCCACTCGCCCGCCGCGGCCAGCGCGTCGCCGCGCGGGACACCGCTCAGCAGCAGGGGTAACGCGGCGTTCTCCTCCGCGGTCAGCTCGGCCACCAGCAGCCCGGCCTGGAACACGAACCCGAACGCGCTGCGGCGCAGCAGGCTGCGGTCGGCCTCGCCGAGCGTGGTGATCGGCTTGCCGCCCAGGAACACCTCGCCGCCGTCGGCGGGCAGCACACCGGACAGCACGTGCAGCAGGCTGGACTTGCCGGAACCGGACGGCCCCACGATCGCGACCACCTCACCGGCCCACACCGTCATGTCGACCCCGTCGAGCGCGTTGACCTCCCTGTACCGCTTGACCAGGCCTCTGCCCGCCAGGACCGGGTGGTTGTCGAACTGGGTCACCGTCTGCCTCCTGCTCGTCGCGCCTCCCGACCAGGGTGGCGGCACGGGGGTCTCCGGCACTTCGGCCGAGCGGGTGGCCGGCATCGGCCGGATGACCGAGACGGCCGGGACGGCCGATGACCGATCGGCCGACGGCGGCGGGCGCACGCGGGTCGTAGCGTGTCCGGCGTGGACGGAGTACTGGCCCGCGTGCGGGCGTGGACGCACGGCCTGTGGCCTGTCGCGGGCTTGTTCGTGGTCGTGCTGGCGTTCGAGTACGCGTTGGTCCGCTACCAGGGGTACCGCGCGCTGGCCGGGTGGCTGCCGACCGCGCTGACGTGCCTGTTCGCCGTGCTGTCGCTGCGCAAGCCGGTGGCGGCGGCGATCGGGGCGGCCGGGGCGCTGCTGCTGACCACGTGGTGGGCGAACCTGCTCGGCGCGTTCACCCTGGCGTACTTCAGCCCGCTGTCCCCGGCCGAGACGCTGGCCTGCATGACGATCACCGCCGTGGTGGTGCGGCAGCGCCCCGGTGAGCAGTCCGCGGTGGCGGTGGCCGTGATGGTCGCCGCGGGCGTCTACGCCGCGGCCACCCGCAACACGATGCCGGGCTACAGCCTCACCACGCCCGCGGACGTGTTCCCCACGGCGATGCTGCTGGTGCTGGCGATCGGCACGGGCCTGTACTTCCGGGCGCGCGACGAGGACCGCGAGCGGTCGATCCACGTCGCCGTGTCGGCCGCGCAGCAGGAGGAGCGGATCGCGCTGGCCCGCGAGCTGCACGACGTGGTCGCGCACCACGTGACGGGGATCGTGGTGCAGGCGCAGGCGGCGTTGACCGTGGCGGACGCGGACCCGCTGGCCGCGCACCGGCTGCTGCCCGGCATCGCCCGCAGCGGCGGCGAGGCGCTGACCGCGATGCGCAGGCTGGTGGGCACGTTGCGCGACGAGGGCTCGCGGGTCGGGTCGGCCGACGTGGCGACGACGGACCTGGAGGCGGACGTGCGGGCGGTGGTGGAGCAGGTCCGCGACGTCGGCACGCCCGTGGAGCTGGCGATCGACCTGCCGCGACCCGTCCCGCCGGAGGTGGCGCGCTCGATCCTGCGGCTGGTGCAGGAGTCGCTGACCAACGTGCAGAAGCACGCCCGCGACGCGACCGAGGTCGAGGTGGAACTGTCCACAACGGACACCCACGTCCGGCTCAGGGTGCACGACAACGGTGCTGGCCATCCCGTCGAACCGGTCGGCGGGTCGGGCGGCTACGGTCTGATCGGCATGCGGGAACGGGTGGAGCTGCTCGGCGGCCTGTTCTCGGCGGGGCCGACGGGGGTCCGCGGCTGGCAGGTGCTGGCGGAGCTGCCGGTCGAGGGGGGCGAACGATGACGGTCCGGGTCCTGATCGCGGACGACCAGGAGATGGTGCGGATCGGGTTCCGGATGATCCTGGAGCACCAGCCGGACATCGAGGTGGTCGCGGACGTGCCGGACGGCATCTCGGCCGTCGCGAAGGCGCGCGAGCTGCGGCCGGACGTGTGCCTGGTGGACATCCGGATGCCCGGCATCGACGGCCTGGAGGTCACCCGCCAGCTCACCGGGCCGGGTGTGCCGGACCCGATCAAGGTGGTCGTGGTGACCACGTTCGACCTGGACGAGTACGTGCACTCGGCGCTCAGCACCGGCGCGAGCGGGTTCCTGCTGAAGGACGCGGGCCCGGCGCTGCTGGTCGAGGCCGTGCGGGCGGCGGTGCGCGGTGACGCGCTCATCTCACCGCAGATCACCGTGCGGATGCTGTCGCACTTCACCCAGCCCGGTCCGACCGCCGACCGGGCGACCGAGCAGTTGACCGAGCGCGAGCTGGACGTCGTGCGCGAGGTCGCGAAGGGCTCCACGAACGCCGAGATCGGCGCGGCGCTGTTCCTGTCGCTGTCCACGGTCAAGACGCACCTCGCGTCCGTCCAGGGCAAGCTGGGGGCCCGCAACCGCGTCGAGATCGCCTCCTGGGCTTGGCGTTCGGGCCTGCTGTCCTGATCTGATGCGGGGATGCGCGCTCTCCGCTCCCCCGCCGACGTCGCCGACGCCAGTCCCGACCAGCTCGTCCGCTGGGCCGCGCAGGCGCTGCTGCCCACCCACCCGACGCCGGGTGGCGGCGCGTGGGAGCACGGCGGCGCGGTCGGCGTGCACGCGCCGGGCCTGAACCGCAACGACCGCCTGGTGCTCGCCGGTCCGGCCGAGGGCGTCGCGGCGATCTTGAGCGAGCGGGTGGACGACCCGGTGCTGCGGCCCCTCGTGACCACCGACCTGGCCGGTCCCGTGCGGGCCCTGCTGCCCGACCTCGCGGTGTGGGCGAGCTTCGGCTGGATGGAGCGCACCGGGGGGCTGGCCGCGGCGCCCGGTGCGCGCTGGCTGCGCGACGACGAGCTGGGCACGGCGGAAGCGCTGCTGCGCAAGGTGAACCCGAACGCGTACGTGCTGCCGGGCGAGCCGGGCGCGCGGCGCTGGGCGGGGTCGTTCGTGGACGGCGAGCTGGCGGCGGTGGGCGCGGACGCGTGGAGCGCGCCGGACGTCGGCTTCCTGGGCGGGGTCGCGACGCACCCGGACTTCCGCAGGCGCGGCCTGTCCAGGGCGCTGTGCTCGTTCGTCGTGCACGACCTGCTGGAGCGGCACCCGGCGTGCGCGCTGATGGTCGACGGCGGGAACGCGGCGGCCATCGCCGCGTACCGGGGTCTCGGCTTCGCCTACCGGGACGTGACGATCCTGCGGCCCTCGGAGGTGGTGGCCGCGGAACGGGGGTGACTAGGGGTGTCCAGGGCGCGGTGCACGGCATCACACTCGTGGTTCTGCGGAGTCGGGAACACCGGCGCACGCTGGGGGCGTTGACCCTTGAGTCAACTACGAGACGATGCAGTTCCGTAAATAGAGAGAGGTCGCCGCCATGACCGTGCCGAACACCGCGCTGGAGATCCGCCTCGCGTCCCGCCCCGACGGGTACCCGACCGAGGAGAACTTCACGGTGGCCGAGGCCAACGTCCGCCCGCCCGCCGACGGCGAGGTCCTGGTGCGCAACCTCTACATGAGCGTCGACCCGTACATGCGCGGCCGGATGAACGACGTCAAGTCTTACGTGCCGCCCTTCCAGATCGGCCAGGTGCTCGACGGCGGCGCGGTCGGCGAGGTCGTGGCCACCGGCTCCCCCGAGTTCCAGGTCGGCGACACCGTCCTGCACGGCCAGGGCTGGCGCGAGTACGCCACCGTCGCCGCGGACCACGTCGTGCAGGTCGACCCGGACGTCGCGCCGATCAGCGCCTACCTCGGCGTGCTCGGCATGCCCGGCATCACCGCGTACGCGGGCCTGCTGCGGGTCGGCGAGTTCAAGGAGGGCGACGTCGTCTTCGTGTCCGGCGCGGCCGGTGCGGTGGGCGCCATCGTCGGCCAGGTCGCGAGGCTGCGCGGCGCGTCCAAGGTCATCGGCAGCGCGGGCTCGGCCGAGAAGGTCAAGCACCTCGTGGAGGACCTGGGCTTCGACGCCGCGTTCAACTACAAGGACGAGGGCCCGGTGATCAAGCACCTGGCCGAACTCGCCCCCGAGGGCATCGACCTGTACTTCGACAACGTCGGCGGCGAGCACCTCGAAGCCGCCATCACGCTGCTCCGCCCGTTCGGCCACGTCGTCCTGTGCGGCGCGATCTCCCAGTACAACGACAAGTCCGCCACCGGGCCGAAGAACCTCGCCGCCGCCATCGGCAAGCGCCTGACGCTGCGCGGGATGCTCGCGAACGACCACGGCGACCTGCGCGACGAGTTCGTGCGCGAGGTCGGCGGCTGGATCGCCGCGGGCGAACTGCGCTACACCGAGACCGTCGTCGAGGGTGGCGTCGCCAAGGCCCCGTCCGCGTTCGTCGGCATGCTGCGCGGCGAGAACACCGGCAAGATGCTGGTCAAGCTCGGCTAGAGCAGTTCCCCGTCGGCCGCGACCACGCGCCCCTCGTGCACCACGAGGGTGCGCGGGGCGCGGTCCATCACGGCGGCCGTCACGGAGTCGCCGGGCACGACGACCAGGTCGGCCCGCGAGCCCTCGGTGATGCCGCGCCCGGTCTCGCCCAGCACGGACGCCCCGCCGCGGGTGGCGACGTCCACGCACATCTCGATCATCGTGTCGTCGCGGAACCCGTTGCGGTAGGCCAGTTGCCACGTGCGGTCGAGCATGTCGCCGTTGCCGTAGGGCGACCAGTAGTCGCGCATCCCGTCCTGCCCGAGGCCGAGGCGCACGCCCTCGCGGCGCAACTCCCGCAGCGGCAGCGGCTCCCGCACTCCTGGCGCGACGGTGGTGACCGCGATGTCGTTCTCCGCCAGCAGGTCCACGAGCTGGCGCCGCCGGTCTTCGTCCACTGTGGACAGGGCGAAGCAGTGGCTGATCGTCACCTCGCCGCGCATGCCCAGCGCCGCGGTCCGCTCGCAGATCAGCTCGACCTGGAACGCCCCGAGCGACCCCGTGTCGTGCAGGTGCACGTCGACCCCGCGCCGGTGCTTGTCGGCCAGCCCGAACACGACGTCCAGGTGCCGCACCGGGTCCCGGTCGTACCCCGCGGGGTCGAGCCCGCCGACCAGGTCGGCCCCGGCCAGCAGCGCGGCCTCCAGCAACTCCGCCGTGCCCTTGTCCCGCAGGATCCCGCACTGCGGGAACGCCACCACCTGCACGGACGCCCGCCCGGCGTGGGCTTCCCGAGCCGCCAGCACGCCCTCCAGCCGTTCCAGCCCGGAGTCCACGTCCACCTGCGCGTGGCTGCGGACGGACGTCGCCCCGCCCGCGATCGTCCGGCCGAGGGTGAACGTGGCGCGGGTGGCCACGTCCTGCTCGGCGGACCGCCAGTTGCGCCGGTCGTTGTCGACCAGCTCGGCCAGTCCGGCACCCGCGCTGTGGGCGCGGAAGGGCAGGCCGAGCCGCGTCGAGTCCAGGTGCGCGTGCGCGTCGGTGAACGACGGCAGCAGCACCCCGCCCTCCCCGTCGACCTCGGGGACCCCGTCCGGCGCGGCGAGCCCCACGCCGAACGACGACACGACCCCGGCCAGGCACAGGACGTCGACCTCCGGCGCGTCGCGCCCGCTGGGCCACGGCCGCACCGAGCGGATGAGCAGGTCACCGGTCATCGGCAGAGGTTATCCCCGGAACCGCTCCGACGGGATGAGCTTGCCGGGGTTCAGCACGCCGGTGGGGTCGAGCGCGCGCTTGACGGCGGCCAGCACCTCCACGCCGAGCCCACCGATCTCGGCCTCCAGGTACGGGGCGTGGTCCACGCCCACCGCGTGGTGGTGGCTGATGGTCCCCAGCCCGGCGATGGCCTCGCTGGCGGCGGCCTTCGCGACCTTCCACTGCCCCACGGGGTCGTGGGCGTCGCGCGGCGTCAGCACGGTGAAGTACAGCGACGCCCCGGTCTCGTACGCGTGGGACACGTGGCACATCACCACGGCCTTCCCGAGCGCGTCGCCCAGCGCGCCCCGCACGGCGGTGCGCAGCTCGGACAGCCGCGCCCAGTGGGTGGCGGTCTCCAGCGTCTCCACGCACACGCCGACGTCCAGCAGCACGTCGCGCTGCCGCGGCCCGTTGAACCGCCCGTGCCGCCACGCCTCGCCCATGGCCGTCCCGAGGCGCACGGCCCCGCGCACGAGCCGCAGCGACGCGGCCCGCCGCGCCAGCACCTCCCGCGAGGACCCGCCGTGCCAGCCCAGCACCAGCAGGCACGGCCGCCGCACCCCGCGCGCCTTCAGGTACGCGCGCACGGCCGCCGACTTCACGCCGCCGGCCAGCGCGAGCGACACCTCGGTCTCGTCCTCGTCGGACAGCCGGGTCACGTCGGCCAGCACGCGCGCCTGCGCCAGCGCCCGCACCACGGCCTGGCCGGTTTCCCAGCCGTCGACCACGAACCCCTCGTACCGCTCGACCGCGGGCCTCGGCCGCACCCGCAGCGACACCTCGGTGATCACCCCGAACGCGCCTTCGCTGCCCACCACGAGCTGCTTCAGGTCCGGCCCGGCGGCGGACGCGGGCGCGGCCCCCAGCACCCACTCACCGGCGGGGGTGGCGACCCGGACGCCCTCGACCATGTCCTCGAACCGCCCGTACCCGGACGACGCCTGGCCGGCGGACCGGGTGGCGGCGAACCCGCCGATGGTGGCCCGCTCGTACGACTGCGGCACGTGGCCCACCGTCAGCCCGTGCGGTTCCAGCAGCCGCTCGGCCTCCGGCGCCGTCACGCCCGCCTGGAGCACCGCGACCCGCGAGACGGGGTCCACCGACACCAGCCGGTCCAGCCGCCCGAGGTCCAGCGCCACCACGGCGGCCTTGTCCCCGCGCAGCGCGGCCACCCCGCCCACCACCGACGTGCCCCCGCCGAACGGCACCACGGCCACGTCGTGCTCGGCGCACAGCGCGAGCACCGACACCACCTGGTCGGGGGAAGCGGGCAGCACCACCGCGTCCGGCGCGGTCAGCTCGCCACCGGCCCGGTGGCGGACGAGGTCCACGTAGGACAGACCGCCCGCGTGCCCGAGCCGCGAGGCCCGGTCCAGCCGCACGTGCCCGACGCCCACGATCGCGCCGAGCGCTTCGGCCGCGGCTTCCGACAGGGCGGACGCGGGCACCTCCAACGTCGAGCCGGGAGCCGCGGGCGTGCGCTGGGGCCGCAGCCCGATCCGGCCGCCGAGCCACTTCAGCGCGTGGAGCGGCAGCGCGCCCTCGTCCGGGCTCCACTTGCCACGCAGGTTCTGGTCGATGCGCTCTGCCATGGGTACAGTGTTACACATGACGTCCCAACGTCACACAGATGACGACCTGCTGGACGCCGCCCGCGACTGCGTGGTGGAGGTCGGCGTACGACGCACGACCCTGACCGACGTGGCCAAGCGCGCGGGCGTCAGCCGCATGACCCTCTACCGCCGCTTCCCCGACGTCAGCGCGCTGGTCAGAACCTTGATGACCAGGGAGTTCACCGCGCTGCTGCACGGCGTGGAGCACGACCCGGCGACCGGCAGCGCCCGCGAGCGCCTGGTCCACCACTCCACCGCGGCCATCCGCCTGCTGGCGGGGAACGCGCTCATGCGCCGCGTGCTCGACCTGGACGCGGAGCTGATGCTCCCGTACCTCGTGGAGCGCCTGGGCAGCACGCAGCTCCTGGTGGAGCGGTTCCTCGTCGACCAGCTCGAAGCGGGCCACCGGGACGGCTCCGTGCGCGTGGGCGACCCGAGGGCGCAGGCCAGGCTCGTCCTGCTGACCACGCAGGCCATGGTCCTGTCCGTCCGCCCCGCCACCACGGGCCTCGACTTCGACGACCTGGTCGACGAGTTGGCCCGCTTCCTCGACGCGGCGCTGACGTGAACACCTCGCTCAACGCCGCCCGCAGAGCGGCGGACCTGGCCGCCGTCGCGGGCGGCGAGGTCGTCGACCTCCTGGTCGTCGGCGGCGGTGTCACCGGCACGGGCGTGGCGCTGGACGCGGCGGCCCGCGGCCTCTCCGTGTGCCTGCTGGAAGCCCACGACCTGGCCTTCGGCACCTCGCGGTGGTCGAGCAAGCTGGTGCACGGCGGTCTCCGCTACCTCGCCCACGGCGACGTCGGCCTGGCGCGCGAGAGCGCCGTGGAACGCGGCATCCTGATGACCCGCACCGCCCCCCACCTCGTGCGGGCCCTGCCCCAGTTGGTCCCGCTGCACGACGGGGACCGGGGCGCGGTCGTCATGGCGGGCCTGCGCGCGGGCGACGTCCTGCGCAGGACCGCCCGCACCCCGTCCCACCTGCTGCCCGCCCCGCGCCGCGTCCCGGCGGCGGAAGCGCTCGCGCTCGCCCCCGGCCTGCGCCGAGCGGGCCTCACCGGCGGCCTGCTGAGCTACGACGGCCAACTCACGGACGACGCCCGCCTGGTCGTGGCACTGGCCCGCACCGCGGCGGGCCTGGGGGCCCGGATCCTGACCAGGGCCAAGGTCACCACCCTCACCGGCGAGGGCGCGGAAGCTCGGGACACCGAAACCGGCACCACCTTCGAGGTCCACGCCCGCGCCGTCGTCAACGCCACCGGCGTCTGGGCCGGAACCCTGGTGGACCGCATCCACCTGCGCCCGTCCCGCGGCTCCCACCTGGTCCTGGACGCGAGCGCGACGGGCATCCACCACACGGCCCTGACCGTTCCCGTCCCCGGCGAGCGCAACAGGTACGCCTTGGTGCTCCCGCAACAGGACGGCCGCGTCTACGTCGGCCTGACCGACGAACTGGTGGACGGCCCCGTCCCGGACGTCCCGGAAGCACCACAGTCCGATGTGGACTTCCTGCTGAACGTCGCTTCCTCAGTGCTGGAAAGAAAACTGGGCCCAACGGACGTGCTCGGCAGCTTCGCAGGCCTAAGGCCACTCCTAGCCGGCACCGGCGAGAGGGGCGCGGACCTCTCCCGCAAACACGCCGTACTCACTTCACCAGACGGCGTCACCACAGTGGTGGGCGGCAAACTCACGACCTACCGCAAGATGGCAGCGGACGCCGTCACAGCAGCGGTACAACGGCACAACCTCACCGCAGCCCCCTGCCGCACCAACAACCTCCCCTTGGTGGGCGCCACCGGCCCGACAACCACAGCACCACAAAGACTGAAAGCCAAGTACGGCACAGAAGCAGCGGCAATCACCGCCATGAACAGACCAGAACAGATCTCCGGCGACATCACCGCAGCAGAAATCCTCTGGGCCAAACAACACGAGGGCGCCACAACAGCAGCAGACATCCTCGACAGACGAACCAGAATCGGCCTGGTACCAGCAGAACGCCAAGCAGCCGAACCAACGATCACCGCACTACTAGCGGAGCGGGACTGACCACACTCCCCCCACCGCCCCGATCCCCAGCGCCCTCATGACCGTTCGCGCTTGTCAAGGCATCTTTCCCGCCTTGACAAGCGCGAACGGTCATCGAGACACTTGAGCGACGGGGCAGCCACAGCGGCCTCACCCGAAGATGGGCCTACAGACGCCGCCCCCCTACGACAGCCCGACCGACGTCACTCCCCGATGACGGGCTTCGCCGCCTTAGGCGCTTCCATCAACTCTTCACCCTCGAGCCGGACCTTGCGCTGGTGGTCCTTGCCACCGCCACCCTGTCCGCCGCCACCCATCGGCGCGCCACCCATCATGCCGCCGCCGGCAGCACCACCGCCGGCACCACCACCGCCACCACCGACGGCACCGCCACCACCGAGGGAGGTGTGCCCAGGCGTACCGGACGGCAGGATTCCCGTGGCGCCACCGTGCTGCATGGGCCCACCACCTCCACCGCCACTGGCGGAACTGGCACCCGAGACCCCTCCGGCGCCACCGCCGGAGAACCCGCCGCCACCGGAGAAGCCACCCCCGGCACCGCCACCGGCCCCACCGCCGGGGAGCGCGCCGGAGAACCCGCCCGCGCGCGTGGCGGTCGCGTGCACGTCACCGGTCGACCCCGAGAGGGGCGTGGGCATCGGAGGCGGCGTGTAGCCGGGCACTCCGGGAGGAGGCGTGTACCCCGGTCGAACGGGCGCCGGGATGGGATTGGGCACCGTGCCCGGATAACCGCCACCCCCACCGCCGCCACCGAACGACGGCGGCGGCGACACCTGGCCGCCACCGGAGGCCGCGGGCGCGTCCGGCACCCACCGGCCGGGCTCCCAGTGCCCACCGGTCCCCTGGCCGGGGAGCGTCGGAGGTGCGGCCACCTGCCCGCCCGAGGAGCCGCTGGTCCCGGTCGTCCCGCCGGTGCCACCGCCCGAGGAGCCCGGATTCGTGTACCGGGCGTCGGCCTGCTGCCGGAGCCGGTCGACCTGGCCCTGGTCCATGCCCAACCCGCCCGCGGACGGCCGGGTGCTGGAGGGACCGGCACCGCCCGCGCCACCGGCGGCACCCTTGTGGCTCATCGCCGTGATCGCGTCCACGATCTGCTTGGCGGTCTGCGCGATGGAGGCGACCTGCTTCACCAGGTTCATCAGCTTCGTCAACGACGCGGACAGCTTCGACAGGAAGTCCGACAGCTTCTTCGCGTAGTTGCACGCCATCGTCACGATGTCCGCGATGGCGGCGCCGATGGCCGCTCCGAACGTGAAGACCGACGCGGTCAACCACTGGATGATCTTCATGACCATCTTCGCCACGGCGTCGGAGATCAGGTCCATGATCATCTTGCGCACGGTGCCCACGAGCTGCCCGGCCCCGGCCACCGCGCCGGAGATCCCGGCGCACGCCTTGGACAGCGTCTCCAGGCCGGTGGAGTGGTTCGCCGCCGCGCCGCGGTAGGCGTCGGCCGTCTTCCCCTGCCACGTCTTCGTCTGCTCGACGGCGGTCCGCCGGTAGTCGCCCGCGACGGAGGACACCTGCGTCCCGGCGGACTTCCAGCTCTCCGCCATCTTCGCGATGGCCTGCGGGTCCCCGAGCAGCGCGTCGAACGGCTCCCGCAGGAAGTCCACGTGCTGCATGGCCCAACTGAACCCGGCCGACAGGAAGCCGCTCAGCGGGTTGCTCGCCAGCCCGACGATGTCCATCGCGCTGTTGGCGATGCCCAGCCCCGCGGTGACCCAGTCGCCGCGCTCGACCGCGGACACGGTCCCCTGCACGTCCTTGAACAGGTTGGCCGGGTCGCGCCCCTGCGCGGTCCCCGCCGGTGCCGCCTGGGCGTTCATTCCGCAACCTTTCCAGTGAACCCGAAGGCGTTGTCCCGGTCGATCGCCTCGTACAGCTCGGCGACCTCCCTGAGCCCGATGGCCATGTCGTTCACCGAGGTCGTGGCCTTGCCCAGGATGTCCTGGGACCCGCCCGCGACCTTCAGGATGAACTCGGCGAGGAAGCTGCCGAAGACCCCGAAGGCCTCGGTCGACAGCGATGGGTCGGCCGTGGTGGTGGCCGCGTGCATCCGCTGGCTCAACTGGTCGACGGTGGTGGCGTGCGTCCGAACCTCGGCCGGACTCACGTTGAAGGAGTCGAACATCGTCAGGTACCCCCTGCTCAGCCCATGACTTCCGGCGGATTGGTGAAGTAGTCGTCGTCCGGCCTGGTGTCCCGACGCTTCTCCGGGGGCGCCGGTTCCGCCTCGTCCGTGCCGTCACCCGAATAGCCGTGCGGCATCTGCGCCTTCACGAAGTCGAGCGCCGGGCTCTCGCCGATGAACTCGTTCATGATCTCGACCACCCGACCGGCCGCGGAGCGCTGCGCCTGGGTGGACGCCGCGAGCACCGCACTGGCGATCCGCTCGGGGTCCATCTCGCGCACTCCGGGCCGGAGGACGAGGTTCTCCAGGGCGCCCGCGGCGTTGACCGTCACCGTGATCAGCCCGTCCGGCGAGGTGGCGCTGCCGCCGACACCCCCGAGCTGCGTCTCGGCCTGCGCCGCGTTCTGCTTGGCCTGGTCGATCTTCTGCCCGTACTGAGCGAGCCACTGGTCAGGCTCCATGATCACCCCTTGAAGACAGCGGGGCTACCGCCCACGACACGTTGGACCGCGGGCGACCCGTTTCGGTTCCGCGGACCCGTATCGTGTCATCGGAATCCTCTGGATCAGGGAACATGTGGTGGGATACAGCCGTTCGGCCGCACTCGATGCCACCCGTCCGGCGGATCGCACGAGGCGTGACCAACCAGGAGGAGAGCACCGTGGCTCAGGGGGTGCTGGAGATCGACCGGATCTCCAAGCGCTACGGCGAGGTCGTGGCCCTGCGGGACATGACCTTCGAGGTTCGAGCGGGTGAGCTGTTCGGGTTCGTCGGCAGCAACGGCGCGGGCAAGACGACCGCGATGCGGATCGCGCTGGGCGTGCTGGCCGCGGATTCGGGCGAGGTGAGGTGGAATGGCGCGCCCATCACGTTCGAGACCCGCCGCCGGATCGGCTACATGCCGGAGGAGCGCGGGCTCTACCCGAAGATGAAGGTCCTGGAGCAGCTCGTCTACCTGGCCGAGCTGCACGGCCTGACGACGAACGACGCGCACCGGTCGGCGGAGAACTGGATCGCCCGCCTCGGCGTGCGCGACCGCCGCAACGACGAGGTGCAGAAGCTGAGCCTCGGCAACCAGCAGCGCGTGCAGTTGGCCGCGGCGCTGGTGCACGAGCCGGACGTGCTGGTGCTGGACGAACCGTTCTCCGGCCTCGACCCAGTGGCGGTCGACGTGATGAGCCAGGTGTTGCGGGAGAAGGCTTCCGCAGGCGTGCCCGTCGTGTTCTCCAGCCACCAGCTCGACCTGGTGGAACGGCTGTGCGACCGCATCGGCATCGTCCGAAGTGGAGCGATGGTGGCCTGCGGGACCGTGGACGAGCTCCGCGCGGGCGGCGAGACCCGCCTGGTCGTGGACGCGCCGGGAGCGGCGAACGGCTGGGCGGCGGACGTGCCCGGTGTCCGGGTGGTCGAGACGCGCGGCACCAGGACGACGCTGGAGCTGACGGCGGACGCCGACGACCAGGCCGTGCTGCACGCGGCGCTGGCCACCGGCCCGGTCCGGGAGTTCAGCAGGCAGCGCCCGTCGCTGACCGAACTGTTCCGCAACGTGGTCACCGAGGAGGAGACGGCATGAGGAGGCTCAGCCCGAGCCGGGCGGTGCTCCTGGTCGCCCGCAGGGAGTTCCTCGGCAAGGTCCGCACCCGCTCGTTCCTGATCGGCACCGTGGTGATCGTCGCGGTGCTGGCCGGGTACGTGCTGCTCCAGGCCGTCCTGTTCGACCAGTCGAACCGCAGCACCGTCGGGCTCAGCGGCCAGTCGACCGTGCTGGCCGAGCCGCTGCGCGAAACCGCGAGGCAGTTCGGCCGCGAGGTCGCCACGACCGACGTCACCGACCCGGCGGCGGCCGAGGAGCAGGTCCGCAAGGGCGACTTGGACGTCCTGATCACCGGCGCCCCGGACGCCCTGCGCGTGGTCGTGAAGGAGAACCTGAACAGCGCGTTGCAGAACGCCCTGGACACGATCGTGAGGCAGCAGGTCCTCAACGCCCAGTTGGCGGAGGCCGACCTGGACCCGAACGTCGTGGCGGCCAAGATGGCGGCGGCCAAGGTCACCGTGGTGGCGCTGGAACCGGAGGACTCCCAGCAGGGCCAACGCCTGGCCATCGGCCTGGTGATCGCGGCGCTGCTCTACTACTCGCTGCTGGTCTACGGCACCATGGTCGCCCAGGGCGTGGTCGAGGAGAAGTCCAGCCGCGTCGTGGAGATCCTCCTGGCCACCCTGCGCCCGTGGCAGCTCCTGCTGGGCAAGGTGATGGGCCTGGGAGCGGTGGGCCTGCTCCAGCTCGTGCTGATCGGCGGCATCGGCCTGGTCCTCTCGTCGACGACCGGCGTCATCGACCTGACCGGTGTGGCGAGCGGCGCGCTGGCGACGGGTGTCCTCTGGTACCTGCTGGGCTTCTTCCTCTACGCCACCATCTTCGCCGCGGCGGCGTCACTGGTGTCGCGGCAGGAAGAACTCCAGTCGGTGGTCACCCCGATCAGCACGGTGATCATCATCGCCTTCGTCGTGGGCATCAACCTGCTGATCCAGGACCCCTCTGGCACGACGGTCACGGTGCTGTCGATGCTCCCGCCCTTCGCCCCGATCCTCATGCCGGGCCGGATGGCGATCGGCGTGGCACCGCTCTGGCAGGTGCTGCTCGCCGTCGTCCTGGCCATCGGCGCGGTGGCGGCGATCACCTGGCTCGGCGGCAGGATCTACTCGAACGCGGTGCTGCGCACGGGGTCGAGGGTGAAGCTGCGCGACGCGCTGCGCTAGGACTTGATCGCGCCGTACCGGGCGAGGGCCACCTGGCGCTCGTGGGCGTGGTCGACGATCGGGTCGTGCGGCTGGTGCACCTGCTTGCCGCGCACGTCGCGCAGCTCCGGCACGTACCGCCGGACGTAGTCGCCGCTGGGGTCGAACTTCTCGCCCTGGGTGACGGGGTTGAAGACGCGGAAGAACGGCGACGCGTCGGTGCCGGACCCCGCGACCCACTGCCAGCCGTGCTGGTTGGACGCCAGGTCGCCGTCGACCAGGTGGTCCATGAAGTGCTTCGCGCCCATCCACCACGGCAGGTGCAGGTCCTTCACCAGGAAGCTGGCGACGATCATCCGCACCCGGTTGTGCATCCAGCCCTCGGCGAGGAGCTGGCGCATCCCCGCGTCGACGATGGGGTAGCCGGTCTTGCCCTCCTGCCACGCCCGGAACCGGCCGTCGTCGGAGTCGTGCTCCATGCGGTCGAACTTGGGGTCGTAGTTCTTCGACGCCGTCTCCGGGCGGTGCCACAGCACGTCCGCGTAGAACTCGCGCCACGCCAGCTCCGAGCGGAACGTCGCGTCGCCCTCGCCGTCCCCCAGTTCCGCCAGCAGCGTGCGCGGGTGCAGCAGACCCCAGCGCAGGTAAGGGGACAGCCTGCTGGTGGCGTCCAGGTCCGGCCGGTCGCGGGCGGTCTTGTAGTCCGGCAGCCGTTCGTCGCGGAACTTCTCCCACAGCGGCAAGGGATCCGCGACCGGCTCCACGTCCGGGAGCCGCTCGCCGCCGCGCCGCGCGACCCAGTCCACAGTGGACGCGTCAGTGGCCGCGGGCTTGCGCCACCCGTGCTCGGTCCAGGCCCGGCGGAACGGCGTGAACACCTTGAACGGCGTGCCGTCACCCTTGCGGACCCGCCCCGGCGCCACCGCGTACGGCGACCCGGACCGCACGAACTCGACGTCCCCCAGCGCTTCCTCGACCGCCGCGTCCCGCTTGCGGCCGTACGGGCCGTAGTCCGCGGAGACGTGGACGCTGCCCGCGCCGACGGCCCGCGCGATCTCGGGCACCACGGCGACCGGGTTGCCGCGCACCACGTGCAGGCGACCGTCCAGTTGCGCGTCGAGCGCGCGCAGGCAGCGGTGCAGGTGGTCCGTCCTGGCCGGTCCGGCGTTACGCAGCAGCTTGTCGTCCAGCACGAACAGCGCGAGCGCGGACTCGGCGCGTTCGGCCGCGCTGAGCAGGGCGGGGTGGTCGGCGGTGCGCAGGTCGCGGCGGAACCAGATCACGGTCGGTGAGGGCACCGCACCACGCTAAGTCGCCCGCCGGGGCACCGCACGACGGGGACACGGACGAACGACGAAGGCCCGCACCTCACCGAGGCACGGGCCTTGTGCGCGTTCGAACTACCTCTTGTCCATCGTGAGGAAGTCGCGCTCCGCGGGACCGACGTAGATCTGCCGCGGGCGGCCGATCTTGGTCGCCGGGTCCTGGATCATCTCGCGCCAGTGCGCGATCCAGCCGGGGAGGCGGCCCAGTGCGAACAGGACGGTGAAGAACTTCGTCGGGAAGCCCATCGCCCGGTAGATCAGGCCGGTGTAGAAGTCCACGTTCGGGTAGAGCTTGCGGGACACGAAGTACTCGTCCGCGAGCGCGACCTCTTCGAGCTTCTTGGCGATCTCCAGCAGCTCGTCGTCGCCGCCGAGCTTCGCGAGGATCTCGTCCGCCGTCTTCTTGATGATCGCGGCGCGCGGGTCGTAGTTCTTGTAGACCCGGTGGCCGAAGCCCATCAGGCGAACGCCCTCCTCCTTGTTCTTGACCTTGTTCACGAAGGCGGCGACGTCACCCCCGTCGTTGCGGATCTTCTCCAGCATCTCCAGGACCGCGCTGTTGGCGCCGCCGTGCAGCGGGCCGAACAGGGCGTTGATGCCCGCGGAGATGGACGCGAACAGGTTGGCCTCGGACGAGCCGACCAGGCGCACGGTCGACGTGGAGCAGTTCTGCTCGTGGTCGGCGTGCAGGATGAAGAGCAGGTCGAGCGCCTTCACCAGGTCGGGGTCGACGTCGTACGGCTCGGCCGGGAAACCGAAGGTCATGCGGAGGAAGTTCTCCACGAGACCGAGCGAGTTGTCCGGGTAGAGGAACGGCTGGCCCACGGACTTCTTGTACGCGTACGCCGCTATGGTCGGCACCTTCGCGAGGAGGCGGATCGTGGAGATCTCCACCTGCGTCGCGTCGAACGGGCTGAGGCTGTCCTGGTAGAACGTGGACAGCGCGGAGACCGCAGACGACAGCACCGGCATGGGGTGGGCGTCGCGCGGGAAGCCGTCGAAGAACCTCTTGAGGTCTTCGTGCAGCAGGGTGTGCCTGCTGATCTTGGACGTGAAGTCGTCCAGTTGCGCCTGCGTCGGGAGCTCCCCGTAGATCAGCAGGTAGCTGACCTCGTTGAAGTTCGACTTCTCGGCGAGCTGCTCGATCGGGTACCCGCGATAACGCAGGATTCCCGCGTCACCGTCGATGTAGGTGATCTCAGAGGAGCAGGAGGCTGTGTTCACGAAGCCGGAATCGAGTGTTACGAGTCCGGTTTTCGCCAGCAGTTTCCCGAGTTCGATGCCAGGCGCACCTTCGGTGGCCTGCACCAGATTCATCTCGAGCTCTCCGCCCTCATGGCGCAGCGCGACGGTACGGGTGTCGTTCGGCGCAGTCGTCGCGTCGGGCATTCAGAGTCCCTCTCACGCTAGGGCGGGGTGGCGACGCTCGGCTCGACCGGTCGTGCAGGTCTCACTCGCCGGCAAGCGGATCTGGGTCTCCGCAACCGCAGCACCACCCCGTTGGGGTCCTGTCAGTTCTCCCACGCTAGTCGGCGGTATCACCGCCCCGCAGCACCGATGTGAACCGATTCCGTGAGGTGGGACCGGCATCACACGCGACTGTCGCGAACTCCGCACGGTGGCCAGCGTGCACGTTCCACGGCCGGACCGCGGTCGGCCGACCCGTGAGAGCGTTACGCTCCACGGTAGCCCGTCCGACCCCTTTCGCCACCTCGTCAGGGGTGAGAGCTAGGCCATTCTCGTGGTCGCCCGGT
This sequence comes from Umezawaea endophytica, assembly GCF_025061645.1. Taxonomy (GTDB): domain Bacteria; phylum Actinomycetota; class Actinomycetes; order Mycobacteriales; family Pseudonocardiaceae; genus Umezawaea; species Umezawaea endophytica. The sequence continues at coordinate 235,113 of NZ_JANYMP010000008.1, read as the reverse complement.
CACCGAACGGTGATCAAGAGCACTGTGAGTGAAGCCACGTCACACGTCTCGGCGACGACAAAGTGCATTGGGTGGCGATAGGTTCAGGACTCGGGCCACCACTCACCCGTGGGGGTCGCGAAGAGCCGAGGTGCCCCGGCTCACAAATGCCGGGGCGCCGATGGTTCTCCTCGCGAGGAGCCCGGTCCGCTACCCCGTGAAGGCTTCGAGCTCTTCGGTGTACGGCGGTTCCGCCCCGGCACGGGTGCAGGTGAAGGCCGCGGCGTCACCCGCGTAGGTCAGCGCCTCCCGCCACCGCTCCGGGGTCAGCGCCGCGACGGCGGCGGCCTTCAGCGCGTCGTTCTGGTGCAGCCACGCGATCAGCGCGCCCTGCACCGTGTCCCCGGCCCCGATCGTGTCCACGACGGACACCTTCCGCGGCGGCACCCGCAGCACCTCGCCCGCGCCGGTCAGCACGGCGAGCCCGTCACCGCCCCTGGTCAGCACGACCGCGGCGGGCCCGAGCGCCTGCCACGTGCGGGCCACCTCCAGCACGGCGTCCTCCGAGGCGTCCTCGGGCAGGTCCGCGAGCCAGCGGGCGTCCTCGACGGACACCTTGAGCAACCCGACGTGGGGCAGCCAGGAGGCGAACCGCGCCCGGTAGGCGTTCGCGTCCGGGATCAGGGCGGCGCGGATGTTCGGGTCCAGCACGGTCAGCGCTCCGCGCGCGGACTCGCAGCGCAGGACGTTCTCGTACTCGGTCGCCCCCGGCTCCAGCACGAGCGACAGCGTGCCGAACGACACCGCGGTCACGTCGGCGCCCAGCGCGCCGGGGTCGGTCACCAGCCGGTCCGCCGTGCCCTCGACGTAGAACGAGTACCGGGCCGACCCGTCCGGGCCGATGCCGACGACGGCCAGCGTCGTCGGCTCGGCACCGCGCTGCACCAGGTCGGTGCGCACGGCCGAGCCGTGCAGGCGTTCGACCAGCGCGTCGCCGTAGAGGTCCGTGGACACCCGCGACAGGAAGCTCACCGGGGCGCCGAGCCTGCCCGCCGCGATGGCCACGTTGTACGGCCCACCGCCGAGGCGCGGCATCAGGTCGGCCAACTGCCCGTCCACCGCCGAGGGCGACGGGACCAGGTCGACCAACGCCTCACCAGCAACCACGATCACGCGCGTCTCCGTTCGTTCTGCAAGCCGTCGAGGAGGAGCTCGCCGAGCGCCGTGAAGGCCTCCGAGTCCGTGACGCCCGCCCTCCTGGTCAGCACGCCCGTCTGGATGCCCTCGATCAGCAGCCCGGCCATCTCGGCGAACAGGGTCGCATGGACGTCGCGGAACACGCCTTCGCGGACGCCGTCGGAGATGAACGTGCGGAGGCGTTCGGCGGCGGCGCGGGCGTTGCGCTCGTAGGTGCTGCGGGTCGGCGCGAACGCGGACACGTCGGCGATGAACTGGGCGGACGCGCGGCGCAGCTCGTCGGCGGCGCCCGCGAGGTAGGTGCCGATGCGGCCGCGCACGTCCTCGACGGCGGCCACCTGCTCCTCGATGCGCTGCGCGGCTCCCTTGAAGTACCGGCCGACGACGCGGACGGCGAGCTGCTCCTTGCTCGCGGCGAGCGCGTACAGCGTCGACTTCGAGCAGTGCAGGCGGGCGGCGAGGTCGTCCAGCGTGAAGTGCGCGAACCCCTCCGCCAGCACGAGCGCCTCAAGGCGCGCGAGCAGCTCGGTCTGCCGCCCGGTGAGCGGCCTGCGGACCATCGAGGTCATGGGCGAACTGTCCCACATGGCTGGGAATAGTACTCTGGTACGTCCTGCAGTACTGTTTCCAGTACTCTTTCCCGCGCCAACAGAGGGGTCGTCGATGCCCGCCGAACGCCTGCTGCCCACCACCGAGGCCGAGGACCTGATCTCGCTGGTCCGCGAGATCGCCAGGGACGAGCTGAAGCCCCGCGCGGCGGAGGCCGAGGAGCAGGAGCGCTTCCCGCGCGACGTGTTCCGCCTGCTCGGCAAGTCCGGCCTGCTGGGCCTGCCGTACCCGGAGCGGTTCGGCGGTGGCGAGCAGCCGTACGAGGTGTACCTCCAGGCGCTGGAGGAGATCGCGTCCGCGTGGATGTCCGTCGCGGTCGGCGTGTCCGTGCACGTGATGTCGGCGTACCCGCTGGCCACGTTCGGCACGCCCGAGCAGCGCGACCGGTGGCTGCCGACGCTGCTGGAGGGCGACCTGCTCGGCGGTTACGCGCTGTCCGAGACGCACGCCGGGTCAGACGCGGGGGCGCTGTCGACCCGCGCGGTGCGCGACGGCGACGACTACGTCGTCAACGGCACCAAGGCGTGGATCACCCACGCGGGCGCGGCCGACTTCTACACGCTGATGGCGCGGACGTCCGAAAAGGACATCTCCTGCTTCTTGGTGGACAACGGTTCCGGCATCACGGCCGCGGCACCCGAGCGGAAGATGGGGCTGACCGGATCCGTCACGGCCCAGTTGCGGTTCGAGGACGCGCGGGTGCCGGCGGACCGGCTGGTCGGCGGCGAGGGCGCCGGGCTGAAGATCGCGCTGGACGCGTTGAACTCCGGCAGGCTCGGCATCGCGGCGTGCGCCGTCGGGCTCGGCCAGGCCGCGCTGGACGAGGCCGTCGCGTACGCCAAGCAGCGCACCCAGTTCGGCAAGCCGATCATCGAGTTCCAGGGCCTGGAGTTCCTGCTGGCCGACATGGCTGCGGGCGTGGAGTCCGCGCGGGCGACGTACCTGGAGGCCGCGCGGCGGCGGGACCGCGGGCTGCCGTTCCAGCGGCAGGCGTCGATCGCCAAGCTCGTCGCCACGGACATGGCGATGAGGGTGACGACCGACGCCGTGCAGGTGCTGGGCGGCGCGGGCTACACCCGCGACTTCCCGGCCGAGCGGTACATGCGCGAGGCCAAGGTGCTCCAGATCTTCGAGGGCACGAACCAGATCCAGCGCCTGGTGATCGGCCGCGCGCTCCGCAAGCTCTAGACCACGTCCTGGTAGAACGGGTCGACCACGTCACCGACGCCGGTGGCGTGGTTGAACGTGTACACCTCGCGGCCCTGCACGAACACCCGCAGCGCGCGGCTGAGCACGTCGAGCGGGTCGCCGGACCAGATCACCACGTCGCCGTCGAGGCCGGGCTTGAGCGAGCCGACGCGGTCGTCGAGGCCCGAGATCCGCGCCGGGTTCGTGGTGATCGTGCGCAGCGCGGTCGACCGCTCCAGGCCCTCCTTCACGGCCAGGGTCACCTGGTGCACCAGGAAGTGGATCGGGATCACCGGGTGGTCGGTGGTGATCGCCAGCTCGACGCCCGCGCGCTCCAGGATGCCGGGGTTGCGCAGCGACCGCTCGCGCAGCTCGACCTTGGAGCGGGTGGTGAACAGCGGCCCGATGACGACCGGGATCCCCTTCTCCGCCAACAGGTCCGCGATCTTGTGGCCCTCGGTGCCGTGGTGGACGACGAGCCGGTAGCCGAACTCGTCGGCCAAGCGCAGCGCCGTGGCGATGTCGTCGGCGCGGTGGCAGTGCTGGCTCCACGGGATCTCGCGGTCCAGCACCCGCACCAGGACTTCGAGAGTGTTGTCGCGGTCGAACGGCTTGTTCTCCGCCGCAGCGTGCTCGCGCTTCGCCCGGTAGTCCTGCGCTTTGGTGAACGCGTCGCGGATGACCGCTGCCACGCCCTGGCGGGTCGACGGGATCTTCTTCTGGTCGCCGTAGACGCGCTTCGGGTTCTCCCCGAGCGCGCTCTTCACGCTGACCGGCTCGCGGATCAGCATCTCGTCGACGGTGCGGCCCCACATCTTGACCGCGACCGTCCGGCCGCCGATGGGGTTGCCGGAACCGGGCTTCACGACGGCGGTGGTCACCCCGCCCGACAGCGCGTCCCGGAAGCCGAGGTCGTCCGGGTTGATCGCGTCCAACGCGCGCATGCGGGCGCCGTTGGGATCGGTCATCTCGTTGGTGTCCTGCCCGGCCCAGCCCTCGCCCTCCTCGTGGACGCCCATGTGGCCGTGGGCTTCGACGAAGCCCGGCAGCACCCACGACCCGGCGGCGTCCACCACCTCGACGCCGTCGGGCACCTCCACGTCGGCCCCGACGGCGACGATCTTCCCGTCCTGGACCAGCACGGTCCCGCCCTCGATGGGATCCCCGTCGACGGGCACGACATATCCACCAGTGATAGCGACGTTCATACTTAGCGACGCTAACGGTGTTCGGCCCGCTACGCCAACGGACGGATCCCCCACCGCGCCGCCCACGCCTCACCGGGCGCCAGCACGATCAGGTCCACCCCGGAGTTCAGCGCCTCCGGCGGGCACGTCATCGGCTCGATCGCCACCGCCCGACCCCGGCCGGGGTACGCGTCGGAGGTGTACACCTGCACCCACTTGAAGACCGCGTCCGCCCACAGCTCGACGCTCTGCTCCGGCCCGCGCAGCTCGTGGTGCACCAGCCCGTCCGGCCCCGGCTCGCACCCGCCGAACGGCGTGTCCAGGTTCACGCCCTTGAGCGACCGCGCCACCCGGAAGTCGAACTCCGTGCCCGCCACGTGCCGCGGCAGCTCGGTGGGCACCATCTTGTCCGGGTCGAGCGGCAGGACGGTCGTCGCGGCCAGCTTCATCGTGCAGTCGTCGGTCTCCGACAGCCCCGCCCGCGGGTACGGGTGCGTCCCGACCCCGAACGGCGTCGGCCGGTCGCCCACGTTGCGCACGGCGTGCGCCACGGTGAGGCCGTTCTCGTCCAGCGCGTAGCTCGTCGTCACGTGCAGCGGCACCGGCCAGCCCGGCCGCGCCTCGATCGTCGTCTCCAACGACACGAGCGACCCCGTGTGCTCCAGCACGGACCAGTCGACGGTCTTCACCAGCCCGTGGATCGCGTTGTGGCGCGCGGGTTCGGTGATCTCCAGGTGCTGGACCTCGCCGTCGAGCCGCCACACGCCGTCCGCGGTCCGGTTCGGCCACGGGATCAGCACCGCCCCGCTGCTCATCGGCGGGCGCTCGTCGTAGGTCTCGGCGTACGGCGCCCCACCCACCTCGAAGGATCGAAGCCCGGCACCGGTGCGCGTGATCACGGCTCGTGACGCGCCGTAGGAGATCTCCAGCATGGTCGGAGCCTAGTCGGACGGGACCTCCCGGTGGACGGTCAACGCCCTGCCTAGACTCCCGGCGTGCGCGAGGTGGCCACCGATCACCTCACCCCGACGAGATGATCGGTGGTCACCCCATGACCGTGTCGCTCCGGCCCATGACCGAGGCCGAGTTCACCGCGTTCGCGGCCGAGCAGTTCGACGCCTACCTGGCGGCCCGCGTGTCGGCAGGCGAGACCGCGTCGGTGGCGCGGGAGATCGCGGACGCCCAGTTCGCGGTGTTCCCCGCCCCCGGTCACCGGGTGCACGCCGTGGTCGACGGTGACGTGCGGGTCGGGGCGTTGTGGCTCGGGCCGGGGCCGACCAGGCGCGAGGGCCTGGAGTGGATCTACCTGGTGGAGGTCGAGGAGGCCGTGCGCGGACGCGGGTACGGCAAGGCCGTGATGCGGCTGGCCGAGCAGGACGCCCGCGCGCACGGCGCCGTCGAGCTGACCCTGAACGTGTTCGGCGACAACACGACGGCGCAGGCGCTCTACCGGTCGACCGGGTTCGAGGTCCGCTCGGTGCAGATGGGCAAGAAGCTCTAGACCGCGCCCCGGTTCCGCGGACGCCGCTCGGGAACCGTTCCACGACTGCGAAACGGTCCCCGAGGGGGATCAGCGGTTGGCCGGACCTACTTCGCGAGCTTCTCCGGGTCGAACTCCTCGGTCTTGCCGTGGACGAAGTAGTTGATGGCCCAGAGCACGACACCGGCGCCGAGCAGGTACAGCGCGATCTTGTAGTCGGCCAGCGGTCGACCGGACAGCGGGCTGGCCAGGAAGGTGCAGGTGATCACGCCGAGCCACGGCACCCACGTCGGGGCCCTGAAGTGCTCGTGGTCCGCCTTCTCCTTGCGCAGCACCAGTACGGCGACGTTGACGATGGCGAACACGATCAGCAGGAGCAGCGACGTCGTGCCGCCGAGCGCCGCGATGTCCACGAAGGACACCAGGATGACCGCGATGCCGCTGGTGAAGATGATCGAGATCCACGGCGTCCGCCGGAACGGGTGCACCACGGCGAAGAACTGCGGGATGATCTTCTCGTTGGACATGCCGTAGAGCAGGCGGCTCGCCATCAGCATGTTGATCAGTGCCGAGTTGATGACCGCGAACAGGCCGATGAGCGAGAAGAGCCACAGCGGGAACCCCGGCGCCCCCACCGTCACGACCTTCAGCAGCGCGCCGCTGCCCGCCTTCGCCAGCTCGTCCGCCGGGATCAGCAGCGACGACGTGATCGCGACCAGCACGTAGATCACCGCCGCCACGCCCATCCCCATGAGCATCGCCCTGGGGAAGATCCGCACCGGTTCGCGGCACTCCTCCGCCATGTTGACCGAGTCCTCGAACCCGACCATGGCGAAGAACGCGAGCGCCGTCGCCGACGTGATCGCCAGGAACGCGCTCTGGCCGGGAGCGGGGTCGACCTGCGTCAGGCGGCTCGCGTCACCGTCGCCCTGCACGACCGCCCAGATGCCGATCGCGATGATGATCAGCAGGCCGGACAGCTCGATGCAGGTCAGGACGACGTTCGCCTTGACCGACTCCGAGACGCCGCGGAAGTTGACCGCGGCGAGGCCGAGGATGAACAGGATCGCGACCAGCGTCGCGGGCACCGCGATGGAGTCCGAGAAGAACTCCCGCAGCACCGCCTGGAGGTAGGTCTTGCCGAACGCGAGCGCGGCCGACGCCGCGGACGTGATGCCCGAGCTCATCACCGCGAACGCGACCATGAACGTCAGGAACTGGATCTTGAAGGCCCGGTTCGTGTAGAGCGCCGCACCCGCGGCCTTCGGGTACTTGCCGACGAGTTCGAGGTAGCTGAACGCCGTCAGGAAGGCGACGACGAACGCGAGGAGGAAGGGCAGCCACAGTGCGCCGCCGATCTTGCCCGCCACGTTTCCCGTGAGGGCGTAGATACCTGTGCCGAGGATGTCCCCGATCACGAAGAACAGCAGCAGTTTGGGCCCGATGGCCCGTTTCAGTTCCGGTTGCGCCGGTGCGCTCGTCGCGTCCGCCATGCTTGAGGAGTGTGCCCGATCACATCAACGGTCGGTAGTCGACGCGGTGCGGATTGGGCAAGCCTTGAGGTTGGTCGCGGTCGCGGGGCCGGTCAGCGGCCTCCGGCGGCCCTGTCCCGACTCCTCGCCGCTACGGTCCCGCAGCCTCGTGCCAGGGGTGCAGGACCGGCGGGCACCTGATCGGGGAATGGTCGGACCAATGGTCCACGGATAGGCTCAATTGCGGAGAATAAAGGCGATTCTGCGCCTTCGGGAAATCCGGTCGGGCAATTTCGGCGAACGGCTTCACCGGTCCACGACGCTCAGAACCAGGACGGTCCCCCGCTTGTCTTCCCCGTTCCCGCCCGCTCCCCGCCGCCTGGTGCTGGAACTCGACGACGAATCGGCAGGACGGCTCGCCGGGGCGCTGCTGTCCGGCGAACCCTGCGCCATCCCGCTGCCGGGGGGCCGGTCGCTGGCCGTCCGGTCCGACGCCTTCGGCGTCCGGCTCGTCTACCCGGTCTTGTGAACGACCTCGGGCAGCGGCGCGTCCGGCGTGTACCGGTAGCGCCACACCGCGGGCAGGGCGAGCACCGCGAGGACGGTGAAGACCACCACCAGCACACCGCCGCCCGCGACGGCCGCGCCCGGTCCGGCGATGGCACCGGTGGTGCCGTGCAGCAGGTCCGCGAGCCGGGGCCCGCCGGCCACGACGACGATGAAGACGCCCTGCATCCGGCCGCGCATCTCGTCCGTGGCGGCGTTCTGGAGGATCGCGCCGCGGAACACCATGCTCACCATGTCCGCCGCGCCCGCCAGCGCCAGGAACAGCACGGCGACCCACAGCGACCTGGACAGGCCGAAGCCGATGATGGCCACGCCCCAGGCGACGACGGCGATGGTGACGCCCGCGCCGTGCCGGTTCAGCCTCGTCAGCCAGCCGGACAGGAGCCCGCACGCCATCGCGCCCAGCGGCACGGCGGCGAACAGCCAGCCCAGCGCCAGGCCGCCGCCCGGCGGGTCGCCGAACGTGTTCTCGGCCATCTCCGGGAAGAGGGCGCGCGGCATGCCGAAGACCATGGCGATGATGTCGAGCAGGAACGACGCCAGGAGCAGCTTCTGCGCGCCGAGGTAGCGGAAGCCGTCCAGGACGTCGCGGACGCCCGCGCGGCGCGAGGTGCCGCTGAGCGGCGGCATCGAGGGGAGCTTCCAGACCGCGTAGATCGTCACGGTCAGGAAGACGGCGTCGACCAGGTAGAGCGTCGGCAGGCCGATCAGGGGCATCAGCGCGCCCGCGAGCATCGGGCCGAGCACGGCGCCGAACGTCATGACGGTGCTGTTCAGCGCCACGGCCGAGGCCATCAGCTCACCGGGCACGAGCCTGGCGACAACGGCGCTGCGCGCGGGGGCGTTCAGGGCGAAGAAGACCTGCTGGAGGCCGAGCAGGGCGATGATGAGCCACACGGACTCGACGTGGAACGCGGCCTGGAGCCACAGCAGGACCGACGTGACGGCGATGCCCGCGTTGGTGACGACCAGCAGCTTGCGGCGGTCGACCGCGTCGGCGACCGCGCCGCCGTACAGGCCGAAGACCAGCAGCGGGACGAGCGCGACGGCGGCGGCGATGCCCACCCAGCTCGACGAGCCGGTGAGGTCGTAGACCTGCTTCGGGACCGCGACGGCGGTGAGCTGGCTGCCCACGGCGGTGATGACCGTCGAGACCCACAGCCTGCGGTAGGCGACGATCTTCAGTGGTCTGGTGTCGATGGCGACCTTGCGCAGCAGTCCGCTCACGACTCGTTAGCTTAGGACAACTAACGAGTCGTGAGCGGCTGGAGTCGCGGACGTCACGGGGCCACGCGCTGCAACTCCCAGCCGTCGCGCCCGAGGCGGAAGCGGAGCCGGTCGTGCATGCGGTCACGCCTGCCCTGCCAGAACTCGACCTCCTCCGGCCGGATGCGCCAGCCGCCCCAGTGCGGGGGTACCGGTACCCGGTCGGAATCGGCGAACTGGCGCTCGATCTTGTGGAGGGCACTCTCCAAAGTGGAACGACCCGACACGACGCGCGACTGCGGCGACGCCCAGGCGCCCATCTGCGAGCCGCGCGGACGGCTGTTCCAGTACTCGGCCGTCTCGACCGGGCCGACCTTCTCGACGGTGCCGCGCACGTGCGCCTGCCGCTGCATGGCGAACCACGGGAACGTCGCGGAGGCGTAGCGGGTCGCCATCAGGTCGTGGCTCTTGGAGGAGGTGTAGTTGGTGAAGAAGACCAGTCCCCGGACGTCGAGCCCCTTGGCCAGCACGGTGCGGGACGACGGGCGCCCCTCCGTGTCGGCCGTGGCGAGCACCATCGCGTTGGGCTCGGGCAGACCGGCACCGGTCGCCTGGTCCAGCCACAACTGCAACTGCTCGTGCCACGTGGCGGCGAGATCGTCCTCCGTCAGCGAGCCCTGTTCGTACGACACGCGCATGGACGGCAGTGCGATATTCGTCTCCGACATCGGCGAAACCTCCCTGGGAGAGCAGGCACTCGTGGCACCCCGTGGGTGGCGACCGTACGGGTTCGCGGCCCTGTGCGGAACCGCCTGGCTGGTGATCCGTCCCACCTGGATGGTCACTGTCCGTGTGATCATTTCTTCTGAATCGCGAACGTGATCGAGTCAGATGATCAGACGACACGCGAACGCCATCCAGGGTGAACATCGAGTGCCGCGTCGAGCCACGTCTGAGCGGTCACCGCGTCGCCTGCGAGCGAGGTGGCGAGGCTTCCGCCACGCGCCAACGGAACGAGTGACCACCAATCGTGTGAAAACGGTTCGACCGGATCTTCGCCCCAGCAAAGGACTTCAGTCCCGAGCACCCGCCTGCCCGCCAGGTGCGCCGCGCTGCCGTCGAGTTCGGGCGCGCCGATCCGCAGCGACTGGTTCAGCAGCGGACCGCCGTCGCGGCGCACCCGCACCGCGCTCGTCAGCGACCCCGGCCGTTCACCCGCCCTTCCGAGCACCAACACCTCGCGCGTCCGCAGCAGCGCGCCGGCGGCCAACTCGACGACCAACTCCGCCTCGTGGTGTGCACGCGCTGTGACGACCGTCGGCTCCGGCACGTACTGGACGCCCGCGTTCGACGCGACCTCGATCCGGACGCGGGCGCGGCTGCCCCCTGGGAGGTGGCCGGGCAGCGCCAGGGTGGCCGCGACACCGCGCAGGACGAGGTGCGCGCCCTCCCCGACCTCCACGACGAGTTCGAGGTCGTCACCGCCGAGCGGCGCCGTCACCGAGCTGACGAGGTGCACCAGCGCGGGCTCGTTCGCGGACCGCACGCGGCTCCGGTGCGGCACCAACGTGATGGGCGCCATCGACCGCAGGTCGCGGACGACGTTGCGGCCGTCCTGGTCCCGCTCCACGACCAGCCGGGCCTGCGCCTTCACGGTGCCACTCCGGTTGCCCGGCAGTCGGCCCGCCGCTCCGCGGAGCCGCCGCGGGGTCGGCCGTCGGCTCCTCGGCGGGCGACCACGACCCGGAAGTCCGCGGTACGACCCGAGTCCGCCCGCCGCACCGGTTCGAGCCCCGCGGCCACGGCGGTCAACCGACCGCCGCCACCGTGCAGTCGTGGAGCTGGGTGCGGACCCAGCCCGCCACGTCCGGCGCGTTCGGCGTCGCGACGAGCGACTGGCTGATCACCGGCAGGTCGCCGCGCATGCGGTGCGCGTCGGCCGCCATCACGACCAGGTCGGCCCCCACCAGCGGCGCGAGGTCGATCTTGTTGATCACCAGCAGGTCCGCCGTGGTGACACCGGGACCGCCCTTGCGCGGCACCTTGTCGCCGCCCGCCACGTCGACCACGAAGATCTGCCGGTCGACCAGCCCGCGGCTGAACACGGCGGTGAGGTTGTCGCCGCCGCTCTCGATGATCACCAGCTCCAGGCCGGGGATCCGCTCCTCCAGCAGTTCCACGGCGTCCAGGTTCGCGGTGATGTCGTCGCGGATCGCGGTGTGCGGGCAGCAGCCCGTCTGCACGGCCTCGATCCGGTCGACCGCCAGGACCCCCGCCTTGCGCAGGAAGTCCGCGTCCTCCGTGGTGTAGATGTCGTTCGTCACCACCGCGAGGTTCACGGTGTCGCCCAGCGCCCGGCAGAGCGCGGCGGTGAGGGCGGTCTTGCCGCTGCCCACCGGACCGCCGATGCCGATCCGCACCGCGCGCCCCATCGGCGCGTGGTGGTGGTGCGGGTCGTGCCCCGCGTCGGTGGGGTCGAAGTTGACCGGGTGCTCGTGGTCAGCTGACAAAGAGACGCACCTCTTCTCGGTGATGCCGGTCGTGCGCCTCGGCCAGCAGGTCGAGGCCGGGCGCGCCGGGCGCGGGCAGGTCCCGCGGGTCGTGGTCGGCCGTTTTCGCCGCCGTGGCGGCGACGTCGCGCAACTCCGGGGCCAGCCGCGCGAGGACGGCGTTGACCCCGAAGGGATCCAGGCCCAGCAGGCGGATCGCCGCGCTCGCCGGACCGCTGACCGCGAGGTAGCAGACGGCCAGTGCGGCGTCCTGGGGTTCACCACCGGCCAGCGCGGTCAGCGCGCCGAGGATGACCGGGTGGTGCGGGCGCGGGGTGTCAGCGAGCAGCCGGTCGAGCACCGGGGACGGCCAAGCGCGCTGCCCGGCCCGCGCGGTGCCCCTCCCCTGCGCCCGCGACGCCTTCCGCTGCGCCGGGGAAGGGGTGCGCGCGTCGAGTTCGGCGTCGAGTTCGAGCCAGTGCGTCTTCCCGCGCTGCACGGCGCTCGTGGCCGCGGCGGCGAACACAGCGGCCAACTCCCCCGCCGTGCGCAGCCTGCCGACCAGGAACGAGGCCAGGTCGGCCTCGCCCGTCACGAGCTTGCGCGCCGCGGCCTCCTCCAAGCCCCCCGAGTGCACGTGACCGCCACCGGGGAACCGCGAATCCGCCAGCAGCAGACCGGAAACGTCCATCAGAACAGGAAGTAGCGCTGCGCCATGGGCAGTTCGCTCACCGGTTGCGGCTCGACCAGGTCGCCGTCGATGTGCACGGCGAAGCTGTCCGGGTCGACGCGGACCCGCGGCATGGCGTCGTTGAGCAGCATGTCGGCCTTGCCGACGCGGCGGGTGTTCTTGACGGGCAACATCTTCCGCATCAGGTTCAACCGACCGGCCAGGTCCGAGTCGATCGCCTCCTGCGACACGAAGTGGAAGCTGCTCGCGGCGGCGGCGCTCGGGTACGAGCCGAACATCGGCCGGGCCAGCACCGGTTGCGGCGTCGGGATCGACGCGTTCGCGTCACCCATCGCGGCCCACGCGATGAAGCCGCCCTTGAGCACGACCGACGGCCGCACGCCGAAGAACTTCGGCTCCCACAGCACGAGGTCGGCCAGCTTGCCGACCTCCACCGAGCCGACCTCCTGGTCGATCCCGTGCGCGATGGCCGGGTTGATCGTGTACTTGGCGACGTACCGGCGGGCGCGCAGGTTCGTCTCCAGCTCGCCGCGGCGGCCGTGCATCACGTGCGCGGTCTGCCACGTCCGGATGATGACCTCGCCGACGCGGCCCATGGCCTGCGAGTCCGAGCTGATCATCGAGATGGCGCCGAGGTCGTGCAGGACGTCCTCGGCGGCGATCGTGGTCGGCCGGATGCGGCTCTCGGCGAACGCCAGGTCCTCCGGCACCGACGGGTTGAGGTGGTGGCACACCATCAGCATGTCGAGGTGCTCCTCGAGCGTGTTGACGGTGTGCGGCCGGGTCGGGTTCGTCGACGACGGCAGGACGTTCGGCTCGGACACCACCTGGATGATGTCCGGCGCGTGCCCGCCGCCCGCGCCCTCGGAGTGGTAGGCGTTGATCGACCTGCCGCCGATGGCGTCCAGGGTGGACTCGACGAAACCCGCCTCGTTCAACGTGTCCGTGTGGATCGCGACCTGCACGCCGGACTCGTCGGCGATGCGCAGCGCGGCGTCGATCGCGGCGGGTGTCGTGCCCCAGTCCTCGTGCAGCTTGAACCCGCCCGCGCCGCCGACCAACTGCTCGCGCAGCGCGTCGTCGCGGACCGTGTTCCCCTTGCCCAGCAACAGGACGTTGACGGGCATGCCGTCCATCGCGGTCAGCATCCGGCCGAGGTTCCACGCGCCGGGCGTGACCGTCGTGGCCTTCGTGCCCTCGGCCGGGCCGGTGCCGCCCCCGACCAGCGTCGTGAGGCCGGACGCCAGCGCCTGGTCCACGATCTGCGGGCAGATGAAGTGCACGTGGCAGTCGATGCCGCCCGCCGTGAGGATCTTCCCGTTGCCCGCCAGCACTTCCGTCGACGGGCCGATCACCAGCGCGGGGTCGACGCCGTCCATGACGTCGGGGTTCCCGGCCTTGCCGATGCCGACGATCCGGCCGTCACGCACGCCGACGTCGGCCTTGACGACGCCCCAGTGGTCCAGGATGACGGCGCCGGTGATGACCAGGTCCGGCGCGCCCTCGGCGCGGGTCGCCATGCCCTGGCCCATCGACTCGCGGATCACCTTGCCGCCGCCGAAGATCACCTCGTCACCGGCGCCCGCGCCGCGGCTGCGGTCCTCGGTCACCTCGATGAGCAGATCGGTGTCCGCCAAGCGGATCCGGTCGCCGGTCGTCGGCCCGAACAGCTCGGCGTACCGGGCGCGGTCGATGTTCGTCACAGCTCTCCCGCCCACTCCGGTCGCAGACCCGGCACGACGCGGCGGCCGGTGATGGGCACCAGCACGACCTCGCGCTCGATGCCCGGTTCGAAGCGCACGGCCGTGCCCGCGGGCACGTCGAGCCGCTGACCCCACGCGGCTTCCCGGTCGAACTCCAGACCGGGGTTGACCGCCGCGAAGTGGTAGTGCGACCCGACCTGCACCGGCCGGTCCGCCGTGTTCACCACGACCAGCGTCGTCCGCGGCCTGCCGGGGTTCAGCTCCACCGGCTCCTCGCCGGGGATGATCTCTCCTGGACGCACCGCAGCCCCCTAGCTGATCGGGTCGTGCACGGTCACGAGCTTGGTGCCGTCCGGGAAGGTCGCCTCCACCTGGACGGACTCGATCATCTCCGGGATGCCGGTCTGCACCTGGGCGCGGCCGAGCACCGTCCGCCCGCTGTGCATCAGCTCGCTGACCGTCCGCCCGTCCCGCGCGCCCTCGAGCACGTGGTCGGTGATCAGGGCGACCGACTCCGGGTAGTTCAGCAGCACCCCGCGTTCGAGCCGCCGGCGTGCCACGTCGGCCGCCACGTGGACGAGGAGCTTGTCCCGCTCGTGGGGTGTGAGGTGCATGGGTCATGGTCTATCACCTGACCCGTTCGGAGTGGGCTCCCGAAACAGGCCGTTAACCAACCCGAACGGGCGACCTGGTCTGAATCGTTGACTGGATCGTGACCCAGGACACCGCCCGGCGCGATTGCCACACCCCGGATCCGGGAGCAGTGTTGCCGCACCGCGTTTGTCTGTGGAGGAGGCGTGCACAAGGTGGTGCAGGAAGCCAAGGAAGACCCGGACGGGTTCCGTCCGGGACTCGAAGGCGTGGTCGCCTTCCGAACCGAGATCGCCGAACCGGACCGCGACGGCGGCGCGCTGCGCTACCGCGGGGTCGACATCGAGGACCTGGTCGGCCGGGTGAGCTTCGGCAACGTCTGGGCGCTGCTGGTCGACGGGCGCTTCGGCCCCGGCCTGCCACCCGCCGAGTCGTTCCCCATCCCCGTGCACACGGGTGACGTGCGCGTCGACGTCCAGGCCGCGCTGGCCATGGTCGCGCCCATCTGGGGCTACCAGCCGCTGCTCGACATCACCGAGGACGTGGCCCGCGAGCAACTGGCCCGCGCCTCCGTGATGGCGCTGTCCTACGCCGCCCAGTCCGCGCGCGGCATCGGGCGGCCCGCCGTCCCGCAGTCGCGGATCGACGAGTGCAAGACCGTCACGGAGCGGTTCCTCACCCGCTGGCGCGGCGACCCCGACCCCGACCACGTCCGGGCGCTGGACGCCTACTGGGTGTCCGCGGCCGAGCACGGCCTGAACGCGTCCACCTTCACGGCCAGGGTGATCGCCTCCACCGGCGCCGACGTGGCGGCCGCCATGTCCGGCGCCATCGGCGCGATGTCCGGCCCGCTGCACGGCGGCGCCCCGGCCCGCGTGCTGCCGATGATCGACGAGGTCGAGAAGACCGGCGACCCGAAGGCCGTGGTCTCCGCCATCCTCGACCGGGGCGACCGCCTCATGGGCTTCGGCCACCGCGTGTACCGCGCCGAGGACCCCCGCGCCCGCGTGCTGCGCCGGACCTGCCAGGAACTCGGCGCGAAGCGGTACGAGGTCGCGGCGGCACTGGAACAGGCCGCGCTGGCCGAACTGCGGGAACGCCGCAGCGACCGGGCCATCGAGACCAACGTCGAGTTCTGGGCCGCGGTCATCCTCGACTTCGCCCAGGTACCACCGCACATGATGCCCGCGATGTTCACCTGCGCCAGGACCGCCGGGTGGGCGGCGCACATCCTGGAGCAGAAGCGCACCGGCCGCCTCGTGAGGCCGTCCGCGAAGTACATCGGCCCCGCCCCCCGCGGCCCGGAGTCCGTCGAGGGCTGGGAGACGATCGCCTAGGAGTCCTGACGGGCCGGTCGACCGGCCCGTCAGGACCGCCTCGCCTCATCCTCGACCTGCTGCTCCTCGAACACGAACGGCCACCTGCGTTGGTCCGGTGGTTCCGGCGGTGCTTCGCCCTGCTCCGCCACCGGCTGGGTGAGCGCGAGTTCGTGGCGTTCCAACCACTCCAGCACGACGCCTTCCCGCGCGGCGACCCGTTCCCCGAACACCCCGCGGCGGGTCGGGTCCACCAGCGCCTGCGCGCAGGTCTTCGCCAGGGTCGGATCGTCCTTCATCAGCACGGCCAGCGGCATGGCCGCCCTGGTGATCACGTGCCTGGCGTGGGCGCCGACGTGGTTGCCGCCGCCCCGCACCACCACGTCGCAGTGGTGGAGGTCCGGTGACCCGCGCTGCGAGGTCGTCGTGAAGGTGTCGAAGAAGTCGTTCAGCTCGACCTCCACGGCCTCGACCAGGTAGGTCGTGGACGTCGTCCGCCGGTGGTCGTCCCCGAGCGCCGCCGGGTAGGCCTCGGGGAGGGTGATCGTGGTCGCCGACGGGTCCGGCTGGTCCAGCGGTTCGACGACGACGGTGACGCGCAGCGGTTTCGGCAGCGCGGAGCGCTCGGCGGGCGCGGGCGGTTGTTCGGCGGCGGCCGGTGGTCGTTCGGCGGCGGGCGGGGATGGTCGGTCGGCGGCGGAAGGGAATGGTCGTTCAGCGGGCGGGGATGGTCGTTCGGCGGCGGGCTCGGGTGGGTGGGGTGCTTCGCGGCGCGTGCTCCACCGCAGGAGCGCGAGACCCGCGGCTCCCGCCAGTGCGCTGATGGTGAAGAGGACGTTGTGCACGGCCAGCCCCCTGACCTTTCGAAACCCCGATCGTCCCGCAGGACCCGGTGCCCCAGGTGGGCTAATTCCCCATCCCCTGTCCACCGATCGGCGGACACCGGCGGTCCGTCGGCAGGTCGTCCCCGGTCGGCGCGGTGATCGCCAGGATTGCCCACATGAGCGCTATCGAGGTCAGCGGCCTGCGGAAGGCCTACGGCGGGGTGACTGCGGTGGACGGGGTGGACCTGGACGTCGCGGCGGGTGAGGTGTTCGCGTTGTTGGGGCCCAACGGGGCGGGGAAGAGCACGACCGTGGAGGTGCTGGAGGGGCACCGGAAGCGGGACTCCGGTGAGGTCCGGGTGCTGGGGCGGGATCCCGGCAAGCCGTCCGGGGACTGGCGGGCGCGGATCGGGGTCGTGCTCCAGGCGACGTCGGACGCCGCCGAGCTGACGGTGCGGGAAGCGGTGGCGCACTTCGCGGGCTACTACCCGAACCCGCGCGACGCCGACGCGGTGATCGACCTGGTGGGGTTGACCGAGAAGGCGGGCGCGCGGGCGGGCAAGCTCTCCGGTGGGCAGCGGCGGCGGCTCGACGTGGCGCTGGGGATCGTCGGACGGCCGGAGCTGCTGTTCCTGGACGAGCCGACGACGGGCTTCGACCCGGAGGCGCGGCGGCAGTTCTGGCGGCTGATCCGGCTGCTGGCGGACGAGGGCACGACGATCCTGCTGACCACGCACTACCTGGACGAGGCCGAGGCGTTGGCCGACCGGGTCGCGGTGATCGCCCGCGGCCGGATCGTCGCCGAGGGCACGCCGTCGACGTTGGGCGGGCGGGCCACGGCCGAGGCGACGGTGCGGTGGCGCGGCGCCGACGGGCCGCAGGTGCGGCGGACCCCGGACCCGCAGCGGCTCATCGTCGAACTCGCCCGGCACGAGGAGCTGGCCGAGCTGACGGTCTCCCGCCCCACCCTCGAAGACGTCTACCTGGACCTGATCGGAGAACGCGCGTGAGCACCATGGCGGTCGGAGCGGCACGGGGACGCCTGGAGCTGCGGGAGTTCTTCCGGCGCAAGGACGCGGTCGTGTTCACGTTCGCGCTGCCCGCGTTCCTCCTGGTGCTGCTGGGGAGCGTGTTCAGCGGCACGGTCCTCGGCGACATGTCGATGAGCCAGCTCTTCACGGCCAGCATGGTGGGGGCGGGCATCATCTCGACGTCGTTCATCACGCTCGGCGTCGGCGTGGCGGGCGACCGCGAGGACGGGACGCTCAAGCGCCTGCGCGGCACGCCGATGCCCGTGGCGGCCTACTTCCTCGGCAAGTTGGCGCTCGTCGCGGTGGCCAGCGTCGCCGAGGTGGCGCTGCTGCTCGCGGTCGGCATCGGGCTGTACGGCGTGGAGTTGCCGGCAGATCCGGCGCGGTGGCTGACGTTCGCCTGGGTGTTCGGGCTCGGGGTGGTGTCGTGCGCGTTGCTGGGGATCGCGGCGAGCGCGGCGGCGAAGTCGGCGCGCAGCGCTCCGGCCGTGATGAACCTGCCCTACATCGGGCTCCAGTTCATCTCCGGCGTGTTCATCAACCCGATCGTGGTGCTGCCGTCGGCGATGGTGGCCGTGGCGTCGTTCTTCCCGCTCAAGTGGATCGCGCAGGGCATGCGGTCGGTGTTCCTGCCGGACGAGGCCGCCGTGCTGGAGATGGCCGGGACCTGGGAGCACGGGATGACGGCACTGGTGCTCGGGGCGTGGTGCGTGGTCGGCTTGGGGCTGTGCCTGGTGACGTTCCGGTGGACCGACGAGTGATCGACCCGTGGCGGCGGATGGCCGCGGCGGCCTACTCGGTCGCCGCGGTCATGGTGCTGATCAGCGCCTCGCCGACGCCGAACCGGCTGGGCGCGGCCGGTCTGGTGGTCGTCTGCGCGGCCTGGGAGTTCCGGTTCGGGCCGGGCATCACGACGTGGCGGCACGAGCACCGGCCGACGCGGGCCGTGCTCTACCTGTCGGTCGTGGTGGCGCTGTTCCTGGTGGCGCTGTGGCTCGCGCCGTCGGCCGCGTTCCTGCTGTTCGCGGTGATCCCGCAGATCTACCTGGCGCTGCCGCTGCGCTGGGCGCTCGCCCCGGTCGCCGTGATCTCGTTCCTGCCGTGGCTGGGGCTGTTCGGCCGGGACGGCGGGCTGGTGGCGTTCCTGCCGATCGTGCTGCTGATCATCGTGCTGTCGCAGGTGTTCGCGTGGGTGATCACCACCATCCAGGAGAAGAACCGGCAGCAGGAGCTGCTCGTCGCGGAGCTGCGGCGGTCGCAGGAGGAGAACGCCGAGCTGTCGCGCGCGGCGGGCGCGGCTGCCGAGCGGGAACGGCTGTCCGGCGAGATCCACGACACGCTGGCGCAGGGCTTCACCAGCATCGTCACGCTGGTGCAGGCGGCGCGCGGCAACCCGGCCGGGGCGCCGAAGCTGCTGGACCTGGCGCTGCTGACGGCGCGGGAGAACCTGGCGGAGGCGCGGACGCTGGTGGCCGCGCTGGCGCCCGCCGCGCTGAGCGGGTCGACGCTGGTGGAGGCGATCGGCAGGCAGGCGGAGCGGCTGGGCGAGGAGTCGGGCATCGTGGTGCGGCACCGGACGGACGGCGAGCCCGCGGCGTTGCCGACGTCGGTCGAGGTGGTGCTGCTGCGGGCGGCGCAGGAGGCGTTCCACAACGTCCGCAAGCACGCGCGGGCGAGCGCGGTGGAGGTCGAGTTGGCGTTCGAGGAGGAGTCCGTGCGGCTGTCGGTGTGCGACGACGGGCTCGGGCTCGGCGACAGCCAGGAGGGGTTCGGGCTGCGCGGGATGCGGGCGCGGGCCGAGCAGGTCGGCGGCACGCTGGACGTGGCGGGCCGGGACGGCCGGGGCGGGACGGCGCTGACGCTGCGGGTGCCCCGGTGATCCGCGTGCTGCTGGTCGACGACCACCCGGTGGTGCGGCAGGGGCTGCACGCGATGCTCGACGCCGAGGCCGACCTGACCGTCGTCGGCGAGGCGGCGTCCGGCGCGGAGGCGGTCGAGTTCGTCGCGAACGACCCGCCGGACGTCGTGCTGATGGACCTGCGGATGCCCGGCATGGACGGCGCGACCGCCACGGCCGAGATCGTCGCTTCGGGTTCCCGGAGCCGCGTGGTGGTGCTGACGACGTACGAAACGGACACCGACATCCTCCGGGCGGTCGAGGCGGGGGCCGCCGGGTACCTGTTGAAGGACTCCCCTTTGGTGGAACTGGTCGCCGCGATCCGCGGTGCCGCGCGGGGTGAGACGGTGCTCGCGCCGTCCGTCGTCGGCAAGCTCGTCGGACGGGTCCGCACCCCCGCGCGACCAGCGCTGTCGGCCCGCGAGATCGAGGTGTTGCGGCTGGTGGGACGAGGTTTGTCCAACAGCGGGATCGGGCGTGAGCTGTTCATCACCGAGGCCACGGTGAAGACCCACCTGCTGCGCGCGTTCGGCAAACTGGGGGTGTCCGACCGGACCGCAGCCGTGACCACCGCCATGGAGCTCGGTGTCCTCGGATGAGTGACCAGGGACACCCGGACGTCACGTCCCGGCCACCCGGCTGCAACACTTGCACCCCCGGCAACGGCGCCGGTCAGGCAGTCCCCTGAACCCGCCCCCGGAGGCGTCGACAATGACCCAGACCGCCGATCCGACCACGTTGATCGTGCCCGCCGACCTGAAGCCGTCCGACGGCCGGTTCGGCTGCGGCCCGTCCAAGGTGCGCCCCGAGGCCCTCCAGGCCCTGGTGACCGAGGGCGCCGCGCTGCTCGGCACCTCGCACCGCCAGAAGCCGGTGAAGTCGCTGGTCGGCCAGGTCCGATCCGGCCTGCGCGAGCTGTTCTCGCTGCCCGAGGGCTACGAGGTCGTGCTCGGCAACGGCGGCACCACGGCGTTCTGGGACGCGGCGGCGTTCGGCCTGGTCCGCGAGAAGGCGCAGCACTTCACGAACGGCGAGTTCTCCTCGAAGTTCGCGAAGGTCACCAACGAGGCCCCGTTCCTCGCGCCGTCGCACATCACCAAGGCCGAGCCGGGTTCCGCGCCGGAGATCTTCTACGAGGCGGGCACCGACCTCGTCGGCTGGGCGCAGAACGAGACCTCGACCGGTGTCGTGACGCCCGTGAAGCGGCCCGAGGGCTCGGACGGCGCGCTGATCGCCATCGACGCGACCTCCGCCGCGGGCGGCCTCGCCGTCGACGTGTCCGAAACGGACGTCTACTACTTCGCGCCGCAGAAGAACTTCGCCTCCGACGGCGGCCTGTGGATCGCGCTGATGAGCCCGGCGGCGCTGGAGCGGGTCGGCGAGATCGCCGCGACCGGCCGCTGGGTGCCGGAGTTCCTGTCGCTGCCGACGGCGCTGGACAACTCCACCAAGGAGCAGACCTACAACACGCCGTCGCTGACGACGCTCTTCCTGCTGGCCAACCAGATCGACTGGATCAACGGCAACGGCGGCCTGTCCTGGGCGGCCGAGCGCACCGCGGACTCCGCGCAGCGCCTGTACTCCTGGGCCGAGAAGACCTCGTACACCACGCCGTACGTGGAGAACCCCGACCACCGCTCGAACGTGGTCGGCACGATCAACTTCACCGACGAGGTCGACGCCGCCGTCGTGGCGAAGGTGTTGCGCGCCAACGGCATCGTCGACGTCGAGCCGTACCGCAAGCTCGGCAAGAACCAGCTCCGCGTCGCGATGTTCTCGGCCATCGAGCCCGACGACGTCACCACGCTCACGAAGGCCGTCGACTGGGTCGTCTCCCAGCTCGGCTGACCCACGGACGAGAAGAGGGGCCTCCCGCGCCGGAGGCCCCTCTTCTCCTTTCATCCCGCCCGGTCGCCGCCACTGCCGCGAACCACGTGCCCCAGAACTGTCGGACCCCTTGGGTAGCGTTCAGTTCGGGGGGCCTTCACGACGGGGCGACCCCTGGTCCTCACCGCTCGAAACCCGCTGGGCCGGAACGCGCGCACCTGCCACGCTGACCCCGTGGAGCACCGGATTTCAGCTCTGGAGGGCTCGGCGGAACTCGCGGCCGTCACCGCGCACCTGCTCGCCCTGCTGCCGTCGTGGTTCGGCATCCCCGAGTCCAACGCCGACTACACCGCGTCGGCGCACCACCTCCCCGGCCTGGTCGCCGAGGTCGACGCCGAACCCGTCGGCGTCCTGCTGCACCGCAGGCACTTCCCCGAGTCGGCCGAGGTCCACCTGATGGCCATCGCCCCGCACCTGCACCGGCACGGCATCGGCAGGGCGCTGGTCACGGCCGTCGAATCGCGCCTGCGCGCGGACGGCTGCCGGTTGCTCCAGGTGAAGACCCTGGGCGCGGCCCACCCCGACGAGGGCTACGCGCGCACCAGGGCGTTCTACCGGGCCGTGGGCTTCCTGCCGCTGGAGGAGACCGCCGACCTCTGGCCGGGAACGCCCTGCCTCCTCATGGCCAAACCTCTCGGCCGGGTGAGGGCTCCCCCTGCGAAGCCCCCACCCGGCGGGCTACGCGAGCGCCTCGGTCGGTGACAGCCGGGCGGCGCGCATCGCGGGGTACGCCCCGGCGATGGCCCCGACCAGCATCGACACCGCGACCCCGCCGAGGACAGCGGGGAGCGGGATCTCGGCGGGCCACCCCTGGCTCACCGAGTACCCCGCGGTGACGGCCACCCCGATCAGCACGCCGACCAGGCCCCCGAGCCCGGACAGCAGCACCGATTCGGCGAGGAACTGCCCGCGCACCTGGCGCCGCGTCGCCCCGAGCGCGCGGCGCAGGCCGATCTCCCGGCGCCGCTCCAGCACCGAGATCACCATCGTGTTGGCGACCCCGACCCCGCCGACCAGCAGCGCGACCCCGCCCAGCCCGAGGAACAGGCCGCTGTACGCGGTCTCGGTGAGCTGCTTCGCGGCCAGGGCGTCCGACGGGCGGGCGACCTTGACCTCGTTGGGCCGCTGGGGGTTCAGCGTCGCGCCGAGCACGTTGCGCACGTCCTCGACGGCGTTGTCGTCGGCCCGCACGTACACCGTGCCGGGGTGGCCGTCGAAACCCAGCCGCTCGATCGCGACGTCCCAGCCGACCAGCACGGACCGCTCGACCTCCGGCGCGAGCGGCATCGGGTCGAGGATGCCCGCGACGGTGAACCACTGGCCGTCGACGAACACCTGGCCGCCGAGGCCGGTGATGCCGAGCCTGGTCGCCGCGACCGAGCCGAGCACGACCGACGGGAACGCGGAGTCGTCCACGAACCGGCCGAGGCGGACCTTGCCGCCGATGGTGGCCAGCAGGTCCGGCCTCGCGGCGAACACGGACAGCCCGGACGTCTCGTCCTCGGGCACGTGGTCGTTGCGCCGCACGGTCTTCTGCGTCTTGCCGATGCCGCTCGCGGACTGCACCGGCTCGATCCGCTGCGCCATCCCGACGGCCGTCTTCGGCAGCTTCGCCGGGTCCCCGCCGAACGTCTCGCCCGGTTCGGCCCGCAGCAGGTTCGTGCCCAGCGCGGCGAGCTGGTCGCTCAACGCCTTCGCGCTCGACGCCGGGATGCCGATCACCGCGACGACCGCCGCGATGCCGATGGCGATGCCGAGCGCGGACAGCACGGCCCGCATCGGCTTGGTGCGCATCCCGTGCGCGCCGAGCCTGCCGACGTCCCGCGGGCCGAGCCTGGTCGGCGGGGGCAGGGTGGTGGTCACACCAGCACCCCCGTGTCGAGTTGGAGCGCGCCGTCCAGCATCTCGACGCGGCGCGGCGCGTGCGCGGCGATCTCCCGGTCGTGCGTGATGATCACGATCGTCGTGCCCTCGGCGTTCAGCTCGCCGAGCAGGTCGAGCACCCCGACGCCGTTGCGGCTGTCCAGGTTCCCGGTCGGCTCGTCGGCCAGCACGATCGACGGCCGGTTCACCACGGCCCGCGCGATGGCGACCCGCTGGCGCTCCCCGCCGGACATCTCGCTCGGCAGGTGCCACGCCCGGTGCGACAGGCCGACGCGGTCCAGCGCTTCCAGCGCCATCGGCCGCCGCTTCCGGTGCGGCACCCCGGCGTACAGCAGCCCGGACGCCACGTTGTCGACCGCGGGCAGCCCCTCGGTGAGGAAGAACTGCTGGAACACGAACCCGATCCACCTCGACCGCAGCGCGGACAGCTTGCGGTCCGCCAGCAGCGCGGCGTCGTGGCCGCGCACCAGGACGTGACCGGTGGTGGGCCGGTCCAGCGTGCCCATCAACTGGAGCAGCGTCGACTTGCCCGACCCGGACGGGCCGACGATGGCCAGCATCTCGCCGTCGCGAACGCTCAGCGACACCTCGCGCAGCGCCTGCACGCCACCGGGGTACGTGCGACCCGCGCGGCGCACGTCCAGGACGGGCGTCACGAGGTCGTCACCACCTTCAGGCCCTCGGTGAGGCCCTCACCGCTGACCTCCACCTCGCCCTTGGCGAACAGCCCGGTCTTCACCGCGATGAGCTTGCGGTCGCTCGCGGTCTCGACGGCGTAGCCGCCCTCCGCCAGCGCCAGCAGCGCGCCGACCGGCACGACCAGCACGCCCTCCTTCCTGCCGGTGGTGAACTCGACGCTCACGGACACCGCGTCGAGCCCGCCCGCCGCGGCCGGGTCGTCCAGGGTGATCGTGACGGTGGACTTGGCCTGGCCGCCGGGGTTCTGGTCGTTGGCCTCGGTCGGTTTGCCGATCGAGGCGATGGTGCCGGTGGTCGTGCCGCCGCCGGTGATCGTCAGTCCGACCTTCTCGCCGACCTTCGCGATCCGCAGCTTCGACGAGTCGAGCTGCACGGTGACGACGCGGGACGTTCCGGTGACCTTCACCAGGTCGCCGGTGCCCGGCGCGCCGAGCTGCGCGGTGACCGAGGAGACCCGGACCGGGCCGGGCTGGACGACGACGTCGCCCACCGCCAGCACGCCGTTCTGCTCGAGGCCGAGCGCCTTCTGCCACTTCTTGATCGCGGCGGCGGTCCAGACCGTGAACTTCTCGTCCGGCTCGCCGAAGTCGGCGAAGCCCAGCTCCTTGAGGTTCTCCTCGACGATCTTCACGTCCGGCCCGCTGCTCATGCCGTCGGTGAGGTCCCGGTAGAGGGGCAGCGAGCCGTAGAACAGCGGCACCGGCTTGGCGTCGACGGAGTACGCGGTCTGGCCGCGCTCGACCACCGCCCCCGCGTCCGGCAGCCAGGTCACGGTGCCCGGCTTGCGGCCCGCGAGCGGGCGTTCCGCGCCGTAGGCGAGCGCGCCCGTCACGGTCTGCTGGTCGGCGAGGGAGCCCTTGCGGACCTCGGCGGTGTCCGGCGCCTCGGCCTTCGGCGGTGCGGCGTTGGCGGTGTTCGCCGCGATCCTGGTCAGCACGACCACGCCCCCGGTGCCCAGCACGGCCACGGCGACGAGCACCACGACCAGCCAACGACCTCTCCTGCGCCGCCGCGGTGCGGTCGGTCCGGTCTGGTCAGCCATTCGCGGGAACCCCCGGGATCGACACCATGCCGCCGTCACCCATGCCGCACGCCTTCGCGGCCTCCTCGAACTTCTTGGTGTCGTCGCCGAGGTCGAGGGTCTGGCCCTTGCCGCTCCCGGTGAAGTCGGGGTCCGGCATGTCGATGCCGTGCTCGCGCATGCACTTGGCCTGCTCGCGCATCTTGTCCTTCTCCTCCTGGCTCGGCTCCTTGTACTCGCCGCCGTTCGGGAGGAACTTCTTGCACGCGTCGTTGGCCTTGTTCATCTTGTCCAGGTCGGCGCCCTCGCCAGCCGGGATGCCCCTCATCACCCCGCCCTGCGGGTCAGGCATGTCGACGCCGTTGTCCCGCATGCACTTGGCGAACTCGCGGAGCTTGTCCGCGTCGGCGGGATCGAGGTTCGCGCCCTTCGGCTTGTCCTGCCCGGACGACGGGGAGCCGGAGCTGACCGATGCCACCTTGCTGCCTCCGTCGCCTCCTCCGCAGCCGGTGACCAGCACGAACAGCACGGGCACGAGCAGGCCTGCGGCCAACTTCACCTTCATGCGCTCCTCCTTGTGTGTGGTCGGCGGGGCCGCTCCCCCGAGCTCGGCCCCGCCGCGGTTGAAGTTCTACGGATCAGCGGATTTCGGGGCGTTAAGCGAAGTGCCTTATCCAGCGCTTATGCCCGGTTCGGCGAAACTGGGCGCATGCGCGTGCTGGTGGTGGAGGACGAACGTCTGCTCGCGGACTCGATCGCGGAGGGCCTTCGCAGGCTCTCCATGGCGGTCGACGTCTGCTACGACGGCGGGGAGGCGCTGGAACGCGTCGGGGTGCACGACTACGACGTGGTCGTGCTGGACCGGGACCTGCCGGTGGTGCACGGCGACCAGGTGTGCGAGGCGGTGCTGGCCGCGGGCGGCGAGGCGCGGGTGCTGATGCTCACCGCGGCCGCCGACGTGGACGACCGGGTCGCGGGCCTCGGCGTCGGCGCCGACGACTACCTGACCAAGCCGTTCGCGTTCGCCGAACTGGTCGCACGAGTGCGGGCGCTGGCCCGCCGCGCCCGCCCCGCGCTGCCGCCGGTGCTGAAGCGCGCCGGGGTCGTGCTGGACCTGCCGCGCCACCAGGTGTCGCGCGACGGCCGGTTCGTGGCGCTGTCGCCGAAGGAGTTCGCCGTGCTGGAGGTGCTGATGCGGGCCGAGGGCGCGGTGGTGAGCCCCGAGTCGCTGCTGGAGAAGGCGTGGGACGAGCACGCGGACCCGTTCACCAACGCGGTCCGGGTGGCGATGATGACGCTCCGCCGCAAGCTCGGCACACCCCAGGTGATCGAGACCGTGCCCGGCGCCGGCTACCGGTTCACGTCGTGAAAGAGCTGCGGCTGTCGATCCGCACCCGGCTCACGGCCTGGTACGGCGGGCTGTTCGCGCTGGCGGGCACCGCGCTGCTGATCACCAACTACGTGCTGGTCGCCGCGACCCTGCCGGACCCGGACAACTTCCTCGCCGTGCGCCGGGCCGACTCCGTCTCCGCCTACCCCGCCTACCCCGCGGTCGGGGTGCTCCCCTCGGAGACGGTGTCGACCGCGGCGCTCAGCACGGTCGAGGACTACCGCGAGTCGGCGTTGAGCACCCTGCTCCTCCAGTCGGCGGTGGCCTTGGTGA
Organism: Umezawaea endophytica; assembly: GCF_025061645.1. GTDB lineage: Bacteria > Actinomycetota > Actinomycetes > Mycobacteriales > Pseudonocardiaceae > Umezawaea > Umezawaea endophytica. Next base: position 208,532 of record NZ_JANYMP010000008.1, on the reverse strand, counting down.
TCACGGTCGTCCTCGCGGTCTGGATGGGCTGGCTGATGGCGAGCCGGGTGCTCCAGCCGCTGCACTCGATCACCAACACCGCCCACCAGCTCGGCGCCGACAACCTCGGCAGGCGGATCAACCACGAGGGCCCCGACGACGAGCTGAAGGACCTCGCCGACACGTTCGACGGGATGCTCGACCGGCTCACGGGGGCGTTCGACAGCCAGAAGCGGTTCGTCGCGAACGCCTCGCACGAGCTGCGCACCCCGCTGGCCATCCAGCGGACGCTGATCGAGGTCGCGATGGGCGCGCCGGACGCCGGGCCGGACCTGACGAGGCTGGGGAACCACCTCCTCGACACGAACACGCGCAGCGAGAAGCTCATCGACGGCCTGCTGCTGCTCGCCCGCAGCGACCGCGGCCTCAGCAGCCGGGAGCGGATCCGGCTGCACGAGGTGGTCGCCGACGTCGTCGCCTCGTGCTCCGACCTGGCCGATTCACGCCAGGTGCGGTTCCACGTGTCGACGTCGCGGCGGATCGTCGTCGGCGACCCGGTGCTGCTGTCCCACCTGGTCTCGAACCTGATCCGGAACGCGGTCCTCTACAACGAACCCGGCGGGACCGTCCACGTCGAGACCGGCTCCGAACCCGCGTTGCGGGTGGTCAACACCGGTGAACCGATCCCGGCCGAGGTGGTCCCCGGCCTGTTCGAACCCTTTCGGCGGTACCGCACCGAACGGTTGGCCAGCGAGGGCACAGGTCTAGGCCTCTCCCTGGTCCGGTCCATCGCCGCAGCCCACGAGGGGTCCGTCAGCGCACGCCCCAACACCGCCGGAGGGCTCGTGCTCGAGGTGAACCTTCCGGTAACAGACGTGCGCGCGGCACCGATGTACGGCAAGATCGGGTGAAGTAGACCTATGGGCACGGCGAGTCTCCGTCGTCAAGGAGGCTCGCCGGTTTAACGTCTTTGCTTGGCGAGGTGGAAGAAAATAGGGGAGGCCAGGATGCGAGCGCTGCGAGTCATCGGGCTCGACGAGGACGGCAAGTCCGTCATCTGCGAGGACCCGTCCGGCGGCGAGCGCTTTCTGCTTCCGGCGGACGAGCGCCTCCGAGCCGCCGCGCGCGGCGACCTGACCCGGCTCGGCCAGATCCAGATCGAGGTCGAGAGCCAGATGCGGCCGCGGGAGATCCAGGCCCGCATCCGCGCCGGTGAGTCGGTCGAGCAGGTGGCGGCCGCGTCCGGTCTGCCGTCGCACCGCGTCGAGCGGTACGCCTACCCCGTGCTCCTGGAGCGGTCCCGCACCGCCGACCTGGCCCAGCGCGCCCACCCCGTCCGCGAGGACGGCCCGGACGTGCAGACGCTCGGCGAGGTGGTCGCGCACTCCTTCGGGCTGCGCGGGCAGGACTACACCGACGTCGGCTGGGACTCGTGGCGAGGCGAGGACGGCAAGTGGGTCGTGCAGATGCACTGGACCGCGGGCCGCTCGGACAACATCGCGCACTGGGCCTTCCACCCCGGCGCGCACGGCGGCACGGTGACCGCGCTGGACGAGGCGGCGGTGGACCTGATGGACCCCAACCCGAACCGGACACTGCGGACCGTACGACCGGTGACGCAACTCGCCAGGCAGGCACTGGAAGCCCAGACGCCGGTCCGGGAGGAGGTGGAGACGGAGATCCTCGCCAAGGAGGAGCCCGCTCCAGCGCCGGTGGTACCGGAGCAGCCTGTCGCCGAGCCAGAGCCGGTGGTCGAGGCTCCGGTCGCGGAGACGCCTGTTGCCCCTCCGGTGCGGAAAGAGCCGCCGAAGAGGGGGAAGAAGACACATCCCATCGTGCCGTCGTGGGAGGACGTGCTGTTGGGAGTTCGGTCGCATCGCGGCTGAGGGAGGTTGAAGAACGGCCCGCTGCGGATGGCTCGCGGCGGGTCGTTTTTTGTGTGGGGGTGGTGGTGGGGGTGGGTCGTTCT
>NZ_JANYMP010000008.1:14679-206572 GCF_025061645.1 Umezawaea endophytica | reverse complement strand
GTGTGGGGGTGGTGTGGGGGTGGGTCGTTCTGTGCAGGGCGGGTTTGTTTGGGGTGGGTCGGTTAGTGCAGGGCGGTTTGTTTGGGGTGGGTCGTTGCGTGCAGGGCGGTTTGTTTGGGGTGTTCCTGGAGCCGGCCGATTTGACTTGGGGACCCCTCTTTTGCTCCTTTGATCGGGCCAAAAGGGCAGGCTGAAGACCTACCCGATCATCAATTTTAAGGGGCAAAACCCCAAGTAAAATCGGCCTCAAGCAAGTGCATGACACCAGTCAGTCAATAGGCAGTTCGAGCCACGCAGGCAGTCAATCGGCAGTTCGAGCTACGCAGGCAGTCAATCAGCTCTTATCCCTCTAACCCAACCCCAACGACGCGCTACATCCGCATGCAACTGTGGTCGATTTTACTTGGGGTTTTTGGCGCTAAACTCAGTCGGGCGGCAAGCTCTCCACCTGCCGTTTTGGCCCGACTAGCGCCAAAAAGAGGGGCCCCAAGTCAAATCGACCACACCCACTTACGCAACCAAACCCCCAGCACCACCCCAAACAGACCCCCAGAACCCCAGCCCCCCCAAACCCCAAACCTCAAAACCACGTTTACCCACCCCCCTCCCAGGGAACCAAAGATCATGGACGGCCGACGGACAGCCATAGGAGCAGGCACGGGAGCGTTACTCGGAGCCCTCTGGTGGGGCACCAGAGAACTCATCGCCTCGGGAGCCGTCTGCTCAACCGACGACTTCGACTGCCTCGGCGTAGGCCTCATCTCGATGCCCATAGCCGTGGTCCTGGGCACCCTCCTGGCCTGGCTGGCGTTCAAATCCCTGGACCTCACCCGCCCGGCCCCGGCCGCCATCACCGGCGCCGTCCTCACCACCATCCTCATGATCCTGACCATCTGGATATCCGTCCCGGCGAGCGCGATCGTGACCGGAGCCCTGGGTTTCGCGATCGGCACGGCAGTGACAGGGACCCGACGAGTGAGCGAGACTGCGACCCGTGACTGACACCCCCCGCCCCACCGCGAGCAACCTCGCCCTCAAGGTGTTCCTCCGGGTCGTGGTGTCCGCCGTCGTGGGCGCCGCGCTGCTGCTCGCCTGGGTGGCCGCGTTCCAGTCCGAGAAGCTCCGGACGATGCTCGACAACACCGACCTCGGCGAGTTCATCCTGCTGCTCGTCATCGGTCTGCCGGTCGCGCTGCTGGTCAGCGTCCTGCTGGCGGGCCCGGTGCTCTGGATCCTCAAGGTGCGTCCGGTGTGGCCGATCGTGCTGCTCGGGCCGGTGATCATGGGGATCTTCCAGTACTTCAAGCTGCCGGACGAGCTGGCCTGGGTGGGCGGCAAGTGGACCGTGCAGGCGATCCTGGCAGCGACCAGCTACGGGCTGGCCGCGCTCCTGACCGCCCCCGCCATGCTGCGGAAGAAGAAGTGACAGCCCCCTAGACCGGCACCTCGTCCAGCAGGTCCAGGTCCCAGCCCTCGCTCTCGCACCAGTCCTCCGCCTCCACCCGGCTGATCGAGCGCGCGCCCGACGCCGTGCGCGCGACCCGGTCCCAGCCGTCCGGGGCGAGCACGTGCAGCGAGCCGCCGCGCAGCGCCAGCAGCCTGCCGTGCGGAAAAGCCATGCTTGCTTCAGTTCTGAGGTAGCGGACCTCGTCGACGCTCGTCATCTGCTCTTGACCTCCAGTTTGGTCTAGCTTGCACAGTTCGGCCGAGCGGAAAACCGGATGCCGAACGTCGGTCCTCCTTCGTACTGTCAGGGTGGATCAGAGGGGGACCAACCTCGTGAAGGACCAAAGTACTTCCACGACCGCCACCTTGCGCAGGCTGTGGCCGTACATCAAGCCGGTGCGGAAACCGTTGTCGCTCAGCATGTGCGCCACCCTCGGCGCGATGCTGTGCGGTCTCGGCATTCCGCTGATCACCCAGCGGATCGTGGACGGGCCGATCGCCCACCGCGACCTGTCAGCCCTGCCTTGGCTCGTGCTGCTCGTACTCGTGCTCGGGTGCGCCGAAGCGGCGCTGTTCTACGCGCGGCGCAGGCTGATCGCCCGCCCGGCCGCCGAGGTCGAGGCGCACCTGCGCGCGGACATCTACCGGAAGCTCCAGCGGCTGCCGGTGGCGTTCCACGACCGGTACCAGTCCGGTCAGCTCCTCTCGCGGGCCTCGACCGACGTCGCCACGGTGCGGCGCTGGGTGGCGTTCGCGGTGATCTTCCTGGTGGTGAACACCGCGATCGTGATCATCGGCCTCGGCGTGCTGTTCTGGCTGTCGCCGCTGCTCGGCGCGGTCGCGCTGGCCTGCACGCTGCCGCTGGTGCTCATGTCGTACCTGTTCGAGTCGCGGTTCAAGGTCGTGGCGCGCAAGGCGCAGGACCAGGCGGGCGACCTGACGACGAACGTCGAGGAGTCGGTGCTCGGCATCCGGGTGCTCAAGGCGTTCGGGCGCGGGCCCGGTCTGAGCGACCGGTTCTCCGCGCGGGCGCGGGAGCTGCGGGACACCGAGCTGGCGAAGGTGAAGGTCTTCGCGCTGCTGTGGGCCGTGCTGATCGTGCTGCCCGAGCTGGGCATCGCGGCGCAGCTCGCGGTGGGGACGTTCGGCATCACCAACGGCACGACGACGATCGGCACGCTGGTCGCGGCGGTCGCGGTGAGCGCGTACCTGCGGTGGCCGGTCGACTCGATCGGCTGGCTGCTGGCGGAGACGAACCAGACGTCGTCGGCGACCGAGCGGATCTACGAGGTGCTGGACTCGCCGATCACCATCACCAGCCCCGAGGAGCCGAGGGCGCTGCCCGCGCCGGTGCGCGGGCACGTGCGGTTCGAGGACGTGCGCTTCGCCTATCCGGGCGCCGACCGGGAGGTGCTGCGCGGCATCGACCTCGACCTGGTGCCGGGTGAGACCGTGGCGCTGGTCGGGGCGACGGGCTCGGGCAAGACGACGCTGACTGCACTCGTACCGCGGCTGTACGACGTGACGTCGGGGCGCGTGACGATCGACGGCGTCGACGTGCGCGACCTGAGCCTGGAGGACCTGCGCGGCACGATCGGCGCGGCGTTCGAGGAACCGGTGCTGTTCTCCGCGAGCGTGCGGGAGAACGTGGCGCTGGGCAGCGACGAGCTGGACGACGCGAAGGTGCGCGAAGCGCTGCGCGTGGCGAAGGCGGAGGAGTTCGTCGAAGCCCTGCCGTGGGGCCTGGAGACGCGGATCGGCGAGCAGGGCATGTCGCTGTCCGGTGGCCAGCGGCAGCGGCTGGCGCTGGCCCGCGCGGTCGTCGCGCACCCGGCGGTGCTGGTGCTGGACGACCCGCTGTCCGCGCTCGACGTGCACACCGAGGCCGAGGTGGAGGGCGCGCTGCGGCGCGTGCTGCACGGCGTGACGGCGCTGGTCGTGGCGCACCGGCCGAGCACGGTGCAGCTCGCGGACCGGGTGGCGATGCTGGTCGACGGCCGGATCGCGGCGGTCGGCAGGCACCACGACCTGCTGGCGGACAACGCCGAGTACCGCAGGCTGCTGTCCACGATGGACGAAGAGGAGGAGGTGGCGGCGCTGTGAGCGCGGAGACGACGACCGTTCCGGTCGACGAGGAGTCGTGGCGCGGCGTCGCGGCCGAGGAGATCGACGAGCTGGACTACCGCACGGGCCTGAAGCTCCAGGCGCGGTCGCGCAGGCTGCTCGGGTCGCTGCTGCGCCCACGCGCCGTGCCCGCGGCGCTGGCGCTGCTGATCGTGGTGCTGGAGAACCTGGCGAACCTGGCCGGGCCGCTGATCATCGCGGCCGCCATCGACCGCGGCGTGCCCGCGGCCGTCGACGGCGACCCGGCGGTGCTGGCCTGGTGCGTCGGCGGGTACGCGGCGACGGGGCTGCTGGCGACCGTGCTGCGGTACTCGTTCGTCCGGCTGACCGGCCGGGTCGGCCAAGACCTGCTGCTGGACCTGCGCGGCCGGGTGTTCCGGCACGTGCAGACCCTGTCGATCGGCTTCCACGAGAAGTACACGTCCGGCAAGGTCATCGCGCGGATGACCAGCGACGTGGACACGTTGCAGGACCTGCTCGAAGAAGGCCTGGACGGGCTGCTGACCTCGCTGTTGTCGGTGGTCGGCATCTCCGTCGTGCTGCTGTACCTCGACGTGCCGCTGGCGCTGGTCGTGCTGTTCGGGTTCGTGCCGCTGCTGCTGCTCGTGCGGTGGTTCCGGGCCCGCTCGACGGTCGCGTACCGGGGCACCCGCGGCGCCATCGCGAAGATCATCGTGCAGTTCGTCGAGACGATGAACGGCATCCGCGCGGTACAGGCGTTCCGCCGCGAGGACCGCAACGAGAAGATCATCGGTGAGCTGAACGGCACGTTCCGCGACGCGAACGCCGACGCGTTCCGCGTCATGGCGACGTTCACCGCGCTGGTGAGGCTGATCGGCAACGCGTCGCTGGCGGTCATCCTGGCGTTCGGCGCGTGGCGGGTCGCGGGCGGTCACCTGGAGATCGGCGCGCTGGCGGCGTTCACGCTGTACCTGCGCCGGTTCTACGACCCATTCGACGACATCGCGATGTTCACCAACGCGTACTCGGCGGCGCAGGCCGCGCTGGAGAAGATCTCCGGCGTCCTGGAGGAGGTGCCGTCGGTGCCCGAGCCGGAGCACCCGAAGCCGCTGGCGCACGCGACCGGCGACGTCCGGTTCTCCGACGTGGAGTTCCGCTACTCCGCCAACACCGCGCTCGTGCTGCCGACGTTCGACCTGCACGTGCCCGCGGGGCAGACGGTGGCGCTGGTCGGCGCGACCGGGGCGGGCAAGACCACGCTGGCGAAGCTCGTCGCGCGCTTCTACGACCCGACCGGCGGCGCGGTCAGGCTGGACGACACGGACCTGCGAGACCTGGCGGACGCCGACCTCCGCCGTGCCGTGGTCATGGTGACGCAGGAGAACTTCCTGTTCGCGGGCTCGGTGGCGGACAACATCGCGCTGGCCAAGCCCGACGCCACCCGCGCCGAGGTGGAGGCGGCTGCGGCCGGGGTGGGCGCCCACGAGTTCATCGCCGCCCTCCCCGGCGGCTACGACACGGACGTCCGCAAGCGCGGTGGCAGGCTGTCCGCGGGCCAGCGCCAGATGATCGCCTTCGCCAGGGCGTTCCTCGCCGACCCGGCGGTGCTGGTGCTGGACGAGGCGACGTCGAGCCTGGACGTGCCGACCGAACGGGCCGTGCAGGCGGCGCTGGAAACGGTGCTGGCGGACCGGACGGCGTTCATCATCGCCCACCGCCTGTCCACCGTGATGATCGCGGACCGGGTGCTGGTCGTCGACGCGGGCCGGATCGTCGAGGACGGGACACCGGCCGACCTGATCGGCGAGGACGGCCGCTTCGCCGCGCTGCACAACGCCTGGACCGACTCGCTGGCGTGAGTCCCCCGGTGGGAGTCCCGGAACCTCCGGGGCTTCCACCGCCGGGTCGGGCACGACGGCTTCCAGCCCCGGCGACCGCCGGGACGAGCCTGTCGCGCGGACCTCCTACCGGCGCGCCACGGGGCCGGTCACCTGTCGTCTTCCCGGACGGTGCCGTCGCGGTACTCCTGGAACCCCCACCAGCCTTCGGCGGAGTCCGCCGACGCGAGCAGCTCGCCCGTCGTCATGTCCAGCGGGCGGCATCCCAGCTCGCCCGCGACCTGGAACACGATCGGCAGCGCGGCGTCACCACCGCCCCTGATGTGCAGCATGATCGAGTCGACCGGGTCGGCCCTGCCGATGTTGACCTCCACCGACCAGCCGGGGCCGTCGATGACACCCCAGTTCACGTCGGCCAGGTCGATCGCGGGCACGGCCCGGCGGAGGGCGTCCTCCACCGCGCCGTGCGGACCGATCGGTGGGGCCCGGAAGTCCCGCGGCAGTTCCTCGATCGACCCGAAGCCTTCGGGCACCACGCTGAGCAGCACGTCCCAGCTCATCGCTCGCCACCCCTCTCCGCTCGTCGCTGAGCTCCACTATCGCAAGTTGAGCCGACAATTATCGCTCTTTCGGCGACGCCCCGCGACGCCCTTCGCGGGGCAGGCGGGCCGGTTCGGGGTGTGACCAGCCAAGGAGCGGAGCGGTGGTGGCAGGTTCCTGCCGGGTCGTGCGGTCAGTCGACCAGCTCGCCGACGCGGGTCCGGAAGTGGAACGACGACGTGCGGCCCTCCACGATCACCAGGTACGAGCCGTCGCCGAGCCGCAGCACCTTCCGCGACTTCGGGGACCACGGGTAGGCGGGGGTGAACTCGCGCGCCAGCCGCAGCGCCTCCGCCCGCGCCTCCTCCTCGTCCCCGACCGGAGCGACGTGCGAGACCTTCCACTCGCGCCCGTCCCCCATGCCGCGGACCTCTTCGACCAGCACCCACCAGCGCGCGTCACCCATGCCGATCAGACGCCCCACCTGGGGTTTCGGTTCCGCCACCGGGAATTGTCGGACCCGGCCGGCACCCTGCGGAGCATGGTGGTGCACGTGGTGAGCAGGAGGCGCGGGGCGGCCTGGATGGCGAAGAACCATCCGGGCGCCGCGGTGGTCGACGTGACCTCGAAGGGCCCGGAGCCGTGGGTGCGCCTGAGCCCGTTCTACCCGCACGGCGGCATCCCGGTGCCGTTCACACCGGGGGTGACCGGCGAGTCGGTGGAGGGGATCTGGCAGGCGTTGAAGGTCTTCGACGGCGCGGACGTCGACGCGAGCAGGCTGCGGGTGACCACCATGAAGGGGCTCAAGCGGACGGTGCGGCGGTTCGGCGCGGTCCGCGGCCACCGCGCGGGTCTGGAGGGCGCCGACCTCCTGGCGTACGAGGAGGCTCGGCGGCGCGTCTACCTGCCGACATACCGGTGGGTGCTGGAGAACCGGCTGGACGCGGAGGTCGAGGCCCTGCGCGCGCTCGCCGCCGGGCAGGAGGTGGTGCTGCTCGACTACACCACCAACGGCGACGTCACCGACCTGTCCACACCGCTGTCCCACGCCGCGCTCGTGGCGCGGTACGTGCGGGGTGAGTGGGGGTGAGGGTGTTCGAGGAGGCCTGCCACTACCCGGAGTTCGGGACGTTGACGATCCGCGACACGAACACCGGCGAGGAGGACGAGGGGCCGTTCGAGCAGTGGGGGCTGGGCGGCCAGCCGTGCGGCACGGTCGCCCGCGCGGGCTACGGCTGGCTGGAGGGGTCAGCGGGTGACGGGCCGCTCGTGGTGCGGCTGGAGTCGCACGACGTCGAGCCGCCCGCCGAGTCCGCCGACTGGCTCGACGTCCTGGAGACGCCGTACCGCAGCCGGACCGGTGTGGTGGGGCTGACGACCGTGACGTGCGGGCCGGGCGGCGAGGACCTGCGCCTGGGTGCCGTCGGCGACTACCGGGTCCGGGTCGCCGTCAAACCGCTCCCCGCCTCCTCCGACGGCCCGGAAACCCTGTGGGCGCTGCGGTTCTGGCCGGTCGCCGCTCCCGGTCCACCCCGGTGGCTGCGTCGCGGGCGCGCCGCGGTCGGTCCCGGCAGTACCGGGCGGGAGGTGCTGGCCGACTCCCCTGCCGCCGAGCACAACCGCTACACCTCCTTCGCCTCCGACCTGCTCGCGGTCGCGCTGTGGGGCGGGACGGAGCAGACCGCGACAGCCTTGGCACACCGCACGCTGGCGCCGGAGGCGGACGTCCGCACCACGCTGGACTGGGCGCACCGCACCGGCTTGCTGACCGTCGAGGGGGTGCTGACCGGGAAATTCACCATGACCTTGCCGGGGTAGAGGCCCACGATTTCGAGCAGGCAGGACCCCCACGGAGGAAGGTGGCCGGGCCGCGAGACGCGACCCTGCCGCTTTTGGGCCGTGCCGCGGCCGGGCTCGCGCTTTGGGCCGTGCCGCGGCGGGCTTGGCATCCTGGTGCGCCGCCGTCCGGCCTGCCGTCTCGGCGTGAGCGGTCGGGCCGAGGTGGCGCGTCCACCTGGCCGAGTGGGGTGGGTGGGGCGCCGGGCGGGCGGTCGAGATCAGGTGTCAGGGTTCGAGGAGGGTCAGGATGAGGGCTATCCAGGCCAGGACGACGCCGGTCGTGACGCCGTAGGCGACCCAGCGCCAGATGATCACCTTGCGGGCCAGCCAGACGGACGGGGCGATGCCGCCGACGACCAGCACGTTGGCGACGAGCGCCAGCCAGCGGTTGGTCTCGCCCAGGCCAAGGGAGAGGGTGATGACCAGGAAGGCCACCACCGCGCCGCTGAACACGCTGACCGTCAGGCCGGTGCCCCACGGGGTGGGTTCGGCGGGTTCTTCGGGTTCCTGTTCGACGTCCACGACTACCTCGGGGCGGCGGGGGGCGGGGCGGACGCCGGACTGCGAGGCGTCGACCAGGTGGCGTTCGCCGGTGACGGGGTCGGCGAAGGCGACGGGGGTGCCCATGTCCGCGGCCAGGCGACCCGCGAGTTGACGGCCGCGCCTGGTGACCAGCGCTCCCGCGGCGCCGTCGGCGGGGGCGTTGGTGCGCTGCACGGCTTCGGCGACCTTGGCCCACTCGTGCAGGGCTTCGGCCAGGCCCGCGCCGAGGGGGAGGGTGTGCGGGTCCACCTCGAGTTCCCCGGACTCGCTCTCGCCCGCGAGCACCGCGCGGCCCGCCTGCACACGCAACTCCACGAGCGGTCCCTCCCACGGTCACGGCTTCCGTGGAGAACGTATCGTGTCGGCCGGTGTTTCAGGTGATCGCGTAGAACACGACGGCCGCGGCGGTGGCGACGTTGAGGGAGTCCACGCCCGGCGCCATCGGGATGCGCACGGCCACGTCGGCGGAGGTGATGGCCTCCTCGGTCAGCCCCGGCCCCTCGGAGCCGAGCAGCACGGCCACGCGGGACCCGCGCAGCCCGGCGTCCGCCAAGCCGACGGACCCTTCCCGCGGGGTGAGGGCGACGACCCGGAAACCCCTGGAGCGCAACACGTCCAGGCCGCCGGGCCACGGGTCGAGCGGCGCGAACGGCACCCGCAGCACGTGGCCCATCGACACCCGGACGCTGCGCCGGTAGAGCGGGTCGCTGCACCCCGGCCCGAGCAGGACGCCGTCGACGCCCAGCGCGGCGGCGTTGCGGAAGATCGACCCGAGGTTCTCGTGGTCCCCCACGCCTTCCAGCACGGCCAGCGTGCGGGCCGTGGAGGCGATGTCGAACGCCGACGGCTGCACGGCCCGGTCGGCGGCGGCGAGCACGCCGCGGTTGAGGTGGAACCCGACGACCTCGGCCATCACGTCGGCCGACGCGACGTACGCGGGCGCCGGGAGGTCGCCCAGCGCCTCGATCCGCCTGCGCACGCCGAGGAAGCCCCGCACCGGGAACGGCGACGCGAGCAGCCGTTCGACCACGACCACGCCCTCCGCGATGACCAGGCCACGGCCTCCCGGTCGATCCGGCCTGCGGTCGGCGGTGGACAGGTCGCGGAAGTCGTCCAGCCGCGGGTCCGCCGGGTCGTCGATCTCGATCACCACGGGTGGAATTCTCGCACCTCCCGCCATGTGAGCCGGGCTCGTAGTCCAGAGGGGCCAACACCCGCGCCGCCAACCAGCACATCCTCGCCCACTGTTACGGCGAAGTGACAGAGAGCACCGATTTGGACTCTGGCGGCCCCCTGCGGGCTGTGTCACGGTTGGCGCTCCGCTCCGCCGCCGGAGTCGCACGACCGAAGGGGAGGCGGCATGGGTAGGGATGTCTCCAGCCGCACGTACACCCGTGACGATCGCCAGAGGTACCGGGAGAAGATCCAGAGGTGCCTGGAAGCACTGGCGACCATGCTGGCGGAGGACAGCTTCTCCTTCCCGCGGCGCCAGATGGGGCTGGAGATCGAACTGGCCCTCGTCGACGACGCCATGAGACCGGCGATGGCGAACGCGGAAGTGCTGGAGAAGATCGACGACCCGTCGTTCACCCTGGAGCTCGGCCAGCAGAACCTGGAGATCAACGTCCCGCCGCGCGCGCTGGCGGGTGACGAGACCCTTGGCCTGGAAGAGGATCTGCGCGCGTCGCTCGGCGCGGCCGACGACAAGGCGAAGGACGCGGGCGCGAACCTGGTGATGATCGGGGTGCTGCCGACGTTGCGGCACGAGCACTTCGACCAGCGGTGGCTGTCGAACAGCTCGCGGTACAAGGTGCTCAACGACAGCATCTTCGCGGCGCGCGGCGAGGAAACCGTGCTGCACATGGAGGGTTCACCGATCGCGGGCCGCGTCCCGGAGCGGCTGCTGAGCTACCAGGAGTCGATCCTGCCGGAGGCGGCCTGCACGTCCGTGCAGCTCCACCTCCAGGTGGCGCCCGAGGACTTCGCCGCGCACTGGAACGCGGCGCAGTGCCTGGCGGGCGTGCAGGTCGCCATCGCCGCGAACTCCCCGTTCCTGCTGGGCAGGGCGCTGTGGCACGAGACCCGCATCCCGCTGTTCCTCCAGTCGACCGACACCAGGTCGCAGGAGCTGAAGAACCAGGGCGTGCGGCCCAGGGTGTGGTTCGGCGAGCGCTGGATCACCTCGATCTTCGACCTGTTCGAGGAGAACGCCCGCTACTTCCCCGCGCTGCTGCCGGAAACCGACGAGGAGAACCCCGTCGAGCTGCTGGCGGCGGGCGGAACGCCGGAACTGGCGGAGCTGCGGCTGCACAACGGCACGGTCTGGCGCTGGAACCGGCCGGTGTACGACGTGGTCGACGGCGTCCCGCACCTGCGCATCGAGAACCGCGTGCTGCCCGCGGGCCCGACCGTGCTGGACACGGTGGCGAACGCGGCGTTCTTCTACGGCGCCCAGCGGGCGCTGGTCGACCAGGAGCGTCCTCTGTGGACGCAGATGTCGTTCCACGCCGCCGAGGAGAACCTCTACACCGGTTCACGGCACGGCATGGGCGCGCAGCTCTACTGGCCGGGCATCGGCTGGGTGCCGCCGGACGAGCTGGTGCTGCGCAGGCTCCTGCCGATGGCGCACGACGGGCTGCGCGCGTGCGGCGTCTCCGACGAGGCCCGCAGGCGGTACCTCGGGGTCATCGAACAGCGCTGCCTGGCCCGGCGCACGGGCTCGTCCTGGCAGCGCGACACCGTGGTGCGCTTGGAGGAGCGCGGCGCCGATCGCGGAACCGCGCTCGCCGGGATGCTCGAGCGCTACGTGGAACTCATGCACGGGGGCGACCCCGTGCACACGTGGCCGGTCTGACCACGCGTGCCGGACACCGGGCCGCGGTTCGACGGCGGCCCGGAGCCACCACCCGCTAGCGGCGGCGGCCCGACTTCAGCGGCGCGACGTCCGCGCCGTCGTGGGAGCTGCGGCAGTCGTCCGGGGTCACGGCCTCGACCGCGAGGGTCAGCATCCCCTTGACGCCGGTGTAGATGGACTCGCCGCAGGACGCCAGCGAGGTGTGCACCCGGTTGGAGTCGGAGAAGTCGCGCTCGTCTTTCACGCGCTTCTTGCCCGCCTCCTCCGGCTTGGTGGCGCTGCGGAGGTTCACCTCCAGCCAGGCGGCGACCTCGGCGGGGGTGCTCAGCACCTCTTCCGGGGTGCGCTCCAGCCGTTCCGCCCGAGGGGAGGCGTGATCCAGCGAGGTGTGCTCGACGTAGGCGTGCCAGTGCGTGTTCCGCATGGACCAGGTCTGTTCGACAGGCCAGTCCTCCTCGGTGCTCATCCTCTTATCTTGCACCCTTCGCGGGTCCGGCGGCGACCAGCCCGCGGACGTCGAGCTCGCGGTCGACGGAGATCGCTTCCGCGAGCCTCCGGTCGTGCGTGACCAGCAGCAGCGTGCCCTCGTACGTGTCGAGCGCCTGTTCGAGCTGGTGGATGGCCGCGAGGTCGAGGTGGTTGGTCGGCTCGTCCAGCACCAGGCACGTGGTGCCGCGGGCCTGCAACAACGCCAGTCCGGCGCGGGTGCGCTCGCCGGGTGACAACGTCCGGGCGGGTCGCAGCACGGCGTCCGCGCCGACCCGGAACTTCGCCAGCAGCGTCCGCGCGTCGACCGGTTCCAGCGCGGTCGCCGCCACGACCACGTCGAGCACGGAGTCGTCGGTGGTGAACTCCTCGCGGAGCTGGTCGACCTCCCCCACGACGACCGACGCGCCCTGGCTCCGCTCGCCGGACAGCAGCGGGATCCGGCCGAGCAGCGCGCCGAGGAGCGTGGACTTGCCGGACCCGTTCGGGCCGGTCAGCCGCCAGCGCTCACCCGCGCCGATCGTGAGGTCGACCGGTCCCAGCACCACGTCGCCGCGCCCGACGACGGCTTGGCGCAGGGTGAACGCGATCTGGCTGCCCCGGCCCGCGCTGGGCAGGGTGAGGCGGAGTTCCCAGGCTTCGCGCGGCTCCTCCACCTCCTCCAGGCGGTCCAGCGCGCGGTCCACGATCGTCCCCTTGGCGCCGGTCGCCTGCGCCCGCTGCCTCTTGGCGTGCTTGATGTTCTTGTCGGTCTCGCCCGACTTCGCCACGGCGCGGACGCCCTGGCGGGACCACTCGCGCAGCGTCCGCGACCGTTCGGTCAACGAGTCCCGCTTGGCCGCGTACGCCTCGAACTCCTCGCGCGCCCGCCGTTCGGCCGCCGCCTTCTCCTCCAGGTAGGCGTCCCAGCCGCCGCGGAACAGGGTGGCGGCGTGGGTGAACTCGTCCAGTTCGACGATGGCCGTGGTGGTGCGGGCCAGGAACTCCCGGTCGTGGCTGACCAGGACGACCGCCGCCGGGCTGGCCGCGACGTGGGTCTCCAGCAGGTCGAGCCCGTCCGCGTCCAGGTCGTTGGTCGGCTCGTCGAGCAGCAGCGCGTCGGCCCTGGTGAGCAGGACGGACGCGAGCCGCAGCCGCGCGGACTGGCCGCCGGACAGCTCGTGGGCGTCCCGGCGGTCGAGCAGGTCGGCGGCGAGGCCGAGCCGGTCGCACACGGCGTCCGCGCGCTCGTCGAAGTCGGCGGCGCCGATGGCGGTCCAGTGGTCGAAGGCGGCCTGGTACTCGTCGGCGGCTCCGGGAGCGCCTTCGGACAGCGCGAGCGCGGCCCGCTCGAACCGCGCCGACGCCTCGGCCACGCCGGTGCGGCGGGCCAGGAGCGCGCGGAGGGATTCACCGGCCAGTGGCCGGGTCTCCTGGGTGAGGTGCGCCACGACGGCCGACGCCGGGTGCCGGACGACGGCTCCCCCGTCCGGCACCAGCTCGCCCGCCAGGACCCTCAGCAGCGTCGACTTGCCGACGCCGTTCGGCGCGACCAGGCCTACGCGTTCGCCTGCGGGAACATCGAGATCAACCTCCTGGAGCACGGTCCTCGGACCGAACGACAGCGTGACCTTGCGAGCTGTCAAGACGGACACGGGCCGACCGTGCCGGCAACGAGGACCGCGGGCAACCGGGTTTCGGTCGTCCCAAGATCCGGCCCGCCCTCGCACAGCGGTCTTAGTGCAAGTAGGTTGCAACTAAGAAGCAGTTGCAATGAGCTGGATGGGAGAGCGCGATGGCCCCGTACGTGCTGCCGGATCTGGATTACGACTACGCCGATCTGGAGCCTGCGATCATCGGCGAGATCAACGAGCTGCACCACGGCAAGCACCACGCCGCGTACGTGAAGGGCGCGAACGACACGATCGAGCAGATCGACGAGGCCCGCGACAAGGAGAACCTGTCGTCGATCGTCGGCCTGGAGACCACGCTCGCGTTCCACCTCGCGGGCCACGCGCTGCACCAGGTGTGGTGGAAGAACCTCAGCCCGAACGGCGGCGACAAGCCGATCGGTGAACTGGCGGCGGCGGTGGACGAGTTCTTCGGCTCGTTCGACAAGCTGCGCGCGCAGCTCAACGCGGCGGCGGGCTCGATCCAGGGTTCCGGCTGGGGCATCCTCGCCTGGGAGCCGGTCGGGCAGCGGTTGATCACGCAGCAGTTGAAGGACCACCACTCCAACCTGTCGATCGCGACCACGCCGCTGCTGGCGTTCGACATCTGGGAGCACGCGTACTACCTCCAGTACCGCAACCTGAAGGTGGACTACATCAACGCGCTGTGGAACATCGTCAACTGGGACGACGTGAACGCGCGGTTCGAGGCGGCGCGGGCCGGGCAGAACGGTCTGCTGCTGCCCACCGCCTGAAACAAGGACTCGGCAGTGGATGCTCCGACAGGTTGACGCTGCCGACAGAGCGCCGAGGTGCCGCCCAAGTGCGGTGCCTCGGCGTTTTTCACCCTCCGCGCAGCGGGAACGACGAGGCCCCGCCCCCAGTGGTACGACCGGGGGCGGGGCCTCGTCTGTTCCCGAACTGACTGCCACTCCCACCACGAAGTGACGAGACTTAGGTTAGCCTAAGCTCTCCTGGTTGGGAAGTAGGCAACTCGAAAGTGTGCGGAAGAAGTTCGTCTCCGCACGTCAGGGCCTTGCGGGTTACGTACGGCGGGTGCGGACCGGGAACTTCGGCAGCACCAGACCGCCGCGGCGGACCAGGACCGCGTAGCCGATCAGCGCCGTGACGATGGAGATCAGACCACCCGCCACCAGCGGGGCCCGGCCGGTGTAGTGCTCGGCCAGCCAGCCCATCACCGGGCCGCCCAGCGGCGTGCCGCCCAGGAACACCAGCATGTAGAGCCCCATCACCCGGCCGCGCATGGCCGGGGCCACGGACATCTGCACGGTGGCGTTCGCCGTGGTCGTGAAGGTCATCATCGCGATGCCTACCGGGATCAGCATCAGGCCGACGGTCAGCAGGTTCGGCATGAGACCGGCCGCGACCTCCAGGAAGCCGAACGCCAGCGCGCCGCCGATCAGCAGCCCCAGCCGGGGCTTGCCGCGGGTGCTGCGCTTGGCCGCCAGCGTCGCCCCGGCGAGGGTGCCGACGGCGAGCAGCGTCGTCAGCAGCCCGTACGCGTCCGCGTTGCCGCCGAACACGTTGCGCGCCATCACCGCGAGGGTGAGGAAGAAGTTCAGGCCGAACGTGGAGATGAAGAAGACCAGCACCAGCAGGATCACCAGGTCCGGGCGCCCCTTCACGTACCGCAGCCCCTCGCGGAGCTGGCCGCGCTCGCGGGGCACCGGGTCGGAGCGGTGGAGCTGGGAGACGTCCATCAGCAGCAGCCCGCCGATGACGCCGATGAACGACGCCGCGTTGATCAGGAACATCCAGCCGGTGCCGATGAGCGTGATGCCGACGCCCGCGACCGCCGGACCCACCATGCGGGCCAGGTTGAAGGTCATCGAGTTCAGCGCCACGGCGTTCGGCAACTGGGCCTTGCCGACCATCTCGATCACGAACGACTGCCGCACCGGGGTTTCCGTCGCCGACACGCAGCCGAGCAGCAGGCACAGCAGGTACACGTGCCACAGCTCCGCGAGCCCGGTGACGTCCAGCAGCCCCAGCGTCAGCGCGCACAGCGCGAGGCCGGTCTCCAGGACGAGCAGCAGCCTGCGCTTGTCCATCCGATCCGCGAGGACGCCCGCGTAGAGCGAGAACACGAGGGTGGGCGCGAACTGGAGGGCGGCGGCGATGCCCAGCGCTACCGGGCTGCCACCGGACAGCTCCAGCACAAGCCAGTCCTGCGCGACGCGCTGCATCCACACGCCGATGAGCGAGACGACCTGGCCGGACGCGTAGAACCGGTAGTTGCGGACCTTGAGCGAGTCGAACATGCCGGAGCGCTTCGGTGCCTTCTCCCGCGGAGGTGGTAGCGCGATGTCCCGGTCGACCCGATCCGTCTCGCTACCACCCGCGTAAGCCGGCACCTTGTTACTGCCCCGCCATCCTGTCGATGATCTCCGCCGCTCGGGAGAGGAGTTCCCTCTCCTCCGCCGTCAGTTCCGCCAACCGCTTGTCGAGCCAGGCTTCCCTGGCGCCGACTTCTTCGTTCACGAACGCGAGACCGGAGTCGCTCAACTGGACGATGGCCTGGCGGCCGTCGGTCGGGTGAGGTCTGCGGGTCGCGAACCCGAACTCCTCGAGCGCCGCTATCACCCTGGTCATCGACGGGGGCTGGACGCCTTCCTTGGCGGCCAGTTCGCCGGGGGTCAGCGGTCCGCACTTGTGCAGTGTGGACAGCGCCGAGACCTGGGTGAGGGTGATCGACGAGTTGGTGCGCTGCGCGCGGAGCCTGCGGTTGAGCCGAACAACGGCGAGCCGAAGCCTGCTCGCCAGTCCCTGCTCATCCACGGTGTCCGTCACGTAGTTAGCATACCTCACGATCTGTTCCTCCGTTCCGTCCGAGTGGCCGAACCGGACTTACGCCCCGAAAAGGGCCCTGATCGGACCGATGGCGAAGTACACCACGAACGCCGCCGCGACCACCCACATGAGCGGGTGCACGCTCTTCGCCCGACCCGTCAGCGCGCGCAGCAGCACGTAGCTGACGAAGCCCGCGCCGATGCCGTTCGCGATCGAGTAGGTGAACGGCATCACCACGATGGTGAGGAACGCGGGCAGCGCGACCGAGAAGTCGCCGAAGTCGATTTCCTTGACCTGCATCATCATCAGCGCGCCGACGATGACCAGCGCGGGCGCCGCCGCCTCGACCGGGACCACCGCGTACAGCGGCGTGAGGAACATCGCCGCGAGGAACAGCAGTCCGGTCACGACGTTCGCCAGACCCGTCCGCGCGCCCTCGGCGATGCCGGACGCCGACTCGATGTACACGGTGTTGGACGACGAGGACGCCGCACCGCCCGCGACCGCGCCGACGCCGTCGACGAACAGGGCCTTGTTGACGCTGGGCAACTGGCCCTCCTTGTCGATCAGACCGGCTTCCTTGCCCAGACCGGTCATCGTGCCGACGGTGTCGAAGAAGTCGGTCAGCACCAGGGTGAACACCAGCAGCGCGCAGGTGATCGCCGGGACGCGCGTCCACGCGCCGAACGAGACGTCCCCGACGAGCGACAGGTCGGGCAGGCTGAAGAACTCGGTCGGCAGGGCCGGGTAGCCGAGGTTCCAGCCGAGCGGGTTGACGCCCTTCGACGGACCCGCGTGGAAGATCGCCTCGACCACGACGGACAGCACCGTCGCGGCCAGCACGCCGATCAGGATCGCGCCCTTCACCCTGCGGGCGAACAGGATCCCGGTGACGAGCAGGCCCACCACGAACACCAGCGTCGGCCACGAGGCGATCGAGCCGTTGATGCCGAGCCCCACCGGGACGGTCGTGCCCGCGGCGTCCGGCAGCCTGCGCACGAAACCCGCGTCCACCAGGCCGATAAAGCAGATGAACAGGCCGATGCCGACCGCGATGGCCGCCTTCAGCTCGTTCGGCACGGCGTTGAACACCGCCTGCCGCACACCGGTCACGACCAGCAGCAGCACCACGAGGCCGTTCAGCACGACCAGGCCCATCGCCTCGGGCCAGGTCATCTGCGGCACGATCGTGACCGCCACGAACGTGTTGATGCCCAGCCCGGTGGCCATCGCGAACGGCAGGTTCGCGACCAGGCCGAAGAGGATGGTCATCACGCCCGCGACCAGCGCCGTCACCGCCGCGACCTGGGTGACCGGCAGGATCGCGCCGAGCACGTCCTTCTTGGCCCCGGCGTCGTCGGCGGCGAAGCTGCCCAGGATCAACGGGTTCAGCACGACGATGTACGCCATCGTCACGAACGTGACCAGTCCGCCGCGCAGCTCCCGCGCGACGGTCGAGCCCCGTTCGGAGATCTTGAAGAACCCGTCGAGCTTCGACGGCGGTGTCGTGCGCGGAGCTGGATCCTGGATGGCCATCTCTACCCCAATCGGTACCTGGACCGGTGCCCGATGAGCGTGCCCGATCAGTGTTTCCGAGAGGTAGCCTGCCTGACGTGGCCGAACCGTCCGAACACGACTCGCTGCCGAGCCCTCCCCCGCTGCCCGCGCGGCTGGCCGACCCCGTGCCCGCCATCCTCGGCGGCACGGCGGTGTGGGCGCTGGCCTTCCTCTACTTCCTCGTCTTCGACAGCGCGAACGCGCTGTGGCTGTGGTCCTGCTTCGCGGGCATGATGCTCGGGATCATCGGGTACGGCCTGTTCGCCTGGCAGCGCCGCGCGTCGCGCCGCGGGTCGAGGGGCGCGCAAACCGGGTTCTAGCCGAGCAGCGTGACCGGCGTCGGGTCGGTGATGAGGGCGGCGAACGCGTGCCGCTCGGCCCAGCGGTCGCTGACCCAGGCCAGCGCGCGGGCGAGGCCCTCCGGCGTGTCGACGGCGTGCACCACGTCGTCGACCAGCCACCAGGCGACCTCGTGCTCGGTCCCGTCGACCGTCACCCGCAGCTCGTCGTGCACGACCACCGAGCCGTCCGGCAGGTCCACCCCGAGCAGTTCGCAGGCCAGCCGGACAGCGCCCAGCTCGTGCCACGCCACGGCGTCGCCCTCGGTGGTCGGCGTCCCGTCGACCTCCTCCGACGCGAGTGGCAGCGCGAGCAGCTCGGCCAGCGCGTCGGCGCCGCCGTCGGCGGCCAGCACGGTCTCCGGGGGCAGCACGCCGAGCAGCCACGGCAGGTCGAGCACGACCACGTCGTCGGCGGGCGCCGCCGCGCCGGTCAGCACGCGCACCCGGTCCGGCGGGGCGAACCCGCCGGAGTCGAGCAGGTGCGCGACCTCGGCCAGCGCCGCGTGCGCCTGGAACACCAGCGCGTCGGCGGGCGTCCGCTCCGGGTCGCCGAGGCGCCGCAGCAGGTCCTTCACGTCGTCGTCGCCGCGCACGTCCAGCTCGGTGCGCACGCCGACGGCGACCAGCACGTGCTCGGGCAGCCCGACGTCCGGCACCACGTCGTAGAGGCCTGCCAGCGACTCGGCGGACGGCAGCCGCCAGTCGCACAGCGGCACGCCATCCAGCGTCGCGTACTGCGAGAGCCACCAGCCGGTGTAGCCGTCCGGGACCTGCACCGCACGCCACGCCACCGGGTCGGCGGCCAGCATCTTCAGCGCCGCGGGCCACGCGTCGCGGGCCACCAGGTCCAGGTCGCGGATGCCGACCACGCGGGTCGGTGGTTCCGGCGACGCGGCCCACCAGTAGCCCTCGTCGGCCAGGTCGTGGTCGGGCTCGGTCGGGTCGTCGTCCACGACCACGGTGAACCCGTCGATCACGCCGATCGCGGTCAGCACCGAGCGGGGCCACTGCTCGGCGACCTTCGCGTCCAGCACGCCGATCGGGGCGTCGGGCTCCAGCACGTCCAGCAGCGCCGAGTCCGGCAGCACCAGCTCGTCCGCGCGGCGCCAGTCGCCGGAACCGTCCGGCAGCACGAGTTCCGCGAGCCACGGCCGGTCGCCGGACCGCGTGCCGGAGCGGTCGACCAGGCGCAGCACGGCGCGCACGAGGTCGTGCCCGTCCATGCCCGCGTCGACCTCGTCGGCGCTGCGGTGCACGGCCTCGCGGATGGCCTCGGAGTCCAGCAGTTCCACCGGCCCGGCCTCGACCGCGCCGAGGCGGGTCAGCAGCCGGTGCACGGCATCGGGGTGCGCGATCCGCAGCCCCGACACGTCCACGCCCGCCAGCAGGTCCAGCGTCTCCTGGTCGGCCTCCAGCAGCAGCACGCCGCGCGGGCTCGTCACGATCCGGCCGTCCGCCAGCGGGACCGGCAGACCGCCCAGGTCCTCGCGGACCTTCGAGTCGACCTCGGCGATCGGGTCCAGCTCGGCGTAGAGCCGCCGCCACCAGTCCGGGTCGCCGCTCAGGCCCGCCAGCGCGTCCACGACGTCGCGCATGGTCAGCCGCCGGACCTCCAGCGCCGCCAACGCCTTCGCGTGCTCCGGCAGGGTGAGTTCGGCGTCGAGCAGGCCGGGGATCACGTCTTCCAGCAGTTCGACGAGTTCCTCGGACCCGGCGTCGAGCACCTTCGCCCTCGCGGGTGAGGCCCACTCGCCGCTGGCGAGCGGCAGCCACTCGGCCGTGCGCAACGCCTTCAGCACACCGTCGCGCAGCACACCGTCCACTTCGGACAGCGGGAAGCCGGGCAGCGGCACCAGCGCGGTCCGTTGCACGGCGGGCAGCTTCGCCACCAGCGCCGGGTAGTGCGCGGCGGCCTCGGCGAGCACGGCGTCCACGGCCGGGCCGGGCTGCACGCGGCGACGCGACGGCTCGACCGGCAGCGTCGCCAGCAACCGCGCGGGCAGCGACAGGCGCTCGTCGGTGGGGGTCGGCGCGTGCAGCACCTCGTCGGTCAGCACGCCGTCGGACGGCCACGCCCAGCAGATCGACCACTGCGGCCGGGTCTCGACGCCAGCCACGAGCGACGCGGGCAGCTCGCCGGACACGCGGTGCAGGATCCAGCGGGTCGAACTCGACGGACCGTGCAGCACGACGACGTCCGCGCCCGCCGCTTCGGAAACGTCCTCGCGCGTCCACACGGCGTCGGCGATCTCGATGCGGCGCAGGCCGGGCAGCGCCAGCAGCAGGTCACCCGCCTGGTCGGCGAACTCGGCCAGCAGCGCGGCCCCGTCCACCTTCAGCGGCAGCCGGACCTCGGTGGCGAACCCGTCCGGCACGTCGGTCTCGTCACTCGGCCACACCAGCCGCAGCACGGGCACGTCGCCACCACGCGCCTCGGCGGACTCGGGCACGGCGGCACGGGTGCGCTCGGCGGAGAAGGCGACCGCGCCGGACGTCGACACGACCCTCGGGGCGTCCGTCACGGCCAGCACCGCGGCGAAACCGACGCCGAACTGGCCGATGGTGCCGGAGTTCTTGGTGGACGCCCGCAGCGACGCGAGCGCCGTCACGCCCGCGGCGTCCAGCGGCACACCGGTGTTCGCCGCGCGCAGCTCACCGTCCACAACGGACAACCGCAGCGTGCCCGGCTCACCGCCCGCCGCGTCGGAGGCGTTCTGCGCCAGCTCGACCAGCAGCCGGTCGCGGTAGCCGCCGAGCCTCAGGTCCTCCTCGGCGTTGGCGTCCTCGCGGAACCTGGTGGGCGAACCTCGCCAGGAGGCCAGCACCGAGTCGCGCAGCGCCTCCGTGCCGAAGGGGTCCGAAGGCACGGGGGGCTCCTGGGTCACTGGGTCGCGGTCTCGTTCCCGGTCTCGGCCGTCTCTGCCGGGGCCTCGCCCTCCGCCTGGGCGGGGACCTCGGTCTCGACTTCGGCCACCGCGGGCGTCTCGATGTCGACTTCGGCCACGGCAGGCGCGTCGGCGGGTGTCTCGGCGTCGACCTCGGCAGGCGCATCGGCCACGGCAGGCGCATCGGCCACGACGGGCGCATCGGCCTGGGCCGGGACCTCCCGGCGGACCTCGTTCGGCTCCACGTCGAGCTGGGCGTCGTCGTAGACCACGTCCGACACGGGGATGCCGACGCTCATGTCGATCTCGACCTCGGAGTGCGCGCCGCAGCCGTACTCGACGTGCACCACGCGGCCGTCCGCGGGCGTCAGCTCGTTCGCGCACACGCCGAACGCGGCGCCGAGCGAGCCCTTGATCTGCTGGTAGAAGCCGCAGCTCCCGCACGTCGCGGGCGCGCTGCGGGCCATGTCGCTCAGCGGCCCGAAGTCGCTGCCGTGCCAGCGCTCGGCGGCGTCGAGGCGGCCGTTGCGACCGAGCACGCGCACGCGGCCGAGGCCGATCTCGCGCGAGACCTCCTCGATCGCCGGGTCCTCGGACTCCAGGTAGCCGGGCACGAGCCGCGGGTCGTCGGCCCTGGTCGGCATGAGGTCGCCCACACCGAGGTCACCGGCGCGGACCCGGTCCTCCCACGGCACCCAGTCCGGCGCGACCAGCGCCTCGTTGCCGGGCAGCAGCACGACCTCGCTCACCGAGAGCGGCGTGCCCTCCCCGGCGAACGCGACCGTCACGGCCCAGTTCCAGCCGTGGTAGCCGGCGTGGTTGGCCTCGAAGAGGTGGGTGACCGAGACCTCGTCCTCACCGAGCACACCCACGTGCGCGCCGATGCGTTCCTGGCCTGCTTCCTCCTGCGCGGCGGCGCGGGCGAGATCGACGGCTTCGGAATCGGCGAGCACCGGCTGCGGGTGCTGAGTGGGCATGGGGGTCACAGGTGAATTGTGCCGCACGACTACACAGTCCCGTGCACACGTGTCACCCTTCTGGACGTGCGGTGGCTCCTGGCGTTGGTGGGACTGGTCCTCGTCGGCGCGTGCACGACCCCGCAGACCCCTTCCGGAGGCTCGTCGGACGCGCCGTCGAAGGTCGAGGTGCTGGCCACGATCCCGCACGACCCGACCGCGTTCACGCAGGGCCTTGAGCTGAGGGACGGCGTCCTCTACGAGGGCACGGGCTTCGAAGGCGAGTCGACGATGCGGCGCGTCGACCCGGCCACCGGCGCCATCCAGGCGAAGGTCGACCTGCCCGGCCCGCTGTTCGGCGAGGGCATCACGCTCGTCGGCGACCGCGTCTGGCAGATCACCTGGCAGGACGGAATCGCCATCCAGCGCGACCGGACGACGCTCGCCGAGGTGAAGCGGGTCACCTACGACGGCGAGGGCTGGGGCCTCTGCCTCGACGGTCAACGGCTCGTCATGAGCGACGGCACGGCCGAGCTGGCGTTCCGCGACCCGACGACGTTCGCCGAGACCGGCACCGTGGCCGTGACCAGGGACGGGCAGCCGCTCCAGTACATCAACGAGCTGGAGTGCGTGAACGGCTCGGTGTGGGCGAACGTGTGGCAGACGGACCAGATCGTGCGCATCGACCCCGCCAGCGGCAAGGTGACCGCGACCGTCGACGCCAGTTCCCTGCGCCCGGCCGACGTGCCGAAGTCGAACGTGCTGAACGGGATCGCGGCCGTGCCGGGCACCGACGAGTTCCTGGTGACGGGGAAGAACTGGCCGAGCGCGTTCCGCGTCCGGTTCGTCGCGTGACCCTTCCGGGGGTGCCCCGGAGCGGGTGATTCACGTCCGCCTCGCGCCCGTTCCCGCACACCAGGCGTCCGCGTGAGGCAGGATTGGGGCGTGATGCGCTCCGGTTCGGACGACCCGCACGGCACACCTCGTGCCCGGCGCGGCTGGAGCGGCGGCCGCAAGTCCCGCCGCGGGCCGGAGCAGCCCCAGGGCGTCTCCCAGTGGCCGCCGAACCCGCCGCCCCGGCAAGCGCCCCCGCGCAGGCAGCCGCCTCCCCGCCAGGAACCGCCGCGGTACCCGTGGGACGAGGAGGACTACCAGCCGAGGCAGAACACCGAGGCGCGCTTCGACTTCGAACGGCCCTCCCGCCAGCGCCCGACCAGGCCGTACCCGACGGGTGAGCCGCCGGACCCCGAGCAGCGCCCGCGCCGGGAACCGGTGCCCCCGTCCGAGCAGGCCACCGAGCCGACGCTGCCGAAGAAGCTGACCGTGACCAGGGTCGCGATGTTCCGCGGCAAGCAGCTCAGCAAGCAGGCGGTGACCGCGTTCCGGAAGGCCGCGCACGCGGACGGGGCGGAGAAGTCCGGGCTCACCGCCCTGACGTACGCGGTGATGCTGAACTACGCCGCCGACGCCGCGATGGCCGTGGCGCTGGCGAACACGCTCTTCTTCTCCGCGGCCACCGGCGAGAGCCAGGGGAAGGTCGCCCTCTACCTGCTGATCACCGTGGCGCCGTTCGCGCTGATCGCACCGGTGATTGGGCCCGCGCTGGACCGGATCCAGCGGGGTCGGCGGATCGCGCTGGCCGCCGCCTGCGTGCTGCGGGTGTTCCTGTCGATCATCATGGCGCTGCACTTCGACGACTGGGGGCTGTACCCGGCGGCGCTGGGCAGCATGGTGCTGTCGAAGTCGTTCACGGTGCTGAAGTCGGCGATCACGCCGCGCGTGCTGCCGCCGGACATCACGCTGTCGAAGACGAACGCGCGGATGACGGTGTTCGGCTTGGCGGCAGGCGGCGTGTTCGGGGCCGTGGCCGCCGGGTTCGCGCAGCTCTTCGACTCGCCGGGGGCGCTGTGGTTCACGGCCGTCCTGTGCCTGGCGAACGGGTGGCTGTGCCTGCGGATCCCGGCCTGGGTCGAGGTCACCGAGGGCGAGGTGCCCACGTCGATGCGCACCGAGCCGAGGAAGGCGAAGCGGCAGCCGTTGGGGCGGCACGTGGTGGTGTCGTTGTGGGGCAACGGGACCATCCGGATGCTGACCGGGTTCCTGACGCTGTTCGCGGCGTTCGTCGTCCGGGCCCAGACGGAGGGCGACGCCGGGAAGCAGTTGCTGCTGCTGGGCGTGATCGCCGGGGCGGCCGGGATCGGCAGCTTCCTCGGGAACGCCGTGGGGGCACGGTTGCACTTCGGGAAGCCTGATCAGGTGGTGATCGCCTGTTTGGGGGCTTCGTTGTTCGTGGCGGTGTTGGCGGCGGTGCTGCCGGGGTTGGCGACGGCGGCTGTTGTGGGGTTGGTGGGGGCTACGGCCAGTGGGTTGGCGAAGATCAGTTTGGACGCGGTGATCCAGGATGATCTGCCGGAGGAGTCTCGGGCGTCGGCGTTTGGGCGGTCGGAGACGATCCTTCAGTTGACCTGGGTGTTCGGTGGGGCGTTGGGGGTGTTGTTGCCCGCTACGTACTGGGTCGGGTTCACGGTGTTGTCGGTGTTGTTGGCGGTGGGGTTGACGCAGACGGTGATGTGTCAGCGTGGGGGGTCGTTGATCCCCGGGATCGGTGGGGATCGGCCTGAGCATCCTGGGGCGGTGCATCCTACGAAGCCCATCGGGTGAGGGGACCGGGTGAGGGGGCTCGGTGAGGGGCTTGGTGCGGGTGGGGGTGCTCGGGGGCGGGCTGCGTAGAGTTTGGTTGCGTGCGCCGAGTTCTTGCTGTGCTGGTCAGTGCGGTTGTGGTGGTTGCGGGGTGTTCTGCGCCGTCGTTGCCTGAGGTGACGTTCTACTCGTCCGGGAAGACGGTGAACGTTCGTCCTACGCAGTACTGCGACCTGGAGTCGGAGAACTGCGTGGTTGACGCTGGGGCTGTGGGGGTTTTGCGGGTTCGGCCTGGGTTGCCCGTGCAGATTTCTGTGCCTGGGGAGGTGGCGGATTCTGCTTGGTCGGTGAAGTTCACGTACCGGGATGGGGATGGGGTGGGGCAGGAGCCGTTGCGGTCCAAGGTCTTTACTTCTGCTGAGCCTCGGTATGCTTATACGTTGGAATTGCCTGCTGCTGATGATCAATTGGAGAGTGTTGAGGTTCAGCAGTTCGGGAAGAGGGTCCAGATTGATGAGACTGGGCAGATTGAGTTCGTGGCTCGGGGGACCTGGGTTTTGTCTGTGGATGATCGGGGTTGAGGGTGGGGTTGGGGTTGCTGGTCGGCGCTGGTACCAGCGTGGTGTGGCCGATTTGACTTGGGGCCCCTAGATTCGACCCTTCGTCGGGCAATAAAGGGCAGAAGGTGAAGCTGCCGCCCGACGCAAGTTTAAGGGTCGAATCCCCCAAGTAAAATCGGCCACGGTTTTAGGGCGGTGGGTGCCGGTTTCGTAGTGGGCCACCCGTGGGTCGCGTTGGTGGTGGGTCGCCAGGTTTGCGTCGGCTTTGTGGGTCACCAGGGTTGCGCTGGCTTTGCGGTGGGTCGCCACTGGGTCGCGTTGGTGGTGGGTCACTCGGGTTGCGTCGGCTTTGTGGAGGGTCACTGGGGTTGCGCCGGTTTGTGGTGGGTCACCAAGGTTGCGCCAGCTTTGTGGTGGGTCACTCGGGTTGCACCGGTTTGTGGTGGGTCGCCAGGGCTGTTGGTAGTGGCGTGCGTCAGGGCGAAAGGTGGCGGCTTGTTGCCACCGCCACCACCGTCGCCGCCCTCGCCACTGCGCTCGCCGCCGTCACGGCGCTCGCCACCGCTGTCACCCCCACCACGGCCGTCGCCGTCGTCGCCGTTGTGGCCTTTACGGGTCGAGTTCCCGTGCCACTGCGCGTACTACCTCTGCTACCAGCTTTGTCGTCTTGCGGTCTGGGTAGCGGTTTCGGCGTAGGTCTGGCTGGATCTTGGTTTCCAGCAGTTTGATCATGTCTTCTACCAGGCCGTGCAGTTCTTCCGCTGGTCTGCGCCTGGCTTCGGCTACTGAGGGTGCGGGGTCCACCAGGCGTACCGAGAGGGCTTGTGGGCCTCTGCGGCCTTCTGCCATGCCGAATTCGATGCGTTGTCCGGCTTTCAAGCCCTCGACGCCCGGAGGGAGCGCGGACTTCCGCACGTAGACGTCCTCGCCACCGTCCTGGGTGACGAAGCCGAAGCCCTTCTCGGTGTCGTACCACTTGACCTTGCCGGTCGGCACTGCCCTCACCATTCCCTTGCTTTGACATGACGAAGCGCCCTAGGGCGTGCCCAGGACGCGTTCCCCCAGAGTAGCCAGAAGACCGGCGTGCGGGCACCTCCGATTGCGCGACTACCCTCGGGGCATGACCGCTTCGAAGCTGATGCCGCTGGCACTGGGCTTGTTCGCGCTCGGACTGGTGGCGATCGTGGTGGTGTTCGTGCTCTTCGCGGCTGGGCGGAGCGACCTGCCGGTGTGGTTGAACGTGGCCGCCTGGTTGTTGACGCCGGTGGGGTTGGCGGTTGGTGTGGTCAGCGTGGTGCGGAGTTCTCGGTCGAAGCGGCGCTGAGGCGGTCTGCGTTCTCGCGCAGCCACGTCGGGAACTCGGTGAGGTCGGGGAAGACCACGTCCGCACCCTCTTCCTTCAACTCCGCCTCGTCGCAGGGGCCGGTGGTGACGCCCACGGCTACCGCGCCCGCGGCCTTGGCGCCGCGCACGTCGCCCAGGTGGTCGCCCACGTAGACGGCCGCGCCGTGCAGGAGCAGGGCTTCGGCCTTGCCGGTTGACCAGACGCCGCCGATGAGGTGGTCGACCTCCCAGCCGAAGGCGTCGAGGTGCAGTTTGGCGTTCTGGCGGTACTTGCCGGTGACCACGACTACGGTGCCGCCCAGCTCGCGTACGGCCGCAAGCGATTGCGCCGCGCCTGGCAGCTCGACCGTGGACGGGATGACGACGTCGGGGTAGAGGGCGCGGAAGCGGGTGACCAGGTCGGGGATCTCCTCCTCCGGGACGCCGCTCTCCCGGTAGACCATGTCGAGCGGCGGGCCGAGGTGGGCGGCGAACGCCTCGCCGTCGAGCGGGTAGCCGGTCTCCTTGGCCACGGCGTTCATCACCGCCGCCATGCCCGGTCGGGGGTCGATGAGGGTCATGTCCAGGTCGAATCCCACGGTCAACGGCACCGGCTCACTCTACGTGGATTGACGAAAAGCGGTCCCCCGTCCAGGTGATGGGCACTTCGGCCGAATATGTAAGGCTCACCACGTGACTCGAACCACCGAGAGCGCGCTGCGCGAGAGCCTGCTCGCCGCCGCGGCCGAGGACCTGGCGGCGAACGGGTTCGCGGGGTTGCGGATGGCCGACGTGGCCAGTCGGGTGGGGGTGAGCAGGCAGACGGTCTACAACGAGTTCCGGAACAAGGAGGGGCTCGTGCAGGCCGTGGCGCTGCACCGGACGGCCGAGTACCTGACGGGGGTCGAGCAGCGGTTGAACGAGGCCGCGGACCCGTTCGAGGGGATGCGGAACGCGCTGATGTTCATGCTGGAGCAGGCCGCGAGGGACCGGCTCGTCACGTCCGTGGTGACGGGGGCGGACGCCGAGGACCTGCTGCCGTTCCTGACGACCAAGGGGCTGCCGGTGCTGGTGCCCGCGACCGAGGTGGTGGCCAAGCACCTGCGGCTGCGGTGGCCTGACCTGCCGGTCGAGCGGGCGGGGCAGGCGGCGGAGACGATCGTGCGGCTGGCGCTGAGCCACCTGCTGCTGCCCAGCGGGCCGCCCGAGCGGGCCGTGGACGCCATGATCGCGGTCGCGAGGGCCGTGCTGCCGGAGTGACCGGGGCTTGTTGCCATGATGTGGCGACAAGCTACGAGGAGGTCCCCCGGTGGTCGCGATTCGCCCGAAGGTCGCCCGTGTCAGAGCGGGCGCCGTGCTCCTCGGTCCCGCCTTCGTGGCGGCCATCGCCTACGTCGACCCCGGCAACGTCGCCACGAACACCGCCGCGGGCGCCCGGTACGGGTACCTGCTGGTCTGGGTGCTGGTCGTGGCGAACGTGATGGCCGGGCTGGTGCAGTACCTGTCGGCGAAGCTCGGGCTGGTCACGGGGCAGTCGCTGCCGGAGGCCGTGCGCGACCGGATGCCGAGGCCGGTGCGACTCGCCTACTGGGGGCAGGCGGAGGTCGTGGCGATGGCGACCGACCTCGCGGAGGTGCTCGGCGGGGCCATCGCGCTGGGGCTGCTGTTCGACCTGCCGCTGCTGGTCGGCGGGGTGATCACCGGTGTCGTGTCGACCGCCCTGCTGCTCGTGCAGGACCGGCGCGGGCAGCGGCCGTTCGAGCGGGTCGTCACGACGCTGCTGGTGGTGATCGCCGTCGGGTTCGCCGCGGGCCTGTTCGTCGACCCGCCATCGGTCTCGGGGACCCTTGGCGGGCTGGTGCCGCGGTTCGACGGCGCGGACAGCGTGCTGCTCGCGGCCGGGATGCTGGGCGCGACCGTGATGCCGCACGCCGTGTACCTGCACTCGGCGCTGGCCCGCGACCGGCACGGCAAGCCCGCCGAAGGCGCACCGCGCCGACGGCTGCTGGCCGCCACCAAGGTCGACGTGGTGATCGCGATGGTGTTCGCGGGCGCGGTGAACACGGCCATGCTGCTGCTCGCCGCGGGCGCGCTGCGGGACGTGCCGGGCGTCGACGGCCTGGAGGGCGTGCACGCCGCCGTCGGCACGCAGCTCGGCGGCGGGATCGCGCTACTGTTCGCCATCGGCCTGCTCGCGTCGGGCTTCGCCTCCACGGCCGTCGGCTGCTACGCGGGCGCGGTCGTGATGGACGGCCTGCTGCGCTTCCGGATCCCGCTGCTGACCCGGCGGCTCATCACGCTCGTGCCCGCCCTCGTCGTGCTGGCCGTCGGCGTCGACCCGACCCAGGCCCTGGTGCTGTCGCAGGTCGTCCTGTCGTTCGGCATCCCGTTCGCGCTGGTGCCGCTGGTGTGGCTGACCGCCCGGCGGTCCGTCATGGGCACGGCCGCCAACCGCGTCGGCACCACCGTCGCGGCCGGTGCCGTGTCGGTGGCCGTGATCGCCCTCAACCTCGTGCTGGTCTACCTCACGTTCTCGTAGCTCACGCCCAGCGCGTCGAGCGCCGTGGTGAGCGTGCGCATCACGGCCAGGGTGTCGTCCAAGGTCATCTCGGGGCTCTCCGTGTAGCCGGCGGCGACCCGCTGGGTGACCTCGGTGAGCTGGTAGGTGTAGCCGGTGCCCTCCAGCTCGACCCGCTCCTCGACGCCGTTGACGACGATGGCCGACGGGTTGAAGAACGGCTCGGGGACGTCGATGCGCCCACCGCTGCCGACGATGGTCGCGCTCACCTCCGGCGTGCTGGTCAACGAGCACGTGAGCAGCCCGTGGGCGCCGTTGGCGTAGGCGAGCAGCAGCGCCACGTCGGCGTCCACACCGGACGGTGCGAGCGAACCGTGCACGGTGATCGACTCGGGTTCGCCGAGCAGCATGTGCGTGAACGACACCGGGTAGACGCCGAGGTCGAGCAGCGCGCCGCCGCCGAGCGCCGGGTTCCACAGCCGGTGCGACGGGTCGTAGGCGGCGGTGAACCCGAAGTCCGCGTGCACCGCCCGGACCTCACCGATGGCCCCTTCGGCGACCAGCGACTTGATCCGGCGGACCAGCGGGTTGAACCGCGTCCACATGGCCTCCATCAGGAACAGGTTCCGCTCGCGGGCCAGGTCGACGAGGTCCTGGGCGTCGGCCAGCGTCAGCGTGAACGCCTTCTCGCACAGCACGTGCTTGCCCGCGAGCAGCGCGGCCCGCGCCACCTCGTGGTGCTGGGCGTGCGGTGTGGCCACGTAGACCACGTCCACGTCCGGGTCGGCCAGCAGGTCCGCGGTGCTGCCGTAGGCGCGCGGGATGCCGTGCTTCTCGGCGAACTCCTGCGCGCGCGGCAGTGCGCGCGACGACACGGCGAGCACTTCGGCACCACGCACCAGCAGCAGGTCGGCGGTGACGACGTCAGCGATACCACCAGGGGCGACTACGCCCCAACGCACGGATTGGGTCACAGCACCGCAGCCTAATCAGGCAAGATCGAGGTATGCGCCTCATCCTCAATCTGATCTGGCTGATCCTGTGCGGGTTCTGGATGGCCGTCGGCTACGCGATAGCCGGGATCATCTGCTGCGTCCTGATCATCACCATCCCCTGGGGCATCGCGTCGTTCCGCATCGCGAACTACGCGCTGTGGCCGTTCGGGCGCACGGTCGTCGACCGCCACGACGCGGGAGCGGCCTCGCTGATCGGCAACATCATCTGGATCGTCGTCGCGGGCATCTGGCTGGCCATCGGCCACGTCGTCACCGGCGTCCTGCTGTGCGTCACGATCATCGGCATCCCGTTGGGAATCGCGAACTTCAAGCTCATCCCCGTGTCCCTGATGCCGCTGGGCAAGGTCATCGTCGACGTGCCGTGACCACCTCGTGCACGCAGAGGACGTTGCCCTCGGAGTCGTGGAACCACGCCGCGCGCTCGTCGCCCATCGCCGCGATGTGGTTCACCGTCCTGAGGTCGGGCAGGTCGTAGTCCTCGAACCGCACCCCTCGCCGCTCCAGGTCGGCGACCTCGGACTCCAGGTCGTCGACCTCGAAGGTCAGCACGGTGTGCGCGGTCTGCGCGCCCGCCTCGGCGGGCATCAGCCCCAGCCCGTCACCTCGGCCCAGCTCGAACACCCTGGTGCCGTCCGGCTGCACGCCGACGGCCTTGAGCCCGAGCTGGTCGGCGTAGAACCGGCCCGCCCGTTCCGGGTCGGTCACGGGCAGCATGGTGGTGGTCTTCGCGGCGGTCAGCATCTCGGGCTCCTTCGCTCTCCCCTCGGCACCCCATCGTCCGCCCGGCCGCGACGCTGGTCCACGGGTCGGAAGGCCCCTACTCCAACCCGAGCAGCGCCACGGCCTCCTGGCGCATCTGGACCTTGCGGACCTTGCCGGTCACGGTCATCGGGAACTCGTCGACGACGTGCACGTAGCGGGGGACCTTGTAGTGCGCGAGCTTCCCGGCGCAGAACTCCCGCAGCGCCTCGACGGTGATGGCCGCGGCGCCGGGCCGCAGTCGGACCCACGCCATCAGCTCCTCGCCGTAGCGGGCGTCCGGCACGCCGATGACCTGCGCGTCCAGGATGTCCGGGTGGGTGTAGAGGAACTCCTCGATCTCGCGCGGGTACACGTTCTCGCCGCCGCGGATCACCATGTCCTTGATGCGGCCGGTGATGTTCACGTAGTCGTCGGCGTCCATGACGGCGAGGTCGCCGGTGTGCATCCAGCGGGCCGAGTCGATCGCCTCGGCCGTCTTGTCCGGCTGCTCCCAGTACCCGAGCATCACCGAGTAGCCGCGGGTGCACAGCTCACCCGGCGTGCCGCGCGGCACGGTCCCGCCGGTGACCGGGTCGACGACCTTGACCTCCAGGTGCGGCCCGACCCGGCCGACGGTGGACACGCGGCGGTCCAGCGAATCGTCCGCGCGGGTCTGCGTGGACACCGGTGACGTCTCGGTCATGCCGTAGCAGATGGACACCTCGCGCATGCCCATCCGATCGATGACCTGCTTCATCACCTCCACCGGGCACGGCGAGCCCGCCATGATCCCGGTGCGCAGCGACGACAGGTCGTAACCGTCGAAGTCCGGTTCGGCGAGCTCGGCGATGAACATCGTCGGCACGCCGTACAGGGACGTGCAGCGCTCCTCGGCGACCGCGCGCAGCGTCGCGGCGGGCGAGAAGCCCTGCGCGGGGATGACCACGCAGGCGCCGTGCGAGGTGGCCGCGAGGTTGCCCATGACCATGCCGAAGCAGTGGTAGAACGGCACGGGGACGCAGATCCGGTCGGCCTCGGAGTAGTTGACGAGCTCGCCGACGAAGTACCCGTTGTTGAGGATGTTGTGGTGCGACAGGGTCGCGCCCTTCGGGAACCCCGTGGTGCCGGACGTGTACTGGACGTTGATCGGGTCGTCGGCCGACAGCTCGGGGAACTCCGGCCGCTCCCGCGCCGCCAGCAGCTCCGTCCACTCCGGACTCCCGAGCAGCACGACCTGCCGGAGCCCGGCGCACTTCGACCGGACCTGCTCGATCATCCCCGCGTAGTCGGACGTCTTGAAGTCGCGCGCGGCGACCAGCGTGCGCACCCCGGACTGGTTGAGCACGTACTCCAGTTCGTGCACCCGGTAGGCCGGGTTCACGTTGACCATGATCGCGCCGATCTTGGCCGTGGCGTACTGGACGAACACCCACTCGGCGCGGTTCGGCGCCCAGATCCCGACCCGGTCGCCCACGCGCACGCCGGACGCGAGCAGCCCGGCGGCGAGCGCGTCGACCTCGGCGGCGAGTTCGCGGTAGGTCCAGCGGCGGCCGGTCTCGCACTCGACCAGCGCCTCCCGGTCGCCGAAGCGCTCGACGGCGCGGTCGAAGTTCGCGCCGATGGTGTCCCCGAGCAGCGGGACGGTCGAGGTACCGGAGGAATAGCTGACCGTGGACACGACGACCTCCCGCGACGACGTTGAGCGCTCCCCCAACCTTCGCACGGCCGCCCGGTGAAAGCATGGGTCCTGGCGGGACGCTCAGCCGTAGGGCAGCTCGACCACCAGGCACGGGCCGCCGCTGTACAGCCCGGCGTCGATCGCCAGCACCCGGCCGTCGGCGTACTGGAGGGGACCGTCGATCTGCTCCGGCGGCACCCCCAACTGGTCGGCGATGACGCTGTGGCCGTGCACGACGACCTTGCCGCCGAGCTGGTCCAGCATCTGGTCGGCGACCTCGACGCCGTGCGTGCCGCGGAACGCGTACCGCGTCGTCATCCGCCGCCAGCACTCCCACCACTCGGACAGGTCGTCGTCGGCGACCACCTCGCGGACGGCGTCGTTGACCTCGTCGATCGTGTCGCCGTACTCCAGGTACGCCATCGTGTCGGAGTGCATCAGCAGGTGGTCGTCGACCAGCGTCATGACCGGCCTGCTGGTCAGCCACTCGATGTGCTTGTCGGTGAGGCGGTCCTGGTCGCTGCGCAGGCCGCCGTTCATCAACCAGCTCCGCTCGAAGCTGCGGGCGCTGGGCGCGCCGGGCACGTTCGTGTTCCCGAAGCGGTGCATGCCGAGCAGCAGCACCTCGTGGTTGCCCAGCAGGGCGTTCACGCTGCCACCCGCCTCGGCTGCCTCCGCAGAGAGCCGCATGACCAGCTCGATCACGCCGATCCCGTCCGGCCCCCGGTCGACGAAGTCGCCGAGGAACCAGAGTTCCGACTCCCCACCGCACCAGTCGCCGTCGGAATCGAGGAGGTCGGCGAGGTGCAGGGAACGAGCGAGTTCCGCGAGGTGCCCGTGCACGTCGCCGACCACGAAGAGCTTGCGCTGGTCGGTGTCCACGAACGCGACGTTACTGCGTTGGAGGACCGCTGTTTCGCGGACTCCGGCCCGACCGCCCGAAGTCGGCCCCGCGCGGGTGGGCTCCGGGGGCTAGAAGGGGGCCGCGGAGTTGCCCACCAGGTCGGCGATGGAGTTGATGACCCTGGTGGGGCGGAAGGGGTACATCTCGGCCGTGGAGTCGGCGGAGATGCCGGAGAGGACGAGGATGGTCTGCAGGCCGGCCTCCAGGCCCGCGCGGATGTCGGTGTCCATGCGGTCGCCGATCATCAGGGTGTTGGCGGAGTGCGTGCCCAGCGCCCGCAGCGCCGACCGCATCATCAACGGGTTCGGCTTGCCGACGAAGTAAGGCTCGCGGCCGGTGGCCCGCGCGATGAGGGCGGCCACGGCGCCGGTCGCCGGCAGCGAGCCCTCACGGCTCGGGCCGGTGGCGTCCGGGTTGGTGGCGATGAACTTCGCGCCCTCCTCGACCAGGCGGATCGCCTTGGTGATGGCGGTGAAGCTGTAGGTGCGGGTCTCGCCGAGCACGACGTAGTCGGGGTCGCGGTCGGTGAGGACGTAGCCGATCTCGTGCAGGGCGGTGGTCAGGCCCGCTTCGCCGATGACGAACGCCGAGCCGTTCGGGCGCTGCGAGTCGAGGAACTTGGCGGTGGCCAGCGCCGAGGTCCAGATCGCGGTCTCGGGCATGTCCAGCCCGGTGCGCGCCAACCGCGCCCGCAGGTCTCGGGGGGTGTAGATCGAGTTGTTGGTCAGCACCAGGAACTTGATGTCGTTCCCGGTCAGCTCGGCGACGAACTCGCTCGCGCCGGGGATCGGGTGCTCCTCGTGCACCAAGACGCCGTCCATGTCCATGAGGTAGTTCCAGCTCTCCGGCATGCGGCACATGATTCACCCGAGCGTGGCACCGGGCTACTCAGCCCTTGACGACGCGAGCCCGGAACACGTCGATGGACGCCTTGTTGTAGCGCTCCAGCACCTCGATCTCGGCCGGGGTGAAGCCCGAGAGCACCTCCTCGACGGACGCCAGCGCGTCCTCGAAGAGGTGCGCGAACTTCTCGGCGTTCTGCCGGGTGACCTCGACCAGCACCTTGCGGCGGTCGTGCGGGTCGCGCACGCGGCGGACGTACCCGGCGCGCTCGAGCCGGTCGATCACGCCGGTGACGGCGCCCGTGGACAGCCCGGACAGCTCCGCGATGCGGCCCGCCGTCAGCGCCCCGTCGGCGCGCATGGCGAGGTCGAGGCACTTCTCGTCGGTGGCCGACAGCCCCATGTGCTCGGCGACGCGGCTGTGGAACATCACCGTCAGCGCGCTCATCTCGCGGGCGTACCAGGCGAACCGCTCCAGCACGTCGGACGGCACCTCGGCCATGACCACACTCCTCTTGGCTTGTTCAACATCTTAGCGACTAAGAAAGGAGCAACCACGTCGGCCTTGTGGGTGACGACGACCGTCGCTTCCGTCACAGCGCGCTCCGCTCCACCGCCCACTCGTGTTTCCGCACTACCCTGGCGGAGGTGACAGCAGTCGAACTCGGGTTGCCAGTCCTCCGCGGCACGCCGGACGCCTCCACGCGTCCGGACAGGCCGGAACTGATCGACCGCTTCGGCCGGGTGGCGACGGACCTCCGGGTCTCGCTGACCGACCGCTGCAACCTGCGGTGCACCTACTGCATGCCCGCCGAGGGCCTGGACTGGTTGCCGACGTCCGAGGTGCTCAGCGACGACGAGCTCGTCCGGCTGCTCCGGGTCGCCGTGACCGAGCTGGGGGTGACGGACGTCCGCTTCACCGGCGGCGAGCCGCTGCTGCGCCGGGGGCTGGAGGACGTGATCTCGGCCACGGCGGCGCTCTCCCCGCGGCCGAAGATCTCCATGACCACCAACGGCCTGTCGCTCGCCAAGCGCGCCACGACCCTGGTCGAGGCGGGCCTGAACCGGGTGAACGTCTCGCTGGACACGCTCGACCGGACCCGCTTCCACGAGCTGACCCGGCGCGACCGGCTGCACGACGTGTTCGAGGGCATGGCCGCCGCCCGCGCGGCTGGCCTCGACCCGGTCAAGATCAACTCCGTGCTGCTGCGCGGCGTGAACGAGGACGAGGCCGTCCCCCTCCTGCGCTACGCCGTCGAGCACGGCTACCAGTTGCGGTTCATCGAGCAGATGCCGCTCGACCCGCAGCACGGCTGGGACCGCGCGAACATGGTCACCGCCGCCGAGATCCTCGCCTCGCTGAAGACCGAGTTCGAGCTCACCCCCGAACCGGCCGCCCGCGGTGGCGCCCCCGCCGAACGCTGGCTCGTCGACGGCGGCCCCGCCGTCGTCGGCGTCATCGCCTCCGTCACCAGGCCGTTCTGCGCCGCCTGCGACCGGACCCGCCTGACCGCCGACGGGCAACTGCGCAACTGCCTGTTCAGCCAGTCCGAGACCGACCTGCGCGCCCCGCTGCGGGCGGGCGCGACCGACCAGGAGATCGCCGACCTGTGGCGCGCGACGATGTGGGCGAAGGCCGCCGGGCACGGCATCAACGACGTCGGGTTCAGCCAGCCCGACCGTCCCATGAGCGCGATCGGAGGATGACGTGCCCGAACTGACGGTGCGGTACTTCGCGGGAGCGCGGGCCGCCGCGGGCGTGCCGGACGAGAACATCGACCTGCACGGCTCCCCCACGGTCGCCGACGTGCTCACCGCCGTGCGCGACCGGCACGGCGAGCCGCTCGCGCGGGTGCTGGCCGCGGCCAGCTTCCTGCTCGACGGCGTGGCCGTCCGCGACCGCGCCATCCCGGTCCGGTCCGGAGCGCTGCTGGACGTGCTGCCCCCGTTCGCCGGCGGCTGAGTTCGCCCCGTCACGGGGTCGCTGAAGGTTCGTCCGCCCCGAGCAGGGCGCGCACCTCGGCGGCGTCCGGCGCGCCGAGTTCCTCTAACACCTCCAGCGCCGCGCGCCAGCACCCGGCCGCCATGCGGTCCTCGCCCATCGCCAGCCGCGTCCGTCCCAGCCAGGTCAGCGCGTGCGCTTCGCCGATCCGCCTGCCGGTCCGGCGGCTGAGGTCGAGCGCCGCCCCGCCCTGCTCCAGCGCTTCGGCGACCTCGCCGCGGGCCAGGCGGATCGCGGCGAACTCCACCAGGACCCGCGTGCGGCGCACGTGCAACTGGCCGCTCCTGGCGGCCTCGTCGGAGTCCTCCACGTGCCGCAGCGCGGTGTCCAGGTCGCCGAGCAGCCGGTGGCCGGTGGCGAGGCCGAGGTGGGCGTCGACCTGGCCGCGCCGGTAGCCCGTGCGGGCGCTGGTCCCCAGCGCGGCGCGGTGGTGGCCGATCGCGGCAGGCAGGTCGCCGAGGACGCGGTGCACCCGGCCCAGGGTGTTGCGGGAGTCGACCTCGCCCTTGCTGTCGGCCGCCCTGGTCGCCAGGTCGAGGCCGTGCAGGGCTCGGCGCAGCGCCGCCGCGGGGCGACCGAGGTCCAGTTCGACGTTGGCCATGCTGTCGACGCCGCCCGCGCGGAAGACGAGGCCCACGTCGACGGTCTCGTGCGACGCCAGCGCCGCGGCCAGGTGCTGCTCGGCCAGCGGGAGGTTGCCCACCAGGTAGTGGGTGTCGCCGACGTGGGCGGTCGAGAAGGCCACGCCGTACGCGAGGTCGTTCTCCGAGGAGATCCGCAGGACCTCCAGGACGTGCTCCATGCTGCGGTCGAGCGGACCGAGGTCGATGTGGACGCCCGCGAGGTTGAACAGGGTGGGCGCCTGCTGGACGGGGTCCTCCGCGCGCTTCAACTCCAGCGACTCGCGGAGGGCGGCGGCGGCCGCGTCGAGGCTGCCCAGGTCCCAGTTGACGATCGCGTAGTTGGACAGGACGGCGCCCACGTCGAGGGGCGTGCCGACCTCGCGGGCCAGGTGGAGGGCCTTGGTGAACTCGTCGACGGCCAGTGCGAGCCCTCCGCCGCGCCAGTGGGCCAGCGCGAGGCCGCGGCGGGCGACGAACTCGCCGTAGCGGTCCGAGGCGGCGGCCTCCAGCGCGGCCTCCGACGCGGTGAGCCAGTCGGAGAGGTGGCCGTGGAAGTAGAAGTAGCCGCGGGCGAGGTCGGTGAGCAGCCAGGCGACCTCCGGGCGGCCGAACCCGGCCGCCCGGACGGCCGTGGCGACCAGCGTGGCGCGTTCGGCGTCGAACCAGGCCAGCGCGTCCTCCGGCTCCTCGACGACCGGGACGCCCGCAGGGAGGGCGACGCGGTGGAACTCCGGGTTGAGCGCGCGCCCGGCGGCCAGGGTCGCGCCGAGCAGGTGGTCGAGGAGCCCGCCCAGCGGGTCGGGTTCGGCCATGCCCGCGGCGTAGAGGCGCAGCAGGTCGTGCAGGAGGTAGCGGCCGGGCGTCGAGTGCCGCACGAGGCTCGCGCCGACCAGCACGTCGAGCAGGCCCCGCGCGTCCGCGCCCAGCACGGCGGACGCGGTCGCCACGCCGAAGTCCGGGCCGGGCACGTGGCCGAGCCTGCGGAACAGCCGCTGGGCGTCCACCGGCAGCACCCGGTAGGAGAGGTCGAACGCGCGCCGCACGGCGACGTCCCCGTCGACCGACAGCGCCGCGAGCCGGTCGGTGTCGCGCAGCTCGGCGGCGTAGTCCGCCACGTCGTCCGCGTAGCGGCCCACGAGGTTCGCCCCCGCGATGCGCAGCGCGAGCGGCAGCCGCGCGCACAACCGGACCAGCTCGTCGACCGCGGCGGGCGCCTCGGCGGCCAGTTCCTCGCCGATCATGCCGCCGAGCAGGTCGCGGGCTTCCGCGTCGGCGAGCCCGCCCAGCTCGACCTGGTGGACGCCGGGCGCGGCCGACAGGTCGTGCCTGCTGGTCACCAGCGCCACGCAGCCGGGCGCCTCGGGGCGCAGCGGGCCCAGGACGGCCTCGGTGGCGTTGTCCAGCAGCACGAGGACGCGCCTGCCCTCCAGCGCGGCCCGGTAGGCGCGCACCTGGTCGTCCAGCCGCACCGGGATGGCATCCGGCGGGGTGCCCAGCGCGCGCAGGAACCGCGACAGCACCCGTTCGGGCGCCACGGGTTCGCCCGGCGCGTACGCGCGCAGGTCGCCGTAGAGGCTGCCGTCGGGGAAGCGGGACCGCAGCCGGTGCGCGGCCCGCACGGCGAGCGCCGTCTTGCCGATGCCGGGCGGGCCGGAGATCACCAGCACCGGCGCGGTGGCCCCGGCCAGTTCGGCCACCTGCTCCCGCCTGCCGACGAAGTCCGGCAGGTCGGCCGGGAGCTGCGCCGGGACGGGCGGTCCGGGGTCGGCGGGGGCCGGGTCCCGGTCGACGAGCGCGTCGACGTCCTCGCGCGGCACCCGGAGCCGGTAGCCGCTCGGTTCGGTGGTGACGAGGTCCGGGACGCCGAGGAGGTGGCGGAGCCGCAGCACGACGGCGCGCACCGCGCGCTCCGGGCTCGCGGGCGGTCCGGCCGGCCACATCCGCTCGATCAGGGTCGCCATCGGGACGGGTTGGTCGGCGTCCATGGCGAGTGCCGTGACGAAGGCCGCGAGCCGGTCGCCCACGACCTCGACCCGACGGCCGTCGACGACGATCTCGGGCTTGCCGACGATCTTGACCTCGACGCGCACGGCTTGATCGTAAGCACGGCGCGGAGGCCTCCGCAGGTCGTCCCCGAGTGGAGCAACGGCGTGAGGCATGACTCACTTAGGGTGATCCATCTCGATTGATCTCGGAATGGAAACAGACCGGTAACGGTGGCCTGAGCTGCACAAATAGCGGGGTATCAGCCCCCTTCCCGCTGTCATGGTGACGTGCGTCACAGCTTGAAACGTTTGGCGTCTCGCCACCGGTTACGTACGGTCGCTAATCGACTGGCCCCGAACCAGTCACGAGCTACACCGGGGGACCGAGCACCCAGCCCTGTCCAGCGGCCCCCCGGCACACAACCCCGAGCGAGAAATCCCGCCGGACAGGGGCTGAGGAACGCACCGGGCCCGAACCCGAGTTCCCCGTGCAGGTGCTGGTGGACCGTGAGGAAAATGATTTCTAACCGTGGCAAGCACAGCAAGCTGTCCAGTACCGCTCGCAGCATCGCCAAGGTGGCAGTGGCAGGCATCATCGTGGGTGCGCCGCTCAGCATCGCCGCAGGAACCGCCCAGGCCCAGGGTGACGTGAACTGGGACGCCGTCGCGCAGTGCGAGAGCGGTGGCGACTGGGGCATCAACACCGGCAACGGCTACTACGGTGGCCTCCAGTTCTCCCCGAGCACCTGGTCCTCCAACGGCGGCACCGGCTCGGCGGCCAACGCGTCGCGTGAAGAGCAGATCCGCGTGGCCGAGAACGTGCTCCAGTCGCAGGGCATCAACGCGTGGCCCGTCTGCGGCCAGAAGGGTCTCGGCGGTGGCGGTTCCCCCGTCGCGGCGGCCCCGGCCCCGGCCCAGAAGCAGGCCACCCCCGCGCCGTCGCAGCAGCGGACCGCTCAGGCGCCCGTCCGCCAGGCGCCCGCGCCGGTCGTGCTCTCGCTGCCGACGAACAACCCGAACGGCGACTACGAGGTCAAGGCGGGCGACAGCCTGTCGAAGATCGCCGACGAACTGAAGGTCGAAGGCGGCTGGGCCAAGCTGGCCGAGCTGAACAAGGACTTCATCCCGTCGCCGGACCTGATCACGCCGGGTCTGAAGATCGCCACCAAGTAGGACCAGCTCGACCTCGGTCGAGTGACGGACCAGGGGCCCCATCCGCTTCCCCCCGCGGCTGGGGCCCCTGCCGCCGTTTTCTGCATGATGGACCGATGAGGTTCCGCCTGCTCGGTCCGCTCGAAGTCACGCAGGGCGTCTCACCGCTGCCGATCAGGGCGGGCAGGCAGCGCGCGGTGCTCGCGGCCCTGCTGGTGGACGCCAACCGGATGGTCCCGCTGGACGTGCTGGTGGCACGGGTGTGGGACGGCGATCCGCCCGGCCGCACGGCGCTGCACAACCTGATCATGCGGCTGCGGCAGACCCTGGGCGCGACCGTCATCAGGACGCGCTCGGACGGCTACCTGATCGAGGTCGCCGAGACCGACCTGGACCTCCGCCACTTCGACGCACTGGTCCAGCGCGCCAAGGCGGCCACCGACCCCGGTCGGGTGTCCGCGCTGCTGACCGAGGCGCTGGCGCTGTGGCGCGGCGAACCGCTGGCGGACGTCCCGTCCGAGCGGCTGCGGCGCGAGGTCGTGCCGGGTCTGCTCGAACGGAAGCTGGCCGCGACCGAGCAGCGCGTCGAAGCGGACCTGGCGCTGGGCAGGCACCACGACCTCGTCGCCGAACTGCGCGAGCTGACCGACCGCCACCCGCTGCGCGAGCACTTCTGGGGGCAGCTCATGCTCGCGCTGGACGGGTCGGGCAGGCAGGCCGAGGCGCTCGAGTGCTACCGGCGGGTCGCGAAGGTGCTCGCCGAGGAGCTGGGCATCGATCCAGGCCCGGCACTGCGCGAGGTGCGCCAGCGGATCCTCACCGGCCCGGCGCCGCTCCCCACCTCGGACGCCCAGGTGCCGAGGCAACTGCCGAGGCGCACCCCGCACTTCGTCGGCCGCGCCGCGGAACTGGCCGCCCTCACCAGGTTCAGGGGCCTGACCGGGGAGACGGTGGTGATCAGCGCCATCAACGGCGGTGGCGGCATCGGCAAGACCACCCTGGCCGTGCACTGGGCGCACGAGAGCCGGGCCGAGTTCCCGGACGGCCAGCTCTACGTGAACCTGCGCGGCTTCGACGGCAAGAGCGAACCGATGGACCCCGCCGAGGCCGTTCGCGGGTTCCTCGACGCGTTCGCCGTGCCGCCGGACCGGATCCCGGCGGGCCTGGACGCCCAGGCCGCCCTCTACCGGGGGCTGCTGGCCGACCGCCGGGTGCTCGTCGTGCTCGACAACGCGCGCGACGCCGACCAGGTCCGCCCGCTGCTGCCCGCCAGTCCCACCTGCCTGGTGCTGGTCACCAGCCGCGCCCAGTTGACCGGCCTGGTGGCCCGCGAGGGCGCGAGGCCGATCCCGCTCGACCTGCTGAGCACGGCCGAGGCGACCGACCTGCTCACCCACCACCTCGGGCGGGACCGGGTCGCCGCCGAACCGGAGGCCGTGGCCGAACTGGTCGACCGCTGCGCCCACCTCCCGCTGGCCGTCGCGCTCATGGCCGCCCGCGCGGCGGTCAACCCGCGGCTGGGCCTGCGGGCGCTGGCCGACGACCTCCGCGACGAGCGGACCCGCCTGGACGCGCTGGACTCCGACGACCCCGCCAACGGCACCAGGGCGGTCTTCTCCTACTCCTACCGGCGGTTGAGCCCCCCGGCCGCCAGGCTGTTCCGCCTGCTCGGCACGGCTCCCGGCCCGGACATCTCCTTCGCGGCGGCCGCGAGCCTCGCCGGCCTGTCCGCAGCCGAGGTCCGACCGGTGCTGGAGGAGCTGGTGACGGCCCGCCTGGTCGGGCAGCCCACGCCCACCCGGCTGGCCCTGCACGACCTGCTGCGCGCCTACGCCGCCGAGCAGCACGACGACG
The DNA here is from genome assembly GCF_025061645.1 of Umezawaea endophytica. Lineage (GTDB taxonomy): Bacteria > Actinomycetota > Actinomycetes > Mycobacteriales > Pseudonocardiaceae > Umezawaea > Umezawaea endophytica. The sequence continues at coordinate 164,904 of NZ_JANYMP010000008.1, read as the reverse complement.
AGCGGCACGACGCCACGCGACGGCTGCTCGACCACTACCTGCACACCGCACTGGCCGCGTGCGCGCGGCTGTACCCGCACCGGATCCCGCTCACCCCCGCGGATCCCGCGCCCGGCACCACTCCCGAGGAGGTGGCCGGTCCCGACCAGGCCCTCGCCTGGTACGGCGCGGAGCACCACGTGCTGCCCGCCGCCGTGGACCTGGCGGCGGCCACCGGGTTCGACCGGCACGCCCACCGGCTCGCGTGGTCGCTCGCGAGCTACCTCAACCAGTTCGGCCACCACCACGAGTGGGCCCGGACGCAGCGGGTCGCGATCAGCGCGGCGGAACGGGTCGGCGACGACGACTCCCGCGCCGAGGCGCACATCTCCCTGGGGCAGGCGTGCGGGAGAGCGGGCGACTTCACGCGGGCGCACGCCGAGCTGTCCACCGCGCTGACCCTCTACCTGCGGCTGGGCAACGCCGCGGGCCAGGCCGCGGCCCACGGCAGCCTCGCCTGGGCGTGCAGGTTCCTCGACCGGCACGAGGACTACCTGGAGCACAGCCTGCGGTCGGCCGAGCTCTACCGGATCACCGGCCGGAAGGAGGGCGAGTGCCGCGCGCTCAACGCCATCGCCTTCTACTACATCGACCTGGGCGACTACGAGCGCTCACTCGTCCACGGCCACCAGGCGCTCGCCATCGCGGAGGAGGTCGGCGACCTGGACTCCGAGGCGAACCTGAGGGACACCGTCGGCGTCGCCTACCACCGGCTCGGCGACCACGTCCGGGCCGTCGAGCACCTGCGCCGGGCGGCGAGCCTGTGCGTGGAGCACTGCTCGCACGACGACCAGGTCACCATCTTCGGCAGTCTCGGCGACGCCCTGCACGCCTCCGGCGACCCCGCCGAGGCCCGGCAGGCGTGGCAGCGGGCGCTCGACCTCGCGAAGAACCTGCCGGGCGCCGACGTCGACCAGCTCCGGGCCAAGCTCAGGGGCAGTTGACCCACTCGTCGGTGCCGTCCGCGAAGACCTGGCGCTTCCACACGGGCAGGCGGCGCTTGACCTCGTCGACCAGCTCCGAGCACACCGCGAACGCCTCCTTGCGGTGTTCGGCGGCCACGGCGACGGCCAGCGCGACGTCGCCGATGGCCAGCGGGCCGACGCGGTGGGACACGGCGAGGGCCCGGACGCCCGAGTAGCGGCCCGCGACCTCGGCCGCCACCTCGGCGACGACGTCGGCCGCGCTGGGGTGGCCGACGTACTCCAGCTCCCGCACGGACCGGCCGCCGTCGTGGTCGCGGACGACGCCGGAGAACGTGACGACCGCGCCCGCGCCGGCGTCCTCGACCAGCGCGGCGTGCTCCTCGACGGACAGCGGGGATTCGCCGACGGTCGCGCGGAGCACGGCGGCGGGTCCGGTGTGGACGGTCTCGTGGGTGTGGGCGGTGGCCTGGACGTGGTCGCCGCCGCGGAGCTGGTCGACGGCGTGGTCGAGCACCAGGCCGAGGACCTCCAGGCCGTCGCGGACACCGCCCGTGGAGCCGGGCAGGTTCACGACGAGCGTGCGGCCCGCCACCCCGGCCAGACCGCGCGAGAGCACGGCGGTAGGGACGGTCGGCCAGCCGGACTGGCGGATCGCGTCCGCGAGGCCGGGCACCTCGTAGTCGAGGACCGCCGCGGTGGCCTCCGGGGTGCGGTCGGTCGGGTTGACGCCAGTGCCGCCGGTCGTCACGACGACGTTCACCTCGGCCGCCACGGCCTGCCGCAAGGCGTCCGCCACCGGCTCGCCGTCGGGGACGACGAGCGCGTCGGGGACGTCGAAACCCTTGCCGCGCAGCCATTCCACGATGATCGGCCCACCGCGGTCCTGGTACACGCCGGAGGCGGCGCGGTTGGACGCGGTGATGACACGTGCCGTGGTGCTCATCTGCCCTCCGGGCGGATCCAGGTGCCGGTCTTGCCGCCGTCCTTGCGCTCCACCCGGACCGCGTCGAGCGACGCGCACGGGTCGACGGCCTTCACCATGTCGTGCAGGGTCAGGCCCGCGACGGACACCGCGGTCAGCGCTTCCATCTCCACGCCGGTCCGGTCGGTCGTGCGGACCGTGGCGGAGATGCGGACCTCCGCCTCGCCCAGTTCGAGGTCGACCTTCACGCTCGACAGCGCGAGCGGGTGGCACAGCGGCACCAGATCGGAGGTGCGCTTCGCGGCCATGATGCCCGCGATGCGCGCGGTCGCGAGCGCGTCGCCCTTCGGCAGGCCGTCCCCGGCGAGCAGTGCCACGACCTCTTTCGTCGTGTGCACCACCCCGGTCGCCACCGCTGTCCTCGTGGTGGGTTCCTTGCCGGAGACGTCGACCATGCGCGCCGCGCCGCTGGAATCCAGGTGGGTGAACTGCTCGGTCATGCCATCGACCTTATTCCTAGACCTTCGCGGCGGCGGCTTCCTTGCGGACCGCTTCGGCGACGGCGCCCGCGACTGTGGCGTCGAACACGCTGGGCACGATGAACGACGCGTTCAACTGGTCCGGCGTGACGACGTCGGCGATGGCGTTGGCGGCGGCCAGCAGCATCGCGTCGGTGATGGTCCTGGCGTGCGCGTCGAGCAGGCCGCGGAACACGCCGGGGAACGCCAGCACGTTGTTGATCTGGTTCGGGAAGTCGCTGCGCCCGGTGGCCACGACGGCGGCGTGCTTCTGCGCCTCCATCGGGTCGATCTCGGGGTCCGGGTTGGCCAGCGCGAACACGATGGCGTCGGAGTTCATCGTCGCGACCTGCTCGGCGCCGAACAGGTTGGGCGCCGAGACGCCGATGAACACGTCCGCGCCGACGAGCGCGTCGTGCAGGCGGCCCTTCACGTTCTTCTTGTTCGTGCGCTCGGCGATGGACTTGAGGTTGACGTCCATGTTCTCGCGGTCGCGGTGCACGATGCCCTCGACGTCCACGGCGATCACGTCGCCCGGCGTCTGCTGGAGCAGCAGGCGGATGATCGCCGACCCCGCCGCGCCCGCGCCGCAGACGACGATCTTGCAGTCCTTGATGTCCTTCTCGACCACGCGGAGCGCGTTGCGCAGCGCGGCGACGACCACGATCGCGGTGCCGTGCTGGTCGTCGTGGAAGACCGGGATGTCGAGCATCTCGCGCAGCCGGGCCTCGATCTCGAAGCAGCGGGGCGCGGCGATGTCCTCCAGGTTGATGCCGCCGTAGACCGGCGCGAGGATCTGCACCGTGCGGATGATCTCCTCGGTGTCCTGCGTGTCGAGGCAGATCGGCCAGGCGTCGACGCCCGCGAACTTCTTGAACAGCGCGGCCTTGCCCTCCATCACGGGCAGCGCGGCGGCCGGGCCGATGTTGCCCAGGCCGAGCACGGCGGACCCGTCGGTGACGACGGCCACGGTGTTGCGCTTGATGGTGAGGCGGCGCGCGTCCTCGGGGTTCTCCGCGATGGCCTGGCAGACGCGGGCGACGCCGGGCGTGTAGGCGCGGGAGAGGTCGTCGCGGTTGCGCAGCGGCACCTTCGAGGTGACCTCGATCTTGCCGCCGAGGTGCACGAGGAACGTGCGGTCCGACACCTTGCGGACGACGATGCCGGGCAGCGTCTCCAGGGTGTCGGTGATGTCCTTCGCGTGGTTCGCCGAGAGGGCGTTGCACGTGAGGTCGATGACGACGCGGTCGCCGTGCGACTCCACGACGTCGAACGCGGTGATCACACCGCCCGCGTGGCCAACCGCGCTGGTCAGGTCACCCGCGGCGCTCGCGGACGGGGGTGCCTCCAGTCGAACGGTGATCGAGTAACCAGGGCCGGGGACCGGCATCGAACCTCCCACATCAGTACTGCCCACGCGGGGGTCGAGGGTAGTCGCCCGGCAATTACGGAACTCGCGCGACTCGACGAAGAGGGCCGCCGCTCGGACGAGCGGCGGCCCTCGCCGGGACTACCTGTTGATCTCGGTCACCGGGTGCCGGTACGGCAGGTCCTCGGGCGCCAGGGGGAAGGGCATGTGCCCGAAGGGCGACTGCGCGCCCTGGCTGTCGCTGGCGAGTTCGCTGACCACGTGCTCGCCCTCGGGCACGACGGGCCAGTGCGGGTCAACGCGCTCAGGGCGTGCGGCCTTCGCCACGGTTCCTCCTCGGTGGTGCCTACGTCGGGACAAGTGTGCCCGATCGAGCCGCGCACATATACCGTGGTGCAGATGTCCGGCACCACTCTGGCCGACTGGCTGCGCGCACAGGACGACACCGTGCTCGTGGCGCTGCTGCGCGCCCGGCCGGACCTGGCGACCCCCGTCCCCGCCGACACGGCCGTGCTGGCCGCGCGGATCGCGACCCGCGCGTCGGTGTCGCGGGCGTGCGAGGACCTGGACACGTTCACGCTGACGGTCCTCGAAGCGCTGCTCGTGCTGGACGCGGACCAGCGCCCCGTCCCCCTGCCGGAACTGGCCGGGCTGCTGGGCAAGGAGGTCAAGGCGCGGCAGCTCAAGCAGACGGTCGCGCTGCTGCGCGCCCGCGCCCTGCTGTGGGGGCCGGACGACGCCCTGTCGACGCCGCCCGCGAGCCGGGACGCGGTGGCCGCGTTCCCCGGCGGGCTCGGCCGCTCGGTGCCGGAACTGGCCGACCCGGTCCTCACCGACCTCGGCGACGACGAGCACCGGGTGCTCAAGACCCTGGCCGACGGCCCGCCGATCGGCCAGACCAAGGACGCCGCGCTCGTGGTGCCGCTGGCGCAGGCGCGGACGCCGATCCAGAAGCTGCTCGCCAGGGGCCTGCTGATCCGCCGCGACGGCAAGACCGTGGAACTGCCCCGCGAGGTGGGCCTGGCCGTGCGCGGCGACCGGCCGCTCGGCAGGCTCCAGGTCACCGAGCCCGCGCTGCGCACGACCGCGCTGACCGCGTCCGTCGTCGACGAGACGGGCGGCGGTGAGGCGCTGGAGCTGGCGCGCCACACCGAGTCGCTCGTCAACGCCTGGTCGGAGGACCCGCCGTCGGTGCTGCGCACCGGTGGCCTCGGCGTGCGGGAGATGCGCCGGATCGCCAAGGACCTGGAGGTCGACGAGACCCGCGCGGCGCTGCTGATCGAGGTGGCCGTGGCCGCCGGCCTGATCGCCGACAGCGAGGGCGTCGACCCGGAGTGGGTGCCGACGGCGCTGGCGGACACGTGGCTGACCGCGACCCCCGAGGTCCGCTGGTCGACGCTGGCGCAGGCGTGGCTCGACCTCCCCCGGCTGCCCGGCCTGATCGGGCAGCGGGACGAGAAGGAGCGGCTGCTCAACCCGCTGTCCGCCGAGCTGAACCGCCCCGGTGCCCCGCGCGACCGCCGCCGGATCCTGGAGGCGCTGGCCGGGCTGGAGCCGGGCACGACGGTCGCCGACCCGGCCGAGCTGGCGGCCGTGCTGGCGTGGCGGGCCCCGCGCCGCGGCGGCAGGCTCCGCGACGACCTGGTCCGCTGGACGCTGACCGAGGGCACCGCGCTGGCCGTGCTGTCGCGGGGAGCCATCACCAGCGCGGGCAAGGTGCTGCTCACCGAGGGGCCGGCGCTGGCGTCGAAGCAGCTCACCGACTCGCTGCCCGCGCCGGTCGACCACTTCCTGGTGCAGGCCGACCTGACCGTGATCGCCCCCGGCAGGCTGGAGCCCGAGCTGGCCGACGAGCTGGCGCTGGTGGCCGACGTCGAGTCGGCGGGCGGCGCGACCGTCTACCGGGTCGGCGACGACTCCGTGCGCCGCGCGTTCGACGCGGGCAAGACGGCGGCGGACCTGCACGAGCTGTTCCGCAAGGGGTCGCGGACCCCGATCCCGCAGTCGCTGACCTACCTGATAGACGATGCGGCCCGCAAGCACGGCAGGCTGCGCGGCGGCGCCGCGAGCTCGTTCCTGCGCTGCGACGACCCGGTGCTGCTGACCGAGGTCATGGCGCACCCGGCGGCGGACGCGCTGGAGCTGCGCAAGATCGCCCCGACCGTCCTGGTCAGCCCGCTGCCGCTGTCCGACGTGCTGGACGGCCTGCGCGGAGCGGGTTTCGCCCCGGCCGCCGAGGGGCCGGACGGGCGGGTGCTGGACCTGCGGGTGAGCGGGCGCCGCATCCCCGGCAAGGCCCGCGCCGCCCGGCGCCCGGTCCACGTGCCGACGCCGAGCGAGGAGCAGCTCGCGGAACTGGTGCGGCTGGTCAAGGCGGGCGACCGGGCGCGGTCGACCCAGCGGGGCGAGCGCGTCTCCGTGCCCGCGAACCACGGCAACGGCCCGTCGGCGACGGTGGACCTGCTCCAGCGGGCGGCGAAGGAAGGCCGGAGCGTGCTGGTCGACCTGGTCGACTCGCACGGCACCGCGGCCACCAGGGTGATCAAGCCGCAGATCGTCGGCGGCGGCGTGCTGGAGGGCTACGACCTGAGCTACGGCGAGGTCCGCCGCTTCCCGCTGCACCGCATCACGTCGGCGGCGCTCGTCGAGGACTGACGCGAGCCGTCACGGCGGGTGAGACCCGGTCGGGGAGCCGGTGCACCCGATGGTGACCGCGCGCCGCTCTACCGTCGAAGAGCGGGCCCGCACACCACCGGGACGCCGCACCCGACGAAGGAGCAGCGCATGACCATCCACAGGTGGGCGCGTGGGTCGATCCTCGTCACCGCTGTCCTGGCGGCCGTCCTGGGCGCGGTGGGCACCGCGCGGGCGGACCCGGCCGCCGGTGCGGCCGCCCTCGGCACCTGGTCGAGCTCCGGGGACGCGTGGACGCACCGGTTCCCACCCGGCCCGACCGCCGTGGAGCGGACGGTCCAGCCGGTGACGGAACTCGGTGGCGCGGCTCCGGGGCCGGTCCAGCCGGTGGTGGCCGTGGACGCCACCTCACCGTGGTGGGCGCCGGACGTCGACCTGGACCTGGAGGGCTATGGCCGCTGACCTCGACGACCACTGATCTCGGAGCGACGACGACTGAACAAGGCGTTCTCCGCGTACGCCTGAGGCCTGGTTCACCTACCCCTACCGGGGTGGGCGAACCAGGCCTTGCAGCGTTGGATCAGCCTGCGCGGACGGACATCCACTGGCGCATGGCGTGCTCGACCAGCGTGATCAACGTCTGCTTGGTCGACTGCCGGTTGCGCGCGTCGCAAGTCACTATCGGCACGGACTGATCGATCGTCAGCGCCTCCCGCACGTCTTCGATGCGGTGGTGCAGCAACCCGTCGAAGCAGTTCACGCCGACGACGTACGGCAACTGCCGGTCGTCGAAGAAGTCGATCGACGCGAACGCGTCGGCCAACCTCCGGGTGTCGACCAGGACGATGGCGCCGATGGCACCACGGACCAGGTCGTCCCACATGAACCAGAACCGGTGCTGACCCGGCGTACCGAACAGGTACAGGATCAGGTCGCTGTCCAGGGAGACGCGGCCGAAGTCCATCGCGACGGTGGTGGTGACCTTGTTCGGCGTAGCCGACAGGTCGTCCACACCCGCGCTGGCTTCGGTCATCACCGCCTCGGTGGTCAACGGCACGATCTCGGACACCGAGCCGACGAAGGTCGTCTTGCCCACGCCGAAGCCACCCGCGACCACGATCTTCGCGGAGGTCGTCGGCTTCCGTGCGCCCTCGGCGCCCTGGGGACTAGAGCCTGCGAAGCCCACTGAGCACCCTCTCAAGGAAGTCAATGGAAGGTCGGTCTCCCACGACCAGACCACCCTGGTGAATCAAAACCAAACCCATGCTGGCCATGTCCCCGATCAGCACCCGCACGACGCCCAACGGCAGTCGGAGGTGTGCGGCGACTTCGGCCACGGACCGGGTGTCCGTGCAAATCCCGCAAATAGACCGGTGTTCCGGTAGCACCGCCGCGTCACGTTCCAGCCCGCGATCACTGGTGGACACCAGTGCCTCGATGGCCAGATCGTAGTCCGGCCTCGTGCGTCCACCGGTCCGGGTGTACGGACGGACCAGTGATCCCGATTCGGCCGCCGGGTTCTCCTCCCGTCTCACGATCGGCTGCTGGCCGGTCGTGTACGGGAGTTGCTCCGGAACGCTGTCCGGCAGGTTGTGGGCACCGAAGAGATCAGCGCCCGGTCCTCCGAACAGACCACTTCCGTACCCGTCGATGTCGAAACGGTTCGGCACGTCGTCGTAGTCGTACGACGAATCGTCAACCTCACGCTGAGACATGTCGTCTAGCCCCTGCCCTGTGCCATCGATCTCCGCGCTCTCGCGTTTCGGTCGGCCGCGCTTGCGGCGGACGACCGGCTTGACGCTCGGTGCAACCACTCCATCGGCTTCCTCATCATCCGGCGCGGGGTCGGCGGCGTCCGGATCCGAGAACTGGAAACCCCCGACCGCCCACTCCTGGTAGTTGAACCCGCTACCGAAGCGACGACCGTGGGCGCCCGATCTCTCAGCCATCTCCGCTCACCCCCACACTCTCATGAGGTCTACCGCCTTACCACGCCCTGGAGCTGAGCGCGCAGCTCCGGGGTGAGTTGCTGGCCGACTCTCTCGACCAGCAGGGTCATCTCGTAGGCGACAAGTCCGATGTCGCAGTTGGGCGCGGCGAGTACGGCGAGGCACGACCCGTCGCTGATGGACATCAGGAACAGGTAACCCCGTTCCATCTCGACAACGGTCTGGTTCACGCCACCGGCCTCGAAGCAGCGAGCCGCACCTGCGGTGAGGCTGACCAGACCGGATGCCACCGCCGAAAGCTGTTCGGCCCGGTCCCGTGGCAAGCCCTGCGAGCCGGCGAGCAGAAGCCCGTCCGCCGACACGACAACGGCGTGCGCAACACCGGGTACCCGGCGCACGAAGTCGGTGATTAGCCAACCAAAGCTGCCTGGCTGAGCTGCGGTCGTCACTCCTGCTCCTCGTCTTGCCGGCTCGACTGGTCACCAGCGTAAGCGTCGATCAACGCGTGTCGCCCTCGTCGGACGCCCTGCTGAAGACTCGACATCCGTCCACGGATCGCGTCAGGCGACCGTGGTGGCAGCGGGGGCCGCTGCGATTGCTGCGCCGAGGGGATCTTCGGCGCGGCTGACCCTGGCACAAGCTGAGCCTTGGGTACCCGCTTGGGCAACCCCGCTTGTGTCTTGGCGTCTGGCGTCTTGCTGAGCAGTGCTTGGGCAGCGGACCAGCCTTCGTCGGCCGGCGACTGCCAAGCGCTTTCGGCGGTCGGTTCCGCCTGCATCTGTGGGGCCTCCTGCTCCTCAACCTGCCCGGCCTCGACCTCGGCCACCGGCTCCGGTTCGGGGACGGGTGCGGCTTCGGGTCGCGGTGCCCGCTTCGGGAGACCCGAAGCCGACAAACCGTCGAGCCTTGAGGGTACGGAAACCTCGGTGGTGGTGGGAGCCACAGCGGGAACCGATTTCGGCTTGCGGGTCGGAAGAGCGGGCTCCTCCTGGTCCGAGAGCGGTGGTTCCACCACGGGTTCGTCGATGTGGACGGGCTCGCGCCGCTCGACGGCGGGCACGGCCTGCGCCTTCGCGGCGGAGGTCTCGCTGCCGACCGCCTGGAACCACTGGGACAGGACCGCCTCGTAGATCGGCAGGCGCTCGGTCGGGGCGTCGAGGTCGTGGTCGACCTCCTTGCGCGCCGGCGTGTTGCCGTTGCGCCGCTCCGGCTCGGGCTCCGCCACCGCGGCGCGGGGCACCACGGGCTCGAAGCGGGTCGTCTCGTAGCCCGACTGGATGGGCTCCGAAGCGTCCTCGTGGCGGTCCTCGTAGGCGGTGAACAGGGTCTGCTCACCGGTCGACGGGCCGGGGTCGTGGGCGTTGGCGTGCTCGGGCCACACCTTCTCGGCAGGCGTCTGGTCACCACCCGACAGGGGGAGCCAGACGTTCGACTCCTCCTCGGCCCTCGTGACGCCGAACGCGGGGACCGCGTTTGGCTCGGGGACGGAGTCGCCCCGCACGAAGCTGACCGGCATGTTCAGGTCGGGCTGCGCGAAGCTGCCCGTGGGGCTGAACTCCTGCGACGGGAAGCCGCCGGTGTTCGTGAGGCTGCCGGACGAGTGGTAGCCGGTGTCGCCCGCGCCGCCCTGCGACGGGAAGCTGTTGCCGCCGTCGTCGTCGAAGCGGGGCGAGCCGCTGAACGCGCCCGCGATGCCGCTGGCCCGCTGAGCCGGGTTGAAGTCCGTGAGGGACTCGGTCGGGCCGCCCATCGGGGCGGGGGCCTGACCGGGCTGCGCGACCAGCGTGCCGGGGACGACGACGAGCGCGGTGGTGCCGCCCTCGATGTCCTCGTTGACCCGGAGCCGGACCTTGATGTCGTGGCGCTTGGCCAGCCGGGCGACCACGTACAGGCCCATTCGGCGGGACACGGCGACGTCGACGTCCGGCGGGTCGGCCAGGCGCTCGTTGGCGTCGAGGATGTCCTGCTCTGCCATGCCCACGCCGCGGTCCTGGATCTCGATCGCCAGCTCGCCCTTGCGGGTACGAGCGGTGCGGACCGTGACCTTCGTCACAGGGTCGGAGAACGCGGTGGCGTTGTCCAGCAGCTCGGCGATCAGGTGCACGAGGTCGTTGACCGCGCGGCCCTGGACCGTGAGCTCCGGGGTCTGGCCGACCTGGACGCGGGCGTACTGCTCGACCTCGGACACCGCGGCGCCCAGCACCTCGGCCGCGGGGACGGGCCGGGTGAGGCGGCGCGAGAGGTCGGTGCCCGAGAGGACCAGGAGGTTCTCCGAGTTGCGGCGCATGCGGGTCGCGAGGTGGTCGAGCTCGAACAGGCTGGCGAGCTGGTCCGGGTCCTGCTCGTCCTGCTCCAGCCGGTCGATCAGGTTGAGCTGGCGTTCGACCAGCGCCTGCGAGCGGCGGGACAGGTTGACGAACATCGCGTTGACGTTGTCGCGCAGCAGGGCCTGCTGGGCCGCCAGGCGGACCGCCTCGCCGTGCACCGCGTCGAACGCCCGCGCCACCTGGCCGACCTCTTCCCGCGTGGTGATCGGCACGGGCGCGATGGCGTTCTGCGCCGCGAGCTGCGGGTTCGGGTCGGCGAGGATCTTCTCGACCGCCTCCGGCAGACCGTGGTCGGCCACCGCGAGGGCGGTGCGGCGCAGGACGCGCAGCGGGTTCAGGATCGAGCGGGCGACGAACAGGGCCATGGCCAGCGCGAGCAGCAGCGCGGCGAGCACGAGGCCGGAGTCGCGGAACGCGTCGGCCCGCGCGGTGCCGGTCGCCTCGTCGGTGCGGTTCTGCAACTGCTCCAGGAGCAGGTTCTCCACGTCGCGCGTCAGGTTCACCGTCAGCGTGGACGCGATGTCCCACCGCTCCGGGCTCAGCGACTGGAGGCTCTGGTTGGCCGCCGCCAGGTTCAGCGCCGACTCCTGCATGTCGTTCGCCGTGTCGACGATCAGACCCGTGACGGTGTCGTCGTAGATCTTCGCCTGGTCGGGCGACGCGGACTTGCGGAAGTCGTTCCGGGCCGCTTCCAGCTCGGCGTTCGCCGCGAGGAGCAGCCGCTGCTGGCTCGCCGGGAAGTCGCCCCGCTGGAAGGTGTCGAGCAGGATGCCGCGCTTGCGGGACTCCTGCTCCTTGATGCGCGCGATGGCGTTGGTCGCCAGGTGCAGCCGCACCAGGTCGGGGTCGTTGATGCCCGCGATGGCCTGTTCACCGAGGTCGAGGAGGCTCTCCACCGACTCGGAGTAGGTGCGCAGGACGGCGTCCGACGGGTACGCGGTGTCGCGCACGGCGTTGCGGAGGCTGTTGAGGCGCTTGAGCTGCTCGGCGGCCCGGCGGAAGCGGTCCGCCACGGCGGGCTCGAGGTCGCCGCTCAGTTCGGTGATCTTCGTTTGCAGAGCGTCGGAGTTGTCGTTCACCCGGCGTAGCTGGCGGTCGAGCACCACGCGGTCGATCTGCTTGCCCGAGGCCACGTGGCTCACGCTCAGGTCTCGCTCGCGCTGGAGCTGCTGCACGAGGTCCGCGACGGAGCTCTCGAGCTGGACCTCGTTGGCCAACTGGTTGAACTCGGTCGCGCTCTGCAGGTCCGACTGCACCCGGAGGCCGCCGAGCGCGAGCGCGGCGACGGTCGGGATGAGCAGCACGGCGAACAGCTTGGTCCGGAGGCGCCAGTTGCGCAGCCGGAAGCTCGACGTACGAGCGCTCTGCGCATCTGTTGCGCTGTTCTGCGGCACGTCGGTTTTTCCAGATCCCGTCGACTCGGTCACAGTTGCATCTCGTAGCGCAGCCAGTCCGTCACCCGTTTCGGGCCTATCGGAGCGCGGTGCGGTCCCCGCGCCGGACTGGCTGGGACCTCTCTCTCGTCGGGCCACCCTGGGCTTCCTCTTCCGGCAGCAGTGTCCCCGGCCTCTCCCCCGGACCGAAGTATGGACTCGCAAAATCGGGCAAAATGCAGCACAGGAGCCTAGCGCCGACCAAGCGCTCCATTCTGCTCCAGGAACCCGATGGCTCGCTAGAACCTGTACCACCCGGCCGGCAGCGTAATGGTCTGCCCCTACTTGATGGAAGCCTCTAGCAGCACGCACCGTATCGAGTTGGGCTGTCGCTTCATACGTCCGGGTGGTTAACATCCCCGAACGTCGATACCTAGCTGCCTCTGCGCCACCATCCCCGGTGACCCGACGGACAGTATGCCGCGTGACGACGAACACTGATCAACTCGACTCATCGAGTCAACAGGCGAGAGGTGCCATGCCTACCCGAGCGCATGTTCTCCGACGTGCGGCAGCGCTGGTCGCGTGTGCCCTGACCGTCGTCACCACGACCGCGGGGTGCAGCCTGCTGCCCGGCGGTGGCGACAACGACGCCACCGACATCGAGCGCAACACGCTCCGCATCGGCGTCATGCCGGTCGTGGACGTCGCCCCGCTCCGCATCGCGATCAACGAGAAGCTGTTCGACAAGGCCGGGCTCCAGGTCCAGCTCGTGCCCCAGACCAGCGAGGACGAGGGCATCAAGCAGCTCGACACCACGCTGGACATCACCTGGGCGAGCCACGTGACCCTGTTCCGCAAGGTCGCGGAGGGCACCCAGCTCCAGCTCCAGGGCGAGGCCTACCAGGCGGGCGCCAACTCGATGGCGCTGGTCAGCACGGACCCGAACTACGACGGTCCCGCGAAGATCGCCAAGCCGCGGATCGCCGTGGTCAACGACGACGACATCGGCGCCCTGACCACCAGGGCCGTGCTGGACACCGCGGGTGTCGAGAAGCAGGGCATCCAGTTCCGCGAGTTCCCGTACGACCAGATGGTCACGGCGATGCAGTCGAAGACCGTCGACGCGGCGTGGATGACCGAGCCGTTCATCACGAAGGCGCAACGCGACATCGGCGCCCGGATCGTGAGCGACACGGCCATCGGCCCGACCAAGGACTTCCCGATGTCCGGGTACGCCGCCAGCAAGAAGTTCGCGGACGGCAACCCCAAGACGCTGGCCCTGTTCCGCTCGGTCCTGCGCGACGCGCAACAGGCCGCGGCGAACAACAAGCTGACCGTCCAGGACGTCCTGAGCAGCTACGTCGACGTCGACCAGCAGACCGCGGCGCTCGTGTCGGTCGGCACCTTCCCGCTGTCCCTCAACCCGATCCGCCTCCAGCGGGTCGCGGACATGATGGACACCGAGGACGTGCTGCCGGGCAGGCTCGACGTGCAGCAGCTCCTGCCACCCGGTACGACGAACTAGCCAAGCGGAACGGGGCGGTCACCCAAGGTGACCGCCCCGTTTCTTTTTCCCCAGGTGCCGTCAAGGGCCGTCACCGGTTCGGCCCAGCGCGCGGAACCCCCGATCGGCGGTACCGGCTCCCGGTACCGGGACCGCGAACCCGTGTTGCAGGTCACGGGGAGGCGCAGTGGTCTAGTCCGCTGACCCTCGGTAGCGGGGTGGACTCAGCCCGTACCGGTGCCCGCCTCGTCGGCGGCGACCCGGCACATGACGGTCGCGGGGTCGGAGTAGACCAGCTCGTTGCCGTCGCCCCCGCACACCGCCTTGTCGGTGCTGCCGGTTACGACCTTCGAGACCTTGAAGTCGGCCGACGCGTCGCAGGTGACCTTGCTGGTCTTGCCGGACACGAAGTTGCCCTCGGTCTTGAAGCACTCACCCTCGGTCGCGTTCAGCATCAGGCAGAGCGTGAAGCCGCTGCGGCGCCGACCGCTCTCGGAGTACGACCCGTAGTCGCCCGTCGGGCACTCGTCCGAGGCGCTGTCCAGGTTCTTCGCGACCTTGTACGCGGCGTTCGACGCCCCGCACTCGACCTTCTCGATCTTCGGGTCGGTGATGCTGGCCGAGACGATGTTGATGCAGTCACCGGGGTTCGCGCTGGCCGGGGCGCTCTTGTTCAGGAAGTAGCCGCCGACGGCCAGCGCCGCCACCACGACCAGGGTCAGGACCAGCTTGACCTTGCCGCCGCCCTTCTTGGCGGGCGGCACCGCGGGCGGCATCGGCTGGCCGAACGCGGGCTGCGCCCCGTACGGCTGCTGGCCGGGGCCGGGCTGCTGCGGCGCCGCCCAGCCCGCCGGGGTCGGCTGCTGGCCCCAACCCGGCTGCGGGGCCTGCTGGCCGTACGGGGGCGGCGGCTGCGCGCCGTACGGAGGCGGGACCGGGCCCTGCGGGGGCCCGTTGGGCCCAGCGGGCGGCGGGTAGTTGGGCGTGCTCACGGGTGGTCCTCTCGCTTCACGGGAGGCCGAAACCTAGCCGGCGGCCCCCGCGGGCGCAGCGAAGTGACCACATCGTTGTCAGGCGCCGCCCTCGGCGAGGCAGAACGTCACGGCGGGTTCCGGGAAGGCCACGGAGCGTTGGTCGCCGCACGCCGCGCCGCCGCCGAGGACCTTCGCGACCTTCACCGACTGGGCGGTGCCGCACGGCACCTTCAGCAGCCCGGCCGCCTGGTCCTGGCCGTAGCAGGAGCCCTCGACGAGGTTCGGGATCAGGCACAGGGTGACGCTGGAGGTGAACGTCGAGTAGGCGGACCCGCCCGCCGGGCAGCCCTCACCCTTCTGGGCGACGACCTTCGCGACCTTGACGTTCGCCTGGTCGGACCCGCAGTCCAGGGCCGTGAAGCGGGGGGCGTCGACGGCGCGGGTGACGCTGGCGCACTGGCCGACAGCCACCGGGGGCTCCTCGGTGTCGAACACGCCGAGTGCGTAGGCGCCGAGCAGGACGAGGAGGGCCACACCGAGGCCGGTGACGATCTTGCGCATGATGCTTCGCATCGGCACCGGCGCCCGGCGAGTTGACAGTATTCACCTAAAAGTGGCAAAAACTGCTCGGCCCCGTACCACCATGTGAGCAGAATTGCCCACATGGTGGTACGAAAATCGGGCTTCGATCAGTTCTCGGCGGGAGCGAAGCAGTACGTCAGCTTCGGCTCCGGGTAGGACTCGCCCGCACCGTCCGGGCACTGGCCGGTGTCGTCGGTGTCCTTGATGACCTTCGTGACCTTGAGGGCCTCGACACCCTTGCACTCGGTCTTGACGTAGTTCGCGCTCAGGTCGTCGAGCTTGTAGCAGGAGCCCTCGGCCAGGTTCGGCAGCAGGCACAGCCGGAAGCCCTGCGCAGGCTTTCCCTCGACCGGGTACTGCTGGTAGAAGCTCGCCTCGGGGCACGAGTCGGTGTCGTTCCCGATCACCTTGCCCACCAGGAGCAGGGCCTTGTCGTCGTCGCAGCCGACCGTTTGGACCTTCTCCGACTCCTCCAGCGACGCGGCGGAGAGGGAGACGCAGTCACCGGCCGCCGCGTCTTTTGGGTCACTGCCGCCGAACGCCGTGAAGGCGTAGACGATGCCCGCGATCAGGATGATCGCCACGGCGACGATCGCGATCAGGCGACCCCAGTTGCGCGAGGGGCCCTCGTCCTCCTCCTCGTCCTCCGCCTTGGGCTTGCGGTAGAGGACGTTGCCCGAGTCGCCCGCGGCGGGCTGGGGCACCTCTGGGGCCGTCTGCGGGGCCTGTGCGGCGGGGGCCACCGGGTCCGCGGGTGCGTCGGCCGCCTTGGCGGGAGCGGCGGTCGGCTCGTCGGCCGCGGCCACGGCCGGGGTGGCGGTGGGTTCGTCGGCCGGGGTGGCGGTGGGGTCGTCGGTCGCCTTGGCGGGGGTGGCGGTGGGTTCGTCGGCCGGGGTGACGGTGGGCTCGGCGGTCGCCTTGGCGGGGGTGGGCTCGTCGGCGGTCAGCGCGGGCTCGGCCGGGATGGTGATCGGCTTCTCCTCGACGGGCCCGCCCGGCTCCGCGGGCACGGCCGCGGTGACCGTGGGCTTGTCGGACCCGGCCGCCGAGGGCCTGGCGGGCTCGACGGGCTCGGCCGTGGTGGCGGCGGGCTCGGCGGACTTCGCGGGCTCGGCGTCCGGGGTGAGGATCGGGATGGCCTCGGTCACCGGCTCCTCCGGCTCGGCCGGGTCGGCCTTGGCGGAGTCGGCCTTGGCGGGAGCGGCCGCGGCGACGCCCTCCGGGGTGAGGATCGGCAGCGCTTCCGTGACCGGCTCCTCGGGCTCGGCCTTCGCGGGCACCACCGGCTCCGCGGTGAGGATCGGCAGCGCGTCGGTCACCGGTTCCGATGGCTCGGCCTTGGCGGAGTCGGCCTTCGCGGGCTCGTCGGCCTTGGCCGCGGGGACCGGCTCGGTCACCGGGTCGGTCTTGGCGGGCTCGCCCGCGGTGAGCGCGGGCTCGGCCGGGATGGTGACCGGCTTCTCCTCGACGGTCCCGGCGCTGGCGACCGGCACGGGTTCGGTGACCGGCTCGGCCGCGGTGGGGGCGGCGGCCGCGACCGGCGTGGCAGCGGCAGCAGGGGCCGCCGCGGCGGCAGCGGCGGCGGCGCGCTTGGCCGCGGCCGACGTCGTGGCGGGTTTGGCGGTCGCGGACGTCGCGGCGGGCTTCGCCGCTGCGGACGTCGCGGCGGGAGCCTTCCGGCGTGTCGCGGGAGCCCGCTTGGGCTTCGCGACGGGGACCGGCTCGGTCACCGGGTCCGCGGTTCCCGCGGCCGCGGCGGCCTCCGAGGTCACCGGGGTCACCGGGGCGATCGGGGCCGCGGGGGCGTCCACCGGGGCGACCGCGGTCTCCGGCGCCGCCTCGGCGGCGGGCTTCGCCGCCGTCTTCCGCGGCCTGGGGGTCCGCTTGACGGGGGTCTTGGCCGGGGTGGCCGCCGCGCCCGGTTCGTCGGTGGCCGGTTCCGCCGCTCCCGCCGCCGGTGTGGCGGCGGCGGTCTTCCTCGGCCTGGGCGCGCGCTTCGCCGCGGGCTTGGCAGCAGGCGCCTCGTCCGGTGCGGGCGCGGGTGTCGCGGCGGCTTCCGATGCCGGTTGCGCGGTCTTCGGCGCGTCGTCGGCCTTGGGGTCGGGAGTCGACTCGTTGCTCATGATCACCTTTGCTGGAGGTCCCGTTGGGTGTCCGGACCTAGCAGAACGTAGGCACCCGATTGCTGGTTTTGGAGAGTTTTACCAAACCGTCGCCAAGTGCAGAGCGTCGCCTCAGGGCCACGGTGAGCCACGGGACTGCCTGCGACTTGCGCGTTGTTGTGACAATGGCAGAACGCCAACCGACAGGAGCCGGCACCCGTGACCGACGGACCGTTGATCGTCCAGTCAGACAAGACCTTGCTGCTGGAGGTCGACCACCCGCTCGCGGACGAGGCGCGCACCTCCATCGCTCCGTTCGCGGAACTGGAGCGCGCTCCCGAGCACGTGCACACCTACCGGGTCACTCCCCTCGCCTTGTGGAACGCCCGCGCCGCCGGACACGACGCGGAACAGGTCGTCGACGCGCTGGTGCGGTTCTCGCGCTACCCCGTGCCCCAGCCCCTGCTCGTCGACGTCGTCGACACCATGAGCCGGTTCGGCAGGTTGCAGCTCGCGAACAACCCGGTCCACGGCCTGGTGCTCAGCACGGTAGACCGAGCGGTCCTGGAAGAAGTGCTGCGGCACAAGAAGATAGCGCCGATGCTCGGCGAGCGCATCGACCAGGACTCGATCGTCGTGCACCCGAGCGAGCGCGGCAGGCTCAAGCAGGCGCTGCTCAAGATCGGTTGGCCCGCCGAGGACCTCGCGGGTTACGTCGACGGCGAGGCGCACCCGATCGCGCTGGCCGAGGACGGCTGGAAGCTGCGCGACTACCAGCGGCTGGCCGCGCGGGCGTTCTGGGCGGGCGGGTCCGGTGTGGTCGTCCTCCCCTGCGGCGCGGGCAAGACCCTGGTCGGCGCGGCGGCGATGGCCGAGGCTCAGGCGACCACGCTGATCCTGGTGACGAACACCGTCGCGGGCAGGCAGTGGAAGCGCGAGCTGATCGCGCGGACGTCGCTGACCGAAGAGGAGATCGGCGAGTATTCGGGCGAGCGCAAGGAGATCCGCCCGGTCACCATCGCCACCTACCAGGTGATCACCCGCAAGTCCAAGGGCGAGTACAAGCACCTGGAGCTGTTCGACTCGCGCGACTGGGGCCTCATCGTCTACGACGAGGTGCACCTGCTGCCCGCTCCCGTCTTCCGCATGACGGCGGACCTCCAGTCCCGCCGCCGACTCGGGTTGACGGCGACGCTGGTCCGCGAGGACGGCCAGGAGGGCGACGTGTTCTCGCTCATCGGGCCGAAGCGCTACGACGTGCCGTGGCGCGACATCGAGGCGCAGGGCTGGATCGCGCCCGCGGAGTGCACCGAGGTGCGGGTCACGCTGACCGACAACGAGCGGCTGCTGTACGCGACCGCGGAACCCGAGGAGCGGTACAAGCTGTGCTCCACGGCGCACACGAAGATGCCCGTGGTGCAAGCGATCCTGGACAGGCACCCCGGTGAGCCGACGCTCGTCATCGGCGCGTACCTGGACCAGCTCGACGACCTGGGCGCCGCGCTGAACGCGCCGATCATCCAGGGCTCCACGAAGAACAAGGAGCGCGAGGAGCTGTTCGACGCGTTCCGCAAGGGCGAGATCCGCGTGCTCGTCGTGTCGAAGGTCGCGAACTTCTCCATCGACCTGCCTGAGGCGTCGGTGGCGGTGCAGGTGTCCGGCACGTTCGGGTCCAGGCAGGAGGAGGCCCAGCGGCTCGGGAGGTTGTTGCGCCCCAAGGGTGACGGCCGTCAGGCGCACTTCTACTCCGTGGTCTCGCGGGACACGCTGGACACCGACTACGCGGCCCACCGCCAGCGGTTCCTCGCGGAGCAGGGCTACGCGTACAAGATCGTCGACGCCGACGACCTGCTGGCGCCGAAGCTGCCCGAGGTCGACTGACGGCCCCGGTGCCGTCCGGCCGGGCGGCACCGGGTTTGACAGGATGGGGCCGTGGACGTCTCCTCGATCCGGGTGTACGCGATCCCGATGCGCAACCGCTTCCGGGGCATCACCGTGCGCGAGGGCGTGCTGCTGGAGGGGCCTGCCGGGTGGGGCGAGTTCTGCCCGTTCCTGGACTACTCCGACGCCGAGTGCGTGCCGTGGCTGGAGTGCGCCGAGGAGTCCGCGGGCCTGCACTGGCCCGCGCCGCTGCGCACGTCGATCCCGGTCAACTGCACCGTCCCCGTCGTGTCGCCGGAGCGCGCGCACGAGATCGTGGCCGCGTCCGGCTGCGCCACGGCCAAGGTGAAGGTCGCCGATCCGGGCACGCCGCTGTCGTCCGACCTGGAGCGGGTGGCCGCGGTCCGCGACGCGCTGGGCCCCGGCGGCAAGATCAGGGTGGACGCGAACGCGGCGTGGGACGTGGACGTCGCGGTAGCGGCGATCTCCGCGCTGGAGCGCGCCGCGGGTGGTCTGGAGTACGTCGAGCAGCCGTGCCGCACCATCGAGGAGCTGGCGCTGGTCCGCCGCCGGGTGGCCGTGCCGGTCGCCGCCGACGAGTCGATCCGCCGCGCCGAGGACCCGCTGAAGGTCGCCGTGGCGGGTGCCGCCGACATCGCCGTGATCAAGGTCGCACCGCTGGGCGGCGTCCGGCGAGCGCTGAAGGTCGCCGAGGCCTCCGGCCTCCCGTGCGTCATCTCGTCCGCCGTGGAGACCTCCGTCGGTCTGGCGGCGGGTTTGGCGCTGGCCGCCGCCCTGCCGTCCCTCGACCACGCCTGCGGCCTCGCGACCCTGTCGCTCCTGACCGGCGACGTCGCCACCGACTCCCTGCGCCCGATGAACGGCCACCTGCCCGTCCCGACCACGGCCCCGCTCCCCGACCTGGCCGACCGCTACGCCGCCGACGCCCCCACCACGGCCCGCTGGCTCGACCGCCTGGCCCGCGTCACCGCCCTGCGCTGACCCACCGCACCTCGCCGTCGACCACCACGTCGGACGCCACCAGCCCCACCCGCCGGGCCACCGCCGCCGACGCCAGGTGCTCCGGGTGCACGTGCGCCACCAGCCCCCGCACCCCGTGGGCCAGCAACCACCCCGCCATCCCGACAGCCGCCTCCCCCGCGAACCCGCGCCCCTGGTGCGCGACACCGACCACCCAGGCCACCTCGGCGTCCCCGCCCTCCAGCGTCGCCTGCACCGTCCCCACGACCAGACCGCCGTACCGCACGACCCAGTTCAACCACCCCCGCCCGACCCCCGCGACCTGCCGGGCGTACCTGTCCCGCAACAGGTCCACCGCCAACGGCTCACCGCCGGTGAACTCGTGCAGCCGGACGTCGTCCAGCAACACCGCCATCTCCTCGGCGTGCTCAACCCGCAACGGCTCCAGCACGAGCCGCGCGGTGGTGATGGGCTCGGGCTGGAGGCTCATCGCGCCACCGTAGGGACCGACGGCGCTACCCCGCCAGCGACGTGGCGCGGAGGTGGGTGAGCGGGAGGTCGCGGCGGGACGGTTCGGGGAACTCGACGTTGACCGAGATCTCGTCGCCGCCGATCTCGCGGGTGATCCACGGGCCGGTCTCGACCATCACCTTGAGGGTCTTGACGTGCAGGCCGTTGATCTTGTCCAGGTACCACTGGTCGTTCGGCAGGTGGCCCATGCGCGGGGCGAGGCGGGCCTTGACGTCGCGGACCCGGTTCCACAGCTCGGCGGTGAGGGCCTGGCGGTCGAACGGGCCTTCGAGGCCGTCGCGGACGCGGTCCTCGATGCCGCGAGGTGCGCCGTTCTCGTCCGGCATGACCATCGTGGTCCACGCGCGGGACTTCTCGCGGTACTGGAGCTGCTGCATGGTGCCCTCGTGCGAGGAGAAGTCGGACGAGCGGAAAGCCTTGCCCTGCCAGCGTTCCCGGAGCGTGGTGGCGAGCGACTGGGCGCTCTTGACGCCGGTGTTGAGGCCGCGGCCCGGCCAGAAGTGCAGCGAGTTGGCGGCGTCGCCCAGCAGGAAGCCCCACGTGCCGGGCGCGAGTTGGGCGGTGAAGCGGGAGTGCTGCCGCATGCCGAGCTTGAACGAGGTGAGGCTGAGGAAGTCCGACGGCGAGGCGCCGAAGAAGCGGATGCCGTCCATGATCCTGGGCCACAGGAAGGAGAGCGGGTCGATCGACGGCTTGAACGTGGACAGGTGGCGGTCGCAGACGAAGCGGTCGCCCAGTGGGCGCAGGGTGCACGAGTAGCGCTCGATGCACTCGACCGGGCCGTTCTCGCCGATCGCGACGATCTCGGACGCCTCCTCCGCGGTGAGGCGCATGTTGATGAAACCGCCGCCGAGGGAGTTGAAGAGGAAGCGGTTCTGGCTGACCGTCAGCGGAACGGTGAACTCGTCCGGCAGGTGCGACCTGACCCGGATGCCGAGGACGGTCTCCTCCAGCGGCTCGCCGTTGATCGAGTAGAAGTCGCGGTCGGGGGTGCCGAAGTCGTCCTTGAGCGCCTCGCGGGTCCTGGACCTGGCGCCGTCGCAGATCGCCACGACGTGCGTGCCGTCCCACTTCTCCGGGACCTCGTACGCCTCGGCGCGCAGCTCGATGCCGTAGACGTCCTGCGCCATGTCCAGCAGGCAGTCCTCGATCCAGCGGATCTTGAGGTTGCGGGGACGGCCGCGCTCGGCCGGGGAGTCCGGGCCCAGCGGCCACATCTCGCCGAAGCGGCCCTCGGTGAACAGCCGCCTCTTGACCTTCTCCGGGAGGTTGGACCACACGTTGCTCTGCAACGTCACGACCTGCTCGCGGCGGGTGTTGCCCTCGGCGCGCTCGCGCCACAGGACGCGGCCGTTGCGCCGGTGCCAGCGGGGGTCGTGGACGCGGATCGCGACCTGGTCGCCCATCATCGCCCGCAGCGTGCAGGCGAACGTGAGGCCGACCGGGCCACCGCCGACGACGTCGACGCGCAGCGGAGCGGTCGCGGGGTGCCGGGGCAGCGGCATGACGGGGGCGATGGCCTGGTCCGGTGCCGGGTGGCCGACGGCGGGCACCCCGCCGAAGCCGGTGCCCCGCCGCGGGAGCCGGAGCAGCGTCGTCTTCGCGGCGAAGAGGTTCGCGTCGTTCCCGGTCATGGCGGCTGTCCTCCGGTGCTGGTGTTCCCGATGTACAGCAGGGTCACGAGCACGCGGCGCTTTCGGTTCAACGGCACCGGGAAGTCGGCTACCGCCCCAGTCCGGCCGCCGCCGCGCCGAGGCGGCCGACGATCTCGTCGGTGCGCGCCAGCGCTTCCGTGCGCCGGGGTGTCGGCGGGGCCGACGACAGGTCGACGACCCGGATCGGCGGGCCCAGCTCGACCAGGGTCGGGCGGTACTTCGCCTCCTCGACCCTCCAGCCCGCCGCGCCCTCGACGAACCTGAAGCGGGCGATCAGGCCTTCCTCCGTGGTGCCGCGGGGTTCCTCGTGCTTCGCGACCTCGTTGCCCATGCCGTACACGACCCACTTGCCGCCGATCTGCTCGATCGGCTGCACGGTGTGCACGTGCGTGCCGATGATCAGGTCGACCGCCGGGTCGGCGAGGATGGTCGCGGCCGTCTTGCGCTGGTCCAGCGTCGGGTCGGCCTCGTACTCGGCGCCCCAGTGCAGGCTGGCGACCACGACCTCGGCCCCCGCGGCCTTCGCGGCGCGCGCGGCGTCGATGACGCGCTGCGGGTCGAGGGTGTTCGCGATCCACGGTTCGGGCAGCGGGATCCCGTTGTAGCCGTAGGTGAACGACACCTGCGCGACCTTCACGCCGTTCGCGTCCAGGATCAGCGGGGTCGCGGCCTCCTCGGGGCTGCGCGCCGAGCCGGTGTGCTTGAGGCCCACCGAGTCCAGCACGTCCAGCGTGGTCCGCACGCCCCGCACGTCGCGGTCCAGCGTGTGGTTCGACGCGGTCGAGCAACTGTCGTACCCGAGGTCCACCAGTGCTTTCGCGATCTCCGGCGGCGCGCTGAACGCGGGGTAGCCGAACGTCGGGTCCCCCGGCGCGGACAGCGGCGTCTCCAGGTGGCAGATCGACAGGTCCGCGGCCACGGCCTGGCGCATCCCCTCCAGCAGCGGCCCGAAGTTCGCGGCGCCACCGCCGTCGGCCTTGGCCTGGTCGGTGAGCGCGGGGTGGATGAGGATGTCGCCGCCCGCGGCCAGTGTGAACGACCGCGGGGCCTGGGCCGCGGGCGCGGCGGGAGGCGCGGCTGACGAGGAGGAAGGGGCGGGCGCCGCCGCCGGGCTGCCCGCGGTGGCCGTGCACGCGGCCAGGAGGGCGCAGGCGGTCACGACCGCCGACACCCTCCCGAACCGGTGCTTCAGCGGTGCCGCCGCAGGCGCGAGATCACCAGGACGAGCACGACGAGGCCGAGCGCCAGCGGGAGGGCCCGCTTGAGCACGGGCACGCCCGCGGTGCCGAGCAGGTCGATCGCCTCTGCTTCCTCGGCCTGGTCCGGAACGGCTCTGAGGTGCTGCTGGGTCACGTCGATCCCCTCGGGGGCGTCGTCGGTGTCGGTGTCGTCCCCGCCAGCCTCCTCCGATCCGAGCCTACTCGCCAGGCAAGTCGCGAACTGGTCGATGATCTTGCCGCCGACCTCGGCGATCAGGCCCCTGCCGAACTGCGCGGGCCTGCCGGTGATGCTGAGGTCGGTCACGACGTCCGCCCGCGTGCCGCCATCGGCCTCGGTCAGCACCGCCGTGACGGTGGCCGACGCCGTGCCGTTGCCCCGGACGTCCTTGCCGGACGCCTTGATCACGGCCGTGCGCGTCTTCTCGTCGGTCTCCAGGAACTCGCCCGATCCCTTGTACATCAACGTGATCGGGCCGAGCTTCACCTTCACGGTGCCGGTGAACCGCGGCCCGTCGACCTCGGTCAGGGTGGCGCCGGGCATGCACGGCGCCACCCTCTCCGGGTCCAGGAGCGCGGCCCACACGGTCTCGACCGGGGCCGGGACCGTGAACTCGTGCTCCAGCCTCATGCGCCCACCGCTGCGGTGATGGCCCGCCCGGTCAGCACCCGCGCGAGGTGCGAGCGGAACTCGGCGTCGGCGTTGCCGTCCGTCGTCGGGTTCGTGCCCTCCGCCGCGCGGGCGGCGGCGGCGTTGATCGACTCGGCGGTGGCGGGCTGCCCGACCAGGGCCTCCTCCACGCCGTGCGCGCGCACCGGGGTCGGCCCCATGTTGGTGAGCGCCACCCTCGCCTCGGCGATGGTCCCGTCGGACACCCGGACCGCCGCGGCCACGGCCACGATGGACCACGCCTGCGCGACCCGGTTGAACTTCTCGTAGTGCGCGCTCCACCCGGTCAGCTTCGGCACGCGGATGTCGACGAGGACGTCGTTCGGCTCCAGCACGGTGGTGAAGTAGTCGACGAAGAACTCCGCCGCGGGCACCTCCCGCCGTCCACCCGGCCCGACGATGATCATCGTCGCGTCCATCGCCAACGCCGGGGCTGGCAGGTCGCCCGCCGGGTCCGCGTGCGCCAGCGCGCCGCCGAACGTGCCGCGGTGCCGCACCTGCGGGTCCGCGACCTCGTCGGTGGCCAACGCCAGCAGCCGGGCGTGGTCGTGCACCAGGTGGTCGCGCTGGACCTCGTAGTGCGTGGTCATCGCCCCGATGAGCAGCGAGTCGCCGTCGTCCCGGACACCGGTCAGTTCGCTCAGGTTCGACAGGTCCACGACCACGTTCGGCGCGGCCAACCTCATGCGCAGCACCGGGATCAGGCTCTGGCCACCGGCCAGGACCTTGGCGTCCTCACCGGCCTCGGTGAGCGCCCGGACGGCCTCCTCCACGCTGGTCGGCGCCACGTACTCGAACTCCGCGGGGATCACTCCGCACCTCCCTGCGCGTCGATGGAGCCAAGGCCGCCCGCCGCGACCGGTGTCGTCGGCACACCCCGCTCCTTGCCCTCGTGCACCGCTTTCCACACGCGCATCGGCGTGCACGGCATCTCGACGTCGGTCACGCCGAGGTGGCGCACGGCGTCGATGATCGCGTTGACCACGGCCGGGGTCGACGCGATCGTGCCCGCCTCGCCGACCCCCTTCACGCCCAACGGGTTGGAGTCCGCGGGTGTCACCGTGCGGTCGGTGGTGAAGTGCGGCAGGTCCGCCGCCGTCGGCACCAGGTAGTCCGCCAGGGTCGCCGTCGTGAGGGTGCCCGACTCGTCGTGCACGGCCTCCTCGAACAGCGCCTGCGCGATGCCCTGCGCCAGCCCGCCGTGCACCTGGCCCTCGACGATCAGCGGGTTCACCACCTCGCCGATGTCGTCGACGCAGACGTACGAGTGGATCTTCACGGCGCCGGTCTCGGTGTCGACCTCCGTCGCGCACAGGTGCGTGCCGTGCGGGAACGAGAAGTTCGTCGGGTCGAACGTCGACTCGGCGTCCATGCCCGGCTCCATGCCGTCCGGCAGGTTGTGCGCCACGTGCGCCGCGAGCACTACGTCGGTGAGCGCGGTGCTGGTTCCGGTGCCCCGCACGGAGAACTGGCCGTTGGAGAAGTCCACATCGGACTCCGAGCACTCCATCAGGTGCGCGGCCAGCGTGCGGGCCTTGGCGAGCACCTTGTCCGCCGCCAGCACGATCGCCGTGCCGCCGACGGCCAGCGACCGCGACCCGTAGCTGTCCATGCCCTTGTGCGACGACTGCGTGTCGCCGTGCAGCACCTCGACGTCCTCGAACGGCACGCCGAGCCGGTCCGCCACGATCTGGCTCCACGCCGTCTCGTGCCCCTGCCCGTGCGGCGAGGTGCCGGTGATCAGCTCGACCTTCCCGGTGGGCAGCATCCGGATCGCCGCGTGCTCCCAGCCGCCCGCGCCGTAGCGCAGCGAGCCGAGCACCCGCGACGGCGCAAGGCCGCACATCTCGGTGAACGTCGAGATCCCGATGCCCAGTTGGACCGGGTCACCGCTCTCCCGCCGCCTGGCCTGCTCCCGCCGCAGCTCCTCGTACCCGAACAGCTCCATGGCCCGGTCGGTCGCGGCCTCGTAGTTGCCGGAGTCGTAGGTGAGCCCGCAGACGGTGGTGAACGGGAACTCCTCGTGCTTGATCCAGTTCTTGCGGCGCAGCTCCATCGGCTCCACGCCGAGCTCGGCGGCCAGCTCGTCCATCATCCGCTCGATCGCGAACGTGGCCTCCGGCCTGCCCGCGCCGCGGTACGCGTCCGTCGGCACCTTGTTCGTGAACACGTTGACGCAGGTGAACCGGTACGCCGGGAACTTGTAGATGGCGTTGAACATGAACGCGCCGAGGATCGGCACGCCCGGCGTGACCAGCCGCAGGTACGCGCCCATGTCGGCGAGCAGGTCGACCTTCAGGCCGGTGACCGTGCCGTCGCGGCGCGCGGTGATCGTCAGCTCCTGCACCTGGTCGCGGCCGTGGTGGGCGGACAGCATCGACTCGGTGCGCGACTCCGTCCACTTCACCGGTTTGCCGAGGCGGCGCGCGACCAGCAGGGTCAGCACCTCCTCCGGCGTGACCTGGAGCTTGCCGCCGAACCCGCCGCCCACGTCCGGGGCGATGACCCGCACCTTGTGCTCGGGGATGCCGAGCACGGCGGCCAGCATCCACCGCAGGATGTGCGGGACCTGCGTCGCCGACCACATGGTGATCGACCCACCGCCGGGGTCGACCACGACGGACCGGGGTTCCATGAACGCCGGGATCAGCCGCTGCTGGCGGAACGTCCTGGTGACCGTCACCTCCGCGTCGGCGATGGCCTGGTCGACGTCGGAGCCCGTCCCCGCCTCGGCGGAGTCGAACACCCAGGTCGCGCTCTTGTTCGTGCCGAGGTCCGGGTGCACGAGGTCCGCGCCGTCGGCGAGGGCGGCCTTCATGTCCAGCACGACCGGCAGCTCGTCGTACTCGACGTCGATCGCGGCCAGCGCGTCGTGCGCCTCGTAGTCGCTGCGGGCGATCACGACGGCGACGCCCTCGCCCGCGAAGTTGACCTCGCCCACGGCCAGCGACGGGGCCGGTGGGGCGAGCATGTCCTCGGTGATCGGCCACGCGCACGGCAGGCTGCCCTGCTCCTCGGCCACGTCCTCGCCGGTCAGCACCAGCAGCACGCCGGGCATGGCCGCGGCGGCGGTCACGTCGACGCTGGTGATCCTCGCGTGCGCCATGGGGCTGCGGAGCACCGCCATGTGCAGCATCCCGGCCATCTGGATGTTGTCGGTCCACCGGGTGTCGCCGGTGATCAGCCGCGCGTCCTCCTTGCGCAGCCGCGCCTTACCGATCTCCGGTTCGACTGTCGCGGTCATTCCCCGCCTCCGGCGTGCGAAGGCGACCGGGTCTCCTCGGTGACCTGCTCGGCTTCCGGGCCCGCGCCGGGACGCATGTGGTGGGCCGCGTCCCGCACGGCCTTCACGATGTTCTGGTAGCCGGTGCACCGGCAGAGGTTGCCCTCCAGTCCCTTGCGGACGGTCTCCTCGTCCGGGTCGGGGTGGTCGGCGATCAGGTCGAGCGACTGCATGATCATTCCTGGCGTGCAGAACCCGCACTGGAGCGCGTGGTTCTCGTGGAACGCCCGCTGCACGGGGTGCAGCTTCCCGTCCCGCGCCAGACCCTCGATCGTGGTGACCTCGTGGCGGTCCGCCTGCACGGCGAACACGGAGCACGACTTCACGCTGTGGCCGTCGAGGTGGACCGTGCACGCGCCGCAGTTGCTCGTGTCGCAGCCGACGACGGTTCCGGTTTTGCCTAGTCGTTCTCGGAGGTAGTGGACCAGCAGCGTTCGCGGTTCCACATCGTCGGTGTAACCCACGCCGTCGACGTTGACGGTGATGCGCATGAAACCCTCCAGGCCAGTGGTGGGTGACCGGTGTCACATCACCCTAACGCCGCTACCGGTGGATCGCGCCGTCGAGAACCGTCAATCGCTCACCGCGACCGCCCCAACGCAGAGCGATGATCTCGGCCGCGATCGACACCGCCGTCTCCTCCGGCGTGCGCGCGCCCAGGTCCAGCCCGATCGGCGACGCCATCCCGGCCAGCTCGCCCTCCGTCACCCCCGCTTCGCGGAGCCGCCGCAGCCGGTCGTCGTGCGTGCGCCGCGACCCCATCGCGCCGACGTACGCGAGCTTCAGCCGCAGGGCGACCTCCAGCAGCGGCACGTCGAACTTCGGGTCGTGCGTCAGCACCGCGACCACGGTCCGCTCGTCCACCCGCCCGGCGTCGGCCTGCGCCACGAGGTAGCGGTGCGGCCAGTCCACGACGACCTCGTCGGCCTCCGGGAACCGGCTCGCGGTCGCGAACACCGGCCGCGCGTCGCACACCGTGACCCGGTAGCCGAGGAACGAACCGAGCCTGGCCATCGCGGACGCGAAGTCGATCGCGCCGAACACCAGCATCCGCGGCGGCGGCTCGAACGAGTTCACGAACACCGTCATGCCCTCGCCGCGCCGCTGCCCGTCCGGCCCGTGGTGCAGCGACCCGCTGCGGCCGGTCGCCAGCATCCCCCGCGCGTCGTCCACGACCGCGTCCGTCGCCCGCGCCGACCCGAGCGTCCCGGACACCCGGTCCGGCCAGATCACCACCCGGCGGCCCACCCGGTCGGCGTCGGGGTGCTCGATGACCGTCGCGATGGCCACCGGCACCTCAGCCCGCACGGCCTCGTGGATCTCCGCCAGCTCCGGGAACGTCTCGGCGTTGATCGACTCCACGTACACGTCGATGATCCCGCCGCAGGTCAACCCCACCGCGAACGCGTCGTCGTCGCTCACGCCGTAGCGCTGGAGCACCGGCTGGTCCTCGGCGACGACCTGCTGCGCGAGGTCGTACACCGCCCCTTCGACGCAGCCGCCGGACACGCTGCCGGTGACCTCGCCGTCCGGTCCGACCAGCATCGCGGCGCCCGGTGAGCGCGGCGCCGAGCTGAAGGTCGCGACGACCGTCCCGACCCCGACCGTCTCGCCGTCCGCCACGCGGCGGACCAGTTCGTCGAGCACATCACGCACGGTTGATCTCCTTGAGCAGGTGGCGCAGGGTGTCGAGGCTGTGGCCCGCCAGCAGGCGGTCCACGTGCGGCAGGGCCGCGATGATGCCGGACTGGGTCGGGGCGTACCCGGCCTTGCCGACGTGCGGGTTGACCCAGACGACCGCGTGCGCGAGCCGCCGCAGACGTGCGAGCTGCTCACCCAGCAGAGCCGGGTCACCCCGTTCCCAACCGTCGGAGAACACCACGACGACGGCGCGCCTCGCGGCGCCGCGCTGCCCCCACCGGTCCAGGAAAACCTTGATCGTCTCACCGAGACGGGTACCGCCCTCGTAGTCCGGCACGGCGCGGGCCGCGCTCGTCAGGGCGAACTCGGCGTCCCGGTGCCCGAGCTGGCGGCTGACCCTGGTCAGCCGCGTGCCGAGCGTGCACACCTCGGTCGGCATCGCCCGCGCCACCACGTGCGCGAACCGCAGCAGCGCGTCGGCGTACGGCGACATCGACCCGGACACGTCGATCAGCAGCACCACCTTGCGCGGCCGAGTGCCCTTGCGCCGGTACCGCGGCTTCGCGGGCTCTCCCCCGGCCGCCAGCATCGCCCGCAACGTCCGGCTCGCGTCGGGGACGCCGCTCTTCGCCTTCCGGGTCCTGAGCGCCCGCCTCCTCGGCGGAACCGGCTCCAACGCCGCGATCAGCTCCCCCAGGTGCGCCTTCTCCGCGGCCGTGAGCCCGGCGATGTCCTTGTGCCGCAAGACCTCGACGTCACTGGCCGCGGTCGCCAGCCTGCCGGTCCGCCCGTCCTGCTCCGCGCCCCCGTTGAGCGAGGCCAACCGGGTCGCCAACGGCTTCCGCCGCTCGACCCGCCGCGGCTCCACGCCACCGAACCAGGCGTCGAACGCGGCGTCGTAGCGCGGCAGGTCGTCCGGCTCCCCGCACAACGTCAACCGACCCGCCCAGTACAGGTCGTCACGACGACCCGGATCGAGGTGCTCGACCGCCGCGACGTACGCCCGCACCCGATCGGGCCCGCACCCGACGCCCGCCCGACGCAGCGCACGGGCGAACCCGACGTATCCGGTGAGCACCGCCATCCTTCGATTGTGCGCCTCCGGCGGTTGGAGGATCGTCCAGGAATCTCAACTGGGCGCGGGGACGGGGTTGACCAGCGCTCACGTGGGGCGGCCGACCGGTGGTCAGCCCAGTACGCCCGACGCCACCGCGCGGGTCGCGTCCTCGCGGTACTTGAGCACCGCGCCGAGCGTCACGGCGGCCGTCTCGGCGTCCAGTTCGGTCCGGCCCAGTGCCGACAGCGCCCGTGCCCAGTCCAGCGACTCGGCCACGCCCGGCGGCTTGAGCAGGTCCAGTTCGCGCAGCTTCCCGACCGCGACGGCGATCTGCGACGCCAGCCGTTCCGACACGCCCGGCAGGCCGCGGCGGATGATCGCGACCTCGCGGGCCAGGTCGGGGTGGTCGACCCAGTGGTAGAGGCAGCGGCGCTTGAGGGCGTCGTGGACCTCGCGGGTGCGGTTGGAGGTGAGGATGACGATCGGTGGCACGAGGGCGCGGATCTCGCCTAGTTCGGGGATGGTGACGGCGTTGGTGTCGAGCACCTCCAGGAGGAAGGCCTCGAACTCGTCGTCGGCGCGGTCGACCTCGTCGACCAGCAGGACGCACGGGGACTCCTCCAGGGCCCGCAGCAGGGGCCTGGCCAGCAGGAACCGGCGGGTGTAGAGGGACGCTTCGGCGGCGTCCGGGTCCAGGGCGCCGTCGGCGGCGGCTTCCAGGGCGCGCAGGTGCAGCAGTTGCCTGGGGAAGTCCCAGTCGTAGAGGGCCTGCGAGGCGTCGATGCCCTCGTGGCACTGGAGCCTGATCAGCGGCAGCGACATGGCCTGGGCGAGCGCGAGGGCCAGTGACGTCTTGCCGGTGCCCGGCTCGCCCTCGCAGAACAGCGGCCGGTGCATCCGCAGCGCCAGGAACGCGGCCGTCGTCACCCCCGCGTCGGGCAGGTACCCGACCCGGTCCAGCTCGGCGGCGAGCTCATCGGGCGTCATGGCCTGAGGGTAAGGCCAGGGGTCCGGATCCGGGGGACGTCAGGGTCCGCCCCCGATGTTTTCGCAGCTCCGGGGCGGCATCGTTGTCCCCATGACGAACAACGTGCTCAACGAAGCCACCGACAAGGTCAAGAAGTTCCGCCGCAGCCGGGACGAGAAGATGCTGGGCGGCGTGTGCGGCGGTGCCGCGAAGCTGATCGGCGTCGACGCGACCCTGCTGCGCATCGGTCTCGTCGCCGCCACGCTCTTCGGCTTCGGCGCGGGCGCGGTCCTCTACGTCGCCTGCTGGATGCTCGTCCCCGAGGAGGAGCTCAGTACCCCGGACCTCTACCAGGACACCACGCCGACCTTCTGATCACCGTGGGAAACCGGGCACGCCCGGCATCGTCTGCCAGGGGTGGGGACCGGACAGGGGCCGGTACTCCACGCCCAGCGCGTCGAGTCGGGGCAGGTGGTGGGTGGCGAGCCGGTCGAGGAACTCCGCCTCGTCGCGCTCGCCCCCGCTCCACACCACCTCGGCGAACGCGGCCAGCCTCGGGAACGCCGCGTAGTCCAGCCGTCGGACCGAATCCAGGTGCTCGGTCCACAGGTTCGCCTGGGCGCCGATCACCCGACCTGGCTCGTCGCCGGTGAGCGCGAGCGGCACCGGCTCGTACCGGTGGACGTCCTCCAGCGACAGCACCGTCCCGACCGGGATCGGCTCGTCCGGCGAGTCGGACTGGCGGTAGTCCAGGTACACGTGCCGCTCGGGGCACATCACCACGTCGTGGCCACCGCGCACCGCCGCCACACCCGCGTCCTCCCCGCGCCACGACGCCAGCACCGCGCCGTCCGGCAGCGGCCCGACCTCGGCGATCTCGTCCCAGCCGAACGCGCGCCGCCCGTGCGTCGCCAGGTGCTCGGCGATGGCCCGGATGAACCCGCCGTGCGCCTCCGTCGCGCCCGGCACCTCGTCGCCGCCCAGGCCGATCACCTCGCTGGGGAAGACGTCCACCAGCTCGTCGAACACGGTCCGGAAGAAGTCCACTGTGGACTCCTCCAGGTTCAGCACGTTCTCGTTGATCCCCCAGTCGGTCCACACCCCCGGCACCGGGCCGACGCCCAGCTCCGGGTACGCCGCGATGGCCGCCTGGCTGTGACCGGGCACGTCGATCTCCGGCACCACGGTCACGTGCCGCTCGGCCGCGTATGCCACGACCTCGCGCAGGTCGTCCTGCGTGTAGAAGCCGCCGTGCGGCCTGCCGGTCGACAGCTTCGCCCGCCGGTCGCCGTAGCGCGACTCCGGCCGCCACGACCCGACCTCGGTCAGCCTCGGGTACCTCTTCACCTCGAAGCGCCAGCCCTGGTCGTCGGTCAGGTGCAGGTGCAGCACGTTCAGCTTGTGCGCCGCGATCAGGTCGACGTACCGCAGCAGGTCGTGCTTCGGCAGGAAGTGCCGGGCCACGTCGATCATGCAGCCGCGCCACGGGAACCGCGGCCGGTCCTCCACGACGCACACCGGCAGCACCGGCGGCTCGTCGCGGACGCGCGCGGCCCGGAACGCGTCCGGCCCGAGGAGCTGGCGGATCGTCTGCCCCGCGTAGAACGCGCCCGCCGCGTCCGCCGCCTCGACCGACACGCCCTCCGCAGTGATCGCGATCTTGTACGACTCCGCGGGCCCGTCGACGAACGACACGACCGGCTCGACCCGCTCGGTGTGCCCGGTGCCGGGGGTGAACCGGACCGGGCGCGGCAGCAGCGTCACCCCTTCACCGCCCCGGCGAGACCGGACACGAGCCTGCGCTGCACCAGCACGAAGAACACCAGCACCGGAATGGTCATCAGCGTCGAACCTGCCATGATCGCTCCCCAGTCGTTCTGGTCGGGTTTGATGAAGACCTGCAACGCGAGCGGCAGCGTCTGGTTCTCCGCCGCCGAGATGATGAACGTCTTGGCGAACAGGAAGTCGTTCCACGCGTGGATGAACGCCAGCACGCTGGTGGCCACCAGGCCGGGCGCGACCAGCGGGAACAGCACCTGCCACAGGAACCGGAACCGGCTCGCGCCGTCCAACGTCGCCGCCTCCTCCAGCTCCACCGGCACCGCCGCGACGAACCCGCGCAGCATCCAGATCGCGAACGGCATGCTGAACGCCAGGTGCACCAGCACCAGCGACCCGAGGTGGTTCAGCCCGAACGCGGGCACCGTGTCGCCGAGCGACCTCATCATGAAGAACAGCGGCACGGTCAGCGCCTCCACCGGCACCATCTGCACCACCAGCAGCATGATCAGCATCGTCGTGCGGCCGCGGAACCGGAAGCGCGTCAGCGCCGTCGCGGCGAGGAACGACATCAGCAGGCTCAGCACCACCACGACCAGCGCGACGACCAGGCTGTTCACGAAGTACCGGCCGAAGCTCTGCACGGTCAGCGCGCGGGTGAAGTTGTCCAGCGTGGGCGCCAGCGTCCACGGCCGCGGGTCAGCCGAGATCACCTCGTCGGCGGGCTTCAGCGCGGTCAGGACCATCCAGTACAGCGGGAACGCGATCACCGCGGCGATGACGACGGTGACGAGTTCGGCGATCAGCCTGCTGGGGCGTTTCACAGCTCTTCTCCCGACTTCCGCAGCGCCCGCAGGTAGCCGATGGTGATCAGCAGCAGCAGGGCGGTCATGACGACGCCGATGGTGGCGCCGAGGCCGTACTCGGAGGCGGCGAAGGCCTGCTGGTAGGCGTAGACGTTGAGGACGAGGTTGCGGCCCGCGATGCCGCCGCCGCTGGTCATCACGTAGATCTGGGTGAACACCTTGAAGTCCCAGATGATCGACTGGATCGTGACGACGAGGATCAGCGGGCGCAGCAGGGGCAGCATGACGCTGCGCGCGGTGCGGGCGGTGGACGCGCCGTCGAGCGCCGCGGCCTCGATGACCTCCTGCGGGATGGCCTTGATGCCCGCGTAGAGGGTCACCATGACGAACGGGAACGAGCACCAGATCACCTGGGCTGCGACGAGGCCGAAGGCGATCCAGCGGTCGAACGTCCACGAGAAGCCCGTGCTGCCCAGCACCTCGTTGACCAGGCCGAAGTTGGCGTCGAACAGGAACAGCCAGATCGTCGAGCCCGCGACGGCGGGGGTCGCCCACGCGCCGAGCGCCGCGAGGAACAGCAGCATCCGGGCCCAGGGGCGGACCCTGGTGGCCAGGACGGCGAGCGCCGCCCCGACCACCAGGGTGCCGACCACGCAGGTCGCGGCGAAGCCGACGGTCTGCCACAGCACGGTCCAGAACTGCGGGTCCGCCAGCAGCGCCGTGTAGTTGCCGAGCCCGAGGAACTCCAGCGGCGCGCCACCGCTGACCTGCTCCTGGCCGTAGTCGAACAGCGAGATGAGCACCAACTGGTAGATCGGGTAGGCCATCAGGCCGCCGAGGACCAGCAGTGCCGGGGTGAGGTAGGCGAACGCCGTCCTGCCGTCACCCCTGGCCATGCGCTGCGTCACGAGGAGAAGGCCGCGTTCATGGACTCGGCGGCCGTCTTGGTGGCGGTGTCGACGTCCTGGCCCTCGGCCGCGATCTGCTGGAGCATCGTCGGCAGGACGGCCTGGGCGTCGACCTTGGCCCACGCGGGCGTGACCGGCACGAACTTCGTGCCCGCCTCCAGGGTCTTGATGAACGGCTGCTCGAAGGCGTCGTTCTTGGCGACGTCGGCCTGCACGTCGGCGAACGTCGGCAGGTTGCCCATGGCCTGGAACATCTTCTGCTGGTACTGCTTGCCGCCGAGGAGCTGGAGGAACTGGTTCGCGAGGGTCTTGCGCTCGGTCCCCTTCATCACGCCCAGCAGGTTGCCGCCCGCGAACGCGGGGGCGATGGAGCCCTCGGTGTTGCCGGGCAGCGGGACGACCGCGTACTTGCCCGCGGCGGAGCTGGCGTCGACGGACTTGCGGTTGAAGTCGCCGCCGATGACCATCGCGGCCTTGCCCGCGCGGAACGCCTCGACGCTCGCGTCGCCGCCGTTGGCCGCGCACTGCGCCGCCGGGCAGATGTCGTCGGCGATCAGCTCGGTGTACTTCGCGACGCCCTTCTTCGACTCGGCGCTGTCGATCTTCGCCGTGTACTTGGCGCCGTCGACGGCGGCGATGTCACCGCCGTTGGCCCAGACGAAGGGCAGCATGCCGAACGTGTACTTGCCGCCCGCGGAGATGCCCAGCAGGTCGGGCTTGGCGGCGCGGATCCGGCGGGCCAGCGGCGCGATCTCGTCCAGCGTCTTCGGCGGCTGGATCCCCAGCTCGGTGAACACGTCGGTGCGGTAGTAGAGGGCGCGCACGCCGACGTACCAGGGCAGGCCGTAGGTCTTGCCCTCGACCTTGGCGGTGTCGAGCACCGCGGGCAGGAAGTCCTTGCTGTCGGACCAGTCCGACACCTCCTTGGAGATGTCGGCGAACCCGCCGGAGGCGACGTACCCAGCGAGGTCGGTGTTGCCGAACTCGGCGACGTCCGGCGCGCTCTTGGGGTCGCTGAAGGCGGCCTTGAAGCGTTCGGCGCGGGTGGACACCTGGATGTACTGGACGTCCACGGTGACGCCGGAGTGGGCGGCCTGGAACTCGGAGACCGCCTGCTTCACGACCTCCTCCTTGGGGCCGCGGTTCACCTCGTCGAACAGCCACACCCGGAGCTGGCCGGTCTGCTCGTCCCCGCTCGGGGCCGCCGGGCCCGACGACGTCACCGGCGCGCAGCCGGCCAGCACCACGGAACACGCCGCAGCCAACAACACGAACCGCATCTCAGATCCCCTCAGCGAGATTTGTTGCACTATATGCAACGTTCATTTCGCGGTGAGCAACGCGATTCGGCGATGTTAGGAGCGGCGTGTCCGTTTCGGCAAGGGTCTAGACCAGATCCGCCCAGGTGCGAACCACTTCGGCGGACACCGGACCGCTCCAGCCGGACGGCCGGACGGCACCGCCGACGTGGAAGCCGGTGGCGCCCACCGCCTTGAGCGGCGCGACCTGCGCGGCCTGCAAACCACCGCCCACCAACACGAGCACGCCGTCCGCGGCCTGGCGGGCGATCAGCTCGTGCAGCACCGGCAGGCCGTCCGCGACCCCCTTGGGGCTGCCGCTCGCCAGGACGGTGTCGCAGCCCAGCTTCGCGACGACCGACCACGCGGCCAGCGGGTCGGCCGAGTTGTCCAGCGCGCGGTGGAACGTCCACCGGCACCCGTCCAGCTCGGCGAGCACGGCCGTGACGGTGTCCTCGTCGACCTCGCCCTCCGGGGTCAGGAACCCGAGGACGAACTCGCTCGCCCCCAGTTCCCGCAGCTCCGCCGCCGTCCGGCGCAGCCCGTCGACGCTGCCGGGCCCGAAGCCCGTCGCGTCGCGGAGCATGACCCGGACCGGCAGGTCCGTGGCGGCGAGCACGCTCGTGAGCACCGACGGGGGTGGCGTGAGCCCGTCCGATGCCATGTCGGCTACCAGTTCCAACCGGTGCGCTCCACCGGCTTGCGCGGCTTCGGCGTCCGCGGCGTCCAAAACGATGACTTCCAGCATGGTCTGGACCATAGGGCCTCCCGGCCCGCGAACGCCCGACCCGCTCGCGAACGGACCACCCGGCCGGCCGCGCCCATCACCCGCACGGCCGCACCGTCCGGCACCCCGGTGCGCAGCGGGACCACTCCTGCGCGAAGAGTGAGCCAAAAGAATTCCGTATGGGTGTATCTACTCAGACCTACTGCGCTCTTGTGCTGGTGACAGACCTCGTGACATCCGACCTTGGAGGGCAGATGACCGCCAATCCGCCTGGCGACCGGCCCCACGAGCCCGCGGCACCGTCCCCATCGGCGCCCCCGACGCCGATGGGGACCTCCGCACCGAACCACGACGACCCGGTGAAGACCGGCTGACGGAACCACGGGGGAACGGGTGGTGAGTCGGTCGGCTTCGAGGGGTGTCGATCGGGGAGACCGCCGCACGGGAGCGGTCCGCGGCGCTTCGGGGGAGGCGTCGCGGGCCGCTTCGGCGATCATCTGACCAGGTAGACCGGCTACACCGGGAGGTGAGGATGTGGGTGAGCTGCGCACAACGGGCGATCACCCGCCGTGGGAGGGGCTCGCGGGCACGGACAGGCACGCCGCCTGCGTGATCGCCGCTCGCACGGGGAACAGGAGCGCGCTGGACGTGCTCGTCGCCGAACTCACCCCGCTGGTCTGGCACGTGGCCAGAGGGCACGGGCTCGACCGCTCGACGGCCGAGGACGTGGTGCAGACGGTGTGGCTGGCGTTCCTGCGCCACATCGACCGCCTGCACGAACCGCGCGCACTGGTGGGGTGGCTCGTCGTCGCCACCCGCCGGGAGGCGCGGCGCACCTGGACGCCCGCCAAGCGGGAGACCGGCCTCACGGACGAGGTCGCCGACCACCTGGAGAGCACACAGGGGCTGCCTGAGGACGCCGCGCTCGTCGACGACCGGGACATCCGGTTGTGGCGGGCTTTCGGGCGTTTGTCGCAAAGGTGCCAGGAACTGCTGCGGCTCACCGTCCTCGCGGGACGGGCCGAGTACCGCACGGTCGCCGAGGCGCTCGCCATTCCACGCGGCAGCATCGGTCCCACGAGGGGCCGGTGCCTGACGACGCTGCGCACACATCTCGACGCGGAAGGAGGATCGCGGTGAACGACATCGACCCGCGCGATGACCCAAGGGGCTTCGAGGACACCGCCGTCCTCTCGGAGCTGACCCGACTGGTGTACGAGCTCGACCCGCCCCCGGCGGACCTCGTGGAACGCGTCCAGTTCGCCATCGCCCTGGAGGACCTCGACGTCGAGGTCGCCAGGTGGGAGCGGGCGGGATCGCTCACGGGAGTCCGCGGGGGCCAGCCGGGGACCATCACGTTCACGGTGGACAACCTGACGCTGATGGTCAACTTCACGTCCACCGGGGCCAGGCACCGGATCGACGGCTGGCTGGTGCCCGCCGGGGAGCACACGGTGGAGGTCAGGGTGGCCGAGCACGAGTCGACCACCACGAGGGCCGACGACGGAGGCCGCTTCGTGCTGCCCGACGTGCCGACCGGGACCACGCAGATCGTGGTGCACCTGGTCAACGCCCGAGGTGAACGGGGCCGCACCGTGGTGACCCCGACGATCATGTTGTAGCCGCCGCCCCGCTCCGCGCACCGGTGCTGGACCACCCGAACGCGACCCGTTCGGTCCAGGGGGGCCGTGTGCCGCGATGAACGAGCGCTCCTCCACCACGACACGGACGTCACCGCCGCGACGTCCCGTGCTGGTGTCGAGTCCGCCACGGCCCCGCGCGAGCGGGGTTGCCGGGCGATGTC
This sequence comes from Umezawaea endophytica, assembly GCF_025061645.1. Taxonomy (GTDB): domain Bacteria; phylum Actinomycetota; class Actinomycetes; order Mycobacteriales; family Pseudonocardiaceae; genus Umezawaea; species Umezawaea endophytica. Next base: position 126,477 of record NZ_JANYMP010000008.1, on the reverse strand, counting down.
GACGAGCCGCCCGGCCGACGTGGCGCAGCTGGCCGCCCGTCGGTTCCGACAACGCCGACGCGGCCCGCCGTGCCGCCGTCCAAGACCAGCTCCCGCGCCGCGCCCTCACGCAGGCCGCCCGAGGCCTGCCGCTGATGAGGGCCGACTCGCGCGACGACCTCGTTCCAGGGTCCGCGCCCGCCGTTCCTGCGCTTCGGGTCCTGCCGACGTACGAAGGCCCCGAACCGGAACCCGGTTCGGGGCCTTCGAGGTGGAACTGGTGTGGCTAGGACCGGATCAGAAGTCCATGCCGCCGGCGTCGGGCGCGGCCGGGGCCGCGTTCTTCTCCGGCTTGTCGGCCACGACGGCCTCGGTGGTGAGGAACAGGGCCGCGATCGAGGCGGCGTTCTGGAGAGCGGAACGCGTCACCTTGGTCGGGTCCGGCACGCCCGCGGCGAGCAGGTCCTCGTAGACACCGGTCGCGGCGTTGAGGCCGTGGCCGATCGGCAGGCCCTTGACCTTCTCCACGACGACACCGCCCTCGAGGCCGGCGTTCACGGCGATCTGCTTCAGCGGAGCCTCGACGGCCACCTTGACGATGTTGGCGCCAGTGGCCTCGTCGCCGGTGAGCTGGAGGTTCTTGAAGACGGCCTCGGCGGCCTGGAGGAGGGCGACGCCACCACCGGCGACGATGCCCTCTTCGACGGCGGCCTTGGCGTTGCGCACCGCGTCCTCGATGCGGTGCTTGCGCTCCTTGAGCTCGACCTCGGTCGCGGCACCGGCCTTGATGACGGCGACGCCACCGGCCAGCTTCGCGAGGCGCTCCTGGAGCTTCTCGCGGTCGTAGTCCGAGTCCGACTTCTCGATCTCGGCGCGGATCTGGTTGACGCGGCCCTGGATCTGCTCGGCGTCACCCGAACCCTCGACGATGGTCGTCTCGTCCTTGGTCACGACGACCTTGCGGGCGCGGCCCAGCAGCGAGATGTCGGCGGTGTCGAGCTTGAGGCCGACGTCCTCGGTGATGACCTGGCCACCGGTGAGGGTGGCGATGTCCTGGAGGATCGCCTTGCGGCGGTCGCCGAAGCCCGGAGCCTTGACGGCGACGGACTTGAAGGTGCCGCGGATCTTGTTGACGACCAGGGTCGCCAGCGCCTCGCCCTCGACGTCCTCCGAGATGATGAGGAGCGGCTTGCCGCCCTGCATGACCTTCTCCAGCAGCGGGAGCAGGTCCTTCACCGAGGAGATCTTCGAGCCGTAGAGCAGGATGTACGCGTCCTCGAGGACGGCTTCCTGGCGCTCCGGGTCGGTGACGAAGTAGGCCGAGGAGTAGCCCTTGTCGAAGCGCATGCCCTCGGTCAGCTCGAGCTCGAGGCCGAGCGCGTTGCTCTCCTCGACCGTGATGACGCCTTCCTTGCCGACCTTGTCCATCGCCTCGGCGATGAGCTCACCGATCGTCGAGTCACCCGCGGAGATGGACGCCGTGGCGGCGATCTGCTCCTTGGTCTCGATCGTGGTGGCGGTCTTCAGGAGCTGCTCGGTGATGGCCTCGACGGCCTTCTCGATGCCGCGCTTCAGGCCGAGCGGGTTCGCACCGGCGGCCACGTTGCGCAGGCCCTCGCGGACGAGCGCCTGGGCGAGCACGGTGGCGGTGGTGGTGCCGTCGCCCGCGACGTCGTCGGTCTTCTTGGCGACTTCCTTGACGAGCTCGGCCCCGATCTTCTCCCAGGGGTCCTCGAGCTCGATTTCCTTGGCGATCGAGACGCCGTCGTTCGTGATCGTGGGGGCGCCCCACTTCTTCTCGAGAACGACGTTGCGACCCTTCGGGCCGAGCGTCACCTTGACGGCATCCGCGAGGATGTTCATGCCCCGCTCGAGGCCGCGTCGGGCTTCCTCGTCGAACGCGATCATCTTGGCCATTGCGGTGTGTTCCTCCGCCTTTTAAAGGATATGGGGCCACTGCGGGCGTGCGCCCACAGCGGAACACGGTGCTTGGCCAGGATGGTGCCCGCGACGGACGACCTGCCCCGGAGAACCGGGGCGAGCCTCACCGTCCTAGCCCGCGTGCTGGCACTCGGGTGGTCCGAGTGCCAGTTCGTGTTTAGCACTCGACAGGGTCGAGTGCAAGAAGCGCAGGTCAGGAGGTGGGCTTCACGGGCACGCTGGTGGGCAGCGGACGACGGCTGCCGGACGGGGTCTCCCCGACCTGGATGGACTGCTTGGTCGACGTCGTCCCCGGCGAGTCGCTCGGCGGCTCGTCGCTCGGCGAGAGCAGGATCACCAGGATCACCACGAGGGTGATCGCGATCACGCCGACGATCACCGGGGCGAACCACGTCGGCCGGGCGTTGCCCCCCGTGCTGCCGAACGCGCTCGCGCCCACCGGGATCGGCGGGCGCAGCCGGACCGGGTCCTGGGTGTTCGGGTGCTGCTGCTGGAACGGCGGCTGCTGCTGGTACGCGGGCGGCCGGACCTGCTGCGGCTGGGGCTGCTGGTACTGCTGGACCGGCACTCCCCCGGAGTTCGGCCCCACCACCGGCTGCTGCACCGGGATCGAGCCGGACGGCGGCTGCGAGCCGCCCGCCTGGCCCACCGCGCCAGTGCGGCGCTCCGGCGGGTTGCCGGGCCGCTGCACCTGCGCCAGCGCGCCGCGCGCCGCGTTGATCAGCTCCTGGCAGTTCGCGAACCGCTGGTTCGGGTCCTTCGCGGTGCCCTTGCGCAGCACGTCGTCGATCGCCGGTGGCAGCACCACCAGCGAGGTCAGCGGCGGGATCTCCTGGGCGAGGTGGCCCTGGATGACGTCCTGCACGCCGCCCTGGAACGGCGGCCTGCCGCTCAGGCACGCGTAGAGCATGCAGGCCAGCGCGTACGCGTCGGTGCGGCCGTCGACCGGCTCGCCGCGCAGGTGCTCCGGCGCCGCGTACGTCGGCGACCCGAGGAAGTCGCCCGTCCTGGTGCGGTGCCCGGTGGCGCCGCGCCTGGTCAGGCCGAAGTCCGCGAGGTACACGTGCTCCCGCACGGCCTCCTTGGTCGTGACCAGCACGTTCGCCGGCTTCACGTCCAGGTGCACGAGGCCCTTGCCGTGCAGCATGTCGAGCGCTTCGGCCACCTGGCCGAGCAGCGTCAACGTGCGCGCGGACGAGAGCGGCCCGTCCTTGATGTGGCTGGCCAGGTCGGAGCCGTCGACCAGCCGCATCGCGATGTACAGCAGCCCGTCGACCTCGTCGAAGTCGTAGAGCGGCACGATGTTCGCGTGGTCGATCGCCGAGGTGTTGCGCGCCTCGTCGACGAACCGCTCGCGGAACTCGGCGTCGGCCGTCAGGTGCTCGCCGATGACCTTCAGCGCCACCTTGCGACCGAGTCTGACGTCCGTCGCCCGGTAGGTCACGGACATACCGCCCCGACCGAGCACGCCGTCGATCCGGTAATGGCCTAGCCGTCGCCCGCTCAGGTCCTCCGACACGCGGGGCAGCCTAACCTCCGCACGAGGCGGTCACGACGCGCGGCGCACTTCCGACGCCTGACTGCGACCGTCCCTGCCAGCTTCGATCGTGAATTCGACCCGGTCGCCCTCGGCGAGCGTGCGGAACCCCTCCATCTGGATGGCGGAGTAGTGCACGAACACGTCCGGGCCTCCGTCTGTCGCGATGAAGCCGTAGCCCTTTTCCGAGTTGAACCACTTGACCGTGCCGATCGCCAAGACGTCCTCCTAAGCGCAAAAAACGCGAGGCAAACCGCAACGCTAGAAGAACAAGCTGTCGGCGTGTACCTCCTTACGGAGTCATGGACGTGAGCCGATCGCCCCGTTGAGCCAGGTGCCGAGGTGCTGCGGGCTGCGGGTCTGGGTGAGCACGACGCCGGGGCCCGCGAAGTCGAACGCCAGGCCCTCGCCGGTGCGCATGGACTGCGCGCCGTCCGGGGACAGCGCCCGGAGCCTGCACTGCACCGACTCGCCGAAGCCGACGACGTGGCCGCCCGCGATGCTGACCAGCTCGCCGGGCGCGAGCACGACGATGTCGAGCGTGCCGTAGCAGGTGAGCACGACCGGGCCGTGGCCGATGACGTAGGTGAGGAAACCGCCGTCGCCGCCCTGGAGCGCGCGCAGCGGCGGGGCGACCGGGTCCATCGCGACGGCGCCCGCCGACGCGAGCCAGCTCGTCTTGGCGACGCACCAGCCGGTGATGCCGTCCAGCTCCAGCACGTGCAGGTCGCCCGGCAGGGGCGGGGCGACGTCGACCCAGCCGCCCTCGGGTCCGGCTGTGCACCCGGCCGCGGCGACACCCTTGCCCTGGAGCTTGAGCGGCGCGCCCGGCTTCGGCTCGTAGACGACGCCGTAGCTGCTGGCGACGAGCGCGGACCGCTCGACCAGCACGGGCTCGCCGGGGGCCAGAACCAGCCGCGCTACCCCGAAGTTGGGCGTGTGACGCGTGCGGACCTGCAACGTTCTCCCCCTGTTCACAGCGGTGTCGGTGGCAGCAGTCTGACACGGGCCCGGCAGGATGGTCGTCGTGCCGAAACCACTCACGAGCGTCGCCGAGCACCAGGCCACCGTGTCCGGGCTGGTCGGGCTGATGCCGGTCCGCGCGACGCCCATCGCCGAGTGCCTCGGGCTGGTGCTGGCGGAGGACCTGGTCGCCCCGATCCCGCTGCCGCCGTTCGACAACTCCGCGATGGACGGGTACGCGGTGCGCGCGGCGGACGTCGTGGCCGTGCCGGTGGTGCTGCCGGTCGCGCAGGACATCCCGGCGGGGAAGACGGACGTCGCGCCGCTGGAGGCGGGCACCGCGCACCGGATCATGACCGGCGCGCCGCTGCCCGCCGGGTCCGACGCGGTGGTCCAGGTCGAGCACACCGACGGCGGCACGGACCTGGTGGAGCTGCGCTTCTCGGTCCCGGCGGGCACGAACGTCCGCCGCGCGGCGGACGACGTCGCCCTCGGCGCCACGGTGCTCCGGGCGGGCCGGGTGCTCGGTCCGGCGCAGCTCGCGCTGGCGGGCGCGCTGGGCTTCGGCGAGCTGCCGGTGCGCAGGCGGCCTCGGGTGCTGGTGCTGTCGACCGGCTCCGAACTGGTCGGGCCGGGCGAGCCGCTGCTGCCGGGGCAGATCTACGAGTCGAACGGCCTGATGCTGGCGGCCGGGGTGCGCGAGGCGGGTGGCGAGGCCGAGCTGCTGCGGTTCGTGCCGGACGACGTGGAGGCGTTCCACGCGGCCATCGAGCCGCACCTGGCCGACGTCGACCTGGTGCTGACGTCGGGCGGGGTGAGCGCCGGGGCGTACGAGGTGGTCAAGGACGCCTTCACCGGTCGCGGCGTGGAGTTCCTGAAGGTCGCGATGCAGCCGGGCGGGCCGCAGGGCGCGGGCCGCTACCAGGGGGTCGCGGTCGCGACGCTGCCCGGCAACCCGGTGAGCGCGCAGGTGTCGTTCGAGGTGTTCGTGCGGCCCGCGCTGCTGGCGTCGATGGGTTTCGCGGTGGTCGAGCGGCGGTCGGCCCGCGCCCGCATCAGCACGTCCATCACCTCCCCGGCGGGGCGCACCCAGTTCCGGCGGGGGGCGTACGACGCCGAGTCCGGCGAGGTCGTCACGCCGGTCGGCGGACCGGGCTCGCACCTGCTGTCCGCGCTGGCCATCGCCAACTGCCTGATCGAGGTACCGGAGGCCACCACCGAGCTGGCCGCGGGTGATCTGGTGACGATCCGCTACCTGGACTGACCTCCCGCCGACCCGTTCGTGTCACGGCCCGTCCGGCCGACGCCCTTTGTGACCGAACGCTCACCCGCTGGCGTTGATCACGACGTGTGACCCGGATTACAGTGCGGGAACGTGACCGTGCGGCCTCACTGGCACGCCAACCGCAGCAGTCACCCTCCAGCAGGCCGTCCAGCCGGTCCGCGCGTTCAGTCGGGGGACGCGCGGGCCGGCCGGACGACCGTTATGGGCGCTTGGCGTAGCGTGTGGCCGGCCCAAGCACCGTCCGACCACGGAAGAGCAACGGATTCCCCACGAAATGAACTCCGACCGCGATCAGCACAGTGGTGGCGTTTCCCACTTCATCGAACTCGCACGGGGCATCGTGCCCCCCATGCACCCCGCAGGCCGCCCGTTCGTCGCGGGAGCGGGGGTGACCAGCCTGCTGCTGAGGCGGTTCTCCAAGCGCGCGGGCGTGCTCGGGTTCCTCGTCACGGCCTGGGTCGCCTGGTTCTTCCGCGAGCCAAAGCGGGTCCTGCCGACCCGGCCGAACATCGCGGTCGCTCCCGCGGACGGCACCGTGTCGCACGTCGTCGAGGTGGCCCCGCCCGCCGAGCTGGGCCTCGGCACCGAGCCGATGATCCGGATCAGCGTGTTCCTGTCCGTCTTCGACGTGCACGTCCAGCGCGTCCCCGCGGCGGGCGTGGTCCGCCAGGTCTCCTACCACGCGGGCAAGTTCCTCTCCGCGGACCTGGACAAGGCCAGCGAGGTCAACGAGCGCAACACCGTGCTGCTGCGCACGCTCGGCGGCCACGACCTGGTCGTCGTGCAGATCGCGGGCCTGGTGGCCCGCCGCATCGTGTGCCAGGTCGTCGAGGGCGAGAAGGTCGACGCGGGCCAGACGTACGGCCTGATCAGGTTCGGCTCGCGGGTCGACCTCTACGTGCCGCGCGGCAGCCGTCCGCTGGTCGAGGCGGGCATGCGCACCATCGGCGGCGAGACCGTGCTCGCCGAGCTCCCGGAGGACTGATCCTTGGCACCCAGCACGCCGGGCATCCGGCTGCTCCCCAACGCCATCACGGTGCTCGCGATGAGCGCGGGCCTGTCGGCGGTGCAGTTCGCCATCGTCGGCATGTGGGGTGCGGCGATCGGCGCCATCGCCGCCGCGGCGCTGCTCGACGGCCTCGACGGCCGGATCGCCCGGCTGCTGGACGCCACCAGCAAGATGGGCGCCGAGCTGGACTCGCTGGCCGACGCCATCTCGTTCGGCGTCGCCCCCGCGCTGGTGATCTACATCTGGCGCTTCGAGGGCGACCGGGGCGGCTGGGTCGTCGCGCTGATCTTCGCGGTGTGCATGGTGCTCAGGCTGGCGCGCTTCAACACCCTGCTGGACGTCGAACAACCGCCGTACGCCAAGGAGTTCTTCGTCGGCGTGCCCGCGCCCGCGGGCGGCCTGCTGCTGTTGCTGCCGCTGATCGTGGAGGAGCAGTTCGGCGGCCCCACCCGCTCCGGCTGGTGGGAGAACCCCTACGTGGTGGCGGTGTGGACGATCGGCGTGGCGCTGCTGCTCGTCAGCCGCATCCCCACGCTGTCGGTCAAGTCGGTCAAGGTCCCGCCGCGCGCGGTGGCGCCGATGCTCGTGCTGGTGGCCCTACTCGGTGCCGCGATCATCACGTACCCGCTGGTGGCCCTGATCTCGGCGATGGTGCTCTACCTCGGCCACCTGCCGTACTCGGTGCGCCGCTCGCTGTGGCTGGCCAAGCACCCCGAGGCGTGGGACGTGCCCGCCGCGGACCGCAGGGCGATCCGGCGGGCGCACGGCGTCGCCAACCGCCGCCTCGGTCTGCACCAGCCGCTGCGCGGCCGGGTGGCGGGCGCGGCGCTCCGGGTGGCCAGACTCCCCCGCCGCAACGGCGTCGACCCGACCAGGTACGCGGTGGAGGCCGGGTCCCGGCGCCGGAACTGGCGCAAGCTGGGCCTGCGCCGCGACCAGCCGCCGAAGAACGGCAGCCAGGACTAGTCCCAGCTCGAACACCCGGACGCGCGGGTCCCCCCACCTCGGAGGGGCCCGCGCTTCCGCGTTCCCGGTCCGAACGCCCGGCCCGCACCGCGCGCGACCTCCGGCGTTCCCGGCGGGTGACCACGGGCACATCACCGGGCCGTGCGACGGGCCCGCCCGTCGGCCCGAGTGCCCGCGCCGCGCGGTTCGCGGCACTAGGCTGCGGGCGTGATCACGCTGACCGCCCGGCTGACCCCGTCCGCACTGGACACCCGACGCGGTGTCGTCCGGCTGCACCAGGAGGTGCTGGACGCACTCGGCCTGCGCGCGTGGGACGCGGTGAAGCTGACCGGCGCCCGCGTGAGCGCGGCGCTGGCCGCCGCGGGCGACGGGCCACCCGGTGTGGTGCTGGTGGACGACGTGACGCTGTCGAACCTCGGGGTCGTCGAGGGCTCCGAGATCGTCGTGGCGCCCGTGGACGTGGCGGGCGCGCGGTCGGTGACGGTGTCCGGTTCCCGGCTCGCCACGACGTCGCTGACGCCGGAGACGCTGCGCCTCGCGCTGACCGGCAAGGTGCTGACCGTCGGCGACGCCGTGTCGCTGCTGCCGCAGGACCTGGCGCCGCCGCCCGGCACCGACGTCGGCTCGACGCGCAGCAAGCTGTCGAACGCGATCGGCATGACGTGGACGAACGAGCTGCTCACGATCACCGCGACCGACCCGTCCGGCCCCGTGGCGGTGCAGCCGTCCAGCGTGGTCGGCTGGCGCGACGGCGCGCGGACCGGTGACGCCCCGCCGGTCGCCGAGGGCACGCTGGTGCAGGTCGCCGTGACCGGCCGCGCGGTGTCGTCGACCTACGCACCGCCGCCCGCCGAGGTCCACTTCGTACCGCCGATCACCGACCTGGTCGGTCAGCGGGACGCCGCGAAGCGGCTCGCCGAGTGGCTGGAGCTGGCGTTCCTCCGGCCGGACCTGCTGGCCAGGCTCGGCGCGTCACACCGGCTGGCCGCGCTGGTCAGCGGCCCGGAGGGCGTCGGGAAGGCCACGCTGGTGCGGTCCGTCGCGCACAGCGTGGACGCCAGGGTCGTGGAGCTGGCCGCGCCGAGCATCGCGGTGCTGGAGTCGAACGCGACCGCGCAGCGGCTCGCCGACGCCGTGGCCGCCGCGACGGCGGAGGACCGCCCCACCGTGCTGCTCCTGACCGACGTGGACGCGCTGCTGCCCGCGTCGTCCCCGCCCCCGGTCGCCACGGTCGTGCTCGACGTCCTGCGCTCGGCCGTGCGCACCAAGGGGTTGGCGCTGGTCGTCACGACCGCGCACCCCGAGTCCGTCGACCCCCGCCTGCGCGTGCCGGAGCTGGTGGACCGCGAGCTGACCCTGGCGCTGCCGGACGGCCGCTGCCGCACCGAGCTGCTGCGGATGCTGATGCGGGACGTGCCGATGGAGTCCGACGTGGACCTCGGCGTGATCGCCGACCGCACACCGGGTTTCGTCGTCGCGGACCTCGTCGCGCTGCGCCGCGACGCCGCCGTGCGCTCGGCGCTGCGGCAGCGCGACCACGACGAACCCCGTGTGGCGCAACAGGACCTGGTCGGCGCGCTGGACACCGTCCGCCCGGTCTCGATGTCCACTTCGGACACGTTGCAGACCGGCGGCCTGACGCTGGACGACGTCGGCGACATGACCGAGGTCAAGCAGGCGCTGACCGAGGCGGCGCTGTGGCCGTTGCAGTACCCCGATTCCTTCGCCCGCCTCGGTGTCGCACCGCCGCGCGGCCTGCTGCTCTACGGGCCTCCCGGCTGCGGCAAGACGTTCCTGATCCGCGCGCTCGCGGGCAGCGGGCAGCTCAACGTGCTGTCGGTCAAGGGCGCCGAGCTGATGGACAAGTTCGTCGGCGAGTCCGAACGGGCCGTGCGGGAGCTGTTCCGGCGCGCCGCCGAGGCCGCGCCCGCCATGGTGTTCCTGGACGAGGTGGACGCGCTGGCGCCCCGCCGCGGCCAGTCGTCGGACTCCGGTGTGGCCGACCGCGTCGTGGCCGCGCTGCTGACCGAACTGGACGGCGTGGAGCCGCTGCGCGACGTCATCGTGCTGGGCGCGACGAACCGGCCGGAACTGGTCGACCCCGCGCTGCTGCGGCCGGGCAGGCTGGAGCGCCTGGTCTACGTGCCGCCGCCGGACGCCGAGGCGCGCGGCGCGATCCTGCGCGCGACCTCCCGCAACACCCCGCTGGCCGACGACGTCGACCTGGACGAGGTGGCGGGGTCGCTGGACGGCTACTCGGCGGCGGACTGCGCGGCGCTGATCCGCGAAGCGGCGTTGACGGCGATGCGCGAGTCGCTGGACGCGGCCGTCGTGACGGCGGACCACCTGGCCGCCGCCCGCAAGGCCGTTCGACCGTCACTCGACCCGGCGCAGTTGGCCACGCTGGCCGCCTACGCCGAGTCGCGCGAGCAGTGAGGGGCTACTTCTTGTTGGACAGCGCGCCCTTGTAGTCGTTGGTGACGATCACGATGATCCCGTCGTGCGCGTCCTGGATCCCGTCGAACCGGGCTTCCACCCGCGCCTGCATGACGGCGGCGAGGGCTTTCGCCGACTCCTCCTCGTCCGTGCCGGGTCGGTAGTAGACGGTCGTCGTCGGGATCTGGCCCTGCGAGTAGTTGCCGGTGCCGGCAACGGTCCACCCGGACCGCTCGACGTCTTCCGCGACCCTCGCCGCGAGCCCGGAGATGGTGCTGTTGTTGTAGACCCGCACCGGCGGCTTCGCGACGGTCGGCTGGCCGTCCGGCGGCGGCGTCGTGGCACCGGTCGGCGCGGCCGCGCTGCTCGCGGGCGGCGCGGTCTCCGTCGTCGTGGTCGGCGCGGACGTGGTCGCGGCGGGCGGTTCCGTCGAAGCGGGCGGCGCGACCGACTCCGACGAGGTCCCGCTCGCGGGCGGCGGCTGGCTCGACGAGGAGCCCGTCGCGGTCTGGTCGCCGTCACTTCCGGTGAACAGCGTGAAGACGCCGATCACCAGCGCGACCAACGCCACACCGAGCAGCGCGAACCCCGCGGCGCGGGCCGGGTGCGAAGTGCTGGGGGAATCAGGAGAACTCATCGGTGCTCGACACCATTCGGCTCGAAACCGAAGCGGCGCGCCGAACGTGCGCGCTGCCGGACCGTACGAAGTCTGCGAAGACGTTTCACGAGCATCGGGTCGGCCGCGAGGGCCTCCTCCTTGTCGATCAGGCCGTTGAGCAACTGGTAGTACCGGGTGGCCGACATGTCGAACAGCTCCTTGACGGCCTGCTCCTTGGCTCCCGCGTACTTCCACCACTGGCGTTCGAAGGCGAGGATTTCGCGCTCCCGACCGTTCAACCCGTCGTCCGGCTCCCCAGCCCGCGCCAGTGCCCCTGCGGCGTCCATCTGGCTCCTCGCCTCACGGGCCGGGGTGCCTGCGGATGCGGGCGGCCATCCCGTGTGATTACCAAGGGTCAATTACATCACGTGATCGTGATCGCGGTCGCTTCAACAGTCGGCGCGTCCGAACTGACACGCCGATAAGCTCGTCGACATGGCTGTTCACCACATCCGGATCGCCGGTGACCCGGTACTGCACAACCCGACGAAGCCGGTCGAGGTCTTCGACGACGAACTGCGCACGCTCATCGACGACATGTTCGAGACGATGGCGGCGGCGCACGGCGTGGGATTGGCGGCCAACCAGATCGGCATCGCCCAGCGCCTCTTCGTCTACGACTGCCCGGACGACCAGGGCGTCCGCCACCGCGGCGTCGTGGTGAACCCGACCCTGGAAACGAGCGCCCTCCCCGAAGGCATGCCGGGCCCGGACGACGACTACGAGGGCTGCCTCTCCGCACCGGGCGAGTCCTACCCGACCGGCCGCGCCGACTGGGCCAAGGTCACCGGCCAGGACGGCGAGGGCAACCCGATCGAGGTGGAGGGCACCGGCTTCTTCGCCAGGTGCCTACAGCACGAAACAGACCACCTGGACGGCTACCTGTACCTGGACCGCCTGGTGGGCAGGTACAAGCGCGAGGCAAAACGCATGATCCGCGCCAACAAGTGGGGCGTCCCAAACCTGAGCTGGGACCCAGCCACCTCAGCAGACCCCTTCGCCGACGACGAAGAGGACTAGCCCCAAAACCCCCACCAGGCCCCACCACCACCGGCCCAACCTTGCGCTTTGCCTCCAAGCCTTTGACCTTCATCTTGACTTTGCCTTTCATCTTTGTCTTTAGGCTTTTCGCTCTCCCCAACCACCGCACTGCCGAACCCACCACCAAACCGAGGGTGGAGCGCACTCCCCACCCGGCCCCCGATCCCCAGCGCCTTCACGCTCGACCGTGGTTTGTCAAGGCATCTTTCCCGCCTTGACAAACCACGGTCGAGCGTTGAAACACTTGCGCAGCGGGGGCACTCCACCCCGACCCCACCCACCCGACCCACACCCCACCCGCACCCGCACCCGCACCCACGACCCACGACCCACGACCCACGACCCACGACCCACGAAATCGACTTGCCACCCCACGCCACCATGGACACATGCTGGACAACCTGGCCGCCCTCATCGCGGCGTCGTTCCTGATCGCACTGTCCCCAGGCCCAGGCACCGCCCTGGTCCTCCGACAGTCGATCCGCGGCAGGCGCAGCGCCCTGGCCACGGTCGCAGGCATGGAGGTAGCCGTAGCCTGCTGGGCCATAGCCGCGGCCCTAGGCCTCTCCGTACTCCTAACGGCCTCCGAGGTCGCCTTCCACACCCTCCGCATCATCGGCGCCCTCTTCCTCCTCTACCTGGGCGTAAAAACCCTTCTCTCCGCCCACAAGAACACCCAAACCCCCTTGGAAGAACCGACCAACAAGGCCTTCCGCTCAGGACTGATCGTCAACCTCGCCAACCCCAAACTGGGCGTCTTCGCGATCTCGTTCCTCCCCCAGTTCATCCCGGCCGACGAGGCGGGCAAGGGCGTGCTGCTCCTGTTCGCCCTGGTCTGGGTCCTGGTCGACACCCTCTGGTACCTGGTCGTGGTCTCCGTCCTGCACCACATCCGCTCCTGGCTAGCCAGGAGCAGGGTCCGCCGATCCCTGGAAACGATCTCCGGCGGCGTGCTCGTCGCCCTGGGCGTGAAACTGGTCCTCACGCCTCGGTAGGGATCTGCTCCTCGACGGGGGCGGCGCGCGGCGCGCGGGGGTGGTCCAGCCGGACCTGGTGGTCACCCTTCGCGTCCTCGTCGCGCCGCCAGAAGATCTCCGGCAGCCCCACCAGCCGCACGTGGGTCGCGCAGGCGGCCAGGTCCTCGTACTGCCCGGCGAGGACCTGCGCGCGCAGCCGCTGCACCTGCCCGACCGTCGTCACCTCTCCCACCAGCAGGAACGGGATGAGCAGCCGCCACGTCGCGGCGACCACGTCCCGGCTCCGGTGCGGGGCCCGCAGCACGGCGCGGGCCACCCGCAGCGCGTGCTCGGAGGGGGTGATGCGCCCGGACGACGTGTGGTCCCACGACCACCGGGCGGCCTCGGCCATCGTGCACCGCAGGCAGTCCAGCGGTCCGGTGGCGGGCTCGGAGTCGCAGGCCGAGCACCTCACCAAGGTCATCGCCCAGTCGGTGCACGTCCACGAGTACCGCCCGACCTCGTCCTCCAGGACCAGTTCGGCCAGCTCGCGCTCGCCCGCACCGCCTTCGCTCAACTGCTCGGCGGCCAGCAGCGCCTGCCAGTCCGGCAGCCACACCTGGTCGACCAGCTCCACGCAGAACCGGCACTCGGGGTATCCGCGCCCAGCCAGGTCACCGCACGACGGGCACGCCGAAACGGCCGCGGGTCGTTCACCGCGCCGCGCGCCGGGTGGGAACGGCTGGTGATCGGCCACGCGGAGAAAGGTACGCGTAAAAACGCGCTGGCGCGCCGGCTGTGGCCGATCAGTTGTAGCCGGCCGTGCCGAAGCCTGGCTATGGTCAGGTCGACAACTCAAAAAACGCGGGAGCTCGCGCCGGAAGCGGGCTGAGAGGGTGGTTGTGCCGAAGGGCGCGGTGCCACCGACCGCTCGAACCTGACCGGGTAATGCCGGCGTAGGGAGGAAATGTCGTGACGGCACTTGACGACCGCTCTGTCCGACCGTCAGTCACCACCGGCCCGATCTCGGGCTCCCGCAAGGTCTACCGCGACGCGGGCGAGGGTGTGCGGGTCCCTTTCCGCAGGGTGGAACTGACGAACGGCGAGCACGTCGACCTGTACGACACTTCTGGTCCGTATACCGACTCCAACGCGACCATCGACGTCCACAGTGGACTTCCGAAGCTCCGGGCGGACTGGCTCTCCGCGCGCGAGCCGGTGAACGGCGCGGTCACCCAGCTCGCGTACGCCAAGGCCGGGATCGTCACGCCGGAGATGAGGTACATCGCGGTCCGCGAGAACGTGGACCCCGAGTTCGTCCGGTCCGAGGTGGCGATCGGGCGGGCCGTCATCCCGCTCAACCGGAACCACCCCGAGGCCGAGCCGATGATCATCGGCAAGAAGTTCCTCGTGAAGATCAACGCGAACATCGGCAACTCCGCCGTGTCGTCGTCCATCGAGGACGAGGTCGACAAGATGGTGTGGGCCACCCGCTGGGGCGGCGACACGATCATGGACCTGTCGACCGGCAAGCGGATCCACGAGACCCGCGAGTGGATCATGCGCAACTCGCCGGTGCCGGTCGGTACCGTGCCCATCTACCAGGCGCTGGAGAAGGTCGACAGCGATCCGGCGAAGCTCACCTGGGAGCTGTACCGCGACACCGTGGTCGAGCAGGCCGAGCAGGGCGTGGACTACATGACGGTCCACGCGGGCGTGCTGCTGCGGTACGTGCCGATGACGGCGAAGCGCGTGACGGGCATCGTGTCGCGCGGCGGGTCGATCATGGCCGCGTGGTGCCTGGCCCACCACAAGGAGAGCTTCCTCTACACGCACTTCGAGGAGCTGTGCGAGATCCTGCGCGCGTACGACATCACGTTCTCCCTGGGTGACGGCCTGCGGCCCGGCTCCATCGCCGACGCCAACGACGAGGCCCAGTTCGCCGAGCTGCGCACGCTGGGCGAGCTGACGCACGTCGCCCGCGCGCACGACGTGCAGGTGATGATCGAGGGCCCCGGCCACGTGCCGATGCACAAGATCGCGGAGAACGTGCGGCTGGAGGAGGAGTGGTGCGGCGAGGCGCCGTTCTACACCCTCGGACCGCTGGCCACGGACATCGCGCCCGCGTACGACCACATCACGTCGGCCATCGGCGCGGCGCAGATCGGCTGGCTGGGCACGGCGATGCTCTGCTACGTCACGCCGAAGGAGCACCTGGGCCTGCCGAACCGGGACGACGTGAAGACCGGCGTGATCACGTACAAGATCGCGGCGCACTCGGCCGACCTGGCCAAGGGCCATCCGGGTGTGCAGGACTGGGACGACGCCCTGTCGAAGGCGCGGTTCGAGTTCCGCTGGGAGGACCAGTTCAACCTGTCGCTCGACCCGGACACGGCCCGCTCGTTCCACGACGAGACGCTGCCCGCGGCCCCGGCGAAGACGGCGCACTTCTGCTCCATGTGCGGGCCGAAGTTCTGCTCGATGAAGATCACCCAGGACGTGCGGAAGTACGCCGAGGAGCACGGCCTGTCCACTGTGGAGGCGATCGAGGCGGGCATGGACGAGAAGTCCGCCGAGTTCGGCGACCACGGGAACAAGGTCTACCTGCCGGTCGTGGAGACTTCCTGACGTGCACGCCGACGTGAGCGCCTCAGCGGAGGCAACATCAGGTGGAGTGACTCCTCCACGGGTCCTCACCATCGCCGGGTCCGACTCCGGCGGTGGTGCGGGCCTGCAAGCCGACCTCCGGACGCTGTTCGCCTGCGGTGTGCACGGCACGACCGCGGTCACCGCGATCACCGTGCAGAACTCGCTCGGCGTCACGGGCTTCGTCGAGATCCCGCCGGAGGTGGTGGCCGCGCAGATCGTCGCGGTGGTGACCGACATCGGCGTCGGCGCGGCCAAGACCGGGATGCTGGCGAGCGCCGGGATCATCGAGGCGGTCGCCGACGCGTGCGACCAGGTCCACATCGGACGGTCGGGTGCGATCCCGTTCGTCGTGGACCCGGTGGCCGCGTCGATGCACGGCGACCAGCTCCTGACCGACCAGGCGCTGGAGGCGGTGCGGACGCTGCTGTTCCCGCGCGCGACGCTGGTGACGCCGAACCTCGACGAGGTGCGGCTGCTGACCGGCATCGACGTGCTGGACCGGCCGCGGCAGCGCGACGCCGCCAAGGCCCTGTTCGACCTGGGGCCGCGGTGGGTGCTGGTCAAGGGCGGGCACATGTGGTCCGACCCGGAGTGCCTCGACCTGCTGTTCGACGGCGAGGACTTCCTCGAACTGCCCGGCCCCCGCTACGACACCAAGCACACGCACGGCAGCGGTGACACCCTGGCCTCGTCGATCAGCTCACGGCTGGCGCGCGGCGAGGACGTGCCGACGGCCGTCCGGTTCGGCAAGGACTTCGTGGTCCGCTCGGTGGCCGCGTCGTACCCGCTGGGCGCGGGCGTCGGCCCGGTGTCACCGCTGTGGAGGCTGGAGCAGGCTTGACAGCGCCACGTCCACGGCCAGGAGCAGCGCCTCGTCCTCGCCGCGGGTGTAGAGCATGCGGGCGGTGATGCCGTCCGCGAGGGCCAGCACGGCGTCGGCCAGCACTCCGGGGTCGACGTCGTGCCGGACCTCGTCCGACCGCTCCAGCATGTGCGCGAGGACCTTCCGGACCTGCTGGTCCCCGTCCCGCAGGACCTGCGCGTACTCGTCGTCGCGCACGCTCTTCTCCACGAACGCGAACCGCACCAGCGCCTCCGCGCGCCGCGCCTCGTCGAGCGGGAGCGCGACGACGAGGTAGCGGCGCAGCACGTCCGGGGTCGGGCCTGCCGGGTCGACGGCGGTGAACCGCTGCTCCATCCGCTCGGTCGCCAGGTCGAGGGCGCACCGGAGCAGGTCGGCCTTGGTGGCGAAGTACTTCTGCACGGCGCCCGCGGACCGGCCCGCTTCCGCGGCGACGGTCCGGACGCTGACCTGCTCCATGCCGTCGCGGACGACGACGCGCAGCAGCGCGGCGCCGATCTCGCGGCGCTGCTCGGCCCGGTCGACGATCTTCGGCACCGGCACTCCTCGATTGGGATACACTCGTATCTTAACCATCCGGGGGTAACCATGTCCGAGCAGAGCTCCACACCGTCCACCCGAGCGTCCGACGCCGACCGGGCGCGAGCGGCGGAACACCTGGCCACCGCCCTGTCCGAGGGCAGGCTGGACCTCGCCGAGTACGAGGAGCGCACCCGGCGTGCGCTGGCCGCCACCACGCTGGGCGACCTCGCGTCCGTCACCGCCGACCTGCCCGCTCCGGTCGTGGACCACACCGTCGCCGAGAAGGCGGCCAAGCGCCAGGAGTTCCGCACCGAGTGGGGCTACTGGGCGGGTGGCGCGGTCGTCATGACCGGCGTGTGGGGCGTCACGTCCTTCACCCAGGGTGAGCTGAAGCTGTTCTGGCCGCTGGCCCCGCTGGTCATCTGGGGGCTGATCCTGATCGCCGAGATGATCTGGGCCGACAGGCGCTGAGCCAACCGCAAGCGCCCCTCGCGCGTCTTGTCGGCATGCACCTGTACTCGCGGGACGCCTACTTGGCCGAGGTCATCCTCAACCAGCCCCTGGTCGTCCTGGCACTGGTGCTCGGGTGCTCCACAGCGGGGCTGGTGGCACTGGCCGTGGCGAAGTGGCGCGGCTGGCGGAAGCTGCCCGCCGTGCTGGCGGGCTGCGGGCTGGCCATGGCGCTCGCGGTCACGCTCGCGCGGCCGGAACTGGTGCGGTACTCGCTGTTCGACCCGATCTACTTCCCCTGCGTGCTCAACGACTTCTCCCTCGCCGACTCGCTGGCCAGGCTGAACTTCCTGATGCTCACGCCGTTCGCGTTCTTCGGCACCCTCGCGACCCGGCGGCCTGTGCCGGTGCTGCTGGCGAGCGCCGCGGTCAGCGGCTTCGTGGAGCTCTTCCAGACCGTCACCAGCGTGGGCTCGTGCGAGGCGCAGGACTTCTACAACAACGTGGTCGGCGCGGCGTGCGCCGTGGCACTGGCGTGGCTGGTGAACCGGGTGCTCCTCGACCGGGGGCCCGCTCCCGTCGCGGAGCGCGAGTCCTCGACCGGCTAGCGGTTCTCCTCGGCCACGATCTCCTCCAGCGCGCCCAGCGCGGCGATCAGGGCGGACTGGTGCTCCGGCGACAGCATCTCCATCCGGCGGCGCAGCTCCGTCATCCTGGCCGACCGGACGCCGGACACCATCTCCTCGCCCTCGGGCGTCGGGGTCGCCAGCCAGGCCCGCCCGTCCTGCGGGTCCGGCTCGCGCCGCACGTACCCGGCCTCCACCAGCGCCGCGACGATCCGCGACAGCGTGGGCGGGGCGACGCCCTCCTTCTGCGCCAGGTCGCCGAGCCTCATCGGGCCGCAGCGGGCCAGCGTGGCGAGCGCGGACACCGCGCCGGGACCGAGTCCCGGCGATCCGGTGCGGCGCAGCAGCCTGGACAACCTGCCGATGGTGAGGAAGAGGCGCGCGGTGGCGTCTTCGACCTCATCGGCCTTCGGGGCCGTCACGGCATGTCCTCCTCGGGGCGGCGTGGCGGGAAGGGTTCAGCATCCATCATGCCGCTCCCGGTCACCAACCCCGACCGGCGATCACCCGTCGACGGCCGGGCTGGACGCCTGCGCCCAGAACCGCTGCGGGATCCGACCCGCCAACCGGGCCAGCCTGCCGCCTTCCACCGCCGCGCGCATCGCCGCCGCCATCAGCTCCGGGTCGCGGGCCCGTGTCACGGCCGTGGCCAAGAGCACAGCGGAACAGCCCAGCTCCATCGCCAGCGCCGCGTCCGACGCGGTGCCCACGCCCGCGTCCAGGATCACCGGCACGGTCGCGCGGGACACGATCAGCTCGATGTTGTGCGGGTTCCGGATGCCGAGGCCGGTCCCGATCGGCGAGCCGAGCGGCATGACCGTGGCGCAGCCGACGTCCTCCAGCCTCTGGGCCAGCACCGGGTCGTCGTTGGTGTACGGCAGGACCACGAAACCGTCGTCCACCAACGTCTCCGCGGCGGCCAGCAGCTCGAACGGGTCCGGCAGCAGGGTCTTCTCGTCCGCCACCACCTCGAGCTTCACCCAGTTCGTCTCCAGCGCCTCCCGCGCGAGCCGGGCCGTGAGCACCGCCTCGGCGGCCGCCCGGCAGCCCGCGGTGTTGGGCAGCGTCTCGATCCCCAAGCGCCGCAACAGCTCCAGCACGCCGGTGCCGCCGCCCGCGTCCATCCGGCGCATCGCGACGGTGGTCAGCTCGGTGCCCGACGCGATGAGCGCGCGCTCCAGGACGGACAGGTTCGCCGCGCCCCCGGTCCCCATGACGAGCCGGGAGCCGAACTCCCGGCCCGCGACGATCAACGGGTCGTCCACGTCAACCTCCCTGGACGGCGGTGAGCACTTCGACCGTGCCGCCGTCGGGCACGGTCGTCGACGGCCACGCGGCGCGCGGGACGACCTCGCCGTCCACGGCCACCGCCACCCCCCGCACCGGGGCGCCGAGCAGGTCCAGCACCGCCGCGACGGTCGCGCCGTCCGGCAGGTCGCGCAGCTCACCGTTGACCCGAGCCTTCACCGAGGTCCTCCTCCACGCAGCAGCTCCAGCACCATCTCGGCGGTGATCGGCGCCAGCAGCAGTCCGTTGCGGTGGTGGCCGGTCGCCGCCAGCACACCGGGTTCCAGCCAGCCGATCACCGGCGCGTTGTCGGGGCTGCCCGCGCGGAACCCCGCCGCGGACTCGACCAGCTCGTACTCGGCGATGCCCGGCAGCACGACCTCCGCGTCGCGCAGCAGGTCGCGCACCCCGCCGACGGTGACCGCCGGGTCGAACCCGGCTTCGTACTGGGTCGCGCCCACGACGAGCCCGTCCTCCTTGGGCACCAGGTAGACCGGTCGTCCCTCGACGTGCGCGCGCACGGTCCTGGTCGGCGGCGGCAGCGACCCGCGCCGGGGCGCGAGCCGGAGGATCTCGCCCTTCACCGGGCGGATCACCGGTTTCAGCGCGGGGTGCAGGTCGCCGCTCCACGCGCCCGCGGCGATCACCACCACGTCCGCGTCCACAGTGGACGGGGTGGCGCGGCGCGGTTCGAACGCGACGCCCGCGGCGGCGCAGGCCTTGCGCAGCGCCGACAACAGCGCCCGGTTGTCCAGCGCCAGGTCACCGGGGACGGACAGGCCGCCGCGCACCCTCGGCCCCAGCCCCGGTTCCAGCGCGCGCAGCTCGCGACCGGTCAACCGGTCGGTCTCCCGGCCAAGGCCCCGCAGGTGCTCGGCGAGCACGTCCAGCACGCCGACGTCCGCGGAATCCAGTGCCACGGCGAGGGTTCCGTCCGTGCGCAGGCCCACGTCACCGAGTTCCCGCGCGAACTCGGGCCACAGCGCCAGCGAGCGGGACCCCAGTTCGAGCAGCTCCTCCTCGCCGGGCCACGACTCCGTGACCGGCGCCAGCATGCCGCCCGCGACCCACGAGCCCGCCGTGCGGCACTCGTCGTCGAAAACCGTGACGGCACAACCGCTGGAGGCCACCCGCCAGGCGACGGACAGGCCGATGACACCGCCACCCAGGACGGCCACTCGTGATACCAAGGCACTCACGCTCCCTGCGCCGGCATGACCCGGATCAGGTTCGACGGTCGGAGCGAACCACGCTCCCTCTCAGCCCGGTACATCCCAGGCTCCCGTGCGGACCACCTTCACCGTAGCGCACGAATCGTCGCCGCGGTTACCGTCCCGACCGTGCCAGGACTCGATGGACCTCAGATCAGGCGACGGCTCGCGGCCGCGAAGCTCTACCTCTGCACCGACGCGCGCACCGGCCGCGGCGACCTCGCCGACTTCGTCGACGCCGCGCTCGCGGGCGGCGTGGACGTCGTCCAGCTCCGCGACAAGGGCATGGAGGCCAAGCAGGAGATCGCCGCGCTGGAGGTGCTGGCCGAGGCGTGCGCGCGGCACGGCGCCCTGCTGTCGGTCAACGACCGGGCGGACGTGGCGGCGGCGGTCGACGCCGACGTGCTGCACCTCGGGCAGGACGACCTGCCGGTCCCCGCGGCGCGGGCGCTGCTCGGCGACGGCGTGGCGATCGGGAGGTCGACGCACGACGTCGAGCAGATGACCGCGGCGGCCGTCGAACCCGGCGTCGACTACTTCTGCACCGGGCCGTGCTGGCCGACGCCGACGAAGCCCGGCCGTCCGGCGCCGGGGCTGGACCTCGTGCGGGCCACGTCCTCGGAGCGGCCGTGGTTCGCGATCGGCGGGATCGACCTGGCGAACCTGCCCGAGGTGCTCGACGCGGGCGCCACCCGGATCGTCGTCGTGCGGGCGATCACGGAGGCCGAGGACCCGGAGGCCGCCGCCCGCGCGCTGCGCTCCCGGCTCGGCTGAGCGGACCCCGGACGCGGAAACGCCCCCCGTCCCGGCGCAGGGGTGCCGGAGCGGAGGGCGTCTCGCGGGGTCGACGGCGAACAGGCAGGGGGTCAGCCCGCCGTCGGAATCCTCATCAGCCCCTGGTGAGGCTCAAGCCGTACGCCGACAGGATCTCGCCGACCGGCTGGAAGTAGGTCGTGCCGCCGGACGAGCAGTTGCCCGAACCACCGGAGGTCACGCCCTGAGCCTGGCTGAAGTTGGTGCCCGCGACCCACGAGCCGCCGGAGTCACCGGGCTCCGCGCAGGCGTTGGTCCTGGTCAGGCCCGACACCGTGCCCTGCGGGTAGTTCACGGTCGCGTTCTTCTGCTGCACCGTCCCGCAGCGCCAGCCGGTCGTGGAACCCGACCGGCAGATCGACGCGCCGACCGCGGCGGACGTGGAGCCCGTCACGGTGACGTTGGAGCCGTTGTAGCGGTTCACCCACGGGCGGGAGGTCCAGTTGCTGTTCGTCGCGACCCAGGCGTAGTCGTTGCCGGGGAACGACGAGCCGCGGAACGTGCCCTGGGCGACCCGGTTGAAGCCGGTGGTGGCGTTGCCGGGGCTGCCGCAGTGACCCGCGGTGACGAAACCACCGCTCACCGCGAAGCCGACCGAGCAGCGACCGCCGCCGATGTAGTACGCGTCACCGCCGCGGGTGTCGTAGAGCGGCGTGGGCGCGTCCGCGGTCTCCGCGACGGTGACCGCGGGGCTGATGCCGCGAGCCGTGGCCAGGAAGGCCTCGGCCGCCGCGTCCCGCTTGTCGCGGTTGACCTCGACGACGACCGTGTTCGAGGCGTCGTCGACGCGCCAGCTCGTGATCGACTGGGGCGCCGCCAGGGAGTCCAGGACCGCCTTGGTGCCCGCGAGCTGCTGCTGCGAGAACCGGACGACCCGGACGTCGGCGCCCAGCGCACGGGCGGCGTCGGACTTGGCGGCACTGGTCGTGCCGACGGTGAGCTTGCCCGAGACCGAGTCGATCCAGGCGCCGGCGAACTGGTCGCCGAGCGCGTCCTTCACCTTGGTCTCGAGCTGTCCCGAGTTGGCGTCGTTGGCCAGTCGGGTGCGCGCCTGGTCGGCGTTCAGGCCGAGGTCCCGCTGGACCGCTTGGAGCAACTCCGGCGAGTAGCTCTCCGTGTCGGCGGGACTTGCCGTGTTCACCGCAGCGGGGCCGGCGATGGCCGGTACGCTGAGAGCAATCGCCGCGCCGGCTGCCAGCAGGGCAACTCCGGTGAGGCGGGCCGCACTCGTGCGGATCATTAGACGTCTCCCTCATCTTCGGGTGCAGGGAACCCGTGAGCTGGTTGCAGGGACCGCTCACGGGGGCCTTTAGGGGGACGGGTGGTGGGGCGGCGGCAGGGGTCGCCCCACCCTCCTCCTACTTCTTCCGTCCCGTCCTCGGTGCAGAGCCCGTTCGGATGAGGGTCGAGAATCGACCTCGGAAAGCCTCGGAGTGACGCGTTCGCGTGGGATCTCCACGGTTCGCACAGCCCTCCTTCCGGTCGTCTACTGACCGGTATTCACCCGATCGAGCGACGTTATAGGCCTGTGACCTATGACGGTCGAGGCCATCTGAGGGCGAAGTGTGTCACAGCTCACGACCGATCAACTCCGGTGCGTAGCCCTTGACTGTTAACTCTTACTCAAAGTAATGAAACGATCACTGGATCGTGATCATTGCCAATTGGTCGAGATGGCGGTTTACCCGGTCGTTCCCAGCCCTGTCGAGGGCGTCGGGGTGGGCTGCCCGGTGGTGTCCGAACTCGACTGCCCGGTGGTCGACGGCGGGGGCGTCGAGGACTGCGTCGTGGCGCTCGACGGGGTCGAGCCCGCCGTCGTCGTGGGCGCGCTCGACGGCGTGCCGGACGGCGTCGTGGTGCTCGTCGGCGCGTCCGGAGTGGACGTCACCGAGGGGGCGGGCGGCGCGTCCCGGCGTTCGGTCGACTCGCCGACGACCGCGCCGAGGCTGGTGCCCGCCGTGCCGCCGGAGAGCGGCGCTCCGCGCACCCACTCGACGCCCGTGACGGCCAGCATCCCCAGCACGAACACCAGCACCGCGCCCGCCGCGATCCTCGGCCAGCGCCGGGTTTCCGGTGCTTTGTCCTCGGTGTCCACTTCGGTCTCGGCGGCGGTCTCGGCGGCGGTCTCGGCGGCGGTCTCGGCGGCGGTCTCGGCGGCGGTCTCGGCGGCGGGTTCGGACTCACTCGCCGAGGCCGTCTCACCCTGGACGGGTTTGACCACCCACGCCTTGCTGCCGACCCGCCGCACCGACGCGCGGGTTCGTTCGATCGAGCTCTGGTACAGCGCGCTGCCGATCGTGCTGACGACGCTCGCGACGGCGGCGCCCGCGATCGTGCCAGCGACGTTCAACTGCGATCCGAGGAAGGCCGCGGTCACCGCGGCCAGCGCTCCCGCGGCGATCTGCGCGGGCTTGAGGTCCAGGCCGGTCTTCTTCTCGTTCTCCTCGCTCATGATCCTCAACTGCTAGGCGGTTTCCTGCTCGTCCTACTACTGGACGGGTCGGGGGCCGAGCCGGTTGGTCGGAGGTGAGGACGACCACGCATCATCTCCTGGTGCGCCTGGTCACGATTTCCGACATCCGGGCGGCGGCCGAGCTGGTGGGCCCCGCCGTGCTGCGAACCCCGCTGCTCCCGTGCGCGTGGGCAGATCCCGACCGACCGCTGTGGCTCAAACCGGAGAACCTCCAGCCCGTCGGCGCGTTCAAGATCCGCGGCGCGTACCACGCGCTGGCGAAGCTCCCGGCAGACGTCCGAGCGCTCGGTGTCGTCGCGTACTCCAGCGGCAACCACGCCCAGGCCGTCGCGCTCGCCGCGAAGCTGTTCGGCGTGCCCGCCGCGATCGTGGTGCCCGACAACACGCCGCAGGTCAAGATCGACGCCACGCGGTCGCACGGCGCCGAGGTCCACGTGGTGCCGATGACCGAGCGCGAATCCCGCGCCCGCTACCTCGCCCACCAGCGCGGATCGACGCTCATCCCGCCGTTCGACCACGTCGACGTCATCGCCGGGCAGGGCACCATCGGCCTGGAGATCGCCGAGGACCTGCCGTCGGTCGAGACGGTGCTGGTGCCCGTCAGCGGCGGCGGCCTGATCTCCGGCGTCGCCGTCGCGATCAAGTCCCTCTGCCCGGACGCGCGCGTCATCGGCGTGGAGCCCGCGCTCGCGGCCGACGCCGCCGACAGCCTCCGCGCGGGCCGCCGGTCAGCCTCTTGGCCGCCCGCGATGCGGGCCAGGACCATCGCCGACGGGCTGCGCGCGGAACCGTCCGAGCTGACGTTCGCGCACATGCGCGAACTCGTCGACGGGATCGTCACCGTCAGCGAGGACGAGATCCGCGCCGCCGTGACGCTGCTGGCCCGGCAGTCGCGGCTGGTCGTCGAGCCGAGCGGCGCCGTGGTCGTCGCCGCGTACCTGAACCGGCGCGACGAACTGCCACTCGGCAAGACCGTCGCCGTCATCTCGGGCGGCAACCTCGACCCGGCGCTGCTGGCGGAACTGCTGGCGGTCTAGGCACGCCCTGGTCGGGGTCCCCCGTCGTGCAGGACCCCCCGAACTGAACGCTAGCAACAGGGACCGACAAAAACGGTCGTCAGCGTTGGTCGGTGCGGGCCCTGCACGGCTTCCAGGGGTCCCCTTTCGTGCAGGGCCCCCCGAAGCAGAACGCTACCGGTGGGCACCGACAGAAAACGGGCGTCAGGCTCGGACGTGGGTGGGTGGGGCGTCGACGCCGCAGGAGTGGCAGTCGCCCGGTCGCGGCTGGTCCGGGTCGGGTTGGGGCGGGGTGTCGCGCATCGTGGTGTTGTCCGTGCCGAGGGCGAGCAGGCCGCCGATCGCCGCGGCCGCGGCGCAGATGAGCAGGGCTTTCTGCCAGCTCGCGGTCATGGCGGTGGGATCGGTGTAGCCGGTGCCGGTGAGGCCGGACACGGCGGGCAGGGTGGCCACGGCGACGAGGCTGCCGGTGCGGGCGACGGCGTTGTTCACGCCGGAGGCGACACCCGCGTAGCGGTCCGGGGCCGCGGCGAGGACGGTGGCGGTGACCGGGGCGACGACGGTGGCCAGGCCGAGGCCGAAGACCGCGATGCCGGGCAGGACGCCGGTCACGTAGTCGGCACCGGGTTCGGCGTTGCGGAGCAGCAGCATGCCCGCGGCGACCAGGAGCGGACCCACCACGAGCTGGGCGCGCGGGCCGAAGCGCTGCGCGAGCCTGCCGGAGCGGGCGGAGAGCGCCAGCATGATGATTGTGAGCGGCAGGCCTGCCAGCCCGGCGGCGGTCGGGCTGTAGCCCAGCGACACCTGGAGCTGGAGGATCATCAGCACCATCACGCCGCCGAGCGCGGCGTACATCAGGAACGTCAGGGCGTTGGCCAGCGCGAACGTCCGGTTCGCGAAGAGCTGCGGCGGCACGAGCGGCGTGTGGCCGCGGGCTTGGAGCAGGCCGAACGCGATCAGGCCCGCGATCCCGACGACACCCGCGCCGAGCACCAGCGGGTCGCCGATCCCGCGGTCCGGTGCCTCCACGAGCGCGGCGGTGACACCCGCGAGGCCGAGTGCGCCGACAGCGGAGCCGAGGATGTTCGGGTGGCCGGTCAGCGTCTCGTCGCGGGACTCCGGCACGAACCGGCGGGCCATCCACACGCACACCAGCGCGATGGGCACGTTGATCAGGAACGCCAGCCGCCACGACCCGGCCTGCACGAGCAGGCCGCCCGCGAGCGGGCCGATGGCCGCCGCGATGCCGCCCAGCCCCGACCACGCGCCGATGGCCCGCGACCGGTCCTGGCGGGCGAACGTCGACTGGAGGATCGCCAGCGAGCCGGGGGTGAGCAGCGCGCCGCCGACGCCCTGGAGGATCCGGGCGGCGACCAGCAGCTCCGTCGTCGGCGCGAGGCCGCACAGCAGCGAGGCGGCGCCGAACCACAGGACGCCGAAGGTGAACATCCGCCTGCGGCCGTACCGGTCGCCGAGCGACCCGGCGACCAGGATGAGCGCCGCGAGCGACAGCAGGTAGCCGTTGAGGATCCACTGGAGACCGGCGACCGACGCGTCCAGCTCCTCGCCGATCTTCGGCAGGGCGACGTTGACGATGGTGCTGTCCAGCATCGCCATGCCGGAGCCGACGATGGTCGTCGCCAGCACGGCCTTGGCCCTGGGAGTGCCCCAGTCGATCACTTCGGTGGTCACCACGGGCGCCATTGTGGCCCCGTTCGGCGGCACCGGCTCCGCCGGCACGAGCGTTCCGGTATTCGAAAACCCTATGGGTCGGCGGCCGGGTTTTCACCCTTTGAGACGCCTCGGAGGACTGCCCGCCAGTTCGTCCAGGCCCGAAGCCGCCGGTGGGACGTGGTAGGACCAGGTGTGCCGGACGAGCCGAAACCGGCGGCGAGGACCACGGGAGAACGGAGCCGCGCGACCGGGAAGGCCGTGGAATTCACCGGCGCCGAGACGATCCGGCGGTTTCGCGGTCCATCGTCAAACCGGATAGGCGAATTTCCATCACTTTGCCCGAATGGTCGTGGACCACTTCCACCGGATCGATCTGACCTGGGCCGACACTGGTCATGACCATTCCACCGAATGGCCCCCCGACACAAGGGAAAGCCGCCCCGCTCACCAGCGGGACGGCTTCCGCCGACAATCCGGAAATCAGCCCGCGGGCCGGTTGAGAGTGGCCACGAACTTGTACCGGTCCCCCCGGTACACGCTTCGCACCCACTCCACGGGGTTGCCCTCGGTGTCGAACGAGTGCCGCGACAGCAGCAGCATCGGCAGGCCGATGTCCGCGCCGAGGAGTTCGGCCTCCTCGGGGCTGGCGAGAGCGGTCTCGATCGTCTCCTCGGCGTGGCCCATCTCGACGCCGAACCGCTCGCGAAGCACCTGGTAGAGCGAGGTTCCAGGGGCGAGGTACCGGCGCAGACCGCGGAACCGGCCGAGCGCGAGGTGGGTCGTCTCGATGGCCATCGGCTCGTCGTCGGCCAGCCGCAACCGGTGCAGCCTGAGCACCTTCGCGCCCGCCCGCACGCCGAGGAACCTGGCCAGCTCCGCCTCGGCGGGCAGCTCGGACGCCTCGATCAGGCGCGACGACGGCTTCCTGCCCTGCGCCCGCATGTCCTCTGTGTACGAAGACAACTGCAAGCGCTGCGCGACCTTCGGCTCCGCCGCGAAGGTCCCCTTGCCCTGCACCCTGAGCAGCCGTCCTTCGACGGTCAGCTCCGCAAGCGCTTGGCGCACCGTCGTGCGCGAAACGTCGAAGTCAGCGGCCAACGACCGCTCGGTCGGGATGGGGGAACCCGGCGGCAGCGCGCGCAACAGGTCCAGCAGGTGCCGCTTGAGTCCCCAGTACTTCGGCTCGCGTTGCGCACGAGACCTGGCGTCCACGCCTGCTCCAGGCGTCGTCTCCAGCATGGCCTTCCTCCTCGTACTGCATCGCGGCTCCACCCACAGGATGCCTTGTCCGCGCCGGATCGTGCGTTCGAACCCCCGACAAGCCATAGGAAATTCGTCGGATGACTTTGCAACGTCTCGGCAACGTCCTTGACAGGGGCTGTGGCGCGGCACACTCTAGGCCGCATTGGTCTACACCACTTGGCTGGTCCCGGTCGACGTTTGGCCGGGCTTCTGAAAGGGCGCAAACGTGAAGGGCTGGAGAGGACTTGCCGTTGGTGCCGCCGCACTGGCGGTAACCGTGGCCGGATGTGGCACGAGCCCGTCGGGTACGACGGCCGCTGAGTCGAGCGGCCCGAAGACCCTGACGGTCTGGCTGATGGACGGCTCCGCGCCGACCACGCTGACCGACGCCTTGCACAAGGAGTTCCAGGACTCGAACAAGGACGTCACGGTCAAGTACGAGGTCCAGAAGTGGGGCGGCATCCAGGAGAAGCTGACCACCGCGCTGACCAGCAACACCCCGCCGGACGTCATCGAGCTCGGCAACACCCAGACGCCGAAGTTCGCGTCCGAGGGCACGCTGCTCGACCTGACCGGTGACGCCTCCAACCTCAACGGCGGCGAGTGGCTCGGCGGCCTCAAGGACTCCCTCACGTGGGAGGACAAGCAGTACGGCCTGCCGTTCTACGCGTCGAACCGCACGGTCATCTACCGGACCGACCTGTTCGAGGCCGCCGGCATCACCGCGCCGCCCACGTCGAACGACGAGTGGCTGGCCGCGATCGAGAAGCTGAAGACCGCCAACGCGTCCAACCCGGACTTCCAGGCGCTCTACCTGCCGGGCCAGTCCTGGTACACGCTCCTGTCGTTCATCTGGGACCAGGGCGGTGACGTCGCCAAGAAGGACGGCGACAAGTTCGTCGGCTCGCTGGACACCCCCCAGGCCAAGGCGGGCGTGGACTTCTACAAGAAGCTCGTCGACGCCTCCGCGACGAAGGCCCCGAAGGACACCGACGAGGCCAAGCCGCAGCAGATGGAGGTCTTCGGCACGGGCAACGTGGCGATGATGATCGGTCTGCCGTGGGAGCTGGGCGGCGCCGTCAAGGCCAACCCGGACCTGGAGAAGAAGACCTCCGCGTTCCCCGTCCCGTCCAAGACGGCGGGCAAGGCCGCTCCCGTGTTCCTCGGCGGCTCGAACCTGGCCATCCCGGCGGGCAGCAAGAACGTCGACCTGGCCAAGAGCTACCTGAAGCTGCTCAGCACCAAGAAGTACCAGGACCAGCTCGGCGCCGCGGGCACCGTGCCCGGCACCTCGAAGGACACCGCCTCGCTGGCGTCCAACCCGGTCGGCAAGGCGCTCGCCGCCTCCTCCGCCAACGGCAAGGTCACCCCGGCCACGCCGAAGTGGGCCGCTGTCGAGGCCGGTCAGAACCCGCTGAAGGACATGCTCACCGCGTACCTCACCGGTGCGAAGAGCCTGGACGCGGCGACCGCCGACGCCAACACGGCGCTCAACGCGTTGCTCGGCGGCTGACGATCAGCGATGACGGCCGTTGAAACGACCGACGCCGCGGTGCCGGTGAGGAATTCCTCGCCGGCACCGCGGCGTGCCGTTGCGGGCGGCGCGAGGCGCCGCCGGGGTAGCGCCTTCGACCGGCTGCTGCCGTACCTGCTGCTGGCCCCCGCCGTGATCGGCATCCTGTGGCTGATCGGTTTCCCGGTCGTCTCGGTGGTGGTGACCAGTTTCCGCAAGCTCGACCTGGGTGAGCTCGTCCGCGGCCAGATCGTCTGGGTCGGCCTGGACAACTACACCAAGGTCCTCTCCGACCCCCGCTTCTGGGAGATCACCATCCGCACGGTGGTCTTCACGGCCGCCGTCGTGGCGACCTCCGTGGTCGTGGGTCTCGCCATCGCGCTGCTGATGCGCCAGCTCAGCACGCCGATCCGCATCCTCCTCCAGATCTGCATGCTGCTGGCCTGGGCGATGCCGATCATCGCGTCGACCACGGTCTACCAGTGGATCTTCGACCAGCAGTACGGGATCCTGAACAAGATCCTGGTGAAGCTCGGCTTCGACTTCGCCGGGTACTCGTGGTTCTCCACGGGCACCGCGACGCTCTCGGTGATCGGGCTGCTCATCGTCTGGCAGGCGATCCCCTTCCTCGCCTTCTCCCTCTACGCCGGTGTCATCGGTGTTCCGGCCGACCTCTACGAGGCCGCGGGCATCGACGGCGCGACGGCGTGGCAGACGTTCCGAGCGGTCACGTGGCCCGAGCTGAAGCCCCTGCTGATGATGGTGACGTTCCTGTCGCTGCTGTGGGACTTCAAGGTCTTCACCCAGATCTGGGTGTTCAAGGAGGGCGGGCCGAGCGGCGGTTCCACGACGCTGCCGGTCTTGCAGTACCTGGAGGGCATCTCGCAGAGCCACTTCGGCGTGGCCGCGGCGGTGAGCGTGCTCATGGTCGTCATCCTGACCCTGCTGACGGTGTCCTACCTGCGGAAGCTGCTCCAGACCCAGGAGGGCAAGCTGTGAACGCGAAGAAGGTGTCGGCGAACGTCGTCGCGGTGCTCATCGCGGCGTTCTTCGCCTTCCCCACCTACTGGATGGTCACGACGGCCCTCAAGCCGAAGAAGGACCTGCTCTCCAGCGACTTCGACCTGATCCCGTCGTCGGTGACGAACAGCAACTTCGTCACCGCGTGGACCAAGCCGGGTTTCCTCCAGTCGCTGGGCAACAGCCTGCTCGTCTCGCTGTCCGCCGTCGTGGCGGCGCTGGTGATCGGCCTGCTGGCCGCGCTCGCGCTGTCCCGCATGCGCTTCCGCGGCCGCAAGGGCTTCGTGATGCTCATGCTGGTCGCCCAGATGGCGCCGTTCGAGGCGCTGCTGATCCCGATGTTCCTGATGATGCGCGACCTCGGCCTCTACGAGCAGTTGTCGTCGCTGGTCCTCATCTACTTCGCGGTGACGCTGCCGTTCTGCGCGTGGACGCTGCGCGGTTTCGTGAACGGCATCCCGATCGAGCTCGAAGAGGCCGCCATGGTCGACGGCTGCGGCCGCTGGGGCGCGTTCCGGCGCGTCACGCTGCCGCTGCTCGGCCCCGGTCTGGTCGCCACGTCGGTGTTCGCGTTCATCACCGCGTGGAACGAGTTCCTGTTCGCCAAGGTCATGGTGCGCGCCGAGGACAAGGAGACCCTGCCCGTGTGGCTGAGCGGCTTCCAGTCCGCGTTCGGCACCGACTGGGGTGGCGCGATGGCCGCGTCCGCCCTGTTCACCGTTCCCGTGCTCGTGTTCTTCCTCATCGTCCAGCGGAAGATGGTCACCGGTGTCACAGCCGGTGCTGTGAAGGGATAGCTGCATGTCGCTGCACCGGCTCGCGGCCGCCGTACTGCTACCGGGTTTCCACGGGACCGAAGCTCCCGACTGGTTGCTCAAGCGCGTGACCGACGGGCTGGGCGGCGTCGTGCTGTTCGGCCGCAACGTCGTGGACGACGACCAGGTGACCGCGTTGAACGCGCAGCTCCGCGCCGCGCGCGGCGACGTGGTCATCGGCATCGACGAGGAGGGCGGCGACGTCACCCGCCTCGACGCGGGCAGGGGCTCGGAGGTCCCCGGCAACCACGCGCTGGGTGCCACCGGCGACGTGGACCTGACCAGGCAGGTGGCCGCCAGCATCGGCGCCCGCCTGGCGGCCTGCGGCGTCACCGTCAACCTGGCCCCCTCGGCGGACCTCGTGCTCACCCTGGACGACCCGATCATCGGCGTCCGGGCCTTCGGCTCGGACCCGGTCGTCTCGGGCGGGCACGTGGCGGCGTTCGTGGAGGGCCAGCAGGTCTACGGCGTGGCGGCGTGCGCCAAGCACTTCCCCGGCCACGGCGCCTCCACGGCGGACAGCCACCGCGAACTGCCGGTGCTGCCGCGCACGGTCGCCGAGCTCGACGAGGTGGAGCTGGTCCCGTTCCGCGCCGCCATCGCCGCGGGCGTCCGCTCGATCATGACCGGCCACCTGGTCATCCCCGAGTGGGGCGAGGCCCCCGCCACCCTGAACCCGAAGGCCATCGCCGTCCTCCGCGACGAGCTGGGCTTCACCGGCGCCGTCATCACCGATGGCCTGGACATGAAGGCCGTCGGCGGCGACCTCGCCCAGGGCTCAGTCCGAGCGCTGGTGGCGGGCGTCGACGCCCTCTGCCTCGGCGGCGAGCCCCTGGACGACGACGGCCTCCAGTGGCTCATCAACAGCATCGTCGCCGCCGTCGAGGCCGGCACCCTCTCCCGCGAACGCCTGGAGGAGGCCGCCACCCGCACGGCGGCCCTCGGCGCCCCACCGGCCAAGGTCTCCGGCCACGACACCGAGATCGGCCTCCGGGCCGCCAGGAGGGCCGTCGAGGTCACCGGCGAGCTGGTCATTACCGGTCCAGTGCTCGTGGTCGACCTGGTCGTGGCACCCTCCGAAGCCGTCGGCCAGGTCCCCTGGGGACTCGGCCCCCACCTCACCGACCTGCTGGACGACACGGAAGTGCTGGCCACGGCGTCGGCGAGCGCGGAGGAGATCGCCGAGGCGGCCGACGGCCGCACCGTGATCGTGGTGACACGAGAGGCACATCGCCACGCCTGGGCTCGCGATCTGGTCACCGACATGGCTAAAATTGGTCTGGACCTAGTGCACGTCGAAACCGGTGTGCCAGGGCCCGACCTGGGCACAGTCGCCCGCGTGAACACCCACGGCGGTTCACGGGTGTGCCTGCGTGCCGCGGCAGAGCGCATCGCCTCAAGCCGCCTCGCGACCACCTAGACAGGGGTATGGGATGACCGAGCAGCAGCCCGGCCAGCACATGGCAGCGGAGATCGCGCAACAACCGGCGATCTTCTCCGGCCTCATCGAGCGGCGCGCCGAGATCGCGAAGGTCGCCGAGGTGGTCCAGCAGCGCAAACCCAGGTTCGTCCTCTTCGCGGCCCGCGGCTCCAGCGACCACGCGGCCCTCTACGCCAAGTACCTCACCGAGGTCCTCCTCCAACTCCCCGCGGGCCTCGTCTCCCCGTCCACGACCACCCTGTACGGCGGCAAACCAGACCTCCGCGACGTCCTCCTGGTCTCGGTCAGCCAAAGCGGCGGCTCCCCGGACCTCCTGGAGGTCACCCAGGCCGCCCGCACCCAGGGCGCCCTCACGGTGGCCGTCACCAACACCAGCGACTCCCCCCTCAACGCCGCCGCCGAACTCTCGGTAGACGTAGGCGCGGGCGTCGAACACGCCGTAGCGGCAACCAAGACCTACTCCGCCACCCTCCTGGCCCTGTACCTGCTCTTCGACTCCATCCGAGGCGGCAACGGCGAACACGCCGCAAACCTGGGCGACCTGGCCCAGTCCACTCTGGACACCTCGACCGACGCGGTAACGGAAGCCGTACGCCGCTACCGCTTCGTGGACCGCGTACTCACCACCGGCCGCGGCTTCTCCCTGCCAACAGCACTGGAAGCAGCACTGAAACTCGCGGAAACCAGCTACCTGGGCGCAAGGGCCTACTCGGGCGCAGACCTGCTGCACGGCCCAGTAGCAGCAGTCGACGGCGAAACAGCGGTACTGGCGGTAACCAGCACCGGCAAGGGCGGCGACGCCCTGCACGAGGTACTGGACGTAGTACACGGCCGCGGCGCAGACGTACTGGCAGTCGGCTCAGCAGCAGACAAGGTCTCCGCAGCCCTACGCATCCCAGTACCGGAAACAGCGGAAGAAGTAGCCCCAATCCTGGAAATCCTGCCAATCCAAAACCTGGCCCACGGCCTGGCCTTGGCAAGGGGCGGCGACCCAGACAGCCCCAGGGGCCTAAAAAAGGTAACCCGCACCCGCTAACACACACAGCACCAAACAGCACCAAAGAAAAAGAGGGCCCCCACCACGGGAGCCCTCTTTTTTCACTTTCTTTCCCTACGCCCTTATCCCTACCCAAAACCCAACCCCCACCAAACCGCACACCCCCACCCAAGCGAGGCCGATTTTACTTGGGGGATTTGCCCCTTAAACTTGCGTCGGACGGCAGCTTCACCCTCTGCCCTTTATTGTCCGACGAAGGGGCAAATCTAGGGGCCCCAAGTCAAATCGGCCGCCCCACCAACCCAACCCGACCCCCCACAAACCCACCCCATCACTGCCCAGCAGTCGCATACCCCACTACAGCACCCACAACCCCACCAGCATCCGCATCGAACACAACCCGCCCATCAACCCAAACCTTCCGAGGACTCAACCCCTCGTCCCACCACACCAAATCCGCCACAGCCCCAGGCGCCAACCGCCCAAGCCCCGACTCCCCAATAGCCTCAGCAGGCACAATAGTCGCCGACGCAAGCGCATCAGCCACATCCACCCCAACAGACACAATATTCCGCACAGCCCGATCCAACGTCAAAGCCGACCCGGCAATGGTCCCCTCAGGCGACCGAGGCACCCCATCCTCGGTCAACAAAACATCAGCCCCACCCAACTGATAACGCCCTGGCGGCATCCCAGCAGCAGCCACCGCGTCGGTCACCAACGCCACCCGATGCCCAGCGGCGTTGAACACCAACCGACAAACATCCGGCCCCACATGAGCCAGATCCGCGATCAACCCCAACGTGAACCGCTCATCCACCAGCGCAACCCCTGGCACCCCAGGCTCCCGATGCCCCAAAGGCCGCTGCGCGTTGAACAGGTGCGTCACCATCCGAGCCCCGGCATCAGCCGCCTCACGCGTCTGCACCCCGGTCGCGTCGCTGTGCCCGACGGCCACCAGCACCCCAGCCTCGGCCAACCGCCGAACGGCCTCCATCCCCCCAGGCTGCTCCGGCGCCAACGTCACCATCCGCAACGCCCGCCGCAACACCTCATCGGCCAGCAGCGCGTCGATCTCCGCCGCCCCCGGCTCGACCATCAACGCCGGATCATGCACCCCAGGCCGCAACGGCGACAGGAACGGTCCCTCGAAGTGCACCCCCAACGGCCGCGCCCCCACCCCCTCCGGCAACGCGGCGGAAGCGGCCAGCACCGCACGGGCCTGCCGGAGGCCGACGGGCACTGGCGCCGTGATCAACGTCGGCAGGAACCGGGTGACCCCGGTCTGCGGCAACGCTTCGGCGACCACCCTCATGCCCGCGGCGTCCACTTCGGCGAAGTCGACTCCGACCGCCCCGTTGATCTGGATGTCCACCAGTCCGGGCGTGAGCAGTCCGTCGGCCAGCACTTCGGCGCCCGCGGGCGGCTCACCGGCGACGACTTCGACGATGCGCCCTGCCCGGATTCGCACGTAGGCGGGACCGGTGATGGTGCGACCGAGTAGTGCTCGCGGGGCTGCGACAACCGTGTCCAAGGTCCCTCCTCAAATGGTCCAGACCATTATGGCGGCAAAACAGCGATTTAGTCACGTCCGGTAGGAAGATAACCAATTACACCACCACCACGTGAAAGATCGCCATCACGGATGCACGCGGAACCCACACGAGTGGCTCATACTGGACACCAGACATCCGAGGTCTACTACCGAGTCGAGGGTGCCGTGGCAGTCACGGACGACGCGATCCTGCGTGTCAAAGAGATGATCGTGAGCGGGGAGCTGAAGCCCGGCGACCGCCTCCCGCGCGAGGCTGACCTGGCCGAACGCCTGGGACTGTCCCGGAATTCCCTGCGCGAGGCCGTCAAGGCGCTGTCACTCGTCCGAGTGCTCGACGTCCGGCAGGGCGACGGCACGTACGTGTCCAGCCTCCGCGCGGACGACCTCCTCGGAGCCCTGTCCTTCGTCCTCGACCTGCACCGCGGCGAGGACTCGGTGCTGGAAGTCCTCCAGGTGCGCCGAATCCTCGAACCGGCGGCGTCCGCGCTGGCCGCCCAGCGGATCACGCCGGAGGAGATCGCCGTCCTCCGAGCGATGTGCGACGCGGGCGAGAACGCCAGGACCGTCGAGGAACTGGTCGAGCACGACCTGGAGTTCCACCGGGCCATCGCCCGCGGCTCCGGCAACGCCTACCTGGCTCAACTCCTGGACACCCTCGCGGGCCCGACCGTCCGCGTGCGGATCTGGCGCGGCATAGCGCAGGCGGGCGCGGCCGAGCGCACCATCGCCGAGCACCGCGCGATCGTCGACGCCCTGGCGCTGCGGGAAACCGAACTCGCCCGCTCGTGGACCACCGTGCACGTCGCGGGTGTGGAGCAGTGGCTGTCCGACCTGGCCTAGCCGTGGGACGCCGGGAACCCGACGCCCCACGACCCCTGCGTCAGCCGGTCCGGGTGAAGTGGAACGGGCAGGTGGCCCCGCCCCGCGCGATCGTCGTGGGCCGGTCGAAGCGGAACCCGTGCCGCTCCACGTCCACCGCCCCGATCCACGCCGCGTCGAACTCGCAGAACACGGGCCCCAGCTCGGGAACACCGTTGCGCGCCAACAGGTCCACGTAGTAGCACCGGTGCACGTCCAGGTGGTACCGCTGCTCGTCGTCCGCCGACCTCACGAACGTGAAGTCCACGCCGAAGTAGTCCCGTTCCCGCTCCTTCGACACGTCCACCAGCGCGGTGAACGGATCGGCCGCGGCGTCGAGCATCGCCCGCGTCCCGTCGTGGACGAACCCGCGCACGGGTTCGTGGAACGCCTTCCCCACGACGTCGAGCGCCTGGTCGCGGGGTATCCGGGCGAGCAGTGCCTGGTACCCGGCCACGACGGTCGCGGTCAGCGCGAAGTGCGGGCTCTCCTCACCGGAGACCCGCGCCAGCAACTCGTCGACCTCGGCGAGCACGTCCGGGAACTCGCGGCTCAACCGTTCGCGGAACAGCGAAATGATCACATCGTCCATCGGTGGTGTCCTTCTGCGTCCGTACCCGCGCACGCGCGGGACGGCCAGCACGCTCCACCACCAACCTGGCGCTGACCAGTGTTGTCCTTACACCGCCAGACTGTAGACCTCGACGGCCGTGTCCGCGAAGACCTTTCGCCGCTCGGCCTCCGACAGCTCGCCGGTCAGCTCGCGCGCCGCCGTGACCACGTCCGCGTACTCCGCGGCCAGCAGGCACACCGGCCAGTCCGACCCGAACACCAGCCGTTCCGGCCCGAACGCGTCCAGCACGACCTCGAAGCACGGCCGCAGGTCGTCGACCGTCCACCGCGCCCAGTCGGCCTCCGTCACCAGCCCGGACACCTTGCACGTCACGTTGTCGTGCGCCGCCAGCGACCTGATCAGCTCGGCCCACTCCGCCAGGTCGCCGGACGCGATCGGCGGCTTCGAGCAGTGGTCCACCACGAACCGCACGTTCGGCAGCGCGGCGACGGTCCGCCGCGCGGCGGGGAGCTGGCCCGGCAGCGTCAGCAGCTCGTACACCAGCCCGGCCCGGCCGACGGCGGTCAACCCGCGCCAGACGTCCTTGCGGCACAACCACTCCGGGTCCGGCTCGCCCTGCACCTGGTGCCGGATGCCCCGCAGCCACGACCCGCCGTGCCCTTCCGCGAGCCCGGCCAGCACGTCCGCGACGTCCGGCGCCGTCAGGTCCGCCCACCCGACGACCGCGCCGACCAGCTCGGACTCCTCGGCGACGACGAGCAGCTCCGGCGTCTCCTCCGGCACGGTGACGGTCTGCACCAGCACCGTCCGCACGACGCCGGACGCCTTCGCCACCGCCTCCAGGTCGGCCGCGCGGAAGCTCCGCCGCAGCACGCCCATCGGCGGGTCGGTGATCCAGTCCTGGTCGCGGACGTCCAGGTCCCACAGGTGGTGATGAGCGTCGACGATCACGGCACCGGCACCTCCGCGTCCAGCAAACCCCTGTCCCGCAACGAACTCCACAGCGCGGCCGGAACGGGGTCGGCGAAGTCCGCCGCGTTGGACCGCATCTGCTCCCCCGTCCGCGACCCGATGACCACGCTCACGACGGCCGGGTGCCCGAGTGCGAACTGGATCGCCACCCGCGGCAGCGCCACCCCGTGCTCCCCGCACACCGCCGCGATCCGCCGGGCCCGGTCCACCACCTCGGCGGGCGCGTCGGCGTAGTCGTACTTCGCGTCGTCGGGCACCTCTGGCCGGGACAGCAGCCCGGAGTTGAACACCCCGGCGGCCACCACGGACACCCCGCGCTCCAGGCACAGCGGCAGGAACTCCGGCAGCGCGGCCTGCTCCAGCAGCGTGTACCGGCCCGCCAGCATCACCACGTCCACATCGGTCTCGCGGACGAACCTGGCGGGCATCTCCCACTGGTTCATCCCGACCCCGATCGCGCCGACGACCCCCTGCTCCCGCAGGTCCACCAGGGCCGGGATCCCTTGGCGCGCGGCCACTTCCCAGTGCTCGTCCGGGTCGTGCAGGTACACGACGTCGACGTGGTCCGTGCCGAGTCGCTCCAAAGAGGACTCCAGCGACCGCCGGACGCCGTCCGCGCTGAAGTCCCACACCCGCCGCGAGGAAGCGGGCACGGCGAACCCGTTGGCCAGGTCGTCACCGCCGCCGTCGAACGGCTCCAGCACCCGCCCGACCTTCGTCGAGAGCACGTACCCCGACCGCGGCCTGCCGCCGAGCGCCGAGCCGAGCCGCCGTTCGGACAGCCCGAGCCCGTAGTGCGGCGCCGTGTCGAAGTACCTGACCCCGCTGTCCCACGCGGCGTCCACGGCCGCGTGCGCCTCCTCG
Organism: Umezawaea endophytica; assembly: GCF_025061645.1. Lineage (GTDB taxonomy): Bacteria > Actinomycetota > Actinomycetes > Mycobacteriales > Pseudonocardiaceae > Umezawaea > Umezawaea endophytica. The sequence goes on along the minus strand of NZ_JANYMP010000008.1, from coordinate 88,272 downwards.
TCGGAGACCTCGCCGTACAGGTTGCCGATCGGCGCGGCGCCGAACCCCAGGCGTGTCAACGAAACCTTCACGACGAACCCCTCAGGTCGTGGGACGCAGGCGCAGTCCGTGCATGCCGCCATCGACGGCGAGGACGGTGCCCGCCGTCGACCCCGACAGCGGCGACGCCAGGTACGCCACGGCGCCCGCCACCTCGTCCGCCGACACCAGCCGCCCGTGCGGCTGGCGGGCCTCCAGCGCGGCGCGCTCGGCGGCGGGGTCCGGTGCCGAGTCGAGCAGCCGCCCGACCCACGGGGTGTCGGCCGTGCCGGGGGCGACCGCGTTGACCCGGATGCCCTCGCGGACGTGGTCGGCGGCCATGGCCAGCGTCAACGCGTGCACCGCGCCCTTGCTGGCGGAGTACAGCGCGCGCTGCGGCAGCCCGGCCCAGGCCGCGATCGAGCAGGTGTTCACGATCGCCGCGGACGGCGACTCGCGCAGGTGCGGCAGCGCCGCCCGCGACACCCGGACCATGCCGAGCACGTTCACGTCGAGCACCCTGTGCCACTCGTCGTCGGGGTTCGCGGTCACGTCGCCCTGCGCGCCGATGCCCGCGTTGTTGACCACGACGTCGATCCGGCCGAACCGCTCGACGACGGCGGCGATGGCGGCCCGCACGCTCTCGTCGTCGGACACGTCCGCGCCGACGCCGACCAGCGGGGCCTCGACGCCCTCCGGCTTGAGGTCCAGGCAGGCCACCCGCGCGCCGCGCGAGGCGAGCAGCTTCGCGGTCGCCAGGCCGATCCCGGACGCGCCACCGGTCACCACGGCGACCAGGTCGGTGAAGTCGGTCATCTCACGCCTCCGTTCCCAGTGCCGTCCACACCGGACCGTCCGGGTAGCGGAAGTCGGCCAGCGTCTCGTCCTTGAGCCGTGCGGAGAACCCCGGCCGCGTCGGCGCGAGGTACCGCCCGTCACGCACCACGGCCGGGTCCAGGAAGTGGTCGTGCAGGTGGTCGACCCACTCGATCACCCGGTCGTCCATCGTCCCGGACACCACCGCGAAGTCGAACATCGACAGGTGCCTGACCAGCTCGCAGAGCCCGACGCCGCCGGCGTGCGGGCACACCGGGACGCCGAACTTCTTGGCCAGCAGCAGGATCGCGACGTTCTCGTTGACGCCCGCGACCCGGCACGCGTCGAGCTGGAGCACGTCGAGCGCTCCCGCCTGGAGCAGTTGCTTGAACACCACCCGGTTCTGCACGTGCTCGCCGGTCGCGACCTTGATCGGCGCGACGGCCCGCGCGATGGCCTGGTGGCCGAGGACGTCGTCCGGCGAGGTCGGCTCCTCGATCCAGTACGGGCCGTACGGCGCCAGTTCGCGCATCCAGTCGACGGCCGTGCCGACGTCCCAGCGCTGGTTGGCGTCGACCGCGATGCGGACGTCCGCGCCGACGACCTCGCGGGCGAGCTTCATCCGCCGCACGTCGTCGTCCAGGTCGCCGCCGACCTTGAGCTTGATCATCGTGAAGCCGTCGGCGACGGCCTGCCTGGCCAGTCCGGACAGCTTGTCGTCGGAGTACCCGAGCCAGCCGGGTGAGGTCGTGTAGGCCGGGTAGCCGTCGCGCTCCAGCAGCGCGATCCGCTCGTCCCGGCCCTCCTGACCTGCGCGGAGCAGCTCCAGCGCCTCGGCGGGCGTGAGCGCGTCGGACAGGTACCGGAAGTCGACCAGCCCGACGACCTCCTCGGGCGTCATGGCGGAGAGGAACCGCCACAGCGGTTGTCCGGCCCGGCGGGACGCGAGGTCCCACGCGGCGTTGACCACCGCCCCGACCGCCATGTGCACGACGCCCTTCTCCGGGCCGAGCCAGCGGAGCTGCGAGTCGCCGACCAGCTCCGCGGACAGCGCGCCGAGCGCGGCGGCGTCCTCGGGGACGGGCTTGCCGACGACGTGCGGGGCCAGCGCGCGGATCGCGGCGGCCTGCACGTCGTTGCCGCGCCCGATCGTGAACGCCAGGCCGTAGCCGTCCGGGCCCTCGTCGGTGCGCAGCACCACGTAGGCGGCCGAGTAGTCCGGGTCCGGGTTCATCGCGTCCGAGCCGTCCAGCTCGCGCGAGGTCGGGAACCGGATGTCGAGCACGTCGAGCCCGACGATCGCCGCCATGCTCAGGCCTGCCCGAACGTTTGCTTCTGCCTGCCGAGCCCCTCGACCTCCAACTCGACCACGTCGCCCTCCCGCAGGTACGGCTTCGGCTCCGGCTGCCCCAGCGCCACGCCCGCGGGCGTGCCGGTGTTGATGAGGTCACCCGGTCGGAGGACCATGAACTGGCTCAGGTAGCGCACGACCTCGGCCACCGGGAAGATCATGTTCTTGGTGGAGGAGTCCTGCTTCAGCTCGCCGTTCACCCACAGCCGCAGCTCCAGCCGCTGGGGGTCGGCGATCTCGTCGGCGGGGACGAGGAAGGGGCCGAGCGGGTTGAAAGTCTCGCAGTTCTTGCCCTTGTCCCAGGTGCCGCCGCGCTCGATCTGGAACTCCCGCTCGGACACGTCGTGCGAGAGCACGTACCCGGCGACGCAGGCCAGCGCCTCGGCGTCGGACTCCACGTACCTCGCGGTCCTGCCGATCACGATGCCCAGTTCGACCTCCCAGTCGGTCTTGACCGACTTCCGGGGGATCAGCACCTGGTCGTACGGGCCCACGATCGTGTCGGCCGTCTTGAGGAACACGACGGGTTCGGCGGGGATCTCGGCGCCGGTCTCCTCCGCGTGGTCGCGGTAGTTGAGGCCGATGCAGATCACCTTGCCGGGAGGCGCGATCGGCGGCCCGACGCGCAGGTCGGCCTCGTCCAGCGCGGGCAGGTCGCCCGCCGCCAGCGCGGCCCTCGTGGCACCGACGCCGTCGGCGGCGAGGAACCCGCCGTCGACGTCCGCGGTCAGCGGCGCGAGGTCGTACGTGCTGCCGTCGTGGCGGACCGCGGGCCGTTCGGAGCCCGGTTCTCCGAGACGCAAGAACTGCACGGCTGTTCCTCCTCGTCGTGACGCAATACATCGGATGTATAGCTGGCGGGGACCGCTCCCGTCTAGAGCCGTGACGGGAAGTCGTCCGATGAATGGTCTTCCAGAACTGCCCATACCGCCGGTCTGATGGTCCATCACTCCGCCGTTGGGGGGAACACCGTGCGGCTGAAGGCCCAACGATGCCCTTGAGCTGGCACCGCCGCCTGACGAAGGAAGTACATGAACAACCACCGGACCCCCCGGTCCAGCGGGGTGCTCGCGGCCTCGGCGCTGCTGGTCGCGGCCCTCCTGAACGCCACGGGCGCCGCGTCCGCCGTCCCGGACCTCCCACTCGCCACCCCCGTGCCCGCCGTCGGGGGCGGGCCGATCGTCGGGCGGGTCGGCGAGTCGCTCACGCGGGCCACCGGCACCGTGACCGCGTTCGTCGAGCTGACCGGGCCGCCCGCGGTCGAGGCGTACACCGCGGCGCGGTCCAGGGGCGAGGGCACCGACCTGGCCACCACCGCGGCGAAGGAGACCAGGCGGCGCAGCGACGCCAAGGCCGACAAGGTCCTCCGCGCGCTGCGCGACAAGGACTCGGCGACCAGGGAGGTCGGCAAGACCTCCAACGCCGTCCCCGGCGTGGTCGTCACGGCCGACGCCGCCGAACTCCGCGAGCTGGCCTCCATGCCCGAGGTCAGGGCCGTCCGCCTGAGCGTGCCCAAGTTCGTCCACAACGCCAGTTCGGTCCAGCTCACCAACGCGCTGAAGGTGTGGCAGCAGACCGGCCGCCTCGGTGACGGGATGCGCGTCGGCGTCGTCGACACCGGGATCGACTTCACGCACGCCGACTTCGGCGGCCCCGGCACCGTCGCCGCCTACGACGCCGTCGACAGCACGACGGCGGCCCCGTCCGTCTTCCCGACCGCCAAGGTGGTGGGCGGCAAGGACTTCTCCGGCGACGACTACGACGCCCGCTACCCCGAGAAGTCCACGCCGAAGCCGGACGACAACCCGCTCGACTGCGCGGGCCACGGCACCCACGTCGCGGGCACGGCGGCGGGCTACGGCGAGAACGCCGACGGCTCGACGTTCACCGGCGACTACTCGGCGCTCGACGCCGACGCGCTGGCCAAGATGAAGATCGGCCCCGGCACGGCCCCGAAGGCGTCGCTCTACGCGGTGAAGATCTTCGGCTGCGAGGGCAGCACCAACCTCACCGCGCAGGCGCTCGACTGGACGCTGGACCCGAACGGCGACGGCGACTTCTCCGACCACCTCGACGTCGTGAACCTGTCCCTCGGCGGCGACTACTCGGGCCAGGACGACCCGGACTCCCTGTTCGTCCGCAAGATCACCGCCGCGGGCGTGCTCGTCGTCGCCTCGGCGGGCAACGGCGGCGACTTCTACGACGTGGGCGGTTCCCCGGCCAACACGCCGGAGGCGCTGGCGGTGGCCAACACCAGGGACGCGTTCGCGGTGCTCGACGGCCTGGAGGTGGACGGCGCCACGCGGGCGGGCCAGTACAGCCTGAACTTCACCGGCTACGACGCGCTGGACCTGACCGCGGAGGCCGTCCCGCCCGCCGACCCGGAGAACCTGGACGGCTGCGAGCCGTTCTCCGACGCCGACAAGGCGCGCGTGGCGGGGAAGTTCGCCTGGCTGGAGTGGGACGACGACGAGTCGACCCGCGAGTGCGGATCGGCCGTGCGCACCGACAACGCGGAGGCCGCGGGCGCGGCGGGCGCCGTCCTGTCCTCCACCCGCGACAACTTCACCGCGAGCATCGCGGGCAACGCCGCCATCCCGGTCTTCCAGCTCACCAGCACCGCGACGGACCAGGTGAGGCCCGCGCTGGAGAACGGGTCCCTCAAGGTGCGCATGACCGGCGCGCTCCGCAAGAACGTGCCCACCACCACGCCGAAGCTCGCGGACACCATCACCCCGACCTCGTCCAGGGGCGCCCGCGGCGCCACCGCCGCCAAGCCGGACGTCGCGGCCCCCGGCGACACCATCCTGTCGGCGGACGTCGGCACCGGCACGGACGCCGCGAGCAAGGGCGGCACCTCGATGTCGTCCCCGCACGTCGCGGGCATCGCCGCGCTGGTCCGCGAAACCCACCCGGACTGGTCCCCGGAGGAGGTCAAGGCCGCGGTCGTGAACACCGCGGGCGCCGACGTGACGTCCGGCGACGACAACACGACCGGCACCACCGAGGCCCCGATGCGGGTCGGCGCGGGCCGGGTCGACGCCCGCGCCGCGGTCGGCACCGAGGTGCTGGCCATGGTGGAGGACGACCCCGGCTCGGTCGGCGTGTCCTTCGGCCCGGTCGAGGTGGGGGGCCCGGTCTCCCTGGCGAAGACGGTGCGGGTCGTCAACAAGAGCGGCAGGCCCCGCACCGCGTCCATCTCCTACCAGCCGGTCACGTCCGTCCCCGGTGTCGACTTCGACGTGTCGACACCCGTGGTCGTCCTCCAGCCGCACGGCACGGCCGACTTCCGGGTCACCCTGCGCGTCGACGACCCTTCGCGGCTCCGCAAGTCCGCCGACCCGACCGTCGTGAAGCAGCAGGCGGACCACGCGCGGCAGTTCCTCGCCGAGGCGTCCGGCAGGCTGGTCGTCAAGCCCGGCGGGAACCCCACCGCCTTGCGGGTCCCGGTCTACGCGGCCCCCAAGCCGGTGGCGGACCTGACCACGAGCGCGGCGGAGTTCACCGGTGACCGCGGGGTCCTGACCGTCGACGGGCGCGGCGTCGACCAGGGCGAGGGCGACCTCGCCTACCGCTCGCTGCTCAGCGCCTTCGAGCTCCAGGGCACCAGCGACGAGCTGCCCGCCTGCGACGACGTCAGGAAGTCGGACTGCGCGGCCAACACCACGGCCAAGGGCGGCGACCTCCGCTACGTGGGCGCGACCTCCACCGCTCCGCTGGTGAAAGCGCAGGGCGGGTCCGCCGAAGCGCTGCTCGCGTTCGGCGTCGCCACGTGGGCGAACTGGGTCACCCTCGGCAGCACCAACACGCCGGAGATCTCCATCGACACCACCGGCGACGGCCAGGCCGACTTCACCACCGTGGTCGCGAAGCCCAAGGACGCCAACGGGAGCGTGAAGGCGGACCACTGGCTCGCCAGGACGAGGTCGGCGGACGGCACCGTCGTGGACGAGCAGCCGGTCAACGGCCAGTACGGCGACGTCGACACCAACGTCATGGACACCGACGTGGTGGTCCTCCCGGTGGCGCTGACCGCGCTGGGCATCGACCCGGCGGGCGCGTCGCACCGCATCACCTACACGGTGGCGACGGACGGCATCTACACCGCGCCGGGCAACGAGGACGGGGTCATCGACCAGATCGGCACCCCGATGTCCTTCGACCCGCTCAAGCCGGGGCTCTGGTTCCAGGGCGGTGGCGACGCCGCCCTGACCTACCTGGCCGCGCCGGGCACCGAGCTGGTGGTCAACCGCGACCCAGCGGCGCTGGCCGCCGACGGCGCGGGCTCGCTGCTGGTCCTCCAGCACCACAACGCGACCGGTCGGCGCGCCAACCTCGTGAAGGTCACCGACCGCGACTGACCACTCCGGATCGCGGGTCCGGCGTACCCGGTTGGGTGTGCCGGGCCCGTCCCGTTCCGGCCATACTCGGTCGAATGGGCTTCGTGGTGGGACTGGACGCCGGCGGCACCTCTACCAGGGCGGTCGTGCTGGACCTTGACGGGACCAGGCTGGGAGCGGGCGTGGCGGGCGGCGCGAACCCCAACTCCCACCCGCCCGCCAGGGCGGCGGCCCAGATCCGCGACGCGCTGCGCGCCGCGCTGGACGGCCTGGACGTCCGGAAGGTCCAATCGGGAGTCCTCGGCATGGCGGGCTCCAGCAAGCTGACGGACCCGGCGGTGGCCACCCTCTTCGAGGAGGCGTGGACGGGAGCGGGCCTGCGGTGCCCGATGCGCGTGGTGACGGACAGCGAGGCGGCGTTCGCCGCGGGCTCGGCGTCCCCGGACGGCACGGTGGTGGTCGCGGGCACGGGGTCGATCGCGGCGAAGATCGTCGACCACCGGATGACCAGGACCAGCGGCGGTTACGGCTGGCTGCTGGGCGACGAGGGCTCGGCGTTCTGGATGGGCCGGTCGGCCGTGCGGGACACGCTGGCCCAGTTGGAGACAGCAGACCCGCTGTCGGCGCTGGCGGAGGCCGTGCTGGGGATGTCGCTGGTGGAGACCACCGAGCGCCACCGCATGTGGTCGAGGCTGATCACCGTGGTGAACAGCGCCCCGCCGATCGGCCTGGCGAGGTACGCGCCCCTGGTCAGCGCCATGGCGGCGGACCGGGACCCGCACGCGCAGGAGATCGTGGAAGCGGCGGCGACCTACCTGGCGGACACGGCGATGGCCGCCAGGGACCCCGAGGAGACCACGCCGATCGTCCTGGTGGGCAGCCTGGTCGGCCCGTCGAGCCCGGTGGGCGACCGCCTGCGGGCGATGCTCAGCGCGAGGGCGAAGGCGCCCGTGCGGTTGGCGACGGAAGGCGCGGCGGGCGCGGCCTGGCTGGCAGCCGTGGACCTGCTCGGTCCCACCGCCCCCAGGCCCGCCTGAGCCGGTCAGGCCGTTCGGGTCACTCGGCGACCTGCGGGTGCCGCAGGCCCGGATGGCCCTCGGGCAGCGCGCGGCGCAGCAGCCACCACGACGCGGCCAGGCACACCGCCTGCAACGGCCAGGTCAGCGCGGCACGGGCGACGCCGAGCGCCACCACCTGCCCGGTCAGCCACAGCGACCCGAAGACGAGGACGCGGAGCACGTACTGCCCGACCCAGGCCCAGCTCGCGATCCCGTAGGCCCGCACCAGCGCCGGGTCCTTGCGCCACCTGGTCTTCTGCCCCACCACGATCCCGACGACGACCCCGAGCAGCGGCCACCGCACCACGATGCTCGCGGCCCACAGCAGGGCACTGGCCACGTTGGACAGGAGCTGGACGAGGAAGAAGTCCTCCGCGCGCCCGGTGTACAGCGCCACCAGCGCGGCGACCACCACCATCAGGACGCTCACGACGGCGGCGCGGGGACGTTCGCCCCGAGCCAGCCGGACGACCCCCACCAGCACGCCGCACAGCACGGCGGCCCAGGCCCCGACGACCACGGACTGCCCGGCGGCCAGCCAGCCGACGACGAAGGCGACGGGCGGCAGCGAGGCGTCGATCGCCCCACCGCGACCACCCAGCAGCTCGGCCAGGGACTCCTGACGGGTCTCGGTCATGCCTCAAGCTTGCCTTAGGCAAACCTTACCCAGGTAACGGACCCGCATCAGCGTTCGGCAAGAGTGTTGACGATTGTGACCCCCGTAACTACGGTTGCCCGAAATAGTCTGGAAAGTTAACAGACAGGAGATCCGATGCGAGCCGGAAGCCCACGGCTGCTGCGCGAGATCAACGACCGCGCCGCCATCGAGGCGCTGCTCCGCAACGGTCCTCTCACGAGAGCCGAACTGGAAGGTCTGATCGGCCTATCCAAACCCGCGACCGCTCAGCTCCTCACCAGGCTGGAGGAGTCGGACACCGTCCTGCGCAACGGTTTGCGCGGCGGCGGCCGGGGGCCGAGGGCCCAGCTCTGGTCGGTCAACGGCGCACTCGCGCACGTCGCGGCCGTGGACCTCACCCCGGACAACGTCGACGTGGCCATCGCCGACATCTCCGGCGCGCTGCTCACCGAGCACAGCGCGCCGATGCCGAAGGCGGGCAAGGCCGAGGTCCTGGAAGCGTTCCACAGCGCCGTCAGCAAGGCCGCGGGCCAGGCGGGCCTCACCCCGGACGCGCTCCACCACGTCGTGGTGGGCAGCCCCGGCGCGGTGGACCCCGCCACGGGCAAGCTCGCCTACGCCCCGCACATGCCGGGCTGGGGCGGGTTCGACCTGCTCGCCGAACTGCACGAACTCCTGGGCACCACCGTGACGGTCGAGAACGACGTCAACCTGGTCGCCGTGGAGGAGATGATCGCGGGCCGGGCCACCGAGGTCCGCGACTTCGTCCTCATCTGGCCCGCCGACGCGGTGGGCGCGGCGGTGGTCGTCAACGGCGTCCTGCTGCGCGGCGCCACGGGCGGCGCGGGCGAGATCGACGGCCTCCAGATCCCCGACCGCGCCAACGCGGAGACCGGGACGGACCGCACCGGCGGCACCTTCGGTGAACTCATGGACAACGGCGCGCTGGTCCGACTGGCCCGCGCGCACGGCCTGGCTGCCCGCACCGGTGAGGGCGCCGTCCGCAAGGCGCTCAGCTCGGGACCCGCGGGCCGCGAGTTCCTGATCGACCTCGCCCGCCGCATCGCCACCGGCGTCGCGGGCGTGATCAGCGTCCTCGACCCCGAACTCATCCTCCTCTCCGGCGACGTGGCCCAGGCGGGCGGCACGACGCTCGTCGACCTCGTCTCGGCGGAGATCCGCCAACTGGTGGTGCCCCGCACCCCCGTCCAACTCGCCCTGGTCACCGGGAAGCCGGTGCGCTCCGGCGCACTGCACACGGCTCTTTCCGTTGCCAGGGAACAGGTGTTCGGCCTACCCGCCGCCACGACCGAACCCTTCCGAGGCCCGCGCCACGGCAACGCGGCCGTCGGTTTCGCCCACCCCACCCACCGTTGAATCTCCCAGGAGGGCCAATGCGCACCAAGCCAGGCCGTTCGCGGCTTCGCCTCCGGTCAGCACTCGTCGTCGCCACGGCGGGCGTCATGGCCGCCGCGTGCACCGCGGGCGGCGGCGCGGCCTCGGGCCCCGCCGAAGCCCCGAGTTCCGACCAGGCCGTGACCATCCAGGTCTGGAGCGCCTTCGCCGACCGCGAACTGGGTCTCGTCAAGGACGCGCTGGACAAGTACCACGCCAAGCACCCGAACGTGACGATCGACAACCAGGGCAGCCAGGACGACGACAAGATCACCCAGGCGATCCGCAGCGGCAACCCGCCGGACGTGGCGATCTCGTTCACCACGGACAACATCGGCCAGTTCGCGTCCAGCGGCGCGTGGCAGGACCTGAAGCCGTACATCGAGCGGGACAAGTACAACCTGGACGACATCCCCCAGGCGGTGCGCGACTACACCGAGTACGACGGCAAGCGGGTCGCGCTGCCGATGCTGGCCGACGTCTACGGCCTGTACTACAACAAGGACCTGCTCGCGAAGGCAGGCCTGACCAGCCCGCCGAAGACCACGGCCGAACTGCTCGACTTCGCCAAGAAGACGACCGTCAAGGCCGCCGACGGCTCCATCGAGGTCGCGGGCTTCCTGCCCCAGATGGGCTTCTACGCGTTCAAGCCGCAGATCGTGGCGACGATGTTCGGCGCCAAGTGGATCGACAAGGACGGCAAGTCCATCCTCGGCCAGGACCAGGGCTGGAAGGACATGTTCACCTGGCAGAAGGAGCTCATCGACTTCTACGGCTGGGACAACCTCCAGAAGTTCACCGCCGGTCTCGGCCAGGAGTACAGCGCCGACAACGGTTTCCACGCGGGCAAGGTCGCCATGGCGATCGACGGCGAGTACCGCACGGCGTTCCTCGCCGACCAGACGCCCGCGCTGAACTACGGGACGACGGCGCTCCCGACGTCGAAACCGGAGAACTACGGCGGCGGCTACACCACCGGCACGATCATCGGCATCCCCAAGGGCGCCAAGAACCCCGGCGCGGCGTGGGACCTGATCAAGTACCTGACGTCCGACACCGACGCGCTGGTCGGCCTGGCGAACGGCCTGCACAACGTGCCCAGCACCAAGACCTCGCTGAGCAGCCCCGACCTGAAGCTGGGCGACACGTTCAAGCCGTTCCTGGACGCCTTCCAGAACAAGAACCTGACGTCCAACCCCGCCAGCACCATCGGCGACCAGTACCTCAAGATCGTGTCCGACTTCGGCGAGGCCTGGCAGTCCGGCTCCAACACCGACCTCGGCGGCGGCCTGACCACGCTGGACAAGCAGATCGACGACGCCAAGGCACTCGGCAAGTAGGGCGGGCACCGTGACCACGACCCTGGCTGGTCGGACAGCGGAGCCCGCGACCACCCGTCCCGCCCCCACCAGGGGGCGGGCTCGGGTCCGCGGCCGCAACCGCAAGTGGGTGATCCTCTTCCTGGCGCCGTGGGCGATCGGCGTCGCGGTCTTCTTCGTCTACCCGTTGTTGGCGACGGTCTACTTCTCGCTGACCAACTACAACGGGCTCGACACCGCCGACTTCGTCGGCCTCCGCAACTTCGTGTACCTGTTCACCGGCGACCCGGTGGTCAAGACGGCCGCGGCGAACACGCTGTGGCTGGTCGTGGTCATCACGGTCCTGCGGGTCGCGTTCGGACTCGGTGTCGCCTCGATCCTGGCGCGCGTCACCACGGGCAACAGCCTGCTCCGCACGCTCTGCTACCTGCCTTCGCTGATCCCGCCGGTCGCGGCCACGCTGACATTCGTCTTCGTGTTCAACCCCGGCACCGGTCCGGTGAACACCGTGCTCGGCTGGTTCGGCATCGACGGTCCGCTGTGGTTCAACGACCCGGCCCTGTCGAAGCCCGCGCTGACGCTGCTCACCCTGTGGGGCTCCGGCGAGATCATGATCATCATCCTGGCCGCGATCCTGGACGTCCCCAAGGACCTCTACGAGGCCGCGCAGCTCGACGGCGCCGGCCCGTGGATGCAGTTCCGGAAGATCACGCTCCCGACCATCGCGCCCGTGCTGCTGTTCGGCGTGGTGAACTCGGTGATCTTCGCCCTCCAGTACTTCACCCAGGCGGTCGTCGCCGGGTCGGTGGCGTCGGGGTCGGCCAGCCTGGTCGGCAACAGCCAGATCATGGGCTACCCCAACAACTCGACGCTGACGTTCCCGATCTGGCTCTACCAGCAGGGTTTCCGGGCATACCACATGGGTTACGCGTCGGCGATGGCCGTGGTGCTGTTCGTCGTGTCCTTCGCCTTCACCGCGATCCTGATCCGCCAGCTCCGCGCCGCGAACTCCGAGGAGGCGAAGAGCTGATGACCGCTCTGCTCAGCGAACCCCCGAAGGTCCTGTCGGCGAAGCAGACCCCCAAGCGGCGCAGGAACAAGGTCCAGGTCCTCAACTGGATCGCGGTGCACAGCGTCGCGCTCGTCATGGGCGTGATCTTCACCGTGCCGCTGCTGTTCGTGTTCCTCACGTCGGTGATGTCCGACCAGCAGGCGCTGACGGCGAACATGTGGCCGACCGAGTGGCACTTCGACAACTTCGCGTCGGTGTTCGAACAGGCCCCGATGTGGACGTACCTCGGCAACTCCCTGCTGTACTCGGGCTTCGCGACCGTCGGCATGCTGCTCTCCAGCATCCCGGCGGCGTACGCCATGGCGCGCTTCAGGTTCCGCGGCAGCAGCGCCGCGTTCATGGTCCTGATCGCCGCCATGATGCTGCCGCCGCAGGTCGTCGCAGTCCCGCTGTACAGCATGTGGGCGGGCGTGGGCCTGACCGGCACGCTGTGGCCGCTGATCGTCCCGTACCTGGTCGGCGACGCGTTCAGCATCTTCCTGCTGCGCCAGTTCTTCCTGACCATCCCGGAGGACTACCTCGACGCGGCCAGGATCGACGGCTGCAACGAGTTCCAGATCCTCTACCGCGTCCTGCTGCCCATGACCAGACCGGGCATCGCCGCCGCGTCGCTGTTCACGTTCCTCTACACGTGGAACGACTACTTCGGCCCGCTGCTGTACGTCGGCGAACGCCAGGATAGCTGGCCGCTGTCCATCGCACTCGCGTCGTTCCGCGGCATGCACCGCACCACCCAGTGGAACCTCACCATGGCCGCCACCGTGCTCGTGCTGGTCCCGGTCCTGATCCTGTTCCTCTTCGCCCAGAAGTCGTTCGTGCGGGGCATTACCTTCACAGGAGTCAAAGGATGAAGCTCACCGTTGTAGGCGGCGGTTCGACCTACACGCCGGAGCTGATCGACGGCATCGCCGGTCGTCGTACCAGCCTCGACGTGGACGAGATCGTCCTCGTCGACCCGGACGCGCACCGGTTGTCGGTCATCGGCCCGTTCGCCCAGCGGCTGCTGGCGCACGCGGATCACCCGGCCAGGATCACCACCACCGCGGACCTGGAGGAGGGTGTCGACGGGGCCGCGGCGGTGCTGCTCCAGTTGCGGGTCGGTGGTCAGGCGGCTCGGCGGACCGATGAGACGTTCCCGCTGGCCTGCGGGTGCGTTGGACAGGAGACGACCGGTGCCGGTGGTCTCGCGAAGGCGTTGCGGACCGTGCCGGTGGTGCTGGACATCGCGGACCGGGTGCGGGCCGTGGCCGGGCCGGACACGTGGATCGTGAACTTCACCAACCCGGTCGGCATCGTGACGCGCGCGCTCCAGCAGGCGGGGCACAAGGCCGTCGGGCTGTGCAACGTGGCCATCGGCTTCCAGCGCTGGGCCGCGGCCCAACTGGGCGTCGAAGCGGACGCCGTGGCGCTGGACCACGTGGGCCTCAACCACCTGACGTGGGTGCGCGGCGTGACGGTCGGCGGCGTCGACCGGCTGCCTGAACTGCTGGGCGAGCACGGGGAGGACCTGGCCGAGCACATGCGGCTGCCGCTCCCGCTGATGCGGCGGCTCAACGCCGTCCCGTCCTACTACCTCAACTACTTCTACCACCACGACGAGGTCGTCGAGAGGCAGAAGGTGGAGGTGCCGCGGGCGGAAACCGTCGCGGCGGTGGAGAAGGAGCTGATGGACGTCTACGCGGACCCCGCGGTGGTGACCAAGCCGGAGCAGCTCGCCCAGCGCGGCGGCGCGTTCTACTCGGAGGCGGCGGTGCAGCTCGTGCACTCCCTCACCGGTGGCACGGGTGCCGAGCGGCACGTGGTGAACGTGCGCAACGACGGCACGCTGCCGTTTCTGCCGGACGACGCCGTGATCGAGGTGCCCGCCACGGTCACCTCCGACGGCGCGGTGCCGTTGCCGGTGCCGCCGGTGGAACCGCTGTTCTCCGGGTTGATCGCGAACGTGACGGGGTACGAGTACCTGGCGCTGGAAGCCGCCGTACACGGCGGGAGGGACCGGGTGGCGAACGCGCTGCTCGCCCACCCGCTGATCGGGCAGTACGCCACCGCCGAACGACTGGCCGACGACCTGATCGCGCAGAACGAGGACTTCCTGCCGTGGGCGAAGAACTCCCGTCCTTGATCAGCCACCGGCCCACGAGGAGCCAGCAAGCATGACCGACCGGGTGCTCGCCATTGACGGCGGGAACAGCAAGACCGCCGTGTTGCTGGTCGACGCGGACGGGCAGGTGCTCGCGCGGGTGCGCGGGCCCGGTGCCTCTCCGCAGAACGTCGGCCTGCGACGCAGCCTGGAGGTGTTCGACGGGCTCGTCCGCGAGGCGGCCCGGCAGGCTGGGCTGTCCCCGGACGAGCGGGTGGCGAGGCACACCGCCGCCTACCTCGCGGGGGCGGACCTGCCCCGCGAGGAGCACGAGCTGAAGGCGGAGATCGAACGGCACGGCTGGTCGGGGACGACGGTCGTCGGCAACGACACGTTCGCGCTGCTGAGGGCGGGAACGACCGACGGCATCGGGGTCGCGGTGGTGTGCGGCGCGGGCATCAACTGCGTCGCCGTCGCCAAGGACGGCCGCACGCACCGCTTCCCGGCGCTGGGCCGGATCTCCGGTGACTGGGGTGGTGGCGGCCACATCGGCAGCGAGGCGCTGTGGCTCGCCGTGCGGGCGGAGGACGGCCGCGGGAAGCCCACCGCGCTGCTGCCCGCCGTGATCGCGCACTTCGGCACGGCGACCATCGCGGAGGCCGTGGAGCGCATCCACTTCGGCGAGGCGGAAGCGGACGAGCACGCGCTGTGCCGGGTGCTGTTCGACGTGGCCGCCTCCGGCGACCGGGTGGCGCTGGAGGTCGTGGACCGGCTGGTCGAGGAGATCACCGTGCTCGCCGACGTGTCGCTGCGACGGCTCGACCTGCTGGAGGAGCGGGTGGACGTCGTGCTCGGCGGCGGCGTGCTCACCGGCACCGGTGACGTCGTCGTCGGCGCCGTGCGCGACCGCCTGTCCACCTCGGCCCCGATGGCCCGGATCCGCGTGGTGGACCTGCCTCCGGTCGTCGGTGCCGCGCTGCTGGGCCTCGACGCCATCGGCACGAGCCCGGCCGCCGAGCTGCGGCTGCGCTCGGCGTACGCGGACCTGGCGGCGGAACCGGAACTCGACGTGGCGGCCAGCGGCTGACCCCGGCCGGGGCGCGCACGACGGTGCCCCGGCCCCCAGTACACCGACGCGGGGGAGTTGATCGGCGGCGGCGCTCCCCCGCGTCGGCCTCGAACCCCGGTGCGGGGCGGTTGATCGGCGGCGGCGCCGCTCCGCACCGGGCCCCACCAGACTTCCGGCGCTCGGGCGCCGGTACCGGACCCCGGTGCGGGGGAGATGATCGGCGGCGGCGCTCCCCCGCACCGGGCCTTCACGTGCCGGCGGACACCGAGGTCGACGGCATCTCGACGAGCGAACTGGCCGAGACCTCCGGGACCGACGGCAGCGTCGGCAGCGCGGGCGTCGGCGTGACCCCGACCGCGCTTGGCACCTCCTCGGTGCGCCGCGGCTCGGACGACTGGGCGACCGACGTCTCGGCCGACGCCGACGGCGCGGTCGTCGTGGACGCCTTCGACGGGCGCGGGGACGTCGACTGCACCCGCCCCTCGAAGTCCATCGGGGGCAGGTCGCCGCCGCTCTGGCGCGGTTCCGGTTCGCCGCCGCGGGTCGGGCCCGTGTCGCCGCTCTCGCCCTGAGGGTGGTCCGGGGCGCTGCCGAGCCCGATGCCCAGCGCGAGGCCCATCAGCACGGCGAGTGCCCCTACGGAGATGACGGGCAGGGGGAAACGAACAGGCAAGGCCTCTCCAGGCGCGATCGGCTGCGGAACGGCAAATCCTAGGGTGCGAATTGCGATAAACCGCCCAACAAGCGCATCCCTCCCTCGAAAGAGTGAGTGAAAGACACGACCGCATAACCAAGGTCGCACACGGGAATCCATTCCCGGCCAATCGGGTTTACCTCGGTGGCGACCGCCGACTACGGTGCTCCCACCTCAGTGGCGCGGTCGTACGAGCCGGAGGCACGCTGTTCGCGCGACCTCGGAGGGGATCGGGGCCGGTCGCGCAGAGGGAGGGGATCGCAGGTGCAGGACTTGAACAGCTTCGTCGCAATCGGGGACAGCTTCACCGAGGGCATGGACGACCCCGGCCCCGACGGCCACTTCCTGGGGTGGGCGGACCGCTTCGCCGCGCTGATCTCCCCCCACCACAGCGGTTTCCGCTACGCCAACCTCGCCATCCGCGGCAAGACCCTGCACGAGATCGTCGAGGAGCAGCTCCCGCTGGCCGCGGCGTTGAAGCCGAACCTGGTCGCGTTCTGCGCGGGTGGCAACGACATCCTCACCCCCGGCACCGACCCGGACGCGCTGGCCGAGATCTACGAGATCGCCGTCGCCGACCTCCGCGCCGCGGGCAGCGAGGTCATCGTCTTCACCGGCTTCGACACCAAGACCACGCCGCTGCTGCGCTCGCTGCGCGGCAAGATCGCCATCTACAACACGCACCTGTGGTCCGTCGCCGACCGCTACCACTGCCACGTCGTGGACCTGTGGGCGATGTCCGTCCTGCACGACCCGAGGGCCTGGAGCGAGGACCGCCTCCACCTCTCGCCGGAGGGCCACCACCGCGTGGCGCTGCGGACCGCCGAAGTCCTCGGCTACCAGACCGAAGAGGCGTGGGACACCCCGTGGCCCCCTTCGGAGGAGTCCGATTGGATGACGCAGCGCCGCCGCGACCTGAGGTGGGCCCGTGAACACGTCATGCCGTTCGTCGGCAGGCTCGTCAGGGGCGAATCCACCGGCGACGGCCTCGCCCCGAAACGCCCCGAGCTGCTCCCCGTGAGCGCGGACTAGCGATTCCCAGCTCCCCGTGAAAAGGCCGGTCGGCCGGCACTCTCCCCCGAATGCCGGCCGACCGGTTTGGGTGGCTCCCCCCTTGAGTTCCCCCCTCAAGTGCCACCCGGACGCTGAGCAGCCAGTGCTTGATCAGCGCCCAAGACCAAATTGCCAGACCCCGCGCCCACGGGGCTAAACAGCCGCTAAACCTCGGTGCTCAAGACCTCCAGCGCGGTTCTGACCAGCACCGCGCGGGGTGAGCCGACCTGCTCGAACAGGCGCAGCGACTCGGTCAGCTCCGCCTGCGCGGCGACCCGTTCGGCGCGGCGGGCGAGCACCGCGCCGAGCACCTGCCGCCCGAACGCCTCCTCGAACGGCATCGCGCCCGAATGGGCCAGCTCGACGCCCTGCCTGGCGTACTCCTCCGCTTCGCGGAGCCGTCCCAGCTCGGCGTACAGCTCGGCGAGGTTGTTCACCGCCAGCACGTAGGCGCGCTCGTCGCCCGAGCGGTGGTAGATCTCCATCGCCTGGAACTGGTGGGCGGCGGCGATCTCCCGGCGGCCGAGGGCCTGCTCGACCTGCGCGACGTTGTTCAGCCCGGCGGCCTGGCCGAGCGCGTCGTCCTCGCGCTTGGCGAGGTCGATGGACGCCCAGTGGTGCAGCAGGGCCTCCTCGTGGTCGCCGACGGCGGCGAGCGCGTTGGCGAGCTGGCCCAGCGTCAGCACCTGGTAGCGGGGGTCGCCGAGGGCGACGGCGATCCGGTGCGCGCGCCGGGCTTCGGGTAACGACGACGCCAGCATCCCCAGCCGGGCGCTGGTGGCGTTGACGGCGTGCAGCAGCAGCATCTCGCCGAGTTCGTCGCCGCTGACCCGCGCGGACGCCAGCCCGAACCCGACGAGCGCGACCCACTCGCGCACGACGGTCCTGGCGAAGCAGTAGGTGTGGACGAGTCGCACGAGCTGCCAGACCTGCTGGTGCAGACCGGCTTCCGACCCGGCGTGCACCAGCGCCACGATGTTGGGCCACTCGCGGTCGAACCAGGCCAGCGCGCCCGCCGACGAGGAAGGTCCGTCGGAGGTCGTGGCGTCGGTGAACGCCAGGCCGTCCTTGCTCGGCCGGATGAGCCTGCGGGCCTGGTCGCACGCCGCCAGGTAGTGCCGCATCAACGCGCGCAGGGCGGCCTCCGGGTCGCCCGCGACCTCGCGGACGAACAGCCGGACCAGGTCGTGCAGCACGAACCCGCCGCTCCACGGCTGTTCCAGCAGGTGCGCGTCCGCCAGGTCGGACAGCCGGGAACCCGCGGTGGCGACGTCGACGCCGGTGACCGCGGCGACGGCGTGCGGGCTCACCCACCGGCCGGGCACCAAGCCGGCCGCCCGTAACGAGCTCGCCAGTTCCGGGGACAGCGCGCGGTAGGAGACCTCCAGCGCGCGCCGGACGCCGACACCCGCGTCCGGCAGGTCGAGCACGCTCAGCCGGTTGTCGTCGTCGGACAGCTCGGCGACCAGCTCCTCGACCGTCCACTCCGGACTCATCGCCAGCCGGGCCGCCGCGATGCGCAGCGCCAGCGGCAGGTACCCGCACAGCTCGACCAGCTTGCGCGCCGCCACCGGGTCCCGTTCCGACACGGGTTCGCCGACGACCTCGTCCACCAGCCTGATCGACTCGGCGGCGCTGAGCGCCCCCACCGTGAGCATCCGCGCGCTGTTGCTCACCACGAGGCCTTCGAGCCTGCGGCGGCAGGTGACCAGCACCACGGAGCCCGCGCCGGGCGGCAGCAGCAGCCGGACGTGGTCCGGGCTCCAGGCGTCGTCCAGCACGACCAGCACGCGGCGGCGGGCCAGCAGCGAGCGGTAGAGGCCGACGCGGTCCGGCAGGTCGTTCGGCACGGCGTCGGACGGCACGCCCAGCGCGTGCAGGAACCGGGCCAGCACCTCGGCGGGCTCGACCGGCCTGCGGTCGCCGTCGAAGCCGTGCATCGGCGCGAACAGCGACCCGCCGGGGAACAGCTCGGCGTTGCGGTGGCCCCAGGTCACGGCCAGCTCGGTCTTGCCGATGCCCGCCGCGCCGTCGATCACGGCGATCGTGGTCGCGGACAGGTCGCGCTGCTCGCACAGCCGGTCCAGCCAGCCCAGTTCGGCGCCGCGGCCGATGAACCCGCTCGCCGCGGCGGGTAGCTGCTGCGGTACGACGACACCCGGCCGCGGTTCCACGACCCGGCGGTCGGTGCCTCCGGGGTCGCTGAGCACCGGGTCGTCGCGCAGCACCTGCTCGTGGAGCTGCCGCAGGTCGGGGCCGGGGTCGATGCCCAGCTCCTCCACGGCGCGCCGGTGGAACCGCTGGTAGGCCTCCAGGGCGTCGGCGCGCTGGCCGGACCGGTAGAGGGCGCGCATCGAGTGCGCGACGAGCCGTTCGCGGAACGGGTGCTCGGTGACGAGCTGCCGCAGTTCGCCGACGAGTTCGAGGTGGCGGCCGAGCTCCAGCTCGGCGTCGATGCGCTCCTCGACGGCCGACAGCCGCAGCTCGTCCAGGTCGGTGGTGATCGGGTTGCCCGGCACGTCGGCCAGCACCTGACCGCGCCACAGCCCGAGCGCCTCGCGCAGCAGCCCGGCCCTCGTCGGCGCGGGCTTGCCGCGCGCGGAGGAGATGAGCTGACGGGCCCGGTGCAGGTCGAGCCGCCACGGGTCGACCGACAACTGGTAGCCGGGCGGGCTGGTCAGGATGGCCGCGGACCCGGTCGGGTCGGCCTCCTCCAGCAGCTTGCGGAGCTTCGACACGTACCCGTGGACGATGGTGCGGGCGGTGGCCGGCGGGTCGTCCGTCCAGATCCGGTCGACGATCTCGTCGATCGGCACGACCCGGTTCGCCTCCAGCACCAGCATGGCGAGCAGCCCGCGCATCCCCTTCCGCCCGAGCACCAGCGCACGGCCGTCGGCGAGCACCTGGAGCGGCCCGAGCACCCCGAACTCCAGTCCGGTACCGCTCCGGGCGTCGCTCCCCCCGTCCGCCATGCCCACCTCCACCCCCGCCTCCGGTGTTCGACCAGTCACTGGTTCAGGTGTGGCAACCCCTCTGTCAGATACCTGCCACATCAACTTGGTTCGGTAACGCACGACTCCCCTGACCGGACGTGGACGGGACGACTAGGGTTCTGGGCTCACGACCGGCAGAGCAGGAGGGCATGTGCCGCGCGACCCTTTGGCGGTGGTCGACCGTGGAGCCGCGTGCCTGCTCGGAGGGGCGCTCGGCGACGCGTTGGGCGCACCGGTGCAGTACCTGGGCTGGGCCGACATCCAGCGCGACCACGGTCCCGGTGGGGTGGTGGCGCCTCCTCGGCCCGCGCTGATCACGGACGACACGCAGCTCACCCTGTTCACCGCGGACGGATACCTGCGGGCCTACGTGCACGGCCGCAAGACGGGCGGCTGGGAGCCGATCGAGACGGTCTGGCACAGCTACCGGCGGTGGCTGATCACGCAGCAGATCGCCGCGCCCGAGCCGGGCGCCACGGGCCTGCTGGCCAACGAGCGGCTGTACTCCAGCCGGTCGCCGGGCCTCACGTGCCTGCGCGCGCTGGCGGCGGACGTGCCGCCGACGCCGGAGGCGCCGCACAACGAGTCGTCGGGCTGCAACGGCGTCACGCGCACCGCGCCCGCCGGGTTCGCGCCGAGCGCGGCCATCGCCTACGACCTCGGCTGCCGGTTCGCCGCGCTCACGCACGGCGGCACGGGCGGCTGGGTGTCCGGTGGGGCGCTGGCGCTGCTGGTGCACCTGCTCGCGGTGCGCGGCAGACCGGTGCGCGAGGCGGTGGACCAGGTGATCGGCCGGGTGCTGCGCGACGACCCGTACACGGCGAACGCGTTGAACCGCGCCGTCGTGTTCGCCGAGGAGCACCGCGAACTCGGGTTGGACTCGGTGCGCGTCGACCGGCTGGGCAGCGGGTGGACCGGGCCGGAGGCGTTGGCGATAGCCGTCCACACCGTCCTCGTGTACCCGCGCAAGTCCGAGTTCGTGGACGCGCTCCGCGCGGCGGCGAACCACTCGGGCGGCAGTGACGCGACGGCGGCGCTCACCGGCAACATCCTCGGCGCGCTGCACGGAACCGCCGCGCTGCCAAGGGATTGGCTCGTCGGACTGGAACTCGTCGACGAGCTGACCGAGCTCGGCCGCGACCTCGGGAGGTCCGCGTCCGGCGAGGAGTTCGACGAGTCGCGGTACGTCTGACCACAGCGGAAAAGGCGAACGGCCCCTGCGCACAAGCTCCCGAAGACGAGTGCGCGGGGCCGTTCATCCACGGGTTGGTCCACAGCAGTTCGGGTCTCACCCCGAGCGCGAAACCCGACTTGCTCTTGATCAACATCCGTGGAGCGGGAGCAGAACTCCCTTGCACAGCAAGATAGCAGAGCCCTGTGCGCACCGTCACCCCCGGTCGACGCTCCGACACCTCCTCCCGGCCGATTCCCGTTGGCGCGCTTATGGTGTCCCGATGCGCCTGGACCGGACGGTCGTCGTGAGGACCGCGCTAGACCAGCTCAACGAGGTCGGCCTGGACGGCCTGACCCTGCGCCGGATCGCCGCGGAGCTCGACGTCCAGGCGCCCGCGCTGTACTGGCACGTGAAGAACAAGCGGGAACTGCTCGACGGCATGGCGGCGACGATCTTCGCCGACGCGCTGTCCGGTTTGGAGACCCCGCGGCGCGGCGAGTCCTGGGTGGAGTGGACCGCCGAGATCGCGCGCGGGCTCCGGTCGACGATGCTCCGCTACCGCGACGGCGCCCGCGTCCTGTCCGGCACCTACCTGAGCCACGCCGCGCTCGGCCGTCCCATGGAACTCGCCCTGCGCACCCTGTGCGACGCCGGGTTCACCGTCCGGGACGCGGCGCGCGGCATCACGTCCGTCTACTCCTACGTCCAGGGCTTCACCATCGAGGAGCAGGCCGAGCGGACCGATCAGTCCACACCGGAGTCGGACGACCGCTTCCCGCTGACCGCGCGGGCGAGGGCCGAACTGGGCTCCGACCCCGACGAGCGGTTCGAGCACGGCCTGCACCTGCTGCTGTCCGGGCTCCGGCTGTCCCGTTTCGCGAGCTAGCGGCCGGTAGGCTGAAGCGGAGCGAACTCCGCGCGAGCGGCAGAGGAGGTGGCACGGTGCCGGGAACCGATCCGAAGCCGCTGCGCGCGGACGCCCGGCGCAACCGGGACAGGCTGCTGGCGTCCGCGTCCCGCCTGTTCGTGGAGCAGGGCCTGGACGCGACCGTCGACATGATCGCCAAGGACGCGGGCGTCGGGATGGGCACGCTCTACCGGCACTTCCCGACCAGGGAGGCGCTCATCGAAGCGGCGTACCGGACGCAACTGGACGCGGTCTGCGACGCGGCGGCGGACCTCGTCGATTCGGTCGGCGCCGAGGAGGCGCTGCGGACGTGGATGGACCGCTTCCTCGACTACGTGACGACGAAGATGGGCATGAAGGACGCGCTGCACGCGGTGGTCTCCTCGGGCGGCGACCCGTTCGCGCACAGCAGGCAGCGCCTGTTGGACGCGCTCGGCACGCTGCTCGCGGCGACCGGCGGCGCGGGCGTGACCCGGACGGACGTGAGCACCGACGACGTGCTGCTGAGCCTGAGCGGCGTCGCGCTCGCCGCGGGCGCGCCGGAACGCCGCGAGCAGGCGGGCCGGATGCTCGACCTGCTGCTCGACGGCATGCGGTACCGGACGGCTAGCTAGCCACCGGCAGCCCCGGCGAGCGGAACACCCGGCGCTCCGAGTCGACCGCGAACACCTCGCAGCCGGGTTGGGCCGCCGCCCAGGTGATGCCCTCGACGCCCATCGCGTACGCGGCCGTGGCCGCCGCGTCGGCCGTCGTCAGGTCCGCCGCGACGACGGTGATGCTGATCAGGCCGCGGGCCGGTTCGCCGGTGCGGCCGTCGATGATGTGGTCGCCGCGCTCGTAGGACGCGGACGTGGCCACGGCGCCGTCGCGCAGTTCGAGCACCACGCAGAGCTGGTCCGCGCGTTCCGGGTGCCGCACGCCGACCCGCCACGGCACGCCCGGCTCGGACTCGCCGAACGTGACCACGTCGCCGCCCGCGTTCACGCAGAACCGGCGCGCGCCCGCGTCGTGCAGCATCTCGGCCGCGCCCTGCACGGCCCAGCCCTTGACGATGGCGCACGGGTCGAACCCGCGCCCCGGCAGCCACGACTTGAACGCGCCGCCGGTGCTCTCCTCGTAGAAGTCGCACAGGTCGATCACCTGGGTGAGCTCGTCGCTGAGCTCCTCGGGCTCCAGCTCCGCCCGGCTGAGGCGGGCGACCTCGCTGTCCTCGCGGAACGGGCTGAAGCGGGCGTCCACCTCGCGCAGCCAGGCGAACGCCCCCTCCACCGCGTCGTGCGACCGCTCGTCGCCGTCGCGCAGGTCCACCGAGATGGGGAACCCCATGATGTGCTCGACCCTGCGCAGACCGGTGAGCACGGCTAGTTCCCCTTGGCGTCGATGGCGGACTGCAACGACTGGACGTAGGCCTCGCTGGTCTGGGTCGCGCCCGACACGCTGTCGACGTCCGCGGTCCCGGCCTGGAGGGTCTCCTGGACCAGTGTCGGCACGGCCGACTTCGTCGGGCCGGTGTTGGGCTGCTTGAGCATCTTGACCGCGGTGATCTTGGCGCCGGTGAACGTGACCTGCACCTGGACGTCGCCGTGGACGGTCTTGACCAGCTTGCCGTTGACCGTCTTCGCGGCGGCCGTGGCGGGCGGCTTGGTCGTGGTCGTGGGTGGCGCCCCGGTGCCGTAGCCCGAGTCGGCGGGTTTGCTCGACGTGGGCGGCTCGGACGTGGCCCGGGTCTGCGCCTCGGGCACGATGCCGACCTCGGCGGCGGCCTCGGTGGTGGTCGCGGTGTGCGCCTCGTACTGCCAGAGCGGCACGAGCCCGGCCACGGACAGCACGGCGACGGGGATCGCCCTGTGGATCTTCATGTCGTCCTCTCTCAACCGGCCATGCTGAAGCGTTCGGCGTGCACCTGCTGCTTGGGCACCTCGAGTTCCCGGAGGCTGTCCAGCACCGCGCGGGTCATCGCGGGCGGGCCGCAGACGAACACGTCGCGGTCGCGGATGTCCGGGATCATCCCGACCAGGCTCTGCGGGCCGAGCATCGGACCGCGGGGCGTCGGCGCGCTGGACGGCCCGGTCAGCAGGTGCAGGACCGCGCCGCGGGCGTGGGCCAGGCTGCGCATCTCGTTCATCAGCACGGCGTCGTTCGGGTTGCTGACCCGGTACAGCACGACCACGTGGCCGCGGATCTCCTCCAGCAGCGCCCGGATCGGCGTGATGCCGACGCCACCCGCGACCAGCACGGTGTTCGGCCTCGTGCGGTGCATCGACGTGAACGCGCCGTACGGGCCCTCGGCGAACACGCGGGTGCCGACCCGGATGCCGCGCAGGCTCGCGCTGCCCTCGCCGAGCGCCTTCGCCGTGAGCCGCAGCGACCGGCCGTCCGGCGCGGCGGACAGCGAGAACGGGTTGGCCTTGTACCAACGGTCGGGGGTCAGGAAGCGCCACAGGAAGAACTGGCCCGCCTTCGCCGGGATCTTGTCCAGGTCCTTGCCCGTGATGTAGATCGACACCACGTTGTGCGCCTCCGGCACGACGGCGGCGACCCGGAGCTGGTGGCGCAGGTTGCGCCACAGCGGCAGGACGAACCGGCCGAGCACCACCGAGCCGAGCGCGAACGCCCACAGGCCCCACCAGTAGGCGGTCGCGGCGGGCGACGAGACGAACGTCGACCCGACGGCGACCTGGTGGGTGAACGCCAGCACCACGGCCACGTAGGCGTAGAAGTGGATGAAGTGCCAGGTCTCGTAGGCCATCCGGCGCCGGGCGAACCTGGCGGACGCGCCACCGATCACGATGATCAGCACCAGCGCGACGATCGCCCGCAGCACACCCTCGACCGTGGTCGCCAGGTCGACGAACTGGTCGACCGGCGACAGCTCCGACTGCTGCGCCAGCCCGAGGGTGATGAAGACGGCGTGCGCGAGCAGCGTCCACAGCAGCGTGAAGCCGGTCCAGCGGTGCCACGTCGTCAGCCGGTCCATCCCCAGCCTGCGGTCGAACCACGGCAGCCGGGCGATCAGGACGAACTGGAACGCCATCGTCAGCGCGGCGTACAGGCCGGTGACGCGACCGAGCAGCAGCAGGGCGTTCGTGCCGAAGCCGCTCTGGGCGAAGAAGTAGGTCACGGCGACGACGTTGGCGCCCATCAGCGCGTACAGGCCGGTCCTGGCGACGGTCTTGGGACTGGTGCCCGTTGCCTGGACCTGCGCCACGCCTGGCGGTGTCTGAACGGTGGTCACGGGGCGAACTCCTCTTGGCCGTTGTCTCCTCGCAGCTTGGTTGGCCCAGCTAAGCGTCGACTGAGGAGATGCTGTCGACTAGCTGTTGATCGGCGTGGAGGGTCCCGATCGTCTCGCCCCCGGAGGAGCGGTGCCGCACCATGTGCACGTGGACAAGGCCGATTCGGTTCGATTGCTCGTCGTCGACGACGAGCCGCACATCGCAGACCTGGTCGCCACGGTGGCCCGCTACGAGGGCTGGCAGGCCGTAACCGCTGGTACGGGCCAGGCCGCCGTCAAGGAAGCGATCGACTTCCACCCCGACATCGTGGTGCTCGACCTGATGCTGCCGGACATCGACGGGTTCTCCGTCCTGGACCGGCTGCGCGAGTCCGGCACGATGGTGCCCGTGGTGTTCCTCACGGCGCGCGACGGCACGGCCGACCGGGTGGCCGGTCTCACCAGGGGCGGCGACGACTACCTGGTGAAGCCGTTCTCCGTCGAGGAGCTGATGGCGAGGCTCCGCGCCGTCCTGCGCCGCAGCACCGGCCCGGCGTGGCAGCGGTCGGTGCTGAAGGTCGGCGACCTCGCGCTGGACGAGGACACCCGCGAGGTCCGGCGGGGCTCCCGGACCGTCACGCTCACACCCACCGAGTACGAGCTGCTGCGCTACCTGATGCGCCGCTCCCCGGCCGTGCTGACCAAGGCGCAGATCCTCGACCACGTGTGGGAGTACGACTTCGGCGGGCGCTCCAACGTGGTGGAGTTGGTCGTGTCGCACCTGCGGCGCAAGCTCGACGACGGCGAGGAGCCGCTGATCCACACCGTCCGCGGCGTCGGCTACGTGCTGCGGCAGGCGTCTCCGTGACGAGGCCGCGGCTGCGGAAGCTCAGCCTCGGCACGCGGCTGGTGCTGGGCCTCGGAGCGCTGGCGCTGGTCGTGTTCGCGGCCGTCGGCACGGTCATGGCGACCAGCATGCGGAGCTACCTGGACGGCAAGCTCGACGAACAGATGCGGATCACCCAGCTCGCGGAGACCGAGTCGGTCAAGAACCTCGGCACCGTGAAGAAGGTGCCGCAGGGCTGGTACTCGATCGTCTTCACCGTCGAGGACGACCGGGCCGAGCCCAAGAGCGGCGAGCGGCCCCGTGACGTGGAGGACCTCACCGAGGTCGCCAAGGAGGCCAGGGGCGGCGACGTCTACCGGACCGTCCACCTCGACGGCGAGGGCACGTACCGGGTGCGGGCGTGCGGCGTCATCGACGGCGTGGTGCTGGTCAGCGCGGCCCCGACCGGCGACCGCGACAGCATCCTGCGGGAGCTGATCAGCCTGGAGATCGTGGTGTTCCTGGCGGCGCTGGTCGCGTTCGTGCTGGTCGGGCGCGGGGTGCTGCGGCGCGGGCTGCGGCCGTTGAGCGACATGGCGGACACCGCGCACACCATCTCGACGCGCGACCTGACCGACTCCGGGCGGCTGCCGGTGCGCGCTTCCGGGGAGGGCGGCGGTGTCGAGGTCGAGGAGCTGCGGACGGCGTTCAACACGATGCTCGACCACATCGACTCGTCGTTGGCGGCCCGCACGGCGGCCGAGCAGCGGCTGCGCCGGTTCGTCGCGGACGCCTCGCACGAGCTGCGCACCCCGCTGACGTCGTTGCGCGGTTACGCCGACCTGTTCCGCTACGCCGCGGCCAACGAGCCCGCGGAGCGCGAGGCGCACCTGGAGCGGATGCGCGGCGAGGCCGCCAGGATGAGCCTGCTGCTGGACGACCTGCTGCTGCTCGCGCGGCTGGACTCCGCCGAGGTCGAGGCACCGCTGCGGCTCCAGGACGTGGACCTCGCCGAGCTGGCGTCGGACGCCGCGAGCGCGTTCGCCGCCGCCTACCCGGACCACCCGCTGACCACGGACTTCGGCACGGGCGAGGTCCGGCTGCGGGCCGATCCGATGCGGCTGCGGCAGGTGCTCGACAACCTGCTCACCAACGCCGCCGTGCACACCCCGCCCGGCACGCCCGTGTCGGTGACCGTGTTCCGGACCGGCGTCGTCGTCGCGGACTCCGGCCCCGGCATCCCCGAGGCCGACCGGTCCCGCATCTTTGACCGCTTCTACCGCGTCGACGACTCCCGCGCCCGCAACCGCGGCGGCAGCGGCCTCGGACTCGCCGTCGCGCACTCCCTGGTCGCCGCGCACGGCGGCACCCTGGAGCTGGCGGGCGAGCCCGGCCGCACCGCGTTCACCATCCGCCTAGACGGCGTGTGACGGCGCCCAGAGGTCGATCCCGGACTCGACGGCGTGCTCGTCGATCGCCGCGATCTCGTCGTCGGTCAGCGGCGGCGCGTCCAGCGCGGCGACGTTGTCCTCGAGCTGCCCCACCGAGCTGGCGCCGATCAGCGCCGACGTGACCCGCGGGTCCCGCAGCGTCCACGTCAGCGCGAGCTGCGCCAACGACTGCCCGCGGCCAGAAGCGATCTCGTTGAGCGCCCGCACACGGGCCAGGTTCTCGTCGGACAGCAGGTCCGTCGACAGCGACTTGCCCTGCGTCGCCCGCGACCCCTCCGGCACCCCGCCGAGGTACTTGTCGGTCAGCATCCCCTGGCCGAGCGGCGAGAACGCGATGCAGCCCGCGCCGATCTCCTCCAGCGCGTCCAGCAGGTCCGGCTCGATCCAGCGGTTCAGCATCGAGTACGACGGCTGGTGGATCAGCAGCGGCACCCCGGCCTGGCGGAGCAGTTCGGCGGCTTCGCGGGTCTTCGTCGCCGAGTAGGACGAGACGCCGACGTACAGCGCCTTGCCCTGCTGGACGGCGCTCACCAGCGCGCCGACGGTCTCCTCCAGCGGCGTCTCCGGGTCGAACCGGTGCGAGTAGAAGATGTCGACGTAGTCCAGCCCCATCCGCCCCAGCGACTGGTCCAACGACGCCAGCAGGTACTTCCGCGACCCGAAGTCACCGTACGGCCCCGGCCACATGTCGTAGCCCGCCTTGGTCGAGACCACCAGCTCGTCCCGGTACGGCCGCAGGTCGTCGACCAGCAACCGCCCGAAGTTCGCCTCGGCAGACCCGTACGGCGGGCCGTAGTTGTTCGCCAGGTCGAAGTGCGTGATACCGAGGTCGAACGCCCGCCGCACGATCGCCCGCCCGGACTCGTACGGCCGGTCGTCACCGAAGTTGTGCCAGAGGCCCAACGAGATGGCGGGCAACTTCAATCCACTGCGCCCCGACCTGCGGTAGGACATCCGGTCGTAGCGCGACTCTTCCGGGAGGTAGGCCATAGGGCTCACGATGTCATGTCCACCAGGGACGAGCAGCCCGGCCCGGACGGGGAGGCAACTGGTGTGGACGAGCTGCTACCTCACGAGACGTGCCGGCAGTTCGGCCAGGGTGGCTCGTGGCCAGGCGCCTCCGGCAATTTCTTGTTCGCCTTGCGCAGCCAGCCGTAGTAGCGATCGCGGACGATCTCCTCTACCGACGTCCAGTTGTCCGCCCGCAGCACCGGACCCGGATGCATGTGCACGTTCGTCGAGTTGGTGAACGCCACGACCACTTTTCCCGCCTCCTGGAGGCGCTCGATGTTCTCCGGCGAGTCCTCTACGTAGACATCAGCGTCGACCAATGCCTTGTCCCGCATGAAGCAGAGGTCCCAGTACGGGATTCCGTGCCTGTCCAGCCAGTCCACTGTCTGCGCCACGGCTATTTTGTGGAAGTACCGGATGAACAGTCGGTGCGTGATGATCCGAATGCGAACACCCTCGGTGCCGAGACGGCGAATCGCTTGGGCGGCACCTGGTACCGGGTCGACGGACAGGAACAGGTCGCGCTGCGTGACGGCAAACCTGTGCAGCCTGCCGTACTCGTTCGGCAGGAGTCCCCACTCGGGCAGTCCGTAGGACACGTGCGGCGTGAGCGTCTCCACGTCGACGCCACGCCATTCCGCCATCACCGCGCGCATCTTGCCATAGAAATCCGCGCAAACTCCGTCGAGATCGACACCAAATACGAAATCTTTTACCATTTCAGCCTCCTCTTGGGGAGGCACGTCATGCCAATGAGTAGCGCGTAACACTATTCGACACGACGTGTCATGTTCAGGTGGTTAGTGGGTCGCGCAAACTCCGTCAGGAGTTACCTGAAATCGAGTTCTTCGCCCGCACGGCGCAGGGCCATGCCCACGACGCGCAGAGCAACGTGAACAGGTGTTCGACCACTTCCGGCAAACACCGCATGCGGTCAACCGCTCCCGCGTGCGGTCGACCGCGGACCCGCGAGCGCGGAACCCGATCGGATCATCGGTCCGCGTCCCGGCCCGCGCACAGCGCTGACCGGGAGTGGAGCCGGTGAGGGGACTTGAACCCCTAACCTTTCGCTTACAAGGCGAGTGCTCTGCCAATTGAGCTACACCGGCGCGGCCAAAAGAGCCTGGGACATCCTAAGCGCCCG
Organism: Umezawaea endophytica; assembly: GCF_025061645.1. Classification (GTDB taxonomy): domain Bacteria; phylum Actinomycetota; class Actinomycetes; order Mycobacteriales; family Pseudonocardiaceae; genus Umezawaea; species Umezawaea endophytica. The sequence continues at coordinate 58,650 of NZ_JANYMP010000008.1, read as the reverse complement.
CAGGGGCTGCTACCTGCGGCGAACGTCGTGGACCAGGTGCGCGTCGACTGCTCCGAATGGAGTCACCGGCCACGTTCGGACGTCTCCCGCAGAACGTGAAACCCCTGCACAGACCCCCTGACCACCACCACTCCATGATCAACTCTGCGTGACCGGATCCCCCTGCCTGGGTAACCCGTTCAGGGGTGTCCGACAACACAGACCGAAGTGTGCAACGGTCGGGCGTGGCGACCCGATTTGCCACGGGACGAACCAGAGGAGGTGGCTCCGGGTGGGCTTCGGTCGTGGACGCGCCGGTTGGCTGCGCCGCACCAGGAAAACTGGCGCTGACCAGCACGAACCGCTCAGCGCGGTGTTCGGCCCCGAGCCTCTGGACGAGGCGACGGTGCACCTGGTGCTGGACCTGGCGCTGCGGGTCGGTGAGGCGCAGTTGGCGAGCGGGGTCGGGGCGGCGGACGTCACGGCCACGATCATCGACGTGACCGGCGCGTATGGCCTTCCCCACACCGAGGTGGATGTGACGTTCACCGCGATCACGGTGTGCTGCCACCGGGGCACGGAGGCGGCGCCCATCACCACACTGCGGGTGGTGCGGTCGCGGAGCCTGGACTTCACCCGGCTCGCGGAGCTGGAGCACCTCATCGGCCGGATGAAGGCGGGCACGGTGACGGCCCGCGACGCGTACGCCGAGCTTGACCGGATCACCACCGCGCCGCACCCGTACCCGCGCTGGGTCGCCACGACGGCGTGGGCGGGGATGGCGGCTGCGGTCGCGGTGCTCGTGGGCGGCGGGCTGGTGCTGGCGGTGCTGGCGGCGGTCGTGACCGCGGTGATCGACCGGGTCGGGCGGCTGCTGAACCGGCGGAACCTGCCGTTCTTCTTCCAGCAGGTCGTCGGCGGCGGGCTGGCGACGGTCGTGGCGCTGGCGATGTACGCGACGGACCTGCTGCCGACCGTGCGGCCGTCGATGCTGGTGGCGGTGGGCATCGTCGTGCTGCTGTCGGGCCTGTCGCTGGTCAGCACGGTGCAGGACGCGATCAGCGGATACAACGTGACCGCGGCGGGCCGGACGATGGAGATCGTCCTGCTGACCGCGGGCCTCATCTCCGGGGTCGCGCTGGCGCTGCGGGCGGGCGTCCAGTTCGGTGTCCGGACATCGCTGGCCGAACCGCTGCCCGCCCTGATCACCGACGTGCCGGTGCAGTTCGCGGCGGGCGCGGCGACGTCGTTCTGCTTCGCGATGGCGAGCTACGCCCAGCCGAGGGCGCTGCTGGTCGCGGCCGTCGCGGGCGCGGTGGGCACGACGTCGTACGGGCTGCTCGCGGTGACCGGGACCAACGCGATCACCAGTTCGGCCGTCGCGGCGACGCTCGTCGGGTTCGGCGGCGCGGTCCTGTCGCGGCGGCTGCGGATCCCGACGCTGGTCGTGTCGGTGGCGGGGATAACGCCCCTGCTGCCCGGCTGGACCATCTACCGCGGGCTCTACCAGCTCACGGCCGAAGGCGACTCCGAAGGCCTGTCGACGCTCGTGCTGGCGACCGGCATCGCGCTGGCGCTCGCGGGCGGCGTCGTCCTCGGCGAGCACCTCGCCCGGCCGGTGCGCAGCGGGCTGAGCCGACTCGAACGGAGGTTCGTGACGACGCGCACTTCGTCGACTCGGGTGAACTCGGTGTGACAGGTGCTACGCGAGGGCATTCCCCGAGGTACCGGCCCTCTACCCTCAGGCTGGGCGAATCGAGCACAGGAGGCGCTTTTCCGGTGAGCGGCATTGGCGAGAACGGGGCGGATTTCCTGGTTGTGGCGAACCGCCTCCCGGTCGACCTTGAACGGCTTCCGGACGGCACCCAGCGGTGGAAGCACAGCCCAGGCGGGCTGGTCAGCGCCCTGGAGCCGTTCCTGCGCACGCACAGCGGGGCGTGGATCGGCTGGCCGGGCGTCGCCGACGCCGAGGTCGAGGCGTTCGAGGAGGCGGGCCTGCAACTGCACCCGGTGCGGCTGAGCGCCGACGAGGTGCAGGACTACTACGAGGGCTTCTCCAACGGCACGCTCTGGCCGCTCTACCACGACGTCGTGGCGCCCCCGGCGTTCCACCGGCACTGGTGGAACGCCTACACGCGGGTCAACCAGCGTTTCGCCGACGCGACCGCGAAGGTCGCCGCGCAGGGCGCGACGGTGTGGGTGCAGGACTACCAGCTCCAGCTCGTCCCGGCGATGCTGCGCGAGCAGCGCCCCGACCTGAAGATCGGCTTCTTCCTGCACATCCCGTTCCCGCCGGTAGAGCTGTTCATGCAGCTCCCGTGGCGGACGGAGATCATCCGCGGGCTGCTGGGCGCGGACCTGGTCGGGTTCCACCGCCCCGGCGGCGCGCAGAACTTCCTCTGGCTGGCCCGCCGCCTCGTCGGCCTGGAGCCCAGCCGCGGCGCGGTCGGCGTGCGCACCCGGCCCGGTGTCGTGCAGGTCGGCGACCGCACGGTGCGCGTGGGCGCGTTCCCCATCTCGATCGACTCGGCCGGGCTGGACGCGTTGGCGCGCAAGAAGGACGTACAGGCGCGGGCCAAGCAGATCCGGTCCGACCTCGGGAACCCGAAGAAGATTTTGCTGGGCGTGGACCGCCTCGACTACACCAAGGGCATCGACGTCCGGCTGCGCGCGCTGCACGAGCTGCTGGAGAACGGCCGGATCGACCCGGAGGACGTGGCGATGGTGCAGCTCGCCACCCCGAGCCGCGAGCGCGTCGAGCACTACAAGCAGATGAGGGGCGACATCGAGCAGATCGTCGGCCGGATCAACGGGGAGTTCGCCAGGGTCGGGCGGCCGGTCGTGCACTACCTGCACCAGTCGGTCGACCGCGAGGAGCTGGCCGCGTTCATGAGCGCCGCGGACGTCATGGTGGTGACCCCTGTACGCGACGGCATGAACCTGGTCTGCAAGGAGTACGTGGCCACGAGGTACGACCTCGGTGGTTCACTGGTGCTCAGCGAGTTCGCCGGAGCAGCCGCCGAACTCACCAGCGCGTACCTGGTGAACCCGCACGACCTGGACGGGGTGAAGAACGCGCTGGAGTCCGCCCTCACCATCGACCCCGCCGAAGGCCGCCGTAGGATGCGCGCCCTGCGACGCCAAGTTCTGACCCATGACGTCGACCGTTGGGCGCGGTCGTTCCTCGAAGCGCTCGGCACGCAGACGGCGATCTGAATCATTTCAGACACCATGACCTGTCCCATCGAATAAGACTGAGGAGGGGCGTTGACCGCCGAGGCCCTCCCCGCGGACCTGCGCCGAGCGATCGTGCAGTTGGCTCGCACCCCACGACTGCTCGTGGCGTGCGACTACGACGGGACACTTGCACCGATCGTCGCCGACCCCGAACAGGCCCGCCCGCTGCCCGAGTCGGTGGGCGCGCTGCGCTCACTGGCCGGGCTCCACGAGACCACCACGACAGTCATCTCCGGCCGCGCCCTGCGGGACCTCGCGACGCTCTCGCGACTCCCGTCCGAGGTGCACCTGGTCGGATCGCACGGCTCCGAGTTCGACGTCGGCTTCGTGCACGCGCTCGACGCCGACGCCAAGGCGCTGCACCGCAGGCTCGAAGCCGAGCTGGAGCAGTTGGTGGCGGGCAACGAGGGCGTGGGCCTGGAGGTCAAGCCCGCCAGCATCGCCGTGCACGTCCGCCGCGCCGAGGCCTCCGTCGGCCAGTCCGTGCTCGACGCGGTCCGCTCCGGCCCGTGCACCTGGGACGGCGTCCACGTCACCGAGGGCAAGGCCGTCGTCGAGCTGGCCGTCGTGCAGACCGACAAGGGCCACGCGCTCGACGTGCTGCGCCACCGGGTCAGCGCGACCGCCGCGGTGTTCGTCGGCGACGACGTGACCGACGAGAAGGCGTTCGCCCGGCTGTCCGGGCCGGACGTCGGCATCAAGGTCGGCGAGGGCGAGTCACTGGCCGAGTACACGATCGACGACACGACCGACGTCGCCACGGTGCTGGCGTTCCTCCTGGAGGAGCGGCGGAACTGGCTGCACGGCGACCAGGCCGTGCCGATCGAGCGGCTGACGATGCTCGCCAACGAGCGGTCCGTCGCGCTGGTCACGCCCGACGCGCGGATCAACTGGCTGTGCCACCCGGAGCCGGACTCGGCCGCGGTCTTCGCGGACCTGCTCGGCGGCCCGGAGGCGGGCCACTTCTCGATCAAGCCCGAGCACGGCTCGCTGCCGCTTGGCCAGCGCTACGTGCCCGGAACCATGATCGTGGAGACCCGGTGGTCCCGGCTGCTCGTGTCGGACTACCTGGACCACTTCAGCGCCTCGCACCGCACGGACCTGGTCCGGCGGATCAGCGGCTCCACCAACGCGGTGATCACGTTCGCGCCGCGGCCGGAGTTCGGCCAGGTGCCCGTGCGGCTGCTGCGCGAGCGCGACGGCCTGCGCGTGGTCGGCACGTCCGACCCGATGGTGCTGCGGTCCCCCGGCGTCGACTGGGAGATCACCTCGGACGGCCTCCAGGAGACCGCTCGCGCGGTCGTCCGGCCGCGCGAGGGCGCACCGGTGCTGCTGGAGCTGCGCTGCGGCACGGACGACCTGTCCGACGCCACGCTCAGCGAGGCGGACCGCCGTGAACGCGCGGGCGCCTACTGGTCGGACTGGGCGGCGACGCTCAAGCTCCCGCCGTTGCAGACCGAGCTGGTGTCCCGCTCGGCGCTGACGTTGAAAGGCCTCGTGCACGCCGACACCGGCGCGATCATGGCCGCCGCGACGACGTCGCTGCCCGAGGAGCTGGGCGGCATCCGCAACTGGGACTACCGCTACTGCTGGCTGCGCGACGCGGCGCTGACCGCGCAGGCGCTGGTGTCGGTGGGTTCCACGGCGGAGGCCGAGGCGTTCCTCGGCTGGGTGCACGGCGTCCTCGCCACGCTGCCCGGCCCGGAGCGGCTGCACCCGCTGTACACGTTGCAGGGCACCATGCTCGGCGCGGAAGCCGTGATCGACACCCTCCCCGGCTACGCCGGTTCCCGCCCGGTCCGCGTGGGCAACCTCGCGAACCAGCAGGTCCAGCTCGACGTCTTCGGCCCCGTGGTCGACCTCGTCGTGGCGCTGGCGGAGGCCCGCGGCTCGGTGACCGACCAGGACTGGCTGATGGTGCAGGCCATGGCCGAAGCCGTCGCGAGGCGCTGGCACGAGCCGGACCACGGCATCTGGGAGGAGCGGCACGCGCCGCGCCACCACGTGTACTCGAAGGTCATGTGCTGGGTCACGATCGACCGCGCGGTCAAGCTGGCGGAGACCTACGGCCGTACCGTCGACCCGTCGTGGCCCGTGCTGAGGGACACCATCTCCACCGACGTGCTGAAGAACGGGTGGAAGGACGAGGCCCAGTCGTTCACCACAGCGTACGACGACTACGACCTGGACGCGGCGTCGTTGCACGTGGGGCTGTCGGGTCTGATCGACCCGGCGGACGAGCGCTTCCAGTCGACGGTGACGGCGATCGAGGCCGAGCTGCGCAGCGGTTCGACCGTCTACCGCTACCGCCGCGACGACGGCCTGCCCGGCGACGAGGGCGGCTTCCACCTGTGCGCGGCCTGGATGATCGAGGCCTACCTGCTCACCGGCAGGCGCACGGAGGCCGAGGAGCTGTTCGCGCAGATGGTCGACGCCGCGGGCCCCACGGGCCTGCTGCCCGAGGAGTACGACCCGGTCGCCGAGCGCTCGCTGGGCAACCACCCGCAGGCGTACAGCCACCTGGGCCTGATCCGCTGCGCCCAGTTGCTGTCCGCGCAGTAGAACACCCGGTCCCGAAGGCCCTCACGGCGACGCCGCGGGGGCCTTCGGCGTTTCCGTTGAACCGTTCCCGACCCACGTCCGTGTTGGAGGTGCCCCAGCCAAGCCGGAGAGCAAGCGAGGACCAGCGATGAACGAAGACCGCCACGGCCACCAGCTCCGCCCCACCCGCGCCCGCCGCTCCTCCCGCTCCGCAACGGGCCGCTCCACCGGCCGCTCCACGACCCCGAAGGGCCGTCCGGACGCGACCAGCAGCCGGTAGGCGCCTTCACTTCCCCTTGTTCAGCCCCAGGACGTCCAGCGCCGTGAACAGGTCGTGCGCCACCAGCGCGCGCACCCCCTCCGGCAGCGGGCCCGCGTCCGGGGGGACCAGGGCCTTCGTGAAGCCCAGGCGCAGCGCTTCCGCGAGCCGCTTGCCGACGCCGTTGACGCGGCGGATCTCGCCCGCCAGGCCGACCTCGCCCAGCACCACGAGGTCGGCGGGCAGGGCGATCTCGCGTTCCGCCGACGCCACGGCGAGCACCACGGCCAGGTCGGCCGCGGGTTCGGTGAGCTTCATGCCGCCGACGGTCGCGGTGAACACGTCCTTCTGGAACAGGTTGACCTTGCCGCGCTTCTCCAGCACGGCCAGCGCCATCGCGATCCGCGCCGAGTCCAGGCCGCTGACCGCGCGGCGGGGCGCGGGCAGGTTCGTCTTCGCGACGAGCGCCTGCACCTCGCCGAGCATGGGCCGCTTGCCCTCCACGATCACCGTCACGGCGGTGCCCTCGACGGCCTGGTCGCGGCGGCTCAGGAACAGCCCGGACGGGTCGGGGACGCCGATGATGCCGTCGTCGCGCAGCTCGAAGCAGCCGACCTCGTCGGCCGCGCCGTAGCGGTTCTTGATGCCGCGCAGGAGCCGCAGCGTGGAGTGCCGGTCGCCCTCGAACTGGAGGACCACGTCGACCAGGTGCTCCAACACCCTCGGCCCGGCCACCGAACCGTCCTTGGTGACGTGGCCGACCAGCACGACCGGCAGGTTGCGCTCCTTGGCCAGCGCGATCAGGCCGGCCGCCACCGTCCGCACCTGGCTGACGCCACCCGCCACGCCGTCGACGTTCATCGACGACATGGTCTGCACCGAGTCGATGATCAGCAGGCTCGGCTTGACCTCGTCGACCTGCCCGAGCACCGCCGACAGGTCGCTCTCGGCCGCGAGGTACATCTCCTCGTGCAGGTTGCCGGTCCGCTCGGCCCGCAACCGCACCTGGCCCGCGGACTCCTCACCGGTCAGGTAGAGGCTCCGGCCCACCTTCGACGACCACTGGTAGGCGACCTCCAGCAGCAGCGTCGACTTGCCGACACCCGGCTCGCCCGCCATGAGCACGACGGCACCGGGCACGATGCCGCCGCCGAGGACCCGGTCCAGCTCGTCCACACCGGTCTTCGTGGCCCGCGCGGACTCGATGTCGACCTCGCCGATCGGCCGCGCCTTCGACGTCGGCGCACCCGCCACGATCCGCGCGAGCGGCGTGGCCGACCCGCGCTCCTCGACGCTCCCCCAGGCCTGGCACTCAGAGCACCGGCCGACCCACTTGGCGAACTCGAACCCGCACTCCGCGCACCGGTACTGCGGACGAGTCGCACGAACCTTGTTTGGCACGCCGCAGACGTTAGATCACCGCACCGACAACGGCGGACGGCCTCAGTCCCGCGAGGCCGCGTCGGTAGGTCGGGTCACCATTTTTTCGAGTTGGGCGGTGACGAAGTCTCTGCCCAACTCGAAAAAATCGGGGCACGAACTGCCGACTACAGGCGGCCGAGCCGGAGTCTGCGGAGCAGCGACCAAGAACTCAGTGTTCGGACTTGCCTTCGGGGCGGGGCTTCGGGTCGGCGCCGATTGGGAGGTCCAGCGTGAGCGGCCCAGCCTTCTCGAACAGGAAGGTGACCTTGGCGGTGTGGCCGGGGCGGAGTTCCTTCGTCAGCTTGACCACGATGGCGATCTTGCCGGGCTTCGCGGGCGCGGCCGAGGACGTCGGCCGGTTGGAAGCGGAGGTCGACACGCCGCTCGTCGGCGAGCTGCTGCCGGTGACGGACGACGACCCCGCCGACGAGGAGCCGGTGACGGAAGAGCCCGCCGTCGACGACGACGAGGCCGACGAGGACGGCGCCGACGAGCTGCCCGACGGGGCGGAGGTCAGGGTCACCGAGGGGGCGCTGCTGCTGCGGTCCAGCTCGGCGAACAGCGACGCGACGGAGGTCTGCGGCTCCAGGTCGACGTCACCGCTCAGCTCGGCCGCGCCGAGTTCGCCGGTGACCGAGAGGAGCTTGTCGGCGGTGGTGGCGTTGTTCGCGATCGTCACGACGACCGCGGCCTCGTCACCCTCCTTGTACTCGTGGCCGGAGACCGGGAAGGCGAACTGCGCGTTGCGCACCGCGATGGCACCGATGTTGCCCGAGGCGCCGTCGACCGTGGCGACCTGGGTGTCGGTCTGCGTGATCTGCCCGGCGCTGCACCCGGCCGCGGCGAGCCCGAGGCCCGTAGCGAGCGCGACCACGACGGCGAGGCGGGACTTCTGCTCTGCGCGACCCACGGTTGCAGGATCCTTCCTGGTGTACCGGCGATAGGGCCTGCCCCGGGAACAGGGCCGACCACCAGTGCAGGAGCCTAACCGGGTGGCGTTCGACAGGCGGAACGTGGTGCCCCGGAGGGCGCGTTCGGCCGCACCTGGGACGTGAGCGGAGAGCGTCCGACCATAGGTGTGGCACGTAAACAGGTGGTTTGTCAACCCCCCGCATGGCCCTGACCAGCCATTACCCAACTCCTGAGGCCGGTGAGGGGATTGCCCGGCGTGTTAGGATGGGGGTAGCGAAAGGGGCAGAGGACACATGGTTTTCAAGGTCGGAGAGACCGTCGTCTACCCGCACCACGGTGCCGCTCTCATCGAAGCGATCGAGACCCGCGTGATCAAGGGCGAGGAGAAGAAGTACCTCGTCCTCAAGGTCGCACAAGGCGACCTTACCGTTCGCGTGCCCGCTGACAACGCCGAGATCGTAGGCGTGCGCGACGTTGTCGGCCAAGAGGGTCTCGACAAGGTCTTCGAGGTCTTGCGTGCTCCCCACACCGAGGAGCCGACCAACTGGTCGCGGCGGTACAAGGCAAATCTTGAGAAGCTCGCCTCCGGCGACGTGAACAAGGTGGCCGAAGTGGTGCGTGATCTCTGGCGGCGCGAGAAGGATCGCGGCTTGTCCGCGGGCGAGAAGCGGATGCTGGCGAAGGCTCGGCAGATACTGGTTAGCGAACTGGCGCTGGCCGAGGGCACCGACGAGGACAAGGCTGAAGTGCTCCTCGACGAGGTCCTGGCTACCGCGTCCTGATCGCACGAACTCCACTCGGACCGCGGACGTGAGTGTTGTCGCGCTCGTGCCCGCGGCGGGTCGGGGTGAGCGTCTCGGCTATGGGATGGCCAAGGCGCTCGTGCCGGTCAACGGGGTTCCGCTTCTGGTTCGTGCCGTGCGCGGCCTGCTCGATGCGGGGTGCGTGCAACACGTGGTAGTCGCCGCCCCACCGTCCGATGTGGACGCAATGTGCACCGTGACCGCCTCGCTGGCTTCGGCCGGCGGGGCGGTGCACGTGCTTGCGGGGGGTGCCGAGCGCACCGACTCCGTTCGTCTCGCGTTGGAGTACGCGCTCCGTGAGATCCCCGACACCTCGATCGTGCTCGTCCACGACGCCGCCCGCGCGTTCACGCCCGGCGCCGTCGTCCGGCGGGTCGTCGAGGCCGTTCGAGCAGGTCATCCGGCCGTCATCCCGGTGCTGCCGATGGCGGACACCGTGAAGCAGGTCGACGCGGACGGCGCGGTCGTCGCGACGCCGGACCGAGCGGCGCTGCGGATCGTCCAGACCCCCCAGGGCTTCACCGCCGACGTGCTGCTGCGCGCGCACGCGTCCGGCGTCCAGGCCACCGACGACGCCGGTCTCGTGGAACGCCTCGGCGTGCCCGTCACCACCGTCGAGGGCCACGCGAACGCCATGAAGATCACCACACCGTTCGACCTCGCTGTCGCCGAGGCGCTGCTCACCGGAGGAACCACTTGAGGGTCGGCATCGGCACCGACGTGCACCCGGTCGAGGCGGGCCGCGACTGCTGGGTCGCCGGGCTGCTGTGGGAGGGCGTCGACGGCTGCGAGGGCCACTCGGACGGCGACGTCGCCGCGCACGCCCTGTGCGACGCGCTGCTGTCCGCCGCGGGCCTCGGCGACCTCGGTGCCGTGTTCGGCACCAGCGACCCCCGCTGGTCCGGCGCGCGCGGTGTGACGCTCCTCAAGGAGGTCCGCAGGCTGGTCGAGGAGGCCGGTTTCCGCGTCGGCAACGCCGCCGTGCAGGTCATCGGCAACAACCCGAAGATCGGCAAGCGCCGCTCCGAAGCCGAGCAGACCCTCTCGGACGCCGTCGGCGGCCCCGTCTCCGTCTCCGGCACCACCACGGACGGCCTGGGCCTCACCGGCCGCGGCGAGGGCATCGCCGCCATCGCGACCGCGCTGCTGGTGGTCGCGTGATCCTCAACGCCGCCGTCCAAGCCCTCCTGGACGCCAAGAACTACGCCGTCCTCTGCACCACCAACCCCGACGGCAGCCCCCAGTCGTCCGTCCTCTGGGTGGCCCGCGACGGCGACGACCTGCTGTTCTCGACGCTCCGCGACCGCCGCAAGGAGCTGAACCTCCGCCGCGACCCCAGGGCGAGCGTCAGCGTCTTCTCGCTGGCCGATCCGGAGCAGTACGCGGAGATCCGCGGCACCGTCACCATCACCGAGGACGAGGGCTTGGTCGTCGGCCACCTGCTGGCCCGGAAGTACACCGGCCAGGACCACGAACCCGCTCCAGAGGGTCACGTCCGGGTCGTCCTCCGCCTGACCCCGACGAAGGTCACCGGCCACGTCGCGTAGGCGTTCGCGCCGAAGCGGCCAGAATCACTCCCCTAACTGGTCCAGACCAACATAGGTTGAGCGCATGGCCCTCCGCGCGGTGCTCTTCGACTTCTCCGGCACGCTCTTCCGCCTCGAACACGAGGCCCTGGAGGAGCACGGCGACCTGATGCGGGCGTTGACCGCTCCGGTCGGCATGGCCGAGGGCTTGGACCCGGAGACCGAGGCGCTCTGGCTGCGGCGGGACCTCGACGCGGACGTGCACCGGGACGTGCACGTGGTCGCGTTGCAGGCGGCCGGGTTGACCGAGCCGGGCGCCGCGCTGGCGTTCTACGAGCGGTTGGTGAGCGCCGCGTTCTGGCAGACCTACCCGGACACCTTCGAGGCGTTGCGGACGGTGTCCGAGGCCGGGTTGCGGGTGGCCGTGGTGAGCAACACCGGCTGGAACATCCGGGCCGTCCTGGACCGGTTCGGGGTGAGCCACCTGGTGGACGAGGTGGTGCTCTCCTACGAGGAGGGGCTGATCAAGCCGGATCCGAAGATCTTCCTGCTGGCCTGCGAGCGGCTGCGGGTCGACCCGTCCGAGGTGCTGATGGTCGGGGACAGCGAGGAGGCCGACGGCGGGGCGGCCGCGGTGGGGAGCAAGGTGGCGATCGTGGAGCCGCTGCGGACGGGCGAACGGCCTACCGCGCTGGTCGACTCGCTGCGGAAGCACGGCATTATCCCCGTTTGAGCGGTCGATTCACCCCGCTCACGCCTTCGCCCGTACCATTCGTGATGTGAGCCTCCACCTGTACGACACCGCGACCCGGTCCATGCGGGAGTTCCACCCGCTGGTCAACGGTACGGCGTCGATCTACGTGTGTGGGGCGACCGTGCAGGGCGTACCCCACATCGGCCACGTGCGCAGCGGGCTGAACTTCGACGTGCTGCGCCGCTGGCTCGCGCGCGACGGCGCGGACGTGCGGCTGGTGCGCAACGTCACGGACATCGACGACAAGATCCTCGCCAAGGCCGCCGAGCACGGCAGGCCGTGGTGGGAGTGGGCGCTGACGCACGAGCGCGCCTTCGAGGACGCGTACGACGCGCTGGGCTGCCTGCCGCCGTCGTACTCGCCGCGCGCGACCGGCCACGTGACGCAGATGGTCGACCTGATGCACCGGCTCATCGACAAGGGGCACGCGTACGCGGCGGACGGCGACGTCTACTTCGCGGTGCGCTCGTTCCCCGAGTACGGGGCGCTGTCCGGGCAGAAGCTGGACGAGGTGTTCCAGGGCGAGGGCGAGGTGCGCGGCAAGCGCGACCCGCGCGACTTCACGCTGTGGAAGGGCGCGAAGCCCGGCGAGCCGTCGTGGCCGACGCCGTGGGGCGCGGGCCGTCCCGGCTGGCACCTGGAGTGCTCGGCGATGGCGACGGAGTACCTCGGCAGCGAGTTCGACATCCACGGCGGCGGAATCGACCTGATCTTCCCGCACCACGAGAACGAGCAGGCGCAGTCGCGGGCGGTCGGCGACGGCTTCGCGCGGTACTGGATGCACAACGCCTGGGTCACCATGAGCGGCGAGAAGATGTCGAAGTCGCTCGGCAACGTGGTGTCGATCCCGGAGATGCTGAACCGGGTGCGCGCGCCGGAACTGCGCTACTACCTCGTGACGCCGCACTACCGGTCGACCATCGAGTACTCCGATGGCGCGCTGGAGGAGTCGGTGTCGGCGTACCGCCGCATCGAGGCGTTCCTGCGCCGCGTCGCGCAGCGCACGGGCGTCGTGCCGCTGGGCGAGGACCTCTGCCCGGAGTTCGTCGCCGCGATGGACGACGACCTGAGCACCCCGCAGGCGACCGGCTCGCTGCACAACAAGGTCCGCGAGGGCAACACCGCGCTCGACGCGGGTGACGACGCCGCGGCACGCGAGGCAGCGGCCTGCGTGCGCGGCATGGCCGACCTGCTCGGCCTGGACCCGTTGTCCCCCAAGTGGAACGAGTCCACGAGCACGGACACCGGTGCCCGCCAGGCGCTCGTCGCGCTGGTGGAGCACGTCTTGGAAGAACGCCTGCGGGCCCGCAAGGATCGGGACTTCGCCAAGGCGGACGCGTTGCGCGACCGCTTGAAGGCCGCAGGCATCGCCGTCGAGGACAACCCCGACGGTTCGCAGTGGACATTGAGGGACGACTGAGCTCGTGGCTGGTAACTCCAAGCGCAAGGGCGCGATGCGCAACCCCGGTACGAAGAAGGGTGCGGTCGTCGGTTCCGGCGGGCAGAAGTCCAAGGGCCTGCAAGGTCGCGGCCCGACCCCGAAGGCGGTGGAGCGCCCGAACCACCCGGCGTACCGCCGGGCGACGAACGCCGCCAAGGCCGCCAACACCGAGAAGGCGAGGGCCCGCCGCAAGAACGAGGGCCAGGCCGAAACGGTGGCGGGCCGCAACCCGGTGGTCGAGTGCCTGCGCGCGGGCATCCCCGCCACAGCGCTGTACGTGGCCATCGGCATCGACTCCGACGACCGCGTGGCCGAGTCGGTCTCGCTGGCGGCGGACCGCGGCATCTCCGTGCTGGAGGTGACGCGCGGCGAACTGGACCGCATCACCGGCGGCGCCCTCCACCAGGGCTTGGGCCTCCAGGTCCCCCCGTTCAGCTACGCCCACCCGGACGACCTGGTCGAATTCACCCGCCAGACCCGCGACCAGCCACTGCTGGTAGCCCTGGACGGCGTGACCGACCCCCGCAACCTGGGCGCGGTCGTCCGCTCGGCAGCCGCCTTCGGCGCACAGGGAGTACTCCTCCCCCAACGCCGCTCGGCGAGCATCACCGCGGTCGCCTGGCGCTCCAGCGCGGGCACGGCGGCCAAGGTCCCCATCGCCATGGCCACCAACCTCACCCGCACCCTCAGGGACTGGGCGGACGAGGGCTTCATGATCGTCGGCCTGGACGCCGACGGCGACGTGGACGTGGACGGCCTGGAACTGGCCACCGGCCCCTTGGTGGTAGTGGTCGGCTCAGAAGGCCGCGGCCTCTCCCGCCTGGTACGCGAAACCTGCGACCAAACGGTCTCCATCCCCATGGCAGCAGGCGTCGAATCACTCAACGCCTCAGTAGCAGCAGGCGTGGTACTGGCCGAGGTAGCCCGCCGCCGCCGCGTAGCCGCAAAGGCCTAACAGCCACCCACAGAGCTAACTCACACCGGCCGGGCCCCACACCAGGGACCCGGCCGGCCCCATCTCCACGTTTTCCCTGCTAGACAGCCCGCGACCCTCTCAACGCGACGCCGCCTACCCAACCGTGGCCGATTTTACTTGGGGGATTTGCCCCTTAAACTCGAGTCGGACGGCGGCTTCACCTCCCCGCCGTTTTCGTCCGACCAAGGGGCAAATCTAGGGGCCCCAAGTCAAATCGGCCACCCCACCAACGCACCCCCGGCACCCAACCCGACCCCCCAGCGAACCCGCACGCACCCCTATTCACCCAGGACCGTGCACACCCACCCACCCGAGCCAGCTAGGGTTCCCGGCGATGTCATTCGCCAGCCCCCTCTTCCTGTGGTTCTTCATGCCGCTACTCCTAGCGGCACTACTCACCACACCCAGGACCTGGCGCAACGGCGTGGTAGCGGTGGCCAGCCTCCTCTTCTACGCCAGCGGAGCAGGCGGCACGACCGTCCTCCTCCTCACCTGCATGCTCGTCAACTACCTCGCAGGCCCCCGCCTCGAACCCCACCAGGACCCCAAGCAGGCCCCCGGAACCAGGCGCAAGATCCTCCTGGCCGTCATCACCTTCAACCTGGGCATCCTGGTCGTCTGGAAGTACCTGGGCTTCGCCACCGAACAACTGGAGACCATCGCCACCGCCTTGGGGGGCGACTTCCCGGTGGTCCACCTGGCCCTCCCCATCGGCATCTCCTTCTACACCTTCCACCACATCTCCTACGTGGTGGACATCTACCGCGGCGAGCGCAAGGCGCTGAAGGACCCCGTCTCCTTCATCACCTACATCGCGATGTTCCCGCAGCTCGTGGCGGGCCCGATCGTCCGCTTCCGGGAGATCTCCGACCAGCTCCCCCAGCACCGCACCCACCGCCTGGACGACATCGCGGCGGGCTTCCCCAGGTTCGCGCTGGGCCTCTGCAAGAAAGTGATCATCGCGGACTCCCTGGCCCCGATGGTCGACGCCTGCTTCGCCACCCCGTCCGACGAGATGACCTTCGGCATCGCCTGGTTGGGGGCCGTCGGCTACACCTTGCAGTTGTACTTCGACTTCTCCGGCTACTCCGACATGGCCATCGGCCTCGGTAGGATGCTCGGCTTCCGCCTCCCGGAGAACTTCGCCCGCCCCTACTCCTCCGTCACGGTCACCGAGTTCTGGCGGCGTTGGCACATGTCGCTTTCCCGGTGGTTCCGCGACTACGTGTACATCCCGTTGGGCGGCAACAGGCACGGTGTGGCGAAGACGTACCGGAACCTCGGGATCGTGTTCGTGCTCACCGGTTTTTGGCACGGGGCGAACTGGACGTTCCTCGTGTGGGGTTTGTTCCACGGGGCGCTGCTGGTTATAGAACGCGGTTTTGGATGGGATTCCACACCCGCGTCGAAAAATGCCCGCATCGGCAGGCGGGCATTGACGATGTTGCTCGTGGTCGTCGGCTGGGTGTTCTTCCGGTCGGCCGACCTCGGCTCCGCGTTCGTGATGCTGGGTCATCTGCTGCTGCCGGATTTCTCCGGCGTATCCGAAGCTGTGAGCGTCGCCACAACGAATCAGCGACTCGTGATCCTTGTGGTCGCGCTGGTCATTGTCGTATTGCCCACATCCCCGGTGAGCGGCCCGTATCTGGAGTCCTCAAGGGACAAGATCGCCACCGTCGCCCGCGTCTCGCTGATGACGGTTGGCCTGGCCTACGCGGCAATCCTGGTCGCGGGAGGGACCTTCAGCCCGTTCCTCTACTACCAGTTCTGATGTCAGGCGAATAACGGTACCGCCCGGTACATTGGGCGATAAGCAGGTACCGAACTGGCCCACTCGGCGCAACACGACAGACGCGCGCCATGGGGACTTCGACAGAGCGTAATCACGGATGGCTTCACCACATCACGGCGACGGTCAACTGTCAATAATAACCAGGGCTAAATTCGTATCATAACTACTTTATGTAACCGACCTACTCCGTTCAGGTACACACTGTGGTAGGACAGAGATTGCACTACCGGCAGCTTCTACCGTCTAACGGAGAAATAGGTTACTTCGGGTGGGGGTAACGTGACTCGCTCTTCGGGGCCGAACGACCTGGAGGGGTTGTGACCTCCCAGGGGACGTTGCGCGCGCTCGTGAGCGACCGCGAGTTCCGCGGCCTGTGGATCGGCTCGACGGTGTCCACCGCGGGTGACCAGCTCGCCGCCGTCGCCCTGTCACTCCTGGTGTTCGAACGGACCGGGTCCCCCCTCTGGACCGCGCTCACGTGGTCGCTGACGCTCTTCCCGCCGCTGATCGCGGGCCCGCTGCTCGGCTGGCTCGCCGACCGCTTCCCCCGCCGCACCGTGATGATCATCTGCGCCTGGCTCCAGGCCGGGATCGTCGGGGTGATGGCGGTGCCGGGCACGCCGCTCTGGCTGATGATCGCCCTGCTGGTGGCCGTGCAGTTCGCGGCCTCGCCGTTCCTCGCCGCCCAGGAGGCGAGCCTGCCGTCGGTGCTGCCGGACAAGCGCTACGACGACGGGGTCGCGCTGTTCGGCACCTCGGTCGACGTGGCGCAGATGGCCGGGCTCGCCGCCGCGGGGTTCATCGTCACCGCCGCCAGCCCGAGCGTCGCGCTGGCGATCGACGCCGTCACGTTCGTCCTCGTCGCGATCCTGGTCCACACGTCGGTGAAGCACCGGCCCGCCGCCGACCCGCGACGGCACCGCAGGGTCGACACCTCGGGCGAACCGCCCCGCCAGGGCGTGTTCACGCTCCTCGTCACGGAGCCGCGGCTGCGCAGCCTCATGGGCATGCGCCTGCTCGCCGGTCTCGCCATGGTGCCGGAGGGTCTGGCCGTGCCGCTGGCCGCCAGCCTCGACGCCGTGTGGGCCGTCGGCCTCATCCTGGCGATCGAGCCCGCGGCGAACGTGCTGGGCGTGGCCGTGCTGTTCCGCTGGGTTCGGGAACCCGCCAAACGCGAGCGGCTGATCGGACCGCTCGCTATCCTGTCGTTGGCACCCCTGGTCCTGTTCGCGCTCGACCCGAACCTGACCTGGACGATCGCGCTCCTCGTCATCGCGGGCATGGCGGGCGCGTACCACACGCCCGCGCGGTCGGCCTGGATGAGGATGCTGCCCGACGCGTACCGCGGCAGGGCGTACGGCATCGGCAGGGCCGCCCTGCGGTCGAGCCAGGGCGGTGGCATGGCGCTGGCAGGCGTGGTCGCCCACGCTGTGGGCTCCATCACCGCGACCATCGCGGGCGCGGGAGGCATCGGCCTGCTTCTCGCAGCCCAGGCCGCGGTGTCCTGGCGCCGAGCGCGGGTGCGCGGCGACCAGAAGGTGGTGGTGAGCTGAAACGGACTCATCACATATCGCGATTGTCAATCATGACGGACCTTTCGTGCGCGTCCAGCGAGGATTCGGTTGCGTACGGTGAGAATTCGGCCCCGAAGTGAAGGGAGGGGGAGCTCACATGTCGCGGTTGCGCATGGCAAACCCTCCTTCGCATGGCCGTCGAGCAGCGACTGGTGCAAGTAGCGGGTACCCCAACGGCACCACGGTGTGCGGACACCGTCGTGAGGTTGGTGGAACGTGGTGAAGAACAGTTTGACTGACGACAAGCCTCCCAGGGCAACCCGTTGGGTACCAATCCGGAACTGGGAGCTGTGGAGCCTGCGCCCGGCGGCACTGGCGTTCTTCCTGGTCGCCGAGGCGGCCGTCGCCGGAGCGGCCATCTGGTTGCTCACGTCGCTGTTCGGCACGATCGGTTCCGTCTCGTCAACGGAGTGGCTCCGGTTCGGCACGATCACCCTGGCGATCACGGTCCACCTGACGATGGTCCGGCGCGCCGAGGAGTCGCGCCGCGACGAGTCGTCCGGCCCGCACATCGACCTCACGTCCGTGTGGACCTTCGCCGCGGCCATCGCGCTCCCCGGCGGGCTGGCGGTCATCGTGACGCTCTGGATGAGGATCCTCATCCAGCCCATCGCCCGCCGCAGGCCGTACCGGTTCGTCTTCAGCTCCACCAGCATCCTGGGCAGCACCATGCTCGCGTGGGCCGTGGTGCACCTCTCCGGCTTCTCGCTCGCCGCCACCGGCAACATCCCGACCGACCTCGGCCTGGTGCTGGTGCTCGCGCTGGCCGCCGCGCTGAACTGGTTCGCCCAGGTCGCCACGATCGCGGTCGCGTTGAAGATCGTCACCCCGCACACCAGGCTGGTCGAGTTCCTCGGTTCCAAGGCCGACAACATGCTCGAGGTCACCACCTTGGGCGCGGGCGCGATGCTGGGCATGCTGATCACATCGCACTGGGTCGGTCCGCTGTTGCTGGTCGCCCCGGTAATCCTGGTCAACGCCCTGCTGAACAACGCCGCAGAACGGCGGGCCCACCTGGAACGGCTGCTGAGCGAGCAGGAACAACTGCACCAGCAGCTCGCCGAGGACGCCCACACCGACTACCGGACGGGCCTGCTCAACACCAACGGCCTCGCCGAGTACGCGAACCGGCTCGCCGAACGGTCCAGGCACGACGGTCAGCCCGTGACCGTGCTGGCGATCGACCTCGACTTCTTCAAGCGGATCAACGACACCTGGGGGCACCCGGCGGGCAACGCCGTGCTCGCGGAAGTGGGCCGCATCCTGCGCGAGAAGCTCCGACCGGGCGACGTGGCCGGACGTGATGGCGGCGAGGAGTTCGTCGTCGTGCTGGCCGACACAGGGCTCGCGCAGGGGGTGTCCATCGCGGAGCGCATCCGCGAGGCCATCGCCGAGGCGACGGTGTCCACCACGGACAAACACCGCAACACCGTGACCCTGCGCGGCCGGGCGCTGCCGCCGGGCGACGAGGACGGCCCGGACGTGCGGTCGATCTCGGCGTCGATCGGCGTCGCGGTCGTGCCGGACAACGGCGACAGCCTGGCGCTCGCCCAGCACAGCGCCGACGCCGCGCTGTACGTGGCGAAGGAGAACGGCCGCAACCAGGTGCAGGTGGCGGGCCTGGACATCGGCTCCGCCGCGACCCGCCTCCCGGTGCCGCTGCCCTCGCCACGCACCGACCACCAGGTCGTGGTGGCCGACGACTCGCAGGTCAGCCGCTCGGCGTGAGGGCCTGGGTCAGGCCGCGGCAGCCACCCGGCGGCTGCCGATCCGGCGGACGCGGACGCCCCCGACGACCCGGCAGCCGACGTAGATCGCGAACGAGATCGCGGTGACGAAGGCGCTCACGGGCAGACCTGGCGCCAGCGAGAGCACGATCCCGCCCAGAACGGCCACCTCGGCGAACACGACCGACAGCAGCGTCGCCCGACCGGGGCTCGACGTGACGCGGCACGCCGCCGCGGCGGGCGTGATCATCAGGGCCAGCACCAGCAGCGCGCCGACGATCTGCACGCTCAGCGCCGTGGCGATGCCGACCAGCACGGCGAACACCGGCGTCAGGACCCGCACCGGCACGCCGCGCGCGGCGGCCACGTCGGGGTCGACGCTGGCGAACAGCAGCGGCCGGTAGAGGAACGCGAGCACGACCAGCACCAGCGCCGCCATGCCGACGAGCTGCCACACGTTGTCCGCCGCCACCCCGAACGGCTGGCCGACGAGGAGACCGAACTTGGTCGTGGCGCGGCCGTCGTAGAGGGCCAGGAACAGCACGCCGAGGCCCAGTCCGAACGCGAGCACCGCGCCGATCACCGAGTCCCGTTCGGAGTCCTTCTGGCTGAGCAGGCCGAGCAGCAGCGCGGCCAGCACCGCGCCGCCGACGGCGCCGTAGCCGACGCTGACGCCGAGCAGCAGCGCCGCCGCGCCGCCGGTGAACGCGAGTTCGCTGGTGCCGTGGACGGCGAACGACATCTTGCGCGTCACGACGAGCGGCCCCAGCACGCCCGCGAGCAGGCCGAGCACGGCCCCGGCGATCAGCGCGCGGTGCACGATGTCCAGCGACAGCAGGTCGAACGTCGTGGCGAGGTCGAAGAAGGTGTCCATCAGCTCTCCTGCACGACGTGGTGCGGCTGGTCCTCGCAGAGCTTGCCGGTGGCGCCGACGACCAGGACCTGGTCGCGCACCCGCACGACGTCGACCGTCGTGCCGTACAGCTCCGACAGCGTCTCCGACGTCATGACCTCGCTCGGCGGACCGATCCGGAAGCGACCGTCCACCAGGTACAGGACGCGGTCGACGAGCGGCAGGACCGGGTTGATCTCGTGCGTGACGAACAGGACCGCGGTGTCGGCAGCCTTGCGGCGGGTGTCGATCAGGTCGCTCACGACGCGCTGGTGCGCGAGGTCCAGCGACAGCAGCGGCTCGTCGCACAGCAGCACCCGCGGATCACCGACCAGCGCCTGCGCGACGCGCAGCCGCTGCTGCTCACCGCCGGAGAGCAGACCGATGGGCGCGTCCGCGTAGTCGGTGGCGCCGACAGCGGCCAGCACCTCGTCCACACGCGCCTTGCGGTCCTTGCGACCGCGCAGGCCGAGCCCCCACGCGTGCCCGTCCAGGCCGAGACCGACCAGGTCGCGGCCCCGCAGCGTCAGCGTCGGGTCGAGCGAGCGCTGCTGCGGGATGTACCCGATCTCGCGATTGCCCCGGCCGGGCGGCCTGCCCGCGACCTCGACGCTCCCGCCGGACAGCGGCTGGAGGCCGAGCAGCACCCGCATGAGGCTGGTCTTGCCGGAGCCGTTCGGGCCGAGGACGGCGAGGAACTCACCGGGCTGGACTTCGAGGTCCAGGCCGTTCCAGAGCACGCGCCTGCCGTAGGCGAGGGCGGCTCCGCGCAGCGAGACCGCCCCGCGCGGCTGCGCGGGACGGTCTGCCGGTGTCACGTCGGTGGTGGTCGACGGTGCGGTCGTCATGGCTGTGTTGAGCGCGTTACCCCCGCTTTCGAGTGGAGGAGGAGGCGCCCGCTCCTTTCTGTGGACGTGTACTTGCATTGGAACACGGTATGATGTAAGGCGTGGGCACCGGGGGCGTGAAGCGGGCGTTCAAGTATCGCTTCTACCCCACCACGGAGCAGGTTGATCAACTCAATCGCACCTTCGGGTGCGATTGACTGGTTTACATCTGGGCGTTGGATGAACGAACTCGCGCGTCCGCGTTCAAGTACCGCGACGGACGACTCACCCTCGCGAAGCAGACCGATCCCCTGGACATCGTGTGGTCCCGCCCCCTGCCCGGCGGATCGGAACCGTCCACGGTGACGGTGTCGCGTGACGCGGCGGGCCGTTGGCACGTGGCCATCCTGGTCGACGACCCGACCGTGCGGTTCCTCCAACCCGACGGTGAGTCGGTGGGAATCGACGCGGGCATCTCCTCCTTGGTGGCTCTGTCCACCGGCGAGAAGATCGAAAATCCGCGCCACGAACAGGCGGAACGCAAGAAGCTCGCCAAGGCGCAACAGGCCTTGGCCAGGAAGGTCAAGGGTTCCGCCAACCGCGCGAAAGCCCGTTCGAAGGTCGCCAGGGTCCACGCTCGAACAACCGATCGACGCCAGGACCACCTGCACAAGCTGAGCACTCGACTCGTCCGCGACAACCAAACGATCGTGATCGAGGACCTCAGCGTTCGCACCATGATGAAGAACCACAACCTGGCCCGCGCGATCGGTGACGCGTCCTGGTCCCAGTTCCGCACCATGCTGGAGTACAGGGCCGGCTGGTACGGCCGGACCGTGGTGGTGGTCGACCGGTGGTTCCCGTCGTCCAAGCTCTGTTCCGCCTGCGGCGTCCAGGTCGAGTCGTTGCCGTTGCGCGTCCGGGAATGGACGTGCCCGTGCGGTGCGGTCCACGACCGGGACGTGAACGCGGCCCGCAACATCCTCGCCGCCGGGCTGGCGGAGAGGCGAAACGCCTGTGGAGGGCTGGTCAGACCCGAACCGCGTCAGCGGCGACGGCACGGCTCGGTGAAGCAGGAAACCCGGACCGCGAGGTCCGGACTCCCTGCTCTTCGAAGCGGCGGATGAGGTCAATTCCGGCTGAGGGCGGAGGACAGTTCGCCCACCTGCTTCGTCATCCAGTCAAGGTATCCGGAAACCCCGGCGGGCAGCGTCTCGGTCACCCCGACGACGGGGATGCCCGCCGTGCCCGCGCCGGAAACGAGTTGCTGGGTGACGCTGTTCTCGGTCTGGGTGTTGTTGACCAGCGCGTTGACCTGCTTGCCGGTGATGAGGCCGGTGGTCTCGGTCAGTGCGGCGACCGGGACGTCGGTCTCGTTCTCGATGGCCTCGCTGAACTCGGCGGGCGTGGCGTCGGTGATGCCCGCGGCTTCGAGGAGGTAGTGCGGCACCGGTTCGGTGACGACGACCTTGGCCCCTGGGTGGTCGGTGCCGAGCTTCGTGATCGACGTGCCGAGTTCGTCCAGCTTGCCGTCGAACGCCTTGGCGTTGGCGGTGAAGGTGTCCTTCTGGTCGGGCGCGGCGGCGGAGAGTTCCTCGGCGACCTTGTCGGCGACCTTCTTGACGGTCGGGAGGTCGTACCAGACGTGCTCGTTGACGCCGTCGGCCTTGCCGGACAGGGCGAACGCGTCGACCTGCTTGGCGCCGTCCGCGCCGGAGTCGCCGATCAGCTTGGTGAAGAAGTCGTCGTAGCCGCCGCCGTTGAACACGACCAGCTTCGCCTTGCCGAGCGCGGCGACGTCGGCGGGCTTGCTCTCGTAGGAGTGCGGGTCGGCCGACGGGTCGTCGATGATCGAGTGGATCGTCACGGCGTCGCCGCCGACGGCCTGCACGACGCTGCCCCAGACGTTGGTGGAGGCCACGACGGCGACCTTGCCGTCGGTTGCCGCGGGTGTCTCGGCGCCGCCGCCGCAGGCGGTGAGGGCGAGCAGGGCGACGGCGACTGCCGCGCCCGCGCGAAGGTGACGCAGCGTCATCAGTGAACTCCTCGGCGGGGTGAAGCTTTGGGGATGGAAACCGTTGTCGAGTTCATCTTAGAACGGAACGCGACCATCTTGTCCACCGACCCACATGCGACGAAGGCCACCCGTCCTCGAACGGGTGGCCTTCGTCGGTGCAACGGGAGGGTCAGTCGGTGAGGCGGTCGCCGCTCTCCGGGTGGAACAGGTGGATCTCGCTGGCGTCACGCACAGCGACCTTGACCTCCTGGCCGAGCGTGGGCGGCGTGCGGCCGTCGACGCGGACCACGAAGCGCTCGGACGAGTCGCCGATGCGGACGGCGCCGTGCACGAGCGCGTCGGCGCCGAGCTCCTCGACCAGTTCCACGGTCATCGCCAGGCCGTCCTCCGTGGACGACGACGGGATGATGCCCAGCGCCTCCGGGCGGATGCCGAAGGTGACCTCGGACAGGTTCGCGCCGGACGCCACGTCCAGCGCGGTGCGCGGCAGCGGCACCACGATGCCGTCGAGCTTCGCGCCCTCGGCGGTCAGCGGGACGGTCTTGAGGTTCATCGCGGGCGAGCCGATGAACCCGGCCACGAACGCGTTGGCGGGCTTGTCGTACAGCGCGCGCGGGGTGTCGCACTGCTGGAGCAGGCCGTCCTTCAGCACCGCGACGCGGTGACCCATGGTCATGGCCTCGACCTGGTCGTGCGTCACGTAGATCGTGGTCGTGCCGAGGCGCTGCTGGAGGGCGGCGATGTTCGCGCGGGTCTCCACGCGCAGCTTCGCGTCCAGGTTGGACAGCGGCTCGTCCATCAGGAACACGGCGGGCTCGCGGACGATCGCGCGACCCATCGCGACGCGCTGGCGCTGGCCGCCGGAGAGGGCCTTCGGCTTGCGGTCGAGGTACTTGGTGAGGTCGAGCAGCTTGGCCGCCTCGCCCACCTTCTCCTTGATCTCGGCCTTGTTGACGCCGCGGAGCTTGAGCGCGAAGCCCATGTTCTCGGCGACCGTCATGTGCGGGTAGAGGGCGTAGGACTGGAACACCATCGCGATGTCGCGGCCCTTCGGCGGGACGTTGGTGACGTCCTTGCCGCCGATCTCGATGGCGCCCTCGTCGATGTCCTCCAGGCCGGCGAGCATCCTCAGCGCGGTGGACTTGCCGGACCCGGAGGGGCCCACCAGGACCAGGAACTCGCCGTCGGCGACGTCCAGGGACAACTCGTCCACCGCGCGGACCGGCGGGTTGCCGGAGAAGATCCGCGAAGCTTTGACGTACGCGACCTCAGCCATGTGACGCACCTTTCCTACGCAAGCGTTGGCGTCGAAGGTATTGATTGCAAGCGCTTACGGGAATGGGGGGATTGGTCTAGTTCCAGGGTCTCGATCCGGGGGGGTCGAACCGCCGGTCAGCCCTTCACCGCTCCCGAGGCCACTCCCGCCACCAGGAACTTCTGCACCAGGTAGAACACCGCGACGGCCGGGATCGCCACGAGGATCGAGGCCGCCGCCAGGTGGCCCCACTCGGTGCGGTTCTGCTGCACGAAGACCTGGAGGCCGACCGCCAGGGTCTTGGACTCGTCCGCCGCCGAGAGGAAGGCCGAGGCGAAGGCCACCTCCCCCCAGGCGGTGATGAAGGCGTAGAACGCCGTGACCGCCAGGCCCGGTTTCGCCAGCGGGAGGATCAGGCGCCAGAAGACGCCGAACGGGGACAGGCCGTCCACCCTGCCCGCCTCGTCGATGTCCGCGGGGACGGTGTCGAAGTAGCCCTTGAGCATGTAGGTGCAGAACGGGACTGCGGTGGTGCAGTAGACGAGCACCAGGCCGAACTGCTGGCCTTGCAGGCCGAGGGTCAGCAGGATGTTGTAGAGCGGGACGATGAGGACCGCGAACGGGAACATCTGGACCACCAGGAAGGACATCATCAGCGAGCGCTTACCGGGAAAGCGGAAGCGGCTCGCGGCGTAGCCCGTCGTGGCGGAGAGGAACACCGCGACCACGGTGGTCATCAGCGCGATGGTCACCGAGTTGGCGAACCAGGTGAGGAAGCTGCCCTTGTCGCCGGACAGGATCCTGGTGTAGTTGTCCAAAGAGGACTCGTTGACCAGCTTCGGGGTCGTCTCGACCGCTCGGGCGTCCGGTTTGAAGGACGTGACGAGGACCCAGAAGACCGGGAAGACGGCGATCAGCGACGCCACCGCCAAGGTCGCGTGCAGGGCCGCGCTGGCGCCCTTGGACCTCGCCTTGCGCTTGGGGGCCACGCGGTCCGGGCGGACCACCTGGAGTGAACCGGCGTCCAGCGTCATCACCACACCTCGCCTTGCTTGCGCAGCGCGCGCCGGTAGACGGCCGCGAACACGAGCAGCACCGAGAGGATCAGCACGCCGTAGGTGGAGGCGATGGCGTAGTCGCGCGACGCGCCCGAGAAGAAGCGTTCGAACGCGTAGGTGACCAGGATCCTGGTGTTGGGGTTCGGGCCGGTGATCAGGTAGATGATCGCGAACATGTTGAACGTCCAGATGATGCCCAGCAGCACCACCGTGCTGGAGACCGAGCGCAGGCCCGGCAGGGTGATGTGGCGGAAGCGCTGCCACGGCGTGGCGCCGTCCACCTCGGCCGCCTCGTAGAGGTCGCCGGGGATGGCCTGGAGGCCGCCGAGAAGCGCGACCATCATGAACGGGACGCCCAGCCAGACGTTGACGATGACGACCGCGACCAGGGCCCAGTCGTTCTGGCCCAGCCAGACCGGCGGGTTGTCCACGCCGATGGCGCGCAGGGCCTGGTTGATGATGCCGTACTGCGCGTTGAACATGTACTTCCAGGTGAACGCGCTGATGAACGCGGGCACCGCCCACGGCAGGATCAGCAGCACCCGGTAAACGGCGCGGCCCTTGACCTCGCGGTTGAGCAGCAGGGCCAGGCCGAGGCCGATCGTGTAGTGGAAGAAGACGCAGGAGAACGTCCAGACGAGCGTGCGGACCAGCGTCGACCAGAAGCTGCCGAAGCTGGGGTCGCCCGAGAGGACGTTGAGGTAGTTGCGCAGGCCCACCCCGACGAACGTCGCGGCCCGGTCGAGGACCGGGTTGGCGATGTTGCCCTCGTTGATGTTGGTGAAGGTGAAGAACACGCCCTGCGCGAGCGGGTACAGCACCAGCACGGCGATGACGACCACGACCGGCAGCACCATCGCGTAGGCGTACCAGTGGCGTTCCAGGAACCTGCGCACCGAAAACCCCTTCCCTGACCGGGGGGCGCCGCGGGCCCGGGGCCCGCGGCGGGCCCATCAGCCGATCGAGTACTCGGTGACGACCTGGTCCTTGTACGCCTTGGCGACCTCGTCGAGCGCGGTCTTGGCGTCCTTCTTGCCCGCGAGGAAGTCCGCGTAAGCGATCTTCAGCGGGTCGAAGAGCTGGCCGCCCTCGGGGATCCACGGGCGGGCGTGGGCGGCCTTGGCAACGGGCTCGAAGGCGGCCACGACGGGCTGGGCCTTCACGTCGGCGTTCTCGTACGCGGTCTTGCGGGTCGGCAGGAGCCCCAGCTCCTTGGCGACCCGCACCTGGGCGTCCGTGCCGCTCATGCACTGGATGAACTTGATCGACGACGCCTTCGCCTTGGTGCCCTGGCGGATGACGTAGTCGTGGCCGCCGACGGGAGCGCTGCCCTTGCCCGCGCTGTCGCCGGGGACCGGGGCGATGCCGAGGTTCGCGGCGTCGGTGAACGCCGTGCCCTTGAGGTAGTCGGCCACCGACCACGGGCCGTTGACGACCATGGCGACCTCACCGGAGGAGAAGCCCGCCTGCATGTTGTTGTAGGAGTTGCTCGGGTCCAGCGCGGTGGACGCGGCCTTCGCGTCGAGCAGGCCCTTCGCGGTCTCCAGCGCCTTCACGTTCGCCGCCGAGTTGACCACGATCTTCTTCGCGTCGGCGTCCACGAGGTCGCCGCCCGCGCCGTAGATGAACGGCAGCGCGTAGTACGCGTCGTTGTTGAGGAAGAACGACTTCTCACCGCCGAGCTTGGCGGCGGCGTCCTTCAGCTCAGCCCACGTCTTCGGCGGCTGCACGCCAGCCGCGGCGAGCAGCTTCTTGTTGTAGAACAGGGCGAGCGAGTCGGTGACCTGGGGGACGCCGTAGGACTTGCCCTCAAACTTGGTGGACCCCAGCGGGGTTTCCAGGAAGTCGCCGGTGTCCTTGGCGAGGTCCGTGTCCGTGAGGTCGACGACCAGCGAGTTCTTCGCGAGCTGCGGCACCCACGCGACCTCGGCGCGGAACACGTCCGGGCCCTGACCGCCCTGGGCGGCGGTCTTGTAGTTGTTGAGCGCCGCGTCGAAGGCGACCGTCTCGGTCTTGACCTTGTACCCGCCCTTGGTCGCGCACTCCTCCGCGATCTTGGTGAACACCGGGCTCTCGTTGGGACCGCTGGTGTCCCAGAACGTGACCTCGCCGGTGTCAGAACCCGCGTCCGTCGAGCCGCCACCGCCGCAGGCGGTGAGGACCAGAGCGCCGGTGAGACAGGCGGCCGTGGCTGTCACGAGGGTTGTCCGTCGCATCGTTGCTGTCGTTCCCTCCTGCTTGCCTCACCGACGAGTCGACGACGAGGATGTTGCAAGGATTTGCATCAAGGTTGACGCGGATTTCATACCCGCGAACCCCCGCTGGTCAAGGGTTTCCCCGTAGTTGTGCCTTAACGGACGACGCCATGTGTGTTAATCCGCGACCGTTCGGGTGTTTCGGTTGCAAGAACTTGCTACCGCGAGCAGTCTTGGCGCCGGAAGAAGGAGGCACGCGTGTCGGGTCTGTCGGAGATCGCCAGGGCGGCGGGGGTGAGCATCTCGACGGTCAGCCGGGTGCTGAACCGCCGGGCGGGCGTCAACGAGGAGACCAGGCAACGGGTGCTCGCCGTGCTCACCGAGATGCCGTACACCCCGCGCGGGCTCGGCGCGCTCCAGCGGACCGGCGTGATCGGCCTGCTCGTGCCCGAACTGTCGAACCCGGTGTTCCCGGCGTTCGCCGAGGCCCTGGAGACGCGCGCGGCCCGGCTCGGCTACTCGTCGCTGCTGTGCAACACCCGCGGCACCGGCACGGCCGCGATGGGCGAGGAGGAGTACGTCCGGATGCTGCTGGCCAGGGGCGTCGAGGGCATGGTGTTCGTGTCGCCGGAGATCACGAACGTCGAGGTGCCGCTCGGCCGGGCGCCGCAACCGAGCTACTACGCCAAACTGCTGGCCGACGGCGTGCACATGGTGTTCCTCAACGGGGCCACGCCGTCGCTGGACGTGCCGGACGTGACCGTGGACGAGCAACTGGCCGGGTACGCGGCGACCAAGCACCTGATCGAGCTGGGGCACCGGCGGATCGGCTTCGTGTCGGGCCCGTCGCGGTCGCTGCCGTCACGGCTGAAGCGCGCGGGCTGGGCCGCCGCGCTGGAGGAGCACTCGCTGCCCGCGGAGTCGGAGTTCGTCGCGCACGGCCCGTTCGCGCCGCACGGCGGCGCGTCGGCCGTGGCCGCCCTGCTGGACACCGTCCGGCCGACCGCGGTGATCTGCTCGTCGGACCACATGGCGCTCGGCGTGCTGCGGGAGGCCCGTCTACGTGGGCTTTCGGTGCCGGACGACCTGTCGATCGTCGGGTTCGACGACATCCCGCTGGCGTCGTACTGCTCCCCGGCGCTGACAACGCTGGCGCAGCCGATCGAGGAGATGGCGGGCGCCGCCGTCGACGAACTGGTGAACAGGCTCGATCCGGACAGGCGGAGGCGCGGATCGGGCAATTACACGCGGGTCTTCCGCCCTAAGCTGGTGGTGAGGGAGTCGACGGCCCCTCCTCGGCGCCACTAAATTGGTCTGGACCAAATTCTCTCCACGCAAGACGGTCCCACCTGCGCATACGCAGTAACCTGGTGACGCGCGTCCCGACTTGCTTCTGTAATTGGTTCTGAACCGTTACGGTCACTCCATGGCGCGGTCGATGCATGTGCGACGTCCTGCGACGCTGGCCTCCTTGGCCGCTGAGCTGGGCGTTTCCCGGACAACGGTGTCCAACGCGTACAACCGGCCCGACCAGCTCTCGCCAGAGCTGCGTCGACGGGTGTTGGAGACAGCTAGGCGACTCGGATATCCGGGCCCGGACCCCGTGGCCCGGTCACTGCGAACCCGGAAAGCGGGCGCGGTCGGGCTCCTGCTCACCGAGAACCTCTCGTACGCGTTCCGCGACCCGGCGGCTCTCGGCTTCCTGGAGGGCCTCGCGCTGGCGTGCGAGGACGCGGGGACCGGTCTGATGCTGATCCCGGCGAGCCCGGAGCGCGAGGACGTGGCGGCGGTGCACCGCGCGGGCGTGGACGGCTTCGTCGTCTACTCCGTGCCGGACGACGACCCGCACCTCGCGGCGGTCCTCGAACGGCCGGTGCCGACGGTCGTCTGCGACCAGCCGGACATCGGCAACGTCGACCGGGTCGGCATCGACGACCGGTCGGCCATGTACGAGCTCGCGCAGCACCTGATCGCGATGGGCCACCGCCGCGTCGGCGTCGTCTGCATGCGCCTGGCGCGCGACCGCAACGACGGCTACGTGTCCGTCGACCGCCAGCACGCCGCCCACTTCCACGTCCAGCGCGCCCGCCTCGCGGGTCTCGCGATGGCGTTCAGCGAAGCGGGCGTCGACTGGTCGAAGGTGCCCGTCGTCGAGCGGTTCGACCACAACACCGCGTCCGGCGAGGCCGCCGCCGCCCAGGTCCTCGACCGCGACCCGAGCATCACCGCGCTGATCTGCACCTCCGACATACTGGCTCTCGGCGCGATGAACGAGGCCAAGCGCCGCGGTCTGCGCGTACCGGAGGACCTGACGATCACCGGGTTCGACGGCATCCAGGAGGCCGAGCGCGCGGGCCTCACCACGGTCCGGCAGCCGGTGCTGGAGAAGGGCCGCGCCGCGGGCAAGCTCCTGCTCGACGTCGGCGAGCGCACCCGCCCCCGCTCGGTGAACCTCAGCACGGAACTCATCACCGGTACGACCGCGGCGGCTCCCCGGACGATCGCCGAGGAGCGCTGGTTCGGGCCGTGATCAGTCAAGTCGTGATCAGTTCAACCTGAACACCACGGGGTTGCTGGCCTTGCCCGCGACCTTCGCGATCAGCAGGTAGTCACCAGGCCCGACCCTGCTGTGGGTGCGGCAGCCCTCGTCCGAGGTGCTGCCCGCCCAGTTCAGGCCGAACGTGAAGTTCTCGCGCGGCTGCATCACCCGGACCTCGTTGCCCTCGGTCGCGAAGCAGTGGTTCCCCGACCACAACTGCGTCGCCCCGTCCGCGCTGGTCACGATCAGCTCGCGCGTCGAACGCCCGATGTCCTTCGTGCACGGCAGCGGCCCGACGTTCACCACGTGGAACTTGAACTCGGGCTGCTGCCCGCTCTCGTAGCTCGCCTTCCCGACCTCCGCGACGACGTTGATCGACGCGTCGTCGCAAGGCGCGGGCGGCCCCGGCGGTGCCGTGGGTGCCGACGACGTCGCGGCCACCGCCGCCACCGACGGCGGAGCCGTGGCGGAACTGCTCGGCGCCGCGGTGGACGGCGGGGTCGACGGCGGCGTGGACACGGCGGCCTGCTGTTCCGGCTGCGCGTCCGAACGCCCGACGAGACTCGCCACCAGCCAGATCGTGAGCAGCAGGACGACGAGGGACACGCCGAGCGCTATCGCTCGACGACGCCAGTACACCGAGGCCGGCCGCGGCCCTGTGGGCTCGATCACCAACCGACCGTAACCGGGGGACACCTCCGCAGGCGGGACGCGGACGTAACTCGATGCGGTGAAAGGTGACGTTCACCGAAAGCCCTTGGCACCCGGAGCGGGAACCGTTGCAATAGATCTGGGACAGACCAGGACAGGAGGTGTGCCGTGACCGCGATCGACGAGTTGCTGCGCCGGAACGACGAGCTGGGCAACGTCGTGCCAGGTGACCGCTCCACACCCAAACCCTCGATGCAGGTAGCGATCCTGACCTGCATGGACTCGCGCATCCGGGTCTTCGAGATCTTCGGGCTGAAGCAGGGCGAGGCACACGTGCTGCGCAACGCGGGCGGCGTCGTGACGGACGACATGATCCGGTCGTTGGCGCTGTCGCAGCGAAAGCTGGGGACCAGGGAGGTGCTCCTGGTGCACCACACGAACTGCGGGTTGGAACTGGTGACCGAGGACGGGTTCAAGGACGAGCTGGAGACTGACTCCGGAATGCGGCCCACTTGGGCTGTGGAGGCGTTTCGGGAGGTCAAGGATAGCGTGCGTGGGTCTATGAATCGGTTGCGGCATAGTGCGTTCTTGCCTTTTAAGGAGAACGTGCGGGGGTTTGTTTATGATGTGCGTAGTGGGGTTTTGACTGAAGTCGTCTAACGGGGCTGGATGACTACGGCGCGGGAGTGGACCGCGTAACTGACCCCGGCACAGACCTCCCCCGCCGGCCCCATCCCCAGCGCCCTTCGTGTCCCGTTTGCTTTGTCAAGGCATCTTTCCCGCCTTGACAAAGCAAACGGGACATTGAAATAATTGCGCGAGCGGGGTGGCGGGGGAGCCCCTTGAAGACATACCCGTAGGTCACAGCGTGGTTGGGTGCCGTACCGGAGATCCAGCGTGGGGGTGGCCGATTTGACTTGGGGCCCCTAGATTTGCCCCTTCGTCGGACCAAAACGGCGGGAAGGTGAAGCCGCCGTCCGACGCAAGTTTAAGGGGCAAATCCCCCAAGTAAAATCGGCCACGTTGCGTAGGCGGCGTCCGGTTTCGTAGGTGGTCGGTATTTTTGGATCACGCTTTTTGCGGGGGGTTGTCCGGTACGACGACCAGGCTTACTACCCGTCGGGTGCGGCCGTCCCTGTCATGGTCCATTCGGGATACGACGGCGTGTTCGATTTCCTGTACCATTTCCGCGAATTCCTCGTCCGTCAGCCATACCGCTGCCTGGCGGTAGACGACCCCGTCGACGTTCGGGTCGGCGTCCCCATGTGCGAAGTACCGGTCGAAGTCGCCCATCAGTGATGCCGCGAACGTGGTGAACGACCTCCTGTGGTCGTCCCGCGTCATCGTGGCCCTGGCGGCGGGGTCTACGACGGCCTCCTCCTTGCGCACGCGGTAGCTGCGCTCCACGGTCCCCCGGACCCTCTTCTCCTCCACCACCTCCAGCACTCCGCCTTCCGCCAGTACGGCGATGTGGCGGTACATCGTGGCTGGGGCGATGTCCGGCAAGCGTTCCCGCAACTGCGCCGTCGTCAGCGGGTCGGCGTCGAACAGCGCTTGCAGGATGCGCATCCGCACGGGATGCAGGAGGAGATCCGCGGTAGCCATGGACGAATGTTCTCACATACGATAACGTTCTCACATACGAGAATGATCGCAAGACTGAGAACGATGGGAGTTGGCTCATGCGGGAGGTCGATGTGGCGATCGCCGCTGATGACGGGGTGCTGTTGGCGGGGACGCTGACGTTGCCCGTGGGTGTTGGGCCGCATCCGGCCGTCTTGCTGTTGCACGGGTCTGGGCGGCTTGATCGGGATGCCAACGCCGGGCGGTTGCGGATGGGGTTCGGGCCTGCTGTGGCGGCTGCGTTGGCCGCGGTGGGGATTGCTGTGTTGCGGTACGACCGGCGTGGGGTTGGTGCTACGGCTGGGGACTGGCTGTCCACCGGGTTCGTCGACAACCGGCGGGACGCTGTTGCCGCGTTGCGGGCGTTGGCTGGTCGGGACGACGTTCGGGCTGAGGCCGTTGGGGTGGTTGGGCACAGTGAAGGGGCCGTTCACGCGATGGCGCTCGGTTCGCGGCCCGAGGTGGCGGCGGTGGTGTTGTTGGCCGGGTTCGCGCGTACCGGGGAGGACGCGTTGCGGTGGCAGGCCAGGACTGTCACGGGTGGGTTGCCCGCGCCCGTACGGTCCGTGCTGCGGGGGATCGGGAATCGGCAGTTGGCGCGGATCAAGGCGTCCGGTGGTGATGTGGTGCGGGTCGTCGGGACGAAGCTGAACGCGCGGTGGATGCGGGAGATGCTCGTGCACGACTCGCGGTCGGACCTGGCGAACGTGCGCGTGCCCGTACTGGCGATCACCGGCGGCAAGGACGTCCAGGTGGACCCGGCCGACCTCGACCGGATCCGCGAACTGGTGCCCGGTGAGGTGGAGGTGCACCGGATCCCGGACCTGACCCACCTGCTGCGCCGCGATCAAGGCCGTTCGTCCGTTCGTTCCTACCCCGCGCAGCTCCGCAGGCCCGTCGACGCCGACCTGCTCGCGCAGGTGACGGACTGGCTCGCCCGCAAGCTCGGCGCGTAGCGAAAAACCCCTGACTGCACCAAGCCGGTCGTCGTTCGACTGATCACCGGCTCTCCTCGGCGCGCCCGCGCAACCCCTGCTCCCCGTGAAAGGGAAGAAGTCATGACCACCGCTACCCCCGTTCGGCAGAAGAGCGACCTCGCCGTCTTCTGGACCGTCACGTTCGTGACCACCTGGGCCTTCTGGTTCCTCGCGATGGCGCTCGGCGGATCGCCGACCAGCTCCCCCACCGCCATTCCCTACCTGCTCGGCGGGTTCGGCCCGGTGTTCGGGGCGATCGTCGTGCGGGTGCGTCGCGGCCGTCGGCGCGAGCCCGTGCCCGAGCACACCGTGCGGTTCCGGTTGGGCGCGCGGATGCTGTGGGTGCTGCCCCTGCTGGTGCTGGCCTCGGGCAGCGTGGTGGGGGCCGCGCTGCTCGCCGACCTGCTGGGTGGTCCGGCGGTGAGCCTCACCGAGGGGCAGAAGTTGATCGCGGCCCTCGGCGGGCCCGCGCCGTTCCTGATCGGCATGGTGATCGGCGGGCCGCTGGCCGAGGAGCCGGGGTGGCGTGGCACGGCCTACCCGAGGCTGCTCGCGACGATGGGCCGGGTCCGGGCCGGGCTGCTGCTGGGTGCCGTCTGGGCGGTGTGGCACCTGCCGTTGTTCTTCATCAGCGGCACCGTGCAGTCCGAGCTGGGGCTGTTCACCTGGAGCGGGCTGATGTTCACGCTCACCGTGCTGCCGATGGCGCTGCTGACCGGATACGCCTACGAGCGGGCTGGGGTGGTCGCGGCGGTCGCGGTGCACTTCGGGGTCAACGCGACCGTCGCGGTGCTGACCGTGAAGTCGCCCGTCACGCAGGCGTTCGTCCTGGCGGTGCAGGTCGTCGTCGTGTTCGTCCTCCATCGGGCCACTACCCGGCGTCGCTGACATGCTGGAGCGATGAACCCCAGGTGGGCGGGTCTCGTCGCGCTGGTGACCGGGGTCCAGTACCTCGTGCTCGAAGCGGTCGCCGCGGCCGCGTGGACGACCCCGTCGTACCGGTACGCCGTCGACTACATCAGCGACCTCGGTGCGGCGGGTTCGCCGTCGGCGGCGGTGATGAACACCGCGTTCGTCTTGCAGGGCCTCGGGTTCCTGGTGGTCGGGCTGGTGGTCGCGGCGCACGTCGGCGGGCCGCGGCGGTACCTGGTCGCCGCGTTCACCGTCGCCCACGCCGTCGGCAACGTGCTGGTCGCCGCGTTCCCCAGCTCGTCCGGCTCCGGTCTGCACCTCGTCGGGGCGGTGTTGGCGATCGTGGGTGGCAACGCCGCCGCGTTCGCCGCGTCCCACGGGCGGTTCCGGTGGCTGGGCGTCCTGCCGGTGCTGGGGCTGCTGTGCGCGCCGCTGATCGGTCGGAGCGAGTTCCACGGGCTGTGGGAGCGCGGGAGCGTCTACTCGATCACGCTGTGGGAGATCGCCTTCGGCGTGCTGCTCCTGGTGAACCGCCGGGAGCCGTCCGGTCGGCGCCTGGGAGAATCACCGGCGTTATGAGCCTGGATACGGAGTTGGTCCTCGACTGGTTCGCCGAAACCGCCCGCGACCTGCCATGGCGGCGGCCGGAGTGCACGGCGTGGGGTGTGCTGGTCAGCGAGATCATGTTGCAGCAGACGCCCGTCGCCCGCGTGGAGCCGATCTGGCGCGAGTGGCTGGAGCGGTGGCCGGTGCCGTCCGCGATGGCCGCCGCCTCGCAGGGCGAGGTCGTGCGGGCGTGGGGGAAGCTCGGGTACCCGCGGCGGGCGCTGCGGCTGCACGCGGCCGCAGCGGTGATCGAGGCCGAGCACGACGACGTGGTCCCGTCCGATGTGGACACCCTGCTCGGGTTGCCGGGCATCGGCGCGTACACGGCTCGTGCAGTGGCGGCTTTCGCTTACGGGCAGAAGGTTCCCGTGGTCGACACCAACGTGCGGCGGGTCGTCGCGCGGGCGGTGCACGGGGCCGCGGACGCGGGGCCGCCGTCGACGACGCGGGACCTCGCGGACGTCGACGCGCTGCTGCCGGAGGAGGGCGCGGCGGTGTACTCGGCCGCGCTGATGGAGCTCGGGGCGTTGATCTGCACGGCGCGGGCGCCGAAGTGCGCGGACTGCCCGGTGTTCGGCGAGTGCGCCTGGCAGATCGCCGGCCGACCGGCGTACGCGGGACCGGTGAAGGTGGCGCAGAAGTTCGCGGGCACCGATCGACAGGTGCGCGGCCTGCTGCTGGACGTGCTGCGCGGCACCAGCGAGGCCGTGCCGAAGGCGAAGCTCGACGTGGTGTGGTCCGACGCCGGGCAGCGCGACAAGTGCCTGCACTCGCTGCTGGTGGACGGGCTGGTCGAGCAGACAGCGGGCGGGCTGTTCGCGCTTCCCGGCGAGCACCGCTGATGGCGCAGGGCGTGGTCGCCTTCTTCGACGACGAGGCGGACGCGGCCGTGCGGGAGCTGTGGCGGCGGCTGCGGGCCGTCGGCGTGCCGACGGACGAGAAGTTCCCGCCGCACCTGACCTACGCGGTGGCGACGTCGATCCCCGCCAAGGCGCGGGCCGCGCTGCGCGAGGAACTGGGCAGGCTCTGGCTCCCCGGACTGCCGCTGGAGAACCTGTCGTCGTTCGCGACCAGCGAGAACGTCCTGATGCTCGCCGCCGTCGTGGACGGCGAACTGCTGGCCGTGCACTCGGCGATCCACGACGTGCTGGCGCGCAAGGTGAAGAACCCGTCGGCGTACTACCTGCCGGGCCACTGGGTGCCGCACTGCACGCTGGCGCTGGGCGTGACGGACGAGCAGATGGTGGCCGGGTTCGCCGCGCTGTACCCGGTGCGGCCGATCCGCGCCAAGGTGGCGCGGGTGTGCGTGGTCGACACGGCGACCGGCGAGGTCGACGACCTCACCTAGCCAGGAACGCCTCCACGGCGCCGCGGAACACGTGCGGCGCCTCGTCGTGGACGACGTGACCGGACTCGGGCACGAGCAGGTGCCGCCCACCGGCCCTGCGGGCCATCTCGGCCATCTGACCGGGCCGCATGCCCCCCTTCCCGGCCTCGATCGCCAGCAGCGGGCAGCGGACCGCGTCCACGTAGTGCCAGTAGTCGCGGACACCCCACTCGGCGGCGATCTCGTACAGGTCCTCCAGGCGGGCCAACAGGTGGTAGCCGTCGTCGCGCTCCTCGAAGAACTCCTCCACCCTCGGCACGTCGACCACCGAGCGGACGTGGGCGAGCGAGCGGAACGGGACGGGCCAGGCGTCGAAGTACCACTTCCAGTCGTCGACGGACTTGCCGGTGTTGTCCGGCACGACGTCCTCCACGACGATCGAGCGCACCAGTTCCGGGTGGGTGGCGGCCAGCCCGAGCGCGTGCAGGCCGCCCATCGAGTGGCCGATCACGACGGCGGGCCCGAGTCCCAGCTCCACCACCGCCTCGGCGGCGTCGGCGACGAAGTCCTCGGTGCGCCACGGGCCGCCGCGCGCGTTCCGGCCGTGACCGCGGGCGTCCACCGCGACCACCCGGCCGTAGCGGGTGAGCCACTGCGCGACCGTCCACCAGGTGGTGGCGCGGCTCATCAGGCCGTGCAGGAGGAGGATGCCTTGACCCGATCCGCCGAACTCGATGGTGCCCATGCGTGCATCATTGCGGCATGGCTATCAGCTCCAAGGCACGCCCGTACCTGCTGATCGTCGCCGTCGTGCTGGTGGTCGCCGGTGTGGTGGTCGCCAGGATCCCGGAGAAGACCGGTGGGTCCGCCGGGTCGACGACGTCAGCGCCTCCGTCCTCGGCGGGAGCGCTCGCGGGCCAGGGCGGTGACGGCGCGGGCGACCCGTACTACGCGACGGACGGCAACACGGGGTACGACGTGGACCGGTACGACGTCGCGATCAGCTACGACCCGGCGACGAAGCTGCTGGAGGGCGAGGCCACCATCACCGCGAAGGCCACCTCCGACCTCACCAGGTTCAACCTGGACCTGCACGCGCTGAAGGTCAGCGAGGTGCGGGTGGGCGACCAGGCGGCGAAGTTCACCCAGGAGGGCGACCACGAACTGGTGATCACGCCCGCCTCGGAGCTGCGCGCGAACCAGCCGTTCACCGCGGTCGTGACGTACGCCGGTGAGCCGCAGATGTTCGACGATAAGGCGCTGGGCACGAGCGGGTGGCAGATCTCCGCGTCCGGCGGGGCGTTCGCGGCGGGCGAGCCGCACTCCGCGACCTCGTGGTTCCCGGCGAACGACACCCCCAAGGACAAGGCGAAGTTCTCCCTCTCCGCACGGGTGCCGAACGGCTGGTCGGTCGTCTCCAACGGCCGTGAGGACGGCTCGTCCACCGCGAACGGCTGGACGACGTTCAAGTGGACCGAGGACACGCCGCTGGCGACGTACCTGGCGACCGTGGCGATCGACAAGTGGCAATTCGACCGGTCGCAGTTGGTGGACGGCACGAAGGTGGTCAACGCGTACGCGCCCGGCGCGGAGGGCAAGAGGGCGCAGCAGAACCGGCTGCCGGAGATCCTGGCGTTCCTGTCGGAGAAGTTCGGGCCGTACCCGTTCGACGAGGCGGGCGGCATCTACCTGGCCGACAACATCGGGTTCTCGCTGGAGACGCAGACGCGGCCGATCTACGCGCAGTGGGCCGACCTGGAGACCGTGGTGCACGAGAACGCGCACCAGTGGTTCGGCGACTCGGTGTCGTTGGAGAACTGGGCGGACATCTGCCTGAACGAGTGCTTCGCCAGCTACTCGCAATGGCTGTGGGCCGAGGCCAAGGAGGGCGCGAACCTCGACGACCGCTTCCGCGCCGAGGTCGAGAAGCGCAAGGACAGCACCAACTACTGGAGCCGCAAGCTCTACGACATGGGGCGCGGCAACGAGTTCCGCGGCGTGTACGACAAGGGCATCCTGGCGCTGCACGCGTTGCGCAGGCAGATCGGCGACCCGGCGTTCGACCAGGTGCTCAAGGGCTGGACGTCCCAGCACAAGGACGGCAACGCGTCGTGGCCGCAGTTCGAGGAGCACGTGGAGAAGATCGCGGGCCAGGACCTCGACGGGTTCTTCGCGGCCTGGTTCCGGGGTGACCAGCGTCCCTCCGACGAGTACCTGCTGCCGGGCGCGCTGCGCCGATAGGCTGGGAACCATGGCAGTCGTGAAGATCAACGCGATCAAGGTTCCCGAGGGCGCGGGCCCCGAGCTGGAGAAGCGGTTCGCCGCCCGGCTGGGCACGGTGGACTCCTCCCCCGGTTTCCTCGGCTTCGAACTCCTCCGGCCCGTCGCGGGTGACGACCGGTACTTCGTCTACACCAAGTGGGAGACGGACGAGGACTTCGAGAACTGGAAGAACGGCGGCGCGCGCGAGGCCCACGCGGGCGAGCGGGCGAAGCCGGTGGCCAGCGGTGCCGACCTGCTCGAGTTCGAGGTCGTGCTCGGCTCCACGCCCAAAAAGGATGCTTGACCAGGCAGCCGAGCTGCTCGCCCGTGCCGACGCGGTCCTCGTCTGCGCCGGCGCGGGCATGGGCGTCGACTCCGGTCTGCCGGACTTCCGCGGTGACCGCGGGTTCTGGCAGGCGTACCCGCCGTACGAGCGGCTCGGCCTGAGCTTCGTGGAACTGGCCGACCCGGTGCACTTCGCCGACGACCCCGGCCTGGCCTGGGGCTTCTACGGGCACCGGATGCACCTGTACCGCGACACCGTCCCGCACGTCGGGTTCGACCTGCTGCGCGGGTGGGGCGCCGAGCAGCGGGTGTTCACGTCCAACGTGGACGGGCAGTTCCAGCGGGCCGGGTTCATCGACGTCGCCGAGGTGCACGGGTCGATCCACCACCTCCAGTGCGTGGAGCCGTGCACGGACGACGTCTGGCCCGCCGACGGCGTGTCCGTGGTGGTCGACTCCGAGACCAT
Source organism: Umezawaea endophytica (assembly GCF_025061645.1). Lineage (GTDB taxonomy): Bacteria > Actinomycetota > Actinomycetes > Mycobacteriales > Pseudonocardiaceae > Umezawaea > Umezawaea endophytica. The sequence continues at coordinate 19,815 of NZ_JANYMP010000008.1, read as the reverse complement.
GCGCGCGCTGGACCCGTTGCCGAGCTGCCGCAACTGCGGTGGGCTGGCGCGGCCGAACATCCTGATGTTCGACGACTACTCCTGGGTCGGCACGCGGAGCCAGCGGGCGTTGGACGAGCTGACGGCGTGGCGGCGCGGTCTGCGCGGGAAGTCGCTGGTGGTCGTGGAGATCGGCGCGGGCAGCGCCGTCCCGACCGTGCGGCGTCAGGCCGAGCTGGCCAGCGCGGCCACCGGGGCGCTGATCCGGATCAACCCGCGCGAGCCCGAGGTGCGGCACGGGCGCGGGGTGTCGCTGCCGATGGGGGCCGCCGAGGCGCTCACAGAGCTGGCACGACGAACTTCGTGACCACCGCGCGGTGGTCGGTGCCCGCGATGGCCAGCACGGCGTAGGTGTCGACCGGGCAGCGGCTGTCGACCAGCACGTGGTCGATGGTCACCGGCGGCGGCCACAACCGGCCCGCGGGCCACGTCGGCTCCAGCCCGGCGCCTACCTCGTCGGCCGCGTCCACGTAGCCGTTGGAGAGCAGCCTGCGGAGGGTGACGTGGTCCAGGGTGGCGTTGAAGTCGCCCGCCAGCACGCGCGGCGGCCCGTTGAGGTCCCGCTTCGGCAGCCCGGCCATCTCGCGCTGCCACGCGTCCGGTCCGGCGAGCTCGACCGGCGGGCTCGTGTGCACGGCGACGACCTCGATGTCCTGCCTGCCCGGCAGGTCGACGACCGCGCCCGGCTGCCGCATCGTGGACGGCGGCGTCAGGGTCTTGGCGGTCAGCGGGTGGCGCGAGGCGATCCCGGACCCCAGCCCGTCCGCCTCGTCCTGGAACACCCGGTGCGGCAGCAGACCCCGGAGCCCGGCCCGGTCCAGGGCCACGACCGCTTCCGGCGAGAGCTCCTGGAGGCTCAGCACGTCGACGTCGTTCTCCCGCACGGCGGTCACGATGTCGACGGCGTCGGCCTGCCCGAAGAGCATGTTCACCGACATCAGCCGGACCTCGGTGCCCACCCCGTTCGGCCGCGAGTCGGGGAACGCCCTGGGCGCCACGGCCGCGACCAGCACGACGGCCACCAGCAGCACCACCGTGCCCGCCGCCCAGCGCCGCAGCAGCAGCGCGAGGCAGCCCAGCAGCACACCGGCCGCGGTCGTGTACGGCGTCAGCGCGGTCGCCGCGACCATGTACCGGGTGCCGTCGATCCCGAGCAGCCGCAGCCCCGCCGCGCCGAGGAAGACGACGGTCAGCAGCACGATGAACGTCGACAGCGCACCGCCGCCCACCCGCCGCCGCCTGCGCACTTCGGTGTCGACCACGGGACCAGTCTGCCCGAGCCGCTCCGCCCACCGGTCCGGGTTGGGTGGACGCGCAGGTCAACCGACATGTGTGCCTGCACAGGCAGCTAAAATGCGGGCCGTGGACACCCCGCGCGCCCTCACCCCGCCCGAAGAAGAGCTGTGGCGCGCGTTCGCCCGGATCCTGAACGTCCTGCCGCGGGTGATCGACGTCGAGCTCCAGACCAAGGCCAACATCACCGCACCCGAGTACACGGCTCTGTCGAGCCTCGGCGACGCCCGCCCGGACGGCCTGCGGATCAACGAGCTGGCGGCCCGCGTCGGCCTGTCGGCCAGCCGGGTCAGCAGGCTGGCCGACGGCCTCGTGCGGCGCGGCGAGGTCGCCCGCCACCAGGACCCCGACGACGCCCGCGGCTACCGGCTCACGATCACCGACGCGGGCCTGACCAGGATCGAGGCGGCCTGGCCGCACCAGGTCGACAACGTCCGCCGCACCGTGCTCGACCACGTCGACGAAGCCGACTACGAGGTGCTCACGCGGACGCTGCGGAAGATCGTCGGCGACTAGAACAGCTCCGGCTGCCCGTCCGACGCCGTCAGCCCGCCGTCGACCGGCAGGTTGACGCCCGTCACGAACCGCGCGTCGTCGCTGGCCAGGAACACGACCACGTCCCCGACCTCCTCGGCTTCCGCCGCGCGCCCCATCGGGATCGCCCTGGCGAACGCCTCGGACACGCCCTCGGTGGCCCGGAACGCCTCCGTCATCGCGGTCACGGTCAGGCTCGGGCACACCGCGTTCACCCGGATCCCGTCCCGCCCGTGGTCGAGCGCCATCGCGCGGGTCATGTTCGACACCGCGCCCTTGGCGGCGTTGTAGGCGACGGCGGAGTAGTCGCCGCCGATGCCCGCCACCGACGAGACGTTGACGATGTTCCCGCGCGTCACCCGGAGGTGCTTCACCGCGGCCCGCGAGGCGAAGAACACCGAGTCCAGGTTGGTGCCCGTGATGTGCCGCCACAGCTCCGTCGTCGTCTCCTCGACGGTGGAGAGCGCCGCCGCGCCCGCGTTGTTGACCAGCACGTCCAGCCGCCCGTAGGTGCTCGCCACGTCCTCCACCAGCTCCGTCACGGCCGCCTCGTCCGACACGTCGACGACCCTGGTGCCGATGTCGCCGGGGCTGCCCGCGACGGCGTCGAGCGTCGCGCTGGTCCGGCCCGCCACCACCACGCGGGCGCCTTCGGCCGCGAACCGCCGTGCGGCGGCGGCCCCGATCCCCGATCCGCCGCCGGTCACGATGACAACCTTGCCGTCGAACCTGCTACCCATCGCTGTCTCCCTCGTGCGGTCCACACCGGTAAACTATCTGCGTGCGCATGCATATTACTTCCTCGTCGACGTCCCTCTCCGTGAGGCCCCGGCGGCGTAGGGTGATCCCGTGCCTCCGGACGGAAGCAGCGAGCAGCCCCGCGTGCACAACGACCTGTCCGGCGAGGCCTCGAACGTCGTGCAGGCGGGGACCGTCACCGGCGGCGTGCACTTCCACGGCACCGCGGGTCCCGGTCGTCCCGGCACCGCCCGGCCCATCGGGCTGTGGGACCCGTTCGACCTGGACGTCCACCGGGCGATCACGGTCGCCACCACCGGGCTCCCCGCGCTGCCCGCCTACCTGCGGCGCGGCCACGACGACGAGCTGGACGCACACCTGGCGACCCTCGACCGCACCACCATGGTCGTGCTGACCGGCGAGTCGTCCACCGGCAAGACCCGTGCGCTCTACGAGGCCGTGCGGCGGCACGAGGTGCTGCGCGACTGGCCCCTGGTCTACCCGCGCACGGCCGACGACCTGGTCAGCACCGCCGGGCGGCTGCGCGCGGGCACGGTGCTGTGGCTGAACGAGACCCAGCACCACCTGAGCGGTGTCCAGGCGGTCAGCACCCTGCGCGCCCTGCTGGAGCGGCCGGGTCCGGTGGTGGTGCTCGGAACGCTGTGGCCGCAGTTCTGGTCCGAGTTCACCGCGGGCCACGAGCACGCCAGGAGCCTGCTGGTGCACCGGGTCGTGCGGATCCGGGTAGCCGACCGCTTCGACGGCCGCGACGTGGCGACGCTCATGGCCGACGAGCGGGCCGACCCGCGCCTGGTCACCGCGGTGACGACCTCGGGTCCCAGCCGCCGGGTCATCCAGACCATCGCGGGCGGACCCGCGCTCGTCGAGCGGTACCGGCACCCCGACAGCGCCGACGACCGCTACGCGACGGCGATCCTGTCGGCCGCGCTGGACGCGCGCAGGCTCGGCTACCAGGGCCTGCTCACCGGGGCCCTGCTCGCCGACGCCGCCGAGGGGTACCTGGCCGCCGAGGACCAGGTAGACGTGCCGGAGGACTGGTTCGGGCGCGGGCTGGACCGGGCCGCGAGGGGTGACTCGCACGGCATCACCGCGCTGATCCCCAAGCGGGTGAGTCCCGGCCCTGGCCCGGCCGAGGGCTACGACCTGCACGACTACGTCGACCAGCAGGGCCGGGCCGCCCGCCGCTCGACCCCCGCTCCGGCGTCGCTCTGGCAGGCGCTGGTCGACCACGCCGAGGAGCACGACGACCGGGCCCGCCTGGCGACGAGCGCGTACGACCGCCTGCTCTACCGGTACGCCGACCCGCTGCGCGAGGGCGTCGACCTGGCGGACCCGCACTGGTCGCGGCTGCTGGCGATGCTGGTGCGCCACGGCAGGACCGAGGCGGTGCTGCTGGTGCTCGGCCGGTCGCGCGGACCGCACGGGCCGTGGGAGCGCCTGCTGGACACCGTGGAGGAGATCGGCGCGGAGGGCCGGACCACCGAGTACCGGGCCCTGCTGGAGGCGCTGGTCCGGCGGGAACAGCGTCCCGCGCGGGTCGGTCCGCTGCTGGTGGAGCACCTCGTGGACCTCGATCTGCTGGACGAGGCGCTGGACGTGGGGCGGCGCGCCCCGGAGTCGTGCGCCGCGCTCGCCACCGCGCTGGCCGACCGGGGCCGGTGGGACGAGGCCCTCGCGATCGTGCGGGAGGGCAGCGTCACCTGGGTGCCGCGGTGGCTCGCCGACCGGTTGGCCGCCGCGGGCAACATCACCGGGCTGCGTCGACTCGCGGCCACGAACTGCGTCGAGGCCGTCGCCCACCTGGTCGCCGACGACCTCCGGCACGGCAGGCTCGACGACGCGCTGGAGGGGCTCACCGCACTCCGCCGGTCCAGGCACCGGCTGGACGCCGACCTGGTCACCCTGCTGATCGAGCGGGGTCAGGTCGAGACCGTCGTGCAGTTCGTCGAGGACCAGCACCCGCTGGAGCTCAAGGCGCTGGTGGACGGCCTGGTCTCGCTCGGGCAGGAGGAGCGAGCTCTGCGGCTGCTCACCGTCCACGACACCGACCGAAACCTGCTCGCGGACTTCCTGGTGGCGCGATCCCGCTGGGAGGAGGCGGTGGCACTCGTGGGGACGGTCCCCGCGTGGGCCTACTGGTGGATCCCGCAGCGGCTGGCCGAGGTGGGCAACACCGCCAAGCTGCGCGAAGCGGCCGAGCGCGGGAACCCGCACGCCCAACTCCTGCTCACCGACCTGCTCCCGCCCGACGAGGCGGTGGACGTCCTGAGGCGGTTCGCGGCGCAGGACGACCTGGTGGCGATCGAACTGGCCGACGTCCTCGCCGGGAGGCGGCGGTTCGCCGAACTGCGCGAGCGGACCGCCGCGGGTGACCGGTACAGCGGGGAGTGGCTGGTGCGGCTCGCGCACCGCGGCGGCCTGCCCGACGGCGAGCGGCTCGTGCGGTTCGGGCTCACCCCCGACGGCACGGTCGCCGAGGCCTGAACGCACGAAGCGCCCCCAGCCGTGGCT
>NZ_JANYMP010000008.1:0-14667 GCF_025061645.1 Umezawaea endophytica | reverse complement strand
TGGGGGCGCTTCGAGGTGGTGCCTACTCGCCGACCGCCTCGTCACCGGCGGACTCGCCGCCCGCTGACGCGGACAGCTCGACCGGCGGGGAGTCGGGGACCCGGTTGGGCTTGGGCTCGCCGCGGAAGACGAAGTGCGCCTTGTCGTCCGGGGTGCCTTCGCCGTCCCAGCCCTCGACGTCGGTGAGGACGATCTGGCCGGCCGTGAGCTCGCCGAACAGGATCTTCTCCGACAGGGCGTCCTCGATCTCGCGCTGGATCGTGCGACGCAGCGGGCGAGCGCCGAGCACGGGGTCGAAGCCACGGGTGGCCAGGAGCTTCTTGGCCCTGTCCGTGAGCTCGATCGCCATGTCCTTGTTCTTCAACTGCGCCTCGACGCGGTTGATCATCAAGTCCACCATCTCGATGATCTGGTCCTGCGTGAGCTGGTGGAAGACGATGATGTCGTCGATGCGGTTGAGGAACTCCGGCCTGAAGTGCTTCTTCAGCTCGTCGTTGACCTTGTTCTTCATGCGCTCGTAGTTCGACGCGCCGTCCTGGCCGGTGGTGAAGCCGAGACCGACGGCCTTGGAGATGTCCGACGTGCCCAGGTTGGACGTGAAGATGATGACAGTGTTCTTGAAGTCCACCGTCCGGCCCTGACCGTCGGTCAGACGCCCGTCCTCCAGCACCTGGAGCAGCGTGTTGTAGATCTCCTGGTGCGCCTTCTCGATCTCGTCGAACAGCACGACGGAGAACGGCTTGCGGCGCACCTTCTCGGTGAGCTGGCCGCCCTCTTCGTAGCCGACGTAGCCGGGAGGGGCACCGAAGAGCCGCGACGCGGTGTACCGGTCGTGGAACTCACCCATGTCGATCTGGATGAGCGCGTCCTCTTCGCCGAATAGGAACTGCGCGAGCGCCTTGGACAGCTCGGTCTTGCCGACGCCGGACGGGCCGGCGAAGATGAACGAGCCGGACGGGCGCTTCGGGTCCTTCAGACCCGCACGCGTGCGGCGGATCGCCTTGGAGACGGCCTTGACGGCGTCGACCTGGCCGATGATCCGCTTGTGGAGCTCGTCCTCCATGCGGAGCAGACGGGTCGTCTCCTCCTCGGTGAGCTTGAAGACGGGGATGCCGGTCCAGTTCGCCAGCACTTCGGCGATCTGCTCGTCATCGACCTCGGCGACGACGTCGAGGTCACCGTCCTTCCACTGCTTCTCGCGCTCGGCCTTCTGCCCGAGCAGGGTCTTCTCGGCGTCCCGCAGCTTCGCGGCGCGCTCGAAGTCCTGCGCGTCGATGGCCGACTCCTTGTCCCTGCGGACGTCGGCGATCTTCTCGTCGAACTCGCGCAGGTCCGGCGGAGCGGTCATCCGGCGGATGCGCATCCGCGCGCCCGCCTCGTCGATGAGGTCGATCGCCTTGTCCGGCAGGAACCGGTCGTTGATGTACCGGTCGGCCAGCGTGGCGGCCGCGACCAGCGCGGAGTCGGTGATCGAGACGCGGTGGTGCGCCTCGTACCGGTCGCGGAGACCCTTGAGGATCTCGATCGTGTGCTCCAGCGACGGCTCGCCGACCTGGATCGGCTGGAACCTGCGCTCCAGGGCGGGGTCCTTCTCGACGTACTTGCGGTACTCGTCGAGCGTGGTCGCGCCGATGGTCTGGAGCTCACCGCGGGCCAGCATCGGCTTGAGGATGCTGGCGGCGTCGATCGCGCCCTCGGCGGCACCCGCACCCACGAGGGTGTGGATCTCGTCGATGAACAGGATGATGTCGCCGCGGGTGCGGATCTCCTTGAGCACCTTCTTCAGGCGCTCCTCGAAGTCACCGCGGTAGCGGGAACCGGCGACCAGCGAGCCGAGGTCAAGCGTGTAGAGCTGCTTGTCCTTGAGCGTCTCGGGCACCTCGCCCTTGACGACCATCTGCGCCAGGCCCTCGACGACGGCGGTCTTGCCGACGCCGGGCTCGCCGATGAGCACCGGGTTGTTCTTGGTGCGGCGGGACAGCACCTGCATGACCCGCTCGATCTCCTTGGAGCGGCCGATGACCGGGTCGAGCTTGCCCTCGCGCGCGCTGGCGGTGAGGTTGCGCCCGAACTGGTCGAGCACCAGGGACGACGAGGGAGTGCCCTCACCGCGACCGCTGGACTCGGTCGGCTCCTTGCCGCCGGAGTAGCCGGACAGGAGCTGGAGCACCTGCTGGCGGACCCGGTTGAGGTCGGCGCCGAGCTTCACCAGGACCTGCGCCGCGACGCCTTCGCCCTCGCGGATCAGGCCGAGCAGGATGTGCTCGGTGCCGATGTAGTTGTGGCCGAGCTGAAGCGCTTCGCGCAGCGACAGCTCCAGGACTTTTTTCGCTCGTGGGGTGAAGGGGATGTGACCGCTCGGGGCCTGCTGGCCCTGGCCGATGATTTCCTCGACCTGCTGGCGGACACCTTCGAGGGCGATCCCCAACGACTCCAGCGCCTTGGCGGCGACACCTTCACCCTCGTGGATCAACCCCAGGAGGATGTGCTCGGTGCCGATGTAGTTGTGGTTGAGCATCCGGGCCTCTTCTTGGGCCAGGACAACCACCCGCCTCGCGCGGTCGGTGAACCTTTCGAACATTCGCACTCCCTGACTGCTGCGCCGGCGGTCCTCGGGCTCACCACTGGCAGACCGTGGAGAGCGCGGCACCGTGCCGACCACTGTAGTCGGCGGGGCCATCGCTCTCAGTTCCCGTGCGCAGCTCGCCGCCCTCGGGGATCTATGACACCAGCTACAACGCACGTCGTGCCAGGCAGATTCCATGAGAGGGCCCGTGTCCGCTTACCGCGAACAGACACCCATTTGGTGGAGTCTTCCGTGACTGGCGTCACTCGGAAGGCGCAACCAAGGATGATCTAGGTAAGGTTAGGCAAACCTCAGCCGAAGATTCCGAACTGCGAGGGCCCTGCCGATGACGATACCGGCGAACGTGCGGACGCGACACGCGTCCACGCCCGTTGCCGAGTCCATCACGCGGGTCGCCACCCGGAGTGATGACGTCGAGGTCCGCTTCGGCCTCCCGGCCGACCGGGGCGACTGGTACCTCTGCTCCGAGATGCTGGAGGACCCGCAGCTCTTCAGCCGGTGGCGCAAGGCGCTGGCCGCGTGGCTGGTCGACGAGTACGGCGAGTCCTCGGACCGCGCCACCGCCGGTTACGTCATGGGCTGGTACCTCGGCGTGGCGGGCGGCCTCGCGGGCCTCCTCTTCCACAGCGCCCGGCGCGTCCCGTCCCTGAAGCCCGCGGACCTGGCCTTCCGCATCGCCGACGACGACCGCCCCCACGTGGCGGGCATCGCCCTCCTGTCGGACGACTTCCTCTGCCTGCCGGACGACCCGGCGGGCAACCACCCGGCGGCCACGGTCGTGGCGGACGAGCAGGCGCTGGCGGCGGTGCTCCGGACCAGGTACATCGCCCACGCCGCGGCCTTCGTCAGCGCCTACGCGCCCACGGTGCGGCTGGGTCGCCGGATGCTCTGGGCGGCGGCCACGGACGCGCTGGACAAGGGCGCCTGGCTGGCGGGCCGCACCTGCGGCGACGAGGCGACGGGCGTCGCCGACGCGGCCATGCTCCTCCCGCACCGCGTCGAACCCCTGACCAGCGCCTCCACCATGCGGTTCGTCGACGGCGAGTGGACGAGGAAGCGCGAGAGCTGCTGCTTCACCTACGTCCTCCCCGGCGCGGACGCCTGCGACACCTGCCCCCGCGTCTGCCGCTAGGGCCCCGCAGGCGCGGGGCCCCGCACGGGCCTCACACCCGGTGCCGGTGCCCGATCGGCACCACGAGCGGCGTCCCCGACACGGGGTCCTCGACCACGCGGGCGTCCAACCCGAAGACCTCCAGCAGCATCTCCTCGGTCAGCACCACCGACGGCGGCCCCTGGACCACGATCCGGCCGCCCTTCATCGCCACGAGGTGCTCCGCGTACCGGGCGGCCAGGTTCAGGTCGTGCAGCACCATCACCACCGTCCGCCCCATCTCGGCGTGCAACCGCTGCACCAGGTCCAGCACGTCGATCTGGTGGGCCAGGTCCAGGTAGGTGGTCGGCTCGTCCAGCAGCAGCAGGTCGGTGCCCTGGGCGAGGGCCATCGAGATCCACGCCCGCTGCCGCTGGCCGCCGGACAGCTCGTCCACGGTCCGGTCGGCCAGCGAGTCCATGTTCGTCAGCTCCAGCGCCTCGGCGACCGCGGCCTCGTCGTCCGAGGACCACTGCCGGTACCAGGCCTGGTGCGGCTGCCGCCCCCGCGCGACGAGGTCGGCCACGGTCAGCCCCTCGGGGGCCTGGGGCGCCTGGGGCAGCATCCCCAGCACCTTGGCCACCTCGCGGGTGGGCACCTGGTCGATCCGCTTCCCGTCCAGCAGCACCGCGCCGCCCCGAGCGGGCAGCAACCGCCCGAGTGCGCGGAGCAGGGTCGACTTCCCGCACCCGTTGGGCCCGATCACGCAGGTCACGGTCCCGCCGACGATGTCGAGGTCCAACCCGTCGACGATCATCCGGTCCCCGTACCCGACGCGGAGATCAGCAGCCTGGAGCCGAACAGTCATACCCGTGCCTCCCGGCGACCGCGGATGAGCAAGTACATGAGGTAGGGCGCGCCGAGCACGGCCGTCACGACCCCGACGGGCATCTCGAACCCGCCGAAGGCCGTCCGGGCGATCAGGTCCGACCCGACGACCAGCAGCCCGCCGACCACGGCCGAACCCAGCAGCGGGGGCGTGGCCGTCGCGGCCAACCGGACGGCGACCTGGGGCGCAGCCAGCGCCACGAACGCGATCGGCCCGGAGGCGGCCGTCGCGACGGACGCCAGCGCGATCCCGATCAGCAGCAGCACGCTCCGGGCGCCGTTCAACCGGACCCCCAGCCCGCGGACGGTGTCGTCCCCGAACTGCAAGGCCCCCAGCAGGTGGGCGCACACGAACGCGGCGGGCATCAGCACCGCCAGCGCGATCCCCACGGGCACCACGTGCTCCCACCCGCGCCCGTTGAGCGAGCCGGTGATCCACACCATCGCGCGTCCGGCGTCCGTGACGTCCCCGACGGTCAGCAGGTATGTGGTCAGGTTCCCGGCGATGGCCGCGATCCCCACCCCGACCAGCACCATCCGGAACCCCTCGATCCCCTTCCGCCACGCCAGCACGTAGACGAGGAGCCCGAAGAAGAACCCGCCCCCCAGCGCGGCGAGCGGGATCCCGACCTCGGCGACGGATCCGGTCAACGCCCCCGTGAAGGTGATGACGGACACGGCCCCGACGCTCGCCCCCCAGGTCACGCCGAGGATGTCCGGGCTGGCCAGCGGGTTGCGCGCGATGGACTGGAAGATCGCCCCGGCCAGCGCGAGCGCGGCACCCACGAACACCGCCGTGAGCGACCGCGGCAACCGCAGGTCCAGCACGATGAACTGGTGGCGGGTCTCCCCGCCGCCGAGCAGGACGTCGAACACCTGCCCCAGCGTGATCGGGAAGTCGCCCAGCCCGATGTTCACCGCCATCACCAGCACCAGCAGGGCGGACCCGACCACGACCAGCAGCAGCGGCCGCCACCGGACCGGCCAGGAGAACGGCCCGATCCGCACGCCCCGACGGGCCCCCACGACGCTCACAGCTTCACCAACTTCTTGCGCCGGACCAGCACGATGAAGAACGGCGCCCCGAAGACGGCCATCATGATCCCGACCTCCAGCTCGGCGGGCCGGGCGACGATCCGCCCGAGCACGTCCGCCACCAGCAGCAGCGCGGCGCCCAGCAGCCCGGAGTACGGGATCAGCCACCGGTAGTCCGGCCCGGTGATCGCCCGCGCGGCGTGCGGCACCACCAGCCCGAGGAACCCGATCGGCCCGCACGCGGCGACCGCGCCGCCGATCAGCAGCGTGATCGCGGTGATGCCGATGATCCGGGTCTGGACGATCCGCTGGCCGAGCGACCGGGCGACGTCCTCGCCCAGCGCCAGCGCGTTCACGCCGGGCGCGTTGGCCAGCGCGAGGAGCAGCCCGAGGCCCAGGAACGGCAGCACCTGGAACAGCACGTCCAGTCCGCGCCCGGCGACCGCGCCGACCTGCCAGAACCGGAACGCGTCCAGGCTCTGCCGGTCGACCAGCACGAGCGCCGACACCAGCCCGTGCATCAGCGCGCTCACGGCGGCGCCCGCCAGCGCGAGCGTGACGGGGGTGGGCCCGGCCCGCCCGGACGACCCGAGCAGGAACACGACCCCGCTGGCCACGAAGGCCCCGAGGAACGCGAACCACACGTACGCGTTCAGGCTCGTGATCCCGAGCGTGAAGATCGCCAGCACGACGGCGAACGCGGCCCCGTGGGTCACGCCGAGGATGCCGGGGTCGGCGAGCGGGTTGCGGGTGTGGCCCTGCATGAGGGCCCCGCCGACGCCGAGCGCGATCCCCACCGCGATCCCGAGCAGGGTGCGCGGGACGCGGAGTTCCCGGATCACCACGTCGTCCTCCAGCCCGGTGGGCGAGGTCAACGCGTGCCACACGCCGTCGAAGGCGATTTCCTTGGAGCCGATCGCGATGCTCGCGATGGTGGCGACGGCCAGTCCGAGCACGAGCAGTGCCAGCCCGACGAGCCGCCGACGGCGCTGCCTTGGTGCCAAGTACCGCTCCTCACCGCGATTCACCCGCTAGTGAGGGAAGCCTAACCGAAGTTCTACGGGTGCCCCAGACCCGCGCCCCGGATGTCGCGCAGGCCACCCATTCGACCGTTCGGCGGTCATTTCGCGACGTTTTTCGCAATGTTGATCAAAGACGTCGACTACCCACCGAAGCCGACCAATCACGTTATAAGCGTCGAAGAGGCGCCGGAACCGAATCCGACGCCTCTTCGTTGATCTACGTAATTGGGGTGGCTCACACCCCTTAAACCGCCGGTCAGCCCTGCTGGTGGTAAGCGTCCAGGACCTCGGCCGGGATACGGCCGCGATCGGACACCTTCATGCCCTGCTTCCGGGCCCACTCGCGAATGGCCTGGTTCTGCTCCCTATCCGCCGACGCCGGACGAGCAGCCGCCTTAACCCCGGCCGGACGACCGGGCCCCCTCTTGCGACCACCGGCGCGACGAGCACTGGTGACGAAGTCGGCGAGCGCGTCCCGGAGCTTGCCTGCATTGTCCGAAGAAAGGTCGATCTCATAGGCGACGCCGTCCAGGCCGAAGCCGACGGTCTCCTCTGCCCTGGAACCGTCCAGGTCATCGACCAGGGTCACGGTGACCTTCTGCGCCATGCGTATCCTCCTGGACTCGAATGCGCGGTACTGCTACCCCGACCGCGACCGAAAACAATGTCGTTGTGCAGGTTAGCGCATAACCGCAGATATGCACCTGCCGACGTCCGAGACGTTACTTCATTCAGCTCTCACGAGACGTGAAACGGCTTCCACATGCCCGAGGCGTCGAAGAGTAGTCGGCCGATACCATTCCCAACACCCACGCTCGGTGGCATTCCGCACCGTCGTGATCGCGGAAAGGCCTGCCGAGGGGCACGGCCACCACCCCCCGCCCTGGCCTGCGCGTCCGCTCACCGGGAGCGCCGCGAACCCGCTGTTCGGGACAGTTCTTGAGGCGGCGCACCAGGTAGGCCTATGGCAGAACAGTTGTGCAAGAAGTCTGCCGAACTACCTGAAGTGATCTACGTCGTCGGGTTCGGACAACGAACACCGGCATCACGAGAGTGGTCCACTCCCCTCGACGGACTTGTCCATACCACCGCGGGCACAACCACCGAAGACCGGGCTGCCCGGTTTGTGCGCAATCCGGACACCTAGTCCTCCCCCTCACCACACACACACGCGCGCAACGACTCCCGCGTTGCAAGACCTCAACTCCACGACCCGAGTTCGGCCGAATCCGGGGTTGCCGAAGGGGCTCCTGTGACGAACACCCGGCCGCCGCCAACCGATAACGCGTGGTCCCGCACCCGGCGCGCCGCGGACGAATTCGGGTTTCCGGTGAGGCGGGACCTCACCGATCGGTAACCGGAGTGACGACCGCCACGAGTCGGGCGGTCCGGGAAGGCGCGAAAACGTGATCGAACACCCGAACCCGGTACTCGAAACGGAAAGCGCTTGCGGTTCGGACGACCACGACACCGTTTCGGGAGAACGACCCGGTCGTGAACTGCTCGGTCTGCGGCTCGCCGATCCCCCGCGTTCCCGGTACCCCGCCCGGATACCGATACCCGGTCACAGCGGGCAATCGCCACCGGATTTCCTCCGGGAACACCACCTCCGCCCTCCCGGCGCACGGCCGGAACGGGCTCCCCCATTGAGACACCGGCGAATTCGAACGGGCCTCTCGACGGCCCTCGGTAGGTTGAGCGGGTGACGAGCGCCGAAGATCGACCTCACCACGACGTCCACCACGCCCGCCGCGCGAGTTCCTTCGGGGCGCGGGCATCCGACTACGCCGCACACCGCCCGGACTACCCGGTGGCCGCGGTGCGCTGGGCCCTGGAACCGGTGTCCACCGGTGGGCCGCTGCGCGTGCTGGACCTGGCCGCGGGCACCGGGAAGCTGACCGGTGTGCTGTGCGCCGAGGGCCACGAGGTCACCGCGGTGGAACCGGACGAGGCGATGCTGTCCGAACTCGTGCGGCTGCACCACGGCGTCCGGGCCCTGCCCGGCACCGCGGAGCGCATCCCGCTGCCCGACGGCACGATGGACGCCGTCGTGGCGGGCCAGGCGTTCCACTGGTTCGACCCGCGACTGGCACTGGCCGAGATCGCGCGGGTGCTGCGGCCCGGCGGCGTGGTCGCCGGGCTGTGGAACTTCGACGACCTCGGCGTGGAGTGGGTCGCGGAGTTCGGCGAGGTGAACGGCTCCAGGGTCAGCGCGAAGGACTTCAGGGGCACGCACCACCTCGACCCGCACCCGCTGTTCACCGACGACTCCGAGGAGGCGTTCCCGCACTCGTTGCGGCGCACGGCGGAGTCGCTGGTGGCGACCGTCAGCACCCACTCGCACGTGCTCGTCTCGTCCGACGAGGAGCGCGAGCGGCTGGTCGCGAAGATGCTGGCGTTCCTGAAGTCCCGCTCGGAGACCGCGACGGGCGAGTTCGACCTGCCCATGCGCACGCTGGTGCGCCGCAAGGTCCGGGTCTGAGCCGCCACGGGGTCGCTCCCGGCCGGGAGCGACCCCGTGGGGTCAGCGCATGTTGCGCTCGAAGACCAGCCGCAGGCCGAGCAGCGTCAGGTCCGGCACGTGGTGCTTGATGGTCGCGGACTCCGACACCACGAGCGGCGCCAGACCGCCGGTGGCGATCACCGTGACCTCACCCGCCTCCGTCGCGCCGAGTTCCTCGATGATCCGCGTGACCAGACCGTCGACCTGGCCGACGAACCCGTAGACGATGCCGGACTGCAAGCACTCCACGGTGTTCTTGCCGATGACCGCGCGCGGGCGGACCAGTTCGACCTTGCTGAGCTGCGCGGCGCGGGCGGCCAGCGCGTCCAGCGAGATCTCGATGCCGGGCGCCAGCGCGCCGCCGAGGAACTCGCCCTTCGCGGAGATCACGTCCAGGTTCGTGGACGTGCCGAAGTCGACCACCACGCAGGCGGTGCTGTGCAGGTGGTGCGCGGCCAGGGTGTTGATCACCCGGTCCGAGCCCACCTCCTTCGGGTTGTCCACCAGCAGCGGCACACCGGTGCGGATTCCGGGCTCCACCACGACCTTCGGCACGGTCGAGTAGTACCGGCCGAGCATCACCCGCAGTTCGCGCAGCACCGCGGGCACGGTGGACAGCGCGGAGATGCCGGTGATCCGGTCGGCGTACTCGCCGAGCAGGCCGCGCATGGTGAGCGCCAGCTCGTCGGCCGTCATCCTGGCGTCGGTGCGCATCCGCCAGTCGCGGACGAGCCTGGCCTCGTCGCCCAGCCCGTCGTACAGGCCGAGCACGATGTTGGTGTTGCCGACGTCGATCGCGAGCAGCACGGGAGTTCCCTCAGTTCTCGGCTTGGATCAGGGCGTCGAGCGCGGCGGCGTCCTCGGTCTCGGCCGCGGTGGCCGTGATCGCGCCGCTGCTCAGACCGGACCCCGCGGGGGCGTGCGCCAGGTCGGCGCCCAGTTCGACGACCTTGTTGTCCGCGTCGACGAAGACGACCTTCGGCTCGTACTGGCGGGCCTCCGCGTCGTCCATCACGCCGTACGCGATCAGGATCACCAGGTCACCGGGCCGCACGAGGTGCGCGGCGGCCCCGTTGATGCCGATCACGCCGCTGCCGCGCTCGCCCGCGATGACGTAGGTCTCCAGCCGGGCGCCGTTGGTGACGTCGACGATCGCGACCTGCTCGCCCGCCAGCAGGTCGGCGGCCTCCATCAGGTCGAGGTCGACGGTGACCGAGCCGACGTAGTGCAGGTCGGCCTGGGTCACGGTGGCCCGGTGGATCTTGGACTTGAGCATGGTGCGGAACATGACGGCCTTCCCCCTCAGTCGTCGCCGTCGCCGAGCAGCACGGCGGCGTTGTCGATCAGACGTGTCTTGCCGACCCGCGCGGCCACGAGCAGCCGGGCGTCGCCCTTCTCCGGAGCCGGACCGAGGTCGGGCGCGCGCAGCTCCAGGTAGTCCAGCTCGACCTCGGGGACGGCCGCCAGCGTCGCCCGCGCGGTGCTCAGCACGGCTTCCGCGCCCTGGGCGCTGACGTGCGCGCCCGCGACCAGCGCCGCGGACAGCGCGACGGCCGCCTGCCGCTGCTCGGCGTCGAGGAACCGGTTGCGCGACGACAGCGCGAGGCCGTCGTGCTCGCGCACGGTCGGCACGCCGACGACGTCGAGCGGGAAGTTCAGCTCGCGCGCCATCCGGTGGACCAGCGTGAGCTGCTGGTAGTCCTTCTCGCCGAACACCGCGTAGGTGGGGCCGACGATGTTGAACAGCTTCGACACGACGGTCAGCACGCCGTCGAAGTGGCCGGGGCGGGTCGCGCCCTCCAACTCGTCGCCGAGCGGGCCGGGCGACACCGTCACGTTGTTGCCCAGCGGGTACATGTCCTCGACGCTCGGCGCGAAGACCAGCCCGACGCGCTCCTCGCCGCAGATGTCCACATCGGACTCCAGGGAGCGCGGGTAGCGGTCGAGGTCCTCGTTCGGCCCGAACTGCAACGGGTTCACGAAGACGGACACCACGACGACGGTGTTCTGCATGACCTGCGCCTCGCGGATCAGCTTCCGGTGACCCTCGTGCAGCGCGCCCATCGTCGGCACCAGCGCGATGTTGCGACCAGCCGCCCGCAGGGTCCGCGTCACCCGCGCGAGCCGCGCCGGGTCGTGGTGGACGGTCACCCCCGTGGGGCTGTAGTCGGCCTTGGTCAGCGGCTTCGTCATTCGTCGTCCTCAAGGGTGGTTCGAACTTCGGTGGCGGCTTCGGGCCGGAGCAGGCCCGCTGCCTCCGCGCGGTCGGCGGTGCGGCGCGCGAGGACGCGGTACGAGGGGAGGACCTCCGGTGCCTCGTGCGCGAGGACGGCGAGGTGCTTGCGGACCGTGCCGACGTCGCCGCGCGACACCGGGCCGGTGAGGGCGCGGTCACCGTGGCGCAGAGCGTTGTCCAGTGCGGCGGACAGCAGCGGGCCGAGCAGCCTCTCGCCGCCGGACACCCCGGCGGAGCGCAGCAGGTCCGTGCACTCGGCGACCAGCGTGACCAGGTGGTTCGCGCCGTGCGCGAGAGCGGCGTGGTAGAGCGGGCGGACGTGCTCGGGGATGCGGACCGGGTCCGCCTCCATCTCCACGACCAGCGCCTCGCCGACGCTCCAGGCGATCTCGTCGTCGTCCGCCGCCGTCACACCGACGCTCGCGGCCGTCATCCGCAGCAGGTCCTCGGCGCGGCCGGTGAACGTCATCACCGGGTGCAGCGCCAGGCACAGGGCCCCGACCTCGGCGGCGGGCGCGAGCACGCCGACCCCGTGGGCCCCGCTCGTGTGCACGACGATCTGGCCCGCGCGCAGCGACCCCGTCGCCGCGAGCCCGCGCACGAGCCCGGAGAGCTCGTCGTCCGGGACGGCGAGCAGCAGCAGGTCGGCGGACTGGGCGACGTCGGGCGGGTCGAGCACCGGGACGTCGGGCAGCAGGTCCTCCGCCCGGCGCAACGAGGCCTGCGAGACGGCGCTGACGCCGATCACGTGGTGGCCCGCACGCGCGAGCGCCGCGCCCAGCACCGAACCGACACGGCCCGCGGAGATCACCCCGACGGCGAGTCTGGCCGGGCGGTTCACGGCGACGTGTCCGCTCGGGTGGTCGCGCTCATTGCGACTGGCTCCTCCTGACGTTCCAGTCCCGACCTTTCCGCGGGTACCGGACGACGGCCGCGAGCGTAATCGGGGACGAATCGAAATGTCCGGTCCGGGTGACCACGTTCACCCCTCCTGACGACTGACCGCCTTCATCGCGCCCGGCGCCGCGACGGCCGCCTGGCGGGCGGCGAGCAGCGTCGAGAGCAGCACCCGGTGGCGGTCGTCCGCGTCGTGGCCCGCCGTGCCCTGCGCCATGCGGTGCCGCAGGAACGCCAGCTCGGTGACCGCGTGCTGGTAGCCGCTGACCGCGCGGGCCGCCTCGTCGCCCACCTTGCGCCGGACCGCGCGCCGCCAGTTCCGGCGGCCCGGCAGGCTCGCCAGCAGCGCGACCTCGCTGGCCGCGATCCACCGGTTCGCCGCCATCTCGGGGAGCTGGGCGGCCACGATGCGCTGCTCGCGGCGGCGCTGCCAGACGACCAGGACAACCATGCCCGCGAAGATCGGCACCATGATCAGGAAGTACAGGTTGATGAACGTCGTGCCGTCGCCGACGGTCGTCGAGAAGTTCCACAGCGAGTGCAGACCCGCCGCGAGCAGGTAGCCGACGATCGGCGCGATGACCCGCACGGCCTTGTTGCCGCTGAGGGCGGCCATGCCGATCCCGATGCCGGTCATCGACGTGAAGAGCGGGTGCGCGAACGGCGCGAGCACCCCGCGCAGGATGAACAGGCCGACGATCCCGCTGCTCGCGGTGCCGAAACCGCCCTCGTTGAAGACCCTGGCGAAGTACCAGATGTTCTCGGTGAACGCGAAGCCCGCGGCGATGACACCCGCGTACACGATGCCGTCCACGACACCGTCGAACTCGCTGCGGCGGCGCAGGAACAGCACCACGAGGAACACGCCCTTCGCGGCCTCCTCCGCCACCGGCGCGCCGATGACCGCCGCGAAGTCGGCCCCGAAACCCTGCTGGATCAGGTCGCCGAGCTCGTGCGCCCGCGAGTTGAACGCGAGCGAGCAGATGGTCGCGCCGAAGGCGCCCCAGGCGAACGCGAACAGGAGGATCTTCGCGGGCTCCGGCTCCCAGCGGTCGACCCACAGGTAGGCCATGATCACCGGCCCGACCGGCACCAGCGCGGCCACGACGCCGACCAGGATCGGGAGCAGGCCGGTGGTGCTGGTGCCCAGCGCGAAGAGCACCAGGCCGGAGCAGGCCAGCGCGATGAGGCCCACGACCGGGAGCAGCACGGTCCAGCGGCGCTGCTCGATGCGCTTGCGGGCGGGAGGCGGCGTCGGCAGTGCGTCGGCGTCGGTCACGGGGAAACTGTAGGGCCCGGTACCGACAGTGGTGGACGGGGAACTGCGGTGTGGGGGTCTGGGGGGCGCGGTGGTGGGTGAGAGGGGTGGGTTGGTGGGTGGGTCGGTGGGTGAGTCGGTGGGTGGGTCGGTGGGTGGGGAAGGCGGGTCGGTGGAGGCTCGGTGGTGGGAGGCGTTGTACGGGGTGGGTGGGTTTTTTGCGCGTGGGGAGGTGCCTGCTCGGCATTTTCGGACGTCGGTGTTGGTGGGGACCGAGTTGGCCGAGGCGTTGTTGGTGCTGTTGGGGCGGGTTGATGCTGCTTTGGGGGCGCCTGAGGTTTTGGACTTCGTGGACGTGGGTGCTGGGGGTGGGGAGTTGGCCGGGGCCGTGCGGGAGTTGGCCTCCGGTGATCTGGGGCGGCGGTTGAGGGTGACCGCTGTGGATGTGGGGCCCGGTCGGGAGGTGGCTGGGGTCGAGTGGGTGCGGGAGTTGCCGTCGGCGGTGGTCGGGTTGTTGGTTGGGCACGAGTG
Source organism: Umezawaea endophytica (assembly GCF_025061645.1). Classification (GTDB taxonomy): domain Bacteria; phylum Actinomycetota; class Actinomycetes; order Mycobacteriales; family Pseudonocardiaceae; genus Umezawaea; species Umezawaea endophytica. The sequence goes on along the minus strand of NZ_JANYMP010000008.1, from coordinate 620 downwards.
GTTGGACTCGGTGCCTTGTCCGGTGGTGGAAGGGCCGTCTGATGACCCGTGGTTGCGGGTTTGGTGGCCGGTGGGGAGGGGGGAGAGGGCTGAGGTGGGGGCGCCTCGGGATGTGGCCTGGGCGGATGCTGTGGGGCGGGTTCGGGGGGCGGCTCTGGCGGTTGATTACGGGCATGTGAGGGGGGATCGGGTGGGTGGGAGGTATCCGAGGGGGACGTTGGTCGGGTATCGGGGGGGGGGGGGGGGGTGGAACCGGTTTTTGACGGGTCTTGTGATGTGACGGCGCATGTGGCTTTGGATGCCTGTGCGGTGGCTGCTGGTGGGGAGTACGTGCTGGTTTCGCAGCGGGATGCGTTGGGGGTGTTGTTGGCGAAGGAGGTGGGTGGGGACGGGCCGTTGGGGTGGTTGGAGGGGGTGGCGCGGGCTGGGCGGGTTGGGGAGCTGCGGGCCGTGGGTGGGTTGGGGGATTTTGGGTGGTTGTTGCATGGCACGGGTGGGGTGCGGGTGGGGGATTTGTTGCCGGAGTTGCCTGGGTGGAGGCCGTGAAAGGTGGGGCCGTGAGCGCGAGTTCCAGCGTGGTCACCGGGCGGATGGCTGCGGTTCCAGCGTGGTGTGGCCGA
>NZ_JANYMP010000007.1:106382-381240 GCF_025061645.1 Umezawaea endophytica | reverse complement strand
GGCCTCTAAAAGCCATCCTCTGCCCTGAACGCGGGGCTCGCCTGATCCGGACTGTCAGCACGTGCACCACGGATCGCGGGTGCGCCCGGTGATGCGACGTCACCCTCCGCCACGCATGAGCCCACGAGTCGTCCCCAACCGAGGCAGGAACCATGTCCATACCCGCGATGCCTGAATCGACGCAGCCGGCCGCCCAGCAAACGCCCCTGTCCGACGACCCGGTGGTGATCGTGGGGATGGCCTGCCACCTGCCGGGAGACGTGCACTCACCTGAAGATCTGTGGGAACTGGTGCTCGCAGAGCGCGACGTCATCGGCCCGGTGCCGACCGATCGGAACTGGGACCTGGACAAGATCTATGATCCCGAGGGCCGTGCCGGCACGCTGTATCTGCGTGAAGGAGGGTTCCTACCTGACGCTGCGATGTTCGACGCGGACTTCTTCGGAATCGGGCCGCGTAACGCCGCTGGCACCCACCCGCAACAACGACTGCTGCTTCAGACCGCGTGGGAGGCTTTGGAGCGGTCGAGAATCGATCCGACTTCGCTGAAGTCATCGGTGACCGGAGTGTTCGTGGGGGCTTTCCACCAGGACTACGGGCTGCGCGTCGGGGAATGGGAGCCCAGTGCCGAGGGTCTGGATGAACCGCCCAGTTTGACCGGTGGGCTCACGTCGGGGATCAGTGGTCGCTTTTCCTTCTTCCTCGACCTGAAGGGCCCGTCCATCACTGTCGACACAGCCTGTTCCTCCTCGCTGACGGCAGTACACCTGACGGCGGAATCGCTGAGGGCCGGAGAGTGCTCATTGGCACTCGCGGGCGGTGTCACGGTATTGGCAGAACCCGGATATCTCGTCGACTTCTGTCGTCATGGCGGACTGGCGCACGATGGTCGTACCAAGGCGTTCTCCGCGGACGCCGACGGGTTCGGCCCCGGCGAAGGCGTCGGCGTGCTCGTCATGGCTCGCGCCTCGCATGCCCGGCGACTCGGAGCGCCGGTGCTGGCGATACTTCGCGGATCGGCGGTGAACCAGGACGGCACCAGCAACGTCTTCTCGGCACCGCATGGGCCCGCACAAGAGTCCGTGATTCGCCAGACGCTCGCCTCGTGCGGGCTGGCCAGCAGCGATGTCGATCTGATCGAAGCGCACGGGACCGGCACCAGGGTCGGCGATCCGACCGAGGCGACGGCATTGCTCAACACCTATGGCCAGGGCCGCTCAGCCGACCGTCCGATCTACCTGGGATCGGTGAAATCCAATATCGGGCATGCCCTGGCGGCGGCGGGCGTCGCCGGGATCATCAAGAGCGTTATGGCGGTCCGGCACGGTGTGATGCCTCGGTCCCTGCACCTGGATCAGCCGTCCACTGCGGTGGACTGGTCATCAGGGCATCTGCGGCTGTTGACCGAGCGCAGACCCTGGCCAACCGTGAACCGGCCGAGGCGGGCGGGCGTCCTGTCCTACGGGGTCACCGGCTCGAACGCACACGCGATCATCGAACAGGTGCCCGATAGCGCTGACGGAGGCGAGCACCGACCTGGAGGTGAACACAGCTTGCCCTGGGTGCTGTCGGGCCGCACCCCTCAGGCGCTGAAGGGCCAAGCGGAGCGTCTGCTGGATCGGCTGCGTGAGAACCCCGACGCCCACCCCTCGGATGTCGGGCTGTCGCTGGCGACCACGCGGGCCCGGTTCGTCCACCGCGGTATCACGATGGGCAAGGACTCGAACACGCTCATCGGCGGACTGCGGGCGATCGCCAACGGAGACCCGGCCCCGCAGGCGGTCAGTGCCCAGGCGCTGAGTTCGCCCAAGACGGTGTTCGTCTTCCCCGGACAGGGCTCCCAGTGGCCGCAAATGGCAGTCGGCCTCCTCAAGGACTCGCCGGCCTTCGCGGCCCGTGCCAGAGAGTGCGCCGACGCACTCGACCCGCACACCGGATGGTCGCTGCTGGAAGTGCTGAAAGGCGAGCCCGGCGCCCCGAGTCTGGACCGCGACGAAATAGTTCAACCCGTACTGTTCGCGATGCTGGTCTGCCTGGCAGGCCTGTGGCGCGATCACGGAGTGATCCCGGACGCGGTCGTCGGCCACTCCCAAGGCGAGATCGCGGCGGCCTGCGTAGCCGGGGCACTGTCACTGAACGATGCCGCAAGGCTTATCGCCCTGCGCGCCAAAGCGCTTCCCTCACTGGCAGGGCGTGGCGGAATGCTGGCCCTGGCCCTGCCCGCCCGTGCAGTGCCGAGGCGGATCGAGCCCTGGGGTCAGCGGTTGTCCCTCGCGGTCATCAACGGGCCCACCAGCACCGTCGTCTCCGGCGACACAGCGGCGCTGGAGGAATTGGCGGCCGGCTGCGAACGCGACGGGGTATGGGCACGGTCGATCGCGGTCGACTACGCATCCCACTCCTCGCACGTGGAGGACGTCCGCGAACAGTTCGTTCACGACCTGGCCTTTCTCACCGCGCAGCCCGCGACGATTCCGTTCTACTCCACCGTGACCGCCGCGCTCGCCGCAGGCCCTGACGGAGAGGACACCCCGCTCGACGCCGACTACTGGTATCGCAACCTGCGGCAAACCGTCCGCTTTGAGGACACCGTCCGGCTTCTCCTCGCTGATGGGCACCAGACGTTCATCGAGATCAGCCCACATCCAGTCCTGCGAACCGGTACGCAGGAGACGATCGAGGACACCGGCGCCCACGCAGCCGTCCTGGCCACCCTGCGTCGCGACGAGGGCGGCCACGACGGCATGTTGACCGCTCTGGCAGCCGCGCACGTCCATGGCGTCGAGGTCGACTGGACACCACTGTTCACCGGCGCTCGCCAGATCGACCTTCCGACCTACGCCTTCCAACGTGATCGGTACTGGATCAACGCGCGTGCAGGGGGAACCACCGACCTCGCATCTGCCGGTCTCGCCGACGGCGAGCATCCGATCCTCACCTCCCAGATCGAGGTCGCGGCCTCCGACAGCCTCCTGCTGACCGGTCGGCTCTCGCATCGGACCCATTCTTGGATAGCCGACCACACCGTCAAGGGAACGGTCCTGCTGCCGGGCACCGCGTTCCTGGACATGGCCCTGCACGCGGCCGCACGCCTGGACTGCGACCAGGTCGAGGAACTCATCCTTGAAATGCCCCTTGCCCTGTCCGCCAAGAGGGAGGTCACCGTTCAGGTCTCGGTCGGCGAGCCCGACCATCATGGCCGCCGTGACCTGGCGATCCACTCGCGTACCGACGAAGCAGACTGGGTGCGCAACGCAACTGGCACAGTGTCCCTCAGTACCGATGAGGTTGCCGACGACGCTGGACTCAGCCATTGGCCACCGGTTGGCGCGAAGGCCGTCGAGGTCTCCGGCCTGTACTCGACGGCCGCCGCCCTGGGATATGCCTACGGTTCCAGCTTCAGGAACGTGCGGGCGGCCTGGCGCTGCGGCTCCGACATCTTCGCCGAGATCACCCTCGACGCCGATGCCGCCCGTGATGCGAGAGATTTCGGTATCCACCCCGCGCTGTTCGACTCCGCCCTCCACCCCTGGCTCATCGTGGATGACGAAGAGCCCGATGACGCGGACGCAACAACCCAGCAGATGCGGCTGCCCTTCGCGTGGAGAGGTGTGAAGCTGCACGCCACCGGAGCAACCAACCTTCGCGTGCGGCTGGCCCTGAACGGTACCCGCAGCATGGCCGTCCACCTCGCCGATCACAGCGGTGCTCCGGTCCTTGAAGCGGCGGAGCTCGCCCTGCGCCCGATCTCCTCCGAACGGCTGCGGCGCGCTACTCGGACGGTAGGGACCGAGGCATTGTGGCGCCTGGATTGGAAAATCGGATCTCCTGTCGTCGCGCCCCCTGTCGGCGGCCACGGAACGTGGGCGCTCATCGATACCGATGACGCAGTGCACCGTGCCTTGACCGCCGCGGGCCTATCGACTCGCACCTACCCCGATCTGACCGTCCTCGCCGCACAGGTCGTGGCCGGAACGCCCCTGCCCTCGACCGTTGTGATCAGTTACGCAGCCGAAGCCCCTACAGCCCTCAAGTTGTCCCAGGTGAGCTCGAGCGTCGTCCGCCATGCGCTGCACCGCGCACTGGAAGTGGTGCAGCAATGGCTGGGAGAGCAGGCCTTCGCATCCTCCAAGCTGGTGGTGCTCACCCGCGAAGCGGTGGCATTGCGGGCAGGCCAGGACGTACACGACCCAGTCCACGCACCGGTGTGGGGACTGATCAGGACGGCGCAGACCGAGAACCCCGGGCAGTTCGTCCTCATCGACACCGACGGCAGCGACGCCTCCTGTGCAGCCCTGCCTCAGGCGATCGCCAGCGGAGAACCCGAGCAGGCCCTTCGCAACGGTCAGTCCCACCTGCCCCGTTTCGCTCCGATCACCAGCAGCGAAGCTTTGAGAATTCCTGTCGACACGCACGCCTGGCGGTTGGACACCGGTGTCTCCGGTTCCCTGGAAGATCTGACGCTGCTGGCCTCACCCGAATCAGAGGCGCCACTACAACGCGGTCAGGTCCGTGTCGCCATCCACCGCGCGGGGATGAACTTCCGCGACGTGCTCAAGGCACTGAACATGGTCGGACTGCCCAGCGACGCCATACCGGGCATCGACGGCGCGGGCGTGGTGACCGAGGTCGGTGAGGGTGTCGCCGCCTTTTCACGCGGCGACCGCGTCGCGGGCCTGTCGCTCGACCACACCACCTTCGCCACATCGGCGACGATCGACGCGCGGCTGCTGGTCACCGTCCCTGATCGGTGGAGCCTCACCGATGCCGCCGCATTCCCGACCGCCTTCGGAACCGCCTACCTCGGTCTGGTCGATCTCGCCGACCTCCAGCCCGGTCAACGGATCCTGATCCATGCCGGAACGGGAGGCGTCGGCATCGCGGCGATCCAGCTCGCCGCCTACCTGGGCGCCGAAGTCTTCGCCACTGCCAGCACTACAAAATGGCAGACACTCCGCAACCTCGGCCTCGATGACGCTCACATCGCCAATTCCCGCACCCTGGACTTCGAGAAGGCCTTCCGTGCGGTCGTGGGTGACAACGGCATCGATGTGGTGCTGAATTGCCTGGCAGGAGAATTCGTCGACGCCTCCTTGCGCTTGTTGAAACCCGGTGGCCGATTCCTGGAAATGGGCAAAACCGACATTCGCCAGCCCGACACGGTGGCATCCGACCATCAGGTCCACTACCGGGCCTTTGACTTCCGCGACACCAGCCCAGGCCGGGTCCACGAAATCTTCACCACCCTGCTCGAACTCTTCGAACAGGACGCCCTGGTGCCATTGCCGACCACGGTCTGGGACATCCGCCGCGCACCCGAGGCGTTCCGCCACTTCCGCGACGCCAGACATATCGGCAAGAACATCCTGTCAATCCCGCAGCAGGCTGACCTGGAAGGCACCTTCCTGATCACCGGCGGCACCGGAACACTCGGTGCCGCACTGGCCCGGCACCTGGTCTCCACCGGTCAAGCCCGCCACCTGCTGCTGACCAGCCGCCACGGCCTCGACGCCCCAGGAGCCGAGGAACTCCACCGAGACCTGACCGACCTAGGCGCCACCGTCACCATCGCCGCCAATGACATCACAGACCGCAGAACTCTGGCGGAACTGCTGGCGCGGATCCCCGCCCACCACCCATTGACCGCGGTCATCCACACCGCCGGTGTCCTGGACGACGCCATCATCACCGCGCTCACCCCCCGCCAACTCGACCATACGATGCGTCCCAAAGTCGACGGCGCAGTCAACCTGCACGACCTGACCCTCGGCATGCCGCTGGCCCGTTTCGTGCTCTACTCCTCGATGGCCGGCCAGATCGGCGGAGCAGGCCAAGCCGGCTACGCCGCAGGCAACGTCTTCCTCGACGCGCTGGCCCACCACCGCCGGGCCGAAGGGCTGCCGGCTCAGTCGATCGCTTGGGGCCTGTGGGAAGAGGCCAGCTTGATGACTGGGCATCTCAGTGACACTGACATGATTCGCCTGAGCCGGTTCGGCCGCCGTCTGAGCACACCCGATGGCATGGCCCTGTTCGACACCGCCGAGGCATTCGACGACGCGCTCATCGCCGCTGCCCCTCTGCCCCCCACGGCGCTTCAGGAGACGGCGGCGTCCGGGCCCTTGCCGGTGCTGTTCCGCAACCTGGTACGCTGTGCGGTCCGACGTACCGCAGCCTCCGGGCAAAGCGCTGTCATCGCTCCGCCTGCGCTCGATTTGGCCGGTCTCAGCGTGGGCCAGCGCCGCCGTCTTCTGCTCGATGTGGTCTGCGGCCATGCAGCGGCCGTGCTGGGCTACTCCTCGCCCGATCTCGTCGATCCCCACCGGCCCTTCCGCGAGGCAGGATTCGATTCGCTGTCCTCCGTGGAGCTCCGCAACAAGATCAATCTCGATGTCGGGGTGCGCCTGGCCACCACCACGACCTACGACCACCCGACCCCGGCGGCCCTGGCGGCTGAGATCAGCAGGATCCTCGGCGAACCCGATGAAGGGGAAGAACCCGAGGCCCCACCGGCCGCAGGCGGCCGACAGTGAAGACCTCAGCCCCGAAAAGGGAGTGAAATGGCCGTACTTGTCACTGGAGCCACCGGCTCCCTCGGCGGCTGGCTCTGCGCCGAACTGCTCAGATCCACCCAGGCCACGGTCCGCTGCCTCGTTCGGGCAGGCAGCCAAGAGGACGCTGATCAGCGGCTGGCTGCACGCATGCAGATCTTCTCTCCACCGTCTGGGCGGCTGATCGCCCTGCTCGCCGACATCCGGAGGCCAGATCTCGGTCTGCGCCCCGCGGAACGCGATCGGCTCGCCGAGGACAGCGACCGGATCATCCACTGCGCGGCTCACGTCAACCTGGCCGCCGACTACGACCAACTTGTCCACACAAACGTCGGCGGCACCCAGAACATGATCGACTTCGCTCAGCGCAGGGTGGCGCTTACCGGAGAACCGGCCGACCTGCACTACATCTCAACCACGGCCGTATTCCTCAACCATCACGCCGCCGGCCTTTCCCACGCTGACGAGTCCTCCGTCCCCACCCTGGCGACCGCCGGTTCTCTCGGCTATCCCCGTAGCAAGGTCCTCGCCGAGACCATGCTCCGCCAGGCCGCCGATCGCGGCATCATCCGGCTGACCATCCATCGGCCTGGCCTCGTCACCGCCGATCACGCGACCGGCCGAACTTCGGCAACCTCCGACCTGCTCGTCCCGGTCCTGCGCGCCTGCGTCGCCTTGGGGGCGATACCGACCAGTGCCGCCGAAGCCAGCGGTGTCGACTGCATCGACAGCGTTGCGCGAGGAATCATCCATCTCGCGCTGGTGGCCGACTCCGTCGACCGGGTCTTCCATCACATCCAACCCGCGCCCTTCAAGATCATGGACGCCTTGCAGGCCCTGAGCAGGGCCGGATACCGGCTGAAGCCGACGCCTAACGACCAGTGGTGGGGTCAAGTCCAAGGCAACCTCGACAACCCTGCTGTGCGGCCGATCGGCATAATGAGCGAGATTGCTCGTTACCTCCTATACGCAGATGTCGACCACCCACCTCCCAGTTACCGTGCCGACTTCACCACAGCGGCATTAACAGCTGTGGGCATTGCCAGGCCATCTCTCGACGCGCCTTTTCTCGACCGCTTGATAAAAGGCCTTCAAGAAGCCCGTGTTCTACCATCTCTGGCTCGACACGCCGCTTCGGCTCGAACACATGGCGCGACCGGATAGGAGGAACTGGATTTGTCTCGCTCATTCGTCCATCGATCAAGTGTCGCCGCCCTCTTTCCTGGACAGGGAAGCCACGGCCCCGCCATGGGAGTGAGCTGGCGGAACCACGAGGCGTGGAGTTTGGTCGAACAAGCCGAAGCGATCTCAGGACATCAATTGCAGCAACTTCTCCTGGATCCGCAGCTATACCCCCGTCAGCCACCGCAGACCCACCTCGCCGTCGTCACATGCTCCCTCATGGCCTGGTCTGCCCTGACCTCGCACCTCAGTCCCGCCGTGGTCGCCGGCCATTCCCTCGGCCTTATCTCGGCGCTGCATGCGGCCGGTGCGTTACCTGCATCGGAGGCACTGCGTATCGTCTGCCTACGTGCAGAAATCACCCGGAAGGCGATACGTTCGACGGCTGGCGGCATGGCCGCTCTCCTGGCTCCGCTCGATGTTGCCCATGCTAGCTGCGCCGGTGAGCAATGCTGGGTCGCTAATGATAATAGCCCTGTACAGAGTGTCCTTTCCGGCAGCGCTTCGGGACTGCAGGCCGCGATACAAAGAGCGTGGCGACTCGACGCATGGGACGTTATCCCTCTCGATATCGAAGGTCCTTACCATACTCCGCTCATGCGGCAAGCGGCCGCTGAATTCGCAGAACAGCTAAAAGAGGTCGATTTTCGTCCAACGCATTTACCGGTAATGCACAATGCGCACCTTTATCCTGCGGGGGAAGACGCCCCTTGGGGACATTTGCTCGCCGATGACCTGCAGTGCCCTGTTCTCTGGAGAGAAAACCAGCTACACCTCGCGTCAAACGGAATCGACACTGTCATGGAGGTAGGATATGGCGACATTCTCATCGGCCTGGCTCGACGGACCTTGCCCAGAGTGACTCTGATTAGCGCTGATTCTCCCGAGATCACACGAATTTCGTAGGAAATTGCCTGGTTAAGGGCTGTCCGTATCGGACTCGTCGCCGCAACCCGTGGTCATTCCGGTGGCGATCGAGGCGTAAGACCGCCGAGTCCCAGTACCTGCTTCCGAGCTGGGGTGGGCAAGGGGCTTTGGTGCAGGTATGGGGAACTCCTGGTAGATCGGACGGTGTTTATGCGCCGTTCCACCAGGAGTTCCGTTGCTATCGTGCCCGATCCCCGCAGGTGGTGTCACACGGTTCAGCTGTGTTGTCGCATCCGGATCAGCAGTGAACGTGGGAACCACCCCGGCGGTCGCCGACCCGCACCGCAGCCGGTGGTGTGGTGGGAAGGCTCGTCGTCAGCCGATGCCGCCGGGGTGGGACGGAGGACCTGTAGTAGTCCCCGTTCTTCCTCATGGTCGCGTGGGAACGGGTGCGGGGTACCAAAGGCGCACGCACCGGCGGGGGCGACGGGATCGCTCCGCGGTCTGTCGGCTTCGGCGCCGGGAAACTGCTGTCGCGCTTACGAGCGCAACTCAAGGCCGAGTGGTTCGTTCCCCAGCGAATGCGGGAGAAAACAATTCCGAAGACGTCGGGCAAAATCGGGCGTCTCGGGATCCCGATGACCGCCGACCGGGTCGTGCAGGCCGTGCTGAAGTTTGTGCTCGAGCCGATCTTCGAGGCGGACTTCCAGCCATGTTCCCATGGTTTCCGTCCGAGGCGTCGGGGTCCAGGACGCGATCGCCGAGGTCCATTACCTCGCCTGGCCGACTCGGAACTACGAGTGGATGTTCGAGGCCGATGCTGCGGCTGGTACCGGTAGCGGCGGTGCTGACCGGGCACCTACCCAGCGGCGGGTTCCAGGGTGGGCGTGGTGGCAGTTCGCCGGGGTGAGAGCTCGTCATGTCGTGGCGCACGATCCGCATCCGCATTCTTGTGGATATAGTTCGTTCGGGCGCAGAATCGCGCACCAGTGTTCGATGACCTGGCGTGATACTCCAGTTCGGTCAACAGTTCCAGCGCCGTCGCCGGGTCACCACCGACCAGCCGGACGGAAGCCTGGAAACGACCCGGTGTTCATCACCCGGCCAGGTGGTGTCCGCCGCCGGAGGAGCGGTCCGGCCGCGGACACCGGAAACTCGTCGTCATGTTGCTGAATGCCCTTCCCGTGCCAGCCCCGGTACCGGCACGGCGCTGGATCGTGCTCGCGATCGCCGGCTTCGCCGTCGCCGCGCTGATCTACGTACTGGCCGTGTGGACGATCACGGGCCAGTCGCTGGAGAACGCGGCGCTGCGGGGGGCCGACCAGGTGGACCGGAGCGAGTCCGACAACGCCTGGCGGGCACTGGGACAGATCACCGTCTACTCGTTGGCCGTGGCCTCCGTTGTGGTGGCGCTGGTCGGCGTCCTGCGCAGGCGGTGGGACTTGGCGGTCGCCGCGGTCGGTGTCATCGTCGGCGGGCAACTCGTCGTGCAGGTGCTCAAGCGGTTCGTGCTCGTCCGGCCACACCTCGTGGAGGTCACCGGGGACTATGCGGGCAACAGCCTGCCCAGCGGACACACCACGATCGCGATGACGGTGCTGTTCGCCGCGCTGATCGTCACACCGTACCGGTGGCGCGGCGTGGTGCTCTTCTTCCTGCTGCCATGGGCCGTCGGCATCGGGCAGTACACGCTCACGGCGAAGTGGCACCGGCTCAGCGACACGCTCGCGGCGGAAGCGATCGCCATGGCGATGGCAGCGCTGGCGTCTTGGTGGCTGGCCCGCCGAGGAACGCTGCACCGGTACACCGGACAGCGAAAGGTCGGTCGTACCGTCCTCGTGGTGTTCTGGACACTCTCCGGCGTACTTGCCCTGGCGCTGGGTGCGATCCTCTGGGGCGCACCACTGCTTCGCGAGGAGCCTGTTGCGACCACCGGGGAGTACGACTGGGTGATCTACCTGGGGGCCACGTCGTTCGCGTCAGCCGGGTCGGTCATCACGGCGTTGGTGTTCCTCGTGCACTGGCGACGGGTCGACACCATTCCCGCGGCCTCGGACCTCATCACCGAGTCGCACGCACTGGCAGCCTCGTAGAGCTAGGTAGATCGTGGATCTTTTTCCAGCGTTTGCGAGTGGTCTGTTCGTGCACGCCGCGTGGGCGAGGCAGGTTGACGGTGGCCCAGCATCCGGCGTGCGCGCGGACATCGAGCAGAACCTTGTCGCAGAGATTCCGCCACAGGTGCCATTGGTCACTGACCTGCACCGCGTCGGGCAGGGCGCGACGGACAGCCTCGGCGTAGGTGGCTGAGCCGTCGCGGCAGGTGCCGCTCGAAAAACACCTTGGGCTCCCAGGTGTGGTTAGGCGTGAGCTGGAGAAATGGTGCTGTGGCCGGCTGGACGTCGTTCGGCGGGCGAAGGCCGGGGCCGGTGTCGTGTCCGGGGTTAGTTGTCGGTGTTCGTAGGTATTTGCCAGGCGGTGAGGCGACTTCGCGTCGAGTCGAAGTCGGCAGGTCCGGGCCGCACGGCGGTGCCGACGAACGGCCCGGCGTTTGTGTGTAGTCGGCCGTTTGGTCCTGTCATGCTGCGTCTGAATGGAGTCACCATTGGCGCCTGGTGTGTGCTCGCGCTCACACGGGGTGCCGAGTACTACCCGGAAGGAGAACGATGATGATCAAGTCACTACGCACCGCCGCGGCCGTGCTGACGACGGCCGTCTCCGCCCTCGCGCTAACTGCGCTGGGCCCGACCGGGACGGCATCGGCCGTGGTGCAGGACGTCACCTGTACCCCGCCCAGCAGCAACACGGCCACCTACAACCCGCCGCTGACCATGACCCCGCGAGACGGCACCCTCACTGGCACGGCGCAGTATGGGCCGTGCGTGTCGGTGAGCAACCCGGCCATCACTTCCGGCTCTTCAGGCGGCACCACCACCGTATCGGGGCGGACCTGTCTCGACTTGCTGCAGAGTGGGACCTCCGCCTTCACCATCACGTGGAACACCGGTCAGACCTCGACCATCTCCGCTAACCGCACCTCTACCATCGCGGGGGGCCTGCTGGTGGTCACCAATACCGGCACGGTCACCTCAGGGGTGTTCGCCGGCAGCACCGTCGTGCGAGTGATCACCAGTCCGGCCACTGACATAACGCTGTGCACCCTCGGACTGGGTACGGTCTCCAGTGTCTACTCCCTCATCACCCTGAAGATCATCTCGCTCTGAACCGCCGTCACCACGGCCGTCTCGTCATCGATCCCGAGGCCGGTCGGCGAGGACGAGATCGCGCAATCCGGTGAAGCCGCACCCGCCACGTAGGTCCGGACACTCCAGGTCAGCCACCGCTCAGACCTGCGTGACGGGAAGCGGTTCAGGGGCCCGCCCCATCGCCTTCGCGCAGAACGGACACGGGCTGGCCGCCGGGGTCTTGGCCATCGTCCCCGCCGGGTGGCTCCCGCTGCCGAATCCGCCAGGTAGGTTCGAACGACTCGGCCGCCGGGAGGTGCGCTCCGCCGACGTCGAGCGTGGAGTGCGACCAGGGTCGTCGCCGTCGAGCAGCAGCCAGGCTCGGACGCCGTGGGCGAAGCCGGGTGGCAGCGCGGCGCTGCGCCGCTCGATCCAGGCGTGCATCGGGTCGCCGCGATCGTCGTGGAGCAGGTCGAGGTCAGCCAGGGCCTCGACCAGGGGCTTGGCCGAGCACGACGGTGAAGACAGCTGCTGGACCCGCGAGTGGGCGATCGACGCGTCCGTGGGCTGCTGGTGCAACAGCTTGCGCAGCCGCGATCGCGGCGTCGCTCCAGCGGCGGGGCTCGCCGTAAGCACGGGCTCGGCGGCCTGATCAACGAGTGCGAACCTGCGGCAGTGTGATGCACAGGTCAGGCCTGTTGGGCCATGTTTTGGTACTTACAGGCAGCCAGCGCGACGGTGTCACCGCCGCAGTGGAGGCCTGCACCGAGATCTTGTTCCGCAGCAAGGAGGTGGACGTCCTGCAACCGGGACGAGGAATACCTGATGTGGTTCATCGCCGGTCTCATCGCGCCTCCTGCGAGTGTCGCCGCTACAACAGGTCGAAGGCTGGGCGGGAGTCAGGAGACAGCCGATTGAGCCCGGACAGCCGAGTTATGATGGCCCGCATGGAGTTGCGGTCGGCGACAGACCAGGCGAACCGTGTCGCGGGGCATTTCGGAACCTGATCCGGCTCGAACGCGATCGGATGCCCGGCCGCACCCAAGAGATCGATCTCGGTGGCCGAGTTGCCGATGGCGATCGTACTGTGCAAACCGGACGGCGCCGACCGGGCGGCGGGAGCTTCAGCGCTGGCAAATTTCCATGGGAAGGTTCATCGGAATTGCTGTTGTCCCCGCGGTGGTCCTTATCGCGTGTTGGGTGCTGTGCCTGAGTTTCCATGTGGAAGCGAGTGTCCCAAGGATGATAGCGGCTTCGATCAGGGCGAATTCGTCTCCGATGCATTTCCGGTTGCCTGCGCCGAAAGGCAGGTAGGTCGCATCGCGGGAACTTTGGGCAGAGTTGCGATCCCAGCGCGAGGGGATGAACCGGTCGGGTTCGGGATAAGTGGTGGAGTCGTGGTGTAGGGCGTGCATGTTGATCCACACCTGTGCGCCGGAAGGAATCGTGAAGCCGGCCAGTCGGGTGCCGATGGCAGCCTTCCGGGTGATGACCAGCAAAGTCGGGTGCAGCCGCAGCGTCTCGCGTATGACCGAAGTCAGCACCGGCAGCTGCGGCAGGTCCTCGTGGCGCACCACATTCGAGGGCACCAGAGCGTCAAGTTCAGCGTGCAGTTCGGCTTCGACGTGGGGGTTGGCCGCGAGCAGGTGGAACGCCCAGGAGAGGGTCGCGGCGGTCGTTTCGGTTCCGCCGACGATGAGCGTAACGATCTCGTCGTGGATTTGCTTGTCGGTCATCCTGTGCTGGGTCTGCTCGTCACGGGCTGCCAGCAGACTCGAGAGAATGTCACGCTGGTCCGTCCCAGAAGCACGGTAGGCGGCGATGACGCTGGTTGTCGCGGCCTTCAGCCGTTTCGTGGCGGATGAGATCCTGTTGTTGCGGGAGGTGGGGACCGCGCCGGGAATCGGTATGAGGCTGGTGATCCGGTGCTGCACGTCCTTGATCAGGGTGGGCAGGCACTGTCGGAACTCGTCAATCACGTGATCGCCAAGCCCGGTGGCGAACAGAGTGCGTCCGAGAATCTCAATGGCCATGTCGTACATTTGTTCATACACCCGTACCCGGTCACCAGGGCGCCATTCGCTGGCCTTGGCTTGCACCACGTCCCGCATCACCACGGAATACCTGGCCAGTCGTGCGCGATGAAACGCCGGCTGGAGCATTCTGCGCTGCACGAGATGAGCGGCGCCGCCGGGGGCGGTAGCCAGACCATGGCCGAAGTAGCGGGCGGCGATCTCGAACTGGGCACCCTTTACGTAGCTGCGCGCATCACCGACCAGGACCTGATGGGCAAGCTCGGGGCTGTTCACCACGTACACCGTGCGCCAGCCCACCCGGATCCTGACCATGTCGCCGGCCTCGGGTAACCGCCGCAGCAACGAGCCGGCATCATCGCGCAACTGCGCCAGATGACCAGAAACAAGGTGGCCGCCACCCAGCCTCGGCGATGAAGTCACAGCTGTCATCAAACTCCCGCCCTTCGCCCTCCATCGTTCTCCGAGAGCACGACAAAGTGACCGGAGTGTCGAGTTTTGATAATACATACATTCTCATCGCTCATATTTTGGGCTGCGCGTGACAGGTCGGCCGGTCCCAGCGAGATAAACACGGCTACCTCCGACCGCATCGCCATGTCAAGTGAACCTATTGGCACGGCTCCAGAGAAGTCATGTCATCGAGTAGTTTGTTGAATCTGTTGTACGGTTACCGGTTTCAGATCGACCACATCCCGACGTGGGAGGGCTCGTTGGGATCGAACCTGATGATCTGGCCTCGGATTGTCGGGGGGCGGTTGCGGGTATTGCCGCGCGGCGTTCAACGTTTTCAACACACCCACTCTTTTCGACGTCTTGCCACTGTCGGCCGTCAGAGCTTTGCTGGAGTGGTTCACTCGTGGGCTTCGTAGCTGTGCGGGCCCTGTTTTCGGGCGCCAGGATCGGCGTGAGAGCGAGTGACGCACTGTGGCCACGCTGCTGGTGTCGAACGGACAGGGGCGTCGTGGCAGGTCGAACAGGCGGGGTCGGCTGCGCTCACCCCGCGCGTCGAGCAGAGGACCAGGCAACGGCTCTGGAACGGGGCAGGGTCGCACAGTCGTGGCTTAGGGGAGCGACATGACTACGGCAATGAAAAATGGTCTGGCCGGACAATGCGAGAGAGTTCTCGTGAAGGCGCTGGGATCACCATTGCCGATCGGTTTGCGGATGTGGGACGGAAGCCACGCGGGGCCGTCCGACGCACCGATCCTGTCAGTGCGCTCGAACCGCGCCCTGCGACATCTGTTGTGGTGCCCCGGCGAGCTCGGCTTGGCCAGGGCGTACGTCATGGGAGAAATAGACGTCGACGGCGACTTCCGGCAAGCGCTGGGACAGTGCCGAAGGTTCGTTCGCTCACTTCGCGCGGCTGGCCGGGTGTCGTTGCCCCGGTTGTCGATGCTCGGTGCTCTGGCGCTGCGGCTCGGCGCGGTCGGGAGCCCGCCACCGGTTCCGGCCGAGGAAGCCAGGCTCACTGGACGGTTGCACTCGAGAAGACGTGACGGCGACGCGATCGCGCACCACTACGATCTCGGCAACGAGTTCTACCAGGCGATCCTGGATCCTTCCATGGCGTACTCGTGCGCCTGCTGGTCCTCGGGTACCCACCGGCTGGCCGACGCCCAGCGGGAGAAGCTCGACCTGGTCTGCCGGAAACTCGCCCTGGGCCCCGGGAAGCGGCTGCTGGACATCGGCTGCGGGTGGGGATCGCTCGTGCTGCACGCCGCCAGGAACTACGGGGTGCGGGCGACGGGTGTCACGATCTCAGCCCAGCAACACCAGTTCGTCCAGTCCCGGATCCGCGCGGACGTGATCGGTGACGCGGTGGATGTCCGGCTGCAGGACTACCGCGATGCGACTGGCGGGCCGTTCGACGCGGTCGCATCGATCGAAATGGGCGAGCACGTGGGCGAAGTGAACTACGCGCGCTACGCCGAGACGTTGCGAACATCGGTACGGCCGGGTGGTCGCGTGCTGATCCAGCAGATGTCTCGCGGTTCGGTGGCGCCTGGCGGGGGAGCGTTCATCAAGGCCTACATCGCTCCCGACATGTTCATGTGCCCGTTGCACCGCACGCTCGGCTACCTCGAGGATGCCGGTCTGGAGATCAGGGAAGTGGTGTCGCTGCGGGAACAGTACGTGCGCACGATCGACGCGTGGTCAACGCAGTTGGACGAGGTCTGGGACGACATCGTCCGCCGGCACGGCGTGCGCCAGGCCCGGATCTGGCGGCTCTATCTCGCCGGCAGCGCGCTGGCGTTCGAGGAGAACCGCATGAGTGTCCACCAGATCCTGGCGGTGCGACCGACCAGTGACGGACTCAGTGGGATGCCGATCGGTGACGGAGCGGCCGACCGATGAGGGAACGTGTGATCGTGATCGGCGCCGGGGTGTCCGGCCTGACAGCGGCATACCTCTTGCAGCGCAAGTACGACGTCGCGCTGTTCGACACGTTGCCCAGGTTGGGTGGGCACGCTCATACCCACGACATCGCAACATCAGATGCCACAACAGTACGGGTGGATACCGGTTTCATCGTCCACAACGAGAGAACCTATCCGCATTTGCTCAAGTTGTTCCGGGAACTGGGCGTTCGAACGCAGGACGCCGAGATGTCGATGAGCGTGCGGTGCCAGGGCTGCGGCCTCGAATACGCGGGCGGCAGACAACTCGCGGGTCTCTTCCCGTGCGTCGGCCAGGTGCTTCGGGCGAGGTATCTGCGGACGTTGATGGAAGTCGTCCGGTTCCACCGGTATGCCAAGAACCTGTTGTCCACAGGGGATGACGAGACCACTCTCGGTGCGTTCCTCGAAAGGGGCGGCTACTCCCGATACTTCGTGGACCACTTCGCTTTGCCGCTGGTCTCCGCGGTGTGGTCGGCGGACGAGCGGATCGGTCTGGACTACCCGGCCGGGTACCTGTTCAGGTTCCTGTACAACCATGGACTGCTCAGCATCACAGGTTCATCGCAGTGGAAGACCGTGGTCGGCGGCTCGCGCACCTATGTGGAGCGTATCGCCGACCGAGTTCCCACGGTGCACACCGCCACGCCCGTTCGCCTTGTGCGAAGGCACTTCGACGGTGTGGAGATCATCGACGCAGCCGGCGTCGTGCACACCGCCGACCGCGTCGTCATCGCCACCCATGCGGATGAAGCAGTCGCCCTGCTGGCCGACACGACCGTAGCCGAGAAGCAGGTGCTAGGCGCGTTCGACTACTCGGACAACAACACTTGGCTGCACACAGATCCGTCGTTGCTGCCGCGTGCCCGCGGCGCCAGAGCCTCGTGGAATTACCTCAAGCCCGCCTGTCGCAGCAACGGACGCGTGCTCGTCAGCTATCACATGAACCGGCTGATGCAGCTGAGCGAGCCACTCGACTACGTGGTCACGCTGAACGGGGACGGTCTGGTCGACCCGGCGACGGTGATCGGGAAGATGACTTACCGGCATCCGATCTACACACCGGAATCCGTTGCATCCCAGCGCAAGCTTGCCGGGTTGACCAGCTCGCAGGTCGCCTATGCGGGTGCCTACCACGGTTGGGGCTTCCACGAGGACGGATGTGCTTCCGGAGTCCGCGCTGCTGAGGCTTTCGGGGTGACGTGGTCATGACCGTTCCCGCGCTTTACGACGGCAGCGTGGTGCACGTGCGACGAGAACACCTGGCACGCGTCTTCCAGCACAGGTTGTACATGTGGTTGGTCGATCTGGACGAGTTGCCGTCGCTGCCGTGGTGGGTACGTCCATTCTCGGGATTCCGTGCCAGTGACCACACGGGACTTCCGGACCGCTCGATCCGGCAGAACATCGACGCGTGGCTGCTGACCCGAGGTGTCCGGCTGGACGGCGGACGGATTCTGATGTTGTCGTCGGCACGAGTGCTCGGCCATGTGTTCAACCCGCTGAGCATCTTCTGGTGCCACCGGGCGGATGGAGCACTCGAATGTGCGGTCGCCGAGGTGCACAACACGTATGGCGGGCGGCATCTCTACCTGGTGCGCCTGGATGATCTGGCGCGAGGTCGCGCAAAAAAGGAGTTCTACGTCTCTCCGTTCCTCCGGCTGGGCGGCGACTACCACATGCGGCTGCCCTTACCGGGCGAACGTCTGTCGTTGACCGTCTCATTGCACCAGCACGGGCGCACGACCTTCACGGCCGTGCTCACGGGCCGCCGCGTGCCCGCCGATCCGGGAACCGTGGCGCGGATGGGGTTAACACGCCCGCTCATTCCGCAGCGAGTGAGCCTCCTGATCCGATGGCACGGACTGGCGTTGTGGCTTCGAGGCTTACCCATCACGCCACGGCACAGAAGGAGGTCGTCATGACCACGTACCCGGCGGACAGCAGGGAGAGCTTGGCGCATCCCACGCGTTTGCCCGTTCGGGCGTGGATCGCGGAGCGCCTGTTCCGCTCGATGGCCGGCCCACTCGCGATCCGAGTGGTCTTTCCAGGGGGCGGCTGGATCGGCCGGGGCGGCCCGGATTCACCGGTGATGAGGATCGTCCGTCCGGCGGATCTCTTCCGCCGGATTGCCGCGCACGGGTCGATCGGGTTCGGTGAGGCGTACATGGCCGGTGACTGGACGACCACGGACCTGGTCGCCGTGCTGGCGGTCTTCACAGCGAGGCTGCGAAGGTCTGTCAATCCTCCGGCGCGTGCCCTTCGCCGGTGGATCGGTCCACACCGGCCACGCGGCGAGAGCAACACCGTCGCCGGTGCGAGGTCCAACATCCACCGGCACTACGACTTGTCCAACGAACTCTTCGAGGCCTTCCTGGACGAGTCGATGACCTACTCGTCCGCGTGGTTCGGACCGGACGACGATCTGCACGCCGCTCAGCTGCGGAAGATCGACGGCATCCTCGACTACGCCTGCGTGCGGCCGGGGAGCACTGTCCTGGAGATCGGAACCGGTTGGGGCTCGCTGGCGATCCGGGCCGCCGAGCGTGGGGCCCGTGTCACGACCATGACGATCTCGCAGGAACAGCACCTGCTGGCCCGGCAACGTGTCCGCGACGCCGGTGCCGCGGACAGCGTGCGACTGCTCTTGCAGGACTACCGGTCCGCGACCGGGTGCTATGACGCGGTCGTGTCGGTCGAGATGGTCGAGGCCGTCGGCGCCGAGTACTGGCCCGAGTACTTCCAGGCGCTCCATCGGCTGGTGCGGCCCGGCGGGCGGGTCGCTCTTCAGGCGATCACCATGCCGCACGACCGAATGCTGATCATGAAGGACACCTACACGTGGATCCAGAAGTACATCTTCCCCGGCGGGCAACTGCTGTCCCTGCGGGAGATCCACCGTCAGGCGACCCTGGCCGGACTGCGCGTCACCGCGGGCCGGAGCCTGGGCGGTGACTACGCGCGCACGTTGCGGGAATGGCGCCATCGGTTCACCGCCCAGGCAGACCGGGTCTCCGCCCTCGGCTTCGACGAGGCCTTCCGGCTGACCTGGGATTTCTACCTCGCTTACTCCGAAGGAGGTTTCCGGGTCGGTTATCTCGACGTCTGGCAGCTCCAACTGGAGCGACACCAGCGACTGACGCCGTATCGGCCCGATATGGCCGTTGGGGAGCGATCATGAAGATCTGTGTTGTCGGATCAGGCATTTCCGGACTCGCCGCCGCGCACTACCTGACGGACCACCCCGGTCATTCGGTGACGGTTCTCGAGGCCGCCAGCCAGTTCGGCGGACGGGCGAACGTCACACCGGACGGCGAGCACGGTCCCCGGATCTTCCTCGCGGACTACCATTATCTGCTCGGACTCTTGCGGGAGATCCCCGCCGGTGGGCGATCGGTACGGGACGCCCTGCGCAAGTGCCGCCGGTTCGCCGGCCGCAGCGACGGGACATGGGTGGAGATCGACCACATCCACGCATTCCTGGCGCGGACCCGCGGGCTTTCGGCACGGGACAGGTTCTCGATCGCCAAATCCGACTGGCACGCAAAGCTCGTCGCCAGGCGGAATGCCCAGTCGAGCAACATCTTCGGCTTGATCTGGAACCGGTCCGACGCGTCCCCGTACCGCGCGATGGCCAGTTCCCGGCGGGAGACGCGGTCCTACGCGCTGCCCGGATCGACCGAGGAGTTCCTGCTCGACCCGTGGATCGCGTTCCTGCGGTCCCGCGGTGTGCAACTGCGCAGCGGATGCCGTGTCAAGCTGGTCCGCCCACGGATAGACGACGTTCAGATCGTGACGAACTCGGGACAGGAACAGTTCGACGCGGTCATCTTCACCGGATTCGTGCACGACGCCTACGACCTCCTCGACCGATCGGGGATCGCGCGCCCGCTGGACTGCCGCAGACACACACATCGCAAGGCGTTCACCATCGATCTCGACCCGCGAGAAAAGGTGCTGGCGAGCGGTGACGTGCAGATCTACGCGGGGGCCGGGATCACCACCGTCGTCCAGCCGGACGAGAACCGGTGTGTGACGTTGGCCGCGATCCCGCGCTCCACGGGCAACGAGTTCGTCCTCGAGCACGTGCGCGGTCAGCTCGAACTGGCGCACGAACCGCGCCGGGTGCGTACGAGGACGAACTGGTTGCCTGGAGAAGCGGTCTTCACCGGCGAGTACGTCGATCCGCTCAGGATCGAGCAACCGCTCCAGCACCGGGTGTACTTCGCGGGCAGCTACACCGACAACAGCTACCCACTGGACTCCG
The DNA here is from genome assembly GCF_025061645.1 of Umezawaea endophytica. GTDB lineage: Bacteria > Actinomycetota > Actinomycetes > Mycobacteriales > Pseudonocardiaceae > Umezawaea > Umezawaea endophytica. The sequence continues at coordinate 360,762 of NZ_JANYMP010000007.1, read as the reverse complement.
CGGAGGGTGCTTGCCGGTCCGCGTACTACGCCGTGGCACGGCTGGCGAAAGACCATGACGGCGTCACTCTGCGTTCAGGCCTCGGGCTTCCGTCCGCAGTCCAAGTCCGCCGTGCGTCACCGTCGCCGCGGGCTCATCCGAACGCGCCGGCCCACACCCGGCTGGACAGCGCTCTGCGTGCGATGGTGAGCCAGGCCGCGGTCAGGCTGGTGCCGCTGGTGTCCGATGTCGTCTTCGAGGAGATGAGTGGTTGCTCCTGGCCACTGGCCCAGGCGGCGGTCTACGTGGCCAACCACCGGTCGGTCTTCGACGTTCTCGCGGGCGTCCTGGCGTTTCGCCACTTGCGGGTGTCACCACGCCTTGTCGTCGCGCGGAAGTACTTCGACAAGGGTGTGTCCGCCAAGATCTTGTACGCGATCGGCGCGTTGCCGGCGTTGCGCGGATCGGACGCCACCGTGAACGCCGGAATCGCGGCGATCCGTGCCGGAGACTCCGTCGCGATCATGCCGGAGGGCAGGATCACCGCTGTCGACGACGTTCCCGGGGCAGGGTACGGGCGTGGGGCGGCGATGATGGCCATCGAAACGGGTGCGCCCATCGTGCCCATCGGGTCCAGCGGCACGCACCTGGTGTGGAAGAACTCGCGGCCGTGGCCACTCGTCAACCGCGACCGCCCACGGGTGACCATCGTCATCGGGCGGCCGATCGACCCGACTGGCCTGTCCTGTCAGGAGCTGACAGACCGGATCCGCCAGGCCGTCTGTGAACTCGAAGTCCATGCGGAGCGCGGTGTTCCAGCCGGACCGCACGTGGCCACCGCATGATCACCACACAGCTTCGATCTCGAACCGCACGGCGGCCGCACCATCGACGGCGTCACTGCCCGCATCGCCCAACGCGTCCTCGCCCTGACCTCGCGATCTGGCACAACCGCGCCACCGACCAGCCCGTCACCCGATCCCTGACCGCCTACGACCACTGATCAGTCAGGACTTGCTCGTCTAGGGGGCCGCCTACTCGTGGCCCCCAGGGGAGCACGTCGACCAAGGTTGCGGCGATCGAGTCGAAGACCGGGTCTTCCAACGGTTTGGTGGCAGGGTACCGCGCGGTACATCATCAGCATGGCCGCCACCGGTATTGGCGACGGAAGCGCGGCGCTGAGACCGCTCGTCCACCCCGTGCCAGCCGACCCACCTTTCGGACTGCGAATTCCGGCTCAACGTGCTGCAGCCGGTGACCACGCTGCCGCACACCGCCAAGCCGATGCTGATCCGCACGAGCACGGCCGGTCGTGCCTTCACCGCCCAACAGGTGTTGCTCGAGCCTGCCGAGGGCGAGGGCGTGGCCGCGTACGTGCCGGTCGCCGTGCGCGGTGATCGGCTGGGCGTGCTGATGGTGACCCTGCCCGAGGCTCCCGGCGAGAGCGCCAGGCAGGCGCTGACGGACCTGGCCACGGTGCTGGGCTATGAACTGGTGGTGGTAGAACGCGACACCGACCTCTACCTGCAGGCACGGCGCCGCGAACGGCTCACCCTGGCGGCCGAGATGCAGTGGCAACTGCTGCCGAGGCGTGGCTGCGCGCGCGAGGAGTCATCCTTGGGCGGCCAGCTCGAACCCGCCTACACCATCGGCGGCGACAACTTCGACTGGAGCGCCTCCACAGATCACCTGACCATCACCGTTTCCAACGGCATGGGCAGCGGTATCCGGGCGGCGTTGCTGACCAACCTCGCCATCAGCGCACGGCGCAACGCCCGACGCGCGGGTCTCGGCTTGGTCGATCAGGCGTGCCTGGCCGACCAGGCCCTCTACGCCGAGTACGGCGGCGCGGAGCACGTGGCGACCCTGCTGCTGCGCTTTGAACTGTCCACCGGGCGGGTGGCAGTCGTCGATGCCGGGTCACCGCACCTGCTGCGCTTGCGAGATGACCGGGTGGACCTCATCCCGTTCGAGGCCCAGCTGCCCCTGGGCATGTTCGACAGGACCGACTACCACGAGCAGGACTTCCACGTGGAGGCCGGAGACCGCTTGGGCGTGGTCAGCGACGGCGTGCGCACCGCACTCTCGCCCGGCGGCGTCGAGTACGGCGCGACGAACCTGGACCGGATCATCCGAGACTCGCGTAACCTGCCTGCCCCCGAGGCCGCCAGGGCGATCAGCACCGAGCTGCTCGACTACCACGAGGGCACCGATCTGATCGACGACGCGGTCGTGGTCTGCCTCGACTGGACAGGCACCCGCCACTGATGTGGCGACCGATGCTGTGTCCTGCCACAAAGGCGGCGGACGGACGACTACCAGGTGAGCGGCCCTCCAGCGCGACGGTTATGGCTGATCGCGACCGCGCCGATCGGCGCTTTGGTGGCCAAGTTGACCGAGACCGTCACGGGTCACGCACTGGCTTGCCTGTACGCCGCCGACCGACACCACCACGTCGAGACGGAAATCCTGCCCGCCCTCGACGACGGTCGGCTCGTCATCTCCGATCGCTACCTCGCATCCGGGTTGGTCGTCCAGCGCTTCGACGCGGTCGACCCGATATTCCTTCGGAACCTCAACGAAAAGGTCCACCGACCGGAACTTGCTGTGATCCTCGACGCCGACCCCGACGTGATCGCCGAACGGCTGCACGACCGCGGACCGCACAACCGGTTCCAGCACGCACCCGGCAGTAGTCACATCGAGGTCGAGTTCTATCGCCACGCCGCAGATGCGATGACATCGGCGGGTTTCGACGTGGTGCGCGTGGACTGCAGCAGTCGATCAGCGGCGCAGTCTGCCGCCTTCATCGCCAGGCGACTCATGCCGTTGTCGAGGCCGAGCAGGGCGGCGAGTTGATGAACGAGCCTGTCACCGAGCAGCAGGCGTTGCACCTCTACCCGGAACTGGGTGTGCTCCTCGCCGTGCGACAAGCCGGATGGATCTTCCGGGAACTTCGCCAAGACGGAGAAACGGTGGGGATAGCGGGAAGCTTCAGCCGACGGCAGTACTCGGACGCGATCTTCATCTTCGACCGTCACAACGTCGCTGCGGCCCGTGTGCTCGACGACTCCTACGGCGGCGGGTGCGTCTGGTCGCGGGAAAGCGCCGATCTGGAGGAAGTCGTCACCGACCTACTCGGTTTGCCGGAACCCGGCCTGCGTGGGGCACCTACGTTGATCAAGCACTCAAGCCCGCTGTGGACGCCGTGAAGCGACGTCATGGCCGTCGACGTGGTGGGACCACTCGATCGTGAAGGTCGAGGCTTGGGAGGGTGGTTCGGTGAGCACATCGCGGGAGCGGGTCCAGTCGCCGGACGCTGATTTCGTCGAGTCGCTGTGTTCGGCGATGGTCGAACACATGACAGAGCAGGGTTGGCTTCGGTCGGACGAGGTGGCGACGGCGTTGCTGCGGGTCCCTCGCGAGAAGTTCGCGCCGGGCTCGCCGCTGGAGACCGTGTACGCCGCGGAAGCGGTCGTGATCACCAGACGGGACGAGCACGGGGCACCGATGAGCTCGGTGTCGGCGCCCCGTATCCAGGCCATGATGCTCCAGCAGGCAGACCTGCGACCTGGCATGACGGTGTTGGAGATCGGCTCCGGCGGCTACAACGCCGCCTTGATCGCCGAACTCGTCGGCGCGGGCGGGGAGGTGACCACGGTCGACATCGACGCCGAGGTGGTCGATCGAGCCCGCGAGTGCTTGACCGCGGCTGGGTACGAACAGGTCCGGGTGGTGATTGCCGACGCCGAGCACGGTGTGCCCGAGTTCGCGCCCTACGACCGGATCATCGTCACCGCGGGTGCGTGGGACATCCCGCCCGCGTGGATTGACCAGCTCGCCGAGGACGGGGTGATCGTGGTGCCGCTGCGGATGCGCGGTTTGGCTCCACCGGCTCATCGACCACATAGTCCACGACGAACTCGGCCGCGAGCGCGGAGTCGTTGCGGGTACTGGCATAGCGACCACACATGGGTCCAGTCTCACGGTCCCTGGCCGACTTCACGACCCACGAGCCGACGCGTGGCGGCAGAAGCCCGACTGATGGTCGGGAAACGATGAAGCAGCGGTGTAGGACTACTTATCGAAAAAGTCCTCTCGGACTTGCATGAAGCCGTAGTGATGCGCCATCTCGACCAGCGCTGATCGAGCCTGACTCCGTCGGGATGCGGGGTCCAACCTCGAAGTGGAGGGCAGCGAGACGAATAGTTCACAGGGCTCGCCGCGGCGACCGCTAGGGCCGAAGGAATCTAGGTTGAGGACATCATCCAATAGCAGTGGCGGTCCCGGCAGTGACAGCGGGTCCGGCTGGTTGTGCCGCTCGTTGATGCTGACCAACAACTCGACCTTGGGCACATCGCTCCATAAGTGTCGCGTCGCAGGGTCCTGCGCGGCCAGCCGGGGCAGAAGTTCAGTCGCCGTCTCCCAAGCAGCCAGGAAGAACTCGAACAAATCGTCCACCGACCACCGAAGGTCTGACGTCGGATCAACTCCCAGAGCGCTGCTCCAGACGTCGAAGTTCTCGATCCGCACTTCAGCGCAGGTGACGACCGCGGAAGATGTCGCGGATGGCAAGGCCATCATCACCTCCGCGGCCAGCGCACGCCGGCCGTCCGGCGCACTGATCTCACTGGAGTAGCTGAATCCGTCTTTCGTGGTGTCGTGAGGGCCCGCCTCCCAGACAGCCGCGGGCAGTTCCCGGCCGCGCCGTAGCGACAAGGTCGTGGTGAAACTCGCCAAGTGGCTCAACGGCAACTGCTGGCAGACCATGTCCAAACGGTCTGGGGTGATCTTCATGTCGCTGATATCTGCCCAGGGCAAAATCGCCAGCACTCGCGCCCGCAGCAACGGCACTGTCCTGGGCGTCCAATTTCGGGTCCACGCGGACATTATTGTGTTGGCAACCGGGTCCGGTTCCCATCGCCAGTGCTGACCTTGCTGATCGGTGTCGCGGAGCAGTCGACCGCGGCCCCAACGACCTCCCGCCAAGGCCACAACCGTGGCATTCCGATCGACCGGACGGGTCTTGGTTGGGTCCTCAGCGGGAAAGCCCAGTGCACCCAGTGGCTCCCCGTCCGGCGAACCGCTGCCCTGTTCAAGCAACGCCTGCCAGATCTCCTCGGCAACCAAGACCGGTCTCTGATTCGACTGGCCACCCAGGACCCAGCCCAACGACTGACCTGGCGCCTCGAAGTGCTGCGCAACCCCCGGGCCGACCGAGGAGACATCGGAGACAGGATTGCCCAGCGTCACATCCTCCTCGGCGAGGACTTCTTGTGCGTGCTGGAAAGCGCCGATCCAGCCGGGCTCGCCACCGCCGATGATGTATTTCGGCTCTCCGTTGCGCTGCGGCGCTTGGGCGCCGGAACTTGCCCAACCCATCCTGGCATAGCGCTGGATGTCGTGCGGATGTAGCCAGACTGTGGCGTCCCCAGTCCGGATTGGGAACCCGACAGCGGTCTTGCTGACCTCGACGGTTCCGGTTGGCGCCGGCACGGCGAACGGTTGGCTGGCTTCAGGTTGGGCGGGGATGTCGATGACCAGCACACCCATCCCCGTCTCGCGCTCGATCCAGTCGACCGAGACCTGGCGCAAAGCGGGAATCACCCGTGTCGCGATGATCTGGCGGTACTTGTCGAGGTTGATCAGTTTCCGGGGCACCAACTTGAGGGCGTCGACGATCTCTTCGCCGTGTTCCTTCCGGGTGGAGAACCCCACCAGGATCAGTCCTCCGTCTGGAGTGTTCGCGAAGGCGGCCACGTCCTTCGCAAGTTCTTCCGGCCCCTTGGGCTGGTCCAGCGGGTAGACGCCCCGCTTGACGTCAAGCCAGATGCTCTCCCGTACGCCCAGTAGTGCGCTGAGATCACCATCGAGCAGGGCTTGTCGTGCACGTTCGAGGCCAGAAGTCGCCATGCTCGCATTATCCCCGGTCGTAGTCGGGTGTCCTCCCCGCGTAGAGCATCCGCTGTGTGGGCGTCAGCGCCTACACCGACGTCTTGGTGTGGACAGCGCAGTCACACGTGAAGGATTGGCATTTGGACTGGCACGCATGGCGCGACATGCCAGAAGCGCGGGTTCGCCCGACACGATCGAGTGGCACGGCAACACGCAATGTCGCTCGGGAACCTGCCTCACGATGGTGCGAGGCCTCGCAGTGTCGATCGTTCGCCGGGATTCCCGGATCGCAACACGACGACGCCAACGCCGATCTCACGCGCATGCTCGTGCGCACCGGTGTCGCGCTCGTCCCGTGATTCGCGGTGATGATCAATCGTCGTACAGCAGCACACCACACGTCGGCGTCGATCTGGTGCACGCGGTCGAGTCGACGAGCTGCACCTGATCACGGCCTGCAGTTACGGCAGGGTAGGGCACGCGGTCAACGATCTGTTCCACTTTCAGCCGGTGTGCTGCCCAGGCGGCGGTGACTCAGATTGTCGGTCATGACGGAGAGCAACGACACGTCGGAACCGGCCGAGTCGCCGACGGCACTGGACGCCGTGACTGGCGGGGTACCCAGGTTCCAACCGGCGCTGATCGATCGGGTCACGGGCTAGGTGGGCTGGCGGAAGCTGGCCGCGGAAATCGACATCAGCGACTCGACGCTGCGCGGGTGGCTGCACGAGCAGCGGCTGATCAGCGAGAGGACCCTGCGGACCCTGCTTGAGGCGAAGGGACTGGCAGAGGAGGAGATCCAACGGTGGACTCAACTACGGGAGCTGGCCTGTCCGCAACTGGGCCTCGCCACCCCGGCCGACGCCGACGACACGGTCCCCGGCGCGGAGAACGCCTCCCAGCACGACTGGCCGCAGGAAAGCAGCCATTCGTCTCACACTCCCGCAGAGTGCGGCTCCGGCCGCGACACTGATCGCGGTGGGCCTGGGGACGGGCTGGTTGATCAGGGTCCTTTTCGGCAGCGGCGCGACCTCGGGCACGACCATCTCCGGCACGCCCACCTCGGGTGCGGCCGCTGGCCGGCCCACAAGCGCAAGCGCGATACGGGCAGCATCAACACGCCGCCCAGTGGAGCACTGCGAGTCGCAGAGACCGGAGGTCCGCTCGGTTGGCGCGACCGCAGCCACCGCTCCTCGGCCGACGTGACCTTGCATTGCAGCTCAGTGACCAAATGATCAGCCCGGCAGCGCTCTCGGGTGGCCTCGCGATCACCCAAGATCACCTCGACCGTACCGACCTGGTCGTGCTGGTCGGCCACGACGGCCTCGTTGAATGGTCCTCCCACCGCGACCACGACGCGCCAACGCGCCCGACGCCTGAACAGCACTTACACGATCACTTGGCAGGCTTCTCGCATACCCAGGTAGCTCTTGCCATGCCGACAGAACCGGAAGCGGTGCCGCTTCGGCGCCAATGGAGGCCGTGACACGCTCCTTAACGACAGGCCCAGCTGCGGCAAAGCTCCTGCGCATACACCAGCGGCAAACCCTGTGACCAGTCGTCCACCGGCTCGCGCTCGGGCCACCGCGCCCGTCGCAACCGTGCACGCAGATCCGCGATCTCGGCTTCGGTGATGCTGACCTCGAATGGCTCGGCGGACATGGCAAGGCTCCTTACTGGTCAAGGCGTCCTGGCCTTCTGGCTTGGTTGAAAGCGGGGGAGGTGGGCCGCAGCCACGTCCGTGCCCGCTCGCCGGTTCGGGCTCTCCGACCGGAGTCGCATCGCCGCTGGGCACGCGCGGGTCTCCTTCTGGCACAAGGAGACCCGACGAAGAACATCAGCGACTCCCTATCCATCAAGGACGTGTGGCGCGGCGGCATCCGTCACGCCGGGCTCTGAGAGTGACCGGCGGTGACGAACCCTACCGGGTTCCTCACCGCGACACCGCTCGCACGCGGTTGAAGCCGTTCAGTTCGCTGCCGCCACGCGAAGGATCGCCGCGGCCGAGCGCTCGACGTCCGACTCGGTGGTCGACCAGTTGGAGACCGAGATGCGCATGTAGCGGCGACCGCGCCAAGTGGTGCCGCCAAGCCAGCAGGTGCCGTCGCGCTGAATGGCGTCGATGATCGCGTCCGTCCGATCATCGTCGCCGAACCCGACCAGCACCTGGTTCAGGACAACGTCGTTGGCGATCTCGGCACCACCTTCGGCGAGGATAGCGGCGAACAGGCGCGCAAGGCGACAGCTGCGGTCGACGAGGTCAGCCACACCATCGCGCCCCAGCTCCCGCAAAGCCGCCCACACCGCGAACACGCGTGCGCGACGCGATGCCTCGAGCGTGAGGTCGCCCATTCGGGACAACTCGGCAGAGCCGGCGAGGTAGGGAGCGCGATAGGCGATGGCCTTGGCGTGCAGTGCCGGGTCAGCGCAGAACGCGAAGCCGGAGTCGTAGGGGACGTTCAGCCACTTGTGGCCGTCGCACGCCCAGGAGTCGGCCAGTTCCAGGCCGTCGACCAGTGCTGCTGTCGCAGGGTTGGCGCCGGCCCAGAGTCCGAAAGCACCGTCGACGTGCACCCAGGCTCCGTGCCCCTTCGCGAGCGTGCAGGCGGCGCGCAGGTCGTCGCAGGCACCGGTGTTCACGTTTCCCGCCTGCAGGCAGACGATCGTAGGTCCCTCGCCCGCGGCCAGAACCCTGGCCAGATCCTCGACGTCGATCGCGCCCTGCGGACCCGCGGCCACCACCTCTATCGCCCTGGTTCCGATCCCGAGCAACCTCAGCGAACGGTCGATGGTCGCGTGCCGCTCGGCACTTGCGACAACTCGGAGAGAGGGCGCCCCAGCCATACCGTCCAGTTCGACGTCCCACCCGGCTTGAGCGAGGACGTGGTGACGCGCCACCGCGAGTCCGACCGTGTTGGCCGCCTGGCCACCGGTGACGAACCCGGTCGACGCGGTGGCCGGAATGCCCAGGAGATCCCTGAGCCACCTGCCGGCGACGTCCTCCGCGCTGGCCGCGGCCGGCGAGAGAGCAGGGTTGAAGCTGTTCTGATCCCACCCCGCCGCAAGGATGTCCGCCGCGACCGCAGACCTCAAAGCGCCACCGATGACCAACCCGAAGTACCGCGGCCCTGCCGTTGCCACGAGTCCTGTCTCGGCGACGCGAGCTAGTTCCTCGATGACGATGTCAGGAGAGCTGGAGCCACGCGGAAGTTCTTCTCCGAAAGCCTTCCGAAGGACCGCTAGATCCACGGGCTGCGCGACAGGTCGATCACCCAGGCCAGCCACGTACTCGGCAGCCAACTCCGCTGCTCGCGAAAAGAGAGAGTGCTCTTCGTGCATGACCGTCCTTCCAGGATGCCACGAGTAGATGGTTTCGTCAGACTCTCATACGCCACGCCGACGATTGGGTGAACGACGCTGCCACTTGCCTCATCTCGGTGCCGTCGCAGATTCCAGGCGAGTTCCGCGACGCCACACGACACGGGTGTGGCGTTCGGTGGCCAGGGCAGTACCCGTGACCAGCGTGAGCAGGTCGGCGACGGTCACGCCCGAAGCGCGACCTCGGTGATCGGCGAACCACCCAGCACCTCACACACCGCCCGGTAGCGGTACTCAACCACCGCCGGCTGATCCACATCCCGCCCGTTCTGACAGCCACCACGTGCGCGCAAGCCAAGATCACGAACAGCATCCGGACGTCAAGCATCTCCTGAGAACAAACGGTCAAGGATGTCCTGAGCCCTCACAGCGACACGCTGGACAAGATGATCGACTAACTCAACAGTCACAGGGAAGCGAGGACGCCGTCGCGAGCACTCGCTTCCCTGCGGCCCCGGTCACCCTGGCCCCGTCTGGGTGGCTCTCCGACCTGCGCTGCACAGGAGCCGTAGACCCCCAGTCCGGTTAATCGAAGGTCAGTTTGATTCCGTACGGAGAGCTCGGTGGCTGCCTTGCCCTCCGCGACGTCGGCCGCGCCGATCACCGGTCTTCACCGGCCCCGGTCCACGGCTGCGGCGAGTGTGAGGCGGAGCGGGGATCATGACGCGAAGCCGTCACAGCAGGCCGCTCATGGCAGCCCGGTGTGACGGCTTCGCGTCATTGTCGCGTGCGACGTCGCCAGGCCGTGGTGCGGCAGGCCGGAGAGCGGTAACGAGCATCGGCGCGCCGCCGGACGCCGGCCCAGACCACCGCGCCGCACACCGGGCAGACCGCCCGGCCCATGATCGAACTGGCGAGGTCCCGGGTTGCCTCGTCGTAGGAGCACCACCGCTCGTACGCCTCACGGTTCCGGTATGGCGGTGGCGGGCCGGTGATGGCCATCGCCTTGATCAGGCCACGCTGCCGGAAGTCAGCGAGCCGGGCACGACGCCGAGCCCGGTAGGCCCGAGCGACGCACGCAGGCGAGCAGGCGACTACACCCATGCCCTCACCTCCTGGGCCGACCGTGACCGGCTCGTGGTCACCGAAAACGGCCAGGACGCCACCGCGGCGATGCTCGCCACGTGGATGGACCAGCGCCACGGCGCACCCGATCCCATCACCGAGATGCGCGGCCTGCTCATGGTCGCCTCCACCAACCAACAAGTCGACCGCCTCAACGCCGGAGCCCAAGCCATCCGCGCCGCACGCAACGAACTCGGACGCGGCCGCACCTACGACTTGCCCGGATCCCGATCCCTTCACCTGCGCACCGGCGACTACGTCATGATCCGTATCAACCAACGCGAAGAAGGCATGCCTGACGCCTACAACGGCTACCGCGGCTACATCTCCCGCATCCACGCGACGGCCGCGTCGACGTCCGCTGGGAACGCGGCACCACTCATGGGAAGCGGCTGGTGGAGAAGGCGACCTTCACCGCCGACTACGTCGCCAAGGGCGGACTCACCCTCGGCTACGCCATCACCATCCACAAGAGCCAAGGTCTGACCGTCGGCTCGGACAAGGCGACCTGGGTCGGGGAGGACGACCAGATCCGCGGCGGAACGGTCCTGTTCTACGCCGCCGGATCCGACAACCCCGGTTCCTTGGTCGCCGCCACCCGCCACAAATCGGCCATGTGGATGTTCCTCGCCCGCACCGACGTCGAAGGCGCCCAGGACGAGTACCTGCTCGGTATCCCCAAGCGGACGTTCGACCGGACCCGACGCGTCATCACCAAGCTCGTCGACCGCGCGAAAGCCACCGAGGTCAACGCCAACGACCGACCCGTGCTGGTCGACCTCGGCCTGCTCGACGACCCCGGCCACACCGTCGGCGAACGTGGTGTCGGCGGCCGGACCGTCGAACAGCAACAAGCCCGCGACAACCGCGACCGCAAACGCGCCCGCCGTGCCAAACGTGACGCCGTCGACACTGCTCGCCGCGCCACAGCCACCGTGCTGCTCACCGACGCGTGGGGCGAACACCCGGCCGTCGGAAAGGTCACCGCCGGGCCCGCGTTCGGCACGGTCGCCCGCTGGCTTGACCTGATCGTCACCGCCGGGGGAGACCCTCACGCCACCCTCGCCACCATCGACCCCGACGAAGTCACTGCGCCCAAAGTCCACGACCCGAGCAAGCTCGTCGCCTCATTGGTCAAGCGCTCCGCCAACACCGACCTCAACGGCGACGAGGCCACTACAAGCGGTGCCCGGACCCCCAAAACCAAAGCCCAACGGCGCGAAGAACGGCTCGCCGACGAGAAGGCACTGCTCGACCAGGTCGCCGACCTGCTGCGTGAGGAATGGGGTGGACACCCCACCGCCGAACTCGTCATCACCGGACCCGCGTTCACCGCTGTGACCCGCAACCTCGCCGGCGCCGCCGCCACCGGGCACGACGCGCCCTGCTGCGCACCATCGACCCGGCCACCGTCGGCACCAAGAACGACCCCAGCGCGTTCACCGCCTGGAAGATCCGCTCCACCGCCACCAGCCACCCGGCCTCACCCCGACCGGCACGACCCCACTCGGTCAAACACCGGCCCCCGCACCCAGCCTGCTCGACGACGGCGTCACGCTCGACGTCCTGGTGCCCTCCTACGAACGAGCCCTCGCCCTCCTGCGACCGCTCACACCTGCAGACCCAGTCCCCGCCCTGCCACATCCGCCGACCGCACCCGCAGCATCCGAGCAACTCCCCGCACGCCCCTCGGCGGCATCAGACAGGCCCCCGCGGTCGCCGGCGTCGGCGACCAGGACCGACGCGATCTGGCCACCCTGGTTGCCGACCGCGCCGGACCCGCACTCGTTGCATGGTCGCGCCCTAGCCGTCGCCACCGCGGCGAGCACCGACGCCCACCGCATCCGCGACCGAGTCATCGAACTCGGCCGCGACGCCGCACGCGAACGACCAGACTGGGTCCGACAACTCGGCCCCACACCCACCAACGCCGCTGACCACATCCGCTACCTCGCCGCCATCACCACCATCGCCGCCTACCGCGAACAGCACGCCATCACCGGCCCCGACCCGCTGGGGACACCGCCGACGAACTCCTCGAACCCCGCCTACGACGCCGCGCGCCGAGCCCGCGAACTGCTCACCCGCAAAGCCACTGCACCCTCCGAGCACCTTCAGGAAAAGCCACCACCAGAATCCGCCCCCACCCACACGACCTCTGCGGAACGCACGCGCCCATCCACCAGGCCCACACCCGAGGAAGCTCTCGAGCGGGTCCGGCGTCGTCTCGACCAGCAGAAGCAACGCGAACACGCACAGCCTGGGCAGGACCCCCCGCAGCCGGGGCCGCGCCAAGGGCCACACCCCGGTTACTGACTCCGCAGCGGGGGCCGGCTCAATGCGGTCGTAAATGCGTCGCGCGTCGTCGCGGATGCCGGGAACACTGCGCCGGTGACCGGTTCCGCAGGGCGAAAGCTGGTTCGCCCCCGTGCCCTCAGACCCGGGGTTCTGGTTGTCATCGCGTCGCTGTCCGGGCCGCTGCACGCCGCCTACGAACCCGACCTCCAACGAGCGGTGCTCGTGCTGGAGCGGATGGGATTTCGCGTGCGTCGAGCACCGCTGATCGAGGCGGGGCGGCACCGCTGGTGGAGCGCTGCCACGCCTGCGGAGATCGCCCAGGAGTTCAACTCCCTGCTGCGCGACCCCGAGGTGCGCGCGATCATCGCGCACGACGGCGGCCAGACGGTGCTCGGCTACCTCGACCTGATCGACGTTGACGCCGTCGTCGCCGACCCCAAGCCGATTCTCGGCTACAGCGACATCTCGTGGTGCTTCACGCGCGCACGGGCCTGGTGGGGTTTCACGCCGATCTGGCCACTTCTGGGCTTGGCGGGCACTGGCAGGCCGTCCCCGCGGCGCGTCAGGCGGAACTTGAGACGCTCTACGCGAGGTTGCTGACCGGTACTGAGCCGATCGGTGCACTGCCCACCAGTCCGTCGTGGGAGTGCTGGCGCGCGGGCTGTGCCGAAGGCCCGTTGATCGGCGGGGTGATCAACCGCATCGTGCTGGCACAGGCAACGCCCTACGCGCTCCCGCTCGAAAGGTTCGACGGCGCGGTGCTGTTCTGGGAGGAGATGGGCGGCCTGGCGTCCTACGTGTGGAGCTACCTGCACGTGTTGCGGCACTGCGGCATCCTCGATCGGATCTCCGGGATGGTCGTGGGCGTTCCCCACGCGATCGACGGACTCGAGACGCCCGACGCGTCCCCGAGCCTCGCCGAGATCGTCCTCGACGTCCTCGGCGACCGCGACATCCCGGTCCTGGGCAACGTCGAGTTCGGCCACGCGGGCCCGAACCTGCCGATGCCGGTCGGCATCCGCGTCGCACTCGACGCGGGGCAGCGGACACTGGCGCTGCTCGAACCCGCGGTACGGCCGCACGCGACAGCATGACCGGCGGGCGCACCCCGGTTGTCGTCGCCGCAGACGCTGTCACCGCGGTGACACCGGGATGCTCAGCGCCCCCCGGATGTTGCGCGACCGGCGCCGCACCACGGGCCCGCTGATTCGCAGGTCTGGGTACCTCTCGAACAGCATCCGCATCCCCACGGCGGCTTCCAGGCGCGCGAGTCCCGCGCCGACGCAGTAGTGGATCCCGGAGGAGAACGACAGGTGGTCACGGCTGTTGGGGCGGTCGAGGTCGAGGACGTCCGGGTGGGGGAAGACGTCGGGGTCGCGGTTGGCGCCCGCGAGTAGCAGCACGACGAGGGAGCCGGTGGGCAGGTCGACGCCCTCCAGCGTCACGGGTTCGACCGCGGCGCGCACGGTGTACTGGACCGAGGAGTCCCACCGCAGCACCTCCTCGACGGCGTTGTCCGCCGACGAGGGCGACGCGATCACCCGCTCGCGCGCCTCGCGGTGGGTGAGCAGGGCCAGCCCGGCGTTGCCGATCAGGTTCAGCGTCGTCTCGTACCCGGCCATCATCAGCAGTTCGCAGGTGGCCAGCAGGTCCTCGCGGAGGAACTCGTCGGACCCGGACTGCGCCCTGATCACGCTGCTGACCAGGTCGTCGCCCAGGTTGCGCCGCCGACCGTCGAGCAGGTCGACGAAGAACGCCTCCAGGTCGACCAGCGCGGCGCGGACGCGGGCCAGTTCGGCGGCCGAGCGGATGCCGTCCAGGGTCGCGCCGAGCACGGTGCCCCAGCGGATGAACCGGGCGTAGTCGATCTCGGGGATGCCGAACATCTCGCAGATGATCCGGATGGGGATGCGGGCGGCGAAGTCGTCCATCAGCTCCCACTGGTCGCGGCCCTCGACCTCGTCGAGGAACTCCCCGACGACCTTCTCCACCAGCGGCGTCAGGTCGCGCAGCGCGCGCGGGGTGAACCACGGCGCCACGGTGCGGCGCAGCCGGGTGTGCCGGGGCGGGTCCAGGGCGATGAACGAGTCGTCGACCGGGTGGATCGGCCGCCTGCCCTTGCTGTCGAGCAGCATCTTCTTCATGTCCATCAGCGACGCCCGCGTGTCCACGCCGAACCGCGGGTCGCGCAGCACGGAGTCGCTGACCCGGTGCGACGCCGACACGTACAAACCCAGCCCGCTGCGGCTGAGGTCCCCGAGCGCCCTGGCGTCCTCGTAGAACGGGTAGGGGTCGGTGTCGCGGCCCGCGGTGAGGATCCGCGCCATCGGGTCACCGCGCCACGCCAGCGGCCTGGTCACGGCCTTGAACCCCAGCAGCATGGTGCGCAGGCGCAGGGACTGCGCGAACGACGTGGTCATCGGTGGCCTCCGGGGGACGCGGCTTTGGCGAACACGAGGTCGAGCAGTGAATCGGGCAGCAGCCGGTACAGCACGGCGCCCGCGCGGGCGTCCGGGCCGACCTGGTAGCGGGACTTCGGCCGCCGTGCCGCCAACGCGCGCGCCACGGTCCTGGCGAAGTCGTCGGGCACGGTCCCGCTCCGCCGGGCGCGCTCGTCGTTGGCGGCCAGGAAGTGCCGGAACGGTGCGCGGTAGAGGTCGGCGACGCCCGCGTCGGCGGTGTCCAGCAGGTCGTCGCCCTGGGCGGCGAGCTTGGTCCAGATGGGCGTCATGATCGCGCCGGGCTGCACGACCGCCACCGCCACGCCGAACGGCCGCAGTTCACGCCGCAGGGCGTCGCTGAGCCCTTCCTTCGCGAACTGCGACGCCGCGTACGCGCCGAGGAAGGGCGAGGCGATCCGGCCGAGGCCGGAGCTGACGTTGACGATCCGCCCGCGAGCTTCGCGCAGCAGCGGCAGGAACGCGCTCGTCACGGTCGCCGCGCCCACCACGTTGGTCTCCAACTGGTCGCGCAGCCGTTGCGGCGACAGGCATTCCAGCGGTCCGGGCACGCACACGCCCGCGTTGTTGACCAGCCCCCACAGCCCGCCGCCGACGGTCTTCACCGCCGCCTGCACGGCCGCCGGGTCGGTCACGTCCAGCACGAGCGGCCTGAGCCCGCCGGAGGTCGAGGCGGCGACCAGCGCGTCGCCGTCGGTGTCCCGGCGCACGCCGGCGAACACCCGGTAGCCGAGCCGGTCCAGGTGCAGGGCGCACGCCTTGCCGAGCCCGGACGACGCTCCGGTGACGACGACCGTCCGGTCGTCCGGTGAGATCCTCATGACGCCTTCCCGATGGCCGCGAGCAGGACGTCGACGCTGTCGGTGGCGATCCGCTCCGCGCGGTCGGTCGGCACGGCGTCGTCGACGTAGGAGAAGTTCCACGAGAGCTGGTCGTGGCTGGTGTTGACGGTCCCCACGAGGTACCCGCTGAGGGAGGGGCCCGCCACGAACTGCGCTTCCGACAGCCGCCACGGCCCGATCACGTCGGGGAAGTGGTGGAGGCCGATGTTGGACAGGCACAGGTTTCCCGGTCCCTGCGCCTCGACCAGCCCGCGGAACGAGGCGCTCCCGGCGAGGTCGTGCGGGCAGACCCAGCGCAGCAGGTTGATGACCGCGAAGTGGTCCCCGCGCCGCTTGCGCCGGGCCACGTCCTCGCTGACGGTCTTGGCCATGGGCCAGAACGGGGCTCCCGGTCGGAAGTCGACGAAGGAGGGCACGGTCGCGATGTACGCGCCGACGTCGCGGTCCGACACCGGCCGCGCCAGCTCGTCGCGGAAGTCGACGGGGGAGCCGATCGCGAACTCGCACCGCTCGGCCACCTCCGCGTCCCGCGCGACCGCGGTGATCATCGCCGCGGCCAGCGCGCCTTGCACCGTCGCGCCCTCCCGCTTGCACGACCGCGACAGCGCGTCGAGCTGGGCGAAGTCCAGCGCCCGGTGGACGAACCGCGACCGCCGCCGCTCGTCGGGCACCGCCGCGCTGGGCACCAGGCGGCGCAGCGCGGCGCGCCTCAGCTTCCGCTGGTCAGGCAGCACGCGCTGGGCGATGCCCAGCGCACCGCCCAGCGCCCGGTGCCGGGCGGGGAACAGGTCCTCCGGCGCGGGCAGCGGGTCCAGCGGGACCGCGGACCCCGGCCGTGCGGCGAACTCCAGCAGTTCCCGCAGCAGCGACAGCGCGGTGACCGCGTCGGAGATGGTGTGCGACACGGTGAGCAGCACGTCCTGCACGTCGTCGCCGTGGCGCAGCACGACCGCGCGGCACAGCGGACCGGCGACCGCGTCCACGCGGTCGACCAGCTCGTGCTCGTCGACCTCGTGCTCCCAGCTCGTGTCGCGGTCGACGACCCGCAGCGGGATCGGGATCCCCGTAGTGGCGACGAACTCCGGGTTCGCGTCGGCCGCGTCGGCGACGATCGTGGTGCGCAGCAACGGATGCCTGCTTTGCAGCGCGTCGAGTCCTATTCGGACCGCCCGCGGGTCGAGACTTCCCCGCACCCGGACGCGGGCGACGACGTTGAGGGGCGAGAACCGGTCGGCGAGCCAGTACCACCGCTCGACCGGGCTCAGCGGCCGGTTGACCTCGGTCACGTGTTCCTCGTTCCTGTCGTGGCGGGAAAGGTCAGGGCGGACTCGTTCAGCCTGCGCAGCAGCGGTTCCGGCATCCACCGGAACGACGTGTCGCGCACGAGCCGCGCCCCCGGCGGCCCGGCCTGCTCGAACCGGCTCAGCGCGCGGGAGGCCCTGACCACCTGCCGGGTGCGCGCCCGCCGCTCGTCCTCGTAGCGGCGCAGCGCCCGCCGCGGGTCCGCGGTCCCGGCGAGGCAGCGCGCGAGTACGACGCCGTCCTCGACGGCCATGCCGGCGCCCTGGCCGAGGCTGGTCAGCATCGGGTGCGCGGCGTCGCCGAGCAGGGTCACCGGCCCGTCGCCCCACCTGCGCAGGAACGGCCGGTCGCGCGCGGCCAGCCCGACGATCGCGTCGGCGGGCGTGGCCGCGATGGCGGCCCGCACCTCCTCCGCCCACCCGTCGTAGGCGCGCAGGACCTGCTCCTTGCCGCCGTCCCACACGGGGACGTCGCTGGTGCCCCACCAGTAGACGCGGCCGTGCCCGATGTCGACGAGCCCGAACCGGCTGCCGCGCCCCCAGTAGTGCCCCACGTGCCCGGCGGGCAGCGCTCGGTGCCGGAACGGGACGGTGGCCAGCCAGCACAGGTACCCGGCGTCCCGCGGGGTCTCCGGCCCGACGAGTTGCCCGCGCACCGCCGAGTGGAACCCGTCCGCCCCGATCAGCACGTCGCCGCGGGCCGTCCGGCCGTCGGCGAAGTCCACCCGCACCCCGTCGCCGTCGGCGGTGTAGCCGGTCGCCTCGGCCCCGACCTCGATCGGGCAGTCGCCTGCGGCCTCCAGCAGCGCGGCCTGGAGATCGGCCCGGTGCACGCACACGCTCGGCGCGCCGAGCCGCTCACCGATCGACTTCACCGGCACCGCCCTGATCGGACGGCCGTCGAAGGTGTTGAGGTGGAACGTCTCGATGGCCCGGCCGCGGTCCTCCAGCGCCAGCTCGATGCCGTGCCCGCGCAGCGCCGCGACGGCGTTGCTCATGATCGACAGCCCGGTGCCCGAAACCCGCGGTTCGCTCGCCCGCTCGTACACCTCGACCTCGACGCCGACGCGGCGCAGGGCGACGGCGGTGACCAGTCCGCCGATGCCCGCGCCGACGACGATCGCCTTGGTCACCGGTCCTCGCCATCGAGGAGTTCGGACAGCGCGTTCGCGACTGCGCGCACGTGGGGTTCCTCCATCATCTCCAGGTGGTCACCGGGCACGTCTACGACGTCCAGGCGGCCGCCGACCAGTCCGCCCCACCCGTTTGCCGGGTCGCGGTGCAGGCTGCGGGCGGCGTCGTGCGCCGGTTCGAGCAGGCCGGGCAGGGGAGCGGTGGCGCGGATCAGCGCGACGTCCTCGGTCAGCACGTCCGGCCGGTAGTCCAGCACCGCGCGCCAGTTCGCCGCGAACACCCCGAACAGCCGCCGCACCACGGCCGCGGGGCTGCCCGGCGGCAGCACCCCGGCGTCGATCGCCAGCCGGGCGGCGTGCTCGAACCGGTCGCCGCCGGGCAGCCGGGGGACCTCGTCGCCGCGCAGCAGCTCCCACAGGAACCAGGTCAGCAGCACGTCGTCGGACACCTCGTCGCGCGGTCCCGCGGCCAGGGCGATGGTGTCGATCAGCACCAGCCGTTCGACCTCGTCGCCCTCCTCGCGGATCAGCCGGGCCATCTCCACGGCCACGAACCCGCCGAACGACCAGCCCGCGATCAGGTACGGCCCGGTGGGGCGCACGCGGCGCACCGCGTCGAGGTAGGAGCGGGCGAGGTCCCGGACGACGCGCAGCGGCTCGGTGCCGGGCTCGCTCCCGGCCGCCTGCAACGCGTAGAGCGGTCGGTCACCGGGCAGGTGCCGGGCCAGCGGCAGGTAGCACAGGACGTTCCCGCCGATCGGGTGCACGAGGAACACCGGCGGCCGGGTCCCGTGCTCGCGGATCGGCACCAGCGGGTCGAAGCGCGCGGTGGCGTGGTCGGACCGCAAGCGCCTGGCCAACTCCGCGACCGTCGGGGCAGCGACGAAAGCCGACAGCGGGATGTGCACGCCGTAGCGCTTCTCCAGCACCACGACCAGCCGCATCGCCGTCAGCGACGTGCCGCCCAGCGCGAAGAAGTCGTCGTGCACGCCCAGCCCCGGCACCCCGATCAGCTCGGCCAGCACCTCGACCAGCGCCCGTTCGTGCTCGTCGCGCGGTGGCGCGGACACGGTGGCGACCGCCGCCGTCGGCGCGATCCGCCGCAGCGCCGCGTCGTCGCGCTTCCCGCTCGGCGTCCACGGCAGGCTCGGCAGCCACTGGAAGCGCGTCGGCACCAGGTGTTCCGGCAGCACCGCGCGCACCGCGGCCCGGAGCTCCTCGGCGTCGCCCGGTTCGCCGACGAGGAACGCCACCAGCCGCGCCTCGCCGTTCTCCTGCCGCGCCACCACGGCCACCTCGTGGAACCCGAGCGCGCAGATCGCCAGCTCCACCTCGGCGGGCTCGACCCGGTAGCCGCGGATCTTGAGCTGGGCGTCCCGGCGCCCGAGGCAGACCAGGTCGCCGTCGGGCAGCCGCACCCCGAGGTCGCCGGTGCGGTACAGGCGTTCGCCGTCGACGTGCGCGAACCGGTCGGCCGTCAGCTCCGGCCGGTCGTGGTAGCCGGTGGCCAGGCCCGCGCCGCCGATGTGGATCTCCCCGCGCACGCCGACCGGGACCGGCCTCGACAGCTCGTCCAGCAGTCGCACCCGCAGCCCGTCGAACGGCCTGCCGATCGGGGGCAGCGCCGGGAAGTCCGCGGGGTCGCCGGACATGGTGTACGTGGTCGCGACGTGCGTCTCGGTCGGCCCGTACTGGTTCTCCAGCAGCAGACCCGGCACGGACGCGCAGAACCGCCGGATCTCGTCGGTTACCCGCAACTGCTCGCCGGAGGAGATCACCGCCCGCAGCGCGCGCGGTGCCCGCCCGAGCGCGTCCGCGGCCTCGGCGAGCTGCTGGAGCGCCACGTACGGCAGGAAGATCCGCTCGACCCCCGCGCCGTCCACCAGCCGCAGCAACGACACCGGGTCGCGTCGATCCACATCGGACACCAGCACCAGCGTGCCGCCGCCGCAGAGCGTGGAGAAGATCTCCTGGAACGACACGTCGAACCCGATCGGCGCGTACTGGAGCGTCCGGCCGCCGACGACCCCGGTCGCGGAGCGGTTCTGGCCCGCCACCAGGTTCGCCAGCGCCCGGTGCGGCATCACCACCCCGTTCGGCGTGCCGGTCGACCCCGAGGTGAAGAGCACGTAGGCGGCGTCCTCCGGTGACACCCCCAGTGCCACCGGCTCCCCGTCACCCGTCAGCAACTCCTCGGGGTCGAGCACGACCGCGGTGTCGGCGACCAGGCCGGTGTGTCCTTCGTGGACGATCACCCGGAACGGCCGGACGTCCTCCAGCACCGCGGCGATCCGGGCCGCGGGGTAGCCGGTGTCGAGCGGCACGCACGCGCCGCCGGACTTCGCGATCCCCAGCAGCACGGCGATCATCTCGAACGACCGGTCCATCGCCACGCCGATCCGCGCCCCGCGCGGGGCGCCCAGCGCCGCCAGGTGGCGCGCCACCCGGTTCGCCGCCCGGTCCAGCTCGCGGTAGGTCCAGGTGTCGTCGCCGAAGGACAGCGCGGTCGTGTCGGGTGCCAGCGCCACCCGCCGTTCGAACTCGCGCACGACGTCCGGCGGCTCCTCGGTGGACAGAAAGCCGAAGTCGACCGGCTCGTCCGGCCGGTCGACGACCCTGGTGAGCAGGTCGGTGTACGCGCGGAGCAGCAGTTCGGCCTGGTCGGGGGTGAACCGCGGCGCCTCGCAGTCGACCCGCACCCGGACGCGGGCGTTAATGGGGTCGACGAACGCGGTGACCACCAGCGCGAAGTTCGTCTCCTCCCACACCTCGAACCCGAGCAGCTCCACCTCCGGCAGCGCCAGCACCGGCTCGACGACGTGCAGGTGCACGTGGTTGAACGCGGTCTCCAGCACCGGCCCGCCGTGGTCGCGCCGGATCTCGCTGATCGGGAAGTGCCGGTGCGGGTGCCCCGAGACCTCCTGCCCGCGCACCTCGCGCACGACGTCCAGCCACGTGCCGGGCGTGCCGTCGACGCGCACCGGGAGCGTGTTGAGGAACAGGCCCGCGGCGCGGTCCGAGCCCGCCTCCTCCGGCCGGGTGTGGGTGACCAACCCGGTCACCAGGGCGTCCTGCCCGCAGAACATCCGCAGCACCAGGCAGTGCGCGGCGAACAGCACCGACTTCACCGGGACGGCGTGCTCGCGGGCGAACCCGCGCAGCCGGGCGTCGAGACCGGTGGGCAGCGCGGTCGAGCGCACGACGAGGTCGCGGCCACCGGGCGCCGCGTGCGGGCCGAACCCGGTCGGCAGCGCGGGCGTGGTGCCCTCCAGCAGCCGCCGCCAGTGCCGCCGCGACTCCTCCGAGCCGAGCGCCCGGCGTTCGTCGAGGACGTGCCGCGCGGCCGTCGACGGCGGGACGTCGGTCACCGGCCCGATGCCCGCCCCGGTGGCGTGCAGGTGGTCCTGGAGCAGTTCGCGCACCAGGCTCGCCACGCTCCAGCCGTCCAGGACAGCGTGGTGGAAGCTCAGCACCAGGTCCACCCGGCCGTCGGTGAGCACGTGCGCGCGGAACAGGTACAGCGGCGGCCGGTCGAACTCGTAGTCGTGGTACCGCCGGTCCTCGATGTGCTTGCGCACCTCCACCTCGGCCTCGGCGGGGTCGACCGCCCGCAGGTCCACGACGTCCAGCCCGCCGTCGACCTCGGCGCGGACGACCTGCAACGGCGTCCCGGTCAGGTCGAACGACGACCGCAGCACCGGGTGCCTGCCGACCAGCGCGGCGAACGCCCGGCGGAACTCCGCCTCGTGCCAGCGGATTCCCAGCGTGTACCGGAAGACGTCGTGGTACACGGCGGACTTCTCGTGCGCGCGGCTGTGGTAGAGCAGGCCGAGCTGCAACGCCGTGACGGGATGGGCGTCCACGGCCTCGGCCAGCCCGGCCCGGTCCACGGCGGGGACGAGGTCGAACGGCGCGAGCGCGACGACGTCCTCGCCCGCGGTGACCTTCGTGGCCAGCGCGGCCACGGTCGGATGTCCGACCAGGTCGGACAGGCTGAAGTGCAGACCCCGCGCGGCGGCCTCGGCGCGGATCCGCAGGGACAGGATCGAGTCGCCGCCGAGCGCGGCGTAGTCGGTGTGCACGCCCACCGTCGGCACGCCGAGCACCTCCGCCCACACCGCCGCGAGCGCCGCCTCCACCGCCGTGGTCGGCGGGGCGTCCACGTACTGGCGGGTCGGATCGGGCAGCGCCGCCCGATCGGCCTTCCCGTTCGGCGTCAACGGGATCCGGTCGATCCGCACCAGGTGCGCCGGGACCATGAAGTCCGGCAGCGCCTTCGCGAGGTGCTCACGGACGCCGTCGACCTCCCGGTCGGCCACGTAGTACCCGACCAGCCGCACGCCGTGGGCCGCGGGCCGGTCCACGACGACCGCGTCGCGCACGCCGGGGCAGGACGCGAGCCGGTCGCGCACCTCGCCGAGTTCGACCCGGTTGCCGCGGACCTTCACCTGGCCGTCCTCGCGGCCGAGGTACTCCAGGCTCCCGTCCGCCAGCCACCGGGCGACGTCGCCGGTCCGGTACATCCGCCGTCCCGGCGCGAACGGGTCGGGCACGAACCTCGCCGCGGTCAGCTCCGGCCGGTCCAGGTAGCCCCTCGCCACCCCGACACCGGACACGCACAGCTCACCCGGCGCGCCCGCGGGCTGCGGGGAGCCGTGCCGGTCCAGCACGTACAGCCGCATGTTGTCGATCGCCCTGCCGATCGGGACGCGCGGACCGGGGACGCAGTCGTGGAACGACACGTCGACCGTCGCCTCGGTCGGGCCGTACAGGTTGACGAGCTGCGCGCCGTCGAGCACCCGGTAGAACCGTTCGACCAGCGCGGGCGACAGCGCCTCGCCGCTGGAGAACACCCGCCGCAGCGAGGCCGCCAGCTCCGGCCGGGCCTCGACCTCGTCCAGGAACGGCCCGAGCATCGACGGCACGAAGTGCGCCACGGTGACCCCGTGCCGCCCGATCGCCCGCAGCACCTCGGCCGGGTCCTTCTCCGCGCCCGCGGCGGGCAGTGCCAGCCTGGCCCCGGTGAGGGCCCACCAGAACAGCTCCCACACCGACACGTCGAACGACACCGGCGTCTTCTGGAGCAGCACGTCCCGCTCGTCGATCGGGTACCGCCGCTGCATCCACTCCAGCCGGTTCACCACCGACCGGTGCTCGACGGCAACGCCCTTCGGCCGCCCGGTCGACCCGGAGGTGTAGATGACGTAGGCCAGCCCGTCGGGGTCGGTCGCGACGGCGTCCGAGTGGCCGGTGAGGTCGTCCACCTGCCGCACCAGCGGCCCTTCGAGCGAGGTGGGGCCGTCCACCAGCAGGACCTTCGCCCCGCTGTCGGCCAGCATGAACCGCAGCCGGTCCTCCGGGTACCCGCGGTCCAGCGGCACGTAGGCCGCGCCCGCCTTGAGGATGCCCAGCAGCGCCACGAGCAGCGGCCGCCCCCGGCGCAGCAGCACGGCCACCCGGTCGTCCGGCCCGACCCCGTTGGCGCGCAACCCGGCCGCGACCCGGTCGGCCCGCACGTCCAGCTCCGCGTAGGTCATGGGGGAGTCGCCGACGACCGCGACCCGACCCGGTTCCCGCGCGACCTGCTCGGCGATCAGCTCGTGCAGGGTGCGGTCGCTGACCGGCACGGTCGGCGCGTCCGCGGAGACGAGCCGCGCGTGCTCGGCCGCGGTGAGCATCGGCAGCGCGGCCAACCGGGGCTCGGGGTCGGTGAGCCCGTTGTCCAGCAGCGCGTACACGTGCCGCGCCATCGCCTCGATCGGGAAGTCCGCGTCGAACACGTCGCACGCGTAGTCCAGGTCCACCACCACGTCGGCGGTGTCGTCGAACTCGGTCAGCACGACCGCCAGCGCGTCCTGGTCGTGCGAGTGCCCGACGCCCGCCATGTCGCGGGCCACGCCGGGGATGGCGGCGCGTCCGGGGTAGCGCATGTACGAGACGGTCACGTCGAACAGCCCGCGGGGCGACCCGGCGGGCAGAGCCCGCAGCAGGTCGCCCATCGACAGCCGGTCGCGCCTCTTGAGGCCGTACGTCCTGGTTCGGACCTCCGTAGCCAAATCCCGCAGCGTCCGGTCGCCCGGCACGGGCAGGCGCAGCGGCATCGTGCTCGCGAACTGGCCCACGGTCTGCTTGTCGGCGAAGGTCCGCCGGTTCAGCGACGGCACGCCGAGCACGACCTCGTCGGCCCCGTGCACCCGTGCCAGGTAAGCCGCGAAAGCCGCCGTGACCGCGGTGAACGGCGAGTGCCCGCCCGCGCGGATCCGGTCGATCAGCTCACCCGGCAGGACGAACCGGTGCCGCGCGGTGGCGCGCGCGCCGCTCATCGCCTTGCGGGGGAACAGGACCGGGTCGACGCCCGCGAGGAAACCCCGGTAGAAGTCGCGGTCGGCCTCGAAGTCCGCCGACTCCCGGTACCGGCACTCGCGGTCGACGAACGGCAGGTAGGAGCGCACGGGGAGGTCGAGCGGCTCCCCGGTGCGCACGACGTGCGCGTAGTCGTCGACCACCTGCGTGAGCGCTTGGTGCAGGGCCCAGCCGTCGGCCACGACGTGGTGCGCGGCGATGCACACGTGCACCGCGGCCGTGCCCTCGACGAGCAGCGCCGCCCGCACCACCGGCCCCCCGCGCAGGGGGAACGGCCGGTGGAACACGGCGTCGATCCACGCGTCGCAGGTCTCCCGGTCGGCCAGTTCCACGACCTCCGCGGGCGCGGGCTCGGGGTCCGGCCACTGGTACGGCACCCCGTCGTGCTCGTCGAAGCGCAGCCGGAGGGCGTCGTTGCGGTCCAGCGCCCGCGCCAGGCACGTCCGCAGCACGGCGACGTCGACGTCCCCGGTGAGCCGGTCGAGGGCCACCGAGTTGTGCTGCGCGAGGTGCGGGAGGCGCGAGGCCGCCGCCCAGATGTCGCGCTGGGCCGCTGTCAGCGGAAAACGTGCGGAACGGGTCACGGTGCGTCCCCTGTTTCGTTGCCCTGTGTCCTGCCGCTTTGTCTAGTGCCGATTCGTTGTTCGATGTCGGTGCCTGGACGCTGTACGACAACGTCTGGACAATGGGCGCGAAATCTGGGGATGGTGCACATGCCACGTCGTGAACGCCCATTGGATGTGGGCGACAGCCCGTTGTTGAGATTCGCCGCCGATTTGCGCGAGGTCCGGGAGAAAGCCGGGAGCCCGCCTTATCGGGAATTGGCCGTGGTCGCGCACTACTCGGCCGCGACCCTGTCCGACGCCGCCGGGGGCCGGAAGCTGCCCGTGCTCGCGGTGACGCTCGCCTACGTCCGCGCGTGCGGCGGCGACCCCGTCGAGTGGGAGGCCCGCTGGCACGCCCTCGCCGCCCGGCTGAGCGCCGAGGAGGAGCCGGGCGACGGCGACGCGGCCTCGCCGTACGTGGGGCTGGCGGCGTTCCAGCCCGAGGACAGCGCCCGCTTCTTCGGCCGCGAACGGCTCGTCGAGGAGGTGCGCGCCCGGCTGGCCGACCACCGGTTCGTGGGCGTGCTCGGCGTGTCCGGCGCGGGCAAGTCGTCGCTGCTGCGGGCCGGGCTGCTGCCGGGGCTGCGGGCCGTCCTGTTCACGCCCGGCGCCCGGCCCCTGCGCGAGCTGGCGCGGCTGCTCGACGAACACCCGCCCGGCGACGAACTCGTGGTGGTGGTCGACCAGTTCGAGGAGGTGTTCACCCTCTGCCGCGACGAGTCCGAGCGCACCCGGTTCATCGACGCGCTGCTGGCCGAGGCGGAGTCCGACATCGGGTCGCGCCGGGTCGTGGTGGGCATCCGGGCCGACTTCTACCACCGCTGCGCCGCCCACGCGGGCCTGGCTCGCGCGTTGGCCGAAGCGCAGGTCGCGGTCGGTCCGATGAGCAGCGACGAGCTGCCGCGGGCGATCATCAAACCCGCCGTCCAGGCCGGGTGCACCGTCGAGGGGCCGCTGCTGGCCAAGCTCGTCGCCGACGCGACCGGTCAGGCCGGGATGCTGCCGCTGGTGTCGCACGCCCTGCTGGAGACCTGGCGGCGGCGGCGCGGCAACGCCCTGACCGTGGCCGGCTACGAGGCGTCCGGCGGCATCCACGGCGCCATCGCCCAGACCGCCGAGCACGTCTACACGGCGCTCGATCCCGGCAGGCAGCGGCGTGCCCGGCAGATCCTGCTGCGCCTGATCACCCTCGGCGAGGGCAACGAGGACACCCGCCGCCGGGTGCCGTGCGGCGAGCTGGACGACGACCCGGACACCGCCGCCGTGCTGGACGCGCTGGCCGGTGCCCGGCTCGTGGTGCTGGACAAGGACTCCGTCGAGATCGCGCACGAGGCCCTGATCCGCTCGTGGCCGCGGCTGCGCGACTGGCTGGCCGAGGACCGCGCCGACATCCGCGTCCACCGGGGCCTCACCGAGGCCACCGCAGCCTGGGAGGCCGTGCGGCGCGACCCCGGCGCGCTCTACCGGGGCGTCCGGCTCGCGGTCACCGGCGACTGGGCCAAGCGGCACGAGGACGACATGACCGCGCACGAGCGGTCGTTCCTCGACTCCAGCAGGCACGCCGAGGCGCTCGACCAGGCGCTGCGCCAGCGCCGCAACCGGCAGTTGCGCTGGCTCACCACGGCGCTGTCCGCGCTGCTCGTGGTGGCCGTCGCCGTCACGGTCGTGGCCGTCCGGCAACGCCAGGACGCCATCAGCGAAGGCCTGGTCAGCACCTCGCGGCAACTCGCGGCCGAGGCGGAGACGCTGGCGGGCAAGGACGTCGCCCGCGCGATGCGCGCGAGCCTGGACGCCTACCAGAGCTACCCCACGGTCGAGGCGCGCAGCGAGGTGCTCAGCCTCGCGTCGCGGCGTGACTACCAGGCGCTGCTGCCCTCGCCGTCGGACGTGCGCACGAAACCGGCGTTCACGCCCGACGGCCACCTGCTCGCCGCTCCCGGCGGACCGGGGCACGTCGACCTCTGGGACGTCGCCGAGCGCACCCGCCGCGACGAGCTGACCGGCTCGTTCGGCCAGGTGCTGGTGGTCGCGGTCAGCGTGGACGGCACCCTGGTCGCCGCGGGCACCGAGGACGGCGAGGTGCTGATCTGGAGGCTGGCCGACCGCTCGCTGGTGGCGCGCGGCGCGTCCTCCACCGACCCGGTCCGCGAGCTGCGGTTCAGCCCCGACGGCCGGGCGGTGGCGGTGGCGGACGCGGGTGCGACCCGGCTGCTCGACACCCGCGACGCCCGCCCGGTGACCACTCCGGGCACCGGCGCGGGATCCGGCTCGCTCGCGTTCAGCCCGGACGGCACGACGCTGGCGTTCACCGACGGCGGCGGGGTCGTGCTGTGGGACCTGCGCACGGGCAGCGCCGTCGGCACCCTGCCCTCACCGGAGGGGCTGCTGACCTCGGTGGCGTTCAGCCCGGACGGCCGCACGATCGCCACGGCAGGCGCGGGCCGGTCGGTGCGGTTGTGGGACGTGGGCACCCGGCAGCGGGTGGCCGACCTCGACCACGTGGACAGCGTCGCCCAGGCCGAGTTCGACCCGACCGGCGGACGGCTGTTCTCGG
The DNA here is from genome assembly GCF_025061645.1 of Umezawaea endophytica. GTDB lineage: Bacteria > Actinomycetota > Actinomycetes > Mycobacteriales > Pseudonocardiaceae > Umezawaea > Umezawaea endophytica. Next base: position 332,890 of record NZ_JANYMP010000007.1, on the reverse strand, counting down.
TCGACATCGGCGGCACCGTGGCCGTCTGGGACCTGGCCCGCCGGGCCCGCGTCGGCCAGCTCCTGCGGAACAAGAACCACGGCGTCGGCGGCGCGGTGTCCAGCCCGGACGGCCGGTTCATCGCGGGCAGCAGCAAGTCCGGCTTCCTGCTCTGGGACCGCACCCGCGTCCCGTTCACCGGGCACGTCGACACGGTCAGCGGGGTCGCGTTCGACCCGGTCGGCGGCAACGTCGTGAGCGGCAGCGCGGACGGGTCGCTGCTGGTCTGGGACCGCGAGACCCGCGCCCCGCTGGCGTCCGCGCCGGGCGGCGGGACATCGTCGCTGGAGACGCGCGGACCGTGGGTGAGCCCGGACGGGCGGTGGGTGGTCGCGGGCTACGGGGGCAGGGTGGTGCTGCGCGACGCCGCCACGCTGGCCGAGGTCGGGGTGGTGCTCGACGGGCACGTGGTGGAGAAGGCGGTGTTCAGCCCGGACTCGCGGACGCTGGCCCTGATCGTGGACGCCAGGACCGTGCGGTTCGTCGACATCGCGACCGGGAGCCACCGCGACCGGGCCGTGGACGGCGACGGGGCGCTGGACGTCAGCTACAGCCCGAACGGCCGGTCACTGGCCGTCGCGACCGAGCGCGGTCGGGTCCTGGTCTGGGACACCGAGACCGGCGACGAGGTCGTCGTGGCCGAGGACGGGCACGCGTCGACCGTCGTGTTCAGCCCCGACGGGACGGTCCTGGCCGCCACCACCTACCACGACGGCGCCGGGCGGGTCGTGCTCTGGGACGCCGCGACCCACCGGCGGACCGGGGAGCTGACCGACCCCGGCGGCCGGTTCAGCCTCCTCTCCTACAGCCCCGACGGACGGCTCATCGCGACCTTCGACCACGACGACACGGTGACCCTGCTCGACGCCGCCACGCTCACCCGGTGGGCGGTGCTGTCCGGGCACACCGGGCCGGTGACCGACCTGGCGTGGAGCCCGGACGGCACGCTGGCCAGCGCGAGCCGGGACCTGACCGTGACGCCGTGGACCACCGACGTCCAGGCCGCGCTCGGCGAGCTGTGCCGGGCGCTGGCGCGGGACTTCCACGACGGGGGAGCGCCGCCCGCGGCGTGTTCCGGTCCGACTCCCTAACACGGAACGTTGTACGACGTCGAGCTCTTGGCGTTGAACGACAAAGTCGGAACAAAAAGACTGCGAATTCGACGGGAATGGGTACGAGGAGGTCGTTGCGGGTTCGCTCGAAGGTGTGCCAGCATCTCCGTCGATGCGGTGGGAATGTCCCGCATTTCCCCTTGCGACTTCGGCGAATGCCTTGGAGTGATCTGCTGTGGAAACCGGGAGCACAATGCGGTCGATCCCGACCGCGCGCAGTTGTCCGTTCGACCCGCCGGAGGAACTGGGCCGGGCGCGGGAAGCCGCGCCGATCAGCCGGTTCTCCTTCCCCGACGGGCACCTCGGCTGGATCGCCACCGGCTACGCCGCCGTCCGCACGGTGCTCACCGACCCCCGGTTCAGCCACCGCGCGGACCTGGTGCGGCCGACGCTCGCCATGGACCGGGTGGAGATCCCCGAGGTGCTGCCCGGCATGTTCACCCGGCTCGACCCGCCGGAGCACACCAAGTACCGCAAGCTGCTCACGTCGGAGTTCACCCTGCGGCGGGCGAACGAGCTGGCGCCGCGGATCGAGCAGATCGCCGAGTCGCTGCTCGACGACATGGAGCGCCAGGGCCCGGTGGTCGACCTGCTGCGCTCCTACGCGCTGCCGCTGCCGTCGCTGCTGATGTGCGAGGTGCTCGGCCTGCCCTACGCCGAGCACGACCGGTTCCAGCACGACTCCGACACGCTGTTCGACCTGAGCGCGTCGGAGGAGGACACCGTCGCCTCCTGGGTGTCGATGATCGACTTCCTGAGCACCGCCATCAGGGCCAAGCACGACCAGCCCACCGACGACGTGCTCGGCAGGCTCGTCGCGAGCGGTGAGCTGGACGACGGCGAGCTGGTCACCGTCGCGATGATCCTGCTGATGGCGGGCCACGAGACGACGTCGAACACGCTGACCCTCGGCGTGTTCGCGCTGCTGGAGCACCCCGAGCAGCTCGCCGCGCTGCGCGCCGACCCGGCGCTGGTCGACAGCGCCGTCGAGGAGCTGCTGCGCTACCTCACGGTCAGCCACATCGGACCGGTGCGCACGGCGGTCGAGGACGTCGAGGTCGCGGGCACGCTGGTGAAGGCGGGGGAGTCCGTCACGATGTCGCTGGCCGCGGCCAACCGCGACCCCGTGCGGTTCCCGGACCCCGACGTGCTGGACCTGTCCCGTTCGGCGGCCGGGCACGTGTCGTTCGGCGGCGGCGCGCACCTGTGCACCGGTCTGCAACTGGCCCGTGCGGAGCTGCGGATCGGGCTCACCGCGCTGCTGCGCCGGTTCCCGACGCTGCGGCTCGCCGTACCGGCGGCGGAGGTCCCGCTGCGGGAGACGATGGTCGTCTACGGCACCCACAGCCTCCCGGTCACCTGGGACGTCGGGTGACCAGCACCCTCGACGGGCTGGCCCTGCACGGCGGGACCCCGGTGCGCACCCGGCCGTTCCCGGTGGCGACCGGGGCGGCGGGGCGCACGTTCGGCGAGGAGGAGAGCGCCGCGGTGCGGGAGGTGCTGACCAGCGGCAGGCTCAACGCGCTCGGCGGCTCGCACGTCGCCGGGCTGGAGTCGGACGTGGCCCGGCTGCACGGCGTCGGCCAGGCGGTGGCCTGCAGCTCGGGCACGGCCGCGCTGCACATGGCGATCGGCGCGCTCGACCCGGATCCGGGCGACGAGGTGATCACCACGCCGGTCACCGACTTCGGCACGATCATCGCGATCCTGGCGCAGAACGCGGTGCCGGTGTTCGCCGACGTCGACCCGCTGACCGGCAACCTGTGCCCGCGGAGCGTGGAGCGCTGCCTGTCCCCGCGGACCCGCGCGATCGTGGCCGTGCACCTGCTCGGCGCGCCCGCGCCCGTGGTCGAGTTGGCGGAGATCGCCCGCGGGCACGGGATCATGCTGATCGAGGACTGCGCGCAGGCGCTGCTCACCGAACCCGCGCCCGGACGGCTCGCGGGCACGGTCGGCGACGTCGGCTGCTTCAGCCTCCAGCAGTACAAGCACATCACCTGCGGGGAGGGCGGGCTGGCCATCACCGACGACCCCGTCCTGGCGCGTCGGTTGCGGCTGTTCGGCGACAAGGGACGGCCGCGCGACACGGCGGCCCGCACGCACCTGTCGTTCGGGATGAACTACCGGATGACCGAGTTGCAGGGCGCGGTCGCCAAGGCGCAGCTCGGGCGGCTCGGCGACGTGGTCGAGCGCCGCAGGCGCACCGCGCGCCGGTTGGCGGAGTCGTTGCGCGGTCTGCCCGGCGTCGGTCTGCCCGAGGAGACCGGCCACAGCTTCTGGTCGTTCCCGCTGGTGCTCGACCCGGCGCTGGCGGGCGGCACTAACCTGCGCTGGGCGTCCGCGCTGCGGGCCGAGGGAATTCTCGCCGAGGGCAGGCTGTTCGACCACCCCGCCTACGCCTCGCCGGTGCTCGCGAACGGCCGGATCTACGGCAACTCCACGTTCCCGCTGTCCAGCCCACCGTCCAGGAAGGACTGGAGCTACGGCCCCGGCCTCTGCCCGGTTGCCGAACGGCTGCTCGCCACCACGCTGCTGGTCCTGTTCTGGAACGAGAACTACACCGACGCCGACGTCGACGACATCGCCACGGCCGTGCGGAAGGTGCACGCCGCTCTCACGTGAGGAGAACCATGCCCAAGCACGTCCTGTTCCTCAGCGCTCCGGCCTTCGGCCACGTGTTCCCGACGCTCACCATCGCCGAGGCGCTCGCCAAGCGCGGCCACCGGGTCAGCTACGCCACCACCGAGCCGTTCGTCGAGTACGCCCAGCTCTCCGGCGTCGACCCCCTCGTCTACGGCCCGTCGCTCGCCGCCATCCCGGCGGCTGTGAGCGACCACGCCGACACCGCCGAGATCGTGCTGGCCTGCATGCGCTTCTACGAGGAGGGCCTGCGCTGCGTCGACGGCGTCGAAGCCCTCGTCGAGCACGCCCCGGACCTGATCGTCTTCGACCCCATGATGTACGGCGCGGCCGCGGTGCTCGGTCGCAAGTGGACGGTCCCGATCATCCTGACCCACCCGAACCTCGCGTTCAACGACACCGTCGACTGGACCGCGCCCCGCCGCGCCGAACTCCTCGCCGGTCCGCGAGGCGCCGAGGCGGCCGCCGTCGAATCCGGTCTGCAAGACCTGTTCGTCCAGCACGGCATCGACGAAACCCTGCTCCACCAACCGGACGACCTCGCCCTCGTCTTCGTCCCCCGTGATTTCCAGCCCCAGGGCGAGTCCTTCAGCGACCACTACGCCTTCGTCGGCCCGTGCAACGACGGCACGATCTTCCAGGGCGACTGGAACCCCCCGACCCCCGACCGCCCCGTCCTCTTCATCTCGCTGGGCACCGTCCACAACGCCCGTCCCGACTTCTTCCGCCTCTTCGCCACCGCCTTCGCCGACCTCGACTGGCACGTCGTCGTCACCCTCGGCGGCTGGGCGGACGCCGACCTCGGCGAGCTGCCCCCCAACTTCGAGGTCCACCCCTGGATCCCCCAGGTCGCCGTGCTCGAACACGCCACCGTGTTCCTCTCCAACGGCGGTCTCGGCGGCGTCATGTCCGCCGTCCAGCAGGGCACCCCGCTCCTGCTCGCCCCGGAGGTCGCCGAACAGGACATGGACGCCAGGCAGGTCGTCGAACTCGGCCTCGGCCGCGTCGTCGAGCTGTCGACCATCACCCCGGACGCCCTGCGCCACGCGGTACTGGACCTGGCCGCGGACGAACGGACGGCGGCCAAGGTCCGCTGGATGCGCGACCGGGTGCGGGAATCGGGCGGCACGGCGCGGGCGGCGGACCTGATCGAGGCGAGGATGGGCGGGTAGCCCGGAAATCCGGGGCGTCGATCCGCTACTCGGAGAACGCCAGGCTCCACCCGGTGTCCGCGGTCGGACCGAGGCCGTTGGCCCGCCGGTAGGTCGTGTGGTCGCGCCAAGCGTACGTGCCGGTGTACCAGTGGCGGTTGTCCCAGGTGTAGGGCAAGTCCTCGGGCACCGCGTGGAACATCATCGCGGACGTGGAGCCCGCCGGTGGGCTGGCGGCGATGTCGCCGTCGGGCAGCACGAAGGTGTGGTGGCCGGGACCGTTGACGGCCGCGGTCGGATCCCGCCCGGCCATCATGGTGGTCGGGTCGGAACCGAACACGCAGCCGGTGGACTTGTACCAGTCCCAGGGGTGGGTGGGGTCGCCTTCGGCGCGCAGCCGCAGGTCCGCCAGGCAGTACTGCTCGCTCCAACTCCCGTTGGCCGAGTAGACGACGTGCAAGCGCCCGCCGGGGTCCTTGACGACCTCGGGCGCCTCGTTGATGAACGGGTAGCCGACGACCCGCTCCCACGGCTCGCGCGGGCGTGAGACGACGTACCTGGCGCCGATCGGTGTGAGCGGGTCGGACATGCGGGTGATGTAGATGTTCTGCTCGACGGCGGTGCACCCCCAGCCCGACCAGACGAAGTAGCGCTGTCCTTCGAACGTCACCGGAACACCGTCGATGGCCCAGCGCCCACCCGGCAGGGCGAGCTCGCTCTCGGGCGTGTAGCCGGAGTCCGGCAGGTCCGAGCTGATCACGTACATGCGGTGCGCGGAGTCGTTGCCCGCCGAGAAGTAGATGTGGTACCGGCCGCCGTCGCGGACGATCTCCGGCGCCCACACCGAGCCGCGGCCGTGCGCGTCCAGCCAGACCCGGCGCGCGGGGGCCGCGGCCAGACCATCCACACTGGACGATTGCCGGACCTGGATGCCGCCGTCCCCCGCCTGCGTCGAGACGTAGGTGTCACCGACGCGGATCACACTCGGATCGGCCGCCCGCACACCGGTGTACGCGCGTGCCGACAGGTCGCACTCGTCCGCCGTGTCCGGCACGGCACCGTGGGCCGGTTGCCCGGTGAGCACGAGCGCCGCGACGGTCACGGCTGCCGCCAGGCGACCGCGCCGGGTCGACCGGGCTCGGGCGACTCCGGGGAGGAACGTCATCGGACTCCTTGGCGGGATGGTCGTGCGCTGCTCACGACCCTAGGTCCCAACGTCCTCACGATCGGGTGGGTTCCGCCGCCTGATCGGTGCGACTCCGAACCGATCAGGCGGTGTTCTCGCTCTCCATCCTCCGCAGGTGGTCGCGCTGGAGCACTCCCATGCGCAGGGCGTCGCGGTACCGCCCCGCCGCGAAGAACTCCTCCCGGAGGGTCCCCTCGTCCTGGAACCCCACCTTCCGGTACACGTGGATCGCCTTCTCGTTCGCCACGTCCACGATCAGGTAGACCTTGTGCAGGTTCAGCACGGCGAAGGCGTAGTCGAGCGCCTTCCGGGTGGCCGCGGCGGCCAGGCCCCGGCCCTGGTGCGACGGCGCGATGATGATCTGGAACTCGGCGTTGCGGTGCACGTCGACGATGCCGACCAGCTCGACCAGTCCGGCGGCTTCGCCGTCGACGTCGATGATGAAACGACGCTCGCGCTCGTCGTGGATGTGGCGGTCGTAGATGTCGCGCAGCTCCACCAGCGCCTCGAACGGCTCGTCGAACCAGTACGACATGATCTGGTCGTCGTTGAAGAGCTGGTGGACGAAGGGCAGGTCGTCCCGTTCGAGCGCGCGCAGGCGGAGGGGTGGCGTCGGCATGGGTCCACCGTAGTGGCGAGGCCTCAGCCGGTGCGCTCGTCGAGCAGCGCGATGAGGGCGTCGGCGGCGGGGGCGGACGAGGCCGGGTTCTGACCGGTGATCAGCAGCCCGTCCCGGACGACGTAGGGCTGCCAGTCGTCGGTCTTGGAGTAGCGGCCACCCAGCCTCGTGAGCTCGTCCTCGACCAGGAAGGGGACGACGTCGGTGAGACCCACCCCGTCCTCCTCGGTGTTGGTGAAGCCGGTGACGTCCTTGCCCCGGACCAAGGGCGTGCCGTCCTCGTCGGTGGCGTGGCGCAGAACGCCGGGCGCGTGGCACACGAGCGTGACCGGCTTGCCCGAGCGCAGCGTGCTCTCGATCAGCCGGACGGAGTCCGCGTCCTCGGCGAGGTCCCACAGCGGTCCGTGCCCACCGGGGTAGAAGACCGCGTCGAAGTCGTCGGCCTTGACGGAGTCGAGGCGTGCCGTGGACGCCAGGGCCGCGGTCGCTTCCGCGTCGGCTTCGAAGCGGCGCGTGTCGTCGGTCTGGGAGGCCGGTTCGTTGCTCACCGGGTCGAGCGGGGGCTGACCGCCCTCGGGGGAGGCGAGCACGACCTCCCAGCCCGCGTTCTTGAAGCGGTAGTAGGGGGCCGCCAGTTCCTCGAGCCAGAAACCCGTCTTGCGCCCGGTGTCACCGAGCTGGTCGTGGGATGTGAGAACGACGAGAACCTTCATTGTTCCTCCTCTATTAGACCGGTCGTCTCCAACCGGGTAAGCGTTCGGGATCGGACGCGCGTTCGTGCCGCGCTACTGGCCCAGGAGCCGGCGGGTGGCCGTCATCGTCGTGTCCATCGGCGCGCTGCTGCGGTGGATCTTGGCCAGCACGCTGGCGCCGAGCCACATGTCGTAGAGGACCTGCGCCGTCGCGCGCGCCTCCCAGGCGATCGTCAGCGACCCGTCCCGCAGCCCCTGGTCGATCACCTGCTCGACACGATCGACGATCGCGGTCGTGCCCTCCTTGAGCACGAGCCGCATGGACTCCGACAGGTCCGCCACCTCGGCTCCCAGCTTCACTGCCAGGCACCTGCCGTTGCAGTCGTCGAGGCTCTGCGTGTCGTGCCACTGCCGCCAGTAGGCCATCAGCCGCTCGGCCGCCGACCGGCCGCCCGGTTTCAGCAGGCGGTCCATGTCGGCGAGGTACTCGTGGAAGTAGCTCTTCATCACGGCCTCGCCGAAGGCGTCCTTCGAGCTGAAGTAGTGGTAGAAGGACCCTTTCGGCACCTTTGCCTCGGCGAGCACCTCGTTGATGCCGACCGCGGCGTACCCCTTGTGGGCCATGATCCGCTGGGCGGCGTCGATGATGCCCTGGCGGGTGTCGGTGTTCCCCGAGGTGGTCGGCACGACGGTCACGCTAGCACTCCATTAGACCGGTCGTCTAGCGGTCGGCATCCGTGGTGGGGTCATGCCGATCGACGTTCCGAACGCCGCCGCTCGAGTCCGAGCGACGGCGTTCGTCCTGGCCGACCCCGTCCGATGGATCAGGTCAGTTCAGGAACTCGGCTGACGGGTGCGACCGCGGAAAGGTTCGCAGGTACTCGAAGAAGCGGGCGAGCACCCGATCGCCACGGGTCAGGTTTCCGGGGGTGTAGCGCATGCCGGCGAAGATCGGCACGTCCTCGGAGGCGATCGACATCTCCAGGTCCAGCACGTAGTCGAGGAATTCGCCGGTTTGCTCGGACGTCTCACCGGGTTCGGGTTGAGCGCAGATCGTGTAGAACACGGTGGTCTGGCCGGGGGTGGGGATCCCCATCCAGGTGGACCACCCGAACCAGCGGCCGTCGACCGTTCCGTTCTGGTGGAACAGGTTCGTCCCGTGGATTTCCGGACGGATGTCGAAGACCACACCCGCCGGGGCCACCGCGTGGATGGGGAAGGTCGCCGAGTAGTCCTGCCAGGTGGCCTCCTCGTACGGATCGTTGCGCATGTCGAAGTGGTGCAGCTCGGTGACGTGCAGCAGATCGGGGGTGTTGGCGCAGATGACCCAGGGGTCGACCTGGAATCGGTCCGGGAAGGTCCCCGACCGGAGGACCAGTGAATCCTCCGGTCGATCGAAGTCCGGAATCGAGAAGCGCGGTTCCACGCCGTTGAACGCGAAGACGACGCCGTACCGCTCCACGGTCGGGAACCGGTACAGCGACGCTCGGGGCGGGACCGGATCCCCTGACGGGAGGTGTGCGCACCGCCCGCTGCCGCCGTCGTACTCCCAACCGTGGAACGGGCACCGGATGTTGCCGGACTCGGTGACCTGCCCGATCGACAAGTCCGCCCCGAGGTGCAGGCAGTACGCGCTGAACACGCGAACTTCTCCGTGTCGATCGCGGGAAACGATCACCCGTCCATCGAGGAAATCGCATCCGTGCACTCCTCGTGCCGGGACGTCGGAACTCAAGCAGACCGGAAACCAGGTTTCACTGAAAACACCTCCTTCGCCTTCCGCTGGGATCGCTCGTCCTTTGAGTCGGCGCTGCGGAGTCGTGTCGTGGGCTCGGTTTTCCTGAATTGCCGTCACTTGTGCACCCCTGCCATGGTATTCGATTTCCACGCTCAGAAAACACACCTGGTGCGAGATGAGAGTGGTGGGAGCCTGCTTGCCGCACCAGATGTTAGAGTCTAAGCTCTAGGAGAGCGGGCGGTCAACCAACCCTCGTCACCATGGAGGTTTCTGTGCTTGAGTCGAGATTTCCCGTCGTTGTGACCGCGGCCTGGACCGCGGCACGTCACGTGCTGGCTCTCGACGTGGGTGCGGATTCGGATCGCGCGCTGCCGGGCTGGACCCCCGGTGGTCACGTCACCATTCACACCCCTGCGGGTTCCTGCTCCTTGTCGCTGTGCGGTCGCCCGGCCGATGATCGCTGGCGGCTGGGCGTGAGGAATCGCGGCGACGGAGCCGCGCGGTGGCTGCACGACAACGCCACGGTGGGCACCTCGCTCGAGGCCAGTTCACCGTCGACCACGTTCGGGATCGATCCGAACAGCGACAACCACGTCCTGATCGCGGGCGGCGTGGGAATAACCCCGATACTCGCCATGGCGCTCGAACTCGCCGAACGAGGGGCTTCCTGGCACCTGCTGTACATCGGCTCGTCCCGGCAGGAGATGGCTTTCCTCGATCACCTCCGGGGCGTCCGGGAAAGGGTGACCGTGTGGGAGACGGCGTCGCGCGGACGACCGGACGTCGCCGCCTTGGTGGGGGAGTGGATCGAGGGGCCGTCGACCGTCGTCTACTGCTGCGGTCCGGCCGGGCTGATCGAGTCGGTTTCCGGTGTTTTCTCAGGCACCGGCAGCCCACGAGTCCTTTCCGAGCGCTTTGCGGCCACTGCTGACCTGGAGGGGAGTTTCGAGGTCGAGCTCGGTCGATCCGGTGGAAGGGCGCAGGTTCCGGCAGGCGTGAGCGTCCTGGACGTTCTCGAAGAGCGAGGAGTCGACATCCCGTGGTCGTGTCGAGCAGGCATCTGCGGGACGTGCGAAACGCCGTTGCTCGCCGGTCGGACCGACCACGGTGACAGCCTCGTCGGGATGACCCGCGCCGCCGACGTCTGCTTCCCCTGCGTGGTGCGCGCGGTCGACGGTGACGTCATCGTGCTCGACGTCTAGCGCGTGGACATCGTCCGATCAGCGGCTATCCGGTCGATCTCGGAGGTGACCTCGGCGGCGAAGTCCTCGGTCAGGTGCGGCTCGACGATCGAGAACGCCTGCCGCGCCGCTTCTCCCAACTGGGCGTGGGTAGCCGCGCGGCCCCCGTGGATCGCTCCGAGGTACTGCCACCACCCCACGAACACCACCGCGGTGGTCGACGCGCACCGGGCGACGGTGTCCCCTGGAAGATCGGGGCTCCGGAGATGTCCCAGCGCCCGCAATTCCTCGAACAGCGCGACCAAGCGGTCGGTAGCCCAGGACAGGGATTGCCTGTGTCGGGAAGCGAGGGAAGGGCTGGCGTGCATCAGCGTCGTCGAATCGGCGAAGACGAATCGGAACCGCTGGATCGTGTCAAAAGAACCCAGGTACGCCATCGCCACCCCGGTGGCCGTCACGGGCGAGTTCCAGGAGCCATTCCTGCGCACTTCGTCCGTCATGTGGGAGTACAGCTCCGAGGCGATCTCCTCTTTGTTGCGGAAGTGGTAGTACAGGTTGCCGGGGCTGATCTTCAGCTCTTTGGATATCTGATTCGTGGTGACGAGGTCGAACCCGTTCTCGTTGAACAGGCGGAGCGCCTCGGTCACGATTCGCTCTTTGTTGCCCATAACGGCCTTCCGTCACCCGGCTGTCGCGTGTCGCCGATACCCATCCAGCCCTCGCGGCCTTGGACACCGCGGAAGGCACTCTATCCCAACGGTCGCGCGGTCCGCGGTTCTCCGTCCACTCCGGACGGCAGGTCCGCGGCTACCGTGCTTCCGGGGCCAGGGTGAGCGGGAAACCGGACGACGGGGGCTCCCACTCGGCGATGTGCCGGTGGTCGGTGCGGCGCTGCCGTCGGTACTCGCCCGCGGGGAGCCCGTACTCGCGCTTGAAGGCGTTGGCGAAGGCGTAGGCGGAGCCGTACCCGCTGCGCTGGGCGACGATCGACAGGGGTGTGTCGGTCGTCCGGAGCAGGCGTGCCGCGGTGGTGAGCCGCCACCACGTCAGGTAGGTGAGCGGTGGCAGTCCGACCAGTGACGCGAACCTGCGGGCGAACGCGGCGCGGGACAGGCCCGCCTGCGCGCCCAGGGACTCGACCGTCCACCTGCCCGCGGGTTGCTGGTGCATGGCGCGCAGCGATCGGGAGATCGCCCGGTCCCCGAGGGCGACGCACCACCCGGTGTCCTGGCTCTCGGCGCGTTCGGTGATCCAGGCGCGGAACAGGTGCACGAGGACGACGTCGAGCAGCGCGGGCACCACCACGTCGTTGCCAGGTGCCTGGTGGTCCAGTTCGTCCCGCAGGAGGCTGATCGACGTCTGGAGGTTGGGGTGGCGATCCGATCGGGCGGGCACGTGCACCAGGTCGGGGAGGTCCTGGATGAGCGGGTGGGGACGTGCCTGGTCGAGTTGGTAGGCGCCGCACACCAGTTGGGTCGTGCCGTCACCGGCGTTCTCCAGCGCGTGTTCCGCACCGTGCGGGAACAGGACGGCGTCGCCGGGACGCAGGGTGACAGCGGCCCCCCGCCCACGGGTGATGCGGCACCGGCCTGCCGTGACCACGTGGAACCGGGCGCCTCCGAAAGACGGGAAGTCCATCCTCCACGCCGCTTCCGCCGATGTGAGCGACGAGTAGGGCCGACCCGCGCGCATCGCGCCGATCACATCGCTCAGCACGTCCATACCGAGCTCCTCTCCGACGATGTGGTTCATCTTGAAGCGGTCAGCGGAAGGGCGTCAGAGGGCCCCACCGCTTGATCGAGTACGCGCCGTTCGCGTAGGCGACTTCAGCGGCGGCCGCGCCGCCCAAGTGAGCGGGCACCACCAGGCTGTTGGTCGCTGCCGCCTGTTCGAGGACCCGATCGCGTGACCGCGCGGCTTCGACCTGGTCCTCGCTCAGACAGGTGTCGTGATTCGGCTCGATCATCTGGAGCGGCGTGTGGACGACGTCCCCGACGAACATCGCCCGGTCGGTGCCGGACTCGAGTCGCAGCACGGCGGAGCCCGGTGTGTGGCCGGGAGCCAGTTCGAGTGACAGGTCCTCGTCGATCCGGTGGCCGTCGCCTTCCCACAGCACCGCCTGGCCCGCCTGGTGGATCGGCAGGACGCTGTCGGCGAACGTGGCCCGACTGTCGTCGACCGAGCCGAACGTCGACCGTTGGACGTGGCCGTTGGCGGGATTCCAGTAGTCGAAGTCGGCCCTGCTCATCAGGTACCGGGCGTTCGGGAACGTCGGGACCCACTCGCCGTCGACGAGTCGGGTGTTCCACCCCACGTGATCGGCGTGGAGGTGGGTGTTGACGACGATGTCGACGTCCTCCGGCTCCACCCCCGCGTCCGCCAACCGGGCGAGGAAGTCGCCATCACGTCGGGCCAGGAGTTCGTGGTCACGGGGTTTGTCGTTACCCAGGCCCGTATCGACCAGCACGACCCGTCCGGCACTCCGCAGCACCCACGTCTGCATGTACGCGTAGTAGTCGCCGGTCGTGGCGTTCCAGAACTCCGGGTCCAGCCAGGACTCGTGCTCACGCCAGAGTTCGTCGGGCATGGACGGGAACAGGACCCCTGCTGGAGCGAAGTTCCCGTGCCACTCGACCACTCGGGAGATCTCGACATCACCGAGAGTGAATTTCTGCATGAGTCCAAAGTAGAAGGTGCGTGTGAGACGGGAAATGCTCGACCGTCTCCCGCTTTTAATCACGCGTCTTCGGGGATGCTCACGACCGCGCGTGCCGTGTACCGATCAGCCTGGGTAGTGACCCGGCCGTCCGCTCTGTGCCGGGCGGGGTGCGTCGGGACGACTGGGGGTCGCCTGATCTCGTGAACTTCCGGTGCTTAAGCGGGACTTGTGTGGCGACCGCCCGATGAGGGCCGGTAGTGCTATCAGGGATGAGCACCGATACCAGTCGTCCCGCGCCTCCCGCCGTCGTGCCGCAGCCCGAATCGCCAAGGCGCCGATCGCGGGTGGTGCTGGTGATCACGGCGTTGGTGGTGATGACCATCGCCTACGCGGTGATGCTGGTGGCCTTCAGCAGCACCGGCGACGGGACCCGGATCTCCTACACGCCGGGCACCTCGGCCGGACCGGACCGGCTGGTCATCGAGGCGAGCGTGCTGGACGTGGATCCGATTCGCGGTGCTTACCAGGTGGCCTCGCCTACCGGCCCGAGGGCGCGCTGCGGGCCTCGGACGGCTCGTTGACCCGGACGGTTCAGATCGAGATCGACGACATCGGCTCCGAACCCGTGGAGACCTACGACGCCGGGCGGCGGATGCCGCTGCACGACCTGAGCCTCACCGCCAGCGGCGACACGTCGCTGTACCCGTTCGACACCCACGACATCCCGCTGGAGATCAGCGTCTACGACGACGCGCGCAACCCCGTCCCCGCCGGGCTGGTGTTACAGGCTTCGCTGCACGACTGGCACGTCACCTCCAGCATGCGGCCCGACTCCCGCGACGGCGGCATCCTGCTCGACATCCAGGCCCACCGGTCGGTGTCGGTCATGGTGTTCGCCATCGGCCTGATGTGCGTGCTGTTCCTGCTCGTCGTGGTCACCGTCGGCATGGTCGCCCGCGCCGTCTCGCTGAAGAAGGTCGGCTTCCCCACTCTCGCGTCGCTGGCGGCGTTGCTGTTCGCCGTTCCCGGCATCCGCAACTCCATGCCCAACACCCCACCCGTGGGCACCCTCAGCGACTTCATCGTCTTCTTCTGGGCCCTGCTCATCACCACCGTCTGCATGGTCGTCGCCTCGGTCTCCTGGCTCCGCAACGCCGAAGAGGAACGCCCCGACTAAGCGACGGCGACCGCAGCCAAGCACACTCCCGGCGCCCAAGTGTCCGGGTCCACTCGATCGGCGCGGTCATTTCGCCCCCCAGGAGGCGGAACTGCGAGTTCGAATCCTGCCGGTGGCCACCAACGCAAAACCCGTTGGGCAGCGCGAATGCCGCTCAACGGGACCACGGTGCGGATGGAGTACAAGACAGGCAAGGGCTACCAGCAGATCACCGTCTGCCTCCTCTTCGGGAACCTCGACTACGACATGTGCGTCCGGAACGCCGGGACACTGCTGGAACGGGACGGGCAGGACGTGGACGGCAGAGTGAAAGGCTCGTCCAGCTCTCCCTACCGCTTGGCCACCTCCAGCATCGGGGTTGCGGCCGGGGTGGTGGTCACCACCCCGGCCGCGTTCGTGGTCCACGACCTCACGGCTCGAAGCCGCCCTCGAAGAGGACGCCGTGGGCCGCCGACATGACGACGATGCAGAAGGCCAGCACCGCGAGCAGCCCCAGCCTTCGACTCCGCGGGTTCAGCGTGGTGCTTCCACGCCCCAGCATCGCCACGAGGAACGTGACGAGGAAGGTACGTGCGCGCGCGGCGTCATCACGCCAACTGGAGGACTCGGTCCGCGTCAGCGTGAGTTGCCGGTCTTCCCGGCGGACCTCGCGGTGCCGGGGTTCAACACCAGGCCGACGAAACGCAAGTCGTCATCCGTGGGCGCCGCGTCCGCTTCCCACCGCGGCGGACGAGAGCGTGCACCCTGGCAAGCAGTTCCTGTAGCGCGGACGGCTTGGCGAGGTAGTCGTCGGTGCCCGCGTCCACCCGACCGGTGACGTCGTCGCGCGCGGTCAGCATCAGTTCGGGCGTCACATCGCCGGTGGCCCGCAGCACGCGGCAGGTGTCGAGGCTTCCGAGCTCCGGCATGGTGACGTCGGGGTCAGGTTCAGCGGGTGCTTCGATCCGCTTGTCCGATCAGCCGCGCAACGGCGGACGGCTGGCTGACCATCGCAGCGTGCGAGGTTTTTACCTCGATGGTGTGCGAGCCGGCGCGCTGGGCCATGAAACGCTGCAAGTCGGGGGCGATGGTCTGATCGCCCGTGGCGACCAGGAACCAGGACGGGATGGTCTTCCAGGCCGGGGTCGCGCTGAGGTCGGTTGTTGCGGTGGCGTTGAGCGGTCGCTGTGTCGCGGCCATGTTCGCCGCGGTGGTCGGGTCGACGTCGGCTGCGAAGGTCGCGCGGAATTCGGCCAGGTCTAGGTAGAGGTCGGTGGCGGTGCTGCCATCCGGCTGGTTGATCGTGACCGGTTGGAGCGGGAGTGCCGGGACCGGGTGCTCGACCGGGCGAGCGCTCAGTCCGCCCAGGCTTTCCCCGGCGTCGGGTGCGAGGGCGGCCACGTAGACGAGGGCCTTGACGGTGGTGACGCCTACCGCGGCATTGGTGATCACCATGCCGCCGTAGGAGTGGCCGACCAGGATGATCGGGCCGGTGATGCCGCGCAGGAAGTCGGCGACGTAGGCCGAGTCGCCTGCCAGTCCCCGCAAGGGATTGGTAGCCGCGCGGACGGGATAACCGTTCTTGCGCAAGTGCTGCATGACGCCGGTCCAGCCGGACGAGTCGGCGAACGCGCCGTGGACGAACACCACCGTCGGCTTGGGCGCCGGCGGCCAGGACGCCCCTTCGGCAGGCAGGGACACGGTGAGGCTGAGGGTGAGCACCCCGATGGCCGCACAGCGGAGAATCTTGAACATCGAATCCCTTTCGGGTCTGCCCGAACGTTTCGTTCGTGGCGGTGGGAGCCATGCCACGCGAGGTGTGAACCTGTCGAGGACGAGCGTTGGTCCAGAACCCGCTCGTTGGTGATCTCGATCTGGACAGTGTGAGTTTGTGGTGCGGGAAGTGCGATTGTCAAGCTTCAAGATCACGCGTCGCGTCGGTGGGCCCCCGGCCCGGTCGAGCGGGCGTAGTCGGTGGGGGTCAGGCCGTACTGCTTCTTGAACGTCCGGATGAAGTGGCTGCTGTCGGCGAACTGCCAGCGTGCGGCAAGTTCGGAGATGCCGAGCGAGCCGGACGGGGCCGTGAGGGCGAGCCGGGCCTCCTCCAGTCGCCGACGGCGGATGTAGGCGGTCACCGATTCGCCGGTCGCGGCGAAAGCCCGTTGCAGGGTGCGAACGGAGACGGCGAGCTCCCGTGCCAGCATCGTCATGGACAGGTCGGGCTCGGTGAGGCAGGTGTCCGCGAGGTCCTTCGCGGCCTGGGCGAGAGCGGGCGCCAGCAGGGGTTCCACGTCGTCGAACCTGCGCAGGGCCACCGCCTTGACCAGTTCGATCACGGTGTCGCGGGCGATCCGCACACCGGCAGGGCCGAGGTCGGACACCGTCGCCTGGACCATGTTCGTGTGGGCCAGCAGCAGGCGCATCTCGGCGGAGTCCGTCGGCCCGGTGATGATCCGGTCCCTGAGCAGTGGCGCGAGCATCGCGGAGGGCAGGAAGAGGAACTTCACCGTGGTGTGCCGCGCGATCTCGTAGCGCGGCGCGAGTTTGAAGGGCCGCAGGAGGAATTGCCCGGCCGACACCGTGCGTTCACCGCGATCGTGTATCTCGCCCAGCGTCAACGCCCCTCGCCGCACCACGTGCATCCGCACCAGGTCCTCGACGCAGTGGGAGTAGCCCGCCGCCTGGACGGCCGACACGCCGTGGAGAGCGATGATCGCGACGTCGCTCATCTTGGTGCCGCGGCTCTTGACCCGGAAGTCGCCGGTCGTGGCCGGGCTGAAAGCGGGCATGCGGAAACGTCCGCCGAACTGCGCCTCCCACTCGCGTCGGAAGGCGGCGAATCCGCGGGACGCGGTCTCGGGGACGGTGGAGTCGAGGGAGAACATCCCGCGAACCCCGTCCCCCTGTTCTCCGGTGCTGTTCATCACGGTTCATTCACCTTGCGGTCGTTGCCAGGTCGAAGCGGTGCATGGCGCGGATGTTCCATCCTGATGGCATCGCGGTTCAACGGCGTGAGGTGCCAGCGTCCATAGACTGCCGGACAGGGGACACGCGAACCCCGAGAACGTGATCGTGGCGAATTCATGACAAACCGGCTCGCCCCCTGGGCAATACCCCGAATGCAACGCCGATGAGCGCTGCCGTGCCCACGTGGTCGACGCACGACACGAAAGGCGAACAGTGAGGAAGTACGACACCGCCGTCATC
Source organism: Umezawaea endophytica (assembly GCF_025061645.1). Taxonomy (GTDB): domain Bacteria; phylum Actinomycetota; class Actinomycetes; order Mycobacteriales; family Pseudonocardiaceae; genus Umezawaea; species Umezawaea endophytica. The sequence goes on along the minus strand of NZ_JANYMP010000007.1, from coordinate 315,510 downwards.
GGCGGAGGACTCGCGGGATTGGCCGGTGCCGCCGCGCTCGCGGCGGCCGGTCGACGGGTCGTGGTGCTCGAGCAGTACTCCGTGCTCGGTGGGAGCACGCACGTGTTCCGCCGCAAGGGCCGGTGGGAGTGGCAGGTCGGCGTGCACCACCTCCCCGACTGCGGACCGAACGGTGACATCCCCACGGTGCTCCGCGGTCTCGGGCTCGGCGAGCACATCACCTTCGAACCCATGGACCGCACGGGGTACGAGCGCTACGTGTTCCCCGACCTCGTCTTCGACGCACCCGCGGACTGGGACGAGTTCACCCACCGCCTCACCGCGCTGTTCCCGCGGGAACGCCGTGCCCTCGAACGCTTCCTGAAGGTCGTGCGCGAGGTCGGCAGCGCCCTGGACCGGGTTCCCGCGGCCGACGTGGCCGCCATCGCCGGCAGGCTCGGGCACCACGCGCGGCTCGCCACGTTGTCCACCACCGAGGTCATGGACCTGCACGGTCTGAGCGACCGGTTGCGGGTGCTGCTCTCGCTGTCTCCCGGCGGCAGCATGAACTGCCCTCCCGACCGGCTCCCGTTCGCCGGGTTCGCCACCTTCTGGAACGTCTTCATCTCCGGCGGGTCCTGGTTCCCGCACGGCGGTGGGCAGGTGTTCTCGGCGAACCTGGCGCGGGTCGTCGAGCAGTTCGGCGGCGAGGTGGTCACCGGGGCGTTCGCCGAGGAGATCCTGGTCGAGAACGGGCGCGCGACCGGGGTCCGCCTCCGAGGTGGCGCGACCTACGCCGCGGACTCCGTCGTGTGCACCGCCGACATCAAGAAGACCTACGCGTCCCTGATCCCCGCGGCGGCCAGGGAACCGGAACACGCCCGCCGCGTCGCGAACTACCGCATGGCGACTCCGTTCTTCAACGCCTTCCTCGGAGCGGAGGTCGACCTCCCCGCCCTGTACCCGAACCGCGACCACTTCTCGATGCCCACCTGGGCAAGCTTCGCCGACATCGAGGAACTGCTGCGGTACCGGGACGGCGAGAACGCCGAGGCGTGGATCGACCGGGTCCGACCGGTCCTCCCGGCCTACGTCCACTGCTCGAACCTGAAGGACCCGACGAACACCCGCTACGCGCCCGCCGGGTCGAGTTCGCTCGAGGTGATGTTCCCGGTCAGGCTGGACTACCGGCTCTGGGACACCGCTCCCGCCGACCGGCGCGACCACGAGTACTCCAGGAACCCGACCTACCGGTTCGTCAAGGAGGCCCTGACCGACGTGATGATCGAGCGGGCGACGGACGTGCTCCCCGAACTCGAGGGCGCCATCACACACCGCGAGGCCGCGACGCCCATGACCCAGGAGCGCTACACCCAGTCCAGCGAGGGGTCGTCCTACGGGATCGAGTGGAACACGCGGCAGAGCGGATTCCTCCGACCTGACGCGAGGACGCACGTCGACGGGCTCTTCCTGGCAGGCGCCAGTTGCCGTTCCGGCCCGTCGACCGAGGGTGTGCTCCTTTCCGGGGTCGCCGCCGCGGGGGCGGTCCTCGGCCGCGACCTGCTCTCGGAGTTCCGCGCGGGCAGGCCCCTGGTCCCGGCGGGCTCCGTTCCCGCGGTTCCCGTCGACTGGGATCCGCTCGCGGCCGCCAAACCACGGCGACCGCGCCCCGAACGCCGGGCACCTGATCTGTCCGAAGTGGACACCTCGGCCTGACCGCTGGGAAACCAGGGTGTTGTGGTGCCCCTCCTGGGGGTCAGCCGTCCGCTGAAGGTGGCGGAACATCGGGAATTCGGACGATCCGGCTCGTGATCTCGCGGACGGCCTGGCCCAAATCGGGCCATGGGAACCCGGTCATGGTGGTCCTGGTCATCACCAGGCCGTTGAGCGCGGCGAGCAGGTAGGCACCGTCTTCCGCCGGGTCCGTGCTGGCCGACCCACTGGCGCGAACGCATCTCCTGATCGTCGCGACGAGCGCGTCGAACGACCGGTAGCCCGCGGCGTCGGACGCGTTGTCGATCCTGGTGAACATGAGCCGGTGCCGACCGGGGAACTCGACGCCCCAGGTCACTATTCTCTCGGCTCGCGCGAACAGATCGAGGATCGGGTCGGCAATACCCGCCGCCGCCGCGTCGCAGGCTTCGATCAACTGCTCGAAAGCGCGGTTGCGCAGTTCGCTGTGCAGGTGTGTGACATCGCGGAAATGCGCGTACAGCGAAGGGGCCGTGATGCCTACCCGCGCGGCGACCGCGCGCAGCGTCACGGCCGTGATGGCGCCTTCCTGCTGGAGGATCTCGAACCCCGCGACCAGGACGTCCTCCCGGAGCAGCCCACCCTCACCCGGCTTGTTGCGTCGACGCTGTGGCTTGTCCCGACCGCTCATCGCGCGAACTATACGGGCGTTTTCATCCAACTGCAAAGCTCCAGGAACAACCGCCCGAAAACAGGTTCTATACGGGCGTTTAGTTGGGTGCTACGGTCGAGTGGTCGTCTTGATCCGAGAAGGAGTTCCGACAATGACAGCCGATGTCGCGCCCGCCTACTTCAGCGATGAGTTCGCCCCCGTCCCGGACGAGGTGGAGGCCCTCGACCTGGAGGTGACCGGGCGACTGCCCGACGAGTTGGCCGGACGCTACCTCCGCAACGGCCCCAACCCGCTGCCGGGAACGGACCCCGGCCACAACTTCCTCGGGCAGGGCATGCTGCACGGCGTTCGCCTCGTCGACGGCCGGGCGAAGTGGTACCGCAACCGGTGGGTGCACACGCCGCTGATGGACGGCGTGCGGCCCGACCACACCGACCGGCTGAGCGCGCTGACGTGCACCACGTCGAACACCAGCGTCCTGCACCACGCCGGGAAGATCCTTTCCCTGGTGGAGAACGGCCTCCCGTGGGAGGTCACCGCGGACCTCGACACCGTCGGCCCCGTGGACTTCGGCGGGAAACTGCGCACCGCGATGACCGCGCACCCGAAGGTCGACCCGCTCACCGGTGACCTGTACCTCTTCGGCGTTGGTCTTCGACCGCCGTTCCTCACGTTCCACCACGTCACGGCAGCCGGTGATCTCGTGCGGAGCACCGAGATCACCGTGCCGGGCCCGACGATGATGCACGACTTCGCGATCACCAGGAACCACGTCGTCTGGCTCGACCTGCCTGTCGTCTTCGACCCGGACCTCCGCACCCGGCCGGGCATGCCGTTCCGCTGGTCGGACGAGTACGGCGCCCGGATCGGGATCATGCCTCGCGACGGCCGCGACGCGGACGTGAAGTGGATCGACGTCGAACCGGGCTACGCCTTCCACGTGGCCAACGCGAAGGAGACCACGCCGGGCCGGATCGTGGTCGAGGGCGTCCGCTACACGCCCTCCACGTTCGACCGGATCTGGACCGGCCTCGGCGGTGAACCCTCGCGATCCCTGGCGATGACCGGCTCGGGCGCCAACCTCTACCGCTGGACGCTCGACGTCGCGACGGGAACGGTGAGCGAGGGCGCGGTCGACGACCTCGACATCGAGTTCCCGACCATCAACGACAACCGCACCGGCCTCACCAGCGACCTGGTCTACGCGGTCACCGCCCCACTGCTGGTGGATGAGAACAACAAGCCCGCGATCATCAAGTACGACACCGCCAACGACACGCGCGACCAGTGGCTCCTCGACCCGTCCTGGCTCCCCGGCGAAGCCGAGTTCGTCCCAGCCGCGGGAGCCACCCGCGAAGACGACGGCTGGCTCCTGTCCATCACCACCCACAAGTCGGCCGACGCCGCGGCCCTCGTCGTCCTCGCGGCCGACAACGTCTCCGCGGGCCCCGTCGCCACCGTCCACCTCCCTCGCCGGGTGCCCCTGGGCTTCCACGGCAACTGGATCCAGGACTAGCTCGCGGCCGGACCCGTTTCCGGCGGATGAAGCCCTTGGTCGATCACCCTTCGCACAACGGAAGAAGGTCGGACCAAGGGCTTCAGCGGACACCCCCACTGACGACTCGGCCTTCAAGGACTGTCATGGCAAAGATCATCATCGCCGCTCCCGCAGCCCCTGGAGGGCTGTCGCCGTTGCTGCGTCTCGCAGGCAGCCTCGCCGCGCGCGGTCACCGGATCACGGTCGTCACCAGTGGTCGGTTCCGGGCGGACGTGGAGAACGCCGGGCTCACATTCGTGTCGGCCTACGACTCGACCGCATCGGACACCCTCGTCTTCGACGAGGCCAGCGGATGGGTGAAACTCGTCCGTGGACCGGAGAAGTCCAACAACGACTGGATTTCCCGGTTCGTCGATCCCGTGGCCGACCTGCACGCCGTGCTGACTCGCCTGTTCGAGGAGGATCCGAACCAGTACCTGATCTGCGACACCCTGTGGCTCGGGGGGTTGCCCACCGCTCTGGACACACCAGGGTCGCTGCTCCGCCGCTGGGTCGCGGTGAGCGCCGTTGCCTCGGCCCTCGAACAGTGAGGACACCGTCCCGATCACTCGGTCATGGGCCGCGCTTCTCGGAGGACGGGGACCTGCTGGACGTCCTGCTCGGTGCCGTCCCAGCCCGAGGACCGCAACCAGTCCTCGAAGCTCAGGAGCCCTGGGTGCGTGCGCCGCAGCAGCGGCACGTCCCTGTCCGATCCGACGACGTCGCGCGTTTGGAAGAACTCGAACATGGCGGCGAAGTCGTGTCCGAAGTCGGGGATGGTCGAGCGCACCGCGTCGAGCGGAACCGGGATGTAGGCCGCTGGTATCCCGGTGACCCGTTCGAACGTGTCGGCGATCTGATCACCGGTCAGGCTGTCTGCTGCCACCGCGAGGTCCGGTGATTCCCTGCTCTCCCACTGGTCGAGGACGTGGACGGAGAACCAGGCGATGTCGTCGAGGCCGATCAGGGGGTACCTGCCACTACCGAGAGGGATGTGGAACAGCACCCCCTCGCGGCCGTCGGGCAGCCTGCCGGGCTGCGGAACGAGGCGCGTCTGGAAGTTCTCGAAGTAGGGAGCGGTCGTCAGCACCGCGACGTGCCGCGAGTACCACCCGTCGTCCTCCTTGCGCATCATCTCATCGGACCGTCGCAGGCCGATGTGCGCCGCGACCGCACCCTTGCTGTCGTAGTGCGGCACCGGCACCCGTCCACCGGTGATCATCGCTGCGTAGTCCAAAGAGGACCAGACGAAGCGGTCGACCTTCGCCGCGCGTGCCGCGTCGAGGATCGCGACACCCTGGTCGAACTCGCCCGTCACGGAGCCGCTGGAGAAGAAATCGGTGTTGCAGAAGACCTTGGCGACCGATTCCATGGCTTTCCGCACGTCGGCGATGTCGTTGACGTCGCCGCGGACTGCTCGAACGCGACCACCGCCAAGATCGAGCAGGTGGGTGGCCCGCGCGGAGTCGGGGTCGCGGGTGAGGACGAGGACGTCGTCGGAGGTGGCTTCCAGCAGGCGGAGCACGACCCTGCTGCCCATCGCCCCGGTGCCTCCGATGACAAGAACGCTGCTCATGGTCGGATCTGGTTCCATGCGCTCATCCTGGTGATCATGGACATCTGGCGACATTGACCAGAAAGACAATGGGGATGAAGATCTGGCCATGTCTCACCGTGTTGTCGTCCTCGCCCTGGACGGGGTCAAACCGTTCGACCTCGGCATCCCCGGACAGGTGTTCGGGTACGCCTCCTCCTCGTCCGGTGAGCCGTTGTACGAGGTGTCGACCTGTTCCCTGGACGGCGGACCTGTCACCACCAACCAGGACTTCACCATCCAGGTCCACAACGACCGGTCGGCACTGGCCACCGCGGACACCGTCATCATCGCGACGCAGGACCACCGCGACCGCGACCTGCCCGGTCCGGGCGGACTCGACGACGATCTCGCGGCCGCACTGGCGGACATCGCCCCGACGACCAGGGTGATCAGCCTGTGCACCTCGGCGTTCGTGCTCGCCGCGACCGGGATGCTCGACGGGCAGAGCGCCACGACGCACTGGGCGCTGTGCGAGGAGTTCGCCCGCCGCTTCCCGCTCGTCGACGTGAACAAGAGCGTGCTGTTCGTCGACAACGGCCGCATCCTGACCTCGGCGGGCGCCGCCGCGGGAATCGACCTGTGCCTGCACGTCGTGCGACGCGATCACGGAGCGGCGATCGCCAACGCCACGGCGCGCCGGTGCGTGGTGGCGCCCTGGCGCGACGGCGGGCAGGCCCAGTTCGTCGAACGCCCGCTGCCCGAGCACGGCGACGCCTCGACCGCGGCGACCCGCCAGTGGGCGCTCGAGCGGCTCTCCGAGCCGTTGTCCCTCGCCGACCTCGCGAGCCACGCGCACATGAGCGTTCGCACGCTGACCCGACGGTTCCGGGCCGAGGTGGGGCAGACCCCGCAGCAGTGGGTGATCCAGCACCGGGTGGACCACGCCCGCTTGCTCCTGGAGTCCACCGGACTCGGCGTCGACGAGATCGCCCGCGCGGCGGGCTTCGGCGATCCGGTGCTGCTGCGCAGACATCTGCGCACCCACGTCGGGCTCACGCCGAACGCCTACCGCCGGACGTACGCGTCCACACCGCCCTCCTCGGTCGACCCACGCGAGAACACCTGGGGGCAGGGGAGCGTGCCTGTCGATCGGGGGAACGGCTTCGAACGGCCATGAGAGCGTGGGTCTCCGGCCATCGCGGACTAACGAGCGCACACGGGCTCGCCGCGGTCGACGCTGATGTCACGCGATCACGCGGAAATCTCCTTCATCGCCCTCTCGACGACTTCTGCGGGCGCGGAATCCGGGGATCCGGCGTGGTAGGGCGGTTCCGGCGCGTATTCGATGATGAGCTGGATGGTCTGGGCCACGTCGTCGCCCGCGATCAGGCCTGCCAGGGTCAGTGCCATGTCGATGCCCGCCGAAACCCCCGCCGCGGTCGCGTAGTGGCCGTCGATGACGACCCGCTCCTTCGAAGGTGTCACGCCGAGCTTGGCGAGGATTTCGTGCCCGGCCCAATGGGTCGTCGCCTGGCGGCCTTCGAGGAGTCCCGCGGCGGCGAGGAGCATGGACCCCGTGCAGGCTGAAGCCGTCCACGTCGAAGTCCGATCGACTTTTCGCAACCATTCGTGCAGGTTCTCGTTGGTCATCTGCTCCATCTGACCGGGACCTCCTCCGACGACCACCACGTCAGGATTCGGTACTTCGTCGAAGCTCGCGACGGCGTTGATCGACAGGCTCCGAAGGTCGTTGACGACGAGGCCCGGATGTTCCGCGACGAAGACGACCTCGGTGTCGGGAAGGCGGCCCAGGACCTCATAAGGTCCGATGACATCCAACGAGGTGAATCCGGGGTAGAGCACGATCGCGACCTGCATGTGAGAAGCCCTTTGGTTGCACCGGTGATGGAGTAGCCGGGCGGATGACGTCCGCGCGAGCGGCGCGTCGAATCCGCTGCCATCGACAGTGGCAGTGGATGAGCACCACGACAACGTCGTACAACCCACCAATTCGGCCATGTGGTCCAGAGCGCCGAACGTCTCTTGGCGCGGTTGCGGAACCGACTCAGCCCGCGATGTCCAGGACCAGCCCGATGAAGGTGTTGAGCAGGGAGGCGCCTGCGATGACTGTCCTGGCGTTCTCCATCGTCTCGCGTGTGGAGAGCGCGCGACCGATCGGCGTCGGCGATCTCTTTCGGGAGCCTGGCTCGTTCCAGGCGAAGATCCGGGTGGAAGGGGTGCGCCTCGAGTGCTGAGGTGAGCAGCCGCTCGGCGTCCCCCGCGGTTCCCGAATCCTCAAGCAGCCTCGAGCGGAGGATCACCCCCGCGACATTGTCGGGCTCGATGTCGGCGACCTGGTCGGCGCAGTCGTAGGCGCGAGCGGCGAGCCCGTTCGCGTTGCACGCCATGCCGAGTGCGGCCAGGGCGTTCGCCGAGCTCCGATCTGCCAGGACCGCGTCGAAGGCTGGTTCGAGTGCCTCACGTGGGCGGCCCAGGTCGAGGAAAGTTCGTGCGCGTGTGGCCGAGTGCAGCGAAAACGAAGAGCACGTCGGCGGCCGTCGCGGCGAGGGTTGAAAGGGACAGGTCGGCAGAAGCAGTTCGTCCGCAATCTTGCGGATTCCGCGATTTTGCGTTGTGGTTGCGGATTGTGGGGAATTCGCGGCGGCGGGTTCCCGGCACACGCCTACCGGGAACCCGCCAACTCTTCTCAGACTCGGCAGGCGATCATCATCCGCATCACCGAATGGGACGACGATCCTGTTCTCAGGGTATGGCGGCCAGGGCGCAGGCCGACGCCGCGACACGGAACCACACGCCTGTGGCGATCAGCGCTACGGTGCAAGCCGGGATGGCGGTTGGTGTTTGGATCGATCCGAGTATGCAGGCGGTGAGGCGTGCTCCGCTCACCGTGTAGCCGGTAGCTTGGAGATAGCTCGCGCACTGGCTGGCTGTGAGAGGTTCCGTTTGCGTGTCGGTCTGCTGGACGTGCGCTGTCGTCGCGTTTGGCCGCGTCTCGGCCTGCGCGGGCGCGGCTGCGAACGTGGTGACCATCGTGGCCGCAAGGCATACGAGCACGGCGCTGACGAGCTTCCAGAAGCGTTGCACAATACCTCCAGGTGAATGTCATTCAATGGTGTTCGACCGGTCTCCGGTGTTTCACTCGGAAACCGGACCGGACCGTCGTTTTGCGCTTCGCAGTGTTCACGGCGTCGTCAGGACCGGTCCTGGGCTCTGGCGATAGTGCGAGATCGATCCGCATCCCGGCCGCGACGCCGTACTTTTCACCGATTGGCGAGTCCGGCGGCTAGGCGGGCCAGGATGGCGAGCAGGTTCGACGGGCTGGTGGCGAAGTTGAGGCGGGCGAACGTCGAGGTGTCGGTCGGGGTGCCGTCGGCGAACTCGGCGCCCTCGCTGAGTTTCACGCCGATCTCCCGTTCGAGCCGGTGGGGTGTCGGTGCTCCGAAAGGGGTTGTGGCCAGGTCGAACCAGCTCAGGTAGGTGGCGTCCGGGGTGTGGTGGCGCAGGTCCCACGGCAATGCGCTCGCCCACTTGTCCACAATGGACCGGTTGTCCCGCAGTGTGGTCATCAACTCGGCCAGCCACGGATCGGATTCACGCCATGCGGCTACCGTCGCCGCGCGGCTCAGGGTGCTGGGTGTGCCGAAGTAGTCCAGTGGCGCCTTGGTCAGTGCGTCGTGCACGCGGTCCGGGCCGATGTGGGCGACGGCGCACCGCAGGCCCGCGATGTTGAACGCCTTGGTCGCCGAGGTCGCGGTGATCGTGCGGTGTGGTGCGAGGGTGGCGAACGGGACGTGGTGGTGCGGCTTGTGGACGAGGTCGGCGTGGATCTCGTCGGCGAGCACGACGAGGTCCAAGCGGTCGGCCGCGGCGGCGAGCGGGGTCAGTTCCGCGTGGGTGAAGGTGCGGCCGGTCGGGTTGTGCGGGTTGACCAGTACCAGTAGTCGGCAGCCCGCCAGTTGCTCGGTGAGCCCGTCGGTCGGGAAGGTCCAGCCGGTGTCGGTCCACTCGACCGGGAGGGGGACTACGCGGCGTCCGGAGCGGATGATGCTGGCTAGGAACGGTGGGTAGGTCGGCACGTGGATCGCGACGCCGTCGCCGGGTTTGGTGGCGTGCTCGATCATGACCTGGAGCACCTGGATGAGGTCGGTGAACACGCGGGTGCGGTTCGGTTCGGGGCGCCAGCCGTGCCGGGTGGCCATGCGGTCCTCGAACGCCGCCACCACGGGGTCCTCACCGGGCCAGAACGGGTAGCCGAAGTCCTGGCGTTCGACGACCTCGGTGATCGCCGCGCGCACGGCGGGCGCGGTGCCGAAGTCCATGTCGGCCACCCAGGCGCCGAGCACGTCCGGGGCCAGTGATCCCCACTTGACGCCGTGGCCGGACCGCAGCCGGTCGATGTCGATCGAGTCGAACGGGTTCACCCGCGCCTCCCCGTCAGCAGCGCGTCGCGCAGGACCTCCATCTGGCCGTGGTGCTGGGCCAGTTCCTCGTACACGTGCAGCAGTGCGGCGCCCTGCGTGAGTTGCCGGTCCGGCCCGAGGTAGTCGGGTGGGGGAGTGGTTCGGAGCGGGCTGGCCGCGTCCGCCGCTCGGACGTCGTCGACGAGCTGGGCGCGCACGGCCGCCGCCTCGGCGAGCAGTGGACCGACCGGCCCGGTGCTGGTGAACTCCGCCTCCCGGTCGCGCGTAACCTCCCGCCCCGCGACCAGCGACCCCGCCCAGTAGGACACGACCCCGAGGCAGTGGGTGAGCAGTGCGTACGGGGAATTGGCCCCCGGCAACGGTGGTCGGGTGTTGGCCAGGTCGTCGCCGAGCCCGTCGACGATGTCGACCATGCCGTCGAGCGCGCGGTGGGCGAAGTACAGGTAGTCGTCTTCGGTGATCATTTCTGGCTCCCGCCGACGTTGGCGTCACCTGCTCAGTAGGTGACGTCGCCAGAGTGGACGCGTGTTCCGTCACCTGTCAAGATGGTGACGTGAGCTTCGTCTTCGTCAGCGGTGACCTCGCGCTCGACTTCGTCGGCACTCGGAAGTGGCGACGCGGGGCTGCCGAGGAACTGCTGGCCACGCCCGGTGACCTCGCGCGTTGGGCCGTGGAAGCGGGTGTGCTGACCGAGGTGCCCGGAGTCGACGGGGCCGGGCTGCGCAGGCTGCTCGTGCTGCGTGAGGCGGTGTACCGGCTCGTTGGTCAGGGCATGGCCGGCGAGCCGTGGGCGGAGGACGACCTGCGCGTGGTGAACCAGGAAACCGGCAGCGCGCCCGCCCGGATGTCGTTGACCGCCTCCGGGGTCGTGCGGGACGGGGGCGTTGAGGCCGTCGCGGCGGATGTCGCCCGTGCCGCCGTGGACCTGTTGGGAGACCTGGCGAACGCTCCGATCAAGGAGTGCGTGGGGCCGGAGTGCACGCGGCTGTTCCTCGACCGGTCGCGTGGCGGGAACCGGCAGTGGTGCGGCATGGAGGAGTGCGGCAACCGCGTGAAGGCGGCGGCGTACCGGGCGCGCAAGGCCGGGGCGACCGGGTAGCCAGCACGACGGACTCAGCGATCGACTCCGGACGTCGGCAGCGATTGTGGGTGCGTGGCGAGGGCGTCGAGTTGTCGCTGTATTCGTGCGGCGTCGTCGGTGCGTCCTTGGTCCCGGTACAGCTCCAGGGCCTCGCGCCACATCGCGCGGGCTTGGTCGTGCTGGCCCAGGGCGGCGTGCGGGTGGCCCAGTCCGTCGAGGCTGTTGGCGACTTCGAAGGTGTCGTTGTGGTCGCGGTACAGGGTGAGGGCGTGCTGGTAGTGGGGAATGGCCTGCTCGTGGTGGCCCGCGTGGTGCTCGATGTAGCCCAGGCTGTCGTAGGCCGCCGCCTCACCGATGGGGTCGTCGTGGCGGTGGAACAGGGCGAGCGCGGCCCGGCAGTGGTCGCGGGCCTGGTCTGAGTCGCCGAGTCGGGCGGTGAACCAGCCCACGTTGTTGAGCATGCGGGCTTCCGACACGGGATCGTCGAGGGTGCGGGAGATGTCCAGGGCGTGGGTCGCGTGCTCCAGTGCCCGCCGGTCGTCCCCCTGCCGTTCCCAGGCCCTCGCGAGCGTGCGGTGGGCGAGGGCTTGGTTGGTGTGGTCGTGGTGCTGTTCGGCCAGGGCGAGGGATTGGTGCAGGTGCTCGATCGCCTCGTCGTGCTGCCCGAGGAAGGCGTAGGCGTCGCCGAGGAGCCGGTGGGCCATGGCGCGGGCGGCGGGGTCGGGGAGGTGATCGGCGGCGGCCTGCGCGGCTTTCCAGACGGTGAGGTGGTCGTGGCAGTGGCCCTGCCGGGTGTGGAAGGTGTTCAGGGTCCAGGCCAGTTGCCACACGGCCTGGTGCCAGCGGTGGGTGGTGGCGGTGTGCTGGGCGGCCAGCAGGCAGGGGTGTTCGGTGTCGAACCAGGCCAGCGCCGCCGAGGGATCGGGCAGTGGACGGGGGTGGCTGCCGAGCGCGGGTGAGTCGAGGCTGAGGGGGTGGCGGCGCGGGTCCAGGAGGTGGTCGCCGGTGTGGGCGGTGTGCAGGTAGAAGTCGACCGCCCGTCGCAACGCCGACTCCCGCACGTCCTGCGGTAGGCGGTGAGCGGTGTCGGTGGCGTAGTGGCGGATCAGGTCGTGCATCGAGTACCGGCCGTGCGTGTCCCGGTTGAGCAGGGACGCCTCCTGTAGGTCGCGCAGCACCCTGGTGGTTCGCGGCAGGGACAGGCCGGTGAGGCTAGCGGCGGCGGGCAGGCTCACGTCGGGGCCGGGCACCATTCCCAGTAGCCCGAACGCGATCTGCTGCTGGGTGGTCAGGGCGCGGAAGGACCAGGACAGCACGGTGGGCAGGCTGGTGGCGGGGTCGTCGTCCTCCAGCGCGTCCACGCCCAGGCCGCGCAGATCCGCGGCGAACTCGGCCAGCGGAACGTCGGGGTGGGCGTAGGCGCGGCCGGCGATGATGCCCAGTGCCAAGGGGAAACCGCCGCACAATCCGACCAGTTCGGCCACCGCGTCCGGTTCGGCCGCCACCCGTGCCGCACCCAGCCGTCGGGTCAGCAGGGCACGGGCCGCGTCGTCGCCGAGCGTGTCGAGGGTCAGGTGGTGCGCGCCGTGGCGGGTGATCAGGCCGGTGAGCGTTTTGCGGCTGGTCACCAGCACCGTGCAGGAGTCGCCGCCGGGCAGCAGGGGTGCCGCCTGCGCGGCGTCGGCGGCGTTGTCCAGGACGATCAGCATTCGTTTGTGCGTGACCAGGCTTCGGTACAACGCCGCCTGTGCCTGCGGGTCGACCGGGATGCGACCGGGGTCGGCGCCCAGGGCGTGGAGGAATCCGCGTACGGCCGTCGTCGGTGGCATCGGTTCGCTGTCCGGGCTGAAGCCGCGCAGGTCCACGAAGAGCTGCCCGTCGGGGAACCGGTCGAGGTGGCGGTGGGACCAGGTCAGGGCGAGCCAGGTCTTGCCGATCCCGCCCGCCCCGCCGATCGCCGAGATCACCACCGTGGCGGCGGCTTGTGCCTCCGAACCGGTGTCGGACGATGGCGGGTCCTGGCCCGGTTGGGTGGCCAGCGCCTGGTCCAGGCGGGCCAGTTCGGTGCCGCGGCCGGTGAACCACCGCGGCGGCGCGGGTAACTGCTGGGGGACCGGGTCTTGCGGTTTGGCCGCTGTGCCGCTGGTGGGCGGCGTGAGGGCTGGGTCGGTGTCGAGGATGCGCTGGTGCAGGTCCTGTAGCGCGGTGCCGGGTTCGGTGCCCAGTTGCTCGATCAGCCGGGCGCGCAGTCGTCGGTAGTGGACCAACGCGTCGGCGGTGCGGCCCGCGTTGTGCAGGGCGAGCATGAACTGGGCGGCGACACGTTCGTCCAGGTCGTCCTGATCCGCCAGCGCGAACAGTTCGGGCAGCACTTCGGTGTGCCTGCCGCAGCGCAACGCCACGTCGACGCGGTCCAGCCGGGCGGCGACGCGTTCCCGCTCGAGGTTGGTGCGCACCGCGGCCAACCAGGGAGTTTCCAAGCCGGCGAAGGGTTCTCCCCGCCACAGCCCGACCGCCTCTTCCAGCAAAGCCAGCGCCTGCGGGTCTTCACTCCCGCGCGCCTGCTCCACGAGTCGACGGAACCGATGCAGGTCCACCGCCTCGGGATCTACTTCCAGCACGTAGCCGCCACCGCGGCGCACGACCGCGACATCGTCGGCCGGCGTCAGCACCCGGCGCAGCCGCGACACGTAGTTGCTCGCCACGGGCCGTGCCTTGTGGGGCAACCGATCCGCCCACACGCGATCCAGCAACTGCTCCATCGTGACGACCCGGTTCGCCTCCACGAGCAGAACCGCCAACACACATCGCTGCCGTGCGTGACCAACCTCCACCAACCGGCCATCGACCTGCAACTCGACCGGCCCGAGCACGCGCAGCTCTGACGCCACGACCCCCACCTCCCCCGCGCCCCTTCTTACTCCGCCGCACCCTGCCTCACGACCGCTGACCAGGCGATTGCCAGAACGCGGTGCACCACCTTGTTCACCTGCTCGTTAACGGGAACGGTTTTTGGTGCACTGGCGGACGAAGGTGCTCGGTAACCCCACCGGGCGCGCGCAGACCGTGACGGTTGGGGGAGAGGTCGCGGGCAACATCGTTGCTTGGTGGCAGGACGAGCGGGTCTGCGCCGACGATGACCACGTCGTGCATTGGAGAACTTCTCGTTGTTCGACGACGATGTCGGCGCCCAGGTCGACCACTGTCTAGTGGTCCGCGGGCGCGGCGTCGGCGATCACGGTCAGGCCTTCGTGCTTGGCCAACCGGATGATGTACCCGCCGACGGCTTCGGTCACCTGGAAGTCCCCGCGTAGGACCTTCTCCTCGGGGGAATGAAACCGCCACTTGCGATGTCTATGAGATAGTCTGTGAATCAGACGGTCTGCTGGACCAAGTGTTGTGGAGGCTCTCATGGATGTCGGGCTGGGTGTCCTGCTGGACGCGGCGCGCTTGCCGGGTGCTCGGTTGACCGACCTCGCGGTGCGGGCGGAGCAGCGCGGTCTGGACCTGGTGGTCGTTGGTGGGGTTCAGGGTGGGCTCGACCCGCTCACGGTCGCCGCCTGGGTCGCGGGGGCGACGTCGCGGATCCTGGTGGGCGTTGCCGACGCGGGTGTGCCGCCCGCGCCGGATACGGGTGATCCCGAACAGCCGTTCCCGTTCGTGGTGGACAAGTCGTTGGACGGGCTGGGCTTGCTCAGCGGGGACAGGCTGTTGCGTGGGCCCGGCGCGTGGTCGGTGGCGGTGGATTCGACGATCGACGCCGTCAAAGCCGCGGCAGGTGCCGGTGTTCCGGTGGTCGTCGCGGTTCGCACGGTTCACGACGTGGACCGGGTGGTGGAGTTGCGGGTCGTCGACCATGCCCGGCGGCCCGCGTCCGTGCGTGCGCGGCGGATGCCGGGGATCGACTACGAAGGGGTGCCCGACGTTCTGGCCGCGGGGGTCGTCGAGCCGGGGGACAGCGCTTACCGGAGCGTGGCGTCGACCTACATGCGGGGCGGTGCGCCGGGGCTCGTCCTGCGGGCGACGACGGTCGAGGAGGTGGCGGCGGCGATCACGTTCGCGCGGCGGCACACCGACCTGCCGCTCGGGGTGCGCAGCGGTGGGCACGGGTTCAGCGGGCGTTCCACGAACCACGGCGGTCTCGTTGTAGACGTCGGGGGGATGGACGGTGTCGAGGTGATCGACCCGGACCGCAGGCTGGTGCGGGTCGGGCCGGGCGCGTCGTGGAAGCGGGTCGCGACGGCGCTGCGCCCGTACGGCTGGGCGATCGGTTCCGGCGACGCGGGTGGTGTCGGGGTCGGGGGACTGGCGACGGCGGGCGGCATCGGGTTCCTCTCCCGCAAGCAGGGGCTGACGATCGACCGGGTGCGGGCCGTCGAACTGGTGCTCGCCGACGGCAGTCCGATCCGGGCATCCGACGACGAGAACCCCGACCTGTTCTGGGCCCTGCGCGGCGCTGGGGCCAACTTCGGCGTCGCCACCGCCTTCGAGATCGAGGCGGAGCCGATCGGTGACGTCGGCTGGGCGAGCCTCGCGCTCGTCGTCGACGACGTCGCCGAGGCGCTGGAGCACTACGGCCGGGTCGCGAGCGAGGCCCCGCGCGACACGACCCTCTTCATGATGATCGGACCGCCACGGGGCGGCAGGTCCGTGATGCAGCTCTACGGGGTGGTGGACAACGCCGACCCCGACACCATCATCAGCAGGCTCACCCCGTTCGCCCGGATCGGACCCATCGTCCAGCAGAGCGTCACGGTGTCCGCCTACGCCGACGTGATGGACATGACCGACACGGGGCCGGGCGGCCACCAGGGTGTCGGCGAACCCGTGGCGCGCTCCACGCTCTTCCGGGAGTTCACCCCCGAGGTGGCCCGGCTGGCAGCCGACGCGGTGGCGAGCGGTGGCGTGGGGATCCTCTCCGTTCGCCAGATGGGCGGTGCCATCGCCGACGTCCCCGAAGGCGCCACGGCGTTCTCCCACCGCGATGCCGGCTTCGCCGTGGCCGTGCTCGGGTCGAACGCGCGGCGCGTCGACGCCGCGTGGGACCCGGTGCGCGGGCTCGGCATCGGCTCGTACCTGAGCTTCGAGACCGATCAGAGCCCCGAACGCCTCGGCGACGCCTTCCCGCCGCCCGTGCTCGACCGCCTCCGGGAGCTGAAACGGCGCTACGACCCCGGTTTCCTGTTCCGCGACAACTTCCCCATCGATCCGCGCCCCGCGGACGCCCGGCTCGAGGAGACCGCACGATGACCGACTACGGCCACGACCTGATCTTCGGCACCTTCGTCACCCCGACCGCGCGGAACGCGTCCGACGTGGTCGACCTGGCCGTGCTCGCCGACCGCTCCGGCATCGACCTGGTCACCTTCCAGGACCACCCCTACCAGTCGAGCTTCCTCGACACGTCCACGCTGCTCGCGTTCGTGGCCGCCCGCACGCGGAACATCCGCGTGGCCGCGAACGTCGCCAACCTCCCGCTGCGTCCACCCGCGGTGCTGGCGCGCGCGTCGGCGTCGTTGGACGTCCTCAGCGGTGGGCGTTTCGAGCTGGGCCTTGGCGCGGGCGCGTTTTGGAACGCCATCGAGGCCGTCGGGGGTCGACGGCTGACCCCGGGGCAGGGCGTGACCGCGTTGAGGGAGGCCATCGAGATCATCCGGGCGATCTGGGACACCGACGCGCGGGGGGACGTGCGCCACGACGGCGAGTTCTACCGGACCGACGGCGCCAAGCGCGGACCGCGTCCCGCCCACCCGATCTCGATCTGGGTCGGTGCCTACAAACCGAAGATGCTCGCCCTCACCGGGACGCACGGCGACGGGTGGATGCCCGCGATCCCCAACCTCCCGAACGGCGCCGCGTCGTACCCCGACCACAACGCCCGCATCGACGAGGCGGCCGTCGCGGCGGGACGGAGCCCGTCGGCGATCCGTCGTTTCGGCGTGCTCATCGGTGGCGGGTTCGGGGGCACACCGCGTGGGCTGCTCGACGGCCCGGTCGAGATGTGGACCGAGCAGCTCGCCGGACTCGCGCTGGAGCACGGCGTCAGCGGGTTCGTCGTCGCGACCGACGACCCGTCGACCACCCAGCGGTACGGGCTCGAAGTCGTGCCCGCGGTCCGCGAACTCGTGGCCCGCGAGCGGGGATGACGGCCTCCTACTTGGAGGAGCGGGCCTTCGGGCGGCGGCGCGGCGGTGGTGCCTTGCTCACCCCGCCCGCGAGATCGGTGACGACCTCGCAGGCGGCGTGGAGGGAGTCCGGCCCGACGGGGTGCTGACCCGCCAACCGGTGCAGCAGCACGCGCAGCGTGGTCCGCTCGTGGGGTTCGAGGGCGGCGAGCACGTGCTCTTCGACCGCGTGGAGCTTCTCGCTGAGCGTGTCGTGGAGGTCGCGTCCGTCCTTCGTGGGCACGACGTGGCGGTTGCGCCGGTCCGCGGGGTCCGGTTGGCGCGTGACCAGTCCGGCGTTTTCCAGGTCGTACAACAGGTACGTCATGACCGTGCGGTCGATGCCGAGGCGCTGGGCGAGCCCGGCCTGGCTCTCGGTGACGCCGGACACGGCGGCGCTGACGACCTGGAAACCGCGGGCGCCACCGGGGATCTCCTCCACGACGGCGTCCGTCGCCTTGAGGTAGGTGCGCAGCACGGTACCCAGGAGGTAGCCCAGGTCGGAGGTGAACGACGCGTGCGCACCCGCTGACCCTGCCGCCGATCCACCCGCTGTCGCCATGCGCTCACGCTATCACCAACCGAGCTGTCCGCGCAGATGATCTGCAACTAATATCATCTGTTGAGCATCGCGATGGGCGGCGAAGTCAAGGCGGGCCCCCTCTAGACCTGGTTCCGCCCCCCGTCGACGAACAGGTCGGACCCGGTGACGTAGCTGGCGTCGTCGGAGGCCAGGAACAGCACCGCCCCGGCGACCTCCTCTGGCCGTCCCACCCGTGCCAGCGGGATGCCCGCCGAGCCCGCTCGCTGGAACTCGCGGGCGTCCGGGTCGGTGCTGGTGTCGATGTAGCCGGGGCTCACCGCGTTCACCCGTACGCCCCGCGGGCCCAGTTCGACGGCGAGGGTGCGGGCCAGTGCGCGGGCGCCCGCCTTCGCCGCGGAGTACATGCCGAGGCCTGGCAGGCCCGCGGTGGCGCCGATGGAGGACATCAGCACCACGGAGGCGTGCTCGTTGAACACCGGGGCCAGTGCCTGCACGGTGAGGTAGGGCGCGCGCAGGTTCTGGGCCAGCACCTCGTCCACGGTTTCCGGGCTGACCTGGCCGAACGGGGTGAACACGCCGCCGCCGGCGTTGGTGAAGAGCACGTCCAGGCCTCGTCCCCTGGCGCGTACCGCCGCCAGCAGTTCGGCCAGGTGTTCCGGGTCGTTCGCGTCGCCGCGCACCCCGGTGGCGGCCGGGCCGAGTTCGGCCACGACCTCGGCCAGCACGTCGGGACGGCGGCCGGTGAGCAGCACGTGCGCGCCCTCGGCGACGAAGCGGCGGGCCGTGGCCAGGCCGATGCCCGCCGTGCCGCCGGTGATCACCGCGGTGCGGTTCGTCAGCTTGCCCATGTCAGGCCGCCAGCAGCGGGTAGTCGAGGTAGCCCAGGTCGGTGCCGCCGTAGAAGGTCGAGCCGTCCGGTTCGTTGTACGGGCCGCGCCGCGCGATGCGCTCGGCCAGGTCCGGGTTGGCCAGCCACGGCGTGCCCAGCGCCACCACGTCCGCGCCCGCGGCGAAGCCGTTGGCGACCCGGTCGTGCGGGGCCTCCGGGCTGGTGACCCGGTGCGGGTTGAGCACCAGCACGCCCGGCCAGGTCTTGCGCACCAGCGCGGTCACGTCGGGGTGGCCGGGGGTCTCCGAGACGTCCAGGAACGCCAAGCCGTCCCCGGCCAACTCGGTCAGCAGGGCCTCGTAGAGCTCCTCGGTGTTGCCCTCGTTCATGCCCTGGACCGTGCTGGCGGGCGAGATCCGCAGCGAGGTCCGGTCCGCGCCCGCCGCGCCCGCCATCGCCCGGACGGCCTCGACGATGAAGCGGACGCGGTTCTCCGTGCTGCCGCCCCACTCGTCGGTGCGCAGGTTCGAGTCCTGGCAGAGGAACTGCTGCGGCAGGTAGCCGTTGGCCGCGTGCAACTGGACGCCGTCGAAGCCCGCCGAGACCGCCAGTTCCGACGCCACCGCGAAGTCCCGGAGCGTGTCCCGGATGTCCGCGCCGGTCATGGCTTCGGGCACCTGGTGGTCCCGCAGGCCGTCGGGGGTGAAGGTCTGGCCTGGTGCGGCCACCGCCGACGGCGCGTGCGCGGCCAGACCGCCTCGCATGGTCGAGTGCCCGGTGCGGCCGCCGTGGAAGAGTTGCAGGTGGATGGTGCTGCCCGCCTCGTGCACGGCGTCGGTGACCTGCCGCCAGCTCGCGGCCTGCTCGGACGTGCCGATGCCCGGCGTGGTCGGGTAGGACTTGCCGCGCTGGCTGATCTGGGTGGCCTCGGTGACGATCAGGCCCGCACCCGCGCGCTGTCGGTAGTACTCGGCGATCGACGCGGTGGCCAAGCCCTCCTCGGTGGCCCGGCTGCGGGTCATCGGTGCCATGGCCAGGCGGTTGCGGATGGTCGTGGTGCCGACCCGGAGCGGTGAGAAAGCGTTGGTATCACTCATGATCCCTAGCTTCGAGTGATCCGTTTCCCTTGCCAACCGGCCGGTAATCTACTTACTCTGGAGAAGTGACTAGCCCTGTAGAAGTGCAAGCACACCTGATCGACTCGACCTCCTGCGAGGCCGCCGGCGGGATCATGGCCTTCGTGTCGCGGCGCTGGACCTCGGCGATCCTGCTGGCCGGGGCCAGAGGTGCGAGGCGGTTCGGGGAGTACCGGCGCGTGGTCGTCGGCATCTCCGACCGCATGCTGTCGGTTCGGCTGGTCGAACTCGAACAGCACGGCCTGGTGCGCCGCGAGGTGGTGCCGAGCATGCCCGTGCAGGTGCTCTACCACCTGACGGATCGGGGGCGGAGCCTGATCGGCGCGGTGGACGCCATCACGCGGTGGGCGCACGAGTCGCGCTGACCGACTGCCGCTGTCATCCGGTCATCTGGTTGAAATTTCAGCTCGCGGTGCTAGCGTGGTCTAGGCGCTGAAATTTCAACTACTTGTGGAGGTGGCCGTCGATGGACCGTTTGGCGGGCAAGGTGGTGATCACCACCGGCGCGGCCGGTGGGCTGGGGTTCGCCGGGGTGCGGGCGATGGCGGCCGAGGGTGCGCGCGTCGTGATGATGGACCTGTCCCCGACGGTCCACGACCGGGCGGAGGAACTCGCGGGGAGCGGCTTCGACGTCACGTCGCACGTCGGTGACGTCTCCGTCGAGAGCGACGTGGCAGGCGTCGTGGCGCTCGCGAAGGAGACGTACGGCAGGCTCGACGTGCTGTGGAACAACGCCGGGCTGGTGAGCGGCGGGTGGATCGACCAGGACACCGACGTCGTCGGGGTCAGTCGTGACTTCCTGGTGCGGACCCTGGAGGTGAACGCGGTCAGCGTCTTCCTCGGCAGCAAGCACGCCGTCCCCGTGATGGCCGAGTCCGGTGGCGGATCGATCATCAACACCTCGTCGGTCCAGGCCGCGGGCGGAGACCTGGCACTGGTCGCCTACGGCACGAGCAAGGCGGCCGTCAACTACCTGACGAAGTCGGTGGCCACCTCGTTCGGGCACCTCGGCATCCGCAGCAACGCCCTGGCCCCAGGGCTCATCCCGCCGCCCGCCGCGGGGGCGCACCAGCTCGAGGCCGTGGCACCGCTGCGGATGATGGTGGACTCGCAAATGCTCGACGCCGTCGGAGAGCAGGCCGACGTCGCCAACGCCGTGGTGTTCCTCGCGTCGGACGAGTCGAAGTTCATCACCGGTCAGGTGATCTACGTCGACGGCGGCGTGACCGGGCACCTGCCGACGTTGTCGGATCGGCGCAAGCGGGCTGTCGCGTGAGGTCGGCGTCCCGCACGTGCGGGACGGTTGAAATTTCAGCGGGGTCGGTAGCATCGCCACGGATGCCGAGGAGCCAGTCGCGGAGGACAACGATGCCGAAGACCCGGTGGCTGGACGACGAGGAGCAGGTGACCTGGCGCAGCTTCCTCATGGCCAGCAAGCTCTTGATGGATCGGGTCGAGCGCGACCTGAAACGGGAGTCCGGGCTCTCCTTCGCCTACTACGACGTCCTGACGAGGTTGTCCGAGGCGCCTGGCCGCTCGATGCGGATGGCGGACCTCGCCGCCGCGTGCGTGTTCGACCGCAGCAGGCTGAGCCACACGATCGACCGCTTGGCCAGGGACGGCTGGGTCCGCCGGGAGGAATCGGGCACCGATGCCAGGGGACAGCTCGCCGTCCTCACCGCCGAGGGCGTCAAGGAGGTGAGGCGTGCCGCGCGTCGGCACGTCGAGCAGGTTCGCGAGCTCGTCTTCGACCGTCTCAGCGGGGAGCAGCAGCGGGCGCTGCGTGAGATCAGCGGGGTGCTGGCGACCGGGATGGCCGATGGGGCGACGCTCGCCAGAATGGGATGGCCTGGCGAGTGACCTGGTCGGTCTAGGTCATGTCCTGGGCGCCGCCGCGCAGGGCGTAGAAGCCCGCCGCCGCGGTGCCCAGGCACAGGGCGACGGCGCTGAGGCCGAGTGACCAGTGGACGCCCACGGCGGCGCCGAGGAGGCCGACGGTGAAGCCGCTGCCCGCTCGCAAGCCGCCGGACGACATCCCGTACAGCCCGACGACACGGCCGCGGTCGGCGGGTGGGGCGAGTAGTTGGACGACGGTTTGGCCGATCGACATGGACGCCATGTTCGCCACGCCGCCGACGAGCAGCATGAGCAGCGCCACCGGGTAGCTGGCGGTGAAGGCGAAGAACAGGCTGGTCAGGCCGTAGATCGCGGTGCTGAGGACGGCGGCCTTGACGTTGGGTTTGATCCGGCCGGTGGCCTCCAGCAGGATGCCGCCGATCACGCCGCCGACGCCGTTGGCGAACAGCAGGACGCCGTAGGTCAGGCCGGAGTCGCCCGTGCCCAGGTCGTGGGCGAAGATCGGCATGGACGACTGGAGCGAGGCGCCGACGAAGAACGAGCCGAGGCCCGCCAGGACGATCATGCTGACCAGGGTCCGGTTGGAGCGGACGTCGCGGAACACGCGGATCGAGTCGACGATGCCCAGTCGCGGGCGTGGGACGCCCTCGTTGCGGGTGTGGCCGGTGAACTTCGTGCGGAACAGGAACAGCGTGAGCGGCAGGTAGAACAGGATGTTGACGAAGATGCCCGCCGTTGACCCCAGGAACAGCAGCAGCGCCGAGCCGACGACCGGTCCGAACAGGACGCCGAGGCTGCGGAACGTGGCGTTGAGGCGGATCGCGCTGGGCAGTTCGTCGTGCTCGACGAAGTCGTGCAGCAGCAACTGCTCGCCAGGGCCCCACAGGGCGCCCGCGCAGCCGTGCAGCACGAGCAGGACGCACGCGTGCCACACCTGGAGCGTGCCGGTGAGGAACAGGACGCCCCACGCGGCGGACACGGCCATGAACAGCACCTGCGCGCCCTGGATGAGCCTGCGGCAGTCGAACCGGTCGGCGAGCGAGCCGAAGTAGACCGAGAAGAACAGGAACGGCAGCCAGTGGCTGATCACCTGGAACCCGCTGAGCGCGGGGGAGTGGAACTTCTCCCACAGCACCCAGTAGGTGATGACGTGCTCGATGTTGTCGGCCATCATCGCCAGGCCTGCGCCGAACAGGTACGGGCGGCAGTCGCGGTTGCGCAGGGCGGCGAACTTGCGCGGTCCCGCCTGCGGCTGGGCGACGTGGGTGGGGACTCCGCACGCGGCGCACATGGGCAGGGCACTCCTCGGGTCGGTGGGGCTCCCGCGCCAGGGGTAAATACGAGGCAGCGTGTCCCGCAATGCACGATAGCAAGTCGGGATCGCACCTCACGTTCCCGGCCGCCCGAACGTCTACGAGAGGTGAGCGTGAGGCCGTTCGAACAGATCGTGGACCAGTACGGACAGGTGGTCCTGCGCGTGTGCCGTGCCGTCGTCGGCCCGGTGGACGCCGAGGACGCCTGGTCCGAGACGTTCCTGTCGGCGCTGAAGGCCTATCCGGGCCTGGCGGAAGACGCCAACGTCGAGGCGTGGCTGGTCACGATCGCCCACCGCAAGGCCGTCGACATCACGCGGGCGAGGGCTCGCGGGGCCGTGCCGGTGGAGGAACCACCCGAGGCCGCCAGCCGGTCCGGCAGACCGGAGGACTGGGACGGCGACCTGTGGAACGCGTTGGCGAAGCTGCCCGACAAGCAGCGGGCGACGGTCGTCTACCACTACCTCGTCGGCCTGCCCTACCAGGAGGTCGCCGCGATCGTGGGCGGCTCGACCGACGCCGCCCGCCGGGCGGCCGCCGACGGGGTGAAGGCCTTGCGCGCCACCTATCGGGAAGGAGCACCGGTGTGACCGACCTCTTCGACACCCTGCCGGTCGTGGACGCGACCGCGGACGCCCGACTTCGGGACCGCCTCGCCGCGGCGGCCGAGCGCGACGGGCTGCTGGACGTGGCGTACCGCACGATCGACTCGCCCATCGGCGGGCTGCTGCTCGCCGCCACCTCCGAGGGGCTGCTGCGGGTGGCCTTCGAGCGCGAGGACCAGGACGCGGTGCTCGCGGCGCTGGCCACGGCCGTGAGCCCCCGGATCCTCGCCGCCCCGGCCCGGCTGGACCCGGTGGCGCGTCAACTGGACGAGTACTTCACCCGGCGGCGGCGCACGTTCGACGTGCCGCTCGACCTCCGGCTGACCAAGGGCTTCCGGCGGGCCGTGCTCGCGCACCTCGCCGTGATCCCCTACGGCCGGACCGAGAGCTACGCCGAGGTCGCCGCCGCGGCGGGCAGTCCACGGGCCGTGCGCGCCGTCGGTACGGCGTGCGCGACGAACCCGCTGCCACTCGTCGTCCCGTGCCACCGCGTGGTGCGCTCGGACGGCACGTCGGGGAACTACCGCGGCGGCGAGGAAGCCAAGCGGGACCTGCTTGCACTGGAGGCGTCATGACCGGCGTGCGGCACGTGATCACCGGGTCCCCGGTCGGCGACTTGACGCTGGTGGCGGACGGTGACGCGTTGATCGGCCTGTACTTCGAGGGGCACAAGCGGACGCCACGACTGCCGGACCTGGGGCCGCGGGTCGACGACGGTGCCGTCTTCGACGCGACCGCCCGTCAGTTGGGCGAGTACTTCGACGGCGAGCGCACCGCGTTCGACCTCCCGCTCGCGCCGCGCGGCAGCGCGTTCGAACGCCGGGTGTGGGCGCTGCTCACGAAGATCCCGCACGGCGAGACCCGCACGTACGGGCAACTGGCCGTGGAACTGGGCGAACCCGGTTCGGCCCAGGCCGTGGGGAACGCCAACGGGTGGAACCCGATCAGCATCGTCGTGCCGTGCCACCGCGTGGTCGGCGCGACCGGGGGGCTGACCGGGTACGCCGGGGGGTTGGAGCGCAAGCGGTTCCTGCTGAACCTGGAGGAGCCGCCCGCGGAGGCCGACGGTCGGTTGTTCTGACCCGTTGCGCGGAGGGCGTACGTGATCGTCGAGGGTGGCGCGTTGTCTGCGAATCAATACCGCCTGGGTATCGATCGATAGTGAGCCGGTCCTTCCTCCTGGCCCGTGACCGTCGTTGACTGGACATCGGTCCCGCCACGACGCGGGGCCGCATCGGGAGTCGACAACACCAGGAGTCAGCACGTGAGCGAGTCCTTGAACGGCAAGGTCGTCATCGTCACCGGGGCATCGTCCGGGATCGGTGCGGCGACGGCGCGACTGCTCCACGAGGCCGGTGCGCACCCGGTCCTGGCCGCGCGTCGCGCCGACCGGCTCGAGGTGCTGGGCAAGGAACTGGACGGGGCGCTCGCCGTCCCCACCGACGTCACCGTCCCGGACCAGGTCAGGGCGCTCGTGCGGGCCACCGTCGACCGGTTCGGACGGGTGGACGGCCTGGTCAACAACGCCGGGGCGGGGGCGGGGTCCACGATCGACGGAACGACCCCGGAGGCGTTCCTGGACCTGCTGAACCTCAACGTGGTGGGCGTCGTGACGACCATCCAGGCGGTGCTGCCGCACATGCGGGCGGCCGGGCGCGGGCGCATCGTCAACATCAGTTCGGGCGCCACCGGGATGCCGATGGCGGGCAACGCGATCTACCCGGCCGCCAAGACGGCGGTGAACTGGCTGAGCCAGGTGGGTCGGATGGAACTGCTGGACGACAACATCCAGGTCACGCTGCTGCTGCCGTCGGTCACCGACACCGAGTTCTACCCCGAGGGCGGTCTCCCGGCCGGGCTGGTCGCGCATTCGCCCGAGTACGTCGGTCGGGTGATCCTGCGGGCCCTGCGCACCGGCGAGGAGCGGATCGACATCCCGCACGGCCCCGAGCAGCCGGAGTTCCCCCTGGTCGGCTGAGAGTCCGATCGTCTATTGATTTTCGATAGGTAGCCATCGATAATCGATGCATGGACAGTGTCGCGATCCTCGTCCTGCGGGCCTTCATCCTGTTCGGGGGGCTCAGTGCCCTCTTCGGGCAGGTGGTGATCATCCCCGTGCAGGCGCGCGACCAGGCGGAGAAGCTGCCCGAACTGGCGCCGATGGCCACGGCCTACACGGTGCTCGCGATCCTGGTCGTCGCGTGCGTGCAGGCGGCGCTCGTCGCGGTGTGGATGCTGCTGGCGATGGTGGAGGCCGACGCGATCTTCACCCGGCGGGCGTTCCTGTGGGTCGACGTGGTGACCTGGGCGGCTGTCGGGGCGACCGCGTTGACCTTCGGTGTCGCGGGGCACCTGTTCACGCTCGAACTGGAGGAGCCCGCGAGCTTCCTGTTCTTCCAGGTGGCCGCGGTCGGGTTCGTCGAGTTCGCGTTCGTCCTGGTGATGGTCGTGATGCGCGGTCTGCTGCGGAAGGCGGCGGCGATCGAGGGCGAACTCGCCGAGGTGGTCTGAGTGGCGATCGTGGTCGACATCGACGTGCTGCTGGCGAAGCGGAAGATGTCGGTGGGGGAGTTCGCCGACGCCGTCGGCATCACGGTGGCCAACATCGCGGTGTTGAAGAACGGGCGGGCGAAGGCGGTGCGGTTCAGCACGTTGGACGCGATCTGCCGGGTGCTGGAGTGCCAGCCGGGCGACGTGCTGCGGTGGGTGCCCGACGAGGCGTGACGCTTTCGTGACCCGGTGGGGTGCAGCGGACGCGGCGCGGGTGGCACCTGACCGTCGTGACCGGTGAGGTGGCGACTGGAGCGGCGGTCGGGATGGTGGACGGCGCGGACCCGCCCGACGACGCCGCGCTGTGGGCTCGGGGCGACCGGGAGTCGTTCGGCGAGCTGTTCGAGCGGCACGTCGAGGCGGTCTGGAACCACGCGTACCGGTTGACCGGGTCGTGGGAGCAGGCGCACGACGTCACGTCGGCGACGTTCCTGACCGCGTGGCGCACCCGCGCGGACGTCGAGCTGGTCCGTGACAGCGCGCTGCCGCTGCTCTACACGATGGCGGGCAACGTGGCGCGCACCGCCCACCGCGGCTCGGCCCGGCGGTCCCGGTTGCTGCGCAAGGTGTCCGGACCGTCCACTGTGGATGACCACGCCGACGCGGTCGCGCACCGGGTCGACAGCGAGGCCCGGCTGCGGCTGGTGGTCGCCGCGGTCCGCCTGCTGCCGCCCGCGCAGCGCGAGGTCGCCGAACTCTGCCTGCTGGGCGACCTGCCGATCGCCGACGCCGCGCGCCACCTCGGACTGGCCGAGGCCTCGGTGCGCTCCCACCTGTCCCGCGCCCGTGCCCGGCTGCGCACCCTGACGGAGGAGACCCGGTGAACGAGACCCCCGGCATCACGCCTCCGCGCCCGCTCCCGCCCGAGGTGCGCGAGCGGCTGCGCGGCGAGTTCGAGCGCGGTGTGGACCGGCGGCGGGTGCCGGCGGTGCCGGTGCTCGGAGCGGCCGCCGCCGTGGTCCTGTTGGCGGGCACCGTCTTCGTGCTGCGGCAGGTGCCGGACGCCGAGCCCACGGCCGCGGGAGGACCCGGCCTGGACCGGGTGGCAGCCGAGGCCGCGCTGGACCGCTGCTGGTCGGCCGTCCAGAGCGCGGGCGCCGCGGACCGCTTCCCCGAGCGGTCCCGCTGGCGGCCGTCGTTCACCGTCGGGGACGCCCGGCTCGGCGTGGTCGCCGCCCGCGCCGACGGCAGGCCCTTGTTCTGCCAGACCACGGCGACCACGGCCACCGTGACCGACCCGTCCGCCGCGCCGGGCGGTGGCACGACGGCCGCCCTGTTCAGCCGGGAGGGCGTCGTCGCGGGCGTGACCGACGTGAACCGGATCGTGCTGGCCAACGACGGCCCGGTGAAGAGCCTCCTGCGCACCCTCGACGCGGGCGACCGCATGTTCGTCGCGCTGACGGACGTCAACCCCGGCCGGACCGCGCTCACCGTCCGGACCACCGGACCCGAGAGGGTGCTCGCCGCCCCCGAGGCCCCCGCGATCGTGGTCCGCGACCGCCCCGACGGCCCGCCCCCGGACCGCGCGTCCGACGCGGGCAGCGCGTTGGGCGCCTGCCTGGACCACTCCTCCACGCCCGTGCGGGACCCCGACTCCTACGAGCCGGGCGCGACCGTCCTCTACCCCGGCGGCCGGTTCGTCCTCGGCCGCGGCGCGCGGGGCGTGGTCTCCTGCCGGTCCGACGAGCAGCGGACCAGGGCCGTCGTGACGCCCGTCCTGGGCGGCGACCAGCCCGCCGTCGTCAACTTCCCGACCGCCGTCGCCGCCGATCGCCAGGTCGTCACGGGTGAACTGAGCGCCGAGGTCGCCAGCATCGAGATCGGGTTCGACGGCGGACCGCCGGTGCCCGCCGCCGTGGCCAACCGCACCTTCGTCCTGCTCGTGCCCGCCGAGGTCGGGAACCCGAGCGTGGCGGCCCTCCACGTCGTCGTGCGCGACGCGGAGGGCCGTGTGCTCCTGGAGGGGCCGTGGTCGTTCTGGAAGTAGGGCCTCAGGTCGTGATCTTCTCCGGGGCGCGGGTCTTGAGGCCGAGTTCGGCGGTCGGCGTTCGGAACGTCTCCTTGCCCGTCGCCACGGCCACGACGTTGACCAGACACAGGGCGGCCGTGAAGATGGCCACCCCCAGCCAGTTCGCGCTCTTGTCACCCGCGATGGCCGCGGAGATGGTGGGCGTGAAACCGGCGACCGCGAAACCGATCTGGGTCCCGATGGCCATGCCCGACAGGCGGACCTTGGCGGTGAACATCTCGCCGTAGAACGACGGCCAGATGGCGTTCGTCGCGCTGTAGACGACACCGAACAGCAGGATGCCCACGAGGAAGATCACCGGGTAGTTGCCGGACGAGATCGCGCCCAGGTAGCCGAACATCAGGACGGCGCAGCCCAGTGAGCCGCCGATGAACACCGGTTTGCGGCCGACGCGGTCGGAGAGCCTCGCCCACAGCGGGATGGCGGCCAGCGCGACGACGTTCGCGAGCACGCCGACCCACAGCATCGGCGTCCTGGCCAGTCCGGCGGAGTTGACCGCGTAGGACAGGGCGTAGACGGTGAAGATGGTGCTGACGGAGGCGATGACGGCCGCCGCGACGACGCGCAGGACGTCGGCCCAGTGGTCGCGGAACAGGATGGTGATCGGGAGCTTCGCCGGGGTCTTGCCCGCGATCTCCTGTTCGAAGACCGGGGTCTCGTCGAGCTTGCGGCGGATCACGAAGCCGACGACGACCACGAGAGCGCTGAGCCAGAACGGGATCCGCCAGCCCCACGACAGCAACTGGTCCTGGGGGAGCGTGGCGATCGGCAGGAAGACGGCGGTGGCGAGGATCTGGCCCGCCTGGGTGCCGCTGAGGGTGAAGCTCGTGTAGTAGGCCCGTTTGTGGTCCGGGGCGTGCTCCAGGGTCATGGAGTTCGCGCCCGCCTGCTCGCCCGCGGCGGACAGGCCTTGCAGGAGCCTGGTGATGACCAGCAGCACCGGCGCGGCGACGCCGATGTCGTCGTAGGTGGGCAGGCAGCCGATGAGGAACGTCGAGAAACCCATCAGCAGCAACGTGAACACCAGCACCCGCTTGCGGCCGAAGCGGTCGCCGACGTGGCCGAGCACCACCGCGCCGACGGGGCGGGCCAGGTAGCCGACGCCGAACGTCGCCAGCGCCAGCAGGGTGCCGGTGGCCGGGCTGGACGTGGGGAAGAAGATCTTGCCGAAGACCAGCGCCGCGGCGGTCCCGTAGATGAAGAAGTCGTAGTACTCCAGTGCGCTCCCGATCCACGCGGCGAGAGCGGCCTTGCGGGGTTTGCCGGGCGTGAGCGTGGGACCGGCGGGCTGTGCGGCCACGTTGGGCTCCTCTGTCAGTGCTCCGTTGCAGAACAGGGACCGGCTACGTACGTACTAGATAGTTAATAGCGGAGATGGTGGGGACTCGGCACCCCCGTGTCAAGGGTTCAGCGAGAGGTCAGGTAGCTCACGAGCAGGTCGCCGACCATGCGCCGGTGGTGGTCGCGGCGGGCCGGGTCCAGCATGTCGCGGTCGAAGATGGCGTTGAACGTGTGCCGGTTCGCGATCCGGAACACGCAGAACGCGCTGATCGCCATGTGCACGTCCAGCGCGTCGACGTCGTCGCGGAAGTACCCGGCGGCGCGGCCCCGGTCGAGGATGCGGGTGAGGACGTCCAGCGCGGGGTTCGCCAGCCCGGCCAGTTCGGTCGAGTGGGCGATGTGCTCGGCGCGGTGGATGTTCTCGATGCTGACCAGCCGCACGAAGTCCGGGTGTGACTCGTGGTGGTCGAACGTCAGCTCGGCGAGGCTGCGCAGCGCGTCGATCGGGTCGAGGTGCTCGACGTCCAGGTCGCGCTCGATGGAGCGGATGACCGCGTACGAGCGTTCGAGGACCTCGATGAAGAGCTGCTCCTTGCCGCCGAAGTAGTAGTAGATCATCCGCTTGGTGGTGCTGGTCTTGGCGGCGATCTCGTCCACCCGAGCGCCGTCGTAGCCCTTGTCGGCGAACTCGTGCGCGGCGACGGCGAGGATCTCGGCCTTCGTGCGCTCGGCGTCGCGGGAGCGGTCGACGGTCGGCGCTTCCCCGGAGGGCAGTGCTGCCACGGACTTCCTTCCTCGCCACGGGTGGTCCCACCACTCTAGGTGGCCTCTTCCCCGTTCCGCCCGCCGTGGGGTACAACTAACTCACCAGTTCGTACATTACGAGGAGAGGTCGCCGATGTCGCACACCTCGTTCCCCGACGCGGTCCGCGAGCACGCCGACCTGGCGCGAGGCGCGCTCCTGGTCGGTCTCGTGGGAGCGGGCATCGGGCCCTCGCTGAGTCCCGCGCTGCACGAGGGGGAGGCGCGCAGGCTGGGCCTGCGCTACCGGTACCGGCGGATCGACCTCGCCGACTGGGCGCTGCCGCCCGAGGCCGTCGGCGACGTACTGGCGATCACCCGCGAGGCGGGCTACCGCGGCCTCAACATCACCCACCCGTGCAAGCAGGCCGTCCTGCCGCACCTGGACGAGCTGTCCGCGGACGCCGCGGCGCTCGGTGCGGTCAACACGGTCGTGTTCGAGAGTGGCCGGGCCATCGGGCACAACACCGACTGGTACGGCTTCACCCGCGGCCTCGCCGTCGGACTGCCGGGCGCGGGCCTCGACTCCGTCGTCCAACTCGGCGCGGGTGGCGCGGGCGCCGCGGTGGCGCACGGGCTGCTCACGGCGGGAGCGGGCACCGTGCGGATCTTCGACCTCGACGCGGACCGCCGCGACGCGCTGGTCGAGTCGCTGAGGAGCAGGTTCGGCGCTCCCCGCGCGACGGCGGGCCACGCCGACGGCCTCGCGGCGGCGGTCGGCGCCGCCGACGGCCTCGTGCACGCCACCCCGACCGGGATGGCCGAGCACCCCGGCCTCCCGCTGCCCGCCGACCTGCTGCGCCGGGACCTGTGGGTCGCGGAGGTCGTCTACCGGCCGCTCGACACCGCGCTGGTCACCGCGGCGCGGGCGCGGGGCTGCCGCGTGCTCGACGGCGGCCGGATGTTCGCCTACCAGGCCGCGGCGGGGTTCAAGCTGTTCACCGGCGAGGACCCCGACGTCGACCGGATGCTCAGCCACTTCGACCACCTCGTGCGCACCTCGGGGGAGAGGACGACCGATGCCCGCTGAGCGCCGCCGGGGGATCGCCACCGTGTGCCTGTCCGGGACGCTGGAGGACAAGCTGACCGCCGCCGCGGCGGCCGGGTTCGACGGCGTGGAGATCTTCGAGAACGACCTGCTCGCCTCGCCGTGGTCCCCGGCGCGGGTGCGGCGGGAGTGCGCGCACCGCGGCCTCACGATCGACCTCTACCAGCCGTTCCGCGACTTCGAGGCGGTGCCGCCCGCCGTGCTCGCGCGCAACCTGCGGCGGGCCGAGTTGAAGTTCGACGTGGTGGAGCAGCTCGGGGCGGACACGATCCTGGTCTGCTCCTCGGTGTCGCCGGACGCCGTGGACGACGACGACCTCGCCGCTCAGCAACTGCGCACCCTCGCGGAGCGAGCCGGGGAACGCGGCCTGCGCGTGGCCTACGAGGCGCTGGCGTGGGGCCGGTTCGTCAACACCTACGACCACGCGTGGCGCGTCGTGCGCGCCGCGGACCACCCCGCGCTCGGCGTGTGCCTGGACAGCTTCCACGTGCTGTCCAGGGAGGTCGACCCGGTCGCGATCCGGACCATCCCCGGTGACAAGGTGTTCTTCGTGCAGCTCGCCGACGCGCCGAGGCTGCGGATGGACGTGCTCCAGTGGAGCCGCCACCACCGGCTGTTCCCCGGCCAGGGGGCGTTCGACCTGACCTCGTTCGTCGACCACGTGCTGGCCACCGGCTACCGCGGACCGCTGTCGCTGGAGGTGTTCAACGACGTCTTCCGCCAGTCCGACCCCTTCGCCGCCGCTGTCGACGCGATGCGGTCGCTGCTCCTGCTCCAGGAGTCGGCCGACGCCGCGCCCGTGCTGGAGGGCCACGCCTTCACCGAGATCGACGTCGACGACACCGCCGCCGCGCGGGTCGGCTCGGCGCTCGCCGGGCTCGGGTTCACCGCCGCCGGACGGCACCGGACCAAGCCCGTGGAGCTGTGGCGGCAGGGCGGGGCGCGGGTCGTGCTCAACCACCGCCGCCCCGTGGACGGCGGGCACGCCGCCGTCACCGCCGTGGCCGTCGCGAGCACCGACCCGACCACGTCGTCGGCCCGCGCCAAGGCGTTCCTCGCCCCGTCGCTCGGGTCGTCGGCGGTCGCCGCGCCGGACGGCACGTCGGTGATCTTCTGCCGCGACGACCTGGACTGGCTCGCCGACTTCGCCCCGTTCGACACCGCCGCCGGTGTGCTCGACGCCGGGGTGCTCGACACCGACCACGTCGGGCTGACCGAGCCGTTCGACCGCTTCCAGCAGGCCGGTCTGTTCTACCGCGCCGTCCTCGGCCTCGACCTGGCCGACGAGGCGGAGTTCGCCGCGCCGTTCGGCCTGGTGCGCAGGCACTCCGTCGCCGATCGCGGGCACCGCGTCCGCGTCGCGCTCGACTCGACGCTCGTGCGCCGCGGCACGTGGGGGCCCGACGTCCGCGAGCCGCAGCACGTCGCGTTCAGCACCTCGGACGCCATCGCGGGCGCGCGCCGGATGCGGGACCTGGGCGCGCCGCTGCTGGACATCCCGGACAACTACTACGACGACCTCGACGCCCGATTCGCGCCCGATCCCGATTTCCTCGCCTCGCTGCGCTCGCTGTCGGTTCTGTACGACCGGGACGGGAGCGGTGAATTCCTGCACTTCTGCACGGAGCTGCTCGGCGACCGCGTGTACTTCGAGGTCGTGCAGCGGATCGGCGGGTACCAGGGGTACGGGGCGGTCAACGCGCCCGTGGTCATGGCCGCGCACCGCCGTCGGCGGAAGTCGGCGGGATAACACTTGTGGGTGAAGAATTCGGGGGTTCCGCTCTAGATCGCGCACACCGCCGACGGGATTGTCGGAGTCGACCTTTACCATTCGCCGGGTGACCGCCTACGACGAATTCGACGACCTCGACGCGAACGCCCTGCCCCCGCGCCAGCAGCAGATACTGGTGGCGATCCGGGACTGGTCCGTGCGGCACGGGTACTCGCCGAGCAGCAGGCAGATCGGTGAGGCGGTGGGCCTGCGGTCGTCGTCCTCGGTGTCCAAGCACCTGGCGAGCCTGGAGGACAAGGGTTTCCTGCGCCGCGGCGAGTCGGTGTCGCGCCCGATGGACGTGCGCGGGTTCCTGAAGGAGCCGGAGCGGCGCGAGTCGGACGACTCGGTGTCGGTGCCCGTGGTCGGCCACATCGCGGCGGGCAGCCCCATCGCGGCCGAGGAGCACGTCGACGACGTCCTGTCGCTGCCGCGCGGGATCACCGGTCGTGGCACCGTCTTCGGTCTGCGCGTGCGCGGCGACTCGATGGTCGACGCCGCGATCTGCGACGGCGACATCGTCGTGGTCCGCCAGCAGTCCGAGGCCCACTCGGGCCAGATCGTCGCCGCGATGATCGACGACGAGGCCACCGTGAAGGTCTACCGCCGCCGCAACGGCCACGTCTTCCTCGAACCGCGCAACCGCGCGTACCCCGTGCTCGACGGCGACAAGGCGGTCGTGCTGGGCGTCGTGGCGTCGGTGCTGCGCAGCTTCTGAGTCGGGGGTATGGGAATGAGTGGGGCTTTCGACCCGCACGGGCTGATCGCGGGCAGCAGGCTCGGGGTATTGGCGACCATCAAGGCCGACGGACGGCCGCAGTTGTCGCCCGTGCAACCGTTCTACGACCGCGCCGCCGGGGTCGTGCTCGTGTCGACGTCGGCGGGGACGGCCAAGGTCGCCAACCTGCGCCGGGACCCGCGGGCGGCGCTGGAGGTGACCAGCGCGGACGGCTGGGAGTGGGCCACGGCGGAGTGCGTGGTCGAGATCGTCGGGCCGGGCACCGATCCGCTGGGGCCGGAGGTCGAGGCGCTGGTGGACTACTACCGGCGTGCCGCGGGGGAGCACCCGGACTGGGACGAGTACCGGGCGGCGATGGTGGCCGACCGGCGGGTGCTGCTCACGTTGACGGTCGAGAAGGTGTACGGGGCCAAGGTGAACTAGGGCTTGGTCAGCGTCGTGCGGCACACCGCAGGTGCATTCCCCACCCGTGAAAGCTGATGCCTCGATGCGGAATTCTCACGTCCCAGAAGAGGGTTCGGAACCGGATCCTCGCGCGCCCCGGATCATCGGCACCGCTCGCGAACGTGGAGAGGGACTTTGCGGCTTGTGCGGCGTGAACGGTCCGCTCACCCGCGCCCACATCCCGCCTCAGGCCGCGGGCAATGATCGACGTGTTGGTCGCTCCAGGCTTGTCCTGCGTGAGGGACGTTACGAGAACCGGCCGAAGGACGGTGGACTGTACGTTCGCGGTCTATGCGTGACGTGCAATGGCACCAAGCAGAGGAAGCACGAGGCCGCGTACGTCGCCTTTGCTCGTGCCCAAGCACCGCTGTGGACTCGCAACCTCGGCCTGGCCCTACCGCGCCGCGGAGCCTTGGTCGACGGGGAGTTCCGCTTGGGCGCGGTCGCCCGCGTCATTCTCATCGGCATGTTCGCGCTGAACCCGAGGTTGCGCGTTCTCTTCACCACTCTCGCGGATTCGCTCGTGACCGAGGCGCCGGAAATCGATCTTCCGCCGAACGTCAGTCTGCGACTGGCCCTGCTGCGCGGTCCGAGTGCCCGGATCGGCGGAGGTGACTCCGGACAGTTGATCGGACAGGACTACAGGGGCGAGCCTCTGGGATTCGTCACGTTCGGGGGCGTCTATTTTCCGCCGTTCGCCTGGCACCTGGCGTCCGACAAGTGCGCGCTGCTCGACCACGAGGGGTGGGCTGACGTGTCGCACTGGCTGAATTTCGATTCGATGAGCGAGCAACGGCTGGCCACCGCCTGCGACCTGACACTCCCGTTCGTTACCCACCCCATGCAGCACCCCACGCACAAGAAGTCGTGGTTGATGTTGTACGCCGCCGGGATCACGGAGATCGTCGAGTCGACGGATCTACCTCGGTCCCTGCTGAGTCGACTCAGGTAGAGACTCGTACGCGCTGGCAAAGGCCGAGCCGTCGGACTGATTCCACACCACCCTGGACTCCCGCCCGGCGAAGGCGCATCGTGTGCGGGACGCGGTTCGGTGGCACGACCTGGAGTGGCTGATGCGCTACCTGTTCCGGCCACCCGCGGGTGACGCGGCCGGCCTGTTGGCGCTGCCGTGGGAGCAGCCGCTCGAAGAGTGGGACGAGAGTTTGCTCTTGGACGTGCCGCAGCGGGGGATTTCGCGGCACGTGGTGCGGTTCGTGGCGTGTGACGGTGGGGTGTACGCGCTCAAGGAGATCGCCGAGGCCCTGGCGCGTCGGGAGTACGCGTTGCTGACGGGGTTCGAGGAGGACGGGTTGCCGTCGGTTTCCGTGCTGGGGTTGTGCGTGGACCGGCCGGACGACCAGCAGGCGATCCTGGTAACCCGGTACCTCGAGTACTCGATGTCCTACCGGTACCTGTTCTCCAGCCCCAGGCTGGAGCACTCCGTCGAGCGGCTGCTCGACCCGCTGGTGGAGCTGCTGGTCCGGCTGCACCTGGCGGGGATCTACTGGGGTGACTGCTCGCTGTCGAACACGCTGTTCCGGCTGGACGCGGGGAACCTCGCCGCGTACCTGGTGGACGCCGAGACGGCGGAGCGCCACGCGAGCCTGTCGGCGGCGCGGCGCGAGTACGACGTGGACCTGGCCGCCGAGAAGGTGGCCGGCGAGCTGATGGACCTCAGCGCGGGCGGGCTGCTGCCGGACGGGATCGATCCGATCGAGGTGGCCGAGAAGCTGCCCGCGCGGTACGCGGACCTGTGGGACGAGGTGACGCACGAGGACGTGTTCCGCCTGGACGAGCAGCGGTACCGGGTGGCGGAGCGGTTGCGGCGGTTGAACGACCTGGGGTTCGACGTGGGCGAGGTCGAGTTGGTGACGTCGCCGGAAGGTGCTCGGCTGCGGGTGGACATCCGGGTGGCCGAGCCCGGTCAGCACCGGCGGGAGCTGTTCCGGTTGACCGGACTCGAAGTGCAGGAGGGGCAGGCGCGGCGGCTGCTCAACGACCTGCGGTCGTTCCGGGCGTACCTGGAGCAGCGCGACGGCCGACCGGTCGCGGAGACCACGGCCGGGCACCACTGGCTCAACGAGGTGTACCGGCCGGTGGTGGACGCGATCCCGCCCGACCCCACGGGGCGGCGGCCACCCGCGGAGATCTTCCACGAGGTGCTGGAGCACCGGTGGCTGGAGTCGGAGCGGGCCGGCCGCGACATCGGCACCACCGCGGCCGTCCGCTCGTACCTGGAGAACGTGACCCCCGAGTTCGGCGGGGTGACGGCGGGCGGCCACCTGGACCGCGGGATCCCGCTGCCCGCCACCGCCCTACTCGACGAGCCAGACGGCGGCGTCGACGGGGAGTAGACCCGCCGGGGCCGGGGAGGTGCTGGCCAGCAGGACCCGAGGCCCGGCGGGCAGCGCGACGGGCTCGGTGCCCATGTTGACGACGCAGGTGAAGCCGGGGGAGCGGTCGAACGCGAGCACGCCGGGCCCGAGGTCGTCGCGGAACCGGAGCGACCCGTCGCCGAGCGCCTCCGTGTCGTGGCGCAGGCGCAACGCCGTCCGGTACAGCTCCAGCGTCGACTCCGGGTCGCCGGTCTGCGCCGCCACCGACAGCGGGCCCCAGTCGGCGGGCTGCGGCAGCCAGGTCGTGGCGCCGGGCCCGAAGCCGTACGGGGGAGCGTCACCCGACCACGGCAGCGGCACGCGGCAGCCGTCGCGGCCCCGGTCGGTG
Source organism: Umezawaea endophytica (assembly GCF_025061645.1). Lineage (GTDB taxonomy): Bacteria > Actinomycetota > Actinomycetes > Mycobacteriales > Pseudonocardiaceae > Umezawaea > Umezawaea endophytica. The sequence continues at coordinate 278,734 of NZ_JANYMP010000007.1, read as the reverse complement.
TGCCCGGAGCGCTGCCACGTGGGGTCCTGGAGCACCTCGTCCGGCAGGTCCTCCACCTCGGGCAGCCCCAGTTCCTCGCCCTGGTAGAGGTACGCGCCGCCGGGCAGCGCCATGGTGAGCAGCACGGCGGCACGGGCCCGGCGGAGCCCGAGCGCGAGGTCCGCGTCCGGGTCGGTGGTGCTCCGGCCCGCGACCTGCCTGCGGCGGGCGTAGCGCGAGACGTGCCTGGTCACGTCGTGGTTGGACAGCACCCAGGTCGGCGGGGCGCCCACGGCGGCGTGCTCCGCGAGGGTCTCCTCGATGGCGTCGCGCATCGCCGCGGGCAGCCACGGCGTCGTGAGGTAGGTGAAGTTGAACGCCGTGTGCAGCTCGTCGGACCGCAGGTACCGCGACAGCCGGTCGGGCTCGTCGACCCACGCCTCGGCGACGAAGACCCGCGGCGGGTCGTACTCGTCCGCCAGGGCGCGCCACTCCCGGTACACGTCGTGCACCTCGTCGCGGTCCCAGTGCGGGTGTGCCGTCCACGGCGGGCGCACGAGCCGACCGTCGACCTCGACCCGCTGCGGTGGGTACCGCCGCTCGCCGACGTCCGGCAGTCCCGGTTCCTTGACCAGCGAGTTGGCCACGTCGATGCGGAACCCGTCGACGCCGCGGTCGAACCAGAACCGGAGCGTCTCGGCGAAGTCGGCCCGCACGTCGGGGTGCTCCCAGTTGAGGTCCGGCTGGCCGGGGTCGAACAGGTGCAGGTACCACTCGCCGTCGGCGACCCTCGTCCACGCCGGACCGCCGAACACGCTGCGCCAGTCGTTCGGCGGCAGCGCGCCCCGGCCGCGGCGGAACAGGTAGCGGTCGCGCGCGGGTGTTCCAGGAGCGGCGGCGACGGCCTCGCGGAACCACGGGTGTTCGCTGGAGGTGTGGTTGGGGACGATGTCCAGCAGCACCCGCAGTCCGCGCTCGTGCGCCTCGCCGATCAGGAGTTCGGCGTCGGCGAGCGTGCCGAAGCGGGGTTCGACGGCCCGGTAGTCGCTCACGTCGTACCCCGCGTCGACCATGGGCGACGGGTACCAGGGGTTGATCCAGAGCGCGTCGGCGCCGAGCCCGGCGATGTGGTCCAGCCCGGCGCGCAGCCCGCTGATGTCGCCGAGCCCGTCACCGTCCCCGTCCGCGAAGCTGCGGATGTAGACCTGGTAGATCACCGCGTCGCGCCACCACTCCCGCTGAGCCACGTGCTGCCCCCTCCTCCGGTCGTCCGCCGTCGATCGTGCCCCCGCAAGGCTCCCAGCGCTCGCCGACCGCGCGTCGGGAAGACTGTGGAAGCGCTCCCACGTTCGCGGTAGGTTCGTCGGCGGGACGGCCCTCCCGGCCGGGGTTCGAAGGAGTACCGCGATGGAAGCCGTGACCGAGAGCATCACCAAGAACCGGCAGCCGCTCGACGTGCTGCGCGCGATGGTGGTGCGCGCCTACGGCGAGGACCGGGCGCCCGACGGTGACGACTGGGCCGAGGAGATGATCCACGGCTGGTTCAACGTGGCGTACCGGGTCCGCCTGCGCGATGGCGAACCCGTCGTCCTCAAGATCGCGCCGCCCGCGGGGGTCGAGGTGATGACCTACGAGCGCGACCTCATGCGGACCGAGGTGACCGCGCTGGCCCTCATCCGCGAGCGCACGAGCGTCCCCGTGCCCGCCGTGCACTTCCACGACGACAGCCGCGAGCTGTGCGACGCCGACTACTTCTTCATGGAGTTCGTCGAGGGCGACAACCTGGGTGTCAACAGGGACAGCGTGCCCGAGGCGGAGAGGGAAGCCCACAACGAGGCCATCGGCGCGTTCAACCGCGAGCTGAACGGGATCAAGGGCGACCACTTCGGCCCGCTTCGGGGGTCCTCGACGCCGGACGCCACGTGGCGGCAGGTGTTCACCGGGATCATCGAGGACGTGCTCCGCGACGGCGAGCGCCGGGCCGTCGACCTCGGCCACGACTACGACGTCTTCCGGAGGCTGCTCGCCGACCACGCGGACAGCCTCGACGAGGTGACCGAACCCGTGTTCGTCGAGTGGGACCTGTGGGACAGCAACGTCATGATCCGCGACGGCGCGCTGGTCGCCATCATCGACCACGAGCGCGCGCTGTACGGCGACCCGCTGATGGAGGCCGGGTTCGTCTCGGACAGCCTGGAGGGGTTCCCCGGCGACTCCACGAGTTTCGTCCGCGGCTACGGCCGGGCGCCGTCGACGCCCGCCGAGCTGACGCGGCGCAAGCTCTACACCCTGCACCTGCTGCTGATCATGGTCATCGAGACCGTCTACCGCGGGCACACCGACCCCTCCCAGTACGACTTCGCCCGGACCCACCTCGACGCGCTGGTGGAGACGTTCGGCGACCGGCGGTGAACGCCGGTTGAACGCCGACCAAGCCGCCGCGCTCGGCACGCGGCCAGTCGGTCCGCTGCTGTGGAGCTCGTCGTTCCAGTCGACGATCGCCGTCGCCACCTACGGGATCTACGCGCTGACCAACGCGTGGTTCGTGTCGCGCGGCGTCGGGTCGATCGCGTTCGCCGCCGTGAACCTGGTCGCGCCGGTGCTGATGATCCTCGGCGCGGTGACGACCACCGTCGGCGCGGGCGGCGCGTCGCTGGTGTCGCGCAGCCTCGGGCTCGGCGACCTGCGGCAGGCCGCGCGGGCGACCGGCACCGCGTTCGTCGTCTACTGGGCGACGGCGCTGGTGATCACGGTGGTGGGCCTGGTGTTCCTCGACCCGCTGCTGACCCTGCTCGGCGCGACGGACGAGACCCGCGGCTACGCCCACGTCTACGGCGCGGTCATCCTGGCGGGCTCGATCACCGCGACCGGGTTCTCCAGCCTGGTCCGGGCCGAGGGGCGGATGCGGTTCGCCACCATGCTGTGGGTCGTGCCGGTGGTCTGCCAGATCGTCCTCGACCCGGTGCTGATCTTCGGGTTCGACCTCGGCGTCCTCGGGGCGGCACTGGGCACGGTCGGCGGCCAGGCGGTGTCGATGGGGATGAGCCTGTGGTTCTTCTTCGTCCAGCGCGACCGCCCGTACCGCGTCGCGCTCGCCGACCTGCGCCCCCACGGGCCGACCCTGCGGAAGCTGGTCGCGGTGGGCGCGCCGTCGTTCCTCGGCGGGTTCGGCGCCACGCTGGTGGTCGCGCTCGTCAACAACCTGCTGGTGGTGCTCGGCGGTCCCGTCCTGATGAGCGCCTACGCGATCTGCGCCCGCATCGGCACGTTCGTGCTGATGCCGCAGCTCGGGATCTCCCAGGGGATGCAGCCGCTGATCGGCTACAACGCCGGTCGCGGCCTGACTGACCGGGTCGACCGGACGCGCACCCTCGCCGTGCGCGCGTCGCTCGCCTACGGAACGGTCGCCTGCCTGGCGGTCCTGGTCACCGCCGGACCGCTGGTGGGGGTGTTCACCGACGACCCCGCGGTCCGGGACGCGGCCACCGACGCCCTGCGGGTCCTCGCGCTCGCCTACCCCTTGGCGGGGGTCGCGATCCTCGTGTCGGCCTACTTCCAGGCGATCGGCCGCGCCCTGCCGTCGTACGTGATCTCGATCGGGTCGATCATCGCGATCAGGGTGCCGGTCCTGCTGGTGTTCGGCCTGTTCGGCGTCGGGTGGCTGTGGGTCAGCTTCCCGGTGGCCGAACTCGTCGCCGCCGTCGCGGCCCTGACGATCCTGCGGGTGCTCGGGGGTGACCGCGCGGCGTGGCGGCCACCCCCGTTCCGGCGTCGCGTCAGGCGCAGGTGACTGTGGCGTCCGCCCAGTCCGCGTGGTCGTACCGGGCACCGTCCACGGTCGGCAGGACGGCCAAGTGCACGTACTGCTGGCCGGTCACGTTCGCCGTGATCCGCTTGGCCGCGTCGGTGCCGCGCACCACGCCGCTGGTGGCGACCTGCCCGCCCCCGGCCCACACCTCCAGCGTCACGCTGCCGTTGTCGCCGGTCTCGTCGTCGAGCCCGACCCACGCCTGGAAGCTCGTGCACCGGCCGCCGAGGTAGTAGCGCACCTCGCTGCGGGCGTGCACGCCGATGCCCCGCGCGTACGTGGTGCCGCCGATGGTCAGCGTCCGGCCGTCACCCCCGGCCCGTTCGCCGTTGCTGCGGTCGATCTCCACCGGCCCGTAGGCGCTGGCGGCCAGGCTCGCCGACAGCGCGGACACCTGCGTCGTGCCCGCCGGGGGAGTGGCGAACGCGCCCGCGCGGCTGACGCGGTAGACCACCGTGCCGTGCGCCGGGACGGAGGCGCTGATGGCGCCGGACGTCGTCGTGACCGCCTTCGACCACAGGTCGGTCAGCCGGTACGAGGTCGCGTTGCCCAGGCCCGCGGCGGTGGCCGTCGTGCTGATCGTCGCGGCCGAGCCGTTCTCGTTGAACAGCGCCACCGCCACGTCACCGCTGTCCAGCGGCTTGGTCAGCACGTGCAGGCCGTTGGCGTTGGAGATCTCCGTGGCCTGCACGCCGAGACCGTCCTGGTCGAGCGCGATCACGTCGCGGTTGGTCAGGATCGAGTACGTCGCGTCGCTCGCCGTGCGCAGGTCCGCGCCGATCAGCAGCGGGGCGTTCATCATCGACCAGAGCGTGAAGTGGCTGCGGTACTCGGTGTCGGTCATGCCGCCGTTGCCGACCTCCAGCATGTCCGGGTCGTTCCAGGCGCCGCGCTGGGAGTCCGTCGACCGCTGCACGTTGGACTTGAAGATGTTGAGCATGCTGCCCCAGTTGTCCTCGATGTCCCCCGTGGTGCGCCAGAGGTTGCCGACGGGCTGCGCCCAGTCCCACGGCGCGTTCGACCCCCACTCGCAGATGGAGAACACGATGGGCCTGCCGGTGGCGCGCAGGGCGTCGCGCATGGTCGTGTACCGCTGCTGGGCGCTCTGCCCGAGGTGGTCGCCGCAGTTGTCGTACTTGAGGTAGTCGACGCCCCACGAGGCGAACAGGTTCGCGTCCTGCTGCTCGTGGCCGATGCCGCCGGGGAAGCCCTGGGAGTCGCAGGTCTTCGTGCCCGCGCTGGTGTAGATGCCGAACTTCAGGCCCTTCCCGTGCACGTAGTCGGCGACGGCCTTGATGCCGTTGGGGAACCTGGTCCGGTTGGGCACGAGGTTGCCGCTCGCGTCCCGGTTCGGCTCGGCCCAGCAGTCGTCGAGGTTGACGTAGGTGTAGCCCGCGTCCTTGAGCCCGCGGGAGATGAACAGGTCCGCGATGCCGCGCACCATCTGCTCGTTGAAGTCCGCCCGGCAGTGGGTGGAGTTCCAGTTGTTGAAGCCCATCGGGGGCGTTTGGACGAGGCCGTTCTCCAGCGCCGCGGCGGGGGTGGCGGGGACGACGACGGATCCGATCGCGGTGAGCAGTCCGAGCAGGGCCGAGCCGAGAGCTGTACGACGCTTCTTTGCGTGGTTCATGCAGCCTCATTCTTCGGAATCGAACAACACTGATCAGAAAAGTAAGCAGAATCATCGGACCCGAACAAGACTGGGCGGTCAAGGGCAGGTCGAGTGGATTACGCCGTGAGAACGTTCTCGGTCCGGTCAGACCGCCGTTCCGCCGCGGGCGCCTTGACTATCGTTGCGGGAACCGTGGTACCGGGAGCTAGCGTCGCGGACGGGCCGGGAAGATCACCCGGCCACCACGTCCTACTGGGGGTACCACGGTGAGCAAGATCGTCGTTTTCGGTGCTGGAGGCCGGGGCGGCCGACGTTCGGTCGAGGAGGCGCTGTCCCGCGGCCACCGGGTGACGGCCGTCGTGCGCGACCCGGCGAAGTACGCGGACCTGGCTACGAGCGGTGCCGTCATGGTGGCGGGCGACGTGACGGACGCCGACGCGGTCGCCGTGGTCGCCGAGGGCCACGACGCGGCCATCGTGTCCGTGTACCGCGCGGACGTGCCCGCGGACGAGTTCTACGGCGCCTGCGCGAAGGCGATGCTGGCCGGACTGGGCAAGGCGGGCGTCGGCCGGATGGTCGTGCTCGGCATCGGCACCCTGCTGGAGACCGCGCCCGGCGTGCGGTTCATGGACCAGCCGGGGTTGCCGCCGCCGTTCAGGCCGTTCAACCTCGGCCGGGCGGTCGAGCTGGAGGTGCTGCGCACCACCGAGTCGGACGTCGACTGGGTCGTCGTGGCGGCGCCGCCGACCCCGTTGGACGACGAGGCGCCGCGCACCGGCCGCTACCGCACGACCGGCAACGAGCTGCTGCCCTACGACGACGGCGACGGCCCCACGTTCGACTACCCGTACGACGACCGCGGCCCGCGGTTCACCTTCAGCGACCTGGCCGTGGCGCTGGTCGACGAGGCCGACAACCCGGCGCACCACCGGGAACTCGTCGGCGTGACCCACCCGGACGCGAGGGGGAAGGCTTGACGGACAACGGGTTCCCGTGGTGGTGACCACGTATCCTGGTGGTGTGAGCGAGCCACTGGACCCGACCATGTTCCACGAGTGCCAGGACGTCCCGGTGCCGGTCCGGGTCGGCGACAAGTGGACCGGGAAGATCCTGGTGTGCTTGAAGGACGGCAAGCGCCGCTTCTCGGAACTCCAGGTGCCGCTGCGGGGGATCACGCCGAAGGTGCTCACGGAGTCCCTCCGCGCGATGGAGCGCGACGGGTTCGTCGTGCGGCGCGCGTATCCGGGGGTGCCGCCGCGGGTCGAGTACGAGGTCACCGATCTGGGGCGCACGCTGCTGGAGCTGATGGAGACGACCTGCCAGTGGACGGCGACGCACCTCGCGGAGGTGCTCAACGCCAGGCAGGCCTACCAGGAGCGCACAGCTTCCTAGGTAGGGCCGTCGTTGATCAGTCCGAGTAGCGGTCCCGGAAGGGGGCGCTGGCGGCTGGGCCCGCGGTGAAGACGTAGTCGTCGCCGTCGACCCGGCGGCCGGTGGTGCGGTCGACGAGGACCGGGTCGGCCTCCTCGCCGGTGGTGGCGTCTACCAGGATCATGCTGCGTTCCGACGGGGCCAGTCTGGAGTTGCCCCACGCGGCCAGCGCGACCACGATCGGGCGCAGGGAGCGGCCGAGGTCGGTGAGCACGTACTCGTGCCGGACGGGGTTGGTCTGGTAGGGGCGCTTGTCCAGCACTCCGTTGGCCACCAGGGTCTTCAGCCTGCTGGTGAGGATGCTGGTGGAGATCTTCGTGTTCGCCTGGAACTGGTCGAAGCGGCTGTAGCCGTCGAAGCAGTCGTGCAGGATCAGCAGGGTCCACCACTCGCCGACGTAGCCCAGCGCCGTGGACAGCGGGCATTCGCGGTCTTCCAGCCTGATCTTGGCGACCACGGTCGCCTCCTTCCGCAGAGTCGATTCGACTTTAGCAGTCACTCGTGCCTAGAGTGACTGCTAAGAACGAAGTGACTAGGAGGGATCCGCATGAGGACCTGGTTCATCACCGGCGGCACGCCCGGCGGCTTCGGTGCCGCGTTCGCCGACGCGGCACTGCGGGCGGGTGATCGCGTCGTGCTCACCGCGCGCCGGGTCGAGCCCCTGCGCGAGTGGGCGGAACGGCACGGCGACCGCGTGCTGGTGCTGCCGCTCGACGTCACCGACGCCGGGCAGGTCGACGAGGCCGTGGCGGCGGCCGTCGCCCGCTTCGGCGGCATCGACGTGCTGGTCAACAACGCGGGCCGGGGCTGGGTCGGGTCGGTCGAGGGCATGGACGAGAAGGCGGTGCGGGACTCGTTCGAGCTGAACTTCTTCTCGGTGCTGGCCGTCACCCGCGCCGTCCTGCCCGGCATGCGAGCCCGCGGCGACGGGTGGGTCGTCATGATGTCCTCGGTCGCGGGCCTGGTGGGCGTGCCCGGCTTCGGGTCCTACAGCGCGGCGAAGTTCGCGGTGGAGGGGATGACCGAGGTCCTGCGCCACGAGGTCGAGCCGCTGGGCGTCAAGGTGCTCGCCGTGGAGCCCGGCGCGTTCCGCACCGCCGCCTACGCGGGCTTCGCCACCGAACCCGCCACCGAGTCCATCGAGGACTACCGGCCGCTGCTGGACTCCGTGACCGCGACGATGGTCGACCAGCACGGCCACCAGCCCGGCGACCCCCGCCTCGGCGCGGAAGCCGTGGTGCGGGCCATCTCCAGCGCCGACCCGCCCCGACGGCTGGTGCTCGGCGGCGCGGGCCACGACCGGGTCGTAGCGGGCCTGGAGGCGACCCTCGCCGAACTCCGCGCGCACGAGGCCGAGTCCCGAGCGGTGGACTTCCCGGTGTGAGGTCAGGGCTATCGTCGAGTCGGGTGGGCGAGGAGGTCCTGAGTGCGGCTGCATCCCGGTGAGGTCCAGGCCTCGGGGTGGCGGGTCGAGGAACCCGCCGCCCTGGTCGGACGGTTGCGCGCGGCGGCGTCCGGCGTCACCGGGCGTCCGCTGGTCGTCGCGGTCGACGGGCGCGGCGGCGCGGGGAAGTCCACCTTCGTCGAACGGCTGCGCGCGGTCGTCCCCGCGTCCGCGGCGGTGCACACCGACGACGTCGCCTGGCACCACGCGTACTTCGACTGGGGCGGCCTGCTGGTCGAGAACGTCCTGCGGCCCCTCCACCGCGGCGAGGCGGTGGAGTTCCGGCCGCGCGCCTGGATCGAGCGCGACCGTCCCGGCGCGATCCGCGTCCCGTCCGGGGTGGACGTCGTGTGGGTCGAGGGCACCGGGATCATCCGCGAGGAGTTCGCCCCGTGGGTCGACGCCTCGATCTGGGTGCAGGGCGACCTGGACGAGCAGGAGCGGCGGCTGGTGGCGCGCGACGGCGACTCCCCGGCCCAGCGGCGGCACGTCGCCGCGTGGCTGGCCGAGGAACTGCCCCTCCTGCTCCGCGAACAGCCGTGGCGAAGGGCGACGGTCGTCGTGGACGGCACGGCACCCGGTGTCGGGATCGCCACCGCCCCTCCGGTCCCCTGAAACCCCGCCACCCGCACGCCATTTCCCCGAAGAGCGGCGACTTGTCCTTTTTCGGTTCTTTTGGCACCGCCTGACGGAATGGCGAATGGCCCACTGTTCCGCATTGCCCCCATTGGCGTATTTCCAAGGAAGGATTCCGGGTGCACGCTTCGACCTGGCGCGTCGTGCCTGGTCATCACCGTGATGGCGGGAACGGTGGCGCCTTTTCGCGTCCGAATGACGACCGTGTTGCGAGGTGTTAAAAAGTTAGTGCGGTCGTCTGTTGTCCATTCGACGTCGGTGGACGGATCCTGATTCCGTTCTCGGAACACCTCACCCCCGAACACGATCCTCCCCTGTCACGACCTGGGTCGTGCTCGCCCTGCATGAGGAGATCCACCGATGGAGTTCAGACGTCCACTCGTCCTGGCCGCGACCGGTGTCGTGGTCGCGGCACTGGTCACCCCGACAGCCGCCCAGGCCCAGCCCGCTCCCACCGCCCAGAGCGCCGAGGTCCAGGCCGCCTCCGCGGCGAGCGCCCTCGTCGCGGCGAAACCCGAAGTTCTGCACGCGAGCGCTGACGACGTGTTCGTGCAGCACCCGGTCATCTCGTCGACCGACGGCCTCAAGTACGTCCCGTACGACCGCACCTACAAGGGGTTGGCGGTGGTCGGCGGCGACTTCGTCGTCGTCACCGACTCGGCGGGCCAGGTCCTGACGACCTCGGTCGCGCAGGACACCACCATCGCGCTCGGCACGACCACGCCGACGGTGTCCAAGGCCGCGGCCGAGGCGACCGCCCGACAGCAGATGTCCACTGTGGACAGCGTCGGCGGCGCGCAGCTCGTGGCGTACACGGTCGGCACGCCGAGGCTGGCGTGGAAGAGCTCCGTCGTCGGCCGCGGCGCCGAGGGCCCGAGCAAGCTCGACGTCGTCGTGGACGCGATGACCGGCAAGGTGCTGACCACGCAGGAGCACGTCCTGCACGGCACCGGCTCCAGCGGCTGGAACGGCCCGGTCACCATCAACACCACGCACGTCGGCAGCACGTACTCCCTCAAGGACCCGTCGCTGACCAACGTGAGCTGCCAGGACGCCGCCAACAACACGACGTTCAGCGGCACCGACGACGCGTGGGGCAACGGCACCGCCACCAACCGCGAGACCGGCTGCGTCGACATCCTGTTCGCCGCGCAGACCGAGGCCAGGATGCTCACCCAGTGGTTGGGCCGCAACGGTTTCGACGGCTCGGGCGGCGGCTGGCCGATGCGCGTCGGCCTGAACGACCAGAACGCCTACTACGACGGCAGCCAGGTCCAGATCGGCCACAACTCGGCCAACCAGTGGATCGGCTCGCTCGACGTCGTGGCGCACGAACTGGGCCACGGCATCGACGACCACACCCCCGGCGGCATCTCGGGCAGCGGCACGCAGGAGTTCGTCGCCGACGTGTTCGGCGCGTCCACCGAGTGGTTCGCCAACGAGTCCTCGCCCTACGACACCCCGGACTTCCTGGTCGGCGAGACGATCAACCTCGTCGGCAGGGGCCCGATCCGCAACATGTACAACCCGTCCGCGCTCGGGCACGCCAACTGCTACTCCAGCTCCGTCCCCGGCTCCGAGGTGCACGCCGCCGCCGGTCCCGGCAACCACTGGTTCTACCTGCTGGCCAACGGTTCCAGCCCCACCAACGGCCAGCCCGCCAGCACCACGTGCAACGGCTCGGCGGTGACCGGTCTCGGCGTCCAGACCGCGATGAAGATCTTCTACAACGCGATGCTGGTCAAGACCTCCGGCAGCTCGTACCTGAAGTACCGGACCTGGACGCTGACCGCCGCGAAGAACCTCTTCCCCGGTAGCTGCGCGGAGTTCAACACCGTCAAGGCGGCGTGGGACGCGATCAGCGTGCCCGCCCAGTCGGCCGACCCGACGTGCAGCGCGACCGGCACCGTCACCGTGGCGAGCCCCGGCAACCAGTCCACCGCCGTCGGCACCGCTGTCAGCCTCCCGCTCTCCGCGAGCGGCGGCACCGCGCCGTACACCTGGACCGCCACCGGCCTGCCCGCCGGTCTGTCCGTCAACTCCGGCACCGGCACCATCTCCGGCACCCCGACGACCGCCGCCACGTCGTCCGTGACCGTGACGGCGACCGACAGCGCGAGCCGCAGCGGCTCGGCGTCGTTCACCTGGACCGTCGGCACCACCAACGGCTGCTCCGGCCAGAAGCTGCTCAACCCCGGCTTCGAATCCGGCGCCACCTCGTGGACCGCCAGCAGCGGTGTCATCGGCCAGCACGCGGCCGACGGCCAGGCGGCGCACGGCGGCACCTGGAGCGCGTGGCTGGACGGCTACGGCAGCACCCACACCGACACCCTGTCCCAGTCGGTGGCCATCCCGTCCGGCTGCCGGGCCAGCCTGACGTTCTACGTCCACATCGACTCCGCGGAGACGACCGGCACCACGGCCTACGACAAGCTGACCGTCGCGGCGGGCACGACGACCATCGCCACCTACTCGAACCTCGACAAGGCGACCGGTTACGCGCTGAAGACGATCGACCTGTCCTCGTACGCGGGCACGACGGTCGCGCTGAAGTTCACCGGCGTGGAGGACAGCTCGCTGCAAACGTCCTTCGTGGTCGACGACGGGGCGGTGACGCTGAGCTGACGCCACGGCGCGGCGGCGGGCACCCTCACGCCCGCCGCCGCGCCGTCCTACCGGACGATGCCGTGCTCCCAGGCCCACGCGGCGATCTCGACCCGGTTGCGCAGGGACAGCTTGTCCTGGATGCGGCCGAGGTGGGTCTTGACGGTGCTGAGCGACAGGTTCAGGTCCGCGGCGACCTCGTTGTTCGTCCAGCCGCGCGCGACCCTCGTGACGACCTTCGCCTCCTGCCCGCTCAACCGGTCCGCGGCGGCGTCGTCACGCGTGCGGCGGTCGTGGACGTGCTCCAGCAGCCGCACGGTGACCGACGGGGAGATCAGCGACTCGCCGTGCTTCGCCGCCCGGACGGCCTCGGTGAGCAGGCGGGCACCGGAGTTCTTCAGCACGAACCCGCTCGCGCCCGCCCGCAGCGCCCCGTACACGTACTCGTCCAGGTCGAACGTGGTGACGACGACGATGTTCGTCGACGCCGTCGCCGGGTCGCGCTTGAGCGCCCTGGTCGCCTGGAGGCCGTCGACCCGCGGCATCCGGACGTCCATCAGGCACACGTCGGGCCGGAGCGCGCGCACCTGCTCGACGGCTTCCACGCCGTCGGCCGCGAGCCCCACGACGCTGATGTCGGGCTGGGCGTCGAGGATGAGCTCGAAGCCCGCGCGGATCAGCTCCTGGTCGTCCGCGACGACCACCGTCACCGTCATCCGCCGTGCTCCTCTGCCGGGCCGGGATCGAGGCGCGCAGCAACCAGCCGCCTCCTGGGAGTGGACCACTGGTCAGCTCGCCGCCGAGCGCCGACACGCGCTCGGCGAGGCCCAGGACGCCGAAACCGCTCGGCCGGAACCGGGTTCGGCCCGAGCGGGCGCCGTCGTCGCGGACGAGCACCACCAGGTGGTCGTCGTCGGGTTCGATCACCACCTGGACGGCCGTGGCGGAGCGGGCGTGCTTGCGGACGTTCGTCAGCCCCTCCTGGACCACCCGTTCGACCGACTTCGCCAGTTCCGGCGACCAGGCGCCCGCGTTGACGCCGCCCGCCACCTCGAGGGTCGCCGGCGGGGTGAACCGGCCGACCTGCTCGCGGATGGCGTCGAAACCGCCGGTGCCGGGCGGCCGGTCGGGGCCGCCCTCCCGCAGCAGGCGCACCATCCGACCCATCGCGACCAGGCCCTCCTGGCCGGTCCGCTCGATGTTGCCGAACAGGTCCCGCCCCTTCGGGTCGGTCACGACCGCTTCGCCCGCCTGGGCCTGGACCACCATCGCCGTGACGAAGTGGGCCACGTGGTCGTGCAGGTCCCGCGCGAGTTCCAGGCGTTCGGAGCGGCGGATCCCCTCCTCTTCGGACCTGCGGCGGGCGTCGAGCGACCTGAGGTGCAGGCCCGCCGCCAGGAACGCGATCGGCAGGATCCCGGCCCACACCTCCAGGTTCTCCACCAGCGGCAGGGTCGCGGCGGGCGCCAGCCGCCGGGGCAGCAGGGCGATGGCGGCGAGGACCGGCAGGACACCCGGCACCAGCAGCCCGACCGGCAAGCGGCGGGCGTAGGACAGCAGGACCAGGAGCAGGGCGGACAGCTCCAGCAGGCCCGGCGTGCGCTGGAGCACGGAGGTCTCGGTCAGGTGGGTGGTGGCGAGCGAGCCGACGGCCGCCAGGGTGCCCAGGCCCAGCGCCCGCACCGGGTGGCCCGCCGCGGCCTGGCCCCGGACCGCCCAGGCCAGCAGCCCCGCGAGCGCGGCCGAGACCAGCAGGGTCTGGCCGGACGGCGTGCGCGGGTTGAGCGTGGCGAGGTCGGCCAGCGCCAGTCCGGCCAGCGCGAGACCGGGGACCACGACCCACGGGGTGGAGGGGTGCAGCTTCACGACGGGGAACGCTACCGGCGGCCCCGACCGTCCCGTTCAGACTTTCGGTCGAACGTCGTGGTCGCGGTCCGTACCGATGGCCGACACCGCGGCACGGCGGTCGCGTCCAGGATCGTGGTGCCGAGAAAACCCGACAGGAACGGATTCCCCTGATGACTCGACTCGCCCTGCTGGCGCCCGTGCTCGTGCTGACCGCGTGCTCGCTCACCGGCTGCGGCCTCATCGGCAGTAGCTGGGACGTGCGCGTGGAGGTGCACGGCGAGGGCACCGCCGACGTGAACGCGGAGTTCGCCGGGGAGGATGCCGGGCCGAAGGCGGTGACACTGCCGTTCGAGGAGAGCCGGAACGTGGGGTTCGGGTTCAACTACGTCTTCGTCGACAAGGCCCCGCCGGGCACGGTGTGCAAGATCTTCGTCGACGACGTGCTGCGGGAGGAGAAGACCGTGGACGAGAACGGCAAGACCAGGTGCTACGCGAACAACCAGGACTGAGCCGGTGGCCCCGTCCACAGTGGACGGGGCCACCGGGCCGTCAGTTCCGCCAGGTGTCGTTCAGGGTGGCGGGTGACGTGGCGGTGCGGTTCGCGCCGCTCTCCCACGTCACGGCGCCGTTCGACTCCTTGCGCAGGTACTTGTACTGGAACGCGGTGCCGTTCGGCAGCGACACGGACGCCTTCCACACCGGGTAGGCCGCCGAGCTCAACGGGATCGCCGCCGCCGGGTTCCACGAGCCCAGCGCCGCGTGGTCGCCGACGACGAACACGTTCTGCCCCGGCATGGTCGTGGCGTTGACCGCGAACGCGGCCGTGCCGTTGCCGGGCTGGGGGTCGGTGCCGCCGGTCGAGCCGACGTGCAGCGCGAGCGCCTCACCCGCGCCGACCGTCGCGGTGAACTGGCCGTTCGAGCCGACCGCGTAGGACACCGCGCAGCCGTCGCGCTGGACATCGCAGTAGTTCCCGGCGGGCAGCGAGGTCTGGAACGTGCGGGTGAGCGCCGAGGTCTCCTTGTTGATCGCGACGAAACCGCGCGTGCCCCGGCTGAACGAGATGGCGTTGTTGCCGTTGTCCCACCAGTTCGCCACCGCGGTGCCCGCCACCGCGTTGCGGAAGCCGACCATGTTCGCGATCTGCGGCCACTTGTGCTGGCACTTCCAGCCGTTGGCGTAGCAGGCGGCCGCGCCGGGAGGACCGGCGTCGTTGTCGGAGAACTCGTAGCCCGAGTAGACCTGCGGGGCGCCGTAGGGCCACGCGAGCATGAACACGTTGGCCAGGGTGTACGTCGAGCCGTTCTTGTAGTTGAGGGTGGAGCCGTTGCGCTCGGTGTCCCAGTTGTCGACGAACGGTCGGGCCTGGTTGCTCGCGAGGTAACCCCAGGACTGGCCGAAGTTGCTGAGGTACGAGAGCTTCTCGTTGGTGAACACGCGTTTGACGTCGTAGGCGTAGCGGAACTCGTCCACGTCGCCGGAACCGGTGTACTCGGTGGGCTGGACGGCCTCGCCCGCGCCGTAGATCACCTCGTGCACCCAGAAGGCGTTCGGGTTGCTGAGCCTGGACTTGATGGCGGACAGGTCGGCCGCGGCGATGTGCTTGGCCGCGTCGACGCGGAAGCCGTCCACGCCCATGGAGAGCAGGTTGTTCAGGTAGGCCGCGATGGTGCCGCGGACGTAGTCGCTGCCGGTGTTCAGGTCCGACAGGCCGACCAGTTCGCAGTTCTGCACGTTGTCGCGGTTGCGGTAGTCGTTGATCTGGCTGCGGCAGGAGTGGAAGTCCTGGTCGCCGTAGTAGCCGGGGTAGGTGTACTTCGAGTAGGTCGTGCCGCCGGTCCCGGTGCCCGAGCCCGCGGACATGTGGTTCACCACCGCGTCCGCGATGACCTTCACGCCCGCGGCGTGGCAGGTGTTGACCATGTTCCGGAACTGCGACTCGGTGCCGAGCCGTCCGGCGATCCGGTAGCTGACCGGTTGGTAGGAGGTCCACCACTGGCCGCCCTGGATGTGCTCGGACGCGGGGGAGACCTCGACGAAGCCGTACCCCTTCGGGCCCAGGACGGTGGTGCACTCGGTGGCCACGCGGTCGAACGACCACTGGAACAGGGTGGCGGTCACGTCCTTGGAGCCGGGCGGGGTGGCCTGGGCCGCGGGAACGGCCGACGGGATGGCTATCAGACTGGTGAGCAGGGCCGCTACCGCGAGCAGGGCCCTCCGGGTTGAGGGGACCACGTTGTCTCCTTGGGTGCAGGGTGTGCTCTACGTCATACCAGTTGCACGAGTTGCTGAAAACGTCCGCAAAGTCTTTCAGCGGGTTCGGCGGCACCCGCTCGGCAGTGCGGAGCAACGTCCGGCGGGCCCCCGAACCGCCGATCATGACCGGGGGGCTCACGCGCCCGTAGAGTCACCGGGTGTGACAGCTCGGCTCAGTGACATCGCGACCCAGGCAGGCGTCAGCGAGGCGACCGTCAGCCGGGTGATCAACGGCAAGGCGGGCGTCTCGTCCTCGACCCGGCAGGCCGTCGTGGCCGCGATGGACGTCCTCGGCTTCGAACGCCCACCCAAGCTGCGGCAGCGCAGCCAGGGGCTGATCGGTCTGATCATCCCCGAGCTGACCAACCCGATCTTCCCGATGTTCGCGCAGGTCATCGAGCAGATGCTCACCAGGGACGGCTACACGCCCGTCCTGTGCACGCAGACCCCCGGCGGCTCGTCGGAGGACCAGTTGACCGAACTGCTCGTGGACCACGGCGTCACGGGCATCGTCTTCGTCGCGGGGCTGCACGCGGACACGACCGCCGACATGGACCGGTACGTGAAGCTCGCGGGCCGCCGGGTGCCGTTCGTCATGGTCAACGGGTTCACCGACAAGGTGTCCGCGCCGTTCGTGTCCGTCGACTACCGCTCCGCCGCCCGGCTCGCCGTCTCCCACCTGGCGGAACTGGGCCACGAGCGGATCGGCCTCGCCGTCGGCCCACCCCGCTACGTCCCGACCCAGCGCATGGTCGAGGGCTTCACCCTCGCCCGGCCGGGCACGGAACTGCTGGTCGAGCACTCGCTCTACACGGTCGAGGGCGGCCAGGCGGCGGGCACCGCGCTGCTGGACAAGGGGTGCACGGCCGTCGTGTGCGGCAGCGACCTGATGGCGTTCGGCGCCATCCGCGCGGCCCGCCACCACGGCCTGCACGTGCCGCGGGATGTGTCCGTGGTCGGGTTCGACGACTCACCGCTCATCGTCTTCGCCGACCCGCCGCTGACCACGCTCCGTCAACCCGTGGACGCCATGGGCCAGGCGGCCGTGCGCGCGCTGATGGAGGAGATCGGCGGCACCCCGGCCCCGCACGCGGAGTTCGTGTTCCAGCCGGAACTCGTGGTGCGCGGCTCGACCGGGGCGAGACCCCGCTAGGTACTGGTGTCGACCAGTTCGCGCACGGCTCCGGCGATGCGCGAGGCCAGGTCGGCGTCCACCAGGCCGACCTCGGCCAGGAACGCCTCGACGGTCGCCCCGAAAGCGCGGACCAGCTCCGCCGGGTCCGTCGCGCGGACGAGGGTGGCGTCCAGCGGTGCCGTCACCTCGGCGGGCAGGTCGTCCAGTCCGCGCCCTTGAACCGCGGGCAGACCGTGCCGCAGGCAGGCGAGCGCGAGCACCTGGTCCCGCAGGCCGCTCACCATGTGCTCCGCCTGCCAGACCCGGCCGCGCGCGATGCTCGACCTCGCGTGCAGGGCGTGCAGCCAGCCCATCCCCACGAGGTCGAGCGCGTCGGGCGGCCGGGACCTCGGCACGTCCGCGGCGGTGCCGGACAGCAGCCGGAACGCCGGGCCGGTCGCGCCGAACGCCGCCGGGGGCCAGAACGACAGGTCGACCTGGAGGGTGTCGGGCAGCAGGAACACCCGGAAGAGCGCCGCCCCGCTCCGGACGTCGAGGTGGTGCACGACCTGGTGGTCCCGGTACAGGCGATCCGTCCAGTCCCGCACCACCTCGTCGCGATCGGCGTCCTCGTCCAGGCACAGCGCGAGGTCGATGTCGGACCACCGGTCCTCGCGGTCGCGCGCGGCGGAGCCCACCAGCGCGACACCGGTGATCCGGGGGTCGGCCTCCGCCGCCGACACCAGGTCGGCCCGCAGCCGTTGTCGTCCATCAGGGGTGAACACGGTCCTGACGCTAGCGGTGCACCGGCACGTCGGCGTCGTCGCGCAGGTACACCGGGATGCGCGAGCGGGGTGTGGGGGCCTCGATCGTGCGGCCGCCCAGGTGGCGTTCGCCGGTGGCCGCGTCGGTCCACGCGCTGCCCGTCGGCAGGTGGACCCGGCGGGTCTCGGCGCCGGGGTGCAGGACCGGGGCGACGAGCAGGGCCGGGCCGAACAGGAACTGGTCGTCCACCTCCCAGGCGCGCTGGTCGTGCGGGAAATCCACGAACAGCGGGCGCATCGGGGGCACGCCGGACTCGTGGGCCACGCGCATCTGCTCCATCACGTAGGGGCGCAGGCGTTCCCGCATCCGCAGCGACTCCTCGATCGAGGCCAGCGCCTCCGGCCCGTAGGACCACACCTCGTTCGGGCCGCCGGTCATCTCCGCGCCGAACTCGCCGCGCGGGTCGCGGAAGCCGTGCAGCCTGAACAACGGGCAGAACACGCCGTACTGGAACCAGCGGGTGATCAGCTCGCGGTACTCGGGCGAGTCCGGGTCGCCGCCGTGGAAGCCGCCGATGTCCGTCGTCCACCACGGGATCCCGGCCACCGCGAGGTTCAGGCCCGCCCGGACCTGCGCGCGCAGCGAGTCCCACGTGGCCGGGATGTCGCCGGACCAGACGGCCGAGCCGTAGCGCTGGCTGCCCGCCCACGCGGACCGGCTGAGCAGCACCACCTCGTCGTCGCCCTCGGCCAGCAGGCCCTCGTGGAACGCCCTGGCGTGCGCCTGCGGGTAGAGGTTGGCCACCTCGGAACCCGGACCGGCGTGGAAGCGCAGGTTGTGCGGGTGGCCGGGCTGGATCTCCGGTTCGGACGCGTCGAGCCACCACGCCCGCACGCCCTTGTCGTGGTAGTTGCGCTTCACGGTGTCCCACAGGAAGCGGCGGGCCTCCGGGTGGGTCGCGTCGTAGAGCGCGACCGGCACCTCGGCGGCGAAACCCTTGTCCTTCCACGGGGCGTGCACCGCCATGCCCTGCTCGGCGCCCACCAGCAGCCCCCGGTCGCGCAGCTCGGGGAAGTTCTCCGACAGCGGGCTCACGGTGGGCCAGATCGACACCATCAGCTTGGTGCCCATGGCGTCCAGTTCGCGGACCATGGCCTCGGGGTCGGGCCACTCGGCCTCGTCGAACCGCCAGTCGCCCAGGTGCGGCCAGTGGAAGAAGTCGGCGACGACCACCGCGAGCGGCAGGCCGCGGCCGTGGTGCTCGCGCGCCACGGCGAGCAGTTCGGCCTGGGTGCGGTAGCGCAGCTTGGACTGCCAGAACCCGGACGCCCACTCGGGGAGCATCGGCACGTGACCGGTCGCGTCGGCGTAGTGGCCGAGGATCGCGGCGGGGGAGTCGCCGGTGGTGATCCAGTAGTCGATCTGCCGGGCGTTGTCGGCGACCCAGCGGGTGCCGTTCTCGGCGAGTTCCACCCGGCCGACGGCGGGCAGGTTCCACAGGAACCCGTAGCCGCGGCTGGACAGCAGGAACGGCACGGACACCTCGGCGTTGCGCTGCACCAGGTCCAGCACGAGGCCCTTCTGGTCGAGCCTGCCGTGGGTGCGCTGGCCGAGGCCGAAGACCCGCTCGCCCTCGTACGCGGCGAACCGCTGCTCCAGCCTGCCGTACCCGCCGCCGGACGGCACGAACATCCGCGGGCCGGGCCACCAGAAGTGCGCGGGCCGCTCGGCCAGCAGTTCCTCGCCGGTGTCGGTGCGGGTGAACCGCAGCCGCGCGTCGATCCCGGTGTCGGTGTCCACGACCTCCACGGTCGCGGTCAGGGCACCGACCACCACGCTGCCCGTGCGCCCGTCGGCCGTCACGACCACCGGGGCCGGTTTGGGCGGGATGAGGGCGCCGGGCACGTCGTCGCGGATCGCGTGCTGCCCGGCCCGCACGCGCAGGCTGTCGTCGCCCCACGGCTCGACGCGCAGCACCTCGTGCCGCACCGCCACGTCGAGCGCGCGACCGTCGTCGCTGATGGAGATCATGGTGGCTCCCAAGGGGTCAGTCCTTCACGGCGCCGCTGGTGAGACCGGCGACCACGAAGCGCTGGGCGATGACGAGCAGGACGGCGGCGGGGACCGACGCCAGGACGGCGGTGGCCATGACGCCGTTCCAGTCGGCCGACTGGTTGCCGACGAACCGGTAGATGCCGACGGTGATCGGCTGGAACGACTGGCCGGTGGTGAGGGTGACGGCGAACAGGAAGTCCGCCCAGGCGAACAGGAACGAGAACAGCCCCGCTGTGACGAGCGCGTTGCGGCTGATCGGCAGGATGATGGAGAAGAACGTCCGCCAGTGCCCGGCACCGTCCACACGGGACGCTTCCGACAGCTCGCGGGGCACGGACACCATGAACGCGCGCAGCAGCAGGACGGCGAACGGGATCGTGGCCGTCGAGTCGGCCAGCACCAGGCCGAGGTAGCTGTCGATGAGCCCGAGGTTGCCGAACACCGTGTAGAGCGAGTTCGCCATCACGATGCCGGGGATCATCTGCACGATGAGCAGCGCGAAGACGATCGACGTGGCGCCGCGGACCTTGAGCTGTGCCAAGGCGTAGGAGGCCGGGGCGGCGATGATCAGCGACACCACGACGGTGCCGAGCGCGATCAGCACGCTGGACAGCAGGTGGCCGCCCTGGGTGCCGAGCGCCTTGCGGTAGCCGTCGAGGGTGCCTGCCACCGGGAACCAGTCCGGCGACGGCTTGAGCAGGGCGCCGCTGGGCTGGAATGACGCGTTGACCATCCAGTAGAGCGGGAACAGCAGGACGGCCACGACCAGCACGCCCACGAGGGTCTTGCCGGCCTTCACGACGCCGCCTCCGCCAGCGTGGACCGCAGCGAGCGCAGGTACAGCAGCCCGAAGCCGGTCGCCACCAGGATCAGCAGGTTCCCGACCGCCGCGCCCTGGCCGAACGCGAAGTCGCGGAACGACAGCGCGTAGGACCACGTGGTCAGCGTCTGGGTCGAGTTCGCCGGGCCGCCGCCGGTGACGACCATGATCACGTCGAACACCTTGATCGTGTAGACCAACCCGAGCATCAGCACGATCCCGGTGACCGGGCGCAGCAGCGGCCAGGTGATGTGCCGGAACCGCTGCCACGCCCCGGCCCCGTCCAGTTCCGCCGCCTCGTACAGGGTGGCCGGGATCGCGCGCAGCCCGCCGTGCAGCACGACCAGGTTGAACGGGACGCCGATCCAGATGTTGGTGATGATCACGGCGGGCAGCGCCCACGTCGTGCTGGTCAGCCACGGCACCGGCGCGCCCACCAGGCGCAGCAGCGCGTTGAGCACGCCGTGGTCCTGGTCGAACATCCACCGCCACACCGCGCCGCTCACCACCAGCGGCAGCAGCCACGGCAGCAGGAGCAGCGACCGCAGCGTCGCGCTGCCGAGGAACCGGCCGCTGAAGAACACCGCGAGCGCCAGGCCGATGCCGAACTGGAAGACGATCGACCCGACGGTGAACAGCACCGTGTTCAGCACCGCCGTGGTGAACAGCGGGTTCGCCAGCACGGCCGCGTAGTTCGCCAGTCCGACGAACGGCGCCTGCCCGGTGTAGAAGGAGCGCACGGTGTAGTCCTGCGCGCTCATCACGAGGTTGGCGACCAGCGGGTAGCCGAAGAACACCACCACGTACAGCAGCACGGGCGCGAGGAACGCGAACCCCGCGTAGCCGGTGCGGCGGCGTCCCGGCGACACCCGGCCGGCCGTCAGCGTCACGACCCGCTCGCCTGCTGCGCCTGGGCGAGTGCCTGCTCGGCGGGCTGCTGGCCGGTCAGCGACGACTGGATCGCCGCCGCCAGCGCCGCCGACACCTTGGGGTACTTCTCGCCGAGTTCCGCGGTGCGGGACCGTGCGGTCTCGACCTCCTCGACGAACGCCTTCATCGGCGGGTTCTGCTCGCCGAACTTCTTCGCCACGTCCACTTTGGACGGCACGTAGGCGTGGGCCTTGCTCCACTCCAGCATCGTCGGCTCGGCGAGGACGCAGGCCAGCACCTTGCCCGCCGCCTGCTGGGTCGGGCCGCCGGTCGCCGGGATCGCGCCGACCTCGCCGCCGAGCGCGACGGTGGGCTTGCCGCCCTTCTGCGGCACGGGGATCGGCACCACGCCGTACTTCAGCGACGTCTCGGCGTCCAGCCGGGCGAGGTTCCACGAGCCGTTGACCATCATGGCCGCGTTGCCCGCCACGAACTGGTCCGCCACGTCGTTCTGGCTCCAGTTCACCACCGACTTCGACGCCGCGCCCGCGTTCACCAGCTCGGTCACGTACTTCAGCGCCTCCACCGACTTCGCCGAGTCCAGGTGGGCCAGGTCGGCGCCGTTGCTCCAGAAGAACGGGAGGAACTGCCAGGTTCCCTCCTCCGACGGCAGCGCCGAGAACGCGAGCCCGTACTTCCCGTTACCGCTGAGCTTCGTCGCGGCGACCTTCAGCTCCTCCCACGTCGTCGGCGGCTGCACGCCCGCCGCGGTGAGCAGGTCCTTGTTGTACATCAGGGCGAGCCCGTTCACGCCGGGCGCGAGGCCGTACACCTTGTCCTGGTAGGTGCCCGCCTTGACGATGCTGTCGTAGTACCCGTCGGTGGCGATGCCGTAGTCGGTCAGCGGTGTGAGCGCGCCGGTCGCCGCGACCTGCTGGAGCGTCGGGTTGTCGGTGAACAGCAGGTGCGGCAGCGTCTTCGAACTGGCCCCCTGCAACACCTTCGGCAGCATCTGCGCGGCCGGGATCGCCTGCCGCTCGATCTTCACGCCGGTCTGCCGGGAGCACGCGTCGAGGATCTTCTGCCACGCCTCCGAGCCCTGCGCGTCGGCGTAGTAGTCCAGTTCGGTGATCGTCGTGGCCGCTTCCCCGGTCCCTCCACCGGGAGCGGGGGCGGGGGAGCAGCCGGTCATCGCCAGTGCCAGCAGTGCGGTCGCGGACAGCGTCCAGCCGCGCTTGGTCGTGCTCATCGGAACTCCTAGGAACGAGGTGGGGGCTCAGACGTGCGTCGTGCTGCCGCGCACGGTCAGCCTGGGGGCGAGCAGACGGGTCTCCGCGCTGGTGTGGCCGCCCAGGCTGCGGACGGTCATCTCCACGGCGAGCGCGCCGACCTCCTCGGCCGGGATCGCGACCGTGGTGAGGGCGACCGGGTGGTTCTCGGCCATGCTGTCCGGGCAGACCGCGACGACCGACACGTCCTCGGGCACCCGGCGGCCGCGGTGGCGCAGGTCCGAGAGGACGGCGGGCAGCACGGCCTCGTTGTGCACCACCAGACCCGTGACGTCGGGGTGCCGGGCGAACAGCTCGTCCAGCCCCGAGCTGACCGCGTCGTAGGAGTGCTGGCACGACCGCGGCACGGCCTTCACCCGGCGGGCGCGAGCCGCGTCGGTGAAGCCGCGCAGGAAGCGCGCCGCGTAGCTGGTGCCGCGCCGGTACACCGCGGGGGAGGGGCCGACCAGCGCGATGGAGCGGTGGCCCAGGTCGGCCAGGTGGCCCACGCAGACCGCGCCCGCCGCGGTGAAGTCGAGGTCCACGCACGGCAGCCCGCTCGGCGAGTCCGGCGCGCCGATCAGGACCACCGGCCGGTCGAGCGCGAGCAGCATCGGCACGCGCGGGTCGTCGCTCTCCACGTCCATGACGATCAGCGCGTCGGCCAGCGCCGAGGACGCGACCCGTTGCAGCGCGGCGGGGCCCTCGTCCTTGGTGAGCAGCAGGACGTCGTGGTCGTGGTCCCGCGCCGCCTTCACCACCGAGGCGACGAACTGCATCACCACGGCCACGTTGAGGTCGGTGCGCAGCGGCACGACGAGCGCCAGCACGCTGGTCCTGCTGCTGGCGAGCGCCCGCGCCCCGGCGTGCGGGTGGTAGCCGAGCCTGCGGATGCTCTCCTCGACCAGCCGCTTCGTCTTCGGCGAGATCGAGCGCTTGCCGCTGATCACGTACGAGACCGTGCTGGGCGCGACACCCGCCGCACGGGCGACCTCGTGGATCGTGACCATGGCGTGCTCCTCGTCGTCGAAGCGCATCGATTTCGTTCGAAGGTAAGTGAAGCGCCAGTTCCGCACAACCTTTTTCGCGCATTCGACGGCTATTCGACTGTCGAATTCGTCGAACGCCCAGGTCGTGTCCGATTCAGTATTTCCGTAGCAGGTCAGAGCGTTGTGGGCGGCTACTCCGAACGCTCCTTGACCCCCTTGTAACAGCGGTGCAATAGTGCTGGGCGGTCCTGGGTGGATTTCATCGAACCGATTCGACGAACGATCTTCTGCGAAGGTGGAACCATGGGCGGAACACCGGTGAGGCGCGTCCTGGCACTGCTGGTGGCCGCGGTGCTGGCGGCCCCGGTGGGGGTCGGCTCCGCCGCTCCACCCCCGTTCCGCGACCCGGACCTCCCGCTCGCCGCGCGGGTCGACGACCTGCTCGGGCGGCTCACCCTCGACGAGAAGGTGTCGCTGCTGCACCAGTACCAGCCCGCGATCCCGCGGCTGGGCATGGCGGTGTTCAAGACCGGCACCGAGGCGCTGCACGGCGTGGCCTGGTCGACCGACTACGACCACAACGGCGACGTCGTCTACGCGGACGGAACCGTGTTCCCCCAGGCACTCGGCCTCGGCACCACGTGGAACCCGGACCTGGTGAAGAGGGTCGGCACGGCCGTCGGCACCGAGGCGCGCGGTTTCCACGCGCGCAACCCCACGGTGTGGGGCCTCAACGTGTGGGCGCCGGTGGTGAACCTGCTGCGCGACCCGCGCTGGGGCCGCAACGAGGAGGGCTACTCCGAGGACCCGCTGCTGACCGCCCGGATCGCCACCGCGTACGGCGGCGGCATGCAGGGCGACGACCCGGACCACCTACGGACTGCGGCGACGTTGAAGCACTACCTGGCCTACAACAACGAGGTCGACCGGTCCACCACCAGTTCCTCGGTGCCGCCGCGGATCCTGCGCGACTACGACCAGCAGGCGTTCGAGCCGGTGCTGCGGGCCGGGGCGGCGAACGCCGTCATGCCGTCGTACAACCTGGTCAACGGCAGGCCCACCACCGCGGAACCCGACCTCGACGGCGCCGTGCGGTCGTGGTCGGAGCGGGACATCGCGATCGTCAGCGACGCGGGCGCCCCGACGAACCTGGTGAACTCGCAGGGCTACTTCGCCACCAAGGCGGACGCCGCGGCGGGCGCGATCAAGGCGGGCCTCGACAGCTTCACCGACGACGGCGTGAACGGCGTCCCCACCGTCACGGCGGTGAAAGCCGCGCTGGCACAGGGATCGCTCACCGTCGCGGACGTCGACGACGCCGTGCGGCACCTGCTGTCGCTGCGCTTCCGGCTGGGCGAGTTCGACCCGCCGGGCCGCGACCCGTACGCGGGGATCACCCCGGACGTCATCGGCGCGCCGGAGCACCGGGCGCTCGCGCGGCAGGCCGCCGCCGAGCAGGTGGTGTTGCTGCGCAACGAGAAGAACGTCCTCCCGCTGAACGCGGGCCGGTCGAGGAAGATCGCCGTCGTCGGCCCGCTGGCCGACACCCTGTACGAGGACTGGTACAGCGGCACGATGCCGTACCGCGTGACCCCGTTGCAGGGTGTCCGGGAGCGGTTCGGCGGCACCGTGGCGTCCGCCGAGGGCGTGGACCGGATCGCGTTGAAGAACCCCGCCACCGGCCGCTACCTGACGGCGTCGACCGACCCGGCGGGCGGCGCGCTGGTCGAGGACGGCGGGACGGCCGGTGCGCCCCAGTCGTTCGACGTGTTCGACTGGGGCACCGGGAAGTCCACCCTGCGCACCGTCGCCAACGGCAAGTACCTCACCTACTCCGGCGGCGCGCTCGTCAACAACGCCGCCCAGCCCAACGGCTGGTTCGTGCAGCAGCAGGTGAAGCTGGCCACCCAGCCGGACGGGTCGGTCGTGGTCGAGTACGCGGGCAACGAGGTCACCCAACCCTGGTTCGGGCCCAACAGGTTCGGCGTGGTCGGCGCGGACGGCGTGCTCCGGTTCTCCGCGCCCGACGCGGCAGGCGCGACGAGGTTCTCCCGCGAGGTGCTGGCGGGCGGCGTCGACGCGGCCGTCGCGGCGGCCAAGGGGGCCGACACGGCGGTGGTCGTCGTGGGCAGCATGCCGTTCATCAACGGCCGTGAGGACAACGACCGCGCGAGCACCGAACTCGCCCCGGCGCAGATGGCGTTGGTCGACGCCGTGCGCGCGGCCAACCCGAACACCGTCGTGGTGGTGGAGAACAGCTACCCCACGACCGGTTGGGACGCCCACGACGTCCCCGGTCTGCTGTGGACGACCCACGCGGGCCAGGAAACGGGTCATGCGCTCGCGGACGTGCTGTTCGGCGACCGCAACCCGAGCGGGCGGCTCACCCAGACCTGGTACGCCTCGGACGCGGGCCTGCCGAGCATCCTCGACTACGACATCGCCAAGACCGGCATGACCTACCAGTACTACCGGGGCACCCCGCTCTACCCCTTCGGGTACGGCCTGAGCTACACGTCGTTCCGCTACGACAACGTGCGGGTGGACCGGCCCGTCACCACCGCGAACGGCGTGGTGCGGGTCCGGGTCGACGTGACCAACACCGGTTCCCGCGACGGCGCGGACGTGGTGCAGCTCTACACCAGCGCCCGCGACGGCCGCGCCCCGAAGGCCGACAAGCGGCTGCGGGCGTTCCAGAAGGTCGAAGTCCCCGCGGGGCAACGCCGGACCGTGACGCTCACGGTCAAGGCCGCCGACCTGGCGACCTGGGACGTGACGCGCGAGAAGTCCGTGGTGGAGGGCGGCCGGTACGACTTCTCGGTCGGCCGGTCGGCCACCGACATCGTCCGCACGCTGCCCGTCGTGGTCGCGGCGGACCGGATCCCGGACCGCGACCTCGGCAAACCGACGCAGGCGCAGAACTTCGACGACTACGCGGGCGTCACGCTCACCGACACCAGCAAGTCGGGCGGCACGTCGGCGTCGGTCGCCGCGGGTGGCCGGCTCGCCTACCGCGACGCCCGCCTCACCAACGCCCAGCGCGTCGCCGTCACCGCCTCCAGCCCGACCGGGGCCCGGCTGACGGTCCGCCTGGACGACCCGGTCGACGGCCGCGTCCTGGGCGTCGTCGACCTCCCCGCCACCGCGGACAAGTACACCTTCCGGACGGTTTCCGCCGACCTGGCGAGGGCGTCCGGCACGCACGACGTGTTCCTGGTGTTCGACGCCCCGGCGGTGGTGTCGACGTTCCGGCTGACCCGCTGACCCGCTGACCCGCTGACCCGTCACCCGGTCGGGCGGACTCGGCGGCTCCGGGTGTCGCCCGACCGGGCCTGCCAGTAGACAGGGTTCCGGACTCCGGAACCGCTGAGGGTTGGCACACATGGACAAGCGCACGACGGCCCGGCTCTGGTTCGGCGCGACGGCGCTGGTCGTCCTCGTGGGACTGGTCGTCCAGATGGTGTTGAGCGGGACCAGCGGCCGGGGCGACTCCGTCGGGGCCCGGCTGTTCACGATGTACTGCTTCTTCACCGTGCAGTCCAACGTGATCGTCTGCGTGACGACCGGGCTGCTCGCGGCGAACCCGAACCGCCCGTCCACGGTGTTCCGCGTCTTCCGGTTGGCGGGGCTGGTCGGCATCGCCGTCACCGGGATCGTCTTCCACCTCGCTCTGGCGGGCCTCCAGGAGTTGCAGGGCTACGCGGCGCTGGCGGACTTCCTGCTGCACACCGCGTCACCGCTGCTGACCGTCGTGGGCTGGCTGCTGTTCGGCCCGCGGGCGCCAGCCGGTGCCAGGGTCGTCCTGCTCTCGCTCGTGTTCCCGTTGGCGTGGCTGGTGTTCACGCTCGTCCGCGGACCGTTCGCGGACTTCTACCCGTACCCGTTCCTGGACGTCCGAGTCCTCGGCTACCCGGCGGTGCTGGTCAACTGCGTCGTCGTCGGGCTCCTGTTCGGCGCGCTGGCGGCAGGGGCCGTGGCGCTCGACCGGGTGCTGACCCGCGCTACCGGGCCAGCGGGATCTCGAAGTGCACGGTCTGGAAGCTGATCGGGTCGCCGTCGCGGTTGTCGTGGACTTCGGTGGCCGCCGACCGCCAGAACGGTTCGGCGCCCTCGATCCGCGTGTCGGTGTGCAGGTACAGGCGTTCGTAGCTCGGGATGTCGGCGACGAACTCCGTCGCCAGCGCCACGAGCGCCTTCGCCAGGCCGCAGCGGCGGTGCTCGGGCCGCACGTACACGCGGAAGAGCTGCGCGGTCGGTCCGGACGGGTATCGCTCGGCGAGCCACGCCGGGTGCGGCGGGCTCTTCGGCGCGGTCGAGCGGACGCCGGTGGTGGCCACGACCTCGTCGCCCTTGGTCGCCACGAACAGCGCGTGCCGTTCGGGGACCAGGTACGCCCCGGCCAGGTCGACCACGTCGGCGTGCCACTCGGGCCGGTAGCCGTAGCCGAACTCGTGGTAGAAGGTGTCCAGCATGACGCTGCGCGCGCCCGGCAGGTCCGCCTCGGTCGCGGGCCGGACCTCGTAGGGGCCGACTTCGCGGTGGTACCTGGTCACTTCCGCTTCTCCTCTGTTCGTCGGCCCGCACTGCCGAGCAGGCCGGTGGTCACCGGGTGGGTGGGGGAGCCGAGCACGGCGCGGGCCGGGCCCGCTTCGACGACGCGGCCCTCGTGCAGCACCGCGACGCGGTCCGCGAGCCGGGCGACGACGCCGAGGTCGTGGCTGATCAGCACGAGCGCGCAGCCGTGCGCGGCGCGCAGGTCGGCGAGCTGGTCCAGCAGCGCCGCCTGGGTCAGGGTGTCCAGGCCGGAGGTGATCTCGTCGCAGACCACCACGTCCGGGCGCGCGAGCAGAGCCCGGACGAGCGCGGCGCGCTGGAGTTCGCCACCGGACAGGCCCGCCGGGCGCCGGGCCGCGGTGCACTCGTCCAGCCCGACCCCGGCCAGCGCGTCCAGCGCGCCCCGTCGAGCGTCCGAAGTGGACGTTCCGCGCAGCCGCACGGCGGTGCGGGCGACCTGGTCGAGCACACTCCGGTGCTCGTCGAACGACCCCCGCGCGTCCTGGAACACGTACTGCACCGCCGCGAGGTCGGCACTGGAGCGGCGGCGCAGCGAGCGGGCCAGCCCCCGGCCGTCGAGCAGCACGTCACCGGTGCGGGACTCGTGCAGCCCGGCGACGCACCGGGCGAGGGTGGTCTTGCCGCTCCCGGACCGCCCGACGACGGCCAGGCACTCGCCCGCGCCGACCGCCACGTCCACCCCGTGCAGGACGGTGGCCCGGCGGTGGGTCGCGGTCAGGTCGCGGACCTCCAGCCGTGGCACGGTGTCCGGGGCCTCGGAGGGCACGGTGACCCGAGGCTGGGCGGCGACGAGGGCGCGCGTGTACTCCTGCCGGGGCCGGGTCAGCACGTCGTCGGCCGGGCCCGCCTCCACGACCCGGCCCCCGCGCAGCACCACGACCTCGTCGGCCAGCGCCCGGACGACGTCCAGGTCGTGGGTGAGCAGCACGACGGCCACGCCCTGCGCCACGACCGCCGCGAGTTCGTCCACGACCTCGGCGCGGGTGATCGGGTCCTGACCGGTGGTGGGCTCGTCGGCCACGAGCACCGCCGGGTCGCCGACCAGCGCCTGCGCGAGCACCACCCGTTGCTGCTGCCCGCCGGAGAGCTGGTGCGGGAACCGGCGCAGCAGCTCCTCGGGCACCCGTGCCCGCCGCAACGCCGTGGCGACCAGGTGCTGACCCCCGCGCGCCGCGGCGATCTCCCGGAACACCCCGCCGATCCGGCGGACGGGGTTGAGCACGCTCGACGGGTGCTGCGGGACGAACCCGACCCGCCCGGCCACCGAGACCCGGCCGGTCACGACGACGCCCGGCGCGTGCTCACCGAGCAGCGCGAGACCGGTGGTCGTCTTGCCGCTGCCGGACGCGCCGACCAGCGCGAGCACCCGGCCCGCCGCCAGCGCGAAGCTCACGCCGTCCAGCAGCACGGTCCCGCCCGCGACGGCTCGCAGGTCCTCGACGTGCACCACGGGGGTCACACCCGGACCTCCGAACGGGTTCGCAGTGCGCGGTCGAACACCAGGTTGAGCCCGATCGACAGCGACACGACCAGCAGCGCGGGCACGACGACCGCCCACGGCTGGAGGAACAGGCCGCCGCGGTTGCGGTCGACCATGACGGCCCAGTCGGCGGCGTCGGGCGGCACGCCGACACCGAGGAAACTGGCCGACGCCACCAGGTACAGGGCGCTGGTCAGCCGGGTGCCGACGTCGGCCGCCACGGTGCGGAGCATCGACCGCCCGGTGTAGACGATCGACGTCCGCCACCACGACTCGCCCTGCATCCGCATCGCCTCCAGCGCCGGGCGCCCGGCGATCTCCAGCGCGGCGGCGCGGGACAGCCTGGCCACGTCGGGGAAGTTGACCAGGACGACCACGCCCACCAGCACCGCCAGCCCCTGGCCCGCGATGGCCGCGACCAGGATCAGCACCAGCAGCGACGGCACGGCGAGCAGCAGGTCCAGCGGCCGCATCACCAGCTCGTCGACCAGCCGGAGCCGCGACGTCGCCGCGAGCACGCCCCACGGCACGCCGACGGCGTAGGACCCGAGCGTCGCCAGCAGCGCGACGAGCACGACCGTCCGACCGCCCGCGAGCACCTGGTGCCACACGTCCCGGCCGACGAAGTCGGTGCCCAGCAGGTGGTCCGCCGCGAACGGCGCACCCCTGGTCAGCTCGTCCGGGACGACCAGCGGCCCGAGCAGCGCGAGCGCCAGCGGGATGACGACCAGCAGACCGCCGACGGCCCTCACGCCAGCCCCGCCGATCGGGGCGCCAGCCGGAACGCGGCCAGGTCGGCGAGCAGGTTCACCAGCACGGTGGTGACGGCGAAGACGACCGCGAGCCCCTGCACCACCGGCAGGTCGCGGCCCGCGACCGCGTCGACCAGCGCGGTGCCCAGTCCGGGGATGACGAACACCGCCTCCACGACGATCACGCCGCCCAGCAGCCAGTCGGTGGTCCGCGCGACCTGCTGCACCGCCGGGGCCAGCGCGTTCGGCAGGGCGTGGGCGAACCGGATCCGCGTCACGCCGATCCCGAGCCTGCGGGCGTGCCGCACGTGGTCCGACGCCAGCGCGTCGATCATCCCCGCCCGCACCAGCCTGCTGATCGAGCAGATCGGCCGGGCGAGCAGCACCACCAGCGGCAGCACCAGCACCTCCGGGTGGGCGAGCAGGTTCCCGCCCGCGCCGACGGCCGTCGGCGGCAGCCAGCGGAGCTGGACGCCGAACAGGGCGATCAGGACGATGGCCAGCGCGAACTCCGGGATCGAGTGCAGCCCGACGCTGATCGCCGTGAGCACCCGGTCGAGCACACCGCCCTCGCGCAGCGCCGCCAGCACGCCGACCAGCACCGACACCGGGACGAGCAGCACGAGGGTGAGCACGGCGAGCGCCGCCGTGGGGCCGAGGCCGTCGAGCAGGAACTCCGAGACCGGCCTGCCGGAGATCAGCGAGACGCCGAGGTCCAGCCGGGGGAGGCCCGACAGCCACGCCCACCAGCGCTCCAGCGCAGGCTGGTCGAGCCCCATCGCCACCCGGATCTCCTCGATCCGTCGCGGGTCGGGGTTGTCGCCCGCCAGCGCGACGGCCGCGTCGCCCGGCAGGGCCCGCACGAGCAGGAACACCAGGGTCGCCACGGCCAGCACCTGGAGCACGCCGAGGCCGAGCCGCCGGACGGCGTACCGGCGCAGGCTCACCCCAGCCACACCCGGTCGAACCGCGCCCAGTCCAGGGTGTTCGCGGGCGCGGTCGCGACGCCGCCGACGTTCGGCGACGTACCGACGATCCAGTCGGCGAAGCCCCACATCAGGTAACCGCCCTGGGCGTGCAGGGAACCCTGCATCTCCCGGTACGCGGCGGCGCGCTCCGTCTCGTCCACTGTGGACACCGCCTTCCGGTACAGCGCGTCGAACTCTGGCCGTGCCCACTTGGTCACGTTCGTGCCGGAGTCGGACAGCAGCCGCTGCGCGATGTGCGTCTCGATCGGCATGGCGCCGGAGCGGAAGCTCGACAGCGACCCGTTCTTCAGCGTGTCCGACCAGTAGCTGTCCTTGTTGCCCGTGACGACCTCGATGGTCAGCCCGGACCCCTTGGCCTGGTCGGCGAACACCGTCGCCGCCTCGACCATCCCGGCCGCCGCCGTGGAGGTGTCGAGCCTGACGGTCAGCCCTTCCGCGCCCGCCTTGCGGATCAGGAACTTCGCCCGGTCCAGGTCACGGCCGCGCTGCGGGATGTCGTCGGCGTAGTGCTCGTAGCCCTTGCCGAACAGGTCGTTGCCGACCTGGCCGCTGCCGCCGAGCACCGCCTCCACCAACTGCGGCCGGTCGGCCAGCAGGAACAGCGCCTCGCGCAGGTCCGGGTCGTCGAACGGCGCGCGGTCCACCTTCATCGCGAACGACTGCACGGCGCTGTTCGGCGAGCGGTGCAGGGTCATCCGGTCGCTGCCGGTGTTGGCGCGCGCGGTCGTGGGCGTGAGGTCGTGCGCGTACTCGACCTGCCCGCCCAGCAGGGCGTTCGCCCGCGCCGACTCCTCGTTGGCGATCACGAACTCCAGCTCGTCCAGGTGCGGCGCGCCCTCCCAGTAGTCCGCGTTCCTCTTGAGCAGCACCGACTTGCCGGGGGCGAACGACTCGAAGCGGAACGGGCCCGACCCGATCGGCGCGGTGAAGTCCTCCGTCCCCTCCGGCACGATGTACGTCCCGAACGCCGCCAGCGCGTTGGGGAACTCGACGAACGGCCGCGTGAGCGCGAACTCCACGGTCCGGTCGTCGACCGCCCTGCTGTTGGGCAGGTCGATCAGCGACAGGCTGGACTTCGCCCGGAACGTCCGCTGGGGATCGAGGATCCGGGCGTAGCTGGCCAGCACGTCCTGCGCGCGCACAGGCTTGCCGTTGTGGAACACCGCTTCGCGCAGGGTGATGCGCCAGCGCAGGAGGTCGGCGCTGGGCTCCCACTTTTCCGCGAGCCGGGGCTGCGCGGACACGTCCTGGCCGAGGTCGGCGAGCTTGTCGAACACCGCCTTGGACCGGGCGGCCTCGACGAACAGGTTCGCCAGGTGCGGGTCGAGCACCTCCTTGGCGCCACCGCCCGCGAACGCCGCCCGCAGCCTGCCGCCACCGCGCGGACCGGCCGCGGCGGGGGCGGGCGCGTCGGTGGCGCAGCCGGTGAGCGTGACGGCCGAGAGCCCGGCTGTCAGCCCGAGGAAACCTCGGCGGGTGAGGGTCACTGGTGGGTCCTTTCGGTGAGGCGCGCCACGACGTGCAGGCGGTCCCCGGACAGGGTGGTGATCAGATCGGCGTCGGGTGTCCACGGCTCGTCGGTGCGCGGGCCGGGGCGGTCGAACAGGGCCAGCACCTCGAACCCGGCGAGGCCGAGCAGGTGCCGCAGCTCCTGGGGGAACAGCAGCCGCCACGCCGAGCGCTGCACCAGCGGCTCGTCCTGGCCGGGCCACTCCCAGGCGCGACGGCGGCGCAGGAGCTGGTCGGCGTGGTCGATCCACAGCTCGGTGTGCGAGGTGTACGGCACGTCCCGCCAGGTGACGGTCCTGGTGCGGACGCCGTCGAGCAGTTCGGTGCTGCCCAGGAAGAACGCGCCGTTGCGCATCTCGGCGACGAGCAGCCCGCCGGGCACCAGGTGCTCGCGGCAGCGGGTCAGGAACGCGTCGAGGTCGGCGTTGGTGTGGTTGTAGAGCAGGGCGCTGTCCAGGCAGGTGAGCACGTCGAACCGCCGCCCCAGCGCGAACGTCCGCATGTCGCCGAGCACGAACTCCGCGTCCGGGTGGTGTTCCCGTGCGTGCCCGACCATCCGCTCCGAGC
The DNA here is from genome assembly GCF_025061645.1 of Umezawaea endophytica. Taxonomy (GTDB): domain Bacteria; phylum Actinomycetota; class Actinomycetes; order Mycobacteriales; family Pseudonocardiaceae; genus Umezawaea; species Umezawaea endophytica. Next base: position 245,363 of record NZ_JANYMP010000007.1, on the reverse strand, counting down.
TGTCCAGCCCGGTGACCCGGTACCCCGCGCGCGCCAGGTACCCGGCGTCGCGGCCCGTGCCGCAGCCGACGTCGAGCAGGGCCCGGCCACCGCCGAAGCGGGCCACCAGGTCGTGGACGAACCGCGCGGCCACGTGGTCGGGGTCGGGGAACTGGTGCTCGTACAGCTCGGGGTTGTCCGTGAGCAGGTTGGTCATCGCGCGACCTCCGGTCGGGTGAGTGCTCCACGGCGGTGCAGCCACGCGACACCGGCGGCGCAGACGAGGCCGATCGCCACGCACAGCGGCGACGTCAGCCACCCGGCCGCGCCGATGGTCCAGCCGATCGCCGCGTTCGCGAGCGCCGCCACCACACCGGAGGCGAGGTAGAACATGCCGAAGTACGTGCCCGCCAGCTCGTCGCGGCCGAAGCCGGGGACCAGCTCGTAGACGAACGGCTGGGCGATCATCACGCCGACGGACAGCAGGAACGTCGCGATCAGCACCGGCACGACGCCGTCGGCCACGGCCGTCGCGACGAACCCCGATCCCATGACCGCCAACCCGAGCGCGATGGCCGGACCCCGCGCCCGCCGGGCCGACAGCGCGCGGGTGATCCGCACCTGGAGGCCGAGCGTGGCGACCGTCGACACCAGGAAGATCAGCGCGACGACGCTCGCGGACCCGGTGGCGCGCTGGGCTTGCAGCGGCAGCACCAGGTAGAGCTGGTTCTGGAGGGCGAACATGCCGGTCAGCGCGAGCGTGAACGCGACGAACCGCCGGTTCGCCAGGCACTCCCGCCAGTCGCCGAGCACGGTGCCGCGTCGCGCGGGCACCGGCCGGGAGGGCAGCACGGCGGCCTGCGCGACGGTCAGCACCAGGAAGATCCCGGCGGCCACCAGCGCCGCGACGCGGAAGTCCCACAGCAGCAGGGCGCTGCCGAGCACCGGTCCGGCCAGCGCCCCGGCCTGGCCGAAGACGGCGAACAGCGCGAAGGCCTCGGCCCGGTCGGCTTCCCGCGCCTCCACGGCGATGTACGCGCGCACGGCCGGGTTGAACAACGCCCCCGCGAGTCCACTGAGGACTGATGCGGCGAGCAGCACGGCCACCGACTCGCCCACCGCGAACAGCCCGAACCCGACCGCCCGCAGCGCGCAGCCGACGATGATCACCCGTCGCGGCCCGAGCCGGTCCGCCGCCGTGCCGCCGACCAGGAACAGCCCCTGCTGGCTGAGCGTGCGCACCCCCAGCACCACGCCGATCGTCGCCGCGGACAGGCCGAGACCGCCGCCCAGGTACGTGGCCAGGTAGGGGATCAGCAGGTAGAAGCCGGTGTTCACGCCGAACTGGTTGACCAGCAGCAGCCGGACGGGCAGCGGGAACCGCCGCACCGAGCGCAGCGTGGTCACCGCGGCGCCACACCGAGGCCGGGAGCGCCGGACAGGCGCAGGACGCCGTCCTCGCCACCGAGGCCCGTCCACGGGTCGTCCGCGAGCAGGAGGTGGCCGTCCAGGTCGACCCACCGGGCGTGCCCGGACAGGTGCGCGGCGGGCGCGATGCCGAGCGAACTGGCGACCAGGCAGCCCAGCATCACGTCCACACCGGTCTCGCGAGCGGCGGAGATGATCTCCAACGCGGGCCCGATCCCGCCGCACTTGGCCAGTTTCACGTTCACGCCGTCGACGAGCCCGGCCAGCGCGCGCACGTCGGCCGCGGTCGCCGCGTCCTCGTCGGCGATCAGCGGGACGGCGCACCGGTCGCGCACCCACGCCAGTCCGGCCGGGTTACCGGGTGCGATGGGCTGTTCGAGCGCGTCCACCACCACACCGGCGGCGGTGAGCAGCTCGACGACCCGCACGGTGTGCTCCGGCGTCCAGCCGCCGTTGGGGTCGAGCAGCAGCCTCGTCCCCGGCGCGGCGGCGTGGACGGCGGTCACGGCGGTGACGTCGTGCTCCGTGCCGAGCTTGACCTTGAGCAGGGTGAAGCCCTTGGCCGCCAGCGCTTTCGCCTGGAGGGCGGCGTCCTCGGGGTCGGTGATGCCGATGGTGTACGCCGTCGGCGCGTCGGTCCACAGTGGAACCCCGGCCAGCGCGTGCACGGGCACCCCGCGCTCCCGGCCGATGACGTCGTGCAGGGCGGCGTCGACGGCCGCCAGCACGCCGGGCGGGTGGTCGAGCCCCGGCAGGTCGGCGAGCAGCGCCCCCGGTGCGGAGTACTCGACCGCCAGCGCCCGGAAGTCGTTGAGGGACAAGAGGATCCCGTCGAGGTCCAGGTCGTGGAAGACGCTCGTCACCACCTCGCCGTGACCGCGCAGGCCGTCGTGCTCCACGACCACCTGGACCGCGTCCCGCCGGGCCATCACCGAGCGCGAGATGCGCAGGGGCGTCCGCAGGGTGAGGCCCCGCACCGTCCACCCCAGCTTCACGCGGACACACCCACGGCCAGCCGCGGGTCGACCACGGACCGGCAGCGCGCCCAGCCGCCGACCTCGACGGCCTCGGCGTGGCCGATCTCCATCGGCCGGTCGGCCGCGGTGCCCAGCAGGCCGCGCTCGGCGCAGAAGTCGTCGTCGAAGATCGTGCCGAGGTACCGGTGCGGGCCGTCCGGGAAGATCGTCACCACGCTCGCGCCGGTCTCGACCCGCGCCACCCACGCGGCTACCAGCGCCACCGCGCCGGTGCTCCAGCCGCCCGAGACGAAGCAGTCCCTGGCCAGCCGCCTGCACGCGTCCACGACCTCGACCGGTCCGAGCCAGTGCACCTCGTCGAACTCGGAGTAGGCCACGTTGCGCGGGTAGATGCTGCTGCCCAGCCCGCGCATCACCCGTGACCGCGCGGGCTGGCCGAAGATGGTCGACCCCACCGCGTCCACGCCGACGAGCCGGACGCGCGGCCAGTAGCGGCGCAGCGCCGAGATCACGCCCGCGCTGTGGCCGCCGGTGCCCACGCTGCACACCAGGACGTCGACGCGGTCGAGTTGCTCGGCCAGTTCCCTGGCCAGACCGGTGTACCCGCTGGGGTTGTCGGGGTTGTTGTACTGGTCCGGCCAGTAGGCGCCGGGCAGGTCGTCGAGCACCGACCGCAGGCGGTCGAGCCGGGCCCGCTGCCAGCCGCCGGTCTCGTGCGGGCGGTCGACGACCTCCAGCCGGGCGCCGTGGGCGCGCAGCATGGCTCGCATCGACGGCTCCAGCTCGTCGTCCACCACCAGCACCACGGGGTGGCCGAGGACCTGGCAGGCGAACGCGAGTCCGATGCCGAAGGTGCCGCTGGTCGACTCCACGACCACGGCGCCCGGCCGCAGTTCGCCCCGGTCGCGGGCCGCCAGCAGCATCGCGACGGCGGGCCTGGCCTTCATGCCGCCCGCGCTCAGCCCTTCGAGCTTCGCCCAGAAACCGCTGTGCCGGTGGGGGAGCGGCGTGTCGATCCGGACGACCGGGGTCTTTCCGAGCAGGTCGAGCAGGTGGGTGTTCCGGCGTGGTGTCACGACGCGCGCTCCCGCTGGTACTGGTAGATGGTCGTCGGGCCGCCGTCGAGCCAGAAGAACGGGAACGGCTCGGCGGACACGGCGGTCACGCCCGCGCCGATGAACCACGGCAGCACGGCGCTGGCCGTCTGGGCGAACGCGACGACCGGCCGTTCGGCGAGGGAAGCCTTGCGCAGCAGCGGTTCGAAGCTGCCGTTGCCCACGGCCATGCCGGACACGAGCACGAGGTCGCAGTGCTCCACCGCGTCGAGCGCGTCCGTGACGACGGGCTCGTCCCACTCGGTCCGGCCGCCCTTGAGGTCACACGGCACGTACCGCAGACCGCGGGCGCGCAGGTGGTGCAGCAGCGAGTTCACCACCCCGACGACGAGGACGCGGTGGCCGGGTGCGGCTTCGAGGAGGTCGACCACGGCCGACGCGCGGGCAAGGGACTTCTCCAGCGACGAGCCCGCGCCCACGACGACCTGCCGCGCGCCGGACCGCTCGTGCGGGTGCGCGCTCATCAGGTACGCGTCCAGCGCGGCGGTCCGGATGGCCCGGCTGGGGTGGTCGAGCAGGTCCGCGGCGGTCGCGCCGACGCAGTCGTGCACGTCGGCGTCGGTGAGGTCGCCCGGCTCGACCGCGCACGACCCGACGGCCTGGTCGATCCGCAGGCTCACCACGGTGTTGCGGTACGACCGGCCCCTGGACGCGTGCCGCGCGCCCTGGCTGGTGGTGAAACCGACGCTCACGGTGGTGGACGCAGGGTCCGGGCCGAGCGCTCCGGCGCGGACCAGCGCGACCAGGTCGGCGACGGACGGGACGGGCTGGTGGGTCGACCGCACGCTCACGCGGGCTCCTCCGCGTACCGCACGGTCAGCCCGGCGACCGCCCGTTCGGCCTTGGCCCGCGCGCCCGTGCCGTCGACGTCGGTGACCACCACGTGGCCGAGGTAGGTGTTGTTGCTGGTGGGGTCGCCCGCGCGGTGGCCTGGAGGCTTGACCGACCAGTCCACGACACCGGGGTCCCGGTCGAGCGCGTCCACGCCGTCGACACCCGCGACGAGTCCCGCGCGCGGGGGCAGCAGGAACGAGATGGCGGCGCTGCTCACGCCGGTGCCCGCGGGCGTCAGCGACGGCGCTTCACCCACCGCGAGCTGGGCGAACACGGCGGGCAGGTCGACACCCGTCACCCGGCGGATCAGCTCGGTGATCTGGTTGCCCGCAGGCCGCGGGTTCACCTCGATCAGCCTCGGGCCGTCGGGGGTCAGCTTGACCTCGGTGTGCGCCACCGCGCTGTCCAGGCCGAGCGCCTCGATCGCCGCGACGGCCGTGCCCACCGCCGCGTCGCGGTCGGCGGTCGTGAGGTCGGCCGGGAACATGTGCCCGCTCTCGACGAACCACGGCTCGCCCGCGAGGCTCTTGTCCGTCACGCCGACCACGTGTGTCACGCCGTCGGCGGTCACCGTCTCGACGCTCACCTCCGGGCCGGTCAGCAGCTCTTCGAGCAGCACCGTCGGCACGCGCGGCTGGTCGCGCGCGTTGACCGGGAACGCCTCCAGCGCCAGGAAGGCCTCCCGGAGCTGGACCTCGTCGACGACCTTGCGGACGTGCATCCCGCCGCACAGGTCCACCGGCTTCACCACCAGCGGATAGCCCAGCCCGGCCGCCGCCTTCGCGGTCGCCGACCAGCCCTCGGCCAGCTCGAACCGCGGGCCGGGCACGCCCGCGTCCCGCAGCGCCGCCCTGGTGAGGTCCTTGCGGTAGGCGCGGTCCACGGCACGGGGATCGGGCCCCGGCAGGCCGAGGTGCGCGGCGACGGCGGCGACCGTCGACAGGTAGTAGTCGCAGGACGTGATCACGCCGTCGAAGCGCAGCACCTCGTGCAGGCGCTCCACGTGGGTCAGCAGCGCGGGCACGTCGTTCGTCTCGGCGGTGAGCACGTTCTCCGCCGCCAGCAGCGGGTGCGGGCCCGCACCCGGCGCCGAGCGCAGGTAGTGGTGCAGGTCGCGGGTGAGGAACGTGAAGCGGTGCCCGGTCTCGCGGATGGCTCTGGGCAGCAGCGAGCTCATCGCGCCGACCCAGCTCTCGATCATCAGCAGGTGCGCCACGCATTCCCCTTTTCCCGGCGGCGGGCCAGTCGGCAGCCTCGGGGGAATGGTAATCATTGTCAGTAATTTGGCGAGCGGCCTGCCGCGTGATGTGGCACACGGTGTTGATCACGCATGGATCGGTGACCGGACCCCGGCCGTGCGCGCCGCGCCGCGGCCGGGGTCCTCCTGTCGCCGCGCTCGGCCGTGTTGGACGGCTAGCGCGAGGGCTTCTCCGCGAACACCCACCTGTTGCCCGCCAACGGGTCGTCCGGTTCGGGCAGCGGGCCGCGGCCGTGGTGGCGGGTGAAGTCGAACGGCGTGTGCACCGAAGTGGACCAGCCGCGTTCCGCCAGCGCGCCGGAGGAGTCCGGGCGCGGCTCGGCGTCGAGCAGCGCCAGCAGGTCGAAGCCGACCTGGCCGCGCGCCGCGGAGTACAGCGGGTCGTCCTGGGTGTCCGGCAGGTCCCTGGCGAGCTTGACCTCGAACGCGACCGAACTGCCCGGCGCGCTCAGCCCGTCCACGGCGTCGATCAACCCCTCCTCCGCCGCGCTCGACAGGAACAGCAGCACCCCCTCGACCAGCCACGCCGTGGGCAGGGTCGGGGAGAAGCCCGCCGCGACCAGCGCGCCCGCCCAGTCGTCGCACAGGTCGACCGCGACGGCTTCGCGGACCAGCTTCGGGGTCGCGTGCAGGCCGTCGAGCACCTCCTGCTTGAAGTCCAGCACGCCCTCCCGGTCGACCTCGAACAGCACGAGACCGGGCGGCCAGTCCAGCCGGAACGCCCGCGCGTCCAGACCGGCCCCCAGCAGCACCACCTGGCGGGCGCCCGCGCGGGTCGACCGGAGCAGGTGGTCGTCCAGGACCCTGGTCCGCAGGCCGAAGTAGCGGGCCAGCCGACCCCACAGCGGGTTCGCGTCGCCGTCCGGCACCTCCCACTCGCGGACGGGCCAGTCCGCGGACGCCTTGGCCGCGCGGACGAAGTGCTCGGCGTAGAGGTCGCTCGCCAGGCTGTCGCCCCGGTGCGTCTCGATCGCGCGCGCCGCCGCGACCATGAGCGCCGTCAAGCCGACGCCGTCCTCCACGCCCGGATCCCGATGCTGGGTGCCGACCACTTGTCCTCCTCGTCCGTGAACAGCTTTTCGTGCGTGGTGGTGCGAGCGCCGTAGACCACGCTCATGAATCGCAGGATCTCCTCGTCCGGGAGGTGCATGCTCGTCGTGCAGTCCGTCAGGACCGTGACGTGGAAACCCTTCTGGAACGCGGTCCGCGCGGTCGAGTCGACGCACACGTCGGTGTACAGCCCCGCGAACAGCAGGTGCCCGATGTCCCGCTCGGCAAGGTGCTCCTCGAACCCGTCACCGAGGAACGCGTCGAAGCACGCCCGCTTGGTGAAGACCGCCTCACCCGGCGCGGGCGCGACCTTGTGGAACTCGGCGCCCCACGAGCCCTCCAGGCACCTGGGTCGCCGGTCCCGCTGCCTGCGCGGACCCCTCCGCACGACGTCGCCGAGGTAGCGGACGAACACGACCTCCGTGCCGTGCGCCCGCGCCGCGTCGACGGCCCGCGCGGCGTTCGACGTCACGGTCTCCAGCGTCTCGGGGGAACCGCGGTAGGCCGCCGCGGCGGCCGGGCCGGTGCAGAAGTCGTTCTGGAGGTCCATCACGACCAGCGCCGTCCTCACGAGCCCACCGCCCGCGCACGGGCGGGGTGGAACGCTCTTCTGACGGGGCCTGGTCGATCGACGGCAGCGCGCATTGATTTCTTCTCCGGATGTGGGATGACAAATACGAGAATCGCCCTGATGAATTTGTGGGCCTGTCGTCCGGTCGTCCCGTCAGATGGTTGCACGTCTGCCGGAAAAGCAATCCGCAGTCACCGAAAAGGATGAATCGCACACGAATGGCGGTGCGGTGCGCCGAAAGTGCGCGGTGTTCGGCTGGTCGAGCGACGTTCGCGGGGACCCGCGCACGCTCCGCTTCCGCCACCGCGGCGCGGCAGAACGGCCACCCGCGACGTGGCGTCGCGGGTGGCCGTCGGAACCGTGGGTCAGACCGCCAGCGCGGCCCGCACCTTGCCGATCATCTCGTCCTCGGCGTCGACCACCTGGCCGTCGGCCGTGGCGACCTCCTCGCAGATCGCGATCATCGCGGCCGGGAACGACTCGGCCTCGGCGGGCGCCTTCGCGGCGAGGATCCGCATGGACGCGCCGAGCGCGTCGAGGACGGCGCGCTCCAGGTCGGCGTCCGTGCCCTCCGGCAGGCGGACGCGGGATCCGCCGAGCACCTCGCGCAGCTCGCGAGAGAGGTTCACCATCGCCTTGAGACCCGCGAAGCGCTCCTCGACCACCGGGCCGGGGTCGGCGTGCGACACCAGGACCATCGCGCCGTAGACGGCCCTGCGCAGGGTTCGGCTTTCCACGTCCGTGTAGAAAATCATGCGGTCACCCTAGAACGTGCCCCGGAACCGCTCGTCGGGGACTTGGCGAAGATCCGTCGTTCCTTGGCCGTCCGCCTCGTTCCGGCGCGCCGACGCCGTGGTTAGCGTCGTCCTCCACCAGAGGAGGAGAAGTGATGTCGGCAAGTTCCGCGGTGGGGGATCGGTGACGAAGCTCCTGCTGTCCGTTCACGTGCTGGCCGCCGTGATCGCCATCGGACCGGTCGCGGTGGCGGCGAGCATGTTCCCGGCCGCGCTGCGCGCGGCCACCCCCGACCAGACCGCGCTCCGCCTGCTGCACCGGATCTGCCGGGTGTACGCCGGGGTCGGGATCGTGGTCCCGGTGTTCGGCCTCGCCACCGGCAGCAGCCTCGGGGTGCTCGGGGACGCCTGGCTGCTGGTCTCGATAGCGCTGACCGCCGCGGCGGCCGGGGTGCTGGGCCTGCTGGTGCTGCCGAGGCAGCGGGACGTGCTCGCGGGGGTGCGGGTGGAGCCCTCCCGGCTCGCCGCCCACGCGGGCGTGTTCAACCTGCTGTGGGCGGTGGTCACCGTGCTGATGATCGTCCGACCCGGCTCCACGACGGGAGCGTGACCATGCCCCCGCGCTCCCTGCGGATCGCCGCGACCGTCGAACTGGTCTCGCTGGCGGTCCTGTTGGTGAACCTCGCGACCGCCCACTGGGCGCCGCTGTCGTCCCTGATCGGCCCGGTGCACGGGTGCGCCTACCTGTTCGTGCTCGTGCTCGCCTTCCGGAGCAGCCCGTCCCCGCGGGTCAGGCTGATCGCCTGGATCCCCGGCATCGGTGGCGCGCTCGCGACCTGGAGTCGCGTGTGGACGGTGCGGAGCCGTTGGCGCGCTTGATCACCAGTCCACCTCGGGTGGATTCTTCCGCGATCGGTGAACCAGGTCGCATCCCTCGATCGAACGGGTTGTGTCCGTGCGCGCAGCAGCCGCGCGGACCCGGATCCGCTCGTGACGCCGGCAGGACCGCGTTCCGGCGGGTCCCTGTCGACGAAGGGATGGAGCATGTCAGCACCTCCTCACCCACGACGAAGACGGCGTGCGGTGTCAGCCCTGGTCGCGGCCGGGAGCACCCTGCTCACCGCCGGTCTGGTCGGGTTCGGGCCGAGCACCGCGGACGCGTCCAGCCACCGCGAGGCCCCGCTGGTCGCGGGCGACCCGCCGGTGGACAACACCGACGTGTACGCGTTCGTCAGCCCGGACAAGCCGGACACCGTCACCCTGGTGGCGAACTGGTACCCGTTCCAGGAACCCAACGGTGGGCCCAACTTCTACCCGTGGGCGACCGACGCCCGCTACGACATCAACATCGACAACGACGGGGACGCGCGCGCCGACCTGACCTACCGGTGGACGTTCGCCACCCAGGACAAGCGCGGGAAGACGACGTTCCTCTACGACAACGGCCCGGTCACGTCGCTCGACGACGAGAACCTGCTGTTCCGGCAGACCTACACGCTGGAGGTGATCGACGGGAACGGCAGGTCGAAGAAGCTGGTCAAGTCCGGCCGCGTCGCGCCGTCCAACACGGGGCCCGCGTCCATGCCGGACTACGGGAAGCTGCGGGACCAGGCCGTCACCGACGTGCCCGGCGGCGGGAAGTCGTTCGCCGGGCAGGCGGACGACGCGTTCTTCCTCGACCTGAGGGTGTTCGACCTGCTCTACGGCGGTGACCTGTCCGAGGTCGGGCAGGACACCGTCAAGGGCTACAACGTGAACACGATCGCCCTCCAACTCCCGAAGTCGGCGCTGGCGCTCAAGGGCGACGCGGCCCGCAACCCGGTGATCGGCGTCTGGAGCGACACCGAGCGGCAGTCGATGCTGCTCACGCCGGGCAGGTCGACGCCGACCGGACCGTTCGTCCAGGTGTCGAGGCTCGGCAACCCGCTGGTCAACGAGGTCGTCGTGCCCGCGGCGCTCAAGGACGGGTTCAACGCGTCGACACCCGACCAGGACGGGAAGAAGCCGGACCTGGTCAACCGGGTGACCGACCCGGAGGTGCCCAAGCTGGTCCAGGCCATCTACGGGATTCCCGCCCCGGCCACTCCGCGCAACGACCTGGTGGAGATCTTCCTGACGGGCATCACGACGAAAACGCCGGGGCCGATCAAGGCGGACCTGAACTCGCAGTTGAACAACGCGGACGTGAACCCGAAGAAGTTCGTGCCCTCGGAGCAACTCCGGCTCAACACCTCGGTGCCGGTGGCCGCCAAGCCGAACCGGCTGGGGGTGCTCGCGGGCGACCTCCAGGGCTTCCCGAACGGGCGCAGGCTCACCGACGACGTGCTCGACATCGAGTTGCAGGCCCTCGAAGGGGCGGCGGTGAGCGGGATCGTCCCCGCCCTCGCCGCCGGTGACCAGGTCAACGCCAACGACAAGGCGTTCGGCAAGTCGTTCCCGTACGTGGCCCTGCCGAGCGGCAACGCCGTCAACGCGGCCTCGACGGGCGGGGCGGTGCTGCCCGGCGGCGGCGAACTGCCGTCCGGCCCGATGGCGCTCAACGGGATGGTCGCGGTCGCGCTCATCGGTTCGGGCGCCTGGCTGTTCCGCCGCGGTCCACTGTGGAAGAAGTCCGAGGCAGCCTAGTTCCTCCCCGTGGCGCGTGCGTCCTTCCCCTCCGCGCGCCACGGGGACCCACCCGACCGGAGGTTCCCCGATGACTTCCCCGAGCGGCCGCAAGAGGTTACTCGCGCTCGTCGCCGTCGTCGGCGGCGTCGCACTGCTCGCCACGACCGCCGCCACCCTTCCGCGCACCACCCCGACGCCGCCCGCGTCGGCCCCGATCGCCGAGACCGCCCTGTCCCGCGCCATCTCCACCGCACAGGCCAGGTTGCGCGCCACCCCGGACGACCCGGCCACCTGGGCGCGGCTCGGCTCCGCGTACGTGGAGCAGGCCCGCGTCACCGCGGACCCGTCCTACTACGGCAAGGCGCAGGGAGCGCTGGAGAAGTCGCTCGCCCTGCGACCCGAGAACGGCCAGGCGCTCATCGGTTTGGGCGCGCTCGCGAACGCCCGCCACGACTTCACCGCCGCCCGTGACTGGGGGTCGCGGGCGGCGGTGGTCCTGCCCGACACCGCCGAGGCGCAGGGCGTGCTCGCCGACGCCCACACGCAGCTCGGCGACGCGGACGCGGCCACGGCCGCCGTCCAGCGGATGCTCGACCTCGAACCCGGCGTCCCCTCGTTCACCCGCGCCTCCTACGACCTGGAACTCCACGGCCGCACCGACGAGGCCCGCCAGGCGCTCGACCGCGCGCTCCAGGACGCCACCGGACCGGGCGACGTCGCGTTCTGCCGCTACTACCTCGGTGAGCTGGCGTTCGGGTCCGGCGACCTCGACCTCGCCGACGAGCACTACGACCTGGGCCTGCTGGCCGATCCGCGCGACGTGCCGCTGGCGCAGGGCAAGGCGAAGACCGCCGCGGCCAGGGGGCGGACCGACGACGCGCTCGCCGCCTACCGGGACATCACCCGCCGGGTGCCGCTGCCGCAGTACCTCCAGGAGTACGCCGTCCTGCTGCGCGACGCGGGTCGCGCGGACGAGGCCGATCGCCAGTGGGACCTGGTGGCGCGCCAGGAGGAACTGCTCGCCGCCGCGGGTTCGGTGGACCACCTCACCTCCTCGCAGACCGCCGCCGAGCGCGGTGACGCCGCTGCGGCGCTGGCCCACGCGGAAGCGGAGTGGGCGCGGCGGCCCAACACCCTGGTCGCCGACACGCTGGCGTGGGCGCTGCACCTCAACGGCCGGGACGCCGAAGCGCTCGGGTTCGCGGACCGGGCGGCGGCGCTCGGCAAGCGCGACGCCGTCTTCGCCTTCCACCGCGGCACGGTCCTCGCCGCGCTGGGCCGTGACGCGGACGCCGTCGCGGCGTTGGAGGACTCGCTGCGGATCAACCCGCGCTCCCCGGTGGCCGCTCCGGCGTCGACAGCGCTGGCGGGACTGCGGGGGCGGCGATGAGGAAAGCGTTGGCGTTGCTGGTGCTCTGCCTCGGAGCGGTGCTCGTCGTGCCCGCACAGGCGAACGCGCACCCGTTGGGCAACTTCACGGTCAACCACCACGTGGGCGTCACCCTGCGGCCCGCCGGGGTGGAACTGCGCGTCGTCGTCGACAGCGCCGAGATCCCGACGCTCCAGGAGCCCGTCACCGACGCGGGCCGCGAGTGCGCCGCCGTGGCCGCGGCGACGGCCGTCACGGCGGGCGGACGGCCGGTCGCGCTGGCCGTGGCGTCGAGCGGGCTGGAGCACCCGCGCGGCGACGCGGGGCTCACCACGACCAGGACGACCTGCGTGCTCACCGGCGCGGCGGACCTGGACCGCGAGACTATTGTGACCGTGCGGGAGACCTACCGCGAGGACCGGATCGGCTGGCGCGAGATGACCGCCGTCGGGGACGGCGTGGCGCTGGTCGACCCGGCGGTGCCGACCGCGAGCGTCAGCGACGAGCTGCGCCGCTACCCGGACGACCTGCTGGCCGATCCGTTGGACGTCCGCTCGGTCGACCTGCGGGTGGCGCCCGGATCCAGCACAGCGGCACCCGGTGGCGTCCGGACCGGGCTGGGGCCGGTCGACTCGGTGGTGGCCGCGGCCACGTCCGCGTTCACCGACCTGGCGGGCAGCGAGGACCTGACCCCCGTGGTGGGGGTGCTCGCGGTGCTGCTGTCCCTGTTGCTGGGCGCGTCGCACGCGGCTCTGCCGGGGCACGGCAAGACGGTGATCGCCGCGTACCTCGCGGGCAGGCGGGGATCGGTCCGCGACGCGGTCGCCGTCGGGGCCACCGTGACCGTCACGCACACGGCGGGTGTGCTCGTGCTGGGACTGCTCGTCAGCGCGTCGAGCGCCGTCGCGGGCGAGGACGTGCTGCGGCTGCTCGGTGTGGTCAGCGGGCTGCTGGTCGCGGGCATCGGCGCGGTGCTGCTGCGCTCCGCGCTGCGCCGTCGACCCGCCGAGGCCGCGGTGCGGGAGCTGGTCGGTGCGGGAGCGCCCGTGGGCCACGGGCATGGCCACGGTCATGGTCATGGACATGGCCACGGGATCGGTCGGTCGGGGCTCGTCGGGATGGGGATCGCGGGTGGGCTGGTGCCCAGTCCGTCCGCGCTGGTGGTGCTGCTCGGCGCGGTCGCGCTCGGGCGGACGTGGTTCGGCGTCGTGCTGGTCCTCGGGTACGGGGTCGGCATGGCGGCCACGCTGACCGCTGTCGGGCTGCTGCTCGTCCGGCTGCGGGACCGGGTGGAGGCGATGGCGAGGGTGGACCGGTTCCGGGCGCGCCTCGGCGGGCTGGTCGCGCTGGTGCCCGTGCTCACCTCGGTGCTCGTGCTGGTCGTCGGACTCGGCCTCGCGGTCCGGGCCTGCCTCGGATGACGCGGGGTGTTGGGCCTGTTGCGCTGCCGCGCGGCCAACGGGAGCAAGCCGTACTGCGACGGTTCGGGTCCCTCGGACTACGACGGGGAGTGGTCGCGCGGACGGGCGAACATGGAGTCCACAGTGGACCGGGAAGGAATCCGGTCACTCGCCGTCGAGGGCGAATTCCGCTCCACCGGACCTCCACCACGACGAATACGTGGCGCTCCGGTGCACGCGGCGGTGATATCCGGCGATGAATCCGGAGTGCACGCGGTCGATCTGGTCGGCGACGGCCGAGTTCTCCGGCCACACCAGGACGAGTCGGCGGTGCAGCGGATTTCCGACGAGGGGTTTGACGACGATTCCGATGGCTTCCCGCACGGCGGGGTGGACGCCCGCGACGGTGTTCTCGGAACGCACGAGTTCGAGTGCCGTGTCAAGGTCGGCCCCGAAGTGTTCGAACTTCGGGGTGAACCCGGCGGCCTCGCAGGTGAGCTGGAAGGTCGACCTTGGACCGCCGACGGATTCCTCCGGCATGGTCCACCGCTCGTCCGCCAGGTCGGTCAGGTCGAGCGTGCCCCGACTGGCGAGGCGGTGGTCCGCGGGCAGCGCGACGAAGACGGGTTCGGTCAGCAGAGGTCTCCTGTGGACTCCGAACGGGAGTCTGGGAGGCGTGCGGGCGAACTCGGCCAGGACGGCGAGGTCGAGCTTCTCGGTGCGCACGTGGTCGAGGACGGCCTCGCCGTTGCGCTCCATCTGGGTCGTGATGTCCTGTCCCGGCAACGCTTCGCGCACCGCGGACATCAACTGCGGGATGAGCGCGCCGGTGACGCCTCCCAGGTGGACGGCCGCGGGGTGCGCCCGGTCGGCGATCTTGCGGGCGGTGGCGCACAGGTCGTCGAACTTGTCGACGATCTCCTGTCCGCGCAGGACGACGTGCTCGCCGAGTTCGGTGAGCACGACCCCGTTGGAGGCGCGCACGAACAACTGGCCGCCGAAGGTCCGCTCTATCCGCCGGATCTGGGCCGTGAGGCCGGGTTGTGCGATCTTGAGATCCGTGGCGGCCCTCCGGATGCTGCCCGCCGCCGCTACGGCCAGCACGACGTGGAGATGACGAAGTTCTGCTCGCACCGGACCACCTTATTGCAGAATTCCGGGCCCGACTGCTGCGAACGGATTCTTCACTTGGTCCGATAAGCGGCTTCAGGTCGGTATGAGGGTGATAACTTTCGAGTTATCGCTTCCTGATACTGCCCGATCGCTTCGTTTTCTGGTCTGCTGAATTGACCGAAACAAGGAGCGTTTCAAGCGTGTCTGACCCCCGGAAAGCTCTGCGGCTGAGGCGATTATCACGGCCGCACGACGAAAAATACCTCTTCGTCCCCCTCGACCACAGCGTTTCGGACGGACCCGTCGTTCCCAACCACCGGTGGGACGGTCTCATCCACTCCGTGGTGGCCGGTGGGGCCGACGCGATCGTGGTCCACAAGGGCCGGGTCCGGCTGATCGACCCGGTCGTGCTCGGCGACTGCGCGCTCGTGGTCCACCTCAGCGCGGGCACCGCGCACGCCGCCGACACCAACGCGAAGGTCCTCGTCGGCGACGTCGAGGAAGCGCTGCGGCTGGGCGCCGACGCGGTCAGCGTCCACGTCAACATCGGCTCGGACACCGAGGCGCGGCAGCTCGCCGACCTCGGCGTCGTCGCGTCGGCGTGCGACGCGTGGAACGTGCCGCTGATCGCGATGGCCTACGCCCGCGGGCCGCGCGTCGCCGATCCGCACGACCCGGTGCTGCTGGCCCACGTGGTCAACATCGCCGCCGACCTCGGCGCGGACATCGTCAAGACGTCCATGGCGCTGCCGATCAGCCGCATGGCCGACGTGACGGCCCACTGCCCGATCCCCGTGCTCGCCGCGGGCGGTCCGGTCGACCACGTCGACCCGGTCGGGTACGCCGCGGCGGCGATGCGCGCCGGGTGCGCCGGTCTCGCGATCGGTCGCCGCGTCTTCACCGACCCCGCTCCCCGCAGCCTCGTCGCGGGGCTCTCGTCCGCCGTCCACCAGGGCACCCGCCGGGGTGCCCACGCCGATCACCCCATCACGACCACGACAGGTGCCGCGTGAAATTCGCTTGGATCGACGTCCGCCAAGTACCCGAACACCAGCTCGAAGGAGTCGTCGACGCCGCCGTGCACGCCCGTGCGCGCGCCGTCGTCGCGGCTGACGCGGCCGTGCTCGCCACACTTCCGCCCACCGTCAAACGCGTGCTGCTGCTCCCCGACGGGACACCGCCGCCGGAGGGCGAGCACGGGGTCGACGTCGTGACGCAGGTCGTGCACGACGAGGACGGCGTGCACGCGCTGCGCGGCACCGGCCGGGCCGCGTTCGTGGAGGTGCGCGACGACCGCACGCTGCGGCTCGCCTGCCTCGCCGCGGTGGAACTGCCGCACACCGTCGTCAGCTTCACCGACCCGACCAAGATCCCGCTGGAGATCGTGATCGCCGCGGCGGACCGCGCGAGCGGCGAGCTGATCTGCGTGTGCGCCGACGTGGAGGAGGCCGGGATCGTCGTCGACGTCCTGGAGCACGGCTCGGACGGCATCATGCTGGCCCCGCGCGGCGCCGAGGACGTGTTCGCCGCGGTGAGGTTGCTGGAGGCGAGCACACCCCCTGTCCAACTCACCACCCTGACCGTGGACTCGGTGGAGCACAGCGGTCTCGGCGACCGCGTGTGCGTGGACACCTGCACCCACTTCGAGGAGGACGAGGGCATCCTCGTCGGGTCGTTCTCCACCGGGTTCATCCTGTGCTGCAGCGAGACGCACCCGCTGCCGTACATGCCGACCCGGCCGTTCCGGGTCAACGCGGGCGCGCTGCACTCCTACGTGCTCGGCGCGGACAACCGCACCAACTACCTCAGCGAACTCCGCTCCGGCGGCTCCGTCCTCGCGGTCAACGCCGAGGGCCGGACGCGCAAGGTCGTGGTGGGGAGGGCGAAGCTGGAGTCCCGGCCGCTGCTCACCATCACCGCGCACTCGCCGGAGGGGGTCGTGGTGACCCTCATCGTCCAGGACGACTGGCACGTCCGCGTCCTCGGTCCGGGCGGCAAGGTCCGCAACGTCACGGAACTCCAGCGGGGCGATGAGCTGCTCGGCCACGTGGCGACCGACCAGCGGCACGTGGGCTACCCCATCGGCGAGTTCTGCAAGGAGAGCTGATGACGCTCCGCGTCGAGGACCTGATCGGCGACCTGCTGGCGAGGGGCGCCGACGACGCCCCGTTCCTCACCCACCGGCACACCGTCACCCGCGGCGAACTCCGCGAGGCGGTCGCGGCCGACGCGCGCGCGTTCGCCGCGTCGGGTGTCCGGCGCGACAGCTCGGTGGTGCTCCAGGCACCCCCGAGCTTCACCCAGGTCCAAGCGCTGCTGGCGCTCTGGGCGTTGGGCGCGCAGGTCATGCTGGTCGAACCGCGGCTCACCCCGGTCGAGCTGGAAGCGCTGCGGGTGCGGTGCCGCGCCCAGTTCGTGGTGCGCGCCGCGGACGTCGGGCGCAAGCTCGTGCGGTTCCGCGAGCGGTTCGAGCTGGTCACCACGACGCACGCCGACGGCGTGGCCGCGTCGACCGACCACTGCCTGGTGCAGTTCAGCTCCGGCTCCACCGGCCAGCCGAAGGTCATCGCCCGCACCGCCGAGTCGCTGCGGACGGAGGTGGAGGTGTTCAACCGGATGCCGGACCTGCCGGTGGCGGGGGAGAAGGTGCTGCTGCTCAGCTCCACGGCGCACAGCTTCGGCGTGGCGTTCGGGATCCTGCGGACGCTGCACGTCGGCGTGCACCTGGTGTTCTCCACCCAGGAGTCCGGGCAGGACGTCGTCGGCACGGCCGCGGAGCACGGGGTCGTCGGGATCACCGGGCTGCCGCTGCACTACGCGGCGCTCAACCAGGTGCAGGACCCGCCCGCGCTGCCCGCTCTGCGCTGGGTGCTCTCCGGCGGCGAGCTGATCCAACGGGAGGTCGAGGAGCGCTTCACCGACCTCTACGGCCTGCCGATCGGCCAGGGCTACGGCACCACCGAGACCGGCATCCTCACGATGGACGTCACCGGGCTCACCCGGCCGTCGGTCGGCCCGGTGTGCGACGGCGTCCGGCTGCGCGTGCGCGACGGGCAGGTGGAGGTCGGGATGGACCGGTCGCCCTACCTCGTCGAACCCGAGAAGGCGAACTACCGGGACGGCTGGTGGCGCACCAGCGACCGGGGCGAGCTGACCGCCGACGGGCTGCTGACCCTGCACGGCCGGGCGGATTCGCTGGTCATCTTCGGCGGCAACAACATCGACCTGCTGGAGATCGAGGACGTGCTGCGCACCCATCCGATGGTGGACGAGGCGATCGTCGTGTTCGACGGCGCGGTCGAGGCCTACGTGGCGACCACGTCCGACGACCTCGACGAGGCCACCGTCACCGGGTGGTGCGCGGCGCGGATGGCGGACTTCAAGCGGCCGAGCGTGGTCCGGGTGCTGCGCAAGCTGCCCAGGACGCCGAACGGCAAGCTCGTCCGCGACCGGTCGGTCCTCGCCGGGACCCCGTAGCGCGAGCCCCGACCGGGCCCGGAACGGCTCGGTGACGACCGTGACCACCGCTCACCCGACGTGGGCGGTGGTCATGGCGTGCGCGATCCGGTGCAGCCTCGCGGTGTCCAGGTCGCCGGTCGGCACGCCGAACCGCTCGGCCAGCACGGCGGCGTACTCGGCGTGGGTGTCCAGCGCCGACTCCACCCGGCCCGCGGGCCCGTCCGCCGTCAGGCGGGTGCCGAGCAGCGTCAGCACGTGGTCGTCGTGCGGCCGTTGCGCCATCAGCAGCCGCACGAACGGCGACTCCGGCGACGTCGTCTGGTACTCGTGCAGCGGCTGGAACGAGGCCAGGTCGGCGGGTTCCTCGCGCAGCCGGTAGCCGGGCAGCCGCCCGTGCCGGTGCATCCCGATCCACCAGTCGTCGTCGGGGGCGACCTCGAAGTCGAACCCGCCGCGCTCGTGGCGCCCGGCGCGCAGCGGCAGCGGGTCGAGGAAACCCTGGCCCATCCCCACGTCGGCGACCCACGTGCCGCCGTCGACGCGCACCAGCAGCGCCAGGTGGTTGCCCCAGTGCGGATCCCCCTCGTCGCGGTCGCAGATCGCCGCGACGGCGAGCGTCACGTCGAACCCCAGAGCCCCCAGCAGCTCGGCGAACGCGGTGTTCAGCTCGTAGCAGTAGCCGCCGCGGCGGCGGCGCACCACCTTGTCCAGGATCGTGGCCCGGTCCAGCGGCACGACGGCGTCCAGGTGCACGTCGAAGTTCTCGAACGGCACGGTCGCCAGGTGCGCCCGGTGCAGTGCGCGCAGCACGTCCGCGCTCGGCGCCACGCCGCCGCGGTGCCCGATCCGGTCCAGGTAGGCGTCGACGAGGTGTTCCACGCGCGGCAGTCTAGGAGTGGATCACCCCGGCCAGTCCGACAGCCGGGCCAGCTCCGTCGACCAGGCGGGCTCACCGATCTCCGCCAGGCTCGGCTCGGTGCCCAGCGGCATGACGTCCTGGGTGTGCCGGAGGAAGTCCTCGACCCACGTCACGGACAGCCGCAGGGTGATCCGCAGCTTCGGCGAGTCCAGCTCGACGCTGGTCACGAGTCCGTGGCGCACGCGCACGTTCCCGAGCCCCCCGCCTTCGGAGAGGAGTTCGCGGGAGAACGTCCAACTGGTGATCTCGTCGTCGTGCAGCAGCAGGACGACCGCGTACGGGTCGGTGGTCGACCAGCTCAGCGAGACCGGCACGCCGGTCTGGTTGCGGCGCCAGCCGTCGCGCGACATGACGACGGTCCTGGTGCTGCTGCCGACCACGGTGTGCGTGGTGTCGGTGCCGAAGCACGACAACCACTGCTGGTCGTCGCCTTCGCGGAACTGGTAGGAGTGGGGTCCGCGGATCATCGGGTCGGGTCCTTCCAGGCGGCGGGCCTTTCCGGTGAGGAGACGCGGGGAGGGCCCTGGATGCGTTTTGTGATCGAACCGCGACCGAACGGGCGCTTGACCATCCTCCGGACGCCGCGGAAATGCGGGTCGGGTCCGCGCGGCTCCGCTGCTACGGTCCGGCCGGAGCCCCTGACACCTGGAGGTGCCCGATGTCGCGGTGCTACCTGACCACCGCCGTCGCCCACCGCGGCGAGCCCGGTCTCGGGTACGCGCTGGAGGTGGTCCGGGCCGACGCGCTCGCCCGGCACCGCAGGCTGCGCGGCGACCGCGTGCGGTTCCTGACCGGCGCGGACTCGGAGGCGTTCGCCGACCTGCGGGAGCCGCTGGCCCTGTCGTACACCGAGTTCGCGACCCCCGGCCGCGACGGCAGGCACCCCGCCGGGGTCGACCGGCTCTGGCTCGCCTGCGCCGAGGCAGGTGACGTCCACCGCGACGCCGGAGCCTGGTACTTCCGGCTGTCGCGGCACGTCGACCGGCTCCGCGACCTGATCGGCAGCGGCAAGGTCCGGCTCGAACCCGCCGCCCGCCGGGACGAGGTGCTGGACCTCCTCGCGGACGGGCTGCCGGACGTGGCCGTGTCCGGACCCGGCGTGATCCCGGTGCCCGGCGACGAGGGCCTGTTCGTCGACCCGTGGTGGGACGAGGTCGCCACCTACGTCACGAGCCTCGGCCACGGCGTCGACGGGCCGAACGTCCGGCGCTGGTGGACGGGCGGCGACCGCCGGGTGCACGTGGTCGGCCACCACCGGCTGCGCGAGCACGCCGTGCTCTGGCCCGCGGTGCTGCTGTCCGCGGGCCTGCCGCTGCCGACCGACGTGCTGGTCCAGGACGCCGTGGCCACCGGGGAAAGGGAGACCGCCGCCCCCGGTGACCTGGCCCGGCGGTACGGCTCCGACGCGGTGCGGTGGTGGTTGCTGCGCGACGGGCCCGAGACGACGGACTTCGCCGCCTCGCGGGTCGTCACCCGCGCCAACGGCGACCTGGCCAAGGGCCTGGCCGACCTGGTCGACCAGATCACTGTGATGGTCCACCGCTACCGGGCGGGCAAGCCGCCGGTCGTCACCGGACCGGTCGCGGACGCCGAGGAGTTGGAGGCGGTCTGCCGGGAGACCCCCGAACGCGTGCACGACGCGCTCGCCGCGTTCGACTTCCGCCAGGCGACCGCGGCGGTGTGGAGGGTCGTGGAGGAGGCGCGGGCTTTCGCGCTGCGCGCCCGCCCGTGGGACCTGGCCCGCGCCGACCGCGAGGGTGACGTCCGGGCGGGCGAGCGGCTCGACGCCGTGCTCGCGGCCCAGCTCTCGGCGTGCCGGGTGCTGGCCCGCGAGCTGACGCCGTTCGTGCCCGCGCTGGCCACCCGGATCGCCCAGCGGTGCATCACCCTGACCGGGGCGCTGCCGCCGCACCAGGACCTGTTCCGGAGGTTGTGACCGCGGTCAGTCGGCCATCAGGTCGCGCACCATCGGGGCCACCTTGGTCCCGAACAGCTCGATGTTGCGCAGCACCTGCCCGGCGGGGTGGCCCGCGAGGCCGTACTTGAGGTCGAAGCGGGTCGCGCCGAGCGTCCGCAGCGAGGCGGCGATCTTGCGGGCGACGGTCTCGGGCGAGCCGACGTACCAGGAGCCGTTCGCGGAGACGTCCTCGTCGAACCCGGCCCTGGTGGGCGGCCGGAACCCGCGCTGCCGCGACATCCGGGTGAGCACCTCGGAGTAGTGCGGGAACAGCTCCTCGCGCGCCTGCTCGTCGGTGTCGGCGACGTGGCCGGGCGAGTGCACGCCGATCGGCTTCTCCGGCCGGTCGAGGCGGCGCTGCGCCTCGCGGAACAGGTCGGCGAACGGCCGGAACCGCGCCGTGGGCCCGCCGATGATCGCCAGCATCAGCGACAGCCCGTGCCGGGCGGTCCGCAGCACGGACTGGGGGCTGCCGCCCACGCCGATCCACGTCGGGATCGGGCCGCCCTCGGTGGTCGGCACGACGGTCTGGCCGGTGAGCGGGGCACGGGTGCGGCCGGACCAGTGCACGGGCTCCTCCGCCAGCAGCCGGGCGAACAGGTCGACCTTCTCCTCGAACAGCTCGTCGTAGTCGGCCAGGTCGTACCCGAACAGCGGGAACGACTCGGTGCTCGACCCGCGGCCGAGGATCACCTCCGCGCGACCGCCGGAGAGCGCGTCGAGCGTCGCGTACCGCTGGAACACCCGGACCGGGTCGTCGGAGCTGAGCACCGTGACCGCGGAGCCGAGGCGGATCCGGGACGTGCGGGCGGCGACCGCGGCGAGCACGAGGTCCGGCGCCGACAGCGGCATCTCGGTCGTGTGGTGCTCGCCGACGCCGAAGAAGTCGACCCCGACCTGGTCCGCGAGCACGCCGTGCTCGACCAGGCCGCGGATGGTGGCCGCGTGGGACATCGGCGCTCCGGCGTCGTCGGTGAGGACGTCCCCGAACGTGTCAAGGCCGAGCGTGGTGCCGCTCGAATACTTCGTCATGCCACGACGTTGCACGGGGAGCGGCGTCCGCGCCTCACCACGTCGTGGGTACCCACGGGAGGGGAGGGCACGGGCCGTGCGGCGGAGGGACGATGGGGTCATGAGTGAGCAGCTCGGGGAGTTCCTGCGGTCAAGGCGGGCGGCGTTGTCACCCGCCGAGAGCGGGGTCCCCACCTACGGCACGCCGCGCCGGGTGCCCGGCCTGCGGCGCGAGGAGGTCGCGCGGCTGGCGGGCATGAGTGTGAACTACTACACCCGCATCGAGCAGGGCGAGAGCCACCAGATGTCGGACTCGGTGATGGAGGCCATCGCCAACGCGCTGCGCCTGGACGAGAGCGAGCGCCTGCACCTGCTGCGCCTGGCGTGGCCCGCCCAGGTCACCCGCCGCGAGACCGGCCCGGAGGTGGTGCGCGCGTCGGTGCTGGCGCTCGCGGAGAGCAGCACCGACCAGGCGGTCATCGTCGTCGGCCGCCGCACCGACCTGCTGGGCGGCAACCGCCTCGGGTTCGCGCTGCTCGGGCTGAGGCCCGACGAGCGGCCGAACATGGCGAGGCAGGTGTTCCTCGAACCGGCGATGCGGGACCTGGTCGTGGACTGGGAGCGCGAGGCCCGCAACGCGGCGTCGTACCTGCGGATGGCGTCGAGCGACCAGCCGGACGACCGGCTGCTCGCCGAGCTGATCGGCGACCTGAGCATCAGGAGCGCGGACTTCGCGCGGATCTGGGCCACGCACCCGGTGGCGGAGTGCCTGCACTCGGTGCGCGAGTACGACCACCCGCTGGTGGGGCGGATGACGCTGAACGAGGAGAGCCTGCGCCTGCCGGACGATCCGGGTCAGCGGATCATCTTCAGCGGCGCGGCACCGGGGTCCGACTCGGCGGACCGCCTGCGGCTGCTGGACTCGCTGGTGTCCTGAGGCCGGGGAGGCGGTCCGGCCTCCCCGGCGTCGCTCAGGTCAGCCGTTGGGGTTGAACGGGATGCTCGCGGGCTTGGCCTTGGCCAGCTCCCCAGGGAAGGAGCCCTCGCGGAGGCCGAACTGGGCCGAGCCGAAGTCGGCCGACGTCAGCCTGTCCCGCAGGCCTGCGGGGTAGTTGTCCCAGCCGACGAGCGGCGGGTACTGCCAGGTGCCCTTGTGGTTCTCCGGCTGCTCGGTGAAGCTCGCCAGCCGGAAGCAGTGCGTGGACGCGCCGTCCTTGTGGTAGATCACCTTCGGGTGGTTGCCGGTCTCGTCCCACGCGACCTGGTTGCGGGAGTAGATCTGGTACTTGCCGTGCGCGGACGTGGAGACGAACTGCGCGGTGCCGTTCTGCACCCACACCACGACGTGCTCCCAGTCGTGCCGGTGGCCGCCGAGCCCCGACCCCGCCACGGCCTGGTCCTTCTCGAAGTACAGGCCGTAGATGTAGCCGCACCACCCGTTGTTGCACTTCACGCGGGAGTACGCGTTGGTGTTGTCGAGGTCCCACGAGTCGTGGCAGCTCCCGTTGACGGCGCCGGTCGTCTTGAGCCCCGGCGCGATGGTGCCGTCCCGGCCGATCGCCGGGGTGGGGTAGCAGCCGTCGCCGTCGTAGTCGAAGGCGGGTTCGTAGGTGCGGTCCTCCCAGGGGGCGGACCAGTCGAGTGCCTGCGGGGGGTCCGCGAGCGCGACACCCGCGCTCGCGAACAGCGTCGCGGCGACGGTGCCGAGGACGAACGACACCTTGCCCGCCCGTCGACGCCGTGACGCCGCCCTTGAACTCACTGCTCGCATGGTGCTCCTCGTCCGAACGGCCCGCGTCCACCGCGGCGGCTCGGTGGGCGCTAGTGGTGTGAGGCCCGTCACCCGGACCAAACATGAAGAAGTGTCGCGAATATGAGATCAAAGTCAAGTGGCGGCAGGTGGGACGTGCTGTGAACGCCGGGGACGGGGTGGGCGAACAGCGGTGGCGTGCGAGCCGGTGCTCAGCGGCTCGCCGGGGCCTCCGCGCGGCGGTTCGCCCTCGCGGGCAGCAGCAGGACGGCGCCACCGATCGCGATCGACACCAGCGCGACGACGTTGAGCACCTGGTCGACCGGCTGGTACATGCCGAGGTGTTGCAGGTGGTAGGCGAGGTGCAGGACGTTGAACACCGTCCACCCGGCGCCCGCGATCCGGACGACGTACGTGTCGGCCGCGCGCCACGCGGCGGCCAGGCTGAGTGCGGTGAGACCGAGGTAGGCGGCGCCGACGTCCTTGACGAGGTGCTCGCTGTACGGGCCGAGCACCGGCAGCCACCGGTGGCCGAAGCCGGGGAAGGTGTCGTACCAGTGCACGGGGGCGAAGTACGCCCAGCAGCCGACGGACGCGGCGACGACCGCGAGGAGGAGCAGCACGACGCGGCGTGAGGAGGTGGTCATGACCCTGGGACGAGGTGGTGTCGCGGAACGTGACAGCCGGGTCCGCTGTGAGTGGTGCTCATCATTTCCGCAGATCAGCGGATTGGAGTCCGGTGTTCACCGGGTGGACACGAAGACTTGACACGTGTGTGTGGCGCTGCGCACACTCCCAGCCTGGGAGCGCTCCCAGGTTTCCCCTCCGCCGGGATTGAGGAGTCGACACGTGTCCGAACGCGCACTCAGACGGGTGACGGCGCTGGCTTGCGCCGTCCTGCTCTCCACCACCGCGGCCTGCGGGAGCGACGAGGGCTCGACCGTCACCGCCGACGTCGAGCTGACCATCGCGACGTTCAACGAGTTCGGCTACGAGGACCTGCTCAAGCAGTACCAGGACACCCACCCGCACGTGCGGATCACGCACCGCAAGACCGGCAAGGCCGACGACCACCACCAGACCATGTTCACCAAGCTGGCCTCCGGGTCGGGGCTCGCCGACGTCGAGGCCGTCGAGGAGGGGTGGATCAACCAGGTCATGGCGAAGTCCGACCAGTTCAACGACCTCACCAAGATCGGTCCCTCCGACGTCACGGCCGAGCGCTGGCTCCAGTGGAAGTCCGACGCCGCCAGCAACCGCGACGGCGAGCTGATCGGCTACGGGACCGACATCGGGCCGATGGCGATGTGCTACCGCCGCGACCTGTTCGAGGACGCCGGGCTGCCGTCCGACCCCGACGCCGTCGGCGAGCTGTTCGCCACCTGGGAGAGCTACTTCGCGACGGGCGACCGGTTCGTCGCCAAGTCCGGCCGGGCGTGGTTCGACAGCGCGTCGCAGGTGTTCAACGCGATGGTCAACCAGAACAAGGTCGGCTACTACGACCGGGACGACAACCTGGTCGTGGAGTCCAACGAGGCCATCAAGAAGGACTGGGACCAGGTGACCGCCGCGGTCGGGGGCGGCCAGTCCGCCAAGCTCGTGGCGTTCGGCAACGAGTGGAACACCGCGTTCAAGAACGCCGCCTTCGCCACGAAGACCTGCCCGTCGTGGATGCTCGGCGTCATCGAGGCCCAGTCCGGCCCGGAGAACGAGGACAAGTGGGCCGTCACGGCCTCGTTCCCCGGAGGCGCGGGCAACTGGGGCGGCTCGTTCCTGACCGTGCCCAAGCAGAGCAAGCACCCGAAGGAAGCCGCCGAGCTGGCCGCGTGGCTGACCGCCCCCGAGCAGCAGATCAAGGCCTTCACCGCGAAGGGCGCCTTCCCCAGCCAGAACGAGGCCCTGCTCTCGCCCGCGCTGCTCAACCAGACCAACCCCTACTTCGGCAACGCCAAGGTCGGCGCGCTGTTCGCGGAGCAGGCCAACAAGGTGCCCGCCGCGCAGCACAAGGGGCCCGCCGCCGGGCAGATCCAGGACAAGGTGTTCGCCGACGCGCTCCAGGCGGTCGAGAGCGGCGTCGAGGTCGACGAGGCCTGGAAGCAGGCCGTCGAGGGCGCGACGAAGCTCGCCAAGTAGCGGCGTCCACGACCGTCAGGTGAGGACCTTGGTCAGCTCGACGCGCGAGCGGATGCCGAGCTTGGTGAAGATGTTGCGGAGGTGGTGCTCCACGGTGCGCTGGCTGAGGAACAGCCGGGCGGCCGTCTCGCGGTTGGTGGCGCCCTCGGCCACGAGCCGGGCGATCTGCGACTGCTGGGGCGTCAGCTCGGCGGCGCGGCCCGCCCTCGGTTCGGTGGTGGGCTCGCCCGCCAGGCGCAGTTCGGCGCGGGCGCGGTCCGTCCAGTAGTCGGCCTCGTGGTGCTCGAAGTGGCGCACGGCGTCGCGCAGGAGTTCCCGTGCCCGCTTGGGTTTGCGGTTGCGGCGCAGCCGGGTCGCGTGGAACAGCTCGGTCTTGGCCAGCTCCATCGTCGTGCCGCTGACCTGGTGCAGGTGGATCGCCTCGTCGAAGTGCTCCTCGGCCTCCTGGCCGGTGGAGACCAGCGCGTGGCAGCGGTGGGCCAGCGCCAGCCTGCCGGGGCTGCCGGTGCTGCGCGCCCAGTCGTCGTAGCGCCGCAGCGCCCGGTCGGCCGTGGACGGACGGCCGCACGCCACGGCGGCCTCCACGAGGTGCGGCGCGGCCATCGCCTTGATGCCCGCGTGCACGCCGCCCGCGGTGATCGGGGGGATGCGGCGCAGCGCGTCGGACGGGCGGTCGCGGGTGAGGTCGACGCACAGGAACGCCCAGGCGCCGATCGTGCCGCACCGCCCGAGGCCGCGCTGGTCGATCTGCTCGGCCGCGGTGCCGATCCGGTGCACGGCGGTGTCGGCGTCCCCGCGCAGCGCGGCGAGCAGCGCGAGGATGACCAGGTGGTCGACGACCGCGTTGTGCTGGCCCGCGGCCGTGGCGGCGTGGACGCCCTCGAACGCCGACGTGTAGGCGACCGAGTGCTGGTCGACCATCAGCGCGGACAGCGCGCGGCACGTCAGCGCCCACGGCACGAGCGTGGTCAGCCCGCTCTCGCGCGCGGCGGTCACGCCCCGGCCCGCCAGCTCGTGGGCCTTGGCCGAGTCCCCGAGGATGTAGGCCGCGTGACCGCCCCACACCTTCGACTGGGGGGCGTGGTGGTGGTCGGCCAGCTCCACCACGGACCGCAGCGCGGGCAGGGCCTCGTCGTGCCGTCCCGCGTAGGACGCGGCGGTGCCGATCAGGTGGTCCAGCGTCAGCGCCGTCCCCGGTGGCTCGTCCGCCGTCCGCAGCACGGCCGCGAAGTCGGCCACCTGCCCGTGCAGGTGGTGGTCGCCCGCGATGGCCGCGGCCTCGCCCGCGAACCCGAGCGCGGTGATGGCGAGCGCCCGACGGCTGGCCAGCAGCTCGCCCGCCGCCCGCATGAGCCTGCGCGCGGCCGTGTCGGGCAGCCCGTTGCCCAGGTCGAGGCCACCGCGGACGACGTCGGCGAGCGCCCGCAGCTCGGTGTGGTCGGACAGCGGCGTCGCCTCGCGCAGCAGGGCGCGAGCCCGGTGGGGCACACCGCGCTTCCAGTGGTCCGCCGCCGACGCCACCAGGCGGCGCGCCCGCACGTCCGGCTCCGTCGTGAGGGCCGCGGCACGGCCGTGGTCGCGAGCCGCGGCGGCGTAGTCGCCCCGGCCGCGGGCCAGGCTCGCGGCGTGCGCGAGGTCGTCGGCCTGCGCGTCCCGCGCGCCGGGCGCCAGCGCGGCCTCGTGCCACGTGCGGCGCGGCCCCGACGGCAGGACCTCCGCGAGGACGGCGTGGGCGGCGTAGCGGGAGGACAGCGCCAGCTCCGTGCGCAGGGTCTCGCGGACCAGCGGTCGGGGGTCCATCAGCGCGGCGGCCTCCTCGACCGCCGCCACCCCCAGGTCGGGCAGCCGCACGAGCGTGTCGACGTCGATGTCCCCGTCCACCAGCACCATCGCGAGCGCCCGGTGCGCGGCGGGGGAGAGGGCGTCCAGCCGCGCCCGCAGCCTGCGGCGCAGCGAGCTGTCGGCGGGCAGACCGGTCGGCGCGGGCGAGGCCCCGCCGAGCTGCTCGCTGGTCAGCGACCGGGACAGCTCCACCAGCGCCAA
Source organism: Umezawaea endophytica (assembly GCF_025061645.1). Taxonomy (GTDB): domain Bacteria; phylum Actinomycetota; class Actinomycetes; order Mycobacteriales; family Pseudonocardiaceae; genus Umezawaea; species Umezawaea endophytica. The sequence continues at coordinate 217,656 of NZ_JANYMP010000007.1, read as the reverse complement.
CGGGTTGCCGCACGCGGTGTGCGCCAGGTCGTCGGCGAGGTCGGAGGGCAGGCCGGGCCGCAGGTCCCGCAGCACGCGGATGCTCGTGGCGCGGTCCAGCGGCTCCAGTTCCACGCACGGCAACCCGTGCGTCGCGCTCTCGGTCGCGATCAGCACGGCCACCGGCTCGTCCTCGACGTCGGCCAGCAGGTCGAGCAGGTGGGAGGCGTCCAGCAGGTGCGCGTCGTCCACGCACAGCAGCACCCGCCGGTGGCCGTCCCCGCCGAAGTCGGCGGCGGCCTGGCGGGCGGCCCGCAGCAGGGACGTCTTGCCGGAGCCCGCCTCGCCCCGCAGCACCAGCGCCCCACCGCGCCCCGAACGGGCGCGATCGAGCACCGCGTCCACGGCGACGCGCTGCCGGTCACGTCCAAGCAGCATGGTCCCAGTTCTGCCACATCGCGGCTGCCAGGGGAACCGCCGCGAGTCGGGTGTTCCTACCGATGCCCCGGCGCGGCGGGGTTGCGGTCCGGGTTGCGGTGGACCGGCACATCCGCCGATGCGGGCGGGCGCGGTGACGGCGGATGGTCAGCGGTGTTCATCCCCTGCGTGAACGAGGAGCTTCCCTGTGCGACTCCGCAAGCTGATCCCCGCGCTGGCCGTCCTGCTGGCCGGCGTCACGGCAGTACCCGCCTCAGCCGCCGCCAACCCCTACGAACGCGGACCGGCCCCCACCACCGCCAGCGTCGAGGCCGCGCGCGGCCCGTACGCCACCGCGACGGCCACCGTGTCCCGGTCCTCCGTCTCCGGTTTCGGCGGCGGCACGATCTACTACCCGACGAGCACCGCCGACGGCACGTTCGGCGGCATCGCCATCTCGCCCGGCTTCACCGCCTCCCAGTCGAGCGTGAGCTGGCTCGGGCCCCGCCTGGCGTCCCAGGGCTTCGTCGTGTTCACCATCGACACCAGTTCGACGCTGGACCAGCCCGACAGCCGCGGCACCCAGTTGCTGGCCGCGCTGGACTACCTCACCGGCACCAGCGCGGTCCGCTCCCGCGTCGACGCCACCCGGCTGGGCGTCATGGGCCACTCGATGGGCGGAGGCGGTTCCCTGGCCGCGTCCCGCACCCGACCGGCCCTCCAGGCGGCGATCCCGCTGACCCCGTGGCACACGACCAAGAGCTGGACCACGGACCGGGTCCCGACGCTGATCATCGGAGCGGAGAACGACACCACCGCCCCGGTCGCCCAGCACTCGGAACCGTTCTACACCAGCCTGACCGCCGCCCCGGACAAGGCGTACCTGGAGCTGAACAACGCGAGCCACAGCGCGCCGACGAGTGCCAACGTCACGGTCGCGAAGTACAGCATCTCGTGGCTCAAGCGGTTCATCGACAACGACACCCGCTACGAGCAGTTCCTCTGCCCCGGCCCGTCCAGCGGGACCCTGGTGCAGGAATACCGCAACACCTGCCCCAACTCCTGACCGCCGCTCCCTGCCCGGCGCCGCGACGATCCCTCAGTCGTCGCGGCGTTCGGCGTTCCCGTCCACAGTGGAGTGGACTTGCCGGTCCATTTTTCGCGGAGCACGGTGGGTTCCACAACCTCAGGAAAGGTGGGACGCACGGTGGATCTGCGGATGACGGGCAAGCGGGCGCTCGTGACGGGGTCGAGTTCGGGTCTCGGCTCGGCCATCGCGAAGGCCTTGGCGGCGGAAGGCGCCGAAGTGGTGGTGCACGGCCGCGACGCGGCGCGGGCCGAGGCCGTGGCCAAGGAGATCGAGGCCGACGGCGGGACCGCGTTCGTCGCGATCGGCGACCTGGGCACCGACGCGGGGGCCGACGAGGTCGCCCTAGCGGCCGGGGCGGTCGACGTCCTGGTCAACAACGTCGGCGTCTTCGACATGTCGAAGGGCTGGACGGACACCACGTCCGCCGACTGGGCGGACCTGTACAACACGAACGTGATCTCCGGCGTGCGGATGATCCAGCGGCTGGTGCCGTCGATGCGCGAACGGCGGTGGGGGAGGGTCGTCCAGATCAGCAGCGTCATGGCGGTGATGCCCCTGGCCGTCCAGCCGCACTACAACGCCACCAACGCGGCGCGCGACAACCTGTCCCTGTCGCTCGCCCGTGAACTGCGCGAATCCGGGGTCACGTCGAACGTCGTCGCACCCGGCGGGATCCTCACCCCCGCGTCGAAGGCGCGGCTCACCGCGGTCGGGCACGCGAACGGGCTGAGCGGCACGTGGGAGGAGATGGAGCCCGAGGTCGTCCGGGCGGTGGCGCCCAACGACATCGGCCGGATCGCGCGGCCGGAGGAGATCGCCTCGGCCGTGGCGTACCTGGCGAGCCCGGTGGCGGACTTCCTGACCGGGATCACCCTGCGGTTCGACGGGAACTGGTACTCGGCGGCGTGACCGCTCAGGCGGCGCGCATCCGTTCGATACCCTCGTCCAGTGCCGCCTCCAGGTGGGAGCTGTCGCCGGTCGCCATCAGGATCGTCACCCCGCCCTGCATCGCCGACAGGAGCGCGGTGGCGGCCCGGTCCACGTCGAACGACGGCGACAGCTCGCCCGCGGCCTGCATGGACCGCATGCCCGCCGCCAACTGGTCACCCCACCGGCTCAGCAGCGTCCGCAGGATCGCCCGCGCCGCCGGGGAGCCGTGCCCGACCTGGAGGTACAGGGCGCTGAGGGCGCACCCGTTCTCCTGGTCGCGGTAGCGGTCCACCACGGTCGCGCGCCACTCGTCCCAGGCTTTCCACGACGTGAGGTGCGCGAGGCACTCCCCGTTGTCCTCCATGGCGCGGTCGGCCTCCAGTTCCCCGACGGCGAGCAGCAGTTGCTCCTTGCCCTCGGGGAAGTAGTGGAAGAGCTGGCTCTTGCTCGTGCCGGTGCGGAGCATCACGTCGTCCAGCGTCGTCGTCACGATGTTGCCCGCGCGGAACAGCTCCGCCGCGCCCTCGACGATGCGCGCCCTGGTCGCCGCGCCCTTGGCGGTCAACGTCCTGGTCATACCCCGACGGTAGCCCTCCGGTCAGCCCAGCGCGCTCAGCAGGGCGACGTGGACCGCCGTGCCGCCGAGGACGCTGAGCATCGCGTTGCGCCGCCACAGGTGCAGGCCGACGGTGGCGGCCAGCCCGGCGCCGACCGCGAGCGCCGAGGACGGCTCCACGTCGCGCACGGTGTAGACGGCGAGCACGAGCATCGCGCCCACCGGCAGCCGCGGGCCGAGGTGGGCGACGACCGCGGAGTCCCGCAGCGGCGCCAGCACCGCGAACGGCAGGGCGCGCAGCAGCCAGGTGATCGCGAAGCTCAGGCCGACCGCGGCCCACACGTACCCGTGGTCAGGCATCGACGGTCCTCCTGGACGAGACCGCGCGCCGCGCGAGCAGACCCGCGGTGAACAGGGCCATGGCCACGAGCAGCATCCGCTCGTGGAAGAGCAGGAGCGCCACCACGGCGCTCAGGGCGGCGATGACGGCGGTCGGCACGTCCCGGCGGGTGCGGTGGGCGTCCAGGGCCAGCACGACGAACAGCGCGGTCAGCGTGAACTCCAGCCCGGCGATCGAGGAGGGCACGAGCGACCCGAGCAGCGCTCCCGCGGTGGCCCCGCTCACCCAGTAGAGCTGGCAGAAACCCTGCAACCACAGGATCCGCGGGCCCGTCCACTCGTTCGGGGGCTTGGCCGTGACGAGTGCGAACGCCTCGTCGGTCAGGCCGAACGTGCCGAGCGCCTTGCCCGCCGCGCCGCGGATCCGGTGCAGCGGGAACGACACGGCGTAGAAGACGTGCCGCAGGTTGACCAGGAACGCGGTCAGCGCGACGGTCGCCAGCGGGACGGCGGCGACCACCAGGCCGACCAGCAGGAACTCCAGCGAGCCCGCGTAGACGAGTGCGGTGAACACCGTGGCCCACCACCACTCCAGTCCGGAGTGGACGACCAGCACGCCGAGCGTGGCGCCGAGTGCGAGGTAGGCGAAGCTCACGGACCGGGTGTCGTGGACCGCCAGGCGGAGGTGGTGCATGGGGAAACCATATTTCGAAACCGACGTAATGTGGTGTCGTCTTCGGGTCGTAGAATGGTCTCGTGAGCAACAAAGTGCCACTGGATTCGGTTGATCGTGAAATATTGTTCCACCTGCGTCAGGACGGCAGGCTGACCAACGTGGAACTGGCCAAGCGGGTCGGGCTGACGCCGCCGCCGTGCCTGCGGCGGGTGAAGCGGCTGGAGGACGCCGGGATCATCACCGGCTACCGCGCGCGGGTGGACCTCGCCGCGACGGGCAGGGGGTTCGAGGTGATCGTGACCGCCGAGATCCGGGTGAACGACCGTGAGACCGTCGACGAGCTGGAAGCCCTGCTGCGCTCCTACGACGAGGTCGTCGAGTGCCGAAGGCTCTTCGGCCGCCCCGACTACCTCATGCGCGTGCGGGTGGAGGACGCGCAGGCGTACGAGAAGTTCCTGGTGGAGAAGGTGATGAGCCTGCCGCCGATGGCCCGCGTCGACTCGCACCTGACGATGCGGGAGGTCAAGTCGGAGGACTAGGGCGTGTCCTGCGGACCTAGTCCGCGTCCGCCAGGTCGTCGACGTCGGTCACCTCGTGGCCCTCGAAGACCACCATCACGCCCAGTTCGGAGAGGCGCGGTTCGGCGCACTCCGCGAACCGGACCACCCAGTCCCGCCCGGTGTGGAAGGTGAACTCCGGGTCGTCCGCCGTCTCGGCCACGGAGGCACCCAGCGCGTCCGCCACCGCGGCTCGGGCGGTGGCCAGCAGGCGGTCGCGGTCCGCCAGGACGTCGGTGATGAACGCCGGGTCCAGGTCGGCCACCGTGGACGGCTCCTCGACCAGCACGGCCACCGCGGCGCCGCCGCTCGTCGTCGTCCAGCAGGTCACGCCGTCCGGCGCGTGGTCGACCGGCGTCAGTTCGCCCAGGCCGGGCAGGGTGAACGTCATGCGGTCAGCCTACCGAGCGGCTCGGGCGCGCCCCCGCAGGGCGCGGGTCACGGCCGCGACCAGCGCGCCGCCGCCGACCGTGCCCAGCAACACCAGCGCGCCGCCGACGACCCACAGGCCGGAGTCGTCCTGGCCCGCCGCGTGGACGGCCCAGGCGGCGGTGAAGGGCAGGGCGACCGCGGCGACGGCCGCCCAGGGCGGGACGACGACCGTGCCCACCGCGACCAGTCCGACGAGGACGAGACCGCACGCGATGACCTGCGGCGCCTCGTAGGGGCCGGTGGTGGAGCCGGTGACCGGGTCGACGTCACGGGTGTCGTCCGTCCCGAGGAACACCCACCACGTGCCGACGGAGAGCGCGGCGAGACCGAGCGAGAGGAGGAGCGACCTTACCGGTGTCCGTTCGGTACCCATGGGTCCACTCTGCGCCTGCGCGACGACGCCCGCCAGCGGGGGCCGGGCAGGTGGACCACGGCCTGCGGCCGAACGGCCCATCCGTTCACCAGCCCCGAAAAAGCACCCGTTCCGGGGTGTTTGGAGCGCGTGGCCGCCGGGCATTCCTCCACCAAGCGAGACGTGAGCGGCGCCGGATCAGGTGGCGCCGCCGGAACCAAGGAGAACTGTCGTGGGTGTGTTGGGTTGGATCGTCCTGGGCCTCATCGCCGGTGCCATCGCGAAAGCGATCATGCCCGGCAAGGACCCCGGCGGCATCATCGTCACGATGCTGATCGGCATCGTGGGCGCGATCCTCGGTGGCTTCATCGGTCGGGCGCTGTTCAACAGCGACATCAACAGCTTCTTCGACCTGAGCACCTGGCTCCTGGCCATCCTCGGCTCCCTCGTCCTGCTCGGCATCTACCGCTTGGTGACCGGCAGGCGCGCGCACGCCTAAACCACCCAATAGGTGTGCAGCACGGACCCCGGCGACCCTCCCCCCTGTCGCCGGGGTTCGTCATGTCCGGACTGTTGTTCGCGAACCTCGGCAGAGCGGTGACGGGTCAATGAGCGGTAGCGGGAAACCCCCGGCGGACGACGTCCGGGACGTCGTGCCGCGAATCCTTCGGGTGGCCGCCGCCATCGGGTGGCGGTTCCTGGTCGTGGTGGCCGCGCTCTACGTGGTCGGCACGGTGACCGGGTACCTCGCCGGGCTCGTGGTGCCGGTCGCCATCGCGCTGCTGCTGGCGGCCCTGCTGGCTCCGGGGGTCGACCAGTTCGCCGGGCTCGGCGTCCCGAGGGGACTGGCCACCGCGCTGGTCCTGGTCGGGGGACTGGTGATCCTGGGCGGGGTGCTGACGTTCGTCGTCGTCACCTTCGTCAACGGCATCCCCGGACTGGTCTCGCAGTTGTCGCAGAGCGTCGACACCGCCACGAAGTGGCTGACCGACGGACCGCTGCACCTGAGCGACAACCAGATCCGCGAGGCGTCCGCCCGGTTCATGGCGACCCTGACGGAGAACCAGTCCGACATCACCACGGGCGCCCTCACCACGGCCGCCACGGTCGGGGAGGTCCTGACCCAGACGCTGCTGGTGCTGTTCACCCTGATCTTCTTCCTCTACGACGGCCCGCGGATCTGGCAGTTCCTCATCCGCGCCGCCCCGGACCGCGTGCGCACCAGGGTCGACGTCGCGGGCAGGCGCGGGCTGGCGGCGCTGGTGAGCTACGTGCGCGCCACGTCGGCGGTCGCGGTGGTGGACGCGGTGGGCATCGGCATCGGGCTCGCGGTGCTCGGCGTCCCGCTGGCGATCCCCTTGGCGGCGCTGGTGTTCCTCGGCGCGTTCATCCCCATCATCGGCGCGGTCGTCGCGGGCAGCGTCGCGATCCTGATCGCGCTGGTCGCCAACGGCGTGGTCGCGGGCCTCGTGGTGGCGGGCATCGTGATCGCCGTGATGCAGCTCGAGAGCCACGTGCTGCAACCGCTCCTGCTCGGCCGCGCGGTGAAGCTGCACCCGCTGGCGGTGGTGCTGGCCATCACGGGCGGCCTGCTCGTCGGCGGCATCGCGGGCGCGCTGCTGTCCGTCCCGCTGCTGGCGGTGCTGAACTCGGGCATCCGGTCGCTGCTCAGCGAGGCCGACGAGCACGTGGACCCGGCCGACGTGCACGCGAGCGAGCCGGAGGAATCCGCACCCGACGAACCGGGCCTGGACACCGAGGTCGGCCCGAAGCCCTGACCCGGTCCGGGCGACCGGGCGCGCGGCGCCGTTCCGGGCCAAGCTGTTCGGGCGGGCCCGCCGCTCGGCTGTCACGGACAGGGCGGTGGTCCGGTCATACGGCACGGGCGCCGGCGAGCGGCGTCCCGAGTGAGGAGACCCGGATGTCGAAGACCTCGTTGACCGAACTGGCCCACCAGCACCTGGACCTGGCGCGCGACGCGTCGAGCGGGCGCAGCGCGCACACCGTCAACGGCGGGCACGAGCACGCGCTGCGGCAGACCGTGATCGCGCTGCTCGCCGGTCAGCTCCTGCACGACCACGAGAGCGGCGGCGAAGCCACCCTCCAGGTGCTGGAGGGCCACGTGCGGCTCGTCGCGGGCACCGACTCGTGGGACGGGACCCCCGGCGACCTGCTCGCCGTCCCGGACCGCAGGCACCGCCTGGAGGCCGTCGAGGACTCCGTCGTGCTGCTCACCGTCGCCCTCCAGGTCGGGGTGTGAGGGCGGAGGACCGCGCCCGTCCTCGTTGAGACGGCTGCTATTCGCCATCGGGCGGAATGGAACCCCTTGCGCCGCTTCGGCTTTCCTATGATCGGCCGAGGCACGGGGGCCTCCGGTGCCGTTGTCCACCGCGGGTGTGCGGTGCGGGGGAAGGGTTTCCGATGAGACGTGGACTGACGGCGTTGGTCGCCGCCTGCGTGGTCGGTGGGGGTGTGCTGCCGGTGACGGCTGCCGTGGCCGCACCCCAGGGCGACGTGGTGAAGACGTGGGACGCGACGGTGACCTCCGGTCAGGTCCCGGCGTGATCGGCGTCGGCGTCGACGCGCACGAACTGGAGGCGCTGCCCGCGAGCGGCGCCACCGGGACCGTCGAGGTGCAGTTGACCGACGGCCAGGCGGACCGCGTTCGCGCGGAGGGGATCACGATCGTGGAGCGCCGGGTGGCGGCCACCGCCGCCGGGGACGGCGTGTTCCGGCCCTACAGCGGCGCCAACGGCATCGCCCAGGAGTTGCGGGACCTCGCCCGCGACCACCGGGACCTCGCCAAGGTGGAGTCCATCGGCAAGACGGTCGAGGGCAAGGACATCCTGGTCGTGAAGGTGACCAAGGACGCCTCGACCACGCCGGACGGCGCCCGTCCCGGCGCGCTCTACCTCGGCGCGCAGCACGCCCGCGAGTGGATCACCCCGGAGATGACCCGCAGGCTGCTGCACCACTTCGTCGACGGCTACGGCCACGACGCGGCGATCACCTCGCTGGTGGACACGACGGAGCTGTGGTTCCTGCCGGTCGCCAACCCCGACGGGTACGACTACTCGTTCTCCGGCGCCCCCGGCGCCCGGAACTGGCGCAAGAACCTGCGCGACAACAACGGGGACGGCGTGTTCGGCGCGGGGGACGGCGTCGACCTCAACCGCAACTTCGGGTACCGCTGGGGCTGGGACGACGAGGGCTCCTCGCCCGACCCGGCGTCCGAGATCTACCGCGGTCCCGTCCCGGACTCGGAGCCGGAGACGAAGGCGCTCTCCGCGTTCGAGCGGCGGGTCAAGCCCGAGATCGCGGTCAACTACCACTCCGCCGCCCAGGTGCTGCTCTACGGCGTGAGCTGGCAGACGGCCACGCCGACGCCCGACGACGTGCTGTTCAAGGCACTCGCGGGCACGCCGGACAACCCGGCCATCCCCGGCGTGCGGCCGCAGCTCACCTCGGACATCTCCACGTCCAACGGCGACTCGATGGCCCACGCGCACAACGTGAACAAGGTGCTGATGGTCGCCGACGAGATGGCGAGCTGCCAGGCCGCGTCGGCGTCGGACCCGAACGACGAGTGGGAGCCGCGGGACTGCGCCAGCTCGTTCCAGTTCCCGGACAGCGAGAAGCTCATCCGCGCGGAGTTCGAGAAGAACCTGCCGTTCGCGCTGTCGGTGGCGCGGTCGGCGCCGCACCCGGCGGAACCGGTCTCGTCGGTGGGCACGCCCGCCCCGGCGTTCACGCCGAACGCGTTCTCCACCTCCTACGGCGAGAGGGGCGCGCAGACCGTGTCGGTCACCGCGCGCAAGAGCCTCGCCGCGAAGCGGCTGCACTACCGCGTCGGCGGGGGTGCCGAGCACACGGCCGCCCTCAGCCCGTGGAAGGGCGGCAAGGTCTACGGCGGCGCGAACAACCTGTACTACGACGAGTACCGCGGTCGGGTGAAGGGCGCGAAGCCCGGTGACGTGGTCGAGTACTGGTACACCGGCGTCGCGGGCGGCACGCTCGTCAGCAGCGACAGGCTTACCTACACCGTCGCCGACCGCGCGGACGGGGAGGTGCTGGTCGTCGCCGACGAGGGCGGCGGCACGGACAACTCCGCGGCCTACGTGGCCGCGCTGGCCGCGGCCGGGCACCCGAACGCCGCCGTGTGGAACGTGGCGACCCAGGGCGCTCCGGACGCGCTGGGCGTGCTCGGCCACTTCAAGGCGGTCGTGTGGGCGGTCGGCGGGCACACCGCGGGCGCCACGACGACGCTGGAGGTCCGCGACCACCTCAACGAGGGCGGCAGGCTGATCGAGGCGGGTGCGGCGGCCGGGATCAACGAGCCGCTGAACGCCACGCTGGTCAACGTGGACGACTTCGGCCAGTACTGGCTGGGCGTCGGGTCGTCGACCAGGCTGGGCCCGCCGACCGGCTTCACCGGCTCCGGCGCGCTGGCGGGCGCCACGGCGTCGTTCCCCACCCCGCCCGCGCGGGTCGGCGGCTTCTCGGCCACCTCGGATTCGTTGCCCGTGGCGAAGTTCCCGCAGTTCGCCAGCTCGCTCGCCGGAGCGTACGACGGGACGCGCGGGCCGTTCGAACCGTTCGAGGGCGACGGGTTCGCCGCCGCCGCGCACGCCGACAGCGCGTACACGCGGCTGGCCCGGACGGCCGACCTGACCGGTGTCGCCGCCGGGCAGTCGCCGCAGGTGCGGTTCGCGCTCTCCCACGACGTCGAACCGGGCTTCGACTTCGTGCTCGTCGAGGCCCACCGGGTCGGGTCCGACGACTGGACCACGCTCCCGGACACCGGGGGCACCACGGGCACGGGCCTGCCGGAGGACTGCGTCGGCATGGTCGGGCTGCACCCGTTCCTGGCGCACTACCTGACCCCGTCGGGCGGGACGTGCGCCCCGACGGGCACCAGCGGGTCGTGGAACCGCCTGACCGGGAACAGCGACGGCTGGCAGCAGATCGCCGTCGACCTGTCGGCGTTCGCGGGCAGCCGGGTCGAGTTGGCGGTGACCTTCCTCAGCGACTCGATCGTGGGTGGTCGCGGTGTGTTCGTGGACAACGCGGAACTCGTCGTCGGCGGGTCCGCCGTGGACAGGTCGGACTTCGAGTCCTCGCTGGGCGCGTGGACGTCCACCGCGGCGCCCAGCTCCTCGCCGTCCGCCCTGTGGAAGCAGTCCGGCGCGGTGTTGAAGCTCGGCGCGGCGGTCTCGCGCGAGCGGTCGATCGTGCTCGGCTTCGGCCTGGAGTCCGTGCCCGCCCCGCAGCGCACGGCACTGCTGCGCAAGGCGCTGCGGCACGTCGCGGGCTGATCCCTCCGCTCGACCCGGAACGGGGAACGTCCACGTGGACGTTCCCCGTTCCGCTTAGGCTTCGATGGTGTGACCGCCAAACCGCCGCTCGCCGCCGTCGCCACGGCGCACCGCACCCTGAACACCGTGCTCGCGGACCTCACCGACACGGCCGTCACCGGACCGTCCCTGTTGCCCGGCTGGACGCGCGGCCACGTCCTCGCCCACCTCGCGGACGCGGCGCGGGCCAGGGCGCGGGTGGTCGAGCACGCGCTGCGCGGCGAGGTCGTCGTGATGTGGGAGCCGGGGGAGCGGGACGCGGTCATCAAGGCCACCGCGACCCGGAGCGCGGCCGAGCACCGCGCCGCCGTCGCCGAGCACGCCGAGCGGCTGGACCGGGCGTGGGCGGGCGTCGAGGACTGGACGGGCTTCGACTCCGCCGTCGAGATCCGGTGGCGCGAGGTGTGGATCCACCTGGTCGACCTCGACGTGGGGGTCCGGCCGAAGGCGTGGACCCTCGACTTCTCCCTGCACGCCGTGGACTTCCTGCACACCCGGCTGCCCGACGGGTTCGGCGTGCGCGCGACGGACGTGGACCGGGCCTGGGGGTCGGGCGCGGAGATCACCGGGGCGGCGCACGACCTGGCCGCGTGGCTCGCGGGGCGGGTGCCCGACGAGTGGCCGTCCGGGCCGCTGCCCGAGCTGGGGCCCTGGCCCGCCTACCGCTAGACCGCCCAGGAGGCCAGCAGGGTCCGCACGTGGCACCGCAGCTCGTCGTCGGAGAACGCCGCCCGCGCGGTGAGCACCCGGTAGACCACGGGGCCGATGAACTGCGCGGCGGACAGGTCCGGCGACGGCATGCCGGGCGCGTCCGGGCGGACGCGGTCCAGGACGGTCCGCGCGCTGGCGCCCAGCAGGTCCGCGGCGTGCACGAGGGTGCGGACCTCCGGGTCGTGCTGCGCCTCGCCGACCAGCGCCCGGTAGGCGAGCCCGGCCGGTGAGGCGGTCAGGAACCCGCTCAGCGCCCGCGCGTAGGTGAGCAGGTCCTCGGCGGCGTCCGGGTGGGCGGGAGTGGTCAGCTCCTCCTCGACGTCTTCGAGGACCGCTTCGAGCAGGATCTCGGCCTTCGTCGTCCACCACCGGTAGAGCGTCTGGCGGCCGACGCCCGCGCGTTCGGCGATGCCCTTCATCGTCATCGCGGCGTAGCCGACGTCCACCAGCAGGTCGTCGACGGCGTGCAGGACCGCCCGCCGTGCGCGCTCGCTGCGCGGGCGGCCCATCCGGGTGGTCGCTTCGGTGGCCATCGGGCGAACTGTACCGAGACAGCGTGTCCCGCATGTGTTAGCGTGATAAACGAGTCACCGTGACCCGTAAGTCTGCCGCCCGTTGGCGCCCACGCCACCCACCTCGCGGTGCGGCACGTCCACTCACTGCCTCCCGAGGTGTACCCCTTGCGTCCAGAGAACGCCCTGATCGTCGACGTCCTGCGTCGGCGGGCCCGCCCGGCACTGGCCGGGTGCTCGGCCTCCGTCGTCCACCAGACCTGCGAGGCGCTGGTGCCGCTGGCCATCGGCCTCGCGGTCGACCACGCGATCGACGGCGCTCCGCCGATCGCGATCCTGATCGCGGTCGCCGCCGTCCTGCTCCTGTTCACCGTGCTCGCGACCGGCGGCGGCGTCGCGTCGTGGGTGCTGAGCTCCACCTCCTTGCGCGAGGCCCACGAACTGCGGGTCCGCGCGATCGGCCACGTCCTGTCCGACCCGGCCGTCGGTCGCGACCGGCGGCCGGGCGAGCTGATGAGCATCCTGACCTCCGATACGAAGGCGACCGCCGACATCGTGCGCGTGCTGGCCTACCTGGCGTCCGGGGTCGCGGGCCTGGCCGTCGCGGTCGTCGTGCTGCTGCGCGTCGACCTGTGGCTGGGCCTGGGCATCGTCGTGGTGCTGCCCCTGCTGGTGCTGGGCATCGACCGCCTCGGCCCGTGGGTCGAGCGCAAGGTCCGCGCCCGCCAGCAGGCCGGTGGCCTGGCCGCCGCGCTGGCGGCCGAACTCGTCCACGCCCTGCGCCCGCTGCGCAGCTTCGGCGGCGTCCCCGAGGCGGTCCGGCGCTACCGCCGCGCCAGCGGGCGGTCGCTGGACACCGTGCTGGACACGGCGTCCGCCACCGCCGTCGTGACGGTGGTGGGCCAGCTCGCGACCGGCGCCGTGCTCGTCGGCACGGCGGCCGCCGCCGGCACGATGGCGCTGTCCGGCCGCGTCTCCGTCGGCGAGTTCGTGGCCGTCGTGCTGATGGCCTCGTTCGTCGCGGAGCCGGTGCGGCGCATCGCTTCCAGCGTGGAACAGGTCGCGGGCTCCCGCGCCGGGGCGGCCCGCGTCGCCGCCCTGCTGACGTCCACGGCCCGCCACGGGGGCCCGCTGTCCGGCCGTCCCGGCCCGCTGTCCGTGCGGGACGAGGAGACCGGGCTCGACTTCACCCTCGCGCCGGGTGAGGTGCTCGGCATCGCCACGACCGATCCCGCCACGGCCGACGCGGTCGTCGCGCTGCTGGCCGGTCGGGCGCCCCGGTCGTCGGGGAGCGTGATGGTCGGCGACGTCGACGCGCGCGGGCACGTGCTGGTCGAACCGCACGCCGCGTACCTGCTCGGCGGCACGCTCACCGCGGCGCTGGACACCGGTCGGGGCACCGCGGGCGTCGAACGCGCCCTGGTCGCGGCCGGTGCCGAGGAGGTGCGGGAGTCCTTGTCCAGGCAGGGAGGAGTGCTGCTGGAAGGTGGTGCGAACCTGTCCGGCGGGCAGCGGCAACGGGTCGCGCTCGCGAGGGCGCTGGCGGCGGAACCGCCGGTGCTGGTGCTCCGCGACCCGCTCACCGCCGTGGACGCCGTCACCGAGGACTCGGTCGCGGAAGGGCTGCGGGCCCTGCGCGGCGAAGGCGATCGGGGGACGGTGATCGTGACCACCTCACCGCCGCTGCTGTCCCGGTGCGACCGCGTCGTGTTCCTCGACGGCGACGGCCCACCCGTCGTCGCGACCCACGTCCGGCTGGCCGAGGTCCCCGCGTACGCCGAGGCGGTGCTCCGATGAGCGCGACGCTGACCGACCGTCCCGTGTGGACGGACCACGGGGCTCCCGTCCTGCCGATCGCCACGAGCAGGCAGAGCCTCGCGGGACTGGGGCGGGCGCTGCGGAAGCACCCGGCCGAGTGCGCTTCCGCCGTGCTGCTGACCCTGCTCGCGGGTGTCGGCGTCGTCGCGGTGCCGCTGTTCCTCGGCAGGCTGGTGGACGCCGTGCGCGCGGGCGCCCGGCAGGACCTGGTGCCACTGCTGGCCTTCACGGCCGCGAGCGTCGTGTTCGGGGCCGTGTTCGCCGCGCTGGCCCAGCGCACGACCGAACGGCTGGGCGCGCGGGTCGCGGCCGACCTCCGCGAGGAGGTGCTGGCGCGGGCGCTGGGCGTCGAGTCGCGGGTGCTGGAACGCGTGGGCAGCGGCGACATCGCCTCGCGCGTCACCGAGGACGTGGAGAACTTCGTCGCGGCGGTCCCGCTGGCCGCCACGGTGTTCAGCGCCGCCACGACGATCGTGGTGTCGGCGGCCGGGTTCGCGTCCGTGGACTGGCGGCTGGCGCTCGCGTTCACCGTCGTCTTCCCGGTGTACTGGGTCAGCCTGCGCGCCTACCTGCCCAAGGCCGGTCCGCTCTACGCGGCGGAACGGCGGTCGGCTGCGGATCGCGGGCAGGTGGTGCTGGAGTCGCTGCACGGCCTGTCCACCGTGCACGCCTACGACATGGCCGAGCCGCAGACCCGGCGGGTGGCCGCGGCCTCGGAGCGGACGCTGGCCGCCGCGACGCGGGCCCTGCGCCTGTTCATCCTGTTCATGAAGTCCATGAACGCGGCCGAGGCCCTCGGCCTGTCGGCGATCCTGCTCGCCGGGTACTGGCTGGTCGACGCGGGCGCGGTCACGGTCGGCGAGGTCACCGCCGCCGCGCTGCTGTTCCACCGCCTGTTCGACCCGCTCGGCACGGTGCTGCTGTCGTTCGACGACGTGCAGCGCGCGGGCGCGGCGCTCGCCCGGATCGTCGGCGTCACCCTCGTCCCACCGCCCGAGCCGAAGCCGGACCGGCCGCACGACGGGCCGGTCGGCATCGTGGGGCGCGGCCTCCGGCACTTCTACGACGAGGGGCACGAGGTCGTGCGCGGGATCGACGTCGAGGTGCCCGCCGGGACGTCGCTGGCCGTGGTCGGCGCGAGCGGCGCGGGCAAGACGACCCTCGCGGGGATCCTCGCCGGGGTGTTCCCGCCGTCGGCCGGGAGCACGCTGCTGGTGGACGCCCGCGGGAGCGTGGACGTCGGCGACCTGGACGCGGGGCAGGTGCGCGACTGGATCGGCATGGTGTCCCAGGAGACGCACGTGTTCGCGGGCTCGCTGCGCGACGACGTCCTGTTCGCCGCGCCGGGCAGCACCGACGCCGAGGTCCACGCGGCGTTGCGCGCGGTCGGCGCGGGCGCGTGGGTGGCCGCGCTGCCGGACGGGCTGGACACCGCGGTCGGGGCGGGGGAGCACCCGCTGACCGCGGCCCAGGTCCAGCAGCTCGCCCTGGCCCGCCTGCTGCTGCGCGACCCGCCCGTGGTCGTGCTGGACGAGGCCACCGCCGAAGCGGGCAGCTCCGGCGCCCGCGACCTGGAGCAGGCCGCCGCCGCGCTGGTCGCGGGCCGGACCGCGGTGGTGGTGGCGCACCGGCTCACCCAGGCGCGGGCGTGCGACCGGATCGCGGTCGTGGCGGACGGGCTCGTGGTGGAACTCGGCACGCACGACGACCTGGTCGCGCTGGGCGGCCGGTACGCCGACCTGTGGAGCGCGTGGTCCCGGCGGTACTGAGGGCGTGCCGCTGACGCGGGCGGGTCGCGGGCCGCGAGCCGGGGGCGGGTCACGGGTCGTGAGCCGGGGTTGGGCAAGCAGGTCTCGCACTCCCACCGGCGCACCTCGCGCCGGTGATTGCCCAGCACCTGGTGGCCGCCCGGCACCTGGTGGCCGCCCGGCACCTGGTGGCCGCCCAGCACCTGGTGGCCGCCCAGCACCCGGTGGCCGCCCAGCACTCGGCGGCGACGCTATCGGCTGCCGAGGGCAGGCACGTCGTGTTGAGCCTGTCGGTGGAGGTGGTCAAGGCCGTGGACCGGTGGCAGGCCCGCGGCGCGTTGTCGAAGCGGTACGGCGTACCGGCCCGTGTGCGGCCGGTACGCCGATCGCCCTACCCGAGGGTCGCGGTGCGCGGGTCCCAGTCGACCGGCAGCGCGGGCGGCACCTCGACGGTGCTCGTCACGTCCACCGACCGGCCGAGCGCCGCGGACTCGTCGATCGACAGCATCGCGTCGAGCACGTGCTGGGCCAGCGCGCCCGACGCCCGTTCCGTCGCCCCGGAACGGATCGCGCGCGCCAGCTCCAGCACCCCGGTGCCCCTGGTGGCGGGATGTCCTTCCGCCGCCAGGGTTTCCGGTTCCTCGACCCCCGGCACGTGCAGCGTGGTGGCACCGTCGAACCTGTTCGGGTCCGGCAGCACGAGGGTGCCGAGCGTGCCCGTCACCTCGACGAGACCGGTGCGCTTCACCGCCGCGTCGAAGCTCAACACCACCTGCGCCGACCCGCCGCGCTCGAACTCGACCAGTGCCATGACCGACGTCGGCACCGTCACCGCGAACTCGACGCCCGCGCGCGGACCGGAGGCGATGACCCTGGTGTCGCGCGCCCGGCTCGCGGTGGCGGTGACCCGCCGGATCGCCCCGAACACCTGTACCAGCGTGGTCAGGTAGTACGGGCCCATGTCCAGCAGCGGCCCGCCGCCCGCCTGGAACAGGAACTCCGGCGCCGGGTGCCACGACTCCGGTCCCGGCGTCTGGAAGATCGCCAACGCCGTGCGGGGCTCACCGATCCGGCCCGCGTCGACGGCCCGCCGCGCGGTCTGGAGACCCGCGCCGAGCACGGTGTCCGGCGCGCTCGCGACCCGCAACCCCTTCTCCCTGGCGCGATCCAGCAGCTTGCGCGCCGATTCCCGGTCCAGGGCAAGGGGTTTCTCGGTCCACACGTGCTTGCCCGCGTCCAGCGCGGCGAGCCCGACCTCCACGTGCGCGGCCGGGATGGTCAGGTTGACCACGATCTCGACCTCCGGGTCGTCGAGCACCGCGGCCACCCCGCCCGAGCGGGGCACGCCGTGGAGCTCGGCCCGTTCCGCCGCGCGCCCGACGTCGAGGTCGGCAACGGCCAGCACCCGCACGTCCGGGAAGGACGTGAGGTTCTCCAGGTACGCGTCGCTGATGACGCCCGCGCCGATGACGCCGACGCCCACCCGCGCGCTCACCGGTCGGCGTCCGCTAGGTAGGCGCGGCTGGCGGCGACGGCGTCGAACACGTCGCCGTCGTAGGCGTCGAACTCGACCACGCGCAGCGCGTTCGGCGCCGCCGCGAGCACGTCGCCCACCGGCACCCGGCCCTGTCCGGCGGGGACCTGGCCGGTCCCGTCGGTGGCCAGGTCCCCGTCCTTCACGTGGATCGCCACGACCCGCTCGCCGAGGCGGCGCAGCAGCGCGGGGGCGTCCTCGCCGCCCGCCGTCGCCCAGTAGGTGTCGACCTCCAGGACGATGGCGGGGTCGAGCTGGTCGGCGAGCACCTCGAACGCGCTCCGACCGTCGATCCGCGACTCCAGTTCCCACCAGTGGTTGTGGTAGCCGACCCGCACCCCGTGCTCCGCCGCCACGGCGGCGGCCTCGTTCAGCGCCTTGGCCGTGGCCGCGACGTCCGAGGCGTCCTGCCACTTCTCCTCGCCGATGTACGGGTCGATGACGACTCCGATGCCGCACTCGGCGGCCACCGCGAACACGGGCGCCTGTTCGACGCCCACGAGCCGGGCGTGCGCGGTCGGCGCGCTCAGGCCGTGCTCGGGCAGCAGGGTCCGGAGGGACTCGGCGTTCTCCAGGACCCCGTAGGGCTCGACGAGGGTGAAGCCGATGGCGGCGAGCCGCCCGAGGGTGTCGTTCGGATCGGCCGCGAACGCGCCGCGGACCGAGTAGAGCTGCACGGAGGGCTCAGTCATTTCCAGCTCCTGACTTCGACGGTGGAGGCAGTGTGGGAGCGCTCCCACAATCTCTACCACGTGGTAGAGATTGCCGCCAGTGCCTTGCCGGGAACCGGTTTTCCCGCCGAAGTGGAACGCACGACCGCTACTCGGTCCGCAGCGCCGTCGCGGTGCGCGTCCGGGCCGCCCAGCCCGCGGGGAGCAGCGCGCCGAGCACCGCGATGACCAGACCGCCGAAGGCGAGCAGGACCACGGTGGTCGGCCCGTACACGGCGAACGAGGACGCGGGCAGCCCGGTGCCCGCGCTCCGGCCCATCGCGGGCAGCACGGCGTCGTGCAGGGCGACGCCCAGCGGCACACCGAGTCCGCCACCGACCACGCCGACGACCGCCACCGACGCGAGCACCATCGCGATCGTCTGCCCCGGCGTCATGCCGAGGGCCTTGTGCACGCCCAGGTCGTGCACGCGGTCGCGCGTGTCGAGCACGACGCCGTTCAGGACGCCGAGCCCAGCCACGGCGATCAGCAGCAGCGTGAGGAACGTCGTGAGCGCGACGATCGTCAGGAGCATGTCGCTGAACCCCGCCTGGCCCGCTCGCGCGGTGACGCCCAGCGGGCGCAGCGCGGCGTTCAGGCCGTCGAGGTAGGTGGTGACGTCGGTGCCGGGCCGCACCGCGATGCCGAAATTGCTGACCACGGGGTTGGTGAGCGTCGCGGCGTCGGTGAAGACCTGCATGCCGTCGTTCTGGAGGTCGAACACCTCGCCGACGATCCGCACGGTCACGAGTTCGCCGCGGTCGTCCAGCGTGACGGTGTCGCCGATCCTCGTGCCGGTGGCGCCCAGGAACGGCGATGGCACAACGGCTTCGCCGGGCGCGTCGAACCACTCGCCCGCGATCATCCGGTAGTCGCCGGGGGAAGTGTCCCCGTCGAACGCGATGAGCGTGGTCGACCCGGAGAACGCGGCGACGGTCACCTCGCGCCGGGACGTGCTGAAGTGCGCCAGCGTGCCGGGCTGCGCGGCGATGGCGGCGTTGACCGCGGCCACGTCGAGGGACGCTGGCAGCCCCCTGTCGGGGCCCGGCCGGTCGGCGCCGATGACGACGTCGGTGGTGTGGTCCCTGGCGTCCTGCACGTCGCTCAGCGACGCCGCCAGCCCGACGGCGAACGTGACGGCGGTGGTGCCGAACACGATCGCCGCCAGCATCGCCAGCGCACGGGCGGGCCGGGTGAACGGGTGGGCGAGACCGAGGCCGACCGGGCGCGGCAGCGGGAGCCCCGAGGTCAGCCGTGCCGCCCACCGGCCGCGGCCGACGCCGGGCGTGCGGCCGACCGCGAGCGCGTCCACCGTGCGCAGCCGCCCGGCGCGCCACGCGCTCGCCCACGCCGTCACCGCCACCACGCCCAGCGTCCCGGCGACCACGGCGACGTCGACCCAGGGGGCGACGGGGGACACGGTGGTGCCGTAGACCTCGCTGGTCTCGGCCAGCACGGGGATGGCCAGCAGGTTGCCCGCGACCACCCCGAACGCCGCTCCGACGCCCGCGGGCAGCAGCGCCTGCGCCACGTAGGCCCGCACGACCTGGCCCGGCGTGAACCCGAGCGCCTTGAGGACGCCGATCCGCCGCAGCCCGGAGGCGACAGCCCCCGCGACCACGTTGCCGACGATGAGCACGGACATGACCAGGCCCAGCGCGCCGAACGCGACGAGGAACGGGACGAACAGCGCGGACTCCTTCACCGCGTCCTGCCGCGCGGCGATCCACGTCCGCGTCCCGCTCAGCCCTTGGGCGGGGACGGCGGCCGCGGTGCTCGCGTCGACCTGCTCGGTCGTGGCGGCGGAGGCGAACCGGTAGAGCACCTGGAACCCGCCCGCCGTGTCCGGCGGGGTCAGCGCGGCGACCTGGGACGGCCACACCCACAGGTCGGCGGTGCGGCTGATCGACCTGGCCACGCCGACGACCCGCAACTCCGGCGCGCCGGGCAGGGCGGGGAACCGGAGCGTGCGGCCCACCTGGTCCGGCATCCGGAAGTCGGCCGACAGCACGACCTGGCCGGGCCCGGTGACCCACGTGCCCTCGACCAGCGCCACGGCGTCGACCGGCCCGCCGGTATCGGCCCGGCCGACCACCGTCATGGGCGGGAGCTTCGGACCGTCGTCGAGTTCCGGGGAGGCCGACGTTACCGGGAACGGGCCCGCCGCCGCCGTGACGCCCGCGGCGGTCTTCGACGCCTCCAGGTCCGCGGCCGTCGTCGCGCCCGCGTCGAACTGGGCGGTCACGTGCGGCCCGCTCTGCTCGGCGAACGCCCGGTCGAACGGCGCGCTGGACGCCACCAGCAGCGACCCGGCGAGCACCGACGCGGTCACCGCCATCGCCGCGGCGAGGCCGATCACGACCGTCTGCACCCGCTTGCGGCCCACGCCGGAGCGGACCACCTTCCCCAGCGCGCTCATCGCGCGGGCTCCGCGCTGACGTCGTCGGCGATCCGGCCGTCGACCAGGCTGATCGTGCGGGTGGTGCACCGGCGGGCCAGCGCCAGGTCGTGGGTGACCACGACGACGGTCTGGCCCTCGGCGTTCAGTTCGGTCAGCAGCGCGCTGACGTCCTCGCCGGACGCGGTGTCCAGCGCTCCAGTCGGCTCGTCGGCCAGCAGCAGCGCGGGCCGGTTCATCAGCGCCCTGGCCACCGCCACGCGCTGCCGCTCACCGCCGGACAGCCTGCCGGGGTAGGCGCGGGCGTGCCGGTCGACGCCGAGCTTCCCGAGCAGGTCGGCCGCCCTCGCCCTCGCCTCCGCGCGGTCCATCCCGGCCAACTGGGCGGGCAGGACGACGTTGTCGGCGACGGTCAGGTCGTCCAGCAGGTTGAAGAACTGGAAGACCATGCCGATCTTGGCGCGCCGGTAGCGGGCCGACGCGGCCTCGCCCAGCCCGTCCACCCGCACGCCGTCCACGGTCACCGTGCCCGCGCTCGGCCGGTCCAAGCCCGCGACCAGGTTCAGCAGCGTGGACTTGCCGCTGCCGGACGGGCCGAGTACCGCCACGGCCTCGCCGGGCCGCACGGAGAACGACACGCGGTCCAGCGCGGGCGGTCCCTCGCCGTACTCGCGGCTCACGGCGTGCAGTTCGATCAGCGGTGTGGTCATCGGGGTCTCCCCAGTGGGTGTCGGATCAGGCCCGGAGGACGCTAGGAGCGGGACCGGTCGCGGCGAGTCCGCACGCCGGGCCATTTCCGGTACGGCGCTGGGATGAGGCGCGGCGGTGTCATCCCTGCGGCGTAGTCCGGCGGTGCGTCGGGGGAGGTCCGTGGGAGTGATGTCCTGATCCGGCCCGTCGGCCAGAATGGGCCGGTGACGACCAGGGTGGTGGACCGGCTGCGGGTGTGGGCCCGACCGAGTGGCCCGCCACCCGCGCCCACCTCGCGCGGGTGGGTGTTCGACGTGGTCCTGGCGCTGGTGGTCGGCGTCATGACGGTGGAGTACGCCCTCAACCGCGGCGACGTGGCGCAACCCCACCCGCCCCTCGTCGGTCCGGTGGTGGTGCTCCACGAGCCGCAGCCGGACGGCCGGTTCTGGGTGGCGGTGCTGGCCCTCCTGGCCGCGGTGGCCCTCGCGTACCGCCGCAGGTACCCGCTCGCCGTGCTGTGGGTCGTGCTGTTCGCCGCCGTGCTGACCCCGGAGGAAGCGCCCCGCGTCATCTTCTACGCGTGCGTGATCGCCGCGTACACCGCCGCCGCGTACAGCCCGTACCGGGTCCCGACGCTGGGCAGCGTGCTGGTGTCGCTGGTGGTGGTCGGGCTCTTCACCGACGGCGACCTGCCGGTCGTGCCCAACGAGTACGCGCCCTTCCTGATCCTGGTGCCGATCGTCGTGGCGGCCAACGGCATGCGCACGTGGAAGCTCCGC
This sequence comes from Umezawaea endophytica, assembly GCF_025061645.1. Lineage (GTDB taxonomy): Bacteria > Actinomycetota > Actinomycetes > Mycobacteriales > Pseudonocardiaceae > Umezawaea > Umezawaea endophytica. The sequence goes on along the minus strand of NZ_JANYMP010000007.1, from coordinate 196,074 downwards.
ACGGAGGAGGGGCAGGCGCGCGTCCTGGCGCTGGAACGCGACCGGGCCGAGGCGGAGCGCCGCGCGGTGGAGGGGGAACGCGCCCGGATCGCCCGCGAGCTGCACGACGTGGTGACCCACAACGTGAGCGTGATGGTCATCCAGGCGGGAGCGGCCAGGAAGGTCATGGACACCTCGCCCGACCAGGCGCGGGAGGCGCTGCTCGCCGTGGAGGCGGGCGGCCGGGCGGCGATGTCCGAGCTGCGCCACGTGATGGGCCTGCTCACGATGGGCGCGGAGGACACGGGTGACCTCGCTCCCCAACCCGGCCTCGACGAGCTGGAGGTGCTGGTGGACCGCGTGCGCGACACCGGCGTTCCGGTCGCGCTGACCGTCGCGGGGGAGCGGCGGTCGCTGCCGCCGGGGGTCGAGCTGGCCGCGTACCGCGTGGTGCAGGAAGCCCTGACCAACACGGTGAAGCACGCCGTGGGCGCGTCCGCCGCGGTGACGCTCGACTACGGCGCCGACGTCCTGCGCGTGGAGGTCACCGACTCCGGCGGGACACCCGGCGCGGCGGCGGCCACCGGCAACGGGCGGGGCCTGATCGGCCTGCGCGAACGCCTCGCCGTCTACGGCGCGACCCTGAAGAGCGGACCGCGCCTGCTCGGCGGCTACCGCGTGACCGCACTGATCCCCTTGGAGACGACGTGACCACCCCGCTGCGAGTCGTCGTGGCCGACGACCAGACGCTGGTCCGCACCGGCTTCCGGATGATCCTCACCGCGGACGGGATCGACGTGGTCGCCGAGGCGACGACCGGTGTCGAGGCCGTCGACGCGGTCCGCCGCACCCGGCCGGACGTCGTGCTGATGGACGTCCGGATGCCCGAGATGGACGGCCTGGAGGCCACCCGGCGCATCCTGACCGGCGCGGAGGGCGAGCCGCGGGTGATCATCCTGACGACGTTCGACCTGGACCACTACGTGTACGCGGCGCTGTCCGCGGGCGCGGGTGGCTTCCTGCTCAAGGACGTCACGCCGGAACACCTGGTCGCGGCGGTCCGCCTGGTCCGGTCCGGTGACGCCCTGCTCGCCCCGGCCATCACCCGCCGCCTGGTGGAGCGGTTCGCGGGCCGTGACGCCGACGCGCTGCACCGCGACCTGTCCGCCCTCACCCCGCGCGAGCTCGAAGTGCTGCGCCTGCTCGCCGAGGGCCTGAGCAACGCCGAACTCGCCGCTCGCCTGCACCTGTCCGAGGCCACGGTGAAGACGCACGTGGCCCGCATCCTCGCCAAGCTCGGCCTGCGCGACCGCGTCCAGGCCGTCATCGTGGCCTACGAGACCGGACTGGTGAGCCCGACCGGCCGTCCCGCGTGACGACGCGGGGGAATGCGACGGCGGCGGGCCGCGTTCGGGCGACAGGGGCACGTGATCACCTGGAGGGGACCCGATGGCGACTCTGACGGACGCGGCGGCGCTCGGTGCGGGTGAGAGCGGGCTCGTGGTGGTCTCCACGCTGCGCGCCGACCTCACGATCCAGGCGTCGGTGGTGAACGCCGGTGTCCTGCGGCACCCGCTGCGGGACGTGGAGGTGGTCGGCTTCGTCACCTACGGCAAGGTGAAGCTGGCGAACCTGCGGGAACGGCCGCAGCTCACCGCGACCTTCCGCAAGGGCTGGCAGTGGGTCGCGGTGGAGGGTGCGGCGGAGATCATCGGGCCGGACGACCCGCACGGGCAGGTCGACGACGAACGGCTCCGGGTGCTGCTGCGGGAGGTCTTCACCGCGGCAGGCGGGACGCACGACGACTGGGACGCCTACGACCGGGTGATGGCGGAGCAGCGCCGGGCGGCGGTGTTCGTGGAGCCGAAACGGGTCTACAGCAACGGGTGACGCGGCTGCGGGCGTGGCCGCGTCACCTCGCGGCGGTCAGCCGAACACGGCCAGGGTGACGCCCGACGGGTGCTCGGGGTCGTGGAAGACCTCGAAGTGGCACGGCACGGTGGCCACCGCGTCGGCCGTCGGGTCGCCGGTGCCGTGGTTGCGGGCGAAGCGCGGGAACGCGCCGCCCGAGACGTGGACCCGCAGGCGGTGACCGCGGCGGAAGCGGTACGCGGTCGGGTCGAGCACGACCTCGACGGCCTTGACCCCGTCGGCGCCCGGCACGCGCAGGACGCCGTCGCACACGTTGAGCGACACGCCCTTGGGGTCGACGTCGCACAGCCGCACGAACACGTCGGCGTGCGGGGTCGAGGTGCGGACGTGGATCGTGGCCGACACCTCGCCGATCACGTCCAGGTCCCGCGCGAGCGGGGGCCTGGTGTAGACGAGCACGTCCGCGCGGGCCTCGACGGACCGGTTGTCGTGCTGCTTGGCCTCGCCGCTGAGCATCGGGCCGCCGACCGTCGGCGTCGGGTCGGCCGGGTCGTAGGTGAAGCGGTCCGGCGCTGTGTCGCCGGGCTCGTCGTCGGCCAGACCGCCGACGGGCTGGAGGTAGAAGGTCTTCGGCTTCGACTCGGCAGGCGGCCACTGCTCGAAGTCCAGCCAGGTGGCCGCCTGCTGGAGGAAGACCCGCACGGGCGGGCGGTGGAGCTGGGCGCGGTCGTCGAGCAGGTGCGCGGCCAGCCACGACGCCTGGTCGGCGAGCATCGGCCGGAAGCTCGCGGGCTCACCGTGCTTCCACGGGCCGATGGTCAGCCTGGTCCTGGCGCCCGCGGCCTGGAGCGCCTTGAAGTCGGTGAGCTGCCGGGCGAGGAACAGGTCGTACCAGCCGGTGACCATGCTGGTCGGCGTGGTCAGCTCGGCCAGCCGTCCGCTGTGGTCGGTCTCGGCCCAGTCCTCCGGGGACTCGGCGTGCGTCGTGACGTCGGCGAGGAACGGCACCCGCTTGCCGATCGCGGCCACGTCCGCCGAGCGCAGCGGCAGGTGCGACATCGCCCGCCGGGTGCGCTTGATCCGCACCGGGTTGGGCACGGCGGCGAACCGCTCCTCCTGCCTGCCGATCTGGGCCGACCAGGACAGCATGTTGTCCAGCGCCATCACCCCGCCGGGGTAGAACGCGGTGGTGAACTCCGACGCCGTCACGCCGAGGCACATCGCCTCCAGCGGTGGGTCCAGGTACGGGGCGACCGCCCACTGCGTGTGCCCGAGGTAGCTCGCGCCCGCCATCGCCAGCCTGCCGTCGCACCACGGCTGCTCGCGCAGCCACGCGGCGGTCGCCAGGCCGTCCTCCTTCTCCTGCCGGAACGCCCGGAACTCGCCGCCCGAGCCGAACGTGCCGCGCACGCTCTGCACGACCACCTGGAAACCGCGGCGGGCGAAGGTCGCGCCGAACAGCGCCCCCATCGGCCCCCGGCGGCCGTACGGCGAGCGGACCAGCACCACCGGCAGCGGCTCGGTGCCCGGCGGCCGGTACCGGTCGGCCAGCAGCCGGACGCCGTCCGGCATCGGGATCACCAGGTCCCTGGTGACCACGGGCTTCGGCACCTCCGCGGCGGGCAGACCGAGGACCTTGTCGACGAGGCGTTCCAGCACGGGCGGCCACCTTTGCGCAGGTTAACGACGGATAACCCGAGGCTACCCGCGCTGTCGGACCGGCCGCAGGACCGGATCAGCGGGCGAACGCGTGCGCGATGCCGTCGAGCACGGCGCCGAGACCCGCCTCGAAGGTGGTGTCGGCGTCCGGCTCCTCGCCGTCGTGGGTGATCACCTTCTCCACCGTGGGGTAGCGGCCGGTGGCCAGCATCCGGCGCAGGTAGGGGACCGACGCCCGTTGCCACTGCGCCAGTGCCAGACCCGTGGCCCGCTCGGCGCGCGCCTCGCCGACCTCGGCCCTGATCGCCCCGGTCACGTAGGCGGTGAACGTCCGCACGGCCCGCATCACGTCGGCGACGTCGGTGAAGTCGGCCGTGCGGTCCAGTGCCGCGAGCGACTCCTCCAGGAACGCCAGCGCGTTCGGGCCGCGGACGTGCGGCCTGCCGCCGAGCAGGTCGATGAACCACTCGTGCCGGTGCGCCGCGTCGCGCAGCCGGTGGGCGATCGAGCGCAGCGCCGCCCGCCAGTCCTCGCCGGACGGCTCCGACGGCGGGGGGAGTTCGCCGTAGACCTCGTCGACCATCAGGTCCAGCAGTTCGTCCTTGCTCGCCACGTAGCCGTAGAGCCGCATGGGCCCGGCGTCGAGAGCGGCGGCGACCTTGCGCAGCGACACCGCGTCCATCCCGTCGGCGTCGGCGAGGCCGATCGCGGCGGCGACGATGCGGCTCCTGCTCAGCGCCGTGGGCGCGGGCCTGGTCGGCGGCTCCGGCCGGTCCCAGACCAGCTCGTTCCCGTCGGAGTCGTCCCGCACGTCCCGCCCACCTCCACGCCGTTCCGATCGGAGATCAACGTACACCTCGACGGCTCGATACGGCGTATGTTCCGATACAGTGTATCGATCCGAGGAGGGTTCATGAGCGGGGAAACGGCTCCGGTGCTCGTCGTTGGCGGAGGCCTGGTCGGGCTGTCGGCCGCGTTGTTCCTGGCCGCCCGAGGGGTGCGGCCACTGCTGGTGGAGCGTCGACCGGCGAGTTCGCCGCACCCCAGGGCCATCGGCTACACGGCCAGGACGGTGGAACTGCTCCGCTCGGTCGGCCTGGAGTCCGCCATCCCGACGGGAGGCGCGAGCACCGCGGTCCGCCGAGCCAGGGTGGAGAGCCTCGCGGGCACGTGGTTCGAGGAGCAGCCGTGGTCACCGCCGTCGGCCGCGCCGGAGGTCGAGCACTCGCCGTGCGGGCCCGCGGGCATCGCCCAGGACCGGCTGGAGCCCCTGCTCCGCGACCGCGCCGTCGCGCTGGGCGCCGACGTCCGGCTGTCCACCGAACTGGTGTCGTTCGAGCAGGACGACGCCGGCGTTTCCGCCGTGCTGCGGGCGGCGGACGGCGGCGAGTACGAGGTGCGCGCGGAGCACCTCGTCGCTGCCGACGGCCACCGCAGCCCGGTGCGCGAGGCCCTCGGCGTGCACCGCACCGGTCGCGGCCACCTGGCCACCGTGCGCAGCGTGCTGTTCCGCGCCCCGCTGGAGGAGTACCTGCGCGGTGGCGTCGGCCAGTTCGCGATCGACCAGCCGGGGCTGAGCGCGTTCCTCACCACCTACGGCGACGGCCGGTGGGTGCTGATGTTCGAGGACGACGTCGACCGGGACGAGAAGACGCTGCGGGACCTGGTCGCGCGGGCGATCGGCCGGTCCGACGTGGCCGTGGAGCTGATCACCACCGGCCGGTGGGAGCTGGCCGCCGCGGTCGCCGACACCTACTCGGTCGGCCGGGCGCACCTGGCGGGCGACGCCGCGCACACGTTGCCGCCCAACCGCGGCGGCTACGGCGCGAACGTCGGCATCGAGGACGCGCACAACCTGGCGTGGAAGCTCGCGGCGGTGCTGGCGGGGGAGTCGACGCCGGGGCTGCTGGACACCTACGACGCCGAACGGCGGCCGGTCGCCGAACTCTGCCACCGGCAGTTGTTCGCCCGACCGGAGCGGTACAACCCCGAGCCGACGCGGGACGTGCCGCTCATCGACGACCGGGCGATGGTGTTCGGCCAGCTCTACCGCTCGGCCGCCGTGCTCGACGCCGGTCCGGACCTGCCGCCCGCGCTGCGGCCGGAGCAGTGGGCCGGGCAGCCGGGAACCCGCGCCCCGCACCTGTGGCTCAGCCGCGACGGCGCTCGACCGTCCACACTGGACCTGTTCGGCCGCGGGTGGGTGTTGTTGTCCGACAACGACGACTGGGCCGACGCGGCGAAGGCCGCGAGCCCGGCGCTCGACCACCGGCGGGTCGACGTCGACGGCTTCCGGACGGCCTTCGGCCTGCACGACGGCGGCGCGACCCTCGTGCGTCCCGACGGCTACATCGCCTGGCGTTCCCCGGACCTGCCCGCCGATCCGGCGAACGCGCTCACCTCGGCGCTGCGCCAGGTCTCCTTCGCCACCGCGCGGCCGTCGGTCAGCCTGCCCGGTCGGTGATGGTGAGGGTCGGCGCGCCGTCCACGATGCCCACCACGACGTGCTGGCCGCCGCGCAACTCACCCCCGAGCAGGGCACGCGACAGCCGTCGGTCCAGCTCCCGGCCGATGGTGCGGCGCAGCGGGCGCGCGCCGTGCTCGGGGTCGTAGCCGCGGGCCGCCAGCCAGTCGACGGCCTGCTCGCCGACCTCCAGGGTGATGTCCTGCTCGCGCAGCCGGAGGCGGGTGTCCTCCAGCAGAAGCCCGGTGATCTGGCGGAGCTGGTCGGCGTCCAGGCCGCGGAACAGGATCACCTCGTCCAGGCGGTTGAGGAACTCCGGCCGGAAGTAGCGGCGGACGGCCGCCATCAGCGGTTCGCGCAGGTCTTCCGCCGGACGGCCGGACGAGGCGGCGGCGAGGAGCTGTTCGGCGCCGATGTTGCTGGTCATGATGATCGCGGTGTTGGCGAAGTCGGCCGTCCGGCCCTGCGCGTCGGTCAGCCTGCCCGCGTCCAGCACCTGGAGCAGGGTGTTGAAGACGTCTGGGTGCGCCTTCTCGATCTCGTCGAGCAGCAGCACCGAGTACGGCGTGCGGCGGACCGCCCCGGTGAGCTGGCCAGCGTCGTCGTAGCCGACGTAGCCGGGAGGAGCGCCGGTCAGCCTGGTCACGGTGTGCTGCTGGGAGAACTCGCTCATGTCGAAGCGGATCAGCCGGTCCCGCGACCCGAACAGCGCCTCGGCGAGCGCGCGGGCCACCTCCGTCTTGCCGACGCCGGTCGGACCCAGGAACAGGAACGAGCCGACGGGCCGGTCCGGGTGCTTGAGACCCGCGCGGCCCTGCCGGACGGCGTCCGCGACGGCCTCGACGGCCTCGTCCTGGCCGACGATCCGCTGGTGCAGGTGCTCCTCCAGGTGCAGGAGCCGGTGCCGCTCGGCCTCCGTGAGGCGGGACACCGGGATGCCGGTGCTGCGGGACACCACCTCGGCGACGTCGTCGGCGTCGACGCTCGGGGCGTCGGCCATGGCGGCGCGCGCGGTCTCCAGGTCGGCGGTGGCGCGGGCCAGTTCGTCCTCCAGGAACAGGACGCGCCCGTGGTCGTCCCCGGCGGCGGCCACCTCCCGTTCGAGGTGGTCGATCCGCCGCTGCACGGCGTGCGGGTCCGGCGCCGCGGACTTCTCCCGCAGCCGGACCCGAGCGCCCGCGCGGTCGAGCAGGTCGACGGCCTTGTCGGGCAGGAAGCGGTCGGCGATGTAGCGGGTGGACAGCTCCACGGCGGCGACGAGCGCCTCGTCGGTGACGCGCACGCCGTGGTGGCCCTCGTACCGGCCGCGCAGACCGGTGAGGATGGCTATCGCCTCCTCGCGCGACGGCTCGGCGACGAGGATGGGCTGGAAGCGCCGTTCCAGCGCTGGGTCCTTCGCGATGTGCCGCCGGTAGTCCTCGACCGTGGTCGCGCCGATGACCTGGAGCCTGCCGCTGCTCAAGGCCGGTTTCAGCATGTTCGCGGCGTCCATCGGCGCGCCCTCGGCGCTGCCCGCGCCGACCACGGTGTGCAGCTCGTCGAGGAACAGCACCACCATCCGGTTGGCGGCGGACACCTCGTCGATCACGCCCTGGAGCCGTTCCTCGAACTCGCCCCGGTACTTGGACCCGGCCACCATGCCCGCGAGGTCCAGCGAGATCAGCCGCCTGCCCTCCAGGGTGGCGGGTACGTCGCCGCCCGCGAGGCGCTGGGCGATGCCCTCGACGATCGCGGTCTTGCCGACACCGGGGTCGCCGATCAGCACGGGGTTGTTCTTGGTCCGCCGGGACAGGACCTCCAGGACCTCGTCGATCACGTCGTCGCGGCCGACGACCGGGTCGAGCTGCCCGTCCCTGGCGGCGGCGGTGAGGTCGCGGCCGAAGTGGTCGGTGCGGCGCGTCGACGGGCCGGACTGGTCGCCGCCCGCCAGACCGCCGAAGAGCTTGCCGACCAGGTCGTCCAGCGAGCCGATCCAGTCGTCAGCCATGCGGTGCCGCCTCTGCGTCGGGGGTGTCCGTCCTCCCCGATACTCCGCTTCCGCGGACGGAACCGCCACCGTCGTGGCCGAGGGCCGGCGGGGCACTCTCCCGCCGGCCCTCGTTCGTCCACAAGGGACGGTCAGGGCCTGCCGGGCAGGCGGTAGTTGTTGCCGAGCGCCTGGCCGCGGTTCGGCTTGTACTGGTCGTAGCCCTTCGGGTCGCACTGGAGGCCACCGTTGATGCAGTGGGTCACCAGCGCGTCCAGGGTCGGCGCGTCCCACGCGTTGAAGAAGTCGTAGTGCCAGGTGTAGCCGCGTCCGCTGGCCAGTCGGACGGTGGACATGTCGCCGTCGACCGGGAAGGCGATCTTGAACTCCAGCATCGGCACGGGCCGAGGGTGGCTGGCCGGGCACGCGCCGTTGACCGGGTACGCCATGTGGCTCTTGTGGTCGGCGGAGTCGAGGTCGCGGCCGTTCCAGCAGCTCGGGGCCTGGTAGCGGATGTTGGCCTGGCTGCCGAGCATGCAGTTGGCCGGGAAGTCCCAGTTGTGCGAGCTGTTGCCGCACTCCCAGCCCTCGATGGCGCCGGGGGCGGTGCGGAACTCCTCCTGGGTCGCGGTCGAGTTGCCGACCACGTACCGCAGGCCCGGCGGGAACGGCCGGACGGCGCGGTAGTCGAGGATGCCGGTCTTGTAGTAGATGACCTGCTTGCCGATCGGCAGGACGGCCTGGTTGTTCTTGAAGACCGTCGGGAACCAGTAGGCGGACAGGTCGTCGGGGTTGACGCACGACGTGTTGTACGGGCCCGCCGCGACCAGGGAGTTGAGCGTGGTGCTCGCGCTCACCGTGTTGTTGCCGACGAACGAGTGGTCGTGCGACGCCCCCGGCAGGTTGGGGAAGATGATCGGGTCGTCCGGCGCCCGCTTGGTCACCGAGCAGTTCGTCTGGAACTCGTGGTGGGTCACGAGCTCGTCGGCCTGCGCCGCCGACCCGGCCGTGGTCAGGGTGGCCGCGACGAGGGCGCCTGCCACCAGGAGTGAGAGTTTTCGGAGCACGGATCCTCCAGCAGGGAGAGGAACGCCGCAGGGTCGCGGCGCGAACCACGAACGCCCAATCTTGGAGAGCGCTCTCCCGTAGGATGTGACCCCGCTCATCTGCTGTCAAGGGTCCGATGCAGGCCATTTGTCGTACCGGAACACAATTTCGCAGGTAGTGCGCTTGACAGCGTCGACATCCAGTCGTAACACTCGTGCTTCACCGGAGAGCGCTCTCCCACTGCTGCCCGCCTCGGCGGGTAGGGGGCGGCTCATCCCGGCGCGGTCCCCACCGAGGTAGGAGATGTCATGCGCACCCATCCGCCCGACGCGTCCCCGCAGCGCAGGCGAACCCGTCCCGTCGCACTGGTCGCACTGGTCGCCCTCTTCCTGGGCCTCCTCGTGGCCACGGCGAACCCGGCCCAGGCGGCGACCCTGCTGTCCCAGGGCAAACCCGTGACGGCGTCGTCGAGCGAGGGAGCGGGCACGCCCGCGTCCGCCGCCGTCGACGGTGATCCCGGCACCCGCTGGGGCAGCGTGTTCAGCGACCCGCAGTGGCTGCGGGTCGACCTCGGCTCCACCGCCACCATCAGCGAGGTCGTGCTCCGCTGGGAGGCGGCCTACGCCACCGCGTTCCAGATCCAGGTCTCCGACAACGACGCCGACTGGCGGTCGATCTACAGCACCACGACCGGCACCGGCGGCAACCAGACGCTCGCCGTCAACGGCACCGGCCGGTACGTCCGGGTCCTCGGCACCCAGCGCGTCGGCGGCTACGGCTACTCCCTGTGGGAGTTCCAGGTCAGCGGCACCCCCGGCACGACCGGCCCCAACCCCGGTGGTCCCGGCGTCACGCGGGTGACCGGTTCGCAGGGCAACTGGCAGCTCTCCGTCGACGGCGCCCCGTACGTCGTCAAGGGCCTCACCTGGGGTCCGCCGGTCTCCGAGGCGGCGGCCCGGATGCCGGACGTGAAGGCCATGGGCGCCAACACGATCCGCACCTGGGGCACCGACGGCACCAGCAAGACCCTCTTCGACGCCGCGGCGGCGAACGGGATCAAGGTCGTCGCGGGCTTCTGGCTGCAACCGGGCGGCGGTCCCGGCAGCGGCGGCTGCGTCAACTACGTCACCGACGCGACCTACAAGTCCACGATGCTCGCGGAGATCCAGCGCTGGGTGACCGAGTACAAGGGCCACCAGGGCGTGCTGATGTGGAACGTCGGCAACGAGTCCATCCTCGGCATGGGCAACTGCTTCTCCGGCGCGGAGCTGGAGAACCAGCGCAACGCCTACGCGCGGTTCATCAACGACGCGGCGCGCGCGATCCACGCGATCGACGCGAACCACCCCGTCACCAACACCGACGCCTGGACCGGCGCGTGGCCGTACCTCAAGGCCAACACCCCGGACCTGGACCTGTACTCGGTCAACGCCTACAACGCCGTGTGCAACGTCAAGCAGGACTGGATCAACGGCGGCTACACCAAGCCGTACATCATCACCGAGGGCGGGCCCGCCGGTGAGTGGGAGGTCCCCAACGACGCCAACGGCGTGGCGACCGAGCCGACCGACGTGCAGAAGCGCGACGGCTACACCCGCGCGTGGAACTGCGTGCAGGGCCACGCCGGTGTCGCGCTGGGCGCGACGCTCTTCCACTACGGCACCGAGGGCGACTTCGGCGGCGTGTGGTTCAACCTGATCCCCAACGGCGAGAAGCGCCTGTCCTACTACGCGGTCCGGCAGATGTACGGCGGCGCGGCGGCGGCCAACACCCCGCCGGTCATCACGAACATGGCGCTGAGCCGCACCACCGACGTCCCGGCGGGTGGCACGTTCACGTTGTCCGCCAACGTCAGCGACCCCAACGGCGACCCGATCAGCTACACGATCGGCTTGAACAGCAAGTACATCAACGGCGCGGGCGGCATCATCTCCGCGGCGTTCACCGGCAGCGGCCCGTTCACGGTCACCGCGCCGCAGATGCTCGGCGTGTGGAAGGTGTACCTGTACGCCAGGGACGGCAAGGGCAACATCGGCATCGAGACGAAGTCCTTCCGCGTCGTCGCGCCGCCGGTGCAGGGCACGAACGTCGCGCAGGGCAAGCCGACCACGGCCTCGTCCTACCAGCAGGTCGGCGACGGGGCGCCGTACCCGCCGGAGCGGGCCACCGACGGCAACGCCACCACCCGGTGGGCCAGCGACTGGAGCGACCCGCAGTGGATCCGGGTCGACCTCGGTTCGGTCACCCAGATCAACCACGTCCAGTTGATCTGGGAAGCCGCGTACGGCAAGGCCTACGAGATCCAGGCCTCCGACGACGGGAACAACTGGCGGTCGCTGTTCGCGACGACCACCGGTGACGGGGGAGCGGACGACATCCCCGTCACCACGTCCGCCAGGTACGTCCGCGTGAACGCCACGCAGCGCGGCACCGCGTGGGGCTACGCGCTCTACGAGCTCGGCGTCTACCGCCGCTGAGCCCCGACCGGTGCGGGCGTTTCCTGCCCGCACCGGTCGTCAGCGCCCGCTGAACGATCTGTGGACCTCGCCGGTCCGCTCACCTGCCGTCGTCCATCACCTCGGGGCCGTCCCAGTCCTCGTCGTCATCCCCGCGCGGTTCCCGCCGCGAGGCGGTCGGCGGGGGATCGGGCTCGGGGAACCGCTTGCCCGCGTCGTCCACGAGCAGGCGCACGCCGACGTCGTCCGCGCCCACGGTCTGGGCGGCCGTTTCCTGGAGCAGCGCGGGAATCCGCGACTGAGCGCGCCGCACGCACTCCAGGACACCCGCGGCCACGCCCGCGAGCGAGCCCGGCATCTCCAGTTCCGTGAGCGCCCCGCTGCTCGACACGGTCACCTTGATCAGGCCGTCGCGCGAGGTCTCGGTCACCGACATCCGGGACACGCGGTCGTGCAGGTCCTGGAAGCGCCGCGCGTCGTCGGAGAGCTTCTGCTGCCACCCGTTGTGGTCCGACATGACAGCAGGGTCGCGCATCCATCGCCGACTGATCAATCGCCTGTACGGCGCAGAGAAGTGGCGCAACAGCCCCACATTCGGGTCGCGGCGCTCGTCAGGGGCGCCACGACCCGGCCGGGGTCAGCCGAAGAAACCGACGATCCGCCGGATGCGACCGTCCTCGGTGAACTCCACGAAGTCCTGACCGGGCAGCGCGGTGCCGAGGTTCACGCCGTCCGCGACGATCGGCGCGGGCGAGGACAGGAGCCAGGTGAACCGGCCGACGAGGTGGTAGGCGTCCAGGCCGCTCGTCGGCGCCATCGTGGCGCCGGGGAACTGCTCGGCGAAGCCGAGGATGTGCTGGGTCAGCCCGTCGACGCCCACGACGGGGTCGGTGGTGGGGTCGGTGTAGGTGGCGTCCTCGGCCCAGCACTCGGCGAGCGCGGACCGGATGTCGGCCTCGGTGGTCAGGGACCACGCGTGGGCGTACTGCTTGACGGCTTCCTGGGGATCCATAGTCAACTCCTCACTAGTCAAGACTGGACTATACTCGGTTCGTGTCCACCGGTGGCTACCTCGTTCTCGGACTCCTGCTCGACGGCCCGGCCTCGGGCTACGAGCTGGGGGCCCGCGCGTCCAGAGCGGTCGCGTACTTCTGGCCGATCACCCGCTCGCACATCTACGCCGAACTGCCCAAGCTCGTCGACCGCGGGCACGCCACCGTCGTGGTGGTCCCCCAGGTCGGCGCGCCGGACAAGAGCGTCTACACCGCGACCGAGGAGGGGCGCCTGGCGTTCCGCGCCTGGCTGGACGGCTTCGACGACGTGACCGAGCACGGCAGGCAGCCGTTGCAGATCCAGCTCTACTTCGGCCACCACAGCAGCCGGGAGCACCTGCTGGCGCAACTGGACCGGTGGGCCGACGAGGTTCGGCGGATGCTCGACTTCTGCCGGAACATCCTCGCCGAGGGGCCGTCGGTGGATCCCGACGGCGGGCGGGCGGTTCGCGCGCTCACCGCGCACTTCGCCATCAACCGGGCCGAGGCCGACCTGGCGTGGATCGAGGAGGCCAGTGCGACGGTCGACCGTACTTTGGACTGATCTGGAACGGCTGCCGCCCTCGTACGATCGTCGGGTGCCGGAACTCCTGCGCTCCCTGTGGGGCGAACCCCGTCCGTCCGACGCCCCGCGCCGGGTGTGGCGGGACTGGGCGCTCGTGGGCGTGCTCGTGCCGCTCGCCGTGCTCGAGGGGTTCCTGCGCCCGGACATGCCGTGGCGGGTGGTGTCGGTCGTCCTCTGCGTGCTGCTGGTGCCGACCCTGCTGTGGCGGCGGACCAGGCCGCTGCTCATGTTCGCGATCACCTTCGCCACCACGGGGCTGGCCCCGCTGTTCACCGAAGGGCACCCGCCCGAGTCGTACACGATGGCGTGCCTGCTGCTGCTGATCTACGCCCTCTTCCGGTGGGGGTCGGGCCGGGAGGCCGCCACCGGCCTGGCGGTGATCGTCGCGCACGTGGCCTTCGCGGTGTCGCTGGGCCACATCAGCCCCGGCGACGGCGCCGCCGGGCTGCTCGTGACGTTCTCGGCGGTGTCGGTGGGCGCGGCGGTCCGGTACCGGGCGGGCGCGCGGACCCGGATGATCGACCAGGTGAAGCTGGTGGAACGCGAACGGCTCGCCCGCGACCTGCACGACACCGTGGCGCACCACGTGTCGGCCATCGCGATCCGCGCCCAGGCGGGCCTGGCGACGGCCGCCACGAGCCCGGACGCGGCGGTCGACGCGCTGAGGCTGATCGAGTCCGAGGCCTCGACCGCGCTGGGCGAGATGCGCGCCATGGTGCGGGTCCTGCGCCGCGACCTGCCCGCCGAACTCGCGCCCAGCCCCCGCGTCGCCGACCTCGAACAGCTCGCGGGCCGTCAGCGCTCCGGCCCGTCCGTCGAGGTGGGGATCATCGGCGACGTCGACGGCCTCCCGCCGTCGGTCGGCACCGCGATCTACCGCCTGGCCCAGGAGTCCGTCACCAACGCCCGGCGGCACGCCCGGCACGCCACCCGCATCGAGGTCCGCGTCGCCGCCGACGCCACGTCCGTCCGGCTGAGCGTCAGCGACGACGGCGACTCGGGCTCGGCGGCGGCGCCGTCGGGTTACGGGCTGATCGGCATGGTCGAACGCGCGGGCCTGCTCGGCGGCACCTGCGAGGCGGGCCCGAACCCCGGTCGCGGCTGGACCGTCACCGCCGTGCTGCCCCGCACCGGGGCGCAGGCGTGAGCGTCCGCGTGGTCGTGGCCGACGACCAGGAGATCGTCCGCACCGGGCTCACGATGATCCTCAACGCCCAGCCGGGCATCGAGGTCGTCGGTGAGGCCGCCAACGGGCAGCGGGCCGTGGAACTGGCGCGGGCGCTCCGCCCGGACGTGTGCCTGTTCGACATCCGGATGCCGGGCGTCGACGGCATCGAGGCCACCCGGCTGCTGGCCGGACCGACCGTCGCCGACCCGCTCGCGGTGGTCGTCATCACGACCTTCGACCTCGACGAGTACGTCTACGCCGCGCTCCGCGCGGGCGCCCGCGGGTTCCTGCTCAAGGACGCGGGCCCCGCGCTGCTGTCCCAGGCCGTGCACGCCGCCGCCGACGGCGACGCGCTCATCGCGCCGAGCGTCACCGCGCGGCTGCTGACCGCCTTCGCGGGCGGCGGCCCGGCCGCACCGTCGGCGCAGCCGGTGGAACCGCTGACGGAACGCGAGGAGCAGGTGCTCGCGACCGTCGCGAGTGGACGGACGAACAGCGAGATCGCCGACGAGCTGTACATCACGCTGAGCACCGTCAAGACCCACGTCGCCAGCCTGATGGCGAAGCTGGGCGCCCGCAACCGGGTCGAGATCGCCATCTGGGCCTACGAGACCAACCGCGTCCGCCGGTCGCCCGACCGGAAGTACTAGGCGCGCCTGGTACTCCGGACGGGTGCGGCTCCGGCCTTTCCACCGATGATCCGGCGCCCCGCCGTCGTCAGGATTCACCCATGACGACGAGGAAAGCCGACTGGCTCGTGCCCACGTCCCTGATCCTGCTCTCGCTCGTGCCCTCGGTGGCGGGTGGTGTCCGGGTCGCCGAACTGGCGCGCGGCGCCGAGATCACGCCCGCCAACGAGCGGTTCTTCGCCCTGCCGCTGCCGGTCGTGCTGCACATCGTCGGGGCGACCGCCTTCTGCGTGCTGGGCGCGTTCCAGTTCTCGCCGGGGATCCGGCGCAGACACCGGGGGTGGCACCGGTGGTCCGGTCGGGTCCTGGTCCCCGCCGGGCTCGTCGCGGCCCTCACCGGGCTCTGGATGGCGCTGGGCTACCCGCGTCCGCCCGGTGACGGGGTGCTCCTGACCCCGTTGCGCCTGGTGTTCGGTTCGGCGATGGCCGCGGCGATCGTTCTCGGGTTCCTGGCGGTGCGGCGGCGGGACTTCGCGGCGCACCGCGCGTGGATGATCCGGGGTTATGCCATCGGTCTCGGGGCGGGGACGCAGGTGTTCACCCACCTGCCGTGGGTGGTGGCGGGGGTGGCGCCGGGGGAGGTCACGAGGGCCGGGTTGATGGCGTTGGGGTGGGTGGTCAACGTGGTGTTCGCGGAGTGGGTCATTCGGCGGAAGCCCGCCTCGGTGAGGGGCGGTCGGGCGGTGGTGGGTGCGTCGGTAGGGGATTCCGGTGGTGGCAGGGGAGACGGGGTCGGGTCGGCGGGGTAGCGTGGGTTCGTCGTGTCCTCGGGTCACACCGGGAGCCGCGACCCTTCCGCGCCGTGGTCGTCGCAGACCCGGCCGCCGGACCAGGTAAGACGACGCAGAGGACCGGGCAGATGCCAACGGCCGACGTGCACGCGACCCCCTCCGAACCCACTACCGAGACCATGTGCGACGTGTGCCCCCATCCGGTGGCCTCGCACGACCCGATCGCCCAGCGGTACTGCACCGCGATGGCGGCCAGCGGGAACCTCCGCCGGTGCCTGTGCTCGGGGAAGACGAGCGGGATGACGTACAGCAACTCCAGCAAGGGTTATCTGGAGAAGTAGCGCCGGGAAGGCTGGTTGGAGAAGCAGCGGCCCGAGTTCAGCGCTGTTCGTGCGAGGCCCGTTCCATGACGTCGGGGTAGCGGGTCACGTCGTTGTTGCCGCCGGACACGACGCAGACGGTGAGGCCGCCCATGTCGCCGTCGAAGGCCCTGCCGATGGCGCTGGTGGCCAGTGCGCCCGCTGGTTCGGCGATGATGCCGTCCACCTGGTAGAGGTCGAGCATTTCGACGCACACGGCGGCTGTGGAGACGGAGACCAGTTTCGCGCCGCTGTCGCGGATGATCGGGAAGGTGATGTCGCCTGCTCGGCGGACTGCGGCGCCGTCGACGAAGGTGTCCAGATCGGGGAGGGTGACGGGGTGGTCTGCTGTGAGGGCGGCGGCCATGCTGGCGGCGCCTTCGGGTTCTACGCCGATGAGGTCCACCTCGCTGTGCCTGGCGCGTAGCCAGGTCGCCATGCCCGCCAGTAGGCCGCCGCCTCCTACGGGGACGATGATGCGGTCCGGTGCGCGGCCCAGTTGGGCGATGATTTCCACGGCTACGGTGCCTTGGCCTACGAGGGTGCGCAGGTCGTCGAAGGCGGGGACGATGACGGCGCCGGTTTGGTTGGAGTGTGCTGTCGCGGCGGAGTGGGCGTCGTCGTAGGTCTCGCCCGCGATGGTGATGGTGATCCAGTCGCCGCCGATGGAGGCGATCCTGGCTCGTTTTTGGGGTGGGGTGGTGCTGGGGAGGAAGACGGTTCCTCGGATGCCCAGTGCGGAGCAGGCGTAGGCGACTCCCTGGGCGTGGTTGCCCGCGCTGGCGCAGACGACTTCGGTGGTGGTGTCGTCGAGGGATGCCAGTAGGCGGTAGGCGCCGCGGAGTTTGTAGGAACGGACGGGTTGGGTGTCTTCTCGTTTTACCCAGACCTGGCCGGGGGTTTTGGCGGAGAGGCGGGCGTTGTGCTGCAACGGGGTGCGGGTGACTACGCCGAAGAGTTGGCGGGCGGCTTCGTCGACCTTCGCGGCTCCTAGGCGGAGTTCGGGTAGGCCTAGGTGTGGGGGGAGGGTTGTGGGTAGGGCCGTGGGGGCTTTGGGGGCTGATGGGACGGGCAAGGGGACCACCTCCGCTGACCTGGTCAGGATGGGGGTGGTGGTGGGGGTTGGGCGACCCCTAGAGGCCCCTGTGGTCCGGTTGGGTGCCGGGGTTGTGTTGGTGGGGTGGCCGATTTGACTTGGGGCCCCTAGATTTGCCCCTTCGTCGGACAATAAAGGGCAGAGGGTGAAGCTGCCGTCCGACGCAAGTTTAAGGGGCAAATCCCCCAAGTAAAATCGGCCACGGTTGCGTAGGCGGCGTCACGTTGGGTGCGTGGTTGGTCGTCTGCGCTGGGGTGGTGGTGGTTTTTAGGTGGTGCCGGCTACCAGGGTTTCTAGTACTAGGCCCTCGTTTAGGCGCAAGGTTACGTTTAGGGCTGTTTGGTCGTTGAATACTACTAGTTCTGCGCCGTCTGCCCTGGTGAGGAATTCTCCTCTGTTGCCCAGGTTGATGGTGTTGCGGAGTTTGGGGTCTGGCATTCTTCTGACCATGGTGTATGGGAGGTGGTCCATTTTTACCACGCAGCCGAATTCTGCCAGTAGGCGGTGTACTGCTACCTCGAACTGCATAGGGCCTACGGCGCCGAATACTGGTACGCCGTCGCCCCTGCGGTCCGAGGTCAGTACCTGTACTACGCCTTCTTGTGCTAGTTGTTCTACGCCCTTGCGGAATTGTTTTGCGCGGCTGAGGTCTGTCAGGCGGCCTACCGCGAAGTGTTCTGGGGCGAAGCTGGGTAGGCCTGGGTAGCGGACTGCTGGTTTGCCCGCGTGCAAGGTGTCGCCTACTCGTAGGGCTGAGGCGTTGATCAAGCCGATTACGTCGCCTGGGTAAGCCACGTCGAGGGTGGTGCGTTCTCGGCCGAATACTTGTTGTGCGTATTTTGTGGCGAAGGGTTTTCCGGTTGTCGCGTTGGTGACCACCATGCCGCGTTCGAAGACGCCTGAGCAGACGCGGGCGAAGGCGACCTGGTCGCGGTGGGACTTGTCCATTCCCGTTTGGACCTTGAAGACGAAGGCGGAGAACGGGGAGTTCAGGGGGCGGGAGTCGCCGTTGATGTCGTGTCTTGGGGTGGGGCGGGGGGCAAGGGAGACGATTAGGTCAAGTAGGTGGCGTACGCCGAAGTTGAGCACGCCGGAGCCGAAGAGGACTGGGGTGGCGGTGGCGTCGAAGAACTTGGCGACGTCGAATTCGCCGCCGGAGATGTCCACCAGTTCGGCGCTCTCGACGGCGTGGGTCCAGTCCTCGCCTTCCTCGTCCAAGGCCCTGGTGGGGTCGATCCGCTCCTCCGGGGCGGCGGTGGCGCCGCCTGCTGTGCGGGTGTAGCGGATGAAGGTGCCGTCCGCTCGGTCCAGCACGCCGCGGAACCTGCCCGCCTCGCCGACCGGCCAGGTCAGGGGCATGGGCTCCAGGCCGATGCGCTGCTTGATCTCCTCGCAGAGGTCGAGTGCGTCGCGGCCTGGGCGGTCCCACTTGTTGATGAAGGTGATGACGGGGATGCCGCGGTGGCGGCAGACGTCGAACAGCTTGAGCGTCTGCGGTTCCAGGCCCTTGGCGGCGTCCAGGAGCATCACGGCGCAGTCGACCGCCGAGAGGACGCGGTAGGTGTCCTCGGAGAAGTCGGCGTGGCCGGGGGTGTCGAGGAGGTTGATGACGGCGTCGCCGTAGGAGAACTGGAGTGCGGCCGAGGTGATCGAGATGCCTCGGGCCTGCTCCATCTCCATCCAGTCGGAGACGACGCCGCGCCTGCCCGCCTTGCCGTGCACGGCGCCCGCCTCGGAGATCACCTTCGCGTGCAGCGCCAGCGCCTCGGTGAGCGTGCTCTTGCCCGCGTCGGGATGGCTGATGACCGCGAACGTCCGGCGCCGGCTCGCTTCGCGGAAAGCGGCCGATGGGGAGGTGTCCACCGGGGTGGCGGCGGTCATGCGTGGTCCATCCGATCTGTCGCTGACAGGGGGTCACCGGAAATCTACCCTGGCCCGCGGTGCCCCTCCGCGCCGATCGGTGCCAACGCCGTCACCGCCCGTTCACCCGCCTCCGCAGCGCCACCGCGTCCGGGCGGACCGACTCGGGGGCCTCGCCGTCCAGCAGGACCCGTCCCATCAGGTCCGCGACGGCGGGCGTGTCGTCCGGGGTGAACCCGCGCCGGACGATCTCCTGGGTGCCGATCCGCAGTCCGCGCAGTCCCTCGGACGGGTGTTGCCACGGCAGGCCGATGCCGCTCAGGTAGATGCCCGCCGACCCCAGCCGGGCCGCGGCGGGTTCCCCACCTCCGAGCCGTGCGGCGTCGACGGCGACGTGGTGCGACCGGGTGAACTCGCCGTCGTGGCCCGCCACGTCGAAACCCCGCTCGTCCAGGGCGAGGGCGAGTGCCTGGGCGGTCGTGACGCAGTCGGTCGCGTAGCCGGGGCCGGAGGCCGCCAGTTCGGCCGCTGTCACGGCCAGCGCTCCCAGCCGTCCGGCGTCGTAGTTCGCCACCATGCCGGGGTACACGGTCGTGGAGATCCGGGCCGCCAACTCGGCGTCGCGGGTGACGACGGCGCCACCCGACGGGCCGCCGAACGACTTGTAGGTGGAGAAGGTCAGCACGTGGGCGCCCTCGACCAGTGGACGCTGGAACTGCTTGGCGGCCACCAGACCGGCCATGTGGGAGGCGTCGTAGAGGAGGGTCGCGCCGACCTCGTCGGCTGCTTCGCGGACCGCGCCGACGTCGTGCGGGAACAGCATCAGGCTGGCGCCGATCACCACGACCTTCGGGCGGTGCTCCCGCAGGAACGACGGCAGCCGGTCGTAGTCGATGTCGAGCACGTCGGGGTCGTAGGGCAGGTCGACCACGGTCAGGCCGCGGATGGCGGGCACGCCCTGCGCGTGGTGGCTGGTGTGGCCGCCCGCGGCCTCCGGCAGCACCGCGATGGTGTCGCCCGGCTCCGCGAACGTCGAGTAGACGGCCAGGTTGGCCAGGGTCGCGCTCTGGAGGCGGACCTCGGCGTAGGAGCCCTCCATCAGATCGGCGACGAGCAGGGGCGCGAGCACCTCGAGGGTGTCCAGGTGGTCCAGGCCGACCTGGTACTTCTCACCGGGCCACCCCATGCTCGGCCTGTTGGACACGGCGGTCGCCACGGCCGACCGCGCGGCGGGGCTCAGGACGTTCGTGCCCGCGTAGAGCACGATGCCGTCGTCGTCGAACTGCGAGGCGTGGGCGTCCAGCGCCTCGCGGACCGCCTTGAGCACGGTCTCCGGGTCCAGTCCGCCGATCGCGGCCTCGACCTCGCACAAGCGCTGCTGGGCCTTGGGCGACGCCCACGGGGCGGTCCTGCTGCTCGTCGTCACGTCGTCGACGCTAGGAGCGCGCTGCCCGCCCGCACCACCTCGGGCCGTCGCGAAGGTGGTCTACAGTTTTCCTACCGCTGTAGGAAAGGCCAGCTCATGCAGGTGCTGTTGGACGAGTTGTCCGCCTTGCTCGGGCGCGCCGTCTCGGTCGACGACGTCGCGGGCGGGGTCGTCGCGCACAGCGCCCAGACCGACGGCGGCGACCTGTTCGACGACGCCCGCGTCCGGGCGATCCTGACCAGGCGCGTGCCGCCGGACGTGGCCGCGTGGCAGGAGCGGCACGGCACCACCACGGCCGTCTCACCGGTGCGGGTGCCGGAGAACCTCGCGGTCGGGGTCTCGCCGCGGGTGTGCTTCCCGCTGCTGCACGACGGCGCGCGGGTCGGGTACCTGTGGGTGATCGAGGGCGGTCGGGCGCTGTCGGACGAGGAGACGGCGCTCGTCGAGGCCCGCGTCCCGGCTCTCGCCGCACGGCTGGCGCCCGAGGGCGAGCCGTGGGAGGCACTGGTGACCGGCGACAGCCACCAGCGGTCGCGGGCGCGGGAAGCGCTGCTGGCCTCCGGGCTGCGCGGTCGGGTGCTGGTCGTGGTCGCGTTGGCGCCGAAGCGCGTGGTGCGGGTGCTGCCGGAGGGGTCGCCGGTGCCGGAACTGGGGACCCGGACCGGGGTCAGCGCGCCGCACCCGCTGGACCAGGCGCACCTGGCTTACCAGCAGGCGCTGGCCGCCGCGGAGCTGTCAGCGCTGGACCCCGCCCTGCCCTTCGTGACGTCGTGGCACGGGCTCGGGGCCTACCGGCTGCTCATCGACGGAGGTCCGGAGGAGGTGCTGGGGGCGTTGTCCGAGCCCCTGCGGACCACGTTGGAGACCTACCTCGACGCCGGGTGCGACGCGCGGGTGGCCGCGCAGCGGCTGCACCTGCACCGCACGAGCCTCTACTACCGGCTGGGGCGGATCGCCGAGCTGACCGGTCGGGACCTGGCCACCGGGGCGGCCAGGCTGGAGCTGCACCTTGCGTTGAAGCTGGTCCGGCTGGGCCGGAGGGCCTGATCAGCCCTTCGCCGCCGCCGTGAGGTAGGGCTCCAGCGCGGTCGCCACCAGTGCGTACCCGGCGGGGGAGGGGTGGAAGCGGTCGGCGGAGAACAGGGAGCGGTCGGTCGCGAAGCGGGCCGAGAGCTGGGCGCCGATCGGCGCGACGGTGCCGCCCGCCTTCCGCACCGCGTCGCTCTGGGCGCCCGCGTACTGGCCGCTGATCACCGACACCAGACCCCGGTAGGCGGGCGGGACGTGGGAGACGACGCCCAGGTCCGGCGCGGGGGCCACGACCACCCGCGCGCCCGCTCGGCGGAGGGCGGCGACGGCGTCGTGCACCAGACCCGCGCCGATCGTGGTGGGCACGAACGACGTGAGGTCGTTGGCGCCGATGACGATCAGGGCCAGGTCGACACCCGCCGAGAGGGAAGCGCGAACCTGGGCGGCGAGGTCGGCGGACCTCGCCCCGGAGACGGCGTGCACGCGGAGGTCGACCGGGTGCCCGGCGGCGCGGAGGGCGGCGGCGAGCCGGTGGCCGATGGTCTGGTCGGCGCGGGAGCAGCCGACGCCCGCGGCCAGGGAGTCGCCCAGGACGTGGAAGCGCAGGAGTTTCGTGTCCGAAGTGGTCATCGGATCGTTCAACGTTCGGTGCGCTGGTGGTGGTTCCGGTGTTCGTCCTGAGCGGACAGTGACCGGTCAGGGGCCGGATGTCGCCCTGCTGGGTGGAATCGGCGGTGTCGGGGCGGGTACCCCCAGCCGGGAGCGGCGAAAAGTGGTGCGCTGCGACTCTTCGAACAACCGTGAGGAGGCGTCGTGGCGAAGTCCAACTTGCGGAAGACGCGGAAGGCCGTCGAGTTCGGGAGGCTCCAGTGGGTGGCCCTGCTGGTGGGCCTGTTCCACCTGGGGACGGCGGTCCACCCGCTGTTCGCGTTCGACACCACGGATCCGTCGCTGAGGGTCTGCACGGGGGTGCTGGGGGTGGTGATGGCGCGGAAGTGGGAGAACGCACGGCGGTTCGGGATCGCGCTGGTGGTCGGCTACGGGGGGTTGGTGCTGTCGCAGTTCGCGGCGCCTGCCGAGATGGAGCCGGTCACGCTGATCTACGCGCGCACGGCGTTGAGCGGGTTGTTGATCGTCGTGCTGTCCGTTCGGGGCGCCGCGCCTGTGGGGAAGGGCGCGAAGTGAGCCCCGCGCGGGTCAGAGGGCGAACAGGGGGTTCGGGGCGTCGGCGGTGAGGGTCAGGTCGGCCAGCGCGCGGCCGATGGCGGGGGTGAACTTGAAGCCGTGGCCGGAGAAGCCCGCGGCGACCACCAGCGGGCCGACCCGGTCGAGGACGAAGTTCGAGGTCGTCGTCGTGGTGTAGGTGCAGGAGATCGGGTCGAAGTCGTCCGGGTCGACGCCCGGCAGCCAGTCCCGCGCGTAGCGGCGCAGCGCCAGCAACTGGTCCGGTTCGGGGCGGTAGGACCTGGTGTCCGGGTCCACCACCGGGCCGGTGCCGTGGAAGCCCGCCTTGACGCCCTCACCGGGGGTGGCCAGGCCGTAGACGCCGCTGGGGTAGCCGGTGTCCGTGTCGAGGTCGTGGGTGAACGACGGCCACGCGAAGCCCTGGTCGCGGGGCCGGAAGTGGGCGGGCTGCTCCTGGGTGACGCGCAGGGGCGGCAGCCGGACGAGGTCGCCCAGCAGCTTCGACGACCACGCCCCCACCGCGACGACGGCTCGGCGGGCGTGCAGGGTCGTGCCGTCCGTGCGGACCTCGACGTGCTGGTCGCCGTGGACGGAGATGCCGGTCACCGGGGTTTCGTGGCGCACGGTCGCGCCCAGTTCGACGGCGGCCTCCTGGAGCGCGGTGACCGAGTGGTCGGCGTGCAGGCGCCCGGCGACGGGGTGGAAGAAGACACGGCCGTCGAAGCGCAGACCGGGCCACCGCTCGGCGGCCTCGGCCAGTGGCAGCCACGTGCCGGGGTTGTCCGCCTCGTCCAGCGCCCGCGCGAGGTGCTCCAGCCGCGCCGTCCGCCCGTGCGCGACACCGCCGGTCAGGGTGAGCAGCTCCCGGCCCGTCCCGGCTTCCAGCTCGCGCCACCACGCCAGCGCCTCGTGCGCGAGTCCGATGTAGACCGGCTCGGTGTAGGAGACGCGGAAGATGCGGGACGCGCCGTGCGAGGCGCCCCTGGTGTGGCCGTGGGCGAACCGCTCCAGCAGGAGCACGTCGGCGCCGCGCGCGGCGAGCTGCCACGCGGCGGCGGATCCCATCGCACCGCCGCCCACGACGACCACGTCGACGTCGAAGCCCACCAAGTCCCGCACCGCCGTCCTTGATCACCGGGATTCGACGGTAGCTCGCGAGCAGGGCCGCG
This sequence comes from Umezawaea endophytica, assembly GCF_025061645.1. GTDB lineage: Bacteria > Actinomycetota > Actinomycetes > Mycobacteriales > Pseudonocardiaceae > Umezawaea > Umezawaea endophytica. Next base: position 172,302 of record NZ_JANYMP010000007.1, on the reverse strand, counting down.
ACCAGGGCGTCCACGGACCGAGACGGTCCCGTTCTCGGCCGAACGGCGGATGCCGTCCTCGCGTGGGACGAGGACGGCACCCGCTGGTCGATCAACCCACTAGAGCGCCGGGTAGGCGTTCTTCATGAGCTCCTGGAACTGCGCGGAGAACCAGGCGCCGGACAGCGGCGCGTCGGGCAGCGCGCCGGACATGCTGTTGCCGTTGCGGGCGTTGCCGGTGTACGTCGGGTCGCACATGCGGTCGAAGCCCTTGCCCTCCTCGTTCGGGATCTCCTTGCTCGCGCCGTCGGACTCACCCGGCGGCTTGACCCACACGTAGGCGTCGATGCCCGAGGCGGGAGCGGCCGTCGGACGCGCGCCGAGGCCCGCACCCTTCTGGTTGCACCAGTTGCCGAGGTGGATGCGGCGGTCGATGCGACCACCGTCGACGTACGCGTCCGGGCTGGTCGTCGGGCCGGGGCCCGTCGGACGGGCGGTGCCGCCCCAGCCGTTGCGCGAGGTGTCGATCAGCATGCCGACGCCCGAGTCGAAGCCCGCCTGCACGGCCCGCTGGCGGAACGCCTGGGCGTACGACAGCTCGTCGACGTACTTGTTGTAGTCGATCCACTTGGCCTTCTCGCGGATCGGCTGGCCGCCGACCGTGTCGCCGACCTTGAAGTACGGCTCGGTGGTGGCGCCGTAGTTGGCGGTGTTGGCGATGAAGCCGTGCACGTTGGCCTTGGTGCTGCCGGAGGCGTTGGCCGCGGTGTACAGCAGTTCCGCGGTCGGGCCGAAGTTGTCGTCCCAGCCGAGCCAGCCGTGGTGGCCGATGTCGATGTAGTTGTAGACGTTCGCCACCGCGCCGAGCTTGGCGAGCGCGTAGCCGACACCGGTCACGTAGTTGCCGTTGGCCTTCATGACGTCGCAGTTCGGCGTCGAGGTGGGGCGCGGGCTGACGTTGGTGATCAGGTTCGGCAGCGAGTCGATCTCGACGACCGTCACGATCCGCAGGTTCGCGTACGCGGACCTGCCGAGGATCGCCGCGATCGGGTCGATGTACTCGGTCTTGTACCGGTCGATCTCCGTCGCGCCCAGCTCACCGTTGGACGCCAGCGCGGAGCAGTCGCGGCCGGGCAGGTTGTAGATGACGAGCTGGATCGTCAGGGTCGACCCGGCGGCCTGCCGCACGGCCTCGTCCAGGTGGGCGACCAGGCCCCTGGCACTCGTGGTGCCGTTGATCGCGGCGATGCGGTCCAGCCACACGGCGGTCGGCTGGTTGGAGATCCGGCTGCCGCCCGACTCGGCCGCGGCCTTCGCGGACCAGTCCGGGTTCACGTAGACCTTGGCGCCCACGTACGGGTTGTCCACCCGGTTGCCGGGGCCAGGGCCGCCCGGCGTGGTCGTCGTGGTGGTGGTCGTGGTGGTGGTGGTCGTGCCCGGCTGGCCGGTGCACGTGACGTTGTTCAGCGAGAACGACGTCGGCGAGGCGTTGGTGCCGGAGTAGGTGCCGTTGAAGCCGATGTCCACCGACGCGCCCGCGCCGAGGTTGCCGTTCCAGGACATGCTGGTGGCGGTCACGCCGGTGCCGGACTGCGCCCAGGTGGCGCTCCAGCCCTGCGAGATGGTCTGGCTGCCGGGGAACGCGAACCGCAGCGTCCACCCGCCGGTGATGGCGTCACCCACATTGGTGATCTTCACCGACCCGGTGAACCCGCCACCACCCCAGTTCGAGGTGCTGTAGTCGACCTTGCAGCCCGGCGCGGCCGACGCCTGGGTGCTGGTCGCGATACCGATCATGGCGACGAACAGTGCGATCGTCGCGCTGATGGCCGCGATGCGCGGACCTCGGCGCGGTGGGCTGGGGTGCCCGCTTGCAGGGGAACTCATCTTCACGATCTCCTCACGACGCCTTTGTCAGGGATCTGGTGCGTGGGGCGGCTATCCGGACGACCGCGTCTGGGAGCGCTCCCAGACAGGAGGGTAACGGCAGTGTTACGCGGTGTACAGACCGCATTTTCGGGCGGTGGTCTGGAGTCCACTGTGGATGGTCAACTCCGGTCGACGTCGGCGAATGGCTGCTTTTGTTGGCGAACAGCCCTTTCGGTCGCATCCGATCGGCGGGTCGTGCGCCCGGAGGGAGTACTCGGCGGTCCTCCGGATGGAGGCGGATATCGCCGTCCCGCGTCGATCAACTCTGGGAGCGCTCCCAGAAGAATTGGTCTCCGAGGAGACATCCGATGAGCACTTCGCACCGGTGGCCGGCCCACCGCGCGAACGGGTGAACCGGTTGCGCCGAAACCGCCGAACGAGGGAGTCCGGCCGCTGATCTCAGGGGACACTGGTCCTCCCGTACCCCTTCGCCGCCCCGGAGCGTGGAGAACAGTGCCCAGCAGTGAACCCCTCGACCTGCCGCCGTACCGCGCGGTGCTCGTCGTCGACACGAAGGACTTCGGCAGCAACGACGACGTCGTGCAGACCGTCATGGCCGAATCGATCTACGACATCCTCACCCGCGCCTTCGGGCGGGCGGGTCTCGCGCACGTGGTGGAGGCGCCGCTGTTCCCCCACCTCACCGGTGACGGCGTCGGCATGGGGTTCGACACCCGGTACCTGCCCGCCGTGGTCAGCCGCTTCTTCGACGCGCTCCAGCAGGAACTGGCCGAGCAGGACTCGCGGATGCGGGTGTTCCGCCGCACGGCGTCCCTGCGCATGCGGGCGAGCCTCAACGTCGGCCCGGTGTCCGACCCCGGCCCGGACGGCAGGTCGGCGGTGGTCGGCAGCACCGTCATCACCGCGCACCGGATGCTCGACACGGCCCCCGTCCGCGCGGCGCTGAGCGGCTCCGATCCCGAGCAGACGTTCGTGTCCGCCGTGCTCTCCCAGCGCGTGTTCGAGGACGTGCTCGTCAGCGGGTACGCGACGCTGTCGCCGTCCCGCGTGGCGCCGGTGCCCGTGTCGGTGAAGGAGTTCAGCGGCACGGTCTACCTGTACGTCCCCAAGCCGAGCGGCGACCTGCTGCGCGACGGGTTCGGGTCCGGCTACCAGGCCGTGGTGGACGCCGTAACGCCCGAACCCGCCCCGCCACCGTTGGGGCACGTCACGACCAACACGTTCTCGGGCACCAGCAACGCGCCGGTCGTCCAGGTCGGCACCCTGCACGGCGGCCTGAACCAGGGGCGTTAGCCGAGTGCGGGCCGCGGTCGGTTGAGCACGAGCGAGACGAGCAGCGCGAGGGCGCTGAACCCGGCGACCACGGCCGCCATCGGCAGCGCGGTCCCCGGACCGCCCAGCCCCACCAGCGGGGTGGCCAGACCGCCGCCGATGAGGAACTGGAGCACGCCCAGCAGCGCCGAGGCGGACCCCGCCGCCCGTGCCTGGTCGGCGAGCGCGAGCGACGAGGCGTTCGGCATCACCAGGCCGAAGGAGGACACGAGGAAGAACAGCGGGACCAGCAGGCCGATCAGGCCGAAGCCGAAGAGCACCGCGGCCAGGACGAGGAGACCGGACACCGCGGCGAGCAGGAGGCCGGAGCGGAGCATGGCGTGCTCGCCGAACCGGCCCACCAGCCTCCTGTTGACGGCGCCCGCGAGGATGATGCCGATGCCGTTGAGGCCGAACACCAGGCTGAACTGCTGCGGGCTGAGGTCGTAGACGCCCTGGAGGGCGAACGAGGAACCGGAGACGTACGCGAACAGCGAGGCGAACATCAGGCCCGACGCGAGGGCGTAGCCGATGAACGTGCGCTCGGTGAGCAGGCGGGCGTACGTGCGGAGCGCGGCGGCGGGCCGCGCGGGGGTGCGTCGGTCGGCGGGGAGCGACTCGGGCAGCACCAGCGCGACGACGGCCAGCAGCGCGGAGCCGAGCACGGCGAGGGTGACGAACACGCCGCGCCAGGACGTGAAGGTCAGCAGTTGGGCGCCGATGACCGGTGCCAGTACCGGGGCGAGTCCGTTGACCAGCATGAGGGTGGAGAAGAACCGGGTCATCTCGACGCCGGAGTACCGGTCGCGCACGACCGCCCTGGCGATCACCAGACCCGCCGCCGCGCCCGCGGCCTGGACGGCGCGGGCCCCGATGAGCACACCGCTCGTGGGGCTGATCGCGCAGAGCACGGAGCCGACGACGTACAGCGCGAGCCCGACGAGCAGGGGACGGCGCCTGCCCAGCGCGTCCGACAGCGGCCCGACGAGCAGTTGGCCCGCAGCCAGGCCGACGATGAACGAGGTCAGCGTGAGCTGCACGGTCGCGTCCGCGGCGTGCAGTTCACCGGCCATCTGCGGCATCGCGGGCAGGTACATGTCGATCGACAGCGGCCCGAACGCGGTGAGCCCGCCGAGCACGAGCGCCAGCTTGAACACCGTCGGCGCGACCAGGGGACGTTCGGCCGTGGTGCTCATCGTTCTCCCGCGCTAGGAATGGTGGTCCACCCGGCACAATTGCAGTCTGCGGGCCGGATGTTTCCACTTGTGAGGTGGAACACGCTTTCCGCCTACGGGAAAGCGCCGTTCGAGGTGGACTCGGCGGGCCGGGCACGCCACCATCCCTTGTGGACGGATCCTGGTCGGGGAGGGGAAGTGCGGTGACGCGGTCGCGGGTGCTGGTCGTCGGAGGCGGGATCGCGGGGGTGGCCGCCGCCATCGCCCTGCGGGACGGCGAGGTCGACCTGGTCGAACGCGCCGCCGAGTGGCGGCCGGGCGGCACGGGCCTCTACCTGCCCGCCAACGCGGTCCGCTCGCTGCACGCGCTGGGCGTGGGGAGGAGGTCGTGCGCCGGGCGGCGCCGATCACCCGGCAGCGCACGCTGGACCACCGCGGCAGGGTGCTCATGGACGTCTCCGCGCGCGAGGTCTGGGGCGACGTCGCGGACTGCGTGGCCATCTCCCGCACCGACCTGCACGAGGTGCTGCGCGGGTCCCTCGCCGACGGCGTCGCGCGGCTCGGCGTCGGGGTCACCGCCGTCGGACCGGACGGTCTGGTGACGTTCGACGACGGTTCGACGCGTTCCTACGACCTGGTCGTCGGCGCCGACGACATCGACTCCACCGTTCGCGGCGCCGCCTTCCCCGACGTGCGGCCGAGGTTCCTCGGCCAGGTGTGCTGGCGGTTCGTCCTGGACGGCGAACCCGACCTGGAGGGCTGGACGGCCCGCCTCGGCCCGAACGGCCGCACCTTCCTGACCGTCGGCCTCGGAGACGGCCGCGTCTACTGCTACGCCGACACGAACAGCACCACCGCGACCGCCCCGGACGGCGACTGGCGCGACCGGTTCGCCGACTTCGCCGACCCGGTGCCCCGCCTGCTGGAACGGGCGACCGATGCCTACTTCGCCCCGCTGGCGGAGATCGACGACACCCGGTGGACGAGGCCGGGGCTGGTGCTGATCGGCGACGCCGCCCACGCGTGCTCACCGAGCATGGCCCAGGGCGGCGCGCTGGCGCTGGAGGACGCGGTCGTGCTCGGCGAACTGGTGCGCGACCGCGATGTCACCGAGGCGGTGGAGGCGTTCACCGCCCGCCGCGAGGAGCGCGTGCGCTGGGTGATCGCGCAGAACCACCGCCGCGACCGCGCCCGCAACCTCCCGACCCCGGTGCGCAACCTCGTCGTGCGGACCGTGGGGACGAAGCTGGTCAAGGTCAACCACGCGCCGTTGCACGCCACCCCGTGAGGCCGGGCGCAGCAGAGTTGATCTAGCCATTCGGAGGCTGTCCGACTCCCGGTGACGTGGTTGTCTGGGAGCGGACTTCCCCGTGTGGAAAGGAAAACCATGACCTGGTCACGTTTCCTCGTGGTGCTCGCCGCGGTGCTCGGGATGATCGGCATGACCGCCGTCCCGGCCACCGCGGGCACCCCGTCACCGGTCTCGATCGCGAGCGATCCGACCCCGGAGGAGCAGGAGAGCCTCCGCCTGGTGGCGGGCGTCATCTGGACACCGGAACTGGCGGCGGGCTGGAACATGAACAGCGACGTCGCCGACGTCATCTCCACGGCGACCGGGCAGATCCTCCAGTGCTCCGAACGCTTCGCACTCGTCCCCAGGCCACCGGGCTTCATCCCCGGCCTGCTGTACCTGGTCCTGTACGCCCGCAACCTCTACGACTACTTCCTCGTCGTCAGGGACAACCGCACCTACCGCGCGTGCGTCGTGACGGCCGCGGCCAACTACCGAACGGCGATCGAACTGGCGTCTATGGGGATCTGACGGGCGACACTCTGGCGGCGATCGACAGTTCGGCGATCACCACGTCGATTGCCGCCGGGTCCGCTTTCAGCACGGCGGGCACCGCGAGGTGCCAGGCCTCCGACCGCAACACCTCGTCCACCGGGCCTGGAAGAACTGCTGCTGTCACCAGGATCTCGTTCCGAGGTCGGCGAAGTGGGAGCACGGGCATCGGAGACCTGCGGTATGGGGAATGAGCCAGCTCGTTGCGCCGTGCCCACACCGCGGTGGCTCGTCGCCGATCACCGACGTCCACCGCCGTGTCCCTGATCAGCGTGAGGGCCACGAGCTGGTGCTGATCCTGGAGCGACGCCGCGATGCGCTCAGCTTGGTCGAGCAATCGGAGGGCCAGGCCGTTGTAGCCGATCTCGTACACCGCACTTGCGCTGACGGCCAAGGCCCCCGCCCCGTTCAACGTGCGGAAGCGCGCCTCGTCCGCAAGGTGGGTTCCACCTGCCGTGGCGAACTTCTGCGCGATCGACGTCACCAGTCCCGTCCACCGGCGCGACCGCCAGTCGGCACCCGACGCGGAGACGAGCGCGACCGCGTCGTCGAGGTTGGCCGCGCTCGCAAGCGAGTCGGCCAGGGTCTTCACGGTTGTCGCGTGCCAGGTGCGGCCGGTGTCGTTCCGCACCAGTCGCTCGGCGTCTGCCAGGATGGTGGCGGCACGAGCGGAATCACCAGCCCGGATGGTCGCCCTCGCGCTCATCACCAGCAGTTCAGGGACACCGCTGTCATACCCGACTTCTTGTGCGATCCGAGTGGCGTTCTCGACGTCGCCGAACTCGGCAACGGCCCTGGCGACCTCTGTGAGAGTTTCCGCCGCGGTGAACGGGATTCCAGTGACGAGCCTTGCCCGAATCTCTGCGCAGAAGAGCAGTTCTGCGGCATGGTCAGCCTCGCCCGCTTTCGCCACGGCTGCGGCCAACGCCGTGTACTGCACAGCTGCCGCGTAGTGGTTACGAACGCTCTTGATCAGCTCTGCGGCAAAGGTGAAGTTCCCCATCGCCGTCGCCGTTTCAAGGGTGAGTCGCCTCAGCCACTCGTCGGTCGAGGCGTCGGCTAGAGCTTTGCCCGCGGCGAACGCCGCCTCGTCGTGCACGGCCGTCGCCACGGTGAACAGGATTCGCGCCCGATGGCCTGGATCGCCGATCTCGTGAGCTGTCTCGCGCACGTCGGAGATCCACCGGTCGACAGGCCCTGATCCCGTTTTCGCCATGCCCATCAGCAGATCCGCTCGATCCGCGGGATCGGCGACGGCCCGCACCAGCACCTCGGCATGGTCGTAGTCGCCGCGCTGGACGGCGGCGACCGTCAGGAACGGCAACGCCTCGGCGCGGGAACGACCGGCCACCAGCGAGACGACCCGATCGAGATCACCCAGTTCGGCAGCCGTCCTGATCACCGAGGTCATCCGCCGCCTGCCCAGGTGCGGGTCGTAGGGCGACTTCACCGCCCTGCTTGCCGTGGTGAGCAGACGCCCCCATCGCTGGTCACCAAGCCGCATGGCCCCACGAGCGAGTGAGAGCAGCGTGGCCACCGCCTCGCGCTCTGGCACAGTGGGGGCGAGGCCGAACAGCAATTCGGCATGGTCGAGGTCGCCCTGTTCGGCAACGACGACGGCCAACGCCGCCAAGAGCTTCGACCTGGCGTGGACGTCGGTGATCGATGCGATCACGGCCTGCGCTTCGGCTTGTGCGTCGATCGAGCCGGGGTGGTCGGTGGACTGCGCCGCCATCGAGACGAGGGTTTCCGCCCGGCCAACCGGATCGACGATGGAGCGGGCTGTGGCGGTGGCCCGATCGGCGTGCCCGGCGGCCAACCAGGCAGCCGGGAGGTCCCTGGGGATCCTGGCGTTGCGGTGGCCTAGGTAGTCGCGGTGCACCGCGAGCCGGGTCGAGGCGACCAGATCGGTGCTGGTGGACTGGGCAGCGGCGATCTCGTCGAGCGACGAGGCGTCCCCGCCGGACTGCGCCAGGACGCGGTCCTGGCGAGCAGGATCGGTCGCACAAGCGACCATCCGCGGTACGTCGTCGGTCTCGACGAGGACTGCGAAGTAGCCACGCAACAGGTAGTCCGGTGTGCTCACGGGCCACCCCTGCTCTCGGTAGCCGTCAGCCCACGCGTGCAAGCGCGCCCGGTAGTGCTCCAACTTCGACAGGCCGAGCGCTGCCACCGCGATGGCCTGGAGTTCTTCGTGACCGAGCAGGTAGATGTCCGCTGCTTGCGCGGAGGTTCGGCGGCGGGCGAAGCTCCGGCCCGCGACGGTGCCGAGGAGGTCCTTCACCGCCCACTCCGACGTGGCCGTGAGGACAGCGAGGTCAGCCGCAGTCAAACCGCCGCCCGCGCTCGCGACGAGTCCGAGGAGGTCGACGCCTACCGGGTCGCCTTTCAGCAGCGCCCGGAGTTCCCGTTCCGCCTCGACCCTGATGACCTGTGCCCTGGGGGATGGGCCCAAGGGGCGGATGATCGCGGGATTCCGCAACGGGTGGTGCTCGGGCACGTCGGCGGGCAGTTCCGGATCGGGACGCCCGGCTACGACGACCCGCATCTCCTCCGGGAGCAGCGCGGCGATGCTGTACGCGTCGAATCCGGTGTGTACGCCGCGATCCTCGTCTAGGCCGTCGACCAGCAGCACCAAGTGCTCACCCCGGTCCGCGCAGGCTGCTGCGGCGTCGTCGAACAGGCCCAGCAGGTGGGCCTCGCGATTGGCGTCGGTCAGGAACGCCGGTTGTTGCTGGCTGGTCAGATCGAGCAACTGCCCCATCACGTTGTCGATGAACGCGGTCCGCGTACTCTGCCCGGACAGCCGCGCCGTGATGAAGAACGACACCAGCCGCACGCCCGGCGGAGGGTGCAGCACGAACCACGACATCAGCGCGGTCTTCCCGGACCACGCCGAGGCGCGCCACCAGGCGTAGCCGCCGGTGGGTGACGTGCAGAACGCGGCGAGTTCGGCCAGTTCGGTCTCTCGCCCAACCAGTTCCTTCGGCGCGATCCGCAGCACCTGCTTGTGGTACCGGGTCGTCACCGGAACACCGGTGAACAGGTTTACGTCACCCACGTGCACCCCGAGGTTGGCGTGCTGGATCGAGCCCGCTTGCACCACGTGCCCGTGGACGACTCCATCGAGCTGGTTGGCGACTCCCGGTAACTCCCCGTCCGCACTGATCACGGGACCATCATCCCAGTGGCCCTCTCCTGATCGTTTGACAGGTCACCGGGATGCTCGATCACGGCGAACCACCCGCTACGTCCACTACCGTGGGACGACGCTGCTCACCGTGGAGGGACGCCGATGGCCGTGGACGAGATCTGGCTGGTCGGCGGCTACCAGACCGACTTCGCCAGGAACCTGACCCGCGAGGGCCTCGACGTGGCGGACCTCGCGGGCGAGGCGGTGCGCGAAACCCTGGCGGCGGCCCACCTCACGCCCGCGCACGTCGGCGTCGTGCACGTCGGCAACGCGTTCGGCCAGCTCTTCACCGGCCAGGGCCACTTCGGCGCGCTGCCCGCGACCGTCGAGCCGGACCTGTGGGGTGTGCCCGCGTCCCGGCACGAGGGCGCGTGCGCGTCCGGTTCGCTGGCGGCGCTCGCGGCGATGGCCGACCTGGAGTCCGGGCGCTACGACTGCGCGCTGGTGCTCGGCGTCGAGGTGGAGAAGACCGTGCCGGGTGACGTCGGCACCCGGCACATGGGCGCGGCGGCCTGGGTCGGGCACGAGGGGCAGGACGCGAAGTACCTGTGGCCGCACATGTTCAGCGCGCTGGCCGACGAGTACGACCGGCGCTATGGGCTGAACGCCGACCACCTGCTGGCCATCGCGGAGCTGAACACCCGCAACGCGAGGGCGAACCCGTTGGCGCAGACCAGGGACTGGAAGTTCACCGACCGGAGCTTCACCACCGACGACGAGGCGAACCCGCTGGTGGAGGGCAGGCTGCGCAAGACCGACTGCGGCCCGATGACCGACGGCGCGGCGGGAGTCGTGCTGGTGACCGGCCGCTTCCTCGCCGACCACCCGGAGATCGCCGCCCGCCCACGCGCCCGAATCCTGGGCTGGGGCCACCGAACGGTGGGGCTGTCACTGGAGCAGAAGCTCACCCGCAGCGCCCACGACCCCCTGGTCCTGCCCCACGTCCGGGCCACGATCCAGGACGCGTTCGGCCGCGCGGGCATCGGCGGCGTGGACGACCTGGACCTCATCGAGACGCACGACTGCTTCACCATGAGCGAGTACGCGGCCATCGACCACTTCGGCATCACCCGACCCGGCGAGAGCTGGCAGGCCGTCGAATCGGGCGACCTGGAGATCGGCGGCCGCATCCCGGTCAACCCCGGCGGCGGCCTGCTGGGCGGCGGCCACCCCGTGGGCGCGACGGGCGTGCGGATGCTGGTCGACGCGCTCAAGCAGGTGACCGGCCAGGCGGCTGGCTACCAGGTCCCCGGAGCCCGCCGCGTGGCGACGCTCAACATCGGCGGCAGCACCACCACGACGGTCAGCTTCGTGGTGGGCGACCGGTGACGTCGCCGCGCCGTGCAACCGGCGGCGCCCAGACTTCCGTCCGTGGGACGAGAGCGAGGTACCCATGGAGGACAGACGATCGATCCGGCCCGCGCTCGCGCTGGCGTGCGCCGCCGTGCTCGCGGCGTGCGGCGCACCCCCGACGACGACGGAGGACGGAACCGTGCCGGAAATGTCGCGCACCCCAGACGTTCCGCAGTGCGGCGGTGGTACGAACACCTTGCGCACCACCGGTTCACTGACCCTGGAGGCTCGTTTCCCCACCACCACGAGCCGAACGACCGGCACGGTCGAGGGAACGGTGACCGTGACCAACACCGGCCCACCGACGAAGGGCGACACGTCCCCGCTGGCCGACGTCTACGTGGCGCACGAGGACCGGATCGTCGCCACCCCGCCACCGAAAGACCTGATCGCGCAACCGTTCGACCTCACAACGGGCGCCGAAGCAGACTTCCCCGCACCCGCCGACCTGCACGCGTGCGACGGCGGACAACCACTGCCCCCAGGCACTTACGAACTCTATGCTGTGGTGTCGATCGCGCAGGGCTCGACCACGGTGCGAGCTGCGGGCGGCCCCTACCGACTCGACATCACATGACAGGGCCGGGGGCGGGTGGACTCCGCCCCCGGCCTTCGTCACCCCCGGACTCAGGTGGCGATCGAAACGCCGAACCGCGCGGAGACACGGCTCCACAGTTCGGCGTACGCGGTCCCACCGCCGATGGCGATGACGTGCCCGCGAATGTGCTTGTCAGGCGCCGAAACGCTGTTCACGTAGAACGGCGACCCGGAGTCACCACCCTGCGGCAGCACGCCACCGGTGAACGCGATCACCGGCGACTTGCACCCGCTGGACGTGCAGACCGTGGCCGTGACACTGGTGGCCGTGTGACCGCAGTTCTCACCGGTGGTACGACCGCTGTGGCAGTAGTTGGCGAACCCGACGACCGGGTCACCGGCCGAGGCCACGTGCGCACCGGTGCCGCTGTCGACCCCACCGATGTAGATGAACGAGCCGTAGGACTGACCGCTGATCAACTCCATGTCCTGCGACGGCAACCCGTTGCCGCTGATCGTGCCGACAACCCGACCACCCAGCTCGGTGACCGCGGTCTGCCCATTGGTGAAGCAGTGCCCGGCCGTCACCTGGAACCGCGTGCCAACCGAGTCCTGCACCGTGTACCCGGACGAACACCGAGCACTCGGCGCACTCAACGTGATCCCGGCCCCACCCCAGAACGACGGCACGTCGTCCCGCCGACTGAAGTTGTCCGCAACACCCTGCTTGCGCACATCCACCACACCACGATCAACACCCACCACCGAGGCCACGACCTCGGACGGCGCATCCGTCTCGACAACGACCTTGCCCGTGGTCGCGTCCGCGTACGCACCAAACGTGTACTTGGTGCCGTTGCCCTTCACGTAGTCCACAATCCGAGCCTGGATCGCAGCAGAAGCCGAGTTGACGGCCTGGCTGGTCATCGCCGAGTTACGACCGGCATCCTCAGCGACAACACGCTGCACACCGGCTTTGTCCTTGTCACCGTCAGGCTTCGGCCCCGAAGCACCAGCGGGAGCAGCACCCAGCGCAAGAGCCAGGGATACCGCAGCGAGGGAGGCCAGTACAGGTCTCAGTAGTCGCACGTCGCACTTCCCTTCCTAGGAAACCGCGCTCACACGCGGCGCAGGTTAAGAAGCACAACCCCCACACCGAGATACCCCAACTCCCACCCACCTCAGAATCATCGGATTTCCCGATGTCAACCAATCAACAAATCGAACCACCAACAGCACTTCGATCGTCCCAGCCACCTACGACCCGCCACGCCGCCTACGCAACCGTGGCCGATTTTACTTGGGGGATTTGCCCCTTAAACTCGCGTCGGACGGCAGCTTCACCTCTGCCCTTTATTGTCCGACGAAGGGGCAAATCTAGGGGCCCCAAGTCAAATCGGCCACCCCACCAACGCAACCTCGGTACCCAACCCACCCCCCACCAGCACCATCCCCCACAACAGGCCATCATGGACCACGTGGAGTCCACCCGTGTGGATCGCTGGCTATGGGCGGTCCGACTGACCAAGACCCGATCCGACGCAGCAGCGGCCTGCCGAGGCGGTCACGTACGCGTCAACGACCGCCCAGCCAAACCCGCCACCACAGTCTCCCCAGGCGACGAGGTCCGAGCCCGCGTAGGCGACACCACCAAAATCGTAGAGGTCGTCAAAGTAATCCAAAAACGCGTAGGCGCAGCAGACGCGGCCACCTGCCTGATCGACCGCACACCCCCACCTCCCCCCATCACAGCCGCCCCGGTAGCCCGCCGAGACCGAGGCGCAGGCCGCCCAACCAAACGAGAACGCCGCGTCCTCGACAAGTTCCGCACAGGCGAGACCTGACCCGCCACCCACCCCGATCCCCACGCAATACCGGACCTCCGAGCTATCTTGACCCACATGACCACGGAGCCGATCTGGAGCGAATGGCGGCGCCCCCCACCCACCCCCACCCAACGCCGCCAGGACATCGCCACAGCTCTGGCCGTAGCCGCCGGAGCCGTAGCGATGACCGTGCTGACCAACAGCATGGGCGCTTTCACCTCCGACAAAACCCCCCACCTCACCGAACAACTGGCGTGGAGCGTCGCACTCACCATCCCCCTCATCCTCCGCCGCCGCTATCCCATGATCGTCATGCTCCTGGTAGGCGCCCTCTTCATCGCCGCCCAATCCCGCCAGATCGGCGACAACTTCAGCCCCTCCGTCGTCCTCTTCTTCGCGATCTTCACCGCAGGAGGCTGGGCCCCCAACCACCGCGCCGCCACCTACGCCCGAATAGGCGTCATCGTGGTCATGTTCGCCTGGCTGGGCCTGGCGCTCACCGGCCTCCTGGCAGGCCCGAAACCGGCCTTCGAAGACGCCGCGGGCCCCCTCGACCCGGTCCTCGCCTGGGTCCTCTACAGCCTCGGCCTGAACCTCCTCTACTTCCTCTCCGCGTACTTCTTCGGCGAACTCACCTGGCTGGCCGCCCGCAGGCTCGCCGAACTGGAGTTCCGCACGGAACAACTCCGCCTGTCACAGGAGCAGAACACCCGCGGCGCACTCGTCGCCGAACGCATGCGCATCGCCCGCGACCTGCACGACGTCGTCGCCCACCACGTCTCGGTCATGGGCATCCAGGCCGGCGCCGCGAGGCGGGTCCTCGACACGGACCGCGACCTGGCCCGCACGGCGCTGGAGACGGTCGAGCAGACCGCGCGCACGTCGATCGGTGAACTGCGCGGGCTGCTGGGCGTGCTGCGGGCCGAGGCGGACACCGGCACCGACGTGTCGGCGGCGCCCGGTCTGGAGCAGGTGCCCGACCTGGTCGCGAACGCCAGGTCCGCCGGCCTCGTCGTGGAGCACGGGACGTACGGTGAGCCGCGGCCGGTGCCGCCCGGTGTGGCGCTGTCGGCGTACCGGGTCGTGCAGGAAGCACTGACGAACGTGGTGAAGCACGCCGCCGCGACGAAGGTCGACGTGCGGGTGCGCTACCTCGACACCGCGCTGGAGGTCGAGGTGACCGACGACGGTCGCGGCCGGTCCGCGCCGAACGGCTCCGGGTTCGGTCTCGTGGGCATGAGGGAGCGGGTCTCGGTGCACGGCGGCGAGTTCGAGGCCGGGCCGCGGCGGGGCTCGGGGTACCTGGTGCGGGCGAGCCTGCCGACCAGTGGAGTCGATCAGTCCGGGAAGGACGGTGGGGCGTGACCCTGCGCGTGGTGCTCGCGGACGACCAGGACCTCGTGCGAGCGGGGTTCCGGGTCATCCTCGGGACGGAGCCCGACATCGAGGTCGTCGGCGAGGCCGGTGACGGCGAGCAGGCCGTGGACCTGGTCGCGCGCCTGCGGCCGGACGTCGTGCTGATGGACGTCCAGATGCCGAGGGTCGACGGGCTGGAGGCGACCCGGCGGATCCTGGGGGCGCGGCCGTCGTCGAGCGCGGTGAAGGTGGTGATCCTGACGACGTTCGACCGCGAGGACTACCTCTTCGAGGCGCTGCGCGCCGGGGCGAGCGGGTTCCTGCTGAAGAACGCCTCGCCGGAGGACCTGGTCGAGTCGGTGCGGGTCGTGGCCAGGGGGGACGCCCTGCTGTGGCCGGAGGTCACCCGCCGGGTGATCGCCCGGTTCAACACCCCGGCCGCGGTCGCCCAGACCCGGCCGCCCGAGCTGACCGACCGGGAGTTCGAGGTGCTGGTGGAACTGGCCCGCGGCGCCAGCAACACCGAGATCGCGCGGACCCTGCACCTGGGGGAGACCACGGTGAAGACGCACGTGTCCCGCGTGCTCGCGAAGCTCGGGCTGCGGGACCGGACGCACGCCGTGGTGTTCGCCTACGAGAACGGGGTCGTCGCTCCCGGCAGCGCCTGAGGGGGTCGCGAGGATGACCCTCGGGTGGGTCGCGCGCAGGACGCGCGGATGATCTCCGCCGATTAGCGTTCCCGGCATGCTGACAATGACCTCGATCAGTCGGAGCTTCGGTGACAACCGGGTGCTCGACGAGGTGTCCTTCGACGTCCGTCCAGGGCGGATGACCGGGTTCCTCGGTGCGAACGGGTCCGGCAAGACCACCATGATGCGGATCATCCTCGGCGTGCTCGCGCCGCACGGCGGGACGGTGAGCTGGAACGGCAGCCCCCTGTCCACCGAGCAGCGGCCGATGTTCGGGTACATGCCCGAGGAACGCGGTCTCTACCCGAAGATGAAGATCGCCGAGCAGATCACCTGGCTCGGACGGCTGCACGGGCTGGACCGGGCCACGGCGAAGGAGAACACCGACCGCCTGCTGGCCGAGCTGGAGCTGACCGAGCGCGCCGGGGACAAGCTGGAGGCGCTGTCGCTGGGCAACCAGCAGCGCGTGCAGATCGCCGCCGCGCTGGTGCACGACCCGGCCGTGCTGATCCTCGACGAGCCGTTCTCCGGGCTGGACCCGATCGCCGTGGAGATCGTGCTGGAGGTGCTGCGGAAGCGCGCCGCCGCCGGGGTGCCGGTGCTGTTCTCCAGTCACCAGTTGGCCGTGGTGGAGCAGTTGTGCGACGACGTGGTGATCATCTCCAAGGGTGTGATCGCCGCGAGCGGGTCGCGGGAGGAATTGCGCGCCGAGCACGGGACCTCGCGGTTCGAACTGGTGGTGGCGGCCGACGCCGGGTGGGTCCGGGACCTGCCCGGCGTGCGGATCGTCGAACTCGACGGACCGCGCGCGGTGTTCGAGGTCTCCGCGCCGGACGGGGAGCAGGCGGTGCTGGCCGACGCGCTCCGGCGTGGCGCGGTTCGCGCGTTCAGCCCGGTCGTTCCCACGTTGGACGAGATCTTCAAGGAAGTGATCTGATGAGTCGGGCTTCGTTCACGTCGGCCACGTGGTTGGTGGCCGAGCGGGAGATGAACGTCCTGGTGCGCACCAAGGGCTTCTGGATCAGCTTCGTGGTGACCATCGTGGGGTTGTTCGCGCTGGTCGTGCTGCCCACGGTGTTCGGCGGCGACAAGCCGGTCGTGGCCGCGGTGGACTCGGTCGCGTCCATCCTGGACGGCGAGGAGCTGGAGGTCCGGACCGTTCCCGACCGGGCCGCGGCCGAGGCGCTGGTGCGGTCCGACGAGGTCGAGGCGGCCGTGGTGCCGGACACGACGGGGGAGTCGGCGCTCGGGGTGCGGGTCGTGGCCCTCAACGACCCGCCGGACGACGTGATCAGCGCGCTGGTGGCGGCGCCCCCGGTGGACCTGCTGGACGCGTCCGCCGTGAACTCCGGTGTCCGGCAGGTGGTGATCCTGGTCTTCGCCCTGTTCTTCCTGCTGTTCGGGATGGGCGGCGCGGCCATCGCCCAGAGCACGGTGACGGAGAAGCAGACCCGGATCGTCGAGATCCTGGTGTCGACCGTGCCCATCAGGGCGCTGCTCGCAGGCAAGATCCTCGGGCACGTGCTGCTGACGATGGGGCAGGTGGTGGTGCTCGCGCTCGCCGCGCCCATCGCGTTGCGGCTCGGTGACCAGGGCGAGCTGCTGGCCGTGGTCGCGCCCGCGCTGGCGTGGTTCGTGCCGTTCCTGTGCCTCGGGTTCGTGCTGCTGGCGGCCATGTGGGCGGTCGCGGGCGCGCTGGTCTCCCGGCAGGAGGACCTGGGGTCCACCATGGGGTTGGCCATGCTGCTGGTGATGGGCCCGTACTTCGGCGTGCAGTTCTTCTCGGACAACCCCGCCGTGATGACGGTCCTGTCGTACGTGCCGTTCTCCGCGGCGGTCGCGATGCCCGTGCGGATGTTCACCGGGGACGCGGCCGTGTGGGAGGCGCTGCTGTCGATGGGGCTGCTGGCGGCTTCCGTCGTGGCGATCGTGCTGGGGGCCAGCCGGGTGTACTCGGGCTCGCTGTTGCAGACCTCGGGCAAGGTGGGGCTGGCGAAGGCCTGGAGGCACGCGGACTGATCGCTCGTGCCCCGTCGGGCGGCAGGTCACCCGTGACCCCGTTCCGCCGGGAAGGGTTCTGCGGGAAGCCGAACCGGTCCGTCCGCCTCCACGGGGACGGGCCGGCTCGGCTTCCCGCGTTTTCGCGGTGGTCCGGAACCGGGCCGTGGAACGGGATTCGGCTGTTCGGCCGAATCGCCCGATAGGCCGTTGGCGGGATGCTGTCCGAGTGGGTCCGCATCGGCGCTGGTGAAGAGCCCCGAAACCTGTCCGTCAACTAGTATGGATACACCCGATTTGGACGCTTGACCAGAGTTGACGCCGGTGGGGTCTGGGCCTAGCCTGGCATTCCGCCTGAACTGGGGTTTGGGAACGCTTTTGCACGAGATTGTCCTGGGGGACAAGTGCCGAGGATCCATTTCAGCGTTGAAGATTTGGCTCGCGTCAGGATGGTGACCGGACTGGGCGTGGTCGCCGAAAGTGTGTTCGCGCTCGACCTGTTCAACCGACCGGGAGGTGGTTTCAGCGCCTGGCGCAGTCGCGTGCGGGTGCGTTTGGGTGGTCGACTTGGTGGTATCGAGCGGATGACGTTCCGGCGAAAACCCTTGTCGGAGCTCTTGTGGCTGGTCGGGCGATCCGATTCCGAATCGGGTCAGGAGCCCGCCGAGCCCTGGCGGCGCCAGGTGGCCGAAGCGGTGTTCGAGTTCGGGAACGCCGCTGTGGTCCCGTACTGGGACCAGGCGCTCAAGCACCTGCGCGCGGAGCGGGACGACCGGGGGCGCATAGCGATCTCCGGTGGCATGGACGGGCTGTTCGGCACGCTGCACCCCGCCCTGCGGTGGGAGTCGCCGGTGCTGCACGTGCCCGGCGACGACGACCGGGACGTGCACCTCGACGACCGTGGTCTGCTGTTGAGTCCAGCCCTGTTCCTCGCTCCGAAAACGTGCCTGTTCATCGACCGCGGGGGAGCGGACGCTCCCATCCTCGCGTTCTCCACGAACGCCAACGCGGGTTCGGTGTCCGATGTGGACCACCCGGACGAAGCGGGTGGACAGGCGCTGGGCGCGTTGGTCGGGCACACGAGGGCCGCGGCCCTGCAAGTGCTCGACGACAGCTGCAGCACGAGTGAACTGGCCCAGCGGCTGGGGATCTCGATAGCGGGGGCCAGCAAGCACGCGACCGTGCTGCGGGAGGCCGGGCTGATCAGGTCCGCGCGCAACCGCAACACGGTGCTGCACACGCTGACCCCGCTGGGGATAGCTCTGCTTCGGCGGACCGGGTTGTCCGTCGGACCGAGATCGGTCAGCCCGGCGGGGATCATCGCGTCCGCGTGAGCTGATCGGGCGGCGCCTGAGGGGCGCTGAAGCCGTTGTACCGGAAGGGCGGTCGGGTACGCACCCGACCGCCCTTCCGCGTATCCGGGGGCCACTGGTTCTGCTCGTGTCCCTCGTCTCTCGTCCCTCGTCCTGGGTCTCTCGTCCCTCGCCCCGCGTTCGCCTCGCGCAGCCTCGCCACCTCTGCCTCCACTTCGACGACGCGGTCCCACCGTCCCACCGGAACTTCGCCGCCGGGTCAGTCCTCAGGAGACATTGTCACGCGAGGTGACTGTGCCGATCCTCGTCGTAGTCGGAAGCCTCCTTTCAGGATGATCTTCGCGTGGAACTCGGGCGGACAAACGACACCGCTGTTTTGCCCCTGGGTCAAAGACCTGGAGGGACGGATCACCGTCTTGCCAGTATTCGTTCTTGTGCCTCGACTGATTGTTAGCCGTCAGCTCGCGCTGGTGCTGAACGTGCCCGGCCTGGTCTGGCGGGGGGTGAACGGTTGGCCGCAGTTCGACATGGCCCAGAGCCTGCCCGAACAGCCGGTGGTCGGTTCGCCGGTCAACCTGCTCGCCAGGCAAGTCTTGATGATCGGCCCGCTGCTGACCCCGCTGTGGGTCGTCGGCCTGGTGACGCTGATCCGCCGCTCGCAGTGGCGGACCTACCAGGTGTTCACCTGGGCGAGCGACCGCTGTGGCCCGAGGAAGGCGTCCTGGTCTGCCAAGGTCCCCGCGAGCCGTGGTCGCCACCTGGCCGCGACTGCGCCGACTCGGCACCTTCCGACACCCCAACCGATCCCGAGGAGCCAAGGATGAGCACAAACCCGTTCGACGACGAGAACGGCACATTCCTCGTGCTGGTGAACGACGAGGGCCAGCACTCGCTGTGGCCGTCGTTCGTCGACGTGCCCGAGGGCTGGTCGATCGCGCTGACCGCGTCCACCCGCCAGGCTGCGCTGGACCACGTCGAGCTGCACTGGCGGGACATGCGCCCCAAGAGCCTCGTCCGCGCGATGAGCGACTGGTGATGACCGCCGCACCAGCACTGTCCGCAACTGCGGCGACAAGTTCGGCATGCCATGGCAGGAGGCCTTCACCACCAACGACCGCGCCAAGACCGTCGAGTACTGCAACGGCGTGGTGGCCGAGCGGGTCGACGAGAACCACCTGCGCACGTGCTACCACGCGGCGTCCGTGCGGTTCGACTATCAGTGGGACGACGTGCTCGCGCGATCGTGACTACAGGCGAGTCGGCTGGGTGGTAGGTGACTGTGGTTGGCGGTGCTCTCAGCCGGACGTTGTGGATGTTCCGCCGCGCGACCGTGACCACGGGCGAACCGGGCGGGTGGCGGTGAAGGCATCCGCGACCTCGACCAGGAACGCGGTGTCGCTGTCCAGGTCGCGGCCGCCGTGGATCGCGGCGTGGGACGGTCCGTTCGGGGGTGATTCACCTGCCGAACGGGCCCGCAGACCCGCTTTCAGGATCGCCGCCTCCACGGCCGCGTCCAACTGGTGTCCCGTCTTGCCCTCGCGCACGGCCTCCTCCCGCAGCCGCGCCACCGCGTCGGGGTCGAGGTAGGCCTGGAGTGCCAGCCGACCGTCGCGGATCTCCACGACCCGGCGGTACAGCCGCAGGTCGAGGTCGCGGGGGTCGAGTCGGTCCAGCAGCGGCGACCGCGGTGGCGACAGCGCGATCTGCGGGTTGGCGCGGTAGAGGGCCAGCCACAACGGCGTCAGCCGCTGGTAGGTCACGAACCGGTGGACCCACCCGGCGACCGCCCCGTCACCGGACACGCGCAGCCGCGGCAGGGACGCGGACAGCAGCACCAGCACGAACGCGACGAGCGTGAGGTACTTGTCCATGACGGCCGAGAACGCGTCCGAATACGGCAGGCCGAACCGCTTCGCGGTGAAGAACAGACCTTTGTGGACGTGGTAGACGGTGATCGCCACGACGCCGATGGTGCTCATCCACAGCCGCAACCGGACCGCGGGCCGTTCGGCGTCGCACAGGTTGAGCCAGCTCAGCCTGGCCAGTTCGACCAGTGCGGGCATCAGGCCGACGAGGTAGACCAACCAGTACTCCAGCACCAGCGGCACGTGCCCGTAGAAGATGTTGAACTTGACGTCGTTCTTCGGGGTCTCGGCGAGCGCGAACAGCACACCCGTGCCGACCATGGAACCGGCCACCAGCAGCCGGAGCCGCCACGACAGCCGCACGGGTTCGCCGCCCTCGCGCATCCACAGCAGCAGATTCCGCGCGGCCCACGCCGCGATCAGCACCGTCCAGTGGCTCAACGGCTTCGCGACGTTCGGAATGCCCAGCAGGTCACCCGCCGCCTCGTAGGTGCCGGGCGCCTGGAGGGTGAACGAGATCGCCAACGCCCCCAGGTAGGTCAGGACGAGGCGGTTGCTCCGCGCCTCCACCGCGTTCCGCCCGCGGTTGATCACGAGCCTGCCGATCAACGCCACCCACGCCAGGACCGGCGGGCCGTATACCCGTGCGGCTTCACCCACGCTTGGGAGCCTCCGGCCAGAACAGCGCGTCGCCGACCCGGTCGTCCAGCGCGGTCCCCGTCCGCCCGCCGTCACCCGCGCTCATCGCGCGGTGCGCGATCAGCGACGCCAGCAGCTCCGCCTCCCGCTCCTCCTCCGCGCTGTACCCGGTCCGTTCCAGCACCCGGCGAACCATCGCCGGGTCGAGGTCCGGCAGCAGCGCCCGCATGTGGTCGGCTTCCGGCAGCGTGTCGCGGAAGTGGTCGCAGAGCAGGTGACTCAGCTCGTGCAGGATGATGTGGTCCTGGTGCGGCGGCGTGGTCGCCTGCTCGTACAGGATCAGGTCCATGGTGTCGGTGGCGACCCACATCCCCATCACGTCCGGGAAGTCACTGGTCGGCACCAGGATGATCGCCCGAGATCTTCGCTCGGCCACCAGTTCGCACAGCGCCCGGACGTCGAACGGTCGTGGAAGCGGCAGCGTCGACGCGATGAGCTCACAACGACGGCGCAGTCGCCGAAAACTGGCGGTGATGGTGCCCCCAAGGTCAGTGGCCGAGCTTGTCAGAGGTCCGGCTCCGGAAGATCCGGCAGGCCCTCCAGTTCGCGCACGCGCTCGACCATCTCCGTGATCGCGACGAGACTCTTGGCCGACAACCCCGAGGCACGGAGCGCGATCTGCCGCACCGAGCTGTCCCGCACAGCCGTGAGCAGCGCTAGCTCAGCGTCGATGCGGTGCGTCGTGTCATCGTCGAAGAAGTACGCGGGCGGCACACCGAAGAACCCGGCGAGCGCCTCGACGTGCTTCATGGTCGGATTATTCCGCAGACCGCGCCGCAATTGCCATATGTAAGTCGCGGAAATAGTAGGACCACCACGGGTCCGGATCGCCTCGGCAACCTCTTCGAACGAGTACTCACGCCCACCACGCGGCTTGATGGTCCGAAAAAGGTGATCGACCCTGGCCGCGAGGGGCTCAACGGCGTCAGGGTTCACCGCGGACACTTCGTCCGGCATGCATCCTCCTCAAACGGAGGTGGGAAGTATACCAGTCCGTCAACTCTCGTGGCGCAGAACAAGCATAAGCCCTGATCTCAGTTGACGACCCGAAACGACCTCCTGTCATCGGAAAACGGAATGGGTCATGTTTCATGGACAGCACCAACACCAGAAGACACCAACCCAGCCGCCGCGCACCGACCTTCCACAAGATCAGCACCCCATGCCTGCAAGTCCAATCGCGCAGGTGAGAACGCTTGGTGGTGAACCAGACCCACACCCCGGCCTGGTCACCGCAGTGCCAACCCACGGCCGCACCCTAATACGCCAAGCGGAAAGCACCTCCTTGTTGTCGTCGAACCCAGCGGCCAGGAAACGACTGCCGGGCGCCATTTCTGGACCGTGACCAGACCCGCTGACGAACACCACCCCGCACCGACGCAACGTCCGACGGGTCGAGGGATGCGAATAGGCCCTATTCGCGATCACCGCGTCCGGCCGTGACCGCGGACGCCCCGGCCCGTCGCGGCGAACACGGGTACCGTCCAGCAGCGGCAGCAACTGCGGATTGTCCCCGGCCTGTCCCGGATCGAGCAGCACCCACATCGGCAGGCCACGCCCGTCGACCACCGGATGGATCTTCGTACTCAACCCACCACAGGACTGGTCGAGCCCTTCCCCGACGACCGCGAGGGCTTCGCTGTCGCTGCCGCAGCCTCCTTTCCGCGCTCCGGCGGCATGCTGGCGCGTGTGCATGATCGTGGAATCCACGCTCACGTCCTGGTCTACCAGGGCCCACGAGCGGGCGGGATGTCCCGCTATGGGCGCCACCTGGCTGGCTTCCTCCTGATGGGCAGCAGCGGTTGCGGTAGTGCCCACCGCGTGTCGGTCGAGTCGGTCCGGCACGTCGTCGCTGCGCTAGCCACGAGGTGTCCGGTGGTGCGGGGTTGCTAAGCCGACTGCCGGAGACCTTGCCCTGTGGGGAAGGAGGTCTGCCGGAGTCCGGTTGGGGATCCGGCAGACCGGCCGGTGTGTCAGCGGCGCCAGAAGGATGTGCGGCGCTTTGGGGTGGACTCGTCTGGTGTTGAGCTGTTCGTCGTGGACTTGGTCTGGGCGAACTCGTCGAGTACCTGACGGGCCTTGGTCCAGAGGGCGTTCACGTCGCCGCCCGCTAGCAGGCCCGCCACTAGTCGTCGTAGCGGCTCGTACACGGGGCCGGTCAGACGGGCCAGCAGGGTGTCCAGTCTGCTGGCCAGATCTGCCAGCAGGTCGCGGCGTTCGTAGGCGGGTAGGCCTTCGGCGTCCCGTAGTCGACCCGCCTCGGTCGCCACGATCGCGGTGAGGTCGGCGAGGCCGTTGTCCGGCAGGATTCGCAGCGACTCGGGCTGGGCGTTGCCCGTCCTGGCCGGAGCGGATCGGCGCTTCGGGGCGGCTGCGGGTGGGGGTGGCGGACCTGCGGGTGCCCCGCCTGCGAAGGGTACGGGCATCGGTGCGGATGGTGGTGCTCCGAAGGAGGGGGCCGGAGCCGCGAGTGGCATGTTCGCCGGCGCGCGGACCATGAACTGCGGTGCACCGAACGACATCGCCTGGACCGGTGGCGCGGACTCCCAGCCGGCGGGTAGTTCGACGGGCTGCACCACGCGGTGTACGGTGCCGTCCGACACGACCTCCGAGTCGACCGCGACGAACGCGGTGAAGCGGCACAGCACCCCGAACTTCAAGGACGTCGACACGATCGTCGACTCCAACCCGGAGTTCCCCGCCACGTACGCGTCTTCCAAGCGCCGCAACTCCGACCGCGCCCACTGGGCGGTGATCGCGGGCTCGGCCCGGACCACCGCGGGCACCACGGCTTCCCACGCCTGCTCGTCCCGCGTGCGACCGCGCACGGTGAACGAGCCGGACGCCTCACCTCGGTACCGGCCGGACACGACCAGCGGCACACCGGGGTAGATCGCTGTCGGGCGAGCCGACTCGTCCACGAACGACACCCCGTCCGCGGTCAGCACGACCTCGGTGACGACGGGCGCGGCGATGCGGCGCTGGATGTGCTCCATGGCGTCGTCCAGCCTGTCCTCGCTCTCCACCAGTTCACACCGCCCGGCGCCGGTCGCCGCGAGCCTCCCCAGGAAGCCCGCGTTGACCGCCGTGTCGACCCCGACCGCGTGCACCCGCGTCCGCCCGACGAGCGGCGCGATGTCGTGCAGGATCTGGTCCTCGTTGCCCACCTGGCCATCCGTCACCAGCACCAGCGTGCGGTCGCGCTGATCGTCCGACCGCCCGAGCAGCCCCAGGCCGTCGCGGATCGGCGCCAGGAGTTCCGTGCCACCACGGGCCTGCACGCCCGCCAGGTGCTCGACGGCCCGGTACCGGTTGCGGTCCGTCGCCGGGACCAGCCCTGCGCCCAAGTCTTCCGGGTGGCCGACCTCGTGGTCGAACGTCACCACCGCGAACCGGTCGTCCGCCGTCAGCGTGTCCACGATCCGCGCGGCCGCCCGCCGCGCGGCGACCATCTTCCAGCCGTGCATGCTGCCCGAGCGGTCGAGCAGCAGCACCACGTCCCGAGGTCGCACCGGCGCGACGGACTCCGGCGGCAGCACCGTCACCTGGTAGGTGCCCTCCGCGCCGTCGGGCTCGTCCGGCACGCACACCGCCGCCGAGCCGTGGCCCACGTAGACCAGGCGCAGCACGAAGTCCCGGTCCGCGCGCTCGCCGGGCACCACCGTGATCAGGTTCCCCTCCTGGTTCACGGCGTGCAGGCTCGACCGCACCTCGCCGAGTTCCAACCCGGCCGGGTCGACCTCGACCCCGATCGACAGCCGCACCGGGTTGGGGAAACCGGCCAGCAGCACCGGAGGCGTGATCCGCGACGCATCCGGCACCTGGTCGGTGTCCTGCGCGTGGCCGTCGCCCACCGACTCGCCGGACAGGGGAGTGCCAGGCACGTACCGCGGCGCCACCACGAGCGGGAACCGGAACGTCGCCGCCCCGTCCTCGAACACCAGCGGCCCCACCAGCGTCAGCGCGACGCTGACCCGCTCGCCCGGCAGGATGTTCCCGACGCGCATCGTGAACACATCAGGTCTTTCCTCCTCGGCGATCGATGCCCGTTTCCCCGCCGCGATGGCCTCGTCGTACTGCTGCCTCGCCGCACCCCGCTCCTGGAGTTCCGCCTCCACGGTGCGCCCGTCGGCGGTCATCGTCATGCCCGTCACGGCCGCGCGGTCGGGCAATGGGAACACATACGTGGCCTCGAGCGCGGTGTCGTGCGGGTTGACGAAATCCGTCGTCAACACCACCCGCCCGACCAGCCCGGTGACCGCCGCCCGCACGTCTATCCGCTCCAGGGGCAGGTTTCCGCGTTCGGTGCGCAGCGCGCCGACCCCGCCCTCACCCGCGACCCGGCCGATCCGGTCGAGTTCGGACACGTCCATCGGAGCGATCGAGAAGGTCATGACGAGTCCCTTTCATCGGTGAGGCCACGGGTGGAGAGCAGGTCGAGCAGAGGCCGCGCCGCAGTGGCGATGGCGACCCGATCGGCGGGGGAGGGCGTGCCGGGCACCAGCAGCACCACGCCACCCGGCAGCACCACCCCGGTGAGCGCGGCGGGCGGTGCCACGTCGACCGTCACGCTCGGACTGGTGCGGCCGACGTCCCAGGCCGGGTCGGAACTCGATCCCGAGGTCGGCGGGGTGGCCCAGAACCTGGGCCGCGCCGTGTCCTCGAGGGGCTGTTCACCCCCCGGCAGCAGCCCCTCGGGGACACGGGCGACCGCCGCCAACCGGTCGTCGGTGGCGCCTGCGAGCTCGGCCTGGATCTCGGCGAGCGTGCGCCCGTCCGCCTGGAGTCTCTTCACCGCCACGAGTTGCAGCAGGTGACGGGTCTCGTAGAGCGCGGTCCGCCCCCTCATCGCGGACGGTCTGTCCACCAGGCCCGTGGTGGCGTACCACCGGACGGCGCGCCGATCGGGCACGTCGCGGACCCGGCCGTTGGGCGCGCCGGGGTATTCCGCGGTCAGCGCCGCGCCTACCCGCTCCACGAGCTCGTCGATGGTCCACATGGGGTAATGGTGACACTGCAATCGTGACAGTGTCAAGGTCGGAACGGGTAAACGACGCCCGACAGCTCGGTGGACACGTCCCACAGCCGTCGGGCGGTCTCCGGATCGGTGAGCGCGGGACCGGGGTGGAGCAGGACCGGGTGGCCGCGCATCCAGGTCCGCGGACCAGGCCCGTAGAACTGCCCGCCCTCGGCGCCGGGCGCGGTGGCGGCGTGCAGTTGGCTCCACGCGCCGTGCTCGGCGGGCTGCGCGATCCACGAGTTCCCCAGCTTCAGCACGAACGCGACGAACCCGCCGCCACTGGAGTTCGGCAGGTTCGTCTCGGCGAAACCGGGATGCGCCACCAGGCTCGCCACCGGCACCCCGGCCGCCCGCAGCCGCCGGTCCAGGTCGATGCCGAACACCACGTTGGCGACCTTGGACTGCTCGTAGAACTTGGGCGCGCTGTAGGACCGTTCCCCGGAGAGGTTGTCGAAGTCGATCGACCCGTGCCGGTAGGCGTTCGAGCTGACCGTCACCACCCGCGCCCCGGTCCCTCGCCGCAGCAGCGGCAGCAGCAGACCGGTCAACGCGAAGTGCCCCAGGTGGTTCACCGCGAACTGCGACTCGACCCCTTGCGCGGTCAGGGAGTGCGCGGCCATCCCGATCCCCGCGTTGTTCACCAGCACGTCGACCGGCGACCCACGCCCCGCCATCTCGGCGGCGAACGCGCGCACGGAATCGAGGTCGGCCAGGTCCAGCCGCAGCACGTCCACCCGCCCACTCAGCCGCCCGGCCGCCGCCCGGCCGCGCTCCTCGTCACGCGAGGCCATGACCACCGTCGCGCCGCGCTCCGCGAACGCCTTGCACGTCTCGAAGCCGAGTCCGCTGTTGCCGCCGGTCACGACGACCGTCCGTCCGGTCTGGTCCGGCATGTCGGCGGTCGTCCAAGCAGGAGTGGTCATGCGACCAGGGTCCTCTTGGAGGGGATGGTGCGTGGTCGTGCCGTCGATCGACCGGGCCGACGTCACATCGAGGCGTCGTCCGGGCTCATGGGTACGAGTGCGACCACACGAGGAGGACACGATGAAGTTCGAAGACGCCGTCGAGGCCGCGGACGAGGCGACGGTGCGATCGATGCTGGCCGCCGATCCGGGACTGCGTGATCGGCACGGGGACCTGGTGACGCGGATGGCCGAAGCGCGCGCCTGGCCCGCCGTCCGGCTGCTGGTCGAACTCGGTTTCGACGTCAACGGGGTCACCGCCGCGGGCGCCACCGCCCTGCACCACGCGGCGGCGGCAGGTGAGTTGGCGATCACGCGGCTGCTGGTCGAGCACGGTGCCGACCACACCGCCACCGAACCGGGGTTCGAGGCGCGGCCCGCGGGGTGGGCGCGGTACTTCAAGAAGCCGGAGGTGCGGGAGTACCTCGAATCCCTGTCCTGACTGCGCCACGGCCGGTCAAGAGCGGACCACGTCGATCCTGACGATCCTGTCCTCCGTCACGGTGAAGGCCATGACGGAGAACGGCCGCCCGCCGCGGGTGATCACCGTTCCGATCGCGCCGTTGACCAGGACAGGACGTAGTTGACCGTCGTGCGGCGCGCGCGCCTGCTTGGCCACGGCGTGCGCGCCGCGAACGACGGTGGGTGGCCGCGAGGCGCCGAAGTCGGTGCGCAGCACGACATCGGGGTCGAGGACCTGGACCAGGGCGTCGAAGTCGCCGGTCCACGCGGCTGCGTAGAAGGCGCGGACGACCTGCCTCTTGCGCGCCAGATCCTGGCCAGGCGGTGGGATCCGGGCGTCGTGCACCCGGCGTCGGGCCCGGCTGGCGAGCTGCCGCGCGGCAGCCGGGGTGCGGCCCGCGACGCGGGCCACCTCGTCGAAGGGCAGGCCGAACAGGTCGTGCAGCACGAACGCCACCCGTTCGGCGGGGGAGAGCTGGTCGAGCACGACGAGCAGGGCCAGGCTCACCGAGTCGGCCAGCACCGCCTCCTGCTCGGGGTCGAGGTCCCCGTCCGGGATGACGACCAGGTCGGGCAGGTGCGCGGTGAACGGGTCCTCCCGGCGGCGTCGGCGGGAGCGCAGCACGTGCAGGCACTCACGGGCGACGACGGTGGTCAGCCATCCGCCGAGGTTGTCGATCTCGTCCGCGTCGGACCGGCTCAGCCGCAGCCAGGCGTCCTGGACGGCGTCGTCCGCGTCGGCCGCCGAGCCGAGCATCCGGTACGCCACCGCGCGCAGCCGGTCTCGGTGCTCCTCGAACCGCGCGGCCAACCACTCGTTCTCGTTCATCCATCACCGTTCCATCGCCGGGGGCTCACAGAGGTGATCCCCCGGACACGGCGAAGGTGACAAGCCACGGCGGAGCAGGACCTAGTCCTCGTTCGGGTCCACCGTCACCACCTGCGCGCCGCGCTTGGTGAACTGGTCGACCAGGCGGGGGTCGACGCTGTCGTCGGTGACCAGGGTCCAGCGGGACGGCATGCGGACCCACGAGTGGAACGGGCTGCGGCCGAGCTTCTCGGCGTGGGCCAGCACGTACACCTCGTCCGCCCGGCGCATCATCAGCTCCTTCAGCCTGGTCTGCTGGAGGTCCGCCTCGCACAGGCCGTTCTCCGGCGTGACGGCGTCCGCGCCGAGGTAGGCGCGGTCGAACGTCATGCGTTCCAGCGCGGCCTCGGTCAGCGGGCCGACGAACCCCTGGCTGAGGTGCCGCAGCGTGCCGCCGAGGCACTCCACGTGCACCGACTCGGAACCCGCCAGTTCCTGCAACGCGGTCAGCCCGGTGGTGGCCACGGTCAGCTTCGGCACGTTCCGCAGCTCGTGCGCGAGCGCGCCGACGGTCGTGCCCGAGTCCAGCAGGACCGTCTCGCCGGACTTGACCTCCGAGGCCGCCCACTTCGCGATGGCGGCCTTCTCGGCGAACGCCTCCAGGATCCGCTGCCGCACCGACAGCTCCTGGTGCACCATCAGGGCTATCGCGCCGCCGTACGTGCGCGCCACCCTGCCCTCGTCGGTCAGTCGCGCGAGGTCGCGGCGGATCGTCGACGCTGTGACCTCGAACGTGATGGCGAGCTCGTCCACGCTGGCGAGCCCCGTCGTCGTCGCCATCCGGACGATCTCTTCGCGACGGTCGTTCGTCCGCATCCCCGCCATGCGCTGCCTCCGGTGCCGTCGTTGTCCGAGCGTCCGAACACTATCTTCAGGCGGGCACCGCGGCGGGGCTGGGCGACATGCGGGCCGCCTGGTGCAGCGCCTCGATCATGCTGCGGATGTCCGCCACACCCTTGCCCGCGATGTCGAACGCCGTGCCGTGGTCGACCGACGTGCGGATCACCGGGAGGCCGACGGTGATGTTGACGCCCGCCTCGATGCCGAGCACCTTGACCGGGCCGTGGCCCTGGTCGTGGTACATCGCGACGATGAGGTCGTAGTCGCCGCGCCCGGCGAGGAAGAACGCGGTGTCGGCGGGCAGCGGGCCGCGCGCGTCGATGCCCGCCGCCTGGAGCACCTCGATGGCGGGCGTGATCTTCTCCGCTTCCTCGCCCTGGCCGAACAGGCCGTTCTCGCCCGCGTGCGGGTTGATCGCGCACACGCCGATCTTGGGTGCCGGGACGCCCGCGCGGACCAGCGCCTCGTGACCGCGCCGGACGGTGCGCTCGACGAGACCGGGCTCGATCTTGCGGATGGCGTCCACCAGGCCGATGTGCGTGGTCACGTGGATGACCTTGACCTTGGGCGTCGACAGCATCATCGACACCTCCTCGGTCCCGGTCAGGTGCGCGAGGAGTTCGGTGTGGCCGGGGTAGACGTGGCCGCCGGCGTGCAGGGCCTCCTTGTTCAGCGGCGCCGTGCAGATGCCCTGCACCTCGCCGGACATCGCCAACTCGGCCGCCACGCGGATGTAGTGGAACGCGGCGTCGCCCGCGACGGCGGACAGCTCGCCCCACTGGAGGTCGGCGGGCAGCAGCCCGAGGTCGATCACGTTGACCCGGCCGGGCACGAACTCGGCGTCCTCGACCGACTCCACCGTGACGACGTCGGCGGTCACGCCGAGCGCCTCCGCGCCCAGTCGCAACCGGGCGGCGTCGCCGACCACCACCGGACGGCACTCGGTGGCGAGGCCTTCGTCGAGCAGCGCGCCGACGACGACCTCTGGGCCGATGCCCGCGCCGTCGCCCATGGTCACGGCGATGTACGGGCGGGTGTCGGGACTGGTGGTGCTCACGTGACTGCCTCCGTGGCGTTCGTGGTCGGACCGCAGCGCGGCCGCGATGTCGGTGAGTGAGCCGGGTGTGCCGAAGCTGCCCGGCCGGGTGACGACCCTGCGGCCGTCGGGTGTGGTGCTGAGGACCGCCCCGTGGTGGCCGGGGAGGGGGCCGTGGACGGTGAGCCGGGTGACGCCGAGCCGGTCGAGGACCGCTCGGGCGGTCTCGCCTCCGGTGAGGACGAGGTCGGAGGTGGACGAGCGCGCGGCTGCCGCGGCCGTGTCGGCGAGCGCGGCGACCAGTGTGCGGGCCGCTCCGGGCACGATCCCGGCGGCGGCGTCGATGGTCAGGACGACCAGGTCTGCCGGGTGGGGGAGAACCGGGGCCAACGTGGTCGGGTTCAGCGCGACGACGTGCGCGCCCGCCGCTCGGAGGTGCTCGACCTGCGCCGAGGCCGCCGCCGAGCCGACGACGACAAGCACGCCGTCACCGGGCGCGGGAACCTCCACGAACGAGTGGTCTTCGCGGCCGAGCGCGGCGGCGAGCCCGGCTGATCCCACCAGCACGGCTCTGATCGACGTCCCGGCTGCCGCGATCAGGTCGAGGTCGGCGTCGGTCTCCGCGTCGCACACGGCGACGGCGCCCTCCGCGCGGATCGCGCGCAACCGTGCGACCAGTTCGGGGCCGCGCACCTCGGTCAGCGGAATCACCCGGACGGGTTCGAGCGCGAGCAGGTCGGCGATCGACCGCGGTGGTGGCACGGGCTCGACCCGCCACGCGTCCGTCTCGTGCAGCGGCACGCCGTCCAGGTGCACGACGCCGCCGCGCACGACCCGGCCGAGACGGGGGAGCGCGGGGCACACGACGGCGAAGCCGCCCGCGCCGCGCACGGCCGCGGCGACGTGGCCGCGGAGCTGCGAGTCGACCTTGACGAACACCTGCCGGGACGCGCCGAGGGTGGCGACGGCCCGCGCGGTCTCCGCCTCGGCAGCCGGAGCGGGCCCGGAGCGCGTGTCGAGGTCCACGACGATCACCTCCCGGTCATCCACCGGCAACGTGGCGTCCACGCCGAGCAGCACCAGGTTGCGCGTTGTGCGCATCGGGATCACGGACGCCACCTCGGCCGCCCCGGACAGATCATCAGCGACAACAAGGACATTCGGCACTTCTGACCCACCTCCTCGGCAACGCTGTGACGAAAGGATTGCACAGAACGCGCTGAAAATGCCAGAGGACTTGCGCGAAACGTGCAGACCGTGCCACTGTGGCTCGGGTAACACCGGTGACCCCGGCCGTGCAGGGCCGCAGCGCCGAATCCCCCGAGCACTGTGAGAGGTCGACGATGACCCGATCCGGAAGCGGCCCGGAGCTCTCCCGCCGCACCCTGTTGAGATGGGGTGCGATAGCCGGAGCGGGCGTGACGCTGGGCCCGCTGCTGAACGCGTGCGCCGGTCCCACCGGGACCCCCGGTCCCGGCACACTGACCCTCGCGCTCAACCGCTCGCTGATCAGCCTGGACAACAAGCTGAACCAGTTCGACGCGGCCGTCACCGTCCAGCGCGGCGTCCGCCAGGCGCTCACGATGGTCGGCCAGGACCTGAAGCCCCGGCTCGTGCTGGCCGACCGGTTCGAGCTGACAGCGCCCACGCAGTGGACGGTGCACCTGCGCGACGGTGTGCGCTACTCGGACGGCTCGCCGGTCACGGTCCAGGACGTCACCACCGCGCTGGAGATGTACCAGCAGGTGAACGGGTCGTTCATCGCGGGCTTCTTCTCCGAATTCCCCACCGTCGTGCCGGTCGACGACGCCACGTTCGTGCTCCAGACCGAGCGGCCCATCCCGGTCCTGGACTACCTGATGGCGAACATCCTGGTCACCCCTTCGGGGAGCAACCGCCCCGAGGAGTTGCAGGAGGGCATCGGCTCCGGCCCGTACGTGATGCGCTCCGGCAACCGCGGCACCGGCAACTACTCCCTCGCGGTCAACGAGAACTACTGGGGCACCAAGCCGCGCGTGCCGAACGTGCAGGTCCGGTTCGTGCCCGAGGAGTCGAGCCGGGTCGTGTCGCTGCGCAGCGGCGAGGTCGACGTGATCGACTCGATCACCCCGGACTCGGCCGACCAGCTCGCTGGCCTGCCGGGCGTGCGGATCACCCGCACCCCGAGCACCCGCATCAACCAGCTCTTCTACAACTTCCGCAAGCCGCAGGGCCACCCGCTGGCCGACCCGAGGGTGCGCGAGGCGTTGACCTACGCCATCGACGGCCGGGCGCTGGTCCAGGACGTCCTCGTCGGCTCGGTCACCCAGGCGGACGGCGTCGTGCCGACCGGGCTGGAGGGCGCGGTCAAGACGGGCGAGTACGTCTACGACCCCCAGCAGGCCAAGCAGCGGCTCGACGCGCTGGGCGTGCGCGACCTCGAACTGAAGATCATCTGGGAGAGCGGCGAGTTCGCCAGCGACACCTCCGTCATGGAGGCCGTGCTCCAGATGCTCGGCCAGGTCGGCGTGCGCTCCACGCTCCAGCAGTTCGAGCCCGGCGGCGACATCCTGTCGTGGCGGCAGGGCAAGGCGGGCGACTGGGACGTGCTCGGCAACGGCTTCTCCAGCCCGACGGGCCTGGCCGTGAGCATCCTGCAAGGCATGTACGCGGGCACCCCGGAGAAGGAGCAGACCCGCGACACCTACCAGGGCTACGTGGTCCCGTCGATCGCCGCGCAGATCGCCGACGCCTCCGCCGAACCCGACGCGGCCCGCCGCGCGCAACTGCTCAGCGACGCGCAGAAGGCCGTGTGGGCGACCTGGCCGTGCCTGTGGGCGTTCGTGCCGAACGCCGTGCTCGCCAGCCGCGACCGGGTCGGCGACATCTCGCTCGCGCCCACCAACTCCTACGACCTCGCGTCCGCGCGACTGGAGGGCTGACCGGTGGCGCCCTACCTGTTCAAGCGCCTCGGCCAGAGCGTCCTCACGGTGTTCCTCACGATCTCCACCGTGTTCGTGCTGATCCGCATGGCGCCCGGCGACCCGGCCGCCGCGTACGCGGGTCCGCTCGCCACGACCGAGGACCTGGCGAAGATCCGCGCCTCCTTCGGCCTCGACCGGTCCGTGGTCGAGCAGTACCTGCTGTTTCTCAAGGGCATCCTCACCGGCGACCTCGGTACGAGCTACTCCTTCCGCTCGCCCGCGCTGGACGTGGTGCTGGAGCGGCTGCCGTTCACCATCACCCTCGCGGTCGCCGCGATCCTGATCACCACGGTCGTGTCCGTCCCGCTGGGCGTGTGGATGGCCCGCCGCGCCGACACGACCCGCGAGCTCGGCGCGAACGTCGTGACGATCGCCGGTCAGTCCATGCCGGACTTCTGGAGCGGCATCATGCTGCTCACGGTCTTCGCGGTGCTGATCCCGGTGCTCCCGGCGTCCGGCTTCGCCACGTGGGGCGGCCTGGTGCTGCCCGCGCTCACGGTCGCCATCCTCCAGATCGCCCTCATCTCGCGGTTGGTGCGCAGCGAGATGGCCAAGAACCTCACCGCCCCCTACCTCACGGTCGCCCGCTCGCGCGGGGTGTCGGAACGGGCGCTGGTGTGGCGGTACGCCATGACCAACTCGTCCATCCCGGTCGTCACCGCGCTGGGAACGCGCTTCGCGTCCATGCTGAACGGCGTGGTCGTCGTGGAGGTCGTGTTCGCCTGGCCGGGGGTCGGCTCGCTGGTGGTCCGCGCGCTCGAAACGCGCGACTACCCGCTGATCCAGGCCACCGTCCTCGTCACGGCGGCGCTCGCCGTCACCGTCCAACTCCTGGTCGACCTCGCCTACCCGCTGCTCGACCCGCGGGTGCGCCTCGGGAAGAAGGTGTCCGCGTGAGCACCACCCACCCCGGACCGGCCCGCGTGCAGCGGTCCGAGCCCAGACCCAGCGCCGTCACCGCGAAGCACCTGGCCCGCGCCAAGGTCACCCGCCAGCGCCGGGGCTCGAAGCTCAAGCTGTGGGCCGGACTGGTCTGCACGCTGATCGTCGTCATCCCCGTGGCGCTGGCCCGCGTGCTGCCGCTGCCCGGCCCCGACCAGCAGGACCTCGCGAGCCGCCGCCTGGCGCCGTTCACCGACGGGCACCTGTTCGGCACCGACCAGCTCGGCCGCGACCTGCTGTCCCGCGTCCTGCACGGCGGCCAGGTGTCGCTGCTCGTCGGCCTGCTCGCGGTCGTGGTGTCCGGTGTGATCGGCGTCGTGCTCGGCGCGGCGGCCGGGTACTTCGGCGGGTGGATCGACACGGTCGTGTCGCGGCTGCTGGAAGCGCAGTTGTCGTTGCCGCTGCTGATGATGCTGCTCCTCGTGGTGGCGCTGTTCGGACCGTCCATCCCGGTCATCACGTTCGTCATCGCCATCGCGCAGTGGCCCGAGGTCGCCCGGCTGACCCGGTCGCTCGTGCTGGTGGAGCGGGAGAAGCCATACGTGGCCGCCGCCAGGGTGCTGGGCCTGCACCGGTTCGCGATCCTGCTGCGGCACGTGCTGCCGAACGTCGTGAAGCAGGCCAGCCTGGTCGTGCTCCTGCTGCTGGCGCAGGCGGTGCTGCTGGAGAGCGCGCTGTCCTACCTCGGCGCCGGTCCGCAGCGGCCGTTCGCCACCTGGGGTCGGATCATCTCCGACGGGCAGGACTACATCACCACCTCCTGGTGGATGGTCACCCTGCCCGGCCTCGTCATCGTCGCCCTCGTCGTGGGCGTGAACCTGCTGGGAGACGGCCTCCGCGACCGCGCGCGCCGTCGGAAGGCGAGCACCTCGTGAGCACCGCGCTGCTGGACGTCGAGGACCTCCAGGTCGAGCTGATCACCGCCGGGGGTGTCGTCCGCGCCGTGGACGGCGTCAGCTTCACCATCGGCGAAGGCGAGACCGTGACCGTCATCGGTGAGTCCGGCTCGGGCAAGTCGACCACGGCGATGGCCGTGCTCGGCCTGCTCCCGGACGACCTGGCCGTCCTGTCGGGCTCGGTCCGCTTCGGCGACACCGACGTCATCGCCGATCCCAAGGCCCTGCGCGGTGTGCGCGGGCGGACCGTGTCGCTGATCCCGCAGGACCCCATGACCGCGCTCAGCCCGGTGCACACGATCGGGCGGCAACTGGTCGAGGCCGTGCGGCTGCGCAAGCCGGACCTCGCCAAGCACGCTGCCGAGGCGCGGGCCGTGGAACTGCTGGACCTGGTCCACGTGCCGCGCTCGGCCGACCAGCTCGGTCGCTACCCGCACCAGTTGTCCGGCGGGATGCTCCAGCGGGTGCTGATCGCCATCGCGCTGGCGGGGGAGCCCCGGCTGCTGGTGGCCGACGAGCCGACCAGCGCGCTGGACGTGACCGTCCAGGCCGGAATCCTGGGGCTGCTGCTGGAACTCCAGGAGAGCACCGGCATCGGCATCCTGATGATCACCCACGACCTGGGCGTGGCGCGGCTGGTGTCCGACCGCATCCACGTGATGCGCGACGGCCGGTTCGTCGAGTCCGGCGACGTCGAGTCCGTCGTGGACCACCCGAGCCACGAGTACACCCGCAAGCTGCTGTCCGCCGTGCCCGTGCTGGGGCCGTGGGACGAGGACGACACCGCCGGAGGAGACCGATGACCACTCCGCTGCTCGACGTGCGCGACCTCGTGGTGGAGTACCACGTCCGCGGCGGTTCGTTCCGCGCGGTCGACAACGTCAGCTTCACCGTCCACCGGGGCCGGACGCTGGCCATTGTCGGTGAATCCGGTTGCGGCAAGTCCACCATCGCCTGCGCGATCGTGCGGCTGCTCAAGCCGAGTTCCGGCGAGATCCTCCTGGACGGCACGGACATCGCGGGCCTGTCGGAACGGCGCATGCGCCCGCTGCGCTCACGCGTGCAGATGGTGTTCCAGGACCCGTACGCCTCCCTGGACCCGCACCTGAACGCGCAGGACATCGTCGCGGAACCGCTGCGGCTGCGCGGAGTCCGCTCCGCGGCGGACCGCAGGGCGCAGGCCGCCGAGCTGATCGACCGGGTCGGCCTGCCGTCCAGCGCGCTGGAGCGGCGCCCCGCCGAGTTCTCCGGCGGCCAGCGCCAGCGGATCGGCATCGCGCGGGCACTGGCCAGCAGCCCCGAACTGCTGGTGTGCGACGAGGCGACCAGTGCGCTCGACGTGTCTGTGCAGGCGCAGGTGCTGGCGCTGCTGGAGGACCTCCAGCGCGACACCGGCCTGACCTGCATCGTCATCTCGCACAACCTGGGCGTGGTGAGGCAGATCAGCGCGGACGTGGTGGTGATGAGAGCGGGCAAGGTCGTCGAGTCCGGTCCCACCGCAGACGTGCTGGCCGCTCCCAAGGAGCCGTACACCCGTGCGCTGCGCCGGGCCGCGCTCGACCCCACCGCCATGACCGGGCGCAAGCCGCGCTCGTTCGTCACGGCCCGAGAGGAGATCCCCGCGTGAGCTCGTTCGCCCTGTCCCGGCTGGTGCTGGGCACGATGACGTTCGGCGACACCGTCGACGCCGACGGCGCGCGCCGCATGCTGGACGCGGCGCTCGACGCCGGGATCACCGGTGTCGACACGGCGAACGGCTACGCGGGCGGCGCGTCGGAGGAGATCCTGCGCGGCCTGCTGCCCGGCCGCCGCGACCGCGTCGTGCTGGCGACCAAGGCCGGCATCCCGCACCCCGACGCCGAGGGCGTCGGTCCGCTGTCCGCGATCGGCCTGCGCAAGTCCCTGCGGGGCAGCCTGGAGCGGCTCGGCGTCGACCACGTCGACCTCTTCTACCTTCACCAGCCCGACCGGTCGACGCCGATCGCCGAGACGGTCGCCGAACTCGGCAAGTCGATCGCCGAAGGGCTCATCTCCGCGATCGGGGTGTCCAACTTCGCCGCGTGGCAGATTGCCGAGCTGAACCGCGAGTGCGACGCGCAGGGCGTGCCCCGGCCCGTCGCGGCGCAGCAGCTCTACAACCTGCTGGCCCGTCGGGTCGAGGACGAGTACCTGGAGTTCGCCCGCGTGACGGGGCTGCTCACCGTCGTCTACAACCCGCTCGGCGGTGGACTGCTGACCGGCAGGCACACGTTCGAGGAGAAGCCGAGCGAGGGCCGGTTCGGAGACTCCCGGCTGGCCGCGATGTACACCCAGCGGTATTGGGACGACCGGCTGTTCGCGGCCGTCTCCGCGCTGTCGGGTGTCGCCGCGGGCGCCGGGATCCCGTTGACCGAGCTGTCGCTGCGGTGGCTGCTCAGCCAGGCCGACGTCGGCTCGGTGCTGCTCGGCGGCTCTCGCGTCGAACACCTCGTCGCCAACGTCGAGGCCGCCTCCGCCGGTCCGCTGCCCGCCGACGTGCTGGCCGCGTGCGACGAGGTCGGGGCCGCCCTGCGCGGCCCCATGCCCGCCTACAACCGCTGAAACCCCTGGAGGAGCTGGAATGTCCGCGAGCGAGTTCGCCCGCAAGATCCGTGCCCGTGAACGGGTGCTCGGCTACTGGTGCGTCCTGGACGCGCCCGTGGCGACCGAGCGGATCGCCCGCCTCGGCTACGACTACGTGTGCCTCGACGGCCAGCACGGCCTGCTCGGCTACTCGGGCCTCCTCTCCGGGCTGACCGCGATCGACGCGGGCGGCGCGTCCACCGGCCTGGTGCGGGTCGAGGCGAACGACGCCACGCCCATCGGCCGGGCGCTGGACGCGGGAGCGGGTGGCGTGATCGTGCCGCTGGTCGACACCGCGGCGGACGCCGCCGCCGCGGTGGCCGCGGCGAAGTACGGCCCGGAGGGCAAGCGGTCCTACGGGCCCATGCGGTCGGCGCTGCGGATCGGCCCCACCCCGGCGGACGCCAACGCCTCGACGGTCGTGCTGGTGATGATCGAGACCGCGCAGGGCCTGGCCAACGTCGAGGAGATCTGCGCGACCCCCGGTCTGGACGGCGTGTACGTCGGCCCGTCCGACCTGATGCTCGCGCTCGGCGGGTCCTTCCCCGGCGACCCGGCGCTCGCGGCGGAGTTCGAGGCGGCGCTGACCCGCGTCCGCGAAGCCGCCGCCGCGGCCGGGATCGCGGGGGGCATCCACACCCCGGACGGCGCCACGGCCGCGAAGCGGCTGGCCGAGGGGTACACGTTCGCGTCGATCTCCTCGGACCTGACGCACCTGGAGGCGTCCGCCGCCGCCCACCTCGCCGCTTCGCTGGGCGAGTCGTGACGGTGTCGGCCGTCGCGTTCGACGGAGTCCTGCGGCCCCGTGCCGACGACCCGGAGCGGTCGGACGCGATGCTGCCCGCTCCCGCCGTGCAGAACCACGCCGCGAACCTGGCCACGCTGCCCGCCGGTGGCGACCTCGGCTGCGTGTGGTTCGGCGGTACCCAGGAGGGGGTGCCGGACATCAGCGTCTGGTTCTCCCGGCTGCCCGTCGGCGCGGACACGTGGTCCGCGCCCGTCCGGCTCTCCGACGACGGCACCCGGTCCGAGCAGAACCCGGTGCTGTTCGTCGCGCCCGGCGGCGACGTCTGGCTGCTGTGGACCGCGCAGATCGCCGGCAACCAGGACACGTCCGAGGTGCGCCGTCGGATCTCGTCCGACGGCGGCCGCACGTGGGGCCCGACCGCGACGCTGATCCCGGCCAGCGACACCGGTGGGGTGTTCGTCCGTCAGCCGATCGTGGTGCTGGACTCCGGCCGGTGGCTGCTGCCGGTGTTCCACTGCGTGTCCGTGCCGGGCCGGAAGTGGGTGGGGGACCAGGACACCAGTGCCGTGCTGATCTCCGACGACACCGGGGTGACCTGGCGGGAGTCGGCCGTGCCGGACAGCACGGGGCGAGTGCACATGAACGTGGTGCCGCTGCCCGACGGCACGCTCGCCGCGTTCTACCGCAGCCGGTGGGCCGACTTCGTGTACCGCTCCACGTCCGCCGACGACGGCGAGACGTGGACCGCGCCCCAGCCGGTGCCGGACCTGCCGAACAACAACTCGTCCGTCCAGGTCGTCCGGCTGGTCGACGACCGGCTCGCGGTGGTGTTCAACGACAGCAGCGCTCGCGACGCCACCGAACGCAGGCTGTCGCTGTACGACGAGATCGACGACGACGGGCTCGCCGAGCAGGCGGCGGTGCCGGAGGAGTTCGGCACCGCGTTCTGGGGCGCTCCCCGCGCGCCGATGACCGTCGCGCTGTCGTCCGACGGCGGGCTGACGTGGCCGGTGCGCCGGAACATCGAGGTCGGCGACGGCTACTGCCTGACCAACAACTCCCGCGACGGCCTCAACCGCGAGTTCTCCTACCCGTCGATCCACCAGGCCGCCGACGGGGCGCTGGACATCGCGTTCACCTACTTCCGGCAGACGATCGAGCACGTCCGCGTGCCCGTCTCGTGGATCCGGTGACCCGGCACGCCCTGGTCACCGGCGTCAGCTCCGGCATCGGGCTCGCCACCGCGCGCAGGCTGCTGGCCGAGGGCTGGGCCGTGACCGGACTCAGCCGGAGCGAACCGCCGCTGCGCCACGACCTGCTCACGTGGCACCCCGTCGACCTGGGGGACCCGCCCGCGCTGCGGTCGGCCGTGCGGTCGCTGTCCGCTGTGGACGCCGTCGTGCACGCGGCCGGGCTCCAGCGTTCCGCGCCGCTCGGATCACTGTCCACACCGGACGGGGCCGACATGTGGCGGGTGCACGTGGAGGCGGCCACCGTTCTGGTCGATGCCGCCGTCGACCGGATGCCGCGTGGCGCTCGCGTGGTGCTGATCGGCAGCCGCACCATGACGGGTGTGCCGGGCAAGAGTCAGTACGCCGCGACGAAGGCCGCGCTGGTGGGTCTCGCGCGGTCGTGGGCCTCGGAGTTGGTTGGGCGGGCCATCACCGTCAACGTCGTGGCACCCGGTCCGACCGACACCCCGATGCTGCGCGATCCCGGCCGGGCCGCCACACCTCCCCGACTACCGCCGATGGGGGCGCTGATCGACCCGGCCGAGATCGCGGGGACGGTGCTGTTCCTGCTCGGGCCGGACGCGCGGAACATGACCGGCCAGACGCTCGTCGTGTGCGCCGGGGCGTCACTGGCTTGACGCGGCCGTGCACGGTTTTCGCAGGACCGAGCCGGTCGTGCCGCCCAGTGAGATCGACAGCACCGACGAGCCCTGCTCGTCGGAGTACGTCCGGCCGAGGTCGACCTTCAACTGGCCCGCGCCGGTCTTGTTGGTGTTGACCACGACCGCGCCGCAGGCGAAGTCGCGGCGGAGCAGGTTCTTGCCGACCGACTTGTACGGCCCGGTCGGCTTGCCGAGGTCCCACCCGTACTCCGGGCGTTGCGGAGCGAGGTCGCCGTAGTTGTCCGTGCCGACCGTTTCGGCGATGGCGCTCTTGCCGCCCTTGACCAGGAAGTAGCTGGCCAGCGCGTACCGGAAGGCCCGGTGGTCACCGGGGGAGAGGTGCGGCTGCACCCAGGTGATCTTGCCGCGCGCCTCGTTCGAGGCGATCTGCTCCGCCTGGCTGGTCCACCCGTCCGCTCCCGCGGGCAGCAGGTTGGTCCCGCTGAACGCGACCCACCACTCGTCGAAGCCGCCGTCGAGGTACTCGGTGTAGGCGTTCCAGGTGCCGGGGTACAGGCGGGCGTTCGCCAGGTTCGCCACCGTGAGGATGCCCGCGGCGGCGAACCTGGGGCGGAGGGCGGCGAACATCCCCTGGTACGCCACCTGGAACGCCTGGTCGGTCTGGTACGCCTTCGGGCACCGGCCGTCGTGGTAGGTGTCGCACCCGAACAGGGCGTTGTCCATCAGCACACCGTCGAAACCGCCCGCTTTGACGCTCGCGATGACGTTGTCGCCCCACCGCCTCCGGTATTCCGCGTTGCCGACGTCCATCTGCCAATGGCCGGTGTACCCGCTGTACTCGAACCGCTTTCCGCGGGTGTCGGTGAGGAACCACTCGGGGTGCGACGCCGCCTCGCAGTACCCGACGCCGGTCGGGATCTGCTTGTCGTCCGCGCCGTTGCGGCACGCGTAGCTCCGCGTCGACGACAGGTCTTTGTACACGAAGACCTTGATCGCCGGATTCGCCTTCTTGAACTTCGCCGAGAGGTTGCCTTCCCACGCGTTGAGCACGACGTAGGCCAGTTTCTTCGCGTGCTGGGTGATCTCGCTGTCGCTGATGGGCGAGCTGTCCAGGTGCAGCCAGAACGACTGGGCCTTGCCGGGGTCGCCTTCGGGACGGGACGGGCCCGTGGGAGTCGTGAGGCCGGTCGAGGTCGTGGAGCCGGTCGTGGTGGTCGGACCGGTCGGGGCGGTCGTGACGGTGGTGGTGATGATGGTGGTGGTGCCGGTCAGGGTGGTCGGGCCGGTCGTGGTGGTGGGGTCGGCTGAGCTGGTGGGTGTGGTCGTGGTCGTGGGGACCGCCGCGGTGGTCGGGGTGATCGGGTCCGCCGAAGCCGCGGGGGTCGGGGGGT
The DNA here is from genome assembly GCF_025061645.1 of Umezawaea endophytica. GTDB lineage: Bacteria > Actinomycetota > Actinomycetes > Mycobacteriales > Pseudonocardiaceae > Umezawaea > Umezawaea endophytica. The sequence goes on along the minus strand of NZ_JANYMP010000007.1, from coordinate 130,691 downwards.
CCGTCGTGGTGACCGGATCCACCGACCCCGTCGGGATCTCGGTGCTCGTCGGAATGGTGGAACTCGTCAGGATCGCCGTGTCGGCCGGATCCGCGTGGGCCGGAACTCCGATAGCACTCGTCAGGACGAGTGCGGCTACCGCGGCGGTCATCCGTGCCATCGGAACTCCTTCGCATCGGCGGTGACGAGAAGTGCGCTGATGGGCGGATTCCCGGCGGTATTCCGTGATAAACGGATTTCCGTCGCCGCCACTCGGGAGTGGTAGTTCCGCGATGAAACCACACCGGTGCGGCGAAGAGTGGGAATTGATGCAAAGGTGTCCCCGGCGTTACCGGGAGTCGGGTTTTGTACCGTCGAGGACAAACTTGTGGATGACGCTGGCGTTCCGATAGGGGCTGTTCATCACTGAACGGGGTCTTTTCGGGGTACGCGATTCACCGGGCGATGGTCGGTGCCGCCTTCGACCACCGGCGGGCGTCCAACTCCTCGACCACGAATCGGGCCACGTCGGCGCGCGGGACCTGCCAGCCACCCTTCGGGGTCTCACCGTCGAGCACCCGGTAGACGCCGGTCGGCTCCTCGTCGAGCAGCCGGGCGGGGCGGACGAACGTCCACTCGGCACGGGAGTCGCGGAGGACCGCCTCCATGAGCCGCATGTCGCCGTAGAGGTCCCTCGCGAGTGGACGGACGAGGTGGCGGTACCAGAACGAGAAGTTCGGGTCGTCGTCGCGGACGCCGCCCGAGGTGATGGCGACGACCCGGTCGACGTCCGCCGACACCAGCGCGCGGGCGCAGTCCGAGTACAGGCCGTGCGCGTGCCTGCCCGAGGGGCCGATGGCCGAGACCACGACGTCGTGCCCCGCCACGGCCGCCCGCACGCTGTCCGGGTCGCGCACGTCCGCCCGGACGACGAGACCGCCGCCGGTGAACGCTGCCGGCGAGCGCACCGCCGCCGTCACCTCATGACCCGCGCGCACCGCCTCCTCGACCACGAGACGACCGGTACGCCCGGCGGCACCCAAGACGACGACCTTCACGACGACACTCCTGACCGGGGAAGAAGGACGACCAGTGCGGCGCTGACCAGGCACAGGGCCATGACGACCAGCAGACCCGCCACCAGTCCGGTGGTGAAGAACAGCGTGCCGAGCACGGCGACGCCCAACGCCGTCGCGAGCTGCTGCACCGCGTTGAGCGCGCCGGAAGCGCTGCCGACCTCGGCGGGGGAGGCAGCCGCCAGCACCGACTGGATCAGCGTGCCGAACAGCAGCCCCAACCCGAGACCCACGACCAGGGTCGGGACCAGCAGCGCCCACGCGGGGTGGTGGGCGGCCACGACGGCGGCCAGGCCGAGCACGCCGACCGCCTCCACACCGAGGCCGAGGTGCAGCACCGACCGGCCGTGCCTGCCCGCCAGCGCGGGAGCGGCGATCGAGCTGAGCACGATGCCCACCGCCATCGGCGACAGGGCCAGCGCCGTGCCCAGCGCGGAGTGCCCCAGGTCGAGCTGGAGGTGCAGCGACAGCACCAGTGTCAGCCCGCCGACCCCGGTGAAGAACGAGACGGCGACGACGAGACTGCTGACGAACGCCCGCTTGCGCAGCAGGCTCGGCACCAGGATCGGCGACGGGCTGGTGCGCTGACGGCGGCCCAGCGCCAGGAACGCCACGACCCCGGCGGCCAGTTCGGCGAACGTCCACCACGGCCAGCCCGCCTCGCGACCCTGGATGAGCGGGTGCACCAGGAGCGCTGATCCGGCCGCGACCAGCACGGCCCCGATCGGGTCGATCCGGACGGCGGCATCCCCGCTGTCGGCGGGCATCCAGCGCAGCGCGCCCGCGACGACCAGCGCTCCGATCGGCAGGTTGACCAGGAAGACCAACCGCCAGTCGAGGCCGCCGGGGTCGAGTGAGATCAGGCCGCCGGCGAAGATCGGCCCGCCGATCGCCGCGAGGCCCATGACCGGTCCGAACAGCGAGAACGCCCTGGCGCGCTCGTCCTGGCCGAACACCGAGGCAAGCACGCCGAAGCCCTGCGGGATCATCAGCGCGCCGAACGCGCCCTGCGCCACCCGTGCCGCGATCAGCACCTCGGGGGACGGGGCGAGCGCGCACAGCGCGGAGGCGGCGGTGAAGCCGACGGCGCCGAGGATGAACAGCCGTCGGCGGCCCCAGCGGTCACCGAGCCGCCCGCCCACCACCAGCAGCACGCCGAACGCGAGCGTGTACCCGGCGGTGAGCCACTGGAGGGTGGCCGCGCCACCGCCGAGTCCGGCTTGGACGGAGGGGGCGGCGACGGTCATCACCGTCGAGTCGAGCAGGTCCATGATCTCGGCGAGCAGCACGACGGCGAGGACGCGCCAGCGCCAGGGGTGGGTGGTGGTCGGGGGACTGGTGGTGGTCATCCGGGCTCCTGGTTCTTCACGAACGGTGTTCGTGAAGAACCCTGCACTAGCGAACGGTGTTCGTCAAGGTAGGGTTCGCGTTGTGCCCGCCACTCCTCGTGCCCGTCCCGAGAAGTCCACGCTGAGCCTGGACGCGATCGTCGCCACGACGCTCGCCCTGGTCGACGAACTGGGTTTCGAGGCGGTGAGCATGCGGCGCGTCTCCCTGGCCCTGGAGACCGGACCGGCGTCGCTCTACGTCTACGTCCGCGACCGCCGCGAGCTGATGGCCTTGGCCTACGACCTGGCCGTGGGCGAGGTGGTCCTGCCTGACGAGGCCGACGGCGACTGGCGCGCGCGCCTGGAGGTGCTGGTGGACCGGATCGTCGCCACGCTGGGCTCTCACGACGACATCGCGTCCGTCGCCCTGGTCGACGTGCCGACCGGACCGCACACCCTCCGGGTGATGGAGGAGATGCTCCGGCTGCTCCGGCTCGGCGGCGTCGACGACGCCGCGTGCGCGTTGGCCGCCGACCTGCTCGGCCAGTACATCGCGTCGTCCGCGCTGGAGATCGCCGCCCGGCTCCGCGCCCAGCGCGAGTTGCGGCGCACCGCCGAACCGGGACGCGCGACGGCGGCCGTGATGTCCGCTGAGTTCTCCGCCCGGCTCGACACCGTCTACCGCTCGCTGTCGCCGGAGGAGTACCCGACGATCCACGCGCTCGCGCCGCTGCTGACCGGCGGTGGGGGCGGCGACCGGGCGTCCTGGAAGCTCCGGGTGATCATCGACGGCCTGCTGGCGCAGCATTCTCAGTAGCTTCAGTGTTGACCGAAACCAGCCTTCGGTCCGAACCGGCCATCACGAAGGCAAAAGAGCGACGTTGAGCACAGCCGTCGAGCCCGGCGTCTCAAGGCAGGCGATCGACGCGGCAACCGTTGTGCCGGCACGGGTTCCGCTGAGCCGTGGCACCCGGCTCGGAGCGGTGGTTCGGCTCGGCCGGACCTGTGGAGTTCCTGAACGTCCGGACCTTAAAGAGCGTTGCCACCTTCGGCTTTCCGCCGGCCGTGGAAGATAGCGGCGTGAGGACGCACAGGAACACCACATGTCCGGCTGGGACGATCCGGGCATGACGGACGTGATGCACCGGCAATCGGGCAAAGCGGGACGGTTCCGACTGGTCGCCGCGGCCGTCGTGATCGGACTGCTGGTGGTCGAGGCCGTCGTGTTCGCGCCGACGATCGAGTCGGCCGTGGAGTCGCTCTCGAACGCCGACGTGACCTGGTTCTCCGTCGCGGTCCTCGCCATCGCGGCGTCGATGGGCATGTTCGCCCTCACCCGCCGCAGGCTGCTGCTCGCCGCGGGCGTCCACGCGTCGGTCGGCAGTTCGGTCGCCGCCGCGCTCGTGGCGAACTCGCTGCACGCCACCCTGCCCGGCGGTCCCGCGTTCTCGACGGCCTACACGTTCCGCTGGATGCGCGGCGAAGGGGCGGGCAACGCGGTCGCGACCTGGTGCCTCGTCGCGGGCGGGCTCGTGTCGACCGCGTCGCTCGGCCTGGTCGGCCTGGGCGCGACGCTGTCGGTGGGCGGCAGCCCGAGTTGGACGCAGGTGGTGCTCAGCGCCGCCGGACTGGTCGTGGTGACGGCCATCGCCCGCGAGTTCGTGCGCCGCCCCCAACCCCTCGTCACCGCCGCGGGCTGGGCGTTGCGGCGGGTGAACCGGCTCCGCCGTCGCCCGGAGGACACCGGCGTCACCGCGCTGGACGAGTTGGTGGCCCAACTCGGCACCGTGCGTCCCCGCGGTCGCGACTGGAGCGCCGCCACCGGGCTCGCGCTGCTCAACTGGGCGTTCGACGCCGCCTGTCTCGCCGCGTGCGCCGCGGCGCTCGGCGTGCACGGCCTGACGCTGCCGCTGCTGCTCCTGGTGTACACGGCGGGCATGACCACCTCGGGCCTCTCGCCGCTGCCCGGCGGACTGGGCGTCGTCGACGCCGCGCTCGTCCTCACGCTCGTCGCGGGCGGAATCCCCGCCGCCCAGGCGTTGCCGGTCGTCGTCCTGTACCGCCTGCTCAGCCTCGTCGGAGTCGTCGCCGCGGGCTGGCTCGTGTGCGCCGTGCAGCAGTTCGGACCCGCGCGCGGCAGGCAGGCGTTGAAGGGCGAGACCGGTATCGCCGGAATTCCCTCTGCCTGATCACCTGAGCGACGCGAGGAATCCCAGCAGGGCCCGGCGGTAGGGTTCCACCGTCGTGAGGTCCGCGTGCTCGTCCGGCCCGTGCTGGCCGTCGCCCCCGACGCCGAAGATCACCGCGTCGACGCCCTGCCGGAAGTAGAACCGCGAGTCCGCCGCGCCGTGCTTGCGCAGGAGGTCGCCCGAGTACCCCTGGTCCCGCGCGGCACGTTGCAGCGCAAGGACCTCAGGGCTGTCGGGGTCCGCGCGGTGCGGGGGTTCGACGTGGTCGACGGTCGCGGTGACGCCCGGCGGGCACAGGGCGGTGAAGTGGGCGGCGACCTCGTCGGTCGTGCGGCCGGTGAAGTCGCCGTCCTCGGGCGGGAAGCGGACGTCGAGCCACGCGGTCGCGTCGGCGGGGACCTGGTTGGTGGCCACGTTGGTCGTGGCGATCCGGGCGACGTTCACCGTGGTGCGCCACGCCTCCGCGGTGGCGACGGGGTACGCGGCGAGGACGGAGTCGACGGCGCGCACGAGGGTGACCAGGGCGTTGTCGCCGAGCCACTGGTAGGCGCTGTGGGCGGCGTGACCGGTGGCGTGCAGGCGAACGCCCGCGATGCCCTTGGACTCGGCCACGACCCGCAGCCCGCTGTGCTCGCCGATCACCACGAACCCCGCCGTGACGCCCTGCTCGATCTGGTGCAGGGTGCCATCCCGTCCACCGACCTCCTCGTCGGTGACCAGTTGCAGGCCGATCGGGAACGGCGAGGTCGCGGCCGTGTCGCGGAACACCTGCGCCTGGACGAGCGCGGAGAGCTTCATGTCCTGGGCGCCGCGGGCGATCAGGCGGTCGCCGTCGCGCCTCGGGGCGAACTGCTCGTCCGCGCCGGGCACGACGTCGAGGTGGCCGTTCAGGATCACCCGGAAGTCGGGGCGCGTCGCGCCGGAGTACACCAGGGCGCTGGGTTTGCCGTTCGACTCGAACCGCTCGACGGTGAAGCCGGGGCCGACCACGTCCAGCACGAAGTCCAGCGCGCGGCGCAGGTCGGCGGGCCTGTCCGCGGTCGAGCGCACGGCGAGCAGTTCTTCGGCCAGCGGGAGGAAGTCCATGTCACCCATCGTCGCGGGCGAGTGCCAGTCCGCGCAGCAGCGGCAGGTACACGCCGTCGACCAGTTCCACGATCGCGTCGTTCGACATCGGGGCGCGGCACAGCACGGAGTCGTTGCGCACGAGGTCGAACGGCAGCCGTCCCGCTCGCGGCGTCAACTCGACCGGCGGGATCTCGCCGCGTTCGACGGCCCGTTCCACGATCGTCTGCACGACCGCGGCGACCGGCGCTCCGTGCAGTCGGGCGCGCAGCAGCTCGGCGACCTCGGGGTGCCGGAAGACCTCGCTCATGACGCCCGCGATCACCTCGTTCATCATCGCGTCGGCCCGGCGGGCGATCCTGGTGAACAGCACGAGCAGGTCGGTGCGGAGCGCGCCGGTGTCGGGGGAGAAGTGCTCGATGGGCGCCTGGGCACCCCAGGACGCGAACACGAGTTCCGCGCGGTTGGACCACCGGCGGTAGATCACCGGTTTGCTGGTCCCGGCCCGTGCGGCCACCGACTCGATGCTGAACCGGGCATAGCCGACATCCCGCAGCTCGGCCCACGCGGCGTCGAGGATCGCCTGCTCGAGTTCCGTTCCGCGGCGGCGAGTCTTCGGCTCCGGCACCCTTGCCCCTTAAGTACGTTGCGTATCTTATCTGGGTAGCCTACGGTACCGGCCATTAGATACGGCAAGTTTCTTCTGTGGGGGCTTCGTTGCTGTACCGCCTGATGCTCACCTACCTGCGCCCGTACCGGCGCGAACTCTGGATAGTGCTCGTGCTCCAACTCGTCGGCACGACCGCGTCGCTCTACCTGCCCAGCCTGAACGCCGACATCATCGACTTCGGCGTCGCCAAGGGCGACGGCGGTTACATCGTGTCCACCGGTGGGTGGATGCTCGCGGTCACGCTGGTGCAGATCACCTGCTCCGGCGCCGCCGTGTACTACGCGTCCCGCAGCGCCATGGCGTTCGGGCGCGACGTCCGGGCCGCCATCTTCCACCGCGTCGGCGAGTTCTCCGCCCGCGAGGTGGCCGGGTTCGGTCCGCCGTCGCTGATCACCCGCACCACGAACGACGTGCAGCAGGTGCAGCTCCTGGTGGTGCTGATGTGCACCATGCTCGTCACCGCGCCGATCATGTGCGTGGTGGGCATCGTCATGGCGCTCAACGAGGACGTCGGCCTCTCGTGGCTGCTGCTGGTGTGCGTTCCCGCGCTGCTGCTGGCGATCGGAGCGCTCGTCCGGCGCATGGTGCCGCAGTTCCGCCTGATGCAGACCCGGATCGACCGGGTCAACCGCGTGCTGCGCGAACAGCTCTCCGGCATCCGCGTGGTGCGCGCGTTCGTCCGCGAACCCGCCGAGTCCCGCCGGTTCGCCGAGGCCAACGCCTCGCTGACCGACACCGCGCTGCGCGTCGGCAGGCTCCAGGCGCTGATCTTCCCGACGGTGATCCTGATCCTCAACGCGTCCTGCGTCGCCGTCCTGTGGTTCGGGGCGCACCAGGTCGACGCGGGGGAGATGCGGATCGGCTCGATGACCGCGTTCCTCAACTACCTGATGCAGATCCTGATGTCGGTGATGATGGCGACGTTCATCGCGACCATGATCCCGCGCGCGTCGGTGTGCGCCGAGCGGATCAACGAGGTCCTCGACACCGAGTCGTCCGTCGTCCCGCCCGCGACGCCCGTGCGCGACCTGCCCGCGCGGGCCTCGGTGGAGTTCCGCGGCACCGGGTTCCGCTACCCCGGAGCGGCGGAACCCGTGCTGCGCGACATCTCCTTCCGCGTCGAGGCGGGCAGGACCACCGCGATCGTCGGCAGCACCGGCACCGGCAAGTCGACGCTGGTGTCGCTGATCCCGCGGCTGATCGACGTGACCGACGGCGCCGTGCTCGTCGACGGCGTGGATGTCCGCGACCTGGACCCGGACGTGCTGTGGGACCGGATCGGCCTGGTGCCGCAACGGCCCTACCTGTTCACCGGCACCGTGGCGAGCAACCTGCGCTACGGCAAACCCGACGCCACGGACGAAGAGCTGTGGGAGGCGCTGGAGATCGCGCAGGCCCGCGACTTCGTCGAGGCGATGCCGGACGGGCTGGACGCGCCGATCGCGCAGGGCGGCACGAACGTGTCCGGTGGGCAGCGCCAACGGCTGTGCATCGCCCGCGCGCTCGTCCGCCGCCCGGAGATCTACCTGTTCGACGACTCGTTCTCCGCGCTCGACCTGGCGACCGACGCCCGGCTGCGCGCCGCGCTGCGCCCGCACGTCGAGCGCTCCGCCGTGCTCGTCGTCGCCCAGCGGATCACCACCGTCCTCGACGCCGACGAGATCGTCGTGCTCGACGGCGGGTCCGTCGTCGGCACGGGCACCCACCACGAACTGCTGGACTCCTGCGGCACGTACCGGGAGATCGTCCAGTCCCAGCTCACCCCGGAGCAGGCCGCATGACCGCCACGACCACGAGTCCACGTCCCCAACCGTCGCCGATGGGCCGCGGTCTGCCCGGCATGGGCATGCCGGTCGGCAAGGCCAAGTCCTTCGGACCGTCGGCCAAACGGCTGGCGGGCCGGATGCGGCCCGAGCGCTTCGGCTTCGCGGCCGTCACCGCGCTCGGCGTCATCAGCGTCTCGTTCACCGTCGCCGGACCGAAGATCCTCGGGCACGCGACCGACATCATCTTCGACGGCGTCCTCGGCCGCATGCGCGGTGTTCCGGGCGCGGGCATCGACTTCGCCGCGCTCGCCACCGTGCTGATGTGGGTGATGGCGCTGTACCTCGCGTCCGCGGTGTTCTTCTGGGCGCAGGGCGCGCTGCTCAACGGCGTGGTGCAGCGCGTCGTCTACGCGCTGCGCGAGGAGGTCGAGGCGAAGCTGCACCGGCTGCCCCTGCGCTACTTCGACGGCCAGCCGCGCGGCGAGCTGCTGTCCAGGGCCACCAACGACATCGACAACGTCTCGTCCACCCTCCAGCAGACCCTGAGCCAGCTCCTGACGTCGCTGCTGACCGTCATCGGCGTCGTCGCGATGATGATCTCGATCTCCCCGTTGCTGGCGCTCATCGCGCTGGCCGTGATCCCGGTGTCGGTGTTCGTCACCGGCTGGATCGGGAAGCGGTCGCAGAAGCTGTTCATGCAGCAGTGGAAGCACACCGGCGTGCTCAACGCCCACATCGAGGAGTCGTTCACCGGCCACCAGGTCGTCAAGGTCTTCGGGCGGCAGGAGGAGTCCGAGGCCGAGTTCCGGCGTCGCAACGACGACCTCTACGAGGCGGCGCTGGGCGCGCAGTTCATCTCCGGGCTGATCATGCCCACGATGATGTTCCTGTCCAACATCAGCTACGTCGTGGTCGCCGTCGTCGGTGGCCTGCGCATCACGTCCGGCTCGATGAGCCTCGGCGAGGTCCAGGCGTTCCTCCAGTACTCCCGCCAGTTCACCCAGCCGCTCACGCAGGTCGCGTCGATGGCGAACCTGATGCAGTCCGGTGTCGCCTCGGCCGAACGCGTCTTCGAGCTGCTCGACGCGGAGGAGCAGTCGCCGGACCCGGCGGACGCGTCCCTGCCCGCGGAACGGCGTGGCCGCGTGGAGTTCGAGGACGTCAGCTTCTCCTACCGCCCGGAGCAGCCGCTGATCGAGCACCTGTCGCTGGTCGCGGAACCGGGGCAGACCGTGGCCATCGTCGGGCCGACCGGGGCCGGGAAGACCACCCTGGTCAACCTGGTCATGCGGTTCTACGAGCTGGACGCGGGCCGGATCACGCTGGACGGTGTGGACGTCACCTCGCTGCGGCGCGAGGACCTGCGGTCGCAGATCGGGATGGTGTTGCAGGACACCTGGTTGTTCGGCGGGACCATTCGCGACAACATCGCCTACGGACGGCCGGACGCGTCCGAGGAGGAGATCGTCGCCGCGGCGCGGGCCACGTTCGTGGACCGGTTCGTCCGCACGCTGCCGGACGGGTACGACACCGTGATCGACGAGGAGGGCACGAACGTCAGCGCGGGTGAGAAGCAACTGCTGACCATCGCGCGGGCGTTCCTGGCGAGCCCGTCGTTGCTGATCCTGGATGAGGCGACCAGTTCCGTCGACACGCGCACGGAGTCGTTGGTGCAGCACGCGATGGCGGCACTCCGGTCGTCCAGGACGAGTTTCGTGATCGCGCACCGGCTGTCGACGATCCGGGACGCGGACCTGATCCTGGTGATGGAATCGGGGCGGATCGTGGAACAGGGGACGCACGAGCGGTTGCTGGCGGCGGAAGGCGCGTACTCCCGGTTGTACTCGGCGCAGTTCGCGGCGACTTCCTGAGCGGAGCGGGGGTGGTGCGGGTGTGCGGCCCGGACCACCCCCGATCGCTCGAAGAATGCGCTGATGAATGTGCGGATAATTCGCCTTCGGCCACGGTCGTCGAGATTCCCACCAGGCGCGGTTGACAGCTTCAGGACACAAAGTTGACAGCCATTCTCCTTGCCTCTGTGGGATTCCCGTTCGTGGTTATGCTCCGGCCGTTCGCCATTCGGTGACGCGTATCCGGCAAGTCGAAGGAATCGCACATGCGTGCTCGATCGGCGATCGCGGTGGTGCTCGCAGGCGTTCTCCTGGCCCTGGTGGGTTGTGACGACGAAACCCCTCGCGGTACGGACCCCACGGCCGCGGGTGCCGATTTCGTCGTGTCCTACGCCGGAGCGGCCGGACGGCTCGCGGGCCTGGAGGCGACCGAGGACCGGGCCCAGGTGCTCGACTGGGCGCGGATCGGGCTGGCGGCCAACCTGGGGCTCGACACCGGCCAGGTGAGGAACGCGCTGTACGACGCGGTACCCGTGCGGGACGGCGGGTTCTCGGACCTGTCCCGGCAGGCCACCGGGCCGGGGCGCGCGCTCTTCGACGGGAAGGTGTTGCACCTGCTCGTGGCGGCCGACGATCCGCGCCGGGCGCGCACCGTGGGGCAGCTTCTCGACCAGCACCGGACCGATGCCGGTGGTGATCCGGAGCAGGTCCGCGTGCACGACTTCACCGTCCACGCCGACTCCAGGACGGTCGACGTCACGGCCGAGGAGCCCACCTCGGCGGACCAGGCCCGGTCGGCGAACGGCTACGTGTCGGCGCGGGTCGACCAGGCGGGCGGGCTGACGGAGTTCCTGGCGCGGACGCGATCCCTGTCCACGCTGGAGGTGCGCGGCACGGAGGTGTGGGCGGGCGGGTGGACCTGGCCGGACGAGGGCGCTCCGCTGGCCTTGGCGGACGTGTCCGCGCTCCAGCGGGGATATCGACCGACCTCCGGCGGGCCGACTCCGGCGTTCTCGCTCGATCCGCGTCCGGCCAAGACCACGGCGGACCTCGTGGCCGCAGTGCCGGGCCTGAGCGGCGAGACGGCCGAGCGGGTCCTGTCCGGGAACTGGTCCGGTACGGCCTTCACGTCGTCCGCGGAGGTGGCCGAGGTCGTGGCCGACGTCCTGCACGGTGACGGCCAGGCCGACGCCCTCGCCCAGCACGGGCTGCCGACCACCCGCGAATCCCTCTGGGGGCTGTGGTCGGCGTTGGACGGCGGACCGGTGTACAGCCAGGCCCGGTACGACGGGGGGCTCGCGGGCACCGCCGTCGGGATGACGTTGTTCTACACCGACTACGTGGCCAAGAACTGGGTGAACGGGACGGGTGACGGCGTGCCCGCCAAGGCCGTCGAGGGGTTCGTGCCGGACCCGGACGCGGTGACGCCGTGGAGCCACTGCGAGACGGGACTGGCGAGCGAGAGCGGACGCCTGTGGTTCGGGCAGAACGAGTCCGCGTACTCCTACGACTCCGCGAAGATCAGCATCGGGGCGCAGTCGACGCGGCTGTTCTCCCGCTCGGACGGCACCGCGGGCGCGGAGGTCGAGCCGAGCTTCGCCTCGGGCAGGGGGTTGACGTGGTGGGACCAGCACTACCAGGCGGTCGCCGACCACGAGCCGCAGTACCAGCGGCTCGACCAGATCATGCGGTGGAGCGGCGCGCTCGAGTGGCTGGCTGCCAAGACTTCCGCCACGCTCCCGCACCTGCCGGACGCGGAGATCCCGTCGACCCTGACGTTCGCCGACTGGTACGCGAAGAACCCCGATCTGCGGGAACGGGCGCCGGTCCGGTTCGTGACGCCGCCGTCGGCCGAGCAGGAAGCCGTGGTCGTCACCCCGTCCAAGAGCTACGAGAGCTGCGGCTACCGGGTGATCTCCGGCGGTGTCTCGCTCGGCGACCTCATCGCCCGCAAGGGAACCGCGGACTACCTGGCGACGCTGCCCGCACCGGTCAACCGCGCCGGGCTGCTCGACGCGAGTTCGACGTTCGACGCGACGACCGGCACCGGCTCCGTCAAGCGGCTGTCCATCGACAGCGCGGGCCAGGTCGTGGCCAACCAGGAGCACGCGTTCCGGACGGTCGACGGCAAGGCGGTCGTCGACGTCACGGCGGCGGGGCGGAAGGTCGTGCGGTTCGGCGACCTCAAGCTGGTGCTGCCCGACACCGCGCAGCGCAGGCTGTCCACCACGATCGACGCCCACGACGGTCACGTGTCCCAGCGCGTCGACTACGAAGGGCGTGAGTTCGGGGAATTGACGGCCGACCGCGACGCGACCCTGGTGACCGTCACGTGGCGGCGCGGCTTCGTGGACCGGGTCCGAGGCGTGCTCGACTCGGTGCAGAAGACCCTCGCCGCGGCTCCGGAGGGCGTTCCGTCCGCGAAGGACGGGGTGCTGTACACGTTGAAGGACCCGGCGGGCCGGGTGGTGAACCGGGTCGGCGGTGCGGACGCCCCGTGGCTGTCGATCAGCGGCGACGTTCCCCCTGCCGGTGACGCCCCCGTCTTCCGCCTGGGCGCGCCGAACCCCGGTGCGAGCGGACCGCGCTTCTTCTACGGGGAGATGGTCGCGCCCCCGACCGTTCCGCCGGGACGGTCGCTGGACGTCGCGCCCGCTACTCCCGACGGTCCGGCTGTCGCGACGTTCACGGACGGACCGCCCGCCGACGCCAAGACGGTGCGGGTGACCGTGCGGGACGGCAGGTCCGCCGACGCGTACCTGGTCGGCGACCACGTGCGAGCTGATCCGAGCGATCCGATCCTCGGTGTCAACGGCCTGGCCGAGGGCGCCGCGGTGCTGCGGGAGATGCCCCGGATCGTCATCGCCCGCGCGGACGCCACGCTGGCCGAGGACGGGCTGTGGCGCGGGGTGCGGTTGGGCGAGGACGGTGCCGCGCTCGTCAACGACACCGAGGTCCGGATCGTGTCCGGTGACGACCCGTGGAGCGCGAAGGTGCTGCGCGCGATCGGCACCGACCCGGAGCAGACCGTGCTGGTGCGGTTGACGTCCGACCGCGCCGTCGTGGTCGACAAGAGCGACCTGGCGGAGGTGCCCGGCAGCCGTGCGGAGGCGATGGACCTCGGTCAGGCGCTACAGACGCCCGACGCCGACCTCTACCTGCACGAGAGCTTCCGCGCTTCGCTCTCGCTCGAGGACGGTCGGGTCATTGCGGGCTCCCTGCCCCGCGACACGAAGGTGAAGGTTCGGAGGGCGACCGCGGAGAAGCGGACGAGCGTCCCGTACGCGGACGTCCGCGCGGGCAACGGGATGGGCCGCGGCGCCGAGTGGCTGCGGATCCCCGTGTCGCCGCGAGCCGTGAGCGGCAACACCTCCCAGAGCCCGGCGCCCACCCCGTCGGCGCCGCCCGGCGGGACCGCCGCCCCGGTGGCGGCCGGTGGGCTGGTCCTGCTGATCTGCCCGGAGACCGGCGACACCCTGGTCGGGTGCGGGGCCTGATGCCCGACCGGTTCGAACTCGATCCGGGCAGCCCGGTCGGACGTGCCGTGGCCGCGGGCCGCGAGGCGTTCGCCAGGGCGGACGCGCGGGCCGTGGACCGGGCTTATCGAGACGCCGTGGCGCTCGCCGAAGCCGGGACGCGCGACGCGCTCGCGGTGGACCACGTGGCGACGTTGCTGGAGCTGGGCGCGGCGTCGGCGGCGCTGGCGCGGTGCGGCGAACACCTGCGCGCGGCCGGGGGAGCGCACCCCGACCTCCTCCTGCTGCGGGCGGAGATCCGCGGCTCGGTCGGTGACCTCGCGGGGGCGCTCGCCGACATCGCGGCGCTGGGCGACTGGTCGCCGACCGACGACGACCGGGCGCGGCTGCTGCGGGTCGAGGGCTTGGCCGCCGCGGACCGGGGCGAGTTCGAGGCGGCGGCCGAGAAGTGGGAGCGGGCCAGGGCGGCGTTCCGGGCGGCGGGCAACGACGCGGGAGTGGCGATCGTCGACCGGGACCGGCTCGGCGCGGCCGTTCGGCTGGGCGTCGGGGAAGCGGTGCCCGAGGTGCTGTCGGCCGCGGCTCCGCGCACGGTCGCCGACCACCTGCTCCTCGCCGTCGCCCTCAAGCGCGAGCTGCGCTACGAGGAGGCGCTCCACGTCATGATCCGCTGCGTGACCGACACCGTCGTGGACCCGGCGTTGCGGCTGCCCGTGTTGCGCGAGATCGCCGCCTTGCTGTGGTTGACCAGGCAGGAAGCGGTCGTGGCCCGTCTGGAACCGCTGCTGCGCGAGGCCGTGGCGGAATCGCCCGACCCCGTGGCCGCGCAGGAGGACCTGGACGGCCTGTTCCCGGACACGGCGCCGGGCGGCTCGGGCTCCACCCGGTTCGGCAGGCGGATCGAGGAGGCGCGGCGACTGCTCGCCGCGACCCGCTTGGACGAGGCGGAAGCCCTGCTCGTCGAACTCCGCGACCTGGCCCGTGCCGAGCACGACGTCGCCGTGTGGCACCTGATCGCCGGTGAGGTGGAACTGGCCCGGCACCAGCACACCGGCGACGACGCCTTCCTCCGCCACGCCGTCGTCCAACTCGACACCGCGGCCACGCGCGCGAACACCACCGCGTTGGCCGAGGTCAGGGTGGTGGCGTTGCGGCTGGGAGGCCGCGCGTTGTTCGCGCTCGGCGCCGAGGACGAGGCGGGCGACCGCTGGATCGAGGCCCACGCCATCGAGGAGCGGTTCGCCGAACGCCAGGTCACCGACCAGGTCAGGGTCGGGATGCAGCTCGCCGCGCCGGACGAGCACGACGAGCGGGTCCGCGCCGCCGCGGCGGCCGTCGACAGGCGCGGGGCCGCGGCGACGGCGGCGGTCGTCGTCGCCATGGAGAGCGCGCGTGGCGCGACGATCCTCGGGAGCGTCCTGCCGGAGGGGTTCCCCAGGAACCTGCCGCGGCTGCACGACCTGGACGGGGCTTGGCGGTGGTTGGGCGAGGAGACCCGCGACCTGCCCCGGTCCCAGGTCGTCTGGATGGTCCACGTGACACCGCACCGCGTGCACCACGCCGTGATCGGCCACGGCTCGCTGCACCACTCCTCGGTCGCGCTGGACCGGGCCGCGCTGTGGCGATCGGTCGACGAGCTGATGTCCTGCTGGACCGAGGGGCTGCTGGACGAGGCCATCGCGTCGGGCGACTTCGACAGGTCCCTGGCCCGAGTCGCCGACCAACTCGACGTGGGCGCGGTGCTCGACGTCCTGCCGCGAGGCGTGCGCCGGATCGCGCTGGTCGCGGGCGGCGCGCTGGCCGGGGTGCCGTTCGCCGCCATGACCGTGCCGGGGACCTCGGAGCGGATCTGCGACCGGTACGCGTTGTCCGACCTGCCGTGCCTGTCGGCGCGGCGCCCGCTGCGGCACCGCTCGGCGGCCCGGCGGGGAGACCGGGCACTCCTGGTCAGCCCGCCCGGCACCGGCCTCGCCCACGCCGCCGACCTACCCGGTCGCGTCGTCCTGGAGAGCGAGCGGGTAACCCCCGACGACGTGCGGGCCGCGCTGGCGAGCAGGGCGCACCACCAGGTCCGCGTCGACACCCACGGCTTCTACGACCACGTCGACCCGACGCGGTCCTGGCTGCTGCTCGGCCCGGAGGGGACCGACAGCCGGGTGCGGCCGGACCAACTCCAGTGGATGGACCTGCGCGGCTGCGGGACGTTCGTCCTCGGCGCCTGCGAGACCGGGATGGCCCAGCCGCGTGGCCGGGACGAGCACGTCGGGTTCGTGCGGGCCGCGATCCACGCGGGTGCCGCCTCCGTGGTCGCGGCCAAGTGGATCGCGGACGAGCCCGTGGCCTCCGCGGTGCTCGACCGGTTCGACCGCTACCTGCGGTACCTGCCGCGCGACATCGCGCTCCAACGCGCCCAGCTCGACGTGGCCCGCGGCGCGTGGGACCCACCGGCCGACCTGGAGAACCCCCACCACCCGGCCCGCTGGGCGTGCTGGGCGGTGTGCGGGGCCTCCGACCGGCAGACCGGCGCCGGGCCGGTCCGCCGCCTGCTGCGACGTGAACTCGACCGACGGAGGCACCGTGCCGCTGACCGCACACCCTGATCGCCCGCGGGTCTTCCTGTCCTTCGCCGGGGACGACCGGCCGAAGGCCGTGCTGCTCGCCGAGCAACTGCGCGCCAGGGGCGTCGACAGCTTCGTCGACGCGCTGGGTATCAAGCTCGGCGAGGACTACGTGCTCGCCATCAACCGCGCCCTCGACGAGTCCGACTACTACGTGCTGCTGTGGTCGCGGCACTGCGACGACCGGCCGTTCGTCGACGCGGAGTGGACCGCCGCCTTCTGCCGCGAACTGGCGGGCAGGCGGGCGTTCCTGTTCGTCGTCCGGCTGGACGACCGGGTGCCGCCCACGCTCCTCTCGACCCGCAGGTACCTGGACGCCGAGGACGACTGGGCGGTGGTGGCGGACCAGCTCACGGCGGCGTGGAAGGCGGACTCGTCCGTCGCCGCGACCGTGCTCCCGGTGCCCGTCCCGTCCGCCGTGGACGGTGGGGGGCCGTCGATCTCCTTGCACGTCCGCAACCGTGCGCTGTCCGTGGCGCACGTGCTCGACGTGCCCGCCGAGGCGACCGGCGAGGAGTTGCACGTGCTGGTGCGCACGGCCCTCGCGCTGCCGGACGAGGAGACCAGGTTCGGCGGCGCGGTGGGCCTGAGGTTCTTCTACCAGCTCAAGAGCGGCGACGACCACATCCCGGACGAGCCGCTGGCACGCGTCGGCATCACCGACGGCGCGACGATCGACATCGAGGTGCGGATGGAGTCCTTCGGCCCGGACGGGTCGTTCGCCAGGTCGACCTTCCGCCGGGGCGAGGCCACCGCCGCCACCCCGGCGATGGTCCGCACCCTCGTCCGCTCGGCGTTGGGGCACCTGTTCCCGAGCCCGCCGCGGTCACGCCGTCCGAGGCTCACTCCGCCAACGGGATCCGCAGGCTGACCGTGCCGCGCAGGTCGAGCCACGCCGAGTCCGGGGTGCGGACCACGCGCAGCACGACGTCCTCGCAGCCGGGGCAGCGGGCGACGAGGCCCGGAGCGCTCGCGTAGACGTGCAGGGTGGCGACGGTGCCGCCGCGGCCGCAGCCGGAGCACTGCGCGGTGGCCGTGGTGATGTCGACGGCGAACAGCTCCCGCAGCGGGCCTGCCAGCGCGTTGCCGTCCAAGTGGGTGGTCATGTCAGCCTCCGCTGGGGCCGAAGCGTTCGGTTTTGATCTTGCCGGGGTCGTGGCCGAGTGCTTGCAGTGCGTCGGCCGCCATCTCCACGAAACCCGTCGGGCCGCACACGAAGCAGTCCGGGGCGAAGTCGGCGGGCCAGCCCGCGGTGGCGAAGTCGGCCTTGCCGAGTCGCGCGGGTGGACGGGGCCAGTCCGGAGGCGCGGTGCGGGTGTAGGCGTACGTGACGTCCAGGCCGGGCACGGGACGGCGCAGGTCGGCCGCGTAGTAGCGGTCCTCCGGGGTCCGCACCGAGTACAGCAGCCGGAACGGCACGGGCGTGGTCCTGGCGCGGATCATCGCCATCAGCGGCACGATGCCGGACCCGCCCGCCACCAGCAGCACCGGCGCCGTGTCCGTCGGGCGCCACACGAACCAGCCGCCGACGGGGCCGCGGAGTTCGAGCTGGTCGCCCGGCTCCAACACCTGGGTGAGGTACGGGGAGACCTCGCCGTCGTCCACCCGCTGCACGGTCAGCTCCAGCCGTGAACCGTCGGCGGGCGCGGCGAGGGAGTAGCTGCGCTGGGTGCTGTAGCCGTCCTCGGCGGTGAGGCGCACGTCCACGTGCTGGCCCGGCAGGTGGCCGGGCCAGTCCGGCACGTCGAGCACCAGCGTGCGGGCGGCGGCGGTCTCGTCGCGCACGTCGACGACCTCGGCGACGTGCCAGTTCAGCCTGCGCACCACGGGCTAGTCGCCCTGGTAGCGCTGCTCGCGCCACGGGTCGCCGTACTCGTGGTAGCCGATGGTCTCCCAGAAGCCCGGCTCGTCCTCCAGCAGCAGCTTGATGCCGCGCACCCACTTCGCCGACTTCCACAGGTACAGGTGCGGCACCAGCAGCCGGGCCGGGCCGCCGTGCTCCGGGGTGAGGTCCTCGCCGTCGTAGCGGTGGACGATCCACGCCTGGCCGTCGAGCAGGTCCTCCAGCGGCAGGTTCGTGGTGTACCCGCCGTAGGAGTGCACGAGCGCGTAGTCGGCGGCCGTCTCCACGTCCTCCAGCAGCACGTCCAGCGACACGCCCTGCCACGAGGTGCCGAGCTTCGACCACTTGGTGACGCAGTGCAGGTCGACCTTGGGCTTCTCGTGGGGCAGTTCCAGCAGGTCCTGCCACTGCCACGTGTGCTTCACGCCGACCTCGGTGGTGACCGTGAACTCCCACCGGTCGGTGGGGACCCGCGGGGTCGGCCCCGCCGACAGCACCGGGAAGTCCTCGGTGAGGTACTGGCCCGGCGGCAGCGCCACGTCCTCGTCACGCGCCCGGCCGCGGAAACCGCGGGAAACGATCGCCACGTGCGCTCCTCTCGTCCGTCGCACAGTGTCCACCCCGGCACGCCGAAAAACTCGGTGGCTGACGGTTGGAGCATCGAGTTACCGTCAGCATCATGGAGTTCCCGATCCTCGGCACCGAGCCGCTCGCGGTGGAGCTGGCGAACACGCTCTACGGCGACGGCGAGGACTTCCTCCGCACCCGCGCGTGGGTCGACGAGTGGTTCGCGCAGGTCGGACAGCCCGCCGTGGACGCGGCTCGGGCTCGGGCGCTGCGCGACAGCACGCACCGGCTGTTCACCGCGGCCGTGGAGGGCGCCACACCGGACCGGGTGGACGTCGAGGTCGTCAACGGTTTCACCACGCCGACGCGGCTGGAGCTGGACTGGTCCGCTGATGGGCCCGTGGCGCGGCACCGCGACTCCGCGACCGGTGGCGCCGCGGTGCTCGCTCGGATCGCCGCCTGCGCGATCGAACTGCTGGTCGGCCCGGACGCGCTGCGGCGCTGCACGGCACCCGGCTGCTCCATGTTCTTCGTCCGCGACCACCCGCGCAGGCGGTGGTGCAACCCCTCGTGCGGCCACCGCGACCGCCAAGCCCGCTACTACCGCCGTCGACGGCGCCAGGAGGTGTCCCCGTGATCACGTGGCGCAGGCTGACCGAGGACGACTTCCCGCTGCTGCGGCAGTGGCTGCTCCAGCCGCACGTGGCGCGCTGGTGGAACCACGAGACGTCCCCGGAGGCCGTCGAACGCGACTTCGGGCCCGTGGCCAGGCGCAAGGAGCCGTCGGAGGACCTGCTGGTGTTCGAGGACGGCACGCCCGTCGGGCTCGTGCAGCGCAGCCGGTACGGCGACTACCCCGAGTACCTGGAGGAACTGGCGCCGACCCTCGCCGTGGACCGGGAGTCCGTGAGCATCGACTACCTGGTCGGCGACCCCGACCGCTGCGGGCGAGGGCTGGGCCCGCGGATCATCGGCGCCGTCATCGCGGCCACCTGGGCGGACTACCCGGCCGCGCCCGACGTGGTGGTGCCGGTGGCCGCGGCGAACCGGGCGTCCTGGAGGGCGCTGGAGAAGGCCGGACTTACGCGGGTCGCCGAGGGGGAGCTGGAGCCGGACAACCCCGTCGACGACCGCCACCACGTCGTCTACCGGGTCGAACGCCCCTAGAGCGCCCCGAGGGCGGACTCGACCGTCGTGTGCAGGGTGAAGAGCTGGTCGAGCTGGGCCGACGTGATCGAGCGCAGCACGGCGCGCGACGACACGACCAGCAGCAACGGGGTCCCGTTCGCGAGGCCGAGCTGGTGGTGCGCCACGAGCACGGACAGGCCCACCGAGGCGAGGAAGTCGACCTCGCTGAAGTCGACCACGACGGCGGGGCGGGCACTCGACGCGGCGGCGAACGCGGCGGCCATGTGCTCGCCGAACGCCGGGGCCGTGTTCATGTCGATCTCGCCGATCACGCGCACGACCAGCGCGGAAGCGTGCTGCTCGGTCGCGACGCGCAGGGGAGTGCCCTGCCCGGCGTCGGAACCGGCGTCCTGCGCGGAGTTGCGTGGCATCGGATCCCTCGTCTCGTGGTCGACCCAGTCTAGGGGTGCGCGCCCGGTGCGGGCGTGGCAGTGTGGGCCCGGTCGGCTCTACAGTCTGACGTGTGATGGGCCATCCGCCGGGGTAGCCACCACCAGATGATCGCCGCCGTCCTCGAACCGACCGCGGCAGCACCAGTCGAGGAGTCAGGTGACCACGCCGACCACCCGCCCGCAGCACGAGTTCCGTCTCGACGACCACGAGACGCCACCGCTGTCGCAGGTGCGGGCGTGGATCAGGACCGTGCTGGCCGACCTGGACCCCGACCTCGTGGCCGACACCGAGCTGATCGCCACCGAACTCGCCGCGAACGCGTTCGAGCACGCACAGGCTCCGCGGGTGATCCGACTGGGGCACGACGACTCGGACGGGATCGTGCGCATCGAGGTTGACGACGCCGCGCCGGACGTCCTGCCCAAGCCTGGGACGTCCACGCTGGGCGAATTCCGCGGCCGCGGGCTGGTGCTGATCAAGTCGATGGGCGCGGCCTGGGGCGTCGACCGCTACACCGACCGCAAGACCGTGTGGGCGGAGATCCCCGAGCCGACCGCCTGACCGTCGTGCGTCCCGTGGGGTAAGCCGAACGGGGGAGACGGGAGACACACACGATCGGGTCGTGACGATTCCCCACCCTGCCGTGTCCTAGTCGATGTGGAACAAATTCCACCACCAGGACACGCAGCCACAGGAGAAGTCATGACGAACACGACCCCTACCGCTCCCACCGCCCCCGCCCGTCCCGCCGCGGGCCGTGAGATCGCGAAGACCAACGGCGAGGCGCAGGCTTCCACCTACGGCTCGACCAGCATCGCGGACGTCGTGGTGCAGAAGATCGCGGGCTTGGCGACACGGGAGATTTCCGGCGTGCACGCCCTCGGCGGCGGCGCCGCCCGAGCGTTCAGCGCGATCCGCGAGCGCATCCCCGGCGCGTCCTCCAGCGCGGGCCAGGGCGTGTCGGTCGAGGTCGGCGAAAAGCAGGCAGCGGTCGACGTCCAGATCCTCGTCGAGTACGGCGTCTCCATCGCCGACCTGGCCAACGCGGTACGCCGCAACGTGATCACCTCGGTCGAACGGATGACCGGCTTGGAGGTCGTCGAGGTCAACATCAACGTGACCGACGTCCACATCCCCAGCGAAGACGACACCACCGACACCCCCGACACCGGCCGCGTGCTGTGACCGGCGTTGTCCGGTCCGACGCCGGTCGGTTTGCCGCCGCGGTGAGGGGGCGGTCGGGTGGTGCGGGTTTGTCCGGTGGCGGGTCGGGGTGCGGTGGCTCTGGGGGTCGGCTGGGTCGCCGGGCGGCCGTGGGTTGCCCAGGTAGTGCGGGTTTGCCCGGTGGGCCGGGTCGCGGAGGCCTTGAGGGTTGGCTCGGTCGCCGGGTAGCCGGGGGTTGGCCGGACGGTGCGGGTCCGTCGGGCGGGCTGGGTCGCGGAGTTGCTGGGGCTTGGCCCGTTCGCTGGGTGGCCGAGGCTCGGCTGGACGGCGCGGGTCTGCTCGGCGGGTTGGGTCGCGAGGGTGTCGAGGGGCGGTCTGGTCGCGGGGTTGCTGGGGGTTGGTCCGGTCGCCGGGGGGCTGTGGGGCGGCCGGACGGCGCGGGGCTGCTCGGCAGGTTGGGTCGCAGGGGTGTCGAGGGGCGGCTCGATCGCGTAGTTGCTGAGGGTTGGCCAGGTCGCGGGATCGCAGGTGCTCGGCTTGGTTGTCGGACTGACAACGGTCGGCCTGGTTGGGGGATTGCTGAGGGTTGGCCCGGTCTCCTGACCGCCGGGGGCTGGCCGGACGTGATCACCACCGAGGTCACCGCCAGATATCCAGCCTTCGGCGCCGAGGCCACTGGCCGTCACTCGGCCTTCGGTGCTGAGATCACCGGCAGGCACTTGGCTACTGGTGCCGAGACCGCCAGTAGCTACTTTTACCCCGGCGCCAGGGTCGCTGGCACGTACTCGACCTCCGCCGCCGAGGTCACTGGCCCTCACTCGGCCTCCTGCGCCAAGGTCAGTGCCGATGTTCGGGCCGCTCCAGGGACAGTTGGCCTTCCCATACCTGCCCACCGCGGGGATGTGGTCCGGCTCGTGTTTGTCGCCAGCGATGAGGTTGTGCGGTGCGTGCCTGCTGACGTTGGTGAGGTCGTGCACCTCGTGCTCGCTGGCATCCGTGACGTCGAGCGGTCCGGCGAGGTCGTCGGACCCGTGTCTGTCGGCATCAGTGACCTTGAGCGATCCGTTCCTGCCAACGACGGTCACGTCGTGCCGCCGGTGCTCGTCGGCGCCGTGCGATCCGCGCCTACCGGTGCCAGCAAGGTCGACAGACCCCGTGCATGTCCGCATCGATGATCTTAACCAAACCTCCACCACCCGTTGAACCACCCGCTCGCGTCCGCAGCGGACCGATCGGCCCAGCTAGGAGAAACTCATGACCCCCACCCAAGTCGGTCTGCTGACCGGCATCGTCCTCGGCGCGGCGGCGGCCTTCGGCGGGTTTGGCGCGTTTCTGGTCGTGCTGCTGTTCGGGGCGGTCGGGCTGGTTGTCGGCCGTGTGCTCGAAGGCAAGCTCGACCTGTCGCAGCTCGCCGGTCGCGACAGGGGCTGAACGCCATGACCATGGCTACGAAACCGGTGGAGCAGGACGCCGGTCCAGGCAAGCTCACGATCTCCGATCGCACCGTCGAGCGGATTGCCGCCACCGCGCTCGGCGAGGTCGACGGTGTTGGTGGATCAGTCACCCGGATGCTCGGGGTCGCGGTCGGTCGTGATGGTGCCGATCAGGCCGCCAAGGTCACCGCGTCGGTCAGTGGCGGCATCGCGTCGCTGGTCGTCCGGCTGTCCGTGACCTACCCCGCGTCGGTCGCCAACACCACCGAAGCCGCGCGAGCCCATGTGGTGCAAAGAGTCGAGGAACTCACCGGGATCAAGGTGGCGCGGGTGGACATCACGGTTACCGAGCTGTCCAGCGTCACCTCCAACACCAGGAGGGTTCAGTGAAACGTCGTCCCCGTCGCAGCGCTCCCGCTGTCCTCACCGCTGCTGTCCTGCTCGTGGTGTGTGCGCTCGTCGCCACGGTCGCGATCCAGACGATCCTGGGGGAGACCCCGCTGATCACCTATCGCGCTGCGGCCGACGCGCTGCACAGCACCCGGTGGGCAGACCTCGTACCGCTGGTCGCGGGCGGGACGGCCGCTGTGGTCGGCTTGGTCCTGCTGCTGGCCTCGGTCCTGCCCGGCAGACCCACAGTAGTGCC
Source organism: Umezawaea endophytica (assembly GCF_025061645.1). Lineage (GTDB taxonomy): Bacteria > Actinomycetota > Actinomycetes > Mycobacteriales > Pseudonocardiaceae > Umezawaea > Umezawaea endophytica. The sequence goes on along the minus strand of NZ_JANYMP010000007.1, from coordinate 107,440 downwards.
GTTGCGAGACGAGGAGACCACGTTCGATTCCGGTGCCTCTCGGCGGAGTTACCGCAGCACGCTGCGGACCGCGGCCTCCGATGTGGACGGTGTCAACGCGGCCACCCTGTCGTTGGGGCGGCGCAAGGTCGCTGCGGTCGTGCGCACCGACCGGACCACGACTGATGGGCTCGCCGACGCCGTGCGCGTGTCGCTCGACCAGCGGCTCGACCAGATTGCGCCCGAGGCCCGTCCTGAACTCAAGGTCAAGATCAAAGCCGCCAGGAGCGACCCGTGACCAACCTCAACCGCCCCGCCCGGCTCAACCGGGTCCTGCTCGGTGTGCTCGGCTTTGTGCTGCTCGCGGCAGGCGCGTTCACGGTGGCGACGCACTTCGACCTGACAGTGTTCGTAGCCGACGCACCACTCGCGCCGGAGTTGATCGAGCCGCCCACCTGGGCGTTTGTCGTGACCGCCTGCGTGGCGATCGTGCTCGGACTGCTGTGCCTGCGCTGGATCCTCGCGCAACTGGCTCGAGCGCCGAAGGCCCGCACCTGGCGCTTCGAGCAGGACCCGGCCCTCGGCCGAACGGAACTGGCCACGAGCACCGCGGTTGCCCCGTTCGTCGACGAGGTCACGGCCTATCCGGGAGTGCACGCCGTGCGTGCGACCCTGGCGGGTCGAAGAGAGGCGCCCGCGTTGGCGATGGTCGTCAGCGCCGAGCAAGACGGCGACCTGGCCGACATCCGCCGCCGGATCGACACCGTCGGCCTTCCGCGCCTGCGCCAGGCACTCGACCTGGACGTCGTGCCGGTGACCATCGAGTTCAGATTCTCCAGCAGAACCAGGGCTCGCACCCTCTGAACGGTCTGGTGGGCACCGCTGTTGAACGGAGTTGTCCCTCTGGCAGGTGTGAAGTGATCTGTTCGGGGTACGTAAGTGAGGCCGGGTTCACCAAGTAGCCCGGTAGGGCCGGAGGACGGCCTGCCCAGGCCCCGCCGCGCGCGTTGAGCAGCCAGCGCCCGTGACGATGCCGGGAGATGGACGTGGGGGGGGGCCCCGCGGACCCCCCCCGGGGG
>NZ_JANYMP010000007.1:25560-106357 GCF_025061645.1 Umezawaea endophytica | reverse complement strand
GAGCCCAGTCGAACACCGCGGGTTCGGTTGGGCTCGCACCACTGCTTTCTTCGGACGTCAGCTCAAGGTGCAGGTGAGCTGCCACCGGCGCGTCCTGCCACGGGCGGGTGAAGTGGGTGGTCACCTGCGACCTGCCTGCTGCCGAACTGGCTGGTTTGGCGGTCAGCTCCGCGGAGGCTTCGTCGGCCGGCCAGGGCGTCGATCAGGTCGTCCAAGGCGTCCAGGTTGTGGGCGCTGACGATGGCGTCGCAGTAGGGCCACGCTGCTGCCATGCCGCCTGCCAGTGGGCGGTACGAGGGGCGGGCGGTGCGGGGGTTTGCCCACACCACGCGGTGTGCCAGGCGGGAGAGTTGGGCCATTTGGGTGGCCAGTTCGGTTGGGTCGCCGGTTTCCCAGCCGTCGGAGATGATCAGTACCACGGCGCCTCGGGTCACGTTGTGGTCCAGTGCGGCTAGGGCGGCGGCGATGCGGGTGCCGCCGGACCAGTCGGGTGCTGTGCGGCCTGCTCGTGCCAGGGCGGCTGACGGGGTGGGGTGGGTCAGGGCTCGGGTGAGTCTGGTCAGGCGGGTGGCGAAGGTGAACACCTCTGCGCGTGCGCCGCCTGTTGCGCAGTACAGCAGTTGCAGCATCGCGCGTGCGTACGGTGCCATCGAGCCGGAGATGTCGCACAGGACGACCAGTTTTCGTGGTCGGTCGCGGCGGGTGGAGCGCATCAGGTGCACCGGTTCGCCTGCGGTTCTGCGGGCCTGGGACAACGTGCGGCGCAGGTCGGTGCGGGTACCGCGTCGGGCCGTGTGGTGTCTGCGGGTTCGGCGTGGTGGTGTTCGGAGTGCGAAGCGGTGCATCGCTACCACCAGAGTGGCCAGTTCGGCGGGGGTGAGGTCGGCGAAGTCCCTGTTGGACAACCGTTCCGTCGCGCTGGCGGATGCGGCGAACTCCATGGTCGTGCCTGCTGCTCCGGGGGTTGCGTCGGGGAGGGCGGAGGTGGGGGAGGTGGCTCGTGGTGTGGCTGGGTTGTTGGGAGTGCCGCGTTGTCCTCGTTCTTCGGCGGGGTCGGCCAGGTCGTCGAAGACGGTGGTGAACACTGAGTCCACAATAGACACATGGGTTGGGTCGCTGGTCAGGGTGATCAGTGCGCATCGGCGCAGGTCGGCGAGTGTGGTGGGGGTGAGGACGGTGATGGCGGTCGCGAAGCGGGCGGCTCGGTCCGGGCCGAGCGGGAGGCCTGCTCGGGCCAGCAGGTCGGTGAAGCGGGACACCAGCGCGGCCAGGTCAGGGATGGGGTTGGCCTGAGTGGCTAGGTGAGGTGTGGAAGTCGCCAGACCGGCTATGGCGGGCGTGGATGCTGGCCGGTGCTGTGGGTCAGGCATCGGTGTGTACCAGTGTGGCCAGGCCTGTGGTGCGTGCGGTGTCGACGTCTTCGGGGTACTTCAGGACCGCGCCCAGGGTGGCGTTGGCGGAGTGTTCGTTGAGGGCGGGGAAGCCCAGTACGTGTAGTGCGGTGGCCCAACTGATCGCTTCGGCCACGCCTGGTGGTTTCACCAGGTTCTCGTGGCGCAGGCGGGACACGGCCGTCGCCACTCGGGGTGCCAGCCAGTCGGCGGCCGCGGGTACTCGGCGGCGGATGATCTCCGCTACCCGTGTGGTGTCGGGGTGGGTGATCCAGTGGTAGAGGCACCGTCGTTTGAGGGCGTCGTGCAGGTCCCTGGTGCGGTTGGACGTCAGCACCACGACCGGGGTGAGTGTGGCGGTTCTGGTGCCCAGTTCCGGAATGGTGACGGCGGCGTCGGCGAGCAGTTCCAGCAGGAACGCCTCGAACTCGTCGTCCGCGCGGTCCACCTCGTCGATCAGGAGCACGGCCGGGCGGGGGCCGGGGTGGGTGATCGCCGACAGCAGTGGGCGGGACAGCAGGTAGTCCTCGGTGAAGAGGTCGGCGTCGTGTAGTGGGTCGCCGCGGGATTCGGCCAGGCGGATCGCGAGGAGTTGGCGCGGGTAGTTCCACTCGTAGAGCGCTTCCGCCGCGGACAGGCCCTCGTAGCACTGGAGGCGGATCAGGGTGGTGTCCAGCGCGGTCGCCAGGGCGCGGGCGGCGGCAGTCTTCCCGACGCCGGGTTCGCCTTCCAGCAGGAGTGGTTGGCCCATCCGGACAGCGAGCAGGAGTGCGGTGCTCAGCGCGTCGTCGGCCAGGTAGTTCGCGGCGTCCAGGGCCGCGCGCAGGGTCGGGACGTCCAGGTCGGTCATGCGCGGTGGCGCTTCGGGTCGTCGGTGTAGGTGCGGCGGCAGCCGGGGCCGCAGAAGTAGCGGGTCGTGCCGTCGTCCACCACGGAGGCTGTGGACTCGTCGATCGTGACGGCCATGCCGCACACCGGGTCGACGGCCGTTCGGGGTGGGGCGGGCTCGTGTGCTCGCACGTGTTCCGCGATCACCTGGGCGTATACGGACAGCGCGACCTCCGCGGGGGTGCGGGCGCCGATGTCTAGACCGGCCGGGGTGTGCACCCGTGCCCGCTGGGCGTCGGTCACGGGGAGGGCCGCCAGCACCGCCTGCCCGCGTCGTCGGCTCGCGATCAGGCCGACGTAGGGGACCTCGGCGCGCAGCGCCGCCGTGAGCAGCGGTTCCTCGTCCCGGCCGTGGGAGGCGACGACCAGCACCGCGAGGTCGTGCGGGGGCGTCGGCGAGGCCTCGCGGACATCGTGGCCGATGGCGCGGCCGACGTCGACGAGGGCCCTGGCCACCGGGCCGTCGCCGTGCACGTGGACGAGCACCGGTGGCAGCACGGTCTCCAGGAAGATGTCCAGCGACCCGCCGGACAGGCACGGGTTGCCGACCGTCACGACGCCCTCGGCGACCGTCTCCGAGTCCGCGGTAGGGGTGATCCGCAGCAGCGTCGACTCGCCGGTCGCCAACAGCCGCAGGCACAACGTCCGCACGGTGCTCTCCGCGCACGTCCCGCCGACGAACCCCTCCACCGAGCCGTCGGGCAGCACGACCGCGCGGTCGCCGGGCCTGGCGCTCGTCGGTCGCTCCGCTCGGACCACGGTGGCCAGCACGAACGGGGTGCGCCCGGACCGCAGGTCGTCCACCCGAGTCAGCACGGACATGGCTGCCCTCCTCAGTCGATCGCCAGGTCGCCGCGCAGCGGCCTGCCCTGGATGGCCCGCCACACCGCGGCGGGCGTCAACGGCATGTCGGCGTGCCGCACGCCGAACGGGCGCAGCGCGTCCATCACGGCGTTCACCACGGCGGCGGGGGAGCCGACCGTCGCGCACTCGCCGATCCCCTTGGCGCCCAACGGGTGGTGCGGTGACGGCGTCACGGTCTCGGCCAGCTCCCAGGACGGGCAGTCCACCGCCGTGGGCAGCAGGTAGTCCATGAACGACCCGCCGAGGTGGTTGCCGTCGGGGTCGAAGGCGATCAGTTCCATCAGCGCCACACCGATGCCGTCCGCGAGTCCGCCGTGCACCTGGCCCTCCACGATGGAGGGGTTGATGCGGACGCCGCAGTCGTCCACGGCGACGAACCTGCGCACCACCACCTGGCCGGTGCCGGGGTCGACCTCCACCACGCACAGGTAGGCGCCGAACGGGAACGTCAGGTTCGGCGGGTTGTACACGCAGGACGCGTCGAGCTGCCCCTCCACACCGTCCGGCAGGTCGAGGTCGGAGTGCGCCGCCGCGGCGATCTCGGTGATCGACTTACCCGCGGTCGGGTCGCCGCGCACCGACCACCGCCCCGGCGACCACTCCAGGTCGTCCGGGCTCACCTCCAGCATCGCGGAGGCCACGATCCTGGCCCGCTCGCGGACCTTGCGCGCCGCCATCGACGCGGCGGCGCCGGACACCGGGGTCGACCGGGAGCCGTAGGTGCCGAGGCCGAACGGCGTCGCGTCGGTGTCGCCGTGCACCACGTCCACGTCGTCCGGGCCGATCCCCAGTTCGTGGGCGACGATCTGGGCGAACGTCGTCTCGTGGCCCTGCCCCTGGCTCTGCACCGAGATCCGCAGCACGGCCTTGCCGGTCGGGTGCACCCGCAGTTCGGCGCCGTCGGCCATGCCGAGCCCGACGATGTCCATGTGCTTGCGGGGCCCGGCGCCGACCGCCTCGGTGAAGAAGCTCAGGCCGATCCCCAGGTGCTCACCGAGTTCGCGCCGCCGCGCCTGCTCGGCGCGCAACTCCCGGTAGCCCGCGGTTTCCAGCAGCAGCGCCAGCGCGCGGGGGTAGTCGCCCGAGTCGTACTCCCAGCCGGTGGAGCAGGTGTAGGGGAACTGCTCCGGCCTCAGCAGGTTCCGCATCCGCAGCTCGGCCGGGTCCACGTCCAGTTCCAGCGCGAGCAGGTCGACCAGCCGCTCGACCAGGAACGACGCCTCCGCCACCCGAAACGAGCACGCGTAGGCCACCCCGCCGGGCGCCTTGTTCGTGTACACCCCGGTCACGGAGCAGTGCGCGGCTTCGAGGTCGTAGGAGCCGGTGACGATGTGGAAGAAGCCCGCCGGGTACTTCGACGGCTGAGCGGTGCCGTTGAACGCGCCGTGGTCGGCCAGCACCCGCACGCGCAGCGCGAGGATCTTCCCGTCCACAGTGGACGCGATCTCCCCGTGCATGTGGTAGTCGCGGGCGAACGTCGTGGCCATCAGGTTCTCGGAGCGGTCCTCGGTCCACTTCACCGGCCTGCCGGTGAGCATCGAGCCCGCGACCGCGCACACGTACGCGGGGTAGATCGGCACCTTGTTGCCGAAACCGCCGCCGACGTCCGGCGAGACGACCCTGATCCGGTGCTCCGGGATCCCCGTGATGGTCGCGAGGAGCGTCCGGTGCGCGTGCGGCGCCTGGGTGGTCGCCCACACCGTCAGCTTGCCGGTGACCACGTCGTGGTCGGCGATCACCGCGCACGTCTCCAGCGGCGCCGGGTGCACCCTCGGGTACAGCACGTCCTGCGCCACGACGACGGCGGCGCCCGCGAACACCCGGTCGGTCGCGGCGGCGTCCCCCGCCTCCCAGTCGAAGATGTGGTTGTCCCGCCTGCCCTCCCGGTCGTCGCGGATCACCGGCGCGTCGGGGTCGAGCGCCGTGCGCGCGTCGACCACGGGCGGCAGCGGGTCGTAGTCGACGTCGACCAGCGCGAGCGCGTCACGGGCGGAGTACGGGTCGTCCGCGATGACGAACGCGACCTCCTGGCCCTGGAACCGGACCTTGTCGGTGGCCAGCACGGCCTGCACGTCGCCGGACAGCGTCGGCATCCAGGCGAGGCCGCGGTCGGCGAGGACCGCGCCGGTGATGACCACGCGGACCTTCGGGTGCGCCTCGGCCGCCCTGGTGTCGATCGCCGTGATCCGGGCGTGCGCCAGCGGACTGCGCAGCACGGCGGCGTGCAACGTGCCCGGCAGGCGCACGTCGTCCACGTAGGTGCCCCGGCCGCGGACGAACCGCGCGTCCTCCTTGCGCGTCATCCGGCCGAAGCCCGTCGGCGTGTTCGTCACGAGGCAGCCTCCGACCCGTTCTCGGCGGCCCATCGGACCGAGCGGACGATGTTCTCGTAACCGGTGCACCGGCAGAGCTGCCCGGACAGCGCCGCGCGGATGTCCTCTGTGGACGGATCAGGGTCGTGGTCGAGCAGCCAGCGGGCGGTCATCAGCATCCCCGGCGTGCAGAAGCCGCACTGCAAGCCGTGGCAGGCGATGAAGCCCCGCTGCACCGGGTCGAGGTCCGCGCCGCGCGCCAGCCCTTCGACCGTGCGCACCTCGCGCCCGTCCGCCATCACCGCGAGCACCGTGCACGACTTCACCGGCACGCCGTCCAGGTGCACGACGCACACGCCGCAGTTGGAGGTGTCGCAGCCCCAGTGCGTGCCGGTCAGTCCCAGGTCCTCGCGCAGGAAGTGCACGAGCAGCAGCCGCGGCTCGACGTCGCGCACGTGCTCCTCGCCGTTGACGACCACCGCGATCTGCATCAGGCGGCCCGCCCCACCGCGCCGCGCAGCGCCCTGGCCACCAGTTCTCCGGCGAGGTGGCGCTTGTAGTCCACCGGCCCGCGCTGGTCGGCCGTCGGGGCGCAGTGCGCGGCGGCGATCCGGGCCGCCTCGGCGAACCGCTCGCCGCTGGGCGGTCCGGCCCGCAGGTGGTCCTCGGCCTCGGCGGCCACGAACTTCCGCGCGCCGAGCGCGGTCAGCCCGATCCCGACCTCGGCGACGACCCCGCCCGCCAGTTCCAGGACGGCCGCGGCGGCGCCGACCGCCCAGTCCCCGGCCCTGCGGTCGACCTTGACGTACGCGCTCACCGACGGCCGGATCGGCACCCGGATCGCCACCAGCAGTTCACCGTCGGCGAGCACCGTCTCGTACGGGCCGACGAAGAAGTCCCGCGCGGCCACCACGCGCTCGCCGTCGAGGCCCCGCACCACCAGTTCGGCGCGCAGCGCCGCGAACACCGCCGACAGGTCCTCCGACGGATCGGCCTGGCACAGCGAGCCGCCGACCGTCCCGCGGTTGCGCACGATCGGGTCCGCGATCACGCGCTCGGCGTCGTGCAGGATCGGGAAGTGCCGCCCGGCGACGGCGGACGACAGCAGTTCGGCGTGCCGCACCAGCGCGCCGATCACCAGCGCGCCGCCCTCGACGCGGATCTCCGCCAGTTCGGCCAGGTCGTTGATGTCGACCAGGGCCTCGGGGTGCGCGAGCCGCAGCTTCATCATCGGCAGCAGGCTGTGGCCACCCGCGACGACCCTGGCCTCGGGGCCGTACTCGGCGAGCAGCGAGAGGGCGTGCGCGACGGACGTCGCCTTCCGGTATTGGAACGAGGCGGGTACCTGCATCGAGCCCTCCCAAGCGCATGGTGCCGGGCGCGGTCGTCCGCGGGCAATCGGGCGATAAGCATTCCCTTAACAGTGACCGGGGACACAATGATCGCATGACGCTCACGCAGTTGAGCACGTTCGTGCTGGTGGCCAAGCTCGGTTCGGTGAAGGCGGCGGCGACGGCGCTGGGGGTCAGCGAACCCGCTGTCTCCCAGGCGCTCGCGTCGCTGCGCCAACAGCTCGGTGATCCGCTGCTGAGCCGCGCCGGGTCCGGCATGCGGCTGACCGCGGCGGGCGCGAGGCTGCTGCCGATCGCCTCGCAGATGGTCGCGCTCGGCGCCGACGCCGAAGCCGCCGTGCGAGTGGGCAAGGGCGCGCCCCGGCAGTTGCGGGTGGTCACGTCCGGCACGGTCATGGAGGTCGTGGCCGCGCCGCTGGTGAACGCGTTCGCCGACCGCTCCGGCCGCGCCATCGACGTGACGGTCGGCATGGCCGCCTCCGACGAGATGCCGGTGCTGCTCGCGAACCGCTTCGCCGACGTGGCCCTCGGGCCCCGCCTGGTCTCCACCAGGGACCCGGCGGGCGAACTGGTCAGCGAACCGGTGTTCCGCACGCGCCTCGTCGTGGTCGCGGGAGCAGTCAAGCCGCCGGGTGGTCCGGGGGACTGGTCGTGGCTGGTCGACTCGTCCGGCGCGGACCCGTCCAGCGACGTCGGCAGGCTGCTCGGCAGGCTCCGCGTCGCGGAGTCGCGCATCCGGGTGTTCCCCGGCCAGACGGCGGCGTGGGCGGCCGCCGCGGACGGCGCGGGCGTCGCCATCGCGCCCGCCCACCTGGTCACCGCCCGCCTGCGCCGGGGTGAACTGCGGGTGGTGCCCACGGCCGTGACCCCGGCCGAGTCGACCTGGTACCTCACCACCCTGGTGCCGGAGCGCCGGTCGGTCGTGGCCGAGACGTTCCGCCACTACCTCTCGACCGCGGAGGCGCTGCACGTGATGAGCGAGCCGGGCGCGGGTGTGCCGCCGTCGCGGTTCCGGCCGCCGGTGTACGTGACCCTGTGGAGCTGATCCGGCGTCATTAAGCAATGGGTTACCCGTCGCTTGCGGGGCGTGATCCGCGTCCCGACGATCGGGAGGTCAGCTCAGCGTCGAGCACGGGAGCGGTCCGATGCGGCACGAGTCCAGCGGTGACCACCAGGGCAACCCGCGGATGGCCGAGTTGTTCGCGGGTGCGCCGAAGACCGGTGGGAGCCCCACCATTTGGGCCTTCCCCGCCGTCGTGGAGTGGATGAAGGTGGCGAGCCAGCCCGTTCGGGGACCGTGGCCGCCGCACCAGGAACCCCGACCCGACCCGTCCGACGAGTCGCTGCCCGTCGCGGTCGTCGAGCCGCGCCCGAACTTGTAGGAGGAGCGCGATGTACCCCGCACGGTTCCGCTACGAGGCACCGCGTTCCCTGGACGAGGCGCTCGCGCTCCTGGCCGAGCACGGCGACGAGGCGAAGGTCCTCGCGGGCGGCCAGAGCCTGATCCCGATGGTGAAGCTCCGCTTCGCGTCGCCGGAACTGCTCGTGGACATCAACAACGTCCCCGGTCTGGGCTACCACCGCGAGGCCGCGTCCGGCGTGCTGGAGATCGGCGCGCTGTGCAGGCACGTCGACCTGGAGTTCTCCGACGTGCTCGGCGACCTCAGACCGACCATGGCCGCCGCGGCACCGTTGATCGCCGACCCGATCGTGCGCAACCGCGGCACGCTCGTCGGATCGCTGTGCCACGCCGACCCGCAGGGCGACTGGGCGTCGGTGATGCTCGCGCTCGACGGCGAGGTCGTCGCGGTGAGCGCGGCCGGACGGCGCGTCATCCCGGTGACCGAGTTCGTGACCGGGCCGTTCCAGAACGCGCTGAGGCCCGGCGAACTCGCCGTGGAGGCCAGGGTCCCGGTGCCGCGGGGTGTTCCGCTGGGCCGGTACCTGAAGCTGGAGCGACGGGTCGGCGACTTCGCGACCGTCGGCGTCGCCGTCGCGGTGGAGACCTCCGACGGCACGGTCACCCGCGCGGGCATCGCGCTGACCGGGGTCGGGGCCAACAACATCAAGGCCGTCGACGCCGAGCGCGTGCTCGTCGGCAGCACGCTCGACCGGGCGACCATCGCCGAGTCGGCACGGCTCGCGGCCGAGGCGGCGAAGCCGCGCACCGACCACCGGGGCAGCGAGGCCTACAAGCGCCACGTCGTGCGCACGTTCGTGGAACGCGCGCTCCACCCGCGCCCGGCGGTCGCGGCGTGATCGGCAGGGAGGAGTCGGTGTGTTCAAGCGACAGGTGACGATCACGGTCAACGGCGAGGCCCGCGCCGTCGAACTGGAGCCGAGGGTGCTGCTCGCCCACCTGCTCCGCGAGGGCCTGGGGCTGACCGGAACGCACATCGGTTGCGACACCACGAGTTGCGGCGCGTGCACCGTGCTCGTCGATGGCAGCGCGGTGAAGTCGTGCACGATGCTCGCCGTCCAGGCCGACGGCCACGAGGTGCGCACGGTCGAGGGCCTGACGCGGGCGAGTGAACTCCACCCGGTGCAGGAGGGCTTCCAGGAGGAGCACGGGCTCCAGTGCGGCTTCTGCACGCCGGGGATGATGATGAGCGCGCTGGCGCTGCTGGAGCGCAACCCCGAGCCCACCGAGGAAGAGGTCCGCTGGGCCCTGTCGGGGAACCTGTGCCGCTGCACGGGGTACCAGAACATCGTCAAGGCAGTCCTGTGGGCCGCCGCCAAGCTCCGGCCTGCCGGGACCGGAGGTGTGCGGTGACGCGGGTCGACGAGATCGGGATCGGCGGGCTCGGCGCCAGCCGCAGGCGGGTCGAGGACGCGCGGTTCATCCGCGGTTGCGGCAACTACACCGACGACATCAAGCTGCCCGGCATGCTGCACATGGAGGTCCTGCGCAGCCCGGTCGCGCACGCGCGGATCAAGTCCATCGACACCAGCGCGGCGTGGGCGATCCCCGGAGTCCGGCTGGTGCTGACCGGCGAGATGGCCGCGCAGCGCAACCTCGCGTGGATGCCGACGCTGTCCTACGACACCCAGGCCGTGCTCGCCACGGACAAGGTCCGCTTCCAGGGCCAGGAGGTCGCCTGCGTCGTGGCCGACGACCCGTACACCGCGAAGGACGGCTGCGAGGCCATCGTCGTCGAGTACGAGCAGCTTCCCGCGATCGTCAACCCGACGCAGGCGCTCGCCCCGGACGCGCCGCTGATCCGCGACGACAAGGAGGGCCAGACCGACAACGTCTGCTACCGGTGGGAGGTGGGCGACAAGGCGGGCACCGACCGCGCGTTCGCCCGTGCGGACAAGGTGACCCGGCTGAAGCTGCACTACCCGCGGTCGCACCCGTCGCCGATCGAGTGCTGCGGCTCGATCGCGAACTACGACCCGGCGACCGGGAAGCTGACCGTCTACATGACGTCGCAGGCGCCGCACATCATCCGCGCCGCCGTGGCGCTGGTCGCGGAGCTGCCCGAGCACCTGATCCGGATCGTCTCGCCGGACATCGGCGGCGGCTTCGGCAACAAGGTGCCGGTGTACCCCGGCTACGTGTGCTCCATCCTCTGCTCGATCCTGCTCGGCAAACCGGTGAAGTGGACCGAGGACAAGTCCGGGAACCTGATCTCGACCGGGTTCGCGCGCGACATGTACTTCGACGGCGAGCTGGCGCTGCGCGAGGACGGCCGGATCCTCGCGCTGCGGTTCCACGCGGACACCGACCAGGGCGCGTTCTTCTCCGACGCGCAGCCGAGCAAGTTCAAGATCGGTCTCGTGCACTCGGCGTTCGCCTGCTACGACATCCCCGTCGGGCACATCACCGCGCGCGGCGCGTACACGAACAAGGCGCCCGGCGGGGTCGCGTACCGGTGCTCGTTCCGCGTCACGGAGGCGATGTTCTTCCAGGAGCGGATCATCGCCGCCGCGGCGGCCGACCTCGGGATGGACCCCGCCGAGTTCCGCCGGGTCAACCTGGTGCGCGACGACCAGTTCCCGTACCGCACGCCGTTCGGGTTCCTGACCGACTCCGGGCAGTACCGCAGGTGCCTCGACCTCGGCCTCGACGCGATCGGGTACGAGGACTTCCTGAAGGACAAGGAGGAAGCGCGGCTGCGGGGCAGGCGGCTGGGCATCGGCATCTCCACCATGACCGAGCCGCTGGGCGCCGGGAACAGCCGCGAGTACGACATCCTCGGCATCAAGATGTTCGACTCCGCCGAGCTGCGCGTGCACCCGACCGGCAAGGCGATCCTCCGCACCGGGGCCAAGTCGCAGGGGCAGGGCCACGAGACGACGTGGGCGCAGATCGTCAGCCACGAGCTGGGCATCCCCGCCGCGGACGTCGTCGTCGAGGAGGGCGACACCGACACCGCGCCGTTCGGCATGGGCACCTACGCGTCGCGGTCCACGCCCGTGGCGGGCGCGGCGGTCAGCATGGTGTCGCGCAAGATCCGTGCCAAGGCCCGGAAACTCGCCGCGCACCTGCTCGAGGTGTCCGAAGAGGACGTCGAGTGGGAACTGGGCCGGTTCTTCGTGCGCAGCGCGCCGAACCGGGGCGTGACGATCCAGGAGTGCGCGATGGCCGCGTACGGCAACATGCCCGACGGTCTGGAACCGGGGCTGGAGAACAACGCCTACTACGACCCGCCGAACCTGACGTGGCCGTTCGCCTGCTACCTCGTGATCGTGGAGGTCGACCCGGAGACCGGCGTCTGGGACGTGCTGAGGGTCGTGGCCGTGGACGACTGCGGCGTGCGGATCAACCCGATGATCGTCGAGGGGCAGATCACCGGCGGTCTGACCGAGGCGTACGCGATGTCGAACATGCAGTTCATGACGTTCGACGCCGAGGGCAACTGCGTCGGCTCGAACTACCTGGACTACCTGCTGCCGACCGCCTGGGAGACACCGGGTTTCGAGCTGCACGAGGTCGTCACGCCGTGCCCGCACCACCCGATCGGCGCCAAGGGCGTCGGCGAGTGCGCGGCCGTCGGCGGGCCCGCCGCGTTCGTCAACGCGGTGCTGGACGCGCTGTCGGACACCGGTGTCCGCAACATCGACATGCCGCTGCTGCCGGACCGCGTGTGGGAGGCCATCACCACCGGGCGGGACGTGTCCGGCGCGCCGCCGGTGAAGACCTGAGGGAGGGCCGATGCTGATCACCAGTGACTTCGAGGTGCCCGCGCCGGTCGAGCGCGTTTGGGCGTACCTGCTGGACGTGCCGAGGATGGCGCCGAACCTGCCGGGCACCGAGCTGACCGAGGTCGTCGACGAGGACACCTACCGGGGCCGGGTGAGCGTGCGGATGGGCCCGGTGTCGCTGCGGTTCGGCGGCACCGCCCGGATCGTCGAGCGCGACGAGGCGGGCCGCAAGGTCGTGCTCGACGCGGTGGGCGCGGAGGAGAAGGGCAAGGGGCAGGCCGCGCTCAAGCTGACGGCGACCCTGACCCGGACGTCCGGCGGGACGCTGGTCGAGGTCGTGCAGGACCTCCAGGTCTCCGGCGCCGCGGCGCAGTACGGCCGGGGCATGATCACCGACGTCACGACGGTGCTGCTGGCCCGGTTCGCCGACAACGTCGCCGCGGACATCCCCAGGTGGACCCGCGGTGAGGAGCGCTCGGCGACGTCGTCCGCGGCGAGCGGTTTCGCGATCGGGCTCACGGCGGCGCTGACGGCGTTGAAGCGGGTGTTCTGGCGGTTCTTCGGCTCGACCGCGCGGCGGCGCGCGGCCACGAGGTAGGGGGGTTCGGATGGTGCTGTGGTGGATTGGCGCGCTGGTCCTGCTGCTCGTGGTGCTGCCGGTCGTGATCGCGCTGCTCAACCGGGTCCTGGCCGCCGTCGAGCGGATCCGCGACGCCGCCGACGGGATCCTCGCCGACGGCGTGGCCCTGAACGACGGGCTCGAACCCGTGCCCGCGCTGCTCGCCACCACCGACGAGACCGTGGAGGAGATCCGGGTCGGCGCCGTGCGGTACGCGGGCAGCGTGCAGAAGCTGCTGGACTCGTAGGAACTCGCGGAGGGACAGGACCATGCCGGTGGTTGCGTGGGTCACGCTGGTGGCTGCCGCCCTGATCATCGCGTTGACCGCGGTCGCCCTGCTGCGCGTCATCGTGCACCTCAAGCACGTCACGGGCGCGCTCGACGCGCTCATCGGCGGCGTCGAGTCGATCGCGGACCGGACCGGCACCGTCCCATCCCGGCTCGTGTCGGTCAACGGCAACCTAAAACCCGTGCGCGACTGGACCGAAACGGTCTGAGGGGAGGACTTCGATGAGGGCACTCGCCCAGGACGCCGACCTGGCGGGCTGGACCACCGGCCTGGTCATCGGGCTCGTCGTGGTGGTCGCGGTCGTCGCGCTGGTGACCCCGATCATCGTGCTGGCCAGGCGGATCGGCAGGCAGGCTCCCCGGATCGACGCCGCGCTGAAGCGGGCCGAGACGAACACGGCGCCGCTCGCGGCGCTCACCACCACCATCGACCACGCGGAGACGATCGTCGCCGGGCTCGCCCGCGGCCGCTCCCGGCTGGGAGGCTGACCATGGCGCTGGCCTTGGCGGACAACGAAGTCACCTACTGGACCACGATCCTCGTCCTCGGACTGGTGGTAATCCTCGCGGTGGTCGCCTTGTTGAGCGTGCTGGTGCACTTCGTGAAGCTGATCGACACCAGGGTGGCCGCGGTGCGCGACACGCTGGAAGCCGTCACGGAGAACACCAAGCACGCCGCGCTGATCCCGAAGACCGGTGACGGGGTCGACGCCGTGCTCGCGGAAGGCCTGCGGCACCACCTGCTCCTCGGCCGGGCGGCGGCGGGAGAGAGGTCATGAGCACCACGACGCTGGTCGTCCTGACGGTCGTCGAGGTCGTCGCGCTGATCGCCGGGCTCGCGTTCTTCCTGTGGTGGATCGGTTCCCTGCTCACCCGGATCGCGGTGAACCTGGAGAGGTGCGGCGAGCACGTGAAGACGATCAACGCGCACGCGGCCGACATCGTGCCGGGGCTGGAGCACGTCAACCGCAGCGGCAAGGTGGTCGCGAGCGCGCTGCCGCTGCTCTACGCGTTCGCCGAGCAGATCGTGGCGAAGGTGGCACCTCCTCCGCCGCCGCCGGAGCGGCGGGTGGCGCGACCCGCGTCCGGCACCCGCCGGTCACGGCTGCACGAGACGGTCGGCTACCACCCCTCGTGATCCGGCTCGGTTCGGCGGCGGGGTACCTGTTCGAGGGTCCGCGCGTGCTCGGCGGGTGGACGCCGCCGAGCACGCCCGCCGTGTACGCCGTCCTGTACGAGCTGGAGCGGGCGAACCGGTACGCGGTGATCTACGTCGGCCACAGCGACGACCTGACGACCGAGGGCTTCCCGTTCCGGCACCCGCGCGCGGCCTGCTGGGTGAGCCGGGCGACGTCCAGGTGGAAGGTGCGCGTCGCGACGTTCGAGGTGCCGGGCGGCACCGCCGCGCACCGCGAGCAGATCGCGAACGAGCTGGTGTCGGTGTACCAGCCGCACTGCAACCGGCAGAAGTACGACAGGGCCTGGAAACCCGCGTGGATCGGCGAGTACGAGGCCCGCACCACGAGCCCGTTGACGACCAGCCGCGACCCGAACGAGCGCTAATCCTCGTCCTCGCCGACGGCCTCCACGCGGGCGATCGGGTACTCCGGCAGGTTCGCCGTGCGGGCGGCGGCGGTGAACTCCGCGGTGGCCCGCTCGACGGCCTCCTCGCGGGTATCGGCCACGACGAGCAGCCGCGCGCCGTACCGCGTGGTGCCGATGCCCGAGGCGATACCGCCGCTCGCCGCCACGGCGTCGGCCAGGTCCAGGATCTCGTCGTGGGTCAGCACCCGGTCGCCCTCGGCCTCGATGCCGACGCTCCAGCGTCGCGTCACGCGCCCCTCCTCATCCCAGTGCGGGCAGTAACTCGGCGAACTCCTCCAGGCTGCCCAGGTCGTGGCCGGACAGCAGCACGTCGACGTGCGGTTCGACGACCGCCATGCCGAGCGTCCGCGGTCGGTGGCGGGGGTCGTTGCCCCGGTGCGGGTTCAGCCAGACGATCCGGTGGCACAGCCTGGACAGCCGGGCCATCGCCGTGGCCAGCACGTCGGGGTCGCCCCGGTCGAGCCCGTCGGAGCAGATCACCACGACGCCGCCCCGCGACAGGCCGCGCCGGTCCCGGACGAACCGGTCGAGCGAGTCGCCGATCCTGGTCCCGCCCTCCCAGTCGACGACCACGTCCGCCGCCCGCCGCAGCGCCTCGTCCACGCCGCGCGACCGCAGGGCGTGGGTGACGCGCGTCAGCCTGGTGCCGAAGCAGAACACCTCGACCCGGCGGGTGGCCCGCCCCGCGGTGTGGGCGAACTGCACCAGTGCCCGCGAGTAGTCCGCCATCGACCCCGACACGTCGAGGATGAGCACGAGCGGCCTTGGCCGGACGCGGCGTCGTCGGCGGCGCACCTCGACCAGTTCGCCCTGGGTGCGCAGGGCGTGGCGGATCGTCCGCCGCAGGTCGGGCAGCCGTCCCGAGGTGGCGGCGCGGGTGCGGCGGCTGCGCCGTCGGGGCGGGGCCAGCCGCATCCGCGCCGTGATCCGGCGCAGCGCGGCCAGTTCCTCGTCCGTGCAGGCCGCGAACGACCGGTGCCGCAGCACGTCCACATCGGACGCCGCCAGCCCGAGCCGCTGCTCCTGGTCGCCCGGCGCGCCGGGGTCGGTCGCGGGCACGACGACCGTGGCCGCCGATTCGCCCGCCGGGGTCGCCTTCAGCGTCGGCACCGAGTCCCCGGACGCGTCCGCGCCAAGGAAGTAGCGCCGGAAGACCTCGTCGTACACCGGGATGTCGTCGCGCCGCACGACCAGCGCCGTGCGACCCGCCCAGTACAGGTCGGCCAGGTCGGTCGGGTCCAGCACCGCGGCGGCGGCGCAGAACACCAGCGCGTCACCGGTGCCGACCACGAGCCCCTCGGACCGGAGCGCGCGCCCGAAGCCCACCAGCCCGCCGACGACCGGGTGGTCAGCCATCGGCGGTGATCCCCTCCAGGTCGTCGCGCACCAGGAGCAGGTCGTCCCGGTCCTTCACCACCGCCCCGAGCGTGGCGTCGGCGACCTCCGCCGTCAGCCCGGTCTCCCCGAGGAAGTCCAGCGTCCGCGCCCAGTCGATCGTCTCCGCGACCCCCGGCGGCTTGGCCAGGTCCAGCTCCCGCAGCCGGGTCACCGCGGCCACCACCCGGCGCGCCAACGACTCCGACACCGACGGCTCGCGCAGCACCACGATCTCCACCTCCCGCTCGAACGGCGGGTAGTCGATCCAGTGGTACAGGCAGCGCCTCCTCAGCGCGTCGTGCAGCTCGCGCGTCCGGTTGGACGTCAGCACCACCAGCGGCGGGCTGGCCGCGGCCACCGTCCCGACCTCGGGGATGGTGATCTGGAAGTCCGACAGCAGTTCCAGCAGGAACGCCTCGAACTCGTCGTCGGCGCGGTCCACCTCGTCGATCAGCAGCACGGCCCGGTCACCGGCCCGCACCGCCCGCAGCAGCGGCCTCTCCAGCAGGAACTCCGGCCCGAACAACCGGCTCACGGCGACGTCGCTGTCCGGAGTGGACAGTGCGCGGATGTGCAGGAGCTGCCGCGCGTAGTCCCACTCGTACAGCGCCTGGTTCGTGTCGATCCCCTCGTAGCACTGCAACCGGATCAGGTCGCGCCCCAGCACGGTGGCGAGCACCTTGGCGATCTCCGTCTTGCCGACGCCGACCTCACCTTCGAGCAGCAGCGGCCGTCGCAGCGACAGCGCCACGTGCACGGCGGTCGCGAGCCCCCGGTCGGCCAGGTAGCGACCGCGCCGCAGGAGCTCGGTCACCTCAGCGACGGACTCCGGCGCGGTCACCGCGGGTCGTGCTCGGTCGGCTCCACCGCGCTCCGGCCGTCGACCCGCAGCTTGCCCTCACGGGCCAGCCTGGCCCGCCACGCGGCGCGCAGGTCGTCGTCGACCGGCTCGGCGCCGCCGCCGAACCCGATGTGCTTCATCGCCTTGCAGGCCTTCCCGTGGCCGAGTTCGGCCTCCAGTTCCGCGGCGCTGTGCGACTCCGCCCGCCAGATGTCCCGCAGCACCCGCTCCGCGCCCTCGGACTCACGACCCATGCCCCGGCACCTCCCGACGACGAGTGTCGGTCCAGGCTACTTCGACGGCACCGGACCGGAACCCGTCCGTTAAGTGATCGCTTAAACCCGGCCGCGGGAGCCGCGCGCGGGCACGGCGTCGAGCCCTTCGGCCGCCCTGGTCGCGGCGTAGCTCAGCAGCATGTCCGTGGTCTGCTGGATGTGCGCGGCCAGCGCGGTGGACAGCCGGTCGGCGTCGCGGGCGATGGCCAGCGCGAGCAGGTCCCGGTGTTCCCCGGCGATGTCGCGGGCGGTGTCGTGCGTCAGCGAGCTGGACCAGATCCGGTACAGCTCGGCCGCGTCGCGCAGACCGGTGGCGAGGGCCTGGAGGCGTGGGCTGCCGCAGCCGGAGAGCAGCGCGTGGTGGAACGTGCGGTGGGCGGTGATCCAGTCCTCGTTGACCTCGCCGTCGGGGGTGGCGACGGACGTGCCCGCCAGGGTGTGGTGGGCGGCCACCAGTCTCGTCTCCCAGGCCAGGTCGCCGCGTTCGACGGACCGCCGGGCGGCCAGGGTCTCCAGGTCGACGCGGGTGTTGGTCAGGTCGGTGAGGTCCTCGGGGCTCAGCGCCATCACGCTGAAGCCCCGCTGGGGGTGGGGGACCACCAGCCCCTGCTCGGCCAGTCGGCTCAGCGCCTCCCGGACGACCGAGAGGCTGGCGGAGTAGCGCTCGCCGAGGACCGCGAGCTTGAGCTTGGAGCCGGGTGGCAGCCGTCCGGTGAGGACGTCCGCGCGGAGCTGGTCGAACACGGCGTTGCTCCGGGTGCCGGCTTCTGCTGCCACCTCGGAACCGTAACACGGCGGTATCGAAATTCAGGCGACAGCGGACGAGACCAAGAAATTTCGAAATTGTGTTGCTTTGACGACGTTCTGCTGCCAACCTCGGTACCAGCCCACCTGAGGAGAGAACATGCGTTTCGGCAACCTCGACAGCCGACTGGTCCTGGTCACCGACCGGGGAGCCGTGGACGTCGCCACGGCCAGCGAAGGGGAGTTCGGCCCCGATCCGCAGGAGGTCTTCCCCAGGTGGGAGGCCTTCACGGCCTGGGCGGCTGCCCTGGACACCGCCACCGTCCCCGCCGAGCCGTTCGAACCGGAACGGCTCGGAGCCCCCGTGCCGCGCCCCGGCCAGCTCTTCGCGATCGGCCTGAACTACCGCGACCACGCCGCCGAGTCGGGCGTCACCGTCCCCGACTCCCCGCCGGTCTTCACCAAGTTCCGCGGCTCGATCACGGGTCCGTGCGGGCCGGTCGTGCTGGCGGGGGAGACCGTCGACTGGGAGGTCGAGCTGGTCGTCGTCATCGGCCGCACCGCCCGGCACGTCACCGAGGCCGACGCCTGGAGCCACGTCGCAGGCCTGACCGTCGGCCAGGACCTGTCGGAGCGGACCGTGCAGCTCACCGGCCCGGTCCCGCAGTTCAGCCTCGGCAAGTCCTACCCCGGCTTCACCCCGATGGGGCCCTGGCTGGTCACCGTCGACGAACTGGTGGCGGCGGGCCTCGACCCGGACGCGCTGGACCTGGGGTGCTCGGTCAACGGCGAGCCGGTCCAGAAGGGGACCACCGCCGACCTGGTCTTCTCCGTACCCGCGCTGATCGCCGCGCTGTCCGCCGTGCTGCCGCTCGAACCAGGCGACGTGATCTTCACCGGCACCCCGTCGGGGATCGGCGCCGCCCGCGTCCCCCAGTGGTTCCTCCGCGAGGGGGACCGGCTGGTCAGCACGATCGCAGGCATCGGGGAACTCCAGCAGCACTTCGTCGCCGCGTCGAAGGAGAAGTGACGTGCCACTGCACCGCCTGACCTCGATCACCCTCGGCGTGCCGAACGTGGGGGCGACCGCCGACTACTACGCCGAGTTCGGCCTCCAGCGCGGTCCCGACGACCACCGCTTCTCCACCGTGGACGGTGGCGAGCAACTGCGGATCGCGGGCGCCGACCGGCGGCGCCTGCTGGAACTCGGCGTCGGCGCGGACGACCCGGACGACCTCGACCGGGTCACCGCCGGGCTCCAGCGCCTCGGGCTGTCCGTGGCGCGCACCGAGACCTCGGTCTCCACCGTCGATCCGGGCACCGGCACCAGGATCGACGTGACCATCGCGCCCCGGCTGGACCAGGCCGCCGCCCCGGCGCCGCTGTACAACGGCCCCGGTCGTGTCGACCGTCCGGGCGCCCGCGCCGACGGCGTCCTGCGCGAGGGTCCGGTCCGGCCGCGCAGGCTCGGCCACGTCGTGCTCGGCTCCACCGATGTGGAGACCAGCCAGCGCGTCTTCACCGAGGGGCTCGGCTTCAAGGTGAGCGACACCGTGACCGGGCTCGCGGCGTTCCTGCGCTGCTCGACCGACCACCACAACGTCCTGGTGCAGCAGGCCCCCTTGCAGTTCCTGCACCACACCTCCTGGCAGGTCGACGACGTCGACGAGGTCGGGCGCGGGGCCAGCGCGATGCTCGCCGCCGACCCAGGCAGGCACGTCTGGGGCCTCGGCCGCCACCACGTCGGCTCGAACTTCTTCTGGTACCTCAAGGATCCGGCGGGCAACTTCTCCGAGTACTACTCCGACCTGGACTGCATCGTGGACGACGCCCTCTGGAAGCCCGGCGTCTGGGAGGGCGTGAAGGGCCTCTACAACTGGGGTCCGCCCCCGCCGCCGTCGTTCCTGGCCCCCGAGGACCTGGCCGAACTGATGACCGGCGCGCACAGTGACTGACGACGGGTACGACGTGGCGATCGTGGGGGCGGGGCCGGTGGGCCTCACCCTGGCCTCGCTGCTGGGCCGCCGGGGTCACCGGGTGGTCGTCCTGGAGCGGTGGCCCGTGCCGTATCCGCGGCCGCGGGCCGTGCACTTCGACGACGAGACCGCGCGTGTCCTGGCCGCGGCGGGCATCGGCGAGGTGCTCGGCACCCTCGGCGAGCAGGCCGCGGTCTACGAGTGGCGCAACGCCGCCGGGCAGTGCCTGCTGAGGTTCGACTGGTCCGGAACAGGGCCGTCCGGCTGGCCGATCGCCACGATGTTCCACCAGCCCGACCTGGAACGGGCCCTGTCCGCCGCGGCCCGCGCCCAGGAATCGGTCACGGTGCTGACCGGCCACGCGGTGACCGACCTCGACCCGTCCGAGGACGGCGTCACCGTGCTCGCCGAAGGCCCGCAGGGGCCGGTCCGGCTCACGGCCGCGTGGGTGGTCGGCTGCGACGGCGCCAACAGCCTGGTCCGCGAGCGGATCGGCACGGCCGTCACCGACCTCGGCTACTTCCACGACTGGCTGGTCGTCGACGTGGTGCCGCGGGACCACCGCCCGTGGGAGCCGATGAACCTCCAGGTCTGCGATCCGGCGCGGCCGACAACGGCGGTTTCCGGCGGCCCCGGCCGTCGCCGGTGGGAATTCATGCGACTGCCCGGCGAGTCCGTCACCGAGCTGAACGACGAGGCCACGGCGTGGCGCCTGCTCGAACCGTGGGGCGTCACCCCGGAGACGGCCGACCTCGAACGGCACACCGCCTACACGTTCCAGGCCCGGCTGGCCGACGAGTGGCGGGCCGGCAGGCTGCTGATCGCGGGCGACGCCGCCCACCTCATGCCGCCGTTCGCGGGCCAGGGCCTGTGCTCGGGCATCCGCGACGCCGCCGACCTGGCCTGGAAGCTCGACCTCGTGCTGGCCGGGCAGGTCGGTCCCGACCTGCTGGACACCTACCCGGCCGAGCGGCGGGCGCACGTCGAGCAGGCGATCGGCGTGTCCGTGGAGCTGGGCGAGGTCATCTGCGTGGTCGACCCGGAGACGGCCGCGCGGCGGGACGCCTTCCTGCTGGCCAACGACGCCGACCCGGCGAAGATCCTGCCGGTGCGCCTGCCCTCCGCGGTGACCGGCGGTGTCGTGCACCGGGACGCGAACGGGGTGCCGGTGGTCGGCTCGGGTGCGCCCGCCCCGCAGCCGCGGCTGACCCTCGACGGGCGCACCGGGCTGCTCGAC
Source organism: Umezawaea endophytica (assembly GCF_025061645.1). Taxonomy (GTDB): domain Bacteria; phylum Actinomycetota; class Actinomycetes; order Mycobacteriales; family Pseudonocardiaceae; genus Umezawaea; species Umezawaea endophytica. Next base: position 85,440 of record NZ_JANYMP010000007.1, on the reverse strand, counting down.
GACCTGGTCGGGCCCGTCGTCGTGGTCGCCGCAACCGTCGACCCGCACGAGGTGCTGTCCGACGACCAGGTGGCCCGGCTGCGTTCGCTCGGCGCCGTGCTGCTGCACCTGGTGCCGGAGGTCGACGTCGACGGCGTGCTGCTGCCGCACCTGGCCGAGGCGGGCCACGTCGGGTTCGTGCTCCGCCCCGACCACCACCTGTTCGCCGGTGCGGCGACCCCGGCCGCGCTCGCGGACGTCGTCGCCGACCTGCTCGTCCAGCTACCGAAAGCCTTCACCGTGGAGTGGCGATGACCGTTGACCCGATCTGGCGGCCCGATCCCGGCTCCGACCCGGCCATCGGCCGGTTCGCCCGCCTCGTGGGCCGGTCGCCGTCCGACTACCACGAGCTGTGGCGGTGGTCGGTCGACGACCTCGAAGGTTTTTGGGGCGCTGTCTGGAACTTCTTCGACGTCGCCTCGGACCGGGGCTTCGACCGGGTGCTGGAGGACGAGCGGATGCCCGGCGCCCGCTGGTTCCCCGGCTCGCGGCTCAACTACGCCGAGCACGTCCTGCGCGGTGGTGGGGCCGGGCCCGCCCTGATCGCGGTCACCGAGGACGGCACGACCACAGCGGTGACCTGGCCCGAGCTGCGCGCCCAGGTGGCCGCGTTCGCGGGCTGGCTGCGCGGCCAGGGCGTCGGTGCCGGCGACCGGGTCGTCGGCTACCTGCCGAACGCGGCGCCGACGGTCGTCGCGTTCCTCGCCGCCGCGAGCATCGGCGCGGTCTGGTCGGTGTGCGGGCAGGACTACGGCGCGGACGGCGCCGCCGCCCGGTTCGGCCAGCTCGACCCGACCGTGCTGGTCACCGCCGACGGGTACCGGTTCAACGGCCGGGTGCACGACCGGCGTTCCGACGCGGCCCGGCTGCGGGACCTGCTGCCGACCGTCCGGGTGACGGTGCTGGTCGACCACGTCGGGACGCCCGGCGATCCGACGATGGTGCCCTGGGCGGAGGCCGTCGCCACGCAGGCGCCGCCGTGGTTCGACCGCGTGGACTTCGACGCCCCGCTGTGGGTGTTGTTCTCCTCGGGTACGACCGGGGCGCCGAAGGGGATCGTCCACGGCCACGGCGGGGTGCTGCTGGAGCACCTCAAGCTGGCCGGGCTGCACCTCGACCTCCGGGCCGGGGACCGGTTCCTCTGGTACACGACGACGAACTGGATGATGTGGAACCTGGCCGTCTCCGGGCTGCTGGTCGACGCGACCGTCGTCCTCTACGACGGCAGCCCGGCGTTCCCCGGTCCCGACAGGCTCTGGCGGCTCGCCGCCGAGCACCGCGTCTCGATCCTCGGCGTGAGCCCCGGCTACCTGCTGGCGTGCGCCAAGGCCGGCGTCGAGCCCGGCGCGTTCGACCTTGGCGCGCTCCGGGTCGTCGGGAGCACCGGCGCGCCACTGCCAGAGTCCTGCTACCACTGGGTGGCCGACCACGTCGGCCCCTCGGTCCAGCTCGCGTCCACCACCGGCGGCACGGACGTGGTCAGCGGCTTCGCGGGCAGTGCCCCGACCACGCCGGTCCGGCCGGGTGAGATCTCCGCCCCGCTGCTCGGCGTCGCGCTGGAGGCCTGGGACGCCGACGGGAAGTCGGTGGTGGCGGAGGTCGGCGAACTCGTCGTCACCAAGCCGATGCCGTCGATGCCCGTCGGGTTCTGGAACGACCCCGACGGCACCCGGTACCGGGACGCGTACTTCACGACCTACCCCGGCGTGTGGCGGCACGGCGACTGGATGGCGGTGACCGAGCGCGGCGGCGTCATCGTGACAGGGCGGTCGGACTCCACGCTCAACCGGAACGGCGTCCGGCTCGGCAGCGCCGACCTCTACGCCGTCGTGGAGGAACTGCCGGAGATCCGGGAGGCGCTCGTCATCGGCGCCGAACTGGTGGACGGCGGGTACTGGATGCCGTTGTTCGTCGTGCTCGCGGACGGCGTCGAACTCGACCAGGCCCTCAAGGACCGGATCGCCGAGGCCATCCGCGTCCACGCCTCACCGCGGCACGTGCCCGACGCCGTCATCGCTGCGCCAGGGATCCCGCACACCCGCACCGGCAAGAAGCTCGAAGTCCCGGTCAAGCGCCTGCTCCAGGGCGTGCCGCTGGAGCAGGCGCTCGACCGGGCCGCCGTAGACGATCCGGCACTGCTGGACTTCTACGCCCGGCTCGTCCCGCCGCGGCCGTCCGGCGAGGGGGAGCCCTGACCGCCCCGTGTCACGACGCGGCGGCGCGCAGGGCCCAGAAGTTCGAGCGGTACTGGTCGTGGATGGACGCGGATTCGATCCGCAGCAGCGTCTCGTCGTTCTCCCGGAGCGCGGCGTTGGTGTAGTTGTGGCTACCGGTCATGACCCACTTGGAGTCCTTCTTGTCGACGTAGGTGCCCTCGATGAGCAGGTACTTCGAGTGGACCTCGTGGTCGCCCGCGATCTTGTACAGCACGATGCGGTCGTTGCCCGCGAGGTAGCTCCGGCTGCCCTCGTCGAGGTTGGTGTAGACGACCTCGATCCAGCACTTCTTGTCGGCGAGGTCCCGGAGCTTCCGGGCGATGTCGTCGCGGCTGAAGTACCACATCGCGATCCGGATGATGGTGCGTCCCGTTTCCGTCCCGGTCGAGGTGTTGCCCTCGCAGGTGACGTTCTCGTTCAGCATGTTGTAGATCGTGTCGCTGGTCTCGTCGGTGCCCGCCCTGGGGAAGAAGTAGGCCTTGACGGCGCCCGCGGAGACCGTGCTGTAGTAGTTGCCATTCTTGACCTTGGCGGCCAGGTCGTTGAAGTACTCGAGGTAACCGTTGTACAGGGCGGTGTTGCCCACCGTGGTCACCGCGTTGTTCCACAGCACCGTGTAGTTGCCGGAGTTGAGGTTCGACGACTGCTGGACGACCACGTTGGTCGACCCGAGTGTGCTGGAGAACAGGAAGAACTTGTTGTGCATGATCGGCGTGCCCTTGTTGCCGATGCACGCGGCGTCCTTGGTGCACACGGTCGCCTTGCTGCCCAACGCGCTGATCAGCGACTTGGACGGTGCCGTGCCGGAGTCCGAGTAGTCGAGCACCACCCGCACGTCGACACCCCGGTTGTGGGCCGCGACCAGGTCGGCGGCCACCCCCGCGTCGTTGAAGTGGTACATGGCCATCCGGATGCTCGACCCCGCGGCCGCCCCGTTGATCAGCGACCGGTCGTGGTCGACGATCACCCGCTGCTTCGCGGGCACCGTCGGGTCGTTGAAGATGGCCCCGCCGACCACCGCCGCCGACGCGGGCTGCGCTGGCACGACCAGCGCCGCGACCACGAGTGAGCTGAACAGCAACCTGACCGCCCTCATCCGGGCACCTCCTCGGGAGAGAACACAAACCCCGAGTAGTACACCGACGACCACCGGAGGGCGGCCGACCTTTCGCCCTGGTCGAAATAGGGTGTGGTTCAGGGGTTCCGGCGCCGTGCCGCGAGGACCTGCTCACGCAGGATGTCGGCGTGCCCGCAGTGCTGGGCCAGGTCGCGCGAGGCCCTGAGGTAGACGGACCACACCGGTTGGGCGCCCCGACCGGTGACGACCTGGTCGAGGTCCAGGTCGGCCGCGATCCGCCGGGACTCCTCGCAGGCGACCCGGTGGGCCGCCCGGACCGAGGCGGTGGTGTCCTCCGCGGTGAGGACGAACGAGCGGTCCGGTGTGGAGGCGACGCCGAGCCGCTGGAGCGCGCGACCGGTGACGGAGTGGTCGAAGTAGAACTTCTCCACGTAGGTCGCGTGCTTCACCAGACCCAGCAACGTCGTTCTCGAAGGCACGAGGGACCTCCTGGCCTCGTCCTCGGTCAGGCCGTCCAGGCAGGCGTCCAGTGCGGCGCGGTGCTCGTCCAGGACCACGTCCAAGCGGGCGCGCAGGTCCCGGTCCATCCGTTGTTCGTCCACTTAGGATCCTTCCAGGAAGCGGAACAGTTCCCCGGTCACGAAGTCCGGGTTCTCCTCGGGGAGCCAGTGCCCGGAGCCGGGGACCTCGACCGCGCGGACGATGGTCGTGGCGAGCGGTTCCAGCGTCGGACGGGTGGCGGAGAGGGTGCCCTCGGCCGTCATGAGCATGGTCGGCACGGTGGTGGGGCGAGCCGCGGTGTTGTCGCGCTCGTCCTGGTCCAGGGTCCGGTACAGCTCGAACCCGCCGGTCAGCACCGAGGGGCGTCGGTACGTGCGGGCGAACTCGTCCACCTGCTCCGGGGAGAACGGCGACCGCGCTCCCGGACCGCCGAAGCTCACGCCACCGTGCGCGACCAGCGGGTAGAACGACGCCAGGTACTCGCGGACGTCGTCGTCGACCAGCATCTCCGGGATGGTCGCCTGGGTGTGGAAGGCCATGTGCCAACTGAAGGTCTGGTACGCCGCCGCGCTGAGGGCGGGGCCGGGCACGGGGTAGTCCAGGTGGGCGTAGCGGACCACCTCGTCGGGGTACTGGATGGCGTAGCGCAGTCCCACACCGGCGCCGAGGTCGTGCCCCACCAGCCGGATCGCGTCGAGCTCGAGTTCGTCGGCGACCAGGCGGTGCACGTAGCGGGCGAGGGTCGCCTTGTCGTACCCGGTGGGCGATCCGGTGCTGTCCCCGAGCCCCGGCAGGTCCAGCGCGTACACCGTGTACTTCCGCGCCAGGTCCGGCATGATGTCGCGCCACTCGTACCAGGACTGCGGCCACCCGTGCAGCAGGACGAGCGGTTCTCCCGTCCCGCCCTTGACGTAGTGCAGACGCACCCCGTCCACGTCGGCGAACTCGTGCGTGAACTGGCGGTTGAACGCCTCGTCGTTGCGGGTGGCCGCGTCGAACGCCTCCGCGGCCTCGCTCGACGACGGGGCGGCCGTGCATCCCAGTGCGCACAGCAGGATTACCACCGCGGCGACCAAGCGACGACACGTTCGGGTCTTGCTTCCGACCATCAGGTCTCACCTCCGCCGCGGAGTCTTTTCCGCCGGGTGACCCACTGGCAAGATTCGTTGCCGATCGGCAAGATGTGCGGTCGTGGACGACAACGAGGACTCCGTGCTGGCCGACTTCGGCCCCCGCCTGCGCGCGCTGCGCCTGGCTCGCGGCGCGACCCTGGCCGACCTGGCCGCCCGGACCGGACTGACCACGAGCACCCTGTCCCGCCTGGAGAACGGCAAACGGCGCCCCACGCTCGAACAGCTCCTGCCGCTGGCGCGGGTGCACGGCGTCCCGCTCGACGACCTCGTCGGCTCGCGCCACACCGGCGATCCGCGCGTGCACCTCCGCCCGGTGACGCGCGACGGCATGACCTTCGTGCCGCTGACCAGGCGCGCGGGCGGCATCCAGGCCTTCAAGGTCGTCTACCCGCCCGCGTCCCGGTGGGGCTCGCCCGCGCCGAAGACCCACGACGGCTACGAGTGGATCTACGTCATGAACGGTTCCGTCCGCTTCCTGCTTGGCGAGCGGGAGTTCCTCCTGCGGCCCGGTGAGGCCGCGGAGTTCGACGCGGGGGTCCCGCACTGGATCGGCAGCGCCGACGAGCACCCCGCCGAACTCCTCACCCTGATCGGGCCGCAGGGGGAAAGGGCTCACCTCACCGTCTCGTCCGGGTGATCCGGGGGAGCGAGGACGACGAAGGTGAAGTCCTCGCGCGCCCTCGCGCCGACGGCCAGTGGCAGGCGGACGCGGCCGGAGTCGACCAGGTCGGCCACGGCGGACCGGCTCAGGCCGAGCCCCGTCGTGAGCAGCTTCTCGACCCGAACGGGCACCGGGAGCTCGAACCTGACGACGACCTCGACCGACGCCCCGCGCTCGAGGTCGTGGAACGGCGAGTCGGTCTCCAGGTCCCACGTGCCGTTCCAGTCGAGCCGGTGCCCCGCCTTGCCCGCCAGTGCCGTGTCCGTGGCCAGCGCGCGCACCATGGCCGGGGCGTTGTCCTCGAACATCAGCAGCCGCTCGTGGTCGAGCGACCGCACGTGGACGCGCTCGTGGACCGGGATCTTCGACGTGCGGCCGCACAGCTCGCAGCAGATCAGCATCCAGACGTCGAGGAGCTTGCCGCTCGCGTTCACCCGGAACTTCCCGGTGGGGTGGTGGCGGGTCGACCTGCACGACACGCAGGCCTTGACGACGGCGGGCAGTCCCAGCTCTCGGACCACCCACAGCGCTTTCCGGTCGACGTCGGCGGGCGCGCGGGTATCGCGGGATTCGTTCATGGTTTCGGTGGGGTCCAATGGTGACGGAGGCGCCAGGCAGCGCTTCGCCGCGCTGTGAGCGCCTTCCGGGATCCGGTGGCGACCGGCCGACGCCTGACGGGCACGTCGACCGGCACGACGTGCTGCTCCACGTCGCGTGGGGAAACCCGCGCCGATCAGCGGGGCGGGTTTCGGGCGTTGCGTCGGAGGGGACGGGGAGAAACCCGCCCCGACTCCGCGGTGTGCCACCGGTTACAGGTCCATGGTCGCCATGGTGGTCAAGCGGTGCGCCTTCGGGCAACGCATTTTCCGGAGCCCGGTCGGAGATCCGGCCGGTATGTCCTAATCGGACATCGTGAGGGCGCGGCGCCACTGGGCCGCGACGACGTGGCGCAGCCGTTCGGTGTCGATGGCGTCGGGGTCCAGCAGGCGTTGCAGGCCGATCCCGCGCAACTGCCCCATGATCGCGATGGCGACGTCGCCGGGGTCGGTGTCGGGGCGGACGCTCCCCTCGGCGATCGCGGCCTCGACGTCGGCGCGGAGCCTGGTCCGGAAGCCCTCGTCGCGGTCGCGGAAGATCTCGGTGAGTTCGGGCGCGGTGGCGGCTTCCGCCCACAGCAGCAGGAACGCGCGGTTGATCACGGTGACGCCGCCCAGCGCGCCGATGTAGCGCTCGACCACGGCCAGCAGGCGTTCCAGGCCCGGCGCGATCCGGTCGATCCCCGGCACGAAACCGGTCTGGGTGGCGTGGGCCAGTGCTTCGACCAGCGCCTGCTTGGAGCCGAAGTGGTGGTTGACGATCCCGCGGCTGTACCCGGCGCGTTCGCCCACCCTGGCCAGGGTGAGGGAGCGCAGGCCGGTTTCGACCACCAGTTCCGCCGCGGCGGTGATCAGGGCGGATTCGGTCCGCTCGCGGCGCTCCTGCTGGGTGCGCCTCCCGGTGGGGCTGTCGACGGCCATGGCACGAGTGTAGAGGATTAACTTGCGTGTTGGTTGACAAGTATGTGAGGCTGGCGGCTCCCGAAGACCTGAGGAGAACTCGTGAACGACCTGACCGACCACGCCCTGGACGTGCTGCTCGCCGAAGATCCGGGTGGCCCCGTGGTCATGCTCAACCTGCTGCGCTTCCGGCCGGACGGCGGCCGTGAGACCTACCAGCGCTACGTCGACGCGGTCGGTGAGCGCATGGGCGTGAAGTACGGCCTGACCATCGACTACCTGGGCGAGGGTGGACGGGCGCTGGTCGCCGAGGAGGGCCAGGCGTGGGACATGGTCGCCCTGGTGCGCTACCCGAGCAGGCGGGCGTTCGCCGACATGGCCCGCGACCCCGAGTACCGCGCGGTCGCGCACCTGCGCACCGAGGCGCTGGTGGAGTCCGTGCTGCAACCGACGGTTCCGCTCGGGGGCTGAGGGTGGCACACGTGGTGTTCGTGCACGGCAACGCCGAGACGGCCGCGGTGTGGGAGCCGCTGCTCGCGGAACTCGGGCGCGACGGGGTGACGTGCCTGTCACCGCCGGGGTTCGGCGCGCCGCTGCCGGAGGGCTTCGGCGCCACGGCGGGGGAGTACGACCGGTGGCTGGTCGGGGAACTGGAGGGGTTCGGCGAGCCGGTGGACCTCGTGGGGCACGACCTCGGCGGCGCCCACGTCGTCCGGGTCGCCATGAGCCGCCCCGACCTGGTGCGCAGTTGGGCCTGCGACGCGGTCGGCGTGTTCCACCCCTCCTACGCCTGGCACTTCCTGGCCACGCTCTGGCAGACGCCGGGGGTGGGTGAGGTCGACGTGGCCAGGCGGTTCGGCGGGTCAGCGGCCGAGCGGGTGGAGACGTTGGTCCGCCGCGGGTTGCCCCGCGCGGTGGCGGAGCGCATCGCGCCCGCGCAGGACGCGGCCATGGGGCGGGCGGTGCTGGCGTACCACCGGTCCACGGCCCAGCCCGTGATGGCGGAACTCGGGCGGGACCTGCCTGCCGCCGCCGCGCGGCCGGGCCTCGCGATCCTCGCCCGCCAGGACGTCCTGCTGGGCACGGAGGCCCAGCGGCGCGAGGCGGCCGTGCTCGCCGGGGCGCGGGTGGAGGTGCTTGCCGGGCTCGGGCACCGGTGGATGGTGCAGGACCCGGTCCGCGTGGCGGAGGTGCTGACGGGTTTCTGGGAGGCGACCGGGGCGTGTGTCGGAAGCGCCGGTCACGGCCACTCGACGGGGTAGATCGCTATCTCGGCCAGACCGGACCACCAGCCCGGCGACGGACGCCGCCAGGCCACCCCTTCCGCCTGACGTCCTCCTGACCCGGCGTCGCGCGGATGAGGCCCTAACGCCCTCGCAGCCCAGGGGACACCAGCCCCGCGACCGCGACGACGACCAGCAGCACACCCATCACCAGTGCGATGACGGGCAGCACGGCGGCCTCTCCCGCCGAGACCATTCGCGCGGCCGTGCTGATGACCACGGCGACGCCCAGGAGCAGGCTGACCCAGCAGGCGCGAGCCGTGGGCGGGACGACGTGCCACTTGGTTCCGCTGTTCACGAGGACCTCCCGAGACTGGTGATCACCGACCCGGCCGAGGTGCCCCCTCCGCGCGCGGGGCAAACGGGGACCGTCTCAGTCGGTCAGCACCACGATCTTCCCGGTCGCCTCACCCGCCTCCATCCTGGCGTGGGCCTGGACGATGCGGGAGAAGGGGAACACCAGGTCCAGCGGGACGACCGCCGTGCCGTCGGCGACGGCGTCCAGGAACTCCTGGAGCACGTCGGCGGGCAGGTCGCTCGCGTCACCGCCGTACGCGCTGAGGCGGACACCGCGCGGCAGGTAGCCGATGGGGTAGAAGTCCGGCACCGTCCACTCGTTCGACAGCATCCCGGCGAAGCACACGACCCCGCCCTCCCTGGTCGCCCGCAGCGTGTCCGGGAGGGTGGGCGTGCCGACGAGTTCCAGCGCCGCGTCCACGCCCTCGGGGAGGACGCGGCGGACCTGGTCGGCCACCGCGCCGTCGTCGATCAGCACGTGGTCGACGCCGAGGTCGGTCAGCGCCTTCGCCTTGGCGGGGTTGCGGGTCGTCGAGAACACGGTCATGGAGCGCTGCTTGGCGAGCACCGCCACGGCCATGCCGACCGACGCGGTGCCGCCCCTGACGAGGATGGACTGCCCTTCCCGGACGCCGAGGCCGACGGTCATGGCGCCGTAGGCGGTTTGCAGCATCTCCGGCACCGCGCCCAGCGTGGACCACGGCAGGTCGCTGCGGAAGCGGCTGACCTGGGTGGCGGGCACGCACGTGTAGTCGGCGTAGCCGCCGTCGAACGTGCGACCCATGCCGCCCATCATCGCGAACACCTGCGCCCCCACCGGGAACTCCCCGCCGGGGCAGGCTTCCACGACACCCGCGGCCTCGATGCCGAGCACGCGGGGGAAGGTGACACCCTCCGCCAGGCCCAGCCGGGTGTGCAGTTCGGACCGGTTCAGGCCGAACGCCCTGACCCGGATGAGGACCTGGCCGGGCTCCGGCTCGGGAACCGGGAGTTCGCGGATGGCCAGTGCTTCCGGCGGGCCGGGGGCGTCGAGCACGATCGCGCGCATGGTGCGGTGTCCGTTCATCGTGGGTGAGTGGACAGGCCCAGCGCGATGTCCACGATCATGTCTACCTGGCGACGATCTCCGCGTACGGCCGTCCACGCCGTTCAGGCCCGCGCCGCCGTCACGTGACGACCTGGAGGAACGCCTGGTCGATCTCGCGGTGCGTGTAGTTGATGCCCCGCGCGGCCTGGTCCATCGTCCAGGTGATGGGCCGGAAGTCCGGGCCCGTGCGGTAGCCGCCGGAGAAGACCTCGTTGCGGTTGCCCGACGGGTCGAAGAAGTAGATCGTCCCGCCTCGGGTGATGCCGTGCCGGGCGGGGCCGAAGTCGATCGGCACGTCGTCCATCGACATCACGTCACCCGCCCGCAGCAGGGCGCTCCAGTCGTCGACCTCGTAGGCGAAGTGGTGCAGCTTCCCGTTGGGGCCCTTGACGAACGCGATGTCGTGCGGCTGGTCGCCGCAGTACATCCAGGACCCCACCAGGTCGGAGTCCTCCGCGCCTGCCACGAGTCGCTCGGCCGGGCGGAACGCCAGCGCCTCCTGGAAGAACCGCTCCAGCAGCGCCGGGTCCTCGGTGGTGATCAGCGCGTGGTTGATCCTGGGGACGCCGATCCCGCGCAGGCCGCGGGGCCACGGGTCGGGGTTGAGCTTGCCGACCTTCGTGCCGAGGTAATCGACCTCGGAGTACAGCTCCAGCACGTGCTCGGACGGCAGCGTCACGCGCAGCCCGTCGCCCACGCCCGCGTTGTCGCCCTTGGACATCCGCTCGCACGTGGCGCCGAACGCGCGCACCCGGTCCTCGACCGCGTCGAGGGTGCCGTCGCCGGTGACCTTGTAGCCGAACTTGACCAGGCCGACGCCTCCCTCCTCCAGCACCACCGAGTGGTGGTCGTCCTCGTCCCACGACTTGAGGTAGACCCGGCCGCCCTCCTCGTGCACGACGTCCATCCCCAGCGTGTCGAGGTAGTGCTGCCGCGCCTGCGCCAGGTCGGTGACCCGGACGTGCACGTAGCCCAGCCTGATGACAGCCATGGGTACCGCCCTTCGTTCCGTAAAGTTCTGGTAGTTCGGCGAGTGTATGACCACTTCAATCGATTGTTCAAGTCTGAACTTCATCAAATGTGCCGGAATCTTGTGCAACTATCGAGAGGTGACCGAGACCAACGAGGAGATCGGCCGGACCGTCGACGTCGGCGGTGTGGCGACCAACTACCACGACCTGGGCGACGGGCCGCCGGTGCTGCTGGTGCACGGGTCCGGGCCGGGGGTGTCGGCGTGGGCGAACTGGCGCACGGTGCTGCCGGTGCTGGCCCGTCGGCACCGCGTCGTCGCGCCCGACGTGCTCGGGTTCGGCTACACGCAACGACCTCCGGACGTCGCCTACGGCCCCGACGTGTGGCTCGACCACCTGCTGGGGTTCCTCGACGCGCTCGACCTGCCGAAGGTTTCCGTCGTGGGCAACAGCTTCGGCGGCGCGCTGGCCCTGCGGCTGGCGGCGAAGGCCCCGGAACGCGTGGACCGGCTCGTCCTGATGGGCAGCGTCGGCGTGCCGTTCGACCTCACGCCGGGGCTGGACGCGGTGTGGGGGTTCGAGCCGTCGTTCGCCGCGATGCGCGACCTCATGGGGGTCTTCACCTACGACGGCGCGGCGGTGGACGACGACCTCGCGCGGCTGCGGCTGGACGCGGCCACGCGGCCCGGTGTGCACGAGGCCTACTCGCGGATGTTCCCGGCGCCCCGGCAGGACGGCGTGAACGCGATGGCGCTCGACGACGGGGTGATCGGGGCGCTGCCGCACGAGACGCTGATCGTCCACGGCCGCGACGACCGGGTGATCCCGCTGGCCACGTCGTTGCGGCTGCTGGACCTCATCGACCGCTCGCAGCTCCACGTGTTCGCCCGGTGCGGGCACTGGGTGCAGATCGAGCACGGGGCGCGGTTCGCGGCCCTCGTCGAGGGGTTCCTGGCGGAGGGGTCAGGCGCTGCGGCCCGGTGACCGGGACGGCTCGGAGATCCTGACCAGGTCGGCCCGGTGCTCCACCAGCGCCTTGGCCAGCGCGCCGTGGTCGCGGGTGGTGATCGCCCTCGCCAGGCGGGCGTGCACCTCGACGTTGTGGTCGATCACCTCCTCGACGGCCGGACCGGAGAACTCCGCCCGCACGAGGGTGCCGCGCAGGAGCGTCACGATCGACTCGTACATGCCCGCCAGGACGGGGATCCGCGCCGCCCTGGCGATGGCGCCGTGGAAGCGCATGTTCGCCTCCAGGTAGGCCCTCGGGTCCTGCTTCGCGTTCCGCAGCTCCTCCAGGGCCCACGCCAGGTCGCGCGCGTCCTCCGGGGTCGCCCGCTCGGCCGCCGCCGTCGCGAAGCCGTCCTCCAGGAGGGACCTGGCCTCGAACAGGTCCACCGCGTCGACCAGGAGGCCGCGGAACCACAGGTCGATCACGCCGAGGCGGACCTGCGGGGGCGGCTGGGAGATGAAGACGCCGCCCTGGGCGCCCGGCCTCACCTGGACCACGTCGCGTTCCCGCAGGATGCGCAGCGCCTCGTTCATGGCGTTCGCGCTGACGCCGAAGCGTTCGATCAGCTCGGTGCGCAGGGCGAAGCGGGCGCCCGAGTCGAGCCGCTGCGCCAGGATCTCCTGTTCGAGGTCGGCGGCGATCCGTTCGGGGATGGACGACATGGTCGGAGTCTTCCACAGCGAGTGGTCTGGTCGCCCGCGGTGCCGTGGGGTGTCGGAGTCGCCGAAGTGGTCGTGCGGTGGGATGGCTCTTGGCATCATGGCCCCGACGAGGAGGACCACTTTCATGAGCGCGGCGTCGACCGGTGGCTGGGTGGCGGCGCACGACGCCGTGGTCGGGTGCGCGGTCTACGTGGACGGGCTGCGGCTGCCCGGCCCGTGGACGCACGAGACCGCGGCGGCCGAGGTGCGCGAACGGGGAACGGGCTTCGTGTGGCTCGGGTTGCTCGAACCCTCGGCCGAGCAGGTGCGCCCCGTCGCCGAGACCTTCGGGTTGCCCGCGCGGTCGGCGGGGGACGCAGTGCGCGGCTACCTGCGGCCGAAGGTGGCGCGGTACGGGGAGGTGACGTTCCTGGTGCTCAAGACGGCTCGGCACGTCGCCCACGCGTCGCCGGGCGGTGGCGGGGAGATCGTGGAGACCGGCGAGGTGATGGCGTTCCTCGGGGCGGACTTCATCGTCACGGTCCGGCACGGGTCGCACTCCAGCCTCAGCGGGTTGCGGGCCGAGTTGGAGGCGGCGCCGGAACGGCTCGCGCTGGGGCCTTCGGCGGTGCTGCACGCCATCGCGGACCACGTGGTGACGAGCCACCTCGACGTGACGGAGGCGTTCGAGGGGGACATCGACGCGATCGAGGCACTGGTGTTCGCGCCGGGCAATCCCGTGGGCGCCGAGCAGATGTACCTGATGAAGCGCGAGATCGTGGAGTTGAGCCGGTCGGTGACGCCCCTCGCCGTCGTGCTGCGCGGGGTGGTGGAGAGCCCGGAGGTGCGGGAGGAGGTCCGGGAGGGGTTCCGGGACCTGCTCGACCGGCTGGCCGCGGTGTCGGAGCGGATCGGGTCGTTCGACCAGTTGTTGACCAGCCTGCTCTACGCGACGCTGGCGAAGATCACGCTGCGGCAGAACGACGACGTCCGGAAGATCACCTCGTGGGCGGCGATCGTGGCGCTGCCGACGATGGTGTTCGGGCTGTACGGGATGAACTTCGAGCACATGCCCGAGCTGCGGTGGGAGTACGGGTACTACGGGGTGCTCGGGTTCGTCGCCGTCGGGTGCTTCGTGCTGCACCGGATGTTCAAGCGGAACCGGTGGCTGTAGGGGGTTCGGAGCCGCGGGGTCCACTGTGGATGGTGGAGATCGACCTGAGGATCAGGTCCGTGAGCTTGTCGAGGTAGTCGGGTTCCGCTGCCGCGCCGCGCACGCTCAGGCGCCAGTACAGGGGTGACGCGATCAGGTCCTGCACCAGTTCCAGGTCCGCGTCCGGCGCCAGTTCGCCGCGTTCGGCCGCTCGGTGCAGCATCGCCGCCGAGTGCTCGCGCCTCGGTGTGCCGATCATGTCCTTCACGAACTCGCCCAGCTCCGGGTTGCGGGCCGTTTCCGCCACCAGGTCCGGGAGGATCCTGGCGAAGTGCTCGTCGGTCAGCCAGGCGTGCAGGCTGTCCAGCGCTTCGCGCAGGTCGCCGCGCAGCGAACCGGTGTCCGGGGTCGCGGCGCGGGTGACGCTGAAGTCGGCGATCACGGACATCGCCATCTCCTGCTTGGACGGCCAGCGCCGGTAGAGGGCGCTCTTGCCGACGCCCGCCCGTTTGGCGACGGCCTCCATCGACAGCCTGGCGTAGCCGTTCTCGGCCCACTCGGCCAGCACGGACTCGGTGATGGCCTTGGTGACGGCCGGTTGCAGCAGGGCTGCCCCGGTGGGCGCGCGGCGGGTCATCGGGCGAGTGTAGCGACGAGACGGTGCCGTCCCGTCCTGTGCTAGGTTGGTCGGGACGCTACCGTCTCGTCCTGTTTGGAGATGTCATGAAGTCAGAGGACCTCGTGGTCCACGCGCTGGGCCTGCTGCTCCGCAACGACATGGCGGGCTTCGCCGCGCTGTGGGCGGAGGACGGGGTGCTGGAGTTCCCGTTCGCGCAGCCGGGCGCGCCACGGCGGGTGGAGGGGCGCGCGGCCGTCCAGGAATACCTGCGCGAGTACCCGGATCTGCTGAACGTGCGGGAGATCCCCGAGCAGGTCGTGCACCTGACCGCCGACCCCGACGTGGTGGTCGTGGAGTTCACCGTCAACGGCGTCGTGGTGCCCACGGCGAAGCCGTACACGATGTCCTACATCGCGGTGATCACGGTGCGGGACGGGGAGATCCGGCACTACCGCGACTACTGGAGCCCGGCCGCCGCTGCCGACGTCATGGGCGGTCTGGACAGCGCGTTCTCCGGAGCGGCTGATGTCTGAGGTCCTGGTCGTCGGGTCCACCGGGACCACCGGCTCGCGGGTCGTGGACTTCCTCCGCGAGCGGTCGGTGCCGGTTCGGGCCGCCACTCGGGCGCCCCGGTCGGAGGGGCAGGTCCGGTTCGACTGGGCCGAGCCGGGGACGCACGCCGCCGCGGTGCGCGGGGTGTCGTCGGTCTACCTCGTCGCGCCGATCGGGGTGATCGATCCCGTGCCGCTGGTGGAGCCGTTCCTCGCGACCGCGCTGCGGTCGGGGGTTCGGCGGGTGGTGCTGCTCAGCTCGTCGGCGCTGGAGGAGGGCGACCCGCCGCTCGGTGCCGTGCACGCACTGGTGCGGGCGCTGGTGCCGGAGTGGGCGGTGTTGCGGCCGTCGTGGTTCATGCAGAACTTCACCGGTGACCACGCCGCGGGAGTGGGCGTGCGCACCGGGGAGATCGTGAGCGCCACCGGGGACGCCAGGGTCGCGTTCGTCGACGCGGGGGACATCGCGGCGGTCGCCGGGCACGCGCTGGTGGACCCGGTGCCGCACAACGCGGAGCACGTGCTGACCGGGCCCGAGGCGCTGAGCTACGCGGAGGCCGCTGAGATCATCGGGAAGTGGACCGGGAAGGTGGTGCGCCACCGGGCGCTCGACACCGCGGACCACGCGCGGCACCTCGCGGAGTCGGGGCTGCCCGTCGAGTTCGCCGCCTTCCTGGCCGCGCTGGACGAGGACGTCCGGGGCGGGTCCGAGGACCGCGTCACCGACGCGGTCGAACGGGTGACCGGGCGGCCCGCGCGGAGCTTCCGCGAGTTCGTGGAGGCGGAGATCCGCTGACGCGGCGCCCGACCCCGTGGTGCCTAGCCTTCGCAGGGTGTGGTTGGGCGTCGTCCACGACCCCAGAATTCGTTGTGACCAAAGGAATTCTGGAGGAACCAGTGGACGAGATCAGGTTGGGCGACGTCACCGTGACGCGCGTGGAGGAGATGCACGGGCCGGTCGGCATGACGCCGGACCAGTTCTTCCCCGGCTCGCCGGAGCGGGCGTGGGCGGAGCAGCGGGACGTGCTCGTGCCGGACCACCTGAACCCCGAGGACAACGTGGTGCAGGTGGCGATGCAGACGTGGCTGCTGCGCAGCGAGGGGCGGACGATCCTGGTCGACACCGGCGTCGGCAACGACAAGTCGAGGCCCGCCGTCGCCGGGTGGGACCACCTGGACCTGGACTACCTCGGCAACCTGGAACGGGCCGGTGTGCTGCCGGAGGACGTGGACCTCGTGGTCAACACGCACCTGCACGTCGACCACGTCGGCTGGAACACCCGGCTGCGCGACGGCGGGTGGGAGCCCACGTTCCCCAACGCGACGTACCTGGTGCCCAAGGCGGACTTCGAGTTCTGGAACCCCGCCACGAACTCGGCGGTCAAGGGCGGCGTCAACGAGAACGTGTACGAGGACAGCGTCGCCCCCGTGCACGCCAACGGGCAGGTGCTGCTGTGGGAGGGCACCCACCGGATCGACGCGAACCTGACCCTGGAGGCGGCTCCGGGCCACACGCCCGGCTCCAGCGTGCTGAAGCTCCACTCCGGGACGGACCGGGCCCTGTTCGCGGGCGACCTGGTCCACACCCCGTTGCAGGTGGCCGAACCCGACCACAACAGTTGTTTCTGCGAGGACCCGGTCGAGTCGCGCAAGACCAGGCGAGAGCTGCTCGGCTGGGCGGCCGACCACACCGCGCTGGTGCTGCCCGCGCACTTCAGCGGCCACAGCGCGTTCACCGTCGAGCACCGCGGCTCCGCGTTCGCCATCTCGGCGTGGGCCCCGTTCTCCCGGTACGCGACGCTGTGACCACCGTCCGCACGACCACCGGCGCGGTGCGCGGAAAGCGGGGCGAGCACGGCACGGTGTTCCTCGGCGTGCCGTACGCGGCCCCGCCGGTCGGAGCACTGCGCTTCGCCGCACCCCGGCCGCACGAGCCGTGGACGGGGGTCCGGGACGCGACCCGGCACGGCCCGACGGCGCCCCAGCCCGTCCGGGGCGGGTTCGCGGGCCTGGACCTGTCGCCGTACTTCGCGCCGGGCTGGCGCGAGGGCGACGACCACCTGGTGCTCAACGTCCACGCTCCCGACACCCAGGGCGCGCCGGTGGTCGTGTTCGTCCACGGTGGCGGGTTCGTAGCCGGGTCGGCGAGCGCGGACCTCTACGACGGCACGGCTTTCGCGCGCGACGGCGTCGTGCTGGTGACCGTGGAGTACCGCCTCGGCCTCCACGGTTTCCTGCACCTGCCCGACGAGCCCGACAACCGCGGGGCACTCGACGTCCTCGCCGCCCTGCGCTGGGTGCGTGACAACATCGAGCGCTTCGGCGGCGATCCGACCGCCGTGACCCTGGCGGGCCAGTCCGCCGGGGCCACGATCGTCGCTGGTGTCCTGGCCACTCCGGAGTCCGATGGCCTGGTGCGCCGGGCCGTCGTGCAGAGCGGCAGCGGAACGGGCGCGTTCACCACGGAGCAGGCGCTCATCGTCACGAGGGCGGTCGGGCGGGAACTCGGACTGGACCCCACCGCGGCGGCGCTGGCCGAGGTGCCCGACCAGCGGCTGGTCGACGTCATCCCGAAGCTGGCGGGGCTGGACCTCCGGACGGCGACCCACCACGACCCGCTCGGCGGCATCACGGCGTTCGGCCTCGTCCTGGACCGGCAACCCGCGGACGCGCTCCGCGGCGGGGTGGACCTGCTCATCGGGACCAACCTCGACGAGGGGAGCCTGTACCTGCGGCCGGACGAGGACGTCCCGGCCATCGCGGCCCGCTTCGCCCTGCGGCCGGACGACCTGGCCCTGGCCGAGCGGCCCCACGGCTCGGAGTGGGAACGGCGGTCCGCCGTCCTGGGGATGGGCTTGTTCGGCGCGGGAACGCGGCGCCTGGCCGACGCGAACGCCGCGACCGGCACGCCGACGTTCGTCTACGAGTTCACCTGGCGGTCCGACGCACTGGGCGGCGGGTTCGGCGCGGGCCACGTCGTGGAACTGCCGTTCGTGTTCGACCGGCTCGACCTGCCGTCGCTGCACGGGCCGAACGCGCTGCTGGGCACCACCGCGCCACCCGCCGACCTCGCCGCCCGGACGCACCGGGCGTGGGTGGACTTCGCCACGACCGGTGATCCGGGCTGGCCCCGGAGCGAACCGGGCCGCCGGGTGGTGCGGCGGATCGGCTCGACCTGGGACCTGGTCGACGACCGCGGCTAGCGCTGCGCCAGGTCCGGCACCTCGGCGACCAGCGACTCGGGCGCGGACAGCCGCCACGCCTCGAACACCAGCTCCGCCAGCTCGTCCGCCTCGATCCCGTCGAGGTGGACGACCACCCAGCCGAACCCACCGGAGGTGAACTGCACCTCGAACACCTGCGGCCGTTCGGCCACCAACGCCAACTGCTCGGAAATGGTCTGCTTCAACCCGACCGTCCGGGTGCGCGGCCAGTAGTAGCCGAACCGCTTGCCGCTCACGCTGAACGAGCTGTACTGCTCGCCCTCCGCACGCGTCACGTCGACGAGCGTGTCGAGGATGTCGAAGAACCCACCACTGTCCACCACGGCCCCCAAAGTCAGGTTTCGCAGTATAGGCGGCCTCCGTCAGGAGCGGTGGAAACGCTGGAAGAACTGCCACATCAGGGAGTTCGCGGAGATCTCCCGCGTGGTGGTGCCGTTCCCGGCCGACTCGCTCGGCGCTCCGGGCCACGTGTGCCCGCCGTCGGAGACCGAGTAGAGGACGACCTCCGCGCCCTGCCCGCAGCCGGTGTAGGTGGACCGGCTGACGTGCGAGGAAACCTGCGCGGTGGCCGGGTTCGCGCCGCAGCCGCCGATGGTCGCCCATCGCTGCTGCGCCGCGGGGACGGAGTACTTCCACACGTCGCTGCCGCCGCCGTCGTACGGGTTGGTGGCGTCCTGCCGACCGTGGAACGCGACCACGGGCACACCACGACCCGGTTGGCAGGACTGGGTTTCCGGCCGGGTGGTGTTCGACGGGTCGGGGCGTCCGGCCCGCAGTCCCGCCACCGGGGCGATGGCGGCGATCCCGCCGGGACGGGCGCACGCGTAGGCCGAGATCATCCGGCCGCCGCCGGAGTAGCCCGTGCCGTACACGCGGGTGGTGTCGGCGCACAGGGGACCGGCGAGGGTGGCGACCACCTGGTCGAGGAACGCGACGTCGTCCCGTGCGCCCGCGGGAGGAGCGCCTACGCCGGGCACGTTCCACACGTACCCGCTGCCGCTGGGGATCGCGCCGGACGGTGCCACGACGAGGTACCGGTCGCGGTCCGCGGCGGCCTTCATGTCGCTGTAGGACAGTTGGCCCGCGCCCGTTCCGGTGCTGCCGTGCAGGTTCAGCACGAGCGGCAGCGTGCCGGTGGCGGCGGGTACGTACGCGGTGACCTGGTACGTGGTCCCGGCGAACGTGACCGGCAGGGTCCGTTCGCCGGGGGAGACGGTGCGCGTGCATGACGTCGAGGTACCGGGGAGCGTCCAGTTCTGGTTGGTCTGGCCGTTGCACGCCCAGATCTGCAACGGGGTGCGGTCGGCGCTGGACTGCCCGGTGGCGTCCAGGCACCTCCCGGTCTCGGGGTTCACCAGCGTGCTCCCGTTCGCCGTCCACCGCTGGTGGGTGTTGCCCGCGACGCACGTCCAGAGCTGGACCCTGGTGCCGTTGGCGTTCGTGCCCCCGTTGACGTCGAGGCACTGGCCGAGCGCCCGGATCGTGCCGTCCGCGCCGACCGTCCACTGCTGCGCCGTGCCGCCGTCGCAGGTGTACAACTGCACCTGCGTGCCGTTGGCCGGGTTGGCCCCGGCGACGTCGACGCACTTGCCCCCCAACCCGGTGATCGGACCGACGCGCGTGCCTCCGCCGCCTCCGCTCGCGGGGATGGTGAACTCGCCGCGGTTGAGCACGCGCGGGGAGAAGTAGGACGCCTGCACGGCCGCGTTGCTGTTGTACGCCGGGTTGGTGAGCCACTCCGCCCACACCATCCACCACGCCCAGCGCGGCTGCGCGTCCATCAGCGCCGGGCTCGGCACGCGGCCGACCTCGGCCAGCGCGATGGGCTTGCCACCGGCGACGTTCAGCATCGCCTGGTAGTCCGACGCGCTCGGGTCGTACTTGGCCCACACGTCGAGGCTGGCGACGTCCACGTAGGACGGTCCCGGCCAGTAGTCGGCGATCGATCCCATGGAGACGTCCTTGACGTTCCACACCCACACCAGGTTCGTCAGGCCCTGCGTCCTGGTGTAGAAGTCGTGGGCGATCTGGTACAGCTTGCGGCTGCCGTTCGCGCCGGGCTTGCCGCCCCACCAGGACCAGCCGTCGTTCATCTCGTGGATCGGCCGCCACAGCACGGGGACACCGGCGTCCTGGAGCCTGCGCAGGTGGGGGACGGCCTCGTTGAGTCGGTTCTTGTACGCCGTGTTGAGCGCGGTGCCGTCGGTGACGATCTGGCTCCACTGGTCGGCGTTCAGGCTGGAGTTGATGTCGTTCGCCCAGTCGCAGGTGGATCCCTTGGTGGGCGGGCAGAGGTGCCACGTCAAGGCGACGACCGAACCGCCCTGCCACTGCCGGATGGCCTCGTCGACCATCGACTGGCGGTGGTTGACGTCGTCCGGCAGGAACAGGAAGTCGCCGCCCCACAGTCCGGGCGTCTGGCCGGTGATGCCCTGGGCGACGCGGGTGTACTTCGTCGGGTCGGAGTTGGGTTCGCGGTTGTGCTGGCCGGACAGGGTGGACCGGCCGGAGATGCTCGTGAGGTAGTCGATCAGCGCCGTTCGGGTCGACGCGGGGAACGCCCGTGCGGACAGCGGGGTGAGCAGGGACGCGACCAGCAGGAGCACGCCGACGACGGTCAGGTGTCGTCGCCGGGGCGCAGGGGTGGGGTGCATGGAACGGCCTCCTTGGCTTCGCAGGGTGGTGACCGTGGTACCGCGGTGAACTTAACCGCATAAGCATCCTGACCCTAGGATCGTGTTCGCTTGGTGTCAACGTTTGAGCACGCGCTGCGATTCATCGGCGATCTGGATTGATTAACCGCAAAAGTTCCCGTGGCGAAGCTCGGAGCCGAGCGCCGATGATTTAGGCGCGGCTCGGGAGTCTGTTCGTGTGTTGTTGGACTTCGCACACCGAGACACACCACGGAGGACACCCATGACGGCCACGCCGAGTGACCAGACCACCGCGCTGCCCGGCGCCCCGCCCGTCGTCGACCTGGCCACCTGGCAGGCCGCCCGTGACGAGCTGCTGGTCCGGGAGAAGGCCCACACCCGTGAGGGCGACGCCATCGCCGCGGCCCGCCGCCGGCTGCCGGTGGTGGAGTTCGACGGGACGGTCGAGGTCGTCGGAGCCGACGGCCCGGTCCCGTTCCTCGACCTGTTCCAGGGTCGCGAGGAACTCGTGGTCTACAAGCACATGTGGTACGACGGCGCGCCGCACCAGGGGCAGTGCGAGGGCTGCACCACCACGGCCTGGCACCTCGACGACTCCGCCTACCTCAACGCTCGCGGGGTCTCGTTCGCGACGGTGACGACGGGCCGGTGGGACGAGGTCGCCGCCTATGTCGAGTTCATGGGCTACATCCAGCCCTGGTACTCGGTCCGCGACGCGCCCGCCCCTGTCGGGGACCGCATGGGGCACCTCACCTGCTTCCTGCGCGACGGCGACCGCGCGTTCCTCACCTACGCCACGACGGGCCGCGGCAACGAGCGGGCCAACCCGGCGCTCGGTCTGCTCGACATGACGCCCAATGTCCGGGGGGAGGCGTGGGAGGACAGGCCCGACGGTCGGCCGGAGGGGCGCCACGCGTGCTGGTCCTGGCGCTCGGACGCGGACGGGAACTCGACCTGGGGCCCGACCAGCCGCCCCGTCCCGCAGTGGACCCGCCCCGGCGCGACCCCCGTGGACACCCTTGGCAGGCGAGGCGACTGCCACTGACGCACGATTCCGGCAAGGTCGGTGGTGGGCGGGTCTTCCCGCCTGCCACCGAGCCAGGCCGTCGCGGGCCATGACGGCCTGTCGAGGCATCGGGTTCCCCCGCGCCGGTGTGCGAGCGCTGGGCCGAATGGTCCCGCCGTTCGAGGCAGGGTTCGACCTGCTCCCCACCATGGCGGTTGACGTCTGTGATGGCGATCACTTAGCTTCGTCATGTCAGCGTAATTGAAACGTTTTAATTGCGTGGACCCCTGCCCTCGACCCCTCGCGGAGCCCAGCATGCGACGCGCACCAACCGCCCGGAGAGGACGCCTGCACGTCCTCGTGGCGAGCCTCGTCCTCCTCCTGATCTCGACGACCCTGGCGGGTCCGACCGCCTCGGCCGCCACCCCCGTCAGCCTCGCCGACGCCCACTGGGTCTGGTTCCCGGAGGGCAACCCCGCCGTGTCGGCCCCGGCGGGCGACCGGTACTTCCGCCGGACGTTCACCGTCCCGACCGGAGGGGTCACGGAGGCCCAGTTCGTCGTCACCGGCGACGACACGGTCGACGTCTGGCTCAACGGCACCCCGCTTGCCTCGTCCGTCCGCGAGGTCGACTCGTGGACGAAGTCGCTGCACGTGGACCTGCGGTCCGCGCTGACCTCCGGCGCGAACACGCTGGCCGTCGTGGCGCGCAACTCCTCCGCGGGGCCTGCCGGCCTGCTCGGACGGGTTCGCGTCGTCACCGCGGGCGGCACGGTCGACTTCGGCACCGACAACGCCTGGAGGGTCTCGCAGACCCCGGCCGACGGCTGGGAGAAGCCGGGCTTCGGTGACGGCGGCTGGTCCGCCGCGGCCGACCTCGGCGCCAACGGCACCGGGCCGTGGGGGACCAGGGTGGTCGCGCCCGACCCGAACGCCGCGTCGCCGCTGGGCGTCGGCGCCACGACCACGGAACGCCGGGTCGACCCGCTCGGCGTCGACACGCCACGCCCCCGGTTCGGCTGGAAGCTCACCGGCGGCGGTGGCCAGGCGCAGGGCGCCTACCAGGTGCTCGTCAGCACCAGCGCGGACGCCGCGACCGGCAACGTCTGGGACAGCGGTCCCGTGGCGAGCGGCCAGTCGGTGGACGTCGTCCACGCGGGCGGCGCGCTGGCGTCGCACACCCGCTACTACTGGCGCGTCAAGGTCTGGGACACCCAGGGGCGGGCGAGCGGCTGGAGCGCCGTGCGGTCGTTCGAGACCGGTCTGCTCACCCCCGCGACGGAGTGGCAGGGCGCGTTCATCGGGCAGCCCGGCACCTCGCCGGGGCTCGGCGGCGCGAACTGGATCTGGTACCCCGAGGGCGATCCGTCCGCCGGGGTGCCCGCCGCGACCCGCTACTTCCGCGCGAACGTCACCCTCGCCTCGGCGCCCCAGGTCGCGAGCCTGATCGCCACCGGTGACGACACCGTGGACGTGTGGATCAACGGCACGCAGGTCAGCACGTCGCCGCGGGTCGCGGACTCGTGGAAGACGGCGGCCGTCGTCGACGTCGCGAGCAGGCTGCGCGCGGGCGCCAACACGATCGCCCTGTCCGGCCAGAACACCAGCCAGTCGCCCGCCGGGGTCATCGCGCGGCTCGTCGTGGGCAGCGATGTCGTCGCGAGCACCGACGGCTCCTGGAAGTCCTCGCAGACCGCGCCCGCGGGCTGGGAGCAGCCCGGTTTCAACGACTCCTCCTGGGCCGCGGCCAGGGTGGCGGCCGCCTACGGCGCGGGGGCGTGGGGGAGCGGCGTCAGCGTGCCGCAGACCACGCCGTCCCCGTTGCTCCGCAAGGCCTTCACGGTCGGCAAGCCGGTCGCCAAGGCCCGGCTGTTCACCACGGCGCTCGGCTTGCAGGAGACCAGGCTCAACGGCGCCAAGGTCGGTGACGACGTCCTCGCCCCCGGCTGGACCGACTACCGGAAGCGGTTGCAGTACAAGGAGTACGACGTCACCAGCCGGATCGTCCAGGGCTCGAACGCGCTCGGCGCGTGGCTGGGCAACGGCTGGTACGCGGGCACGATCGCCTGGTACGGCGGCAGCAACTACGGCCCCAAGCCTTGGTACTCCGCCCAACTGCGGTTGACCTACACCGACGGCACCACCTCGGTCGTCGCGACGGACAGCTCCTGGAAGTACGCGGCGGGCCCGATCACCGCGGACGACATGCAGATGGGGGAGCGGTACGACGCCCGCAAGCTCCCCGCGGGCTGGGACGGGGCCGCGTTCAACGACAGCTCCTGGGGCGCGGTCGGCGTGCGGTCCGACGCGCCGCCGAAGCTGGTGTCCCAGGCGGACGAGGGCGTCCGCGTCCAGCAGGACCGGACCCCGATCGCGATCACCCAGCCGAAGCCCGGCGTGTGGATCTTCGACCTGGGCCAGAACGCCACCGGCTGGAACCGGCTGCGCGTCGCGGGCCCGGCGGGCACCGTGGTGACGATGCGGCACGGCGAGATCCTCAACGCCGACGGCACGCTCTACACCGACAACCTGCGCATCGACGGCCTTGGCACCGACAAGTACACGTTGTCCGGCAACGGGACCGAGACCTACGAGCCCCGGTTCACCGTGCACGGCTACCGCTACGTCGAGGTGACGGGCTTCCCCGGCACCCCGACCACGTCGGCGATCACCGGCCGCACCGCGTGGACGGCGGCGCCCGAGGCGGGCACGCTGACCACGTCCAACCCGATGCTCAACAAGGTGCAGCAGGCCATCGTGTGGGGGCAGCGCTCCAACATGCTCTCCCTGCCGACGGACTGCCCGCAGCGCAACGAGCGGCTGGGCTGGACCGGTGACATCGCGTCGTTCGCGGCCACGTCGACGTTCAACATGGACATGTCGACGTTCCTGGACAAGTTCGCCGACGACCTCACCGACGCGCAGCACGCCGACGGCGCCTTCACCAACACCGCGCCGGACCTCGGTGCGGGACAGGGCATCGCGGGCTGGGGCGACGCCGGGGTGATCGTGCCCTACACGCTGTGGCAGCGTTCCGGGAACCTGCGGGTGGTCGACGAGAACTTCTCGGCGATGACGCGGTGGATCGAGTTCCTGCGCTCCACCGCCGACGGGAACCTGATCCGCGACGACAACGGCTTCGGCGACTGGCTCAACGTCCAGGACGACACGGCCCGCAACATCATCTCCACGGCGTACTTCAGTTGGTCGGCGCGGCTCGTGTCGCGGATGGCCGAGGCGACCGGGCGCACGGCGGACGCCTCGAAGTACGCGGCGCTCGCCGACCAGGTGGCGGCGGCGTTCACCTCGCGGTTCGTGGCGGCCGACGGCACGGTGTCCGGCAACACCCAGACCGGGTACGTGCTGGCGCTCGCGTTCGGCCTCGTGCCGCAGAACCGGAAGCAGTCGTTGGTGGACAAGCTGGTCGCGAGGATCGGCGCTTCCGGCGGACACCTGACGGTCGGGTTCCTCGGCGTGGAGAACCTGCTGCCGGTGCTGGTCGACCACGGCCGTTCCGATGTCGCGTACCAGGTGCTGCTGCAACCCGGTTACCCCGGCTGGGGCTACATGGTGAACACCGGCGGGACGACGATCTGGGAGCGCTGGGACAGCATCCGACCGGACGGGAGCTTGCAGGACAAGGGGATGAACTCCTTCAACCACTACGGGTTCGGCTCGGTCGGCGACTTCCTCTACCGCCAGGTCGGCGGCCTCGGCCCGGCCTCGCCCGGTTACCGGTCGCTGCTGATCGCACCCAAACCGGGCGGTGGGCTGACGTCGGCGAAGTCCGCCTACGAGACGCCGTACGGCCAGGCGGTCAGCGACTGGTCGATCTCCGGCGGCGTGCTGACGCTCCGGGTCACGGTGCCCGCCGGGGCGTCGGCGACCGTCCGGGTACCGGCGGGGTCGGCGGCGGCCGTGACGGCCCCGGCCCAGGCCGTGCCGTTCGGGTACGGGGGCGGCGCGGCGGCGTACCGCCTGCCCGCCGGTAGCTACACCTTCACCGCCCCGGCGTAGCCGGGACCAGGGAGGGCGCTACCCCGACCGGGGTGGCGCCCTCCCGGTGCGGTGGTGGCGCTAGGCGCGCACCGCTCGGTCCACCGGGGACGGACGCCGCCACTCGGGCGCCAGGACGGACCAGACCTCGATGTCGTACCGCTTGCCGCGGTGCGGGTAGCTCTCCCGCAGCACGCCCTCCCTGGTGAACCCGAGTCGCCGCGCCACGGCGGTGCTGGCCGTGTTCTCCGCCGCCGCCAGCCACTCCACGCGGTGCACGCCCCGTTCGTGGACCGCCCAGTCCACGAGCACCCGCACCGCCCTGGTCACCAGGCCCCGGCCCGCCGCCGACGGCTCCAGCCAGCAGCCGGCCTCGGCGACGCCGAGAGTGAGGTCCATCGTGCGCAGCACCACCCCGCCGACCAGGGCGCCGTCCACCCAGATGCCGTCGATCCGCCCGGTGTCCGACGCGGCCTTCTCCGCGTACGACCGGAGGTAGGCCCGGCTCGACGCCAGGTCGGTGACGACGTCGGGCAGCGAGACGAAGCGGCCGACGAACTCGCGGCCGCGGTCGAGGTGGGTGAGGAACTCCTGCGCGTGCCAGGGGGTGAGCGGACGCAGTTCCGCGCCGTCGTCGCCCAGGGACATGGCGTACATCGGCACCCTCCGCGGTCGAACCCGGTCACCTCGGAGGGATCTTCGCACGGGCCGGGGCCGCCACCCGCCGATCGACCTCGTCGGGGCGAACGGAGAGCTGGGAGCGTTCCCAGAGTTCGCGCGGAGGGGGACGCCGAGCGCCTCCTGTGGTCTGGACCGCGGCGCCGTCAAGGCCGATGTCGTGGCCACCGGCGGAATACTGGGTAATACTGGTTCCGGTCGGGGTCCACAGCGCGGAGGTGGCTGACGAGTGGCGTTGCGCGATCAGGAGATACGGCAACTCGCGGAGATCGAACGGCGGTTGACCGAAGGCGATCCCCGGTTCGCCGCCACGGTGCGGAAGCTGAACGGGCGGAGGCCACGAGCGCCTCGCGCGGTCAGGGACGTGGTGGTGCTGCTGGCGACCTACCTGGTCGGTCTGGCCGTGATCGTCCTCGGTACGTGGTGGTCGTCGGTGGTCGTGGTGGCGGTGGGCGCGGTCGTGACCGCGAGCCTGCCGGTGCTGGTCGGCTACCGGGCGTTCCACGCGTGGCGGGAGGACCGAGCGGGCTGACGCCCGTTCGGTGAGGCGGTGGGACGTCGACCTCCGTCGACGTCCCGCGCTCCACCCTGGCCGCGTGGTCACCCCGCCCCGGTCAGCTCCGCCACGGCGGTGAGCAGCCGGTCGACGTCCGCGCGGTCGTTGTAGTGCGCCAGGCCCGCCCGCACCGCGCCCCCGGAGTCCCGCAGGCCGAGCGCCCCGGTCAACTCCCACGCGTAGCTGTGCCCGTGCCACACGTTCACCCCGCTGACCGCCAGGTGCTCGGCGACCGCGGCCGGGGTGCGGCCCGCGACCCGGAAGTAGGCGATGGCGGTCCGCTCGGCGGGCTTGCCGTACAGGGTCACGTCCGGCAGCCCGGCGAGGCCGCCCAGCAGCACTTCGAACAGGTCGCGCTCGTGCGCCCCGACGGCCTCCATCGACACCCGCAGCCGCTCGCGGCGGGACAGCGACGGGCGCGGCAGCGCGAGTCCGGCCAGGTGTTCCACGGCGGCCGTGACGCCCGCCAGGTCGGCGAACGGGGCGGTGCCCGTCTCGAACCGGTCCGGCACCCGGTCCGGCGACGGCATCAGCTTCTCCGGGTGCAGCGTCTCCAGCAGCGCCGGGTCGGCGATGAGCGCGCCGATGTGCGGGCCCGCCCACTTGTACGCGCTGGTGACGTAGAAGTCGGCGCCGAGCGCCCGGACGTCCGGCAGGTCGTGCGGCGTGGAGTGGACGCCGTCGACGAACGTCAGCGCGCCCGCGGCGTGCGCCTTCGCGGTGATCGCGGCGACGTCCGGCCGGGTGCCGAGGATGTTGCTCGCCGCCGTCACGGCCACCAGCTTGGTGCGGTCGCCGATCAGCGCGTCGTACTGGTCCGCAGGCAGTTCGCCGGTGTCGACGTCCACCTCGGCCCAGCGGACCACGGCTCCGGCGCGGGCCGCGGCCTGGACCCACGGGCGGACGTTCGCGTCGTGGTCGAGGCGGGACACGACGATCTCGTCACCCTCCTGCCAGTCCGCGGCCAGGGTGTGCGCGAAGCGGTAGATCAGCGTGGTGCTGTTCGGCCCGAACACCACCCCGGACGGGTCGCCGCCCACCAGGTCCGCGACCGCCTGCCGCGCGTCGGCGACGATCGCCGTCGACCGGGCGCTCGCCGGGAACGGGCCGCCCACGTTGCCGATCCCGACCCGGTAGGCCGTCGAGATGGCGTCGATCACGGAGGACGGCGTCTGCGTGCCCGCCGCGCCGTCGAGGTACGCGTACCCGTCGAGCAGCGCGGGGAACCGGGAGCGGATGGCGGCGATGTCGAAGGTCATGGCGGCCAGCCTCGTCCAGTGCGGACGGACACGGAAGTGGTGATGGACGCGAAGTGATGTCACTCGACGTGAAGTTAGGTTAGCCTTCGCTTTCTTTCCGGTGGTCAACGGCTCAAAGGATCTGCTCATGGGTGATGGCGCCTTCACAGTCCGTGTTCTCTCCCGAGGTGACGTGGTGCCGTTGCGCCACGTCCTCGCCGGGGCGTTCCTCACCGATCTGGACGAGGACCGGCCGGAGCGCGTCGAGCACGTCCTCGAGTACGACCGGACCCGCGGTGTCTTCCACGGCGACGAGATGGTCGGGGTCGGAGCCGTGCTCACCCGTGAGATCACCCTGCCCGGCGGTGTCGTGGCGCCGACCGCCGCACTGACCGCGGCGGGTGTGCGGCCCGGCTACCAGCGCAGGGGAGCGCTGAGCCTGCTGGTGTCGAGCCTGGTGGACAGCGTCCGGAGCCCGGAGGGCGAGGCGTTCGCGATCCTGTGGGCCTCCGACGGCGCGATCTACAGCCGCTTCGGCTGCGGGTCGCTGGCGTCGGACCTGCTGCACGTGGCCCTGCCGCACGGCGCGGAGTTCCACGCGGGGGTGGACGTCGGCGACGCCATCGTCCGCGAGGTCGCCCGGCACGAGGCCGTTCCGGTGCTCAAGGAGGTGTACGAGCGCGTGCGGACCTCGCGCGTCGGCTGGCTCGGCCGGACCGACGGCTCGTGGGAGTTCCACCTCGCCGACGAGGACCGGTACCGCGACGGGCTCTCGGCGTTTCGCTACGCCCTGCACCCGCAGGGGTACGCCGTCTACCGGGTGAAGACCGCGTGGGACGCGCGCGGACCGCAGGACGAGATCCACGTGCACGAACTGGTCGCGGAGACCGACGTCGCCCACGCCGCCCTGTACCGCCACCTGCTCGACCTCGGGCTCGGCGGCGAGGTCACGCACTACACG
Source organism: Umezawaea endophytica (assembly GCF_025061645.1). Lineage (GTDB taxonomy): Bacteria > Actinomycetota > Actinomycetes > Mycobacteriales > Pseudonocardiaceae > Umezawaea > Umezawaea endophytica. The sequence continues at coordinate 56,392 of NZ_JANYMP010000007.1, read as the reverse complement.
TCCGCGGACGACCCGATCACGCACATGCTGGCCAACCCCCGCGCGGCGGTCCGGCGGCGCAACGACGCCCTGTGGGTGCGGCTCGTCCACCTCGACCGCGCCCTGGAGCAGCGGCGCTACCTGGCCGACGTGGACGTGGTGGTCGAGGTGGACGACCCGCTGTTCCCGTGGAACGCGGGCCGGTGGCGGTTCACCGTCGAGAAGGGGCGCGCGACGGTGCGAAGAACCCACGACGACCCCGACGTCACCGCGGACGTCGCCGCGCTCGGCTCGGCGTTCCTCGGCGGCACGCGCCTGACCGTGCTCGCCCGAGCCGGGCGCGTGCGGGAGCACACCTCCGGCTCGGTCGGGGCGCTGTCGGTCGCGTTCCTCGCCGAGCACTCCCCGCACTGCCCGGAACTGTTCTGACCCGCCCGCGTCACTTCTCGGCGGTGGCTCCCCGGCGCCGGGTGCGGGTCGTCTTCCGGTAGGCGTTCGCCACCTCGGTCGCGATCCGGTTCCACGAGTAGCGCGCCCGTGCGCGGTCGGTGCCGTTGATCGCGCAGACGTCCCGCTTGATCGGGTCCTCCAGCAGTTCGCGCAGCGCCCGGCGGAGCGCGACCGCGTCGCGGGGTGGGACCAGCACGCCGGTGACGCCGTCGATGATGACGTCGGTCATCGCGCCCACCGCGGTCGCGATGACCGGGACCCCGCACGCCATGGCCTGCACCACCGCGACGCCGCACGGCTCGTGCCACGGCACGCACACGACGATGTCCGCCGAGCGCAGCAGCGCGGGCAGGTCGTCGGGGTGCACCTCGCCGGTGAACCGGACCCGGTCGGCGACGCCGATCCTGCGCGCGTGCTCCAGGAGGCCGCACTCCTCGTCGGGCGCCGCGGGCCGGGCCGGCCCCGTGATGAGCAGTTCGGCGCCGGGGACGGCCGCCATCGCGGTGATGGCGGTGCGGAGGCCGTTGTACGGCAGCGCGCTCCCCAGCGCGACCACCCGGCGCTCGGCGCCGCGGTGAGCGACGGGACCGTCCGGGCGGAACCGGTCGGTGTCGACACCCCACGGCACCACCGACATCCGCGCGCCCGGCACGCCGATGCGCACCAGCCCGAACACCTCGTCGCTGCTCGCCGCGATGACCCGGTCGGCGCCGAGGGCCACCAACCGCTCCAGGTCGGTCCGCCCCCGCACGACCATGCGGTCGATCCGGTGCTCCACGACCCTGATCCCGTGGAACGACTGCACCAGCGGGGCGGGTGAGTCGCGCACCGCCAGGCCGGAGTGCCAGGAGTGCAGGTGGATCACGTCGGGCGCGTGCTTGGCCCAGTCGCGGTCGAGGTACGCCGCGAACTCGTCGAGGTGGGGGATCAGGGCCGCCTTCGGCAGCCGGGTGGGAGGACCGACGGGCACCCGTACGAGGTCGTAGCCGCGCCGGGTGGGCTCGGACTCGGGGAGGCCGGGGGCGTGGCGCCGGACGTGGAGGGTGACCTCGTGGCCCTGGCGGCTCAACGCGGCGGAGAGGTCCTCGATGTGCGCCACGTGTTCGGCGGGCTCCGCTTCCCACGCGGCCGCCACCATGTCTATCCGCATCCTCGGCTTCGTCACGCGTGTCGAGTTCTTCGCACCGGTTGTTCGCCACCTGCCACCGCCGAACGGGCGGTGGTCGCCTGGAAGGCGCGGCCCGCGAACGCGCGCCGCCCGTCGAACCGCTGGGCGGTGGGTGGCGGGCGCACGGCGGCGATCGCGTCCAGCGCCTCGGCGAGCCGCACGGCGCACGTGGCGGGGGACCGCGTCAGGACGTGCAGCACCGACAGGGCGTCGCACGCGGCCAGGGTGCGCCGAACCGATCGGTTCGGCGCCACCACGAGCATCGGCACGCCGCTGCTCCGCGACCGGTGGTGCTCGACCACCAGCACCCCCACGCCCGCCGCGGACAGGAACTCGACCCCGCTCAGGTCGACGACGACGGCGCGGGGCGCGGCAGGCGGTCGGTGTGCTTGCCGCACCCGCTCGCCGAGCAGCGCCGCCGTGCTGTAGTCCACCTCACCGGTCGCGGAGACCACGGCGGCGCCGGCCGCCGTGGTCGTGGTGTCCACGCACAGCAGCATTTCCATCGATCTGTTCCCGTCGTTCCGGGGTGGCGCGCGACCACAGCCGATTCGGACGCGACTGGCTGCTCAGCCGCAGTGTCGATTGTCGTACCACCGGAGGTAGGGCGCAGACACCTGGACGAGGGTTGTTTTCACTCGGAAGAGTGACGTAGTGCTTGCGATGGCAACTACTGGGAGGCAGGAAGGTGAATTCCTTGGAACATTAGGGTTCCGGAACTGAGCCGTCGGCGCGCGCGGCCGGAAGCCGGTCGTACCAAGGGAGTGAAGTATTCGTGACCGATGCGTCCGCGCGATTTCCCTGCCGGGTCAGGGGATTCCGCCGTGCCACGATCGGGTGTACGAGGCGGCGGGTTCCACGATCCCGCGCTTCCCCACGACCGAGTCGTCGACCTCGGGAAGGGTCGGTGGCACCGGGCGCCCCTTCCCGAGGTCGACGACTCAGCTCACCGCTTGAGCCCGTGCGCCCTCGCCGTCAGCTTGTGCGCGAACGACCGCGGCGCGAGGCGGCGGATGGCGAAGACCAGCGGGGCGCGGCTGCCCACGGCGTACAGCGGGCGCGGGGACGGTGCCCGGACGGCCCGGACGATGGTCTCGGCGACCCGCTCCGCGGTGATGCCCGACGCCTCGTTCGCGTTCAACGTGGACAGCATCGTGCGGTAGTCGTCCGCGTAGGGCGAGTCCTCCGCGATGTACTTGGTGCGCCGCGTGCTGATGCCCGTGTTGATCGAGCCGGGCTCCACGGTCGTGATGCCCACGCCGAACGGCGACACCTCCAGCCTCGCGGCGTCGGCGAACCCCTTGATCGCCGCCTTCGTCGCCACGTAGGAGGAGCGGTAGGCGAGCGGGAAGCTGGCCAGCATGGAGCCGACCATGACGATCCGGCCGCGGCGGCGTTCGCGCATGCCCGGCAGGACGAGCTGGGTCAGGCGCACCGGCGCGAGCACGTTGAGGCGGAACACCTCCTCGATCGCCGCGGTGGGCAGCTCCTCCAGCGGCCCCACCTGGCTCTCGCCCGCGTTGTTGACCAGCACGTCCACGTCGGCGAGCACCGGTGCGAAGTCCTCGACCGCCTGCGGATCCGTCAGGTCGAGGGCCCGGTAGTCGACGCCGTCGAGCCGGTCGTCCTTGGCGATGGCGTCGGGGTTCCGGCTGGTGCCGATCACCCGGTAGCCGAGCGCGACCAGGGCGGCGGCGGTCGCGCGGCCGATGCCGGACGACGCCCCGGTGACGAGCGCGGTGCCCGTCACGACAGTTCCCTGGACAGCGCGCGGCCCGCGGCGCGGCCGGAGAAGATGCAGCCGCCGAGGAAGGTGCCCTCCAGCGCGTTGTAGCCGTGCACGCCGCCGCCGCCGAACCCGGCGACCTCGCCGGCCGCGTACAGGCCGGGGAACGGCTCGCCGTCCGGCCGCACGACCTGCGAGTCGAGGGTGGTCTGGAGGCCGCCGAGGGTCTTGCGGGTGAGGACGTTGAGCCGCACGGCGATCAGCGGGCCGTGCGCCGGGTCGAGGATCCGGTGGGGCTTGACCGTGCGCGCCAGCTTGTCGCCGATGTAGCGGCGGGCGTTGCCGATCGCCATCATCTGGAGGTCCTTGGAGTACGGGTTCGCGACCTCGCCGTCACGGGCCTCGATCTGGCCGCGCAGCACGGCCTCGTCGATCTGCGGGCCGCGGGACAGCTTGTTCATGCCCTGCACCAGCTCCGGCAGAGTCTGCGCGACGACGAAGTCCACGCCGTTCCGCTTGAACGCGTCCACCGGGCCCGGCGCGCCCTTGCTCACCCGGCTGCCGATGGTCTTCTTCAGGTCCTTGTCGGTGAAGTCGGGGTTCTGCTCGGAACCCGAGAGCATGAACTCCTTCTCCAGGATCGTCTGGGTCAGCACGAACCAGGAGTAGTCGTGGCCGGTGGCCAGGATCGCCTTCATCGTCGTGTTGGTGTCGAAGCCGGGGAAGTTCGGGGCGGGCAGCCGCCGCCCGGTCGCGTCGAACCACAGCGACGACGGGCCGGGGATGATCCGGATGGCGTGGTCCGGCCAGATCGGGTCCCAGTTGTGGATGCCCTCGGTGTAGTGCCACATCCGGTCGGCGTTGACGACGTTCGCGCCCGCGTCCTGGGTGATGGCGATCATCCGGCCGTCGACGTGCGCCGGGACGCCGGAGATCATCGTCTTCGGGCACGCGCCGAGCCGCTCGGTAGGCCAGTTGCGGCGGATCAGCTCGTGGTTGTGGCCGATGCCGCCGGACGTGATCACGACGGCCTTCGCCCGCAGCTCGAACTCGCCCGCCTTCTCCCGCGAGGAGGCCTTGCCGCGCTCCTCCTCGCTGGGCACCAGCACCGTGCCGCGCACGCCCACCGCGGCGCCGTCCTCCACGACCAGGTCGTCGACCTGGTGGCGGAACGCGAACTGGACCAGTCCGCGCTTCTCGCCCTCCAGCACGGGTTCGGCGAACACCCGGACGACCTCGGGCCCGGTGCCCCAGGTGAGGTGGAAGCGAGGGACGGAGTTGCCGTGGCCCGTGGCGCTGCCGCCGCGCTCCGCCCACCCGACCAGCGGGGTGATCCGCAGGCCGAGGTCGTGCAGGTACTTGCGCTTCTCCGTGGCCGCGAACCGCACGTAGGCCTCCGCCCACTGCCGCGCCCAGTGGTCCTCGTCGTCGCGGTCGAAGCCCGCCGAGCCCATCCAGTCCCGCAGCGCCAGCTCGTAGGAGTCCTTGATCCCCAGTCGGCGCTGCTCGGGGCTGTTCACGAACATCAGCCCGCCCAGCGACCAGAACGCCTGCGCGCCCAGGTTCGCCCGGTTCTCCTGCTCGACCACCAGCACGCGGCGACCGCTCTTGACCAGTTCGTGCGTCGCGACGAGGCCCGCCAGGCCCGCGCCGACGACGATGACGTCGGGTTCGAAAGTCATGACCGTCCCTTGTTCTCGGTGCTGTAGGCCGTCAACACGTGCGTCGCCAGGTCGGCGCGGCGCTGTCGCACGGCGGGGTTGTCGGGTTCCATCAGGCACTGCACGGCGGTGCCGTCGTGCACGGCGATCAACGCCTGCCCGAGCGCCGCCCGGTCCGGGACCACCCGGCCGACGCGCGCGAGCAGGTCCTCCACGAACGGCGCGGCGGCCTCCACGATCGCGTCCTCGCGAGCGGTCATGACCCGCCGCAGCGCCGGGTTGCGCAGGGCGTGCGCGGTGAACTCGGCGCTGACGCGGAACCACACGTCGTCCACCGGTATCGCGGGCAGCAGGTGGTCCACGACCGACCGCACGTCGGAGACCTCCGCGCTGCCGACGTTCTCGAAGGCCGTCCGCATGGACTCGATCAGGTCGTGCGAGCGCTGCTCCCACATGGCCAGGAACAGCTCGTCCAGCGAGGCGAAGTTCGAGTAGAACGCCCCGCGCGTGAACCCGGCCCGCGCGCACACCTGCTCGACCGTCGACCGCCCGAAACCCTCTTCGGCGAACACCTCGGCCGCGGCGTCCAGCAGCCGCCGACGCGTCTCGGTGCGCCGCTTGGACAGCTCGGTCATCACGCGCACCTCCCGCGGTTGGCTCGGAAGGTAGCAGATACGCGGGTGTATCGGATACATGAATGTATCGAGCGGCGGTGGGGCGCCCCCGCGGCACCGGTCGTCGAGGCCGGGCGCAGGCCGTCGCCGAGCCAGGTGGAGCCCGCCGCGTTCACCCGAACGCCCGAGGTGGCAATGGCGGCATACCAATGCCCTATTGCCCCTGGTGTTGGTCTTCGTTACTTCTTGGTTGACCGTGTGGAGTCTTGGAGGACCCGGATGCGCGCACTCCTGACCGCCCTGCTCTCCGTCTGCCTCGTCGCGAGCGTGGTGACCGAGGCCCAAGGAGCCAGAGCGGTGGCCCCGGACGCCTACGCCTACCTCGACAACCCGCGGATGACCGGCGAGGGCCAGCAGGCGCCGCACGCGGAGCTGCGGCCCTACGCGGACGTGGCCTCGGCGGCGCGGCGGGAGGAGCGGACGCCGTACACCGCGTCGCTCGACGGCCAGTGGAAGATCGCGATGGCCGACGTGCCGCAGGACGTGCCCGACGGCTTCTTCGCGGACGGCTACGACGTCAGCGGGTGGCAGGACACGACGGTGCCGCACACCTGGCAGACCGCCGGGCTCGACCACCCGGTGTTCCGCAACATCTCCGAGGAGATCCAGCCCGACAACCCGCCGTTCGCCCCCAAGGACCTGAACCCGACCGGCGCGTACGCGCGGGACTTCGACGTGCCCGCGAACTGGCGCGACCGCAGCACGTTCCTCCGCTTCGAGGGCGTGACGTCCGGCTACTTCGTGTGGGTCAACGGGAAGTACCTCGGCTACGACCAGGGCGGCTACACGCCCGCCGAGTTCGACATCTCCTCCGCGCTGCGCCCCGGCCGCAACCGGATCGCGGTCCAGGTGCACCGCTGGGGCTCCGGCTCCTACCTGGAGGACGTCGACCAGTGGCGCTACAGCGGGATCTTCCGCTCGGTGTGGCTCTACGCCACGCCCCGGACGCACATCCGCGACGTCGCCGTGACGACCGACCTGGACGACACCTACACCGACGCCACGCTGAAGGCCCGCGTGTCGCTGACCCGCGACCGGAGCGGGCCGCTGACGGTGAACGCCTCGCTGCGCGACCCGCACGGCCGTGAGGTCGCCGCGTTCCGCGGGACCACCGATGCCGACGAGGTGACGTTGTCGCAGCAGGTGCGCGACCCGGCGAAGTGGACCGACGAGACGCCGGACCTGTACACGCTGGTGCTGTCCGTCGGCGGGCACGTCACCAGCGAGGCGGTCGGGTTCCGCGAGATCACCGTCGCCGACCGGCAGCTCAAGGTGAACGGGAAGCGCGTGCTGTTCAAGGGGGTCAACCGGGCGGAGACCGACCCGGACCACGGCCGCCACGTGCCCAGGGCGCGCCAGGAGCAGGACGTGCGGCTGATGAAGCAGCTCAACGTCAACGCGGTCCGCACCTCGCACTACCCGTCCGACCCGTACTTCTACGACCTCGCCGACCGCGAGGGGCTGTGGATCGACGACGAGGTCGACATCGAGACCCACGCCCACGAGTGGTGCCCGACGGAGTGCCTCGCGGACAAGCCGGAGTGGCAGGACGCCTACCTCGAACGCTTCGTCGCGATGGTGCAGCGGGACAAGAACCACCCGAGCGTGTTCCTCTGGGACACCGGCAACGAGGCCGGTCTCGGCGCGGGCCACTACGCGATGGCCGACTGGGCGAAGAAGAACGACCCGACGCGACCGCTGTACCACCAGTCCAACTCGCCGGACGGCGACGCGCCCTACGCCGACGTCTGGGGCCCGCGCTACCCGTCACCGGAACGGCTGGCGCAGCAGGCGGTGTCGACGACGAAGCCGGTGATCCTCGGCGAGTACGCGCACGCCATGGGCAACAGCCTCGGCAACTTCCGCGAGTTCTGGGACGTCATCCGGGCGAACCCGCAGTTGCAGGGCGGCTTCATCTGGGACTGGGCGGAGCAGAACATCCGCCAGGACGTGAAGGTCACCCCGGACGGGTCGGGCAACGACATCCTGACCCACCTCAACGGCAAACCGGAGGTGGTGGACGGGCATCGCGGCAAGGCGCTGGACCTGTCGGGCCTGGACGACTTCGTCGAGGTGTACCGGGATCCGCGGCTGGAGATCACCGGCACCGCGCTGACCCTGGACGCCTGGGTCAAGCCGGACACCTGGACCGGTGACTTCACGATCATCGCCAAGGGCGACCACGCCTACGCGCTGAAGATGAAGGACCGGACCACGCTGGAGTTCTTCGTCCACAGCGGAACGTGGCGGACCGTGCACGCGCAGGTGCCCGCCGACTTCTACGGGAACTGGCACCGGCTCACCGGCACGTACGACGGCGTGGCGCTGAAGCTGTTCATCGACGGCGCCCAGGTCGGCAGCACGCCGTTCACCGGCACGATCGACCGGACGCACTACGAGGTCAACATCGGCCGCAACCCGGAGGTCATGCAGGACAACTACTCGGGCCGGATGGCCAACGGCGTCGTCGACGACGTGCGGATCTACGACCGCGCGCTGCCGGCCGACGTGATCGGCGCGGGCGGCGACCCGGCCTCGGACGCCGTGCTGGCGCTGGACTTCGACACCTTCGAGACGAGGGGCACGTACCTGTCCAACGGTCAGAGCCTGTCCGGTGTGGACGGTCTGATCGGCTCGGACCGCTTCCTGCAACCCGAGACCGCCCAGCTCGCCTGGGTGCACCAGCCGCTGCGGTTCTCCTACGCCGACGGCGTGCTGAGCGTCCACAACGAGCGGTCGTTCGCCTCCACGGCGGGGTCGCGGCTGCGCTGGAAGGTGGTCGAGGGGACCAAGGAGGTCGCCCAGGGCCGTCAGACGCTCGACGTCGCGCCGGGCGCCACCGCGACCGTCCGCGTGCCCGTCCCGGCCAATCCCGGTGACGTGGAGCGCTTCCTGAACGTCGAGGTGTCCGGCGAGGTCCACGCGCACGACCAGTTCCCGCTCGGCGGCACGGTGGTGCCGGGCGTCCGGCCGCCGGACGGGCAGGGGACCGTCGTGCTGGAGGACGACCCCGACCAGGTCGAGGTGTCCGGGCCCGGTTTCCGCTACGCGTTCGACAAGGCCGCGGGCACGCTCGACTCGATGGAGGTGCGCGGCACGCAACTCCTGACGTCCGGGCCGGCGCTCGACGTGTGGCGGGCGCCGATCAGCAACGAGATCTACTCGTGGGGCACGGCCGAGGGCGAGCTGTGGCGCGCGGCCGGGCTCGACCGGCTCCGCACCTCGGTGGAATCGGTGACCGCGACTCCCGACCCGGCCGGGGGAGCCGTGGTCGAGGTGCGCGCCGCGGTCGCGGCCCCCGACCGCCCGGACGCGTCCTTCGGCCAGGTCATGACCTACCGGATCGACGCGGCCGGGACGATCCGGCTGGCGCACCAGGTCAGCCCGCGCGGCGCGGTCCGCACCCTGCCGTACCTGCCGCGGATCGGCGTCACCCTGGCCGTGCCGGACAGGTTCCAGCAGTTCGCCTGGTACGGCCGCGGGCCGCAGGAGAGCTACAACGACCGCAAGGACGGCACCCCGATCGGCGTCCACCGGTCGACGGTCGACCAGCAGTACGTCGACTACTACCGGCCGCAGGACCACGGCAACCACACCGACACCCGGTGGGCCCTGCTCACCGACGGCCGGTCCGGCGGACTCCTCGTGTCCGGCGCGAACGACGTCAGCGTCACGCCGTACGACGAGCTGGACCGCGCGGCGTACCCGTTCGAGCTGAAGCGCAACGCGGGCTGGACCACCCTGCACGCCGACCACGCGGCCACCGGCGTCGGCGACACCCCCAACCCGGTCCGGGCCCGCTACCAGGTCCGCGCCGACCAGGACTACTCCTACTCCCTGGTGATCCGGCCGCTCACCGCCCAGGAGGTGCGCGCCGGGACGCCCCGGTGATGTGACCGGCGGCTCAGCGGCGGGCTGTCACGTCCGCGCGGTCCGCGGTGTCCTCCCTTGTGAGCGGCGTGAACGCCGTCGTCACGAGGGAAGGAGTTCGCCATGCGGGTCGCTGTCGCGGGCGGGACCGGGTTGATCGGCACGATGGTCGTGGACCGGCTCGCGGAGGCCGGTCACGAGCCCGTCGTCCTCTCGCGCTCGCGCGGGGTCGACCTGACCACCGGCGCGGGGCTGGCGGCGGCGCTGGCAGGGTGCGCCGCCGTGGTCGACGCGAGCAACGTGACGACGATGAGGAGGGCGGTCTCGGTCGACTTCTTCGGCGCGGTGGCGAGGAACCTCCTCGCGGCGGGTGTCGACGCCGGGATCGACCACGTCGTGGTGCTGTCCATCGTCGGTGTCGACGAGGTCGACCTCGGGTACTACTTCGGCAAGCGCGAGCAGGAGAAGCTGGTCAGCGGCGGTCCGCTGCCGTGGACGATCCTGCGGGCCACCCAGTTCCACGAGTTCCCCGACTCGCTGATCGAGGGCGCGGTCGGCCCGTTCGTCCCGGTGCCGAGGATGCTCTCCCGGCCCGTCGCCGCGGCCGAGGTCGCCGCGGCGCTGGTCGACCTCGTGCTGAAGCCCGCGGGCGGGTACGTCCAGCCGATCGCCGGGCCGGAGGAGCTGTGGATGGCGGACATGACCCGGCGGTACGTCCGGGCGCGCGGCGAGCGCAAGGTGCTCGTCCCGATCCGGCTGCCCGGACAGGCGGGCAAGCGGATGGCGGCGGGCGGACTGCTGCCGGACGGCCCGTACACCAGGGGCGTCCAGACCTTCGCCGAGTTCCTGGACCACGTGAGGCGCGATCTCACGGGGCCGGTGCGGTGACGCGGAAGACCCGCAGTTGGAGCGCGAGCGTCGCGTAGTAGCCCACCAGGGCGGTCAGCTCGAAGACCGCCCTGGCGCCGATGGCGGATACGGCCTCGGCGTACGTCGCGTCGTCCACGTCCCCGTCGCGGAGTAGGGCGAACACCACGGTCAGCGCCTGGCGCTCGTCGTCGGGGAGGTCCGGCACGGTGGACCGGCGCAGCGCGTCGAGCTGGTCCTCGGTCACGCCCGCCAGCTTCGCGACGGGCTCGTGGGCGTACCGCTCGAACTCGGAGTCCCACCTGGTCGCGACGGCGAGGATCGCCATCTCGCGCACGCGGTCGCTCAGCGTGGTCCGGTAGCGGATGGCCGCGCCGAGGCCCTGGAGCGCCTGTCCCACCGGCGGCGCGACCAGCATGGCGTTGAACGGGCCGTTCAACGCGCCCGCGTCGTCGGTCAGGGGGACCGGCTGCGGCCCGGCCGCGCGTGGTCCACCGGTGATGGCGTCGTACAGCTCGCGCTGGGCCGGGTCGAGGTCGGCGGGCGTCGAGCGGGGCAGCCTGGTCATGCCGCCATCCCAGCAGGTGAGTGCCTGGTCCCGCTCGGTGACGTCACCCCGTGGGGCCCGGCGTAGTTCCCGCTCAGGTGCCGGACGCCTGGAACGCGCCCCGGTAAGCGCTGGGGCTGGTGCCGACGACGCGCTTGAACTGGTCGCGGAACGCCGTGGGGGAGCCGAACCCGACCTGGCCCGCGATCCGGTCGACCGAGTGGGTCGTGGACTCCAGCAGGTGCTGCGCTCGCCGGATCCTGGCCCGGTTCAGCCAGCGCAGGGGGGTGGTGCCGGTCTGCTCGCGGAAGCGGCGGTTGAGGGTGCGGGTGCTCATGTTCGCGTGCGCCGCGATGTCCTCCAGCGTGAGGTCCTTGTCGCAGCTCTCGTCCATCCAGCGCAGCACCGGCTCCAGGAGCGAGCCCCGTGGCGTGGGGAACTGGTCGCCGACGATGAACTGGGCCTGCCCGCCCTCGCGCTCCAGCGGCATGACGGACAGGCGCGCGGCCTGGGCGGCCACCGCGGAGCCGTGGTCGCGGCGGACGAGGTGGAGGCAGAGGTCGAGCCCGGCCGCCGCGCCCGCCGAGGTGAGGAACTGGCCGTTGTCGACGTAGAGGACGTCCGGGTCGACGTCGACCAGCGGGTACCGCTCGGCGAGCGCGGGCGCGGCGAGCCAGTGCGTCGTGGCGCGCAGGCCGTCGAGCAGGCCCGTGGCGGCGAGGATGAACGCGCCCGAGCAGATCGACGCGATGCGCGTGCCGTTGGCCGCGGCGGTCCTCAGCGCCGCGACGACGTCGTCCGGGATCGGCACCGTGACGTCGGAGCAGCCGGGCAGGATGATCGTGTCCGCGCCGACCAGGGCGTCCAGGCCCCAGTGCGCCTTGACGGTGAACGCCCCGGCGTCGACGAGCGGCGTGTTCGCGCAGACCCGGACCCGGTAGGCGGGGTGCCCGCCGGGCAGTTCGGCGCGGGTGAACACCTCGATCGGGGTCGTCAGGTCGAACGGCACGACCTTGTCCAGTGCCAGCACGGCGATGGTGTGCATGGCTGAACCATAGGGAAGCGACGGGTTCTCGCCAAACCTCCTGGCCAGCCATCACCACGGTGAGCCCAGATCAACACTGGTGGCGAGAATCCGTTGTCGGCTGGCAATCGCGCCACTACCCGAACGGGTCACCCGCGGTTAGCGTCGGCCGGGTGAAGAGGATCTTCGTCGTCGGGGCGAACGGCAGGCTCGGGCGGCAGGTGGTGGCCCGTGCGCTCGCCGACGGGCACCGGGTCACCGCGTTCGTCCGGAACACCGCCGGACTGCCGGACCACCCCGCGCTGGCGGTCGCGACCGGCTCGGTCGCCGAGCAGCCGCAGCGCGTCCGCGAGGCCGCCGCCGGTCACGACGCCGTCGTGTCCGCGTTGGGAAACCCGTTGTGGCTCAAGGGGAAACGCGGTCCCACCGTGGTCGCCGCGGCGATGGAGAACCTCGTGGCCGCCGCCGTGCCGCGCGTGGTCGTCCCGCTGGCCTGGGGCAGCGGCCGCAGTCGTGGGGCAGCGTCACCGCTGGTCCGCGCGGTCGCCGCCACGCTGATCCGGCGCGACTACCGCGACTTCGACGCGGCCGAGGAGGCCGTGACCACCTCCGGTCTGCTGTGGACGGTCGCGTACTTCGGCGCGCTGACCGACGGCGACCCCACGGACCGGTGGCGGGCGGCCACCGCCGTCACCACCCCGAGCCCGCTCGGGATCGCCCGCGCCGACGTGGCGCGGTTCCTGCTCGACGCCGTGGACGACGACTCCGTCGTCCGGCGGCACGTCGTCCTCCACGGAGCGAAGTGAAAGACCTCACCGGCAAGATCGTCGTCATCACCGGCGCCAGTTCCGGCCTCGGGGCCGAGGCCGCTCGCGCGCTGCACCGCCTCGGCGCACGGGTCGTCCTGGTGGGCAGGTCGCCCGACCGGACCGCCGCGCTGGCGGCGGAACTCGGCGTCACCGGCCACACCGCGGACTTCACCCGGCTCGCCGACGTCCGCGACCTCGCGAGCAGGCTGCTCGACACGGTGCCGCGCGTCGACGTCCTCGCCGCGAACGCGGGCGGCATCCCACGGGACAAGGCCCTGACCGCCGACGGGATCGAGCCGGTGCTCCAGGCGAACGCCCTCGGCCCGTGGCTGCTGACCCGCCTGCTCCTCCCGCTCCTGGACGGCGGCCGGGTCGTCGCGACCTCGTCGCGCTCCCACACGGGTGCCACCCTCCCCGCGCCGGACCACCTGGACCGGATCGCCCTGAGCGCCAACGGTCTGGGACCCCACCAGGTCTACGCCCGCGCCAAGCTCGTCGGCGGGGTGCTGCTCCGCGAACTCGGCCGACGGCACCCCGGAACCACCGTGGCCGACTTCCACCCCGGCATCATGGCCTCGAACTTCGGCCGCTACCTGGGCGGTCTCGGCGCCGTGCTGAAGGTCGTCGCGTCACCCGTGCTCGACTCCCCGGCCCAGGGGGCGCGCCGACTCGTGGACCTCGTCGGGTCCGAAGAGGACGTCGACGGCCGCTACTTCGTCCGCGGTCTGCCCGCCGAGGGTTCGCCGCTGCTCGCCGACCAGGCGCTCGGCGGCAGGCTGTGGGCACTGGCCGAGCGCCTGGTGGACGGGTGACTGGTCAGTCGCCCCAGCGGGCGGGGAGGATCTCGTCGTCCGTCGACTCGGTCACGAGGAAGAGGTGCGCGAGCGAGGCCAGCGGTGCCTTGGCCGGGTTCTCCTTCGCCTGCCCCAGGATCTCGGTGTGCAGGGTCGACCCCGTCCCGAGCCGCGGGTACTCGGCGTGGATGCCCGCCGCCACCTCGTCGGTGACGAACTCCGAGTCCACGCCGAAGTCCAGCGCGGTGCCCGCGGCCGTCAGTCGGCACACCAGCCCCCGCCGGGAGCTGATCCCCGCCGACGTGTGCAGCGCGATGGCCTCCCAGACGTCGTCGACCGTCTCCTGCGCGACGCCGTTGTCCTGGAGGAACTCCGCGGCGATGTCCGCGCCCGCGACCTCGAACCGGTCCGGCCGCTCGGCGCCCCGGCGGCTGAGCCCGATGTCGTGGAGGACGGTGGCGTAGAACAGCGCCTCCGGGTCGTACCGCCCGCGCACGTCCCAGTGCCCGGCCAGCAGGTCCGCGAACAGGAACGCCCGCACGCTGTGGTTGGCGACGGGTTCCGAGACCGAGGCCCGCAGGAGCGCGAGGGCCTCCGTGGCCCACGGGGTGGTCGGCAGCGTCAAGGTCGGCCGCCTTCCGGGGCGGCGCGGTGCCCGCTGACCTTGGACCGGGGGAGCCTGCCCGCCTTCGAGTGGCCGGTCATCTCGTCGCCGCCCACCGTGACGTCGAACGCGAGGTTCAGCCGCATGGGCTTGGTGATGCTCTGCGTCCAGGTCAGGCGGTCGCCGTCGACCACGAGGTCGACCAGTTCGACCTCCTCGCCGTGCTTGAGGTCGCGGGCGGTGCCGCGCAACTCACCGTCCCGAGTGGACAGTTCGAGCACCGCCCGCTGCTTGCCGAGCGGCGTGTCGACCACGAGGTCCCAGGTGCCTTCCACCGACATGGTCAGACCCCCACCGTCGGTTCGACGCCGGTGGGGCGCCACACCACGCCGCGGCGCTCGTGCGCGATGAGCTTCTCCACGGCGTGGGCCACGCGGGGACCCAGTTCGCGTTCCACCAAGTGCAGTGCCAGGTCCAGGCCCGACGTGACCGACGAGCCGGTCACCAGGTCGCCGTCGTCGACGACGCGGGCGTCGACGGCCACCGCGCCGGTGGCGCCGAGCAGGTCGAGGCCGAGGTGGTGGGTCGTCGCCGGACGACCCTCGATCAGCCCCGCCATCGCCAGGACCAGCGAACCGCCGCACACCGTGGCCACCGTCAGCCCCGGCCGGTCGAGCGCCTCCCCGAGCAGGGTGGGCAGCGCGGTTTCGAGCGTGCGGGCCAGGATCACCGGGATGCTGTCGTCGGTTGGCTCGTCATCGTCGGGGAGCCGTCCCAGCGCGCCCGGCACGACGACCAGGTCCGCACGGGCTGGGTCCAGCGCCGCGGTCGCCCGCAGCGACACCGACGCGAGCCCGCTCGGCACCTCGCGCGGGCCTTCGGCCGACACCAGTTCGACCGTCAGCAACCCTTCGGTGGCCGTGCCCGCGGCCTCCAGCACCTCGTACGGGGCGATGACGTCCAACGGGTCAAACCCGTCGAACAGAACGACTTGCGCGTGCACCATCGAGCCGGTCCTCCTCGTTTCGGTGACTCGACGCTAACGACGGCGCTCACCCGGTGGAACTGGCCGGAAAGCCATGATCCACCGGATTCCCGCCGGCCGCCGCCGCTCCGAGGAGGACCGCCGGGGTGCTCAGCCGGTCACGGTGATGTCCGCGTCGTTCAGGTCGAAGAAGACGTTGCCCACGGCCTCGACCCTGATCCGGCCCTTGGTCGTCGAGATCCTGGGCAGGGTCACGGTCTCCGACCCGTCGTTGCGGGTCCGGCTCGCCAGCACGTGCGGGAACGTCAGGCCGCCGTCGGTGGAGAACGTGATCCGCACGGCCTTCGTCCCGATCGGCGCCGCGCCGGTGCCCGCCACGTCCCAGGTGACCGCCTGCCTCGACCCGCCCCGGTAGGCGGTCGCCGAACCCTGCGAGGTCACCAGGAACGGGCCGGTGCCCGGTGCGACGACCAGTGCCGTGTCGGCGCTGCCGATCCCGCCCCCGCCCTGCGCGCCGTCGCGGGCGGTGAGCTTGAAGTGCAGGGTGCGGGAGCCGTCGACGCCGACCCAGTCGCTCGTGGGCAGGAACTCCGAGTAGCAGTCGACCAGGTCGGGCGTCAGGTTCGTCCCGCTGCCGGTCGTGGGCGGCGGGGGTGCGGCCGGGCACGCGCCCGTGGCCGCGTTGGTGTGGCCCGCCGCGATCTGCGCCAGGTCGGGGAAGACGCGCCTCGGGTCGGTGGTCACCGTGTTCTCGCCGGGGGAGTAGTACTTCAGCGCGTCCGCGTCGGTGACGACGGCGGTGGTGCCGAACACGCGGAACAGCGGACCGGCGGTCTTGGTGTTGTCCACCAACGACGTGCCGTTGTCGTCACCGAGGTCGTTCTGCTCCCACAGGTAGGTCACGGGGTCGCCGTCGGGGTCGATAGCCCTGCCGGTCAGCGCGAACGGCGTGCGCGCCGGGATCGTGTGCTTCTTCGCCGTGACCACGACGGGCGGGTGGTTGCGGGTGGACTGGACGCGGTGGCCGCCGTTGTCCTGCGGCCCGCCCTGGGTCGTCTCGCCGACGAAGCCGGTCGCGCCGGTCGCCACGACGCCGAGCGCGGGCACGTCCAGGCCCGCGAGGGTGCCGCCGAACGTGACCTGGAAGCCGGTGTCGTCGAACGGGGTCGGGCGGTAGTCGTTGTCGCCGAAGCCCGCGACGGAGACCTCCGCGCCCCTGGGCAGGATCGCCTCGACGGCGGCCTTGATCGCCTCCGGGGTGTAGCCTGCGCCGTGCGCGATCGGGGTGGACGTCCGGCCCCGGTAGGTCACCGAGAACGAGTCGGCGCCGTCGAAGTCGCGCAGCGCGACGTTCTGCACCTCGGTGTCGCGCGGCAGGGCCGCCGACACGTACGAGGTGATCTCGGTGTGGCTGCCGTGCGACCAGTACGGGTCGCTGTGGCGCTGGAGGTTGTCCTGGCGGCAGATGCCCGCGTACGCCATGATCGACGACCCGCTGCCCGGCTCGTAGGACGTGCCCGCGCTGCGGTTGCCGCCGCCGCAGCTCCACTGGTCGCCGTCGAACGTGTGGTTCGCGGAGAACTGGTGGCCCATCTCGTGCGCCACGTAGTCGACCGCGAAGAAGTCGCCGACGGGCGTGGGCAGCCCGGTGCACCCCACGGCCTTCTCGGCGCCGCCGACGCCCTGCCCCGCGACGCCGCCGCCGTTGACGCCCAGCGCGATGTGCCCGATGTCGTAGTTCGCGGCGCCGATCAACTGGCCGAGCACGGTCGCGTTGCGGCCGAGCGTCTCGATCCCGCAGGTCGACAGCTCCTTGGGCGTGTAGCAAGGCGCGGCGCCGCACGGACCGTTCGGGCCGGTGGCCAGCGCTTCGGTGTCGAGGTTCGTCTTGTCACTGTCCTTGACGAGCAGCAGTCGGATCGCGGTCTCGTCCTCGTAGACCTGCGCGACGCGGTTGACCAGCGTCACCTTGGCGGCGGTCACGTTCTCCGCGCCGAAGTAGCGGGCGTAGGACGGGTCGGTGACGAGCGCCAGCCGGTAGGTGCGCAGGCGCACGACCGGTGAGGTGCCGACGGGGTGGACCGCCCGCGCCACGCGGTCGACGTCGGTCTCCCGCAGCGGCCCGACCGGGTTGAGGTCGTGGCCGTAGAAGCTCGCGTAGAGCCCTTGGTCGCGGTGGGAGTACGGGTCGACGAACCACTGGCCCCGCGGCGACCGCACCGAGGCGTGGAAGCCCAGCGGCGTCAGGTCCGCGCGGACCGACGCGGTCGGGTCGTCCAAGCCCCGGCCGGCGTACGTCCTGATCTCCGGGTGCCTCGCCGCCAGTTCGGGCTCCATCACCGGCGCGTCGGCCAGCGCGAAGCGCTCGAACGTGCCCGCGGGCGTCGGCAGCACGACCTCCAGCTCCGCCGACCCGTCGAGGTCCGCCGCCAGCGCGGCCCGGTCGAGGGTGTACCCGGTGAACCGGTCGGTGCGGACGTCGGCCTGCGCGGCCGACCGGGCCGCGGCGCCGTCGACCTTGGTCCACGGGTTGTCCGCGGCCGAGGCCGTGCCTGCGAAGGGCATCAGGGCGCTGGCGGTGGCGGCCACCACCAGCGCGGTCAAGCCGCGGCGGGTCGGGGAAGGTCGTGCCACGTCGGGTCTCCCGTCGGAACAGGTGCGCGGACAACCCGCATTGTTTCGACGGCCGGTGTTCGGGAGAACTGACGAAAGTAGTGAGTCCTCGCCAGTCAGTCTCGAATGGCGGACAGGGCGGTGCTCAGCTTCACCAGCTCGTCGAGCATCACCTTCGACGCCGAGGTCATCACGTCATTGGGCGTCAGGACGCCGTCGGCGACGAACTGCTGGATGAACGGGATGTTCACCGCGTCCTGGACCGGCACCATCCGGAGCGTGGTCACGACCTGCTTGAGCTGCGCCACGGCCCGCGTGCCCGCCGACACGCCGCCGTAGGACACGAAGCCGACGGGCTTGTCCCGCCACTCGGCGTTGAGGTAGTCGATCGCGTTCTTCAGCGGCGCGGGGTAGCCGTTGTTGTACTCCGGCGTGACGAACACGTAGGCGGAGGCGCGGCGGACGACCTCGCTCCACGCCTCCGTGTGGTCGTGCACGTACTTGCCGGTCATCGGGTGGTTCGGCTCGTCGAACATCGGCAGCGCCACCTCGGCGAGGTCGACCACCTCGACGGTGAACCCGCCGTGCGCCCTCGCCTCCCCGGCGAACCACGCGGCGACGGGGCCACCTGCCCTGCCCGGCCTGGTGCTGCCGATGACGATTTGCAGGACGGGTTCCGGCATGTGCGCCTCCAGTGTTGTCGGTGGTGATCGTCATTGTGTTGCCCGAACGGCCGTGCCGCACGGTGGGCGGACGCGCGAGGGCCCGGTGCGGAGTCCGCACCGGGCCCTCGAAGCCTGGTATCGCTAGAGGATCGGCGAACCGCTCGCCAGCGGCGGCTCACCGCGACCGTCCTCGGGATGGCCGGTGCGGTGCTGCGGCGCCGCGTCGACGTCACCGCGCCAGGCACCCGTCTCGGTGCCCTGCTGCTCGATGAAGTCCTTGAAGCGGTCCAGGTCGCCCTTCACCCGGCTGCCCACCACGCCGAGCGCGGCTCCGGCCTTCTCGACGAAGGACTCCGGCTGGTACTCCATCTGGAGGTTGACCCTGGTGGTGGTGTCGCTGATGCGGTGGAAGGTCACCACACCGCCGTGCGACGTGCCCTCTTCCGTGTCACCCACGGTGTGCCAGGCGATCCGCTCGTCCGGGTGCTGCTCGGTGATCTCGGCGTCGAACTCGCGGCTGACACCGCCGATCTTCGTGACCCAGTGGGTGCGGGTGGCGCTGAGCTGGTTGATCTTCTCGACGCCCTCCATGAACGCCGGGAGGGACTCGAACTGCGTCCACTGGTTGTAGGCGGTCGTGACGGGGACTTCCACGTCTACCGACTTCTCGATCGTCGTCACGCTTCCTCCTGTTTGTCCGTTGTGGTACTTGGGTGGGGCATACCCGACCTCGCCGGGTTCACACGTGCCGGGGATCACCGTTCGCGATCTCCACCGGAAGCGTGGAACTTGCCCGCCTTGTGGGTTCCGTCGCACAGCGGCTTGATCGCGGAGAGTCCACAGCGGCACAGCGCCACGGTGCCACGTCCTCCGTCGATCACCTCGCCCGACTGCGTGCGCAGCTCGAAATCACCGCGCACGAGCAGCGGTCCGTCCTCATAGGACGTGATGGTCGCGCGGCTTTCCGTTGATCTGCCCACAAGAACGGGTTACCCGCTCCCGCTCGATCCCACACAACCCGATCTCAGGCCGTGCGGGACAAGGGATTCCCGGCCCACCGGTCCAGCAGGTGGCGGCCGAACTCGGCCTCGACCGCGAGGCACGCCGCGGCCCCGAATAGGATCTCCGACGCCGCCTCCGGGTGCTGTCGCGCGTAACCGCCGCACAGGTCGTGCGCGGCGATCTGCTCGTGCACCGCGTCGGCCTCCACGTGCTCGTCGTAGAACCTGGTCGCCGTCGCGTCCCCGCCCAGGCGGCGCAGTCCGTTGCCGTAGCGGCGGTTCGGCAGCGAGGAGGTCATCTCGAACGCCGCCAGGTGGCCGACGAGCGCGCCGCCCAGTTCCCGGCGCAGGCCGAACAGCGAGATCGTGTTGGTCACGGCCAGCGTCACCGCGGCCGCGTCGTCCACGTACCGGCCGTAGGCGTCGTCCAGGTCGAGCGCGCGCATGACGGCGCGGAACAGCTCGGAGTGCATCCGCTCCACCCGCCCGCCGCCGTACTCGTCCGCCTGGATCTCCACCAGCGCCGCCTTGGTCGGGCCCGTCATCCGGGGGATCGCCCACGAATGGGGGTCGGCCTCCTTCAGGTGGTAGACCGAGCGCTGCGCCACGAACTCCCGGAACTGCTCGACCGTGGCCTCCCGCTGGAGGAAACCCGCGAGCGGAGGACCGTCGTCGGCCGCGACGAGTTCGGCCAGCGCGGCGGGCACCGCGTCCGGCTCCACGACCCGCGGCGGGGCGAGCCGTCGCAGGGCGCGCAGCCACGGCGCTTCCAGCTCCCGGCGGAGCGCGATCAGCGACGGGTCCCACTCCCAGGAGTCGGCGACGCCGTCGAAGCCCCGGTAGTGCATCTCGTAGCAGATCCACAGCGAGAGCTGGAGGTCGTCGTCGTGCAGGACTCGATCCACCGGGACGTCGGGAACCGCGATCGACAGGGGGGTGGACCCGCGCAGTCCGTCCGCGAGGGCTTCGCTCACCGGACCTCGTGGCGTGGGAAGGCGCATGGTGCACTCCTGGGGTTGGGCTTTGGACACCCAGGCCGAATACCCCGAACGGCCCAACAGCAACCCGTCCGGAACTCGCGGTTCCAGGGGTTTGGCCGGTCCGGGAACGGGAACCCCGGTCTTTTGGTGTGCGTCGCGCCGTGGAACTGGGACGGCTGTTCACCCGTCCGATGAGCACGACGAGCCGGCCGTCAGCGGACCGGCGGGGGATCACTGGGGGACGACGGGCGTGAGGTCGAAGTGCGATGACGGGCTCTAGGGCGCACCCGGCGCGGATCGACGTGGATCTCCAACGCCACGCGGTACCGCCGCTGGCCGATCTGCGCGCGCGGATCCGGGTGATGCTGGCGGCCGAGGACCCGGACTGCGTCGAGGACGTCGAACTGCTCGCCACCGAGCTGGTCAGCAACGCCTACGACCACGGCGTCCAACCGCTGTTCGCCCGGCTGTGGGTTCCTGACCAGCGGAAACTGGTGCGTATGGAGGTCGCCGACGCGGATCCGTCGCACCTGCCGGTGCTCGGGTTGTCCCGCTTCGGCGCGAACCGCGGCCGTGGTCTGGTCATGGTGGACCAGTTGGCGCAGCGGTGGGGGAGTGCCGTGCGGTCGTGGGGGAAGACGATCTGGGCCGAGGTGGTTTGCGGTCACTCGGCCGGGTAGCGGCTCGGCGGATCAGGCCACGCGCGAGTCGTGGCTGGTCCGCTGGTGGTAGGTGCTGCGGGGCTGAGGTCCACGGCACGTGCGAGCCGTGGCCGGTGCGGCGGATCTCGTGCGCGGTTTACGGCACGTGCGAGTCGTCGCTGATCCGCCGGTGGTCGGCTGAGCGGGCCCCGGTCGTCGTCACGCGCGAGTCGAGGCCGAACCGCCGGCGGACCAGCGAGGTGTCCACCGGCCTTCGTCGTGCGGCTCCGTCGTCGGGGTCGGGCGCGCTAGCTCCGCGTCAGCGCGTCGAGCGCCGCCCGTGCGGGCAGCAGCATCACGCCCAGGCCGCGCGCCGAGCCCGGTGACTGGTCGGGGTCCGTGGTCACGCGCTCGTCCAGCGCCTTGAGCTGGTCCCTGGTGCGGGTGACCGCGTGCTCGAACTCCTCGCCCCGGACCTCGACCTCGCCGACGACGTCCGCGAGCGCGTCGAGCAGGTCGGCGTACTCCGCGCGCGACTCGCGGCCGGGGTAGCGGTCGACCGGGCCGGAGTCGGCGCCGGAGCGCACCGCCTCAGTGATCTGCACCAGCCGCGGCCAGGCCTCGCGCAGGCCCGCTTCGGCGGTGTCGTGGGAGTTGCGGTCGCGGCGCGCGCGGCGCACGTTCAGGTGGTCGGCCTCGTCGCTCCAGCCGACCGCCTCCTCCGCCCGCCGCACGAGGTGTTCGGACCGCCGCACCCGCCGCACCCAGGCCTGCGGGTCGCGCGGCGTCTCCGTGTCGCGCAGGGCCCTCGCCAACCCGGTCAGCACCCCGCGCAGCTCGCGGACGAGGTCGGAGGTCGCCGACCCGGCCCACCGCGAGTACGTCGGGGGCAGCACGAGCGCGTTGACGACCGTCCCGAGCGCGACGCCGAGTGCGGTCTCCAGCAGCCGGTCCACCAGCAGCACGCCGTCGGTGGCGCCGCTCGTGGTGAGGACCAGCACCGCCGTGACGCCGATCCACCGGCCCCCTTCGCCGAAGACGGACCACCGGCCGAGCAGCACGCCCGTGAGCACCGCCACGCCCAGCGCCGCTGCGGTGTCCGGGACGATCCGGGATACCACGAACGCCAGCAGCACGGCGGACGCCGTGGCCGCCACCTGCTGGACCGAGCCCTTGACCGACCGGTAGACGGTCGACTCGATCATCAGCACGGCCGCGTACGGCGCGAGGAACGGTTGGGGCAGACCGAGTACCCGGTCCGCGAGCAGCCAGGCGAGCACCGCCACGAGCGCGCACTTGACCGCTTGGACGACCGCGTGACGCGTCACGGCGCCGGGATGAGCACGCGCGGCGCGGAGTGCTTCACCCGCGCGCGCAGCCACACGAGCTGCCGGTCCGTCTCCTGCTCGCACGACTCCGCCACGTCCAGCAGCGCGCTGTCGCGCAGACCGCGCGCCACGTGGGCCACGATCGTCCACGTCAGGTCGACGAACGACGCGAGCGCGTAGACGTCCAGCAGGTCGCGCAGCAGGCCTGGCCCGCCGGGGCGGGTGGTCTTGAGGCCCATGGCCTTCGGTTCGACGCCATCGCGCTCGCCGTAGCGCCGCACGACGGGGGCGAGCCGGTCGACGTGCCGGTCGCTCGCGGCGGCCAGGCTCTCGCAGGCGCGAGCGACGTCCGGGTCGACCGCGTCGTTCGTCGCGACCAGTCGGAAGGCGTCGGCGAGCGAGCGCTCGGCGTGGTCGAGCAGGCCCACGTACGTCGCGAGGTGCACGGTTCACTCCTTGTCTCCCAGGCCGAGTGGGCATACCCGTGTGGATCACCCTTGAAACACCGATGCCCGGCGACCTCGGGAGGTCGCCGGGCATCGGTGGGATGGTTCAGGCGCTGAAGTTCCAGAACAGCAGGGCCGCCAAACCCAGTGCTGCCAGCAGGTTCACCACGGTCGCCGCGGCGAAGACGCCGACCGGGCGCCACCCGGCCTGCCGCAGCGTGGACACGCGGAACTCCAGTCCGATCGAGACGAACGCGAGGATGAGGAACCACGTCCGCAGGTCGTTCACGACGCCGATGGCGGCCTTGCCCTCCGCGGCGGGGACGGCGGCCAGGTACACCGTCGCGATGACCGACGTGGCGAGGAAACCCAGGACGAACTTGGGGAAGCGCCGCCACAACTGGCGCGCGACCGGCTCGGTGGTCGCGGCGGCGCGGTCGACGCGCAGGGCGAAGTACGCCGTGAGGGCGACCGCGACGACGCCGAGCAGCGCGTTCTGCGTGACCTTCACGATGGTCGCGATCTGGAGCTGTTGCTCGCCCGCCAGCGCCCCGGCGGCCGTCACCGCCGCGGTGGTGTCGATGTTGCCGCCGATCCACGCGCCCGCGACCGCGGCGGGCAGGCCGATCAGCTCGGCCAGCCACGGCACCAGGAAGATGGACGGCAGCGCGAACACGATGACCAGGCTCGCGCTGTAGGCGAGCTGCTCCTTCTTCGCCTGCACCGCACCGGCCGCGGCGATGGCCGCGCTGACACCGCAGATGGCCACCGCCGACGCGAGCAGCGCCCGCAGCTTGTCGTCGAGGCCGGCGCGACCGCCGAGCCACCAGGCGAAGCCGAACACGATGGAGATCAGCAGCACCGACTGGACCAGCGCCGGGCCCGCAGCCTGGGCGATGACGGACAGGTTGATCGACGCGCCGAGCAGCACCAGGCCGGTCTTGATGAAGAACTCGGTGCGGAAACCGCCGGAGAGCCGGTCGCGCAGCCCGGTCGCGCCCAGGACCGCGTTGCCCAGCAGGCCCAGCAGGATCGCGTAGACCGGGTACTCGATCGCGGCGCCGACGCCCTCCAGCCCGGTGCCCTTGGTCCACGCGGGCACGGCCTTCGACAGCCAGCGGACGACGGCCGACAGCGCGAGGACCGCGACGACGCCGAGCAGGGCCCACAGCAGCGGGGACCGGCGGGTGGTGCCCGTCGAGGCCGTCATCACGGCACCAGCCCGGTCGGGATGACGCCGAGCAGGGCGAGCGCGACCAGAGCCAGGCCGACCACCACCGCCAGCCAGTCCTCGTCGAGCCTTCGGGAGGGTGGGGGAGACGCGGTCTCGTCCCCGGAGTTCTGCTGCGCCATCGGTTTCTCCCCATGCAGGTGGGCCCGTGCAGCGGCGAACCTAGCGGCCACCGCGCGGCCGGTGCAGAGTAAGATCAACTGTCCCACGAAGTGAAACCTGTGCTCGATGATCCACTGTGGACTTGGCAAGTGCGCTGCCGAGGAGTCCACTGGGTGGAACGAGGAATAGTCGCGGCCCGCGGTCGTTCGAGTGTTTGGAAGGTGTGCGGTGACGGACGAGGGGACGGCGATGAGCGCGCGGCAGTTCGTGGACGAGTGGCAGGAGTGGAAGACCGAGCGGGAGCGGGCGCTGGCCGACCCGCACGGCTGGCTGGCGCTGGTGTCGCTGGACTGGCTGGACGACACCCCGCGGCGCTACGGGGACCTGCCCGGCCTGTGGTGGCAGGACGCGGAGGCCGCCTACCTCGACCCCGAGGGGGCCGAGCTGGTCCACGAGGGCGAGCCCGTCGTCGGCCTGCGCCGCTTCGAGCTGGTCAACAGCGGCGCGGGGACGCGCGTGTCGGCCGGTGACGTGGAGATCGAGGTGGCGAACCGGTCGGGCTACCTGATCCGGGTGCACGACCCGAAGGCGCCGGTGCTGCGGGACTTCCACGGCGTGCCCGCGTACGAGCCGAACGACGAGTGGGTGCTGCGGGGCCGGTTCGAGCCGTTCGACGAGCCCCGGCCCACCACGGTCGGCGCGGTCGTCGCGGGGCTGAGCCACGTGTACACCGCCCCCGGTGTCGTGCGGTTCACCCACGACGGCGTCGAGCACGCGCTGACGGCGTTCAACGGCAAGGGGAGCGGGCTGAGCATCCTGTTCACCGACGCCACCAGCGGCGTCACCACCTACGCGGCGAACCGGTCGCTCGGCGTGGGGGAACCGGACGCCGACGGCGGGGTCGTGCTCGACTTCAACCGGGCGGTCAACCTGCCGTGCGCGTTCACGGACTTCGCCACCTGCCCGCTGCCGCCCGAGGGCAACCGGCTCGCGTTCGCCGTGGAAGCGGGCGAGAAGCTGCCCCACGAGCGGTCCTGACGTCGGCGGCTGACCGGGGTGGCGCGCATGACGGCGGGCCACCCCGGTCGGGTCAGCCGACGGTCCGGGCCCAGTCCTTGACGACCTGGTGGTAGGTCGGGGCGTTGGGCGCGTAGTTGATGGAGTGCCCGTAGCCGGGCAGCACATAGGTCTCCAACCGCGCCGAGGTGGAGAAGAACGGCGCTTCGGACGCGCGCAGCGCGGCGGCCGACGAGCAGTCGCTGCCCAGCGGTTGGCCGCAGAAGTGCGTGTCGCCGTCGCCGACCACGAGCAGCACGGGCACGGTGATCCGCTGGGTGAACGGGATCACCACGTTGGTCAGCAGGATCGTGTCGACGGCCTCGGTGGCGGCGAAGACGTCCTTTGTGGACTCGTCGTAGGCCATCGCGCCCGCGACGTTCTGGCCGGGGTTGTGGAACGCCCGGTAGCGCGTGCCGGGAGCGGTCGTCAGGTAGCCCAGGTCAAGCGTCGAGCCGAGGAACTTGAGGTCCAGCGGCGCCGGGATCATGTTGGCCAGCACGGGGAGCACGGTGATCAGGTTCATCCGGTGCGTCATGCCGGTGACGATCACGCCGTCGACGTCCTGGTACGTGCCCGCCTCGATCATCGCCATCGCCGAGCCGATCGAGTGACCGCCGACGAACACCTTGGCGAACCGCGGTCGCAGGGTCTGGATCACCTGGTGCACGGCGGAAGCCTGCGCGCTCGCCGTGACCAGCGCGCTGAGCGGCTTGGAGCTCCTGCCGGTGCCCAGCCGGTCGACGGCCAGGGTGGCGTAGCCCGCGTTGTTCATGCTCTGCCGGTACGAGCGGGTCTCCGGCGTGTACGCGATGTCCCAGTAGGACCCGTTGTAGGTCCCGCCGGGGATCAGCACCTGCACCGCCGTCGCGCCCTGCGGGGCGCACAGCTTGCCGTACATGGTCTGCGCCGTTCCCGCGACCGTGACCGGAACGCGCACCTCCTCGCAGGTGGTGGTGGCCGAGGACGCCGGTGCGGCGGGTGCGACGAGACCGGTTCCGGCGGCGAGCAGCGCGGTGGCGCACAGCCGGCGGAATAACAGCGAACGCACGGAGAACTACCTCCAACTAGTGACGGGGAACTGCTTTCATCGCCAGCCCGACGGGATAGGCGGCGGAGGTGAACTTCACCCGAACCGGTCGTTCCGGAACGGGGACCAATCGCCATTTCGCGAGCACCGTGGCCGCGGTGATGACGATCTCGGTTTGCGCGAAGACGTTGCCGACGCACTGGCGCGTGCCCGCGCCGAATGGAATAAAAGCGCCTTTCGGCACGTCATCGGCTCGATCGGGCGACCACCGGTCCGGATCGAATCGATCGGGATCGGGGAACGAATTCGGATCGAAGTGGAGGGCGTGCGGGCTCACGATCACTTCGGCGCCCTCGGGAATTCGCTCACCACCGAGGTCGACGTCCGCGGTGGCCCGGCGCATGATGAACCAGATCGGATACATCCGGAGGACCTCGTTCACCACCCGGTGCGTGTAGACGAGCCTCGGCACGTCCTCCGCGGAGACCGGGCGGCCACCCAGCACCTCGTCCAGCTCGGCGACCAGCCGCCGCTCCACCTCCGGGTGGCGCGCGACCTCGTGGAAGATCCACGCCAGCGCCAGCGCCGTCGTCTCGATCCCGGCGGTGAGCAGCGTCAGCACCTCGTCGTAGGTCTGCTGGTCGGTCATCCCCGAGCCCGCGTCGTCCTGGGCGAGCAGCAGCATCGACAGCACGTCGCCGTGGTCGCGGCCGTCGTTCCGCCAGCTCGCGACCACGTCGAGCACGATGGCGCGCATGCGGGCGACGGACCGGTCGAACTCGCGGTTCCCCGGAACGGGCAGCTTCTCCACGAAGGCGGGCGACAGGGCGCGGACCATGCCCTGCTTGATCACCACGAAGATGGACCGGCGGACCTCCTCGATCGCCCGCGCCCCCATCTCGGTGGAGAACAGGGCCTCGCCGACGACGGTGACCGCCAGCCCCTGCATGTCCTCCTCGACCACGCGCACCTCGCCGGGCGTCCACGAGCCGGCCAGGTCGGCCGCCGCGCGGACCATCGTCGCGGCGTAGCGGGTGATCCGCTCGCGGTGGAACGCGGGCAGGACGAGCCTGCGCTGCCCGCGGTGGAACGGGCCGTTCGAGAGGAGCAGCCCATTGCCCAGGTAGGGGACGAACTTGTCGAACATCGCGCCTTTGCGAAAACTGCCACCCTTGGTGACCAGCACTTCGTGCGCCAGTTCCGGACTCGTCACGAAATACGTTTCCATCGGCCCGAGATAGATCCGCACGATGTCGCCCTCGGCGCGCAGCGACGAGGTGAAGCGGAACCGCTGCCTGAGCATCGACGGGGTGTGTCCGACGAAAGGCCAGCGGCCGTGAGCCACCGGGACGGACATCGTCGCTCCTCGAAGGGAAGCCGAATGGAGTCGCCAACCATAGGGGCTATTCGGCGGAAACGCACAGCACCCGATCGGGTGGCATCCGATCACACGGTTGCCATAACCCTTTCGGATGGGGTGGAGCTAGGATCGTGCGCTCCACCAGCCGAATGAGGTGCGACCGTGGCGCAGCAGCGGGACTGGGTCCCCCAGGACGTCGACATTTCCGTTCCGAGCATGGCGAGGACCTACGACTACATCCTCGGGGGCGGTCACAACTTCGCCGTCGACCGCGCCGTGGGCGTCCAGATCGAGCAGATCATGCCGGGGCTGAGACAGGCCGCCAGGGTGAACAGGGCGTTCCTCGGGCGGGCGGTGCGGTTCATGGCGGACCAGGGCATCCGCCAGTTCCTCGACATCGGCTCGGGCATCCCGACCGTGTCCAACGTGCACGAGGTCGCGCAGTCGCGGGACCCGGAGTGCCGGATCGTCTACGTCGACCGCGACCCGATCGCGGTGGCGCACAGCGAGTTGATGCTGGCGGGCAACGACCGCGCCGCCATCGTGCACGCGGACATGCGCGACCCGGAGAGCATCCTGGCCAGCCCGGAAGCGCGGCGCCTGCTGGACTTCGACGAACCGGTCGGCCTGCTGATGCTGCTGATGCTGCACTGGGTCGACGACGAGTCGGACCTGCCCGGTCTGCTGGCCCGCTACGGCGACGCGCTCGCGCCCGGCAGCCACCTGGCCGTCACCCACGCCTCCGGCGACCACCAGGGCCGGGAGGTGACCGACGCGACCGAGGTGATCAG
This sequence comes from Umezawaea endophytica, assembly GCF_025061645.1. Lineage (GTDB taxonomy): Bacteria > Actinomycetota > Actinomycetes > Mycobacteriales > Pseudonocardiaceae > Umezawaea > Umezawaea endophytica. The sequence goes on along the minus strand of NZ_JANYMP010000007.1, from coordinate 27,990 downwards.
GCGGAGCAGGAGCCAGGACCAGATGAACCTGCGCACACACGCCGAGATCGGCGCTCTGCTCAAGGGTTTCGACCTCGTGGAACCCGGTCTGGTCGGCTGCGGCGAGTGGCGGCCGGAAGGGCCCGCGGACATCTCGGATTCCCCCGACATGAACATGCTGGTGTACGCGGCCGTCGGGGTGAAGTCCTAGAAATAGCGCAGAGTCACTTGACCGGCGGTGATCTCACGATCGTGTGGTTCTGCTTCACGCTGTCGGCCGAACGTGGGAAGTCCGCCAGTGGGTAAACTCCCGCGCACCCCGATATCCGAGTAGGCCAGCGAACATGCCCAACCCAGGCCACAGTCCGGACACCCCCTCTCCACAGCCCGACGCGGAGCGCAGGCGGCGAGCCCTCGCCCGCAAGTGGACCTACCTCCTCAGCGGTGTCGTCGTCGTCCCGCTGACCGCCGAGGAGCTCGACCGCGAACTGGGCGAACAACTGGACGCCGTGTGCGACGGCATCGGGGCCGGGCAGTACGACCCCAAGGTGCTCGAACGGGTGGGCGACCGCTTGTGCGCCTTGGGTTACATCGGCGAACCGGGGCTGCGCTGCACGCTGGAGGTGCTCGGCAAGGGCCTGCTGGCGCTGCCGGAGTTCCAGCCGGTCGAGTCGACGGCGGAGCGCATCGTCCTGGGCCTCGGCGCGCTGGCGGTCGGCTTCCTCGCCTCGAACCAGCGCGCGGTCATCGAGCAGCAGGAGAGCATGCAGCTCTCGCTGTTCAAAGCCGTGCGGGACGCGAAGTCCAACCTGCGCGAGAGCGAGGCCCGCTTCGACGAGGTGGCCACGTCCTCGTCCAGCGGCATCATGATCATCAGCCTGGACGGCCAGCTCGTGCGCGCGAACGCCGCGATCGGCGACATCCTCGGCTACCTCCCGGCCGAGCTGACCGGCACCACGCTGTTCGACCTCGTGCACCCGGACTCGGCGGACGTGCTGCGCGACGCGATGCGGCAGCTCCTCGACGGCACCGAGACCAGGATCCGCCAGTCGCAGCGCCTGCTCCGCAAGAACGGGGAGACCGCGCGGATCTCGCTGACCACGTCGCTGCTGCGCGGCACCGACGACGAGCCGAGCCACCTCGTCATCGTGGTGGAGGACGGCACCGAGCTGATGCTGCTCCAGGGCGAGCTGAAACGACAGGTCCTGCACGACGTGCTGACCGGGCTGCCGAACCGGCAGTACTTCGGCAGCAACCTGGAGGCCGCGCTGCGGCGGGCCGACCCGGAGCACGGCGTCACGCTGCTGCACCTCGACCTGGACGCGTTCGGCATGGTGTGCAACAGCCTCGGCAGGCAGGCGGGCGACCGGCTGCTGGTCCACGTCGCCCAGTGCCTGAAGGTGGTGCTGTCGCGGGAGAAGGCCATGATCGCCCGCTTCGACGGCGACGAGTTCGGCGTCCTGCTGGAGAACTCGGCCACGACACCGGACGTCGCGACCATCGTGGCGGACATCAACGCGGAACTCGCCGAGCCGACGTTCGTGGACGGCCACGGGCTGGCGGTGTCGGTCAGCGTCGGCGTGGTGCACCGCCCGTCGCCGGACCTCGACCCCACCGAACTGCTGCGCGCGGCCGACTTGGCGCTGCGCCGCGCGAAGACCAGGCGCGGCCAGTGGGAGCTGTACCACCCGGACCAGGACGCGCACGACCGCGAGGCGCAGGCGCTCGCCGTGTCGATGCCCGGCGCGTGGGAGCAGGGCGAGGTCGTCGCGGTCTACCGGCCCGTGGCGCGGCTCGCCGACGGCGCGACCGCGGGCGTCGAGGCGCTGCTTCGCTGGGACCACCCCGACCTCGGCCCGCTGGACCACGACCGGTGCGCGGCCCTCGCCGAGCAGACCGGGCTGATCCTGCCCCTCGGCGAGTGGCTGCTGCGGGTGTCGAGCGGTCAGGCGGTGTGGTGGAAGAACGTGCCGCTGATCGTCGGCCTCACGGCTCACCAGGCCGCCGACGCGGACCTGACCAACCGCGTGGTCCGGGTGCTCAAGGAGACCGGGCTGCGGCCGGGGCAACTGACCATCGGCATGTCGGTGCAGGCGCTGCGGGTGCCCGAGGCGGCCGAGAACTTCGGCGTGCTCGCCGACATGGGCGTGGCCACGATGCTCGACGGCTTCGGTGGCGGCGCGGCCGACCTCGTGCTGCTGGACGAGCTGCCGGTGAGGTCCGTGCGGCTGGCCCCGTCGCCGTTCGCGACCGAACTGGCGGCGATGGTGCACGGGTCGGGCGCGACGATCCTCGTCAGCGGGGTGGACACCGAGGAGCAGGCCGCGTCGTGGCACTCCGCCGGGGCCGACCTGGCGTCCGGCGACCTGTTCGGCACCGCTCGCCTTCCGGGTGACCTGAGCTTCTGACCTGCTAGGACGACCGGCGTGGGGGGCCGCTGAAGGCCTGCCA
>NZ_JANYMP010000007.1:21959-25535 GCF_025061645.1 Umezawaea endophytica | reverse complement strand
GTGGCAGGCCGCTGAAGGCCTGCCACGCCGGTCGTGCACGAGGCGGAGACGGGAATTGAACCCGTGTATCAGGCTTTGCAGGCCTGTGCCTCAACCACTCGGCCACTCCGCCGCACTTGATCACGCCCCGTGACCGTAGCCCCTCCGTCCGGCGGCTGCCACGCGTTCCACTGTGCGGGATTACCCAGGCCGTGTCCGGTTCGTCCGATCAGACAAATTTCTGTGCGGTGCTGTTGTTCTCTGTTGAAACATGTTAGTAATCGAGCAGTTTTTTGTGTGAGGTCACTCACGCCCTACCCCGCCGGAAGGGATGCTCGATGTCCAGACCACCCGTGAGGGCGCTCACGTTGGCGCTGCTGCTGGTCCTCTCCGTCGTCACGCCGACAGGCGTGGCCTCGGCCGGAGCCCCCGAACCCGCTGCCGTCGTGCACGGGCTGAAGGGCGAGTACTACCGGATGTCCGCGCCAGGAGCTCGCGACTTCGCCCAGCTCGGGGGCGTGATGCTCGATCCCAACATCGACCTCCCCGGCTTGGCGGGGACGTTCCAGTCCCTCACCGGCCAGGCCGAGCACACGACCGCTCGCTGGACCGGCAAGCTCACCGCCCCGGCCACCGGCGACTACACGTTCCACCTGATCGGCGACAACGGCTTCCGGTTCTTCCTGGACGGGCAGCCGGTCATCGACCACTGGGTCGGCGACTGGGACGTCGAGCAGCACAGCCAGCCGGTGCGGCTCGTCGCCGGTGAGGCGCACGACTTCAAGCTGGAGCTGTTCCAGGACGTCGGCGGCGCCAACGCGTTCCTCCGCTGGTCGACGCCCACCCTGGCGAAGGAGATCGTGCCCGAGTCGGCGTTCACGCCGCCGGACGGCTTCCAGGTCTTCCCGGTCGAGCCCGCCGTCGACGAGGAGGGCCTGAAGGTCACCGCCGACTTCGAGCAGCCGATCACCGCCCTCGGCCAGGTCGCCGAGCACCTCGGTGTCGAGGTCGACACGACCCCGTTCCCGGTGTCGAAGGTCGCCGTGGACAAGCGCGACAAGTCCAAGCTCGTGATCACCCTGTCCCAGCCGGTCCAGAAGGGCCAGCGGGTCAAGTTCCTCTACGACGGCACCGGCGGGCTCGTCGTGGGCGGCGAGACCGTGCCGCAGATCATCCGGTCGGCGGCCAACGCGTCGAAGCACCGGATGACCACCAAGTGGGGCGACAAGCTCGACAAGAACAACCCGCTGCCCGAGTACCCGCGGCCGCAGCAGGTCCGCGAGGACTGGCTCAACCTCAACGGCCAGTGGGAGTTCGCGGGCGCGAAGGAGGGGGAGCAGCCGGTCTTCGGCAAGACCCTCGCCGAGAAGATCACCGTGCCGTTCCCGGTGGAGTCCCAGCTCTCCGGGCTGGAGCGCCACGAGGACCACATGTTCTACCGCAAGCTCGTCTCCGTCCCGCGCGACTGGAAGATCGGGTCGGGGCAGCGGCTCAAGCTCAACTTCGGCGCGGTGGACCACCACGCCCGCGTCTTCGTGAACGGCAAGCAGGTCGCCGAGCACTTCGGCGGTTACAGCGCGTTCACCGCGGACATCACCGACGCGCTCAAGGGCTCCGGCAAGCAGGAGATCGTCGTCGCGGTCACCGACACCACCGGCCCCAACCAGCCGATCGGCAAGCAGTCGCGCAACCCCGGCGGCATCGTCTACACGCAGAACTCCGGCATCTGGCAGACCGTGTGGCTGGAGCCCGTGCCGGACGTGGCGATCGACTCGATCGTCACCACCCCGGACCTGCCGAAGAGCGCGTTGCAGGTGCAGGTGAAGTCGGCGTCGTCCACGGCCAAGGTCACCGCGACCGCCCGTGACGCCAAGGGCCGCAAGGTCGGCAGCGTCAGCGGCACGGCCAACCAGCAGCTCACGCTGAAGATCGACAAGCCGCACCTGTGGAGCCCGGACGACCCGTACCTCTACGACCTGGACGTCGAGCTGTCCCAGGGCCGGAGCAAGGACGAGGTCGAGAGCTACTTCGGCATGCGCTCCATCGCCGTGCAGAACGTGGGCGGCTTCCCGAAGCTCGTCCTCAACGGCAACCCGGTGTTCTCGCTCTCCATGCTGGACCAGGGCTTCTTCCCCGACGGCCTGTACACGGCGCCGAGCGACGAGGCCCTGCGCTGGGACCTCAAGGCGCAGAAGGACCTCGGGTTCAACGCGGTCCGCAAGCACATCAAGATCGAGCCCGCCCGCTGGTACAAGCACGCGGACGAGCTGGGACTGCTGGTGTGGCAGGACTTCGTGTCCGGCGACTACTCCACCCCCGAGGGCCAGCAGGCGTTCCTCACCGAGGGCAACCGGGCGATGGAGCAACTGCACAACTTCCCGTCGATCATCGGCTGGATCGTCTTCAACGAGGGTTGGGGCGAGTGGAACCGCGAGGAGACCGGCCGGATCGCCGAGCGCGTGAAGGCCACCGACCCGTCGCGGATCGTCAACGCCCACAGCGGTGTGAACTGCTGCGCCTCCAAGGGTGACTCGGGCAAGGGCGAGGTCATCGACCACCACGACTACAACAACACCGACGCGCCCTACCCGGACGCGACGCGGGTCGCGATGGACGGCGAGCACGGCGGCTTCACCCTGCGCACCCCCGGTCACATGTGGCCCGGCCCGCCCGCCGCGATCTACAGCGGGGTCAAGGACAAGGCGGCGTTGACGGCGAAGTACGTCGACAACACCTCCACCTTCTACCTCGAAGCCGCGGGCGCCGAGCTGTCCGGTTCGGTCTACACCCAGGTCACCGACCTGGAGACCGAGCTGAACGGCCTGTGGACGTACGACCGCCGCGACCTCAAGGTCGACCCCGGCCCGGTCCGCGACATCAACCGCAAGGTCATCAAGGCGGGGGCCGAGGCGGGCAAGGACGCCACGTTCCCCGGCAAGGGCAACTGGCCGCTGGACGAGAACAAGGGCACGAAGTCGGTCGACGTCAGCGGCGGCCGCAGCCCGTTGACGCTCCAGGGCGGCACCACCTGGGTGCCCGGCGTCAAGGGCGCGGCGCTCGCCTTCGACGGGGTCGACGACTCCGCCGAGACCGCCGCGCCGGTCCTCGACACCAACCGCGACTACTCCATCGCGGCGTGGGTGACGCTGGACAAGCTGCCCGGCAACTACGCCACGGCCGTCAGCCAGGACGGCAGGCGGCAGGAGAGCCCCTTCTACCTCCAGTACGGCCAGGGGGCCTTCGCGTTCAGCACGCCGGGCGGCAACCGCGCCAGGTTCGTGACGACGCCGGAGCTCAACCGCTGGTACCACCTGGTCGGCGTGCGCGACCACTCCACCGGTGAGGTCCGCCTGTACGTCGACGGCCAGAAGGTCGCCACCAACCCGGCGGGCCCGGACGTCACCAGCACCGGCCCGCTCGCCGTCGGTCGTGCGAAGTTCGCGGGCCGCAAGGGCGACTACTGGTCCGGTTCCATCGACGCCGTGCACGCCTACGACCACGTGCTCACCGACCAGGAGGTGACGGCCCTCTACTCGGCCGAACGCGGCTGATCGACTCCCCGGTCGGGGGGGGGGGGGGGGCCCCCCCCCCCCCCGG
>NZ_JANYMP010000007.1:17703-21934 GCF_025061645.1 Umezawaea endophytica | reverse complement strand
CGGGCGGCGGTGGTCCACCGCCGCCCGACCGGGACTCCATTCCCCCGACCGCCACCGGTGGAATTCGTCGGGCGAAAACAATTGACGATTCCAGTGTGGGTGCGAGATAGTTCTTCCATCGAACCGGAGGAGGTCAGGATGAACAGCACGTGGAAGCGGATTTCGCGGCGCCGGGTGGGCGCCGCGATGGCGGCCACGCTGGTGTCCTGGTTGGGTTCGAGCTGGGCTGGCTTCGCCAATCGGGCTGGTCAGGCCGGTAGAGGCTCCCCGATGTGATCAACCGAGGTCACGTCACGGGAGCCGCCCTCCGGGAAACCGGAATGGGCGGCTTTTTCTATTCGGCATGCCGTCGTCTCCATTCTTTTCCCGGTTGACGAGGCGTGGAAAGACATTCCCCTGTAGCTCAACGGCAGAGCGGCGCCCTGTTAAGGCGAAGGTTCCAGGTTCGAGTCCTGGCAGGGGAGCGGTACGGGGAAGGGGGGCGCGCCGGTGCGCGGACGACCCTTGCACAGTCGTCCCGGAGGGTTCGACACCCTCGTCCTCCACCAGCGCGCACGGCCCGGCGGCCGTCCGGGTCCCATACCCCCGGAGCACCCGGATCGACACCGGGGTGCGCGACCAGGCCACTGCGAGGGAGAGGAGGGGGTCGTCGCTCGCCGACGGCCCCCTCCTCGTCGTCCTACAGGGTGATCCTGTCCACGTTCGGGCCGCCGTTGGCGGTCGTCGCGGTGGCCTTGATCTTGTTGGTGCCCGCCGCGAGGGTGAGCCGCACGGTGGTCGTGGCCCACGTCGGCCACCCGCCGGTGCCGGTGAACGCGACCCCCGTGGGTCCGGTCGTCCCGTTGACGCTGAACGTCATCGCCCGGTTCGCGGTAGTGCCGTTGGCGTACCGGACGACGACGTCGACCGGGCCCGCCGCCGCGGCGGTGACGGTCCACTCCACCGAACTGCCTGCCACGTTGTCGTAGTTGACGAACCCGGTGCCGGTGTAGCCCGCGTGGTTCGACTCCACCAGGCCCTGGACGATCGTGGCGCTCTCCGCCTGGTAGTCCTGCGGGGTGGTGCCACCGCCACCCGCGGGCAAGGTCTGCGTCCCGGTGTTCCAGCCGGACACCCGGACCGACGGGGCGGAGCCCTTGAGGTCGGACGTGCGGTACGTCGCCGTGAGCGTGGTCGTCTCGCCCGGCCACAGGCTGACCGCGTTGTCGTTCCACCGCACCGGCAGCACGGGCCTGCCCGCCGAGTCGACGACGTGCGCGTCGACGTAGAACGCCGGGACCTTGCCGGTGGTGGTGTTCTTCAGCGTGACCGTCGTCGTGGTGGTGCCGTCGGACCCGGTGGTGGACCCGGCGGTCGTCGTGACCGGCACCGCGCCCAGCCCGGCCAGGCCGCTCAGGTCCGCGGACGCCGTCGTGGGCGTGTAGTACCAGTCGGTGTTGGCCCAGTCCAGCGCGTCGGCCTTGGTGGACAGCCAGTACACGTTGCGGCTGACCTCCTTGCCCGCCGAGTCGGTCAGGACCAGCTTCGCCAGGTACGTGGTGGACAGCCCGGTCACGGCCGGGATGGTCACCACGCTGGTCTTGGCGCCGTCCGGGCCCACCGACACACCGGTGGACGTCTGCGCGTACTTCTCCGTGCCGTCGAGGTTGACCAGCTTGACCGACGCGGTCAGGCCGCTCACCGCGGTGCGGTTCCGGTTGATCACGACGACGGACCTGGTGTCGTACGAGTACTGGATGTGCACCGGCTCGTTGGCCTTCTTGGCGCCGTAGTACGCGCCGTTCTGGTCGAGGTAGGTGTCGAAGAGCTGCCAGTGCAACGACGTCCAGCCGCTGTTCAGCATCCAGTAGATCAGGCCCGTGGACGGGTTCGACGCGTCCGTGTAGTTGCGGGCGTGCGACTCGAACTGCGCGCGCACGTTCTCGTACTGCGCGAGCTGGGCCTTGCGGGTGAAGTCGGCCAGGCTCGTCGTGGCGCCGTAGCGCTTGGCGAGCGCGTCGCCGAAGAGCTTCAGGTTGCCGAACGTCGAGGACGACGAGCGGTGGTACTGCGCCGTGCCGGGGCTGGTCCACAGCGTGTTCAGCTCGGCGGCCGTCATCATCCGGTCGAGCGTGTCCGTGGTGGGGATGCTCGGCCCGGCGCTGGTCTCGGAGTTGAAGTTCCACGCGCCACCGCTGTCGGTGTGCGCCTTGTCGTACCAGTAGTTCGGCGGGACGTAGTCGTACGGCCCGTTCATCTTCATGCCGGACGCGCCGAGCTGCGGCGAGGACTTGGCCGACGCGGCCGCGATCACCGGGGCGGGCCAGTCGGCCGCCGCGAGCGCGTCCAGGTAGCCCTTCTCGATGGTCGCGTCCGGGGCGAAGTCGCTGCCGATGTGGAACGAGATCACGCTGGGGTGGTTGCGCAGGCGTTCGGCCTCACCGGTCATCGACGCCTTCGCGATCGGGTAGTCCGCCGCGGTCCAGGGGTCACCGGCCTCGCCGCCGTTGACCTGGCCCTCCCACTTGTCGCAGCACTCCCAGCCCGGCATCGTCAGCACGCCGTACTCGTCGGCCAGCGCGAAGAACTCGTCCGGCTCGATGTGGCCTTCCAGGCGGACCGTGTTGAGGCCGAGGTCCTTGACGTACTTCAGCTTGTCGGACGCGTACGTCTCGTTCCACCTCAGCAGCAGGTCGGGGGAGTAGCCGCCGCCGCGGATCAGCAGGTCGCGGCCGTTGATGGAGTACTGCCTGCCGCCGCTGCCGTTGAGGGTCGCCTTCACGTCGCGGACGCCGAAGCGCTGGTGGGCGAGGTCGGACGTGGTCCCGCCGACCGCCGCCGCCAGGTCGAGGTCGTAGAGCGGCTGGGCGCCCATGTCCGCGGGCCACCACACGTTCGGGTTGTCGATTCCCACGACCGGGAACGTGACGGTCTTCTTCTCCCTCGCCGCCAGCGAGACGGTCTGGGAGACCGCTCGGCCCGCCACCGTGCCCGACACCGTGGTCGACACGGCCGCCGCGGAGTCGTTGCGGACGTCGGCCTTCACCGTCAGGTCCACGTGGTTCAGGCCGGGCACGGCCAGGTTGGTGACCACGTGCGCGCCGCGCAGCGCCACCGGGCCGCTGCGGCGGACCAGCACGTCCCGCACGATGCCCATGTTCTGGTCCGGCGGTGTCTGCGCCCAGTCGATCCAGCCCATGGAGAGGTCCTTGAGCGGGTCGTTGGGGTAGACCTTGAACGCCACGGCGTTGACGCCCTCGTGGACCTGCGCGGTCACGTCCAGGTCGTGGCGGGTGTAAGCGCCGTTGACCTGGTCCTTGGTGGCGATCCGGGTGCCGTTGACCCAGACGTCGGCCTTGGACAGGACACCGCTGAAGTCCAGGTAGGTGCGCTGTGCGGACGCGTCCAGGGTGATCTCGGCGCGGTACCACCAGGGGACGGTGAAGTCGCTCTTCGGGACGTCGCGCATCCGGGTGGAGAAGAACGGGTCCGGGTAGACGTTGTTCCGCACCAGCGCCGCGTAGACCGTGGACCGCGCCGTCGCCGGGTACCAGCCGGTGGGGGTGAAGCCCGGTTTGGTGACGGCCGAGTCGTCGGTGATGCCCGCGGAGGTCTGGATCAGGTAGCTCGGGATGGCGGTCGCCGGGGAGTCGGCGACCACGGCCGCGGAGGGCTCGCCCGTCGCTCGCGGGATCACCACCGCCCCCGACGCCAGCGAGACGAGCGCCGCGACGAGCAGCAGTCGGAGTGGGACACGGGGTTTGACCAGGCGGGAGCTCACTAGCGCGCCTCCTCGGGCACACGGCGGCGGCCGGACCAGGGATTGTTAGGTAACTTTCCTAACAGTCCGTGGATAGTAGCCGCCCGGTGCCCGCTCGGACAGCCCTCGGAGCGCGGGTGCGGGTGATTCACCCGACCGGGCGCGCTGACCCGATTTATTCGAGTGCGGTTTTGCGCGCTCGTGCGCGAGACTGTTCGGACGACCCGTTTTCTTTCTGGGGAAGGAGGGTCGGATGTCCGATCCCGTGACGATGCACTGGTTCATCACGCACAAGAGCCGATCGCAGATCCGTGCCGAAGAAGAGTCGGCAGGGCGGTTGGCCGCCGCGGTGGCGCAGCCCCTTCGGCGCGTCCGCCGGGCTCTGACCAGGGCAGTTCGCCGCCCGTAGATCCACTCCTCGACGCTTGGGGGCGTCCGATGGACAACTGAGAAAATGGCGTGCGTTCTTTTGTGGAATGCGCTAGGCGCGGT
>NZ_JANYMP010000007.1:0-17691 GCF_025061645.1 Umezawaea endophytica | reverse complement strand
CCCCCCCCCCCCCCCCCCCACCACTCATTGTCCGGTCAGGCCGCGAATGGCGCGCGGTCGATTCCGCACGTCGTTCCGACGGCGGGCAGGGTGCCGCTGATCAGGTAGTTGCGCTTGGCCGTTTCCGCGCACGCGCTGTGCACGAACATGGTGCTGTGGCCCGAGCCCTCGACCGTGAGCACTCGGGTGCGGGCCAGTTCCGCCGCGCCGTCGAGCGCGCCGTGCAGCGGGGTCGACGGGTCGTAGCGGGTGTTGATCACCAGGATCGGCGCCGAGGTCCAGCGGTTCCACGGGCCGGTGTAGCGGTCCGCGTCCTGGTGGCGCCAGGTGGCGCAGGCCATCATGTCGAACACCGCGATGCGGCCCCAGTACGGGACGCGCTGGTCCTCCGAGGCGCCGTAGGCGGTGTAGGCGGCCGTGCCGCGCGGGAACGTGCTGTCCACGCACTGGATGGCGTTGAACGACTCGGTGCGGTTGGTGATGTACGGCTCTTGCAGGGTGCGCAGCGCCGGGGCGGTGTGCAGGGCCTGGAGCGTGCGGGCCGTGTCCTTCCACAGCTCCGGCTGGGCCAGGTCGCCGTTGACCCTGGCGATCAGCGCCGTGTAGTCGAACGTCTCGCCGTCCACGGTGATCGGGGACTGGCGCACCCGTGCCACCAGCGCCGCCCACTTCGCCTTGAGGTCGCCGCCCGCGAACGCGCAGTCCGCGCCCGGCGCGGCGCACTGGCGGAGGAACGAGTCGAAGGTCTCCGCCGCGCCCCTTGGCACGTCCTGCCTGGTGTCGAGGGGAACGGTCGTGCCCTGCCCGCCGTGGCCGGTGGCGTTGCCCTCGAAGTCCATCGAACCGTCGAACGCCATGGCGCGCACCCGGTTCGGGAAGAGGTTCGCGTACACCGCGCCGAGGTGGGTGCCGTAGGAGATGCCGTGGTAGGTCAGCTTGTCGTCACCGACGGCCCGGCGGAGCAGGTCCAGGTCGCGGGCCGTGTTGGCGGTCGACACGTGCTCCAGCAGGCTGCCCGCGTTCTCGGAGCAGCGGCGCGCCAGCTCGTCGTACCCCGCGTAGAAGGCGGGCTCGTCGGCGGCGGTCGCGGGGAAGTCGCGGAGCCCGCCGAGGAACTGCTCCTGCTCGGCCTCGGTCTGGAAGCAGCGCACGGTGGCGCTGCGGCCGATGCCCCTGGGGTCCCAGGAGACGACGTCGAAGCGGGCCCGGAGTTCCGGGGAGAACAGCCACGGCCACTGGCCGCGGGCGCGCAGGCGGTCGACGCCGGACGAGCCGGGGCCGCCGAAGTTCACGAACAGGGTGCCGACGCGCTGGGCCGGGTTGGTCGCGGGCATCCTGATCAGGGAGAGGTCGATCTTGCTGCCCGACGGCTGGTCGTAGTCCAGCGGCACGGCCGCTGTCGCGCACTGGAAGCCGTCGGAGCAGTCGCTCCACGCCAACGCCGGGGTGGCGGCCCGGTCCACCGCGGGAGCGGCGAACGACTGCGGAGCCGTGGTGAGCAGCCCGCACAGCACTCCCGTGATGGCGGTCAGGGTTATCCATCTGGTTTGCTTCACGGCGCCTGACACGTCCGGCGCCCGCGATCGGTTGCCTTGATCGACAAGAACCGCTGCGGATTCCCGAAGAGGGCTACTCGCCGCGCATCGACCTGCGGATCTCCTCCAGCTTGTCGCGGCCCGCCCGGTCCCTCTCGGCCATCTGCTCGTCCACGGACTTCGCCTCCGGCACGGCGCCGGACAGCTCGGTCGCCGCGTGCGCCGTGCCGACCCGGTTCTCGATCTTGTCGCGCACGTAGTCGAAGTTCGGCACGCCCGAATCGGTGTAGTCGAACGCCGGGACGACCGGTGGGGCGACCGCGGGTTCCTCGACGATCTCCGCCTCGATCGCCGCGAGCTCGTCCCGCTGGTTCTCGCTCATCGCCGTGCTCCGTTCGTCGTTTCCTGGTGCGCCCGCCATTGTTCACCGCGAGGGCGCGTAACCGTCGCCCGGTGGGGGTATGTCCGACTTATGCAGCTTATGTCCGATGTCGCGGGCCTTCTCGCCGAGTTCACCGTCGACCACTCCGACCACGACGACCCCGTGCTGCTGCGCCGCGACGGCACCGTCGTCGACACCTGGCGGCAGAACTACCCGTACGACGAGCGGATGACGCGGGAGGAGTACGACCTGCACAAACGACTCCTCCAGATCGAGTTGCTCAAGCTCCAGTACTGGATCAAGGAGACCGGGCAGCGGCTCGTCCTGGTCTTCGAGGGGCGCGACGCGGCGGGCAAGGGCGGCACGATCAAGCGGTTCACCGAGCACCTGAACCCGCGCGGCGCCCACGTGGTGGCGCTGCTGAAGCCCACCGAGCGCGAGCAGACGCAGTGGTACTTCCAGCGGTACGTGGAACACCTGCCCGCCGCGGGCGAGATGGTCCTGTTCGACCGGTCCTGGTACAACCGCGCCGGGGTCGAGCGGGTGATGGGCTTCTGCACCGACGAGGAGTACGAGCGGTTCCTCCTCCAGACGCCGACGTTCGAGAACATGCTGGTGGACGACGGGATCCACCTGGTGAAGTTCTGGTTCTCCGTGTCGCAGGACGAGCAGCGCACCCGCTTCGCGATCCGGCAGGTCGACCCGGTGCGGCAGTGGAAGCTCAGTCCGATGGACCTGGAGTCGCTCGACAAGTGGGACGACTACACGTCGGCGAAGGTGGCGATGTTCCGCGAGACCGACACGGAGAAGGCCCCGTGGACGGTGGTGAAGAGCAACGACAAGAAGCGCGCCAGGCTGGAGGCCATGCGCAGCCTGCTGGTCCGCTTCGACTACCCCGACCGCGACGACGAGGTCGTGGGCAAGCCGGACCCGCGGATCGTGGGCGCCGCCGCGACGCTGCTGGAGTCCGGTGAGGACGACACGGACCTGACCCCGACCCCGCTGCACCCCGCCCTGCACGGACCGGGTCTGCACCCGGAGTAGTCGGTCCGCCCCTGTGAGCCGTTTAGGAACGGTCGTTCTTGACTGATCGTTCCCGAACGGTCTACGGTCGTGCCATGGGCCGACCGAGGGCGTTCGACGAGGGTGAGGCGGTGCGCGCCGCCGTGGCGCTGTTCGGTGGCCGGGCGTACGACGGGGTGTCCGTCGACGACCTCGTCAACCACCTCGGCGTGCACCGCAACAGCCTGTACAAGACGTTCGGCAGCAAGCGCGGCCTCTACCTGGCCGCGCTGCGCCGACACCTGGCCGACGACGTCCGCCCCTTGGCCGTGGCGCTCGCCGCGGCGCCCGACGTGGCGACGGCGCTCCGGCTCACGACGGAAGCCGACCTCGGCCTGCTGCTGCTCGCGGCGGTCGAACGGGCACCGGCCGACGAGGAGGTCGCCGCCGAGGTGGCCTCCGCGCTCGGCGACCTCGACCAGGCGGTCGTCGACGCGCTCGGCGTCCCCGCCGAACTGGCCGCGGGCATCACCGCCGCGGCACTGGGCCTGCTCCTGCGCGGCGACGCCGACCGGGCGGGTGCCGCGCTGGCCGAACGACTCGACCCCCTCCGCTGACAAGGAAACCGACATGGCACTGGTCCACATCGACGGCGAAGACCTCGTCGTCGTGATCGAGGGTCTGGACAAGCTCTGGGCGCTCAAGAGCAGTCTGACCATCCCGCTGGTCAACGTGCGCGGCGCGACCGCGGACCCCGGCATCTCCGCCGATCCCAAGGGGATCCGCGCGCCGGGTGCCCACGTGCCGGGTGTGATCACCGCGGGCACGTTCCACCTCGACGGCGAGAAGGTCTTCTGGGACGTCAAGGACCCGTCGAAGGCCGTCGTGATCGAACTGGCCGACGAGCGCTACGCCCGGTTGGTCGTGCAGGTCGATGACCCGCGGGCCACCGTGTCGCTGGTCGAGAACGCCCTGAGCTGAAAGGGATCCGCTGATGTTCCTCCGCCCCGCCGCGGTCGTGGTGGCGCTGGCCGTCGTGACCGCCACCCCGGCCGCCGCGTCCACCGCCTCCGTGCCCGCCGCCGACCGCGAGGTCGTCTTCACCGTCGACGGGACGACGACCTACGGCACCCTGCACGTCCCCGCGCACCGGGCCGGGCAGCGGCTGCCCGCGGCGCTGCTGCTGCCCGGCAGCGGACCCACCGACCGCGACGGCAACCAACCGCCCGCGGCCCCGAACACCCTGGCGCAGGTGGCCGACGCGCTCGGCCGCGACCGGGTCGCCACGCTGCGGTTCGACAAGTACGGCACCGGCCGCACCGGGCTCGGCGCCTACCGGGACCACCCCGAGGCGCTCGACTACCCGGCGTTCGTGCGCCAGGCCGCGGCGGCGTACGAGTCGCTGCGCGACCAGCCGGAGACCGACCCGCGCGCGCTGGCGGTCGTCGGGCACAGCGAGGGCGCGATGACCGCCCTCCTGCTCGGTGGCACCGTCCACCCGCGACCGACCGGCCTCGCCCTGCTGCAACCGCAGGCGATCCGCCTGCTGGACCTGGTCGCGCTGCAACTGCACGGCCAGATCGCGGAGGCGACCCGGCAGGGTCAGCTCACCCCCGAACAGCAGCGCACGATGGACGCGGCCGTCGACGCCGCCGTCACCGCCCTGCGCGAACACCGCCCGGTCGACACCGCCGACCTGCCGCCCGTGGTCGCCCAGCTCTTCCTGGCGTTCCAGGGGCCGAGCGCCCGGTTCGTGGACAGCGACGACGCCGTCTACCCGCCGGACCACGCCTCGGCACTGCGACCACGCACCAGGGTGCTGCTGACCTGCGGCACGAACGACGTGCAGGTGCCCTGCTCCACAACGGACGCCCTGACCACCGCCCTGCACCGCGCGCACGTCGGCGGACCGGGCCGGGTGCCGCTGTCCGGAGTGGACCACCTGCTGCACGACGCGGACCACCCGGACACCCTCGCGCCTGCCGTGCTCGACGCGCTGCACCGGTTCGCCGGGCGCTGAGGCCCCCTAGACGATCCGCGTGCTGTGGCGCGCGGCGAGAGCCCTCGTCGCGCGCTCCACCACGATCTCGAGCGACGCGCCGATGTGCTCGTGCAGCAGGATCAGGGCCTTGTCGAGCTGGCCCTCGTGCACCCGTTCCATGATCTCGATGTGCTCGGCGATGGACGTCTCGATCCGGCCCTCGACGATGAAGTCGTACATGCGCACGTTCCGTATGCGGCGGTTCACCGCGATCAGCGCGTCCACCAGCTCGGGGTTGCCGCCCGCGCCGAGCAGCGCCGCGTGGAACCGCTCGTCCTCCAGGACGAACTCCGGACGGGGGGAGGGCGGGGTGGAGCGCAGGCCGTACCAGTGCTCCAGCTCCGCCTCCAGCGCCTCGGCCGAGTGCCGGACGGACGGGTTCTCGATCGACCGGGCGATGCCCCGCAGCTCCACCGCGATCCGGACCTCGTAGAGGTCGCGGATCTTGGGCATGTCCGGCACGACGATCGAGTAGCCGTAGTCCTCCCTCCGCACCAGGCCGTCCGCCATCAGCCTGGTCAGCGCCTCGCGGACGGGGGTCCGCGAGACGCCGAGCTGCTTGGCCAGGCGCGGTTCGGTGAAGCGTTCCGTCACCGCCAGGTGTCCGCTGAGGATCTCGTCCTGGAGGCGCGCGTACACCTGGTCCCGGAGCGATTCGGTCATGGTCGGGTCCTTCAGATGGCCATCGCGGCACGGACGCCGTCCAGCGCCCCGGAACCTCCGGCGCCCGTGGCGGTGATCCGTCCCGCCTCCAGCACGTAGTAGCGGTCGGCGGTGTTCAAGGCGAAGCCTATGTGCTGTTCGACCAGGAGGACGGACAGACCGCCGGTGGCGGACAGCGTCCGGATGGTCTCCTCGATCTCCGCGACCACGGACGGCTGGATGCCCTCGGTCGGCTCGTCGAGCACCAGCAGCCTCGGCTGGGTGATCAACGCCCGCGCGATGGCGAGCTGCTGCCGCTGCCCGCCCGAGAGCAGGCCCGCGCGCCTGCCCAGCACCGGGACCAGCGCGGGGAACACGTCCAGCGCCTCGGCGACCAGCCGCTTGCCGTCCTTGCGGGTGTCCGCCACGAGCCGCAGGTTGTCCTCCGCCGTGAGCTGCGGGAACGACTGCTGGCCCTGGGGCACGTACGCCAGCCCGCGCTTCACCCGCTCGTTCGGGCGGAGCCTGGTCACGTCCTCACCGTCCATCAGGACCCGACCGCTCCCCGGCCTGAGCAGCCCGGCCGCCGCCCGCAGCAGGGTCGTCTTGCCCGCGCCGTTGTGGCCCATGACCGCGACCACCGAGTCGTCCTCGACCTCGACCGTCGCGCCGTGCACGACGGTCGAGCGCCCGTAGCCGACCGTGACGTCCACCAGTTCGAGCTTCACGCCTCCACCTCCGCGCGGCCCAGGTAGACCTCCTGGACCTTCGGGTCGGCCTGCACCTGGGCGACGGTGCCCTCGCTGAGCACCCTGCCCGCGTGCAGCACGGTCACCGACGTGGCGAACGAGCGCATGAAGTCCATGTCGTGCTCGACCACGACGACCGTGCAGTTCTCGCCGACGCGCTGGAGAAGTTCGCCGGTCTGCTGCCGCTCCTCGGCGCTCATGCCCGCCACCGGCTCGTCCAGCAGCAGCACCTTCGAGTCCTGCACGAGCAGCATCCCGATCTCCAGCCACTGCTTCTGCCCGTGCGCGAGCACACCCGCCTGCCGGTCGCGCAGGTCGGTGAGCCCGATGACCTCCAGCGCGGCCTCGACCTCCGGCGGTGTCGAGGACCTCTTGCGGAGCATCGTCAACGGCCCGCGGCCCGAGCCCGCCGCGATGTCGAGGTTCTGCAGGACCGTCAGCTCCTCGAACACGCTGGCGGTCTGGAACGTCCGCCCGACGCCGAGCCGGGCGATCCTGTGCACCTTGCGGTTGAGCAGCTCGGTGCGGCCGAAAGTCGCCGACCCGGTCGCCGGGACCAGCCCGGTGATCGCGTCGACGAGCGTGGTCTTGCCCGCGCCGTTCGGGCCGATGAGGAACCTCAGGTCTCCTTGCAGGACGGTCATGGTCACGCCGTCGACGGCGACGAACCCGTCGAAGGTGACCCGGACGTCGGTCAGTTCGAGGTAGTCGGACTTCACGCTGACTCCCTGCGCCGGGTGAGGATCGAGCCCACGGTGGACAGCCCGCGCGGCAGGAACGCCACGACGAGCACGAACAGCGCGCCCTGGAAGTAGATCCAGAACGAGGGGAAGCTCTCCGACAGCGACGTCTGCGCCCACGCCACGGCGATGGCGCCCAGCGCCGGGCCGAACAGCGTCGACCGGCCGCCGATCGCGACGCCGATCAGGAACGCGATCGAGGGAACCACGCCCACCGCTGCGGGCGAGATGATGCCGACGATCGGCACGAACAGCGCGCCCGCGACACCGGCCATCGCCGCCGCGACCACGTAGGCGACGATCTTGACGTTCGCCGGGTCGTAGCCGAGGAACCGGACCCGCTCCTCCTGGTCGCGCACGGCGACCAGCAGTTCGCCGTAGCGGGAGCGGTAGAGCTGCCAGACCACCAGCAGCATCGCCAGCAGGGTGCCCGCGGCGATGTAGAACAGCATCCGCTTGTTCACCGGGTCGAACAGGTTGAAGCCGAAGAACGAGCGGAACCCGTTGAGCCCGTTGGTGCCGCCGATCGTGGCCTGCTGGCCGATCAGCAGGATCGCGAACGCCGCCGCGAGGGCCTGCGACAGGATCGCGAAGTACGCGCCCCGCACCCGCCGCCGGAAGACCGCCATGCCGAGCCCGAACGCCACCAGCGAGGGGACCAGCACGATCGCCAGTACCGTGACCACGGGGTTGCGGAACGGCTCCCACCAGCCCGGAACGACACCGGACCCGTAGAGCTTCATGAAGTCCGGCACACCGGTCGGCCCGGCGTCGGACAGCTTGAGGTGCATCGCCATCACGTACGCGCCGAGGCCGAAGAACACGCCCTGGCCCAGCGTCAGCATCCCGCCGCGACCCCAGGCCAGTCCGATGCCGACGGCCACGATGGCGTAGCAGACGAACCGGCCCAGCAGCGACAGCCGGAAGTCCGACAGCACGGCGGGCGCGAGCACCAGCAGTGCCAGCGCGATGGCCGCGAACCCGGCGATCTTCGCGTACTCGCCCTTCATGCCAGGCTCCTCGTCCGGATGCTGAAGATGCCCTGCGGCCGGATCTGGAGGAACACGACGACCACCACGAACACCGCCACCTTCGCGAGGCTCGCGGTGGTGGAGTACTCGAACGTCGCCTGCATCAGGCCGAGCCCGAACGCGGCGATCACCGTGCCCTTGATCTGCCCGATGCCGCCCGCGACGACGACCAGGAACGCGTCGACGATGTAGTTGGTGCCCAGCGTCGGGCCGGTGGAACCGAGCAGCGTCAACGCCACGCCCGCGATCCCGGCCAGGCCAGAGCCGATGAAGAACGTCAGCCGGTCGGTGTCGCGGGTGGAGATGCCGACGGTCTCGGCGAGGTCGCGGTTCTGCACGACGCCGCGGATCCGCCTGCCCAGCGAGGTCCTGGTGAGCACGACGGCGAGCGCGCCCACGGCGGCGACCGACAGCGCGAGGATGAACAGCCGGGCGGCGGGCACCTGCGTGAAGCCGAGGTCGACGCCACCGGACAGCCAGGTCGGGGCCTTGACGTCCACGTTCGGCGCGCCGAACACGTCTCGCGCGACCTGTTGCAGGATCAGCGCCACACCCCACGTCACCAGGAGCGTGTCGAGTGGACGGTGGTACATCCGGTGGATGAGCAGCACCTCCAGCAGCAGCCCCAGCAGGCCGCCGACCAGGAACCCGAGCGGGATGGACACGACCAGCGCCAGACCGGCGTCGGCGACGACGCCCTGCACGACGAACACCGTGTAGGCGCCCGCCATCATGAACTCGCCGTGCGCCATGTTGATGACGCCCATCTGGCCGAACGTCAGTGACAGGCCGAGCGCGGCGAGCAGCAGCACCGACCCCAGGGACAGGCCCGCGAAGAGCTGTCCGATCAACGCTTCCACGCAGGTCTCCTTTCGTGGAGGGGGAACGGGGGCCGCGCGGGACGCGGCCCCCGGCGGCTCAGCCCGACAGGCCGGTGGCCCAGGCGTAGTCCTTGAGGAACGGGTCGGGCTCGATCGGCTTGCCGGAACTCCACTCGGTGTGGATCAGCCCGTCCGCGCCGACCTTGCCGATCAGCGCGGTCTTGGCGATGTGGTGGTTCTCGCCGTTGACGGTCACCGGCCCCTCAGGCGCGTCGTAGGACACGCCGCCCGCGGCGTTCTTCACGTCGTTCGGCGCGAACGACTTCGCCTTCTCGACCATGGCCTGCCAGAGGAACAGCGAGGTGTAGGCGGCCTCCATCGGGTCGGAGGTCACGCGGGTCGCGCCGTACTTCGCCTTGAACGCCTCGACGAACGTCTTGTTCGCCGGGGAGTCGACCGTCTGGTAGTAGTTCCACGCGGTGAGCTGGCCGACGAGGTTGTCGACGCCGACACCGCCGACCTCCTCCTCCGCGATCGACACCGACACCACGGGCGTGGTCGCCGCCGCGAGGCCCGCGTTCTTGTACTCCTTGAAGAACGCCACGTTCGAGTCGCCGTTGAGCGTGTTGAACACCGCGCTCGCGCCGGAACCCTTGAGCTTGTTGACGATCGTGGCGAAGTCGGTGTGGCCGAGCGGCGCGTACTCCTCGCCCTTGACCTCGATGCCGTTCGCCTTGGCGTAGGCCTGAATGATCTTGTTCGCGGTGCGCGGGAACACGTAGTCCGACCCGACCAGGAAGAGCGTCTTGACGCCTTTCTCCTTCAGGTAGTCCAACGCGGGCACGATCTGCTGGTTCGTGGTCGCGCCGGTGTAGAAGATGTTCGGCGACGCCTCCAGGCCCTCGTACTGCACCGGGTAGAACAGCAGGCCGTTCGCGCCCTCGAACACCGGCAGCATCGCCTTGCGGGAGGACGACGTCCAGCCGCCGAACACCGCGGCCACGCAGTCGGAGCTGATCAGCTTCGTCGCCTTCTCGGCGAACACGGTGGGCTCGGACGCGCCGTCCTCGGTCACCACCGAGAGCTTCTTGCCCAGCACACCGCCCTTGGCGTTGATCTGCTCCACGGCCAGGTTCAGCGAGTCGTTGACCGTCTTCTCGCTGATGGCCATGGTGCCCGACAACGAGTTGAGCAGGCCGATCTTGACCGAGTCGCCGGAGGTGTCCACACAGGACGCGGCGCCGGAGGTGCCTCCGGTGCTCGTGTCGGAGGTGCGGCTGCCGCACGCGCTGACGAGCAGCACCGCGGCGGAGAGGAAGGCCGTGACGCGCGTCGCGCGTCGGAGTCCAGTGTTCACGGTTGCGCCTTTCGAGGGGGACCGGGGGATGTTCAGCGCGCGAGGTAGTGGAGCCAGCCGCCGAAGTGCGTGATGTCCTCGCAGGACAGCGCGGTGGCGTGGTCGCAGTGGAAGCCGAGGGCGGCGTCGCCGTCGGCGAGGGTGATCGGGCCGAGGCTCATCGGCGCGGGCAGTGCGGCGAGGAAGCGGCCCAGTGCGGCGGGGGAGAGGACCCAGCGTTCGCCGGGCAGTGCGGCACCACCTTCCGGTCCGGTGTGGACGATGCCGGGCTTGTCCGGAGGGCCGTGGACGGCGACCATCCGGTATTCGGGCGCCGTTCGCACGTCGCCCGAGTACCGCGCTCCGAGCGCGGTGAGCTGGGGGTTGAGCGGTTGGCCGCGCAGGTGCGCGCCGAACACGACCAGGTCCGTCCCGGTGTCGGGGTACGGCCCGTCGGCCTGTTCGCCGGTGAGCAGCGCGGCCACGTCGAAGGCGACCTGGTCGTCGAACGCGCGGGTCACGATGCTGACCCCGAACGGCCCGCCGTCCGCGACGCCGCCGGGCACGGCGACGGCGGCCAGGTCGAGCAGGTTGACCAGGTTCGTGTACGTGCCGAGCCGCCGGTTGACGCCGATCGGGTCTGCGGCGACCTCGGCCCGCGTCGGGTGCTCCGGTGCGGTCGGCAGCAGCAGCGCGACCGTGCCGGCCAGGGTGTGCGCGGCGCGGGACCGGTGCTGGTCGAGGCGTTCCAGGTCCGCCACGTGGTCGCGCGCCGAGTGCTCCGCCGCGGCGCCGATGATGGTCCGGACGGTCGGGTCGACGTCGTCGGGGTGGGAGTCCACGAACGCGCCGACGGCCGCGTGTCGCTCGGCGACCAGCGTGCCCTCGTAGAGCAGCGTGGCGGCCTCGAGCATGTCGCTCACGTCGACCGTGACCGTGGACGCTCCCGCGGTTTTCAGTCGTTCGACCACGGTGGCGAACGCCCGGCGGGCGTCGGGGGACAGCGGGGCCAGGTCCTCGTCCCGTGGTACGGCGACGACCGGGTTCGGGCCTGCCGAGAGTCGCACGTCGGTCGGCCACGCGCGGCTGCGCGGGTCGGCCGGGTCGGGGCCGGTCATGGTGGCCACGGCGGTCTGGGCGAGGGCGAGGGTGGTGGCGAAGACCGTGACGCAGTCGTAGGAGCGGCAGGCGGGGACGACGCCGGTGGTGGGCACCAGCCCCAGGGTCGGTTTGACGCCGACCAGCCCGTTGAACGCGGCGGGCACGCGGCCCGAGCCCGCGGTGTCGGTGCCGACGCCCAGGTCGGTGATGCCGAGTGCGACGGCGACGGCCGACCCGGAGCTGGACCCGCCGGAGACCTTGGCTGGGTCGAGGGCGTTGCGCACCGCGCCGTGCGGGCTGCGCGTGCCCACGAGACCGGTGGCGAACTGGTCGAGGTTCGTCTTGCCGAGCACGAGCGCGCCCGCGTCGACGAGCCGGGCGACGGCGGTCGCGGTGGTGTCCGGGAGGTAGGCGAACGCGGGGCAGCCCGCGGTCGTGGGCAGCCCTGCCACGTCGATGTTGTCCTTCACCGCGACCACCAGGCCCGCGAGCGGCAGGGACGCGCCCGCGGCCAGCCGTTCCTCCAAGGCCGTGGCCTCGGTCAGCACGTCCTCGCGGTCGCGCAGCGTGATCCACACCTCCGGCCGGTCGACCTCGGTGACCCGCGCGTAGGCGGCGCGGACGCGGGAAACGGGGTTCACGCGGCCCTCCGTTCGACCACGACGACGAGGGCCTGCCCGGCGGTGAGGTGCTGGCCGGGCGTGACGAGGACGTCGGCGACCACGCCGTCGACCGGCGCGCGCACGACGACCTCCAGCTTCATGGCCTCCAGGAGCACCAGCGCCTGCCCGGCCACGACCGCGTCACCCGGTCGGGCGTCGATCCGCCACACGCTGGCGCTCAGCGGCGCCTCAACGAGGCAACCGCCCGGCGGGACGCTGACCTCCTCCGGGGACGGCGGTCCCGGTTCCGGTCGAGGGTCGAACTCGCCCGCCGCCCGCCAGGCCAGGCGCTCGGACTCGAACGCGGCTGCCTGCTTCGCGCGGAACGCGGCGATCTGCTCCGCGTGCTCCTCCAGGAAGCGCTCGTGGTCGGCGAGCACGAACTCGCCCGGCCCGATCGCCAGTTCCGCCCGGCCCGCCCTGAGGTCGGCGCGCATGTCGAGCAGTTCGTCGGGCTCGACGGGGTAGAACTCGACGCGGTCGAAGAACCGCAGCAGCCACGGCACCCCCGGCTCGAACGGCCCGTACTGCCGCGGCCCGGACCAGATGGGCACGGTGCGGCCGACGAGCTGGTAGCCGCCGGGGCTCTCCACGCCGTAGACGCACAGGTACGCGCCGCCGAGCCCGACCCCGCCCTCCGGCGTCCAGGTGCGGGCCGGGTTGTACTTGGTCGTGACGAGCCGGTGGCGCGGGTCGAGCGCGGTCGCCACGGGAGCGCCGAGGTACACGTCGCCCAGGCCCAGCACCAGGTACGAGGCCGCGAACACGGTGTCCCGCACGTCCTGCGCGCTGGGCAGGCCGTTGATCCGGCGGATGAACTCGACGTTGTCGGGGTTCCAGGGCGCGTCGGCTCGCACGCCGGTGGTGTAGCGCCTGATGGCCTCGTGGACCGACGGGTCGTCGAAGGACAGCGGCAGGCGCACGACCCGGCTCGGCACGACCAGGCCGGAGGTGGACGGGATGGCCCGCTCGACCTCGCGCAGCAGCCCCAGCAGGGTGCGCAGCGGCAGCACGTCGGGGTCCGTGTGCAGGTGCAGGGACCGCACACCCGGTGTCATGTCGACGATCCCCGGCGGCGCGAGCGCGGTCAGGGCCTCCATCAGGGCGTGCACCCGCAGCCGGAGCCCGAGGTCCAGCGCCATGTCGCCGTACTCGACCAGGATGTTGTCGTGGCCGCCGCGGCGGTAGGTCACGACGGGCTCGCCGTCGACGACGGCCAGCACGCCGTCGTCGCCGTCGCAGCCGACCGCCAGCGGTCGGGCGGGGGTGCTCAGTCCGTGCAGCGCGGCGGCCGTGGCCTCGGGGACCGGTCGGAACCGCACGGTGTCGCCGGGGCGGAGCTGGCCGATCTTCCAGCGGGAGCCGGAGACGACCGTGACCGGGCAGACGAACCCGCCGAGGCTGGGCCCGTCCGGGCCGAGCAGGACCGGGGTCTCGCCGGAGACGTTGACCGCGCCGACCGAGTACGCGGTGTCGTGCACGTTCGACGGGTGCAGTCCGGCCTCGCCGCCGTCCGGCCTCGCCCACGACTGCTTGGGGCCGGTGAGCCGGACGCCGTTGCGCGCGGACTGGGCGTGCACCGTCCACCTGGTCCCGTAGAACCGGGCCATGCCCCGGCGGGTGAGGAAATCGGGGGCCGCGTGCGGGCCCTCGGACACCTCGACGTCCCAGTCGGTGCGGAACTCCGGCTTGTCCGCCACCGGTTTCGGCGCGGTGGGTGCGGCGGTGCCGGGCCGCAGGACGTCACCCGCGCGCAGCGCCCGGCCACCGTGACCGCCGAACGCGCCCGCGGTGAACGTGGCGGCGCTGCCGAGGTAGCTCGGGACGTCGAAACCGCCGCGCACCAACAGGTACGTGCGCATCCCCGGACCGGGGGGCGCGGCGACGTCCAGCACGGAACCCGCCGCGACCTCGACCGGTTCCCACTGCGGCACCGGGGTTTCGTCGACCGTGACCACGGCGGGCGCGCCGGTGACGCAGACCGTCGCCCGCACACCGAACCGGAGCGCGGGACCTTCGAGCGTGCACTCCAGGCCCGGCGTGCCCTCGGGGTTGCCGAGCGCGGAGTTGCCCAGGCGGAAGGACCGGTCGTCCATCGGGCCGCTCGGCGGCACGCCGACCCGCCAGTACCCGGTGCGCCCCGGCCAGTCCTGCACGGTCGTGGACGTGCCGCCGCGCAGCACGTCGATCCGCGGTTCGCGATCGGTGAAGGTGTCCGAGGTCGTGTGCGCGGCGGTCAGGAAGCGGTCGTCGGCGCAGATTCCCTTGAGCAGCCCCAGGTTCGTCTGGACGCCGTCGATCCTGGTCGCGGCGAGGGCGCGGGTCAGCCTGGCCACGGCGTCCGCGCGGTCCACGCCGTGCGCGACCACCTTGGCCAGCAACGGGTCGTAGAGCGGGGACACGGTCTGGCCCGCCTCCACCCAGCCGTCCACCCGCACGTCGTCGGGGAACTCGACCCTGGTCAGCAGGCCGGAACTCGGCCGGAAGTCGCGGACCGGGTCCTCGGCGTAGACGCGCGCCTCGACGGCGTGCCCGGTCGGCGCCGGGACGGGGTCGGCCAGGACGTCCTCGCCGCGCGCCAGCCGCAGCATCCACGCGACCAGGTCGAGGCCGGTCACCGCCTCGGTGACCGGGTGCTCCACCTGGAGCCTCGTGTTGACCTCCAGGAACGACAGCTCACCGCGGTCGACGTCGTGGACGAACTCGACCGTGCCCGCGCTGCGGTAGGACACCGCCGCGCACAGGTCGACGGCGGTCCGGTGCAGTCGGTCGCGGACGTCGTCCGGCAGGCCGAACGCGGGGGCTTCTTCGACGACCTTCTGGTTGCGGCGCTGCACGGAGCAGTCGCGGTCGCCGAGGCAGACGACCCGGCCGGAGCCGTCACCGAAGACCTGCGCCTCCACGTGCCGGGCACGGGTCACGTACCGCTCGACGAAGACGCCGCCGGACCCGAGTCGGGTGTCCGCGATCCTGCTCACGAGGTCGTACGCGGCGCGCAGTTCGGCCTCGTCGGCGCAGCGCCGCAGGCCGAGGCCGCCACCGCCGGAGGTGGCCTTGACGATCACCGGGTAACCGATCTCCGCGGCGGCCCGCGCGGCGTGGTGCTGGTCGTGGAGCAGGCCGCTGCTGGCGAGCACCGGTACGCCCGCTCGGGCGGCGGCGGTGCGGGCGGTGTGCTTGTCCCCGAACAGGTCCAGGTGTTCCGGTGTGGGCCCGACGAACACCAGGCCGGTGTCGACGACGGCTCGTGCGAACTCGGCTTTCTCGGAGAGGAAGCCGTAGCCGGGGTGGATGGCGCCCGCACCGGTGTGCCGGGCCGCGGTGAGCACGGCGGAGATGTCCAGGTAGTCGCCGATCCTCACCGCCGCGCTGGCCTGGGTCGTGTGCGGGGCGCCCGCGTCGGCGTCGGTGTAGACGGCGACCGTACGCAGGCCGAGGGCCTTGGCCGACCTGATCACCCGGCAGGCGATCTCACCCCTGTTGGCGACGAGAACGGTGTCGAACACGGGCGGCCTCCCCCTGTGGTGAAGCTGTATACAGCCCTGTCGACACGGCTGTATTCACTTGGGGGAACGTAGGAACGGGATGTTTCGGGCACAGCGTCGTGTGGTGAACGTGAGGTTTCCCCGCGTTACCAGGTGGGCGGTGCGCGCGTAACACTGATCAACCGGTCATCGGCTGACCGGATGCCTGGGGTCAGGTCGCGGAGGTGGGCAGGCCCAGTGAGAGGAAGTGCTCCTGGCCGATGAACGACGTGACGTCGGCGATGCGGTCGTCGCGCAGGGTCAGCACGTTGATCGACCACGCGCGGTGCTCGCCCGCGGCCTCGTTCCACAGGTAGCAGCCGACGGCGGGTTGGCCGTTGGCGCTGGTCGGCCGGTGCCGCCAGGAGCCGCACGAGGTGAGGGGGATCGTGACGGCGAAGTCCATGACGGCCTCGACGCCGCGGTACCAGTGCGGCAGCGGTGGCATGGACCAGGTGACGTCCTCGGTGAGGAGCGCTACCAGTGCGTCCGCGTCACCGCGTTCGAGCGCCTCGGAGAACGACGCGACGATCTCGCGGACTCGGGTGTCGTCCATCATCCGCAGCGTTCGCTGCTGGGTGCGGGCCGGGATCTTGCCGGACGCGGTCGCGCGGGCCCGTTGGAGCGCGCTGTTGACCGAGGCGACGGTGGTGTCCATGGTCGTGGCGATCTCGGCGGGGGAGAAGCCGAGCACCTCGAAGAGGAGCAGTGCGGCGCGTTGGTTGCCCGGCAGGTGCTGGAGGGCGGCCACGAAGGCCAGTTCGACGGCCTCGCGTTGTTCGTACTTCGCCTCGGGGGCGGCTGGGCCGGGTGCCAGGCCCGCGTCGGGGTAGGGGCTGAGCCAGGCCACGTCGGTGAGCGGGGACTGGTCTTTGACGGCACGATCGCTGGAAGGGCCCAGGTCGACGGGGAGTGCGCGTCTGCGGCGGCTCGCGGCGGCGTCCAGGCAGGTGCGGGTCGCGACGGTGTAGAGCCAGGAGCGTAGGGAGCTGCGGCCTTCGAAGCGGGGGAGGCCCTTCCAGGCTCGGAGGAGGGCGTCCTGGAGGGCGTCGTCGGCGTCGTGGGTGGAGCCGAGCATGCGGTAGCAGTGGGCGTGCAGTTCGCGGCGGAGTGGTTCGAGGAGTCTGGTGAAGGCGGCGTTGTCGCCGGTCCTGGCCCTGGTCAGGTCGGGGTCTTCGGCCACCTCCGAGATTTTCGGTGGAAGTTCGGTCACGACCGATGATTGTGCCTGACGTGGTCGGTCACTTGTGTCTGGACACGCCATTCCCGCACTTGGAGGAACTGATGAGCAACCCGGCCGTTGTGGTGGACACCCTGAGGGTTCCGGATGCGTCGTTGCACTACGAGGTACGTGGGCGGGGGCCGTTGGTGGTGCTCGTGGGGGCGCCGATGGACGCTGGGGCGTTCGAGGGGCTTGCCGAGCTGTTGGCTGTGGATCACACGGTGTTGACGACTGATCCTCGGGGGATCAATCGCAGTTCGGTGGATTTTCCGGATCGGGATTCCACCCCGGAGATGCGGGCTGATGATCTTGCTCGGTTGATTCGGGAGGTGGACGCCGGTGCGGCTGTCGTTTTCGGGTCCAGCGGGGGAGCGGTCAGTGCGTTGGCGTTGGCCCAGGGGTATCCGGAGTTGGTGCGGGTGGTGATCGCGCACGAGCCGCCGTTGGTGGAGTTGCTGCCCGATCGGGAGGAGTTGCGGGCTGGTACTGACGAGATCATCGCTTTGCACGCCGCTGGGGATGTGGTGGGGGCTTGGCGCAAGTTCTTGGCCCAGGCGAACATCTCGATGCCTGAGGAGGTGTTCCAGATGATGTTCGCCGGGGAGCGGTCGGAGCAGCAGGTGGCTGATGATCGGTTCCAGCACGAGCACATGATGGTGCCCACTGTGGCTTTTGAGCCTGATGTGGAGGGGTTGAGGGCTGGGGCTGTGCGGGTTGTGGTGGGGATCGGGGAGGAGTCCGGTGGGCAGATCTGTGATCGGACTTCTCGGGCGTTGGCTGGGGTGCTTGGGGTGGAGCCTACGTTCTTTCCTGGGGATCACATTGGGTTTGTGGGGGATGCTGGGGCTTTTGAGGTTCGGTTGAGGGAGGTGTTGGCTGCGGTTGTGGTTGGGTAAGGGCGCG
>NZ_JANYMP010000006.1:204433-381918 GCF_025061645.1 Umezawaea endophytica | reverse complement strand
GACCACGGTTGGGCGGTGGCGTCCAGGCTGGTGGGGAGCGGCTTTAGAGCGATGGGCAATGAGCCATGCGGCTTGGATTTCTGGGCCGACGCCTTTGTCTGTGTCTTTGTCTTTGATTGCTGATTGACTGACTGGTGTCATGCGAACGTCTCGCGTAGCGGCCGATTTTACTTGGGGTTTTGCCCCTTAAAATTGATGATCGGGTAGGTCTTCAGCCTGCCCTTTTGGCCCGATCAAAGGGGCAAAAGAGGGGTCCCCAAGTCAAATCGGCCGCCCCCAGGATCAGCTACAGCGCTACCGCCCTGCGCTCGACGAACCACCCCAAGCAATACCTGTCCTGCACGCTGCGCACCACCCCAAGTCCCGAAACCCCCTCCTGAAACCCCGTCCCGAAACCCCTCCCCGAAACACCCAACCACCCGGAAGCGCACGAAAAGACCCACCGGCCACGTCCCGATCCACCGTCGCCGTAGGCTCCTCCCGTGCAACGCTGGCGAGGGCTGGATCACCTACCGGGCGGCTGGGGTCGCTGTGTCGTCACCATCGGTGTCTTCGACGGGGTGCACAAGGGGCATCAGGCGTTGATCGGGCGTGCCGTCGAGCTGGCCCGGCAGCGGGGGGTTCCCAGTGTGCTGATGACCTTCGACCCGCATCCCTCCGAGGTTGTGCGGCCCGGTAGTCATCCCGCTCAGTTGACCACCCTCCGGCGTCGGGCGGAGTTGGTCGAGCAGCTCGGTGTCGACGTGTTCTGCGTGCTCCCCTTCACCGTCGAGTTGTCGCGGATGCCCGCCAACGAGTTCGTCCACGAGGTCCTCGTCGAGAAGCTGCACGTGGCGGCTGTCGTGGTGGGGGAGAACTTCACGTTCGGGCAGAAGGCGGCGGGGACCGTCGACCTGTTGCGCCACCTCGGTCAGAGGTTCGGTTTCGTCACCGAAGGAGCAGACCTAGTGACAGACACGCAGTCGGGTGACGACGCGGTGACGTTCTCCTCCACGTACATCCGCGCGTGCATCGACGCGGGTGACGTGGCCGCCGCGGCTGCGGCGCTCGGGCGGCCGCACCGGCTCGAAGGGATCGTCGTGCGGGGGGACGGCAGGGGGCGGGAGTTGGGGTTCCCGACCGCGAACCTGTCCATGACGCGGTTCGCCGCGGTGCCCGCCGACGGGGTTTACGCGTGCTGGTTCGTGCACTCGGACGGTCGGCGGCTGCCCGCCGCCGTGTCGGTGGGGACGAACCCGACGTTCTCCGGGCGCGAACGCCGGGTGGAGGCGTTCGTGCTCGACATCCAGGAGGACTTCTACGGTCAGCGGGTGGCGCTCGACTTCGTCACCAGGGTTCGCGGGCAGCTCAAGTTCGACAGCGGTGAGGCGCTCGTCGTCGAGATGCACCGGGACGTCGACAAGGTCCGAGCGCTGCTGGAACAAGGCTGAAAGCGACCTTGCGTCTCGTCTCGGCCTGGCAAGATGCCTCCAGGGAACGTGTAGCAGAAGGACAGGGAGAGGCGCGGCAGGTGGAGGACCACAAGATCGTCCAGCGCAACATCGCGTTGCAGCGCGAGTGGTACGGGGAGCCCCTCGGCGACCGGGTGCGCCGACTGGTGGTCGCCTTCCGCGTGTCGCAGGCGCAGCTCGCCGAGGTGCTGGGGATCAGCGCGCCGATGCTCAGCCAGGTCATGTCCGGTCGCCGCGCGAAGATCGGCAACCCGTCGGTGCTGGCTCGGATGATCATGCTGGAGCGCAAGGTGCTCACGCCGGACGTGGCCACCGGTGCCCCCGAGGCGCTCCAGCGCGCCCTGGAGGACGTGCGGGTGTCGAAGCCGACGGTGAGCCGCGACTCGCTGCCGGTCAACGGCGCGGACAACGAGGCCCTGGTGCTCGCGGGCCTCCGCCGGATCGCGGACCGGCGTGAGCTATCGCAGGCCGCCGACGTGCTCGGTGAGGACTTCCCCGCGTTGGCCGAGCTGCTCCGCCGGGCGGGCAAGGGTCGCTGAATCGGGTGGACTTGTCATCACCCGTTGGTCCACACTGACGGCGTGCTGTGAGTCGCGAAGTGCGGTCGAGCACGCCGGGCGCTCCGGTCGGGTGCACGCCTGGTAACCTCGACAGTTGGGTCTGGCTGCGTTCCGTGGCGGCCAGTACCGACTAACCCCATCCGGGTCTCTGGTGGGGCCGCACGGAACCGAACACGCACAAGGAGAACCACCTAGTGGCACTGACCACTGACCAGAAGAAGACCATCCTGACCGAGTACGGCGTCCACGACACGGACACCGGCTCCGCCGAGGCCCAGATCGCGCTGCTGAGCAAGCGCATCAGCGACCTGACCGGGCACCTCAGGACCCACAAGCACGACCACCACTCGCGTCGCGGGCTGCTGCTGCTGGTCGGCCGTCGCCGCAGGCTGCTCAACTACCTCGCGAAGGTGGACATCAACCGCTACCGCTCGCTCATCGGGCGTCTCGGTCTGCGTCGTTGACACGTACCGAGGGGGAGTGACCGGCTTCGGTCACTCCCCCTCGGCGTACAACCCGGTTCCGGTGTAGAACCCACAGGGTAGGAACCAGGACCGGGTAGATCCAAAGAGGAACCAACAGGGCCAGCACGCCGCGAAACGGGACGACCAGTTCGCCGGTCCTCGGTAGTGGTTCCCTGGACGGGCTGAGCGCCAAGGGGCGCTCGCGTAACGCCAGGGGACTTCGATCGAAGACCGGCCTCGTCCGAACCGCGATCCCGCGCCCGAGCGCGCTGCGGCCAAAAGACGAACGAGGAGTTCACTGCATGACTGAAGTAGAGGTCCACGAGACCGCGGCCGTGATCGACAACGGCAAGTTCGGCACCCGCACCATCCGCTTCGAGACCGGCCGCTTCGCGCGGCAGGCCGCGGGCAGCGTCGTCGCCTACCTGGACGACGAGACGATGCTCATGTCGGCCACGACGGCGTCGAAGCACCCCAAGGAGCACTTCGACTTCTTCCCCCTCACGGTGGACGTCGAGGAGCGCATGTACGCCGCGGGCCGCATCCCCGGCTCGTTCTTCCGCCGCGAAGGTCGCCCGTCGACCGACGCGATCCTGACCTGCCGCCTGATCGACCGGCCGCTGCGTCCGTCCTTCGTGGACGGTCTCCGCAACGAGATCCAGGTCGTCATCACGGTGATGAGCCTGAACCCGCAGGACCTGTACGACGTCGTGGCGATCAACGCCGCGTCCGCGTCGACGCAGCTCGCGGGCCTGCCGTTCTCCGGCCCGATCGGTGGCGTCCGCGTCGCCCTCATCGAGGGCCAGTGGGTCGCGTTCCCGACCTACGAGCAGCTCGAGAAGGCCGTGTTCGACATGGTCGTCGCGGGCCGCGTCGTCGGTGACGACGTCGCGATCATGATGGTCGAGGCCGAGGCCACCGACAACGTGATCGACCTGATCGGCGAGGGCGCGACCGCCCCCACCGAGGAGGTCGTGGCCGCGGGTCTCGAAGCCGCGAAGCCGTTCATCAAGGTCCTCGTCGAGGCGCAGGCCGAGTTGGCCCGCGTCGCGGCGAAGGAGACCGGCGTGTTCCCGACGTACCCGGCGTACCAGCCGGACGCGTTCACCGCCGTCGAGGAGGCCGCTTCCAGCGACCTCGCCGCCGCGCTGACCGTGTCGGGCAAGGCCGACCGCGAGTCGCGCATCGACGAGGTCAAGGCCGCCACGCTGGAGAAGCTCGCCACCGCGTTCGAGGGTCGCGAGAAGGAGATCGGCGCGGCGTTCCGCTCGCTGAACAAGAAGCTGGTCCGCCAGCGCATCCTGCGCGACAACGTGCGCATCGACGGCCGCGGCCTGACCGACATCCGCTCGCTGGGTGCCGAGGTCGCGCTGATCCCCAGGGCGCACGGCTCCGCGCTGTTCGAGCGCGGCGAGACCCAGATCCTGGGTGTCACCACGCTGAACATGCTCCGCATGGAGCAGCAGATCGACTCCCTCACGCCGGAGACGCACAAGCGCTACCTGCACCACTACAACTTCCCGCCCTACTCGACCGGTGAGACCGGCCGGGTCGGTTCGCCGAAGCGCCGCGAGATCGGCCACGGCGCGCTCGCCGAGCGGGCGTTGATGCCGGTGCTGCCGAAGCGCGACGAGTTCCCCTACGCGATCCGCCAGGTCTCCGAGGCGCTGAGCTCCAACGGCTCCACCTCGATGGGCTCGGTCTGCGCGTCGACCATGTCGCTGCTGAACGCCGGTGTGCCCCTCAAGGCGCCGGTCTCCGGCATCGCGATGGGTCTCGTCTCCGACGAGGTCGACGGTGAGACGCGCTACGTCGCCATCACCGACATCCTCGGCGCCGAGGACGCGTTCGGCGACATGGACTTCAAGGTCGCGGGCACCAAGGAGTTCGTGACGGCGCTCCAGCTCGACACCAAGCTGGACGGCATCCCGTCCGAGGTGCTGCGCAAGGCGCTCGGCCAGGCGCGCGACGCGCGGCTCACCATCCTGGAGGTCATGGCCGAGGCCATCGACGCCCCGGACGAGATGAGCCCGTTCTCGCCGCGCGTGACGTCGGTCAAGATCCCGACGGACAAGATCGGCGAGGTCATCGGCCCGAAGGGCAAGATGATCAACTCGATCACCGAGCAGACCGGTGCCGACATCTCGATCGAGGACGACGGCACGATCTACGTCGGCGCGGCGGACGGCCCCTCGGCCGAAGCGGCGATCGACATGATCAACGCGATCGCCAACCCTCAGCTCCCGAAGGTCGGCGAGCGCTTCCTGGGCACCGTGGTGAAGACCGCGGCGTTCGGCGCGTTCGTCTCCCTGCTGCCGGGTCGTGACGGTCTGGTCCACATCTCCAAGCTCGGTGGCGGCAAGCGCATCGGCAAGGTGGAGGACGTCGTCAAGGTTGGCGACAAGCTCCGCGTGGAGATCGCCGACATCGACCAGCGCGGCAAGATCAGCCTCATCGTGGTCTCCGAGGAGACCGCTGCTCCCGAGGCCGCTCCGGCCGACGGCGCCGACGCCCCCGTGCCCGCGGAGTCCGCGGCGCAGTGACGATCAGCGACATGGCGGCGGCCGCGAGTGCTACTGGCACTCGCGGCCGTCCGCGTTCCAGCAACCCCGGCCACCTCCAGAAGCCGGGGACGACGCGTCAGCTCGAACCGTCGGTGCGCCGCAGCGTGCTGCCGTCGGGTCTGCGCGTGATCACCGAACAGATCCCCACGGTGCGCTCGGCGTCGGTCGGCCTGTGGGTGCAGGTCGGCTCGCGCGACGAGCGCCCCGAGGTCGCGGGTGCCGCGCACTACCTGGAACACCTGCTGTTCAAGGGAACCGCGAACCGCACGGCGGCGGCCATCGCCGAGGAGATCGACGCGGTCGGCGGTGAGCTCAACGCGTTCACCGCGAAGGAGCACACCTGCTACTACGCCCACGTCATCGACGAGGACCTGCCGCTGGCGATGGACCTCGTGTCCGACGTGGTCTTCGAGGCGCTGTGCGAGGAACGCGACTTCGAGACCGAACGCGGTGTCGTGCTCGAAGAGATCGCGATGCGCGACGACGACCCGGAAGACCTGCTGCACGACGCGTTCTCCGAGGCGCTGATGGGCGGTCACGTCCTGGGCAAGCCGGTGCTCGGCACCGAGGAGTCCATCGGCGCGATGAGCCGCGACGCGCTGTTCACGTTCTACAAGCGCCGCTACACGCTGCCGAAGATGGTGCTCGCGGTCGCGGGCAACGTCGAGCACAACCAGGTGATGCGCTTGGCGCGCAAGGCTTTGGGCGACCGGCTGCGGCGGGAGAGCAGCCCGGTCGCGCCGCGCTCCGGGCGGGCGCGCATCACCCCGGCGACGAAGCTGGTGCTGCACACCGACGACACCGAGCAGGCGCACCTGATGCTGGGCGTCCGCGCGCTGGACCGGCACGACGAGCGGCGGTTCGCGCTCAACGTGCTCAACGCGGCGCTGGGCGGCGGCATGAGTTCCCGGCTGTTCCAGGAGGTTCGCGAACGGCGTGGCCTGGCGTACCAGGTGTACTCGTCGATCGGGTCCTACGCGGACACCGGCAGCCTGTCGGTCTACGCGGGCTGCCAGCCGGACCGGCTCGGCGACGTCGCGGGCGTGATCCGCGAGGTGCTGCACCAGGTCGCCGACGAGGGCCTGTCGGACGCGGAGGTGGCCCGCGGCAAGGGCCAGTTGCGCGGCGGGCTCGTGCTCGGGCTGGAGGACACCAGTTCGCGGATGTCCCGCATCGGCAAGGGGGAGCTGAACTACAGCGACTACCTGTCGGTGGACGACACCCTCGCCAGGATCGACCGGGTGACCGCGGCCGACGTCGCGCAGCTCGCGAAGGAACTGCTCCGACGGCCGGTCGCGGCGGCCGTGGTCGGCCCGTACGACCACGCAGACGACCTGCCGTCCCAGGTACACGAGGTGATCTCATGACGAAGCGTTCCGAGTCCGACGGGCCGCTGCGCGTCGGCGTGATCGGCGCACTGGGCCGGGTCGGCGCCGAGGTGTGCGCCGCGGTCGAGGTGAGCGGCGACCTGGAACTGGTCGCCAGGATCGACGCGGGTGACGAGCTGTCGACCCTGGTCGACGCCCGCGCCGAGGTGGTCGTGGACTTCACCCACCCGGACGTCGTGATGGACACGCTGCGGTTCTGCGTGGACAACGACATCCAAGCCGTCGTCGGCACCTCCGGGTTCGACTCGGCGCGGTTGCAGACGCTGGCGGAGTGGCTGGAGGGCAAGCCGGAACTGGGCGTGCTCATCGCGCCGAACTTCGCCATCGGCGCCGTGCTGTCCATCCGCTTCGCCGAGATCGCCGCGAAGTACTACGACTCCGCCGAGGTGATCGAGCTGCACCACCCGCGCAAGGCGGACGCCCCGTCCGGCACCGCGGCGCACACGGCCCGGCTCATCACCCAGGCCCGCCAGGCCGCCGGGATGGCTCCGATGCTCGACGCCACCACCCAGGAGGCCGACGGAGCCCGTGGGAACCTCGTGGGGGACGTGCGGGTGCACTCGCTGCGCATCGCGGGCCTGATCGCCCACCAGGAGGTCGTGTTCGGCACCGAGGGCGAGACGCTGACGCTCCGGCACGACTCGCTGGACCGGAAGTCGTTCATGCCCGGCGTGCTGCTGGCCCTGCGGTCGATCCACGACCACCCCGGCCTGTCGGTGGGGCTCGACGAGTACATGGACCTGTGACCGGCTCGTGAGGACCTCGTCGCGATGAAGACCCGCACCGTCGCCCTGCTGCTGACCGCCGTGCTGGCGGTCTACTTCGCCATGCTGGGCGGCAAGGGCGTGTTGCTGATCGGCACCGGTGACCCGGTGGGCGTCGGGCTCGGCATCGGTGTGCTGATCCTGCCGCTGATCGGCGCGTGGATCGCCTGGACGAACCTGCGGTTCGGCCTGAAGACGGAGAAGATGGCCCGGCAGCTCGCCGACGAAGGCGGGCTGCCGGACACGAGTTCACTGCCCCGCAGGCCGTCCGGCCGCGTCGACCGCGACGCGGCCGACGCGTGGTTCGAGGACCGCCGCGTGGAGGCGGAGGCCGAGCCGGACGACTGGCGCTCGTGGTTCCGGCTCGCGCAGGCCTACGACCTCGCGGGAGATCGCGGCCGGGCCCGCGAAACGATGCGCAAGGCGATCACGCTGTACGGCTGATCGGATTTAGTTCCGTCTCAAGTCGAATTCCGCCACCGGCCTTTCCGGTGCTCGCCGGAGTCGGTGTGGACCAGTGGTCCCCACGCCCCCACCAGCCGGTCACGCAACGGGGGCGAGTCGTCACGTCGTGCTCCTGACCTGGCGGAAGAGGACCGGTCAGGTTCCGCACCGATATCGGGCAATCACGCTGCGTGTGGAATTCCGAAAGATCGCGCGGTGAAAAGCCAGGTGAATTCTTGTTCATCCGGCCTTCACTCGTTTGCGACTTGGATTGTCCGGTCGACAGTTCGTATCGTAACGGTGTTGGCTTTCGATGGAGGGGCACACCGTGGGTACCCGCGTGCGGCTGCTGGTCGCGTTCCTGGTCATCGCTGCGGCTTTCGGGGCGTCGATCGTGCTGACCTGACACCCCCTCAGCCCGAGGTCGCGCGCCCGCGGCCCTCCTCGTCGTCGTACACGTTCGCCCAGTGCGTGAAGACGTCGTGGGACTCCTCCTCGCTCAGCGCGAGCCCGTCCAGCACGGCGTGCTTGTCCCGGTAGAACGCGAGGGCTCCCTCCTCCTCCAGGAACACCGTCGTGAGGTCGGATTCCGCGTACGCCACCGGTTTCGCGTGGCGGGTGAACGTCATCAGCGCCGACGGGTAGCGCAGCGCCGGGTGGCCAGGCGCGGTGAACGGGACGACGCGCAGGGTCACGTGCGGCCACTTGCACATGAACGCCAGCCGCATCATCTGGTCGTGCATGGTCCGCGAACCGCCCACGACGAGCCGCAGGGCCGCCTCGTGGAGGTAGAACGTGGACCGGGCACCCTCCTGCGACCTCAGGTGCTCCTGGCGGTCCAGCCGCTCGCTCATCACGTCGTCGACGAAGTCGTGCGCGCCCGTCGTCTCCAGCAGCGCCCGCGCGTACCCCACGGACTGGAGCAGGCCGGGGATCACCATGGTGTCGTAGCTGGTGAGCGTCAGCGCCGACCGCTGGTGCATCACCATGCACAGCAGGCCGTCCGAGGTGATGCCGGTGTGCCGCCGGACGAAGTAGCCGATGTCCGGCTCCTGCGCGAGCCGCATGACGCGCTCGCGGGTCGCCTTGTCCGCGCCGCTCTTGCCGAGGAACGTGCCGATCTCCCAGTCGCTGGTGCCGCGCCAGCCCTTCTCCAGCTTGCTCAGCTTCGCCGTCGACCACTCCAGCTCGTCGCAGAACGCGGCGCCGCGCAAGCCACCGCGCTTGCGCGCTTGGCGCAGTTCCTGGCCGAGCTCCCGGCTCTGCGCGGTGGTGACGCGCGCGGGCGGCTTGTCTTCCGTCTCCATGACGCTCGACGGTAGTGCCCTCGGAGGGGTGGAACAGGCTGCCAGGCAAGGGATTCCGCCCCAAGGGAGTACCTCTGGGACCTTGTTGGCCGTGGGTCCGAGGTCAGTGCAGCCAGCCCGCCATCACCGCGGGGGACGCGGCCAGGACGGTGAACCGGGCGAAGCGACCCGCCGCCCCGGTCGCCACGAACAACGCCGTCGACATGCCCGCCAGGCCTGCGAGCACCGTGGTGAACATGAACGGCGGCAAGCCGACCACCGAGCTGACCGCGTGCGTGCCGAACATCCAGTGCGGGTGCCGGTGGCAGCGGACGCGGACGGTCTCCAGCCGCGCCCTCCACCTCAGCTTGAACTCCGAGGGCGGTTTCCCGATCTTCTCCTTGCGCCGCAAGAAGGCGGGCAGGTGCAGCGAGCCGCGCGCGGCGAAGAAGTACACCAGCTTGCCGAGCACCTGGCCGACCGCCACCGCGAGCCCGATCCACCAGCACGAGATGTGGGGTTGCTGGGTCACCAGGCCGATCACGAACAGCTCGATGCTGATCACCGGGAGGATCGCGGATCCCAGTGCTACACCGAACGTGAGGGACAACCAGGCGAGGACCACCCGGTCGAGGCTAGCAACAGTTCAGTGCCGCAGGAGTAGGGCCAGACCCCCGGTCACCCGGATTTCGCGCAATGGACGCCCGGCGGCGTCCAGCGTTCGCACGGTCCCGTCCGGGTCCCAGCCGACGCGCGCGTAGAACGACTTCGAGGCCGCGTCGGCCTCCGGGATCCACGCCACCGCACGGGTCGCGCCCTGCTCGCGCAACGCGTGCGCGGCCGTGGCGACGAGCCGTCCGCCGTGCCCGCGCCGACCCCAGCGCGGCTCCACGAGCAGGGTGCTGACCAGCGCGGTCGTCTCCGCGTCCGCGGGCAGCGAGCCGTCGGCGTTCTGGACCTCCTGGTCCGGGGCGGATCCCGCGACGACGAACCCGACGGTCCACTCGCCCTCGGTCGCGAGGAACACGTGCGCGTGCTCGACGGCGTCCGCCCACGCCCGTTCGGCCTCGGTGAAGTCGAACGCCTCGAACACCTCCGGCGGCAGCAGGCCGTCGTACGCCGTGCGCCAGGTGTCGAAGTGGATGCGGGTGATCACCGCGACGTCGTCGAACTGTGCGGGGCGCACCGCGGCATCGGCCATGGGGGAAATCTAGTGTGCCGATCCCGGCGCGTTCCGCTCGGTGCCCGGAGGGCCGGTGAGCGGCCTCGACGCCCGGCTCACCGGTCCGCCTCCCGGCTGATCAGGCCCGCCTCGTGCGCCAGGACGGCGGCCTGCACGCGGTTGCGCACGTCCAGGCGGTCCATCACCGACGTCATGTACGCCTTCACCGTGCCCTCCACCAGGTGCAGGCGGCGGCCGATCTCGGCGTTCGACAGGCCCGCGCCGACGAGCGCGAGGACGTCGCGCTCGCGGGCGGTGAGCGCGTCGACGCGGGCTCGGGCGGCGGTGGCACGGGTCAGGTGGCCGCCGTGGAGTTCGGCGATCACCCGCTGGGCGATGCGCGGCGACAGGTACGCGGCGCCGTCGGCGACGGCGTGGACGCCCGCCAGGAGTTCCCGCGGGTCGCCGGCCTTGAGCAGGAAGCCGCTGGCCCCGCCGCCCAGCGCGCGGGCGATGTACTCGTCCTCGCTGAACGTGGTGAGGATGACGACCCCGGTCTCCGGGACGAGCCGGTGGATCTCGTCGGCCGCGTCCAGGCCGTCGAGCACCGGCATCTGCACGTCCAGCAGCACCACGTCGGGGCGGTGCGCGACGGCCAGGTCGACCGCTTCACGGCCGTTCGCGGCCTCGGCGACGACCTCGACGTCCGCGTCGGTGCCCAGGATCGCCCGGATGCCCGCCCGCACCATGCCCTCGTCGTCGGCCAGCAGCACCCGGATCACTCGGCGTCCCTCCGCATCGTCGCCACCACGGCGAACCCGCCGTCCGGCCGGGGCGCCGCGTCCAGGGTGCCGTCCGCCGTCCGGACCCGTTCGGCCAGCCCGGTCAGGCCGTGGCCGCCCGTCGCCGCGCCGGGGGAGGACGACGGTCCGTTGACGACGCTCACGACCAGGGTCGTCGACGTGCGCCGGACGCGGACCTCGACCGGCGCGCCGGGTGCGTGCTTCGCGGCGTTCGTCAGCGACTCCTGCACGACCCGGTACGCGGTCCGCGAGTCCGTCGGCTCGCCCACGAGCCGGACGTCCATCCCGGACGCCACCGAGCGGCGCACCAGCGACGCCAGGTCCTCGGTGTCGTCGCGCAGCAGACCGATGATCTCGCGCAGCCGTTCCGTCGCGTCGGAGGTGCTGGCCCGCAGGTCGCCGATCGCCCGGCGGTGCGGTTCGGGGAGGTCCGGCGACAGTTCGAGGGCACCCGCGCGCAGGGCGATCAGCGTCAGCTCGTGGCCGAGCGAGTCGTGCATGTCCCTGGCGATGCGGGTGCGCTCCCGCTGCCGCGCCCGGCGGGCGTCCTGGCGGAGCCGTTCGGCCAGCGCGAGGTGCTGGCGGCGGTAGCGGCCGACGAACCACGGCAGCAGGACTGTGAACGCCAGCGCCACCGGTGCCTCGGCCCAGTTCCACGGGCTCCGCGCCAGCAGCGCCGTGGACACCGCGCCGACGACCGCCGCGCCGACGAGGAGCCGGGTGCCGTCGATCCAGCGGCCCACCAGGTAGCCCGGTGCGAGCAGGGCCAGGCCGAGCAGCGCCTGGCCGGGGGGAACGGCGCCGGACGACGTCATGGTGAGGGAGTTCCACACCGCCACCGGCACCGCGACCAGCAGCAGTACCACCGGGGCCGCGCGGCTCTTCACCAAGCCCGCCAAGTACTTCTCCGTCCTCGTGCGGGGGAGTCCCGTGCCCCCGAGGTTAGGGAGCGCGGGGCGGCGGCGCACCGGGCGAACGGGAAGGTCGGCTGCTGACCTTCGTCAGTTTTTGTCGGTGCTCGGTGGGAGTATCTGGATCGTGCAGACGATGAGAGCGGACGTGGCCCGTCGGATCGCGCTGGGGGCCCAGGGGTTCACCGATCCCCGGCCCGCCGCGCCGCCCGGACGCAGGCACCTCCAGCGCGCGTTGTCGCGGGTCCAGTTGCTCCAG
Organism: Umezawaea endophytica; assembly: GCF_025061645.1. Classification (GTDB taxonomy): domain Bacteria; phylum Actinomycetota; class Actinomycetes; order Mycobacteriales; family Pseudonocardiaceae; genus Umezawaea; species Umezawaea endophytica. The sequence goes on along the minus strand of NZ_JANYMP010000006.1, from coordinate 369,862 downwards.
CTCGACTCGGTGAACGTGGCCGTGCGCGCGCACTACATGCCGTTGTTCAGCAGGCTCGGGGCGTACGCGCCGGAGTTGGTGGACGACGCCGCGTGGTCGCACTCGGCCCGGAAACCCCGGCTGCTGGTGGAGAACTGGGCGCACGAGGCCAGCCTGATCCCGGTCGAGGACTGGCCGCTGCTGCACTCCGGGGCGAAGCGGGCCGGGTGGTGGAACAACTACCGGCCCATCGCCGAGCAGGCGCCCGAGCTGGTCGACGGGATCATGCGGGTGGTGAAGGAGCAGGGGCCGATCGGGGCCGGGGCCATCGAGCGGGAGCTGCTCGGGGAGGGGTCTCGGTCGACCGGGCCGTGGTGGGGGCGGTCGGAGGTCAAGCGGCTGTGCGAGTACCTGTTCGGGCTGGGGGAGTTGACGACCGGGTCCCGGAAGAGCTTCGAGCGGTTGTACGACCTGCCGGAGCGGGTCCTCCCGGCTTCGGTGCTGGCTCGGAGCGTGGATGCCGAGGAGGGGGCTCGGCTGTTGGTGGAGCGGTCTGCCGTGGCTTTGGGCGTGGCGACCGAGCCGGATTTGCGGGACTACTACCGGTTGGCGCCGCAGGCCAGTCAGCGGGCGGTGGCGGAGTTGGTGGAGGCCGGGGTGTTGGAGCCGGTGGCGGTGGAGGGGTGGGTGGCGCCCGCTTATCGGCACGTGTCGGCGAAGGTGCCGCGGAAGGTGGTGGGGAGGGCGCTGCTGTGCCCGTTCGACCCGTTGATCTGGGAGAGGGCTCGGACCGAGCGGATCTTCGGGTTCAGGTATCGGATCGAGATCTACGTGCCTGAGGAGAAGCGGGTGCACGGGTATTACGTGTTCCCGTTCTTGTTGGACGGGGAGTTGGTGGCTCGGGTGGATTTGAAGGCCGATCGGGGGGTGGGGGTGCTGCGGGTGCAGGGGGCGTTCGCGGAGCCTGGTCGGGATGGGGGGCGGGTGGCTGTGGAGTTGGCTGCCGAGTTGAGGGGGATGGCGGAGTGGTTGGGGTTGAGTGGGGTTGAGGTGATGCCTCGGGGGGATTTGGCTGGGGTGCTTCGGGCGGTGGTGGGGTAGGGGGTTGGGTTTGGGGCGGGTTGGGGGGCGGTTTTTGGGGAGGGTTTGAGGGTCCGGGTTTGAGGGGGCCGGGTCCGGGGGCTGGTGGGTTGAAGTGGGTGGGGTGGGGCTCCGCTTACCCCCGCTCGCGCAATTGTCTCCATCGTCGATCTTGGTTTGTCAAGGCGGGAAAGATGCCTTGACAAACCAAGATCGACGAGGAGGGCGCTTGGTATCGGGGGCGGGGAGGGTCTGTTCGGGAGCCCCTGGTTGCGTGCTTTCGTTGGGGGTGCGTGGTGGGGTGAGGTGCGTGCTTCCGCTGGGGGTGCGTGGTGGGTTTGGTTGGGTGCTTCCGCTGGGCGTGGTTGGTTGGTTGGTGGATTGGCGCTTTTGTTGAGTCGGTGCATTGCGTTCTGTGCATGAAGAAACGGCGTGCGCATCGGGGGTGCGCACGCCGTTGGTCATCTTTGTGTGTTGTCAGGTGGTGGCTGTGGTGACCAGTGCGTCGCCGCTGCCTGTCCTGCCGGTGATCACCAGGCTTGGTTCTTCTGCCGGCGGTTGGGTTGAGACGTCCAGTTCGCTCTTCGCCTTGCCGGAGCGGGAGGAGACGTCGATTTGGGCGTTGGTGCCCGCGCGGATGCCGATGCGGATTTCGCCTGATCCTGTGGCCAGGGTGATGCGTCCTGTTGCCGCGTCGGCGATGGTGACGTCGCCGCTGCCGGTGCGGATCTGCACGTCGTGTTGTACCGCGCCCAGCCAGACGTCGCCGGTGGCGGTGTAGAGGATCGTGTTGCCGCCGATGGAGGAGACCTCTACGTCGCCGCTGCCGGTCTTTGCCCTCAGGCCTGCCAGCATGGGGCCCAGGCGCAGGTCGCCGCTGCCGGAGTTGACCTCCGCTGCGGCGTCGGCGCGGTCGGCGGTGATGTCGCCGGTGCCGGTGGTGACGTCTAGCCTGCCTGCCGCGCCGGTGACGGACACGGTGGCGGAGCCGGTCTTGCTCGTGACGTGCGAGCCGGACGGGGCGCGGACGACGACTGCTAGCGGGATCGCGCGCAGTGGCAGTGCCTTTGAGGACTGGACCTTCAGGCGTTGGCCGACGAGGTCGATCCTGGCGTCGCGCACGGCTTCCGCCGGGCCCGCGGGTTGGGGCTTCTGGTTGTTGCCGAACTGGTCGTTCACCCAGCTCAGCAGGCCGCTGAGGCCCGCTGTCCACGACTCGCCCGCCGACGGGTCGTAGCGGAGTTCGACGTGCACGCCCGGCTCGTCGACCAGGTGCACCTGCACGCGGCCGGAGATCAGCGCGATGTCGATCTCCACGACGCCCTCGGCGTCGAAACTCTGTTGTCGGACCACATCTGACTCGGTCATGACCACTGCTCTCCCCTTCAGCCCTGTACCCAGCCGCGGACCTGCGACTTGCCGCCGCCGCCCTTGGTGTCGTCGCGGTCCTTGGTCGATTCCTGGTGGCCGCCCCACGGGCCGCCCTGGTGCCCCCACGGGCCCTTGCCGCGGCCGTGCCCGTGGCGCGACGAGTTCAGCGCGCCCGCGACGGCCTGCGAGACGAACGTGTTGAGCGAGACGCCCTGCGTCGACGCGGCCTGCTCGGCCTTCGTCTTCAGCTCGTCCAGCAGGCGCAGCGTGATGCGGCTGATGTCACCTGTGGCGTCACCGAAGGCGGTGCGCAGGGGAACTTCCTGCTGGCGCGGGTCGTCGTCGTGGTGTGAGTCGTCCGAGCCGCCGGTGACGACGACCTGCACGTCCCGACCGTCCAGCCGGACCTCGACCACGCGGTCGTCCAGCGAGGCCGTGACCTCGGCGGCGAGGTCGGACAGCGCGTTCATGATGGCCAGCCGAGCGGCGGGCTCCAGTGCGCCGGACAACGCGGCTGCCGTGCGTCGGGTGTTGTCGTCCCCGGCGGACGCGGCGGTCGCGAGGTCCTCGCGCAGCGATGCGATGTACGGCGAAAGATCCATGACACCACTATGACGTCACCGATGACGTCAGTCAAGGAATCCGTGACATCAAATTGGTGTCGGGTAGCTCTGGGTGAACGCATCTGGCGTTTTCGTACCCGGATGAGTGACAGCCCACGCTGTACGCTGTTGGGTTTGCCTCAGGTTGCGTAGATACTCTGCTCGGCGTAATCGAAGCTGGAGAGAGGCTCGTAGTTGTGACCGAGACGGTGTCGCCGAAAGTGCAGTTGATTGCTAAGACCGAGTTCATCCCGCCTGTGGATGTGCCGTGGTCGACCGACACCGACGGTGGTGAGGCGCTGGCCGAGTTCGCGGGTCGCGCGTGCTACCAGTCGTGGAAGAAGCCGAACCCGGCCACGGCCACGAACGAGGGCTACCTCCGGCACATCCTCGAGGTCGGCCACCTGTCCGTGCTGGAGCACGGGACGGTCACCTTCTACATCTCCGGCATCTCCCGGTCGCTCACCCACGAGCTGATCCGGCACCGGCACTTCTCCTACTCGCAGCTCTCGCAGCGGTACGTGCCCGAGCGCGACGCCGCGATGGTCGAGCCCGAGGTCATCGCCAACGACCCCGAGCTGCACGCCCGCTTCATGGCCGCCGCCGAGGCCAGCGTGTCCGCGTACAACGACCTGCTGAAGGGCCTGGAGGAGAAGTTCGCCGACGTGCCCAGCGCGACGCTGCGCCGCAAGCAGGCGCGGCAGGCGGCCCGGTCGGTGCTGCCCAACGCCACCGAGACCCGCATCGTCGTGACCGGCAACTACCGCGCGTGGCGCCACTTCGTCGCGATGCGGGCGTCCGAGCACGCCGACGTGGAGATCCGCGACCTGGCCGTCGAGTGCCTGCGCCAGTTGCAGAAGGCCGCGCCGAACGCGTTCGCCGACTTCGCCATCTCGTCCCTGCCCGACGGCAGCGAAGTGGCGTCCAGCCCGCTCGTCAGCGAAGGCTGAGGTCGCGGTGAGGCGGTTGGTCGTCGACGTCCGACCGGGTGACTACAGCGTCGTTCGGCTGGCGCCCGACGCACCCGTGCCCGCCGGCCTGCTGGACGCGCCCGGCCTGGTGTCGGTCACGCGGACGCCCGACGAGCTGTCGATCGTGTGCCCGACGGAGGTCGCGCCCGAGTCGGACACCGGCGAGCACGGCTGGCGGCTGCTCACGGTCCGCGGCCCGTTGGAGTTCACCCTGACGGGCATCATGGCGGCGCTGTCCGGCGAGCTGGCCGCGGCGGGCGTGAGCCTGTTCGCGCTGTCCACCTACGACACCGACCACCTGCTGGTGAAGGACGAGAACCTCGAACGGGCGGTGCGCGCGCTCAGCGAGGCGGGCCACGACGTGGTCCGCGACTGAGTCACACCGGACCCCCGGCCGCCGATAGAACCAACAAATCACGAATCCGTGAAACCCGGCGGCCTTCCGGACGGTCTCAGCTAGGGTCCGGCTGGTCCATTCGGTTGAGGAGTCGCGTCGGTGAACCCACAGCAAGGCGTGTCCGCGCAGCCCCGCGTGATCGCGGGCAGGTACACCCTGCTCGTGGAGCTCGGCCGCGGTGGCATGGGCGTCGTGTGGCGGGCGCAGGACAACGTCATCGGCAGGCACGTCGCCATCAAGGAGCTGCACCTCCCGGACGGCGTGCCCACCGAGGAGCGCCACGTCCTGGAGGAGCGCGTGCTCCGCGAGGCGCGCGCGGCCGGGCGGCTGAACGACCCGGCCGTGGTGACGGTGTTCGACGTGGTCGTCGAGAACCGGATGACCTACATCGTGATGGAGCTGGTCGAGGCGGCGACGCTGTCGACCCTCATCAACCGGCAGGGCCCGATGCCGCCCGAACGGGTGTCGTCCATGGCGCAGCAGTTGCTGTCCGCGCTGGAGGCCGCGCACGCGGCGGGCATCGTGCACCGCGACGTGAAGCCCGGCAACATCATGGTCCGCCCGGACGGCCGGGTGAAGCTGACGGACTTCGGCATCGCCCAGGCCGTGGACGACCCGCGCCTGACCACCAGCGGCAGCCTCATCGGCTCGCCCGCGTACATGGCGCCCGAGCGCATCCACGGCAACGAGGCCTCACCCGCGTCCGACCTGTGGGCCCTCGGCGCGACCCTCTGCTACGCCATCGAGGGATTCAGCCCGTACGAGCGCGCCTCCACGGCCTCCACGCTGCACGCCATCATGAACGAGACCCCCCGCCTGACCAGGGCGCACGGCGTGCTGGCCGCGGTCATCACGGGTCTGCTGATGGCCGACCCGAACGCCCGCCTCAACGGCCCCCAGGCGCGCGCCATGCTCGAACGGCACGCCGCCAACCCGACCCCGCCGCACGGCTTCACGCCCACCCAGGCGTCGACCGCGCAGTACCCGAACGCCCAGGCGAAGCCCAAGGCGAGCACCGCCCGCCGGGTCGCGTTCATCACGGCGGGTGTCGTCGCGGCCGCCGCGGTGTTCACCGGCGGCATCTACACCCACAAGTTCTTCGACACCGCGTCCGCGGGCGGGGCCGACGCGGCGCCGACGCTGACCTACGGCCTCACGGGCGACATCCCGGTGTTCGAGCTGTACGACAAGTACTGCTCGGACGGGAAGTTCGAGAAGGCCAACCAGTTCAAGAGCGGCAGCGCGGTGGAGTGCACGTCGTCGCACAACCTCCAGGTCTTCACGGACTCCGACACGCTCGGCTCCAAGAAGGACCTGGCCTACCCCGGCGTCGCGGCGCTGAGCGCGTACGCGGAGAACTACTGCTCGATGTTCTTCGCCTCGGGCCGGGTCTCCTACACCGACAAGTCCGAGCTGAAGTTCGGCGCGCTGGTGCCGACCGACAAGGCGTGGGACCCGGAGAAGGGCACCGGCGACCGCAAGGTCTTCTGCCTGGCCTGGCGGGCGGACGGCGGGAAGATCGACAAGTCGATCGTCGTCGAGGAGTCCTGAGCGGTACTCAGGAGTAGCGTTCACCCCATGGGTCTGGCACGCGATGAGCGCAAGCAGTTGAGCGATCTGTTCGAGCAGGTGGGGCCGGAAGCACCGACGCTGTGCTCGCCGTGGACGACCAAGGACCTGGCCGCCCACCTGGTCATCCGCGAACGGCGGCTGGACGCCGCGCCGGGCATCGCGCTGAAGCCCTTCTCGGGGTACACCCAGAAGGTGCAGGAGGGTTACGCCTCGAAGCCGTGGCCGGAGCTGGTCGACCTGGTCCGCAGTGGCCCGCCGTTCTTCTCGCCGTACAAGCTGGCCGACGAGCTGGTCAACGCGGGGGAGTACTTCATCCACCACGAGGACGTCCGGCGCGCCGGCGAGGGCTGGGAGCCTCGGTCGCCCGACCCGATCCGTGACGCGGCGTTGTGGAAGATGCTCAAGTTCACCGGGAAGTTCGCCTACCGGGGTAGCCCGGTCGGGCTCGTGTTCCGCCGCCCGAACGGCGACTCGGTCACCCTCAAGCAGGGCCCGACCCCCGTCGTGGTGACGGGTGAGCCCGGTGAGCTCGTGCTGCTCGCGTCCGGCCGCAAGGCCGTGCGGGTCGAGTTCGACGGCGACGAGTCGGCCGTGGCGGCCGTCCGGGGGCTCAACACCGGCCTGTGAGGCGGACGCCGCGGGTGAAGTCGATCACGCGGCGCGACCACCACGGTCTACCTCGGTGGTTACGGGCGGGCGCACTGGAGGTAGCGTTTGCCCCATGACCGGATGCCCGACCGCCTCACCCGGCCGCCCTTTCGGCCGCGTGCTCACCGCCATGGTGACCCCGTTCGACGCCCAGGGGGCAGTGGACCTGGCCAAGGCGCAGCAGCTCGCCGAGTACCTGGTCGAGCTGGGCAACGACGGTCTCGTGATCAACGGCACCACGGGCGAGAGCCCCACGACCAACGAGACCGAGAAGACGGACCTGATCCGCGCGGTCGTCGAGGCCGTGGGTGATCGCGCCACCGTCATCAGCGGCGCCGGGTCGTACGACACCGCGCACAGCGTCCAGGCCGCCAAGCGGGCCGAGGCGGCCGGTGCTCACGGTCTGCTCGTGGTCACGCCGTACTACTCGCGGCCCACGCAGCGCGGCCTCGTCGCGCACTTCTCCGCGGTCGCGGACGCCGTCGGCATCCCCGTGATGCTCTACGACATCCCGCCGCGCTCCATCGTGCCCATCGAGGTCGCCACCCTCCAGGAACTGGCGGAGCACCCGCGCATCGTCGCCGTGAAGGACGCCAAGGGCGACCTCCTCGCGGGGCAGCGCGTGCTGGCGACGACCGACCTGGCGTACTACTCCGGTGACGACCCGTTGAACCTGCCGTGGCTCTCGGTCGGTGCCGTCGGAGTGGTGAGCGTGATCGGCCACCTCGCCGCGGACCGCATTCGCACGATGATCGACGCTTTCGAAGCGGGCGACGTGGCGGGAGCGCGGGCGATCAGCCACGGCCTCCTGCCGTTGCTCCAGCCCTTCACCCGGATGCCCGGTGTCACCTACGCGAAGGCGGGGCTGCGGCTGCGCGGTGTCGACGTGGGCGACCCGAGGCTGCCGTTGGTGCCATCCACGCCGGACGAGACCAGCTCCATTTCCGCTGATCTCGCAGCGGCCGCCATTTCCCTTGGGGTTTCTGCATGAACGTGCCCACCACGACTCCGCCCGCGCTGCCCGAGGGCGGTCTTCGCATCGTCGCCCTCGGTGGCATCGGCGAGGTCGGCCGCAACATGACCGTGTTCGAGCACGCCGGACGGCTGCTCATCGTGGACTGCGGCGTGCTCTTCCCGGAAGACGACCAGCCCGGCGTCGACCTGATCCTCCCGGACTTCCGCGCCATCGAGGACCGGCTGGAGGACATCGACGCCCTCGTCCTCACCCACGGCCACGAGGACCACATCGGCGCCGTCCCGTTCCTCCTGAAGCTCCGCCCCGACCTCCCGGTCGTCGGCTCCCGCTTCACCCTCGCGCTGCTCACCGCGAAGTGCCGCGAACACCGCCAGGTCCCCAAGGTCGTCGAGGTCAAGGAGGGCGAACTCCGCTCGTACGGCCCGTTCGACCTGGAGTTCTTCGCGGTCAACCACTCCATCCCGGACGCGCTGGCAGTGGCCATCCGCACCCCCGCGGGCCTCGTCCTGCACACCGGTGACATCAAGCTGGACCAGCTCCCGCTGGACGGCAGGCTCACCGACCTCGCGGGCTTCTCCCGCCTGGGCGACGAGGGCGTCGACCTGTTCCTGGTCGACTCCACCAACGCCGAGGTCCCAGGCTTCGTCGTCCCGGAGCGCGAGATCGGCCCGGTGCTGGACAACGTCATCCGCAAGGCGAGCCAGCGGGTCATCGTCGCCTGCTTCGCCAGCCACGTGCACCGCGTCCAACAGGTGCTGGACGTCGCGGTGGCCCACGGCCGCCGAGTGGCGCTGGTGGGCCGCTCGATGGTCCGCAACATGGGCATCGCCGCCGAGTTGGGCCTGCTCAAGGTGCCCAACGGCCTGTTCGTGGACCTCGACGAGGCGATGCGCCTCCCGGAGAACCAGGTCCTCTTCGTCTCCACCGGCTCCCAGGGCGAGCCCCTGTCGGCGCTGTCCAGGATGGCCAGGGGCGAGCACCGCCAGATCTCCATCCAGGCGGGCGACACCATCGTCCTGGCCAGCTCCCTGATCCCCGGCAACGAGAACGCCGTCTTCGGCGTGGTCAACGGCCTGGCCAGGCTGGGCGCGACCGTCGTGCACCAGGGCAACGCCAAGGTCCACGTCTCCGGCCACTCCCCGGCTGGCGAACTGCTGTTCCTCTACAACGCGGTCCGCCCGAGCAACGTCATGCCGGTCCACGGCGAGTGGCGCCACCTCCGCGCCAACGCGGCACTGGCGGTCAGCACCGGCGTGGACGAGGAGCACGTGGTCATCGCCGAGGACGGCGTGGTCGTGGACCTGATCGACGGCAAGGCGGCGGTCTCCGGCCGCGTCGTGGTCGGCCACGTCTACGTGGACGGCCTCTCGGTGGGCGACGTGGGCGAATCGACCCTGTCGGACCGGCTCGTGCTGGGCGAGGGCGGCTTCATCTCGATCAGCGTCGCCATCGACACCAGCAACGGCCGCGCGGTCTCCCCGCCGACCGTCTCCGGCCGCGGCTTCTCCGACGACCCGAAGGCGCTCGACCAGGCCGTCGCGCTCGTCGAGATGGAGCTGTCGCGCACGGAGGCCGAGGGCATCACCGACACCCACCGCATCGCCCAGGCAGTCCGCAGGGTGGTCGGCCGCTGGGTCGCCGAGACCTACCGGCGCAGGCCGATGATCGTCCCCACGATCATCGCCATCTAGCCCGCTCGGGGCCGCCCCAGGGCGGCCCCGCCGCATTTCCGGCCCACCCCGTTTCACCCCGGACCGCCGCGTTTCCGGCCCGCCCCGCCTTCACCTCCGACCGCCGCATTTCCGGCCCTCCCTGCTCGCACCCCCGACCGTCGCATTTCCGGCCTGTCCTGCCGAGTTTCCGCCCCGCCCTGCCTCCATTTCCGGCCCACCCCGCTCGCACCCCCGAAAACTGTCGGACCCCCGGCGTACCGTTCTGTTCGGGGGGTCCTCACGACGGGGGGACCCTTCCCAGCCGTGGGTTCGTCCTTCAAGCCGTGCACGGCCGAGTGCCCACCAGGCACCAGCGGCCGGTGAGCGCCACGCCCGTCCCCGCGAGGGCCGCGGCCATGCCGGTGACGTTCCCGGAGTGCATGTCGGCGGTGGCCCACAGGTCGAAGGCCCCGGTCACCAGCATGGCGACCACCGTCAGCCCGACCTGCGCGGCCCGCAGCGAGATCCGCGACCGCGCCGCGTGGAGGGCGAGAGCGGTGGGGATCAGCACGATCGCGGCCACCGCGGCGGGCATCAGGCCGAAGAGGATGCCGTAGAGCGACGCCCCCAGCGTCCCCCTGAAGACGCCGTCGAGGTGGAAGCCGTCGATCTCCGCCCACGCCTGAGCCACCGCGATCAGCCCGACGGCGGCGTAGGCGGTCCACACGAGCACCTTGCCCGAGCGGGGCGCCCCGTCGTCGGTGACCGCGGCCAGCCGCCAGCCGATCATCGCCACCAGCACCAGCGGCAGGCCGAGCGCGAGGACCCGCGCCACGGGGGTGGCGGTCGCCGCCGCGAAGAGGACGGCCAGGTAGGCCGAGATCATCCCGCCGACGATCCCCACCGCCAGGGCAGCGGTGGCGATCCGCGACGCCAGCGGCCCCGGTCGCACCGCGGCCAGGCTCCAGTGGATTTCGGGTCGGGTCGGGGTTCCGCTGCTCGTGAGGTCCACGGCGTCTCTCCTTGACCAGTGCTTTTGAGCGGTCGCTCAAATCGAAGGTAGCGCGAGTTGAGCGACCGCTCAACGAGTTCTCGCCCACGCGGAAGAACGCCCCGATCGGGGCGTTGGTCAAAGAGGGGAGTGACTAGCCCGCGACCCCGTCGACGGCGGCCTGGGTCAGTCGGGTCACGATCCGTTCCAGCGCCACGAGGTCCTCGGCGTCCAGGGTGCCCAGCAGCCCGCGTAGGTGGTCGTTCCCCGCGGCTTCCAAACGGGCCACGAGGGCGCGACCGCTTTCGGTAGGCTCCACGAGTCGGACGCGGCGGTCCTGGGGGTCTTCCCGTCGTCCGACGAGCCCCTGCGCCGCCAAGCGGTCGACCAGTCCGGTGACGGTCGCGGGCCCGACGCCGAGCCCGCGGGTCAGTTCCTGGCTGGAGCGCGCCTCGCCCATCGACAGCATCAGCAGCACCTTGAGCTGCTGCATCGTCAGGTTGACCTGGAGCAGCGGGTTGGTGTGGGTGGACGCGAGGTGTCTCTGCAACTTCTTCTGGGCCTGTACCACCCGCTCGACCAGCCGTTCCGTTTCCGCGTCCCGCACCGGGTGAAGGTAACAGCCTCACCCGGATGCGTTAATCTTTCGCCTCACGCTGAATATCTGTCCCAGGCTAAACGTCTAGCTGGAGTCGCCGCATGACCTCGTTGGCCAGACTGAGCCTCGCCAACCGTGCGCTGGTCGCGCTGGTAGCGATCATCGCCACCGCGTTCGGGATCTACGCGATCCCGTCGCTGAAGCAGGAACTGCTGCCCTCCCTGGAGTTCCCGGCCGCCGTGGTCATCGCCCCCTTCCAGGGCGCGAACCCGGAGCTGGTCGAGGAGCAGGTCGCGAAGCCGATCGAGACCGCCGTGCGCGGCGTGGCGGGCGTCACCGACGTGACCTCCACGTCCCGCGACGGCGCCGCGACCGTCCAGGTGCAGTTCGACTTCGGCCTCCCCGTCGCGGACGTCGTCAACGACCTCCAGCAGGCGTTGACCCGCATCCGCGCCCAACTCCCCGAAGGCGTCGACCCGCAGGTCGTCGCGGGCAGCACCGACAACCTGCCCGCCGTCGTCCTCGCGGTCAGCGCCGACACCGACCAGCGTGAACTGGCCGACAAGGTGTCCAAGACCGTCCTCCCGGAACTCCAGGCGCTGACCGGTGTCCGCGAGGCCGCCGTGACCGGCGCCCGCAAGCAGAACCTGTCCATCACGCCCGACCCCACCAAGCTGGCCGCCGCCAAGGTCGCGCCGACGGCGATCCCGGAAGCGTTGCGCGCCAACGGTGTCTCCATCCCGGCGGGCACGCTGACCGAGGGCGACAAGAGCCTGAGCGTCCAGGTCGGCGGCAAGCTGTCCACTGTGGACGAGGTGCGCGAGCTGCGCGTTTCCGGCGCCCGGCTCGGCGACGTCGCGACGATCGAGCGGACGCCCGCGCCCGCGACGTCCATCACCCGCACCAACGGCAAGGACAGCCTCGGAATCTCGATGACGCTGGCGCCGGACGGCAACGCCGTCGCGCTCTCGCACGAGGTGCGCGACAAGCTGCCGCAGCTCGCCGCCGCCCTCGGTGACGGCGCGGCGCTGACGATCGTGTTCGACCAGGCCCCGTTCGTCGAGAAGTCCATCGAGGGCCTCACGTCCGAGGGCGCGCTGGGGCTGCTGTTCGCCGTCCTGGTGATCCTGATCTTCCTGTTCTCGGTCCGCTCCACCCTGGTGACGGCGGTCTCCATCCCGCTGTCCGTGCTCGTCGCGCTGATCGCGCTGTGGATCGGCGACTACTCGCTGAACGTCCTCACGCTCGGCGGCCTGACCATCGCCATCGGCCGGGTCGTGGACGACTCGATCGTGGTGCTGGAGAACATCAAACGACACCTGTCCTACGGCGAGGACAAGCGCCGGGCCGTGCTGGACGGCGTCCGCGAGGTCGCGGGCGCGGTGACCGCGTCGACGTTGACGACGGTCGCGGTGTTCCTGCCGATCGCCGTCGTGGGCGGCCTCATCGGCCAGTTGTTCTCCGCGTTCGCCATCACCGTCACGGTCGCGCTGGTCGCGTCGCTGCTGGTGTCGCTGACCGTGATCCCCGTGCTGGCGTTCTGGTTCCTCAAGCCGGGCAAGGACGACGGCCCCGAGGCGGTCGAGCGCGAGCGCAAGAACGTCCTCCAGCGGATCTACGTCCCGGTCCTCCGGTTCGCCACCCGCAGGCGCCTGACCACGGTGCTGATCGCCCTGGTCGTGTTCGTCGGCACGCTCGGCCTGGTTCCGCTGCTCCAGACCAACTTCATCGACTCGTCCGGCCAGAACACCCTGAGCCTCAAGCAGGAGCTGCCGGTCGGCACGAGCCTCGCGGCCACCGACGCCGCGGCCAAGAAGGTCGAGGACGTGCTCGGCGAGGTCGACGCCGTCGAGACCTACCAGGTCACCATCGGCTCCCAGCAGGGTTTCGCGGCCTTCGGCGGCGCCGGGAACTCGTCCACCGCGTCGTTCTCGATCACCCTCAAGGAGGGCACCGACACGCCCGCCGTCGAGGCGGACCTGCGTGAGCGCACCAAGTCCCTCGCCGACGCCGGTGACATCACCGTCGGCGCGGGCGGCGGTGGCGGCGGGTTCAACGCCAACACCGTGGCCGTGTCCGTCACGGCGTCCAACGCGGACGTGCTGCGCACGGCGTCCGACCAGGTCCGCGACGCGGTCCAGGGCACGTCCGGCCTCACCGACGTGACCAGCGACCTCGGCGACAGCGCGCCGCGCGTCCAGATCACGCTCAACCGCGAGGCTGCGGCCCCGACAGGCCTCACCGACGCGGCCGTCGGCCAACTCGTCGCGCAGGCGTTCCGCGGCGCGACGATCGCGCAGCTCACGCTCGACGGCGAGCAGCAGGACGTGGTGCTGCGCGGCGGCCCGGCCCCGACGGACCTGGAGCAGGTCAAGGCACTCCCGCTGGCGGGCGGCCTGAAGCTCGGTGACATCGCGACGGTGTCGCAGGTCGACGGCCCGGTGCAGATCAAGCGGGTCGACGGCGAGCGCAGCGTGACGGTGTCGGCCACCGCGACCGACCAGAACATCGGCGCGGTCACGGCGGAACTCCAGACGAAGCTCGACGGCCTCACCCTCCCCGCAGGCGCCGCGTTCTCCCTCGGCGGCGTCAGCGCGGACCAGCAGGCGGCGTTCGGCGACCTGGGCCTCGCGCTGCTGGTGGCCATCGCGATCGTATTCCTGATCATGGTGGTCACGTTCCGCAGCCTCATCCAGCCGCTGATCCTGCTGGTGTCCATCCCGTTCGCCGCCACCGGCGCCATCGTGCTGCTGCTGGCGACGAACACCGCGCTGGGCGTCCCCGCGCTGATCGGCGTGCTGATGCTCGTCGGCATCGTGGTGACCAACGCGATCGTCCTGATGGACCTGATCAACCAGTACCGGGCCGAGGGCATGGGCGTGCAGGAGGCGGTGATCGAGGGCGGCAGGCGCCGCTTGCGGCCCATCCTGATGACCGCCGCCGCGACCATCTTCGCCCTGGCCCCGATGGCACTGGGCATCACCGGCAGCGGCGGCTTCATCTCCCAGCCGCTCGCCGTCGTGGTCATCGGCGGCCTCGTCAGCTCGACGCTGCTGACCCTGGTCCTGGTGCCGACGCTCTACACGATGGTCGAGAACACCAAGGAACGCTTCCGCCGCAAGCCCGCCGCGGCGGACGAACCGGAACGCGAACTGGTGCACAGCTAGTCGCCGTCGGCGCGTGGAGCATCGAGGGGCTCCACGCGCCGACGTGCCCGTCTTCACGACGGGCCACGGGGGTCCGATGTGGACGGACGAGTCACGCGGTCGGGTCCCCGCTCAGGAGGACGTCCCGTCCTGGCGGTCGTCGGTCGGGCGCCACGGGCTGCTGCCCGTGGTCGGCCTGGTCGGGTCCTGGAACGTCGGCAGGTCCGGTTCGTCGGCTCGTAGTGGGACCAGGCCCGCGGTGATGGCGCGCATGATCCGTTCGTGCGCGCGCCTCGCGTCGCCCGCCCGGCCGTCCGACAGGTCGGACAGGTCGACCGGTGAGCCGAAGTGGACCTTCAGCGCGGGGCGGGTGCGGATCGAGTGCCACCACGACGTCGCGTACGGCAGCAGGTCACGCCAGCCCTCGGGGTGGAGGTTGCCCCAGTACATGGCCTCGTGGGCGCCCCACTGGCTGACCGGCACGACGACCGCGCCGCTCGTCAGCGCGATCCGCGCGACGCCGGTCTTGGCGCGTTCGGGCCACAGGCCGGGGTCGAGGCTGATCCTGCCCTCGGGGTAGACGGCGATCGGGTCGCCGCCGCGTCGGAGGGCGTCGACGCTCCGCTGCATGGCCTCGCCGACGTTCGCCGAGCGCCGGTCGACCCGCAGGTGCCCGGACCTCTTGAGCAGCGGACCGAGGACCGGGGCGTCCAGCAAGCCTCCCGCCAGCATGAACCGCGGGGCGACGCGGATGCGGCGGCAGGCGGCGACCAGCACGAGCGGGTCGACGTTGCCGATGTGGTTGGAGGCGAGCAGCAGCGGTCGGCCGCGCAGGGACGCCGGGATGTCGCCGGTGACCTCGAGCCGTCCGGTCACGCCGATGACGACTCGGTCGACCGCGATCAGCGCACGCCACAGAAGAGGGGTGGACACGGCGGGGAGATTACGGCGTGTCGGAGGTTCGCTCTGGGCGTTCCGGGCAACCATGAGGCTGGACCTTCTCATGCCCGCTCGGGTGTGCGGCCTTCTGGTGCCGGTGTGACTGGAATGACCAGTGTGACGAAAAGGAATACGGTAGGACGCTATGGCGGGCCGAACTGGGACCTCTGGCAAGGGCACGACACGGGGTAAGACCGGGTCTAAGCCCCGGTCGAGCACGTCCGGGACACGGGCGAAAGCCCCGGCGCGGAAGGCGCCTGCTCGCAGGTCCCCCGCCCGCAAGGCCCCCGCTCGCCGGGGGCCCGGTCTGGTGACCCGCGGCGTCGCTGCCCTGGGCCGCGCCATCGGCAACATCAAGCTCGACCCGGCCCTCCGTCGTGACGGGCTCGGGGTGTTGTTCATCGGCCTGGCCGTCATCACCGCTGCGGGTGTGTGGTGGCGGGCAGGCGGTCCGGTCGGTTCGTGGGTCGACGTGGCCGTGCGCAGTTCCATCGGCAACGCGGCCATCGTGCTGCCGATCGTGCTGGTGGTGGTCGGCGTGATCTTGATCCGCACCGAGCCGAAACCGGAGAGTCGGCCGCGGCTGGTGGTCGGCGGCCTGCTGATCGGCGTGGCCGTGCTGGGCCTGCTGCACGTGCTGGGCGGCCTACCTGGCGAGCCGATCGCGCGTCGCACCGCCGGTGGGGCGCTGGGCTACCTCTCCGGCGGGTTCCTCGCGCAGGGCCTCACGGAGTGGGTCGCGGCTCCGTTGCTGGTCCTGGTCGGCGTGTTCGGTGCGCAGTTGTTCACCGGCAAGTCCGTCCGCCAGGTCCTGGAGGCGATCAAGCCCGGCGCCGTCGACCACTTCGACGCCGACGAGGACCTCGACGACCTCCCCGAGGAGGGCAAGACGGTCAAGCTGCGCAGGCCGTCGCGCAGCCGCCGCCAGGTCGCCGCCAAGGACGACGCCCAGGCCGAACTGCCGCTGGACGACGAGGACGAGACGCCGGTCCCGCCGCCGCGCCGCCAGGTCAAGGAGAAGGCCCCCGCCGCCCCGGTCGAGAAGCCGAGCAAGGAACCGCTCGTCTCCCGCGCCGTCGAGGGCGACTACAAGCTGCCGCCGCCGACCGTCCTCAAGGACGGCGACGCGCCGAAGACCCGCAGCAAGGCCAACGACCTGATGATCGAGGCCATCTCCGGCGTGCTGGACCAGTTCTCGATCGACGCGCAGGTCACCGGGTTCACCCGCGGCCCGACGGTCACCCGCTACGAGGTGGAGCTCGGGCCGGGCGTGAAGGTCGAGAAGATCACCGCGCTGACCAAGAACATCGCGTACGCCGTCGCGACGGACAACGTGCGGCTGCTCGCGCCGATCCCCGGCAAGTCCGCCGTCGGCATCGAGGTGCCCAACAGCGACCGCGAGATGGTGCGGCTCGGCGACGTGCTGCGCGCGCCGACCACGATCAAGGACAACCACCCGATGCTCATCGGGCTGGGCAAGGACATCGAGGGCAACTTCGTCACGGCGAACCTGACCAAGATGCCGCACCTCCTGGTCGCGGGGTCGACCGGATCCGGCAAGTCCAGCTTCGTGAACTCGATGCTGGTGTCGCTGCTGGCGCGGGCCACGCCGGACGAGGTCCGGATGATCCTGATCGACCCGAAGATGGTCGAGCTGACGCCGTACGAGGGCATCCCGCACCTGATCACGCCCATCATCACCCAGCCGAAGAAGGCGGCGGCGGCGCTGTCGTGGCTGGTGGAGGAGATGGAGCAGCGCTACCAGGACATGCAGGTCAACCGGGTGCGGCACATCGACGACTTCAACCGGAAGGTGAAGTCCGGCGAGATCACCGCGCCGCCCGGCAGCGAGCGCGTCTACCGGCCGTACCCGTACATCATGGCGATCGTCGACGAGCTGGCCGACCTGATGATGACCGCGCCGCGCGACGTCGAGGACGCGATCGTCCGCATCACCCAGAAGGCCCGTGCCGCGGGCATCCACCTGGTGCTGGCGACGCAGCGGCCGTCGGTGGACGTCGTCACGGGTCTGATCAAGACGAACGTGCCGTCCCGGCTGGCGTTCGCGACGTCGTCGCTGACCGACTCGCGGGTCATCCTCGACCAGCCCGGCGCCGAGAAGCTGATCGGCATGGGCGACGCGCTGTACCTGCCCATGGGCGCCTCGAAGTCGGTGCGCGTGCAGGGCGCGTTCGTCGGCGACGAGGAGATCTCGGAGATCGTCGACTTCGTCAAGAACCAGGCGCAGCCGGAGTACACGGACGGCGTCACGGCCGCGAAGGCCGGGGAGAAGAAGGAGATCGACGCCGACATCGGCGACGACCTCGACGTGCTGATCGCGGCGACCGAGCTGATCGTCACGTCCCAGTTCGGCTCGACGTCGATGCTCCAGCGCAAGCTGCGCGTCGGCTTCGCGAAGGCGGGCCGGTTGATGGACCTGCTGGAGACGCGCGGCGTGGTCGGCCCGTCGGAGGGCTCGAAGGCCCGCGAGGTGTTGATCAAGCCGGACGAGCTGGACTCCGTGCTGTACCTGATGCGCGGTGGCGGCGGGCCGGAGCCCGACGACGACTGACCGGTGCGGGGCGGGCCGGGAACAGGCCCGCCCCGACAGCCGGGACTACTTCGCGAAAGCCGCGGCCTTCGCCTGCACGTTGAACTTCGAGACCGCGTCGGCGGTGCTCACGGAACTCGCGCCGAACTCGCGGACGGCCGCGTAGTACAGGTCGGCCGTGCGGTTGCACGCCCAGTTGCCCGCGCACTGGAAGTACATGTCGGACTTGAAGTTGTTGTCGATCCGCAGGCGGTTCGCCTCGGTGAACCGACCCTGCTTCTTGTAGTTGCGGTAGCCGAAGTCGTGGCGCTGGCACGCGGGCAGGAACTTGAACCCGAACGGGTTGTCCGGCGACCACGAACAGCCGTCGTCGGACCAGTCGAGCTGGTCGGCGTTCGGCCGCTGCGCCTTGATCGAGCTGAACTGCGCCAGCGTCTTGCTGAACAGGTAGTTGTCCGTCACCGCCGGGGCGTCGATGGCGGCTTGGGCCGTGCCGGTCCCGATGACCAGGGCGAACACGGCGATGACCGCGGCGATCGTGGTGTGCGACAGACGGCGCAGGGAATTGGCGAGCAAGGTGGTGCCCCCTAGTGAGTAGTTGTGGTGTGGTTCATACCTCTACCCGCGGCACCTATGTCACCCCTATACGGCGTAAATTCTTACAACAATGGGTGAATCGCCGCCCTGTTTGCGTGATCGGTAAAAGTCGTTGACGAGGAAGTGGATTGATCACGACGCGACGGCGTACCGAAAATGAAAAAGCATAGAGGTCGATCACGCGGTTCTCCGCCCGGCGGCCCGGCACGGGGACCGTGCGAGCCGGACCCCTCAACCGGCTCGACCGGCCCGCGCCGGGCCGTTCGGACGGGGATCAGGCGATCCCCTCGTCGTGGTCGTCGCCCCGGTCCAGGAAGCGGCGGATCGCCGGTTCGTCCGGGACCTCGGTGGCCAGGTCCGGGTCGACCAGCCGTTCGGCGATCGGGACGGCCTCGTCGACCCACGCGGGCTGGAAGTCCTCACTGGGCAGCAGGCCGTGGCGGCGGGCGAACTCCTCAGCCGAGTCGCGGACGGACTCGCGCAGCGTGCCGATGACGACGGTCTCGGCCGTGTACGTCAGCTCCACGAGCAGGGCGCGGACGCGGTCGAGCTGGTCCTCCTCACCGGTCGTGGCGGCCAGGTGCGGCCAGAGCCTGCGCTCGAAGATCTCGACGAACTCGGCGGCGATCTTGTCCGTCTCGGCGCGCAGGACGGTGAACTTGTCCAGCACGTCGTCGCTCGGCAGGCCGAGGCCCGTCAGCCGGTTGCCCGCGTCGAGCGCCCACCGGCGGCAGTGCGGCCAGCCGTGCCGCCACCGGACGAGGCCGAGCTGCACGGCCCGGCGCAGCAGCCTCGGGCGGAGGCTGCCGGTCGGGACGAGCCTGCTGATGTCCCGGACGCGGATCCGCACCCAGTCGTCCGGGCCCTCCGCGTCACCGACGCCGAGGACCGCGGCGACGCTGGCGCCCTTCTCCCGCGCCACCACGAGCTCCGCGATGGCGGGCAGCGAGAAGCCCCTGGACTGGAGGCGCTGGACCAGCGTGAGCCGTTCCAGGTGCGTCCTGTCGTAGTGCGCGATCCGGCCCTGCCTGCGCGGCGGGTGCAGCACGCCCTTGGTCTGGTACATGCGGATAGTGCTGCTGGGGAGCCCCGCGCGGGCGGCGAGTTCGTCGACGGTCAGGTGCTCGCCGCTGGGGGAGGACATGCGATCCATCCTGGTCGCGCCCCACTCGCACAGTCAAGACTATTCTAGTGTTCGCTCGAACGGTTAGAGGTGGAGCAGCATCCGGGAGTTCCCCAGCGTGTTCGGCTTCACGTAGGACAAGTCGAGGAACTCGGCGACGCCCTCGTCCACCGAGCGCCGGATCTCCTCGTACACCTCCGGCGACACCGGCGTCCCGTCGATCTCGACGAAACCGTGCCTGCCGAAGAACTCCGTCTCGAACGTCAGCACGAAGATCCGCGACAGCTCCAGCTCCCTGGCGACGGACACGAGTTGCGCCACGATCCGGTGACCCAGGCCTCGCCCGAGCGCCGCCGGGTCGACCGCGACCGTCCTGATCTCGGCCAGGTCCTCCCACAGCACGTGCAGCGCGCCACAGCCGAGCACGACGCCGTCGATCTCCGCGACCCAGAACTCCTGGACGTTCTCGTACAGGGTGACCAGGGGTTTCTCCAGCAGCACCTTGCCGACGTACTGGTCGACCAGTGCCTTCATCGCCCGCACGTCGCTGGTGCGGGCCCTTCGCACGACTACACCACTGCTCACGACCGCTGAATTTATCCCCGCGGCGGAACTCCGCCGGTGTCACGTGTCCCACTGGTGCAGCGGGAGTGAATTCCAACCAACGCCCCCTGGCCGGTTACCCTGGGCGCGTGTCCACTCCCACCACGTCCAAGCGCGTCGCCATGCTCACTCTCGGGTGCGCCCGCAACGAGGTCGACTCGGAAGAACTCGCCGGTCGGCTGACGAGCGGCGGGTGGGAACTGGTCGACACCGACGACGGCGGTGCGGACGTCGTGGTGGTCAACACCTGCGGTTTCGTCGAGTCCGCGAAGAAGGACTCCATCGACACGCTGCTCGCCGCGTCGGACAGCGGCGCGAAGGTCGTCGCGGTCGGCTGCATGGCCGAGAGGTACGGCGCGGAGCTGGCGTCGAGCCTGCCCGAGGCCGACGCGGTGCTCGGCTTCGACCACTACGCCGACCTGGCCGCCCGCCTGGACGACGTGGCCGCGGGTCGCTCGATCGAGTCGCACAAGCCGGTCGACCGCCGCACGCTGCTGCCGCTGACACCGGTGCAGCGGCCCGCCGCGGTCGCCAAGGACGACGTGCAGGTGCCCGGCCACGGCTGGGGCCCGACGAAGGTCATGCGCAAGCGCCTGGACACCGCTCCGGTGGCGCCGCTGAAGATCGCGTCCGGCTGCGACCGCCGCTGCTCGTTCTGCGCCATCCCGTCGTTCCGCGGCTCGTTCGTGTCGCGCCACCCCGACGAGGTCGTGGCCGAGGCGCGCTGGCTGGCCGAGCAGGGCGTGCGCGAGCTGTTCCTGGTCAGCGAGAACTCGACGTCCTACGGCAAGGACCTGCCGCGCGAGCTGGGCGGCGGCAGCGCGCTGGACGTGCTGCTGCCCCGGCTCGCCGAGATCGAGGGCATCGACCGGGTCCGCGTGTCCTACCTCCAGCCCGCCGAGACGAAGCCCGGCCTGGTCAAGGCCATCGCGACCACCCCCGGTGTCGCCCAGTACTTCGACATGTCGTTCCAGCACTCCAGCGAGTCGGTGCTGCGCCGCATGCGCCGCTTCGGCTCCACGGACTCGTTCCTCGGGCTGATCAAGCAGATCCGCGAGCTGGCGCCCGAGGCGGGCATCCGCAGCAACGTGATCGTCGGCTTCCCCGGTGAGACCGAGGAGGACGTGGCCGAGCTGGAGCGCTTCCTCACCGAGGGCATGCTCGACGCCGTCGGCGTCTTCGGCTACTCCGACGAGGACGGCACGGAGGCCGAGGACCTGCCGGACAAGCTCGACGCCGACACGATCACCGCCCGCGTCACCCGCCTGACCGCGCTGGTCGAGGAGTTGACCACCCAGCGCGCCGAGGACAGGGTCGGGCAGGAGGTGGTCGTCCTGGTCGAGCACGAGGAGGACGACGAGTCCGACTGCGTCGGCCGCGCCGCCCACCAGGCCCCCGAGGTCGACGGCGAGTGCGTGATCGTGGACGCCGAGGACCTCAAGGTCGGCGACCTGGTGCGCTGCGTCGTCGACTCGTCCGAGGGCGTCGACCTGGTGTGCACCCCGATCGAGGTCCTGCCAAGGGGCGGTCCCCGATGACGGACGTGGGCGGAGACCCGCCCACAGCGACACCGGTCCCGCTGCTCAACATCGCGAACATCCTGACGATGTCCCGGCTCGTGCTGGTCCCCGTGTTCCTGGCCGCCCTGTTCGCCGCAGACGGCCACCAGACCACGTGGCGGCTGGCCGCGTTCGCGGTGTTCGCCGTCGCGTCGTTCACCGACCACGTGGACGGCAACCTGGCCCGCAAGCACGGCCTCATCACGGACTTCGGCAAGATCGCGGACCCGATCGCGGACAAGGCGCTCACCGGCGCCGCGCTGGTCGGCCTGAGCCTGCTCGGCGAACTGCCGTGGTGGGTGACGGTGGTCATCGCCGTCCGCGAGATCGGCGTGACGCTGCTGCGGTTCTGGGTCATCCGGCACGGCGTGATCCCGGCCAGCCGGGGCGGCAAGCTGAAGACGCTCGTGCAGGTCTTCGCCATCGGCCTCTACGTGCTGCCGCTGCCCCCGCTGCTGGTCCCGGTCGCCGAGGTGCTCATGGGCGCCGCGGTGATCCTGACCGTCGTGACGGGCGTCGACTACGTCGTCCGCGCCGTGCGGCTCCGCGCCCGCGGCCGTCGCGCCGTGGCGGGCGCGTGACCGACCCGGCCGCCGTGGTCGCGCTCCTGCGCGAACGGGGCGAGACCGTGGCGACCGCCGAATCGTTGACCGCCGGTCTCGTGACGGCCGCGCTGACGTCCGTGCAGGGCTCCAGCGCCGTCGTGCGCGGCGGCCTGGTCGTCTACGCGACCGACCTCAAGCACGCGCTCGCGGGCGTGGACGAGGCCCTGCTGGCCGAGCACGGCGCGGTGCACCCGGAGGTGGCCCGCCAGTTGGCCGTCGGCGCTCGGACGCGCTGCGGGGCGACCTGGGGCCTCGGGCTGACCGGTGTGGCCGGTCCGGACCCGCAGGACGGCGTCGCGCCGGGCACCGTGCACGTCGCCGTGGCGGGCGCGGCGGGAACCTCGGTCGAGACGATGACTCTGGGTGGCGATCGTCACGAAGTTCGCGCGGCGTCCGTCGTCGGGGCCCTCACCCTCCTGGTGAACCGGCTGACCAGCACTTCCGGGTGACGTGCCCCGTGGATTCCGTGGCCGAACGGTGAACGGGCCGGGAACTCGACGGCCTCGCCACTCGTTCGCCCTTGGCGGACGTGTCCCGAAGTAACTGCCCGTTGTCCGGGTGTATCGGTAACGTGGGGGCACGGCCGGCCGGAAGGAGGCGCGCGATGACCGTGCTGCTACGCGAGGCGATCGGTGATCGGCTCCGCCATGCCCGCACCACCCAACGCCGCACGCTGCGCGAGGTCTCCAGGACCGCCCGTGTCAGCCTGGGGTACCTGTCCGAGGTGGAGCGTGGCCGCAAAGAAGCCTCCAGCGAGCTGCTGGCGGCTATTTGCGAGGCGTTGGACCTGCCCCTGTCCGAACTACTCAACCGGGTCGCCAGTGACATGAGCGCCCTGGAGCCGGTCACCAGCCCGGCGGCGCTCACCAAGCGCGAGCCCGCCAAGGCAGGGCTGGAACCGAGTCTGGACGCGGGCACCCTGGTGCCCGCGGTGATCGGCAACGACCTGTCCGACCTGCGGCTACAGCCAGTACTCAGCCACAGGCTGTCCACTTCGATCAGTCCACCACGCGGTGCCGTGGTGGCGGCCTGATCCACACACGCGATCACAGCGCCGAGCGGGGGACACCCCGTCTCGGCGCTGTCGCATACAACGAGTTGGCCACGCCGGGTGGGGGTTGCCGACCATCCCCGCACGCGACGGGGCAGGATTGACCACGCCGACGACGAAAGTCGCGGGGCGGTCTCAGGGTGATCCCGGATATCTCCCCCGGTCGGTGGAAGCAGCGCGGCACAACTGACACGATGGAACCAACACCGGCACCGGGTCGTTGCCAATCACGAGCGCGAGCCAGGAAGTACGGAGAAGGCAGGCGTAGGAGATGGCCAACCCTTTCGTGAAGGCGTGGAAGTACTTCATGGCGGCGTTCTCGTCGAAGATCGATGAGCACGCCGACCCCAAGGTGCAGATCCAGCAGGCCATCGAGGAGGCGCAGCGGCAGCACCAGGCGCTGTCCCAGCAGGCGGCCGCGGTCATCGGCAACCAGCGCCAGCTCGAAATGAAGCTCAACCGCCAGCTCGGCGAGGTCGAGAAGCTCCAGTCCTCCGCCCGCCAGGCACTCGTCCTCGCGGACGAGGCCAGGGCGAAGGGCGACGAGAAGAAGGCCGGGGAGTTCGAGAACGCGGCCACCTCGTTCGCCACCCAGCTCGTCACGGCGGAGCAGGGCATCGAGGACCTGAAGACCCTGCACGACCAGTCGCTCCAGGCGGCGGGCCAGGCGAAGCAGGCCGTCGAGCGCAACGCGATGGTCCTCCAGTCCAAGCTCGCGGAGCGCACGAAGCTCCTCAGCCAGCTTGAACAGGCCAAGATGCAGGAGCAGGTCTCCTCGTCGCTGCGCCAGATGACCGAACTGGCCGCACCGGGCAACACCCCGTCCTTGGAAGAGGTCCGCGACAAGATCGAGAAGCGGTACACCACCGCCCTCGGCTCCGCGGAACTGGCGCAGAACTCGGTGCAGGGCCGGATGCTGGAGGTCCAGCAGTCGACCACGCAGATGGCGGGCTCGTCCCGCCTGGAGCAGATCCGCGCCTCCATGGGCGGCGGCAAGGTCGCGGGCGAGGTCACCAGCGGTTCGTCGACCAGCGCCGCGGCGAGCATCCAGCAGGAGATCGCGGCCCGCGTGCAGCAGTCGCAGTCGCAGCAGACCCAGCAGATGCCGCAGCAGAACCCCCCTGCCGGCCAGGGCTGACCGGAGACGTCGGATGAGCTACGGGATGGGGCCCCGCAAGAAGACCGCGGGCGAGATCGCGCAGATGGTCGGCGGTCAGTTGCAGGGCCCCGTCGCGGATCAGGTACGCAGGCGTCTGGACGCCTGGAACAACCCGGTGGCGAAGCTGGACCGCAGGCATCGGCGGGCCGGGCGGGCGATGACCGTGTGGTTCAGCCTGCTCGCCGTGCTGAGCGTGATCGGGTTGTTCGCGTTCCTGGGTGTGTTCGCCGTTGAGGTCGGGGTCGGGGCGGCCGTTGGTGGTGCGCTCGTCGGCGTGCTGGCGTTTCGGACCGGTTCGAAGATGCGGCAGATCAGTGCTGCTCGGGAGAAGTTGGCGTTGACCGCGCCGCCGGCTCGGGTGCCGCTGCCTTCGCACTCGTCTGCTGCTCGGCAGCCGATGCAGCGGTTGGAGGATGCTGAGGAGACGTTGCTCGAGTTGCTGCGGCAGCTTGACTCGA
Source organism: Umezawaea endophytica (assembly GCF_025061645.1). GTDB lineage: Bacteria > Actinomycetota > Actinomycetes > Mycobacteriales > Pseudonocardiaceae > Umezawaea > Umezawaea endophytica. The sequence continues at coordinate 345,234 of NZ_JANYMP010000006.1, read as the reverse complement.
CGTCGTTGACGTCGGTGCCTTCGGAGTCTGTGGATCAGGCTCGGGTTACCAGTGTTGAGGCTGCTGCGGCTATTCGGGCTGTGTCCGGGCAGTTGCAGGCCGTGGAGAGGGCTCGGGATACGGCTCCTCCGTTGGATCGTGGGCCCCTGGTGGAGGGGGTTCGGCGGTTGCGGGGGCAGTTGGATGAAGGGGTGGACGGGTACTGCGTGTTGGTGGCGGCTGCTGGGCGGGCGTTGGCCGCCAGTACGGCTGTGGACAACCGGCACGCGTTGAACGACGCCACGGATCATCTGGCTGGGTTGGCGTCGGCCCTGCGGGATTTGTCTCGTTGATCGTGGGTTTTGGGTGGCTGTGGGTTCCAGCGTGGTCGGCGGGTGGCGGCTGTGGGTTCCAGCGTGGTCGGCGGGTGGATGGCTGCGGTTCCGGCGTGGTCACCTGGGGGAGGCTGCGGGTTCCAGGGGGGTCACCGGCTGCGGGTCGCGTTCCGGCGTGGTGTGGCCGATTTGACTTGGGGCCCCTAGATTCGACCCTTCGCCGGGCACTTAGGGCGGAGGGTGAAGCTGCCGCCCGGCGAAAGTTTAAGGGTCGAATCCCCCAAGTAAAATCGGCCACGGTTTTAGGGCTGTGGCTTCGTTTTTGCTGGTCAATCGGCCTATGGGTGGGCGCTATAGGGGAGCGCTATGGGTAGGTCGGGGTGGGTCGGCTTTGGTGGGTTGATGATGAGTTTCACCTGTCGCCCGGTGCTTTGTGTCTTCGTTGTTGTTGATTGTTGTCGTTGTCTTGGTGGTGTCTGCTTGCTGTTGGGCTGTTACTGACGGTCACCTTGGTGGTGTGGTGTGTTGGTGGTGCCCCCATCTGGGTGGGAGATTTACGCGCAGTAAGCTCAGTCAAGCGTGCAACCCGTATATCGGCTCGGGGCCATCTGCTCGTATGGCGTTACGTCACCAAGCGTAGTTGAGTTGGCCCGAACCTGTGGTTCAGCCGAAGAATCTTAGTGCCTTCGTGTGATTATCAGACCGTTATATAGCCTTATTGGCTACGTGGCGTGGCAGGATTCCTTGGTCGGACAGGGGCGTCCGGCGTAGCTGCCGGGAGGGCATTGAGTGGCGTTGTGGACCGTGCACGGTGATGGTCGGGTTACCGACGGTGAAGCCGTGGGCGCGCAGGAGCGGTTGAGTTGGCCGCTCACGATGGGCTTCGGTGTTCAGCACCTGGTGGCGATGATCAGTGCCACCGCGGTGGTACCCGCTGTTACCGGTTTGCCCGTCAGCACCACGTTGCTCTTCTCCGGTCTTGGCACGTTGTTGTTCCTGCTGCTCACGCGGAACAGGGTGCCCAGCTATCTCGGTGCGTCGTTCGCGTTCATCGCGCCCCTGGCGGCGTCCAGGGAGGACGGGGTCGCGGCTCAGCTCGGTGGTGTGCTGGTCGTGGGGTTGCTGGTCATCGTCGTCGGCATCGCGGTCAAGGCGCTCGGTGTTCGGTTGATCGACTCGGTGATGCCCCCGGTGGTGACTGGGGCCGTGGTCATCCTGATCGGGCTCAACCTGTCGCACTCCGCTACCGACTCGTTCTCCAAGCAGCCGCTGCTGGCGGCTGTGACGATGGGGATCATCCTGCTCGCCGGGGTGCTGGGGAGGCGGATGGTGTTCCGGCTGTCCGTGCTGTTCGGCGTCGTGGCTGGCTGGGTGTTGGGTGGGGTGCTCGGGGAGATCGCCGATGAGCGCGTGCGTGCGCTGCGTGATGCGGCGTGGGTGGGGTTGCCGGATTTCCAGACGCCCGAGGTGCGGCCGTCGGTGACGTTGCTCTTCCTGCCGGTGGTGATCGTCCTGGTGGCGGAGAACGTGGGGCACGTGAAGGCCGTGGCCGCGTTGACCGGGCGGAACCTGGACGGGAGCGTGGGGGACTCGATCATCGCGAACGGGCTCTCGACGTTGCTCGGAGGACTGGGCGGGGCGTCCGGGACGACCACGTACTCCGAGAACATCGGGGTGATGGCGGTGACCAAGGTGTACTCGACGGCGGCGTACGCGGTGGCCGCGTGCGGGGCCGTGCTGCTGGCGTTCTCGCCGAAGTTCACGGCCGCCATGGCGACCATCCCGCCCGGCGTGCTCGGTGGCGCGACGCTCGTGCTCTACGGGTTGATCGGCCTCATCGGCGTGCGCGTCTGGATGGACAACCGGGTCGACCTGACGAACCCGGCCAACGCCATGGTCGGCGGGGCCGCGCTGGTCGCGGGTGTCGGTGACCTGACGATGAAGCTGGGCACGATGGAGCTGGGCGGCCTGGTCTGGGGTTCGCTGCTGATCGTGATCCTGCACCCGGTGATGCGCTGGTTGAGGGCGGCTCAGCCCGCTCAGCGGTGACGGCTACCCGGCCCGCAGCGCGTTGTTGATCCGCCGCACCAACCCCGGCCCCTCGTAGATGAACCCGCTGTAGACCTGCACGAGGTCGGCGCCCGCGTCGACCATGCGCAGGGCGTCGTCCGGGCCGAAGATGCCGCCGACGCCGATGATCGGCAGCTTGCCGTCGGTCTCCTTGCTGACGAACCGGACCACCTCGAGGGCCCGCGCGGCCAACGGGCGTCCGCTCAGGCCGCCCGCCTCGCTGGCGAGGCCCTGGTCGGACGGGGCGAGCCCGTCGCGGCCGAGCGTGGTGTTGGTGGCGATCAGCCCGCTGACGCCGTGCTGGTCGCAGACCTCCAGCAGTTCCGCGACGGCGTCGTCGGTCAGGTCCGGCGCGATCTTCACCAGGATCGGCTTGCGGGGCGCGCCGTGGGCCAGTTCGTCCGCCGTCGACGTCAGCTCGCCCAGCAGCTCCGTCAACGCCGTCCGGTCCTGGAGGCTCCGCAGGCCCGGTGTGTTCGGCGAGCTGATGTTGACGGCGAAGTAGTCGCCCCGGCGGTACAGGGCGCGCAGCGAGGCGCAGTAGTCCTCCACGGCCTCCTCGACCGGGGTCACCTTGGACTTGCCGAGGCTGATCCCCAGCGGCACCCTGAGCGGCCCCAGCCGGTCCAGCCTGGCGGCCAGCGCCTGCGCCCCGGCGTTGTTGAACCCCATCCGGTTGATGATCGCTTCGCTCTCGCGCAGCCGGAACAGCCGCGGCCGGGGGTTGCCCGGCTGCGGGTGGCGGGTGACGGTGCCGACCTCGACGAACCCGAACCCCATCGCCGCCCACGCGGGCAGGGCGCGGCCGTCCTTGTCCATCCCGGCCGCGAGCCCGACCGGGTTCGGGAACCGGACGCCGAACACCGTGCGCTCGTTGCGGGCCCCCGTGCCGAACCGCAGCGCCGGGCTCAGCCGCGACAGGGCGGCGAGGGTGGTCTCGTGGACCCGCTCCGCGTCCCCGCCGTGCAAGCGGAACAACGCCTTGCGGATCACGCGCTTGTAGACCACCGAACGACCTCCTGGAAGTAGACCCAGGTCAGCCTACTGTTGGCAGGTCGGGCACCAGTACGAGATCCGCGCCATGTAGTCGTCGCCCTGCGTCTCCACCCTGATCCGGTCACCGCACTTGCGGCACGGCTTGCCGCCGCGCTCGAACACCCAGTGCTGGTGTCCACGCCCGCGCTGCCCGGTGGTGCTCTGCTCCGGCGCCCACGCGTTCGCCAGCAGCAGCTTGCGCGACAGCTTCACCGCCTCGACCGCGTTGACGGCCGACACGGGTGCCCACGGCGACGCGCCGAGCAGGAAGCACACCTCGGTCTTGTAGAGGTTGCCCACGCCCGCCATCACCCGCTGGTCGAGCAGCGCGGGGCCGAGTTGCCGGGTCGGATCCGCCGAGAGCCGCTTGACGGCCTCGTGGAGGTCGGCGTCGGACCAGTTCTCGCCGAGCAGGTCGGGGCCGAGGTGGCCGACGAGCGTGCTCTCCGCGGAGGTGGGCACGAGTTCCATGTCGTGCAGGGCGAACCCGATCGCGATCCGGTTCTCCACCTCGATGATGGCCCGCACCTGGTGGGCGGGCCGCTGCCACTTCTGGCCCGGCCGGTACAGGTGCCAGGCGCCGTCCATCCGGAAGTGGCTGTGCAGGCTCAGCTCGCCGGAGAACCGCATGAGTATGTGCTTGCCGACCGTGCGCACCCCGAGCACCGAACGCCCGCTCAGCGCCCCGGAGGGCAGTCGTGGATGGCGCAGCTCCGCACGGAGCAGCGCTTTGCCCGCCAGCGCCTCGTCGAGGCGGTGGCCTGCCAGGAAAACCGTGTCACCCTCTGGCACTGCTGTCGAACGCCACCTTCAGGCCGAAGCCGATCAGGACGGACGCCGTCAAGCGCTCCGTCCACTCCTTGACGCGCGGCCTGGTGAGCACGACGGCCGCCCGTCCCGCCAACCCGACCACGACGAGCTGCCACACCTGCCCGATGCCCACGTGGATGCCCACCAGCAGCGCCGCCCAACCCGTCGCGCTCGCGTCGGTGGGCAGGAACTGGGGGAGCAGGCTCAGGTAGAACACCCCGATCTTGGGGTTGAGCACGTTCGTGGTGAACCCGATCCGCAACGCCTGCCCAGGTGTCACCCGAACGAGTGGATTCTCTCCCACGACCGTGCGGCCGCGCCATGACCTCCACAGCGCCGACCCGCCGAGCCACAGCAGGTACAGCGCGCCCGCCCAGCGCACCACGTCGTAGGCGAACCGCGAGGCCACCAGCAGCGCCGTCAGGCCGGCGACGCTCGCCGCGCCCCACGCCAGGCAGCCGAGCGTCGTGCCGAACCCGCCGACGACACCCGCCCGCGCACCCCCGCCGAGCACCATGCGCAGCAGCATCATGGTGTCCAGGCCGGGGGTGATCGTCAGCAGGAGCGCGGCGGTGCAGAAGGCGAGCAGGGCGGCACCGCTCACGCGTCGACCGCTTCCTGGATCTCCTCGTCGTCGAAGTCGCGGTGCACGGCCCGGCGGCGGCTGCGGCTGACCCGCAGCACCCGCGCGAGCAGCAGGTTGAACGCCAGCGCGACCTCGCGGGCGCCGGGCGTGCCCCACTCGTGGATCGGCATGCACGCGCCCTGGGCCTGCTGGACGGCGAGGCGGTCCGGGAGCGCGACCGGCATCACCAGCGGGCCGAAGATGTCGCGCAGCTCCTCGATGCGGAACTGGTGCTCGTGCGAGCGCGGGCGGACCCGGTTCACCACGACGCCCAGCGGCTGGAGGTCGGCGTTGTTCTCCCGCTCGTTCTGCACGGCCTCGAACGCCCGCTGCACGCCCGCGACCGCGAACATGGTCGGCTCGGTGATCAGCAGGGCCCGGTCGGCGGCGACGAGCGCGGAGCGGGTGAGCTGGCCGAGCGAGGGCGGGCAGTCGAGCAGCACGAGCTGGTACGGCTGGTCGTCGTCCCGGTCCTTGATCAGCCCGAGTGCTTCGCGCAGCCTGCTCAAGCGGGTCTGACCGGGGTCGGGGTGGTTCAGCGACTCCGCGTCCTCGGAGCCGGACAGCACGTCGACGCCCTCGCCCCACGTGCTCGGCGCGATGGCTCTTTCCAGCACCTCGAGCGTCGGTTCTCGCAGGACGTCGTAGATGGACGCCTCGGTCTCGGCGGGTTCCAGGGTGGAGGTGGCGTTGCACTGCGGATCCAGATCGATCACCAGCGTCCGCACACCCCGGCGGAGCGCGGCCGAGGCGAGACCGAGCGCCACCGTCGTCTTGCCCACGCCACCCTTGAGGCTCAGCACTGCGACCGTATGCACGGGGTGCAGCCTACGGTCTTTACCAGATAGGGGAAGAACATCGGTCGGGCCCCGACAGCCGGCGCGGACGACCGGGAGCACGCTCTACGCTCTACGACCATGCGACCGGACGCCGTACACAGGGTGCTCGACGCCGAGTTGATCGCCGCGCGGGAGCGCCGGGGCGGGGAACCGCCCAGGGTGCTCGACGTCGGCGGCGGCACGGGCGTGTGGGCCGTGCCCCTCGCCGTGGCGGGCTGCTCCGTCACGGTCATCGAGCCCAGCCCGAACGCGCTCGCGGCGCTGCACCGCCGTGCCCGCGAGGCGGGCGTGCCCGATCGCATCACCGCTGTCCAGGGCGACACCGACGCGCTCGGCGACCTCGCGCCCGAGGGCGAGGCGGACCTGGTGCTCGGCCACGGGCTGCTGGAGGTCGTGGACGACGCGGCCGCCGCCGCGTCCGCGCTGGCCGCTGCCGCCGCACCCGGTGGCGCGGTGTCGGTGCTGGTGGCGAACCGGTTCGCGGCCGTGCTGCACCGGGCCATCGCGGGCCGACTGGTCGACGCCCGCCGCCTGCTCGACGACGCCGCGGGCCAGCTCGCGGGCACGAAGGACCCGCTGCTGCGCCGGTTCGACATCGACGGCCTGGAAGCGCTGGTCATCGCCACCGGGTTGAAGGTCGAACTGCTCCAGGGCTACGGCGTGGTGTCGGACCTGGTGCCCGGTTCCGTGCTGGAGTCGAGCCCCGGCGCCGCGGAGGCGCTCGCCGAGCTGGAGCTGGCGGCCGCCACCCGATCGCCCCTTCGGGACGTCGCCGCGCGCCTGCACGTGCTGGCCCGTCGCCCGGCGTGACCTGAAATTTTCTTTCGTAAATCTTGTGAGGAAGGCGTTATTCAGCGACATTAGGACCAGTGAAGGCCGCTGACGTGTCGACGTAGGGATCGGTGGATGGGTTTTGTCGAGGGCCCTCGGGAGCCGGACGACCCGGTCTTAGGGGAACTCTCCAGCCACGACGTCGACCACTACTTCCGGTCAGGCGTGGACGAAGCGCACCGCGTCCGGGTCGACATGCTGCTGCACCAGCACTTCCGCGAACGCGGACTCGCCGACGGGGTGTCCAAGATGGTCCTGAACCAGCTCCTGGGCTACGGCCTGGAGTACGTCAAGGGCCTGGTCCGCTCCGGGGGGATCTTCGCGAGTTCCACCAGGCAGGGGCGCGGGGTCCTGCGGCAGGACGTGCCGCCGCACGACGTCGAGGACCTGTCCAGCGAGGTCGTGTGGGACGGGTACGTCATGTTCTGCGAGCGCGGGCTGCTCGGCGGCAAGTGGTCGCCGTACGACGGCCTGTCGCTCAAGCAGTACTACTCGAACGCCTGCGTCCTGGCCTTCCCGAACACCTACCGCAGGTGGCAGCGGGGCAGGCGGGACTGGGTGGACGTGGAGCTGCTGGACGCCTGGTCGACCGTGGACCAGCTCCAGGCGGACCGGTCGCCGGAGGACACGGTGGTGACCCAGGCGGTGGTGGACTCGCTGTTCAAGCACATCGGGCACAGCGACAGCGCGCTGCTGGCGCTCGTGCGCGGCGGGTACAACCCCGCCGAGATCGGAGAGTTGATGCGGCTCAAGCCCCACACCGTGGAGGTTCGCATCTCGCGGGCCCGCGCGGTCGCCCGCAGGTACCTCAGCCGAGAAGGCGGGCTGTCATGACCCCCTCGTCCTCGATCGACGTCAGCACCGAGCGGCACCGCCGGATCGTCGACACCGAGGGGACGCTCGACGGGTCCTCGCTCGGAGAGGTCGGGGCCGCGAGCCTCGCGAAGCGCGCCAAGGGCACCAAGCTCGACGAACTGCTCGCCCGCGCGGCGACCGTCAAGACCGCTCCGGCCGTCGAGCCGTCGGTTGCGGTGCTGTCCGCCCGGCCGGACGACTTGGCCGTCGAGGTCGCGCTGGCCATCAGCGGCGACCGCCCGGCCGTGGAACGCCTGCTCGGCTCGATCCGCCCGCTCGTGGTCCGCTACTGCCGCGCCCGCATCGGCCGCCAGGAGCGCTCGTTCGCCTCGGCGGACGACGTCGCCCAGGAGGTCTGCCTCGGCGTGCTGACGGCCCTGCCGTCCTACCGGGACCAGGGGCGCCCGTTCCTGGCATTCGTGTACGGCATCGCGGCGCACAAGGTGGCGGACTCGCACCGCGCGTCGGCCCGCAACCGCTCGGAACCGGTCCCGGACGTGCCGGACGGTCCCGAGACCGAGGCCGGTCCGGAGCAGAGGGCGATGCGCGGGGAGCTGTCCCGCGAGATGGCGGCCCTGTTGAAGGTGCTGCCGGACAAGCAGCGGGAGATCCTGCTGCTGCGGATCGTGGTCGGCCTGTCGGCCGAGGAGACCGCCGACGCCGTCGGGTCCACGCCCGGCGCCGTGCGCGTCGCGCAGCACCGCGCGCTCGCGCGCCTGCGCAAGGTGGTCGACCCGGCGGCGGCGCAGGACCGCGTCTGATCCGACCTCCTTGACCAGGCGTTCTCCTGGTCGTGGTCGATTGTGCCGTGGTTCCCGGCCGCAGAAGTGCGGATAATAACCGTGTCATTTATTGAATTCGGCCAATGGTGATGTGCTGCTCGCCGAGTTTCGATACCGGGACGGGTCGCTAGTGCGATATACGTATTTCCTATGGATTGGATTTGCTTAAGAAAATCTCGTGAGTTTCGTCTTGATTGGCGACATGTCTATGGGTGAACGTGGAAATGTCGTCGACGTAGGGATGAGCCGATGGGTGGTCTCCTGGGAAGGTCCAGGAGTCGGGGGTGGGTGGAGGCGTCACCGGTGGGTGCGCGACCCCGTCCGCGAATCGGTGAGCTGCACGCAGGGGATGAATTGGTGAGTGATGCGATTCTCGTGGGTTTCCCGGCGTTTCGCGACGCCGGCCCGCTGAAATGCGGCGAAACCTCGCTGAAGAGCGCACACGCTGTACGCCTGCGCATTTTCAGGGCCCGAACGACCGCTCGTGCGCACATGAACAACAAAGGGGGCCTGTGATGGCGGGTAGTGGAAACGCTGTTATCGGGGCTGATCGTCCGTCCCGCAACGACCTCCGTTTCGGATCGGTGGCCGGAACTCCGGAGGCCGCGGTCGAACGCGAACCGGAAACCCGCCAGGACGACATCGCCGCGGACGTCGCGGCGGCGATGAAGGGCGACCGGAAGGCGCTGGAAGTCCTGCTGGGCGTGGTCCGCCCATTGGCGATCCGCTACTGCCGCGCCCGCATCGGCCGCCAGGAGCGCTCGTTCGCCTCGGCGGACGACGCGGCGCAGGAGGTCTGCCTCGCCGTGCTGAAGTCCCTGCCGTCGTACCGCGACCAGGGGCGTCCGTTCCTGGCGTTCGTGTACGGGATCGCGGCGCACAAGGTCGCCGACGCGCACCGGGCGTCCTCGCGCAACCGCTCGGAGCCCGTCGCGGACGTGCCGGACGTGCCCGAGACCGACGCGGGCCCCGAGCAGCAGGCCCTGCGCGGGGAGCTGTCGCGGGAGATGGTCGAGCTGCTGAAGGTCCTGCCGGACAAGCAGCGGGAGATCCTGCTGCTGCGGATCGTCGTCGGCCTGTCCGCCGAGGAGACCGCCACCGCGCTCGGGTCGACCCCCGGAGCCGTCCGCGTGGCCCAGCACCGGGCGCTGACCAAGCTGCGCAAGACGATGCCGCCGGACCGGATGCGGTAAGACAAGGGGCATGAGCGGTTCCCGTCGGTTCTACGACGACCTGGCGGCCACCTACCACCTGATCTTCGGCGACTGGGACGCGAGCATCGCCCGGCAGGCCTCCGCGCTGTCACCGCTGCTCGCGCCGGGCTCGCGGGTGCTGGACTGCGCCTGCGGCATCGGCACGCAAGCGCTTGGCCTCGCCGCGCTCGGCCACCCCGTGACGGGCTCGGACCTGAGCCCGGTCGCCGTGGCGAGAGCGGCGAGGGAAGCCGCCGCCCGGTCGTTGGCGCTGCCGGTCGTCGCGGCGGACATGCGGGCGCTGCCGTTCGCGGCGGGGAGCTTCGACGTCGTGCTGGCGGCCGACAACGCCGTGCCGCACCTGCTGACCGCCGCCGACGTCGGGGCGGCGGCGCGGGAGATGCGGCGGGTGCTGCGGCCCGGCGGCAGGCTGGTGCTCTCCACCCGCGACTACGACGCCCTCCGCCGCGACCGGCCGCTGTCCACACCGCCGCAGCGCAACGCCGACGGCACCGTCACGTTCCAGTTGTGGACCTGGAACGCCGACGGCACCCACTACGACCTGGAGCACTTCCAGGTCGAGCCGCGCGGCGGCGGGTGGACCACGTCGGTCCGGCGGGCGAGCTACTGGGCGATCACCCGCGCCGAACTGGGTGGGCTGCTGGTCGACGCGGGCTTCACCGACGTGCGCTGGCCGGACACGGACTTCTTCCAGCCCGTGATCAGTGCTGCCAGCGGGTGACGGCGACCACCTCCTCCGGCGTCGAGTCGGCGAACAGTTCGACCTCGCCGCGCCGCACGTCCACGATCGTCGCCACCAACTCCCGACCCAGGGCGTCGTTCAGCACCTGGTCCGACTCCAGCGCGTCCGCCGACTCCTTCAGCGACGACGGCAGCCGCGGCACGTCAGGCAGCCTGGCCGGGTCGACGTCGAGCGGGTCGGGCAGCTCGCCGCCGCCCGCCAGCCCGGCGGACAGCACCGAGGCGATCACCAGGTACGGGTTCGCGGACAGGTCGAACGACTTGACCTCCAGGTTGGCGTTCGCGCCGCTGACCAGCCGCAACGCCGTCTCGCGGTTCTCGAGGCCCCATGCGGCGTACGGCGCCGACCAGTGCGACGGCACGAGCCGCAGGTAGCTCGCCACCGACGGCGACCCGATCGCCGTGAGCGCGGGCAGGTGCTCCAGGACGCCCGCGGTGAACCGCTCGGCCTCGCGGGACAGCCCGAACCGGCCCTCGCCGCCGGTGAACAGGTTCCGGCCGTCGCGCCACAGGCTCAGGTGCAGGTGGCCGCCGTTGCCGACGCCGTCGGCCATGACCTTCGGCGAGAACGACGCCCGCATCCCGTGCCGCACCGTCACGGCCCGGATCGTCTCGCGCACCAGCACCGCCGTGTCGGCCGCCGCGACCGGGTCGGACGGGGCCGTGGACACCTCGAACTGGCTCGCCGCGTACTCCGGGTGGAACTGGACGACCCGGACGTCCTGCGCGACCAGCGCGCGGATCACCTCGGCGCAGTAGTCGGACAGCTCGACCTGCCGGGCGTGGCCGTAGGCGGGGCCGGTCGTCGCGGGCACGAAGTCGTCCGTGCCGCCCTTGCCGACGACCCACTCGAGCTCGAACCCGGCCTCGGCGGCGAACCCCGCGTCGGCCAGCCGCTCGACCGCCGCCTTCGCCGCTAATCGCTGGTCGAGCGCGTAGGGCCGTCCGTCCTGGTGGTAGCGGTCGGCGGGCGCCCACGCCCAGCCGGGCTGCGCGGCCAGCGCGGTCAACCGGCTCAGGTCCGGGTGCAGCCGCAAGTCGCCCACCGGGCCGCCGACGAACCGGCCGTCGATGATCGAGTCCTGGAGCAGGAACACGTCGAACGACGGCGAGGCGCCGACCGCGCCGCCCAGCTCCTTCAGCGGCACCGACTTCACCCTGGTGACGCCGCTGTTGTCGACCCAGGTGACTGCCACGGCCACGACGCCGAGTTCTTCGAGATGTGCGGTGTCCATGACACACATGCTGCTACAACGGGAGGATGCTGTCCTTCGTATCGGACTTGAGGCTGGTGGACCACCACTGCCACGGCGTGCTGCGCGACGACGTGGACCGCGCGGGCTTCGAGGGGATGCTGACCGAGGCCGACCGGACCAGTCCGCTGGGCACCAGCCTGTTCGACTCCTCGATCGGCCTCGCGGTGCGCCGCTGGTGCTCGCCGGTGCTGGACCTGCCCCCGCACGCCCCCGCCGACGAGTACCTCGCCAGGCGCAGGTCGCTCGGCGCGGCGGACGTGAACAGGGCGTTCCTGATGGCGGCGGACGTCGACACCTACCTGGTCGACGGTGGTCTGTCGCCTGACCTGCTGCTGGACCACCGCGAACTGGCGGCCGTCACGGGAGCGGTCTCGTTCGAGGTCGTCCGGCTGGAGTACCTGGCCGAGCAGGTCGTCTCGGCAGGCTGCACTGCGTCCGGGTTCGCCGACGCCGTTCGAGCCCGACTGGACAGCTCGACCGCCGTGGGCGCCAAGTCCATCGCCGCCTACCGCGTCGGCCTGGCCCTGCGCCCGGAGCGGCCCACCGCCAAGGAGGTCGCCGACGCCGCGGGCCGCTGGCTGGCGTCCGGCGGCCGGTGCGCTGACGAGGTCCTGACGCGCTTCCTGGTGTGGGAGGCACTGGACCGACGGCTGCCCGTCCAGTTCCACGTCGGTTACGGCGACTCCGACGCCGACCTGCACCGCTGCGACCCGTTGCTGCTGACCGACCTCCTCCGCGCCACCGCGGGCCTCGGCGTGCCGATCATGCTGCTGCACAACTACCCGTTCCACCGGAACGCGGGCTACCTGGCCCAGGTGTTCCCGCACGTGTTCGTCGACCTCGGCCTGACCACGCACAACGTCGGCCACCAGGCGAGCAGGCTGCTGGCCGAGGCGCTGGAGATCGTGCCGTTCGGCAAGTTCCTGTTCTCCACCGACGCCTACGGCCTGGCCGAGCTGTACCACCTAGGCGTGCTGCTGTTCCGCCGCGCGCTGTCCGACTTCCTGACCGCCGCCATGGCGTCCGGCGACGTGGTGGAGGCTGACGCCATCCGGATCGCTCACCTGATCGGGTACGAGAACGCGCGCCGCGCCTATCGTTTGGACTAGAGTATCGAACGGGCGTTCGAACGATGGAGGTTGAGCTGTGGGGCGGAGCGCGAACCTGCCGCGCGGCTTGGTCGACCGCTTCATCGCGCGCGACGGCCGCTGGCCCGACGACACCGGCTGCCCGATGCTGCACGTCGACATGGATGCGTTCTACGCGGCCGTGGAGATCCGCGAACGCCCGGAGCTGCGCCACAAACCCGTCATCGTCGGCGGTGTAGGCAACCGCGGCGTCGTCTCCTCGGCGAACTACATCGCCCGCGAGTTCGGCGTCCGCTCAGCCATGCCAACGGCCCACGCCAGACGCCTGGCCCCGCACGCCGTCTTCCTCCCACCCAGCTTCGGCCTCTACCAGGAGACCTCACGCGGCGTCATGGCGATCTTCCGCGACATCTCACCGCTGGTGGAGCCGCTGAGCCTGGACGAGGCGTTCATCGACGTCAGCGGCGCCCTGCGCCGGATGAACGCCACCTCGGGCACCATCGCCGCCCTCATCAGGACCCAGGTGCAGGCCGCCTACGGCATCACCTGCTCCGTGGGCGTGGCACCGACCAAGTTCCTGGCCAAGCTGGCGTCGGGCATGTGCAAACCGGACGGCTTCATGGTCGTCCCGAAAACCTCGATCCTCGACTTCCTGCACCCGCTGCCAGTCTCCGCACTGTGGGGCGTAGGCAAGAAAACCGCCGAACAACTGGACCGCGTGGGCCTGGAAACCGTAGGCGCAATCGCCGCCACCCCACTTCCCCGCCTACGCAAACTCCTGGGCGTGGCCCTGGCCGAACACCTCCACGCCCTCTCCCAGGGCCACGACGACCGCGCGGTGGAACCGGAGTCCAAGGAAAAGTCCATCGGAGCCGAGGAAACCTTCGAGGTAGACCACTTCGACCGCACCCTCCTCAAACGCGAACTCCTACGCCTGGCAGAACGATCAGCCAGCCAACTACGCGCCAAGGGCCTACGCAGCCGCACAGTCTCCATCAAGGTCCGCTTCTCGGACTTCTCCACCATCACCCGCTCCCGCACCCTCCAGGTACCAACAGACCTCACCCACGAGGTCTACGCCACCACCTGCACCCTCCTGGACGACCACGTCCCAGACGGCGCCGTCCGCCTGATCGGCGTCAGGCTGGAACAGTTGGTGGAAGGCGACACCGGCGAACAGTTGATGTTCGACGCCCCAGAACGAGGCTGGCGAGAAGCAGAACAAGCAGCAGACCAGGCCCGCACCAAATTCGGCAAAACCGCAATAGGCCCAGCCTCCCTACTAGGAACCCAACCCCGCCGCTCAGGCCAAACAAAACCAAAACCAGACAGCTAACACCCCAGAACCAATACCCACCACATCGCACCACGCTGAGACAAAACGGGCTCAAACCCTAGGGCGTCGACTCAGGACCCAGCCCTAGCCCCGCCCCCGGACCAGGCGCTGCCCTCACCCCTCCCGACCCCAACCTGGCCCTAGACCTGGACCTTCGGGCTGAACCAGCGCTCACCGGACCACAAACCAGACCTCACAACCAGGACCCACCAACCTGACCAACAGGAACCCAGCCGCAGCCCAAACCTTCCCAACCACCCACCCACAGAACGGGCCCAATCCAACCGTGGCCGATTTTACTTGGGGGATTTGCCCCTTAAACTAGCGCCGGGCGGCAGCTTCACCCTCCGCCCTTTCTTGCCCGGCGAAGGGGCAAATCTAGGGGCCCCAAGTCAAATCGGCCACCCCACCACCAAACCCGCCCCCCACGCCGGAACCGCAGCCCCCACCGAAAACCGCCCCCACCCGCCCCCCACGGAAACCCAAGCCCCCACCAGACTGGACCGTTCAGCCCCCCACCCCACCCACCACAACCCGCTAATCGGGTACCACCCACCCAACTTCCACCCACAACCCAACCCTCTGCTGCACCCTGACCTGATGGAATCCGAGGTGCTGCGGTTCTGGGGGCTGCTAGACCCCGTCGGCCAAGCCCTGCTGGACGCGGTAGGCACCACCCGCGACTACGACCCAGGCGCGATCGTCTGCCACGAAGGCGAGCCCTCCCAACACGTCCTGGTGGTCCGCCGCGGCCTCATGCGAGTAACAGCCATCTCCCCAGGCGGCCACGAAAAGGTCCTCGCCATCCGCGGCCCAGGCGACATAGTCGGCGAACGCTCCGCCGTGGACGGCCTCCCCAGATCCGCCAGCGTCCGCGTCCTCGGCGAGGCCTCCGCACTCGTGATCGCCCAAGCCCGCTTCACCGACCTCTGCCGCCAACAGCCCAGAATCGCCTGGGCCGTCCTCACCGTCGTCGTTTCCCGCCAACGGGACGCCGACCGCCAACGCATCCAGTTCAGCGGCACCTCCACCCAACGCGTGGCCGCCGTCCTCTTGGACGTAGCGCTCCACCGAGGCGTCGGCTCAGCAGGCGCGGTCGCACTCAGCCAGGAAGAACTGGCGAGCGCCGCGGGCACATCCCGAGAATCCCTCGTCCGCGTCCTCCGCCTGCTGCGCCAACAGGGCATCGTCCGCACCGGCAGGCGCCGAATCGACATCCTCGCCCCAGACCGCCTCTACGACCTGGTCGGCTGATCCCACGTTCTGCGGCATCTGACGCGGAACCTCCGCCGATTCGAGCCTAGAAACAAGGGAGTCACCGAACCCAGGGGGTCTCCCGACATGACCAGGCAGCAGATCGAACGACTGGCCACCACGATCATCTTCACCATCCTGCAAGTGGGCGCGACCGTCGTGCTCCTCGTGCAGTTGAACGCGTCCGGCATCCTCGCCGCAGCAGCGGCCCTGGTGATGGCGGGCGGGCTGGTGGCCGTGCACGACGCGTGGCGCGAGTTCCGCAACACCACCTCGAAGGACATGACCGAGGAACGCGATCTCGTCAACTCATGAAGGCCGAGTTGTCCACAGCCCCACCACTTATCCACAGTTCGCCAAGACCCAGTGGACGGCAGAACAACCCCGGCCGAAAGTAGACCCATGCCCCCCACGAACCGAACACTGATCGACCTGGACGCACTGGCCACGCTGTTCCGCCACGGCGTGGCCACCGTCGTGGAACTCCTCCACCTCGGCCTGTCCTCCACCCTCCTGCACCTGCGCTGCGGTCGCGGCGGCCCGTGGCAGTACCTCCTACCGGGCATCCTGCTGCTCAGCGGCTCACCACCGACCAGAACGCAACGAGTCCAAGCGGCCCTCCGCTACACGGGCCCGCACACCCTCCTCACCGGCTTGGACGCCTTGCACCTGCACGGCATCCGAGCCGTCCCAGCCACAGGCCCCGTCCACGTCCTGATCCACCACCGCCGCCGAATCCAAGCACCACCGGAACTCCGCGTCACCCGCACCCGCGGCCTACCGAACCCGATGCTGCGCAACAACTTCCTCACCGCCCCACCAGCCAGAGCAGCCTTGGACGCGGCCCGCCACCTCACACCAGCAGCCCAACGGGCAGTACTGGCCGAAACCATCCGAGCAGGCACAGACCCCACCACCCTGCACCCCAGAGCCAGCCCCACCGTTCGAGCAGCACTGACCGCCCTACCCCCAGGCCCAACGGAAGCCATCACCAGATCCGGCCTACCCCTACCGCGATGGCACATCCCACTGCACACCTCAGACGGCCGCCCACTGGGCACAGCAGACGCGTGGTGGAACACCCTCGGCCTCGCCTGGCAGTTCCGCACCCCCACCAGACCGGACCACCTCACAGCAGCAGGAGTACTGGTGGTCCGCACCACCCCAAACCAACCACCGGCCTCAGTAGCCGCCCAACTACACCGAGCAGCAACCCAAGCCACCACCCGCCCCCGCCCAGACGTCATCGCAGGCTGAGCGCCCCCAACGCCCACCGCCACCAACCGCTTCCCACAACGTCCGCGATGCCCGCGCCCGCCGACCTACCCCACCAACCGCAGAGAGGCGCCCACCCACCAACCCACTTGGGCTGACCAGCTACCAACCCACTTGGGCTGACCAGCTACCAACCCACCTGGGCTGAGCACCCACCGACCCACCTGGCTGACCAGCCACCGACCCACCTGGGCTGATTGCCTTCACCGCCAACCTGGCCGCGACAGCTCCCGGCCAGCCCACTGACCGTCGCCGCGCTGCCGTCACCCAACCTGGCCGCTACAAGCCATGGCCGACCCACTGACTGCCGCCGTGACCCGACCTCGCCACCGTCGATCATGTCTGCCCCACTGGCCGCCACCCGTGATGCCGCCACCCGCCCAGGCCACTGCGGATCATGGCTCACCCACCGGCCACCACCTCGACCCTGCCAATCGCCTCGGGCCACCACGAAGACGTCGACACCGACACCGACACCGACCCACCTACCGCCCCGAACCTGGCCTGCCGACCAACACCCCAAACCAACCGGAGGTGATCTCCCCAAGCTTTCCCGCAGCCGCGATTCGACCTCGCAGACCCGACCCGCTGGCCACTCACGGCAAGATCGCGCCGACCTGCGATCAATTTTTCGGCGGAAGTTGTCGCCGTTACGCCATCGGGGTGACCTGCCGACGTGGGCTCAGTAGTCGACCCGGTTCACCGGTTCCAGATGCGAAGAAGGGGCTACACCTGCACAAATGCGGTTACGCGCGGTTTCGATACAGGTCCTGCGAGTCACCTCACGGCGGTCTGACCATTGACCCGTGAGGATGATGGTGACAGAACCAACCGCTTGGGACCCCGGACTGGGTAGTCGGCGGGCTCTGCGGATCGTATCCTGGGGGATGACGCCCCCAGGGGGGGCGTCCGCCGGGACCGGCGGCAACCGTGAACACCCGGCGCCCGCGACCGCTGTGCCGGAGGAGGAGCCATGCCACTCTCCGAGCACGAGCAGCGACTGCTCGACCAGATCGAGCGCGCGCTCTACGCCGAGGACCCGAAGTTCGCATCTACCGTGCGCGGCGCCAAGCTGCGCAAGCCGTCCCGACGGCGTCGCATCCAGGGCATCGCTTTGTTCGCCGTGGGTGTGGCACTGCTCGTAACGGGTGTGATGTTGCCGAAGCTCGCTGGTATCCCGGTGGTGAGCGTGGTCGGCTTCCTGTTGATGTTCTTCGGCGTGCTGATCACACTGACGACACTTCGTCGAGGTGATCAGGGTGCCGAAGAAGTGGATCAGGAAGGCAGCCGGCCCAGCCGCAGCCGCAGCTCGTTCTCACAAAAGATGGAAGAACGTTTCCGTCGCCGCTTCGAGGACGAGTAGAACTCCGAACCGAAGAACCACACCGCGCGCCCGCCCCACCAGGGGCGGGCCGCGGTGTCTTCACGCGCCCAAACCGACCCACCAGCACCACCGCCGCCACCCGACGCTGGCCGCCACCCGCCACCCGCCACCTGATGCCGACTGTCACGTGATGCTGGCTGCCACTTCGATCCAGGCCGCCGCGCGATGCCAACCGCCACCCGACCCCGGCCGCCGCGCGATGGTGGTTGCCGCGCGATGCCAACCGCCACCCGATCCCAGCCGCCACGGGATGCTGATTGCCGCGTGATTCCGGCTGCCGGGCACGTTGCTGGCAGTCGCCGCGATCCGCTCGACTGATCTGCTCGCGACCAACCTGCTCGACGCCCGGCCCACCTACTGGCGGCCCACCCACCAACCCATGGCCCAACTCCCCACCTTGAGATCCACCTCCCCAAGCCGAGCCTCACTCCACCTGAGGCCCACCCCCCCCCACGCAAAATGCCGGGCCTCCAACGGAGAACCGGCACCTCGCGGTCGGCGTCGGGTCAGTCGTCTGACTCGTCCGGCACGGTCGGTTGGAGCACCGACCGCGGCAGGACCTTCGCCCGCAGGGCCAGCGGGGCGTTGCGGCTGAGGCTTCGGCGGACGTCCTCAACCGCCTTCGGCAGTTGCGGGTCCGCCTCGGCTCGATCGCTGTACCAGGAGCGTTCGATGGCGCCGACCACGGAACGCAGGCCGTCGCGACCTTGTTCGTCCAGGTTGTGGGCGCGGGCCATGCGGCGGGCGGCCACGCGGACCGTTTCGGTCGGTGGGATGCGGGTGCCGCGGTCCACGGACTCGGCGATGAGTTCTTCCCACGCGGCGTTCGCGGCCTGGGCGCCGAGGCCCGCGATGGACTGCAAGCGGTTGTGCCGTCGGACGGCGCGGACGACTGCGGGAGACGCCGCCACCGCCAGCAGGAACAGGGGCACGGCCAGCCACCAGGAGAACAGGGCTATCAGCAGGGTGGCGGTGAGGGCCCAGCAGACGGCTGCCGCCGCTGCCACACCCGGTCTGGCGAGGGGCAGGCGGTTGAACGTGGCCAGCGCGCCTACGCGGGGCATCAGGAGGAGCAGGGCGGTGAGGAGTGCCGCCAAGCCGCCGGACACGACGAGTGCGATCCAGTGCCAGCCGGGGGTCACCTCGACCGGGGCGGTGCCCGCCAGGTCCTGGGTGTCGGTGACCGGGGCGGCGGAACTGGAGGTGACGGCCGACGAGGCGGCCGCGGACGACGACTCGTCGCCCGCGTCGGGGGCCTGGGCTTGGCCGTCGTCGCCGGTGCCGCCGATGTAGGACGGGATGACGCCGCGGCCGTCGGTGAGCGGGGTCGGGTCGAAGGTCATCCAGCCGTGGCCCGCGAAGTAGACCTCCACCCACGCGTGGGCGTCCAGGCTGGTGATGGTCTTGTAGTCCTCGGTCGGGTAGCCGCCGGTGAAGCCGATGGCTACCCGCGCTGGCAGGCCGATGGAGCGGGCCATCACGGCCATGGCGGCCGAGTACTGCTGGCAGAAGCCGGTCTTGCTGTTGACGACGAAGTCGACCAGCGCGTCGGCGTTCGAGTCGCCCTCGGTCTTCGTCGAGTACTTGAAGCCGTTCGTGCCGTCGGTGAAGTACTTGTACAGCGCCGTGGCCTTGTCGAACTTCGTGCCCTCGTTCTGGGTGATGGACCTGGCCAGCGTCGTGATCGACGGGTCGATGCCGTCGATCTTGAAGTACACCGGGTCGACGCCCTCGGCGCTGCCGTTGGCCCGCCGCAGCTCGTCGGCCGACGGGTTCTCCAGCACGGTTTCCAGCGTGTACGGGCCGACCTTGTGCTTCTTGAGGCTGTAGATCATGCCGCGGGCGTTGTCGAACCGCCACGTGCCGTCGGTGTTCTCGATCTTGCGGGGCTTGCCGTAGACGGGCAGCCACACGTCGTTCCAGCCGACCGGGTCGATCTCGACCTTGGTGGTCTTGCCGTCGCCGGGGTCGCCGGGCTGCGGGGGCAGGTCGCCGTTCGCCGGGCTGCCCTCGGACAGTGCGCCGCCGACGGACCACTCGCCGCTGGCGGGGTCGTACTGCTGGAGCGTCATCGCGCGCAGGTACGCCGAGTCCGGCAGGCCGCGGACGTGGAACATCTCCCTGGTCTCACCCTGGCTGAGCATGCCGCGCAGCTCGGTCAACGGCTTGAGGCCGAGCCCGTCCGCGCCGCCGCCCGCGGCGGTACCCGTGCCGGGCAGCCTGCCGACGGTGCCGATCAGGGTGAACGTGGCCCCGGCGAACAGGGCGATCACCACGGCCATGCCCGCCACGGCGGTCGCGGCGCCGCCGGAGCTGCTGCCCCCGGTGCCGCTCATCCGCCCGCGCCACGCTTCGTGGCGGTGCTGGCCGTCGACCACCAGGAGCAGCGCGAACGCCGCCGCGCCCAGCACGAACGTCCACAGCGGCAGCATCTCGTCGGCCAGCGAAGCGGGCACGGCGAACACGCACAGCAGCACCAGTCCGGACGCCGCCGGTGCCGCGGCGCCGACCGCGAGGGTGTCCACGAGGACCGCGACGAGTCCCATCGCGAGCATGATCAGGCAGCGCATCGCGGGGCTCTCCGCCACCGGCGGCACCCCGGTCTGGACCTCGCTGATCGAGTTGCCGAGCACCGTCCACAGGTCGTTCAGCGAGTCCGGGCCGGGCAGCACGACCAGGAACCCGGTCCTGGTGAACAGCGTGACCAGCAGGCAGAGCAGCGCGAAGATCTGGCCGATGCCCACCAGCGGCGCGGGCAGCTTGACCGCGCGGAGCAGCAGGCCGGTCCCGGTGACCACGGCGACCGCGATCAGCACGTAGAAGATCCACAGCCCGCCGGTGACGACGCCGGACAGCGCCGTCGCGGAGCACACCACCGCCAACGCGGCGACAGCGGGCGTCACCGACCCCGTCCAGTCCCCGCCGACGGCCGCGGGACGACCGGGCGGCGCCGCGACGGGCGGTCTCTGCTGGAAAGCTCCGGCCATCAGCCAACCTCCGTGCACACCGCGGGGCCGCGGGCGTGACCCGCGCGGCTCAAGGGCTTGGTGATCGAGACGACCGGGGTCGAGGCTGGTCGTGCCGCGGACATCGGTCGGCCTCCGCGTGCGCGGCGGGCTTGGTTGCTACGACTTGGGAGCGAGGCGTCCGGGGCTGGTCGTGCCAAGGACGTCAGCCGGCCTCCGTGCGCACCGCGAGCCTGGTCCGCGCGACTTGGGAGCGAGGCGTCCGCGGCCATCGGCCAGCCTCCGTGCGCGCCGCGAGCCTGGTAGGTGCCGCCCAGAAGCGAGGCGTCCGGGGCTGGCAGGTGGCGTGCTCCGGCCATCAGCCAACCTCCGTGCGCACCACAGGGCCGCGGTTGCCCGCGCTGTGGCACAGCTCTTGCCAGACCTGGTTCATCGGGCTCGACGGCTTGGCGATCGAGACGCCCCAGCCCGCGATGTGCAGCAGGCGCTGCGCTTCGGTCACGTCGGGGGCCGGGTCCTCGGTCGGGCTCGCCCACTCGGCGACGTCGAGGAGCACGGCGAGGCTGCGCATGCCGCGCGGGCGGTAGCGGACGAGGCCGTCGACGACGGCCGGGGTGCACGCGCCGAGGATGGCGATGACCTCCTGGCCCGCGCCGGGGTCGAGGCCCGCGGCTAGTTCCTTGCGGTGCGAGGGCTGGAGCGCGGCCAGCGAGTCGAGGACCACGGCGTCGCTGTGGCCGCCGTCGCCGGAGCCGCCCGCGAGGACGCGGCCGTCCTCGGCGACGAGCTTGACCTGGTGGCCGAAGCGGTGCAGGTGCAGGCAGATGCTGGCGGTCATCGACACGGCCCACTCCAGGCTCGCGCCGGGGCCGCTGCCGCGGTGCGCGGTCAGCCGGTGGTCGAGCAGCACGGTCGTGCCGCCGCGCCACGGGCGTTCCTCCACGCGCACCATGAGCTGGTCGCGGCGGGCGGTCGAGCGCCAGTGCACCTTGCGCAGGTCGTCGCCGTGCCGGTACTCGCGGACGATCGCGTCGTCCTCGCCCTGGCCGCTGCGCAGCCGGATCGAACCGTCGTCGCCCGCGCCCATGCCGGAGCCGCTGGGCAGACCGTTGAGCCCGGTGATCCGGGGTACCACGACCAGCCTGCTGCGGCCCGCGAGTTCGCGGTCGTACTCCACCAGCCCGAACGGGTCGGTGATCCGGGCCATCAGCGGCCCCACCTGCTGGATGCCCCGCATCACCGGCTTGAGCGGGTACCGCAGCGCGGTGGCGGTGCTGCGCGGTAGCCGCTCCACCACGAACCGGGGCCTGCTGCCGAGCGCGTACGGGACGTTGTCCTCCAGGAGCAGGCCGCCGGTCGGGAGGCGGCCGGTGCTGCGCAGCTCGACGCGCACCTCGGTGGCGGAGCCGACGGGCACCCGGCTGGGGTGCAGGAAGCGGGACGCGTGCAGCCCGACGCGGGCACGGGTGGCCAGCCAGGCGGCGAGCAGCGGCAGTGCGACCACGAAGGCCGCCACCCGGAGCAGGTCGCGCTCGTTGAGGACGAGCGCGCACAGGCCTGCCGCGAAACCTGCGGCGAGCAGGCAGCGACCGCGGGTCGTCAGGCCGGAGAGGGCTCCGCGCATCTCAGCGGTTCGTCCCTGCGTTCTGGGTGTACTGGCCGTTCGGCGACGGGGTCGCCTGCGGCACGGGCACCCGCTGGATCAGCGAGCGGACCAGGTCGGCGGGGGAGCGGCGGGCGGCCTGCGCCTCGGCGGTCAGCACCAGCCGGTGCGCCAGCACGGGGACCGCGACGGCGTGGATGTCGTCCGGGACGACGAAGTCGCGACCCGCCAGCGCGGCCTGCGCGCGAGCCGCGCGGACCAGGTGCAGCGTGGACCGCGGGGACGCGCCGAGCCGCAGCTCGGGCAGCCTGCGGGTGGCCGACACGAGTTCCACGGCGTACCGGCGGATCTCCTGCGACAGGTGCACGCGGCGGACCGTCTGCACCAGTTTCAGGATCTGGGCGGCGTCCGACACCGGGCGCAGCTCGTCCATCGGGTTGGTGCCCGCGTGCTCGTCGACCATGGCCAGTTCGGCGGCCGGGTCCGGGTAGCCGATGGAGACGCGCGCGGTGAACCGGTCGCGCTGGGCTTCCGGCAGCGCGTACGTGCCCTCCATCTCGATCGGGTTCTGGGTCGCGATCACCATGAACGGCGCGCCGAGCGGGTAGGTCTTCCCGTCGACGGTGACCTGGTGCTCCTCCATGCACTCCAGCAGCGCGGACTGCGTCTTGGGGGAGGCGCGGTTGATCTCGTCGCCGACCACGATGTTCGCGAACACCGGACCGGGCCGGAACTCGAACTCGTTGCCCTGCCGGTTGTAGATCGACGACCCGGTGATGTCGCTCGGCAGCAGGTCGGGGGTGAACTGGATGCGGCTGACCGTGCAGTCGATCGACCGGGCCAACGCCTTCGCCAGCGACGTCTTGCCGACGCCGGGGACGTCCTCGACCAGCAGGTGGCCCTCGGCGAGCAGGGCGACGAGCGAGATCCGGACCACGTCGGGTTTGCCGACGAGGACCTTCTCCACGTTGGCGGCGATCCGCTGGACTGCGGTGTGCAGTTCTCCGAGCACGTCGTCAGGTCGCGTCTGCGGGGAGTGGGCAGCGCCGGTCACCGTGGGCTTCACGGCTGGCGCGCCCTGCCCGAACGCGTGGTCCGGGAGTGCTGCTGGCTGGGTACTCGGGGTCACTCGACCTCCTGGAGCGGGGCTCGCCCGCGACCGGTGCACGGAAGCGGTGAGCGTTTCACGCAGTGTGTCAAACCAGGGCGAAGTGCCCTACCCCCGATTCGACAGGATCCTGACGGTAACTACGACGTGCGGGGTTGCACGGCGGTTCATTTTCCCCCCATCTCCACGATCCCCCACCACCGGCGTACGTGAAGCTGTTTTCGGCGGTTTTGCTGGTCCATCCGGGTGGCAAAACGGGCATCCTGGCTCACTCGGGGAGGTGGGTGTCGTCCGCTTCCCCCACCGCGCTCCACGCCGCCTGAAAGTCTTCTACCTGCGGAAATAGGAAACGGCACGCTGCGGAAACACCTGTTTCAGCGTTGACTGTGGTGAAAAGTGGGGTACTGTGGCGCCCGGTGGGGCTGACGGGGGCTCCACTGCCGCTCGGAGTCCGGTCGGCAGGAGGTGGAGGTGCCATGTTCCTCGGCACGCACCTCCCCAGGCTGGACGACAAGGGTCGGCTGACGCTGCCCGCGAAGTTCCGGGATGCGCTAGCGGGGGGTGTCATGGTCACCAAGGGCCAGGACCACTGCCTCTTCGTGTTCCCACGGGCGGAGTTCGAGCAGATGGCCACCAAGGTCGCGGCCGCTTCGTTCACCAACGAGTCGGTCCGCGCCTACCAGCGCTACCTGTTCGCCAGCACGGACGAGCAGCGACCGGACGGCCAGGGTCGCATCTCCATCGTCCAGGAGCTGCGCAACTACGCCGGGTTGACCAAGGAGTGCGCGGTCATCGGCGCGGTCAACCGGTTGGAGATCTGGGACTCCCAGGCCTGGCAGCGCTACCTCGAAGCCCATGAGGGCAGCTACGCCGAAGTGCGGGAGGAGGTCCTCCCTGGCGTCTTCTGATCGGCCGTGACTAGAGCACGACGTGGTTCGGGTGCCGTGAGGCCTCGGTCCGCTCGGCTTTCGGCCCTGGCGCACCTTCCCCGGCGCCAGGTTCGACGGGCGGGCGGGGACCTGACGACACCCGATCTCCACGTTGTGGCGGTCGATCACGAAGCAGAGGGAGGGGCTTGAGATGGCGGAGCGACCACAGCACGTACCGGTCCTGCTGAACCGCGTCCTCGAGCTGTTCGCCCCCGCGATCACCGACCGCCCCGCCGTGGTGGTGGACACGACCCTCGGGCTCGGCGGCCACGCCGAGGCCCTGCTGCGGGCGCACCCGCGGCTGACGCTGATCGGCCTGGACCGCGACCCGCAGGCCATCGAGCTGTCGAGCGCGCGGCTCGCGGGCTTCGGCGACCGCGTCAAGTTCGTCAACGTCACCTACGACCGCATCGCGGAAGCCGTCGAGGACCTCGGCCTGTCCCACGTGGACGGCGTCCTGATGGACCTCGGGGTGTCCTCGTTGCAGCTCGACGCGCAGGAGCGCGGGTTCGCGTACTCCAGGGACGCGCCGTTGGACATGAGGATGAGCGCGGGCACCGGCCAGACCGCGGCGGACGTGCTGAACACGTACCCGCCCGGTGACCTGGTGCGGATCCTGCGCGACTACGGCGAGGAGCGGTTCGCCAAGAAGATCGTCAGCTCGGTGGTCAGGGAGCGCGAGCGCGAGCCCTTCACGAACAGCGGACGGCTGGTGGAGCTGCTGTACGCGGCCGTGCCCGCGGCGACCAGGCGCACCGGCGGCCACCCCGCCAAGCGGACCTTCCAGGCGCTGCGCATCGAGGTGAACGAGGAGCTGGAGTCGTTGCGGCTCGCGCTCCCGGCGGCGCTGTCGGTGCTCGGCATGGGTGGTCGGCTCGTCGTCGAGGCCTACCAGTCGCTGGAGGACCGGATGGTGAAACGGGCCATCGCCGCGGTGTCGGTGTCGCGCAGCCCGCAGGGGCTGCCGGTGGAACTGCCCGGCTACGGGCCCGAGTTCAAGCTCGTCACCAAGGGTGCCGAGCTGGCGAACGAGCAGGAGATCGAGGAGAACCCGAGGGCCGCCCCGGTGCGCCTGCGGGCCGCGGAACGGATCAAGGAGGCGTCATGACCGCACCGGCAAGAGCGGGTGGCACCTCACCGAACCCCCGGCCCCGCTCGGACAAGCCGCGCGAGCGCGCCCTCAAGTCCGTTCCCGCGCCCGCCGGTTCGCCGCGCTCCCGCTCGGCCGCGACCGAGCGCGCGTACGCCCGGCGCGCGCAGCGCAACCAGAACCTCAGGGGTGGCGCCACCGCCGCGCCGCAGCGCCAGCCGAGCACAGTGTCCAAGGCGCCGTTCGTGATCATGGTGATGGCGATGCTGATCGTCGGCCTGGCCACGATCATGTGGCTGTCGACGCAGGCCGCCGCCGACTCGTACAAGCTCCAGGAAGCGCACAACCAGGCCACGCAGCTCTCCCTGCGGGTCGAGCAGCTCCGCCAGGAGGTCGCGCTCGCCGAGTCGCCGACCAAGCTGGCCGAGGCCGCGGCGAAGCTCGGACTGGTGCTGGCGGGCGACCCGGCGAAGCTCAAGCAGCTCCCCGACGGCTCGGTCGAGGTCTACGGCAAGCCGTCCGCGGTGGAGGCGCCCACGTCGGCGTCGGCCGGGCCCAGCTCGTCCCCGACCACCACGACCGCCCAGCCCACGGCGACCTCGCCCGCGGGTTAGTCGCAACGATCCCCTGACGGCAGGCGGAAGCCACGAGTCGTCAGCGGTGCCAGGAGGTTAGTCATGCCGGGGCCCAGCAGCGGCAGGCCAGCTCGACGTCCGCTGTCGGTGCGGGCGACCCGACCGGCCAAGCGGCGCGGGGCCAACGCCCGCGTCCGGCTCACCGTCGGCAGGCTGCTGCTGGTCAGCGCGCTGCTGCTGGCGGGGATCAAGCTCGTGCAGGTGCAGGGCTTCGACTCGGCCGAGCTGTCGCTCAAGGCCCAGCAGCAGCGCGCCACCCCGCAGGACATCCCCGCCGAGCGCGGGGCGATCCTGGACCGCAACGGCAACCAGCTCGCGTTCAGCATCGAGGCGCGGGCGATCTACGCCGTGCCGAAGCTGATGCGCAAGAACTGGGCCGACGCGCTGGCGAAGGACTCGTCGATCGGCAGCTTCGAGGACCACGCCAAGGCCATCGGCGTGGCGATCCAGGAGGTGCTCGGCACCGAGGTCGACGGTCAGAAGACCGACGAGAAGACCATGACCGACAAGCTGCTGAAGGACACCACCTACATCGAGCTGGTGGACAACGTCGAGCCGACGAAGGCCGCCGCGATCCGCAAGCGGTTCAACGAGATCGGCTCGGAGTTCCGCGCGGTCCGGGTGTACCCGAACGGCAAGCTGGCGTCGAACATCGTCGGCGCGGCGAACTGGCGCAAGGACATGACGCCCGGCGCGACGCACGGCCAGCTCGGGCTGGAGAGCTCGCAGGACAACCTGCTCGCGGGCCGCAACGGCCGCCGCGTCGTGGACACCATCCAGGGCGGCGACATCGTGATCCCCGGCGCGGACCGCGACCGGGAGCTGGAACCCGCGACACCGGGCAAGAGCCTGGAGCTGACGCTCGACATCGACACCCAGTACGTCGTGCAGAACATGGTCACCGACTACACGGCCAAGAGCGGCGCGAAGAGCGGCTCGGCCGTGGTGCTGGACAGCAAGACCGGCGAGATCCTGGCGATGGCGAACGACAGGACGTTCGACCCGGCGGACTTCGGCAAGGCCACCGAGGACGAGAAGCGCAACATCGCGGTCACGTCGGTGTACGAGCCGGGCTCGGTGAACAAGATCATCACGGCCGCCGGGGCGATCGAGGCCGGGCTCTTCCAGCCGTACGAGGTCCTCACCGTGCCGGGCAGCATCCAGGTCGCCGACCGCAGGATCAACGACGCGTGGGTGCACGGCGACCTCGACATGACGTTCGCGGGGGTGTTCGGCAAGTCCTCCAACGTCGGCACGCTGATGGCCGCCCAGCGGCTCGGCGAGGACCGCTACGCCGAGCTGCTGGACCTGTTCGGGCTCGGCAAGCGCACCGGCTCCGGGCTCACCGGCGAGGAGGCGGGCGTGGTCCCGCCGCAGAACCAGTGGTCGGGGTCGACGTTCGGCAACCTGCCGATCGGCCAGGGCCTGAGCATGACGCTGCTCCAGATGACCGGCATCTACCAGACCATCGCGAACAACGGCGTGCGCGTCCCGCCGCGGATCATCCGCGCCGAGGTCGACGACAACGGCGCCCGCAAGGAGGCCGACCGGCCCGAGGGCGTCCGCGTGGTGAGCCCGGAGACCGCCAAGACCGTGCGGGAGATGTTCCGCGCCGTCGTGCAGAACTCGCCGGGTCAGACCGGGACCGGTGCCGCGGCCGCGCTGCCGGGCTACCAGATCGCGGGCAAGACCGGCACCGCGCAGCAGGTCGACCCCAACACGGGCAACTACAGCAGCAACCTGTACTGGATCACCTTCGCGGGCATCCTGCCCGCGGACAACCCGCGCTACGTCGTGGGGATCATGCTGGACAGGCCGTCCGGCACGCAGTTCAGCAGCTCCGCGGCGCCGCTCTTCCACGACATCGCCTCGTACCTGGCCCAGCGCTACCAGGTGCCGCTGTCGGCGGAGCAGTCCCCGCTGATCACGCTCACCCCGTGAGCACGGCGCGCTACTCGCCGTGATCTGCGTCCCACCGAACGGGCTCGGTGGCTGTACCGTCCACCCCGAACGGTGACCGGATGTCCCCGGCGAACCTGCCGGGGGTCCGATGAGGACACCGTCGTCGGGGGCGCGACGGAGGCGTCCCCGCGGACGTCACAAGTGTTGTGCTGCCAGGGGATCCGGTCTCGGTCGGAGCCCTGGCGGCCGTCGGAGCGCCCCTCCGGCGGCGGTGTTCCCGGTCGGCACGACCGGATGTCCACCTGAGCCCACCGAGCGGTCGGAGAGTTCGATCTTGGCTGATCATCCGCCGAACGCGCATGCGCTGGTCGGCCACGCTCCGTGCGCCGGTAGCCTTCCGCGCGTGCCTGCCAAGCTCCAGGGCAAGGTCGCGACCGCCCCGCCTCGCCCTTCCCGCATCCAGCCTGTCGCCGTGTCCGAGCTCGCCTCGGTGGTCGACGCGCACCTGACCACGCCCACCTACGCCCACGTGCGGGTGAGCGGCGCGACGCTGCGCGCCCAGCACGTGGTCCCCGGAGACCTGTTCGCCGCCCTGCCGGGCGCGCGGGCGCACGGCGCCGACTTCGTCGAGGGCGCGCTGGCCGCGGGGGCCTCCGCCGTCCTCACGGACGAAGCGGGCGCCTCCCGGCCCGCGCTGCGCGACGCGCGAGTGCCGGTGCTGGTCCACCCGGACCCGCGCGGCGTCCTCGGCCTGCTGGCCGCCCGCATCTACGGCTACCCGTCCACGAAGCTCGCCGTCTGGGGCATCACCGGCACGTCCGGCAAGACGACGACCAGCTACCTGGTCGAGTCCGCGCTGCGCGCCGCGGGCCACCGCACCGGCCTCATCGGCACGGTCGAGACCCGCATCGCCGGTGAGCGCCTGGACAGCGCGTTCACCACGCCGGAAGCCCCCGACCTCCAGGCGCTGCTCGCCGTCATGGTCGAGCGCGACGTGCTCGACGTCGTGATGGAGGTGTCCAGCCACGCGCTCGACCTCGGTCGGGTCGCGGGCACCGAGTTCGCCATCGGCGCGTTCACCAACCTGTCGCAGGACCACCTGGACTTCCACCCGGACATGGAGGACTACTTCCGGGCGAAGGCGAAGCTGTTCGACGGCCGCGCCCGCACCGAGGTCGTCTGCGTGGACGGCGAGTGGGGCCGCCGCCTGGTCACGCCGGACACGGTGACCGTGGCCATGACGACCGACGCCGCGTGGACGTCCGGCGAGGTGTCCGTGACGGCGACCGGCGAGCAGTCGTTCACCGCGCACGGCCCGGACGGGCTCGCGCTGCCGATCACCCTGCGGCTGCCCGGCTCGTTCAACGTCGCCAACGCCCTGCTGGCCATCGGCTGCCTGCACGCCGCCGGGGTCGCGCCCGCCGACATCCAGGCGGGCCTCTCGGCCGTCCGGGTGCCCGGCCGGATGCAGCCCGTCGACGAGGGGCAGGCGTTCACCGCCGTCGTCGACTACTCGCACAAGCCCGCCGCCGTGGCGCTGGCGCTGGACGCCGTCCGCAAGCAGGTCGCCGGCCGGGTCATCACCGTGCTCGGCTGCGGCGGCGACCGCGACACGGCCAAGCGCCCGTTGATGGGCGAGGAGGCCGCGCGCCGCAGCGACCTGCTGGTCGTCACCGACGACAACCCGCGCAGCGAGGACCCGGCCGTCATCCGGGCGGCGATGCTGGCGGGGGCGCTCGCGGTGCCCGAGGCCGAGCGTGGTGAGGTCGTGGAGATCGGCGACCGCGGGGCCGCCATCGCGCACGCCGTCGCACAGGCCCGTCCCGGTGACGTCGTCGTCGTCGCGGGCAAGGGACACGAGACCGGGCAGGAGGTGGCAGGTGTGATCCAGCCGTTCTCCGACGTGGACGCGCTCACCGCCGCGATCAGGGGAGCCCGCCCGTGATCCGACTCAGCCTCGCCGAGATCGCGACGATCGTCGGCGGGACGGTGCACGTGCCCGCCAGGGACGTGAACGCGGAAGAGGTCACCGTCACCTCGTCCGTCGAGTACGACTCCCGCGAGATCCGGCCCGGCGGCCTGTTCGTGGCGCTGCCCGGTGTCCGGGTCGACGGCCACGAGTTCGTCGCCCAAGCCGTCGCCGCGGGCGCGGTGGGCGTGCTGGCGGCCCGCGAGGTCGACGCCCCCGCCGTGGTCGTGCCGCCGGTGGACGACGCGCACCTGCGCGCGGTGGCGCTGACCGGCGACACCGACGGCTCGGGCGCCGCCGTGCTCGCCGCGCTGGCCAAGCTGGCCCGCCACGTGACGGACGCGCTGGCCGCGGAGGGCCTCGCCGTCGTGGCCGTCACCGGCTCGTCCGGCAAGACCTCCACCAAGGACCTCATCGCCCACCTGCTCGAACAGCTCGGCACGACGGTCGCGCCCCCCGGCTCGTTCAACAACGAGCTGGGCCACCCGTGGACGGTGCTGCGCGCGGACGAGGGCTCGAAGCACCTGGTGCTGGAGCTGTCGGCCCGCGGGCCGGGCCACATCGCCTCGCTCTGCCGCGCCGCGCCGCCGCGCATCGGCGTGGTGCTGAACGTCGGCACCGCGCACGTCGGCGAGTTCGGGTCGCGGGAGGTCGTGGCGAGGACCAAGGGCGAACTGGTCGAGGCGCTGCCCGAGGACGGCGTGGCGATCCTCAACCTGGACGACCCGCTGGTCGCCGCGATGGCCGACCGCACCAGGGCGCGCGTCGTGTTCGTCGGCCAGCAGTCCAAGGCCGACGTGCGCGCCGAGGACGTCGAACTCGACGACCAGGCCCACCCGCGCTTCACGCTGGTGACGGCGGAGGGCAGCGCGCCGGTCGAACTCGGCCTGCACGGCGTCCACCACGTCGGCAACGCGCTGGCCGCCGCCGCGGTCGCGCTGGAACTGGGCGCCACGACCGCGCAGGTCGCGGAGTGGCTCTCCACCGCTCGGCGGCGATCCGATCGCCGCATGGAGGTCACCACCCGCCCCGACGGGGTGACCGTGCTCAACGACTCCTTCAACGCGAACCCGGAGTCGATGAGCGCCGCTTTGAAGACGCTCGCCACGATGGCGCGCGCGGGCAACCCCAGGCGTCGCGCCTGGGCGGTGCTCGGCGCCATGGGCGAGCTCGGGGACAACTCCGTCCCGGCGCACGACGAGATCGGGCGCTTGGCGGTCCGCTTGGACATCAGTCGTTTGGTTGTGGTCGGCGAGCAGGCGAGGCCGACGCACCAGGGCGCGAACCTCGAAGGTTCGTGGGGAGAGGAGTCGGTGCTGGTGCCGGACGTCGAGGCGGCTGTCGCGCTACTGCGCGAGGAGCTGCGGGGAGATGACGTTGTGCTGGTGAAGGCATCGAATGCCGCCGCGCTGTGGCGGGTCGCCGACGCGCTGCTGGAGGGGGGCACCAAGTGAAGAGCATCCTGATCGCAGCGGCCATCGCGCTGCTCGTCTCGATCATGCTGACGCCGTACCTGATCAAGGTCTTCTCCCGGCAGGGTTTCGGCCAGGAGATCCGCGAAGAGGGTCCGCAGAGCCACAAGACCAAGCGCGGCACGCCCACCATGGGTGGTGTGGCGATCCTGGTCGCGATGTGGGCCGGGTACCTGGGCGCGCACGCGGTGAACGCCATGTCGGACTCCGCGCAGGGCCAGACGCCCAGCGCGTCCGGCCTGCTGGTGCTGATGCTGACGACGTCGCTCGGGATCGTGGGTTTCCTCGACGACTTCATCAAGATCCGCAAGCAGCGGAACCTGGGCCTGAACAAGACGGCGAAGCTGGTCGGCCAGTTCGTCGCGACCATCATCTTCGCGGTGCTGGTCATGCAGTTCGCGAACCGCGAGGGCATCACGCCCGCGTCGGTGAACCTGTCGTTCGTCCGCGACATCTCCGTGGTGTCGTTCGGCGTCGTCGGCTTCGTGGTGTTCTGCTACGCCGCGATCTCCGCGTGGTCCAACGCCGTGAACCTGACCGACGGCCTCGACGGCCTCGCGGGCGGCAGTTCGGCGATGGTGTTCGGCACCTACGTGGTCATCAGCTTCTGGCAGTTCCGCTACAACTGCTCGACCTCGCCGCTCGCGGGCTGCTACGACGTGCGCGACCCGCTGGACCTCGCGCTCGTCGCCGCCGCCGCGATGGCGGGCTGCATCGGCTTCCTGTGGTGGAACGCCGCGCCCGCCAAGATCTTCATGGGTGACACGGGCTCGCTCGCGCTCGGCGGTCTGGTGGCGGGTCTGTCCATCGCCACCCGCACCGAGCTGCTCATGGTCGTCATCGGCGGCCTGTTCGTGGTCGAGGCCCTGTCGGTGGTGCTCCAGGTCGCGGTCTTCCGCACGTCCCGACGGCGGCTCTTCCGCATGGCCCCGTTCCACCACCACTTCGAACTCGCCGGGTGGGCCGAGACCACGGTGATCATCAGGTTCTGGCTGCTGGGCGGGATCTGCTGCATGCTCGGCCTCGGCCTGTTCTACAGCGAGTGGCTGACCGCGGTCGGGAGCTGACCCGGTGGCCACCTTCCTCGACGGCAAGCACGTCCTGGTGGCGGGAGCGGGCGTCACCGGCCGCTCCGCCGCCGAAG
Organism: Umezawaea endophytica; assembly: GCF_025061645.1. Taxonomy (GTDB): domain Bacteria; phylum Actinomycetota; class Actinomycetes; order Mycobacteriales; family Pseudonocardiaceae; genus Umezawaea; species Umezawaea endophytica. The sequence goes on along the minus strand of NZ_JANYMP010000006.1, from coordinate 312,707 downwards.
CCCTGCTGGCCGCCGGTGCGCAGGTGACCGTCACGGACGGCTCGGCCGACCGGCTGCTCGCGCTGGAGACGCTGCTGTCCGGCGTCGCGCTGGTGCCCGGTCTGACCGAGCCGCCGCGGGGCACGGACCTGGTCGTCACCAGTCCCGGCTGGCGGCCGGAGAGCCCGCTGCTCGCCGCCGCCACCGCCGTGGGGATCGAGGTCATCGGCGAGGTCGAGCTGGCCTGGCGGATGGCCGCCGAGCTGGCCGACCCGCCCGTGTGGCTCGCGGTCACCGGCACCAACGGCAAGACCACGACCGTGGGGATGCTGGAGTCGATCCTGCGGACCGCGGGCATCGACGCGGTCGCGTGCGGCAACGTCGGCCTGCCCGTCGTGGACGCGCTGCTGGCGGGCCACCGGGTGCTGGCGGTCGAGCTGTCGAGCTTCCAGCTCCACTGGTCGCCGTCCGTCCGGCCGTTCGCGGGTGTGCTGCTCAACCTGGCCGAGGACCACCTCGACTGGCACGGCGGCATGACGGCGTACGCCGACGCGAAGGCGCGCGTGCTGTCCGGCGAGATCGCCGTGGGCGGCGTCGACGACCCGCTCGTGGCGGCGCTGCTCAAGGCCTCGCCGTCGGCCAGGCACGTCGGGTTCACCCTCCACGAGCCCGTGGAGGGGCAGCTTGGCATCGTCGGCGGCAGGCTGGTCGACCGCGCGTTCGCCCCGGACGAGGACCTGGTCGAGGTCGACGAGGTCCTCCCCGCCGGTCCTCCCGGACTGGCCGACGCGCTGGCCGCCGCGGCGCTGGCCCGCGCCTACGGCGTCCCGGCCGAGTCGGTGCGCCGGGGCCTGCTGGCCTTCCGGCCAGGGGCGCACCGCGCGGTCGTGGTGGCCACGTCGGACGACATCACCTACGTCAACGACTCCAAGGCCACGAACCCGCACGCGGCCGTCGCCTCGCTCCGTTCGCACGCCAGCGTCGTGTGGCTCGCGGGCGGCCTGCTCAAGGGTGCCTCGGTGGACGACATGGTCGCCGCCGAAGCGCACCGGCTGCGCGCCGTCGTCCTGTTCGGCGAGGACCGCGACGAGATCGCCGCCGCGCTGCGCCGCCACGCCCCGCACGTCCCGTGCGCCGTGGTCGACGCGACGGACCGGGACGCCATGGCAACGGTCGTGCACGCCGCGCGCGAACTGGCCGAACCCGGCGACGTGGTGCTCCTGGCGCCCGCCGCCGCGTCCATGGACATGTTCACCGACTACGCCCACCGCGGCCACGCCTTCACCGAAGCGGTGCTGCGCCTGGTAGAGCACGAGCGCACCGGCCAGATCACATGACCACCAAGCCCACCACCGGCCTGACGACCACCAGCCCGGCCACCAAGCCGACGACCACCACCAAGTCGACGACCAAGTTGACCAACACCAAGCTGACCAACACCAAGTCGATCACCACCAAGCCGACCACCACCGACTTGACCACCACGCGAGGCCGCGTCGGGAGGTCGGTTCCCATTTTTTCCAAGCCGGGCGGTGACGAAGTCTCTGCCCGGCTTGGAAAAAATCGGCGCCGACCTGCCGACTACAGGCGGCCGAGCCTGCCGCCTCCGAAGGAGCGGCCATGTCACAGTGAGGTCATGACTGCGGTGGTGGGTGGATGACGGTGGTGGACAGGCCGACGGGAGCGGTCAAGGCCGCCAAGCCCCGCCGACGGCGGGTGACCGGGGTCAAGGGGTCGTTGACGGCGTGGCTGAGCAGGCCGCTGGCCGATTTCCACCTGCTGTTGGCGATCTTCGGCCTGCTGACCGCCATCGGGCTCGTGATGGTGCTGTCGGCCTCGGTGCCCGGTGAGGTCGCCGTCGGCAGCTCGGCGTACTCGGTGTTCCAGAAGCAGTTCACCTACGTGGTCGTCGGTTCGGTGCTGTTCTGGGTGGCGCTGCGGATCCCGCTGCGCCAGGTCCGGCACCTCAGCACGATGGCGATGCTGGTGTGCGTGCTGCTCCTGGTGCTGGTGCTGACGCCGCTGGGCACGGACATCAACGACACCCGTTCCTGGTTCGTCGTCGGGCCGGTCTCGTTCCAGCCCGTCGAGGCGGCCAAGCTCGCGCTCGCGCTGTGGGGCGCGCACGTCCTGGTGACGAAGAGGGCGCTGCTCAACCAGTACCGGCACCTGCTGGTGCCCGTGGTGCCGGTCGGTCTCGGGATCTTCACGCTGGTGATGCTCCAGCCCGACCTCGGCGGCACGATCACGCTCGGCGTGGTGCTGCTGAGCCTGCTCTGGTTCGTCGGCGCCCCGATGCGGGTGTTCGGCGTGCTGCTGCTCGGCGCGGTCGGCGGCGCCGTCGTGCTCGGCATCGGCGCCTCCTACCGGCTCGACCGGCTGGTGTCGTTCCTCGACCCCGAGGCCGACCCGCTGGGCAAGGGGCTCCAGGCGACGCAGGCGGAGTACGCGCTCGCCGAGGGCGGGCTGTTCGGCAAGGGGCTCGGCCAGGCCAGCTCCAAGTGGGACTACCTGCCGAACGTCCACAGCGACTTCATCTTCGCGGTGATCGGCGAGGAACTGGGCTTCGTCGGCTGCGCGATGGTCCTCGGCCTGTTCGCCATGCTCGCCGTGGTGGGCTTGAGGATCGCCGCCCGCAACACCGATCCGTGGATCCGGATGGTGGCCGCGACGCTGACCGTGTGGCTGGTCGCGCAGGCCGCGATCAACATCGGCTACGTCGTGCGGCTCCTGCCGGTCACCGGCATCACCCTCCCGATGATCTCCTCCGGCGGCACGTCCGTGGTGATCACCATGGTCGTGTTCGGCCTGCTGGCGAGTTGCGCGCGGCACGAGGCGGAGGCGGTGTCCGCGTTGCGGCACATCGGTCCCGGCCGGGTCGGCGGCGTGCTGCGGCTGCCCGCGCCGGAGGCGTACAAGCCACCGCCCAAGCGCAAGCCGGTGCGGCCGTCGTCGCCGCCGCGCGCGCCGGGCAGGCGGGCCGCCGCGCCGCAGCCGCCGGAGGAACGGCGGATGGCCGGGAGGTCCGCTCCGCCGTCGGAGTACCGTCGCCGCGAATCGCGCAAGGCGACCCAGGACAGATCAGCCCGCAACCGGCGAACCGGTCGTGACGGGCGCTAGTCGCACACCCGTGCAGTCGAACTAGGAGGAAACGCGTGACGGGGCAGGACCGGGTTCCCCAACGAGGCGGACCGTGCGTGGTGGTCGCCGGGGGCGGCACCGCGGGGCACATCGAGCCCGCACTGGCCCTGGCCGACGCGGTCATGAGGCTGCGGCCGGACGCGCGGGTCATCGCGCTCGGCACCGAACGCGGTCTGGAGAGCAGGTTGGTGCCCGCCAGGGGTTATCAGCTCGAACTCATCCCGCCGGTGCCGCTGCCGCGCAAGCCGACGGCCGACCTGCTGAAGCTGCCGCTGAAGGTCCGCGACTCGGTGCGGCAGACCAGGGAGATCCTGGAGCGGTACCACGCGGACGTCGTGGTGGGCTTCGGCGGTTACGTGGCGCTGCCCGCGTACCTGGCGGCCCGCGGTCGGGTGCCGATCATCGTGCACGAGGCGAACGCGAAGGCGGGGCTGGCGAACAAGGTCGGCGCCAAGTTCGCCGAGCGCGTCGCCGCGGCCGTCCCCGACTCGGGGCTGGCTGAGGCCGAGATCATCGGCATCCCGCTGCGGCAGTCGATCACCGGGCTGAACCGGATGGCGCTGCGGGCGCAGGCCCGCCAGTTCTTCGGGCTGCACCCGCACGCCCCGACGCTGCTGGTGTTCGGCGGTTCGCAGGGCGCGGGCTCGCTCAACAAGGCCGTGTCCGGCGCGGCGTCGGCGTTCGCCTCGGCGGGCATCGGCGTGCTGCACGCGCACGGCCCCAAGCACACGCTCGCCGTGCAGGCGATGGCCGGTGCCCCGGCGTACGTCGCCGTGCCGTACCTGGAGCGGATGGACCTCGCCTACGCCGCCGCCGACGCGGTGCTGTGCCGCTCCGGCGCGATGACCGTGGCCGAGGTGTCCGCGGTCGGGCTGCCCGCGGTGTTCGTGCCGCTGCCGATCGGCAACGGCGAGCAGGCGTTCAACGCGGGTCCCGTGGTGTCCGCAGGCGGCGGCATCATGATCACGGACTCCGACCTGACCTCCGAGCGCGTGGTCCGCGAGATCGTGCCGCTGATGGCCGACCGCGGCAGGCTGGCCGCGATGAGCGCCGCCACGCTGGGCACCGGTCGCCGCGAAGCCGACGAGGTGCTCGCCAGGATGGTCCTCGAGGTGATCAAGAAGTGAGCACGCTGGAACGGGTGCACCTGGTCGGCATCGGCGGGGCGGGGATGAGCGGCATCGCCCGCATCCTGCTCGCCCGCGGCGGTCAGGTGTCGGGGACCGACGCCAAGGACTCGCGCACGGTGCTCGCGCTGCGCGCGCAGGGCGCGCTGGTGGCGATCGGCCACGACGCGAAGAACCTGGACCAGCTCGACGGCGGTCCGACGGCGGTCGTGGTGTCCACCGCGATCCGCGAGGACAACCCCGAGCTGGTCGAGGCGCGCGAGCGCGGCGTCACCGTGCTGCGGCGGGCCGAGGCACTGGCCGCGCTGATGCTGGACCACCGCGTCGCCTGCGTCGCGGGGACGCACGGCAAGACGTCGACCACGTCGATGCTGACCGTCGCCCTCCAGCACTGCCGGGTCGACCCGTCGTTCGCGATCGGCGGTGACCTGAACGAGTCCGGCGCCAACGCCCACCAGGGGACCGGTGGCGTGTTCGTGGCCGAGGCCGACGAGAGCGACGGCTCGTTCCTGTACTTCTCGCCGTCGGTGGCGGTCGTGACGAACGTCGAGGCCGACCACCTCGACCACCACGGCACCGTCGAGGCGTACGTGGCCGTGTTCGACTCGTTCCTGGAGCGCATCGAACCCGACGGCGTGCTCGTCGTGTGCGTCGACGACCCCGGTGCCGCGGCGCTGGCGGAGCGCGCGGGCAAGCTCGGCATCCGGGTCCGCCCGTACGGCCGCACCGCGTCCGGCAAGGGGTCCGCGCGCCTGATCGACTTCCGCCCGCACGGCGGCGGTGGTCTGGCGACGGTCGAGCTGGACACGGGCGCGGCGGTCGACACCGTGGAGGTGGAGGTCGCCGTCCCCGGCGAGCACATGGCGGGCAACGCCCTCGCGGCGCTCCTCGCGGGCTTGGAGCTGGGCGCGGACCGCGAGGGCCTTCTGGAGGGGCTGGCGGCGTTCGGCGGCGTCCGGCGGCGGTTCGAGTTCAAGGGCCGCGAAGCGGGCGTCCGCGTCTACGACGACTACGCCCACCACCCGACCGAGGTGGCCGCGCAGCTCACGGCGGCCCGCCCGGTCGCGGGGGAGGGCAAGCTCGTCGTCGTCTTCCAGCCGCACCTGTACTCGCGCACCCGCACGTTCGCGACCGAGTTCGGGGCCGCGCTCGGCCTGGCCGACGAGGTCGTGGTGCTGGACGTCTACGGGGCTCGCGAGGACCCGGAGCCCGGCGTGACCGGCGCGCTGGTCACCGAGGCCGTCCCGCTGGCGCCGGAGAAGGTGCACTACGAGCCGTCGTTCGACCGCGTGCCCGCGCTGGTGTCCAGCCTGGTCGCCGACGGTGACCTGGTCGTCACGATGGGTGCGGGCGACGTCACGATGCTGGGCCCGGAGATCGTCAGCGAGCTGGGGCAGCGGGCATGAGCACGCCGGTCCGCGGTCGCCCACCCCGCACCGGGACGACGACGGCCGCGGACCGGGCTCGCGCGCGCCGGGCCCGGCGCACACCCGGCCGGGTGACACGCCGAACAGTGGTGAGGCGGCGAGTTGTCGCCCTCCTGGTGATCTTCGGCGTCGTCGGGCTCGTCGTCGGGGTCTTCTTCACCCCGATGCTCGGCGTCGACGACGTGGAGGTCCGCGGCGCGAAGGAGCTCACGGTCGAGCAGGTCAGGGCAAAGGCGGCCATCAAGTCCGGGTCGCCGCTCGTCCGCGTCGACGTCCACGGCATCGCCGACCGGGTGCGCGAACTGCCGCGCGTCGAGTCGGTCGAGGTGGCCCGCAGCCTGCCCGGCACGGTTCGCCTCACCATCGTGGAACGCTCGCCGGTCGCGTTCGTGAAAGCGGGCGACGGCGTCCACCTCGTCGACGCCACGGCCAAGGACTACGCGACCGTGGCGATGCCCCCGATCGGCCTGCCGGAATTGCTGCTGCCCGTCGAGGCACGCCCCGCGGTGAAATCGGCGGTCGGCATCCTCACGCAATTGCCGGAAAAGCTGCGGGCCGAGGTGCTGACCCTGTCGGCGCAAACCGGCGCCGACGTGAAGCTGGCGCTGGCGGGGGGCCGCGAGGTGCGGTGGGGCAACCTCAACGACACCCCGCGCAAGGCCGCCGTGCTGGAAGTGCTGCTGACCAGGGAGGGAACCGTCTTCGACGTGTCCAGCCCGGAACTCCCGACGGTGTCCTGACCAGCTCGGGAAAACCCGTCGTGAATCGACCGCCCGGCATTGATACTTCGGGCATGGAAATCACCGATCCGAGGATCGACCCGCCCCTCGCGGGCCCCGAACGCGACCAGTTGACCGGTTTTCTCGACTACCTCCGTAGCACGATCGGGTACAAATGCCGAGGCCTTTCCGACGAGCAGGCGGCGCGGTCGACGCTGCCCTCACCACTGCTCACGGCGGCCGGAATCGTGAAGCACCTGCGGTGGGTGGAGGCGTACTGGTTCGAAACGGTGCTCCTCGGCAAGCCCGACGCGGCGCCGTACACGGACTCCGATCCGGACGCGGACTGGCGCGTCGAGACGGGCGAGACGATCTCCGGATTGCTGAACGACTACGCTGCGCAGTGCGAAGTGAGTCGCGGGATCGCCGCGGACCTTGACCTCGACCACGAGGTTCCGTTCCGGGGCGAAGGCACTGTTTCCGTGCGCTGGGTGTTGATCCACATGGTCGAGGAGACCGGTCGGCACGCAGGGCACTTGGACGTCGTGCGCGAGCTGCTGGACGGTCTGACCGGCGAGTAGTGGTAGCGCACAGTGCTGATAGGTGTCGCGGCCTACGGCGTGGCCGCTGGACTGACGCACCACCGGTGCATACCGTCCAGCAACAACATACGGGGTTGACATAACTCTGGACCTCTGGTTGAGGTCGAGGGTTTCAATCCGGGTGGAGGTCCTTCCGGGCTGACCCGGCGACCACCATCCAGCGCATGGGCACGAACACGATCAGGAAGGCGGATCCGATGACGCCCCCGCACAACTACCTCGCGGTGATAAAGGTCGTCGGTATCGGTGGAGGCGGCGTGAACGCCGTCAACCGCATGATCGAGGTCGGGCTCAAGGGCGTCGAGTTCATCGCGGTCAACACCGATGCACAGGCACTGCTGATGTCCGACGCCGACGTCAAGCTGGACATCGGCCGCGAGTTGACCCGCGGACTCGGCGCCGGGGCGAACCCCGACGTCGGCCACAAGGCTGCCGAAGACCACCGCGAAGAGATCGAAGAAGTCCTCAAGGGCGCCGACATGGTCTTCGTGACCGCCGGTGAGGGCGGCGGCACGGGCACCGGTGGCGCGCCCGTCATCGCGGCCATGGCGCGCAAGCAGGGCGCGCTGACGATCGGCGTGGTCACGCGCCCGTTCTCCTTCGAGGGGAAGCGGCGCGCGAAGCAGGCCGAAGAGGGCATCCAGCAGCTCCGCAACGAGTGCGACACCCTCATCGTCATCCCGAACGACAGGCTGCTCCAGCTAGGCGACATCGGCGTCAGCCTGATGGACGCCTTCCGCTCCGCGGACGAGGTGCTGCTGTCCGGTGTCCAGGGCATCACCGACCTGATCACGACCCCCGGTCTGATCAACCTCGACTTCGCCGACGTGAAGAGCGTCATGTCCGGCGCGGGCAGCGCCCTCATGGGCATCGGCTCCGCACGGGGCGAGGGAAGAGCGGTCACCGCCGCGCAGAAGGCGATCAACTCGCCCCTGCTCGAAGCGAGCATGGAAGGCGCCCACGGCGTCCTCCTGTCGATCGCGGGCGGCTCCGACCTGGGCCTGTTCGAGATCAACGAGTCGGCCTCACTGGTCCAGGAAGCCGCCCACCCGGACGCCAACATCATCTTCGGAACGGTCATCGACGACTCACTGGGCGACGAGGTCCGGGTCACGGTGATCGCGGCGGGCTTCGACAGCGGCGGCCCAACCCACAAGAAGCTGGAACCACAGGTCCTCAGCTCCCCACAACGAGGAACAGTGGTAACCGGCCAGTCAGGCCAACTGAGCCAACCAGCACCACCAACACCCCAACAGCAACCACCGGTGGAACAGGCCCCCCCACCAATCCAGCCCCGCCCGGCAGCAGTACCCCAGCAAGCACAGCCGGTCCAGAACACCGGGGCGTTCCAAACCCCACAGCCAACGATGCCGAGGACGTTCCCGCAGAGCAACCTGCCAAACCAGCACGGCACAGGCTCCTCACTACCAAGCCGCCCCCTGCCGGTAACGGACGACCCGGACGACGAGGTAGACGTCCCCCCGTTCATGCGCCGCTAACAGCAGCCTGAAACCAACGAAGGCCCCTCGCAAACCGCGAGGGGCCTTCGTTTTTTATTCTCTTCTTTCCCTTGCCCTTAACGCAGTAAAGGCGACCACCAACTCACCGCCACCCACCGCACCGTCAGGCCGATTTTACTTGGGGTTTTTGGCGCTAAACTCAGTCGGGCGGCAAGCTTCCCACCTGCCGTTTTGGCCCGACTAGCGCCAAAAAGAGGGGCCCCAAGTCAAATCGGCCGCCCCCAGGACCACCCCAAACATCCACCCCACCCCCGACACCCCACCCTCCCGCACTTACCCCCGACACCCCACCCTCCCGCACTTACCCCCGGGACCCACCCTCCCGCACTTACCCCCCGGACCCACCTCCCGCACTTACCCACCGGACCCACCCACCGACTCGACCCACCACCCCACCCACCGGACCCCCCAGGACCCACCCAACCCACCCCCACCCTCCCCCCACCCCATGAAAAGCTGTCCCCGTGCGCATCCGTCGAGTCCTGACCACCCGCGAAGGCGGCGTCTCCACCGCCCCCTACGACTCCTTCAACCTCGGCGACCACGTAGGCGACGACCCCACCGCCGTATCCGCCAACCGCGAACGCCTGGCCGAGGGCATAGGACTCGACCCCACCCGCCTGGTCTGGATGGAACAGGTCCACGGCCGAACGGTCACCACCGTCACCGCCCCCCTGGACTCCCCGGCCGAAGCCACCGACGCCCTGGTAACCGCCGAACCCAACCTCGCCCTGGTAGTCCTCACGGCAGACTGCGTCCCCGTCCTCCTAGGCGACCCGACCACCGGCGTCATCGGCGCAGTACACGCAGGCCGAGTAGGCGCCCGAGTAGGCGTGGTCCCAGCCGCCGTCAAAGCCATGACAGACCTCGGCGCGAAACCCGAGAACATCGAAGTCCTCCTGGGCCCAGCCGTCTGCGGCAAGTGCTACGAGGTCCCCGCCGCGATGATGGCCGACGTCGAGAAGCACCTCCCCGGCAGCGCCTCCAAGTCCCGCGCCGCCAAACCCGCGCTGGACCTCCGAGCAGGCCTCTGGGCCCAGTTGGCCGCCCTCGGCATCGGCAAGCTCGGCGTGGACCCCCGCTGCACCTTCGAGGAGCGCACGCTCTTCAGCCACCGCCGCGAGCCCGGCACCGGCCGCCTGGGAGGGGTGATCTGGGTTGACCCGTCGTGACGACCTGGCGGCGAACCTCGCCGACGTCCGTGCCCGCATCGATGCCGCGTGCGAGGCCGCAAACCGGTCACCAGCCGAAGTGGACCTGCTGGCGGTCACCAAGACCTTCCCGGCCTCCGACGTGGCCCTGCTGAGCGAACTGGGCCTCTCCGCCTTCGCCGAGAACCGCGACCAGGAGGCGTCGGCGAAGGTCGTCGACTTCGGCGCCCTGCGCCCCGGCGTGGCACCCACCTGGCACATGGTCGGCAACGTCCAGCGCAACAAGGCCCGCTCGGTCGTCTCCTGGGCCGACCGCGTCGACACCCTCGACTCCGTCCGGCTGGCCGACGCGCTGGCCAAGGCGGCGGCCCAGCGGGGCAGGCCGCTGGACGTCCTCATCCAGGTCAGCATCGACGGCGACCCCGCCAGGGGCGGCTGCCCGCTCCCGGACGTCCGGGACCTCGCCGATCACGTCGCCGGATCGGGTGAACTTTTTCTGCGGGGTGTGATGGCCGTCGCACCGATCCAGATGAACCCTTCGACCGCGTTTTCCGTGCTCGCGGATGAGGTATCCCGCTTGCGCCGTGATCATCCCGCTGCGACTGTTGTCTCAGCGGGCATGAGCGGGGACCTGGAAGATGCGATCGCGCACGGAAGTACCTGCGTGCGTGTCGGAACGGCGCTGCTGGGAGGCCGAAGGCTAGCCTCGCCGTAACTGTATGGAACCTCAGGGGTGGCCGCACCGTCCTTGGTGGTGGGAATCGCGGAGGAAGGGTCCCCTGGCAATGAGTGGATTTCACAAGCTGAAGGCCTACTTCGGGATGGTTCCCGCCGAGTACGCGGACGACCCTGGGGCGTACGAGGACGAGCGCGGCCGCTACCAAGCCGACTACCGGTCCGAGTACGGCGCCGAGGCCGACGAGTACGACCCGTACCCTGAGCGTGGAGGGCGTCGTCGCGTGTTCAGCGGGACGAGGTCGGAGTACCGGTCGGAGCTCGACGAGTCCGACGACTTCGAGCCGGAGGCCCGGTCGCGGACCACTCGCCGTAGCTGGAACACCGACGCACCCGTCCACGGTGCACTGGCTGTCGAGCCGGTGCGCGAGCCGATCAGCAGGCCCAGGCCTGCGGCAGAGCAGACGGGCCACCCCTTGGGGCGCATCACGACGTTGAATCCGCGCAGCTACAACGAGGCGCGGACCATCGGTGAGCACTACCGCGACGGCACCCCGGTGATCATGAACCTCACCGAGATGGACGACGCGGACGCGAAGAGGCTCGTGGACTTCGCGGCCGGGCTGGCCTTCGCGCTGAGGGGCTCGATCGACAAGGTCACGAACAAGGTGTTCCTTCTCTCACCGCCCAACATCGACGTCACCGCGGAGGACCGCAGGCGTCTTGCCGAGGGTGGGTTCGGAAGTCTCACCTGAGTGGTGGCACAGTTGAGGGGTGGATGTCCTCCTGTTCGTGCTGTACTACCTGCTGTTCTCGTTCTGGCTGCTGCTCACGGCACGTGTCGTGGTCGAGCTCGTCCGGTCGTTCGCCAGGGAGTGGCGTCCGGCCGGAGGGGTCGCGGTAGCCCTGGAGACCGTGTACACAGTGACCGATCCACCGATCCGCTTGTTCCGCCGGGTCATACCGACGGTGCGGATCGGGGGCATCGGGCTGGACTTGTCCATTATTGTGCTGTTGCTGCTCGTTATCATTCTGATGCGAACGGCAGATCCCAGGTGACGGGGACCAGGGATGCCAACAGCCCAGGAGTGCGTGAGGTGATCTGATGCCGTTGACCCCCGCTGACGTGCACAATGTTGCATTCAGCAAGCCACCGATTGGCAAGCGGGGCTACAACGAGGACGAGGTGGACGCGTTCCTCGACCTGGTTGAGGGCGAGCTCGCCCGCCTGATCGAGGAGAACAACGAGCTGCGCCAGCAGGTCGAACAGCTCGACCAGCAGGTCGAGACTGCGCGTGCCGACCTCGATGACGCCCGTGCCAAGGTCTCGGCCGGTCCCGTCGGCCCCAGCCGTGTCGTGGAGGAGCCCCGTCGCCTTGCGCCGGTGCCCCCGCCCTCGGTCATGGAGCAGACCTCCCCTGGCGGCGGTGGTGACCACCACGTCCAGGCGGCCAAGGTCCTCGGGCTGGCCCAGGAGATGGCCGACAGGCTGACCGGCGAGGCGAAGGCCGAAGCCGACGGCATGCTGTCGGAGGCCCGGACCAAGTCCGAGCAGTTGCTGTCCGAGGCGCGGGCCAAGGCGGACACCATGGTCAACGAGGCGCGCACGCGTGCCGAGACCATGTTGAACGACGCCCGTACGCGTTCGGAGACGCTGGAGCGGCAGGCCCGTGAGAAGGCCAGCGCGCTCGACCGGGACGCCCAGCGCAAGCACGCCGAGGTGATGGGCAACATCACGTCGGAGAAGAACGCGCTGGAGAAGCAGATCGACAAGTTGCAGACGTTCGAGCGCGAGTACCGCACGAGGCTCAAGACCATGCTGGAATCCTCTCTGCGCGACCTCCAGGACCGCGGCCCCGCCGCGCCGTCCGACGGTCGCGCCGGTGGCCAGCAGGGCTACTCGTTCGGCGCGCGCGCCGAGGCGGGCTGATCATCCACAAAAGGCGTACCGCGCTGAACTAGGGTGCGGATCGTGCTCTACACAGTTCTACTGCTGGTACTGGCAGCCCTCGGGTTGCTCGTCCCCGCGCTGACCACCGCCCAGCACGTCTGGGCGTGGTTGTCCGTGGGTGCGAGCGGAGCGGCCGCGTGCGTCCTGGTACTCGACTGGTGGCTCCGCCGCCGCTCGCCCCACGACACCGCGTCCACCCCGAAGGCTGCCAGTACCGCTGTCATTGATCAAAAGATTAGCGCTGATGATCAAGACCGGCAGGACCGGGCCCCCACCGCCCCCACCATTTCGCCCGATCAGGGCACCGAGCCGCTCGAGGAAGACACCGACGCGGCCGACCTGCTCACAGTCACCGACCTCACCACCGAGGTACGAGTACTCGACGAGCGCCCCAGGTACCACCTCGAAACCTGCCAGTGGCTGGCCAACCGCCCAACCCTGCCACTCCCAATCAACGAGGCAAGACAACTCGGCTTCACCCCGTGCGCCCTCTGCACCCCGGACAACACCCTCGCCGAAGCCCACCGCACCCAACGCCGCTCGTAGCACCCACTCTCACCTCCACCCAGAACACGAGCCCCGACGCCAAACGGTTCACTCGATCGGGTGGCAAAGGTGACAGGGGGCGGGAGGGGCCGGGGAGACAGCCAGCGAGGACACGCCAGGCGCTGGTGGGGACTGATCACGCAGATGGCTTTGGTGGGACCGACCGCCGGAAGCACCGACCGCACAGATGGGCTTGGCGGTATGGGCCGCTGGAAGGGCTGCTCACGTTGGCGGCTGAGCCGCTGGAAGCGCTAGCCCACTAGCTGGCTAGCCCACTAACTGCACTGGCCGGTAGTGGCGCCGCCAACGGTGCCTGCCCACCGCGCCCACCCACGCGCATGAAAGCCACTTGACCAGCAAAAACGAAGCCACCGCCCTAGAACCGTGGCCGATTTTACTTGGGGGATTCGACCCTTAAACTTTCGCCGGGCGGCAGCTTCACCCTCCGCCCTAAGTGCCCGGCGAAGGGTCGAATCTAGGGGCCCCAAGTCAAATCGGCCACACCACGCTGGAACGTGACCACCCACCCGCCACACCACGCCGGAACCGCAGCGATCCACCCGCCGACCACGCTGGAACCCGCAGCCACCCCCACGTGACCACCCCACAACCCCCAGCACCAAAATCCACCTCCCCCCATCCGGGAACAACCCCCTTCCCCCCAAGCGTTAAACTCAACCCAGGCACTGATCCGGCCATCACCGGGGAGCTTCCGGAAGAACGGGCCCACCAGCCTCAGTAGAACCGGACGGGATCGGCCCGTCACAGCCGTCACAGAGTGGCCGTCGCGCGAGCGTCGGCAAGCGGGGTGGTACCGCGGTGCGCCGAGCAGGTGCGTCGTCCCCGTGAGCCGGATCGACGCGCGAGGAGCAGCACCATGGCGTACCCCAAGGCGGGCGAGGGTTCAGTCCCGTCCCAGCCTTCCTTCCCCCAGGTGGAACAGGACGTTCTCGCCTACTGGAAGTCCGACGGCACCTTCCAGGCCAGCGTCGACCACCGCCCCGCGGGCGACAACGGCGGGAACGAGTTCGTCTTCTACGACGGCCCTCCCTTCGCCAACGGCCTCCCGCACTACGGCCACCTCCTCACGGGTTACGTGAAGGACGTCGTCCCCCGCTACCAGACGATGCGCGGCAAGCACGTCGAGCGCCGCTTCGGCTGGGACACCCACGGCCTCCCGGCCGAGGTGGAGGCGGAGAAGCAGCTCGGCATCTCGCACAAGAGCGAGATCGAGGCCATGGGCATCGAGAAGTTCAACGACGCCTGCCGCACCTCGGTCCTCCAGTACGCCGACCAGTGGCGCGACTACGTGACCCGCCAGGCCCGCTGGGTCGACTTCGACAACGACTACAAGACCCTCGACCTGGACTACATGGAGTCCGTCATGTGGGCCTTCAAGTCGCTGTTCGACAAGGGGCTGATCTACGAGGGTTTCCGCGTGCTCTGGTACTGCTGGCGCTGCGAGACGCCGCTGTCCAACACCGAGACCAAGATGGACGACGTCTACCGCGACCGCCAGGACCCGGCCGTCACGGTCGGCCTGCGCCTGGAGACGGGCGAGCTGGCCCTCATCTGGACGACGACCCCGTGGACGTTGCCGAGCAACCTCGCCGCGGCCGTGCACCCGGACGTCGACTACGTGACCGTCGAGGCGAACGGCGAGCGCTACCTCCTCGCCGAGGCCCGCGTCCCCGCGTACGCCCGTGAGCTGGGGGAGGAGCCGCCGGTCGTCGCCCGGATCAAGGGCGCGGACCTGGTCGGCCGCAAGTACGCGCCGCCGTTCGACTTCTTCGTCGGCCGCGAGAACGCCCACCAGGTGCTCGCCGCGGACTACGTCACCACCGAGGACGGCACGGGCATCGTGCACATCGCCCCCGCGTTCGGTGAGGACGACAAGGTCGTCACGGACGCCGCGGGCATCGAGGTCGTCGTCCCGGTCGGCCCCAACGGCGAGTTCACCGCCGAGGTGCCGCCGTACCAGGGCGTGCACGTGTTCGAGGCGAACAAGGCGATCATCCGCGACCTCAAGGCCGCCGGTCTGCTGCTGCGCCACGAGACCTACGACCACCCGTACCCGCACTGCTGGCGCTGCGACAACCCGCTGATCCAGCGGGCCGTGTCGGCGTGGTTCGTCGCCGTGTCCCGGTTCAAGGACCGGATGGTCGAGGTCAACCAGCAGATCAACTGGGTGCCCGAGCACATCAAGGACGGCCAGTTCGGCAAGTGGCTGGAGAACGCGCGCGACTGGAACATCTCGCGCAACCGGTTCTGGGGCTCGCCGCTGCCCGTGTGGGTGTCGGACGACCCGGAGTTCCCGCGTGTCGACGTCTACGGCTCGCTGGACGAGCTGGAGCGCGACTTCGGCACGCGTCCGACGGACCTGCACCGCCCGCACGTCGACCTGCTGACCCGCCCGAACCCGGACGACCCGTCCGGGAAGTCGACCATGCGCCGGGTGCCCGAGGTGCTGGACTGCTGGTTCGAGTCCGGCTCGATGTCGTTCGCCCAGGTCCACTACCCGTTCGAGAACGCCGAGTGGTTCGACGACCACTTCCCCGGTGACTTCATCGTCGAGTACAACGGCCAGACGCGCGGCTGGTTCTACACGATGCACGTGCTGGCCACGGCGCTGTTCGACCGGCCCGCGTTCGTGAACGTGCTGGCGCACGGCATCGTGCTGGGCGACGACGGGCAGAAGATGTCCAAGTCGCGCAAGAACTACCCGGACGTCAACGAGGTGTTCGACCGCGACGGCTCGGACGCCATGCGCTGGTTCCTGATGTCCTCGCCGATCCTCCGCGGCGGCGACCTGGTGGTGACGGAGCGGGGCATCCGCGACGCCGTCCGCCAGGCCGTGCTGCCGCTGTGGAACTCCTGGTACTTCCTGGCGCTGTACTCCAACGCCGCGGGCCGCGAGGGCACCTCGCGCACGGACTCCCAGAACGTGCTCGACCGGTACGTCCTGGCGAAGACGCACGACCTCGTGCGGGACGTGCAGGCCGCGATGGACGTGTACGACATCTCCGGGTCGTGCGCGCAGATCCGCGAGTTCCTGGAGGTGCTGACCAACTGGTACGTGCGCCGGTCGCGCGACCGCTTCTGGGCCGGTGACGCCGACGCGATCGACACCCTGCACACCGTGCTGGAGGTCGTGAGCCGGGTCGCCGCGCCGCTGCTGCCGTTGACGACCGAGGTCGTCTGGCGGGGGCTGACCGGTGGCCGTTCGGTGCACCTGGCCGACTTCCCGGTCGCGGCCGACCTGCCCGCCGACGCCGCGCTGGTCACGGCGATGGACCGGGTGCGGCAGATCGCGTCCACGGCGTCGTCGCTGCGGAAGGCGAACAAGCTGCGCGTCCGGCTGCCGCTGGCGAAGCTGGTCATCGCCGCCGACGAGGTCGCGTCGCTGGAGCCGTTCGCGGGCATCCTGCGCGACGAGGTCAATGTCAAGGCGGTCGAGCTGACCACGGACGTCGACGCGCACGGCCACTTCCAGCTCGCGGTCAACGCCCGCGCGGCCGGTCCCCGGATCGGGCGCGAGGTGCAGACGGTGATCAAGGCCGTGAAGGCCGGTGACTGGACGACGACCGAGTCCGGCGCGATCGTCGCCGCGGGCATCGAGCTGTTCCCGGAGGAGTACGAGCAGCGGCTCGTCGCCACCGACCCGGCCGCCACGGCCGCGCTGCCGGGCGGCGGTGGCCTGGTCGTGCTCGACACCGTCGTCAGCCCCGAGCTGGCCGACGAGGGCGTCGCGCGCGACCTGGTCCGCGTGGTCCAGCAGGCCCGCAAGGACGCCGACCTGGACGTGTCGGACCGGATCGTGCTGACCTTGCAGGTGCCGGAGTCGGTCGTCGGCGCGGTCCGCACGCACGAGGCGTTCCTCGCGGGCGAGACCCTGGCCGACACGGTCGCCCACGGCGAGGTCGCCGAGGGTTCCGACGGCGTCGTCGGCGATGGCGTGAAGGTCCGGGTGCACGTCACCCGGAGCTGATCCGCTCGCACGACGAAGGGCGCCTGCTCCGGCAGGCGCCCTTCGTCGTGGAAGCGCTCGACCAGGGCGTCCTCCCCAACACCCAACCCGACCGGCTACTTGGACTCGACCCGCCCGATCGCGTCGGGACCCGTGGTCAACACAGACGCCACGTCCTGCCAGGCGGTGTCACCGGGGTACAGCTCCCCACGCAGGTAGGCGGCGGTGAGCCGGGCGACGGCGGTCACCCGCGCGGGGTTCTCGTCCGTGGTCTCGGCGACGTCGTACCCGGAGATCCCGCCCAACCCGTGCTCGGCGTCGAACACCGTCAGCAGGGTCTTGGGACCGGGCGAGAGGTGGAACGGGTCGGCATGCCAGTCCGGCCCCGCGACCGTCAGGTGGGTGGAGGTGTCCTTGTCACCGGCGACCACCAGCGCGGGCGCGCTCATCTCGGAGAAGTCCATGGTCAGGAAGAACGGGTAGTGCTCGGCCACGAACTCGGTCACGGCGTCGCCGCCCCGGCCGGGCGCGGCCAGCAGCACGCCCGCCTTGATCCTGGGGTCGGCCAGGGTGACGACACCGGTCCGGTCGGTCAGCCGCGCGCCCAGCAGGAGGCTCGCGGTGTGCCCGCCCATCGAGTGCCCGGCCACGGCGACCCGACTCCGGTCCAGGCGTCCGCGGAGTTGCGGCACGGCCTCCTCGACGGCGTCGAGCCGGTCGAGGACCAGCGTCATGTCCGTGGCCCGCGAACGCCAGTGCAGCGGCTCGTCGGGGTTGTCGCCGAGGTCCAGCGTCCGGGAGCTGAGGTGGGTGGGCTGGATGACGACGAAGCCGTGCGCCGCCCAGTGGTCGACGAGCGGCGCGTAGCCGTTGAGCGACGAGAGGTGGTTCGAGTGCCCCTGGCCGTGCGAGAGCAGGATGATCGGCAGGTCGCCGCCGGTCGTCGGGGCGGAGACCCGGAGCCGCAGGTCCACCGCGCGGCCGGGCGCGGGCAGCACCACCGGGCTGACCGAGAGGACGGGTGCGGGGGTCGCTTCACCCATGATGGGAGTTCCCTTCCGTAGGCTTCGCGGGTGGTCGTGCCGACCACGAGGTAAGCGGAGCGTTGTTCCAGTTACGATACGGAACGTCGTTCCGCTTTGTCAACGACCGTCGGGAGGAGAGCGTGGTGTCGACAGCGAGCCCATCAGGGGAACTGCCCGCCAAGAGCAAGCGGGCCGACGCGGTGCGCAACCAGCAGACGCTG
The DNA here is from genome assembly GCF_025061645.1 of Umezawaea endophytica. Classification (GTDB taxonomy): domain Bacteria; phylum Actinomycetota; class Actinomycetes; order Mycobacteriales; family Pseudonocardiaceae; genus Umezawaea; species Umezawaea endophytica. The sequence goes on along the minus strand of NZ_JANYMP010000006.1, from coordinate 294,656 downwards.
CTCACCGCCGCGGCGGCGGTGTTCGTCACCTCCGGCGTCGACGCGCCGATCCGGGAGATCGCCACCAGGGCGGGCGTGGGGATGGGCACGATCTACCGCCACTTCCCGACGCGGGCCGACCTCGTCGTCGCGGTCTACCGCCACCAGGTCGAGGCGTGCGCCGAGGCCGGGCCCGCGCTGCTGGCCGCCACCGACTCCCCGTTCGAGGCGTTCCGCCAGTGGGTCGACCTGTTCGTCGACTTCCTGGTCACCAAGCACGGCCTCGCCAACGCCATGCAGTCCGACAGCAGCGGCTTCGCGGCGCTGCACGCGTACTTCCTCGACCGGCTGGGGCCCGTGTGCGTGCGGATGCTCGACGCCGCGGTCGAGGCGGGCGAGGTCACGCCCGGCATCCAGGCCTACGAGCTGATGCGCGGCATCGGCAACCTCTGCGCCGGACGTGACGGCGACCCGCGCTACGACCCCCGCACCCTGGTCGCGCTGCTCCTCCGGGGGCTGAGGCCGGACTAGCGCTCCAGTTCCGCCCGCAGGTTCTTCAGGCACCGGCCGCGCGTGGGGCCGATGCTGCCGCGCGGCATCACCAGCGCGCGGGACACGGCCTCGTACTGCGCCCGCCCCTCCAGCACGGTGAGGCGCAGCAGTTCCTGGCAGCGGCGGGGGAGGCGGCCGAACGCGGCCCACAGGGTGCGGTCGCGCTCGTCGCGCAGCGCCTCGACCTCGGGCAGGCCGAAGTCCGACGGCACCTCCTCGGTCTCCCCGACGGTGACCCGCTTCGACTCGGGCCACGTGCGGCGGGACTCGCGGCGGGCCGTCACGACCAGCCAGGCGACCAGGGCACGGGGTTCGCGCATGCGGTGCAGGTGCCGCAGGAAGCCGAGCCACACGTTCTGCGCCACGTCCTCCGCCGCCTGCCGGTCGAGGCCGTTGCCCCTGGCGACGTGCCAGAGCAGCGGTGTCAGGTCGGCCACGAGAGCGTCCAGGGCCTTGCGGTCGCCGCCGCGCGCGGCCTGGAGGCACGCCGCGTGCCGGTCGATCCCGGTCAGGTCTTCCCACGGGGTGTCAGGGGTCTCGATCAACGTCCACCACCATCCGAACGGCACCGTGCGGAGCCGACCATACGGTAGCGTATGGACCGTGGCCGAGCGGAGACGACGGACACGGGACGACTGGACCCGTGCGGCGCTTCAGGCGCTGGCCGAGGGCGGTCTCGCCGCCGTGGCGGTCGAACCGCTGGCCGCCCGCGTCGGCGCCACGAAGGGCAGCGCGTACTGGCACTTCCCCAACCGCGACGCGCTCCTCCTCGCGACGGTCGAGCGCTGGGAGCGCGAGCACCTGGAGGAGATGCGGGCGCTGGTCCGCGACGCGACCGAGCCCGCGGAACGGCTGCGGCTGATCTTCGGCCGGGTGCTGGACGAGTGCGGCGGCGGCTGCGCGGTCGAGTCGGCGCTGCTGGCCGCCGCGGACGACCCGATCGTCGCGCCGATCCTCAGGCGGGTCACCGACGGGCGCATCCGCTACCTGGAGGACCTGTTCCTCGCGCTCGGCTTCACGGTCGAGGCGAGCTGCCGCCGGGCCGTACTGGCGTACTCGGTCTACCTCGGGCAGGCGCAGTTGCGTGCGACGACACCGCACGTCGTGGGTGAGCAGGAGACGCTGCTCGCCGACACGCTGGTCGCGTTGAGCGCGCACGGCGGCCGGGACGAGGCCGTGGAGATCGACCCCGCCCCGGCCGGTCGGACCGGCTAGGAGGCCAGCGCCCAGACGGTGTGCGCGATGGCGTCGGCGTTCCGGTCGAGCGACGTCACGTTGATGTTCGCCGTGGTGTCGCAGGAGCGGTGGTAGCAGCGGTCGAAGGCGACGCCGGACGTGCCGCCCCACTTCGTCGCCTGCGCCGCGGTCTTGATCACCTCGGCGCCGGAGAACGTGCCGCCGGTGGCGATGCCCGCCCGCGCGAACGCGGCGTGGTCGGAGCGCCCGCCGACCTCGGTCAGCTCGGTCTGCACGCCGATCGAGGTGAAGTAGTTGACCAGCGTCTGCTGCACGGCCACCGACCCGGTGGGCTGGCTGGCGCCCGCGTAGACGAAGTAGCCGGGGTTCGGCGAGCCGGTCATGTCGAAGTTCAGGTAGGTCTTGATCTTCGACTTGTCCGCGGTGGACAACGAGTTCACGTAGAACGTCGAGCCGACGAGGCCGAGTTCCTCAGCGCCCCACCAGCCGAAGCGCAGGTGCTTCGAGAACGCGGCGCCGCTCGCCTTCGCGGCGAGCGCGACCTCCAGGATCGACGCCGAGCCGGTGCCGTTGTCGTTGATGCCGGGGCCCGCCGTGACGCTGTCCAGGTGGCCGCCGACCATCAGGATGTTGTTCAGGTCGCCGCCGGGCATGTCCGCGATCAGGTTGTAGCCCGTGGCACCGCTGCGGGTGAACGTCTGCACGCGGGTGGTGAACCCCGCCGCGTCCAGCTTCGCCTTGACCCAGTCGATGGACGCCTTGAAGCCCGGCCGTCCGTGGGCGCGGTTGCCGCCGTTGGCGGTCGCGATGCTCTGCAACTGGTTCAGGTCGGCCTGGATGGCGGACACCGAGATGTTCGGCGCCGCCAGCGCGGCGGGCGCGGAGACCGCGGTGGCGGACCCCGTGCCGATGAGAGCGGTGGTGATCATCAGGGCCGGGATCGACCGGCCGAGAGCTTTTCGGAGCTTCACGTTCGTCAACTCCATGCAGGGGAGTGGGTGGATCGGGTCGACGCCGGACAGGGGGTGGCGCGGCCCACTGATCAACGTGCACCGTCGGGACGCGTCTCGCTAGGTTCGTTCGGCTGGTTCGTGCCGCGACGGCCGAATCGTCCGTGACCCTGCGCACTGAAGTGAGGAAAGATCACCTGTCTGATTAGTCCAATTCAGTGGCGGCGGGGAACAATGGCGTCACCGTCGAGCAGGTCCGGGAGGTCGCGTTGGGAATCACGGCCATCCTGGGCATAGGCGCGGCCGTCCTCCTCGTCTCGGTGATCGCGGTGAGGCTGTCGACGAAGCTCGGCCTGCCGTCGCTGCTGCTGTACCTCGGCATCGGCGTGGTGCTCGGTGAGAGCGTGCTCGGGATCGACTTCGAGGACGCCGACCTGACCCGGTCGCTCGGCACCGTCGCACTGGTCCTGATCCTCGCCGAAGGTGGTCTCACCACGCGGTGGACGGCCGTGAAACCGGCTCTGGGCCTGGGGATCGCACTGTCCACTGTGGGCGTCGGCGTGAGCGTCGCGGTCACCGGCGCCGCGCTGCACCTGCTGCTGGGCCTCGACTGGCGGATGGCCCTGCTGTGGGGCGCGGTGCTGTCGTCCACCGACGCGGCGGCCGTGTTCAGCGTGCTGCGCGCGGTGGGCGTGAGCAAACGCCTGACCGGTGCGCTGGAACTCGAATCCGGCATCAACGACGCGCCCGTGTACATCGCCGTGGTGCTGCTCGCGTCGCCGGACCCGATCACCTGGACCGCGCCGCTGCTGCTCGTCTACGAACTCGTGCTCGGTGGGCTGATCGGGGTGGCGCTGGGCTGGATGGGTGCCGCCGCGCTGCGCCGGGCCGCGCTGCCCGCCACCGGCCTGTACCCGCTGGCGACCGTCGCCGTGTGCGTGTTCGCCTACACCGCCGGGGACCTGGCGCACGCGTCCGGCTTCCTCGCCGTGTACATCGCCGCGCTGGTGCTCGGGAACTCGCGCCTGCCCCACCGGTCGGACACGCTGTCGTTCGCCGAGGGCCTCGGCTGGCTGGCGCAGATCGGGCTGTTCGTGCTGCTCGGCCTGTTCGCCTCGCCGGGCCGGGTGCTGGACGCCCTGGTGCCCGCGCTGGTCGCCGGGGCGGTGCTGGTGCTGCTGGCCCGGCCGCTGTCGGTGGCGCTGGCCGCGATCCCGTTCAAGGTGCCGTGGCGGGAACAGGTGTTCATCTCCTGGTCCGGTCTGCGCGGCGCGGTGCCCATCGTGTTCGCGCTGATCCCGGTGATCCAGGGCGTGCCGGGCTCGCAGGCCTTGGTGGACGCGGTGTTCGTCCTCGTGGTCGTGCTGACCCTGTTGCAGGGCAGCACCTTGCCCGCGCTGGCGAAGCTGCTCGGGTTGGTGCGCGCGGGGGAGGCGCACGAGGTGCACGTGGACTCGGCGCCACTGGACGAACTGGGCGCGGAACTGCTCCAGGTGCGGATCCAGCAGGGGTCGAAGCTGCACGGCGTGTACCTGTCGGAACTCCGCCTGCCGCCGGGGGCCGTGGTGAGCCTGATCGCCCGTGGCGGCAAGGGTTTCACGCCCCAGCCGACCACCCGCCTCCAGGTGGACGACCAGTTGCTCGTGGTGTCGACCGAGGCCGCCCGCGACGCCGCCGAGAAGAGGCTGCGGTCGATCGACCGGGCGGGCCGGTACGCCCGGTGGAAGGGCGAGGACGGCGGGAAACCGGCGTTTCCCAGTATCTGAGCGGGGCTCGACGGACGGCGTGCCCGTCGGTTAACGTCGTTGACGAAAGGTCATGAGTGCCAGCGCGAAGCCCGTGCTAGCTGGCCGGCAACCCTCCTCCGCGGTGGGGTGCCCACGGTGAAGACCTGGCCCGGCGCGCAGCGCGTCCGGGCAAGCGCGGGCCCACGCCGGGTCCCCGGGACCCGAAGGGCCGTCACCATGACCATCGCCATCCCCCGCAGCACCGCTCCCGCCATCCCCGGTGTTGTCGGGTCCTCCCTGAGCGTGCCCCTGGTGACCGGGGAACGCGTGGAGTACGCCAACCTCGACCACGCGGCCAGCGCGCCCTGTCTGGAGCAGGTGCGGGACGCGGTCGACGAGCTGCTGCCCTGGTACGCCAGCGTGCACCGCGGCGCGGGCTTCGCCTCGCAGGTGTCGACGCGGGTGTACGAGCAGGCGCGGGACTCCGTGCGCCGCTTCGTGAACGCCCGCTCCACCGAGGCCGTCGTGTTCACCCGCAACACCACCGACGCGCTGAACCTGTTGGCGCGCAGCCTTCCCCGGCACACCTCGGTCGTGCTGTTCGACGCCGAGCACCACGCGGCGCTGCTGCCGTGGCGCGGCCCGAACGTGCGCCGGATCGCCACCCCGTCGTCGGCCGAGGCCGCCGTCGCCGTGCTGGACCGCGAACTCGCGTCCTGCCCCGTCGGCCCGCGCCTGGTCGTGGTGACCGGCGCGTCGAACGTGACCGGCGAGGTGTGGCCCGTCGCCGAACTCGCGAAGGTCGCCCGCAGGCACGGCGCGCGGATCGCGCTGGACGCCGCGCAGTTCGCCCCGCACCGCCCGGTGGACGTGCGGGCGCTGGACGTCGACTACACCGTGTTCTCCGGCCACAAGGTCTACGCCCCCTTCGGCTCCGGCGTGCTCGTCGGCCGGTCCGACTGGTTGCAGGCCGCGGAGCCGTACCTCGTCGGCGGTGGCGCCACCAAGCTCGTGACCGACCACGGCGACCGCCTCGGCGTGGCCTGGTCCGCGGTGCCCGAGCGGCACGAGGCCGGGTCGCCGAACGTGGTCGGCGTGCACGCGCTGGCCGTGGCCTGCGACGTGCTCGGGCGCCACTGGGAGCAGACCGTCGAGCACGAGCGGGTGCTGCTCGCCCGGCTGCGCGCCGGGCTGGCGACCATCCCCGGCCTGAGCGAGCTGAGCCTGTTCGGGGCCGACCACGACCGGGTCGGCGTCGTCAGCTTCACCATCAGCGGCCACGACGCCGGGTACGTCGCCGCCGCGCTGTCCGCCGAGCACGGCATCGGCGTCCGGGACGGGGCGTTCTGCGCCCACGTCGCCGTGACCCGGCTGCTGGACGAGGCCGGCGCGCACGAGCAGCGGGCGCTGCGCGCGTCGCTGGGCCTGGGCAGCACCGAGGACCACGTGGACCGGCTGGTCGCGGCCCTGCGCTCCCTCGTGGCCGAGGGGCCGAAGTGGAGCTACGTCCAGCGCGACGGGCGCTGGGTGCCGGAAAACGACTCGCGCCCGCTCCCGCCGTTCCTGTCCTGAGCGGCTGCTGGGACAATGGGTGGGTGTCCACCCAACCCGATGTCGACGTGACGCCTGCCGCGCTGCCTCGGCGGCGGCTGGTGCTGCTCGCGGTGGTGGCCATCCTGGTGCTCGGCTCGGACGTGTTCAGCAAGATCGCCGCGGTCGCCTTCCTGGAAGGCCGTGAGCCGGTCGAGTTGCTGGGTGGCGTGCTGTACCTGCCGCTGATCCGCAACGGCGGCGCCGCGTTCGGGCTCGCCGAGGGCTGGACCGCCGTGCTCGCGCTGATCTCGCTCGGCGTGGTCGGGTTCATCGTGTGGATCGCGCGGAAGCTGCGGTCCGGACCGTGGGCCGTCGGCCTCGGGCTGGTGCTCGGCGGCGCGCTCGGCAACCTGGGCGACCGGATCTTCCGGGCGCCGGGGCCGCTGCGCGGGCACGTGGTGGACTTCCTGTCCCTGTTCGACCCCTACGGCCGGGTGTGGCCGGTGTTCAACCTCGCCGACTCGGCCATCTGCGTTGGCGGGGTGCTCATCGTGACGATGGCGCTGCTCCAGCGCGACTACGACGGCACTCGTGCTGTGAAGAAGGAAAAAGGATGAGCGGGTATCGCACCCTGCCCGTGCCGGACGGTCTCGACGGGATGCGCGTCGACGCCGGACTGGCGAAGCTGCTCGGGTTGTCGCGGACGGCCGTCGCCGCGCTGACCGAGTCCGGTGACGTGGTGCTGGACGGTCAGCCCGCCGGGAAGTCGGACCGGCTGATGGCCGGGTCAACCCTCGAGGTGACCCTGCCCGAGCCGCCCCGGCCGGTGGAGATCCAGGCCGTGAAGGTCGAGGGCCTCGTCGTGCTGTACCAGGACGACGACATCATCGTGGTGGACAAGCCCGTCGGGGTCGCCGTCCACCCCAGCCCCGGCTGGACCGGCCCGACCGTTGTCGGCGGGTTGGCGGGCGCGGGCATCCACGTCGCCACCTCCGGTGCCGCCGAGCGCCAGGGCGTGGTGCACCGGCTCGACGTCGGGACCACCGGCGTGATGGTGGTGGCCAAGTCGGAGAACGCGTACTCGGCGTTGAAGCACGCGTTCAAGGAACGGACCGTGGACAAGCTGTACCACGCGCTGGTCCAGGGGCACCCGGACCCGATCAAGGGGACCATCGACGCCCCCATCGACCGGCACCCCAAGCACGACTACAAGTTCGCCGTGATGGCCAACGGGCGCCCCAGCATCACGCACTACGAGGTCGTCGAGGCGTTCCGGGCAGCGTCGCTGCTGGACGTCCACCTGGAGACCGGGCGCACGCACCAGATCCGGGTGCACTTCTCGGCGCTGCACCACCCGTGCGTCGGCGACCTGACGTACGGCGCGGACCCCACGCTGGCGAAGCGCTTGAAGATCACCCGCCAGTGGCTGCACGCCAGGACGCTCGGCTTCCACCACCCGGCCGACGGCCAGTGGGTGTCGTTCACGTCCGAGTACCCGGCCGACCTGGCCGACGCGCTGGAGCTGTTGCGAGCCGAGGGATAGGCCGCGGGGCCGATTTGACTTGGGGCCCCTAGATTTGCCCCTTCGTCGGACCAAAACGGCGGGAAGGTGAAGCCGCCGTCCGACGCAAGTTTAAGGGGCAAATCCCCCAAGTAAAATCGGCCGTGTCGATCGTTGGACGGCCGCGTCGATCAGCCGTCCATCAGTCGTCGATCGTCCAGACCAGCGTGTTCAGGTCGATCTCCGGCCGGGCGCTCCACCGGACCGCGGTGATCACGGTGTCCTCGGGCAGCACGTAGACGGTGTGGCCGCCCGCCGTCTCGCCCGGCTGGACGCCGATCTTGTGCGGTGGGCGGGACGAGAGGGACACCGGGGCCTTGGCCACCGGTTCGCCGGTGCGGGCCATCAGCACCAGGTACATGTCCGGCAGCGAGTTGAACGGGATCGTGCCGGTGTTGGTGAGCTCCGTGTGCACCACCACCGCGCGTTCGCCGTCCGCGAGCTTGTAGCCCGCCGCGGTGAAGAGGAAGTCCGCCGGATCCACGACCTCGATCAACTGGATCGAGAAGGTGGCGCCCTCCAGGCCCTCGGTCTCCAGCGAGGTGCCGATCTTGCCCGTGCGCTGGCCCGTCGCGCCCTTCGAGCCGCCGAACATCGGCTGCTGGTCGGTCCTGGCCCACGCCGCCGACTGGGGCGGACCCCAGGTCTGCTGCGGTTGTTGCTGCTGGCCGGGGGGCTGCTGAGCCGGGAAGGGCACGCTCGGGGGTGCCTGGTAGGGCGGGTACGGCCTCGGCGGGCCGGTGTAGCTGCCCCACGCCATGCTGTTGGCCAGTGCCGTTCGGATTCCGTTCGGATCGCACTCGACGCCCACGAGCAGCGGGAGGCCGCTGCCGGAGAGCGTGATCAACCTCGACGCGGCTTCGCGGGGGTCCATGCCCAGCCTCGCGGCTACCTCGTGCACGGCCGCACGGCCCATCTCCGCGATCATGGCGAGGAGGCGGGCGTCAACGGGATCAGGCGATACCACGATTCTCACGCTACCGGTCGCCGCTGATCACCGTGTGGTCGCCACCCCTGGCCGGGGTTACTGTCGAGGCCTCCGCCGGGGTGGAGGTGGTGCGGGTGACGGGCTCGTTCGTGCACCTCCACGTGCACACGGAGTACTCGGTGCTGGACGGGGCCGCTCGGGTCCCGGACCTGGTGGCCGAGTGCGCGCGGCTCGGCATGCCCGCCGTGGCGATCACCGACCACGGCGTCCTGCACGGCGCGCACGAGTTCCACCGGGCCGCCGTCGCCGCCGGGATCACGCCGGTCGTGGGGCTCGAGGCGTTCGTCGCGCCGACGTCGGGGGTCGAGGTCGACCGGGCGGGCGCGCACCTGACGCTGTGGGCTCGGGACGCGCGCGGGCTGCGGAACCTGCTGGCGCTGTCGAGTGCGGGGGTGGGGCGCCTGCCGCGCGTGGACGTCGAGGTGGTCGCCGCGCACTCGGCGGGCGTGATGGGGACGACCGGGTGCGCGTCCGGCGAGGTGGCCTCGCTGCTGCGGGCCGGGCGGGAGCGGGAGGCGCTCGACGTCGCGGCGCTGTGGCGGGACGTGTTCGGGGCGGACGACTTCTTCGTGGAACTGGTGGACCACGGCGTCCCCGGTGAGCGCGTGGTGCGGGACGGGCTGCTGCGGGTCGCGGCGAAGCTGGGCGCACCGGTCGTGGTGACCAACGACGTGCACCACGTGCGGGCCTCGGACGCCGCCGTGCAGGACGCGCTGCTGTCGCTGGGCTCGGGGAAGACGGTGCGGGACCCGTCGCGGTTCCGGCTCGGCGGCTCCGGCCACCACCTGAGGTCGGCCGAGGAGATGTACGCGCTCGACTCGTCCGACGCCTGGCAGGAGGGGTGCCGGAGGACGCTCGCGGTGGCCGAGCGGGTCGATCCGGCGGGGATGTTCGCACGGGGCGGGCCGGGTCCGTCCGTGGTCGACGACGTCGTGGCGTGGGCCGCGGGCAGCGGGGTGCTGGTCGGCGAGGGTCTTGAGGTCGACGAACGCCGTCGCGAGGACGTCCTGCGGCACCTGGGGGAGCGGTGGGGGTGGGACCGGGTCGCGCGGGTGGGGGCGTTCGCGCGGATCAGGGGTTCCGCGAGGCTGCCGCACCCGGACCTGGAGGGGCTGGTCCGGGACGTGGGCGTGGACCCGGTCGCGGTGGTCGTGGCCGGGGAAGCGCTCGTCGAGCGGGTCCCGCTCTGGACGCGACCCGGTGACGGCGCCCTCGTCACGCAGTTCGACCGGGAGGCGTGCGAGGCGCTGGGGTTCTCGGTGGTGGACCTGGTCGGCTCCGCCGAGGTGGCGCTGGTCGCCGACCTGCTGCGGAACGTCGTGCTCAACGGGAAGCCCGCGGTGGACCTGGGCGGCGTGCCCCGCGCTTCCTGGCTCGGGCACCTGGCCGAGTGCTACCCGGCCGAGCACCTGGCCGCTGTGGTGACGGCGGAGCCCGCGTCGGCCGCGGGCGCCGGGGTGCTGCCGCCGGACGTCAACCTGTCCCGCCGGGACTTCACGGCGGTCGGGTCCGACGTGCGGTACGGGCTGGGGGCGGTGCGGTTCGTCGCGGACGAGGTGGTCGACGCGATCGTGCGGGCGCGGGAGGAGCGGGGCCGGTTCGCGGACTTCTTCGACTTCCTGCGGAAGGTGGACCTCGGGGTGTGCGACCGGAAGGCGGTCGAGGCGCTGGTGAAGGCGGGGGCGTTCGACTCGCTCGGGCACCCGCGCAAGGGGCTGCACCTGGTGCACGGGCGGGCTTTCGACGCGGTGGTGGCCGCCAGCCTGGCCGAGGAGGGCGGGCAGCTCGGGCTGTTCGGCGGTGAGGAGTTCGACGTGGTCGTGCCGGACGAGTCGTGGACGCAGGATGAGCGGTTGACCGCGGAACGTGAGGTGCTGTCGTTCTGAGACACGGTCGGTGGGGCTTCGCCGGGTTTGTCGGAAGTGGCTCGTCCATTCGAGTGACAAGACCAAGAACATGGGACACCGATGGATGTCCGGACGTTCAGTTAACACAGTTAACTCACCATGGGAGGGGTGTCATGCAGACGACCGAGGCCGGGTTCGAGAAACTCGGGGCCGAGTACCTCCAGGACCCGCACGCCGTGCACGAGCGGCTGCGCGAAGTGGGGCCGGTGTCCGAACTGGTGCTGCCGCGCGGTCTGAAGGTGTGGGTCGTGACGCGGCACGAGGAGGCGCGGATCGCGCTGTCCGACCCGCGGTTCAGCAAGAACTTCGCCGCCGCGGGCGACCTGTTCGGCAAGCACCTCCAGCCGGGGGTGGCGCGGCGCGAGTTCGACCAGTCGTTCGCCTCGCACATGCTGAACATGGACCCGCCGGACCACACCCGGATGCGCAAGCTGGTGAACAAGGCGTTCACGGCGCGGCGGATGGAAGCCCTGCGCCCGCGGATCCAGGAGATCACCGACCGGCTGCTGGACGAGATGGAGGGCAGGTCGGAGGTCGACCTGCTGGACGCGCTGGCGTTCCCGCTGCCGATCACGGTGATCTGCGAGCTGCTGGACGTGCCGCTCGACCAGCGCGACGACTTCCGGATCTGGTCGGGGACGCTGCTCACCGACTCGACGCAGGAGGAGATCAACGAGGCCGCGGCCTCGATGTACGCGTTCCTGGCGGGCCTGATCCAGAGCAAGCGGGAGAACCCCGGCGACGACATCTTCTCCGCGCTGGTCCACGCCAGCGAGGACGACGACCGGCTCAACGAGGCCGAGCTGATCTCGATGGCGTTCCTGCTGCTGGTCGCGGGCCACGAGACCACGGTCAACCTGATCGGCAACGGCGTGCTGGGCCTGCTGCGCAACCCGGACCAGCTCGCCCTGCTGCTCGCCGACCGGTCGCTGCTGGGGAACGCGGTCGAGGAGTTCCTGCGGATCGACGGGCCGATCAACATGGCGACGTTCCGCTACACCGCCGAGGAGGCCGAGCTGGGTGGCGTGACGATTCCGGCCGAGGAGTTCGTGCTGGTGTCGCTGCTCAGCGCCAACCGGGACCCGGAGAAGTTCCCCGAGCCCGCGAAGATGGACATCACCCGCGCGACCGGCGGGCACGTCGCGTTCGGGCACGGCATCCACTTCTGCCTCGGCGCCCCGCTGGCGCGGCTGGAGGGCGCGGTCGCCATCGGCTCGCTGCTCGACCGGTTCGACCTCGACCTGGCCGGTGAACCGTCCCAGGCGTTGAAGTGGAAGGACAGCACGCTGCTGCACGGGCTGGAGCGGTTCCCGATTAGCCTGTCGCCCCGTGGACCACGATGAGCTGCTGAGACTGGACCGGGAGCACGTCTGGCACCCGTACGGGCCGATGCCGGGCACCCGCGCGCCGCTCGTCGTCGAGTCCGCGGAGGGTGTCCGGCTGCGGTTGGACGACGGCCGTGAGCTGGTGGACGGCATGTCGTCCTGGTGGGCGGCCATCCACGGCTACCGGCACCCCGTCCTGGACGACGCGGTGCGCGGCCAGCTCGGCCGGATGAGCCACGTGATGTTCGGCGGGCTCACGCACGAGCCCGCCGTGCGGCTGGCGGCGAAGCTCGTCGAGATCACGCCGGAGCCGCTGCGGCACGTGTTCCTGTGCGACTCGGGGTCGGTGTCGGTCGAGGTCGCCGTGAAGATGTGCCTCCAGTACTGGCGCTCGCAGGGGAAACCGGCCAAGCGGCGGTTGCTCACCTGGCGGGGCGGGTACCACGGCGACACGTTCCAGCCGATGTCCGTGTGCGACCCGGAGGGCGGGATGCACTCGCTGTGGCGGGGCGTCCTGCCCGAGCAGGTGTTCGCCGACGCGCCGCCCGCCGAGATGGACACCGCGTACGTGCAGCACCTCGCGGACCTGATCGAGGAGCACGCTGACGAGCTGGCCGCGGTGATCGTGGAGCCGGTGGTGCAGGGCGCGGGCGGGATGCGCTTCCACGACCCGCGCTACCTGCACGTGCTGCGCGAGCTGACGCTGGCCAACGACGTGCTGCTGGTCTTCGACGAGATCGCCACCGGCTTCGGCCGCACCGGCGAGCTGTTCGCCGCCGACCACGCGAACGTCAGCCCGGACGTGATGTGCGTCGGCAAGGCCCTGACCGGCGGTTACCTGACGATGGCCGCGGCGCTGTGCACCGAGCGGGTGGCGGACGGCATCAGCCGCGGCGAGGTGCCGGTCCTGGCGCACGGGCCGACGTTCATGGGCAACCCGCTGGCCGCCGCCGTGGCGTCCGCGTCCGTCGACCTGCTGCTCTCGCAGGACTGGCGGGGCGAGGTGCGGCGGATCGAGGCGGGGCTGAAGGCGGGCCTCGCCGACGCGCCCGGCGACGTGCGGGTGCTCGGAGCCATCGGCGTCGTGCAGCTCGATCACGAGGTGGACATGGCCGCCGCGACCGCCGCCGCGATCGACCACGGCGTGTGGCTGCGGCCGTTCCGCGACCTCGTCTACACGATGCCGCCGTTCGTCTGCACGGACGACGACGTGGCGGCCATCTGCGCGGCGGTCGTGGCGGCCGCGAAGGCGGGATAACGATCCGGGCGCCGGCCCGGCCACGGGACACCCGTCAACCGGTAGTGCCCTCCGCTTCTGCGTAGGGTGGTTCCCCGTGAGCGTCCTCGTGATCACCGGTACCGATACCGAGGTCGGCAAGACGGCCGTGACGGCCGCGCTGGCCGCGGTCGCGTCCGCCGACGGCAGACGGGTCGCCGTGCTCAAGCCCGCGCAGACCGGGCTGCTGCCCGGCGAGCCCGGCGACGTCGACGAGGTCCTGCGCCTCGCGGGTCCGGCCATCACCACCCGTGAACTGGCCAGGTACCCGGACCCGCTGGCACCCGCGACGGCCGCCAGGCGCGCGGGCAGACCCACCGTGTCGCCGTCGGAGATCGCCGCCGCCGTGACCGAGCTGAACGCGACCCACGACCTCGTGCTGGTCGAGGGCGCGGGCGGGCTGCTGGTGCGGTTCGACGAGAAGGGCACGACCATCGCCGACGCGGCGTGGGCGCTCAACGCCCCCGTGCTCGTCGTCGCGGCGGCCGGGCTGGGCACGCTGAACGCCACCGCGCTGACCGCCGAGGCGATCCTCCACCGCGGCCTGGAATCGCTGGGCGTCGTCGTCGGCCGCTGGCCCGCCGCGCCCGACCTCGCGTGCCGCAGCAACCTCACCGACCTGCCGGAAGCCGCGGGCGGCCCGCTGCTCGGCGTGCTGCCCAACGGCGTGACCAGGCTGCACCCGGCCGACTTCCTCGACGTGGCCCGCGGCGCGCTGTCACCCTGGTTCGGCGGCACCTTCGACCCGGAAGCGTTCGCCTCGCACTACGTGTAGGGGGTGACGTTCGTCGCGCGGACTCGATCCGTGCCGTGCGGCACACTTGCTCGAACGCCCGTCTGCCGAAGGAGAAGTCGTGACCGCAGCACCCGAGCAGGTCGACCGCAGCACCGACGTCGTGGACGTGGCCCGCGAGCAGGTCCTGGAGCGCGGTGTCGGCCTGACCGAAGCCCAGGTGCTGGAGGTCCTCGAACTCCCCGACGACCGGATCTCCGATCTGCTCGCCCTCGCGCACGACGTGCGCATGCGCTGGTGCGGCCCCGAGGTCGAGGTCGAGGGCATCGTCTCCCTCAAGACCGGCGGCTGCCCCGAGGACTGCCACTTCTGCTCCCAGTCCGGCCAGTTCCCGTCGCCCGTCCGCTCGGCGTGGCTGGACATCCCCGGCCTGGTCAAGGCCGCCCGCCAGACGGCGGACACGGGCGCCACCGAGTTCTGCATCGTGGCCGCCGTGCGCGGCCCGGACAAGCGCCTGCTCTCCCAGGTCCGCGACGGCATCAAGGCCATCCGCGACGACGGCAACGACATCCAGATCGCCTGCTCGCTCGGGATGCTCACCCAGGAGCAGGTCGACGAGCTGGTGGCGATGGGCGTCCACCGCTACAACCACAACCTCGAAACGGCCAGGTCGCACTTCCCGAACGTGGTCACCACCCACTCGTGGGAAGAGCGCTGGGACACCCTCCGGATGATCCGCGACGCGGGCATGGAGGTCTGCTGCGGCGGCATCATCGGCATGGGCGAGACCCTCGCCCAGCGCGCCGAGTTCGCCGTGCAGCTCGCGTCCCTGGAGCCCGACGAGGTCCCGCTGAACTTCCTCATCCCGAACCCCGGCACCCCGTACGAGAACTACCCGGTCGTCGAGGGCGCGGACGCGCTGCGCGCCGTGGCCGCGTTCCGGCTCGCCCTGCCCCGCACCATCCTGCGCTTCGCGGGTGGCCGCGAGCTGACCTTCGGCGACCTCGGCGCCAAGCAGGGCATGCTCGGCGGCATCAACGCGATCATCGTCGGCAACTACCTGACCAACCTGGGCCGCCCCGCCGTGCAGGACCTGGAGATGCTGGACGAGCTGAGCATGCCCATCAAGGCGCTCAGCCAGACGCTCTGATGGCGTACTGCTCCTACTGCGGGAAGCAGGCGGACGGCGACCACGCGGCGTGCCAGAAGCGCCTCTCGGTCATCGACCCGCCGCGCTACTGCGCCGAGTGCGCCCGCCGGATGGTCGTCCAGGTCACCCCCGCGGGCTGGACGGCCAGGTGCAGTCGTCACGGCGAGATCACGTCGGCGCGGTAATCTCCGGGTCAGCTTCGGTTCACGAGGAGGTCGCGGGTGGTGGAACAACCGGTGGACGACAGGGCTGTGCCGGTGCGCATCCCACCAGTGCTGCCGCAGTGGGTGCTCGACTTCCACCCACGACGCCCGCGGGTGGTCGTCAAGCGCGACCTCCTCCCGGCCGTCTGCCTGGCGGGTGCCCTGTCGGCGCTGGCACTGCCGCTCGGCTGGCTGTGGTCCCGCCTGGCGCCGGGGCAGAACAAGGTCGTCCAGGACGGCGCCCAGTTGATCCCGGTGGGCGGCGAGAGCTACCACGCCCTGGACGCGCTGATGGTCTTCGTTTTGCTCGGCCTGGGCGCGGGTCTGCTGACCGGCATAGCCGTGTGGCTGCTGCGGGAACGCCGAGGCCCGGTCATCATGCTCGCGGCGGTGCTGGGGTCGGCACTGGCGGCGTACCTGGGCCAGAAGACCGGCGTGGGCATGGCGGCCGACCACTACGCCCCGACCGGCGAGTTCGCCGTCGGCGACACCATCATGACCGCCCCGGCCCTGCAAACCTGGTGGGGCGTGGTCGCCTGGCCGATGGCCACCGCACTGGCCTACGGCTGCCTCGCGGCGTGGAACGGCATGGACGACCTGGGCCGCCGCTTGGGCTAGACCCGCGCACGAACGCCGAAGGGGGCCGCCGGGTGGTGGCCCCCTTCGCGTTCCGCTGGTCTCACCCGATCCGGTAGCTGTCCCCGTAGACCTGCCACGCCAGTGGGGTGTCCAGCCCGAAGTTCCCGGCGTTCAGGAACACCCGCTGGGCCGTGTCGACCCGTGAGGTGTCGGAGTGCGCCTCTTCCTGCTTCATGGCCCAGACGCGAGCGTCCAGGAACGCGTGCAGCCAAGCCGCTTCGTCGCCGCCCTGGGCCGGGGGCCGGGCGACCGACAGGGCGCGGTTCCGGATCCCGCCGAAGCTGGTCGAGTCGTTCCCGCCGCCGTGCATCACGATGGCGTCGTAGTAGATGAACTGCCCCAGCGTCCGGACGCCGTCGGACTTGCCCTGGTCCACGGCCGGGGTGAAGTAGACCCGATCCCGCTCGTCGTTCTGCGCCCCCTGGAAGACGGGGTCCCCGGCAGCGGCGGCCCAGTCCCCGGTGAACCCCGGATCCAAGCCGTCGTGCGAATCCGACCCGTCGACTTCCCTCAGCGCGGGCAGGTACTTCTCCAGCACGTTCCCCGGCGCCCGGCGCGCGTACTCCTCCACCAGTTCGAGCATGTCGTGCGTCCCGGAGCAGAACCCGATGATCCCGCCGGTGTACCCGCGACCGTCACCGATGTCCTCGATGTACCCGTACTGCGCCTTCCAGTCCAGCGACGAGTTCTCCGCGCTGGACACGAGCTGCATGGCGATCTCCTTCTTCGCCGGGGAATCCAGGTCGACGGCCTGAGCCCGGACCCCGTCCGCGGCCATCGGCCACGCGGAGGACGTTCCGGCACCGCCGGACACCAGCGCGACGGACGCGGCGGCGACGACGGCCAAGCGCAGGAACCTGCCTGATTTCAACACGCATACCTCCGTGGAGCAAGGGAGTGGAGCACGGCGGCGGATGTGCGGCGGCCACCGTAACCCCGGCCCGCGCAATTAGGCAACCTTCCTTCCCTATCAACAACGTCGGCAAAACATGTTTACCGGCAACGGTTTCCACAAATCGATCGGTCTACTCAGGACAGAAAACGGGCCCCGCCGACCGTGGTCGACAGGGCCCGTCCCGTGGCGCGGATCAGGAGTTGATCGAGAAGCTCTCGCCGTAGACCTTCCACTTCAACGGGGTGTTCAGGTCCAGGTTCCCGGCGTTCAGGAACACCCGCTGGGCCGTGTCCACCCGTGAGGTGTCGGAGTGCGCTTCCTCCTGCTTCATGGCCCAGACGCGAGCGTCCAGGAACGCGTGCAGCCAGGTGGTCTCGTTGCCGCCCTGCGACGGCGGCTTGGCCTTGGTCAGCGCCCGCTTGCGGATGTTGCGGAAGCTGGTGCTGTCGTCACCGTCGCCGTGCATCACGATCGCGTCGTAGTAGATGAACTGCCCCAGCGTCCGGACGCCGTCCGACTTGCCCTGGTTCACGGCCGGGTTGAAATACACCCGGTCCCGCTCGAAGTTCTGCGAGTCCTTGAAGACCTGGTCCTTCGCGGCGGTCTTCCAGTCCTTGGTGTAGTTGGGGTCCAGCCCGGCGTGCGAGTCCGAACCGTCCACGTTCCGCAGCGCGGGCAGGTACTTCTTCAGGATGTTGTTGGGCGACCGCTTGGTGTACTCGGTCACGAGTTCGAGCATGTCGTGCGTTCCGGAGCAGAACCCGATGATGCCCGCCGTGTAGCCGCGGCCGTCGTCGATGTCCTCGATGTAGCTGTACTGCGCCTTCCAGTCCAGCGACGAGTTCTCGGCGCTGGAGACCAGCTTCATCGCGATCTCCTTCTTCGCGGCGTCGGTCAGGTCGACCGCCGCCGTGACGCCGTCCGCGGCCATGGGCTTCGCGAGCGCCGCCGGGCCGGTGGCCGTCGAGACGAGCGCGATCGACATCGTCGTGACCGCGGCCAGGCGCAGGAGCCTGCCTGAGATGAACACGGGAACCTCCGCGAAACAGGGGATGGGACACACGGCTGCGGCGGCTGGTGTCTGCGGTCTTCCGTCAGCTACCCGGCAGGGACCGGGGGTGATGGCGGTCACGCTAAACCACTGGATCGCGATTAGGCAACCTTCTTGCCTTATTCGTCTCAGGCGGGCTTTCGGACCACCCGGTACCGGTGGTCCAGGTGGGACGTTCCCACCCCAGTCGGACAAAACGGGCTGGTCAGCCCACCCGGTAGGTCGAGTCCGGCACGTCCGTGACGAACATGTGGCCGGGCGCGTGGGTGATCGCGAACGGCGGCTTCGACGCCATCAGCGCCGCCTGCGGCGTCACCCCGCACGCCCAGAACACCGGCACGTCACCCTCCTCGGGCACGACCGCCTCCCCGAAGTCCGGCGCGGACAGGTCGGCGATGCCGAGTTCCGCCGGATCACCCACGTGCACCGGAGCCCCGTGCACCGCGGGCATCAGACCGCTCACCCGCCGAGCGGTGTCCACCAGTGCGTGCGGGATCCAGCGCTGCGACACCACCATCGGCCCGTGCATCCGCCCCGCGGCCCGGCATTCGCGGTTCGTCACGAACATCGACACGTTCCGCTCCTGGTCGACGTGCCGCAGCGGCACGCCCGCCTCGACGAGCGCGCCCTCGAACGTGAAGCTGCACCCGATCAGGAACGACACCAGGTCGTCGCGCCAGAACGGCGTCGCGTCACCGGGTTCGTCGACCAGTTCCCCGTCCCGCCACACCCGGTAGCGCGGGATCGCGGTGCGCAGGTCCGCGTCCGGCGCCAGGACCGTGCGGTGGCCGCCCGCGTCCGTCACGTCCAGCACCGGGCACGGCTTGGGGTTCCGCTGCGTGAACAGCAGCACGTCGTACGCCCAGTCCTCGGGCACGGCGATCAGGTTCGCCTGCGCGAACCCCGGCGCCAGACCCGAGGTGGGCCCGCAGCCGCGGGCCCGAACCTCGTCCGGTGTCACGTCAGCTCACGTCCCACCGTCTCCGGCAGCCCGAGCAGCGCCAGCACGGCGATCCCGTACGCCGCGGCCCCGAACACCATCGCCCCACCCACACCCATGCTCTCGGCCATGAACCCGACCCCCGCCGGGAACAACGCCCCAACGGCACGCCCGAAGTTGTACGTGAAGCCCTGCCCCGTGCCGCGCACGTCCGTCGGGTACAGCTCCGCGAGGAACGACCCGAACCCGCTGAAGATCGCCGAGGCGCAGAAGCCCAACGGGAACCCGAGGAACAGCACGACGGTGTTCGCCCCGACGGGGATCTGCGTGTAGAGCATGATCAGGATCGCCGACAGGACGGCGAACAGCGCGAAGGTCTTCTTGCGCCCCAAGCGATCCGTGATGAACCCGCCGCACACGTACCCGATGAACGCGCCGGAGATCAGGAACGCGTAGTAGCCCGTCGAGTTGATGACCGTCAGCCCGCGCTCGGTCTTCAGGTACGTCGGCAGCCAGGTCGCCAACGTGTAGTACCCACCCTGGACCCCGGTGGCCAGCAGTGCCGCGAAGAACGTCGTCCGCCCCAGCCCGCCCTTGAAGATCGCGGAGAACCCCCGACTGCTCTTCTCCCGCTGCTCAACGGTTCCCGGCGCGTCCTGCACCGTCCGTCGGATGTAGAGGATCAACACCGCGGGCAGCGCCCCGGTCCAGAACATCACCCGCCACGCCATGTCCGCGCTCACGAACGAGAACACCAACGTGTAGACCAGAACCGCAAGCCCCCACCCCACGGCCCACGCACTCTGGATGAACGCCACGGCCCGCCCGCGATACTCCGGCTTCGAGTACTCCGCGACCAGAATCGCCCCAGCCGCCCACTCCCCACCAAATCCAAGCCCCTGCAACCCGCGGAACACCAACAACATCTCGTAACTCGTCGCGAACCCGCACAGAACCGTGAACACCGCGTACGTGATCACCGTGATCAACAACGTCTTGACGCGCCCGATCCGATCCGCCAACACCCCGGCCACCGCCCCGCCGAGCGCGGACAGGACGAGCGTGGCCGTGTTGAGCAACCCGGCCTGCCCCTTGGAGATGCCGAAGAACGACGTGATCGCCACGAGGCTCAACGGCAGGATCCAGTAGTCGTACGAATCGAGACCGTAGCCGCCGAACGCACCGACGAAGGCACGCTTGCCGCGCTGACCGAGCGACCTGAACCAGCCCTCGGAGGTTGTCTGGGTAACGGGGGTCGTGCTCATGGGCACCTCGCAGCGTGGTGGTGAGCGTGGATGGTTGTGCTGTGGGACACACTAGGGGATTGTTGAACAATCCGGCAATGGGGCAATCGGTGGAAGGTTCCGGTGGTGTGCGGGGGCGTGGGGGTGTGTGCTGGAGGGTTGGGGAAGGCGGAGGAGAGGGGGAGGGAAGGCGGAGGAAGGAGGGAGGAAGGAGGGAGGAAGGAGGGAGGAAGGAGGGAGGAAGGAGGGAGGAAGGAGGGAGGAAGGAGGGAGGAAGGAGGGAGAAAGGCCAGGTGGGGGAGGTCGAGGGGAGGGGGAAGGCCAGGTAGAGGGAGAAAGGCCAGGTAGGGCGAGGTGGGGCAGAGAAGGCGAGGCAGGGCAGGGGCAAGGCAAAGAGGGCAAGCGGTGGGCAGGCAGGGGTAGGGCGGTGGAGGGCGAACGGGCGGGTTGGAGCGGCTGGGGCAGAGGTGCGGAGGGCGTGGCGGGACGTATGGGACGCCAGCGTGGAGCGAGCAAGGTGATGGGCGGCAAGGTCATGCGGGTGTGGAGCAGGGTGATGCGGTAAGTGAGGTGATGTGGGCGCGGCAGGACGCGCATGCTGCGGGTGTGGTTCAGCGCAAGGAGGTGTGAAGCGGGAGCAAACACGCCGCACACCATCGATGCTTCGGGCGTACCCCGCCCGCCGATGCCTCCCAGGGACCTGTCTCGCTCAACCCGGAAGACCTACAAAAACGACCCTAACCAGCAGTCAGAACCCCGCCCCAACTGCCTTCCCTCACCCACCCCACCACGCACCCAACGCCACGCCGCCAACCCAACCGTGGCCGATTTTACTTGGGGGATTTGCCCCTTAAACTTGCGCCGGGCGGCAGCTTCACCCTCCGCCCTTATTGCCCGGCGAAGGGGCAAATCTAGGGGCCCCAAGTCAAATCGGCCACCCACCACCAAAACCCGGAACTCGATCAATTCGGATGCGGCACATGCCCGAACTCCGCCAACGGCACCGGCACCGCATGCAGCGCATCCAAGATCCCGGCCTCCCGATGCAGCATCTTCCGCACCAACCTCAACCGCCGAGCAGCCGAAGTCTCCTCCAACAACCTCTGCCGATCCTCCAACGCCAACAAACAATCCCCGGCCAACAGGTACGACAAAAGATCATGGGTCGTCTCAGCCGGAGGAGGCGCCCAATCCTCCTGATGCCAAGCCGCGGCGCAATACCGCTGGTGCGCGGCCCGAGCGGAATCCGCCATCAACGGCAACACCTCCTCCACCGGCGAAGGCGTGGGCGAGTCCGGCAACCACTCCACCTCGCCCACCAGATAGGGCGCGGACCGGTGATCCACGGACAGCAGCCGGAACCGCTGCTCCCCCCTGGTCACGATGTCGAACCGCCCGTCGTTCAACCGCCGGGCCTCCCGCAACAACGCGGAACACCCCACGTCCCGCAGCGAGGCGACGTTGTCCGTGCCCATCGCCCAACCCTCGCGGATCGCCACCACCCCGAACTGCCGGTCGGGCAGCACCCCGGTCACCAGGTCGACGGTCAACTGCCGGTACCGGGGCTCGAAGATGTGCAGGGGCAGTGACGCTCCGGGCAGCAGGACGGTGCCCAGCGGGAAGAGCGGGAGCGTCTCGGTCACGCGACCAACGTTACGACGTGGCGGTCGTGCCCGCCGGACGGCCCGCGGACGGGGGTCGGAGCACGGCGAACTGATCGGTCACCCGGATTCCCCTTGCGCTGAAACGGAAAAGCGCGGCGGGACGGCCTCCGGTGGGGCCGGGGGGTGATGTGTCGCCGGTGGGTTCCAGCAGGCCACGTCGGGAGAGCACGCGTTGCAGGTTCGTGGCGGACACCCGGTAGCCCAGTGCCGCCGAGTACAGCTCGCGCAGCGCGGAGATGGTGAAGTCCGGTGGCGCCAAGGCGAAACCGAGGTTCGTGTACGAGAGCTTCGAGCCCAGCCGGTGCCGCGCCTTGTGGATGATCGCCTGGTGGTCGAACGCGGTGTCCGGCAGGCCCGACACGGGGAACCAGCCGGTGTCCGAGGGCACCACGGGGTCGATGTCGGAGGGGACCAGGCCGAGGAACGCGGTGGCGACGACCCGTGGTCCGGGGACGCGGTCCGGGGCGCTGAAGACCGAGAGCTGCTCGACGTGGGAGAGCTGCCGGACGTCGACCTTCTCCGCGAGCTGGCGGCGGATGGAGGCCTCGATGTCCTCGCGGTCGCCGAGCGCTCCGCCGGGGAGTGACCAACGGTGAGCGTGCGGCTCCCTAGCGCGTCGCCAAAGCATGACCTGGAGTGATCCGGCTCTCACCTGGAGTACTGCGGCCAACACCTCATGTCCCGCGAGACCCACGGGCTGATACTATCGGCCACGTTTTCGACCCAAAGGCGAAAACCTCGGAGAGTCGCGAGGAGGACCCCATGGTCGCTACCGCATATGTGGAGCGAACCTCTGACGGCGCGTACGACGGCATCGAAGCCGACGCGTCCTGGCGCGCGGAGGTGCTCGAACTCGCCCGGCAGCGCGACGCGGTCATCCTCGCCCACAACTACCAGTTGCCCGAGATCCAGGACATCGCCCACCACACGGGCGACTCGCTCGCGCTGAGCCGGATCGCGGCCGCCAGCGACGCGTCCACGATCATCTTCTGCGGCGTCCACTTCATGGCCGAGACGGCGAAGATCCTGGCGCCCGAGAAGACCGTGCTGATCCCGGACGAGCGGGCGGGCTGCTCGCTGGCCGACTCGATCACCGGCGCCGAACTGCGCGCCTGGAAGGCCGAGCACCCCGGCGCGGTCGTCGTGTCGTACGTGAACACGACCGCCGAGGTGAAGGCCGAGACGGACATCTGCTGCACGTCGTCGAACGCGGTCGACGTCGTCGCCTCGATCCCGGCCGACCGCGAGGTGCTGTTCCTGCCGGACCAGTTCCTGGGCGCGCACGTGAAGCGCGAGACCGGCCGCGAGAACCTGCACATCTGGGCGGGCGAGTGCCACGTGCACGCGGGCATCAACGGCCCGGAACTCGCGGCGCGCGCGGCCGAGGACCCCGAGGCCGACCTGTTCATCCACCCGGAGTGCGGCTGCGCCACGTCGGCGCTCTACCTGGCGGGCGAGGGGATCGTCCCGGCGAACCAGGTCCGCATCCTCTCGACCGGCGACATGATCACCGCCGCCCGCGGCACCACGGCGAAGTCCGTCCTGGTCGCGACCGAGGTCGGGATGCTGCACCAGCTCCGCAAGGCCGCGCCGGAGATCGACTTCCGCGCGGTGAACGACCGGGCGTCGTGCAGGTACATGAAGATGATCACCCCGACCGCGCTGCTGCGCTGCCTGCGGGAGAACAAGGACGAGGTGCACGTCGACCTGGAGACCGCGAAGCGGGCGCAGGCGTCGGTGCAGCGCATGATCGAGATCGGCAAGCCCGGCGGCGGCGAGTGAAGGCCCAGTGGGAGGCCCGCGCCGACCTCGTCGTGGTCGGCACGGGCGTGGCAGGTCTGACGGCCGCGCTGCGCGCCCACGAGCTGGGCCTGCGGGTCCTCGTCGTCACCAAGGCCAGCGGGCCGGACGGCAACACGCGCTGGGCGCAGGGCGGCGTCGCCGTCGTGCTGCCCGGTGAGCACGACGAGGGCGACACGGTCGGCGCGCACGTCGCCGACACGCTCGTCGCGGGCGCGGGCCTGTGCGACGAGGACGCCGTCTCGGCGGTCATCTCCGGTGGTCCGGAGGCGGTGCAGCGGCTGCGGGAGCGCGGCGCGGTCTTCGACTCGAAGCCCGACGGCCACCTGGCCCGCACCCGCGAGGGCGGCCACACGGCGTTCCGCGTGGTGCACTCCGGCGGCGACGCGACCGGCGCCGAGGTCGAACGGGCGCTGCTCGCGGCGACCACCGACGGCAGGCTCCCGGTGCTGGAGCAGCACGTCGCGGTCGACGCGCTGCGCACCCCGCTCGGCGCGGTGTGCGGGCTGCTGGTGCTGGACGGCAACGGCGTGCCCGGTGCGATCGGCGCGCCCGCCGTGCTGCTCGCCAGCGGCGGTCTCGGCCAGCTCTACCAGGCCACGTCCAACCCCGAGGTGGCGACCGGCGACGGTCTCGCGCTGGCCATGCGGGCGGGCGCGATGGCGGCGGACGTCGAGTTCGTCCAGTTCCACCCGACCGTCCTGTACACCGGGCGCGGCGCTCGTGGCCGCTGCCCGCTGGTGACGGAGGCCGTGCGCGGCGAGGGCGCGGTGCTGGTCGACGCGACCGGCGCGCGCGTCATGAAGGGCGTGCACCCGCTGGAGGACCTGGCTCCCCGCGACGTGGTCGCGGCGGCCATCACCCGGCACATGGCGAACGAGCCCGGCGGCGTCGACGACCACGTGTTCCTGGACGCCACCGGCCTCGGCTCGATGGCGACCCGGTTCCCGACGGTCCACGCGGCCTGCGTCGCGGCGGGCATCGACCCGGCGCGCGACCCCATCCCGGTCGCGCCGGCGGCGCACTTCGCCTGCGGCGGCGTGGTGGCCGACGTGGACGGGCGCACCGCGGTCACCGGCCTGTACGCGGCGGGCGAGGTCGCCCGCACCGGCCTGCACGGCGCGAACCGCTTGGCCTCCAACAGCTTGCTGGAGGGCCTGGTCGTCGGCACGCGGGCCGCCGAGGCCATCGCCGCCGACCTGGCCCTCGGCGCGCTGGCCGATCCGAAGACCGCGCTCGACCCGGTGCTGCCGACCGCGCCGGTCGCCGACCGCGACTCGCTGCAACGGGTCATGAGCCGCTACGCGGCCATCGGCCGGGACGCCGAGGGCCTCGCGGTCGTCGGCTCGGTGCTCGACCTGTCCACCGTCGACCGGGTCCTGGACACCCGGCGGCTGGTGGAGGACGCGGCACTGACGCTCGCGGCGCGGGCGCTCATCGCCGCCGCCGCCGAACGCACGGAGTCGCGCGGCTGCCACGTCCGCACGGACTTCACCGCACGTGACGAGGAACGCTGGCACCGCAGCCAGGTCGTCCGGCTCACGCCGTCCGGCCAGCCCGTGCTCGCGGACCCGTACCTGGCTCGGGGAGCGGCATGAACACCCTGGATCTGGAGGACGCCCGTCGCGCCATCGCCGTGGCGCTGGAGGAGGACCTCCACTACGGCCCGGACGCGACGACCGAGGCGACCGTGCCCGCCGACGCGGTCGCGGTCGCGGAACTGACCCCGCGCGCCGCGGGCGTGCTGGCAGGCATCCCGGTGGCGCTGGAGGTCTTCGGCCCCGACGTGGAGGTCCTGTCCCAGCGCGCGGACGGCGAGAAGGCCGTGCCCGGCGAACCCGCGCTGGTCGTGCGGGGCCGGGTGCGCGACCTCCTCACCGCCGAGCGCACGGCGTTGAACTTCCTCACCCACCTGTCCGGCGTCGCGACCGCCACGGCGGCGTGGGTCGACGCGGTGGCGGGCACCGGGGCGCGGGTCCGGGACTCGCGGAAGACGTTGCCGGGGTTGAGGTTGCTGGAGAAGTACGCGGTGCGCTGCGGTGGCGGGGTGAACCACCGGATGGGTCTCGGCGACGCCGTGCTGATCAAGGACAACCACGTCCTGGCGGCGGGTTCGGTGAAGGCGGCCATGGCGGCGGTCCGCGCCCACGCCCCGCACCTGTTCTGCGAGGTCGAGGTGGACAGCCTCGACCAGCTCGACGAGGCCGTCGCCGAGGGCGCGGAACTGGTGCTGCTGGACAACTTCACGCCGGAGATGTGCGCGGAGGCCGTTCGCCGGGCCGGTGGGGTGGAGCTGGAGGCGTCCGGCGGTCTCACCCTGGCCGTGGCCCGCGCCTACGCCGAAACCGGTGTGGACTACCTGGCCGTCGGCGGGCTGACGCACTCCTCACCCGCGTTGGACCTGGGGATGGACCTGCGCTGAACCGGGTGGCGGCGTCGGACCCCGGCGCCGCCACCTCGGCCGGAACGCCTGGTCAGAGCCGTCGGTTCGCGAGCACCGGCAGCGTGCGGCGGGCGTCCTGGACCGCCTCCGCGTCGACGTCCACGACCAGCAGGTCCGGCTCACCCCCGAGACGGCCCACGACGGCGCCCAGCGGACCCACCGCCATGCTGTGCCCGACACCCGTCGGGGCCGTGGTCCCCAGGTCGCCGGGGTCGGCCTGGCCGCAGGCGAGCACCCAGGACGTGCAGTCCAGGGCGCGGGCGCGGACCAGGAGTTCCCACTGCTCCACCTTGCCCGGCCCGGAGCCCCAGGACGCGCCGAGCAGCACCGCCGAGGCGCCCTGGTCGGCCAGCGCGCGGAACAGCTCGGGGAAGCGGATGTCGTAGCAGGTGGCGATGCCCAGCGTCGTGCCGTCGACCTCGACGGTCACCGGCTTGGAACCGGGCGCGACGGTGCTCGACTCCTGGAACCCGAAGGCGTCGAACAGGTGGATCTTGTCGTAGCCGAGGTGCACGTCCGCGCTCGTGACCAGCAGCGTGTTGGTCACCCGGCCGTCCTCGGTCGGGGTGAACATCCCCGCCACCACGACCACGCCGTGCTCAACGGCCATCGCGCGCACGGCCGCGGCCCACGGGCCGTCCAGCGGTTCGGCGACGGGCTTGAGCGACACCCCGAAGCGGCACTGGGTCGCCTCGGGGAACAGGACGACGCGGGCCCCCGCGGCGGCGGCCCGGCGGACGCCGTCGCGCACCAGCTCCAGGTTCGCCGCGGGGTCGGTGGTCGAGCTGATCTGGCAAAGCGCTACGCGCACGGCGTGATCCTCTCTGGTATACAGACAGTATGCAGGTGTCCGGTCGCGAGAAGGCCTACGAGTTCCTCAAGGACACCATTCTGGCCGACCCGGAGATGCAGGGCCGGTTCATCAGCGAACAGGACGTCGCCGACCGCATCGGCGTGTCCCGCACGCCCATCCGCGAGGCGCTGCTGCTGCTCGCCGCCGAGGACCTCGTCCAGCTCGTGCCGAAGAAGGGTGCTTACGTGGCACCGGTTTCCGGGCGCCAGGTGGCCGAGCTGATGGAACTGCGGGGTGTGGTCGAGCGGTTCGCGGCCGAGCGCGTGCTCGAAGCCGGGACCGCGCCCGTGCGGGCCATGCGCGAGGCGATCGAGCGCCAGACCGCGTTGCGGGGCATGGCGGACGCGCGCGAGTTCATCGACGTCGACCGGCAGTTCCACGCGCTCCTGGTGCGGGCGACGGGGAACGAGCTGATGACCAAGGTGTACGAGGGCCTGCGCGCCCGGCAGGTGCGGGCCGGTGTGGTGGCGCTGTTCCGCGCCACCGGCAGGCAGGACGCCGTGCTGCTGGAGCACGAGTCGATCGTGGCCGCCCTGGAGTCCGGGGACGTGGGGGCGGCCACCGCGGCGATCACCGCTCACCTGGAGTCCACGCTCAAGGTGCTGCTCGGGGCCTGATCGACCTCTTCGACCTCCGGGTCGCGCCCGAGGTACAGGCCGGTCAGCGTGACGGCGCAGGCGACGGCGACGTAGACCGCGACCAGCGTCCAGGTGTCGAACGCCGCCAGCAGCGCGGTGAACACCAGCGGCGCGACGGCTCCGCCGATCACGCCGGCGAGGGTGTACGCCAGTGAGCTGCCGGTGTAGCGCAGCCGCGGCGTGAACTGCTCCGAGATGAACGCCGCCTGCGGGCCGTACATGAACGCGTGGAACGCGAGCCCGACCACGATGCCCAGCACCAGGAACAGCCGTGAGCCGGTGTCGATCAGCGGGAAGAAGACGAACGGCCAGACGGCGCCGCAGACGGCCGCGCCCGCGTAGAGGACTCGCCGGTTGACCCGGTCGGACAGCCAGCCCGCCAGCGGCATCAGGAAGAGCTGGAACCCCGACGCGATCAGCACGGCGGTCAGGCCCGCGTTGCGCGGCAGGCCGAGCTGCGTGGTGATGTAGGTGAGCACGAACACGGTGAACAGCGCGTAGAGGACGTCCGGGCCGACGCGGCACAGGACGGCGGCCACCAGTGGCCTGCGCTGGGTGCGGAACACCTCGCTGATCGGCGCGGTCGGCCGGTCGCCGCGCTCCTGGATCGCCTTGAACACCGGCGTCTCCTCCAGCTTCAGCCGGATCCACAGGCCGAACACCACGAGCACCGCCGACAGCAGGAACGCGACCCGCCAGCCCCACGACAGGAACTGGTCCTCGCTGAGCACCGCGCCCAGCAGCGCCAGCACGCCGTTCGCCATCAGGTTCCCCGCGGGCGGCCCGATCTGCGCCGCCGAGGCCCAGAACCCCCGCTGCTTGGGGTTGCCGTACTCGCTGGACAGCAGGACGGCGCCGCCCCACTCGCCTCCGAGGCCGACGCCCTGCGCGAACCGCAGGACGACGAGCAGCACGCCCGCCGCCCCGCCGATGGCCGCGTGCGTGGGCAGCAGGCCGATCAGCATCGTCGCGATGCCGGTGATCAGCAGCGTCGTCACGAGCACGCGCTTGCGGCCCAACTGGTCGCCCAGCCTGCCGAACAGGAACCCGCCCAGCGGCCGGGACAGGTACCCGACGGCGTAGGTGGAGAACGCGAGCAGCGTCGCGGTCAGCGGTTCGGAGCTGGGGAAGAACAGCGGGCCCAGCACCACGGCGGCGGCCACGTTGTAGATGGCGAAGTCGTACCACTCCAGCGCCGTGCCGGAGAGCGACGCGGCGAACGCGCGGATGAGTGCGGGCCTGCGCACATCGGTGGTCTGAGTTGGCGGCATCGTGTAATACTGCCTGTATACAACTCGTATGCGCAAGGAGTGGAATGTCAAATCTGCGTTTCGACCTCCCCGACGGCGCCCAGGTCGCGGTCACCGTCACCACGCTGCTCAACGGCGGCTACGCGGGCCGCAGCCAGGACGACGTGGCCGCCCACGTGCGGGAACTCGCCGAACTGGGCGTGCCCGCCCCGAGCGAGACCCCGAGCCTCTACCCGGTCGCGCCCTACCTCGCGCAGCAGACCGACGACGTGCCGGTGCAGCACGGCCGGACCTCCGGCGAAGCCGAGTGGGCGCTGGTCGTGACCGACGACGACGTGCTGCTCACGGTCGCGTGCGACCACACCGACCGCGCGTTGGAGGTGCACGGGGTGGCGTGGAGCAAGCAGGCCGGGCCGGACGTGCTGGGCCGTGGCGCGTGGCGGCTCTCGGACGTGGCCGAGCGCGTCGACGAGATCGAGCTGACCGCGTGGGCCGACGGCGTCGAGATCCAGGTCGGCACGCTCGCCGAACTGCTCGCCCCTGCCTACTGGGTGGACCTGCTGCGGGCCCGTGACCTGCTCAAGCCCGGCACCGTCCTGCTGTCCGGCACGATCCCGATGCGCGAGGGCGTGAACCAGTTCGCCTCGTCCTGGCGGGTGGAGCTGCGCGACCCCGCGACCGACAACAAGATCGAACTCGCCTACGCGGTGCGCCCGCTGCCCGCCCCGATCGGCTGACGCCGTTCACGGCTACGGACTAGGGTCGGGTGTCGTGCGCTTCCTGTTGCCCCCCGTCCTGCTCGTGGCCGCTGTCGCCGCCTCCGCGTGCACCGGTTCGACCACGCCCAGTGCGGAGGGCACGAACGACAACAGTTCGATCGTCCTCGCCGACGCGACCGAGCCCGCGACGCTGAACCCGTTGCTGGGCTACGGGTCCGAGGGCGTCTCGAAGATCTTCGACGGGCTGGTGGAGCACCGCGCGGACCGCTCGCTCCGGCCGCAGCTCGCCGCCGAGGCGCCCGAACCGGCCGCGGACGGCCTGTCGTGGACGGTGAAGCTGCGCGGCGACGTGAAGTTCACCGACGGCACGGCGTTCGGCGCCGAGGACGTGGTGGCGACCTACCGCGCGCTGCTCGACCCGGCGTCCGGGGCGACGGTGCGGTCGAGGTTCGCGATGCTCTCCGGGGTCGAGCAGCTCGACGCGCAGAACGTGCGGTTCACGCTCTCGAAGCCGTACGCGCCGTTCCCGACCCTGCTGGTGCTCGGGATCCTGCCGAGCGAGGCCCTGGCCGCGGGTGGTCCGCTGGCGGGCAGCGCGGTGAACACCAAGCCCGTCGGCACCGGCCCGTACCGGCTGGCCGAGTGGGTCAAGGGCGAGAAGATGGTCCTGGAGTCGAACCCCGCGCACGTCGAGGGCGATCCCAAGATCAAGAAGGTCACGGTGGTGTTCGTCCCGGACGACAACACCAGGGCCCAGCGGATGGAGAAGGGCGAGTTCGACGGCGCCGACCTGCCGCCGCGGCTGGCCACGAGGTTCGCCCAGGTCAACGGGATGCGGGTGATCGACCACCAGACCGCCGACCTGCGCGCCATCACGCTGCCGACGGCGAACCCGGTGACCGGCGACCCGGCGATGCGGCTCGCCCTCAATTCCGCCGTCAACCGCCAGGGCATGATCGACAACCTGCTGGCGGGCAAGGGCACGTCCGCGAGCACGCCCGTGCCCGCCGCGCTGCCCGAGTTCGTCGACACCGACTCGGCGTTCCGCTACGACAAGGCGCAGGCGGACTTCCTGCTCGACCAGGCGGGCTGGGTCAAGGGCGCGGACGGGCTGCGCTCGCGCGACGGCGTGGCCGCGTCGTTCACCCTCATGTACCCGACCGGCGACGTCGTGCGCAGCGACCTGGCGACGGCGTTCGCGGCCGACGCCAGGGCCGTCGGCGTGGACGTGCAGCTCGCAGGCCTCAGCCGCGAGGCCATCACGCCCCGGCTGGGCAAGGACGCCGTCCTCGGCGGCGAGGGCGACCCGTTCGACCCGGACCAGGCGCTCCACGGGATGCTGCACACCGGTGCCGCGGACAACCCCGGCGGCTACTCGAACCCGGCCGTCGACGCGGCGCTGGACGCGGGCCGCACGCTCCTCGACCCGGCTCAGCGGGTGGCCGCGTACGTGCAGTTCCAGCGCGCGTACCTCGCCGCGCCCGGCCTGGTGACCCTCGCCTTCGTCACGCACACGTACGTGGTGCGCGAGAACTGGAACGGCTACCAGCAGGTCGTCGATCCCTCCGACCACGGCGGCCTGTCGTGGGGACCGTGGTGGAACCTCCAGAAGTGGACGCCGAAGTAGTGGACCTGCGAGCCGTACGCGCCGACACCCCCGCCGCGCTCGACCGGGTCTTCCTGGACAGCGCCGGGTCCTCACTGCCCCCGACGCCCGTCCTGGAGGCCCAGATCGCCCACCTGCGGCGCGAAGCCGAGGTGGGCGGCTACCTGGCCGCGGGCGAGCGGAACGACGACCTCGAAGCCGGGTACGGCGTGCTGGCCGAGCTGCTGGGCGCCTCGCCGGACGAGATCGCCTTCTCCGACAGCGCGACCCGGTCGTGGCTCAGCGCGTTCGACGCCGTGCCGCTCGCCGACGGCGACCGGGTGCTGATCACCGAGGTCGAGTACGCGGGCAACGCCGTGCCGCTGCTGCGCCGCGCCGAGGAGACCGGCGCGGTGATCGAGACCGTGCCGTCCGACGCGCACGGCCAGGTCGACGTGGCGGCGCTGCGCGAGCTGCTGGACGAGCGGGTCAAGCTGGTGTCGCTGGTGCACGTGCCGACCAACGGCGGACTGGTCAACCCGGTCGCCGAGGTCGCCGCCGCCGCGCACGAGGTGGGCGCGCTGGTGCTGCTGGACGCCTGCCAGTCGATCGGCCAGCTCCCCGTCCGGCTGCACGACCTGGGCGTGGACCTGCTGTCCGGCACCGGCCGCAAGTGGCTGCGCGGGCCGCGCGGCACGGGCGTGCTGGCCGTGCGCCGCGAGGTCCTGCACCGGCTGCGGCCCCGGCTGGTCGACCTGCACAGCGGCGAGTGGACGTCGCCGACGACGTACGGGCTGCGCGACGACGCGCGGGTGTTCGAGCTGTGGGAGTGCTCGCTCGCCGCCAAGCTCGGGTTGATCGAGGCCGCCCGGTACGCGCTGCGCGTGGGCGTGGACACCATCGCGGCCGAGGTCGGCGACCGGGCCAAGCGCTTGCGCGCCGGGCTGGCGGCCCTGCCCGGCGTGGACGTCCGCGACCTGGGCGAACAGCAGTGCGGGCTGGTCACGTTCACCGTCGACGGCGTCGCCGCGGCGGACGTGAAGGCCCGGCTGGCCGTCGAGGGCGTGACCGTGACGACCAGTGCCGTCGGGTCGACCAGGATCGACATGGCGAGGCGCGGGCTCGACGAGGTAGTGCGGGCGTCCCCGCACTACTTCGTCTCACCCGAGCAGGTCGACCAGGCGGTCGACGCGGTCAGCAGGTCTGGCCGATGACGCGCGGCACGCAGTCCGCGTAGCCGAGGAACAGGTCCACGGCGGTGTTGTTGCGCGCCACCTGCGTGGCGATCTGGGTGTCGCGCGGGTAGAAGCCGTTGAGCCCCGTCCCGGACTTGGGGTACATCTCGAAGGTGTAGCTCCAGATCTTGTGCGTGGCCCACATCCAGTCGTTGACGCTGCCGTCGGTGATGTAGAGGTCGCTGGACTGCTGCGGCGTGTAGCCGTTCAGCGCGGCCATCTGCCTGCCCAGCGTCCCGAAGGCGTTCGCCTGGTCGGCGTTGAGGCCCGTCGCGGTGTCGTTGTAGGTGTAGCCGTAGGGCCACAGGATCAGCTCGGAGTAGGTGTGCCAGTCGATGTGCGCCTTGATCTGCTGGACGCCGCCGACCACGCGGGAGTTCACGAAGTCCCGCACCCGCTGGGTTTCCGGCGCGGAGAACGCGCTGGGACCGCGGTAGGTCTCGCTCGACCCGGTGCCGCTGGAACCGCCGCAGCAGCCCCACTGGTAGCCCCAGTTGCGGTTCGGGTCGGTGCCGGTGGACGTCGAGTTCGGCTGCCGGTTCTTCCGCCAGCCCCGCAGCGTGCCCGCCGCGATGTCGTACTCGGCGCCGTCCGGGTTCACGCTCGGCACGACCCAGATCTCCCGGCTGTCCACCAGCGCCTTGATCGCGGAGTTGGTGGCGTAGCCGTCGGTGAAGCGCTTGATGATGTGCAGGCACATCTCCACGGTCAGGTGCTCGCGGGCGTGCTGGTTGCAGGTGAACAGCACCTCCGGCTTCGCCTGGTCGACCGCGGGGTTGTTGCTGATCTTCAGCGCGGGCAGGGCCCGGCCCTGGTAGGAGTTGCCGAGCGACGACAGCCGGACCAGGTTCGGGTGGTCGGTGACGGTCTGGTTCAGCTCGGCCGTCATCTCGGCGTAGTTGTGGTAGCCGGTGTAACCCGACGGGAAGTCCATCGTGCCGACCTCGGCGGAGCCGAGCTGGGCCAACTGCTCGTCGGCGTCGCCCTTCGGCTTCACCGCCAGCCCGGTCGCGCGCAGGGCGCGGAGCTGGGAGCGCTCGGCGATCACGGTCAGCTTGTCGCCGTCCATGCCGAGCACGTCGACACCGGTGCGGGCGACCTTCGTGCGGGCCTCCGCGTCGACCGCGGTGACCTCGTAAACGGTGCGCTCGCCCTGGACCGCCGCGGGTTCGGCGGTTCCGGGGGCGGCGGTGGCCATCAGCGCCAGGCACGCCAGCGCGACGAGGCCTCGTCGTTTCGCGAACATGTGCGTCTCCATCTCAGCAGGGGTTTGCGACGGAGTGGTGCTGTTCGAGGGTGGCGCGGTCCCGGATGTCCGGATAGCGCCGTTCGCGGGGATCGCCCTGCTCCGCACCGGGCTGACAGTTGACACAATTCCGCTTCGCCTAGGCTTGGGGTCATGCTCAACCGCACCGACCTGCGAGGCAGTGTCCCGTCACCGGCCGAACTCCGCGCGGTCCTCCCGCGCGCCGAGGTGGACGTGGACGCGGCGCTGCATCAGGTCCGGCCGGTGGTGGAGGCGGTGCGCGACCGCGGGGTCGACGCCGTGCTGGAGTACTCCGAGCGCTTCGACGGGGTCCGCCCCGCTTCGGTGCGCGTGCCCGCGGCCCGGATCGCCGCCGCGCTGGAGGGGCTCGACCCGGCCGTGCGCGCGGCCCTGGAGGAGTCGATCGCGCGGGCCCGCAAGGTGCACGCCGAGCAGCGCCGCACCGACAAGACGGTCCAGGTCGTGCCCGGCGGCACGGTGACCGAGCGCTGGGTGCCGGTCGCCCGCGTCGGCCTGTACGCGCCCGGCGGCCTCGCCGTGTACCCGTCCAGCGTCGTGATGAACGTGGTCCCGGCGCAGGCGGCCGGGGTCGAGGCGATGGTCGTCTGCTCGCCGCCGCAGGCGGAGTTCGACGGCCTGCCGCACCCGACGATCCTCGCCGCCGCCGCGCTGCTCGGCGTGGCCGAGGTGTGGGCCGTCGGCGGTGCGCAGGCCGTGGCGCTGCTGGCGTACGGCGGCGTGGACACCGACGGCGGCGCGCTGGAGCCCGTCGACCTGGTGACCGGGCCGGGCAACCTGTACGTGACGGCCGCGAAGCGGATGCTGCGCGGGCTCGTCGGCATCGACGCCGAGGCGGGCACGACGGAGATCGCGGTCCTCGCGGACTCGACGGCGGACCCCGTGCACGTGGCCGCCGACCTGATCAGCCAGGCCGAGCACGACCCGGCCGCCGCGAGCGTGCTGGTGACGGACTCGGTCGAGCTGGCCGACGCCGTGGACGCCGAGCTGGAGCGCCAGGTGAAGGCGACCAAGCACCACGAGCGCGTGGGGACGGCGTTGCGCGGCAAGCAGTCCGGCACCGTGCTGGTGTCCACAGTGGATGACGGCCTGCTGGTGGTGAACGCCTACGCGGCCGAACACCTGGAGATCCAGACCGCCGACGCGTCCGCCGTCGCGGCGCGGGTCCGGTCCGCGGGCGCCGTCTTCGTCGGCCCGCACTCGCCCGTGTCGCTCGGCGACTACTGCGCGGGCTCCAACCACGTGCTGCCCACCGGCGGCTGCGCGCGGCACTCGTCCGGG
This sequence comes from Umezawaea endophytica, assembly GCF_025061645.1. GTDB lineage: Bacteria > Actinomycetota > Actinomycetes > Mycobacteriales > Pseudonocardiaceae > Umezawaea > Umezawaea endophytica. The sequence continues at coordinate 260,053 of NZ_JANYMP010000006.1, read as the reverse complement.
CTCTCCGTGCAGACGTTCCTGCGCGGCATCCACGTCGTGGACTACTCCGAGGCCGCTCTGCGCGAGGTGGCCGACCACGTCGTGGCGCTGGCGAACGCCGAAGACCTGCCCGCGCACGGCCAGGCCGTGACGGCGAGGTTCGCGAGGTGAAGCCCATCGGCGAACGCGTGGAGCTGTCCGACCTGCCGCTGCGCGAGGACCTGCGCGGCCGCACGCCGTACGGGGCGCCGCAGCTCGACGTGCCCGTTCGGCTCAACACCAACGAGAACCCGTACCCGCCAACGCCCGAACTGGTCGCGGACGTGGTGGCGGCGGTCGCCGAGATCGCGGGCGAGCTGCACCGCTACCCGGACCGCGACGCGCTGGCGCTGAGGGCCGACCTCGCCGCGTACCTCGCGGCGGCGACCGGCGTGCCGCTGACCGAGCGGAACCTGTGGGCCGCCAACGGGTCAAACGAGATCCTCCAACAGGTCCTCCAGGCGTTCGGCGGCCCCGGCCGCACGGCGCTGGGGTTCGAGCCGTCGTACTCGATGCACCCGATCATCGCGGCGGGCACCCGCACCGAGTGGGCGCCGACGCCCCGGCGGGACGACTTCTCGCTGGACACCGCGCGGGCCGCGGAGATCGTGGCCGAACGGCGCCCGGACGTGGTGTTCGTGACCAGCCCGAACAACCCGACCGGCCAGAGCGTGCCGCCGGAGGAGCTGCGCGAGCTGATCGCGGCGGCGCCCGGCGTGGTCGTGGTCGACGAGGCGTACGCGGAGTTCTCGCCGCGCCGCAGCGCCGCGGAGCTGATCGAGGAGTTCCCGGCGAAGCTGATCGTCAGCCGCACCATGAGCAAGGCGTTCGCCTTCGCGGGCGGCCGCCTCGGCTACCTGGCGGCGGCGCCCGCCGTGGTCGACGCGCTGCTGCTCGTGCGGCTGCCGTACCACCTGTCGGCGCTGACGCAGGCCGCCGCACGGGCGTCGCTGCGGCACGCGGCCGAGACGCTCGGCTCGGTGGCGAAGCTCGCCGCCGAACGCGACCGGGTCGCGGAGTCGTTGGCGGGCTTGGGTTTCCGGGTCGTCGAGAGCGACTCCAACTTCTTGCTGTTCGGCTGGTTCGAGGACGCGCACGCGACGTGGCGGTCCTATTTGGAGCGTGGCGTCCTGATCAGGGACGTCGGCATCGCAGGGCACCTGAGGGTCACCATCGGAACGCCGGAGGAGAACGACGCCTTCCTCGCGGCGAGCAAGGAGGTACGTCGGTGAGTCGGGTCGGCAAGGTGGAACGCGCCACCAGTGAATCGTCGGTGTACGTCGAGATCGACCTCGACGGCACCGGCCAGGTCGAGATCGACACCGGGGTGCCGTTCTACGACCACATGCTCACCGCGTTCGGTGTGCACGGCAGCTTCGACCTCAAGGTCCGCGCGACCGGCGACGTCCAGATCGACGCCCACCACACCGTCGAGGACGTCGCCATCGTGCTCGGCCAGGCGCTGCGCGACGCGTTGGGGGACAAGAAGGGCATCCGCCGCTTCGGCGACTGCTGGATCCCGATGGACGAGACCCTCGCGCACGCGGCGGTCGACGTCTCCGGCCGCCCGTTCTGCGTGCACACCGGCGAACCGGAGCAGTTCAACGCCTTCACGATCGGCGGCAACTACCCGTTCGTGCTGAACCGGCACGTGTTCGACTCGCTCGCGTTCCACTCGCAGATCGCGCTGCACGTCCGCGTCGAGTACGGCCGCGACCCGCACCACATCACCGAGGCCCAGTTCAAGGCCATCGCACGGGCCCTGCGCGCGGCCGTCGAACCGGACCCGCGGGTGGCGGGCGTGCCGTCCACCAAGGGCGTCCTGTAATGCCGAAGGAGTACGTCGCCATCGGGCTGCTGGCCCTCGCGGGTTTCCTGCTCGGTGGCGTGTACAGCACGTGGAAGACGGCGAAGGCCGTGGCGGTCGTGCTGATCGTGTTCGCGGTCGTCGCCGTCGGCGGCGCGGTGGCCTGGATCCTCTAGGGCTCCAGCAGGTCGACCTCCGCCAGCAGCGCCTCGGCGTTCGCGACCAGGAAGTCGCGCAGCTCGGGCGGGCGGAGGTCGATCTCGGAGACGGCGGTCAGGGCGATCACGTCCGTCTCGAACCCGCCCCTGGTCGGGTCGCCGTGCTCCGCACCGGTCCGCGCGTCGGGGTCGATGGTGAGCAGCCGGGCCAGGTGGAAGTGCGCGATCCGGAGCCCCTCGGCCGTCGGATCGCTGGTCAGGAACACCTGCTCGCCGATGACGGCCGTCGCCCCGACCTCTTCGAGGACCTCGCGCGCCGCGGTGGCCCGCCGGTCGACGTCCTCGGGTTCCACACCGCCACCGGCGGTCGTCCAGTAGACGGGCCGGTCCGGCTTGGTCCTCCTGACCAGCACCAGCCTGTCCTGGTCGTCGATCAGCACCGCGCGAACGGAACGGCGGGCGATCGGCGCTCGTGACGTCACGGGTCCATCGTCGCACCCGGCCGCGGTCACGGGGTCGCGGGCAGCTCCGCCAGGTACTCCGGCGGCACGGAGGCGGCCAGCCACACGCCGTTCGCGCTGACCCGGAACTCGTGCCCGTCCGCCCGCATGGCGGCGGTGTCGACCACCAGCACCACGGGCTTGCCCCGCCGCGCCCCGACCCGCCGCGCGGTCTCGACGGTCGCCGACAGGTGCACGTCGTGCCGGTTCATCGGCTTGAGCCCGTCGCGGTGGATGTCGGGCAGCGCGTGGCCGACGGTCCCGTGGTAGAGCACCGGGGGAGGCTCGGACACCGGCAGGTCGAGGTCCACCTCCACGCTGTGGCCCTGGCTGGCCCGGATCCTGTTGCCCTCGACGGCGAAGCGCTTCTTGTCGTTGCGCTCGACCACCTCCAGCAGGTGGGCGCGGGTCACGCCGCGGCCGAGCGCGGTGAGCAGGTCGTCGATGTCGACCCAGCCCGCGGGGTCCAGGCGCAGGCCGATCAGTTCGGGGGAGTGTCTGAGGTGCTTGGAGAGCCGCTTGGACAAGCGGATCACGTCCTTCTCTTGCATGGCGCACACCTCAGCACGTTCGATCCCGACCCGGCCACCGGTTTCCGCGGTCGGGCGCTCAGGTGCCGCCCTCCGTCGCCGCCTTCAGCTTCGGCGCGCCGGGACCGTCGACGGCCTGGGCGTCGTCGAAGTTGTGCAGGAAGCAGCTCCGCAGCGACAGGCAGCCGCAGCCGATGCACGACGTCAGCCGGTCCCGCAGCCGGTGCAGGGAGTCGATCCGCGCGTCCAGCTCCTCCTGCCACGACTGGGACAGCCTGCTCCAGTCGGCCTTGGTGGGGGTGCGGCCGTCGGGCAGCGTCGCCAGCGCGGCGTGCACCTCCTCCAGGCTCAGCCCGACGCGCTGCGCGGTGCGGATGAACGCCAGCCGCCGCAGCACCGACCGCGCGTACCTGCGCTGGTTGCCCGCCGTGCGGTGCGACGCGATCAGGCCCCGTTCCTCGTAGAAGCGCAACGCGGTGTGGGGCACGCCGCTGCGCTCGGCCACCTGCCCGATGGTCAGGCTCTCCGGCAACTTGGTCACCCGCCCACCCTACTTCTTGACCTCCACCATGGTCGAGGTTGGAGGCTGTTCCCATGACGGTGACGAGGGAAATGGGGTTCGCCGACATCCCCGAGCTGTACGGGCGGATGACCGGCGACGAGAAGCACGAGTGGGCGGCGGCGTCGACGCTGCCCGTGCTGTGGGTGCTCTACGACCGCGTGCTGGACGTGGCACCGGACCGGGTCGACGACCCGAGCCGGGACCGCTTCCTGCTGTCCAAGGGGCACGGGCCGATGGCGTACTACGCGGTGCTGGCGGCGAAGGGGTTCCTCGACCCGTCCCTGCTGGACACCTGGACCAAATGGGACTCGCCGCTGGGCCTGCACCCGGACCGCGTCCTGGTGCCCGGCGTGGAGATCGGCAGCGGCTCGCTCGGCCACGGGCTGCCGATCGCCGTGGGGACGGTGCTGGGACTGGGTTTGCAGGGCGGGGACCAGCGCGTTGTCGTGCTGATCGGCGACGGGGAACTGGACGAGGGCAGCAACCACGAGGCCATCGCGCTGGCGGGCAGGCTCGGGCTGGACCGGCTGACCGTCGTGGTGGTGGACAACGGGTCCGGCACGCACGGCTGGCCCGGCGGCGTCGCGGCCCGCTTCGCGGTCGAGGGCTGGGAGGCGACGACGGTGGACGGCCGGGACCAGGACGCGCTGCACGAGGCGCTCCTGACCCCGCACGTCGGCACGCCCCTCGCGGTCGTGGCGGAGGTCCGATGAGCACCATGCGCGAGGTGTTCGCCCGGACCGTGACCGAGGCGATGGAGACCGACCCGCGAGTGGTGGTCGTGCTCGCGGAGATCTCGCGGGACGTCTTCCCGGCCACCGATCGGGTGATCAACGTCGGCATCCGCGAGCAGGCCATGGTCGGCGTGGGGGCGGGGCTGGCGCTGTCCGGGCTGCGGCCGGTGGTGCACAGCTACGCGCCGTTCCTGGTCGAGCGGCCGTTCGAGCAGATCAAGCTCGACTTCGGCCACCAGGACGTCGGGGGAGTGCTGGTCAGCATCGGTGGCTCCTACGACGACCCCGGCTGGGGGCGGACGCACCAGGCCCCCGGCGACGTGGCGCTGATCGACACGCTGCCCGGCTGGACCGTGCACGTCCCCGGTCACCCGGACGAGGTCGCCCCGCTGCTGCGGACCGCCCTCGCCGGTGACGACCGCGTCTACCTGCGGCTCTCGCTGCGCACCAACGCCCGCGCGTACCCGGTGACTGAGGGGTTCACCGTGGTCCGCAGGGGTCGGCTGGGCGTCGTGGTGGCCGTCGGACCGATGCTCGACCGGGTGCTGGAGGCGACCGCCGACACCGACGTCACGGTGCTCTACGCGGCCACCGTCCGGCCGTTCGACGCCGAGGGCCTGCGCCGGGCCGTGCGCGCCGCCGACCACGCCGACGTGCTGCTGGTCGAGCCCTACCTGGAGGGCACGTCGACCCGCCTGGTGACCGAGGCGCTGGCCGACCTGCCCGCACGGGTGCGATCCCTTGGGGTGCAACGGGAAGCCGAACTGCGTGCGTACGGCACCGCGCAGGACCACGACGCCGCCCACGACCTCGACGCGCTGGGCGTGGCGGCGGCCGTGCGGCGGATGTTCGGCCACGGGGGTCAGGCATGATCTAGTCCTGTGAGAGTGCCGAGAACCCTGATCTGGACCGCAGCACCCACGGCGGAACTGCAACGAGCCCTGCACCGGGAGGGTTCGGGCCCGGCCGCGCTGGTGCCGGTGACCTCCGGAACGGTGCTGCTGCCCGCGCGGCAGGGCGGTTTCGCGGCGGCGATGAGGCTGGCCGAGCGGTGTCGCGAGATCGGCGGCACGGCGCTGGTGCTGCGGTGGGCGGGCGCCGCGCGGGTCGGGTCGGACGGCGCGCGCACCACCTACCGCGGCTCCCTGCTCGCGGCGATGAGGCTCACCGGGCCGATCACGTGGTGGCTGCTCAAGGGCCGGGAACGCGGCGAGGCCGACCTGACGGCCGACGTGACCCAGGTCGTGGGCCTGGTCGACGAGGGCCGCGCGGACACCCACGTGGCCGGGCTGCCCTCGGCGCGCACCGGCCTGGCCGACCTGCCGATCAACACGCTGCTGCCCGTCGTGCCGGTCACGCAGGGCGCGGCGCCGCCCGAACAGCCGCTGACCTAACCTGGGCACGTGGCACGAGTCGTCGTATTGGACTACGGATCCGGCAACCTCCGCTCGGTCGAGCGCGCCCTCCAGCGCGTCGGCGCCGACGTGGAGGTGACCGCCGACCGCACAGCCGTGCGCGAAGCCGACGGCCTGCTGGTGCCGGGCGTCGGCGCGTACGCGGCGTGCATGGAGCAGCTCAACGCCATCCGCGGCGGCCGGATGATCGGCGAGCGCCTCGCGGGCGGCCGTCCGGTGCTCGGCGTGTGCGTCGGCATGCAGATCCTGTTCGACCGCGGCATCGAGCACGCCGTCCTCACCGAGGGCTGCGGCGAGTGGCCGGGCACGGTCGAGCGGCTGGACGCGCCGATCGTGCCGCACATGGGGTGGAACACGGTCCGCCCGGTCGAAGGCACGCAGCTCTTCGCGGGCCTGCCCGCCGACACCCGGTACTACTTCGTGCACTCGTACGGCGTGCGCAAGTGGGAGCTGGAGCCGTCGGACGTGATCCGCCCGCCGCTGGTCACGTGGGCCGAGCACGGCACGGACTTCGTGGCGGCGGTGGAGAACGGCGCGCTGTGGGCGACCCAGTTCCACCCGGAGAAGTCCGGCGACGCGGGCGCGCACCTGCTGGAGAACTGGCTGAGCACCTTCAACTAGGCTGAATGACGTGACATTCACGCTGCTCCCGGCCGTTGACGTGGTGGACGGCCGTGCCGTTCGGCTCGTCCAGGGCGAAGCCGGCACCGAGACCAACTACGGCGAACCGCTCGACGCCGCCCTCGCGTGGCAGCGCGACGGCGCGGAGTGGGTGCATCTGGTCGACCTCGACGCCGCCTTCGGTCGCGGCAGCAACCGCGAGCTGCTGGCCAGGGTCGTCGGCGAGCTCGACGTCAACGTCGAGTTGTCGGGCGGCATCCGCGACGACGAGTCGCTCGCCGCCGCGCTGTCGACCGGCTGCGCCAGGGTCAACCTGGGCACCGCCGCGATCGAGAACCCGGACTGGTGCGCGAAGGTCGTGGCCGAGCACGGCGAGAAGATCGCCGTCGGCTTGGACCTGCGCATCACCGAGCACGGCCACCGCGTGTCCGGCCGCGGCTGGACCACCGACGGCGGCGACCTGTGGGAGGTGCTGGAGCGGCTGGACCGCGACGGCTGCGCCCGCTATGTCGTGACCGACGTCGGCCGCGACGGCATGCTCCAGGGCCCGAACATCGAGCTGCTGCGCGACGTCTGTGCGCGCACCGACGCGCCGGTCATCGCCTCCGGCGGGGTGTCCAGTGTGGACGACCTGGTCGCGCTCGCGTCGCTGTCCCGCGACGGCGTCGAGGGCACGATCATCGGCAAGGCCTTGTACGCGGGCAAGTTCACGCTGCCGGAAGCCCTCGCCGCGGTGCGGGCGTCCGCCGAGCTCTAGACCGATCGGTAGTTGTCATCCCGTGGGATGGTCCTCGACCATCCCACGGGATGTTGCCCGGTGAACGGCGTCCTCGCCACGGTGTGGGCATGCCTTTTCCCACTGCCGCAGCACTCCTGCCACTCCGCCACGGTTTCCCGGCGACCGACCGTCGGGGAGCTGGTGCGGGATGACCGACTGCTCAGGCTCCCGCAGGCGTCCGGTGCTGCGCGCGGCTGATGGCCGCGTTGATCTCCCCGACGATGTGGACCTCGGCCGCCTGGCGCTCGACGCCGGTGCCCGCCAGCACCTCGGCGGCCGTCCCCGCGCTCTCGGCCAGCAGGCCGAGCAGCAGGTGTTCGGTCCCGACGAAGTTGTGCCCGAGCCGTAGCGCCTCCCGCACCGCCAGTTCCAGCGCCTTCTTGCAGTGCGTGGTGAACGGCTGCTGCTCCGGCGGTTGCCTGCTGACCTTGTCCAGCTTCAGCAGCAGCGTCATCCGCGTGGTGCCCTCGGAGGCTTCCAGGTAGTGGATGGTCTTGGCGCCCAGCCCGTGCGACTCGTCGAGCAGCCCGAGCAGCAGGTGCTCGGTCCCGATGGTCTCGCTGAACCGGGCGTGGTGGCGGGCCAGCCGCACGACCCGCCGCGCGCGGTCCGTGTACCGGTCGAACGACGGCTTCGACAGCGCCTCGACGTCCGGCGACTCCCTCGGCACGAACCGCTTCTGCGCCGCCTGCTTGCTCACACCCAGGCTCTCGCCGATGTCCGTCCACGAGGCCCCCGACCGCCGCGCCTCGTCCACGAAGTGCCCGATCAGGTGATCGCCGAGCTCGTTGAGCTGCCTGCTGAGCAGCACCGCGGCCGCCAACCGGTCGAGCACGGCCGTGTGCTCCGCCGCGACGGTGACGATGAGGTCCGTGAGCTGAACCGGAGCGATGAGCATTCGTCAACTTTACGTTGACGGCCGACTCGTCGTCAATCTCAGGTTGACGACGTGATCGAGATTCCCACCGACCCCGACTTGCCACGCCTGAGCAGACTTCCCCAGACCGTCAACTTCCCGGTGACGCCGTACTTCTTGCGGATCAACCCCCGCACCCGCTCGGTCTCGGCCTGGTCCATCAGCGCCGCACGAGCCTCCACCGACTCCCCGGTCGGCTTCCCCTTGATGTCACACGGCCCGACCAACACCCGCCCATCCCGCCGAATCCGCTTCACCTTCCCGCTGTCGGTAGCCGACCACGCCGCCACCCCATCGCCCTCCCGCACCACCCACACCGGAGTGGCGACCGCACGACCGTCCTTGCGGAACGTCGTCAACAACAGGTACTTGCCCTCACCGAGTTCACCGATCATGCGGCCGACCCTAGTGTCCGGACAGCGCTCCGGACCGTTCTCACGCACGGCGATTGCTCTGTTCGGCCGCCTGTGGGGGAGAGGGGAATCGTGGCCGGAAAACGCCGAGGGGCCCGTCGAGACGACTCGACGGGCCCCTCGGACGTCGTGTCACTTCCCGAGCAGGTCGGTGCCCAGTTCCTTCATCTTCGTCGACATCTCCACGCACTGGGGCGCCTTGGTGAAGGCGTCCTTCAGGGCGGGGTCCTCCGAGAGCTTCTTGATCTGCGCCTGGAGCGCGGTCTGGTCGGCGCCGTCGCCGAGCTTCCCGACCTGGTCGGTGAAGTCGGGTGCGGCCGGGTCGAGCTTGGCCAGGTCCTCCTTGGTCTTGGCGAGGGTCTTGCCGTTGTCCGTGAAGAACTTGACCAGTTCGTCGTGCAGGGCCTTGGCCTCCGCGCTGGGCGGGCCGAGTTCGCCGAGCTTCTTGGCCGTGGCGGTCATGCTGTCGCCCGAGGTGGTCGCGAACTTCATCAGCGCGTCCTTCTGCGCCGCGGGGTCCGGGACTGCCTGGAACGCGACCTTGAGCACCTCGACCAGGCCCTCCAGGGTCGGTGAGACGCCTTCGCAGAACGCGCCGGTCCACGCGATCGGGTCGGAGTTCTTCGCGGAGGCCGCGGGTGACGCGGAGGTCGCGGACCCCGTCGTGGTGGTGTTCGCGGCCGGCGTCGACGAGCAGGCCGAGACGGCCAGCACGGCTCCGGCGAGCACGCTGAACAGGGCGATGCGCTGCTTCATGTGTTATCCCCCAAGGAAAAGAGCTTCTCGTGTCCCCCGACACCGGGAGGGAGGTTACTCGATCGGGTGAAGCGATTTCGACCGGATCCGGAGACGCCCTCGCCTGCCCGCCGCCCACCGGACCGTAGGCTGGTCGGCATGTCCGTCGCGGTGCGTGTGATCCCCTGCCTTGACGTCGACCGCGGCCGGGTGGTGAAGGGCGTCAACTTCACCAACCTGGTCGACGCGGGCGACCCCGTGGAGCTGGCCCGCGCGTACGACGCCGAAGGCGCGGACGAGTTGACCTTCCTGGACGTGACGGCGTCCTCTTCGGACCGGGAGACGACGTTCGACGTCGTGCGCCGCACCGCCGAGCAGGTCTTCATCCCGCTCACCGTCGGCGGCGGCGTGCGCAGCCCGGAGGACGTGGACAAGCTGTTGCGCGCGGGCGCGGACAAGGTCGGCGTCAACACGGCGGCGATCGTGCGGCCGGAGCTGCTGGGCGAGCTGTCGCAGCGGTTCGGGGCGCAGTGCATCGTGCTGTCCGTCGACGCGCGCCGCGTGCCGGAGGGGGAGGAGCCCACCCCGTCCGGGTTCGAGGTCACCACCCACGGCGGCCGCAAGGGCACCGGGATCGACGCCGTCGAGTGGGCCGCCCGCGGTCAGGAGCTGGGGGTCGGCGAGATCCTGCTGAACTCCATGGACGCCGACGGCACGAAGGTCGGCTTCGACCTGGAGCTGCTGCGGCTGGTCCGCGGGGTCGTGGACGTGCCGCTGATCGCGAGCGGCGGCGCGGGCGCGGTTGACCACTTCCCGCCCGCTGTCGAGGCGGGAGCGGACGCGGTGCTCGCGGCGAGCGTGTTCCACTTCGGGCAGTTGCGGATCTCCGAGGTCAAGGACGGCCTGCGCGCGGCGGGGGTCGAGGTCCGGTGATGCGGAACTCGACCGGGCGGTCGGCCGTGCCACCCGAGGTGCTCATCGCGTCACTCGTGGCGGGCGGCGGCGCACTGCTGTTCCTGCTGGTCGGCGTCGTCAAGTGGCAGGTCGACGGGGACGCCGGGTGGGTGCGGTTCCCGCTGATCGTGGCCGTGCTCGAACTCGTCGTCGCCGGTGGCCTGGTGATCGGCTTCCGGCCCGCGCGGATCACCGCGATCATCCTGTTCCTGCTGCTCGGGCTGCTGCACCTGCTCGCCACGCTCAACGAGGGTCCGCTCTGGGCGCGGGCGATCACCGGCGTCCTGTCGGCCGCGCACATCTACGGCGTGGTGCTGCTCAACACCGCGCCCGCGCTGACCTACCTCAAACGCGGAGGACTTCGGTGACCCAGCTCGACCCCGCCATCGCGTCCAGGCTGAAGCGCACCGCCGACGGGCTGGTCTGCGCCGTCGCGCAGCAGCGCGGCACGGGCGAGGTGCTGATGGTGGCGTGGATGGACGACGCCGCGCTGCACGAGACGCTGACGACCCGGCAGGCGGTGTACTTCTCCCGCAGCAGGCAGCAGCGGTGGCGCAAGGGCGACACGTCCGGGCACACGCAGTACGTGCACGAGGTCCGCCTGGACTGCGACGGCGACGCGCTGCTGCTCGTGGTCGACCAGACCGGCGCGGCCTGCCACACCGGCGACCGCACCTGCTTCGACGCGGACGTGCTGCTGAAGGACTAGCCGATGTCCCCGGTCAGGTACCTCTGGAGGTTCGGCCCGACGGCCGCGACGACGGTGTCGACGTCGGCCGAGGCGAGCGGCTCGAACTTGACCACGTACCTGACCATGCCCATGCCGATGACCTGGGACGCGCACAGCGAGGCCCGCAGTTCGACCCGGTCGACGTCGAGCCCCTCGGTGATCTTGGCGAACACGCTGGTCAGGAAGAACTCCCGCAGCACGTTCGCCACGCCGTCGTGGCTGGTCACGCTGCGCACGATCGCGGCGAACGGCCCTCCGCCGGTGGCGTCCCAGATGGTGGTGAAGTTGCGCGCGATCCGGTCGCCGGTCTGCTCGGGCGGGCCGTCGAGCAGGCGCGCGACCAGGACGGTCGGGTCGAACGGGAGCTTGAGGACGGCCTGCGCGAACAGGTTCTCCTTGCTGCCGAACCAGTGGTTGACCATCGCGGCGTCGACCCCCGCCTTCGCGGCGATGGACCGCACGGTGGCACCCTCGTACCCGCGGGCGATGAACACCTCGCGCGCCGCGTCGAGCAGCACGGCCTTGGTGTCCTCCCCGCCCGCTCGTCGCCCTCGGCGCTTCGGCTCGGTCTGGTCGCTCGCTGTGGTCACGTCCCCATCATCCCGCCGATCGGGCTAATTTTCAACAAGTGATGAAATCTGTGCCCGCCCGAAGCCCTGAAGAGGTCGCGTATAGGTCTGCACGGCAGAATGGCCGGATGGTCAGCGTCATCGGAGCCGGTGCAGGCTCGGGTCTGGGCGACATCAGCCCCACCCGTGAGGAATTCCGCGAGCTCGCCGCCGATCGCCGGGTCATCCCGGTCATCCGACGGCTCCTAGCCGACGCGGAGACGCCCGTCGGGCTCTACCGCAAGCTCGCGGACGACCGGCCGGGCACGTTCCTGCTGGAATCCGCCGAGAACGGCCGGTCGTGGGCGCGCTGGTCGTTCGTCGGCGCGCGCTCCTCGGCCGCGCTCACGGCCACCGGCGGCGAGGCGTACTGGACGGGCACGCGCCCGGTCGGCCTGCCCGAGGGTGGCGACCCGCTCCAGGCGCTGCGCGAGACCATCGAGGTGCTGCGCACCGACCGCATGCCCGGCATGCCGCCGCTCACCGGCGGCCTGGTCGGCTACATCGGCTACGACGCCGTGCGCAGGCTGGAGAAGCTGCCGACGCTGGCCGAGGACGACCTGAAGGTCCCCGAACTGGTGATGCTGCTGGCCACCGACCTGGCCGCGCTCGACCACCACGAGGGCACCGTCACGCTCATCGCGAACGCCCTGAACTGGGACGACTCGCCGGACAACATCGACGCCGCGTACGACGACGCCGTGGCGCGGCTCGAGCAGATGACGCTGGACCTGCAAAACCCGGCGCCGCCGACGGCCGCCGTGTTCACCCGTCAGCGGCCGGAGTTCACCCGTCGGCGCACGCCGCAGGAGCACCACGAGGTCATCGAGAAGGCCAAGGCCGCGATCCGCGCGGGCGAGGCGTTCCAGGTCGTGCTGTCGCAGCGGTTCGAGATGCGCACGGACGCCGACCCGCTGGACATCTACCGCGTGCTGCGCACGTCCAACCCCAGCCCGTACATGTACCTGCTGCGACTGGAGGGCTTCGACATCGTCGGGTGCAGCCCCGAGTCGCTGGTGACGGTCCGCGACGGCAAGGCGACGACCCACCCGATCGCGGGCACCCGCTGGAGGGGTGTCGACGAGGAGGAGGACGCCCTCTTGCAGAAGGACCTCCTCTCCGACGAGAAGGAGCGCGCCGAGCACCTCATGCTCGTCGACCTGGGCCGCAACGACCTGGGCCGCGTCTGCAAGCCCGGTTCCGTGACGGTCCTGGAGTTCTTCAAGGTCGAGAAGTACAGCCACGTCATGCACATCGTGTCCACCGTGACGGGTGAACTGGCGGAGGGGAAGACGGCGTACGACGCGGTCGCGGCCTGCTTCCCGGCGGGCACCCTGTCCGGCGCGCCGAAGCCCCGTGCGATGGAGCTGATCGAGGAGCTGGAACCGACCCGGCGCGGCCTCTACGGCGGCGTCGTCGGCTACCTGGACTTCGCGGGCGACGCGGACACTGCCATCGCCATCCGGACGGCGCTGGTGCGCGACGGCGTGGCGTACGTGCAGGCGGGAGGTGGGATCGTGGCCGACTCCGACCCGGTCTCCGAGGACAACGAGTGCCTGAACAAGGCCGGGGCCGTCCTGTCCGCCATCGCCACCGCGCAGACGATGAGGCCGGCTGCGAGCCCGACGAGTGTTTAAGCGTCCACTGTGGATCGTGGTGCTCCTGCTGCTGCTGGGAGCGCTCGCGCTGTGGGGCGCGTCGGGGCTGACGTGGGTCACGGAGGCCGTGGAACGGCCGGGTGCGGCGGCCACCACGGCCGCCAGGTCGGGCGCGGACGTCGCGCCGGGGCTGGTGCCGCTGGCCGTGCTCAGCGCGACCGCCGTGGCCGCCGTGGTGGCCCTGTCGGGCTGGGTGCGGCGGGTGCTGGGCGGCGTCGTGCTGGCCGTGGGCCTTGGTGCGGCGTGGGTCGTGGTCGCGGCGCCGGGGACCGTGCCGCCGAAGGCCTTGGCGGTGCTCGGGGCGCTGCTCGTGGTCGGCGCGGGCGTGGTGCTGCTGGTGCGCGGGCAGGCCATGCCGCGCCTGGGCGGCAGCTACCAGACGCCCGCCGCGGCGAAGGGGGCCTCGGACCCCGACAAGGACCTGTGGCGCGCGCTGGAACGCGGCGACGACCCGACCGATCGGGGCTGACCCGTGACTGACGAGGTGCTGACACGCCTGCACCGCACGTTCGCGCACGTCGTACCCGTAGGTGCCTTGCCGAGCTGCCCCGATCGCGCCACCCCGGTGGCCGGTCGGGTTGTCCGGCGGGGTTAGCATCCATGCGGCGGGAAGGGGATCGTGACGTGTGCGAACTTGCGACCGAGGTAGTTGGCAGTGAGGCACCGAATACCGGGCCGGCGAGCAAGTGCGAGGTGTCCGGGTGACCGTTCTCGAATCGATCATCGAAGGCGTTCGTGAGGACCTCGCCGTCCGCGAGGCCGCTCTTCCGTTTCCCGAGCTGCGCGCGCGCACCACGAAGGTCGCGCCGCCCCAGGACGTGATGTCGATCCTGCGGGCCCCGGCCGTCGGCGTCATCGCCGAGGTGAAGCGCCGCAGCCCGTCCAAGGGCGACCTGGCCGCGATTCCGGAGCCGGCGGACCTGGCCGTGGCGTACGAGGCCGGTGGCGCGAGCGTGATCAGCGTGCTGACCGAGGGCCGTCGCTTCGGCGGGTCGCTCGCGGACTTCGACGCGGTCCGCGCGGCGGTGAAGATCCCGTTGCTGCGCAAGGACTTCATCGTCAGCCCGTACCAGGTGCACGAGGCGCGCCTGCACGGCGCGGACCTGGTGCTGCTGATCGTGGCGGCGTTGGAGCAGAACGCGCTGATCGCGCTGCTGGACCGGGTCGAGTCGCTGGGCATGACCGCGCTCGTCGAGGTGCACACGGCCGAGGAGGCCGACCGCGCGCTGGAGGCGGGCGCGAGCGTGATCGGCGTCAACGCGCGCAACCTGCACACCCTCGAGGTCGACCGGGACACGTTCGGGCGCATCGCGCCGGGGCTCCCGTTCGAGACGATCAAGATCGCCGAGTCCGGCGTTCGCGGTCCTGGTGACCTCATGTCGTACGCGGGCCACGGGGCCGACGCGGTGCTGGTGGGCGAAGGCCTGGTCACCGCCCCGGACCCGAAGGTCGCCGTGAACAAGCTCGTGACGGCGGGGTCGCACCCCGCCTGCCCGCGACCAAGCCGCTGAGCACTCTGGAGGAGCGCATGTCGCCAACCGGCACCGTGGGGAGCGGCCAGTTCGCACCCACACCGCACGACCCGGACGAGCGGGGGCACTTCGGCCCCTGGGGCGGTCGGTACATGCCGGAGGCGCTCATCGCGGCGGTCGACGAGCTGTCCGTCTTCTACGAGAAGGCGCGCGTCGACCCGGAGTTCCTCGCCGAGTTCGCCCGGCTGCTCAAGGACTACGCGAACCGCCCGTCGCTGCTGACCGAGGCCAAGAAGTTCTCGCGGCACGCGGGCGGGGCGCGGGTCTTCCTCAAGCGGGAGGACCTGAACCACACCGGTTCGCACAAGATCAACAACGTGCTGGGCCAGGCGCTGCTCACCAAGCGCATGGGCAAGAAGCGGGTGATCGCGGAGACCGGCGCCGGCCAGCACGGCGTCGCGACCGCGACCGCGTGCGCGCTGATGGACCTCGACTGCGTCGTCTACATGGGCGAGGTCGACACCGAGCGGCAGGCGTTGAACGTCGCCAGGATGCGCCTGCTCGGTGCCGAGGTCATCCCGGTCAAGACCGGTTCGCGCACGTTGAAGGACGCGATCAACGAGGCGCTGCGCGACTGGGTCGCCAACGTCGACGACACGCACTACCTGCTCGGCACCGCCGCGGGCCCGCACCCGTTCCCGCTGCTGGTGCGCGACTTCCACCGCGTCATCGGCATCGAGGCGCGCATCCAGATCCTGGAGCAGATCGGCCGCCTGCCCGACGTCGTCGCGGCGTGCGTCGGCGGCGGCTCGAACGCCATCGGCATCTTCCACGGCTTCATCGACGACCCGGCCGTCCGGCTGGTCGGCCTGGAGCCCGGCGGCGACGGCATCGACACCGACCGGCACGGCGCCACGCTCACCAAGGGCCTGCCCGGCTCGCTGCACGGCGCCATGTCGTACGTGATGCAGGACGAGGACGGCCAGATCACCGAGGCCCACTCGATCTCGGCAGGCCTGGACTACCCCGGCGTTGGCCCCGAGCACTCCCACCTCAAGGACATCGGCCGCGCCGAGTACCGGCCCGTGACCGACGCCGAGGCGATGGAGGCGTTCGCCCTGCTCTCGCGCACCGAGGGCATCATCCCGGCCATCGAGTCGTCGCACGCCCTCGCGGGCGCGATGCAGATCGGTCGCGAACTGGGCGAGGACGCCGTGATCCTGGTGAACCTGTCCGGCCGCGGCGACAAGGACATGGACACCGCCGTGAAGTGGTTCGGCTTGGGCGTCGAGGGGGAAACGCGATGAGCAGGCTGGATCCGGTCTTCGACCGGTGCCGCGCGGAGGGGCGTGCGGCCCTGATCGGCTACCTGCCCGCCGGGTACCCGACCGTGGAGGGCTCGAAGGACACCCTCCGCACCATGGTCGACTCCGGCTGCGACCTCGTGGAGGTCGGCCTCCCGTTCTCCGACCCGGTGATGGACGGCCCGACCATCCAGGTGGCGGCGGAACAGGCGCTGCGCGCCGGGTTCCGGGTGCGCGACCTGTTCGGTGTGGTCGAGTCCGTGGCCGCCGCGGGTGGCAAAGCCGTCGTGATGACCTACTGGAACCCGGTCCTCCGGTACGGCGTTGAGAGGTTCGCCCGCGACCTCGCGGCGGCCGGCGGTCTGGGCCTGATCACGCCCGACCTGGTGCCGGACGAGGCCGCGGACTGGATCGCCGCCTCGGACGAGCACGACCTGGACCGCATCTTCCTGGTCGCGCCGTCCTCCACCGAGGAGCGCATCGACCTGACCTCGAAGTCCTCGCGCGGTTTCCTCTACGCCACGTCGGTCATGGGTGTCACCGGAGCCCGCGACGTCGTCTCCAACCTCGCGCCCGAGCTGGTCAAGCGGGTGCGCGAGCACACCGACATGCCGGTGGGCGTCGGCCTCGGCGTCCGTTCGGGCGCCCAGGCGGCGGAACTGGCCGCGTTCGCCGACGGCGTGATCGTCGGCTCGGCCTTCGTGACGGCCGCGGCGGACAGCCCCGCGGCGGTCCGCGCGCTGACCGAGGACCTCGCCACCGGCGTTCGGAGCGCGGTAGCACCTGCCTGACCAGCCGAGAACGCCGTCCCAGGGTTGTGCGGGGGCGGCGTTCTCCGCTGTCCGAACCCCGATCGGGTGAACAACCACGAGCAGCCCGAAAAAAGGCCCGAAATTGTCGGACCCCCTGCGGACAGTGGACCCATGAACACCACACCGCTGCTCCTGCTGCTCTTGGTCCCCGTCGTCGTCCTGCTGCTGCGCGGCCGGCAGGGTTCCGGCCATGAACTCCGAATTGGGAACCGTCGTGGTGACGGGCGCCGCAGGTCAGGTAGCCCGTGCGGTCCGAGCTGGGCTGCGTGGCGTGGCGAGCCGGGTCGTGCTGGCCGACCTGGTGGAGGTCGCCGACCTTGGGGGAGCTGAGGAGTCGCTGGTCCTGGACGTGCGCGACCAGTCCGCGGTGCTCGCGGCACTGGAGGGCGCGGACGCCGTGGTCCACCTGGGTGGCATCCCGGACGAGGCTCCGCTCCCGGACCTGCTGACCAGCAACGTCCTGGGCACCCACCACGTACTGGAGGCCGCCCGCGTTCACGGCCTGCGCCGCGTGGTGCTGGCGAGCAGCAACAGGCTGACCGGCTTCTACCCCACGACGCAGGTGGTCTCCCCAACCGACATCCCACGCCCGGACGGCCTGTACGGCGTCAGCAAGGTGGCGATGGAAGCCCTGGCCAGGCTGTACGCCGACAAGTTCGGCGTCTCAGTCGTCTGCCTGCGCATCGGCAGCTTCGAGGCGGCACCCTCAGAACCCCGCCACCGCGCCACCTGGCTCAGCCCACGCGACTGCACCGGCTTCGTCAACGCCGCCCTGACCACCCCGAACCTGCACTTCGAAACGGCGTACGCGGTATCGGCCAACACCAACCGCTTCTGGGCCCTCTCAACCGCACTCGGCTACACACCGGTCGACAACGCGGAAACGTACGGCGTCGCAGGCGACTTCAACGGCGTCCAGGGCGGCACCTACGCAGGCCCGAACTACACCCTCCCCCACCTGCCCCTCAACTAACCCAACCACCCAGCCCCACCCCACCACCGTCCCCCATCCCACCAGTGGCCAGCACCCAACTCGACCACCGCCCAACCCAGCCCACCGCTCCCCGCCAACGACGCGAGCCGGCCTCCGATCCCTGCCGCCAAGCCACGATCCCCAACCCACGCCAAGGAGTCACAACCGGCCGACACTCGCCACGCCCTAGCGTCCGAGCCCGCCCAACCTGACCTCGCGAGCGCCGGAATTCGAGCCCCACACACCCACAGCACCACCCCACCTACCCAAGTTCCACTTCTCGTGCCTTCCCTACTTCCAGGGCACGATCGCCAACCCACGCAAGGAGCCGCAACCGGCCAGCACCCGCACAACGCGGCTTTCGTGCTCGCCAGCCACCCCCTCCCAACCCGACCTCGCGAGCGCCAAAAGCCGAAACCTCACACCCCCACCCCTCCCAGCCCACCCAAGATCCACTTTCCTCGCCCCCACACACCACCCCGCTCGCCCTTCCCGCCTGCCCTTCCGGCTCGCCCTCTCCGCCCGACCTCCCCACACCGCTATCCCCCTGTCCTCCCGACCCGGCCTCGCGAGCGCCGGAAGTCGAAACCCCGCGCCCCCACCACTGCCTGCCCGCGCAAGAGCCACTTCCCTCGCCCCTCGCCCCTCGCCCCTCGCCCCTCGCCCCTCACACCTCACACCGCCACCTCATCCAGCCCTCCCTGCCCGCCCTCCCGCCCTCCCGCCCTCCCGACTTGCCTTCGCTCGCCCTTCCAGCCCGATCTACCCACCCGCCCTCCCAGCCCGACCTCCCGAACGCCGGAAGCCGAAACCCCACACCCACACCCCCACCGCCGCCCACCCACCCACCCACCCAAGATCAACTTCCCCCATCCCCCTCCCCATCCCCACCCTCACCCCGCCGCCCACCTGATCGGAGGTGCCCACCGTTCGCGGCGGTAGGGTCGGGTGTCGTTGGTCTTGTCGAACGTGTCGCGGAGTGCCGGTGAGCCGATGGCGGGGGAGAGCCCTACCGTGGCTGCTCATCGCCGTCCCCGCCGCCGCGGAACTGGCCCACCGCCCAGTCGAACTGCTGCTCAGCCTGGCGCTGGTGGGCGCGGCGGTAGTGGTGTTCGACCGGTTCCCGCTCCCGGTGCTGGCACTCGCGACGGCCGCCGCCGCGATCCCGGCACTGGTGCTTTCGCCGGTGGCGACCAGTCCGGTCCGGCTCTGGCCGTTCCTGGCCGCGGCGGTGTTCGGGTACCTGACCGGACGCGGCCCTGGCGAGGCGCGGTTGGTCGGCATGGCGGTGGCGGGTGTGGTGCTCGCCGGGTTGCCGGTTGGCATGGCGGTGGACGTCCGGGAGCGCGGTGGGTTTGGTGTGCTCTTCGGGCTTTACGACTGGTTCGTGCTTGTCCTCATCCTGGCGGTCGTCGTCGGGGTGCCGTGGCTCGCGGGCCGCTACCGCAGGCAGCGGCTCGAACTGCACGCGGCGGGGGTCGCTCGCGCGGCGTTGGTGGAACGTGACCGGATCGCTCGCGAGATGCACGACTCGCTGGGGTTCGAGTTGGGGCTGGTCGCGCTGCACGCCGCGGCGCTCGAAGTGGCGCCGGGACTTGACGAGCGGGTTCGGGCGCAGGCTGGTGAGGTGCGTGCCGGTGTCGCTGCCGCGACCGAGCGGTTGCATCGGATCGTGGGTGTGCTCGGGGCGCCGGAGGACACCGACGTCGTGGCGCTCGTCGGTCGGGCCACCGCGGCCGGGCAGGTCGTCGAGTTGGACATGCCCGCGCCCGCGGTGGTGTCGGTCGCCGCGGTCGTGCACCGGGTCGTGCGGGAAGGGCTCACCAACGCCGCGCGGCACGCGGCCGGTGAGGCTGTCGTCGTGCGGATCACGAACGGCGCCGGGCGCACCACGGTCGTTGTCGAGAACGGGCTCGTCGACGGGAAAGTCCGCAGCGGCAACGGGAGTGGGCTGGCGGCGTTGCGTGACGAGGTCGGCGAGCTGGACGCAGGTGTGCGGGACGGGCGGTTCGTGCTTAGCGCCTTGGTGTCGCACGACGTCGCCGAGCGCCGTGATCGGGAACGGCCTCGGGTGTGGCGGCTGGTGCGGGTGCCGTTGCTCGCCGCCGGTGTCGTCGTCGTGGTGGGGTTGGCGTTGTACGCGTTCGTCGGCTCCGCCAACCGCCTCGACGACGGCAGCTACCAGAGCCTCCACATAGGACAGCAACGGGAGGACGTCGTGGCTGTGCTGCCCCGCTTCCAGATCCTGGGTGATCCCGAACGCGCGCTGCCCGCGCCGCCGGGCGGGGCGGGGTGCGCGCACTACTGGGCCACCGTGCAGACCGACGACCGGCTGTTCTACCGGCTCTGCTTCGCCGACGACCGGCTCGTGCTCAAGGAGACCGTCCCGAGGAGCCGTCGGTGATCCGGGTGCTCCTGGCCGATGACGAACCGCTGGTGCGCGCCGGTATCAGGGCGGTGCTCGCGGCCGACGCGGAGATCGAGGTCGTGGCGGAGGCGGACAACGGGCGGACGGCCGTCGAGTTGGCTCTCGCGCACCGGCCGGACGTGGTCCTGCTGGACATCGCCATGCCGGTGCTCGACGGGCTCGCCGCCGCTGCCGAGCTGACCAGGACCGTGCCGGAGGCGGGCGTGCTGATGCTCACGACGTTCTCCGCGGACGCGCACATCGCCGCGGCGCTAGCGGGTGGTGCGCGCGGCTTCCTCCTCAAGACCGGGGATCCGAGGGAGTTGTTCGCGGGCATCCGGGCGGTGGCGGAGGGGGCCGCGTTCCTGTCGCCGAAGGTCGCGCACCGGGTGATCCAGCAGGTCGGTGGCGATCGGATGGCCCGCGCCGAGCGGGCTCGCGGGCGCGTCGAGGGCTTGACGCCGCGCGAGCGGGAGGTGCTCGCGCTGCTGGGGGCAGGGCTGCCCAACGCCGAGATCGCCCGTCGGCTCCACGTCGTGGAGGGCACCGTGAAGGTGTTCGTCACGTCGATCCTGCGGCGGCTCGACGTGGCGAACCGCGTGCAGGCCGCGATCGTCGCCCACGAGGCCGGGCTCCTATGACTTTCGTCCAGTACGACCGGTGCCGTCGGGTTGATGTCCCGTCCCGCGCGGGCGGCGACGCTGGGGCGCATGAAGAAACTCTTGATCACGGCGGTGGCGGCTGTGCTGGTCACCGGCACCACCACCGCAGCCGCCGAAACCCCAGGGTTGCGGCTGCCCGGCCCCAGCGGGCCGCTGCCCGTGGGGACCAGCGAACTGCACCTCGTCGACGGCGGCCGGACCGACCCGTGGACCGGCGCGCCTCGTGAGCTGATGGTGTCGGTGTCCTACCCCGCGCTGCCGAACGGGCGGGTCACCCGCCTCTTCCCGGACGGGGTCGCGGAGTTCTACGACCGCCAGGTCGCCGTCCCGGCGGGCACGTTCGCCCCGACCACGACGCACTCGCGAGCGGGGGCCACGCCGCTCCCGCGCCAAGAGCACCACCACCGCTCCGGCGACCAGGGCGCCCAGCACCCGGCACGTCTGCCGGTCATCCTCTACTCGCCCGGCGGCGGCCAGTCGCGGTTCCTCGGCACCACCCTCGTCGAGGACCTCGTGAGCCGCGGGTACGCCGTGGTGAGCGTCGACCACACCCCGGCGAGCCCGGTCCGGTTCCCCGATCGGCTCGAACTGCCGAGGTCCGGCGCGGACGCGGCCCAGGTGATGCGGGAACGGGTGCGCGACATCGGGTTCGTGCTCGACGAGCTGGCGGCGAACCCGCTGCTCGACCTCTCGCGCGTCGGCATGGTCGGTCACTCGATGGGCGGTTTCACCACCGCGGAGACGATGCTGACCGACCCGAGGGTGGATGCGGGCGTCAACCTCGACGGCAGCATGGACCCGCGCTACGGCCAGGCCGCGACGCTGGGGGTGAGCAGGCCGTTCCTGCTGATGGGCGGCGGTCTGAGCAGCGGGCTCCCGCACAACCACGCCCACAGCGACGACTGGGGCGCGTTCTGGTCGGCGTCGACCGGCTGGCGGCGCGACGTCTACCTCCCCGACGCCGAGCACATGAGCTTCACCGACGCGCAGGCGCTGCTGCCCCAACTCGGCCGCGACGCCACCGCGATGATCGGCACCATCGATCCGGACCGGAGCCTCGCCGCGCAGCGGACCTACGTCGCCGCGTTCTTCGACCTGCACCTGCGCGGCAGGCAAACCACGATCTTCGACCGGGCCACCCACCCGGACGTGCGGCTAATCCCGTGACGACCGGCCGCGCCGACGCCACTCGCCACGGCCACGGCCGCGGCGAGTGGCTGGGGCAGACCGCGCTGGGTGCGCGGGCGCGGTCCAGCGGGTGCCGCGCAGATGACGTGGCCTGCGGTCCAGGACTGCGCGAGTGAGGTGGCCGTACCGCCCGGATGACGTCCCCCGGCACAGCCCCGCGCAAAACCAGTCCAGCCCACACGGTCCTGAGCGGTAGCGTGCCGGTCGTGCGCGTTCGGGAGTTCGTCGAAGCCGACTGGCCCCAGGTGTGGCCCGTTGTCCGCGAGGTCATCCGGGCCGAGGAGACCTTCCCCTACGACCCGGCCATGACGGCGGACCAGGCGCACGACGTGTGGGTGGTCCGCCCGCCGGGTGTCACCGTCGTCGCCTGCGAGGGCGACCGGATCGTCGGCACCGCCCACGCGCAGGCCAACCGACCGGGTCGCGGGTCGCACGTGTCGACCGCGAGCTTCATGGTCGCCGGGGAGTCCCGTGGTCGGGGTGTCGGGACGGCGTTGTGCCGGTACGTGCTGGACTGGGCGCGGGGCCGAGGGTTCGCGGGGATGCAGTTCAACGCCGTGGTGGAGACCAACCACGCGGCGGTGGACCTGTACCGGCGGCTCGGGTTCGAGGTCGTCGGCACCGTGCCGGGCGCGTTCGACCACCCCCGGTTGGGTCGCGTCGGCCTGCACGTGATGTACACCGAGTTCCAGCGGAGCGCGGCACCACCCCGTTGACCGGCGCACCGGTCAGACTGGTCCCCACCAGCCCCCGGACGAGCGGAACACCGATGACCCCCTGGTACCTCCTCGCGGCCGTGGCCGCGGTCGCCTTCATCGTCCTGTTCCTCGTCCGCAGGACCCGCGAGCCGGGGAAGCTCCGGTCCTCACCCCCGGACGACTCGTGGCTGACCCGGCCACAACCGGGTGACATCTGGTGGGCGGACGTCCCCTTCCGCGACGGTGACGGCGCGAAGGTCCGCCCCTGCGTGGTCCTCCGCACCCACCGCAGGAAGGTCGACGTCCTCCGCATCACCAGCCAGGACAAGAGCGACCGCCACGACCACCTCCGCATCCCCACCAGGTCCTGGGACCCGAAGGCGACCCACGACAGCTTCGTGGACCTCTCCGAACCCTTCCGCCTCGCCGACCGCGCCTTCACCCGCAAGGCCGGTCGCATCGCCCCCACCTCGTGGAAGACCGTCCGCGACCAGCACCCCACCGGCTGGGCGACCTGACGCAGGCACCACAGCGATAACGAATGGGGACTCTGACGTGGGTGTGACGCGCTACCGGCTACGGTGGTCGCCGTGGTGACGACGTACGCGGCCAGCACGTTCCTGGCGACGATCCCGAGCCCTTCGCAGGGCGTCTGGCAGCTCGGCCCGATTCCGCTGCGGGCCTACGCCCTCTGCATCATCGCGGGCATCATCGTGGCGATCTGGTGGGGTGAGCGGCGGTTCGTCGCTCGCGGCGGGCCCGCGGGCGCGGTGACGGACATCGCGGTGTTCGCGGTGCCGTTCGGCCTGGTCGGCGGCCGTTTGTACCACGTGGCGACGGACTACCAGAAGTACTTCGGCGAGGGCAAGAACCCGCTGGAGGCGCTGGCGATCTGGAAGGGCGGCCTCGGCATCTGGGGCGCCATCGCGCTCGGTGCCGTCGGCGCCTGGATCGCGTGCAAGCGGCGGGGCATCCCGCTGCCCGCGATGGCCGACGCGCTCGCGCCCGGCATCGTGCTGGCGCAGGCCATCGGCAGGCTCGGCAACTACTTCAACCAGGAGCTCTACGGCGGTCCCACCACGCTGCCGTGGGGCCTGGAGATCTACGAGCGCGTCGACCCGGCGACCGGCCTGAAGGACGACCTGGCGGGCGTGGCGATCGACCACACGCCGATCGACATCGTGCACCCGACGTTCCTGTACGAGCTGCTCTGGAACGTCGGCGTGGCGATCCTCATCGTCTGGGCGGACCGCAGGTTCCGGCTCGGGCACGGCCGGGTGTTCGCGCTCTACGTCGCGGGCTACACGGCGGGCCGGTTCTGGATCGAGCTGATGCGGACCGACCCGGCGACCCTGGTGTTCGGCCAGCGGATCAACGTGTGGGTGTCCGTCCTCGTCTTCATCGGCGCGGTGGTCGCGTTCGTCCTGGCGAAGAGCCGCGGCCCGCGCGAGGACCTGACGCTGATCCCGGCGCTCGACGCCGACAAGCCCGCCAAGTCCGACGAGGCCGCTGACGAGACCGCCGACGAGACCGTCGCCGAAAAGCAGCAGGACGCCGCCGAGCCCGTCAAGGCCGACCAGGAGAGCGTGACGGTGCCGGAAACCAAGCCCGAAGCCGTCGCGAAGTCCGACGAGAAGCCCTCCGAGGACAAGCCGTCGGCGGAGAAGTCGGAGTAGCGCGCTTACCATCCGGTCATGCGCATACTCGTCGTCGAGGATGACGACCGGGTGGCCCGCGGGCTGCTCACCGCTCTGCGGCACGCGGGCTACGAGGTCCACCGGGTCGGCACGGCCGCCGCCGCGCTGAAGGCGCCCGCCGCCGACGTGGTGCTGCTCGACCTCGGCCTGCCCGACGGCGACGGGCTCGACGTGCTGCGCGAGCTGCGCCGCCGCGAGGGCACGGCGGTGATCACGGTGACCGCCAGGGGCGAGGAGCGGGAACGCGTCCTAGGCCTGCGAGCCGGCGCGGACGACTACGTGGTGAAGCCGTTCGGCACGGCCGAGCTGCTCGCCCGCATCGAGGCCGTGCTGCGGCGGACCCGCACCGCGCGGGCATCGTCGGAGTCGGAGCGGTCGCTGCGGTTCGGACCGCTGGTCCTCGACGCGGCGACCCGTGTCGCGACGTGCCGTGACGTGCCGATGTCGTTGACGCGCAAGGAGTTCGACCTGCTCGCGCTGCTCGTCGGCCGAGCGGGTGCGGTGGTCAGCCGGGACCTGATCGTCGACCAGGTGTGGCAGTCGCACTGGGAGGCGCCGTCACGGACGTTGGACACGCACATCGCCGCGCTGCGCGGCAAGCTCGGTGACGGTGTGCGAATCGAGACCGTCCGCGGTGTCGGTTACCGCGTGACCGAGGCCTGATGCTGCGGCGGCTGCTGGTCCTCATCGTGCCGCTGCTGGTCGCGCTGGTGGCGGCGCTGGGCGTGCCGCTGGCGTTCGCGGTGGTGCAGGGGGAGACGCAGCAGACGTACCTGGACCGGCTCGGCGACGCCAGCCGGTTCGCCTCGCTCGCGGAGAACGCGCTCGCGTCCAACCGGCTCACGGCGTTGCACGACGAACTCCAGCGCTACTACGACCTGTACGGCATCTCGGTCGCGCTGGTCGGCACCGACCACCGGGTCCTCGCCAACTCCGGCCCGCCCATAGACCTCTCCCAGCCCGCCCTGGACGACGGGCTGGCGGCGGCGTTCGGCGGGTTCCGCGGTGACACCGACCAGACCGTGTGGCCGTGGGAGGACACCCAGCTCGTCGTGGTCGAGCCCGTCGGCCGCGACAGCGAGGTCGTCGCGGCGGTCGTCACGGTCTCGCCGACCGACCGGCTGCGCGGGTCCGTGCTGCGCCAGTGGGGTGTGCTCGGGCTCGTCGGCCTGATCCCGATGATGGGTGTCGTGCTGGTCGCGTGGCCGATGTCGCGCTGGGTGCTGCGTCCCGTGCGCCGCCTGGACGAGGCCACCGCCGCCGTCGCGGGAGGCCGGTTGGACACGCGCGCCGACGAGGTCGGCGGCCCACCGGAGCTGCGCAGGCTGGCCCGCTCGTTCAACACCATGGTCGACGTCGTCAGCCGCGCCCTGCGCAGGCAGCGCGACTTCGTGTCCGACGCGTCCCACCAGCTCCGCAACCCGCTGGCCAGCCTGCGGCTTGCGGTCGACAACCTCGCGCCGCACGTGTCCGGCGACGGCCTCGAAGCCCAGCGCATCGCCGTGGACGAGGCCGAGGAGATGGGCCGCGTCCTCGACTCGCTACTGGCCGCGACCCGCCTGGACAGCGCTTCGGCCGCCGAACCGGTCGAGCTGGACGCCCTGCTGGCCACCCACGTCCCCGCCTGGCGCGCGCTGACCGAGCGGGCCGACCTGGCGTTCACCGTCGACGTCCCCTCCGGCCTGGCCGTGCAGGCGCCACCCGGCGGTCTGGGCAGCGTCCTGGACGAACTCGTCGGCAACGCGGTCAAGCTCTCCGGCGGCACGTCGGTGACGATCTCCGCACGCCCCGACGGCCCGTGGGTCGACCTGCACGTGGTCGACGACGGTGACGGCCTGTCCGACGAGGACCGGACCGAGGCGGTCCGCCGCTTCTGGCGCTCCACCCAGCACCAGAACGTCGCGGGCACCGGCCTGGGCCTGTCCATCTGCGCCGAGCTGATCACCTCGGCGGGCGGCGAGTTCCGCCTGGACGCCGCCGAACCGCACGGCGTCGACGCGGTGGTCCGGCTGCGCGCCTGACCGCGCGCGGAACCCGCCACGTCACCGGGTTCCGCGCGGACCCGACGGTCAGGGGCGTTGGCCCACCTCGTCCACGACGGTCACCGTGCCCGCCGCGCGGGTCGGGCTGCCGAGGTACTCGTAGGTCGTCGGGTCGAACACCAGGATCATGGTTCCCGAGCCCACCGGCTTGCCGGGCGGAGGTGCCGAGGGCGAGGCGCCGAGCGGTCGCGGCCAGGCGATGCCGATGGCCGGTTTGCCGGTCGAGTCGCGGACGTCGCGCACGACCTCCAGGCCGGGGACCCTGGAGGCGGCCTGGAACAGGGCCGCGCGGGACTCCGGCGACAGCACCTTCTCGTTGATCAGCGAGAGGACGTCCTTGCCCCTGGCGTTGACGCTGCCGGGCTCCCCGCTGGCGTTGTCGTCCAGGTACTGGAGCATCGCGTCGGCGGTGGTCGGCAGGTCCGCCCGGTAGGCGGGCTCCGGCGTGCACTCCTCGGTCACGCCCGGCACGACCTCGTCGCCCTTCACCACCGGTGCGCGGCCGTCGCGGCAACCGGGCAGCGTCGTCGGGGTGCCGCCTCCGTTGACGATCCGGCCGTCCCGCGTGCCGTCCACCGACTGCCAGATCTCCCGGCCTTCGCTGCGCGCGTAGATGAACTGGTCCGGACGCGGCACGACGTGCGGTGCGGTCAGCACGTGCTGCGCCGCCAGGGTGAGCACCTTGACGGCGTCCGGGCCCGTCGCCGGTGGCTGTTCGTTCCGCGGGACCAGGGTGATCGCGGCGGCGACGGCTGCCGCGAGACCGATGGTGGTGCCGCCGAGCAGCGCGAAGCGCGAGCGGTGGCGCACCAGGCGCACCGGTGTGGGGGCCGTGATGCCCGCGACGAGACGGGCCCGTGCCGGGGCGAGTGCGCTCCGGTCGGGCAGCGGTGCGTCGTCGACGAGGTCGCGAACCAGGGCCAGGTCATCCATTGCTGAACAGCTCCTCGGGGATCTCGGTGGTGGACAGGGCTCCGCGCACCTTGCGGCGGGCCCGGTTCAGGCGGGACCTGACCGTGCCCACGGGAATCGCCAGCGCCGCGGCGACCTCCTCGTAGGTGAGCTGCTCCCACGCGATCAGGAGCAGCACGTCGCGGTCCGGTGTGGACAGTGCCGCCAGCGCGGTCGCCAGCGCGCCGCGCATCGCCTGCGCCGTGACGTCGGTGGCGACGCGGTCGGCGTGGCAGGTCACGTCCGGCGCCGGGCCCGCCGCCTCCAGGAGGCGATAGCGGCGGACCTCGGCACGCCGGTGCTGGCCGACGAGCCTGGTCGCGATGCCGTAGAGCCACGGCCTCGCGTCGGCGTGCGCCGGGTCGTAGCGGTGGCGCTTGTCGAACGCGACCAGGAACGTCTCGGCCACCGAGTCGTCGGCCGCTTCGCGGCCCAGCCTGCGGGCCAGGTAGCGCTGGATGTGCGGGGCGTGCCGGTCGAAGATCGCGGCGAAGTGCTCCGGTTCGTGCCGCGACCGCGCGATCAGCTCCGCGTCGGTGGGTGTCATGGCCGCCTTTCGGACTGAGGTCTCACCAGCTATCGGCAGAACTCGCCGAACGGGTTCACGGCGACCGGCGATCCCCGTGGACGGGACCGGGGGATCAGCGTGGAGCGGGCTCCGTCAGCGCTTGACCGAGCGGAACCAGCGGGCGGCACCGGGGTGCAGCGGCACCTGGCCGGTGGCGATGCCGGTGCGGACGTTGATCCGGCCCGCCTCGGGGTGTTCGGCGGCGATGCGCGCGGACTCGGTGAACACCGTGCGGGTCACCACCTCCACCACGTCGTCGGACAGGGAATCGATGGCCAGCAACAGGTTCGGGACGGACACGGTGTCGTTCGCGGGCACGTCGCCGTACGTCGTGGCCGGGATCGTGGCGGGGACGTAGGGGCCGCGGAACTCGGTCGTCAGCGCCTGCGCCTCCTGGGCCAGCGGCACCAGCCGGATCGGGAACCGCGCGGCCACCAGACCGCTTATCGCGGGCGTGGGGATGCCGGTGAGCGCCATGAACGCGTCGATCGTGCCCTTCTCCAGCTCCTTGGCGGAATCGGCGTGGGCCATGCGCACGTCGACCGCCTGCACGCCCAGCAGCCGGAGGAGCCTCACGGCGGTGAACTCGGTGCCGGACTCGACCGGCCCGAGGGAGACGCGGCGGCCCGCGAGGTCGGCGAACGTCCGGATCGGCGACGCCTCCGGGACGACCAGGTGCAGGAAGCTGTCGTACAGCCTGCCGATGGCCTTGATGCCGTCCAGGTCGTCCAGGTTCGCGACCGAGTCCAAAGAGGACAGACCGAGCTGGGCCTCGCCCGCCTTCAGCAGCCGGAGGTTCTCCACCGACGCGCTGGTGTCCTTGGCGACCACCCGCGTGTTCGGGAGCTGGTCGGCCAACGCGGCGGCCAGCGCACCCCCTATCTCGCGGAACACCGCGCCCGCCGGCCCGGTCGCGAGCACCAGCTCGGCCAGTTCCGGGGCGTCGGTCGACGTGCAGGCGGCGACCGGCAGACCGGCCGCGAGGGCGGCCAGCAGCACGGTGCGACGGCTGGGCGACACGGGAGGGAGCGTACGCCGCGGTCCAGGTGAACGGCGCGTGCCGGAGTTGTTACGTCAGATGAATCCCAAGTTTCCGCGCGAATCCTTGTTGCGCGGGGCGCCTGTGCCCAGGATCACGAACCAACTCATCCCGCCGTCCGCCCCCCATGGAGGAGACGTGGCAGCCAGCCCACCCGGAGCGGCAGTACGCAAGCCGCTCTACCGGCACCTCTACTTCTGGGTGCTGGTCTCGATCGTCCTCGGTGTGATCGTCGGTTACGCCTTCCCCGCGCAGGCCAGTGAGCTGAAGTGGCTGGCCGACCTGTTCGTGGCGCTCGTCAAGGTCGTCATCGCACCGACCATCTTCTGCACGATCGTCGTCGGTATCGCCGGGCTCGGGAACCTCGCCAAGGCAGGCGGGTTGGCACTCCGCACGATCCTCTACTTCACCGCCATGACCACGGTCGCGCTCGCCATCGGCCTCCTCGTGGTGAACATCGTCCAGCCCGGCCACCACGGCGCCACCATCCCGATCAAGGACAGCGCCGCGGAGAAGACCCTCGCGGACGCGGCCAGCGCCGACACCGGCATCACCGGCTTCGTCCTCAGCCTCGTGCCGAAGTCCTTCGTCAGCGCCTTCACCGACGGCCAACTGATCCAGGTCCTCGTCATCGCCGTCCTGGTCGCGGTCGCCGTGGCAGGCATGGGCAAGCGCGGCGAGAAGGTCGTGTCCGCGCTCGACACGTTCGCCAAGGTCATGTTCGGCGTCATCAAGATCGTCATGTACGCGGCCCCGATCGGCGCGTTCGGCGGCATCGCCTACACGATCGGCAAGTTCGGCGGCAGCATCCTCGGCAAGCTCGCCTGGCTCATGGGGTCGTTCTACGTCACCTGCGTGCTGTTCGTCTTCGTCGTGCTCGGCGGCGTCGCCTGGTACGCCGGGTTCAACATCCTCAAGTTCCTGCGCTACATCAAGGACGAGCTGCTGATCGTGCTCGGAACGTCCTCCAGCGAAACCGTCTTGCCGCGCATGCTCGTCAAGTTGGAGGCGGCGGGCGCGGAGAAGTCCGTGGTCGGCCTCACCATCCCCACCGGCTACTCGTTCAACCTCGACGGCACGTGCATCTACCTGACGATGGGCGCCCTGTTCATCGCCCAGGCCACCGGCACGGACGTCAGCCTCGGCACCCAGATCGGCCTGCTGCTCTTCATGCTGCTCGCCAGCAAGGGCGCGGCAGGCGTCACAGGCGCAGGCCTGGTCACCCTCGCGGCCTCCCTACAGGCCTTCGAAGCGAACAGCGCCATCCCCGCGGTCGGCATCGCCCTCATCGTCGGCATCGACCGCTTCATGTCCGAGGCCCGCGCCATCACGAACGTCATCGGCAACGGCGTCGGCACCCTCGTGGTCGCCCGCTGGCAGGGACAACTAGACCGAGACCGCCTGCGAGAGGTGCTGGACAACCCGTCCATCGTGGACGTCGACCACCTCATCGACCAGCAGAGCGGCGACGAGGACAACGACGAAACCCGCAAGGCCGTCCCAGCAACCGCTCACTAGACCACCCGGCCGCGAGTCCCGCTGTCGCGCACACCCCACCCACGCCGCGCGGCGGCGGGACTCGCTTTCACACGACAGGGTCGCCCGAGGAGGGCGGCCCTGTCGTGTGAGGGAAGGAAGGGAAGGGGAAGGGGCGACCCACTACGGGACCGGCAGTCGACGGGTGACCCACCGCAGATCCGGCTGCCGACGGATGGCCCACTGCGGAACCGGCGGACAGGGCCCTAGAAGCGTGGCCGATTTTACTTGGGGTTTTTGGCGCTAAACTCAGTCGGGCGGCAAGCTCTCCACCTGCCGTTTTGGCCCGACTAGCGCCAAAAAGAGGGGCCCCCAAGTCAAATCGGCCACCCACGCTGGTACTCGCGCCCGCCGAGCCGATTGCGCTGGGACTCCCCGGACCCACGCCTACGTTGGGGGTGGTCCCCCCACCACCCCGCTCGCGCGATTATCTCAATCTTTGATCTTGGTTTGTCAAGGCGGGAAAGATGCCTTGACAAACCAAGATCAAAGAGGAGGGCGCTTCGGATCGGGGCGGCGGGGGAGGTCTGTGGGGGGCCCGGGTTGCGTGCTCCCGTCCCGCGCCGCTGTGGGTCCAGTCAGTCACAGCAAGACCCAGCCACCCCGGCCACCCGGTCAAAGGCAACTCCCAGCCGCCCAGACACTCGGTCAAGGCAACACCCAGCCGCCCTAGTCAGAACTCCAGGAACAAGTAACTCTGTGCTACCACCGGACCAGGTGGTCTTGTTACCGCCCACTAACCAGACCAAACCCACCCTGACCAGTACGCTTGTCCCAAGAACCCCTGCGTCCCCTCGTGTAGCCAACCTCTCACCAACGCGCGACACCCCCACCCCTCGGATATGCTTCGCGGTTGTAACCGATTTCGAGGTGTAGGCGCACTGTCGTTCCGGAACCCCGAATCGTTACGCGATCATGAGCATGACCACCCATTGGAGGGTGATTCCACGTTTCGCGGCTGTTAAGGTCGCGTCAACACGCGGGCCACCGTCGTCCCGTGCCCAGAGACCGTTCGACAGGTCTGAGCACGAGGACATCGTTCTTCACAGGACGACGAAGGAGGTCTGCGCTGTGATCTTCTCCGCCATCCCGGCCCCCCAGGGGCTCTACGACCCCACTGCGGAGCGTGACGCTTGCGGTGTGGCGATGGTGGCCGACATCGCTGGTCGGCGTTCGCACGGGATCGTGAACGACGCGTTGACCGCGTTGGCGAACCTGGAGCACCGGGGCGCCGCGGGCGCTGAGCCGACCAGTGGTGACGGTGCGGGCATCCTGCTCCAGTTGCCGGACGCGTTCCTGCGGGCCGTGGTCGACTTCGAGCTGCCCGAGGGTGACGGCTACGCCGCGGGCATCGCGTTCCTGCCGCTCGACCCGGACGACCGGGCGAAGGCGGTCGCGCTGGCCGAGCGGGTGGCCGCCGAAGAGGGCTTGGCCGTGCTGGGCTGGCGGGACGTGCCGGTTGACCCGGTGGCCGCGGGCGTCGGTCCGACCGCACTCTCGGTGGTGCCGCACTTCGCGATGCTGTTCGTGGCGGCGGAGGACGGCCAGCGGGGCGTGGAGCTGGACCGCCTCACGTACTGCCTGCGCAAGCGCGTCGAGCGGGAGACCGCCGTGGCGAACGTGGGCACGTACTTCCCCTCCCTCTCGGCCCGCACGCTCGTCTACAAGGGGATGCTGACGACCGGGCAGCTCCCGGCGTTCTTCCCGGACCTGCACGACGAGCGGCTGGCGTCGGCCATCGCCCTCGTCCACAGCCGCTTCTCGACCAACACGTTCCCGTCGTGGCCGCTCGCGCACCCGTTCCGGTACGTGGCCCACAACGGCGAGATCAACACCGTGCGCGGCAACCGGAACCGGATGCGCGCCCGTGAGGCGCTGCTGCGGTCCGACCTGATCCCCGGCGACCTGACCAGGCTGTTCCCGATCTGCGACCCCGAGGGTTCCGACTCGGCGTCGATGGACGAGGTCCTGGAACTGCTGCACCTGGGCGGGCGGTCGCTGCCGCACGCGGTCATGATGATGATCCCCGAGGCCTGGGAGAACCACGCCTCGATGAACCCCGCGCAGCGGGCGTTCTACCAGTTCCACGCCAGCCTGATGGAGCCGTGGGACGGCCCCGCGTGCGTCACGTTCACCGACGGCACGCTGGTCGGCGCGGTCCTGGACCGCAACGGCCTGCGCCCCGCGCGCTGGTGGCAGACGGCCGACGGCCGCGTGGTGCTGGCCAGCGAGACCGGTGTGCTGGACGTGCCGCCGAGCCAGGTCGTGGCCAAGGGCCGCCTCCAGCCGGGCCGGATGTTCCTGGTGGACACCGAGGCGGGCCGGATCGTCGACGACGCCGAGATCAAGGCGGGCCTGGCCGACGACCACCCGTACGACGAG
This sequence comes from Umezawaea endophytica, assembly GCF_025061645.1. Taxonomy (GTDB): domain Bacteria; phylum Actinomycetota; class Actinomycetes; order Mycobacteriales; family Pseudonocardiaceae; genus Umezawaea; species Umezawaea endophytica. Next base: position 227,185 of record NZ_JANYMP010000006.1, on the reverse strand, counting down.
TGGCTGCACGCGGGCCTGCTCCAGCTCGACGACCTCGCCGACCGCGAGCACGTGGTGCAGAGCCACGAGTCGGTCGTGCGCCGCCAGCTCACCTTCGGCTACACCGAGGAGGAGCTGCGGATCCTGCTCGCGCCCATGACGGTCGGCGGCATGGAGCCGCTGGGCTCGATGGGCACGGACACCCCGGTCGCGGCGCTGTCGAAGCGCTCCCGGCTGCTCTACGACTACTTCGTGCAGAACTTCGCGCAGGTCACGAACCCGCCGCTGGACGCGATCCGCGAGGAGATCGTCACGTCGGTGTCGCGCGTGATGGGCCCGGAGCAGAACCTGCTGGACCCGTCACCGGTGTCCTGCCGGCACATCCAGCTCGACTACCCGGTGATCGACAACGACGAGCTGGCGAAGCTCATCCACATCAACGACGACGGTGACCTGCCGGGCTTCGCCTGCACGGTCCTGTCGGGGCTCTACGAGGTCGACGGCGGCGGCGAAGCGCTGGCGGCGGCGATCGAGCGGATGCGTCGCGAGGCGTCGGAGGCCATCGCGAACGGCGCTCGAACGCTGGTCCTGTCCGACCGCGACTCCGACCACCGGATGGCGCCGATCCCGTCGCTGCTGCTGGTCTCCGCGGTGCACCACCACCTGGTGCGCACCAAGGAGCGCCTGCGGGTCGCGCTCGTCGTCGAGACCGGCGACGCCCGCGAGGTGCACCACATCGCGGCGCTGCTGAGCTACGGCGCGGCGGCCATCAACCCGTACCTGGCGTTCGAGACGATCGAGGACCTGGTCAACCAGGGCGCGATCACCGGCATCGAGCCGCGCAAGGCCGTGCGGCAGTACGTGTCCGCGCTGGTCAAGGGCGTCCTGAAGATCATGTCCAAGATGGGCATCTCGACGGTCGGCGCGTACACGGCCGCGCAGGTGTTCGAGGCCATGGGCCTGTCGCACGACGTGCTCAACGAGTACTTCACCGGCACCGTGTCCAAGCTCGGCGGCGTCGGCCTCGACGTGCTCGCCGAAGAGGTCGCGATCCGGCACCGCCGGGCGTTCCCGGACAACCCGACGGACCGCTCGCACCGGCGGCTGGAGGTCGGCGGCGAGTACTCCTACCGCCGCGAAGGCGAGCTGCACCTGTTCACGCCGGAGACGGTGTTCCTGCTCCAGCACGCCACGAAGACCCGCAAGACCGAGGTGTACCGCCAGTACACCGAGGAGGTCGAGCGCCTGGCCCGCGAGGGCGGCACGCTGCGCGGCCTGTTCGAGCTGCTGACCGAGGGCCGCCAGCCGGTGCCGATCGACGAGGTCGAGCCGGTCAGCGCCATCGTCAAGCGCTTCAACACCGGCGCCATGTCCTACGGCTCGATCTCCGCCGAGGCGCACGAGACGCTGGCCATCGCGATGAACCGGCTCGGCGGCCGGTCCAACAGCGGTGAGGGCGGCGAGGACCGCGAGCGCCTGTACGACCCCGAGCGGCGCTCGGCGGTCAAGCAGGTCGCGTCCGGCCGGTTCGGCGTGACCAGCGAGTACCTGGTCAACGGCACGGACATCCAGATCAAGATGGCGCAGGGCGCGAAGCCCGGCGAGGGCGGGCAGCTCCCCGGTTACAAGGTGTACCCGTGGATCGCGCGCACCCGGCACTCCACGCCGGGCGTCGGCCTGATCTCGCCGCCGCCGCACCACGACATCTACTCCATCGAGGACCTCGCGCAGCTCATCCACGACCTGAAGAACGCCAACGAGCGGGCCCGCGTCCACGTGAAGCTGGTCAGCGAGATCGGCGTCGGCACGGTCGCGACGGGCGTGGCGAAGGCGCACGCGGACGTCGTGCTGATCTCCGGCCACGACGGCGGCACCGGCGCGTCCCCGCTGAACTCCCTCAAGCACGCGGGCACCCCGTGGGAGATCGGGCTCGCCGAGACGCAGCAGACGTTGCTGCTCAACGGTTTGCGCGACCGCATCACGGTCCAGGTCGACGGCGCGCTGCGCACCGGCCGGGACGTCGTCGTCGCCGCGCTGCTGGGCGCGGAGGAGTTCGGCTTCGCGACGGCCCCGCTGATCGTCGCGGGCTGCGTGATGATGCGCGTCTGCCACCTGGACACCTGCCCGGTGGGCGTGGCGACGCAGAACCCGGTGCTGCGCGAGCGGTACACCGGCCAGGCCGACCACGTGGTGAACTTCTTCGAGTTCGTCGCGCAGGAGGTCCGGGAACACCTGGCGGCACTGGGTTTCCGCACGATCGACGAGGCCGTCGGCCACGCCGAGCTGCTGAACACCGCGCCCGCCATGAACCACTGGAAGGCGGGCGGACTCGACCTGTCGCCGGTGTTCGCGGTGCCGGAAACCCTGTACCCGTCGGCGAAGCGCAAGGTCCGCGATCAGGACCACGGCCTGGAGCACGCGCTGGACCGCACGCTGCTCCAGCTCGCCGAGGGCGCGTTGGAGGACGCGATCCCGGTGCGGCTGGAACTGCCGGTGCGCAACGTCAACCGCACCGTCGGCACGCTGCTCGGCGCGGAGGTCACCCGCCGCTTCGGCGGCGACGGCCTGCCGGACGACACGATCCACGTGACCCTCACCGGGTCCGCCGGTCAGTCGCTCGGCGCGTTCCTCCCCTCGGGCGTGACCCTGGAAATGGTGGGCGACGCCAACGACTACGTCGGCAAGGGCCTGTCCGGTGGCCGCGTCGTCGTCCGCCCACACGAGGACTCGGCGTTCGCCGCCGAACGCCAGGTGATCGCGGGCAACGTGATCGGCTACGGCGCGACCAGCGGCGAGATCTTCCTCCGCGGCCGGGTCGGCGAGCGCTTCTGCGTCCGCAACTCCGGCGCGGTGGCCGTCTCCGAGGGCGTCGGCGACCACGCGTTCGAGTACATGACCGGTGGCCGCGCCGTGGTGCTCGGCCCGACCGGCCGCAACCTCGCCGCGGGCATGTCCGGCGGCATCGCCTACCTGCTGGACCTCGACCCCGCCAACGTGAACAAGGCGATGGTCGAACTCCAGCGCCCGTCACCCGACGACCTCCGCTGGCTCAAGGAGATCGTCACCCGGCACCACAAGCTCACCGGTTCGGCCGTGGCCGCGTCCCTGTTGGGCGACTGGCCCCGGCGTTCCGCGTCGTTCACCAAGGTCATGCCCCGCGACTACGCGCGCGTGCTCGAAGCGATGAGGCTCGCACGCGCCGAAGGCCGGGACGTGGACACGGCGATCATGGAGGCCTCCCGTGGCTGACCCGCAGGGTTTTCTCAAGCACGACAGGGCGGACGCGAAGAAGCGGCCCGTGGAGGAGCGCGTCGAGGACTGGCGCGAGGTCTACCTGACGCCCGAGCCGGAGGCCCGCGACAAGCAGGTCCGCACGCAGGCGAGCCGGTGCATGGACTGCGGCATCCCGTTCTGCCACTCCGGCAGCGCGGGTTGCCCGCTGGGCAACCTGATCCCCGAGTGGAACGACCTGGTCCGCCGCGGTGACTGGGAGTTGGCGTCGGACCGGCTCCACGCGACCAACAACTTCCCCGAGTTCACCGGCCGCCTCTGCCCCGCACCGTGCGAGGCGGCGTGCGTGCTGGCGATCACCCCGGACTCCGGGGGAGCGGTCGCGATCAAGCGCGTCGAGCAGGCCATCGCGGACGTGTCGTGGGAGCAGGGCCTGGTGCACGCCAGCCAGTCCACGGTCTCCTCCGGCAAGAAGGTCGCCGTCGTCGGTTCCGGCCCGGCAGGCCTGGCCGCCGCCCAGCAGCTCACCCGCGCGGGCCACCACGTCACGGTCTACGAGCGCGACGACCGGCTCGGCGGGCTGCTCCGCTACGGCATCCCCGAGTTCAAGATGGAGAAGAAGGTCCTGGACCGGCGCTTGGCGCAGCTCCGCAAGGAGGGCACCAAGTTCGTCACCGGCGTCGAGGTCGGCGTCGACCTCACGGTGGACCAGCTCCGCGCCAAGTTCGACGCCGTCGTGCTGGCCGTCGGCGCGCTGCGGGGCCGTGACGACACCACGACCCCCGGCCGTGAACTCGACGGCGTGCACCTCGCGATGGACCACCTGGTGCCCGCGAACCGCGCCGTGGAAGGCGATGGCCCGTCACCGCTGTCCGCCGCGGGCAAGCACGTGGTGATCATCGGCGGCGGCGACACCGGGGCCGACTGCTACGGCACCGCGATCCGCGAGGGCGCGGCGTCGGTCCTCCAGCTCGATCAGTACCCGATGCCGCCGTCGCAGCGCGACGACGAGCGCTCCCCGTGGCCCGTGTGGCCGTGGGTCCTGCGCACCTACGCGGCCCACGAGGAAGCGGGCGAGCGCAAGTTCGCCGTCGCCGTGGAGAGCTTCGTCGGCGACGCCGAAGGTCACGTGCGCGAGATCAAGCTGCGCAAGGTCCGCGTGGAGAAGGACGCCAACGGCCGCCGCCAGGTCGTGCCGATGTCCGAGGAGGTCGAGGTCCTGCCCGCCGACATGGTGCTGCTGGCCATCGGCTTCGAGGGCGTCGAGCACATGCGGCTCCTGGACGACCTGGACATCACCCTGACCCAGCGCGGCACGATCTCGTGCGGCACCGACTGGCAGACCACCGCTCCCGGCGTCTTCGTCTGCGGCGACGCCCACCGCGGCGCTTCCCTGGTCGTCTGGGCCATCGCCGAGGGCCGCTCGGTCGCCAACGCGGTCGACCGCTTCCTCACCGGCTCCTCCGACCTGCCGTCCCCGGTGATCCCCAACCTGATCCCGCTGGCGGTCGTCTAGACCCGCTGTCCGGCCGCGACAACGGAGTCGCGGCCGGGCAGTGCTCACCTCTTGACGCTGGTGAGGAACGTGGTGAACGCCTCGGTGGAAACGGTGAGGTGCTCGCCGGTCGGGGACTTGCTGTCGCGGATTCCGGTGTGACCAGGGTGGCGGTCGAGTTCGACGCAATCGTTCGCGTTCGCGCCGCTGTAGCTGCTCTTGCGCCACCTGGTGTCGTTGGTCGTCACTCCTTGAGCACTCCTAGCTGTGAGCGGATCAGTTCGGCTGACCTGTCCGGTTCCAGCGCTGCCTCGACGGTGTCGTCGTACATCGACAGGAACCGCTGCACATCAGCTTCATCTTCCACCCACGCGCCGCCGATGGAGTGCTCCACGTAGACAGCGGGCGTGTATTCCTTTTCCCGGTAGCCGATGATCGCGCAACCCCCGGACATGGTGCCGTAGGCGCCCGCGCCGAACGGGATCACCTGGAGCGTGATGTTGGCGCGCTCGCCCAACGCGAGCAGGTGCCGCAGTTGCTCCGCCATCACTCCCGGTCCACCGATCACCCGGCGGATCACCGCCTCGTCCAGCAGGGCGTGGAACTGGAGCGCGTCCGGGCCTTCCAAGCGCTTCTGCCGACTCAACCGGGCGGCCACATAGCGTTCGACCTCGGCGTCCGGGTCGCGGAACCGGTGACCGCTGTCGTGGATGGCCCTCGTGTAAGCCGGGGTCTGCAAGAGGCCGTGCACCACCAGTGGCGCGAGCACCCGCATGTTGTCGGCCTCCGATTCGGCGCGGAGGAACGCGCGGAACTCCTTCGACGACCCCACCGGCACGGCCAGCCGAACCGCTCGCTGGCCCGCGTCGTCCCACAGTTCCAGCGCTCGGGTGCGGTCCTCCTCGGTGCCGCCGTAGGTCTGGAGCATCGCCTGCACGGCGGGCCAGGAGGGGCGCAGGTAGCCGGTCTCGTACCGGCTGACCGTCGCCGCGTCGACGCGCAGCAGGTCGGCCACGGTCTCGGCGAGCGTCGAGGAGCGCTCCCTGACCGCCTTGAGGTGCTGGCCGAGTCGCCTCTTGCGTGGAGTGGGGGTAACCGCCATGAAAGCAGCCTAAAGCGAAACATGTTCCGCGGATATCACTCGATCGTGGAATGTTGCTAGGGGGCACTTGTCACTTAAATTTGCGTTGTGAGTCGTGGTCTCTTCGCGGATTCCGGTGCGGCTCACCGGTGGCGGGGGTGGTTGGCCCTCGCCACCGTCACCTGAGCCCTGGGAGGTCGCCGATGTTTAGCTGGCACGACGCCGAGGGGCTTCGGCACGCGATCAGCCGGGTCGACTACCCGCTGCCCCCGAGACCGGGCGAGTCCATCGAGAGCCTGTGCGGGCTGGAGCTGTCGCTGACCCGTGAGGACTTCCCGCAGCTCGCCCAGTACCGGCCGCACAAGAAGACCTGCTTCGGCTGCGACGCCGTGTGGCGCAAGCGGTCGGGGATGCGGCCCAACCCGGTGTCGGCGCGGTGATCGACGCCGACCTGGAGCACTGGTTGACGTTGCTCCGGCGCAGGCGGTGGGTGCTGCACGTCGGCGGTGACCCGCGCGGGCCGGAGTGGATCGCGGCGCACAAGCAGTGGGGCGACTGCGCAGACGTGGTGATCATCCGGGACGAGGGCAGCGCGACCGCGTGCCGGATACCGGGGGACGGGTTCACCGACGTGCTCGAACCGCTGTGGGTGACGTGGGTGTACTCGGCGAGTCCGGTGTGGACGTTGCGCGCGGTGCTGACGCTGGCCGCGCCCGGTTCGCCGGACGAGCCCGTGTGCCTGATCCCCGCGCCCTCGTCGTGCCGGATACCGCGAGCGGGGCGTCGTCCCGTCGTCGTGCGACCGCTCGGCTGAACGCGCCGGAGCGATTTTCCGTCCCTGGACCGACCATTCCACGAAACCCCTATTTCGCCAATGGGCGGTGAACCGGGCGGCGCACCGTCCCGTATGGGGGGACAAGGGGGTTTCGCTTTCGCTTCCGTACACCATGAAACGGAGTGCTGAAATGAGCCGTGTCCATTCCCTGCCGTCAAGACGTCGACTATTCGGTCTGCTCGCCGTCGTCACCGCGAGCGGCATCACCGCCGCGACCGTCTTCGTGATGTCCAACCAGGCGAACGCGGTGTCCGCACCTGCGGGCGGGGCCTGTGCCGACGTGCACGTGATCACCGCGCGGGCGTCGACCGAACGTGCCGGCGAGGGCATCACCGCCACCATGGTGAGCCGGATCGTGAACGGCAGCGACCAGACCGTGAGCCGGGCCTCGGTCGACTACCCGGCGACGCTCACGGACTACGCGCGCAGCTCGGCGCAGGGCGTGACCACGCTGAAAGCCCAGCTCACCACGCAGGTCCAGCAGTGCCCGAACCAGAAGATCGTGCTGGCGGGCTACTCCCAGGGCGCTCACGTGGTGCTCGACGTCCTCGGCGGCGGCGGTGGGGTCGGGCTCGGCGCGGCGACCCCACCGGTCCCGGCGGCGGTCGCGGACCGCGTGACGGCCGTCGCCACGTTCGGCGACCCCCGGCACGTCGTCGGCCAGCCCTTCGACGAGGGGACCTCGACCCGTGACGGTCGCTTTCCCCGATCGGCAGCGCAATTGCGGGTGCTCGCCGGGTTCGCGGACCGGATCCAGTCCTTCTGCGATTCCCGTGACACGTTCTGCGACAGCGGCGCGAGCACCATCGTGCACCTCACCTACATGAACCGGTACAGCGCCACCGCCGCCGACTTCGTCCTCGGCAAAGTGGGCGGCTGACAATTCCCGAACGGTCGTCGGCCCTCGCGCAATGCGCTTTGCGCGGCGTCGACCACCCCGGTCGACTACCCCAGCACCCGCACGGACCGGATGTGGCTGACCGGGAACTCCCGAGGCCCGCCGTCGGTGGTGGCCGTCAGGTTCCCGGCCGCGTGCCCCACCGGGGTGATCACGTGCTCCACGGTCTGCCTCGGCCCGCTGGCCACCTTGATCTCCACCGAGGTGCGCGTGATCAGCGCCTCCGCCAGCAGGATCACCTCGGCGTCCGGCAGGAACAACGACTGGTCCCTCAACAGCCGGGCCGTGCTGATCCGCGGCGACTCCGCCTGCTTGGGCGGGGGAGGCGACTCGGGCAGCTCCCGCCGGATCAGGTCCGCCGCCAGCCGGGCGACGTCGGACCGCGACAGCGGCGTGCGCCACTGCGGCCGACCACCCGCCTGCTTGGGCCGGTTGGGCACGATCCGCCGCCGCTCCACCCGGCCGATGATCGGCGCGCCCGCGACGTCCGACGACGTCGGCGCGTAACCCGCTCCCCGCAACGCTTCCAGCGTCTCGTCGGCGGACTTGACCGACGCCAGCACCCCCGGCCCCAGCACGACCAGCCCCAGGCACGACAACGACCGGTGCTGCGCGATCTCGTCGAACAGCCCCGGATCCGCCGTCCGCACGCAGCACGCCACCGGCGTGACCGTCACCTGCCCGTGCCGCCGCTCGACGTCCCGCACCAGGTACACCAGCGGTTGCGGCAACGAGTTCTCGGCGACCTCCGACAGGTCCGCCAGCAACCGGTCCGCGTCCCGGCCGCCGTCCAGCGCCCGCCGCACGCTCTCGGCGGAGAACCGCCACACCGACGCCGTGTCCCGCTCGTCCGAATCCGCCACCGAGTCCAGCAACGCGCTCAACGACGCCGTCGGCAGCCCGCTGACCACGGCGGTCAGGTCCGCTTGCAGGCGGGCCACGCCGGTGGCGGGCGGGATCAGCCGGTCGGCCGCCTCCTCGACGCCCTCGTCCACGAGCAGCGCCCGCCCCAGTTCGGTGAGGCACCCCAACGACACCAGGCCGAGCGCTTCGGCCTCGACCACCGCCGCGGCCGTGCCCGCGGCGCTGTGCACGGCGGGCACCTGCCACGCCAGCTCCGCCACCACGTCCGCGACGTTCAGCACCACCGTGTCCGGCTCCGACCCGAACCGCGCCAGCACCCCCGCCCGGACCGCCGCGCCGAGGTCCGACACCTGGTCCGCCAGCGCCGACCGGGGCTTCGCGGTGGCGGGCGCCCAGTTCATCCGCGGCCACGCCCGCACCAGGTCGACCAGCCGCCGCGCGGGCGGGGCCGCGCGCCACTCGTCCGACGTGGTGGACGGCAGCAGGTGCTGCGGCACGTCCCCGCCGCTCATCAGCGCCCGCCGGTCCAGCTCCTCCACGGCCAGCAGTTCCGCGTGGACGGCCAGTTCCACCCACAACCGCACCCGCTGCTCGTCGGCGTGCAGCACCGAGGCCATCCGCCGCAGCTCGCGGATCCCGATGCCGCCGCCGTACCGCCGGACCGCGATGGCCTGGCCGTCGCACAGCTCGACCAGTCGGGTCACACCATCCACAGTGGACGAAGCGGGAGCGGAAGCCGAGTCCTCCACGCACGTCCCCACGCGGTCCGACCGCCGGGGCGGCGGCGGTGGGGGCGTGATGCGCGAAGGCGGCGCGTCGATCGGCCGCAGACCGCCGACCGTGCGCAGGCACCCCTCGCCGATCGGCCACAGCAGCGCGGCCTCCCGCAGGCCGGTCAGCGCGCGGTCGAAGTCCGCGTCCCCGCACGGCACGCGCAGCGCCTTCGCCAGCGCTTCCCCGGACATGCCCTCGCCCAGGTGCAGCGCGGTGTTCAGCACGTCGAGGCAGCCCTGGTCGAGCGCGTCCACGGCGCGGCGGACCGAGGAGACGACGGACAGCTCGTCGGCGAGCCGCCGCAGCGTGTGGGGCTGGGACTCGGCCGCGTCCTGGCGGCGCAGCAGGATCTTCTCCAGGGCGGCGGGGTCGAGCTGGTGCAACCACGTCGCCAGAGCCGATTTCCTACCCACTCCCAGGATTATGCACACCCCGCCCGTGCCGAAGAGGTGATTTCGACGTGGTGAACGAACAAGCCCCCAATGGGGGAACGTAGGCTGTACGGCGTGGAATTCAGCGGGTTCGGGGAACATGCGATCGACTTCTTCGACGGTTTGGAAGCCGACAACTCCAAGGTGTACTGGGAAGCGAACAAGGGCACGTACCAGCAGGACGTGCGCGCGCCGATGCTGGAACTGCTGGCCGGTCTGGCGCCGGAGTTCGGTGACGGCAAGGTGTTCCGGCCCTTCCGCGACGTCCGCTTCAGCAAGGACAAGACGCCCTACAAGACGCACTGCGGCGGTGTGGTCGAACAGGGCCGCGGCGGTGGCGCGTACTACGTCCAGGTCGGCGTCGAGGGGCTGCTGGTCGGCGGCGGCTCGTTCGCGATGGCGTCGGACCAGCTCGCGCGGTTCCGCACCGCCGTGGACGACGACCGGCGCGGCCGCGAGCTGGAGAAGATCCTGGCGAAGCTGGAGAAGTCCGGCTGGGAGATCCGCGGCGACCGGCTCAAGACGAAGCCGCGCGGCGTCGACCCGGAGCACCCGCGGATCGAGCTGCTGAAGCACCGGACGGTCTACGCCGCCAAGGTGTGGCCGCCGGACGACACCCTGCACGAGCCCGGCTGCGGCAAGCGGGTCGTCACGTCGTGGCGGCAGTTGAAGGCGTTCAACGAGTGGTGCGTCGACCACGTGGGCGTCAGCGAGAAGCCCTGGCGCTGACCCGCCGGGCGACCAGCGCCGCCACACCCCACCCGAGCGCGATGCCGACGACGTCCGTCAGCGCGTCCAGGACGTCACCGCTGCGGTGCAGCGGCGTGATGAGCTCCTGGAGCACCTCGGACAGCGCCGCGTAGCCGACCAGCACGAGCAGGATCCACCGCGGCCGGGCGAGCAGACCGGTGAAGGCGAGCAGCGCGAACAGCAGGCAGTGGACGACCTTGTCCGTACCGGGCGGCGAGCTGGGAACCCCCGACTCCGGGGTGAACAGGACGATGACGCTGAGCGACATCGCGACCACGAACGGAAGATATTTGCGCACCAGCACCCCTATGTCACCCGTGTTACCCCTGAATATCGTGCCTGTGAGGAACTTACCGACGGGTAGTTCGGGATCGGTCCAGTAAAGGGGACTATCCTCTCCCAACGTGAGTCGACGCGCAAAGATCGTCTGTACCATGGGCCCCGCTACCTCGTCCCCTGAGAAGGTGCGCGAGCTCGTAGCGGCCGGTATGGACGTGGCGAGGATGAACTTCAGCCACGGCAGCCATGCCGACCACAAGCAGGTCTACGACACCGTTCGCGCCGCAGCGAACGAGTCGGGGCGTGCGGTGGGCATCCTGGCGGACCTCCAGGGCCCCAAGATCCGCCTGGGCCGGTTCGCAGCCGGTCCCGTGGAATGGCGCACCGGTGACATCGTGCGCGTGACCGTCGAAGACGTGTCGGGAACGCACGACCGGGTGTCCACCACCTACAAGGAACTCGCCAAGGACGCCAAGGTCGGCGACCGGCTGCTCGTCGACGACGGCAAGGTGGGCCTCGTGGTCACCGACGTCGAGGGCCCGGACGTCGTCTGCGAGGTGACCGAAGGCGGTCCCGTCAGCAACAACAAGGGCTTGTCCCTGCCGGGCATGGACGTCTCCGTGCCCGCCATGTCCGAGAAGGACATCGAGGACCTGGAGTTCGCGCTCTCGCTGGGCGTCGACTTCATCGCGCTGTCCTTCGTCCGCTCGCCCGCCGACATCGACCTGGTCCACCAGGTCATGGACCGCGTGGGCAGCAAGCGCCTCCCGGTGATCGCGAAGATCGAGAAGCCGGAAGCCGTGGACAACCTGGAGGCCATCGTCCTGGCCTTCGACGGCGTCATGGTCGCCCGCGGCGACCTCGGCGTCGAACTGCCGCTGGAGCACGTGCCGCTGGTGCAGAAGCGGGCGATCCAGATCGCCCGCGAGAACGCCAAGCCGGTCATCGTGGCCACGCAGATGCTCGACTCGATGATCACCAACTCCCGCCCGACCCGCGCCGAGACGTCCGACGTCGCGAACGCGGTGCTGGACGGCGCCGACGCCCTCATGCTCTCCGGTGAGACCAGCGTCGGCCGCTACGCCATCGAGTCCGTGCAGACGATGAGCCGCATCATCGTGGCCGTCGAGACCGAGTCGACCGTCGTGCCGCCGCTGACGCACGTCCCGCGCACCAAGCGCGGCGTGATCTCCTACGCGGCCCGCGACATCGGCGAGCGCCTCAACGCCAAGGCACTGGTCGCGTTCACCCAGTCCGGTGACACCGTGCGGCGGCTCGCCCGCCTGCACACCCCGTTGCCGCTGCTCGCGTTCACGCCCGAGCAGGAGGTCCGCGCGCAGCTCTCGCTGACGTGGGGCACCGAGACGTTCCTGGTGCCGAAGGTGGAGTCGACCGACGAGATGGTCCGCCAGGTGGACATCTCGATGCTCGACATCGGCCGGTACCAGGCGGGCGACCTGGTGGTCGTCGTGGCAGGCTCCCCTCCGGGGACCGTAGGCTCCACGAACCTCATCCGGGTGCACCGCCTGGGCGAGGACGACCACGCCTAGGAGTAGACGTTGACAGAGGCTGCCCGTGCCGCGGCCGCGCGATTCGCGGCCCAGGACGCCCCGTTGGACAGCGACGGGGTCCCGCACGGGCAGCCCGTGCTCGACCGGCTCGTGGCGCTGCTCGACCTCGAACGCATCGAGGAGAACATCTTCCGCGGCGTGAGCCCCGCCGAATCCCCGGTCAGGGTGTTCGGCGGGCAGGTCGCGGGCCAGGCGCTCGTGGCGGCGGGCCGCACCGTGCCGCCCGAGCGCCACGTGCACTCGCTGCACTCGTACTTCATCCGCGGCGGCGACCCGACCGTGCCGATCGTCTACGAGGTCGACCGCATCCGCGACGGCCGCTCGTTCACGACCAGGCGCGTCGTCGGCATCCAGCACGGCAAGGCGATCTTCTCGCTGTCCGCCTCGTTCCAGAAGGACGAGACCGGCATGGACCACGCCGAGCCGATGCCGGACGTGCCGGACCCCGAGTCGCTGCCGACGTACGCCGAGGCGTCCAGGAGCTACCACGACCAGCTCGGCCACACCCGGCTGCCGCGGCCCATCGACGTCCGGTACGTCACCGAGCCGCCGTGGGAGTCCCGCGACGACGGTCCCGGTGAAGCCCGCAGCCAGGTGTGGATGCGCGCCGACGGCAAGCTCGGCGACGACGCGCTGCTGCACGTGTGCGTGCTCGCGTACGCCTCGGACATGACGCTGCTGGACTCGATCCTCGTCAAGCACGGCGTCTACTGGGGCACGGACAAGGTCCTGGGCGCGAGCCTCGACCACGCCATGTGGTTCCACCGCCGGTTCCGCGCCGACGAGTGGTTCCTGTACGACTGCGCGTCCCCCAGCGCCTCGGGAGCGCGCGGACTGGCGACCGGCAGGTTCTTCAGCCAGGACGGTAGACTCGTCGCCACCGTGGTCCAGGAAGGGTTGCTGCGGGTCATCTCGTGAGCGCCGTCCCGCTCCCCGGTTCGGCCTGGACCGCGTGGCACCGGCTCGGCGCCGCGCTCACCGCGAGCCCCGGCGTGCACCGCCCGTCGGAGTTCTCCGCGCTGCTGGCCTCGACGCTGAGCGACGTGTGGGGCCGCACCGTCCTCGACGCGGGCAGCGGCGCGGGCCTGATCGCCGTCGCGGCCCTGTCGGCGGGCGCTTCGCACGTCGTCGCGCTCGACCGCGACCCCGTCGCGCTCCAGGACACCGCCGCCAACGTCGAACGCCTGCTGGGCGCCGCGGCCCGTGACCGCCTGTCGCTGTGGCAGGCGGACTTCACCCAGCTCGGCGTCCTGGACGCCGACGTGCTGGCCGTCAACCCGCCCCAACGCCCCGCGCACCTGCTCGACCTCGTCGAACCCGAGCACCGCCACCTGCACGAGGGCGGCGGCCACGACGGCCTGGACGGCGTCCGCCTGGTCCTCACCCACGCCCGCTGCCACGAGGTCCGCACCACCGCGGCCGACGCCCTCCCACTGGACGCCCTCCGCCGCACCCCCCGCCGCCTCACCACGGCGTCACTACCGGTCCACCCGTCCTGGACACCCCTGGTCCACGCCGAGGAGACGAAGGTCTCGGTGTGGGCCTTCGACCGCTCGACCCGCTAGGACTCCACCCGCCGCCGACGCGCCTTGACGCCCGTGGGAGGCGTGAGGGCGCGGGTCTCCACGCGTTCGAGCACCACCGAGCTGGTGAGGTTCCGCACCTCCGTGCGGGACGCGATCTTGTCCATCAGGAACGCCCGCAGGTGAGTGCTGTCGGTCACCGCGATGTGCACCAGGAAGTCCGCCTGGCCGCTCACGTGGAAGATCGAGCGGGTTTCCGGCTGCGCCATCAGGAACTGGCGGAACGCCGCCACGACGGGCCGGGTGTGCGGGCGGACGTTGACCGACACGACGGCCTCCAGCGACAGGCCGGTCGCGCTCGGGTCGACCACGGCGTGGAAGCCCGTGATGACACCGAGTTCGCGCAGCCTGCGCACCCGTTGCAGGCAGCTCGACGGCGCCAGACCGACCAGTTCGGCGAGGGTGCGGTTGGGGAGGGTCGCGTCGTTCTGCAACTCCTCCAGGATCCGCCAGTCCACCGAATCCAGTTCGGTTGTTCCGCTCACAACCGACCATCCTATGTGTCCGCTGGTGTTCCGCCGAACCACGGCGTGATGATCTCGACGTGCACCTCACCTCCTTCCTGCTCGCGCTCGCGGTGATCGCGATCGTGCCGGGCCCGGACTTCGTCCTGGTCACCGGCAACGCCGTCCGGGGCGTTCGGCTCGGCGCCCTCACCGCGCTCGGCGTCGTGTGCGGCCTGCTCGTCCACGGCGCCCTCGCGACGCTCGGCGTGTCCGCGCTCGTGGTGGCCGTGCCCGCCGCCCTGCTGGCGATCAAGGCGATCGGTGCCCTCTACCTGGCCTACCTCGGCTTCACGACGCTGCGCGCGGCCAGGAGCGGCACGCTCGCGGTGAGTCCCGCCGCGATGTCCGGCCGGTCGGCGTTCTTCAAGGGCGTGCTGTGCGACCTGCTCAACCCCAAGGTCATGCTGACGTTCCTGAGCCTGATCCCGCAGGCCATGGACCCGTCGGCGCCGCCGCTGCCGCAGGCCGCCCTGCTGTCCGCCGTGACCGTCGGCGTCTTCGCCGCGTTCTGGGCCGTGGTGGTGCCGCTGGCCGGGAGGCTGGCCGTCGTGCTGGCCAGGCCGAAGGTCCGACCGGTCTTCGAACGGCTGTGCGGCGCGACCCTCATCGGGATGGCCGCTACGGTTCTGGCGGTGTAACGGCGCTATGACGCTCGTCCCCTCGCACTGCGGCCGGATTTTAGGCAGGCTGTGCCAATGACAACCGAGGCAACGGCACGGATCGCGGTAACCGGACTGGCTGTGATGGGCAGCAACCTGGCCCGCAACCTCGCCCGGCACGGACACCGGGTCGCCGTCCACAACCGGTCCTCCAGCAGGACCAAGCTCCTGATCGAGCAGCACGGCCACGAAGGCGACTTCGTCGCGGCCGAGACGATGGAAGACCTCGTCGCGAGCCTCCAGAAGCCCCGCCAGATCATCATCATGGTCAAGGCGGGCGGCCCCACCGACGCGGTGATCGACGAGCTGACGCCGTTGCTCGACGAGGGCGACATGGTGATCGACGGCGGCAACGCGCACTACGCCGACACCCGTCGTCGTGAAGCGGCGCTGCGGGACCTCGGTCTGCACTTCGTCGGCGCGGGCATCTCCGGCGGTGAGGAGGGCGCGCTCAACGGCCCCAGCATCATGCCGGGCGGTTCCAAGGAGTCGTACGTCCACCTCGGTCCGGTGCTGGAGAGCATCGCGGCGGTCGTCGACGGCACGCCGTGCTGCGTCCACGTGGGACCGGACGGCGCGGGCCACTTCGTGAAGATGGTGCACAACGGCATCGAGTACGCCGACATGCAGCTCATCGCCGAGGCGTACGACCTGCTGCTGCGCGCGGGCGGCAAGACGCCCGCCGAGATCGCCGACGTGTTCCGCGAGTGGAACGAGGGCGACCTGGAGTCGTACCTCATCGAGATCACCGCCGACGTGCTGTCCCACGTGGACGCCGACAGCGGCAAGTCGCTCGTCGAGGTCATCGCGGACGAGGCGGAGCAGAAGGGCACCGGCCGCTGGACCGTGCAGGAGGCGCTCGAACTGGGCGTCCCCGTCACGGGCATCGCCGAGGCCGTGTTCGCCCGCTCGCTGTCCGGCCGGGTCGACCAGCGCAAGGCCGTCCGCGACGCGTTCGGCGCGTCCGAGGTGGCCAAGACGGTGACCGACGGCCTGGTCGACGACGTCCGGCAGGCGCTGTACGCGTCGAAGGTCGTCGCGTACGCGCAGGGCTTCGACCAGATGCGCGCGGCCAGCAAGGAGTACGGCTGGGACCTGGACCTGGGCGCCATGGCGACGATCTGGCGCGGCGGCTGCATCATCCGCGCCCGTTTCCTGGACCGCATCCGCGAGGCGTACGACGGCAGCCCGGAGCTGGCGTCCCTGCTCGTGGACGACTACTTCCGCGAGGCCGTGCAGAACGCCGAGGCGGCGTGGCGGCGCGTTGTCGTCGGCGCGGTCCAGGCGGGCGTGCCGGTCCCCGGTTTCGTCTCGGCGCTGGCGTACTACGACGGCCTGCGCTCCGAGCGCCTGCCCGCCGCGCTGATCCAGGGCCTGCGCGACTTCTTCGGTGCGCACACCTACCGCCGCACCGACCGCGAGGGCAGCTTCCACACCCTCTGGTCTGGCGACCGCAGCCAGGTCGAGGCCTGATCGACGGTCCGTTCCGGGCTCCCGCGCGGAGCCCGGAACGGACCGCCGACCGCTGGTGGGAGGCGTTTCCAGACCGGACTCCACGACCACGGGGTGTGGACGGGAGATGGCGGTTCTGTGACGACATGAGTGACCCTCATGACGCCTGGCATCCGAGTAGCGGCACAATCGATCCATGATCCGAAGGCCACGACTGGTAGCCCTGCTCGCGTCCCTGACACTCGTCCTCGGTCTCTCCACCGGTGCGGCCACGGCGGTGGACGCCAACCCGCTCGCCGCCGACCTCGACCGCATCCTCTCCGACTCCCGCCTGGTCGGAGCCACCGTCGGGCTGGTGGTGAAGGACGCCGAGACCGGCGAGAACATCTACACCAGGTCCGGCAACACCCGCTTCCAGCCCGGTTCCACGGCGAAGTTGATCACGTCGGCCACCGCGCTGGACACCCTCGGCCCCGACCACCGCTGGGCGACCCAGTTGCGCTCGCCCGCGACCGTCCAGGGCACGCAGCTCGTGGGTGACCTGTACCTGCGCGGCACCGGCGACCCGACCATGCTGGCCGCCGACTACGACGACCTGGCCGCGAAGCTCGCCGCGACCGGCGTGCGGACGGTGACCGGTTCGCTGGTGGCGGACGATAGCTGGTTCGACTCGGTCCCGCTCGGCACCGGCTGGGCGTGGGACGACGAGCCGTACTACTACAGCGCGCAGACGTCCGCGCTGACCATCGCGCCGGACACCGACTACGACTCCGGCTCGATCGCGGTGAAGGTGAGCCCCGGCGCCGCCGCAGGCCAGCCCGCGCAGGTGACCCTGATCCCGCCGGTCGACCTGACCATCCGCAACAACGCCACGACCAGCACCAACGGCGGTGTCTTCGTGCACCGCGGGCACGGCACGAACGTCGTCGACGTCGGCGGCTCGCTCGCACCCGGTGCGGCGCCGTACTTCGAGTACATCTCGGTGAACGACCCGACCACGCTCGTCGCGGGCCTGTTCCGCAAGTCGTTGGCGGCGCACGGGATCACCGTCACCGGTGGCACCGAGTTCCGCGCGACGCCCAGCTCCGCGCCGGTGCTCGTCGAGCACCAGTCGATGACCCTGCGCCAGCTCCTGGTGCCGTTCCTCAAGCTCAGCAACAACCTGCACGCCGAGACGCTCATCAAGTCCATGGGCCGCAAGGTGTCCGGCCAGGGCACCTGGGCCGCGGGCATCAGCGCGCTGGAGGCCGCACTGCCCGGTCTGGACGCGAACCCGTTGACGATGAACCTGTTCGACGGTTCCGGACTGTCCAGGATGGACCTGCTCTCGCCCGACCTGTTCGTGTCGGTGCTGCGCAAGGCCCGCACCAAGCCGTGGTTCCAGGACTGGTACGCGGCGCTGCCGATCGCGGGCGTCCAGGACCGGTTCGTCGGCGGCACGCTCCGCAACCGCATGGGCGGCACGGCGGCGGCGAACAACGTGCACGCCAAGACCGGTTCGATGACGGGTGTGACCGCGCTGTCCGGCTACGTCACCAACGCCGATGGTCGCAAGCTGGTGTTCTCGGTGATGCAGAACGACTTCGTGTCCGGCCCGCCCCGTGACATCGAGGACGCCATCGCCGTCCGGCTCGCCACGGACAAGGCCGGTCAGGCACAGGCGCAGGTGCAGTCCAAGCGCCAGGAACCCGCCCCGGCCAAGGGCGACCGCAAGCAGGACCTGGAGTGCAGTTGGACCAAGTCCTGCTGATCCCGCTCCACCGGACGAGCCCGCCGCGATCCTCGTGGCGGGCTCGTCCCGTCTACCGGGCCTCCCGGAGGGCGCGGTCCAGCGCGTCCTCGGCCGGGACCTCGATGTCCGGGCTCACGCCCACCAGTTCCCAGTTGGTGCCCGAGACCGGGTTGATCGCCCGCCCGGTCGGGACGGTCACCTCCAGGTGCGGGTGCACCCTGAACCCGCGCCGCGGGTGCGCGCCGCCGCCGGTCCGCTCGCCGACGACGGTCGCGCGGCCGAGCTGTTGCAGGTCGTAGGCCAGTTCCTCGGCGCCGGAGAACGTCCGCGGGCTGGTGAGCACGTAGATCGGCTTGGTGCCGCCGAACCGCTTCCCCGGCACGTACGCGGGGCTCCAGTACTGCTGGTAGGTCTCGCCGTCGCGGAAGTACATCGTGTTCAGGTGGGTCGGCTCGTCCAGCAGGTACCCGCACACCAGCGCCACGGTCGCCGGGTCGCCGCCGCGGTTCTCCCGCAGGTCGAGGACCAGCGCCCGCGCGTCCGCCACGAGCGTGAGTGCGGCGGCGACGGCCTCGCCGGAGATCTCGACCGGGAACAGCAGCGGCGCCAGTTCCAGGTGGGCGATCCCGCCGTCCAGCGCGCGCAGCCCGCGGACGCCGTTGAGGGACAGCGCGGCCTCCCTCGCCATCTCCTGGATCGACGCGGCGTCGTCCCCGTCCGGGATCACGTCGGTGTGGTGCTTGAGCCGCAGGTGGCGGTCGCCGTTGACGGCCTGGAGGTCGGCGGTGACCAGCCTGCCCAGCTCCTCCGCGGTGTCGGCGGCGTCGTACGCGCCCCCGGTGCTCCGCTTCTCCAGCAGCGCGTCCAGCTCGGTGGCGATGTCCGGGAAGACGTAGTGCTCCACGAGGAGCGCGCGGATCTCCGTGACGATCGAGGCGGTGTCCATGCGCCCAGTCTCGGGGTGGGGTTGCGAAAGCGTCAAGAGAATTAGACACTTTCGTGCATGAGTGGTCTGCCCGCCGAGGAAGTACTGGAGATCGGCACCCCGGAGCAGTTCAAGGCGCTCTCGCACCCGACGCGGCAGCGGCTGCTGTTCGCGCTGGGGCAGAAGCCCGCGACCATCAGCGGGCTCGCGTCGACCCTGTCCGTCCACAAGGGATCGGTCGGGCACCACCTCAAGGTGCTGCGCGACGCGGGCATGGTGCGGGTGGTCGAGACGCGCCAGGTCCGCGGCGGCACCGAGCAGCTCTACCAGCGGACCGCGCGCAAGCTCGTGGTGCACGAGGCCCCGGCGGAGCACAACGCCGCCGTGTTCGCCGCGATGGCCCACGAGGTGAGCCGGGCCGCGGAACCGCTGGTCTCGCTGCGGCACCTGCGGTTGACCGCGACCGCCGCCGAACGGCTCGGGGCCGAGCTCCAGCGGCTGCTGGACGAGGCCGAGGACGCGGGCGACGACGAGGCGGTCCACGGCGTCCTGGTGGCGCTCTACCGCAGGTCGGAGTAGGTCCGGCCGAAAATTGTCGGACCCCGTCCGTACCGTCCGGTCCATGCCTGCCGCAGCTTTCACCGACCGCAGTTCCCACGACGCCGCCCGCCGCGGCGGGCGGCGGTTCCCACTGCCCGCCGCAGCACGCCTGCCGGTGGTGTTCCGGCAGGTCGTGTGCTCTCAGCACGCGTCGGCTCCCGATCTCATCGGGACTGGCGGCTCGCGGGGGTGCGGAGTGGTTCCAGGGCGTTGCGGTCCGGGTCGACCAGGTAGACGCGGGCTTCGGAGATGTCGAAGTACATGCCGACCAGGCGGAGCGTGCCCGCGCTGACCGCTTCGCGCACGGACGGGTAGGTGAGGAGGTTGTCCAACTGCTGGGCGACGTTGGTGACGCTCAGGCGCTCCACGACCGGGAGGTCGCCCGCGGTGTTGGGGTCGTGGAAGCGGATCAGGCTGGGGTCGGCGTGGCGCAGCCACGAGTTCAGCGCGGTGCCGGGGCGGGTGCCGCCGTTGACCAGCGCGCTCATCGCGCCGCAGTGGGAGTGGCCGCAGACGGCGATCGTGCCGACGCCCAGCACGTCGACGGCGTACTCGACGGCGGCGCCCATCGAGTCGTCGTCGGTGCCCGCCGCCGGGACCAGGTTGCCGATGTTGCGGACGCAGAACAGGTCTCCGGGGCCGCTGCTGGTGATGAGGTTCGGGACCACGCGGGAGTCGGCGCAGGTGATGAAGAGCTGCTGCGGGCGTTGGCCGCGGGCCGCGAGGTCGGCAAGGAAGGGGCGGACCAGCGGGGCGGAGTTCCGCTCGAACTCGTGCATGCCGCGGATCATCGGGTCGGCGTCGCCGCGCTGCGTCGGGAGCACCACGTCGGGGCCGTCGCCGGGCCGGGTGCGCTGCCAGTGCGACCACGGCGCGAACCAGCGCGGCAGCGGGGACGGGGGAGTCTTGCGCAGACCGGGCTTGCCGCCGATGGCCTTGCGGAACCAGGTGTCGTGCACCTCGTCGACGTCGACCTGGCCGCCGAGCCGCTGGTAGCCGCCGCGCCAGTCGTCGATCGCCTCGAACGCGGCGTGGTCCATGAAGTCGATGTGCAGCTCCAGCACGACCCGCTTGCCCAGCGGGATGCGGCGCAGTTCGCGCACGAGCCTGCCGACACCGAGGAACACCAGCGACCCGCGGATCGAGACCCGCCAGCCGTCGGTCTCCTCCTCGACGCGCACGGAGCTGTGCGTCAACCGGTACAGCGCCCTGAGCACGGCGATGGCCATGCCGATCAGGACACCTTCCACCAGGCCGAACGCGAGCACGCCCGCGACCGTGCCGACGTAGGGC
Organism: Umezawaea endophytica; assembly: GCF_025061645.1. Classification (GTDB taxonomy): domain Bacteria; phylum Actinomycetota; class Actinomycetes; order Mycobacteriales; family Pseudonocardiaceae; genus Umezawaea; species Umezawaea endophytica. The sequence continues at coordinate 206,247 of NZ_JANYMP010000006.1, read as the reverse complement.
GCGACCTCGCCGTGCTGCGCGAGCTTGCGCACGCGGTCGCGGTTCACCAGGCGGAGGCCGACCACGAGGAGGACACCGGCCAGGGCGGCCAGGGGGATCAGTTCCAGCACGCCGCCCAGCGCCACCACGAAGACGACGACCCAGAGGCCGTGCAGGACGGTCGAGGCGCGGGTGCGCGCGCCCGCGGCGACGTTCGCCGAACCGCGGATGATGCCGCCGCTGACCGGCAACCCGCCCAGCGCGCCGGACACGGCGTTGGCGGCGCCCTGCGCCACCAGCTCGCGGTCCAGGTCGGCGCGCGGGCCGTCGTGGAGCTTGTCCACGGCCACGGCGGACAGCAGCGACTCCATGCTGGCCACCAGCGCGACCGTCAGCACGGCCAGCGCCACACCACCGACGCTGCCCTCGGGGACTCGCGGGAGGACGATGTCGGCCAGCGGCGCGTCGGGTAGGTCCACAGTGGACACGTCGAGCCGGAGCGCGATGGCGGCCGTCGTCCCGGCCAGCACGGCGGCCAGCGGGGCCGGGACCAGTGCGGAGCGGGGGATCCTGGGCCACATGAGCATCACGGCGACCGCCACCGCGCCCACGACGACCGAGCCGAAGTGGGAGCTGTGCAGTTCCGCGGGCAGTTCGGCGAGGTTCGCCAACGTCGTGGCGTGGGCGTGACCGCCGAGCACGATCACGAGCTGGCCCAGCGCGATGCTGAGGCCGATGCCCGCGAGCATGCCGTGCACGACGGCGGGGGACAGCGAGAGCGCCAGCCTGGCCACCCGCGTCACGCCCAGCACGATCTGCACCAGCCCGGCCGCGAGCGTGATGGCCGCCGTGGCGGCCCAGCCGTACTTCAGGATCAGCCCCGCCGTGACGACGATGAGACCGGTCGCGGCACCGCTGACCTGCAAGGGGGTGCCACCGAACAGGCCCGCGACGACGCCGCCGACGACAGCCGCGATGAGACCGGAGATGAGCGGGGCGCCCGTGGCCGCGGCGACGCCGAGCGACAGCGGCACGGCCAGGAGGAAGAGGACGAACGAGGCGGGGAGGTCGAAGCGCAGGGACGCGGGGAAGCGCGGCGGAGGACCCGCCGTGGTGTGCTCACCCGCGTGGGACTTGTTGGAACGGGGGCGGTTCATCGATGGCCTTTCTGACGGCGTGTTTCGTCACCCGCGCGGTGATGCGGGCGGTGGCGGTGGTGCGGAGTTCCGCGGTCCGTCGCCGGTGCGGGTGCGTGGGTTCGTGGCAGGCGCTGGAGGGCTGTGGGCGTGACGGCTCGCTCGGCGCTACCGCGGTGTTGAAGGGACGCCGCGTGCTGTGGGCAGCACGAGGTGCAGCCGGAAGGCGACGAGTGCTGACTCGGCCTCGGCGCGGTGAGAAGGGGACGCCACAAGGCACCTCCGTGTCGGCACCGTGGACGTGTCGGCACAACCCGCGTCGGGACTCCCCGATTCGTGATCGGGAGGTCGCGTCCTGTCCATGATGGACGATGGTGTGGGGAATCCGACACCGGTTTCAGCCGGACGTGTCGATCATCAGAGTGAGGTCACGCCAGGTAGTGGGGCTGGCGCGGGAGGACCGTGGCGGAAGCGACCACGGTCGGGGGGGCGTGGTCGGTTCCGCCACGGTCGGTGCCGGACGGCGCTGGAGGGTGGAGGGGGGAAGGCGCGTCGTCCGGGGCCTGTGGGTGGTGCAGTTGGTGGCACGGGATCGGGTCGCTGACCGCGTGGTCCGATCCTCGGTGCGGTGGTGCGGTGGTGCGGTGGTGCGGTGGTGCGGTGGTGCGGTGGTGCGGTGGTGCGGTGGTGCGGTGGTGC
>NZ_JANYMP010000006.1:0-204421 GCF_025061645.1 Umezawaea endophytica | reverse complement strand
GGTGCGGTGGTGCGGTGGTGCGGTGGTGCGGTGGTGCGGTGGTGCGGTGGTGCGGTGGTGCGGTGGTGCGGTGGTGCGGTGGTGCGGTGGTGCGGTGGTGCGGTGGTGCGGTGGTGCCCTGACATCAGGGCCAGGGCCAGGGCCAGGGGAGTGGGGCTTGGTAGCTGGGGCTTGGGCTAAGGCCAAGACCAGGATCGGGAGTTGGACTGGGAACTTGTGGGCGGCGGCCGCGGCCGCGGCCGGGGCCGGGGCCGGGGTCGGGGGCTGATCTGGGAGCCGGGGCTGGGGCCAAGGCGGGGGCGGGGCTTGGTAGCTAGGCCAGGGTTGGGACTTGGGCCGGGAGCTTGTGCGCCGGGGCCGGGGCCGGGAACTGGGCCTGGGGTGGGGGCGGGAGTCGGGTGGTGGGTGGGGTGGCGTGCGGTGTGGTGGTGGGTGTTCGTTCAGTGGTCTCGTGACCTCGTGACAGGTGGCTGGTGCGGCTGCTCGTGTCGTGCCCTGGAGCGGGTGGTGCCTGGTGCGTGCGGTGCTGTGCCTAGGTGCTGTGCCTGGGTTCTGGGCTCCGGCTTCCGGCGTGGTGCCGACTCTCCGGTCACACCCCTCCCGCGGCCACCCCGCGCCTTCCCACCACCCCGACCTCCGGGAACGCCTAGCCGACCCGCCGGAGGTGGCGGTGGCTGCCGCCGCCTGGCGACTGCTCCCCCGCCACGGTGAGGCACAACTGGGCGCTCAGGTAGGCGCGGCAGGGGGCCGGTCGGCGCCTGCTCCACCAGCGCGTGCGGCACGTCGGGCAGCGGCCGTGTTCGTCTGGCTGGTGTTCGTCCAGCAGGGCCTTGATGGCGGCGACGATGCGCGGCAGTTCTGCGCGTGCGAGTTCGGCGACGGTCTGGTCGTCACCGCGCGCGGCCATCTGCGCGACGGTGGCGAGGTGCTCGTGCAGCGACTTGTCGAGTTGGCTGAACACGGTCACGGACATCTCAGCGCTCCCCGACGGTCTGGTTCCAGGCGACGGCCTGGCGTCGTCCCGTGGCGCTGAGCATGGCTGCTGCCCTCCGAGTTCCTCCCCCACGACCCGTGCGGTCGCGAAGACGTGCCCATGCAGCCTGGGACCGCCCACCTACGAACTGCAAGTTGCAGTACACGAATGGATGACGTCTCTTTGCTTGCCCGGCGTCTCGTCACAGACTGTGCATGACCCAGGAGGTGCGGGACATGGCACGGGGCAGCAGTCCGACGCTGCGCAAGCGCAGGCTGGTGAGCGAACTCCGCCGGTTGCGCGAGGTCGCGGGGTTGACCATCGAGGAGGTCGGTGAGCGCCTCGAGTGCTCGGCCTCGAAGATCAGCCGGATCGAGACCGGTCGGGTGGGCGTCACGCCGCGCGACGTGAGGGACATGCTCGACGCGTACGGTGCCGACGACCTGCTGCTGGACGAACTGGTCCAACTGGCGCGCGAAGCGCGGCGCAAGGCCTGGTGGGACGAGTACGGGGACGTCGCGCCCGGCCGGTACATCGGGTTCGAGGCGGACGCGGAGTCCGTCCGGACCTACCAGGGGCTGATGATCCCCGGCCTGTTGCAGTGCGAGGAGTACACGCGGGCGCTGATCCGCGAGGTGCTGCCCGGCGCTTCCCCCAGCGAGGTGGAGCGGCGGGTGGAGCTGCGCAACGCCCGGCAGGCGCTGCTGGGCGAGGAGGACCCGCTCCGGTTGCACGTGGTGATCGACGAGGCCGCGCTCCGCAGGCTCGTCGGTGGTCCGACCGTGCTCCGGGCGCAGATCCGGCGACTCCTCGAAGTCGGCGAACTCGCCAACGTCACCCTCCAGGTGGTCCCGTTCGCCGCCGGCGGTCACGCCGCGATGGACGGGCCATTCGTCATCCTGAGCTTCCCCGAGCGACTCGATCCAGAGGTGGTATACATCGAAAGCACCAGGAGCGGCGTCTATTTGGAGCAACCGTCGGACGTCGAGTGGTACTCCGCGGTCTTCGAGAGGCTGACGGCGACCGCGCTGGACCCGGTGCAGTCGGCCGCGCTGCTCGGCAGCATGGCGTACGCGCTATCCCCAGGACTGGAGTGATTTCGCAGTGGACGCAGAAACGGATTTGTCGAGAGCGTCGTGGCGCAAGAGCAGTCGTTCGTCCGCGGGTGGGCCGGACTGCGTGGAGGTCGCGCTCGTGCCGGTCGGAGCCGGTGTGCGTGATTCGAAGAACCCCTCGGGCCCCGTCCTGGGCTTCGACGGTGCTGCTTGGAGCCGCTTCCTCGGCTCCACCAAGCACGGCGGGTTCGACCTGAGCTGATCGTCCCCGTCAGGGCTCCCCCCGTTCTTCCGTCAGGGGTCTCTACGACCTCGGTCTGGTTCGTGGTCAGACCGGGGGACGACGCGGTGTAGCCCGCGGTCCGATGTTCGCGACACCCCTTTCCGGTGGACTGTGTCCATCACCGGAAAGGGGCTCACGACGTGTCGTCACGCGTTCCCGTTTCCTTCGTGCTCGGATCGTCCTGCCTGGTGGCGGGCGTCGTCCCGGCTCTGCGGGAACTGACGAGGTACCGCGGCACCGACCTGCTCGACGGCCGCTGGTGGACGCTCCCCGCGAGCCTGTTCGGCTCGTACCACCTCGCGCACGTCCTGTGGACCCTGCTGCTCGTGGCGCTCGTCGTCGCGACGCTCGAACGGACCGCCGGGTCCGCCGCCACGGTCGTCGTCCTCGTGCTCGGCCACCTCGTGCCGACGCTCGTCGCCTTCGGGTTGGCGAACCTGTTCTCCGCGCACGCCGTGCTGCACCGCCTCGACTACGGGGCCAGTGCCGCGCTCGCGTGCGCCGCCGCCGCTCTGGCGCTGCTGCGCCGCTCCCGAGCGCTCGCGGCGGTCCTCGCCGCGGTGCTCGTGGCCGACCTCTTCTACAGCGACTGGCTCACGGCCGCCGAGCACTGGGCCGCGGTCCTGCTCGGGCTGGGGCTCGTCGCGCTCACCTCTGGGGGACCGCATGGGATTCGTGACCGACGCGCTGGCCGGGCTGGCGAGCCTGCCGCAACCGGCGGTGGTGGCCGTGACCGGGGCGATGACGCTGGCCGAGTGCACGCTGGGGGTGGGTTTCCTGGCACCGGGCGAGGCGTCGCTGCTGATCGCGTCGACGACCGTCACGACGGTGCCGCGGTTCCTGGTGATGTGGCTGGTGGTGTCGGTGTGCGCGGTGGCGGGCGACAGCATCGGGTACCTGCTGGGTCGCCGCTACGGCGAGCGGCTGCGCGATTCGAGGATCGTCCGCAAGCTCGGGCAGAGCCACTGGGACCGGGCTGGTGACCTGCTGCGCAGGCGCGGCGGCACGGCCGTGTTCACCGCCCGGTTCCTGCCGGTGGTCAGGACGCTGGTCCCGGCGTCCGCTGGGGCGTCGAACCTGCCGTACCGGCGGTTCCTGCCCGCCTCGATCGCGGGCGCGATCTGCTGGTCCGCGCTGCACATCGGCATCGGCTCGGCCGCCGGCGCGTCGGCGAAGTACGTCGAATCGGTGCTCGGCGGGGTGAGCTGGGTCCTGTTCGGGGCGGTCGCCGTCGCGGGCGTCGTCTACGCGCTGCGCCGCCGCACGAAGGAGAAGCAGGAGCGGGAACTCCAGGAAGTGTCCTGAAAAGGGCGAAGAGGGCCACCCCCTACCGGGTGACCCTCTTCTTCTGATGGGGACGTGGGTCGGCCGGCGTTCCGCCGCCGCGGGCTGGATGCCCCTTGCACGCCGGACGACCCACGTCGATCAGGGAGATGGCGGAGGTTCGGTTCCGCCATCTGGTCCAACCTCCCCCACCGGGTTTCGCCCTGTGTGGTTGGTCGGACACGCTAAGCCTAAGAACGCGGCTACAGCGCGACTGGAGCCGGACTGAAGTGATCTCTAGTCTCAGTGCGTGGGGCACAGCACTTCGACAAAGGACACGTCGGTGGAGCACGACAACCCCGAGTCCCTCCGGTTCGAGGTACTCGGCCTGCTACGGGTCATCCGCACCGGTCAAGAGGTCGACCTCGGTGCGGCCAAGCAGCGTGCCGTCCTCGCCGTGCTGCTGCTCAACCGCAACACCCCGGTGAGCCGCGACCACATCATCACGGCGGTCTGGGGCGACGCCGCGCCGACGAGCGCGGTGAACCTGGTGCAGACGTACGTGGCCGGTCTGCGGCGGGCGCTGGAGCCCAGGCGCGCCCGGCGCGCGCCCGCCGAGCTGCTGACCTCGGTCGGTGACGGCTACCTGCTGCGGGTCGAACGCGGGGCGCTGGACCTGGACGTGTTCGAGTCGAGCGCGGTCGAGGCGGGCCGGATGCGGGCCGCGGGCGACCTCGCGGGCGCCGCCGGGCTGCTGGACGACGGGCTCGCGCTGTGGCGGGCCGAGCCGCTGGGCGGCATCGCAGGCCTGTTCGCCGAGGTGGAGCGCGGCAGGCTGGTCGAACGCCGCTTCGCCGTGCTGGAGGAGCGCGCCGAGCTGCGCCTCGCGCTGGGCCAGGGCGCGGACCTGGTCGGCCAGCTCACCGCGCTGGTCGGCGACCAGCCGCTGCGGGAACGGGCGCACGGGCTGCTGATGCGCGCGCTGTGCCAGGCCGACCGCCAGGCCGAGGCGCTGGCCGTCTACCGCGAGGCGCGCCGGGTGCTGATCGACGAGCTGGGCGTCGAGCCGGGCCCGGAGCTGCGGCGCGTCCAGATGGCCGTGCTGGCGGGCGACGACCCCGAACCCGGCCGGGCCGCCGCTCCCGCCGCGCCACCCGCTCCCGCCGCCCCGGTCACACCGGTCGGCGGCACGGTGCCCGCCCAGCTCCCGCGCGCCCCCGCGTCGCTGATCGGCCGGGACGCCGAGCTGCGCCGCATGGACGAACTGCTCGCCGACGACCCCGGCGGCGGCCTGCTGCTGGTCGTGAGCGGCCCCGCGGGCGTCGGCAAGACCGCGCTCGCCCTGCACTGGGCCCACCGCGTCCGCGACGCCTTCCCGGACGGCCAGCTCTACGTCGACCTGCACGGCTACGACCCGAACCAGGACCCGCTGGACGCGGGCGAGGTGCTCAACAGGTTCCTGCGCACGCTCGGCGTGCAGCCGAACGACGCCCCGGTGACCGTCGAGGAGCGCTCGGCGCTCTACCGCACGCTCGTCGCCGACCGCCGCATGGTCGTGATGCTGGACAACGTGCTCGGCTCGACCGAGCTGCTGCCGCTGCTGCCCGGCTCGTCGTCCTGCGTCGTCGTGACGAGCCGCAGGCGCCTGGTCGGGCTGGTCGCGCACGCCGAGGCCCGGCTGGTGGAGCTGGACATGCTCACGCCGGACGCCGCGGTGGAGGTGCTGGGCCGGGTCGCGGGTCGCGGCGCGGGCGCGGACGCGGCCGGGCTGCGCAGGCTGGCCGAGCTGTGCGACGGCCTGCCGCTGGCGCTGCGCATCGCCGCCGCCCGGCTCGCGGTGTCGCCCACGCTGCGCGTGGCGGACTTCGTGGCGGAACTGGACGACGAGCACGGCAGGCTCGCCGCGCTCGGCCTGGAGGACGGTGAGGGCCCCGTGCGGGCCGCGCTGGACGCGTCCCGCCGCGCGCTGCCGCCGCTGGCCGCCCGGCTGCTCGCGCTGGTCGGCCTGCACCCCGGCACGCACGTGACGCCGTTCGTGGCCGCCGCCATGGCCGCCGTCGACGCGGGCCAGGCGCAGCGGGCGCTGGACTCGCTGACGGCGGCGAACCTGCTGTCGGTCGGGGAACCCGGCCGCTACGGCGCGCACGACCTGGTCCGCGTCTACAGCAAGACCCTCGCGGGCGAGCTGGCGTCGGAGGAGCGGCGCGACGCGACCGGCCGGATGCTCGACTATTACCTGCACGTCGCGGACGTCGCCGACGGCCTGCTGCCGATCAGCCGCGGCAGCGTGCGGGTCGAGCCGAAGCACCGGCCGACCGCCGTGCCGAAGCTGGAGTCGTCGGCCGACGCGATCGGCTGGCTGGAGGCGGAGGAGGCGAACCTGCTGGCCGTCGCGGACCTGGCGGCGGACAGCTCCGCGCCGGTGTTCGACCGCGAGTGGCTGGTGCACGCCTGGCAGCTCGCGTACGCGCTGTCGAGGTTCTTCTGGCTGCGCGCGGACCACGGGACGTGGCTGCGGGTCACCGAGTCCGGGCTGCGGGCGGCTACGGAGCTCGACGAGCCGAAGGCGAAGTTCGTCATGCTGTTCAACCTCGGCACCGCGCTGCTCCGGTTGCGCCGCAACGACGAGGCGCTCGTCCGGCACGGTCAGGCGCTGGACGTGGCCCGCGCGAGCGGCGACCTCGACCAGCAGGCCCGAGCGTTGACGACGGTGGCGGACACGCTGCTGGACGTCGGCCGGATCGAGGAGTCCGAGGCGCACTACCGCGAGGCGATCGAGGTCAGTCGCAGCGCGGGGTCGCGGTGGACGGAGGCGAACGCGCACCACAACCTCGGGCTGCTCTACCTGGCCAACGGCCGGGTGGCGGAGGCGCCGACGTGGCTGAGGGCGGCGCTGGTGATGTACCGCGAGGTCGGCGAGCAGTGCGGCGAGTCGACGTGCCACTCGGACCTGTCGGTCGCGCTGCTGTCGGAGGGGCACTACGAGGAGGCCGCGGTGAGCGCGCGGTCGGCGTTGACACTGGCCACGGACGCCGCCAGCCCGTACCACCAGGCCCTCGCGCACGACCAGCTCGCGACGGTGTTCGACCGCCAGGGCGTGCCGGGAGCGGTGTCGCACTGGCAGCGGGCGCTGGCGCTGTTCACCGAGTTGGACGCCCCGGAAGCCGACCAGGTCAGGGCGCGGCTGGCTCGCACACGGGCGGTGTCACCCACCGCCGTGTGACGATTGGTCTATACCTATTGACATCGGGGGCTCGCGCTACTTACGTTCAGCGCCAAGCGTCACGGGTGAGCCGTGACACACATCCCTGCTCTCATCACACCTGCCAGGCCGCCGCCAGGTGCAGGAGGTTCGCCGTGCCCAGAAAGCTGGTGCCGGTGTTGGCGATGCTCGCCACGCTGGCCGGACTCTTGATCGCCGTAGCCAACCCGACCCCGTCCAGCGCCGCGGGCAACGAGGACTGCCGCCCGGACGGCCTCTACAAGACGCCCGGCGTCGACGTGCCGTACTGCTCGGTCTACGACACGGCCGGTCGCGAGACGTTCGACGCCAACCACTCCCGCCGCGTGATCGGCTACTTCAGCAGTTGGCGCACCGGCAAGGACGGCTCGCCCGCGTACCTGCCGAAGGACATCCCGTGGAACAAGGTCACGCACCTCAACTACGCGTTCGCGCACATCGACAACCAGAACAAGATCTCCGTCGGTGACACGACCGCCACCAACGCCTCCACCGGCATGGAGTGGCCCGGTGTCGCGGGCGCCGAGATGGACCCGTCGCTGCCCTACAAGGGGCACTTCAACCAGCTCACGAAGTTCAAGAAGCAGAACCCGAAGGTCAAGACGCTGATCTCGGTCGGCGGCTGGGCGGAGACCGGCGGCTTCCTCAGGCCCGACGGCTCCCGCGACGCCAACGGCGGCTTCTACAAGCTGGGCCAGAACCAGACGGCGATCAACACCTTCGCCGACTCGGTCGTCACCTTCCTGCGCACCTACGGCTTCAACGGCGCGGACATCGACTACGAGTACCCGACGTCGAACGCCAACGCGGGCAACCCGGACGACTTCGGGCTGGCCAACGCCAACCGCGGTCAGCTCTGGGCGGGCTACGAGAACATCATGAAGACCCTGCGCGAGAAGCTGGACCGCGCGGGCGCGGCCGACGGCAAGCACTACCTGCTGACCGCCGCCGTTCCCGCGTCCGGCTGGCTGCTGCGCGGCATGGAGGCCTTCCAGGTCACCAAGTACCTGGACTACCTCAACGTGATGACCTACGACCTGCACGGTTCGTGGAACCACTTCGTCGGCCCGAACGCCGCGCTGTACGACAACGGCAAGGACGGCGAACTGGCCGCGGGCGGCGTCTACACGGCTCCGCAGTACGAGGGCATCGGCTACCTGAACACCGACTGGGCGTACCACTACTTCCGCGGCGCCATGCCCGCGGGCCGGATCAACATGGGCCTGCCGTTCTACACCCGCGGCTGGCAGGGCGTCACCGGTGGCGTGAACGGACTCGGTGGCACGGCGGCACTCCCGGACCAGTCGAAGTGCCCGGCGGGCACGGGTGGCAGCGTCGGCTCCACGACCCCGTGCGGCAACGGCGCGATCGGCATCGACAACCTGTGGCACGACAGCACGGCCGGCAACGCCGAGGTGCCGTCGGGCGTGAACCCCATGTGGCACGCCATGAACTTGCAGAACGGCATCACGCCGGACTACCTGACGGCGTACGGCCTCACCCCGGACACCGACCCGACGGACCGCATCACCGGCACGTACGCGCGCAACTACGACACCACCCTCGTCTCCCCGTGGCTGTGGAACAGCACCAAGAAGGTGTTCCTGTCCACTGAGGACGAGACGTCGGTCGCCACGAAGGCGAAGTACATCGCCGACAAGGGCATCGGCGGCGTGATGATCTGGGAGCTCGCGGGCGACTACCGGTTCGACACGACCAAGCAGCAGTACACGATCGGCGACACGTTGATCACCAAGATCAACGACGGTCTGCGCGGCGCGGCCCCGTACGGCAACCTCAAGGCGTCCACGGCCACCCCGGCCGACGTCCTGGACGTCTCGGCCACGGTCGGGGGCTTCGCGCTCGGCGACGCCAACTACCCGATCACGCCGAAGTTGAAGGTCACCAACAACTCCACCGTCACGATCCCCGGCGGCGCGAAGATCGAGTTCGACTACGGCACCAGCGCGCCCGGCAGCATGACCGACCAGTCCGGCTTCGGCTTGCAGGTCGTGTCCAAGGGCCACACCGGTTCCAACGTCGGCGGCCTGCGCGGCGACTTCCAGCACGTGTCGGTGACCATGCCGACGTGGCAGTCGCTCGCACCGGGCGCCAGCGTCGACATCACCATCAACTACCAGTTGCCGATCGCGTCCCCGTCGAACTTCCGCTTCACCTTCGGCGGCAAGACCTACGCCATCGCCTCGGACCACCCGCGTGGCGGCGGCGGCAACCCGCCGACGTCGACCACCACGACCACCTCGACGACGACCACGACCACCACCACGACGACGACCACCACGACCACGCCGCAGAACTGCTCGGTGGCGGCGTGGGACCGGACGAAGGTCTACGTCGGCACGAACGTGGTGTCCTGGAAGGGCCGCAAGTGGACGGCCCAGTGGTGGACGACGGGCGAGGAGCCCGGCACCACCGGCGAGTGGGGGGTGTGGCGCGACAGCGGCGCCTGCTGATCCGGTGAGGGAGGGGCGCGTCCGGCACCGGCCGGGCGCGCCCCTCCGCCGTGCGTAAGGCCCTCGCGGTCGTAAGGCGCGTGAACCTCCGATGCCGGTGCGGCTCCCTTACGACGACTCTCGGCGTCACGGATGGAGTGCCGACGCAGGGAGTGAAGATGAGCCTCGAATGGACGCCCGAAGCGGTCAAGGCCGAGGTCGACTACCGGCAGTGGTCGATGCGGGCCGACGCGGAGCACGTGCGGGAGGTGCGGCGCACCACGCCGCGCAAGGAGAGCTGGTGGACGCGGCTGGCCCGGCTCGCCAGGTCGAACGTCCCCGAGCCGCGAAAGGCCCAGGGCAACGCCGCCTGAGGTGTGCGAACATGCCACTCGTGGCGCGTCTCGGATCCGGCATCCCCCTGGTGGCCCGCGGTCGGGAAATGGCCCGGCTGCGGGCTTCGCTCGCGTCCGCGGCGGCGGGCAGGGCGTCGGCGGTGCTGCTCGCGGGGGACGCGGGGGTCGGCAAGACGCGCGTGGTCGACGAGGTCGCGTCCGCGCCGGACACGCTCGTGCTGACGGGCCGCTGCCTGGACGTGGGGGAGATCGGGATCCCTTACCTCCCGTTCGCCGAGATCCTCGGCCGGGTAAGGGATCGGGGGCTGCTGGACATCGCCGTGCGGCCCGCGCTGGCGCGGTTGCTGCCCGAACTGGCGCTGCCGGTGGGGCCGGACGAGTCGCGGGAGAGCTCGAGCCAGCCGACGCTGTTCCCGCAGGGGCGGCGGCCGGAGCAGGACGTCGGGCAGTTGCAGCTCTTCGACGCGGTGCACGGCCTGCTGGGCGACCTGGCCGAGCAGCGGACCGTGCTGCTGGTGCTGGAGGACCTGCACTGGGCCGACGCGTCGACCCGCTACCTGCTGTCGTTCCTGCTCTCGCGGCTGCGGTCGCAGCGGCTGCTGATCCTGGGCACCTACCGGTCGGACGACCTGCACCGCGCGCACCCGTTGCGGCCCCTGCTGACCGAACTGCTGCGCCTGCCGGCCGTGGAACGGGTGGAGCTGGCGCCGTTCGGGGCCGAGGAGTCGCGCGCGTTCGTGGACGCGCTGGCCGACGAGCTGCCCGAGGACGTGGTCCGCGAGGTCGCCGAACGGTCGGAGGGCAACCCGTTCTTCGCCGAGGAGCTGCTGGCCGCGGCGAGCTGCCTGCCCAGCGGCGGCATCCCGGTCGCGCTGGCGGACGTGCTGCTGACCCGCATCGAACGGCTCGCGCCCGGCACCCAGCACGTCGTGCGGGTCGCGTCGATCGGCGGGCGGCGGGTGAGCCACGACCGGCTGCGGACCGTCGCGGGGCTGGACGACGTGGCGCTGGACGCCGCGCTGCGGGAAGCCGTGCAGCACCACGTGCTGCTGGTCGGCGAGGGTGACGAGATCTACGTGTTCCGGCACGCCCTGCTCCAGGAGGCGGTCTACGGCGACCTGCTCCCCGGTGAGCGGGTGCGGCTGCACGCGGCGTACGCGCGCTACCTGACCGGCCGCGAGGGGCGCGGGTTCGCGGCCGGGCTGGCCTACCACAGCCTGGAGAGCCACGACCTGCCGCGCGCGCTGGCCGCGTCGGTGGACGCCGGGCAGGAGGCGCACCGCACGGGCGCGCCCGCCGAGGCGTTGCGGCACTTCGAGCAGGCGTTGAAGCTGTGGGACGCGGTCGCGGAGGACCAGCGCCCGCCGGACGTGACGGAACTGGTGCTGCTGAGCCGCGCGTCCTGGTCGGCGGGCACGGCGGGGCAGCCGGAGCGGGCCCTCGCGTTCGCCAGGTCCGCGACCAGGGCCGTCGACCCGGCCGACCCGGAGAAGGCCGCCGAGATGTGGCGTCGGGTCGCGCAGGCGTCGCAGGGGCTCGACGGGCACGACCAGGAGATGTACGAGGCCGTCGACCAGGCGTGGCGGCTGGTGCGGGACCGGCCAGCGAGCCAGTCCCGCGCGTGGGTGCTGGCCGTGTCGGCGTCCTGCCTGCGCTACGCCCGCGACCTGCCGCTGGCCCGTGAACGCGCGGAGATGGCGGTCCGGGACGGTCGCGAGTCCGGCGCGGCGGGAGCGGTCGCGGACGCGCTGGCGACGTTGGGGCTGCTGGACGGCAGCGAGGACCGCACCGAGTCGGCGCGCGAGCACCTGATCGGCGCGATCGACTGCGCCGTCGACGCGGACGCGGTCAACACCGAGCTGCGCGCGCGGTACTTCCTCGGCCTGCACCACTACGACCGGGGCGAACTGGCGGACGCGCTGCGCGTGTTCGAGGAGGCCTCGTGCCGGGCCAAGGTCAAGGGCATGATCTGGAGCGGTTTCGGGCTGGAGGTGCGGGTGCTCCAGGCGCTCACGCTGTACCACCTGGGTCGCTGGGACGAGAGCGGTGACGCCGCCGAACCACCCGGTCTGGCCGTGTCGAGCACGGTCATCGCGAGGCTCGCCGCGGTGGGCACGCACGTCGCCGTCAGCCGGGGCGACTTCGAGCACGCCGAGCGCCTGATCGGCGAACTCCGCAAGGACTGGCACCGCGACGTGCAGATCGCGCTGATCACCGGCGGCACCGGCGCCGAGCTGGCGCTGTGGCGCGGCAGGCCCGAGCAGGCCGTGGAACGGGTCGCGGACACCGTCGACTGGACGCGCAAGCTGGGCAACGAGTGGCTGCTGGCGAACATCCGGCTGGGCGCGCTCGGCGTCGCCGCGCACGCCGACCTGGCCGCGCGGGCCCGCCGCCGTCGAGACCGGGCGGGTGAGGCCAAGGCCGTCGCCGACGGGAACCTGATGGCCGACCTCGCCCGCGACACGGCCGCGAACGGCCTGCCGCGCACCGGCGTGCTCGGCCCGGAGGGGCGGGCCTGGCTGGCGCGCGCCCTCGCCGAGCAGACCAGGCTCACCGGCGCGGCCGACCCCGAGCTGTGGACGCGCGCCGTCGCCGGGTTCGACTTCGGCATGGTGTTCGAGCGGGCGGTGTGCCGGTGGCGGCTGGCCGAGGCGCTGCTGGGCGCCGACCGCCGCGACGAGGCCGCCGTCCACCTGCGGGAGGTCGGCGAGTTCGCCCGCGCCGTCACCGCGGCCCCGTTGCTCGACGCCGTCACCCAGGCCGCCCGGCGGGCCAGGATCACCCTGCGCGCGGACGAGGCCGAGCCGCGCGACCACGTGGACCCGTTCACCCCGCGGGAACGGTCCGTGCTCGGCCTCGTCGCGCTGGGGCGCACCAACCGCGAGGTCGGCGAGGAGCTGTACATCAGCGAGAAGACGGTCAGCGTCCACCTCACCCGCATCATGGCGAAGCTCGGGGCGGGCAGGCGGGCCGAAGCCGTGGCCATCGCCTACGACCGCGGCCTGCTCGACCCGAGCCAGGCCGTGAACCGGGGCTAGGCCCGTTCCACCTTGATCCACAGCGCGGCGTCCGCCGTGGCGCCGTCCGCCGACACCTGTGCGCTGAGCAGCGACGGACCCGGCGCGCTGCGGTAGGGGTTGGACGGGAACCACTGCGTGTACACGTCCCGCCACACCTCCTGGAGCACCTTCGGGAACTCGCCGGAGCTCTCGAACACCGCCCACGTCCCGGCGGCCACGTCCAGCGAGTCCAGGCCCTCCGGGACGTCCGCGCTGGACGCGACGGCGTAGTAGAAGTCCAGCTCGGTGCCCTCCTCGAAGCCGTCGTCCACGTTCACGCTGACGTTGAGCACCCCGGCGGGCTCCTGGTCGGACAGCGCCGCGATCCGCTCCCGCTCCTCCGGCGCGAGGCCCTTCACGAACTCGACCATCGCCGGGTTCATCCCCTCGTGCACGAGCGGCACCCGCTTCGTGCGGCCGACCACCCGGAACGCGTCCTTCTCCACGACCCGATACCGCATGCTGCTGCTCCCTTCGACGACGAGGCGGAAGGACATCCGTGGCTGGGACCGCAGGGCCGCACCGGTCCTGCGCGCCTCACCTGGCCCGACGCCGTGCACGGCGCGGAACGCCCTGGCGAACGCCTCGCCCGAGCCGTAGCCGTACCGCACGGCGATGTCGAGCAGCGTCTCCTGCCCGGCCAGCACCTCGGCGCCCGCGAGCGTGAGCCGCCTGCGCCGGACGTACTCCGACAGCGGCACCCCCGCCAGCGCCGAGAACAGCCGCCGCAGGTGGTACTCCGACGTCAGCGCGATCCGGGCCAGCTCGGCCACGTCGATCGGCTGGTCGAGGTTCCGCTCGACGTGCTCCATGGCCTGGTTCAGCCGTTCCAGCACTCCGGCCTCCCTTCCTCGACACCAATGCTGCGGCCCGCCCACCCTGCCCGACCCGACAGTTCGTGCCCGCCCCGGTCGGGTTGTGCGACCACGGGAGGACTCGGGGTCATCCTCCGGGTTGAGTCCGGAGTGCGCGTCGGGAGTGATGTCCGCGCACGCGGCCGCTCCCTAGGTTTTCCCCTGTCAGCGAGACGGTGAGCGAAATGGGGCAGGGAAATGTCAGCAGTGGTGTCCGAGACGGGCCGGGTTGGCACGCAAGCCGCCGTCGCCGCCTCCAGCCTGGTCAAGGTGTACGGCAAGGGCGACACCGCGGTGCGGGCGCTCGGCGGCGTGAGCGTCGCGTTCCAGGCGGGCAAGTTCACCGCCATCATGGGCCCGTCTGGCTCCGGCAAGTCGACCCTCATGCACTGCCTCGCGGGCCTGGACAACGTGGACGGCGGGTCCGTCCACATCGGAGGGACCGAGATCACCGGCCTCAACGACAAGGACCTCACCAAGCTCCGCCGCGACCGCATCGGGTTCGTCTTCCAGGCGTTCAACCTGCTGCCGACGCTGTCCGCCGAGGCGAACATCCTGCTGGGCCTGGAACTCGCGGGCCGCAAGCCCGACAAGCAGTGGTTCGACACCATCGTCGACGTGCTGGGCCTGCGGGACCGGTTGAAGCACAAGCCGTCCGAGCTGTCCGGCGGCCAGCAGCAGCGCGTGGCGTGCGCCCGCGCACTGGTCGCCCGGCCGGACGTGGTGTTCGCCGACGAGCCGACCGGCAACCTGGACTCGCGCTCCGGCGCCGAGGTCCTCGACTTCCTGCGGATGTCCGTGCGCAAGCTCGGCCAGACCGTGATCATGGTGACGCACGACCCCGTCGCCGCGTCCTACGCCGACCGCGTCGTGCTGCTCGCCGACGGCCACCTCGCGGGCGAGATCCAGAACCCCACGGCCGACTCGGTGCTCTCCGCGCTCAAGCACCTGGGGGCGTGATGCTGAAGACGATCATCGCGGGCGTCCGGGCGCGCACCGCGCGGCTCCTGCTGTCCTCGATCGCCATCATGCTCGGCGTCGCCTTCGTCAGCGGCACGCTCGTGCTCGGCGACGGCATCACCGAGGGCATGAAGGACGAGTTCGCCAAGACCTCCCGCGGCGTCGACGTGTCGATGTCGCTCGCGGGTGAGGGCCCGGAGTCCGAGACCGGCTTCAGCCAGGCCACGCTCGACAAGGTCCGCGACACGCCGGGCGTGCAGGGCGCGGACCTCCGCAGCTACGTCTCCGCCGCGCTGCTGACGGCGAGCGGGAAGGCCAAGCCAGCCAGCGCGGGCCCCCTCGCGTCCACACCGGAGCTGCGCGAGTACGACCTGAAGGACGGCCGCTTCCCCACGTCGGCCACCGAGACCGCGGTCGACGTGCGGGCGCTGGCCACGGCGAAGCTGTCCATGGGCCAGCAGATCACCCTGCTGGACATGGAGGACGGCAAGCACTCGTTCACGATCGTCGGCACGTTCGCCCAGGGCGCCAACTCGATGTCGCTCGGCGGCAGCGAGCACCTCGTGCTGCTGCCCGAGGCGCTGCCGCAGCTCAGCGACAAGGTCCGCGGGTACGAGCTGGTCGCCAAGGCCGCTCCCGGCGTGACGCAGGAGCAGCTCGTCGCGAACCTGAAGAAGTCCACCGGCGAGCAGGGCTACAAGTTCCAGACCGGCGAGCAGCTCACCGTCGAGACCCTCAAGCAGATCAGCGAGCGGTCGGGCGAGTTCACCCAGTTGCTGCTCGCGTTCGCGCTGATCGCCCTCGTGGTCGCGGCCATGGTCATCTACAACACGTTCACCATCCTGGTCGCCCAGCGCACCAGGGAACTCGCCCTCATGCGGTGCGTCGGCGCGAGCCGCGGCCAGGTGTTCGGCAGCGTCCTCGCCGAAGCCGTCGTCATGGGCTTCTTCGCCTCGGTGATCGGCCTGTTCGGCGGGATCGGCGTCTCCGCGCTCATGCAGACGGTCATCGGCTCGTTCTCCGGTGACAACACGGTCGTCCGCCTGCCCGTCACGCCCACCACGGTGCTCGCCGCGTTCGGCGTCGGCGTGCTGATCACGGTGATCTCGGCCGCGCTGCCCGCCCGCAAGGCGACGAAGGTCGCCCCGGTCGCCGCGCTGCGCGCCCAGCTCGACAGCAGCGAGGAGGTCGCCCGCACCGGCACGCTGCGGATCGTGTTCGCCGTGCTCCTCGGACTGGCGGGCGCGGGGGTCGTCTACCTCGGCATGGGCATGGAGGAGGAAGCGGCCCTGATCATCACCGGCTCCGGCACGATGCTGCTGCTGGCCATGGTGGTCACGCTCGGCCCGGTGCTCGTCGGACCGGTCAACCGGGTGCTCGGCGTCGTGCCGAAGGCGCTGTTCGGCGTCCCCGCCAAGCTGGCGTCCGGCAACGCGGGCCGCAACCCCAAGCGCACCGCGGCCACGACCGCCGCGCTGATGATCGGCGTGACCATCGTCAGCCTCGTCACGGTGGTCGCCACCAGCGCGAAGGAGACCGCGAGCGCCGAGGTCGACCAGCGCTTCCCGGCCGACTACACCGTCACGTCGTCCATCTACAGCAGGCCGTTGCAGCAGGACCTGCTGGACAAGATCGCCGCCGTCCCCGAGGTCGGCAAGGTCGCCCCGATGGCGGGCTTCTCGCCGGAGAGCGACGAGAACTCCCAGTACAGCGCGTACCTGGAGGCCACGACGCCGGAGGCGTTCGGCGACCTGGTGCGGCCCAAGGTGGTCTCGGGCAGCATCACCGGTCTCAAGGACGGCGAGGTCGCGATCAGCTCCAACTTCGCGAAGCGGAGCGGGCTGGCCGTCGGCGGCACCCTCCCGCAGGGGCTCGGCGCCACGAAGAAGGACCTGAAGGTCGTCGCGGTCGTCGACGGGATCGACAGCAGCGGACTGGTCACGATGGCCACGCTCACCGCGTTCGACCCGGAGACGCCCGGCTTCCGCAGCATCATGGTGAAGCTCAAGGACGGCGTCACGACCGAGGCGGGCCGCGCGGCCGTCGAGAAGGTCACCGACGCCTCGCCGATCGCCGTCATCGACAGCGCCGCCGAGACGAAGGCCCAGCTCAACACCCAGGTGGACCAGGTGCTCGGCTTCATCTGGGCCCTGATCGGCCTGGCCGTGATCATCGCCCTCTTCGGCATCGCCAACACGTTGACGCTGTCGGTCCTGGAGCGCACCAGGGAATCGGCGCTGCTGCGGGCTCTCGGCCTCACCAAGGGCCAGTTGCGGCTGATGCTCGTGGTCGAGTCGGTGCTGATGGCCGTGATGGGCGCGGCGATCGGCCTGGTGCTCGGCGTCGGGTTCGGCTGGATCCTGGTCAAGGCGCTCTCGTCGGACAGCTTCCCCATCACCTTCGACGTCCCGTTCGGACAGATCGGCGTCATGCTCCTCGCGGCCGTGGTCGCGGCGATGATCGCCGCCGCCATGCCCGCCAGGCGCGCAGGCCGCACCTCGGTCGTCGCCGGGATGGCCGAGGCCTGACCAGACGGCCCGTCCTTCTTCGGGGGAGGGCGGGCCGTCGCCCCCCCGGTACGCCGATGCCCCGCGCCTCACGGTGCGGGGCATCGGCGTGTTTAGAGCGTCCCGACGCCGCCGTCCACCGGGATCACGGCGCCGTGGATGTAGCGGGCGTCGTCGGACACCAGGAACGCCACGGTCGCGGCCACCTCGTCCGGCTGGCCGAGCCTGCCCGCCGGGCTGCCCGCGTGGAAGGCGTCCATGCCGTCGCCGTAGGGCGCGGTGCCCTCGGTGGCGATCGGGCCGGGCTTGACGGCGTTGACGCGGACGCCGCTGGGCCCGTACTCGGCGGACCACACCTTGGTCAGCGACTCGACCGCCGCCTTGCTCGACGCGTAGAGCGACGCGCCCGCCGTGCCCTTGGTCGCGAGCGCGGTGGAGAAGTTGACGACCGCGCCGTGGCCGCGGGCCGCCATGGCCGGGGCGAGGGCGTTGGTGAGGAAGAACGGGGCCTTGACGTTGGCGTCGTAGACCGCGTCGAAGTCCGCCGCCGTGGCGTCGCTGCTGGCGCCGAACGGGTAGATCCCGGCGTTGTTCACCAGGATGTCGACCTGGCCGCCGATCTCGGTCGCCCGTTCGGCCAGCGAGCCGAGCGAGTCGAGGTCGTTCAGGTCGGCGGCGACGAAGTCGGCCTTGCCACCCGCCGCCCGGATGCCGTCGACGGTCTCACCGCCGCGTTCGGCGTTGCGGCCCGAGACGATGACGTGGGCTCCGAGCGAGGCCAGGAGCCGTGCGGTGGCGCGGCCGATCCCGCTGGTGGAGCCCGTGACCAGTGCGGTCCTGCCTGACAGATCGGCGGTCATCGCCAGTCTCCTTTTGGTATGCCCGACCCAATTGGTACGAGCGACCCAATAGTGGGTGGCGCAGATTGGGTTGTCAATACCAAAAATCGAGTAGGATCGGCTCATGAACGCGGAGGCGGGCAAGCCGGTCGCGGAGCGGCCGCTCACCGCGAAGGGGCGCGCGACCAGGGCCAGGGTGCTCAAGGTCGCGGCCGACCTGATGTTCGAGCACGGTGCCGCCACGACGAGCATCGACGACGTGAAGCGCGCGGCGAAGGTCAGCGCGTCGCAGGTCGGGTACTACTTCGGCGACAAGCAGTCGCTCGTGCGCGCCGTCATCGAGTACCAGGCCCAGGCGCTGATCGAGGGCCAGCGTCCCCTGCTGGAGCGGCTGGACAGCTTCGAGGCCCTGCACGCCTGGCGCGACCACATCGTGGCCATGCGGATGGAGCGGCAGTACGTCGGCGGCTGCCCCGTCGGGTCGCTCGCGTCCGAGCTGGCCGACTCCAGCCCCGCGCTGCGGGAGGACATCGCGGCGGCGTTCCTGCGCTGGCGGGAGCCGATCAGGGCCGGGCTGGCGGCGATGCGCGACCGCGGGGAACTGCGGCCGGAGGCGGATCCCGAAGCGCTGTCGATGGCGCTCCTCGCGGCCGTCGAGGGCGGCACGCTGCTCGCCCAGACCCTGCGCGAGGTCGCCCCGCTGGAGGCGGTCATGGACGCCGTGCTCGCGCACGTCCGCTCGCTGGCCTGATCGTCCGTTTCGGACCCGTCGGGCGTCCACGGTGCGGGACGGGAAGAATTCTTGTTCCCACGCGTCACGTTCGGCGCTTCGCGCTCTCTACCTGGGTGCGGGGTTGGCTCGGGCGAGGGCCGGGCCAACCCCCGCTCTTGCCCCTCTGGGCCGTTCGGAGCACAGTTCACCCGGTGTTCACCCGTACTGGTGCTGCCGCCATCACCTCGTACTGCTGAAATCACGGACAGCGTCGTGCTCGTCGCACGCCGCACCCGGAGCGGTCAGAAGGTTACGGAACGATGTCGACAGCGGTCCGCCGGCTTGACACCGGAGGCCGTCACGTCGACTGTGAGAGCGCTCTCACTGCTTCGGTCCACGCAGGAGGAGCGCGTCGAGGAGGACGGATGAGCAGGACTCTGGTCGGTCGTGCGGCACTGGCCGTGGTGGCCGCCGTGGCCGTGACGAGCGCCGCGGCGTGCGGGGGAGAAGCGGGGGGCTCGGACGGCAAGGTCAAGCTGTCCATCGGTGTCTTCTCCGACTTCGGGTACGACACGCTGCTCAAGGAGTACCAGGCCGCGCACCCGAACGTCGAGGTCGAGCAGCGCAAGGTCAAGATGGAGCAGCACCACACCCAGCTCGCCACGCAGCTCGCCGGCGGGCGCGGCGCCGCGGACATCGTGGCCATCGAAGAGGGCAACGTCGCCCAGTTCCGCCAGTCCAAGGACAAGTTCGTGAACCTCGCGGACTACGGCGCTAAGGACCTCTCTGGCCAGTGGGCCGCCTGGAAGTGGAACCAGGGCACCGCCGACGACGGGAACTTCGTGCTCGGGCTCGGCACGGACATGGGCAGCCTCGCCCTCTGCTACCGGCGCGACCTGTTCGAGGCCGCGGGCCTGCCCGTCGACCGCGAAGAGGTCGGCAAGCTGTGGCCGACCTGGCAGGACTACGTCGCCACCGCGCAGACCTTCACCGACCAGACGCCGAACGTGAAGTTCGTCGACACGGCCCTCAACGTCTACAAGGCGATCCTCGACCAGACCGAGGAGGGGTACTTCGCCAAGGCGGACGACTCCTACATCGGCGAGAAGAACACCAAGGTCAGCGACGCCTTCACCCTCGCGGCGAGCCTCGGCGAGAAGAAGCAGACCGGCGCGCTCCCCCCGTTCAGCCAGGAGTGGAACGTCGCGCTGAAGCAGGCCTCCTTCGCCACCACCACGTGCCCCGCCTGGGCGCTCGCCCTCATCAAGGCTGGCGCCGGTGACGAGGCCGCCGGCAAGTGGGACGTCGCGGACGCGCCCGGTGGCGGCGGCAACTGGGGCGGCTCCTTCCTGGCCGTGCCGAAGCAGGGCTCGCACCCCAAGGAGGCGTACGAGCTGGCCAAGTGGCTGACCGCCCCCGAGCAGCAGAAGCGGATCTTCAAGGAGACCGGCAACCTGCCGAGCGAACCCGTGGCCTACAAGGACCCCGAGGTCACCGCGACCGTCAACGCGTACTTCAACAGCGCCCCGGTGGGCCAGATCTTCGGCAACTCCGCCGAAAGCCTCCAACCCACCTACCGCGGCACCAAGGACTCCAAGGTGACCCCGGTGTTCAGCAACGCCCTCTCCAGGGTCGAGCAGGGCAAGCAGAACACGTCGGACGCGTTCGCCCAGGCGTTGAAGGAAGCGCGGGACGTCGCCAAGTGACGACGCCCAACCGCGAGCGGAGCGGGGCCGCGACCCCGCTCCGCACCACGCCCCCCTCGGCCGCGGGAGCCGTGGATGGCACTTGAGACCACCTCGCCGCCCTCCCCGGTCGGCGACCGCGACAAGCGGTGGCTGCTCGCGAGGCTGGACGGCAAGTACACGCCCTACCTGGTCATCGCACCGTTCTTCCTGGTGTTCGGCGCCTTCGGGCTCTACCCGCTGCTCTACACCGCGTGGGTGTCGCTGCACGACTGGCAGCTCGTCGACGGCGACCAGGGCTTCACCGGCCTCGACAACTACGCCACCCTCCTGGGCGACGCCAACTTCTGGAACGCCCTCTTCAACACGTTGAGCCTGTTCGTGCTGTCGACCGTGCCGCAGCTACTGGCGGCACTGGGGTTGGCCGCCGTCCTCGACCGCGGCCTGCGCGGCCGGACGTTCTGGCGCGCGGGCGTCCTGCTGCCGAACGTCATCTCGGTCGCCGCCGTCGCACTGGTGTTCGCCCAGCTCTACGGACGCGACTTCGGCATCGTCAACCACCTGCTCGGGCTGGTCGGGATCGACCCGGTCGACTGGCGCGCCGAGACGTGGGCGTCGCACCTGGCGATCAGCTCCATCGTGATGTGGCGGTGGACCGGCTACAACGCCCTGATCTACCTGGCGGCCATGCAGTCCGTGCCGCGCGACATGTACGAGGCGTCGATGATCGACGGCGCCTCCAGGTGGCGGACCTTCTGGGCCATCACGGTTCCGAGCATCCGCCCCACGATCCTGTTCACCGTGATCACGTCGACGATCGGCGGCTTGCAGCTCTTCGTGGAGCCGCAGCTCTTCGACCCCGGCGGCACGGCGACCGGCACCGGCGGCTCGGACCGCCAGTTCCAGACCCTGGTGATGTACCTGTACGAGAAGGGGTTCCGGTTGTTCGACGCCGGTTACGCGGCGACGATCGCCTGGGTCCTCTTCCTCGTCGTCCTGGTCGTCGCGGGGATCAACTTCTCGGTGGCGCGACGCATCGCGTCCAAGGGCTGAGGGGGAGCCGTGGTAGCGCTCGACACCCCTCCGCCCGCCGTGGAGCCACGGCGGGACCTCAAGCGCCGCAAGGCTTCCACGAACTACGCCGGGCCGTTCACCTACGCCCTGCTCGTGGTCGTTCTGCTCGCCTCGGTGTTCCCGCTGTACTTCTCGTTCGTGGTCGCCAGCAAGGACAACTCCGTCCTGGGCGAGGCCGTTCCGCCGCTGACGCCGGGTGGTCACCTGATCGAGAACATCACCAGGGTGTTCGACACCGTCGACTTCTCCCTGGCTATGGCGAACTCCCTGATCGTCGCGGGCACCGTGGCGATCTCCAACGTCCTGCTGGGCACGCTGGCGGGCTTCGCCTTCGCCCGTCTGAGGTTCCGGGGCCGCAACTCCCTGTTCCTCGTCGTCATCGGAACGTCGATGGTGCCCGCCCAGCTCGGCGTGATCCCGCTCTACCTGCTGATGTCCGACCTCGACTGGTACGGCACCCTGCAAGCCGTCATCGTGCCCGCGCTCATCGGCGCGTTCTCGGTGTTCTGGATGCGCCAGGCGTGCGAGGAGTCCGTGCCGCACGAACTGGTCGAGGCCGCGCGAGTCGACGGGTGCTCGGTGTTGCGCACCTTCTGGCACGTCGCACTCCCCGCGGTGCGACCCCAGGCCGCCGTCATGGGCATGTTCGCGTTCATGGCGGCGTGGAACGACTTCTTCTGGCCGCTGATCGTCCTGGACCCCAACGACAGCCCGACCGTCCAGGTCGCGCTGTCGGCACTGGCCAGCGGCTACTACACCGACTACTCGCTCATGCTCGCCGGCGCATCCCTCGCGGTGCTGCCGGTCGTCGCGATCTTCATCCTGCTGTCCCGCCAGATCGTCGGCGGGATCATGCAGGGTGCGTTGAAGGGTTGACCTCCGCCGCCGCCCGGAGGGGCGGGGATCCCGAACCTCGCGGTGCGGGGTTCCTGCTTCACCGGGCCGTGCCGTTGCCACTGACGCGGTTCGGGTCTCACCGGCCCTCCACAGGCGTTTCGCCTCTCCGCCAGCCCGGCGGCGAGGATGTTGCGGGCGGCGTTCACGTCCCGGTCGTGCACCGCGCCGCACGGGCACGTCCACTCCCGGACGTGCAACGGCAGCGACTCGACCCGCTGCCCGCACGCGGAGCACAGCTTCGACGACGGGAACCACCGGTTGACGGCCACCACGGTTCGGCCGTACCAAACGGCCTTGTACTCCAGCATGGACCGCAACTCGGACCACGCGACGTCACCGATCGCTCGGGCCAGGCGCCGGTTGCCCATCATGGCGCGGACGTTGAGGTCCTCGATCACGACCGCTTGGTTCTCGCGGACGAGTCGAGTGCTCAACTTGTGCAGGTGATCGCAGCGCCGGTCGGCGATCCGGGCGTGCACCCGAGCGACCTTCACCCGCGCCTTCGCCCGGTTGTTGGTGGCCTTGCCCTTCCTCGCCAGGACCCGTTGTGCCTTGGCGAGCTTCCTGCGGTCTGCCCGCTCGTGCCGCGGGTTGTCGATCTTCTCCCCGGTGGACAGGGTTGCCAGGGTGGTGATCCCGACGTCCAGTCCGACGACCTGGTCGACCACGGGGAGGTGCCGGAGGGTCGTGTCCTCGACCAGGACGGAGACGTGCCAACGGCCGGCCGCGTCGCGCGACACCGTCACAGTGGACGGTTCCGCCCGTTCTGGCAGCGGCCTGGACCACCTGATGTCGAGCGGCCCCGCCTGTTTGGCGAGGGTGAGGTGCCCGTCGCGGTAGGTGAACGCGGACCGGGTGTACTCGGCCGACGCGCGGGACTTCCGCTTGGACTTGAAGGTCGGGTGCTTGGAGCGCTTGGCGAAGAACGCCGAGTACGCGCTCTGGAGGTGCCGCAACGATTGCTGCAACGGCACGCTGGACACCTCGTTGAGGAACCCGAACTCGTCGCTCCTCTTCCACGCCGTCAAGGCCGCCGAGGACTGCCCGTAGGTCATCGATCGAGACTCGGTCGCGTAGACGCGGGTCCGTTCCTCGAGGGCCTTGTTGTAGACCAGCCTGACGCAGCCGAAGGTTCGGCTGAGCTGCTCGGCTTGGTCGAGCGTCGGGTAGAAGCGGAACTTGAACGCCCGCTTCACGCCCCCCAATCCCATGCGTTACACCATATCGCATGTTCATGCAAGCCCATTTCCAGAGAGAGGAGCGGGCGCTTCCTCCCCCGCCTGAACGTGGGGGCGTCCGCGCCCAACACCCTGATGACCACCACCGATCCGGACAGCCGAGTCGGGCGGGCCCCCGCGTCCGCCGTCGACCTCGCCTCCGACACCCTCCGCTTCCCGGCGGACTTCACCTGGGGCGCGGCCACCGCCGCGTTCCAGATCGAGGGCTCGACCACCGTGGACGGTCGCACGCCGTCCATCTGGGACACCTTCGCCGCCACGCCGGGCAAGGTGCTGAACGGTGACAACGGCGACCCCGCCTGCGACCACTACAACCGGTCGGCCGAGGACGTCGAGCTGATGTCGCAGCTCGGCCTGGCGGCCTACCGCTTCTCCGTCGCGTGGCCGCGGATCGTGCCCGCTGCCGACGGTGCGGTCGAGCCGCGCGGGTTGGCGTTCTACGACAGGCTCGTCGACCAGTTGCTGGCCAAGGGCATCCAGCCCGTCGCCACGCTCTACCACTGGGACCTCCCGCAGTGGCTGGAGGACCAGGGCGGCTGGCGCAACCGCGACACCGCGTACCGGTTCGCCGAGTACGCGCAGGTCGTGTTCGGCAGGCTCGGCGACCGGGTCAAGCTGTGGAGCACGCTCAACGAGCCGTGGTGCTCGGCGTTCCTGGGCCACCACAAGGGCAACCACGCGCCCGGTCTCACGGACTCCAAGGCGTCGCTGGAGGCCATGCACCACCTCCTCCTCGCCCACGGCCTCGCCACGCGGGCCATGCGCGAGCAGGCCACGGCGGAACACCGGTTCTCGCTGGTCCTGAACTTCACGCAGGGCAAGGCTGACAACGATGACACGGCCTCGCTGGACGCCGTGCGCAAGGTCGACGGCCTGCACAACCGGATCTTCCTCGACCCGGTGCTCGGCCGCGGCTACCCGGCCGACGTCGTCGACGACGTCGCGTGGCTCGGCGACTGGCAGCGCGTGGTCCAGGACGGCGACCTCGACGTCATCGCCACGCCGATCGACTTCCTGGGCGTGAACTACTACAGCCCGACCCGCGTCGCGCCCGCCGCCGACCCCGAGGCCGTGTCCGACGGGCCGTTCCCCGGTCTGCGCGGCGTCGACCTGCTCGACCCGCGCGGCGAGCTGACCAGCTTCGGCTGGGAGCAGAACGCCGACGCGTTCGCCGAGCTGCTCACCCGCCTCGGCCAGGACGCGCCCGGCCTGCCCATCGTGATCACCGAGAACGGGTCGGCGTTCGTCGACGAGGTCGACGAGCTCGGCCACGTCGACGACCCGCAGCGGCTCGCGTTCCTGGTCGACCACCTGCGGGCCGTGCACCGGGCCATCGAGGCGGGCACCGACATCCGCGGGTACCTCGCGTGGTCGCTGCTGGACAACTTCGAGTGGGCCGAGGGGTACAGCCAGCGGTTCGGCGTCGTGCGCGTCGACTACGAGACCCAGGAGCGGACGGTCAAGAGCAGCGGCGCGGCGCTGGCGCGGATCATCGCCCGCAATTCGATTCCCGCCACCGGGTACGAGGTGGAGTAGGGCAGGAGGTGACGAGGGGCCCGCACGGGTCCCTCGTCCAGGGCTTGAGGGGTGTCGCGGCTGTCGGGCCGGGGCACCCCTCAATTCATTCGGAATGGATATTCCGGGCGAGACCTACGCAGAGTTGTTTGCACCGACAACCGGTCGCGTGGAATGACGGCGTTCCGGCACCCCGCTCCCGCGCGGGTCGGACACCCCGCCCGCGGACTCGACACCCTGTCGAGCGGTGTCCCGTGCTCAGGCCTCGGACGCCGTCCCCCGTACGCCCGGAAGTCGGTCGAAGCAGATCGTGAACCCTTTTCCCGCGCGCCGATGAATGATCATGCGGAAATGACCTTTCCCACCACCACGCGCTCACGACCAAACAAGGGTCCCCCGCCCAGGGGGTCCCCCGATTTCCACATTACTCGCGGGGTCCGACAATTACGGCCGTTGTGGGCAAGAATGAGAAACGCTCGAAAGAGTGACTATTAATCGGTAACGGCACATCGGGTAGCAACAATATCGCCCGATGGTGGCATCAAGTCGACTGGCGGCGCACGAGAATCGTCGGCAGCACTTCGCGGCGAGCCCGGACCGGTTCGTCGCGCAGCAGGCGCAGCAGGTGGGTCACCATGTGGGCGACCTGGTCGTTCGAGTCCTGCTTGATCGTCGTCAGCGGCGGCTCGGTGTGCGGGGCTATCAGCGGGTGGTCGTCGAAGCCCACCACGGCCACGTCCTCCGGCACGCGCTTGCCCGCCTCGCGCAGCGCGTCCAGCGCGCCCGCCGCCATCAGGTCGCTCGCCACGAACGCGGCGTCCAGGTCCGGCACGCGGTCCAGCAGCGCGGCCATCGCCCGCTTGCCGCCCTCGCGGTCGAAGTTGCCGCTCTCGGTCATCAACGCGGTCTCGGCCTCGTCCGCGCCGACGGCAGTGCGCCAGCCCTCGACCCGATCGATGGACGAGTACTCGTCGACCGTGCCCGTGACGCTGACGATCTTCTTGCGCCCCAACGACAACAGGTGCTCGGTCGCGACGACCGCGCCGCCGATGTTGTCGTTGTCGACCAGGTGCAGGCCGCGCAGCGGACCCCACGGGCGACCCGCGTACACGACCGGCAGCGGGAGTTTCCTCGCGACGGACGGCAACTGGTCGCCCTTGTGCGGCGCGAACAGCAGGGCGCCGTCGACGTGGCCGCCCGCCAGGAAGCGCTCGGCGCGCGCCTGGTCCTCGGGGGAGTGCACGAGCATCAGGACCATCTGGACGTCCGCCGCGGCGAGCGCGCGAGCCGCGGCCCTGATCAACTGGCCGAAGTGCGGGTCGTCGAAGATCTTGGGCTCCGGCTCGGAGAACACGACCGCGACCGCGTCCGTGCGCCGGGTGACCAGCGAGCGGGCCGCGTGGTTCGGCGTGTACCCCAGTTCCACCACCGCGGCCGTCACCGCTTCGTGCGCCTCGGGGCTGACCCTCGGCGACGAGTTCAGCACCCTCGACGCCGTCGCCCTCGACACGCCCGCCCTCTCGGCGACGTCCTCCAGGGTGGGTCGCGCCGCGCGCTGCGGTTGGACGGACACGGGCACCACTCCTCGGCGATCGACGAACCGGCTCAGCTTAGCCGGATCAGCCCCGCTCGGGAGCGCTCCCACAGTTCGCGGTCAGCGAGTTCCACCGATTTGCGCGGGAGTTGCGCCGGCAGGCGTGCGCAGCGGCGCGGGAGTGGGCGTGATGGACAGCCTGAGCAACCCGTCCTCCCGTCGCACGGCGGTTTCCAGGCCCGCGCGGGCAGCCGTGCGCACGAGCCCGGTCTCCGACGGCAGGCACCACGCCACGAGCTCGCGGTACCCCGCCGCGCGAGCGGTGTCGGCCAGCGCGCACAGCAGGGCCGTGCCCACACCGCGGTGCTGCCACGCGTCCTCGACGAGCAGGGAGATCTCCGCGCTGTCCGGAGTGGACGTCCGGATCACCTGGCCGAGCGCCACGACCTGGTCCGCGCACTGCGCCACCACGGTCGCGCCCCGCGGCGGGCTGAGCAGCCGGTGCAGCCAGCGGCGCGGCAGCGTGCGCATCCCGGAGTGGTAGCGGGTGAACAGCGTGCGCATCGAGCACCGGGTGTGCAGGGCCGCCACGGCCGCCTCGTCGGCCGCGCCACCCGGCCGCAGCACCAGCGCCATGCCGTCCGCGCTGATCATCGCGGTCGGCCGCGGCGTCGGCGCGCCGGACTCGTCGAGCAGGTCGATCAGCGCCGCCGCCCGTGCCAGCTCGACCTGCGTGAACGGCGACCAGCCGCGCCGCGCGACGACGACCAGGCCGTCGCGGGTCAGCAGGCGGACGTGGTGGCCGGGCTTCTCGTCGTCCAGGTCGCCCTCGGTCCCGACGGGCAGCACCACGACCGAGTCCGCGGCCAGCACGGCGCGCAACGCGGCACAGGCGCTACCGGGGTGGCGGACGGCGTTGCCCGCCGCGCGCAGGGCCGCCGTCGGGGCGTCGACCAGGTCGCGCAGGTCGGCGTTCGTGATGCCGGTGCACCGGCCGCCCTCGGCGCGGATCGCCTCTACCAGGTCGGCGGGCAGCAGGCCGGGCGCGGCCTGCACGACGATCTCGTCGATCACGCCGCCGGGCACCGGGATGACCGACAGGGCGAGCACGTTGCAGTCGCGTTCGGCGAGCCGGATGGTGACCCTGGCGAGGGCGCCGGGACTGTCGTCGAGCTGGACGCGCAGTCGCCAGGTCAGCGGTGTGGTCTTCCCCGTGGGCTCCATCGCCCCAGGCTTCCGAGCCCCTGTTGCCGATGGGGGACGGGCTTGTTTCGACTTCCGCTCAGGCGGAGCAGGTCGGGGGCGGCAGCGGGTTGAGCGGGCTGCACGGCCATTCCCTGACCTTGGTGGTCGTCGTCACGGCGGGCGGCGACGTGGTCTGCGCCGGAGGTGCGACGGCCTCGGTCGTGGTGATCTCGGGGGGCGGCGCGGCGGGAGGAGGGGTGGTCGTCGTGGTCGTGGTCGTCGTCGTGGACGACGGCGGGGCGCTGGAACTCGAATCAACCGACGACGACACCGGTCTGGACGTGCTCGACGGGGGGTTCGTCATCCAGGTGGACCCCGGCTGCGTCGGATCACCGGACTGCTTCCCGGAACCGTCGAGGAGCACACCCAGCAGCACGCCGGCCAACGCCGACGCCGCGACGGCCGAGCCGCACGCGGCCCACAGCACTCGCACAGCAAGCTCCTTCGCAGCGATCACGAGAACATTCACGTGGTGGGGGATTCGTTCGAGACAGTACAGGTGGTTCGACCTGGGATAAATGCGTTGGCTGAACTTAATCGAGCCATTCCACGGCGACCGGAGACGCCCGGATCTGGGTGAACCGATCGATCTCCGAGCACACCGTTTTCCGCGTCGACGCGCTGACCGGGAAAAATGGCTCGACGGCCACCCGCAAGCGCTCACCGCCACGCGCGAACCACCACGAGCCGGTGAACTTTCCGTTCACCGGAGTGACCGGCGACAGCCCACCTTGAGGCCTATACACACGGTCGAGTGAAATGCCGCCGCCCCTCCTGGAGCCGCGGTCACCGCCTGCCGCGCAGCGCGTCCAGGTCCTGCTGGATCCGCGCCAGCCTCCGCTCGGTGCTCGCGCTGCCCGCGATCCGCGCCAGCACCAGGCTCGCGCCCGACAGCCCCGCCACGAGCACCGCGCCGGTCATGTGCCACGTCGGCGCGTCACCGGTGCAACTGAAGACCTCGGTGAACCGCTCGTTCGAGCAGGTCGCGAACGGCACCGCGGCCAGCCCGATGCTCGACGCGGCCACCCCGCCCAGCAGCGCCGAGCCGAACGTGCGCATCAGGTCGAACGCCGCGTTCGCCGTGCCGACCGCGGCGATCACGAACAGCAACGGGACGGGACTGGGGAACGGTCCCGCGGCGGCGCAGCCGAGCATGAGGGACCCGACCACCACCTGCCCGACGGTCGTCTCCGTGCTAGTTCGCGAAACCACCGGGGGACCCTAACCCGATCAGGTGATCCGATGTCAGAACTTCGTAAGGCCGAAACCAGCCCGTGAGGCGCTCCTCGTGTCGAGGATGGACGGACCGACACGAAGGGTTCAGGTGAGGACATGTCCAGGCGGGCAGTGGTGAGCACGATCGCGGTGGTCCTGGTAGTCGTGGCCGGGGTGGGCCTGGCCCTCTTCCAGCCGTGGCGCCTGGTCACGACCAGGACAGCGAACGAGGCTCTCCTGGTACCGACCTCGACCACATCCCAGCCGGCCACATCCCAGCCGACCACCACCCAGCAGACCGCTGCCGAACAGGCCGCACCTCCAGCCCCCTCGACCCCCGCACCTCCGAAGGAACCCGTAGCCCTGGCCTCCGGACCTTTCCGCTCACTGGAGCACGCGACCACCGGCTCGGCCACCCTGGTCCGCCTACCGGACGGCGCCCACGCCGTCCAGTTCGAGGCCCTCGACACCAGCGACGGCCCCGACCTCTACGTCTACCTCTCCGACAAGCCGTCCGACTCGGCGGAGAAGGCCTTCGGCAGCGGCTTCACCAGCCTGGGCAAGCTCAAGGCCAACCAGGGCAACCAGGTCTACGACATCCCCGCCGACGCGAACCTGACCGACGTCCGAAGCGTCGTCATCTGGTGCCAGCGCTTCTCGGCGGGCTTCGCGGTAGCCCCTCTGGAACAAGCGTGACACGCGCGCGAAACATACCCAGTGGTCCAGGCCAAATAGAGCCGTTGTGCCGTATTGACGTATCTGGTCTAGACCTCCTACCGTGGTGGGGGACACAGAACGCCCCTTGCTGATGGGCGGGCGAAAGCCCCATCAGCGAGGAGTCGGCTCACTGGGGTGAGCCATCCGTGGGCGGCGGCGCGGCCTCCCCGCGCCGCCGCCAACGGATCGCCGGTGGGACACTGGAAGACGATGCTCACCAGGACCATCGCGATCCACTACGTCCGAGCCGCCCTCCGCGGCGCCAGACGAGGTGGCCACGACACCACCCCAGTCCTAGCCGCGGCAGGGATCAGCGAATCCCTGCTCTCAGACGACCGCGCCCGCGTAACGGCAGAGCAGTACACCCACCTCATCCAGGCCCTCTGGGACGAGCTGGACGACGAGCTGATGGGCTTCGGCCCCAAACCAAGCAAACGCGGCACCTTCCAAACAATGTGCCTGCTGGCAGTCCACTGCCCAGACCTGGGCGCCGCCCTGCGCAGAGGCCTGGACTTCTACGACCTCTTGGACTCCCGCCCCAACATGGCCTTGGTGGAAGCCGACCCGGACACCTACCGCCTGGAACTGGACCTCTCCACAGCAGACGACCCAGACCACTTCCTGGCAGAGTCCCTGCTCGTCCTGTGGCACCGCTTCTCAAGCTGGCTAATCGGCCGCAGAATCCCCTTGCGCCGCGTCGACTTCAGCTACCCAGAACCCCCACACGGCGGCGAATACCACCTCATCTTCGGCTGCCCACTCAACTTCGAAGCACAGACAACAGCACTCACCTTCGACACCAGATTCCTAAGAATGCCAGTGGTACAGGACGAGAGCGCACTACACCGCTACCTACGGGGCTCCCCAGCAGAACTGTTGTCCCGCAGGGACTACGGCGCAAACACAGCGGGCTTGGTCCGCCGCATCCTGGGCAACGGCATCACCGGCGGCCTACCAGAGGTAGCAGCAAGACTAGGCGTAAGCGCCCCCACACTACGACGCAAACTGGCAGCAGAAGGCACCTCATTCCGCGAGGTACGAGAACAACTACTACGCGACCAAGCAGTAGCAAGCCTCGTACGCGGCGGCGAATCAGTAGAAGACCTGGCCCTAAGACTCGGCTTCTCAGAAGCCAGCGCCTTCCACCGCGCCTTCAAACGCTGGACAGGCACCAGCCCAGGCACCTACAGAGCAGGCAACACCTAGAACCCGCAACAGGACCAGCGCGCCACCCGCCACATTCGCTTGGCCCCCGGCCTCAACCCACACCGGGACCAGCAGCACTTCACCGGGCCCCCGGCCCCAACCAGCACCGCAACTCACCGCAGCCAACCTCTTCGGCCCCCGGCCCCAACTTTCCCCCATCCCAACCGAGCGCCCCCGCAGCTCTTCCAACCCCACCCCCCAGCCGCACCCCGATGTTCAGCGCCCGTCATGGCTCCTTCGCTTTGTCAAGGCATCTTTCTCGCCTTGACAAAGCGAAGGAGCCATCGACACACTCGCGCAATCGGGGTGTACCCCACCGCACCCTCACGAGCCCCACAGGACCCCCCACCACATCCCAACCAGGACCCTAAAAACCCTCCCCCCGCCCAGCCCGATCCCTCAACGAAGCAGGCGGCCGAAACCTCTCCCCATAACTATCCGCCAGATAATCCGCCCGCTCCACAAACGCCCTCAACCCGTACGAGTTCACGAACTGCAACGTCCCCCCGGACCAAGGCGCGAACCCAAACCCAAAGATGCTCCCGATGTTCGCATCCCGAGCACTGGTCAACACCCCTTCATCCAAACACCGCACAGTCTCCAACGACTGCACGAACAACAACCGATCCGCCACATCCTGCTCAGCCACCCCAGCGTCCTCCCGCACATACCGGGTCACCAGTTCCGGCCACAGGAACTTCTTCCCCCCCACCGGATACTCGTAAAACCCAGCCCCACCAGCCTTCCCAGGCCGACCCAACTCCACCAACTCCTGGATCACCCGATAAGCCGGATGCTCCCCCAACGCAGCCAACGAAGGATCATCCGCCAACGTCTGATCCCGAATCTTGAGCTGCAACGTCAACGTGACCTCATCGGACACCGCCAACGGCCCAACGGCCATCCCCATCTTCCGAGCCATGTTCTCGATCAACGCGGGCCGCACCCCCTCGGCCACCATCGTCACGGCCTCGGTCACGTACGTCCCGAACGTGCGCGACGTGTAGAACCCCCGACTGTCGTTGACCACGATCGGCGTCTTCCCGATCTGCAACACGTAGTCGAACGCCTTCGCCAACGTCTCGTCCGAGGTCTTCTCCCCCCGGATGATCTCCACCAACCGCATCTTCTGCACCGGCGAGAAGAAGTGCAGCCCGATGAACTTCTCCGGATCCGTCACCGCCGTGGCCAACCCGGTGATCGGCAACGTCGACGTGTTCGACGCGATCACGGCATCCGGCAACGCCGCCGCCTCGGCCGCCGGCAACACCTTCCCCTTCAACTCCCGGTTCTCGAACACCGCCTCGATGATCAGATCGCAACCACCCAGATCCGCGTCCGAATCGGTGGGGGTGATGCCAACGATCCCCGCCGCCCCCTTCGAAGCGGCCTCCAGCGTCACGTCCTTCAGCACGACCTCGATACCGGCCTTGGCGCTCACCTCGGCGATCCCGGCACCCATCATCCCCGCGCCGAGCACCCCGACCTTGGTCGTCTTCCGACGCTCCACACCGGACGGACGCGACCCCCCGGCGTTGATCTCGTTGAGCTGGAACCAAAACGCGGTGATCATGTTCTTCGACACCTGCCCGGAGGCCAGCTCCAGGAAGTACCGCCCCTCGATCTGCAACGCCGTCTCGAAGTCCACCAACGCACCCTCGACGGCCGCGGCGAGGATCTTCTCCGGCGCCGGGTACGCCCCGTGCGTCTTCTTCCGCAGCACGGCCGGAGCGGCGGCCAGCAGCGAGTAGACGTTCGGATCGCCCACCCGCATGTCCTTGATCGCGAACCCCGGCCTGTCCCAGGGCTGCTGCGGAGCGGGGTTCGCCGCGATCCACGCGCGGGCCTTCGCGATCATCTCGTCACGGTCGGCGGCCAGCTCGTCCACGAACCCGGCCTGCAACGCCCGCGAGGGCCGCAACTGCTTGCCCTCCATCAGCAGCGGCAGCGCGGCCTGCAACCCCAGCAGCCGCACCATCCGCGTCACACCACCGCCACCGGGCAACAACCCCAGCGTCGCCTCGGGCAACCCGAGCTTGATCCTGTCGTCGTCCAGCACCACCCGGTGGTGGCACGCCAGCGCGATCTCCAGCCCGCCACCCAGCGCGGCACCGTTGACCGCGGCCACCACGGGCTTCCCCAGCAGCTCCAACCGCCGCAACTGCGACTTCACCAGCGACACCCCGTCCAGCGCCGCCGAGGAGTTCTCCGGCGTCACCTGGATCAGCAGGTTCAGGTCCCCACCCGCGAAGAACGTCTTCTTCGCCGACGTCAGCACCACACCGGTGATCTCGTCGCGCTCGGCCTCCAGCCGGTCGATCGCGACCCCCATCGCCTCCTGGTACTCGGCGTTCATCACGTTCGCCGACCCGGACATGTCCATCGTCAACGTGACGACGCCCTCGGCGTCCTTCTCGTAGTGCACAGGCATGTCTCAGACCCTCTCGATGATCGTCGCGATACCCATGCCGCCGCCGACGCACAGCGTGGCGAGCCCGCGCCGCAAGCCCTGGCGCTCCAACTCGTCCAGCAGCGTCGACAGGATCATGCAGCCGGTGGCCCCCAGCGGGTGCCCC
Source organism: Umezawaea endophytica (assembly GCF_025061645.1). Taxonomy (GTDB): domain Bacteria; phylum Actinomycetota; class Actinomycetes; order Mycobacteriales; family Pseudonocardiaceae; genus Umezawaea; species Umezawaea endophytica. Next base: position 170,964 of record NZ_JANYMP010000006.1, on the reverse strand, counting down.
AGCGCGATGGCGCCGCCGTTCACGTTGATCTTCTCCTCCGGCAGGTCGAGGTCGCGCTGGAACTTCAGCACCACCGACGAGAACGCCTCGTTGATCTCGAAGAGGTCGATGTCCTCGACCGTCAACCCGGCCCGGTCCAACGCCTTGCGCGCGGCGGGCGCGGGCCCGGTCAGCATGATCGTCGGCTCGGTGCCGATCACGGCGGTCGCGATGATCCGGGCCCGCGGCGTCAGCCCGAGATCCCGACCGGCCCGCTCGTTCCCGATCAGCATCGCCGCGGCGCCGTCGACGATCTGCGACGAGTTGCCGGGGTGGTGGACGTGGTTGATCCGCTCGACCGACGGGTACCGGTCGATCGCCACCGAGTCGTACCCGAGGTCCCCGTGGAACTGGAAGCTCGGCTTCAGCCCCGCCAGCCGCTCCAGCGTCGTCTCCGGCCGGATCGTCTCGTCGGCCGCCAGCACCAGCGTGCCGTTCTGGTCCACGACGGGCACGATCGACCGGTCGAAGTGGCCCTTCTCCTGCGCCAGCGTCGCGAGCCGGTGCGACCGCACGGCCCACGTGTCGACGGCCTCCCGGTCGAAGCCCTCCAGGGTCGCGATCAGGTCCGCGCTCACGCCCTGCGGCACGAAGTTCGTCGCCATGTTGGTCTCGGGATCCGACGCCCACGCGCCGCCGTCCGACCCCATCGCCACCCGCGACATCGACTCGACGCCACCGGCGACCACCAGGTCCTCGAACCCGGACGCGACCTTCGCCGCCGCCATGTTCACCGACTCCAGGCCCGACGCGCAGAACCGGTTGAGCTGCACGCCCGCCGTCCGCTGCGCCCAGCCCGCCGCCATCACGGCCGTCCGCGCGATGTCCGAGCCCTGCTCGCCGACCGGCGACACCACGCCGAACACCACGTCGTCCACCTGCGAGGTGTCCAGCGCGTTGCGCTCGGACAGCGCCTTCAGCACCCCGGCGGCCAGCGTGACCGGCTTGACGCTGTGCAGCGACCCGCGCTTTCCCTTGCCGCGCGGCGTCCGCACGGCATCGAAGATCAAGGCTTCGCTCATGTACTCGACGGTAGGCCCGCGGCGGGACCTTGCCCATGACCGGGACAGGTGACCCTTTCGCTCACTTGAGCGGTCCAGAAGGCCCGTCCGACCAGGCCCGGACCATCCGTGACCGACAAATTAGCTCACTTTCGACGCCTCATCCGAAGCGCGATGGTCATGGCAGACCAGCCGGTGCGGTGCTTGGCTGGGGAGTATGTCGAAGCGCCGTTCCGCATGGATGACCGAGGACCTGGACCAGCTCCGCGAGCTGAGCCGCACGTTCATGGCCAAGGAGATGACACCGAACCAGGAGCGCTGGGCGGCGCAGAAGCACGTCGACCGGGACCTGTGGACGAAGGCGGGCGAGGTCGGGCTGCTGTGCCTGTCGATCCCCGAGGAGTACGGCGGGGGCGGCGGCACGTTCGCCCACGAGGCCGTGGTGATCGAGGAGCAGGCGCGCGCGGGCGACAGCGCGTGGGGCAACAGCGTGCACAGCGGCATCGTCGCGCCCTACCTCCTCGCCTACGGCACGGAGGAGCAGAAGCTGAGGTGGCTGCCGAAGCTCGCCAGCGGCGAGTACGTCGGCGCCATCGCGATGTCCGAGCCCGGCGCGGGGTCGGACCTCCAGGGCATCAAGACCAAGGCCATCCGCGACGGCGACTCCTACGTCATCAACGGCTCGAAGACCTTCATCACCAACGGCAGCCAGGCCGACCTGGTGATCGTGGTCGCCAAGACCGACCCGGCCGGGGGAGCGGCGGGCACCTCGCTGGTCGTCGTCGAGACCGCGCAGGCGCCCGGCTTCCGGCGCGGCCGGGTGCTCGACAAGGTCGGCATGAAGGGCCAGGACACCGCCGAGCTGTTCTTCGACGACGTGCGCGTGCCGGAGGCCAACCTGCTCGGCGGCGCCGAGGGCCAGGGGTTCGTCCAGCTCATGAACCAGCTCCCGCAGGAACGGCTGATCATCGCGGTTGCCTCCGTCGCGGGCATCGAGGCCGCCGTCGCGCTGACGCTGGACTACGTGAAGGACCGGACCGCGTTCGGCCGCGAGCTGATCAAGTTCCAGAACACCCGGTTCACGCTCGCCGAGTGCGCCACCGAGGCGGCCGTGACCAGGTCGTTCGTCGACGACTGCATCCAGCGGCACCTGGAGGGGCAGCTCGACGTCCCCACGGCGGCGATGGCCAAGTGGTGGTCGACCGAGCGGCTCTGCCGGGTCGTCGACGAGTGCGTGCAGATGTTCGGCGGCTACGGCTACATGACGGAGTACCCGATCGCACGGGCCTGGGCCGACGCGCGCGTGCAGAAGATCTACGGCGGCACGAACGAGATCATGAAGGAAATCATCGCCCGGTCGCTGTAGAGCAGGAGCCAACCATGAAGCAGGGACCACTGGCCGGGCTGCGCGTCGTGGAACTGGCCGGGCTCGCGCCCGCGCCGTTCGGCGCGATGGTGCTGGCCGACCTGGGCGCGGACGTCATCAGGGTGGACCGGATCGGCGGCGACCCCGGCGCGGTGCCGGGTGACCCGCTGAGCCGCGGCAGGCGGTCGGTGGGCATCGACATCCGCACCCCCGAGGGCGCGGGGCTCGTGCTGCGCCTGGTCGACCGGGCCGACGTGCTGATCGAGGGCTTCCGGCCCGGCGTGACCGAACGGCTGGGCATCGGTCCGGCGCAGTGCCTGGCCCGCAACCCGCGGCTGGTCTACGGCCGCATAACCGGCTGGGGCCAGGACGGGCCCATGGCCGACCTCGCGGGCCACGACATCAACTACATCGCCCTCTCCGGGGCGCTGGAGCCCATCGGCCGGGCCGGGCAGCCGCCGACCGTGCCGCTGAACCTGCTCGGCGACTTCGGCGGCGGTGGCCTGCTGCTCGCGATGGGCGTGCTCGCCGCGCTCTACGAGCGGGAGCGCTCCGGTCGCGGCCAGGTCGTGGACGCGGCGATGGTCGAGGGCGCGGCGCTGCTCACCACGTTCCTGCACGGGATGCGCGGTGCGGGCGGGGAGAAGGGCGAGCGCGGCACGAACCTGCTGGACGGCGGCGCGCCGTTCTACGACGTCTACCGAGCGGCCGACGGCCGGTACGTCAGCGTCGGCGCGCTGGAGGACAGGTTCTTCGCCGAGCTGGCGCGGGTGCTGGACCTGGGGGAGCTGCCGAACCGGCACGACCCGGCGAACTGGCCCGAGGTGCGGGAGCGCATCGCGGCGGCGATCGGGACGAGGACCAGGGACGAGTGGGCCGACCTCGCCGCGGGCACCGACGCGTGCCTGGTGCCGGTGCTCGAACCCGGTGAAGCGCCGTCGCACCCGCACAACGTGGCGCGGGGGGTCTTCGTCGACGTGGACGGGATTTCGCTGCCCGCGCCCGCCCCCCGGTTCGACCGCACCCCCGCCGGGACACCGGAACCACCCGTTCGGGCCGGAAAGCACACGATCGAGGTGTTGGAGGAGCTCGGTCTCGTCGACTCGGAAATTACGGAACTGACTCGGTCCGGAGTAATTGGCTGATCAATAAAAGGGCACGAAAATGTCGCCGGGAAAGAATCACGGCAGTGGAACCGCGTGATCACGCAGCGTGCTCACCGAGTGCGGCTCGGGGGGGTCAGGGGGACCCTCTGGGTGTGCTGATGGTTCGCGAGTACCTCGGTGCTCTAGCTGGGGGGTTGCCGGACGAGACGCCCGTACCCAGGTCATCGACCTCCGCGGGGCGGCCCTTGAGCGGCCATTCGGGTGATGCTGAGACCCCCTCAGGCGTCTCAAGCGGCCGATCTTAGGGCCGGTCGGGGGCGGCGTGCGTGTTCGAGGTTCATCATCCGGGTGAATGGGGGACCATGTCGGGTGACACGGCGTGCTCCCGGTCGTCACCGGTGGCCGACGCACGAACCTGAGCGGACGGAGTGGCTTGACGTGAACACGAAGAAGGTGGTCGTGCTGGCGGCGGTCGCGCTGGTGCTGTTCCTCCTGATCACCCGCCCGGTGGAGTCGGCCGACGCGGTCTCGCAGGTCCTCGCCTGGCTGCGCGAGGGAGCCGAAGCGATCATCACGTTCATCCGGAGCCTCTTCGCCTAGTCGCCCGCACCCCGATTTCGTCCCGTTCCGCCGGGTTTCGCGGCCCGCGCCGCGCTGGGCCGCGAAACCCGCTCACGGACCATCACCCACGGTGACATCGTGCCCAGGCCGTTGGACCTTATGGGTGGAATAGGGCCTATAACACCCTGGTAACGGGGTTATCGACAAACAAGGGTCTAGCGGTTGGCCGAACCCTTGAATACGGTGCGCTGCATTGGCTGATCTTCGACCCCAGGGAGGCATAAATGGTCGAGGACTCCGGAGTCGACGAACTGCTTAGGCAGTGGGCGGCGGAGCGGTCGGACGACGCTGAGATGCAGGAGGTGAACCGGATCAAGAACGCCTGGCTGGCGGAGGCACCACCCAGCGCGTCGCCGGGGATCCCCTCCCAGCGGGCGAACGGTGGTCCACGTGGAGTGGTGCGGGTCGAGTCGGCCAGCCCCGCGTACGTGGCGGCTATGCGGAGGAGGGCGCCCGAGGTGCCCGAGGTCCTCCTGGAGGCGGCGGCGAGCTACTGGCAGCTCGTGGGCGACCTCGCCGAGGCGGAGCAGTGGTGGGACGCGGGCATCAGCCCGTTGGACCAGCGCGCTCTCGACTACCGGGTGGCCGGGCTCCTGCCCGCGGACCTCGGTCGTCGACTCGGACCGATGACGGTGCTCCAGCACCTGCGTCGGGGCAGCGCGGCGGCGTGGTGCGTCGCCAGGTTGCAGCGGCAGCGCCGGGACGGCGTGGCCTAGGAGGTCGGCGGTCCGGAAACGGGAGCGGGCTCCGTGGTGGAGCCCCAAACCCTTGGGTCACCCGGCCCTGGACCTCCAACCGCAGTAGCGCCGGTGCTAGCTTTGACGTGTGTCCGGCGGCCCGATCACCTCCCAGCGAGTGGCTATCGCGCTCGTGTGCGTCGTCGCGCTGGTGGGCTGTTGCGGTCTCGCGTGGTGGCAGTGGACGAGGTTCGAGTCCGCCAGCGGGACCTTCCAGAACCTCGGCTACGTGTTGCAGTGGCCGCTGTTCGGACTCTTCCCGGCCTTCATGGTCTGGCGCATCCGCAAGCTCGACGCCCAGCGCAAAGCCGAGCCGCCCGTGGTCGCGCCCACGCCTGTCGTTACCGTTGACGCCGTCAGGGCGCCCGCAGTGGACGAGGACGACGAGCTCGCGGTCTACAACCGCTACCTCGCCGAACTGAACTCGCGGGACCAGCGGTGAGCGGAACGAAGGCGGTCGGACGGGCGATGAGCGGTGCGTTGAACCGGTTCAGGTTCATGGCCTACGTGGTCGGTGTGGGCCTGTTGCTGCTGGTCGTGGCCATGCTCTTCAAGTACCTCGGCGACTCGCCCGGTCTGATCAAGCTCGTCGGTCCGGTCCACGGCTTCCTCTACGCCATCTACCTGGTCATCGCCGTCGACCTCGGCCTCAAGGCCCGCTGGTCGATCAAGGGCACGGTCCTGGTCCTGCTGGCAGGCACGATCCCGTTCCTGTCGTTCTACGCGGAGCGCAAGGTGGTCGAGCGCGTCCGGGAGGGCGTCCCCCTGTGAGGCGACCCCTGTTGACCTGCGGCACGGCCTGCGAATAGCGTCTGGCACATCAACTGAACACGGCCGTCGATGGCGCGCGGAAGAGTCCCCGCAAGGGGCGCCGAAGGAGCAAATCCTCCCCGGAATCTCTCAGGCCCAGGTACCGCGCGACGCAGGCAACTCTGAAAAGCAGGCGCGCCAGCGCGCCTCGCCCACGGTGCAAGTCGCGCTCGCGCGACGAAGCTCTCAGGCTCATGACAGAGGGGGAGGCTCGCTCACAGGAGGAGTCTCGCGGATGACCGTGTTCCCACTGCCCGCCGCCGGTCGACCAGTCGCCCTCGCGGCGCGGTCGGCCGTTGAGCATGCCCACCAGGGAGGATCCACCCAGATGGAAAGCCGTCGGACGCCGCTGCACGCCGAGCACGAGGCGCTGGGCGCCATGTTCACCGACTTCGCGGGCTGGCGGATGCCCCTGCGCTACGACAGCGAACTCGCCGAGCACCACGCGGTCCGCACGACGGCGGGGCTGTTCGACCTCACGCACATGGGCGAGATCGTGCTGGAGGGCCCGGAGGCCGGTGCCGCCCTGGACCACGCGCTGGTCGGGCACAGCTCCGCGATCGGCGTCGGCCGCGCCCGCTACACCATGATCACCCAGGCCGACGGCGGTGTGCTGGACGACCTGATCGTGTACCGGTTGGGCGACACCGAATTCCTCGTCGTCGCGAACGCCTCCAACGCCGCGCTGGTGTTCGGCGAACTGGTCGAGCGCGCGAAGGGCTTCGACACCACCGTCGTCGACCGGTCGACGGACTACGCGCTGCTCGCCGTGCAGGGGCCGAACTCGACCGCGATCCTGGCGGGCCTCACGCCGACCGACCTGGCGACGGTGAAGTACTACGCCTCCTACCCGACCGAGGTCGCGGGCACGGCGGTGCTGCTGGCCAGGACGGGCTACACGGGCGAGGACGGCTTCGAGCTGTTCGTGGCCCCGGCCGACGCCCCCGCCGTCTGGGCGGCGCTGCTGGAGGCCGGCAAGGACCACGGCCTGAAGCCCGCGGGGCTCGGCTGCCGCGACACGCTGCGGCTGGAAGCCGGGATGCCGTTGTACGGCAACGAACTCGACACCGCGCACACCCCGTACCACGCCAACCTCGGCCGGGTCGTGAAGCTCGACAAGCCCGGCGACTTCGTCGGTCGCGACGCGCTGGCGAAGATCGCGGAGTCCGGTGTGGACACCACGCTCGTCGGTCTCAAGTCCGAGGGCCGCCGGGCGCCGCGGCACGGGTACACCGTGCTGGACGCCGACGGCGCCGCGGTCGGCGAGATCACCAGCGGCGCACTGTCGCCGACGCTCGGGTACTCGGTGGCGATGGCCTACGTGGCCAGGAGCAGCGCCGAGTCCGGCACCAAGCTGGCGGTGGACGTCCGGGGCAGGCAGGAGCCCGTCGAGGTCGTCGCACTGCCGTTCTACAAGCGCGCCAACTGATCCGTCCAAGGGAGATTCCATGTCAGACCACTTCAACACCTCCCTCGCGGAGTTCGACCCGGAGGTGGCGGAAGCCGTCGCCGCCGAGCTCGCCCGCCAGCAGAACACGCTGGAGATGATCGCGTCGGAGAACTTCACCCCGGTGTCGGTCCTCGAAGCGCAGGGATCGGTGCTCACCAACAAGTACGCCGAGGGCTACCCCGGCCGCCGCTACTACGGCGGCTGCGAGAACGTCGACGTCGTCGAGCGGCTCGCCATCGCGCGGATCAAGGAGCTGTTCGGCGCCGGCTTCGCCAACGTGCAGCCGCACTCCGGCGCCCAGGCGAACGCCGCCGCGATGTTCGCGCTGCTGAACACCGGTGACACCATTCTGGGCCTCGACCTGGCGCACGGCGGTCACCTGACGCACGGCATGCGGATCAACTTCTCCGGCAAGCTGTACAACGTCATCCCGTACCACGTGTCCGATTCGGACGGTCTGGTCGACATGGCCGAGGTCGAGCGCCTCGCCGTGGAGCACCAGCCGAAGCTGATCGTCGCGGGCTGGTCGGCGTACCCCCGCCAGTTGGACTTCGCCGAGTTCCGCCGGATCGCCGACTCCGTGGGCGCGTTCCTGATGGTGGACATGGCCCACTTCGCGGGCCTGGTCGCCACCGGCCTGCACCCGAGCCCCGTGCCGCACGCGCACGTGACCACGACCACCACGCACAAGACCCTCGGCGGTCCGCGCGGCGGCGTGATCCTGTCCAACGACGCCGACATCGCGAAGAAGATCAACTCCGCGGTGTTCCCCGGCCAGCAGGGCGGCCCGCTGGAGCACGTGATCGCGGGCAAGGCCGTGGCGTTCAAGCACGCCGCGAGCCCGGAGTTCGCCGACCGCCAGCGCCGCACCGTCGAGGGCGCGAAGATCCTGGCGAACCGCCTGGTCCAGCCCGACGCCGCCGCTGCGGGCATCAAGGTGCTCACCGGCGGCACCGACGTGCACCTGGTGCTGGTCGACCTCGTCGCGTCGGAGCTGGACGGCAAGCAGGCCGAGGACCGCCTGCACCAGGTCGGCATCACCGTCAACCGCAACGCCGTCCCCAACGACCCCCGCCCGCCGATGGTCACCTCAGGCCTGCGCGTCGGCACCCCCGCCCTGGCCACCCGCGGCTTCGGCGAGGCGGACTTCGCGGAGGTGGCCGACATCATCGTCGCCGCCCTCCTGGCCGACCCGGACTTCACCGAACTCCGCGCCCGCGTCGAGGTCCTCGCCGCCAAGCACCCGCTGTACCCGAGCCTGTAGTCCGTGGCGGTGGTGGAGGCCGACCGGCTTCCACCAACCCCGACCACGCCAACGAGAACGGCCCCCCGCGGGTGCGGGGGGCCGTTCTCGTCGTACCTCACCGCGAAGCGAATGAGCGGCAAGTCTTCGGTGTACCAGGTGTGCACTGAAGCCCGGCCCCTTCCCCGGGGCCGGGCTTCACGCTCTACCTGTGGTTTTCCACTACACGGGGGCCGTGACGCCCGGCGGGAGGCACTCGACGTTGCGCTTGCCGTTCGGCTGGATCACGAACCACGTGCCGCCGACGCCCTGGCCCGCCCACTTGCCCGGACCCGGGTCCTTCGAGTAGGTGTACAGGCCCCAACCGTCGATCGTGACCTGCTCGGTGCCGTCAGCGCGCTTCAGCGTGCCGACCAGCGCCGGGTCGACGCCTTCGAGCTGCGGGGTGGAGCCCGCGGGGACGACGAGCGGCGGCCAGGTGACGGCGCACGCGTCGTTGCAGTTGGAGACCGGCGGCTTGGGGGTGTCCTTGTCGAAGCGGTACAGCGTGCGGCCGTCGCCGTCCTGCACGACGTCGCCCATCTTGTCGACGGTCTTGGCGACCAGTCGGATGTTCGAGACGGCGGGCGGCGCGGCGGCGGCGGGGGGCTGGTCGGCGGCGCTGGTCTGCGCACCGGCGGCGGGGGCGTCGGTGCCCGCGGCGGCAGGGGTGTCGTAGCCGTAGTCACCCGGCGCGGCAGCCGCCTCCACCGCGGGTGCGGTCTGAGCCACGTTGGTGCCCTGGACGCCAACGGCGTTGGTGCTCCACATGACCAGGGCGAGCACGGTTGCCATGCCGCCTGCGACGGCGATGGCGATGCGGTTACGTCGGATCACTTCTCGACTCCTCCTCGTCCGTTCATTCGCTTCATGGAGCAATACGGGGGGACCGCGTGAGCGGTTCAGAACCGAACCGAAAACAATCTCGGGACGAACTACAGCTACCCGTCTTGGCACAGGAGGCTCGTGGTGGTCGGAACCGGTGGAGTGGCAGGTCAGCTTGCCGCCGTCGTCGAAAAGGTCCTCGGAACGCCCCTGCCGATCGGCTTGCGGGCCTGGGACGGGAGCAGCGCGGGCCCCTCGAACGGACCAGTGGCGGTGATCCGGTCCAAGCGCGCGCTGCGCCGCCTGGTGTGGAACCCGGACGAGCTGGGCCTCGCGCGCGCCTACGTGGCGGGCGACCTGGACGTCGAGGGCGACCTGACCGACGGCCTGGCCCGGTTCTGGGCGCTGGCCAGGCAGGGCGCGCTGCGCGCCGGCAAGCCGAAGGCCTCCGACCTGTTCGGCGCGGCACGGGTCGCGCTGCGCCTCGGCGCGCTCGGCCCCCGGCCCGCGGCGCCCGGTGAGGAGGCCCGGCTGTCCGGCACGCGGCACACCCGCAGCCGCGACCAGGCGGCCATCGCGCACCACTACGACCTGAGCAACGACTTCTACCGGCTCGTGCTCGACCCGAGCATGGCGTACTCCAGCGGCTACTGGACGTCGGACAGCCCCGAGTACACCGTCGCGGACGCGCAGCGCGACAAGCTCGACCTGGTCTGCCGCAAGCTGGACGTGGGACCCGGCACTCGGATGCTCGACGTCGGCTGCGGCTGGGGTTCGATGATCATCCACGCGGCCAAGCACTTCGGCGCGTCCACGACCGGCGTTACGATCTCCCGGCAGCAGCACGCGCACATCAAGACGCGCATCGCCGACGAGGGACTGGAAGACCTGGTGACGGTCAAGCTCCAGGACTACCGGGAGGTCGACGACGAGCCGTTCGACGCGATCTCCACGATCGAGATGGGCGAGCACGTCGGCGAGGAGAACTACCCCGAGTACGCGGCCACGCTGCACCGCCTGCTCAAGCCGGAGGGCAGGCTGCTGCTCCAGCAGATGTCGCGCGGCGCCAACGCCCCCGGCGGCGGCGCGTTCATCGAGTCCTACGTGGCCCCGGACATGCACATGCGGCCGGTCAGCGCGACGGTCGGCCACCTGGAGCGCGCGGGCCTGGAGATCCGTGATGTGGAAGCGCTGCGGGAGCACTACGTTTGGACCGTGCGCGCCTGGGCCGCGACGCTGGAGGAGCGGTGGGCCGAGGTCGTCTCGCTGGTCGGCGAGGGCCAGGCGCGGGTGTGGCGGCTCTACCTCGCGGGTGGGGCGCTGACGTTCGAGGAGGGGCGGATGGGCGTGGACCAGGTCCTCGCGGTGCGGCCGAGCGCGAACGGGACGAGCGGCATGCCGCGCACCCGTGACTGGGTGGTGCGGTGAACGCCGGTGCCTTCGGCCTGAACGTCCTGCTCACCGCGGTCTTCGTGCTGGTGCTCGTGTCGGCGCTGTTCACCGCGGCGAGGTCGCGCGGCCGGTACGACGTGATCGACGTGTTCTGGGGCGTCGGCTTCGCGATCATCTCCGTGGTCACGCTGCTGATCGCCGGTCCGACGTCGCGCGGCCTGCTGGTGGCGCTGCTGACGGTCGTGTGGGGCGTCCGCCTCGGCTGGCACATCCACGCGCGCAACCGCGGCAAGGACGAGGACCCGCGCTACGTCGCCATCCTGAAGCGGCGGGGCGTGCTCGGCATGTACCGCGTGTACGTGACCCAGGCCGTCGTCATGGTGCTGGTGTCGCTGCCGGTGCAGGCCGCGTCGTACCTGACGGCCCCGCTCGGCCTGCTGGACTACCTCGCCGTCCTCGTCTGGGTGGTCGGGTTCGCGTTCGAGTCGGTCGGCGACTGGCAGCTCTCGAAGTTCCGCGCGGACCCGGCGAGCAAGGGCCAGGTCATGGACCGCGGGCTGTGGCGCTACACCAGGCACCCGAACTACTTCGGCGACGCCGTCGTGTGGTGGGGCCTGTTCCTGTTCGCCACCCACCACTGGGTCGGCCTGCTCACGGTCGTCGCGCCGATCGCCATGACGTTCACCCTCGCCAACGGCACCGGCAAACCGCTGCTGGAGAAGGACATGGCCAAGCGCAGGCCCGGCTACGCCGAGTACGTGGAGCGGACCAGCGGCTTCGTGCCGTGGCCGCCGAGGAAAACGGCCTAGTTCTTACCCGCTTCTCACCGTGACGGGTCAGACTCCAGCACGTGATGAGCACGGTGCTGCTGGCCGACGACGATCGGGCGATCCGCGAGTCCCTGGTGCGGGCGATGGAGCTGGAGGGGTACCGGGTCATCCCGGTGCCCAACGGCGTCCAGGCGCTGAACGAGGTGCGGCGCTCCGGTGTGGACGCCGCGGTGGTCGACGTGATGATGCCCGGCGTCGACGGCCTGGACGTGTGCCGCCTGCTGCGCGCGGACGGCTACCGCACCCCGATCCTGCTGCTGACCGCCCGGTCCGAGACCTCGGAACGGGTCGAGGGGCTGGACGCGGGCGCGGACGACTACCTGGTGAAGCCGTTCGAGCTGGACGAGCTGATGGCCCGCCTGCGGGCGCTGCTGCGCCGCGTGGAGCCGCCGGACGGGAACAGGGTGCTCCAGGTCTCGGACCTGCGGATCGACCCGGCCGCCCGGCGGGTGTGGCGCGGCGGCACCGCGGTCGAGCTGTCCAAGACCGAGTTCGACCTCCTGGAACTGCTGGTGCGCAACGCGGGCATCGTGCTCGACCACGCCACGATCTACGACCGGATCTGGGGCTACGACTTCGGCGTCGAGTCGAAGAACCTCGCGGTGTACGTGGGGTACCTGCGGCGCAAGGTCGGGATGCCGTCGCTGATCCACACCGTGCGCGGTGTCGGCTACACGGTGCGTGGGGCGTGAGCGCGCGGCGTGGGCTCACACGGGCGTTCACGGGCATCTCGGTCGCCGTCGTCCTCGCCGTCTCCGGCGCCGCCTACGGCATCGGGGAGAGCGCGCTGGAGGGTGACGCCGAGAGGGCGTTCCGCTCGCAGGTCGACGCCACGGTCGACCGCGTCTCGTGGACCGAGCTGACCCCCAAGGGGTTCACCGAGGACGGCGAGGTCGGAAGTGACGTGATGCGCTCCCGCGACGCCGTCACGCAGGTCCTCGCGGGTGACGGCAGGCTCGGCCGGACCGACCAGGAGGCGGGCTCGTTCCCCGTCTACACCGTGGACAAGGAGATCGCCGCCCTCGACACCGCAGGGGAGACGGCCGAGCGCGAGTTCACCCCTCGCGGCGGTGAGGAGCTGCGGGTGGTCACGGTGTCGCTCGGTGGTGGCCGGGGCGCCGTCCAGCTCGCGCGGCCGATCTCCCGGACCGAGGCGCTGGTCACCGGGTTCGCCTGGCGCCTCGCGGGTGTCGCGGCGCTGGTGCTGCTGATCGCGGTCCTGGTCGGGAGGGCCGTGGCCCGGCGCCTGACCCGCGGGCTGGAGTGGCTGACGGGGGCCGCCGAGGAGGTCGCCGCGAGCGGGAGGCTGGACCTGATGCTCGGGGCGGGCGGGAACGACGAGGTGGCCAGGCTGGGGGCCGCGTTCGACTCGGTGCTGGTGCGGCTGGCGGGCGCCCGCGAGGACCAGCGGCGGCTGGTGCAGGACGCGAACCACGAGCTGCGCACGCCGCTGACCAGCCTGCGCACCAACATCTCCGTGCTCAAGAGGGTGGACGAGCTGCCGTCGGAGTCGCGCGGGCAGCTCATCGAGGACCTGGACGGCGAGGCGCGGGAGCTGTCGCACCTCGTGGCGGAGCTGATGGAGTTCTCGGCGGAGCGGCGGGTCGACGAGGAGTTCAGCGCGGTCGACCTGCCCGCCCTCGCCGACCGGGTCGCCACCCGAGCCCGGCGGCGCAGCGGGCGCGAGGTGCTGGTGGACGCCGAAGGCGTGGTCACGGGGCGCGTGCGCGGCCTGGAGCGTGCGGTGACCAACCTGGTCGACAACGCGGTCAAGTTCTCCGAGGGACCGGTCGAGGTGGTGCTCCGGCCGAACGGGTTCCGCGTGCTCGACCGGGGCCCCGGTGTCGCGCCGGAGGACCGAGCCCACATCTTCGACCGGTTCCACCGCGCCACGTCCGCGCGCTCGCTGCCCGGTTCGGGGCTCGGGCTGGCGATCGTCCACGAGGTCGCCACCACCCACGGCGGCACGGTGTTCGCCCGCCAACGGCCTGGTGGCGGTGCGGACATCGGCTTCACGCTGTGACCCTGTCCACCGGCCGCGACCAGCGCGGATCCCGGCATTAGGGTGGCCGGGTGGGCAACGAAACCTCCTTCCCGCGCCAACACGCGCGCACCCAGCGGTTCACCCTCGGCGCACCGAGGACCTTCACCGTCGCACCCGACGGTTCACACGTGTACTTCCTGCGCGTCGCGTCGGCCACGAGCCGTGCGAACGGGCTGTGGGCGCTGGACACGGCCACCGGCGTCGAGACGCTCGTCGCCGATCCGGCGGTGCTGCTCACCGACCCCGAGGACCTCTCGCCGCAGGAGCGCTCACGGCGGGAGCGCAGCCGGGAGTCGAGCGCGGGCCTGGTCGGCTACGCGGTCGACTCGGCCGCGCGCCAAGCGGTGTTCGCCCTGTCCGGCAGGCTGTTCCTGGCCGATCTGACGACGAACGAGGTGCGGGAGCTGCCCGCGGCGGGCTCGGTGATCGACCCGAGGTTGGACCCGACCGGCGCGCGCGTCGCGTACGTGGCGGAGGGGGCGCTGCACCTCCTCGACCTGGCGAGCGGCGAGGACACCGCGCTCGGCCACGACGACGACCCCGAGGTCACCTGGGGCCTGGCGGAGTTCATCGCGGCGGAGGAGATGAACCGGTTCCGCGGGTACTGGTTCGCGCCGGACGGCACGGCCGTGCTCGCCGCGCGGGTGGACAACACCCCGGTGCCGCGCTGGCACATCGCCGACCCGGCCAACCCGGCGACGCCCGCGACCGAGATCGCCTACCCGGCGGCGGGCACGCCGAACGCGCTCGTGAGCCTGTCGGTGCTGGGCGTCGACGGCACGTCCACCGCCGTCGAGTGGGACCGGGACGCCTACCCGTACCTGGCGTCGGTGCACTGGTCCGCGGGCGGTGCCCCGCTGCTGCTGGTGCAGACCAGGGAGCAGCGGACCGCGCTGGTGCTGGCCGTGGACACCGCGACCGGCGCGACCGAGGTGGTGCACACCGACACCGACCCGCGCTGGGTCGAGGTCATGCCGGGCGTGCCCGCGTGGACGCCGGACGGCAGGCTCGTGCGGATCGCCGTGCGCGACGACGCGAACCGGCTCGTGGTCGGTGACGACGAGTGGACGCCGGACGGCCTCCAGGTGCGCGCGGTGCTCGACGTGACGGCGGACGACGTGCTGGTGACCGCGTCCGAGGACGACCCGACGCAGGTGCACGTCTACCGGGCGACGGCGGCGGGCGTCGAGCGGCTGTCCACTGTGGACGGCGTGCACCACGCCGTGCGAGGCGGTGGCGTCCTGCTGCTGACGTCGGCCTCGCTCGACTGGTTCGGGTCGAGGGTGACGGTGTCGACGGGGCAGGAGATCGCGTCGTTCGCCGAGACCCCCGTGCTGACGCCGGAGGTCCGGCTGCTGGCGGTGGGGGAGCGGGACCTGCGCGTGGCGCTGCTGTTCCCGACCGGCCACGTGCCCGGCTCGGCGAAGCTGCCGGTGCTGCTCGACCCGTACGGCGGGCCGCACGCGCAGCGCGTGCTGTCGGCGCGCAACGCCCACCTGGCGTCGCAGTGGTTGGCGGACCAGGGTTTCGCGGTGCTCGTCGCCGACGGTCGGGGCACGCCAGGTCGTGGCCCGGTGTGGGAGCGGGAGATCGCGTTCGACTTCGCGGGGTCGACGCTGGAGGACCAGGTCGACGCGCTGCACGCCGTGGCGGCGCGGTTCGACGACCTCGACCTGTCGCGCGTGGGCATCCGGGGCTGGTCCTACGGCGGTTACCTGGCGGCGCTGGCCGTGCTGCGCAGGCCGGACGTGTTCCACGCGGGCATCGCGGGGGCCCCGGTCACCGACTGGGCGCTCTACGACACGCACTACACCGAGCGCTACCTGGGGACCCCGCAGGACCGGCCCGAGGTGTACGAGGCGAACTCGCTGATCGCCGACGCGCCGAAGCTGGAACGCCCGCTGATGATCATCCACGGGCTGGCCGACGACAACGTGGTGGCGGCGCACTCGCTGCGGCTCTCGTCCGCGCTGGTCGCGGCGGGCAGGCCGCACACGGTGCTGCCGCTGAGCGGCGTCACGCACATGACCCCGCAGGAGCAGGTCGCCGAGAACCTGCTGCTGCTCCAGGTGGAGTTCCTGGCCAGGTCGCTGGCGTGAGCCCGAGGGGGGAGCCGGGAAACGGCTCCCCCCAACGGTTCTACGCCAGGGACTGGCGAACGGTGAACGGCGGGATCGAGCCCGACAGCAGCGCCAGGTCGTCGATCGTCTCCGGCTGGTAGCCGGAGGTCGTCAGCCGCTCGGCCATCAGCGAGGTCGGGTCGTCGACCACGTCCGCGCGCCCGAACAGGTACGCCCACTCGTGCTCGTCGGAGCCGTAGTAGACGACCGTGTCGAACACGTCGTTGAACCGCTGGAACGAGCGGATCAACGTGGTGTTGCGCCACATGGTCTGGCAGCCCGCCTGCGTCACGACGACACCGCCGGGCGTGAGCAGCGCCTTGCACATGCGCAGGAACTCCTCGCCGTACAGGCGGTTGTGCTGCGCCTCCTCCTCGCGCTCGTCGGGGAGGTCGACCAGCACGATGTCGTACTTCTCCGAGGTGGTCCTGATGTACTCCCACCCGTCGATGTACTTCACCCGGACGGGTCCGGTGCCCGCCTCGGCCTCGGCCAGCTCGGACTGCGAGTAGCCGTAAGGCAGGTGTTCCGCGCACAGCTTCACGGCCTGCTCGTCGATGTCGATGTGGTCGACGACGGTCGCGCCCGCCTCGACGGCCATCTGGCACACGACGCCCTCGCTGGACCCGATGACCAGCACGCGGTCGACGGTGTCCGCGAGCAGCAGCGCCGGGACCATCAGCGCCTCGTGGTAGGTGAGCTGGCTGAACTCCGTGCTCTGGCGGTCGTCGTCGCAGAACAGGGACCGGCCCTGCGCCGTGTCGGCGATCACCAGGTGCTGGAACTCGGTCTTCGTGTCCACCACGACGTCCTTGACGTCCCAGAGGCGGTGCAGGCCGTCGCCCAGTGGTTCCCTGATGGAGTTGTCGATCGTGGTCACGCCGTTTCCTCACCAACGAGAGCCGGGACGCGGTTGCCCCGGATGATCATGTCCGTCCGTGTCGACGCGGCGCCCAGCGCCTCGGCGAGCAACTGCACCGCAAGCGCGGGTTTCGCCTTCGTACCGCAGGTGAACACGTCCACGAACACCGATCCGACTTCCGGGTAGGTGTGGATGGACGCGTGCGACTCCGAAAGCAGGGCCAGGACGGTGACCCCCTGCGGATCGAACTGCTTGGAGACCACCTCCAGCACCGTGGCATTCGCCTGGGTGAGAGCCTCACCGAGCGCGTGTCGCAGGAACTTCTCGTCGTCGAGGATCTCGGGGCTCACGCCCTCCAACTCGGCGAGCACGTGCTGTCCTGCGAACAAGCCGACCGGCTCCGTCTCGCACGGAACTTCGGACATCAATCACTCCAAACATCTTCAGTGGGACCGAACGTGTGGACATCCGGGGGCGTGCTCATCGCACGCAGTACGTGGCCAGCGGGCCGAAGCCGTTGAACGCCACCGAGGAGTAGCTCGACGTGTACGCGCCCGCACCGAGCAGGTCGACGTGGTCACCGGCCCGCAGGTCGAGCGGCAGGTCGTAGCGGACGCGCTGGTAGAGCACGTCGTCCGCGTCGCACGTGGGGCCGGCCAGCACGACCGGGCCTCGTCGCCCCTCGTCCTTGCCGGTGCGCAACGGGTACGCGATGGCTTCGCCCTCGGTCTCCGCCAAACCACCGTAGCGGCCGATGTCGAGGTAGACCCACCGCCGTTCGTCCGAGTACGACTTCCGCGACACCAGAAC
Organism: Umezawaea endophytica; assembly: GCF_025061645.1. Taxonomy (GTDB): domain Bacteria; phylum Actinomycetota; class Actinomycetes; order Mycobacteriales; family Pseudonocardiaceae; genus Umezawaea; species Umezawaea endophytica. The sequence goes on along the minus strand of NZ_JANYMP010000006.1, from coordinate 153,669 downwards.
GACTTCCGACCGGATCACGCCGGACTCGGCGACGACCGCGCGGCCGGGTTCGATCATCACGGCAGGCCGGTGCTCGCCGAAGTGCCTGGCGATCGAGGCCGTGATGGCGTCGGCGAAGTCCGCCAGCGGCGGCGGTTCCTCGAGGTACGCCGACGGCAGGCCGCCGCCGAGGTTGACCGTGGACAGTTCCAGGCCGTCGGCCCGCAGCTTCGCGGTGATCGCGCCCGCGTCGGCGATGGCGTCGTCCCAGCCGTGCGGGTCCAGTTGCTGGGACCCGGCGTGGAAGGCGACACCCAGTGCGCGCAGGCCGAGCCCGTCGGCCAGCTTCAGCAGGTCGACCGCCATCTCGGGGTCGCAGCCGAACTTCTTGCCGAACGGGTAGGTGGACCTGTTGGCCCTGACGAAGATGCGCAGCAGCACGGACGAACCGGGCGCGTGCTCGGCGATCGAGCGCACGTCCTGCTCGCTGTCCGACACGAACAGCCGCACACCGCGTCCGTACGCGTAGGCGACGTCCGCGGCCTTCTTGATCGGGTTGCTGTAGGAGATCCGCTCGGCGGGGGCGCCCTGCGCGAGGCACAGGTCGATCTCCGCCGGGCTGGCCACGTCGAACGAACTGCCCTCGGCGGCCAGCAGGCCGACCACCTCGGGCTCCGGGTTCGCCTTCACGGCGTAGAAGACACCGACGCCGGGGAGCGCGGACGAGATCGCGGTGTAGCGCTCCCGCACGGTCTCCAGGTCGATGACCAAGCAGGGGGTGGCCGGTCGCTCATGATCCAGAAAATGGCGGATGCGAGCTTGTGCCTCCTCGCGCCCGGTTCCAGCGGGACGCGGCATCGGCGGGGCTTCCGCCGGTGTGGCAACGCTCTCAGTCATTCCGCCAGGGATCTCCCATCACACCGTGTTCGGGCACGGCCGTCCACTCTAGGTGGTGTTCGCGGAAAACGGGGTATCCGATCCGGGTTATGTGATCGATCAGGCGTTACGCAGCTCGATCAGGGACACGTCCGGCGGCGCTCCCACCCGGACCGGCGGACCCCAGAAACCCGCGCCGTTGCTGACGTAGACGGGCATCCCGTCGACCGTCGCCAGCCCGGAGACGACCGGCTGCTGGAGGGTGACGGCGTAGTTGAACGGCCACATCTGGCCGCCATGGGTGTGCCCGGAGAGCTGGAGGTCCACGCCCAGCTTCGCGGCCTGCGTGGCCTGCACGGGCTGGTGCGCCAGCAGGACGACCGGCGTGGACGTGTCGCGGCCGTCGAGGGCCCTCTCCATGTCCGGGCCGTCGCCGTAGTTGCGGCCGGTGACGTCGTTGACGCCCGCGAGGTCGAAGGAGGCGCCGCCGCGGGAGATGGTGAGCCGCTCGTTGCGCAGCGGGTCGACGCCGAGCCTGCTCAGCTCGGCCAGCCACGGCTGCGCGCCGGAGAAGTACTCGTGGTTGCCGGTGACGAAGAAGCTGCCGTGCCTGCTGACCAGGTCGCGCAGCGGCGCGGCGGCCTCGCCCAGCTCCTCCACCGTGCCGTCGACGAGGTCGCCGACGATGGCGACCAGGTCGGGCTGGAGGCCGTTGATGGTGTTCACGATCCGCTCGGTGTGGCCGCGGCCCAGCAGCGGGCCGAGGTGGATGTCGCTGACGACGGCGATCCGGAAGCCGGAGAGCGCCGGGGAGAGCTTGCCGAGCGCGACGGGGACGCGCTTGACCGCCGGGCCGCCCAGCGCCTGCGTGGCGCCGTAGCCGACGACGCCGGTGGCGGCGATCCCGCCCGCGACGGCCAGCGAGCGGGCGATGAACAGCCGCCTGCTCGCGTCGACGGGGCCGCCGGACGGCTCCTCGGTCGGCGCGACCTCGGGTTCGGCGGGCACGGTGACCGGCGCGGGCACCTGCTGGCGCCGCCACAGCCGGTTGAGGACCGCCCGCGGCACCTCCAGCACGGCCAGCAGCAGCGTGAGGTAGAGCGTCATCGCCAGCCACAGGTAGCCGGGCCAGGCCAGCACCGCGCCGAGGTCGGGGCCGAGGTACCTGCCGCCCGCGAGACCGGCGAACAGGAGCAGGAACATGCCGACGATCGCGGCGGTGCCCAGCCTCCTGCCGCGAGGGGTGGTGGTCGTGTCGCGGACCAGCCGCTTCCACAGGTAGAGGTGGGCGAGCCCGCACGGCACGCCGAGCAGCAGCAGGAAGATCACAGGTCAAGTGTCCACGTTCGGGCGTTTGTCCGGTGTCGGGCCCCGCGATCGGCCATTCGGGTTGTCATGTCACAGCCAGTCGACCGTCCCCTCCGGACGGACACCCGTGCCGCGGTGGCGCGGACGGGCAGAAATGCGGAAAGTAACCGCGATATTCCTTGTCCTGCCCCCTTGGAATCGACTGTTGACAGGTTATCAGGGCCGCTGTCACGCTCCCCGCAGCAACACTGAAACCGCTTGCTTCAGCAGGGCGAAGTACAGCGGTGTGATTACCAGGTTTTTCTCGGTGACGTGGAAAGGAAGAAATCAGGCAACTAGGTGGGGGTTTCCTTTTTCTACTGAAGGGAGCCTTCGATGGGATATGCGGCTGGAAAGAGGCGACGAGATGACCTCGACCTTCGACGACGTGCGGAACTCGATTCTCCTGAACGGTCACGACCTGACGCCGCGCGAGGTCGCGGCCGTCGTGCGGCGCCCGGTGCGCCCGCGAGTGGGCGTCGACCCCGAAGCGCTCGCCCGCATGGAGTGCTCCCACGGCCTCAAGCTCCGGCTGATCGACCTCGGACTGCCCCTCTACGGGGTCACGACCGGGTTCGGCGACAGCAGCACGCGCCAGATCTCCGCGGCCAAGACCGCCGAGCTCCAGCGCAACCTCGTCCGCTACCACCTCAACGGCACCGGCCCGGAGAGCAGTCCCGACGTCGTGCGAGCCACCCTGCTGATCCGGGCGAACTGCCTGGCCAGAGGCCACTCCGGAGTCCGTCCCGCACTGGTCGCGCGGCTGCTGGCGCTGCTGGAGAACGACGTCCTGCCGATCATCCCGGAGCGCGGGTCGGTCGGCGCGAGCGGTGACCTCGTCCCGCTCTGCTACCTCGCGAGCACCGTCATCGGCGAGGGGACCGTCCGGTTCCAAGGCCGCGACCTGCCCGCTGTCGAAGCGCTCGCCGAGTGCGGTCTGGAGCCGTTCGTGCTGGAGGCCAAGGAGGGTCTGGCGCTCATCAACGGCACCTCGTTCATGTCCGCGTTCGCCGTCCTGGCGATCGAATCGGCGAAGGAGATCGCCGCCATCGCTGATCTTTGCACGGCGCTCGGCGCGCAAGTCCTGCTCGGCAACCAAGGTCATTACCACCGTTTCATCCACGAGCAGAAACCGCATCCCGGTCAACTCGCGAGTGCCGACAACATCCGTGTGCTGTTGGACGGTTCAGGTCTTTCGCGAACCTACGGAGAAGTGCTGACCTCCGATCCGATGCCGTCCGGAGCGGGGTTCCACCACCTCGACCACGCCGTTCAGGATCGCTATTCACTGCGCTGCGCGCCCGCCGTCACGGGCGTTCTGCGGGATCTGGTGGATTGGGCCGAGAAATGGGTCACCATCGAGATCAACTCGACCAACGACAACCCGCTCTTCGACGCCGCGGAGGACGCGGTGCGCAGCGGCGGCAACTTCTACGGCGGTCACATCGGCCAGGCGATGGACGGGCTGAAGCTCGCCGTGGCCAACGTGGCGGACCTGCTCGACCGCCAGCTCGCGCTCGTCGTGGACGAGAAGTTCAACAACGGGCTGCCCGCGAACCTGGCGTTCCCGTTCGCCGCGGACGACTGGCAGGCCGGGCTGCACCACGGCTTCAAGGGGATGCAGATCGCCGCGTCCTCGCTGACGGCCGAGGCGCTGAAGCTGACCGCACCGGCGAGCGCGTTCTCCCGGTCGACCGAGGCGCACAACCAGGACAAGGTCAGCATGGGCACGATCGCCGCCCGTGACGCCAGGACGGTGCTCGAACTGGCCGAGCAGGTCGCCGCGATCCACCTGCTCGCGCTGTGCCAGGCGGCCGACCTGCGCGGGCCGGACCTGCTCAGCCCGGCCACCCGGCCCGCGTACGACCTGATCCGCGACCACGTCCCGTTCGTGGACGCCGATCGGCGGATGGACGGCGACATCCACGCCGTCGTCGCCCTGATCCGCAGCGGTGAGCTGAGGAAGTCCTGCAAGCTGCTGTGAGCCGCGGCGCGGGGTTCAGAGTGGTGGGATGAGCCCGGTGAACGTCCGGTTGCCGTCGCAGTGCGGGCACGAACGCCCGTTGTCGACGGTCCTGGGCGTACCGCCGATCACGGCGAGCACCGGGTTCGCCACGAACCCCGCGCCACCACAGAGCTGGCACACGGTCCGAACCTCGCGGGTCACCTCGAACAGGTCCGACGGGTCTTCTTCGAAATCCTCGTCGAAGCCCTCGTCGTCGTCTTCCGAGTAGTCGTCTTCCTGCTCTTCGTCCTCGCTCATCAGGGCACCACCGTACCCGTTGAGATCCGCGCCACCGGCCCGTGGTCGAGGTACTCCGTTCGGGTGTTTCAGCAGGTACCGTGCCGTACGTCATGCGCACGCTGCTGATCGACAACTACGACTCGTTCACCTTCAACCTGTACCAGTACCTCGCGCGGGTGAACGGGCACGATCCGGTCGTCATCACGAACGACGATCCGCGCTTCCGGCTGACCGATCTCGACGGTTTCGACAACGTGGTGATCTCACCCGGACCGGGGAACCCCCGAAATAGGGTCGATTTCGGCCTCTGCCAAGACGTAATAGCGCACGCGCGCATTCCTCTCCTCGGTGTTTGCCTCGGTCACCAGGGGTTGTGCCTCGAGCACGGGGCCACCGTCGGGCTCGCGCCGGAACCGCGCCACGGCCGGGTGGACCTCGTGCGGCACACCGGGGCGGACCTGTTCGACGGGGTGCCGTCGCCGTTCCCGGTGGTGCGGTACCACTCGCTCGCGGTCACCGACCTGCCACCCGAACTGGAGCCGATCGCGTGGACGGACGACGGCGTGCTCATGGCCGTGCGGCACCGGACCCGACCCGCGTGGGGGGTGCAGTTCCACCCCGAGTCGATCTGCACCGAGCACGGCCACCGGGTGCTGGAGAACTTCCGCCGCCTCACCGAGGAGCACCACACCGTCACCCCCGTTCCCCCCGTCGAGGTCACCCGACCGGAGGCTTCGCTGCCGTCGCGGGAGGTGCTGGTCCGGTCGCTGGACGCGCACCCGGACGCCGAGGCCGCGTTCGCCCGGTTGCACGGCGGGTCGCCGCACGCGTTCTGGCTGGACAGCAGCCGGACCGGCGGGCGGGGGCGGTTCTCCGTGATGGGGGACGCGAGCGGACCGCTGGCGCGGGTCGCCACGTTCGACGTGTTCGCCGGGCGGGTGACCGTGACCGGCGCCGACGGCGTCACCGAGCACGACGGGCCGTTCTTCGACTGGCTGGAACGGGACCTGGCGGAGAACGCCGTGCGCCCGCTCGACCTGCCGTTCGAGTTCGCGCTGGGCTGGGTCGGCTACCTCGGCTACGAGCTGAAGGCCGAGTGCGGCGGTGCGGCGGCCCACCGGTCCGAACACCCGGACGCCGCGCTGGTGTTCGCCGACCGCGCGGTGGTGTTCGACCACCAGGAGCGACGCGTGCACCTGTTGTCGTTGACCGACGACGGCTGGTTCGACGAGGTCGAGGCCGCGCTGCTCGCGGTCGGCACCCTGCCCGACCCCGTGGCGGCGATCGGCCCCGGTTCCGCCGAGGTGTCGCTGCGGCACGCCAGGCCCCACTACCTGAAGCTGGTCGACGCGTGCTTGGAGGCGATCACCGCGGGGGAGACCTACGAGGTGTGCCTGACGAACGAGGTGACCTGGCGCGGCGCCGTCGACCCGTGGGCGGCGTACCGGTTCCTGCGGCGCGAGAGCCCGGCGCCGTTCGGGGCCCTGCTGAGGTTCGGGGCGCTGTCGGTGCTGAGCACGTCGCCCGAGCGGTTCCTGCGGGTCGACCGCGACCGCGTCGTGCTGTCCGAGCCGATCAAGGGCACCCGGCCGCGCGGCCGCACCCCCGCGGAGGATGCCGCGCTGCGCCACGACCTGGCGACCAGCGTGAAGGACCGCGCCGAGAACCTGATGATCGTGGACCTGGTCCGCAACGACCTCGGCCACCACGCGGAAGTCGGCTCGGTCGAGGTGCCGCGGCTCTTCGACGTCGAGACCTACGCGACCGTCCACCAGCTCGTGAGCGGTGTTCGGGCGACGCTCCGCCACGGCGGTTCGGCCGTTCGGTGCGTTCGCGACGCCTTCCCCGGTGGTTCGATGACCGGTGCGCCGAAGATCCGCACAATGCGGATCCTCGATGGGCTGGAAGGGGGACCCAGAGGTGTCTACTCGGGTGCCCTCGGTTACTTCTCGCTGTCGGGATCAGCGGACTTCAGCATCGTCATCAGGACTCTGGTGGTCCACGGCGACAAGGTGAGTTTCGGCGTCGGAGGAGCCGTGATCGCCCTCTCCGACGGCGCGGAGGAATTCGAGGAGACAGCGGTCAAGGCCACCGCGATGCTCCGTCTGCTGGACACGCCGTTTCCCGGCCGCTGAGTCGCCCGCGGCAAGGGGCGCGGAATGTCCCACGATGTGGTTAACGGCCCGTTTCCCCGCGTTGACCCGCCAGTGGGCCAGGTCAACGCGGCGAAACGACGACGTCAGGAAGCGTGTGCTTCCTGGAACTGCACGACCAGGCCCTGCGGAATGCGGCCACGGTCCGAGATCTGGTGCCCCTGAGCACGCGCCCAGTCGCGAATCGCCTGCGCCTGAGCCTTGTCACCAGCCTTGACGGTGCTCTTGCCAGTGCCCTTGCGCTGCTTGCGGCCACCCGCGCGACGCGCCTTGGCGACGAAGTCGCCGAGCGACTCGCGCAACTTGTCCGCATTCTCCTTCGACAGGTCGATGGAGTACTCCACACCGTCCAGCGCGAAGGTTACGGTCTCGTCGGCTTCGCCGCCGTCGAGGTCGTCGATGAGTTGGACGACGGTCTGCTGTGCCACTGTTCCTCCGTATGTGCTCGCATAGCGCGTGCTGCCGTCGACTGTAACTTCGCCACACGCTTCGGGGTCACCATAGTGCACAAGTTGAATATCGGCTAACCTTTGAGAGGGAAAATGTGACCGATCCCCCCGGTCGGGTCATTTTGGTGCCTGACGTTTAAATGCACGTCAAGGCGCGACCGTTACCGTCACAATCGGTGCACGCGAGGGCGGTGGGGGCGCCTATCCTGGAGGCGATACCCACCCAGGGTAGGGAAGGCCGGGAGTGATGCACGGGTACACCTCGAACAAGGACGCCTACCTCAAGCGGCTCCGACGCATCGAAGGCCAGGTGCGAGGACTCCAGCGCATGGTCGACAACGACGACTACTGCATCGACGTCCTCACCCAGATCTCGGCGGCCACCAAGGCCCTCCAGGCCGTCTCACTCGGCCTGCTCGACGAACACCTGAAGCACTGCGTCGCCCAGGCCGCCGCGGAAGGCGGCGAAGTCGCCGAGGAGAAGATCCGCGAAGCGAGCGAGGCCATCGGCCGCCTCGTCCGCTCCTAGGGCCCCTTTCCCGCGAGCACGACCTGATCCAGTACAGTTGCCCCCTGCCGGCCCCCGTAGCCCAACCGGCAGAGGCAGCGGACTCAAAATCCGTCCAGTGTCAGTTCGACTCTGACCGGGGGCACCACCGCTCACCAGCGGCGACAACTGAATGATCAGCAGAGAAGTTGATCTCTGTCCATGACGGTGTCCTTGAGTACACTTGGGTCGTGGACAGAGACGCTGCTGCGCGCTGTCCGAAGGGCAGTATCCGGGAGCGCGGGAACAACCTTCAGGTCCGGTACTTCGCCGGGCGAGACCCGGTCACGGGCAAAGATGTCTACCTCAACGCCACGGTCAAGGGCTTGGACGACGCGGCCCGCAAGAAAGCCGACGACAAGCTCGCCGAGTTCCGCACACAGGTCAACAAGCAGCGGTCGGCCGAATCCTCCGTCTCGCTGAGCTACGCGATCAACGAGTGGCTACGGACTAGCGAAGTAGACGACAGCACCCGGAAGACTTACGTCGGTTACATCGAACGGACGATAAAACCGGTTCTGGGCAGGGTCGCGGTCAACAAGTTGTCCGCCCGGACGATCGAGAGCTTCTATACCGAACTGCGCCGCTGCCGTGCCCGCTGCGACGGCAAGCCCTACTTCGAGAAGCACACGACCAAGGACGCGCACGACTGCGTCAAGGAGAAGTGCAGGCCGCACGCGTGCAAGGGCATGGCCGCGTCCACGGTGCGTCAGATCCACTCGATTTTGAGCGGCACGCTCAACGCCGCCGTCCGTTGGGACTGGATCTCTTCCAGCCCCACGCAGATCGTCCGCCGTCCAAAACAGAAACCGCCGCAGCCGGACCCGCCGACTTCGGCGGAAGCGGCGCGTCTGGTCGACAAGGCGTTCGACATGGACGAGGACTGGGGCGCTCTGGTCTGGCTGGTTATGACCACCGGAATCCGGCGCGGTGAGTTGTGCGGGCTGCGCTTCAACCGGGTGGACTTGGACGCCGAAGTCATCGATCTTCGCCGGAGCTGGGTGAACGGCAGGGAAAGGACACCAAGACCCACCAGAACCGCCGGATCGCGCTCGACTCGGAAACCGTCGTGATCCTTCGGGAGCAGCGCGACCGGGTTGCCGAACGCGTGCGGTTGTTGGGGCAGGAGTTCACCGAGGACCTGTTCGTCTTCAGCATGGCGCGAACCCCCTCACACCAGGAGCCGTACTCGCCCAATGCCGTTACGCAGCGCTATAAGGACATGGCGGACCGGCTCGGCATCGATACCCACCTGCACGCGCTGCGGCACTACTCGGCAACCGAGTTGCTGACGGCCGGCGTGGACTTGCGAACCGTTGCCGGACGCCTCGGACACGGTGGCGGTGGAGCGACGACATTGCGCGTCTACGCGGCTTGGGTGGCGGCCACAGACCGGAAGGCCGCCGAAATCCTGGGGTCCCGGATGCCGAAACGACGGCCGAAGTGAGATCAGATCACCAACGCGTCGAGACGCCTCCGCTGCCGGATTGAACCAATCTGCGCGGCCAGCAGTCGAGCGTGCTGCGCCTGCTCGGCCGCCGCAGCCATTTCACCGGTCGCGGTGAACACCTGAACAAGATCGACCCGCAACGCGGTCGCGGCCCTGGTGAATGTCGGGTCCAACTGGTCCAGCACGTCCGACAGGACGGGTATCGCCTCAGGCTCACCGAGTCGCGCCAGCGCGTTCCCACGCCACCGCTCCAAATGCGTAGGTCCGAAGACCAGGTACGGCGTTTCCGGCGACTCCGGCCGTGACGCCATCGAACGCTCCGCGTCGTCAAAAGCGTTCAGGCACTCCCGTTGATCGCCATTGGCCGCACAAGCCTCCCCGTACCCGGCGGTCAGCCACGAGCGGAGGAGCCCGGACGTCTGTCCTTTGGCGAGGGCCCGCGCGTGGTCGGTGAGTTCGATGGCCGCTTTCGAGTCGCCGACGTCGAGCAGCACGACGGCCTGCCCGGCACACGCGTAGGCCTCCAGTTCCCGCGAGTCCGCTTCCCTGGCAGCCGCACGAGCCCGGTTGTAGTGGTCCCACGCCTCGCCGACCATTCCCTGGTCGAGAGACTGCCAGCCAGCGAGGGTGGAGGCGTCTACGAGCACTTCGGCGAGGCTGGACCGCACAACCGGGTTCAGCGCGTTGCCGAGTGCCTGTTCCATCTGCTCGACCTGCCCGCGAAGTTCGCCCAGCAGAGCGGACGCCCCCAACCGCCGATCGATCACCCGCGTGATGTCCAGTTTCCGCCGCAGAAGATCGATCGTCTGAGCGTCCACGGTCCGCCCGGCCGCAATTCTGGCGCGGAGGCTCAGCGCGTCATCCGAGGAATCGAACCGCTCGGCTTGGGCGGGTGGCACCGGCCGGAGCAGTTGCTCCACCGGCACGCTGAACATCGTTTCGAGCAGCTTTCGCGTACCCGCGCGGACGGGTCCCAGAGACCGCCCGTCGTCACGTCCGCCGGACATCAGCCTGTGCAGGTGGCGGGGGCTCAACGTCGCGTCAATGCCGTGCTCGCGCGCGAACACCTCCGCGTCCTCGCTGAATTTCTCGGCGGTCCGCCCACGCTGTCGCACCAACTCACCGAGCAGCGTCCTAGGGCGCTTGCGCTCCGAATTCATCGGCTGGCCTCCGTTCGCCAATGTCAGCGCTGATGAGTGTAAGGGCGGTGGAGGGCAAGACAGGTCTTTGCCAGGTCATTTACGCCCGAATGGCATCAATGAAGGCTGACATCTGCGCACCTGATGTCAACGGAGGCGGGTGGAACCGGTGTTGAGCAACTTCGTGGGTGATGGTCCAGGGATCGTGCTGTTCCTGATCTGGCTGGTGCTGCCTCCGGTCTACATGGTGGTGATCGGCAGGCGGTACGCCCAGCAGTGCGCGGAGAGCGCCTACGAAGCCGTGTGGGCTCGCGAAGAGCTTCGGCAGGTACTCGATGACCTCCGCGCGGTTCCTGAGCCTGAAGAGCCCGTCACGGTCCCGCTGCCCCGCCAGCACCGCGCCGAACCGAGTGCACCTCCCGGACGGCATCGGCTGCGCACGGATCGATCCGTTCTGCTCGCTCGCACGGGCACGTGAACACCCTCGGGATGAACTAATGATCAACAAGTCGACTTATCGAGGTGTCGCCTCGTGATGCGGGACCTGCGTGTGTTCCTGGTGTCCGTGTCCGCAGTCAACACCGAGACCGCGCACTACATCTTCGGACTGATGGATGCGAACAACAACATCTCGCAGTCCGCGTTCGACCCGGACCGCGAGGAGGCGCTAGGCGCACAGATGGTGCAACTCGGCGAGACCTTGCAGGAACGCGCTCGCGACCGCCGGCGGACCGTAGAGGGAGGCCAGCAACCGTGACGCCCGACAACGAGACCAAGCAGCAACGCACGACCACGGCTCAGAGCCGCGAACTCGGAGCCGAACTCAAGGCCGCCCGCCGACGCGCCGGACTTCGTGGAACCCGAGTCACCGCTGAACTGGACTGGTCCACAGCGAAGCTCTCCAAGTTGGAGAAGGGGTGGCGCGGCACGAGCGAGTGGGAAATCGGCGTCCTGCTCGGGAAGTGCGGAACCGACAAGCCAACCCGAGACCGCATCATGCGGTTGATGCGCGAGCACCACACCGGGCACTTCCTTCGATCGCACTCCGACGAGCCCGCCGACGTGCTCCTGAGCCTGAACCTGCACGAGCGGTTAGCGACGTCGCTGACCTGTTACGAGCCGTTGGGGATCCCGGCCTTGCTCCAGAGCGAGGACTACGCCCGCGCACTCCTGTTCTCAGCCACGCATCCCCCGGTCACGGTGGAACCTGCGGTCCGACGTCGGATGGACCGGCAAGGCGTGTTGTCGGGCGACCACGTTGACGGGTTCGCGTTCTACATCCACGAGGCCGCGCTTCACCTGTGGGTGGGCGACCGGGCGACCATGTCCGGCCAAGCAGAACGACTGGTGCACCTGAGCACACACTCGAAGCTCACCTTCCGGGTGATCCCCACGAGCGCGGGCAACCATCCCGCCCTGCACCACGCCTCCACGGTGCTGACCTTCCGCAACGGGCTAAAACCGTTGGCGTACGGGCAATCCGACGTGAACACCGCGTTCGTGGAGGACGAACAGGCCATCAAATCCCACCTGGCCAAACACGTGGCGCTTTCAGCGCTCGCGCTCGATTCAACGGAGTCCCGCAAGGTCCTCACCGAGTGGGCGAACGACCACAGCCGCCCGAACGAAGACCTCCAAGCCTCCTGAGACTCCGGCCCCCGCCTCCGCCTCCGTGGGGCCGGCACACCAGGGGCCGGTACGGCGCGTGCCGACACCCACGCCGTACCGGCCCCGCTGACGTGACGGGTTGCCGTGTGCCGCGCCATCGTTCGGAGATGGCGCGGCACACGGCTGTTTTCGGTGCCTGTGACGGGTGACCCGTCACAGGCAGGACCCGTCACAACGACCCATAAGCGCAGGTAAGACCATGCTCGGTACCCGTCACAGGCCGTGTGACGGCGTGACAGGTCGCCAGCCCCGGTTGTGACGGGCTACTCGTCATCGGTCCCCGCCCCTCGGTGGGTGGCGACAGCCGCGCCGATGTCCGCCATGAGGTACCCGCGAACCTGGCGAACCCCATCCTCCGTGGTGACCCTCTCCCGCGTGGGCTTGCACCCCAGGTCGCCCATCTGCCTGCCAAAGGCTGTCGACTCCACCTCCAGAGCGGAGACGAGTTCAGCAGTCGGCACGAAATCCCTGTCACCGGAAGCCAACTCGTCACCGAGATAGTCCACAACGGACGCCAACGGTTCGGGCAACTCTGCTTCGGGACCGGACTCGACTTCAGCCGCCGATCCGCCGCCGATCGCTTTGGCGACAGCCGCATGATCGAGTACCGGCCTTGAGTCCTCTCCCGCAGCGTGTCCGGTCAAGGTGCGTTCCGCCTCCCGCAGCGCCCGCCCCTGCTGGCAGATGGTCCGCCAATCTTCGTTGGGCATGTAGAAGGTCCGGACCGTCATCGCGAGCACGTCCGCTCCCACATCGGTCTCCCCGTCTGGCCGCAGGATGCCCACCCCTTTGTGGGAGGCGAGCAGTCGACTGCTGTCGTACCCACGTGTGTTCATCTGCTCGCCAAGGACGATGTTGCTGTCCCGCCAGTCCATCACCCGCAACGCGAACCGCGAGCCGAGCACCGCCCGCAGGTTCGACGGAATCGTCTTGCTGTCAGGCCGCTGAGTGGCGAGCACGAGCAGAATTCCAGCCGCCGGCCCCTTGCGGGCAAGCCACGTCAGCAACTCCCCGACGTACCCGCCTGCGGTCAGCTTCTTCCCCTCCACCTCGACGGGAGAGCGGTTCTCCAACGGCACCTGCACCTCATCGATGAAGATCGCCGTTATCGGCATGTCCAACACCGGGTCACGGGACATGTCCGGCGTGATCTTCGATTCCGGGCACACCAGGTCGTCGAGATCCTGCATCCGCCGATACCGACCCTGCACCTCGCTGACCAGTTCCACGAGCCAATCCACGAGCGTGAGCACGTGTTCGGACTCGTCGCCGGACATGAACCGATGCGCAACCTGAGCCGCCGCGTACCAGTCCTTTCCGGACTTGAAGTCAGCGACGTAGAGCCGAGTATGCGGGTCCAGGATGAGCCCCGCGGCTGCCAGCCGTGCCGCGAATGTCTTGCCCTGCCTGGGAATCGCACCCACGAGCAACGACGTCCACACCAACGGCAAGTCGATCCGTCGATCACGTGCGTCCCGCCCGAACGGCACTGGCCGCCACGCGTCCCACCGTTGCACACCGAGCAGGGGAGTCCGCACTGGAGGCGACGCGTAGGGGTCCGAGTCCGCGACCCACATCGACACCCGCCCGGCGTGCCCACCGTTGCCGCGCACCCGCTCAACGATCAACTGCACCTCGTCCACGGCGAGCGCCGACGCGAGCGCTTCCCGATTCTTGATCACATCGGCTGCCTTGCGCGTCGCGGGAAGATCCACCGTGATGGCCCGCCCGTCACCGACGCGCAGTGCACGTTCGACCAGCCGAAGACTCTCGTCCTTGCCGATCAACTTCGCGTCGCGGAACGCGTCCACCAGAACTTGCGGATCCATCGTCCACGTCAGCGTGCGCGGACCGGCGAGCACCGGCTTGCGCCCAGGGCTGCCGTCCTTGCGCCTGCCGAGCACCGCCAGGCCCACGGAGACGAGCGCGCCCGTGATCCACAGCGATCGGGAGCCGTAGAGGAGATCGAGCACCGCGACCGCTACGGCACCGACCACCAGCACGCCACCGGTGACCTTCCACCGGAACAACGTCAGTGCGCGAATGTCGGTGAACTTGTCCGCCAACTTCTCGGACTGCTCCGCAGCCTCCCGGTAGTCGCTCACCCGTACCCACGACCGCCACCACCGTGCCGCGACCGCGACACCACGAACCACGGCACCGGCGATCCGGAACGGTGAGCGCAACAACCGCACCACGAGATCCTTGGCCGCCTGCACCGCCAGGCGGCGACTCTTCAGCACAGCGGGCACGCGTGGTGAACGCTGCCACCAACTCGTGAACCGTTCGGCTCGTGTCGCACGGCGCTTGTTCGGCCCGTAGTCGACCAGCTCACCGTCAAGCACGGGCGAGCCCTCCACAAGGTCCTGCCGGTCCGCGCGCACGGGCAACGCGTCGTGGCCCTGGTTGCTCGCTTCGGGGTTCATGACTCGTCACCTCCTTCCGCGTCGGCGAGTTCACCGGCAAGGACGGCCGCCAACCGGGAGGACAGACCGCGCGAGCAGTGGGTGACCTCCCGGACCCACAGGGGAGTGACCGAGACCCCTGGGCGCCAAGCCGCACGAGCTTCCGCCAGGTAGTCGGCGAACGACTTCCGAGCACCCGACCCCTTGCTCTTGCTCGCCGTGCGTGCAAGGGGTTCATGAACGCGCGCGACCACATTCACGGACTTGTCGGGAAGCGCTCGCCGCTCGGCTTCCGTGAACGCGGCGGTGACCGCCTCCGTCAGCTTGTCGCGCAGGTCGGTGACCGCCTCCGCAGCCACGAACACCACCAGCGGCGGCACCGAGTGCAGCACGATGCCCGCGAGCGACCCGGCCGCGTACGACGCCCAAGTGTTCATGACATACGTGGCCGCGAGCGTGAACCACTTCGCCCGCCGCACCCACGGCCCCGTGCGGACCTGGTAGCGAGCAGTCACCTGCTCGGCTCGCAGGATCGCGAGCAGCACGAGCGACACCGTGGGGTCGAGCAACCACGCGGCGAGCCACGGCAGCGACCACGGGGGAGTGCTGGCGGAGGCGAAGCTCTGGACGTTGGTCATCGTGAACGCCAAGCCGAGGATGATGCCCGCCCAACACAGCCGGTCCACCTGACCTCTGACCCGCTCAACCCGCAGAGCCACTACATCGGGCCGCGTCTGGTGGGCGCGCAGCTCGGCTGCCTCGACAGCCTCCCGCGCGAGCCGCCGTGCGCGGCTCACCTGGTCGTCGGCGGGGGCGGCGGGTGGCCGCCCGAAGGCGACCACCCTTCCCCCACCCCGAGAAGTGAGGGTGAACATCACCGACCGCCCTTCCGGCGAGGCCCGTCCGCACCGGTCACGGTCAACGCACGGGTGAGCGTGTGGGCCGCGAACAGGGCTGGCAGCCCCAGCACCACGAGCAGCAACGTCGTGTTGCCCGGATGCGTGATCACGAGCCACTGCACACCCACGATGGCCCCGGCCATGCCGAGCACCCGCCCGGTCAGCGACAGCAGCCGAGCACCCGAACGAGCCGTGTGGGCAGCAGCCTTGGCCCGGCGTGCGCTCGCACGCCACACCACGACCACCAGCAGCACCACGCCCAGGCAGGCGAGCAACTGTGTCGGCGTCAGGTTGATGGTCATGACGGCCCCTCCCCTTCCCGGCCAGGTGCACCGGCACGGCGGACCAGCCACACCGGGAGCAAGGCGCGGCGGTCGTCTTCCGACATGCCGCCCCACACGCCCACCGTCGCCGGACCGGCGACGCGCAGTTCGAGTTCCAGGCACTCCCGCTGAACGGGGCATCCCGCACAGATCCGCGCGGCCACTTCCCGCTCACCCGTCCCGTCGTCGTGCCACTCCGGTTCCTCGTCATCCGCCCGGAGCCACATGCAGGCCCCGTCACGGGTCACGATTTCCATCAGCACGTCATCGGGCACCTGGGCGTAGCGGTCGAGATCAGCCGCCACCACCTCGTAGTAGTCGTCCGCGTTCACCACGAGGCACCACCGGTCAGCCGCGCCACCTCGTGAGCCGTACGCCGCTCAGCGGCCAGACCCGCCACGTCGACCACGCCGCCCGACTCGACGGCCTGACTCACCAGCTCCTCAACCGCCCGAGCAGGCACGACGTACCGCGACCGCAGCCGCACAGCCGGAAAACCACCCTCCCGAATCGCCCGGTAGAGGGTCGACGGGTCCACCCGCATGACCCGAGCCGCTTCAGGAACTGTGTAGAACGTCGGCGAGCCGTTGCCCGCACTGTTTGTCGCACTCATAACCACGCCTCCGAAAGACTGATGTCGTCATCCGATTCGCAGAGATCAGCGGTGATTAACAGTCGAATAGCGCTGATGTCAGCGATAACTCCGTGAGATGCGTGAACCGCGCGCTAACGTCGGCGCTGAGGCGGAGCACGGAGGCGTACGTGAAAGAGGACTGGTCGGCGACTGCGGACGCGATCAACAAACGCGCTGCGGAACTGACTTTGAAGCAGAAAGAGCTGGCCGAGAGGTCCGGCGTGTCGCTGGCCATCGTGCGGGAGATCCAACAGGGCCGAATCCAACGCCGGCGCAATCCCCGAACCTTGGAAGCCCTGTCGATCGCACTCGACTGGCACCCCCAGCATTTGAGTGCGATCCTTCAAGGCAAGACGCCACCGGAGGCAGACGCAGTCACAGCGCAAACCGAGGACCCGATAGTCCCGCTGCTGAACACGATCATTCGTGAGATTCGCGGACTCCGGGCACAACTCGGGACGCTGTCGAACCGACTGGACGAGACTTCGAGGAAGAAGGAGTAACCGGGCTGCTTCGTCTGTTGCCTTTTCGTTCGCTGTCATGGCAACAGAAGACAGCCGAACAGGGGGTCCAAATAATTGTCAGCGGCTAACGCGGAGGTTGTTAGGTCGAGTTAGGTACGCAGGTCACGGCCTCAGGGGACGGGGGAGAACGTGGCAAGAAGGAAGCGCGGGGAACCACCACTCACCCGGTTGCAGGGGGCGCGTGAGGAGCTGAGGCGCACTCAGGAACAGGTCGTCAGGTACATCCTCAAGCGTCGCAACGAGGTGCCAGGCCTACCGCAGGCAACCGAGCAAGCTCTCTTCATCATGATCTCCCGTTGGGAAAACGGTCACGTCGAAGTGACCGAACCGGGTTATCAACGCCTGTTTCGAGAGTTCTACGGCCGCACCAACGAGGAGCTCGGATTTCCATCCGAGCTGCTGAGCCACGGTGTCGAGGAGCTACGGGACCGCCTTGTGGTCGCCCGCAGCATCGACACCGCCACACTCGACATGTTCCAAAGGCAAGTCAACGACCTGCGAAATTCAGACCAACGGTTCGGTGCCGTCGTGGTGCTGGAGCAGTTGAACGGCCTAGTCCGCCAGATGGAAAGCGTCCGCGCGTTCAGCGTGCGAACCCAACACCGCGAACGCTTGGCAGCGGTACTCACCGACGCGCGAACCCTTGCAGGCTGGACTGCGCTGGACCGTGGTTCGCAGCTACAAGCGTGGCAGTACCACGAGGACGCCAAGGTTTCCGCACGTGAAGCCGACTCGCCATATCTACTGGCACACGCAGCCGCCCAGCAAGCCGTGATCCTCCTGGATATCGGCGAACCGGCCGCAGCAGTTGAGCTGCTCGAATACGCGCGCTACGTCGCGGAGAACCGCGCCCCGTCGTTGTTGCGAACCTGGCTGGCAGCCGCGCACGGTGAAGGTCTTGCCGCTGCTGGTTTCCATCACGAGTCCGTACGTGCCTTTGATGATGCCGAGAAGCTATTGTCGAGTGATCCCGTGGACCCAGAGATGCCGTTTCTTCTGCTCAACGATGGACACCTGGCACGCTGGCGTGGAAGCGCCCTACTTCGGCTCGGAAACCAAGACGCAATCAACCAACTGGAATCGGCCGCGCGAGAGCTGGAAAACTCACCGCGGTCAGCAGTCCGCGGTGAAGCAGGAATGTACGTGGATCTAGCTTTTGCGTACGCCGCCGCTGGCGACAGCAGAGGGGCTCAAGAATACGCGCGCAAAGCTAAGCAGCTCGCGTCACGTATCGGCTCAGACCGCCAACGGCAGCGTCTCGCAAGTCTGGAACTACCCGTTGGTAGCGCCTCCCATATTGCGTGAGGCTAGGTAGAAAAGCAGCGGCACAATGGCCCCCGAGCCAAGAACCTCACCGCGCTTGATGAGTTCAAGCATCCGATCGATTGGGATCCACTCGATGCGTGCCGCTTCCTCGCCATCGGTGGGTTCGCCGACCTTCTCCGCGTTGCGCCAGATGTAAGCATTTACCGGTGCATCGACCATTCCAGGCATTGGCTGGAACGTGGCAATATGCTCCGGCTCCCCGATCGGCCGCCAACCGGTTTCTTCTTCGGCCTCACGTGCTGCGGTGGTTGCCGGCTCTTCTCCTTCTTCAATCAAGCCGCCGATAAGTTCGTAGCCCCACTGATCGACAGTGAACCTGTAGCGCCACAAAGTCAAGACTTCTTCATTCTCATTTATGAGAAGAGCCACTGCAACATGGTCAAGCTGTACCACGTGATGTTCGAACCTAGTTCCGTCGGGTGGCTCAACATCGACGAGCTTCAACTTTACCCAGCGGTTATCGTAGATTGTCCGCTCTCCGTGAACTTTCCATCTGAGCTCTTCTGGATAATCCGTCACCATAGAAGCTTACTACAATCGTCGACTTGTCACTGGTGTGTAACGCTGATGCAAGTTGACGCGATAGATCGTTAGGGTGGTCGTATGTTAAGCAGGTAGCTGGTGATTCGATAGGCGCAACAGCGGTTTCGAGGTGAAACAATCAAATACGCAATAAACTAGCGAGAACCTAGTCAAAATTTATTCGACTATTCTATTAGGATAGATAGGGGTCCATGGATGGTCATGATTCGCACGTTGACTGCCCGACGTTTTCGCGGGATCGATAGCGAAGTATCTGTCGATTTTAGGATGGCTGACGGCTCTCTTGGATCGGTATTGGTGCTAGGGGATAATGGGACAGGAAAATCCTCTATAGCGGACTCTCTGGAATTCTGCTTGAGGGGAAAAGTGAGCAGGCGAGGTAATAAAGGAACGAAAACGAAACGAGAGGCGCAAAACTATTTCGCGGATGGTCCACCTTGGATTAAAGTTGTACTGAATGATGGAAGTAGTTACAGCAGGGGTTTCGATCTAAATCCAGACAAAGGTGCGATAAAGCTTGGCGGCAACGAATTCTTGCCGGGGTTTTCGCTGTCGCCAGTGGTCTTGGGGCGATCAGATGTCGAAGTATTTTGGCAGCTTAACTCTACCGAAAAGATGCGCTTCTTTTTCGACTATCTACGTGATGTGGTAAAGCATCCTGGTTATGCTGCACTGCAAGTTGAACGAACGCAAGGAAAGCTAAATGGGTTACGTTCCGGTGTTCTCGAAGCGCAGATTGCCCTTTCTGTGGCGGCATCTATACCAATCGATCGTGTCCCTATAAGTAGTCGCAAGATCTTTTTGCAGTGGCGTCAGGAAAACTTTCCACAGTATAAGACTACGTCGCAGAAATTCAAGGACTCAAAGAGTGGTAAGCTGCGACCAAAGACCGATATTTCTCCTGATATACAGGCGGCTTTAAATAAGCTTGAAAGTCGTCTTGGTGCTATCTATAGCTTGCAGCGTCAATTGCAGGTCAGTCGTAGGGATAGTCGCTCAGCCACTGGAAATGGGGATGTTGTATCGCGCAAGCTTCCTGGACTTCTAAGTAAGGTTAGCGAAAGAGTTTCTAACGATTTCAGTGCAATTGCTGGACTCAAGCATATAGCTGCAGTCAGCCTCTTTGCTGCGCGAAGTGGCTACGAACTTGTTGTGAAGTGTCAATTAACTTCTGGACGCTCAGTGGAACCCGCACAAGTACTGAGCGAGGGTGCTCTGGACCTGTTAGCGATGCTCATACTTCTAAATGTTTCACATGCATGTGCTGAGCGAGGTCAGGTTCGGGTTCTTGCTCTTGACGATGTTTGGCAAAGTGTTGACTCGGTACATCGGGACGCCATACTTGACTACCTATTTTCTGCACGATTCGCCAATTGGCAATTCCTGATCACTGTTCACGATAGGCTATGGGCAAGGTTGATTGAGAATAAAGCTCGTAAATTTGCTTTCAAATTGAAGACAATTGAGATTGTTGAGTGGGACTCGGAGAGTGGTCCCAGGTTGAGAAGTGGTGGGATCGATACGCCAAATCAGCTGGAAAAGCTGATTCCTGATGCACCACCGGAAGCTTTGTGTGCATACACTGGGCGTGCACTTGAAGAGCTTTCGGATAAACTATCTCAAACCATGCGCACGTCGATTAGCAGGACAATGGGAGATCGTTATACGCTCGAAGATTTGTGGCCGGGCGTTTACAAATCTATTTCTAAATCAAAAGTACCTGAAGATTTGAAAATTGTAGCGTCTGAGATCAATGCAGGATACGCTCTCAGGAATATCTACGGCGCACATTACGCGATGTGGGCAGAATCTACTTCGGCGAGTGAAGTGCGCCGATTTAGCAGACTGGTAGTCGACCTCTGGAGAAAGGCCCATTGTCAAAAGTGCGGTTCTCCGTTGGGTTCGGTATTTATGGGGAAGTCTCGAGAAATTGGCCCTACTTGTAACCACGCCGACTTTTGGCAGTGATGTGTTCTTGTGTCGACTATGTCGGTTTAGTGGTTCGAAGGAGTGAGAATCAAAACTTGTAAGTATGCGTTTTACCCTAAATAAGGCAGGGTGAACACAAGTTGTTGGAACTGTGGTTCTTCTAGTCAAGCTATTGAGGTTTATAGTTCCTTCGAGAGGTTGGTTGGCATGTCTGAGATTTCTGGGGATCACGCATTCGAGTTGTTTCGGCGAGCAATTTCTGAGCGATACCCTGAGCTTTCGCAATCGCAAGTTAGCGAAGTAGCAAACGCGGTTATTTCTAAAATTGCATCAGGTATGGCGAAGGGGAGAAGTATTGCTCTAGTTGGTGAAAGCCGTGAAGGTGATGTCTCGCTGGATATTATAAGTTTCGATCGATCTAGCTCGACGAGATCGTTACTGTCCAGGCTTTCTGTTTATACATCAGGAGATGGGCCGCCTGAGGCGCTGATTGGGGCTATATCTTCGTTACTCAGTTCTAGTGGAATTGACCTAATTGACGACGAGCCTGCGAGAATTGGATCATGGTTTAAAAGTTGGAGGTTGAAAGGTCGCGATTCCGGCGCTGGCGAAAAGCTGTCAGCACTTGCCGGTAAGCTCGAGCGCGCCGGAGAATTGAAGTATATTTATGGTGAGCGTTCGCAAAGTGATGAACGCGAAGCCAGTGCATTTTCGAAAGTTATTGATTCACTTCCGGAGGGCCATGATGCGGTTGTGCAGCTAAGTTCCATGGTAATCGTGAAGACGGGAGGGGTGGTGGTAGCAAAAGTTCTGAGCGAAAGTGAAATTGCAGTACTTCAGGAAAATCCGGCCTTGTTGAAAGCGCCGAGCGAAATTCTTGGGCAACTGTCGGAGCTGGTTCGAAATCCGATTAAGTCTGTAGACGCCAAAGCGGTAGATCCCGATGATGAAGAAGGTTTCACTGAGGCCATTGGGTAAAAGTATTCAATTATTGTCTACTGGCGCCCTGGGCTGTGATGAAGAAAGTGCCATTCATGTTGATGGTTCGTTATGTAGGTTGAGTTTGCAAGATCATGATCCCCTGGCAGTCCAGAGCTGCAAAGTCCAAAGTGGATGGCTGTCCATGAACCTGTCCATGAACGGCCCTCGTGCGGCACCTGGCATGCCCCAAACGCCGCCAGGCATGGGCTCGCAATCCCAGGTCGCCATGTGTTGCCTGGCTACGTAGCCGACTCAAAATCCGTCCAGTGTCAGTTCGACTCTGACCGGGGGCACGCACAGGCTGCACACCGCGCGTCGGTGTGCAGCCTTTCTGTTTTCCGCGGCATCACCCGCAGGCACGCGGATCCGGCGCGCCCGTGCATATGCGCGCCGCCCCTGGTGTCCCGGTGCGGCGGGTGGTGCTGGGGAATGGGGTGGGGTTCTCGCAGCACGTTCTCCGCGTTCGCCCGTGGTGTCGCCGTGGTTTTCGCCGCGACCGGAGATGTTGACCTTCATATTTGCGCCGTGGCGGTGTCCGGGTGGGGAAAGCGGTCGTGCGCGGGTGGGTGGTGTGCGAATGGGCGAGTCCTCTGAGGACGGGGGATCGGTATCGCATTCGCTATGCGGAGGTGCGGCGTGGGGTGGGTATTCGGTGACCAGCGGATACGGGCTCGGGGGCGGTGGTTCGGCTGATCGGGTGTGGACGTCTTGGCGCATAGGGGGTTCGCCGGTCGTGGTCGGGGTGAATACTGAGCGGTGATCAGCTTTTCCGGCCGGGTGTAGGGGTGGATGATGGTCGAGGGGGAGCCGGGCGGGTTACCCGACTTCGGGCCGTACCGGGTTCGCGACCTGCTCGGGCAGGGCGGGATGGGGGTCGTCCACCGCGCGTACGACACGGTGAACGACCGGGTCGTGGCGTTGAAGCGGTTGTCGGTCGCCGATCGCGACTACCGGGCGCGGTTCCAGCGGGAGTCGCGGATCGTGGCGGGGCTGCGGCACCCGAACGTCATCCCGGTCAACGCGTTCGGGGAGATCGACGGGCAGCTCTACCTCGACATGATGCTGGTCGAGGGCGTGGACCTGCGGCGCGCGATCGGGTCGGGCGCGGTGGACCAGGACCGGGCCATCAAGATCCTCGCGCAGGTGGCGGACGCGCTGGACGCCGCGCACGCGAGCGGTCTGGTGCACCGGGACGTGAAGCCGTCGAACATCCTGATCGACCCCGACGGGCACGCCTACCTGGCCGACTTCGGCATCGCGCGGGAGACGTCGTCGGAGGCGACGGTGCTGACCGCGTCCGGCGACCTGATCGGGTCGTGGGACTACATGGCGCCGGAACGCCTGTCCGGCGGCCCGGTCGACGGGCGGGCCGACCAGTACTCGTTGGCGTGCGTGCTGTTCGAGTGCCTGACCGGGCGGCTGCCCTACCCGGTCGGCGACACGGCCGCGAAGGTCGCGGCGCACCTGCTCCAGCCGCCGCCGTCGCCGTCGGTGTTCATCCCGACCATCACGCCCGCGCTGGACGCCGTGGTGCTGCGCGGCATGGCGAAGTCCCCCACCCGCCGGTTCGAGTCGTCGACCTCGCTGGTGACGGCGGCGGAATCGGCCGCGTACTCCGGGATCACCGTGCGGGCCGCCGCGCACACCGCGCCCGGCCCGTCGAGCGGCCGGGACCAGGGCAGGCTGGTCCGGGCGATCGTGCGGTCGACGACCGTGCGCACCCGACCGACACTGGTCGTCCCGCTCGGCAAGCCGCCGACGTGCCCGTACCCCGGCCTGAGCGGGTTCGACCAGGAGGACGTCGACCTGTTCCACGGCCGCGACCACGTCGTCACGGACCTGCTGGTGCGCCTGGCCGAACAGCTCGACGGCGGCGAACCCGTGGTGCTCGTGGGCGCGTCCGGCGCGGGCAAGTCGTCGGTGCTGCACGCGGGCCTGCTGCC
Source organism: Umezawaea endophytica (assembly GCF_025061645.1). GTDB lineage: Bacteria > Actinomycetota > Actinomycetes > Mycobacteriales > Pseudonocardiaceae > Umezawaea > Umezawaea endophytica. The sequence goes on along the minus strand of NZ_JANYMP010000006.1, from coordinate 130,309 downwards.
CGCGCTGGCGCTCGGCGACGGGCCGGGGCAGGGCGACTGGCCACAGATCGTCGTCGCGCCGGGCAACCAGCCGATCGCCACCCTCGCCACGGCGCTCGCCGCGCACGGCGACCTCGTGGCCGCGGAGTGGGACCGGGTGATCCGGGAGAAGCCCGCGGAGTTCGGGTCCGTCTGCGCGCGGGCGCTCGGCGTCGGTGACGGCGTGCGCCCGGTGATCGTGGTCGACCAGTTCGAGGAGCTGTTCACCCACGGCGTCCCCGAGGCGGAGCGGCTGGCGTTCGCGACGGCGCTGGCGAACGCGCGCCCGGCGCTGGTCGTCCTGGCCGTGCGCGCCGACCTGGTCGACCGGTGCATCGACCTCGCGCCGCTGCTGCCCGCGCTGAACGCCCCCGTGCTGCTGGGCGCGATGGACGCGACCGAACTGCGGCAGGCGATCGTCAGCCCCGCACGGGATTCCGGCATCGACATCGAACCCGGTCTGCCGGAACGACTGATCGCCGACCTCGGTGTCCGCGGCGAGATCGGCTACGACCCCGGCGCGCTGCCCAGGCTCGCGCACGCGCTGCGCGAGTCGTGGAACTACCGCGACGGCGACGTGCTGACGCTGGCCGCGTACCGCAGGGCCGGTGGCATCGACGGCGCTGTTTCCCGCACGGCGGAGGAGATCCACGACCGGCTGCCGGAGTCCGACCGGCGGACGCTGCGCACGATCCTGCTGCGGCTGGTGACCGTGTCCGACGACGGCGCGGTCTCCCGCAGGCGCGTCGACCCGCGCGAGATCAGCGGGTCCGGCGAGCAGCAGGGCATCGTGGACGAGCTGATCGCCGCCAGGCTGGTCACCGTCGACGGGACCGGCGCGCGGCTGAGCCACGAGGCGCTGGTGACGGCGTGGCCGCGGCTGCGCGACTGGATCGACGAGGACCGCGCGGGACTGGTGCAGCACCGCAGGTTCACCGACTCGGTCCGGGTGTGGGAGGAGTCCGGTCGGCAGCCGGACGACCTCTACCGGGGCGTGCGGCTGGCGGCGTTGACGTCGTGGCTGACCTCGGCGGCCGACCGGGTTCGGCTCCAGCCCGTCGAACGGGAGTTCCTGGACCGGTCGAACGAGGCCGAGCACGCGGGCCAGGTCGCCGCGCGGCGGCGCACCAACCGGTTGCGCGGACTGGTCGTGGCGCTGAGCCTGCTGCTGGTGGTCGCGGGCGTCGCCGGGGTCGTGGCCTACCAGTTCGGCCAGACCGCGCGCGCCGAACGGGACCGCGCCGACGTGGGCAAGCAGCAGAACCTGTCCCGCCAGCTCGCCGCGGAATCCGCGCTGGCCAAGGGGATCGACGGCCGGAGGGCGGCGCTGGCCGCGCTCGGCGCGTGGCAGGCGAGCCAGACCGTCGAGGGGCGCAGCGCCGTCCTCCAGGTCGGCTCCGACAGCTTCCGGGGCAGGTTGGCGGGCCACACGGCGGCGGTGACCGGCGTGGCGGTGACCGGCGACGGCAAGACCGCGGTGACCGGGGGGAGGGACGGGTCGCTGCGGGTGTGGGACGTGGCGACCCGCAAGGAGTTGGCCGTGCTGGCCGACGGCGACGGCTGGTACCGCACCGTGGCGATCCGGTCCGACGGCCTGGTGGCCGCCGCCGCGGACATCACGGGCAAGAAGGTCGAACTGTGGAGCGTGCCGGACCGCGAGCTGATCGCGACCGTTCCGGTGGCCGCCATCGACTTCGCCTTCGCGCCGGACGGCCGGACCATCGCGCTGAACATCGGCAGCGCGATCACCGTCGTCGACACCACGACCTTCGCCGAGGTCGGCCGGTTCCCGATCGGCGTCACCATCGCGATGGCGTTCAGCCCGGACGCCTCGCTGATCGCGACGGCGGCCGGGAAGGACGTCCTGGTGCACCGGGTCGCCGACGGCGCGCTGGTCGCGACCCTCACCGGCCACACCGACGAGGTCCTCGCGCTGGCGTTCGACCCGGTGCACGCCACACTGGCCACGGCGGGCAACGACTCGACGGTGCGGTGGTGGGACACCGGGTCGTGGACCACGACCAAGACCCTGACCGCCGACGGGCCGGTCAACACGTTGGCGTACAACGCGAAGAGCACCGTGCTGCTGAGCGGCGGCGTCGCCACGAGCTTCGCGGTGTGGAACCCGGTCACCGGCACCCAGATGGTGCGGTACGCGACCGGGTCGACGACCGTGGTGGGGCTGGCGGTGGCCGCCGACGGGCACACGCTGGTCGCGGGCGACACGGCGGGCCAGGTGCGGACGTGGTCGCACGCGCGGAACGTGCTGGGCGGGCGGGAGAACGCGATCACCGGGACGGCGTTCCAGCACGGCGGCGACCTCCTCGCCATGGGTGACGGCGGCGGCGCCGTGCGGTTGTGGAACGCCGCCACCGGCGACTTCGTGCGGAGCCTGGCAGGTCACGCGGACTCGGTGATGGACGTGGAGTTCAGCCCCGACGGCCGGGAACTGGTGTCCTCGGCGAAGGACGGGACGCTGATCGTGTGGAACGTGGAGACCGGCGCGGAGGTCAGGCGGTACGTCCGCCCCGGCACGGAGCTGAAGGAGGTCGCGTTCAGCCCGGACGGCGCGTTGCTCGCCGTCGCGGGCTCGTCACCCGTGGAGTCGACCGAGGACCACGACGAGGCGCTGGTGCTCAAGGTGTCCGACCTGACCGTGGCGCACCGGCGGCCGACGCGGGAGGAGGCCCGCAACGAGCGGCCGGACAACACGGTGACCAACTACCCCACCGGGGTCGCGTTCAGCCCGGACGGGCGCACGGTCGCGCTCCCGCTGTCGGGGGGCAAGGTCGCGCTGTGGAACCTGGTCGACCCCGGCGCCGCGTTCACGATCCTGGACGGGCACGACGGGATCGCGCTCGGCGCGGCGTTCAGCCCGGACGGCGCGACGCTGGCGACGGTCGGGACCGACCGGCTGGTGCGGCTGTGGCGGATGGGCGACGGGCAGCAGACCGGCGAGCTGACCGGCAGCGACTCGCCGCCGCGCGCGGTCGCGTTCAGCCCGGACGGGCGGGCCATCGCGACGGCCAGCCAGGACACCGTGCTGCGGCTGTGGGACGTGGTGACCGGGCAGCCGCTGGCACGGCTCGACCGGCACGAGGACGACCTCAACGAGGTGGTGTTCGACCCCGACGGCGACCGGATCGCCAGTTCCAGCGCGGACGGCACGGTCCGCCTCTGGAACCTCGTGCCGGACGAGGCCGTCCGAGTGGTGTGCGGCGTGCTCGACCGCGACACGCTGGCCGACGAGTGGCGCGCTCTCGGACCGGACCGCGGCGACCCGCCGAACTGCCCGAGCTGAGCGGGGGAGCAGCCGATGCCGAGGGTCGTCGTCCGGGGTACCGGGGTGGCTTCCGTCGTGCTGCGCTCGGGTGAGTCGCTGTTGTTCGGGCGGGCGCCGCACTTCGCGCTCGAAGCCGGTCCCGGCCGCTCCGCGCTGACGTTGCCGGGCTGCGCGCCGCACGTGTCGCGGCTCGTCGGCGAACTGGTGGTCGGCGCGGACACCGTGACGCTGACCTGGCTCGGCGCGGGGGAGGCGCAGCTCTCCGGCCTGTTCGACGCGCCGGGCGGCGCGCGGCGGGTGATCATGACCCGGTCGGTGTCGGCGCTGCTGGACGAGGGGGAGAACCAGCTCGCGCTGCTGCGCGGCCGGATCGCCGAGGACGGCGGGCTGGCCGACCTGCTGATCAGCGTCGACGTCGACCACGACCGCGCGGGGAACGCGGGCGCGCCAAGGGTTTCCGGTGAGGGCGAGGAGACGAGGACCGGGCCGGGGCTGGTCCCGCGCGGCCGGGACTGGTTCGTCGCGCTGGCGCTGACCGAGCCGTGGCTGGTCGGCAAGGACGACTACCCGCGCCCGCCGTCGAACCGGGAGATCTACGAACGCGTGCTGGAGTGGCACGGCTACGCGTGGAACCTGCAACGGGCGCAACGGGTCGACGACGCCATCCGGACCATCTCGGCCATCGCGTTCGGCGTCCGCGACGACCCGTTCCTCGCCCAGCACGCCGGGCGGTTGCAGAACATCCGGTTCGCCGTCGCCCGCCGGGCCGCGGAGACGCGACTGGTCACCGCGCGGGACCTGGCCGACGTCGAGCGGGCCGCGAGGAACCGGAAACTTCCACCCCCGCAGGCCTCGTCGGGACACCCCGTCGCTCCCTAGCCTTCGAGGCACACCACCGACCGGGACCGGTCGGGAAACCCACACCACCCACGACGTTCCGCGCTGCCCGGACGACGTTTCCGTGCTGTGCCGCGCCGTTCTCCGGAAGGGGCCGAGCCATGATCCAGCCACACGCCTCCGAGTCAGCCGCCACGTCGGACCCCCGAGCCAAGAAGTCCGCGGGCATCATCGTCCTGCTGTCCTTCCTGACGCTGGCCAACACGTTCGGGCTGGTGCTCGGCATCGTCGGTTGGGCCGACTGGTCCGACCACGGCTCGCGGTACGACGACATGGAACTACGCGCGATGATCTTCACGACCATCATGAGCGCCGTCGCCCTCGTCGCGCTCGGCGGGGCGTGGGCCACCCGGCGCTGGGGCCCCCGGCTCTACGTCAGCACCGCCGTGCTGAGCCTGATCATCGGCGTCGTCAACGCCGAGGGCGCGTTCTCGCCGCTCAGCCTGGTCGGCATCGCCATCGCCGTCGGGCTCTGGATCCACGCCGAGTCCAACTGGTAGCGGACCATCCACTGTGGACACCGGGCGGTGCGAGCGCCGGACCAGGAGGAGGGCGACCCCCACGGCGGTCGCCAGGCTCCAGCCCAGCACCGCGAGCACGAGGGGGAGGGCGGGGCCGCCACCGGCGGTCCCGCCCTGTTCGACGGCCAGCCCCCGGTACTCCGCGGCCAACCGGTGACCGGGCACGGCGGCCAGCACGGCGTCGAAGTACTCCACCGCGGCGTCGGGGTCGTCGTCGAAGTACAGGTCCAGCCCGGTCCGGAAGTTGCGGTCCTGCGGTCCGCTGGTGGCGGTGATCCCCTTGGTGCGCAACAGGTCCACCAGCGTCGAGGTCGAGGTCGCGACGGCGTTGGACGTGACGACGCCCACGACGCGGCCCCGCTGGTCAACGAGCGGCCCGCCGATCATCCGGCCCGTCGAGGCGGTGAAGTCGTAGAACCGCCGACCGCCCTCGGTGCGGTGGGCCGAGATCGCGCCGCCGCCCTTGCCGCTGGGCACCAGGTCGCGGTCGACCGGGTCCACGTGGCCGATGGCCAGCACCGGCATGTCGACCGGAGGGGGGTCCGGCCGGAGTTCCAGCGACGGCAGGTGGTCGCGCGGCACCTTGAGGACGGCCAGGTTGCCGTCGGTGGGAGCCAGCAGGTCCACGACGGTCGCGGGCGCGACGTCCCGCGTGAGCTTCCCGCCCGCGTCGACCTCCATCCGCTCCACCTGGATCCGCCGCTCCACCGGCCGGTCCGCGACCGCGCCCTCCGCGACCGCGCGGTCGGCCATCGCCTTCCTGGCACCGGCGGGATCGCCCGCGCGGCCCACGGCGTCGAGGTCGGCGACGGCCGCCTCGAACAGCGCCCCCGCCCCGCCCTCGGGTCCGGTGTGGACGCAGCGGCTCGCGGTCACCACGTAGCCGTCCGGGTTCACCACGATCCCGCCGCAGGCCGTCTCGACGTCGTAGCCGTCCACACCGCCGAACACCTCGCCGGTCGTCCTGTCCCGCACCCAGCCGTGCCAGTGCACCGTGACGAGTACGACGCCCGCCCGTGCCACCGCGGTGGCGTGCTCGTCGGACTGGGCCACCGCCGCGGTGGGCGTCGCCAGGGTCAACGCGACGGCGGCGACCCCGCACAGCGCCGCTGCGCGCGCCATCAGCGGTACACCCCGTACGCGTCGGTCCGCACCCAGGAGGACCGGAAGCCGTCCGGATTGGTCTCCAGCATGGTGTCGCCGGAGCAGACGTAGTCGTCGACCTCGTTCAGGTTCGGTTCCAGGTAGGCGTCGTGCTTGCCGAGCAACCCGCGGTGGTCGTAGTAGGACCACGAGTGGGCGACCTTCGTCCTGGCGAGGTAGGTGATCGCGTCGCCCGTGGCCGTCCAGCGGAACTCCGACGTGCCGTTGCCGACGACGCGCAGCTCGACGTCCCCGTACGGCGCCGTCATGACGACGTTGTCCTGCGTCTCCAGCATGGTCCCGTCCGGGCGGAACTGGAACTCCCGGCCCTTGCTGGTGAACCGGATCGCCGGTCGGTCGGTGTAGAACTTGATCATGAAGGTCTCGTCGACCGCTCGCCACGAGCCGATCAGGCACAGCGGGGGCCCGGCGGGTCGGGTGGACGGGGTCCTCGGCGCCGCGGAGACCCTGGTCGCGGTGGGAACGGCGGCGCAGCACCGTTCCGGTTCGGGTTGGGACAGCGCCGACGCGGTCGCCGTCGTCGCCACCCCCAGAGCGCAGGCGGCGGCCGCGAACAGCACCGCGACGGCGGATCTACCGGCTAACACGGGCGAATCGTTCACCGTGCCATCGTATTGAGCGCGGTGTCGCGACTCTGCCGCCGTCGGCCGGAAGTTTCCGGTTTCCCGCAACGATGTCCGCGCGCCGCGAGGTTCCGCGGGTGGCGGCCGGGCGGTCCGGGTAGCGTCGTCGGCATGTACGTGAAGCTGTGCGGGCTGCGCACCGAGGCCGATGTCGCCGTCGCCGTCGACGCGGGAGCCGACGCGGTCGGGTTCGTGTTCACGCCGAGCGCCCGCCAGGTCGACCTGGACACCGCGAAACGGCTCGTGGCGGCCGTCCCACCCGGTGTCCTGACGGTCGGCGTGTTCGCGGGCGTCCCCGCCTCCGACGCCGGGGACCTGGCCGTCGCGGCGGGCGTCGGCGCTGTCCAACTGCACGGCGACTACCCGCGCGAGGCGTTCGCCGAACTGGCCGACCTGCCGGTGGACCTGCTGCGCGCCACCGCGTTGCGCGCCGACACCGACCTGCGCGTAGGCGCGTACGGCGAACGCTACCTGCTGCTCGACTCCCCCATCCCCGGCTCCGGCCACCGCTGGGAACTGGACACCCTCGCCACCCGCCCCACCGGCCCGTGGCTGCTGGCAGGCGGCCTGGACGTGGCCAACGTCGCCGACACCATCACCCGCGCCCAGCCGTGGGGGGTCGACGTGTCGAGCGGCATCGAATCGTCCCGCGGCGTGAAGGACCACGGCCTGATGCGCGACTTCGTGGCAGCGGCTCGCGGCCGCTGAACCCGCGCAGTTCCTCCACAGGTCCTCCACACCGCGCTGGTTGGCTGACCGTATGGCAGACATCGGCTACCTGGACGACGTGGCGGCGTCCCGCGCGGGCAACGACTACAAGCGCGCACTGCTGGACATCCTGGCCCCCACCCGCGCCCACACCGTGCTGGACATCGGCTGCAGCCCAGGCACCGACCTCCCCGCCCTGGCGGCACTGGCGGGCACCGCCATCGGCGTGGACCACGACCCGACGATGGTTGCCGAAGCCCACCGCCGCACCGCGGACCTGCCGAACGTCCGCGTCCTGACCGCCAACGCCCACGCCCTGCCCCTGCCCGACAACTCGATCGACCGCGCCCGCACCGACCGCGTCCTCCAACACGTCACGTCCCCGTCGGCGGCGCTCGCCGAACTCCACCGAGTCCTCCGCCCCGGCGGCTACGCGACCCTCGCCGAACCGGACTGGGAAACCCTTGCCGTCGACCCGGGCGCCCTCGACACGGGCCGCGCGTTCAGCCGTTTCGTCCGCACGGACGTCGTCCGCAACGCCGTGGTCGGGCGGCAGCTAGCCCGGTTGGCCTCGGAGGTGGGGTTGGAGGTCCGGTCGGTCGGTGCTCGCGTCCCGGTGTTCCGGGAGTTCGTCGAGGCTGATCGGATCCTCGGGTTGACGAGGAACGCGGAGCGGGCCGTGGTGGCGGGGCGGATCGGGCGGGGTGAAGCCGAGGAGTGGCTGACGGCGTTGACCACGGGTCCGTTCCTGGCGAGCGTGGTGTTGTACGTGGTGGTCGTGGGGGCCTGACCGCTACACCGACCCGGCCGCCTCCACGATCGCCCGGTACACCCGCTCCACGTCGGCCGGTGTCGTGCGCCAGTTGCTGAACGCCGCCCGCAGCGCCGGAACCCCCTGGTACACCGTCGGCGTCAGGAACGTCTCGCCCGACTCCGTGATCGCCCGCGCCACGGCCGCCCCGTCGCCCGGCGGGGTGAAGCAGACGACGTTGAGGCGTACCGGGGCGACGAGGTGGAAGCCGGGGGTGGTGGTGAGGAGGTTGCCCAAGGTCTGGGCGTTGGTGGTGTTCTGTTCGACGATGGCGCGGTGGCCCTCGGCGCCGTAGGCGGTGAGGGTGAACCAGGTCGGTAGGGCGCGGAGTCTGCGGGACGACTCCGGGGTCAGGTGGAGGAGGTCGGGGGTTTCCGTGGGCGGGGGTAGGTAGGCGCCGGTGTTCTGGAAGATCCGGACCTGGAGGTCCTGGCGGCGGGTGAACTGGACGGCCGCGTCGTACGGGACGTTGAGCCACTTGTGCAGGTCCACGCACACCGAGTCGGCCTCCGCCAGGCCGTCCACGAGGTGGGCGTGTGCGGGGGAGAGGGCGGCGAAACCGCCGAAGGCGGCGTCGACGTGCAGCCAGAACGGGAACTCGGTGCGGAGGGCGGCGATGGCGCGCAGGTCGTCGAAGTCGGTGGTGTTCACGGTGCCCGCGTTGGCCACGACCACGGCCGGACCGTCCAGCGACTCCAGTGCGCGGCGGAGTTCGGTGGTGTCCACGGCTTCGCGTCCGGGGAGCGTCGGGACCAAGCGGAGCTGGTCGCGGCCGATGCCGAGCATCGACAGGGCTTTGTGGACGGTGGAGTGGGGTGTGCCGGACAGGACGTGGATCGGGCCCAGTGCCTGCACGCCGGACGCGGCGACGGAGACGCCGCGCGACTCGCCCAGCCACTCGCGGGCGATGGCCAGGCCGACGAAGTTCGACATCGTGGCGCCGGTGACGAACGTTCCGGTGTGCTCGGGACCCAGGCCGAACAGGGTGGCGAGCCAGCGGACCGCCTCGCGCTCCAGGTCGGTCGCGCTGGATTCGCCCGCGACGGCGTTCTGGTCGAACGTGCTGGTCAACCAGTCACCCGCGAGGGCGGCGGGAGTGGTGCCACCGGTGACGAAACCAAGGTAGCGGGGACCCGCGCTGCCGGAGAAACCCGGTTCCCAGCGGCGGGCGAACTCGGCCAGCGCGGCGTCGAAGCCGATGCCGGACACCGGTAGCGGCGCGAACGCCGAGGAGGTCGGCGGGTGGGCGACGGGGCGGTCGCCCAGGCCCGCGAGGGCTCGTTCGGCGAAGCGGCGGGTCGACTCCAGCACCTCGGGCAGTGGTTCCACGGATCAGACGATAGGTCCGTCACGGGGTCGTGTCGCGGGCCAATCCGGCGGAAGTGGACTCACCGGGGTTCACCGGATCAGTGGGACAAAACGGTCTCTCACGGGGTCTGACCAGCGTCGACGAATCGGGTCGGGCATCCTGGCGTCGTCGCGATCCGGTCAGGTGGCAGGAGAACCATGAGCACGCCAGAACTCCTCGTTCCCGAGAGCGTCGACTCGCCGGTCCGGCCGAAACCGCCGGGCGGCCCGCTGTCGCGGTGGCTGCTGGCGAACCGGGTGCAGCCGGTCGGACCGGAGAGCGACGAGTCGCACGCGACGCCGCAGTCGTGGTGGAAGGTCATGTGCCTGACCGGGGTCGACTACTTCTCGACGCTGTCGTACCTGCCCGGCATCGCCGCGCTCGCCGCGGGCGCGCTGTCACCGCTGGCGACGCTGCTGATCGTCGCGCTGACGCTGCTGGGCATGCTCCCGATGTACCGCCGCGTGGCGAAGGAGAGCCCGCACGGCCAGGGGTCGGTGGCGATGCTGGAGAGCCTGCTGCCGTTCTGGCGCGGCAAGGTCTTCGTCCTGGTGCTGCTGGGGTTCGTGGCGACGTCGTGGATCATCACGATCACCCTGTCCTCCGCCGACGCGACCGTGCACATGCTGGAGAACCCGTTCCTGCCCGGCTTCCTGCACGGGCACGCGGTGCTGATCACGGTGGTGCTGCTGCTGATCCTCGGCGGGGTGTTCCTGCTGGGGTTCAGCGAGGCCGTCAGCGTCGCCATCCCGCTGGTGGGGCTGTTCCTGCTGCTGAACACGATCGTCGCCGTCGCGGGCCTGGTCGACGTGGTGGGCTCGCCGGACGCCGTCCAGCGCTGGCTGGACGCGCTCACCGCGGGCGGTGGCCTCGGGGACGTGGTCGGGCCCGCGATCCTCGCGTTCCCGCTGCTGGTGCTGGGGTTGTCCGGGTTCGAGACCGGCGTCAGCATGATGCCGCTGGTCGCCGCGGACGGGAAGACGGCGGAGGAACGCCTGGAGAGCCGGATCCGCAACACCCGCAAGCTGCTCACCGTCGCCGCGCTGATCATGTCCGTCTACCTGCTCGCGACCAGCTTCGTCACCACCGTGCTCGTGCCCGCCGAGGCGTTCCAGGAGGGCGGCGAGGCGAACGGCCGCGCGCTCGCCTACCTGGCACACCAGGAACTCGGCACCGCGTTCGGCACGCTCTACGACATCAGCAGCATCCTGATCCTGTGGTTCGCGGGCGCGTCGGCGATGGCGGGCCTGATCAACATCGTGCCGCGCTACCTGCCGTCCTACGGCATGGCGCCGGACTGGGGCCGGGCCGTCCGGCCGGTCGTGCTGGTGTACACGGTGATCAGCGTGCTGATCACCATCGGGTTCGGCGCGGTCGTCAACGCCCAGGCCGGTGCGTACGCGACCGGCATCCTGGCGATGATGGTGTCCGGCGCGGTCGCCGTGACCATCTCCGCGCTGCGGCGCAAGCAGAAGCGGGCCGTCGCGGGCTTCACCACCTTGACGCTCGTGCTGCTCTACGCGCTGGCGGAGAACGTCCGCGAGAAGCCGGACGGCATCGCGATCTCCGGGCTGTTCATCCTCGGCATCGTGGTCGTGTCACTGGTGTCGCGGGTGTCGCGCACGACGGAGCTGCGGGTCGACCGGCTGGAGTTCGACGAGGCCGCGCGCCGGTTCGTCACCGACTCGATCGCGTTCGACGGCGCCCTGAACCTGATCGCGAACCGCAGGCAGGCCGGTGACAAGGCCGAGTACGACGCGAAGGAGACCGAGCAGCGGTCGATGAACCCGGTGCCGGGCCGGGCGGACGTGCTGTTCCTGGAGATCGACGTGGACGACCCGTCGGGGTTCAGCGAGGTGCTCCGGGTGCGGGGCGTGGAGGTCGGCGGCCACCGGATCCTGCGCGCCCACAGCCCGGCCGCGCCCAACGCCATCGCGGCGATCCTGCTGTCGTTGCGCGACACCACGGGTGTGCGGCCGCACTGCTACTTCGAGTGGTCGGAGGGCAGCCCGCTCGGCCACCTGTTCCGCTACCTCATCCTCGGCCGCGGCGACACGGCGCCGGTCGTGCGCGAGGTGCTGCGCCAGAGCGACGACGACCCGGCCCGCCGCCCCGGCATCCACGTGGGCGGCTAGGAGGCGAAGAACTCCACCAGCAGCCGGTTGACCTCGGCGGGCTGCTCCAGGTAACCGAGGTGGCCCGCGTCGGCCACCTCGGCGTACCGCGAGCCGGGGATGACGTCGGCGACCTCGCGGGCCAGGTGCGGCGGCAGCGTGCGGTCGTCGGTGAACCCGACCACGAGGCAGGGCACGGTGATCCGGCGGTACTCCGCGAGCCGGTCGGTGAAGTCGTTGAGCGCCATCTGGGCCCGCACGCCCGCGCCGACGGAGGAGCCGCTGTACTCGAACAGCTCCAGCCAGTCCTTCGCCGTCCTGGGGTCGGCCAGCGTCGCGGGCGACAGGTAGCGCAGCGCGCTGAACGCCGCGTGGAACTTGGCGGGCAGCTTCACGCCCGAGTCGTGCAGTTCCCGTTCCCCCAGCGACAGCGAGTTGCGCACCGGGTCCGGGCTGCCGTAGGTCGCCAGCAGCGCGGCGTGCGACACCAGGTCCGGTCGGGCCAGCGCGAGCTCCTGCGTCACGCGCGCGCCGAGCGACGTGCCCGCCACCCTCGCCCGGCCACCGCCCAGGTGCTCGATCAGCGCCGCCGTGTCGCCGACCATGTCGTCGACGGTGAACCCGCCCGCGCACTCGTCGGTCGGCGGGATGCCGCGGTTGTCGAACGTCGCGACCCGGTAGCCCGCCGCGACCAGCGCGGGCACCTGGTGCGCGCGCCAGACGCCGCCGGGGCTCCCGGTGCCCATCACGAGCACGACGAGGTCGCCGTCTCCGACGACCTGGTAGTTGAGGGTGATCCCGTTGAGCGACGCGGACGGCATGCACGAATGCTTACGGCAGCACTGACGATGATGTCAACGCGACCGGGCCGGAAGTGCTGGTGGGCCACCGGGTTCGGGTTCCCGCACGCCCCGCGCGCCGGTGTCCACGGCACGCCCGCCGCGGTTGCGGCTACCGTGGAGGTTCACCGAGCGAGGGGGTTCGATGGCGAAGAACGGTCCCGTCTACGACCGGCGCGAGCAGTACGACCAGATCGTGAGCGGGCTGCTCGACGGCGAGCGCGTGATCGCGGTCTACGACGCCATCGGCGCGGGCACGGGGTTCATCGGCATCACCGACCTGCGGGTGATCATCCAGGACAAGTCCTTCATCGGGAAGAAGGTCGCGCTGGTCTCGGTGCCGTACTCGAAGATCAGCAGCGTCGCCGTGGTGTCGAACAAGAGCTTCGGCGGCAGCTTCTTCAGCACGTCGTCCATCGCCGTCACGGCGGGCACCCACGTGCACGAGATCGAGTTCCGCGGCTCGGACAAGGCCCACCACGTGCACAACGTGGTGCTGTGGCACATCACCCGCTAGGCCGTCGAGCCTGACCGGAAGCCGCGCCCACCACTCCTGGACGCGGCCTCCAACACGTTCGTCAGCCGTCGAACCGGCCGTGCCTCGCCGAGTCCACGAACGCGGCGAGCCGGGCCGGGTCGAACCGCAGGATCGGTCCCGCGGGATTCTTGCTGTCGCGCACCGCGTCTCCGGTGTGCGCCAACTCCACGCAGCTCGACTCCTGCCCGCTCCGGCTGGACTTCTTCCAGCGAATGGGCATCTCCACTCCAATCAGTTGACCAACTTGGCGATGGTCGAGGCCGTGTCCTCCTCGCTCAACGCCAACGCGCGGATCTGGTCCGCGGCGACCGCGTAGGCCTCGACATCGGCCTCGTCGTACAGGAACACCCCGCTCCGGTGGTGCTCAAGATGAACAATGGCGGGATCTTGTGGGAAGTCGAACTTGATGAACGGGCCCATGAGACCGGGATGCCAGCCGATCCCGGACGGCACCAAGCGGATGGAGACGTTGGGTAGTCCAGCCATCTTCAGGAGGTGGTGCAGTTGGTGCTGGTGCTCGTCATCTGACCCGATGGGGTTCTTGACGGCGGCCTCGCCGATCAGGGCGATCAGGTGCACGGGGTCGACGCGGTGAATCGCTTCGGCCCGACCCACCCGCAGGGTGATGCGCGTTTCCAGGTCTGCCGGGGTTGCCGGGCCACCGCCGAGAACCAGCCGCGCGTATCCGCCGGTCTGGAGCAGGCCGGGCATCAGTGCCGGTGACCAGTCGATGATGGTCTTCGCGGTGCGCTCGCACTCCATGACGCCCGCCAACTGCTGAGAGATGCCGGGGATGCCAGTGGTCAGCCAGTTCGGGTCGCTGGCGTTGTGCGCCAACTCCAGGATGCGGTTCCGCTCGGCGCCGGTGACACCGAGCGCGCCGAGCAGGGTGGCGACGTCCTCGGCCTTGGGGACGCGCTTCGCGTGCGCCCACTGGGACAGCGTCGTGTGGCTGATGCCCATGCCCTTGGCGATCGTCCGGAGGCTCGGCTCCGAGTCGTCCAGAACCTGCCGGATGGCGGACGCCAGCGCCCTCGTCCTGGGGGTACCAGCGGTGTCGGTCACGAACCACAGCCTACGGCGTACCCATTGGTGTTCGTCTGTCCCTCGATCGGTGCCTTGCACAATGGTTCGTGACCACTGAGTCTGGTGTCGAACCACGAACCACGAACCACACTCGAGAGGAGGCATCCGTGCCCGGATGCTTCGACTCCGCGCCACCGTCCGTTCCCGACGGCCGGACATGCGCGGCGGGCAGGCACCAGTGCGCGCGACGTGTCCGCAGCGCTAAGTGCGCCCGCCGCGCCCCGAAGTCCTTCCGCTCGACCAGATGGGAGTCGGGGTGCGGAGCGGCTGTGGAAGTGCTCGCTCCCGACGTGCCATGACTGCGCCGGGAGTGGACGACTTGGACGACGTGCGGGAGTGCTTGAGCAGGCTCGCTTTCGCGTTCACCGGACTGCTGGGGAACAAGCCCGATCCGGTCGTGGCGGCTGCTCGGCTGTGGGAGTTGGCGGGGATCGCGCGGGAGATCGGCGAACTGTGCGATCGGCGGGCGGCGGGTTTGTGCGGAGGGTTGGGGCGATGACGGTCGTGTGTGGTGAGGACTGATGGGGACCCGGCCGTTCCGGTGGTTTCCGCACGAGGGGCGCAGGCACGCGATCCCGGATGACCTGGTGGCCCGTGACGACGGGGCGACCTTGTGCGGGGTGGAGATCGTGGTGCCGCGTGATCGTGGTTCCAAGACGGCGTGGTGCTGGCCGACGTGCACGGCCTGTGAGGCGGCGTGGCGCGACCGCGAAGGCCTGCCGAAACGTCTTGTGTTCCACCGGTAGGGCGGCAACTACGCTCCCCGCATGGGAGACCGCCGAGCCGTCCTGTCCGGGTCCACGTTCGAGGAGTCGATCGGGTACGCGCGTGCCGTAGTGGACGGTGACTGGGTGTTCGTGTCCGGTACGACCGGGTTCGACTACGCCACGATGACGATCTCCGACGACGTGGTCGAGCAGGTGGAGCAGTGCCTGGCGAACATCGGCGCGGCCCTGACCGAGGCGGGCTGTTCGTTCGCCGACGTGGTCCGGGTCCGCTACCTGGTCCCGGATCCGGCCGACTTCGAACCGTGCTGGCCCGCGCTGCGCAGGACCTTCGCCGACGTCCGGCCCGCGGCCACGATGATGTCCGTGGGGCTCGCCGACCCCCGCATGCGGATCGAGATCGAGGTCACGGCCCGCAGGCGCCACAGCTAGCGCGGTCCGTTGGCCGACCACTCGATGGCGGGGCAGCGGTCCATGACCATGGACAGCCCCGCCTCGCGGGTCCGGTCGAACGCGGGTTCGTCGACCACGTCGAGCTGGAACCACACGGCCTTCGCGCCGATCGCGACGGCTTCGTCGGCGACCGCGCCCGCGTCGGCCGAACGGCGGAACACGTCCACGCAGTCGACCGGGAACGGGATGTCCGCGAGTGACGCGTAGCCCTGCTCGCCGTGCACGGTGGCCGCGCTCGGGTGCACCGGCACGATCCGCTTCCCGTGCTGCTGGAGGAACTTCGCCACCCCGTAGGCGGCGCGCGACGGGTTGTCGCCCAGCCCGACGATGGCCCAGGTGTCGCACTTCGCGAGCACTTCGCGGATGGTGTCCCGATCGCCCCACGGCTCGTTCGTCATCCACCGATCGTACGTCCCGGCCGAGTATGAACATTTAATGAAACACTTTCGCATCCGTCGCGCGTCCGTGATCCTGGGCCCATCCGCCCGCCGCGGAGGATCCGAGAGGACACTTGATGCGCGCCATCCGCTCAGCCGTCGTCGCCGCCCTGCTGGCCGGACTGGTCGTGCCGACCGCCAGGGCCGACGTCCCCGCGCCGGGCCAGTTCTACCTCCAGAGCGTCGCGACCGGCCTGAACGCCGCGGTCACCGGCAACACCGTCGACCAGCACCGCCCGAAGGGCAACGAGGACCACCAGCAGTGGAACCTGCGCTCCGACGGACGCCTCGAAGAGGGCGGCCGGTGCCTCGGCCGGTCCGGCGACCAGGCCGCGATGCAGGCCTGCGACAGCGCGGACACCCGCTGGGAGATCAGCTCCGACGGCGACCTGCTGCGGTTCAAGGTGCCCGGCGCGGACCGCTACCTCAAGCCCGCCACCCCGTTGGCGATCGGCGCGGGCGGCGACCAGTGGTACCTGACGCCCGTGACGCCGAACCGGCAGCCCGCGCTGCCGGACGGTGAGCGGACGCTCGACCAGGTCACGTTCCTGACGTCCCACAACGCCTACGCGAACGGCGTGGACGGCGGCTTCGCGCCCCCGTTCGTGAACCTGTTCCCCAACCAGGCGCGCGGGATCACCCAGCAGCTCAACGACGGCGTGCGCGGGTTCATGCTGGACATCCACCAGACCTCCGACGGCGCGATCCTGTGCCACAACAGTTGCAGCCTCGTCAGCAAGCCGGTCGCGCTGTGGGTCGACGTCCAGCGGATCGTGGACTTCCTCAACGCCAACAGGAACGAGTTCGTCACCGTCTTCCTGGAGGACTACGTCTCCGCCGACGTGCTGCGCGCCGAACTGGCGCGCGTCAACGGGCTCCAGAACGTGCTGTTCCGGCCGGACCAGACCGGGGTGCGGCAGAACGGCTGGCCGACGATGGCCGACCTGCGGGCCCGCAACCAGCGGCTGCTGATCTTCACCGACCACGGCGCGGACGGCCGGGAGAGCTCCGGCGTGCAGTACCAGCGCGACTGGACCGTGGAGAACTACTGGTCCATGGGCGCGGGCGTCGGCGCGTCCGACTGGTCCTGCTACAGCCGCTGGAACGACATCCCGCTGTCCCGCACCGAAGGCGGGTTCCGCAGGCTGTTCGTGATGAACCACTTCCGGGACGTCCCGATGACCGGCACGGTCACCGACGACAACACCAAGCTGACCAACCGCGCCCAGCGCTTCTGCGAGCCCGCGGCCCGCAAGAAGCCGACGTTCCTCGCCGTTGACCACTACCACCTCGGCAACCCGAGGGCGGCGGTCGACACCCTCAACACCTACCGCTACTAGCCCAGCAGGGCCAGGCCCGACGGCTTGGGCAGCGCGCAGCCCGGCGCGGACAGCGTGAACGCGCTGTCCGCGCCGATGCACGCCACGGCGAGGTGCGTCTGCTGCCCGTAGCCGATGCCGCGCCGCACGGTGACCGCGCCCGCCTCGTCGACCTCGCACGGGTTGTTCTGGGTGCAGCGCTTGCCGTTCTCGTTCACCGTGTTGTTGACGCCGACGACCTTGCCGGTCCCGGCGTCGACGATCGGCGAGCCGGACGTGCCGCCGATCGTGTCGCACGGCGCGGTGTACCGGATCGAGTCGCGCCACGTCCACGCGCCCTCGCGCAGCTCGTGCGCGAACCCGTCCAGCCCGCAGGAGTACAGCCGCTTCCAGTACCCGGACACGACGCGGATGTCCGCGCCCGTGGCAGGCCGCCGGGGCGAGAGCTCCAACGCCCTGGAACCCAGCGCCTCCACGTCCGCGTAGGTCTGGTCGAGCCGGAAGAACGCCACGTCGGTGGTCGTCATCGTGGCGTACGCGACGGACTTCGCCCGCAGCGTCCCCAGCGTCGACCCGCCGGTGGAGTCGAGCAGCGTGAACGTCTTCTCGCTCGGCTGCCCCACGACCACCTCGCCCGCCGCCATCAGCTTCACGCAGTGCCCGTTGGACATGACCAGCGCCGTGTCGGTCGGCTTCGCCGTCGGCGTCCGCACCACCGCTCCCGAGCAGCCGCTCAGCGCCACGATCCCGGTGAAGTCCACGCCCGTCACCGCGCCCGCGGGCGCGACGGGCGCGATCAGGACCAGTGCGGTGCCGATCACGGCGGCGAGCGAGCGCTTGATCATGGCTGGATCAAACCAGGACCGGCCCGCTCCCCACGACTTCCTTCCCCCGATCGAGTTAGCCCAGCGGGGGTGGCGGTGACCGGTAGGTCGCGGGCGTGCGGGACAGCCTGATCGGGTTCGCCACCAGGTCGAGCCCGTCCACCGACACCACGGGCTCCAGACCGAGCCCCGCGGCGAGGTCAAACGCCCCGGCCAGGTCGTTCACCGGGCCGCACGGGACGCCCAGCGGCGTGAGGGTGTCGAACCAGTGCCGCGCGGTGCCGGTGCGGAGCCGCGGCCCCAGCAGCGCCATCAGCTCGTCCACGTGCGCGACCCGGTCGGTGTTCGCCGCGAACCGGGGGTCCGCCGCCAGCGCGGGCACGTCGAGCGCCGCGCAGAGCCGGGCGAACTGCCGGTCGTTGCCCACCGCCAGCACCATCGGCCGGTCCGCGGTCTCCACCAGCTCGTACGGCGCGATCGACGGGTGCCGGTTGCCCATGATCCCCGGCACGACGCCCGCCGCCGTGTACCCGGCGCTCTGGTTGACCATCGACGACAGCAGCACCGACAGCAGGTCCACCTCGACGAGCTGGCCCTCGCCGGTGGCGTCGCGGTGCCGCAGCGCGGCCAGGACCCCCACCGCCGCGTGCACCCCGGTCAGCACGTCCACCAGCGCCACACCCGTCTTCACCGGCTCGCCCGGCCGCGCGCCGGTCACGCTCATCAGCCCGCCGACGGCCTGCGCGAGCAGGTCGTAACCCGGCAGGTCGCGGCCCCGGCCCGCGCCGAAGCCGGTGACCGAGCAGTAGACCAGTCCGGGGTGGACGGTCCGCAGGTCCTCGTAGGACAGTCCGAACCGGGCCATCGTGCCCGGCCGGAAGTTCTCCACCACGACGTCCGCGCCGAGCACCAGCTCCCGCGCAGCCGACTTGCCCTCCACAGTGGACAGGTCCAGCACGGTGGACGTCTTGTTCCGGTTCACCGACAGGAAGTACGTGGCCACCCCGCCCGCGTGCGGCGGACCCCAGGCGCGCGTCTCGTCGCCGCGCGGGTGCTCGACCTTGACCACCTCGGCGCCCAGGTCGGCGAGCAGCATCGTGGCGTACGGAGCGGCCAGCACCCGGCCGAAGTCGGCGACGACCAGCCCGCCGAGCGCGCTCACGTCACCTGCCCCTTGAGCCGCATCGCGGCCAGCACCCGGTCCTGCGCCAGCGCGCGGGCGGCGTGGTGCGTGGTCACGCCGAGCCGGGCCGACTCGCGCACCACGAGCGCGGCGTTCGCCCGCAGCTTCGACGAGACGGCGGTCATCACGGTCGACGGCGCGACGGGGAACGGCGAGTAGCGCGCGTCCATCCCGAACGCGGCGGCGATGATCCCGCCCGCGTTGGCGATGAAGTCCGGCACGACCGTGATCCCCCGAGCCGCCAGCACCTCCTGCGCGGCGGCCGTGGTCGGCAGGTTCGCGCCCTCCACCACCATCCCGGCGGTGATCCGCCCTGCCCAGTCCTTGTCGATCACGTCCTGCGTCGCGGCGGGCACCAGCACGTCGCACGGCGCCAGCAGCTCCTTGCCCAGCGGCAGCACGCGCCCGTACTCGCCGACGGCCGCGTCGCCCAGCTCCTCCCGCAGCGCCAGCAGCCGCGGCACGTCGAGCCCGTCCGGGTCGTGCAGGGCGCCGTGCACCGACGACACCGCCACCACGAGTGCCCCCAGCTCGGCGAACCGCTTCGCCGCCGCCGCGCCGACCGCGCCGAACCCCTGGATCGCGACCCGCTTGCCGCGCAACGACTCCGACAGCTCGTCGGCCACCTCGGCCACGCCGAACCCGGTCACGCCCAGCTCGTCGTAAGGCAGTCCGCCCAGCGCGGCGGGCGCGCCCATCATCGCGCCGCGGTCGCCCAGCTCGTCCTGCACGATCGCCGCGTCCCGCTCGTTCAGCCCGACGTCCAGGCCCAGCACGTACTCGCCGGGCACCTCGTTGGACAGGGCGCGCGCGAACGCCCGCAGCGCGCCCTCCTTGCCCGGCGACGCGGGGTCGAACTTGATCCCCGCCTTGGCGCCGCCGAAGAACAGGTCGACCGCGGCCCACTTCCACGTCATCACCCGCGCCAGCCGGGCGACCTCGCCGGTCGTCACGTCCGGGCCCATCCGGGTGCCGCCCTTGCCCATGCCGCGGGCGGTGTTGTCGATGACCAGCACGCCCTTCATCCCGGAGCGGCGGTCGGAGACCGCGACGACCTTCTCCGGTCCCCACTCGTCCATGAGTTGCAGCACGTCGGTCATCGGGTCCCTCAGACGGTGTTGAGTTCGGGCCGGTGGGTGTTCGAGGCGAACCTGTTCGCGTCCAAGGTAGACACGTCTATGTCCGGCTCGCGCCCGAGGTACAGGTCGCGCACGACCTCACCCACGGCGGGACCCTGGAGGAACCCGTGGCCGGAGAAGCCGGTGGCGTAGAGGAACCGGCCGGGGGCCTCCCCGATCAGCGCGTTGTGGTCCGGCGTGACCTCGTACAGCCCGGCCCAGCCGCTCACGATCCCGACGTCGAGCAGGCTCGGCGCGCGGACGCCGATCGCCTCGGCCAGCCGCGGCAGCCACTCGTCGGACCGGTCGAGGTGGAAACCCGGCTCCTGCTGGGGGTCCGACATCCCCATGAGCAGCCCACGACCCTCGCGGTGGAAGTAGAACGACGATGCGAAGTCGATGGTGAACGGCACGACCGGGGCCAGGTCCGGGATCGGCCCGGTGCACACGACCTGCCGCCGCAGCGGCGTGACCGGCAGGTCGACGCCGACGAACCCGCCGATCCGCTGCGACCACGCCCCCGCCGCGCACACCACGGTCGACGTCCGGATGACGCCCCGGTTCGTGACCACGGCGCTGATCCCGTCGGCGTCGGACAGGATGTCCACGACCTCGGTGCGCGTGCGCAGCACGGCCCCCAGCCGCCGGGCCGCCGTCGCGTACCCGAGCACCACCGACTCCGGCGTGCAGTGCCCGTCGTCGGGGGAGTAGGTGGCGGCCAGCAGCCCGTCGGTGGAGATCAGCGGCGACAGCGCCTTCGCCTCGGCCACGTCCAGCATCCGGCTCGGCACGCCGAGCGCGTTCTGCACCTCGACGTTCCGCTCGAACGCCGCCACCGTCTCCTGGTCCGACAGCAGGAACAGGTACCCGGTCCGGTGCAGGTCGATCTCCTGGCCGGGCCGGTCCCCGAACCGCGCGAACGCCTCCAGGCTGCGCGCCCCGAGCCGGATGTTGACCTCGTCGGAGAACTGCGCCCGCACGCCGCCCGCGGCCTTGCTCGTCGACCCCGCGCCGAGTTCGTCGCGCTCCACCAGCACGACGTTCCGCACGCCCGCCTCGGCGAGGTGGAAGGCGGTGCTGACGCCCATCACCCCGCCGCCGATCACGACGACGTCAGCGGAGGCGGAAGTCAAGGTCCGCCTCGATCTCGACGGTGTCCATCTGCGCCTTCTGCAACGACCCCGAGTAGTCCCAGTTCATCGACTGCCAGCGGGTGAACTGGTCGAGCACCCACACGCCGGACTGCCGGGACCCGTTGCCGGACCTGCCGTTCCCGCCGAACGGCAGGTGCGCCTCCGCGCCGGACGTCGAGTTGTTCACGCTCACCATGCCCGCGCCGATCCCGGCCCGGAAGCGGAACGCCTTGGCCGGGTCGGTCGTGTAGATCGCGCAGGACAGCCCGTAGCCGGGCAGGTTCCCCAGCTCGACCGCCT
The DNA here is from genome assembly GCF_025061645.1 of Umezawaea endophytica. Classification (GTDB taxonomy): domain Bacteria; phylum Actinomycetota; class Actinomycetes; order Mycobacteriales; family Pseudonocardiaceae; genus Umezawaea; species Umezawaea endophytica. The sequence goes on along the minus strand of NZ_JANYMP010000006.1, from coordinate 108,867 downwards.
CGTCCAGGTCGCGGTAGGTCGTGACGCCGATGATCGGCCCGAATGCCTCCTGGAGGAACAGCTCGTCGTCCGGCCGCACCCCGTCGACGATCGTCGGGTGGAAGTAGAGCCCCCTCTCGAAGGCGCCGACGAACCCCTTGCGCGGGTTGTCCCTGGTGATCCGCCCGGTTCCGCTGGACCCGCGCACCGCGTGGTGGGGCCGGATCGCGGCGAGCGAGCGCTCGAAGCCCGCCGCGAACTTCGCGTCCAGCAGCGGGCCGAAGAGGACGTCCTCGGCCGGGTCGCCCACCACGGCGTCCTCCGTCGCCACGACCAGCCGCCGGAGGAACTCGGCGTGCACCGACTCGTGCACGATCGCCGTGCCCAACGACGTGCACCGCTGCCCGGCGGACCCGAACCCGGCGAACAGCGCGCCCCGCACCGCCAGGTCCAGGTCGGCGTCCTCGGTCACGACCATGGGGTTCTTGCCGCCGAGTTCGAGGCACGGCGTCTGGAGGTGCCGCCCGCACAGCTCGCCGATCCGCGCGCCGACCTCGGTGGACCCGGTGAACCCGACCTTGTCCACCAACCCCTCCGCCAGCGCGCCCTCCAGCCCCTCGAACGTCTGCTCCCCGTCGGAGAACACGATGTTGAGGACGCCTTCGGGCAGCCCGGCGCTGCTGAAGACGTCGTAGAACGCCTGAGCGGACGCGGCGGAGTACTCGGCGGGCTTCCACACCACCGTGTTCCCGCACAGCAGCGCGGGCACGACGTACCAGGACGGCACCGCCACCGGGAAGTTGCCCGCCGTGATGATCGCGGCCACGCCGACCGGGTTCCGGAACGTGAACAACTGCTTGTCCGCCATCTCCGACGGCACGGTCTGGCCGTAGAGCCGCCGCCCTTCGCCGAGGAAGAACGAGCAGGTGTCGACGATCTCCTGAACCTCGCCACGGGCCTCGGCCAGGGGTTTCCCGATCTCACGGGTCACCAGCCTGGCAAGAGCCTCGGCGTTCGCGGACACCAGCCGTCCGATGTTGCCGATGACCTCACCGCGCACCGGTGCGGGCACCGCGGCCCACGACCTCTGCGCGGCCCTGGCCCGTCGCGCGGCCTCCACCAGCGCGGACCCCGGCAGCAGCTCGACCGACGTGACCACGTCGTCCACGTCGAGCGGACTGGTCGACGTGTAGACGTACCCAGGCGACATGGCATCAGCCTGCTGTGCGCACCGAGGGGTTGCCAAGCCCCCGCGAGGTGGAACATCACGGGGGCGAGCACGAGCCGAATCGAAACAACCGGAAATCGGGAGGAGATCCCACCGCAACAAATGATCTCCCTAAACGCGGTTCACTCGCCCTTGGTCCCGTCGGCCAGCTCCCGCAGGAAATCCAGGTGCCCGACATGTCGGGCCGTTTCCTGAATCACGTGCACGAGTACCCACCGCACCGTCTTGTCGTCCGGCAAAGCGGTCGGTTCATCCGGTCCGCGCCCTTCCAACGCGCGTGCCGACAACACCCACTCCGCCTGGTAATCGGAGATCACCGTCTCCGGCGTCTCGTCATCCCGGAAAACCCACGAGGCGTCCGCGTCGACGCCCCACAGCGACGGCAGGTCGGCTCCACCGCCCACGATCGACATCCAGTACCGCTCCACGGCCGTCAGGTGCTTCAGCACGCCCATCGCGGTCACCACCGGCGAGGTGGCCAGCGGAGCGGCGGCCCCCAGCGCCCGGCTCAGCCCGGCGACCTTCGACGTGGCGGTCAACCGCAGGAAGTCCAGGAACTCCCACTGCAACCGCAACTCGTCCGTCGCGTACGTCTCCGGCCAGCGGCGTTCAGGCAGGTTCGAACTCATGTTCGACACCTTAGCGCCGCCGGTACCACCGGGGCGAGGTCGTCGGCGGCGGCTTCAGCCGGGCCCGGACCACCAGCAGGTTCGGCCCGTCGGCGGCCGCGAACTCCGCCAACCGCGCCCCGAACACCGGCCCGAACCCGTCCACCGCCACGGCGGGCACCCCGAAACTCCGGGCCAGGGCCACGAAGTCCGGCGTCAGCAGGTCCACCCCGGCGGCGGGGTGACCGGCGATCTCCTGGTCGTACCGCAACATCCCGTACCCGCCGTCGTCCACGACCACCACGGTCACCGGCAACCGCTCCTGCGCCACGGTCGCGAGATCCCCGCAGGCAAACAGGAAACCGCCGTCCCCGCAGATCGCCACCGCCCGGCCGGCCACCGACGCCCCCACGGCCGCCGGGAAGCCGAAGCCGAGCGTCCCCCACCCCACCGGGTAGGCCAGTCCCCGAGGCCGCGGCACCCGGTGGAAACCGCCGACCCAGTAGCCCGCGACGCACATGTCCGCCACCAGCGTCGCGGACACGCCTTCCAGCGCCGCCAGCAGGTACGCCGCCTCCGGCGACTCGTCCGCGACGATTCGCCGCACCGCCGCGTTGACCCCGCTGACCAGATCCACCACCGGCACGGCGGGCGGCAGTGCCGGGACCAACGCCCGCAGCACCCGCCGGGCGTCACCGACCAGCACCACGTCCGCCGGGTAGTTCTTCGACGCCTCAACGGCGTCCACGTTGATCGCCAGCAACCGAGGAGGCCGCGGCATGGCCCAGTTCTGCGTCGACATCCCGTCGAAGTCGGTCCCGATGGCGATGACCAGATCCGCCGAGTCCCACAGCTCACCGACCTCCGGGACGTGCGCGGGCCCGTTCACCGCGTACGGGTGGTCGACCGGCAGCACCCCGCGCGCCCCGAACGTCGTCAGCACCGGCGCCCCGATCCGCACCGCCAGTTCCCCGACGTCGGCGCCCGACCGCGCCGCCCCACCGCCCGCCCAGATCACCGGCCGCGAAGCCCCCGCGATCAGCGCCACCGCCTCGCCGAGGTCAGGCAGCGGACCGTCCTCATCGGACTCGAACGCGGCCGGGGCCGCCGGGGCGACCAGGAAGTCCGTCGGGATCCCGAGGTACACCGGGCCCTGCGCACCGGACGAAGCCACGCCCACCGCCCGGTGCGCGTACGACGCGAGCGAGTCCGCGGACGGCACGGTCCACGCGTCCTTGACCACCGGCCGGAACATCCCGGCCTGGTCGCGCGTCTCGTGCAGCACACCCCGGTGCACGCCGGGAACCCGCAGGGTGGAGGGGATGTCGGTGGCGATCACCACGACGGGGGACCCGGACGCCATCGCCTCCCCGACCGCCCCCAGCGTGTTCGCCGCGCCCGGCCCGGTCGTCACCACGGCCACGCCCACCCGCCCGGTGGCCCGCGCGTACCCGTCCGCCGCGTACACCGCCGTCTGCTCGTGCCGGACCCCGATCATCCTGATCCCGGACCCGCGCAGCGCCTCCCACACGGCCAGGTTGTGCACCCCCGGCAGGCCGAACACCACCTCGACGTCGTGCGAGGCGAGCACTTCGAGCAGGCGGCGGGCTCCGGTGACCATGGGCCCGACGGTAGGCAGCCCCGCTCAGCGGGGCAACGCGCGCGAAGCGGTCCCGCCGCTCAGCAGCACCCGCGGGGGCGCCTCGACCACACCGCGCCGGACCAGCCACGCCACGGTCGCCGCCGTGTCCTCCGGCCGCTCCCTCGGGTCGTGCCGCCGCAGCGCCGCCGACACCTCGCCCACCGGCCTGCCGTCCAGCTCCCGCCACGTCCGCACCTCCCGCTCCGAGACCTCGACGTCGAGGCCCCTGCCGATCAGCGCCCACCCGTGGCGCAGCCGGACGGGGGTGGAGAACGGGTTGCTCCGGGGGCCGTCGCCGCCGACGTGCTCCGGCGGCGCCGGGAGTTCGCGCAGCTCGGCGGCCCACCCCTCGACCGCGCACCACGCCAGCAGCAGCCCGGTGGCGCGCAGGCGCTCCTCGACCACCTCACGCGCCGACCCGCCGAACGGCGGGACCTGCCGCGAGAGGCGCGACACGAGGTCGCACCACGGCGCGGTCACCCGGTTGCGGCTCAGCCTGCGGACCAGCGGGGCGCCGTCCGCGCGGACCTGGCCCGCGCCCGCCAGCGCGGCTTCGCAGGCCGATTCCAGTGCTTCGGTGGAGGCGATGGCCGCGCTCACGTCGTCGCGGGCCAGCACCGCGGCGTGCGCGTCCACGGTCCGGGCCGTGGACTCCGCGCCGTGGTGGAGCACAGCGATCCTGCGCGCCGTCGTCTGCGGTTCCGTCATGCTCCCCGCACGTCCGCCGCCGCGATCCGGTTCACCCGTTCGCGGAACTCGCGGGAATTCGGGTGCGGCCGGAGGTAGGGTGGGGACCGGCGTGCGTGAGCAGACGTGAGGCTGGAGCCACTCCCCGGCAACCGGGTGGCAGATCCGCCGCGGGGTAGAGGTACCCCTGCTCATCGAGTACCACCTGTCAGCAGACCGACGCACGAGTGCGCGCGTCCTACTTCGCCGAGCCGGGCGGTGCGAGCGGGAGCCCACCGTGTCACGCACGTCCCTCACCGACCAGTTGGTCGACCTCCGCCGGGTGTACACCGGCGAGAACCTGTCCCAGGCGGTGCCCGCGATCAAGGCCGCGCTGTCCGCGTTCACCGCGGACGACCGCGACCGCGTCGTGGACGCGCTGCGGGGCCGGGCCGAACTCCCCGAGCGGCTGCGCGGGGAACTGCTGCCCGAGGCGCTGTCCACGCCGCAGCGGGAACTGGAGTCCGCCCTGCTGCGCGTCGCCTCCGACGCCGCCGCCCACTTGCAGCTCCGCCCACCCGCGAGCATGCTTCGCCCGGCGCACGCCCTCCGCGCGGTCGAGCCGTTCGCCGTGCCGCGCGTGCACCTGGCGGACCACGCGCTCGGCCCGCTGCTCTACGAACTCCTGCCCCGCCTGGAGGAGACGTGGGTGGCGGGCTTGGCGGGCCTGCGCGTCCGCAAGCACCCGCGCGCGGTCGAGTTGCACGTGCTGGACGACCCGGACGCGCGGATCGTGCTCGCGGGCGTCGACGCCGCGGCGTGGGACACCGCCATGAAGTACGTCCACCGGCTGCTGGCCGACCGCGGTCTCACCTCCGTGTTCGTCGAGGGCGATCTGACCGAGCCGGAACGGGCGCACCTGGCCGAACACGGCCGCACGCCGGGTCCCGCGGGCCTGGGCAGCTCCCTGCTGCGCCGCGTCCACCTGTTCGCCGACGCCCCCTGGCTGCGGTCCTGGTCGCAGGGCGCGCAGTGGTGGCTGGAGTGGCCCGCGGGCCTCGGCCTGGTCCGGGTGGCCGATCGGCTGTCCCACGGCGTGTTCGGCCTGCCCGGCGCGGTCGAGGCGCCCGCTTCGGCGGGTGGTCTTGGCCTGTCGGTCGGCGCGGACCTGTTGTTCCTGCGCGAGGTGGAGGGTCCCGATCCGGCGAACGAGGAGGCGTTGGCCTCGTTCGAGTGGCCGGACGGCGTGACGGGCTGGGCGGCGATCATGTAGTGGTCGCGCGGGGGACGCGGGGCCTGTGTGCCTTGCGTCCCACGCGGTCCACGCCGCGAGTCCGTTGTGGACCGAGCGGTTCGGGTGCCGTGTTCACCCGTCCGGTGGTGGCCGAGAGCGACACGTGAAGCTCGCTCGTGTCCGCGATCACGGCAGTTCGCGATGGTGGGGCCCTTCGGCGTCGGTAGACTGCCCACGACCAGCCGCGACCGCGACCGGTCAGGCAAGACCGTCAGGAGGACCCCGGTGACCCAACCGGCCGAGGCCCACCCCGCGCCACGCCGCGTGCTCGTCGCGGAGGACGAAGCGCTGATCCGCCTCGATCTCGTCGAGATGCTGCGAGAAGAGGGCTACGAGGTCGCCGGTGAGGCGGCCGACGGTGACGAGGCGATCAAGCTCGCCACCGAACTGCGCCCCGACCTCGTGATCCTCGACGTCAAGATGCCCAAGGTCGACGGCATCGAGGCGGCGTCCGCCATCGCGGGCGGCCGCATCGCCGCCGTGGTGATACTGACCGCCTTCAGCCAGCGGGAGCTGGTCGAGCGCGCCCGTGACGCGGGCGCCATGGCGTACCTCGTCAAGCCGTTCGCCAAGCGCGACCTGGTGCCCGCCATCGAGCTGGCCATGAGCCGCTTCGCCGAGTTGCAGGCGCTGGAGAACGAGGTCGCGGGCCTGACCGACCGCCTGGAGACCCGCAAGGTCGTGGAGCGCGCCAAGGGCCTGCTGATGAGCAAGCAGAACCTGTCGGAGCCAGAGGCTTTCCGGTGGGTGCAGAGGACGGCGATGGACCGTCGCACGACCATGAAGGCGGTCGCCGAAGCCGTCATCGAAAATTTCGGCTGAGTTACCCGATCGGGTAAGGGGTTCGTTCTCCTGAGCTAAGGATCTCACTCATTGTTGGTGACTGGTTGCACGTGCCCTGTGACCAGCGGCAATTTGATGCCGATTTAAGACTGTTAACGGTTCGCTATTGTGACGCGACTACCGTCACAATGTGGACACAGAGCAGTAGGACCACCTGTTCACAGAACACATCTGAAGCTACGTTCCTGCCCTAACCCAGCCCCTGTGTCGGGGGCTCCGCCTACCGGCGGTTGGTTGGTTCATGGGAGGTAACCGGTGTCAGGAGCGCGACTCGGACGAGTACTCGTGCTAGCGACGGCAGCGTCGTTGGTTCTGAGTGCTTGTGCCGGCGGTACCAGCTCGTCGGGCGGGGGGGACGCAAGCACCATCAAGATCGGGTTCATGGGTGACCTCACCGGTGAGAACTCCGGAATCGTGATCCCGCCGAACAACGGCGCGAAGCTCGCGATCGACGAGTACAACGCCAAGAGCCCCAAGGTCAAGATCGAGCTCAAGGACTACGACAGCCAGGGCAAGCCGGAGCAGGCCACGTCGCTGATCGCGACCGCCGTCGGCTCCGACAAGATCGCCGCCCTCATCGGCCCGGCCTTCTCCGGTGAGTCGAAGGCCATCGGCGGCGTGCTGGAGCAGAGCAAGATCCCGAGCGTCTCGCCGTCGGCGACGAACCCGGGCCTGGCCAAGAACGGCTGGAAGTACTGGCACCGCGTGGTGGCGAACGACGACGACCAGGGCCCCGGCATCGCCGAGTTCCTCGTCAAGGCGAAGTCCCCGAAGAAGGTCTTCGTCCTGTCCGACGACCAGGAGTACTCGGTCGGCCTCGCGGAGGCCTTCACGAAGTCCTTCACGGCCGCGGGTGTGGCCGTCGAGACCGACAAGTTCGCCAAGGACGCCTCGGACTACTCGTCCACCGTGGCCAAGGTGAAGTCGTCCAACCCGGACATCGTCGCCTTCGGCGGCTACTACGCCCAGGGCGGCCGTCTGCTCAAGCAGCTCCGCGACGGTGGCGTGACCGCGACGTTCGCGACCGGTGACGGTTCGCTCGACGCCCAGCTCATCACCGGTGCGGGTACCGCCGCGGCCGAGGGCGCCGTCATCGGCTGCCCGTGCGCCATCACCACCGAGGGCGACCAGAAGGACTTCGCCACCAGGTACAAGGCGAAGTTCAACGTCGACCCGGCGATCTACGCGTCCGAGGGCTACGACGCCGCGACCGCGTACATCAAGGCGATCGAGGCTGGCAACACCACCTCGGAGAAGATCAACGAGTTCCTGAAGACCGCGGACTTCAAGGGCATCACGAAGCAGATGAAGTTCAAGGAGAACGGCGAGCCCGACTCGAACGCGATCTTCGTCTACCAGGTCGTCGGCGGCAAGATCAAGCTGCTCGGCCCGGCCGCGGAGGCGAAGCTGGGCAGTTGATGCCGGCGGAGCAGGAATAGCACGACGCGGGGGAGCGGGGGCGCTGGCACACCAGCGCTCCCGCTCCCCGCCACTGTGGCGAAGAATCCTCGCCCCGTCTCGTAAGGCATCCCAGTCATGCTTCAAGAACTGCAAAACCAGTTCCTGACCAGCACCGTAGGTGGACTGGTCATCGGCTCCATCTACGCGCTCGTCGCACTCGGCTACACCATGGTCTACGGCGTCCTGCGGCTGATCAACTTCGCGCACTCCGAGATCTTCATGATCGGCACGTTCGCGTCGCTCGTCACCCTCACGGCCATCGCCCCGACCGCCCCGCTCGGCGGCGTCGCGATGATCGGCGTGATGGCGCTGATCGTCCTCATCTCCGCCGCCGTCTCCGGTGGCGCGGCGATGCTCCTGGAGCTCATCGCCTACCGGCCGCTGCGCAAGAAGGGCGCGACCAGGCTGGCCGCGCTGATCTCCGCGATCGGCGCGTCGCTGTTCCTCCAGGAGCTGTTCGGCCTGGAGGTCATCAACTGGCTGACCGGCAAGCCCGGTCGCAACCAGCAGTCGGCTCCCAGGTTCGTCGACCGCGACACGCTCTTCACCATCGGCAACGCGAACGTCCGCACCGACCACGTGCTGGTCATCGTGGGCGCGGTCATCGTGATGGTCATCCTCGACCAGTTCGTGAGCCGGACGAAGCTCGGCCGCGGCATCCGGGCGACCGCGCAGGACCCCGAGGCCGCGGTGCTGATGGGCGTCAGCATCGACAACATCGTGCGGGTCACGTTCCTGCTCGGTGGCGCGATGGCGGGCGTCGCCGCCGCGTTCTACGTGATGGAGATCGAGAACACCGACTACCGCGTCGGGTTCGTGCTCGGCATCAAGGCGTTCACCGCTGCCGTGCTCGGTGGTATCGGCAACCTGCGAGGTGCCCTGATGGGCGGCATCGTGCTCGGCCTGGTCGAGAACTGGGGTGCGATCTTCCTGGGATCCCAGTGGAAGGACGTCATCGCGTTCGTGATCCTGGTCGCGGTGCTGATGTTCCGTCCCACCGGCATTCTCGGTGAATCCCTCCAGAGGGCACGAGCATGAAAGGCGACGGAGTGACTGCAAAGCGAAATGCATTCCACCCGGTCGACCGCGCACGCGATTGGTGGGCCGACGCCCCGCAGTGGCAGCGCTACACCGTGTACCTCGCGGCGATCGTGTTCGCGCTGATCCTCCCGGCGCCGTGGATCGGTTCGTTCATGTCCCCGGAATCGGACTGGACGACCGTTCTGTTCTACCCGATCGGCACGTACATCCTGCTGGCCGTCGGCCTGAACATCGTGGTCGGCCAGGCGGGAATGCTCGACCTCGGGTTCGTCGCCTTCTTCGCGATCGGCGGCTACACCCTCGCGTACTTCGGCACCAAGCACGGCCTGACGTTCTGGGCCACGCTGGTGATGGGCATCGTGCTGGCGGCGGTCTCCGGCGTCATCCTCGGCGCGCCGACGCTGCGGCTGCGGGGCGACTACCTCGCGATCGTGACGCTCGGCTTCGGTGAGATCGTCCGGATCACCGCGAACAACACCGACGAGATCGGTGGCGCTCGCGGCATCACGAACGTCCCCCACCCCGAGCCGCTGTTCGGCATGGAGTTCCTGCTCGACCCGGCGCCGTACTACTACCTGATCGTCGCGGCCATCGCGCTGGTCATCGTGTTCTCGGTCCGGCTCCACAAGAGCCGCGTCGGCCGCGCGTGGGCCGCGATCCGCGAGGACGAGGACGCCGCCGAGCTCATGGGCGTGCCGACGTTCAAGTTCAAGCTGCTCGCGTTCGCGATCGGCGCGATGATCGGTGGCCTCGCCGGGGCCATCTACGCCAGCAAGGCGATCTTCATCGAGCCGAACTCGTTCCCGTTCATCCTGTCCGCGACGATCCTCGCCGCGGTCGTGCTGGGCGGTGCGGGCAACCTGCCGGGTGTCATCCTCGGCGCGTTCGTGATCGCCTGGCTGCCGGAGCGGTTCCGCTTCCTGGCCGAGTACCGGATCCTCCTGTTCGGCGCCGTGCTCGTGCTGATGATGGCGCTGCGTCCGGAGGGCCTGCTGCCGTCGCGTCAGCGCAAGGCCGAACTCCACGAGGGAACGGGTGGCATGGGCACCCTTGCCGCCGAGGTTCCCGGCCCGGACTCCGACGACACGTCCGCGGAGGTGGGCAGCAAGTGACTACCCCAGTGCTCGAACTCGACAACGTGACCATGCGCTTCGGCGGCGTGACCGCGTTGAAGGAAGCGAAGATCTCCATCAACAGCGGGGAGATCTTCGCCCTGATCGGCCCGAACGGCGCCGGCAAGACCACGGTGTTCAACGTGGTCACCGGCGTCTACGCGCCGACCGAGGGCGAGGTGCGCTTCAACGGTGAGCGCATCGACGGCCAGAAGCGGTTCAAGGTCACCAAGAAGGGCATCGCCCGCACGTTCCAGAACATCCGCCTGTTCCACAACATGACGGCGCTGGAGAACGTGATGGTGGGCGCCGACGCGCACCACAAGACCGGTGCGATCGGCGCGACCCTCGGCCTCCCCTGGCACCGCAAGGAGGAGAAGCGCGGCCGCGAGGTCGCGCGCGAGCTGCTCGACTTCGTCGGCATCTCCGCGCGGATGACCGAGACCGCGAAGAACCTCCCGTACGGCGACCAGCGCAGGCTGGAGATCGCACGGGCCCTGGCGACGGACCCGAAGCTGCTGCTGCTCGACGAGCCCGCCGCGGGCATGAACCCGGCGGAGAAGATCGCGTTGCAGGAGCTGATCCGCAAGATCCGCGACGACGGCCGCACTGTGCTGCTGATCGAGCACGACATGAGCCTGGTCATGCACGTCAGCGACCGGCTCGCCGTGCTCGACTTCGGTCAGCTCATCGCGGAGGGGCTTCCGCACGAGGTGCAGAACAACCCGAAGGTCATCGAGGCGTACCTGGGAGTGGCAGAAGATGCTTCTTGAGGTCAAGGACATCAACGTCCACTACGGGAAGATCGCTGCCCTCAAGGGGATCAGCATCGAGGTCAACGAGGGCGAGATCGTGTCGCTCATCGGGGCCAACGGCGCGGGCAAGACGACCACGCTGAAGACGATCTCGGGTCTGCGCCCGCTCTCCAGCGGCCAGATCCTGTTCGACGGCGAGGACATCTCCAAGACCCCCGGCCACAAGCGGGTGCAGCTCGGCATCGGGCAGTCCCCGGAAGGCCGCGGGGTGTTCCCCGGCATGACCGTGCAGGAGAACCTCCTCATGGGCGCCTACACCCGCAAGGGTGATCTCTCGGGCGACCTCGAAGAGGTGTACGAGCTGTTCCCGCGCCTGAACGAGCGCAAGACGCAGTTCGGCGGCACGATGTCCGGCGGCGAGCAACAGATGATCGCCATCGGCCGCGCGCTGATGACCAAGCCGAAGGTCCTGCTCCTCGACGAGCCGTCGATGGGGCTGGCCCCGATGCTGATCGCGCAGATCTTCACCATCATCAAGGAGATCAACTCGCGCGGCACCACGGTGCTGCTGGTCGAGCAGAACGCCCAGCAGGCGCTCAAGCTGTCCGACCGCGCCTACGTGCTCGAGACCGGCCGCGTCGTCAAGAGCGCGCCCGGCGTCGAGCTGCTGAACGACCCCGGTGTCCGGGCCGCCTACCTCGGTGGCGAGCTCGGCCACTGAGCCGTTCCGGGCCAGACCCGCGAGGGCCGTCGGAGCACCCGCTCCGGCGGCCCTCGCGGCGTCCGGTCACGGATTCAGGTCGATCTCCGGACCGGTCAGGTCCTCCTGGTCCATCAGCGTCGGCCCGCCGAACACCCGCAGCTTCGCTGGCTTCGCGTCGTCCGGGATGTCGAAGTAGACGTCGTGCTCCAGCTTCACGGTGAACCCGAGCTCCACCTTGTCCGGCTGGCGCTTGATGGACATGGCCTGGACGTCCGTCGCGTGCTCCCGGCCCGCCGAGTCGATCAGCACCGGCCGCCGCGCGTCGTACAGGACGGTGCTGCGCCCGTTGCTCGTGACCAGCAGCCGGACCCGCACGTACTGGCCCTTCGCCTGCCACTCCGCGTGGCTGCCGATGACCATGTCCATACCGCTGGTGAGGCCAAGCGCCACGAACGACGTGTCGCCGTCGGTCACGGCGGGCAGGTGCAGGACGGTCTCGTCGGCGCGGGCCGTCTCGGGCGGCGGCGAGTACGTCCTCGGGGACGGCGGCGGAGCCGGGTCGTTCGCGGTGCAGGCGGTCAGGACGACCACCGCGGTCAGACCGGTGGCGAGGGCGCGTCGCGGATCCACCCCGCCAGTGTCGCAGCCGCGAGCCCGTGCCGGGGCCTTCGACCAGCGACCTCCCGGCCGTGTGGCAGCCTGGTCGGGTGAACCACCTGATGCCCGCCGGGTTGGTGCGGGGCGCCGACCTGCTCGTCGACCAGTGGCCCGCGATGGCGTTCGAAGGCGTGGTCCAGGGGTTCGTCTACGCCCTGCTGGCCCTGGCCTGCACCCGTGCGGCGGGCCGGGTCGACGTCGGCCAGGTGGCGGGGTTCTCGCTCGGTGTGTTCGCCGCCTACGCGGTGTTCTGGCTCCTCGGGTTCCGGCCGGGCCCGACCCCCGACGTGGCGGCGGCGCTGGTACCGGTCCACCTCGGTGTCGCGCTGGCGGCGGCCGTCGTGGTCGCCACGGCGGTCTCGGCCGCCGTGGGCTTCCGGTGGTCCGCGCCGCTCGGCGTCGGCGTGGTCGCCGTCGTGCAGCTCGGCCTCTGGCTGCTGCGGGGGCCGACGGCCGAGCCGCAGATCAGGGTGTTCCGGCCGCGCGAGCTGCTACCCGGTGTCGACAGCGTCCAGGTCACCGTGGTCGTGCTGGCCGCGGCGGCCATCGCGGGGTCGATCGCCGCCACCCGCCGCGGGGTGCCGCCGGTGGTCGTGAGCGGCGTGCTGTCCGGGTTGGCCGCCCTGCTGTACCTGGTCAAGGTGCCCGGCGCCGCCTGGTACCTGACCGGGATCTCGGTCGGCCTGTACGCGGTGACGGCCGCGCTCCTGGGCCGCACCCCGCGCGGCGTGGTGGTGGCGGCGATCCTGCTCGGCCTGCTGGAACTGCTCTTCGAGACCGTCGTCGGACCGCGCTGGTGGCTGCCGTTCGCCGCGTTCCTGCTGGTCGCGGCTCTCGGCTTCCGGCTGCTGCTGGCGCGACGCCGTCGGCGCCGCGCCGTCGCCGACTAGGACTTGGGCTCACCCGGAGGGCGTTCGCGCAGGATGCACGTCAGCCGCGCGGTGCACACGGCCTTGCCGTCCTCGTCGCTCACCGCGATCTGGAACGTCGCCGTGGTCCGTCCGACGTGCAGCGGCGTGCACACCCCCGTCACCAGACCCTCGCGGGCGGCCCGGTGGTGCGTGCAGGACAGCTCCAGCCCGAGCGCGACCCGGTCCGGCGCCGCGTGCATCGCCGCCGCGACCGACCCCAGCGTCTCCGCCAGCGACGCCGTGGCGCCGCCGTGCAGCAGGCCGTAGGGCTGCCGGTTGCCCGCGACGGGCATCGTCCCGACGAGCCGATCGCGATCCCATCGGGTGACTTCGATGCCCAGTTTGGTGGTGAGCTGTTCGACGGCCAGGTCCAGGTCGATGCCGGGGACCTGGTCGGGCGTGGGCGGTACGTGGGTGGTCACCGGCTACCTCCGGTCGGTGCGGAACTGTCGGTGCTCCACCCTAGACTCGGGCCGTGAGCACTTCCGACGCACCGCGCCTGCTGCTGATCGACGGCCACTCGATGGCGTACAGGGCCTTCTTCGCGCTGCCCAAGGAGAACTTCTCCACCAACACCGGGCAGACGACGAACGCCGTGTACGGGTTCACCTCGATGCTCATCAACCTGCTGCGCGACGAGGCCCCGACGCACGTGGCGGTGATGTTCGACGTCTCGCGCAAGACGTTCCGCTCGGAGGCGTTCGCCGACTACAAGGCGAACCGCAGCAAGTCGCCGGACGAGTTCAAGGGCCAGGTCAGCCTGATCCAGGACGTGCTCGCCACGCTGTCGATCAAGACCATGGCGAAGGACAACTTCGAGGCTGACGACCTGATCGCGACGATCACCACGCAGGCGGTCGCGGAGGGCTTCAAGGTCGCGATCTGCACCGGCGACCGGGACGCGTTGCAGCTCGTCAACGACTCGGTGACCGTGCTGTACCCGGTCAAGGGCGTGTCCGAGATGGCCCGGTTCACGCCCGAGTTGGTGCTGGAGAAGTACGGCGTCACGCCGGAGCAGTACCCGGACTTCGCGGCGCTGCGCGGCGACCCGTCGGACAACCTGCCGAAGATCCCCGGCGTCGGCGAGAAGACGATCACCAAGTGGATCCAGCAGTTCGGGTCCCTCAACGGGCTGATCGACCGGGTCGACGAGGTGAGGGGCAGGGCCGGTGAGGCGCTGCGGGACAACATCACCAACGTGATGCTGAACCGCCACCTGACCGAGCTGGTGCGCGACGTCGAGCTGCCGCTCCGGCCGCACGACCTGGAGAAGAAGGACTGGGACCGCGAGGCGGTGCACCGCCTGTTCGACGAGCTGGAGTTCCGCGTCCTGCGGGACCGGCTGTTCGCCACCCTGCCGTCGGAGGAACCCGAGGTCGAGGACGGGTTCGAGGTCAACGGCGGCGCGGTCCCGGTCGGGCTGCTCGGCGGGTGGCTGGACGAGTACGCGCGCGGGTCGCGGGTCGGGGTGGCGTTCCGGGTCGCGGCAGGCGACCTGGAGGGGATCGCGTTCGCGACGGCCACCGGGGACGGCGGGTACGTCGAGGTCACGTCACTCGACGAGGCCGACGAGAAGGCGCTGGCGGCCTGGCTGGCCGACCCGTCGGTGCTGAAGGCAGGGCACGACCTGAAGCTGCCGCTGCGGGCGCTGCGGGCGCGCGGGTGGCGGCTCCGCGGGCTGACCAGCGACACCGGCCTGGCCGCCTACCTGGTGCGGCCGGGGCAGCGGTCGTTCGCGCTCGACGACCTGGCCATCCGGTACCTGCACCGCGAGCTGCGGGCCGAGGAGACGTCGGACGGGCAGTTGTCGCTGCTGGCAGACGAGGAGGAAGAGCTCCAGAAGACCGCCACGGGAGCGATCATCCGCGCTCGGGCCGTCGCCGAGCTGGCGGACGCGCTGGACGAGCAGCTCGTGGAGATCCACGGCACGCGGTTGCTGGCCGAGCTGGAACTGCCGCTGATGGCCGTGCTGGACGAGGTCGAGGCGGTGGGGATCGCGATCGACTCCACGCACCTCGCCGAGCTGGAGGCGCACTTCGCGGCCGGGGTGAAGCAGGCCGCGCAGGACGCGTACGCGGTGATCGGCAAGGAGATCAACCTGGGGTCTCCGAAGCAGTTGCAGGTCGTGCTGTTCGACGAGCTGGACATGCCGAAGACGAAGAAGACGAAGACCGGGTACACGACGGACGCCGAAGCCCTCCAGGACCTGCTGGAGAAGACCGAGCACCCGTTCCTCCAGCACCTGATGGCGCACCGGGACGTCACGCGGTTGAAGTCCACTGTGGACGGGCTGCTGAAGGCCGTCGCCGACGACGGGCGGATCCACACGACGTTCCACCAGACGATCGCCGCCACCGGACGGCTGTCGTCCACCGACCCCAACCTCCAGAACATCCCGATCCGGACCGAGGAGGGGCGGCGGATCCGCGAGGCGTTCGTGGTCGGCGACGGGTACTCGGAGCTGATGACCGCCGACTACTCGCAGATCGAGATGCGGCTGATGGCGCACCTGTCGGAGGACGCCGGGCTGATCGAGGCGTTCAACTCCGGGGAGGACCTGCACACGTACGTGGCCTCGAAGGCGTTCTCGGTGCCGACGTCCGAGGTGTCCGGCGAGATGCGGCGGCGGGTCAAGGCGATGTCGTACGGGTTGGCGTACGGGCTGTCGGTGTACGGGCTGGCCCAGCAGTTGCGCATCCCGGCCGAAGAGGCGCGCGAGCAGATGGACGCGTACTTCTCGCGGTTCGGCGGGGTGCGGGAGTACCTCCAGAAGATCGTGGTGCAGGCGTCGAAGGACGGGTACACGGAGACGATCCTGGGGCGGCGGCGGTACCTGCCCGACCTGAACAGCGACAACCGGCAGCGGCGGGAGATGGCTGAGCGGATGGCGTTGAACGCGCCCATCCAGGGGTCGGCCGCGGACATCATCAAGGTGGCGATGCTCGGGGTCCACCGGGCGTTGGAAGCGGCCGGGTTGCGCACGCGGATGCTGTTGCAGGTGCACGACGAGTTGGTGCTGGAGGTGGCCGAGGGGGAGAAGGCCGCTGTGGAGGCGCTGGTTCGGGAGGAGATGGGGAAGGCGTACTCGTTGTCGGTGCCGTTGGAGGTGTCGATCGGGTATGGGCGGTCTTGGGACGCCGCTGCGCATTAGTGCGGGTGCGGGTTGGGGGCGGGTTCTGTAGGGCCTGTGGGGGTGGGGGTCGGGTGGGTCTGTGGGGGTGGGCTCGCCCCGATTTTTGATTGTTTCGATGGCTCGTTCGGTTTGTCAAGGCGGGAAAGATGCCTTGACAAACCGAACGAGCCACGAACTGCGCTGGGGATCGGGGGCAGGGTGGGGGCTGGGCTCGCCCTGCGGGCGTTGCCCCGCCCTTCGGGCGGGGAAAGACTGTGGGCCCGGGTGGGTGGGGGGCGGGTTTTCGGGCGGTGCGGGCTTGGCGCAGTTGCGACTTGGCGTGGTTGTGCCGGCGGTTGAGTAGTGACTGGGGGTGGTGGTCTCTGGAGGCTGTGGCCATGTACCGGAACTCTTGGAAGCTGGCCTCGCTCGCGGTGGCTGTGGGTGTTGTGCTCGGGACCGCTGTGCCCGCCTCGGCTGGGTCGGTGGACGTTGAGTCTGTTGGGCGGCAGTGGGTGTCGATGGGGCCCAATGCCGGTGGTGGGGATCTTGCGTTCACGCGGGCCAAGCCGTCGCGGTTGTACGTGTTGACCGTTACCGGGCGGAACGTTTATCGGACCGATGATCGTGGCAAGACCTGGTTGGCGCCCGTGGTGTTGGACCTGCCCGCTGCTGCTGGGCGGCAGATCGCGGCTGATCCGCGGGATCCGAACCTGGTTTACGTGGCCGCTGCTCCCCAAGGGGGTGAGCGTGGTTTTGTGTTGCGCAGTCGGGATGGTGGGCGGTCGTTCCAGTCGGTGTTCGAGACGCCTGGTGGGTTCACTAGCGTTGTGGTGTCGCGTAGTGGGCAGGCGGTGTTCGTTGCTGGTGACGAAGGCGTTTACCTGAGCACCGATCGTGGGGCGCACTGGAAGTTGCTCGCGGGGTCGCCGAAGGGGGTGCGGCAGCTCGGGTTGGATGATCGGGACCTGTACATCGGTACGGGGGCCGGGGTGCACATCATCGAGAACGCCACCTCCAAGCCGGAGAAGGCGCGGAAGTTGGCGGTTGACCTTGCCGTGGACTCGTTGTCCGTGGGAGAGCGGGTCGTGGTGGCGGCTGGGATCTTCAGCGGTGCGGTGTTGTCCACCGACCGCGGTCGGACCTGGCGTGCTGTCAGCGGGTCGTGGGGGAAGAAGGACGCTGTTCCGTACATCGGGGTCGGGCCCTCGGGTGACGTGCAGGTGCAGACGATCGAGGGGTCGCCGGACGGTAGCGGTGCCAAGAACCTGTGGGTGAGCAAGGACCTCGGGCGTACCTGGAAGGCGAAGCCCGCGTTCGACAAGGTCGACGTGTACAGCGAGGTCGGCAGTTTCCCGGATCGGCCGGACGTGCAGGTCGTCGCGGCGTCCGCCGGGATCTTCACGACCCGCGACTCCGTCGACTTCCAGCGGATCGGGGTGCCGGACACGTCGGTGAACGCGTTGGCCGTCGCGGGGTCCGCGCTGCTGGCGGGTACGCCGACCGGGAGCTACCGGTCCACCGCGCCGCTGGGTCGTGAACTCGGTGCGGGCTATCAGGACTGGGGCTGGACGGGCAAGATCCCGCACACCGTCGGCAACACCGTGAACGCGCTGGAAACGTTGCCCGGCAAGGGGAACGACGTGCTGCGGGCGCGGAACGCCTACTGCCCCGGCGAGTGCTTCTTCATCGAGAAGTCCGGTGACAATGGGCGGACGTGGAGCGGGCTGGCGTCGTTCCCCGGCAACTCGCACTCGGTGGTGGCCGACCCGAAGGACCCGAGCCGGGTCTACACCGGCGCGTACCTCGCGCCCGCGCTGTACGTGAGCACGGACGGCGCCACCAGCTTCACGCCGTTGCACGACACCGAGCTGTCCGGCGTGAACGGGCTCGCGATCGACCCGACCCGGCCTTCCGGGGTGTGGATCGCGGACGTGAGCGGCCTGTACCTGAGCACCGGTGCCGACCTGCCGCTGGCGAAGGCGTTCGACGGGCGGGTCGAGGCCGTGGCGGTCGACCCGAAGAACCCCTCGCACGTGGTCGCCGTCGGCCAGGGGCTGCTGAAGGTCAGCTACGACGCCGGGAAGTCGTTCGCCGACGGCGTGGGCTTGCCCGAGGTGTTCTACACGTCGGTGGTGTTCTCCCGTGACGGCGCGCTGTACGCCGGGTCGCGCGACTACTACGTGGCGGGCACGGGAGTGCTGCGCAGCACGGACGGCGGCAAGAGCTGGAAGGTGCTGCCGAACCAGCCCGCCGACCACGAGGTGCGGTCGGTGCTCGTCTCGCCGGACGGCGCGTGGCTGTTCGCGGGCACGATGGCCAGCGGGGTGCACCGGCTCGCGCTGCGCTGACTCACCACCCGGCGTCGCCGAGCCAGCCGAGTTCGTTGACCCGCCACGCCAGGTGCATCCGGCTCTGGGCGTTGGCGCGCCGCATGAGGTCCTGCAACCGGCGTTGCAGGGTGCGGCCGCTGACGCCGAGCTGCGTGGCGATCGACTTGTCGCCGACCCCGGCGAGCAGCAGCGACAGGAGTTGCCGCTCGTCCGGGGTCAGCGGCACGTCGGCGCCGCCGTCGATGCGCAGCGGGATCGCCCGCTCCCAGTAGCTCTCGAAGAGGGCGACCAGCGCGCTGAGCAGGCTGCTCTCCATGACCAGCGCGGCGGTCGGCTCTCCGGTGGCGTCGTCGGTGACCAGCGGGCAGAGGGCGATCTTGCGGTCCGCGATGGCGAGCCGGACGGGCAGCGCGGGCAGCGACCGGCCGATCAGGCCCGCGCGGACCGAGGCCATCACCTCGGCCAGCTCGCCCGGCTCCTCCAGCAGCGCCGTCTCGAACACCGCCTGGTACCGCACTCCCCGTGCCAGCGCCTTCGCCTCCTCGTCGTTCTCCGGCGACGACATCGCGATGGGGGCCTTCCGGCAGAACCAGAGCATCTCCTCACGGGCTCCGCGCTGGAGGCTCAGCAACTGGTTCCGGATCGCCTCCGCGCCGGTCACGACGTCCACCAGCCGAGCCGAGTCGCGGCGCCGCGCGCCTCCCCGGTACTCGTCCGCGAGCTGCGACACCGCCGCCCGCGCCTGTTCCAGCTCGGCCTGCCCCTTCACCAGCATCGGACCGAGCAGGACGTCCGGCGGCGCCGCCGCGTACCGCTCGTCGGTGCGGGTGACGAGCCCCTTGGCCAGCAGGACGTCCAGCGTCGCCGTCACCTCGCGGCGGTCGGCGCCGAGCGCTTCGGCCAACGCGTCCGCGTCGCTGCGGTAGCCGCTGACGACGGCCCGGTAGACCCGTTCCTCGGCGGGACCCAGCCCGAGTGCTCCCAGCACGACCACTCCCCACGGTGAGGCCACCACGTTCGCCTGGGGTGACGATACTTTCGCGGCCGATCGACGTGGTCACCTCGGTGTTGCGCTGAGCGCACCCGCCCGCAGCGCCCGCAGGCCGACCGGGACGGCCTCGCCGAGCAGGCCGACGCCGATCGACAGCGTGATCGGGCGGGCGTCGGTGTACATGCTCGCGGTGTAGCCGACGGCCAGGTTCACCGCGAGGGACAGCCCCCAGTAGCCGAACGTCCTGCCGGTGTAGCGCTGGCTCAGCACGCCGTCGCGGGTGAACAGCAGCACGGACGACCCGCGCAGCACGCCCATCGCCAGCCCGACCAGCGAGCTGACGACCAGCCAGAGCACGTCGACGGCGCTCAGGTGGACCTGCGTCAGCGCGTGCGCGCCGATCCCCAGCAGGACCAGCGACGGCACGGCCAGGTCCTTGAGGTCGACCGGTTCGCCGACGGTCCTCTTGACGATCACCGCCACCACCCCGACGACGATCAGCACCCAGGTGATCATGGTTCCCCCTCGTTTGTAGCATGGTCGTGCTACTTAAATTAGCATGCACGTGCTAAAAAGGGGAGTGCCCAGGGTCGTCGATGCCGAAGTCCGCCGCCGCGCCGTCGTGGACGCGCTGTTCCGCGTGGTCCGCAGGGAGGGCGTGGAGCAGGCGTCGCTGCGCAACGTCGCGGACGAGGCCGGGCTGGCGATCGGCTCGGTCCGGCACTACTTCGACAGCCACGACGAACTGCTGGTGTTCGCGCTCCGGGAACTGGAGGAGCGCGTCGAGGTCCGGATGCGGGCCGGGGTGGAGCGGATCTCCGCGGCGGGCACGTCCGGTGAGCGCGGGCCGCTGGTCGAGGCGCTGCTGGGCGAACTGCTGCCGCTCGACGCCGACCGCCACGACGAGTCCGTCATCTGGCTGGCGTTCGTGACCGCCGCGCGCACCCGGCCGTCGCTCCGGCCGTCGGCGCTGCGGCTGCACCAGGGCGTGCGGATGATCGTCGGCAAGGTACTGGCCGGGGCGGTCTCCTACGGGGCGCTGCCCGCCGACCTGGACCTGGACGTCGAGCGGGAACGCCTGGCGGCCCTGCTCGACGGGCTCGCCGTCACCGCCGTGCTGCAACCGGACCTGACGACGCCGGAGGTCATGACCGCGGTGCTGCGCCGCCACCTCGCCGAACTGGCGCGCTGACGGCCGCGGGGGTCAGTCCCGGTTCGGCGCGGTGACGCGCACGTCCCGCGCCGTCAACTCCTGGCCGCAGTCGGTGCACTCGACCTTGGCGCGCACGTCGCCGCCGCAGTCGCGGTGGTGCAGGTCGAACGACGGGCCGTCCTCGGGCGGCATCCACTGCGAGCCCCAGTCGCGCAGCGCCATCATCACCGGGTAGAGAGCGCGGCCCTTCTCGGTGAGCCGGTACTCGTAGCGCGTGCGGGCGTCCTTGTACGCGACGCGGCGCAGGACGCCCTCGTCGACGAGTTCCGCCAGCCGCTCGGTGAGCACGCTGCGGGAGATGTCCATCGTGGTCTGGAAGTCCTCGAAGCGGCGGGTGCCGAGGAAGACCTGGCGCAGCAGCAACAGGGTCCACCTCTCGCCGAGCAGGGCGGCGGAGCGCGAGATCGTGCACTGCGGGTCGGCGAGCTTCGCGTGTGCCATCCATCCAGAATACGCTTGCGTTCGAAAAACAGACTCAGCTATGGTGGCGTTCTGAATCCGAACCCAACTAGGTGGTCGCACCATGATCGGTCCCAGCGTGCGCGCGCTCGACCGCTGGAGCGCGCCGGCAGCCGTCGACGCCGTCTTCGACGGGCTCTCCGACCACAGCCGCTACCTGCGGTTCCACGCCCCGATGCCGCGGCTCACCAAGGCGTTCCGCGACCGGCTCATCGACCTCGACGGCGACGGGCACGCGGCCTGCGTCGCCGAGGTCCTCGGGCAGCCCATCGGCATCTCCCGGCTGGTCCGGACCGGCCAGGGGGCCGCCGAGGTCGCGGTCGCCGTCGTCGACCGCTGGCACCGCCGCGGCGTCGGCCGGATGCTGCTCACCGAGATCGGCGCGCTCGCGGGCAGCCTGGGCTACCTCGAACTGCACGGCGACGTGCTGCCGGAGAACACCCCGATGATGCGGCTGGTCCGCACCGCCATGCCGGGCGTGCGCACGGCCCACGTGGACGGTGTCGTCCACTTCACCTTCCCGGTCGGCTGGGCGTTCGGACTGCCGACCCACGAGGACCTGCTGGCCGCGATCAGCCGCTCCTAGGGCCTCGTCCGCCACCCGGTTCTTGTCGGTGCCCGGCGGTAGCCTGACCCGGTGCCGATCCTGGGACCGTCCGATCCCCTGCCGCACGCACCGAGACGGGTGCTCGTGGCGGGGACGGCGGGCGCGGGCAAGTCGACGATGGCCTGCCGGATAGCGGCCGTGCTCGGCCTGCCGTACGTGGAGTTGGACGCGCTGTTCCACGGTCCGGGGTGGACACCCAGGCCGGAGTTCGCGGCCGAGGTGCGGCGGTTCACCCGCGCGCCCGCGTGGGTGACGGAGTACCAGTACCGGGAGGTGCGGCCGCTCCTGCTCGACGAGGCGGACACCGTCGTCTGGCTCGACCACCCCCGGCACCTGGTGATGAGGAGGCTGGTCCTCCGCACGGTGCACCGGAGACTCGTGGGCACGCACCTGTGGAACGGCAACTACGAGCCGCCGCTGCGCACCGTGCTCACCGACCGCAGGCACCTGTGGCGCTGGGCGTGGAAGTCGCACGCGAGCCTGCGGTTGAAGCTGACCGGTATCCGCGACGGTGAGCACGGCGCCCGGCTCGCGGTGGTGAGGCTGTGCGGGCAGGGAGAGGTGGACCGGTGGCGCGCGGGCCCGCTGCGCCACGCGGCCGGACTCGACGAGGAGTCGCTGCTGTGACGTCATGTCTGTCCCGGAGAGTTCGCCCTGGGGGAGGGGCGTCGGTGGTGCGCGCGCTCCACCGCTTCCAAAACACCCGGTCCGCCGAGGGAGCCCGAAACCGTCTGTCCACTTCGGACCCGGTGTTCTCCGCGGGGCCGCCTCCTCCCCGGCGCGGAGGCCTAGGTGTCCACCGATTGGAGTTGGCATGACCGAGCGGATCGCGTTGGTGCTGGGCGGGACCGGGATGTTGGCCGGGTGCGCGTCGGCGTTGCTGGCCGACGGCTGGCGGGTGGTGCTGCCCAGCCGCAGACCCCGGTTCGGCCTGGCGGCGAGGGCCGCGGTCGTGCCGAGCGGGCACCGGCCGACGGCGGCGGGGCCGCGCGCCCGTGAGATCGCCGCGGACTGGGCCCGGCCCGCCGAACTGGCCGACCGGGTCCGCGCCACCCTCGACGCCCCCGCCGACCTGCTGGTCGCCTGGGTCCACTCGACCTACCGCGAGTCGGTGCTGCGGGCCGTCGCGCCCCTGCTCGCCCCGACCGCGCCGGTGGTGGAGGTGCACGACTCGGGCGCGGCCCACCGGGTCCACGGCCTGCCGGAACCGGTGCTCGACGGCCACCCGACGCAGCAGGTGGTGCTCGGGCACGTGAAGCACGGCGCGGGCACGCGGTGGCTGTCGCACCAGGAGACGGCGGAAGGCGTGCTCGCCGCCGTGCGCCGGGCGCTGGAGGGCAGGTCGCCGTCCACGCACCACGTGGGCGACGTGGACTAGCTCAGGTCCGGGGGCCGAGGCCGCGCACCAGCAGCAGCACCGATTCGCGGACCTCGACCATCGACCGGTCGGGTTGGAACACCTGCCAGTCGAGCGCGACCACCAGCAGCGTGCCGAACAGGGCCGCCGACGCCGTGCCGACCTGGACGCCCTCGGGGAGGCGGCCCGCGTCGTGCACCCGCTGCACCTGCGCCTTGACGATGGACACGATGTCGTCGCGCAGCAGGCTGAGCGTGCCGTGCCACTGGCCGGGCGTCCGCCACAGCTCGCTGACCAGGAGCTGGCCGAAGGCGGGGTACTCGGCGAAGAAGCCGAGCATCCCGTCGACCAGCGCGGCCAGCGCGTCCTCGGTCCCGGACTCCTCCTGGGCCGGGCGCAACCGCGCGGCGAGCAGGTCCACCCCGTGCCGCAGCAGGGCGTCGACCAGCGCGTCCTTGCTGCCGAAGTTGTAGTAGACGGTGCCCTTCGCGACCCCGGCCTCGGCGGCGATCTCGTCCACCGTCACGGACGCCGCGCCGCGCTCGCCGACGAGCTTCAGCGCCGCGTCGAACAGCTTCTGCTTGGTGACCCCGGTGCGGCCGGGCCGGGGGCCGCTCACAGCACGAGTTCCGGCTTCAGCCGCGACGGCGTCCAGACCCGCTGGCGGTACGCGGCGAACGTCGAGACCGCCAGCGCTCCGACGAGGTACGCCACCAGCACCAGCGCGTCGTGGCCGACGCCGCCCAGCTCGCCGCCGTACATGAGGTGGCGCAAGCCGTCCACCGCGTAGCCCATCGGCAAACCGTAGTGCAACGGGTACAGCGGTTCGGGGATGGTCTGCCACGGGAACGTGCCGCCCGCGCTCACGAGCTGGAGGATGAGCAGCACCAGCCCGACGAACTTGCCGACCGCGCCCAGCAGGGCGTTGAGGGCGTGCAGGACCGCGACGAACGTCATCGACGTGAGGAACAGGAACGCCAGCGTGCCGACGGGGTCGCTCGGCCGGATGTCCACGATCAGCGTGACGACGGAGAACATGACGACCACCTGCGCGATGCCGAGCAGTGCGCCGGGCAGCCAGCCGCCGACCGCGACCCGCACTGCGGACTGGCCCGCGGCCAGCGCCCGCCGGGACAGCGGCCGCAGCAGCAGGAAGAGCACGAACGCGCCGATCCACGTGGCCAGCCCGAGGAAGAACGGGGCGAGGCCCGCGCCGTAGGTGCCCGCGGCGGTCTGGCTGACCCCGCGCACGTTCACCGGGTCGCCGATGGTCTTCGCGGTCGACTCGCGGGTCGGGTCATCGGGGTTCGGGATCTGGCCGACGCCCTCGGTGAGCCCGTCGCGGAGTTTGGCCGTGCCGTCGACGAGCTGCTGCTCGCCGTCGCGCAGCTTGGTCGCGCCGTCGCGGAGCTGCACGGCGCCGGACGCGAGGGTGCCCGCGCCGTCGTCGAGCCTGCCGATCGCGTCGGTCAGCGCGGGCGTGGACGCCGCGAGCTGGGCGGCGCCGTCGGACACCTGCTTGGCACCGTCGGCCAACTGCCGGAGTTGACCCGCCGCGCCCTGCACCTTGGTGTTGGCGTCGGTGACCGGCGCCTTGGCCTGGCCCAGCGCCGTCAGGACCTGCTGCACGTCCTCCTCCGGCATGCCCGCGGCCCGCAGCTTCGCCGCGATGTCGCCGTTGACCTGGTCGAGCCCGTTCACCAGCGCCTGCGCCTTCGCGGCGTAGTCCTCGGCCGTCGTCGCGGCCGTCGCGTTGCCGTCGGACACCTGCCTCGCGCCGTTGGCGAGCTGCTGGGACTTGAGCGGCAGGTCCTTCGTCTGCGCCTGGAGCTGGTCCAGCCCGTTCGCCAGGGTGCCCGCGCCCGCGGCCAGCGGGGTGGCGCCGTCCACGAGCTGCTGGGTCCCGGTCAGCGCGGACTGCTGCGCCTCGGCGAGCTTGGTGGCGCCGTCGGCCGCCTCGACGGTCTTCTGCCGGATCGTCGAGAAGCCGAGCAGCAGCCGGTCCGCGGCCTCCTCGCCGATCTTCACCGACACCGAGCGGCGGACCTCCGTGACGACCTGGTTCGCGATGGTGCTGCCGAGGTAGTTGTTGGCGTCGTTGGTGGTCAGCGTGATCACGCCCTGGCGCGGGGTGAAGTCGCCCGAGGAGGAGAGGGCCTGCGAGAAGTCCTCCGGCAGGGTCAGCGCGAACGTGTAGGTGCCGTCGCGGACGCCCTTCTCGGCGTCCTCCGAGCTGACCTGGCGCCAGTCGAACTTGCCGCCCCTGACCAGCTCGTCGGCCACGTCGCGGCCCGCGTGGAGCTGGTCGGTGCCCCGGTCGGCCACGACGAGCGCGGCGGGCACGTGCTTGAGGTTCGAGTACGGGTCCTTGTTGGCGTACAGGTAGAGCGACGCGTACAGCAGCGGCACGAGCGCCAGCGCGAGCAGCGCGAGCTTGGGCAGGGTGCCGGAGCTGACCCGGCGCAGTTCGTTGAGCGCCATCCGGATCGCGGTCACGCCGTCGTCTCCTGAACTTCCGGTTCTTCGGTTTCCACCTCGGGGGTGTTGTCCTCGCCGAGCCGCGCGGCCGGGACGTCCAGCAGCCGCGCCGTGCTGGTCGAGCAGAGCGCCACGACCGAGCGTTCGGGGGAGACCTGCGCCCTGGCCAGCGCCAGCCAGGTCTCCGGGGTGCCGTGGTAGCGGTCGGGGCTGTCGAGGACGAGGGTCCGGACGCCGGGCCGGGCGGCGGCCAGCTCCAGCAGCAGCGCGCACCGCAGGTCCGCGGGCACGTGCTCGAAGCGGCTGTTCGCGTGCGCGTCGGCGCCGTGGTCGACCAGCCAGTCCGCGACGGCCTTGCGACCGCTGCGCCTGCCGATCATGGCCAGTTCCTCGCCGACGACGGTGCTCAGCTTCAGCGCGGCCTCTGGCTCGTTGACCTCCGGCGCGTCCACGAGGGCGACTCGCTCGCGCAGCTCGGCGGGGTCGTCGGAGCCGTCGAGGAGCACGGACCCGGTGCTGGGCCGGAGCCTGCCGGACAGGGCGAGGCCGAGCGCGGTGTGGCCCGCGCCGGGTTCGCCCGCGACGAGCACGAACTCGCCCGCGCCGATCCGCAGCGTGGTCGGCCTCAGCAGCGGGCCGTGTGCCCCCGTGACGCCGACGCGTTGGGCGTGGATCTCCACCATTGCCTCCTTGAACTGACCGGTCAGTTCAAATAGTCGCGCGCAGGGGAGTACCTCGCAACCCGAAGTGGTGTGACGTTCTCGGCAACCTCGCGAAACGGACGGCTCAGCGCAGCGCGGAGGCCGGGCGCACTTCCCACACGGTCCACAGTGGACGATAGCCCTGACGCGGCCAGAACACCGAGGAGAGCGGGTTCGGCGGGTTGTAGTAGAGGTAGGTGCCGACCGTGCCCATCCGGTCCAGCTCGCGGTGCACGTGCGCCATGAGCTGCTGCCCGAGGCCGCCGCCGCGGGCGCCCGGCAGCACGGAGAGGCAGTTCACGTACCCCCAGCGGCCCTGCGGGAGCCTGGTCAGCGAACCGTTCCCCGGCTCCGACCGCACGACGGCGCACTCCGCCATCGCCACCGCGATCCCGTCCTGCTCGGCCAGCCACACCAGGCCGTTGGCCGCCAGCCGCTCGCTGAGCGAACGGCGCTTGAGCGCCGCCGCCTCCGGCCGCGCCATCGTGGAGCCGACCTGGGAGGAGTAGCTCAGCTCGGCCAGCGAGAGCTGGAGGGTCGCCTCGATGTCGTCCGGCCGCGCCCGGCGGATCCGGAGCGTGGACGACGCCCTGACCTCGGTGTGCGGCGCGGCCCGGCGCACGGCGGCCGTCGACAGCGGCACGAGGCCGTGGGCGAGCAGCGCCTTCGTCGCCGAGACGTCGCGGCTCGGCCACGTGACCACGCACGACGAGTCCGGCTCTGCCGTGCCGACGCGGTCCATCGCCTTGCGCCACGACCGCAGCAGCGCGTCCATCCCGTGCCCGCCCGTCGCGCCGAGCAGGGGGGTCAGCTCCCACACCTCGGTGGCCGACCACAGCCTGACCAGGGACGTCCGGTCGTGCACCTGCCTGCGCAGCACGCCGGCCACCCGCGTGCCGTCCGGGAGGGCCGCGGTGAGCACGTCACCGTCGGGCGGGTCCGGCATGGGCGGGAGGAGCGGGTCGAAGGAGGCGAAGTACGCGGACTGGGTGTCCAGCAGTCCTCGACCTACCGTCATGACCTCCACATTACGACCACGGCGCCCGCGCGCGACGGCACGGTTGCGGGCGCGTCGCCGGGTGGACTACCGCTTGCGGGTCCGGAAGATCGCCGTGCCGGGGAACAGCTTCCCGCGCAGCGGGCTCCACTGGCCCCACTCGCGGTCGTGCCCGGCGGGCCACTCGGGTTCGAGCAGGTCCTCCAGCTCCAGACCGGCGTCCGCGAGCTGCCGCACGTAGTCGCCCATCGTCCGGTGGTGCTCCACGTACGTCGCCCGGCCCAGCCCGTCGACCTCGACGTACGGCGTCCGGTCGAAGTACGACTGGGTGACCGTGAGCCCGCTAGGGCCGGGGTCATCCGGGAAGATCCACCTGATCGGGTGAGTCACGGCGAACACCCAGGGCGCGCCGGGCCGCAGCACCCGCGACACCTCGCGCATCACCGCGCCGGAGTCCGCCACGAACGGCACCGCCCCGAACGCCGAGCAGGCGGCGTCGAACGACCCGTCCGCGAACGGCAGCTCGTCCGCGCTCGCCTGGACCAGCGGTACGTCGATCCCGGTCTCGCGGTTCGCGGCGGCGGCGTGCCGCAGCATGCCCGTGGAGATGTCGAACGCGACGGCGCGTGCGCCCTGCGCCGTGAGCCACCGCGCGCACGGCGCCGACCCGCAGCCGACCTCCAGCACCCGCTTGCCCACCACGTCGCCGAGCAGCCGCGCGTCCTCCTCGCGGACCCCCTCCGGGCACCACACGAAGTCGGCCGCGCCGAGGAAGTCGCCGTGCTCGGCGTGGTAGTCGTCGGCGTCGGCGTCCCACCAGATCCGGTTGGCGGTGCGCGACTCGGCGGCGTCCACGGGCCTCTTGGCGATCCCGGTCGTGCCGAGGGTGAGTTCGGCACTGGCGTGCTGCGTGGACACACTGCTCCTAACGTGGGGGTACCGGTTTGCCCGCTGGTCGCGAAGCCGCGTACGATACCGCCTGCGTAGTGGGTTAGCTCTGCCCATGATCCAGTAGCACGAAAACTGGCCTGTGGGGGTCGGGTGTGCCCGCCGCGCGACGCACTTTGCAGGCCACCCAATCCCAATCCGTACCGGAGCCACCTACCTAATGTCCACCGACACCACCATTGTCCCGGTCGCCAAGGCGCCGAAGCAGGTCGCGATCAACGATATCGGTACGGAGGAGGACTTCCTCGCCGCTATCGACAAGACGATCAAGTACTTCAACGACGGCGACATCGTCGAGGGCACGATCGTCAAGGTCGACCGGGACGAGGTCCTGCTCGACATCGGCTACAAGACCGAGGGCGTCATCCCCTCGCGCGAGTTGTCGATCAAGCACGACGTTGACCCCAACGATGTTGTGAAGGTCGGCGACGAGGTCGAGGCCCTCGTTCTCCAGAAGGAGGACAAGGAAGGTCGGCTGATCCTCTCCAAGAAGCGCGCTCAGTACGAGCGCGCGTGGGGCACCATCGAGGCGCTCAAGGAGAAGGACGAGCCGGTCAAGGGCACCGTCATCGAGGTGGTCAAGGGTGGTCTGATCCTCGACATCGGCCTGCGCGGCTTCCTCCCCGCGTCGCTCGTCGAGATGCGCCGCGTGCGCGACCTCCAGCCCTACGTCGGCCGCGAGCTCGAAGCCAAGATCATCGAGCTGGACAAGAACCGCAACAACGTGGTCCTGTCCCGCCGCGCGTGGCTGGAGCAGACGCAGTCCGAGGTGCGCAGCGAGTTCCTCAACCAGCTCCAGAAGGGCCAGGTCCGCAAG
Organism: Umezawaea endophytica; assembly: GCF_025061645.1. Taxonomy (GTDB): domain Bacteria; phylum Actinomycetota; class Actinomycetes; order Mycobacteriales; family Pseudonocardiaceae; genus Umezawaea; species Umezawaea endophytica. The sequence continues at coordinate 79,954 of NZ_JANYMP010000006.1, read as the reverse complement.
GGCGTCGTGTCCTCGATCGTCAACTTCGGTGCCTTCGTGGACCTCGGTGGCGTCGACGGCCTGGTGCACGTCTCGGAGCTGTCCTGGAAGCACATCGACCACCCGTCCGAGGTTGTCGAGGTCGGCCAGGAAGTCACCGTCGAGGTCCTCGACGTCGACATGGAGCGCGAGCGCGTGTCGCTGTCGCTCAAGGCGACGCAGGAAGACCCGTGGCGCCAGTTCGCCCGCACGCACGCCATCGGCCAGATCGTGCCCGGCAAGGTCACGAAGCTGGTTCCGTTCGGCGCGTTCGTCCGCGTGGACGAGGGCATCGAGGGCCTGGTGCACATCTCCGAGCTGGCCGAGCGCCACGTCGAGATCCCGGAGCAGGTCGTGCAGGTCGGCGACGACGTCATGGTCAAGGTCATCGACATCGACCTGGACCGCCGCCGCATCTCCCTCTCGCTGAAGCAGGCGAACGAGGGCTTCACGGTCGACTCCGAGTTCGACCCGACGCAGTACGGCATGGCCGCCGAGTACGACGCCGAGGGCAACTACATCTACCCCGAAGGCTTCGACGTCGAGAGCCAGGAGTGGCAGGAAGGCTTCGACAAGCAGCGTGAGGAGTGGGAGCGTCAGTACGCTGAGGCCCACACCCGTTACGAGGCCCACATGAAGCAGGTCGCCAAGGCCGCTGCCGCTGAGGAAGAAGCCGCGGGGGAGACCAACTACTCCTCCGGTGGCGACGCCCCGGCCGCCGCGTCCAGCACCGGCGCCCCGGCCCAGTCCGGCGGCACCCTTGCCAGCGACGAGCAGCTCGCCCTCCTCCGCGAGAAGCTGTCGGGCGGCGCCTGATCCTCACGGATCACCAGCCAAACTGACTGACGAAGCCCCGCACCACGCAAGTGGTGCGGGGCTTCGCCGTTCCCGCACAACGAACGCCACGGCCCACACGCGCCAGCCACCACCAGCAGTAGGCACGTCCAAGCCCCCACTCACCGCAGCCAACCAACACAACCCGCGGCACCACCCAAGCGGCACAAGCCCCACTAACCACAAACAACCATCGCGACCCACCGCCAACCGCACCCGACAACGCACCACGGGCCGAACCCAGACCCCACCCGCCCCCCGATCCCCAGCGCGTTCGTGCTTTGCCCTGCTTTGTCAAGGCATCTTTCCCGCCTTGACAAAGCAGGGCAAAGCATCGAAACAATCAAAAAATCGGGGAGAGGCCACCCCACCCGACCACCCACCTACCCACTCCCCGCCTTCCGACCCCACCCCCTCCGCACCTCGCACCCACCCACCTTCTGGCCCGCCTCGATCCCCATCACCCCCACCCCGACCACACCTCGAACCCACCCCCACTCACACCCCCGATCAGGTCAACCCCAAACACCACCCACCTCCACCCGGCATGCCGCTTGGATTCGACCTTCCGGCCTACTAGGTTCGGTCTCCTATGGCTGGCGTCGGGTTCCAGAAGCTGTCGGTAGGTTGGGTGATGGCCTTGTGCGCCATGGCTTTGGTGGCTTGCGCGACACCGAAGCGCGAAGCCGCGCCGCCCCCGCGAATCCCCACGATCGTGGTCCCCACTTCGGTGACCCGTACCCCGGTGATGGCCGACCGCCCCCTCCCCGAGGGCTGCGAGATGATCGTCCCGACCGAACAGGTCGCGCAGGCGATCGGCCAGGAACTCCCCAAGCCGACGGAGATCATCGGCATCCCCGAGCCGAGCATCGCCCGCACCGGCAAGATCGACTGCTACCACGGCATCCCGGCGGGCAAGGGGCTCACCGACGCGATCCTGGTCATCGGCGTCTCCACGTTCGCCGACGACGCCTCGGCGGCCCAGCGGATCGCCGAGAGCACGGAGTCCGAACGCCGGGACGGCGCGGTCGTCACCGACGTCGAGGTCGGCAAGCAGCGCGGCACCCTGCTGTCCACCCCCGTGGAGCACATCCTCATCGGCTCGCTCGGCAAGTCGACCTTCGTCGTCAGGGCCAAAGCGGGCCTCCTCCCGGACGACAAGCTGCCCGCGGTCATGTCCGGATTCGCCGTCCAGTCGATGACCCAGCAGATCTCCTGAAAGACTGGCCCCATGTTGCGCGTGGGGCTCTCAGGGGGAATCGGGTCGGGCAAGTCGACGGTCGCCAAGAGGCTGGCCGAGCACGGGGCCGTGGTGATCGACTCCGACAAGCTGGCCCGCGAGGTGGTGGAGCCGGGCACCGAGGGCCTGGCGCAGATCGTCGCGGCGTTCGGCGCCGACGTCCTGGACGAGCACGGCGCCCTCAACCGCGGAGCCCTGGCGGCCAAGGTCTTCACCGACGACACGGCCCGCCAGACCTTGAACGGCATCATTCACCCGAAGGTGGGCGCCCGAACGGCTGAACTCATCGCGGGTGCCGCACAGGACGCCGTCGTCGTCCACGACGTCCCCCTGCTCGTCGAGAACGGCCTGGCCCCGGCGTACCACCTGGTGCTGATCGTCCACGCCGCCGAGGAGGACCGCGTTCACCGGCTGGTGACCGCGCGCGGCATGGCCGAGCAGGACGCCCGCAACCGGATCGCGGCCCAGGCCGACGACGAGCAGCGGCGGGCGGCGGCCGACGTGTGGCTGGACAACTCCGGCACCCCTGACCTGGTCCTGGCGGCCGTGGACGAGCTGTGGGCCGACCGACTGGTCCCGTTCGAGGCGAACGTCCGCCTTCACCGCCGGGTGTCCGGCCGCCCCAAGGTGGTGCCGTACGACGAGACCTGGCCGCGGCAGGCGAAGCGGATCGCCGCGCGCGTCGCACTGGCGGCGGGTGGCCTGCGGGTCGAGCACATCGGCTCGACCGCCGTGCCGGGGCTGGCGGCGAAGGACGTCGTCGACCTCCAGTTGGGCGTCCCGTCGCTCGAGGCGGCGGACGAGCTGGCCGAGAGCCTGGGCGCCGCGGGGTTCCCGCTGGTGCACAAGGACGCCGAGGACGTGCCGAAGCCCGAAGGCGCGGACCAGGCGCTGTGGCGGAAGCGGTTCCACGCGGGAGCGGACCCGCGCAGGCTCGTCAACCTGCACGTCCGGGTCGAGGGCGGCCCGGCGTGGGAGTGGGCGCTGCGGTTCCGCGACTGGCTGCTGGCCAACCCCGCCGAGGTGGCGGACTACCAGGAGTTGAAGCTGAAGCTGTCGGCCGAGTTCGCCTCGGACGAGACGTGGGAGCACTACGCGGACGCCAAGGAGCCGTGGATGGCGGCGGCGTCCGAGCGGATGGGCTACAGCGGCGGCCAGACCTCGTAGAGGCCGCGGTGCATCAGCCACGACGTCATGTCGTGGCGGTGCAGGCTGATCTCCTCCAGCGTCCGGTGCACGGTCCGCAGCGCCAGGTCCGCGTCACCCGAGCGGAGGACGCGGCCCGCGACGGCGGCGGCGAACTCCTCGGAGCGCACGATCCGCGCGGTGGTGCCGCCGGGGACGGCGAGGCCCAGCAGGAGGTCGGTGGTGCGCCACGACCGGCCGTCGCGCTCCACGCGGACCGCCGTGAGCACGCTCGGCGCCCGCCGCGCGTGCCTCGATCGAGGGCGGTGGTGGGTGAGCCGCAGACCCAGGTCCGGGATCAGCCAGGTGACCTCGGAGTCGGAGAACGGGTCCTCCGGCGTAGGGCACTCCATCCGCAGGCCCCACCGTTCGACCTCACAGGTCGTCAGGTGTCGCGACATCCCGGAGGAGTAGCTGCGAACAGCGCTTATGGTGTCGACCGTGTCGACGAGCTGAGGTGTGATGACCGCTCCCACGCGACCCGAGGGTAGCCCTAAGTGTGCGTTCGGTAACCCTCCGGGTCGATTTGTTACATCACGGATTGGGGTATCAAAACACTGTCAGTACTACCGGCGTCGCCAGGTCGTGACTGCTCCCTGGGACGCCAGCCAGCGGATCGCGTCGAACCCGTGCGCGGAGATGCCCGCGACCGCCCGGTAGGTCGTCTCCAGCGCCCACTGCGCGCGCGGCGCCTGGACCAGGCCCGCGGCCAGCGCGGCGAGCAGCTCGTCGGTGTCCAGCACGGTCACGCCGCGCCCGGTGCGCACGATCAGGTCCAGGTAGAGGTCGATCGTCTTCCACACCGTGCCGCTGGAGGTGATCTCGACGACGTCCACGTACAGGTCGTAGTCACGCTCGTGGCCGGGGTGCCACGACTGCCGGGTGACGCGCAGCCCGAACGAGGGCAGCAGCCACGACTCGAAGTGCGAGAGCTGCGGGTGGCCGGGCACCGGGCGGAACATGTACAGCCCGTGCGGCGTCGTCCGGTACTCCTCCACCCCCCGCAGGTGGCCCTTGGGGTCGGTGTTGCTCTTCGCGTCCAGGTCGAAGTACTCGATCTTGGGCGGGTGGATGTGCGCCACGGGGGCGGCCTCCTGCGTGTGCATCCCGTTATCTTGCCGAGTCCAACCGTCTGCCGATATTGCTACATTCGGCTGAATCCGCTGTTTAAGATCCGCGCATGTTCGGGATCATCCGCCCCTGTCGCACCCGCCTCGGCCCTGAGCTGAGCGAGGCCTGGCTCGCCCACCTGTGCGGCCTCTGCCTGGCGCTGCGCGACGACCACGGCCAGTTCGCGAGGGTCGTCACCAACTACGACGGGCTGGCGATCTCGGCGATGGTCGAGGCCCAGTCGCCCGCCGGGACCGGCCGCCGCGCAGCGGGTCCGTGCCCGCTGCGCGGCATGAGGTCGGCCGACGTCTCCCACGGTCGGGGCGCCCGGCTGGCCGCGACGGTCTCGCTCGTCCTCGCCTCGGCGAAGGTCCGCGACCACGTCGAGGACGGTGACGGCGTGTTCGCCCGCCGCGCCGCCAGGGGCGTGGGCCGCAGGGTCGCGTCGCGGTGGGCCGACCAGGCCGCCGAGACCGGCGCGGACCTCGGGTTCGACACGTCGGTGCTGGTCGAGGCCGTGCGCAGGCAGGAGGAGGTCGAGGCGACCGCAGGCTTGGGCAGCTCGGTCCTGCTGGTCACCGAACCGACCGAGACCGCCACCGGCGAGGCGTGCGCGCAGACCGCCGTGCTCGCGGGTCGCCCCGGCAACGTCGTCCCGCTGCGCGAGGTCGGCAGGCTGTTCGGACGGCTCGCGCACCTGCTGGACGCCGTGGAAGACCTCGAGGCCGACCGCGCGTCCGGGGCGTGGAACCCGCTGACGGCCACCGGCACGGACCTCGCCGAGGCGCGGCGGCTGTGCGACGACGCGGCGCTCGGCATCAAGCTCGCGCTGCGCGAGGCGACGTTCACCGACGACCGGCTGGTGCACGTGCTGTTCGTGCACGAGCTGAAGCAGTCGATCGCGCGCGCGTTCGGCGACCCGCACGCCCACCAGCCACCCCCACCGCCCGGCTGGCAGCCCGACCCCGGCATGTACCCGCCCGCCGCCCAGCCACCGCCCTACCAGCCGCCGCCCGGCCAGGAGAACACCTACGGCCAGCACGCCCCGCCGCCCGTGCCGCCGCCCGGCGCGCCCGGTGGTGGGACGCCGCCCGGCCCGCCGCCACCGGGCAAGAAGGGCCGCAAGCGTCGCGAGAACCCCGGTCCGGGGCGGTTCCTGTGGGCGTGGCCGAAGCTGGTCGCGCCGCCGCACGGCCGCAACGCCCTCGCGGGCTGCCTCGCCGTGCTCTACCAGTGCGGCACCTGCCAGTACTGCTGCCGCGACCCGTTCCCCGGCCCGTGGAGCGGCAAGTGGCACGAGGCCTGCTGCAACAACTGCGACGGCTGTGACTGCTGCGACTGCGACTGCTGCGGGTGCGATTGCAGTTGACGGGGGGTTTGACCTGCGCCGATCAGAAATTGTCGGACCCCAGGCGTACCTTCGTGCTGTGGCATTCCCTACCGAGATCCCCGCTGAGGACGCGACCCCCAAGGCGCACTCGCAGTTCCGGCCCGTCGGCGACATCCCCCGCACCGACGGGCAGTTCCGCATGGTCGCCGACTACGAGCCCGCGGGCGACCAGCCCGCGGCGATCGCCGACCTGGAACGCCGCATCCGCCGCGGCGAGAAGGACATCGTGCTGCTCGGCGCCACCGGCACCGGCAAGTCCGCCACGACGGCGTGGCTGGTCGAGAAGGTGCAGCGGCCGACGCTCGTGATGGCGCCCAACAAGACGCTCGCCGCGCAGTTGGCGAACGAGCTGAAGGGCTTCTTCCCGGACAACGCGGTCGAGTACTTCGTCAGCTACTACGACTACTACCAGCCAGAGGCGTACATCCCGCAGACGGACACGTACATCGAGAAGGACTCCTCGGTGAACGACGACGTCGAGCGCCTCCGCCACGCGGCGACGATGAGCCTGCTGACCAGGCGCGACGTGATCGTGGTCGCCTCGGTGTCGTGCATCTACGGCCTCGGCACCCCGCAGTCGTACCTCGACCGGTCGATCTCGCTGGCCGTCGGCGCGGAGGTCGACCGCGACCTGTTCCTGCGCGCGCTGGTCGACGTGCAGTACACCCGCAACGACATCGCGTTCGCGCGCGGCACGTTCCGGGTGCGCGGCGACACGGTGGAGATCATCCCGGCGTACGAGGAGCTGGCCATCCGGGTCGAGTTCTTCGGCGACGAGATCGACAAGCTGTACTACCTGCACCCGTTGACCGGCGACGTGATCCGCGAGGTCGACGACCTGCGGATCTTCCCCGCCACGCACTACGTGGCGGGCGCGGAGCGCATGGAGCGGGCGATCGGCGACATCGAGCGCGAGCTGGAGGAGTCGCTGGCGAAGATGGAGCGCCAGGGCAAGCTCCTCGAAGCGCAGCGGCTGCGGATGCGCACCAGCTACGACCTGGAGATGATGCGCCAGGTCGGGTTCTGCAACGGCATCGAGAACTACTCGCGCCACATCGACGACCGCCCGGCGGGCTCGGCCCCGGCGACGTTGATCGACTACTTCCCGGACGACTTCCTGCTGGTGGTCGACGAGTCGCACGTGACGGTCCCGCAGATCGGCGGCATGTACGAGGGCGACGCGTCCCGCAAGCGCAACCTCGTCGAGCACGGCTTCCGCCTGCCCAGCGCGCTGGACAACCGGCCGCTGACGTGGGAGGAGTTCGCCGACCGCATCGGTCAGACGGTGTACCTGTCGGCCACGCCCGGCCCGTACGAGATCGGCCAGGCGGGCGGCGAGTTCGTCGAGCAGGTCATCCGCCCGACCGGCCTGATCGACCCCGAGGTCATCGTGAAGCCGACCGAGGGCCAGATCGACGACCTGGTCCACGAGATCCGCAGCCGCGCCGAGCGCGACGAGCGGGTGCTGGTCACGACCCTGACCAAGAAGATGTCCGAGGACCTCACGGACTACCTCCTGGAACTGGGCATCCGGGTCCGCTACCTGCACTCGGAGGTCGACACCCTGCGCCGCATCGAGCTGCTCCGGCAGCTCCGGCTCGGCGACTACGACGTCCTGATCGGCATCAACCTCCTCCGGGAAGGCCTCGACCTGCCCGAGGTGTCGCTGGTGGCGATCCTCGACGCCGACAAGGAGGGCTTCCTCCGCTCCGGCACCAGCCTCATCCAGACCATCGGTCGCGCGGCGCGCAACGTCTCCGGCCAGGTCCACATGTACGCGGACCGCGTCACCGACTCGATGCGCCACGCCATCGACGAGACGAACCGCAGGCGGGCCAAGCAGATCGCGTACAACACCGAACGCGGCCTCGACCCGCAGCCGCTGCGGAAGAAGATCACCGACATCCTCGAACAAGTCTACGCCGAGGCGGAGGACGCCATCGAGGTCGGCGGTTCGGGCCGCAACGCGTCGCGCGGCAAGCGCTCGACCGGCGAGGCGGGCGGAGGCCGCAGCTCCGGCGTCCTCGCGGACAAGGACCGCTCAGGCATGGCCCGCTCGGAACTGGCCGACCTCGTCCAGCAGCTCACAGACCAGATGATGGCCGCCGCGCGCGACCTCCAGTTCGAACTGGCGGGCCGTCTGCGCGACGAGATCCAGGACCTCAAGAAGGAGCTGCGAGGCATGGACGCCGCAGGCGTCAAGTAACCCGACCCCGACCCCCGACCCCCCGGCACCGAGGCTGCCGACGACCTGGGTCCCGACTACCGAGGCTCCCGATGACCTGGGTCCCGGCTGACCGAGGCTCCCGATGACCTGGGTCCCGGCTGACCGAGGCTCCCGACGACCTGAGTCCCGGCTGACCGAGGCTCCTGACGACGTGAGTCCTGACCACCCAGGTTGCCGACGACCTGGTTCCCGACCACCTGGTCACCTGGCTCCCAGCCCTCGACCCTCGCCCCCGACACCCTGGCTCCCGACCTGCTGGTCACCTGGCTACCCGACTCCCGGCCTCGACCTTCACCAACCTCCTGACCACCGCCGACCTCCAGTCCCCGGCCACCGCCGGGGAGCAGGCTCCGGCCATCACAGACCTCCCGGCCACCGCCGGGACCACTGGCTCAGCGCCCCGCGACTCGCTTCCTCGTCTCGTGGGGCGCTGTCCGACTACTTGGACCCTGCGTTGGGCGCGGGGTGGTGGGGCGGGGGAGTGCTGGGTCGTGCGGGTGGGTGCGAGACCGTGCGGGTGAGGCGTCGTCGGCCTGGTCGGCTGGTGACTGCCGAAGTCACACAGCCGTCGCCTCGCGGAACGTCCTGATAGCGGACCTGATGCTGCTGTCGGGGTGGTCGAGTGTGGTCAGGATTGCCTCGACGGCCGTGCGCTGCGCGGGGTTGGCGGACCAGTACGTCGACGGCAGGCGGAGGACGGAGACCAGTACGTCGCCTGGGTAGTAGTCGCCTTCGAGCAGCGGGTTCTGTTCGAGCAGGGTCACTGTGCGGGGGACCAGCACGTCCAAGCCGACCTGCTGGCCCACCAGCACCCGCAGGTCCTCGGGTTGGAGCGTGCCGATCGGTCTGCGCCGCAGTTCGTAGACCGTTCTCATCAACGCGGTGGCGTCCGACGGCACGGCGCCCCAACGGCCGTCCACCTCGTCCAGGGACAGGCCGTCAGTCGTCATCAGGCACCTTCCACGTCGCTTGGCCACTCCGGGCCATCTTTCCCCACCGCGCGGTGGTAGGTCACCGTGAGTGCCCACTTCGGACGGTGCGGTGGGAAGGCCCCGGCGGTTAGGTGCGGGAACCGGTGGACCAGGGCGGTTGGGGAGCGAGTGACCTCAATGACTGAGCGCACACGGACTACGGTGGGTGCCGTCAGTGACGCGGTCGACTCCGGAGGTACCTCGCGTGGCTTACTCAGCCGAGATCAGCAGGGTCAACCCGACCTGCTTCGTGTTCCTCGTGGACCAGTCCGCGTCCATGAACGACCCCATCGGTGGCGACAGCCCCCAGCGCAAGGCGGACGTGGTCGCGGACGCGATCAACCGGCTGCTGACCGAGCTGTCCGTCAAGTGCGCCAAGGAAGAGGGCGTGCGCGACTACTTCCACGTCGCCGTCATCGGGTACGGCAGTTCCGTCGGCTCGGCGTACGCGGGTGCGCTGGCGGGGCGTGACCTGGTGCCGTTGAGCGAGGTGGCCGACAACCCCGCGCGGGTCGAGGAGCGGGTCAAGAAGGTGCCGGACGGCGCGGGCGGGCTGGTCGAGACGACGACCCGGTTCCCCGTCTGGATGGACCCGGTGGCGAACGCGGGCACGCCGATGGGGCGGGCGCTCCAGTACGCGGAGTCGATCGTGTCGAAGTGGCTGGTGGACCACCCCGGCTGCTTCCCGCCGATCGTGCTGAACCTGACCGACGGCGAGGCGACCGACGGCGACCCGGACGGTCCCGCCTCCGGCATCCGGGCGCACGCCAGCGCGGACGGCGCGGCGCTGCTGTTCAACCTGCACGTGTCGGCCGGTGACGCCGAGCCGGTGACGTTCCCGGACACGGACACGACCCTGCCGGACGCGTACTCGAAGACGCTGTTCGGCATGTCCAGCGTGCTGCCGACGGACATGCGGTCCTACGCCGCCACGCAGGGCTTCTCGGTCAGCGACGCGACGCGCGGGTTCGTCTACAACGCCGACATCGCGTCGATCGTGCAGTTCCTCGACATCGGTACTCGCGCCACCGACCTGCGCTGACGCCGATGTGGGCCTACGTTTCGACGCTGTCGGTGCCGAAGGACGGCGCCACGGCGGAGGAGTGCGAGGACGCGTCCGTCGTGGTGCCGCTGATCGCGTCGGACGAGCCGACGGACGGGCCGGTGTCCGTCGCGGTCGCGGACGGCGCCTCGGAGAGCCTGCTGGCGCGGCCGTGGGCGCGGGTGCTGGTCGACTCGACGGTGGAGGCGGTGCGGGCGAAGCCCGAGGTGCTGCACAGCGAGGCCGGGTTCGCCCGTGTCGTGCTGGGCGCCGTCGACGACTGGGACACCTGGCTCGCGACGTACATCGCGGAACGCGAGGAGACCGCCCGGCCGATCAAGTGGTACGAGCAGCCGGGGCTGGAGCGGGGCGCGTACGCGACGCTGCTCGCGTTCCACCTCACCGACGTCGGGCTGTGGCACGCCGCGGCGCTGGGGGATAGCTGCCTGTTCCAGGTGCGCGCGGACAGCATGCTGCGGGCGTTCCCGGTCGACACGGCGGTCGCGCTCGGCACGTCGCCCGCGCTGCTGAACAGCCGCAACCGCGACGACGAGCTGATCGCGTCCAACGCGTTCGTCGCGGGTGGCGACTACCAGGAGGGCGACCAGTTCTTCCTGGGCACGGACGCGCTCGCGCACTGGTTCCTGACCGAGGTCGAGCAGGAGGACTGCCCGTGGGAGGTCCTGCGGGACCTGAGCGCCGCGGGCAGCGTCGACGAGTTCGCCGAGTGGGTGGCCACCGAGCGCGCGGGCGGCCGGATGAAGAACGACGACGTGACGCTCGTGCACGTCGACCTGGGGTAGGCCCGTGGTGTCCGTGAGGTTCCCGTCCGGCGCGGCGTACGTCGAAGCGTTGCAGAACACAGCGCTGTGCTTCGACGACCCGGAGCTGAAGGGCGCCCGCGTCGAGCTGGACAAGCTGCACCGCCCGAGGGCGATCTCGGGCAACTTCGCCAGCGTGTTCTCGGTGACGGCCGCGAACGGGCGCCGCTACGCGATCAAGTGCTTCACCAGGGAGGTCTCCGACCAGGAGGTCCGCTACCGCGCGGTCAGCGACCACCTGGCCAAGCTCGACCACCGCTGGAAGGTGGGGTTCACCTACCTGCCGCACGGGATCATGGTCGAGGGGCGCCGCTACCCGATCCTCAAGATGGACTGGGTGGAGGCCACGAGCCTCACCCGGTGGCTCGACGACCACGTGAACGACTCGGCCGCCGTCGCCCGCGTGGCGCAGCGGTTCGCCGAGCTGGTGGCGGAGCTGGAGCACTCGGGCGTCGCGCACGGCGACCTCCAGCACGGCAACCTGCTCGTCGTCGGCGACGGTTCGCTGCGGCTGGTCGACTACGACGGCATGTACGTCCCCGCGCTGGCGGGGGCGGGCGCCGCCGAGCTGGGGCACCGGAACTACCAGTCGCCGACGCGGTCGCAGTCGGACTTCGACCCGACGATCGACCGGTTCTCCGCATGGGTGATCTACCTGTCGCTGGTCGCGCTCGCCGCGGAACCCGCGCTGTGGCAGCAGCTCCGCGAGGACGGCGGCGAGTACCTGCTGCTCGCCGAGGACGACTTCACCGATCCGATGACGTCCAGCAGGTTCTCGATCCTGCTCAACCACGTCTCACCGGACGTGCGGCTGCTGGTGGGGCAGGTGCAGGCGCTCGTGGCGATCCCGCCGACGCTGCTGCCGGAGCTGAAGCCCATCACGATCGAGACCCCGTCGACCCGGCACGCGTTCAACCAGCCGACGATCATGGGGCTGCCCGCGTGGATGGCCGATCACGTGGCGGACGTGGAGCCGGTGGTGGAGCGGCGGTTCACCCGGCGCGGGCCCGGTCTGATCGGGGCGACAGTGTTGTTGGCGGCCGTTCTGGTCGGGATGGTGGTGCTGGGGGCGCTCGCGTTGGTCGGTCCGGCGGTTGCCGGTGGGCTGGCGGCGTTCGGTGGGGTGCTGTGGTGCGTTGGGTTGGCGGTGTCCTACGTGCGTGGGGCGGATGCGAAGGCCGCGCGGGAAGCGCGTGTTCATCGGGACAACGCTCGGCAGGACCAGGTGGTGGCCAAGCAGGAGTTGGCTGTCGCTGCTCGGCGGGCGGATGAGTTGGCGGACGCGGCCAAGCGGATCGCTGAGGACGGGCGGAAGCGTCGGCAGACGGTGCAGGCCACGCACGGTAGTGAGCTTGCTTTGGTCAATCAGGAGCATTCTCGGTATTTGGCGATGTTGGCTACTGAGCGCACTGGTACGGCCAATCAGCTTCGGCAGGAGTTGGCCCAGGCTTTGTTGGCGGCTCAGGCTGAGCATGTTCGGGGGAAGTTGGAGAGGATCCTGATCGCTGAGAGCGGGATCGATGGGATAGGGGGGAAGCTCGTCGGGAACCTGCGTGATGCGGGGATCGTGACGGCTGCGGATTTCAGTGGTGTCGGGTTCATGGTTAACGGGCAGTTCCAGAACAAGATCGCGCAGTTCCACCTGACTTCCGGGTATTCCGTTCGGGTGCCTGGGATCGGGGAGGTGAAGGCGAATCGGCTGGAGGAGTGGCGGCGGGAGCAGGAGCGGCATGCTCGGCGGTCGCAGCCGGTTACTTTGCCTGAGGGGCAGATGAAGGTGATCGAGGCTCGGTTCCGGGCGCAGTTGCTTCAGTTGGGGACGGCTGAGCAGCAGGCTCAGGCGACTATCCAGGCCAAGAAGACGTTGTTGAATCAGCGGTTGAGCCATGATTTGGCGGCTTTGGATTTGGAGCAGAGGGCGTTGACGGCGCAGGCGTCGCAGGATCGGAGTCGGCATGCTCCGGTGCTTCGGAAGGCTGAGGGTGGGGCTGAGCGGGCTGGGCGGCGGTATGAGGCTGCTGTTCGTGAGGCGAACGGGTTTCGGCGGATTACGTATCCGCGGTATTTGGTGTTTGCGGTTGTTGGTCGGTAGGGGGTTTTGGGGAAGAGCTGGGAAGACCTAGGGAAGACCTAGGGAAGACCGGAAGACCCCGATGGCGCGAGTGTGTCGATGCCCGTTTCTTTTTGTCAAGGCGGGAAAGATGCCTTGACAAAAAGAAACGGGCATGACTTGCGCTGAAAATCGGGGTCCGGCCGGGGGTGGGGTTGGAAAAGCTGCGGTCGGGTTGCGGTTGCGTTGTGGGGGGCGTTGGGGCCGGGGGCCGGTACGCGGCGGTGGGTGGGGGGTCTGGTTTGGGCCGGGGGCCCTGGGATGTGCTGGTGGGTGGGGGGTCCGGTTGGGGTCGGGGGCCCTGGGATGTGCTGGTTCTTGGGGTTAGGTGCGGGGTAGGGGTTGGATGATGCCGAAGATGTTGCCCTCGGTGTCTTTGTAGTACGCGAGGTCGCCGATGCCTGGGACTGTGTCTTTTGGTAGTGCGACTGTTGCGCCTGCGCGTTCTGCGGCTGCTATGTAGGCGTCGATGTCGTCTACCGCGATCGTCAGTGGTGAGGCGTTTACTGGGGCGTCTGGGGCTGGTTCTGGGCCTCGGCGGACTGTTAGGCCGCCGTTGATGCCGTCGCCCTCGTCGCCGGTGGTGATGGACCAGTAGTCCATGTCGCCGAACCTCTGGAACTTCCAGCCGAACGTCGACTCGTAGAAGGCCTGGGCGCGGGCTGGGTCTGAGGCGTGGATTTCGAAGTGCACTGGGCGAGGCATGGGGCGGACGCTACGCCCGAAGGCGGTGGGCTACCAGGACTGTTGTTGTCGCCAATTCGGCTTAACGTTGGTGGCTCTTCCGCGTTGCGGGGTTGCTGACTGTGGTGCTGAGGGAGTGCACCGCTTCTGTCAGCAGGTGGCTCAGGGTTCGGGTTTCGCCTGGTGTTGTCCACTGGTGGAAGGCTGCCTGTTGGGCGAGCATGGCTGCGCCCGCTGCCAGGAACGCGGTTTGCCGGGGGTGGCCCCGTGTGTGTAGTTCGGTGGCGATGGCGGTGGTCAGTGCGGCGTTCTTGCTGAGTTCGCGCTCGTGCAGCTCCGGGTTGGCGGTGACGACGGCGTGGCGGCGGGCTGTCACGGTGCGGCGTTGTTCTAGCACCGTCTCGGCTACTGCTTCTAGGGCGCGTACGACGGTGTCGAGTGGTGGTGTGGTGTCGTCGCAGGTCGCGATCTCCTGGACGATCCGCTGTTGGAGTTCTGCGCTCAGGATGAACAGGACTTCGCGTTTGTCGGTGAAGTGGTTGAAGAACGTTCGTTGGGTGAGGCCTGCCCGTTGGGCGATTTCGGCGATGGTCGTGCGTTCGAACCCCTGCTCGTCGAACAGGTCCAGTGCGGCGGCTTGGAGGCGTTCGGCCGCGTCCGGTTTCCATCGGGGCATGGTTGGAGACTAGCGACTGCACGATGTGCAGTCACGGTGCTACGGTGATTGCACAAGCTGCAATCACGTCACTCAGCAGGAGGTCGTTCCATGGTCGCTGTATCGGTTGTCGGTCCTGACGACGGTGAGGTCATCGCCAGCGGGCCGTCTTCGAGGATTCGGATCCTCGAGGACGGCAGCAACACCGATCACCGGCTGGGGATCGGTGAGATCACGATCCCGCCGCACACCCCCGGTCCGCCGCAGCACCGGCACGCCCAGCACGACGAGGGTTTCTACGTGCTCAAGGGGACCGTGCGGTTCACCGTGGGGGTGGAAAACCACGACGCCGGCGCGGGGACGTGGGTGCTGGTCCCGCCGGGCGCGCCGCACACGTTCGCGAACATCGGGGACGACCCGGCGGTCATGTTGAGCACGTTCACACCGGACCTGTACGTGCAGTACTTCCGCGACCTCAAGGCGATGGTCGACTCCGGGCAGCCGATGACGCGGGAGACCATGGCGCCGATCTGGAAGAACTACGCCACCGAGCCGTCCACCGAGTACGCCACCTGACGTTGAAAAAGGTCGGGCCGACCGGCGGGTGCGGTTGTTCTCCTGGGATCCGAGGAGAGCGCGCACCTGGCCGGTCGGCCCGTTTTCAGCTACTAGCTGGTGATGTCCTTCGTGGTGAAGCGGCGGGCGGCCAGCAGGGTGAAGAGGCCGCCGTACACGAGCGCCGAGAACGCGCCCTTGGTCATCTCCGTCCAGTCGATGTCCGTCGACAGCAGGTCCGCCCACGACAGCGCGTAGTGCGTCGGCAGGTACTGCCGCAGGTCGCCCAGTGCGGTGATCTGGTCGAGGATCTGCGACAGGATCGACGCCAGCACGGCGCCGCCGACCGCGCCCAGCGGCGCGTCGGTGGCGACGGACAGGAACAGCGCCAGGCCCGCGACCCAGAACAGGTGGAGCGCGATGTAGCCGACCGCGAGCACCAGCGCGGTGACGCCGTCGCCGAACGACGCGGCCTCGCCGGTGGGGCTGACCAGTTCGCCTGAGCCGTACCAGACGACGCCGACGGCGAGCGCGACGGCGGGCAGCAGGATCAGGGCGAACAGCGACAGCAGGCCGGACGAGATGGCCTTGCGGCGCAGCAGCCGGTGGCGTGGGATCGGTGCGGCCAGCAGGTACTTCAGGCTGGACCACGACGCCTCGCTGGCGATCGTGTCGCCGAAGAACAGCGCCACGATCATCGGCAGCAGGAAGCTGCTCGTGACGAACAGGGTCAGCAGCACGAAGTTCACGCCGCTGGCCGTGGCCAGGTCGACGAAGCCGCCGGAGCGGCGGTTCGGCGACGCCTCGCCCAGTTCGAACGAGACCACCAGGATCACCGGCAGCAGCACCAGGAACGCCAGCACGAGCTGGGTCCGGCGCCGTCGGAGCTGGCGGATCAGCTCGACCCGCAGCGGCAGCGTCTTGCGGGCCCGGTAGCCGACGGTCGAGCCGTCCGGCGCGACCGCGGTCACCTCGCTCGCCACGGCCGTGGTCAGGTCGTCGATCGCGGCCGAGTCGGTGTGGACGCCGCTCGCGCCTTGTTCTTGCTCGCTCACGACGAACTCCCCTCTCCGACGAGTTCCAGGAACGCGTCCTCCAGCCTGCGGCGGGGACCGGCCTGGTCGACCATGATCCCGGCCTTGACGAGTTCGCCGAGCGCGACCGCGCGCGGCGTGCCGTTGAGGCCCGCGTGCACGAGTTCACCGTCGACGTGCACGTCCTGCACGCCGTCGAGGCCCCGGAGCACGGTGGCTGCCTGCGCGGGCTCGTCGACCTTGAACGTGGCCTCGCCACCGCCCTGCGCGATGTCCTCGACCAGTCCGGCCGCCACGAGCTGGCCCTTGTGCATCACCACGACGTGCGAGCAGGTCTGCTCGACCTCGGCCAGCAGGTGGCTGGAGACCAGCACCGTCCGGCCCGCCGCCGCGTAGCGGCGCAGCACGTCGCGCATCTGGTGGATCTGGGGCGGGTCGAGGCCGTTGGTCGGCTCGTCCAGCACGAGCAGGTCCGGCAGGCCGAGCATCGCCTGGGCGATGGCCAGCCGCTGCCGCATGCCCTGGCTGTACGTGCGGACCTTGCGGTTCACGGCGTTGCCGAGGCCCGCGATCTCCAGCGCCTCCTCGAAGTGCGCCTGCTCGACCGGTCGGCCGGTGGCCGCCCAGTACAGGTGCAGGTTCGCGGTGCCGGACAGGTGCGGCAGGAAGCCCGCGCCCTCGACGAACGAGCCGATGCGGGACAGCACGGGCGCGCCGGGCGTCACCTTGTGCCCGAAGACCCTGATGCCGCCCTCGGTCGGGTGGATCAGGCCCATCAGCATCCGCAGGGTGGTGGTCTTGCCCGCGCCGTTCGGCCCGAGCAGGCCCAGCACCTGGCCGTGCTCGACCCGGAAGGACAGGTCCTTCACGGCGGTGAGCTTGCCGGGGTAGGACTTGGTCAGGTTCTCGATGACCAGCGGCACGGTCAGCAGCTCGGGGTCGACGTCCGCGGCGAGCCTGCGCCGGAACGCGGCCACGACGCCGACCGCGACGAACGCCAGCAGCACGATGCCGATGCCCCACAGGGCGGTGGTCGACGTCGCCGCGACCACGTTGGTGCCCGGCACGACCGGGAGCTGGATGGCGTCGTCCGCCAGCGAGATCCGGTAGGCGGCGGGGGTCTCGGCGTTCGCGTACGACTGGTCCGTGGTCGCCACGACGAGCTGCACGCGGTGGTTGCTCTCGACCGGCCGCACGACGCCCGCGAGCGACACGGACACCTCGACGGGGCTGCCGTCGGCGGGCAGCGACGTGATCCGGACGGGCGCCACGGCCGCGCCGGGGAGCGTCCGGTTGCCGTTCTGGTCGGCGTCGTAGAACTTCACGAACAGCACGGCGCCCTCGGCGGGCACCGGCTGGCCGGGCACCGCCGCGACCTTCAGCTTCACCGTGGGGGAGCCCGCGACCAGCACCTGGGAGGTGAGCTGCTCGGAGCTGAACACGGCGGCCTGGCCGGGCAGGTCGATCGACAGCCTGCTGGACAGCGAGTTGGACCCGCTGAGGACCGCGCCGAAGCCCGGCAGGCTGCTCACCGCGGCGGGGTTGCCGCCCGCGGGGTTGACCACGATCTGCTCGCGGCCCTCCAGCGGCAGCGAGGTCCGCTCGGTCGCCGTCCCGCCGGTGAGACCGGGGTAGCTCCCCGAGGTCACGGTCCGCAGCGACGACGTCCCGTTGGTGCGGAACGCGCCCTGCACCGCGTACTCGAAGCCGGTGCCGGGGTCGGTGCCCTTGCCCTGGAGGTGGAACGCCATCCAGTCGGCGATCTCGCCGCGCAGCGACGCGCCGGGGCTGCCGCCGTCGTGGCCGCCCGCGTACCAGACGACCTTGACCTTGGCGCCGTTCGCGCTGATCTGGCGGGCGTTCGCGTCGGCCTGGTCGAGGCCGAACAGGGTGTCCTGCTCGCCCTGCACGATCAACGTCGGCTGCTTGATCCCGCTCGTGACGGACACGGGGGAGGCGTCGCGCAGCAGCTTCAGCGTCGCCGGGCTCGCCTTGCCGGTGGTCGCGACCTCCGTGTAGGCGGCGCACACCTCCGGGGTGAACCGGCCGCACGCGTCCGGGGCCTGCGGGGTGGCCGTGCCGGGCTGGCGGCCCTGCGCGGCGACGGAACCCGCCGCCGAGGCGGCGTTGCCGACCGGGTCGTCGTCCTCCTGGCCGGGCTCGGGAGCCTCGCGGCCGGGGTTCGTGCCGTCGGCGCCGGACAGGCCCGCGGAGAAGAAGATGCCCGCCCACGAGCGCTTGAACACGCCGACGTCGCCGGAGGAACCGGCGGCGGGCGTGGTCGCGGAGGACGCCTGCGTGGCGCCGTAGTTCGGCAGCAGCGCCTGCGACAGGTCGTTGTAGGTGATGACCGGCGCGAGGGTGTCCACCCGCGGGTCGACACCGGCGAGCAGCAGCGACAGCGAGCCGCCGTAGGAGCCGCCGGTCACGCCGACCCTGGGGTCGCCGGGGCCGTCCGTCTGCACCTCCTCGCGGGTGGCCAGCCAGTCGAGCAGCTTCTGGGCGTCCTTGACCTCGTAGTCGAGGGAGTTCAGCGAGATCTTGCCGGTGCTGCGGCCGAAGCCGCGCGCCGAGTAGGCGAGGACGACGAACCCGCGTTGGGCCAGCTCGGTGGCCTGGGTGGCCACGCTGGCCTTGCTCCCGCCGAAACCGTGCGGGAGCAGGACGGCGGGCGCGGGCGTCTGGGCGGGCAGGTACAGCGTGGTGTCGATCTGGATCGTCTGCGAGTTGCCAGGACTTTCCGGTACGTCGATCACCGCGTCACGGGTGCTCACCGGCGGAGGGGCGTCTTCCGATCGTGTCCAGAGCACGGTGCCGCCGACGAGGGCGAGCACCACGAACACGATGGGGAGAGACCACCTGCCGCGGAGGCGGGAGAGGTGGGACACGAGTTGACCTTATTGGAGGTTTGCTGAGAACGGGCTGAAGGTATAGGGCGGCCTGCCCGTGGTCTCCCGGCATTTCGGCTGGTGGAAGAAACTCGGAGGTCTTTCGGGTGAAATCGGCCGGAACGGGTGCGTCTGGTCACCACGAGTGGCGCGGGGTACCCCCGGTGGGACACACTCAGGGCGAGCGTGGAGGGGAGTACTCCCGACGCAGCGGTGTCGTCAGCACGGTGCTCGACCTGAAGAGCACCCGGTGCCGTTGGCTGGGCAGCACGATCGCCCGGTGGAGGAGACCTCCGGGCATTGGCGTGCGCCTGTCCGGAGGTTTGGAATAATGGTAGTTCCCGCGTGGCTGTGGATCGCCACGATCGCCGGTCTCCTCGTCCTCCTGGCCGTCGACCTCGTGATCGTCGACCGCAAACCGCACGAGGTCACCATCGGCGAAGCGGGTCGGTGGGTGGCGTTCTACGTCGCCGTGGCCATCGCCTTCGGGGCGGGCCTCTGGTTCTTCGCGGGTAGCCAGCCCGCCACCGAGTTCTTCGCCGGGTACATCACCGAGTACTCGCTCAGCGTGGACAACCTGTTCATCTTCCTGATCATCATGACCACGTTCAAGGTGCCCGCGATCCACCAGCACCGGGTGCTGCTCATCGGCATCCTGATGGCGCTGGTGATGCGCGGCATCTTCATCGCGGTCGGCGCGGCGGTCATCGCGCAGTTCAGTTGGGTCTTCTACATCTTCGGCGCGTTCCTCATCTACACCGCCTACAACCTGGCGAGGACGAACCACGACGAGGAAGAGGACGACTTCAAGGAGAACACCGCGCTGCGCCTGGTGCGGAAGGTCTTCCCGGTCACCGACGAGTACCACGAGTCCAAGTCGTTCATCAAGGTCAACGGCAAGCGCTTCGTGACGCCGATGTTCATCGTGATCGTCGCGATCGGCACGACCGACCTGCTGTTCGCGCTCGACTCGATCCCGGCGATCTTCGGCCTCACCAAGGAGCCGTTCCTCGTCTTCGCCGCCAACGCGTTCGCCCTGATGGGCCTGCGGCAGCTCTACTTCCTGCTCGGCGGCCTGCTCAGCAAGCTGGTCTACCTGTCGGTCGGCCTCTCGGTCATCCTCGGGTTCATCGGCGTGAAGCTGATCCTGGAAGCCCTGCACACCAACACGTTCTCGTTCCTCAACGGCGGTGAGGGCCTGCCGGTGCCGACGATCGGCATCGAACTCTCGCTCGGCGTGATCGTCGGCGTGCTGACCATCACCACCATCGCCAGCCTCATCAAGGTGAAGCGCCACCCCGAGGCCGCCAAGCACGTGGGTTCCTCGCTCTGACCCGGTAGGAGCCGTGAGCGTGCTGGACTGTCCTCGGACCTCCAGCACGCTCACGGCTCGTCCCGTCACACCACGCGCTTCCCGTCCATCCACACGCCGCTGACGGCCTCGCGGAACTCCGCGCCGCTGCGCGCGGCGAGTTCCTCCGCGTTCCCGCGCACCAGAACGAGATCCGCCTTCTTGCCGGGCTCGACCGTCCCGAGTTCACCGTCCACACCGAGCAGTTCGGCGGCCGACCGGGTGGCGGCGTGCAGCGCCTGCGCCGGGGTGAGTCCACACGCGACCATCAGCGGCAGCTCGTCCAGGTTGTCGCCGTGCGGGCCGACGCCGGAGTCCGAGCCCATCGCGATCTTCACGCCCGCCTCGACGGCCATCCGCACCGACTCGTCGTGCCGCGCGGACACGCTGATCGCCTTGTCGCGGATGTGGTCGGACACCGTCATGCCCGCGGCGATCTGCTTGAGCACGGCTCGCGGCGCGGTCAGCGTCGGGACCAGCCACGTGCCGCGCTCCAGCATCAGGGTGACCGCCTCCTCGTCGAGGAACACGCCGTGCTCGACCGAGCGGACGCCGTTGCGCGCGGCGACCTTGATACCGTCGGTGGCCTGGGCGTGCGACATGACGAAGATGCCCGCCGCGGCGGCCTCGGCGACGACCATCGCGACCTCCTCGTCGCGGAACTGGCCGAGCTTCGGGTTCGAGCGCGGTGACAGCACCCCGCCGCTGGTGGCGATCTTGATGACGTCCGCGCCCGCCCGCACGAGTTCGCGGACGATCCGCCGCAGCTCCTCCGGGCCGTCGCCGACGCCGTTCGGCATGCCGGGGTGCAGCACCGAGTTGTGGACGCCGCACGGCATCCAGTCGTCGCCGTGACCGCCGGTCTGCGACACCATGCTGATCGCGATCTGCATCCGCGGGCCCGCGACCAGCCCGGTGCGCACGGCCGTGGCGACGCCGAGGTCCGCGCCCAGCGCGTCGCGCACCGACGTGATGCCGCACTCCAGCGTCGCGCGCATGTTGCCGATGGCCTGGTAGAACGGCAGCGAGAACGGGGTGTTCAGCGCCTTGACCGTGTCGATGTCGCCGAACATGAAGTGCGTGTGGCAGTCGAAGAGGCCCGGCAGGACCGTGCACCCGGTCGCGTCGACGACCTCGTCGCCGTCCAGACCCGTGCCGACCTCCACGATCCGGCCGTCCTCGACCACCACGTCACCGGCCTGCGCGGACGCGCCGGAGCCGTCGAACACCTTGCCACCTGCGAACACGATCCGAGTCATGGCACCGCAATCCTGTGTGATCGTCAATAAATCTCGTGAGGCTTGCTAAGAATAGTGCGGTAACGTGCTCCATCGTGCGCCCCGATGACCTGAAACTGCTGTCCGTGCCCGGCCCGCTCGCGCTGCACGGCGACCTGCTCCTGGTCACCGTGACGAGCCCTGACCTGGCCGCGAACGCCTACCGGGGCGGCCTGCACCGCGTCCCGCTCGACGGCGGCGACCCCGTCCGCTGGACGTGGGGCGACCGCGACTTCGCCCCCCGAGTCTCACCGGACGGCCGCTGGGTGGCGTTCCTGCGCAGCTCCGGCACCGGCAAGGCCGCTGCACCGCAGGTGCACGTGCTGCCCACCGGCGGCGGCGAACCGCGCCGCGTCACCGACCTGCCGCTGGGCGCGGGCGTGCCCGTTTGGGCCCCGGACTCGCGGCGGATCGCGTTCACCGCGCACGTCCCCGAGCCCGGCCGCTACGGCACGACGGCCGTCGAGGGCGAGGACGCCCCGACCCCGGACGCCGAAGCGCCGCGCCGCATCACCCGGCTCGACTACCGCGTGGACGACATCGGCTTCCTCGGCGACCGCGAACCGCGGCTGCACGTCCTGGACGCCCTCGACCCCGAGGCGAAGCCGGTCGAGCTGACCGACGGCCGGTTCGCCGTCGCCGAGCCCACCTGGACGCCGGACGGCGCCCGCGTCGTGTTCGTCGCCGACCGCGACTTCGGCACCCCCGAAACCCTGCACAGCGACCTGTTCTCCGTGTCGACCGACGGCGGCGAGCCCGAGCTGCTGGTGCGCACCGAGGGCAACGCCGTGCTCCCCGTGCACGGCCCGGACGGCACGCTCTACTTCTACGGCGGCGAGTACACGGGCATCCACTCGGTGGCCCGGAACCTGGGGCTCTGGGCGCACTCGGCGGCGGGGCTGCGCAGGCTCACGGACGTGGAGACCGTCGACTGCGAGCGCGCGGCGGGCACGGCGGTCCCGACCGAGTCCGGTGTGGTCGTCGCGGTGCGCAACCGAGGTGCCGTCGAGCTGCGTCGGGTGCCGTTGGACGCGTCCGGTGCGGTACTGGCGGACCTGGAGGTCCTGACCGGGGAGAACGCCGAGGTCAAGGCGTTCGGCGTGCACGGCGACCGGATCGCGGCCGTGGTGTCCACTTCGGACAACCCCGGCGAGGTCGAGCTGCTCGGCAGCGGTGTGCTGACCGACTTCGCCGGGCCGGTGCGGGAGGCCGGGGTGCACCCGTCGGTGGAGCTGACCGGCACCGCGCCCGACGGCTACCCGGTGCACGGCTTCCTGGTGCTGCCGGAGGGCGAAGGTCCGCACCCGGTCCTGCTCGCCGTGCACGGCGGACCGTTCATGTACCACGGTCACGGGTTCTTCGACGAAGCCCAAGTGTACGCGAGCGCGGGTTACGCCGTCGTCCTGCCGAACCCGCGCGGGTCGGCGGGGTACGGGCAGGAGCACGGGCAGACCGTGGTCGGCGCGTTCGGCACGGTGGACGTGGACGACGTCCTGGCGGTACTGGACGCCGCGCTGGAGCGCCCGGAACTCGACGCCGACCGGGTGGGCGTCATGGGCGGCTCGTACGGCGGGTTCATGACCAGTTGGCTGGCCGCGCACCACGGTGAGCGCTTCCGCGCCGGGTGGAGCGAGCGGGCCGTCAACGCGTGGGACTCGTTCGGCGGGTCGTCCGACATCGGCTGGTTCTTCGTCGACGCGTACTGCGGCGCGGACCCGGCGAAGCAGCACGCCATGAGTCCGCTGACGTACGCGGAGAAGATCTCGATGCCGTTCGCCGTCGTGCACTCGGAGCACGACTGGCGCTGCCCGCTCGAGCAGGCGCAGCGGATGTTCGTCGCGCTGAAGCGCAACGGCGTGGACGCGGAGATGCTGGTCTTCCCCGGCGAGGGCCACGAGCTGACCCGCTCCGGGAAGCCCCGGCACCGCCACCAGCGCTTCGACGCGGTGCTGGAGTGGTGGTCCAGGCACCTGGGGTGAGCGGTCCGCCGCGGGATTCCCGTCCTGAGTGGTGGGCGGGATATCTCAATGGCTAGCGATAACGGCGTCAGTGCGGCACGCTGCCTCCATGCAGTGGACCGTCCGGACGGCGCGCCCGGAGGACGCCACGGAGATCGCCAGGATCAACGTGGCCGCCTGGCAGCACGCGTACCGGGGCATCGTCGCCGACCCCGTGCTGGACCGGATGCTGCCCGAGAGCAGGTTGCCTGGGTGGACGCGTGTCCTTGCCCTGCCGGAGCCGTCGGCCGTGTTCGTGTCGGTGGGTGAGGATGGGGTGATCGGGGCTTACTGCGCGGTTGACGCCGTGCGGGAGGTCGGGGACGCGCATCCTGATCTGAATACCGGGGAGATGACGGCTATTTATGCTGATCCTCGGTTTTTGGGGACCGGGGCTGGGCATGAGGTGCATGAGGCTGCTGTTCGGCATTTGATCGAGCATGGGTTTCGGTATGCTGTTTTGTGGGTTTTTCAGGATAATTTGCCCAGTCGGGAGTTTTATGAGGCTCATGGGTGGCGGCATGATGGTGTCGTGCACCGGTATGAGCTGGGGGAGCAGGAGTTGCCCGAGGTGAGGTATGCGCGGTTCTTGTCCGCGCCTCGGAGGAGGAGTACGGCCGCTGTGCGGCGGAGGAAGAATTGAGCTTGTGGTCGTTCTTGGGGGCGGCTGCGGGTTCCGGCGCAATCGGCTCGGCGGGTGCGCGTTCCAGCGTGGTGTGGCCGATTTGACTTGGGGCCCCTAGATTCGACCCTTCGCCGGGCACTTAGGGCGGAGGGTGAAGCTGCCGCCCGGCGAAAGTTTAAGGGTCGAATCCCCCAAGTAAAATCGGCCACGGTTTTAGGGCCGCGGCTTGGTGGGGTGGTTTTTTTGGGGGGCGTCTGCTGTTTTGTGGTCGTGTTTGATTGTTAGCCTAGAAGTGTGTAGTTGAGTTCTTCGCACACCCTGGCCAGTGGTAGGTCTAGGCCTGGGTGGTCCAGTGGTAGTAGTACGTCTGGTGCTGCTGGTAGGCAGGTTGCTCCTGGTGGGTCCCATAGGCATACTGCTGGGTCGCCTGAGTCCATTGATGAGCGGTACCAGAGGCCGTCTAGTTCTGGGTGGGCTGCGCGGATTGCTCTTGCCCAGGCCTGGGTTAGGTGTTTTGGGCCGCTGCTTAGTTCTTGTGATGCGCCTACTCTTGTTGGCCATAGGCCGGTTAGGTCTAGTAGTCGTAGTGTTCTTCTTGGTCTTAGTGCTACCAGGAATGGGCTTCTTGTTCGTCTGTCTACTACTGAGGTTGCCTGGAAGACTTCTGCGACGCTGGTTCGTACCGTTAGGCCGAAGTACAGGACGCCGTGTTCTTGCGCTACTGCTGGTGTGCCGTCTGCTGTTGGGGGTTGTGTGTCGAACCTGGCGTGGGGCAGGGGGCCTGTGTAGCGGAACGTGTTCCAGCGTTGGGGGTGTTGCCCTTTTGCTGTGAATACGCGCACCAGGCGGGTTGCTCGGTGTACTGCCACGACGTCTTCCGTTCGGCGCAGTATCGCCTGGAGAACGGCGGGAGCAGGCGGCTGGGGGAGCCGTGACATGCGGATCCTGGTGGCTAGGGGACGTGGGGCTAGACGGGGGTGCCGAGCATGCCCGCCAGGTCAGCCACGCGGCGGGGGTCGCCGCCTGCCAGTAGCCATTCGCGCGGGGTGGTCGGGGTGCCGTCCACCAGCAGGTCTTCCTGGGCGGTGGTCATGAAGGCGGCCACCACCAGTGCTGGCTGGTCTTGAGCGACCGTGGCCAGCACGGATTCCAGGCCGGGGAGGACGCCGGTGCCCGCGAACTGCCAGGCGGGGAGGCGCCAGCTTCCCTTGTCCTTCCAACCGACGAGTCTGCCGACGCCCAGGCGGTGGCGGATGCGGCTGGTGTCGACCTGCAACTGGTGGGCGGCCTCGGCGACGGTGAGGGCGGAGTCGCGGAGCACGGCCAGCGCGACGACCGTGCGCGCTCTTGGTTGTGCGTCCGCCGCGGTGAGCGGACCGAGGTCCAGGCCCACCTCGGTCAGCACGTCGCGCTGGTCCGGCGTGAAGTAGCTCGCGGGCTCCGGGTGGGGAGGTGCGAGCCGCTTGGCGGCCTCTTCGACCAGCGAGAGGAACTTGGAGGGCGTGACCTGTAGGCCGGCCTTGGCCAGCACCGTCTCCAGCGCAGGACTCATGCGCACAGAGTATCCCGCGCGTGCGCCTTTGTGCGCCCGATCGGGAAAATTGGTCGGAATGTTCCACTGTGCGCGCACAACTCACCACACTACGTAAGCGTGGGAGGTCCGGCACTAGCCGAAGGTCGTGAGTTGGCCCTCATCGGGGGCCGGCTACCATTCGGTCCGCGTCACTCGGCGCGCTCGGCGGTGCGGGGGTGGTTGTTCGATGGTGGCGGATGCCGGGTACTCGGTCCGGTCGGACAAGCCGACGCTCGCGGTCGTCGCGGCGTGGCTCGTGGTGATGGTCGGGACGCTGGTCTACGTGATGCTGCGGCCGCACGACTGGTCGCTCGACCTCCGCGTGTACCGCAACGGCGGTGGCGCGTGGCTCGAAGGCCTGCCGATCTACATCGACCACTTCGGGTCCGCGATGGGCGGCCCCGACCTGCCGTTCACCTACCCGCCGATCGCGGTGGTGCTGTTCAGCCCGCTGGCCGCGGTCCCGCTGCCGGTGGCGATCTTCGCCATCGCGCTGCTGAACCTCGCCGCGCTCACGGCGCTCTGCCTGATCGCCGCGGTCCGGGTGTGCGGTCGTGGTCCGCTGGCCATCCGCTACGGCCTGGGCGCCGCCGTCGTCAGCTCGGTCTTCGACCCGGTGCGCGAGACGCTGTCGTTCGGCCAGATCAACCTGCTGCTGGCGGTCCTCGTGCTGCTGGACTGCCTGCTCGCGCGCACCCGGTACCCGCGCGGCGCGCTCATCGGCCTGGCGGCGGCGATCAAGCTGACGCCCGCGGTGTTCGTGCTGTTCTTCCTCGCCGCGAAGCAGTGGCGGCCCGCGGTCACGGCGTTCGTGTCGTTCCTGGTGTTCGGCGCGGTGGGCTTCGCGATCATGCCGACCGACGCCCGGCAGTTCTGGTTCCACGCGCTGCTCGACCCCGGCCGCGTCGGCAGGCTGACCTACACCGCCAACCAGTCGCTGCGCGGTCTGGTGGCCCGGCTGGGCCTGGACGGCACGCCGCAGGTCGCGGCCTGGGTGCTGCTGAGCCTGGTGGTCGTCGTCCTGGCCGTGGTCGCCGCCGCGAAGGCCCGCCGCGCGAACGACGACGTGACGGCGTTCCTGGTCGTCGCGGTCGCGGGCCTGCTGATCTCCCCGGTGTCGTGGGGCCACCACTGGATCTGGATCGCCCCGGCGCTCACGCTGTTCGCCGTGCCCGCCCTGCGCCACGTGCGCCAGTTCTGGTGGTTCGCCGTGCCGGGCGTGCTCATCTTCCTGATCGGCCCGCACTGGCTGTTCCCCAACGACAACGACGTCGAGCGGAACTGGGCGTGGTGGCAGCAGGTCATCGGCAACGCCTACGTCTGGTTCGGCCTCGCGGTCGTCGTGGCGCTGGCGCTGGCCCGGCGGGCCAAACCCGCGGTCGTCTGACCCGTTTCCCCGACTCACGGGGGTGCGGGCGGTCCGTGTGGGACGATGACCGGCGATGGCTTCAACTCCGTCCCTCCCCCGATCGAGCGCCGTGCCCCTTGCGCCGCGTGCTGCTGTCAGCACGCCGCCCGAGCCCACCGGCATCCCGGTCAGGACGATCCTGCTCGGGGTCCTCGGCGTCTCGCTGATCGCGCTCGGTGGTGCCGGCGCGGGCGCGGTGCTCAAGACGGACCCGTTGTTGACCGACACGTCGTTGAGCTGGGTCCGGTACGGGCACGGTCGTGATCTGGCGACGGCGGTGCTGTACGCGGGTCTGGGGTTGGTGATCTGGGCGTGGGTGCGGCTGGGTCGGATGGTGCGCAACCGGTACGTGGGCAGTGCGGCGGTGGTGATCGCGATCGCGGCGTGGACGTTGCCGTTGTTGTTGTCGCCGCCGTTGTTCTCGAAGGACGTGTACTCGTACTTGGCGCAGGGGCAGTTGGCGTTGCACGGGTTCGATCCGTATCGGGTGGGGCCGGCTGCGTTGCCGAGTCCGTTGAGCGACAACGTGAGTTGGGTGTGGCAGAACACGCCCGCGCCGTACGGGCCGCTGTTCATCCTGATCGCCAAGGCCATCGTGTCGGTGACGAGCGGCAGCGTCATCGGCGGTGTGGTGCTGATGCGGTTCGTGCTGGCGGCCGGGTTGGCGCTGTTGTGCTGGTCGCTGCCGGGGCTGGCGCGTCACCTGGGTGGGCGGTCGGCGGTGGCGCTGTGGTTGGCGGGGGCGAACCCGTTGATGCTGGTCCACCTGATCGGTGGTGGGCACAACGACATCCTGATGGTCGGGTTGATGGCGGCCGGGGTGTTGCTGGTGTTGGACCGGCGGCACGTGATCGGGATCGCGTTGGTGACGTTGGCGGTGGCGATCAAGGCCACGGCGGTGATCGCGTTGCCGTTCCTGGTGCTGGTGTGGGCCGCGCGGCTCGACGGCACGCAGCGGGCCCGGATCGGTCGGGCGATCGGCAACGGTCTCGCGGTGTTCGTGGCGGTGTTCGCCGTCTGCACGGTCGTGGCGAAGGTCGACCTGGGGTGGATACCGGCACTGAGTTCGTCCTCGACGATCGTGAACTGGTTGTCGCTGCCCAGTGCGGTGGGTGATTTCGCCTTCACCGTGGTCAACGCGTTCGTGTCGGTGGAGCCCGGTGTCTTCATGACCGTGGCGCGCGGTGCCGGGTCACTGTTGTTGATCTACATCGCCTGGCGGCAGTGGCGCGCGGCGGAGGACGGTGGGCCGAACGCGATCCGGCACGCGGCGTTGACGATGCTCGCGGTCGCGCTGCTCTCACCCGCGACCCTGCCGTGGTACTTCAGTTGGGCGCTGGTGCTGGGGGCGGGGTTGGCGTGGACGTTGACCGGGCTGCGGGCGGTGGTGTTCTTCTCCTGCGTGCTGCTGCTGGTGACGTTCCCCAACGGCGACACGGGGCTGTACTCGTGGTTCTACCTCGCGTTCGTCGTCGCCGTCTCGGCGCTCGCCACCGTGGCCCTCACTCGGCCCGACCCGCTCGACCTGCGGCTCAGGCCGTTGCGGACTTCTTCAGCCGGAGGCTGAGCAGCACCAGCACGATCCCCCAGAGGATCGCGAACGCGCCGATCGTGACGACCAGCGCGAGCGCGCCGGTGCTCGGCGTCGACAGCAGGATGATCCCGAGCACGACGGACAGCAGGCCGCTCAGCGCGAGGAACCGCTCGTGCTCGATCACCTTGCGCAGCCGGACCGCCGTGACGATCTCCAGGACCCCGCCGACGATCGCCCACACGGCGATCACCACGAGCAGCACCAGCGCGGTGATGCCCGGCCAGAACAGCGCGACCAGGCCCGCGACCACGCCCAACGCGCCGAGCACGCCGTGCGCGAAGTCCTTGTGCGTGACGGCCAGGTACAGCTCCGTGGCGCCGTCGACCAGCGTGTACGCGCCCCACAGGACGACCAGCGCCACCAGCGTGAGGCCCGGCCAGATCAGCGCCAGCAGGCCGAACAGGATGGCGAAGCCACCGCGCAGCGCGAACAGCCACCAGCGGCGGGCGAGCATTTCCCTCATCGCGGGCCTCCCCGATCGGATCATCGCTCTCCCAATCGTGGCACCGCCGCGGGAAACGGCAACACGGGAGAACGACCCGGTGGAGGCCCGTCGCGGCGCCGGGGTGACCGGCGCCCGCGATGGTCAGTCCTCAGTGGACGGACGGCGGCTCACTGACCGGTGATCAGCGAGACCGCGACCTCCTTGGTCGCCTCGTCCACGGCGGGCGGCTGGAACCCCAGCCGCACGATGTGCGCGACGAACTCCGGCTCCGGCGGCAACCCGTACTTGCGCAGGTAGTGCGGCACCGCGCCCGCCCAGATCCACGTGCCGTCCGTGCGGAAGTTCAGCGGGACGTCCTGCTCACCGACCGAGAACTCGTCGAGGTCCAGGTTCCGCGCCGCCAGCACGACCGGCGCGCCCTCCAGGAACGCCGTCAACTGCTCCCGCATCCGCGGGTCCACCGGCGGCCGGTTCACGAACGGCCGCCCGTTCGGCGCCTTCCCGTCGTACACCCGCGCCGTCCGCAGCGGCGCCGGGACGCCACCGGGCGGCGTGTCGACCGGCGCTTCCAGCGGGGGCATCCCGATCCGGTGCCGCCACCAGTTCGGGATCCGCACGTCGGCGCGCGGGAACGTCCGCAGCTCGTCCTGCAACCCGATCGGCGGCGGCGGGTTGCGCCACCCCGGCTCGTCCTCGGAGTTGAAGTCCACCGTGAAAGCGCTGGGCGCTTCCAGCTCGTACACCGCGGTCAGCCACGTGCCCCGTTCAGCCGAGTGCATGCCCGCCCGCAACTGGCCCAGCGACGTCACCACGTCCATGGGAGGTCGGACCGGCTGCAACTGCCCGTCCGGGCCCGCCACCGCCATGTCGACCTCGATGTGCCGCCCGGCCGCCCGGTACTCGGCCCGCACCTTCTGCCACCCCTGCGGGAGCATGGGCAGCATCGCCCGCCCGATCTGCCGAACGAGCTGCTGCTGCTCCTGCTCGCTCAGCGGTGTATTCGGCTGGCTCATCCGTCGCGCACCCCTTCGAAATCCCCCCGGAACACCGGTGCGCCGATCTTAACGGCCTGCTTCCGGCGGCGTCGGCCGGTTGACCCGCGGTCCGCCCACGGGGCACGTTCTCGCCGCGCCGCGGCGGACGTCCCCGCCACCGATCACGTCGGGAACTCGCCCAGCCAGGAGCGTTTGACCAGGTGTTCCGGCAGGTAACCCGATTCGACCTCGACGGGGAACTCCGCGTCGTGCGCCAGGCAGGCCAGTGCCAGCGGGGCGAGCGCGACGAACCCGGTGGGGTCCCGGAACCGGTCCTCGTCGCCCGAGGTGAAGAAGTCCTTGTGGAGTTCGACGGCCTGGAGCAGGGCGGCGTTGAACTCGTCGTGCTCGTCGCCCACGAAGCGGTAGAACACCGGGAGCGGCGGGTAGAGGATCTTGAGGAGCAGGTCCCGGCTCACCGACGTCGCCACCTCGGGATCACTGCCCACGATGGCGGCCTGGATCTTGTCGGCGAGCCCGTCACCCTCCGACCAGTAGGTCCGCAGCGCGTCGACCCAGTCGTAGACGAAGGCCTCGTACTGGGCGCCCGAGGCCCGCAGCAGGTCGAGCGGCGTGGCGGCGAGCAGGTCGAGGCGCGCGGTGTCACGGCACACCACGGCCAGCCAGAACGCCGTCAGCCAGTTGCCCGCGTCGGTGTGCCGGTTCGGCCCCGTACCGGGCAGCGTCCTGACCTCACCCGCGATCCGGCACTCCACCTCGGCACCCGGCTCGGCGTTCGCGGTGGCGAACAGCGCCGAGGACACCTGCATGGCCGCGACGACGCTCTCCCAGGTCTCGAGCTTGTTCGCGGTGGGGTCCGACACGCACCTGGCGCCGAGCAGGATGAGCGCCGTGCTGAGCGCGCCACCGAGTTCGTCCGGGTCGGTGGTCGCGGAGGCGATGTCGCGGTCCAACGACTTGCCGAGCCGCTCAAGACCCCGGTCGGACACGGGGATGTCGGGCTCGTGACGCTCAACCGTGGTAGCCACCCGGCTGCGCCTCCTTGTCCAGGTCGAAGTGGGTCAGAGCGTATCCGTTGTACTCGCCACCGGCGTCGACCTTGGCCTTGACCATGACGTAGTCCACGTTGCCCGCCTTGAGCGCTTCCCGCAGCTCGTCGGCGAGATCACCCTCGACGTCGTCGAACGCGCCCCTCTTGTCCATCTCGGCCAGGATGGCCTCGAAGTAGTCCAGACGTCCTTGCTGGACCTTGCGGCCGGTCAGGCTGTCGCGGGCGCCGAGTTCGGCGGTGGGGGCCTTCGCCTCGACCACGACGAAGCCGCCGTCCTCGCGGCGCCAGATCTGGTCGAAGCGGTTGTTGCCGTCCGCGCGGTTGTCGATGCGTTGCGCGCCTTCGAAGTGCTCCGGGATGGCGTGGAGTTCGGCTGCCTTGTCGCCGAGGTCCTCGCCCGCCTTGCCCATCTCGTGGTGCGGGGCCCGGTGGCTTTCCTTCTGCTCGTCGTACTCCCGCTGCGCGGCGTCCTCTTTGGACTTCGCGTCCTCGTGCGCCTTCCTGGCCTCGGGGCTGTCCTCGGTGGCCAGCCGCTGCTGGGCGGCCTCGACCTCCTTCTTGGCATCCTCCAGCTCCGTCTTGGCCTTCCCCAAGGGCTTCTCGGCCTTGACGTCCTCCTCGATGGCCTTGGTGCGGCGTTCGACGGCCTTGTCGATGGTCTCGCGGTTCTTCTCGGGCAGGGTGTCCGCGCTGCCGTCCGGTTTGCCGTCGGGAGTGGGCTTGTCCTTCTTCGGCATGGGAGGCGGTGCGTCCTCGGTGGCCCGCCACTTGCCGGTGTCGGGGTCCCTGCTGATCTTCGGCAGCGGGTGCCCGTCGACCATGCGATCGGCGCTCAGGCGGTGGCCGTCTTCCCGGTAGTGCTTCTTGAAGAAGTCGTTGTCCGTGTTGGCGCGCTCGACCGCCCGGTCCCTGGCCGCGCGCGCCTCGTCCGGGTCGGTGGCGGCGCGGTCCCTGGCGCTGCTCGGGTCGAGCCCGTCCTTGTCCTTGTCGTGCGTGCCGGGGACGAAGCCGTCCTCGCTCGCCTTGGC
Source organism: Umezawaea endophytica (assembly GCF_025061645.1). Lineage (GTDB taxonomy): Bacteria > Actinomycetota > Actinomycetes > Mycobacteriales > Pseudonocardiaceae > Umezawaea > Umezawaea endophytica. The sequence continues at coordinate 47,846 of NZ_JANYMP010000006.1, read as the reverse complement.
CCTGGTGCCGTCCGGGTGGTGGGTTTCCCACTCGCCGTTCGGCGGGATCTTCGGCTGGCGGTTGCCGTGGGCGTCCACCTCGGCGTCGGAGGTGTAGACGCGGCCCTGGCTGTCGGTCCACGCCGGTTTCGTGGGGGCCAGCACGGGGGCGTCGGTGTGGGCCGCGAGGCGACGGGCGAAGTCGTTGCTGCCCGCGTCGCAGCCGATCAGCCGGATCGGGGTCTTGCCGTCCCAGCCGCTGCGGCGCAACAGGTCCCCGTACTCCTCGGGGCTGTAGGAGTGGTTGCCGATGCGGGCGCGGCCGTCGGGGGTGATGTGCACGTCGGCGGTGAAGTAGCGCGGGTCGTTCGGGACGCGGCTGGGCAGGTCGCCCATGTCGGAGTCGCCGCGGTGGTGCGAGACGCCGGCGGGGGTGGTTTCGCCGTGCCGCGCGTGCGCCTCGTCGATGTTCGGCCGCGGGTCGGGCTGGTGCGGTGGGCCGTCGGGGCCGGGCTGGTGCGGTGGGCCGTCGGGGCCGTGGTGCCGCGGTGGGGTGTCCGGGGTGTGGTGCGGGGCGTGCGGCTGGGCCACCGGGCCGCGGGGTTGTGGCTGGTGGGGGGTGTTCTGGTGCGGCGGGCCCTGGTGTGGGGGCCTCGTCTGGGGCGGGCCCGCGTGGGGTGGACCGGCCTGGGGAGGTCGGGTGGGTCCGGCGTGTGGTGGGCCGGACTGGGGTGGGCGGGTGGGTCTGGTGTGTGGCGGTCCGGCCTGGGATGGGCGGACGGGGCCGGTGTGCGGCGGTCCGGCGTGGGGAGGTCCGGCCTGGGGATGTCGGACGGGTGGTGGGCCCGCGTGTGGGGGACCGGCCTGTGGGGGACCGGCGTTCGAGGGGCTCGTGTGTGAGGGGCCAGCGTGCGAGGGGCTGGTGTGCGGTGGACCCGACTGTGGGGGACCGGCGTTTGAGGGGCCGGCGTGCGAAGGGTTGGTGTGTGAGGGGCCGGCGTGTGAAGGGCTGGTGTGCGGTGGGCCCGCCTGTGGGGGACCGGCGAAGGGTGGTCGTGCTTGCGGTGGTGGGCCTGCGTGTTGTGGTCGTGGGGTGCTGTCGGGTGTGCGGGACTGCGGGATGCCGGACGCGGTGTCGCCGCGGTGGCCGGACGTCCCGGTCCACCCGCCGCCACCGGTCCTGGGCGGACCACCCGCGCTCGGTGCGCCGCCGGGCGAGCCGCCGCCGTGGGGTGCGCCGCCCGCCGGTCCCTGCTGCGGGGGAGCGGATGACGGGGTGGTGTCACGGGGAGCGGCGTTCGGCTGGTCGGGCCTGGACGGCGCGTCGGGCGTGGTCGTGCTCGCCGAGTGCGTCTGGTCCGTGCGCGGTGGTGCGGGTGTCGGGCTGCTGCTCGGGGTCGTGCTCTGGCCGGTCGGGCTGTGGCCGGACGGCGTGGAGTCGGGACCGTGAGCCGACGGCGAAGGGCCAGGACCACCGTCCGGAGCACGGCCACCCGGAGCGGGGCTCGACGGCGTGCTGCCGCTGTGCGGGGTCGGCGAACCGGGCGACGACGACGGCCCGTCAGGTGAAGGCGAAGGGCCACCAGGAGACGACGACGTGCCGCCGGATGAAGTGCTGCTGGGCGAGTTCCCGCTGGGCGAACTTCCGCCGGGCGAACTTCCGCCGGGCGAACTTCCGCTGGGTGAACTTCCACCGGGTGAGCTGCCACCCGGTGAGCTGCCCCCAGGTGAAGAGCTACTGGGCGAACCACCGCTGGGCGAACTCCCGCCCGGTGATGTCCCGTCCGGCGAGTTGCCCCCGGACGACGTGCCCCCAGGCGAACCCCCGCCGGGAGAGCCAGGAGAACCAGGCGTGCCGGGAGAGCCGGGCTCCGTTGTGGTCCTCGATGGTGACGTGCTGTCAGGTCCGGAGCCGGGTGCGTCGCCGTCGGGACCCGACCCGTCCGACCCGTCCGACCCGTCCGACCCGCCGCCACGGCCACCGGACGGCCCGTCCACGCCGTCCCGCCCAGTCCGGCGCACGAACCCCGGATTGTCGATCTTCGTGCCGAGCACGTCCAGCCCGGTCGCCTTGCCCGCGAGCTTCCCCAGCACCTTCATGATCTTCTCGAAGACCTCCACCAGACGCTTGAGCATCGGCGAGACCTTCTTGATGGTGTCCAGCAGCTTCTGCACGAGCTTCGCGATGCGCGCGGCCCACTTCGCGATCGCGGTGATCGCCTGCGCGACGATCACCGGCGTCCCGAAACCCAGCGAGAACACCGCTTCCAGCACCCACGCGATCAGCTTGGCCACCAGGTCGGCGATCAGGTCGCGGACCATCTCGCGCACGAACGCCACGACCATGCCCATGACGCCGACGACAGTGCCGACGGACCCGGCGGCGCTGGCCGCGCCGGCCAGCGCGTCACCCTGCTGCGCGGCGGCCGCCCGGTAGGCGTCCGCGGCGACGCCGGTCCACCCCTCGGTGCCGGACTTCAGCGCGGCGGCGTAGTCCTGGCTGATCTTGCCCATCTCGGTGGCGACGTTGTTCCACGTCGTGGAGTACGACTCGATCACGGGCGGGTCGCCCGCCAGCCAGTCGAGCATGTCCTTCAACGGCTGGACGTGCTCCATCAGGAACGACGCCGCCGATGACATCAACGTCCCGAACGGGTCGATCGCCATCGACGCGGCGTCCGCGGCCAGGCCGACGACGCCCAGCCCGCCCTCGATCCAGTTGCCCTCCTTGAAGCCGTTGAACGTGTCCATGGCCGACTCGGCGATGGAGATCCCGGTGGCCCAGCCGTTGTCGCCGGTGCCCTGGTTGAACCCGGAGCCCTCCTGCGGGGCCTGCGCGACGAGCGGGTTCGTCATCAGGCACCGCTCCGGAACACGTCGGCGATGTCGTCGTCCTGCTGCCGGTACTGCTTGACCGAGGTGTTGACGCCGGTCGCGGTGGCGTCCATCGCTTCCACCGCACCGTTCAGCGCGTCCAAGCCCCACTGCTCGACCGGGTCGAGCATCATCCGGAACGGCTGGCACAGGATGCCGTACGCGTCGGTCGGCATGCTGACCGTGCGGGCGGCGTCGAGCGCGCCGCGCAATCGTTCGGAGAGGTCGTCGAGCTGCTTGCGGTGCCCGTCCAGGGCCTCACCGAGGACCTCGAACTTGTCGGCCATGAGAACCCCCAACGCGATCAGGACAGGAACGAGCCGCCGTCGAAGTCCTCGTCGTCGTCCGGACGGCGGGGACGGCGCGGTGCCGGTGGTGCCTGCGGTGGAACGGGTCGTGGCGGCTGGTCGTCCTCGATGCCGAACCGCAGCTCCTGGTTGACCGGCGGCGGCACGTCCTCGGCGGGCGCGGGCGGGAAGTTCTTGCGCGCCTCGGCGAACAGCACGTTCGCGGTCTCGTCCTGCGTGCCGATGGTCTCGGCCATGGCCTGCTGGAGCAGTTCGGGGATGCGCGACTGGGCCTTCTGCAACGTCCGCATGATCTCGGCGGAGACCTCGGACATCCGCTTGTCCCGCGCCGATTCCGCGATGTCCACAGAGGACAGGATGCCGTTCGACCCGATCGTCAGCCTGATCGTGCCGTCCCTGGAGGTCTCGGTGATCGACAGGCCCTGCACGCGCTCGGCCATGTCCTGGTAGCGCTCGGCCTTCTCCCGGATGCTGGTCTCCCACTGCGCGAGCATCCGCTCGGACCCGCCGACGTCGTCAGGCACCGCCATTCCTTCCCCCAGGCGAACAACTTCACCGGAAAGAATGACGCACGGTGGAACGCGCTGGTTCCGGTACGGATCAAATACCCCGAACGGACCAGAGCACGACGCAGCCCGCCCGCTCCGGGGAGCGGACGGGCTGCGGGGAAGCGGGGGCGGTCAGCTCACGGCGAGCAGGTCCACCACGAAGATCAGCGTCTCGCCCGGCTTGATGGCCGAACCGGCGCCGCGGTCGCCGTAGGCGAGGTGCGGCGGGATGACGAGCTGGCGGCGGCCACCGACCTTCATGCCCGCGACGCCCTTGTCCCAGCCCGCGATGACGCGGCCGCCACCGAGCGGGAACCGGAACGGGTCGTTGCGGCTCCAGGAGGAGTCGAACTCCTCGCCGGTGGCGTACGAGACGCCGACGTAGTGCACGGTGACGGCCTGGCCCGGCGTGGCCTCGGGCCCGTCGCCGACCGTGAGGTCGTTGATGACCAGGTCGGCGGGCGGCGGGCCCTCGACCAGGTCGACTTCGGGCTTCTGCGTGGCCATGCGGGTCCTCCTCGAACGGGAACAGGTCTGCCGGCGAGTCAATCACGTCGCCGTCGACGCTGCCGAATGGCCTACGTCTAGTGGAGCTTGTGGCGGCAGTAGTCGGTCTGTTGCTCTGTGTGCACCCCGGAAACGGGGTCACAACCCAAGGAGATGATCATGGCGGCAACCCTGCACCGCCTTCGGTCCTGGCTGGGCGCGCTCGTGGTGGCGATTCTGCTCCCACTGGCGGGTTTCAGCGTGGCCGCGGCAGCTCCGGCACCCCCGACCACCGACGGTGAGGTCGGTGCCCAGATCGTGGGCGGCACCCGTGCCAGCACCAGCACCTACCCGTGGGTGGTCTACCTGGCCACCAGCGGCGGCTCGCAGTACTGCGGCGGCACGCTGGTCGCCGCCAACAAGGTCGTCACGGCCGCGCACTGCACGGTCGGCGACTCGCCCTCCGTGGTCCGCGTCGTGGCCGGCCGCGACGACAAGCAGTCCACCGCGGGCGTCGTCGCGCGCGTCACGAAGATCTGGATCCACCCGAGCTACCGGGACGCGACCCAGGGCAACGACGTCTCGGTGCTGACCCTGGACCGCAACCTGACCCAGGCCAGGCTCCCGATCGCCACGTCGTCCGACACCGCGCTGTACGCGGCGGGCACGTCCAGCACGATCCTCGGCTGGGGCACCACGTCCTCCGGTGGTTCGGCGTCGCGCTACCTGCTCAAAGCCACCGTGCCGCTGACCAGCAACGCGACCTGCTCCTCGGCGTACGGCTCGGACTTCAAGTCGGCGCACATGGTCTGCGCGGGCTACACCCAGGGCGGCACCGACACCTGCCAGGGCGACTCGGGCGGCCCGCTCGTCGCGGGCGGCAAGCTGATCGGCATCACCTCGTGGGGCGAGGGCTGCGCGGCCGCCGGGTACCCCGGCGTCTACACCAGGGTCTCGAACTTCGCGACGCTGATCACGCAGCAGATCAACTCCTAGTTCCGGCAAGGGAAGTGCCGGGGGACCTCCGGGTCTCCCGGCAATTCCGCTTCCCTTGCAACGCGATCCGCCCCCACCACCGTCCTCCTGCCATGAAGCGCTCGGGAATGGTGTTGGCGGGGATCGTCGTCGTCGGGGTGTGCGCGGCGTCCGCGCCCGCGGTGCTGGACAGGGGATCGGTCCTGGTGCCGCCGGTCGCCACCGCGTCCGGTCCGGTCGAACTGGTGGCCTACGACTCGTGCGACGAGGTGCTGTCGCAGTTCAGAGCGGCTGAACGACCGCACCTCACCGAGTACGGCAGAGGCGCGTACGCCACCGACGAGGGCGGCGTGGTGATGAACTCCGAAGCCGGGGTGGCCGCCGACTCGCGGCAGAAGGCGGCTCCCGCCGCGCCACCGCAGGCGGACACGCCGGACCACTCGACCACGAACGCCCAGGAAGCGGGCGTCGACGAGCCCGACCTGGTGAAGACCGACGGCAAGCGGATCATCACCGTCGTCGACGGAACCCTGCGGGTCGTGGACGTGGCGTCCCGCGCCGTCACGGGTTCGCTCGAACTGCCCGGTGCGGCGATCTCCCAGCTCCTGCTCAGCGGTGACCGCGCCCTCGTCGTCACCACGTCACTCGCGGTGCTGGAGAAGCCGTTGGCGCCCAACGAGTTCGCGCCCACCGGCGGTGCGAGCCTGGTGCTGGTCGACCTGTCCGGCGCGCCGAAGGAGATCGGCACGCTGTCGGTCGACGGCGCCTACGTCGACGCTCGGCAGATCGGCGGTGTGGCGCGGGTCGTCGTCAGCTCGTGGCCCCGGCTGAACTACGTCTACCCGGACGGCGTCCGCACGACCGCGCAGGCCCTGCGGGAGAACGAGCGGATCCTCCAGGACGCGCCGGTCTCCGCGTGGCTGCCGCGCTACGAGCTGACCACCCCGACCTCCCGCGCCGACGGCACGCTGGTCGACTGCTCGAGGGTCAGCTTCCCGCGCCAGCCAACGGCTTCCTCGCTGCTGACCGTGCTCACGTTCGACCTCGCCGCAGCGCTGGGCACCGGCGACCCGGTGTCGATCGTCGCGTCGGGCGACACCGTCTACGGGTCGGAGAAGAACCTCTACGTCGCCGACCAGCGGCAGGTCTTCCAGGCCAGGGGGAAGGTCGCGCCGAACCCGTCGACCGCGATCCACCAGTTCGACATCTCCCAGCCCGGTCCGCCGAAGCACGTCGCCTCGGGCGTGGTGAACGGGATCCCGCTCAACCAGTACTCGTTCTCCGAGCACGCGGGGCACCTGCGGGTCGCGACCACGACATCGTCCGGGCGGGCCAAGTCGCAGAGCTCCGTCACGGTGCTCCGGCGCGAGGGCGACACCCTCGTGCGGACCGGCCAGGTCGACGGACTCGGTGTGGGGGAACGGATCTACAGCGTCCGGTTCCTCGGTGACGTCGGCTACGTGGTCACGTTCCGGCAGACCGACCCGCTCTACACGCTCGACCTCGCCGACCCGGCGAAGCCGCAGGTGGTGGGCGAGCTGAAGATCAACGGCTATTCCGCGTACCTGCACCCGGCCGGTGACGGCAGGCTGATCGGCGTCGGCCAGGACGCGACCGACCGCGGCCGGGTCACCGGGACGCAGGTGTCGCTGTTCGACGTGAGCGAACCGGCCAAGCCGGTGCGCCTCGCGCAGTACCACCTCCCCGGCGCGAGCAGCGAGGTCGAGTACGACGCGCACGCGTTCCTGTACTGGTCGCCCACCGGCCTGCTCGTGCTGCCGCTGGCCGACCGGGCCGGCGTTGACGGCGGCGGGTCGCTCATGCTCCGCTTGTCCGACAACGGGTTCAGCGACCTCGGCACCGTCAAGCACCCCACGGGCGTGGTGCGCCGCTCGCTCGTCATCGGCGACGACCTGTGGACCGTGTCGGACGCCGGGCTGATGGCCACCAGCGCCGACCGGGCCGCTCAGCTCGCCTGGGTGCCGTTCCGGTAGGGCTGGTAGGCGGGGACGCGGCCGGGTTGGCCGGTGATGAGGCGGTGCGCGAGGACCGTGCCGCCCGCCATCGCCGCGGGCATGACCACGATGGCCGCCAACGGGATCAGGCACAGCAGGTACGACGGCACGGCGAAGCCCAGCGCGGTCGCGCGCTTGGTCCGCAGCATCGCGCGGCGCTCCTTCAACGTCTTGCCGCGCCGGGTGAACGGGATGCCGGTCAGCTCGATCCCGAGCAGCCACCCGTTGACGCAGACGGCGATCACCGGCACGACCGTCTGCCCGACCACGGGGATGAACCCGGCCGCGAACAGGGGGACGGCGAACAGGATCGCGAGCCCGATCAGCAGCACCGCGTCGCGGACGCCGTTGAGCGCGGACCGCCACCACGGCACCTGCTCGGCGTCCGGCACACCGCCCAGCTCGGTGTCCTCGATCGTCTCGGCGATGTGCTCGTAGAACGGGCCGCCGATGACGATCGTGATCGCGGTGAACGCGAGCATGCTGACCGCCAGGAACGCGCCGAGCATCGAGATCCCCGCCGCGACGCGGGTCACCGTGCGGACGGTCTCGCTCCAGTCGTCGGCGAACGGCGTGGCCCACTCGGCGATGCCGTTGATGTTCGTCGCCAGCAGCACCAGGCTGCCGATCAGCAGCGCCGAGCTGATCACCGCCGGGATCGCGCCGATCAGCAGCAGCTTCGGCGACCGGAACACCAGGCCGAAGCCCTTCGCGAGCAGCCCGACACCGGTGGAGAAGTCCTTCAGCACCCTGATCACGCGGGCAGCTTAATGCCGTGGGCGCGAACATTCCCGCGAAGCGCCCGGAAAAGTGCCCGTCGCGGGGGTGACCCGCCCGGTCAGGCGGCGCCGTTCCCGGCTTCCGCGTTCACGGGGCCCGCGTTCCCGGCTTCCGCCTCGGCGACGCAGGCCGTGCCGATCCGGCGGAACCCGACCCGCTCGTACACCCGCGCGATGTCCTCGCTGCCCGCCGACAGGAACACCCGCTCGGCCCCGCGGTCCAGCGCGTCCCGCGCCAGGACCGCCGTGATCGCCGCGCCGAGGCCGCGCCGCCTGGCGAACGGCAGCGTGCCGACGCCGACCACCTCGGCCACCGCCCCGGCCGTCTGCGTCATGCCCGCCGCTACCGCGCCGTCGGTCGCGTCCTCGGCGAGCGCGTACCGGAACTTCGGCACGTGCACGGGGATCACGGTCGGCAGCAGCGTGTCCCGGTCCTTCGGCCCGGTGTCGCCCTTGTGCGTGCCGGGGGTGGAGAACGAGAGCTGTGCCACGGTCTGCACCACCGCCACGTCCTCCAGGAACCCGGCGGCGTCCGGGTCGAGCACGCGCAACGCGGCGTCGACCTCCGGCGCCACCAGCGGCTTGTCGAGCACCATCAGCGGCGCGCGCAGCACGGCGAACCCGAGGTGCTCCAGCACGGCGAGCAGTCCGGGGGTGGTCTCGTGCACCCACTCGAACGCCTCCGCGACCCCCAGCTCCCGCTGCCGGTCCCGCACCAGGCGCACGTCGACCGCCGTCGGCTCCCCGCCGTCGACGGAAGGCCGCGCGTAGTACGGGAAACCCTCACCGTCCCGGACGAACAGCGTCAGCGCGCCGTGCTGCTCCGCCCGCGCGTCGATGCGGGGGATGGCGTCGTAGAAGGACTCGAGCTGGTGGAATAGACCGTGGGGCACCTGCGGCAACGTAGTGGCCCGAGGCCGCTGTGGCCACCGGATTCCACGGGGGACGAGTGCCGCCCCCGCTAGCCGGTCGCCAGGAACAGGTAGCGGTTGAGGCTGAAGAAGTAGTCGGACCCGAGCGCCCGCTGGCCGTCGGCCCAGGCCTCGGCCTCCGCCGCGGTGATCCCGTCGCGCCCCACCACGAACGTCGCGACCAGCGCGAGCAGACCCTCGCTGAACGTGTCCGGCGCGTAGCCGACGTTCAGCACCGGCAGCACGCTCGTCCGCACGTCGCGGAACCCGGCGGCGGTCAGCGCGGCGGGCAGCTTGCGCGGCAGCCTCGGGTCGGCGAGGTGCTGCTCGAACGCGCGCAGCACCCGTTCGGTCAGCGCGTCGTCCGGCGACCGCCAGACGATCGAGTCCCAGTCGGTGTCCATCACCAGCAGCCGACCGCCGGGGCGCAGCACCCGCCGCACCTCGGCCAGCGCGCCCGGCACGTCCTCCAGGTACTCGAACACCTGGGTGGACACCACGGCGTCGAAACCGCCGTCGGGGTAGGGGATCCGGTCGGCCCCGGCCTGCCGGAACTCCACCGCCCCGCCCGACCGCCGCTCGGCCATGGCCAGCATGGACGCCGCCGGGTCGATCCCGCACACGACGCCGTCGGCGCCCACCTCCCCGGCCATCTCGACGGCGAGGAACCCCGGCCCGCTGCCGAGGTCGAGCACCCGCTCGCCCGGCCGCAGCGCCAGGGTTCCCCGCACGACCTGCCTCTGCCGCACCACGTCCGCCGTCAGGTACGTCGACTCGACGCGGCGGGACGTCCGCTCGTCGAACTCCAGTGCGCTCATGCGGACATGGTGCACGTCAGCGCCGACGGCGGAACGCGGGCCGCTTGACGCCCGCGCCCACACCGGCCAGGTGCAGGGCGACGCACAGCAGGCCCGCGGTGAGCAGCGTGCCGCCGGTGATGACCGATCCGATGGACGCGTCGGCGAGGTCGAGCAGCAACGCCAGCCCGAAGAAGACCGCGGCGATGATGGCGAGCATTGGTGCCTCCTTGTGTGACCTGAACTCCTGCCACGTCACTACCCGGCTGCGGAAGCCCCCAAGCGGGCATTCGGCCCAACTTCGAGGCCTGGAGGGCCAGGTCTCCGTGAGCCGGCAAGGAGGCGCCGGTTATTGAGAGCGCTCTCACTAGACCATGGCGGAAAACACTGTTTTAATGCGACCCGCACATTTGCGGAAAGGAACCCGATGGGGTGGTGAACGTCAACCGAATGGCCCAACTCGTGGACGAAAACTCCCGACTCGCCGCGATTCGGTTCAAAACGATCCCAAAGCGGTGCAATACTCTTCTACCGCACTACCTTCGGGTGATCACCGGGGCCCACCGGGTCACAACGAACGGTGGGTGTGATCCGATTGACGAATGAGCGAATGCCCGAGTTGCCATGGCTCCGGAATCGCCATGGACAGGAGCATCTGTGGAACCTGCGGCGGAATCGGCCAGGTCCCAGCGCCCCTGCGACCTGTGCGGTGGAGCGGGCGAGATGGTGTGGCTCCAACCAGAGCCCGGTCCGACGGGGTTCGTGCTGAGAGAACGCCGCCATCCCTGCACGAACGGCTGTTCGGGCTGGTGGAGGGCCCCGGCCGCAGAACGCCATGACACCGATGGCTGGGTCGTCCAGGCCAACGCCACCTTCTGGCCCCACCCGCTGACACCGTCCTAGGTCCAGCGGCCGTCCCGCAGTTTCGCGGCTCCGCTGGTCACGACCTCGGGAAATCGGCTTTTCCGATTCCTCTTCGCGACCTCCGGGCCCGGATCGTGAATCCTCAACCCCTGGCCAAGCCGCGTGGAATTCCGGTAATCGACTAATCGGCATCAGTGCTGTTCACGGCGGGAGTCCGGCGTCCGGGAGCGGTTTTCCCGGTGGTTCTACCGCGTTACCAGGCGCGGGGTGTTCCGGGGCAGGTCGATCTCCCCCGTGGTGCCGTCCAACGTCGTCGCCAACGCCTCCGCCCATTCGTGCAGGCCTGCGACGTCGATGCCGTGCGGCGGCCCCGACCGGTACTCCGCGACGTTCTTCGCGCCCCGTCGCAACAACGCGGCGCCGCCCGTCGTGTTGCCCCGCGCCGCGTGCGTGAGCCCGACCGCGAGCTGCGCCAGCCCGCGCCACAGCTCCCGCTCGGGGGCGTCGGATGTCTTCCACGCGTCCTCCAGCACCTCGTGCGCGTGGAACGGCATCCCGGCGTCCAGCAGGCGCTGCGCCTCCACCAGCGACTCGGCCGGGGTGCGCGGCACGCCTTCCGGCTGCCGCTCGACACCCGGCACCCCGTAGGGCAGCGGCCTGCCGAGGCCGTCGCGCGGACGGGCGTTGCGGGCCCTGCCGTCGGGGTCGCGGTCGCGGACGGACGTGGTCGCCGGAGCGGCGACCAGACCGTCCACGTGGCCGCAGTGCTCGCACGCCACCGACGCCGGACGTTCCCTGATCCGCCCGCACTCAGGGCAGACGGCGTCCAGCCAGCAGGCCGGGTCCCCGCGTTCGTCATCCACGACCCCGATCCTCCCACTCCGCCGGGGTGCTGGCCCCACCACGGGCACTGGTGTCGGCCCCATCGTGGAAAACCACTGGCACTCCTAGCTTTGGGTCTTCGCAACAGGGGGGACACGGAGCATGGACACGGTTGTCGACGCGCCTGCGCGGTCGCGGTTGTCGTACGGGGTGGCGGGGGTGGTGGTCGTCGCGCTGGTCGCCCTCGCGGGTGGGTACGGCTACCACGGTGACGAGCTGTACTTCCTGGCCGCGGGCCGCCACCTCGCCTGGGGGTATCCGGACCAGCCGCCGCTGACACCGCTCCTGGCGCGGCTGATGGACCTGATCGCGCCGGATTCGCTGGTGGTGCTGAGGGTTCCGGCGGCCGTCGCGGCGGGGCTGACGGTGCTGTTCGTGTCGTTGACCACCCGTGAGATGGGCGGACGGCCGCGCGCGCAGCTCATCGCCGCGTCGGCCGCGGCGGTGTCCGGGTTGGTGCTCGTGCCCGGCCACATGCTGCACACCACCACGATCGACATCTGCCTGTCCGCCGCGCTGGTGTGGCTGGTGGTCCGCGTCCTGCGCACCGGCGACCAGCGGCTCCTGCTGGTGGCGGGTGCGGTGCTGGGGTTGGGACTGCTGAACAAGTACCAGATCGCGGCGGTCGCGGTGGCGCTCGTCGTGGGCCTCGCGGTCGTCGGACCGCGCGGACTGCTGCGCAGCCCGTGGTTCCTCGGCGGCGTGGTGCTGGCGCTCGCGCTGTGGGCGCCGAACCTGTGGTGGCAGGCCCAGAACGGGTGGCCGCAGATCGCGATGGCGAACCTCCTCAGCGAACGCGGCGGCAATGGCGCCCGGCTTTCGTTCGTACCGCTGCAACTGGTGTACGTCAGCCCGTTCCTCGCGCCGCTGTGGATCGCGGGCCTGGTCCGGCTCGTGCGCACGCCCGCGTTCCGCTTCCTCGGGGTCGCCTACCTGCTGCTGGCGGCGGCCTTCATCGCCGCGGGCGGGTCGGCGCTCTACCTGTTCGGCGCCTACTCGGCGCTGCTGGCCGCGGGCGGCCTGGTGGTGGACGGCTGGCTCGACCGCGGCGCGACGGGCCGTCGTGTCACCGCCGGGGTGCTGCTGGGCGCGTCGGCGGCGTTCGTCGCACCGCTGGCGCTGCCGCTCGTGCCGCTGGACAAGCTGTCGACCATTCCGGTCGTGCAGCTCAACGGGCTCACGTCCGAGCAGTTCGGCTGGCCGGAGCTGACCGACACCGTCACCGGCGTCTACCGGGCGCTGCCCGCTGCCGAACGTGAGCACGCGGTGGTGCTGACCGAGAACTTCGGCGAGGCGGCCGCGCTGGAGCGGTACGCGACCGACGGCGGTCTGCCCGCCGTGTACAGCGGGTACCGGGGCTACGCGGACTGGGGGCCGCCGCCGGAGACGGCGACCACCGTGGTGATCGTGGGACCGGCGAAGAGGACCGAGCCGCCCGCCTGGGCCGTGCGCGCCTGCCGCGGTGGAGTCCGGCAGGTGGCGACGACGGACAACGCCCACGGCGTCCGCAACAAGGAGCAGGGCGGCCGGGTCTGGGTGTGCACCGGTCTCGGCGAGTCCTGGGCTTCCCTGTGGCCGGGCATCCGCCACCTGGACTGAGCCACTCCGACATCGGATTGCTCCGTATCGTTCATCCGCCAGTGGCGATTGTCGTGGCAGTCTTCATCCCATCGTGTGATGTTTGATCACACCGCGTTATCCCGTGGATCCCTGCCCACGGGAAGCGCACGCCCTCGGGAGAGGACACCACAGTGCTGAAATCCCGTGCCACCGGGTGGAACGCGGTGGGCCTGCTCGTCGTGGCGGCGGTCGTCGCCGTCGCCGTGCAGGCAGCGCCCGCCACAGCGGCCACACCGCTCACCGTCGCCCAGGCCATCGCCCAGCAGACCGGCGCCTCCGCGACGGTCCGCGGCTACGTGGTCGGCCAGCCCACCGCGACCACCACGGTCGTCCGCTCGAACTTCCCGACCGACTACGCGCTGGCCCTCGCCGACACGGCGGGTGAGACCAGCACGTCGAAGATGGTCTACGTCCAGATCACGGCGTCCTTCCGGGCCGCGTGGGGTCTGAAGACCAACCCGAGCCTGCTGGGCGAGCGGATCGACGTCACCGGCCCGCTCGGCGCGTACTTCTCGCACGCGGGCCTCACGGCGCCGACGGCGTTCGCGCTCGCGGGCGGCGGCACGACCCCGCCGACGACCACGACGACCACCACCCCGCCGACGGGCACGCCCGGCGACTACGACGGCACGTACTACAAGAACGCGATCGGCAAGTCCGGCACGGCGCTGCGCACGTCGTTGAACCAGATCATCACGCCGCAGACGAAGCTCACCTACGACCAGGTCTGGGACGCGCTGAAGCTGACCGACCAGGACCCCGCCAACTCCAACAACGTGATCCTGCTGTACTCCGGCACGTCACGGGCCAAGAGCCTCAACGGCGGCAACCCGGACGACTGGAACCGCGAGCACGTCTGGGCCAAGTCGCACGGCGACTTCGGCACCGCGACCGGCCCCGGCACGGACGTCCACCACCTGCGGCCGACCGACGTGACGGTGAACTCAAACCGCGGCAACAAGGACTTCGACCTCGGCGGCACCCAGTCGACCGAGGCGCCGGGCAACTACACCGACGCCGACTCGTGGGAGCCGCGCAACGCCGACAAGGGCGACGTGGCCCGGATGATCTTCTACATGGCCATCCGGTACGAGGGTGCCGACGGCTTCCCGAACCTGGAGGTCAACAACAGCGTCGGCAACGGCAGCAACCCGTACATCGGCAAGCTGTCCGTGCTGAAGCAGTGGAACACCCAGGACCCGCCCAGCACGTTCGAGAAGCGCCGCAACCAGGTCATCTACGACACGTTCCAGCACAACCGGAACCCGTTCATCGACCACCCGGAGTGGGTCGCCTCGATCTGGGGCTGACGTCGAAGGGGGTCGTCCTGCCGGGCGGCCCCCTTTTCTCGGGCTTTACATGTGACCAAATGGTCACCTATCCTTCCGGGGTGACCGACGACGACCGCGTGTTCAAGGCGCTGGCCGACCCCACCCGCCGGTTCCTCCTCGACCTGCTCTTCGAGCGCGACGGCCGCACGCTCACCGAGCTGGAAGCGGAGGTGGAGATGACCCGCTTCGGCGTCATGAAGCACCTGAGGGTGCTGGAGGAAGCCGGGCTCGTCGTCACCCGCAAGGCGGGCAGGGAGAAGCTGCACCACCTCAACGCGGTCCCGATCCGCCTCGTCCACGACAGGTGGATCGACAAGTACACCGAGCGCCGCGTCTCGGCGCTCGCCGACCTCAAGGCCGAGCTGGAGGCACGACATGAGCGCGAGCACCGTCCAGGTGAACAGGGTGTGGATCAAGGCGACCCCGCAGGCGGTGTGGGACGCGATCACCAGCACTGACTGGAACGACAGGTACGGCTACGAGTGCCCTAGCCACTACGACCTGCGCCCCGGCGGCTCCTACCGCGTCACCGCCAGCGACGCCATGAAGGAGCACGGCGCCCCCGACGTCATCATCGACGGCGAAGTCCTCGAATCCGACCCGCCGCGCAAGCTCGTGCAGACGTGGCGGGCGAACTTCTCGCCGGAGCTGACCGCGGAGGGCTTCACCACGCTCACGTGGGAGATCGTCGAGGAGTACGGGTCGGTGCGGCTGACCGTGACGCACGAGGTCGGCGGGGCGCCCATGGCGGCGGAGCAGGTCGCGGGCAACATCCCCGGCGCGGGCGGCGGCTGGTCGTACATCATCAGCGACATCAAGACGCTGCTGGAGACCGGGAAGTCCCTGGCGGGAACGGCCGCGCCGCAGCCGTGACGGCGGTGATGCCCGTGACTCGAGGCGCGGTGCGCGTGATAATCGTTCCCCGTGACGAGTTCCGAGCAGCAGCGGGTGGGTCCGTTCGACGTTCCGCTGGATGGCGAGCGCGTCCAGCTCGACGCGTTCGTCGAGGACTACCGCCGTGCCGTCGAGGCGACCCTCGACTCCCTCACCGAGGAGCAGGCCCGCCGCGGGCTCGTGCCGTCGGCGACGACGCTGTTGGGGCTGCTCAAGCACGTCACGTGGATGCAGCGGGTGTGGTTCGAGGAGTGCGTCGGCGGCACACCCCGCCAGGAACTCGGCCTGGTGGGCACCCCGGACGAGTCCTTCCGGCTCGCTGACGACGACACCGTCGCCTCGGTCGTGGCGGCCCACCGACGAGCGTGCGCCACGGCCAGGACGACGGTCGCGGACCTGCCGCTGGACGCGGTCGTGACCGGCCACCGCTCCGGCCCGCGCACGCTCCGCTGGGTGTACCTGCAAGTCCTGCGGGAACTGGCCCACCACTGCGGGCACGCCGACATCCTGCGCGAACAGGTGCTGGCTGACTGACCCCGGTCGTCGCCGGGTGCGTTCGCCCAGGTGACCGCATACTGGCCGACATGCCCGAGCCGTACTGGGTGCTGCACGTCGACCTCGACGAGTTCATCGCCGCGGTCGAGGTCGCGCGGAGGCCGGAGCTGCGAGGGAAGCCCGTGGTGGTCGGCGGCACGGGCGATCCGGCGCGGCGGGCGGTCGTGGCGACGGCGTCCTACGCGGCGCGCGCGTTCGGCGTCCACTCCGGGATGCCGTTGCGGCTCGCGAAGAAGCGCTGCCCGGACGCCGTGTTCCTGCCGACCGACCCACCCGCGTACGACCGGGCGTCCGCCGAGGTGTTCGCGGTGCTGCGGACGTTCGCCGTGGTCGTCGAGGTACTGGGCTGGGACGAGGGTTTCCTCGGGGCGCACACGGACGACCCGCACGCGCTCGCCGTGGACGTCCGGCGCGCGGTGCAGGACGTGACGGGGCTGGTGTGCTCGATCGGCATCGGCGACAACCGGTTGCGCGCCAAGCTGGCCACCGGTTTCGCCAAGCCCGCGGGGATCTTCCGGCTCACGCGGGACAACTGGGTCGAGGTGATGGCGGACCTGCCGACCGGGGCGCTGTGGGGGATAGGCCCGCGGACGTCGGCGAAGCTGGCCGAACTCGGCGTCACCACGGTCCGCCTG
The DNA here is from genome assembly GCF_025061645.1 of Umezawaea endophytica. Taxonomy (GTDB): domain Bacteria; phylum Actinomycetota; class Actinomycetes; order Mycobacteriales; family Pseudonocardiaceae; genus Umezawaea; species Umezawaea endophytica. Next base: position 31,393 of record NZ_JANYMP010000006.1, on the reverse strand, counting down.
CTCGCCGCGGCCGACGACACCGACCTGGCCGCACGCTTCGGCCCCGCCACCGGTCCGCACCTCAGGCAGCTCGCGCTCGGCGCGTCGGCCACCGAGGTCACCGCGACCCCGCACGTGGCGAAGTCGCGCAGCCGCGAGACCACGTTCCAGCAGGACCTGACCGACAGGGCGCGGATAGACCGCGAGATCACCGCCCTGGCGGCACGGGTGGCGGAAGACGTGGCCGCCGAGGGAAGACCCGTGCTTCGGGTAGCGGTGAAGATCAGATTCGCCCCGTTCCACACCGCGACCCGCAGCACCACCCTGCCGAACCCGACCAGGTCGACCACCGACATCGAACGCGCCGCACTGGACGTCACGAACCGCTTCGACCTCACCCGCCCCGTCCGACTGCTCGGCGTACGGGCGGAGTTCTAGCGCTTGGTCGACCACCGGGCGCACGCCGAACGGGCCGTGGTGGAGGACTGTTCCACCGCGGCCCGTTCCGGGGGCTAGTAGCGGTACTGGTCCGTCTTGAACGGGCCCTCGACCTCGACGCCGATGTACTCGGCCTGCTTGGGCGTGAGCTTCGTCAGCTTCACGCCGAGCGCGTCGAGGTGCAGGCGGGCGACCTTCTCGTCCAGGTGCTTGGGCAGCACGTAGACCTGCCGGTCGTACTCGCCCTGCTTCGTGAACAGCTCGATCTGCGCCATGGTCTGGTTGGTGAACGAGTTCGACATGACGAAGCTGGGGTGGCCGGTGGCGTTGCCCAGGTTCATCAGCCTGCCCTCGGAGAGCACGATGACCGAGTGCCCGTCCGGGAACCGCCACTCGTGCACCTGCGGCTTGATCTCGACCTTCTTGATGCCGGGGACCTTCGCCAGACCGGCCATGTCGATCTCGTTGTCGAAGTGGCCGACGTTGCCGACGATGGCGTTGTGCTTCATCCTCGCCATGTCCGCGGCCATGATGATGTCCAGGTTGCCGGTCGTGGTGATGAAGATGTCGCCCTTCGCGACCACGTCCTCCAGCGCCACGACGTCGAGGCCCTCCATCGACGCCTGGAGCGCGCAGATCGGGTCGATCTCGGTGACGACGACCCGCGCGCCCTGGCCGCGCAACGACTCCGCCGCGCCCTTGCCGACGTCGCCGTACCCGCAGATCACGGCCAGCTTGCCCGCGATCATCACGTCCGTGCCGCGGTTCAGACCGTCCACAAGGGAGTGCCGGATGCCGTACTTGTTGTCGAACTTGGACTTCGTGACCGAGTCGTTGACGTTGATCGCCGGGAACAGCAGGGTCCCGTCGGCGGCCAGCTTGTAGAGCCGCTTGACGCCGTTCGTGGTCTCCTCGGTGACGCCCTTGATCGCCGCCGCGATGCGGGTGAACCGGCCCGCGTCCTCGGCCAGCGACCGCGCCAGCGTGGCCAGCACGATCTTGTACTCGTCCGCGTCGTCGTCGTCGGTCGGCGCGGGCACGGCGCCCGCCGCCTCGAACTCGACGCCCTTGTGCACCAGCATGGTCGCGTCGCCGCCGTCGTCGACGACCATGTTCGGGCCGAGCCCGTCCGCGAACTGGAAGAGCTGGTCGGTGCACCACCAGTAGTCCTCCAGCGTTTCACCCTTCCAGGCGAACACCGGCGTGCCGGTCGGCTCCTCGGGGGTCCCGTCCGGGCCCACCACGACGGCCGCCGCGGCCTCGTCCTGCGTGGAGAACACGTTGCACGACACCCAGCGCACGTCCGCGCCCAGCGCCACCAGCGTCTCGATCAGCACGGCCGTCTGCACCGTCATGTGCAGCGAACCGGCGACCCGCGCGCCCTTGAGCGGCTGCGCCTCGGCGAACTCGCGCCGGGTGGCCATCAGACCGGGCATCTCCTGCTCGGCGAGCCGCATCTGGTGCCGACCGGACTCCGCCAGCGACAGGTCCGCGACCGCGAACTCGATCCCGTTGACCTTCTGCAACTTGGAACTCAAAACCCACCAGCCTCCTGTGTCAGGAGGCGCCCTTGGGGGTTGGAGTCGTGAGCCGAGCGTGGCGGGCCGTGCCCGTCGCAGCGCCTCTCGACTCCCTTCCAGCATGGCAATCCCGCCCGCGCGTTGTCAACGTGGCCCGCTTGGCACAATCGGGTCATGCCGGGAAAGCGCAGTGCGGGAATCCTGTTGTACCGCGGGGCGGACGACACGACCGAGGTCCTCCTGGGCCACATGGGCGGCCCCTTCTGGGCCCGCAAGGACGAGCACGCCTGGTCCGTGCCGAAGGGCGAGTACCTGGACGACGAAACCCCCGAGGCCGCCGCCCGCCGCGAGTTCCGGGAAGAACTCGGCCTGCCGGTCCCCGACGGCGACCTGGTGGAACTGGGCGAGGTCAAGCAGTCCGGCGGCAAGGTCATCACGGCCTGGGCCCTGCACGCCGACCTCGACCCGGCCGACGTGGTGCCCGGCACGTTCGAACTGGAGTGGCCGCCGAAGTCCGAGCAGCTCAAGGAGTTCCCGGAGGTCGACCGGGTCGAGTGGTTCACCGTGGAGGTGGCGCGAACCAAGATCGTAAAAGCCCAGGCCGCACTGCTGGACCGCCTGCTCGCGCTGCCGTGACGCCTGGGGGACAGGTCGGCCGCTGAACAGGGCGTTCGACGCCTGGTGTCAGGCCGCTTCTCGGGAGATGTGGCTGATGTGGTGCGAGGTGGCCATCGCGATCCACTGCCACGACGCACCGGCGTTGACCCTTCCCTCCTTGCAGCCCAGGAGGCGTTCGTCGCCCCAGGAGTAGCGGTGGCCTGCGAAGTCCGGGAGCCTCACCAGTTCTCCCGCCAAGTCCGCGAAGCTCGAGGCGGCGGTGGATTCCACGTTCTCCCGGTCCGGTTTGCGGCGGAGCGCGATCCGCCTCCCCGTGACGGTGTAGTACAGGTAGGGATGGGGTTGCCGGAGTTCCGACGTGGTCCGGGGCCGCACGACCGGGTGCGCGATGCCGTAGTCGCCGTAGCGGACCGGTGGCTCGACCAGGCGGCTCACGTGTTGCCACAGTTCGAGTTCAGGTCGGTCTTGGGTGCTGGTGTCGTAGGTCGTCCGCTTGGTCGGCACCGATCCGGCCAGCAACGTCACCGAGCCGCAGCCCGCCGCCGCGCGCACGGTGTCCACCGCGTCACGCACCACCGGCGGGGTCACGGCGTCGACGTACCCGACGTCCACGACGACGTGCACCTGAGCCGGGTCGACGGAGGTCAGGTCGACGATCCGCCCGATCCGCCCGATCCGGCCCGCCAGGTCGCCGGCGGGCCGGGTGAGGTCGCGCACCCGCACCACCACCGGTCGATCGTGGTGCTCCCGCAACAGCGCCACCTTGCGGAGGACGTCGTCCGACGAATCCACCGCGACCACGGGGACGAGTGCGGGCACGCTAGGGGCGAACAACCCCAACCTGCGACTCAGCTCGCCCTCGATCATCTCGTCCAACTGCCCGAACGCGCCGCCCGGAGTGGACCGCAGCCCGCTCGCCGAGGTGAGCCAGTGCGCGTCGACCCACAACGACCGGTCGTCCCTCGCCAACGCGACCGCGGCGTCGACCAGTGGAAGTGATGGAGAGGCCGAGTCACCCGGCAGAGTGAAATAGTTCGTCGGATCGCGTACTGCCGAGGTGACGCGGGGTCAGCTCTCGAAGTTCGGCAGTGCTGCTCGGACGTCGTCGCTGCGGTCCTTGGGCAGTTCCCACTCCTCCTGCCGCCCCAACGCCGTCAGGTCGAGGTAGTAGTACGACCCGCCGGTCGCCTCGGTGCCCCGCGCGAACGTCGAGTACGTGTGGAACACCCGCTCCCCGTCGCGCAGGAAGAAGCTCTGACCAGGTGCTTCGCCCGGCGACGCGTCCTCGACCGGGCGGTAGTTGTACTCCGCGGGCAGGACCGCCGGGTCGAGGGTGACGTGGTAGTCGTAGTTGAAGTCGCTGCCGAACGACGAGTACCAGGGGAACGTCCAGCCCTTCTTCGCCTTGTAGGCCTCGATCTTCGCCAGCGGGGCGCGCGAGACGAACGCCATCGACGTGTCGCGGACCGCCAGGTGGCGGACCAGGCCGTCGGACACCTCGTCCGCGCCCGCGCTGCACGACGAGCAGCCGTCGTCCCAGCTCGGGTCGAACATGAAGTGGCCGAGGACGAGCTGGCGGCGGCCCTCGAACATGTCGAGCAGCCGCACCTCGCCGGACGGGCCGTCGAAGACGTAGTCCTTGTCGACCAGCACCATCGGGAGCGACCGGCGTTCGGCGTTCAGCTCGTCACGGGCGCGCGTGGCGGCCTTCTCCTTGACCAGCAGCGCCCTTCGGGCCTCCAACCACTCGGAACGCGACACGACCTCGGGCAGGCTCATGGAACTCTCCTCTCGTCACAGGGGTAGACCCGCGGACGGGGGAGAAGTCATCGGTCAGAGCGCCGCGAGTTGCGCCCGGCCGTGCCGGGACAGCCACATCTCGAACGTCATCAGCCCTGGGTGCAGCGCGCGCAGCGCCGGTACGTCGGCCTGCTCCGCCGCCGAGGAGTCGAACACGTCGGCCAGGCCGGGGTCGTGCTGCCTGATGATGTCCAGCGGGATCTGGTGGTAGGCGACGGGGTGGCCGAGCGCGCGGCCGAGGACCGTCGCGAGTTCACGGGGTGTGCGCTCGTCGCCCGCGATCGTCAGCGAGCGGCCCGCGTAGGACTCCGGGTCGGCGAACGCGAGCGCGGCGAACGCGCCGATGTCGTCCACGGCGATCATCTGGTACCGCGTGTCCGGCTCCAGGAGGTGGGCGAACGAGCCGTCCAGCACGTCCTTCGAGACGACCAGGTCCTCCATGAACGTCGCCGGGCGCAGCACGGTCGCGGGCAGGCCGATGGCCGCGATGTGCTGCTCGACCTCCCACTTGCTGTCGAACGACGGCACGCCCGTGCGCTCGGAGGCCTCGACCAGCGACGCGTAGACGAGGTGCTCGACGCCCGCCGCCTTGGCCGCGTCGGCGACCGCGCGACCCCACCGCGCCTCCGTCTCGGTGCTGTAGCCCATCGGGGCTCCGGGGTCGTGCGGCGCGGGCTGGACGCTGAACACGCCGTGCGCGCCCGCCATGGCTCTGACCAGCGAGGACGTGTCGTCCATGTCGGCGGCGACGACCTCGGCGCCCGCGGCTGCCAGCGCCGCGGCGGCCGGACCGGTGGTGTTCCTGGTGAGGGCGCGGACGTGCCACCCGGCGGTCAGGAGGTGGGCCGCTGTCGCGCCGCCCTGCTTGCCGGTAGCCCCGACCACCACGACGGTCTTGCCCAAAACTGCCTCCAAGGCCGGACTGTTTCGTCCCATACTATCTAGTACGGGACGAAACTGGTCAGGCCGCGGGAGGAGCGGTGCTGTGCCGCACGACCAGCGTCGTGGCCAGCTCGATCCGCCGGTGCTCCGGCTTCTCGCCGCGCGCCAGCGTGATCGCCAGCCTCGTGCCCGCGGCGGCCATGTCCTGCAACGGCTGCCGCACGGTCGTGAGCGGCGGGCCGACCCACTCGGCGAGCGGCAGGTCGTCGAAGCCGACCACGCTCAGGTCCTGCGGCACCCGCAGGCCCGCGGCGCGCGCGGCCTCGTACACGCCGAGCGCCTGGAGGTCGCTGCCCGCGAAGATCGCGGTGGGACGGTCCGGTCGGGACAGCAGCACGGTCGCCTGCTTGAACCCCGACTCGACGTGGAAGTCGCCGTACCGCACCAGTTCCGGGTCGACGGTGAGACCCGCGGTCTCCATCGCCGCGCGGTAGCCGTCCACCCTGGCCCGACTGCACAGCACGCGTTCCGGGCCGCCGATCATGCCGATCCGGGTGTGCCCCAGCTCCAGCAGGTGGCGGGTGGCCGTGAGGCCGCCGTTCCAGTTCGTCGCGCCGATCGACGGCGTCTCCGTGCCGGGCTCGCCGACCGGGTCGACCACGACGACCGGGATGTCACGGGCGCGCAGCTTCGCGAGCTGCGTCGCGCTCAGGTCGGAGAACACCGCGATCACGCCGAGCGGCCTGCGCGCGATGACGCTCTCCAGCCAGCCGTGACCGGGCGTCAGCCTGCCCTGCGACTCGGACATGACCACGGCCAGCCCGTGCTCGCGGGCGACCTGCTCGGCACCGCGGATGATCTCCAACGCCCACGCGCTCTCCAGCTCGTGGAACATCAGTTCGACCAGTGTGGACCGACGGGAGCGGTCGTCGCCCCGGCGCTGGTACCCGTGGCGCCGGATGATCGCCTCCACCCGTTCACGGGTGTGGGCGGCGACGTCCGTTCGCCCGTTCATCACCTTCGAAACTGTCGGCACGGACACGCCAGCCTCAGTGGCGATGTCGGCGATGGTGATCTTTCCCGACACGGGCCCGCCTGCTGCTGAGGGCTCGGCTTTCGCTGACATGCCCGCAGTCTACGGTAGGGGCCCACCAGGTCGAAACTATCGACACTTATTTGCCGAACCCGGCGGTCAGGCCGCTGAGCAGGTATCGCCTGCCGATCAGGTACACGACGAAGATCGGCATCACGGACAGCGTAACCGCCGCGAGCAGTGCGGGCACGTTGGTGCCGAACTGGCCCTGGAAGTTCCACAGCCCGAGCGTGAGCACCCGGCTCGACTGCGACTGCGTCAGCACGAGCGGGAACAGGAACCCGTTCCACGCGTTGAGCGCGGTGTAGACGACGACGGTCACGATCGCGGGCCTGGCCAGCGGCAGCACCAGGTACCGCAGCACGCCGAACGCGCTCGCGCCGTCGATCGTCTGCGCCTCGTACAGCTCCTTCGGCACGTCGCGGAGGCTGTTGGTCAGCACGAGCGTCGCCACCGGCAGCGCGAACGCCGCCGTCGGCAGGATGATCGCGGTGAGGCTGTCGTACAGGTTCAGCCTGGTGATCAGCAGGTACACCGGGATGATCGTGGCCTGGGCGGGGATCGCCAGCCCGGCCAGCAGCAGGGTGAACCCGCGCTGCACGAGCTTGCTCGGGCTGCGCGCGACGGCGTACGCGGCGGGCACGCCGAGCAGCACCACGATCGCGACCGTCGCCGCCGTGACGACGACGTTGTTGAAGAGGTAGCCGCCGAACCCTCCATCCAGGACGGTCCGGTAGTTGTCCAGGGTCGGGTCCTCCGGCGGCTTGAGCGGGCTGGAGGTCAGGTAGTCGGCCCGGCCGCGCAGGCTGGCCGCGACCATGAAGTACAGCGGTCCCACGACGAGGACCAGCCACACCAGCGCCGAGGCCCCCGCGGGCCAGTTGCGCTTCACGCGCCCTCCTGCTGACTGGTCATGGACCGGAAGCCGGTCACCCGCATCACGAGCAGCGACAACCCGGTGCCGACGACGACGAGCAGCACGGCCATCGTGCTGGCGTAGCCCATCTCGAAGCCGCTGAACCCGGTGATGTACATGTGCAGCGGCGCGATCCGGGACGCGGCGCCCGGTCCGCCGTTGGTGAGGATCAGGACGGTGTCGAACGTGGTCAGCGAGCCGACGATCATCAGGATCGACGACGTGATGACCGTGTACCGCAGTTGCGGCAGCGTGATGTGGAAGAACTGCCGCACCCGGCCCGCGCCGTCGATGGTGGCGGCCTCGTACAGGGTCTGCGGGATCGCCCGCGCCGCGCCCTGGTAGAGCAGCGTGTGGAACGGCACGTACTGCCAGGTGATCACGAAGGCCACGGTGTACAGGACGATCGACGGGTTGCCGAGGAACTGGACGTCGCCCAGCCACCCGCCGATCGACTGCGTCACGCCGAAGTTCGGGTCGAGCATCACCTGCCACAGCAGGGCGATGGCCGCCGTGGACAGCAGCAGCGGCAGGAAGAAGATGGAGCTGAGCACCGCGCGGGTGCGCTGGCGGCCCGCGGCCCAGACGCCGATCAGCAGTGCGATCGGCGTCTGGACCAGCCACGAGACCACCATCAGGATCGCGGTGCGGCCCACCGCGTCGCGCGCTTGACCGTCGTCGGCCAGCCGAGCCCAGTTGTCCACCCCGTTCGGTTGCGGTGTGCCCAGTCCGTCCCACGACGTGAAGCTGAGGAGCACGACGAGGACCATGGGCAACGCCGCGAACAGGGCGAAGAACGCGAAAGCGGGTGCGGCGTACCAGAAGGACGGTCGTTGGCGCATCGTCAGCCCGCCGCCAGCGCGTCGACGAAGGCCTGCGGCGTCACCTTGCCGAGGAACAGCTCCTGCAACTGGGTCAGCATCTTGGTCGACTGGTCGGCCGTCAGGTCCTGGTCCCAGGAGAGCTGGAACACCGTGGCCTTCTCGACCAGCTCGTAGATCCAGGTCGTGTACTCGGAGTTCGGGGCCTTGGCCAGCTTCTCCTTCATGCCGACCACCGCGGGCACGTCACCCGCGTCGATCAGCGACTGCACGTACTTCTCGTCGTTCAGGCCGGACGCGACGAACTTCTTGGCCGCGTCGACCGACTTCGAGGACTTCGTGATGGAGTAGTAGTTGGACGAGTTGCCCACCACGGTCCCCGGCTGGCCCTTGCCGCCGGGCAGCGTCGGGAACGCCACCCAGCCGAGCTTGCCGTTCTTGACGAAGTCCGGGCTCTGCTGGAGCTGGTTCGTGTACTCCCACGACCCCATCAGGTGCATCGCCGCCTTGCCCTGGGCCAGGATCGTCGACGCGCCACCCACGTCGTAGCCGACGGAGGCGTAGTTGGTGCCGAAGCCGCCGCGGTCGACGAGTTCCTTCACCTTGGTCGCCGCCTGGAGGACCGCCGGGTCCTTCCAGCCCGCGGGGCCCTTGTCCCTGATGTTCTTGAAGACGTCGGAGCCGCCCTGCCGGTCGAGCAGGTACTCGATCCACATCAGCTCGGTCCACGCCTGCGAGCCCGCCAGCGAGATCGGCTGGACGCCCGCGGCCTTGAACTTGTCCACGAGGGCCAGCAGTTCGTCCCACGTGGTCGGTGGCGTCGCGCCCGCCGCGGTGAAGACGTCCTTGTTGTAGAAGAGGACGACCGGCTGCATGCCGCGCATGGGGATGCCGTAGTACTTGCCGTCGATCTTCGCGCCGTCCAGGACGCTGGGCAGGAACGCGCTCTTGAGGGAGGGGTTCTCGTCCAGCACCGGGGTCAGGTCGACGATCTTGTCGGCGTCGACGTACTCCTTGAGGTTGCCGCCGCCCCAGTTGAAGAAGACGTCCGGTGCGTTGGGCGAGCCGATCGCGACCCGCAGCTTCTGCTTGTACGGGTCGTTGCCGAAGGTCTCCAGCGTGCCGCCCGCGCCTTCGGCGGAGGCCTTCTCGATCGGGTTGAGCGCCGGGTCCTGCAGCGCCCACACCTTGAAGGGGCCGCCACCGCCGCTCCCCGCTGAGGGACCGGATGTGCCGCACGCGGCCGCCACGGCGACCATCGCGACCATCGTGATCAGGGCGTGCGTTCTAGACCGGCGGAACATGCGACCGCCTTCCTCTCTGCCACGGTGCCGAGTTCGAAACATTTCGAAACCTGTTCGACTTGCGCAGACAGTAGGGCTAGGTCTTTAGGGTGTCAAGGGTCACTATCCTGGCCTATTTGTGCCGTTCTCCCAGCTCATTGTGTTTCGAAGTGTTTCCGATAGTATCGGTCACAATTCAGGAACTTGCGTTGAGGAGGAGTTGGAGTGCATCCCGATTCCCGCACCACCGGAGCGGCGTGGGCCGATCCGAGCCGTCCGGTCGACGAGCGGGTCGACCTGCTGCTCGCCGACATGACGGTCGAGGAGAAGCTCGCCCAGTTGGTCGGGGTCTGGGTGGGGGTTTCCCCCGACGACGCCGAGGTCGCCCCCGCCCAGCACGAGTTCTCCGAGCCGCTGCCGGAGTGGTCCGAGCTGACCAAGCCCGGTCTCGGCCAGCTCACCCGCGTGTTCGGCACGAGCCCGCTCGACCCCGCCGTCGGCGCCAGGGTCCTGGCCGACACCCAGCGCAGGCTGGTGGAGGGCAGCAGGCTCGGCATCCCCGCGATGGCGCACGAGGAGTGCCTGGCGGGGTTCACGGCCTGGCAGGCCACCGTGTTCCCCATCCCGCTGGCGTGGGGGGCGACGTTCGACCCCGACGTGGTCGAGCGGATGGCCACCGCCATCGGGGAGCAGCTCCGGGCCGTCGGCGTGCACCAGGGCCTCGCGCCCGTGCTCGACGTGACCCGCGACCCCCGCTGGGGGCGCACGGAGGAGACGATCGGCGAGGACCCGTACCTGGTCGGGCTGCTCGGCGCCGCCTACACCCGCGGACTGGAGTCGACCGGGGTCGTCGCGACGCTCAAGCACTTCGCGGGCTACTCGGCGTCGCGGTCCGGCCGCAACCACGCCCCCGTCTCGATGGGGCCGCGCGAGTTCGCCGACGTGGTGCTGGCGCCGTTCGAGATGGCGCTGCGGCTCGGCGGGCCGCGGTCGGTCATGCACTCCTACGCCGACGTCGACGGCGTGCCGCCCGCCGCGAACCCGATGCTGCTGACCGAGCTGCTGCGCGACACGTGGGGCTTCGACGGGGTCGTGGTGGCCGACTACTTCGGCGTCTCGTTCCTGGAGAGCGCCCACGGCGTGGCTTCCTCACCCGGTCACGCCGCCGCGCTGGCGCTCGCGGCCGGGGTCGACGTCGAGCTGCCGACCGTCCGCTGCTTCGGCGACCCGCTCCTCGAGCTGGTCCGCAACGGCGACGTGTCCCTCGACCTGGTCGACCGCGCGGTCACCCGCGTGCTGCGGCAGAAGTGCGAACTCGGCCTGCTGGACGCCGCCTGGAAGCCGACCCCGGCGGCCGAGGAGATCGACCTCGACCCGCCCGCGCTGCGCTGCCTCGCCAAGACCGTGGCGGAGCGGTCCGTGGTGCTGCTGGACAACGACCGGCACACCCTGCCGCTGGCGGCCCCGAGCCGCATCGCCGTGGTCGGCCCGTGCGCGGACGACGTGTTCACGATGATGGGGTGCTACTCGTTCCCCAGCCACGTCGGCGTGCAGCACCCCGACGTGCCGCTCGGCGTCGAGATGCTGACCGTGCTCCAGGCGCTCCGCGAGGAGTTCCCCGGCGCGGAGGTCGAGTACGCGCAGGGCTGCGCGGTCGACGGCACGGACCTCGGCGGCCTCGCCGAGGCCATCCGGGTTGCCCGCGACGCGGACGTGTGCGTCGCGGTGCTCGGCGACCGCGCCGGGCTGTTCGGCCGCGGCACGTCCGGCGAGGGCTGCGACGCGGAGGACCTGACGCTGCCCGGCGTGCAGTCCGACCTGCTCGCGGCGCTGCTGGAACTGGACGTGCCCGTGGTGGCGATCATGGTCGCGGGCAGGCCGTACGCGCTCGGCGACTTCCGCGGCGCGGCGGCGACCCTCCAGACGTTCTTCCCCGGCGAGGAGGGGGCGGGCGCCATCGCGGGCGTGCTCAGCGGGCGGGTCAACCCGTCCGGCAAGCTGCCCGTGCAGGTGCCGAACGGACCGGGCGGGCAGCCGTCCACCTACCTGCGCGCCAAGCTCGGTGGGCCGGGGGGCGTCAGCTCGGTCGACCCGACGCCGCGCTTCCCGTTCGGCCACGGCCTGTCCTACACCGCGTTCACCTACCGCAGGCTGGAGCTGTCCCGCGACACCGTGCCGATCGACGGCGAACTGGAGATCTCCTGCGTCGTCCAGAACACCGGCCTGCGCTGGGGGGCCGAGGTCGTGCAGCTCTACCTGCACGACCCGGTCGCCTCGGTGGCGCGCCCGGTGCGACAGCTCGCGGGCTTCGCCCGGATCGAGCTGGAGGCGGGGGAGTCGGTGCGCGTGACGTTCACGCTGCACACGGACCGCACCTCGTTCACCGGCGTCTCGGGGCGGCGGATCGTCGAACCCGGCGTGATCGACGTGCACGTCGGCGCGTCGAGCGAGGACACCCGGCTGTCGGGCAGCTTCTCGGTCGTCGGGTCGCCGCGCGAGGTCGGCTTCGACCGCGTGCTCACGACCCCGGTGGCACTCGGCTAGCCACGCGGTCGGCGTCGGCGAGCCTGCGCTGGGACCGGTACAGGGCGGAGGCTCGGCGCCACGCGTCGTGGGCCTCCGCGGTCCGGCCCAGCGCGGCGTACGGGTGGCCGAGGCGTTCCAGCGTCTCGGCCGCGCTGTGCGGGGCGTTGAGCTCCTCGTGCAGCGCCAGGGCTTCCCGGTGGTGCTCGACGGCGTCGGCGTGCCTGCCGTCCTCGTGCGCCACGACGCCCAGCGCGTCCAGCGCGCCCGCCACGCCGTGCCGGTTGCCGTGCGAGCGGCCCAGCGCCAGCGACTCGGCGCAGAGCCCCCTGGCCCGGTCGAGGTCACCGAGCCGCGCGGTCGCGAAACCGGCGGCGGTGAGCGCTATCGCCTCCCACAGGCGGTCCCCGGCGGCCCGGAAGAGCCGCACGGCGTCGTGCGCCTGCTCCAGGGCGCGACCGTTGTCGGCGCGCAGGAACCACGTCGCCGCGAGGCTCAGCCGCACGTGGCCCTCGAACCGCTGGTCCCGCCCCCGTTCCAGCGCGCGCTCCAGGTGCGCCAACGACTCGTCCAGCCTGCCGACGAGCGAACAGGCGTGCCCGAAGAGCTGGTGCGCCACGGCGAGCGCGTGCTCGTCGCCGAGGTTCTCCGCGGCTGCCAACGCCCTCCGCCAGGACTCGACCTGGTGCCCGTGGTGGGCGCGGCGGAAGTGGAACGGGTGCAGCGCCCACACCAGGTGCCACACCGCGAGGTCGTCGTCGGTGGTGCGCAGCGCGGCGAGCAGGCACTCGTGCTCGGTGTCGAACCAGCGCAGCGCGGCGGTGTCGTCGGCGAACGAGCCCTCGGGTGCCAGCGGGATCGGCGAGGGTTCCGGGTCGAGCGGGAGGCGGGCCGCGCCGGCAGTGCGGGTCCAGTGGTTGAGCAGTCGCGCCAGCGCGGCCGGGCGATCCTGGTCGGGCAGGTCGGCCGCGTACCGCCGGACCAGGTCGTGCATCCGGTACCGGCCGGGAACGTGGGCGGTGAGCAGGGACGCCCGTTCCAGCGCCCGCAGCACCGACTCCGGCCGACCGGTCGCCGCCACGGCCGCCGCGACGCCGATGTCCGGACCGGGAACACCGCCCAGCAGCCGGAACGCCGACGCCTGCTCCGGCGGCAGCGCCCGGTAGGACCACGACAGCACGGTCGACAGGTCGCCGTGGTCGGGGCGTTCCAGCGGGAAACCGGGGTGCGCCAAGGCCTGCCCGGCGACGAGCGCCAGCGCGAGCGGCAGACCGCCGCACCACTCCAGCAGGTCGTCGTCCGGAACCCGCCCGGTGCCCAGCCGTCGCGCCAGCACCGCTCGGGAGTCCACTTCGGACAGCACGTCCAGGTGCAGCGGCCTCGCCAGGTGCGCCGTGACGAGCCCGGCCAGCCGGTCGCGGCTGGTGACCACGACGGTGCTGCCGGACGTGCCGGGCAGCAGCGGCACGACCTGGGCGGCGTCGCGCGCGTTGTCCAGCACCACCAGCATCCGCCGGTCCGCCAGCAGGCTCCGGTAGAGCGCGGCCCTGGAGCCGGTGTCCGGCGGCATCGCGGCGGGAGGGACGCCGAGCGCGTCCAGGAAGCCGCGCAACGCCGTGTCGGGGTCCAGCGGCTCACCCGTCGGGTCGAACCCGCGCAGGTCGACGAAGAGCTGCCCGTCCGGGAAGCGCTGCCCGTGCGCCCAGTGCAGCGCCAGCCACGTCTTGCCGACGCCGCCGGTGCCGGTGATCAGCAGCAGCGGTGCGTTCGGGTCCAGCGCGGCCAGGTCGTCGGCTCGACCGGCGAACGCCGTCGGTGCGGCGGGGAGTTGGCGCGGCACGGGTTCGGTCAGCCTGGGGTCTGCGGCGAGGACGCGCCGGTGCAGGTCCGCCAGGTGCGGGCCGGGGTCGACGCCCAGTTCGTCGCGGAGTCGGGACCTGACGCGGCGGAGGTGGTCGAGGGCGTCGGCCTGGCGGCCCGCGCGGTAGAGCGCGGTCGCGAGCTGCGCGGCCAGGCGCTCGTCGAGCGGATGCCGTTGCGCGCGGCCCGTCAGCGGCGCGATGAGCGCGGGACCGCCGCCGCGCCGCAGGACCAGGTCGGTGCGGTCGAGGTCGGCGGCGTGCCGTTCCCGGCCCAGCTCCGCGCGGACCCCGGTCAGCCAGGGCGTGTCCAGGTCCTCGAACGGCTCGCCGCGCCACAGGTCGTCGGCCTGGGCGAAGAGCGTCTCCACGTCGTCGGTGGCGGACGTGCGCGCTTGCCGGACGAGCGCGCGGAACCGGTGCAGGTCAACGGTTTCCGGGGCGGTGGACAGCACGTAGCCGCCCGACCGGTGGGTGATCGGCACGCCGGGCAGCGCACGGCGCAGCCGCGTGAGATAGGTGTGCAGGGTGGCGCGCGCCCGTTGCGGAGCGCGGTCACCCCACACGCGGTCGACCAGGCGGTCGACGGGCACGATGGTGTTGACCTCCACCAGCAGCACCGCGAGCACGCACCGCTGCCTCGCCGGGCCGACGTCCAGCCGGGCACCGCCGTGCCACACCTCGACACCACCGAGCAGCCGGAACTCCACGCGACCCCCTGAACAGCGGATTCAAGCGTTCGTCCAGAAGTATCCCCGGCCCCTCGCGCACCGTGGGCGGCATGGGGAAACACGTGGGAGCGTTTCGGAGCCCGGCCGCGGAGGCCACGTTCGTCGAGGCATACCGGCAGGCGTTGACGCCGCCAGCGGAGACGCACGACGTGCCGACGTCGTTCGGCGTCACCAGGGTCTACCGCTACGGGCCGCCCGAAGGGGAGCCGATCGTGCTGCTGCACGGCTTCAACTCGACCTCTGCGCCGTGGAAGCCGTTCCTGCCGTCGTTCGCCGCGGCCAACCCGGTGTACGCCGTCGACTCGCTCGGTGAAGCGGGGGGCAGCGTGCAGACGAAGCCCTTCCGCGACGCGGCCGACCGGGCGAAGGCGCTCGACGAGGCACTGGCGGGGCTGGGGTTGAGCGGGGTGCACCTGGTCGGGGCGTCCGAGGGCGGCTGGTTGGGGACGACGCTGGTCGTGCACGCGCCGGACCGCGTGGCGACGCTCAGCCTGGTGGAGCCCACGACCGTGACGTCGCGGTACTCGTTCGCGGTGATGTGGCGGGGGCTGCTCGCGGGCCTGACGCGGTCGGACCGGCTCATGCGGCGGATGCTGGTGCACTCGATGGGCCGCGACCTGCTCGACCGGCCGGACGTGCGGGTGGTGTTCACCGGCGTGAAGGCCTACCGGCCACGGCTGCCGATGCTCGCGCCGCCGTCGGAGGACGCGCTGCGGGCGGTGCGGGTGCCGGTGCTGGCGTTGTTCGGGGCGCGGAACGTCGTGCACGACGCCGTGTCGGCCGCCGCCCGGTTGGGGGAACTGGTGCCGCACGCCGTGGTGGAGGTGTGGCCGGACGTGGGGCACGACCTGGGGCAGTTCGACGACACCCGGCCGGTGACCGATCGGGTGCTGAGGTTCGTGCGGGAGCACGCGCCCTGAAATTGTCGGTGCTCGTGGTTATGGTCCGGAGGACGTGATCGGACCTACCGGAGGACCCGCGATGAGCTACGTGACCGGCGTGCAGCCGAACGGCACGCCCACCTGGATCGACCTCGGCATACCCGACCTGGAGCGGGCGCAGGAGTTCTACGGGGCGCTCTTCGGATGGGAGTTCGTCTCGGCGGGCGCCGAGGCCGGTCACTACACGACAGCCCTGCTCGACGGGCGGCGCGTCGCGGCGCTCGCGCCGAACGAGGGGGAGAGCGAGTTCTGGTGGAACGTGTACTTCGCGGTCGACGACTGCGACTCGGTGGCGAAGGGCGTCGTCGAGGCGGGCGGGCGGGTCACCGTCGAGCCGGTGGACGTGATGGCGCAGGGGCGGATGGCCATCGCGCTCGACCCGACGGGGGCGCAGTTCGGGCTGTGGCAGGCGCGCGACCACATCGGGTGCGAGGTGGTGAACGAGCCGAACTCGTTGGTGCGCAACGACCTCGTCACACCGTCCGCCGGTCCCGCGCGTGAGTTCTACTCGTCGCTGTTCGGATTTTCGTTGGACCGCAACGAGGACGTGCCGGACTTCGACTTCACGTTCCTGCGGAGACGGGACGGGCACGAGATCGGCGGGATCTTCGGGAACCCCGAGGCGGCGCGGTCGCGGTGGGAGACGACGTTCGAGGTCGCGGACACCGACGCGGCGCTGGCGCGGGCCGTGGCGAGCGGAGGGGTGGCGGGGGAGGCGAGCGACATGGTGTACGGACGGATCGCGACGATCACGGACCCGTTCGGGACGGAGTTCTCGGTGATCACCAGGGCCTGACCGGCTATCCTCGTGGTGGCTCCTCGACCAGTGCAGCCCACCTCGCGTGCGTTTTCGGCGGAACCACCGCCTCGTCGTGCGCGGTCCCTACCGTGGATGTTCGAGGAGTTCGGTGATGAAGCACGTCGAGAGTTCGCCTGTCCGTGACCTGCTGGCCCTGATCGACCGGCCCGAGGTGATCTCGTTCGCGGGCGGGTTGCCCGCGCCCGAGCTGTTCGACCTGGACGGTGTTCGGGCGGCGTTCCACGAGGCGTTGTGCGAGCCCGTCGGGCGGCGGAACTTGCAGTACGCGCCGACGGAGGGGAATCCGGAGCTGCGGGCGTTGGTGGCCGCGCGGTTGAGCGCGCGGGGGTTGGCCACCTCCGGTGGTGATCTGCTGATCACGACCGGGTCGCAGCAGGGGTTGACGCTGGTCGCCGCCGCGCTGCTGGAGCCGGGGGCCGTCGTCGCCGTGGAGGAACCGACCTACCTGGCCGCGTTGCAGTGCTTCCGGATGACCGGGGCGCGGATCGTGCCGGTGGCGGGCGACGAGTTCGGCATGATCCCTGCGGCTCTGGAGGAGGTGATCAAGTCCGAGAAGCCGTCACTCGTGTACCTGGTGCCCACGTTCGCGAACCCGACCGGACGGACGCTGTCCGCGGATCGTCGCGTCGCCATCGCCGGATTGGCTGTGGCGCATGGGGTGTGGGTGGTCGAGGACGATCCGTACGGGGAGCTCCGGTATCGCGGGGAGGCGTTGCCGGCTGTCGCTGTCGGGGCGCCTTCTCGGGTGATCTACCTGGGGAGTTTTTCGAAGGTGGGGGCGCCTGGGCTGCGGATCGGGTGGGTTCGGGCGCCCGCGTCGTTGTTGCGGACGTTGGTGATCGTGAAGCAGGCGGCCGATTTGCACACTTCGACGATTGATCAGGCTGCTGCGGCTGTGTATCTGGGGTCTGTGGATCTTGATGCGCATGTGGAGGTGTTGAGGGGGGTTTATCGGGAGAGGAGGGATGTGATGGTGGGGGCTTTGCCGTTGGTGGCTCCGGATGGTGCTGTGTGGACGGATCCGGATGGGGGGATGTTCGTGTGGGTGAGGCTTCCTGGGGCGGTGGATGCTGGGGAGTTGTTGAGGGTGGCGTTGGGGTGTGGGGTGGCGTTTGTGCCTGGGGAGGCGTTTTTTGTTGGGGAT
Source organism: Umezawaea endophytica (assembly GCF_025061645.1). GTDB lineage: Bacteria > Actinomycetota > Actinomycetes > Mycobacteriales > Pseudonocardiaceae > Umezawaea > Umezawaea endophytica. The sequence continues at coordinate 14,025 of NZ_JANYMP010000006.1, read as the reverse complement.
GGGGATCGGGCTACGTTGCGGCTTTCGTTTGTGGGTAATGGGGTTGAGGTGATTCGGGAGGGGATGGGGAGGTTGGGGGAGGCTTTGGTGGGGGTTGGGTGAGGGGGGCTGGGGGTCGGGTGGGGGCTGGGTTGGGGGTGGGGTGGGTGGTTGAGGGGGGTGGTTTTGCCCCGGTGCGCAATTGTTTCGATGCCCGCTCTCGCTTGTCAAGGCGGGAAAGATGCCTTGACAAGCGAGAGCGGGCACGAAGGCGCTTGGGATCGGGGCGGCGGGGGAGGGCTGGGCAAAACCCGAGTCTGCGGATCGGTTGGTGGTTGGGAGGTGGGGGCTGGGTGGGAGGTGGGGGCTGTGAGCTGGGCGGGCTTGAGCGGCAGCATGGTTGGGTGGGGCAGTTCGGTCGGTCCTGCTCCGGCTTTGCCTGTTGGTCCGGTTCAGTCAGCCTGGCCCAGTCCTGGTAGCCAGTCCGGCTTAGCTCTGCCGGTCAGCCCGGCTCTGTTGCCCAGCCCAGCCCAGCCCAGTCCAGCCCAGCCCAGTCCCGTCCAGCCAGCCCAGTCCCGTACCCAGCCTGCCTGGCCTCGCCCGCCTCGGCCCTGCCCTGCCCAACTCGGCCCCGTCCAGCCAGCCCGGCCCAACTTGGCCCCGCCCAGCCAGCCCGGCCCGGCTGGCCCTGCCTGGCCCTTTCCAGCCCTGCTTCCCCTACCTTTCCCTGCCCTGCCCTGCCCTGCCCTGCCAGCCCGGCCCTTCCCTGCCCGTGGCTCTGTGGTCGGCTAGCGGCGGGTCCAGCGGTGCCACCAGTGGGTGCGTGGTGGTGATTCTGGCTTTGCCGGTTGTGCCGGGGTAGGTGTGCGCTGGTTTTCCGTGCGCCAGCGGTCCACTGTCTTGTCTGCGTTGACCGGGCCCAGGGGGACTCTTGGGCCGTCGCCGAAGCGGAGCCAGTTGACGATGCGGTGGTTGAGATCGGCGACCAAAGCGCGGACCTCTGCCTCGGTCTTCAGTGTCCGCACGGTGTCCGGTAGGGCGTCGACTTCCTTGCGCAGCAGCAGTGGTGTGGGTAGCAGGGCGTCGCTCGGCAGGTCTTCCCGGCGTAGGTAGTCCTTCAGCCACCACTGCTCCTCCACCGGTCCCTGCGCGCCCGGTAGTGGCTTTCCGGTGCCTGGGAGGTTGTCGAATTCGCCTCGGTCTGTGGCTTCGCGGATTTGCCGGTCGACCCACGACTCGAAGGTCATGTCGGTGGGTTTTCGCTCGGTCACCCTTCCGAGTGTGCCTGAGGTTCGTGTGCTCGGTCGGCGGCTTGAGCGAGCGGTTACCCTCCTTCGGTGACGGAAACGGATACCCCAGCCCCGACCGAGTCCCGACGACTGGTGGTGGTGCTCGCCATCGCGGTGGTCGTGCTGGTGCTCGACCAGGCGACGAAGTACTGGGCTGAATCCGCGCTCACCGGTAAGGCGCCGATTCCGCTCGTCGGCGAGTTCTTGCAGCTCAGGCTGCTCTACAACCCCGGTGCGGCGTTCTCCATCGGTAGTGGCTCCACGTGGATCTTCACGATCTTCGCCGCCGTCGCGGTGGTGGTGCTGGCGCGTCTTGCCACCCAGCCGCAGAGCCGGTCACGGGCCATCGCGTTGGCGTTGCTGCTCGGTGGTGCCTTCACCCACCTGCTGGACCGGCTGTTCCGGGATCCCGGCTTCGCGCGCGGGCACGTCGTGGACTTCATCGACTACAACGGGTGGTTCGTCGGCAACGTCGCGGACATCGCGCTGTTCGGCGGGGCTGTTCTGTTCGTGATCCTGACGTTCGTGCACGACCAGGCCGAGGCCAAGAAGGAGTAGTGCGCGCGAGGCTCCCCGCAGGAGGGGAGCCTCGCGCGATACGGGTCTAGCTGAACGGGTCGAGCGTGATGTACGCCTGGGCCGGGTTGCCGTCGTGGACGAGCGACTCGTGCGCGCCGACGTCGTCGAAGGCGAAGCCGTACGCCTTGCCGTCGACCATCTGGGCGTGGATCTTCTTGGAGTACTGGTTGGTCACGCCGTCCTGGTAGAAGCCCGAGTTGTTGGCGTCGGGCTGGTTGGGGTTGGACAGCAGGGTCGAGCGGTTGTACCCGGCGCACAGGGTGCGCGAGATCGGGCCGCGGACCAGGTCGTTCGGGGCGTCCAGGAGCTTGTAGCACCCGAAGATGCTGTCGGAGTCGGGCTTCTGGAACGAGGTGACGACCTGGCCGGCGCTGTTGGTGAAGTTCATCGTGTTGCCCGACACCCGGCCGAAGTACTTGAGGTTCGGCTGGTTGCCGAACGGCGTGACGGTGAGCGTGGAGGACGAGTACTTCGTCCACACGCGGTTCACGTAGTCGCTCAGGACGTTCGCGGGAAGCGCGCCCGCCTCGATGCCGTGACCCGGCGCGAGCGCCCGCACGATCGTGCCGTCCGAACGGGTGCGGATGAGGTTGGCCCAGCCGCCGGACTGGCTCCGCAGGGAGTTGTAGAAGGCGTTGTAACCGCCGGGCTTCAGCTTGCCGGTGGTCTTGGTCGCGCCGCTGACCGGGCGCACACCCACGTTGTACGGCGCGGAGACGAAGTCGACCTGGGTGCTGTTCAGCCAGAGGCCCGAGTCGTTCAGGGTGTACTCGGACCAGTTGAACAGGATGTTGACGTTCGGGTCGGACGGGTTCTGCACGGCGGGCTGCACGAGGCCGCCCGTGGTCACCTTGAAGACCAGCTTCTGGCCGTAGGAGAAGTAGACGCGGCCGGAGAACTTCGGCATCTGGATCGTCTTCGACTGGCCCTGCGCCGGGCCCGCGATCGACGCGTCCGGGGCCGCGGTCGGCGGGTTGCCCCCGGCGGGCCACGGGTGGAACCCGCCGTTCGCGTCCGCCCAGCCCTGACGGCCGGTCGAGAGCTCCGTGCCGAGGTTGTAGATGTAGATCGCGTCGCCACGACCCGAGTTGTTGGTGATCGTGAGCGGGATGGTGGCGGGTACGGCCTCGGCCGCGGTCGCCAGGGCCGTGAGTCCGGCCGCGGCGGTCACCGCGGCTGCTACCAGCGAGAACACCTTGTTTTTGACGTGCACCGGCTGTCCCCTCCTCAGGATGGAGTTGTGAGAGCGCTCTCACAGACTCGCGCGGAACCGGTGTCCGTGTCAACGCCCGGTGAAGTCGGGAAGTCAAACAGGTTTCTCGGACGTTCGGTTGGATGCTTTCCACCATTGGCGATACCGTGTGAGGTATCGACGTGGAGGTGGCCCGTGATCGCCGTCGTCCTGCTGCTGGGAGCCGCGATGCTCACGCCGATCTCGACCGCGCTGGTCGACCACCACGAGTGGCGCTCGGCCGCCTTCGCCGAAGGTGCCTCCGAGGGCGTGCGGCTCGCTGCGGACGGCCTGGTGGTCGACCACCCGATCGGCCGCGAGAACGGCTACGACTACGCCCGCTGGACGTCGCCGCCGCACGCCACGGGCTTCGGCGCGACGCAGGTCGTCCCGTCGTGGAACGCGGACACGCCTGCGGGGACGTGGATCCGGATCGACCTCCGCGGTCCCGAGACAGGCTGGTACGTCATGGGGCGCTGGGCCTTCGGCGACACCGACATCGCGCGCTCGACCGTGTCCGGGCAGTCCGACGAGAACGGTCGGGTCGACGTCGACACGTTCCGGGCGGCGGAGGGCCACTCCCAGCACGGGTTCCAGTTGCGCGTCACGCTCTACCGCGCGGCGGGCACCACGACGACGCCCACGCTGCTGATGGTGGGCGCGATGGCCTCGGCCGTCCCGGACGCGTTCACCGTGCCCGCCAGCGCGCCCGGCCCGGCGAGCGGCGTGGAACTGGCCGTGCCGCGGTACTCGCAGAACACGCACGTGGGCGGCGAAGCGCTGTGCAGCCCCACGTCCACGGCGATGGTGCTCGAGTACTGGGGTCGCGGACCGAAGCCGGAGGAACTCGACCCGAACCTGCCCGACCCCCGCGTCGAACACGCCGCCGAGCACGTCTACGACCACGACTACGAGGGCGCGGGCAACTGGCCGTTCAACACCGCGTACGCCGCGGCCTACGGCCTGCGCGGGCACATCACCCGGCTGAGGTCGTTGCCCGAACTGGAGGAGTACATCGTTCGCGGCGTCCCGGTGATCACGTCCCAGTCGTTCCGCGAAGATGAACTCGACGGCGCGGGCTACGGCACCGAAGGCCACATCATGGTGGTCGTGGGCTTCACCGAGGCGGGCGACGTGATCGCCAACGACCCGGCGTCCAGCTCGAACGAGACCGTCCGCCACGTCTACCCGCGCGCCCAGTTCGAGACGGTCTGGTTGCGCACCAAGCGCCTCGACGAGGACGGCGCCGTCGCGGAGGGGCCGGGAGGCGTCGTCTACGTCATCGAACCGGCGCCCTGACCAGGTCAGTCCAGGCCGTCGAGGTACTGCTTCGCCAGCCGCTTCGGTGCCCGCACCAGCCACGATTCGACGACCAGCTCCTCCAGTTCGGCGGAGCCGATCCTGTCCAGCCTGGCCAGGACCATCGCGTACCCGTCGAAGTGGGAGGTGGTGAAGTAGACGTCCGGGTCGTCGGCCAGCAGCGCCTCCTTCACGCCCAGGTCCGCCACCCGCAGGCCCAGGATCGGGCCGTCCGGCGCGTCCGCGCCCAGTTCCAGCAGGTCGGCCTTGCGCAGCGGGCGTTCGCAGACGAACCCCTTGCCCTTCACCCGCCAGTCGCGCGGCGACCGCTCCTCCGCTTCGGGCATCGCCATCGCGATCCGGTGTACCTCGTCCCAGGTGGCCATCCCGGCACTCTAGGACTCCACCGGCGTTCGGGCTCGCCGTGCTGTCACACCCGCGCGTCGGGATCCGTCATGCGGTCGACCGGACTCGACCAGACCCCCGAGGAGACGCCGTGCTCGGCATGAGCAGCTACCCCCAGACCTACATTGACGACTGCCGGGCGCGGATCGACGCCCAGGTCGACGCGTACCGCGCGGCGGCCGCGAGCCGCGACGCCGAGTTCGAGGTGGTGTTCTTCACGAACCTCGTGCTGGTGCTCGAACTGCACTTCGTGCACCGCCTCCGCACCAAGGAGCTGAAGGACGGGAACCCGCTGAACGAGGTCCGCCTGCTCAGCGGCTCCATCATGGCCAACGGCGGCGTGTTCACCGGCGAGAAGTCGATCAGGTGGGACCCGGAGAAGTCCGTGCTGAAGCACCGGGTCGGCGACGTGATCGCGCTGCGCGAGGCGGACTTCACCGCGTTGGCGAAGGCGTTCTTCGAGGACCTGGAGCGCAAGTTCCGCTAGGTCACCCGGTCGCAACGCGCGGCGCGTAGCCTCCACGTCCTCGACGAGGAGGCGCGCATGCCAGGTCGACGGCACCCGTCCGTGCTGATCAGGAAGCTGGTCAGCGAGCGTTCCGGCAGTTCGCAGGCCGCGATCCTCGCCGAGTTGCGCCGGTGCCTGCTCGACGGCGGGGTGCCGCCCGGCACGCAGATCCCGCTGGACGAGGTCGCGGCGGTGTTCGGCGTCAGCCGCATCCCGGTGCGCGAGTCGTTGAAGACGCTGATCGGGGAGGGGCTGGTGGAGCACCGGCCCAACCTCGGTTACACGGTCGCCAAGCTGACGGCCCGGGAGCTGCACGAGCTGTACCTGGTGCGCGGGGTGCTGGAGGCGGCGGCGCTGAGCGCGGCGGTCGGGGCGGCGAGCGCGGCCGACGACGTCGCGGCGCGGGCGGCGTACGAGAGCCTGGAGGAAGCGGTGCGGGCCGGGGACGTGCAGGCCTACCACCGGGAGAGCCGCAGCTTCCACCTCGCGCTCGTCGCGCCGTGCGGCATGCTCCGGCTGCTCGGCATGTTCGAGGCGGCCTGGAACGTCACCGAGCCGTTGCGCCCCATGGCACACGTGCCGGAAGCGGAGCGGACCCAGTTGCACAGCGACCACGACGCCATGCTCGCGGCGTTCGTGGCGCGGGACGAGGAGGCACTGCTGGAGGCCGCCAAGGCCCACCACCGGAGGCTCCAGTCGTCGCTGGAGCTGCTGCCCCGGCACACCGGGCTGTTCGCCGAACCGGACTAGAACGGCGGAAACCCCGGCAAGATATATGTTTCCCGTGATGGACGTGTAACATCGCGCTCCTACTTTTACCTGGCGTAGCCGTGATGGACTGGCGAGCCGGGAGTGACCATGACCGAGATCGTGCCGCACGCGCAGGAACTGCTCCCACCCGCCGAGGTCCCCGTGACCGGGGGCCTGAAGCCGGAGTACGACCCGAGACTCGCGAACGAGGACCTGGCCCCGCTGGAGAAGCAGACCTGGGGCTCCTACAACATCTTCGCCTTCTGGATGTCCGATGTGCACAGCGTCGGCGGCTACATCACCGCGGGCAGCCTGTTCATGCTCGGCCTGAATAGCTGGCAGGTGCTGGTCTCCCTGCTCGTCGGCATCGGCATCGTCTACTTCTTCTGCAACCTGGTCGCGAAACCCAGCCAGGTCACCGGTGTCCCGTACCCGGTCATCTGCCGCAGCGTGTTCGGCGTCCGCGGCGCGAACATCCCCGCGATCATCCGCGGCCTGATCGCCGTGGCCTGGTACGGCATCCAGACGTACCTGGCGTCCGCCGCGCTGGAAGTGGCGCTGCTCAAGCTGTTCCCCGGTCTCATGCCGTACGCGAGCGTGCAGGAGTACGGCTTCCTCGGCCTGCCGCTGCTCGGCTGGGCGTGCTACACGGTGCTGTGGATCCTCCAGGCGGCGGTGTTCTGGACCGGCATGGAGAGCATCCGCAAGTTCATCGACTTCTGCGGGCCCGCCGTGTACGTCGTCATGTTCCTGCTCACCGGCTACCTGCTGTACCGGGCGGGCTGGGGCGCGATCGACCTCAACCTCGGCGACGTCAAGTACACCGGCACAGCGGCCATCCCGGTCATGCTCGGCGCCATCGCGCTGGTCGTCTCGTACTTCTCCGGCCCCATGCTCAACTTCGGCGACTTCTCCCGCTACGGCAGGTCGTTCGCCGCCGTCAAGCGCGGCAACCTCCTCGGCCTCCCGGTGAACTTCCTGGTGTTCTCCATCCTCGTGGTGGTCACCGCCTCCCTCACCGTCCCGGTCTTCGGCGAGCTGATCATCGACCCGGTCCAGACGGTGGCCAGGATCGACAGCACCCTCGCGATCGTCCTGGGCGCGCTCACGTTCACCATCGCCACGATCGGCATCAACATCGTCGCGAACTTCATCTCCCCGGCGTTCGACTTCTCCAACGTCAGCCCGCAGAAGATCTCCTGGAGGGCGGGCGGCATGATCGCCGCGGTCGGCTCGGTGCTGATCACCCCGTGGAACCTGTACAACAGCCCGGACGTCATCCACTACACCCTGGAGACGCTCGGCGCCTTCATCGGACCGCTGTTCGGCGTCCTGATCGCCGACTACTACCTGGTGCGCAGGCAGAAGGTGGTCGTCGACGACCTGTTCACCATGTCCACCACCGGCAGCTACTGGTACCGCAAGGGCTTCAACCCACCCGCCGTCATCGCCACGGTCGTCGGCGCGGCCATCGCCATGGTCCCGGTCCTCTGGACCACGGGCCCCGGCATGAAGGGCGCCGCCCCGTACACCTGGTTCATCGGCATGGTGCTCGGCTTCGCCGTCCACGCCGTCCTCTCCCGGCGGCGGTGACCGTGCGCATCAAGGTCGTCAACCCCAACACCAGCGCGGCGATGACCCGGAACATCCACGGCGCGGCACGGGCCGTGGCCGCTCCGGGCACGACGATCGAGGCCACCAGCCCGGCGATGGGCCCGGCCTCGATCGAGAGCCACTACGACGAGGCTCTCAGCGTTCCCGGTGTCCTCACCGAGATCGCGGCAGGCGAACGGTCCGGAGTGGACGGTTACGTCCTGGCCTGCTTCGGCGACCCCGGCCTGGACGCGGCGCGGGAGCTGGCCACCGGTCCGGTCGTGGGCATCGCCGAGGCCGCGATGCGCACGGCCACCTACCTGGGCCGGACGTTCACCGTGGTCACGACGTTGGCGAGGACCCGAGGCCGGGCCTGGGACCTCGCCGAGCGCTACGGCGTGACCAAGTTCTGCGCGGGCGTGCACGACGTGGACATCCCGGTGCTGGAGCTGGACCAGGACCCGGACACGCTGCGGAAGCTCACCGAGGCCTGCGCGTCGGCCATCGCCGCGGACGACGCGGACGCCGTGGTGCTCGGCTGCGCGGGCATGGCGGACCTCTGCGCCGACCTGACGAAGGCGCTGGGCGTCCCGGTGATCGACGGGGTCCGGGCGGCGACGCTCCAGGTCCAGTCGTTGATCACCATGGCCCTGGCCACCGACAAGCGGGGCGAGTACGCCAAGCCCCCGGCCAAGGCCTACTCGGGTCTGCTCAGCACCTTCACGTCGCCGCTCTGACCACCACGGACACCAACCGCGCCTGACCACCGCGCCACCCGGTGCCGACCGCCAGGTATCGCGCGGACGTCCCGACCACGACGCTCGCCCTGCGCCCCCGCCCGACCACACCGGCGGGGGCGTAGGCGCGTCCGTCGACGCTCGTCGCCACGGCGGCGGACGGCACCGCGCCCGCCGTCCAGGTCAGCACGACCTCCCCGATCGCCACGACGGCGCCGAGGTCCACCACCACCCGCCCGTTCGCGCCGGGCGTCCACGAGGTCCGCGGGTCGTCGTCCACGACCGCGCCGGGGTCGGACATCCCGGTGGGCAGGGGAGCGGAGGGGAACGTCACCCGGCCCACGGCCAGGTCCGCCAACGGGTAGGGCCGCCCGCCGGGGAACACGACCTCGACGCCGGGCACCACCGGCAGTTCGATCCCACCGGCCTGCTCCACCAACAGCATCGCGGCGGGCCCGGTCACCCGCACCCGCTGCCCGTCGAGCACAGTCACGGTGACCCCGACGGGCACCGCGCCGCCGCCGACCCGCCGCACCGTGAACCGCGGGGCCTCGACGCGGGCCGAAGCCGCCTCCAGCACCACGTCGTGATCGGTGCCGACGGCCGTGATCCGCTGAACCCCCTGGTAGACCCGCACGGCCGTGCGCGACTGCCGCACCGAGACGACCCCGGTCACCCGTCGCGCGTCGAGGTTGAACAGGCTGAGGTACCCGTCCGCCACGCTGGCCCGCACGCCGTCGGGGCACACCGGGGCCCCCGCGGCGGCGATGGCCCGCAGGTCCCGCTCCGCCCCGACGTAGCCCTCCGCCACGAACCCGGCGGCGGGCCCGTCGGACAGCACCACGGTCGTCCCCCGGACCGCGATCGGGGCCGCGGAGCCGTGCACCACGAACCCCGCCCGCCCGTCCACGTCCAGCCACCTCCCGGTGCTGCGCAGGTCGTCGCGCGGGTAGGTGGCCACCACGTCCCACCGCGTGCCGTCGGGGGACGCCTCGACGCGGTACGCCTGACCCGCGGCGGCCTCCCAGTGCAGCCGCACCCGGTCCAGCGGCACCGCGGCCCCGAGGTCGACCGCGAGCCAGCTATCCGCCCTGGGCCGGTCCGCCTTCGACACGGCCCACCGCGTGCCCGCGTCCCCGTCGACCGCGAACCCCGGCTCGCGCCCGGTGTCGAACGAGGAGGCCGACGCCGTCCGTCCACGCGCCAGGTCCGCGCCACCGCCGTCCCGGACCTCGAAGGCGTAGAGCGAGTACCCGTAGGTGGGGTGCGGCGTGATCCCGACCATCCGCACGTACCGGGCGGTCGTCCTGCCGAACACGTGGTCGTCGGCACGTCCGACGCCCTCGGGCGCCCGCACGGTCGTGCTGCCCTCGGCGGCGGTGAACACCCGGTCCCCGTCCAGGCCGGGAACTCCGGGCATCGTCAGGTTGTGCACGGACACGCGACCTTCGCCCGCGGCGACCCCGGAGGTCGCGTAGACGACGGTCCCGGTCGGCAGCGTCACCATGCCCGCCCGGCCGCTGTCGAACGCCAGCACGCTCGCCGTGGCGTCGAACCCGTCCCGAACACCGTTGTACGCCTTGGCGAACCGGCCCCGCACCGCCAGCCCGGTGGACGGCAGGAGCATCGGCGTGCCGCCGCTGATCACGAACAGCCAGTCGTCGTGCGACGGCTGCCAGGCGAACTTCACCAGCCCGGCCTTGCTCACCGTCCCGGCCCAGGCCCGTTCGGACTGCTGGGCCAGCAACCCCGGTCCGGCGCCGAAGTCCGTGGCGCCGCTCGCGAACCGGAACAGCTCCGCCGACTCCACCGGCACCGGTCGCGGCCTCAGCTCGTGCAGCAGGTAGGCGATGGTGATCTCCGCGCGCGCCTCGGGCTCGTACTTCGGCTCCCCTGAGAACTTCGCCATCCGGTCGGCGGGCGGGTACGCCTGGTAGGCCTCGAGCCGGGCCGCGAGGTCCGCCTCGGCCCGAGCCGCGTACCGGTCGCCCAGCACCTGGGCCCGGAACGCCAACGGGATGACGTCCCGCCCGTACAGGTGCTCGCGGTCGGCGACCATCGGCATCAGCGGCTCACCGGCGTCGCTCATCGTCCCCAGGATGGTGCGCCACAAGCGGTCCCCGTTCGGCTGGGCGGTGATCACCTCGGGCAGCGGTCGTCCGGCCAGGAGGAAGTGGACCGCGTTCCGCGCGGACGTCCGCCACAGCTCCTCCTGGTAGTGCGGCCCGAACGACCCGTGGTTCTCCACGACGTACGTGTCGTGCACGTTCGCCGCGGTGTTCGCGCTGACCGCCACGCCGTCGACCAGGACCGGGTTCGCCAGGTCGGCCGCGGGCAGGCCCGCCATGTTCCGGCTCCACCGCCCGAACGCCGTCCGCCACTCCTCCGGCACCGTCGCCGCCCACGCCAGCCCCGGCGCGAGGGACTGCGCGTAGACGCCCATCTCCTCCAGCTTGGTGTCGCCCTGGTACCCGCCGGTCAGCCCGTTCGGCGTCCACGCGCCGGACCTCGGGTCGTTCCCGGTCCCCAGCGACACCGTGTACTCGGCCTGCGCCCGCGCGATCGTGTCCACCGCTTCGCGCGTGGCGGCGTCCAGGCCGGCCCACAGGAGCCGCGCGGCCAGCACGAAGTACGACTGGAACGTCGTGTCCCAGAACAGCGTCTTGCCCCACTCGGTGCCGCCGACCAGCGCGTTCGACGCCGCGAAGTGCTTGATCGTCGCCACCGTCCGCGTGCGCAGGTCGTCCTTCGAGATCCCGGTGACCTGCGCGTCGTAGGCGCCCCTGGTCAGCAGGAGCGCGTTCCCCAGTACCACGGCGAACCCGAAGTCCGTCCTCCGGTAGCGCCCGGCGGTGGCGTCGAACTGGGTCTCCGACCACCGCGTGTGCCGCAGCAGGACCCGGTAGTAGGTGTCCGCGACCGGGTCGGCGGCCTTCGCGGACGCGCTCCCGTCCCAAGCGCTCCCGTCCCACGTGACGGCCACGGTGCTCGCCCCGATCAGCCCCAGCAACCGCCGCCGGTTGAGCAGAAAGTCCGCCACGTCAGCTCCCGCCGCCTTGACAACGTTGTCGCACGTCCGTGCGGCCATGGAACCACGCGACCCCGTTCGCACAGGAGCTTTCTGTCCCGAACAAGTCAGGCCTTGCTCCCGATGGCGGCACCCCCGTTGGTCTGCCACGATGCTGGCCTGTCGCGACCAAGGAGCACGTCATGGCCTCTCGCCTCAACCCGTACATCAGCTTCGTGGACAACGCCCGCGAAGCGATGGAGTTCTACCAGAGCGTTTTCGGCGGCACCCTCGTGCTCAGCACGTTCGGCGAGTTCGGCGGCGCCGCCGACTCCGAGTTCGCCGACAAGATCATGCACGGCATGCTCGAAACCGAGAACGGCTTCGCGCTGATGGGCGCCGACACGCCGCCGGGCATGGACCACAACCCCGGCACCAACATCACCGTGAGCCTCAGCGGCGACGACGTCGACGACCTGCGCGGCTACTGGGACAGGCTGTCCGAGGGCGGCACGGTCAGCGTCCCGCTGGAGAAGCAGATGTGGGGCGACGAGTTCGGCGCGTGCGTCGACCGCTTCGGCATCCCGTGGATGGTCAACATCGCCCAGCCCCAGCCCTGAGGGGTCACGCCCCGAGGTGCCCGAGCACCAGGCCGACGGCCTGCTCGACGGCGTTCCGCGACTGCTCGGTGTGGTCCAGCACGTCGAACGCGTGCTGGCCGTCGGGCACCTCGACGACCTGGGCGTCCGGCGCCTGCTCCAGGAGCCGGTCGACGGTGACCTGCCGCTCGGGCAGTTCCAGCCCGACCCTGGTCACGACCAGCGGCCGTCCCGGTCGCACCTCGTCGGCCGACCCCAGCAGCGGGTAGCTGAACGCCAGGCACCGCAACCACTCCGGCGACTCCCCGAGCCACCGCCCGACCAGCAGCGCCCCACCCGAGAACGCCCACACCGCGACCCGGTCCCCGTCGACCTCGTCCGCCGCCCGCACGGCCTCCACCACCCGTGCCACCACCTCGGCCTGCTCGGCCACGTCCTCGACCGAGTGGTAGGGCTGGTCGACCACCACCCCGGCCACCCCCCGCGCCGCCACCAACCGGCTGTACCCCTGGTAGACCGGCCACTGCCGGGGCCGGAACGGGTACCTGGCAGGCGCGGGCCCAGGCACGACCACCACCGCGGGCACCGGTTTTTTCACGCCCGGCGGCAGGTACAGGTCGTACCCGTCACGCTGCTCGACGGCCCCGGAGAACGGCGCCTCGACGACGAACTCCATCTCGTGCGGAAGCTGTGGCATGCCACCATCCTGACAGCGCGGAACCCCTCTCTGCGATCCTCCGAATGCGCTGGTCCACAGTGGACGGTCGGCGAATCGCGCTTGTGCCCAGGGCTGGGGGCTGCGATCATCCGTCCATGACTGATCGAAAGGGCGGTTCCGCCCTGGCGCTGTGAGCGCCCGCCGCGGGCGAACAGCCCGGCCCCTCGCCCTTTGGTGGCGGGCGGTCACCCTCCGCTCCGAGTGGTTCGACCACGCCCTCTCCACCGCACCCGCCGACCGGCAGGCGTCCGAGGACGCCATCACCGACCTGTACGCCCTGGTAGGCAGGCCTCGGCCGTCATTCGTGTGGGTCGATTCACCCGCCGCCGCACAGCCGCTGCTCCCGCCGTCCGCGGGCATCCGCTCCGATCTGCCGCTGCCACTGGAGAGCCTCGTGGCGTCGCTGGTGTCGTCGCTGCGGGAACGGCTGGACCGCCGGATCGGCGCGGACCGCGACATCTCCTTCCAGCCTCCCGACCCTCCGCTCGACCCGGTGGCGAGCCTGCGTTCCGGCGTGCCGCTGCGGACCGTGCTGGAGGCGGGGGTCCGGGATCCGCTGCGCCGCACCGCGGGCGAGTCCGTCGCGGGAGCGATCCGCGCGGCGCTCCCCGAGCGGTCCGGTCTCGTCTGGTACGGCCAGCACGAGGCCGCGTGGGTGGCGCACTACGACGTGCACCGCCGCGTCGGCGTGTCCCTGTTCGGGGCCGATGACCTGGTGCAACTGGAGCTGTGGGCGACCATCGCCCGGTCGTGCGGCTGGTGGTGGCCGCGCGAGGGCGTGTGCGTGGTCGCCGAACGTCCGGCGGAGGTCCACGTCGAACCGGTGGCGGGCAGCGCGTACGGCGAGTCCCGCCTCCACCGGGACGACGGCCCGGCGGTCGTCTTCCGCGACGGTTGGTCGCTGCACGCGTGGCACGGCACCGCGGTGCCGTCCTGGGTCGTCGAGTCGCCCACGGTCGACCTCATCGCGGCCGAGCCCAACGTCGAGGTCCGCCGGTGCGCGATCGAACACCTCGGCTGGGCGGAGTTCATCGAGCGGGCGGGGCTGACCCTGGTGAGCCGGTCACCGGATCCGGGCAACCCCGACGCCGAACTGCGGCTCTACGACCTGCCCTACCAGCGCTGGGGCTCGCGGGCCCGGCTGCTGCTGGCCGTCAACGGCTCCGTCGAACGCGACGGCACCCGACGGCGCTACGGCCTGCGCGTCCCGCCGTGGTTCGACGACCCGATCGACGCCGCCGGGTGGTCCTACGGCCTCACCGGCCCCCAGTACGCCCAGCTCCAACGCCGCACCTGACCCTCCGAGACCACCACAGGTGATCACCTTGGAA
>NZ_JANYMP010000005.1:500892-533810 GCF_025061645.1 Umezawaea endophytica | reverse complement strand
CGGTGGGGGACCGGTCGGCACGGCGCCCACCGTTCCCGGTGCCAAGGGGGGCAGCGCGACGTTGCCCACCACGGGGACCAGTGGGGTTCCCAGGACCGTGTCCGGCGCGTTGAACCCCGGTGCCGGTCAGATCGGTGGCGCGCCGATGGCGCCCGGTGGCGGTGCCGCGGCCGGTGGTCAGTCGACGGATCGCAGCAGCAAGTTCACCGCTCCGGGTGCGGCCAAGGGCGCGTTCGACGCCCCGAAGGCCCCCGCGGGCAACGGCAGCATCTCCAAGGCGCCCGTCGGTGCGCCTGGCGGTGCGTCGAGCACGGTGCCGCCGGTCTCCTCCAAGCCGAACCTCACGCCGTCGCTGTCGACCGGTGTGCAGCCGCCGACCGGCGTGCGGCCCGACGTGACGACCCCCGGTTCCGCCACGCCGAACACCAGCGGCCAGCCCGGCGGTGCGCCGATGGCGCCCGGAGGTGGCGGCGCGGCCGGTGGTCAGTCGACGGATCGGAGCAGCAAGTTCACCGCGCCCGGAGCGTCCAAGGGCGCGTTCGACCTGCCGAAGAGCACCGTCGGCGACGGCACCATCTCCAAGGCCCCCGTGGGTACGCCCGGCGCCAAGCCGGCTTTCACCCCGCCCGCCGCTTTCACCCCGCCTGCGGCCTCCGCGCCAGGCGGCGTCCAGACACCGAAGCCCACCGGCATGCCGTCGTTCGGCCCCCAGCCCACCGCGACACCCCCGATCAGCCCACAAGCCCCCGCCGCCGCACCACCGGCAGCGGGCCCACGACCCGACGTGACCACCCCCGTTTCCGCCGCACCGACCACCACCACCCAACCGGGCACCCAACCAGGCGCCCAGCCCGGCGGCGCTCCGATGGCCCCAGGCGGCGGCGCGGCGCCCGGCGGCCAGCCGACGGACCGCAGCAGCAAGTTCACCGCACCGGGCATGTCCAAGGGCTCCTTCGACCTGGCCACCAGCCCAAGCGGCGACGGCACCATCTCCAAGGCCCCAGCAGACAAACCAGGCACCCCCACCCAACAACCCCCCAGGCCCACCTCCACACCACCCTTCTCAACCGCACCCACCACCACCCCGAGCACCCCGGCCCCGAGCACCCCGGCTCCGGCCACCCCGACCCCGAGCACCCAGACCCCGGCCGCACAGACACCCAGCACCCCGGCACCGTCCAGCACGGCCCCGACCGCCCCGAAGTCGGGCGGCCTAGGCGGATTCGGCCCCCAGCCCAACACCGCACCACCGGTGTCTTCCACACCGATCAACACCCCGGCCCCAACTCCAACTCCGACAGCCCCAACTCCGACCGCGCCGACCCCGGCTACTTCGGCTCCGGCACCCGCTGCCTCGACCCCGGCTGCCTCGGCACCCGCTGCTCCGGCTGCGTCGGCTCCGGCTCCGGCCGCCCCGGCACCTGCCGCGTCGGCTCCGGCTGCCTCGGCACCCGCTGCCTCGGCTCCGGCCGCCTCGACACCTGCCGCGTCGACCCCGGCTGCTCCGGCTCCGGCTGCCCCCGCGCCTGCCTCGTCGAACCCAGGCGCGCAGACCCCGGCCGCCTCAACCCCGGCCGGGCAGGTGCCTGCTGGGACGAAGTCGGGTGGCCTGGGCGGATTTGCTCCGCAGCCCGCCGTTGCGCCACCGGTGGCTTCCGCGCCGGTCAGTGCTCAACCGTCGCCCGCTCCGGTGCCACACGTTCCGGCTCCGGCCGCCGACACGCAGTCGCCGAGGCCCGCACCGGCCGCCGTCGAGCCGGCGCCGAAGCCGATCACCCCGCCGGTCAGCGCTCAGCCCGCTCCGGCGGTCAGCACGCCGTCCGGTGACGTCCAGGCGCCGAAGCCCGCGTCGTTCACACCCCCGCCCGCCACCCCGGCTCCGGCCGCACCGGTCAGCGCTCAGCCCGCGGCTTCGCCGGTCGACGCGCCGTCCCCGAAGCCCACTCCGGTCACCGCCCAGCCCGCAGCGGCGCCGGCAGTGAACGCACCGGTCGACGCGCCATCGCCCAAGCCCGCCGCCCCGGCGCCCGCCCCCGCCACCCCAGCGACACCGGTCGTCGCCCAGCAGACTCCGAACACCCCGCCGGTCAGCGCCAACCCCGCTCCGGCCAACCCCGCTCCGGCCAACCCTGCTCCGGCGGCCAGCTCGCCCCCGCCCGCGCCGATCGAGTCGCAGCCCAAGCCCACGGCACCCGCCCCGGCCAGCGACGTGCCGTCGCCGAAGCCCGCGTCCGCCACGCCTCCGCCTGCCGCCCCGATCACGCCCCAGCCCGCGGCCACGCCTCCGCCGAACACGCCGGTCGGAACCCAACCCGCACCGGCCACCCACGCCCCCGAACCGGCCGCCGACACGCAGTCCCCGAAGCCCACCCCGGCGACCCAACCCGCGCCGACGCCGAACACCCCGGCCGCCACCCAACCGGCCCCGAACGCCCAGCCGGCACCGAACACCACACCGGCCCCGAACGCCCAGCCAGCCCCAAACACCTCACCGCCGCCCGCCGCCACCCAGACGGCGCCGAACACCACACCCGCTCCAAACACCACGCCCGCCCCGAACACCACACCGCCACCCGCCGGCGCCCAGCCAGCCCCAAACACCCAGCCGGCCCCCAAGCTGTCCGGCCCGACGGCCGCGATCGACGACTCGCAGAACAGCCGGACCACGGACCCGAACGCGCCGGTTCCGCCGAACGCGCCGAAGTTCCTCCAGGGCCTCTTCGGCACGCCCGCCCCGAACCCCGCGGCCAACCCCGCCCAGCCGCAGATCATCCCGATGCTGGTGGTAACCCCGCCCGTCAACACCACCCCCGCACCCGCGACAACAGCGACCACCCCAACCCCCACCCCGGCCGCAAACCAGAACACCCCAACCCCAACGCCAACCCCGCCCCCACCGCCCGGCCCGGTGCCGGTACTGCCGTCGCGCGGCAACCTCCCGGCGTTCTTCCAGCAGAACCAGGCCCTCGGCACGATCGCCCCGTCCAACGTCAACGGCGGCCCGCGGGTCACGGCCGCGGTGAACGGCCTCCTGCCGCCTCGGGCCGGTGTCACGCCGGTCGGTGTGGACAACATCGAGACCGCGCTCACCCAGAACTTCGAGTCGTTCCTCGACAACGGCCGCAAGTTCCCGATCAAGGTCGGGCGGAACTGGTACGAGGCGACGGTCAAGGCGACGTTGGACCCGCCGGTCGACCCGAACACCGCGGTCACGACGCCGGACACGAAGACCAAGGTCGACATGACCGTGAACAGCGGCAACGCGACCGCGCACACGGGCACGGTCGGCACGTCGGCGACGGTCGGCGTCGGCGGGGTCATCTCGGCGGGGGTCGGGCCGTACGGTGCGGCCTCGGTCAGCGTTCCGCTGGGCAGGCCGGTCGAGTCCAGCACGTCCGGCACGTCCACCACCGACCAGCGCGCCATCCGCTCCGGCGAGGGCTCGGTCGCGGCCGTCATCCCGGTGACCTACACGGTGTCGCTGACCGACGCGCAGAACAACCCGGTCGGCGCGCCCGTCACGGTCACGTCGGCGCCCAACGCCGACGTCGACGTGACGCTGCACATCCCCGACGACCTCTCCACCATCACGCCGCCCGCCGTGGCCCCGACCCCGGTCGTCCCGGCGAACGGCTGGGGCGCCGCGCTGGAGCACCCGGCGCCGGAGGCCGTGGTCGACCTCGACACCGACGTGGCGTTCGCGAACGTCGCGGCGCAGCTCCACCCGTCCATCACCAGGCTCGGCGCGCCCGGCCGCACGGCGTTGCAGAACTTCCTCGACCCGACGACGATCCGCGACAACCTCGGCCCGGCGCTCAACGGCTGGGTCGTGTCGCCGGACCTGGTCAGCCCGCACGGCAGCCGCGCGGGCGTGGTCCGGATGAGGGCCACGCCGGTCAGCGCGGAACTGGTCGGCACCAACCCGACCACCGTGCTGCGCCTGCACGAGTCGACCGCGACGGGCACCGGTCTGTCCTCGTCCACCAAGAGCGGGTTCGACGTCAACGTCGGCTTCGGCGGCGGCGCGGTCGCGCCCAACCAGGTCGGCGGCACGGCGGGCGTCACCGCGGGGTACTCGGCGAAGACCACCGAGTCGTCGAACTCGGGCACCAGCTCGTCGGTGAAGACCGGCGTCCAGATCAAGGGCGACACCGGCCTCTACAAGGTCACGGTGAACCTGGAGATCCAGACCCCGCACGGGGCGACGATCACCGTGCCCGCCACCAGTTACATGAGGCTCGGCGTGCCCGAGGCGAGCAGCGCGGGCCTCCAGGTGCCGCCCGGCACCTCGCCGAACCTGGCGACGCCGACGCCCACCCCGCGCTTCGCCCCGCCGTACCTGGCCGCTGCCGCCGCGGCGGGCAACGTCAAGGTCGGCGAGTTCGCGCCCGCCAACCAGGTGCAGGGCCAGGTCGAGAACGCGCTGCGCGGCCTGCCCGGCTTCGACAGCTTCCTGCCGAGCTTCGCCGACCCGAACAGCAACCCGCGTGACATCGGCAAGAACGCCTCCGACCTCGCGGACCAGATGGCCAACCAGCGCAAGCTGACGACGGAGCTGTCGCCGACCGCGCTGAAGTCCCAAATGGACAGCCTGCTCGGACCGGGTGTGCAGATCCAGCTCAAGAAGCAGGGCCTGGCGACCAACGAGTACGTCAACGTCACGGTCAAGGCCAGGGTGACCAACCCCGTCCACCTCGGCCAGGCCGACGCCCGCAACATCCGCGGCGCCGCGTCCACCGGCCCCAAGCTGGACAGCTCCACGACCACGCAGAAGGGCTGGAGCGCGGGCGTCGAGGGCAAGGTCGTCATCCCGTCGACCACCGGGAACACCAGCGCCAGCCCGGCCCCCACCGCGGGTGCGAAGTACAACAGCTCGACCTCGACGAAGAACGCCGCGGGCCCGACGGTCAACAGCACCGCGCTCAACGTCGGCAGCCCCAACTCCCAGCTCTTCCAGCACGACGTGGCGTTCGACATCGAGGTCACGAAGTTCACCCAGAACCGCTCGTGGGTCAAGCGGGTGACGCCCGGCTCGCCGTTCCTGAAGGTCCCCGAGCCCACCACCGTCGCGAAGACCAGCACCACGGCCCAGCCCGCGCCCGCGAACGCGGTGCGGCTGCCGGAGATCAGCGGCACGGTCAACCTGTGGGTGTCGGACAGCTCGGCCATGAAGTCCAACCCGGCCGTCTTCGCGCCGGGCGCGGCCACGGTGGCCGCGGCACCGCCGAACACCACCATCAGCACCATGCTGACGTCGCCGAAGCCCGCGGTCGAGCCGTGGCTGCACGTCGAGGCGGTCGCCAACACCGAGGCCGTGCGCAACCAGGCCATCGCGGCGCTCAACGCCGCCGCCAACGGCGACACAGCGCTGAGCGTGCCGGGCACCGACGCCCGCAACCGCGTCGACAAGCTGTTCAGCCCGGAGAGCATCAAGGCCAACCTGCGGACCCTGGTCGACAAGGGCGTGACCGAGGGCGGGTTGAAGTACGGCCGCCGCGTCACCGACCGGACCGGCGCCGTGGGCATGTCGGTGGCGCTGAACAACCCGAAGCTGGTGTCCATTTCGGACGACACCGCCACGGAGAACGCCAGCACCGGCGGCTTCAAGGCCGGGGACAGCAAGACCGGCGCCCAGTCGGTGGACCTCAGCGTCGGCATCAACACGCCGATGAAGCCGTCGACCGGCGCGACCGGGTCGGGCGCGATCGGCGCCACCGCGAAGTGGACGCCGTGGTCGAAGTCGTCGACCGAGGCCAACGAGATCGGCGGCAGCGTCGACCGCAACCGGGTCACCCCGGCGGGCGGGCGCACGGTGCTCGTCCAGCTCGACGCCGACATCACCGTGGTGGGGGAGAGCCGGTCGGGCAACACCCTCTACGGCGGCACGCCGCGCAGCTCGGCCTCCGTCGTCACGCTGCCGGGCGGCGTCTTCGTCCGGGTCAGCGAGGACACCGCGCGCGGCATGGGCCTGCTGCCCCCGCTGCCCACCCACACCACGCCGCCGATGGGCGCGATGAGCCCGCCCGCGACGCTCAAGCCCGGCGAGCCGGGCGCGCTCGGCCTCGGCCTGGTCGAGAAGGTGCCGAACCTCTCGGGCCTGGTGCCCGACCTGCGGACCAACCTCGGCGCGCTGGGCGCCGACCTCATGCCGCCGTCGGTCCTCAAGGACTCGATGAACAACCTCCAGCGCCTCACCGACCTCACGTCGGAGGCGAGCGTCAAGGCGCTGGTGGACAGCGCGCTCGACGGCGGGGTCCCGCTGCTGGTGCACGACCCCGGCGTGTTCGGCAAGGACACCTACCAGGTGACCCTGAAGGCGACCCTGGGGACGCCGACGTTCGACGGCGTCGTCAACGACGGCGTCGACATGGAGCACACCACCACCGGCACCGCCAAGATCTCGCAGGGGCAGGGCAAGGGCACCGCCTGGGGCGTCGGCCTCCGGGTCCCCGGCAGCGGTCTGCCGTCGACCGGCAACCCGAACCTGTCCGGTTCCGCGGGTGCCGTCGCCGGTGTCGGCCTTGGCCAGGCGCACTCGAACTCCACCACGGACTCGACCACCCAGCAGGTCGGCCACCTGCACGCGGGCAGCGGCCCGGCGGTCAAGTACAGCGTGCCGGTCACCTTCGAACTGCTGGTGGAGAAGGGGAACCAGGTCGTCGGCCGGGCTTCCAGCACCCAGCAGGACATGTCGGTGCGGGTGCTCGCGGACAACCAGAAGATCGCGGGCGCCACGCCGGCGAACACCGCGGCGTTCTCCCCGACCACCACGCCGCGCCCGGCCGCGCAGGGCAACCCCGCCGCCGCGAGCACGTGGCAGGCCGCCCCCAGCCCGGCGACGCCGACGGCCGCTCCCGCCGTGCTGCCGCCGTCCGCGTCGGTGGAGAACCTGCGCGGCGCGCAGGCGTTGCAGGACGCCGCGGTCCGCGCGCTGACCGCGGCGGGTGCGAACCAGGGCATCACCGGCAAGGGCACCGGTTCCATGAACGCCTTGCAGTCCGCGCTCAGCTCGGAGTCGTTGCAGCCCAACCTCCCCGGCATGCTCACGGGCGCGCTGGAGGTCCCCGGCCTGCACCAGGCCGCGTTGACGGTGAGCCAGCACGCCGACGTCAAGGTCTACGCGAAGCTGGTCAACCCCCGCCTCGAAGGCCTCAGCGACGGCGTCAACCTGGAGAACCCGAAGACCACCGTCACCACCTCCTCCAGCGAGTCCAAGCACACCGAGACCGGTGACTTCTCGATCGGCGCGGCCTCCGGGGGCGTGACGTCCAAGAATCCCGACGTGGGCTTCTCCACCGGCGGGATCGAGGGCAAGCACGGGAGCGAGGACAGCTCCGCCACGTCCGGCGGCGCGACCGACAACAAGGTCACCAACCTCAAGCCGCAGGGCCGTTCCGGGCTGGTCACCTACGACGTCGAGTACCGGGTCGTCGCCGACCTCGGCGGTGGCCGCGTCGGCGTGGTCGACCTCCAGGTGCCCGGCGCCGCGCAGGTGCGCATGCCCTCGCCCGAGGTGGAGACCGCGCTCGGCAAGCCGTTGCCGCCCGCGCTGGAGACCGCGCAGACCGGCGTGAAGGACGCGGCCAAGGCGTGGCGCGACCAGGAGGTCGCGTCCGACACCGTCCGCCACGCGACCGACGAGACGATCAACCGGCTCGCACCCGACCTGGCCACCGCGAACACCGACGTCGAGAACCGGCAGAACGCCGCCACCAAGGCGGATGACGACCTCACCGCCGTCACCGACGCGATCCCCGGCCTCCAGACCACTGTGGACACCGCGGTGCGGGGCGTCGCGGACGCGAACGCGGAGATCGACAACCAGGTCAAGGCCCAGGAGGACGCGGCGGCCCGTGCCGACCTCGCCGCGGGCGCCAAGACCGACGCCGACAACGCCGTGACCGCGAACACCACCGCGGTCGCCGACCTCACCACCGAGGTCGACGCCGCGCAGACCGCCGTCACCGACGCGAACGCCAAGGTCGTCGGAGCCCAGACGGCGCTCGACGGCCACCTGAACGCGCCGCGCCCCGTCCCGGTGGAGGGGCAGTTGGCCCAGCCCGACCTCGTCGGCCCGAAGTTGGCCGACGACCTGGCGAGCGCCAAGACCGAGCTGACGGCCGAGCAGGGGAAGCTCGACGACCTCACCGCGAAGCTGACCGAGGCGCAGGGCAAGCTGGACCAGGCGGTGATCGACCAGGGCGTCGCCGTCGCCGAGGTGAACGCGGCGGCCGACGCCGTCGCCAAGGCCGACACCGACCACGCGACGGCCGTCACCGACCTCGACACCGCGCAGCACACCCTCGACACCGAGAACGGCCGGTTGCAGGCCGCGAAGGACGAGGCCCAGCGGCTCCAGGGCCTGCTCGACCAGGCGAACACCGACCTCGGTGCCGCGGTCGACGCCCAGCAGGGCATCGCCGACCGGATCACCCAGGCCGAGCAGGACCTGGAGCAGGCCAGGAACGCCGCCGACGCCCGGCAGCAGGCGTGGTGGACCGCGAAGACCGCAGTCGACCAGCAGGTCGACGCCTTCAACGCCCCGCCTGCCCCGCCGGTGGCCCCCGGCTCGACCGCGCCCCCCGCGCCGCCGAGCGCAGGCGTGCCGCCGATCTCCACCGCGACCCCGTCGCCGTCCACGGCCCCCGCGCCCGCCCCGCGCGGCCCCTCGCCGGAGTGGTCGTTCGACTTCGCGCCGGGCAGCACGTCGTTGAACGAGCAGCAGTCGGCCACCGTCGACGCGCTCGCCGCCGACCTAGCCGAGTCCGTGGGCAAGCGCGCGGACCGCGGCTACCTGCCGCCCCAGGTCGAGGTTTCCGGTGCGAACGCCCCGGCGGTCAAGGCCGCGCTGGACACCAAGCTCAACGGCGCGCTGGACGTCACGATCACCGAGGGCGGCAGGCCGAACGCCGCCGACGTGCACGTGGACTGGGAACTCAAGCGCCCGGAGGGTTACGTTCCGCCGGAGGCGCCGAAGTCGGTCAAGGTGACCGACACGGTGATCACGGCGAGTGGTCCGCAGGCTCCGCACCCGATCCTGTCCGACCAGTCGTGGCGGCACAGCGACGCGCCCAGCGCCGACTGGTCGCGACCGAACAACCCCGTGTCCTCGCAGGACATCCGGGCGGCCCGCGACACCGCGCCGGTCAGCACCGTGCGGTCCGAGGACGGCGGTCTGCTGAGCACCAGCACCATCGCCCCCGGCAAGGTCGACTTCAAGGCGTGGCGCGGTCCGATCGCCTACGACAAGCGCACAGTCGACGTCGACGGCGTGAAGGTGCAGGACTACACCGTCAAGGTGTTCCTCGACCCGTCGACCTCCGCGACGCCCGCCCAGGTCGACGCGGTCAAGGTGCGTACGGTCCAGGGCGTCGAGTCCATGTTCAACCAGGGCCACCGCCTGCCGAGCAGCGACCAGTTGCACGTGACGGTGGAGTTCACCGACAACCCGGCCGACGCGCACGGCCACATCGCGATCACGCCGTCGAACGGCCGGGCCAACCAGCTCAACTGGCCCGTGGACACCGATTCCCGGCGGCTCGCGCACGAGGTCGGCCACTTCCTCGGCCTCCAGGACGAGTACCACGAGACCGGCCCCGCCAAGCCGATCTTCCAGCACCAGGACGGCAAGGGCCGCGTCGTCGCCGACAACGGCCCCATGACCGCGGGCATCGACTCGCCGACGATGGAGATCAAGCCGCGCAACCTGTGGCTGATCGAGACCCGCGCCGACGCGCTGGCCTCACCCAACGCCGCGCCGCCGTCCGCGTCCGTCGACTCGCCCCTGGCACCGCCCAACGCGCCGTCGCCCGACGGCGCGAAGGTCACGCAGGCGCAGGAGGACGCGCTGAACGTGCAGGGTGGCTACGCCTTCGACGTCAAGTCCGTCGACACGCGCGCCAGCCTGGTCGACTCGATCGCCGTGACGCTGGCGCCGACCTCACCGGACGCCCAGCAGGCCTTGGTGGACAAGGTGAACGCCGCGACGTCGTCGGCCACGATCGCCGACGTGGCCGAGGCCGCCGGGGTGCGCGTGCACGTGCTGGGCACGGACGGGAAGTTCACCTCGCACGGTCCGATCACCGGTCTCCCGGTGCACGTCGTCGAGAACGGCGAGACCGGCGACGGCGCCCGCTACCACGCGACCAAGGAGAACGTCCACATCGGACGCCCCGGTGTGTCCTACCCCGGCCCGACCACGATCAGGCACGAGGGCGTGCTGAAGACGGTCAACCGCGGCGAGTTCGAGATCGAGACGATCGCGGGCCGCCACCAGGTCCGGGTCTACACGGCGATCGTCAACCCGCAGACGATCACCCCGGACGCCGACGGCAAGCCGACGTCGCAGTGGAAGGACATCCAGCAGGACCCCAAGACCGGCGACCTGACCTTCTCGACGGGCAAGGGCGACGGCCCGCTGTGGGCCGGAGCCGGTCGTCCGCAGCGGGCGTTGCAGTGGCTGACGAAGTACGAGCACACCGACGGCGGCAAGCCCGACCTCCAGAACTCCTCGATCATCAAGCGCCCCGTGCTCCGGTCGTTCCTGGTCCCGCTGGACACGTTCAACAAGATCACCACCGAGACCAAGATCGAGGGCGTCGCCGGGCCGACGGTGAACGTCGACCAGCGCGGCGAGCCCAACCAGTTCGGCATCGGCGGCGACCACCTCACCGAGCTGATCAAGAACGCCGAACCCGGTTCGCTGACCAGCTACCCGGCGAACCCCACGGCCGGGTTCGCCCACGAGTCGCTGGCGGGCCGCGTCACGCCCCTCACCGAGATGAACGGCAAGGTGGGCCTGAGCCCGGACTTCCGCAGCGACGCCGTCGGCAAGGCCTACGACCCGTGGTTCACCTGGAAGAAGGAACCCGACGGCTCGTGGAAGTTCGACGGCTTCCGCAACGACGCGCACGGGCTGCACGACATCGCCACCCGGCTGCGCGAGCACGACGTCACCTGGCAGCAGGTCAAGCAGGGGGCCGAGAACCGCACCGAGGACGCGCGGATCGACCCCGACCACGAGTCCATCCCCAACCCCCGTCCCGGCGCTCAGGCCACGGGGCCGAAGGACCTCGGCTTCGACGCCCGCGTCCACCGCCTCAACCAGTTCCTCAACGAGGTCGGACCGACGTCGGTCAACGTCCGGAAGATCAGCGACGACGTCCTGTCCACCGGCCCCGACGCCCTGCGCAACCACCTCGCGGACAAGGGCACACCGGGCGTCGACCAGGCCGTTTTCCAGCAGGTGGTGCGCGACGTGGTCGTGCCGGAGGCCACGCGCGACGCCGCGAGGACCATCGACGCCTCGATCAAGACCATGGGAGGGCCGAACGCGAGCCGGGCGGACCTGGAGGACCTGATCGAGAACGGGTTCAAGCCGAAGTCCGGCCAGCGGGAGTTCTCCGACTACGTCATCACCAAGACCGCGGACGACTTCGTCAAGAAGGTCGTGGCGCACCAGGGCCTGGCGCTGCTCGACCCGGACAGCCGCGACCGGGTGGCGCAGGAGCTGCGCACCGGGATGGTGGCCGCTCTCACCCAGGAGTTCCAGAACCTCGACGGACTCGACGCCTTCCCGAAGGGCGGCAAGAAGGGCACCTGGCTCAGCGGCCAGCGGCTGACCGAGTTCGGCACGCGGGTCGCCGACAACATGAGGCCGCGTCCCGCACCGACCTCGATCGTGGGCATCGACGCGGACCTGCTGGCCGACGTGGCGGAGAACAAGGTCCTCGCACCCGTCGTCACCGGCGCGCTGGACGCCTTCACCGGCCAGGACCTCCTCCGCACCAGCCCCGACGACCTCAAGGCGGTCGTGTCCACCGAGGTGCTGCCCAAGCTGTCCGACGACATCAGGACCGCGCTGCGCACGGACCCCGCGCTGGCGCTGGCCGACCAGTCCTTCCGCGACACCATGGCCGACGCCGTGGCCAGCAAGGCCCGCGCCCGTGCGGGCCTCGAACTGGCGGCCTTCACGTTCGCCAAGGTCGACCCGGCCGACGTGGACGCGCTGATGGCCAAGGTGCCCGAGATCGCCACGCAGGCGGAGATCGGCGCGCTGGTCGCCGCCGACTCCGACCGGATCGCGGTCGACTTCAACACCAGGCCCGAGGGCGCGGACCCGTTCCTCAACTCCTACTTCCAGTGGAACGCCGAGCGCGGCGACGTCTTCGAGGCGCAGCGCGTGGCCGGTGACGCGCTCAGCGCGAGCATCAACGCCCCCGATCGCGACGCGCACGCCGTCGTCGACCAGCTCATCGCCCGGTTCGGCGACCTGGACCGGAAGTTCGACGAGGTCGCCACCGTCCCGCAGCTCACGCCCTACCGCACGACGAACGGGCACACCTTCTACGAGCACTCGCAGATGGTGCTGGGCCAGTACTTCAAGCTCACCGCCGCGGAGAACGCGGACACCCGGCTCATCCCGGTCGACGCGCTGGCCAAGGCGATCCTGTTCCACGACATCGAGAAGAACAACGCCAAGAACCAGTTCGGCGACGGCCAGGGCAGGCACGACCGCGAGCCGGAGCACAAGCTCGCCGTCGAGATGATGGACCGCCACCGCGGCCTGTGGGGCAACCAGCGCGAGTTCGCCGCCGCCAGGGCGATCGTGGACTCCGACCCGTTCGGCTTCTACCTGCGCAACAAGATCAGCGCGGACGAGGCGTTCAGCTTCATCCACGACCTCGCGGGCAAGATCGACGGCACGAACCCGGACAACCCGAGGAAGCTGTTCGAGGAGTTCCACCAGTACTACCAGGCGGACTTCTCCTCCTACACGCCCGACAGCACGTACGTCGACCGGAGCGGGGCCACCAAGAACGGCCCGAACGCCTTCACCGACCGTTTCCAGGCCGGGGCGGACGGCATCGCGCTGACGCCGGACCAGAGGCACTTCGAGTACGCCGGGAACCACGAGGCCGCGCAGAAGATGCGCGACCTGGCCGCCATGTTCGCCGATCCGGACACCGTCGCCGAGCACCACCGGCGCATCACCGGCCAGGACGCGGTGACCTCGCCGCACGCGCCCCCCACGGCTGACGCCGAGGCGTACCCGCAGCCGCCCAACGCTCCCGCCACGGAGCAGGTCGCCGTCCCGAAGGACGCCGACGCGGCGGTGGTGACCACCGAGGCCCGACAGGTCATGGCGGACATCACCGAGAAGTACGGCATCGAGGTCGACTCCACCGCGAGCGCCACCGCCGTCAAGGAGAGCCACCCCGGCGCGACCCAGGCCAACCTGGACAAGGTCGCGGCCCGCAAGTGGGACACCAAGGAGCTCAAGGGGCTCCAGGACGCGCTGACCCACTACGAGCCGATCCTGGGCGCGGCGCGGGAGAACTCCACCCGCGCGGGTCACCCGCAGGAGCTGACCAACGTCGGCGCGGTCAACCGGGCCATCAAGGGCACGTCGCCGTTCCTGCTGGCCACCGGCGAGTACATCGCCTCGCACAACACGTTCAACATCTACCCGATGGCGATGGTCGGGAACTCCTTCGGCGGCGGTGCGAAGGAGGTCGAGGCGACGGCGACCCACGAGCTGGCGCACGGCCTGCTCAAGTACGCGCTGCCGGAGTACACCGCGAAGTTCGGCACCTGGGACGCCGACGGCAAACCGGTGCTGGCCGACGGCGCCGAGCCGCCGTACAAGAACACCAAGGACGCGGCCGACGACTTCAAGGAGTCCATCAAGTCGCACCTCCTCGGCGCGTCGACCTTCGCCGAGGCGGCGCCCAAGCACGCCGCGGCCATCGCTGGCCTCGCGGACAGGCACCCGGACGTCTTCGAGCGGCAGGGTGTCGAGCTGTCCGAGGCGAGGGCCAAGCGCATCGCCAAGGCGCTGTCGGCGGACCTGCCGGACTTCAGCCGCGAGGTCGGCACGTGGGCGCCCGACGGCAAACCCAACTTCGCCGCCGAGCCACCGATCACGAAGTACGGCGCCACCAACCCGGACGAGGACCTGTCCGAGGCCGCGATGGTCTACTTCCTCGACCCCGACCGCCTGCGGGCCGAGGCGCCGCGGCGCTTCGCGTTCCTCGACGACCTCGTCGAGGGCTGGAAGCCCGTCCAGGCACCCAACGCCCCGTCGTCCTCCGCGAGCGCGCCGTCGCCGTGGACGGCACCCTCGTCGGACGTCCCCGTTCGGCGCGGACCCTCACCCGAGCGGTCGTTCGACTTCGCACCGGGCAGCACCGCGCTGGACGCG
This sequence comes from Umezawaea endophytica, assembly GCF_025061645.1. GTDB lineage: Bacteria > Actinomycetota > Actinomycetes > Mycobacteriales > Pseudonocardiaceae > Umezawaea > Umezawaea endophytica. The sequence goes on along the minus strand of NZ_JANYMP010000005.1, from coordinate 519,607 downwards.
CAGCAGTCGGCCTCGGTGAGGCTGCTGGTCGCCCACCTGGGCGAGGCCGTCACCCAGCGCGCGGAGCTGGGTTACCTCCCGCCCGTGATCGAGGTCTCGGGAGCCAACGCCCACATCGTCAAGGACGCCCTCACGGCCGAGCTGGGTGGTTCGGTCGAGATCGGTGTCGCCGAGGGCGGCAGGGCGAACGCCGCGGACGTGCACGTGGACTGGGACCTCCAGCGTCCGGAGGGTTATGTGCCGCCGGAGGCGCCGAAGTCGGTCAAGGTGACCGACACGGTGATCACGGCGAGTGGTCCGCAGGCTCCGCACCCGATCCTGTCCGACCAGTCGTGGCGGCACAGCGACGCGCCCAGCGCGGAGTGGTCGCGGCCGAGCAATCCGGTGTCCTCGCAGGACATCCGCGCGGCCCGTGACACCGCGCCGGTCAGCACGGTGCGGTCCGAGGACGGGGGAGTGCTGACCACCAGCACCATCGCGCCCGGCAAGGTCGACCTGAAGGCGTGGCGCGGTCCGATCGCCTACGACAAGCGCACGGTCGAGGTCAACGGGGTGAAGGTGCAGGACTACACCGTCAAGGTGCACCTGGACAGGTCCGGCCCCGACGTGGACGCGGTGAAGGCCCGCACCCTGGAGGGCGTGGAATCCCTGTTCAACCAGGGCCACCGCCTGCCGAGCGGCGACCAGTTGCACGTGACGGTGGAGTTCACCGACAACCCCGCCGACGCCCACGGGCACATCTCGATCACCGGGTCCAACGGTCGGGCCAACCAGCTCAACTGGCCCGTGGACACCGATTCGAGGCGGCTCGCGCACGAGGTCGGGCACTTCCTGGGGCTCCAGGACGAGTACGTGGAACCGGGTCGGGCGAAGCCGGTCTTCCAGCACCAGGACGGCAAGGGCCGCGTCGTCGCCGACAACGGCCCCATGACCGCGGGCATCGACTCGCCGACGATGGAGATCAAGCCGCGCAACCTGTGGCTGATCGAGACCCGCGCCGACGCGCTGGCGTCGCCGAACCCGCAGCCGCCCAGCGCTTTCGAGTCGGACGTCGCACCGCCGAACGCCCCGGCCGTCACGTCGGTGGCCGCCGCCGAGGCGCTGCTGGCGGACGCCCGACGGGCCGAGGCGGTCGCGCGGCAGGCGAACGTGCGGGCCGACCGCGAGGTCGACCACCGCGCGGACGCGCTGTTCACCACTCAGGACGACCAGCGGCGCGTCGTGCTCGCCGCCCAATTCCAGACCGCGCTGGAGGAACGCGCCACCGCCGTCGCCGACACCGAGCGGCGGACGCGCGAGGTCCGGGAGGCCGCCGACGCGCTCGCGGAGCAGCACCGGATCGCGGGCACCCCGCCGGAGGCGGTGGTGGACCCCACCGTTCCCGCGGCGTCCACCCCGACGTCCGGCCGCCCGACCGGCGTCCTCGACTGGGCGACCCGGATGCCGCTGGTGGACCTGGCGCTGAACGACCCGGAAGCCAGGATCCGCCAGGACCAGAGCACGCGGGAGCACGTGCTGCGGGTGCTGGACGTGCTCGGCCGCCCCGAGCCGCGCACGTTCCCCGGACTCGTCCGGATCCTGCCCAGGATCACCGAGGCGACCGCGCAGGGCCCCGACGCGGCGACGAGGAACGACGCCATCGCACTGGCGTCCATTGTGGACAACGTGGCCAGGGACATGGCCGCGGCGTTCAACGACCCGCTGCTGAAGCCGGTGTTCGCGCGGCAGGTCGTCGAGTCGCAGGCCGACCGGCTCCGCTGGGACGGCGACGCGTCGTCGTCGATGTCCCCGGAGACCGTCCGGCTGGCAGGCGCGCTGGTGTCCGACGACCCGCTCACCTCGTTCATGCGCGGGGACGTCGAACTCCCCGCCGTGGCCGCCAGGGTCGAGGCCGTCGCTCAGCGGGCCGGGCTGGACCCGCTGACGACCTTCGACCTCCTGCGCAGGCGCTACGAGGCGGAGATGCTGTCCTACACGCTGTCCGAGGTCTACCGGGGCGAACTGGGCCGGGACCCGAACGCGAACGGCGCGTTCGACCTGGAGAACCTGCCGGGCGAGATCGCGCCGGGGTACTTCCGCCAGTCCGTCGAGCTGCGCAAGACCACGTCGCAGCGGTTCTTCGACACCCTCAAGCGGGACAGGCCGGACGCGCCCGAGTGGAACAACAAGGACCTGGTCCTCACGAAGGCCGCGTCCGACCGGCTGGACGGCCTGCGGGCCGTGCTGGCGCCCACGTCGGTGCCGGAGCCCGCGTGGGTGCCCCCGACGTCCGTCGCCGCGCCGACCGTGGGGCACCCGGACGCGCCGGGGCCGCTGCCGTTCACGGCGGCGGACCTCACGACGGGCCGGAACGGGCTGGCCCCGGCCGCGGACTCGGTGCCGCTGCCGGGTTCCGACCACGCGGGGTCGCTGACCCAGCGCCAGTACGAGCACCTGCGCGACATCCGGACCAACCGGGTCGAGGGCGGCCGGGTGGACGCCGCCGCGGCGGCCCGCCGGGAGTCGGTGAGGCAGGACCTCGTCGAGAAGCTCGGGGTGCCGGACCTCGCCGCCGCCGAACTGGTGCTCGCGAAGGCCGAGACGTGGTTCGCCACCGCGCCGGTCACGATCTCGCTCAAGGGCGGGACCGTCTTCGGCACCGACGAGGGCGCGGCGGCGCTCGCCCTGCCGGACGCGCACTACCTGACGGCCGCGGAGATGGGCCTGCGCGTCGTCGACTCGTCCACGCTCGGGGCGTTGAAGGCCAAGCCGAACGACGTGAGCGCCCACCGGGCCGAGGTGCAGCGGCTGCTGGGCGAGCTGGAGACCAAGGTGAAGACGGAGGACCTGCACAACCGCAGCGCGGAGTTCAGGGCGCTCCAGTCCGAGCACCAGCGCGCCAAGACGACGCTGGCCGCCGCCGAGCTCGACGCGGTCAGGACACCGCGGCAGGTCCGCTACCTGGAGGGGCTGCTCGCCGAGGACCCGGACTTCGCGTTCTGGACGCTGTCCAACGAGGTCAACTCCGCGCGGGGCGACAACTACACGCGGTGGCGCCGGGAGAAGGACGACGTCGAGTCGGGCAGGCGCGGCTTCGGCCCGCACGAGGCCGCCGTGTTCGGCGCGGTCAACGTGAACTACGACCGGACGAAGGGCTTCGAGGGCACGGACTACTACGGCGAGACCCACCTGCTGCTCGACCCGCGGGTACGCGGCCGGTCGTACTACACCTTCGGCGCCAAGGGTCCTGAGCGCGCCACCGTCGTGGACCTGATGCACGACATGTTCGCGCAGAACCGCAAGGACTACGTCAGCGGCATCGTCCACAACGCGCTGGGGCTGGACGGGATGGTCGAGCAGTCGAACCTGCTGCTGGAGACGCACGTGTACGGCGGTGTCCGGTTCGACCGCGACGTGGCGGAGGTGTCGGTGCCGCGCACGGGCCTCGACCCGGCCGTGCGCACGCGGATCGAGGACTTCGCCGCGGCCCACGGCATCACCGTGGTCGAGTCGGACCCGACCACGTGGCCGGAGCGCAGGTCCGCGATCGACGCCACCGCCCTGCGCGACGCGGTGGTGCCTCCGGTAGTGCCTCCGGCAGTGGTGATCTCTCCGCCGGCGGTGCCTCCGGCAGTGGTGGCTCCTCCGCTAGTGGTGCCTCCGGCGGTAGTGGCCCCTCCGGCCATGGTGCCACCGGTGGTGGTGCCGCCGGTCGTCACCGCTCCGGCCGTGGTGCCGCCGCAGGGCTCGGTCACCGCGTCCCCGGCGCTGTCGGTGGTGAAGGACCGCGACGGCCGGACCACGTCCATCACGGGCGACCTGTTCGGCGAGCCCGCCGCGGTGGTGTGACCCGAGGCCGTGGCCGACCTGGCGGGCCTTCACCCGCCAGGTCGGCCGCGAAGGGCTCCGGCGCTACCACCTCCCGAAGGTGCGGAGGATCTCGCCGCGCTGGATCGGCCTTATCCCGCTCCGCGGCTGGTACCCGGCCTGACGCAGCCGGTTGAGTTCGAGGGCCATCACCGTGGGGCGGTTGTTCGCGTAGTCCCAGCGGTTGCCCTCCTCCGGTGAGGCGACCAGGACCAGCATCCGCTTCCTGATCACCATTTGCAGCCAGACCTCGTTGTTGATCGTCAGGGACCACCCGGAGTTCGCCGGGTCGTACAGCGGGTCGTCGGGGGAGAGCTTCCTCAGGTCGGGGATGTCGAGGACCTCGTACCGCGGGTCGTACTTGTACTTCTGGACGTCCCAGGTCCGGCCGATCACCGCGATCCTCTCGTTGTCGTCACGGGTGGTGACGCTGGTCCCGGACCGGGGAGAGGGTGGGGGAGCGGGGCTCGCCGCCGGGGCCGTCGCGCGTTCCGGCTCGGGCAGGACCTGCGGCGCCGGTGCCACGGGTGGTGAGTCCACGACCTCGGGCGCCCTGTTGTACTGGTAGTACGCGTAGGCGCCCACGCCCACCAGCGCGAGGCCGACGGCACCCGCGACGCACCCCCACGGCCCGACCACGCACGCGCGTGCCGCGATCGGCGCGGCGGCGCGGACGAGTTGCCAGGGCTCGGTGGACAGCTCGCCGTCGGGGTCGGTCAGCCGTACCGGGTTGTTGTAGGTATAGGTGTAGGAGGCCAGGTTGGCGGAGTTGCGCACGCCGCCGTTGCCCGCGCCGTCCAGGTAGGTCGGCAGCGCCGGGTCGGGTGACTGCCAGAGCTGGGTCCTGGGGTCGAAGTAGCGGGAGCCGTAGTGGTAGAGGCCGGTCTCCTCGTCGAACTCCTTGCCGTTGTACTGGTACGGCACCGGTGGGCCCGCGCCGCTCTCCGCGGCCCAGGTCTCGCCGAACGGGAAGTACTCCTGGTGGGAGACGAGCTTCCCGGTCCTGTCGGTCACGAGGCCGGACGACCCGAGGTGGTCGGTGTGGAAGTAGAACTGCTCGGTCTCGGGCTTGTTCTCGACCTTCTTGGTCAGCAGCCGGGTCTCCCCGACGAAGACGTGCTTGAAGGACTGGCCGCCGACCCTGCTGAAGTTCCTGCCGGGGGAGACGTGCTTCGTGCCGCCGTCCTTGACGACGCGGTTCCCGGCGTCGTCGTAGACGAAGCGCACGCTCGGATCGGCGTGCTGGTCGCAGGAACCGGGTTCCTGCTTGACCGTCCGGTCCTCGTCCTCGTGGACGCACGCGAGCCTGTTCTCCTCGTCCCACACGAACTGCGTGCGGTCGTCCGACGCGGCGAGATCGACGGTCAGCCCGACCGTCGGCTCGGAGATCGGCTCGGACGTCGGGACGGCCGCCGGTTCGGCGCCCGGTTCAGCACCCGGTCCGGCGAGCGCCAGGACGTCGTGGGACCCCGTGGTGATGGTGATCAGGTTGCCGTTGGCGTCGTAGGAGTTGGTGTCCTGCCCGATCTTGCTCGGCGCGTGCGGCCGTCCGCCCGCGTAGGCGTACCGGTAGGTGTAGGTGGTGCCCTCCTGCGGCTTCGCGATCCCGGAGGAGTTCACCAGCACGTGCCGCTGCTGCTTGTTCGTGGTGTTGTGGATGGTGTCGTAGGTCAGGTCCAGCGTGTACCGGTCGGCCTTGTCGGTGGTGTTGCGGTACTCGCCGCTCGCCGAGGTGAGCCGGTTCAGGTCGTCGTAGCCGAAGGTCTGCGTGCTCGGGCCGCTGATGCCCTTGGCGGGCGGAACGGCGACGTCGTTGGAGAGTTGGGTGATGTTGCCGACGCCGTCGTACCGGTAGGACAGGTCCTGGAACTCCTGCCCGTTGGCCTGCTGCGACTTCAGCGTGGCCAGCCGCCGGTCCTCCTCGTCGTAGGCGTAGCTGGTGCGGACACCGGAACCTGTCTCCGTGAGCACCTTCTGCTCGAACTTGTCGTAGTCCTGCCGGGCCAGGTACGGGTAGGTCCGACCGTCCTTGGCGCCGGACGCGGTGGTGACCTGCCCACCGCTGTCGTAGCCGTAGGTGAGCTTCTCCCCGTCCGGGTAGGTCGTCTCCAGCACCCGGTTGAGCGCGTCGAACCGGCTCAGGGTGGTGAAGGACGTCCCGGTCTCCAGCGCGTTGCCGCCGAGCGCGCGGGTCTCCCTGGTCAGCTCGCCGAGCGCGCCGTAGCCGCGGGTGACGGTGCCCGCCGCGTCACGGATCTCGGTGACCCGGCCCGCGCCGTTCTCCGGCGCGCCGAGGGCACCGTAGGTGTACCGGACGTCGTTGTCGGTGAAGACCGGGTAGCGGATACCGATGAGCCTGGTGAAGTCGTGGTCGTACTCGACGGCCTTCTGCTTCCCGCGCAGGTTCGGCGTCACCTTGGTGATCACGTTGCCCGCGAGGTCGTACCCCGTCTCGGTCTTCCCGGAGTCCGGGCTGTCGACCAGGGTGCGGCGGCCGAGGTTGTCGTAGGCCGCCCTCGTGGTGTTGCCGCGGTCGTCGACGGCGGACGTGATCTGGCCGAGCTGGTCGTAGGCGTAGCTCGTCCAGATCTCCGGCTGGCCGCCCGCGGGGTTGAACTCCTTCACCGCCGTGGTCAGCTCGCGCACGTCGGTGTACGTGCGGCGCTGCTTGCCGTTGGCGTCCGTGTTGACCGTCTCGAACTGGGTGGCCCCGGACCGGTCCGGTCCGAACCCGTAGGCCACCGTCGACGCGGTGTCGTCGGGCAGCGTCACGCGGGTCGGGCGGTCGAGGACGTCGTGGTCCATCCGCGTGGGCCGCACGGGGTCGACGGCGGTGGTGAACCTGGTGTTGGCGTCCCCCTTGGGTTCGGTGACGGGGTGGTACTGCTCGACGTACCGGCCGAGGAAGTCGAACACGCCCCGGCCCGAGACGACCATCACCGGTTCGGGCTCGGCGCCGGGCCGGGGCGGGACACTGGCGTCCTTCTTGGTTTGCAGCACGCGGCCCAGTCCGTCGGAGAACTGCACGGTGTCGATCGTGTCGTCGCGCACGCCGGTCGCTGTGTTGTCGAGGTGCCTGCTGACCGCGTACGGCACCTCGGCTTCCGGGTGGTACTCGAAGTCGATCGTGACCCGGTTCTCGGGGATCTCGTACGGGCCCGCCACGAAGTCGAGGCGGCCCACCCGGTCGTAGTTGAGGTGCACCCGCTGGAAGTTCTCGTCGACGGTGGTCTCCGGCAGGCCGTACTTGTAGTTGTGGGTGACCACCGAGCGGAGGGTGAAGCTGTCCACGACGGTCTCGACGTGCACGCCGACGACGGGGTCGTAGCCGTAGTCCAGCCGGTACCGCTGGCCGGTCTTGTTGGCGGGCCCCACCACGGCCTTGAGGTTGCCGTTGCCCAGGTACTCCAGGTCGGTGACCGACTTCGACCCGTCGGCGAGCAGGGCGCGCACCTGGGTGACGTTGCCCGTCCGGCAGTCCACTGTGGACTGGCGGTGGCGCATGGTGGCCCTCGACGCCACGGCGGTCAACTGGACGGTGTTGGCCACGCCGACGATGTGGCGCTCGCGGCAGGCCGGGTCGGTCGACGTGTAGCCGGTGCGGGTCTCCACGTCGTCCGCGGTACCGATCTCCGACGCGTCCAGCACACGGGTCGTGTTGCCGTACTCGTCGTAGGTGAACTCCGAGGAGGTCGTCTTGCCCGCGGTCGCCCTGCCCTCGTAGAACCGCTGCTCCGCGCGGGACAGCAGCGGGAACACCGTGGCCGTGGTGCTCCGCGGGTCGACCGGCTGGCCGGTGCTCACGTCGCGCAGCGCGTAGGTGTTCACCGTCTCGATGAACGGCCTGCCCGCCGAGTCGCTGGTCACCGAACGGGTGGGCAGGCCGCGGACGTAGACGTTGTCGGTGCGGTACTCGGTGGTCACCGTGCGGAACACCGCGTCGGCGGCACCGGGGTCGCGCTGCTGGACGAGCACCCGGCCGTAGCCGAGGAACTGCCGCTCCAGGCGGTCGAAGCGGCCGTTCTCGTACTGGAAGGTGGAGAGCTGCGCGTCCTGGCCGTCGCCGGTGTGCCCGTCGAACACCCTGGTGCTCGCCAGCACCCAGCGCTGCTGGGGCAGGTCGGCGGTGTTGCCGTCCCGGCGGTAGTCGAGGTCGAACCTGCCGCCCAGGGGGCGGGACACCGACCGCAGCAGGTTCGTGCGGCCGGTCCGGTTCTCCGCGACGACCAGTTCGCTGTCGCGGGTGGACCGGACGTGGTCGGTGTCGCCATCGCCGTTGACGTCGCGCAGCGCCACCTCGGACCGGCCGATGCCGGTGGACGTGTCGGCACCGGGGTTGAACACGACGCAGCCGCCGCCGAAGATGCCCAGGCAGAACCCGAAGACGAAGTAGGCGCCCCGCGCCGAGGCTGGAGCTCTTGTCGGCGTTGAGCCCGGCGAGAGCGCCCTGGAACGGGACCGGCGACGTGAACCCGTTGCCGGTGTTGATGGCGACGGCCAGCGGCGCGCCCTCCCTGGAGAAGACCCGGTCGACCAGGCCGTCACCGGTCATGTCCGTGAGGCTCGCGTTCGACCTCGACGAACCGGTCGACGCCGCGAGACCGCCCGCCAGACCGTAGAAGTCCGTGTTGAAGCCGAGGTTGACCGACGAGTTGCGCGTGTTCGCGTCGTTCAGCGGGCCGCCCGGCCACGGTTCGGGCGCGGCGAACCGGTACCCGAGGTTCAGCGCCGCCGTGCCGTTCTCGTGGACGCGGTCGGGCAGGGCGTCCCCGTTGATGTCCAGCAGGTCGAACGCGGTGTCGGACTCGCCACCCCCGGTGCTGCCGCCGATGCCGAGGCTGGGCATCTCGCCGCCGGACTGGGCGGTGGTGGCGTTCGCGTCGGCCGGTGGCGCGCTGTGGCCGCGGCCGTTGGCCATGGTCCTGGCCGGGGTGCCCGCGTTGGCCGACACGGTGAAGGCCCTGGAGTCGGTCTCCCGGACGTCGCCGACGCCCAGGGTGCCGCGGGTGCGGCCCAGACCGCCGGTCATGTCCGAGTACTGGATCCCGGCCGAGCCGACCACGTCCGGGAAGTTGTCGCCGTTGAGGTCGAGGAAGTCCACCTGGCCCGCGCTGCGCCCCTTGGCCACGCTCGCCCCGGCGCCGATCGGCACACCCGGCAGGGACGCCCCGAACGTGGTCGAGATCTGGGTGGACTCGGCCACCCTGGGCACACCGGTCGCGCCAGCGAAGTCGGCGTCGCGGGCCACGTCGATCCGGTCGGTGCCCAGCCGGGAACTGGTGGCGCCAGAGCCGGTGACCCAGGTGTTGCCGTCCTCGCTGCCCCAGCGGCCGAGCGCGGGCTGGGGAGCGAGCACGACCGCGTTCGGCAGGGTGACCCGGCCGTCGAACCCCGGCACGTCCTCCTCGCGCGGCGCGCCGGGGATCCGGTCGCGGTAGGCGCCGTCGAACGCCAGGTCGGCCTGCGCGATCGGCGCGGTGGCGCGGTCGCGGTTGCCCTGGTAGCCGATCGCACCCCAACCCCGGTAGGGCTGGGCGAAGACGCCCTGCTCCGCAGAGGCGTGCAGCGCGCTGGGCACCGGCGTGAACGTGACGCCGTCGGCGCTGATCGACGCGGACTGCGCGGTCAGCCGAGCGGGCACCGAGGTGTCCAGGGTGGAGAAGTCGAAGAACAGTTCGTCGCCCTCGTTCGCGTCGACGGTGACGCGCGACGACTCCGGGTCGGGCACCTGCCCGCCGACGATGTCGATGACCTTCTTCGCCAGCAGCGCGCCGCGGCGCTTGACCGTGAACACGACGCGGGTGTCCGCGGGCCTGCCGGGGTCGAAGGCCAGTTCGGGCTGCACGGTCAGCGAGCCGGAAGCGGTGGCGGTGTGGGAGCCCTGCGGGGCGGTCAGCGTCGTGACGGGGTACACGTCCAGGTCGTACGGCGGGGTGATGGTGATCGTGGGGTCGCCGTCCTGGTCGACGACCGGCACGCCGCCTTCGGCCGCCGTGTAGTGCGCGGACGGGACCCAGCTCACCGTCCCGGCGTCGATCGGCGAGTCGACCCGCAGGCGCCAGGACAGCGTGTCGTTCGCCGTCACCGGGATGTCGGTGTTGATCGCGACCGTTCCGGCCTTGTCGGCGGGCAGGTCGTCGGTGAACACGTCCGTGCCGTTGCGGGCGATCACGACCTTGACGGCGTCGGTCGTGGGGCCGACCTTGGACACGTCACCGGACAGGCGCAGCGTGCCGGTCAGCGGCGCCGTGACGGTGGACGGCCTGCCGCCGAGGGTGAAGTCGCGCGAGGCGAGGTAGCGGTGGTCGTCCAGGCCGTTGACGTCCGTGCTCGCCGGGACGGACGTGTAGGTGATGTCCGGGTCCCACAGCACCTGGTCGAACTTCCCGTCCAGCACCGACTGCACGCGGAAGTAGACCCGGTCACCGCGACGCACCTGGACGGCGTCCACTCCGGACGGTGCGTACCGGGTGCGGTCGTCCGGCATGATCCGCCGCGACCACAGCTCGGTGTCCTCGTGCTGCACGGCGACGCGGACACCGTCGGCGTCGTCGTCGGCGCCGATGTCGTCGGCGAGCCGCGCGGTACCGGCGATCCGGATGGTGCCGTCGTAGGGCGCGATCCACCGGCGCACGCCGTCCAGCAGCGGGAAGGCGTCGACCTGCCGCTCGAACTCGGCGGTCCGGTCGCCGACGACGGTGCCGCTGACGCCGCCCGTGCCGATCGGCACCGGAGTGTCGTTGCTGTTCGCGCTGTACGCGGGGGTGCCGTTGGCGTCGAGGTGGCCGAACAGCACACCGCCGTTGGCGACCTGGTCGGTCAGACCGTCGCCGTTGACGTCGGAGAAGTACCGGTCGGTGCGCGTGGTGGTGGAGACGTGGTTGAGCTGCGCGGCCACCCCGATGTAGGACTCGGCACCCGCGGTGACCGACCGGGTCGACTCCGAGGAGATCCCCGGCAGGGTGGTCAGCTTGACCGGTGTGTCGCCGAACTTGGGCTCACCGCCCGGCCTGGACAGGTTCGGCCGGTAGAACACCCCGGCCCCGGTGCGGAACACCTTGTCCGGCAACGAGTCGCCGTTGACGTCGGTCAGCGAGAGCAGCCCCTCCGACGACCCGGCGTTGAACCCGACCTTGCCGCCAGCGGAACCGGACTTGCGCGGCACGGTCGGGTTGAAGCCGACGTAGAGGTGCCCGCCCGCGCCGCGGGACGTGCCCGCGCCGCGGGACGTGCCCGCGCTCAGCGCGCTCGCCTCACCGTCGGGGACCGGGGCGCCGAGCGAGTCGTCGTGGGTGGTCCAGCCCGTGGCGTCGGAGAACGCGCGGTACTCGCCGTTCCCGGTGCGGATGTCGTCGAAGTACTCGAAGGTGTGGGTGGTGAAGACCTTCAGGTCCTCGCCGTACTGGGAGACCGAGCGCAGCAGGGTCTTGGCGAACGCGCCGGTGCCGTAGTCGAGCTGGTAGGCGCGGATCGGCTTGTCGTCGAGGTAGACCTCGATCCGGCGCAGCAGGTCCGCCGTGACCTGCTTGAACCCGTAGCGCGCGTCGATGTCGACGTCCTGGCGGCGCGGCTCGCCCCGTTCCCGGTCGCGGATGAACGTGACCGAGTACCGGCCCTCGACCTTGCCCTGCCCGGTGTAGGTGATCCGCCGCGGGTAGAGGTCGACGCCCGGCACCGTGCCGCCGGACACACCCACGTCCGATACCCGGACGTTGTGGTAGCGCACGAAGTTGTCGTTGGTGTCCCGCACCTCCCGCAGCGCCCACACCGCGATGTTGCCGGACTCGTCGGCGAGCGTCGTGCTCTCCGCCGCGTCGTCCGGCGCGCCGCCGAAGATCGATCTCGTGCCGCTCTTGCCGATGACCTCCCACCAGTAGTTCCGCGGGTGGTCACCGTGCCGGACGATCTTCCGGAACTGCCCCTCGACACGGGTGTGGAACACCTTCTCCGCGGTGCGCGCCTTCAGCTCGGAGCGGTGCGCGACCGGCGTCAGCTCTTCCCCGTTGAGCCGGTAGGTCTCCGTCTCCAGTGCGCCGTCGTACCGCGGCACGCCCCACCTGGTGTCGATCGTGATCGACTGCGTGGCGACCTGCCAGCCGACCCCGGCCCAGCCGTTCTCGGCGGACGAGTCGTAGGTCAGCGCGACGGCGGGCTGGGCGCCACCCCGGCCCGGCGGCACCTCGATCGGGTAGCTCACCCGCGCGTCACCCGTGCCGCTCGCCGTCGGCGGCTCGATCAGGTTGACCTTGGAGCCGGGGTCGGCCGTCTTGATGTCCTTGAGCTGGTTGGGGTCGAACGACGCGCCCTCCGGGTGCGCCGGGACGTCGACCGCGCCACGACCCGGCGCCCCGGCCGTCAGCGACAGCGGACCGGTCACGTCCGAGGCGGGCGGGACTACCGCCACGACCAGTGCCAGGACCACCCCCAGCGTCGCGGTCTTCCGGCTGACACCCGATGGACGACGACGCTGACTCCAGGTGGTCATGATCGGGAAACCTTCCGTTCGGTGACTCCCGAGGATCTTCACGAGCAGCGCCGCCAAATTACCGACGCCGGGCGCGGCGCCGCAATTGCCCGACCCATTCCCGAACGGCTATTCGTCGAATTAGTCCGAATAGCCCCGGTGGGTGCGCCTGGCGCGTCGAATGGAATGGACGCGGCGGAAGTGAGCCGGAAGGCCGGATGGGCGCTGCCGGGCAGACGGCGGCCGTTTCACCCGATAGGGGCATAGTTGCGGCGGTAGTGGACGGGTTTCCGCTGGTGAGTGCTGTGGCGCGGCGGTGCGCGTCACAGCGGGTGAATCCGTCGCGCGGCAGCAGATGGACGCACGCCGCGACGACGGGATTTGGCCGCTCTGGCGAGGTGTCGCATTCCAAGATTGCGTGGAAGAAGGCGAGGCTGCCGACAAAGTCGGCGTTACCGCTCACGCCATTATTCCCGGCCTTTTCCGGGAAGTGGAATTGTGCCGCTCCGGTGGGCGGTCGGTCAGCGGCGACCGGTGGCCAGCACGACGAGGAACTGGCCGCCGCCCGGCTCGACGGCGGCGGTCACCGGCAGACCCGGCACCAGTCGGGAGAACCGGTCCACGAGCCACTCCGCCGCCACCCGAGCGTCCTGTTCGGTCGGACAGCGGGCGACCATCTCGCGGCCCCCCTTGCGTTCCAGCCTGCCCGCGACGGTGATCAGCGGCGCGGGCTCGACCACGTGCAGGCGGTCCGGCCAGGCGATGACCACCTTGACCGCGCCCTTGCGGGTGTTGCACCCGCGGTGCGCGAGCCGCTCGGCGACCTTGGCCTTCCGGTCGGCGGTCCGGCTGTCGACGCTGGGCCCCCGCGAGTCGTTCACCGACATGTCGGGGTCGACCGGCTCGTCGCACACCCAGCACCGCCAGCCGTCGCGTTCGGCCACGTCGTCGAGGAGACTCACGCGAGCAAACTAGCCTGCCCGCGCACCGCGCGGTCCACGGGGTGAAGCGCTCCCGCGCTACGCGTCGGTCCTGACGTCCGGTGCGTCGAGTTCGTCGAGGTGCCGCAGCACGCGGGCGGCCTCGGGGTCGCGGGACTGGCTCCGGTACAGCTCCAGGGCTTCCAGCCAGGCCGTCCGGGCTCGGGTGCGGTCGCCGAGGGCGGCGTGCGGGTGGCCGAGGCGGTCCAGGGTGTTGGCGGTGTGGGTGGTGTTGCCGAGCGCGCGGTAGAGGGCCAGCGCCAGGTCGTAGTGTTGGACGGCCTCCCGGTGCCTGCCGGTGAGGTGGGCGGTGAAGCCCAGGCTGTCGAGGGCGGACGCCTCGCCGTCGGTGTCGTGGTGCCGTCGGTACAGGGCGAGCGCGGCCTCGCAGTGGGAGCGGGCGGTGTCGTGGTCGCCCAGGTGGGCGGCGTACCAGCCCACCCCGTTGAGCGCGTCCGCCTCCTGCACCGGGCGGTCGAGGGCGCGGAAGAGCTCCAGGGCGTGGCGGGCGTGCTCCAGGGCCCGCCGGTCGTCGCCCCGCCGTCCCCACACCCGTGCGAGGGCGTGGTGGACGGCCGCCCGCTGGACGGGGTCGTCGCGCTGCTCGGCCAGCGCCAGGGCCCGGTGCAGGTGCTCGACGGCCTCCTCGTGCCCGCCCAGTTCCGCGTGGGCGTACCCGAGGAACCGGTGGGCGAGGGTGTCGAGGCCGGGCAGGTGGGTGTCGCCCGCGGCCTGCCACATCGCCAGGTTGTCGTGGGGGTGCCCGCGCCGCCAGTGGAACGCGGTCAGCGACCAGGCGAGGTGCCACACGACCTGGTGGCGGTGCTGGGCGGCGGCCGTGCGCTGGGCGGCGAGCAGGTGGGGGCGGTGGGCGTCCAGCCAGGCCAGCGCGGCGGCGTGGTCGGGGAGCGGCTGGGGGTGGGCGGTGGGCGCGGGCGGGTCGAGCCGGAGCTGCGCGGTGTTCGGGTCCACGAGGCGGTCGGCGGTGTGGGCGGTGTGCAGGTAGAAGTCGACCACCCGCTCCAGCGCCGCCCGTCGGGTCGGCTCCGGGAGGGGGTGGTCGGCGGCGAAGGCGCGGACCAGGTCGTGCATCGCGTACCGGCGGCCGGGCAGGGCGGTGATCAGCGAGGCGTCGGCCAGCGCGTGCAGCACGGTCCTCGTGTCGAGTTCGGGCAGGCCGGTGAGGTTGGTGGCGGCGGCCAGGTCGATGTCGGGGCCGGGGGCGATCCCGAGCAGCGCGAACGCGGTGCGCTGCCGGTCGGTGAGGTGCCGCAGCGACCACGACAGGACGGCGGGCAGCCCCGCGTCGGGATCGTCGAAGTCCAGAGCGTCCAGACCGAGGTCGCGCAGCTCGGCGACCACGTCGTCCAGCAGGTCGGGACGGTCGCGGACGCGGGCGGCGATCACGCCGAGCGCGAGGGGGAACCCGCCGCACAGGACGACCAGCTCGCTGACCGCGGGTTCGGAGCGGACGCCGCCGAGCGCCGTCTCCAGCAGGGCGCGGGCCTCGGTGTCGGAGAGCACGTCGACGTGGACGGGACGGGCGCCGTGGCGGGTGAGCAGCGCCGGGAGCCGGTGGCGGCTGGTGATCAGGACGGTGCAGGCGGAACCGCCCGGCAGCAGGGGGACGACCTGGTCCGCGGTGGCGGCGTTGTCCAGCAGCACCAGCATCCGCTTGCCCGCCGTGCGGCCCCGGTAGAGCGCGGCGCGGGCGTCGGCGTCACGGGGCTGGCGGTCGCGGTCGACGCCCAGCGCGGTGAGGAAGTCGGCCAGCACGTCGGTCGAGTCCTTGGGGGCGCCGGGGCTGAAACCGCGCAGGTCGACGAACAACTGCCCGTCGGGGAAGCGGTCCAGGTTGCGGTGCGCCCAGGTCAGCGCGAGCCACGTCTTGCCGATGCCGCCGGTGCCGCCGACGGCCACCACGTCCCCGGTGGAGCAGGCGTGGTCCAGCGCGGTCAGGTCGGCCGCGCGCCCGGTGAACAGGCCCGGCGCGGCGGGCAGGTGCAGCGGCACCGGGTCCGCCGGTGTGCCCGCCAGGGTCGGGTCGGCGTCCAGGATCCGCCGGTGCAGGTCCCGCAGCGCCACGCCGGGGTCGGTGCCCAACTCCTCGACCAGCCGCTCCCGCAGCAGCCGGTAGTGCTCCAGCGCGTCGGCGGTGCGCCCGGCCTGGTGCAGGGCCAGCACGTACTGGCAGGCGACCTGCTCGTCCAGCGGGTGCTCGGCGGTCAGGGCGGCGAGGTCGGCCAGCAGCCGGGCCCCCTGGCCCCGGCGCAGCCGGGTGTCGGTCAGGTCGTGCCGCGCGGCCAGCCGTTCCCCCTCCAGCCGGTCGCGCTCGGCCTCGGCCCAGTCACCGCCCAGACCGGTCAGCGCGGGCCCGCGCCACAGCCCCAGCGCCTCGGCCAGCGACTCCTCCGCCCGCACGTCGTCCGCCCGCGCCCGGTCCCGCAGGTCGTGGAAGCGGTGCAGGTCGATGACCTCGTGGGGCCGGTCCACCACCAGCGCGTAGCCGCCCGCCCGGCTCACGACCTCCACGGCGTCGACGTCCGACAGCGCTCGGCGCAGCCGGGAGATGTGGCTGTACAACGTTCTGCGCCCCCGGCGCGGCGGGTCGACGCCCCAGACCCGCTCGACCAGCCGGTCCGCCGGGATCAGCCGGGGCGCGTCCACCGCCAGCGCCGCCAGCACGCACCGCTGCTTGGCGGGCCCGACGTCCACCGCCCTCCCGTCGACCCGGACGGTCACCTCACCGAGCAGACCGAGCTCCACCCCCATGGCAGCCCCCTTCCCCCACGTCCATGGATAGCCGTCCGACCTGCGCGGTGCAGGAATCTCGCAACCAGTTCACACGTTCGGCGGACCACTGTCGTCTTCGAGGCGGGAAGCACGACCACCCCGCTTCGGACAGTGATCCAGGGGAGGAAGACATGAGTTCCAACAGCAAGGCGGTCCGTCGAGGACTGGGCCTCGCGAGCCTGGCGGTGGCTCTGGCGTTCAGCGCGGTCGGCACCGCGCAGGCCGCCCCATCGGAGCCCTCGGGCTCCGTGGTGGTCGCGGCCGACTGCACCTACGTGGCCATCCGGGACACCGTCGTCAGGAGCGGTCCGGGCGTGCAGCACCCGATCGTGCGCCGCAAGACCAAGGGCCAGCACATGACCGGCCCGGCTCTCTGCCTGGCCTCCAACGGCTGGTTCAGGGTGTACCTGAGCACGGGGACGCTCGGCTACGCGCCCGCGGCGGACGTCCGGGTCGCCGGCTGATCGTCCGCACCGCTCGTGGCACCGGCTCGTCCGGGACCACGGGCGGTGCCCGGTCCCGACCCCTCGGCACCACCCGTGGCCAGGTACGCGCGGGTCTGCTCGGCGACCCAGTCCCACTGGGAGTCGGTGGCGTGGTCGAGGTCATCGGCGACAGCCATGGCAACTGCTCCTCTCCGTCGGTGTCGGGATCAGCCGAGTTCCTCGACCAGCCCGATGATGACCCCCTCGGGACCGCGGACGTAGCCGTACCGGCAGTAGTCCTTGTACCGCGCCACCTCGCCCACGAGTTCGGCGCCGTGGGGCCGCAGGCGGGCGAGCACGTCGTCGACGTCGTCGACGACGAAGGTGAGGCGGGGGATGCCGGGCGTGTTCAGCGGTGTCCTCGGCGCGCCGCCCGCGGCCACCGGCGAGTGGAACGTCGACAGCTCGACCCGCCCGTGACCGTCCGGGGTCCGGACGACGGCGATGTCCGCCCGGACCCCGTCCAGCCCGATGAGCCGGTCGGCCCAGTCACCCCCGACCGTCGTCTCGCCCTCCAGCTCCAGGCCGAGTTCGACGAAGAACGCGACAGCGGCCGCGAGGTCTTCCACCACGACACCGACGTGGTCCATCCGGCGGATCGTCATCCTGTCCTCCTGCGCCACGCGGCCCGTCCGGGCCGCTCGTGCCACTGGGACGGAGTCGGCGTCGAGTTCTCGACACAGGAGCCCGTGTGACGGCTGTCACATGGGCTGTCGTCCCGGTGCGCTAGAAGATGATGCCGTCGTGCGACCGGCAGGTGTCGCGGACACTCCAGAAGTTGCGCAGGTACTCGTCGTGGACCGTGCGGCCCATGATCCGCACGACCTGCTCGTCCGCCTGCCGCAGCGCGGAGTACGAGTAGTTGTGGCTGCCCGTGTACACGCGCGGGATGATGTCGTCGTCGTAGGCGCCGTCGAGCAGCATGTACTTGGAGTGCACGCGGATGTCGAGGCCCGGCCCGTTGTTCCAGTCGCACCGGGTGGTCTGGATCCTCGCGTTCGTCAGCGCGCTGATCACGGCGTCGTTGGCGTTGGTCAGGACCACGTCGACCCAGCAGCCCTTCCCCTTGAGCTCGGCGAGCTTCTGGGCGATGGCGGGCCGGTTGAAGTCCAGCATCGCGATCCGGATGTCGGTCTGGCGCTTCGTGCCGTTCTCCGTGTACGAGCAGGCCACGGACTGCAAGGTGTTGTGGATGGTGTCGGTCTGCGGGTCGTCGAACGGCCTGCCGGACGGTTCCTGACGGGGGAAGAAGAACGCGCGGTAGTCCGTGCCTGATCCCGTGTCCTGGTAGTAGTTGTTGTTCCCAGCGGCGGTGTACCGGTAGCGCCGCAGGTCCTCGAAGTACGTGCGGTAGGCCGCGTACGTCCTGGCGTCGGTCCACGTGAAGGCGTTGTTGTACGCCTCGTTCTCGTCCCACTGGGTCAGGTTCGACGACGACTGGTACACCACGTTCGGGATGGACGTGCCGTTGTTCAGGACCACGCTGGAGAAGGTGAAGAACTTGCTGTGGTTGTAGGCGCTGACGGTGCCCGTCGACCACTCCTTGGCGCGGGTGGCGATGCACCCGCGATCCGGCCCGTTCGGGAACTGGTCCTTGCAGTGCACCACGTAGGAGCCCGCCGCGTCGTTCGAGCCGAGCGCCGCCCGGAGCCGGGTGGTGGCCTGGGTGTTCGCCGAGTGCGCGACGGTGATGAACTTGACCTTCACCCCGCGCTGGGACGCGGCGATCAGCCGGTCCACGATGTCCGGGGCGTCCGCGGTGTCGGCGGTGTTCGGCGGGTCGAAGTCCATCACCGAACCCAGGACCTCACCACCGGCGGGCACCCGGTCGATCAACCGCCCCAGTTGCGCGTAGATCGCGTTCTGCGCCGCCACCGCACCGGCCGGGTCGTTGAACACGCCGTGCCCCACCAGCGGATCGGGTTCGACCGCGGCCATCGCCGGTAACGCCGTGACCGGCGACGTCGTCAACGCCGCCACCAGTACGAGGACTTTCCAAGGACGCATCACGCACTCCTCCGCGGGCTGGGTGATCACCTTGCGTACCAGTGGTCCCGCGTGCGCCGACAGGACTTTTCCCCGTGGGGCAACCAGCGAGCGGGACGCGCCGTCGACGACCCGCCCGGCGGGCGCGGGTCGTCGACGGC
>NZ_JANYMP010000005.1:410811-500867 GCF_025061645.1 Umezawaea endophytica | reverse complement strand
GACGACCCGCCCGGCGGGCGCGGGTCGTCGACGGCGCGGGGCGGTCAGCCGTGGACGTCGAAGGTGCGGTCCGTCGTCCCCGACACGAAGCCCTCGGGCGTGCGGCTGAAAACCTGGAGCGACAGGCTGTTCGTGCTCGTCGGTGTGAAGGTGATGGTCGCCGTCCCGTCGGGTCCGACCGGGACGGTGGTCTCCGGGCCGTAGTCGAGCCGGTACACGAACTCCGTCGACCCGCCCAGCGCGGCGGTGAAGGTGAACTCGATCGGCTCGCCCACCCGGCCGCCCGCGCTGCCGTCCGGCGGGTACTGGGGACTGGTGATGACCGGCTCCCGCTCGCTCACCCGGAAGCTGTACGTCCTCTCGTCGGACACCAGACCGGTGTCCGCCACCGCCCGCACCTTCAGGTACGACCAGCCCGGCCCCGTCGGCGTGCGGACGAACGAGGCCGTGCCGTTCGACGTCGCGGCGACCGTGCGTTCCGGCTCGCCGTCGAAGGCGTACCGGTACTCCACCAGGCCGGGCAGCGGTGAGGACGCGGTGAACGTGCCGGGCACGCCCGGACCGCCGGCCTCGGTCCACTCCGGGTACTCGGCGCTGGTGACGGTCGGTGCCGCGCCGTCCACTCCGAAGGATTCCCAGCCGGTGCCGGACCGGACTCCGTCTCGGTTGCTGGAGAACACGGACACGTTGGACCAGCCCGACGCGGTCGGCGTGAACGACACCTGCGCCGTGCCGTCGGCGGACGAGGGCACGGTCGTCTCCTGGCCGTCGCCGATCCGGTAGGTGAAAGACACCGCGTCGGACATCAGGGCCGTGAAGGTGGCCGTCCGCCGCTGCCCGATCACGCCGTCCCACGGGTCGATCGAGATCGTCGGCTCCAGCAGGTCGACGGCGAACGGCCTCTTGGTGATCCCCGACCTCTGCCCGGCCGCGTTGGTGGTCCACACCTCCAGTTCGTGGTACCGGGCCTCGGGGTCCGTGATCGTGATCGTGACCTTCGCCGTGCCGTCGGGGCCCAGGGGGAGGGTGGTCTCCGGGCTGTCGTCCAGGCGGTAGGTGAACCCGACCGCGTTCTCCTGCCTGGCGGTGAAGGTGAACTCCGTCGGTTTGCCCAGTTGTGGCTGGGGGCCCTTGACCGACGGCGCGGTGGTGCGCACCCAGAACCGGTAGTCCCTTGCGGGAGAACGGTTCCCGGCCCGGTCGATGCTCATCACGGTGATGCCGAGCGGACCGTCGAGGGTCGGCGTGACGGTCACCGTCGCCGAGCCGCCCGGCTGGTCGGCGGAGACCCGCCCGTCGGGTACGCCGATGCCGGAGTACTCGAAGGCCACCACGTCCGCCACGCCGTTCGCGGTGAAGGTGAAGTCGCCGGGCACGCCGTCCCCGCCGTCGCCGGGCGGTCCGCCGTCCTCCCGGTACACCGACGAGGTGACCGTCGGCGCTGCCGCCGGAGCGGTGCGGTCGACGGAGAAGGTGCACGGCTCGGACCACTCGGACACGGCGTAGCCGTCCTCGCCGCGCACCGCCCACGCGTAGGTGCCACCGTCCTGGAGCATGTCGTTCGGGTAGTACGTGGTGGCGTACCCGCCGCTCGCCCAGACCGGGAAGACCTCGCGCCGCGACTCGGGCGCGGCCACCGGCCAGAAGGCGAAGCGCGCGTCGAGCGAGTAGGTGCCGTCCGGATCGGTGAACCTGCCGGACACGAGCGGGTCGCGGGAGGCGGTGATCATCGGCTCGGGACCGCAGTCGTTCCCGTTGACCCTCAACCCGGTCGGCTTCCCGGGCGGCTTGTTGTAGCCGATGTAGATCCACGGGTCGTTGTGGTAGGTGCGCCCGTACGCGACGTCGTCCTGGAACTCGGCCGAGATCCGTGCCACGACGGTGAGTTTCGTGCCGCCCTCGGCAAGCGTTTGCCGGACGGTGTCGCCGAGGTCCCACGTGACGCGCTCGTAGAGGCAGCCCTCAAGGGCTTGCGGGCCGGGCAGTTTCGCCTTCTCGCGCGGCTGGCGGGCCCAGGAGATCCTGCCGAGCGGCTTCACCACGCGCAGTTCGGTCGCCCGTGGCTTGGCGCAGTCGTTGGCCGCCACCTCGGGCAGCCGGACGAACGCGGAGAACACCTCGGCGCCCTGGAGTTGGGCCAGGTCGAAGGTGAAGTAGGCCTTGCCGGTGTGCTGCTCGCCCTTGTCGTCGCGCCACGACCCGACGCGCGCGTCGCCGGTGGTGTTGTTGTGGTGCGGGGTGCGGGAGTCGGTGCTCAGCCAAGATGAGCGGTACACGGTGGCGTAGGACGGTTGCGGTGCCGCGGTGGCACTACCCGTGGGCAGGACCACCGCCCCGCAGGCCAGGGCGGTGATCACCAGGCCCGCGCACAGGACGCGCACGGGTCTTCCGGACAGCCTCATGTTCTTCTCCCCCCTGCGATGCGCGCCCTGAGACGGGGCCGCGCCCCCGGAGCGTGCCAGTCGGATCAAATCGGCAAGTCCGGCGTTATCCGTCCGTTATCCGTGGGGGGAGTGGTTGCGTCATCCGCAGGTCAGGCAGCGCGCGTGTGGGGGAATCACCGCGCGCAGGTGAAGCTCGCCGCGTCGTCCGGATCGCCCGAGCGGTACCTGGGCCAGGCCGGGTAATCGCACAGCGGACGGGTGCGGTCGTGGTTGACGTCCGCGACGACGGGGTTCGACGGCGACCGTCCACTCTCGACCCAGCGTTCGAGCGCCGTGAGCGAGTCCCAGCCCGCGGCGAACGCCGGTGTGCCGAAGTTCGCGTGGTTCGCCCCCGGCACGAGGTAGTACCGCAGGAACTCGCGCGTGGCCTCGGGTCCCATCTCCTTCCGCACCCGCTCGTAGTAGTCGTTCGTCGAGCGGTGGGAGACCAGTTCGTCGGCGTCGCCGTGGAGCAGGATCAGCTTGCCGCCCGCGCGGGCGAACGGGCGCAGGTCCACGGTGTTGCGGTCCTCGATCGTGGACAGGCGGCTGATCCGGTCGAGCCACTTGCCCGGACGTCGCGGGTCCACGTCCAAGGAGTTCTGGGCGGGGTCCCGGGTCAGGATGTACTTCACCCACTGGTCCCAGTACTGGAACCCGTAGCCGCTCGTCACCGGCATGGGGTTGGCGGGCGCGGTCGTGCCGAACCCGAGGAACGGGGTCCGCATGTCCGCCCCGGACAGGAACGGGAAACCGGGGTACCCGGTCTCGCCGCTGGCGATCCGGTACGGCCACCGGAACGGGGTGGACGCGGCGACCACGCCCCCGATCTGGGCGTCCGACAGGCAGGTCGGCCCGGTGTCGGCTCCGCCGGGGCAGCGGAGCACACGCGGGTCGAAGTGGCAGCCGCGCTGGTTGGAGACGATGTTGTCCCGCAGCCCGTCCTGACCGTCGCACGCGGCGATCACGCTGGTGTACAGGAGACCCTGCTTCTCGGGGCCGGGGAAGGCGCCGGGGCGGGACAGGACCTGCGTCAGGTAGCCGAGTTCCAGGATCTCGCTGAGGTTGTTCCAGGCGGGGAAGGCGGAAATCACCCCGTCGAAGGCCCACGGCCACCGCTGGGCGACCACGAGGGCTTCGCGGCCACCCGTCGAGCCACCGGCGAAGTAGACCTCGGCGGGGTTCCGCCCGTAGGCGTGCCGGAGGACGAACAGGCTCGCGTCGTGCGTCTTCTTCAGCGCGTCACCGGCGGCGAAGTTGTTCAGGGCCTCGTCGTTCACGCCGAACGAGCCGTCGAGCGACGGGACGGCCGTCGGGCCCTGCTGGTGGCCGGAGTCGCTCGCGAACGTGGCGTACCGCCGGGCCAGCGGCGCGGGCTGGTCCGCCGGGCCGAACGGCACGTTCGTCCTCAGGTCGGGGATGGTCCCGTTGTAGCCCCCGCCACCGAACATCATCGCCTTGCCGTTCCAGCCGAACGGCAGGGCGACCCGCAGCTTGATGGCGGGCGCGGCCGGGTCGACGGGGAAGACGCTCGCGTCGACCTGGCAGTACTCGATGGTCCGGCCGCTGACGAGCGCGGTCGTCACCACAGCCGCCTCGACGCGACCGCCGGTGGTCGGCAGGCTGATGGCCGACGCCGGAATCCTCGACTGCGCCAACCCGGCGCACTCGGGGGTGGTGGTCGACCCGGTCGCGGCGGCGGCGGTGTCGGCGCCGAGGAACCGGACCGCGGCCACCACCAGGACCACGGCCGCGGGCAGGGCGAGCCGTCGAATCGTCGCGCCCCATGCGGATGTGCTGCTCACACCGGCCTCTTCTCTCGTCACCGTGGTCCCGGTCCCTCAGCGGTGCAGGTGCGTGCCGGGGATGGCGTGCGGATCGTCGCGGACCTCTGCCGTGTTCGTCTCGGGCAGGAACCACGCGCTGGCGAAGGTGATCAGCCCCATGGCCAGGATGTAGGCGGCGACCGGCGCGGTGCTCCCGGTCTTCGCGATCAGCGCCGTCATCAGGAACGGCGTGCCGCCGCTGACGATGATCGCGGAGAGCTGGTAGGACAGCGACGCCCCCGAGTAGCGGACGTTGGGCGCGAACAGCTCGCCGAGGTAGGTCGCGATCGGACCGTAGGTGAGGCACTGGAACACGAAGCCCACCGTCACGGCGACGAAGATCAGCGGCAGCGACGCGGTGTCGACGAGCCCGAAGTAGGGGAACGCCCACGCGGCGACGCCCAGGCCGCCGACCAGGATCAGCGGGCGCCGTCCCAGCCTGTCCGAGAGGTGGCCGGACAGGGGGATGACGACGACCATCGCCACGGAACTGGCCAGCACGACCGCGAGCAGGGAGTTGCGCTGGAGGCCCAGCGTCGTGGTGCCGTAGCTCAGGAGTCCGGCGATGCTGACGTAGAACAGGCTGTTGGTGGCCGAGAGGAGCCCGCAGCCGAGGAGGATGGTGCCCCACCTGCTCCGGATGACCTTCGCCAGCGGGGCCCGGACCACCGCGACCTTGGACTTCGACACCTCGCGCTGGAGTTCGCGGAACTCGGGCGTGTCCTCCACCTTGGCCTGGATGTAGAGGACCACCGCGAACATCACGACGCTGACCAGGAACGGGATTCGCCAGCCCCAGCTCAGGAACGCGTCGTTCGGCATCAGGCCGCTGGCGGCCACGAAGATCAGGTTCGAGATGATCACGGCGACCGGAACGCTGGTCTGCCCGAACGTCCCGGCGAAGCCGCGCCGCTTGGGACTGGCGGATTCGGTGAGCAGCAACATGATCCCGCCCCACTGGCCGCCCGCCGCGAGCCCCTGCACGAAGCGCAGCGTGACCAGCAGCGTCGGGGCCAGCGCGCCGACGGCCGCCGCGCTGGGGAGGCAGCCGATCAGGAAGGTCGCGGCGCCCATGAGCGCCAGGCAGGTGACGACCACCGGCTTGCGGCCGTACTTGTCGCCGAAGTGCCCGGCGAGCACACCGCCGATCGGCCGCGCCACGAAACCGGCCCAGAACGTGCTGAAGGCCAGCAGCGTCCCGGTCAGCGCCGAGGAGTTCGGGAAGAACACCTTGGGGAACACCAGCGCGGCCGCGGTGCCGTAGAGGAAGAAGTCGTACCACTCGATCGAACTGCCGATGAGCCCCACGGCCAGCAGTTTGCGGAACGCGCGGGGTCGAGTCGTGGACGAGGCGGCGCCGACTTGGCCGGACTGCTCTTCGGGTTGGGCGATCGGGGTTGCCATGCATGCCGCCTTCGTCGGTGGGACAGGCAGGTGATGACGGTCATGTTAGGACGCCGTTACCCTGTGGTTGAGGTCTGCATCACACACGTCTCGCACCGGCGTGGTGGGGCTTTCACCCACCGGGTGCGGAAGAGGGGGAGGGCACTGTGGCAGGCGACGCGGAGTCACTCGTACGCAGGCAGCGCGAGCTGGCGTCGTTGTACGCGACCGCCAAGTCGCTCACCGCCCTGGGCGAGCTGGACGACGTGCTGCGGTCGATCGTCCACCACGCCCACGACCTGATCGGCACGGACTTCACCTACCTCTCGCTGGTCGCGGACGGCAAGCTGTCGGCGAGGGCGTCGGAGGGGACGATCTCCGCCACCTTCCTCACGGCGTGCATCCCGGCGACCGTCGGGCTCGGCGGCAAGGTGCTGGCCTCCCAGAGCCCGCACTGGGTGAGCAACTACGCCACCTCGACCCTCATCGACCACGACCCGAACTTCGACCGGCTCGTCACCACCGAGGCGCTCGTCGCGCTCCTCGGCGTGCCGCTGGTCATCCGCGGCGAGGTGGTGGGCGCGCTGTTCGCCGCGGACCGCACCGAGCGCTCGTTCCAGGCGGGTGAGATCGCGCTGTTGAGCGCGTTCGCCGACCACGCCGCGGTCGCGCTCGACAACGCCCGCCTGTACGAGGCGAGCCGGAACTCCTTGCGGGAGCTGAGGATCGCGTACCGGAAGATCGAGGGGCACATGGCCGTCGTGGAGCGCGCGCAGGCCATCCACGAGGCGCTGACCGGTGCGGTGCTGGGGGGTGGGGCGCCGGGCGACATCGCGCAGCTCCTCGCCGACCAGCTCGGCGGGAGCGTCGCGCTCCTCGACCGGACCGGCGCCGTCCTCGTCCGCCGGGACTCGGCGTCGACGCCGTGCCGGACGGCGTCGGAGGTCGACCTGGCCGACGCCATCAGGAACGCCCACCGCTCGGGCCGCTGCACGACGTCGGTCGACACCGCCGGGATCGCCCGCAGCGTGGCCACGATCCAGGCGGGTGACAGCTACCTGGGCGCACTGGCGTGGAGCCGGGAGGCGGTCGTCGACCACGGCGCGCAGGACGACATGGACCTGCGGACCCTCGAACGGGCCACCCACGTCATGGGGCTGCTCATCCTCAAGGAGCGGGCCGTCGCCGAGGCCAGCGAGCGGATGAGCGGAGAGCTCCTGACCGAACTCATGGTGGGCAGCCCTGGGATCAGCCCCTCCCAGCGGGCCCGCACCAGGGCCCGCAACATCGACGCCGACCGCCTGGACCTGGTCGTCGTCGCGGACTCCCGCACGGTGTCGTCACCCGACCTCCTGCGGCACCTGCACGACATCGCCCGCGACCTCTCCGGGCTGGCGGGCGAACACCTCGGCAGGGCGACGATGATCCTGCCCAGCGCCGACGACGACCGGACCGTCGAGGAGGTCCACCGCAGGCTCCGCCGCGCGCTGGGCGGACCCGTCGTCGTGGTGGGGGAACGAGCGCTGAACCACGACTGGTCGCGCGCGTTCTCCCTCGCGAGCCGGTGCGGGGCGGTGGTCCGGGGCATCGGGCACACCGACCTGGGCGCCACGACGGGCCGGTACGCCTTGTACGCCATGGTCTTCGACGCCGAACGGGTGCGCGAGCTGGACCGCTTCCTCGCCGATTCGGTGGGGCCGCTCCTGGACTACGACCGGCGGCGCGGGACGGACCTCGTCGAAACCCTCGCGGCGTACTACGTCCACCGCGCCAACGTGGCGGCGACCGCCCGAGCGCTGCACGTGCACGTCAACACCCTGCTCAAGCGCCTGGACCGCGCGGGGAAGGTCCTCGGCCTCGACTGGCGCCACGAGCACGACCTGGAACTGCAACTGGGGCTTCGGCTCCACCAGCTCAGGGCGGTCGCGACCGCACCCTCGTGAGGCCGCGTTCCCCTGTGCCGCAAGCTCAACCGGTGCGCGTCGAGTCCCGCAGCGCGGTCTTGGACAACTTGCCGGTGCCCGTCTTGGGCAGCGTGGCCAGGAAGACGACCTCGTCGGGCAGCCACCACTTGGCGACCATCGGCGTGATGTGCCGCAGGAGTTCCTCGCCGGTGGCCGAGCCGCCGTCGCGCAGGACGACGTACGCGACGGGGCGTTCCACCCAGCGCGGGTCGGGGCGGGCGATCACGGCCGCTTCGAGGACGTCGGGGTGCGAGACGATGGCGGACTCCAGCTCGACCGAGGAGATCCACTCGCCCCCGGACTTGATCAGGTCCTTGATCCGGTCCACGAGCCGCAGGTAGCCCTCGGCGTCGAGGGTGGCGAGGTCGCCGGTGCGCAGCCAGCCGTCGGCGGTGAAGCTGTCACCGCTGTCGACCCGGAAGTAGCCGCCCGCCACCCACGGCCCCGCGACCTGGAGTTCACCGACGGAACGCCCGTCGCGCGGCAGTTCCCGGCCGGTCTCGACGTCGACGACCCGCACGGTCACCAGCGGCAGCGGCTGGCCCTGGGCGGCCCGCACGGCCACCCGCTCCTCGTCGGTGCCGTCCCGGTGCTGGGTGCGGGTACCGCCGATGGTCCCGACGGGGCTGATCTCCGTCATCCCCCAGGAATGGGTGATGGGCACCCCGATCGCCGCGCGGTAGGTCTCCGACAGCGCGGGGGAGATGGCGGAGCCGCCGCCGAGCAGGAACCTCGTGGCGCTCAGGTCGTGCGCCCGCAGCTCCGGGGCGAGGCTCGTCCACACCGTGGGGACGGCGCCCGCGACGGTCACCCGCTCGGTCTCCATCAACCGCAGCAGGTGCGTCGGGTCCGAGGACGGGCCGGGGAGGACCAGCGAGGCGCCCGCCATCATCGCGCCGTAGGGGAGGCCCCAGGCGTTGGCGTGGAACATGGGCACGATCGGCATCACCACGTCGTCCTCGCTGAGGCCGATGAAGCCCGCCGCGAGCGTTCCCAGGCAGTGCAGGATCGTCGACCGGTGGCTGTACAGCACGCCCTTGGGCGGTCCGGTCGTCCCGGAGGTGTAGCACAGCCCCGAAGCCAGGTTCTCGTCCGCGAGCGCGAACGCGTCCTCGAACGACCCCGAGAACGGGTCGGCTCCGGCGATCAGCTCGTCGTAGTGCAGGACGCGGGGGTCGTCCGGGATCGGCGTGCCGCTGTCGTCGGGCAGCACCACCCAGTGCCGCACGCGGTCCAGCCGGTCGGCGCTCGGCCAGATCCGCGGCAGCAGCGCGCGGTCGACGAACACCACGTCGTCCTCGGCGTGGTCCACGATGTACTCCAGGTGCTCCGGCGAGAGCCGGATGTTCACCGAGTGCAGCACCCGCTTGGTGGCGGGCACCGCCAGGTAGAGCTCGAAGTGCCGCCTGCTGTTGGCCGCGAACGTGGCGACGCGGGCGCCGACCGGGACACCGAGGGCGTCCAGCGCGGTGGCGAGGCGCCGGGTGTGGTCGGCCACCTCGGCGTACGTGAGCCGCTCGGAGCCCGCCGTCGTGACGTGCTTGTGCGCGTACAGCCGCTCGGCGCGCTCCAGGATGTGGGCGATGGTCAGCGGTCGCGGCTGCATCAGCCCGTCCACGGCGCCGATCGCCCCGTCCGCGCTCAGCACCGCGAGCCACCCGTGACGCTGGACTGGTCGGCCATGGGTGACTCTCCTCCTGGTCGGCGGGTACCGCCAGTCACCCTAGGAGCGATCACGGGACGGGAGGAGGTGGGAACCTTCCACTCCTGCGGCCGTTTCGGCAGCGATCCCCACACCCCTCACCGGTCCGCGACTACCGGGGTTCGGCCAGGCCCGCTTCGAGCACCGCCAGGTCGCGCACCGCGTAGCGGTGGTGCTCGGCCTCCTCCTTCAGCACCACCTTGAGGCAGCGGCGCACGACGTACTCCTGGTCGGGGTACGGGTCCGCGGGCTTGCGACCGCACACCCGGTCGAGTTCGGCGGTGGTGAGCCCGTCGACGACGCGCCGCACCGCGGCCATCCGGGCGCGCCGCGCCTCGAGCACCTCGTCGAGCGTCGGCGTGGCGTCGAGGGTGAGCCCGAGCTTCTCGGTCTCCTCGCGCGGTGTTCCCCCGGCGGGGAAGCCCAACGGGTGGAAGGGCGCCTCCTCTTCGAGCACGGCGCTGCCGAGCCAGGCGTCGGAGGCGAACAGCAGGTGCCGCTGGGTCTCGACGAAGGACCACTCGCCGTCGACCTGTTCGAGCAGCGCGGCGTCGGGCAGCAGCCGCGCCCGGTCGAGCGTCCCGCTCCACAGGGTTTCGACGGCGGCCCAGGCGTTCTGGTACTCCTCGGGGGTCGTGGCGTCCCGCGCCAGTACCCGCGCGGGGTGCAGGCGGTCGAGTTCGGCCTCGACGTAGGCGGTCACGTCGACGTCGTTGACGACGACGCGCTCGAAGGCGCCGCCGAGGTGGACGGCGCCGCCGTAGCAGTCGACGATCTTGAGCCCGCTCACCTCGCAGTCGCGGATCTCCAGGCCCGCGACGTCGCACAGGTGGAGGCGGGCGCCGCGGAACCGGTCGGTCTGGGTGTACTCGGAAACCATCGAGGCAGTCTTCCCCATCGGACCGCGTTCCGCAGGGGTTTCAGCCGCCCGCCGACCGGTCGCCCCCGGCGACCTTGGCGACGATGTCGTGGTGGAGCGCCTTCTTGTCGAGCTTGCCGACGGGGGTCCTCGGCATCTCGGTGATCCACTCCAGTCGTTCGGGCCACTTGAACTTGGCCAGTGACAACGAGTTCAGGTGCTCCTGCACCTCCGCCATGGTCAGCGGCGCGCCCGTCGCGACGAGGTAGGCGCACGCGCGTTCGCCGAGCCGTTCGTCCGGCATGGCGACGATGGCGGCCGCGGTGATCCGCGGGTGGTGCAGCAGAAGGGTTTCGACCTCCTCGGCGCTGACCTTCTCGCCGCCGCGGCTGATGAGGTCCTTGAGCCTGCCCTCGACGGAGATGCTCCGCTCGGTGCCGTGGGTGGTGACGGCGACGAGGTCCCCGGTGCGGTAGTAGCCGTCGGAGGTGAACGCGCCCGCGTTGACGTCGGGGGCGTCGAAGTAGCCGCGGATGGTGTACGGGCCGCGGCAGGCGAGTTCGCCCGTGGTGCCGTCGGGCAGGTCGACCTCGGTGCCGGGTTCGAGCACCCGGAACTCGTCGTGCGGCGAGGTCGGGACGCCCACCGTCGTCAGCCGGGCCCGCCGGGTGGAGGTGGCCGTCGACATGGCGAAGAAGCCCTCGCCCATGCCGAACATCTGGCCCACCCGGATGCCTCGGTCCTCGAAGGCGTCGAAGACGCGCTCGGGCACCTTGGCGCCGGACAGCACGACCTTCTTCATCGAGGCCACCGCGTCGGCGAACAGGGGGTGGTCGACGATCGTGTAGTGGCCGTGGCCGATGAGCACGTCGGTGGCCTGCTCGCGGGCGAGGACCGGCAGCGCCTGGTCCAGCACGGCGGTGCCCAGCACGAGGGTGCCGCCGACGCTGTGGACGGCGTGCAGCCCGCAGGTGATGCCCGCGTTGTGGATGATCGGGATCAGGTGGGCGGTCCGGGTGTCCTGGTCCCAGCCGCCCGCCTCGGCGTACGCCCTGGCGTTGTACCAGTACTCGGCGTGCAGCCGCGGGATGATCTTCGGGGTGCCCGTGGTGCCGCCGGAGAGCTGGAAGCAGGCGATCTCGTCCGGGTCGATCGCCGCCTGGATCTCCGCGACCCGTTCACGGGCGAGCACCGGGTCGCTGTCGCGGATCAGGTGCTCGATCGGGGTGCCCGCGAGCGAGCCCGCGGTGAGCACGTGGCGCACCGTCGGGTGGCCCACCCGCTGCTCGAACGCGAAGGCCACCAGGTCGAAGCCGGAGGGGTTCGACTCGACGAGGTGCGCGACGGCGCCGACCTTGCGGCTGATGGGGCCGATCTCGTGGGCGCGGTGCGCCGCCAGCGTGCACACCGGGATCAGCCCGGCCTTGAGCAGCCCGTACCAGGCGACGACGGAGTGCAGGCGGTTGGTCAACTGCACGACCACGCGGTCGCCGGCGACCAGCCCGAGGTCCGCCAGTCCGAGCGCGAGCCGGTCCGTGACCTCGTCCAGTTCGGCGTAGGTGAGGCGGCCCTCCTCGGCGACCACGGCGGTGCGCGATCCCTGCCCGACGGCGACCTCGTGGAACTCCGCGCCGATGGGCAGGGTGCCCCACAGCCCGGCCGAGCGGTAGGTCTCCACGACGTCAGCGGGGTAGGGGATGAGACGTCCAGCCCAGTCCAACACCGGTGCCTCCTGTGTCGTCCGTCGTCGTCGGCGGGTGGCGCCCACGGTAACCGCTCCCAACCTAGTCGTCAAAAGATGGACACAACTGTCGAGTCGGTTTACGGTGCCGTCACCAGACGAAGGAGACGCGATGGAACTCAGGTCCGTGGCCGTCCTGGGCGGAGGCCCCGGCGGGCTGTACTTCGCGCGCCTGATGAAGCTCCGCAGGCCCGAGTGCGCCGTGACCCTGTACGAGCAGTCGCCGCCCAGCGCGACCTTCGGGTTCGGGGTCGGCCTGGCGACGGCCACCCAGCGGCGCCTCGCCGAGGCCGATCCCGCCTCCCTGCGCGAGGTCGTGGCGCGGGCCTGGTCCCACGAGATGTCGATGTCCGTCGACGACGTCACCGTCGCCCTGCCCGCCGACGACCTGATCGCGATCGGCCGGGCCGAACTCCTGGAGGTCCTGCGGGCCCAGGCGATCGCGGCAGGCGTGGACATCCGCTACGGCGGCCGGGTCGCGGTCGACGACCTGGACGCCGACGTCGTCGTCGCCGCGGACGGGGTCAACAGCGCGACCCGCGAGCGGTTCGCCACCGAGTTCGGCGCCCGCGTGGAGCAGCACGACGGCCTCTACCTGTGGTGCGGCACCGACTTCGCCCTGCCGCGAGCGGTGTTCCGGGCCGAGACGGGCGAGCACGGCACGTTCGTCGCGCACGCCTACCCCTACCGGCGCGACCGCAGCACGTTCCTGGTCGAGACCGACCCGGAGACCTGGCGGCGCGCGGGGTTCGACGCGACGACGGCGGCCACACCGCCGGAGCGGAGCGACGACGCGTCGCTGGGCTACCTCTCGACGTTGTTCGCGGACACCCTGCGCGGGTCCGGTCTGGTCGGGAACCGAACCCGGTGGCTCCGCTTCCGGACGGTCACCTGCGCGCGGTGGCACCACGGCACCACCGTGCTGCTGGGGGACGCCGCCTCCACGGCCCACTACTCCATCGGGTCCGGCACGAAGCTGGCCATGGAGAGCGGGATCGCCCTGGTCGAGGCGCTGGACACCGGCACGGACGTCGAGTCCGCGCTGGCGGCCTTCGAGAGCGCCCGGCGCCCGGCCGTGGAGCACCTCCAGGACATCGCCCGCCGCAGCATGCTGTGGTGGGACGACTTCCCGCGGCGCCTGGACATGCCGGTCGAACAACTGCTGATCGCCTACATGACGCGGGCGGGCAAGGTCTCGCTCGGCCAGTTCGCCCGGCAGGCCCCGGCGGTCGTGGCCGCGGGGCTCGGGCAGTACGCGGGCGCCCCGGTCGAGCGGGTGCCCGAGGACGCGGTCTCCTGGGTGCTCGACCGCCCGCTCACCACCGCCGGGCGCTCCTGGCCCACCCGCGTCGTGCCGCGCGGCGAACTCGTCGGGAGCGACCGGGTGGCGGTGCTCGACGCGGGCCGGACCCGGCAGACCGCGCTGGCCGCCTTCGACGCGGGGGAGCGGCTGCGCCGGACCGGCAGGTCCGTGGGCGTGCGGGTGCCGCGGGGGCTGCGCGACCTGGCGGCGGACGCGCTGGCCGGTGGTCGCGTCGACCTCGTCGAGTGGGTCTGACAGGCTCGCGGACGTGACGCAGCCCGTGTACTCCGAGGACATCGAGGTCGGGTCGACCACCGCGCTCGGCGAGCACCTGGTCTCCCTGGAGGAGATCAAGGACTACTCCGAGCGCTGGGACCCCCAGCCCTTCCACACCGACGAGTCCGCGGCGGGGTCCGGCTACTTCGGGGAGCCGATCGCCAGCGGGCTGCACTCGCTGGCGATCCTGCAACGCCTGGCCGTCCTCGGCCTGTTCAGCGGCTGGGCCGTGCTGGCGGGCCGCCGCATCCGCGAGGTGGGCTTCCTGGCGCCGGTCCGGCCGGGCATGGTGCTCACCGGCTCGATGACGGTCGACGCGGTGGCGCACTCCTCACCCGAGCGGTCGCTGGTCACCGTGACCGGCGCGCTCCACCACCGGGACACCAGGGTGCTCGGCGCCGTCCACCAGCTCTACGTGTGGCGGCGTCCGGTCGGCTGACGCCGCGGCGGTCAGGAGCGTTCGGCGATCCAGTCGACGACGCGGGCGGCGGCCAGCTCGTTGCCCGTCGGCGCGCCCTCCACCAGCCGGTCCCCGAAGTGGGTGCCGTCCAGCGCGTCGACGGTGAGGTCCGGTGCCGGGATGGCCGCCGCGAACGCCTCGACGTCGGCCGGGAACGAGGCCTGGTCACCGGTGAACTCCAGCAGGAGCGTCGGCACGGTGACGCCCGCGGCGCAGCGCAGGAAGTCCGCGTTGGTCGTGGTGGCGCTCCAGGTGGACATCCACGCCTCGGCCGTCGACAGCCTGCCGAACCCCACCAGCCCGTAGTTGGTCAGGTCCGGGCGCCTGCCGAACAGCGAGCCGTACGCCCGCTTGTTCGGGTCGAGCCCCAGGTCGACGTTGCGCAGGTCGGCGTCGGTGCGGTACACGGTGATCAGGGCCGGGGCCAGGGCCGCGCGCCGCCGGGACGCCTCGCCCGACTCCCGGAACTCCGCGTCGGCCCCGCGCCGCGCGGCGACCAGGTCCGCGGCGACCGCGTCGACGCGGGCCACCCGTTCCCACTGGGCCTGGCGGTAGGCGGCGACGAAGTCGGGGGAGTAGCTCACCGGCCGCGGCGCGTCGACGAAGCCGTTCGCCGGGTCGAACGGGTCGAGCGCCGGGTCGCGCGAGAGCGGGTCGGCCTCGTCGACGACCGAGGGGTCGATGACGCGGCGCAGCAGCGCCCCCTGGCCGGGGTGCGGGGCGAGGGCGACGAACCCGGTCGGCAGCGGCATCTCCGTCTCGGCCAGGGGGACCGGCCTGCCGGAGGGGGCGCGGGTGAGGCGCCGCCCCGGCGGCAGGGCCGCCTGCTGGAGGTAGAACGCCGCGAGCGTGCCGCCACCGGAGTGCCCCAGCGCCACGACGGACTCGAAGCCGAGGTCGCGCAGGAAGACCTGGCCCGCGGCGAAGTCGATGATCGCCTGCTCGTGCAGCAGGGCGAGGTCGTTGTTCGGCGACCTGGACCCCTGCGTCCACACCGCCAGCCCGGCGGCCAAGAAGTGCGGGACCAGCGCGTGGTTCGTCACGTCCTGGCGCGGGTGCATGAACGTGACGACCGTGCGCGCCCCGGCCGGACGGCGCAGCACACCGGTGACCTGGGCCTGGTCGTGGGTCCGGAGCTGGTGGACCGAGGTGGTGACGTCGTCGGGCTCGGCGAGGACGGCGGTGTAGCGGCCCGCGCCCAGCCCGCGGTGCCCGGCGGTCACCGGGGCTCCGTGCGCAGGGCGTCGCTGTCCCACTGGGCGATGCGCCAGCCGTCCAGGCCCGCGACGCAGCTATACCAGACGGCGTGCCGCACGCCCGTCGCCCGCCGGTCGATGCGGATCGGGGAGTCGGACTCGATGACGTAGTAGGGCCCGATCTCGCCGATGTCCACGCCGTCGAGGTCGCGGGCGACGGCGACGATGGGGACGTTCTCGGGGACCTGGAGCAGGAACAGCCGTCGGCCCATCAGCGCGCTTCCCCGACGGCGGACCACTTCTCGGCGCGCTCGACGATGAGTTCCGCCTTGCGCACGAGCAGGTCGTCGATCGTGTGGCCAGGCCTGGAGGCGATGTCGACGAGCGCGTCGATGGTGAGGTTGGCGTCCAGGTCCTCCTGTGGCGTCACCGGGCGCAGCGCGCGGGTGATCTCGACCATGTAGCCGTTGGGGTCGTGGGTGTAGATCGACTCGATCGTCTCGTGCTGGATCTGCATCTCGACCGGCCACGCGCTGGCGTCGAGCCTGCGCCGGTACTCCAGCAGGTGCTCCTCCGACGCCACGTGCAGCGCGAGGTGCCGCGAGCGGACGAACCAGTCCGGCGCGTCCTGCGGGAAGCGCGCGTAGACGTCGCCGGTGCCGACGGATGTGTCGGGCGCGGCGAGGCCGAAGTAGTAGAAGAACGCGAGCCGGTCGCCGCCGCCGATGTCGAAGAAGAAGTGGATGAAGTCCGGGTGGTCGTCCGGCCCCCAGCCCGCGGCGCAGATGGAGTGCACGACCGGGAAGCCGAGCACGTCGCGGTAGAACGCCACCGTGCCCGCCGGGTCGAACGTCGGGAAGGCCGCGTGGTCGACCCCCGTCACGAGGTGCTGGTCGTCGAGCGGGCTCATGGTGGGACTCCTTCGGGTTCTCGGGCTCTCAGGCCGGCACGGCGACCGCGTCGCCGCGCAGCAGCGATCCGGCTCCGGGGACGGTCAGCGGGAGGCCGCCCGCCTTCAGGACGCTGTAGGCGCCCGCGGTCGCCGCCGAGACGACCGGCACGCCCAGTTCCTGCTCGGCGGACTCGACCAGTGCCAGCGAGGGCATCTGCACGCACGCCGAGATGACGAGCGCGTCGACGCCGTCCAGGTCGAGGGAGCGGGCGGCCTCCATGACCCGGTCGCCGGGGATGCGGCCGACCTCGCGGTTGTCCTCCACCTCCAGCGCGCGCCAGTCGGCGATCTCGAAGCCCTCGGCCGCGAGGTAGTCCACGACCTTCTCGGCCAGCGGCCGCGTGTAGGGCATGACCAGCGCGATCCGGCGGGCGCCCAGCCCGTGCAGCCCCTCGACGAGCGCCCCGGCACTGGAGCGGACCAGCGCCTCCGACCCGCCGGTGGCCAGTTGCTCGGCGACGAGCCCCTCGACGCGGCGGTGCTCGCCGGGGCCGCCCGCCATGATCGCGACCAGGCACGCGTAGAGGATCACGTCGGGGGAGGCGTCGCCCAGTTCGATGACGCACCGCTCGCGCTGGGCGTTCATGGCGGCCAGGCCCTCGGGGGACACCCTGGCCATCCGCATGCGCGAGGAGTGGAACGAGAACGACGCGTCGGGGTGCCGGGCGAGGATCGACGGCAGCTCCGTCTCGACGGTCACGTTGGAGCTCGGCACCACGAGGCCGACCTGGAAGTGCTGCATCACGG
The DNA here is from genome assembly GCF_025061645.1 of Umezawaea endophytica. GTDB lineage: Bacteria > Actinomycetota > Actinomycetes > Mycobacteriales > Pseudonocardiaceae > Umezawaea > Umezawaea endophytica. The sequence continues at coordinate 484,035 of NZ_JANYMP010000005.1, read as the reverse complement.
GGTCCTTTCGACGTGCCGCCATGGTTCAACACATGTGATTAAAAGTCAACGCGGTAGTAAATCCGGACCACCGGTACCCTTCGTCGCCATGAGCAAGGCGAAGGCCGGGTCGGGAGATGCCCCCGAGCAGGACGCGGGCGTGCGCGGCGGCCTGGTGCAGCAGGAGATCTTCGAGCAGGCCACGCGCCTCTTCGCCGAGCGCGGCTACGCGGGCACGAGCTTCCAGGACATCGCCGACGCCGTCGGCCTGACCCGCCCCGCGCTCTACCACTACGTCAAGAGCAAGAACGAGCTGCTGGCCAAGCTGGTCGAGCAGATCACCGAGGTGGCCGCGGTCGACATCGCCGCCATCGCCGAGCGCGTCGAGTTGGGGGCGACCGAGCGCATCCGCGAGGTCGTGCGGCTGATGGTGCGCCGCATGGGCGAGGACGGCGAGCGGTTCCGGCTGCTGCTGCGCTCCGAGGCGGACCTCCCCGAAGCGGTCGCGGCGTCCTACGAGGTCAACCGCCGCGCCGTGCTGCGGTCGCTGACCGAGGTGATCGAGCAGGGGGTGGAACGGGGGGAGTTCCGGCCCGTCACGCCCGCGGTCGCGGCGCTCGGCACGCTGGGGATCGTCAACTGGGTGGCGTGGTGGTACCACCCCGGCTCCCACTTCGACCTCGACTCCGTGAGCCTGGAACTCGCGGACATGGCCGTGCACGGGCTGGCCGCCGAGGAGGGGCGGCAGGCGTCGAGCACGCCGCTGGACGCGGTGCGCAGCCTCCGCCGCGAGGTCGACCGCCTGGAAGGGCTCCTGGAGCGCGAACGGCGCTGAGGGCCTACTTCACCCGCGCGGACACCTCGTCGAGCGCGGCCGTCTCGTCCGCGGTGAGGTCGAACTCGGCCGCCGCCAGCAGGGCGGGGAGCTGTTCGACCGTGCGGGCGCTCGCGATCGGGGCGACGACACCGGGGCGGGTGCGCAGCCAGGCGATGGCCACGGTGGACATCTCCACCCCGCGGGCGGCCGCGATGTCCTCGACCGCCTGCACCACGGCGAGCCCGGCCTCGGTGAAGTACCGGCTGGCGACGACCCGGCGGACCGCCTCTCCGAACGCCTGCCGGTCGCGGCGGTTCTTGCCGGTGAGGAAGGCGCCGATCACCGCGAGGTACGGCTCCGCCTTGCGGAACCCGCCGACCCGGCGGTACTTGCCGGTGAGGAACCCGCTCGCCAGGGCGAAGTACGGCACGGCGGCGATCCCCTCCTCGGCGAGGACGGGGGCGATCTCGCGCTCGTACCGTTGGCGCGTCACGAGGTTGTAGTCCGGCTGGACGACGGCGGGCGGCTCGAACCCCTCGCGGCGGGCGATGTCGAGCCACTCCCGGATCCTCGGGCCGCTGTAGTTCGACAGGGCCACCACGCGGATCTTGCCCGCCTTGTGCAGCGCGTCGAACGCGCCCGCGGTTTCGGCGAGCGGCGTCTTGGCGTCGTCGAAGTGGGCGTAGTACACGTCGACGTGGTCGACTCCCAGCCGGACGAGCGAGGCCTCCAGCGCCGCCGTGACGGTGGTGGCGGCCAGCCCCTTGAACCGGGGGTGCTGGCTCACCTTGGTGCCGATGACGACGCTGTCGCGGTTCCCGCGGGCCGCCAGCCACCGGCCGATGATCGTCTCCGACTCGCCGCCGGAGTTGCCGGGGACGTCCGAGGTGTAGCTGTCCGCGGTGTCGATGAAGTTGCCACCGCCCGCCACGAACGCGTCGAGCACCCGGTGCGAGTTCTCCTCGTCGCTGGTCCAGCCGAACGTGTTGCCGCCGAGCACCAGTGGGAACACGTCGATGTCGGATCGGCCGAGCCGCGCCATGGGAAGTCCTTCCATCGGCACCGGGTGGAATCCGGTGTGTCACCGCCGAGAGGGCTCTCCCGAGTATGCCATAACGCTGTTTCAGGCCTGTTCCCGGTCGGGGCGCGCGCCGGGCAGTCCTTACAGGAGTGTCTACCTATTGACGCATCCGTAAGGCGCGCTTAGATTGTGCCGCAGCTCACTCGGCGATGAAAAGAGATCGGAATGGCATACGTCATCGGTGTTGATGTCGGCGGCACGTTCACGGACGCGGTTCTCGACGACGAGGGCACCATCGTGGCCGCCAAGGCCCCGTCCACCCCGTCGGACTACTCGCAGGGCGTCATGGACGTGCTGGCCGCGCTGGCCGACGGCGTCGGGGAGCCGCTGGAGCGGATGCTCGCCAAGACCCACCACATCGCCCACGGCACGACGTCGTCGCTGAACGCGCTCGTCATGGGCAACGTGCCCGCGGTCGGGTTCATCACCACGCGCGGCCACCGCGACTCGATCTTCATCATGAACGTCGAGGGCCGCTACCTCGGTTCCGCCCCGCACCAGCTCCAGAACGTGATGGGGCAGGACAAGAGCCACAGCCTGATCCCGAAGAGCCACGCGCTGGAGGTCACCGAGCGCCTCGACCGCGACGGCACCGTCGTGGTCGCGCTCGACGAGGACTCGGTGCGCGCCGCCGTGCGCTCACTGCTCGACCGCGGCGTGCGCTCGATCGCGGTGTCGCTGCTGTGGTCGTTCAAGAACCCGGCGCACGAGCGGCGGATCCGCGAGATCGTCGCCGAACTGGACCCCGACGTGTTCGTGGCGCTGTCCAGCGAGGTCAGCCCGCGCATCCGCGAGTTCTCCCGCAGCGCCACCACGATCATGAGCGCGCAGATCGGCCCCGGCCTGCGCGACTACCTCGGGCAGATGCAGCAACGGCTCACCGACGCCGGGCTGCGCGGTCCGCTGCTGGTGATGCAGAGCAACGGCGGCGCCATCGCGGCCGCCGAGGCGCCCTCGACGGCGATCAGCACGGTCGGCTCGGTGCTGACCGGCGGTGTCGTCGGCGCGGTCTCCCTCGGTGAGCAGCTCGGCCACCGCAACATCATCTCCACCGACGTGGGCGGCACGACCTTCCTGGTGGGCATGGTGGTCGACGGCGAACCCGTGCGGACCAGCACGACGATCATCAACCACCACCCGATCAACGTCCCCGCGCTCGAGGTGCACGCGATCGGCTCCGGTGGAGGGGCCATCGCCTGGATCGACCGGGGCGGCAACCTCCAGGTCGGGCCGCGCAGCGCGCAGTCCGTGCCGGGGCCCGCCTGCTACGGCGCGGGCGGCACCGAGCCGACCAACACCGACGCCAACCTCGTGCTCGGCATCCTGCCGGAGAGCGGGCTGCTCGGCGGCCGCAAGGCGCTGGACGTGGAGGCGGCCCGCGAGGCGATCCGCGTGCACGTCGCGGAGCCGCTGGGGCTCACCGTCGAGCAGGCCGCCGCCGCGATCTACGCCATCCAGAACGCCCAGACCGGCGACCTGCTGCGCAAGACGGTCGTCGAGGCGGGCCACGACCCCCGCGACTTCGTGCTCTACGCCTTCGGCGGTGCCGGTCCCGCGTACTGCGCGGCGTACGCGGCCGAGGTGGGGGTGCGCGAGGTCGTCGTCCCGCTGGGCCCGGTGGCCTCCGCGTTCTCCGCGTTCGGCCTGGCGGCCTCCGACGTGGTGCTGGCCCACGAGCTGTCCGACCCCGGCCTGATGCCCGTCCCCGCGGCGACGGCGCAGGGCCACTTCGAGCAGTTGGAGCGGCGGCTGGCCGACGCGGTCTCCCGCCAGGGCCTGACCTTCGACCGCGTGGAGTTCGCCCGCACCATCGACCTGCGCTACACCGCCCAGCTCGCCGAGGTCGCCGTCCCCGTCCCGTCCGGGCCGCTGGCCGACGCCGACGTGGTCGCCGTGATGGACGACTTCGAGGCCAGGTACGCGGGCCTCTACGGCGAGGGCACGGGCTTCAGCGCCGCCGGGATCCAGTCGATCACGATGCGGGTGCAGGCGACCGGCGTCCTGCCGTTCAACCCCCAGTTGCCGAAGCTGGCGGACGCGGACTCGGCGGACCCGGCCGCCGCGCTCGCCACCGTCCGGCGGGTGTGCCTCGACGCCACCGCGGGCTACGTCGACACGCCGGTCTACGACTACCGGCTGCTGCGCCACGGCCACGTGATCACCGGTCCCGCGGTCATCGAGGTGCCCACCACCACCGTGGTGGTCCCGCCCGGCACGACCGGGCGCGTCGACCACCTCGGCAACCTCTCGATCACCACCCGGAACTAGGCAGGACAGAGGCTTCGACATGGTCATGAGCATCCCCGGCTCCGAGCACTTCTCCAGCCGCCCGATCGACCCCGACGTGCTGACCGCGAGCCTGCCGGACTCCCTGCCGGTGCACAGCGTCACCCAGGAGCAGATCGACGCCCTCGACCCGCTCACCTACGAGGTCGTGCGGCACCGGCTGTGGTCGGTCACCGACGAGATGGGCGAGGCCCTCAAGCGGATGTCCGGCTCGCCGATCGTCACCGACGCCAACGACTTCGACTTCGCGATCTGCGACGAGGTCGGCCAGGAGGTCCAGGTCGGCCTCTACAACACCATGCTCGCCGGAGCCGTCGACCTGGCGATCTACTGGACCCTCCAGCACCGGGTGAAGAACCCCGGCGTCAAGGAGGGGGACATGTTCCTCTGCAACGACCCCTGGGTCGGCGGCGGCCTGCACCAGAACGACGTCATCGTCTACCAGCCGATCTTCCACGAGGGCAAGCTGTTCGCCTGGACCAGCGCGATCTGCCACGAACCCGACCTCGGCGGGGTCGGACTGGGCTCCTTCAGCCCCGCCGCGCAGGACGTCTTCTCCGAGGCGCTGCCCACGCCGCCGATCAAGGTCGTCCGCGACTTCGAGATCCAGGACGACATCGCCGAGGCCTGGATCCGCCGCTCGCGGGTCCCCCTGCTGGTCAACCTCGACCTGCGCGCCAAGGTCGGCGCCAACACTGTGGGGCGCAAGCGGCTCCAGGCGGTCATCGAGCAGTACGGCGCCGACACGGTCAAGGCCGTGATGAAGCGCATGATGGCCGACGCCGAGGGCAGGCTGCGCGACAAGCTCGAGCGGCTGCCCGACGGCACGTGGAGCGCGACCGGCTACCAGGACCAGTCGCACGCGGGTGACCGCTCGGTCCACCGGATCAGCCTCGCGATGACCAAGACCGGCGACCACCTGAGCTTCGACTTCACCGGCACCGACGAGCAGGCGGGTCTCATCAACTGCACCTACGCGGGTCTGCGCGGCGGGGTGATGCTGGCGCTGATGCCCATGCTGGCCAACGACATCCCGTGGTCGGCGGGCGGGTTGATGCGCTGCTTCGACCTGGTCGCCGAGGAGGGCACGATCAACAACGCGACCTTCCCCGCCGCGGTCAGCCGGGCGCCCATCGGCCCGGCGTGGGCGACGGGCTCGCTCGTGGCCGAGTGCCTGTCGCAGATGATGGACCGGACCGTGGAGTTCGCCGACCGGGTGCAGGCCTCCTGCTGCGGAACGCACGACACCGCGGTCGTGGCGGGCCTGGACCAGCGCGGCGACGTGCCGGTGCCGTTCCTCAACATCGTCATGGACGTGATGGCCGCGGGGTACGGCGCGCGCCCGCGGGCCGACGGGATGGACACCGGCGGTCTCTTCTGCATCCCGATGGGCCGCATCCCCGACGTGGAGATGACCGAGTACCTCTACCCGCTGATGACGTTGTGGCGCCGGGAGGAGCCGGACTCCGGCGGCCCCGGCAGGCAGCGCGGCGGCGTCAGCGGCTCCTCGGCGTTCATCCCTTACGGCACCGAGGTCCCGGTCGGTCTCGTCGTGGCCTCCTCCGGCAAGGCCGTGTCCCAGAACAACGGCCTGGCGGGCGGTTATCCGGGCAACACCGCGGTCGGCGTCGTCGCGCGCGACGCGGGGGTGGCGGAGCTGCTGGCCGCGGGCTCGATCCCGCTGCGGCTGGAGGACCTGGCGGGCACGAAGGACCTGCAGGCCTGCTACGGGGAGACCGCCGTGGGCACGGGTGACCTGCTGTACCTGCACTGGCAGGGCGGAGGTGGTTACGGCGACCCGCTGCTGCGCGATCCGGACCTGGTCGCCCACGACCACGGCGAGGGCAAGGTGACCGCCGCCGGCGCGCACGCGTCGTACGGGGTCGTGCTCCGGGACGAGGCGGTCGACCGGCAGGCGACTGACGAACTGCGGACCCGGTTGCGGGACGAGCGCCGGGCGCGTTCGGCCGGTGTCGCCGCCGTCGACGTCAGGCACGACGTCGCCGCGGCGAAGCGCCTGGACGACAACCTGGTGGCGGTGGAAGTCGACGGGGTCGAGGTGGTCGCCTGCGGCCACTGCGGGCAGCAGCTCGGCGACCCCCGGACCGACTCCGTGCTGACCCTCGCCGAGTTCGAGGGCCCGACGGGCACCGCGGGCTCCCAGGTCACCGACGACCCCGGCGAGTACGTCGACGACGAGATCGTCTTCCGCCAGTTGTGCTGCCCCGGCTGCTACACGGCGATCTACTCCGGTGTCGTCCCCGCTGCCCACCCGCGCCACGTGGTCGAGCTGGAGCGGTACGTCCGCGCCTGAACCGCCCCCGTCCCGCACACCCTCGGGTGTGCGGGACGAGCGCGTTTCAGCGCATGACCAGGCCACCGTCGACGACCAGGACCTGGCCGGTCAGCGCCTGTGCGCCCGCGGAGGCCAGGAAGGCCACGGCGTGGGCCGTGTCCTCGGGGACGAGCGGTCGTTTCATCGCCTGGTTCGCCACGACCGCCTCGAACTGACCGTCGTGGTTGACGCCGCGCGCGATGGGCGTGTCGGTCAGTCCGGGCGCCACCGCGGTGACGGCGATCCCGTCGCCGCCCAGCTCGACCGCCAGGGCGCGCATGACACCCAGCACCGCCCCTTTGCTGGCCACGTAAGGCAGGAACCCGGCACCGGGCGGCGACCACGCGGTGTTCGAGCAGATGAGGATGACGCGGCCGAAACCGCGCCCGGCCATTCCGGGGCTGAACGCCTGTGCCAGCCACAGCGCCGACTCGACGTTGACCGCCTGGACCTCGCGCCAGCGCTTCGCGTCGAGGTCGCCCAGCGGCATCGGGTCGATGGCGCCCGCGCAGTGGACCAGCACGTCGCACCGCCCGTAGCGCTCCAGCACCTCGGCCGCGGCCCGCCTGGTCGCCGTCTCCGACGACAGGTCGCACACGACGTCGCCGGAGGTGCGGCCGATGGCGACCGTGCGGTGCCCGCTCGCGTCGAGGGCCGCCACGATCGCCGTGCCGATGGCGCCCGTGCCACCCGTCACGACGGCGACCCGTCGTTCCGCGCTCACCCGATCCTCGCGATCATCTTGCCCGTCGTGCGGCCGTGGAACATGTCCTCGAACGCGTGGGGGATGGTGTCGAGCCCCTCGACGAGGTGCTCGGCGTAGCGCGCCTCGCCCGACGCGACGGCCGGGGCCATCTCGGCGAGGAACTCCGGGTAGCTGTCGAAGTGGTCGGGCACGGAGAAGCCTCGGATGGTCAAGTCCTTGTACAGCACCGCCCGCGTCAGGTCCGGCAGGCGGTCCGGCCCCTCGAAGGCCCCGGTCTCGGTGATCTGCGACATCACGCCGCCGACCGCGAGCTGGGCGCCGGTGTTCAGGTGCGGCAGCAGCGCCGCGACCATGGACGCGCCCACGTTCTCGTACACCGAGTCGATCCCGTCGGGCACCGCGCGGGCGAGTTGCTCGGCGAAGTCCGGGGCCCGGTAGTCGACGGCGGCGTCCACGCCCAGGTCCTCCAAGAGGTGGCGCGACTTCTCTGGGCCGCCCGCCACCCCCACGACCCGGTGCCCGCGGAGCCTGCCGATCTGGGTGGCGGCCGAGCCGACGGCACCCGCCGCGGCCGTGACAAGCAGCGTCCCACCCGGTTTCGGGGTGATGATCCTGGTCAGTCCCACCCACGCCGTGAGGCCCGTCATGCCCAGGATGCCGAGGTTCGCGGTCAGCGGCGCCGACCGGGGGTCGACCGGCCTGAGGTCGGAGCCGTCGGACACCGCGTACTCCTGCCACCCGGACGTGGTGGCGACGTGGTCGCCCACCGCGAACGCGGGGTGGTGGCTCGCCTCGACGACCGCGATGGTGAAGCCGAACATCGGGTCGCCGATGTCCAGGGCGGGCTGGTCGCTGTTGGCGTTGCCCATGATGATCCGGTTGTAGGGGTCCAGGGAGACCAGGACGTTGCGCAGCAGCACCTGACCATCACCGGGGACCGGCGCGGGGCGCTCGACGATCTCGAAGTCACTGGGCCTGGGGTTTCCCCGCGGCCGTGCCGCCAGGGTGATCTGGCGGTTGACGCGCTTGTCCATGGAGGTTCCTCTCGTGCTGTCGGCTCCCTCCAGTAACCGCGCGGCGGCCGGACCCAGCCAGGGTGCCCGTGTTCCCTGGTGGTGGCAGCACCCCCTCACGGTCGGCTCCGAGCAGGCATGATCGGTGGTGTGAGCGACAGGCGGAACCGACTGGGGGAGTACCTGCACGCCCGCCGCGGCCTGGTCACGCCCGAGCAGGTGGGCATCCCCGGCGGCGGGCGGCGGCGCGTGCCGGGACTGCGGCGCGAGGAGGTCGCGATGCTCGCGGGCATCAGCGCCGACTACTACCTGGGCCTGGAACGGGGCCGCGACCGCAACCCCTCCGCGCAGGTGCTGGAGTCCATCGCCCGCGTGCTCCGGCTCGGTGACGAGGAGGTGGCCCACCTGCTGGGCCTGGCCTCCGACAAACCGAGGCGCACACCCCGCAAGCCGCGCCGGGAGACCGTGCCGACCGGGATCGCCTCGCTCGTGGCGAGCCTGCCGCACCCGGCGTTCATCGAGGGGCGCTACTTCGACGTCCTGGTCTCGAACCCCATGGCCCGCGCGCTCTCACCGCGCCTGACACCAGGTGGGAACCAGCTCCTCGACCTGTTCCTGGAACCGGCCGAGCGGGAGCTCTACCCGGACTGGGACGGCACCACCGACTGCTACGTCTCCAGCCTGCGCCAGGCCATCGGCCAGGACACCGACGACCCGCGCTTCATCGAGCTGGTCGGGGAGCTGACCCTGGCCAGCACCCGCTTCCGCGAACTGTGGAACCGGCACGACGTCAGCGTGCAGCGGGGGACGTCGTACCTGTTCGACCACCCGCAGGTCGGCCGGATGAGGCTCGACCGCGAACGGCTCGACATCAGCGGGTCGGCAGGCATGCACGTGATCGTCTTCCACGCCGCGGACCACTCACCGGACGCCGACGCCTTGGCGCTGCTGAGGATGTCGGCGCTGCCGTCCGGCACGACGTGACCCGGCCGGGCGCGGTCAGGCGGCACCGAGGAAGGCCAGCACGGCGAGGACGCGGCGGTTGCTGTTGTCGTCCGGCGTGATGCCGAGCTTCGTGAAGATCGACGTCGTGTACTTGCTGATCGATCCTTCGCTCAGGTACAGGCGTTGGGCGATGGCCTGGTTCGACAGGCCTTCCGCCATCAGCGCGATGATGTCGCGCTCGCGGTCGGTGAGGGCGTCGAGCGGCGAGGTGGAGCCCGCCCCCAGGATCTTCGAGACGACCGCCGGGTCGAGCGAGGTGCCGCCACGGCCCACGCGCTCCACCGCCTCGACGAACTGCTCGGCCTCGAAGACCCGGTCCTTCAACAGGTAGCCGACGCCGCCGAGCCCGTCGGCGAGCAGTTCGCGCGCGTAGAGCTGCTCGATGTGCTGGGACAGCACGAGCACGGCCAGGCCCGGTCGTTCCCGACGCGCCTCCAGCGCGGCCTGGAGGCCGTCGTCGGTGAAGGTGGGCGGCATCCTGACGTCGATGACGGCCACGTCCGGCCGGTGCTCCGCGAGGGCCCGCAACGTCGACGGCTTGTCCCCGACGGCGGCCACCACCTGGTGGCCGTGGGCTTCGAGCAGGTGAACCAGTCCGTCCCGCAGCAGGTAGAGGTCCTCGGCTACGACGATCCGCACGGCACCTCCACGGTGACGGTCGTGGGTCCGCCCGGCGGGCTGTCGACGCGCAGCGAGCCGCCGAGCGCCGCGAGGCGGCTCTCGACGCCGACCAACCCGGACCCGGCAGGCTTGTCCGCTCCGCCGCGCCCGTCGTCGGAGACGGTGATGGCGACGCCGGTCCGCGTGCGGTCGATGGTCACGTCGACGGCCGTTCCCCCCGAGTGCTTCACGGCGTTGGTGACGATCTCGGAGGTCGCGAAGTACAGGGCGGACTCGACGGGTGTTTCGAGCCGGTGCTCCAGGGTGGAGCGCACCTCCGTTCGGAGGGGCGCGTCGACGGCGAGCGCTCGGACCGCGTCGACGAGACCGCGTTCCAGCAGCACCGGGGGGACGATGCCGTGCACAAGGTCGCGCAGGTCCCGCAGCGCCGCCAGCGAGGTCTCGCGGGCCTGCCGCAGCAGGACCTTGGTCCCGGCCGGGTCGGTGTCGACGAGCCGCTCGGCGGCGCCGAGGGAGAGGCCGATGGCGACGAGGCGCGCCTGGGCGCCGTCGTGCAGGTCGCGCTCGATCCGGTGCAGCTCGGCGTCCTGCGCGCGGGTGAGGTCGGCCCGTCCCTGGACCAGCGAGGCGATCCTGGTGCCGAGCAGTTCGACGGTGGACGGCCCGAGGAAGCGGCGCGCCACCGGCGTGACGACCCGCCAGGCCACGGGGAGCAGGGCGGTCCCGGCGCCGATCGCCGGTACCGCGGCGACCGGGTCCGACGCCGGGAGCAGGACAGCGCCCGCCGTGATCAGCGCGAGCGGCGCCGCGGCGACGACGCCGACGGTGAGGGGGGCGGTCAGCACCCAGATCACGTCCCGCCACGACGCGGGGTCCCGCGTCCGCGCGAGGAGCCACCTCTGGCACACCGACACCCACCTCAGGCGCTGGTAGTCGTACCCGTTCCACCAGTAGCCCGTCGCCATCCGGGTCACCGGCACGACCGGCCGGTACGCGGCGGGGAGTTCCACGCCGGTCCAGCGGGTCACCAGGCCCCTCGTGGCGGCGCACGAGGGGCGGGCGAACAGCACGAGGCAGGCGCCCACGACACCGAGCGTCCAGCCGGAGGTGGCGACGGGGCCGTGGCCGAGCGAGGAGAAGAAGACACCCGCGGCCACCCAGGCGGCAGGCGCGAACCCGGTCAGCGCGACGAGCGCCAGCGACCGCGTGAACCCCTGCGCGAGGGACCGCGCGACGCCGCGGGTGCGAGACATGCGGTCGATGTTCTCGGCCCGCGCGGCCGGGTGCAACCTCTTGGCCGGACAGTGGGTCCAGGCCCACCTCCGGCGACTAGCGCGGCACCCTGATCGACAGGGCGTGGTGGAACACGTCACGCGGGTCCCAGCGCGCCTTGACCTGTTGCAGCCTCGGGTAGTTGTCCTTGTAGTACAGGGCGTGCCAGGGGATCTCGGACCTGTTCCACTCCGGATCGGCGGTGTCGACGTCCGGGTAGTTGATGTAGGAGCCGTCGTTCACGGAGTTCGGCACCGGCACGCCCCCGGTGTCCCGGTACATCTCGGCGTACCAGCGCCGGATCCAGTCCAGGTTCGACCGCTCGCCGTCCGGGTCGGTCCAGGTGACGGTGTAGACCGCCTTCATGACGCTGTCCCGCTGGGGCGAGGCGGTCGCGTCCGGGGCGACGGTGTTGACCTTGCCGCCGTAGGACACCAGGATCAGCAGCGCGCGCTCGTTGTGGTGGTCCGTGCTGGTCAGGAAGCTGTACGCGGTCCCGATCTGCTCGTCGGTGAACCGCTTGCGCAGGTAGGCCGCCTTCGCCTTGAACATCCCGGACTCGTCGCTCTGGCTCAGCGACCCGGCCTTCACCGCCGCCAGCCACGGCAGGCGGTGGGGTGGCCGAACCACGACGGTTCCGGGGACGCCGTCGGTGACCTCCGCGAGGTGGTCGGCGAGCACCCGGTCGGCGTCGGGCAGCGTTCCGTCCACTGTGGACACCATGGCGAACGAGCCGGGGTCTGCGCCGGTGTCGCGCCGGTTGATCAGCAACAGGCTGAAGACGCTCGCGCCGCGGGAGTCCGGGGCGCTGTTGCGCTCGTGCCACTCGCCGTGGTTGCGCAGCAGCCGGTGGAAGGACTCCTCGGTGGTGTCCCGCCAGCTCCACGCGACCGTCGCGCCGAGCGTCACGCCGGGTGGCTTCGGCAGCAGGTGCCCCGGATCGTCGCCGGTGGCGCCGGGCGTGCGCATCCAGTACCGGGTGACCACGCCGAAGTTGCCGCCCCCGCCCCCGGTGTGCGCCCACCACAGGTCCCGGTTCTCGTCGTCCGGCTCACGGGTCGCGACCACCGTCCGCGCGCGGCCCGAACGGTCCACCACCACGACTTCCACGGCGTGCAGGTAGTCCACGACCGAACCGAGCCGCCGCGACAGCGGCCCGTAGCCCCCGCCCTGGATGTGCCCGCCCGCGGCCACCCCACCGCACTGGCCACCGGGAATCGTGACGCCCCAACCGAGGTAGAGCCGCTGGTACACCTCCCACAGGCTCGCGCCCGGCTCGATCGCGAACGCGCCGCGGCGCGGGTCGAACGTCACCTGCCGCATCGCGGACAGGTCGATGACCACCTCGGCGGCGTCGCCCACGAAGTTCTCGTAGCAGTGCCCGCCACTGCGGACCGTCACCCGCTTGCCCGCCCGGACGGCGTCCTGCACCGCCCGCTCGACCTGCTGGGTCGTCGTGGGCAGGCGGAAGTGCTCCGGGCGCGGGAAGAACCGCTCACTCGTGCGGCGCAGCACCAGGTCTTCGTAACGCGCGTCGCCTCGCGGGATCACGACCGCGTCTTCCACCGGCGTCGCGTCCGCGATCACCTGGTGCCCGATCACGGCGGCGCCCCCGAGTGCCGCGGTACCGACGATGAACCCCCGACGGGTAGGACCAGGCATGCCTTCTCCGAACTGCGCGTCGATGTGTGGTGAAGACGCTAGGAGCGGCCCAACCGGTGGCACCATCCGTCCAGACCCGCTTCGGGGTGGGGGTGGACCCACCCGGATCTGCTGGAGCAGAAGGTCGAAGGGGCTCAGGCCACTCCTGGCCACCCATCGTCGAACGTCCTGTGAGGACAGTCCACTCAGGTCACTTCGAAGGCCGATGTCGCATCACTGCTCGGGTTCGTGCGCCCTGTCCCAGCTCGACATCACGATGAGCGTCTTGGTGCCCGCGACGATCTTGGTGCTGCGGATCGCGTTCACCACCTGCTGGAGGTGGTCGACGTTCCGGACGCGGAAGCGGACGAGGCCGTCGGGGTCGCCCGCGATGGTGAAGTACTGCCGGACCTCCGGGACCCTCCGGGCTATCTCCTCCAGCTCGCGGGTGTCGGTCCCCCCGGTCAGCCGGATCTCGGTGAAGGCGTCAAGTCCTCCGCCCGCCGTGTCGTCGATGATCGCGACGTAGCCCCGGATGACGCCGTCGTTCTCCAGGCGTTCGATGCGCCTGGCCACCGGGGCGCCGGAGAGGCCGACCCGCCTGGCGATCTCGCTGACCGGCATGCGCGCGTTGGCGCGCAGCAGGTCGAGGATCTCCTGGTCGATCGCGTCCACGACACCCCTTCCGCACAGTTCGAGCGTCCGGCGCAAGATAGTTGCTCGTCGACTCGCTCCGGTGGGAAAAGAGTACGCGAATCACGCGCAACCCGCTCCTATCGATTGCGCCGGGAACGCTGCGCTGGTGAAGGTTTCGCCGAGCAGCCGATCCGAGGAGCGCGATGACAGCCGAGCCCACCGAACCGTGGTCCGTCCTCGACCCCACCGGGACGCTGCGGGTCGACGACCGGGTGCCCGCGGGTGCCGACGCGCTGGACCTGTGGGCGGCCTACCGCGACATGGTGCTGTCCCGCCGGGTGGACACCGAGGCGATCGCGCTGCAACGGCAGGGCGAACTCGGTCTGTGGCCCTCGATGCTCGGGCAGGAGGGCGCGCAGGTCGGTGCCGGTTCGGCGCTGCGGCCGCGGGACGTCGTGTTCCCCACCTACCGCGAGCACGCCGTCGCGTGGTGCGCGGGCGTCGACCCCGTCCAGCTCCTCGGGCTGTTCCGGGGGACGACCCTGGGCGGCTGGGACCCGCGTGACCGCAACTTCCACCTCTACACGCTCGTCATCGGCGCCCAGACGCTGCACGCCGTCGGCTACGCCATGGGTGTCGTGCGGGACGGCGACGTCGGGACGGGCGACCCCGACCGCGACCGGGCCGTCCTGGCCTTCCTGGGCGACGGCGCGCTGAGCGAGGGCGAGACGAACGAGGCGTTCGCCTGGGCGGCGGTCCAGAACCTGCCGGTGGTCTTCTTCTGCCAGAACAACCAGTGGGCCATCTCGGCGCCGTTCTCCGTGCAGAGCCGGGTGCCCGCCGCCACCAGGGCGAGCGGTTTCGGCTTCCCCGGCGTGCGGGTGGACGGCAACGACGTCATCGCCTGCCACGCGGTGGCGCGGGAGGCGCTGGAGCGTGCCCGGTCCGGCGGTGGCCCGACGCTGGTCGAGGCGGTGACCTACCGGCGCAACCCGCACACCACCTCCGACGACGACCTGCGCTACCGCACCGGGGCGGTGAACGACGACTGGGCCGCCCGCGACCCCGTCGACCGCCTCCGCGCCCTGCTCACCGGCGGCGCCGGACCGCCGGGCGTCAACGACTTCCTGGCCGACCTCGGCCGCGAGGAGGAGGAACTCGCCGAGCGGCTGCGCGCGGGGTGCCGGGCGCTGCCCGTCCCGCACCCCGGCGACCCGTTCCTGCACACCCTCGAACGCATGCCCCGCGACCTCGAACGCCAGCGGGACGAGCACCTGGCGTTCGTCGCCGGTGGACAGGGGGACCGGTCGTGAGCACCGCCATGGCCCACGCGCTCAACGCGGGACTCCGCGCCTGCCTGGAGGAGGACCCGAAGGTGGTGCTGATCGGTGAGGACATCGGTCGGCTCGGCGGCGTGTTCCGGGTGACCGACGGGTTGCGGGAGGACTTCAGCGACGAGCGCGTGGTCACGTCGCCGCTCGGTGAGGCGGGCATCGTGGGGAGCGCGATCGGGCTCGCCATGGCGGGGTACCGGCCGGTGTGCGAGATCCAGTTCGACGGCTTCGTCTTCCCCGCGATGAACCAGATCACCACCCAGCTCGCCAAGTACCGGCACCGGTCAGAGGGCAGGATCAGCCTGCCCGTCGTCATCCGCATCCCGGTCGGCGGCGGCATCGGGGCCATCGAGCACCACAGCGAGTCCCCCGAGGCCTACTTCGCCCACACGCCGGGGCTGCGCGTCCTGTGCCCCTCCACCTCCCAGGACGCCTACGACCTGCTGGGGCAGGCGATCCGGTGCGACGACCCGGTGATCTTCCTGGAGCCCAAGCGCTCCTACTGGTCCAAGGGCGAGGTCGACCCGGAGGCCCCGGCTGTCGGGATGGACCGCGCCCGCGTCGTCCGGCCCGGCGACGCCCTGACCCTGGTCACCTACGGCGCCCTCGTGCCCGTCGCGCTCAAGGCCGCGGCCGTGCTGGCCGAGGAGGGCAGGCAGGTCGAGGTCGTCGACCTGCGGTCGCTGTCGCCGATCGACGACGACACGGTCGTGGAGTCGGTGCGCCGCACCGGGAGGCTCGTGATCGCGCACGAGGCGTCCCAGACCGGCGGCATCGGCGGTGAACTCGCCGCACGGGTGCAGGCGCGGGCGTTCTACGACCTGGAGGCACCCGTCCTGCGGGTCACCGGGTACGACACGCCCTATCCCGCCAGCAGGCTGGAGGAGGACTGGCTGCCCAACGTCGACCGCCTGCTGGAGGCCTGCGACGCGAGCCTGAAGCACTGACCGCCGCGCCACCTCCGAGGAGCAGACCACCGTGACCACCCTGACCTTCCTGCTGCCCGACGTCGGCGAGGGCCTCGCCGAGGCCGAGATCGTCGCCTGGCGCGTCGCCGTCGGCGACACCGTCGTGGTGAACCAGGTCATCGTCGACATCGAGACCGCCAAGTCCGTGGTCGAACTGCCGTCGCCCCACGCGGGCGAGGTGGTCGAGTTGACGGCGGCCGAAGGGGACACCGTCCCCGTCGGCGCCCCGATCATCGCGATCAGGACCGCGACCGACGAGCCCAGGCTGCTGGTCGGCTACGGCGCGAAGGAGCCCGGCACGACGCGACGACGTCGTGGTGCCACCCCGAGCACCGGCGACACCCCGGTCGAGCGCACCAGGCCGAGGGCCAAACCTCCGGTGCGCAAACTGGCCAAGACGCTGGGCGTCGACCTCGCCGCGGTCACGCCGAGCGGCCCGGACGGCGTCGTCGTGCGCGCCGACGTGCTCAAGGCGGCGGAGGGGGACGCCCCGGTTCGCGGCGCGGGGACCCGCATCCCGATCAAGGGCGTCCGCAAGCACACCGCGGCGGCGGTGGTGGCGTCCGCGTTCACCGCGCCGCACGTGACCGAGTTCGTCACCGTCGACGTCACGCCGACGCTGGAGCTGCGCGACGTCGTGCAGCGCCGCCGCGAGTTCCGGGGAGTGAAGCTGACCCCGCTCGCCTTCGTGGCGATGGCCTACCTGCGGGCACTGGCCCGCACCCCGATGGCGACCGCCCGGTGGGACGACGCGGCGCAGGAGATCGTGGTGCCCGCCGGGGTCAACCTCGGCATCGCCGCGGCCACCCCGCGCGGCCTGGTCGTCCCGAACATCAAGGACGCCCACCTGTTGGGGCTGCTCGACCTCGCCACCGCGATCAACGACCTGGCGGCCACCGCCCGTGCGGGCCGGACCACGCCCGAGGCGATGGCGGGCGGGACGACGACCGTCACCAACGTCGGCGTCTTCGGGGTCGACACCGGCACCCCCATCCTCAACCCCGGTGAGACCGCGATCCTCGCCGTCGGCGCGATCCGCCGGAGGCCGTGGGTGGTCGAGGACGAGTCGGGGGAGCGGATCGCGCCCCGGTCGGTCCTCCAGCTCGCCCTGTCCTTCGACCACCGCGTGATGGACGGGCAGGGCGGCTCGGAACTGCTGGCCCACACCGCGGACCTGTTGTCCCAGCCCGGTTTGGCGGTGCTGTGACGAACGCGCCCGAGCCCGCCACCGGGCTCGGGCGCGCGGTCAGCAGAGGTCCAGCAGCAGGCGCGCTGTGCGCTGGGGGTGTTGGACGTGGGGGTAGTGGGCGGCGTCCGGCCAGGTCACGACGGTGGCTCCGGCGGCGGCGGCCTTCTGGGCCGTCTCGGTGAAGAAGGCCGCCGCCGCGGCGTGGACGTAGGTCACCGGCACCCCGGAGGCGTCGTGGTCGGGACGGGGCAGTGGTTCCCGGTGCGTCCTGGTCGGCATCGGGGTGCACTTGGCCGCCATCCACTCCAGTTCGGCGGGGTCGGTGATGCCCAGCATGGTCAGGTCGACCGGCGACCAGCCCCACGGGTGCTCGGCCGGTGGCTCGCCGAACAGGTCCGGCAGCACGGGCAGGGCGTCGAACGCGGACTGGCCCGGTTCCGGTCGGAACGCGTCGATGTAGACGATGTGCGCGATCCGCTCGGGCACGGCGCCGAGCACGCCGGTGACGACCATGCCGCCGTAGCTGTGCCCGACCAGGACGACCTCGTCGAGGTCCTCCCACCGCAGCAGCCGGGTGATGTCCTCGATGTGGGTGGACAGTCCTATGTGGTCACCCGCGAGGTGGCCGCGGTCGGCGAGGCCGGACAGGGTCGGGCACAGGACCCGGTGCCCCTCGGCCTCCAGCAGCGGCCGGAGCCGCGCCCAGTTCCAGCCGCCTGCCCACGAGCCGTGCACGAGCACGAAAGTGGTCATTCGTTCCTCCGATCGGACGGTCGTCCGGGTGTGGTGGTCGGGTCACTCGTCCAGCAGGTCGGGCTGGGCGTGCACGATGTCGTCGAAGAGGATCCGGAAGCTGAACCTGGCCAGTGTCGGGCTGCCGAACTGGGAGTGCGCGACGCGGGCGGCGTCGGTGTCGAGGTAGGCCGGGGTACCGGCGGCCTCGGCGATCAACTGCACCTGCGCCGCCCGGTCGAAGCTGACGAACCAGTAGGCCGCCTCCTCGACGCTGCCGCCCACGGTGATCACGCCGTGGTTCTGCATCACGACCGCCCGGTGCGGGCCGAGCGCCTCGGCCATCCGCCTGCCCTCGTCCACCTCCAGCGCGAGACCGTTGTAGTCGCGGTAGACGCCCTGGTCCTCGAAGAAGGCGCAGGCCTCCTGCACGACGGGGCGCAGCGGCGTCCCCAGCGCGGCGAGCGCGCGGCCGTGGATCGAGTGGGCGTGCGCCGCCGAGACCACGTCCGGGCGGAGGTCGTGGATGGCGGAGTGGATGACGAAGGCGCCGCGGTTGACCGAGCGGGAGCCCTCGACGACCTCGCCGTCACCGTCGACCAGCACGAGGTCCTTCACGCTGATCCGGCCGAAGGAGACCCCGAACGGGTTGACCCAGAACTTCTGGGGGTCCTCCGGGTCGCGGACCGTGATGTGCCCGGCGACGCCCTCGTCGTAGCCGAGCCTGCCGAACACGCGCAGCGCCGCGGCGAGCTGCTGCTTGCGGTGCCTGCGCTCGTCCTCGACGGAGTCGAAGGTCGGTGCGGCGGGGATGCCCAACGCTGTCATGGTGTCGTCCTCCGGGTCGTGGGACTGGGGTCAGGTCCGATGGCCGCGAGGCCGTCGACCTCGATCAGCCACTCGGGCAGGCCGAGCGCGGCGACGCCGATCCAGGTGCTGGCGGCGAGCGGGACCTCGCCGAAGGCCCGCGCCATGGCGTCGAAAACGGGCTGGATGAGGTCGGGCGTCGAGTCGACGACGTGGATCGTGTACTTGAGCAGGTCCGCCGGTGTGCCGCCCGCCGCTTCGAGGGCTGCTCGCAGGTTGCGGAACGCCTGCTCGGCCTGGGCGGCGAGGTCGCCCGCGCCGACGAGCGCGCCGTCGGTGTCGAGGGCGACCTGGCCCGCGATGGCCACCAGGCGGTCGCCCGGCGCGGAGGTGGTGACCTGCGAGTACAGGTTCATCACGGGGGTGGCGAGTGTCGGGGGGTTCAGTCGGTGGACGGCCATGGGACCTCCTCGCGGGTAAAATCGTCAGGTCATCAGACAACTTGGCGGAGGGCTTGTCAATGGCCGGTGTCATCGGCGGGGGACGCGGCGCCGCTGCCGTAACCTGGCGCCATGATCGAGGAGTGGCGGCCGTCGACGCCGCCGCAGCGCAAGCCCCTCGTCGACCAGGTCATCGCCAGCGTGCGCGAGCTGATCAGCGGTGAGGGGCTGCGGGCGGGTGACCGGCTGCCGAGCGAGCCGAACCTGGCCCGGCGGCTCGGCGTCGGGAGGTCCACGCTGCGCGAGGCGATCCGGGTGCTGGCGCACGCGGGCGTCCTGGACATCAAGCAGGGCAGCGGCACCTACGTCAGGCAGCCGCACGAGGCCGACCTCGCCTCCCGCCTCGCTGCCGCGAGGGTGCCCGAGGTGTTCGAGGTGCGGGCCGCGCTGGAGGTCTTGGTGGCCAGGACGGCGCCGCTGCGGCGGACGGACGACCAGGTCGCGGCGCTGCGCACGGCCGTGCGGGACTGCCGGGGGCACGCCGAGACGGGTGACATCACGGCGTTCATCGAGGCGGACTCGCGCTTCCACCGCATCGCCGCGGAAGCCGCCGACAACTCCGTGCTCGTCGAGCTGTACGAGGTGCTCCGCCGCTCGCTGGAACCCGCGCTGCTGGTCGTCGCCGACGTCGTGGAACTGCAACGCGCCAACGACCGGCACGAGGTGCTCGTCGACGCCATCGAGGCGGGCGACGCGGACGCCGCCGTGGAGGCCACCCGCGCGCACCTCGCCGAGACGGTCGCGCTGTTCGAAGCGGGCGGCGGGTCCGGCGCCTGACCGTCCGGTGTGGACGGATGGGTTCGGTCAGGGGTGTTCGTGGCCCGTGCCGGGAACGCGGCCGATGTCCTCCCCTTCGCGCAGGACGACGAACTGGCTCATCATGCCCTCGTCCTCGTGGAGGGTGAGGTGGCAGTGGAGCAGGTAGGGCACGTTCGGGTCGGTGTGGTCGCTGAACCGCATGGCCAGGCGGTACCGGCGGCCGGGGTCGAGCTGGACGGTGTCCTTCCAGCCCGAGAGGTGCGGCGGCGGTGGTCGTGGCGACGGGGTCGTTCGCCGCGTCGGGCGCGGTGCCCAGCGTCGCCGGGACGGTGGTGGTGTCCGTGAGGTCGTCGGCGGCGCGGAACTGGACGACGTCGAACCGGTCGTCGGCCCCGTTGAGCCGTGACCCGATCCGGTCGTAACCGGACTCGGCCGCGTACGACCTCAGCTCGACGGTGTCGCGCGGCTCGAACGCCACCACGACCTCGGCGCGTTCGCCGGGGGACAGTTGCAGGCGGCTGGTGCCCCACGCCGAGGCCATGAGCCCGCCGTCGGTCCCGATGAGCTGGAACTGCCGGTCGTCGGAGAACCCGAAGTTGTACAGCCGCGCGTTCGACGCGTTGAGCAGGCGCAGGCGCACCAGGCGTGAGGTGACGTCCACGTAGGGGCCGCGCGTGCCGTTGACGAGGATCTCGTCGCCGAACACGCCGCCGGTGCTCAGGAACGGGGCCGAACCGTCGAACTGGTTGTCGCCGTCGAAGGCCCGGTCCTGCACGATCAGCGGGATGTCGTCCACGCCGTAGTCGTCGGGCAGCCCGAGGCCCGCGGCGTTGTCGTCGTCGAGGATGATCATGCCGGTCAGCCCGCGGTGGAGGTGGTCGGCCGTGCGCCCGTGCGGGTGCGGGTGGTACCAGAGGGTCGCGGCGGGCTGGTCGACCGTCCACTGAGGACTCCAGGTGGTGCCGGGTTCGACGACCTGGTGCGGTCCGCCGTCCATGTTGGCGGGCAGGTGCATGCCGTGCCAGTGCAGCGACGTGGCCTCCGGGAGGTTGTTGTGGACCGCCATGGCCACCTTCTCGCCCCGTGCGGCGCGGATCGTGGGCCCGAGGTAGGTCCCATTGATCCCCCACGTCCTGGTCGCGGGTCCTTCGAGGAACCGCGTCTCACCGGCGCGGACGTCGAGGTCGAAGACCCTGGTCCCGGAAGCGTCCTCAGTGGACTCGGCCAGTGGCGGGATCGCGAGCCGGTGGTCGAAGCTCACCCGGCCGACGGTGTCCGTCCTGGCCTGGAGGTAGAGGACGCCGAACGCGGATCCGGTGACGACCGCGGTCGCGACGGTGGTCAGCGCCGTCCAGCGCAGCCACCGCCGGCGGGGACGGGTGGGTTTCGACTCACGGGCCACGGGTGCTCGCTCCGGGGCGGTAGGGGACGGGCTGGGGTCGGTCACGTGGTGACCGCCGCGTCCGGTCGGTTCGCGGTCAGGCGACGGCGTTCCAGGACCGCGGCGACGAGGTAGCCGGTGCCGCCCGCGACGGCGATCGTGGTGTAGACGCCCGCGGTGTCGAAGAACAGGGCCGCGGCACCGGCCAGCGCGAGGAACGTGCCGAGGCAGTAGTGCAGGACGTTGTGCCGGGCCGTCCCCTCGGCGATGGTGATCAGGCCGACGACGATGACGGAGCCCGCGGGCCAGAGCACGTCCTGGAGTTCGGGCGCGCCGGTCGCGGTGCCCAGTCCGGTGATGGCCGTCGCGAGCGCGGTGAAGGCGGTGAACCAGGCGACGCCCAGGAGTTGTTCGGCCTGCTTGCGCGACCTGCCCGCGTCCCGCTGGGCGCGCGTTCCCGCCCGTACCGCCAACCACAGCGCGGGCAGCAGTCCGGCGGCCAGCAGCGTCAGCGGCACCCAGGACGGCAGGCCGATCACCGGGTCGGAGCCCTTGGACAGCGCGGCCGAGCCGTGGCCGACCAGGTAGGCCGCGGCGAAGCAGAGGTACGCGGCGCGGCTGTCGACCTCACCCGGCGGGACGGTGACGCCCGGCCGCGGGAGCGCGGTGGTGTTCATGCTGGTTCCTCCTGGGAGAAGCGGATCGGTGTGCGGGCGCTCACGGCTGCGCCACGATGACGACCTTGCCCATGACGGTTCGCGACTCGGCCAGTGCGAGGGCGTCGCCCGCCTGGGCGAGTGGGATCCGGGCGGCGATCTGCGGGGTGAGCACGCCGTCGGCGAGCAGTTGCAGGACACGGGTGAGGTCCTCGTTCATCCGGGCGCGGAAGGCGGCCCGGTTCCGCTTGCCCGCCCAGAGGTTGTAGAAGGTCGCGCTCCGGCCGTTCGGCAGGAGGTCCCAGGCGTAGAGGCGGGCGAACAGCTTCACCACGGGACCGATCGCGTTGCCCGGTTCGTCCTTGGCGGACGCCGTGCCGTAGTTGACCAGCGTGCCGCCCCGGCGCAGCAACGCCCACGAGCGCGCCAAGTCGGGTCCGCCCACGTGGTCGAAGACCGCGTCCACCCCGTCGGGTGCCAAACCACGGATGCGCTCGTACAGGTCAGGATCGCGGTAGTCGAGGGGGATGGCGCCCAGTTCCCGCACGGCGTCGTGGTGGCGGGTCGACGCGGTTCCGATCACCTCGATCCCCGCGTGCCGGGCGAGCTGCACGAGCGTCGAACCGACACCGCCGTTGGCGCCGAGCACCACGACGGTGCCGCCGCTGGCCACGGCCGCCGAGCGGTGCAGCATCTGCCAGGCGGTGACTCCGTTGACCAGAAAGGTTTCGGCCGCCGCGGGGTCGACGCCCGCGGGCACCGGCACCAGGTCGTCCGCGTCGACGAGCAGGTGGCTCGCCCACCCGCCGACCTTGATCACCGCGGCGAACAGCCCGCCCCGCAGGGTCGGGTCCACGTCCGGGCCGGTGGTGACGACCGTCCCCACCACGTCGTAGCCCGGCACGAACGGGAACGGCGGCTGGTCGTAGTACTTGCCCAGCCGCATCTGCTGCTCGGCGAACGACACCCCGGTCGCTTCCATCCGCAGCACCACCTGGCCCCGCGCCGGGGCCGGGAGATCGCGGACCCTCACCTCCAGGCCGTCGGGCTCGACCGCGCCGGGCAGGACGATCTCGGTAGCACGGGTGGCGACAACGCCGGTCATCTCTTACCTCTCGGAATTCGGTTGGTGGGAACGGCACCGGCGGTGGCGAGCAGGCCCGCCACCGCCGGTCGGTGTCAGCTCGCGTGCGGGCCGGGAGCGGCGCTGCCGCTGTACTCGCCGAGGTCGGAGACCAGGTCGGCGACGTCGGGGTTGCCCGCGTAGCGGCGCCGGTGGACCTCGGCGATCTTCGCGCCCAGGTCGGGATCGGGGTCGTCGGTGATGTCGAACGACGCGAACCTGTCGATCAGCGGCAGGCCGAGGCGGTCCACCTCGAGGTGCGACGGGTGGTTCATCATCTCCTCGTAGCCCGCGAGGTCGTCGATGACCGACACGGCGCCGTAGTCGTACTCGCCGCCGATGTCGCGCCCGATGACGAACGACCGGATGGTCGGGATCGCGAGGGAGGCCGCGCGCATGGCCGCGAGGCCCGCCACCACCTCCTCCTCACCGACTCCGAGTTTGAGGGAGAAGCGAATGCCGTGGTAGATCAAGGATTCGTCCTTTCTTGGTGAGTGCCGCGGATCGAGGAACCGACCGCGGCGACGGCCGCGCCCGCGATCAGGGCGATGCCCGACCAGGTGAAGGCGGTGCCGACACCGGTGGCGCGGATCAGGGGTTGGACGAGCAGCGGGGAGAGGAACTGGCCCAGGAAGATCCCCGCCACGAGCCCGCTGAAGACGCGGCCGCGCCACGCGGGCGGCGCGGTCTCCGACAGCCGCAGCGTGAGGTTGGGGATGGCGAGCCCGACGCCCAGGCCACCGATGAACAGGCCCACCGAGGTGCCCGCGGGCCCGCCCGTGACACCGACCAGCGACCAGCCCGTGCCGAGCAGCGCGACGCAGACCGTCGTGACCGCTCCGGAGGACAACCTCTTGCGCAGGGCCGGGAAGGTGAACCCGCCCAGCGTGCTCGCCAGGGTGCTGCCCGCGACGACGGCGCCGACCAGCACGGGGCCGACCCCTTGGCCTGACAGCAGGAACGGGACCTGCGTCGGGGCCATGTAGAAGACCAGGGTCGCGACCAGCGCGAGCGCGTAGACGCCCAGCACACCGCCGGTGAACGCGCGTCCACCGCCCGGCGCGGTCGGCCGCGCCGTCCCGTGCCGGTCCCGCACGGCGAGCAACGCGAACGGCACGACCGCCGCCGCCACGGCGTAGAGCCAGAACGGCACCCGCCACCCCGCGGTGGCGAGCACGCCCGCCAGCGGCAGCAGCACCACCCCGCTGAGGCTGGCGAAGACCTGCTGGAGACCGAGGAACGACGCGCGATCCGGTCCGTCGAACCAGTCGGTGACGACGGCGTTGACGGCGGTCATGACCCCACCGACGGCGACACCGAGCAGCGCCCTGCTCGCCAGCAGCAGGTGCAGGTCGTCGAGGAAGTAGCCGATGGTGCCGCAGGCGCTGTAGAGGACGAGGCCCGCCACCAGAAGCGGTCGGCCGCCGATCCGGTCGGCGACCACCCCGGCCACCGGCGCGGTGACCGCGACCGCCAGGGAGGTGATCGTCATCGTGAGCCGGACCAGCAGCGACGCACCCGGCCGGTCGGCGAAGGCCTGTTCCATCGCGGGCAGGCTCGGAGCGATGAGCGCGGGCGCCATGATCGTCAACGTCGCCGCGGCGAGCACCGTGCCACGAGCGGTGCGACCGGGTCCGGCCGCCACCGCACCACGAACTCCTTGTCGCACAACGCCTCCGC
Organism: Umezawaea endophytica; assembly: GCF_025061645.1. Taxonomy (GTDB): domain Bacteria; phylum Actinomycetota; class Actinomycetes; order Mycobacteriales; family Pseudonocardiaceae; genus Umezawaea; species Umezawaea endophytica. The sequence continues at coordinate 459,514 of NZ_JANYMP010000005.1, read as the reverse complement.
CTGGGTGTGGCGCTCTTGGGGCGCCGGTGGACCCGTCGGGCGGAACGGCTCACGCCCGATCTCGGTCACCAAGAACGGTAGGCAGCGGGCGGTGCGGCGTCTTCGGGCCGCGGTGCCGTTCCGCGGTGGCACCCCGGTAGGAGAAGCGGCCCGATCTCCTACCCCGGTAGGAGATCGGCCCGTGCTTTCGTCGCGAGTCCACCGACGTCGACCCGTGCGGCGGCCCGGTCGGCCTACGATCCGAGCCATGCGCCTTCTGCTGCGTGGCCGCGACGCGTTCGTCACCAGGACGGCGCTCCTCGGCAGCGGGTTCGGGATCCTCAACCTCGTCTACGCCGAGGACTGGGGCCGGGTCCTGGCGTTGGCGATGCTGCCCGCGCTGGTCGTCAGGACCGTCTGGCGGACGATGCCGGGGTGGCTGCTGCTGGCGTGGACCGTGATCCCCACGCTCGTGGGGGACATCGCGGTGGTGACCCACACCGCGAACATGGTGCTGATCACCGCGATGGCCGTGGTCGCGGCCAGCAGCGAGCGCCGCGTCGACACCGTCGCGATGGCGCTGTGCCTGGTCTCCCCGTTCCTGGTCTGGGCGTTGGACACCAACGACTGGCACCGCGGCATCGGCGCGTGGCTGTGGTCGGCGGGGCTGCTGCTCGGCTGGGTCCTCGGCAGGCTGGTCGGCGAGCAGCAGACCCTGATCGCCGAGTTGGAGCGGACCAGGGTCGAACTCGCCGAGGCCGCGGTCGTCGCCGACCGCCAGCGCATCGCGCGCGACCTGCACGACCTGGTAGGCCACAGCTTCAGCGTCGTCCTGCTCCACCTCGCGGGCGCGCGGATGAACCTGCTGTCCGCGCCGGACGAGGCGGTCGACGCGTTGCGGCGGGCCGAGGTCGTGGGGCGGGAGGGGATGGACGAACTGCGGCAGGCGCTGGTGCTCATGCACCGCGGCGGCCACTCGCCCGCGGCGTCGGGGCTCGGCCACCTCGACGACCTGGTCACCAGCTACCGCGACGCGGGCCTGCGCGTCGACCTCACGGTGGCCGACGGGGTCGACCAGGCCGCCGCCGGGCCGCGCATCGTCCTGCACGACGTCGTGCGCGAAGCCCTCACCAACGTGGTCAAGCACGCCACCCGCCCCGAGGCGTGCATCCGCGTCGCGCTCGACGACGACGGCATCGCCGTGCACGTCACCAGCCCGTGTGGCCCGAACGCCGGCCGTGGTGGGGCCGGGATGGGCTTGACCGGCCTCGAACACCGCGTCACCGCCATCGACGGGACGTTCCGGGCCCGGCCGAGCGGTGACCGGTGGACCGTCCAGGCGCTGATCCCGCGCACGCTCGCCGGAGCGAGGTCGTGATCAGGGTCCTCCTGGTCGACGACCAGCCGATGATCCGGGCCGGGCTCGCGCTCGTCCTGCGCAGCCAACCCGACATCCAGGTCGTCGGCGAACGCGGTGACGGCGGCGACATCGCCGGCGCGGTCGCCGACTGCGCGCCGGACGTCGTCTGCATGGACGTCCGCATGCCCGGCACCGACGGGGTCGAGGCGACCCGCGTGCTGCGCGCCGCGGGAGGCCCGCCGGTCTGCGTCCTGACCACCTTCGACGACGAGGACGTGCTCTGGTCCGCCGTCGAGGCGGGCGCCGCGGGCTTCGAGCTGAAGTCCGCCACGGCCGAGAACCTCATCGAGGCGGTGCGCACCGTGGCGGCGGGCGGCACCTGGATCGACGGCAGGCTCCTCGGCCCGATCCTGACCACCTACCGCAGGCTCGTCCGCCCGGTGCCCCGAGCCCCCGGCCTGCCGGACACGGTCACCGCACGGGAGTTGGACGTCCTGCGGCTGATGGCCCGCGGCCTGTCCAACCGGGAGATCGCCGACCACCTCAGCCTCGCCGAGACCACCGTCAAGACCCACGTCGGTTCCCTGTTCGCGAAGCTCGGCGCCCGCGATCGGGCCGCCGCCATCGTGTTCGCCTACGACTCCGGACTCGTCCACCCCCGGCGCTGACCGTCCACACCGGACTCGTCGTCGGTCAGCCCTTCGGGACGGGCTTGCCCAGCATCGCGCAGATGGCCGCGTCGACCAGCTCCGCCTCGGCGGCGTTCGCCTCGGGGGAGACCATGAGCCCGAAGTGGGTGGTGCTCAGGACGGAGACGGTGCGGCGGCCGGACTCGTCGGTGTAGTTGTCGCTGCGGTAGCCGGGCAGCGCGCCGTCGTGGCCCCAGACCGTGCCGCACGGCGAGCGGTACTCGTCCACGCCCAGGCCGTAGCGGTGGTCCGAGTCCCGCGACGGCACGGTGGCGCGCATCTCGTCCAGCAGCCGCTTCGGGAAGAGCCCGCCGGACATCAGCGCGTTGTCGAACCGGGCCCAGTCGGCCGCGGTGGAGACGATCGCGGCCGCCGCCCGGCCCCACGACTGGTCGATCGCGGTCGTGTCGACGTGCTCGTCGTTCGCGGGCCCGACGAAGCCCCAGTCCTCCGGCAGCCCGAGCGGTTCGGCGATGGGCCGCAGGTGGGCGGCGTCGGGCTCGTAGCCGTGGGCGAGCGGTGCGGTGCCGCGACGCGGTGCGGCGCTGGTCGCGACGTAGGTGTCCCGCATCCCGAGCGGGCCCGCGACGCGCCGCTGGACCAGGTCGGCGAAGGTGTGCCCGGTCGCCTTCTCCAGCACCATGCCGAGCGCGACGTAGCCGGGGTTGCTGTAGAACCACGTCTCGCCCGGAGCGCCCACCGGGGGCTGGGTCGTGCCCAGCGCCAGCACCTCCTCGGCGCTCGGCCTGCTCGTGTCGCGGCCGGTCATGAGGTTCAGCGACTTCTCGGTGTAGGCGGACTCGGCCAGCCCGCTGGTGTGGTTCAGCAGCATCCGCAGGGTGATGCCCGCGCCGTTGGGCACCAGACCCGGCAGCCACCGCTCGACGGTGTCGTCCAGGCGCAGCCGGTGCTCGCCGACCAGTTGCAGCACCAGCGCGGCGGTGACCGTCTTCGTGTTCGAGGCCATCCGGAACGTGTCAGTCGCGCGGAGCACGTGGTCGGACGTGGTCCAAGAGCCCTGCCGGACGACGCTGACCACCGGCCCGCGACCGCTGTCCACCCGGACCACGACGCCGGGGACGCCCGCGGCGACCGCTCGCTCGGCGATCGTCTCCAACCGCCTGGCCTGGGACCGTTCGGCGGCGGACGACGTGTCCGCGACGGCGGCCAACGGGCAGGCCGCGGCAACGGTCAGCACCAGTGCGGTGACCGCCGCCGGGCGTCGGCGCGAGCGGCGGGTGGTCTTCGCGGTCATGGCGTTCCTCCTGGTCGGGGTGCCGGTGGCGGGTGCCTCGGCGGCGAGGGGAACGCTAGGAGCGGAGCGGGTGCGGGGGCGTCACCCGGTGGTGAGCCGGTTTTTGGCTCTCGTGGGGGATGGCGCGCTACCGCGAGCCCGCGTGCTCACCCGAGCGGCAGCCTCGCGCGCACGACGAAGCCGCCGTCCTCGGTGTGCGCCGTCGTGAGGTCGCCACCGGCCAGGCGCACCCGTTCGCGCAGCCCGGTCAGGCCGCGGCCCGGAGTCGACGCGGTTGCCGCGTCGGCGGCGCCCTCCGTCGTCACCTCGATCGCGAGTTCCTCGGCGGCGGAGCCGACCCGGACCGCGGTCCTCCGGCCCGGTGCGTGCTTCAGCGCGTTGGTGAGCGCCTCCTGCACGACCCGGTAGGCCGCCAGCGCGACCGCGCCGTCCACCCGCGGCGGCGTCTCGTCCTCGACCAGGTCGACGGGCTGCCCGGCGAGCCGGGTGCGCTCCACGAGTTCGCCGAACGTGACCGCGGTCGGCGTTCGCGGGGCCGGGTCGGCGTCGTGGCGGGGACTGAGCACGCCGAGCAGGTCACGCAGGTCGCCCAGCGCCCGCCTGCCCGCCCCGCCGATCGCCAGCAGCCCGGTGTCGACCTTCGCCCGGTCGTCGGCCGGGACGTAGCGCATCGCGTCGGCCTGCATCACGATCGCCGTCACGTGGTGGGTGACCACGTCGTGCAGGTCGCGGGCGATGCGCTCGCGCTCCTCGCGCATGGCCGCCTCCAGGTCGAGGTCCTGGCGCCGCCGCTGCTCGTCGAGCCTCGTGCGCGCCCACGCGCCGAGCAGCCAGCACCCGACGGGCAGCGCCGCGTACTCGACGTACTCCACCGGCCTGGTGGGGGCGCCGAGCCCGACCAGGCACGCCGAGAGCGCCGCGTACCCCGCGAGCCACACCGCCGCCGTGGTCCGCCGGTGGCGGACCTGGTGGACGCCCGCGCCGAAGAGGGCGACGTACAGGGCGATCGTGGCGAACGTGGGCCGGAAGCCCAGGCACTGGTAGGCGAAGAAGGCGGAGGAGACGAGCAGCAGGCTCGAGGCGGGCGCGCGGTGGCGGATCAGCAGCGGCAGGCCGTGGGCGAGGACGAGGGCGGCGGCGAGCGGGCCGAACGGGCGCTGGGGGTCGGCCCAGCCCAGCCACGTGCCCTTGTCGGAGACACCGGGGGTGAAGGAGAACGCGACCACCACGGCGGTGATCAGCAGGTCGCGCCTGCCCGCGGGGAGCGACCGCACCCGGTCGAGCAGGCGGCGCACTCCGGTCACGACCGCCCCGCGCATGATCGGGAGTATAGGGAGGCCACTCGCCGTGCCGGGGCGGGCTCCCGGAGGCGCGGCACGCCCCGGTCCACGCTCGCCCGATTCCGGCGGAGGGCGCTCGCGCTCGCCACGCCGCGACGTGGCCAGGATGAACGGCAACCAACCTGCGTATTGCCACAACCTGCGTCGACACCTAGTGTATGCGTATGCATTTGAGCGACGCGGACAAGGTGAGGATCGGTGGCGGCCTCGTGGTCGTCAAGGAACCCGCGGGATCCGGCGGCCCCGTCCGGCGTGACCCGGAGGTCGTCGCGAAGGTTTCCGAGATGCTGGGCCGGATCGAGCGCGAGGGGCTGGACGCGGTCCTGCGCTACGCCGTCGAGCTGGACGGGTACGAGGGGCGTTCGCTGGAGGTGCCCGCCGCCGAGGTGGCCCGCGCGGCCGACCAGCTCCCCGCGTCGCTGCGCGAGGCGCTGGACGCGGGCGCCGACCGGACGCGGCGGTTCGCCGCGATGCAGCGCGCCCGGCTGGTCGACTTCGAGGAGGAGGTGGTGCCCGGCGTGGTGTGCGGGCAGCGCTTCATCCCGGTCGACAACGTGGGCGCCTACCTGCCCGCGGGTCGGTTCCCGCTGCTCGCGAGCGCGTTCATGACGGTGGGCGTGGCCCGTGTCGCCGGTGTCCGCAACGTCGTGTCCGCGACGCCGCCGTCGCTGAACGGCAGGCCGCACCCCGCGGTGCTGTACGCGGCGAGCATCACCGGCGCGGACTCCGTGCACGCGGTCGGCGGCGTGCAGGCGTTGGCCGCCATGGCCTTCGGCCTGCTCGACGGCGAGCCAGCCGACGTGATCGTCGGCGCGGGCAACGCCTACGTCGCCGAGGCGAAGCGGCAGCTCTACGGCCGGGTCGGCATCGACGTGCTCGCCGGGCCGTCCGAGGTCGCGGTGATCGCCGACGACACGGCCGACGCCGCGCTCGTCGCCTCGGACCTGCTCGCGCAGGCCGAGCACGGCCCCACCTCGCCCGCGAGCCTCGCCACCACGTCCGAGCGGCTCGCGCGGGAGGTGCCGCGGCAGATCGAGAAGCAGTTGGCGGGTCTCGCCACCAGGGACATCGCGGGCGCAGCCTGGCGCGACCACGGCTCGATCTACCTCGTCGAGGACCGCGAGACCGCCGCGCAGGTCATGAACATCCTGGCCCCCGAGCACCTGGAGGTGCTGGCGGAGGACCTGGACTGGTGGCTGGAGGCGCTGCGCAACTACGGCTCGCTGTTCCTGGGGACGTGGTCGACGGTCGTCTACGCCGACAAGGGGATGTCGGGGACGAACCACGTGCTGCCCACCGCTCGTGGCGCGCGGCACACCGGGGGGTTGTCGGTCGCGGGTTTCCTCAAGCAGGTGACCTACCAGCGCGCGACGCGGGAGTCGACCCGCGCCCAGGCGGAGCCCACCGTCGCCGTGTCCGACTTCGAAGCGCTCGTCGGGCACCGCGACAGCGCGCAGCTCCGCCTGGACATGATCGAAGCCCCGAAGTAGTGCATACGTATGAATAGTCAACGATCCCCCTTGGACGGTAGGAGCCCAGCGATGCCCCAACCCCGCACCACCGTGGTGAGAGCGCTCGCCACCACGATCTCCGCCGCCCTGCTGCTCACGGCCTGCGGCGCGGGCTCCCGGACGTCGTCCTCGACCGCGGCCCAGGTCGACTGCGACTTCCCCGCGCCGTCGAAGGCCACCTCGGTCAACGTGCTGGCCTACAACTCCTCCGCCATCGACCCGTTCACCAACACGATGGTGAAGAGCTGTTCGAAGAACCAGGTCACCGTCAAGCACGAGCCGATCGACTTCGCGGGCCAGGTGCAGAAGACCACCGCGACGCTGGCGGGCGACACCGGCACCTACGACGTCGTCGAGACCTACGGCTTCATCATCCCGAAGTACGCCGGGGAGCAGAAGCTGAGGCCGCTCGACGAGTACGTGGCCGAGTTCGACCAGGAGTACGGGCTCAGCGACATCAACAAGGCCATGCGCCAGGCCATGTCCTACGACGGCAAGCTCTACGGCTTGCCGATGCAGGCCCAGATGTACGTGATGGCCTACCGCAAGGACGTCTTCGAGTCGCTCGGCCTCAAGCCGCCGACGACGTTCGCCGAGCTGCGGGACGTGGCGGGCAAGATCCAGCAGGCCGGGCAGATCAAGTACCCGGTCGCGCTGCCGCTGCTCGCCAGCTCCGACATCGCCACCGCGTACGACTCCGCGCTCGGCTCGCTCGGCGTCGACTACGTGGACGCGACCACGATGACGCCGAACTTCGACAAGCCGGAGGCCGCCAAGGCGTTCGACGAGCTGCGGTCGCTGGCCCCGTTCATGGACCCGCAGGTCACCACGTTCGACCAGCCCAGGGTGCAGCAGCAGATGTACAACGGGTCGGCGGCGGTCGCGATCATGTTCTCTGGCCGGATGAACGACCTCACGCAGGCGTCCAACAGCAAGTTCTCCCAGCAGTTCGGGTTCGCGCCCCCGCCGTCGGTCGCGGGCGGCGACGTCCTCTACAACACACTTTCGGTGGATGGTTGGTCGATCCCGACCAACGCGGCGGCCGATCCGAAGATGCTGTTCGAGATGATCGCCTCCTCGGTGAGCGCCGACGCGTCGAAGGCCTCCGTGCCCGCCGCGTACCCGGCGCGCGACGGCATCGTCACGCCCGGCAGCAGCCCGTACGCCGAGGCGGCGCAGGTGTCGATCGGCAAGGCCCCGCCCGCCGAGCCGCACCCGTGGACCTCCCGCATCAGCAACGACACCCGGACCGTGGTCGCGGACGTCGTGCTCGGCAACACCCCGGTGGCGGAGGGCACCGCGCAGATGCAGCAGATCGCGGCGAAGATCCTGGCCGAGTACAAGAAGTAGCGAATCCGGCAGCGAGGTGTCCGTCATGCGCAGACGAGAGTTCCTGGGGCTGATCGCCCCGAGCGTGCTGGTGATGGGAGGCCTGCTGGTCCTCCCGCTCTACCGGACGGTGGAGTGGAGCCTCCAGCGCGTGAACTACGGCGAGGCGGGCACCTTCGTCGGGCTCGACAACTACTCCGCGGCGCTGTCCGACCCGCGCCTGGGTCGGGCGGTGCTGTTCACCGTCGGGCTGACGGCCGTCGTGGTCGCCACGCTGATCGTCGGCGGCTACCTGCTGGCGGTGATGGTCAACGGGCTGGGCCGGAGCAAGCCGTTCGTGCTCGGCTTCCTGCTGATCTCCTACGTGGTGCCCAACATCGTCGGGGCGACGATGTTCTCCTGGCTGTTCGACGCGAACTTCGGCGGGGTGGTCAACCACCTCGTGTCGACGCTCACCGGCCACGAGGTGCTGTGGTTCATCGACCCGTGGCCCAACCGGCTGGTGATCGCGCTCGACACGATCTGGTTCATGCTCCCGTTCTCGATGCTGGTGATCATCGCCGGGCTCCAGGGCGTGCCCGCGGAGGTCATCGAGGCGTCGCGGATCGACGGGGCGTCCACGTTCCGCACGCACTGGAGCGTGATCATCCCGTCCATCCGGGGCGTGCTCGGGTTCGTCGCGATCATCTCGATCATGGACGTGCTGCGGACGTTCGACCAGCTCGTCCCGCTCTCGCCGCAGGCGACGCAGATCGGCAACGAGTCGATCATGCTCTACATCTACAACGTCGCCTTCCAGGACGGCGGCCAGCAGCTCGGGCTCGGCAGCGCCATCAACGTGCTGCTGATCCTGCTCATCGTGATCTTGCTCTACCCCTTCATCCGAGGCATCGCCAAGGAGGCCAGGCAAGCATGACCACGTTGCAGGAGCACGGGTCCGCGCTCGAACCGTCCCGATCGGACGGTGAGCCGCCGTCGGCGAAGCGCCGTCCCCGCAAGTCCGCCCACACCTACCTCGTCGGCGGTGTGCTGGTCCTCGTCTGCTGGGCGATGGTCAGCCCGGTGCTGTGGACCGCGATGGCGGTCACCAAACCGACCGACGTGGCGTTCCTCAACCCGCCGGTCTTCACCTACGAGCCCACGATGACGGCGTTCGTCGACCTCTGGCAGACCACGCTGTTCGCCGACTACCTGGTCAACACCCTGGTGGTCGCCGTGCTGAGCACGATCGCGGCGCTGGTGATCGGGTTGCCCGCGGCGTACGCGCTGTCCCGCTTCCCGAGCTGGGTCAGCGCGGTGCTGCTGGTGCTGGCGCTGGTCTTCCGGGCGCTGCCGCGCTTCGCGGTCGTGCTGCCGATGTACGACCTCTCCCGCGCGCTCGGCGTCTACGACACGACGTTCGCCGTGGCCGCAGCGCTGGTGGCGATCAACCAGCCGTTCAGCATCTGGCTGCTGCGCAACTTCTTCGCCGAGATCCCCAAGGAGCTCGACGAGGCGGCCATGCTGGACGGGTGCAGCCGCCTCGCCACGCTGCGCCGGGTGATGATCCCGCTGATGGGCCCCGGCATCCTCACCGCGGGGATCTTCGTGTTCCTGTTCGCGTTCCAGGAGTACCTGACCGCGAACATCCTCACCGACGTGTCCGCCCGCACCGTGCCGGTCTTCATCGCCACGCAGCTCGGCCAGACGCTGCCGATGTTGCAGCAGGCGGGCGCCGCGGCGATGCTGCTGACGCTGCCGGTCGTCGCGTTCGCGTTCATCGCGCAGCGGTACCTGGTCGCGGGCCTCAACAGCGGTTCGGTCAAGGGTTGAGCCGGACCGAGCCGCTGGTGCTGCTGCCGGGCATGAACTGCTCGGCGCGGCTGTGGCCGGACGTGCCCGCCGTCCACGGGCGCCTGGACCGCCCGACGGTCGACGGCTGCGTGGACGCGCTGCTGGCGGAGTTGCCCGACCGGTTCGCGCTGGCCGGGCTGAGCCTCGGCGGGATCGTCGCGATGGCGCTCGTGCGGCGGGCGCCGTCGCGGGTGACGCGGCTGTGCCTGATGTCGACGAACGCGCGGGGGCCGTCACCGGGGCAGCGGGTGGCGTGGGCGGCCCAGCGTGCCGCCCTCTCCGCCGGGGCCACCGCCCGTGACCTGCAACGCGACCTGCTCCCCGTGCTGCTGCACGCCCGCTCGCCCGCTCGGGACGAGCGGGCGTTGGCGATGGCGGACGACGTGGGGGAGGAGGTGCTGGACCGGCAGTTGGCGATGCAGGCCACCCGTGTCGACGAGCGGCCGGGGCTGGCGGCGGTGCGGGTGCCGACGCTCGTGGTGGCGGCCGAGCACGACCGGCTCTGCCCCGTCGAGCGGCACGAGGAGATCCACGCGCTGGTGCCGGGTTCGCGGTTGGTCGTGCTGGAGGGCAGCGGGCACCTGGCGCCGATCGAGGACCCCGCCGGGGTGGGCGGGGTCCTCGCCGAGTGGCTCACCGACGGCTGAGCGCCCGGAAAGCCTCCATCAGGACCTGCGCGACGTTGTGGACGACCACCTGCGCGCCGTCCGCGAACGCCTCTGCCGCACTCGCGGCGCCCGCCGCGAGGTCGAAGCGGACCACCGACGCGGTTCCGGGGTCGGCCCGCACCGCGGCCAGCAGTTCCGCCACGGACGGGTCGTCGGGGCCGCGCGAGGCGGCGAGGTCGGCGGTGCCGACCAGGTAGCCGTCGATCCCCGCGACGGAGACGATCCCCGCCGCGTCCGCGACCGCCGCCGGGGACTCCAGCATCGCGATCACCAGCGTGGACTCCGCCGCGGCGCGGTGCTCGGCGGCCGTCACCGTGCCGAACCGGCCCGCGCGCGGATAGGTGGCGAACCCGCGCGTGCCGAGCGGCGGGAAGTGCAGGGCCCGGACCAGCGCCTCGGCCTCGGCCGCCGACTCGATGTGCGGGGCGATGATCCCCTGCGCGCCCTGGTCGAGAGCGCGCGCCGCGAGGTGGTGTTCACCCTCGCCGATGCGCACCAGCACCGGCACGCCGTGCACCTGCGCCAGCGCGATGTGGTGCCGCAGCGACCCGACGTCGGCGGGGCCGTGCTCGCAGTCCACGAGCACGAAGTCCAGGCCCGCGACCGCGAGCATCTCGACGACGTCCTCCGACGGCATGCGCACCAGCGCGCCCGCGAGCTTCTCGCCCGCGCGCAGCCTGGCCTTGAGGGAGCCGGTCATCAGGCGACCATCCCGGCCGACAAGTCGACGTCGGAGCCGCAGAGGCCCGGCATCGCGAGCATCGCGACGACCGCGGCGCCCACCTCGTCCTCGGTGATCATCCGGCCTAGTGCGGCCCGCTGGACGAACTCGGCCTGAGCCTGCGCGACGGACGTGCCGGTGCGCTCGGCCTCCAGCCGGAAGTTGCGGTCCATCCGCTCGCCGTGCACGGGGCCCGGCGAGAGGGAGTTCACCCGGACCCCGAGCGGGCCCACCTCGAACGCGAGGGTGGACGTCAGGCCGAGTACGGCCATCTTCGACGCGCAGTACGGCGTGCGGCCCGCGAGCGGGCGCTTGCCCGACACGGAGGCCACGTTGATGACGTCCCCGTCGCCCCGCGCGATCATGCCCGGCAGGAACGCCCGGCACACGAGGTACGTGCCGCGCACGTTCACGGCGAACACCGCGTCCCACTCGTCGGGCTCGACGTCGACCAGCGGGGCGACGGGCCCGGCCACCCCGGCGTTGTTGACCAGCACCGAGACCTCCTCGTCGCGCAGCCGCCCCGCGAGCGCGGCCACGGACTCCGGGTCGGCCACGTCGCACACCTCGGGGCGGACGGCGGGGCCGAGCCGCTCGGCGGTGGCGCGCAACGGGTCGGCGCGGCGGCCCGCGACGACGACCCGCGCTCCCGCCGCCACCAGGCTGGCCGCGATGGCCGCGCCCAGCCCGGTGCCGCCGCCGGTCACCAGCGCGGTGCGGCCGATCACGGCAGCACCGCGTCGATCCAGTCGAACCTGTCGCCGCCGTGCTTCCACGCGCGCAGGTCGCCGGACCGGGCGTGGCCCTCGAACAGCTCGACGCGGGCGGCGCGCCCGCAGACCCGGCCGAGCGCGGCGCTGCTCGCGGGGTCGCGCACCTCCTGGTACGTCACGGTCTTGAGGTACTTGCCGACCCAGAGCCCACCGGTGTAGCGGGCGGCGCCCATGGTGGGCAGCACGTGGTTGGTGCCGATCACCTTGTCCCCGTAGGACACGCACGTGCCCTCACCGAGGAACAGCGCGCCGTAGTTGCGCATCCGGTCGAGGGCCTGGCGGGGCTCGGCGGTGAACACCTGGACGTGCTCCGAGGCGAGCGAGTCGCCGACGCGCCACATCTCGTCCTCGTCGTCGCACACGATGATCCGGCCGTGGTCGCGCCACGCGGGCCCGGCCAGGTCGTTGGTCACCAGGCCCGGCAGCAGCCGTTCCACCAGGTCCAGCACCTCGGCGCCGAGTTCGGCCGACGTGGTCACGAGGACGGCGGGGGAGTCGGGGCCGTGCTCGGCCTGCGACAGCAGGTCCACGGCCACGGTCAGCGCGTCCGCCGTGCCGTCGGCGATCACCAGGATCTCCGTCGGCCCGGCGAACAGGTCGATGCCGACCTCGCCGAAGAGCTGCCGCTTGGCCTCCGCCACGTAGGCGTTGCCGGGGCCCGCGATGAGGTCGACCGCCTCGATCGACTCGGTGCCCACGGCCATCGCCGCGACGGCCTGCACGCCGCCGAGCAGGTGGATCTCGTCGGCGCCCGCCATGCTCATCGCCGCGACCGTCGCGGCGGGGATCTCGCCGCGGATCGGCGGCGTGCACGCGATCACCCTCGGCACGCCCGCGGCCTTGGCCGTCACGATCGTCATGTGCGCGGACGCCGTGAGCGGGTACCGGCCGCCGGGGACGTAGGCGCCCGCCGAGCCGACCGGGATGTGCCGGTGTCCCAGGTGGACGCCGGGCAGGGTCTCCACCTCGACGTCGAGCATCGCGCCGCGCTGGACCGTCGCGAAGTTCCGCACCTGCTCCTGCACGAACGCGATGTCCTCGATCACCTGCTCGGGCAGCGAAGCCACCAGCCCCGCCACCTCGTCGGCGCCGAGGCGGAAGGAGTCGGGCCGCCAGTCGTCGAACTGGGCGGAGTAGTCGCGGACCGCCGCGTCGCCCCGGTTCCGGACGTCGGCGATGATCGCCGCGACGCGCTCGGCGACACCGGCGCCGGACCGGTCGCCCGCATTCGTCGGGGTGGCCTTCTTCAGCTCGTGCGCCATGCGTCTCCAATTCGGTTAGCATACGTATGCCCGGCATTGAACCTGCGCGGACGGGGTGCCGTCAAGGCGATGTCGGGTCCACGGGTGGCGGCTATGCTGCGCCGATCCAGAGGAGGCAGGGGAATGATCACCAGTCGGGACGTGGCGAGGCTCGCCGGTGTTTCCCAGCCGACCGTCTCGCGCGCGCTGCGCGACGACCCCAAGGTCTCCGAGGCCACGAAGAAGCGCGTCCGCGACGCCGCCGTGGCGCTCGGGTACTCGACCAGCCCGATCGGCCGCGCGCTCGCCGTCGGGCGGTCGACCAGGGTCGGCCTCGTCGTGACGGACCTGGAGAACCAGTTCTACGGGCACGTGATCGCCCCGATGCACCGCGAGCTGGAGCGGCTGGGGTACGAGCTGGTGCTCATCACCGAGTCGTCCGAGAGTGGCCCGGTGACCGAGCACGTCATGGGTCACGGGCTGTGCGGCGTGGTGCTCGCGACCACGACGGTCGACTCGCTGCTCCCGGCCAGGCTGCGCGACCGCGGCGTGCCGTTCGTCTACTTCAACCGGACCGCGCAGAGCGTGCAGGCCGACTCGGTCACGGTCGACCCGGAGGCGGGCATCCGGGAGCTGCTGCGCGAGGTGATCGGCAGCGGGCACCGGCGGATCGGCGCGATCTTCGGGCCCCGCAACACGAGCACCGGCGAGCAGCGCGAGAACACCGTGCGCTCGGTGCTCGACGAGCACGGGCTGGCGCTGGCCCACCGCGATGTCCTGCACGGCCCGTTCGACTTCGCCACCGGCTTCGGGGGGGCTCGGACGCTGCTGGACCGCGAGGACCCGCCGACGCTGGTCCTGTGCGGCAACGACGTCGTGGCGCTCGGCGCGCTGAACTCGGCCGCCGAGATGGGCGTCGCCGTGCCCGCCGAGGTGTCGATCGTCGGGTTCGACGACCTGCCGACCTCGGGCTGGGCGCTGATCCGGCTGAGCACCGTGGCCTACGACCTCGACGAGATGTCCCGCGAGGCGGCCCGGCTGATCGTCGCGCGCGTCGAGGAGCCGGACGCCCGGCCCCGGCACACCATCTACCCGTCGCGCTACGTCGCGCGGGCGACGACGTCGTCACCCCGCGCCTGATCCCCGCTCGCTCACCGCGCGTCCACTTGTGGCATCGAATGCATACGTATACAGTCGAAAGCGTCCGCACGCGGGCGCCACGGTGGCCCGCTCCGCGCAAGGGGAGGACCAGTCCATGCCGCTCGACCCCGTCGCCTACCGCCCGTACGAGGACCCGGACGACTTCATCCGGGAGGTCACCGACCGCATCTGGGTGCAGCGCGACGTCTCGTACATCGTCGACAACTACGAGCCCGACTCGATCGTCCACGGCGGACTCGGCACCGTCGTCGGACGGGACGGGGTCATCGAGGGCAGCCTGATGCGGATCGCGGGCACGCCGCAGCACATCGGCCAGGCCGAGGACGTGGTGTGGGAGGCGCGCGGCGACGACGCGTTCCTCAGCTCGCACCTCGTGTTCTCCAGCGACCCGGACCTGGTGGACGGCAAGCCGGTCCGCGTCCGCAAGCGCACGATCGCCAACTGCCTCTACCGCCGGGGCCGGATGGTCGAGGAGTGGGTGGTGCGCGACGAGCTGGCCAACTGCCTGCAACGCCGCGAGGACCCCGACGAGGTCGCCCGCGGCCTGGTGTTCCGCAAGTACCAGGGCTCGATGCTCGAACCCGCTCCCGCCGACGTGCTCGCGGTGGGCGACAGCGGCCCCCGCCCGGACGACTTCCGCCCCGAGTGCGAGATGGTGCTGGAGTTCGTGGAGGAGGTCTGGAACCAGCGGCGGCTGCACAAGCTCCCGGAGTTCGCCGTGCGGGACCTGTTCCTGCACACGATCGGCGATGAGACGATCCTCCGCGCCGACGGCTACCAGCGCGACCTCCTCTCGCTCGTGGCGCCGTTCCCCAACGCGCGCTTCGAGGTCCGCGACGTCCAGACCAACCACTCCGAGCGGTACGCGGGCCTGCGCGTCGCGGTGATGTGGTCGATGCGCGGCACCTACCACGGCACGCCGTCCTTCGGACCCGCCACCGGCGCGCCGGTCGACCTGCTCGGCGTCTCGCAGTTCCTCGTGCAGGGCGGTCGGATCGTGCGCGAGGTGCGCGTGTTCGACGAGATCGCGCTGCGCGCCCAGATCAACGGCACCCGCGGCGACGGCGCGTTCGCCGAGGCCAACATCTACTGAGCACACGTGAGGACAGATCCCATGCACAACACCGCTGTCCCGCCCGACGAGGTCGTGCGGCGCACCGTTCGGCGGTCCGACTGGGTGCCCTGCAAGGCGGCGTTCATCGACTGCCGGACACCAGGCTCGGACCTCAAGGACAACTACTCGTTCATCGGCCCCGGCGTCTCGCAGAGCGCCGACCAGTTCGTGAACCTGCGCGAGCCGCACGGGTTCAACCTCGGCGCGGCGGGCATGCCCAACGGCGTCACCAACAGCCTGCACCTGCACTTCACCGCCGAGGTGTTCATCAACTTCGGCGGCGAGTACCAGCTCCGCTGGGGTGCCGACGGTCAGCAGGGCGAGTACCGGTCCGTCGACGGCGACGTCATCTCGGTGCCCACGTGGATCTTCCGCGGGTTCACCAACGTCGGCGACGACGAGGGGATCCTGCTGACGGTGCTCGGCCGCGACGACACCGGCGGCATCATCTGGGGCCCCTCGGTCCTGCGCGAGGCAGCCGGGCACGGGCTGCACCTCACCGCGGACAACCGGTTGATCGACACCGTGCTGGGCGACGAGCTGCCGGAGGGCGTCGCGCTCGTGACGCCGATCAGCCAGGAGGAGATCGACGAGCTCGACGTGTTCACGGTCGAGCAGTTCCGCACGCGCGTCACGCACACCGCCGACCGGACCTGGACGCGTGAACCGTTCCTCTGCTCTCGCCTCCCCGGCGGCGGCGCGGAGCTGAGCCTCGTCATCGGCTACGGGCTGAGCGAGGACCGCCGTGCCGTCCCGCGCCTGCACGAGCCGCACGGGTTCTCGGTGGCGTGGCTGCGCGCGACGCCCGGCGAGGGCGTGCTGCGGCACCGCCACGACGAGACCCAGGTGCTGACGGCGAAGGCGGGCCGCTGGGCGGTCCGGCTCAACTCCGGGGCCGAGGAGGAGGTCGTGGAGCTGGGGACGCTCGACTCGCTGTCGGTGCCCGCGGGCGCGTGGCGGTCCATCACGCTGCTGGAGGGCGAGGGGGAGCTGCTCGTCGTCACGGGCGGCGACGGCCGCGCGGTGCTGGAGTGGGCGCCGGAGGTCGTGGCCGCGGCCCGCGAGGTCGGCCGGGTGGTCGACCCGAACGGCTACGTCGCGCCCGCCGCCGTGCTCGTCACGGCGACCGAGGACGACTGACGCCCGTGGTGGTCGTGGCGGCCTGCCAGATCCCCGCGGTGATCGGCTCGAACGACCACGGGCACCTCGTCGCCGCGGTGCGCGAGGCCGCGGCGCGGGGTGCCGGTCTGGTGGTGCTGCCGGAGCTGGCCGTCTGCGGCTACGCCTTCCGCACCGCCGCCGAGGCGCGGGCCGCCGCGCAGGACCTGGACGGGCCGACCGTGACGCTCCTCCGCGCGCTGTCGCGGGAACTGGGCGTCGTGCTGGTGTGCGGCTTCGCGGAGCTGGGCGCCGACGGCGAGGTCTACAACGCCGCCGTCCTCGTGGAGGACGGCGGCGTCCGGCTGCGCTACCGCAAGGCCCACCTGTGGGGCCGGGAACCGGAGTTCTTCCGCGCGGGCGACCGGTCGCCGACCGTCGTCGACACGGCGGTCGGCCGGGTGTCGGTCATGATCTGCTACGACCTGGAGTTCCCGGAGTGGGTCCGGCTGGCCGCGGTCGCCGGGGCCGACGTCCTCGCCGTCCCGGCCAACTGGCCGCTGGACCCCCGCCCGGCGGGTGAACGGGCGATCGAGGTCGTCAAGGCCCAGGCCGCCGCCGGGACGAACCGGGTGCACGTCGTCGTCGCCGACCGCTGCGGCGAGGAACGCGGCGTCCAGTGGATCGGCGGCAGCCTCGTCTGCGCCGACACCGGCTACCTCCTCACCGGCCCCGCCACCACCACGGGCACACCCGCGAGGCCCACCGTCCTGACCGCCGAACTCGACCCGGTCACGGCACGGGACAAGTCGTTGGGACCGCACAACAACGCGCTCCACGACCGCAGGCTCGAACTCTACGACCCGACGACGTGACCGCGGTCGGACGGTCAGGTCGGCTTCACGTTACCGAGGATGATCGGAGCGATCGATACTTTCCGCTCGATGCCGCAGTGGGATTCCAGGATTGTTTTCGCCTCGTTGTAGGACGTGGTGAACTCGCCATCCCGGTACTTCGACGGTTGCAAGAGGCCGTTGAGAACGGGAAATCTGGATCTGTCCTCCAGCATCTTCCACGCCTGTGTCGGATCGTAGAGCTGTGACAGCGCGGATGAGGAACGATCGGCGGGGGTGGTTTCGGCCAAGGCCCTCACGAGCACTGTGACGCATTCTTCGTCGAGTCGTTGTTGGCGCGCCACGGGGAGGTACTCCCGCTCGTATTCCGAGCTGAGGGCTTCCAGGTAGTCGAGCATTCTCCTCAGGGCTGCTCGAAGGTCCTTGCTCGTGTCGTTGGCCATCAACGGATCGAGGATCACCCGCCTGAGGGTGAGCCGGGATTCCAGCAGGCTCTTGTACTGCTCGGCGTACGTCTTCGCTGTCTTGTGGGCGAGGATGAGCTGGCGGGCTGCTGCCAGGGACTCGTCGACCTCGACGACCTGCCGGAGGAGTTCTGCCCACTCGGCCTTCTCGGCGCGATCTAGGTCGTTGTCCCTCAAACTCTCCGAGCGCGCCTGCTCGGCGATGCGCACCTGGGTCGAACGAGCGTCCTCCGCCACCCTGATGATGACCGTCGCGACCCCTCCGACCGCCAGTGCGACCGCCAGTGTCATCAGCAACTTGCCGATTTCGAGCGCGGCGCCACCGTCCGAGTTCATGACCATCGCGACGCCGCTGATCGCGGCTGCCGCGCAGGCGATGCCGAGGACGACCGCCAGCCAGATCAGGGGCGCGCCCGACGGCGGGCTCTCGTCGTCGACGTCCGGTGATGTGTTGCGCATCTTTCTGCCTCCTGGATCAAGCTCTGGAGCTCTTCAAGTGGCGGTGATCGACCCGACGACCTGACCGCGGTCGGACGGTCAGGTCGGCTGGCGCGGGGACGGGCGTGACAGGAGGTCGGTGACGGCGGTTCGGTAGACGTCGCACAGGTGGTAGTCCGAGTGGCGCTGGATGCGGTCGGGTGCGGTCCTGTTGATCTCGGGCGCGGCCCAGTCGTCCTGGTTGCCGTCTGGACCGTAGCCGTGGACCGGGAAGCCGAGGAAGTCCGTTCGGCGCCACAGGTTGATCCAGGGCACCGAACCGTACAGGCCGCCGGTGGGTTTCGGCTCGTCCTGGTCCCTCTTGCGGCGGCTCCACGGGTCGCAGCCGAACAGCGAACCCGCGCGGCACCTCAGGGTGCCGAGGACGGTGTCGCCCAGCAGTTCGGGGAAGATGCGCGCGAAGTACGGTCGCAACTGGGAGCCGTAGGTCAGCAGTGCCATCCGGGGCAGGTACCTGTCGGGCAGCGCGTACAGCGTCGCGACCGCCAGCACCGCGCCGAGGCTGTGGGCGGACAGCACGACTCGGTTCTCCTGGTCCTGGTCGAGCCACTCCTCCGTGCGGTCGACCAGTTCCGGGATCGCGCGTTCCGCGTAGCACGGCGGGGCGAACGGGTGCGCCGCGCGCGGCAGGAAGCAGATCAGGTCCCACACCAGGCCCAGCGGGCGCTTGTTGCCCAGCAGGCCGCCGCCGACGAACGCGCCGACCACGGACACGCCCGCCGCCCCGGTGATCCACGCGCCCCGGTCCAGCAGCCACACGGGGATCGCCGTCGTCGCCCACGCGGGCGCGACCAGGGAGCCGTAGGCGGTGAGGGACGACGCCGCGACGCCGAGCAGGGCCAGCACGCCGATCAGCTTCTCGGACCGGTGCGTCAGCGCGGCGATGTGCCGCCAGCGGGTGAGCCGCTGGGTGCTGGGGTCCGATGTGGACGCCGCCGCGAGTACCACGGGCTCGATCAGCCTCTGCACCAGCATCAGGCCGAGCACCACCACGAGGACGACGAGCAGCCCGAGCGCGGCGGCGAACGAGCCGCTGAACCACCGGTAGACGGCGGGCACCACGACGTCGTCGCCGATCCAGCCGCTCGTGGTCAGCACCAGCATCGCGGAGAGCGTCAGCGACGCGGTCAGCGCCAGGCCGAGCAGCACGCTCGGTGCCGTGCCGGACCACGCCTCCCACCTGCCGCGCTCGCGCGGACGCGCCAGCCACACCAGACCGGCCGCCGCGAGGAGCGAGCCGACCCAGGCGAGGTCGACCCACCGCGACCCGGCCAGCCCGAGCGCCACGACCACGCCGCAGGCCAGCGGGAGGAGGGTGGAGTTCGACCGCCACGCCAGCGCGGACAGCACGACGCCCAGCAGGCCCGCGACGACGAACGGCGGCAGCCACGTGGTCGACCACAGGGAAGCCGGGATGTCCGGCCGGACGACCGCCAGCGCCACGCCCTGCGCGACGAGCACACCGGTGGAGCAGATGACGACCAGCCGGGACCACCCCGGTGCTCGGTGCCCGGAGGGCACGTCCGGGCAGTCGCTCGCGCTCCAGCAGGTCATCCAGCACGCGGCCAGGACAACGGCCGCCCCGAGGACGCTCGTGGTGAGGAACGCGGTGTGCCGCCACAGGTCCACAGAGGACACCAGGGCGACGGTGCCGAAACCCGCGGCCAGGTGCAGGCGGATGAGCGTCCGCAGGCCCTGGTCGCCCGTCCACAGGTCGGGGTCGCTGAGCATGACGTCGTTCTTGCGCACCGCCCGGACCTGGTCCGACGTGTGCTTCTCGTACTTGATCCGCGACAGCGTGGTCAGCAGCAGGAACAGCAGCAGGAGCACCACCGGCACCAGGGACGAGAGCAGGACGCGGATCGCCGGGTCCCGCCCGCCGAGCCAGGTGAGCACCCCAGACCCCGTGGTGCACGCGGTGGAGGAGGCGCACTGGACCGCGACCACGTCGACGGCGACCTCGCACACCGCGAGCACCAGCAGCACCGTCAGGCCCAGGCCGAACAACCGGGTGCTCGCGGCCCCCGCGCCCCGGTCGAACGACGCCCCCTTGGCGGCTTTAACCGGCAGGCGCCTGCTCCAGTACGCGACGTTGGTCAACCCGAACGGCAGCAGCAGGGCCCAGCCGACCCGCCCGATGGCGTTCAGCACCACCGAGGCGACCCCGGTACCGGGCGCTCCGGGGCTGCTGCGCGCGAGACCACCCCACGAGTACGCCTCGCGGTGGACGCCCTCGCCCACGTGCGCCGGGTGGTCCTCGGCCTGCTCGGCCAGGTAGCGCGGCCGTCCGCGCCAGAAACTGCTGAACCTGTCGCCGCGCGACTGCTCCACGGCGTAGTCGGGCAGTGCGAGCATCGCACCGGGTGGTGTGTTGAACACCCCGTGGATGCGCAATTCCAACACCGCAGGACTCATGACGACTCCTCTTGGACCGGTGGTACCGAGGAAGTCGCCGTGCCCGCCGGGTCGTTAGCGGGCATCCGGGTGAACCGCTGACGTGTGGGAGTCCGTCTCGTCCCGCACACTCGGTCGCAGGACCACGCGGAGGGAACACCAGTGACCACGGACGGCATCGCCGACTCCTACAACGACAGCAGCGTGCTCTTCCGGGTGCTGGGCCAGGTCGGGTGGGGTGACCTCGTCAACGTCGGCTACGTGACCTGGCCGACGCTGCCGCTGGCGCTGGGCGGCCTCGGGCGGTTCCAGCGCAGGCTGGTCCGCCGCTCGCTCGCGCTGCTCGACGCGCGACCGGGTGAGGTCGTGCTGGACGCGTGCTGCGGCCGGGGGCTCACGACGGCGTGGCTGGCGCGGCAGGGGTGCCGGGTGCTGGGCGTGGACGTCCAGCCCGAACAGGTCGCGGAAGCCCGGAAGCGCTTCGGGCACGAACCGGGGGCCCGCTTCGCCGTCGTGGACGTCACCGCGCCGCCGCCCACCGCCGGTGACGTCGACCTGTCCGACGGGTCGCTGGACCGCGTCCACTGCCTGGAGGCCGCGTTCCACTTCGGTGCGGACGGCAGGCGGGCGTTCCTGGCCAACACCTATCGGCTGCTGCGCCCCGGCGGGCGGCTCGTGCTGGTCGACTTCACCTGGCGCGACCCCGATCCCACGACGATCACCGCGCTCGACCCGGCCGGGCTCGTCCGCGCCACCTGGCACTTCGAGGAGTTCGAGCCGCTGGACCGGTACCTCGCCACGGCCGCCGACGTCGGGTTCGAGGTGCGCGCGGTGCACGACTGGACGCCGCACGCGCTGGCGCACTACGGGCGTGCGGCCCCGGTGGTGCGTCGAGTCCTCTCCACCGGTGTCGGACGTCGGGCCGCGGGCCTGGTCCGGCCCGCGTTGGCCGATCTGTCCACTGAGGACTGGCAGCACCTGGTCAGGCTCGTGGACGCGCACGTGGCCGCCCTGGTCACCCCGTGCCGCTACAGCGCGCTGGTCCTGGACAAGCCGCTGTGACGAATCGGCGCCCGCCCGCCGCGCTTCACACCAACCGGTGATCAATGGTCGTCATCGGCTCGTCCGGCGCCGCAACGATCTACGCTCCCGCCATGGCCACCCCAACGCCACCGCTGCTCGCCCGCGTCGTGACGGAAGTGTTCGCGCCGTGGGTACTGGTGCTCAGCCTGCCGGGCCTGGTGGTGTGGCACGTGACCCGCAGCGTGGTGCCGTCCGTGGTGTGGGGCCTGGTGATCGGCGTGACCGGATCGCTGCTGCCGATGGTCGTGGTGGTGCTGGGCGCGCGGCGCGGCCGGTGGCACGGGCACCACGTGACGAACCGGGAGGGCAGGCTGATCCCGCTGCTGACCTGCGTGCTGTCACTGGGCGTCTGCGTGGCCGCGCTGGTGCTGGGCGACGCGCCGCAGCGGGTGCTGGCGCTGGTGCAGTCGATGCTGCTGAGCGCGGTGGTCGGTGCCGCGATCACGTTCGCCGCGCCGGTTCCGGGCGGCTGGGGGTGGAAGGTCTCCGTGCACGCCGCCGTGGCGGCGGGAGCGCTGGCGGTGGCCGTGGTGGTGTTCGGGCCGTGGACGCTCGTGCTCGCGCCCGCCGTGGCGCTGGTGGGGTGGTCGCGGGTGGCGCTGGGGCACCACACGGTCGGGCAGGTCGTCGGCGGTGTGGTGCTGGGCTCGGTGGTGGGCGGTCTGTCGTTCTGGGGGCTGACGTGATCGACGGGCTCGCCGGCGGCGACGGCGAGCCCCAGCGGTCCTCCGCCGATCAGGACCCGCCGTGGAAGGTGACGGTGAACCCGCGGCAGTTGGCGCACTGGAACACGGTCTGGTTGCCCGGCTCGGTGTCCTGCCTGGACCACGCGTAAGCCTTGGGGCACCGGGCCTTGACCGCGTTGCTGTAGTTCGTCGGCGCGTCGCGGTTCGGGTTGACGCAGTTGATCGCGGCACCGTTCGGCCCGTAGCGGAGGTTCTCCGGTGGGCAGAAGGGCAGCACGTTCGTCGTGCAACCCGCTGTGCCGCAGGACGTCGAGCCCGGTGGCACCGTCGCGCCGACGGCCTCGATGGTGATCGGCAGGGAGAAGGCGTTGACGTAGCTGACGTTGTACCAGGGCGCGAGGCTGTCGCGGGTGTCGAAGTTGAACTCGGCGAGGCTCGCGGGCTGCTCGCCCGTGGTGCAGCGGTTGGCCTGGACGCCGCAGTCGCCGACGGTGCAGCGGAAGTTCTGGCCGGACGTGCCGGTGCACCCCTGCCTGGCGAAGAACTTCCCGCGCCAGTGCCCCGGCGCCGCCGACTCCGGGACCGTCACCGTCGCGGACTGGCCGTTGGCCAGTGTCGGCAGGTTGCTGAAGTTCACCGACCCGTCGGCGTTGACCGTGCTGCCCACCCACACGGTCTGCCCGGACCGGTTGACGAACGTGACGGTGTGGTTGGTGGCCGCGTCGGCCGTGCCCGTGGTCACGGCCGACGCCATGACCACCAGGGTGAGGAGGATCCGTTTGACCACGACAGGGAACAAGGTTCGACTCCGTTCGAAGAAGGTGCGTGCTTCCTCCGGCGCTCGTCGCCTCACGAGCGGACGAACGACCACGTCAGCGGGATGTTGCCCAGGTTCTTGTCGGCCAGCCGGGCGAACGCGGGCGCGCTGAGGTCGATGTGCTTGCTGTTGCAGCCGGGGCACTTGTCCGCGACCGGCACGGTGATCGTGCGGCCGTTGTAGGTGACCCGGACGGACACTCCTCGGCACAGCGGGTCGTTGTTGGGGTTCGCGGTGGTCCAGTACGAGGCCGGGACGGCGACGAGGAGCTGCGTGTTGGCGTCGATCAGCGTGCCGCACGCGCCGTAGCCCGCCGCGTCGTAGTAGGTGGCGTTGCCGTTGACCGGCTGGTCGAACGGGATGTCGGCCCAGGCGGTGCCGACGGTGGACAGCGAGAGCGCGACGGCCGCGGCGAGCAGGCCGGACGACTTGACGAATTTCCGCATTCGGACTCCCTTTGCTGAATAGTCCGGGAGGAAACATCATCGCAGAGAGCCGGAGTCGCGGACACTGTGCTTTACCCTAGACTTCCGCTTTGGCGGCGGTGGTCATAAATTGTCCGGACAAGAATCCCAACGGCTATTGACACTGCGCTGCGGCGGCGAGGTTGGTCGTGAGCGGGTGGTCTCTGAGCTGGGGAAATGATCTGGCAAGTCGGATAGTGCAAAGGATTTCATTCGGTGGTGCGCGCTGAAAGGTCCGACGATGGTCTTGTCGTGTGATCCGGCCCCTGGGTGAGCGTCGGACCGTCATCATCTTTCTCGAGTTCCGCGGCGGGCCGCCCAGGCGCGGACCCGTCGAAGGAAATGGTGGAGGAATCGCGGAACGGCGGCCGGGCCCGCGCCATTGACCGAAACGAGAACATGTTCTAGTTTGGGAGACGTGGGCGCCCGGCTCGGGGACCGTCCACTCCGGACCGTTCGCCGAGGGCGACGCCGCGGCGGCCGAGAGGGTGGGGTGTTCCTTGCGGCACGGCATCGTCCTGTTCACCAGCGACCGCGGGATCACGCCCAGCGCCGCGGCGAAAGCGGCCGAGGACTCGGGGTTCGACACGTTCTACGTCCCGGAGCACACGCACATCCCGGTCAAGCGGGAGGCCGTCCACCCCGGAACCGGCGACCGGACGCTGCCAGACGACCGGTACCTGCGCACGCTCGACCCGTGGGTCAGCCTGGCGACCGCGGCGACCGTGACGAGTCGCATCCGGCTGGCCACTGCGGTCGCGCTGCCCGTGGAGTCGGACCCGATCACGCTGGCGAAGACGATCGCGACGCTGGACCACCTCTCGGGCGGCCGGGTCACGCTCGGCGCGGGGTTCGGGTGGAACACCGACGAACTCGCCGACCACCACGTGCCCGCCGGGAAGCGGCGGACCGTGCTGCGCGAGTACATCGAGGCGATGCGGGCGCTCTGGACGCAGGAGGAGGCGTCCTACGCGGGTGAGTTCGTGAGCTTCGGGGCCTGCTGGACCTATCCCAAGCCGGTGCAGCGGCACGTCCCGCTGGTGATCGGCGCCGGTGGCGGGCCGAAGACGCTGGCCTGGATCGCGGCCAACGCCGACGGCTGGATGACCACGCCGACGGAACAGGACGTGCCGGGGAAGATCGCCCGGCTGCGCGAGGAGTGGGCCGCCGCCGGCCGTGCGGGGTCGCCCGAGGTGCACGTGCTGGCCACCGCGAAGCCGACCGCCGACCTGCTCGCGGCCTGGGACGACGCCGGTGTCACGGAGGCCGTGTGGGGCCTGCCGGACCGGTCCCCCGACGAGGTCGGGGGTTTCGTGGCCAGGCTCGCGGGCAAGCTCGGGATCGGCTGACGAGGGCGCGGCGGTCCACAGAGGACGGAGCGGTCGTCCGGGGAACCGGGGTGCCGCCTACCGGGTGTAGGCGCGCATCTGCTCGGTCAGCCGGTCCAGTTCGCCCGCCGCGGCGGGGGAGGTGTCGCTGAGCCCGCTGTGCACGGCCGTCGGGCTCCGCAGGAAGCGCCGCAGCACGGCCACGAGCAGCCCCTCCGGCAGGACCTGCAACGCGGCGAAACCGCGGGGGACCGGTGGTGTCGGCAGGTCGGCCAGGTTGCGCCGCATGACGTGGAGCATGGCTCGGACCGCGCCCGGATCGTCGGCCAACGCCTCCGGGCCGCCCGCCGCGCTCACCGCCTGCCCCAGCGGCACCTCGAACGCGGCGTGCGTCTTGAGCCAGAGGTCCATCCGCGGCTCGGCCTTGATGTTGATCCCGGTGGCGCGGAACGTTCGCAGGACCCGTTCCAGCCGCGGGGTGGTGCGGCCGTCGGGTTCGCCGATCCCCATCGGGAAGTTGCGGGTCAGGAGGTTGGGCGCGCGGTAGCGGACCACGTTGCCGTCCATCGTGCCCCCGGTCGTGGGGAAGCCGAGCAGCACCCGCTCGTGGCCGATCACCGCGCCCAGCGGTTCCGCGCCGCCCGCCCAGTTCAGCAGGAACAGCACGTCGCCCTCGACGTCGGCGAGCGACTCCAGCACCTCGTCCACCTGGTGGGTGCGGACGAGGACGGCGATCAGGTCGTACCGGTCCGCCGGGCGCTCGACCGCCGGTACCGGGACCCGTCTGACGACCGGGCTGGTCGCCTCGGCGAGCTGGACGCCGTGCTCGCGCAGCGAGGCCAGACGTTCGCCCCGTGCGAGGAGCGAGACCTCGTGCCCGGCCTCGTGCATACGAACGGCGAGCTGGCTGCCGACAACCCCGGCGCCGTACACGAGCAGCTTCATGGCGACCTCTTCCGCGGGAGAGATTCATTCAAACGTTCGTTTGATTCTTCCGACCGTACAGTACGCACGCATGGCGTCACCCAACACCCGCGCCCAGATCCTCGACGCGGCCGAACACCTGTTCGCCGAGCGCGGCTTCCGCGGCGCCTCGGTCCGCGCGATCACCGATCTCGCCGGGGCGAACCTGGCCGCGGTCGCGTACCACTTCGGGTCGAAGGCGGAGCTGCTGGCCGCGGTCGTCCGGCGCGTGGTCGAGCCCATCAACGACGCGCAGCGCACCAGGTTCGACACCCTGCTCGCCCGCACCCCGGAGCCGACGGTCACCGAGCTGGTGGAGGCGTTCGCGGGGCCGCTGTTCGACGGGATGCGCGCGGGTGACGAGGGCGGGGCCCGGACGTCCCGGCTGATCATGAGGATCCTCGGCGACCCGGCCGAGGAGATGCGCGCCTGGACCGGCTCGGACGAGGACGCGGTCCGCGAGCGCTACCTGACGGCCTTCCGACGCGCACTGCCGGACCTCTCCCCGGAGGAACTGTGGTTCCGGATGCGGGGCATCCTCGCCGTGGCGGCCGTCGACCGCGTCGAGGTCTACAACCGGCAACTCCCGGACTGCGTCTCCCCGGCGGTGGGCGACGACGCCCGACGTTGGGCGATCACGTTCCTGACGGCGGCGATGAGCGCGCCACCGACCGGTACCTGACGACTCGGGCCGCGGGTCCGCGGTGACAACCTTTCGCCGTGCCTCGCCCATTTAGACGGGTGATGGCAACGGACGGGGGGTGGCCATGCGTGAACCCGAGGGGTTCCGGAGCTACGTGCGGGAGCGGCAACCCAAGCTGCTGAGACGCGCTCCGCATCGCGGTGCGTGCCCGTTGACGACGGGTTGTACGAGAAGGTCGCCGAGGGAACCCGCAGACGAGCGCCGTACCGGATCGGGTTGACCGGCGTCGCCGCCGCGGTGATCGTCGTGGGCGCGGGTGCCTCGTTGGTCGTGGTCACCGGGGGTCGACGAGAGGCCCTTCTTTCCCTTGCCGGACGAGCAGCCGCCCTTCACCTTCTCCCGTCGGGGCGAGCTGTCCGGAACGGGGCTCCGCGAGCTGGTCACCGCGGTCAACGCGGCATCGGAGCACCCCATGAGGTGCCTGTCCCGGCCACACCTGGTCGAGGTGCTGGTGAGGTTCCACTACGGGACGACCCCGCCGTCCCGCTAGCGGGGGTGCCGTCACCGGTCCCGGTCGACCAGGTCGGGGTGGTCCTTGAGCTGCCGCCGTGACGTCACCCCGAGCTTGCGGAAGATCGCGCGCAGGTGCGCGTCGACCGTGCGCTTGCTGATGAACAACTGGGTGGCGACCTCGTTCGAGGTGGCGCCCGCGGCCACCAGCCGGGCGACGGCGACCTGCTGCGTCGTCAGCGTCTCGCAGGCAGGCGCGGACCGGCGCTGGACGCGCTGCCCGACGGCGCTCAGCTCGTCGGCGGCGCGTCGGGCGAACGCCTCGGCCCCGGACGCCGTGAACAGCTCGTGGGCGGCTCGCAGTTCCCGCACGCAGTCGGTCCGACGACCCTCGTGCCGGAGCCACTCCCCGTACAGCAGGTGCGCCCGGCCCCGGTAGGGGAGGAGCGGGCTCGCCGCGAGGCACTCGACGGCCTCCCGGTAGTCGTCCTCCACCCCGGTCACGAGCCCTCGGGCGTAGGCCGTGACCCCGCGGCCGAGCGTGGTCCCCGCAGCCTGCGTCCGCTCGGTCAACGACGCCAGCGCTCGCGCGGCCACAACGGGTTCGCCGCACTTGACGGCGGCCTCGACGAACTCGGGCAGTGCCGCTCCGGTGAGGAACAGGTCGCCGTGCTCCGTCGCCTCGCGGGCCGCGGCCATGGCGGCGGGGTGGTCGGCCAAACCGTTGTGCAGCAAGGCCGTGGTCCAGTGCAGGTTGGTCACCCGGCCCGCTCCGCCGGACGCCTCCCGGAGGAGGGACAGGGCTTCCTCGCGGTGGCCGCGCAGAGCGGCCAGGTGCAGCCGGTGGTACACCAGCGGGGTTTCGCCCGCCGCGTCGGCCACCGCCTCCTCCTCGGCGACCGCGGCGAGCGCCGCCCCGAGGTCACCGGCCAGGACGGCGGCGGTGGCCCGCTGCGCGAAGGCGAGCCTCAGCAGCAGCGGCGATCCTGACTCCCGACCAGCTTTCACCAGCCACTCGGCGATGGCGGCGTGGGCGTCGACGTCCCACAACTCGACGCTGATCATCGACGCCAGCGCCGGACGCCTGCTCCACAGAGGACCGCCCTCGGTGCGCAGCGCGTCGCGGAGCAGCGGGAGCGCGGCGCGGTAACCCCGCTCCGCCAGGGTGATCAGCGCTTCGAGGACGTCCGGGGAACTCGGCGCGGGCGCCGAGGCCCGTGCCGCGGTGAGGACCTCGTCGACGACACCGCCTGCGCGACCGACGGCCAGGCTCATCTCGAGTGCTTCCAGGAAGCAGTCCCTCGCTCGGTCGGGGTCCGGTTCGGACAGTCGCCGCGCCGCGCTCACCGCCAGCGCCGGACCGCCGCCGTCTCCGGGGCGGGTGAAGGCGATCCGGCCCCGCAGCAGGTCGACGCGGGCCCGTCGGACGTCGTCCAGCCCGGCGGTGTCGAGGGTCGCGAGGAGGTTCGCCGCCCGGTCGCCCGCGCCAGCCTCGACGCAGGCCTCCGCCGCGGCCAGCGTCCGCTCCACCCGGCGTTCGGCGTCCAGCGACAGCGCGACCGACCGTTCGAGGAACGCGGCCGCCGCCGCGACGCCCCCGCGTGACCGGGCCCGTGCCGCGCAGCGCTCCAGGTCGACCGCGACGTCCTCGTCCGGGCCCGCGACCGCCTGTGCGCGGTGCCACGCCCGCCGGTCCGGGGCCGTGAGCGGGTCGGTCGCCTCGGCCAGCGCGCCGTGCACCGCGCGACGCGCGCCGTCCTCCGCGGCGCGGTAGACCGCCGAGCGCGCCAGCGGGTGGCAGAAGCTGACGCGCACCGAGAACTCGACCAGTCCGGTGGCGACGGCGTCCGCGCCCGCCGTCGGCACGTCGATGCCCAGCGCGCCGGCGGCGGGCCACAGCAGGCCGGGATCGCCCGTGGGATCGGCGCTGGCCGCGGTCAGCAACAGCAGCGCGTCAGGTCCCAGACCGGCCAGCCGCGCGCGGAAGCCGTCCTCGATCCGGGACGGCACCGACGCCGCCGCGGGCGGGGTGAAGCCGCCTGCCCGCGGCAGTTCCAGCAGCGCCAGCGGATTGCCGTTCGCCTCGGCGACGAGCCGGTCGCGGACCCGGTCGTCGAGCGGGAACGGGTTCCGCGCGGCCAGCAGGGTCCTGGCCTCGTGGTCGCTCAACCGGCCGACGGCCAGCGGCGGCAGCTCGGTCAGACCGTCCACAGAGGATGGAGAGCGGTGGGCGAACACGACGGCGACCGGGTCGGACCCGACGCGGCGGGCGAGGAAGGCCATCGCCCGCGACGACGCCGCGTCCAGCCACTGTGCGTCGTCGACCACGCACAGCACCGGCCGTTCGCCGCTCACCGCCGTGACGAGCTCCAGTACCGCCAGACCGACCTGGAAGGGCTGCGGCGTTCCGTCGACCAGTCCGAACGCGATCCGCACCGCGTCGCGACGCGGGTCCGGCAGCGCGGTGAGGTGGTCGAGGACCGGTGCGCACAACTGGTGCAGGGCGGAGTACGGCAGCTCCTGCTCGAACTCGGCACCGGAGACCCGGAGCACCCGGAAGCCGGACGCCGTTCGGACCGCGTGCTCCAGCAACGCGCTCTTGCCCAGGCCCGCCTCGCCGCCGAGCACCAGCGCACCACCCCGGCCCGCCCGCGCGACGGCGACCAGGTCCTCGACCCGACGCTTCTCGCCGTGCCTGCCGACCAGCGGCAGGTCGGGTTCGCGGCTGGTCATGCCGCGCATCCTAGGGGTGACGGGGTCAGCCGGGGTTCGCCGTCACGGCCTCGCGCCGCACCAGCGGCGCGAGGGTGCGCTGGATGATGAAGTACTCGGCGACGAGCACGTTGCCCAGCAAGGACATCCACGCGCTCACGGTGTAGACGTCCTTGTACTCCAGCCAGGTCACCGAGTTCATCAGCGCGATGAGCGGCAACTGGTAGAGCCGCAGGGTCACCGCGGCGAACGTGAGCGCGTAGTTGCGGACCATCCAGATCCGGTGCAGCCGCACCTCACGCCGCCGGATCGCGCGGTAGGCCTTCGCGGCGGTGTACAGCCACGCGACGATCAGCACGAAGAAGGCCACCTGCAAGGGGAAACCGCTCTTGGTGACCACGGACGAGTACACCGCGACCAGCGCGGCGACGACGACCGAGACCAGGTAGACCCGGCCCATCACCCGGTGCGCCCTCGGGAAGCGGGCCCGCAGCTTCGGCACGAACTGGAACGGGCCGATCACCAGCGCGAGGCCCGCGGGCACGGCGTGCATCACCAGGCTCGTGTAGTACCCCGGCGTGATCCGGTCGAGGTTCGGCACGGTGGTGCCGCCGACCAGGTAGGGCGGCACGAAGACGCCCGCGGTGGCGAGCGCGAGCACGGCGAGGAGCCCCCACAGGAACCACCACCAGCGCGTGCGGACAGCCCGTGACATGACTGCACTGGACATGCGTTGCTCCCAAAGTTTCTGCGCGGGACCGATCGGAAGGAACCGCCGTCACGTCCGGGCCGAGAAGGGCACGGGGATGCGGTCCTGGCTCGATCCTGACCCCGTTCCGGGCCCAGCCGCGTCGGCACGAAGTGCCTACTTCCGCCGTGGTGCCGCCGCGTAGGCACCCCCGCGGTCACCGGGCCCGCGTGGTCCTGAGGGGTGAGCCCACGCGCTTGACCGTGCGGATGACCGGCGCGGTCTCGACGGCGTTGACGTGCGGCAGGCCGCCGAGCCGGTCGGTGAGGTAGCGGTAGAGGTCCGCGCTGTCGCGGCACACGGTCGAGATCAGCAGGTTGGTGGGGCCGGTCGTCGCCGCGCAGAAGGCGACCTCGGGGTGCGCGGCGATCGTGGCGCCGGTCTCGGCGAGGTGGGCGGGCGGCACCGACGCCCACAGGCGGGCTTCCGCGCGGTAGCCGAGGAGTTCGGTGTCGACGTCCACGTCGAAGGACAGCAGCCCGGCGGCGCGCAGCGCGTCGATCCGCCGGGCCACCCGCGACTGCGACCACCCGGTCGCGGCGGCCAGGACCGGGTAGGTGGCGCGGCCGTCCAGCGCGAGCGCCCGCAGCAGGGGGCGGTCGGTGTCGGCGAGATCGGTCGCCTGGTCACCCACGTGCAC
The DNA here is from genome assembly GCF_025061645.1 of Umezawaea endophytica. Classification (GTDB taxonomy): domain Bacteria; phylum Actinomycetota; class Actinomycetes; order Mycobacteriales; family Pseudonocardiaceae; genus Umezawaea; species Umezawaea endophytica. The sequence goes on along the minus strand of NZ_JANYMP010000005.1, from coordinate 428,638 downwards.
CGGGCGCAGGGCCGCGACCTGGTCCGGGGTGAGGGAACCCGGACCGTCGAGCCCCTGCCTGCCGCCGCCGAAGACGTGCAGGACGCTGTGCGCGGTCACGGCCACGACCGGCGCCGTGCGCTGGAGCCGGTGCAGGATCAACTCGTCGCGCTCGGTCGCCGACCAGGACCGCAGGCTCGCGCTGATCTCCGTGCCGCCGGAGAGCAGGTTCACCCAGCGGGTGTCGTCGCGGCGGGCCAGCGCTTCCGCGACCTGCGCCGCCGAGCCCTGCTCGCACCGCACCCGGACGATCCACTCGGCGCCGCCGAGCCGCCGCGCGTCGACGTCCCCGACGAGCCGCACCAGGTTCGCCTCGCACAGCCGGGCGTAGCGCCGCGCGACCGTGCGGTCCGAGACGCCGAGCACCTCGCCGACGCGCGCGAACGACGCCCGCCCGTCGACCGCCAGCGCGGTCAGCACCCCTCGGTCGACGTCGTCCAGCACGACGGATTCCCGCACCATGGCGTCGATCATGTCGGATTCCCGCGCTGAACGCGCTCCGACGTCCTCCGCAGGCGGGTGGGCCCCGACGCTCGTCGCATGGGAACCGTCATCGAAGAACTCGCGCTGATCGGCTCGGAGGAGCCGCTGCGCGTCCTGGAACGGGACGAACGACTGCTGCTCTCCCCGCCGCACCCGAGCGGTCCGCCGTTCACGCGCACCCTGGACGCCGACGAGGTCCAGTACCAGATCGGTGGCAGGCGCACGCTGGTGTCGCAGCGCGGGCCGGGCGACCTCGTCCGGATCCCGCTGGGGGTGGCGCACACCAGCGTCGCCGCCGAGCCGACCGAACACCTCGTCCTGCCTGCCGACCGGCCGCTCCTCCAGGTCGCCGGGGAGGCCCGGTGAAGGCGTGGGCGCTCACCGCCTTCGGCGGCCCCGACGGCTTCACGCCCGTCGACATCGCGACCCCCGAGGCGGGACCGGGCCAGGTCCTCGTCCGCACCGCCGCCATCGGGATCAACGGCCTGGAGTGCAAGATCCGCGCCGGGTGGCTGGAGCGGGAGTTCCCGACACCGCTGCCCGCCGTGCTGGGCAAGGAGTTCGCGGGCACCGTCGTCGCACTGGGCGACGGCGCGGCCGGGTTCTCGGTCGGGGACCGCGTGGTGGGGTTCGCCGACTCCGGCACGTACGCCGAGCACGCCGTCGCCCGCACCGGGGCGCTCGCGGTCCTGCCGGACGCGCTGGCGTTCGCCGACGCGGTCACGCTCCCCGTCGCCGTCGAGACCGCCGTGCGTGGCATCCGGGCGCTCGGCGTCCGGGCAGGCTGGACCGTCGTGGTCAACGGGGCCGCGGGCGCGGTGGGCGGCACCGCCGTGCAACTGCTCGTCCGGCAGGGCGCCACGGTCATCGGGACGGCGTCCGAGCCCAACCACGAGCACCTGACCGCGCTCGGAGCCACCCCCGTCGCCTACGGCCCCGGAGTCGCGGCCAGGATCCGGGACCACGGCGCGGTCGACGCCGTCTTCGACGTGACCGGCCACGGCTTCGCGGCCACGGCCGTCGAGCTGACCGGCGACCCGCGCCGCGTCCTGACCATCGCCGACTTCGCCGCCGCGGCGCTCGGCGTCCTGACCTCGACCGGACCCGCCGCGCCCACCGCCGAGCCGTTCGCGCCCGTCGTCGCGTTGGCGGCGGCGGGCGGGTTCCGGACGGTGGTCGACCGGGTCTTCCCGTTCGCGGACCTCCCGGCCGCCCACGTCCGCAGCGACGGGGGCCACGTGCGCGGGAAGGTCGTCGTCACCTGCTGACGGCCGTCACGCCCACACCTCCCGCACGGCGTCCGCGACCGAGGCCGCCTGCGTCCGGCCCGCTTCGGCCGCGGGCGCTCGTCGGGCGGGGTCGAGGACGTTGCCGCCGATGGCCTTCAGCGCCGCGGCGTCCGGGCTCAGCAGGATCGACCTGGCGTCCAGCGCGGCGAGTTGGACGTCCGGGCGGCCCGCGCGGGTCAGTGCCCTGGTGATCGGGGCGAGGACGACGACGCGCCCGTAGCCCGCGGCCAGGTCGACGTTGGCGACGGAGCGCATCCCGCCGTCCATGTAGCGGTGGCCGTCGATGGTGACCGGCGGCCACACCAGCGGTACGGCGCAACTCGCGGCGACGGCGTCGAGGAACGGCGCCCCGCTGTCCCGGTCGAACACCGCGAACGAGCCGTCCTCGGCGTTCACCGCCGTGACGCGCAGCGCGCGCTCCGGCCAGTCGCGCTGGGCGAGCCTGCCTTCGAACACCGTGCGCCGCTCGGCCTCGGACACCGTCCGCGCGCGCAGCGCCGCCCGGCCGAGGCGGGCGCGCTTGCGCTGCCCGGTCCCCGGAAGCGCGTAGGCCGTGACGTAGCGCAGCATCATGCCGGTGGTCAGCCGGGCCGAGATCTCGTCCCGCGGCGGGTGCGACTGGCCCGCGTACAGCTCCTCCAGCGGCGTGCCGTCCGCGAGCCGGGCCGCGACGACGGAGCCCGCCGACGTCCCGATCAGCAGGTCGGCCCCGGTCAGGTCCACACCCGCCTCGGCCAACCCGAGCACCAGGCCGATCTCCCAGGCGATCCCGGTGACGCCGCCGCCACCCAGCACCAACGCGCGTCCCTTGTCGCTCACGGCTCCACGATGCCGGCATCCGGCGGGTCCGTGGGCCAACCGCCCGTGCCACGGGTGTCACGGGGCGGATATAGCTTATAACCTCTGCTCAGCGCACTGTGATCCAGCTAGCTGGTTGTGCTCACGAACTGGTACGCACGTCCGGTGTAGGTTATAACCGAGCACCGAGGAGGCCCTGTGATGGCGGAGCCCGCCGAACCCTTCATAACGAAGAGCGACTTCGCGTACACGACCCTGCGCGAGAAGATCCTGTCCGGCGAGTTCGGGCCGGGGGAGGTGCTCAACCAGGCGACGCTGGCGCGCACCATCGGGATCAGCACCACCCCGCTGCGGGAGGCGTTGCGGCGGCTGAAGTCCGAGGGCCTGGTGGAGTTGGACGCGCATCGGGACGCGCGGGTCACCGAGCTGACCGCGGAGGAAGCGCGGGACCTGCTGGAGCTGCGCCGGTCGTTGGACCCGCTGGCGGTCGCGCTCGCCGCGCAGCGCCGCACCAAGTCCGACATCCAGGAGATCCGCGCGGCGGTCCAAGGCCTCGAACCGCTGCCGAGCGACCCCGGCGTCGACGACCTGATCGCGCACCGGCGGTTCCACTCCGCGCTGTACCGGGCGTCGCACAACGACCTGCTGATCGCGACCCTGGACGGCCTGTGGGACAAGGCGGACCGCTACCGCAGGCTCGCGCTGGAGGTCGTGCGCGGTGACGAGGAACGGGACCGGACGACCGCCGAGCACCACCTGTTGGTGGAGCACGTCGTGGCGGGCGACTCCGACGCGGCGGCGGCCGTGATGCACCAGCACGTCTCCACCAGCCTCGGGGCGAAGGCCGCGTCACGCCTGGGCGTCAGCCCGGTCGCGACACCTCGCGCACTGCCCTGAACGGCGTCGTCGGCGGGCGCGGGATGCTGGTCCTGCTGCTCGCGCACACCGTGCTCGTCCAGCTCGTGACGTTCGTGCTGCGCCCCACCTCGACCTACCGCGCGCTGGAACTGGACGTGCCGTCGGCGTGGCTGGGTGTGCTGTCGGCGGCGTTCGCGGTGGCCCCGCTGCTGCTGGCCATCCCGTCCGGCCAGGCGGTCGACCGGCTCGGGGAGCGTCGGGTGCTGCTCGCGGGCGCGCTGCTCCTGTGCGCGTCGGCCGGGGTGTTCGTGCTGATCGGTGACGGCGTGGTGGGCCTGCTGGTCGGCAGCGTGCTGCTGGGCACCGGCCACCTGTGCTCCGTGGTCGCGCAGCAGGCGCTGGTCGCGAACGTGACCGCGCCCCACCGCTACGACGCCGCGTTCGGCTACTACACGTTCGCCGCGTCACTCGGCCAAGCCCTGGGGCCGGGCCTGATCCTGCTGTTCGGCGGCGCCCGGACGATTCCCTACACCGACACGATCTTCGGCGTGACGGTCGCGATCACCGTCGTGCTGCTGGGCGTCACGGTCGCGCTGCGCCCGCCCGCCGTGCGACGTCCGGCCACTGTGGACGGTGAGCCCGCCGGGCTGCGCGACCTGGTGCGCCGCCCCGGTCTGCTCCGCGCGCTCACGGTGAGCTGCGTGGTGATCGCGGCCGTGGACATCACCCTGGTGTACCTGCCCGCGCTCGGCGCGGAACGCGGGATCGCCTCCGGTGTCGTCGGTGTGCTGCTGACCCTGCGCGCCGTGGCGTCGATGGGGTCACGCCTGTTCCTCGGACGGTTGGCCGCGTGGCTGGGTCGCCGCGCGCTGCTGGTGGGCAGCATCGCCCTGTCCGCCGCCGGTCTGGTCGCGGCGGCCGTCCCCATGCCGGTGTGGCTGCTGGCGCTGGTCGTCCTGGCGATCGGCCTTGGGCTCGGCGTTGGCCAGCCGTTGACGATGTCCTGGCTGGCGGAGTCGACCCCGGCAGGGCTGCGGGGCAGGGCGATGTCGTTGCGGCTGACCGGCAACCGCCTGGGCCAGGTCGTCATCCCCAGCGTCGCGGGCCTGCTGGCCGCGGGCACCGGCGCCTCCGGCGTGCTCGTCCTGACCGCGGCCGGACTGACCGCCGCAGGCGTCGCGGCGGGACGCCTGCGGCTGAACTCCCCGCCCGACTGACGACGGCCCAGCGCCGTGAGCGACCCCCCGCGGTCGCTCACGGCGGACCATCACCCTCGCGCCGCCGCTTCCACGGCGGGGAAGTTGCCGCTCATCGGGGTGTCCTGCGCCTTGATGACCCGGCGGCTCACGCGCCAGCGGCCGTCGTGGCGGCGCACGACGTCGTGGTGCGTGAGGCTCTGGACCTTCCCGCCCGCCATCAGGATGAAGCCCTTGGACCGCGCGATCACGATGTCGTCCTCGACGGTGATGACGACGTTGGTCAGGTGGTGGGCGACGGGGTTGTGCGCGCCGAGCCGCAGCGCGCCCTGGCGCATCGCCTCGATCCCCTCGAACGCGCCCACTCCGGCGTCGGTGAGGTCGTAGACGGCGTCCGGGGTGAAGCCGTCCTCCAGTCGGTCCAGCTCGCCGCTGTCGAAGAGGTGGCCGATCAGGGACAGGGTTTCGGTGATCTCGTAGCGGTCTTCGAGGGTCAACAGGGTCATGTCTCGGTCCTCTTCCGGAGCGGGTGCGCGATCGGTGTTGTCGCGGCGTGACATCAACGCTAGCACTGATGTCTCGCCGCGACATCAGGTCGGCGTTGATGTCGCGGTGAGACATCGGACACTCACGGCCTCGGGCCGTCGGCTTCCGTGTTGTCGCGGCGTGTCATCACGTGGGTACGATGACGCCATGCCTCGGTGGGAGCACGGCAGCGAAGAGCGGCTGAAGCGGGCTGCCATGGAGTTGTTCGAAGAGCAGGGCTTCGAGGACACGAGCGCCGTGCAGATCGCGAAACGGGCCGGTGTCACCACGCGGACCTTCTTCCGGTACTTCCCGGACAAGGAAGGGGTGCTGTTCGCCGACGCGGACGCGCTGGCCGAGGCGCTTGTGCGGGCGGTCCTCCAGGAGACCGACGTGGCGGAGCCGCTCCGGTCGGTGGTGCGGACGCTGGCCGGGTTCGACTGGGAGGGCCTGGGGCCGCGGGAATCCCAGCGCAGGCGGGACGAGCTGATCACCGCGAACCCCGGACTGCTGGAGCGCGATCTGATCAAGCAGCGGCAGATGGCCGACGGGGTCGGCGAGGCGCTCCGGCGGTGCGGGGTGGACGCGGACGTCGCCGGCCTCGCGGCAGGCGTGGGGATCGAGGTGTTCCGCACGGCCTACCGGCAGTGGCTGGAGACCGACGACGCCGACCTGACGACGATGGCCGACGCCGCGGTCGCCCGCCTCGCCACGCTCATGCCCCCGCCGGGGAAAGCACCCAAGGCCCGGCGAAGCGGAACAGACCCGGCCCCGCGAACCCGCCGTCGAGCGACGGCCGCGCGCCCCACCTGACCACCGGCGGGGGCCACGAGGTGCCCCGTACCGCCCGCCCGCGGAACCGGGCGGCCGGTAGGTCCGGTGATCGGGTTCGCGGAACCGGGCCGCCGGTAGTCCGGTGGCCGGGTTCGCGGAACCGGGCGGCCGGTAGGTCCGGTGACCGGGCTCGCGGAACCGGTGTCCGACTCGGCCGGTTCTCCGGGGCCGACACGGCTTCCGGCGCGACGGCGGGCGCGGGCGGTGGCCGGTCCGGCAGGCCCCTCGTCCCCCGAGCGAGCTACCCGCAAGTGTCCGCTCCGGCGGGATTCCACCGGGCCGATTGCTCCCTAGCCTTTGCCGTGCAAGGAAAACCCCTGCTGGCAGCCTAGGAAGTCGGAGTCATGGAACGCAGTGTTTCCCCGGACGACAGCCGTTCACCCGCCGAACTGCCCGAGACCAGGCGGCGGTTGCGCCGGTTCAGGTTCCCGGTCCTCTTCGCCTCGTTGTTCGTCGTCATGCTGGCCGTCGTCGGCATCGACACCCTCGTCGCACCCGTCCCCCTCCTCGCGCTGCCGATCGGGATCGGGCTCGCCGTGGCCGGGATCGTCTGCTACCGCCGGTTGTCCCAGGTCGTCGAGGTCCGGGACGACGTGCCCGAACTGGCGCCGGAGGGCCGGTGGTCCGGGTTGCGGAAGGGTGTGCTGCTCGGGTTCGGGCTGTTCTGCGCGATGCTGCTGGTGATCCTGGCGTTCGGCGGGTGGGGCGGCATGTCGTGGGGCTCGTTCGCCGGGTTCCTCGGCCTGGCCGGGATGATGGCGAGCGTCGCGGTCATGGAGGAGGTGCTGTTCCGCGGGGTGCTGTTCCGCATCCTGGAGGAGCGGGCGGGGACGGTGATCTCGCTGGTGGTGTCCTCGTTGCTGTTCGGCGCGACGCACCTGGTCAACGTGAACGCGACGCCGTGGGGCGCGCTGGCGATCGGGCTCACCGGCGGCACGATGCTGGCCGCGGCGTACACCGCGACCCGGTCGCTGTGGTTCCCGATCGGCCTGCACTTCGCCTGGAACTTCACCCACGCGGGTGTCTTCGGCATCGCGGTGTCCGGGTCGGACGACGTGCCGAACGGGTTGCTGCACACCACCCTGGCCGGTCCGTCGGTGCTCACCGGCGGCACGTTCGGCCCGGAGGCGAGCCTGATCGCCCTGCTGGTCTGCCTCGTGCCCACCACCCTGTTCCTGCGCCGCGCGGCGCGCACCGGTCTGATCCGCCCCCGCCCGCGCTCCTGACGCGGGTGCCCGGCTCAGGCTCCGGGCCGGTTGCCCGTGGGGATCGTGATGACGGTCGTCGTCGGCGAGGAGGCGTTGTTGAGGAACAGCATCGCCAGCGCGCGGATGAACTGGTCGAACATGTAGAACCCCACGGGCATGACGGGCAGCAGGCCTTCCCGGAACGCGATGTAGGCGGGCCAGCCGGTGCGGACGAGCGCCGCCGCCGCGAGGTCGCGGCGTAGTCCGAGCCAGTCGCCGATCGCGTCGCTGAGCACGTAGCGCACGAACTCGTTGAGGAACCCTCGCGTGACGCCCAGGTCGATCTGCGCGGTGAGCCCGAGCAGGTCCTCCGCCAACTCCCTGCCCTCGAAGGAGGGGGCGAGGATCGGGGTGAGCACCCGCGCCGCCTGGGCGTCCGCGGCGGCCCACGTCTGGGGGATGAACTCGTCCCGGACGCCGAGCAGGTGGATGGCGACCTTCCACATGTGCAGGAAGGCGTCCTCCTCCGCGGCCGTCATCGGGACGCGCCACTCGACCAGCTTCCGGTGCACGAAGGTGCCGAGGCTGTGGAAGGTGACCAGGATGTCGCCGTTGCTGATCGGGATCCCGTTCTGCTCGTCCGCGACGGCCGACCAGTGCGGCGACTGGGGGAGCAGGTGGCGCACGGCGGCGTGCACCAGGCGCGTCTTGTTGGCCGTGACCACGAACTGGCCGCCCGGCTCGAAGGCGTTCAGCTCGCTCAGGTCGTAGCCGAAGGTGAACGTCTTGGCCGCGCGGTCCTGCATGTCGGCGCCGCCGGCGGACCAGTACACCGACTTGGCCTCGCGCGGGATCACCGTGCTCATGATGCCGCTGCCGAGGCCGTACAGCATGAACAGGTAGGTGTCCTTGCGCCGGTTGAAGTCGGCGGCGAGGCGCAGCTTGGCGCGGTCGGCCCAGGCGGGCAGGGCGTTGGCGTGCTGGAGGTGGGTGGCCAGCGCGGTCGGCAGACCGGTGGGCAGGGCGTGGTTGTTGTTCACCCACGGCCGCAGCGCTGTGTTGACCGCCGGGACCTGGCCGGTGTCGAGGAGCGTCGCCATCACCTGGTCCAGCTCGTCGTCCCAGGCCCACCACGGATCGGCCCCCGCCGGGGCCGCCAGGGCCGGTGCCACGCCCGTCACGCCGACGAGACCCAGCGCGACGCCGAGTGAAAGTAAGTTCCTCCGGCTGAGATCGCTCATTTACATACCTAGCTTCCATGGTAGGTATATGCACTACACAGCGGTGGTAAAGCCCGCCGTGACCCTTGATCCCTGACGAGACTCCCCGTTAACATATCGAAGCAGGAGGCCCGTCGGCAAGTGCGTCGCGGCCACCCTGGACCGGTCCGCTACTCCAGAGGAGTCCGCATGACCAGGGAACAGCTCACGGCGGCGGGTTCCCGTCCCGCGTGGGTGACCGACGAGGTGGTCGCACGCTGGTGCCGGTGGGTGGCGCGGCACGGGGCCGCCGAGCCGGAGCCGGTGACCGCCTTCGCGCCCTTCGACCTGTCGCCGACGGCGACCGTCCCCGCGTGCGCCCCGGAGGACGTCGCGTCCGCCGTCGCGGGCGCGCGGGAAGCCCAGCGGGCGTGGGCGACGACGTCGGCCGCGCACCGTCGGGAGATCGCGCTCGCCTTCCACGACCTGCTGCTGCGGCGGCAGGAGCAGGTGCTCGACCTGATCCAGTGGGAGACGGGCAAGGCGCGGTACCACGCGTGGCAGGAGGTGGCGCAGGTCGCGGCCATCGCCCGGCACTACGCGCGCCGCGCCCGGCACTACCTGGCGCCGCGCCGGGTGCGCGGGATGGTGCCCGGCCTGACGAAGGTCCGGGAGGTGCGGGTGCCGAAGGGTGTCGTCGGCGTCATCTCACCGTGGAACTACCCGCTCTACCTCGGGGTCGGGGACGTGCTGCCCGCGCTGCTGGCGGGCAACGCCGTCGTGTCCAAAGCGGACTCCCAGACCGCGCTGACCCTGTTGTGGGCCAGGGACCTGATGGCCGAGGCGGGCCTGCCGGACGACCTGTGGCGGGTCGTGACCGGCTCGGGGTCCGTGGTCGGGACCGCCGTGGTCGACGCGGTCGACTTCGTGTGCTTCACCGGGTCGACCGCCACCGGCCGCACGGTGGCCGAGCGCGCCGCGCGCCGACTCGTCGGGGCGTCGCTCGAACTCGGCGGCAAGAACCCGCTCATCGTGCGCGAGGACGCCGACGTCACCGCCGCCGCGGCGGGCACGGCGGTGGCCGCCTTCGCCAACACCGGGCAGATGTGCGTGCACGTCGAGCGCGTCTACGTGCACGAGCGCGTCCACGACGCGTTCCGCGACGAACTCGTGCGGGTGACGAGGGCGCTGCGGCTCGGGCGGACCTACGACTACTCGTCGGACATCGGGTCGTTGGTCTCGCCCGCTCAGCTCGCGGCCGTCGAGGCGCACGTCGACGACGCGGTGGGCAAGGGGGCGAGGGTGGTCGTGGGCGGTCGAGCCCGTCCCGACGTCGGCCCGCTGTTCTACGAGCCGACGATCCTCGAAGGCGTCACGCCCGACATGGCCGTCTTCGCGGAGGAGACGTTCGGTCCGGTGATCTCGCTGTACCCCTACGCCGCCGACGGCGATCCGGTCGCGCTGGCGAACCTCGGGACCTACGGCCTGTCGGCGTCGATCTGGTCGCGCGACAGCCGCGAGGCGCACCGGTTGGCCGGGCGGATCCGCTCCGGCTCGGTCAACATCAACGACGGCGCGGCGGCCGCGGCGGGCAGCGTCGAGGCGGGCATGGGCGGAATGGGCGACAGCGGGCTCGGCAGGCGCCACGGGGCCGAGGGGATCCGCAAGTACACCGACAGCCAGACGATCGCGGCCCAGCGGCTCCTGCCGCTCGGCCCGTCGCCGAAGTCGTCCGCGGGCGGTTTCGTCCGCCGCACCAACCAGCAGCTCGCCCTGCTGCGCCGCTTGGGCGTGCGGTGAACGACGACGTGCCGGGGCGGTGGCGGGCGCTGCGGGAGGAGCCGGGCCCGATCGACCCGCGCCTGCTCGACGACCTGTGGGCGGACCTCGACGTCGTCGACGCGTCGTCGATCCTCGGCTCCTGGAAGGGTTTCGCCTTCCCGACCGGTCACCACGTCGAGAGGATGCTGACCAGCAGCCGGTGGCACGGCAAGAGGTTCACCGCGCTGGACGACGCCCAACCGCTGATCTGCCGGGCCGCGGACGGCACCCTCCACTCCGACACCGCCGCGGGCAAGGGCGAGGCCAGCCTGTGGAACGTCGAGTTCCGCGGTGAGGTCACCGCCACGATGGTGTACGACGGGATGGCGGTCCTCGACCACTTCAAGCGGGTGGACGACACCACCCTGATGGGCGTGATGAACGGCAAGCCGGGCCTCGTGCTGGGGAACGGCGGCCTGTTCTACTTCGGCCTGGAACGCGAGTGAGGACGTCGGTGCTGCTCTCGCGCGGCTCCGCGCCCAGCGAGGTCGTCGAGGCCGAACTGGACGGTCCGCGCCCGACCGAGGTGATCGTCCGGATCGAGGCGGTCGGCGTGTGCCACACCGACCTCCTCACCCGGCGGGCGCTCGGGGACCGGCCCGCGGTGCTCGGCCACGAGGGGTGCGGCGTCGTCGAGCGGCTGGGCGAGGCCGTCGACACCCTGGCCGTGGGAGACCGGGTGGTGCTCTCCTTCGCGTCCTGCGGCGGCTGCGGGCGGTGCCGGGCGGGCCTGCCCGCGTACTGCGCCTCGGCGACCGCGCTGAACAGCTCCGGGCGGCGGCCGGACGGTTCGCCGACGATCCGGGTCGGTGGCGAGCCGGTGTTCGGCGCGTTCTTCGGGCAGTCGTCGTTCGCCGCGGCGGCGGTGGTCGACGCCCGGTCCTGCGTCCGGGTCGGCGACGTGCCGCCGGAGGTCGTCGCGCCGCTGGGGTGCGGGTTCCTGACCGGCGCGGGCGCGGTGCTCAACGCGCTGCGCCCCGCGCCGGGCGACCGGCTGCTGGTGGTCGGCTGCGGTGGCGTGGGCGCGGCGGCCGTGCTGACCGCCCTGTCCGAGGGCGTCGAGGTCGTCGTGGTGGAGCCCGTCGCGGCCCGCCGCGAACTCGCCGTCCGGTTCGGGGCCACCGCTGTCGCCGCGCTGGACGACCCGCTCCCGGCGTTCACCCACGCCCTCGACACCACCGGGCGTCCCGAGTCGATCTCCCGCGCGCTCGACCTGCTGAGCCCGCGCGGTGTCCTGGTCCTGATCGGGCTCGGACCCGAGCGGGTCGCCCTCGACGTGCGGTCCCTGGTGCTGCGCGGGCTCCAGGTGCGCGGCTGCGTCGAAGGCGACGCCGACCCGTCGGTCCTCGTGCCCGAACTGGTCCGGCGGCACCGGCGGGGGCGCCTGCCCCTCGACCACCTGGTGACGACCTACCCGCTGGACCGGTTCGACCAGGCCGTCGCCGACCAGCGCGCGGGTGTGGCGCTGAAGCCGGTGCTGCTGCCGTCCCGCTGAACCCCCAGCCCGAGAGTTCTGGAATGGAGTCCGGATGACCAGTGTCATTCCCACCGAGCGGTCGCTCTACGACGACGACCACGAGCTGCTGCGGGACACGGTCCGCGCGTTCGTCGACAAGCACGCCGCGCCCCACGCCGAGCGGTGGCGGGCGGAGGGCAAGGTCGACCGCGAACTCTTCGAGGAGGCGGCCAAGGCGGGCATCCTGGGCTTCACCATCCCCGAGGAGTACGGCGGCGCTGGCGTCACCGACTACCGCTTCAACGCGGTGATCGGCGAGGAGTTCTCGCGCTACCCGGTGTCGGACGGGCTCGCCGGGGTCGCGCTGTCCAACGACATCGTCGTGCCCTACTTCACCGACCTGACCGACGACGAGCAGAAGGCCCGCTGGCTGCCGGGCATCGCCGCCGGGAAGCTCATCGTCGCGGTCGCGATGACCGAACCGGGAACCGGCAGCGACCTGGCCGGGATCAGCACCACCGCCGTCCGCGACGGCGACGACTACGTCGTCAACGGCAGCAAGGTCTTCATCTCCAACGGCCAGAACGCCGACCTCGTCGTCACCGCCGTCCGGACCGGCCCCGACCGGCACCGCGGGATCAGCCTGCTGGTCGTCGAGGCCGACCGCGCGGGCTTCGCGCGCGGGCGCAACCTGGAGAAGATCGGCCTGCACGCCCAGGACACCAGCGAACTGTTCTTCCAGGACGTCCGCGTGCCCGCCGCCAACCTGCTCGGCGAGGAGGGGTCGGGTTTCCTGGGCCTGGTGCGCAACCTGCCGCAGGAGCGGATCTCGATCGCCGCCAACGCCGTGGCGTCGGCCGAGGGCGTGCTGGAGCGCACCCTGGACTACGTCAAGCAGCGCACGGCGTTCGGTCAGCCGATCGGGTCCTTCCAGAACACGCGCTTCGAGATGGCCCAGATGGTCACCGCCGTGCGGGTGAGCCGGAGCTACGTCGACGACCTGCTCGCCAAGCACGTCCGCGGCGAGCTGAGCGCCGCGGACGCCGCCGCCGCGAAGTTCTGGACCACGGAGCAGTACGTCGACGTCGTCGGGCGCTGCCTGCAACTGCACGGCGGGTACGGCTACACGACCGAGTACCGCATCGCCCACGACTACCTCGACTCGCGCGTCAGCACCATCTACGGCGGCACCACGGAGATCATGAAGGAGATCGTCGGCCGAGACCTCGGCCTGTAGCTCACTCCGGGCGGGCCCTCTTCTCGTCCAGGGTGCGGAGCGAGCCCTTGACCACCTTCCCGCCCGCATTGCGGGGGAGCCCGGAGAGCACGACCAGGTCCTTGGGCATCTTGAAGGAGGCGAGTTTCCCGTCGAGGAAGCCGGTCAGCTCCGGCAGGGACAGGTCGGCTCCCGGTGCGACGCCGACGAACGCGACCGGCACCTGCCCCCAGCGTTCGTCGGCCCTGCCGATCACGGCGACCTCCACCACCGCCGGGTGCTCGACGATGACGTGCTCCAGTTCGGCGCAGTAGATGTTCTCGCCGCCGCTGATGATCATGTCCTTCTTGCGGTCCACCACCCAGACGAAGCCCTCGTCGTCCTGCCGCACCAGGTCGCCGGAGTGGAACCAGCCGCCTGCGAACGCCTCCGCGGTCTCCTGCGGCTTCTTCCAGTACCCCTGCGTCACGGTCGGCCCGCGGTAGACGATCTCGCCCACCTCGCCGGGGGCGACGTCGTCCATGAACTCGTCCACGACGCGGTACTGGAGGGTCGGGATCGGCCTGCCGACGGAACCGAGCTTGCGCGCCGAGTCCTCGCCGCTGAGCACGCAGGTGATCGGCGAGGTCTCGGTCTGGCCGAACACGGCCACGTTCAGCGCGGCGGGGAACTTCTCGGCCATGGCCCGCAACGTCGTCCCGCTCGCGGGCGCGGCGCCCCAACTGATGATCCGCAGCTTCAGGTCGCGCTCGGCGATGTCCGGTTGGGCGCAGAGCAGGTCCCACTGCTGCGGGACGTTGAACACCACGGTCGCGCCCTCGCGCTCGTAGGCGTCGAGCACCGCGCGGGGGTCGAACGCGCCCAGCGGGTGGATCACGACCGTGCTGCCGACCAGGAAGTTCGCCACGATCGAGCCCAGGCCGGCGATGTGGAAGAACGGCGCGGTCAGGAAGCCGACGTCGGAGTCGTCGAACATCTTCATCGCCCGCACGCAGGTGAGCGCCTGCAACTGGAGGTTGCGGTGGGACAGCACCACTCCCTTCGGCCTGCCGGTGGTGCCCGAGGTGTACATGATCAGCGCCGTCGACTCCTCGCTGACGTCGGGCAGTTCCACCGGCTCGTGAGCGGACAGGAACTCCTCGTACGCCACGTGGTCCGCGGCCTCCTCCGCCGAACCGATGACGACCACCGTGCCGATCGACGCGGCGGACGGCGACGAGTTCAGCAGCGGCAGCAGCTTCGCGTCGACGACGACGGCCGACGGCGAGCAGTCGGCCAGGATGTAGTCGAGTTCCAGCGGCGCGAGCCGGAAGCTGAGCGGGACGGCCATCGCGCCCAGGCTGTTCGCCGCGAACACGCTCTCCACGAACCACGGGTGGTTCAGCGTCAGCAACGCCACGCGGTCGCCCTCGCCGACGCCCCGGTCCGCGAGCGCGGCGGCCAGCCGCAGCGACCGCCGCGAGAGCTGCGCCCAGGTGGTGGTCTCCCCGAGGTAGCGCAGCGCGGCCTTGTCCGGTCGCACCACCGCGTGGGTGGCGGCGTGCGCCATCCAGTGGTGCCGGAAGGTCCAGGCGGGAACCTCGGGGATCGACATGGCCACTCCTCCGGCGCTGGAACAGGTGGGGGTCGCCGCGTCATTATGCCTGTCCACCAACCGTTTGAGAAGGATTATGTTAATCGATAATCACGTGCCGGCCGATCGGGCGCGACCCGTGGGACGGCCCACGCCGGGCTGGTCCCGGAGACCTGGTCCGGTTCGTGGTTGACTGGCGCGCATGGCTCCGCGCCCCCTCACGCCCGCCAGGGAACCGCAGTGACCGCCGAGTCCACGGCGGACGTTCGACCGCGCAACCGCAAGCAGCTCATCGTCGACGCGGCGGGCCGGGTGTTCAGCGAGCGCGGCTACCACGCGGCGTCCATGGAGGAGATCGCCGCGGGTGTGGGCATCAGCGCGGCGGCCCTGTACCGGCACTTCCCCAACAAGTACGCGCTGTTCGCCGAGTGCGCGAACGTCATGGCGGACCGGCTCGTCGCCGCGCTCGGCGAGGTGCCCCCCGACGCGGCCCTCGCGGACGTGCTCACCGTCATCACCCGCGTCACGGTCGCCCACCGCGCGTCGGGCGGCCTGTACCGCTGGGAGGCCCGGTACCTCAACCGCGAGGACCGAGCCGTGCTCAGGGGCAAGTTCGCGCACGTCGTCGAACGGGTGACCGACGTGGTGCGGCACGAGCACCCGCTGCCGGACGAGCACCTGCGCGCCGTGGCGGCCCTCGGCGTCATCGGGTCCATCACGATGCACCACACCTCGATCGCGGTGCGCCGCGTCGAGGAACTGCTGCTCGCGTCCGCCACGCGCGTGGTCGCGACCGACCCGACAGCGGTCGCCGGGAGCGCGCACCTCGTCGACCTGCCCACCCCGCCCGCGCCGCGCACCCGGCGTTCGGAGATCCTCGCGGCCGCCATCCCGCTGTTCGAGCGGGACGGGTTCGCCACTGTCACGAACGGCCGGATCGCCGAGGCCGTGGGGATGGTCCCGTCCGCGCTCTACCGCTACTTCCCCGGCAAGGCCGA
This sequence comes from Umezawaea endophytica, assembly GCF_025061645.1. Taxonomy (GTDB): domain Bacteria; phylum Actinomycetota; class Actinomycetes; order Mycobacteriales; family Pseudonocardiaceae; genus Umezawaea; species Umezawaea endophytica. Next base: position 413,166 of record NZ_JANYMP010000005.1, on the reverse strand, counting down.
CATCCTCTCGGCCGCCTGCCTGCGGGCCGCGGCGCTCCTGGCCCAGGCGGTGGAGCAGAACCTCCGCGGCGTGGTGGACCCGCACGACGCCGTGGTCGCGCTGACGGCGACCTTCGTGGCGTACAGCTTCGAGCACACCGCGCTCACGAGCGTCGCGAACTCCGAACTGGGCGGCCTGCCGTCCGCGCTGCAACGACCCGTGGTCATCGCGCAGCGCGAGCACATCGCCGTGTGGGAGCAGCAACTGCGGCTGGCCCGTCCGGAACTCGACTCGCGCCAGGCCCGCGTGCTGGTCCACGCCGGGTTCGGCGTCGTCGTGGAGGCCGGACGTCGACTGCGGTGGCGGGACACCCCCGCCCACCGCGACGCCGTCGCCGCTCTGCTCGTGGGCGCGCTGGGCCTCTGAGAGGACCCGGCGCCCACCCGAGGCGGAATTTCGCCGCTGTGCCGATAGGCGGTTGTTCAACCAAAATCATCTGGGTACGGTGATGCGCAAGCTGGCGGTTTCGCCGGTGGGGGAAATCAATTCCGTGGGGGAATAATGATGAGATCCCGAAGATCGGTGCTGGGCGTCTTTTCCGGCTTGGCGCTCATCGCGTCAATGCTCGTCACCATTCCGGCCTCGGCCGAGCCCTCGACGAAAACCGATTCGATCGTCGGTTCGTCCGCGCTCGTGTGGGACGAGGGAGCGGGCGCGCAGCGGAAGGTTTCGGCCGAGGACGCCGAACGGATCGTCACCGAGTACTGGACACCGGCGCGGCTCGCGTCGGCCATTCCCGCAGTCGCGCCCGCGGGCAAGGGGAACGCGGAGAAACCGACTTCGGTCGCGGACGCCGTGACCGCCGCCGGTCCGTCGGCGCCGTCGGACGGCGTGTCGACCCAGGACGCCTGGTTCTCCTACACCAACGGCAAGATCTTCTTCGTCGACCCGAGGGACAGCCGCCGGTACGCGTGCTCCGGCAGCGCCCTGAACAGCGGTTCCAAGCGCCTGGTCGTCACCGCGGGTCACTGCGCGGTCGTGGGTGGCGGCAACGGGCAGGTCATGCTCAACTGGATCTTCATCCCCGGCTACGACCACGGCTCCGAGCCGCGGGGCCGGTTCTCCGCCTACTGGTTCCACTACTCCACCGGGTGGTCGGTCAGGAACGACTGGCAGCGGGACTTCGCGTTCGTCGTGGCGAACACCAACGGTTCCGGCCAGCGGGTCGTCGACGCGGCGGGCGGCCACGGATTCCGGGTCAACGGTGGTTATAGCCGATTCGTGCACATCGCGGGTTATCCGGGAAACCGCGACGGCGGCGAGGTGCAGTGGTACTGCTGGGGAACGACCGATCGGTGGCCGAGTGCCAACGCCTATCGACTCGGCTGTGATTTCGGTGGCGGCGCCAGTGGTGGACCGTGGCTGGAGGAATACCAGTCCAACGGACTCGGTTACGTGATCAGCGCGACGCAGGGGCTGCTCGACGGGAACAATTCCGGGCCCTATTACGACAGCCACGTCCTGGACGTCTACAACGCGGCGAAGGACCACCAGCCGTAAGCGGGAGGTATCCGAGATGACCCGAAGGCGAACGGTGATCGTGGTGGCCCTGGTCGCGGTGGCCGTCGTGCTGGGCGCCTCCGCGGTCGCCGGGCTCCGGGGCGCGGGCGGTCCGGCCGCGCCCACAGGCCCGGAGGTGGCCGACGGGCCCGCGCAGCACACCGACCCGGACTACTGGACCGAGGACCGCCTGCGCGACGCGGAACCGGCTCCCATGCCGAAACCACCCGCGGGATAGCAGGCGCGTGCTCGGGACCTGGTCCTGGTCGGCGCGGTACCGGAGGACGGGCGGAGGCCCGCCCCACCCGAGTGGTGGGGCGGGCCTCCGCGTCGTGACCGGCCGGGATTTGTCATAAGCCATCGCTATTCCTCCACGGCGCCGCCGAGACCGCGGAGGTGCCGCCGGAAGGTGTGGGACGAGTCGGTGGCGCGCCGGGCGAGGTAGCCGTCGAAGTCGGTCTGCTCCCGGAGCGTGCGACCCGCCCTGATCCCGTCGGCCTGCGCGCGTTCGACCTCGCGGATCCGGTGCGCCGTGGCCAGCACCTCCTCGACGCGGTCGGCGGCGACGAACAGCACGCCGTCCCGGTCGCCGAAGACGACGTCGGCGCTGGTGGTGGTGTGCGGCCCGAACCCGGCGTCCGCCGCGGGCGTCCTGCACGACGGCAAGGAGGTCAGCCTGAGGTTCTCGGACTTCTTCGAGTTCACCGACGACGGCCGCTTCTCCCGCCGCGACACGTTCTTCTTCGCCCCGCTGGTGTGACCGCGACCCGTGCCGTCCGCCCATCCGGGCGGCGGCCCCGGCGGGGTGGCGGGGG
>NZ_JANYMP010000005.1:219049-410786 GCF_025061645.1 Umezawaea endophytica | reverse complement strand
ATTCCGGGCGGACGGCACGGAAGTGGGCGCGGGTCAGTTCCGCTGGTAGGTCAGGCAGTTCGCGACGTGGTCGCCCTCGCCCTGGCCGACGCGGATGCTCTTCGCGGTGCACTCCAGCGAGGCATTGTGGACGCAGTCCGTGCGCGAGCACGCGCCCACCTGCGCCAAGGCCTTGTCCAGGCCTCCCTTGGTGTTCAGCGGGATGAAGGTGCCGCAGTCGGCCGCGCCGTTCTCGCCCCGCACGGTGATCGCGAAGGCGTGGCAGCCGTCGTGGTTGTACGAGCAGCCGCTCACGGTGCACTCGTGGACGGCGGGCATCGCCGGGTTCTCGATGGTGGTCATGTCCGCTCCTGCTTTTTCCGTGGTGGGAATAGGTTCGGTAGGTCGAACAATGCCACCGGGTTCGGGTGCCCGCAATTCGGCGACAATTTAGGAGAGCCTATCCTTCAGGTATTTCACCGTGATCGTTCGCGGATATTCCGAATGATTTTCGGCTTATTCCACCCGTTCAGGTGCCCGTACACCGGCCTGGCGCCGTTCCCAGTAGCTGAGCGCTCGTCCGGGCCCGTCACGTCGAGGAGGTACCGTCCGTCGCTGACGCCCCGGACCGCCGTGAGGGGCCGTGTCTGCTCACTGAGCAGGGAGGAGACGAGCCGTGCACCGTCGTATGGGTGGCACCGCTGTCGCCGCCGTCGCGCTGACCGGCCTGATGGTGGTGAGCGGCTGCGCGAAGGACTCCGGTGGCGGCGCCACCGGGTCGACGGGGGCCGCTGGTTCCGCGTGCGAGTTCTCGACGCCGCCCAGCGCGCCCGCCACCTCGGGCACCAGCGCCGCCAACGGTGAGAAGGTCGACGGCAGCGCGCTGAAGATCGGTCTGGCCTACGACATCGGTGGTCGCGGCGACGCGTCGTTCAACGACCTCGCCGCCGCCGGGTTCGACCAGGCGATCAAGGACATGGGGGTCGCGAAGGACAACACGCGCGAACTCTCCGCGGCCCCGAACGAGGACGAGTCGCTCAAGCAGTCCCGCCTGCGCGGGCTCGCGTCCGAGGGCTTCAACCCGATCGTCGGTGTCGGCTTCGCCTACACCGAGGCGCTGAAGGTCGTCGCGCCCGAGTTCCCGAACGTCAAGTTCGGCCTGGTGGACTCGGCCGTCGAGGGCGCGTCCAACGTCACGCCGCTGGTCTTCGCCGAGCAGGAGGGGTCGTTCCTGGCCGGGGTCGTGGCCGCGTACCAGAGCAAGAAGTGCCACGTCGGTTTCGTCGGCGGCGTCGACATCCCGCTGATCCAGAAGTTCGAGGCGGGCTACGTGCAGGGCGCCAAGACCGCCGCGCCGAAGATCCAGGTGGACAAGAAGTACATCACCCCGGCCGGTGACTTCACCGGCTTCCAGGACCCCGCCAAGGGCCAGGAGATCGCGAAGGGGCTGATCGACCAGGGCGCGGACGTCGTGTACCCGGCCGCGGGCGCCTCCGGCATCGGCGTGTTCTCCGCGGTCAAGCAGGCCGGTGTGCTGGCGATCGGGTGCGACGCCGACCAGTACAACCAGCCGACGCTCGCGGACACCAGGGACGTCATCGTCGCGTCGAGCCTCAAGCGCGTCGACGTGGCGGTGTACGACTTCTTCCGCGCGGCGGCGAAGAACGACCTCGCCTCGCTGCCGAAGGTCTTCGACCTCAAGGTGAACGGCGTCGGCTACGCCACGTCCGGCGGCAAGATCGACGCCGAGTTGCAGGGCATCCTCGAGGGTTACAAGGCCCAGATCATCGAGGGCAGGATCAAGGTCTCGGACAAGCCGTAGTCCTTCGCGCGCCAGGCCTCGCGGGACGCGTTCCCGCGAGGCCTGGCGCGATCTCGTCGTGGCCATTCGGCGTCCGCCGCGGCGACGGCGCCCCAAGATCCGATGCCCGACCGGTGTCGTCATTATCCTCTCGGTTCATTCCCGTTCCGCGGTGGCAAATATTCGCCCTGTGGCGAGGTTGACGCCCGCGTATCGCGGGACCAGGATTTTGATCAGCGCAATGCCGATTCGCGGGGTTCGAGTCGCAGATTGTGGGTACCGGTTGGCTGAATTGGGCATTCACCTCAGTGACGAGCGGACCGGGTGATGGGGGAGAAAGCCGAGTCGACCACGCGGGAAGCGCTGGCCGATTTCCTGCGGCAGCGGCGTGACGCGCTGTCACCGGACGTGGTGGGGCTGAAGGCCGGTCGGCGGCGCCGCACACCGGGGCTGCGGCGGGACGAGGTGGCGCGCCTGGCGAACATGTCCACGATCTACTACGAACGGCTGGAGCAGGGGCGCGGCTCGCAGCCGTCGTCGGCCATCCTCGCCGGGCTGGCGCAGGCCCTGCGGCTGGACCCGGACGAGCGGGCCTACCTGTACCTGCTGGCCGGGCACGCCGAGCCCGCGGTGGCCGAACCGGGCGGTGCCGCCGATCCCCGGCTGCTGTCGGTCATGCGGGCGGTGACGACGACGTTCCCGGCGTTCGTCGCGGACGAGCTGGGCACCGTCACGGCGCAGAACGCGTTGCACACCACGCTGTTCGGGCGGGTCGCGGGCAGGCCGGAGCGCGAGGGGAACCTGTTCTGGTGCTGGTTTGGCCGGGGCCGGTGGCGCCGGTCGGTGCTGGACCCGCCGGAGCGCCAGGAGGCCATCGGCCACAACTTCGTCGCGTACCTGCGGATGATCGTGGCCAAGCGCGGCCACGACGCCGCGGCGGCGGCGCTGGTGGCGGACCTGCGCGCGGTGAGCGGGGAGTTCCTGGGGATGTGGGACGAGCACCGGGTCGCCGGGTTCTCCCCTCCGGGCATGAGCGTGCTGGACAACCGGGTGGGCCGCCTGGACTTCGACTGCGCGCTGATGGTCAGCTCGCAGTCGACCCAGCGCCTGGGCTCGCTGCACGCGGTGCCCGGCACGCCCACCCAGCAGCGGTTGAGCAGGCTCGCCGAGCACGTCCCGGCGCCCGCGGACCGCGAGGGCCGGACCTCAGGACCGGGTCGGGGGAAGACGGGTGACGGCCTCCTCCAACCGGGCCAGCACGGCTGAGACGTGGGGCAGGCGGACGGGGTCGTCGGCGGCCAGCGCTTGCCGCTGCTGGTCCTCGTCGCCGTAGAGCAGGCTGGTGGCGGCCTTGAACCGGAGCCCGCGGGGCTCGTCGCCGAGCAGGTGCCCCGGCAGGACGACGACGCCCGAGTCGTCCAGCAGCCGTCGGCCCAGCTCGGCGGAGCCCGCGATGCCGTGGTCCGCCAGCCGCCCGCGCACCGGCTCGAAGTCGGGGTAGACGTAGAACCCGCCGGTCGGCGGCCTGCACGTGGCGCCGGACCGGGTGAAGACGTCGTGCACCGCCCTGGCCACCGCGCCGTGCAGCCGGACCCCGGCGGCGAGCCGGTCGCGGATCTCGGGCGGCTCCGCGTAGACGTACTCGGCGACGTGCTGCATCGGTCCGGCCAGGGTCGACCAGACCTCGCTCGCCACCGACACCACGGCGTCCCGGAGCCGCTGACCGCGTTCTCCCACGGGGAAGCGGGCCACCCCGACGCGCCAGCCGCCGATGCCGAGCGACTTCGACAGGCCGCTCGTCACGACGGTCCGCTCCGGCGCGACCTCGGCCGGGCTGAGGAACGGCGTCGCGACGGGGTCGTGCACGAGGTCGCGGTAGATCTCGTCCGACACGATCAGCAGGTCCTCGGCCGCCGCGACGGCGCACACCTCGCGCACCAGCGAGGGCGGCGCCAGCGTGCCGGTCGGGTTGTCCGGGAGGGTGAGCACCAGCAACCGCGGATCACGGCCACGGGCCCTGGCCGCGCGGACGGCGCGCCGCAGCGCTGCGGGGTCCGGCACACCACCGCACGCGGCCGGGATCGGCACCCCGATGACCTGCTTGCCCGCGTACCCCGCCTGGGCGGCGTAGCTGTTCCACGCGGGCCGCGGCAGCACCACGTCGCCGGGCACGGCGAGTTGCAGTGCCATCAGCAGCGCCTTGCTCCCCGGCGCGAGCACGACCTGGTCCGCGCTCGTGGGCAGCCGCCGTCGGCTGAAGTAGCCCGCCACGGCGGCGCGGGCGGACTCGCCGCCCGCGATCGGTCCGTACGCGGTCCGGCGGGCTCCCTCGGCGAGCTGCCGCGCCAGTTCCGGCAGCACGGGCAGCCGGGCCTCCCCGAAAGCCAGGTGCACCAGGGATTCCCCGTTGGCGCGGCGCTGGTCGACCAACTGGTTGAGCGCGAGGTTCGGCGACACGGTCATGGGGCGCTCTCCGTCCCACGGCACGCCGCGGCGAGGTCCGGTGGTGTGGTGGGCGCGAGGTCGAGTTCGTCGAGCCAGGCGGCGGTGGCCGAGTAGCGGGCGCGGAACGGCCTGCCGACCAGGGCCGGGTCGCGGGCCTGCGCCATCCGCAACTGGAAGTGCCCGTCCTCGACGCCGTCCACGATGACCTTGCCCGCCGCGGCCGACATCACCGGACCGCGAACCGTGCGGGCGAGTCCCGGCGCCGTCCGGTACGCCGTCCGGAAGATGTCCACCGCCCTCGCCAGCGGCACCTTGAAGTACCCGTGGGGCCCGGTGTCCCGTGCCACGAACAGGTAGTAGGGCACGGCACCCGCCGACAGCTCCGACCGCCACAGCTCGCCCACCACCGCGGCGTCGTCGTTGACGTGGGCGATCAGCGGGGCCTGGCAGTAGACCACCGCGCCGGTGGCGCGAATCCGCCGCAACGCGTGCCGCGCCACGTCGGTCCCCAGCTCGCGGGGGTGGCTGAAGTGCGCCATGACGGCCAGTTGCCTGCCGGAGGCGACGACGTCCTCGAACAGGCGGCACACCTCGTCGGCGTCGTCGTCGGTGGTGAAGCGCTGCGGCCAGTAGGCGACCGACTTGGTGCCGACGCGGATCGTGCGCACGGTGTCGACGGACAGCAGCGGCACCAGGTGGTCGCGGAGCCGTTCGGCGGACATCACCATCGGATCGCCGCCGGTGACCAGGACGTCGTGCACCTCGGGGTGCGCGTGGAGGTAGGAGACCAGACCGGACGGGTCCGGGGCGGCGAACCGCAGTTCGGGATCGCCGATGAACTGGGCCCACCGGAAGCAGTAGGCGCAGTAGGCGTGGCAGGTCTGGCCCTGGCGGGGGAAGTAGAGGACCGTCTCCCGGTACTTGTGCTGCAACCCCGGCACCGCCGCACCGCCCTGCACGGGCACGTTCGACCACTGCGCGGACGGGTGCGGGTTGAGCCCGCCCCGGATGTCGGCGACCACCTCCCGCAGCGCGGCGCCGGTCACCGAGCCCAGCCGCCGCTCGTCCTCGGTGGACAGCATCCCCGGCTGGGGGAAGGTCAACTGGAAGATCGGGTCGTCCGGCACGGACCGCCAGTCGACGAGGTTGTCGAGCACGTAGTCGTTGACGCGGAACGGGAGCACCAGGGAAACCCGCCGCATGGACTCGCGGACGTCCGCCGGCAGGCCGTAGCGCCGCGCGATCGCGTCGAGGTGCCGCGGGCCGTACGCGTGGAACCGCGTGCCCTCCAGGGTGTTCGGCATCGAGCAGCCACCTCTTCGGGGATCAGTCGCCGATGACGACGGGCAGGTGGTCGACCAGGTGCGTGTCACCCACCCTGGCGATCACGCCCAGCACCGCGGCGCCGCGGAAGTCCTCCGGGGCGACGGCGAAGGTCTCGGCGTCCACGATGGTCAGCGACTTGACGAGCAGCGGCGGGTCGAGCCGGGTCGCGGCCTCCAGTTCCCCGGTGGCCGCGGCGAGCGCGTTCGCCGTCGTGTCCCGGTGGTCCCGCGCCGCGCGCAACGCTCGGGACAGGGAACGGGCGGTGACCCGCTCCGCGGGGGAGAGGTAAGCGTTGCGGCTGGACATGGCCACCCCGTCGGGTTCGCGGACGGTGGGCACGCCGACGATCCGGACCGGGAAGTTCAGGTCGGCGACCATCCGCCGGACGAGCGCGAGCTGCTGGGCGTCCTTCTCCCCGAACACGGCCACGTCGGGCCGCACGAGGTGGAAGAACTTGGTGACGACGGTGAGGATGCCGGGGAACAGGTCCGGCCGCAGCGCGCCCTCGTGCGTGCGGGCCACCGGACCGGGGTCGAGGCGGACCATCGGCTCACCCGCCGGGTAGACCTCGTCCGCGGTCGGCGCGAACACCACGTCCGCCTCCTCCGCGGAGCACAGCTCCAGGTCGTCGTCGAGGTCGCGCGGGTAGCGGTCGAAGTCCTCGGCGGCACCGAACTGGAGCGGGTTGACGAAGACGCTGACCACGACGGTGGCCGCCTCGCGCCGGGCCGCGCGGATCAGCTCGGCGTGCCCGGCGTGCAGGGCCCCCATGGTCATCACGAGGGCCACGGGCCCTCGTCCTCGGTCGACCACCTCGGCCAGTTCCGCGACGGAGCGGACAAGGGCGCTTCTGGACAACGGTCACCTCCGGTCGCAGGTCATCAGGCGGCTGACCGGGTGGTCCCGGTACCGCTGCCAGAACTTCTCGTCACGAACGCCGTCGGGTGGCGGCGTGCGGATGGGGGACCACCGGACGGTGGGGAAACCCGCCTGCGTCGCGGCCAACTCGTAGTCGGCGAGCTGCCACTCGTAGTCCTCCAGCGGGGTGGGCGGGTCGGTGGTGAACTCCTGGCGGATCAGCGGAACCTCCTCGCCGGGGACGCGTTCGAGGATGCGCAGGCCGAACTCCTCGTAGTTGCCCTCCGGGAAGGGCGTGGGGTTCGGCACGATCGCCAGCAGGCGGCCGTGGTCGGCGAGCGCGGCGTGGATGCCGCGGAACATCGAGCGCAGCGCTGCCCGGCTGGACGCGTAGTTGAACAGGTAGACCGCGGTGGCCAGGTCGAAGCGGTGCGGCAGCGGCGGCAGGTCGGTCACGTCGGCGATGACGTAGTCCACGCCCGTCGGTGACCTCGCCTCGTACTTCTGCGCCAGCCGGACCATCTCTACCGACACGTCGACGCCCACCACCGGGCCCGCGCCGCGTTCGGCCAGCAGCCTGGTGTTGTAGCCGTACCCGCAGGCGAGGTCGAGCGCGGACAGCCCGGTGACGTCGCCGAGCGCGCCGGACAGGGTGAACGTGTCCGCCGCGGAGAAGGCCGCGGTGGACTTCGACTCCTCGAACCGGGCGCCGATCGCGTCGTACTGCTCCGTCATCGCAGGACCAGCGCCCCGCCCGTGCCGTCGTACTCCCGCAGGAGCACGCGGTCGACGTCCACGTCGGGCACCCGGAAGTCGTCGACGAGGCTGTCCTGGAGGAGCAGGGTGCTGAGCACCTGGAGGTAGGCGTGGTTGTGCGGGAACGGGACCTGTCCGTCCCTAAAGGACCCGACGTGCTCGACCAGGCGTCGCACGCCGTCCGCGTCGAGCACGTCGCAGTTCCGCACCGAGCGCGGCGAGAGCAGTTCGTCCACCCAGTCGCCCGTGCCCGTCGGCAGCAGGTGCTCCGCCCCCGGAACCCGCATCCCGAACTTCGGCCGGTCGCGGATCTCGGCGGGCAGGACGTCCGCGTACGCCTCGCGGAGGATGTGCTTCTCGCGGGTCAACCCGCTCAGCTTCCACTCGCGCGGCAAGCCGGCCGCGAAGGCGACGACCGACCTGTCCACGAAGGGGTACCGCGCCTCGATCCGGCAGCCCGCGCCGGGGCGGTCGGCCAGGCAGGTCATCCCGTACCCGCACAACAGGGTCAGGAAGTCGAAGAGCTGGGACCGGCCGACCACGTCCAGGTCGTCGAAGCCGGTCACCTGGGCGCGCGCGAACTCGGCCAGCCGCCGGTCGTCGTCGGCGACGCCGTCCGCCGCCGCCAGCAGGCCGGGCAGCGGTTCGGCGTCGAACCGGCGGAGGTGCGCGCCCAGTACCGGGCTGCCGTCGCCCGCCCGCTCGCGGAAGAAGCGCAGGATGTCGGCGGGCGTCATCGGATCGGTGTGCAGGACGTCGTTCAGGCCGGTGGCCAGTTCCCGCTCCCGCTCCGCCGTGAAGCCACCGGCCAGGCAGGAGTCCAGGACGGTCGCCTCCTTGAGGATGTCGTAGCCGAAGAACGACTCGTCGGCGCCCTCGCCGCCCAGCACGATCCGGACACCGGCCTGCCCCACGCGTTCGGCGAGCATCTCGGACGCGACCGGCGCGCAGAAGTGCAGGAGCGCCTCGCACTTGCGGACCAGGTTCGGGAACCGCTCGCGGATGTCCCGGCCGGTGACCACGACGGACGTGTGCTCGGTCCCCAGCTTCTCCGCGATGATCCGCTGGTAGGCCGACTCGTCCGCCCACGAGCCCGGCACCGTGATGGAGAACGTGGGCAGCGGGCCGGTCGTGTTCTCGCGGACGATGGACGCGATGACGCTCGAATCCAGGCCACCGCTGAGGAACGCGCCGAGCGGGTAGTCCCCGCGCAGCCGGAACCGGACCGCTTCCTCCAGCCTGTCGCGCAGTTCCGCCTTCGCGTCCTCGAAGGTCAGGTCCGGTCGGGCGGGGACGCCCCGGTCGATCGGCACCTCGAAGTAGCGCGAGAGCGCCACCCCGTTCGGCCCGACCCGGAGCACGTGTCCCGGCGGGAGGCTGCGCACACCGGCGAAGCACGACTCACCCGGCACCGGCGTCCAGTAGCGGCCGTTCGCCCGGACCCCCGCGGCCGACAGCTCGCGGCGCACCTCCGGGAACGCGAAGAGACCCTTGATCTCCGAGGCGAAGTGGAAGGTGCCGCCCTGGTCGGTGTAGAACAGCGGCCTCTCCCCGAACGGGTCGCGCCCCAGCAGCAGTTCGCGCCGTCGGCGGTCGTAGAACGCGAAGGCGAACTGGCCGTTGAGCCGGTCGAGTGCCCGTTCACCCCAGACCGCGAGGCTGTGGAGCAGCACCTCCGTGTCGGACCTCGTGACGAACGCGACCCCCTCGGCCTCCAGCTCCCGCCTCAGCTCCAGGTAGTTGAAGATCTCCCCGTTGAAGCCCAGCACGTACCGCTCGTCGGCCGTGACCATCGGCTGCTTGCCGAGCAGCGGGTCGATGACCGACAGCCGGACCGTCCCGAGGCTGAACGCCTCGTCGTCGTAGATCCCGACCTCGTCCGGCCCGCGGTGGGCGATGGCGCGGACACCGCGGCGCAGGCTCGTGATCCGGTCCTCCTTCAGCTTGCCGCTGTTGACGAAACCGACGACACCGCACATGGGCGTACCCCACCTTGTCGAGTGATGGACGGGTGGAACTCAGACCGATTCGAGGTAGCGTCGCCGTTCCCAGTCGGACACCTCGGCGTCGGCCACCGCCTGCTCCGCGCGTCCGAGCAGGCACAGCGCCTCCGTCACCTCGTCACCCAGTGCCGAGCGCGCGAACTTGCTGCCGTCGAACAGGGTCACGGCCTCCGCGACGCCGCGCGGCAGCGGTTCGGCGTCGTCGTCCGCGTAGACGTCGGTCGTCGTGGGGGGCGGCGGTTCCAGCTCCTCCTCCAGACCGGCGAGGCCCGCCAGCAACTGGGTCGCGACCAGCAGGTGCGGGTTGGCGTCCGCCGTGGCCACCCGGTGCTCCAGCCGCGTTCCACCGTCCCCGTGCACGAGCGCCCGCACCGCGACCGAGCGGTGGTCGAACCCCCACGCGACACGGGTCGGCGCGAACGAGTAGCCCACCGACCGCTTGTACCCGTTGGGGGTCGGGACGGCGACGTGGCACGTCTCGGCGGCGTGGCGCAGCAGACCGGCGAGGTAGGACCGGCCCCGGCCGCTCAGCTCGTCGTTCTCCCCGTCCCAGAAGGCGTTGCGGCCCGTTTCGCGGCTGCGCAGGCTCTGGTGCACGTGCAGGCCGCTCCCGGACGACTCCGCGCACGGCTTGGCCATGAACGTCGCCAGGTAGCCGTGCGCCGCCGCGGTCTGCTTGACCGCGTAGCGGAAGAACAGCAGGTCGTCGGCGGCGGTCAGCGGTGAGGAGTGGCCGAGGTTGATCTCCACCTGGCCCGCGCCGTACTCCGCCCCGCTGGCCTCCACCACGACGCCGACCGCGTGCAGGGCCGCCTGGACGTCCCGGATCACCGGCCACAGGTAGGAGTCGTCGTGCAGGCTGTAGAGGGGGACGCGCGAGTGGCGGGGCCGCAGGCTGTCCGGGTCGAGCAGGTAGAACTCGGTCTCCAGGCCGACGCTCGCGTCGAACCCGGCCCGCTGGACGCCCTCCTGCGCGCGGCGGAGGATCTGCCGCGCGTCGAGCGGCAGGGGCCGACCCGTCCGGTCGACGACGTCGCAGAACACCAGCGCCGTCGCCGGGCGCCACGGCACCAGCCGCAGGGTCGTCGGGTCGGGGACCAGGAAGACGTCCGGGTAGCCGCTGGCCCAGCCGTACCCGCCCCCTGGCGGCAGCACGTCGAGGCCGTAGTCGACGCAGTACATCCCGGACGAGAGCGCGAACTCCGTGCTCCGCCGGAAGACCTGCGCGGGGATCCGCTTGCCCCGGATCGCGCCCATCAGGTCGACGACGGCCAGTTCGACGGTCTCTATCGCGTTGTCGTCGAGGAACCGGTCGACCGTCCGCGCTTCGTCTCCGGAGATGGCTTCACGCACGGACCGACCGTAAGAGGCCCGTCCGACGCCAACCACTCCCTGTTTGTACGTGGTTGGCGACGAACTCAGGTGTTGCCTGCCCGAGCCCCGGAGTCGGGGTGCGGCTGTCCGGCGAAGCGGGGCAGGCCCGCCGGTCGCTGGTGGGCGCCGGGCACCTCTTGATCCTGGCGGTCGGTCACGGTGGCGAACCAGGAGGTGCACCAGACCGTGACGCGGTCCGGTTCGTGGGCGACCTCGAACGGGTGATCAACCCACTCGCCGTACGAGGTGACCACGACGACCTCGCCGGGCCGGAGCCAGTAGTCCTGCCCGGTCGGTTCGAGCCACAGCTCCATGAGCTGGTCGCCGCTGTTCTCCACCAGCAGGGGAACGGCGTTGCCCAGCTTGCGGACGCTCTCGAAGCTGTGGTCACCGGCCTTCGCCGCGTTCCGCTCCAGCGGCTCCACGAGCTGCTCGACGCCGATACGCCTTCCCGGAGTCCCACCCTCATCCCGTTCCACGCCCGCGATCCTCGCAGCCCGGACGGAGGGGCCGCCCGGCGGCACGCGCTCCGCGGCGCCGAAGTACCGTCCGAGCACCAGGATCCGCCCCTTGGTCTCGTCCGCAGCGTGCTCGCGCGCTCGTCGTCGGTCAGCCGCTGACCCGACGGTGCGCCGGTCCACCGCCGCGTCCGCGAGGTCGAGCCCGCGAAAGGCACGCACATGACCGACATCGTCTTCCGCCGCGGTCGGGTCGTGGACCCCGGTTCCGGGCACGACGCCGTCGCGGACGTGCACGTCCGCGACGGCCGTGTCGAGGCGGTGGGTGTGGTCGGCCCGGTCGAGGGCGCGACCGAGATCGACGCGGAAGGGCTCGTGGTCGGGCCTGGTTTCGTCGACCTGCACAGCCACGTGCACTCCGTGGCCGGGCACCGGCTCCAGGCGATGGACGGCGTCACGACCGCTCTCGACCTCGAGGCGGGGCTCATGCCGCTGCGGCGCGCGTACGCCGACGCGGCGGCGGACGGGCGCCCGCTGAACTACGGGTTCTCGGCGTCCTGGGCCGGTGCCCGAGCGCGCGTCCTGGCCGGGATCGAGCCGGACGCGACCGTCGGCGGGATGCTGTCCGTGCTGGGGGTGCCCGAGTGGCAGGTGACCTCCACGCCCGGCCAGCTCGACCGGTGGCTCGGCGTGCTGGAGGAGGAACTGGCCGACGGCGGGCTGGGCATCGGGGTGCTGATGGGGTACGCCCCCCACTCCGACCCGGCCGAGTTCACCGCGGTGGCCCGGTTGGCCGCCCGCGCGGGCGTGCCCACCTTCACCCACGTCCGGGAGATCGTGGAGGCGGACCCGTCGATCCCGATCGACGGCAGCGAGGAGATCGCGGTCGTGGCGGCCGAGACGGGTGCGGCCATGCACCACTGCCACGTGAACAGCACGTCCCGGCGGCACGTCGACCGGGTGTTGGCGACCCTCGACCGGGCCCGCTCCGAGGGCTCGCGGGTCACCGTGGAGGCCTACCCGTACGGCGCGGGCAGCACCGGCGTCGGGGCGTACTTCCTGGACCCGGAACGGCTCGTCCGCTGGGGCATGACCCCGAGCAACCTCACGATCCTGCGGACGGGCGAGCGGATCGCCGACGAGTCGAGGCTCCGGGAGCTGCGCGCCACCGACCCCGGCGCCGCGTGCATCGTCGAGTACCTCGACGAGGACAAGGCCGTCGACCGGGAGCTGCTGCTGCACTCCCTGGCGTTCCCGGACGCGGTCGTGGCCAGCGACGCCATGCCGGTCGTGTGGCCGGACGGGACCAGCGAGAGCCTCGAATGGCCCTTGCCCGCGGGCGGGAGCACCCACCCGAGGACGGCGGGCACGTTCGCGAAGTCGTTGCGGCTCATGGTCCGCGAGACGGCGACCTGGACCTGGTCGGAGGCGTTCCGGCGGTGCTCCTACCTCCCGGCCCGCGTCCTGGACGACGTGGCTCCCGCGATGCGCGCGAAGGGCAGGCTCGCGCCCGGATCGGACGCCGACGTCGTCGTGCTGGACCCGGAGTCGATCACGGACAACGCCACCTACTTCGACTCGGTGCGCCCCTCGTCCGGGGTGCGGCACCTGGTGGTGGGCGGCGCGCTGGTGGTCCGCGACGGGGTGCTCGACCCGACGGCGCTCCCCGGCAGGGCCGTGCGGGGCGAACCCCGGTGACGGCGGGCGGGGTCCGCGATCAGCCGTCGAGCGCGTGCTCGACCCAGACGTTGGGCTCCACGTAGACACCGACGTCCAACGCGGTCGAGACCAGCACCGGCACCAGGCCGTCGCGGATCACGTTCGCCCCCTCGACCAGCGAGTCGCCCGTCCACGACCGCCACTGGTCCAGGGTGCCGACGACGGTCATGGAGAACGGCGCCACCTTCACGACCCGGCCACCCAGGCGCTCGTGGACGCGCACCCACGGATCCACCGACAGGCCGTCCGGGCGCCGCCGCGCGAGGAAGTCCTCCATCGACGTCGTCGGGAACCGGTCCTTCGTCGTGGGGCGGACCGGCGCGACGAGGCGGTTCAAGCCGCGCTCGCGGGCGGACTCCCGCAGGGCCGTCACCGCCTCGGCCGCGATGCCCCGGCCGCGCCGGTCGGGCGCCACCTGCACGTCGAGCGCCGCCGCGCACGTCGGCGTCCGCCCGTCCAGGGCGTCCTCGACCGCCCAGACGATCACCCCGTCCCAGCCGTGGTCCGGCAACTCCGCCCGGTCGGCGTCCGGGAACACCAGCGGCACGCTCACGGCACGGGCGACCGGGACCCCGTCGTCGAGGACCAGCAGGAAGTGCTCGGGCCACCGGGCGGCGAGCCGTCGAGCCCTCGTCAGCGCCGCGACCGGGTCGTGCCGCAGGAACTCGGCCCCGATGTCACCCAGCGCCAGCGCCGGTTCCAGCAGATCGGGCCGCTCGGCCACCGTCGTGATCAGCAAGGTTCCGCCCGTTCTCCGTCATTCACCCGACCGTCGACATCATGCCCTTTGGCGGTCCGATTCGGAATAGGGTGCGCGGACGGACCGTTGTTCCGACAAAAGGCTCGTGGTAATTTTGGAAAGTCGAATCGAAAATGTCGAGCGTCGATATATTCGGCGTTCTTCCTGGGCGGGAGACCGGGCGGGGAGATCATTGCCGCGGGAGCGGTTCCGGTGTCGGATCACCGTCGCGGTGCTCCTCCGACGAGGTGGGAGGGCCTGCGGTGCCCGTTCCGCCGACAGTGCCAAGAAAGGGGCGCTGTGCCCGTTTCGTCCATCGGTGGAACACCGCACTTGGGCGGTGAAAGCCGCCTTGCGGGCTACTCCGCGACCGGCCGATCAGCGGTAGTCGTGGTGGGCGGGCGGATTTAGCCTTCGGCGAGGGATTCGCGCGCCCAGGGGAATGACTGCGATGAAGCTGGAACCCGCGTTGGAGCACGCCATGGCGGTGTGGCGAACCGAACTCGGCTACGCGTCGGCGGGTGATCACCCCCGGCTCAGCGCGTCGGAGGTCACGAGCAGGCGGGTCACCGTCCTCGTGCGGTACTCGGGTGACGTCGACGCGTTGCGGCGAGCAGGGCTGGACACCGGGTACGACAGCGGCGGGACGGTCTCCGGCATCATCGCGCTGGCGGACCTGGAACAGCTCGACGCGGTGCCTGGGGTCGAGTCCGTCGCGCTGCTGACGCCGTCGAGGCCCGCACTGGACAACACGGTCGAGGAACTGCGGGTGCCGTGGAAGGTCCCGCCGACCACCCCGTGGCCGGGACGCGGCGCGGGCGTGATCATCGCGGTGATCGACACCGGGATCGACGTCTTCCACGAGTCCTTCCGGAACACCGACGCCGACAAGACGACCCGGATCCTGGAGCTGTGGGACCAGGGCGCGAAGGCGTCGGACGGCGGCCTGCCACCGCCGACGGGCTTCCAGCAGATCGGTCGGCTCTTCCTGCCGCAGCACATCAACCCCGCGCTGAAGGCCGGGTCGTCGTTCGGCAGCGTCGACACCGTCGGCCACGGCACCCACGTCGCGGGCATCGCCGCCGGGGACGGCAGCCAGGACGACCGGTGCAGTTCCCCCGGCCGGTACACCGGCGTGGCGCCGGAGGCGGACCTCGTCGTGGTGAAGGCGATCGGGGTGTCGACCAACAACGAGGCGGACGCCCTCCAGTGGTGCGCCCAGGCCGGGGACCGGCACAAGGTGGGCAACCCGCCGGTCCCGCGACCCGTCGTGATCAACTGCAGCTTCGGCAGGAGCCTCGGGGCGCACGACGGCCGGGACGAACTCGACCTCGTCGTCGACGGGATCCTGCGTCCCGCGGCCCCGGCGGTCACTCCCGCGGGCGTCGCCATCGTGGCGGCGGCGGGCAACGAGGCCAGGGACGAGACGCACGAGAGCGGGACGGTCGCGCCCAACGGCTCGGCGACCGTCTCCTTCCACGTCCCGGAGAACTCGGAGAAGGCCGATAGCCTCGCCGTCTGGTACTCCAGCGCGGCGGCGCTGACCGTCGAGATCACCGCGCCGGTGAACCCGGCGAGGCCCGGTCCGGTCACGACCGGCGCCATCCCGCCCGGCGCCCCCGGCGCTCCCGGTCAGCCCGCGGGGACCTACCCGATCGGGCTGATGACCCTGGACGTCTTCTCCAGCACCACGCCGCACCCCGCGCACCCGGCGCTGAAGCTGATCGACATCACGATCTCGGTGCCCGCGAGCACGGCGGTCCGCTCCGGGGTGTGGCAGCTCGAGTTCACCAACACGACCGCGGTCGCCGCCGACTGGAACGCGTGGTTCCGGATCGAGAACGACGACGACTTCCCGACGTTCCGCCTGCCGACGGAGGACGACCGGGTCGAGAAGCGGCGGCTGAACACGATCATCTCGCCCGCCGCCTCGCGCAACGCGATCACCGTCGCCGCCTACGACGACGGCGACGGGACGCTCGCGGTGTTCTCCTCGCGCGGGGTGCCGAACCAGCCCGTCGCCCCGGCGGGCGAGATCAAACCGACGGTCGCCGCGCCCGGCGTGTCGGTCGCCGCTCCGCGCGGTCGTGACGACAAGGACAGCAACTCGTCCTGCTGCGACCAGCTCGTGGTCGACAAGTCCGGCACCAGCATGGCGACGCCGCACGTGGCCGGGCTGGTGGCGCTCATGTTCCAGAAGAACCGGAACCTGACCTTCGACCAGGTCCGCGGGCACCTCCAGAAGAGCTGCCGCACCGACGGCATCCCGGCCGCCGAGGTCCCGCCGCCGATCGAGCCCGCGACCGGCATCCGGGGCAACCACCTGTGGGGTTCCGGCAAGGTCGACGCCGCGGCGGCGCTGGCGGGGATACCGGTCGCCACCACCGTCGCCGCCAGTGGCGGCGGGGGCTCGCGGCCGCTGGCGTTCGCCCCCGACGAGATCGGCCTGACGCCGCACACCCTCCGGTCCCGCCTCGCCGACCTCCAGCGGCGGTTCGGCCCCCGGCCGGGTCTCCAGCTCTTCGCCGCGCTGGTGAGCGAGCACGTGGACGAGGTGCTGCGCCTGGTCAACACCAACCGCAGGGTGCTCGTGGTCTGGCGGCGGCTCGGCGGTCCGCAGGTGGTGCGGCGGCTGCTGCACGGCCCCACCCCGAACGACGCGCTGCTGCCCGAGGCGGTCGACGGCCTCGACCTCGCCGAGCTGGTCTCGGGATTCCTCGCCGTCCTGGACCGGTTCGCGGGTCCACGGCTGCAGGCCGACCTCACCCGGTTCGCCGACTTCGCCAAGCTGTGGCCCGGCGCGAGCCTGGACCGGCTCGACGAGGCCGCGCTCGCGCACGGGACCGACCGGTGAGCGGCGCGGGCACCCTGGAGCTGCTGGCCAGGGAGATCGCGAACGCCCTGCTGCCGCTGGAGCAGAACCTCGCCGCGGACAAGCGCGACGCGTTCTTCGCCGGACTCGGGTTCCGCCTGCCGGGGGGCCTCGGGGCGGCGGGCGAAGCGCTGTCGACCGTCACCAGGCAGGTCGGTGCCGCCGCGCCGATCATCACGCGGCTCACGCAGGCCATCGCCGCGGGCGACGACGCGGCGATCGTCCAGGAAGGACTGGCGCTGCTCCGCGGCGTCACGGAGACCCTCACCGCCCTCGACGCGCTGGCGCCCGCGCTGACCACCGCCGTGAACGGGTCCACCGGCCTGACCGCGCCGCAGCGCACCCGCCTGCTGGCCGAGGCGGCGCTGATGCCCCAGCGGCTCGTCGAGTTCGCGGTGATCTCCTACGTCGAGGGCAAGGGCCTCGCGGCCGTCGAACTGCTCACGCTCCTCGGGATCGTCGACGACAGCGCGGTGAGCGACCCGCAAGACCCGGACACGATTCCCGGACGGCGCAGGCGGCTGCACGTCGACCGCTTCCTCACCATCCTGACCGACCCCGCGCGCTGGCTGGGCGACACGTTCGGGTTCGGCACACCCGGCTTCGACGGGTCCCTGCTGTGGCCGCGGGTCTCCGCCCTGCTCGCCGGGCGGGACATGGACTTCGTGCTCCTCACGCCCCCCGGCGCGCCGCCGGTGCTGGAGGCTTACCTGTTCCGGCTCAGTGTGGACCCGGCCACGAGCCCGCCCGCGCTCACCGCGCGGCTGCGGGTGCCCGCGCAGCGGGACGTCCAGGTGACCATCCCGCTCGGATCGCTGTGGAAGCTGACCCTCGCGGTGGCGGCCCGGTTCGAGGCGGGGCTGGACGCCCGCGTGCGGCCCCCGTTCGACGTCGAGCTGGCACCGCCGACCGGTTCGCTGGGGCTGGACGTGGCCGCGGGCGCGGTCGCGGAGCGGGGTGGCACGCCCATCGTGCTGATCGGCCAGACCGGGGCCTCACGGCTGGAGGTCGGCCGGTTCGCCCTCGCCCTCGGCCTGCGGGCCACCGCCGACACGGGCGGCACCGTCACCGCGGAGCCGTCCGCGCGGGTCGAGCTGTCCGGCGGGCACGTGCTGATCGACCTCTCGGGGGCGGACGGCTTCATCGGCACGGTCGCGGGCGGCGCGAGGATCGAGTCGGCGTTCGAGATCACCGGGACCTGGACGCCGTCGACCGGGTTGAGGCTGGAGGGCAGCGGCGGGCTCGACCTCGAACTGCCGCTGCACGTGGAACTGGGACCGATCGAGATCACCGCGCTGCACCTCGGCGTGGCGCTCGGCGCGGACGGCCGGGTGCCGATCGAGGTCTCCGGCGGCTTCACGGCGGCGCTCGGCCCGATCAGCGCGGCCGTCGAGCGGGTCGGCGTGGTCGCCGACCTGTCCTTCCCCGCGGGCGGCGGCAACCTCGGCGTGGCCGACCTCGCGTTCCGGTTCAAGCCGCCGACCGGTGTCGGGCTGGCCGTCGACGCGGGCATCGTCGCGGGCGGCGGGTTCCTGTCGTTCGACGAGGCGCGGGGCGAGTACGCGGGCGCGCTGGAGCTGGAGTTCGCGGGTTTCATCGACGTCAAGGCGATCGGGTTGATCTCCACCCGGATGCCGGACGGCAGCCGCGGCTTCTCGCTGCTGATCGTGCTCACCGCCGAGTTCGGCCAGGCGGGCATCCAACTCGGGTTCGGGTTCAAGCTGATCGGCGTCGGCGGGATCCTCGGCCTCAACCGCAGGATGGACCTCGACGCGCTGGTCGAGGGGGTCGTCACCGGGTCGATCCAGTCGGTCATGTTCCCGCGGGACGTGGTGGCCAACGCGCCGCGCATCCTCAGCGACCTGCGCAGGTTCTTCCCGCCCGACGACGGCACGTTCCTCGTCGGCCCGATGGCGAAGATCGGCTGGGGCACACCGACCCTGGTCAGCGTCTCCCTCGGGGTGGTCGTCGAGATCCCGCCGGGCAACATCGCCGTCCTCGGCCTGCTCGAATGCCTCCTGCCCAGCGAGGACGTCGCGCTGCTGGTGCTGCGGGTCAGCTTCGTGGGCGCGCTGGAGGTCGACAGGTCCAGGCTCTGGTTCTTCGCGCGGCTCTTCGACTCCCGCGTCCTCACCATGACCATCGAGGGCGGGATGGGGCTGCTCGTGGCCTGGGGGGACAACCCCGACTTCGTGCTGTCCGTCGGCGGCTTCCACCCCGCGTACACCCCGCCGCCGCTGCCGTTCCCGGTGCCGCCGCGGATCTCCGTCGACATCCTGAACTCGCCGGGGCAGCTCATCCGGGTGTCCGGCTACTTCGCCGTCACCAGCAACACCGTCCAGTTCGGCGCGAAGGCCGAACTGCGGCTCGGCTTCGGCGGCTTCGGGGTCGAGGGCCACCTCGGCTTCGACGCGCTGTTCCGGTTCTCGCCGTTCTCGTTCGTCGTCCACGTCTCCGCCGGGGTCTCGCTCAAGGCGTTCGGCGTCGGGCTGTTCGGCATCGACCTGGACTTCACCCTGGAGGGGCCCGCGCCATGGCGGGCGCACGGACGCGGGTCCATCTCCCTGCTGTTCTTCGAGATCTCCGCCGACTTCGACATCACCTGGGGCGAGGAGCGCACCACCACGCTGCCGCCGGTCGCGGTGCTCGCCCTGCTGGAGGCGGAGGTCCGCAAGGTCGAGGGCTGGCAGACCCGGCTGCCCGCAGGCGGGTTCAACCCGATGGTCACCCTCCGCCGGTTGCCGCCCGGCGACGACCTGGTGCTGCACCCGCTCGGCACGCTGGTCGTCCAGCAGCGGGCCATCCCGCTCGACGTCCGGATCGACCGGGTCGGCGCGCAGCGCCCCAGCGATGGCAAGCGGTTCACCATCGCGCCCGCGCAGGACAGCGGGCTGGTCGCGCGGTCCGTCACCGGCGACAAGTTCGCCATGGCCCAGTTCCAGGACATGGACGACGCGGCCAAGCTGTCCCGCCCGGCCTACGAGACCCAGGACGCCGGACTGGAGCTGGTCGCCGCCGGCGGCGCCATCGCCTCGCCCCGCGTGGTGCGCCGCAGCGCCCGCTACGAGCTGCACGTCATCGACAGCGAGGCCCCGTCGGAGCCCGCCGCCGTGCGCGTGACGGCCGTGCGGAGCGCCTCGCGCCTCTACACCCCGCCGCGCGCGGTGTTCGGGCAGCTCCTGACGGGCAGCAGCACGGCGCGGTCACCGCTGTCGCGGCAGGACGCCCGGCAGCGGCAGCCGTTCCCCGCGAACGAGACCGTGCGGGTCACCGGCGGCCGGTACGTCGTGGCCTACCTGCGCAACAACCACCAGGCGTTCCCGCCCGCCACCGCGAGCGCCACGACGTCGAGCTTCCGCAGCGCGGCGACGGCCGAGGACGCCATGGCCGACTGGATCCGCGCGGATCCGTCCCTGGCGGGGCAGGTGCACGTCCTGCGCCAGTCCGAGGTGCTCGGCGGTGTGCTCGCCGAACCGGGCGTCTGGTCGGCGGCGGGGTCGCCGCCCGCCGCCGTCGCGGAGGCCGACGCGGTGCGGCTGACCACCGGCCAGGTGCTCGTCGCGGGTGGCGTGGACGCCACCGGGGCGCCGGTGGCCGTCGCGGCGGTGTTCGACCCGATCGCCCGCACCTGGGCGACCGCGACCGCCGCGCTCGCGACGGCCCGGCGGCGGCACACCACGACGAGGCTCGGCGACGGGCGGGTCGTCGTCGCGGGCGGCCTCGACGGCGCGGGCGGAGCGCTGGCGGGTGTCGAGGTGTTCGCCCCGGCGGCAGGGACCTGGTCCGCGCCGACCGCCGGGCTCGCTACCGCCCGTTCCGGGCACTCGGCCGTGGTCGTGGACCGGAAGCTGCTGGTGGCGGGTGGTACGAGCGCGCGGGGCGCCGCGCTCGCGTCCGCCGAACTGCTCGACCCGGCCACCCTGGCCTGGACCGCCGTCGGACCGATGGTCGAGGCGCGGACCGGGCCCGCGGCCGTCGTGCTCGGCACCGGGAAGGTCCTGGTCGTCGGGGGCGCCGTGCAGACCGGCGAGGGGGAGCGCGCGCTCGCGTCCTGCGAGCTGTACGACCCCGCGACGGGCACGTGGACCCCGACCGGCGGCCTCACCGTGCCGCGCAAGGGCCACCAGGCGACGCTGCTGCCCGACGGCCGGGTGCTGGTCACGGGCGGCGACGCCGTGCCCGCCATCCCGTACCGCGTCGACAGCCTCGCCGCGGTCGAGGTGTACGACCCGACGACCGGCGCTTGGACGCGGGTCGACGACCTGCCGGGCGGAGGTCGCAGCGGGCACCGGTGCGTCCGCACGGCCCGTGGCGCCCTCGTGATCGGTGGGGTCGGCAGGCCGCGCGCGACGGCCGGGTTCCGGGACGTCGTGGCCTTCGACCCGGCCACCGGCTCCTGGACGGCGACCGGCGCGCTGACCACCGGCCGGTGGGACTTCCCCGCGGTGGACCTCGCGGACGGCCGCGTGCTCGTCGTGGGCGGCCGGGCGTTGACCGGGCCCGCCGCACCGGGCTCCGGACTGCTCGCGCCGACAGCGGAGACGTACCTGCCATGACCAGAGTCGGAGGAACCAGACGATGACCACCGGCATCCTCGCGACCGACGCGTGGTCGGCCGCACCCGACCACGCCGTCGCCGCGTGCTGGCGCGGACAGCACGACAACGCCGTCGTGCTCGCGGCGGGCGCGAAGGTCCTGATCGCGGGCGGCGCGGACGCCGCGGGCGCGGGACTGCGGCAGAGCGCGGTGTACGACTTCGCCCAGGACGAGTGGTCGCCGACCGCCCTGCTCGGCACCGCCCGGCAGGCGCACGCGCTGGCACTCCTGCCCAACGGGAAGGTGCTGGCCACCGGCGGCACCAGCGGCGCGGCGGGCACGCCGCTGCGCACGGCCGAGGTCTTCGACCCCGCCGCGAACACCTGGCAGGCGACCCCGCACGACCTGGTGGTCGGCCGTGTCGGGCACAGCGCGACCACGCTGGCGAACGGGCTCGTCCTCGTCGCGGGCGGCAGCGGGCAGCGAGCGGGCGGCGGGCTGGTGGCGCTGCGCTCGGCGGAGCTGTTCAACCCCGCCGACGGCACCTGGGAGGCGGTCGGGCACGACATGACCGACGCCCGCACCGGCCACACCGCGATCCCGCTCCAGAACGGGCAGAAGGTGCTGGTCTGCGGCGGCAGCGTGCCCGTCGGCGCGGGGGAGGACGCGGACCTGGCGTTCTGCGAGCTGTACGACACGGCCACCGGGACCTGGACGCCGACCGGGAGCATGCGCCACCCGCGCCGCGCGCACTCCGCGACCGCCCTGTCGGCCACCACGGTCCTGGTCGCCGGAGGCCGCGCGCCGGGGGCGTCCGGTGACGGGTTCGACCCCTTCGCCCGCGCCACGGCCGAGCTGTACGACCTCGCCGCGGGCACGTGGCAGGACGTGGCCCCGATGCCCGCCGGACGGGCGTTCCACCGCGCGGTCCCGCTGGGGTCGGGCAAGGTGCTGGTGATCGGCGGTGCCGACCACGTCGACAACGAGACCGGCTACCGGGGCGCGCTCCACTTCTCGGCGGGCGCGTGGACACCGTTCGCAGGCCTGGACGAGGGCCGGTGGGCGTTCGCGGCGGCGTCGTCGGGCACGAAGGTGCTCGTCGTGGGCGGCGTGACCAGGACCGGGCTCGCGGCCGCCGCCACGCCCGTCGAACTCACCGCGTCCGCCGAACGGAGCGGCACGTGACCGACGGCGCCTACTCCTTCCTGCCCTGGCTGCGGACCGGGCTCACCACCAGGATCGGCGGCGAACCGGGGAACGGGCGCGCGACCGTCCAGGTCCGGCTGGAGCTGAACGGGGACGCGCTGGGCACGGGCCCGGCGCCGCACAAGCTGGTCGAACAGCCGGTGCAGCTCTACGGCCCCGGCGACGTCGTCGGGATCGACCCCAGGGTCGTCTCGCGGATGGAGCCGCCGCCGTTCACCACCAACTTCGAGCCGAACTACCTGGCGCACGTCGAGTTCTACGAGGAGGACTTCGCCTGGCGCTACAGCCCGGCCGCGCCGAACGCCGCCACCCGGCGGCTCGCCCCGTGGCTCGCGCTGATCGTGCTCGCCGCAGGTGACGGGGCGGGGCCCGCGGAGTTCGAGGAGGGCGAGGTGGGCGGCGGGCCGCTGCCGTTCATCACCGTCACGGCCCCGAACGCGTTGCCGCCCGCGGGGGAGCTGGGCGCGTTCGCGCACGTCCACGTCAACGGTTCGCTGGCGGGCAGGCTCGACGTGGACGACGCGACCCCCGGCGGCATGGGGGGAGTGCTGTCGACCCTCGCCACCGTGCTGCGGGACGCGCCGGACAGCGCCTGCTCGCGGCTGCTGTGCCCCCGGCACCTCAAGCCCACCACCACCTACCACGCGTTCGTGGTGCCCGCGTTCGAGACCGGCAGGCGGGCCGGGCTCGGCATCGAGCCGGGGCAGATCGCGGCGACCACCCCGAGCTGGGGCGTCTCGGGCGTGCCCGCGCCCGGCAGGCTGCCGGTCTACCACCGCTGGCAGTTCACCACGAGCCCGGCGGGCGACTTCGAGTTCCTGGTGCGGCTGTTGAAGCCCGTCGAGGCGAAGGAGCCGGTGGGCCGACGCGACGTGGACGCGCACCGCTCACCCGGTTTCGGCCTCCCCGGCCTCACCACACCCACGCAGCCGAACGGTGTCCTGCGGCTCGGCGGAGCGCTCCAGCTCCCCGACTCCGACAAGGTCATCGATCAGTTCGAGGACTGGGACAACTACTACGGGACGCAGAACCCGCCCGCCCCGCCGTACCCCAACCAGTGGCAGCGCGCGCTGGCCGGGCTGATCAACCTCGCCGAGGCCTACCAGCACCAGACGGCCGCCTCCGCCAACACCGCGCTGGTGCCCCAGATACCCGACCTCGCGGGCGAGGTCGACCCGGTGATCACCCCGCCGCTGTACGGGCGGTGGCACGCGCTCACGCCGAAGCTGCTGAGCACACCGGAGGGCACGCCGCTGCCCGACGCCGAGGTCCGGAACTGGGTGCACCGGCTCAACCTCGACCCGCGCTTCCGGATCGCCGCGCACTTCGGCACCAAGGTGGTCCAGGCGCGGCAGGAGGAGCTGATGGCCGCCGCTTGGGAGCAGCTCGGCGAGACGCGGCGGGCGAACGCGTGGATCAGGACCGCCCAGCTCGCCAGGGAGGTCGGCGACGTCCTGCACGGCAAGCACATCGAGCCCCGGACCGGTCCCGCGCAGGTCGCCGACGCGGAGCCGCTGCCGTCCGGCCGGGCGCTGACGATCACCGCGCCCGCCCACCCCAAGGTGCTCGACCGTCCCGCCGCCACGGCCTCGGCGGCGTCCGGCGAGGTGTTCGCCGTCGGCTTCAAGGTGTCGCGGAGCCGGGTCGCGACGGCCCCGGTGTCACCCACGATGCGCCGCCTCACCCGGCCGGGCAGCAGGCTGATGAGGACGCTGGGCACCTCGCTGGACACGCTCGTCGCCCGCATCGACGAACGGCAGGTCGCCGCCGCCCCACCACTGGAGCCACCGCCGGGACTCGTCGTGCCCGGCAGGATGGCGCCGCGCACCACGGCCGTCGCCGACGACCGGCCGCGGCTCGACGTCGCGAGCACCACCGCCGTCGTCGTCACCGGTCTCGACGCGAACACGACGGTCTTCGACGACATCGTCGCGGCGGTCGACCTGCCCGCGCGGCTGGCGCCCAAGGGCGGCGAGCTGACCGAGGTGATGGCCTACCCGAGGTTCGACGTGCCGATGTACACCGAGCTGCTGAAGATGTCGACGGACACCTTCGTGCCCAACCTCGGGCTGCTCCCGCCGAACTCGATCACCCTGCTGGAGCCCAACGCCAGGTTCATCGAGTCCTACCTGGTCGGCCTCAACCACGAGATGGCCCGCGAGCTGCTCTGGCGGGACTACCCGACCGACCAGCGCGGCACGCCGTTCCGCCAGTTCTGGGACCCGCGCACGGCACCGGCCCGGCCGGACGAGACGGCGGACCAGCGGCGTGAACGCCTCTACGACATCCCGCCGCTGCACGAGTGGGGCACCGCCGCCCGGCTCGGCGAGAACCCCAACCCCAGGCCGAAACCCGGTGATCCGCCGCCCGCCGTCACGCTCGTGCTGGTGATCCGGGGCGAGCTGCTGCGCAAGTACCCGACCGCGGCGGTGTACGCGCACAAGGCCGAGTGGCCCGACAAGAAGGGGCAGCCCGGCGTGCCGGACAAGAGCGGTGAGCGGACGCTCGCCGCGCTGCCACCGGGCGAGGACCCGCCGAGGAGGCTCGTCCGGCTGCCCATCTACGAGGCCAAGGCCGATCCGGACATCTACCTGCTCGGCTTCGACCTGGACGCCGACACCGCCCGCGGCACGGGCGGCGACCTCGGCTGGTTCTTCGTGCTGAAGGAACGCCCCGGCGACCCGAGGTTCGGGCTCGACGAGGACCAGCCGGGCGGGCCGACGCCGGTCGAGGTGTGGAACGACCTGTCCTGGGGCCGGGTCGACCCGGCCGGGCACGGCTTCATCCGCTTCGACGGCGGTGTCACCGTCTCGCTCGACCCGTTCAACCACGACGAGGACGACCAGGAGAAGGACGAGCAGCGCGCCGACGACGTGCAGGTCACGGCGTGGGCGCCGGACGTCAGCGCCGCGGACGCCGCCTACATCCTCTTCCAGGCCCCGGTACTGGTCGCCGTCCACGCACAGGAGATGGTGCCGGATGCCCCCGCTCAGCCTTGACTTCCCGGTGCTGCTGGGCCCGGTGCGGGTCGAGACCCGCTTCACCCAGACCGAGCTGCTGGTCCGCGTGTTCCCCGACGAGTGGTCGGTGACCAAGCTGGAGCCGCGCCCGACCCGTGCCGAACTCGCCGCGCTGGACGCGTACTGGGCCGCGCTGTGGGCCTCCGGCGGCTCGCCGGTGGGGGAGCGGGCCGCCTGGCACGAGCTGATCGCCCGGATCCCGGCCGGGCGTGCCGGGTGGTTGCTGCAAAGCCGCCGGCCCGCGAACCCGGCCGACCGCCCGCTCGGCGTGCCCGCGGGCACCGCCGTGCTCGTGGTCGTGAGCCCGCAGCCGGTCGCCGCCAACGACCGGCAGCCGACGGTCGAGTACTGGACGGCCGTGTGGCGCGCGCACGGTGATCGCGCGAAGCTGCGGAACGCCGAGGTCGCGCTGCTCGCCGCGGTCGGCCAGAACCAGACCAGGGCCGCCGCGGTCAAGGCCCGGCGTCCGTCCGGTGTGGACGGTGCGCCGAGCGCTCCCGGTGACGCCGTCGTGGTGGCGTTCCTCGTGCTGCCGACCCTGGCCGCGGAGCAGGTCGCGCCGCAGTCCTGGACCGTGGCCGCCACCGCCGCGCTGCTGCCCGACCGGTTCACCGCGACCGGGTACGTCGGCGGCGCCGTCGTGTTCTCGAAGACGGGTCAGCCCGTGCGCCAGGGGCTGGCGGTGAGCCCCGACCCGAACGAGCCGTCCGCGACCCAGCTCAGGATCGACGAGACCACCGGCGCGCTGGTCGTGCCGCCCGCGCTGCGCTGGCTGACCAGCTTCGACGAGGCCGTCACGGCGGGCGTGGGCCTGCGGATCCCGTTGCAGGACTCCTTCCGCCACGGCGTCGACCGGCTCGTCGTGCTCGGCCTGCGCGAACAGGCGACGCCGGCGCAGGCCGCGACCGCGTTCGGCGCCCTGCTCACCGACCAGTCGCGCAGCCCGGCCGGGTTCAGCCTGCTGCCGCAGGGCACGCCCACCAACAACTCCGAGGAGCGGTCCGCGGGCCAGGACCCGACGGCCGAGGCGGACGCGGCGCTGTCCACGGCCGCCGGTTTCGCCGCCGCGGCGACCGACTGGACCACCAAGACCGACGGCCAGTGGTTCGCCGAACTGCTCGGGCTCGACCCGGCCGTGCTGGCGGGCGTGCCGAACGCGGAGGGCACCGACCGACGGGACGCGCGGGCCGCGCACACCGCCCTGTGGCCCGCCACGACGGGCTACTTCCTGCCGTCGCTGCTGACCGTCGGCCAGGCCGAGCAGACCCGGTCGTTCTTCCTCGCCAACGCGTCCGGCCGGGGTCCGCTGCCCGCGGTGAAGTTCGGCCGCCAGCCCTACGGGATCCTGCCGACGACCGTGTTCTCCCGGCTCGCCTTCCCGGCCGCCGCGACGCACCGGGCCGCGCTCG
Organism: Umezawaea endophytica; assembly: GCF_025061645.1. Lineage (GTDB taxonomy): Bacteria > Actinomycetota > Actinomycetes > Mycobacteriales > Pseudonocardiaceae > Umezawaea > Umezawaea endophytica. The sequence goes on along the minus strand of NZ_JANYMP010000005.1, from coordinate 384,285 downwards.
ACGCGGCGCTGCGCACGGCGGCGCAGCAGTGGCGCGCCGCGCTCGCGCACGTCGCCGACCTCGACGAGCCGGGCCCCGACCCGCACCAGACCCTGCTCGACATCCTGGCGCTGCACCCGACCTCGGTCGAGCACCACCTGCTTGGCGACCCGGCGCACCCGCTGGCCACGCCCGTGGTCGACGACCGGCCGCTGTCCGAGGAGCGGCTGATCCGGCCGTACACGACCGACGGCCGCGACTACCTGACCTGGCTCGCCGAGAGCGACCCGGCCACGGTCAGCGGCGAGCACGGCTTCGCCGACGACGTGCCGCCTTCCGCGCTGCTGTACCTGCTCGCGCGGCAGGCGGTCCTGCTGGCGCCGTCGCCGGAACTGGACCAGGCGCTGACCATCCTGGCCGGACTGCCCACCGCGAAGCTGGAGCGGGTGTTCGCCGAGCACCTCGACTGCGTGTCGTACCGGTTGGACGCGTGGCGGCTCGGGCTGGTCACCGAGCGGCTGGCCGAGATGCGGTACGGCCCCGACGGCACCGGGCAACCGGTGCGGGGCCTGCACCTCGGCGCCTACGGATGGCTGGAGCACGTCACCAGGAACACCGACCCGGTCGACCTGGTCACCGTGCCCGCCGACCTCACACCGGTGTTCGGCACCGCCCCGATCCCGCACGACCGGGGCAACGCCGGGTACGTCCACACCCCGTCACCCGCCCACGCGCGCACCGCCGCCGTGCTGCGGGCGGGCTACCTGGCGAACGCCGATCCGGTGAAGGCCACCGCGTTCGCGGTGAACCTCAGCTCGGAGCGCGTCCGGCTCGCGCTGACCATCGCGGACGGGATGCGCCAGGGCCAGTCGCTCGGGGCGCTGCTCGGCTACCGCTTCGAGCGCGGGCTGCACGACCGCGACGCCGGGCTGGACCGGTTCATCGCCGGGCTGCGGCTGAAGTTCCCGTTGCGCGCCAACAAGATCGACGACACCGCGCTCGCGCCGGACGACCCGGCGGCGCCGACGAGCATCGAGCAGGTCGAGGCCCGAAACGTGGTCGACGGGCTGGCGCTGCTCCGGCACGCCAACGCGCTGCGGGACGGTGCGCCGCCGGGCACCGGCCACCCGGACGACTACCCGTTCGGGTTCACCGACCTGCCACCGGCGAGCGCTGCCCAGGTCGCGCACCTCCGGGCGGAGGTCGACGCGCTGCGCAACGCCGTGGACGCGGTCGCGGACGTCTCGGTGGCCGAGGGAGCCCACCAGGCGTTGCAGGGCAACACCGAGCGCGCGTCGGCGGCGCTCGACGCCTACGCCAAGGAAGGGCTCCCGCCCGCGCCGTCGGTGGTGGAGACCCCGCGCAGCGGGACCACCCTCACGCACCGGCTGGCGCTGAAGCTCACCCCCGACCTCGACCCCGATGACGACGACGCGCCGCGGGCGCAGGCCGAGCCCGCCGTCCACCACTGGCTGCCGTCGGTGCTGCCGAAGCCGTCGAACGTGGCCGCGCTGGTCACCTGGCACGACGAGGACGGCGACCCGCACAGCCGCGTGGTCACCCAGGCGGAGACCGGTCTCGCGCCGATCGACCTGCTGTGGGCGCTGCGCCCGGCGGACCAGGCCGCGATGACCGACCTGGACGACCGGATCCTCGGCGTCGTCATCGACGACGAGAAGCCCAGGCCGGACTTCGAGCTGCACATCGAGTACACCACCCGCGTCGCCAAGAAGGTCACGTTCTTCGAGGTGTCCCCACTGGTCGCGGCCGTGCGCACGCTCCTGACCACCTCCCGGCCGCTGCGCCAGAGCGACCTCGTGCCCGCCGCGGGTTCCGCCGCCGTCAACCGCGCCGCCGACGACGCCGTGTCGCTGCCGAAGAACCGACCGCTCGCCGTGCTGGGGTCGATGACCGACCTGGCCGACGACGTGGACGACTACCTGGACGACCTCCGGCCGCTCTACCCCGACGGCGCGCCGCCGAAGCGGACCGCCGTCCTCAACGGGATCGACGCGTTCCTGACCCGGTACGCGAAGCTCGCGGTGGCCGCGAGCGGGTTCGGCCTGGTCCGCAGTGGCTGGGGTGAGCTGGCGCAGTGGCGGCGCGGGGTGTTCGCCGACCTGCTGGCGGCGGTGGCGGTGCTGGCGGCCCGGATGGCGGTGGCCCTCGCCGCGGCGAACGCGCTGCTCGACCAGTACGAGAACCTGCCGAACTCGACGCCGAACGCGCAGCGGTTCCAGTTGCTGGAGAAGGCCGAGCGGCTGCTCACAACCAGGCCGAAGCCGCGGGACGACACCCCGTCGAAGATGCGCACGCGGGTCCGTTCGCTGCGGAACTCGGTCGCCAACAACGTCGACGGGCTCAAGCAGCTCGCGGGGACGAACCGGAAGACCCTGAGCGACCTGCTCAAGGACGTCGCCGCGAAGCTGCCTGCCGCCGACCTCGACCCGCAGGGCCTCGACCTGACCCCGTTCCAGGACCGCGCCGTGGCGTTCGGCGCGGAACTGCTGACCCGCGCGGGAAAGCTCGCGGACGAGCTGACCTCGCGGCGCGCCGCGGCGAACACCGCGCTCCAGTCGTACGACCAGGCGCCTCCCGGACCGGACAGGGTCCGCGCGGGTACCGACGCGCTCAAGGCGCTGCTCGGCGAGGACGTCCTGGTGGTGCCCGAGTTCACTCCGCCCGGACCGGTCATGCAGCAGTGGCGCAAGGGTCGGGCCGACAGCGGTGACCTCGTCAAGCACCTCAAGCCCGCGCGGGACTTCCCGATCGACGACTGGCTGCACGGGATGGCGCGGGTGCGGGAGGTGCCGGGGCTGTGGGAGCGGGTGGTGGTGCTCTCCGACGCGCTGCTCGGGCCGGACGGGCTGCTCGGCACCGGCGGGTTCGACCGGGACCAACCCGAGCTGTCGCCGGTCCAGTTTCCCTTCGTGCAGCACGACCACTGGCTCGGGCTGGAGTTCGCGAACGACCCCGGCCTGCCCGACCAGCTCGGTGAGGACCGGCTGCTGTTCACCGCGCACTACGCGTCGAACCTGGACGACGACCGGCAGTGCGGGCTCCTGCTGGACGAGTGGACCGAGGTGATCCCCGCCGAGCGCGAGACCACCGGGATCGCCGTGCACCACAACGGACCGGACTCCGAACCGCCGCAGGCGATGCTCCTGGTCGTGCCGCCGGTCCGGGTGGCGGGCGGGGCGTGGGCGACGACCGACCTGCTCGACGCGATCACGGAGACGTTCGAGATGGCGAAGACCCGCGCGGTCGAACCGGCGCACCTCGCCGCGACGGCGCTCGCGCACCTGCTGCCCGCGGCGTACTGGGAGGACGACCGATGACCGATCCCGGTGCCCAGGCGCTGAACCAGCTCGCGGGCCGTCCGCGGACCACCGAGTTCGACCGCGCCCTGCGCGCGGAGGTCCGGGACCCGCTGTGGCTGCTCACCCGGCAGTGGCAGCTCGGCGAGTTCCACGGCACCGACGGCGGTTCGCCGGTGACCGCCACGTACTCGGTCGCGCGGTCGCGGCCCACCCGGTTCCGGCCGTTCGGCGGCCCGCCGGAGGACCTGCCGACCAACCGTCCACTGGAGACGGTCGCGGAACGGCGGCGGCTCACGTTCGCCTACGGCGCCGAGAAGATCGGCTTCGACCTGCGGCTGGCGATCGGCCACCGGTGGTTCAAGCTGCTGGACCAGGTGGGGCTGCTCGGCCACGTGCGCAAGTACGAGGAGCAGTACGCGAAGAAGTACCCGATCAAGCTGCCCACGGCGGCTGATGTCACGCAGCGCGCCAACCCGGCGGTGTGGGCCACGATGCAGGCGGTCGCGGGCCGCCGCATGGACGGCTACGAGCTGTACCTGCACGTGAAGGGCGGCGGTGAGGCCGACGACGGCATCGACACCATCCGGCTGCTGCACCACACCCCGCTGGTCAACGCGGGCAAGCGGCTCGTCGCCTGGTTCGACGGGCTGATCGACCAGCCGACCGGTGTCACGCAGGCGGACCCGGACGGCGACGCCACCTGGGACCCGCGCAGGCTGGAGCACCGGTTCTCGGTGGCCGCGTCGATGCCGGGCGGCGCGGAGAAGACCCTGACCGCGCGGGAGTACCCCGGCGGCGAGCTGGACTGGCACGCGTTCTCCGTGGACCCCGGCCCGCCGCTCGGCGGCGCGAAACCGCCGGAGCCCGCGCTGGCGCGCACGGTGTTCCCGGCGCCGGTCCGCTACTCGGGGATGCCGCTGCCGCGCTGGTGGGCGCTGGAGGACGGGAAGACCAACTTCGCCGCCGTCCGCCCGGACAGCACCGACCTGGCGCGGCTGGTGTTCCTGGAGTTCGCGCTGGTGTTCAGCAACGACTGGTACCAGTTGCCGTGCGACCTCCCGGTGGGCACCGTCGCGAGGATCCGCGGCCTGGTCGTGACCGACGTGTTCGGCCACCGGCAGTGGATCACCCCGGCGGGCGCCGGGTCCGACGAGGACTGGCAGCGCTGGTCGATGTTCACCCTCGACACCATCGGCAGCGACGACGTGCCCGCGGACACCGACCTGCTCCTCCCGCCGAGCGTGCCGAAGGTGGCCGTCGGCCCGCCGCTGGAGGAGGTCCTGCTGATCCGCGACGAGAACGCGAACCTGGTGTGGGGCATCGAGCAGACCGTCCGCCTGCCCACCGGCGAACCGCACCGGGGCGCCGAAGCGGCGGCGGAAGTCCTGGCCTACCGCCGCCGGACGACCACGCCGCCCGTCCCTGACCCACCGCGCGCCGCACTCTCCTACGCCGCGATGAACACCATCCCGGAGCACTGGATCCCGTTCATCCCCGTGCGCGTCCCCGGCGACAACCGCGAGGTGCAGCTCCAGCGCGCGGCGATGCCCGGCGCGGTCGACGGCGAACCCGTCCGCCCGAGGACCACGTTGCTGCGCGAGGGTTTCGACCGGGGGCAGCAGTACTTCGTCAACGAGGAGGAGGTGCCGCAGGCGGGCACCCGGCTGTCCGTCGCGTACAACCGCACCCGCTGGCGCGACGGCCGGGCCGTGGTCTGGTTGACCGCCCACCGGGGCGAAGGCCGGGGGGAGGGGTCGAGCGGTCTCGTCTTCGACCTGCTCACCAGCACGCCGATCCCGACCGACTGACCGGACCACCGGGTCCCCGCGAGCGCTTGCCGACCGACGCGGACGCGGCGCTCGACGGCCTGGCCGAGTTCCGGTAGTTCGGCCGCGTGACGGGCCTGGTGCGCGCGGGTGGGACGCGTTTCCGGTCGGTTGCCGCGAGACGGACCGCTGCGGGCGTCGTGCTCGACGGCCTGGCGCGGATCGGGTCCGGTAGCTCGGCCGCGTGACGAACCTGGTGCGCGGGTGGGACGCGTTTGCGGTCGGTCGCCGGACCGCCGCGGGCGTCACCGGGTCAACTCGTCTCGCGCACCACCAGCCGGTGGGGGGCGGTGATGGAGCGCGGGGCCGCCGACTGGTCGGCCAGGAGGTCCAGGGCCAGTTCGGCGATGCGGTCCTTGTCCGGGGCGACCGTCGTGAGCGACGGAACGCTGAACCGGCCGTCCTCGACGTCGTCGAAGCCCACCAGCGCCAGCGATTCCGGCACCGCGACGCCGCGATCGGCCGCCGCCCGCAGCGCACCGAGCGCCAGCTCGTCGGTGAAGCAGAACACCGCGTCCGGCGGCCGGGGCGAGTCCAGCAGCCGCAGCATCGCCTCGTGGCCGTCGGCGCGGTGCAGGCTCCGCACCGCCACCTCGAGGTCCGGGTCGGCGGGCAGTCCCGCTCCGGCCAGCGCCGCCCGGTACCCGGTGAGCCGTTGGCGGGTGGTCGCGTACCGCGACTGCGGCTGGATGCCCATCGCGGCGATCCGCCTCCTGCCGCGCGCCAGCAGGTGTTCGGTGGCCTCACGGGCGGCCGTGACGTTGTCGATCGCGACGTGGTCGACGCCCGCGGTGCCGTCGTGCTCCCCGAGCAGCACCAGCGGGACGGTGTCGGTGCGGGCGGCCAGTTCCGCCGGGGCCACCGCCCACGGGCTGAACAGGACGCCGTCGACCAACTGGCTGCGCCTGCCGTGCAGCAGGTGGGTCTCGCGCTCGGCGTCGCCGTCGGTCTGGTCGATGAGCACCGTCAGCCCCCGCGCCCCGGCGACGCGCACCGTCCGCGCGGCGAGTTCGGCGTAGTACGGCGAGTCGATCTCCGGGATCACCAGCGCCACCAGCCCGGTCCGGCCGCGCCGCAGCGTCCGGGCGGCCATGTTCGGCCGGTAGCCGAGGGCCTCGATGCTCGCCCGCACCCGTTCGCGGGTCGCGGGCGCGACGTAGCGGAACTCGTTGACCACGTTCGAGACGGTGCGCACCGACACCCCGGCGTGCTCGGCCACGTCCCGCAGCTTCGGGTTCATCCCGCTCCTCCCGGTCCGTTGGAGCATAACCCTTGCAACGTGGCATGCCACGTTGCACACTGGGTTTGCCACGTTGCAAATCGCCGTACGGAGGCTGAGATGACCGCGCACCGAACCGCTCCCGCCCCGCTACCCGCCGAGGAACTCGCGGCGCTGACCGGCCGCCTCCACCAGGACGGCGTCATCGGGCTGCCCCAGGCGTTCACCCGCGAGTGGGTCCGGCGGTTGGACGAGGACATCGCCACGGCGTTCGCCGACGCGCGGGGGCGCGAGGGCGGCGCGGTGGGCCGCGGGCCGAACCGCTACTACGTCGAGATCCACCCCGAGCAGGTGAGGGGGTTCGTCGACCTGGTGTCCCACCCGTGGATCACCGCCGTCGCCGAGGCCGTGCTGGGCGCGGAGTACCGGATCGTCGAGGTCGGTTTCGACGTCCCGCTCGCGGGCGCGGTCGACCAGCCGTGGCACCGCGACTTCCCGATGCCCGAGGAGACCTCCCGCCACCGGAGGCTGAACTCGCTCGCGGTCAACGTGACCGCCGTCGACACCGAACCGGACATGGGGCCGTTCGAGATCGCGCCCGGCACGCACTGGGACGACGGCGCCGGGTTCGAGCACGGCATGTTCCCGCCCCGCGAGGCCTACCGGCGCTACCACGACCTCGCCGTGCGCAAGTTCCCGCGGATGGGCGACATCTCGATCCGCTCGGCGCTGACCGTCCACCGCGGCACCGCGAACCACTCCGCGAAGAGCCGCCCCGTCCTCGTACTGGGCCTCGACGGGCCGGGCGCGGACAACGGCGCCCGCCACGACACCGCCGTGACCCGCGAGTTCTGGGCGGCACTACCGGAAGCGGTGCGCGCCCACCTCGACTGCCCGATCGTGGACACCCTCCGGCCCATCACCCAGAAGCACACCATCGAGGGCCTGGTGATGGGCGCGTCCGACTAGCCGACGACGCGGAGGCGCGGCCTGAACAACCGGTTCCCGGTGAGGAGGGCGACCAGGACGAGCGCCACGGGGATCGCGAACCACCAGGAACCCCAGGTGCGGTACCCGATCCACGCCGTGGCCGCCGCGTAGACCAGGAAGCGCGGCAGCCCGCCGAACCCGAAGGCGAACAGCAGGGCGAACGCGGCCAGCAGCCACCACGGGCCGTGCGCGAGCAGGGTGGCGGCGGCACCCAGGACCGCGAGCACCGACGAGCAGCCCACGGTGAGCCACGGCACCTGGACGCAGCCGACGTTGGCGCCCATCTCCGTCCGCACGCGGGGAGGGCCGTCCTCCAGCCCCCGCAACGCCTCCTCCCGCATCTCGTCCTCGTTCACGGCACCTCCGGGCCGAGCGCCCCGATCCGGTGGGCGACCACCTCGCGTTCGCGCTGGGCGACCTGGTCGACGATCGCGGGCATCGCCTCGCGCAGCCCCTTCGCGACCACGACCAGGACCACGACACCGAAGGCGCACGCGACGGCCAACGCCCACCACGGCCCGACCGAGTACGCGATCACGCCCAGCACCACCAGCAGACCGGTCGCCCACACGCCGCCGCGCCACGACACGCGCTCCGGTTCGCGCGGGGTGTTCGACGTGTACCGGGGCGGGAGGTCCGCCTCGTAGACCGACCTCCCGGACTCCCCGGAGGCCAGCCGTTCCCGGTGCGGGTCGCCCGCCGCGCGGAACAGGTCGAGCGCGCGTTCCCGGTCGAGCGCGGCCTCGGCGTGGCGTCGGGCCCAGACGTGGACGCGGTTGCGCACCATCCTGGCGTCACCCTCGCCCTGCCGGTCGCCCCGTGCGGCGAAATCGTCGATCGTGCGGCCGAGCAGGGTGATCGCGGCGTCGAGCCGCCCGCGCCACGCCAGGAAGTACGCGTACCCGACCTCGGTCCTGGCGGCGTCGTCCTCGTGACCGTGGGAGCGGTAGACCGAGATCGCCGCCCCGTACGCCGCGGCCGCCGCGCGCGGACGACCCAGCATCGCCGTCGCCACGGCGACGTTGACCAGCGCACCGGCTTCCACGTCCGCCAGCCCGAGCCCGTGGGCCCGTTCGACGGCCTCCCGCAGGGCCTCCGTCGCGTCGAGCAGGTGGTTCGCGGCCAACAGGACGTAGCCGAGGGTCGACAGGGCCACGCACAGCTCGGCCTCGTCGAGCCCGCGCCACAGCTCCACCGCGGCACGCGTCTCGACGACCGCCTCGGCGGTCCGCGCGGCACCCAGCAACGCGATGGCGCGGCTCATCCGCACCTGTGCGACACCGCGGTCGTCGTGGCAGGCCCGCTGTGCTTCGTCGAACGTCGCGAACGCCTCGTCCCAGCGCTTCGCGCTCCGCAACGCGATGCCCAGCGTGATCAGGCCGTCGACGTCCGGGCGCAGCTCCACCACCCGTTGCAGCGCCACGATTCCCGCGTCGGTCCGGCCCGTGGAGCACAGCGCGTGGCCGACGCGGGTCAGCGCCGCCACCTCGGCCGCGGCGTCGCCGAGCCCGCGGGCCGCCGTGAGTCCATGCTCGGCGACGGCCACCCGCTCGGTGGTGTGGTGGCGGGCCGAGAGGAATGGGTCGAGCGCCGTCGCCAGCGCCAGCACCACGGGGTGGCGGCCCGCGCCAGCGGCGAGCGGGACGGCCGTCAGCAGGTTCGCGCGCTCGGCGTCGAGCCAGTGGTGGTCGGCGTCGGTGGCGGCTCGGGCGTAGTGCTCCAGCAACCGCGTGCGCGCCGCGTCGTCGTCGGGAACGCGGTGGCGCACGTAGTCGCGGATCAGGTCGTGCAGCACCCAGCGCCCGTTCACCCGCTGGAGCAGGTGCGTGTGGCGCAGCGTGCGCAGCCGCGGGCGAACCGCCTCGTCCTCGGCGAGCGCGACGGCCGCCTCCGTGCTCAGGTCGGGGCCGGGGTTGAGGGTCAGCAGGCCCAGCAGCCGCGCCGCGAGGGGGTCGCGGTTGAGGAGACGCCCCCAGGACAGGTCGAACGTGGCCGCGACCGCCTGTTCACCGCGGCGCAGCACGGTCACGGTCGACGCGGCCCGCTCCAGCTCGTCGGCCAGTTCGGCGAGCGGCTGGTCGGGGTCGTCGGCCAGCAGCGCGGCGGTGATCTCCACGGCGAGCGGCAGCCGCCCGCACAGCGCCACCAGCCTGGCCGCCCGCTCTGGCTCGGCGGTGACGCGGGTGTCGCCGGGGCAGCGCGCGGCGATCGACCGCTCCAGCAGCGCGAGCGCGTCGGCGTCGGTGAACAGGTCCAGTTCGAGCGTGCGCGCACCCGGCAGCGCGAACGTCTCGCGCGTGGTGACGACGGCCCGGTGCGCGCGGTGGCGGGGCAGCAGGTCGCGGACCTGGTCGCCGCTGGAAGCGTTGTCCAGCACCAGGAGCACGCGCCTGCCCTGGTGGGCGAGCCCGTCGAGCACCCGGTGGTAGGCGGCGGCCTGCTCGGGCTCGGTGGCGGGCACGGTGTCGTCGCGCACGCCCAACGCCCGCAGGAGCGGCCCGAACAGGGTGTGCGCGGCGACCCGGTGGCCGTCGGGGTCGTAACCGCGCAGGTCGACCAGGAACGCGCCGCCGGTGAACCAGCCCCGGTCCACCGCGACGGCGCCGACCCGCTTGCCCAGCGCGGTCTTGCCGACACCGCCCATGCCCGCCACGGCCGACACCACGACCACCTCGCCGGACCGCTCCGCCTCCAGTTCGCGCAGCAGCCTGGCCTGTTCGTCGACGCGGCCGACGAACAGCTCCGGCGCCGCCTCGCCCAGCCCCGCGAGAGGCGTCACGACCGCGGGCGGCCCCGGCGGCAGGTGCAGGTGCAACCCGCCCTCGATCCGCCCGGCCTGCACGATGACGGAGTTCTCGACCCGCCCCCCGACGGTGTTGCGGACGCGATCGTGGTCCACCATCGTTCCAGGGTGCCACGGCCCGCCCGCCAGGTCGACGCGCTTCTCCCGTCGTGGCACGAGAACGGGCGCACCGGTGTCGAGGTCACCTCCGCTCACGCCCGCGGCGGTCCTGCCTGCCGGTCGTGCCGACGGCCAGCCGGTAGGTGTCGACCACCGCCGCGGTGACCCGGTCCCAGGAGTAGCGGTCCCGCACGCGGTCGACGCCCGTCGCCGAGTAGAACTCCCGCCGCGTCGGGTCGTCGAGCAGGTGCCGCAGCGCGCGGCCGAGCGTGACCGGCGCGCCGGGCGGGACGAGGCTGCCGGTGAGCCCGTCCACGACGATGTCGGCCAGCGCGTCCACCGCGGACGCGATCACCGGGACGCCGCACGCCATGGCCCGCAGGGCGGCGACGCCCGACGGTTCGTGCCGCGGCACGTGCACGGCGACGTCGCAGGAGCGCAGCAGCGCGGGCAGGTCGTCCCGCTCGACCCGGCCGAGGAACCGGGTCCGGTCCGCCACGCGGTGGCGGCGCGCGTGGCGGACGAGCCGCCGCAACTCGGGGACGCCGTGCGGGGTCGGTGAGCGGAAGGGGCCGACGAACAGCAGTTCGACGTCGGGGACACCGGCCACGGCCTCGACGACGGTGTGGAAACCGTTGTGAGGCAGCAGATCGCCCAGCGCGATGGCCCGGCGCAGGGTGCCGCGGCGCGCCACGGGACCGTCGGGGCCGAACCTGTCGGTGTCGACGCCCCAGGGCACCAGCGACACCTTCGTCGCGGGCACCCGGTTGCGCACGAGCCCCCTCCTCTCGTCGCCGCTGGCCGCGATGACGTGGTCGGCGGCGAGAGCCATCAGCAGCTCCAGGTTCGCCCGCCCGCCGCCCTGGCCGCTCTCGCGCTCGACGGCGTGGAGGCCGTGCCGCTCGACGACCTTGAGCCCGTGGAAGGACTGCACGAGCGGCGCGCGGCACTCGTGGACCGCCAAGCCCGACAGCCACGAGTGGAGGTGGACGACGTCGGGGGCGTGGTCGTCCCACTGGCGGTCGAGGTAGGACGCGAACTCGTCCAGGCAGGACGGCAGCGCCTCCCGCGCCAGCGGGACGGGTGGCCCGGCGGGCACGCGCGAGAGCCGGTACCCGCGCCGGGTGCGCGCCACCACGGGCAGGTCGGGGGAGTCGCGGCGGACGTGGAGCGTGACCGCGTGACCCGAGCGGCTCAACGCGGCCGCGAGATCGGCGATGTGGGTCCGGTACTCCGCCGACTCCACCTCCCACGACGCGGCGACGAAGTCGATCTCCAGCGCCCGCGGCTCCGCGCGCGCCCCGGACGGCCCGGCGCGCGGGTTCGCGGTGGTCGGCCGGGCGGGCAGCCGGGAGACGATCTCGGCGGACACGTCGACCACGTCGAGGCCGGAGCGCCGGGCCAGGTCGGCCAGCCGCGTCCGCGCCCGCTCCTGGTCGAGCCCCAGGTCCGTCATGAGCACCGCCAGGGCCTGACCCACGACTCCACCCGCCAGGCCGCCCTCCGGGGCCGTCCCGGCGTCGTGGCGCCCCACGGAGGAGGTGACCAGCCGCAGCGGGACGCCGCGCCGTCGGCACTCCTGGCCGAACGCCAGCAGCGCCGTGACGCCCGCGGCGGTCAGCAGCCGTGCACCGGTCAGGTCCACCACGATGGCGCTCGGCTCCGCCACCAGCCGGTGAGCGCGGCGCAGGCTCTCGGTGAGGAGGCGGACCGCGGCCGGACCCACCTCACCCGCCACCGCCACCACGACTTCGGCGCCGGGACTCACCGACAGGTCCACGTGCAGCACGGCGGCCCCCCGTCGCTCCTGATGACGTCGGCTGAGACGACCGGTCGGCCACGGTTGGCTGCTCAATCGCACCGGACACCAGTCATATCACCGCCGGTGATCCTCTTCATGCAGGTCAACGCGCTCCACCCGGATGGGTGCATACCCCGTCGCCCGCCGCGGCTACACGAGGTCGAGGCGCCCCAGCGTTTCCGCCGAACCGGGGTAGCGCTCCGCGGTCAGGTAGCGGGTGCCGCGCAGGTTGCCGTTGACGACGTGGCGCACCACCGAGAGGAACGCGGACGTCCGCTCGTCGTCGGGACCCGCGTGCTCGACCAGGTCGCGTTCGGCGGCGCGGAACCTCAGCACGAGCGCGTTGTGGTCGAGGACGGCCTGGTGGACGGCCTCCTCCACCGAGCCCGTGCCGTCGTGCGCGAGCACGACGGTGTTGATGTCGACCAGGGCGTCGGGGGAGTCGGGAGGTGTGCCGTCTGCACGCAGCGAGCCCAGGTCGTTGGCGAGGACGACGACGCGGATCGCGAGGTCCAGCAGGTCCTCGCTCGCGGTCTCAGGGACGCGGGCGCCCAGCAGCGACAGCCAGCAGAACACCAGGCACGAGACGAAGATCGTGTCCTTGCGGAGCGCGTGGTAGCCCTCCGGGGTGAGCGTCCGTACGTCGACGTCCTGCTCCCGGCGCGTGCTGTCCGCCCACGCGCGGAGCGCCGGGACGAGGTCGTCGACGTCGCAGCCGAGTTTGTCGAGGTCCGCGAGCAGGGACGTCCAGCAGGCGGCCGCCTCGTTGCCGACGGCCCCCTCGCCCGTGTCGAGGAAGCGGACGAGGTCGTCGAGCCGCTCGGCCGGGCCGTCGTCGACGAGGAAGAACAGCAGGCAGCACTTGGCCGCCACGAGCGCCTGCTCGTCCGACGCGTGGGGCGGTGCGCAGAACGCGCTGAAGGTGGCCGCGGCGAAGCTCTGGCCGATGTGCTCGCCCGGCCCTGTCGGACAGGTGCAGTGGGCGGTCGACCACCGGACCAGGTGGTCGAACAGGACGCTGTGGGCGTTGTCGGCGAAGCGGGATTCGACGGGTCTCAAGCGGTTCCTCCGAGCGCGGTGCCTCGAACCGGAGCCCCCAGCAGGGCCCGGACGGCGAACAAAGTGGTGATCAGCGGCGAGCCGAAGCAGAGGTCGAACCTGCCCATCCGGTAGTACGGGGCGGCGGGCCAGGAGCCGTCGTCCCGTTGACCGCGCACGAGCGCCCGCCCCCACTCGTCGAGTTGGTCGGCAGGGGCTCCCGCGGCCCGCCCGGCGATCAGCGCCAGCGCCAGGGACAGCGGGTTGTCGGGTGTCCGCGCTGTCGCGATCCGGCGGGCGAGAGCACCGCGGAACGACCGGGCGTGGGGCTCGAACCCGTCGCAGAGCCGGGAGACGGCGAAGAGGAACGCGGTGGGGTCGGGGTAGTAGCGCGTTCCGCCCAGGGGCTCGGACGAGCCGAGGTGCGCGCCGACGTGGCGCGCGGTGGCCTCCAGGACGTCGGCGCCCTCGTCCCAGGCGCCGGATTCCCGTGCCAGGGAAAGGGTGTACAGGGCGTTGGCGCACACCACGGCGTCGTGCTTGAGGCCGCGCCGCGGCGCCGAGGGTTCCACGGCGTCGTCCCAGTACACCAGGACGACGTTCGGCCGGAGCCCCTCCCGAGCGGCCGACGGCGGGGCCGCGGCCCGCACGAGTTCCCTCGCGGCCTCGGCCAGGTCCGCCCTGGACTGCCTGCCGTGCTCGTACAGGCCCGCGGCCGACAGCGCGGTGCAGTCGGTGTCGGCGGCGAACTCCGGGACGTCCACGAAGTAGCCGTACCTGTTCCGCCGACGGCACAGCGCGATCCTCTCCGCGAACAGGTCGAGGAGTTCGGCGGGCACCACCGGGTCCCGCCGGTCGGCCAGCGCCAGGCCGATCATGGCGGCGAACGCGTCGGCCCCGAGGTCGAAACCGGGGTCGACGCCGACGGTCCGCCGGAGGTGCGCCCGCACCGCCGACCGGGGGACGACGTGGCGGAACCCGGCGTCCGGCGACGCCAGCACCGAGAGGTGGTCGGCCGGGCTGTCCGCCACCTCCTCCAGGTAGGCGCGCGCTCGTTTCAGGGACAGGGAAGCAGGGGCTGACGTCGACAGTTCCACTGAGGTGGGTCACCCGATCCGCTTCAGGGTGGCCGTCGACCTCCGCGGGCTCAGGACGAAGGAGGCCGACGACCGGACCTCCACGCAGTGGTCGGGTTCCAGGTCCCAGGTCGGGATGATCCGGGCCAGTGCGAGGGTCATCTCGGTCACCGCGAACACGTCGCCGATGCACTTGCGCGGCCCGAAACCGAACGCCAGCAACGAGTCCCGGTCCTGTTTGGCCTGCTCCGCCCAGCGGTCCGGGTCGAACGACCCCGCCTCCGGGAACGCGTCCTCCCGCTGGTGCAGGAGGTAGGGGCTGAGCAGGATCGCGGAACCCGCCTCGACCGGGTGGCCCGCGAGTTCGGTGTCCACGGTGGCGTTCCTGGTCAGCAGCCACACGGGAGGGTGCAGCCGCAGGCTCTCGGCGATGACCTGGCCGGTGTACCGCAGGCGCGGCAGGTCGTCGGCGCTCGCCCGCCTGCCTGCGAGCACGACGTCCATCTCCTCCCGCACCCGGCGGTAGACCTCGGGGCGGCGCATCAGCTCCGTCATGGTCCAGGCCAGCGAGGCCGCGGTGGTGTCCATGGCCGCCAGGAAGAAGACGGTGACCTCGTCGTGCACGTCGGTGTTGGTGATCGGCGGGGACGTCCCGTCCGGCGTCCCGTCGGACTCCGCGTTGAGCAGCACCGAGAGCAGGTCGCCGCGGTTCACGCCGTGCCGCCGGTACTCGTCGACGATCCGGTCGACGACCACCCGCAGCCGGGCGTTCGCCCGCTGGTAGCGGAGGTTCCCGGCGGTGGGCAGCCTGTTCAGGGCGGACGGGGTGACGATGCGCCGGAACACCCCGTTCATGATCGTTATCGAGTCGCGCAGGGTGCGGCTGATGATCCACTCGGGCTGCATGTGGGAGAACATCGTCAGCAGGCCGACGCGGGCCGTGACCAGCTTCATCTGCTCGTAGAGGTCGATCCGGTCGCCGTCGTGCCAGGAGTCCATCACGGTGTCGACCTGGTCCAGGATCACCCTGGTGTACTCCGGGAAGCGGGCGGAGTGGAACGCGGGCTGGACCATCCGCCGACGCGTGCGGTGGCTGTCCCGGTCCATGACGACCATCGACCGGTGCCCGGTGACCTCCTTGATGAGGTCGAACATCGGGCCGCCCTTGTCGAAGACGCGATCGTGGCGGAACACGTGCCTGGCGAGTTCCGGGTCGCAGACGGCGATGGTCTTGAACGGTCCGAGGTCCACCCTCAGCAGATCGCCCGCGTTCGCCGTCGACCTCAGGAACAGCAGCGGGTCGCGGAGCAGCGCGCCGCTGTGCCCCAGCAGGGGGACGGCCCCTGGGGCGCGGGGGATCTCGGTGCTCGACATCGGTGTCCTCTTGTCGATCGGCAGCGGGCACGCGGATCCGCGTCAGCCGATCGGCTGTGGGGGGTAAAACGATTCAAATTCGGAGCCTATGGATAGGGGTGTGGAGCGTCAAGCCACAACCGGCGCCGAGGAAATAGTGGCGAATAAGTGACACTGCGTATCGGTGATGGTCGATTGACGTCCCACGTCACGCGGCTGTCCGGTTCTGTCCTCTTGGTGTGAATGTTGATGTTTAGCGAATTTTGTCTTCTTCGCGCTTTGCTGGATGGTGTGCGGAGAGTAATCCTTGACGGCGGTCGAGTGGTGGTTGACGCTGAGTTGGAACGTTTTATTTCCGCCTGCGCACAAGGGAGTGCCGTGAGAAGCGAAACGACCACTTCCCGCCCTCGTCCCGTCCTGAGTGGACGATGAAAGCCCTCGGCGCGTTGGCGTTGGTCGGAGCCCTGCTGGCGGGCCTCGCTCCCGCGCACGCGGGACCGGCGGGGGAGCGGGCGGTGACCCTGGTCAACCAGGACCGGGCCGGGAACGCGGCGATCCGGTTCGACGTGAACGGCGACGCGATCGACGCCCACGACGGTCAGGTCCAGCGGTTCGGCGACACCTACTACCTCTACGGCACGTCCTACGGCTGCGGTTTCGAGTGGAACACCCCGAGCGCGCCGTTCTGCGGGTTCGTGTCGTACTCCTCCCCGGACCTGGTGACGTGGACCCCGCGCGGCCCGCTGTTCGACGCGCGGGGCGAGGTCTGGCAGACCCGGTGCGACGGCGGGACCTACGGCTGCTTCCGCCCGCACGTCGTGCGCAACAGCGCGACCGGCCGGTACGTGCTGTGGATCAACACCTACGACAACGGCGTCGGCTACCGGGTCTTCACCTCGACCAGCCCGACGTCGGGGTTCACCGAGGTCGCCGTGCCGGACCTCGGCCCGGCGGAAGGGCCCGCGGGCGGCGTGAACTACGGCGACCACCAGGTCTTCGTGGACGACGACGGTTCGGCGTACCTGGCGTTCACGGACTGGCGGCGCGGTGGCGACCTGGTCGTCGAGGAACTGGACCCCACCTACACCACGGGCACCGGGCGGTGGAGCCGCGTGGGCATCCGCGGCACCGAGGCGCCGACGATCTTCAAGCGGGACGGCCGCTACTACCTCACCTACTCCGATCCGAACCGGGGCTACCGGACCACCGGCACGGGGTTCGTCACCGCGGCGAACCCGCTCGGGCCGTGGACCGGCAAGGGCGTCGTGCCGGACGCTTGGTCCGCCTCCGGCGGCGCGCTGCGGATCGACGGCGGTGACGTGGGGCTGAGCCGGGACGGCGAGTCGTGGCGGGACTACGCGGTCACCGCGACGGTCACGCCCGAACCGGCCCGCGGTGGGAACTACGGGCAGGTGGGCCTCGTCGTGCGCTCGTCGACCGCGGGCGACTACCGGTGGCTGATCGGCAACTACCCGCACGCGGGCGCGACCGGCGGCAACCTGACCAAGCTCGTGCCGGGCAAGCCCGCCGTGACGGTGCCGCTCCCGATGGCGATCACCACCGGTCAGCGGTACGAGGTCAGGATCGAGGTCGAAGGCCCCACGATCAGGACGTGGATCGACGGACGGCTGGTCGACACCACCACGGACTCGACGAGCGCCACCGGACGCGTCGGCTTCCGCCAGTACGACGGCGAACGCGCGAGCGTGGACGCCATCTCGGTGGTCGCCCCGGACGGGCAGGTGCTGCTGAGCGACGACTTCTCCGGCGACCTCGCCCGGTGGGACACCCCCGGCGCGCTGATCACCGGCACCAACATCACGACCACGTCGTGCGGCGGGCAGCCGACCGACGTGCTGCGGATCGCCACCCGGTCCGGCCCGGTGTTCCTGTACCAGTCGGACGTGTGGATGGACGGCAAGGCGAACGAGTCGCTCGCCAAGCACTACTGGCAGCCGCTGTCGTTCGACGAGGCTGGAGCGATCCGGCCGATCGAGTGCGGCGCCTCCTACAACGTCACCGTCCCGGTAGGACGGTCGACGCCCCCGCGCACGCCCGCCGTGTCCACCGGGCACAACGGGTACCGCACGCACTGGGACGTCAGCGGCGGGCTGGCCAGGGCGCAGACCTTCACGGTGCCGAAGGCCGGACGGCTGACCGAGGTCCGGTTCACCAGCTTCCAGACCGACTACCCGGACGCCGGTCTGGTGCTGGAGCTGAAACGGGTGCGCGACGGTTCGCCCGCCGAGACGGTGGCGTCGACGCAGGTCCCTCGCGACCAGGTGTCCTGGGCGGCGCGCTGGGTACCACTGCGCCTCCTCACCCCGCTCGCGGTGCGGCCCGGTGAGCAGTTCGCCCTGGTGGTCCGGACCACGGCCACGAAGGGCTCGTACGGCCTCGCTTACACCGACACCGAGCCGTACGCCGGTGGTAAGGCGCTGATCAGCCGGGACTCGGGCGCGAGCTGGCAGACCGAACCCGGCCGAACGCTGCACCTGGAGGCCGAGATCCGCTAGGCCGGGGCGTCCTCAGGGCACGAGGATGATCTTGCCGAGGGTGGTTCGGGTGGAGGACTCGGAGAGTGCCATGGCGGCCGCCGTGTCAGTGAGGGGGTAGCGGGCGGCGATCTTCGCGGTGAGGACGCCGTCGCGCAGCAGGGTGAAGACGTGGGTGAGGTCGGTGTGGACCCGTGCGCGGAACGCGTCGCGCTTGGGGGAGTCGGGCTTGCCGGAGCCCGACCAGACGTCGTAGAAGCTCGCGTGCTTCTTGGTGGGGAGGTAGTTCCAGAACGCGAGCTTGGTCAGCACGTTGAGGAAGCTGAGGACCACGGGGGTGGTGTCGTCGAGCTTGCTGGCGATGCTGTAGCAGATCAGGGTTCCGGTGCTGTTGAGCAGTCGGTAGGAGGGGGCGGTGTTGGCGCCGCCGAGGTGGTCGAAGACGGCGTCGACACCGTCGGGGGCGAGTTCGCGGACGCGGGCGGACAGGTCGGGGTCGTGGTAGTCGACGGGGTCGACGCCCAGTGCGCGCAGTGCTTCGTGGTGGCGTGGGCTCGCCGTGCCGATGACGCGGGCGCCCACGTGGCGGGCGAGTTGGGCGAGCAGGGTGCCGACGCCGCCGCTGACGCCGGTGACGAGCACGGTCTGCCCGGCCTGGACCTTGGCCACGTGGTGGAGCATCTGGTAGGCGGTGAGCCCGTTGACGGTGACCGTCTCGGCGTCCTCGGCGCTGACCCCGTCGGGCACGGGGACCAGGTCGGCGGCGGGGAGCAGGACGGCGGTGGCCCAGGCACCGGTCTTGGTCAGCGCGGCGACGCGCCTGCCGATCAGCGTGGTGTCCCCACCGGGGCCGACGGCCTGGACGGTGCCGACGAGGTCGTAGCCGGGGACGAACGGGAACGCGGGTTGGCCGAAGTAGCGGCCACGGCGCATGGCGCTCTCGGCGAACGAGACCGCGGTCGCTTCGACGCGGACCAGGGCCTGGCCGATGCCGGGCGGGGGCAGGGGGCGTTGGGTGGGGCGCAGTCCGCTGGGGGCGACCTTGCCGGGCAGCACGATCTCGGTCGTGGTGATGGTGGTGGTGTCGGGCATGGTCGGCTCCTCGGGCAGTGGGCGACGGTGCGTCGCTCTGTTAATGGTCGTAACTATGCGGCGATGTGTCATGGTGTGTCAACCCGTTGCTCGGGTGGCGGCGGCCTGCGTGGCGGCACGAGTCGTTGGGTCGAGCGCTGCGGCGCCGGTTGATCAGCTCCGCGCGCTGGCGGGTTCGTCATGCGCTGAAACGTTTCAGGACTCTTGGCGGCAGTCGCGACAAGGTGGGGGTGCTGCCACCTCGGCTGATACGTGGTGTGTCCGCAGGTTTCGGTCAACAATCTTGACCCGAGTGACGCAGGTCATATACCGTGGCCGGGTCAGCGAATGAATCGTTTCAATCGATCTTGGCGACCGTAGGTGTCCGTTCCCCCTGATTCCAGAACTGTCCACGCGGGAGTCGAGGAACCATGCAGGATCCACATCAGGTCCGCGTCGTGACGACCGCCGGTGAGCTACGGCTTCCACGGCGTCGCGTGCTCGCGCTCACCGCCGCGGCGGCGCTGGTCGCCGGGGTGTCGGCGGCGGGTGGGCGGTCGACCGCGAGCGCCGCTCCCGAGGCGGGGGAAGGGTTCCCGGCCGCTCGGTTCACCGATCCGCGTCCGGACAGCCGACCGACGGTCCTCTGGTTCTGGAACGGCACCGTCACCACCGACCTCGTGGCCGCCCAACTCGCCGACCTGCGCGCGCAGGGCGTGTTCGAGGTGCTGGTGTTCCCCTTCGACACCTCGGCACTCCGACCGCGGTTCTTCACCGAGGACTGGTTCACCCTCATCGAGTTCACGCTCCGCGAGGCGCAGCGGCACGGCACGCACCTGTGGCTGTTCAACGACGACTTCTTCCCCAGCGGCCGTGGCGGCGGGTTCGTGGTCAACGGTGGGAAGGTCGGCGACCGGGTCTACCCGCCGCGGCCGGACCTTGGCGTCAAGGGCGTCGGCCGGGAGACCGTGGTCGTGACGGGTGCGGGGCCGGTGCCGCTGGTCAGCCGAGGACTGTCCGTTTCGGACGGACGGCTGCTGGTGGACGCGAGTGCTCGCAACGGGATCACGCTGCTCCGCGCGGGCGCGGACTGGCAGGACTACGCCGTGGTGGCCGAGGTCCGGGTGGACCGCGGCACCGCCGGTCTGGTGGTGCGCGCTCGCGACGAGGCGAACGGGATCCTCGCGGACCTGCGCCGCGACGGCGCGGTGGACGTCTGGCGGCAGGTCGACGGCGCGTTCACCCTCGTGCGCGGGGGCGTGCCGGTCGAGGGGTTCGACCCCGCCGTCGACCACGTGCTGGAGGTCGAGGTCCGAGGGGACCGGATCGTCCCGTCGGTGGACGGCGTGGCGCAGCCCGCGGTCGTCGACGGCACGTACGCGACCGGACGGGTCGGCGTGCGGGCGGTCGCCGACCAGCGGTCGTCGTGGGACGGACTGACCGTCGTCGACGCGGCCGGTCGCACGCTGTTCGCCGACGGGTTCGACTCGCCTGCCGCCCTGGACGCCTTCGCCCTGCCCGCCGCCGTTCCGCCGGTCGCCGCGACGGCCAGGCCGGAGGGGGCGGCGGACGTCGCCTCGGTCATCGACCTGACGGACCTGGCCCGCGGCGCCGGGGTGTGGAACGCCCCGGCGGGCCGGTGGCGGGTGGACCTGTTCACCCTCCGGCCGCTGGGCGGCGACGCGGGCCACACCTACCTCGACCTGCTCGACGACGAGGCCGTGGACCTGTTCCTCGACGTGGTGCCCGGCGAGTACCTGCGCAGGTTCCCCTGGGCCGTGGGCGGGGTGCTGCGCGGGTTCGCCGACGACGAACCGTTCCTCGCCTCGGCCGACGCGCACTTCGCCGCCGTGCCGTGGTCCCGGTCGCTGGACGCCGAGCTGTCCCGGTCGGGTGTGACGCCGGGGATCGCGCTGGCCGCCGTGCACGACGAGCTGGGACCGGACGGCCTGCGGCTGCGCGGGGTGTTCTGGCGTGCCGTGTCCGACCGCTTCGCCTCGGCCTACCACCGCCGCCAGGGCGAGTGGATGGCCGGTCACGGGCTGCGGTTCATCTCCAACCCGCTGTGGGACGAGTACGGGCCGGGGGAGCAGGTCAGGAGTTCGGGCAACCTGAACACCACCAACCAGTGGGCGCAGGTCCCCGGCACCGATCTGATCTTCGACCACTTCCAGCGCGGTCACCACCGCACGCTGTCCAGGTGGCCCGCGAGCACCGCGCACCAGCTCGGCCTGGAACGGGTGTACCTGGAGGCGATGGGCGGGGCGGGCTGGCAGGTCACCCCGGCGTTCACGCGGGAGGTGGTCGGGGCGTTCGCCGTGCGCGGGGTGAACCACACGCTGCTGCACGCCAGGTTCACCGACTCGGACCAGATCGTCTACCCGCCGCCGTTCCAGCCGGTCAACCCGTGGTGGGACGTCTCCGCGCCGCTGAACGACTGGATCGGCCGCCTGATGGAGGCGTGCCGCACGCCCGCGATGGCGCGCACCGCCCTGGTGCAGCCGCAACGGGCGGTCGAGACCTTCCAGGACACCGCGACGCTCGCGCCGATCGACGAGGCGTTCACGGGCGCCGCACACGCGTTGGAGGACGTCCAGGTCGATTTCGACTTCGTCGACGAGGGCGCGCTGGACGCGGACCCCGCGCTCGTCGCGCACGCCCGGCCGAGCGGGTCCGCGCTCGCGCTGGGCAAGCAGCGCTACCGGGTCGTCGTGCTGCCGTGGACGCCGGTGCTGGCCCTGGGCGCGGTGTCGGTGTTGACCCGGTTCGTCCGCGGCGGCGGGACCCTCGTCGTCATCGGTGAGTTGCCCACCCGTGAGGCCGGGGGACGGCACGCCGACCTGCGCCGCGCGCTGGACGCGCTGTTCACCGGTCCGCGCAAAGCGATCCGCGCGGCCGATCCGATGGCTGCCGCCGCTGCGGTGGTCGCGGCGGGCGCCGCCGCGGTCTCGTTGAGCCCGCCGATGGCGGACGTCCGGGTGCTCCGGCTGGAACGTGGCCGCGAGCGCGCCTTCGTGCTCATGAACGAGCGCGACGCGGCCGTCGACGTCACCGCCACGTTCCCCGCGACCGGGGTTCCGGAGGTCTGGGACCCGGACAGCGGCACCGCGACGACGGCGGGCGTGTGGCGGTCGGCTCCGTTCACCGGCGAGCCCGACGGCGGCACCGCGGTAGTGCTGCGGCTGGAACCGAAGGCGACTCTGCTGGTGGTGTTCCGCGTGGGGCGGGAACCGGCGCACGCCGTGTCCGCGACGGCACCGGTGGAACGGGTGCGCGTCGACGGCGGGAAGGTCCGCGCCACGGTGCGGGTGACCGCGCCCGGCCCTGTCACGGTCGTCGCGACCGCGGGCCGTCGTCGGCACCGGGGCACGGTGACCGTGACGGACCCGCTCACCCCCGTTCCGCTCGACGGTGACTGGGGGTTCCGCTTCGACCGGGAGGGCGCGGGCACCACCCGCCGACCACTGGGTTCCTGGACCGATGTGGACAGTGCCCACTCGGGCTCCGCCTGGTACGACAGGGAGTTCACGCTCGACGCCGCGGTGTTCGCCAGGCGCCGCTGGGCGCTGGACCTCGGTGTGGTGCACGACGTGGCCCAGGTCGAGGTCAACGGCTCCGCGGTCGGGTCGAGGCTCTGGGCGCCGTACCGGGTCGACGTCACGGCGCTGCTGCGGCCCGGCCCCAACCTCGTGCGCGTCCGGGTCACCAACACCGGGGCCAACACCCGTGGCCAGGTGCTCCCGTCCGGACTGGTCGGCCCGGTGCTCCTGCGCCCGGAACGGCTCGTCGACATCGCGCTGGCCCCCGAGGGCTGAGGGCAGGACATCCGGAAGGCGTCAGCGCGGAACACCGAGAACCGAAAGAGGCGACAACGATGTCCCGAATCCTCACCGCAGCCGTCACCGCCCTCCTCGCGGTCGGGCTGACCGCGTGCGGCGGCACGACGAAGAACAACGCGGGCGACGCCGCGCCGGGTGCCGCGTCGGGCACCGCGGGAGCCGACCCCGGCGCGCCGCTGCGGGAGGGCGTGAAGATGGCCTTCCTGCCGAAGCAGTTGAACAACCCGTACTCCGACATCGAGGTCGGCGGAGGGGAGGCGGCGCTCCAGGAGCTCAAGGGCGAGTACAAGCTCGTCGGCCCCAACGACGCCAGCGCCTCGTCACAGGTCAGCTACATCAACACGCTCGTCCAGCAGCAGCAGGACGTCATCGGCATCGCCGCGAACGACCCGAACGCGGTGTGCCCGTCGCTCAAGCGGGCGCGCTCCTCGGGCGTCAAGGTCGTCGCGTTCGACTCCGACGCGGCGAAGGACTGCCGCGACGTGTTCATCAACCAGGCCACCACCCAGGGCATCGGTGACAAGCTGGTGGAGATGGTCTCGAAGCTCGCCGGTGGGTCCGGTGAGATCGCGATCCTGTCGGCGACACCGAACGCCACCAACCAGAACGCGTGGATCGAGGTGGTGAAGGCGGGTCTCGCCAAGCCGGAGAACGCCGGGCTGAAGCTGGTGAAGATCGCCTACGGCAACGACGACGACCTGAAGTCGTTCCAGGAGACCCAGGGCCTGCTGCTGTCGTACCCGAACCTGAAGGTGATCGTGTCGCCGACCACCGTCGGCATCTCGGCCGCGGCGCGCTACATCAGCTCCTCGGGCTCCAAGGGCAAGGTCGCGCTGACCGGTCTCGGCACGCCGAACCAGATGCGCGAGTACGTCAAGGACGGCACGGTGACGCAGTTCGCGTTGTGGAACCCGGCGGACATCGGCTACCTCGCCGCGCAGGCGGGCGTCGCGCTCAAGTCGGGGCGGATCACCGGTGCCCAGGGGGAGAAGTTCACCGCGGGCAAGCTCGGCGAGTACACCATCGGCGAGAGCGGTGAGATCGTCCTCGGCCCGCCGACCGTGTTCGACAGCGCGAACATCGACAAGTTCGACTTCTGACCGGTCGCTCGGCGGTGTGCACGGTGGATTCCCTGCGGTGAAAGGACTTGTCGTGACCGAAGCGCTCGAGGTGCCCGCCGGGCTCGACCGGATCACCACGCGCCGGACCAGGGTCGGGCTGGTCTCCGGTGGGCTCGGCGCGTACTGGCCGCAGTTCCCCGACCTGCTGCCGGGGCTGCGGCGGTCCGCGGCCGAGGTGTCCGCGCGGCTCGGCGGGATGGACTGCGAGGTCGTCGACGTCGGCTTCATCTCCGACGAACGGGACGGCGCCGCGGCGGCCGACCGGCTGCGGGTGGCCGACTGCGACCTGATCATCGGCTTCCTCACCACGTACATGACCGCGTCGATGCTGGTGCCGGTCGCCCAGCGGTCCGGTTCCCCGGTGCTGCTGATCAACCTCCAGCCCACCGAGGTGATGGACCACGCGACCTTCGACACCGGGGCGTGGCTGGCCTACTGCGGGGCGTGCCCGCTGCCCGAGATGGCCAACGCGTTCCGGCGCTGCGGCGTGGAGTTCCGCTCGGTGTCGGGACACCTGGCCGACGAGCGGGCCTGGACGAAGATCGGGCGGTGGATCAGGGCCGCGGGCGTGCGAGCGGCGTTGCGGCACGGCAGGCACGGCCTGCTCGGCCACCTCTACCCCGGCATGATGGACGTCGCCACCGACCCGACCCTGGTGAGCGCCCAGTTCGGCGGGCACGTGGAGGTGCTGGAGATCGACGACGTGCGGGTCAGGGTCGAGCAGGTCACCGACGCCGAGACCGAGGCCCGTGCCGCGCTCGCCCGCGAGGTGTTCACCGTGGACTCCTCGGTCGTGGCGGAGGACCTCGACTGGGCGGCCAGGGTGTCGGTCGCGCTCGACCGGCTGGTCGCCGACTTCTCGCTGGACTCGCTGGCCTACTACCACCGCGGCCTCGACGGGGAGACGCACGAACGCGTCGGCGCGGGCCTGATCCTGGGATCGTCCCTGCTGACCGCCCGCGGTGTTCCTGCCTGCGGCGAGTACGAGCTGCGCACGTCGCTGGCCATGCTGGTCATGGACCGGCTCGGGGTCGGCGGCTCGTTCACGGAACTCCAGGCGCTGAACTTCCGGGACGGCGTCGTGGAGATGGGGCACGACGGACCGGCGCACCTGGCCATCAGCGAGGGCAGACCGCTGCTGCGCGGGCTGGACGTCCTGCACGGCAAGCGGGGCTGGGGCGTGTCGGTCGAGTTCGACGTCACGCACGGCCCGGTCACCACGTTCGGGCTCGGCCAGGACCGGGACGGCACGTTCACCATGATCGCGTCGGAGGGCACCGTCGTCCCCGGTCCGCTGCTGCGGATCGGCAACACCACCTCCAGGGTGGACTTCGGCTGCGACCCCGCCGACTGGGTCGACGAGTGGTCCGCCTCCGGCGCCTCCCACCACTGGGCGCTGGGCACCGGGCACCGGGTGGCGGACCTGACCGCCGTCGCCGACCTCCTCGGGGTGGAGTTGACGGTCGTCCAACCGTGATCCCCCGGCAGGGTCAGGGTTTGCGCCCCACGGCACCGAAACCGGGGAACCGGTCGGCGTCGTCCTCCAGGTCGTCCACCGAGTCCGGCCGCCACAGCGGCAGGCGCTGCACGCCCGGCTCGACCAGGTCGAAACCGTCGAACAGCGCGGTGACCTCCGCCCGGCTGCGGAAGTTCATCGGCGTGACGTTGCTGTCGTAGTTGGTGCGCGACCAGTCGAAGCCGGGCCGGTCCTCCGGGTCGAACCCGGCGTGCGACACCGCGAGGTAGCTGCCGGAGGGGAGGTGGTCGCGGTAGTGGGCCAGGATCGCGCCTGGCTGGTCGGAGTCCGCGACGAAGTGCAGCAGCGCCACCGAGAGCAGGCCGATCGGCTCGGTGAAGTCCAGGTGGTCGCGCACCTCCGGCGCGGCCAGCACCTCCGCGGGCTCGCGCACGTCGGCCAGCAGCACCCGCACCCGCTGGTCGCCGTCGAGGATGGCGCGGCTGTGCGCGACGGCGACCGGGTCGATGTCGACGTAGACCACCCGCGCGGTCGGGTCGACCTGCCGGACGATCTCGTGCACGTTGCCCACCGTGGGGATGCCCGAACCCAGGTCGAGGAACTGCCGCACGCCGACGCCGAGCAGGTAGCGCACCGCCTTGCGGAGGAAGCCGCGGTTGGCCGCGCTCACCTGCCGCAGCATCGGCATCACCGCCAGCGCCGCGTCGGCCGCCACCCGGTCGGCCTCGAAGTTGTGGGCGCCACCGAGCCAGTAGTCGTACACCCGCGCCACGCTCGGCCGGGTGGGGTCGATGCTCTCGGGTGCCCAGGCGGGCCTCCGCACGTCGCTCACCGGTTCTCCTCACAGCCTCGCGCACCGGTCGCGGGGGGCCCGGTCGTCGGCGACCATCATCCGGTACCGGGCCGAACGGTCAAGCGTTCGCCCGCCACCTCCGCGACGCGCCTGCCCCCGGTGGTGTCTAGGGTTCAGGGCGTCGTCGCCGAGGGTTCGGAGGTGGGGCCGTGACGGGGAGGAAGACCTTCCTGATCGCCGGGGTGGGTGGTGGTCTCGGACTGGCGTTCGCCGAGCGGGCCCTGAGCGTCGGCCACCGCGTCGTGGGCGTCGTCCGCAGGCCCGAGCAGGTCGCGGAGTTCGAGGCGCTGGGTCCCGGTCTGGCGTTCGCGCGCGTGCTGGACATCGGGTCGGCGACCGGGATCGAACCCGCGATCAGGTCCGTCGAGGAGGACATCGCGCCGATCGACGTCCTGGTCGCGGGCACGGACCACGGGCAGGCCACGGTGGACGACCTCCGCAGGCAGCGCGACATCGACGTGTTCGGGACGGTCGCGGTCGTGAAGGCCGTCCTGCCCGGTATGCGGCTGCGGCGCGCCGGGACCGTCGTCGTCGTGACCCCCGAAGCGACGTCGTCCTACCACGGCAGCAAGTTCGCGCTGGTGGGCATCATGCTGTCCCTGGCGACCGAGGTGGCCCCGTTCGGCGTCCGCGTCACGGCGGCCGGGCCGGAGGCGTTGCGCGCCGCCTGGTCGGACGGCGTGCTGGAGTCCGCCGACGGGCCGCTGGCGCTCGGCACGGGCATCATCCCGGAGACCCCGCTCGCCTAGTGGCGCTACGGGCGTGACCGCACGGCGAGGTACACGGCCCGAACGGCGAGCGTGCGCTCCACCTGCTCGACCACGGGCGCGAAGAACTGCTGACGGTGCTCGGCGTCGCTCATCGAGATCACCGCGAAGTACATGCTGCCGAACGCCGCGAACAGGGTCGCGTTGCGCAGCAGCGCCACCGGCACGTCCGGCAGCCACCTCGCGTACGCCACCGGCCCGCCGATCCACTGCTCCGCGGTCTCCGGCAGCACCACGATCAGGCCGAGCACCACGAAGAAGCCGAACAGCGCGAGACCGACCACCGCCGCCTGCACGAGCTGGCGCATCGCGAGCATCAGCAGCAGGTTGCGCAACTGGGCGCCGGTGAGCTTGCGCGCTTCCACCGGCTCGTCCAACGACACCTCGGCCAGCGGGGTGCCCCGGCACGCTGCGGACAGCACCGACGGGCTCAGGTCGTGCTCCACCCTGCCGATCTCCTCGCGCAGGCGGGCGGCCGCGGCGAGCACCGTGATCGCCACGAACAGCGCGACGATCAGACCGAGCCGGGACCAGCCGAGCCGGTTCATCGCCTGCCACAGCTCGCCGGTGAAGAACAGGAAGAGCGTCACGAACAGCAGCGGCGGCAACGCCCGGCCCAACAGGGTCACGCTGTGCCGCAGGTCCTCCAGCGTGTGCCGGATGGCGGCCTTCAGCAGCGACGGCAGCCCGTAGGTGACGGCGAGCCACGTCGCGGCGAAGATCCCGGCGAAGAAGAGGGCCAACTGCACGGGATCGCTGTCCGGGGTGTCCTCGACGGCCTCTTGCAGCACCGGCACCACGACCGGCACCAGCGCGTAGCCGACGAGGACCGCGATCGTGCGGTTGCGGGTGAACACGGGCATCCGCCGCACGAACAGCGACAGCAGCGTCGACACGACCACCGTGCTCGTCAGGACCACGGCGAGCAGCACCCACCGCCCGTAGCCCGCGGCGCCCAGCGGCACCAGCCAGACCAGGCTGGAGATCGCGACGAACGCGAGCGTCGGCAGCATCCGGAGCAGCACGTGCGAGAGGAACCCGTAGCCCTCGATCATCGTCGGCGCGCCCTGCCGGACGAACCACTGCTCGGTCCGCCGCACCAGGAGCCGTGACGCCGTCATGCGCGTGATCATCCCCCACCCGCGGACGGCGTGCCCACACCGACGAGGGGCACGCCGTCCACGACGGTCACGGGATCAGCAGCAGCTTTCCCGTGGTGGCGCGCGATTCGATGTCGGTGTGGGCACGTGCCGCCTCGGCCAGCGGGTAGCGGGCACCGATCCGGACGGCCAGGTCACCCTTCTCGACGAGCGCGAACAGTTCGGTGGTGCGGGCCGCGAAGTCCCCAGGGGCGCGGACGTGGTCCTCGGTCGTGGGGTAGGTGACCCGGACGCTGCGGGGCAGCCGGTTCATCCGAATGGTCGGTACGTCGCCGATCAGCGGCCCGTAGAACACCAGCGTGCCGTGCGTGCGCAGCACCTGGAGCGAGGCGTCGAACGTGGTCGCGCCCGCGCCGTCGAATACCGCGTGCACGCCCTCGCCGCCGGTCAGCTCCAGCACCGGGTCGGCGAACGCGCCGCCGGTGGAGACCAGGACGTGGTCGGCGCCCGCGGTGGCGGCGATCCCGACCTTCTCCGGCCGCGACACCAGCCCGATCACGGTGGCGCCCTGCGCCTTGGCGAGCTGGGTGATGAGCAGCCCGACCCCGCCCGCGGCGGCGTGCACGAGCACGACCTCCCCGGACCGCACCTGGTGGGAGACGGTGGTGAAGTGGTGCGCCGACAGCCCTTGGACGACCAGGGCCGCGGCCGTCTCGTCGTCGACGGCGTCGGGCACCGCGACCACCCAGTTCTCCGGGACCACGACCTGTTCGGCGTAACTGCCGTGGTTCATGGTCATCCACGCGACGCGGTCACCCGGCGTGACCCCGCGCACGCCGTCGCCCACCTCCGCGACCACGCCCGCGCCTTCCAAGCCCGGCACCTCGGCCGAGGCCGAGGTGCGGATGGCGGTGTCGAAGAAGTTCACCCCCGCCGCGCGGACGTCCACGAGGACTTCTCCCGGTCCGGCAACGGGTGTGGGCCGCTCGCGCAGCTCCAGCACGTCCGGTCCGCCTGCTCCGTCGATCACGATCGCTCTCATGCGGCCAAGGTATTTTCGGCAAAATGTACCCGCAAGTACAATCCGGTGGTGACCACCGCGAAGGGCATCGCCACCCGTCAGCGCATCGTCGAAGCCGCCGCGGCCGAGATCCGGGAACGCGGCACGCTCGCCACCACGCTCGACGACGTGTGCCGCCGCAGCGGTACGGGCAAGAGCCAGATGTTCCACTACTTCCCCGAAGGCCGGGAGCAACTGCTGCTCGCGGTCACCGAGTTCGAAGCCCGGCACGTGTTCGACGACCAGCAGCCGTACCTGGACGACCTCGTGTCGCGCGCGGCGTGGGAGCAGTGGCGGGACGTCATCGTCGACACCTGCCGCAGGCAGGGGCCGCACTGCCCGCTCGGGGTGCTGATCGCCGACGTGGGCCGCTACAGCCCGGCGGCCCAGGCCGTCACGACCCAGTTGATCCGGCGGTGGCAGGACGCCGTCCGGACCGGCATCGAGGCCACGCAGGCGGCGGGCGAGGCCGACCCGGCGCTGGACGCCGACCGCACGGCCGCGGCCGTGATCACCGCCATCCAGGGCGGGGTCAGCGTCCTGCTCTCCACCGGCTCCGTCGACCACCTGGAAGCCGTGCTGAGCCTCTGCCTCGACCACCTGCTGGGGCCGGTCGGTCAGTGACCGAGCAAGCGCGCGCTCTCCTCGGCCCGCCGCAGCGCGGCCAACAGCGCGGCCCGGCCTGACTGGTCGATGTCCTCGGTGAGGGCTTCCGCCGCGACCTCGCCGCCCACCTCCAGCTTCTCGACCAGTTCGCGGTGCACCACGGCGAAGTGCCGGGCGTCGAAGTCCGGTCGGACGAAGGTGAGCAGCAGGCGGATCTCGTCCTCGCAGCGCTGGTAGCTCTCCAGCACGTGGGCGTTGCCCGCCGCGGCGACGATCGCGCGGTGGATGGCGCTGTGCGCCCGCGTCAGCTCCCGCCAGGACGGGCTCGGCGACCGGTCCGCCAGCGCTTCCAGCCGTTCCACCTCGGCCAGCACCGGGCGGAGGTCCGCGCCCGCGGCCAGCGCCATCCGCAGCGCGCCGAGTTCCAGCAGCTTGCGGTAATCGAACACCTCGTCGATGCGCTGCTTGCTCAAGGGGGCGACGACGGCACCGCGGTGGCGCTCGTGGACGACCAGCCCGCGGTCGACGAGCAGGCGCAGCCCCGCGCGGATCGTGTGCCTGCCGACGTCGAAGCGCTCGGCCAGCTCCTCCTCGCGGAAGCGGGTGCCGACCGGGTGCGCGCCGTCGAGCAGCTCGTCCCGCAGCGCCTCCGCCACTCGTTCCGGAGCGGTGCGCGCACCGCTCGAAACCACGGCCGACCGGGCCACGGCCTCCCTCATCCCCACGCGTGCCTCCACCCGTGATGACGATACACGCCAGGATTGTGCTACAAAATCGACAGTATTGTTGGACAAGTTCAGCCGACCATGGTGGCCGGGCTCGGCTCGGCCAGGCACCGAGGAGCGACGATGCCGATCGACGACGTCCGGACGCAGGGCACCGGACTTCCCGTACTCCTGCTGCCCGGCGGTGCCGAGTCCTGCGAGGGCTTCTTCCCCGGCCTGCCGGAAGGCCTCGTCGCCGACCCCGGCTGCCAGGTGGTCCTGCACGACCGTCCCGGCACCGGCATCTCCACCGCGGACGGGTCCCTGGCCGGAGCCGCGTCCCACCTGAACTCGCTGGTCGACGAGATCGGCGCGGGTCCCGTGGTGCTGGCCGGGCAGAGCCTCGGCGGCGCGGTGGCCGTCCTCTTCGCCGCCGCGCACCCCGAGAAGGTGGCGGGCGTGGTCCTGCTCGACCCGACGCCGATCAACGACGCGCGCGTCTGCGCCCGGCTGGAACGGGCGATGCGCGTGCTCGGGGCGCTCGCGGCGGTTCCGGGGCCTGGTGGGCTGCTGTCGGCCGCCATGCGGGCCGCCACCCGGCGGGCCGCGCTGCGGGCGCGGCTCCGAGCGGACTGCGAGGCCGCGATGATCAGGACCGGCGGCGCCGACCTCCCGCGGCTGGCCAGGGCGGTCCGCGGCATCACCGCGCTGTCCCAAGGGCTCCGGGAGGACGCGCTGCCGCAGGTCCCGGCCGTGGTGGTCACCGCCGACCGCGCGCAGGACTCCGTCGTCCGGCGCTCCCACACGCGCCTGGCCGCCGCGTTCGGCGGGTCCGTCGTGTGCTGGCCGGGCGCGACCCACAGCGTGCACCTCGACCACCCCGACGAGACCCTCGCCGTCGTCCGCGACGTCGTGACGCGCGCCAAGGCCTGACGCCGACTTCTGTAGTGATCGATGCGGAACGTGCTACCGTCGAGTTGTGCATCGATTGCTGCGGAACTCGACGGAAGGGGCGTCCGATGCCTGACCACGACCTGCGCGAGTTCTACCTGCGCTACCTCGCGGAGCTCAACGCCCACCGGTTCGACCGGATGGACGAGTTCATCGACGACCGGACCACGTTGAACGGCGAGCCCGCCACCCGCGACGACCTCCTCGCGGTCCAGCGGGCCGACGTGGACGCGGTCCCGGACCTGCACTGGGAACTCAAGGAGCTGCTCTTCGACGGCGACCGCCTCGCCGCGCGCCTGGTCAACACCGGCACACCGGTGCGGGAGTGGCTCGGTGTGGCTCCCACCGGCGCCTCGTTCGAGATCGTCGAGTTCGCCGTCTACCAGGTGCGTGACGGGCGGTTCGTGCACATGACGGCGTTGCACGACGCGGGGGAACTGCTCCGGCAGTTGACCTCCGCGACCACCTGATCCGAGAGGAAGAGCATGACCGTCGCACTGATCACCGGGGCCAACAAGGGCATCGGTTTCGAGACCGCCAGGCAGCTACTGGCGCTGGGGCACGTCGTCTACGTCGGGGCGCGGGACGTCGAACGGGGGGAGAAGGCCGCGGCGGACCTGGGCGCGCGGTTCGTGCGGCTCGACGTGACCGACGACGAGTCGGTGGCCGACGCGCTGGCGACGATCGGCGCGGCCGAGGGCGTGCTGGACGTGCTGGTGCACAACGCGGGCGTGCTCGGGGACGGGGACCTCGACGGTCCCACGGCGCTGCGCGTGTTCGACACCAACGTCGTGGGGATCGTGCGCGTCACGGAGGCGGCGCTCCCGCTGCTGCGCCGGTCCGCCAACCCGACGGTGGTGACCGTGTCGAGCAGCGCCGGGTCGTTCTGGGCGGTGACCAACCCCGACCGGCCGGAGTTCGGGCTGCCGCTGGCGCTGTACTCCGCGTCCAAGTCGGCCGCCACGATGCTGACCGTCCAGTACGCCAAGTCCCAGCCGGGCATCAGGTTCAACGCGGTCGAGCCGGGCACCACCGCCACCGACATGACCGCGGCGTTCGGGATCGGCAGGTCGCCCGCGGAGAGCGCCGCGGTCGTCGTGCGGCTGGCGACGCTCGACGCGGACGGCCCGACGGGGACCCTCCAGGACGAGACGGGGGAGCTGCCCTGGTAGCCGACGCCGTCACGGTCGAGGCACGGCTGTGCCGTGCCTCGACCGTGACGGCGGAGGCCGCTACTGCGCGGTCGGCACGGGGTGGCCCTCGGAGGCCTGCACGACGACGATGCCCTGGCCCGTCAGCGCGAGCTGGTAGGCCTCGCCCGAGCCGCGGCCGATGACGGCGCCGAGCTTCGCGGTCTTGCGGATCGAGGACTGGAGCGAGGTGGACCACAGGACGGCGGACTGCATGTCGACGAACGTCGGCGTGTCCACGTTCAGCACGACCGGCGTGCCGTAGGCGGTGACGGCGAGCGCGCCGGTGCCCTTGAACGTGGTGTTGAACAGTCCGCCGCTGAGCATCGACGCGCCCTCGGTGCGGTTGATGTCCCACGTGAGGGTGCTGTCGAACGCGAGGACGTTCTTGCCGTTGACCGTGACGCCCTCGTTCTCCAGGTAGAGCACGAACACCTCGTCGGCGTCCTGGGCGAGGAACACGTCACCGCTGCCGGACACCTTCATCAGCGACATGCCCTCACCGGTGAAGGCCTTCTTGAACAGCTTGCCGAGTCCGCCGCTGCCCTCGTAGGCGAAGTCGACATCACCCTGGTAGGCGACCATGGACCCCTGCTTGGCGAAGAAGAACCCGCCGCTGCCGGTGAGGTCCACCTTGAGCATGCGGTCGTTCTGGAGCTGGAAACTGCCGGGCTCGACGGCCCGTTCGGCGTGGTTGAACAGTGAGCTGCGCATACCCCGATAGTGCAGGTGATCATCGGCACCCGCATCTCCGGGGGGCGGGTTCGCGGTCAGCCGGACGACTTGGTGTCGACCAGCACCTCGCCGCTGTCGGAGATCCTGATCGCCGTGCAGGCAGGCGTCGCCCCGCCGTGCTCACGGTCCGGCGACTCGTGCGCCGACCGGCCGACCCGTCGTCTTGTCCGATGTGGACGGTGAGTCCACTTCCGGGGGCGAGCACCACGCGCGCAGTGACGTGCCTGTCGTCCCAGGCGCCTCGGCGACGACTGCAACAGATCTCCACCTCCAGGCGTCCTAGGGGCATGACCCCATCAGAGACGAGACGACCGATCCGAGGTGCGCATGACCTTCGATGACTTCGTGGAGGAGCGGCTCGATCCGTTGCTCCGGTACGCCACGGTGCTCTGCTGCGATCCTCACCTGGCCAAGGACGTCGTGCAGGAAGTGCTGTTGAGGGCGCAGCAGCAGTGGCCGCGGATCGAGCAGGCAGGTTCCCCCGCGTCGTACGTGAAGCGCATGGTCACCAACGAGTTCCTGTCCTGGCGCCGCCGGTTGGTCAACCACGAGGTGAGCGCCTCGCTGTGCGCGCTGGACGAGCTCGGGCCGCCTACGCCCGATCAGACGTCCGGCTACGCCGAACGCGAGGACATGATGGCCCGCCTCGCGACCCTGCCGCGCCGTCAACGCGCCGCGATAGTGCTGCGCTTCTACGAGGGCTGTGACGACGCCGAGATCGCGCTGGTGCTCGACTGCCGTCAGGGCACGGTGCGCAGCCTCATCTCACGGGGACTGGCCGCGCTGCGGATCCGATCACACCGCCCGGTCGAGGAAAGCCCGCTTTCACTGGTGAAGGAGCAGAACTGACATGACCGATCAGAACGTGTTGAGGGACGCACTCGTCGAGTACTCCGACCGCAGGGTGGGGGAGCAGGAGGTGCTGGCAGCACTGCGGAGCGCCACGCCCGCGAGTGGCCGTCGTGCCAGGACGGGCTGGGTGGCGGCGGGAGTCCTCACCGTGACGGGCGCCTTCGTCGCCGGGCTCACGCTGCTGGGCGGCGGCTCGGCCGCGTACGCGGTGACGGAGAACCCCGACGGCACCGTCACGGTGTCCATCAAGGACATCGCGGCGATCGACCCGGCGAACGAGCAGCTCCGCGAGCTCGGTGTGCGGATCACGGCCGTTCCCATGACGTCGGACTGCACCGAGAAGTGGGAGGACAGGGTCTACCGGGGCACGGACTACACGACGAAGGGCTACCCGCGGGCATCCGGGGACTCGGTCACGTTCAGCCGCAGGATCCCCGAAGGCCACAGCGTTCTGGTGTCCGTGTCGAAGTACCCGAACCGGGGCACGGGGCTGGGCTACACCGCGCCGGTGAGGAATCCCGCGCCGTCCTGCGTGCTCGACCCGGCGGACGACCCCGAGTACCGCTCGCCCCGAACGAATCCCTGACGCGGCGGAGGCGCGCGTCGGCTGGTGGGCCGCTCGGCCTCGGTCGACCAGTCGGCCGCCCTCGCACCTCCGGACGATCCGCGGCGGGGATCTTCCGGCCTGTTGACCGAAGAGCGCCACCTCCGACCGCCACTACGGTCGCTCCCGTCATCACGAGGACAGGGAGGTACTTGGGTGAGGCAAAGGATTCCGAGGCTCGGGGGGATCATCGCGCTCGTCGTGTCGGCCGGTCTGGTGGTCGTGGGCGCCGCGCCCGCGCGGACGGCGGGCGCGGAGGTGTCGGGACAGGGTGTGCCGCACACCGGCGTCACGTTGATCACCGGTGACCGGGTGGTGGTGGCGGGGGACCGGGTCGTGTCCTACGAGCCGGGACCGGGCCGCGAGGGGGTTTCCGTCGACTCCTACCAGGACGGCGGGCACCTGCACGTCGTTCCCCAGGACGCCGCGGCGCTGGTCGCCCAGGGCAAGGTGGACCACCGGCTGTTCGACGTGACCTCGTTGGTGGAGTTCGGTTACGACGACGCGCGGCGCTCGACGGTGCCCGTGATCGTGCGACCGGCGGCGGGCGCGCGGGCGGAGGTCGGCGCGCTTGCCGTCGGAGCGCGGCTGGACGCGGTGGGCGCGGTCGCGGGAGCCGTGGACAAGACCGGTGGCGCGTGGGAGTCGCTGCGCGGCGGCGCGGTGGAGAAGGTGTGGCTGGACGGGAAGCGTGAACTCTCGCTGGACCGCAGCACCCGGCAGATCGGCGCGCCGGTGGCCTGGCAGGCGGGGCTGACGGGCAGGGGCGTGACGGTCGCGGTGCTCGACACCGGGATCGACGAGAAACACCCCGACCTGGCGGGCAGCCAGATCGCGGAGCGGAACTTCACCGACGACCCGGACCCCACCGACACGGCCGGGCACGGCACGCACGTCGCGTCCATCATCGCCGGGCGGGGCGAGCGGTACCGCGGTGTCGCGCCGGACGCCCGGCTGCTCGACGGCAAGGTCTGCGTCGGCGCGTTCGGCGGCTGCTCCGACTCGGCGATCCTCGCCGGGATGCAGTGGGCGGCCGACGAGGGCGCGCAGGTGGTCAACCTGAGCCTGGGCGACACCGACACGCCGGAGACCGATCCGCTGGAGGAGGC
The DNA here is from genome assembly GCF_025061645.1 of Umezawaea endophytica. Classification (GTDB taxonomy): domain Bacteria; phylum Actinomycetota; class Actinomycetes; order Mycobacteriales; family Pseudonocardiaceae; genus Umezawaea; species Umezawaea endophytica. Next base: position 348,247 of record NZ_JANYMP010000005.1, on the reverse strand, counting down.
GGTCGACCGGCTTTCCCGGGAGAAGGGCATGTTGTTCGTGGCCGCCGCCGGGAACGACGGGCCCGCCGAAGGGTCGATCTCCTCGCCGGGAAGCGCGCAACGGGCGTTGTCCGTCGGCGCGGTGGACCGCTCCGACGTCGTCGCCCCGTTCTCCGGACGCGGCCCGACGGCCACGGGCGGCGTGAAGCCGGACGTGACCGCGCCGGGCGTGGACATCATGGCCGCCAAGGCCGGTACCACCGGCCACCGCGCCATGACCGGCACGTCGATGGCGACCCCGCACGTGGTGGGCGTCGCCGCGCTGCTCAAGCAGCAGCACCCGGACTGGTCGGGTGAGCGGATCAAGGCGACGATCACCGCGTCGGCCGTGGCCACCCCGGCGGTGCCGGTGACCGACCAGGGCTTCGGCCGGGTCGACGTGCCGCGGGCGCTGGCCCAGCGGGTGGTCGCCGAACCGGCGAACCTCGACCTCGGTCTCCAGCGGTGGCCGCACGAGGACGACGAGAAGATCGTCCGGGACGTGGTCTACCGCAACTCGGGCACCGAGCCCGTGGTGCTGGACCTCGCGCTCGCCGTCACCGGCCCGGCGGGCGAAGCCCCCGCGGACCTGATCACCGTGTCGCCGTCGAGGCTGACGGTGCCCGCGGGTGGTGAGGCCGGGGCGACGGTCGTCGCGGACACGACCGTGCCCGCGGCGGACGGGCGGTACGCGGGCGCGCTGGTCGCGTCGGGCGGCGCGGACCTGCGCACGCTGGTCACCGTCACCCGCGAGGCCGAGCACCACGACTACACGATCACCAACCTGGACTTCGCCGGGAACCCGGTGCCCTACGTCCGGACCACGCTGGTCGACGTGGCCACCGGGCGGACGCGGCTGGTGAACGGCGGCACGGGGTCGACCACGGTGCGCCTGCCCCGAGGCGAGTACCGGGTGTACGCGAGCCTGACCGGTCCGAACCGCGAGCGCGTGCTGATCGCGCAGCCGAAGCTCTCGCTGACCCAGGACACGCGGGCGGTGTTCGACATGCGCGAGGCCAAGCCGGTCACACTGGTCACCCCGGACCCGGCGGCGCGGCAGCACGCGGGGTACGCGGCGTTCACCGGGATCGACGGCGGCAAGCCCGTGGCGTTCACGACCTGGTTCTCCTCGGGCACCCTGTTCACCGGGCGGGTCGGGCCGGACGCGCCCGACCTCACCACGTCGTTCGGCGCCCAGTTCACCGGCGCGCCGAGGGGGACGACGCCGGTGACCTACCGGCTGCACTGGTCCGAGCCCGGCCGGGTACCGGTCGGCTACGAGCGCACCGCGACCCCGTCCGAACTGGCCGAGATGACCACCGTCGTCCGGTCCGGCGGGGCGGACAAGCAGTACCGGCTCACCGTGACCCCGTCGGGGATGCAGGGCGGGCTGTCGTCCCCGACGCCCGCGGGCCCGTCGGTGGACCTGGTCACCGCGGGCGACGGCGTCGGGTGGCGGTGGGCGTTCGAGCAGTGGTCGGCGGACCAGCGGACGGAGGTCGTGCTGGTCCCGCCCGCCCGCGAGGTCGAGCCCGGTCACGCCTACGACCAGACGCTCAACGCCGCGGTGTTCGGTCCGTCCACATCGGACCGGGCTCTCGTCCGGCGCGGTGACGACATCGGCGTGCGGGTCCCGACGCACGCCGACGCCAATGGCGGCGAAGGCTCCCGCCCGTTCGCGTCGAGCCGGATCGCGCTCTTCCGGGACGGCGTGAAGATCGGCGAGGAGACCAAGCTCGCCGCCGACTTCCGGGTGCCGGAGTCCGAGGCGGGCTACCGGGTCGAGGTCGAGTCGACCCACGCCGAGTCGGACCTGTCCACCAGGACCAGCGGGGTGTGGACGTTCCGCTCGGCCCGCGCCGTCGACCGGCCGTTGCCGATGTCCGTCGTCCGGTTCCTGCCGAAGCTCAACGGGGACAACGCCTCCTGCGGTGGGGAGCGGTCGGTGCCGGTGCGGGTCGACCAGCGGCCCGGCACACCGTCGGTGACCAGCACGGAGGTCGAGGTGTCGTTCGACGACGGCACGACGTGGCGCGACGCGCCGATCGTCGACGGCGCGGCGCTCGTCCGGCACCCGGAGGGCGCGGCGTTCGCGTCGCTGCGCGCCAGGACGGTCGACGCGGCGGGCAACACCGGCGAGGTGACGGTCGTCCACGCCTACCGGATCACCGGAACCTGTTGACGCGTTAGGAGTCCGGCGGCGGGTGACCGGTGTCCGGCCGGTGGTCGGGTCGACCACCGGCCGGACCGGCTCATACCGCGGTGAGCTGTTCGCGGGGCACGCGGACCCGGCGCCACGCGACGACGAGGAAGCCGAACAGCGCGAGCAGCGGGATCCCGGCGACGGACCAGCTCAGCGCGAGCGGTGGGCCGGGTTGGGCGAGGACGGTGACACCCGCCAACTCGCCGACACCCCGCCCGTCCGGGCCGTCGACGGTGAAGCGGAACGTCCACTGTCCATCGCCGCCGAGTGCCTGGATGTCGAGGCCCCAGACCTCGGGCTTGCGGGGGTGACGGGCCAGCGGCCACTGCTCGCCCGCCACCCCGTCGGGCAGCGACGCCTCGACCACGCCGGACTTGCCCTCGCGCCCGCCGTCGGGCGTGAAGGTGAAGTCGAGCGACTGCATGGCGCGGATCGGCCACCGGCCGAAGCCGACCGTGATGCCGTAGGGACCGGCCTCGACTCGTTCGGTGTGCACGATCGTGACGGGTTCGTAGGCCCACGACGGGGACGCGCTCAGCAGGAGCAGGGCGGCGACGGACAGGACGGTGGTCAGGGCGCGCTTCACGCGGTGGCTCCCGACGTGGTGGTCCGGGAGCCGTGGGCGGCCGCCGACGGCTGGTCGAGCAGGCGCAGCACCAGTCCGAAGCGCCACGCCACGACACCGGCGAGCGCGCCGAACGCGAGCGCCGCCACGCAGCCGGGCGCGAGGTACAGCAAGACCTCCGTGAACGGGGGCAGGGGAACGTCGAAGAGCAGGGCCCGTTGCAGGGGAACGAGAGCGGCGAGGACGGCGGCGGCGAACGCGCCGCCGAGCACCGCGACGACGCGGGACGACCAGTGCCGGGCGCGGGCCAGTGCCAGCACGGCCTCGACGACCAGCGCCGCGGCGACCACGCTCATCGGGATCCAGGTGGGCATGATCGGCGCGGGGGACACGACCTCGCGCATCGGCAGCCCGACCGCGTCCGCGTACAGCACGGTCGCCCACGGCGTGAACAGCCACAGCACGCCCTGCACGACGGCCACCGACACCGCGACCAGCAGCGCGGAACCCGGCCGTCGGAAGAACGCCGTCGCCAGGAGTAGCAGCAGCGCCGTCAGGCACGCCAGGCACACCGCTCCCCAGTCGACCGGACCTTCGACCTGCTGGAACACGTCCGCCGGGATGGGGAGGAACGCCACCAGCACGCCGAAGGAGGCGAACACGCCGATCCGGCCCCACCGCTCGGCGCGCAGCGCGGTGAACGCCATCGCCGCCCCGATGATGGTGGCGACGTTGCCGAGCAGCAGACCGACGTGCGGCGGGGAGTTGAGCGTGGCGTCGAAGCCGTAGAGGCCGTGCCACCACTGGTCCCACAGCCCGTAGAACAGGAACGCCGCCGCGGCCGTCCCGGTCACCAGGTAGGCGACGGGCGCGGTGAACCGGCCGCCGAACACCCGGACGGACCGGCCGCCGACGGTGGGGTCCACGTGCCGGCCCGCGCGCTGCGCCGAGGTGGTGCGCAGCACGACGACGAGCGCGGTGATCCCGCACAGCGCGCTCCCCGCGTACAGGAACAGGTGCGGCATCGTGAAGAACGTGTCGGGGCCGACGTCGGTGTGCCACTGGATGTCCCAGCTCCAGCCGACCAGCGACAGCAGCGTTCCCGCGAACACGGCGACCGCGGGCAGCAGCCGCGCGGGCGGGCGTGCCGTCCGGTCCTCTTCGGAATCGTTGGTGCTCATCAGTTCCCTTCCCTCATCCGGTGATGACGAGCGGGAGCGCGACCCGCTGGGTCCCGAGCCCGTCCTCGACGGCGACGGTCAACTCCCACGGGCCCGGCATGTCGAAGGTCGTGTCGACGCGGTAGCGGCCGGGGCCTTCGAGCGCGGCGGCGAGGGGCGCGAGCGCGTGGCCCATGTGCGCCATCGCCGGTTCGAGACGGACCCCGACCACCCCGCTCGCCGCGCCCACCTCGATCCGCACGACGGTGGTCCCGACCGCGGCCGGCTCCACCACCACGCGAACGGTGTGCCGCGAGGTGCCGCCCTCCAGCACCGCTTGGCCTTTGGTCGTTCCGGCCCACGTCATCGCCAGCGCGCCGCCGATGACCGCGACGACGACCGCGGTCGCGAGCACGACCCGTCCCCGCTTCGTCATCGCCCGCTCGCGGTGGTTCCGGCGGCGACGTCCACCCACACCGGCACGGTCAGCAGTTCGTAGTCGCGCTGCGCCTGCACCCACACCCGGTAGCGGCCGGGCAGCGGGAACGTGTGCGTGAACGACGCCTCCGGTCCGTACGCCGCCACCGTCTCGTCAGGCGCTTCCCGGTCCGCGGAGCGCCTGGCCGGCGCCATCGCGTGCACGTGCGCCCACAGCGGGGCCCGTTCCACCGCAGCGGTGGACGCGTCGTCCGGCAGGGGACCGACGGCGATCAGGTGCCCGACCATGCCCAGCCAGGGCTGGAGGTCCGCTCGATCGCCGAACCGCGCGACGATCGTGGTCGGCTCGCCGGACCGCGCGTTCGACACGTCGACCTGGGTGGCCGCGGCGTCCTGAACAGGTGGGGCTTGGCCGTCGACGTCGAAGCCGGTCGGTGAGCGCAGGAGTTGCACGCCACCGCCGCGCCGGGACACCTCGGCGGCCAGCGCGTAGTGCCCCGGTTCGGTGTCCGCCACGTGCACCCGGTACTCGCCCGGCCCGACGCGGACCGGGTGGAGGTGCCGCAACCCCAGGGACGGCGTGACGACGAGCAGGTGCACGAACGCGCTGTCGTGCACGAGGAGGTCGTCGACCGGCCGTCCGCTGGCGCTGTCCGTGAACGACAGGACCAGGTCCACGCCGTCACCGGCCTTGGTCGGACGCACCAGCATGGTCGCGGGAGGGCGCGTGGCCTGCCCGAGTGCCGGGTGGGCGAGGGAGTAGGGGTCGAGGACCGCGTCGACCGTCGCGTCGACGTACTCGCCCGGCACCGGTGGCGCGGGGGTGGACGCCGACAGCACGGCCGCGGTGACCGCGACGGCCAGCACCGCGCCGAACCCGGCGGTGGGCACGACGACCACCCACCCCCGCCGGGCTCGGAGCGCCGCGACCAGCGCGAGGGCCAGCAGCAGACCGGCGGCGGCGAACCCGGCGTACGTGGCGCGTTCCGCCGGGGACAGCACGCTGACCGGCACGACGAAGGGGATCGACGCGGTGGCCGTCCCGTCGTCGAGGACCAGCTCGTGCGGCCCCGGCCGCCCCACCTCCACCGTGCCCCCGTGCACACCCGGCGTCGCGCCGAGCGCCACCGTCGTCTCGCTCACTCCGGCGGACGCCAGCCGCAACCGCAGCGAGCCCGGCACGGTTCCCGCGTGCGTCACCACGTCGACCCGCAGCGGGCCCGGCACACCGTCGACGCGACGCAACACGACCGTCAACTCCCGCGCGCCGAGGCTCTGCGCGACGTGCAGATCAGCGCCCGCGGCCGGGCCGTCCGCCAGGGCGGCGGGTGTGGACAGGAACGCGGTGACCAGCAGCAGCACCGCTGTGCCCCGCAGGGGGATTCCCCTCATCGACTTCCCCGATTCCGGACGGTGGGCGGAGCCCGAGATCGCGAGCGTGGACATCGACGACTCGGTTGTGGCGCCAGGTTAGCGAACGTGTTCGTTGGAAACAAGTTTGTGGCGAACATGTTCGGCGGAGGGATGCGGGAAGCGGGGGTGGCCTGGGAGAAGGTGATTTCAGGTCAGCGCATGATCAACAAGCACGAGCGGAGGTCGCGCCGGGGATGGCAGGTGAGCCGCTGGGCCGGGATGGCTACGGACCGCTGCGCCGGGGTGGTGACTACGAGCCGCCGTGTCCCGTGGCGGCGGTGAGCCGCTGAGCCGGGGCGGCTGGCTTGTCGACCTAAACCGGTGGTGACTGGGCGGCGAGGATGCCGTCGAGGAGGACGTCCAGTGCCCACGTCGAGCGGGACGAGCCGTTGCCGGACAGGAGGGCTGTGCCCGCGCGGGCGACGTTGGGGTACTGGGCTGGGTCGGCGGTGGCGATCTGGGTGGCCAGTTGGGCCATGCCCTCGGCCTTCTGCGGTGGTGAGCCGCCGTGTTCCACGGCGATGGCCGTGGGGTACAGCAGGAGCAGGTCCAGGCCCCACGCGGCGACCTGGTCGGACACGCCGCCCTCGGCGAGCAGGCCCAGGATCGTGTCCGCCACGGCCAGGGAGTTCGGGCCGCTGGGCTGCGTGGACAGGGCCATCCTGGCGATGGTCGGATGGGTTTGCAGGACGCGGCCGTAGTCGGCCAGCAGGGCCTTCAGCCGGTCGCGCCACGGGCCCGTCGCGGGCACGGCCGCGGGGACCGGCGCGAGCAGCGTGTCGAGGATCTGCGCGTGGAGGTCCTCGGTGTCGCGGACGTAGACGTACAGCGACCCCGGCCCGGTGTCCAACGCGGTGGCGATGCGCCGCATCGTCACCTTGCCGAGGCCTTCCTCCCGCATGATCACCAGGGCGGCGTCGACGATCCCCTGCCTGCTCAAAGCGGGTTTCGCCGGACGGTCCCGCCTGCTGACAGGCGTCCGGGCACGGCCATCGGGGATCACCCGCCGAAGGTACCACGAACACGTTCGTGACGAATTTGTGCCACACGCCGTCGCGCCCGCGCGGAACACCCGGTGACGGGCTCGTCCTCCTGGGGTCGCACGTGGGTCGCGACCTCAGGAGGACGCACGCGGACCGGTCCGCTCACGATCATCGGGACATGAGCCGTCGAATGCTTACGAGGTCGATGCTGGTCTCCGTCGTGGTGGTGGTCGCGGTGCCGCTCATGGCGGTCCCGGCGCTGGGGCACGGCCTCACCTGGAGGCCGTGCGCCGCCGTGGCGAAGGACTGGGACCAGGAGGACCAGCGCTCCGAGTGCACGACGGTGGCGGTCCCCGTGGACTACGCGAGGCCCGGAGGACGCACGATCGACATCGCGGTCAGCCGTATCCCGGCCACCGGCCGGAGCGAGGGCGTCGTGGTGTTCAACCCAGGAGGGCCGGGCCATCCGGGGACCACGATGCCCGCGGACATCGCCGCGAGCCGGGCGGGTGGGATCGGGGCGCGGCACGACCTGGTCGGCTTCGACCCGCGCGGAGTCGGGTACAGCGACGGCGTCGACTGCCCGGACGAGGACGTCGAACCCGGCCTGTCCGACGAGGAACGTGCTCGCCGCACCGCCGAGCACAACCGCGCGTGCTTTGACCGCGACCCCGCCCTCGCCGCCTCGCTCACGACCACGAACGTCGCCCGCGACCTGGACCGCGTGCGGCAGGCGCTGGGCGTGCGGAAGATCGGGTTCTACGGGGTGTCGTGGGGGACGGCGTTGGGGGCCGCGTACCGGACGCTGTTCGACCGCCACGTCGACCGGATGCTGCTCGACTCCGTGCTGACGCCGGAGATGGACATGACCACGATGGACGACGGGCAGGCGGCGGCGGGGGAGGCGACGTTCCGGCTGTTCTCCGAGTGGATCGCGGGTCGCCACGAGCGGTACGGGCTCGGCGAGTCGACCGACGCGGTGGCACGGCGGCTGCTGGACCTGCGGGCGGAACTCACCGAACACCCGCGGACCGCTCCCGACGGCACCGTCGTCGACGGGACGGCGGTGACCATGATGCTGGCCAACCCGCGCAAGGAGTGGGCCGACCTGGCGGCACGGCTCAAGGTGCTCGCCGAAGGCGGGACGACCGCTCGGGCGGCCCGCGCGAACGGCGGGCTCGGGTGGGACGTGGACCCGTACCGGTCGTGGGTGTTCGCGCAGACGGCGTTGCTGTGCAACACCTCCGACAGCCCGCGCGACTTCGCCACCGTGGCCCGGCACCGGACTGAGCGCATGGCGCGCTACCCCGTGGCCGGTGGGTTCGGGATCTACGAGAGCCGCTGCGTCGGCTGGCCGCGGGACGCCGAGGCGGTGCGGTTCGGCCGCGGCGCGAGTCCGCTGCAACTCGTCGGGCACCGGTACGAGCCGGTGACGCCGTACCCGTGGACGAACGACATGCGGACGCTCGTCGGCGGCGACGTGCTGACCGTCGAGGACGACGTCCACGGATCGCTGTACCACCTGCCGTGCGCCGACTCGGCCGTCACCTTCTTCGACACCGGCAGGACCGACACCGGCACCTGCGCGGGCGCGCCGGTCCCTTAGGCCGTGCTCCGGACGGCCTGGGCGGTCAGCTCCGCGGTCAGTTCCAGGCAGCGCAGGCGGGCAGGGGAGAAGTCGTAGGGCATCTTGCCGACGGCTTCGAACACGCTCAGGGAGCCGGGCTCCCGCCTGCTACAGGCGAGGTCGTCCTCGGCGGTAGCGGGGTGCGCGGCGTCCCAGGCGTCGAAGAAGGCGTCGTCGCCCGCGGCCAGACCGGACTCCTCGATGAAGGCCTCCAAGGCGTTCTCGAAGGCGTGCCGCTCGGCGGCCACCTGGGCCACCCGCGGATCGTCGACGGCGACGCTGTCGTCGAGTGCCTCCTCGGCGTCGTCGACGCGGTCGGAAGCCTCCCGCAGCGCGGGATTCGTGGCCAGGGCGACGAAGCGGGTGGCCTGGACGGCCGCGCCGAGCGGGCTGAAGATCCGCTCGGTGACCAGCAGGGTGTCCAGGTCCGCCTGGCGCAGGGAGCCTTCGGGCAGGCCCTTGAGGCGTTCGGTGACGAGGTCGGAGAGCAGGCCCATCCGGCTGCCCTCGGTGCGCATCCGCCGCACGGCGGCCCGTTGCCGTCGCACCTCCGCCTCCTGCTGGGCGAGGGTGTCCTCCAGCCGCTCCAGGATGCCCGCGATCCCGTCCTCGCCGTCCGCGCCCGCGGCGGCCGTGCCGGTGGTGAAGGCGTCCCGGATGTCGTCCAGTGCGATGCCGGCGTCGGCCATCTTGCGGATCCACAGCAGACGGATCATGTCCTCGTACCCGTAGCGGCGGCGGCCGTCACCGCCCCGCTCGGGCTCGGGGAGCAGGCCGATCTCGTGGTAGTGGCGGATCGCCCGTGGTGTGCTGCCCGCGAAGGCCGCCGCGTCACCGATCTTGACCTGGCGGGGTGGCATGAAAGACGGAGGCACGAGCGGGGACCTCTCCTCAGGTGGTCGGGACGTGGGTCCACTGGACCACATGCCGTTACGGAAGGTGCAACCCCGTACCCCCGCCGACACGATGGAGTGATCATCTTCTCCGCGTCGGCGTGCCGCCCGCGCCCGCGCTGACCGGTGATGTCCAGTGCTGCCGCACAGTTCTACGGCGGCGAAGGGATCGGAAGGCGTGGTCGACCACACAGCCGTGCTCATCGTGGGCGCTGGGCCCGCGGGGCTGGTGCTGGGCAACCTGTTGCGGGCACAGGGGATCGAGACGCTCATCGTGGAGCGGGCCGAGCGGGAGAAGGTGGAGGCCAGGGCCAGGGCGGGGTTCCTCGGTCCGCACAGCGCCAGGGTGCTGGTCGAGCACGGGCTCGGCGCGCGGATGCTCCACAAAGGACTGTCGCACGGCGTGTGCGCGTTCCGCGGTGGGAGCGGCGAGTTCGAGCTGGACTACGGCCGCCTCGGCCGGGGCGGGGCGCACACGGTGTACCCGCAGCAGGACCTGGTCACCGACCTGATCGCGGAGTACCTCGACCGGGGCGGCGACCTGCGGTTCGGCGTCACCGTCACCGACGTCGACGCGCGGACGGCCACGATCGGCTACCGGGACGCGAACGGCACGGGCCGGGCGACGGGCCGGTTCCTCGCCGGGTGCGACGGGGGAAACGGCGTGACCCGGCGGGCCATGCCCGCATCGGCGACCCGGCTCCGCCAGGACCACGGGGTCGCCTGGCTGGCGGTGCTCGTCGAGGCCCCGCAGAGCATGGCCGCGGTCACCTACGCCATCCACGACGACGGGTTCGCGGGCCACATGGCGCGCAGCCCCGACGTGACGCGCTACTACCTCCAGGTGGCACCGGACGACGACCCGGAAACCTGGACGGACGACCGGGTCTGGGCCGCGCTGGACACCCGCATGCGGACCGCCGAGTTCGGCCCGCTGCGCCGGGGCGGGATCACCGAGCGCCGCGTCGTGCACCTGCGCTCCGAGGTCGTCGACCCCATCCAGCACGAGCGGATGTTCCTCGTCGGCGACGCGGCCAGCCTGATCAGCCCGGCGGCGGCCAAGGGCGCCAACCTGGCGATCATGGAGGCCGAGGTGCTGGCCCGCGCGCTCGTCGACGCGCTGGCCCGCGACGACCACGACGCTCTCGCCGCCTACTCGCGGACCTGCCTGCCGCGCATCTGGCGGGCGCAGGAGTTCTCCCGCTGGATGGTCGAACTCCTGCACGGCCCGTCGGCCGCCACCGCCGACGCGGGCTTCCAGCGGGCACTGCGCCACGCCCGCCTCGACGGCCTGCGCGACTCCCACGCCCACCAGACCTCCTTCGCCGAGCACTACGTCGGCATCTGACCAACGGGGACACACCATGATCACGACAACACCGCCGCTGCTCGCCACAGCCGACCTCGTCCGCGTCGTGGCGGCGATCGACCTGCTCGGTGCCAACGACACCGCGTCGGTGCTCGCCACCGCCCTGCCATCGCTGGACGAGGAGCACCGCACCGCACTGGCGGGGCACGTCACGATCGACCACGTGGCACTGCTGATCTTCCCGGAGACCCTCGACGGTCTCGTCGAGGAACTGGCCGCACAAGGGATCCGGGTGGGCGGGATGACGCCGAGCGTCGTCGTCCGCGACCGGCTGAGCGTCCGGTACGACGTGCCGCCGCACGAGCTCGAGGTCGGCATCCTGCGCTCCACGGTCACCGACCGCGTGGGCCGACCGTGCGAGCTGGAGATCTTCGCGGTGGTGACACCGCCGCGGTGGGCGCACATCGCCGAGGACGAACGGCGGCACAGCAGGGAGGCCCACTTCGCGCTGGCCGTCCGGCGGGCCGATGCCGTCCTGCTGCGCGGACTCCGCGCGACCATCGCCGCCGCCATGCGCCCGGACGGTGGCGGCTACAACGGTGCCGAGGACCGCACCGTCCTCTACTTCCGCGACGCGCACGGCGCCGACCCGGCGTTCCGGCGGCTCGAACTGTTCTGCACCGGCAGGCTCACGCGGCTGCTCGCCACCCACCAGCGCGAGTCGTGCGCGGGCACCGAACTGCTGCGCCTGCTGACCGGCGCCTGGGCGACGCAGGCCATCGCGACCGCCGCCGAACTGCGGCTGCTCGACCACGTCGAGACGACCCCGGACCTGCCGGACCTCGCCGCCGCCACCGGGACCGACCAGCACAGCCTGGCCCGGTTGCTGCGCTACCTGGCGGCGCTCGGCGTCGTGCACGCGGCGGGAACCCGTTACGGCGTAACGGAACTCGGCGCGCTGCTGCGCTCCGAGGCGGCGGGCTCGATGCGTCCGCTCGCGCTGATGTACGGCGGCCCGTTCTACCGGTCGTTCGCCGCGTTCACCGAGGCCGTCCGCAGTGGAGGGGAGTCCTACGCGAAGGTGTTCGGCAGCCACCACTTCGAGCACATGGCCGCCGACCCCGAGCTGGCCGAGCTGTTCCACCGGTCGATGGCCGCGGGCAACGCCGTGTTCGCGGGCGTCCCCGGTGTCTTCGACTTCTCCGCCGCGCGCACGGTCGTCGACGTGGCGGGTGGCAACGGCGAACTGCTGTCCCGCGTCCTGCACGCCAACCCGGCGCTGCGCGGCGTGCTGATGGAGCGCCCGCACGCGCTGACCGCGGCGCGGACCCGGCTGGCCGACGTCGCCGACCGCGTCACGCTGGTGCCCGGTGACTTCACCGAGTCCGTGCCCGGCGGCGGTGACGTCTACCTGCTGTCGCGCGTGCTGCACGACTGGGACGACGAGCGGTGCCGCACCATTCTGGCCGCGTGCGCGCGGACCATGCCCGAGCACGCCGAACTCCTGGTGGTCGAACGCCTGCTGCCGGAATCGGGGGACGTCGACTCGCTGGCCATCCCGTGGGACATCCACATGCTGTGCAACACCGGCGGCCGGGAGCGCACCGGCGCACACTACCGGGACCTGCTCGCCGGCGCGGGCTTCGAGGTGGTCGAGACCCACCCGCTGCCGCTGGACGCGCACCTCGTGCGCTGCCGCCGGTTCCGGACCGCCGAGCGGTGAGGACGCGCGCCGCTACCCGTTCGCGGGGCGGCGCAGGAGTCCGTCGGTCACGAGGGTGATCAACGCGTCGGCGCACTCCGTCGCGTCGGCGAGGGAGTCGACGGCGAGGGAGATGCCGTTGGCGAGGCGCAGGACGTCGTCGACCGTGGCGTTCGGGGCGACCGAGCCCTCGCGGTGGGCGCGGGCGAGGAGCTGTCGAGCGGCTTCCCGGATCATGGTGTGGGGGGAGAAGCGCGGGTCGGACGCGTACCCCGTGAGGGCGGGGCCGAGTCCTCGCGTGGTGGCCGCGTGGGCCACCACGGCACGCAGCCACGTCACCAGGGCCGTCCCGGCCCCCGGCGCGGTCAGCAGCTCGTCCGCCAGGGCGCACAGCGTCCGCACGCGGTCGTGGAGCACGGCCTCCAGCAGTTCCGCGCGGCTGGAGAAGTGCCGGTGGAGGGTGGCCGACCCGACCCCGGCGCGGCGGGCGACCTCCTCCAGGGACGCCTCGGGTCCGGCCTCGGCGATCACGGCGCTCGCGGCGGCCACCAGCCGGTCGCGGTTGCGCTGCGCGTCGGCCCGTCTCCTGGGGTGTTCTCCCATCCGTCCGACACCTCCTTGATAAGTGGGGTGGGTTCTCCGTATCGTAGCAAGCTGAAACCGGGGTTCCCCCTCCACTTACTGCCGGGAGACGAACAGTGCGAATCGGGTTGGCTATTGGTGACGTGCGCGGTCCCGCGAGCGTGGAGGAGGTCGTCGACCAGGCGCGGGTGGCGGCGGACGCCGGGTTCGCCACGGCCTGGGCGAGCCAGGCGCTCGGCTGGGACGCCCTGACCCTCGTCGGGGTGGTCGGGACCGCCGTCCCCGAGATCGCCGTGGGGACGGCGGTGGTCCCCGTTCCCCAGCGGCACCCGCTGGTGCTGGCCGGGCAGGCGCTGACGGTGCAGGCCGCGGTGGCCGGACGTCTGACGCTGGGCGTGGGCGTGGGGATCGGCGCGATGGTGTCGGGGATGTTCGGGCTGCCCACCGACCGGCCCGTGCGGCGGATGCGGGAGTACCTGGAGGTGCTCGGCCCGCTGCTGCGCGGCGAAGCGGTCGACCACCGCGGGGAGGCGTTCACCGCCGTGGGCGCGGTGTCGGTCGACGGCGACGTGCCCGCCCCGTCGGTGCTCGTCGCGGCGATGGGGCCGCGCATGGTGCGCCTGGCGGGAGAACTCGCCGACGGGACCGCGACCTGGATGACGGGACCGAGAGCGCTGGGCGAGCACGTCGTCCCGGCGATCACCCGTGCCGCGGCCGATGCCGGGAGACCGGCCCCTCGAGTCGTCGCGGGCCTGCCCGTCTGCGTCACCGACGAGGCCGACGACGTTCGCGCCCGGATCGCCGAGCGGTTCGCGCTCGCCGCCCAGGTGCCCGAGTACCGCGCGACCCTGGACCGAGAAGGCGCGGCCGGGCCGCAGGACGTCGCGATCGTCGGCACGGAAACCGAGGTGGCACAGGCACTCGCCCGACTCCGCGACGCGGGCGCCACCGAATTCCTGGCCGCGCCCTGCGGAACCGCCGAGGAACAGGCCCGCACCATCGGCGTGCTGGCCGACTGGGCTCGCTGACCGGCGGGGGAACTACGCCAGCGCCTCGAGGCGGGCACGGGCGCGGCGCACGGCGTACTCGTGGTCGGCGCGTTCGGGGCCCGCGCCGTTGCGGCCGTGGTACATGACCAGGCGCACCTGTTCGCGCTGGAGGTCACGCAGCGCCTTGGAAGCCTTGCGCCCCTTGGCCTTCTTCACCTCCCCGCGGGCGTGGCGGCGGTACCTCAGCGACCGCAGGCCCTTGCGCTCCTCGGGCGTGATCAGGTCGTTCGAGACGAAGTGGTCGGCGAGGACCGTCAGGTAGGAGCCCTCGTCCCGGCCCGCGAGCCGCCAGATCAGGAAGCCGACCACGGCCACCGGAACGGCTTTGACCACGGTCGAGGGGACGAACCCGAGGTCGGTGAAGAACGGCGAGTTCCAGAAGAAGTGCAGCGACCACGCCGCCGCGAACGCCGCCGCGGCCACACCGAGGCGCTGGGCGAACGGCTTGTGCCGACGGGTCAGGAAGTACCCGACGCCGAACGCGGCGACGGAGGTGTACATGGCGTGGCTCCAGAGACCGCTGACGACACCGCGGACGCCCAGCATCAGGGCGACGGGCAGCACCGCGTTGTCGGTCGGGAACGCGATGGCGGTGTTGATGGAGTACGACAGGTCTTCGAGGACCTGGAAGCCGAGGCCGACCACGGCACCGGTGGCCACCACCGACAGCAGCGTGGGGAACTGGTTGCGCGCGACCAGGACCAGCAGGACGACGCCCAGGACCTTAAGGGTCTCCTCGACGGTGGGACCGGCCAGCGCGGGACCCCACTCGGCCGCGTACCGCGGACCGCCCAGCTTGGCCGCGAGCGAGAAGATCGCGCCGTTGGCGGAGATGGCCAGGTAGGTCGCGGCGAAGCCGCCCCACGCGAACGCCAGCGCGAAGCCGAGCGGCGGGTGTAACTCGAACAGGTCCAGCGACCGGAGGAACAGCAGCACGGGAATGGTGTAGAGCGTCCACACCACGACGCCGAACAGCACCGCCGCGGGCACGACGCGGTAGGCGGTAAGCAACTGGGTGGCCTCGAAGAACAGGCCGTTGGCGAGGAAGAACAGCACCACCCAGAACGCCGCGCGCCGGGGCTGGAAGAAGCTGTCGACACCGACGGGGGCGAGCGGACCGGGGGTGGTCCCGAGCTGCGTCACGGGCGCGCTCCCGTCATCCGGATGCTGTCGACCATCTCGTCGATCTGGCCCGCCGACTGCTGGTAGGTCTCCTGAGCGCTGGGGCCGACGGCGACCACGGACACGTCGGTCCGCTCGTCCACCACCACCCACGCCCGGCCCTGGACGTGCGAGCCGACGTAGGCCAACTCGACCCCCGTCAGGCCGCCGTTGGTGTGGAAGGACGTCCCGTCCCCGGTCAGCCGGATCGAGCCGTCGGCGGTGATGCCGCGCCGGGTCCGCTCGACCTCCCCGGCCACCGTGCCGTCCCACTCGCGCACGGTCACGGAGAACGAGCCTCCCCGGCCCGCCACCTGGGACTTGCTGCCCGGAGTGGTGCCCTCGCGGATCAACGACCACCCGTCGGCGGGCACGTAGGTGACCCCCTCGCCGACCTCGATCGTCGTTCCCGGCGCTATCGCCTCGGCCCCGGAGGTGTTGGCGTCGACGACGACCAGCGTGCCGACGAGCAGGACGACCTCTCCGCGGCGGGCATCGGTCGGGAGGACTGGTGCGTCAGGACCAAGGGACTCGGTTGATCGTCGGGAAGGTCGGCCTGCTGACCGAGTCGCCGGTGGGGCCGGGGGTGCCAGGGTTTTCGCATGAAGATCACGAGACTCCTCGGCGCGGTGCTCGCCGGGCTGGTGCTGGTTCCCCTCGTGCCGGGGATCGCGGTCGCCGAGACCCCGCGGTGGCAGCTCTGCCGGGACATCGCGAACCGCTGGCCCTCCACCGACGAGCGCACCGAGTGCGCGGTGGTGACCGTGCCCGTCGACTACGCGAAGCCGGACGGGCGGACCGTCGACATCGCGATCAGCCGGGTGAAGGCGTCCGGCAGCCGCGAAGGCGTCATCCTGGTCAACCCCGGTGGTCCCGGCGGCTCCGGGATGGAACTGCCCAACAGCCTCCTGCGGTCGGAGGCGGCCGGAATCGGGGTGCACCACGACCTCATCGGGTTCGCGCCGCGCGGTGTCGGCTACAGCGCGGCCGTGGCGTGCGAGGACGACTGGACGCAGCCGGACCCCTCCCTGTCGGAGAAGGAGAAGGCCCGCTTCGAGGCCGATCGCGACGGCCGCAACCACCAGCGCTGCGTGGCCGAGGACCCGGAGTTCGTCCGGAACCTCACCACGGCGACCATCGCCCGTGACATGGACCGCATCCGGATCGCCCTCGGTGAGGAGAAGATCGGCTACTACGGCATCTCCTGGGGCACCGCGCTCGGCGCGCAGTACCGCACCCTGTTCGACGCCCACGTCGACAAGATGCTGCTCGACTCGGTGATGCCGCCGGACCTGGACCTGGTCGAGATGGACCGCGCCCAACTCACGGCGCGGGAGAACACGTTCGCCGAGTTCGCCGCCTGGATCGCGCGTCACGACGACGTGTACCGCTTCGGGACGACCCAGGCCGTCGTGACCAAGGCGCTGCTCGACCTGCGCGCACGGCAGACGAGCAGGCTCGACGCGTTCGACGGCCTGCTCACCGAGACGCGGCGGGACTGGGCTTCCTCGGCCCGGCGACTCGTCGCGCTCCGCGACGGCGCCTCCACACTGGAAGCCTTGCCCCACCAGGAGAAGCGCGGGTTCGGCTGGGACGCCGACCAGACCGGCTTCAGCCCGTTCCAGCAGACCTCTGTGCTGTGCAACGACTCCGCTGGCACGCGTGACTTCGACGAGGTCTGGACCGCCCGGCTCCGGCTGATCGAGTTGCTGCCCCTCTCCGGCCGGTACGGCTCCGAGGCGGTCCGCTGCGTCGGCTGGCCGATCCCCGCCCAGCCGTGGCGGTTCACCGGCGGCTCCAGCCCACTGCAACTGGTCGGGCACCTCTACGAGCAGGTGACGCCGATCGGCTGGGCGCGGGAGACGCGGCAGCGGATCGGCGGCGCGCTGCTGACCGTCGAGGACGACACCCACGGTTCGCTGGACACCCTCCCGTGCGCGGCGAAGGCCGTGGAGTTCTTCGACACCGGCAAGGTCTCGAACGACTCCTGCCCCGGCGCTCCCACGCCCCCCGCGTAGCCGGGGTCACCGCTCCCAGGCACCCGCCGCCGCGGCCCGGACGACGTAGTCCTCGAAGGGCCTGGACGCCCGTCCCAGCAGGGTTTCCAGGTCCTCCGTGGTGGTGGCGAACAACTTCCGCTCCATCAGCACGAACATCTCGGCGAGGTGGTGGGCGTCCTCCTCGGCCAGGCCCTCCCGGACCAGCGCCGCCGCGTAGTCGGCGGGGGAGATCGTCCGGAAGGTCATGGGCCGCCCCGACGCCAGCGAGATCAGCCCGACGGCCTCGGTGAAGGTGAGCGCGCGCGGCCCGGTCAGCTCGTAGGTGCGGCCCGCGTGCCGACCGGGCTCGGCCAGCACCCCGACCACGGCGTCGGCGAGGTCCTCCAGGTCGACGAACGGCTCGGGGACCGCGTCGGCGGGCAGCGCCAGTTCGCCCGCGACGAGCGGGGCGTGCCACGCCTCCTCGTCGAAGTTCTGCTGGAAGTTGTTGGCCCGCACCACGGTCCACTCCAGCTTCGAGCCGCGCACGGCCTCCTCGGCCGACCGCATGTCCAGCCCGAAGGTGGAGTCGCCCCAGTGATCGGCGCCCCGCCCGGAGAGCAGGACCAGGTGCCGCACCCCGAGGGCCTCGGCCCTGGCCACGAACTCGTGCACCGGACCTGGCACGCTCGGGGGCACCACATAGACGGAGTCCGCGCCGCGCAGTGCCGGGTCCCAGCTACCGGGGTCGGTCCAGTCGAAGCGGGTCCGGCCGGACCGGGACGCGGCCCGCACGGTCGTGCCGCGCAGCCGCAACCGGGCGGTGACCCGTCGGCCGGTCTTGCCGGTGGCGCCGAGGACGAGGGTGGTGTCAGTGGTCATGGCTCCGATCCAACCGGGTCGAGTCGGACGGATCCATGGGTGGGAAGCCGGGTTGCCTGTCCAATCGTCCAGCCTCGTCGGTGTTGATTGAGATCCGATTCCCGACGGCAGAGGCAGGACGTCGGGCATCCAGCGGCGCGCGACAGGTCAGGACAGCTTGGCTACCGGGGTGTCGCGCGGGGTGCCGGAGGCCTTTCGGTAGGCGTCCACGACCTCCGTCACGACGCGGTCCCAGGAGTAGCGGGCGCGGGCGCGGTCCACGCTCGTGATCGCGCAGATGTCGCGCCGCACGGGGTCACCGATGAGGTCGCGCAGCGCTTGGCCGAGTGTCGCGGGGTCGCGCGGGGGGACGAGCACGCCGGTGAGGTCGTCGAGGACGATGTCGGCCAGCGCTCCCGCCGCGGTGGCGATCACCGGGACGCCGCACGCCATCGCCTGGAGCGCGCCGATGCCGGACGGTTCGCGCGAGGGCACGCAGACGGCCACGTCGGCGGAGCGCAGCAGCGACGGCAGGCTCGCGCGCCGCACCTCGCCGGTGAACTTCACCCGCTGCTCGACCCCGTGCTCGCGGGCGAGTCGGACGAGCCTGCTCATCTCGGTGTCCTCGCGCGGGACCGCGGACCGGATGGGGCCCACGACGAGCAGTTCGGCGTCGGGGACGGTGGAGATCGCCTCGATCACGGTGTCGAACCCGCTGTGCGGCGCCACCGCTCCCAGCGCGAGCACGCGGGGCGCGACGCCACGGGGCGCGACGGGCCCTTCGGGGCTGAACACCCCGGTGTCCACGCCCCACGGCACCAGCGACATCCTCGCCTTGGGCACGCCGATCCGGGACAACGCGGTCGCCTCACCGCCGCTCGCCGCGATCAGGTGGTCCGCGGCGAGCACGATCGTGCGCTCCAGTTCCGCCAGGTTGGACGTGCCCGGCCCGCCACCGGGTTCGAGGCCGTGGAACGACTGCGCGAGCGGGGCGGCGGACTCGCGCACGGCGAGCCCGGACTGCCAGGAGTGCAGGTGCACGACGTCGGGGGTGTGCTCGCCCCACCGCTGGTCGAGGGCGGCCGCGAACTCGTCGAGGTGGGGCAGGAGTTGGGCCTTGGACAGCGCGGTCGGCGGCCCGGCGGCCACCCGGACGACCTCGAAGGTCGAAGAGGACCGCGCGGAGTCCGCGGACGTCCGACGGATGTGGAGCGCGACCCGGTGGCCCTGGCGGTGCAGCGCACCCGCGAGGTCGGCGATGTGCGCCCGGTACTCGGCGGACTCGGTCTCCCACGCCGCCGCGACCAGGTCGACCGCCAGGGACGACCTCCGCACGGGCGGCGTGACGGCCTTCCGGTCGGCGATCCGCGACACGACCGCGAGAGGTGGGCGCACCCGCCCGTTCACGGGTGCCCCGGCCATCCGCACCCCGGCCGCCTCCGCCTTCGCGGTGCGGCCCGCCAATTCGTCCGCCAGCTTCACCGCCGTGATCTCGGGGGCTTCCGCCAACACGCGCAGCACGGAGCCCTCGTCGCCGATGACCAGTGGACGCCTGGCCGCCCGGTGCGGCGCCACCACCCACATCGTCGCGCCTCGCACGGCGCACTCCAGGTGGGCGGTGAGCAGCGCCGCCACGCCCGCGGCGGCCAGGAAGCGCACCCCGCCCAGGTCGACGACCAGGTCGCAGGGGTCGCGCACCAGCGTGCGGGCGTGGCCAAGCCGTTCGGCGAGGTGGGCCGCCGTGGTCATGTCGACCTCGCCCGCCACGGTGACCACGACAGCGCTCCGGCTCACCGACACATCGACGTCGAGCAGTTGCATGGACGTGTCCCCGTTGCTTCGAACCGTGGCCTGCGCCACTACCGATCGGACAACGGCTGTTTGCTCAACCGCGCTCTGAGACCGTCGTACCACCGGCCGTTCGACCCCTGCACGACGAGATGGCGCTCATTCACTCGTTCGGAGTAATCCGGTCGGTCAGGTGGCGAGCGCCAGGGAACAGGACAGCTCGGCCCACACGGTCTTGCCGACCCGGCCGAGCGTGACCCCCCACTTGCGGGACAGGCGGTCGACCATGACCAGCCCGCGCCCCCGCATGGCGTTCAACCGCGACCTCCCGAGCACGGGCAGGTTGTCGCGGCTCGCGTCGTCGACCTCGATCCGGACCGTCGCCGGGTCGCCCAGCAGCCACAGGTGCAGGTGTCCCGGTCTCCTGCCGTGGTCGTAGGCGTTGCTGACCAACTCGGTCACGACGAGTTCCGCGTCGGTGACGCAGTCGGGGTCTTCCCGGTGCAGAGCGGCCCGGACGAGTCGCCGCAGCTCGTGCAGGGGTGCCTTCGTCCATTCCCGCAGGTCGACGCTGAGAGCAGGCCTAGACGGCGTTCCCGTTGTGTCCACGTCAGCCTCCGCGTTCCCGTGAGCTCCGTTGGCTCGGGGGTTACCCGTCGGAGCGGTCCGGTACACGCGGTCGCCGCCGTCCGGCACCGGCGGGCGCGGCGTCAGGCCCGCTCGGTGAACACGTGGCGGACCCGTTCGCGCAGCCAGCCGTGGGTGCGGTCGCGGTCGTTGCGCGGGTGCCACGCCATGCCGAGCACCAGCGGCGGGAGTTCGAACGGCAGTGCGAACGTCCGCAGGCCGAGCACGTCCAGCGTTTCGCGCCCCGTCGTGGCCGGGGCGACGCACACGACGTCGGTTTCCCGCGCGAGGAACAGCGAGGCGGCGTAGGTCGGGACGACGGCGGTGACGCGCCGGTGCAGGCCGAGGTCGGCGAGCACCTCGTCGATCGGGCCGCGCGGGCGCCCGCGGCGCGACACCGCGACGTGGTCGGCCGCGGCGAACCGGCGCGCGGTCACGGCGCGGCCGGACACGAGGGGGTGCGTCGCGCGGACCACGCCGACGAGCGATTCGGTGACCAGTGCCTCGTCGCGGATCTCGGGGTCGGCGCGGCCCAGGACGCCGACCTCCAGGTCCACCAGGCCCTCGCGCAGCGCGGGTGTGTCCTCCAGGGTGTCCGGCCGGAACCGCAGGGTGATGCCGGGGGCCTGGGTGCGGACGTCGGTGATGAGCTGCGCCATCACCGTGGTGGCGAACAGGTCGCTGATCTGGAGGTCGAACGTCCGCACGATGGAGGCGGGGTCGGCGGCGGGCGCCGGTGCGAACAGCGCCCTGGCCCGCTCGGTGACGGCGCGCACCTCGCCGCGCAGCTCCAGCGCGCGCGGCGTCGGCACGAGGTCGCGGCCCGCCCGGACGAGCAGCGGGTCGTCGAGGATCCGGCGGAGCCTGGCCAGCGTCCGGCTCATCGTCGGGGCCGAGGTGTGCAGGCGTTCAGCGGCGGCGGTGACGCTGTTCTCGGTCAGCAGCGCGTCGAGCGCCACGAGCAGGTTCATGTCCAGGGATTCCACGCCCCGATTATCACCGGTGAAATGACACCATGCCAACGTTGTGCTGGCGGGCAATCCGTTTTCCTCCTACCGTCGGGGACACACCCCGACACACCAGGAGGAAATCCCCGTGCACATCCGCTTTCCCTTCTCCAGCAACGACTTCCGCGAAGCGGGTGCCCTCTGATGCGGGTGGTCGTGATCGGCGCCGGGATCATCGGCCTGACCACCGGGCTGGCACTGCGCGACGCGGGGTTCGACGTCCTGGTCTGCGAGCAGGCGCCCGAGATCCGGGCCGCCGGGGCGTCGCTCGGGTTGTGGCGCAACGCCCTCGCGGTCTACGACCGCCTCGGGGTCGGTGATCAGGTCGCCGCCATCGGCAAGCCGAGCGGGATGTGGTTCCACGACCCGACCGGGCGGCTGATGGAACCGGCCGGCTACTCCCCGGCCGACCACCACTACCTCCTGGTGCACCGGGCGAAGCTGAACGACCGGCTGGCCGACGCGCTCGGCCACGACAACATCCGGCTGGACGCGCGCTTCGTGCGCTACGAGGAGTCGCCCGACCGCGTCGTGGCGCACTTCGCCGACGGCAGCAGCGAGGAGTGCGACCTCCTCGTCGGCGCGGACGGCGCGTACTCGGTGGTGCGGGCCCAGCTCGTCCCCGACAGCGAGGCCCGCGAGCACGTCGGCCACCACGCGTGGCGCGCGGTGCTCCCGGACGTCGGGGATTCGGTCACTTCGGACGTGCTGGTCGTGGGCGACCGCGGTTTCCGCGGCGGCTACGCGCGGACCTACGACGGGGGCGCGTTCTGGCTGCTGTCGCAGTTCAACGCGCCCGAGCTGACCGGAACCGTGAAGCAGCAGTGCCTCGAACGCGCACGGGACCTCGACGTCGACGGGTGGAACTCCACGCTGTCCCGGCTGATCGAGTCCACTCCGGACGACAAGATCCTGCACAACCAGATCATGGTGGTCCCGCCGCTGTCCCACTGGGTCTCGGCGCGGGTCGCCCTGGCCGGGGACGCCGCGCACGCCATGTCGCCGCACATCACCGCGGGCGCGACGCTCGGCGTCGAGGACGCGGCGCTGCTGGTCGATCGCCTGACCCTGCACGGGGACGTGCCCGCCGCGCTCGTCGACTACGAGGCCGACCGGATCCCGCACTACGAGGAGGTCGCGCGTCGGTCCGCCGCCGTCGAGCACTCCACGACACCGGACGAGTTCGCCGCGGCCTACGCCTCGTTCAGCAACTGGATGATGACGCGGGAGTCCACTGTGGACGTGCCGCGGTGATCGCGACGATGGACGACGCCGTCGCTGTGCCGATGCGGGACGGCGTCCTGCTGGCCACGACCGTCTGGCGGCCCGCGAGCACCGGGACCTTCCCGGCGCTCCTGGTGCGGACGCCCTACGGCAAGGACGACATCGGCCTGTACGGGAACACCAAGGCGCCTGACGTCCTGGCGCTGCTCCGGGCCGGGTACGCGGTGGTGGCCCAGGACGTGCGCGGCACGGCGGGCTCGCCGGGCGTGCTCGTCCCGCACGCCGCGGAAGCCGACGACGGTGTCGACACGATCGCCTGGCTCGCGGCGCAACCGTGGTGCGACGGCAGGATCGGCACCTGGGGCGGCTCCTACCAGGGCATGGCCCAGTGGCACACCGCCGCGGCGGCACCCCCGGCGCTGCGGGCGATGGTCCCGCTGATGGCGTCGGCCGACCCGTACCGGGCGCCGTGGTACTCGCCCGGCGGAGCCCTGTCCCTGGACACGTTCCTCACCTGGGCCCACCGGGCGGCCCTCGGCGCGGTGCGCCGCGCCGCACCCTCCGACGGCGAGCGGGCGGAACGGTTGACGAACGCGCTGCTCGACCGGTCCGCGCTGCTCGACCGGCTGCCCGTCGGCGACCACCCCCTCCTGCGCGACCTGCTGCCGTGGGCGGCCGATGTACTCGACCACCCGTCCCGCGACGAGTGGTGGCAGGGCCTGAGCCCCGCCGAGCGCTACGGCGCCATCACGGTGCCCGCGCTCGCCGTCGGCGGCTGGTACGACCCGTTCCTGATGGGGACGATCGACTCCTACGTCGGGATGCGGCGGCACGGCGGCAGCGCCGAGGCCCGTGACGGCCAGCGGCTGCTCATCGGCCCGTGGGGGCACGCCGACGGCGCGGACCTCGGCGAGTTCCCGGACCGCTCGTTCGGCCCGGCGGGCGCCGTGGGGGCCGCGGACCTGACGGAGGCGCACCTGCGGTTCTTCGACCGCTGGGTGCGCGGCCGGGAGGACGCGCTGGAGGGAACCGCGCCCGTGCGGATCTTCGTCATGGGGATCGACCGCTGGCGGGACGAGGCCGACTGGCCGCTGCCGGACACGCGCTACGTCGACCACTTCCTGTCCAGCACGGGGAAAGCGGGGACGAGCGGCACGGACGGCTCGCTGCTCACCACCACGCCGGACGCCGACGGGCGCGACGCGTTCCGGCACGACCCGCTCGACCCGGTGCCCACCCTCGGCGGCCCGGTGATCGCGGGCCCCGGCGCGTGGGCGGGCCCGGCCGACCAGCGCCCGGTGCGCGACCGGCACGACGTGCTGTGCTTCACCTCGCCGGTGCTAGACGCGCCGCTGGAGGTCACCGGGCACGTCCGGCTCGTGCTGCACGCGTCCTCGTCCGCGGTGGACACCGACTTCACCGGCAAGCTGGTCGACGTGCACCCCGACGGGCGGGTGATCCTGCTGTGCGAGGGGATCCAGCGGGTCCGGTACCAGAGCGGCCCGCTGCGGCCGGGTGAGCCGGTCGAGGTCGTCGTCGACCTGTGCGCCACGTCGAACGTCTTCCTGCCCGGCCACCGGATCGGGCTGGAGGTGGCGAGCAGCAACTTCCCCCGCTACGACCGCAACACCGGCACCGGCCGCGCCGTCGCCCTCGACGGCGGGGCCGACGCGGTGGTGGCGCTGAACACCGTCCACCACGGACCGTCGAGGCCGAGCCGCCTCGTGCTCCCGGTGGTGGACCGGTGAGCGCGGTCGAGGACCGGCTGGCCGTGATGGACGTCGTCGCGCGCCTCGCCCACGCGCAGGACGACCGGGACTGGGACGCGCTGCGGGAGCTGTTCGCCGACGAGGTGCGCCTGGACCTGTCCGGGCAGTCCGGCGCCGCGCCGGTCGACCTCACCGCCGACGGGCTGGTGGACAAGGCGCGTTCGGTGCTGGAGGGGTTCGACGCCCTGCACCACGCGGCCTCCCTCCCGCTCGTCGAGGTCGACGGGGACCGGGCCACCTGCCGGGTGCACGTCGTCGCCTACCACCACGTCCCCACCGACGGCGTCGACTTCTGCACCATGCGCGGTCGTTGGGAACTCGGGCTCACCCGCGGCTCCGGCCGCTGGCTCGTGCACCGGTGGGCCGTCGTGCGCACGGCCCCCTGGGAGGGCTCGCCCGACGTGTACCGGATCGCCGCCGACCGCAGGACCACGTGAGGAGCCCGCGATGCACTACGAGATCAGACGAGAGCAAGCGCGGCCGGGGTGTTCCGACGACCTGGCCGCGTGCATGGACGACCTGGTGATCCCGCTGCACCAGGAGAAGGGCATGACCGTCGTGGGCACGTTCGTGGACGCCGACGGCGGATTCGTGTGGCTGCGCCGGTTCGCGGACGACGCGGAGCGGGAAGCGGTCGTCGACGCCGTGCACCGCGACCCGCGCTGGACGCGCGAGGTCGGACCCGCGATCCGGGCACTGCTCCTGGACGGCGGCTCCACCACGACGACCCTCCGGCCCACCGACCGTTCCGGCCTGCGATGAAGCGGGACCGACCTACCGAGGGGGACTCCCCGTGACGACCCGCCCGCACCCCGCGACGACGGGCGGCGCCCCGTGATCGACTGGCTGGAACTCGCCGAATCGCTCATCACCTCCCCGTGGCTGTACGCGGTGCTCATCGCGGTGTCCTTCCTGGACTCGTTCCTCCCGCTGATCCCGAGCGAACCCGTCGTGATCGTCGCGGGGGTCTACGCCGCCACCGGGCAGACGAACATCGTGCTCGTCGTCGCGGCCACGACGCTCGGCGCCTTCCTCGGCGACCTGGTGCCGTACACCGTCGGGCGGTTGCTGTGCGTCCGGCTGCTCAAGCGGCTGCCACCGGGCAGCAAACGCCGGACGGCGCACGACTGGTTCGTCCGCGAACTCGACGCCCGCGGCGGCTTCATCCTGGTGACCACGCGGTTCATCCCGGTCGGGCGCTACCTGGCCACGCTGTCCACCGGGATCGTCGGTTACCCGCTGGCCAAGTACGTGCTGTTCGTCCTGTTCGCGACCAGCACGTGGAGCGCCTACACCGCGCTCACCGGGTACCTCGGCGGTGTGGTGTTCCAGGAGAACACGCTGCTCGCGATCGGCGTCGGCGTCGGGCTCGCGCTCGTCGTCACCGGGGTCATCGAGGCCGCGCGGCACCTCCACCGCCGTGACAAGGCAGTGGGGGAGGTGCCGTGAGGTCCGGCGGCTGGGTGGAGGAGCTGTTCGTCTACCCGGTGAAGGGGCTCAGCGCCCAGCCCCTGGAGCGCGTCGCGCTCCGGCCGGGCGAGGGGATCCCGCACGACCGGGTGTTCGCCCTCGCCCGACCGGGCGGCGCGTACCGGCCGGGCACGCGGGAAGGGCTGTCGAAGCAGGAGTTCTTCGCCCTGGTCTCGGACCACCGCCTCGCCGGGCTCGACACCCACCTGGACACGGACACCGACGTGCTGACCGTCCGGGTCGTGGGGCACGAGGTCCTTCACGCGGACCTCCGCACCGAGGAAGGCCGTGAAGACGCCGTGCGGTTCTTCACCGGGGTCCTCGACCTGCCACCCGGCGCCACACCGGTGCTCGCCCGCGAACCCGGCAGGCGGTTCACCGACGCGGCGGTGGCCGGGGACGGGCCGATGGACTGGATCTCGATGGTCAACCTGGCCTCGGTCCGCGACCTGGAGTCGCGGACCGGCACCGTCGTGGACCGCCTGCGGTTCCGGGCCAACGTCTTCGTGGACGGCCTGCCCGCGTGGTCCGAACTGGACGCCGTCGGCCGGGAGTTCGACCTGGGCGGCGTGCGCGTCCGGTGCGCGCACCGGACCAAGCGCTGCGCCGCCACCGAGGTCGACCCCGCGACCGGCCACCGCGACCTCCCGGTCGTGGCCATGATCGACGGGGCGTACGGGCACCGGTTCATGGGGACGCACCTGGAGGTCCTCACCGCCGGGGTCGTGGAGAAGGGGGATGAGGTCGTTGCGGCTGCGAGTCGCCGAGTTGACTGATCTCGCGCCGACGGTCCGCCGGTTCGCGCTCCGCGACCCCCGCGGCTCCGCGCTGCCCGCGTACGAGCCGGGAGCGCACGTCGTGGTGACCACCCCGGCCGGGCACCGGCGCAGCTACAGCCTCGTCGACCCCGGCGGTGCCCGGCCGTCGGAGTACGTCGTGTGCGTGCGCCGGGACGACGGCGGGCGGGGTGGTTCGGTGAGCATGCACGACGACGTGGCGATGGGCACCGAACTGGTCGTTTCCCCGCCGGACAACAGGTTCCCCCTCGAACCCGCGGCCCGGTACCTGTTCATCGCCGGGGGGATCGGCATCACCCCGATCCGCGCGATGGTGCGCCGGGTGCGGGCCGACGGCCGGGGTGGCGCCCGGCTGCTATACCTGACGCGGTCCGCCGAGGACACCCCGTTCCTGCGGGAGTTCGACGGTCCGGAGGACACCGTGCACCACAGCGCCGACCGGGGCAGGCTGGACCTGTGGCCGCACCTCGCCGTCCCGGACGACGACGCGCGCGTCTACTGCTGCGGGCCCGCTCCGCTCCTGCGCGCCGTGCGGGCGCTGACGGCGCACTGGCGCGCGAGCCGGGTCCACCTGGAGGAGTTCACCGCCGGTCGCGCCGGGCCGTCCGCGCCGTTCACCGCCGTCTGGGCCCCCGACGGGCGGCGGGTGGCCGTTCCCGCGCACCTCTCGCTGCTCGCCGCCCTGCGGCGCGACGGCATCCCCGTCGAGTCGTCCTGCGAGTCCGGCACCTGCGGCACCTGCCGCCTCGCGCTCCTGGGCGGCGAGGTCGAGCACCGGGACTCGGCGTTGACGGGAGCGGACCGGCTCGGGAGCCTGGCGGCCTGCGTGTCGCGGGCCAGGTCGCCGGAGATCGTGGTCGGCCCCAACGAGAGCGAGGGATCGGTGTGACCGTTCACGACCTGCACCCGGAACCGGGGACCACGACGGACGTGTTCGACCCCGACGCGCGGCCCGCGCTCACCGTAGACCCCGGTGACACGGTCGTCGCGCGGTCGCTCGACGCGTCCGGGTTCCTCGAACGGCAGCGGACGCCGGGGGAGCGGCGGCCGACCATGTTCGAGGGCAGGAGGGGCCACTGCCTCACCGGTCCCGTCGAGGTGCGCGGCGCCGAACCGGGGACCGTGCTCGCGGTCCACGTCGTCTCGGCCGTCCCCGGTGACTGGGGCTGGACGGTCGCAGGCGGCAAGGACAACGCGCTGAACCGCGCGCTCGGCCTCACCGGGGAACCCTCCTGGCTGCTGTGGGAGATCGACGCCGCCGGGACCGCCACCAACGACCGCGGCCACACCGTGCCGACCTCGCCGTTCCTCGGGGTGATCGGGATGCCGCCCGCCGAGCCCGGCAAGCACTCGACCATCCCCCCGCGGGCCTTCGGGGGCGGCAACATCGACTGCCGCGAGCTGACCGCGGGGTCCACGCTGTACCTGCCGGTCACTGTGCCTGGCGCGCTGCTGCACCTCGGTGACGGCCACGCGGCGCAGGGCGGCGGTGAGGTGTCGGGCACCGCGATCGAGTGTCCGATGACGACGGAGGTGGTCCTCGACGTCGTCGCCGAGACCCCGGTTCCCGGCGTCCACGCGGTGACCCCCGGTGGCCGGGTCACGTTCGGGTTCGACGCCGACCTCACCGCGGCGATGACGGAGGCGCTCGTCGCGATGGTCGGCTGGATCCAGGTCCTTCACGACCTCGACCGGGGCACGGCCGTCGCGCTGGCCAGTTCGGTGGTGGACCTGCGCGTCACGCAGGTCGTGAACGAGACGTGGGGCGTCCACGCCGTCCTGCCGCACGGGGCGATCACCTGATACCGCGGCGCGCGGATCCGTCGAACTGGGAGGATACCCACGGGGTATCGGCAGCGCGGAACAGGTCTTGGACAGGTGCCGGGCCCCGGCGGTGAGATCGGGGCATGGCTGACGAATTGAAGACCCCGGACCCCGCCGTGTCGGTGGTCGGGCCGGGCGACGGCGAGACGATCGTCCTGGGCACCACGCGACTGCGGGTGCTGGAGGACGGCAGCAACACCGGGCACCGGCTCGGGATCGCCGAGTCCGTGCTCGCCCCGCACACCCCCGGACCGCCGCAGCACCGCCACGCCCAGCACGACGAGGGCTTCTACGTGATCTCCGGCGCGGTGCGGTTCACGGTTGGGGACCAGGACTACGACGCGACTGCGGGCACGCTCGTCATGGTCCCGCCCGGCGCCCCGCACACCTTCGCCAACGTGACCGACGAGCCCGCCGTCATGCTCAGCACGTTCACGCCCGACCTGTACGTGCAGTACTTCCGCGACCTCCAGGACATGATCGCCAGTGGCCAGGCCCTGACCCCGCAGGCGAACATCCGGGTGATGAGCGGCTACGCCACCGAGCCCGCCACCGACTTCGCCTAGCCGTTCGCCACCAGGTCCCGCGCTCGCCCTCCCCGGATGGAAGATCATGACCGTCGCCTACTGGATCGCCGCGAGCCTGCTCGCCCTCTTCTACCTCTACGGGGGCGGGGTGAAGGTCGTGCGGAGCCGCGACCGGCTCCGGCCGATGATGGCCTGGGTGGACCGCGTCCCGCTGCCCGCCGTCCGGGCCATCGGGGTGCTGGAGGTGCTCGGCGCGCTCGGGCTCGTCCTGCCGCCGCTGACCGGCGTCGCGCCCTGGCTCGCACTCGCCGCGGCCGTCGGGTTCGTCGTGCTCCAGTTCGGCGCGATCCCGGTCCACCTCACCGGCGGGGACCGCCGCGTCGCGCTCAACGTCGCGCTCGTGGTCGTCGCGGCCGTGACCGCGTGGCTGGCCACGGTCTGGCTGTGAGCCGAGCGCACCCCGGCGGCCATGGCCGATTTGGTGGGGTGCGCGTCGTTGTCGCGCCGGTGGCCGAGTGCGATCATCGAATGACGGAATCCGGAACCGCTCGGGAATTCCGATCACATTACGCACCGGTCGGTCGAACGGTCCCCGTGGATTTCCGCCACTCGATCCGCACCAGCCGAAAGAATTCTCCACGCAGGTCGTGTGGTGCTCATCGATGGAGGTCCGGGCCAGGCGGAGCGGATGTCCGACGGGCTCCCGCACGACTGGCGGCGGAAGGGATTTCCGGACGAGAGCCATTCCGATCGGTGATCGTCCGCCGAACCACCGGCTCGTGCCGCGGACACCCTCCAGGAGGTATTCCGATGACCACCAAGACGGCCACCCGCGTCGCCGCGGCGCTCACGACTCCGGTGTTCGTCCTCGCCGCCCTGGCGGGGTGCGCGGGCCGGGACGGCGGCGGCGCGGGAGGCGGGTCCGCCATGACGATCCAGTTCGTCAACCCGCTGCCCAGCTACCCGACCTGGCGGCGGATCGGGGACTGCATGGGGGAGGAGGCGGACAGGCTCGGCGTCGCGCTCACCCAGAGCGGCCCGACCGGTCAGGCGCTGGACGCGACCGCGATGATCCAGCAGGTGCGCCAGGCCACGGCCACCAAGAAGGACGCGGTCATCACCTTCCCGGCGGGCGAGGGCTTCGCCCAGGTCCTCAAGCAGGCACAGGCCGCGGGCGTCGTGACGGGGACCGTCTACGGCCCCGGCGGCGAGGACAGCGGGTCCGACTTCAACATCGGTCCTGATTGGACGGACATCGGCACGACACTGGTGGAGGCGGTCGCGGCGCTGCCCGGCGAGCACGTCCTCGGGCTCGTCGCGGCGGCCGACACCGGACTGGGCAAGTCCTGGCTGGACGGGGTCAAGACCGCGGTCGCGAAGACCGACAACGTCACCATCGCGGGCGAGGTGTACACCGGCGACGACGCGGCGAAAGCGCTCCCGCAGGTCAACGCGCTCCTCACCGCGCACCCCGACGTCACCACGATCGTCACCCACATGGGCACCACCACGCCGGGCGCGGTCGCCGCGATCAAGTCCCGCGGGCTCGTGGGCAGGACCTTCCTGCTCGCGGGCGGTCACGACAACGGCGGGTCCGAGGCCATCGAGGAGGGCACGGCGAACCTGATGCTGATGCAGGACGTCTGCTCGCTCGGGAAGCAGCTCGTCGACGGTGTCGTCGACGTCCACAACGGCAAGCAGGCGCCCGAGGTCCCCGTCAAGATCCGCGTCGTCGGCAAGGACCAGGTGCGCGGACTCCTCGACGAGGGGTGGGTGTGATGGGCGCCCCGGCCCTGCGGCTGCGCGGCGTCCGCAAGTGGTTCGGCTCCGTGTCCGCGCTGGAGGACGTCCACTTCGACGCCCACGCGGGCGAGGTGCACGCGATCGTCGGGGACAACGGCGCGGGCAAGTCGACCACCATCAAGATCGTCGCGGGCGTGCACCGGGCCGACGAGGGCGAGGTGCTCGTCAACGGCGGGGAACCGCGCCACGTCCGGTCGGCGGCCGACGCGCAGGAGCACGGCATCGCCGTGGTGCACCAGGACCTCGCGCTCGTCGAGTGCCTCGACATCGCGCACAACATGGCGCTCGGCACCCTGCCGCGCAAGTTCGGCTTCGTGCTCGACCGCCGCCGCATGGAACGGGAAGCGGCGAAGGTCCTCCGGGACCTCAAGGTGCGGGTGGGCGACGTGCGCACACCGGTCGGGCTGCTGTCCGGCGGCCAGCGGCAGGTCGTCGCGGTCGCCCGCGCCGTCCGGATGGACAAGCCGATCATGCTCCTGGACGAGCCCACGGCGGCGCTGGGCGTGCAGGAGACCGCGCAGGTCGGCGAGATCATCGACGAACTCCGGGCGTCCGGGAAGGCGGTCGTCCTCGTCAGCCACGACCTGGACTTCGTCTTCTCCCACGCCGACCGCGTGACGGTCCTGCGGCTCGGCCGGACCGTCGGCACCCGGCTGGTCGCCGACGTCGGCCGCGAGGAGGTCGTCGGTTTGATCACCGGCGCCATCGCCCCGGACCAGGTCCACGACGGCGAGGTGGCGTGATGACCGTGACCGCGAAACCCCGTGACCCGCTCGCGGAGCACGGGGGCGAGCGGACCGGCGTGGTGGCGAAGGTGTTGGTGCGGCAGGAGACCACGCTCGTCCTGGTGGTGCTGGCGGTCGGGCTCTTCGCCTGGTCCCGCTCCAGCCTGTTCCTGTCCCCGGACAACCTGACCGCGATCCTCCGCAACAGCGTCATCTACTTCGTGATGGCCTGCGGTGCCGCGCTGCTCGTCATCGGCGGTGGGCTGGACTTCTCGGCGGGCGCGGTCTTCACCCTCGGGGCGCTGTCGACCTGCGCGCTGCTCGTCGAGGGCGTCCCCTGGCCACTGGCGGTGCTCGCCGGGATGGCGGCCTGCTGCGCGGTGGGGGCGGTGAACTTCGTGGTGGTCACCTCCTTGCACGTGCCGCCGATCATCGCGACCCTCGGGACGTTCTACGTGCTCACCGGCGTCGACAACCTGGTGACCGGCGGCTCCGACGTCCTCCCGCTCCCGGCGGGCTTCCAGCGGATCGCCCAGGGCAGCGTCCTGGGCGTGCCGAACGACGTGCTGATCGCCGTCGCCGTCGGCGTCCTGTTCTGGTTCCTGCTGGAGCGCACCCGGTTCGGGGTCAACGTCCGCGCGCTCGGCGGCAACCGGCAGGCCGCGGTCGCGAACGGGCTGCGGGTGTTCCGGCTCGACCTGGCGCTGTACGTGATCGCCGCCGCGACGGCCGGTCTCGCGGGCATCGTCTACTCGGCCCAGGTCGGCGCCGGGCAGGTCACCGCGGGCGGGACGTCGACCACCCTCAACGCGATCACGGCGGTGCTCATCGGCGGCGTCAGCCTGATGGGCGGGATGGGCGGCGTCCAGGGCGTCGCGGTGGGCGCCGTCCTGCTGTCGCTCATCGACAACGCGCTG
The DNA here is from genome assembly GCF_025061645.1 of Umezawaea endophytica. Classification (GTDB taxonomy): domain Bacteria; phylum Actinomycetota; class Actinomycetes; order Mycobacteriales; family Pseudonocardiaceae; genus Umezawaea; species Umezawaea endophytica. Next base: position 315,826 of record NZ_JANYMP010000005.1, on the reverse strand, counting down.
GTGCTCACGAACATCCCGCCCCAGTACAACAGCATCGTGATCGGCGCGATCCTGGTCTGCGCGGTCGCGGTGGACCACCTCCGCCGGGCCCGGATCTACCGGAAGCGGTAGGGGCCACGGCGTGGCAGGCCCGATCCGTCCGCGACGACGCGGACCCGCACGACGAACCCGACTCGGAGAACCGACGTGAACGAAACGCCCATCGACCCCGACGTCATCGCCTTGCAGGCGGAGTTGGGGCCACCCGCGTCCATCCCGGCCGCGGACGTGACGGCCGACCAGCTCCGCGAGGGGATGCGCAGGGCGAGCGCGGTCTACCGGCGCGGCGCCGACCCCGTCGCGGTGCACCGCGTCACCGACGAGTTCGTGCGGGGTGGCGGCGGGAAGATCCCCGTGCGGGTCTACCGCCCCGAGACCCCCACCTCGGTCATCGTGTACCTGCACGGCGGCGCCTGGCGGGCGGGTGGCATCGACACCCACGACGTCGCCACGCGGCGGTTCAGCCGCGACACCCGGTCCGTCGTGGTCTCGGTCGACTACCGGATGCTGCCGGAGCACCCGTTCCCGGCGCCGTTCGACGACGCCTACGACGCGACCGCCTGGGCCGGTTCCCTGCGACCCGACCTGCCGCTGCTCGTCGCCGGTGACAGCGCGGGCGGCACCCTCGCGGCCTGCGTCGCCCTGCGGGCGCGCGACGAGGACGGCCCGCGCGTCGACGCACAGGTGCTGGTGTACCCCGGCGTCGACGACGACTTCGGGTCCCCGAGCATGCTCGCCTTCGGCGGCGGTCCGCGCATGCCCTTGGCGGACCTGGAGTTCTTCTTCCGCCAGTACGCCTGGACCGAGGCGGCGCTCGCCTCGCCGTACGCCCTGCCGGGCCGGGCGGCGTCGCTGGCGGGCCTGCCGCCCGCCGTCATCGCCATCGCCGGGCACGACATGCTGCGGTCGTCGGAGGAAGCCTTCGCCAGGCGGCTGCGGGACGCCGGGGTGCCCGTGACGGTCCAGTTCGACCCCGAGCTGGTGCACGGGTGGATCGAGTTCGCGCCGCGCGTGCCGTCGGCCGACCGCGCCTTCAGCCGCCTCACCGACGCCGTCAACGACCTCATCGGCCTGACGACGGGCCCGGCGTAGCCCGATGACCCGCTCCCGCGGTGCGACCACCGCCGAGGTGACGACCCGATCGGTCCTCGTCGTCCTGTTCGACGGGGCGCAGCCCCTCGACGTGGCGGGACCGCTCGACGTGTTCTCGACCGCGCGGTACTTCACCGGCAGCGAGGGCCCGCCCCCGTACGTCGTCCGCACGGCCTCGCTCGGAGGCGGGACCGTGCGGTGCGCCGGTGGTCTGCGCGTGGTGCCCGACCTGGACCTGGCCGACGCGGAGGCTCCCGACGTCCTGCTCGTGCCGGGTGGGCCGGGTGTGCCGGACGCCGACCGACGGCTCGTGACGTGGCTGCGCGAGCGGGCGCCGCGCGTGGGCCGCGTGGTGTCGGTGTGCACCGGGGCGTTCCTCCTGGCCGAGGCCGGGCTGCTGGACGGCCGCCGGGCGACGACCCACTGGGGCTCCTGCGACGTCCTCGCGAGCAGGTACCCCGAGGTGGTGGTCGACCCGACCCCGATCTTCGTGCGGGACGGCCCGATCTCCACGTCGGCCGGGGTGACGGCCGGGGTGGACCTCGCCATCGCGCTGGTCGAGGAGGACTTCGGCCGCGCGGTGGCGCACGAGGTCGCCCGACTGCTGGTGGTCTACCTCCGGCGGCCGGGCAACCAGGCCCAGTTCAGCGTGCAGCTCTCGGCGCAGGTCGCCCGGTCGGACCCGCTGCGGGACGTCCAGTACTGGGTCGTCGCCAACCTGACGGCCGACCTGTCGGTTCCCGCGCTGGCCCGGCGCGCGGGCCTGTCCACCCGGCACTTCTCCCGCGCGTTCACCGAGCAGGTCGGGGTGACCCCCGGCCGCTACGTGGACCTGGCGCGCCTGGAAGCCGCGCAGCGCGCGTTGACCGACACCCGCGACGGGGTGATCGGCATCGCGCACCGCTGCGGGTACGGGACGCCGGAGGCGATGCGCCGCGCGTTCCTGCGCGACCTCGACGTCTCGCCCACCCAGTACCGCCGCACGTTCACCAAACCGATCTGAACCCGTCACCTGGAGTCGTGGAACATGTCCGACCCGATCACGCTTTCGCTGAGCTGCCAGCTCTACGACCACACCGCGGCGCTGCTGGAGGGCCGGGTGGACGTCGAAGGCGTCGAGTTCCGCACCGAGACCAGCCACGACGTCGCGGACCTGTTCCGGCGGGTGGTCGAGCGCCGCGAACTCGACGTCGCCGAACTGGGGTTCACCTTCCTGCTGCGGAGCCTGGACCTGGAAGACCCGCCGTACGTGGGGATCCCGGTGTTCCTGATGCGGAAGTTCCAGCACTCGGTGGTCTACGTCAACGAGGCCAGCGGCATCACCGGGCCCTCCGACCTCGCGGGCGCGACCATCGGCGAGTTCGCCGTGTACGGCCACGACATGGGGATCTGGCCGAAGGGCATCCTGGCCGACGAGCACGGGTTCGCGCCGGAGCACAGCCGCTGGCTGATCGGCGGGACGAACGAACCCATGGCGCCCATGGACTTCGTCCCCCAGCGCCACCCCGACGGCGTCGACGTGCGCCACATCGGCGGCGCCGACGCGCTCGGCTCGATGCTGGAGACCGGCGAGATCGACGCGCTGATCTCGGCGGTCCCGCCCGCCGCGGTGCTGCGGGGGGATCCGGGGGTGCGGCGGCTGTTCCCCGACGCCGACGACCGGGAAGCCGACTACCACCGGCGCACGGGGATCTTCCCGATCATGCACCTCCTGGTGGTCCGCCGAGAACTCGTCGACGCCAACCCCGGCCTGGCCACGGCCGTGTACCGCGCTTTCACCGCGTCCAAGGCCCTCGCCGAGCAGGCCTACCGCTCCGACCGGACCCCCGAGCCCCCGACCCCGTGGTTCACCCAGCTCCTCGACCGCGACGGCGGGCTCGCCGAGGACGGCCGCAACGATCACGGGATCGCCGCCAACCGCGCGGCCGTCGACGCCTTCCTGCGCTACCACCACGAGCAGGGCCTCTCGAACCGCCTGCTGCGCTGCGAGGACGTCTTCGCCGCCGAACTGCTCGGGTCCTGACGGCGCTGCTCTGGTCGAGTGATCAGGCGGTGCCCCGGCTAACGGTCGCGGTGCCCGGCCGGATGACCTGGTATGTCTCCGATCGGCGACCGAGGAGGGCGGAGGGACGACCGCGCCCGCACGGGGGACGGCGCCGGTCGAGCGCCGGGGCCGAGTCACATCGCCAACGTGAACAGCGGCCCTTCCGGGTTCGTGGGCCAGTTCGGCGAGGTGCACGGCGACGTCACTATCGGCGGCACACCAGCCGCCTACGCGGTGGAGCGGTGGCGGCCGTGGATCAGGTCACCCGGCGGGGGTGGGCCGAGCCGGATGCTCGTCGCGGAGAACCAGGTCGTCACGTTCACCGGCCGGGAACGGGAACTCGACGACCTCGCCCGGTGGCGGGACGCCGATCCCGGAGCGCAGGGCCTGCTCCTGCACGGTCCTGGTGGGCAGGGCAAGACCCGGCTCGCCGCCGAGTTCGCGCAGCGCAGCGCGCGGCTCGGCTGGGAGGTCGTGGCCGCCCGGCACGGCGTGGGCAAGCGCGTCGCCGCGGCCGACGAGCCGAAGGCGGACGAGGTGGGCACGCTGGTCGTCGTCGACTACGCGGAACGCTGGCCGACGACCGACCTGCTCCGCCTCGCGACGGACCCGGTGGTGGCGTCCCGGCCGCGCACCCGCTTCCTGTTCGTGGCGCGCCCCGCGGGGCACTGGTGGTGGACGCTGGCGCAGCAGTTGGCGGAGACCGGGCTCGACGCGGGCCGGGCCGTCCCGGTGCCACCGCTGGGCACCGGCCCAGACCAGCGCCGTGCCCTGTTCGAGACGGCGAGGGACAGGTTCGCCGAGGAACTCGGCGTCGGTCGGGTGGACGGCATCGGGATGCCCGAGTGGCTGGACCGCGACTCGCGCGACCACGTGCTCACCATCCACATGGCGGCGTGGGCGGCGGTGGACGCCCACGTGAGCGGTGCGGACGCGCCGGGTGACCTCGCGTCCCTGTCCGGCTACCTGATCACGCGGGAACGCACGCACTGGCAGAAGATGCACGGCAGCGGGCGGCGGTTCACGACGCCGGAGTCGGTGATGGCGGGTGTCGTGTTCGTCGCCGCGCTCACCGGCGCGCAGCCCAGCGAGCACGCGGCGGAACTGGTGGTGCGGACCGCGTTCGCCAAGGACGCCAAGGACGCGACGGTGGTGCTGGGCGACCACGCCCTGTGCTACCCGCCGTCGGACCCCCGCGCCGACTTCGTCCTGGAGCCGATCTACCCGGATCGCCTCGCCGAGGACCTGGTCGGCCTGTACACCCCCGGTGGCGACATCGGCTTCCCCGCCGAGACGTGGGCGGGGACGGTCCTGCGCCGGGTCCTCGACGAGGATTCGGGACCACGGCACCTGCGCCACGCCCTGATCCACCTGATCGAGGCGGCCGACCGGTGGCCGCACCTCGCGCGGGAGCACCTGTTCCCGGTCCTGCGCGGGCGGCCCGCGCTCGTGTTGCACGCAGGCGGCGCCGCGCTGACCAGGCTGGCCGAGTTGCCCGCGCTCGGCGTCGACCTGCTGACCGCGATCGAGAGGACGCTGCCCGAGGTCCACCTCGACCTGAGCGCGGGCCTGGTGGCCCTGACCGAACGGCTCGTGCGCGAAACCGTTGGCCCCGACTCGGACCCGGTGGAGGTGGCGGCGCTCCTGCGCAGGCTCAGCAGGCGCCTGCTGGAGGTGGGCCGCGCCGACGACGGGTTCGCCGCCCTCCAGCGGGCGGAGGTGACGCTGCGCGAGGTCGTCTGGGAGGACCCGCGGCGCTACCTCCCGGAACTCGCCCGCACGCTGACCGACTACGCGGCCCACCTGGCCGACCTCGGCCGCTTCGAGGAGGCCATCGCCGTCGGCGAGGACGCGCACTGGCTGCGGCTCAACGCTTCCGGCGACGGTGGGGAACCGGGCGAGGAGACGGCGGCCGACGTCGCCGCCACCCGCGGGACCCTGTCGGCCCTGCTGACCGACGTGGGCCGACCGGCCGCCGCGCTCCCGGTCGTCGACGACGCGATCAGGCTGTTGCGCCGGGGCGCCACCGTCGACCCCGGTCTGTTCCGGCCCGACCTCGCCCGCGCGCTGGTGCAGCAGGGCCGGGTGTTGTGGGCGCTGGGCCGGTGGGAGCGGGCGGCAGGCGCGTCGGCCCAGGGCGTCCTGCTGTGGCGGCTCGTCCTGGACGAACCCGATCCGGGCGACGGCAACGACCGCCGCCCGGACCTGGCGCTGGCCCTGCACAACCACGCGAAGCACCTCGCCGACGCCGAGCGGTGGGACGAGGCGGTGGACGCCGCGACCGAGTCGGTCGAGCTGCTGCGGCACGCGGCCGACAAGAACCCGAAGGTGTACCTGGCCCCGTTCGCCGCGGTCCTCGACCACCTGGCCGGGCTGCGCAGGACGACCGGCGACTGGCCCGCCGCTCGCGCGACGGCCGATCAGGTGGTCGAGGTCAGGCGTGAGGATGGGGACCGGTCCGAGCTGGCGGAGTCGCTCGTCATCCTCGCCTTCCGGGAGGCGGAGCTGTACCACCCGCGCTCGGCCCTGCGTTCGGCCTCGCAGGCGACCCACCTCGCGGAGGGGTTGGTCGCCGACGACCCGGTGCGGCACGGCGCCTTGCTCGGCTGGACGTACCTCGGCCTCGCCTCGGCGCACGCGACCCTCGGTGACCAGGAGGCCGCGGTCGCCGCCGCCGTCAAGGCGGTCGCGCTCGACCGCCGGTACGCGGCGGACGACCCGGTGGGCGTGGGAACCAGCCTCGGAGACCTCGCCGAACACCTCCTCGCCGCCGGGAGGTTCGACGAGGCGCTGGCCGCCGTCCGGGAAGCGACCGACCTCGTCGAACGCCGGGACGGCGTGCACCGGTTGAACCGAGCGGTCACCCTGCTGTGGGTCCGGCAGGTGGAGGTCACCGCGCTGGTCGGTCTCGGGCGGTTCGTCGAGGCGAACGACCTGGCCGAGCGCGCGGTCGGCCAGGTCGCGGTGGTGCGGCGGCGGTTCCTCGTCGACGGCCTCCTCACGCTGGCCAGGACGCTGGACGCGCGGTCGACCGCGCTCGCCGGGATCGGCCGCTCCGCCGAGGCGGTCGCCGCCGCGGAGGAGGCCGTGGACGTCCTGCGCGACCTGGCCGCGGACGGCACCGACCACCGCGGGGCGCTCGCGGCCCGGTTGACGACGCTCGCCCAGCGGTACGCCGAGCGCGGGTGGTGGACGCGGGCGTGCGACGCCGGCACCGAGGCGGTGGCGTCGCGACGCGGGCTGGTCGCCGGGGCCGAGTGCGACGCGACCCGGCTGCTGCTGGCCCGATCGCTGTGGCAGCACGCGCACCTGCGGGTCGCGGCGGGGGTGGAGATCCCGGCGGCGGTCGACGCGGCGGTCGAAGCGATCGGCCTGTACGACCGGTGCGCGCACGCACCGGCGCGCGAGCGGCGCTCGGCGGTGATCACGCTGGCCCGCGCGCTCACGGCTGCGGGCCGTGCCGCCGACGCCGCGCGCACCCTGCGGGACTCGGGTATTCCGGCGGACGCCGTGCCCGACGTGCCCGCCGAGTGGTGATTCCGCCGGACGAGGGGAGCGGGGATGGACGGCCAGGACGACGTGGGGGAGAAGCCGCCGCACGCGTGGGACGACGCCGATGTCGCCCTCGCGCTGCGCGTGTTCTCCGACCGGCGGCCCGCGGTGCCCGCGCGGCTGGTCACGCGGTTGTGGTCATACTGGCGGAACCACGCGCCGGACCGGCCGCCGTTCGAGGACGACGAGCAGAACTTGGCGCTCGTCCTGCACGCCACCGCGCTGGGCATCCGGGCCGTGCCGACCGGCGACCGGGATCCGCTGGCGGCGTTGGTCGACCGGATCGGGTCCGACGACGTGTGCGCCCCGCTGACCCCGCGAACTCCTCCGTGGGGACCGCGCGCCGCCCTGTCGCCGGTGGTGCGCGCGGCGCTCTCGTCCACGCTGCACCACGTCCAGGTGGTGACCGACGGCCGAGGTCCGGTCGAGGTGCTCGTCGTCGGCACGGGCCTGCCCGAGATCCGCGAGCAGGTCGTACCCGCTGTGCTGACGGCCTCGCTGCGGATCAACGGTCCGGGCGCGGACGTCGTGAGCGACCTCGTCGGTGTCGGCGTGCTGCGCGTCGGCATCGACTCGGCCACCACCGGATCGGCGCCCGACCTGGCGTCGTCGCATGGCAGGCGCGCTCCGCTCGGCACGGGCACGTCCGCCCGCGTGGTGCTGCGCGACCTGGTCGGGTTCCTGCGCGGGCTGGAGCGCGACACGAATCTCGTGAGGGTCACCGAGGTCGACCAGGTCGACGTCGTCGCGTTCGACCGCGCGGTCCGCGACCTCGCGGGCCGGGCCGTCGCCCGGCCGCGCGGGGCGTTCCTGCGCCCGGCGGTCCCGGCGGGGTCGAGGGGCCTGGTGGCCCTGCTTCCGTACCTGCGCACCGACGCCGCGGACGAGGCCCGCTTCGGCGCCGGGGTCGGCCTGGAACTCGATCCCGATCTGCTCACCACCGCGTCCTACCGGCTGCTCGACCGGACGCACCACCGGGCGCTGGCCCGCCGGGTGTCGGTCGACGCGCGACTGCGCCGCGACCAGCTCGAAGCCGACCTCGCGCGCATCCGCGGCGAGCTGGAGGCGTTCACCCGCGCCTCAGCGGACGAACGGCGCCTGATGTGGGAGAGCACCGTGACCCTCGAGACGTTCTTCGACAACCACAGCGGCATCCACATCAAGCTGTCCACGCCCGAGGAGATCGACGCCGTCGAGTACTACGCGACGAACGTCCCGAACCTCATCAGGCTCCAGGAGGCGTGGGCGCTCCGGATGTCCGACCTCATCGCCGATCTCGACGCCGCGATCAACCGGCCGCAGGCGCCCGCGCGCCAACTGGCGGCCGGGCGGTTCCTGGACGCGGCGCTGCGCGGTGTCGTCCCGGACGAGAGCGCCGCGACGCGCGAGGCCTTCCTGCGCTGGCAGGACGAAGTGGCGCCGATGCTGCGGTACGAGTGGCGGGAGGCCGTGCGCCGCCAGGGCATCGATCCGGCGGACGTGTTCACCCCGCACACGCTGTTCCGCACCGGCTACCTGCCGCCCGTCGGCGACGACCCGGCGGCGTTGTCGGTGCGGGCGTGTTCCGTGGTGGACGAGGACCTGTCGGCGCTGCTCGCCGACTCGGCCCGCCGGGTGCTGGTGATCCGCGACGCCGCCGACCACGCGGTCGACGACCGGCCGCGCCCGGAGGACCGCGCGGAGGCCGAGGCGGCGTGGACCGCGCTGGCCGGGCTTGCGGAGCGCGGGGACGCCGCCGAGTTCGACGCGGCGTTCGTCACGGCGTTGCGCGCACACCCGCGGTACACCGTCGAACGGCTCGTGGCTGAGCTCGAGCCGCCCTCGCCGCCCTCCGTCGAGGCCGCGGAGATCGAGGACGAACTCGCCGCCGCGCAACGGGAGCACTCGCTGGGCGAGGGCATGGAACGCGCGATCATGGCCATGAGGCTGTCCGCGTTCATCACCGCGCGCGAGTGCCTGGACCGGGTCGTCGCCGAACCCGACGGCCAGGCGCGAGCCTGCCTGCTGCGCGCGATCGTCGAGTGCGTCGCCGCCGGGCTGCCGGACCAGGACATCCCGGAACTGCTGGGCACGCTGCCGCCGGGGCTGCCCCCGGCGGCGGAGCGGGCGATGGACGAGGCGGTGTCGCGGGACCGGGCGTTCACCACGAAGTGGCAGTCGCTGCTGCCCGCGATCGACCTGGACAGGGCGATCCGCCTGCTTTTCCGCGGTCTGCCGCGGGCGACCACCCGGAACTCGCGGCGGGAGTACGGGGCGTGGCTGTTCCGCGGCGCGATCGAGACCGCGGGGATGGCCACGCGCCTGACCGAGGCGGCGGGCGAGCTGGGGGAGGACTCCCAGGCGGTCGACTCCGCGCTGGTGGCGCTCGGCGGCGTGCTGGAGGAGATCCTGCTCGGGCCGTACGTCGGCGGCCCGCGCGGTCAGGCGCAGGCCCTGTTCGAGCTGTTGACCGGCCACCGGCCACCCCGGTACGGCCAGACCGAAGGGCGCTGAGCCGTGGAGAACGAACTGTTCGTGGTGTGGCTGGTGAAGACCTCGGAGCGGGCGCGCGCCGCCGTCGGCCAGTCGCTCGGCGACTTCGCCGAACGGGACCTCCTGGAGCTGATCGGCAGGGCGGCGAGCGAGGAGAACCGGCTGGCGGAACTGGCCGCGCACATCCGCGCGGAGTTCACCCCGACCGTGCTGCCGAGCGCGTTCACCGAACGGCACCTCCGGTCCATTGTGGATGCCAGGGTCGCGGGCCCGCTCGCGGTGGTGCTCGACTGCGCGCCGTCGCAGGCGCTGACGACCCTGCTGGACCCCGGCGGGCTCGCGGCGGCGCTGCGGGACTCCGGCGAGGCCGAACCGGGGGTGCTGGACCCGGAACTGCTGCTCCTGCGGCTGTTGACCCGACTACCCCGCCTGGCCGCCCGGTACGGGCTCGACGACCGCGACTGGGGGACGTTCGTGGAACGCGGGCACTGGCTCACGCCGTACGCGACGCGGCGGCTGGTCGAGCACGCCGAACGCCACGACTGGCCGCGCGACGCGACCCCCGTGCGCGTCCTCGCGGGTGTCCTCGACGGCACCGGCCGCCGCGCCGACTTCGCCCCGGCGCCCAGGTTCGACGCGCTGGCGGTGGTGGAATTGCGCCGCCGGATCGGCCTGCTCACCGAGGCGCTGCGCGACGAGGCCTCGACCCGCGCCGAGGAGGCCGCCCGCTCCGCGCCGGACCTCTCCAGCGTGGCCCTGCTGCCCGGCTGGCTGGAGCTGTACGAGCGGGGCGAGGTCGCGGGAGGCCTCAGCAGGCTATTCACCGGGGCGACCTCGGTGGCCGATCTGCTGGGCGACAGCCGCCTGCGGGTGCCCGAGGTGACCGGGACGCCCGTGCCGTCCGCGCGGCTGGAAGTCGTGGGGGAGAACACGTTCGGCGTGTGGCGCCGCCGCGTCGAGTTCGACGTCACCTGCGCGCTGGAGGACGGGGCGGACCCGGTCGTGGTGCTGCACTCCAGCGGCCTGCCCAAGGACGCGTTCCCGCCGATCCGCGCCAGGCTGCGCGAGCTGACCGGCGGTGACCTCGCCACGTCCGGCACGACGGTGGGCGAACGCCTGCTGCGCACCCAGGTGACGCGTCCGCGCGGCCTGCGCGGCCTGCTCCGCGGGTCACTGCGCACGCACGGCCCGGAGATCGTCCAGACCCTCCTGCTCACCGGTGTCACCAAACCGGTCGAGGTGCCCGCGCCGTGGCGCGAGTACCTCGCGACCACCCTGCCGTACCAGCCGGTCACACCGGGCGACACCGGTTTCCCCGAGCTGGACCGGATCAACGCCGAGCTGGCGGCGGGGCGCGACGTCGAGGTGGTCCGCTGACGCGTCCTCCGAAGATGGTGCAGGTCAACGACTTCCGCCGGGACCCGGTCCGGTTGGACGAAGATCGCCCGGTCCGTCGCGAGGTCGTGTGCCGTTGTCGGGCGGTTCGGCGCGTGCACTAGAACTTGGCCATGCGGTGGAACGGGCCCTGGGGGAGTCTGGTCGAGCGGGACGCGGAGCTGGAGGCGTTGCGCCGGGCGTTCGCCGACCTGGCGGGCGGTGGCGGTGGTGTGGTGGTCCTCGACGGGGCCGCGGGTCTGGGCAAGACGGCGTTGCTGCGGCACGCGCGGGAACTGGCCGGTGCCGCTGGGGTGACCGTGTTGCACGCGCGGGGAGCGGAGCTGGAACGGGACTTCACCTTCGGTGTGGTGCGCCAACTGCTGGAACCCGCGCTGCCGAGGGACCGCGACGAGCGGGCCGAGCTGTTCACCGGCGCCGCCCGCGCCACGATCAGGCTCTTCGGCCACGACGAACCCGGCGACGAGGTCGCGGGGGCGTCGTACGCCTTGCTCAACGGGCTGTACTGGCTGCTGGTCACGATGTCCGAGCGCGGCGCGCTCGTGGTCGTGGTCGACGACGCGCAGTGGGCGGACCTCCCGTCGATGCGGTTCATCGGGTTCCTCGCGCGCAGGCTCGAATCGCTGCCCGTCCTGGTGGTCGTCGCGACCCGCGCGGCCGAGCACGAGGACGGCGGGCTGCTCGACGACGTCCTGACCACCGACGTGTGCCTGCTGTTGCCGTTGAGGAACCTGAGCGCCGCGGCGGTGACCGACCTGGTCCGGCGGGAACTCGGCGAGGCGGCGAGCGACGCGTTCTGCGCGGCCTGCCACGCGACGACGGCGGGGAACCCGCTGTTCGTCCGGGAACTGCTCCGGGTCCTGGTCGCCAACGAGGTGTCGCCGGACGCGGCCGGGGCGGGGTCGGTGGAGGCGGCGGGCCCCGACGCGATCCGCCGCCACGTCGCCGCGCGGCTCCGCCGCCAGCCGGGCGAGGTGCAGCGGGTGGCGCGGGCCGTCGCGGTCCTGGGCGACGACACGGCGCTCGTGGTGGTGGCCGAGCAGTCCGGCGTGACACCGGAGGTCGTGGTGATGTCGGCGGAACGGCTCACCAGGCACGGCATCTTCGAGCGGGCGGACCCACCGGCCTTCGTGCACGCGGTGGTCCGCGACGTCGCGCTCTCCCTGGTACCGCTGGTGGATCGCGGTGCCGAGCACGACCGGGCCGCGTCGGTGCTCCGGCGGGCGGGGGAGCCGGTGGCGCGGGTGGCGTCGCACCTGCTGCGCACGATCCCGGCGGCGAACCCGGACCGGATCCCCGTGCTGCTGGCGGCGGCGGAGGAGGCCTGGCTGCGGGGTTCGCCGCAGGGCGCCTCGGTCTACCTCGCCCGAGCCCGCGCCGAACCGCCCGCGGCGCAGCACCGCTCGGAGGTCAGCCGTCGGCTGGGCAACTGCGAGGCGCACCACCTCGCCGTCGAGGACGCGGCGGCGCACCTGGAGGAGGCGCTGGCGCTGGCGGACGACCCGGAACAGCGCGCCCGCTGCGCGTACAGCCTCGCCCGGTTCCGCAACGCCTGCGGCGACACCGGTCCGGCGCTGGAACTGCTGTCGCGAGCGGTCGACGAACTCCCGGAGGGCGCGGACCCGGTGCTGGCCGGGCAGATGGCCGAGGAGCTCATGGGGTTCGCCAGGGCGTGGTTGTCGGCCCGCCCGCTCCAGGTGGACCTGCTCGCCCGGCTCGGCGACCGGCTCGGCCGGTCGAGCCCCGTGCTGACGGCCCAGCGCGCCGTGGAGTCGGCCATCGCGGGCGCCCCCGTGGACGAGACGCTGGTGCTGGCGCGCAAAGCACTGGTGGGCAACAGCTTGACGCCCGAGCGCTCCGCGATCTGGGCGGCGGTGACGACGCTGGTGGTCGCCGACCGGCTCGGTGAGGCCGAGCACCGGGTGCAGCGGGCGTTGGCGTTCGCGGTCGACCGGGGGCTGCTGCTCCCCATGGGGGTCGTCCGCGGGTACCTGGCCAGGATCTCCCTGCTGCGCGGGGACCTGGCGCAGGCGGCCGAGCACGTGGAGATCGGGACGCGGGCCGTGCCGGAGCCGAACGTGGGCCTGCCCGCGCTGGACTCGACCAGGATCCACCTGCTCGTCGAACAGGGCGACCTGACCGGAGCGGCCGACGTGCTGCGCCGAAGCGTCCTGGGTGAGGGCCAGGACGCGCGGAGCACGTTGGAGGTGTGGTTGCTGGAAGCCCGCGCGCGGCTGCGCGCCGAGCAGGGCGACGACGCCGCGGCGCTGGCGGACGCCCTCGCCTGCGGGGCGGCGTACGAGCAGTGGGGCGCGCCGGGCGTCTGGGAGGTGCCGTGGCGGCTCCACGCGGCCGGGGCGTGCCTGCGGCTGGAACGCCGTGACCAAGCCGCCGAGCTGATCGCCGAAGAGCTGCGGGCGGCACGATCCCTCGGTGTGCCCAGGCACATCGCCGTCGCGCTGCGCCACGCCGCGCGCCTGGGCGACACGTCCGCGGCGCTGTCCGAGGCGGTGGACCTGCTGAGGGACGGCCCGGCCCGGCTGGAACTCGCCCGCGCCCTGGCCGACCTCGGCGCTCACCAGGTGCGGATCGGCTCCGGCGGGCCGGGGCGGCAGAACCTCAGGCAGGCAGCGGAACTCGCGGTCGAGTGCCGGGCCACGGGACTCGCCGAACGCCTGCGCGCCTCGCTCACGGCCAACGGCGGCCGGTCGCCGCGCGTCCAGGTCTCCGGCGTCCCGTCGCTGACCCCGGCGGAACGGCAGGTCGCCGACCTCGCGGCCGACGCGTTGACGAATCGGCAGATCGCGGAAAAGCTGTTCGTCAGCGAGAAGACCGTGGAGACGCACCTGAGCCGCGCGTACCGCAAGGTGGGCGTCACGTCCCGGACCCAGCTCGCGGTCCGGATGGCCGCCGCCCGCGAACGTCAGGGGGTCCGTCGGGGTTTCCCCTGACGACGGTGGCGGCACGCCGGTCCTAATCTCCCTGGCATTCCCTCGACTCCACCCCACTCGGGCACCGCGGTACGCCGTGCTCCGGGAGTCGAACCCTGGATTCCATGGAGGACCAGTGCTGCGCGACGAGGCGTCTCCGGGTTATGCCCGACTGTTCGGCGAACTCGACTTCAGGCGGGACGAGGACGCGAGATCGGTGTACTCGCCCGCCGCCTACCTCGTGGACCTGCTCGCGCTGATGGAGGCCAACCTCGGCGGGAACGCGCTGCTGGAGCGCCGGACCGACCTGGGCCGCGTGAGGTTGGACGCGGAGGGCACGTTCGCCGAGACGCCCTACCTCGACGTGGTCAACGAGGTGCTGGAGCGGGAGCTGGGACCGGCGCCGTACGACACCCTGCGCCAACGGAGGCACCCGTTCGCGCTGCCGTTCGCGCTCGACGCGGAAACGCTGCGGGTCCACCTGCGGCACCTCCAGGTCACGCCGCTGGAGCTGTACTGGCTGTTCGCCGCGCCGCCCGACCACGACACCTCCGCCCGTGAACTCCTGGCGATGTCACCGGAGGACGTCGCGGTCGTGACGAGGTCGGACGAGGGGGAGGCCGACCTCGCGGTGTCCTACGGGCTCGCGGAGGGCGAGTCGCTCGGCGTGCTCCGCGACGCGGCCCGGTTCGCCGAGGCCACCGGCCTGTCCGGGGACGAGCTGCGCGAGCTGGTGGCGATCGACGACGCGGTCGGGCTGAACGCGGACGGCACGCTGCTGGAGTGGGGCGAGTCGCCGCCGCTCGCCTGGCTCGGCTGGGCGCACCGGTTCGGGCGCCTGGCCCGCGCCACCGGCCTCAGTCCTGCCGACCTCGGACTGGCGGTCACCACGTTCTGCGCCGGCCGCGTCGACCCACCCGCGCTGCGGGCGCTGGCCGCCGTCCTGCGGCTGCGCGACGCCCACGACCTCACCGTCACCGACGTCTGCCGCCTGGCCGTCCCGGTGGAACCGGACGAGGTGCGCGGCTGCTCGGGCGACCTCCTCTCCGCGCACAACAAGGACTACCGGCTCCGGCTGGTGACCTGGATCGACGTCGCCGAGAGCGAGATCGCCACGATCGTCCGGCGGTACCGCGAGCACCACACCGGGCACGAGCCCGGCCCGTTCGACCGCGGTGCGGTGGGACTGGCGGAGATCGGCCTGCTGCACCGGGCCGGTCACCTCGCCTCGACCCTCGGCGTCTCGGCGGACGAGCTGTTCGACGTGCTCGACGCCCTGCACCGCGACCCGTCGCTGCGCCGGTACACCACGTTCCCGGTGATCGGCGACGTCGCCCCGCAGCGCGACGTCTTCACGGTGCTGGCGGGCGGGGACCCCGCCGAAAGCCTGTGGCTGGCCCAGGTCCTGTTCGCCGTGGTCACCTGGGCGCAGGCCGCGGGCTTCTCCGGCCGGGAGCTGACCGAGGTGGTCGGCGGCGGCCGGGAGACCGACGACGGCGGGGTGCGGACGCTGGTGGACGGTCTCGTCCAGGCGTTCGAGCAGGCCGCCTTCACCCCGGAGCTGTTCGCGGGCGGTCGCTTCGGCGAACGCGCGAGCAAGGTGCTGCACGACGTGCTGGTCGCGTACGACCGGGGCATCGTGTCCACTTCGGACAGTCGTCTGCTGCGCCTGGACCCCGCCGTGACCGCGACCGCCGCCTACGACGCCGTCACCGACTTCGGCGTGGTCGTCGCCGAGGACTTCCAGGGACTCGGCCTCGGCGAACGCCTCCAGGCCAAGGTCTTCGGCAACCTCGTCCTGCTCGGCCACCTGCGCCCCGACGGCACGCTCGCCGTCGGGACCACCGAGGGCCTGCGGCTGGCGAGCGACTTCGGCGCGCACCGCGACGAGCTGTTCAAGGCGATCGGGGCGGTGGCCCACGAGACCGCCGCGTTCTTCCCCGCCGACCTGGGCGCGCTGCCCGACCTCGACCCGAGCGGCCACGCGGAGCTGTACGACAACCTGGTGCACAACGGGTACCTGGAGGACGGCGGCGACCTCACCGACCCGGCCTTCTTCCTGGAGCCGACCAACTCCGAGCACTTCCGGGTCAACGCGGACCTGGCGGACGTGACCGGCCCCGTCCTCGCCCTGCTGGACGAGCGGATCACCCGGTTCGCCGAACAGCCGCTGCGGCCGACCCCCGAGGTCTTCGCCGAGCTGCGGCTGACCGACGCGCAGGTGACCGCCCTGCTGGCGAGCCTGGTGTTCAACGGCCACCTCGACGAGGACGGGAACTACCGGGACAAGGCGGCGCTGGCCGCGCTGCCACTGGCCGAGTTCGGCCTCGCCATCGAGTTCTACCCGCGCCGCCGGGAGGTACTGGACGCCGTTCAGCGGCAGGTGCTGGCGCTGCGCGCCGAACTGCACACCTTCACCGCCGAGCAGTTCGCCGGGATCGCCGACGTGGCCGCGACCGGGCGCGTGCTCACGGCACTCGAAGGCCGCCACCTCGCGGAGGGCCGGGTGGTGGACGAGGAGCTGTTCACCGGACCGGAGGGGACGCCGGATCTCGGCGGGGAGTTCCCGGCCGCCGAGCGGGACACGGTCGTCCGGCAGATCCGGGTCGCGCTGGCCGACGAGCGGCCGTACCGGCTCGACCCGGCGGCGCTGTCCGCCCTCGGTTTCACCGCCGAGGAGCGCGACGGGCTGCTGGCGCACCTGGTCGAGTCCGGTCACCTGACCGAGGGCCTCGCGGTCACCGAGCGGCGGCTGCCGTACTTCCGCAACGTCACCAACGCCCACGACTTCGCACTGCCCGGACTGGAGGACTACGCCAAGGACGTGTTCTTCCTGCTGCACGCGGCGGCCGACGCCGTGGCGCAGGCCGTCTCGGAGGTGCTGGACCGGCTCGACGAGCTGGCGAACCGGCAGGAACAGGCGTTGCGCGACGTGCTGGCCGACGTGTTCGGGGTGCCGCAGGAGACCGCCGCGGCGATCTGCCGAGGCGTGACCGGCGGGGTGCAACAGGCCTTCGACACGCTCGTCGCGCCCGCGCTCACCGCACGGGACGTGCCGGTGGGCCCGCACTTCCGGCTCGCCCACCGCCGGATCCGGCGGTTCGCCCTGCTGGCCGCGAAGCTCGGCCTCGACGCGGCCGAGGTGACCGCGGTGTTCACCGATCAGGACCTGGCGGGCAAGTTCCCGGAGAACCTCGCGCTCCCGCCGGGCGTCCAGTCGTTCGACGCCCTGCTGGAGTCCTCCGACGGCACCGTCCTGGTGTTCGCCGGACCGGCGTACTGGACCTACGCGGCGGGCACCTACGCGCTCAAGAGCGCGACCCCGACGCCGTTGGTGGAGCTGTCGCCGCGCTTCGAGGGACTGGTGGCCGTCGACGCCGCGTTCACGCTGCCGTCCGGCGTCTCGTGGATCGTCGGCCACACCGCGGCGGGCGGGTCCAGGACCTTCACCCGGCAGCCCGGTGGCACCCGCTGGGCGCCGCGGGAGCAGACCTGGGGCAAGGTGGACAACACCTTCGCCGACCCGGACCGGATCGACGGCGCGTTCGCCGACTCGGACGGCCGCACCTACCTGTTCAGCGGCGAGCAGTACATCCGCTACTCGTCCGCGGACTACACCCACGTCGACGAGGGCTATCCGAGGCCGGTCGCCGAGTGGCGGGAGCGCGAGGGGCTGGGCGACCTGCCCGCGGGCCCGCTCGACGCGTTCCAGGCCCCGGACGGGAAGATCCACGTGCTCACGGGCGCGACGGGCTGGGGCCGCGTGCGCAACGCGTTCGAGGGGCTCGCGCGCCTGGACGCCGCGCACACCACCGGATCGGCGGTCGAGCTGTACGCGGGTGACCAGGTCGTCCGCTACTCCGACAGCGTCGAGAACCCCGGTGTCCGGGCCGACGAGGGGCACCCGCGGCGGATCTCGGGCGTTCCCGGCTGGTTACAGAGCGGTGTCGACGCCGCCTTCACCGACCAGAACGGCGTCCTGCACCTGTTCAAGGACGGCACGACCGCCGCGGTCAACGGCGACGACGTCTCCGTGGTGCAGACGCAGCAGCGCTGGGGCGTGCTCCCGCCCGCCCTGCCCAGCGGCACGGTGGACGCCGCGCTCGCCGGGCTGGACGGCCGCACCTACCTGTTCAGCGGCAGCACGTACCTGCGCTACTCGGCCGGTGACTACACCGTGGTCGACAGCGGGTACCCGCGAAAGATCAACACCGACTGGGGCGGGCTGGACGCGGTGGACGCCGCCTTCGTCCTGGACGGCAGCACGTACCTCTTCGGCGTGGGCGGACTGCTGTTCGAGCTGGCCGCCGACCTGTACGAGGACGTCGCCGCGCGCAGGCTGAGCCCGGCGCTGCTCAGCCGGTTCGCCGAGCACGGCCTGACCCCGACCAGGATCACCGGCCACGGTGGCGCGTACTGGTCGGTGCAGACCGGCCAGGGGCTGAACTGCCAGATCAGGCGCCGGGCGGGCCGGATGACCGTGCACGGCGACGGGAGCCGGTACTCCGTCCGCTACAGCACCGCCGACTACCGCACGCCGGACGCCGGGTTCCCGAAGCCGCTGTCCGACAACTGGTGGAACGTGCCGGAGGGCTTCGCCGCCCAGCCGGTCGACGCCGTGTTCACCGGCCGGGACAACGACACGTACCTGTTCTCCGGCAACAGCTTCATCCGCTTCGACGCGCGGCACCGCTGGTGGTCCGAGCCGATGTCGCTGCGCGAGCACTGGGACAGCGTGCCGTTCGACAAGGTCGACGCCGCGTTCGTCGGCCACGACGGCAGGACCTACCTGTTCTCCGGCAGCCGGTACGCGCGCTACTCGACGGACGACTACACCAGGGTGGACGACCGGTACCCGGCCCTGATCGCGGGGCACTGGGACAACGTCCGCAACAACGTCCGGCGCACCGGCCGGGTCGACGCCACCCTGGTCACCCGTTCCAGGGAACAGGCCGAGGGCGCCGACGTGCTGCGCACCTACACCTACCTGTTCTCCGGCGACCAGTACTTCCGCTACGTCGGCACCGACTACGAGCGCGTCCAGCACGGGTACCCGCGGCTGATCGAGGACCTGTCCTCCGAACCGGGGCTCGGTGCCCTGGACGTCGTCCTGGAGGGCGTCGACGCCGCGTTCGCCGACCGCCGCACCACGTACCTGTTCAGCGGCGACCACTTCCACGCCGTCTCGGCCGAGGTGTACCGGAGCTACGACTCCACGGGCATCGGCGAGGGCGCCTGCGTCTTCGTCGAGAACGGCAGCGTCGTCGTCGGCACCGGGGACGGCTGGGTCAAGCGGTCCGCGATCGAGGGGCACGAGACCAGCGCCGGCGAGTTCCGGCCGCGCACCCTGCGCACCGTCCCGCCGGAGTTCCGGACCGGCCTGGACTCCGTGCTGACCGGCGCCGACGGGAACACCTACCTGTTCAAGGGCCAGTCCTGCTTCGACACGCGGCTCAACCGCGCCTACCCGCTCGCCGAGGAGTGGGGCCGCCCGCGCAACACGATCCACCAGGACAGCCGGGTCGACGCCGCGTTCGTCGGCCGCGACGGCAGGACGTACCTGTTCAGCGGCGACCAGTTCTTCGTCCACACCGGCGCGGGATCGGTCATCGACGGCGACCCGCTCCCCATCGCCGAGCACTGGGGCGGGCTCACCAGCGTGGCGCTCGCGTTCGTCAGGGACGGGAAGACCTTCCTGTTCGAGCACCCCGACGAGACCGGGCGCAGGCGCCACGTCGTCTACTCGGGCACCGACCACGGCTCGCCGGACGAGGGCTACCCGACGATCGCCGACGACAGCGCCCTGCCGGTCCCGGACGGGTTCCCCTTCCCCGACGCCGTGCTGTTCGAACAGGACACGATGATCCTGCTCGGCGGCGAGAACTGCGTCTCCTACGACCCCGCGGCCGAACGCTGGTCGCGCGTGCGCCCGATCACCCGCCTGTTCCCCGGATTCGGCCGGGGGCTCGACGCCCCCGACGGCCTGCGCACCGCCTTCACGGCGTCCGACGGGGTGACCCACTTCTTCTTCGACCGGACGCACGCGCGGTTCGCCGACGGCGCGTTCGGGCCGCTCGCCCCGACGCGGGACCGGTGGGGCCTGTCGCGCAACCCGTTCACCACGGACGGCGGACGCGTCGACGCCGCGTTCGTCTACCGCGGTGAGGTCACCTACCTGTTCTCCGGCGACCGCTACGTGCGGTACACCGGCGGCGACTACCGGGCCGTCGACGCGGGCTACCCGAAGAGGACCGCGGGCAACCTGCGGCTGGAGGAGCCGTTCGCGAACCTGCCGGAGGCCTTCGACGACGCGCTGGACCGGCAGGTCGACGCCGTGTTCGGCAACGACCGCAGCATCCACCTGCTCGTCGGCGGGGTCTGCCACACGGTGTCGCCGTCGGCGACGGCCACCTACCCGATCACCCGGCTCGGCGCGCCGCGCAACACGATCGCCGAGACGGGCCGGGTCGACGCGGCACTCGTCGCCGACCGGCGGGTCTACCTGCTCTCCGGCGACCAGTACGTCCGGTACTCGTCGGCCGACTACTCCCAGGTGGACGACGGCTACCCCAAGGGCCTCACCGAGATCACGGCGGAGCTGGACGTCCCGGCCCTGCCCGTCGAGTTCCAGGACGGGGTCGACGCGGCGTTCCGCGGCCCCGACGGCGCCACGTACCTGTTCCGGGGCAAGCGGTTCACCGGCCCGGACGGGCCGCTCGACGTCAAGGCCAAGTGGGGCAGGGTGCGCAACGAGTTCGACTCCGGTCGGCTCGACGCCGCCCTCGTCGGTCCCACCGGCGAGCTGTACGCGTTCGCGGGGGACCAGTTCGTCCGCTACGCCGCCGGGTCGCCGCCGGAGGTGGTCGCCCCCGGCTTCCCCCGCACGATCGAGGACGACTGGGGCGACCTGCCTGACGACTTCGAGTCCGGTGTGGACGGTGCGTTCGGCTTCGAGGGCCGCGCCTACCTGACCAGCGGGCGCCGGTACGTCCGCTACTCCGGCGACCTCGACCGGGTCGACCGCACGTTCCCGCAGGAGTTCCGGCACCGCTGGTCCGGGACGTCGGACTACCGGCTGACCGACGTGCACACCACCGCGCGCTTCACCGAGCTGCTGCGGTCCGGCCCCGACGGCCTGGCGGCGTTCTTCGTCGACGGCGCCGACGACCCGTACCAGTACCTGGCCGACGCGTTCGGGTGGGACGTCGAGGAGGTGCGCTGGGCCCGGCGCAACCGCGCCCTGCTGGTGCCGCACACCCCCGAGGAACGGCTCTGCGAGATCGAGTTCCTGCTCAAGCTGGTCGACGTCTTCGCGACCGCGCGGCGGCTGGGCGCCGGGCCGTCGACGATCCACGCCGAGGTCTGGTCGAAGCTGCACCGCGCCCACGACCCGGCCGCCGCCGCGTCGGCCCTGCGCGGGCTCCTCGAACGCAAGGCGGGCGCCCAGGAGTGGGCGAAGCTGGAAGGCCTCCTGCACGACGAGGTCAACGTCCTCAAGCGGGACGCGCTCGTCGCCGCGGTGGCACCGGGCGACGGCGGCTCGCGGGACCTGTTCCGCCGCCACTACATCGACGTCGCCATGGGACCGCAGGGCACCACGTCGCGGGTCCGCGAGGCCATCGCGGCCACGCAGCTCTACCTGCACCGCTACCTGCTCGACCTCGAAGAGGTGGCGCTGCCCGCGCGGGTGGACGCCGACGAGGTCCGCGCCCGGATCAGGACGTGGTGGGCGTGGATGAAGAACTACCGGCTCTGGGAGGCCAACCGGAAGGTCTTCGTCTACCCGGAGAACTACCTGCGCCCTGAGCTGCGCGCGCACAAGACCCCCGCGTTCGCCGCGCTGGAGGAGGACCTGCTCCAGAAGGAGATCACGGCGGAGTCCGTGCTCGCCGCCTACAAGCGCTACCTCGACGAGTACACCGAGGTGTCCCGGCTGACGATCGCGGGCGGTTACGTCTACACCGAGGACGGCGCGGACGAGGACACCCGCGAACTGGTGCTGTTCGGCCGGACCAGGACCGAGCCGCGCCGCTACTACTACCGGAGCGCGGAATTCCGCGACGCCGGTGGGCTCTCCACGACCTGGGAGCCGTGGCAGCGCGTCGACGTCGCCATCGAGGCCGAGCAGGTCAGCCCGGTGCACGCGTTCGGCCGGGTGTTCGTGTTCTGGCCGACGGTCGAGGTCGTGGCCCCGAAGAGCGCGGCGAGCACGACCGTCACGACCAAGCAGGTCGACGGCGGCCAGGCGGTGTCGTCACCGCCGCCGAAGTACCAGGTGAAGATCTCCTACTCGTTCCGCAACCTCAACGGCGAGTGGGTGGCGGCGCAGGTCCTCGCGTTCGACGCCGAGCAGGACGGACCTGTCGCCGACGTGCGCCTGTACGTCCAGGCGTCGCGGACCGTCCCCGGCGGCGACCGGCACGACTCGATCGTCGTGCAGTGCTCGTACCTGGCCGCGGGCAAGCGCGTCACGTCCGCGTTCACGCTCACCCCCGAGCTGTACGGGATCCGCACCACGAAGACCACCGCCCCCGCCGAGCCCGCGGACCTGAAGTGGATCTTCGCCGAGCCGGTCGACCCGGCGTCGATCGTGCGCTTCAACGCCCCCGCCGACACCACGGACGGCACCTGGGTCAGCGTGGACCACAAGGGCGGCAGCTTCCTGTGCCGCCCGGTCTTCTCCGGTGAGGCGGCGCGGGTCGAGTCGCTGGCGAACAACACCGACAACCTGCCCACCACGTGGGACGTCACCGCGGGGTTCGAGCTGGCCGACGGCACCCGCTACTACTTCGACGGCCCCGCCGGGCAGTACATCGTGGTCCAGCCGGACAAGCAGACGTCGCACCAGAAGCGCAAGTACGTGAACGAGAAGTTCGGGATCGTCGGCACGAACCTGCGCCGCACCGGCCGGGTCGACGCCGCCGTGATCCGCGACGAGAGCCTGTACCTGTTCTCCGGTGACGAGTACTACCGCTTCGGCAACCTGGACCTCAGGCAGGGCGACCTGGCCGAGCACCGCAAGCTCGCGGGCAACGAGCGGGGGTTCCCGGCCTGGTCGAAGGTCGACGGGGTGTTCGCGGGTTCCCACGACAAGCTGGTCTTCTGCTCGCGGGAGCTGGAGGGCTACGTGGTCTCCGGCGACCTGACCACCGTCCGGAGCTTCCGGGAGAAGTGGAAGGCACCCGCGGGGAAGAAGCTGGACGCCGTGGTGCACCGCGACGGCCGCGTCTACGCCGTCTTCGGCGACCAGTACGTCCGGATCAGCACCGCGGACGTCAACGCGGTGGACAACGGCTACCCGCGGGCACTGGCCAACAACAACGACGGCGTCCCGGAGACCACCGCCGGGCCGACCATCGCGGTCGGCTCCACCACCTTCCAGTTCGACAACACCGCCTCGACGTGCACGATCAAGGTCCACACCGCGTCCGTCGTGGTGCAGACCAAGCAGCTCGGCAAGAAGGCCACCAGGCTGGAGGCGGACGGCAAGGTCAACGCGGCGTACGTCTCGGACGGCAAGCTGCACCTCGTCACCGACACCGAGCACTTCCGCTACACGCTCAACGCGGACGGCTCCATCCCCGAGCACGCCGACGAGAACTACCCGAAGACCCCCGTCGCGGGCGTGCGCGGCGTGATCAGGCGCGGTGACAAGCACTACGTGCTCACCGCCACCCAGTACGGCGCGCTCGGCACGAACGGCGAACCCTCCGGCGCCGTGGAACTGCGCCCCTACGCGGGCAACTGGAACTGCCTGCCGTCCGGGTTCCCGAAGAACCTCACGGGCGCGCTCACCGTATCCGGCAAGCTGTTCCTGCTGCTGGGCAAGGACTACGCGGCCTACCCGACGGGCGCCGAGGTCGAGATGCCGTGCGAGCTGTCGCAGTTGCCGGTCGAGATCATCCGGCTGACGTCCAGCACCGCGTACGAGCTCAACCGGCGGCTGCTCGTCGGCGGGGTCGACGCGCTGCTGGCCCCGGACACCCAGGAGCTGGACGAACTGCCGGGGTTCAGCGCGGCGAAGTCCGACGCCACCACCATCAAGGTGACGGCGACGACCGCCGCGGCGGGTGTGCCCGTCGGCTCGCACCTGGACTTCGACAGCGCCAACGGCGGCTACTACTGGGAGATCTTCTTCCACGCGCCGATGCTGATCGCCCAGGCGCTCAACGACGCGCAGCGGTTCGACGACGCGCGGCGCTGGTACGAGTACGTCTTCGACCCCACCCAGCGGGCGCGCTACTGGCGCTTCCTGCCGTTCCTCGCCGTGGACGCGCACGCCCTCGTCGCCGGGTGCCGGGCCGACCTGGACGCGCTGGGGTCGGCGGACGTCACGTCGGTGCTCGGCCCGGTCCTCGACGTCATCGACACGATGGCACCCGCGTTCCTGGGGCACCGCCCCCTCACGACGTCCGAGACGCGGTACCTGGCCGGGGCCGCCGCGACGGGCATCGCCTCGGTGACCGAGCAGCTCGGCAAGCTGAAGTCCACGGCCGCCGCCCGCCTGCTGGACCGGGTGGCGATGCTCGGGCTGCTCGAACGCCAGTACAAGGCCATGACGGGCAACCGCGCGAGCCTGGTGGCCGCGTACTACGACGACCCGTTCGACCCGCACCGGATCGCGCGGCTGCGTCCGATCGCGTACCGCAGGACCGCGGTGATGGCCTACATCGACAACCTGCTCGACTGGGGCGACCTGCTGTTCCGCCAGCACACCGCGGAGAGCGTCGACGAGGCCAGGATGCTCTACACCTTCGCCTACGACCTGCTGGGCGACCGGCCGTACGACACGGGCCCGCGGGTGTTGCCGCCCGTGAAGGACTACGACGGCCTCGACGGCGACGAACCCGACGGGGACGGCGAGTCGGCGGTGAGGCACCTGACGCTCAACGGAGCCCTCCTCCAGAACACCGGAGCGGTCCACGCCGGTGTCGCCAACCCCTACTTCTACGTGCCGGAGAACAGCGCGTTCCTGGAGTACTGGGACCGGGTGGAGGACCGGCTGCGCAAGATCCGCGCGTCGCTGGACATCCTCGGCGTCAGCAGGCCGCTGCCGCTGTTCGAGCCGCCCGTGGACGTGCGGGCACTGGTCCGCGGCGCCGCTTCCGGCGCGTCCGCCGACCAGGTCGCCGCCGCGCTCGCCGTGCCCGTCCCGGCGTACCGGTTCGCGTTCCTGCACCGCAAGGCGCAGGAACTGGCCGACCGCTGCAAGCAACTCGGAGCCGACCTGCTCGCCGCGTTCGACCGCCGCGACAGCGAGGAACTGGCCCTGCTCCAGAACAGGCAGGAGTCCGCCGTGCTGGAGCTGACCCGGCGGATCAGGCTGGACCAGGTCGAGATCGCCCAGGCGAACCTGCGGGAACTCCAGGCGGCGCTGACCGGTGCCGACACCCGCGTCGGGTACTACGAGAAACTGATCGACGAAGGGCTCACCCCGTTGCAGGAGGCCCAGATCGCGATGATGTCGCTGGGATCGGCGGCGCACTTCGTCGCGAGCGGGCTGAAGATCGGGGCCGCCATCGCGTCCAGCGCCCCGCAGGTCTACCTCGGGCCGTTCATCCTCGGCAGCTCGTACGGCGGCGAGCAGGTCGGCGACGCCCTGAGCCTCGGCTCGGAGATATCCGAGTCCCTCGGCGAGGGGTTCAGCGTGCTGGGCGAGCTGCTCGGCGTGCGCGCCGACCAGGAGCGGCAGGCGCAGGACTGGCGGCTCCAACTGGCGACGTCGCGCGCCGACGTGGCGCAGATCGGCCAGCAGATCGCCGGAGCGCAGCTCCAGGTGGCCGTCGCCCAGCGGGAACTGGAGGTCCTCGACCGGCAGGCGGCCCACCTCGACGAGGTCGGGACCTTCCTCACCGGCAAGTTCGCGGGCGCCCAGCTCTACCACTGGATGGCGGGCAGGCTGTCGGGGCTGTACTTCCAGACCTACCACACCGCCTACGAGCTGGCCCGCTCGGCGGAGCGGGCGTACCGGTTCGAACGCGGCGGCGACGACGCGTTCATCCAACCGTCCTACTGGGACAGCAAGCACAACGGGCTGCTGGCGGCCGAGGGCCTGACCCTCGACCTCGACCGGCTCGGGCAGGCGCACGTCACCGGGGACACCAGGAGCTTCGAGATCACCAAGCGGGTCTCGCTGCTCCAACTCGACCCGATGGCCCTGCTGGCGCTGAAGAACGACGGCACGTGCGAGTTCGCGCTGACGGAGGAGCTGTTCGACCGCGACTTCCCCGGCCACTACCGCCGCCAGATCCGCACGGTCAGCGTCTCGTTCGACACGGCGGACGGGCCGGTCGGCGTCAACGCGACGCTGACCCAGCTCGACAGCAGGATCGTGCTGTCGGCGGACGCCAAGGCGGTCAAGTACCTGCTCGACCCCAAGGGCGCCCAACCGGAGTCGGTGCGCGGTGACTGGCGCTCCAGCGGGCAGGTCGCGTTGTCCGACGTCGAGTCCGGTCGGGACAACAACGGCCTGTTCGACCTGCGCTTCGACGACGACCGGTACCTGCCGTTCGAGGGCTCCGGCGCGGTGTCCCGGTGGCGCCTGGAAGCTCGCGGAGGGCTGGACGTCCTGGACGTCACGGTCACCGTGAAGTACACGGCGGAGCCGGGCGGGGAGTCCTTCGCCACGGCGGTCAAGGGGATGCTCCGGCCGTACCCCACCGCACGCCACTTCGACGTCGCCACCGCGTTCCCGACCGAGTGGGCCGAGTTCGTCGAGGGCGACACCACCGAACTGCTGCTGCCCATCACCCCCGACCGGCTTCCCGGCATCGTGGGCCGCCGGATCACCGGTGTCTACGCCCGCTACGCCGTGGCGGACGGGGGAGAGGCGGGCTTCGCCCTCAACGGGGAGCCCCGCCTCGCCCTCGACGACGGCAAGCTGCTGGGCACCCCCGGCCTCGCCACCGGCCAGTGGCGACTGGTCTTCACGGGCGACAAGCGGAAGCTCGACGCCCTCACCCTGATCCTCACCTACCGCGCCGCAGTGCGCTGAAGAAAGGGCTTGGCATGCCACGGAAAACGCGGTCCACAAAGGTGAAGGACGAGACCGACAGCAAGGCCGAGGTGGTCGAGAACAGCTCGGGCGACGGGAAGACGGAGGTGGGCGAGAAGGGCGGGCTGAAGACGGCCCTGCGGACCTACGTGCCGAAACTCGTCACCAAGTCCAAGCAGGAGGACCGCCTGCTCACCGCGACGGCCGTCGACCAGGAGGTCGTGGAGACCGCGGACGCGGACCCGGCACCGTCGTTGAGCGGGCACGTGCCCAGGAAAGCCTGGTGGCTGGTCTACATCAACCCGAAGGACCACGCCCGCGCGACGAAGGCGAACAGCAAGAACCCTGGGCTCGTCTACGACACCGAGCAGTCGCCGGGGTACCAGCAGAGCATGGAGAAGGTGTTCCGGATGGTGTTCGAGGACACCGGGAAGCTCAAGACGCTCAACTCCGAGTTCTACGCCACGCTGCACGGTCTGGCCATCGCGGGCCTCGACATGACGAGGATCAAGGATTCGATGCACAGGTGGTCCACCGGCGACCGCGGCGAGGGTCTGTACGTGCGCTTCCCGCTGTCCCACGACGAGAACCGGACGACCATCGCCGCGGACCTGCTCACCGAGACGATCGACGTCGACGGCGTGGACGAACCGGTCCACATCCTGGCACCGGCGCCCGCGGACGTGGCCGAGCTGAAGCTCGTCGCGCAGTTGGCGAGGAAACCGAACCAGCCCGCCGACTACGTGCCCGCCAAGGGGGAAGGGGCGTCGGAGGCGTACAGGTACGCCTGCCTGACCGGGGTCGAGGGCGACCCCGGCATGATCAACGTGAACTACCGCAAGGATGACGCCCCGAAGCTGGTCGACGCCGTCGGTGCCCGGTTCGGTCAGGAACTTGCGGACGCGGGCGACGACGGTGACAAGAAGCTGGCCGCGATCGGGAAGCTGATCCGCGCCCTGCACGTCCTGCACCCGTTCGAGGACGCGAACGGCCGGACGAACATCACCCTGCTGCTGACGAAGCTCCTGCTGGACAGCGGGTTCAAGCCCGCGATCCTGTCCGACATGGACGACCTGTTCAGCGGGTCGTTCACGGTCGACGAGATCGTGTCCGCCCTCAAGGACGGGTTCGACCGGTTCGACACCGAGGTGGCCGAGGAACTCGCCAGGCAGGAACGCGGCGGCAGCCCCTGGTCGTTCTCACTGGGCGTCCCGGCCGCCATCATGGACCTGTACCAGAGCGCGGTCGCCTCCTGCACGATCCTGTGACCCCTCCACCTGACCGGCGGGCCACCCGCCGGTCAGGTGGAAGGTCGCGGTGCGGAGGGCAGTTGGACGGTGATGCGCAGTCCGCCCGCCGGGCGCGCGAGGATGGTGAGGGTGCCGTCGTGCACCTGGGTGATGCTCTTGACGATCGCCAGGCCGAGGCCGACCCCCGAGTGGTCGCCGCGGATCCGCTCGGTGCCGCGCTGGAACGGTTCGGTCAGCGTGGAGACCAGTTGCGGGGAGAGCTTCTCGCCGGTGTTCTCGACGGCGAGCACGGCGGTCCTGGAGCGGAGGCTGGTCCTGACCCACACGGTGCCCTGCTCGGGCAGGTTGTGCACGATGGCGTTGTGCACGAGGTTCATCGTGATCTGGAGCAGGAGCGCCTGCGACCCGAAGGCCGTGGTGATGTCACCGGTCGTCTCGATGGTGGTGCCGCGCTTCTCGGCCAGCGGGAGCAGGGTCTCGGTGGCCTCCTCCACCAGCAGGGACAGGTCGACGGGTTCTCGGGTGAACGACCTCTGGTCGGCGCGGCTGAGCAGGAGCAGCGCCTCGGTGAGGTCGATCGCCCGCGCGTTGACGGCGTGCAGCCGGTCGACGAGTTCACCGTGGTCCTGCTCGGGATCGTTGCGGGCCACCTCGAGGAGCGCCTGCGAGATCGCGAGCGGGGTGCGCAGCTCGTGCGAGGCGTTGGCCGCGAACCTGCGCTGCTCGGCGACGTGCGCTTCGAGCCGGGCGAGCATGTTGTCGAAGGTGTCGGCGAGTTCGCGGAACTCGTCCTGGCTGCCCTCCAACCGGATCCGGTGGGACAGCGACCCGTTGGCGGCCATGCGGGTGGCGGCCGTGATGCGGGTCAGCGGGGCGAGCACGCGGCCCGCCAGTATCCACCCGCCCACGAGCCCGAACACCAGCAGGAAGACCAGCACGGCGCCCGCGTCCGGCGCGAAGGTGCGCAGGATGACCGAACGGCCCGGCAGCGCGCCGGGAGCGGTGGTGACGTCGGGCAGGCTGCTCAGGTACATCCACATGTTCGCGAGCAGCAGGAGGCCCGCGAGCATGAGGAAACCGGCGTAGCTGAGGGTGAGCTTGAAGCGGACGCTCAAGCCCGGAGCCCTAGCCACCGTCCGCCCCCTCGGGGCCGGTGTCCGGTTGGGCGTCGATGCGGTACCCGGCACCGGGCACGGTCGCGATGATCCAGGGTTCGCCGAGCCGCTTGCGCAGGGCCGAGACCGTGATGCGCACGGCGTTGGTGAACGGGTCCGCGTTCGCGTCCCACGCCCGCTCCAGCAGTTCCTCCGCGCTGACGACACCGCCTTCGGCGGCGACGAGGACCTCCAGCACGGCGAACTGCTTGCGGGTCAGCGCGACGTAGCGGCCGTCGCGGAAGACCTCGCGGCGGAACGGGTCCAGCCGCAGACCCGCGATCTCCCGCACGGGTGGCCTGCTGTGCGCGCGCCTGCGGTCCAGCGCCCTGAGCCGGAGCACCAGCTCGCGGAGCGCGAACGGCTTCGTGAGGTAGTCGTCGGCGCCGAGTTCGAACCCGGAAGCCTTGTCCTCCAACCGGTCCGCGGCGGTGAGCATGAGGATCGGCATACCGCTGCCGGAGGCGACGATGAGCTTGGCGATCTCGTCGCCGGAGACGCCTGGGACGTCGCGGTCGAGGACGGCGATGTCGTAGGTGTTGATGCTCAGCAGTTCCAGTGCGGTGTCGCCGTCGCCCGCGGTGTCCGCCGCTATCGCTTGCAGACGGAGGCCATCTCGGATGGCTTCCGCCAGGTATGGTTCGTCCTCGACGATCAACACACGCATGCTCCGATGCTACGAGCCGGGCGTATCGCCGGCATATCGAAATCCGCATACGCGACGGCAACACCGCGTTGCCTTGACTGGTCGCATGACCTACAGCGGACCATCACGAACGGCGGCTCGCCGTACGCGATCGAAGACCATCGCCGCCGTTGTCGTCATCGGCGTGGCGCTCGCCGTCGTCTTGTCGGTCGTCTTCTTCCTGCGGGACCCCCGGTCCGACGCCATCGGCGCGAACCCCGACCAGTCGTCCACCGGTGTTCCCGACGCGCCGCCCACCGCGGACATGGGTCCGCCCGGCCAGCCCGACCGCGGTGAGCGGCGGGACCCGTCGGCGCAGGCGGGCGAGGCGGACGGCGCGGTCCCCGCGGGCGTGACGGTCTTCGGCGACGAGTTCGCGGCCGTGACCAACCTCGACGCCGATCTCCTCGCTGCGCTGCGCAAGGCCGCGAAGGCCGCGGAGGACGACGGCGTCCAGTTCGTCGTCAACAGCGGCTGGCGTTCCGAGTCGTACCAGACCCAGCTCCTCCGCGACGCCGTCGCCGAGTACGGGTCGGAGAAGGAGGCCTCCCGGTGGGTGGCCACCCCCGAGACGTCACCCCACGTGAAGGGGATGGCGATCGACCTCGGGCCCACCGACTCCCTGCCGTGGCTGGCCAAGAACGGCGAGCGGTACGGGTTGTGCCAGATCTACCAGAACGAGCCCTGGCACTACGAACTGCGCCCCGACGGCTGCCCGCCCATGTACTCCGACCCCACCCAGGACCCCAGGATGCGGCGCTGAGCGGCCCGCAGGGCTGACGGAGGACCCGCGGCCGGGCCGGAACACCCGACCACTCGACGAACCGGCGTGCTCGCGGTCTCCCGCCGCGGGCGCGCCGGTTTCGCCGTTCGGGTGTTCCACCCGGAAAACCGGGACTGGGTGGAACTTTCCAACATAGCCCCGTTCAGCCCGGTTCGGGCGGCTCGCGGGGTTGGACAGGAGCCACCGGCGGCCCTGGGCGGCGTTATGGGCGCCTATGCGGCATTTCCGGGTGTCCAAGTGCTCAGACCGCCCGGTTGGCCGACCGCGCCCGACATATCGTCGGCGTATCGAAAACCACATACCCGCTGGCAACACCGGGGTCATTTGACTGTAGCCATGGCTTACCGCGACTCGGCACGACCACCGACCCGTCGGATTCCGGGGCTCCTCGCACCAGCGGCCCGACGGGTTCGCGGGGTCCTCGTCGGTGCCCTGCGAGCCGTCTTCGTGGCCATCGCCAAAGCCCTCGGCTACCGGTTGCTCCGCGTCCCGCACCCCGGCGCGCTCGGCGAGGCACACGGCGCCGTCTTCGTCGGCACGACGGTCTTCGACGACGGGGTCCCGGCCGTGGCCAACCTCGACCCCGCCTTCCTCGGCGCGCTCCGCCGGGCCGCCGAGGACGCCGCGGGTGACGGGATCGATTTCGTCGTCAACAGCGGCTGGCGCTCCCCGGCCTACCAGGACCAGCTCCTGCGCGAGGCGGTCGTGAAGCACGGGTCCGAAGAGGAGGCCGCCCGGTGGGTGGCCACCGCGGAGACGTCCGCCCACGTGGCGGGAGGCGCCGTCGACATCGGACCCCCCGCCGCCAGGGCGTGGCTGTCCGTGCACGGCGCGGGCTACGGGCTGTGCCAGATCTACGAGAACGAGCCCTGGCACTACGAACTGCGCCCCGACGCCGTCGTCAACGGCTGCCCGCCCATGTACCCGGACCCCAGCCAGGACCCGAGGATGCGACAGTGACCGGTGTGCTCGGACCGGGTCCACTCCCGACACCGTCGTCACAGGCATCGGACCACGAGTGAAGAGAACGAACGCATGACGCGACACGTCTTGGTCATCGGCGGCGGCCAGAACGCCGAACACGCAGTCTCACTGAGGAGTGCCGCGGCCATCGGCGACGCGCTGCGGTCCGAGGGGTTCGAGGTCAGCGCGCTCACCATCGGCCGCGACGGGATCTGGGCGGACGGTCGGCGACCGCTGGGCAGGAGCGCCGCCGCCTCGTTGGCCGCGGCGCTGCCCTTGGTCGAACGGGCGGACGTGGTCTTCCCGGCGGTGCACGGTCCGTGCGGGGAGGACGGGACGCTCGCGGCGCTGTGCGCCCTCGCCCAGAAACCCGTCGCGGGCTCCGGGCTGCGGGCCGGGGCGATCGGCGTGGACAAGTGGGCGACCAAGCTCGTCGCCAAGGCCGTCGGGATCCGCACCGCCCCCGGCCGACTGGTGCACGCGGCCGACGTGGGGGAGATCGACTTCGAGACCGACGTCGTCGTCAAACCGGTCTCCGCCGGTTCCAGCTACGGGGTCACCCTGGCCCGCGACGCCGTGCAGCTCGACGAGGCGCTGATCATCGCCTCCCGCTACGACGAGCAGATCCTCGTCGAGCACGTCGTCCACGGCCGGGAGATCGCCGTGGGCGTCCTGCGCGAGGCCGACGGCAGCCGCTGGGCGGCACCGCCGTTGGAGATGCACGCCACCGGACTGGTCGACACGGCCAAGAAGCACCGGGGATCGATCCGGTGCACGGTGCCCGCCTCCCTCGGCAGCGCGGACCGCGACATGGTCACGGAGGCCGCGCTGGCGCTGTTCGACGCGCTCGGCTGCGCCGGGGTCGCGAGCGTCGACTTCTTCCTCACCGAGGACGGCCCGGTCCTGAACGAGGTCAACACGATGCCCGGCATGACGGCCGAGTCGCGGGTGCCGAGGATGTTCGCGGTCGCGGGGGTGTCGTACGAGAAGCTCATCGCCCGCCTGGTCGGTGCCGCGACGATGCCGACGGCGGTTCCGCTGTAGACGGACGGGTTCCGCGGCGCGTGACAAGGTGGACGGTAGGGGTTCCGCGCCGTGCGACGAGGCAGACGGTCGGGGTTTCGCGCTGCGGGACAAGGCCGGAGGTGGGGCGCACCCACCGTTCGGGCGGTTGGGGTGCGCCCCACCCCCGGCGCCGGTGTCCACTTCGGACTGGGGGAGTCCGGGAGGAGCACCGGCAGGTGCCCGTCGCGGTGGACGGGCCCGTCATCCGTTGTCCAGGAGGTCGGGTCGCGGTCGTGCCCGCGGGCTTGCCGCGGGAAGCGGGTGTCGAGGAAGTGGCGGTCGGACCGGCGTCCAACCCGGTGTGCGCCGGGAGGGCCGCGAGCGAGGGCGGACGACCGTGCCCGCCGTCACGCCCACGGCCCCGGATCGTCGCCGAACCGGGGGACGTCGGTGCGCGGACCGCTCGCCGTGAAGGTACCGGCAGCACGGCGGGCCGCGACAGTCCCGCCGGAACCGGTGTGCGGGCAACGGTTCTGCGGCCACGACAGCGGTGGGCGGTAGCACGTCGGACAGCCGGTCATGGGATCTTCGCCGCCGGTCACCGTGATCGCCCACGGGGTCACCCGAAATCGCCGTCTTCGTGACCGGTTGTGGTCCGTTGGGCACGCGCCGTACCTGCCGGACACCCGTTCGCCGAGCTTGATCGACAACTCTTGCTTCGGCTTCGCCACTGTCCGTTAATTGTCGACTGCGATTGGTCATGCCATGCTGGCATGGCATGCACTCACTGGGGGCTGAGGGGATGACGGTGACTCGCGACGACGAGGTGATCAGGATTTCACCAGGCGAGTCGACCGGATCGACCTCGGCACGCGCGGGCGGCACGAGGTCGAGCACGTCCCGCGGCCGTGTCACCGGGACGACCGTCGTGGCGGTCGGCGCGCACGTGCTGCCGGTGGTGCGCAAGGAGATCTTCGACGTCCAGGCCGTTCGCGGCGCCGCCGAGGCGCGCGCGGACGGGATCGCGGCGTCCAACCGCCGAGTAGGGGCAGTTGGACGGCGCGGTGGCGGGAAAGCGTTTGCCGGTGACCTCCGGGACGGTGCGGACCTGGTCGGGTGCGCCTCGGGGGACACGGCTCGCGAGATCCGCGGTGGCCTGTGGCGGTCGGAGGATTGGGGGGATGTCCGGAATGGGGGTGGAAAAGGTGCAATCCCCTCCTTAGTAAGTTGATGAAATGTCCGCAACCGGGGGGTGGTGAAATGCTGGCGGCAAGCGCTCCGCAGCGTGACGACGACGTACACGGCTGTGGATTCATCACACCCGATGGGAGCAAGCGAGGCGTGATCTCGGTCGCGCCGGTGATCAGCGGGAAAACTGGGGTTCGGGCCTATTTTCCGGTGTTTTCAGTGGATAGCTGCCGCACAGGTGTACGCAGTTCGCTTCACCGAGAGGAAAAATGCCCGACTACTGCATCATCGGAGCAGGTCGAGCAGGCGGCGGCGACGCCGGGTCGCGTGCCGCGCAGCAAGGTAGAGCGTAGAGATCCAATGGGGGCTAGATGGATCCGACAAGAGTTGACATCGTCACTCTTCCTATTGTCGAGATCGAGTTGTCTCGGCTGTCTTCCGTATTCTCGCCCCGAACCTCGGGTGAGGATCCGGAGCACGTCGAGACGTTGTTGTCGGCAGAGGGAGAACTTCCACCGATTCTCGTCCACCGTCCGACGATGCAGGTGCTCGACGGCCTGCACCGGTTGAGGGCGGCGCGGGTCAGAGGTGATGAGAAGATCACCGCGAGGCTCGTTGACGGCACCGAATCGGATGCTTTCGTCCTGGCCGTCGAAGCGAATGTACGGCATGGTCTGCCGCTTTCGCTCGCCGATCGCAAGCGTGCGGCGGTCCAGATCATCGGAACGCATCCGCAGTGGTCCGACCGGCGGGTGGCCTCGGCGACCGGTATTTCCGCCGGCACGGTGGCCGACCTGCGCAGACATGGAGGAGAGAATGGAAACGAAGCCAGGATCGGGCGGGACGGGCGCATCCGTCCGGTCGATGGTTCGGAGGGGAGGAAGCTCGCCGCCGAACTCATCCGCAGCGATCCTGGCCTTTCGCTCAGGAAGGTCGCCAAGCAGGTCGGCATCTCCCCGGAAACGGTCAGGGACGTGCGGGGCAGGCTCGAGCGGGGTGAGAGCCCGACTCCGGACGGGAGCAGGCGATTAAGAGCTGAACCGCAGCCGCTGAGGTGGGCGGAACCCGACTTCGGCCGTGCCGCGGATCGGGATCGCCTCGCCGTGCTGGAGCGCCTCAAAGCCGATCCCGCGCTGCGCCTGACCGAAGCGGGCCGCATCCTGCTGCGGATGCTCGCCATGCACTCCCTGGACGGGCAGGAGTGGGGCCGCATCCTGCACGGCGTCCCGCCGCACCTGTGCGGCGTGGTCGCCGGATTCGCGCGGGACCACGTGCGGGTCTGGGGGACGTTCGCCGATCACCTGGAGAACCGGGCGACCGACCTGGCAGCGGGATGATCGCCTGAAGGGCTGAGGCGAAGAAGGAGACGATCCGGGCACGCGGCACGTGGCCGCGCCAGGGGAACCGCCAGGGCGGAGGTGCGGTGACTGGCGGCGGCACGAAAGGGCCGTGTGCCCGGATCGTTCCGCGCGGACGGGAGAACGCGTCCGCGCGGGACCGGCTGGTGCCGTCCACCCCGTCGAGCGGCGGACGCGCCACCCGCGGTCGTGGGGCGACCGGGGCGGATTTCCCGCCGTGCGGGGGTTTCGCCGTCGACCGACCAGGAGGGGAATTCCCGCGGTTCGGCGGAATCGTTGCGGTACAAGGAAAATGACCGCTTTGCGCGACCATGTCCCCTTGGCCGCGGTTTCCCGATCGCCTTCCGCCGCCGACAAAGCGGTCGACACTTGCCTGAGGCCGTCGAGATCACCCACTATCCGACCTGCCTCGGAAGATTCGTGGCAGCGGTGAGGTGTTCACCGAACTCCTCGACGAGGACGCCGCACCACCTGAGCCCGCCCTGTGCGTCGCGGGCCGGGATGTTCGCCTGGACCCACTCGTGGACATCGACTCCGTTCAGCACGATTGAGATCGCCGACTTCGCGTGTGAGAGGGATGCCCGCATGGACGTAGTGTTGCGCTTCGGGGCGCCGCCCAAGAGCGATGACGACCCCGACCCCTGGTCGACCAAGGTCCGCCCCGGGACGACGCGCAGAGTGCTCGCCTACTTCCGCCCGCACATCGGCAAGGTGGCCCTGTTCGTCCTCATCGCCGCGCTCGAAGCGGCCGTCGTCATCGCGACCCCGTTGCTGATGAAGGAACTCATCGACGACGGCATCCTCAAGAACGACCTCGGTTTCGTCGTCCTGATGGCGGGCTTCACCGCCGGGCTCGCCGTGCTGGCCGCGCTGCTGTCGATGGTCTCGGCCTACATCTCCGCGAAGATCGGGGAGGGGGTCACCTACGACCTCCGGCTCCAGGCGATCGACCACGTCCGGCAGCTCCCGATCGCCTTCTTCACCCGGACCCAGACCGGGGTGCTGGTCGGCCGGGTGCACACGGAACTGATCATGGCGCAGCAGAGCTTCGGGCACCTGCTGATGGCGGCCACCAGCGCGGTCACGGTCCTGCTGGTGCTGGCCGAGCTGATCTACCTGTCGTGGCTCGTCGCCATCGTCACCGTGATCCTGATCCCGCTGTTCATCGGGCCCTGGGTCTACGTGGGGCGGCTGATCCAGCGGCGCACCGGCGGGCTGATGGAGGCGAACGCCGGACTCGGCGGCCTCCTCCAGGAGCGGTTCAACGTGCAGGGGGCGATGCTCTCCAAGATCTTCGGCCGCCCGAACGAGGAGATGGCCGACTACCGGGACCGCGCCGGGCTGATCCGCAGGATCGGCGTGAGCATCTCCATCTGGGCCCGGCTCGGCTTCGCCATGATGGCGCTGATGGCCTCGCTCGCCACGGCGCTCGTCTACGGGATCGGCGGCGGGCTGGTGATCCAGGGCGCGTTCCAGCTCGGGACGCTCGTCGCCATCGCCACCCTGCTCCAGCGGCTGTTCGGGCCGATCACCCAGCTCTCCGGGTTGCAGGAGACCGCGCAGACCGTCGTGGTGAGCTTCTCCCGGATCTTCGAGCTGCTCGACCTGAAGCCGCTGATCCGGGAGAGCCCTGACGCCGTCGGGCTCGCGAAGAACGTGGCGCCGGACATCGAGTTCGACGACGTGTCGTTCCGCTACCCCACCGCCGACGAGGTCTCGCTGGCGTCGCTGGAGCACCTGCGGTCCAAGCGGGAGAGCGGTGAGGTGACGGCGGACGTCCTGCGCGGCACCAGCTTCCACGTGCGGGCGGGCACCCTCACCGCCCTCGTCGGCCCGTCCGGCGCGGGGAAGAGCACCATCACCCACCTGGTCTCGCGGCTGTACGACCCGAACTCCGGGAGCGTGCGCGTCGGCGGGCACGACCTGCGGGACCTCACCTTCGACTCGCTGCGCGAGGCGGTGGGGGTGGTCAGCCAGGACGCCTACCTCTTCCACGACACGATCCGGGAGAACCTCCTCTACGCCCGCCCCACCGCCACGGAGGAGGAGCTGGTCGAGGCGTGCAGGGGCGCCCAGATCTGGGACCTGATCGACTCACTCCCGCGCGGGTTGGACACCGTCACCGGCGACCGGGGCTACCGGATGTCGGGAGGGGAGAAGCAGCGGCTGGCCATCGCCCGGTTGCTGCTGAAGGAGCCGACGGTCGTCGTGCTCGACGAGGCCACCGCCCACCTGGACTCCGAGTCGGAGGCCGCCGTCCAGCGGGCGCTCAAGACCGCCCTGCGCAGCCGCACCTCGCTGGTGATCGCCCACCGGCTGTCCACGATCCGCGAGGCCGACCAGATCCTCGTCATCGACGGCGGCGGCGTCCGGGAACGCGGGACGCACGACGAGCTGCTGGCCAAGGGCGGTCTCTACGCGGAGCTGTACCACACGCAGTTCTCCGACCCGGCGAGCAACGCGGCCAAGCCGGAGATCGAGGTCGAGTTCGACGAGCCCGAGCCGGTGGACTACGTGATTCGTGGAGGGTGACGATGAATTCCGCAGCGCAGACCACGCCGACGGTGCCCGACCTGTTCGCCAGGCGGGTGGACCTGACCCCCGGCGCGGTGGCCGTGGTCGACGGGGACCGGGTCCTGACGTACCGGGAGCTCGACGAGCTCGCCCGCCGCTTGGCCGAGCGGCTGACCAGCGGGGGCGTCGGTCGAGGGGACCGCGTCGCGGTCGTGCTGGACCGCTCGGCGGACCTGCTGGTGGCGCTGCTCGCCGTGTGGCGGGCCGGTGCGGCGTACGTGCCGGTGGACGCGGCCTACCCGGCGCGGCGGGTGGCGTTCATGGCGGAGGACTCGGGGGCGTCCCGGATGGTGTGCTCGGTCGCGACGCGCGACCGGGTACCGGAGGGGGTCGAGGCGATCGTCGTCACGGACGACGGTGAGCGCGCGGCTTCGGCGGTCACGGCACGGCCGGGGGACCTGGCGTACGTGATGTACACGTCCGGTTCGACGGGCACCCCGAAGGGCGTGGCGGTCCCGCATCGCAGCGTCGCGGAACTCGTGGGTGATCCGGGCTGGGCGGTCGAACCCGGTGACGCGGTCCTCATGCACGCGCCGTACGCCTTCGACGCGTCCCTGTTCGAGATCTGGGTGCCGCTGGTGTCGGGCGCCCGCGTGGTGATCGCCGAGCCGGGTCCGGTGGACGCCCGGCGCCTGCGGGAAGCGGTCGCGGCGGGGGTGACGCGGGCGCACCTGACCGCCGGGAACTTCCGCGCGGTGGCGGAGGAGTCGCCGGAGTCGTTCGCCGGGCTGCACGAGGTGCTGACCGGTGGGGACCTGGTGCCCGTGCACGCGGTCGCGCGGGTGCGCGAAGCCTGCCCCCGTGTGCGGATCCGGCACCTGTACGGCCCGACGGAGACGACGCTGTGCGCGACCTGGCACCTGCTCGAACCCGGTGACGCGCCGGGCCCGGTGCTGCCGATCGGCCGCCCGCTCGCGGGCCGCCGGGCCCACGTGCTCGACGCGGCGCTGCGGCCGGTGGCGCCCGGTGTCGTCGGTGACCTCTACCTCTCCGGCGCAGGCCTGGCGGACGGCTACCTGGACCGGGCGTGGCCGACCGCGGAGCGGTTCGTGGCGGACCCGTTCGCGCCCGGCCGGAGGATGTACCGGACCGGGGACCTCGCCCGGTGGACCTCGGGCGGCGAGCTGCTGTTCGCCGGCCGTGCCGACGACCAGGTGAAGATCCGCGGGTTCCGGATCGAGCCCGGCGAGGTCGAGGCCGCGCTGACCACCCAGCCGGACGTCCACGAGGCCGTGGTGCTGGCGGTCGACGGGCGCCTGGTCGCCTACGTGGTGACCGACGCGGAACCCGACCGGCTCCGGGAGCGCCTCGCTGCGGTGCTGCCGGAGTACCTGGTCCCGGCGGTCGTGCTCGCGGTGGCCGCGCTGCCGCTGACCGGCAACGGCAAGGTGGACCGGGCCGCGCTGCCCGTGCCCGGCTTCGTCGCGGACGCCGAGGACCGCGAACCCGCCACCGACGCGGAGCGCGTCCTGTGCGGTCTGTTCGCCGAGGTGCTCGGCGTGGCACGAGCCGGTGTCGACGACGGCTTCTTCGAGCTGGGCGGCGACTCGATCTTCGCGGTGCGCCTCGCCGCCCGCGCGGCCAAGGCGGGGCTGCTGGTGACGCCCTCCCAGGTCTTCGGGGAGAAGACCCCCGCGCGGTTGGCGGCCGTGGCGCGCGCCGTCCCGGTCGACGAGCCGGTCGACGGCCCGCTGGTCGCGCTCAGCGCGGAGGACGAGGCGGAGCTGGCGGCGGCCGTCCCCGGAGCGCTGGAGGTCTGGCCGCTGGCGCCGCTCCAGGCGGGGCTGCTCTTCCAGTCGACCCTCGACGACCAGGGCCCCGACATCTACCAGACGCAGTGGATCGTGGAACTGACCGGACCGCTGGACGTGGCCCGGCTGCGGGCCGTGTGGGAGGCCGCCTTCGCGCGGCACGCCGAACTCCGGCTGAGCTTCCACCGGCTCGCGTCGGGCAAGACCGTGCAGGCCGTCGCGGGGCACGTCGCCCTGCCGTGGCGCGAGGTGGACCTGACGGGCGCCGCCGACGTCGAGGCGGCCGTCGAGGCCGTGGCCGCGGCGGAGCAGCGGGAGCGGTTCGACCTCGCCCGTGCGCCGCTGTTCCGGCTGGTGCTGGTCCGGCTCGCCGAGGACCGGCACCGCCTGCTGGTCGTCAACCACCACATCCTGACCGACGGCTGGTCGGTGGCGGTGATCCTCAACGAGGTGTCCGAGGCGTACGCGGCCGGTGGGCGGTTCCCGGACCGCACCGGAGCCTCCTACCGCGACTACCTGGCCTGGCTCGGCAGGCAGGACCAGGACGCGGCCCGCGCGGCCTGGCGGGCGGAGCTGTCTGGCATCGACGGGCCCGCCCTGATCGCGAAGGCGGACTCCGGGACGGACTACGACTACCGCGTCACCCACCTGTCGCCGGAGCTGCGCGCCAGGCTGGTCGACTTCGCCCGCGAGCACGGGCTGACGCTGAACACGGTGGTGCAGGGCGCGTGGGCGCTGGTGCTGGCGCGGCTCGTGCGGCGGAACGACGTGGTGTTCGGCACCACGGTCGCCCTCCGGCCCGCGGAGCTGCGGGGCGTGGAGTCGATGCCGGGGCTGATGATGAACACGGTGCCGGTCCGGGTGCCGCTGGACGGCGAGCAGTCGGTCCTCGACCTGCTCACCGACCTCCAGCGCAGGCAGGTGGCGCTGATGCCGCACCAGCACCTGGGGCTGCGGGAGGTGCAGAAGGCGGCCGGTCCGGGCGCGGTGTTCGACACGCTGCTGGTGTTCGAGAACTACCCGCGGGACTTCGCCGACCGGTTCGCCTACCTGGGCACGACCGAGGGGACGCACTACCCGCTGACCATCGGCGTGATCCCCGGCGAGCGGTTCAGGATCCAGCTCTCCTACTGGTGCGCGCAGGTCGACCGGGCCGTCGCCGACTCGGTCCTGGACTGGTTCGTCTCCGCCCTCGACGCGGTGACCGCCGATCCGGCCCGCCTGGTCGGGCGGACCGGCGTGGGTAGCGCCTCGGTGAGCCTCGGTGAGCCCGCGCTGCTGTCGGGCGAGCCGCTGCCCGTGCTGATCGGGCGGGTGGCGGCGGAGCGGCCGGACGACGTGGCGGTCGTGGACGGCGGCGGTGAGCTGACGTACGGGGAGCTGTGGGACCGGGCCGTGAGGTTCGCGGCACTGGTGCGCGCTCGCGGGGTCGAGCGGGAGAGCCCCGTCGGCCTGGTGGTGGGCCGGTCCGCGTGGTGGCTGATCGGGGTGCTGGGGGTGTCGCTGGCGGGCGGTGTGTTCGTGCCGGTGGACCCGGCGTACCCGGCCGAGCGGGTGAAGTGGATCTTCGGCAGCGCGGACCCGATGCTGGTCGTGTGCGGGAGCGGGACGCGGGACGCCGTGCCCGCGGAGTTCGCCGACCGGCTGGTCGTGATCGACGAGGTCGACCTGCCGGAGGACCGGGGCGCGGAACTGCCGCGCCTGGGCTCGCGCGACGCGGCGTACGTGATCTACACGTCGGGGTCGACGGGAACCCCGAAGGGGGTCGTCGTCACCTACTCGGGCCTGGGCAACCTGGCGCTGGCGCACATCGACCGGTTCGGCGTGTCGCCGACCTCGCGGGTCCTCCAGTTCGCGGCGCTCGGCTTCGACACCATCGTGTCCGAGGTGATGATGGCCCTGCTGTCCGGGGCGACGCTGGTGATGCCGCCGGACCAGGACCTGCCGCCGCAGGCGACGCTGTCCGAGACCCTGGAGCGGTGGGACGTCACGCACGTCAAGGCCCCGCCGTCGGTGCTCGCCACGGTCGACGTGCTGCCCGACCGGGTGCAGACGGTGGTGGCGGCGGGGGAACTCTGCCCGCCCGCACTGGTGGACCGCCTGTCGGCCACCCGCCGGATGATCAACGCCTACGGGCCGACCGAGACCACGATCTGCGCGACCATGAGCATGCCGCTGGAGCCGTTCGGCGAGGTGATCCCGTTCGGGAAGCCGGTCGCGGGGGTCCGCGGCTACCTGCTGGACTCGTTCCTGCGCCCGCTGCCGCAGGGGATCACCGGTGAGCTGTACCTGGCGGGCATCGGGGTGGCCCGCGGCTACCTCGGCCGGTCGGCGCTGACGGCGGAGCGGTTCGTCGCCGACCCGTTCGTCCCCGGTGAGCGGATGTACCGGACGGGCGACCTGGCGTACCGGACCGACCGGGGCGAGCTGGTGTCCGCCGGGCGCGCCGACGACCAGGTCAAGATCCGCGGCTTCCGGGTCGAACCCCGCGAGGTCGAGTTCGCGCTGGCGAGCCACCCGCGGGTCACCCAGGCCACGGTCACCGTCCGCGAGGGCCGACTGGTCGCGTACGTGTCGCCGGGTGACGTCGACCCGCGGGCGCTGCGGGACGACCTCGCGGCGAAGCTGCCGCTCTACATGGTGCCCGCGGCGGTGATGGCGCTGGACGTCCTGCCGCTCACGCCGCACGGGAAGATCGACCGGGCCGCGCTGCCCGAACCGGACTTCTCCTCGAAGTCGGCGGGCCGGGAGCCCGCCACCGAGGCCGAGCGGATCCTGTGCGGCGTGTTCGCCGAGGTGCTCGGTCTCGACCGGGTCGGGGTGGAGGACAGCTTCTTCGAGCTGGGCGGGGACTCGATCTCGTCGATGCAGGTGGCCGCCCGCGTCCGGCGCGACGGGCTCTCGCTGACGCCGCGGCAGGTGTTCGAGCACCGGACCCCCGAGCGGCTCGCGCAGTTGGCGGTGGCGACGCCGGCGCCGCACCGTGATCACCCCGCCGTGGCCGACGGCGTGGGTGACGTCGCGCT
This sequence comes from Umezawaea endophytica, assembly GCF_025061645.1. Taxonomy (GTDB): domain Bacteria; phylum Actinomycetota; class Actinomycetes; order Mycobacteriales; family Pseudonocardiaceae; genus Umezawaea; species Umezawaea endophytica. The sequence continues at coordinate 273,570 of NZ_JANYMP010000005.1, read as the reverse complement.
GACGCCGGTGATGCGGATGTTCGGTGAGGGTGTCGCGGCGCCGGGCTTCGCGCAGTGGATGGTGGTGGGCGCGCCCCCGGACCTGACGGAGAAGGCACTCGTCGCCGGGTTGGCGGCGGTGGTGGACACGCACGACGTGCTGCGCGCGCGGGCCATCGGCGGTGAGAGCGGCCTGCGCCTGGTGGTGGGTGAGCGCGGTTCGGTCGACGCGGCCGGGTTGGTGACGCGCGTGGGGCTCGACGGCGGCTCGGTGGACCAGGCCGCGGCCGTCGCGGCGCGCGACGCCGTGAGCGGGCTGGACCCGGCGACCGGCGTGGTGGTGCGGGCGGTGTGGGTCGACGCCGGGCCGGACCGGGTGGGGCGGCTGGTCGTGGCGGCGCACCACCTGGTGGTCGATGGAGTGTCCTGGCGGATCGTGCTGGCGGACCTGCGGGTGGCGTGCGAGGCGGTCGTCGCGGGACGGGACCCGGTGCTGGACCCGGTGGGGGTGTCGTTCCGGCGCTGGGCGGGCCTGCTGGCCGAGTGGGCGGTCTCCGCCGAGCGGGTCGGGGAGCTGGAGGCGTGGAAGGCGGTCGTCGGCCGGGGGGAGCGGCCGGAGCGGGCCGCCGGTGGTGGCGTGCGGTCGCGGTCGTGGGTGGTGCCGGGAGCCGAGACGGCGGTGCTGGTCGGGCGGGCTCCGGCGGTGTTCCACTGCGGGGTGCACGAGGTCCTGCTGGCCGGGCTGGCGGGAGCGGTGGCCCGGTGGCGCGGTGGGGACGCGGTGCTGGTCGACGTCGAGGGCCACGGCCGCCACCCCGTCGACGGGATGGACCTGTCCAGGACGGTGGGCTGGTTCACCAGCACGCACCCGGTGCGGCTGGACGTGGCCGGGATCGACCTGGCCGGTGTGCTGGCGGGCGGCCAGGAGGCCGGGACGCTGCTGAAGGTGGTCAAGGAGCAGTCGCGGGCGGTGCCCGGCGACGGGCTCGGCTACGGGCTGCTGCGCTACCTCAACGGCGCGACCTGGCCGGTGCTGGCGGAATTGCCTTCCCCGCGGATCGGGTTCAACTACATGGGCCGGTTCCCCGCCGCCGACCGGAATGGCGCGCGGGCGTGGCAGCAGATCGGGGACATCGGCGGCTCGATGGATTCGACGACGCGTCTGCCGCACGGACTGGACGTGAACGCGATCGTCCAGGATTTGTTTGATGGTCCGGAAATGACGCTCATGGTGGAATGGTCGGGAGACCTGTTCGACGAGGCCGAGGTCGAAAAGCTGGTCCGGGAATTGGTGGACGTGCTGTCCGGACTGGCCCGTCAGGCTGACGATCCCGCCGCGGGCGGGCACACCGCGTCCGATTTCTCCCTCCTCGACCTGGACCAGGATGAGATCGAGGGCTTCGAGGCGATTGCAGTGGAACTCAGCGAGGGGTAGTTATCGTGAATTCTTCGACCACGCCCTCCGCGTCGGCGCTCGCGGAAGTCTGGCCGCTGTCACCGATGCAGGAGGGGATGCTCTACCACGCCTCGTTGGACGACGACGCTCCCGACGTCCAGGTCATCCAGCAGACGCAGTTCGTCGACGGGCCCCTGGACGCGGAGCGGTTCCGGGCGTCGTGGGAGATCGTCCTCGACCGGCACGCGGCGCTCCGCGCGTGCTTCCACCGGCGGAAGTCCGGCGCGCCGGTCCAGCTCGTCTTCCGCGAGGCCAAGCTCCCGTGGGCCGAGTTCGACCTGTCCCACCTGACCGAGGCGGAGGCGCTCGCCGAGGTCGGCTCGATCGCGGAGGGGGAGCGCGCCAGGAGGTTCGACCTGGCGAGGCCCCCGCTGCTGCGGCTGGCGCTGGTCCGGCTCGGCCCGGAGCGGCACTGCCTGGTGACGACGGGCCACCACCTGGTCATGGACGGGTGGTCGCGGGCGATCATCGAGGCCGACCTCCTCCGGGTCTACGCGGCCGGTGGCGTCGCCTCCGGGCTGCGGCCCGCGGGCTCCTACGGGGCGTACCTGGCCTGGCTGGACCGGCAGGACAAGGAGGCCGCGCGCGCCGCCTGGCGCGCGGAGCTGGCGGGCGCCGACGGGTCGGCGCTCGGCCTGCCCGAACGGCAGACGACGGCCGCGGGGCTGCCCGCGCGGGAGCTGGTCCACCACTCGCCGGAGTTCACCTCCGCGCTGGTCGACTTCGCCCGCCGCCACGGGTTGACGCTGAACACGCTGGTGCAGGGGGCGTGGGCGGTGGTGCTGGCCCGGCTGGCGCGCCGCCGTGACGTGGTGTTCGGCGCGGTCGTCTCGGGCCGTCCGGCGGAACTGCCCGGCGCGGAGCAGACCGTGGGGCTGTTCATCGGCACCGTGCCCGTGCGGGTGCGGCTGGACGGCTCGACGCCGATCCTCGACGTGCTGGCGGAGGTGCAGGAGCGGCAGTCCGCGCTGATCTCGCACCACCACCTGGGGCTGCCGGAGATCCAGAAGCTCGGCGGGGCGAACTTCGACACGGTCGTCGCGTTCGAGAACTACGCCGACCCGGCGCCGGGATCGGCCGCCACCGGCGGGCTCGGCCTGACCCTGAGGGAGTACCACCAGGCGACGCCGTACGCGATCAGCCTGGTGGTCATGCCGGGCGAGAGGCTCGGGACCGACCTCCAGTACCAGGCGGACGTGGTCGACCCCGTCCTCGCGCGGGAGGTCCACCGCGGGCTCGTCCGCGTGCTGGAGGGGATGATCGCGGATCCGCGCGTGGCGGTGGGCCGCCTGGACGTCTTCGGCGACGTCGAACGCGGTCCGGTGGTCGACCGGCGGAGCGGGACCGGCGAAGCGGCCGCGTCCCCGTTGGACCTGTTCCGCCGCCAGGTGGAGGCGAGGCCCGACGCGACGGCCGTGGTCGCCGGTGACCGGGTCTGGTCGTACGCGGAGCTGGACGAGTGGGCGGGCAGGCTCGCGGGAGCGCTGGCCGCTCGGGGCGTGCGGCGCGGCGACCGCGTCGGGGTGGTGCTGGAGCGCTCGGTCGAGGTGCTGGTGGCCTGGCTCGGGGTGTGGCGGGCGGGGGCGGCGTTCGTGCCGGTCTCGCCGGACTACCCGGCGGACCGGGTGGCGTTCATGCTGGCCGACTCCGCGGTCGCGGCGGTCGTGTGCTCGGCCGTGACCTCGGACGTCGTGCCCGAGGACCGGGAGCGGATCGTCCTCGACGAGGCGGTCGAGGGCGTGGCTCCACGGGTCCCGATCGGGGCCGACGACCTGGCGTACGTGATGTACACGTCCGGGTCGACCGGGACGCCGAAGGGCGTGCTGGTCCCGCACGGGGCCGCCGCGGTGCTGGTGGGCGATCCGGGCTGGGGCCTCGGACCCGGCGACACGGTGCTGGTGCACGCCCCGCACACCTTCGACGCGTCGGTGTACGACGTGTGGGTGTCGCTGGTGTCGGGTGCGCGGCTGGTGATCGCCGAGCCGGGCGTGGTCGACGCGGAACGGCTCGCCGCGCACGTGGCGGGCGGTGTCACCTCGGCGATGTTCATGGCGGGGCAGTTCCGGGCGCTGGCGCAGGAGTCGCCGGAGTCGTTCGCGGGGCTGCGCGAGGTGTGGACGGGCGGCGACGTCGTGACGCCCGAGGTGGTGGAGCGGGTGCGGCGGGCGTGCCCGAGGCTGCGCGTCGGGCAGATCTACGGCCCGACGGAGAACACGGTGTGCGTGGCGTGGTCGATGATCGAGCCCGGCGAGCACGTGGGGCCGGTCCTGCCGATCGGCGGGCCGCTGGCCGAGCGGCGGCTGTACGTGCTGGACGACTTCCTGCGCCCGCTGCCGCCGGGCGTGCCGGGGGAGCTGTACCTGGCGGGCGCCGGGATCTCCCACGGCTACCTGGGTCGTCCGCCCCTGACGTCGGAGCGGTTCGTCGCCGACCCGTTCGTCCGGGGTGAGCGGATGTACCGCACCGGGGACGTCGTGCACTGGACCGGTGCCGGTGAGCTGGTGTTCGTCGGGCGGGCCGACAGCCAGGTCAAGGTCCGCGGCTTCCGGGTGGAGCCGGGTGAGCTGGAGGCGGTGCTGGCCGGTCTGCCGGGCGTCGACCAGGCGGTGGTGGTGGTCCGCGACGGACGGCTGATCGGCTACGCGGTGTCCGACGCCGACCTCGATCCGGCCCGGCTGCGCGAGCAGGTCGCGGCGGTGCTGCCGGAGTACCTGGTGCCCGCGGCGGTGGTGGTGCTGCACGCCCTGCCGGTGACGCCGAACGGGAAGATCGACCGGGCGGCGCTGCCGGACCCCGACTTCGGGGGGCTCGTGTCGGGCCGGGAGCCCGTCACGGAGGTCGAGCAGGCGTTGTGCGCGCTGTTCGCCGAGGTGCTCGGCCTGGAGCGGGTCGGCGCGGACGACAGCTTCTTCCAACTGGGTGGCGACTCGCTGCTGTCGATGCAACTGGCGGCGCGGGCCCACCGCGACGGCATCGCCTTCGGCGCGCGGGAGGTGTTCGAGCACCGGACGCCCGCGGGGATCGCGCTGGTCGTCGAACGGGGGGCGAACGGTGCCGCCGCGGGGGAGTCCGCGGCGACCGGTGTCGCCCTGCTCGACCTCGGCCAGGACGAGATCGACGAATTCGAGGACGAGTTCGACGCCGGGTGATCCGCTCGGTCACCGAATGATTTCGTGGTTCACGGTCGCGGTTCGTGACGAATACCTGAATTCGAGGACGACGTCCACCGAATTCGGTATTCGTCACGGACCCGACAAGAGGGTCCCGCGGTGTGCGTGCGGTCGGGGTATTGGACATGTTGTTCGGGCAGGCCCGTCGGCGGAAGATTCTTCCGCGGGGGACATACCGTGATCGACTTCGGCCGCTTCGACTCGGTCCGGGATGAGACCGAGGAATTCAAGGCTGAGTCTGACGACGAACTTCTAGCCCTTCGCTGATCAAAGGGAGATATTGATGGCTCAGTCGCGGATCGAGGATATCTGGCCGCTGTCGCCACTGCAAGCGGGGTTGCTCTTCCACGCGGTGTACGACGGCGAGGGGCACGACGTCTACGTCGGCCACTGGATCCTGGACCTGGACGGGCCGGTGGACGCGGACGGGCTGCGCGCGGCGTGGGAGGCGCTGCTGGCCCGGCACGCCCCGCTCCGGGCCTGCTTCCGGCAGCGCAGGTCCGGCGAGACGGTGCAGATCATCCCCAGGCAGGTGCGGCTGCCGTGGCGGGTCGTCGACCTCTCCCACCTGGACGACCCCGATGACGCCGTGCGCGAGCTGGCCGAGGAGGACCGGACGACCCGGTTCGACCTCGCCCAGGCACCGCTGCTGCGGCTGACCCTGATCCGCCTCGGCGACGACGCGCACCGCCTGGTGCTGACCTGCCACCACACGATCGTGGACGGCTGGTCGCTGCCCCTCATGGTCGACGAGCTGTCGAAGCTGTACGCGGGCGGTGGCGGCCTGCCGGAGGTGACGTCGTACCGGGACTACCTCGCGTGGCTGGACCGGCAGGACAAGGCGAGGTCGCTGTCGACGTGGGCGGCGGAGCTGCGCGGTGTCGACGAGCCGACGCTGGTCGCGCCCGCCGATCCGGGGCGGGCGGCGTCGGTGCCGGAGAGCGTCGAGGTCGAGCTGCCGGAGGACCTCACCCGATCGCTGAACGAGCTGGCCCGCGGCCACGGGCTGACGCTGAACACGGTGGTGCAGGGCGCGTGGGCGCTGGTGCTGGCGCAGCTCGCCCGCCGGACCGACGTGGTGTTCGGGGCCGTGGTCTCGGCCCGCCCGCCGGACCTGCCCGGCGTGGAGGGCATGGTCGGGCTGTTCCTCAACACCGTCCCCGTGCGCGTCCCGCTGCACGGCTCGACGCCGGTCCTCGACCTGCTCACGGAGTTGCAGAAGCGGCAGTCGGCGCTCATCCCCGACCAGTACGTGGGGTTGGCGGACATCCAGCAGGAGGTCGGCCCCGGCGCCGTCTTCGACACGCTGATCGTCTTCGAGGGCTTCCACCACGGGCCGGGCGAACCGGGCTCCGCGCGGCCCTTCGGCATCCGGATCAACCAGGGCCGGGTGGCCGCCCACTACCCGCTGACGCTGGTCGCCGTCCCGCGCGAGTCGATGCTCTTCAAGCTCGACTACCTGCCGGACCACTTCGACGAGGACACCGCGCGCGGTGTCCTCGGGCGGTTCGGCGAGGTGCTGCGCCTGCTGACGGTCGCGGGCGGGACCACGGTGGCCCAGGTCGAGGTGACGACCGCGGCCGAGCGCGCGCTGGTGGTGGACGACTGGGGCGCGTCGCCCACGGCGGCGCCGGGCCTGCTGGCCCCGGACCTGTTCGGCCGCCAGGTGGAGCGGCGCCCCGACGCGGTGGCGCTGGTCGACGGCGACCGGGCGATGTCGTACGGGGAGCTGGCGGAGCACGCCGAGCGGCTGGCGGGCCACCTGAGCGGTCACGGCGTTCGGCCGGGTGACCGGGTGGCCGTGGTGATGGACCGGTCGCCCGACCTGATCGCGACGCTGCTCGCGGTGTGGCGGGCGGGCGCGGCGTTCGTGCCGGTCGACCCCGCCTACCCGGTGGACCGGGTGAAGTTCATGCTGGCGGACGCCGAGCCCGCGGCGGTGGTGTGCGCGAAGGCGTGGCGCGACGCCGTGCTGGACGGCGGGCTCGACCCGATCGTCATCGACGACCAGGAGACGCGGCGGGCGGTGGCGGAGTGCGCCCGCCTGTCGGTGGGCGCGCGGGCCGACGACCTGGCCTACGTGATGTACACGTCGGGTTCGACGGGGACGCCGAAGGGCGTCGCGGTGTCGCACGGCAACGTCGCGGCGCTGGTCGGCGAGCCGGGCTGGGGGGTGGGCCCCGACGACGCCGTGCTGATGCACGCCTCGCACGCGTTCGACATCTCGCTGTTCGAGATGTGGGTGCCGCTGCTGTTCGGCGCGCGGGTGGTGCTGGCCGGGTCGGGTGCGGTCGACGGCGCTGCGCTGGCCGGGTACGTGGCGGCCGGTGTCACGGCCGCCCACCTGACCGCCGGGGCCTTCCGGGTGCTGGCCGAGGAGTCGCCGGAGTCCGTCGCCGGTCTGCGCGAGGTGCTGACCGGTGGTGACGCGGTGCCGCTGGCCGCCGTGGAGCGGGTGCGGCGGACGTGCCCGGACGTGCGGGTGCGGCACCTCTACGGCCCGACGGAGGCCACGCTGTGCGCGACCTGGTGGCTGCTCGAACCCGGCGACGCGACGGGGTCGGTGCTGCCGATCGGGCGTCCGCTCGCCGGGCGCCGCGCCTACGTCCTCGACGCGTTCCTGCGGCCGGTGCCCGCCGGTGTGGCGGGTGAGCTGTACGTCGCCGGAGCCGGTGTGGCGCGGGGCTACCTGGGCCGGTCGGCGTTGACGGCGGAGCGGTTCGTCGCCGACCCCTTCGCGCCCGGCGAGCGGATGTACCGCACGGGCGACCTGGCGCGCTGGACGGACGGGGGCGCGCTGGCGTTCGCCGGGCGGGCCGACGACCAGGTGAAGATCCGCGGGTACCGGGTGGAGCCCGGCGAGGTCGAGGTGGTCCTCGGTGGTCTCCCCGGTGTGGGCCAGGCCGTGGTGACGCCGCGCGGCGAGCACCTGATCGGTTACGTGGTCGCCGAAGCCGGCCACCACGTCGACCCGGCGCGGCTGCGCGAGCTGCTCGCCGAGGCGCTGCCGGAGTTCATGGTCCCGTCGGTGGTGCTGGTGCTGGACGAGCTGCCGCTGACGGTCAACGGGAAGGTGGACCGGCGGGCGCTGCCCGAACCGGACTTCGCGGCGAAGGCGGTGGGTCGGGAGCCCGCCACCGAGGCCGAGCGCGTCCTGTGCGGCGTGTTCGCCGAAGTCCTCGGCCTGGACCGGGTCGGGGCGGACGACAGCTTCTTCGAACTGGGCGGGGACTCGATCTCCTCGATGCAGGTGGCCGCCCGCGCGCGCCGTGAAGGTCTCGCCCTGACCCCGCGGCAGGTGTTCGAGCACCGGAGCCCCGGACGGCTGGCGGCGCTGGCCGACCAGGCCCGGCCCGCTCGACGCTCCACAGTGGACACCGGGGTCGGCGAGATCCCGTGGACGCCGGTGATGCGCGCCATCGGTGACGAGGCGGTGCGCCCCGGCTTCGCGCAGGCGAGGGTCGTCGTCACCCCGGCGGACCTGGACCCGGACGCGCTGGTGCGGGCACTGCGAGCGGTGCTCGACGCTCACGACCTGCTGCGGGCGCGGGTGGAGCCCGACGGGCGGCTGATCGTGGCCGAGCGCGGAGCGGTGGACGCGGCGGGCCTGGTCACGCGGGTGGCCGCCGGGACGGCGGACCTCGACGAGTTCGCCCACCAGCAGGTCAGGACAGCGGCGGCCGGGCTCGACCCGGCGGCGGGAACCGTGGTGCGGGCCGTGTGGGTCGACGCCGGACCCGACGAGCGGGGCCGGTTGGCGCTGGTGGCGCACCACCTGTCGGTCGACGCGGTCTCCTGGGGGATCCTGCTGCCGGACCTGCGGGCGGCCTACGACGAGGTGCTCGCGGGCGGGACCCCGGTCCTCGAACCCGTGACGACGTCGTACCGGCAGTGGGCGCGGCGGCTGACCGAGCAGGCGTTCAGCGCGGGCGCGGTCGCCGAGATCGACCACTGGGTCGCCGTCCTGGACGGTCCGAACCCCTCGTTCGACCAGCGGGCCGGGCAGTCGCACTCGTGGTCCGCGACCCTGTCCGGACCGGCCGCGCGCGGACTGGTGGCGCACCTGCCGGGCGCGTTCCACTGCGGGCTCCAGGAAGTCCTGCTGGCGGGCCTCGCGGGCGCGCTGGCGCGCGGGAGCGGTGCCGACGCGGGCGTCCTGGTCGACGTGGAGGGCCACGGCCGCCACGCCGCCGACGGCGAGGACCTGCTGCGCACGGTGGGCTGGTTCACCAGCGTCCACCCGGTCCGCCTCGACGTCTCGGGCGTCGACCTCACGGCCGGGACCGCGGCGGCCGGACACCTGTTGAAGACCGTGAAGGAACAGGTCCGCGCCGTCCCCGGCGACGGCCTCGGCTACGGGCTGCTGCGCCACCTGAACCCCGACACCGGGGCCAGGCTGGCCGCGCTGCCGTCCGCGCGGATCGGCTTCAACTACCTCGGCCGGGCGGGCCTCGCCGTCGACGACACCCCGTGGCAGCAGGCGGTCGGGGGGCCGGTGGGCAGCGACCCGGACGCGGTCCTGCCCCACGCCGTGGAGATCGGCGCGGAGGTCAGGGACACCGAGGACGGCCCACGGCTGGTGCTGGTCATCGACAGCAGGGACGTCGACCCGGCCGCGGTGGAACGGCTCGGCGAGGCCTGGCTGGAGGTGCTGACCGGCCTCGCGGCCCTGGCCGACGACCCCGGCGCGGGCGGGCACACCCCGTCCGACTTCGACCTCGTCGACCTGACGGGCCGGGACGTGGCCGAGCTGACGGCCGCCGTGCCGGGACTGGCCGACGTCTGGCCGCTGTCCCCGCTCCAGGAAGGCATGCTCTTCGAGCGGGCCTTCGACGAGGGCGGCGTCGACGTGTACCAGAGCCAGCGGATCCTGGACCTCGACGGGCCGCTCGACGCGCGGCGGCTGCACGCGGCGTGGGACCGGGTGGTCGCCCGGCACGACTCCCTCCGGGCGAGCTTCCACCAGCTCGGGTCCGGCCGGACGGTGCAGGTCGTCGCGAGCGGGGCGCACGTCCCGTGGCGGGTGGAGGACCTGGCGCACCTCGACGGGGCGGAGGCGGACGCCGAAGTCGAACGGCTCCTCGCGGACGACCAAGCCGAGCGGTTCGACGTCACCAGGGCGCCGCTGCTCCGGCTGCTGCTGATCCGCCTCGGCGCGGACCGGCACCGGCTCGTGCTGACGTCGCACCACGTCGTCCTGGACGGTTGGTCGACCCCGCTGATCCTGGGTGAGGTGTCGACCGCCTACGCGGGTGGGCGGGGCCCGTCGACGGCACCGTCCTACAAGGACTACCTCGCCTGGCTGGGCCGCCAGGACGGGGAGGCGACGCGCTCGGCGTGGCGGTCCGCGCTCGCCGGGTCGGACGAGCCGACCGTGGTGGACGCCGACGCGGGCAAGACGATGGTGATGCCGGACAACCACTCCGAACCGCTGTCCAGGGAGGCGACGCGGGCGCTCACCGACTTCGCCCGCGGCCACGGCCTGACGCTGAGCACGATCCTCCAGGCCGCGTGGGCGCTCGTGCTGGCGCGGTTGGCGGGCCGGACCGACGTGGTGTTCGGCACGGTGGTGTCCGGGCGCCCGGCGGACGTGCCGGACGTCGAGCGGGTGGTCGGGATGTTCATCAACACCGTCCCCGTCCGCGTGCGGCTCGACGGCGGTCAACCGGTGCTGGAGCTGCTCCAGGACCTGCAAGGGCGTCAGCTCGAACTCGCCGAGCACCAGCACGTGGGGCTGTCGGAGATCCAGAAGGCGGCGGGGACGGGCTCGGTCTTCGACACGATCGTGATGATCGAGAACTACCCGCACACCGCCGCCGGTCTCGGCGACGACGGTGGTGTCGCGATCAGCTCGGTCGTCACCCGCACCGGTACCAGCTACCCGCTGACGATGAACGTCAGCCCCGGGGACCGCCTGCGGATCACCGTGTCGTACCGGCCCGACCGGATCGACCGGGAGATGGCCGCCGAGGTCGCCAGGCAGGTCGTGCTCGTCGTGGAACAGGTGGTGGCCGCGCCCTCGCTGCCGGTCGGCCGCCTCGCCGTGACGAGCGGACCGGCGCGCGCGTCCGTGGTCGAGCACTGGAACTCGACCGGCGAGGCGCACGGCGGACCGTCGGTGGTGGAGCTGTTCCGGCGGCGGGCCGCCGCCTCGCCGGACGCGGTGGCGGTCGTGGACGGGGACCGCGCCCTGTCCTACGCCGCCCTGGACCGGGAGTCGGACCGGCTGGCCGGGCACCTGGCCGCGGTGGGCGTGCGGCGCGGTGACCGCGTCGGCGTGGTGCTGGAACGCGGCGCGGACCTGATCGTCGCCCTGCTCGCCGTCTGGAAGGCGGGGGCGGCGCAGGTACCGGTGAACGTGGACTACCCCGCGGAGCGGATCGGGCGGATGCTGGCCGACGCGGGCGCGTCGGTCGCGGTCTGCGCGGACGCGACCCGCGGCGCGGTGCCGGACGGGGTCGAGCCGGTCGTCGTGGTCGGGGGACCGTCGTTCGAGGCGCCCGCCGTCACGGTCGGGGCGCACGACGTGGCCTACGTGATGTACACGTCCGGGTCGACCGGCGTGCCGAAGGGCGTCGCGGTGCCGCACGGCAGCGTGGCGGCGCTGGCGGGCGACCCCGGCTGGTCGCAGGGCCCCGGCGACCGCGTGCTGCTGCACGCCTCACACGCCTTCGACGCGTCGCTGGTCGAGATCTGGGTGCCGCTGGTCAGCGGGGCGAGCGTGGTGGTCGCGGCACCGGGTGCGGTCGACGCGCAGCGGTTGCGGGAAGCGGTCGACGGCGGCGTGACCACCGTCCACCTGACGGCCGGGACGTTCCGGGTGATCGCCGAGGAGTCGCCGGAGTCCTTCAGCGGGCTGCGCGAGATCCTGACCGGCGGCGACGCCGTACCGCTGGCCTCCGTCGAGCGGTTGCGCCGGGCCTGCCCGGAGGTGCGGGTCCGGGAGCTGTACGGCCCCACCGAGATCACCCTCTGCGCCACCTGGCACGTCATCGAGCCGTCGGCCGAGACCGGCGACACCCTGCCGATCGGCAGGCCGCTGGCGGGCAGGCGGGTGTACGTGCTCGACGCGTTCCTCCAGCCGGTGGCCCCGAACGTGACCGGCGAGCTGTACATCGCGGGCGCCGGTCTGGCGCACGGCTACCTCGGCGACGGTGCGCCGACCTCCGAGCGGTTCGTGGCCAACCCGTTCGCCTCCGGCGAGCGGATGTACCGCACTGGCGACCTGGCGCGCTGGACCGACGACGGCGAGCTGCTGTTCGCCGGGCGTGCCGACTCCCAGGTGAAGATCCGGGGCTACCGGGTCGAGCCGGGGGAGGTCGAGGCCGCGCTGGTCGGGGTCCCGCAGGTCGCGCAGGCGGTCGTCGTGGCGCGGGAGGACCGCCCCGGCGAGAAGCGGCTGATCGCGTACGTGACGGCGGAAGGGGAACCGGGGCTGCGGCCCGAGGCCGTCCGCGAGCACCTCGTGGCGCGGCTGCCGGAGTTCATGGTGCCCGCCGTGGTGGTCGTGCTGGCCGTCTTCCCGTTGACCATCAACGGGAAGATCGACCGCGCGGCCCTGCCCGCCCCCGAGTTCACCGGGAGGCCCGCCGGACGTGAACCGCGCACCGAGACCGAGCGGGTGCTGTGCGACCTGTTCGCCGAGATCCTCGGGCTGGACCGGGTCGGCGCCGACGACAGCTTCTTCGAGCTGGGCGGCGACTCGATCCTCTCCATGCGGCTGGCCGCCCGCGCGCGCCGCGAGGACTTCGTCTTCGGTGCCAAGCAGGTCTTCGAGCAGAAGACGCCCGCCGGGATCGCGGCGGTCGCCGAGCGCGGCGGCCCGACGCGGGTCGACCTCGCGGACGGCGTCGGCGAGGTTCCGTGGACGCCGGTCGTGCGGGCGCTGCTCGAACGCGATCCCCGCGCGATGACGCGGGGGACCCTGGCCCAGTGGGTGGTCGCGGGCGCGCCCGACGACCTGGCGGTGGACGTCCTGGCGGCCGGGTTCGGCGCGGTGGTCGACGTGCACGACCTGCTGCGCGCCCGGATCGTCGAGACCGGGGGCGAGGAGCCCCGCCTGGTCGTGGCCGACCGGGGAACCGTGGACGCGGCGGAGCTGGTCGACCGGGTCGAGGCGGGAGCCGATGACCTGGACGAGGTCGCGGACCGCTGCGCCCGCGACGCGGCGGCCCGGCTCGACCCCGCCGAGGGCGTGATGATCCGGGTGGTCTGGGTGGACGCGGGACCCGGCCGCGTCGGACGGCTCGTGGTGGTGGCGCACCACCTCCTGGTCGACGTCGTGTCGTGGCGGATCCTGCTGCCGGACCTCCAGGTGGCGTGCGAGGCCGTGGCGGCGGGCCGGGAACCGGCGCTCGACCCGGTGGACGTCCCGTTCCGGCGCTGGGCGCGGACGCTGGTCGACCAGGCGACGGCCCGGACCGCGGAACTGGCGGCGTGGACGGAGGTCCTCGACGGGGCGCGCTCGCGGCTGGGTGAGCTGGACCCCGAGCGCGACACCGTCGCCACCGCCGGGCGCGGGTCCTGGACGCTGCCGCGCGACCGGACCGGTGTGCTCGTCGAGAAGGCCACCTCGGCCTTCCACTGCGGTGTCCACGAGGTGCTGCTGGCGACCCTGGCGGGCGCGGTCGCCCGCTGGCGCGGCGGCACGGCCGTCGTGGTGGACGTCGAAGGGCACGGCCGCCGTCCCCTCGACGACCTGGACCTGTCGCGCACGGTCGGCTGGTTCACCGACATCCACCCGCTCCGGCTCGACGTGAGCGGGATCGACACGGCCGAGGTGGTCGCCGGTGGCGCCGCCGCGGGCCGCCTGCTGATGGGCGTCAAGGAGGACGTGCGGACCGTGCCCGACGGCGGGCTCGGCTACGGCGTGCTGCGCCACCTCAACCCCGAGACGGGGAAGGCGCTGGCGGCGCTGCCGAAGGCGGAGATCGGGTTCAACTACCTTGGCCGCTTCTCGGCCCGGTCCGAGGGGGACGCGCGGCCCTGGCAGTTGCTGGGGACCATCGGCGGCGCGGCCGAGCAGGACACCGCGTTGCGGCACCTCGTGGAGATCGACGTCGCCGTGCTGGACGCCGCCGACGGGCCTGAGCTGAGCCTGACCCTGACGTGGGCCGAACGGGTGCTCGACGAAGCCGGGGCGGAGTCGCTCGCGACGGCGTGGCTGGACGTGCTGACCGGCCTCGCCGCGCACGTCGGCGAGGCGGGCGCGGGCGGGTACACGCCGTCGGACTTCCCGCTCATCCCGCTCACGCGGGGGGACGTCGAGGAGGTCGAGGCCGCCGTACCGGGCCTGGTCGACCTCTGGCCGCTGTCCCCGCTCCAGGAGGGCCTGCTGTTCCACGCCGCCGACGAGCGCGGCCCGGACGTCTACGCCGGGATGCGCAAGCTCGCCTTCGACGGTCCGCTGGACGTGGCGCGCTTCCGCGCGTCCTGGCAGGTCCTGCTCGACCGGCACCCCGCCCTGCGGGCGAGCTTCCACCAGCTCGGGTCCGGCACGGCCGTGCAGGCGATCACCCGCGCGGCGGCGCCGACCTGGCGGGAGACCGACCTCTCGCACCTGCCGGAGGCCGAGGCGGTGGCGGAGTTCGACCGCATCGCGGCGGAGGAGCACGCCGAGCGGTTCGACCTGACCAAGGCGCCGCAACTGCGCCTGCACCTGGTGCGGGTCGACGAGCGCAGGCACCTGCTGGCGTTCACGTCGCACCACATCGCGGCCGACGGCTGGTCCCTGCCGCTCATCATCGTCGACGTGCTGACGGCGTACGAGGCCGGTGGTCACGGCCGGACGCTGCCCGCGGCGACGTCGTACCGCGACTACCTCGCCTGGATCGGCCGCCAGGACAAGACGGCCGCCAGGGAGGCGTGGCGGGCCGAACTCGCGGGGCTGGAGGAGGCGACGCACGTCGTGCCGCCGGACTCGATCATCACGCCGCTCGAACCCGAGCGCGTCGGGTTCGAGCTCGACGACGAGCTGAGCAGGCGGCTGGTGGAGTTCACCCGCCGCCACGGCGTGACGGCGAACACGCTCTTCCAGGGGGTCTGGGCACTGCACCTGGCCCGGCTGACCGGGCGGGAGGACGTCGTCTTCGGCGCCGCGGTGGCCGGGCGCCCGCCCGAGATCCCCGGAGTCGAGTCCGCGGTCGGCCTGTTCATGAACATGCTGCCGGTCCGCGCTCGCCTGACCGGTGCCGAACCGTTCGTCGACATGCTGGCCGACCTCCAGCGGCGGCAGATCGCGCTGATGTCGCACCAGCACATCGGCCTGCCGGAGATCAACCAGGTCGCCGGTCCCGGCGCGGCGTTCGACACGATCGTGGTGTTCGAGAACTACCCGCCCCCGCCGCCCATGACCGAGGGCCCCGACGCGCTCGTCATGCGCCCGGCGGGGATCCCGAACGACACCGGGCACTACCCGGTGTCCATGCGCGCGTCCGTGGCGGGCACCGTCCACGGCGAGTTCATCTACCGGCCGGACGTGGTCGACCGGACCGAGGCCGGGGAGATGCTCGCGGCGATCCTGCGCGCGCTGGAGCAGGTGGTGGCCGAGCCGCGGACGCCGGTCGGCCGGGTCGGCCTGATCGGTCCGGCGCAGCGCCGCCTGGTCGTGGACGAGTGGAACCGGACCGACGTGCCGCTCGTGGTGGAGTCGGTGCCGGTGCTGCTGCGCAGGCAGGTCGCGCAGTCGCCGGACGCGGTCGCGGTCGAGGACGCGGCGCGGACCCTGTCGTTCGGCGGGCTGCTGGACGAGGTGGAGGCGCTGGCGCGGCTGCTCGTCGGCTTGGGCGTGCGGCGGGAGACCAGGGTCGGGGTGGTGGTGGGGCGGTCGGTCGAGCTGGCCGTCACCCTGCTCGGGGTGTCGGTGGCCGGTGGCACGTTCGTGCCGGTCGACCCGGACTACCCGGCCGAGCGGATCGAGCTGATGCTGGCCAGTTCGGAGCCGGAGGTGCTGGTGTGCACGGCGGCGACCCGAGCGGTCGTGCCCGAGCGGTTCACCGGCACGGTGCTGGTGCTCGACGAGCTGCCGGACGCCGATCCGACGGTGGAACTGCCGTCGGTGGCGCCGCGCGACGCGGCTTACGTGATCTACACGTCGGGGTCGACCGGTGTGCCCAAGGGCGTCGTGGTCACCCACTCCGGGCTCGGCAACCTGGCTCGCGCGCACATCGCGCGGATGGGCGTGACGTCGTCCTCGCGGGTCCTCCAGCTCTCCGCGATCGGGTTCGACGCGATCGTCTCCGAGCTGTACATGGCCCTGTTCGCGGGCGGCACCCTGGTGCTGCCCGACGCCGCGAGCATGCCGCCCAGGGTGACGCTGGGCGACGCGCTGCGCAGGTGGGGCATCACCCACCTGACCGTGTCGCCGAGCGTGCTGGCGGTCGAGGACGACCTGCCGGACACCCTGCGGACCGTGCTGACGGGCGGCGAGGTGCTGCCACCCGCGCTGGTGGACCGCTGGTCGCCGGGCCGTCGGATGATCAACGCCTACGGCCCGACCGAGACGACCATCTGCTCGACGATGAGCCTCCCGCTGTCGCCGGGGCACGAGGTGGTCCCGCTCGGCGGCCCGATCGACAACGTGCGGCACTACGTGTTGGACGCCTTCCTGCAACCGGTGCCGCCGGGGGTGCCCGGCGAGCTGTACATCACGGGCGTCGGACTCGCCCGCGGGTACCTCGGGCGCCCCGGCCTGACGGCGGAGCGGTTCGTCGCCAGCCCGTTCGCCCCCGGCGAGCGGATGTACCGCTCCGGTGACCGGTTCCGCTGGACCCGTGAAGGTCAGCTCGTCTTCGTCGGACGGGTCGACGCGCAGGTCAAGGTGCGCGGGTACCGGGTCGAGCCCGCCGAGATCGAGGCGGTGCTCGCCGAGCACCCGTGGGCTGCCCAGGTGGCGGTCGGCGTCCGCCGGGACGGGCCGGGGGACAAGCAGCTCGTGGCCTACGTCGTGCCGTCGGCCGACGCTCCGGCCGAGGGCGGCGCACTGGCGTCCGCGCTGCGCGACCTGGCCGCCGAACGGCTGCCGGAGTACATGATGCCCGCGGCGTTCGTCCCGCTGGAGCAGATGCCGCTCACCCCGAACGGCAAGCTCGACCACCGGGCGTTGCAGGCACCCGACTTCGCCGGGATGACCTCGAAGCGGGACCCGCGCACGGCCATGGAGGCGGCGCTGTGCGAGCTGTTCGCGGACGTGCTCGGCCTCGACCGGGTGGGCGCCGACGACAGCTTCTTCGAACTCGGCGGCGACTCGATCACGTCGATGCAGTTGTCGGCCCGCGCCCGCCGCAAGGGGTTGGAGCTGACCCCGTGGCAGGTGTTCGACGAGAAGACGCCGGAACGGCTGGCGGTGATCGTCCAGGAGATCCCCGCCGAGGGCGGGACCGCCGTGGTGCCGGAGCAGCCGGACGGCACGCTCGTCGCCCTCTCGGCTGACCAGATGGACCAACTAGAGGCCGGACTGGCCGGCGAATGACCGCCGTAAGGAGCAGATTGTGACCGTTGACGACACCCGCGCGAAGCGCCGCTCCAGCGTGGAGGACGTCTGGCCTCTTTCGCCGTTGCAGCAAGGGATGCTCTACCACACGGCCCTCGACCACGACGGGCCCGACACCTACACCGTGCAGACCGTCTACGGCATCGACGGCCCGCTGGACGCCGGGCGGCTCAGGGCGTCGTGGCAGGCGCTCGTGGACCGGCACGCCGCGCTGCGGGCCTGCTTCCGGCACGTGAGCGGCGCGCAGATGGTGCAGGTCATCGCGCGGGACGCCGAGATCCCCTGGCGCGAGACGGACCTCTCGGGGCTGCCCGCCGCCATCGCCGACGGCGAGGTGGACCGGCTGGCGGCGGCCGAGGTGGCCGAGCGGCTGCGCATCGAGGCGGCGCCGCTGATGAAGCTGCACCTGGTCCGGCTGGGCCCGGAGAGCCACCGGCTCGTGCACACCCTGCACCACGTGCTCACCGACGGCTGGTCGATGCCGATCATCCACCGCGAGCTGGCCGCCATCTACGCGGCGGGCGGCGATGCGTCCGCGCTCCCGCCCACCGTGTCCTACCGGGACTACCTGGCGTGGCTGGGCAGGCAGGACAAGGAGGTGGCCAGGGCGGCCTGGCGGGAGGAGCTGGCAGGCCTGGACACGCCCACCACGGTCGCCCCGGCCGACCCGACCCGCGTGCCGGACATCGACACGGTGGTGGTCGAGCTGACCGAGGAGCTGACGGAGGACCTGGCCCGGTTGGCGCGCGGCCACGACCTGACGCTCAACACCGTCGTGCAGGGCGCGTGGGCCGTCGTGCTGTCGCAGCTCGCGGGCCGCGACGACGTCGTGTTCGGCGCGACCGCGTCGGGGCGGCCCGCCGACCTGGCCGGGGTGGAGGCGATGGTCGGCCAGCTCCTCAACACCCTGCCGGTGCGCGTCCGGCTCGACGGCGGGCGGCGGGCGCTGGACCTGTTCGCCGAGGTGCAGCGCGACCAGTCGGCGCTGATGGCCCACCAGCACCTCGGTTTGCAGGAGGTGCAGGCCGTCGTCGGCCCCGGAGCGGTCTTCGACACGCTGGTCATCTACGAGAACTTCCCCCGCAAGGGGTTGGGCCAGGCGCGCGACAGCGGCCTGACCCTGATCCCGGTGAAGCGGGGGCGCAACTCCTCGCACTACCCGCTCACCCTGATCACCGGTCCCGGCGAGCGGATGCCGCTGATCCTCGACCACGACCGCGGCCTCTTCGACCGGCAGGCGGCCGACTCGGTCGTCGGCGCGCTGGCCCGCGTCCTGGAGCGGCTGGTCGCCGAGCCGGACGTCCTCGTCGGCCGCCTGACCCTGGTCAGCGAGGCCGAGCGCGCCCTGGTCGTGGACGAGTTCAACGCGACCGCGGCCCCGGTGCCGGGGGAGTCCGTCGTCGGGATGTTCGCCGACCGGGTGGCCGCCGCGCCGGACGCCGTGGCGATCACCGACGCGGCGGGCGCCGACCTGACCTACGCCGAGGTCGACCGGGCGTCGAACCGGCTGGCCCACCACCTCGCCGCGCGGGGTGTCGGCCGCGGCGACCGCGTCGGCGTGGCCGTGGAGAGGTCGCCCGACCTGCTGATCGCGTTCCTGGCGATCTGGAAGGCGGGCGCCGCGTACGTCCCGGTGGACGTCGAGTACCCGGCCGAGCGGATCGCGTTCATCCTCGACGACTCCGGGGTCTCCACCGTCCTGTGCGCCGAGGCCACCAGCGGGGTCGCGCCGGAGGACGCCCTGGTCCTCGACGCGCCGCAGACGCGCGCGGACGTCAACGCGTGCTCGGCCGCGGCCCCGGAGGTCCGGCTGTCCGCGGACGACCTGGCGTACGTGATGTACACGTCGGGGTCCACCGGCCTCCCGAAGGGCGTGGCGATCCCGCACGGGGCCGTGGCGGGCCTGGCGGGTGACGCCGGCTGGGAGATCGGTCCCGACGACGGCGTGCTGATGCACGCGACGCACGTCTTCGACCCCTCGCTCTACGCGATGTGGGTGCCGCTCGTGACGGGCGGCCGGGTCCTGCTGACCGAGCCGGGCGTGCTGGACGCGGACGGCGTGCGGCAGGCCGTGCGCCGGGGCGCGACCGCCGTCCACCTCACCGCGGGCACCTTCCGCGCGCTGGCGGAGACGTCTCCGGAGTGCTTCGAGGGCCTGGTCGAGATCGGGACCGGCGGTGACGTGGTCCCCGCGCAGTCCGTGGAGAACCTGCGCCGGGCCCAGCCCGGCCTGCGGGTGCGCAACACCTACGGACCGACCGAGACCACCCTGTGCGCGACGTGGCTGCCGATCGAGCCCGGTGACGTGGTCGACCGGGAGCTGCCGGTCGGCCACCCCATGGCGAACCGCAGGGTCTACGTCCTCGACGCCTTCCTGCGACCGGTCCCGCCGGGCGTGGCGGGTGAGCTGTACATCGCGGGCACCGGGCTGGCGCGCGGGTACCTCGACAGCCCCGGCCTGACGGCCGACCGGTTCGTGGCGTGCCCGTTCCTCGCCGGTGAGCGCATGTACCGCACCGGCGACCTGGCGCGCTGGACCCGCGACGGCGAGGTGGTGTTCCTCGGGCGCACCGACGAGCAGGTGAAGATCCGCGGCTACCGGGTGGAGCTGGGCGAGGTGGAGGCCGCGCTGGCGGCCCAGCCCGGTGTGGTCGAGGCGGTCGTGCTGGTGCGGGAGGACCAGCCGGGGGAGAAGCGCCTGATCGGCTACTTCGTCTCCGACGGCGGCGACGGGGGCCCGGAGGAGATCCGGCGCGGGCTGGCGCTGGTCCTGCCCGCGTACATGGTCCCCCTGGCGGTCGTCGCACTGCCCGGCCTGCCCGTCACGCCCAACGGCAAGGTGGACCGGCGGGCCCTGCCCGCGCCGGACATCGCGGGCAGCGCGTCGGGCGACGTGCCCGTGAGCGAGACCGAGAAGGTCCTGTGCTCGCTGTTCTCCGAGATCCTCGGCGTCGACCGGGTTGGTGTGGACGACGCCTTCCACGACCTCGGCGGCAGTTCGGCGCTGGCCATGCGGCTCATCGCGCGCATCCGCGAGGAACTCGGCGTGGACATGCCCATCCGGCAGCTCTTCTCCTCGCCGACACCCGCGGGTGTCGCCAGGGTGCTCGCCGCGAAGTCGCGCCCCGCGCTGGAGGCCGTCGAGCGGCCGGACCGGCTGCCCCTGACCGCCCGCCAGCTCCGCGCCTGGCTGTCTGCGGGGTCCGGTGAGGAGGCCGCGGGCCTGCACGTCTCGGTCGCGCTGCGCCTGACCGGCCGGTTGGACGTGCCCGCGCTGGCGGCGGCGCTCGGCGACGTCGCGGCGCGGCACGAGATCCTCCGCACGAGCTTCCCCGGCGACGCGCAGAGCGTTCACCAGCTCGTCCACGACGCGCTGGTGGTCGAGGTGGAGCCGATCCCGGTCACCGAGGAGGACCTCCCCGGCGCGCTCGACGAACGCCGCGCGCGGACGTTCGACCTCACCCGCGAGGTGCCGTGGCGGTGCGACGTCTTCCGGCTCTCGGAGAAGGAGCACGTGCTGCACCTGGCGGTGCACCGGATCCTCGCCGACGACGACTCGACGGACGTGTTCCTCCGCGACCTGGCTGCCGCGTACGGCGCCCGGCGTGAGGGCCGGGCCCCGGAACGCGCGCCGCTGGCGTTGCAGTTCGCCGACTACGCGCTCTGGGAGCGGCGGCTGCTGGAGGACGAGCGCGAGCAGGGCGGCCTCGTCAACGAGCAGGTCGTCTTCTGGCGGGACACCCTGGCGGG
Organism: Umezawaea endophytica; assembly: GCF_025061645.1. Taxonomy (GTDB): domain Bacteria; phylum Actinomycetota; class Actinomycetes; order Mycobacteriales; family Pseudonocardiaceae; genus Umezawaea; species Umezawaea endophytica. Next base: position 252,725 of record NZ_JANYMP010000005.1, on the reverse strand, counting down.
CGTCGACGCGGAGACGGTGCTGCCGTTCGACCGCCCGCGGCCCGCGGTCCCGTCGCGCCGGGTCGACGCGGTCGACCTGCGGCTGGACGCGGGCCCGCACGCCCGGTTGGCGGCGGCGGTGGAGCCCGCGGGCGCTGACCCGTTCCAGGCGGTGCACGCCGCGCTGGTCATGCTCCTGGCCGCGGTCGGGTCGGGCCACGACCTGGTGGTCGGCACGACGCTGCCGCGCGACGAGGACCTGATCGACCTGGAGCCGATGATCGGACCGTTCTCCCGGCCGGTCGCCCTGCGCACCGACGTGTCGGACGACCCGACGTTCCTGGAGGTCGTCACCAGGGTTCAGGAGGTGGCCCAGGCCGCGCGGGAGCACCTGGACGTGCCGTTCGAGCGGGTCGCCGAGCTGCTGGACCTGCCCGCCTCGCTCTCCCGGCACCCCGTGTTCCAGGTGGGGCTCCAGGTGCTGGAGGAGGACCTGGCCACGTGGGACGCGACGGAGCTGCCCGCCCTGCGCACCGAGGTCGAACCCGGCGGGGTCGAGGCCGTCGAGCTGGACCTCGCGTTCCGGCTCGCCGAACGCCTCGATGACGACGACGAGCCGGACGGCATCGAGGGCACCCTCCGCTACGCCGCCGACCTGTTCGACCGGGACACGGCCGAGTCGGTGGCCCGGCGGCTGGTCCGCGTCCTGGAACAGGTCGCGGAGAACCCCGGACTGCGGATCAGCGACCTCGACGTCTTCCTGGACGACGCCGAACGCCGTCGTCCGCCCATCGCGCCCGCGCGGTGGTCCGGGGCCGTGCCCCCGGTGGTCGCCGACCTGGCCGCCAAGGGCCCGCTCGGCGCGCTCCTGCTCGACGACCGCCTGCGCCCCGTCGCGCCGGGGGCCGTCGGCGACCTCTACGTCACCGGCCAGGCGGTGGACGCGGCCGGTGCGACCGTGCCCTGCCCGTTCGGGACTCCGGGGCACCGGATGCTGCGCACGGGTCTGCTCGCCAGGAAGACCTCCGCCAAGGAACTGGTCGTCGTGGGCGAGCGGCGGCGGTCGAGCGCCTCGGTGAGGACGGGCGACTACGAGGTCCTGCTGCCGCTGCGCGTCGAGGGCGACCGACCGCCGCTGTTCTGCGTCCACGCGAGCGGTGGACTGAGCTGGAACTACGAGCCGCTGCTGCGCTACCTTCCGCCGGGGCAGCCGGTGTACGGCGTGCAGGCGCGCGGACTGGCCCGCACCGAACCGCTGCCGGGCAGCGTCGAGGAGATGGCCGCCGACTACCTCGCGCAGATCCGCGCCGTGCAGCCTGCCGGGCCGTACCACCTCCTGGGCTGGTCCCTCGGTGGGCGCATCGCCCAGGTCATCGCGTCGTCGCTCGAGGCGGAGGGTGAGGAGGTCGGACTGCTGGCGCTGCTCGACGCCTACCCCGTCTACATGGGACGGAAGACCACCGGCGCCGCGAGCGAGGAGGAGGCGCTGCGCAAGCGCAACGAGCAGGACCTGGAACTCGCGGGCCAACTGGTCAGGGGAGCGGGCGCCCGGTCGCGCCTCGAAGCGGTCATGCGCAACCTCTGGGAGATCGGGCCGCGTCACACCGCGTCGCCCTTCGCGGGCGACATCCTGCTCTTCGTGGCCACAGTGGACCGTCCGGAACACCTGCCCGTGCCGGTGGCGACGACCGCCTGGGCAGACTTCACCACCGGGACCGTCGAGCCGCACGAGATCCCGTCCAACCACTACGACATGGTGCAACCCGCCGCGTTGGCCCAGATTGGGGCCATCGTCGCCGAGAAGCTCCGGCCGCGGCCGGACTCCGAGAGGACACAACGATGAGCAACCCGTTCGACAACGAGGACGGTTCCTTTTTCGTGCTGGTCAACGAAGAGGGCCAGCACTCCCTCTGGCCGACCTTCGCCGAGGTGCCCGGCGGCTGGACCCGCGTGCACGGCGAGGCCACCCGCCAGGAGTGCCTCGCGTACGTCGAGGAGCACTGGACGGACCTCCGGCCGAAGAGCCTCGTGCAGGAGATCGGCGCCTGACCGGAGGTGTCCAGCCGCTCAACGCGGACGGTTGGACGAGCCCGCCGCTCGTCCAACCGGTCCGCGTGCCCGCCGACCGGTTGAGGGGAAAGGACCCGCGCAGTGGTCGAGGAGAACGACGTCGTCCGAGGCACGTTCGAGGAGATCAACGTCGAGCTGGGCATGGCGGTGCACCGGCGGGACCGGTTCGACCCGGTGCCGCAGCTCCACGCCCTGATGGCCATGGGGCCGGTGAGCGTGCTGGGCGTCGAGGACGCGCCCGAGGGCCGGACCGCGTGGATCGCCACCGGGTACGACGAGATCCGCCAGGTCCTCGGCTCGGACAAGTTCAGCGCCAAGCTGCTGTTCGGCGGGACCGGGGCCGGGTTCACGTTCCCCGGCTTCCTCACCCAGTACGACCCGCCCGAGCACACCCGCCTGCGGCGGATGGTCATGCCGCCGTTCGCGATCCGGCGCATCCAGGGGTTCCGGCCGCAGGTCGAGAAGATCGTCGACGCCACCCTGGACGCCATCGAGTCCACCGGCGGCCCGGTCGACTTCGTCCCGCGGTTCGGGTGGGCCATCGCGACGACGGTCACCTGCGACTTCCTGGGCATCCCCCGCGACGACCAGGCGGAGCTGTCGCGCGCGCTGCACGCCAGCCGGGCCGAGCGGTCGGGCAAGCGGCGCGTGGCGGCGGGGAACAAGTTCTGGACGTACATGAACCAGGTCGTGACCCGCACGCGCCGCGATCCCGGCGACGACCTGTTCGGCGTCGTGGTGCGCGAGCACGGCGACGAGATCACCGACGCGGAGCTGATCGGCGTGGCCTCGTTCGTCATGGGGGCAGGCGGGGACCAGGTGGCCCGGTTCCTCGCGGCGGGCGCGTGGCTGATGGTCGAGGAGCCCGAGCAGTTCGCCGTGCTGCGGGACGAACCCGACACCGTCCCGGACTGGCTGGACGAGGTGGTGCGGTACCTCACCAGCGACGAGAAGACCACTCCGCGCATCGCGCTGGAGGACGTGGAGGTCGGCGGCTGCCCCATCAAGGCGGGCGACACCGTCACACCGTCCTTCCTGGGCGCGAACCGCAGGCACTTCCCCGGACCGGAGGACCGGTTCGACATCACCCGTGAGAGGCCCGCGCACGTCGCGTTCGGGCACGGCATCCACCACTGCCTCGGCCGTCCACTGGCGGAGATGGTGTTCCGGGTGGCCATCCCGGCGCTGGCGCACCGCTTCCCCGCGCTGCGGCTGGCCGACCCGGACCGCGAGATCACCCTGGGGCCGCCGCCGTTCGACGTGGAAGCCCTGCTGCTCGACTGGTAACGCCGGACCCGGAGGAGAGAACGATGTTGGTAGGGGAGGAGTCCCGGTGAGCGGCGACGACCCGCGCCCGGTCCACATCCGCAGGCACGGCCTCGACCCGGCGGACGAACTGCTCGCCGCCGGGGCGCTGACGAAGGTCACCGTCGGGACCGGGGCGGACGCCGTGACCAGTTGGATGGCCACCACGCACGCCGCCGTGCGGCAGGTGATGGGCGACCACCAGAGGTTCAGCACCCGACGGCGCTGGGACCGGCGGGACGGCATCGGCGGGGAGGGCATCTTCCGGCCGCGCGAGCTGGTCGGCAACCTGATGGACTACGACCAGCCGGAGCACACGCGGCTGCGGCAGAAGCTGACGGCGGGGTTCACCCTGCGCAAGATGCAGCGCCTCCAGCCGTACATCGACCGGATCGTGAGCGACCGCCTCGACGTCATGGAGCGGGAGGGATCGCCGGCGGACGTGGTCGAGCTCGTCGCCGACGAGGTGCCGGGGGCCGTGCTGTGCGAGCTGATCGGCGTGCCTCGCGACGACCGGGCCATGTTCACGCAGTTGTGCCACGGGCACCTCGACGCCACCCGGAGCCAGAAGAGGCGGGCCGCGGCGGGTGAGGCGTTCTCCCGCTACCTGCTGGCGATGATCGCCAGGGAGCGGAAGGACCCCGGTGAGGGGCTGATCGGCGCCGTCGTCGCCGAGTACGGCGACGCGGCGACGGACGAGGAGCTGAGGGGCTTCTGCGTTCAGGTGATGCTGGCGGGCGACGACAACATCTCCGGCATGATCGGGCTGGGAGTGCTGGCGCTGCTGCGGCACCCCGAGCAGATCGCCGCGCTGCGGGCCGACGAGCAGTCGGCGCAGCGGGCGGTCGACGAGCTGATCCGGTACCTGACGGTCCCCTACGCCCCGACACCCCGGATCGCACTGGAGGACGTCGTCGTCGGCGACCAGGTGATCAAGGAGGGGGAGAGCGTCATCTGCTCCCTCCCCGCGGCCAACCGCGATCCCGCGCTGGTGCCGGAACCGGACCGCCTCGACGTCACGCGCGAGCCCGTTCCGCACGTCGCGTTCGGGCACGGCATCCACCACTGCATCGGGGCCGCGCTGGCCCGCCTCGAACTCAGAGCGGTCTACACGGCGCTGTGGCGGCGTTTCCCCGCGCTGAGGCTGGCGGATCCCGCCGCGGAGGACAGCTACCGGCTGACCACCCCGGCGTACGGGTTGACCAGCCTGCTGGTCGCCTGGTGACCGGCCGGGAAGCCGCGGACCGGTGACGTCCGAGCCGCTCCCCGATGTCCACGCGGGGCGCTGGACCTCCCGCCCGGTACCGGATGAGACTGGGGCGTCGGCGCATTCGGTTCGGTAAAGCCAGAAGGACGTCACTCCCGTCGATGAAGGAGCTTCCACTCGACATGGGGCACGCTATCGATCAGGTCGCGCCACTCCTGCCGGAGCCGGCGAACTTCCAGTTGCGGACCAACTGCGATCCGCACCAGGACAACTTCGACCTCAGGACGCACGGCCCGCTGGTGCGCGTGGTCGGCGAGGCGTCCGCGCAACTGGGCAGGGACTACGTCTGGCAGGCCCACGGCTACGACGTCGTGCGCCGGATCCTGGGCGACCACGAGAACTTCACGACCCGGCCGCAGATGACACGGGGTGCGTCGGGCGGCCACGTGGAGTCCCAGTTCGTCGGGCAGATCTCCACCTACGACCCGCCGGAGCACACCCGCCTGCGGCGGATGCTGACGCCGGAGTTCACGGTCCGGCGGATCCGCCGGATGGAGCCCGCGATCCAGGTCCTCGTCGACGACCGGCTCGACGCGCTGGAGGCCGCGGGCCCGTCCGCCGACCTCCAGGGGCTGTTCGCCGACCCGGTCGGCGCGGGTGTCCTTTGTGAACTCCTCGGCATCCCGCGCGACGACCGGCGCGAGTTCGTCCGGCGCGTCAGGCGGAACGTCGACCTGGGGCGGGGGCTCAAGGCGAGGGCCGCCGACAGCGCGGCGTTCAACCGGTACCTGGACAGCCTCCTGCTGCGGCTGCGCCGGAACCCCGACGACGGGCTGCTCGGCACGCTCGTGCGGGACCACGGCGACGACATCACGGACGAGGAGCTGAAGGGCCTGTGCACGGCGCTCGTCCTCGGCGGTGTCGAGACCGTCGCGGGGATGATCGGCTTCGGGGTCCTCGCGCTCCTGGACAGCCCGGACCAGATCCCGCTGCTCTTCGACGGCCCCGAGAAGGCCGACCGCGTGGTCGTCGAACTGGTGCGCTACCTGTCACCCGTGCAGGGACCGAACCCGCGTCTAGCACTCCGGGACGTGGTCGTCGACGGCCAGGTGGTCAAGGCGGGTGACTACGTCATGTGCTCGGTGCTCATGGCCAACAGGGACGAGGCGTTGACGCCGAACGCCAACGTCCTGGACGCGAACCGCGATCCGGTCTCCGACGTCGGCTTCGGGCACGGGATCCACTTCTGCGTGGGCGCGGCGCTGGCGCGGTCCATGCTGCGCATGGCCTACCAGTCCCTGTGGCGGCGGTTCCCCGGCCTGCGCCTCGCGGTACCGGTGGAGGAAGTGAAGTACCGCAAGGCGTTCGTCGACTGCCCGGACCGGGTGCCCGTCACCTGGTAGCGGGCCGGAAGGTGCTCCCGAACGGCTTTCGCCCGCACGGGCGCTTCGCGCTGCCCCGGATCGGCCGCGGCGGGGTGACAACTGATCGAGGATTGGTGGGACATGTCGGTGGAAGAGTTCGACGTCGTGGTTGCCGGTGGCGGACCGGGTGGTTCGACCGTGGCCTCGCTGGTGGCCATGCAGGGGCACCGGGTGCTGTTGCTGGAGAAGGAGGTCTTCCCCCGGTACCAGATCGGTGAGTCGCTGCTGCCCGCCACGGTGCACGGGGTGTGCCGGATGCTCGGCGTCTCCGACGAGCTGGCCGCCGCCGGGTTCCCGGTGAAGCGGGGCGGCACGTTCCGCTGGGGCGCGCGGCCGGAGCCGTGGACGTTCCACTTCGGCATCTCGGCCAAGATGGCGGGCTCGACGTCGCACGCCTACCAGGTCGAGCGGGCGCGGTTCGACGAGATCCTGTTGAACAACGCCAAGCGCAAGGGCGTGGTCGTGCGGGAGGGGTGCTCGGTCGTCGACGTGGTGGAGGACGGCGAGCGCGTCACGGGTCTGCGCTACACCGACCCCGACGGCACCGAGCGCGAGGTGTCGTCCCGCTTCGTGATCGACGCGTCGGGCAACAAGAGCCGCCTGCACTCCAAGGTCGGCGGCAAGCGGAACTACTCGGAGTTCTTCCGCAGCCTGGCGCTGTTCGGCTACTTCGAGGGCGGGAAGCGCCTGCCCGCACCGGTTTCCGGCAACATCCTGAGCGTCGCCTTCGACAGCGGCTGGTTCTGGTACATCCCGCTGAGCGACACGCTGACGAGCGTCGGCGCGGTCGTGCGGCGGGAGGACGCCGACAAGATCCAGGGTGATCAGGAGAAGGCGCTCAACGCCCTGATCGCCGAGTGCCCGCTGATCTCGGAGTACCTCGCGGACGCGACCAGGGTGACGACCGGCAAGTACGGGGAGCTGCGGGTCCGCAAGGACTACTCCTACCAGCAGACGACCTTCTGGCGGCCGGGGATGGTCCTGGTCGGCGACGCGGCGTGCTTCGTCGACCCGGTGTTCTCCTCCGGGGTGCACCTGGCGACCTACAGCGCGCTGCTCGCGGCCCGGTCGATCAACAGCGTGCTGGCGGGCGAGCTCGACGAGAAGACCGTGCTGACCGAGTTCGAGGCGCGCTACCGCCGCGAGTACGGCGTGTTCTACGAGTTCCTCGTGTCCTTCTACCAGATGAACGTGAACGAGGAGTCGTACTTCTGGCAGGCCAAGAAGGTCACGCGGAACCAGAACACCGACATCGAGTCCTTCGTGGAGCTGATCGGCGGGGTGTCGTCCGGTGAGACGGCGCTGACGGCGGCGGACCGGATCGCCGAGCGCAGCGCGGAGTTCGCCGCGGCCGTGGACGAGATGGCGGGCGGCGACGGGGACAACATGGTGCCGATGTTCAAGTCGCACGTGGTGAAGCAGGCCATGCAGGAGGCGGGCCAGGTGCAGATGAGGGCGCTGCTCGGCCAGGACGCCGAGCCGGAGCTGCCGCTGTTCCCCAACGGGCTGGTGACCTCGCCCGACGGGATGAGGTGGCTGCCCTACCACCCGGCATGACGCCTCCGCGCCGGGCGCTGGCCCCGGTGCGCTGACGTGGTGCGGGATCGAGTTCGTCGGAGCCGATCTGCCGGGGGCCGGACCCGCGGGAGAGGGGATGCGAGATGCGCGTGTTGATCACCGGGTGTGGATCGCGCGGGGACACCGAACCGCTGGTGGCGCTGGCCGTGCGGTTGCGGGACCTCGGCGCGGAGGTGCGGATGTGCCTGCCGCCGGACTACGTGGAGAGGTGCGCCGAGGTCGGCGTGCCGCTGGTGACCGTGGGTCGGCCGGTGCGCGAGTCGGCGCGTGAGCCGGGGGAGCTGCCGCCGGGGGCGCCGGAGTCCGCGGCCGAGGTCGTGGACGAGTGGTTCGACGAGGTCCCCGAGGCCGCCGAGGGGTGTGACGCGGTGGTGACGACGGGTTTGCTGCCCGCGGCCGTCGCCGTGCGGTCGGTGGCCGAGAAGCTGGGCATCCCGTACTCCTACCTCGCCCTCTGCCCGATCCACCTGCCGTCGTGGCTCGACCCGGAGCGGCGGGAGCTGTACAACCAGGGCTCCGACCAGTGGTTCGGCGACGTGGTCAACAGCAGGCGGGCCGCGCTGGGCCTGCCGCCGGTGGAGAACCTCTTCGACTTCGGCAGCACCGACCGGCCGTGGCTGGCGGCGGACCCGGCCCTGGCGCCGTTGCCGCCGGGTCAGGAGGCGGTGCAGACCGGCGCGTGGCTCCTGCCCGACGAACGGCCGCTCCCGGTGGAGCTGGAGGCTTTCCTGGCCGCCGGGTCGCCGCCGGTGTACGTGGGTTTCGGCAGCTCGCCCGGAACGGTCGACGCCGCGAGGGTGGCCATCGAGGCGATCCGCGCCCAGGGCCGTCGGGTGGTCCTCTCCCACGGCTGGTCCGAGCTGGCCCTGCCCGACGACGGGAGCGACTGCTTCTCCGTCGGCGACGTGAACCTGCGGCTGCTGTTCGGCCGGGTGGCCGCCGCCGTCCACCACGACGGCGCGGGCACGACGCACGTGGCCACGCAGGCGGGCGCGCCCCAGATCGTGGTGCGCCACATCGTGGGCCAGGTGTACTACGCGGACCGGGTGGCCGAACTGGGCGTCGGCGCGGCGATCGACGGTCCGGTCCCGACCCTCGACTCGTTCTCGGCCGCGCTCGTCACGGCGCTGGCCCCGGACACCCGTGAGCGGGCGACCGCCGTGGCGGCCACGCTGCGCACCGACGGGGCCGCGGTGGCCGCGGGGTTGCTGCTCGACGCGGTCAGCCGGGAACAACCCGCCGTTCCCGCGTGAAGGGCACCGAGCCGGTGAGCCGTCCAAGACCAACGGAACGGGGAAGTGCGTGATGCGCGTGTTGTTGTCGACGTCCGGGAGCCGCGGGGACGTCGAACCGCTGGTGGCGTTGGCCGTGCGGCTGCGGGAACTCGGCGCGGAGGCGCGGGTGTGCGCGCCGCCGGACGCCGCGGACCGGCTGGCCGAGGTCGGTGTGCCGATGGTGCCGGTCGGCCGGTCGACGCGCGCGATGTCGACCGGGTCGAGGCCGCCGTCGCGCGAGGACATGGCCCGGATCATGGACGAGCTGATCGCGACGCAGTTCGACCAGCTCCCGGCGGCGGCCGAGGGCTGCGACGCCGTGGTGACGACCGGGGTGCTGGCCGCCGCGATCGGCGTCCGGTCGGTGGCCGAGAAGCTGGGTATCCCGTACTTCTACGCCTTCTACTGCCCGATCTACGTGCCGTCGCCGTACTACGCGCCCCCGCCGCCGCTCGGTGAGCCGCCCGCGCCGGACGTGACCGACATCCGGGCGCAGTGGGACCGGAACAACCGGAGCGCCTACCAGCGGTACGGCGATCCGCTCAACAGCAGGCGGGCCGCGATCGGCCTGGCCCCGGTGGAGGACGTCTTCGGCTTCGGCTACACCGACCGCCCGTGGGTGGCGGCGGACCCGGTGCTGGCCCCGCTGGGGCCGACGGACCTCGACGCCGTGCAGACCGGCGCGTGGACCCTGCCCGACGAGCGGCCGCTCCCCGCGGAGCTGGAGGCCTTCCTGGCCGCTGGGTCACCGCCGGTGTACGTGGGTTTCGGCAGCCTGCACGCACCCGCGGGCGCCGCGGAGGTGGCCATCGGGGCGATCCGCGCCCAGGGCCGCCGGGTGGTGCTGTCGCGCGGCTGGGCCGACCTGGCGCTGGTCGACGACCAGGACGACTGCTTCGCCGTCGGCGAGGTCAACCAGCAGGTGCTGTTCGGCCGGATGGCCGCGGTGGTCCACCACGGCGGCGCGGGCACGACGACCGCCGCCACGCGGGCGGGCGTGCCCCAGGTCGTGGTGCCCCAGATCGCCGACCAGCCGTACTACGCGAGCCGGGTGGCCGAGTTGGGCGTCGGGGTGGCGCACGACGGTCCGGCCCCGACGTTCGACTCCCTGTCGGCCGCGCTCATCACGGCGCTGGCCCCGGAAACCCGTGAGCGGGCGGGCGCCCTGGCGGGCACGCTCCGCGCCGACGGCGCGGCGGTGGCCGCGGAACTGCTGCTCGACGTGATCAGCCGGGAGAAGCCCGCTGTGTCTGCGTGACCACCCCCGCGATCGTCGAGCGGGGCCGGAGAACCACTCGGAACAAGGGAGGCGAAATGCGCGTGTTGCTGTCGACGTCCGGGAGCCGCGGAGACGTCGAACCGCTGGTGGCACTGGCGGTCCGGCTGCGGGACCTCGGCGCGGAGGTGCGGATGTGCGCACCGCCCGCCTCCGCCGAGCGGCTGGCCGAGGTCGGTGTACCGCTCGTGCCCGTCGGTCAGGAGCAGCGCATGATGCTGCGGGACGGGATGCCGCCGCCGTCGCCGGAGGAGGAGCGTTGCCTGCTCGCAGGCGGGATCGACGTGCAGTTCGACCAGGTCCCGCCCGCCGCCGAGGGCTGTGACGCGGTGGTGGCGACGGGGGAGCTGGGCGCCGCCGTCGCCGTGCGGTCGGTGGCCGAGAAGCTCGGCGTCCCCTACTTCTACGCCGCCTACAGCACGGCCTACCTGCCGTCGTCTGAGTACCCGCCGCCGCTGGACGAGCCGACCGAGCCGGGCGTGACCGACAACCGGGTGCTGTGGGACCAGCGCGGCCGGGGTTTCCGCGAGCGGTTCGGCGACCCGGTCGCCGTCCGGCGCGCCGCGATCGGCCTGCCCCCGGTGGAGGACATCTTCGCCTACGGCTACACCGAACGGCCGTGGCTGGCCGCCGACCCGGTCCTGGCCCCGCTGCACCCGGACCTCGACGCCGTGCAGACCGGCGTGTGGCTGCTGCCCGACGAACGGCCGCTTCCGTCGGAGCTGGAGGCCTTCCTGGCCGCCGGACCGCCGCCGGTGTACGTGGGCTTCGGCAGCTTCAACGGGATCGGCGACCCCGCGACCGCGGCCGTCGAGGCGATCCGCGCCCAGGGCCGCCGGGTCGTGCTGTCCCGCGGCTGGGCCGAGTTCGCCCTGCCGGACGACCGGGACGACTGCCTCGCCGTCGACGAGGTCAACTTCCAGGTGCTGTTCGGCCGGGTGGCCGCCGTCGTCCACCACGGCGGCGCGGGCACGACGCACGTGGCGACGCGGGCGGGCGTCCCGCAGGTCGTGATCCCCCAGTACACGGACCAGCCGTACTACGCGGGCCGGGTGGCCGAGTTGGGCGTCGGGGTGGCGCACGACGGTCCGGTCCCGACGTTCGACTCCCTGTCGGCCGCGCTCGTCACGGCGCTGGCCCCGGAAACCCGAGCGCGCGCGACCGCCGTGGCGGACACCATGCGCACGGACGGGACCACGGTGGCCGCGGAACTGCTGTTCGACGCCGTCAGCCGGGTGAAGGCGTCGGCGTAGCGGACCCGGTGCGCCGCGCCGTTCCGCGCGACACGCGGCCTGCCGGAGGAGAAGTTCTTTCACACCAACACCTTTCGCTCCGCGGCCACCGTGGACATCACCGAACACAACTAGGGTGGGACCATGTCGAACCTGTCTCCCGAACCGCACGAGAACCGGCAGATGGCGCAGTGGTTCGGCCTCGAAGCCGCGCGCTACGACCGTGCCCGGCCCACCTACCCCCAGGCGCTGATCGACCGGATCACGACGTTGAGCCCCGGCAAGAGGTTCGTGGACGTCGGCTGCGGCACCGGCATCTCCTCCCGCCCCTTCCAGGCCGCGGGCTGCACGGTGCTCGGTGTCGAACCGGACGGGCGCATGGCGGACTTCGCCCGCGGGCGGGGACTCGACGTCGAGGTGGCCAAGTTCGAGGACTGGGACCCGGCGGGCCGCACCTTCGACGCGGTCATCTCGGGCACCGCCTGGCACTGGGTGGACCCGCTCGCGGGTGCGCGCAAGGTGGCCGACGTGCTCTCGCCCCACGGCCTGCTGGCGTTGTTCGACAACGGTTTCGACCTCCCGCCCGCCGTCATGGCCGCGCAGGCCGAGGCGTACCGGCACGCCGTCCCCGAGGCGCGGTTCCCGGAACCGTCCGAAGAGGACGGTGAGGAGGACGGCGAGGAGTACGCCAGGCAGATCTACGCGCAGCAGTACGTGAAGGCCGCCGACGGCATCCTCCGCACCGGCGCGTTCGGCGAGCCGGAAGAACTGCGGTTCGCCTGGGAGCGGACGTACACCCGCGACGAGTGGCTGGACATCCTGCCGACCCAGGGCGGCCTGAACCACCTCCGAGAGGACCAGCGCGAGCGGTTCCTCACCTACGTCGGCACGGCGATCGACGAGCTGGGCGGCGTCTTCACCATCAAGTACGCGACGGTCGGGATCGCCGCGATCAAGCGGTGACGACTTCGGGACAGGGGATGCGAGATGCGCGTGCTGTTGTGGTCGTACGGACCACGCGGGGACGTCGAACCGCTGGTGGCGCTGGCAGTGCGGTTGCGGGAACTCGGCGCGGAAGCGCTGATGTGCGCGCCGCCGGACTACGTGGAGCGGCTGGCCGAGGTCGGCGTGCCGCTGGTGCTGGTCGGCGAACCGGTGCTCGAAGGGGCCGACGGGCTGGGGCGGCAGGCAGGCCCCGAACTCGCCATCGAGGGGATCGCCGAGCAGTTCGACAAGATCCCGGCCGCCGCCGAGGGGTGTGACGCGGTGGTGGCGAGCGGATTGCTGTCCGGCGCGGTCGGCGTGCGGTCGGTGGCCGAGAAGCTGGGCATCCCGTACTTCTTCGTCCTCCCTTCGCCCGCCGTGCTGCCGGCGCCGGAGCAGCGGCCCCTGTACAACGAGGGCTCCGACAGGTTCTTCGGCGGCCCGCTCAACGGCCACCGGGCCGCGATCGGCCTGCCGCCGGTGGCGAACCTCTTCGACTACGCCTGCACCGACCGGCCCTGGGTGGCGGCGGACCCGCTCCTGGCGTCCCTGCGGCCGGACCTCGACGTGGTGCGGACCGGCGCGTGGATGACGTCCGACGAACGGCCGCTCCCGGCCGAGGTGGAGGCGTTCCTCGCCGCCGGGCCGCCGCCGGTGTACGTGGGTTTCGGCAGCGCACCCGCACCCGCCGACGCCGCGAAGGTGGCCGTCGAGGCGATCCGCGCCCAGGGGCGCCGGGTCGTGCTGTCCCGTGGCTGGGCGGACCTGGCCCTGGTCGACGACGGGGTCGACTGCCTCGCCGTCGGCGAGGTCAACCAGCAGGTGCTGTTCGGCCGGGTGGCCGCGGTGGTCCACCACGGCGGTGCGGGCACGACGCACGTGGCCACGCGGGCGGGCGTCTCGCAGGTCGTGGTGCCCCAGATCGCGGACCAGCCGCTCTTTGCCGCGCGGCTGGCCGAACTGGGCGTCGGGGTGGCGCACGACGGTCCGGTGCCGACCGCGGACTCCCTGTCGGCCGCGCTCGCCACCGCGCTGGCACCGGAGACGCGCGCGCGAGCGGCTGCCGTGGCGGGCACGATCCGCACGGACGGGACGACGGTGGCCGCGGAACTGCTGTTCGACGCGGTCGGTCGGGACAAGCCGGTCGGGTAGCCCGCGGGACGAGTGGTGAACGGGGCGGTGTTCCCGTCTTTTCGGGGGACGTCCTGACGACCAGGTGGATCCGTTCGCGGATGCGCCGACCGGTCGTCGGGCGTCCCCCGCTCCATTGAGGACACACCGCGGCGGCGGAGATGTCCAATTTCCAGCCGTTGTAGTGCGAGTACGCGGTCACCAAGATGGTGCTCATGTTCCAGGACCCCGGTTCCACCCGGCTGCTGGCGATTTCCCCTCATCTGGACGACGCGGTCCTGTCCATCGGCGCCGGACTCGCACAGGCGGCCCAGGACGGCGCCGAGGTGACGGTGTACACGGTGTTCGCCGGTACCGCGCCACCCCCTTATTCCTCCGCCGCGGAGCGGATGCACGCGGTCTGGGGTCTGTCACCGGACGAGGACGCGCCGCTCTTCCGCCGCAAGGAGGACATCGCCGCCCTCGACCACCTCGGCCTGGAGCACCGGCACGGCCGGTTCCTCGACTCCATCTACCGCAGGCTGCCGGACGGCCAGTGGCTGGCGGACCACCTGGAGGGCGGGCCGAAGATCGCGATCAACCGGCGCGCGCCCGCCGACGACCCCGATCTCGTCGCCGAGATCGGGGAGGACATCAGGTCGGTCATCGAGGAGTGCCGCCCCACGCTGCTCGTCACGTGCGCGGCCGTCCTCGACCACCCCGACAACCAGGCCACGCGCGACGCCGCGCTGTTCGCCGCGCGGGAGCAGAACATCCCGGTGCGGCTGTGGGAAGACCTCCCCTACGCGATCTTCCGACCGGGTGCGGTCGAGCTGCCACCGGGATTCGTCCTCGGGCCGCCCGAGTTCAGCCCCGCCACGGAAGAGCTGCGGGTGCGGAAGTTCGACGCCGTGGCGTTCTACGCGTCCCAGTTGGCGATGTTCCGGGGACGCGACGACAACGACACGTTCGGCAGGCTGGACGCGCACGCCCGGAAGACTTCCGCGGACGGCGGATACGGCGAGACGACCTGGCCGGTTCTCGTGAGCTGACAAGTCCCGATCCCCGCTACCGACGCCGCGTCACACCCGGAGGTGCTACCGGAGTGTCCACATCACTTGTCCACCCACCCTCGCCGACCGAAGATCCAGCCCCAGGAGGCAGATCCGCCCGCTGGGCGGTGTGGCGTTCGCCCGCGGGCCAGCCGAAGTGGGCCCGGCCCGCGCTGCTGGGCATCGCGTTCGTCGCGGTGGTGCTCTACTCCTGGAACCTGTCGCGGGTCGACTACGCGCCGCTGTACTCGGACGCCGTCAAGAGCATGGCCGGTAGCTGGCAGGCGTTCTGGTTCGGCGCCGTCGACGCGGAGGCGACGTACACGCTCGACAAGCTCGCCGGGTCGTTCGTGCCGCAGGTCCTCTCGGCGAAGGTCTTCGGCTACCACGCGTGGTCCCTGGCGCTGCCGCAGGTGATCGAGGGCGTGGTCTCGGTGCTGGTGATGTACCGGGTCGTGCGGCGGTGGGCGGGCGTGGCGCCCGGCCTGCTCGCCGCGGGCATCTTCACCCTCACCCCGGTCGCCGCGTCCATGTTCGGGCACAGCATGCCGGACGGCATGCTGGTCATGTGCCTGGTGCTCGCCGTCGACGCGTACCAGCGCGCCGTACTGGAAGCACGGCTGCGGTCGCTGCTCTGGGCCGGTGTGTGGGTCGGGATCGGCTTCCAGGCCAAGATGGTGCAGGCGTGGATGATCCTCCCCGCGCTGGTGATCGGCTACCTGCTGACCGCGCCGACCGAGCTGCGCACGCGGCTGCGGCACCTGGGGATCGCCGGGGTCGTGACGCTGGCGGTGTCGCTGTCGTGGGTCGCGCTCTACACCGCCACCCCGGCCAGTGCCCGGCCGTACATCAGCGGCAGCACGAACAACAGCGCCGTCGCGATGGTGTTCGGGTACAACGGTTTCGGCCGCCTGGGCATCGACCTGCCCGGTGCCGCGCCCAACGCGGGCCGGAGCGGCGGCCCTCCCGCGCTCGGCGCGCCGGGCAGCGACGTGTCGCAGGCCGGGCCGGGCGACGTGGGACCGGGTGACGTGGGACCGGGTGACGCGGGGCTCGCCGATGTGGGGCCGGGGGACATCGGGATGGGCGGGCCGCCGGACGTGGACCGGTCCAAGGTCGCGAGCCGGGTGGACCCGTTGGGGTGGACCAAGTTGTTCGACGGCCACCTCGGTGTCGCCATCGCCTGGCTGTTCCCGCTGGCGCTGCTGGCGCTGGGGTGCGGGCTCTGGTGGTGGCGCCGCGCCGAGCGCACCGACCCGGTGCGGGGCGGGGTGCTGATGTGGGGCGTGTGGCTGGTGACCTCCGGCTTCGTCTTCAGCGCGACCGCCGTGGAGCACACCGCTTACGTGGCCTCGCTCGCGCCCGCGATCTCCGCCCTCTCGGCACTCGGCATCGTGATGTTCTGGCGCGCCTACCGGCAGGGCGGCACGCAGGCCTGGGTCCTGCCCGCCGCGGTCGCGGCAGAGGTGGCCTGGAGCGCCTGGCTCTGGTCCGCCTACCCCGACTTCCTGCCGTGGGCCAAGTGGAGCGCGCTCGCGCTCGGCGTGGTGGCGCTCGTCGTGCTGGTGCTGGGGCGGCTGGTCAAGACCTCCCCGACCCTGGTCACCGCCGGACTCGCCATCGCTGTCGTGGCCGTGCTGGCCGCGCCCGCCGCGTACGCCGTCTCGGTGCTCGACCTCGACTACTCGGGCAACTCCTTCGACGCCAACGCCGGACCGGCGTCGGGTTCCGCGTGAGGTCGGCGGGGGAGCCGCCCACCACCAGACGGATGTCGACCAGGAGGTTGGTTTCATGAGCGAGCAACTGGAGTTCGTGCCGGTGCGCACCACCCACGCGGACGTCCTGCTGGCCTCGGCGGGCGAGCGGGGTGTGCTGTGCGACTTCTACGACGAGGACGCCGCGGACATCTACCGCGACATCCTGCACGAGGACTCGTGGGAAGCGGGGGAGTACACCACCCGCATCCGCCCGGCGTCCGGGCCGGTGCTGGAACTCGGGGCCGGGACGGGCAGGTTGACCTTCCCCCTCCTGTCCCACGGCTGGGAGATGACCGTCCTCGAACTGTCGTCCGCGATGCGCGCCCTGTTCGAGGGCCGGTTGGCCGACGCGCCGACCGACCAGCGGGACCGGTGCACGGTGGTCGCCGGGGACATGTCCGACTTCGCGCTCGGCAAGCGCTTCGGGACGGTGGTCATCAGCCCCGGCACGATCAACCTGCTCGACACCGCCGACCGGCCCGGCCTGTACGCGTCGGTCCGCGACCACCTGGAGCCCGGCGGCCGGTTCCTGCTCGGCGTGCCCGACGCCGTCGACGCCGAACCGGAGTCGCTGGAGCGCAGCCAGGAGTTCGCGGGCGCGAGCGGCAGGCGGTACGTGCTGCACGCGAGGCTGGTCCCGGCGGAGGAGATCAGCGAGGTGACCATTTACCCCGCCGACCGGTCGGCGGACCCCTTCGTCGTCTGCACCAGCCGCGTCCGGGGCCTCACCGCGGACCAGGTGGTGCGGGAGCTGGGGCAGGCCGGGTTCGACGTGGTCGAGCGGGCCCCGCTCGTGTTCGCCGGGGGCCGCCACCAGGACGTGCTGCTGGTGGCGACGGTGCGGAGCGATCCCTCATGAGCCGCCCCGACCCGCCGCGCCGCGGCGGGTCCGGAGGCGCGCGCTCAAGGAGGCCGCGGTGCTGGGGGCGGTGACGTGCGCCCCGCCCCCAGCGTCCGTCCACGGCCGCGGGTGGTCAGGGCAGGCGTGCGGTGACGAGCGCGGCGAGCCGGGCCACGCCCTCCTCGATCAGGTCCGGGGTGAGCAGGCTGATCGACAGCCGGAGCTGGTTGTGCCCGCCCTTGCCGCCGTAGAAGTGGTGCATCGGGGTGAACAGCACGCCGTGGTCGCGGGCGGCGTGCGCCAGCAGGTCGTCGTCGACGACGAAGGGCACGGTGACGGTGACGAAGAACCCGCCCGTCGGCGTGTTCCACTCGACCCCCGCGAGACCGCCGAGCCTGCGGGTGAGCTCGCCCAGCGTCAGGCGGAGGTTGCGCTGGTAGATGGCGATCTCCCTGGCGTTGGCCCGGACCAGGCTGAAGTCGTTGAGGAGGAGCTTCCCGGCGATCACCGCCTGCGCGATGGGGGAGGTGTTGACCGTGAGCATGCCCTTGAGCTTGGAGAGCTGGTCGGCGAGCAGGCCGCCCCCGGCCACGTGCTGGTCGGCCACGGCGAAGCCGACGCGGGCGCCGGGCATGCCGGTCTTGGCGAAGGACCCGAGGTAGACCACGTTCCCGGCCCGGTCGAGGGACTTCAGCGACGGGAGGCGCTCGGACCCGAAGAGCCCGTACGCGTTGTCCTCCAGGAGCAGGATGTCGTTGGCCTCGGCGACCTCCAGGAGCCGGTGCCGGGCGGGCAGGTCCATGCTGGTGCCGGTGGGGTTGGCGAAGTCGGGCGTGACGTAGCAGGCCCGGACTCGCCTGCCCTGCTCGTCGGCGCGCTTGAGCTGGAGGACGAGGTCGTCGGGGTCGATGCCGTTCCCGGTGGAGCGGACCGGCCAGACGGTCGTGTCGGTGAGCAGCGCCGCCCCGGTCAGGCCGACGTAGGTGGGGGCGGGGGCGAGCAGCACGTCCCGCTCGTCCGCCCGCAGCGCGCGGAGCACCAGGAACATCGCCTCCTGGCAGCCAACGGTGACGACCACGGACTCCGGGGCGACGTCGATGCCCTCGTCCTCGACGAGGTTGCGGGCGATGAGGTCGGCGATGACGCCCTTCGTGGTCCCGTACTGGAAGAGCGTGCGGGTGACCCCGGCCTCGTCCAGTTCCCGATCGCGCCGGAGGTGGTCGCAGTACGCCTCGATGTAGTCGTGGACGAGACGAACGTCGAAGAACTCCTCGTACGGGCGGCCCGCCGCCATGGAAATGGCCTTCGGATATTCGTCGATCAATTCGTTCAGCAGGTTCATCGACGAGATGGCCGGATCGGTGAGTGACCCGTGCAGCGTTTCGATGCTCAACCGAGTGGACAGACCGTGGGAATCCATGAATACTAGGATTTCCACACGCCGTTGAGGTGTCAAGCAGGGACCCGTGGACGCTCGGTCAATTCCCGGACCTGCTCCCGGACAATGAACAGCGAGTCGCGCGACGAGTTCGCGGACCGTGCGGTGGAACTGATGCGGGAGAGGGGAGATCCGGCCGGGCCGCGCGCCCGTCCGGATCGGTATCGGTGCTGTGCAAGGGAACGAGGGCGTCCTCGGTCGTCCGTTGTCCATCGCCGACTCCTCCGGACACGCCATTCCTGAAGGTACGGTCACGTCTGCGCGGTAGCACCTGGGGAGGATCGAACCGTTGAGGGAAACAAGAAACCGCGGGATGACCGGGCGCCCGAAGAAGTCGAGGAGAACGGACGCGCGCCGTTCACCGGTCCGCGCGGCCATTTCACCGGGATCGGGAACGCGCCGGTGACCTCCGACATCACCGCCGCCGAACCGCGGCGACGCGTCGACGCCGGGCTTCCGCCGGACTCGACGCCGTTCGCGCGAGTGCTCGACGTGACGTGGGAAGACGTGGTGAACGGGGGAGGACCAGCATGCTGATGACGACCGAGGCCGGGATCCGGTTGTCCTACCACGACCGCGGCACCGGTCCGCCCGTGCTGTTGCTGACCGGCACCGGCGCGCCGAGCTCGGTGTGGGACCTGCACCAGGTGCCCGCGCTGCTGGCCGCCGGGTTCCGGGTGATCACCACGGACAACCGCGGGATCCCGCCCAGCGACGAGGGCGCGGACGGGTTCACCATCGACGACCTCGTCGCGGACGTGGCCGCCCTCGTCGACCACCTCGGCCTGGCGCCGTGCCGCGTGGTCGGCACGTCGATGGGCTCGTACATCGCGCAGGAGCTGGCACTCGCGCACCCGGAGCTGCTGGACTCGGTCGTGCTGATGGCCGCCTGCGGCAGGAGCAGCCTCGTCCAGCGGGTGCTCGCGGAGGCCGAGGCGGAGCTGATCGACCGCGGCACCGAACTGCCCGCGGGGTACCTCGCCGCCGTGCGCGCCCTGCACAACCTGGGGCCCGAGACGCTCGCCGACGACGACCTCACCGGTGACTGGCTCGACCTGCTGGCGGCGGCGGACAACCGCGGCCCCGGCGTCCGGGCGCAGTTGCTGCTGAGCGCGCTGCCCGACCGCCTGGCGGCCTACCGGGCGATCACGGTGCCCTGCCACGTCGTCTCGTTCGAGCACGACCTGGTGGCGCCGCCGCTCGCCGGGCGGGAGCTGGCCGCCGCCATCCCCGGCGCCACGCACCGCACCATCCCGAGGTGCGGGCACTTCGGCTACCTGGAGAACCCGGACGCGGTGAACCGGGAGCTGATCGGGTTCCTCCGCGTCGAGTCCGCCGCCCGCCTGGAGGAAACCGCATGACCGGCGCGATCGTGCCACCGGGTCACACCTTCCCCGAGGCCCGCACGGCACCCGAACTGTTCGAGGCGACCGCCGCCGCCGTGCCGGATCGGCAGGCGGTGGCGATGGGCGCCACCACGCTGACCTACGCCGAGCTGAACGCGGAGGCCAACCGGCTCGCGCGTGAACTCGTGGCGCACGGGGTCGGTCCGGAGCGGCTGGTCGCGCTGGCGATGCCGCGGTCGGTCGAGCTCGTCGTCGCGATCCTGGCCGTGCTCAAGGCGGGTGGCGCGTACGTGCCCGTCGACCCGGAGTACCCGGAGGAGCGCAGGCGGTACATGCTCGACGACGCGTCGGCGCAGTGCCTGCTGTCCTTGCCGGGGCAGGACGTCGCGGGCGCGCCCGTCGTCCTGGCCGTGCGACGGGAGGCGGGCCGGTCCGAGCCGAACCTGGCCGACGGCGACCGGCTGGGCCCGCTGCACCCCGCGCACCCCGCGTACGTCATCTACACCTCGGGCTCGACCGGGCGGCCGAAGGGCGTCGTGGTCACGCACCGCGGGATCCCGAACCTGGCCGCCGACTACGTGCGCCGCCAGAGGTTGGGCCCGGACAGCAGGTTGCTGGCGTTCGCGTCGCCCAGCTTCGACGCCGCGGTCGCCGAGTTCTGGCCGATCTGGATGGCCGGTGGCTGCCTGGTGCTGGCTCCCACGTCGGACCTGGTGCCCGGCGAGCCGCTCGCCAGGCTGGTCCGGGACCAGCACATCACCCACGTCACGCTGCCGCCGTCCGCGCTCGCGCCGCTGGAGGAGTCCGACGGCCTGCCCGCCGGGCTGACGCTCCTGGTCGCGGGCGAGGCGTGCCCGGCCCCGGTCGCGAAGCGCTGGGCCATGGACCGCGTCATGATCAACGCGTACGGCCCGACCGAGGCCACGGTCGCGGTGACCGCGAGCGACCCGCTCGACGGCGAGGGCACGCCACCGATCGGCAGGCCGGTCACGGGGGTCCGCGCGTACGTGCTGGACGAGCGGCTGCGGGCCGTCCCGGACGGTGACGTGGGCGAGCTGTACATGGCGGGCCCCGGCGTTGCCCGCGGCTACCTCCGCCGAGCGGCGCTGACCGCGGAGAAGTTCCTGCCGGACCCGTTCGGCGCTCCGGGCGAGCGCATGTACCGCACCGGTGACCGGGTGCGGGCCAGGTCGGACGGCCAACTCGTCTTCGTCGGGCGGGCGGACGACCAGCTCAAGGTCCGCGGCCACCGGATCGAGCCCGGCGAGGTCGAGGCCGCGCTGCTCGCGGTGGACGGGGTGGCCCAGGCGGTCGTGGTCGCGCACGACAACAGGCTCGTCGCCTACGTGGTCGGCACCGCGGGCACGCGGGTCCCCGCCGAGCACCTCCTGCCGCCGCTGCGCGAGCGGCTGCCCTCCTACCTGGTGCCCGACCTGGTCGTCGGCCTGCCGCGCCTGCCGACCTCGCCGAACGGCAAGGTCGACCGGACCGCGCTGCCCGCGCCCGACGGGCAGGACGTCGAACGCGCGACAGCGGGACGGGCACCGCGCACGCCGACGGAGATCCACCTGGCCGCGTTGTTCGCGGAGGTGCTGGGCGTCAGCAGCGTCGGCGTCGACGACAGCTTCTTCGAGATCGGCGGGCACTCGCTGCTCGCGACCCGCCTGGTGGCCCGCATCCGCGCGAGCCTGCACGTCCGGCTGAGGGTGCAGGCCTTCTTCAACGCGCCGAGCGTGGCTCAGCTCGCACTGGTGCTCGACGGCGCCCTGACGTGACCCGGAGACCACTCATGCTGACGACCAACGGCGTCGACCTCGGTGACCCCGACCTGTACACGACCCTGGACCGCCGGGCCCGGTGGCGGGACCTCGCGGAGCGGGACGCGGTGGTGTGGAGCGGGCCCGGCAGCTCGCCCACCGGTTTCTGGTCCGTGTTCTCGCACCGGGCGTGCGCCGCGGTCCTCGGTCCGTCGGCGCCGTTCACCTCCGAGTACGGGATGATGATCGGGTTCGACCGCGACCACCCGGACACCTCCGGCGGCCGGATGATGGTGGTCACCGAGCGGGAACCGCACCGCAGGCTGCGCAAGCTGGTGGGGCCGCTGCTGTCCAGGGCAGCCGCGCGGGAGCTGGCGGACCGGGTGCGGGCCGAGGTGGACGGCGTCCTCGACCGGGCGCTCGACGGCGGGGTGTGCGACGTCGCCACGGAGGTCGGCTCGCGCATCCCCGCCGCGGTCGTGTGCGACATCCTCGGTGTGCCCGCGGCGGACCAGGACATGATGATCGACCTGACCAACCACGCGTTCGGCGGCGAGGACGAGCTGTACGACGGCATGACGCCGCGCCAGGCGCACACCGAGATCCTCGTCTACTTCGACGAGCTGATCACCGCGCGCCAGGAGCGGCCGGGCGACGACCTCGTCAGCACGCTGGTGGCCGCGGATGGCCTCACGATCGACGACGTGCTGCTCAACTGCGACAACGTGCTGATCGGCGGCAACGAGACCACGCGGCACGCGATCACCGGCGCGGTGCACGCGCTGGCCACCGTGCCCGGCCTCCTGGCGGACCTGCGGGACGGGACCGCGGACGTCGACACCGTCGTGGAGGAGGTGCTGCGCTGGACCTCGCCCGCGATGCACGTGCTGCGGGTGACGACCGCCGACGTCACGGTCAACGGCCAGGACCTGCCGCCCGGCACGCCGGTGGTCGCGTGGCTGCCCGCGGCGAACCGGGACCCCGCCGAGTTCGACGACCCCGACGCGTTCCTGCCGGGGCGCAAGCCCAACCGGCACATCACGTTCGGCCACGGCGTGCACCACTGCCTCGGATCCGCGCTGGCCCGGATCGAGCTGTCGATCGTGCTGCGGGCGCTGGCGGAGCGGGTGTCGCGGGTCGAACTGGTGGAGGAGCCGACCTGGCTGCGCGCGATCGTCGTGCAGGGGTACCGGGAGCTGCCGGTGCGGTTCACCGGGCGCTGATCCCGGACTCGACGCACAGGCCGCGGACCCGGTGGGACTTCACGCCCCGCCGGGTTAGCGGTCGTTCACCGCACACTGCCGGTCCAGTGTGGACTCCCGGTGCGTCGCACGCCGTCCCGTCGATTTCCGGGCGGCTGAAGTGTCAAGCGGACACCATTGATGCGAAATTCGCTTGGGGTCATCCTGGAATGAGCATCACATCTATTTCTGGGGAGGAATGTCGTGACGCCGCGATCGACGGTGCAGAATTTTGAGATCGACTATGTGGAAATGTATGTCGGAAATCTCGACGTGGCCGCGCGAGGCTGGGTGGAGGAATACGGGTTCACCGTCGCCGCCACGGACCGGACGGAGGACCACCGGCGCACGACGCTGCGGCAGGGGCCCATCACGCTGGTCCTCACCGAGCCGACGTCGGACCGCCACCCCGGCGCGGCCTACCTCCAGACGCACGGGGACGGCGTGGCCGACATCGCGCTGAGCACCCCGGACGTGGCCGCCGCGTTCGAGGCCGCCGTGAAGGCGGGCGCGGAGTCGATCCGCGAGCCTGGGCGGCACTCGGACGCGGAGCCCCACGGGCCGGTCGTCACGGCCACCATCGGCGGCTTCGGGGACGTCGTGCACACGCTCGTCCAGCGCGACGGGTCCGCCCCCGCTCCGAGCGGCAACCCTGGCAGCGACGTGGACCTGCTCGCCATCGACCACTTCGCGGTCTGCCTCGACGCCGGTGACCTCGGCCCCACGGTCGCGTTCTACGAGCGGGCACTCGGGTTCCGGCAGATCTTCGAGGAGCACATCGTCGTCGGCGCGCAGGCGATGAACTCCACGGTGGTGCAGAGCGCGTCGGGAGCGGTCACCCTCACCCTGATCGAGCCCGACCGGAACGCCGACCCCGGCCAGATCGACGACTTCCTCAAGGACCACCAGGGGGCGGGCATCCAGCACATCGCCTTCAACAGCGCGGACGCGGTCCGCGCGGTCCAGGAGCTGTCGCGGCGCGGGGTGGAGTTCCTGAAGACCCCGTCGACCTACTACGACATGCTCGGGGAGCGGATCGCGCTGGAGACGCACGCGCTCAACGAGCTGCGGTCGACGAACGTGCTCGCCGACGAGGACCACGGCGGCCAGATGTTCCAGATCTTCACCGCCTCCACCCACCCGCGCCACACCATCTTCTTCGAGATCATCGAGAGGCAGGGTGCGGAGACCTTCGGCAGCGCCAACATCAAGGCCCTGTACGAGGCCGTGGAGCTGGAGCGGACCGGGCAGAGCGAGCTGGGCACCTCCCGCCGATGACCCACGTCTGCCTCGCCGACCTCGAACGCGCCGTCCGGGACGTGCTCCCCGGCGAGATCTGGGACTTCCTCGCCGGGGGCAGCGGCACCGAGGCCTCGCTGGCGGCCAACCGCTCGGCGCTCGACCGGGTCTTCGTGGTGCCCCGGATGCTGCGCGACCTGGCCGGGAGCACCACCGAGGCCGACCTCCTCGGCAGGCCCGCCGCCGTGCCGGTGGTGGTCGCGCCGGTCGCCTACCAGCGGATGTTCCACCCCGAGGGGGAGCTGGCGGCGGCGCGCGCGGCCGGTGAGGCGGGCGTGCCGTACGTCATCCCCACCCTGAGCAGCGTTGCGCTGGAGGAGGTCGCGGCCGTCGGCGGCCGATCGTGGTTCCAGCTCTACTGGCTGAAGGACGAGAAGCGGTCACTGGAACTCGTGCGCCGGGCGGAGGACGCCGGGTGCGAGGCGATCGTGTTCACCGTCGACGTGCCGTGGATGGGGCGTCGGCTGCGGGACATGCGGAACGGCTTCGCCCTGCCGGAGTCCGTGACGGCGGCCAACTTCGACGCGGGGACCGCCGCGCACCGCCGTGCCGAAGGGGTGTCGGCGGTGGCCGACCACACGGCGCGCGAGTTCGCCCCTGCCACCTGGGAGTCCGTGGCGGCGGTCCGCGAGCACACGGACCTGCCGGTGGTGCTCAAGGGGATCCTCGCCGTCGAGGACGCCCGTCGAGCCGTCGAGGTCGGCGCCGACGGGATCGTGGTGTCCAACCACGGAGGCCGTCAGTTGGACGGCGCCGTGCCGGGGGTCGAGGTGCTGGCCGAGATCGCCGACGCGGTCTCCGGCGGCTGCGAGATCCTGCTGGACGGCGGGATCCGCTGCGGCGGCGACGTCCTCAAGGCGGTCGCGCTCGGCGCGTCGGGCGTGCTGGTCGGGCGGCCGGTGATGTGGGGGCTGGCCTCGGCGGGCCAGGACGGCGCGCGGCAGGTCCTCGACCTGCTCGCCGCCGAACTCCGGGACGCGATGGGCCTGGCGGGCTGCGACTCGGTGAGCGCGGCCCGCGGGCTGGCCACGAAGGTCCTCCGGTACGGCTGATGCCGCGCTCACCGGGAATTGGACGATCTGGACCTTCGAGATCAACCGAAGTTACCTTCACGGAGGCCTCCTCCGCGGTCCGCGAAGGTCAGGGCGA
This sequence comes from Umezawaea endophytica, assembly GCF_025061645.1. GTDB lineage: Bacteria > Actinomycetota > Actinomycetes > Mycobacteriales > Pseudonocardiaceae > Umezawaea > Umezawaea endophytica. The sequence goes on along the minus strand of NZ_JANYMP010000005.1, from coordinate 227,406 downwards.
CGGCGGCGCCGCGGCGGTTCCGCGGCGGATCCAGGACACGGGGGTGGGTGTGTCGAAGACGGTCAGCAGCACGCCGACCCTGGAGCTGTCCGTCCACACCGGACCGTCCGGACCCGCGGGTGCCGCGTCCTCCTGCTCGTCCGCAGGACAGGTGTTGGCGCATAAAGGGATCCCTGCCGTCGTAGACCTCCACCGCGTCGTCGGCGCGGTGGAGGCGTTCGGGGAGCACCCGCGTGCCCGCCACGTCCTGATCACCGCGCGACGGTCGCGACAAGGAGCCCGCTGATGCTGCACCACCTCGTGCCACCCATCGCGGTGCGCCCTCGTGACGACCGCGACCACGCGGACCGCATAGCGCTGTCCGCCGCGACCACCGACGGGGTGCACATGCGGACCGAGGACGTCCGCGCCTGGATCGCGGAACGCCGCGAGGCCAACGTCTTCCACGTCGAGCGCATCCCGTTCGCGAGCCTGGACCAGTGGGGGTTCGAGGGCGTGACCGGCAACCTCGTGCACCGCAGCGGCCGGTTCTTCGCCATCGAGGGCCTGCACGTGGTCGAGCACGACGGCCCGCACGGCGACGGCCCCTACCGCGAGTGGCAGCAGCCGGTCATCAAGCAGCCGGAGGTGGGCATCCTCGGCATCCTGTGCAAGGAGTTCGACGGGGTGCTGCACTTCCTGATGCAGGCGAAGATGGAGCCGGGGAACCCGAACCTGGTGCAGCTCTCGCCGACGGTGCAGGCCACGCGGAGCAACTACACCAAGGCCCACGGCGGCACGAACGTCAAGCTGATCGAGTACTTCGCGCCGCCGGACCCGGAGCGGGTGGTCGTCGACGTCCTCCAGGCCGAGCAGGGTTCCTGGTTCTTCCGCAAGACCAACCGCAACATGATCGTCGAGACCGTCGACGACGTGCCGGTGTGGGACGACTTCTGCTGGCTCACCCTCGGCCAGATCGCGGAGCTGATGCACGAGGACGAGACGATCAACATGAACGCCAGGAGCGTGCTGTCCTGCCTGCCGTACCACGACACGGCTCCCGGCGCGCTGTTCTCCGACGTCCAGCTCCTGTCGTGGTTCACCAACGAGCGCTCGCGCCACGACGTGCGCGCCCGGCGCATCCCGCTCACGGACGTGGACGGCTGGAAGCAGGGCGTCGAGGCGATCGAGCACGAGGACGGCCGCTACTTCAAGGTCCTCGCGGTCACCGTGCGGGGCAGCAACCGCGAGCGGACGAGCTGGACCCAGCCGTTGCTCGAATCCGTCGGCATCGGCGTCGTCGCCTTCCTGGTGCGCCAGATCGACGGCGTGCCGCACGTCCTGGTGCACGCCCGCGCCGACGGCGGTTTCCTGGACACCGTCGAACTGGCCCCGACCGTCCAGTGCACGCCCCGCAACTACGCGCACCTGCCCGCGGAGGACCGTCCGCCGTTCCTCGACGCCGTCCAGGACGCCCCGCGGTCGCGGATCCGCTACGAGGCCATCCACTCCGAGGAAGGCGGCCGCTTCCTCAACGTCAGGGCCAGGTACCTCGCCATCGACGTGGACGAGGCGGTCGACCCGCCGCCCGGCTACGCCTGGGTCACCCCGGCCCAGCTCACCGCGCTCACCCGGCACGGGCACTACGTCAACGTCGAGGCGCGCACGCTCCTCGCCTGCATCAACGCCGCCACGGCCCAACCTCAAGGAGCTGCCTGACATGGAGCAGGTCACCGTCCTCGGCGCTTCGGGCTTCGTCGGCTCGGCCGTCACGCAAGCGTTGGCACGCCTGCCGATCCGGCTGCGGGCGGTGGCGCGCAGGCCGATCGAACCCGTGCCGGGCCCGGCGGAGACGACCGTCGTCGCCGCCGACCTCACCGACCGGGCGGCGCTCGCCGACGCGGTCGCCGGATCGGACGCGGTGGTGTTCCTGCTCCTGGCCGACGGCGGGTGGCGGGCAGCCGAGACCGAGGAGGCGGAGCGCGTGAACGTGGGCGTGATGCGCGACCTCGTCGACGTCCTCGGCCGCCCGGCAGGCACACCGCCGCTGGTGGTGTACGGCGGTGCCGCCTCGCAGGTCGGCGTCCCGCCGCGGGAGCCGCTCGACGGGAGCGAGCCCGACCACCCAGCGACCCCCTACGACGTGCAGAAGCTGACGGCGGAGCGGATCCTCAAGGACGCCACCGCGACCGGTCGGGTGCGCGGCGTCAGCCTGCGGCTGCCCACGGTGTTCGGTGAGACGACGGCACCGGGGGCGAACCAGGACCGCGGTGTCGTGTCGGCCATGGTGCGGCGGGCGATCGACGGCCAGGCGCTCACCATCTGGGGTGACGGCACGGTGCGACGGGACCTCGTCCACGTCCAGGACATCGCGGCGGCGTTCACGGCGGCGTTGGCGCACCCCGACCCGCTGGTGGGCGGTCACTGGCTGCTCGGCGCGGGCCGGGGCGACCAACTGGGCGAGGTGTTCCGGCTGGTGGCCCGCGAGGTGGCCGAGCGCACCGGGCTGGACCCGGTCGAGGTGACGTGCGTGGACCCGCCGTCGCACGCGCCGGAGACGGACCTGCGCGGCGTCACCATCGATTCCAGGCTGTTCCGGGAGATCACCGGGTGGCGACCGGAGATCTCGCTGTCCGACGGGGTGCGTCGCACCGTCGCCGCGTTGACGACACCAGTTCACGGAGGGGCTCGCGCATGACCACGCGTGTATGGGACTACCTGGCCGAATACCGGGCCGAGCGGCTCGACCTGCTGGACGCGGTCGAGACGGTCTTCGAGTCCGGGCAACTCGTGCTCGGTGACAGCGTGCGCGGCTTCGAGGAGGAGTTCGCGGCCTACCACGGGGTCGGGCAGTGCGTCGGGGTGGACAACGGGACGAACGCGATCAAGCTCGGCCTCCAGGCGTTGGGCGTGGGGCCGGGCGACGAGGTGATCACGGTGTCCAACACCGCGGCGCCGACCGTGGTCGCCATCGACGCGCTGGGCGCGACCCCGGTGTTCGTCGACGTCCGCGAGGACGACTTCCTGATGGACACCGGCCAGGTCGCCGCCGCGATCACCGAGCGGACGCGGTGCCTGCTGCCGGTGCACCTGTACGGGCAGTGCGTGGACATGGCGCCGTTGAAGGAACTCGCCACCCGGTACGGCCTGGCCGTCCTGGAGGACTGCGCCCAGGCGCACGGGGCCAGGCAGGGCGGCACGATCGCGGGCTCGACCGGTGACGTGGCGGCGTTCTCGTTCTACCCGACCAAGGTCCTCGGCGCCTACGGCGACGGCGGCGCGGTGATCACCTCCGACGAGGCCGTGGCGGACCGGTTGCGGCGGTTGCGGTTCTACGGCATGGAGAAGACCTACTACACGCTGGAGACGCCCGCCCACAACAGCAGGCTGGACGAGGTGCAGGCGGAGATCCTGCGGCGCAAGCTCAAGCGGCTGGACACCTACGTCGCGGCCCGCCGGGCCATCGCCGAGCGCTACGTCGAGGGGCTGGGCGACACCGGCCTCGTGCTCCCGAAGACCGTTCCCGGCAACGAGCACGTGTACTACGTGTACGTGGTGCGCCACCCGCGGCGCGACGAGGTCCTGGAACGGCTGAAGGCGTACGACATCCAGTTGAACATCAGCTACCCGTGGCCGGTGCACACGATGTCCGGGTTCGCCCACCTCGGTTACGCGGAGGGCGCGTTCCCGGTGACCGAGAAGCTCGCCAAGGAGATCTTCTCCCTGCCGATGTACCCGGCCCTCTCGCCCGACCTCCAGGACAAGGTCGTCCACGCGGTTCGTGAAGTGCTGTCCTCCCTCTGACCACCGCAACCGCAGGAGCAGCCGTGCAAGCACGCCATCTCGCCGTCGAGGGCGCGATCGAGTTCACCCCGCGTTCCTTCCCCGACGACCGGGGCCTGTTCCTGTCGCCGTACCAGGAGGAGGCCTTCGTCAAGGCCCACGGCGGCAGGCTCTTCCCCGTGGCCCAGACGAACCACAGCATGTCCAAGCGCGGCGTGGTGCGGGGGATCCACTACACCGCCACGCCACCGGGCGTCGCGAAGTACGTGTACTGCGCCCGTGGCAAGGCGTTGGACATCGTGGTCGACATCCGGGTCGGCTCGCCCACCTTCGGCCGGTGGGACGCGGTCCTGATGGACCAGCAGGACCACCGGGCGATGTACTTCCCCGTCGGTGTCGGCCACGCGTTCGTGGCGCTCGAGGACGACACCGTCATGTCGTACATGATCTCCGGGACGTACGTGGCGGAGGACGAACTCGCCCTCTCCGTCCTGGACCCCGCGCTGGGCCTGCCCGTCGACTCCGGCGTCGACCCGATCCTGTCCGACCGGGACGGGGTGGCCATCACGCTCGCCGAGGCGGAGCGGCAGGGCCTGCTGCCGGACTACGCCACCAGCCGGGAGATCGAGCGACGGCTGACCGGGGTGCCCGTCACCTCCTGACCCCGAACCGGTACCGCCCGTGCCGCGACCGCCCCGACGAGGTGGCGGTCGCGCGGCCGGTCCGGCACCGCCCTCGTCGACGCCGACGAGGCAGGCAGGCCCACCCCTCCACCGGGCTCCCTCCGGGACGGCCCGGTCACCCGTGCGACCTCCGCACGACACCACCGCCCGAACGGGACCCCGCCTGCCCGCTCGACCACGACCTCCGACGCGAAAGGATCAGATGTCCCGGACACCACGAAGACCGATCGCCGCCACCGGGCCCGGCCGCGTCACGCCGCCCGCGGCGCACGGGCGCACCGTCGAGGTCGACCCGAGCCCGGCCGAACGTTGACCGGCCGCGGCCGGTCAACCGGCCGGGCCCGCCGGACCACGGCGCGCCTGCTGCTGGACACCGGCCAGGTGTCGGGCGGCCGGTGGACCGGTCGGGCCCGCTGAACCGCGGCGCCCGCTGCTGGACCCCGGCCGTGGTTCCGGGGGCCGTTCGCCCGCACCCCGGCCAAGGGTCCGGCGGCCGGTCGACCGGCAGGGCCCGCCGAACCACGGCGGGTCCCCGGCCGCCCGTTCGCCCGCACCCGACCACGTGTCGGGGCTTCCCCCCAGCGAGTCCTTCCCCGAGGGAGAAAGATGCCTCTGTCGCTCGCCGCGCCGATCGCGCCGATCGCCGCGCACAACCTCCTGATCTTCCTGCTCCAGGTCGGCCTGCTGCTCCTGCTCGCCGTCGTCCTCGGCAGGCTGGCCGCCCGGTTCGGCATGCCCGCCGTCGTCGGTGAGCTGTTCGTCGGGGTGGCGCTCGGTCCCTCGTTCCTGGCGTGGGCCGCGCCGGGCCTGCACGGCTGGCTGTTCCCGGCCGTCGCCGAGCAGTACCACCTCCTCGACGCCGTCGGCCAGATCGGCGTCCTGCTGCTGGTCGGCGTCACCGGCCTGCAAATGGACATGGGGCTGGTCCGCCGTCGCGGCGCCACCGCGGCCTGGGTCAGCGTCGGCGGTCTGGTCATCCCGCTCGGCCTCGGGATCGGCGCGGGCTACCTGCTGCCCAAGGCGCTGGTCCCGGACGGCACCGACAGCACCGTCTTCGCGCTGTTCCTCGGTGTCGCGCTGTGCGTCAGCGCCATCCCGGTCATCGCCAAGACCCTCATCGACATGAAACTGCTGCACCGCAACGTCGGGCAGCTCACGCTCACCGCGGGCATGATCGACGACGCGTTCGGCTGGTTCATGCTGTCCATCGTCAGCGCGATGGCGGTCAACGCGGTGTCCACCGGCACCGTGCTCACCTCCTTCGCCTACCTGGTCGCGATCATCGCGTTCGCGCTCACCCTCGGCAGGCCGCTGGTCCGGGGCGCGCTGCGCGCCGCCGCCAAGTCCGACGGTCCAGGGACCACGGTCGGCGTGGTCGTCGTCCTGATGCTCCTCGCCTCGGCCGGAACGCAGGCCCTCGGCCTGGAAGCGGTCTTCGGGGCGTTCGTCTGCGGCATCCTGATCGGCACGGCGGGCAAGGTGGACCCGGCCAAGCTCGCGCCGCTGCGCACCGTCGTCCTGTCGGTCTTCGCGCCGGTCTTCTTCGCCATGGCCGGACTGCGGATGGACCTCACCGCGCTGGCCCGCCCGCAGGTGCTGCTCACCGGGCTGGTGATCCTCGCGCTCGCCATCGTCGGCAAGTTCATCGGCGCCTACGCGGGCGCGCGGCTGAGCGGGCTGAACAAGTGGGAGGGGCTGGCGCTCGGCGCCGGGCTGAACGCGCGAGGGGTCATCGAGGTCGTGGTGGCCATGGTCGGCCTGCGGCTGGGCATCCTCAGCGTGGAGGTCTACACCATCGTGATCCTGGTCGCGATCGTCACCTCGCTGATGGCCCCGCCGATCCTGCGGTTCGCGATGGCCAGGGTGGAGCAGACCGCCGAGGAGCAGGTCCGCGAGTCCCAGCACCAGGCGTGGACCACACAACCGGCGGCTAGCCGGAACGATCAGGTGCCCTGAACGCTGTCCAGTAGACGATCTTGTGGATGACGCCCGCAGTGACGGTTGGACGGGGAAGGAACTACACACATGACGACCGACGGCATCGAGACCGGGTTGCCCGAGACCCGAGGCGGCGGACGGGACGACGGGCGGGCGGCGGACCTGCCCGAGTCCGAGGCCGGACGCCCACCGGGCCTGTTCGACCGGCTTCGGCGGCACCGGCGGTGGTTGCTGGCGGGCGCCGTGGTCGTGCTGCTCGCCCAGATGGCGATAGCGATGGTGACCACGGCCGTCGAGCAGAGCCCGACCGTGGACGAGTCGATCTACGTGGGCACCTCGGTGGTGTACCTGGAACAGCACAGCCTGAAGTACAACCCGGAGCACCCGCCGCTGGGCAAGCTGATCATCGCGGCCGGGACGGCACTGGTCGGCCCGCACCTCGACCCCGCCTTCGAAGGCCACCAGTACGAACTCGCCAAGCACGTGCTCTACGAGGCGGGCAACGACCCGGAGCAGCTCCTGCTGTTCGGGCGGCTGCCGGTGATCGTGCTGACGCTGCTGTTCGGGTTGGTGGTCTTCGCGTTCGCCCGTGAGCTGGCCGGTCCCGTCGGAGGGCTGGTGGCGCTCGCGCTGTACGCGTTCTCACCCGACCTGATCGCGCACGGATCGCTGGCCACGCTCGACGTGCCGACGGCGGGCTTCCTGCTGACGTCGGTGTGGATGCTGTGGCGGGCCCGACGCCGCCCGGTGCTCTACATCCCGCTCGCGGCACTCGCGCTGGGCGCGGCGCTCGCGACGAAGATGAGCGCGCTGGCCGCGCTCCCGGTGCTGCTGCCGCTGGTCGTGCTGTCCGTCTGGCACGCCCGCCGCACGGGTGACCTCGACCTGAGGAAGACCGCCCGGCTGCTCGGGATCGGCGTGGCGGCGGCCGTGGGCGTGGCGCTGGTCGCCATCGCCGTGGTGTGGGCGTCCTACCTCGCCGTGGACCCGCGCCTGCGCTGGGAGGCGCCGCAAGAGATCTACCCCGTCGACGGGGTGCGCGCGCTCGTCGACTGGCTGCCGTTCCCCGAGCCGTACCTGTTCGGCATGCACGACCAGTTCGGCCTCGAAGACCTGGAGTGGACCGGCTTCCTGTTCGGCAAGCACTACACGGGTTCGCTGTGGTACTACCTGCCCGCCGCGCTGCTGGTGAAGACGTCGCTCGGCGCGCTGGCGCTGTGGGTGGCGGGCGCCGTCGTGATGCTGGCGGTGCCGCGGCTGCGCCCGGCCGCGCCGTACGTGCTCGTCACCGCGGCGGTGCTGCTGGCCGCGGCGATGACCAGCAACCGCGACATCGGCGTGCGGTACCTGGTCTTCATGTCGATGTTCCTGGCCGTCGCGGCGGCGGGTGTGGTCTCCCTGCGCCGCCGGTGGGCGACCATCGCCGTGGTCGTCCTGGTGGCCTTCTCCGCGGTCAGCTCGATGCTGACGTTCCCGTACTACCTGCCGTACTCCAACGAGGCGTTCGGCGGTCCGGCCAACACCCAGCGGAACCTGCACGACTCGAACGTCGACTGGGGCCAGGACCTGGGCAGGCTGGCGGCCCGCCTGAAGGAGCGCTACCCCGGTGAGCGGGTCTGGCTCGCCTACCAGGGCATGGGATCGCCGTCCTACTACGGCATCGACGCCGCCGACCCGCTCGCGGTGCCGCAGGACCAGGTGCACGGGCTGCTCGCCGTGTCGGCCTCCGCCGCGGTCGCGGGCGGCATCCGCGGCGGTGGCGGCGGGGGAGGTGGCGGCGGCGGGGAGTTCGGCGGCCAGGGGCAGGACGAGCCCGTGGTCGACCCGCTGGCCGAGCTGATCGCCAGCAGCACGCAGATCGACGAGGTGGGCTACTCCATCACGATCTACCGCAGGCCTTAACCACGCGAATGGTCCACTTAGGACGATTCTGCGCGGCGGGACGGGGGCCGGGTGCCGACGGGCGACAGCGCT
>NZ_JANYMP010000005.1:189354-219024 GCF_025061645.1 Umezawaea endophytica | reverse complement strand
CGGGTGCCGACGGGCGACAGCGCTCGTCGGCACCCGGCCCGGCCCGCGTCACGAGTCGCCACGGCCTGTCGGACAGGCCTCGACACCACCTCGTCCGGGCTCCGGGAGCCGTCGGCGGGGGCTCGTCCGCACCCGCTCGCCGTGACCGATTCTCCGCTGTGCCAGGGGAATTGGACGATCTTGACCGTCTCGTTCGGCCGAGCCTACGTTCGGGACGTCCACCGAAACCCGTGACCAGAGGGGAAGACGACCGTGTCACAGGTCAAGCAGGTAGTCCGCAGCAAGCCACGGAGTTGGGGGTGGACGTATCGATGACGACCACCACAGCCCCGGCTGTCGACCTCCCGGTCCTCGCCGGAACACCCGAGATCACCAGGATCGCCGGTGTCGGGACCGCCGTGCCCGCCACGTCCTACTCCCAGACCGAACTCCTCGACATCCTCGACGTGGACGACCCCAGGATCCGGTCGGTCTTCTTGAACAGCGCCATCGATCGGCGCTTCCTCACGCTCCCGCCGGAGGGTCCCGGCGGTGGGCGCGCACCGGAGCCGCAGGGCGACCTGCTGGACAAGCACAAGAAGATCGCCGTCGACATGGGGTGCCGGGCACTGGAGGCCTGCCTGAAGTCGGCGGGAGCGATGCTCTCGGACCTGCGCCACCTGTGCTGCGTCACCTCGACCGGCTTCCTGACCCCCGGCCTGAGCGCGCTGATCATCCGCGAGCTCGGCATCGACCCGCACACCAGCCGCTCGGACATCGTGGGCATGGGCTGCAACGCGGGCCTGAACGCGTTGAACGTGGTCTCGGGCTGGTCGGCGGCGCACCCCGGCGAACTCGGCGTCGTGCTGTGCAGCGAGGCGTGTTCCGCCGCGTACGCCCTGGACGGCACCATGCGGACCGCGGTGGTCAACAGCCTGTTCGGCGACGGGTCCGCCGCGCTCGCCGTGGTCTCCGGCGACCGGCGGGTGCCCGGCCCGCGCGTCCTGAAGTTCGCGAGCTACATCATCACCGAAGCGGTCGACGCGATGCGCTACGACTGGGACCGCGACCAGGACCGCTTCAGCTTCTTCCTCGACCCGCAGATCCCCTACGTGGTCGGCGCGCACGCCGAGGTCGTCGCGGACCGGCTGCTGACCGGCACCGGGCTGCGGCGCAGCGACATCGACCACTGGGTGGTGCACTCCGGTGGCAAGAAGGTGGTCGACTCCGTCGTCGTCAACCTCGGGTTGAGCAGGCACGACGTCCGCCACACCACCGGTGTGCTGCGCGACTACGGGAACCTCTCCAGCGGTTCCTTCCTCTTCTCCTACGAGCGGCTCGCCGAGGAGGACGTGGCCCGGCCGGGGGACCACGGCGTGTTCATGACCATGGGGCCCGGCTCCTCGATCGAGATGGCGCTGATCCAGTGGTGAGGCGCGCGGAAGTGAGTGGCGAACCGATGCTGCGTCTGGACGGCACCCGGCCGTTGTCGGCCGCGCTGGTCGAGGAGCTGAACGGCCTCTGCGACCACGTGGAGGACCACCGCGACCCCGGCCCGGTCACGCTCCACGTCACGGGCGCCCCGCCCGACGGGTGGGCGAAGGACCTGACGGTCGGCCTGGTCTCCAAGTGGGAACGCGCGGTGCGCCGGTTCGAACGGCTCGGCAGGCTCACGGTCGTGGTGGCCTCCGGCGACTGCGCCGGGGCGGCACTGGACCTCCTGCTCGCCGCCGACGTGCGGATCGTCGCCCCGGACACCCGGTTGCGGCTGCCCTGGGTCGGCGGCGGCGCCTGGCCGGGGATGACCGTCCACCGGCTCACCCAGCAGGCGGGGTCGGCGGGCATCCGGCGGGCCGTGCTGCTCGGTGCCCCCATCGAGGCGGACCGCGCGCTCGCGCTCGCACTGGTCGACGCGGTGTCGGACGACCCGGAGTCGGCGGTGGCCCGGCTGACCGAGGCGGCCGGTGCCCTCGACGGCGTGGAGCTGGCCATCCGCAGGCAACTGGTGTTCGAGGCGGGCTCGACCACGTTCGAGGACGCGCTCGGCGCGCACCTGGCCGCGGCGGACCGGACCCTGCGACGGGAAGCCGTGTCATGACGGTGGATTCCCCGACCGCGCTGTCCGGGCCGCTGCTCGACGGCAGGGCGCTGGAGCAGGAGGCCCGGCGCGTCGACGACCTGCTCGCCGGGCTGCCCGCGCCGTCCGACCGCGGTCCCGCGCAGCGCGCCGCCGCGTCCGCCGCGCTGGACGGGATCAGGGCGATGCGCGTGGACTACCTGGCGGAGCACGCCGAGGAGGTCTACGACGAGCTGACCGTGGGCCGCACCCGGTACCTGCGCGTCGACGAACTGGTCGGCGCCGCCGCCCGCGCCCGGCCCGGCCTGGTGCCCACCGACGAGCAGATGGCGGTCGAGCGCTCGCGGCGGCAGGCGGAGAAGCAGGGGCGCGAGATCGACCAGGGCATCTTCCTGCGCGCGATCCTGCGTTCCCCGAAGGCCGGTCCGCACCTGCTCGACGCCATGCTCCGGCCGACCCCCAGGGCGCTCCGGCTGCTGCCGGAGTTCGTCGAGACCGGCGTCGTCACCATGGAGGCGGTCCGGCTGGAGCGCCGGGACGGCGTCGCGCACCTGACGCTGTGCCGGGACGACTGCCTGAACGCCGAGGACCTCCAGCAGGTCGACGACATGGAGACGGCGGTCGACCTGGCGCTGCTCGACCCGTCCGTCCGGGTGGGGCTGCTGCGGGGCGGGGAGATGAGCCACCCCCGCTACCGGGGGCGCCGGGTGTTCTGCGCGGGCGTGAACCTGAAGAAGCTCAGCTCGGGCGACATCCCCCTAGTCGACTTCCTGGTGCGGCGGGAACTGGGCTACATCCACAAGATCGTCCGCGGCGTGCTCGCGGACCGCTCGTGGCACTCGCCGCTGGTCGACAAGCCCTGGGTGGCGGCCGTCGACACCTTCGCCATCGGCGGCGGCGCCCAGCTCCTGCTGGTGTTCGACCACGTGCTGGCGGCGTCGGACTCCTACCTGAGCCTGCCCGCGGCGACGGAGGGGATCATCCCCGGAGCGGCCAACCACCGGCTCACCCGGTTCACCGGGCCGCGCGTGGCCCGGCAGGTGATCCTGGGCGGGCGGAAGATCCGGGCCGACGAGCCGGACGCGCGGCTGCTCGTCGACGAGGTCGTCCCGCCCGAGGGGATGGACGAGGCGATCGACCGCGCGCTGGCCCGCCTCGACGGGGACGCGGTGCTCGCCAACCGGCGCATGCTGAACCTGGCCGAGGAACCGCCGGAGGGGTTCCGCCGGTACATGGCCGAGTTCGCCCTGCAACAGGCGCTGCGCACCTACGGCGCGGACGTCATCGGCAAGGTCGGCAGGTTCGCGGCGGGGTCGGCGTGAGCCGGACCCGTGTGCGGTACGAGAAGGAGGCCCACGTCGCCCGCGTGACGATGGACCGGCCCGACGTGCTGAACGCGATGGACCGGCGGATGCACGCGGAACTCGCCGAGGTGTGGGACGACGTCGAGGCCGACGACGACATCCGGGCGGTGGTCCTGACGGGCGCGGGGACCCGCGCGTTCTCCGTCGGCCAGGACCTCAAGGAACGCGCGCGGCTGGACGGGACGGGCGTGGAGGCCTCGACGTTCGGCAGCCGGGGTCAGCCGGGGCACCCCCGGCTGACCGACCGGTTCACCCTGTCCAAGCCCGTGCTCGCACGGGTGTGCGGCTACGCGCTGGGGGGCGGCTTCGAGCTGGTGCTCGCCTGCGACATCGTCATCGCCTCCGAGGACGCGGTGTTCGGCTTGCCGGAGGTCCGGCTCGGGCTGATCCCCGGTGCGGGAGGCGTGTTCCGGCTGCCGCGGCTGATCCCGCAGAAGGTGGCCATGGGCTACCTGCTGACCGGGCGCCGGATGGACGCCGCGACGGCGCTCCGCCACGGACTGGTGAACGAGGTCGTGCCGCCGGACGAGCTGGACCGGTGCGTCGCCGGGTGGACGGACGGCCTCGTGCGCGCCGCCCCGCTCTCGGTGCGCGCCATCAAGGAGGCGGCACTGCGCTCGCTCGACCTCCCGTTGGAGGAGGCGTTCACCGCGTCGTACGAGTGGGAGGACCGCCGGAGGCGGAGCGCGGACGCAGTCGAAGGCGTCCGCGCCTTCACCGAGCGACGGGATCCAGTCTGGACCGGGCGTTGCCGATGAAGTGGGAAACGTCAACGCCACCAACGACTCACCGAGACCTTGGACATTCGTGATGACACCTACGACCACCGCCGCGTTCGACCTCGACAACCAGCGCATCGACCGCATGGTCCCCCTGGTCACGCCCGCGCTGCTGCACCACGAACTGCCGATCAGCGCCACCGCGGCCGACACGGTGCGGCGGGGGCGCGAGCACGTCCTGCGCGTCCTCGACGGGACGGACGACCGGTTGCTCGTGATCACCGGACCGTGCTCCATCCACGACCCCGCCGCGGCGCTGGACTACGCCGACCACCTGGCCGCCGCCGCGGGCCGGTTCGCCGACGACCTGCTGGTCGTCATGCGGGTGTACTTCGAGAAGCCCCGCACCGTCGGCGGCTGGAAGGGTCTCATCAACGACCCGCACCTGGACGGCACCGGCGACGTCAACCACGGGCTGCGGATCGCCAGGCACCTCCTCCTGGAGTTGGCCGAGCGCGACCTGCCGACGGCGTGCGAGTGGTTGGACACCACCATCCCCGCCTACTTCGCCGACGCCGTCTCCTGGGGCGCCATCGGGGCCCGCACCGTGGAGAGCCAGACCCACCGGATGCTCGCCAGCGGCCTGTCCATGCCCGTGGGCTTCAAGAACCGCCGCGACGGCGACGTCACCGTGGCCATCGACGCGATCCGCGCCGCCGCCGCGCGCCACGTCGTCCCCGGCGTCAACCCCAGCGGCATGCCCGCCATCCTGCACACCGTCGGCAACCCCGACTGCCACCTCGTCCTGCGCGGCGGCAACTCCGCGCCCAACCACGACGCCGCGTCCGTCCACAAAGCACTCGAGGCCCTCGGTGCCGCGGGCCTGCCCCGCCGGGTCGTGATCGACGCCAGCCACGACAACAGCCACAAGGACCACCGCAGGCAGCCTGCCGTCGCCGACCAGATCGCCGACCAGGTCGGGACGGGGGAGCACGGCGTCGTCGGCGTCATGCTGGAGTCCAACCTCCGCGCGGGCAGGCAGGACCTCCACCCCGGCAGGCCGCTCACCTACGGCCAGTCCATCACCGACGCGTGCATGGACTTCGCCACCACCGAGACCGTCCTGGAAGCCCTCGCCACCGCGACCGCCGCCCGCCGCAGGATCGGCACGAGAGCGGGTGCCGACGTGCGCGGGTGAGGCCGTCCCCGCGGTGTCGCGCCGCGAACGACGACCTCGAGGAATGCGAACAATCGCCCGGAACCGGCCCCGTGTCGGAGTCGGACACCATTCCTGCTGGTCATCCCTGCCGCGGGCCCGACCGTTCCCCTGGGAATGGCCGGGCCCGATTCGGCGGATATTCGTGTTTACCGGAAACAACGTGCTGCTCAGGCGCGCCGAACGGGTGCGAGAGGAATAGCGGTGACCTCGGAGTAGGAGGTCACGTCCTCTTCCGCAGCGTGTGTCGCGGTCAGTCCGCGACCTTGACGAAATCGCTGTCCCATCCCGTGCTCGGAACCTCGGGAGGGAGCAGTGCCTCCGCTATCCGCCAAAGAGCGGCCAGACGGGCGCCTTTGATGAGCACGACGTCGCCTTCGCGCAGCTCGTCGCGCAGGAGCGCCGTCGCGGACTCGGTGTCCGGCACGTGGTCGGCGCGCGCGCCGGTGCCCGCCGCTGCCGCTGCGGCGTGGATCAGGCGGGCGTCCCCGCCGACCGACACGACCCGATCGGCGTACCGGGCGGCGAGCCCGCCCACCCGGTCGTGCGTCTCGTCCGTCGCGTCGCCCAGCTCCCGCATCGCGCCGAGCACCGCCCACTTCCGCCCGCCGTCCGTCGTGGTCGTCGACGCGAGGGTGCGGAGCGCGGCCAGCATCGACCCCGAACTCGCGTTGCGGGCGTCGTCGATCACCGTGACGCCGTCGGCCGTCCGGTGCACCGCCATCCGGTGCGGAGCCAGCGGCCGCTCGGCCTGGAGGCCCGCGACGACGTCGTCGACCGTCGCGCCCAGCTCCAGCGCGACGGCGGCGGCCGCGAGCGCGTTGTCGACCTGGTGCTCGCCGTGGGTCGGCAGGGCGATCCGCGCGGACGTGGTGCCGCCGGCGCCGTCGAGCCGCAGGGTGAACCGCGCCCTGGCCAGGCCGTCGACCTCGACGTCGGTCGCGCGGACGTGCGCGGTCGCCGCGCGGCCCGTCAGCACCACGCGGGCCGAGGTGCGGGTGCTCATGGCGGCGACGCGCGGGTCGTCCGCGTTGAGCACGGCCACCCCGCCCGCGGAGGCGTCCGGCAGCGCCTCGACGAGTTCGCCCTTGGCCGTGGCGATGGCGTCGCGGGAACCGAACTCGCCGAGGTGGGCGTCACCGACGTTGAGCACCACCCCGATCCGGGGCGGCGCCGTCGCGCACAGCGCCGCCAGTTGGCCGACGCCCCTGGTGCCCAGTTCGAGGACGAGGTGCCTGGTCCGCTCCTCCGCGCGGAGCACCGTCCACGGCTGGCCCAGCTCGTTGTTGAACGACCGCGGCGACACGACGGTCGGTCCGAGCGGGGCGAGCAGGTGCCCGATCAGGTCCTTCGTGGAGGTCTTGCCGCACGACCCGGTCACGCCGACGACCGCGCAGTCCGGCAGCCGCCGGACCACGTGGCCCGCGAGCTTGGCCAACGCGGCCAGCACGGCCGCGCCGGACCCGTCGCGGTCGCCGGCCAGCGCGAGCACCCTGGAGGGCACGTGGTCACCCGTCACGGGCACGACGATGGCGGGCGCCGCGACCTCGTGGGCGGCCAGCACCGCCACCGCCCCCTGCGCGACGGCCTGCTCGGCGAACTCGTGCCCGTCCGCGTTCTTCCCCGGCAGCGCGACGAAGAGCGTGCCCGGCCGCACGTTCCTGCTGTCGAACTCCACGCCGCCGAGGACCTGCCGGGAGCCGTCGGCCCGGTGGAGCCTGCCGCCGACCGCGGCCGCGACGGTGGCGAGGTCGAGTGGGATCATCGCTCCTCCTCGGGTGCGAGGTGGTCTCGGGAGTTCCGGACCCCGGTCAGCAGCAGGGTCGCGTCCTGGGCGCTGGGCGGCCCGGTGGCCGTGACGTACGGCGGGTGCTCGAACACGTGCCGCTCGCGGAGCTTGTCCTGCTGGTCCAGCAGGAGGTGGAGCTTCTCCCGGTCGTCGGACCAGCGGACGCCGTCGAAGAACTCCATGCCGTTGAACCTGGTCTTGTACAGCGCGCCCTCGTAGTAGCAGGTGCCCAGGTAGACGTGGGTGAGCCCGAGGTCCCGCGCCGCGGCGAGCGCCTGGCTCATCAGGTGCGAGCCGATGCTGACCGAGCGGTACCGCTCGTCGTAGAACGCCACCGCGTAGTAGGCGACCGGCGCTTCGACGTACAGCAGCGCGAGCGCCGCGGGCGTCCCGTCGGCGGTGTCGGTCAGCGTCACCACGTGGGTCGTCATCGGCATGTCCAGCCGGGCCACGACGTCCGGCGGTTCGAACCGGCCGTCCCGGCGCGACTCCCACTGCGGGCTGCCGTTCATGTAGCGCAGGCACAGGTCGACCCACTCGTCCTGGCGGTCGAGCAGCGCTCGCGGCCGGAAGTCGCGGCGCAGCCCCCCGCACTGCCGCCCCACGTAGCGCTCGCGCTTGGTCTCGACGTACCGCGCGAGGTCGACGCGCACGCTGCGGGCGAGGTAGAACCGGGTCATCTCGCGGTTGCTCGGCAGCATGCCGTGACCGAACGCGGTGGCGGCGGACTCGCCCTCGTCCGGGAAGCCGAGCACCTGGTAAGGCGCGAGGTGCGTGTCGTAGTGCGGGGCGCACTCCGCGAAGACCACCTTCACCGGACGTGCCCGTCGCGCGCCAGGTCGGCCTCCACGAGCGCGAAGAAGGCCGCCGGGTCGGCGTCCTCGGCGTCGAAGCCGTCCGGGTGGTACTGGAAGTGCAGGTGCGCCGCCCTGGCGGGGATCGGTGTGCCGCCGGCGACCGAGCCGCCGGTGTGCCCGAGGTAGCCGACGACCGTGCCCGCCTCCACCCGGACCGACCGGTCGCCCAGGTCGGCGAACTCCGCGGGGAAGGCGTCGCGGGTGCTGGCCGGATCGGTGCCGAGGTGCAGGTAGTGGTAGACCGCGCCGCCCGCGCCGTGCAGCCGCACCCGGTGCCCCCCGCCGCGGCCCGCCACCGCCGTGATGAACTCCGCCCTGCCCTCTTCGACAGCGAGCAGCGCGGTGCCGATCGGCGCCTTGAGGTCGATGCCCCGGTGCACGTGGTGCTCGTTCCGCTGGTACCGCCAGCCGCCCCGGCCCGGCGCGCCGGTGCCCGCACCGCGCAGTTCCGGCCGGTCGCGGAAGTCCGCCCAGCTCATACCCCCGATGGGAAAGACAAGACCTGGCACGTGCTCGTTCCTCCTCCTGGATGGTCCCCCGACTGCGTCTCCGCGCTGGTCACGGGGCCGGGCCCGCGGGCGCGGCCGTCGCGGTGAGCACGCAGCACGACAGCATTCCGATGGCCACGATGCCCCAACCCGTGAACCCGAGCGCGGCGACGACACCCGCCAGCAGCGGGCCGACGACGTTGCCCGCCGTCCTGCCCAGCGCGAAGACCGCCTGGTACTGGCCGTGCCTCGCCGGATCGGCCAGTTCGTAGCTGTACGTCCACGACGCCGCGGACGTCCACATCTCGCCCGCGGTGAACAGCAGGACGCCGGTGGCCAGCAGGACGATCGCCATCCACGGGACGGCCGTCGCTCCCGCGAGCGCGATGAGGGCGAACGCGGCGACGAACGCGAGCCCGCCGAACACCGTCACCCTCCCGGCGCCCGGCAGGTCCTCCGCCCCGTGGGAGAAGCGCACCTGGAGCACCACCACGACGGCCGTGTTCAGGAACAGGAGCAGCCCGGAGACCGCGAGTGGCGCCGACGTGTGCGTGGCCACCCACAGGGGGATCGCCACGGTGAGGAGCTTGCTGCGCGCGGTGAGCAGGCCGCACAGCACGGTCATCACCACGTAGCGCACGTCGGTGATCGCCGGCCGGGCGGACGTCCTCGGCGGCGCCTCGCCCGGACGTGGACCGCGCAGCACGCAGGGCACGGCGGCCCCGACGACGAGCGCGGTGCCGAAGAAGACCCCCAGGTAGGCGGTCCGCGAGTCGGCCTGGAGCACCGGCACGGCGGCGAGCGTGCCGACCGCGTAGCCCAGGTTCGTGACCGACCGGTTGTAGGCCTGGTAGCGAACGCGGTGCTCGCCGGTCATGACCTGGCCGACCAGCGCGCGCTGACCGACGGACATGCCCAGCAGGCCCGCGTTGGCGATCCCCTCGAACAGGATGAACGTGGCCAGCGAGTCGATCCGGACGAAGCACGTCGTCGCGGAGGCCGAGACGACCGCCGAGACGACGGTGACCGCGCGCGCCCCGAACAGGTCGACCGCGGGACCGAGCCCGAGCAGCGCGACGAGGCCGATCCCGGCGACCACGGCCATGCCGACGGCGACCTCGGCCGCGGGCAGGTGCACCACGCGGATGAGGTAGAGCGGAGCCGTGGCCAGCACCGCACCGGTGCCGATCGACGCGGACAACTGCCCGAGGAGCAGATAGCCCGCCCGCCCGAATGAGGCCAACGGAGTTTTCGTCCGATACCGAATTCGAAGCATGGAATAAGACTCAACCCTCGTTTTGTCGGATATGCGAGGTCGGGTGCCACGGTCCATGAATTCGCTGCACAACCAAGGGTGCGTTGCGGCGGTGGCAACATCCAGTGTTCGCCGGGGATCGGCGGCTGTCAACACGATTGACAATAGAAGACAGTGACGGTCCGTGCTCGCGAATATTCACCCGATTGGCGGCTTGTCGGTGTCCGCCAGGTTAATAGTGTGGGAACCCAGGGTGGGATTTCGGCATTGTCCTGAATTGGTTTCACGCATCACCTGGAATAGGCGGAAACGCCCAATAGGGACGTGCTTCGCGACCTGTGGGGGTGAATTCACGTGGATTTTCATCTGCAAAGGCATGGCTGGTCGGCCGAATTCCTGGACGCCGTCCGCCGCGACGACTTCACCGGTGACGCCGCTCGGGACGAACGGGCGAGACTGCGCGAACTGGTCCGCGAGCACGTCGACGCGGGCGCCGGTTTCCTGGTCATGACCGGCCTCGACGCGGTGGACCCCGAGCGCTACGAGGCCGCGCTGCTGTGGGCGTCCGACGTGCTGGGCGAGGTGATGGCGCAGGACAAGGCGGGCACCCTGGTCAGACAGGTCCGCAACCGCGGGACCACCATCGGCGAGGGCGAGTCGGCCCGCTACGCGGACTCCCGGCACGGGGGCCACCTGCACACCGACGGCGCGGAGCGGTCCTTCCCGCTGCCGGACTACTTCACCCTCCTCTGCGTGCGGGCCGCCAAGACCGGCGGGTCGCTCAGGCTCGTCCCGGTCGAGCGGGTCAGGGACCGCCTCGCCGCCGAGCCCGACGTGCTCACGTCGTTGCAGCAGGACTTCCACTTCGACCGACGGGGCGACCAGGCGCCGGGCGAGCCCGCCACCGTGCGCAAACCGGTGCTGTTCACGACCGACAGCGGCCAGGCCGGGGTGACCTACCTGCGGCGGTACATCGACGTCGGGCACGGCCATCCCGACGTGGCGGCGTTGACCGGGGCGCAGCGCCACGCGCTCGACGCGTTCGACTCCGCCCTCGACGACCCGGCGCTCGCCGTCGAGGGCCGGATGGCCGCCGGTGAGCTGGCGGTGTTCAACAACCTCCGGATGCTGCACGGCAGGACGGAGTTCGACGACCACGCGGACGCGGACCGGGCCCGGCTGCTGTACCGGACCTGGATCCAGCGGAAGCCGTCCGTCCACAGCGGACAGGACGTGGACCGGTGAGGGTCCTGGTCGCCCCCAACGCCTTCCGCGGCGGTCCCGGCGCCCGCTGGGTGGCCGACGCGCTGGCGAGCGGGCTGGCGGGGGCGGTCGACGAGGTCGTGGCCGTTCCCCTCTCGGACGGTGGCGACGGCGCGCTGGAGGTGCTGGAGGACCTGGTCGGCGGCCACCGGGTGGCCGTGGAGGCGGAGGACCCGCTCGGTGCGCCGGTCTCCGCGGAGTACCTGGTGGCGGACGACGGGACCGCGTTCGTGGAGACCGCGCGGGCGAGCGGGTTGACCCTGGTCGCCGACCGTCCGCGGAGGCCGCTCGCGGCGACCACGCGGGGGACCGGGCAGCTCATCGCGCACGCGGTCGCGCACGGCGCGACCAGGGTGGTCGTGACCGCGGGCGGCACCGCGTCGGTCGACCTGGGCGCCGGTGCGCTGGCGGCGCTCGGGGTGCGGTTCCTGGACGAAGCCGGTCAGCCGGTCGCGGCCGGACCGGGTGACCTCGTGCGCGTGCGGAGCGCCGACACCGGGCCCGCGGTCGACCTGCTCCGCGACGTGCGGATCGAGGTGCTCAGCGACGTGTTCACCCCGCTCGGTCGCAACGTCGACCGCTTCGGCGCGCAGAAGGGCGTCACCGCGTCCGACGCGGTCGTGATCCGCGCCGCGCTGGACGCCGTCGCGACGGCGTTGGGCGACCGGGACGGGACCCTGGCGGACACGCGCCTGCTCGGCGCGGGCGGCGGTCTCGTGGCGGGCCTGCACGCGGTGTTCGACGCGCCCGTCCGGCACGGCGGCGAGTTCTTCGCCTCGCTCGCCGGGCTCGCCGACCGGATCGACCGCGCGGACCTCGTGCTGACCGCGGAGGGCCGGGTCGACCACGGGTCGTGGGACGGCAAGGTCACGGGGCTGGTGGCCGGGATGGCCGTCGCGCGGGGCAAGCCCGTGGTCGTCGTCGCGGGCGAGGTCTCGCTGCCCGACCACGACCTCCCGGCGGGTGTGCGCTGCGTGGAACTCGGGCTCCGACCCCCGTTACCGGGGCAGGCGGAGACGGCCGAGCGCAGGCACGCCCTGGCCCGTGCCGCCAGGTCCGCCCTCGACCTCGGGGCGGTGTCGAATGCGAGTTGACCACCCAGAGCTGCGCGACTTCGCGTCCCGCTGCCTGACCGCGGTCGGGGTGTCCGACGAGGACGCCGCCACCGTCGTCGACGTCCTGGTGTCGGCAGACCTGCGCGGGGTCGACAGCCACGGCGTGGCCAGGCTGCGCAGGTACGTCGACGGTGTGCGCGCCGGCACGATCGACCCCCGCGCCGCGGCCGTCGTCATGACGGAGACACCGGCGACCGCGACGCTGGACGCGGGCAACGGACTGGGCCAGCCCGCGTCGTGCGCGGCCGTCGACCTGGCGATGGCGAAGGCCGCCGAGACCGGGCTGGGCATGGTGACCGTGCGCCGGTCGAACCACTTCGGCATCGCCGGGTACTACGCGCTCCGCGCGGCGCGTCGGGGCCTGTTCGCCATCGTCGGCACGAACGCGTCGCCCCAGGTGGCCCCGACCTACGGTGCCCGCCCGATGTTCGGCACGAACCCGCTCGCGGTGGCCTTCCCGACCGACGCGGAGCGGCCGTTCGTGTTCGACGCCGCCACCAGCATCGTTCCGAGGGGGAAGCTGGAACGCCTGCACCGCCAGGGCGACGACATGGCGCCCGGCTGGGCGATCGACCCGAACGGCGAGTCGACGACCGACCTGCCCTCGGTCGTGAGCGGGCTGAAGGAGCGGACGGGGTACGCGCTGCTGCCGCTCGGCGGCGAGGGCGACTCCCACGGCGGCCACAAGGGCTACGGCCTGGCCACGGTCGTCGAGCTGTTGTGCGGGCCGCTCGCGGGCGCCCGGTGGGGACGGCACGTGTACGGCCCGGAAGGCGCCGGGCTCGGGCACTTCTTCCTCTGCGGGCAGGTCGCCGCGGTGACCACCGAGGAGGAGTTCCGGGCCGAGGCGAACCGGATGTTCGACGAGCTGCGCGCGTCACCGAAGGCGCGCGGCCGCGACCGCATCCTGATCGCGGGCGAGCGCGAGCACGAGATCGAACAGGAACGGCTCGCGACCGGCATCCCGCTCAGACCCGCCGTCGTGGCGGACCTGGCGCGCGTCGGCGCGGAGTGCGGCGTGGCGCCGCTCACCGCCACCACCGGGGTGACGCGTGCGGGGCGTGACCGGAACGCCGATACCGCGGACGGGGGACGACGATGAACACCACGACGGCGCTACGGAAGATGATCACCAGGGGGGAGGTCGCCAGGGTGGCGGGGGCGCACGACCCGCTGAGCGCGAACCTGGTGCAGGCCAGCGGTTTCGACGGCGTGTGGGCGTCCAGCTTCACCATCTCGGCGGTCAACGGGCTGCCCGACATGAGCCTGCTGTCGATGGCCGACTACCTGGACGCCGCGGGCCGCATGGCTGCGACGTGCTCGGTGCCCGTCCTCGCGGACTGCGACACCGGTTTCGGCGGCGTGCCCAACGTCGCGTACCTGGTCCAGCGCTACGAGGCGATGGGCGTCGCGGGCGTCTGCATCGAGGACAAGGTCTTCCCGAAGACGAACAGCTTCGTCGACCAGGGGCAGAAGCTGCTCGACGTCGACGAGTTCGCCAGGAAGATCGAGGCGGGCAAGAACGCGCAGCGCGACCCGGACTTCGTGCTCGTCGCCCGCACCGAGGCGCTGATCACCGGGCACGGCATGCCGGAGGCGCTGCTCCGCGCCCACCGCTACGTCGACGCGGGCGCGGACGCGATCCTGGTGCACTCCAAGAAGAACTCGCCGCGGGAGGTGATCCAGTTCCTCGACGAGTGGCAGGGGAAGGCGCCGGTGATCGTGGTGCCGACCACCTACCACGACTGGCACTTCGCGGACGCGGGGAACGCCGGGGTGTCGATGGTGATCTACGCCAACCACGCCCTGCGGGCGGCGGTCCGGTCGATGTCCCAGGTGCTGAGCCGGATCCGGTCGTCCGGGGCGTCCACCTCGGTCGAGGAGCACATCTCGCCGATCTCGGAGGTGTTCGAGCTGACCCACCTCGACGAGTGGCTGCACCTGGAGAAGCGGTGATCGGTGCTCCGGAGTTCACCGCGGCGCTGCTGGAGCACGGGTACGAGTTCTTCACCGGTGTGCCCTGCTCCTACCTGGGCGGACCGATCTCCGTGCTGTCCGAGCAGGGCCGGTACGTCCCGGCGGCCAACGAGGGCGCCGCACTGGCCATCGCCGCCGGTGCGCGGATGGCCGGTACCCGCTCGGCCACGCTGCTCCAGAACTCCGGCCTCGGAAACCTGGTGAACCCGCTGGCCTCGCTCGTGCTCCCGTACGAGATCCCGGTGCTCGTGGTCGTCAGCCTCCGCGGGTGGCCGGTGGGCACCGACGAACCGCAGCACGAGGTGATGGGCCGCGTCTCGCAGTCCATCATGGACGGTTGCGGGGTGGACAGCGCGCTGCTGGAACCGACGGTCGACTCGCTGGAGGAAGCGCTGGCGGCTGCGGGGAAGGCGGACCTGCGGGGACGGTCGTTCTGCCTGCTCGTGCCGAAGGGGACGGTGGCGTCGGTCGGCTCGGCACCGGCGGCGCCGAGCGGCGTGCTCGACCGCGCCAAGGCGGTGCGGATCGTCGCCGCGCACGTCGGCGACGCCGCCGTCTACAGCACGACCGGCTACACCTCGCGGGAGCTGTTCGCCGCCGCCGACCGCGCGGGCAACTTCTACATGCAGGGCTCGATGGGGCACGCGCTCGCGCTGGGGCTCGGGACCGCACTGCGGCGGCCGGACCGGCGGGTCGTCGTGCTGGACGGTGACGGCGCGGTGCTGATGCACATGGGCACCCTGTCGACCGTGGGGCACCTCGCGCCGCCGAACCTGCTGCACGTCGTGCTGGACAACGGCAGCTACGCCTCGACGGGCAACCAGGCCACCACGTCCACGACCGTGGACTGGCCGGAACTGGCCCGTGCCAACGGGTACCGCCAGGCGTGGGGGTGCGCCGACGGCGCGGAGTTGCGCGCCGCGCTGAGCGAGGCCGGGAAGGTACCGGGCCCGAGCCTGGTCGCGGTGCGCGTGCGCGCCGACGAGACGGCGGCACCGCCACGGGCGAGCGCCCGGCTGACGCTGCCGGGGGTGCGCGCCAGGTTCGAGCGCGAGGTGGCCGACCCGGAGGGTGGGCCGCGACCGTGACGGCCGGGAACGTCCGCGAGCTGGAGGTGGTCCGGGGGCCGGGGGTGGCGGCGACGCTGCCCGCGGTGCTGGACCGACTGGGGGCCCGGCGGGTCCTGGTGGTGGCGACGGACCGGGCGCTGCGCCGAACCGGTGCGACGCGGTGGCTGGCGCGGTACCCGCATCGGCACTTCGCCGACGTCGTGCCGAATCCGCAGATCACCGACGTCGTGCGCGGCGCTGGGGTGGTGGAGCGCTACGCCCCGGACGTCGTGGTCGGCGTCGGCGGTGGCTCCGCCCTGGACACCGCGAAGGCCGTGCGGCTGCTGCCACCGAGCAGGGGCGAGGCCGAGCGGGTCCTCGGGGGAGTCGCGCCCGTGCGGCCGGGGCAGCCGCCGAAGCTGGTGCTGGTGCCTACGACGGCAGGTTCCGGCAGTGAGGTCACCACCTTCGCGACGATCTACGTCGGGACCCGCAAGTTCTCGCTGGACCACCCGCTGGTGAAGGCGGACGTGGCGCTGGTCGACCCCACCCTGACCTACACCTGCCCACCCGCGCTGACCGCGCACTGCGCGCTCGACGCCACCGCGCACGCGATCGAGTCGTGGTGGTCGGTCAGCGCCTCCCCGGCGTCGCGCGACCTGGCCCGGCAGGCGTTGTCGCGCCTCGTGCCGGTGCTGCGGGCGGGGGTCGGGGAGATGACCGAGTCGCGCCGCGGCGCGCTGTGCGACGCCGCGGTGCTGGCCGGGCAGGCCATCGACCTGACCAGGACGACGGCGGCGCACGCCTTCGCCTACCCCACGACCGCGCACTTCGGTGTGCCGCACGGACTCGCGTGCGCGCTGCACCTGGTGTGGCTGCTGCCGCTCACGCTCGGAGCGCTCGGCGACGGCACAGGACGGTCCACTGTGGACGTCCAGGACATCGGCCGGGTGCTCGGTGTCCGGACATCGGCCGACTCCGGGACCGCGTTGGCCCGGCTGATGAGCGGGGCCGCCTGCCCCACCCGGTTGGGCGAGGTGGGGGTGCGCGCCGGGGACCTGGAACTGATCGTCGACGACGCGCTCGGCAACGACCGGACCCGCAACCACCCCATCGCGCTCGACCGGCGGGTCGTGCTCGGGGCGCTGCGGTCCCGGCTGTGAAAGCGACTAAGGAGGGGTCCATGCCTCGGGTGAACCTGCGGATCTCCGGACCGACACCGCTGCCACCGGAGGTGCGCGCGGCCCTGTCCACCGACATGGTCAGCCACCGGTCGGAGGCGTTCCGCGCCATCGTCCGCGAGGTGCTGCCGGGTCTCGGCGCGGTGTTCGGCGACCCGGCGACCGTGCTGCCGTTCACCTGCTCGGGAACGGGTGGCCTGGAGGCCGCGGTGGTCAACACCCTGCGCCCCGGCCAACGGGTCGTGGTGGTGTCCATCGGGTACTTCGGCGGCAGGCTGGCCGACATCGCCCGGACCGCGGGCCTCGACGTCGTGCTGGTCGAGGTGCCGTGGGGCCGGGCCGCCGATCCGCAGGACCTGGCGGCGGCGCTGCGCCGCACGCCCGACGTGGCCGCCGTGCTGATGACGCACAACGAGACGTCGACCGGGGTGCTGAACCCGCTGCCCGAGCTGTGCGCGGTGGTCCGTGAGCACAGCGACGCGCTGGTGGTCGCCGACGTCGTCAGCAGCGTCGGGGCGACGCCCGTGCTCATGCGGGAGTGGGGCGTGGACGTCGCGGTCGGCGTCAGCCAGAAGGCGCTGATGTCGCCGCCGGGCCTGGCGCTGCTGGGGGTCAGCGCGCGGGCCCTGGCCGTGGCCGCCGCGAACCCGGTGCGCCGCGGCTACTTCGACTTCACCGCGATGGCCGCGGCCGTCGAGGAGGGCACGACCACCTACACCCCGGCGATCCCGGTGTTCTACGCGCTCCGGGTCGCGCTGCGGATGATCGAGGACGAGGGCTGGGACCGCGTGCTCGCCCGGCACCGCAGGCTCGCCGAGCGGTGCCGCGACGGGATCGTCGACCTGGGCCTGGAGCCGGCGGCGGAGCGGGCGTACGCCTCGCCGACCGTGACCTCCCTGTCGCTGCCGGGTGAACTGCGCGCGAGCGAGGTCCGGGAGCGGTTGGCCGAGGAGCACCACGTGCTCGTTGCGTCCGGCCGCGCGAAGTGGAAGGAGAGCGTGCTGCGCGTCGGTCACCTGGGACACGTGGGGGACGAGGACGTGGAGGGCGTGCTGGCCGCGCTCGGTGCCGTGCTCCGCGACGGTGGTGCTCGCCATGGGGGCTGAGTCCGCGAACCCGGTGGGCAAGTCGGCCGCGGAAGGCGGGTACTGCCGCCTGGTGCAGCGGCGGCTGTCCGCGCTCGTCTCGCCCGCGCTGGCCCGCCGGTTCGGGCCGAACGCCGTCACCGCGCTCGACCTGCTCGCCGGGGTCGCGGCGGCGGTGTGCGTCCTCTTCGGACAGTTGGTGGCCGGCGCGCTGCTGGTGCAGATCTTCGGCGTGCTGTCCTGCGCCGACGGCGAGGTCGCCAGGATTCGCGGGGAAACCTCGGCGGCGGGGGACTTCTACGACACGATGACCGACCGGGTGGTCGAGGTGGCGCTGGTCGCCGCGGTGACCGCCCGGCTCCAGTCGGAGACCGGCACCGGCGCGCTGTGGGCCGGGTTCGCC
Organism: Umezawaea endophytica; assembly: GCF_025061645.1. Taxonomy (GTDB): domain Bacteria; phylum Actinomycetota; class Actinomycetes; order Mycobacteriales; family Pseudonocardiaceae; genus Umezawaea; species Umezawaea endophytica. The sequence goes on along the minus strand of NZ_JANYMP010000005.1, from coordinate 201,207 downwards.
GTGCTGGCCGGGGTGCTGTGCCTGGTGGTCAGCTCCGAGAAGTTCCGCTCGGCGTTCCGGGTGTCCTACCCCAAGGGCCGCTGGGAACGGCCCTTCTCCTGGATCAGCGCGGGCAGCGACGCCAGGCTGCTCGTGCTGACCGTCGCGCTGGTCGGGTGGGCGGTGGGCGGCCCCGCCGTCGCGCTGGTGGTGCTCTGGGCGCTGGCGGGCGGGATCGGTCTGAACCTGGTGTGGCGGAGTGTCGTCCTCGTGCGGACCGCGCTGCCCGCCGCGAGCACGGGAGGCCTGTCGTGAACCGGTTGCTGAGCGGGCTCGCGCCCCACGCGTCCAAGCGGATCTCCGAGTACGCCCAGCGGAATCCGGGGGTCGTCGACCTGACCGTCGGGCTCCCGTCGTTCGGTCCACCGAGGTCCTTCGGCGCGGCGCTGGCCCGGCTGTCCTCCGGCTCGCGGGAACTCGCCCGGCACGAGGACCGGTACGCGCACTCCCGCGGGGCGGTGGAACTCCGCACGGCCGTCGCCGAGGTGTACGCGGCCGAACAGGGCGTCGACCTCGACCCGGAGACGCAGGTCCTGGTCACCAACGGGGCGGCGGGCGCGTTGTGGACCGCGGTCCTCGCGGTCACGGAGCCGGGCGACGAGGTGCTGATCGCCGACCCCGCCTACATGATCTACCCGCCCATGGTCGAGCTGCTCGGCCGTCGGGTGGTCCGCGTCCCGACCAGTCCCTCCGACGGGTTCGCCCTGCACGTGGAGGACGTGCGGAGCCGCCTCACCCCGCGTTCGCGCGTCCTGCTGGTCAACTCGCCCGGCAACCCGACCGGGGCGGCGATCGGCGCGGACGGGCTGGCGGACCTCTGCGCGTTCGCGGCCGAGAACGGGCTGCGCGTGGTGCACGACGAAGTGCTGGACCGGTTCCTGCACCGGGGCGCGCACCGCTCGATCGCCGCGGTGGACCACCACGGCGTCGGCATCGCGGTCAACAGCCTCTCCAAGCGGTTCGGCATGGCCGGGTGGCGCGTCGGCTGGATGGTCGGCAGCCCGCCGGTGATCGCCGAGGCCGTCAAGGCCCACACGTTCTTCCTGCTCGCGGTGAGCCACGCCGTCCAGCTCGCCGCCGCCACGGCCCTGACCGACCCGGAGAGCGACCGGGAGGTGTCCCGGCACGCCGACGAGATCCGCGCGCGGGGCACGGCCTTCCTGGCCGAACTCGGGCGGGTGCCGGGACTGGAGGGCGCCCGGATGCCCGACGGCGGGTTCTACGCGTTCGTCGACGTGCGCGAGTTCGCGCGGCTGCACGGCATCCCGGTCGACGCGGGGCAGGACGCGGGTGACGCCGTGGCCGAGCACCTGCTGCGCGAGCGCGGTGTCGCGGTGGTCCCCGGATCGGCGTTCGGCGGCGCGGGGGAGGGGTTCGTCCGGATGTCGTTCGCCTGCGGCGAGGACCGGCTCGGCCGCGCGGTGGAGAGGTTGGTGGGGTGAGGTGGTGAACGGGACCAGGGTGATCATCCCGGCGGCCGGGATCGGGTCGCGGCTCCGGCCCTACACGGAGGACGCGCCGAAGGCGCTGGTGCCGATCGGCGGCGTGCCGCTGATCTGGCACACGATGCGGCGCCTGGCCGCGGCGGCGGTCCCCGAGGTGGTGGTGGTGTGCGGGCACCTGTCGGACCGGCTCCGGGCGTCGCTGCGCGAGTGCCCGGACACCCCCACGGTGCGGTTCGTGGAGAACCCGGACTTCGCGCACACCAACAGCATCGTGTCCCTCGCGCTGACGAGGACCTTCTGGGACGAGCCGTTCTGCGTGCTCGACGGCGACGTGCTGATCAGCGGCGGGCTGCTGCGGCGGGTGCTCGACGCCCGAGGGGACGTCCTCGTGGTGGACACGGGCAAGGACCACGCGGACATCGACATGAAGGTGCGGATGCGCGAGGGCCGGGCGGTGGACTTCGGCAAGGACCTCGACCCGGAACCGGGGCAGGGCGAGTTCTTCGGCGTCAGCCGGTGGAGCCCGACCGGCGCGGCCCGCCTGTCCTCGGCCATCGACGACCTGCTCGCGGAGGGGCGCACCGGTGACTGGTACGAGTCCGCGATGCGCAGGCTCGCCGCCGAGGGCGGGCTGGAGGTCCTGCCCGCGACCTCCGCCGAGTGGGCCGAGGTCGACGCCGAGGTGGACATCCCGGCCGCCGCGGCTCTCGTCGAACGGGACGCAGGCGTCAGGTGAGCGAACCGAGACCCGCTTGGAGGCACCATGGGCAGTCCAGTCCGAGACCGGGGCATCACGATCGCCGCGGCAGGCAGCGCGATGTTCCAGACGAGGCTCCGCACCGTGCAGGACCCCGGTCTGCACAGCCTCTTCGACGTCCTCCGCTCCGCCGACGTCGGTCTCCTCAACCTCGAAGCCCCGATCCGCGACGTCGACGCCCACCCGGTGAAGCAGGTGTACACGTCCTACGTCACCAGTGAGCCGTGGGTGACGGAGGAGTTGACCTGGGGGGGCGTGAACATGGTATCGCTGGCCAACAACCACATGTCCGACTGGTCCGCGTCGTCGATCGCCACCAACCAGCGCCTCCTCGACGAGGCCGGGATCGCCTGGGCGGGCGCGGGTCGCACGCTCGCCGCGGCCCGCGCCCCCGGCTACCTGGACACCCCGCAGGGCCGGGTCGGTCTGATAGCGGTGGACTCCTCCTACGAGTACGGCCAGTACTACCAGGTCCAGATGGGCGCCGACCCCCACGGTGACGTGCCGGGACGGCCGGGCACCAGCGGTCTGCGGTGGGACACCACCTACGTGCTGGACCCCGAGCGCTTCGACCGGCTGCGGGAGGCGCATCGCGCCCTCGGCCTGCACCGCGAGGGGATGGAGATCACCCACCTCGCCGAGCGCAGGCCCACCCCGGACTCCTTCCTGTTCCGCGGTGTGACCATCCTCCGTGGACGGACGCCCGGTGTGCGGACCGCGTGCAGGCCCGTCGACCTCGACCAGGTGGTCCGCTGGATCCGCGGCACCCGCTCGCAGGTCGACTACCTCGTGGTGTCCCACCACAACCACCAGGCCGCGGGGACCGAGTGGGAGCTGCCCGCCGACTTCACCCGCGAGTTCGCGCACGCCGCCGTCGACGCGGGCGCGGACGTCTACATCGGACACGGGTACACCCCCAAGGGCGTCGAGCTGTATCGGGGCAAGGTGATCTGCTACGACATCGGCGACTGGTCCACCCAGGACGCCGCCGCGCGGTGGCACCCGGCGGACGCCTACGAGCGGTGGGGCCTGGATCCGGGGGCCACGCCCGGTGACTTCGCCACGGCCAGGGAACGGGCGCGCGCGGAGGCCAGGGACGCCTTCGCGGGCACCGAGTTCGGCGACCAGGTGAAGGCGTACTCCGCGGCCGTCGGCCAGAGCGCGGTCGTGCGGATCACGTTCGACGAGGACCGGGTGTCCGGTGTCGAGCTGCACCCCTCGCTCCCGCGCGCCGACGCGCGCCGACACCTGCGGAACCTGCCGACCCGTGCCGTCGGGGAGGCCGCGGAGCGGGTGGTCGGGCGGTTCGCCGCGGCGTCGGCCCCGCTCGGCACGAAGATCGACCACCGGGACGGTGTCGGGCACGTGGTCCTGCACTGAGCGGTCAGGAGGAGGCTCGATGAAGTTCGGCTTGTGGCTGACGGCGCAGCACCCCGAGTCCGTGACCGCGGCCGAAGCGGTCGCCCAGCACCTGGAGCAGGTTCGCACGGCCGCCGAGCTCGGCTTCGACCTGGCGCTCGCGGGCCAGCACTTCCTGCCCCAGCCGTACTGGATGCTCCAGAACGTGCCGCTGCTCGCCCGCGTCGCGGCGGAGGCGGGCCCGATGCGGCTCGGCACCGGGATCTCGTTGCTGACCCTGCTGAACCCGGTGGAGCTAGCGGAAACGGTCGCCACCATGGACGCGCTGACGTCCGGCAGGTTCGTGCTGGGGGTGGGGCAGGGGTACCGGACCGTGGAGGACGACGCCTTCGGCATCACCGCGCGGCGGGGGCGCCTGTTCGAGGAGAAGGTCCGGATCGTCCGCGACCTGCTCTCCGGCGCACGGGTCACCGCGGACGGACCCGGCTACCGGTTGCGGGAGGCGCAGCTCGCGCTGCCCGCGCCGTCGGTTCCGCTGTGGATCGCGGCGAACAGCGACGCCGGGGTGCGCCGAGCGGCCAGGCTGGGCGACACGTGGCTGCTCAACCCGCACAGCGACCTCGTCCAGCTCGCGCGCCAGGTCGACCTGTACCACCGGGAACGGGCCGCCGCGGGCCGTCCATCCACTGAGGACCTGCCCGCGGCGCGCGAGGTCTGCGTCCGCCCGACCACGCAGGAGGCGCTCGACGTGGCGAGACCGCACGTCGAGGCGAAGTACGCGGCCTACGTGTCCTGGGGGCAGGACGCGACGATGCCGTCGGGGGACACCCTGCGGCGGGACTGGCCGGACCTGGTCGCCGACGGCAGGTTCATCATCGGCTCGCCGGAGGACTGCGTCGCGCGGATCGTCGAGCACGTCGACCGGCTGGGCGTCACCGAGCTGGTCTGCCGGTTCCAGTGGCCGGGCACGCCGCAGCACGAGGTGCTCCGGTCGATGCGGCTGTTCGCCGCCGAGGTCGTGCCCGCGGTGGAGGAGGCGCTGCGCGGGTGACCCCGCCGACGGACGTCGACGAGGCCACCCCCACGGCATTGCGCTGCGCGGCCGTGACCGTCAGAGCGCGGCGAGTTCACGGGCGCAGACGCCCAGCCCGTACTCGCTGGACGCCTTGACGAACACGACGTCGCCCGGCGCGATCAGCTCGGTGGCCACCTTGACGGCCTCGGTCACGTCCTCGACCGTGTGTACCGCGACCTCGGTCCCGGACGCCTCACGGGCGATGGCCCGCTGATCGCCGTCGCCGACCACGATCAGCACCTGGATGCCGAGGTCGGCCACCAGCCTGCCGATCTGCTCGTGCTTGGCCAGCGAGGCGTCGCCCTGCTGGCCCATCCCGCCGAGCACGGCGACGGCCCGGCGGTCACCGGCCAGCGCCCGGAACGCGGTCAGCCCGGCGCGCATGGACTCCGGGTTGGCGTTGTAGGCGTCGTTGATGACCGTGACGCCGTCGGCGCGCTCGGTGATCTCGAAGCGCCCCGACGAGCGGCGCCTGGCCGCGTTGAGCCCGGCGGCGACCTCCTCGATCGGCAGCCCCAGCGCGGTGGCCGCCGCGGCGGCGCCCAGTGCGTTGGCCACCTGGTGCTCACCGATGAGGTCGAGCGCGATCCGGGCCCGGCCGGTGGGGGTGACCAGGTCGAACGAGGGCCGGGCCCCGTCACCCAGCGACACGTCCTCGGCCCGCACGCTCGCCTCCGGCGACCGGCCGTACAGCACGACGTGGCCCCTGGTGCGCTCGGCCATGGCCAGGACGTACGGGTCGTCGGCGTTGAGCAGCGCGTACCCGTCGGGGGTCAGCGCCTCCACCAGCTCGCCCTTGGCCGCGGCGACGTCCGCCTTCCCGCCGCCCATGCGGGAGACGTGCGCGGTGCCGACGTTGAGCACCAGGCTCACCTGGGGCGGGGCGATCCCGGTCAGGTAGGTCAGGTCGCCCTTCGTGCCCGCGCCCATCTCCAGCACCAGGTACCGGGTGTCGCCGTCGGCCCGCAGCACGGTGAGCGGCAGCCCCAGCTCGTTGTTGAACGAGCGGTCGGTCGAGATCGTCGGCGCGCGCTGTTCGAGCACCTGGGCCAGCATGTCCTTCGTCGTGGTCTTGCCGACCGAGCCGGTCAGGGCGACCACCGTGCAGTCGAGGCGGGCCAGCACGTGCGCGGCCAGTACGCCCAGCGCCCGCTGCACGTCCTCCACCACGATCGCGGGCACCCCGACGGGGCGGGTCGCCAGCACGGCGACGGCCCCGCTTGCGACGGCCTTGGCCGCGTAGTCGTGGCCGTCGACGTTGGCGCCCGCGGTCGCGGCGAACAGGCCGCCCGTGACCACTTCGCGCGAGTCGACCGCGGGCGGCCCCGTCACCAGCGCTTCGGGGTCGGTCACGCCGTCCAGACCCGCTTCCAGGACGCGCGCGATCTCCGCCACCGTCATCGGGATCACGCGCTGCTCCTCGCGAGGCCCAGGTCGATGAGGCGGGTCAGCAGCTCGCCGTAGGTGAGCCCGCTGGCCTGCCAGCCCCTGGCGTAGACCGACCGGGGGGTGAAGCCCGGCATCGTGTTGATCTCCAGCACGTACAGGCGGCCCGTCTGCTCCTCGTAGAGGAAGTCGACCCGTGCCAGCCCGTAGCCGCCGATGGCGCGGTAGGCGCGCAGGGACAGCTCGCGCACCTCCTCGGTGATCCGCTCGGGCAGCGGCGCGGGAACGGTGGCGATCTCGGCCTCGCTGAGGTACTTACCCTCGTAGTCGAGCCAGTCGCCGTGGACGTTCAACTCGACCACGGTGGAGACCTCGGGGGTGTCGTGGTCGCCGAGCACGCCGCAGGTCAGCTCGCGGGCGACGACGCCCTGCTCGACGACGGCGACCCGGTCGTAGCCGAAGGCCAGCTCGACGCCCGCCTGGAGTTCGTCCATGGAGGTGACGCGCGAGATGCCGATGGAGGAGCCCATGTTGGCGGGCTTGACGTACATCGGCCAGGTGAGGGACTTCACCAGGCCTTCCCGGTCGGTCGTGGTGCCCCAGTCGTGCTCGGAGAACCAGACGTGCGGGGTGACGGGCAGTTCCTCCGCCAGGAACGCCCGGCGCGTCATGGTCTTGTCCATCGCCACGGCCGACGCCAGGACGCCGCACCCGACGTACGGCAGGCCCAGCGCCTCCAGGTGACCCTGGACCACGCCGTCCTCGCCGTACGGGCCGTGCAGCACGGGGAAGACGACGTCCACCACGTCGCGGCGCAGCTCCTGCGACCACCGACCCTGCCGGTCGATGACGACGAGCACGGGGTCGTACCGCTCCTTCGGCAGCGCGTCGAGCACCGCCTGCGCCGACTGGAGCGAAACCTCGTGCTCGGCGGACGGCCCGCCGGCCAGCACGGCCACGCGCAGGCGTTCATTCATGATGCTTCAGCCTTCCTCGCCAAAGGGGAACCAGGGCAGTGTCGGGGGTCCGGCTGCCCGATCACCAGAGCATTCACTGCCCAATTTCTGGTCATCCCCGTGACCGGCTTCGCGCGCCCGCGTGACAGAGGCACGCGCGCGAGGCGGTGCGACCGGCGGGGGAAACCATTGCGGCAGAACGCATCCTGATCAGAAAGTGCTCAGCGGGACTCACCCGAATGGACAGTTTTTGGTCTGCCGGGTGAACAAGGCCTCCGTCTAACCTGCGGGGACGGTAACGGACGGAGAGTCATGCGCACAATCGGTCTGATCGGCGGACTGAGCTGGGAATCGACGGTCATCTACTACCAGATCATCAATCAGCGGGTGCGCGAGCGCCTCGGTGGCAGCCACAACGCCAACAGCGTGATCTGGTCGGTGGACTACACGGTCGTCGAGGACCTCATCTTCGCGGGCAAGTGGGACGAGGTGGGCGAGATGCTCGCGACCGCCGGTGTCCAACTGGAAGGGATGGGGGCCGAGCTGCTGCTCATCTGCAGCAACACCTTCAGCCGGGTGAACGACGAGGTGGAGCGGGCGGCGAGCGTGCCGGTGCTGCACATCGCCGACGCCGTGGGCGCCGCGGTCAGCGCCAAGGGGATGCGCAAGGTCGGCCTGTTGGGCACCCGCTTCACCATGGAGGAGGCCTTCTACCGGGACCGGCTCGCCGCGCACGGCTTCGAGGTCGTGGTCCCGGAGAGCGCCGAGCGCGAGATGGTCCACGGGGTGATCTTCGACGAGCTGGTGCGCGGGGTGCTGCGGCCCTCGTCCAGGGACGCCTACGTGCGGACGATCGAGGGCCTGGCCGACCAGGGCGCCGAGGCCGTCATCCTCGGCTGCACCGAGATCGAGCTGCTGATCACCGACAAGGACACCGTCATCCCGCTGCTGCCGAGCGCTCGGCTGCACGCGGAGGCGGCGGCCGAGTTCGCGCTGAACGGCTGACCTCCGGATCGGACCCGCTCAGGTCGACCCGTGGACTTCGCGGCGCCAGAGCTCCTCGCAGATGCGTTCGATGCCGGCGGACAGGTGACGGCGGTAGGTGGTGAACGACAGCCCGAGGCGCTCGGCCGCGGCTTCCTGGGTGGGGGCGCCGCGCAGGTAGGTGATGTCGAGGGCGCGGTGCGGCTTGCCCGCCCGCGGGTCCCGGCCCAGGTCGTGGATGCTCTCCTCCAGCAGCTCCCGCAGCGCCATGACCGGGTCGGCCCGGCCCGCGAGCAGCCTGCTGCGGGTGAGGGGGTTGGTGGCCAGCTCCCCCGACCTGGACAGGTGGCGCAGCGCCTTACGGATGGCGTCGGTGAACTCCTCCTGCGACAGCACCACCAGCTCCGGCTCACGGGTGACCGGCGGCTCCTGCACGCTGGCCGACAGCACCCGGTCGAGCCAGACCTGCGCGGGCACGGCCCGCCAGTCGTGGGCGGGCAGGAGGTACTCGACGGCTCCCTCCCTCGCGCGGCGGCCGAGGGCGTGCATGCCGTAGTACCCGTAGTGGTCACCAGGGGGCGCGTCGCCGCGGACGGCCGCGAACGACCAGGCCATGCGTTCCGAGCGCAGGAACCAGCCCACCGCCCGCCACTGGATCAGCGTCGTCACCGGTGACGTTCCCCAGTCGCACCGGCGCACCCAGGTCCGGTGGACGGCCAGGTGCTCGCCGAGCCGCAGCGGGGCGGTGGCGCGGGCGGTGGCCCAAGCCGTGGCGGTGACCGGGTCCGGCTGCGCCTCCGCCTCGGACTCCAGCCGGAGCCACGCCGAGGCGCCCGCCAGCTCGCCGTCCGCGGTGCGCCGGTAGAGGCGGAACGCCTTCGGCCTCCGCGCGGTCCAGTGGGTGACGGCGGCCACGCTCCCCGCGTCCCACTCGGCGGCCAGCCGCAGCAGGTCCTCGGTGTCCTCGGGGCGGAAGACGTGCTCGTACACCTCGCCCTCGCCGCGCCAGAAGTGCGGCGCAGGCGTCCCGCCCTCGTCGCGGTGCAGGTAGAACAGCGAGCCGACGGCCCCCGGCACGTGCGCGTCGTCGGCCTCGCGGATCTGCTGCGCGAGGTGGGCCTCGACCCGACGGCGCAGGTCGGCGTAGCCCTCCGGGTCGCGCCAGCGCAGGTCCGCGTCCAGCACCTCCCGCACGACGTCGTGCGGGTACAACCCGAGCGGGCTCGACTCGACGAACGGCAGCCGCCGCAGCCAGGCGAACAGCGCCGCCGAGTCCTCGTCGGGCAGCACCGCGCGCAGGACGTCCTGCGTCGACATGTACGTGTGCGCGCAGACCTCCAGCGCCCGCCGGTGCGCCGGGTCGGGCACGTCGCCGACGAGCTGGTCGAGCAGGGTGGCGATCACGTCGCGGCCGGGTGTCCAGCGGGAGTTGGCGGTGCCGTCGTCGAGCGCCGCCGCGGCGCCGAGCGACAGCGCGAGCGGGTGCCCGCCCGCGAAGGCGAGCAGCGGGTCGCGCAGCTCGGCGGGCACGCCGCGGGAGTCCAGCAGCGCGGCGGCGTCCATGGCGTCCAGGTCGCCCAGCCCGATGACCCGCAGCACGTCGGCCCAGCCAGGATCGGCCAGCCACATCATGTCCGGGGGAGTGCGCCCGGCCACCACGACCAGCGCGCCGACCGGCAGCGTCGGCAGGAACCCCTCGCGCAGCCAGCCCTCCAGGGCGTGGACGCGCTCGAAGGTGTCGACCAGCAGCACCGCGCGCTCGTCGGTGAGCACGGCCGTGGTCGCGGCGAGGAAGGCCGAGGGGGACGGGTCGAGCGTCCGCCCGTCCAGTGCCGTCGCGGCGCGACCGGCCTCCGCGGCCCGCTGGGCGAAGCGCCTGAGCAGCGCGGACTTGCCGATGCCCGCGGGGCCGTGCACGAACAGCAGCCCGCCGCCGCTCAGCGCGTCGTCGAAGGCGGCGAGCTCCTCCTTGCGGCCGACGAAGGCGCGGTGCCTCGCGGCCTGGAGGCGCCCCTCCCAGCGCCCGGCACGCTGTTCCTCCTCGTCGGGCTTGCAGAGCACTGCCGATCTCCTAGGTCGTCGTGGGCGTGCCGCTGTCGCCTCGGCGGCGCCGCTCCTGCTCGCGGCGGGGCCACGAACTCATTCAACGTGACGTGGCGTCGCCCGGCCGCATGGGGTTCCCGATAGGGCGACAATATGCCGCCGAACGGGGGAGCGGAGGGCGAGGGTCCCGCTCCGCACCGGTCGAGAACGCCATCAGTGCAGGTCAGGCCATGTTCCAGGGCTGAGGACGTCGTAGCCGCGCGCCCGTGCCGACCTGAACACTTAGCCCTTGCGCTTAGTGTTCGGACGAGCAACACTTAGCCGCATGGCACAGTATTCGGTGGAGCTCGACGGGGTGTTCACCGCTCTCGCCGACCCGACCCGGCGCGGCGTCATCCACCGCCTCGGCCGCGGCCCGACCAGCGTGGGCGACCTCGCCCGCGAGTTCCCGATGACCCTCCCCTCCTTCATGAAGCACGTGCGGACGCTGGAGGGGACCGGCCTGATCCGCACGGTCAAGCACGGCCGGGTGCGGACCTGCGTGCTCAACCGCGACCGCCTCGCCCTCGTCGACGGCTGGCTCGCCGAGCAGCGCCGGATCTGGGAAGAGCGCACCGACCGCCTCGAACGCCTCGTCACCGACCAGGAGGAACACCCGTGAACCCCGACCTCGACCTGACCCTGCACCGGGTCGTCCGCGCGCCCCGCTCGGCGCTGTGGAGCGCGTGGACCGACCCGGCCCGCTTCGCGAAGTGGTGGCTCCCGGCACCGCTCACGTGCCGGGTCGACCGCCTCGACGTCCGGCCCGGCGGGGCGCTCGTGACGCTGATGAGCGAGGACGGCGCGGACTTCGTTCCGCACCTCGATGCGACCTTCCTCGTCGTGGAGGAGCGGGAGCGGATCGTGTTCACCAACGCGGTCGACAGCGCCTGGCGCCCCGCGAACCCCCAGCCGGTGTCCATGACGGCGGAGATCGTGCTGGGCGACCACCCGGACGGCACGGACTACCGGGTAGTCGTCCGGCACGGCGACCCGGCCGCCCGCGCCCGCCACGAGGAACTGGGCTTCCTCGACGGCTGGGGCTCGGTCACCGAGCAGCTCGCCGCGCTGGTCGAGGACCGGGGCGCGCGGTGAGGATCGCCCTCACGGCGTTCGTCACGCTCGACGGGGTCAGCCAGGGTCCCGGTTCGCCCACCGAGGACACGAGCGACGGCTTCACCCGCGGCGGCTGGCTCGTGCCCCACCTCGACGAGACCTTCGTCCGGCGCGCCTCCGACTGGCTGGACCTCGCCGACGGCCTGCTGCTCGGGCGGCGGACCTACGAGGCGTTCGCCAGGGACTGGCCCGCGATCACCGACCCGGACGACCCGTTCACCGAGCGGATGAACTCGCTGCCGAAGTACGTGGTGACCAACACCCTCGCCGAGGCGGACTGGCACCCGGTGACCGTCCTGCGCGGCGACCCGGTCCGGACCGTCGGCGAGCTGAAGGCGCGGCCGGGGCGTGAGCTCCAGGTCCACGGGAGCGCGCGACTCGGCAACGCGCTGCTGGCGGCGGGCCTCGTCGACGCGCTCCGGCTCGTCGTCGCCCCGGTCGTCGTCGGCTCAGGGCGGCGCCTGCTCGACCACCCGAGCGCACCCACCGGTCTCCGGCTCGTCCACCACGAGGTGACGGCGACCGGCCTGGTGCTGCTCGAGTACGAGGCCGCGGGAGCCGCCCAGGCGGCGGAGTACGAGGGGGTCACGGCCTTCGTCCCGTCCTAAAAGGACTCGAACCACCGCCTGCCGCTCGTGCCGGGCGGACCGGCAC
>NZ_JANYMP010000005.1:142182-189342 GCF_025061645.1 Umezawaea endophytica | reverse complement strand
GCGGCGAGGGGGCACGTCAGTCGACGGCGGTTCCCTCCAGCTCGACCACCTGGCCGGGGATCGCCAGCCGCGCCACCCCGAGCAGGGTGGTGGTCGGCGCCACCCCGGCGGCGCCCAACCGCGCCGCCAGCACGCCGTAGTGCGGCATCAGCAGGTCGACGTCGGTGGTGTAGACGGTGAGCCGGACGAGGTTCGCGAGCGACATGCCCGCCGCGCCCAGCACCGCCTCCAGGTTGTCGACGCTCAACGCCACCTGTGCCGCCACGTCGCCGTCGTGTTCGGGCCTGCCGTCGGCGCTCATCGCGGTCTGGCCCGAGCAGTACAGGGTCCGGGTGTGCCCGGAGACGACCTCACCCTGGTTGAACCCCAACTCCACCGACCACGTCACCGGGTTCACGGCCGTGCGTTCCACCACGTCAGCTCCATTCGACTCAAGGGATCGAGGACGTCCGTCGACGTCGTCCGGCTGAGCCTCGCAACGAATCACGACATCCTGTGTCGTGTATTTCGCTAGACTTCGCCGGTGCGCGCCGACCGGTTGGTCTCGCTGGTGTTGTTGCTGCGCCGTCGGGGCAGGCTGACCGCGGACGTGCTGGCCCGCGAGCTGGAGGTGTCCACCCGCACCGTGCTGCGCGACATCGAGGCGCTGTCCGCGGCGGGCGTCCCGGTCCACGCAGAACGGGGTCGGCACGGGGGTTTCGCGCTGCTGCCCGGTTTCCGGACCGAGCTCACCGGGCTGAACCACGACGAGGCCCTCGCCCTGCTGACCGCCGGGTCCGGGCGCGGCGAGCAGGTGTTCGGCCTCCGCTCGGCGCTCGCCTCGGCCATGCGCAAGGTGGTCGACGCGCTGCCGGACGGACATCGGGCCACCGCGAGCGACGCGGCCCAGCGCTTCCTCGTCGACCCCGACACCGACCTGCTCCCGCGCAGGCAGGTGACCGAGGAGGTGCCCGCCGCCGCGATGGCCGAGATCCGGCGCGCGGTGCTCGCCGGGCACCGGCTCCGCGTCCACTACGCCGCCGCGGGCCGGGAACCGGGGTGGCGGACGGTGGACCCCATCGGCCTGGTCACCGTGCACGACCGCGGCTACCTGCTGGCCACGAGGTCCGGAATGGACCGCACCTACCGGCTGTCGCGGGTGCTGGCCGCCGAGGAACTCCCCGAACCGGCGCGGCGACCGGACCGGGTCGACCTGGACCGGGTGTGGCGGGAGCGCTGCGCGGGGTTCCTGTCCGACGGGCACGTCACCGTGCTGGTGCGGGTGGCCCCGGCACGGCGGGAAGCCCTGCTGGACACCGCGCTGGCCGTGCGCGCCGAGGCCCCCGACGCGGACGGTCGGGTGCGGCTGGAGCTGGCCTTCCAGGACGCCTGGCACGCCGAGTGGGCGGTGTGGCGGCTCGGCGCGGACGCCGAAGTCCTGGCCCCGCCGTCGCTGCGCACCGCCCTGCGCGACCGCGCCGCCGCGATAGCCGCGTTGTACGACGAGCCGTCCTGAGCGGTGGTCCGGCACCGCGGTACCGGACCACCGCTCACCCGTGCGGCCGTTCGCGGCGACCGGCCGCCGCGCCTACGGGACGACGAGGGTTCCGGTGGACGCCGTCGTGCCGTTGCAGGACACGGATCCGACGTAGGACCCGGAGCCGGTGTGGACCGGCGGGTACCAGCGGTACCCCTTGACCTGACCGGGGTCGATGGTGAACGTGCCGTCGTCCTCGTGCCCGCCGTCGGGACCGCTGTAGCGGAGGCGGCACGACTGCCTGCCGCTGCTCCTCTTGTCGTACCAGACGGTCACCCAGGCACCCCTGTTCACCTCGACGCACACCAGGCCCGCACCGAACCCCACCTGCGCGCACCTGTTGACGGTCTCGCGGGGTGCCGCGCTCGCCGTCGCCTGAACGCCGAACCCCAGCAGCGCGACGATCGCGATCAGCACCGGGATGAGTTTTCTGGTCATCTGCGAGTTCTCCTCCTGTCGGGTCGGCCGAACCGGTCGGCCGACCCGGCCAGTTCTAGCTCCGGGGTGTTGTTGACGGTCGGGGCGTCGGGCTGAACAACCAACGCGCCAACAACGTGCGCACCGCGTCCCCGGAGGCGCCCACGGGTGATATTCGGTCGCTACGACCAGGTTTCCTGCGGCAGCATGAGGAGTCCGAGGTGCCCCGGAGGGAGTCGGATGGTCGCGCCAGGGTCGGAAGTACCCGTCCGCAAGAACGCGGTGATGCTCGTCCTGCGTCTGTACTGGAAGGAGTTGCGGCGTCACGGGTTCATCGCCGTCGGCGCGCTCGTGTCGCCCGCGCTGGGCGTGACCTGCCAGCTCTACCTGGCGCCGTTGGCGGTGGCCGCCCTCGTGGGACGGCTCGCGGCGGGCGGCGGCACCGACGCGGGCACCGTGATGCCCTACCTGCTGGCCTTCACCGGTCTCATGCTGTTCTCGGAAGTGCTGTGGCGCGTGGGAATCCACTGCCTCAACCGCCTGGACGGGCGCGGGATCGAGCACCTGTCGGCGCTGGCCATGGACGAGCTGCTGGGGAAGGACGCGGCGTTCTTCCACGACAACTTCGCCGGGTCGCTCACCAAGCGCGTGCTGAGCTTCTCCTTCCGCTTCGAGGACTTCGTGGACGCGCTGGCCTTCAAGGTCTTCGCCAACCTCATCCCGCTGGGCTTCGCCTGCGTCGTGCTCTGGAACTACGACCCCCTGCTGGTCGTGGTGCTGCTCGGCCTGATCACGGTCACGGGATTCGTGGTCGCGCCGCTCATCCGCCACCGCCAGCGGCTGGTCGACCGGCGCGAGGCCGCCATCGCCCGCGTGTCCGGCCACGTCTCCGACACGCTCGCGAACATGGAGACGGTGCGGGCGTTCGCCGCCGAACGGCGGGAGAGCGAGGAGCACCGGACCCGTGCCGCCGAGCAGCGGACGCTGATGCTGCGGTCGTGGGACTACGGGAACCTGCGCATCGACACCGTGATCGCGCCGCTGTCCGTGCTCACCAACGCGCTCGGCCTCGCGGTCGCGGTCGGGGTCAGCGGCGGGCTCGGCGTGGAGGCGATCGTGGTGACGTTCGCCTACTTCGGCAACGCGACGCGGATCATGTTCGAGTTCAACCAGATCTACCGGCGGGTGGAGAGCACGCTGACCGAGGCGGCCCAGTTCACCGAACTGCTGCTCGACCCGCCGACCGTGCTCGACCCGAAGCACCCGGAACCCTTGCGCACCAAGGACTCCCAGGTCCGGTTCGAGAAGGTCGGGTTCGCGCACGGCGTCGGCGAGCCGCTGTTCGACGAGCTCGACCTGGACATCCCGGCGGGTACGCGGATCGGGCTGGTCGGTCGCTCCGGCGGCGGCAAGACCACGCTCACCCGTCTGCTGCTGCGGCTGATGGACGTCGACCGGGGCCGTGTCCTCGTCGGTGGCCAGGACATCTCCCGCCTGCGCCAGGCCGACCTGCGCGGCCTGATCGCGTACGTGCCCCAGGACCCCGCCATGTTCCACCGGACCCTGCGCGAGAACATCGCGTTCGCCCGGCCGGGCGCGACCGACGCGGAGATCCGCCGCGCCGCGCAGGCCGCGCACGTGACGGAGTTCGCGGACGCGCTGCCCGACGGGTTCGACACCATGGTGGGCGAGCGCGGCGTCAAGCTGTCGGGCGGGCAGCGGCAGCGGGTGGCACTGGCCCGCGCGATCCTGCGGGACGCGCCGATCCTGCTGCTGGACGAGGCCACCAGCGCGCTCGACTCAGAGAGCGAGGTGCTGGTCCAGGAGGCGCTGTGGCGGCTCATGGAGGGCCGCACCGCGATCGTCGTCGCCCACCGGTTGAGCACGGTCGTGCGGATGGACCGGCTGATCGTGCTCGACCGGGGGCGGATCACCGAGCAGGGCACCCACGCGCAGTTGCTCGCCGCGAACGGGACGTACGCGAAGCTGTGGTGCCACCAGTCCGGCGGTTTCCTCGACGAGGAGGTGGCCGACGAGCCCCTGCCCCGCTGACGGGGCGCGGGCGGCTCAGCGGCGGACGGCCGCCAGGAGGCCGACGGCGGGGAGCGTGCCCGCGGCGACGCGGCGCTCCTCGGCTCGGCGCAGGGCGTCGAGGACACCGGGGACGCGGTTGCGGGGCTCGGTCCAGGCACCGCCGCGGCCGTCGAGCAGGCGCCACAGCATCGCGGTGTCCACTGTGGTCGGAGCAGGGCCGAGGCGGCTCAGTGCGGCGAGCATCGAGGAGCCGCAGTGGAGGTGGTCGTGGCCGCCGACCCAGGCTTCGAGCAGGTCGCCGGTGGGGATCTCGGCGGTGAGCAGGCCCGCGGCGACCAGCAGCGCGCCGGTGTCGTAGAGGAAGTCGGCGGCCGAGCGGTCCACCCGCTCCCAGGCGAACTCCTCGACGACGAGCTGCCCGCCCACGGCGAGCAGCCCGGCCGCGTGGCCCAGGACCTCGTCCAGGACCTCGGCGTGGTGCAGGGAACGGGTGAACAGCACGACGTCGTACTCACCGGAGACGTCGCGGACGTCGGCGTGGAGGACGGGCACACCGCGTTCGGCCGCGGCGGCGGCCATCCCGGCGTCGCGGTCCACACCGGTGACCTCGTAGCCCACGTCGATCAGGGCTGCGGCCAGCGCGCCCCGGCCGCAGCCGACCTCCAGCACGCGGGCCGGGGGAGCGGGCAGCAGCGGTGTCAGGTGGGCGAGGGTGTGGGGGACGGCGACGGTGCTCAGATCCATTCGGGCGACCCTAGGGTCCGACCCACGTGCCGGGCGAAGGGTTATCGCCCGCCGTCGGGTGTGGGGGGAGCCGCGGCTCCCCCCACACCTGTCAGCACACGGACGAACGGGCCACGGGGAAGTCGAAGTAGGTGTCGGGGAACGGTTCCCCGCGCAAGGTGAAGTGCCACCACTCCTCGGTGAGGTTGGTGAAGCCCGCCGCGTTCATGGTGTTCACGAGCAGGTCGCGGTTCTGCCGCGCGACGCCGGTGATCCGCGGGTCGGCGGTGTGGGACAGGGTGTCGAAGCAGTCGTACCCGGTGCCCATGTCGACGGTGTTGTCCGGGAACCGGACGCCGACCGGCGCGTAGCAGGGCTCGAGGGCCTCACCCGGCACGTAGGGGCGCTGCGGTGCCGGGGGCAGCCGCACCAGCGTGACGTCGAGCGTGCTGCCCCTGCTGTGCCCGGAGCGCGCGGAAATGTAGCCGTCGAGGAACAACCTGGTCTTGTCGACCTGCGGGTAGAACTCGGCCTTCATCGTGGTGTCGGCGAGGTCCTCGGCCCAGCGGACGAAGTGGTCCACCGCCCGCTGCGGGCGGTAGCAGTCGTAGACCTTCAGGGTCAGGCCGAGCGGGCGGACGCGCCGCTGCACGGTCCGCAACGCCTGAGCGGCCTGCCTCGTGAGCAGGCAGGTCGGTTCGAGGTAGCCGTCGATCGGGACGCCGACGAAGTTGTGGTGACCGGCGTAGCGGATCTCCTGCACGATCGTCGGGTCGACCGATCTGAGGGCGACGAACCCGGACTGCCCGGTGTCGGCGGAGGCGGGGACGGGGGCGAGGACGAGGGCCAGTGCGGCCAGCAGGGCGCACAGCGTTCTGGAACGGCTTCGCATCACCCCTGGAGTTTCTACTCCGTCCGACTCCCCGGCGGAGCTGAATGAGACGCCGCGCCGCGCGGTGGTAGAGCCTGGGTCACCCCCGATGCGGCGGCCAGCTCCAGTGATCTTGGTGCCCGGAGCGCGGATCATTTTCCTCGTCGATCCGGCCGAAACAAGGAGAACGCGATATGAGCAAGTCCCTCTCGACGATGCGCAAGGGTGCGGTGGTCCTGACCGTGGCGGGCCTGGTGGGCACCGCGTGGACCGCTTCGGCGGCGGAAGGCCCCTCGCGCACCTCACCCGTGCAGGACAGCATCAACTCCCTGGTGAGCCAGGAGAAGTTCCCGGCGGTGCTCGCGTCGGTGAGCAGGAACGGCCGCACGACGTCGCTGGTCGCCGGGTCCTCGCGGATCGACAAGCAGGTCCCGGTGCCACGGGACGGCTACGTCAGGGCGGGCAGCGGGACCAAGACGTTCACCGCGGTGGTGGTCCTGCAACTGGTGGCCGAGGGCAAGGTGGACCTGGACGCGTCCATCGAGACCTACCTGCCGGGACTCGTGCGCGGCGAGGACATCGACCCGACGAAGATCACCGTGCGGCACCTGCTCCAGCACACCAGCGGGCTCCCGAACTACACCGCGCACATCGGGCTGGACAACTTCCAGAAGATCCAGCACAAGTTCTTCCAGCCGCACGACCTGCTCGCCGCGGCGCTCGCCCACCCGGCGGACTTCGCCCCCGGCACGAGCTGGAAGTACAGCAACACCAACTACCTGCTGGCGGGACTGCTGATCGAGCGGATCACCGAGCGCCCGGTGCAGGAGCAGATCACCGAACGGGTCATCAAGAAGGCCGGTCTGCGCGCCACCTACTGGCCGCAGCCCGGTGACCAGACCATCCGCGAGCCCCACGCGCAGGGCTACGGCACCGTCAGCCTCACCGACAAGACGGTGATCGACGTGACCGAGCTGGACCCGTCCTGGGGCGGCGCCGCCGGTCAGCTCATCTCGACGCCGAGCGACCTCGCGAAGTTCAACCGGCTGCTGCTCGACGGCAAGCTGCTGCCGCCCGCGCAGTTGGCCGAGATGCGCAAGACGGTCGACGCCCCGGTGTACCCCGGATCGGAGTGGCGCTACGGCCTCGGCCTGATCAGCATCCCGCTCACCTGCGGCGGCGTGTACTGGGGCCACGGCGGCGACATCGACGGGTACGAGACGCGCGGTGGGGCGACCGACGACGGCCGTTCCGTGGGGCTCGCGGTGACCGCCCTGCCGGGCACCTTCGGGGAGGACCTGCCCGCACTCAAGGCGGTGCTCAACAGCGTGGACACCGCTTTCTGCAAGTGATCCGATGACGACGGGTGCCCGGTCCGGGCGCCCGTCGTCGTGCGTGCCGGGCACGCGGCGGATCTTGGTACGGTGGCGGCCGCCGGAGCTGAGGGGGAGTCGATGCGGGGGTCGGAGTTCACCCGTGCGGTGGCCGCTGCCACGTCGATCGCCTCGGCACTCGGCCTGGCCGCGGACGAGGCGGTCGTGCTGCACGACTCGAACAAGCTCACCGTGCGCCTGCTGCCCTGCGACGTCGTGGCACGGGTGGCGCCGGAGGCGGACCAGATCGCTCGGTTCGAGGTCGATGTCGCCCGACGGCTGGCCGGGTTCGGGAGCCCGGTGGCCGCTCTGGAACCCCGTGTGCCGACGGGCGTCCACGAACTGGACGGGTTCGTGGTCACCTTCTGGACCTACTACGAACCCGTGCCGGGGCGGGGAGTTCCCCCAGCCGACTACGCCACCGCGCTCGCACGGCTGCACGCGGGCATGCGTGAACTCGACGTCCCCACACCGCACTTGGCCGATCGGGTCGAGCAGGCCCGACGACTCGTGGCGAGCCGAGACCTGACCCCGGCGCTCACCGACGACGACCGGCGGTTCCTCGGCGACGCGCTGCGGGACCTGCGACGGGTGGTCGTCGAGCGCGGTGCCGCCGAGCAGGTGCTGCACGGCGAGCCGCACCCCGGCAACGTGCTCGCGACGAGGAACGGGCCGGTGTTCGTCGACTTCGAGACGTGCTGCCGCGGGCCGGTCGAGTTCGACCTCGCCCACGCGCCGGAGGAGGTCGCCGAGCACTACCCCGGTGTCGACCGGGAGCTGCTGCGCGCGTGCCGGGTCCTCGGCCGGGCGATGGTCACGGCGTGGCGCTGGGACCGGGACGACCGGCTCCCGGACGGGCGCAGGCTGGGCGTGGAGTGGCTCGGGGAGATCCGGGAGGCGCTCGACCGCGACGGACCGGGTGCGCACGGCTGATAGCGGGCCGCGGTCTACTTCTTCGGCTTGATGGTGACGGGCACCTCGATGACCAGCGGGGGACCGGAGTCCGTGGTGGCGGTGATCGTGCCGTCCTGCGCCTTGGGGCCCGCGAGCAGGCGGAAGACGAACGTCACGGAGTCGCCCGGCGCGAGTTCCCGCGTCGCCGCGCAGACCACCGTCCCCTTGCCCGCCGGGCATCCCACGGTCCCCGTCGCGCCGTCCAGCCCGACCAGGACCCCACCCCGCAGGTTGTTGCCCGGCCCCACGACCTTGAGGTCGTCCGGCAGCGACAGCGTCATCGTCGGGGGCGGCGCGGGGGCCGAACCGGTGTTGCTGATGGTGATGGGGAAGTCGGTGGGCGGCCCGCCGGTGGACGTGGTGAACCCGGTGGGCGAGGTCGGTGCCAGCGTGGGCGCGGCGGCGGCCGTGGGTGCCGGTGCGACGGCGCTCGACCCGCCGGTCGAGGTGGTCCCCGGCGCGGTCCCCGAGGCCGGGGGAGCGGACGCGGGCGGGGCGGTCGTGGTGGTCTGCCCGACCGTCGTCGTCAAGCCGGCGGTGGTGCTCGTCGCCGGGGGTTGGGCGACGGCCGTGGGGTCGACCGGGCGGTCCGGGGCGTCCACGCCCGAACCGATGGCGGTCGCCAGCAGCACCGCCGAGGCGACCGCGCCGAGCCACTGGGGCACCGACGCACCGGTGCCCGTGGCGATCGACGCGACCGCGCTCGCCTTGCCCGCTCCGACGGCCAGGTAGCCGGTGGTGCCGACACCGAGCACCAGCGGCGCGACGACGGCGCGCAGCGCGCCGTTGACGTCGGCCAGCTCGGCGGTCAGCGCGCGGCAGGCGGAGCACTCGTCCAGGTGCGCCTCGACCTGGACCGCCTCGCGCTTGGACAGGCCGCCGCGGGTCCAGGCTCCGAGCTTGGCGGCGGTGGCGCGGCACGGCTCGGAGGGGTTCCGCTCCACGTGCGCCTGGAGGTAGGCCTTCCGCAGGCCCTCACGGGCCCGGTAGGCCAGCGCGGAGACCCCGTTGGGGGTCAGGCCGAGCAGGGGGGAGACCTGGGCGGGTGTCTGGCCCTCGATCGCGGTGTGCCACAGCACGGTCTGCCAGTGCTCGGGGAGGCTGGCGAACGCCCTGGCGGCCAGCGACCGGTCAAGTCGCGCCACGGCGGTGTCGTGGAAGGGCTGGGACGTGGTCTTCGCGACACCGGGGACGGCTTCCACGTCGTCGGACAGCTCGAGCCTGCGGTCCCGCCGGGCCTTGTCGTAGGCCGTGTGGCGCAACGCGGTCAGCAGGTACGCGCGGAACGCCGACTCGGGGCCGCCACCCGTGCGCAGCACGGAGAGGACCTTGGCGAAGGCGTCCGACACGAGGTCGTCGGCCTCCACCGGTGACCTGGCGAGCTGCCGGGCCAGGTTGCCCGCCGCTTGGACGTGACGCGCGTAGAGCGTGCCGTAGGCCTGGATCGTCCCGCCTCGTACGGCGTCCAGCAGTTCCGCGTCCGACGGCGGGTTCAGCGGGTCTTCCGCGCCCGCGAGAGCGCGGTCGAGGTCGGCGCGCAGGACGGCCGGATCACCGGTCCGCCACCGCCGCGCTTCGCCTTCGTCCAAGCGCCCGATCACCGGTTGCCCCTTCCGGATGCCGTGTGGATGGGCGAGACCCTATCCAGACCGCTCGCGGCGCTCGCACCAAGCCACCTCGGAACGGCGTCGGCGCACGCGGGGCGGAAAGGCCGGAGGCGCAAGGCTCTTCTCGGTGCGGGACCGGTTCCGCCCAGGTGAGTCCGGTGGTTCAGCCGTCCCGGATCCGTTGTGGCGCAGCGACTCGACGTGGAATTGTTCTCCTGTAAAGGTTTTCACCGAGTGGTGGGCGTCGCCTCAGCCGGGCACGTCCATGCGCTGGGTGCCGATGACCGACAGGAGCCGCAGCGCCTCCTCCGACGGGGAACCGGGGGGCGCCGTGTAGATCACGACGCGCTGGTCCCGGTCGGTGACGTCCAGTGCGTCGCAGTCGACGGTGACGGGGCCGACCAGCGGGTGCTGGAACGTCTTGCGGAGGGCGTGCCGCGCGCCCACGTCGTGGGACTCCCACAGCCGGGCGAACTCCTCGCTGCCCGCGAGCAGGTCCGCGACCAGTTCGGCGGTCTCCGGGTCGTCGGGGTAGCGGGCCGCGGTGGCGCGCAGTTGCCGGGCGGCGCCGCGGGCGAAGTCGTCGGCGTCCGACACCCCGAAGAGCCTGCGACCGCCGGGGTGCGGGCCGAGGAAGACGCGGCGCACCAGGTTGCGATCACGCCTGGACACCGCGGAGAAGTCCTCCATCAGCGCGGCGGCGAGGTCGTTCCAGGCGATCACCTCCTGCGTCGCCGACGTCACGAAGACCGCCGCCTGCGGGAGTCGGTGCAGCAGGTGCAGGACGCCGGGCCGCACCTCCCGCGAGGGACCCGGCGGGGGTGCGGGCGGAGCGCCCGCGAGGTGGTGGAGGTGGTCGCGCTCGGTGTCGGACAGCCGCAGGGCCCGCGACAGCCCGGCCAGCACCTCGCGGGACGGGCGCGGGCCGCGGGCCTGCTCCAGCCGGGTGTAGTACTCCGTGGAGATGTGCGCGAGCTGCGCGGTCTCCTCGCGGCGCAGCCCCGGCGTGCGCCTGCGCGGTCCGGCGGGCAGGCCCACGTCGGCCGGGGTGATCCGCTCGCGCCTGGTGCGCAGGAAGGCCGCCAGCTCGTCTCTGTCCACGCTTCCAGTGTGCTCGCGGGTCGCGGGCCCAGCCAGGTACCGGCTGTGCCTGGTTGGGTCGCACGCACCGGCACAGGCTCGTCCCATGACCACCACACCCACCACCGCCCCGTCCCTCGGCCTGCTCGCGGACAAGGTCGCCTTCATCACCGGTGCCGGACGCGGCATCGGCGCCGCGGCGGCGCGGCTGTTCGCCCGCGAAGGGGCGCGGGTGGTGCTCGCGGCCCGCACGGAGGACCAGCTCAAGGCCGTGACCGAGGAGGTCCGGGCCGCGGGCGGCACGGCGGACCACGTCGTGTGCGACCTGGCCGACGCCGACAGCGTCCGCGCGGCCGTGCGGCACGTCGTGGACCTCCACGGCAGGCTGGACGTCGCCTTCAACAACGGCGCCGCGTTCGTGCCGCCCAACCCGATGGACCTCGTCCCGGAAGCCGACTTCGACCACCTCTACGCGGTGAACCTCCGAGGCCCGTGGCTCGCGATGGTCGCCGAGGTCGCCGCCATCCGCGCCACCGCGGGCGTCGGGGCGATCGTCAACAACTCCAGCGTCGGCAGCCTGATGGGCAACCCCCGCCTGCCCGTGTACGGGGCGATGAAGCGCGCGCTCAACAGCCTCACCGAGTCCGCCGCCGTCACCTACGGCCCGGAGGGCATCAGGGTCAACGCCATCGCCCCCGGCAACACCGCCACCGAGATGATGGACACCTGGGTGGCGCACGCGCCCGACCTTCCCGAGCTGCTGGTCGCGAGCACGCCGCTGGGGCGGGGCGCCGACCCGTCCGAGATCGCCGAGGCCGCCGCGTGGCTGCTGAGCGACCGCGCCTCCTTCGTGACCGGGACGGTGCTGCGGGTTGACGGCGGCGCCCGCGCCTGAGCGACCCATTTCCGGAATGCCGTCGCCCGTGCCGTGGGGAAAGAACCGCGGCACGGGCGGGCCGGAGTGGAGTGGCCGCGTCGAATGGCCGGTGAGCTGACCCCGGTGGAATCGGCGGCACTAATGGACCGACTGGTCCCGGTGCTCGCCTTTGTTCGGGACTCGATCTTCGATGACCTGCCCCACGTCTCTGACCAGGCTAAACGCCGGGCGGTCGGGGTGGTCCCGAGGGGCTCCGGAAGTGTGTTTTCGCATGTCAAAGCCCAGATCGCGGCCTTCGGAGAGGGTGAATTGCGCGAAATGAAGGCCGTGAATCGGTCGGAATTTGACGATTTGACTTGCTTTTATTACGGAACGGCTTCGATCCGTTACCTGATTTGACGCGGCGATTTCCGAACCTGTCGATGGTCGGTTTTTTGGTCGAACCGATATGCAACTGACGCCTGCCGGGTTGTCGTCGCGCGCGTCGATCTGTGGTACTGCGCGCGCCTGACCAGGTGCTTCACTCCGCTGGTAGATCCATTCAGATGATTTGACCTGCGTTCTTCGTCTACCGGCGATGCTCCTGGCGGACTCGTGACGGTTTTTCACCGGATCTTTGTTCGACGAGGCGCTGTCCGTCCGGTCATCGCCATCCTGATTAGCCCGTCCAGCTCAAGTTCGGGCTCTGAACGGCACAAAGTTCGAAGGTGGACGTCACTTCGAAGGGTTGTGTGACGCATATCACACTGACCTTTTATTTCCGGGGAACTACCGTTGGGTAACTTTCGGCGTCTGAGACCTGCGTCACGTCATGGGAGGACTCTTGCGACACCATGCCGGGTTCTTCGTGCCCGGAATATCGGCGGCGAAGACATGACACTGCTTTCCATTGTCGTGCCTGTGCGCAATGAGGAGTCGCGGCTGTCGACCACGCTGTCCGCGCTCAAGGCCGCGCTCTCGACCACTCGGGAGCCCTGCGAGATCGTGGTCGTCGACAACACCAGCACCGACCGCAGCGGCGAGGTCGCCCGCCTGCATAGGTCCGGGTCGGTACCGGTGAGGCTGATCCGGTGCGACCAGCCGGGGAAGGGCGCCGCGGTCCGGACCGGGGTGCTGCGGACCGACAGCCGCTACGTCGGCTTCTGCGACGCGGACCTGGCGACCGACATGGCGGCGCTGGCGCCGACACTCCGGTTCCTGAGCACCGGGGTGAACGTGGTCGTCGGATCGCGGGCGCACCCGAACTCGATCGTGCGGGCCAGGCACACCCAGGTCCGCCAGGCGGGCGCGTGGGCCTTCCGCCACGCGGCGGGCTCGATCGTGCCGGGCGTCGGCGACACCCAGTGCGGCTACAAGTTCTTCGACCGGCGCACCGCGGACGCGATCTTCCAGCCGCTGCGCACACCGGGGTGGGCGTTCGACGTCGAACTGCTCGCCAGGGCCCAGCGGATCGGCGCGATGATCGTCGAACTGCCGGTGAGCTGGACCGACGTGCCGGGGTCCACGTTCCGCCCGATGCGGGACGGCTACCGCAGCTTCGCCGCGCTCGCCAGGATCCGGGCGATCCTCGGCTCGGAGAAGACGCCCGCCGTCGCCCCGGTCATGACACCCGTGGCGGAGGTGGCCTGAGTGAGACCACCGCTCAACGGTGCGCGGGTGGTAGTGGTGAACTGGCGGGACCGCGGGCACCCGCACGCCGGTGGCGCCGAGGAGTACGCCGCCCGCATGGCGGACGCGATGGCCGCCGCGGGCGCGCAGGTCACCTTCCTCACGGCCAGGGGGGACGGGCAGAGCGCCGGTGACGGGTCGACCGTGCGTCGCGGCGGCCGGTGGACGGTGTACTTCTGGGCGCTGTTCTGGCTGCTGCGCAACAGGAGCCGCGTCGACCTGGTGATCGACTGCCAGAACGGCATCCCCTTCTTCAGCCCGCTGGTCGTCGCCAGGTGGACGAAGGTCGTGCTGGTGATGCACCACGTGCACGACGCCCAGTTCGCCGTGCACTTCCCGCCGTGGCTGGCCCGGATCGGGCGCTGGCTGGAAGGTCCCGCCGCGCGTCGGGTCTACCGCCGGGCGGTGACGGTCGCCGTGTCGCGGTCCACCGTGCGCGCGATGCGCGAGCGCCTCGCCTGGCGCGGCCGGATCTTCGTGGTGCCCAACGGAACGGCCCACCCCTCGTCCGAGGAGGGTGCCCGCTCCGCGGACCCCACGCTGGTGTGCCTCGGCAGGCTCGTCACGCACAAGCGGGTCGACCGGCTGGTCGGGCTCGTCGGCACGCTGCGCGGCCACTGGCCGGGGCTGCGCCTGCACGTGGTCGGCCGCGGCCCGCACGAGGACGTGGTGCGCGGTGCGGCGGCGCCGTTCGGGGATTCCGTCGTGGTGCACGGTTTCGTCGACGACTCGACGAAGAGCGCGCTGCTGCGGGAGTCCTGGCTGAACGTCACCCTGTCGGACGGCGAGGGCTGGGGCCTGGCCGTGGTCGAGGCCGCCGCGCACGGCGTCCCGACCGTCTGCCGCGAGGTCGACGGGCTGCGCGACTCCGTGCGGCACGGGGAGACCGGCTGGTTGGTGGGCGCCGACGAGGACGTCGGCGGGGCGATCCACGACGCGCTCACGCTGCTGGCACGTCCCGACGACGCGGCGGCCGTCGCCGACGCGTGCCGGGAGTGGGCCGCCCGCTTCGACTGGGCCGCCAGTGGACGGCTGTTCGTCGCCGTGGTGTCCACCCTGCTCGACAGTTCAACCACGGGCCGCGTCGGCGGCCCAGCTCCTGAGGAGGACCTTTGCGACGCGTTGTGACCTTAGTCGTGCTCGGACTCGGCGTGTTCGGGATCGCGACCGGGCTGTTGCTGCGGTTCTACGCCTACCCGGCCCTCGCCAAGATCCCGCACGACCCCAAGACTTCCGCGGTCGCGCAGGGCAGCGGCATCACCGCGCTCGTGTACGTGGAGAAGAAGGGATCCCCGACGCAGCCGGAGATCCAGCGGAACCTCAACCTCACGTCGAGCACCTACGTCTCCGGGGACGCGCGGGCGCCCGAGGTGAAGGCCGACGGTGGCGTGACCTCGTGGATCGAGGCCACCCGCGTCACGAACGACCGCGACGGCAAGGAGATCAACGCGAGCGTCCGCGAACTCTGCCTGGACCGGTTCAGCGCGGAGGCCGTCGCGCCCTGCACCAACCAGTACCTCCAGAAGACCAAGGAGGAGGGCAAGGACACCAGGATCCCCGGCACCCGCGGCCAGGCGCAGTTCCCCGGTCTGAACTTCAAGTTCCCCTTCCAGACCGAGAAGCGGACGTACCCCTGGTACGACACCGGGGTGAACAAGCAGGTCGACGCCAAGTTCGACGGCGAGGACGAGGTCGACGGCCTGCCGGTGTACCGGTTCAAGGTGTCCGTGCCGCCCACCGACGTCGACGGCCGCGAGGTCCCCGGTTCACTGGTCGGCAAGCCGGACGCCTCGGTGTCGGTCAGGCTGCACTACCAGGTGGACAAGACGATGTGGGTCGAGCCGGACACCGGCGCGCTGGTCAAGGTGCGCCAGTCGGTGAAGCAGGAGCTGCGCACCTCGGACCAGGGCGCGGGTCGGGGCACCGCGGTGTTCGACGGGACGTTGGAGCTCAACCGGAAGACGGTCGAGAACAACGTGCGGGCGGCCGAGGCCAACAAGTCGAGGCTGTGGCTGCTGACGGGTCTTCCGGTGGTCCTGTGGATCGCCGGAGGTGTCCTGCTGCTCGCCGGGATCGCCCTGCTGCTCGTCGGTCGCCGCCGCGCCTAGGGGTTCTTCCGCAGGACCAGCACGAGGTTCCAGGACACGACCTCGCGGAGCACCGGGACGCGCACGACCCAGGTCGCCCACCACGGGTGGTACCGGGGGAGTGCGCGTTCCAGCGCCGCGTCCGGGTGGTTCCGCGCCCAGCGCAGGGCCGACCCGACGGACACCGCGAAAAGGCTTTCGCCGTAACGGTTCTTGGGCTCCAGGCCGTGCTTGCGCCGGAACCTGCCGCGGGCGCGGTGGCCGCCAAGGTAGTGCCACGGCGAGGTTTCGTGGCCGCCCCACGGGGAGTACCACGGCGTGAACGACAGGAACACCGTCCCGCCGGGCTTCGTCACGCGCACCATCTCGTCGAGCATGGCGCGGGGCTCGTCCACGTGCTCCAGCACGTTCGACGAGTAGCAGACGTCCACTGAGGACGTTCGGACGGGCAACCTGGTGCCACTGGCCCGGATCATCCCGTCGGCGTACTCGCCGCGGGCCGACAGTTCGCCGACGTCCGGGTCCAGGCCGACGTAGTAGGCGCCCGCCGCGCGGAAGGCGTCGGCGAAGTACCCCGGACCGCCGCCGACGTCGAGCAGGCTCCGGCCCGTGAGGGAGGTGAACTCGGCGACCTGCCGCGCGGAGTCGTCGGCCAGCAACCGGTAGAAGGCGTCCCGATCGGTCTGCTCGTCGCGGAAGGCCTTGAACAGGCGGACGGACCGGTCCAGCGTCGCCCTGCTCGGCACCTTACGGCGTGCCGTAGTTGACGACACCGTTCGAGTTGTTGGCCGCCGGGGCGTTCTGCAACTCGGCCGCCTCGTTCGGCACCAGGGAGTTGACGAGGGCGTACGTCCCGCCTCCCGCGAACGCGAGTCCGGCGACGACGGCGATGAGGACACCGATCACTGTGCGCACGCTTGCTCCTCGGCTATCCGTTAGCGGCCAGGCCGCCTGAATCTACCGGCTGGTAACAGCAGCCACAATAGGCCGGATGCGACCAGTGCCAGCGCGGCCAGATCTCCTGCCAGCACAGGGGGTGCGGGCGCTCCGGGCGGTGGTGGCGCGATCACGCCCGGCACCCGGTAGAGGGTCAGCCACGGCCCGGACCACACCTCCTGGAGACCGTCGAGCACGCGGGGATCGACGGCGCCGGGTGTCCCGTGCTCCACCAGCACCCAGCCGATCCCGACCGCGCCCAGATCGTCGTTCCGGGCCAGCGCACCGCGGATCGCCGCGGCCCGACCGTCCTCTCCGGACACCGGTTCACCGCCGACGTGCACGACGTCGTCGATGACGACCGTCCTGGGCAGGAACCGGGGCGCCGGGTCGAGCTGGGTCCGGTCGCCGTTCCAGGCGAACCGCCGGAACGCGGACATCGGCAGGGACAGCACGTCGCCCGGCCGGTCGTCCGCCTCCAGCACGGCGCGCACGGCGCTCCAGTCGGCCGGGTAGTCCACGACCTCCAGGCGCCCCAAGCCTCCCCAGGCGAGGTCGGGCATCGTGACGAGCGGGAGCAGCGCCGCCAGCGACACCAGCGCCGCCCGGTTGGCGAGGTGCTTCCCCGCCGCCTCGACGCCCAGGGCGACACCGAGCGCGAGCGGGAGCGCCCACCACGCGACCCACTTCTGCGAGTCCCGCAGCAGACCGGCACCGGGGACGTGCGACACCGCCCACGCCAGCACGTCACCACCTCCCGGCAGGGTGCCGAACACCGCGACCGCGACGCCGACCGCGCCCAGGAGGACGAACGACCGCGCCGGCGCGACGCCCCAACGCGGCGCCAGCGACCGCAGCCCCACCAGCGCCACCGCGACCGACAGCAGGGTGAGCACCGGTACCAGCGGCATCGCCCGGCTGCCTGGCACCACCTCGGCGTTCCAGATACCACCGAGGCCGAGCACGCTCGTGACCGGCGACCCCCAGCCCTCGACCCTGGCGGCGAACGCGCCGACACCGTCCGGACTGGACAGCGAGCCGTCCGGGCGCAGCACGGAGGGCAGGAACCACGGCAGGTTCAGCAGGACCACGACCGGCACGGTGACCCGGAGGGCGCGGCGGCCGGAGCACACGACCGCCAGCACGGCGGCGAGGATCCCGCCGGTCGGGGTCAGGACGGCGGGGACGCAGGCCAGCACCAGCTTCGGCAGCGCACCGTGCTCACCCCTGCGCACCGCGAGCCCGGCCGCCGCGATCCACGGCAGGCAGGCGTAGGCGACCAGGTACGGCCAGTGGCCCATGAAGAGCCGCTCGGCCACGTACGGGCTCCACCCGTACCAGACCGCGGCGACGACCCGGATCGCGACCGAGTCCGTGGGCACGAGCCTGCCCGCGCCGAGCGGACCGGCGAACAGGGCCGCCAGCAGCACGACCTTCTGGACGACGTCCCCCGGCAGCAGCGCGGTCGCGAACGACATCACCGCGTCCGCAGGCACCGAGCGGGGCAGCGCCGAGCCGAGGCCGAGACCGTCGGGCAGGAGCGGCTGGTCCGGCGTGAACACCATGTCGTAGTTCAGGACGAAGCCGCGGCCGAGCAGCGGGGTGAGCACGAGCAGCGCGAGCGCGGCGGACACCGCGGGCAGGACCAGCCGCATCGCACCACCGCTCCACTTCGGCGGTCCCGGAACCGAGACCGCGGGACTAAGGTTCCCCGAGCACTACCCCGCGGTAACCTCGAACATAGGGGACGAAGCCGATGGCGGACGCACTTCCGGCCAGGACACGCCTCGACGCGGTCGCCGTCGCGGTCGCCTTCGCGGGCAGCAACGTCGCCAGCTACCTGCTCACGCTGATCGCCGCGCGGCTGCTCGCGCCGCCGGTCTTCGGTGAACTGGGCTCGCTGCTGGCGGTGCTGGCGATCGGCGCGGTGCCCGCGATGGGCCTCCAGACCGTGGTCGCCCTGCGGGTGGCGCGCGCACCGGAGCAGGACCGCGGCCCACTGGTCACGCTCGGCCTGATGACCGGTGCCGCCGTCCTGGCCGCCGCGCTGGCCGCCGCGCCCGTGCTGATGGCCCTGCTGCACCTGCCGGGGCCGTGGGCGGTGCTGCTGCTCGCCTGCTCGCTCGCGCCGATCACCCTGGTAGGCCTCTGTTACGGGGTCCTCCAGGGCACCCAGCGGTTCCGGTCCATGGCCAGGCTGATCGCGACCGAGGGGATCGGGCGGGTCGGCGGCACGCTGGCGGGCCTGCTCGTGTTCCGCACACCGACCGGGGCGTTCGCCGGGACGCTCCTCGGGTCGCTCCTCGTCGCCTGCACGGGCTGGTTGATCTGCGGCCGACCGCTGCCCGGACCGCGCGGCGCGGGGCACGTGCGCGACGTGCTGCACGCCGTGCAGGCCCTGCTGGCGCTGGTGCTGCTGGTGAACCTGGACCTGGTGCTGGCCAGGCACAGCCTGCCCGCGGGCGCGGCGGGGGAGTACGCGGTGGGCTCGGTGATCACCAAGATCGCCTACTGGCTGCCGTACGCCGTCGCCGTCGTCGTCCTGCCCAGGCTGGCCGACGAGGAGGCCCGCCGTCGGATCGTGCCGATCGCGCTGGGCGTCTGCGCCGCCGTGGACGCGGTGGTGGTGCTGGGGTGCGCGCTGTTCGGCCGCACGGTCGTGTCGCTCGTCGGCGGTGCGAAGTACGCGTCCAGCGGCCTCCCGGTGTGGCCGTTCGCCCTGGTCGGGTCGCTGCTGGCACTCGTGCAGATCCTGCTGTACTCCAGGATCGCGGGCGCCGACCGCCGGTCCACGTCACTGACCTGGCTGGCGGTCGGGTTCGAGGTGGTGCTCGTCTTGGGCTGGTGGCACGGGTCGGCGGTCCAGGTCGTCACCGGCGCCGTCACCGCCACCGCCCTGCTGGTGTGCTTCGGGGCCCTGGTCGAGTTCCGGTCCCGCGTCGAACCAGTCGAGGCACGGTGACACCGCCGCGGCCAGAGCGACGAGGATGGCGGCCTGCGTGGCCGTCTCGTACGCCCAGTCCTGGCCGTGCCCCTGGAGGCGGCCGACGACCGCGATCCCGGTGGCGGTCGCCATCCCGGTGACGACGGTCAACGCGGTGACGTTGAACCGCACGGCGTACCGCTGGGCCACGGCGCGGACGAGCAGGCTCGCGATCAGCAGGACGACCGGGAGGACACCGCCGACGGCCGCGAGCAGGACCACCAGCGCCACCGGCACCCACCTCCCGCCGCCGGGTGAGGTGGTGATCCGGACGCGGCGGCGCACGGGCACCAGCGTGAGCAGCAGGAGCAGCGCGGCGGCGACGGCGCCGACCAGGAGCCGCTGCCGGTAGGTGGTGTCGGGCTCGAAGTCCAGTACCACGGTCGCCGCGCCACCGGCGGGCAGCACCCAGGCCTGCTGCCAGCCGTCGATCCTGGTGCGGGCCAGCGGTTTCCCGTCGACCTCCGCCACCCAGCCGTCGTTCGCGTTCTCCGGGATGCTGAGCACCGCGGCCGGTCCGGCGTCCACCCGCAGTTCCCGGTGCGCGACGCCCCACTGCTCGAAGTCGATCGCGCGCGTGCCCGGCCGCGGCTGGTCGGCGGGCGTGGTGCTGGGCAGCAGGGTGAGGTCCTGCACCACGAAGGACGTCGACCGGGCCGTGCTCACCTCGTGCTCCCGGCCGCCGAGGTCGACGCCCTCGACGAGGTCCCGGCAGGTGCCCAGCGGCAGCGGGCGGTGCTGGAACACGTCCCGCAGCGTGCCGGAAACCGTGGTGGCGTAAGCGGTTCCGTCGATGGTGACGGCCGGGCCGGAGCCGCACGGCACGGTGAACGGGGTGTCCAGGGGGATCGGCCGCACCAGGTCGGGCGCGCCGACGACCTCCACGTCGCTGATGCCCACCGGTCCGGGGACGCGGTCGGCGACGCCCTCGCTCTTCTTGACGGTGATGTCCAGCCGGTCGGTGGTCGCGGCGAAGTCGACCGAGCCGTCGGAGAACACCGGCACGGTCCGGCTCAGCTCCGGGGTGGTGATCTGCACCTCGGTGGGGCGGGACGCGCCGGACAGCTCCGACGTCGTCAGCCGCAGGCCGGTGACGTCACGGGCGGCGGGCCAGCTCAGGCGCAGCGTGGGTTCCTCGTCGGTGTAGTCGGCGATCCACGTCGTGGCCGGGTTCACGTCGACCGCGGCCAGCGGCGCGGCGGCCGGGTCACCGGCGAGCTGGGTGGTGCTGGAGACGGTCAGACCCGGTGCGGTGACGGGGAGAACGCCGCCGACGGTCGGCAGGACCGTCCCTTCGAGACGGTAGTTCGCGTCCTCGCGGGTGCGGAAGAGCCGGTGGATCCCGTTCGGCTCCTCACCGCTCCTGGACAGCCCCACGTCGCACCGCTGGTCGCCGTCGGTGCCCGTGCACGAGTAGCGCGGCTGGGAGCCGCGGCTGAACACGAAGCTCGTCCGCTGCGCGGGATCGGGCTGGACGTCGGTGGGCACCCGCAGCGCCCGCTGGGCGGTCACACCCGGCACCGACAGCTCGGCGATGCCGACGGAGCCGCTGGTCAACTCCGCCGCCACCGACAGCACGGTGACCCGGACCCGGCTCGTGAGCCCCGGCGACACCGGGAACACCTGCTCCCCGGCGCCCCTGGCGACCTCGTGCTCGCGGGAACCCGAGTCGGTGGTGATCCTGATCCGGGTGACCGGCCAGCCGACCCGGATGTCGTCCACCATCCGCAGCGACACCTGGTCGACCACCCGTGGCGTGTCCAGGCCGACTTCGAGCCACTGCCCGGCAGGCCCGTCGAAGGTGGAGGACTGCCAGGCGCTGTAGGGGTCCCCGTCGATCGCGGCGAACGGCATGGACGACGGGTCGGACGCCCTGACGGAGTCCGCGTAGCTCGCCGAACTCGACGCGGTGACGCCGCGGATCCCCCGGTAGGCCGCGACCGTCAGGTGCTCAGGACCGGGGAACGGCAGGATGTCCGACGCGGGCCGGTCCTGCCTGGGCCGCTCGTCGGGGGTGAGCGTCTGGCTCACGTTGTCGCGCATCCGCCCGACGTTGCGCTCGCGGTGGCGCAGACCGTCGGTGACGAGCCAGTCCCGGCTCCCCGGCGCGCCGCCGTCACCGGCCAGGACGGCGGGACGATCGCCCCTCAGCACGCCGGAGTCGAGCAGCGGCAACAGGGATTCCGGGCCGCCGCTCACCGTCGCGAGGTCCTCGGCGTGCACCGCGACCGCGCGCGGCACCGACCGCTTCACCTCGTAGACCTCCAGCGCGGGCGCGTCAGCGGCGTCGAGGTCGATCGAGCCGACCACCGGGTGCTCACCCGGCTCGACGACCGGGCCGAACGTCTTCACCCGCTCGATGCCGGCGGAGCGGGCCAGCGCGTCGCGCAGCACCGTGACCGGTGGAGCGTCGGTGGAGACGCGGTCGATGTCGTTGCGCACCAGCAGGAACCGGTGCCCGGACCGGGCGAGGAAGTCGGCGAGCCCCGGTGCGCCGCGGCCGTCGGCGAGCGCGTCCTCGACCGCGTCCATCAGCCGGGTGTTGCCCTCCGAGCCCAGCGGGATCTGGCTGCGCAGCGCCCAGGGGGACCTGGCCAGCGCCTGCGCGGGCTCGTCGACCGTCTTGCCCCAGGTGTACTCGCCGAAGCCGGTGCCGGGCAGCAGGAGCGTGCGGGCGTCCGGGTCGTTGTCGGCCAGCCACGTCATCGCGGAACGCCAGTACTCCGGGATCTCCTGCCACCCCGGCCCCGGCCGCAGCGTGAACGTCCACGCGGGCACGGCCATCACGGCCACCAGCACGACACCGACGGCGAGCCTCGCCCGGCCCGCGAACGCCTTGCCCGCGGCGGCCGGGAACCTCAGGCCCGACACGGCGTGCGTGAACGCGAGCATCAACGGCAGCCGCAGTCCGGGCTCGAACTTGTGCACGTTGCGCAGCGGGGCCAGCGGACCGTCCAGCAGCGCGCGGACGGTGTGGGACAGCGGGCTGTCGAGCGCCCCGACGTAGCCGATGGTCATCACGGTGACGCCCGCGACGACGCCGATCGTCAGGAACAGCCGCTCCGGCAGCCCCCGCCGGACCAGTCCGGCGAGGCCGACCGCCGCGACGAGCCCGGTGGCCAGCATCAGGACCGGGTTGTCGACCAGCAGGAAGCCGGACGGCCACCACGGGCTGCCCTGCACGACGTAGGCGACCCACTGGTTGGTGCCGCGCAGGACCTGGAACAGCGACGTCGGCGCCGTGGTGTTGGCGGCGGACTCGACGTAGTCGACGAACGGCAGGCTGTACTCGCCCAGCAGCATCAGCGGCAGCAGCCACCACAGCACGGCCGCCACCACGGACGCGCACCACCAGAGCACGAGCCGGACGTGCCGGACGGTCCACCGCCGGGTCAGCAGCCACAGTCCGGGCAGCAGCAGGACCGTGAGCACCAGCGCGCCGTTCATCCCGCCGACGCCGAGGGTCGCCAGCCCGGACAGCCCCGCCGCCCGCCGCGGCGACCCGATCCGGTCGGCCTTGACCAGGGGCAGCAGGATCCACGGCAGCATCACGGCGGCGACCATCTCCGCCGACAGCGGGCCGATCTCGGTGAGCATCCGCGGTGCCAGCGCGTAGGCGACGGCCCCCAGGTACTGCGCCGGTGCGCTGCCGATCCGCAACGCGCGCGCCACGGCGAGGACACCGCCGAACGCGGCGCACAGCAGCAGCGCGCACCACAGGCGCTGGGCGATCCACGGCGGCATCCCCAACACCTGGCACAGCGCGAAGTACGGCCCCATCGGGAACAGGTAGCCGTACGCCTGGTTCTGCAACTCGCCGCCGCTGGCCGCCGGGTTCCACAGGTGCAGCGCGCGGCCGAGGAACGCGATCGGGTCGACCACCAGGTCGAGCTTGGTGTCGAAGGTCGTGCGGCCGGGGCGTTGCAGGAACGACAGCAGCACGAGACCCGCCATGATCCACGCCGTGGGGTTGCGGAGCAGGCCCACGGCGGCCCGGACGCGCGTCACCTCTTGCGGACGACGTATCTCGTGGACCGCCAGTGGCTGGCCGGGATGTCCTCGGACACGCTGTCGACGACCTCGCCGCCGTGCTCGGCGACGACGGCGCCGAGCCGGTCCGGTGCCAGCGGGGTCATCCGCATCGGCGCCGGGTAGCGCAGCACGACGCGCTGCCCCCAGGCCACCAGGCGGTAGGGCGCGAACCGCCACAGCACGCCCCTGAGCGTCCACAACGGACTGGTGGTGCACTGCAACACCGCCACGCCACCGGGGCGCAGCACGCGCAGGAACTCCGCCAGGTAGCCCTCGATCGCCGCGCGCGGCAGGTGCTGCAACACCAGTTCCGTGTAGACCAGGTCGAAATCGCCGTCGGGGAACCGGCGCAGGTCCGGCGTGTCGTTGTGGACGAACCGGCACTTCCCGCCGCTGCGGTCGAGCTTCTCGGCGGTGGCGAGCATCGGCGGCGAGACGTCCACGCCGACGACCTCCTCGGCGTGCTCGGCCAGCGCCTGCGACAGCCGCCCCGCCCCGCACCCGAAGTCCAGCACCCGCCGCCAGGTCACCGGCAGGTCGAGCCGGGCCAGCCACTCGCGGGCGACCGCGACGTCCCGCCGCCCCAGTTTGAGGAACTGGTCGACGTCCCACCGGCCGCCGCGCTTGTCCGGCGCGACGTGCACCGCCCACAGCGGATCCGCTTCGCCGAGCCGGGTCCAGTCGCGGCGCACCTGGTCGAAGGTCATTCGCCGGAGTGTAGGTCCGGTCACGTCGTAGGGGAACCGATCCGGACGTCCACCACGCACATCGGGTCCACATCGGTGCCGCGGCTGACCTCCAGCCGGTCGGAGCCGCCGTTCACCACGACGTACAGCACGTGCAGGCCCTCGGCGAAGTTCACCTCCTGGGCGGCCGGCCCGAGCGCGAGCCGCACCGGGCCCGCGCTGGAGGTGTAGTACTCCATCCGCAGCAACCGGCGGCCCTCCACCCGACTGCTCAACGGGATCGTCACGACCTGGCCGCCCACCGGGTAGCCGCAGTCGGCCACCGGCCCCTTCCGGCCGACGACGGGATCCTTCACCCCGGTGATCCGGTGGGGCGACCCGTTGTCGTCCAGCAGGAACATCTCCTCCGCGGGCTGGTCGAACCTCGGCCGCTGCGGGAGCAGACCGACCACCCTGGACGCCTTGCCGTCCTCCACGAGCCACAGCGACATGATCGCGTCCGGGACGGTCGTGTCGTAGAACGTCATCGACGGGTTCGCCGCCAGCGCGGCCCGCGCCGTGCCGACGTACCGCTCCGACTCGGCGAACCGCAGACCGGGCGCGAGCCACAGGAAGCTGAACGTGGAGCTGATCCCGAGCAGGGCCACCAGACCGAGCACGAGTGGCCGTTTCGGGCCGCCGTCGCGCTCACCCGGTCGGAGGTAGGCGAACGCCGCGCACAGCACGGCTATCGGTACCGCGTCGGCGGTGTACCGGGGGTCGTTGCCGATCAGCGGCCCGATCTCGGGCAGCCTGGTCACGATCACCAGACCCAGGTCGACCGCGAGGTAGCCCACCAGCATCAGCCACGCCGCCCCCGCGCGCCGCGGTGCCTTGACCAGTCCGCCGACGAGCACCACCACCGCCAGCGCGGCCACGGCCAGGCGCAGCCACAGCGGGGACGTCGCGATGGTCGAGCCGGGCGCGGGACCGGTCCACGGGCCGCCGAACAACCCCGGCAGGAACGTGTTCACCACCGCGTAGCCGACGAAGTCCGCGATGGCGTCCGCGGACGGCAGGTCGTTCTTGACGCGGCTGGCGGTCAGGCCGACGAACAGCGCGGTGAACGCGGCGAGGACGACGCCGTGCGCCACCCACACCCGCCGCGGCATCCGTTCGCCCAGCAGCAGGGTGAACCCGAACAGGACGGCGATGAACAACGCGGCCTTCTCGTAGAAGGCCATTCCCGCGACGGTCCACAGCAGGGTGAGGACGATCTGCTTGGACTCGCGGGTGCGCAGGTAGGTCAGGTGCGCGTTGAGCGCGCCGAACATGGTCAGCAGCAACGGGAAGAGCTGCACGCCGTAGGCCCACCACAGGGTGGGGTACAGGATCAACGGGGAGAACGCGTACACCGCGAACGGCAGCAGCAGCGTCCAGCGCGACCCGAAGCACCGCACGAGCAGCCGCCAGAACAGCACGGACGCCCCCGCCTGCATGGCGAGCAGGGGGAGCACGGCGAACACGTGGCTCAGCGGCGCGACGGCCGTGACGAACCACGCCAGCAGGAACATGCCGGGCGCCAGGTGGCCGCTGTAGTCCTGGAAGAGGTAGCCGGGGTCGAACGGGCCGTGCGCCGCCGCCCGGTGGAGGATCACGAAGTCGTCGTGCCCGAAGAACCCGTTGAGGGCCATCCAGGCGTGCAGCGCGAACGGGATGACGCCGATCGCGACCGCGGCGAGGGTGACGGGTCGGGGCCGGGCCAGGACGATCTGGCGCTGTTCGGTGGTGGTCATGTCTCCAGCAACCTGCCCATCGCGGCGTAGAACACGTCGACGATCTTGGTCGGGTCCGGGGTGGTGTAGGCGTCGCCGCCGGTGGCCTGCGAGATCGCCCTCAGCTCGACCGGGTCGATGTCCGGCCCGATGCCGATGCCGATGATCTGGAGCGGCCGCTTCGGGTCCTGCAACTCGGCCAACCGGGCGAGCAGTTGCTCCTGCGAGATCCCCTGGGGGTCCTCGTTCTTGCCGTCGGTGAGCACCACCACGAGGTTGATCCGGCCGGGCTCCCAGTTCTGCCGGGCCGAGGTGTAGGCGGCCAGCACCGAGTCGTACAGGCCCGTGGCGCCGTTGGGGATGGCCCTGACCGCGCGGAGCTGGTCCAGCGACCCGTCGGCCAGGTGCTCCTCCACCGGCCGCACCGGCAGGAGCTCCTTGTAGTCCTGGTCGCCGTCGAGGTTCGTGGAGAACCGCCACAGCCCGATCTTCGTGGTCGGCTTGAACAGCCTGATGCCCAGCTCGGCGGCCTGGACGGTGAGCGTCATCCGGTTGGCGTCGGCCTCGGGAACGGCCTGCGCCATCGACCCGGACACGTCCAGCAGCACCTGCATCCGCGCGCTGCGGTTGACCGCGGCCCACTGGTTGAGCAACTGGTCGGGGTCGGCGGGTGGGGCGACCGGCCGGACCACCGCGGCGGTCGACCCGCCGAGCGCTCGGCCGTCGGGGCCGCGCAGGCCCGCCTCGGCGAACCGCCCGGCCGCGGACTGGTCGAGCAGGCGGCTCAGGAACTGTTGCGCCACATCGCGTTCGGCCTGATCGGAACCGGGGAGCACGACGTAGGGGTAGTCCAGCGACGGCACGGCGGGGTCGGCGTACACCCCGACCAGACCGTGCTTCGCCAGCGCCCACTCGGGGGTCACCACGCCGTCCAGCCGCCGGGAGGGGTCGAACAGCTCGGTGGGCGCCTGGACGGTGTTCCTGGTGAGCTTGCGCAGGGTCAGCGCGTAGGAACCGGCGGGGTCCGCGGCCGACGCGGTCAGCTCACCCGTGCCGATCAGCGCCGACAGACCGGTCGGGTCGACGGCCGGGTCGACGAACCCGATCGCGGGCTCACCGCTGAACACCTGGGCCCAGGTCGGCGTTCGCGCCGGCCAGCCGAACTGGCGCGCGGCGGCCTCGGTCAGCCCCAGCACGACGGGGGAGGACGCGATGGACGGGCCGGTGACGGGGATGTCCCACGCGCCCCCTCGCTGGGCGCGCAGCAGCCACAGCGACGACTCGGGGATCCACACGTCCGGCTTGGTCTCCGCGAGGGTCCGGACGGCCTCGGCGGACTCCCTCGACACCACGTCGACCCGGTAGCACGCGGCCTGGTCCTGGTCCTGGTTCGATACAGCGGCCACGGCCGAGGCGACGTCCGGCGCCGCCACGACGGTGAGCGTGGCCACCGCGTCGCAGTTCGACGCGGAGAGCCGGTCGTGCAGGTAGTCGAAGCCGAACCACCCGGCGAGCGAGAGCACGAGCAGGACGCTCAGGACGACCACCGGTGGGTCCGAACGCCGAGCCACCGCCCCAACCCCCCGTCGCCGCTGACTGGTCGGGCCAGACTAGGCGAAACCGCCCGGTTAACCGAGGGGTCGCCGAAGCCGTGTTCGATCTGTCATCCGGACGGCGGGGGAGCGCGGTCCGCCGTGCTTTCCCCGGCGCGACGCGGTTTCCGGTCCGTGCCGCGCCGGAGGCCCTTGATCAGGCGGCGAACACCTGGGAGTCGTCGGCGAAGGCCTTGAACTCCAGGGCGTTGCCCGCCGGGTCGAGGAGGAACATGGTCCACTGCTCGCCGGTCTGCCCCTCGAAGCGGACGTACGGCTCGATCACGAACTCGGTGCCCGCCGCGCGCAGCCGTTCGGCGAGCGCCTGGAACTCCGGGATCGGCAGGAGCAGGCCGAAGTGCGGCACCGGGACGTCGTGGCCGTCGACCGGGTTGTGGACCCGCGGCGCGCGGCCCGCCGCCAGGTGCGTGACGAACTGGTGGCCGTGCAGGTTCCAGTCCACCCAGGTGTCCGAGCTGCGGCCCTGTTCGAGGCCGAGCACCTCGCCGTAGAAGCGGCGGGCGGCGGCCAGGTCGTCGACCGGCACGGCCAGGTGGAACCTCGGGATCGGCGAATCGAGGACAGTCATGGGGTGGACCTTCCTTCTCGAAC
Source organism: Umezawaea endophytica (assembly GCF_025061645.1). GTDB lineage: Bacteria > Actinomycetota > Actinomycetes > Mycobacteriales > Pseudonocardiaceae > Umezawaea > Umezawaea endophytica. The sequence continues at coordinate 161,540 of NZ_JANYMP010000005.1, read as the reverse complement.
CGAGCGGCGAATGTCAACATTGCTACAAGCGAGCCGATGTTAACATGACGACAACCGCTGGAGGCAGGGATCATGGACAACCAGGGCAGCGTCGCTCCCGCTCGCCGTCGAGGCCTGGCCGACGAGGTCGCGGACCGGATCAGGGAAGCGATCTTCACCGGGGTGTACGCACCGGGCGCCCAGGTGCGGGAGGTGGAGCTGTCCGAGGCGCTGGACGTCAGCCGCGGACCCGTGCGCGAGGCCCTGCTGCGCCTGGAGCGCGAGGGCCTGGTCCGCAGCGAGTGGCACCGCGGCGCCACCGTGACGACGCTGTCACCCGAGGACGTCGAGGAACTCGTCAGCCTGCGCGGCGTGCTGGAGCAGCTCGCCGTCGACCGGGTGGTCGCCCACGCCTCGGACGAGGACCTCGCGGTGCTGGCGAAGGCGGCGGACGCCATGGAGCGCGCCGCGGACGTGCACGAGATGGTGCGCTGCGACATCGACTTCCACGACGCGGTGTTCGCCGCCGCCCGCCACCGGCGCCTGTACGAGGCGTGGAACGGCATCCGCTGCCAGGTGCACCTGTTCCTGCTGATCCGGATCGGCCGCAGCGCGGAGGACTACCTCGCCCGCATCCCCGGCGAGCACCGGGACCTCGTCGCGGCACTGCGCGCCCGCGACACCGGGACGGCGCTCGACCTGTTCGCCGCCCACCGCCGCCTCGCCGTCGACGTCATCACCGGGACCGCGGACCCGGCCTGACTCCGCGCCGACTCAGCACTGCTGCTCGAACCGGAGTTCCCCCCACTTCCGGGCCGAGATGTCCTCACTGGTGCCCACCACCAGGTTCAGCGTGAACAGTTGGTGGTCGACGCCGTTGCCCGCGATCTGGGCGAAGAGCACCAGCCCGTCCTGGTCCGGCGGTTCCTGCCACTGGACGGAGAACCCGCCGAGCTGGGCGACGGGGTGCGGGCGAGGTCCGTTGTGGACACTGCTCACGAGGACCTCGACGAAGCCGTCCAGTTTCTCGGCCCGGTCCGGATCGCTTTTCCTCAGCGCGGTCGCCGCGGGAGCGCCGTACCAGTCGTGGTCGATGCTCAAGCCAGGCAAGGGGAACAGCTCGCGCGGCTCGTAGGCCTCGTCCTCGGCGCTGTCCAGGTCCTCCGGGAGCGCGCGCTCCGCGGTCGGCGTCCCGGCGGGGACGTGCAGGACGACGGAGTCCTCCGGCTCGTACTGGAACGTGGTGAAGAACAACAGGTGCCCGTCGCGCGGGAGGTCGATGTCGAGCCAGTCGTGGGGCAGGGCGGCGCAGTCCACGGTCATCGCGAACGGACCCGCGCCGCCGGGCCACTCGACGTCCTCCGGCAGCGCGGGCAGACCTCCCGACCGTCCGGCGGGCCGGGTGCCCTCCGGCAGGTCTCCCCGTTCCACCAGGAGGACGCAGGGGCGCAGCAGCCCGGCCAATTCCCGTGCCACGTCCGCGGGAACGCCGTGGTCCTCGGCCAGTCCCGCGACGGTGCTCTCGTCGATGAATGCCATGGCGGTGATCGTTCCACCGGCCACCGGCGGACCGGACGCGGGGAGGTGGACCGATCGGACCGTCCCGTGCCACCTCGCTCCCCGATCGTGGGTAGTCTCGACGTCGAACCCCTGCTACCAGCGGTGATGACGTGAGCGGCACGGGGTCCGGACGAGTCGGTTGGAGTACGACGTGGTGATCTTCGGCTTTCGCACCAAGGTCTTCATCTTGACGGTGCTGACCCTGGTCTGCCGTCAGTGCGGCAACCCGGTCGCGCACCCGCTGCACAAGGCGGTCACGAAGTTCACCCTGTTCTTCGTCCCGCTGTTCCCGGTCAAGACCAGGTACTCCACGCAGTGCACCTACTGCGGCGCGGCGACCCGGCTGGACAAGGCCGAGGCGACCCGCCTGCTCCAGCAGGCAGGCGGGTCACCCGAGCGGCAGGGCGTCCAGCAGCAGTACCAGCAGAACCCGCCCCGGACCTGATCGCGGGCCCGCGGCTCAGCCGATCGTCAGGCTGTCCAGGTTCGCGCCGCTCGACCCGGTGGCGGTGGCGCGGATCCGCACCGCGCTGCCCGCCGGGAGCGCGGCGTCCAGCCGGGCGGTCGCCCAGGTCGTCCACGCGCCGGTGGGAGCGAAGGAGAGCGTGCCGACGACCGTGCCGTCGACCGAGATCGTCAACGGCCGGTCGGTCGTGCCGCCGTTGGCGTAGCGGAAGCCGAGCGCACGGGTCCCGGCGGCGCGCACGGTCACCGTCCACTCGACGTGGTCGCCCGTGGCGTTGGTGTAGTCGACGTAACCGTTACCGGTGTACCCGGCGTGCCGCGAGCCGATCACCACACCGTTGAGGGCGGCGTCCTCGGCCTCGTGGACGGTCCGGTCCGACGGGGTCGGGAACGCGGTCCCGCTCGGTTCCACCGTGGCCGCGGTGCCGCCGCCGGTCACCACCGGAATCCTGGGCGTCACCACCGAGAGGATCTTCCTCGTGGCGTCCCAGACCTGGCCGCCGCCGTTGAGCACGGCCGCCGACTCGCTGGTGAACGCGGGCAGCGGGGCGCCGGTGCCGACGCGCATCCCCACGGGCGCGGCGAGACCGTGGACGCGGACGACGTAGCGGCGTTCGGTCGGCGCGCCCCGGTAGGTGCCGACCGGGTGGCCGATCACCACCCGCCGGGCCGAGTCGGTGTAGGTCAGCGCGGTGGTCGACGACGCGGAGCCGCCGCGGAACTCCTCGGTCACGCCGTCGTCCTCGTAGACGCTGAACGAGCCGTCCTTGCCCGCGTAGACGTCGACCTCCAGGTGGGTCTTGTCGAGGAACGCGGTGCTCTGCGCGTACTTGTACCTCGGCAGGACGCTCCCGGCCCGGACGTACATGATGATCTCGCCGGGCTTGGTGACGTAGGCCTTCTCCGCGGTGTCCGAGCCCACGTTCTTGGCGTCGGACCAGAAGTTGTACCAGGTGTCGCCCGCGGGCAGCCACACGTTCTGCACCGCGCCGTCCACGTCGGTGGTGACGGGCATGACGATGATCGACGGCCCCCACAGGTACTGGAGGTCGTGGGAGTAGGCGTTGGCGTTGCGCTGGTAGTCGATCACCATCGCCCTGGCCATCGGCATCCCGGTCGCGTGGGCGGCGTGGGCGATGGTGTAGACGTAGGGCAGCAACGCGTAGCGGACCCTGCTGTACTGCAGGAAGTCCGCCCGCTCCGCCGCGCCCTGGTCGATGGGCCAGCGGGACGCGGCCTGGCCGAGCGCCGCGGTGTCGCCCGTCGAGTGCGGCCTCCAGATCGGCGAGACGCTCGCCCAGGCCGCCACCCAGTTGCGGTAGAGGGCACCGGACAGCACGCCGCCGAAGAACCCGCCCGCGTCGATGTTGGAGTACGGGAAGCCGCCCAGCCCGGAGTTCTGCATGCCCCGGATCTGCTCCTGCATCTCCGAGTAGGTCGAGTTGATGTCACCCGTCCACAGGTGGCCGAAGCGCTGCTGCCCCGCGGTGGCGCCGCGGGTGAAGGTCCAGGGGCGCTTGGCGGTGCCGATGGCCGCGTCCCAGCCCTCCTGGCCGATGCCCTTCTGGCAGTACAGGAAGAAGGCGTTGCGCAGTTCGGACCAGCGCTGCCCGTTCGCGGCGAGCGCCGTGTACGGGATGGGCCCCATCTCGTCCGGCTCGTCGATCCACAGCGCGTCGCCGGGGAAACCGAGCGCCGGGTCGAGCGCCTTGGTCCAGAAGACGCGCCAGAGCCAGGCTCGGGTCGCCGGGTTGCTCCAGTCCGGCACCGCGTCGTTGTCGCTGACGGCGGTGAGGTCCGCCGCGGCGAAGCTGTAACCCGGTGGGGGACCGGGGATCCAGCCCGCCATCTCGTTGGAGTTGTTGCGGTTGTAGTCCAGCGTGGTGAGCACGCCGTTCTCCGCGGCCCAGTTCTTGAAGCCCGCGGGATCGGGCCACCGCGTCGAGCTGAACTCGAACCACGACCCGCTCCACGCCCCGGAACCCGCGCGCCAGCGGTTGTCGTGGACCTGCACGTCGAGCGGGAAACCCGCGTTCCGCAGCGTGGTGATCCTGGTCGTCCACCAGTTCTGGTCGCTGACGCTCGGGAAGTTCTTGTCCGACAACTGCAAGCCGAAGACGCCGAGCTGCGGGAAGCGCGGCCGACCGGTCAGCCGGGTGTAGCGGTCGAGCAGCTTCGCGAACTCGGGGCCCTCGATGAGGAAGTAGTCGATCTGCGGCTCGGCTCCGGGGGCGCCGTGACCGTCGGCGGAGAACTCGTACCTGCCGCCGTTGCCGAAGCTGAACGCCGTGTCGAACGTGGTGTTGAAGAAGATCGCGTAACCCTTGGAGGACAGGTAGAGCGGGACGATCGCCGGGGCCTGGTCCGCGTGGTCGCTGCGCGCGCCGTAGTTGTGGGACACGAGGTCCCCGGTCCGGTCGATCCGCGGGGCGCGCCCGTAGAGGCCGTGGCCGCCCTTGACGAAGCGCTCGTCGCTTGCGGCGGGCGCGAAGGACTGCGTGACGACACCGGTGCCGTTCCAGGCCAGGCTGTGCGTGGCGTCTTCCCCGGCCAGCCGGGTGTTGTCGCTCTTGCGGTAGTACTCCAGGCGCAGGGGGTTCTTCCGCAGGACGATCTTGACGCCGTCGGCGGCGGCGGTCGTGATCGTGAAGCTGTCGCCGTCGTCGACGACGCGCAGCGACCCGCCCATGCCCGCGTGGTTCGCGGGGTCGACCATCTCGTAGCGGTTGTCGGCGAAGAAGGTCTCGCCGCCGCGGATGGCGCGCACCCGGACGACGTGGTCGCCGTAGGCGGTGATGGTGAGGTGCTGCCCCGTGGTGCTGGTCGTCGTCATGGAGCGGCCGTCGGTGCTGTGGCTGCCGTAGTTCGTCAACGTCTCGACGGCTTGCTGTGACGGCGCGGCGTTCGCGGGCAGCACCTGCGCGCCGACGCCCGCGGCGGTGCCGACCGTGATGCCCGCCGCCCTGAGGAAGTCGCGACGAGTGGGCTTCCTTGAGGACATCCAGTGCTCCTTGTCGTCCGGATCGGATGTCGGGAAGGGCGGCGCGACGACCGACTTCCTCACGCTCGCGCAGCACCCGCACGTTGTCAACAGAAAGCAACAAAACCAGACATCTTGCGACAGGGCGGGCCAGGGGGCTCCGCAGCGTGACCGTGGCCGGGCGGTTCACCATTTCGGCTGGTGCCCGCCCCGCGGCGGCGTGCTGCGCGGCGGGTCGGGTACTCCGTGACTGATCCGGCGTACCGCGGTCGCGGAGCCGCCCTCTGGGACATCGGGGTAGGAACATGATCGACGAAATGCTCAAGGAGGTCGACCGCTGCTTCGACGTCCGGTGGCGGGGCTACGACCGCGAGCAGGTGGACGCCCGGTTCGCCGACGCCGACCGGGAACTCGAGGCCGTGTACCGGGACCGCGACTCGTGGGTGAAGGCCGCGGCTGACCTGACCCGGCAACTGGCCGAGGCGCGGCAGGAGTTGGCCGGGTCCCGGTCGTCGCGCACGGGGTGGCCGCCGGAGGACGCCCCCACGACCGGGGTGCGGCGGGAAGCCGTCGAGGACGACCCGCGGGAGGCCGTGCCGACCGGGGACGCGCCGCTCGACGAGGTGGAGTGGCAGCGCCGACTGACCGAAGCTGCGCACCGCGCGCGGGAGATCGTGTGCGCCGCGCTGGCGGAGTCCAGGCACCTGATCGAGGACTTGGCCGAGCGGCAGCGCGAGCTCGACGAGTGGTACGCGGACGCCGAGGCGTCGATCGACGTGCCGGCGCCGAGGCGGCCGACGGCCGAGACGACCGAGACGACCGGGCGGCACCAGTTGACCCGGCCGGGGACGAGCGAGCCTGTTCGGTCGAGCGGTCCGGTCGGCTAGCGGGCTGGCCAGTCGACGCGCCGCGTCCGGATGGTGACGCCTCCCCGGTACCTGCCCCCGGCGAGCGCGGCGGTGCGGACGCAGAAGTGCGTCCACATGTTCAACTGCACCTCCTTGGCGAACCCGACGCGGTTGTACAGCAGGTGCGACAGCCGGTCACCCGCCCGGCACCACGACTCGATCTCGAAGTGCAGCACGTCGTCCGCGGCGCTCGCGCGGAACTCGATGTGACCGGCTTCGAGGTGCCCGGCCAGGGTGGACAGCCGGAACGACGTGCCGTCCCTCCCGGTCACCCGCACCGGTCCGTCCCACGGGCCGGGCATCCGCACCACGAGTTCGTCACCCAGCCGCACCGAGCCGTTCGACCCGCGGGTCTTGTGGAACACCGCCATCTCCGGCGAGGCCCTGTTGAGCCCGCGGGCGACGACGTCCACCAGTTCCGGGGCGCTCAGCGGGCTGTCGACGATCCTGATCGCGTACGTCCGGTGGAGCAGGGGGCCCGTGCCGTCGGCGATCCGCTGCGCCCGGCCGCCGGGCACGTCGTCGTCGAAGTCGGGGAGGTCCTCCGGGCCGCCCGCCTCGTCGGAGCGGTGCAGGGGGGTGGTTCGCCAGAGGTAGCGCCAGGCCACCACCGCCAGTCCTACCGGCCACCACAGAACCGTCGCCAGCCGGGCGGCTCCGCTCGCGGGTGTCATGCGGCCATGACACCATGCGGAACGGGCCGTCGCTCGTTACCGCGGTGCCGAACGGAGGTCCACATGTCGGTAGGAAAATCTCTGCGGCGCAGGGGTTTGCGGGGGGACCACCTCCACGTGGCCTCACTCGGGGCGATCGTGCTGTGCGTGGCGCTGTGGATCCGGGCCAAGACGGTCGACCAGGACGAGCGCGGCAACGCCGAGCGCCGAGCCCTGTTCGTCGGGCTGTGGCCGCCCACGCTGTGGCTGATGGGCGACACGCTGCGGGAATCCGAGTAGATGGAGCCCACCGCCGAACTCGACGCCCTGTGCGGCCTCCCGCTGAACTACGACCCCCGCGCCGCGCCCGTGGACGGGGTGGCGGCCGGGCACTGGCACGTCGACTCGGCCGTCGCGGTGGTCGGCGCCGAACCGCCGGGGCCACCGCTGCCGGACGGCGCCTGGGCCCGTGCCTGCCTGCTGGTCGAGCGGTACGAGTTCTCCGACCCGTCGATCATGCGGGCCTTCTACCGGCGTGACGACGAACTGCTCGGCCGCGACATGCTGCTGGAGGGCCGGTTCGCCGGTCTGCGGTTCTACCTCGGGGTGCGGGTCACCTCCGTCGTGGACGAGACCAGGGGAACGGGCGAGGAGTCCGAACGGGTGTGGGGGTGGAGCTACCAGACGCTGCGCGGGCACCTGGAGGAGGGCAGGCTCAGCTACGAGGTCGTCAAGGACCTCACCTCGGGGGCCGTGTCGTTCAGGGTCAGCGGCTACTCCCGGCGCGCCCCGCTGCCGAACCCGGTGATCAGGGCGGGGTTCCAGGTGTTCGGCCGGTGGACCCAGAAGCGGTTCTACGGCGCCGTGCTGCGGCGCCTGCGCGACCTCGTGGCCGCCGCCGAGCGCGGTGAGCCACCGCCACCGCTGACGCTGCTGGCCGACGGCGTGGTGCTGGCCCCGTCCGGCGCGCGGTCGAGCCCGTGGGAGCGGGTGCTGCCGGATTCCCGCCACCCCGGCCGGTGACCCGTGTGGCGGTCCCCCTACCGGGCGCGCACCGCATCGCCGTGTGCTCGTAGTGTTCAAGCGGTGTGCACGGCCAGTGCGGGATGAGGTTGGTGGATGGGCGTCGGTCGGAGTTCGCGGATGCGGCTGCGGGTGTTGGAAGCGGTCACGGACAGCGCGCTGAGGGACCTGGAACTGGAGAAGCTGTTCGAGGTCCTGCTGCTGCGGGTGCGAGACCTGTTCGCCATCGACACCGCCACCGTCCTGCTGGTCGACCCCGGCGGGCGGCAACTGGTCGCCAAGGCCGCCATCGGCCTGGAGGAGGAGGTCCTCCAGGGCGTGCGGATACCGGTGGGGACCGGCTTCGCCGGACGTGTCGCCCAGCACCGGGAACCGGTGCGGCTCGACCACGTCGACCGCTCCACGGTGGTCAACCCCCTGCTCTGGGAGCGGGGCCTGCGATCGTTGGTGGGCGTGCCGATGGTGGCCCAGGGTGATCTCGCCGGGGTGCTGCACATCGGCAGCACCGCGGCGCGCCGGTTCACCGACGAGGAGGTCGACCTGCTGCAACTCGTCGGCGACCGGCTCGCGACGGCGGCGCACGCCCACCGGTCGCGGTCCGCGCGCGCCGCGGCGGCCATGCTCCAGGACAGCCTCCTGCCGAGCCACCTCCCGACCACTGACGCCTGGGAGTTCGCCGCCCGCTACGTGCCCGGTACGGACAGCGGTGTCGGTGGCGACTGGTACGACGTGTTCCACCTGCCCGGTGACCGCATCGGGCTCGTGGTCGGCGACGTGGTCGGCAACGGGCTGGCCGCCGCGATCGTCATGGGGCGCCTGCGCAGCGCGCTGCGCGCCTACGCCCTGGAGTTCACCGATCCGGCGGAGGTGCTCGGCAAGCTCGACCGCAAGGCCAGCCACTTCGAGAACCACACCATGGCCACGATCGTCTACGCCGTCGTCGACACGACCACCCACGGCATGTCCGTCGCACTGGCGGGCCACCTGCCCCCGGTCCTGGCCGCACCGGGCCGCGCCACCGAGTTCGTCGACGCCCCGGTCGGCCCACCCGTCGGCTACAGCCTCGCCGTCACCGGCCGCCGGAGCGTGACCGTCGACGTACCGCCCGGAGCACTGGTGGCCCTGTACACCGACGGCCTCGTGGAACGCCGCGACGTCGACCTGGACACCGGCCTGGAAACCCTCCGCCGCACCGCCGCCCCGGCCCCGGCGGAGGACGCCTGCACGCGAATCATGGCCACCCTGGTCGGCGACCGCCGCGCGACCGACGACATCGCCCTGCTGACGATCCGCCACCGCACCCCACCGGTGGTCGGGTCCTAGCCCTGCCCGCGTCGGTCGAGGGTGACCGCGAGACCGGTGGGGAACGCGGTGAAGCCCATGCGTTCCCGGACCGGGCCCGTGGCGGTGTGCGGGCTGATGGTGAGGTCGCGGCACAGGGTCGCGAGGAGCAGGGTGGCCTCGATCAGGGCGAGGTTGCGGCCGGGGCAGAAGCGGGGGCCCTCGCCGAAGGGCGCGTAGGGCAGTTCGGGTGGAACGGGGGACTCGTCGAGCCAGCGCTCGGGGCGGAACACGTCGTGGTCGGGGAACCTGGCCCGGTCGCGGCGGGAGCCGTACGTCAGCAGCGTGAGCACCGGGGTCCCCTCCGCCAAGCGGAGGGAGCCGCCGCCGGTGTCGACGGTGACGTCGTGGTTCGGCTGGACGATGAGGAACGGTGTCACCGGGTTGAGCCGCATGGCTTCGTCGACGACCGCCCTGGCGTAGGTCAGCCTGCCGACGGCGGCCGGGTCGACGGGGCCGTCGAGCACCGCCTCGGCTTCGGCCGCCACCCGCCGTTGCGCCTCGGGGTGTTCGGCGAGGTGGTGCACGGCCCAGGCGAGGGTGGAGGAGGTGGTGTCCTCGCCGGCGAGCAGCATGGTCAGGACGTTGCCGAAGACCTCCGCGTCGCCCGCCGGCGGCTCGTCCGGGAGTGGCCGGACCAGTGCTTCGAGGAAGTTCGCGGGTTCGACGCCGTCCGCCATCCGGTCGCGGGCCACGGCGAAGCGGTCCCGCACGAGGACCTCCAGTTCCCGGACGGTGGAATCCAGCCGCCGGTCACGGGGGAGCTTGACGTGGCGCCAGTACGGGAACGGCGCGTTGATCCGCCGGGCGAACGCCGGGAACAGCAGCGACAGGCGGCTGTGCAGGCCGTCGCCGGTGCTCTCCAGCGAGTTGAGGTCGTGCCCGGTGGCCAGCCACGTGGTGACGTCCAGGGTGTACCGCCGCATGTCGGTGAGGACGTCCACGGGCGCGCCGGTTCCCGCCGCCGCCACCCACGAGTCCCGCATCCGCGCGGTCACCTCGGTGATCGTGGTGAAGTACTGCCGCAGGTAGGACGCGCTGGTGCTCTGCGCGGCGATCTTGCGCAGCCGCCGCCACTCGGCCCCCTCCGCGGTGAACACGCCCTTCCCGCCGAGTTCCTCGATCACCTCGGTCATGACGCTCGACCGCCGGAACACGTCGGGTCGTTGGCGCAGAACGGAGTGCACGACCACCGGGTCGGCGGTCACGACGGCGGGCGTCCGTCCCAACCGGACCCGGTAGGTCGGACCGAAGCGGTCGCACCACTTCTCCAGCACCTGGTGCATGACCTGACCGCGCACCAGTGAGGGCAGGTTCCCCAGCGGGACGCCCCGCGGTCCGCCGAGGTCGGCCACCGTTCGTCCCGCGGTGTCGTCGAGGACCACCGGTCGTCGTTCCATCGTCGCGCGTCTCCCCTTGTCGGGCTCCGAACCTAGGGAGGCGAGGTGGACGGGGCAACTGCGTCGTGGTCATCTCACGAATTACCGCCACGCACTCCGCCGCCTACGGGGTCGGCGGGGGTGTCGCCAGGCTCTGGAAGCACGGGCGCAGCAGGTCGATGATCTGCTCCGGCGAGGCGTCCGCGAGGTTGGTGAGGCGCAGCAGGTACCGCTCGGCGATCACGCCGTGCACGATCGCGCTGAGCAGGCTCGCGCGCAGGTCGGCGTCGGGGGTCGGGATCGCCTCGGTGAGCTGGTTGAGCTGGGGTGCCCCGGCGGCGCGGTAGCGGTCGGCGGCGTCGGCGTTGGTGAGCGTCGAGCGCAGGACCGCCAGTGACGCCGTCGGCTCGTCGGCCAAGCGCCTGCCCAGCGACCTGAGCAGCGCCTCGGCCACCTCGTCGGACGTGCCGCCCGGCAACTCGTCGGCGGGCACCTCGGTGGAGCGGGCGAAGAGCAGGTCCTTGCTGCCGAAGTAGTGCATGACCAGGCCCGCGTCGACACCGGCCGCCGACGCCACGGCCCGGATCGTGGTCCGGTCGTAGCCGAGTTCGGCGAAGATCCGGCGGGCCGCGGTGAGGATGCGCTCCTCGCTCTGGCGGCGCTGCTGCGCCCTGGTGGGACGGGCGCTCGGTTCGGTCACGTGGTCATTCTACGGCCGTTGACCGACGGCACATTTCGTTCTACGGTTGTTCAATCAACAAGCGTTCAACGAAAGTGGGTCGACCATGACCGCCACGTCACGCGAGGTCGTCGAGCAGCTCCTGCGCGCGAGCCGGGAGCAGGACACCGAGGCGTTCACGAGCCTGTTCGCCCCGGACGGCCACGTCGAGTGGCCGTACCTGCCCGCGGGCCTGCCCGACCGGGTGGAGGGCCGCGACCGCATTCGCGAGTTCCTGACGGCGCAGGCCAACGGCCTGGTCAGGTTCGACGAGTACCGCAACACGGTGATCCACGAGACCACCGACCCCGAGGTGGTGATCGTCGAGTACGACGCCCACGGCACCGTGCTCCCCACGGGCGCGCCCCTGCGCCAGACCATCATCGCCGTGATCCGGATCAGGGACGGCCTGGTCGTCTCGTACCGCGACTACCTCAACCCCCTGGTACTGGCCGAAACCCTGGCGAGCGTCGCCGACGCCTAGCGGCCGTCCGTCCGTTGTGGACGGACGGCCACGGGGTTCCCCTCAGCGGCCTGCGCGAGGTGCACCTGCTGCTGGCGCACGGCGCGCACAACCAGTTCGCCGACCTCGCCCCCACGGCGCGGGCGGAGATGCTGGCGATGCAGTGGATCCTGGGCAGGCAGGAGATGCGGCAGTTCCTCGGCGGTCCGCCGATGGTGCCCTACGAGGAACCGTGGATGGACCGCGTGGACACCATGAAGGAGTTGCAGGGCTGGCCCGACCCCAGCATCACGCACTTCTTCGACCTGGCGGTGCACGGCGAGCGCCTCGTGCTGTCGGTCCGGCACGGGCAGTGGAACAGCACCGACCACACCCGCAAGGACGCCGAGCACTGGGCGCTGCTGTTCCGCGAGTCCGTCCAGCGCTACGTCCACGCCTACCGGGCCGTGACCGGCGCCGACCTGACCGCGGGCGTGGACGCCACCATGCCCTCGGCGCTGCTGGCCAAGCGGATGCGCGCGCGGAGGGTCCGGGCGTGATCGTCGACGCGACCTCCGCCCTGTTCCTCGGCCTGCGCCACCCCGCGGGGGCGCTGCGGCCGTGGCGTTCGCTCACCACCGGGGTTCCCGGCGCGCTGCGGGAGGTCCCCGCCGCGCGCCGGGTGGCCGCGCTGGTGGCGGACGGGCAGGGCGCGCCCGCCGGGCTGGTCGCGCGCTCCGCGCTGCACGCCCTGCTGGACGTGCTCGGCGGCCTGCCCGAGCGCGGGGACGTGGTCGCGGTGGACTCCGCGTGCTACCCGGTGGCCCGCTGGGCCTCGCTGCTGTCGGGGCAGCGGGGCGCGCGGGTCGTGGACTACCCGCACCACCGGCCCGACCTGGTGCCCGAACCGCGCCGGGGCAGGCTGTTCGTGGTCACCGACGGCTGGTGCCCCGGCTGCCGTCGGGCCGCCCCGCTGGCCCGGCTGCGCGAGGTCGCCCGCGCGCACGGCGGCTCGCTGGTCGTGGACGACTCGCTGGCCTGCGGCGTGCTGGGCGCCCGGCGGCCCGGCGAGGCGTTCGGCGACGGCTCCGGCACCCCGCGCTGGAGCGGGATCGACCACCGGGACGTGCTGTGGGTGGCCTCGCTGGCCAAGGCGTACGGCGCCCCGCTGGCCGTCCTCACCGGTGACGCCGACGCGCTGTCCCGGCTGGCCGTGCGCGGCCCCACCCGCGTGCACTGCGGCCCGCCGTCCGCCGCCGACCTGGCCGCCGCCGACCGGGCGCTGACCGACCGGGGGACCGGCCGGGCGCGCCTGCGCCTGCTGCGCCACGTCCGCCGCGTCCAACGGGCGCTGGACGACACCGACCCGCCGTTCCCCGTCGCCGACACCTGGTTCCCCACCACCGGCCTGGCGCACCGGCACCACGCGCGGGTGCTCGCGCACGGCGTGCGCGCCGTGGTCCAGGTTCCCCGGTGCCTGCCCGGCGCCCTGGTCAGCGCGATGATCCGGGCCGACCACACCGACGACGACATCGCGCTGATCGGCGCCGCGCTGGGCGCCACCGGTGCCGGGAGGGCCGCCTCGTGAAGCGCTTCCCGATCATCGACGCCCACTGCCACGCCGGACTCGGCGACGGCCTCACCGGCCCGTGGGACACCGACGCGTCCCTGCACCGGTACGGGCCGCGCGCCCGTGCCGCGGGCATCGACGCCACCGTCCTGTTCTCCGTGCTGACCTCGGACTGCCGCGCGGGCAACGGCGCCGTCGGCGACCTGGTCCGCGCCCACCCCCGCCGCTACCTCGGGTTCGCCTACGTCAACCCCGCCACCGCGGGCGGCCGGGTCGCCGAGGTCGTCGACGACGCCCTGCGGTGGGGCGCGTGCGGCATCAAGGTCCACTGGCACGACGGGCGCGTCACCAGGGAGATCGCTGACGTGGCCCGGCAACGCGGTCTGCCGGTCCTGTACGACCCGCACGGCGACACCGGCTCGGTGGAGACCGCCGCGCGCGCCTACCCGGACGTCGCCTGGATCATCCCGCACCTGTCCACGTTCGCCGACGACTGGCGCGCCCAGACCGCGTTCGTCGACCAGCTCACCCGCCTTCCCAACGTGTTCACCGACACCTCCGGCGTCCGCTACTTCGACGTGCTCGCCGACGCCGTGCGCCTCGCGGGCGCGCACAAGGTCCTGTTCGGCTCCGACGGCCCGTTCCTGCACCCCGGCGTGGAACTCGCCAAGGTGCGCGCGCTGCGCCTGCCCCCGGACCGGGCGGCCCTGGTGCTGGGCGGCAACCTGCTGCGGTTGACGGGTCGGCGCGCGGTCAGGACACGGCGGTCCGCTTCCGCGCCTCGGCCAGCCGGTGGTGCAGCGCCCGGTCGGTGACGCCCAGCCGCACGGCCGCGGCCCGCACGTTGCCGCCCGCCTCCGACAGGGCCGCGTCCACCGCGACCTCGGCCACCCGCTCCCTCAGGTCGCGCAGGTTCGTCCCGGCCGCGAGGTGCACCCGCACCACGCGCGCCAGCAGCGTCCCGAGGTCCCTGTCCTCGTCCGGCTCGGCGGACACCGCGGGCCCGGCCCGGTCCGGGCGGTCGGCGGGCGGCAGGTCCCCCGGCGTCACCGGTCCCGGCCCGACGTGGCGCGCCGCCACCCGCTGCGCGAGCTGCCGCAGGTCCCGCAGGTTGCCGGGGTAGGCGCGGGCGCGCACCGCCCGCTCCACCCAGGACGTCAGCCGCACGGGTTCCCGCCGCCCCTCCGCCTCCGCCACGAACGCGGTGAACAGCGGCACGACGTCCTCGGGCCGGTCCCGCAGCGGCGGCATCCGCACCGTCGACGCCGCGATCCGGTGGTAGAGGTCGGCGCGGAACCGACCCGCCCGCACCTCCTCCGCGAGGTCCCGGTTCGTCGCGCACACCAGCCTGAACCTGGTGGTGTGCCAGGTGTCGCTGCCCACCCGCTTGTACGTGCCCTCCTGCACCACGCGCAGCAACTCGGACTGGAGCTCCAGCGGCAGTTCGCCGACCTCGTCGAGCATCAGCGTCCCGCCGTTGGCCGCCGCGCAGGCGCCGATCCGCACGTTGACGGCACCGGTGAACGCGCCCTTCTCGTGCCCGAACAGCTCGCTGCCGGACAAGGACGGCACGACCGTCGTGCAGTCCACCACCACCAGGGGCCCCGAACCGGACTCCATCCGGTGCGCGACGCGAGCCGCCAACTCCTTGCCCGTCCCGGTCTCGCCCAGGATCAGGATCGGTCCGCGGGCGAAGCGCGCCGCGGTCACCAGGTCCCGCAGCGCCGCCGCCAGCGCCGGGCTGGAACCGCGCAGCGTGGCCGACACCTGCGGCGCGCGCACCAGCTCGTCGACCTCCCGCGCCCGCGCCACCCTGGCCAGCACCGCCTCGGGATCACCGTCCCAGGTGAGCACGTCGGCCGCGCCGCGCGCCAGCACCGACCACGGCTCCAGCCCCTTCTCGACCGCCACGACGATCACGTGCCAGCCCGCCCCCGCCGTCGCGGACAGCAGCTCGTCCAGCGCCGCCGACTCCCGCGAGCACAGCACCAGGCCGGACGGTTCGGCGCGCGGCGCGCGGACCACCTCCGTCCTGGGATCGGCCGCGCGCAGCGCCCGGACGACCGCGCGGGACGCGGCGTGCTCGTCCAGGTCCACCAACCACGTCACTGGTCTCGGCGGCTCCACCCGCCGTTGCCGGTCGACGACCTACGGGTGCGCGAACGTCCACATGAGATCATTTCTCTCCCCCTGAGCGTCCCCCCGGACGCGTTCCCCCCACCAGTGAACCAGGCGGTAGGGGTCATGCGCGGATACCCGCGCTATTCCGCAAAAAGAGGCCTGAATAGCCCGACGTCAGGTCGGCGCGCGGTGCTCGCGGCCTTCTGCGTCATCTGACCTTGTCGGCCGTCACCGCCCGGTGGTGGGGTGCCTCGGGTTCCCCCTGCGAATCCGGGACGGTCGCCTCTGGTTCCCGGGACCGCGGGATGGGGACGCTGGACCACGAAGCTCAGCGACCGGAGGAGATCGATGTCCGCACCCACCGAAGACCGAGGGCAGCTCGTCCATCCCGTCCTCGGAGACCTGGCCCAGTGGCACGACACGTTCCTCGCCTACGCGGCGGCCGCCCCGACGGGCAACGAGCACTTCGCCGTGCCGCACGTCGCCGTCGTCCCGTTCGAGCCGGGCCGGATGTGCGAGGGGCTGGCGTTGTTCGAGGCGAGGTACGGAGCGCTCGTCGGGCCGGGACTGCTGCCGGAACTGGCGACGATGCGGAAGGCGTTGGCCCGCGGGGGACGGCGCGGCGGCGGGGAACGCGCGCACCGGCACCCGCACGACGGGGCGGGCGTCACGTTGAGCGGGGGCGGCCTGGACCGGGACGTCGAGCTGGCGCACGGGGGTGTCGAGGCGTACGACGAGGGGTCGCCTTGCCACAACTTCTGGCACTGGCTCACCGGCACGTCCTGAACCACCGCGGGGACGGTGTTCGCAGACCACTAGGGGGAGCAATGGTATCCGGGCCGACGGTGGGAACGCGGCGCGGCGGCGGGGCGGTGTTCGGCTCCCGGCTGCTCGCGATGGGCTCGGCGGCGCTGGTGCTGGTCGCGCTGGCCGCGCACGTCACCACGGGCGGTGAGCCGTCGCACCCGCACAACTGGTTCACGGCCGTCGTGTACTGCCTGCTGGGTGAGCGGATCGTGGCCCACGCGCGGCGCAACGCCGTGGGGTGGCTGGTGCTCGCGATGGGGGTGTGCGGCGCGGTCGCGGTGGGGGCCGCGGCCGCGCCGCACGAGCCGTGGGCGGCGTGGATCGGCACCTGGAGCTGGTGGCCGACGTACTCGCTGCTGCCGGTGGTGCTCCTGCTGTTCCCAACGGGACGGCCTCCCACCCGCCGGTGGTGGCCCGCCGTCGCCGTCGCGGCGGCCGGGGTGGTGCTGCCGGTGGTCGGCGTCGGCTGGGCGGCGTGGTCGGAGCCGGTCGCGTTCTGGCAGCAGGTCTTCGGCGGTACCGCGCGCAGAGGGGTCGCGGTGGTGCTGGCGTGGACGGGGTTCACGGCGTTCGCCGTCGCGCTGGCGGTGGCCGTGCTCTCGCTGGTGGTGCGCTGGTTCAGGGAGGACGGGGTGCGGCGGCGGGTGCTCGGCTGGGCGGTGGTGGGCGCCGTGCTGGGGATCCCGACGCTGGCGCTGGAACTGGTGTCCGGCGGCGCCTGGCTGGCGGCGGCGATGGCGTTCCCGGTGGCGCTGGTGGTGGTGATCACCGTGCACGACCTGTACGACATCGAGTTGATCATCCACCGCACCCTGCTCTACGGCCTGCTGGGCGCGCTGCTGATCGGCGCCTACACGGCCGTCGTGCTGGTCACCACCACCAGCGTCCCCACCGCCGCCAACGCGCTCGCGACCCTCGTGGTCGTGGTGGCGCTCGCGCCGCTGCACGCGCTGCTCCGGAGGGCGCTGGACCGGTGGCTGTTCGG
Organism: Umezawaea endophytica; assembly: GCF_025061645.1. Classification (GTDB taxonomy): domain Bacteria; phylum Actinomycetota; class Actinomycetes; order Mycobacteriales; family Pseudonocardiaceae; genus Umezawaea; species Umezawaea endophytica. The sequence goes on along the minus strand of NZ_JANYMP010000005.1, from coordinate 144,609 downwards.
CGACCGCTGCGACCCGTACCGGGCGCTGGTGGAACTGGGGCGCACGCTGGCGCACCCCCGCCGCCCGCACGAGGTGCTGCCCGCCATCGCCGCGTCGGTCGGCGAGGCGTTGAAGCTGCCGTACGTGGCGGTCCGCCTGGACGGCGCGGACTGCCGCGCGCCGGACGAGTACGGGTGCTCGCGCGGGTGGGAGCAGCACGAGGTGGACCTGCGGCACAGCGGGCAGCGGATCGGCGTGCTGGTGGCCGAGGCGCGCGGCGGCGGCGAGCGGCTGGGGTCGCGGGAACTGGGCCTGCTGGACGACCTGGCGGGCCAGGCCGCGCCCGCCGTGCACTCGGTGCGGCTGGCGCTGGCGCTGCGCCACGCGGACGCGCGGTTCGAGCTCAAGCGCCGGGAGGACCTGCACCGGATCAGCTACGACCTGCACGACATGATCTGCCCCGGTGTCGTGGGCGTCCAGAAGCAGGTGAGCGTCGTCCTCCGGACGATGGACGGCTCCGACGAGAAGGCGCGGCGGCGGCTGGGGGAAGCGGTCGCCGACCTGGAGACGCTCACCGGCACCGTGCGGCGGGTGGCCCGCGACGTGCAGGCGCTCGACCTGCGGTCGGGACTGGTGAACGCGCTGCGCGGGCTGGCGGACCGCCTGGACGGCGAGGTGGCGGTGCACGTCGTCCCTAGGGGGGACCTCGACGACGTCCCGTTCCCCGTCCTGCGGGCCGCCTACCTCGTGATCAGTGAGGCGCTGACGAACGTCGTCCGGCACGCGGAGGCGTCGGAGTGCCGGATCGACGTCGTCCGCACCGGCACCGGCCTGGAGATCGCCGTCACCGACGACGGCCGGGGACTGGCACCGAACCCCGTTCCGGGGATCGGGCTGGAATCGATGAAGGAGCGCTGCCAGGACCTCGGTGGGGACTTCACCGTCGACTGCGGCGCTCCCGGAACCCGCGTCACGGCGCGCATCCCGTTCACGCGGGGATGACCCCGTCGTGGCGTCGGGACGGACGGCCGTGCCACCAGCGCACCGGGAGGGCACCTTGACGGACACGCGACACCGGGTCCTGATCGTGGACGACCACCCGATCTTCGTCAGGGGCCTGCGCGGCGAACTGGAGGACGCCGAGGACGTGGAGGTGGTGGGCGAGTGCGCGACCGGTGAGGACGCCATCGCGTTCACCGAGCGGGAACACCCCGACGTGGTGCTGGTCGACCTCCGGATACCGCGGTTCGCGGGCGCCGAGCCGACGCTCTGCGGTCCGGAGGTGATCCGCCGGATCGTCGAGCTGGTCCCGGCCACCAGGCTCCTGGTGCTGTCCATGCACGAGGAGCCCGAACACGTGCGCGCCTCGCTGAGGGCCGGGGCCGCGGGCTACCTGTGCAAGGAGGAGACGAACGTCGTGCAGGCGGTGCGCACCGTGGCGGAGGGCAACAAGGCGGTGCTGGACCTGGGGGTCATCACCGCGCTGCTCGACCAGCAGGTGCCGGACGGCGACCTGCCGTTCCGCCTCACGCGGGCCGAGTACCGCATGCTGGTGCTGATGGCGAGGGGGCAGTCGAACCAGCAGATCGCCACCGAGTTGACGCTCGCGACCAAGACCGTGGCCAACCGGGCGGGGGAGATCCAGTCCAAGCTGGGCGCGCGCGACCGCGCCGAGGTCGTCGAGAAGGCGCGCAAGCACGGCATCGGCGGCGGGGAGCACCCGTGAATCCGGGACGCGGGACCGCTTGTTCCTGGGAAAGCGGGGGCGGGACCGTGTCCGCATGGGCAATGCAGACAGGCGACACCCCGTCTACCGCGTCGCGTTCGGGGTGGACATCGAGGGTTCGACAACCCGCAACAACATGGAGAAGCAGAAGCTGCGCAGGGTGATGTACGGCGCGCTCGGCCAGGCGTTCGCCGCGCACGGCGTCGGTGACGCCGACCTCGACCCGCCCCTGGACCGCGGCGACGGCGCGATCGTCCTCATCCGGTCGTCCGACCGGGTGCCGAAGACGCTGCTGCTGGAGTCGGTCGTGCCCGAGGTGAGCCGGGTGCTCGGCAGGCACAACGCGGAGTTCCCCGACCTGGCGATCCGCCTGCGGGCGGTGCTGCACGCGGGCGAGGTGCACTTCGACGAGCTCGGCCAGTCGGGGGAGATGCTCGACGTGGCATGCCGCCTGCTCGACGCGCCGCGGTTGAAGCTGGCGCTGCGGGAGACCTCCGCGCCGCTGGTGCTCGTCGTCTCGGACGACCTGTACTGGTCCGTGGTGCACCACGGTTACGACGGCATCGACGCGCCGTCGTTCGCGCCGCTGGTGAACGTCCAGATCGGCTCGGTGGCCCAGCGCGGCTGGGTGCACGTGCCGGACGAGCCGCTGGTGTGGCCGCACCCGCTGGTCCGCTGACCACCGGCGGGCGCGGACGGGGCCGGGTCCCGTCCGCGCCCG
>NZ_JANYMP010000005.1:92533-142157 GCF_025061645.1 Umezawaea endophytica | reverse complement strand
TCGCCGCCCCCGGGGGGGGGGGGCGGGGGCCGGGGCCCCGCCCCCCCCCCCGCCAGGTCCGGAGTGGACGGTCGAGTTCAGCTCAGCGCGGCGGCCAGCGCGGTGTCCAGGCGCGGGTGCCGGTAGGTGTAGCCGCCGTCGAGCGCGCGGCGGGGGACGGCGCGCTGGCCCGTGGTCACTACGTCGGCCATCTCGCCGAGCGCCAGCTTGAGCGCGAACCCCGGCGTCGGCAGGACGGCCGGGCGGCGCAGGGCCCTGCCGAGTGCCTTGGCGAACTCCCGCTGGGTGACGGGTTCGGGCGCGGTGCCGTTGTAGGCGCCGGTCCACGACGTGTCGTCGACCGCCTTGGCGTACAGGTCGACGATGTCGTCGACGTGGATCCACGGGACGGTGAACGCGCCGCCCGCGATCGGCCCGCCCAGGCCGATCCGGTAGGTGGCGAGCAGCGACTTGGCGTGCCGCCCGAGGCGTCGAGGACGACACCGGTGCGCATCCGCACCACCCGGACGCCGAACTCCGCCGCCCTGGCGGCTTCCTCCTCCCACTCGGCGCAGACGGTGGCGAGGAACGTGCCACCGGGCGGGGTCTCCTCGGTGATCTCCTCGTCGCCGCGCGGTCCGTAGTAGGCGACGCCCGAACTGGACACGAGCACCCGCGGCCGGTCGGCTTCGGGGGTGGTGCGCAGACCGTCGACGAGGTTGCGGGTGCCGTCCACGCGCGAACGCCGGACGCGGTCCTTGACCTCGTCGGTCAGGCGTTGGGCGATGGGTTCGCCCGCGAGGTGCACCACGGCGTCCCGACCGGCCAGCGCGCCGACCGGCGCGGGTCCGGCGAGCGGGTCCCACCGCCACGCGGCCAGGTCGGTGCTCGCGGAGCGGGAGAGCACCGTCACCTCGTCGCCGCGGTCCCGGAGGCGGGCGGCGAGCCTGCCGCCGATGAGGCCGGACGCGCCGGAGATGGTGATCTTCATGCCGGGGTTCCTCCGGTGGGGAGCGGGTGACGCCGTCGCGGTCGCCCAGGGGACGCGGGCGATCACGCATCGCGGTGTTAATGGTCGTAACTATGCGGCGATGTGTCATAGTGTGTCAACCCGTTGCGTCGAGTGAGGTGGTGGCGATGGCCGAGCAGGAGCCGACCCGTCGGGAGAGGATCCGGCGCCGGACCGTGGCGGAGATCAAGGCCGCGGCGATGGACCAGGTGCGGGAGTCGGGCTCGGAGTCGTTGTCCCTCAACGCGATAGCGCGGACCATGGCGATGTCGATGGCGGCGCTGTACCGCTACTTCGACAGCCGCGACGCGCTGCTCGCCGACCTGGCCGTCGACGTCCACCTGGACCTGGCCGAGGCGCTGGAGGCCGCCGCCGGTCGACCGGCGTCCCCGGTGGCGCGGGTTCGCGCGGTCGCGAACGCCTACCGGGAGTGGGCGCTGGCCCATCCCCACGCCTACCGCCTTGCGCACGGGTCCACCCACGGTTCGGGGCGGGACCACGCGGGCGACCGCATCGTGCCCGCCGCGCAGCGGAGCATGGCCGTGCTGCTCGCGGTGGTCGCCGAGGTCGGGCGGCCGTCCGGTCCACCCGTGCCCGCCGGGTTGGAGCGGCAGATCCTGCGCTGGAACAGCGGCGGTCACCACGACCTGCCCGTGGACGTGCTGCGCTTCGGGCTGGTGTGGTGGAGCAGGCTGCACGGGCTGATCAGCCTCGAACTGGGTGAGCACCTGGCGGCCACCGGCATCGATCCGGCGCTGCTCTACGAGGGTGAGGTCGACGCGATGCTGGCCGGTGTGGGCCACCGGTACGGCGCCACGGCGTGACTGCCCGGTCGACGCGCTACGGGCCGTAGCGCGTCGAATGACCTGTCCCGGCCCGCACGGGCCGTTACGATGCGCCGATGACCGACCAGCCACCTGCGCTGAGCAGGCGCGACCGACTGCGGGCCCAGACGTTCCAGGAGATCGAGGACTCGTCGTTCGCGATCATCGACGCCGAGGGCGTCCACGCGCTGACGATCGCGGCACTGGCCAGGAGCATGGCGATGTCCGCTCCCGCGGTGTACCGCTACTTCACCTCGCGGGACGCGCTGCTCGCGCACCTCATCACGGTGTCGTACGAGCAGTTGACGGCGGCTATGAGCCAGGCCGCCGAAGGGGGCAGGCGGGCACCGCGCACGCGGGTGGGGCTGCTGGTCGCGGCCTACCGCGAGTGGGCGCTCCGACACCGACGGCGCTACGGGATGCTGTTCGCCGACCGGACCGACGGCGTGCTCGCCGAGGGGGACGAGCGGACCCCGCTGCACCAGGGGATGGCCCTGCTCGTCGACCTGCTGGTGACCATCCAGAACGCGGCGCCCGGCGGGACCACCAGCGGTGACCGCGCGCTGGACGGGCAGTTGCGCCTGTGGGCCGGTGCCCAGCGGATGCCCGAGACCACCCCGGCCGCGTCCGCCGCGGCGATCCTGATCTGGACGCGGGTGCACGGGATCGTCAGCCTCGAACTCGCGGGCGTGTTCGAGAACGCCACCATCGAGGCGCAGCGGCTGATCGACCTGGAGATCGACAACGCCATCCGGCCGCTGACGGCCGCCTCCTGATCGACCCGCGGCCAGTGCGGTCGGGTCAGCGCAGGCCCTCGGCCACCTGCTCCAGGCCGTTCCTGATCAGCCGCCCGTACTCGTCGTCGCCGAGCGCGTCGATCGTGGCCCGCGCGTGCCCGAGGTGCTCGCGAGCGCGGTCGAGATCGCCCAGCTTGCGGTAGCACTCGCTCAGGTTCAGGTGCAACGACGGGCGCAGGCCCGCGACCGTGAGCGGCACGCCCGCCTCGGCCACGCGCTCGTCGGTCAGCAGGTCGACCACCGCCAGCGCCCGCAGGTCCCAGACCAGTTCCTCGCGCACGTCGTCCTGCATGTCGGCCATCGAGTGGGCGAGCGTGCACACGTGTAGGGGATCTCCCCGCTCGCCGCCGATTTCGGCCCAGATCTCCGCGAAGAGGAGGCGGGCCGCCTCCCGGTCGCCCCCGTGGCCGATCTGCACGGCCTCGCCGATCCGCAGGAGCGTCGGCTCCGTGATCATCTGTGGTGTCCTCTCGACCCGTTCCGCCGCGGCGACCGTATCGCCGTCCCGGCGGAGGGCACAACCGGGTCGCTTCGCCGTCAGCCGGTTCAGCCGGTGATGTCGACGTCGCCGTTCAGCGACCCCGTTTGCAGCACGTGGCCGGTCACGGTGCCGCCGTCGGCGATGGTGACCGTGTTGACGGTGGTGTTGACGACCGACTGGACCTGCTGGTCGAAGGACGCCGTGTGGTAGCCGGCGGTGCGCAGGATCTCCGCGACGGCGAGCGTCACGCGGGTGCGCAGCAGGTGCGTGTACCGCTCCACGTCGGCCTGCTGGAAGTAGCTGCGGAGTTCGACGTCGGCGGCCATCTCGCGCAGGGTCAGCAGCGCGCCGTACCGGTCCGGGTTCACCCGGCCGCGGTCCGGCCGGAGCGCGCGCGGGCGGATCACCAGGCGCGACGCGCGGGACAGCGCGCTCGCGGGCAGCAGCACCAGGTCCTTCAGCGCGCGGCCCACCGGCACCCACGGCGACGCGGGCTCGGTGTCCACGGCCATCAGCTCGGCGTTGATGGGCCGCAGCACGCAGGGGGTCCACTCCAGGTAGAGCGTCGACTCGTCCATCGCCACGTGCACGAAGACCGAGACCACGAGGTCGTGCTCCCACGTCACCAGCGAGAAGCGGCGGTAGAAGCGGGACCACTCGAGCGGGCTGTCGCGCAGGTCGTGCGCGTGCGACCGGGGCACGTGCGTGTACGGCGGCACGCCGGGGTCCTTGAGGTAGTGCGCGGACGGCGGACTGGACAGGTTGTCCACCAGGCCCTGCGCGTCGACCACGACGTAGTCGTCCACCCCGAGCGAGCCCAGCCGGGCGCTGGGGGCGAGCAGGGGCGCGTCGCGCAGGTCGGTGACCTTGCTGGTGATGCCGTCCAGCAGCATCGCGGTGTCGAGGGGTTCGACGTTGGGCGGGGCGTCGGCCTTGCGCTCCAGCGGCACGGCGATGGTCCACGGTTCGTGGATGTCGCCCGCGCCGACGAACGGCTTGTAGCCCCGGTGCACCAGCAGCGGGACCAGTCCATCCTCTTCGGACACCCCGCGGCGGAGGCGCTTGTTCGCGCCGTGGTGCTCCTCGACGCGCGCGGCCAGCGTCGGGGACAGGCTCAGCAGGGCGCGGTCGACGGGGCGCGACGGCCGGTGGTTGAGCGGACCGAAGCGGTCGGTCACGTGGTGGGCGATGAGCAGGCGGTTGGTCAGCAGGACCAGCAGCGCCACCGCGAGCAGCACGGCGGCGGTCACGTTGTCGGACGTGGTGTCGGGCACGATCCCGGAGAGGTCGGTCGAGCGGCGGCCGGAACCCGCCGAGTCGATCACCCACCCGATCGAGCTGACGACGAGCAGGACGACCAGGACGGTGCGGACGGGCCGGATCGGGCGGGCGGCACCGCGCCGGGCCTGCGCGTCGCGCCAGGAGCGGATGAGCTTCGGCAGGCTCAGCAGCAGCGCCACGAGGCCCCACACCGCCGCCAGCGGGAAGACGAGCGAGAACGCCAGCACCAGGACCACCAGCACCAGCACGTCCACCACGTCCGTGCGCAGCCGGGCGGCCAGCGCCTCGGTGAGCACGGCGGCGGAGTCGACGCCCGGCGCGGGCGCGGCGGGCCGGGTCGGCTCCACCAGCAGTTCCCGCAGCGCGGCGTCCGCGAAGTCGCGGCTGAGGTGGGCGGCGGCGCACAGGTGGCGCGTGGCCTCGTGGCGGTCGGGATCGGCGCGGTCGGGCTGCGGGGCGAACCGAGCCCACCTCGTGGTGGCCAGGACCATCTCCGGTGACGCTCCTCAGGGGGTTTCGCTGTAGCGGGTCATCGCGGCCAGGATCGGCGCGGCGTCGGGGAAGCGGGCGGGCGGCGCCGTGACGAGCAGGACGTACTCGACGCCGTTCGCCCGCCAGTAGTGCGCACGGGTGTGCCGGACGGCCCCGTTCGCGTTCGGCTTCACGAACTCCCACTCGACGGCGGGCAGGCCCTGGTGGGTGGTGCTCGTCAGCGCCACCCGCGTGTACTCGGGGCTGGCCGCCTCGGCGTTCGCGGCACTGGTGATCGTCTCCAGGAGGCTGTCGGGCCCCTGCTGGTCACCGCCGAAGCGCACCTCGACGTCGGGGTCCGCGGGGTCCTTCGCCACCAGCGTCCCCTTGACCTTGCCGCTGCCGGGGACGAACGAGTCCGGCAGCACGGTCACGAGGCCCTGCGGGCCGGTGTGGCGGTAGAACCCGGTGGGCGGTCCACTGGGGACGGTGGGCGTCGCGGTGGTCGACCTCGTCGGGGAGCCGCTGAGCGGCCACGTCGACGAGAGGGCGGGCGGCGGGGGAGTGGTGCCGGCAGCGGCGGGCCAGAGCTGCGGGACGTAGATCGTCCCCAGGCCCGCGCAGAGGCTCACCACGACGCCGATCGCCGCCGCCGTCGCGGCGAACCAGAGCGACCCCGGCGGCGTCGACCGACGGGCCCGTTCGCGGTTCGACACGGGTGGACGGCGGTCCCCGGTCTCGTCCTCCGCTATGTTCGCGGCGAGCGGATCGCTCATGGAACCCTTCTCCTGGAACGGGAAACGGAGGCAGACGTGCGGAATCGGATCGAGTGGACCCTCGCGGAGCGCTGGGCGGAGGTGGCCAGGGCCGAGTCGGCGCCGGTGGACGCGGACCGGCTCGCGGCGGCGCTGCTCGCGGTCGCGGACACCTCCCGGTCGGTCACCCGCGACGGTGACCTGGAGATCGCCAACGCCGCCCAGTTCGTCGAGTGCGCGAAGGCGGCGGACCGGCTGGCCGGGCTGGACCCCGCCGACCGGGACGTCGCCCGGCGGGCGGGGGAGCTGATCGCCGAGGTCGAGCGCGGACGGGGCTTCCGCTGGGACGAGCCGGTGCGCACGGCGGCGCTGTGCGCGGTGGCCGCGGTCGTCGCCGTCGGCGGAGCGGTGCTGGGCGGTGTCGTCGAGAGCGTGCCGCTGGTCGTCGTGACCGCCGTGCTCGGCAACCTGCTGCTGTTCGCCACCGTCCTCACGGCCCGCCGTCCGATGTGGAGGGTGCGCGCCGAGCTGATGGCGCCGATGATCCGCGCCCACGGGATCTGAGCGGCCGAGGGTAATCGGGACCGCGGTCGTCGAGCGCCGAACCGCATTGCGAACCGTCCACTTCCCCGCGAAACCGTTTCCGACGCGATGGTGGCACGACGATTCGGCGATCTCTCCGCAGATATTCGGAGACGGTTCGGAATTCCGGTGAATCACCCTTCCGTGGAGCGGGGGCCCGGCCGCGCGGCGGTCACGACCCGGCGAGGCCCACCCGCCAGGCCCAGGACGCGATCTCGACGCGGTTGCGCGCGCCGAGCTTGGCCAGCACCGAGGTCAGGTGCGTCTTCACCGTGGACAGCGACATGTGGAGCGCGACGGCGATCTCCTGGTTCGTGAGGCCGCGCGCCACCTCGCGCACGACGTCCTGCTCCCGCGCCGTGAGCTTGTGCCGCTCGACCTTCTCGCCCGGTCGGGTGAACCGCTCCAGCAGCCGCAGGGTGATCTGGGGCGAGATCAGCGCGTTGCCCTGCGCCGCCGCCCGGACGGCCTCCACCAGCAGTTCGGGGCCCGCCTCCTTGGTCAGGAACCCGCTGGCCCCGTGCTGGAGCGCGGTGTGCACGTACTCGTCCAGGCCGAAGGTCGTCACGACGACGATCTTCGACGTCGGCGAGAGCTGCCTCGTCACCTCCAGCCCGTCGAGCCCCGGCATCCGGATGTCCACCAGGCACACGTCCGGCCGCAGTTCGCGGGCCGTCGTGACGGCCGCGACCCCGTCCGCGACGTCGGCGACGACGGTGATGTCCGGGCGCTTCTCCAGGATCATCCGGAACCCGACGCGCACCATCTCCTGGTCGTCGGCTATCAGGACCGAGATCACCCGCGCCCCTCCCACGGCAGTTCGGCGAGGACCCGCCACCCGGTCTCGCCGGGACCGGCGGAGAACCGCCCGCCCAGGATGTCGACCCGCTCCCGCATGCCGACCAGGCCGTAGCCCGAGGCCCGCGTCGACGCCTGCCTGCCGTCGTCGGTCACGACCACGCGCAGCGCCGTCGGTGTCCGGGACAGCTCCACGGCGACCTCGGTCGCCTCGACGGCGTGCTTGTGCGCGTTGGTCAGCGACTCCTGGACCAGCCGCAGCACGGACCGGCCCAGCTCGGGCGGCAGTTCGGGTGGGAGGTCGATACGCAGCCGGACCGGCAGACCCTGGTCGCGGGAGCGTTCGACGACGGCCAGGACGTCGGCGCCGAGGTCGGTCGTCGCCACCTCCGGGCCGCCCTCGCGCAGCGTGCCGACGAGCCTGCGCATCGCGCCCACCGCCGTCGTCCCGCTGTCGATGATGCCGGGCAGCAGCCGGTGCGCCGCCTTCGGGTCCTCGTCGGCCACGTCCAGCGCGGCCTGCGCCTGCACCAGCATGCCGGTCACGTAGTGCGCGACGACGTCGTGCAGTTCGCGGGCCAGCGCGATGCGCTCCTCGCGCTGCGCGCCGGACACCGAGGCGGACAGCACGCGCTCGCGTTCGGCGTCCCGCGCCCGGAAGTACCGGCCTGTCCCCACCGCGACCACACCCAGCAGCAACGACCCGACGATGTTCGACTCCGTCCAGGACAGGTCGCGCGCCACCGCCGCGTGCAGGCTCACCGCCATGAGCACGCCCACGCTCGTGACGGCCGTCCTCAAGGCCGCGTACCGCACCACGGCGGCGACCAGTGCCATGCACGCCGCGGTCTCGGAGAGCGACAGCAGGCCGAACGCGGCTTCCGACTGGTGGCTGCCCGCCTGATCGGCGAACGAGGCCAGCACCACCGACGTGGCGGCCACCGCCGTCGACGCGGCCGGGAAGCGGTGGGCGGTGACCGCGGCCACGCAGACGGGCAGGGACAGCAGCCACGACCAGATCGCCGGGCCGCGAACGGGCACCAGCCAGACCAGTTCCGTCACGAGCAGCGCGCCGAGCGCGAGCACGGTCGGCCACTGCCTGCGAAATCCGTCCATAGTGGAAACGGTACTGATTCCGCCCACCTCCCACCTCGGTCACCTGACCGACCCGGAATGGCGGGTCGACCGAGGCGGGGACCGCCGCCCGCTCGACAGGATCCACGGCATGAGTCCGGTGTCGAGTGGATCGGTCGAGCCCGCCGTCGGCGGGGTGGACGTGGAGCGGGACCCGGTGGTCCGGCTCCGGGACGGTGGTCCCGCGTGAGGCTCGCGATCACCCTGTTCCGCGGGGACCGGCGCGGCCGGGTCTCCGCCGCGCTCATCGCCTCCGGCGTGGCCGTGGGCGTCCTGCTCGTCCTCTGGCTGCTCGCGGCGCCGAACGCCCTGGAGGCGCGGAAGGACCGCGTCGCGTGGCGGGAGGCGGGCCCGGAGGGGTCCGTGACGGTCGCGTCCACCGCGGACGAGTTCGGCGGCAGGCTGATCGCGCGCTTCGACGTCGCGTCGGCCGAACCGGGGGAAGTCGCCGTGGCCCAGGGGATTCCGCGCCTGCCCGGCCCCGGCGAGGTGGTGCTCTCACCCGCGCTCGCCGACCTGGTGGGCACCGTGCCCGCGGCGAGGCTCGGCGACCGCTTCCCCGGCGCCGTCGTCGGTCTGCTGGGTGAGGGAGCGCTGCGGTTCCCGGACGAGCTGGTCGCGATCGTCGGCCACCCGCCGGGCGCGGTCGATGGCCGCCACGTCCGCGACCTGCTCGGGTCGAGCGTGGAGGTGGACGAGTCGGGCACGGCGCTGTTCCTGCTCACCAGGATCGGTCTGGTGGTGCTGGTGGTGCCCTGCCTGGTGCTCGTCGCGTCGGTCGGGCGGCTCACCGCCGCCAAACGGGAACACCGCCTCACGGCCCTGCGGCTGGCGGGCGCCACGCCGCGCCAGGCCGTCGTGGTGATCGCGGTGGAGATCGCCGTCGGGGCAGTCGTCGGCAGCGCGCTCGGCGTGGCGCTGGCCTGGCCGTCGAGCCACCTCGCCGCGCTGGTCCCGTGGGAGGGCGGCACCTGGTTCCCCGCCGACTTCGCGCCCGACCCGCTGGTGGCTTTCGTCGCGGCGGTGTGCGCGCCGGTGCTGGTCGTGGGCGCCGCCGTGCTGGGGCACTGGAGGGTCGTCGCCCGTGCGCCGGGAGAGGTGAGGGTCCGCGTGGTGCGGTGGCGGCGGCTGCTCATCGGGTGCGGGGCGTTCGCGCTGTTCTTCGCGGGCATCGCGGTCGCGCGGGAGGTCGGTGGGCCGAGGCGGTTCGAGGTGGTGCTGGCGGGTGTCGCCGGGGTCGCGCTGGCCTTGGTGTTCACCGGGCCGGTGGTGACGTGGCTGGTCGGGCGGCTCTTCGTCGGGTGCTGGCGCGGACCGGCGACGCTGCTCGCGGGACGGCGGCTCGTCGGCGACCCGGTCGCGGCGTTCCGCGGCTCGGCGGGCGTGGTCATCGCCGTGTTCACCGGATCGCTGGCGCTGACCATGGTGACGGCGCTGGAGCGGCAGGTCCGCTTCGACGACGGGACGTGGTCGCCGGACGCGATCGTCGCGCACGACATCACCGACCCCGGCCGGATCGACGCGCTGCGCTCGGCGACGGACGCGCCGGTCCTGCCGATGGTCACCGGGCTGCTGACGGCGGGCGGCCGGTCGAACTCCGCGCTGGTCGGCCGGTGCGCGGACGTCGCGAAGGTCCTCACCGGACTCACCTGCGCACCGGGGCCCGCGGTGTACGCCCCGCAGCCGCTGGACACCAGCCGTCCACTCCGGGTGGCCGGGAGCCAGGGCTCGGCGAAGGTCGAACTGCCCGTGGGCGTCGAGGTCCGCGCCCACCGGAGCGCCTCCTACGTCGTCGTCGACCCGGAACTCGTCCCGACGGTGGCGGCGCGGCCGAACAGCGTGGCGGTGCTGACCACACCCGAGAACCGCGACACCGTCCACACCGCACTCGTGCGGGCGATACCGGGGGTGTCGTTGCAGGACGGCGAACGCGCCGACGCGGTGGGCGCCACGATCCTGGAGGACCTCCGCCGCGCGGTGGTGATCGGGCTGGTGATCGCCGCGCTGCTCGGCGGTTCGGGCGCGGCGGTGTCCGCCGTGGGCTCGGTGATCGACCGGCGGCGGACGTTCAGCGCGCTGGTGGTGGCCGGGACCCCCGTCCCCCTGCTGCGCAGGGTGCTGCGGCGCGAGGTCGTGCTGCCGGTGTTCGCGTCGACGCTCCTCGCCTGCGGCGCGGGCTTCGGCGTCGGGCTGGGGCTGCTGTCCGTCACACCGGGCCTCCCGCACGACCTGGACACGCCGCTGACGCCGTGGATCGCCGCGCCCGCCGCCGCGGGGCTCCTCGTCTCGCTGATCGCGGCCACGGCCTGCGGGGTGGCGCTCCGAGGCGTCACGGCCACGACCCACCCCCACGGGGACTAGCCGGACATGGAGAGGACTTCGATGCGCGTCAACGCCATCGCGCCCCTGTGCGCGTTGCTGATGACCACCACCGCCTGCCAGGCGACCGGACCGGACGGGGCGAACCCCGACCTCTCGCCGCGGGGCACGGCGCTGACCAGGGTGAAGCCGACCAGGAAAGACCTCACCACGACCTTGTCGCTGGCCGGGACGGTGACGATGCGGCCGACGATCGGGCTGGTCGCGCCGGTGGCCGGGAAGGTCCGCTTCGTCGACCTGCCCGCCTCCGACACCCCCTCGACCACACCGGTTCGCGTCGCCACCGTCTCGGCGGACGGGACGGCCCACCCCGTCGAGATCCCGGCGGGCACGGTGTTCGCGGGACGGCTCGTGGACGACGGGGCGACGGTCACCGCGGGCATGCCGATCGCGTCGGCGGAGCACACCGGTTACGGCATCGTGGCCGGCCTCGACGCGGGCCAGGCGTACCAGGTCTCGGGCGCCACCTCGGACGTGCGCGCGCAGATCGAGAACGGTCCGGGCCCGTTCCCGTGCGCCGTGCTCGGCACCATCGCGGCCCTGCCCGCGGGCACGGCGCCCGAGTCGACCCCGGAGCCGTCGGGGGAGCCCGCGTCGCGCAGCGCGGCCACCGGCCTGCGCGTCGTCTGCGCCGCTCCCGGTGACGTGACGCTGATCAACGGGGCCTCGGCCTCGGTGGAACTGGTCACCGGCCGGTCGGCGAACGCGCTCGCCGTCCCGGTCGAGGCGGTCGCGGGCAGGCGGGACCGGGGCAGGGTCGACGTGCTCCTGCCGGACGGCTCGCGCCGGACGACCGACGTGGTGCTCGGCCTCACCGACGGCCAGGTCGTCGAGGTGACCTCCGGTCTCACCGGCGACGAGGAACTGGCCGTGCCCGGACCCGACCTGCCCGATCCCGCCCAGGACGGCGCCACGACCCCGACGGGACAGCGACGATGACACCGTTGATCCACCTGACCGGCATCACCAAGACCTTGAAGGGCCAGGGGGAGCCGCGCTCGATCCTGTCCGGGGTGGACCTCACCCTGCACGCGGGGCGCAGCGTCGCGATCCTCGGCCGGTCCGGCTCGGGCAAGAGCACCCTGCTCAGCGTCCTCGGCCTGTTCGACCGGGCCGACGGCGGGCGCTACCTGTTGGGGGACAAGGACATCACCCGTCTTCCCGAACAGCGGGCGGCGGCGTTGCGCAGCGCGGAGTTCGGCTTCGTGTTCCAGCGCTTCTTCCTGCTCAAGCACCTCACCGCGGCGCAGAACGTGGCGATGGCGTTCGTCAACGGCCAGGGATGGCTCCCCAGGGGCAAGCGCAGGGCGCGGGTGATGGCGGCACTGGACCTGGTCGGCATCGCGCACCTCGCCGAGCACCGGCCACCCAGGCTGTCCGGCGGCGAGCAGCAGCGCGTCGCCATCGCACGGGCACTGGTCCGCGAACCGCGCGTGCTGCTCGCGGACGAGCCGACCGGCGCGCTGGACACCGAGACCGGCGCCCTCGTCGTCGACGTGCTGCGCGACGCCACCAGCCGGGGCTGCGGCCTGGTGCTGGTCACGCACGACCGCGACCACGCACGCAAGATGGACGACGTCCTCGAACTGCGCGAAGGGCGGTTCGCCTGATGGGCTCCGGGAAGCTGCGCTCGGCGCTCGTCATCGGCGGTCAGGGCATCCGCGCCCGCAAGCTGCGCACGTTCCTGTCGATGACCAGCCTGTTCCTCGGGGTGCTCGCGGTGCTGACGGTGCAGGCGGGCGCCGAGATCGCCGAACGCGCGATGCTCTCCGGCGTCGAGCTGACCCGCGGCAAGGACGGCACGCTCCAGATGTTCGTGCCCCAGGAGGAACCGGCGCTCGGGGTGGTGGAGCGGACGCTGGCCGGCAGGTCCGACGGGGTGGCCGTGGTCGGCATGAACGCGATCATCGGCGAGCCCGGCGTGCGCCCGATCAACGACGGGGCGGTGCCGTTCGACCACCCGCGCGTCGGCGGTCCGGAGGGCGGCTCCGGCAAACCGGACGGCCAGGCGATCGAGGTGCAGCTCGAAGCCCTCACCGGCGACGTCCGCGGGTTCCGGCCGTTCCGCCAGGTCTCGGGGCAGTGGTTGGACTTCGCCTCGGCACCGGCGCTGGCCCCGAGGATCGTGGTGAACGAGGAGGCGGCGATCGGCCTGCGGCGGCACCGGGTCCCCGGCGAGATGGCGCTGCCCGGCGCGGCGGTCCACGTCACGCCGCAGGTGGTCGGCGTGGTCGAGGACGGCAGCCCGCGGCCCTCGGTCTACGTGCGGATGGACGAGTTGCGCACGTGGCCGCCCGGCTCGTCGAACGCCGACACGTCCCGCGGCGGCTCCCGCGTCCAGGTGATGCTGTCGCCCTCAGCGACCGACCTCGTGCAGACGCTGCGCTCCCGGCTGATCGGCGTCGGCGTGCCCGCGGACGAGCTGGACGCGCACCCGATCGACTCGCGGGAGGAGTTGGAGGGCCAACTCTCCCTGGTGCGGCTGATCTTCCTGGGGATGGCGGCGCTGGTGCTGCTGATCGGCGTCGCGGGCATCCTGAACGTCGGCCTCGCGACGGTCGGCGAGCGCGTCGAGGAACTGGCCCTGCGCCGCGCCGTCGGCACGTCGCGCCTGCTGCTGGCGGGCATCGTGCTCGCGGAGACGCTGCTGACCGGGCTGCTGACCGCCGTGGCGGCGATTGGCACGGGCGCCGCGGGGGTGAAGGTCGGGTCGGCCCTGCTCGGCCCGAGCTACCCGGCGCTGCAAGGCATCTCGTTCCCGTGGCAGGCCGGTGTCGCCGGGGTGGTCGCGGGAGTGGCCGCCGGGGTGCTCGGCGGGCTGGTCCCCGCGATCCGCGCCGCCCGCATCCCCATCGCCGCGGTCATGCGGGCGTGAGCGGCGGATCAGTCGGCCCGTGGTGACAGCTCCTGGGTGCCGATGGCGGCGAGGAGGTCGAGCTTGCTCCGGGCGTCCGTTCCGGGACGTGGTGTGTACACGACCACGCGCAGGTTCGAGCCCTGCGTGGTGAGGGTGTCGGAGTCCAGGTCGACCGGGCCGACCTCGGGGTGCTCGACGACCTTGTGCCCGCTCTGGTGGGCGGCGACCGTCCGGAGCGCCCACAGCTCGCGGAAGCGCGCGCCGCGGTCCAGCCGCCTGATCAGCGCGTCGAGGTCCTGGTCGTCCGGGTACCGGCTGGTGGTGGCCCGCAGGTCCGCCACCAGCGACGACTCGAACGAGGCCAGTTCGGCCGGGGTGAACCGCACCCGGCTGGTCTTGCCCTCGAACTGCCGCAGCAGCAGGTTGCGGTCGTCGGGGGACAGGGCGGAGGGGTCGCCGAAGGTCGCCGCGAACAGCGGGTTCCAGTGCAGGAGCTGCCACGTGGCGTCGTAGACCGACAGCGGGTGCCCGGCGAGCTGGTCCATGATCCGGTGCACGCTCCCCGGTATCAGCCTCGGTATCCGGTTCGGGTCCGCGGTGTGGCCCGCCAGGCGCATGAGGTGGGCCTGCTCCTCGTCGGACAGCCGCAGCGCGCGGGCCAGTGCCGAGCACACCTGCGCCGACGGGGTCGTGGCCCGGCCCTGCTCGAGCCGGACCACGTACTCGATGGAGATGCCCGCCAGGACGGCCAGTTCCTCCCGCCGCAGCCCGCGGGCGCGGCGCGGCGAGTTGTGCGTGAACCCGACCGCCTCGGGGGCGAGCCGGTCTCGCCAGGCGCGGAGCGCGGAACCCAGGTCGTTCATCCGCCCAGTGTCGCGCAGGACTCCGGACGCAGCCTGGTACCGGCTGTACCAGGACGATCCGTGGCTGCCACCGCCGAACCCGGCGGTGGACGGTGGACCGCATGAACCGACCGCAGCACGCCGACGAACGGCCCACGCCCCGCACCACCCGCCCACCACGGACCCAGGGGAGGGCCGCGGAACTGGTGGTGGTGACCGGCGCCTCCACCGGCATCGGCCGGGCGACCGCGAAGCGCCTCGCCGCCGACGGCTTCCACGTCCTGGCGGGCGTGCGCCGACAGGTCGACGCCGACCGCCTGGCCGCCGAGAACGTCGAGCCGGTCA
The DNA here is from genome assembly GCF_025061645.1 of Umezawaea endophytica. Taxonomy (GTDB): domain Bacteria; phylum Actinomycetota; class Actinomycetes; order Mycobacteriales; family Pseudonocardiaceae; genus Umezawaea; species Umezawaea endophytica. The sequence goes on along the minus strand of NZ_JANYMP010000005.1, from coordinate 127,623 downwards.
TCCTCGACATCACCAGCGAGGCCCACGTGGCCGCGCTGGCCGAACGGGTGGCGCGGGACCCCGGCGGGCGGCCGCTGCGGGCGGTGGTCAACAACGCGGGCATCGCGGTCAACGCGGCGGTGGAGGCGCTGGCGCTGACCGAGTGGCGGCGGCAGTTCGAGGTCGGCGTCTTCGGGCAGATCGCGGTGATCCAGGCGCTGCTGCCCGCCCTGCACGCGCACGGCGGCCGGATCGTCAACATCGGGTCGGTCGGCGGCAAGGTCGCCATGCCGAGCTTCGGCCCGTACGCCGCCGCGAAGTTCGCCATGGAGGCCGTCAGCGACGCGCTGCGCCGCGAGGTCGAGGAGTTCGGCGTGCGGGTCGTGGTCGTCGTCCCCGGCGCCGTCCGGACCGCCATGAACGAGAGCGGGGTCGCCACCGCCACCCGGCTGGCCGAGGCCATGACCCCCGACCAGCACGTCCGCTACGACAAGCTGACGACCGCGTTCCTCGGCCAGATCGAGGCCTTCGGGAAGGACGGCGTCGAACCCGAGAGCGCCGCCGCGGTGGTCTCGCGGGCCATCACCGCGCGGAAGCCGCGCACGCGCTACACGGTCGGCCGCGACGCCGCCGTGCTGGTCCGGCTCGTGCGGTTCATGCCCGACCGACTCCTGGATCGCGTGCTGCGCAGGCAGATGAAGCTGGGCTGAGGCGCCTACGACGCCGAGGCCCTCCGGGCGGACGGTGCCCTCAGCGGCGGGGAGTCGCGGTACACGGCCGTGGCGATCCGGACGAAGGACCGGATCAGCGGGTTGGTGTCGTTCTCGTTCCACGCCGTCACCACGCGGCTGGGCGCCATGTCGACCAGGGGGACCACGGCCAGGTGCTCGGGGAGGTCGTGGCCGAGCGGGGCGATGCCGATCGTGCCGTTCCACAGCACGGCTTGCAGGCACTCCTGGACGACGCGCACCACCGGGCCCTCGCGCGGTTCGCCGCCGTTCCAGTACGACTGCCAGATCGGGTCGGTGCCGCGGGGGAACTGGAACCAGCGGCGGTCGGCGAGGTCGGCCAGCGTCAGGTGGTCGCGGACGGCCAGCGGGTCGTCGGCGCGCAGCACCGCGCCGACCGGGTCGGCGCGCAGGTCGCGGACGGCCAAAGCGGTGTCGTTGAACGGCGCGCGCGTCAGCGCCACGTCGACCAGCCCGGCGTGCAGGCCGCAGGTTGGGTCGGTCAGGTCGGTGTCGCGGACCCGGACGTCGACGCCGGGGTGCTCGCGGCGGTACGCGGCGGCCAGGTTGGTGGCGGCCTGGTCGGTGCTGTCGCCGAGGATGCCGATGGTGATGGTCGCGGTACCCGCCGCCGCGGCCACCCGAACGCGCACCCGGTCGGCCTGGTCGAGCAGGGCCCGCGCCTCGTCCAGCAGCACGGCCCCGGCCGGGGTGAGGGAGACGCCCGCCGCCGACCGGTCGAGCAGCGGGGCGCCGACGTCGGCCTCCAGCCGCTGGATGGCCCGGCTCAGCGGCGGCTGGCTCATGTGCAGCCGGGCGGCGGCGCGGCCGAAGTGCAGTTCCTCGGCGACCGTGACGAAGTACCGCAGCGTGCGTAGCTCCACACTGGGAAGATACCCGTGGGGTATCGGCGGTGGATCACACGACGGGCGAGTCCCGCACCTCCGCCCTCGGTCACCGGTGGGTGAGGACGTGGGACTGGATGGCTTGGGCGATGTCGGCCAGCGGGAGGACGCGGTGCACGAGATCCGTGTCTATGGCCGCGGCGGGCATGCCGAAGTACGCCGAGCTGTCCTCGTCCTGCGCGTAGACGGTGCCACCGCAGTGGGAGATGGCGCGGATGCCCGCCTGGGCGTCGGTGCCCCTGCCGGTCAGCACGACCACGAGCGCGCGGGGGCCGCAGGTGACGGCGAGGGTGGCCAGCAGCAGGTCCGCCGACGGGCGCGCGGGCGGCAGGTCGTCGGAGTCGATCAGGCCGAGTCGGGCCTCCGAGGTGACCAGCAGGTGCCGAGCGGACGGCGCCACCAGCACCGTCCCCGTCCGCAGCTCGTCGCCGTCGCCCGCCGCGCGAACCTCCAGCGCGGTGCGGTCGTCGAGGATCTGCGCCAGGCGGCTGGGGTGCTCAGGGCTGAGGTGCTGGAGCACGAGCAGCGCGGCGGGCAGGTCCGCGGGGAGGGGTGCGAGCACCGTGGACAGCGCGGCCAGCCCGCCCGCGGAGGCGACTAGGGCGACGACGGGGAAGGTGAGCGCGTAGGGGTCGCTCCGGACGCTCACCGCGGCACGCTCGATGGACCGGCCTGCGTCTTCATGACCCCATCCTCCACTGGGGAACGGGTCGGCCGCCGACCAGGGGCCGTCACGGCGGTGCCACGATGCCCGTTTCGTACGCGTACACGACGGCCTGCACGCGGTCGCTGCCACGGCTCACGCCGGGTTCTGGTGTCCTTTTCGGACAGTCGGGGACGACGGCTGTTCGCCACATCGGTGCTGTCGTGACGCTCTGCGCGGCGGACACCGAAAACGTCAGCCCCGATGCGGACACCGCGGGCACTCCTCACAGGGAAGGGGTGGGCGGTGCCACGGCCGCTGCACGCGGGGCGGTGCACCCTCTTTATCCCTAAATCTGGTGTAATGTCCGATATGAGCCTTTTTGATGCGTTCAAGGACAAGGCCGCCGAGCTCTTCGGTGGCTCCGAGGTCGTGGAGCAGTTCACCCAATCCGCTGATCAGGTCACGCAGACGGCGGAGGGTTTCGCGGGCGAAGCGGGGCAGAACCTGACCGACACCGCACAGGACTTCGGTGCCACCGCGACCGATACCGCGCAAGACTTCGGCACCACCGCGACCGACGCGGCCGCCGGTTTCACCGATCCCTTCACCCAGAGGTAACACCGGCCCTGGTGAGTGAGCGAATCCCGGCGATGTCCGTGTCGTCGGGATTCGTCGTTCCGGGACCGGGTGTGCGTCAGGAGGTCCGCGCCGCCCTGGCGAGCGCGGCGGCGCTCGGGCTGCCGGGATCGGCGGTGTAGAGCACGAGTCGCAGGTCGGTGCCCGGCACCAGCAGGGTCTGCCGGTCCAGTTCCAGGTCGCCCAACTCGGGGTGGCGCAGGTGTTTGCGCAGCGTCAGGCGGGGGCGCACGTCGTGGCTGCGCCAGCCCGCCGCGAAGTCCGGGCTGTGGGCGGCGAACTCGTTGACCAGTTCGCCGAGCACGCGTTCCACCGGGCGGCGGGCGCTGGTCGCGCGCAGGTGGGCGGCGGCCTGCCGGGCGAAGTCGCCCTCGGCCCCGGCGGGCGCCGAGCAGAGGGTGCCGCCCAGCCGGATGGACAGGCGCACGGTGTTGCGCTCCTCCGCGGGCAGGCTCTCGAAGTCGATGATCAGCGCCGCCGCCGCGCTGTTCCACGCCACGACGTCCTCCCGCTCGTCGACCAGGTAGGCGGGCACCGGCCCGAGCCGGTGGAGCAGGGCGAGGGCATCGGCGGGGACGGGCGCGCGATCGGCGTCCGTGCTGGGCGGGAGCTGCCCGGCCAGCCGGGCCAGGTGCTCGCGCTCCACCGGGGTGAGGCGCAGCGCCGTTCCCAGCGCGGCCAGCACCTGCGGCGACGGCCGCGGCGCGCGGGCCTGCTCCAGCCGCTCGTAGTAGCTGGTGGACATCCCGGCGAGGTCGGCCACCTCCTCCCGGCGGAGTCCGGGGGTGCGCCGGGCCCGCCGACCGGGCGGGTGGGCGTTCGGCACCGAGTCCGGGTGCAGCGCCTCCCGCCTGCGGCGCAGGAAGTCGGCCAACTCGGCTCTGCTCATCCGACCAGCGTGCCACGGCCGCGCGGCGGCAAGCCACGGACGGGTGGTCCGGGGCTCACCCGTCCGTTCCCGGACGGTGGCGCCCCGCCCAGCCTGGGGTGGTCGCACTTGCCCACCGGACGCTGGAGGACCACCGTGCCGAGCACGCCAGAGGAAACGTTCCGCAGGCTGCTGGACCTGCTGCTGGCCAAGGACATGACCGCCGTCGCCGACCTGTGGGCCGAGAACGGCACCGCCGAGTTCCCGTTCGCCGAAGGAGCCTCGCCGAAGCGGTTGGACGGACGCGAGGCGGTCCGCGCCTACCTGGCGGGCTACCCGGACCTGATGGACGTGCGGGCGATCCCGACGGTCACCGTGCACCACACGCTAGAGCCGGACACCATCGTCGTGGAGTTCACCGCGGACGGGCTCACGGTGAGCACCGGCGAGCCGTACCGACTGCGCTACATCACCGTGATCACCACGCGGGACGGCCTGATCACCGACTACCGGGACTACTGGAACCCGGTGGCCGCAGCGGAAGCGGCCGGCGCGTCGTCCGCGACCGAGCAGGTCGCGCGATGACCGGCGTGCTGGTGACCGGCGGCACCGGGAAGACCGGCAGCGCGCTCGTCGACCTGCTGCGGGGCGGCGGGATGTCGGTCAGGGTGGCCGCCCGCACGCCTCCGGTCGGTGATCCGGGCGCGGTCCGGTTCGACTGGGGTGATCCGGCCACCTTCCCGGTCGCGCTGCGCGGGGTGGACCGCGTGTACCTGGTGCCGCCGCCGCTGTCCGTCGACCCGCTGCCGCTGGTCGGGCCGTTCCTGGCCGAGGCGGAACGCCGCGGCGTGCGCCGGGTGGTGCTGCTCGGGTCCGCCGTCGTGCTGCCGAACGCCCCCGGCGCGGTGGAGATGGCCGCGCGGGTGCTGGACCGGCCGGGGTGGGTGGTGCTGCGGCCGTCGGGGTTCATGCAGAACTTCCTGCGCCCGCACCCGCTGGGCGAGCGGATCCGGCGGCACGGCGAGATCCGCACCGCCGCGGGGACCGGTCGGCTGGGCTGGATCGACGCGCGGGACGTCGCGGCCACCGCCGCCGCGCTGCTGGTGGCCCCCGACGACCACGCGGGCGAGCACCTGCTCACCGGTCCGAGGGCGCTGAGCTTCGGGGAGGCGGCGTCGATCATCGAGGCCCGTACCGGGCGGCCGGTCCGGGTGGCGCACCTCGGGGTCGACGAGGTGGCGGCCCACAACCGGGACGCGGGCCTGCCCGCCGCGTTCGCGTCCGCGCTCGCCGCCGTGGAGACGAGCATCGCGGCCGGTCGGGAGGACCTGGTCAGCACCGCCTTACTGGACCTGACCGGCCAGCCGCCCCGCACCTTCGCCGAGTTCGTCCACGACCACGCGGCGGAGTGGGCGGCTGAACCGCGCTGAACCGCGGTGCAACCGAGGTGAACCCCGCGGCGCGCACGCTCTCCCCGTCGCGGCCGACCAGGCCGCCGCCAGGAGAGGAGAACCGTGACCACCACCGCGTCCCGACCGGCGGTCAAGGTCGCCGGGTTGCGCAAGTCCTTCGGCGACCACGTAGTGCTCGACGGCATCGACCTGGAGGTCGCCGCGGGGACCGTCTTCGCGCTGCTCGGCCCGAACGGCGCGGGCAAGACCACCGCGGTGCGGATCCTGTCCACGCTGATCGGCGCCGACGGCGGCGAGGTGAGCGTCGCGGGCCACGACCTGGCCGGGGACCCCGAGGGGGTGCGCGGCGCGATCGGCGTCACCGGGCAGTTCTCGGCCGTGGACGACCTGCTGACCGGTGCGGAGAACCTGGTCCTGATGGCGGACCTCCGCCACCTCGGCCGGGTGGAGGGCAGGCGGCTGGCCGCCGAACTCCTGGCCAGGTTCGACCTCGTCGGCGCGGCGGGGAAGCGGGTCGGGACGTACTCCGGCGGCATGCGGCGGCGCCTCGACCTGGCCATGACCCTGGTCGGCGACCCGAGGGTCATCTTCCTCGACGAGCCGACCACCGGTCTCGACCCGCGGAGCCGCCGCACGATGTGGGAGATCATCCGCGAGCTCGTCGGCGACGGCGTCACCGTCCTCCTGACGACGCAGTACCTGGAGGAGGCCGACGAGCTCGCCGACCGGATCGCGGTCATCGACCACGGCCGAGTCGTCGCCGAGGGCACCCCCGGCGAGCTCAAGAGCCGCGTCCCCGGCGGTCACGTCCGCCTGCGGTTCCCCGACACCGCCGGTCTCGACGCGGCGGCGGCCGTGCTCGGCGAGGTGTCGCGCGACGAGGACGACCTCGTCCTCCAGGTCGCCGGTGACGGCGGCGTCCGGGCGCTGCGGGACCTGCTCGACCGGTTGGACCGCGCGGGGACCGAGGTCGCCGAGCTGTCGATCCACACCCCGGACCTCGACGACGTGTTCTTCGCCCTCACCGGGCAGCCCACCACCGAGAAGGACGGCGCACGATGACCACCCTCTCCCGCACCGCGACCGACTCGGCGACGATGCTGCGGCGCAACCTCCGGCACGTCCTGCGCTTCCCCGACGTGCTGCTCATGTCGTTGGGGCTGCCGGTCATCCTGCTGCTGCTGTTCGTCGGCGTGTTCGGCAGCGCGCTGGGCGCCGGGCTCGGCGGCGCGGCGCACGGCGGCCCGTACATCGACTACCTCGTGCCGGGGATCGTCATCATGTCCGCGGGCTACGGGGCCACGACGACGGCGCTGGCCGTCAACAAGGACATGACCGAGGGCATCATCGCCCGGTTCCGCACCATGGCGATCTCCCGGTCGTCCATCCTGATCGGCCACGTCGTCGCGGCCACGACCCGGACGCTGGTGAGCGTCGGGCTCGTCCTCGTCGTCGCGCTGCTCATGGGGTTCCGGCCCGCCGCCGACCTCGGGGCGTGGATCGCGGCGATCGGCGTCCTCACCCTGCTCGTCCTCGCGCTCACCTGGCTGGCGGTCGCCATCGGCCTCGCCGCCCGCAACGCCGAGGGCGTCAGCATGTTCACGCTCCTGGTCCAGGTCCTGCCGTTCACCAGCAGCGCGTTCGTCCCGCCGGACTCGATGTCGGGCGCGGTGCGCTGGTTCGCCGAGCACGAGCCGTTCACCCCGGTGATCGACACGCTGCGGGGCCTGCTGCTCGGCACGCCGGTCGGGGGCGACGCGGGAGCCGCCGTCGCGTGGTGCGTCGGCATCGCGCTGGGCGGCTACCTCTGGGCGAAGGCGCTGTTCAAGCGCGATCCCACGGGGTAGGGGGCCGCGCCTTCAACGCCGCCAGCGCGGCTTCCGGCAGCGCCGCGTCGTCGAGGGCGGCGTACGAGGACACCGCGTCCTCGTACGCCGCCCGGTCGGCGCGTTCGGCGGCCCGCCTCGCGAGCGCGGGCGACATGGTCGGCTGGAACCCGCAGGGGAACCCGACGCGCTCGGCCAGCGCGGTCAGCCGCGCTCCCGACTCCGCGGCGCGCGCGTCGCCGTGGGCGAACTGCACCGCGGCCAGCGCCAGCAGCACCGCGCCGTGCACGGGGTACTCCGCGAAGGGCGTCGCCGACGTCCCGGCGGACTGGGTGAGCATCGTCGTCAGCGTGTCCGGCAGTTCGCCGACGACCTCCTCGACGAGGTCCACCCTGCCGTGCCGCGCGTGGGCGACCAACGCCGCCGCGTGGACCTCCAGCGCCCACGCCCCCTGGTCGGCCGCCTCGTCGGGCAGGCCCGCCGTCCTCAGCCGGTCGGACGCCCGGCGCCACAGGTGCAGCCCGGCCTCGACGTCACCGCGCGCGAGCAGGATCTCCGCGCGGACCCCGAAGTCGAACATCAGCACGTCGACCGTGTCGTCCTCGCCGTCGAGCGCCACCTGCTCCAGCCAGTGCTCCGCCTCGTCGAGCGCGCCGCGTTGCAGGTTCGCCAGCACCATCGCCCAGCGGACACGGGTCGCGCTGGTCGTGGCGCCCAGGCGCTCCACCATCGGCAGCATCGTGCGGAAGTGCCGCCGCGCCTCGGCCCCGCGATCGAGCCGCAGGCACAGCTCGCCGATCCGGGAGTGGGCGACGGCCCGCATCCAGAGGACGTCCCGGCGCTCGAACGCCGCGAGCATCCTCCTGGCGGCGGCCAGCGCCTCCTCCGGGTGGTTGTCCTTCTCCCGGCCGTAGCTGACCACGCTGTTGGCCAGTCCCGCCACCAGCGCGTTGTCGCTGTCGCACAGCTCGTCCACAGTGGACTCGTCGGCGTCGGGCCCGCTCAGCGCCCGCATCACCACGTCCGCCGCCCGGAGCAGGGTGGTCGGCCGCGTGGGCGGCAGCCGGTGGAGGACGAGCAGGGCCCGCACCGGGGCGGGCCCGCGCACGAACAGGAAACCGCTCACCGCGCACAGCACCGCGGCCGTCCGGGTCACCTCCACGAAAGCGGGGTCCGGTCGGTAGTGCGAGAGCGCCCGGACCGGGTCCCCGGTCAGCGTCGCCATGCGGGTCAGGTTGGACTCGATCGTCCACAGGCCGCCCAGCACGGCCGTCGTCGTCGCGACGAGCGAGCCGTCCCCGCGGTCGATCCCGTGCCGCAGCGCCCGCACGAGGTTGTCCTGCTCGGGCCTGATCCGCCCGACGCCGGGGGAGAAGTCGACCCCGAACAGCGAATCCTGGTGCGCCAGGCCGAAGTCGCGGGCCCACGCGAGGAAGCGGTCGGTCGCCGCGGCGGTGCCACCCGCCTCGTCGAGCCGCGAGGCGCTGAACTCGCGGACCGTCTCCAGCATGCGGAACCGCGCGCCGGGCTCGGTGTCGGAGACCTTGAGCAGCGACTGGGCGACGAGCTGCTCCAGCACCCGCTCGACGTCGTCGTCGACCAGGTACCGGGCGGCGTCGGCGGTGAACCCGCCGGGGAACACCGACAGCGCGCGCAGGGCGGCCCGCGAGGCGGGGTCGAGCAGGGCCCAACTCCAGTCGATGACGGCGTGCAGCGTGCGGTGCCGCTCCGGGGCGTCCCGCGCCCCGCCGCGCAGCAGGGCGAGCCGGTCATCGAGCCTGCGGGCGATCTCGGCCACCGACAGGACCCGGACACGGGCCGCCGCCAGCTCCACGGCGAGCGGCAGCCCGTCCAGGTGCCCGCACAGCTCCCGCACCACCGCGTCCGGCAAGTCGACGCCGGGCCGCACCGCCGTCGCGCGCTGCCGGAACAGCTCGACCGCCGTGGGCAGGCTCAGCTCCGGCAGCAGGTACACCGACTCCGACGACAGGCCGAGCGGGGCGCGGCTGGTGGTCAGCACGCGGAGGTCGTCGCTCGCCGACACCAGCGCGTGCGCCAGCTCGGCGGCACCGCCCACGACGTGCTCGCAGTTGTCCAGCACCAGCAGCGCCGGACCGGTGCCCAGCGCGGTCAGGACGGCGGCGACGACGTCCTGCGCGGCGGCGGGCCGGGCGAGGGGCCCGAGCCCGGCCTCCCGGACGCCGAGGACGGCGGCGACCTCACCGGCCACGTCCCCCTCGGCCGTGACGCCCGCCAGCGCGACGAAGTGCACCACCCGCTGCTCCGCCCGGCGGCTGACCGCGTGCGCGAGGCGGGTCTTGCCAAGCCCGCCCGGTCCGACGATCGACGTGACCCTGGACGCGCGCAGCAGCTCGGTCACCGCGACGATGGCGTCCTCCCGGCCGAGCAGCGGGTTCGGGTCGTGCGGCACGCGGTGCCGGACGACGGGCGCGTCACCCTGGAGGAGGTCGTGGTGCACGGCCCGGAGCCGGGCGCCGGGGTCGCTGCCCAGCTCCTCGCGCAGCTCCGTCCGGTACACCTCGTACCTGGCCAGCGCCGCGGACGGCCCCAGCGCCGACGCTTCGCAGCGCAGCAGCTCGGCCAGCACCTCCTCGTCCCGCGGGCGTTCGTGGGCCAGTGCGGCGAGCGGTTCGGCCGCCTCGGCGTGGCGACCGGACCGGGCCAGCGCGAGGGCGCGGGCGCGGACCAGCGCCCGGTAGGTCGACGCCCGTTCCGCGCGCAGCTCCGACAGCGGGTCGCGCCCGCCCGAGTCCCACGCGGCGGGCCCCTCCCACAGCGCGAGCCCGGCCTCGGCGTGCTCCAGGGCCGCCCCGTGGTCGCCGACCCGCGCGTGCCGGGCGCTGGAGGCCGCCCTGAGCAGGATGGCGGAGGCGTCGACCTGGTCCTCGCCCAACGCGAGCCGGTAACCGAGGGGCGTGGTGACGATCAGCTCGGGACCCAGGCGGGCGCGGGCGTGGGAGACGAGCACCTGGAGCGCCTTCGGCGGGTTCTCCGGCCGCTCCTCCGGCCAGATCCCTTCGACCAGCCGGGCGGTGCCGCAGCCCGACCGCAGGTCACCCGCGAGGAGCGCGAGCAGCGCGCGCAACCGGGGCCTGGTGATCTCCTGGTCGCGGTAGGCCACCCGCGACAGCAGGGCCAGCTCGGTGCTCACCGATCCAGCGTAGTCAGCCGCGGCGCCGACGACCCCGGTATCAGCGCGCGGCGAGTTCGGCGAACAGCGGGTCGGTGAAGTCGGTGATCCGCGCGAACCGCGGCGCGATCGAGGAGTAGGCGCGGACGCCCTCGGCGGTGGGCTCGACCAGGTCGGTCGTGGTCGCCATCGCCCGCACGGCCGTGTCCCAGTCGGGGTGGACGCCGCTGCCGACGGCGGCGCAGATCGCGGCGCCCAGGCCCGCGGCGTCGCTCATCCTGGTGCGGCGCACGGGTCGGGCGAACACGTCGGCGAAGATCCGCGCCACCAGGTCCGACCGGGAACCGCCGCCGGACAGGACGACGTCGGTGAAGTCCCGGCCGAGCGCGGTCGCCATGGCGGCGCAGTGCCGGTGCGCGGTCAGCGCGATGGCCTCCAGGACGGAGCGGTACACGTGGTACCTGCCCTGCGTGCCGTCGAATCCGAGCAGCGCGCCCCGGCGGTACGGGTGGTCGGTGGGCGCGAGCCAGTCCAGGACCGCCATCAGCCCGCCGCTGCCCGGTTCGACCTCCTCCGCGCCCGCGGTCAGCTCGGCCAGGTCGGCGCCGACGAGGTCGCGGTACCAGCTCACCGTCCACATGCCCCGGCGGATGCCGCCGCTCTCGTGCAGGTACCGGCCGGGCACGGAGGCGAAGTTGGTCCAGTAGCGGCCCGAGTCGTCGACGGCGTGGCGGTCGCCCGTGGTCATCGCGGCGATGTACGTGCCCAGCGACACCAGCACCTCGTCGTCGCGGCGCACCCCGCTGCCCAGCGCCTCGACCGCCTTGTCGTTCGAGGTGGCGAACACCGGGAGCCCGGCGGGCAGCCCGGTCGCCGTCGCCGCCTCCGCGGTGACGTGCCCCAGCAGGTCGCCGGGGTCGACCAGGTCGAACAACCGGTCCCGGTCCATCCCCGCCTCGGCGTACCGCGCGGGGTCGGTGGACCAGCGCCACGTGGTGTGGTCGATCGGCCACACGCCCTGGTAGTTCCCCGCGGTGTCCTTACGCCGCCCGGTCAGCCGGTAGGTCGCGTAGCCCGACGACGTCGTGACGTACCGGACCTCCGGATCGGGTTCGTGTGCGCGCGCCAGCCGCTCGTCCATCCAGCTCAGCAGCGGCTCGCGCAACCCGCCGTCCCGGTCGAGCAGGGCGCGGCAGAACCGGATCGTGCACAGCCCGACCCCGGCCACGCGCGACACGTCGCCGGTGAAGCCGCGCATCGCCTCCGCGCAGGTGCTCGCGATGGAGTCCCACACGTCGTCGTCGGGGTGGACGACCCGGCCCGGCGCGGGGTGCAGGTACGGCCGCAGCGGGCGCTGGGCCGACGCGTGCACCTTCCCCGCCTCGTCGACGATCGACACCTTCGTGCTCTGCGACCCGTTGTCGATCGCGATCAGGTAGGCCGTCACGGGCTCTCCAGCGGGAAGACGGTGCCCGCGTTCATGATCCCGTTGGGGTCGAAGCCGCGCTTGAGGACCTCGAGCATCGGGTAGGCGGTGCCGTGCTCCTCGCGGGTCCACGGCGTGCGGTACTTGCCGATCCCGTGGTGGTGCACCATCGATCCGCCCAGCCGCAGCGCCTCCTCGACGATGATCGCGTTGAGCGGGATGTGGTACTCGGTGATCTCCAGATCGGGCGGGCAGGAGATGCGGTAGTCGTAGACGAAGTACAGGTTCGTGCCGGTCTGGTAGCTGTGCGACGAGTGCGCGCCGAGCAGGGTGAGGTCGTCCACGCGCGGGAACGTCGTGCGGATCCGGTGCAGGACCGCCCGGTAGAGCGGAGCGGCGGAGGACCAGTCGACGGACACCTCGGTGGTGTAGCCGAGGTGCCGGGTGTCGAGCATGGCGCGCTTCTCGGCGTCGATCTTGTCCTGGCCCCAGTTGAGGTCGGCGAACCAGTCCTCGACCAACCGCGGGTCGACGGCCTCGGCGGAGGCGAACGTCCTCTCGATCGCCTCCCCGGTGGCCCGTGCGATGCCCTCCGGCCCCTCGGCGACGAGCACCACGACGTTCTTGCCGCGGGAGAAGTGGGCGAAGTGCTGGCCGGCGTCCTCGGGGGAGTAGGCGCGGCACACCGACGGCCGGTACCCGTCGGTGATCAGCGTGCGCAGGCCCTCCACGGCCGCGCCGAAGTCGTCGAGCAGGTAGCCGAAGTAGCGGTTGTGCTCGGGCTGGTGCTTGAACACCTTCACGGTGACCTCGGTGATGACGCAGAGCGCGCCCTCGTTGCCGATCACGACGTGCCGGATGTCCGGACCGGCCGCGCGGCGCGGCACGTTCTTGATCCGGCTGATCGCACCGCCGGGGAACACCACCTCCAGGCCCACCACCATGTCCTCGATCCCGCCGTACAGCGTGGAGAACTGGCCGATCGAGCGCGTGGCGACGAGCCCGCCCATCTGGGCCAGCGGCTTGGACTGCGGCGAGTGGCCGGTGGTCAGCCCCTGCTCCCGCAGCGCGTCCTCCAGGCGCTGCAACGGGACCCCGCACTGCGCGGTGACCATCATGTTGACCGGGTCGACGGCGAGGATCGCGTCCATGGTGGACGCGTCGAGCACGATGGTGTCCTGCACGACCGTCTCCAGCCCGCCCTCGGTGGAGGTCCGGCCGGTGCGCGGCACGACGTTGACCCGGTGCCGGTCGGCGAAGGCGAGCACCGCCGCCACCTCCTCGGTGCTCGACGGGCGGACCACGGCCGCCGGGATCGGGCCGTCGAAGATGCCGTGCACCGCGGTGTACTTGCGGAAGCGGTCCACGCTCGCCTCGCGCAGCTCCTGCTCGTCGACGCCGACCTTCGAGCGGCCGAGCAGGTCGACGAGCCCGGCGACGATCTCGGCCCGGTCCAGGTCGGACGCCGACGCCGTGGACGGCGTCGGGGCGGGGATGGTGGTCATCGGTGCGGTCTCGCTTTCGGTTCGGGGGTGGCTCAGCGGACGAGGTAGCCGCCGTCGACGACCAGCACGTGCCCGTTGACGTAGTCGGACGCGCGGCCCGCGAGGAAGACGACGGAGCCCATCAGGTCGTCGACCCGGCCCCAGCGCCCGGCGGGGATGTGCTCGACGACGCGGCGGTTGGCCTCGGGGTCGGCCCGCGTCGCCTCGGTGATCTTCGTGCTGAAGTAGCCCGGCGCCAGCGCGTTCACCTGGATGTTGTGCTCGGCCAGTTCGTCGCAGTAGGCCTTGGTGAACCCGACGATGCCGTGCTTGGTCGCCGCGTAGGCGGGGGAGGAGCGGCCGCCGAGGAACGAGAACAGCGACGCGATGTTGATGATCTTCCCGGACTTCCGCGGGATCATGTGCCGGGTCGCCTCGTGCGCCATCTCGAACGCCGCGGTGAGGTTGACCGCGACCATCGGGTCCCACCTGGACCGGTCGAACGACTCGACGTCGTCCAGCAGGCTGATGCCCGCCGAGTTGACCAGGATGTCCACCGACCCCAGGTGGTCTGCGCACATGTCGACCACCTCCGCGCACACGCCGGGCCGGGTGATGTCGGCCGTCGTGGAGCCGTAGCGGCGGCCCTCGGCCTCCACCAGCCGCCGGGTCTCGCCGTCGTCGGAGACCACGCTGGGCACGAAGACGTCCGCGCCCGCCTTGGCCAGCCCGAGCGCGAACGCCTGCCCGAGCCCGGTGTTGCCGCCCGTGACGATCGCGCTCTTCCCCTTGAGGGAGAACAGGTCCAGGCCGAAGTCCTGGTAGCCCATCAGACGTCCCCCGCCTTCTCGTCGGTCCGGGTCGCGAACGGGTCGGACACGGCCACGTAGCAGGTCTCGAGGTACTCCTCGATGCCCTCGGCCCCGCCCTCCCGGCCGAGCCCGGACTGCTTGACCCCGCCGAACGGCGCCGCCGGGTTGGACACCACACCCGTGTTGAGGCCGAGCATCCCGGTCTCCAGGTCCTCAGCCAGCCGCAGACCCCGGTCCAGGTCGCGGGTGTAGGCGAAGCAGACCAGCCCGTACTCGGTGGCGTTGGCCAGTCGCACGGCCTCCTGCTCGGTGCCGAAGGTGGTGATCGGCGCGACCGGCCCGAAGACCTCCTCGGCCAGGATCCGGGCGTCGGCCGGCACGTCCACCAGCACGGTCGGCTCGTAGTAGAACCCCTTGCCCGGCACCGCGTTCCCGCCGATCGGCGCGGTCGCTCCCTTGTGGACGGCGTCCCGCACCAGCTCCGAGACCTTGGTCCGGGTCTTCTCGTCGACCAGCGGCCCGATCCTGGTCGCCGCCTCGGTGCCCCGGCCCACCGGGTACTCGCGCATCCGCGCCACCAGGCGGGAGGTGAACTCCTCGACCACCGCCGTGTGCACCAGGAACCGGTTCGCGGCCACGCACGCCTCGCCGCCGTTGCGCAGCTTGGCCACGAGCGCCCCTTCGACGGCCGCGGCCACGTCGGCGTCCTCGAACACCAGGAACGGGGCGTTGCCGCCCAGTTCCATCGACATCCGCAGGACCTGGTCGGCGCAGCCCGCGATGAGCCGCCTGCCCACCGCCGTGGACCCGGTGAACGACAGCTTGCGCAGCCGGGGATCGGCCAGCAGCGGGCCGGTCAGCCCGGCCGGGTCGGTGGTCGGTACGACGTTGAGCACCCCCGGCGGCAACCCGGCCTCGGTGAACACCTCGGCCAGCAGCAGCGCCGTCAACGGGGTCAGCTCGGCGGGCTTGAGCACCATGGTGCAGCCCGCCGCGACCGCGGGCGCGATCTTGCGGGTGGCCATCGCCAGCGGGAAGTTCCACGGCGTCACGAACAGGCACGGCCCGACCGGCCTCTTGGTCACCAGCAGGCGGTTGCGGCCGTCCGGCGCGGTGGTGAACCGGCCGGAGATCCGGGGGGCCTCCTCGGAGAACCAGCGCAGGAACTCGGCGCCGTAGGCCACCTCGGCCCGCGACTCGGCCAGCGGCTTGCCCATTTCCAGGGTGATCAGGAGCGCGAACTCCTCGGTCCGCCGGAGGACGATCTCGAACGCCCGCCGCAGGATCTCGGCACGTTCGCGCGGCGCGGTCCGACCCCACGCCGCCTGGGCGGTGTGGGCGGCGGCCAGCGCGCGCAGGCCGTCGGCGGGGCTCGCGTCGGCCACGGTCGCGAGCACCTCCTCGGTGGAGGGGTCGAGCACGGCGAACACGCGGTCGCCGGTCGCGGCGCTCCACGCGCCGTCGACGTGCAGCCCGGTGGGCACCCGGCCCAGCAGGTCCTGTTCAGCGGTGGTCACAGCCGCAGCTCCCGTTCGATGAGGTCCTCGTAGAGCCGCATCGGCGTCATCTCGCCCGCGCGGTCGCCGTAGCTGGCGCGGGCCCGCCGGTAGACCTGCTCGACGAGCGCGGACAGCTCGGTGGGCACGCCGACCGAGCGGGCCAGGTCGATCGACAGACCGAGGTCCTTGCACGCCAGCGCGATGGCGAAGCCCTCGTCGTAGTCGCCCCGCTCCAGCACGGACAGCACGTCGCGTTCCACGAACGCGCTGTTGGCCGGACTGGCGACCAGCGAGGACCGCAGCACACCGAGGTCGACGCCCGCCTTGACCCCGACCGCCAGCACCTCGGCGGTGGCGACCAGGTGGGAGAACCACAACTGGTTGATCATCAGCTTCACGACGTAGCCCGCGCCGTGCCCGCCGACGTGCAGGATCCGCTCCGGGGACCCCATCGCCTCGAACACCGGTCGGAGCCGGGTCACGTCCGGCTCGTCGCCGCCGACGAAGATCTGCAACGTGCCCGACGCCGCGCCGGTGGACATGCCGCTTACCGGGGCGTCCAGGACGCGCAGTCCGGGGTTGGCCAGGCGGACGCCGTCGGCGACCTCGGGGACGGACGTGGACATGTCGATCCACGTGCCGCCGTCCGCGATCCCGGCCAGGACGCCGTCCGGGCCGTTCAGCACGTCGGCGACGTGCCGGGGCGTCGGCAGCATGGTGATCACCAGGTCGGCGCGCGCCGCGGTCTCGGCGGGCGTGTCGGCCCACCGCGCCCCGGCGTCGACCAGCTCGGCCGCCTGCTCGGGGCGGATGTCGTTGACCACCAACGGGAAGCCGGCCTTCAGCAGGTTGCGCGTCATGCCGGAACCCATGCTGCCCAGACCGATGAAGCCGACGGTCGGCAGGGCGTTGCCTGTCACGCGGTGCTCTCCTTCGCGGGCGTGTAGAACGGGTTGGACGGCTCGTCGCGCGCGGCCAGCACCGCGTCGAGCGGCGGCAGGTCGGCCGCGCCGTTGGCCAGCGCGGTCCGCGTGGCCTCGCGGTTGTTGCGGTACACCGCGTCCGCGTCGTCGGCGGCGGGGTTGACCCACACCGCGGCGATCAGCACGTGGGTCGACGTGTCGGCCTCCGGGATGGACCCGGTGGCGACGGCGTCGGCCACGCCCGCGGCGATCCCGGCCTGCGCCGGACCCCAGATCAGCAGCCCGTGCGCGTCGCTCGCCGGAGCCGCCTTCGTGACGAACAGCGTCAGCGGCTTGACCGGCAGCGACGGCCGCAGGACCGCGACGAACGGCACGTGCCCGGCGCTGGGCGTGGCCAGCGCGGTCGCCCACGCGGTGCCCGCCGGGCCGTCCCGGTGCCCCAGGACGGTGTTGACGTGGGCGGCGTTGACGCCGTCGCCGACGAAGCTCTCCCCGATCCGCAGCACCTAGATCAGCCCCTGCTCGGTCAGCCAGTCCTCGGCGACCTTGTCCGGCTCGTCGCCCTCGACGTCGACCTTGGCGTTGAGCCCCTGCATCTCCTCGGTGGTCAGCTTGCCCGCCATGGCGGACAGGACGTCGGCGATCTTCGGGTGGTCCTTGAGCACCTGTGCCTGAAGGGTGAAACCGCCCTGGTAGATGGGGAAGAACTTCTTGTCGTCCTCCAGCACCGTCAGGCCCAGCGCGGAGATCCGGCCGTCGGTGGCGAACACCTCGCCGAAGTTGCAGTCCTTGCCGTCCTTGGTCGCGGTGTAGATCACGCCGGTGTCGAGCAGCTTCACGTTGTCCTTCGGCGCGTCGAAGGCGTAGGTGCCGGACACGCCCGGCCAGCCGTCGTCGCGGGTGGAGAACTCGCTCTCGATGCAGAACGTCTTCTGGTCGGCGGGCAGCGCGGCGATCTGGCTCATCTTGGTGACGCCGAGTTCCTTGGCCTTCTCGCTGCGGATCGCGAAGGTGTAGGTGTTGTTGAACGGCGCGGGCGCGACCCACTCGATGCCCTTGGCGGCGTCGGCGGTCTTGACGGCGTCGAGCCGCTCCTTGGCGTCCTTGAGCGGCTGGGTCTGCTTGTTGTAGGTGATCCAGGACGTCCCGGTGTACTCCCAGTAGCCGACGAACTGCTTGTTCTCCAACGCCTGGCGCACGTTGGCCGAGCCGACGAGCTTGGTGTTGGCCTCCAGCGTCGCGCCGTGGGCGTTGAGCAGCTTGGTGGTCAGGTGGGCGAGGATGTACTGCTCGGCGAAGTCCTTGGAGCCGATCTGGCCGCTGAGGCCCTTCAGCTCGTCGCCCTTGCTCGCGCCACCGGCGGTGGACGAGCCGGAGCATGCGGACAGGACGAGCGCGCTCGCGGCTATCGCGGCGAGCAGCGCGGGGGCGTTTTTGGGCATGGCGAATCCTTCGGGTGCGCTGTGGGGGAGGAGGGGGGCTAGAGACCGCGGGGACGGACGCGGTCCTCGACGAGACCGGCGGCCCAGTCGATGAGGACGGCGATGGCGGCGACGAGCACCGCGCCGACGAGCAGGACGGAGAACCGCTGGAGCTTGAGGCCGTTGACGATCATGTCGCCGAGACCGCCCGCGTTGATGAACGTCGCGATCGTGGCGACGCCGACGGAGAACACCAGCGCGGTCCGCAGCCCGGCCAGGATCACCGGCGAGGCGAGCGGGAGTTCGATGCGCCAGAGCACCTGGTTCGGGGTCATGCCCATGCCCCGCGCGGCTTCGCGCGTGGCGGCGTCGACCTGCTCCAAGCCGGTGAGCGTGTTGCGCAGCACCGGGAGGAAGCAGTAAGCGACCAGCGAGACCAGCGCGGTGGTGAACCCGGTCCGCCAGACGATGGCCAGCAGGATGACCACGCCCACGGCGGGCGTGGCCTGGCCGATGTTGCCGAGGCCGATGACGACCGCCTTGACGATCCGCGACCGCACCCGGTGCGCCAGGACGGCGGTGGGGATGGCGAGCACCGCCACCAGCGCGGAGGACACGACGGTGAGGACGAGGTGCTCCCTCGTGCGGTCGAGCAGGTGCTCGGCGTTGAGGGTGCGGGACTCGATCGAGTCCAGGTCCAGCGTGCCGACCCAGGCGAACACCGCGCCGAGCACGAGGACCACCGCGATCGGGGTGGTGAACCGGCGCAGGGCGTTGCGCTGTCCCGTGTGGACGGTCATGGCGCCGTCCCCGTCGGCAGGCGGGGCGCCCCGAGCGCGGCGGAGATCCCGGCGTGGGTGAGCGATCCGGCCACCGAGCCGGACTCGTCGGTGACGTTGACCCGCTGTCCCCCGGTGAGCACGAGGAGGTCCAGCGCGTCGCGCAGCGAGTCCTGCACGCCGAGCGCGGCCGACGAGTCGTCGGGCGCCTCCAGCGGGACCTCGCCGATCGGGATCAGGGCCAGCCGCATCAGACCCGCGCCCCGGCCGATGAACCCGGCCACGTACTCGTTGGCCGGGTCGGCGAGGATGTTCGCCGGCGTGTCGCACTGCTCGATCCGGCTGCGCTCGCTGAGCACGGCGATCCGGTCGCCCAGCCGGACGGCCTCGTCGAAGTCGTGGGTGACGAAGATGATCGTCTTGCCGATGTCGGCCTGGAGTCGCCGGAACTCCTCCTGCAACCTCAGCCGGGTGATCGGGTCGGTCGCGCCGAACGGTTCGTCCATCAGCATCACGGGCGGGTCGGCGGCCAGCGCTCGGGCCACACCGACGCGTTGCTGCTGCCCGCCGGAGAGCTGCTTGGGGTAGCGGTGGGCGAACACGCCGGGGTCGAGCGCCACCGTGCGCAGCAGCTCGTCCACCCGGTCGGCGACGCGCGCCTTCGACCAGCCGAGCAGCTTCGGCACCGTGGCGATGTTCTCGGCGATGGTCATGTGCGGGAACAGCCCGATCTGCTGGATCACGTAGCCGATGTGGCGGCGCAGCTCGTTGGGGTCCAGCGACAGGACGTCCTCGCCGTCGATCGTGATGGAGCCCGACGTCGGCTCGATGATCCGGTTGATCATCTTCATCGTGGTCGTCTTGCCGCAGCCGCTCGGTCCGACGAACATCAGCAGCTCGCCGGGCTCGACCCGCAGCGAGAAGTCCTCGACCGCGCCGTGCTCCTGACCGGGGTAGCGCTTGGTGACGTCGCTCAGCTCGATGCCGACGCCCGCGGTGGGATCAGGCACGGAGACCCCTCGGCGTGCTGTAGCGGGTGATGAGGACGAAGGCGCCGTCGATGAGCAGCGCCAGCAGCACGACGCAGAGCGTGCCCGTGAGGGCGAAGTTGAGGGCGTTGACCGACCCGAGCGACGACAGCCCCCGGAAGATGTAGACGCCCAGACCAGGACCGGCGACGTAGGCGGCGATGGCCGCGATGCCGACGGTGAGCTGCGCGGCGACCCGGATGCCGGTGACGATCACCGGCCAGGCCAGCGGGAGCTGGATCCGCAGCAGCACCGCCGCGGGCGTCATCCCCATGCCCCGCGCGGATTCCACCAGGTGGCCGGGCACCTCCCTCAGGCCCACCACGGTGTTCCGCACGATCGGCAGCAGCGAGTAGAAGACCAGCGACACGATCGTCGGCGCCCACCCGAGCCCGAGCACCGGGCTCAGCAGCGCCAGCAGGGCGAGCGACGGGATCGTGATCGCGATGCCCGCCGCCGTGAGCGAGACGGAGCGGGGGACCGGCCGGTCCCAGACGAGCAGTCCGATGAGGACACCGATCGCGGTGGCCAGCGCCAGTGAGATCGCCACGGCGGCGAGGTGTTGCAGTGCCAGTTCGACGACGTCTTCCCAGCGGCGGGCCAGGAAGTCGTCGAGGTTGGCGAGTTGAAGTCCGGTCACGGTGTGCCCTCCTCCTCGGCCGCGTTGCCGATGGCTGAGGACGATAAGGAGCGTGTGTCCTTATGCACAACATGTGTTGGCTATATGGCAACAGCGACCTAGGATGCGGGCATGGAACAGCGCGGCTCACGGCGCAACTCGGCGGGTCTGGCCAGGGACATCGAGGTCCTGGAGGCGCTCAGCCGACCGGAGGCGGTCGAGTCGGGCGGGCTCGGTGTCGTCCGCATCGCCGCCCTCACCGGACGGGACAAGGCAGTCATGTCGCGCACGCTGGCGACGCTCGCCGACAGCGGCCTGGTCGACCGCGACCCCCAGACGCTCACGTACCGCCTGGGGTCCCGGCTCTACGCCCTGGCGGCGCGCACCGCCGAGGGCGCACTCGCCCGACAGGCCAGGGTGCACCTGAAGCACGTCACGGAGGTCACCAGGGAGACCGCGCACCTGTGCGTGCTGCGCGGCGGCAACGTGCTGACGCTTCTGAGCGAACTCAGCCCCAACCAGTTCAAGACCACCGGCTGGGAAGGCGTCACCACCGCCGCGTGGTGCACCCCGTCCGGCCGGGTGCTCCTCAGCGACTGGGACCCCGAGTCGCTGGCGCTCTGGTACTCCGAACACGGCCGCGACGAACCGGTCATCGAGCCGCGCGAGCACACCGCGTCCACCGCTTCCGGCTTCGCCGTCCTACCGCACCCCTCCGCGGCCGACTCCCCGATCCGCGGCCTGGACACGCTGCTCGTCGAACTGGCCAAGATCCGGGACCGCGGCTACAGCACGTCCGACGAGGAACTGGAACGCGGGGTCGTCGCCGCCTCCGCGCCGGTCTACGACTTCACCTCGCGCGTGGTCGCCGCGCTCAACGTCTCCGCCCCGAAGGAACGCATCGGGTCCCAGCTCGACAAGCTCGGCGGCATCGTCGCCACGGCCGCGCACGACCTGTCCGTCGCGTTGGGACACACGGGCTGACCACGGGCCAGCCCGTGTGCCGCGTCAGTGCAGCGTGCCCAGCGCCGCCGGGGTGAAGGCGACGACCTCGTCCTCCCGGCCGGAGAGGATCTTGGCCGCCCACGCCGGGTCGGCGACGAGCGGCCTGCCGACAGCGACCAGGTCGAACTCGTCGGCCTCCAGGCGGTCCAGGAGCCCGTCGATGCCCGCCGCGGTGACGGCCCCGCCGTTCAGGCTGTCCCAGAACTCGTTGTCCAGGCCGACCGACCCGACGGTGATCGCGGGCTTGCCGGTGAGCTTCTTCGCCCAGCCCGCGAGGTTGAGGTCGGAGCCGTCGAACGCGGGCTGCCAGTAGCGGCGGGTGGAGGCGTGGAAGGCGTCGGCCCCCGCGTCGGCGAGCCTGCCGAGGACGGTGCCGAAGTCGTCGGGGGTTTCGAAGGTGCGGGCGTCGAAGTCGTTGTTCTTCCACTGGGACAGCCGAACGACGATCGGGAAGCCGGGGGAGACCGCGCCGCGGACGGCGGCGACGACCTCGGCGGCGAACCGGGCGCGGGACGCGGTGCCACCGCCGTAGCCGTCGGTGCGGCGGTTGGAGCGCGACCAGAGGAACTGGTCGATGAGGTAGCCGTGCGCGCCGTGCAGTTCGACGCCGTCGAAGCCGAGCCGCTCGGCCGTGGCGGCTCCCTCGGCGAACGCCCGGACGACGTCGTCGATGTCGTCCCGCGTCATCGCGCGTCCCGCGCGGGGGTTGCCGTCCACGGGTCGACCGGAGGCGTCGAGGACGCCGTCCATCGGCACGCCGGAAGGGCTGACGGCGGGAGCCTCGGGGTGCGGCGGGTCGCCGTCCTTGCGGACCATGCCGACGTGCTGGAGCTGCGAGAAGATCAGGCCGCCCTCGGCGTGGACGGCCTCGACGGCCCGTGACCAGCCCGCCAGCGGGGCGTCGCCGTAGATCCGGGACCCGCTGTCCGCCTGCCCGGCCGACGGGTGGTCGACGTAGGTGCTCTCGGTGATGATTAGCCCCACCCCGCCCGCCGCGCGCCGGGCGTAGTAGGCGGCCAGCTCCTCGGGCGGCACCCCGCCGTGCGAGGCGAAGCGGGTCATCGGGGCCATCACGATCCGGTTGGGGACGGTCAGCCCGCCCAGCGTGATCGGACGGGAAAGTGCTTGGGCCGCACGGGTTTTCACGGGAATCGATCTCCTTCGAGTGGGTCACCCGCTACGCTAGGATCTACCGCTGACGTCAGATGCAAGGGTTCGTGAGCGGGGCCACAGAGGAGGTCGGGATGCGGATCGGCGAACTCGCCGCGAAGGCGGGCGTGAGCGTGCGGGCCCTCCGGTACTACGAGGAGCAGGGGCTGCTCGCCGCCGAGCGCAGCGCGGGCGGCACCCGGCACTACCCGGACACCGCGGTGGACCAGGTCTGGATGATCCAGCAGTTCTACTCCGCTGGGCTGGCCAGCAGGTCGATCCGCGCGATCCTGCCGCACCTCGGCTCCGACGGCGTGACCCCGGAGGTGCTCGCCCTGCTCCAGGAGGAACGGGAGCGCGTCGACCTGATGCTGGTCAACCTCGCGGACGTCCGGGACCGGCTGGACACCGGTATCGCCGTCGCCGCGAAGGCCGTGGGCTCCGGCAAGCGCTGCCCCGCCGAGACGCGGACGTGCGGCGATTCGTAGCGGCCGGTCCGCCCACTGGTTCGCGGTCTGCGCGCCTGACCGCTACGGCCGTTCGGTCGCCAGCACCAGGGCGTCGGCCACCATCGCCATCGTCCGGCGAGCCCGCCGGGGGTCCTCGGTGAGGAAGTAGTGGTCCACGTCCGGCGTCTCGTCCAGGGTCGCGGGCACCCCCGCCTCCCGCAGCCGTGCCACGTAGCGCTCACCGTCGGACCGCAGGACGTCGCGCTCGCCGGTGAGCACCAGCGCGGGCGGCAGCCCCGACAGGTCGTCGGCCAGCACAGGGGACGCGTACGGGTGTGACCGCGTGGCCACGTCGGGGAAGTAGACGCGCCGGACCAACCGTCGCAGGTCGGTGGAGATCATCCCCGTCGCGTGCTCGGGGAGGTCGCCCGCCATGTCCAGGGCGGGCACTCCGAGCACCTGGAGCGCGGGGCGGAACGAGCCGGCGTCGCGGGCCTGGAGGCACACCGACGCCGCGAGCCCGCCGCCGGACGAGAACCCGCCCACGGTGATCCGCTCGCCGTCCAGCCGCAGGTCGCCGCCCCCGGCGGCGGCCCACGCGGCCACGTCGTGGCACTGCCGCTGGGCGACCGGGTACACGACGTAGGGCGCGGTGCGGAAGTCGACGTTGAGGACGGTCGCCCCGGTCGTGGCGGTGAGGTAGCGGCACCACCAGTCGTCCATCGCCGGGTACCGCATGAGCCACGCCCCGCCGTGGAAGTGGATGTGCGCGGGTGCCGGGTCGCGCCGTTCCCCGGCCCGGTAGACGTGCACGCGCACCGATCCGTGCCGCGTGGGCGCCCGCACCACCCGCGGCGCGGGCAGGTCCGTCCCGGCGAACCGCAGGCCCTCGCCGTAGCGCACGGTCCACCGCGCGGTCGCGTGCATCGCCATCGCCCTGAGCCGGTCGTCGAGTCGCACACCGGACGTTCGCGGCGGGACCGGTGTCCGGATCACCGCCCGCCTGAACCGCGTGCGCACTGGTGGTCTGGCAGGCTGCACCCGAGCGGCGTGCGCGCGTCGCCGGGGGAGAGGCGAAGACCGTGGGCGCTGGAGACCGTCGCTGGACCGACCGGGGTGAGGCCATCGGTCACGGACTGATGTGGTCGGCGCGCTGGAGCACGCGGCTGGCGCTGATCGCGGTGGGCGTGGTCCTGCTGTGGATGTTCATCGGCAAGATCTGGGTCGTGGTCATGCCGGTCCTGCTCGGCCTGCTCATC
Organism: Umezawaea endophytica; assembly: GCF_025061645.1. GTDB lineage: Bacteria > Actinomycetota > Actinomycetes > Mycobacteriales > Pseudonocardiaceae > Umezawaea > Umezawaea endophytica. The sequence continues at coordinate 103,619 of NZ_JANYMP010000005.1, read as the reverse complement.
ACCACCGTCCTCTGGCCGCCCGCCAGGTGGCTGCGCTCACGCGGACTGGCCCCGGCGCTGGCCGCGTCGATCGTGCTGCTGGTCGGACTGGCCGTCCTGGGCGGTGTGCTGGCGCTGATCTCGGTGTCGATCGCCTCCGGCGTCCCGGACATCGCCAGCAGCGCGTCCGAGGCCATCCAGCAGGCGCGCGACTGGCTGGCCGGGCCCCCGTTCAACCTGGCCGACAGCAAGCTGGACCAGCTCCTGCAACAGGGCACCGACCAGCTCCAGGCCAGCGTCGGCTCGATCGCCAACGGCCTCATCACCGGCGTCGGCACGGTCACGTCCGGCCTGGTCACCGGCATCCTGGCGCTGCTGCTGGCCTTCCTGTTCGTCAAGGACGGGCCGCGGTTCACGCCGTGGCTGCGCGGCCTGGTCGGCGACCGCGCGGGCGGCCACCTGACCGTCGTGCTGGAACGCGTCTGGACCACGCTGGGCGACTTCATCCGCACCCAGGCGATCGTGAGCCTCGTCGACGCCGTCCTCATCGGCATCGGCATGCTCGTCCTGGGTGTCCCGCTCGCCATCCCGCTGGCCGCGCTGACGTTCCTCGGCGGCTTCATCCCGATCGTCGGCGCCTTCATCGCGGGCGCCGTGGCCGTCCTGGTCGCCCTCGTCAGCAACGGCGTCACGGCCGCGGTGATCCTGCTGGTGATCGTCGTGGTGGTGCAGCAACTGGAGGGCAGCGTCCTCCAGCCGATCCTCCAGTCCCGCAGCCTCCGCCTGCACGCCGCGGTCGTCCTGCTCGCGGTGACGGCGGGCAGCAGCCTCTACGGCATCGCCGGAGCGTTCCTCGCCGTCCCGGTCGCCGCCACCATCGCCGTGGTGATGCGGTACCTGAGCGAGGTCATCGACCAGGGCAGCACCGCCCCCACCCCCGCCCAGGACCAGCCCCTGCCGGGGATGGAGGAGCCCACGGCGAACCGCGAGCCCTGAGGCTCCGGCGTCAGAGCCGGGCCAGGTGCTCGTCGAGGACGGCGAGCGCCTCGGCGGGCGCGTGGTGCCCCGCGAGGGTGTGCGCGGTGAGCCCGTCGGTCAGCGCGACGAGCCTGAACGCCTCCTGCTCGGCGTCGGGGACCCCGGCGGCGCGCAACTGTTCGACCAGGTAGGCGTGCCCCTCGGCGTAGCCGGACCTCAGGTGGGCGGCGATCTTCTCGTCCACCGGCGCCCGTGCGAGGAAGGTGACGGCGACCCGCGCCTCGAGTCGGCGCTCGTCGTCCAGCGGCAACGTCTGCACCAGCACCGCGCGCACCCGCTGGAGCGGGTCGTCCTGGTCGGCCAGCGCCTCCCCGACGCGGCGCCCTACCTGCTCGGTCAGCGAACTCAACGCGAACAGCACCATCTCCTCCTTGTCGGTGAAGTAGTGCTGCACCATCCCCATGGACACCCCCGCCCCGGCGGCGACCTGGCGCAGGCTGACCGCCTCCATCCCGTTGGCGGCCACCAGGCGCCACAGGGCTTCCGCGATCTGACGTCGACGCAGGTCGTGGTCGATCCTCTTCGGCATGATCCCCCTTTTTCCAATGCGGTCGCATTGTGAAACTGGTTACAATGCGACCGCATCGTAAACGGAGGGGGAGGACACCGTGCCACGAGACCTGTCCTACTGGAACCGGTACAGCGGCTTGCCCATGACAGTGGCGGAGAAGGTCCTCGTGCGCCAGGACTTCCGCGACCTGATCCTGACCAGCCTCGCGCCCCGTCCCGGTGACCGCGTGCTCGACCTGGGCTGCGGCACCGGTCCGCACCTGCCCGTGCTGCGCGGGGCGGTCGGGGCGGACGGGCACGTGCTGGCCGTCGACTACAGCCCGAAGATGGTCGCCAAGGCGGCCCTCCGCGCTCGTGCCTGGGACAACGTGGAGGTCCGGCAGGCCGACGCGACCGCGGTCGAGCTGGAGCCCGACTCCTACGACGCCGTGCTCGCCTCGTTCTCGATCAGCGCCACCCAGGACGTCCCGGCCGTCGTCGACACCGTCCACCGGGCACTGCGTCCGGGCGGGCGGCTCTTCGCCCCCGACGTGCGCCTGCCGTCCCGCGGCGTCGGGCGGGTGCTGGGGCTGGTCTACCGCGGGGTGGCGCGGTGGACCGGCGTCGACGTGCTCGACACCGTGCGCGCCCGGTTCGGCTCGGCGGACGTCGTGACCGGGAAGGGCGTGCCGATCGTCGACCTGCCCGCCTTCGCGCCGGTCGTGATGATCACCGCCGTCAAGGACCCGGCTACCTGAGCCGCGCCGCCACGTGGTTCGCGGCGTCGCGCAGGGCCTCGACCACCGCCCGTGGTCCCTCGGACGAGGAACTGCGGGCGATCCCGTGGGCCATCGTGGTGAACACGACGTCGTGGAGGGGCTTCTGCACCTGCCAGTAGAGCCTGCCCGCGAGGTTGTCCGGGGTGAACGTGATCTTCTGGCGGTAGCGCGTGCCGCCGTCGTGCCGCTCGACGCCCATCTCCAGGACGGTGTGGCCGGGCATCCTCATGTCCGCGCGCAGGACCAGGCGGCGGGCGTCGTCGTCGCGGTGCAGCACGGTCCACGAGTCGACGACGTCGCCGTCGGTGATCTCCGGCGCCCGGCCCCGGTAGAGGCCGACGCCGCCCGCCAGGTGGTCGAGCGCGCCGCGCAGGGTCCAGACCAGCGGGATCGTGCGCCAGCCGTTGGCACCGCCCAGACCGGTGATGGTGCGCCAGACCTCGTCGGGGCCTGCGGCGGACGGCACGACCAGCTCGTCGACGAACGGGGTCGCGGACGCGGTCGGGGAACCGGAGCCCGCCAGGGTGTCGCGGATCGCGTTGTCGACGGTCGTCGGCCCACCGGGCGGCGCGGGCAGCACGGCGGTGACGTCGTCGTTCGTGGGCTCCAGGTCGTGGTCGAGCGACTCGAACAGTGGCCTGGCGACGGCAGACGGGACCGCCGTGACGAGACCGGTCAGCTTGGCCGCCAAGCCGTGCGACCACAGCGGCGCGGGCACGGGGAACCGCACGCGCAGACCCGTCACGCGGGCGTACCGCTGCACGAGCGCCAGGTAGCTCAGCGCCTCCGGGCCGGACACGTCGAACGTGCCGGTGACCGGCCGTTCCAGGTCGGCGGCGGCGAGGAGGTAGTGCACGACGTCCGCGACGGCGACCGGCCTGCTGGTGTTGCGCATCCACCGCGGCACCGGCACCCACGGCGAGAGCCGGGCCGTGCCGAGCAGGTCGAAGCTGGTCGAGCCGCGGCCGATGACCATGGACGCCTGCAACGCCAGCGCGGGCACGCTCCCGCCCGTGAGGATGTCGCCGACCTCCGCCCGTGACGCGAGGTGCTCCGACACGGCCTCCGCCGTGGGCCGGGGACCACCGAGGTACACGACCTGCCGGACGCCCGCCGCCGCCGCTTCCGCCGCCAGCACGGTCGCCGCGCGGCGGTCCACGTCGGCGAAGTCGTCCCGGTCCAGCGAGTGCACGAGGAAGTACGCCACGTCGACGCCCGCCAGCGCGGCCCGCACGGCGCTCGGCTCGGTGGCGTCACCCCGGTGGACGGTGACCGGCGAGGGGAGCGAACCCGACGACCGCACGAGCGCGCTCACGTCGTGGCCCGCGGCGACGAGCGCCGGGACCAGCAGCGAGCCGAGGTAGCCGGTCGCGCCCATGACCAGGCAGCGGGTCGGCCGGTCCGAGGCGGGGAGTCGCATCGGGCCCACGCTAGGGCCAGATGGAGGCCCGCGCTGATCAGCGGTAGCGTCGACGCACGTGCTCACCACGATCGTGGTCCTGTTCGCGCTCGGCTGCCTGAGCGGCGTCACGACCGTCCTCTTCGGGTTCGGCGGCGGTTTCGTCACCGTGCCGGTCGTGTACGCGGTGGCCGCGACCGGGCCGGACGCGATGCACGTCGCCGTCGGGACGTCGGCGGCGGTGATGGTGGTGAACTCGCTCGCCGCCACCCTCTCCCTGCACCGCTCGGGCAGGCTGCGGCGCGACTACCTGTGGCCGCTCGCGGGTTACGTCGCCGTCGGCGCGGTCATCGGCACGCTCGCCGCCACCGCGGCCCCGGACTCCTTGCTGCACGCGCTGTTCGCGGCGTACCTGGTGGTGACGATCCTCGACAGCGTGCTGCGGCGCGGTTTCCTGCACGGCGGCACGCCCCGACCGCTGGGGCGGGTCACGACCACGGCGGGCGGCGTTGGCATCGGCGTGGTGGCGAGCTTCCTCGGCGTGGGCGGCAGCGTGATGACCGTGCCGCTGCTGCGCCGCCGCGGCCTGCCGATGACCGAGGCCACCGCGATGGCGAACCCGCTCAGCCTGCCGGTCGCGGTCATCGCCACGGCCATCTACCTGACCGCCCCCGGCCCGACGGGCGTGGTCGACCCGATCGCCGCGACCGCCCTGCTGGCGGGCTCCCTGCCGACCATCGCCCTGTCGCGGAGACTGCTACCCCCGATCCCCGACAGGGCCCACGCCGTCGCCTACGTCGGACTGCTGATCACGGCGCTGGTGGCCGTGCTGGTGTGACCGCGCTGTCGGACGTCCTCTAGGTGCGGTGGGCGTACCACACGTCCCTCGGTTCGGTCTGCGGCAGCAGCGTGCTCCAGAAGGCGACATTCCACCGGTCGGTGGTGTGATAGGCCAGGAACACTTCTTCCGCGGCCCCTGGTTCACCCAGGATCGCGTTGACGAACATGGTGTGGTCGATATTTCCTTCTTCTTCCCCTGGCTGCTCGTCGGGGTGATCCCAGTCGACCTGGAGGACATCGGTCTGGAGCATCTGGTAGACGTAGTCCAGCGGGGAGGTGCGGTGCGAGTACACCTGCGCGAAGAGTCCCCAGTTGTGCGCTCCGGCCCAGCTATAGGTCTGGGTGTGGATGTCGTACCACCACTTGGAGTTGTCCGACGCGAAACCCGATGTCTGCTGCCAGCCGCCTGCGGCCATGATCTGGGAGATGAAGTTGGTGCAGTCGTTCGGGAATTCGCGGTACCAGGAGTTGTAGGGCTTCTGGAACCAGCGAATCGCGTAGTCCCACATGGCCTGGTAGTTGTACGCGTACGGCGTGATGCTCGCGTTCTTCCCGAACGTGCCCGACTTGTCCGCGTTCGGCACGGCGCGTGCTTGTCGTGCGGTCGTGACGCCCGCCGGTGGGAGAGGGGTTGATTTTTCTTCGACCCGGACGGTGCCGGAAGGATTCTTCGGTGCGCCGGCCTGGGTGGGTGGAGGAGGACCTGTCTTGAGGTGCGGGTTAGCGTTGCCGAGGGTCCAGGTGTCGTTCACCTTGATGAACGTGAAGTCGTGTTGGAGTCGGTATCCTTCGAATTGCGGCGCCCTGGGGTCGCCGTGCCCGAAGAATAGTTTGGTGACTTCGGTGGCCTGCACGTCGACCTCGGTCGGCTTGGCGGCAGTGATCCGGTCGATGGCGACGTCGACGTCGAATCCCACGTAGCCGCGCACCGGGCCGCGTGCTGTGTAGTCCCGAACGCTGTCCAGGTCATGCGATTGGACGTCGAGGCGCTGCTTCATGTCGGCGGTCAACGGGACCGCGGTCAGGGCGGCGTTCGATCCTGCCCTGTCCGCCTCCTTCGTCACCCTGAACGCGCGATCTTCAAGGTATCTGCTGACGAGATCGTGTGCCTGGGACGCGGAAAGAGGAACCGCGTCCTCGGCTATGGCGGGCGAGGTGAGTGTGGTCAGGAGTGTCGCTGTGGCGATGAAGGGCAGGAAAACCCTGGTACGCCTTCGGGAAAACATCCATCAACTCCATCTGTGGGAAATGTGAACCGGTCGCATCGTGCGAGCAACAGTTCTAGCCGCGCACCGTTGTTCACGTTCGCCCTCGCGCGGATAATCAACCAAGTGCCGAACAACCTCTCCGACCTGTGCCAAGGCCGCGTGGGACTAGGTTGGTCGGCGTGAACCGCACCGATCGCCTCTACGCGCTGGTCGAGGAGTTGCGGGCCGTCGCGCCCCGGCCCAGGAGCGCCCGTTGGCTCGCCGACCGCTTCGAGGTCAGCGCGCGCACGGTCGAGCGGGACATCAGCGCGTTGCAGCAGTCCGGGGTGCCGATCTACGCCGAGCCCGGTCGCACGGGCGGCTACTGCGTCGACAAGGCGCGCACGCTGCCGCCGGTCAACCTCACGCCGGACGAGGCCGTCGCGATGGCGTTGGCGTTGCGGCGCATGGAGGACACGCCGTTCCGGGTGACGGCCGGTTCGGCGCTGCGGAAGCTCGTCGCGGCGATGCGGGCCGACGACGCCGCGGCGGCCCACGACCTGGCGGGGCGCTTCCACCTGCTGGGCGACGGGGCCGCCGCGCCGCCGGTGCCGCACGCGGTCGCCGACGCGGTGGCCGCCCGCCGGGTGCTGCGCATCGGCTACGCCGACCGGGACGGTGTCGTCACGACGCGCGAGGTCGAGCCGCTCGGGTACGTCGGCAAGGAGACCCACTGGTACCTGGTGGGCTGGTGCAGGCTGCGCGACGCGCGCCGGGCGTTCCGCACCGACCGGATCACGTCGATCTCGGCCACCACCGAGGTGCCCCCGCCGCGCCCGCTGCGCGGCGAGGACCTCGACATCCGCTACGGCGTCCTCCAGCGGCTCACGCTGGGGGCGTGAACACCGCGAAGTGGTTGCCCGCCGGGTCGAGCAGGTGCGCGAACGTCACCCCGACCGGGTTGACCTCCGGCGCCCGCCGCACCTTCCCACCCGCCTTCTCGGCCAGCGCGCACGCCGCCGCCACGTCGTCCACGAGCACGGTGAAGACCGCGTAACCGGGCATCGCCCCCTTGGTGTCGAAGAGCCCACCCCGCAACCCGTTCGGATCACCCGTGCTGAACACCTGGTACGCCGGATCCGTGCTCTTGCTGTCGTCCCGCGCGACCGTCCACCCGAACACCTCCCCGTAGAACCGCCGCGCGACCTCCGGCTCATCAGTCCCGACCTCGAACCACCCGATCCCGTTCACAGCAGGCATGCCGTTCCCCTCACGTCGTGCCGGGCACTTCCCGACCCGACCCACGATCGCGGGCGTACACGACAACCCCCTGTCGGTGTTTCCGCGAATGGTCAGGGTCTCGCCCTGACACACCCCAGGCACGACACGGCCATCCCCGACGTCCTGCTCCGGATCCTGGCCCTGCCGTCAGCGGCGTCGACGACTTCCTCGAACAGAGCGTGGGCGTCGGAGATCGGGTCACGCCCGACGAACTCGCGGAGCACGCGGGTCCGGGCGGGCTCGTCGGCCAGGCCCGTGACGGCGATCCCCTGTGGCGCGCTGCTGTCGCGAACTCGTGGGTCGCCATGCCCGAGGCGTTGCGGCGAGAGCTGCTGGATGATCCCGACGCGGGCGTCCGGAAGGCCGCGGCGGGGTACCCGCACCCACCCGCTCCCGTCGACCTGCACGCAGGCCTGCTGGCCGACGAAGCCACCCGCGAGGCCGTGGCGTCCTACGCCGAACTGACAGCCGAGGCGCACCTCCCGCTCGCCGAGCGCGTCGCCCACCTCGACTCGCCGATCCCGTGCTTCCGGCTGTGCGCCGCGATGTCCGCCGATCTGCCCGAGGACGTGGTGCGACGCCTGCACTCGCACGAGGACGTCCAGGTGCGACGGACCGTTGCGCAGCGATCGGACACCCCCGGTGCCGTGCTCGAAGCACTGGTCGCGGAGCACGGCGAGGCGCTCAAGCACCGTCCGCTCCTGGTGGAGCACCCCAACTTCCCGCCGGAGGCGTTCACCAGGTTGGCGGTCGCCGAGAACCCCCGTCGTCGCTCCCTCGCCGCACGGGGGCCGGACCTGCCCGCCGATGTGCTCACGGCCCTGGCCAGGGACACCGACGCGTCCGTCCGGGGCGCCGTCGCCCGCCACCGGAACCTCCCCGTCCCGGTGCTGCTGACCCTGCTGGCCGACGAGGACCAGGAGGTCGCCGAGGCCGCTTCCACGAATCCAGCCCTCCCGTCCGACGCCATGCGCGACCTCCTCGACCGGGCCGGGCTGTGAGGGTTCGGCGATCCGTCGGGTACGTCCCATTCCACCTGTTGATTGATGATTGTTTCTGAGTTGTTCCGTTTGGCAATGTCTCATGTTACGTTCGCCACACTCGCCACGGAGGTGCTGCTCCGAGGCGGGGTGCAGGCCCGCGTTCCCCTGTGTTCCCGACGTTCTCCACCGCACGGACTCCGCACGTCACCGAAGCCGTCGAGCCGGGGTGGTGTGCTGCTTCCGCGCGCCTCCCTGCCCTGAAGGAGTTCGATGCGCCGCCTCGCCGCCTGTGCGGTGGCTGTGCTGGCCCTGGCCGGTGGCCTCGTCGCCACCACCGCCACCAGCGCTTCCGCCGTCGTGCCGAAGACACCGCCGCTGACCACCCCGTGGACCAACCAGGTGTCCACGACCAACCCGCTGCCGGACTACCCGCGCCCCCAGATGCTCCGCACGGACTGGCAGTCGCTCAACGGCGAGTGGCAGTTCCTCAACCCCGCGACCGACGGGGCGGGCAACGTGAACCGCAACGCGGCGCCGCCGCTGGGGCAGACGCTGCCCGAACGCGTGCTCGTGCCGTACCCGATCGAGTCGGCGCTGTCGGGCATCATGCGCAACGACAACCGCGACCTGATGTTCTACCGGCGCACGTTCACCGTGCCGCCCGCGTGGAACGGCAGGCGCGTGCAGCTCCACTTCGGCGCGGTCGACTACGAGGCGACGGTCTGGGTCAACGGCACCCAGGTCACCACGCACAAGGGCGGCTACGACCGGTTCGAGGTCGACGTCACCCCGCAGTTGAACGGCGGCACGAACGAGATCGTCGTGCGGGTCTACGACCCGACCGACGGGCGCGGTGAGAAGCAGCCGATCGGCAAGCAGGTCAACAACCCCAGCGGGATCTTCTACACGCCGTCGTCGGGCATCTGGCAGACGGTGTGGCTGGAACCCACTGCGGCGACGTCGGTGTTCTCCGTCGACGTCTACCCGAACCTGTCGAACAACACCGCCAGGGTCCGCGTCTTCACCCGCGGCAACACCGCCGGGCACACCGTGCTGGCCGAGGCGATGGCCGGGACGTCCGTGGTGGGCAGCGCCACCGGCGGGTTCACCGAGTTCTCCGTGCCGGTGCCGAACGCCCGCCGCTGGTCGCCCGATGACCCGTACCTCTACAACCTGCGCGTCTCGCTGCGCAACGGGTCCGGGGCGACCGTCGACCAGGTGGTGAACTACTTCGGCATGCGCGAGGTCGGCACGAAGCTCGTCGACGGCGTGCTGCGCCCGACCCTCAACGGCGAGTTCGTGTTCCAGGTCGGCACGCTGGACCAGGGTTTCTGGCCGGACGGCCTGTACACCGCGCCGACCGACGCGGCGCTGGCGTCGGACATCCAGAAGCACAAGGACCTCGGCTTCAACATGGTGCGCAAGCACATCAAGGTGGAACCGGCGCGCTGGTACTACCACGCGGACCGGCTCGGCCTGCTGGTGTGGCAGGACGTCCCGTCCACCCCGGCGTTCGACGCCAACCGCACGGCGGCGCAGATCGCGCAGTTCGAGACCGAGGCCCGCGAGATCGTCGACGAGCACCGGTTCTCGCCCGCCGTCATCACCTACGTGCCGTTCAACGAGGGCTGGGGCGAGTGGAACCTGGCCGACACCCGACGGGTCACCACCGACCTGAAGAACTACGACCCGACCCGGCTGGTGAACGCCCACAGCGGCTTCAACTGCTGCGCCTCCAAGGGTGATCCCGGCACCGGGGACATCATCGACTGGCACATCTACACCGGACCGGACGCGCCACGACCGTCGTCGACCCGCGTCTCCGTGCTCGGCGAGTTCGGCGGGATCGGGCTGCGCAACCCCGGTCACGAGTACAGCCCGAACGGCCAGTACTTCGCCTACGAGCAGGTGTTCAGCGCGGCGCAGCTCAACGACCGCTACACCGGCATGGTCCGCGACGTGAAGCAGTTGATGACCACCAAGGGCGTCTCCGCCTACGTCTACACGGAGATCACCGACGTCGAGGGCGAGTACAACGGCCTGCTGACCTACGACCGCCAGGTGCAGAAGGTCGACACCAACCAGCTCCGGGCCGCGCACGGCGACCTGATCAACGCCTCGCGCAACCTCAACTCCCCGGTGGACTTCACCCTCGGGCACGTCCGGTCGTTCCGGGTGACCACTCCGGGCTTCACCGACCGCTACCTGCGGCACGCCAACTCGGTGGGGCGCACGGACGTCATCAGCGCGGCCAGCGCCGACGGCGACCGCCAGGACGCGTCGTTCCGGACCGTGGCGGGCCTGGCCGACGCGCGCTGCTACTCGTTCGAGTCGGTCACGCTGCCCGGCCGCTACCTGCGGCACGCCGACAGCCGCGTGCGGGTGGAGGCGAGCACCGGTGGCTCGTTCAACTCCGACGCCACGTGGTGCGCCCGTCCCGGCCTCGCGGCGGGCGGGACGTCGCTGGAGTCGCTGAACTTCCCCGGCTCCTACCTGCGGCACTACGCGGACAACGCCTACCTGGCGCGCAGCGGCGGCCCCAACGCCTGGGACTCCGCGACCGGCTTCGCCGCCGACTCGACGTGGGGCACGACCGACCCGGCGCTGTGGCGCAGCTCCGTGCAACTGGCCACGAACGTGCGCCAGTCGCTGCGGGTCGCCACGTGGGGCCACACCGACCGCTACCTGCGGCACGCCGACAGCCTCGCCTACACGGAGATCGTGGGCGGCGGCAGCAGCGCCACGCTGAAGGCCGACGCCACGTACACCGTGCGGCGCGGCCTCGCCGACTCGTCGTGCTACTCGTTCGAGTCGGTGAACTTCCCCAACCAGTTCCTGCGGCACGCCTCCAGCCGGGTGCGGAACTCGCCGAACGACGGCTCGGCGCTGTTCCGCGACGACGCCACGTTCTGCGCCCGACCGGGCGTGGGCGGCACGGGCGTGACGTTCGAGTCGCTCAACCTGCCCGGCTCGTACCTGCGGCACTTCGAGTCGCAGGTGTTCGTGGCCTCCGGCAGCGGTGACTCCGGCTTCAACCGGCCGCAGACGCTGACGGCGGACAGCGGTTGGACCCTCGCGGCGCCCTGGGCGCCGTAGCCCTCCCGGCCGTGG
>NZ_JANYMP010000005.1:4538-92521 GCF_025061645.1 Umezawaea endophytica | reverse complement strand
CCCCCCCCCCCCCCCCCCCCCGCCCGTCCCCCTCGCGGTCTCACCCGAACAACGGGAGTTCGACATGTGGCGACGGTGCGCGCTGGTCCTGACCACCCTGTGTCTCACGGCGCTCGGCCTCACGGGCGTGGCGACGGCGGCGGAGAGCAACGGAGGCGTGCGGATCCTGCCGCTCGGCGCCTCGATCACCGACGGCTTCAACGTCCCCGGCGGCTACCGGATCGCCCTGTGGCGCACCCTGGCCAACGCGGGCCACCTGGTCGACTTCGTCGGCTCGCAGTCCAACGGCCCGGCCGACCTGCCCGACCACGACCACGAGGGCCACCCCGGCTGGCGCATCGACCAGATCGACGCCAACGTCGACGCCTGGGTGCGCGGCACCGCGCCGCGGACCGTGCTGATCCACGTCGGCACCAACGACGTCGTGCAGAACCACGACCTGCCCGGCGCGCCCGCCCGACTCGGCGCGCTGGTCGACCACATCCGCGCCGCGGCGCCGAACGCCGACGTGTTCGTGTCCTCCCTCATCCCGCTGGGCGACCCCGCGCTCAACGCCAAGGCCAACACCCTCAACGCCGCCATCCCCGGCGTGGTCCAGGGCAAGGGCGCCCGCGTGCACTTCGTCGACATGAACTCCGCCCTCACCGCGGCGGACCTCGCCGACGGCGTCCACCCCACCCGCGCGGGCTACGACAAGATGGCCGCCCGCTGGGCCACCGCGCTCGCCGCCGTCCCCGGTTCCGCGGGCGACGACGGCGCTCCCGTCACCCTGCCGTCCGGTGCCCGGTCGCTGCGGGTCACCACGCCGGGCTTCACCGACCGGTACGTCCGCCACCAGAACTCGTTGGGGCGCACCGAACACGTGGACGCGGGCAGTTCCGCCCTGCTCAAGTCCGACGCCACCTGGCGGGTCGTTCCCGGCCTGGCGGGCGGCTGCCACAGCCTCGAGTCCCGCAACTTCCCCGGCTACTACCTCCGCCACCAGAACTCCCGCGTGAGGATCAGCGCCGACGACGGCACGGCGCTCACGCGCGCCGACGCGACCTGGTGCGGCCGGTCCGCGCCGACCGGGGTGCGGCTGAGTTCGTGGAACATCCCCGGCTCCTACCTCCGGCACATCAACAGCGAGCTGTGGCTGGCCACCCCCGGCGGCTCCAACGCGTGGGACACGGCGGCCAACCTGGTGCCGGACATCGCCTGGTCCTTCGACGCGCCCTGGTCGCCCTGACGGCCCTCCCGCCCGGCTGGGATCAGGAATTGTCGGTGCTCCGGGATACGGTGCGCTCGACAACGATCCACAGTGGTGGGAGGGGCCGTGCGGCGGCTGGAGTACATCGGGGGAAGCTCCGAGAAGTTCTGGGAGGCGTCCTGTGAGGACGCTGCCGTGACGGTGCGGTGGGGGCGGCTCGGCACGGCCGGGCAGACCAAGCGCAAGGAGTTCGCCTCCGCCGCCGCGGCACGGTCCTTCCTGGACGCCCAGGCGGCGGCCAAGCTCCGCAAGGGATACAGCGAGGTCGGCGAGGCGGCGGCCGTCAAGAGCCCGGCCGCTCCGGCGGCGGAGGGTCCGCCCGAGGACGAGGGGCCTGCTGCTCTGGCGGCGGAGGGCCCGCCCGAGGTCGAAGGCCCGGCCACTCCGGCGGTGGATGGTCCGCCCGAGCATGAGGGCCCGGTGGTGGACGGGGGTCGGTCCGAGGGTGGGACCACGGCCGTGAGTTCGTCCGAGGCTGAGAGCCCGGCTGCGGCCGTGAGTTCGTCCGAGGGCGTGAGCCCGGCCGTGGACCCGGCCGACGAGGACGTGTTCACGCCCGGTACGCAGGTGCGGTCGGCGTACCCGCGGCGGGACCAGGGGCGGGTGAAGCGCAAGGCGGACCCGGCCGCCGTCGGTACCACCGCCGCGCTCGTCGAACGGCACTCGCCGCGGTTCACCCCGCTGATCGACGGCGGCGACCAGGAGATGCGCGAGGCTGTGGCGCGCTACCTCGCCGGTGCCGCCGATCCGCTGGGCGCGGCGGCGGCGGTGGTCGCCCTCGCCGCCGTGCTCGACTACCGGGAACGCCGTGGGCTCGGGCTGGTGGCCTCCGACTGGGTCCAGCAGCACGGTGTCGCGTTCGCCGCCGCCGCGACCGTGTTGGCGGCCGACGTCGTGGCCGAGGCGAAGTCGAAGGTGCTGCGGCGAGCGCAGCCCCGTGATTTCCTGCGGTGGGGTTCGGCGGTCGAGGAGATGCGCGGCGAGGTCCGGCGGGCACTCGCCGCGGCTGCCGACGACGAGTACGCCGCCGCGGTCGCGGAGGTCGTCGCGCTGGACATCGGTCACATCGGCACGTGCGTGGCGGCGTTCCTGCTGCCGACCGAGACGGCGCTGGTGGACCGGGCGGTGGCCGAGGCCGAGAACGCCGTGGACGCGGTCACCAGAGCCTGCCTGCTGGCGGCGCTGAGCACGCCGGAGCAGCTCGCGGCCGTCTCCGAGGGCTCCGTGCGCCGCGTCGCCGAGCGGGACGGCCGGGTCGTGCCGACGCTGCTGCGCGCGCTCGGGCCGAGCGCGGCGGCGGCGTTCGCCGACTGGCTGGAGGACGCCGACGCCGACCTGACCAGGCGGCTGCTGGCCGGGCTGGTCGAGATGCCCACGGACGACGCGTTCACCAGGCTGCTGGTCCGGGTCGAGGCGCCGCAGGTCCGGCCCGCGCTCCAGGAGGCGATGCGCCGGTACCCGCGGCGCGCGGCACGGCTGCTGGCCGCTGCCGCCGTGGCGGACCAGCCGTGGTCGCCCGCCGCGGCAGACCTGCTGCGCAGCCACCTCGTCGCGGTCCCCGCGCTGCTGGACGGGTTGGCGCCCGCCGAGCGGGAGGTCGCGTCGACGCTGCTCGCCGGGGTCGAACGGCTGCCCGACGCGTCCGCCGAGTCGCTGCCGGAGGTCCTGCGCGTGCCACCGTGGACGCGCCCGAAGCCCGCGCCGCCGGTCGTGGTGCCGGGTCTGCCGATCCCGGTCGCCGCGCGGATCGCCTGGCTGCCGGACGAGGAACGGGCCGCAGCCGCCGAGCGCGACGCGAACCTGCTCTACCACCGCCGCACGACCGACTGGGCCGCGGAGGTGGCGCGGCGCGGCATCGTCGCGTACCCGACGTTCCTGCACGCGCCGCTGGAGCTGGTCGAGCCGCTGATCGCGGCGTACCGGCCGACCAGCACCTGGCGGGTGGAGTCGTGGGGCGCGGCGCTGCTGGAGCGCTTCGGGCTCGCCGCGCTCCCCGCCCTGCTGAACCTGGGCACCGCGGCCGACGCGCTGCGCGTGCTCCGGCCGGTGCTGGACGAGCGGGTCGCCCGCACGATGGTGGCCGCGCTGGACAAGAAGTCCGTGCGTTCGCAGGCGGTGGCCTGGCTGACCCGGCACGGAGCGGACGCCTTGCCGTTCCTGTTGCCCACCGCGCTCGGCGCGCTGGGCCGGGAGCGGACCGCGGCCGAGGGCGCGGTCCGCCTGGTCGCGGCGGAGATCGGGGAGGCCGCGGTGGTCGCCGCCGCGTCGGCGCTGGGCGCCGAGGCCGTCAGAGCGGTGAGCGTCGTCCTCGCGACAGACCCGCTGTCGCTGCTGCCGAAGAAGCTCCCGGTACCGGGAGGGTGGGTGGCCGTGGCGACGCTGCCGCAGATCCGCCTGCGCGACGAACGGGTCGCGCTGCCGACCGGAGCCGTCGGCGACCTGCTGACGATGCTGGCGCTGTCCCGGCCGGGCGAGCCCTACGGCGGTGTCGCCCCGGTCGTCGAGGCCTGCGACCCGGCGTCGGTCGCGGAGTTCGGCTGGGCGCTGTTCGAGCAGTGGCGCGCGGCCGGGATGCCGTCCAAGGACGGCTGGGCGCTCACCGCGCTGGGCGTGCTCGGCGACGACGGCACGGTGCGCGCGCTCGCCCCGGTGATCCGTGCCTGGCCGGGGGAGGGCGGTCACGTGCGGGCCGTCACCGGGCTGGACGTGCTGGCCGACATCGGCACGGACGTCGCGCTCATGCACCTCGACGGCATCGCGCGGAAGGTGAAGTTCGCCGGGCTCCGCGAGAAGGCGAGGGAGAAGATCGAGCACGTCGCCGCCAAGCTGGGGCTGTCGCCGGAGCGGCTGGCCGACCGCCTCGTGCCGGACCTCGGCCTGTCGCGGGCCGGGTCCGCGGTGCTCGACTACGGCCCGCGCCGGTTCGTGGTGGGCTTCGACGAGCGGTTGAGGCCGTTCGTGTCCGATGAGGACGGCACGCCGCGCAAGTCGCTGCCGAAGCCGGGGGCGAAGGACGACGAGGGCCTGGCGACGGCCGCCTACCAGCGTTTCACCGATCTGAAGAAGGACGTGCGGACGCTCGCCGCCGACCAGATCACCAGGCTGGAGCGGGCGATGGTGAGCGGCAGGACGTGGACCGGCGAGGAGTTCACCGAGTTTCTCGCGGGCCACCCGCTGCTGGTGCACCTGGTGCGACGGCTGGTGTGGGTGACGCAGAGCGAGTCTGGCGCGGTCACCGGGTCGTTCCGGGTCGCCGAGGACAGCTCGCTGTCCACAGTGGACGACGACGTCTTCGTGCTCCCGGAGGACGCGGTGGTCGCCGTGGCGCACCCGCTGCGGCTGGGGGAGTCGGTCGAGGCGTGGTCGGGCGTTTTCGCGGACTACGAGATCCTGCAACCGTTCCCGCAGCTCGGCCGCCCGGTGCACGCGCTGACCGAGGCCGAGCGGGCCGGGACGAGGTTGTCCAGGTTCGAGGGTGTCGTGCTGCCCACCACCCGCGTGCTGCTGCTGGTGCGGCTGGGCTGGGAGCGCGGCGCGCCGATGGACGGCGGCGTCGAGCCGGGCCTGTACAAGCGGTTGCCCGGTGGGCAGCACGCGATCGTCGAACTCGACCCCGGCCTCGTCGTCGGCGACCTGGACGCCCTCGGCGACCAGACGCTGCGCCGCGTGTTCGTCGACCGCGACACCGTGGGCCACCGCTGGCACAACACCCCCGCCGACACGACCCTCGGCGCGCTCGACGCCGTGTCCGCCAGCGAACTGCTGGCCGACCTGGCCGAGCTGACGGAGGTGGCGGGCTCGTGAACGCGCCGACGGTCCGCGCCTCGGCCGGGCACTCCCGGCCCGGCCGAGGCGGCGCGGTGGGCCCGCGCTACCGGCTCACCACACCGAGGTCCGGTCGGAGGTGGTCGAGTCGGCCGTGATGGTGTGCAGGAACAGGATCTCGTCGACCTGGTCGAGCAGGGTCTCGTCGATGGGGAAGTAGTTGTAGCTCGGGCTGACGCGGGGCACGCAGCGCTGCTGGAGCGGACGGAGGGCTTGGGCGGACAGGAGGTGGTGGCCCGGCGGCAGGTCGCGGTGGAGAGCGCCTTCGACGGTGTTCACCGGAGGGTCCGCGAGGTCGCGGTGGGCGGCTTCGCCGAGCGCGCAGGCGATGACGTGGTAGTCGTCGCCCAGGCGGTCGGCGAGGAGCGCGCCCGCGGGCTGCCAGCGCAGTGTCGCCGGGCCGAACGCCATCCGGGCGGCGCCCGCTCGCACGTGCAGGTTGTGGCCGAACACGAGGGTGGGGCCGCGGTCGGCGATGGCCTGGACGTTGTCGGCCATCAGCGCGTCGCGGAGGGCGGACAGGTGCTGCCAGCGGTGTTCGGTGTCCCGTGCCATGACCGAGTGGTAGGCGAGCAGGCCCGCGGCGGTGCGGCCCGCGAGGAGGGCGTTGTCCAGGTCGTCGGCGCTGATCTCGTGGCGCAGCCGGGGGATCTCGCCGGTCAGGGCCCAGCGCAGGTCGTCGGTGAGGGCGCGCAGCGCGTGGACCCGTGGGTCCGCGCCGATCGAGCGGGTGGCGTCCATCGCCGCGGCCGGGTCGATCCAGGGGTCCTCGGGTCCGAGCAGCCGGTCGATCCCCTCCCACGGCGGGAGGTCGAGTTCGTCGTGGGCGTGCGTGCGCAGGAAGTCGTGCAGTTCCTGGAGCGCCGCGCGCGGACTGGGCGCCGCGGCCATCTCGACGGGCGCGTCGAAGCCCGCGAACCGCAGGTGCTCGCCCGGCGGGCGGTGCCGGTTCTGCTCGCGCATCCACCGGACCAGCGCGCGGTTGCCCGCGAACGTGCCGAACTCGTGGGTGAGGCCCGTGGCCAGGACGTCGTCCTCGTCGCCGTCGCCTCCCCGGACGTAGGCGTCGACGACGCGGCCGTGCCAGACGCTGCTCTCCAGGGCGATCGTGGTGAAACCCGCCTGGTCGACGAGCGCGGCGAAGAGGGCGTTCCGGACGAGCAGGAACTCGTCCTCGCCGTGCATCGGCTCGCCGAGGCCGAGCACCCGCGGCAGGCGCGGCCGGGCGGCGACGGCGTCACCGAGCGCGCGGTGGTCGGTGGCGCTGATCAGGGGAGCGGGGGTGCCGCTGGTCATGCTCGGTCCTTCCGGTCGGACGATCTGACCAGCTCAACCGTATCCTTGAACACTCCATTGAAACTTCGGAGCGACCATCCGCAGGTGAGTGGGGCAGAACCTTCAACCGGGGGAGTCATGCGGCCGATCGATCTCGCGCGAGGGCACGGGCTGTCGACCCAGGCGGTGCGCAACTACGAGGAGGCGGGTCTGCTGCCGCCCGCCGAGCGGACCGGCTCGGGGTACCGGCGGTACGCCGAGCGCCACGCGCTCGCACTGGCCGCGTTCCTGGCCCTCGTCCCCGCTCACGGCCACCCCACGGCGAGCGCGATCATGGTCGCGGTCAACGGCGACCGGCTGGACGACGCGCTGGACCTGATCGACCGGAGCCACGTCGGGCTCGTCTCGGCGCGCGGTGTCGTCGACGCGGTCGAGACCGCCCTGAACGACATCACCGTCCAACCGTGGGACGGCCCACCGATCCCGATCAGCACCCTCGCCCACCGAACGGGCTCGCGCCCCGCCACCCTGCGCCGCTGGGAGCAGGAGGGGCTGCTCAGGCCGGGACGCGACCACCAGGGCCACCGCGCGTACACCGCGGGCGACGTGCGCGACGCCCACCTCGTCAGCCAACTCCGCCGGGCAAGCCACCGCCTGCCCGACATCAGGCTGCTGCTCGACGAACTCCGCGACACCCACGACCCCACCAGGGTCGCCCACGCCCTGGCCGACCGCCGCCGAGCCCTCAACACCAGAGCACGAGCGATGCTCACCGCGGCCGCCGCCCTCGACCGCTACCTCGACGGTCCGGAGCGGACGGGCCACATGGCGTAGTCACGTTCGTGCTCCGACACCTCGTGCGGGCCGCCGAGGGGTGGTGGGGTGGTGTGGTGGTGGAGACCTTCTGGATGTTCGACGAAGGCGTGGCCGCGCTGACCGCCCAGGTCGACCGGGCGCGGGTGGACGCGGAGAAGGCCAAGGCGCACGTCGAGCGGTACTGCAAGCTGACGCTCGTCGGCGAAGGCGTCCTGCTGGACACGTTCGGGGCCCACGAGCGGGCCGTGGGGTTGGTGCTGAGCACCCTGGGCGACCTCGTCGAGCGGACGAAGTACGTGGTCGACGGGATCGGGGCCAGCGTCGAGGACTACCGGACGATCGACGACGAGAGCAGCCGGGTGTTCGGCGACCTGGCGTCGGTACTGGGCCGGGGGTCGGATCCGCCGAGCTTCCTGCGCCACGGGTTGACGTTCGCGGGCAGGCAGTTCTCGGACGTGGCGGAGCCGACGGACGTGCTGCGCGACCCGAACATCGGGCAGCGGCAACCGCTGTGGGACTTCGACCCGTACTCCGTGGACTGGTTCAACCCCTCCGCGTGGGTGCGCGACGTCATCAACGAGATGGCGGGCAGGGACCCGTTCGAGGAAGCGGTGCGGTGGCTGTCCGGCGACTGGACGGCGTTCGAGCGGGTGCTGTTCACGTGGGTGGAGATCGAGCAGTTCAGCGAACGCCTGGGCAAGAACCTGGCGCGCGCGGCGCTGGAGCTGCCGGAGGTGTGGAAGGGCCGCGAGGCGGGCGCCGCCCAGTGGTACCTGCACGCGCTGGCCAACGCGACGACGGACTTCGGGCAGTTCTGCGGGACGCTGGTTGGGCACTACCGCAACGCGGTGGAGGCGGCGAAGAGCTTCAACGAGCTCGCGTCGGGCATTCTGTCCGACCTGGTCATCAACGCCGCCCTCGGGGCCGCGGCGACAGTGGTGTTGCGCGGGGCACCGCACCCCCTGGTGCGCGTTGCCGCAGGCGCGGCGCTGGCCGTCATCGGCTCCAGGGTCGGCAAGCTGGTGAAGCGCCTGCTCGACGGCGTGGACAAGTTCCAGAAGGTGGCCGAGCTGTTCAACACCAGCGTCAACACCTACCAGTTCACCAGGATGAAGGCGCTGGTCGTGCAGGAGTCGCTGCGGTGAGCGGACCGGTGGAGGACAGGCTCGGCCAGGCGGTGCTGCGGTCGTTGGCGCGGCGGCCACCGTCGGACGTGATGGGCGAGATGGCGCGGGAGGTGCTGTCCGGCCGGATGACCCTGCACGACGCCACCCGCAGCCTCGCCTACTCGGAGGCGTTCGCGGTGGCGGCGCGCGACGTGGTGCCGACGCTGGCAGGCCTGTCCGCGGAGGAGCGGCGCGCGGCGGAGGACCTGGGCGACCGCGCCGCCGACCTCCTCGACCCACCGGACCAGCCGCCCCAGAAACCGAGGCGGGCACCGGTGGAGGACGACTGGGACGAGTCGCACACCTCGCCGTGGGACGACCGGTAAGGCCGGGGAACCCGACGCGGCACCGGTTCCGCCGACACGCTCCGGCCCTGGGGCTGGAGCGTGTCGCGACCGAGGGACACCGACCACGTCCACCCCGGCGCTTTCCGGCGGCGAGACCGACACTCAGCCCCGAGCCCCGAGCGCGCGGCCTGACCTCCGGTCAGCGGTCGTCGAGCACCGCGCGGAGCTTGTGCGAGAAGGCTTCCGGTTGGCCGGCGTAGCCGAACTCGCCGCCGAGGAAACCGCCGTGGTGGCTCGGGAACACCGTCGCTCGCCTGCCGAGCAGCTCGGCGGTCGCCGTGGCCGTGCGGCCGGTGAACACGTCGAGGGTTTCCTCGCCGATGGCGATCACCACGCGCGTCGGCGCCGCGGTGAGCGCCTCGACGTCGGGGCGGTGGTCGCTCACGGCCCAGGACCGGTCGGACAGCAGCGGGTCGTCGCGGGTGCCGTCGTCGTCGGTGGGCAGGCCGAACTGTGTAGGGTCGGCGGGCGGCTGCGCGAAGTAGGCGTCGGTGAACTCGCCGCGCCACGACGTCATCGCGATGAAGGCGGCCATGCCGGCGCCGAAGCCCTTGGCCTCGTAGGCGTCCCGGACGGCCGCGCGGGCGCGTTCGGCCGCCGCGGCGTCGGGCAGCACCGGGATGAGCGGCGGCTCGTGCGCGACGAGGGTGACGACGTCCTGGGGGTGGGCCGCCACGAGCGCGAGCGCCGTGACCGCGCCGCCGCTGCTCGCGAACAGGTCGACCGGCCCGGCGTCGAGCGCCTCCACCACGGCGTGCACGTCACCGGCCTGCACGGCGGGGGAGTGGTCGCTCCGCCCGTCCTTGCGCGTGCTGCGGTCCAGGCCGCGCGGGTCGTAGGTGACCACGGTGCGGTCGGGGAAGAACGAGGCGAGGCTCTCGAAGCCGCTGGCGGCCATGGGCTGGCCGATCATCAGCAGCGGCGGGCGGCCGTCGGCGGTGGGCAGCGGCCCGCGGACGTCGTAGGTGATGTCGGCACCACCGGTGTCGAGCACGTGCGTCTTGGTCATGGCTGTCGATGCACCTCCCGTGTCGGGGAACTCGGGGAACCCTACGACGAACGCCCCGACCCGGCCGGGTCAGCCCGCGGGCTGGATCAGGTCGAACCTGTTGCCGCACAGGTCTTCGAACACCGCGACCGTGCCGTACGGCTCTTGCCGCGGCTCCTCAAGGAACCTCACCCCGGCCGCGGTCATCCGTTCGTGGTCGCCCGCGAAGTCGTCGGTGTGCAGGAAGAACGCCACGTGCCGTCCGACCGGACCGCGGTCGTCGGCACCCGCGCGGGCCAGCAGCAGACCCGTTCCCGGCGCATCGGAGGGCCGCACGACCACCCACCGGCCGCCGTCGGGCTGCGCCACGTCCTCCGCGAGGTCGAAGCCCAGCGCGTCGACGTAGAACGCGATGGCCGCGTCCACGTCGTCGACCAGCACCGTCGCGAGTCCGATCCGCCGCACACCCGTCTCCTCCCGTGGACGCTGACGGGACACTAGCGCCCGGCGTTCTCGACCGCCCGACCGCCGTGCGCGACCTCCGTGCACGCCCGGACGAACGCGGCCACCGCTCGCGACCGGGTCCTCTCGGGCCACGCCACCAGGATCGAACTGCTCGGCGCGTCGAGCACCGGCACGCACACGACGTCCGCCCGCGCGTTGCGCCGCATCGTCTCCGGCAGCACGGCGACCACCTGGCTGAGCGCGATCAACTGCATGAGCTGCGAGGCGTCGCGCACCAGCGGACCGCTCGCCCCGGCCACGTCCACGCCGGGCCAGCGGGGGAGCTGCTCACCGTCCAGGTCGGACAGCACCAGCGCGGCCCGGTCGGCCAGGCGGTGGCCGCGGGGGAGCACGGCGACCTGGTCCTCGGTGAGCAGCGGTTCGACGTCGAAGCCGCTGACGTCGTCCCACGGGCCGTGCAGGAACGCCAGGTCCGCGCGCCCGTCGCGGAGCATCGCGGACTGCTCGCCGATCCCGCACACCACCACCTCGACCTCGACGGCGTCCGGGTCCAGTCGGTACGCGGGCAGGATCCGCCCCAGCAGACCCGCGTCGCCCTCGGGTTTCATCACCACCAGCAGCCGTGGCGACTCCCGGCCCGAGCGCTGGGCCCGCCGGACCGCGGCGGCGACCGCGTCGAGCGCCTTGCGGCTCTCCGCCAGGAAGACGGCGCCCGCGGGCGTCAGGCTCACCGCCCGGCTCGTGCGCTCCAGCAGCGCCACGCCCATCCGCCGCTCCAGCCGTTGGATGGCGCGCGACAGCGGGGGCTGGGCCATGCCGAGCCGCTCGGCCGCGCGACCGAAGTGCAGCTCTTCGGCGACGGCCACGAAGTAGGCCAGCTCCCGCGTCTCAGGTGCGTCCATACCGCCAGGGTATCGATCGGGGCCACATCGGTGTTGGCCCGCACGAGTCGCGCCGTGATGCCGTTGAGCCATGAACGACACCACGATCACCCTGGTCACCGGCGCGAACAAGGGCATCGGCCGTGAGATCGCCACCCAGCTCGCCGCACTCGGGCACACCGTCGTGATCGGCGCCCGCAGCGCCGAACTCGGCGAGAAGGCCGCGGCGGAACTGCGCGCGACGGGCGCCGACGTCACCTCCGTCGTGCTCGACGTGAC
Organism: Umezawaea endophytica; assembly: GCF_025061645.1. GTDB lineage: Bacteria > Actinomycetota > Actinomycetes > Mycobacteriales > Pseudonocardiaceae > Umezawaea > Umezawaea endophytica. Next base: position 81,230 of record NZ_JANYMP010000005.1, on the reverse strand, counting down.
CGACCCCGCCTCCGCCGCGGCGGCCGCCACCGAGGTCGAGGCCCGGCACGGCCGGATCGACGCCCTGGTCAACAACGCGGGCGTCGCCGCGCCTCCCGGCAGCGACCTGGACGGCCAGCGCCCGTCCGTCGCGGACGTCGACGTCCTCCGTCGGGTCTTCGACACCAACTTCTTCGGCGTCGTCACCGTCACCAACGCCCTGCTCCCGCTGCTGCGCCGCTCGGCCGCCCCGCGCATCGTCAACGTCTCCAGCGTCACCGGGTCGCTGACCACCATGTCCGACCAGGATTCCCCCGCGGCCCACCTCGTGTCCGCGGGCTACGTCCCGTCCAAGACCGCGCTCACGGCCCTGACCGTCCAGTACGCCAAGGACCTGCGCCCAGACGGCATCCTGGTCAACGCGGTCTGCCCCGGCTACTGCGCCACCGACCTGAACGACCACGCCGGTTACCGCACCGCCGCGCAGGGCGCCGTGGCCGCGGTCCGGATGGCGACCATCGCCGCCGACGGGCCGACCGGCACCTTCACCAGCGACGAGGGAACCTTGCCCTGGTAGGGGCGCAGGCTCAGTCGACGGCCTCCGCGATGGCGTGGAGCAGCCGGACGGGGCGGAGCAGGTCGTCGTACTCGACCGGCGGCCTGCCGGTCTCCACCATGGCGAGGAACAGTTCCAGCCCCGGCACGAAGTAGTGGCGGTCGAGGGTGAGAGCGCGCTCGGTCGTGCGGCCGTCCGCGCGCACCGAGCCCCGGAACGGGGGGTCCACGCCGTCACGGGGGAACGCCAGCTCGATCCGGACGGTGGCGTCGCCGACGGCCGCGCGGGCGATGACGCCGTCGGTCAGCCGGGTCACCTCGACCTCGCCGACGGCGCCCCGCGCGAGCCGCAGGGCGACGTCGACCGGGTGGATGCCGTAGAAGAACACGCCGCCGTGCGGACTGGCCGGATCCGCGGGACCGGACGCCGTGACGAGGTCCGGTCCCGCCACGGCCGCCAGCGCGTCGGTGTCGGGCAGCCAGCGCAGGGCCGAGTACGAGGTGAGGGCGGCGTTGTTCGCCCGTGCCGCGGCGACCAGCGCCTCGGCGTCGGACACCGTGCACGCCAGGGGTTTGTCGACGAACACGGGCAGGCCCGCTTCGAGGAACGGCAGCGCGTGCGCGCGGTGCAGTCCGCCGTGCCGGTCGGCGACGACGACGGCGTCGACGAGGTCGAGCAGGTCGCCGGGCTCGTCGACGATCCGCTCCAGGTCCCCCTTGGCGCGCAGCGCCTCGTTGCGTTCGCTCGGGCCGCCGCTCACCGCGACGACCCGCGCCCCGTCGTGGCCCCGCTCGGTGTTGAGGTGGTCGATGACGTGGTCGACGTGGCTGTTCTCCGTGCCGACTATGCCGATGCGCACTGGTTGTCTCCGTCCAGGGCGACGGGCGCCCCTGTTCGAGCCGATTCGTAGGCGGCGAGCACCACCGCGAGGGCGCGCCGGCCGTCGGCGGTGCCGACCAGCGGTGGCCTGCCGTCGCGGACGGCGTCGAGGAAGTCGGCGTATTGGGCCCGGTGCGCGTCCTCGACGCTCGACCCGCACAGGTCGGGAGCCTCGTCGCCGTCCGCGGTGTGGAAGTGCGCGAGGTCGTCGCCCAGGACGACGGCGCCGCCGCGGTCGCCGTGCACCGCGATCCGCACGGGCAGACCGGGGAACGCCGCCGTGGTCGCGGTGATCGTGCCGATGGCGCCGCTCGCGAACGTGACGACCGCGGCCACCGTGTCCTCGACGTCGATCCGGTCGTGGGCCAGGCGACCGCTCCTGGCCACCACCTCGACCGGCTCGCCCATCAGCCACAGCAGCAGGTCCACCGCGTGCACGCCCTGGTTCATCAGCGCGCCGCCGCCGTCGAGCGCCCTGGTGCCGCGCCACCCGCCGGAGTCGTAGTACGACTGGGGACGCCAGAAGGTCGACTCCGCGGTGCCCGAGGTGATCCGCCCGAACCGGCCGTCGACGACCGCGCGGCGCACGAACGCGGGCGCCCGCTGGAACCGCCGCTGGCTGATCACCGCGACCGTGCGACCGCTGTCCTGTTCCGCGGTGGCGATCCGGTCGGCCGCGGCGAGGGTGATGTCGATCGGCTTCTCCACGACCACGTGCTTGCCCGCCGCCAGCGCGAGCACCGCCGCGTCCGCGTGCGCGCCGCTGGGCAGGCACACGCTCACCGCGTCGACGTCGGCCAGCGCGTCCGCGAGCGACGTGAACGGCGTGCCGCCGAACTCGGCCGTGAGCGACCGTGCCCGCTCCGCGTCGACGTCGACCACCGCGGCCAGTTCGGCGCGACCGGCCAGCGAGGTGATCAGCCGCGCGTGCACCTCGCCGATCACGCCCGCGCCCACCAGCGCGAACCTCATCGCGGACCTCCCGTCCAGCGGTGGACCACGCCGCCGTTGTCCGCGCTGTCCTGAGCCAGCAGGGCGATCCGGGTCGCGGTGACGCTCTCGGCGGTGCCGACCCGCGGCACGCGCCCGGTCGCGAACGCAACCAGCGCGTCGGCCGCGGGCCGCCCGCCCTCCGGCAGCGGCACCGTCCACAGCGGACGGTCGTTGGTCGTCGCCGTCAGCTCACCGCGCGCCCACAGCAGTTCCGCGGTGCCCTCGGTGCCGGTGAGGCGCATGCGGTAGTCGCCGTGCCAGGGTGAGGCGGCGGGGGTGAGCCAGCTCGTCTCGATGGTCGCCGCCACGTCGCCCGCGCGCAGCAACACCGCCCCGTGCAAGGGGAATTCGGCGTTCCGGTCGCCGATCGCGGTGACGGTGCCCTCGGTCGCGCCGGACAGCGCCAGCACCAGGTCGACGTCGTGCACCGCGAGGTCGCCGATGACGCCGCCGTAGGTCTCGCGCCGCAGGAACCACGCCGGCCGGGTCGCCCGGTTCAGCCTGTGCGGGCTCGACGCGGCGACCAGGACCAGCGAGCCGAGTTCGCCGGAGTCGAGCAGCGCGCGAGCGGCCAGCGTCTCCGGGTAGAACCGCTTCTCCAGCATCAACGACACGACGCGGCCGGTCTCCGCGGCCGTCTCCTCGATCAGGTCCAGGTCGGAGAGGGTGGTGCACAGCGGTTTGTCCGCCAGCACGTGCGCGCCCGACCGCAGGGCGTCGACGACGACCTCGGCCCGGTCGGCGTAGACACCCGCGACCACGACGACGTCGGGGCGCCGTTCAGCGAGGAGCGCGCGGTGGTCGGTGTGGGAAGCGGCGACGAGCGTCGGGTCCGGGTCGCTCACGCCCACCAGCAGGACGTCGTCGCGGTGGGCCAGTTCGTCGAGTGCGTAGGACACGTGCGGATGTGCTGCCCCGGCGATGGCGAGCCGGAGCGGGGAATCGTGCATGGGGGTCATTGAAATGCTCCTCCGGGGAGCTGGTCAAGCGTCCCGGATAGGAATGAATTGCCGATGTGGGAATGATTGTGCCTGCTCAGGCATGATGGCATGAATGCTCGGCAGTCATTCCACGGAGTTTCGCGTGAACCCGGATGAATCATTGACTAACTGCTGGTCACGCATAATGATGTGCCGCACCAGGTGAGTGGCCACCGAATTCCTTCCCCCGATCGGGGAATGACTTCCGGAAGGACGGAGCGGTGCCGCGGCGCGAGGAAGGGGACGGCCGGTGGGTGAGCACGAGGACTGGGCGGCGCTGTTGCTCGGGCAGCCGCCCGCCGCCGACGTGGCGGATCCGGAGCCAGTCGGGGCCGAGGAGGCGCGGCGGCGGCTGGCGCTGCTGGACGTGCCCGAGGTCGACCGGGCGGACGTCCTCGCGACCCTGCCCACGCCGAGCGGAACCCCGGAGCTGTGGGCCGCGCTCGTGCGCTGCCATCAGGTCCTGCACGCGGACGCCGTCCCCAGCCGCGCCGTCGTCTGGCCGAACGCGCCCGCGTCGCTCGGCGCGGCGGGCCGCTACTTCTACGTGCACCTCTACCTGCTGGCACTGCCCGGTCTGCTGGCACGGCACCGCGCGCTGCGCGTGCCGTACGACGTCACGGTCGCGACCGCGCGGGACGTCGGCGCCAAGGTGGCGAGCTACCGCGAGTACTACGGCGTCGGTGGACTGGACCGGCAGACCTGGCTCGTCCGGCACTTCCGCGCCACCCTGTTCCGGCTCGGCAGGCTCCAGTTCGACCGCGCGGCGCTCGCCGTCGAGCAGTACCACGCCGAAGCCGGTGGCACCGGGCCGAAGCAGGGCACCCCGGTGCTGGAGGTGCACATCCCCGGCGACGGGCCGATGACCCCCGACCTGTGCGACGAGTCGTTCCGGCTCGCCCGGCCGTTCTTCGCCGAGCACTTCCCCGACGAGCGCTACGACCACGCGACCTGCCGGTCCTGGTTGCTCGACCGGCAACTCGCCGACGTCCTGCCCGCCGACTCGAACATCGTCCGGTTCCAGCGGAGGTTCGAGCTGTTCGGCCCGGAACCGGCGTGCGACAGCGACGTCCTCGAATTCGTCTTCCACCTGCCGCCGGGCACGGGCGACCTCGCCCGACTGCCCCAGGACACCACGTTGCAGCGCGCCATCGTCACCCACCTGCGGGCGGGCCGCCACTGGCGGCAGGGCTGCGGCTGGGTCGCGCTCGCCTGAGAAACCCCTACCCGTCAACGAGAACGGATACCGCCATGCCCTCCAACGAGATCTCGCGGCGCGCGGTGCTGCGCGCGGCCGCCGTGCTCGGCGTGTCCTTGCCCGGCCTCGCGGCCTGCGTGACCAGCGGATCCGGGGGCGGGTCCTCGTCGGCAGGCGGTGGCGACCGGAGCGCCGCCAACCCGTTCGGCGTGCAGGCCGACGCGCCCCTGGAGGTCGTCGTCTTCAAGGGCGCCTACGGCGACGACTACGTGATCGCCGCGGAGAACGGTTACAAGAGTCGGTTCTCCGGCGCGGTGATCGACCACAAGGGCATCCAGAAGGTCGGCGACACGCTGCGGCCGCGGTTCGTCGCGGGCAACCCGCCGGACGTCGTCAACAACACTGGCGCGGGCAGGCTCGACATCGCCGCGCTGAACCAGTCCAAGCAGTTGGAGGTGCTGGACAGCCTGCTCGACGCGCCGTCGTGGGACGACCCCAACGTCAAGGTGCGGGACACCCTGCTGCCCGGCGTGGTCGAGGACGGCACCTACGACGGGTCGTTCGTGCGCCTCAACTACGTCTACACCGCCTGGGGGCTCTGGTACTCCAAGCCGCTGTTCGAGAAGAACGGCTGGCGGTGGCCGTCGACCTGGCCGGAGATGCTCGCGCTGTGCGAGGAGATCAAGAAGTCCGGTGTCGCGCCGTGGACCTACCAGGGCAAGTTCCCCGAGTACGTGGCCGACCCGCTGCTCGTCATGGCCGCCAGGGGCGGTGGTGTCGACCTGCTCAGGTCGATCGACAACCTGGAACCGAACGCCTGGCGGCACGAGTCGGTGAAGGCCGCTGCCGAGGCCATCGCCGAACTGTCCGCCAAGGGGTACGTCATGCCCGGCTCGGAAGCGCTCTCGCACACCGAGGCCCAGGGGGCGTGGTGCCAGGGCAAGGCGGCGATCATCCCGAGCGGCTCGTGGCTGGAGAGCGAGCAGAAGAGCGTGACGCCCGCCGGGTTCGACATGGTCATGGGCGCCGTGCCGTCACTGTCCTCTTCGGACAAGCTGGGAAGCAACGCCATCCACGCCGCCAGCAGCGAGGCCTACCTCGTGCCCAGCCAGGCCAAGAACGTGCCCGGTGGCCTGGACTTCCTGCGGATGCTGTTCTCCCGCAAGGCGATGAACGAGTTCGCGAAGGCCGTGGGCACGATGCCGTCGGTGTCCGGCGCCACCGACGGCCTGACGCTCTCGCCCGCGCTCACCTCGGTGACCGAGGCGGTCAAGGCCGCGGGCACCGACATGATCAACTACCGGCACCGCACCTGGTACCCGACGCTGACCAAGGCCGTCGACGACGGCGTCGGCGAGCTGGTCAGCCTCCGCATCACGCCCGCGGAGTGGGTCGACCGGGTCCAGAAGGCGGCCGACGACGTCGCCGCCGACTCCAGCGTCAAGAAGTACGAGCGCCGATGAGCAGGGCCGTGCTGACCCCGCGGGTGGAGCGGACGGACCCGCCCGCCCCGCCGCCGGTGAAGCCGAAGCGCCGCCGGAAGCTCAACCGCGGCTACGGTTTCGTCATCGGCGCCCTGCTGCCCGCGCTGGTGATGCACGTCGTCTTCGTCGTGTCGCCCTACGCGCAGGCGTTCTACCTCTCGCTGACCGACTGGAACGGCGTCGCGGGCACGGCGAACTTCGTCGGGCTGGCCAACTTCGGCCGCCTCGCGGGCGACTCGCTGTTCCTCGCCTCGATCCGGAACAACCTGCTGCTGTTGCTGCTGATGCCCGCTGCGACGATCGGTATCGGCCTATTCCTCGCGACGATGATCCAGCGCGGCTCCCGCACCGGCCGCGGCGGTGTGCGCGGCGCGCGGTTCTACCGGATCGTGTTCTTCTTCCCGCAGCTCCTGTCGGTCGCGATCGTGGCGGTCCTGTGGGGCTTCGCGTACAACCCGAACAACGGGCTGATCAACGGCGTGCTGCGGGCGGTCGGCCTCGGCGGCCTAGCCCGGAGCTGGCTCGCCGAACCGGGACTCGCGCTGTTCGCCGTGATGGCGGTGATGATCTGGTCCGGCGTCGGGTTCTACCTGGTGCTCTTCAGCGCCGCGATCGACGGCGTGCCCAAGGAGATCTACGAGGCCGCGCTGATCGACGGGGCGAACGGCTGGACCACGTTCTGGCGGATCACCCTGCCACTGCTGCGGGACAACGTCCAGGTCGCGTTCGTCTACCTGGGCATGGCGGCGCTGGACGCGTTCGCGCTGGTGCAGATCATGACCGTCGGACCAGGCGGGCCGGACGGCTCCACCGAGGTGATGGGCCTGTCGCTGTACCGGACCGCGTTCGAGTACGGGAAGTTCGGCTACGCGTCCGCGATGGGCGTGGCGCTGTTCTTCGGCACGCTGGTGTTCGCGCTGATCGCGTTGCGCGGCAGCGGCGGCAAGGACCGGACGGAGTTGGCATGAGGCGGTTCCCGCTGCACCTGGCGCTGGCCTTCTGGGCGGTCGTCACCGCCTTCCCGCTGCTGTGGGCGGTGACGAGCTCGTTCAAGTCCGACAGCGAGATCCTCACCAGCCCGTGGACGCTGCCCGCGGAACCGAGGTGGGACAACTTCTCCCGCGCGTGGAGCCAGGCCTCGATCGGCCAGTACTTCCTGAACTCGGTGATCGTCGTCGGCGGCGCGCTGGTGCTGACGATGCTGTTCGGCGGGCTGGCGGCGTACGCGCTGGCCCGGTACCGGTTCCCCGGCAACAGGGCCGTCTACTACCTGTTCGTCACCTCGCAGTTCTTCCCCACGTTCCTGGCGCTCGTCCCGCTCTTCTTCACCGTGGAGCAGATGGGGCTGCTGGGCACCAAGCTCGGCCTGATCCTGGTGTACGCGACGTTCGCGACCCCGTTCACCGTCTTCTTCCTGCACGCGTTCTTCCGGTCGCTGCCGAGCGCGGTGGCCGAGGCGGCGTTCATCGACGGCTGCACGCACTGGGGGGTCTTCTTCCGGGTGATGCTGCCGATGGCGAGGCCCGGCCTGGTGTCGGTCGCGATCTTCAACTTCCTCGGGCTGTGGAACCAGTACCTGCTGCCGCTGGTGCTCAACCCCGACCCGGAGGACTACGTGCTGGCGCAGGGGTTGGCGGCGCTGTCGACGAGCCAGGGCTACCAGAGCGACTGGAGCGGCCTGTTCGCCGGGCTGACCATCGCCATGCTCCCCGTGCTGCTCGCCTACGTGTGCTTCCAGCGCTACATCCAGGCGGGGGCCACCGCGGGGGCGGTGAAGTAGAGACCTGGCCGGGGCGTCGCGCCCTTCGTCCCGGCCAGGGCGGGCACCACGTGTGCCGGCCGCCGAGGTGTGGGCACCCGTGGGCGGACGGGTGCCCACACCGCGTCACGTCAGCCAGCGCGCGAGTCCCGCGGCGACGAAGTCGTCCTCCTCGCGCAGGTACGGGTACTCGCCGTGCACGCGGGTCAGCTCGTCGGCCTGGCCGGGTGACAGGGCCTCCGCGGGGCCCAGGCACCAGGTGCCTGCCAGCAAGCCCTGACGCCGCAACACCTCGTGCACCCCGGCGATCACGCCCGCGAACCCGTGGCGCACGTCGAACACCGCCGCGTTGGCGTCGACGCACATCGCCGTCCACGCCTCCGCGCGCCGCCGTGCCTCGACGTCGCCGTCCCACGCCGCGTGGACGTCGTCCAGCAGCCGCACCGCCGTGCGGGTCCACACGGCCCAGTGGCCGAGCAGCCCGCCGACGAACCGGCGCACCTCGCCGCCCACGTGGAACGGCGTGAGGAGGTCGCCGACGATGTTGTCGTCGTTTCCCGTGTACAGCGCAACGTCCGCGCCGCGGTCGGAGTCGACGACGCCCTGGACGAGTTCCAGCGTGCGGTACCGGTCGAACGGCGCGGCCTTGACCGCGACCGTCGACTCCTGGTCGGCGAGCCGCCGCCAGTAGTCGCGCGGCAGGTACCGGCCGCCGACCGCCTCCTGGAGGTAGAAGCCGATCACCGGCAGCACCTCGCCGATCGCCGCGCTCCGGTCGAGCAGGTCGGCCGGGGACGCGTCGGGCAGGCCACCGGGGGAGACGAGCACGGCGTCGTACCCCAGTTCCCGCGCGACCTCGGCCTCCCGCACGGCCTGGTGTGCGGGCCCGGCCACCCCGGCGACGCGCAGGAACGGCCGGTCGTCGAACTCCTCGGCCGCCAGTTCCAGCACGGGCCGGTAGAGGCCGTGCTCGCGGATCTCGAACTGGGTCGTGTGCACTCCGACGGCCAGACCACCCGCGCCCGCGTCGAGGTAGTACCGGGTGAGCGCGCGTTGACGGCGTTCGTCGAGCGTCCGGTCGGCGGTGAGCGCCAGCGGGTGCGCCGGGATCACCGTGCCCCGGCGCAGCAGCGCGGTCCTGGTGGCGTCCATCAGAACCGCCCGTCCCTTCGCTCGAACTTCGTGGGCTTGTCCCACAGGTGCCCGCCCGCGCGCAGCCACTCGACCTGGAGGTCGATCAGGCCGTCGAGCGTGCGGTCCGGGTAGCCGAAGAGCCCGTGGCACAGCGACGCGTCGCTGAGCAGGCTCGTACCGGGCAGGGAACCGGTGAACGCGGCCTCTGCGCCGAGCCGGTCCGCGAGCCGCGTCGCGATCGACCGCACCGACGCCGTTTCCGGGCCGGTCAGGTTGAGCACGAACGGCGCGTCGGAGGCACGCGCGACGCACCGCAGCACGACCTCGTTGGCGTACCGCTGCCACACCACGTTGACCGCGCCGGTCCCGAGGTCGACCGGCTCGCCGTCGAGCACGCGCCGCGCCAGGTCCGCGATCACGCCGTAGCGCGGCTCGCACGCGTAGTTGAGCCGGACCAGCGCGACCGGCGTGCCCCTGGTCCGCGCCGCGTGGGTGAACACCTGCTCGCGGCCCAGACAGGTGATCGCGTAGTTCCCCTCGGGTCGTGGCTCGTCGGTCTCCACGCTGCCGCCGCCGACCGGCTCGGTCATCCCGTAGACGTTGCCGGTCGACAGGGCGACGATCCGGGCCCGCGGGTAGCGCTCGGCGATGTACGCGGGCAGCACCGCGTTCGTCATCCACGCCTGTTCGGGCGCGTCCGCGGTGCCGAACTTGGCGCCCACCAGGAAGACCACGACCTCGGCGTCGGGCAGTCCCGCCACCGCGGCCGGGTCCGCGAGGTCGGCCGCGACGACCTCCACCCCGCGAGCGGCGACCCGGTCGCGGCTGTCCGGGTCGGACCAGCGCGACACCGCCCGCACCCGCACATCAGCCCGGCCCGCCTCGTCGAGCGCGCGCCGGGCCATGCCCGCGATGCCCGACCCGGTCTTGCCGCCCGCCCCGAGTACGACGACGTCACCGGCCCACCCCGCCGCCTCCCCGACGAGCGCGGGACTCGGCCTGCCGAGTTCTTCGTCCAGTTCTTCTTCGCCCATCGCGGCGCACTCTCCGGAATGTCGAATTCATTCTTTGGAAGGAATGAATTTCTGCAACTTTGTCGATCGGAACCACGAAATCACAGGTCACCTCTTGCGGCAAGGGCAGGAATAGGTCATTCTTCCCAGCATGACAGCAGCTGAATCGGAGGATTCATTCCTTCATTCCGCCCGCCCGAAATGGCAATGGGCCGCTGACCGTCTGCGCCAGGACATCGCCGAGGGGTCCTGGGCGCCGGGGGACCAGTTGCCCGTCGAACGGGAACTCGCGAACACCCTGTCGGTCAGCATCAACACGATCCGCCGAGCGGTGGGCCAGCTCGTGCGCGAGCAGGTCGTGCTGCGCCGCCAGGGCGCCGGTACGTTCGTGTGCCCCGAACCCGCTCCCACCGCCCCCGGACGACGGCTGGTGGGCGTGCTGGTCCCGTCGACCACCTACTACTACCCGCGCGTCATCGACGGCTTGCAGCGCGTGCTGCGCGGTGCCGGGTTCGGCGTGGTGCTCGTGTGCTCGAAGTACGACCTCGACGTGGAGCGCGACGAGCTGCGCGGGATGCTCGACACCGGCGTGCAAGGCCTGGTCCTGGTGCCCAGCCTGCACCTGATGGACGACCCCCAGTCCTACGTGGACGGTCTGCGCGACCTGCCGGTGCCGTACGTGCTCGCGGAACGCCGCCCGCCCTCGCCGGAGCCGGACGACCCGACGACGTTCGTCGGCGCGGACCACGCGGGCGGCGTGTGCAAGGCGGTTCGCCACCTGCGGGACCTCGGCCACCAACGGATCGGGTTCCTCGGCCGGGTCAACACCGGCACGGCCGACCAGGTCGCGGACGGGTTCGAGAAGGCCACCGCGCTGCTGGAGGTCGACGTCGACCCCCGCGTGCGCTCCCGCAGGCTCCTGTGGCAGCCCCAGGAGATCACCGCCTACGCGCGCCAGTGCGCGACCGCGGGCGTCACCGCGGTGTTCTGCCACGGCGACCGCGACGCCGCCGCGCTCGTGGTGGCCGTGCGCAGGCTCGGGCTGTCGGTGCCCGGCGACCTCGCCGTGGTCGCCTACGACGACGAGGTCGCCGAGGTCGGGGACGTGCCGCTCACCGCGGTCTCCCCGCCCAAGACCGAGGTCGGCGCGCTCGCCGCGCAACTGCTGCTGCACCGCGTCGAGGGCGGCCCGAACGTCCCCTCGCAGCAGGTGCTGATCCAGCCGCGCCTCGTGATCCGGGCGTCCTGCGGCGCCCGGCTCGCGGAACCCGCGCTGACCGCCTCGGCCTGACGCCATCGCGACGAGAGAGCAGGAACTGACGCATGACCTCATTCCGGATCGGGCTGCTGGGCGCCGGAGCTGTCGGGGCGCTGCACGTGACGGCCGCCGCCGGTGCCGACTCCTACGAGATCGCCGCCATCTGCGACGTGCGCCGGGAGGCGGCCGAGGTGCTGGCGGGGCCCGGTGTCGCGGTGCACACCGACCACCGGCGGATGATCGCCGAAGCCGGGCTGGACGCGGTGATCGTCACGACCCCGCACGCCCTGCACGCCCAGCAGGTCGTCGACGCCGCGCGGGCCGGGCTGCACGTCCTGGTGGAGAAGCCGATGGCGACCACCGTCGAGGACTGCTCGCGGATGATCGAGGCCTGCGAGGAGGCGGGCACGCTGCTCGCGGTCGCGCACGTGATCCACTTCGACCCGGTGGCGCGCGAGGCCCGGCGGCTCATCGCCTCCGGCGAGTTCGGGGCGCCGCTGCTGATCGCGCACCGCCGGTCCGCCCACTACGACCGCGACTCGCGGCCCGCGTGGTTCTTCGACGCCGTCCTCGCGGGCGGCGGCATCGTCCTCAACGTCGGCACCCACGGCCTGGACCGCATCCAGTGGTTCGGCGGCGGTGAGATCCAGCGCGTCAGCAGCGTCGTGCGGGGCCGCGAGGGCATGGACGTCGAGACGGACTCGCTGGCGCTGGTGGAACTCGCCAACGGCGTCGCGGCGAGCGTCGTGCTGACCAGCCGGGGCGTGCCGTACGTCGACGAGACCGACGTCGTGATGCCGGAGGTGACGCTGCGGGTGTCGGCCGCCGACGGCCTCCTGCTCCTGCGCGACGGCGCGGTGACCACGCTGGTGCCCGCGAGCCCCGAGCACCTGCGGTCGGCGTTCCGCACCCAACTGGACGGGTTCGTCGCCGTCGCGACCGGCCGGGCGGGCGAGCACGTCGGCGGCGCCTACGGCCGGTCCGTGGTGTCCGCGGCGCTCGCGGTCTACGAGGCCGCCGACCGCGGCCACCCGGTGGACGTCCCCCGGCAGGCGGTGACGCCCTGACCGCACGGGTCCCGCCCACCCGGTTGGGTGGACGGGACCTGTGGATCGCCTAGACGGGACTGGTGTTGACCCTCAGGTCGTCGTACCAGATGTAGGAGGTGTTGGTCGGGGCGAACGTCGTGTCGGCCCCGCCGTGGAACGACGACAGGTAGGCGCGGTCGATCAGGTCGCCGTTGCGGACGAACTTGAGCCCGGAGATGAGGGCCGCGGACTGGCCGTTGTACCAGACCTGGATCTCACCGTCGGGGTTGGCGTTGCCGTTGGTGACGGTGTTGACCCGCACCCGCTGGACGATCTCCACCCACTGCCCGCGCGGGTAGTAGACGGTGGAGCCGCCCACGCTGAGGTCGCGGTAGTCGCCGTACTGACCGGCGTGGTCCATGCTGTAGTAGTAGATCGCGGCTTTGCCGCCGCTGCGCCAGATGAAGCGCGACGTGAAGCCGTTGTAGCCGTCGCAGGGGACGCCACCGGAGCACGACGCGCCCGCGCCGAGACCGATCCCGATCTTGCCCGCGAACTGGGTCGTCCCCCAACTGAAGTCCGGGCTGAACCGGACCCACTGCGCGACGTAGTACTCCCGCGCCCTGGGGATGGCGAACGGCGCCGAGGCGCCGGAGTTCTCCGGCCCGATCTGCCGGGCCGGGTAGGTCACCCGCAACGACTTGGAGCCGCTGCGCTTGACGCTGGAGTCGATCAGCGTGCGGTTGTCGAGACCGAGGTCCCACGGCGCGCTCCACCCGTCGGTGCCCCACTGGGCTCGGGGGTAGGAGGAACCGGCGGTCGGGCGTTCGAAGGTGTTGTTCAGCGAAGCTGCCATCGCGGCAGGGGCGGCGATGGTGGTGGCGACCAGGGCCGCGCAAGCGGACAGCACGAGCATCGGCAGGGTTCTCATGGTTCTCCTCCACTGGTGTCGGACCCGCGGGCGGACGGGAGGTGATGTGGTCTACACCACTTGGGCAAGCAGTATCGCCAGTGTCGCGACGGCGGGTCAACGGCAGGTGAAGTCATTCCTCATTGATTCCCGTGTGGACGCTCGCGGAAAAACCCGCTGTTGACTGGACATTCGTCGTGTCGCAGGATCTCGGCAAGGTGTTGGGACCGTGGAATTCGTTCCCTCAAAGGGAATGACTGCGGGATTTCCTGGAGGAATCCGATGAGAAGACCGATCGCGGTGCTGCAAGCGTTCGTCGTCGTGGCCGCCACCGCGGTGGCCGTGGCCGCGTCCACCCCGGCCGTGTCGGCCGAACCCGGCCCACCCGCCGCGGACGGCCCCGTCGCGCACGAGTCGCTGCGCGACGGCGGCTTCGAGAACACCACCTCCGCGTGGACGCTCTCCGGCGCGGCGAGACGGGACCAGGGCGGCCACGGCGGAACGGCGTCCCTCGCCGTCACCTCGGCCACCGGAACGTCCTGGGAGGGCGCGACCTCGGCGTCGTTCGCCGTCGACGCCCGCCGGGTCGCCTCGGTGCGGATCGGGGGCTTCGTCAAGCTCGACGGCGTCGTGCCGGGCGCCACCGCCGACAACGCCGCGAAGATCAGCGTCGCGTTCGTCGACGCCACCGGCAAGCGCACCTGGAAGGGCGTCTCCCTCACCGGCACGCAGGACTGGACCGAGCGGTCCGACGTGCACACCGTTCCCGCCGGGACGGTGTCGGCGTTCCTGTCGGTCGCGCTCGACCGCGCCACGGGCACCGCCCGGTTCGACGACCTGTCGGTCACCCCGGCGTCGTGGGTGAACCTGGTCGCCAACCCCAGCTTCGAGCTCACCACGCCCTCGACCGACACCTGCCCCGCACCGGCCTGGTGCACCCCGTACCTGAGCGACACCTACCGGGTCGACCCGACCACCGCGTCCCACGGCACCAGGTCGCTGCGCATCGACGCCTCGCCCACCCGCAAGATCGGCGGCTTCGTCACGGTCCCGCTGGACCAGAAGACCTGGCCGCTCGTGCACGTCTCGGCGAAGGTGAGGCTCGACCGGGTCGAGACCGCCGACTACACCGATTTCCCCGGCGGCCTGCGGGTGTCGATCGGGTTCCTCTACACCGACGCGGCGGGCGCGAGCGTCTACTCCGCGTCCGGCCTGCTCAACGGCGTGCTCACCGGCTCGCGAGACTGGACCACGATCTCCGGGTCGTTCCGCGTGCCACCGCTGATGACCAAGCTCCAGATCATCCCGGCGATCCAGAACGCCACCGGCACCGCGTGGGTGGACGACGTCCGGGTCACCCCGGAGTCGCCGTGGATCGCGCCGGACGCGGAGACCAGGAAGGCCGCGGACGGCACGTCGGCCACGTTCCTCACCACCGTCACCAACCGCCGGGCCGTGGCCGACGTGCTCCAGCTCGCCTTGGACGGCCCCGGCACGGTGACGCCCGCCGCGACGCCGCTGTTGCGGCCAGGGCAGTCCGCGACCGTAAGGGTGGCCGTGCCCGCGGGCGGGAGCGCCGTGCTGACCGCCACCCCGGCCGGTGACGCGGCGCTCGCGCAGCCCGCCACGTTCCGCGTCGAGAAGGCGACGGCGTCCACCGGCCCGCCCCGCACCTACACCACCCCCGCCCAGCTCGACGTGCTCAAGCGGCGGATCGCGGGCCAGGACTGGGCGGCCAAGGCGTTCGACACCACCGTGAAGGCCGAGGCCGACGCGTGGCTGGACCGCCCGCTCGACCAGCCCGTCGACCACGGTGGGTGGAGCGGCAACTTCAAGTGCCCCGGCACCAACACCTCGCTGGAGTTCGACTACCGCTCGCCGACGCTGCACCGCTGCCCGATCGACGGTTCGACCCACACCGGGCCGCTGCTGGACGCCGCGTGGGTGGAGATCTGGCACAACAACGCCGCGCAGGCCGCGGCCGACCTCGGGCTCGCCTACCGGGTCACCGGCGACGCCCGGTACGCCGTGAAGGCCCGCGACATCCTCGTCTACTACGCCGAGCGGTTCCTGTCCGTCCCGATGAGCGTGCTCTACGGGCGGGTGCACTACCAGTCGCTGGACGAGGCGGTGGCCGCCATTGGCCTGGTCGACGCCTACGACCTGGTGCGCGACGCGCTGTCCGAGGCGGACCGCGTCGACGTGGAGCACAACCTGCTGAAACCGTTGGCGGAACTGGTGATCGCCTACCCCACGGTGACGTCGAACTTCCAGGCGTGGACGGTCGCCGCCGTGCACGGGGTCGGGACCGCCGTCGACGACGCGGGTCTGCGGAAGTGGGCGCTCGACGACCCGCAGATGGGCGCGGAGTTCTTGCTGGACAAGGCCCGCCTGGCCGACGGCTGGTGGTGGGAGGGCGCCGCGAGCTACCACGTGTACGCGGTGCAGGCGTTGACGCAGCTCGCGATCTCCGCGCGCAACGCGGGCGAGCGCGACTACGTCGGCGACGAGCGGTTCCGGTCGATGCACACGACCCTGCTGCCCTACCTGCAACCCGACCTGACGATCCCGGCCGCGGGTGACGGCGGCACGTGGGGGAGGCGCTTCGGGCCGAGCTTCACCGCCATGGCCGAGTGGGCCTACGCCGAGTACGGCTCGCGCGACTTCGCCACGGGGCTCTCACTGGCCTACCGGAACCTCGCCCGCCCGAGGACGGACCGGTGGGCGCTGCGCTACGGGGCCGACGCCATCCCCGGCTTCAGCGGCCCCCGGCAGACCAGCGCCACCTTCGACGGACTGGGCGAGACCGTGCTGCGCTCGTCGGACTCACCCAACCTCGTGCCGAACGGCGGCCTGGAGGAGGCGTCGGTGTCCAACGCCGCCGCGCCGTCGTTCTGGAGGCTCGACGGCGCCTCCTGGGCCGACCGCGGGGCCTTCGCGGGCAAACGCTCCCTGTCCGTCACCGGCGGTCGTGCCGAGCAGGAGTTCCCGCTCGACGGCACGCGCGTCGCGCACCTGGGGTTGCAGGCGGTGGTGCGCTCGACGGGTACCGGGAGGATCGACGTCACGTTCCTGGACGCCGCAGGTCGGGACGTCCGCACCGCGACGCTGCCGGTGCAGGGCGTCACCTCGTGGACCTCGAAGGAGTTGGGGCTCGACGTGCCCGCGTCGGCCCGTGCCGTGCGGATCGCGGTGCGCGGCACGCTGGCCGTGGACGACGTCGACCTGTTCGTCGACGACCTCGCGCGCAACGGCGGGTTCGAGGACGGCTCGACCGGGTGGCGCGCCGAAGGGCGGGCCGAGGTCGCCCCGTTCGGTGAGCGCGGCTCGGCGGCGGCGAAGGTGGTCGGCGGGCCGGACCGCAGTGGGTGGACGACCGACGTCCCCGTGAGCGGCGGGAACGTCACGTCCGTGCGGCTCGACGCGCGCACGCTGTCCCCGCTGATCCCGCTGCGGGACCAGGGCGGCGCACGGGTCGAGCTGTCGTTCGTGACCCCGTCCGGCGTGATGACCCCCGTGAGCACCGCGTTCCGCGACCCGCTCGGGTGGCGTTCGCGGACGCTGTCGGCCGATGTGCCGAAGGACGCCATCGCGGCACGGGTCTCGCTGGTGGTGGAGAACGCGCTCGGCCTCGCCCTGTTCGACGACGTCGTGCTGCGGTTCTCCGGCGCCGTGGACCCCTTCCAGGCCAACGCGCTCCGGCTCGACCACGGCGTCGCGGGCGGTACCCACGGCCACGCGGACAAGCTGCACCTCGACATCGTCGGCGGAGGCGGTAACCAGTCCACCGACCTCGGGCAGATCTACGGCGCGGACAACCGCGACCTCACCGACAACTGGTACCGGGAATCGGTGTCGCACAACACGGTCGTCGTGGACGGCCGCAGCCAGGACCGCAACGTCCGCGGCGCACTGGCGTTCTTCGGCACCACGCCGCGGCTGAAGGTGGTGGACGCCAAGGCGGACAAGCCCTACGCGAGCATCCCCGACGTGTCGCTGCGGCGGGCCGAGCTGATGACCGACGAGTACGCGGTGGACGTGTTCGACGCGACCGGCACGACCCCGCACCGCTTCGACCAGTCGTGGCACGGCCTCGGCGAACTCGCCGTGCAGGGCCCGGTGATGGGCGCGCCGAGCTGCGGCGAGGACTGCGTCCTGGACCCGAACGACAAGGACTTCGGCTACGACGAACTGCGCGTCGTGGCGGAGGGCCGGGCCGGGACCGGTGACTGGTCGGCGCGGTGGACGACCCCGAACGCCGTGCTGGAGGCGCGGGCCCTGGAACCGGTCGCGACCTCCGTGGTGCGGACCACCGGCCCCGGAGTGGCCACCGACGGCAAGCGGATCCCGTTCGTGCTGGCCCGCCGCGACGGCTTGGCCGCCACCAGGTTCACCACCCTGCTGGAGACCCGCTCGGCGGCGGCCCCCGGCGCCGTGACCGCCGCGACCCATGTCGCGCAGGGCCACGTCCGCGTCGACCTGACCGGCGACCGGCGCGACGACGTGCTGTTCGACGGCGGCTACGCGCTGGTCCGGCGCGCGGGCGGCAAACCGGTCAGCGTCGACCTGCTCGACCGGTCGTCGGTCGCGGTGGACGGCCGCGAGTGGATCAGGGTGACCGGCGGTGGCGCGCCGAAGGTCCTGCGCAACGCCTCGGCCGTCTACGACGGGACCACGTTGCGGCTCGCGGTGCACCGCACGGCGGATCGGGTCGGCGGCGGGCCGGAGGTCGGCACCGGCCGCGTCACGATGTCCGTGTACGCGCCGGGGATCCGCACGGTGGAGCTGAACAACGAGCCCGCCCGCGCGGTCGTGCGGAACGGGGACTTCCTCACGGTGACGTTCACGGTGGGGTAGGGAGGCGCCCGACGGTCCGCTCGACCAGCGCCACGCGCTCGGTCAGCGGACCGGCGGGCACCTCGACGAGCTCGAACCCGAGCTCGCGGTAGGTCCGCTCGTGGACCCGCTCGAAGTCGAGCGAGTCCGCGAAGCCGATCCTCCTGGCGGCGGTGGGCTGGACGAAACCCTGGTTGCGGACCAGGAAGACCGTCGTGGAGTAGACGCGCTCCGCCAAGACCCGGTCGACCTCGCGCGCGAGCAGCGGCGAGGTCGTGAGCCCGAGGTAGCGGCTCAGCGCCAGCGTGCACACCGGCGAGCGGTCGAAGAAGGCGGTGGACGCCCCGGCGAGTCGCTCCCGCGACCGCTGGAGCGTCACGATCCGGTCGATGAAGGCGTTGTCGTGCTGCGGTTCCCGGTGGCCGAGGGCGTGGTCCAGCGCGATGGTGTCCGTCGCGGCCTCCTCCACGACGACGTGGCCCCTGGTCTCCAGCAGCCGCAGGACGGCGGTCTTCCCGGCGCCGGGCGTGCCGGTCAGGACGTACTTGGGCATGGCGGGTTCCTCCGTGCGACGAGGGGGAGTGGCGGCCGGACCGCCGAGAGCGGGGGGCTCGATCGACGTGGTGCCGAGGTCAGCGTAGCCGCCGTCCTCGCGGCGGTGCGGACCCGTGGGCGTGGTTCGAGGAGGCGGCGCGCGACGTGCTGGCGTACCGCGACTTCCTCCGCCGGGTGCTGGCCGACGGTGGCACCGCGACGGCCGCCGCGCACTTCGACCTCTGACCCGATCGGTGCGGCAGGGTCCGCAATCCGGCGGTCGCAGGTAACTTGTGGACCGTGAACGCTCGGGATCGCATCCAGGAACTCGCCGACCGGATCGTCGTGCTGCGCGACGCCTACTACCGCGGCTCGCCGCAGGTGGCCGACGCCGAGTACGACGAGGTCGAGGACGAACTGCGCGGCCTGATCGAGGCCAACCCCGACCTGGCGCCCGACCCGAACCCGCTGGAGCAGGTCGGCGCCCCGACGGTGCTGCACGCGCCCGTCCGGCACTCCCGGCCGATGCTGTCGCTGGAGAAGGCCACCAAACCCGAACAGGTCACCGCCTTCTTCGCCCGCTTCCCCGGCCAGCCGGTCGTGGTCATGCCCAAGCTCGACGGCCTGTCCCTCGCGCTGGTCTACGAGAACGGGCGCCTGGCCCGCGCGGTCACCCGCGGTGACGGCACCACCGGCGACGACGTGACCCCGCTGGTCAAAGCCCTGACCGACGGCGTTCCCGCACGGGTCGACGCGCCCGGCCGGGTCGAGGTGCGCGGTGAGGCCGTGATGCTGCGCTCCACCTTCGCCGCCTACAACGCCGCGCACCCGGACAAGCCGCTGATCAACCCCCGCAACGCCGCCGCGGGCACCCTGCGCGCCAAGGACCCGGCCACCGTCTCCGAACGCCGCCAGCAGTTCTTCGCCTTCGACCTGACCACCGAGCCCGACGCCGCCGAGACCGACCTGCACGTCGCGTTGACCACGCTCGGCTTCGCCGTCGCGGACATGCGCCACTGCGACGACGCCGAGGCCGCGCAGGAGGTCATCAGCGCCATCGAGGCGCAGCGCAACGACCTGGACTACGACCTGGACGGCGCCGTGCTGCGCCTGGCCGACCGCACCGCCTACGCCGCCGCCGGCACCCGCTCCAACTCCCCGCGCGGCGCGCTGGCGTTCAAGTTCGCCGCCGAGGAGAAGACCACCGTGCTCGCGGACGTCGTCTGGGACGTCGGCAAAACCGGCAAGATCGCCCCGGTCGCCTGGCTGGAACCGGTGTTCGTCGGCGGCACCACCGTCACCCGCGCGACCCTGGCCAACCAGGAGGTCATCCGCGCCCGCGGCATCCGCATCGGCGACACGGTGCTCGTGCGCCGCGCGGGCGACGTGATCCCGTTCGTCGCCGGCGTGCTCGACGCCGCGCAGCGCACGGGTGCGGAACGCGAGATCGTCCCGCCGAGCGAGTGCCCGTCGTGCGCGCAGCCGCTGACCGAACAGGGCAACAGCCGGGAACTGTTCTGCACCAACGTGGCCTGCCCCGCCCAGACCGTCCGCCGCCTGATCCACTGGGCCTCGCGTGCGGCGGCGGACATCGAGGCCGTCGGCGGGGTGTGGATCGAACGGCTCGCCGAGGCCGGGATCCTTGAGAACCCGTCGGACTTCTACACCCTGACCAAGGAACGGCTGCTGGAGTTCGACCGCATCGGCGAGGTCTCCGCGACCCGCATGATCGAGTCGATCGACACCAGCCGTCAGGTCGGCCTGCGGCGGGCGTTGATCGGCCTGGCGATCCCGATGGCGTCGGAGGGCACCGCCGCGCGCCTGTGCCGTTCGGGCTTCGGGTCGCTGGAGGACGTCCTCGACGCGGGCGTCGATGGGCTGGTGGAGGTGGAGGACATCGGCCCGAAGGTCGCCGCGTCCCTCGTGGAGCACCTGACGCGGTTGCGGCCGGAGTTGGAGCGGCTGCGCGAGCGCGGGGTGTCGCTGGACGTGCGCGAGGAGGACCTGCCGCCGGTCGTCGCGGCCGGAGCGCCGCTGGAGGGCAAGACGGTGGTGATCACCGGCGCGATCAGCGACCCCCGGTCGGGGGAGAAGGTCGCGCGGCCGACGTTCCAGCGCTTGTGCGAGAAGGCCGGTGCCACTGCGGCGTCCTCGGTGTCGGCGAGCACGGACATGCTGATCACCGGCGAGGGTGTCGGCGCGGCCAAGCTGACCAAGGCGGAGAAGTTCGAGGTCGAGGTCGTCGACCAGGGCGTGATCTGGCAGCAACTGATCGCGGCGGGCATCGCCTAGAGGCCTTCGCGGACTGAAAAGGGCTCGGTCCTCGGAAAGCGGCCGTGAAGATTACGGCCGTGATCCTCGGCTATCCGAATCCCCTTATCGCTTCGCGACACGATTCGTCAATGAAGAGAGCGCTGACGAATAAATGCCACCGGCCCTCGCCAGGCCTGTCTTCGGCGATGCCCGACGAGGGCCGGTGGCAACGGGTGTCAGGCAAGTGGGCAAACAAATGCCACATCCACTTCGGACAGTAGCGAAGCTCGTACCGCAGGCGAAACGATGACGCCGGTGGACATCGGACAACGGTGACCGCCCGAGCGCGGATACTCGCGCTGGGGAATTGTGGTGACCGCACCGCCTCTTTTCCCAGTCGTCAGCAGAATGTGTCGACTGGAGCGTTAGGGCACGGGAAGACTGGCGGAGATGAAATCCGAATCCTATTGGCAGCGGGATGTTTCACGAATCCCACGTCAGCACGGTGCTTTACCGGGTGACGCGGAAGTGGTGGTGGTCGGAGGCGGCCTGCTGGGAGTTTGCTGCGCGTACTGGCTGGCTCGCCGCGGGAAGAGCGTGCTGCTGCTCGAACGCGAGTACATCGCCGCGGGTGCGACCGGCCGCAACGCCGGTTTCGTCCTCCCCACCACCGCGCGGTCCTACCCGGACGCGGTGGCGACCCACGGTGTCGATGTCGCACGTTCTCTCAGGCGACTGGCGATCGACGGCGCCCGCCTGCTGGCGGACATCGTCGCGGACGAGGCCATCGCCGGGGCGCACCGGGACCGCGGCTCGGTCCACCTGGCGCTGACCGACGACCAGGCACTGAAGAGCCGGCAGGAGGTCGCCCTGTCCCAGGCGGACGGGTTCGACGAGTCGTGGCTCGACCGTCGCGAACTGGCCGACCTGATCCCGACCCCGCTCGGTCGCCGGATCGTCGGCGGGAGGGCGGTGCCCGGCGCGCTCACGAACTCGGTCGCGGTCGTCGACGGCATCGGAACGGCCGCGCGGCGGCTCGGGGTCACCATCCGCACCGGGGTCCGGGTCGGTTCCGTGCGCGCGACCGGCTCGGGGGTCGTGATCGACACGAGCGGCGGGCCCGTGCACGCGACCGCCGCCGTGATCGCGACCAACGCGTGGCTCGGCGAGTTGGTGCCGCGGCTGTCCGGTGTCGTCCGGGCCTTGCAGGGGCAGGTCATCGCGACCCGGCCGATGCCGGAGGTCTTCCGGTTCGGCATGACGGCACCGCTGACGGCGACCGGGGAGTACTGGCACCAGACCCCCGACGGCACGATCATCCTCGGTGGCTGCCGGGCGGTGACCACCGCTCCGTCGGACCCGGCCGCGCAGGTCCCGCAACCGGCGGTGCACGAGGCACTGCAAACCGTTCTGCCCCGGCTCTTCCCCGAGATCGGCCCGACTCCCGCCGTTCGCGGCTGGGCAGGCGCCATGGCCGTCACGTCCGACGAGCTGCCGGTGGTCGACGAGGTCGACGAGTCCGTGTGGGCCGTCGGCGGCTTCAACGGGCACGGCATGTCCTACGGCCCGATCATCGCCAGCCTGCTCGCCGACTGGATCTGCACCGCCACACGAGCACCGGCACTGGCCCCGCTGGCCCTCGACCGGTTCCCGGCAGAGGAACGTGCACGGTGACGTTCGACGTCATCGGTGTCGGCGCGGGACCCGCGAACCTCAGCCTCGCCGCGCTCCTGGCGGCCGAACCGACTCGACTGCGGCTGCTGGAGCAACGGTCGGAGGTGAGCTGGCACCCCGGTCTGCTCCTGCCCGACGCGAGCCTCCAGGTCTCCCACCTCAAAGACCTGGTGACGCCGGTCCTGCCGACCAGCCCGTACTCGTTCCTGTCTTTCCTCGTCCAGAACAAGCAGTTCTACCGCTTCACGGCGGCCGGTTACGACCGGCCGAGCAGGGTCGAGTTCGACCAGTACCTGCGCTGGGTGGCCAAGCAGTTGCCGTCGATCGAGTACGGGCTCCGGGTCGACGAGATCCACCACGACGGCGTGGGGTTCAGCGTCGTCGCGGGCGGTCAGGCGCACCGGACCCGATCAGTGGTCCTGGGCACCGGTCCCGTGCCCACCGTGCCCGACTGCGCCGCCCCGCACCTGGGCACGACGGTGTTCCACGCGAGCGAGTACGCCTACCGCAGGCCGCTGCCGCACCAGCGGGTGGCCGTGGTGGGTGGCGGCCAGAGCAGCGCCGAGGTCTTCCTCGACCTGCTCGGCCACCGGTGCCGGGACGTCCTGTTCGTCACCCGCCGGTCGAACCTGCTGCCGCTGGACGACTCGCCGTTCGCCAACGAGTTCTTCACCCCGCACTACGCGGTCATGTTCCACGGCCTGGACACCGCGACCCGGCGCGGCCTGCTGGCCGAGCAGCGGCTGACCAGCGACGGCATCTCCACCGACCTGCTGCGGCGGATCTACCGCGAGATGTACCAGTCGCAGTACAGCACCGGCCAGCCGACCGTTCGCCCCCTGCACGAGCTGGTCGACCTGCGGCCCCGGAGTTCGGGGTGGGCGCTGGCGCTGCGCCACACGGGCACGGGGGAGGTGCTGGAGGAGGTCGTCGACGTCGTCGTGCTCGCCACCGGCTACCACCACGACCTGCCGCCGTACCTCGACCCGCTGCGCGACCGGATCCGGTTCGAGGACGGGCACCCGGTCGTCGGCCCCGACTTCTCCCTGGACTGGGACGGCCCGGAGGAGTCGACGATCCACCTCCAGAACATGGCGCGACACAGCCACGGCATCGCCGACCCCAACCTGAGCCTGCTCGCGTGGCGCTCGGCGGTCATCGTCAACAGCCTGCTCGGCAAGGAACTGTACGACGTGAGCGACCCATTCCCCACCATCACCTGGCACGAAGGGACGACCTTGTCGTGAACCCGCTGTTGTCTTCCACGAGCGACCCAGCGGCCCCGGAGGGCATCGGCTGGCACGAGGTCGACGTGACGGGCGCGCCCTTCACGGTGGCCCGCCTGACCGTGGAGCCGGGGTGCGCCACCCCGATCGACTCGCACGCGGTGCACGAGGTGTGGGTCGTGGCCAGGGGCAGCGGTGAGTTGCGCTACGACGGCGTCGAGGGCATCCGGCTCGGCGAGGGCGACGCCGTCCGGTTCGAGCCGCCGCGCACCCACCAGTTGGTCAACGACGGACCGGAAACCATGGTGGTGCACTCGGTGTACTGGCAGGGGCAGGCGTGATCCGGCGGTCCCACGAGGTACCGCGCGAGCACGTGCTCCTGCCGATCGCCCCCACAGCCAACGGCAGGCTGCACCTCGGCCACATCGGTGGCCCGATGCTGAAACTCGACGTGCTGGCGCGCCACCTGAGGCGCATGGGCGGCCGGGTCTCGCTGGTCGGCTCGACCGACCCCTACGACTCCTACGTCCTGCTGCGCGGTCAGGAGAAGGGCCAGCCCCCCACCGAGGTGGTCGACCACTGGCACCCGCTCATCGAGCGCGACCTCAACGCCGTCGGCATCGTCCCCGACCGGTTCATGAACTTCCTCGACCCGCCGTGGCGCGGCCGCAACCACCGGGCGTGCGAAGCGATCCTGCGGGACCTGAGGGCGCTGGGACTGGTGACCGTGCGGCGCGAGCGGTTCCCGTACTGCACGGGCGTCGGCGCGTTCGCCACCGGAGGTTTCGTCCGCGGGCGGTGCCCGGACTGCGCCGGGCCGGTGGCGGGCTACTTCTGCGAGCAGTGCGGCCTGCACTTCCGGCCCGAGCAGGTCGTCGACGTCCGGTGCGGCTTCGACGACTGCGCGCCGGAGTGGCGCGAGATCCCGTGCCTGTACGCGCGGCTGCCCGACCCCGACGCGGTCGTCCGGCGCATGGCGGACATGGGGGTGCCGAGCCCGTTCGAGCGGATCGTGCGCACCTACCTGCGTTCGCAGGGACCGGAACTCCGGTTGACCCACCCCGGCACGTGGGGCGTCCCGGTACCGGTCGAGGGCAGCCCGGTGCACCAGGTGGCGTTCACCTACGTGGTGGGAGGACTGGCGTTCCTCACCCTGTCCGCCCGGATCGGCGCCGAGGACCTCGGCCTCGGACCGGACCACCCGCCGCGCACCGTCACCAGCTTCGGCTACGACAACGCGCTGCCCTTCCTGCTCGGCGGGATCGGCCTCGCCACGGCACTTCCCGGCCTGCGGCCGACGGACCACATGCTGCTCAACCACTTCATGACGTTGGACGGGAGCAAGTTCTCCACCAGCCGCGACCACGTGATCTGGGCCGGTGACCTGGCCCAGGAGACCGGTGGTGACGTGATCCGCGCGTACCTGGCGGAGAACAGCCCCGACCGGTCCACCACGGACTTCTCCCGCACCGGTTTTGCCGACTATCACGACGAGGTGTTCCGCCGACGGTGGCGCACCGCCGTCGAGCACGCTCGGGCGACCGGTGGGGCGTCCGAGGGGCCGCTGCCGTCCCGCCTGGCGGATCGCCTGGACCGATTGCTGTCCGACCAGGAATGCGCACTCGACCCGGCTGACCAGGACCTCCAGGCGGTCATGGCGGCCGTGCACGCCTGGGTGGACGACGGCGTGCCCGCCGACGGCTCGCTCTGGTGGCTGCGCGGGCTGGCGTTCCTCGCCGCCCCCGTGACACCCGACTTCGCCGGACGGCTCTGGCGCTCGCTCGGCCTCCCGGACGAGCCGTCGCTGTCGCGCTTCACCGATCCGGCCTCGGCGCTCGACGCCGACGTCCCGTCCTTCTCCTGGGAGCCATCGTGCGCCACGCCGTGAACGTGCCCATCTTCGACGGCTACGCCGACCCGCGCGTCGTCGCGGTCCTGGCCGCGGCGGCCGAACAGGCCGGGTGGGACGGCTTCTTCGTCGCCGACCACCTGCTGACCGACTTCGGCATGGTGCTGCCCATCGGGGACGCGTGGATCACCCTCGCCGCGGTCGCCGCCCGCACCGAGCGGCTGCGCATCGGTCCGATGGTCACCCCGCTCGCCCGGCGCCGACCGTGGAAGGTGGCGCGGGAGACCGTCGCGCTGGACGTCCTGTCCGGCGGCAGGCTGGTCCTCGGCGTCGGCCTCGGCTACCCGCCGGACGCGGACTTCGAGCGGTTCGGCGAGGACGGCAGCGCCACGGTCCGGGCGGCCAAGCTCGACGAGGCGCTGAGCATCGTCACCGGGCTGTGGACCGGCGTGGAGTTCGAGCACCTCGGCACCCACTACTCGGTTCGTCCGACCACGTTCCAGCCCCGCCCGGTGCAGACGCCGCGGATACCCGTGTGGGTCGGCGGGGTGTGGCCCCGGCCGCGCCCGTTCCGGCGCGCCGCGCGCTGGGACGGCGTGGTCCCCATGGGCGAAGGGCTGTTCTACACCGAGATGATGAAACCGGCGGAGATCCGCGCGGTGGCCGCTTTCGTGGCCCGTCACCGGGAGAACGACGAGCCCTTCGACCTGGTCCACTGGGGCGTCACGCCGCACGGCTCGGCCGGCGCGGTGATGGACGATTACGCCGAGGCCGGCGCGACCTGGTGGATGGAGACCCTCGACCCGTGGTCGAACGGGTGGAGCGGCACCGGACCGTGGCCGATCGACCGGATGACCGAACGCGTGCTGCGCGGACCACGGGGGTGACCGCGTGCGGAACGGCGTGACGAGCGCGCTGGGACCGGCCAGGGCGGAGCTGCTGCGGGAACTGGCCGACGGCTACCACGAGCGCCGGACGCGGAGCCTGGGCACCCGGCAGCAGGACGGGCAACTGGTCAAGGTGTACGCCGTCGAGGCACCCGGCCGCGTCGTCGACGCCGGTCAGGAGCAGGCCGCACTCCACCTCGCCGCCCGGCCGCACGACGGCGAAGGCGACTCCACCGGCCTCACGGTGGTCGTCGTGCACGCAGGCGCCGACGGGGACTACGTGATCATCCAGTCCTGGCTCACCGACTACATGACGTCCCTGACGATCTTCGCGGGCCCACCGGGGGAACCGGGGCGGTTGCGCCCGGCTCCTCCGGGGCTGGGGCCGTGCGTCTGGGAGGCCGCCG
The DNA here is from genome assembly GCF_025061645.1 of Umezawaea endophytica. Taxonomy (GTDB): domain Bacteria; phylum Actinomycetota; class Actinomycetes; order Mycobacteriales; family Pseudonocardiaceae; genus Umezawaea; species Umezawaea endophytica. The sequence continues at coordinate 54,393 of NZ_JANYMP010000005.1, read as the reverse complement.
TGCTGACGCACGAGCGGAGCGCGTTCGTCGGCCACGTGCTGACCGGCGGGGGACCGCTGGAACCGCGGTTGCGGGCGTGGACCGACGACATCTTCGAACCCTGACAGGCATCTCGGATACAGGAGTCCTGAGTGGACAGTGTTTCCAGCGCGCGCGCCCTGCTGGACGAGTCGGCCGCGGCGAGCGTGGCTTTCGTCGTGGACGGGAAGGCGGAGGTGTCGCCCGCGCGGATCGCGCGCGTGGCCGACACCCTCTACCTGCGGGGGTTCACCGCGGGCAGGCCACTGCCGGGCTCTCGTCACGACGACCTGCGGATCTGCGTGTCCGTCACCGACCTCGACGGGTCTCGTCCCGACTACCGCTCGGTCATCGTGCGCGGCACGGCCAGGCTGGTGGACGATCCTGCCGAGCGCGCACGGGTGCTGGCCACGCTGACCGACGACGGGGGCTCCGCCGGTGGCGAGGTGCTCGCCCTGCCGCTCGTCGAGGTGTCGTTCGAGGGAGTCGGAAATCCCCGAACAGCACGATCACCCTGGTCGACGGCCACACCCCTGCGCGGCGAGCACGTGATCCTGGAGCCGCTGGACCTGGCGCACGTTCCGGACCTGTTGGCCGCCACCGCGCACGACGAGGTCTGGCAGCACCTGCACCTGCGCCGACCCGCCGACGCGGCGGAGATGACGGCCATCGTCGCCGACGCCCTGCGCGACCACCGGACCGGCGCGAGGGTGCCCTGGGTGCAGCGCGACGCGCGGTCCGGCGCGGTCGCGGGCACGACGTCCTACTACGACATCAGCGAAGGTCGCGCGTCGGTGGCCATCGGGCACACGATCATCGGGCGGCCGTGGTGGCGCACCGGGCTCAACACCGAGGCCAAGCTCCTCCTGCTCAGCCGCGCCTTCGACGAACTCGCGGCCGAACGGGTGGAGTGGCACGTCGACACCGAGAACACCCGCTCGCACCGAGCGGTGGAGCGCGTCGGCGCGACGCGCGAAGGAGTCTTGCGCCACCACCACCGGCGGCAGAGCGACGGCTCCCTGCGCGACATGGTCGTGTACTCGATGACCGCCGACGAGTGGCCCGCTCTCCGCGCACGCCTCACCTCCGCACTCCGACCACCTCTTCCCCAAGGCTGAACGAAGAACCTCATGTCGCTCGAAGTCGAAGTCCCGACCTCCGTTTCCCACCCCGTCGTCCTCACCGGACGGACCCTGTCCGCGGACGAGGTGGTCCGAGTCGCCCGACTCCACGCACCCGTGGTGCTCCACCACGCCGGACTCGCGCGCGTCGAGGCCTCGTGGCGCACGGCGCGAAGCCTGGTGTTCCGCCAGGAGGTCTACGGTCGCACCACCGGGGTCGGCGCCAACCGCACCGAGGCCGTCCACCAGGACGACCACGCCGACCACGCCTTGCGGCTCCTGCGCAGCCACGCGAGCGGCCTTGGCGAGCTGCTCCCCGAGGACCTGGTCCGCGCCATGATGGTCATCCGCCTCAACCAGTTGCTGGCAGGCGGCGCGGGCCTGGGCGTCGCGGTCGTCGAGGCCCTGGCCGACGCCCTCAACACCGGCGCCTACCCCGCCGTGCACGAGTTCGGCTCGATAGGCACCGGCGACCTCACCGCACTGGCCGAAACCGGCCTCGCCCTCATCGGGGAGCGCTCCTGGCTCGGTCCGACCCCGCACCCCAAGCCGATCGTCATCGACTCGGGCGACGCGCTGGCCTTGATGAGCAGCAACGCGTTGACCATCGGCATCGCCGCGCTCGCCTGGCACACCGCCCGGACACTGCTGCGGGCGACCCACGTCGTGACGGCGTTGTCGTTCCTCGCCGTCGACGGCTCCCGCGAGGCGCTGGCCGAAACCGTCCACGCGGCCCGACCGCACGCCGGTCAGGTCCGAGTCGCGGCCGAGCTGCGCAGACTCCTGGGGCCACCGACCACTCCCGCCGCCCGGCTCCAGGACCCGTTCGGCTTCCGCTGCTTCCCCCAGATCCACGGGCCCGCGCTGGACGCGGTCGAGGACCTGGGCCGCGTCCTGACGATCGAGATCAACGCGGCCGCCGAGAACCCGCTCATCTGGCCGGACGACGACGCGGCCTACCACCACGGCGCCTTCCACTGCGCGTACCTGGGCCAGGCGCTGGACCGGACCCGCCTCGCCCTGCTGCACACCGGCCAACTGTCCACCGCCCGCCTGGCCACACTGGTCGAACCCGCGTTCACCGGCCTGCGCCCGTTCCTGGCCGACGGCGCCGCGGGCAGCTCAGGCGTGATGCTCCTCGAATACGGCGCGAACTCCGCACTGGCCGAGGTCCGCCACCTGGCCGAGCCCGCGAGCCTGGGCAACGCCGTCGTGTCGCGCGGCATGGAGGAGCACTCCAGCTTCGCCTACCTGTCCGCCCGCTCGGCACTGAAGTCCTTGACCGCCTTCAGACTGCTGCTCGCCTGCGAACTGGTCGCCGCACTCCGAACCCTCAGGCTGCGGCACACCTCACCCGCCGGCGGCTCCCCGGCCCGCACCGCCTACGACCTGGCGGCAGCGGTGCTGAGCCCGACCATGGTCGACCGCCAGCTCACCCTCGACGTCCAAGTGGCAGCCACCCTGCTCGACGAGTTCGCTGATCTCTAGGCACGGGCGGGTTCCCGGTTACCCGGCTGCTCCATCAGCAGCGCGTGCCAGGGCTCGGTTGTTCAGCACGGGATAGAAGGCCAGCGCCACCACGAGGAGGAAAGCGCCGGCGGCGACGTACGAGACCTGAACGGCGAACACACTGGCGAGAACACCGCCCAGCGCCGCACCGATCGGCCCGCCGATCATCACCACCAGTCTGCTCGACGAGAGCACCCTCCCCAGGAGTTCACCGGGCACGATCTGCTGGCGCAAGGTACTCACGACGACCTTCTCCGCCGTCATCAACGCACCGGTCGCCATCATCATCGCGGCCGCGACCCACGAATTGGCGACGAGTCCCAGAACCAGGATGGCCGCTCCCACGCCTGCTTTGCCCGCGAGCATCACCGTGCCGGGACCGAATCGCTTGCTGGCCGCCGCGGCGGCCAGCCCTCCGAACGTCGCGCCGACCGCGGTGGCCGTCAACAACAGGCCGAAGCCGAAGTCCGGAAGTCCGAGAACTTCCTTGGCCAGCAGCGCGAGCATCGCGAACTGGGCGGTGACGGCGACGTTGCCGAGACAGGAAACCGTGGCCAGGGCCCGTAGGGTGCGGTTTCGGAACAACCACCGAACGCCCTCGGCGATGTCGCTCCGCACGCTCTGGCGCGGAGCCTCGGACTTCTCCTCCGGCTTGGCGTCCGTCCGGATCGAGAGGATCAACAGACCGCTGGCGACGAACGAGAGAGCGTTGCCCGCGAACGGCAGGACGTTCCACACGCCGAACAGCGCGGAGCCGACCGGAGGCCCCACGAAGTCCTCACCGTTGCTCTCCGCCGCGACGATCCGCCCGTTCGCCGTCGCCAGGGTCCGCGGATCCCGCGACACGAAGTCGGGAATGGCCGACTGGGCGGCGAGGTCGAAGAAGACCTGGCCGACCCCCAACAGGAACGCCGCCAGCACCAGCCATACCAGGTTCACCCGAGCGGTCACGATCAGCGACGCGAGAACGACCAGGACGCCGAACCGCCCCAGGTCCGCCCACACCATCACCCGTCGGCGATCCAGCCGGTCCACCACGACACCGGCGTGCAGCGACAGCAGCACCCAGGGAATCTCGGCGGCCATGACGACGAAGCTCAACGCCATCGGACTGCTGGTGCTCTGCAAGGCCAGCAGGGGCAACGCGGCGGCGTGCATACCGGTACCGACGGCCGACACCAGCGTGGCACCGAAGAGCCTGTAGAACCGACCTCCCAGCCTCACCTTGACGTCGTCGGATTCCTTCGTCGGCACTTCGGGAATTCCTCCGGTCAGGCCCCGTCCAGCTACGCCGTGGTGTTTTGCTCGCAGCCGCTGCGCACTTGAGGCAGGTCGGCGAACCTCACCATGTCAGAGACGATGAGACCCTGCACAGGGGACGATCGCTGGACAGGGGGTTGACCATGAGAACGACCGTGCCCGTGCTCGTCGGTGTCGATCAGGGGCCGGAGTTCCGCGCGGTGGTGGACGCCATCGCCGAACTGGTGTCGCCCGAAGGTCGGTGGGTCCAAGCGCTGCTGGACGACCGGCCGGACTTCTCCCTCCGCCTGGACCTGGTGCGGTTGGCGGTGCTCGTGGCGCTGGAGCGGCGGGCCGAGAGCCTCCGGGTCCTGCCGGTGACCGCCTGCCACTGGAACCGGATCGGCACGGAGTGGCTGGTCTCACGGGTCGCGCCTGCTCAGGGGTTCACCTTCGCCGACGGGGCGGAGCAGCCGCGCGAGCGCACGGTCGTGTTGTCCGACAACGGCGACGGGTCCGTGAGGGTGGCGGTGGGGGACGTGTGGGTCGACGTCACGGTGCCGTCGGAGCAGGAGTGCCTGCGGTTGCTGGGATCCGGGGCGCGGGGCACGGCGCTGCGGTTCCCGGTCTTCCCCAGTTCGGGTCCGTCGTTGGTCGCTCGCGGTGACGGGCCGGACGAACTGGTGCTGTGGCGGTGCGGCACGCCGACGGCCAGGTTCCGCCTGCCGGGCCCCGTACTGGCCGCGATCTACGTGTCCGGTTCGACCACCGAGCAGTTGATCTCGTTGATCGAGGTCGACGGCGAACTGCTGGTGCACGTCGAGGGCCACCAGGTCACCTTCCTCCGGAAGCTGCGCGTGCCGATCGACTTCAGCGTCGCCGACGAGGCCGAGCACGACCTGTCGCCGCTGTACCTCGACATGGACGAGTTCTGGAAGTTCGGCGTCTACTTCCGCCGCGCGGGGGAGTGGTGGAACCTGCGCTGCCACGGCGTCGAGGTCTCGCTCCGCCGGTCGACCGCGGTCGTGCACGAACCCGGCAGGTCGCCCGGCCACACCACGATCGACGGCGCGGGGAAGGTGCTGTTCGGGCCGCGCTTCTGGCACGCCGCACCGCAGGGATCCACGTGGAGGGTCTGGGGGCCCGGCGGGGCCGACGAGGTCATCCCCGTCCCGCCGGGCGAGACCGTGCTGAGCCTGACGGAGATCGGCGACGGGCACGCGCTGCTGACCCGCGAGGGCGACACCGTCCGAGCGCGGACCGCGGAGGGCGGGCGCACGGTCGTCGAGTTCGACGGGCCGGTGCTGATCCACCACGAACTTCCGTGGATCGCGGTGCAGCGCTCGGCGCACCTGGTCGAGGTGCTCGACGTCGCGACGGGCGCGGTGCTGCACCGCGTCGACACTCTACCGCATATGCTATAGCAAAATCACTAAGCAACTTTTGCAGTTCTTGCTACAGCAAAACTGCTACGCTCGTGTCATGCCGTCCAAGACCCCCGCCCCACCACCGCAAGAGGAAGGCGCCATGTACACATCCGTCAAAGTCTTCGTGCCCCAAGGCTCTCTGGGTGCCGGGATGTTCCCCGAAGAAGTCGACCACGCCCTGGCGCTCGGTCCCCACGCGATCGCGGTGGACGCCGGTTCGACGGACAGCGGCGCGGCGTACCTGGCCAAGGGCATGTCCAAGAACGACCGCGGCTCGGTCAAGAAGGACCTGGAGCTGCTCATGGGCATGCAGCACACGGCGGGGATCCCGATCCTCATCGGCACGTCCGGTCAGGCGGGCGGTGACCTGAACGTCGACTGGACGCGGGACATCGTGCTGGAGATCGCCGAGGAACGGGGCTACACGCCGAAGATCGCGCTGCTGTACTCGGAGCAGTCGCCCCGGCTCGTCAAGCAGAAGCTCGCCGACGGCAAGATCGCCGCCCTGCCCCCGCTGGGTGACCTCGACGAGGAGACCATCGACACCTGCCTGCACATCGTCGCGCTGATGGGCCCCGAGCCGTACTTCGCCGCGCTGGACGCCGGTGCCGACATCGTCATCGGCGGCCGTTCCTCCGACCCGGCGGTCATCGCGGCCTACCCGCTCTGGAAGGGCGCGCCCGCCGGGCCGTCCTGGCACGCGGGCAAGATCGCCGAGTGCGGGGCCCAGGCGACCACGGCCGCGACCGGGCAGCGCGGGGTGCTGATCGAGATCCACGAGGACGGTTTCGACGTCGAACCGGTGGACCCGCGGTTCCGGGCGACGACGGACAGCATCCCGGTCCACCTCCTCTACGAGAACAAGAACCCGTGGAAGCTGACCGAGCCCGGCGGTGAACTCGACGTCCAGGACTGCGAGTACGTCCAGGTGACCGAGGCCAAGGTGCGCGTGACCGGCTCGAAGTGGACCCCGCAGCCGTACACGATGAAGCTGGAGGGCGCCTCGGGGAACCTGTTCCAGACCATCATGATCGTCGGTATCACCGACCCGGACGTGCTGGCCGAACCGCAGGCGTTCCACGACAAGATGCTGTTCGTCCTGACCGAACGGGCGAAGTCGGCGACCGGTCTCGACGAGGACGAGTTCCACATCTCGCTGCGGATGTACGGGTGGAACGGGGTGAGCGGGATGCCGCCCGCGCCGGGCTCGGTGCCGCTCGAGATCGGCCTGATGGCGGTCATCACCGCCAACACCCAGGCCTTGGCGAGCGAGGTCGCCAAGGCCTGCAACCCGTACTTCTTCCACATGCCGCTCCGCTCGGGCATGGAGCTGCCCAGCTACGGCTGGGCGTTCAGCCCCGGCGACATCGACCGCGGGGCCGTCTACCAGTTCGTGCTCAACCACGTCGTGAGCGTCGAGCACCCGCTGGAACTCGTCCGGATCGAGACGCTCGAAACCCCCTCCGCAGGAAGGCTGGTCAGCAGTGCCCAAGCTCAGTGAGGTCACCCGGCACGTCAGGTCCAAGGCGGCCGGACCGTTCTGGGTCAGCGTCGACGTGATGTTCGACGGCCAGGAGAACTTCGACCGCTACTCGGCGAGTCCGGCGTTGAGCGCCGAGTCGATCGCGGCGGTCTACGGCGTCGACGCCGCGACGGTATCGCTGTACCCGATCCCGGCGCTCAAGGTGCTGAAGGTGTCCTACCCGAGGAAGTCACCGCAGGGCGGCGTCGAGGAGCGCGACATGCATTCCGGCCAGCAGTACACCTACCTCCTGGACACCGAGCTGTGATTCCCGAGTCGCCGTCAGGGCGTCTCGTCCCGGTGCGGGCGTGAGGCTCGTAGGGAACCGGGGTGTGCCTTGGTCGACGGGTCCTGGCGGGACTTGATCAGGCTCGCGACGGTCACGATCACGAGGACGCCGATGATCACGCCGAGGCTGACCGGTGTGGCGATCTCGGGCACGCTGGGGGAGATGTCGACGTGCAGCCAGTGCAGGATCAGCTTCACGCCGATGAACGCCAGGATGATCGCCAGGCCCGTCGACAGGTAGACCAACCGGTCGAGAAGACCCTTCACCAGGAAGAACAGGGCGCGCAGGCCGAGCAGCGCGAAGGCGTTGGCGGCGAAGACGATGTACGGCTCCTCGGTGACGCCGAAGATCGCGGGGATGGAGTCCAGCGCGAACAGCAGGTCGATGCCGCCGATGGCGACCAGCACGATCAACAGCGGGGTGCCGACGCGCTTGCCGCCCTGGCGGATGAACAGCTTCCCGCCGTCGTACTCGGTGGACAGCGGCAGGAGGCGGCGGGCCGTGCGGACGACCACGTTGTTCTCCACGTCGGGGTCTTCGTCGCGGTGCCGGAACAGTTGCACGGCGGTGAAGATGAGCAGCAGGCCGAACAGCAGGAACATGAACGAGAACAACGAGAGCAGCGTGGCGCCCACGGCGATGAAGATGCCGCGCATGATCAACGCGAGCACGATGCCGAACGTCAGCACCTTGTGCTGGTGCTCCTCGGGCACGGCGAACGTGGTCATGATGATCACGAACACGAACAGGTTGTCCACCGACAGGGACTTCTCGACGATGTAGCCGGTGAAGTACTCGGTGCCGAACTCGCCGCCGTGGGCCATCCACAGCCAGGCGCCGAACGCGACCGCGACCCCGATGTAGAAGACCGACCAGGCGGTCGCCTCCGCGAACCCGACCCGGTGCGGCCTCAGCGCCGCCACGACCAGGTCGACCGCCAGCAGCGCCAACACCAGGCCGATGGTCGCGGCCCACGTGAGGCCGTCGATCTCGAGCACCTCGTCCACCCTCCGTCAGTCACGCCACCACAGCCGGGACACCCGGCTCCCACGGATGGTGCCTGATGGACGGCGTCCCCACCCGGTGGACACGCGTGCGGCGGGGGTGATCCGCCGCCGCTGCTCGGGTCGCCGCCGGAGGCTGTTCGACGACGCCGCAGCGTGACCACACGGCCGGAGTTCGCGACGCGGTGTCACTCGGGCGGGCGACTTTGCGTGACAGCCCGCCGAACGGGGTAACCCCCAGTCGACCGAGCTCGGTGCCCGATGGTGGAATGGCACAGCACGACCCGACACGCCGATGTGGCGGACGAGGAGCACTTCGACATGGCAGACCCCGAGGCGACGACCATGCGGCCGACCACTTGGCCCGCGATCACCGTCGACCCGGCTCCGGTGGTGGGCTCGTCCCGGCCGGTCGTCCTACCCGCCTCCGAGCTGCTGCTCTCCCAGACCAGCCAGGTCTACCTGCCGGTCAAGGGCACTCAGCGGACCACGTTGTTGACGATGTCGATCGCCCGCGACGACCTGGCCACGGTCCGGGAGCGGGTGCGGCTGTCGCTGGACTGGTGCTCGCCGGACGTGGTGGGCGACGTGGAGCTGGTCGCCACCGAGTTGATCTCCAACGCCGTGGACCACGCCCGGCTCCCGCACCAGGTGACCATCGCGAGCTACGTGCCGCGCGACGTCGACCCGGCCGTGCTGATCGGGCGAGGTGAGGTGCTGATCGAGGTCCTCGACGGGTCGCGCGACCTGGTCCCGCTGATCAACCAGTCCACGGCGGGCCCCTACCGGGGGAGGGGGATGCGCCTGGTGCAGACGCTGTCCCGATCGTGGGGAGTCCTGCGGGGCGAGCGCACCAAGACCGTCTGGGCCGCGATGACCCTGGCCTGACCTGGGCAGTGGTCAGGAAGCGCCGCTCATCAGGCCTTCGACGACGGCACGCACGTCCGGGAACACCGAGAGCACCGCGTCCAGCCCCGTCAGCGCCAGCGGCAGCAGCACGCAGCGTTGCGCGGCCACGACCACGAACCGGCTGCCCACCGTCTCGGCGTGGTGGTGCGCGCGTTCCAGCACGGAGAGCCCGGCAGCGGAGACGAACCGCACCGCGGTCAGGTCGGCGATCACCGCCCGCGGCCTGGCGGACAGGGCCAGGCCCAGGTCGATCGCGAGGTCGGAAGCGCTGATCATGTCGAGGTCGCCATCGGCGGGCACGACGTCCAGGCGCTCGGTCGTGGGAGGACAAGTCATCTGTGGACCTCCTGGATGTGGAGGCCACGAGAAAGGCGTCGGTCGCCAGGCTCTGGGATGAACCCGAGAACAGGTGCTTCCGCGTAGCGGGAATGTCGCACGGACATCAGGAACTCGATCAGTCTACCTCAGCGAGACGTTGCCGCCAGTTCAACGCAGGTCGACGCTGGTCAGGGGCGCGGCAGTCACCCGACCCGCCGCGCCCCCGGCCCTGGCGCCGGAACGGCATCACGGGCGGTCAATCCGTCATGTCCGGCACCGCAGCGCAGCTCCACCCGGACGCGCTGACCGCAGTCCCGATGGGTGACCTCCACCGGGGGACCGTCCGGGCCCGCGACCCAGCGGTCGCCCCACTGCATCAGCGCGACCAGCGCGGGGAACAACTCCACGCCCGCCTCGGTCAACCGGTACTCGTGCCGCTGCCGCGCCCCCGGCTCCTGGTAGGGCAGGCGCCGCATCAGACCGTGATCGACCAGGGTGGTGAGCCGATCGGTCAACAGGTTGCGCGCACACCCGACGCCTGCCAGGAACTGCTCGAAGCGACGAGCGCCGAAGTACGCCTCGCGCAGCACCAGGAACGTCCACTTCTCCCCGACGATCTCCAGCGTGCGCTTGGCGGAACAGTTCTCGGCACTCCACTTCGACCGGTCGAACTCCATGCCCGAACCCTACCTGGGTTTACATCTCACATCTAGCTGGGCTGTCCTGCGTCCGCCCGGACCTCGTAAGCCGACGCGAACTCCCCACTGGCGATCGACTCCGTGACGAAGTCGAGGTACTTCTGGGCGGCCGACACGGGCCGCATGCTGATCCTCAGCTCCCGCACCAGTCCGTCCTCGTCGAGGACGAGGTAGTCCACGCCCTCGAGGAACTGTCCGTCGATCTCGGTCTCGAACACCAACGCCACCGAACTGGCGCCCGCCAGCTCGTCGACGTAGCGAAACCGATCCGTGAACGCGAACGCCTTGGCCGCGAACCGAAGCCCGGCCACCGCCGCCTCCCGGCCGCGCAACGGCGCGTCGCGAATCGGCGGGTAGAAGACCACGTCGGGAGCCAACGACGCGACCAACGCGTCCATGTCCCTGGTCTCGACCGCCACCCGGAACCGGTGTTTCGCCACTGCCATGAGCCTCTCCTTCGATCGGTGGAGGCGAAGGTATCGAGCTGAGTTTCAATAGTCAACTTAGCCTGTCGACGAGCTGTGACCACCGCCGATCGTGTGGCTGAACCCCTGTTCCTCGGCTGCGATCACCACTTTCAGCGAATTGACGGATTCTTGCCCACAGCGTTCCCGGTGCCGTGAAAAGATCTCGACATGAAGAAGGCACTAGGGCGTCTGGGCGCCGTCACCGTCATCGCCGGTTCGCTCCTCGGGTTCGCGGCGGGCACGGCTTCCGCGAGCAACCCCCAGTACATCCGCAGCTACCAGTCGCAGGCCGACTGCGAGCGCGCCGCGAACGGGATCCGCAGCGGGGCCGACCTCGCCGCGTACTGCACCTGGGACAAGGGGCACACCGAGTGGGACCTGTTCGTCCTCTCGCTCTGAGCTGGATCCGAGGTGCTGTTCCCCGATCGTCCGGACCGGGGAGCAGCACCTCTTGCGATGGTCCCCTGGGGATCCCTGTCGGGGCGGCACGCTGGAGCGTTGATTTCGCGCGACGAAAGGTGGCGCCGCGATCAGTCCGCGTCGCGTGGAAGGGCTTCGACCAGGTTCGAAGGACCCTCCCGGCGGGTGGCGGTCTCGGCATACTCCGCGTCCGCAGATCACTCTTCCAGGGGGTAAAGATGAAAAAGGCACTCTGTGTGCTCTTGGTCGTCCTCGGAGCTCTGGCAGGCCTGGTGGGCACCGCCGGCGCCGACACCGACCCCGCGGACACCGCCGCGTCCCGGTCCGCCACGACGGGCCAGGCGCAGGCGGCCGACCCCGGTGTCACGCCCCAGGCTTTGACCTGTCCCTCGGGCAACCTCTGCGTCTGGCCGGTCACCGATGGCAGCCGCAACCGCTGTAGTTGGCTGAACAGCGACAACGACTGGTGGAACACGCCCGTCGTGTGTAGCTGGGCGTCCAGCCAGACGGTGAAGGCCATCTACAACAACGGCACCAGTTCGAGTTACAGCGGTGTCTGCCTGTACGCCAACGCGAACTACACCCACTGGCTGTACTACGTACCCCAGGGCCAGACGTACGTGCCCGGCCCTCAGTACATCGTCAGGTCGCACCGCTGGGTGAGTTCCGGCAACGCGTGCTTCAACTCCTAGCCGACGTCGGGGAAGGTCACCCCGCCGCGCCGACGGACCGCGGCGGGGTAGCCCTCGGACGTCTGTTGTCGTGCCCCGGCGGCTCAGCCCCCGGCCGCGAGCACCCTCAGCCCCAGCGGCGTGATCAGGTGGCGGGCGAAGTTCTCCTCGCGCTCCGTGGCGATGAGACCGGCCTCGCGCAGGACGCCGGTGTGGTGGCTCACGGTGGCCGGGGCGACGCCCACCAGCTTCGCGAGCCTGGTGGTGGTGCTCCCGCCGACCACCGAACGCAGGATCGACGCCCTGGTGGAGCCCAGGAGCGCCGTCAACCGGTCGCCGCCCGCGGGCCTGGCCGCCAGTAGCCGTGACTCGGTGCGGATGGGGAACGCCAGCGCGGGAGGTAGCTGGGGATCGGCCAAGGCCACCGGGTGGTGCAGGGCGAAGTAGCACGGGATCAGCACCAGACCCCTGCCGTCCAGGTGGAGGTCCCGGTCGAGGGCGTAGTCGACGGTCAGCACGGGCGGGTCCCACCGGATGGCGGGCCCCAGCGCGTCCAGCAGCCCCTCCGGGCCGCCGTGCAGGTACCGCTCGATCCAGGGCGCCACGTCGGAGCACAGCCCTTCCTCGATCGTCGGCAGGTGCGGCGCGATCACGGACCTGAAGTAGACGCGCAAGGCCTCGCGCAACTGCCGGAGTGCTGGCGTTCTCCCTCTGGCGAGGTCGCCCAGCCAGCTCGCCTGCGGCCCCGACTCGGGGCGGATCAGCTCGATCTCCGCGCGCAGGCGGTCCGGCTCCGTCGACAGGACCGCGTCGACGCACTGGTCGATGCCGCACAGGTCTTCCGGTGGGGTGAACAGATCCGGGAAGTACGCCGCGTGCGGCGCCACCGTCACCACGGTGTGCAGCGCCGTTCGCAGCCCCGGATCGCGTGCGGCGAGCTCGCGCACACCGCGGCGCCACGCACCGAACGACAGGTCGCCGTCCTTGTGCTGCAGTATCTGCGCGCTGCTGACGATCTCCCACATCAGGTCGGGTTTCAGCCTCAACCGCGTGCGCGCGAAGTCCCGATCGGTGAAGTGGACGCGTAACTCCGGCATGTCCTCCCCCTGAACAGTCGTGACCTCCACCTGAGGAGTCATCCGTACGTCGATGGAGATACAGCTCCGCCGCGACGTCCCACCACGCCGAGCGGCGGAAAGCGTGATGACCCCTTTGCTGCTTTACTATGGAACTAGTAAAGCAGCAAAGGGGCTTCCGTGTTCGTCTTTCGGCTCGACACCCACTCCGGCGTTCCGCCGTACCTGCAACTGGTCCAGCAGGTCCGCCAGGCGGTGCTGCTGGGCTTCCTCCAACCCGGTGACCGCCTCCCGCTCATCCGCGAGGTGGTCGAGGACCTGGCGATCAACCCGAACACCGTCGCCAAGGCCTACCGGCAGATGGAGCAGGAGAACCTGGTCACCGGCAGACCAGGTCAGGGCACGTTCGTCGATGAACAGCAGTCGCCCGCGCTGTCGGCGTCGACGTACACGTCGCTGGGTCGCGGGCTGGCGGTCTGGTTGCGTCGCGCCTACGCGGCCGGTCTCGACGAGCAGGCGGTCGCGGCACTCTTCGCCTCCGTCCACCAGCAGACGAGGAAGGAGGACGTGGCGTGACGGCGACGGAGTTCGCGTTGCGCACCGACGGGGTGGGCAAGCGGTATCGGAAGGGTTGGGCGCTGCGCGACTGCACGCTGGACCTGCCCGCGGGTGGTGTGATCGCGCTGGTCGGGCCGAACGGGGCGGGCAAGACCACGTTGCTGCGCCTGGTCGTCGGGTTGCTGGCGCCGTCCGCCGGCAGCGTGGAGGTACTCGGCCACGACGTCACCGCAGGCACCCCGCACACCCTGTCCAGGGTCGGGTTCCTGGCCCAGGAGCACCCGCTGTACAAGCGTTTCACCGTCGCCGAGATGCTGCGCTTCGGTCGGGCGTGCAACCTGCGGTTCGACCAGGGGCTGGCCGAGCGTCGGTTGGCGACGTTGGGCATCCCGCTCGACCGCAGGGCGGGCACGCTCTCCGGTGGGCAGCAGGCCCAGGTCGCGTTGGCGCTGGCCCTGGCGAAGCGTCCGGACCTCCTGGTCCTCGACGAACCGGTGGCCAGCCTCGACCCGCTGGCCCGGCACGAGTTCCTGCAAGTGCTGATGGGGGCGGTGGCCGAGGGCGGGGTGACCGTCCTGTTCTCCTCCCACGTCGTGCACGAGTTGGAGCGCGTCTGCGACCACCTGGTCGTGCTCGACCACGGCCGGGTCACGCTGACCGGTGACATCGACACCCTGCTGGCCGAGCACCGGCTGCTGGTCGGCCCGCGCACGGCCACCGATCTCGACCGGGCAGGCGCCGTCGTGCAGGCCGTCCACAGCGACCGGCACACGACCCTGCTGGTCCGCGACGGGGCGATCCCGACCGCGCCGGGGTGGCAGGCCCGGCCGGTGGCGCTGGAGGAACTGGTGCTGGCCTACCTGCGCCGACCGAGCGCCTCGGGGGTGGCGGCATGGCGTGGTTGATCTGGCGCCAGCACCGGGCCGAGGTCTGCGTGCTGGCGGTGCTCGTCGGCGTGTTCGGCCTCGCCCTGCTCGTGCTGGGGACGCAGGCCCACGACCTGTTCCCCGGCGGTCCGGCCCGGTGCGCGGGACAGGCCGGTGTCGACGAGGCCTGCGCGGCCTCCTTCCGCGGGCTCGACGAGCGGTACGGGTACGTCGAGAACCTGCTGGCGGCCTTCTACCTGGTCCCTGTCGTCATCGGCGCGTTCCTCGGGGCGCCGCTGCTCGCACGTGAACTGGAGGACGGCACCTGGCAGCTCGCCTGGACGCAGGCCGTGCCGCGGACGCGCTGGCTGGCGGCCAAGCTCGCGGCGCTGGCCGGTGTCACCGTCGCGCTCACCGGGATGTTCACCGCGGTGCTCACCTGGTTCCGCGAGCCGTTCGACGCGGGGGAAGGGCGGTTCCAGTACGACGCCTTCGACCTGGAGGGCCTCGTCCCGGTGGCGTACGCGCTGTTCGCGTTCGGCGTCGCCACCGCCGCGGGGGCGATCCTGAGGCGGAGCCTGCCCGCGTTCGGCGTCGCGTTCGGGGCGTTCCTGGCCGCCCGGATGACGGTGGCGCTGCTGGCCCGTCCCGCGTACGCCACGCCGCTCACCAGCGTGGAGCCGGTGCCCGTCGGCGGCTCGAAGGACCGCGCGGGGCATGTCGCCGACTGGATGATCGAGCGCGGCTACGCCGACGCCACCGGGCGCAGGCTGAGCGCGACCGAGTTTGCCGAACTGGAGGGCGCCGCCGACCGGGCGGGCACCAACCTCAACCAGTTCCTGCACGCGCGGGGCGTCCAGCAGTTCGGGGTCTACCACCCGGCCGACCGGTTCTGGCCGTTCCAGCTCATCGAGACCGCCCTGTTCCTCACCGTCGCGGCGGTCCTGATCGGTGTGGTGGTGTGGCGGGTACGACGCCGCGTGATCTAACGCCCTGACCACGAACCGATCAGCTCACGGCCACGGTGAACGACGCGGTGTGCACGGCCCCGCCGTGGGAGAACTCGAGGAACAGGCGGTACTCGCCGCGGTCGGCGAACACCGCCTGGAAGGTCAGTTCGCCGTTGACCAGCAGGGCGCCCTGCGGTTCGAGCGGATGCAGGTGGGTGGCCGACAGGAGCATCGTGTGGAAGCCCGTCATGTGGCCGTTGGCGCCGAGGTGGGGTTCCAGCCTGCTGACCGGTGTGCCGTCAGGGGTGCGGAGGGCGAACCGGAGCGTCTGCGGCGTCATCACGGCGGGGTGGACGGGTTCGTCCACGCGCACCACGGTGAAACCCGTGGCGGTCACGGAGTGCGCCGCAGGCGGGGGGACCGGCACCAGCGTGGTGTCCCCAGGCACGCTGAACGGGACGCCGAGCACCACGGGGTGGCGGGGGTCCTTGGTGTCCACCGGGACGAACTCCGCGAACATCCGGTACGCGCCGCCGTCGGTCAACGCGAGCGCGGTGCGCCAGGTGTCGCCGACCAGGGTCGGGTGCACGTGGTGGAAGACGTGCATGTCGTCCCGGATCGCGAAGAAGTGCACCTGCTTGGTCTGGTTGTCGAGGAACCGGGTCACCGGTTTCCCGTCACCGTCGAGGATCCGGAACTCGACCGGCACGGCCGGGCCGCGGGTGGCGGGTGTGGTGATCTGCTCGAACCGGTACCCGCTCTCCGAGTCCGACAACCCGTCGCTGTGCGCGGCGGGCACCAGGTCCGCGGACGCCATGACCTGGTGCGCCGAGTGCGCCGGGCCACTCGGCTGGACCAGCACCAGTCCGGCTGCCACGAGGACCACCACGAACACCGCGATGAACAACCAGTCGGTCAACCGCGGCGCGCGCATCGACCACTCCTCACTGGGGGGCGCGTCGGTGGGTGGCGACGAGGCCGCCGCCACCCACCGCGAGTCTCAGAACTGGAGGTTCCAGGAGTCGATGAACCCGGTGTCGGCCCTGGCGACGTCCTGCGCCCTCAACTTCCACACACCCGCGGCGACCTCCGCCGAGGCGTTCACGGTGTAGGTGGCTCGCACGTCGTCACCCGAATCCGAGCTGGACCCCTTGAGCCGGAACGAAGTCCCGTCCGGGGCGACCAGGTCGAGCACCAGGTCGCCGCGGTAGCTGTGCTTGATGTCGACCGTCACGGCCAGGGTCGCGGGCGCGTTGCCCGCCACTCCGGAGACGGTCACCGAGGAGGTGACCGCCGCGCCCGCGTCCGGGATCGCGACGTCGTCGGTGTTCTCGAACTTCCCGCCGGGCGGCGGTGGTTCGACGGCGTCGAGGTCCGGCTTCACGACGACCAGTCCCTGCTCGATCCCGTTGACGAGCACGATGCCGCTGGCGAAGTACGGGTAGTTGCTCCACGCCCCGTTGAAGTTCGCCGAGTCACCCGCGGGGTAGATGTCGAAGTACCCCACCTCGGTCAGCTTCGCCGACGCGACCCCGCTGATGTCCAGCACGCGCAGACCGGCCTGGTAGTTGGCCTGGTAGGAGTGGTGGCCCTTGATGTACTGGTTGTGGTCGATCGCGGTGGCGGGCGAGTTGTAGACGCCGGTGTGCACGGGGTCGGCCAGGCTCGCCAGGTCCCACAGGTAGGTCTTGGTGCGCTTGTCGGTGCCGCGCGACTCGTCCAGTTCGTCGTCGAGCAGGAAGTACCGCTGGTCCTCCGTCAGCCAGCCCTGGTGGGAGTACTGCGCGCCGGAGTAGCCCTTGCGGGCGATCTGCACGGGAGCGGCCTTGTCGGTCACGTCGACGACGGTCAGCGTGTCCTCGTTGGAGTTGAAGCAGATCTCCTTGCCGCGGTGCGCGGTGTCGGGGCCGCGGTAGAGGACGCACTGCGTGTCGTGGGTGTAGCCGTCCTGCGACACGCACCCCGCCTTCACCGGGGACTTCGGGTTCCGGATGTCGACGATGTGCGGTCCGCCGCTACAGGTGTTGGACCCGACCGCGTAGGCGAAGCCGGTCTCCTCGTTGATGGCGATGTTGTGCGCCGGACCGAACTCCTTGTACAGGGCGTCGGTCGTGAACGTCTGCGGTGTCGTGATCGTGCGCAGGCGGGTCAGGTCGAACACCTGCATCCCGTGCCCGCTGATCATGTCCGCGACGATGAACGCGTGGTCCCGGTAGACCTTCATGTCCCGCCACGAACTGCTGCCGCCGTTGGACGGCAGGTTGCCGAGGTACCTCGGCGAGGTCGGGGTGCTCACGTCGACGAACGCGGTGCCGTTGGTGCGGCCGACGATCGCGTACTCCTTGCCGGAGGACGGATCCGTCCAGCCCCAGATGTCGTTGCCGTTGCCGCCGCCGATGCCGGACAGTGGCAGCACGCTGAGCAGGTCGACGTTCTTGCACGGGTAGATGTCGGCCTTGCCGTTGACGCACGGCACTCCCGCCGCGGTGCCGACCACGGCGTGCCGCTCGGCCGGGAGGTGGTCGGCCAGGAACGTCCGGGCGGCCGCCTGCCCCTCGGCGGTGTCGGGGTCGTGCGCGGACGCGGTCGTCATGGACAACGCGACCGCGGAAGCGGTCAGCAAGGCCAACCCCGCTGCACGCAGGATCTTCATGGTGTTGTGCTCCTCGCCGGAAATCCCGGACCGCCGAAACGGACCGGGAGCAGGGTTTTCCGATCAGGCTCCAACACTAGGAGCGCCGGTCGGCGGGCGTAACCGCCGATCGTCTGCTCATCCCACGCGGGTGAACTCAGTTCCCGAACCAGGCTAGGCACCACCGGCCGTTCTCCCTGGCCAAACCCATCTCGGTCGGCTCGGTCGAATCGGCGTACGTCACGGAGACCTCGGCGACCGCGTTGTCGGCGCCGTCCGGGCGGACGGCGCCCAGTTCGGCGCCGACCAACGGCGAAGGGGCGACCTGGTCGAGGGGGTTCGACGCGCCGGAACACAGGAGTGCGGTGAGCGCCTTCGTGTCCTTGTCGGCGAACGCGGTGACGGCCGCCTTCGCGGCACCATCCGCCGTGCTGGTGTCCGGTCCGCTCGTGAGCACGATGACGAGGACCACGACGGCGGCGACCACGGTCACGGCGACGCCCGAGAGGAGCCACGATTTCTTCTCGCCGATGATCGTCCCAGCCCACCGGCCAGTGCCGGTGGGCCGAACGGCGCATTCACCTCGCCCGAACGTGGAGTCCACATCGGACGGACAGCGCGACGTGCCGAGGAGAGGGGATCAGGACTCACGGCGTCGGTGGCGGGTCCTGCGTGGTGGGCGGTGGATCCTCGGTCGTGGGGAGTGGGTCCTGAGTGGCGGGTGGCGGGTCCTCGGTCGTGGGCGGGGGATTCTGCACGGTGGGCGCGGGATCCTGGGTGATGGGCGGGGGATCCTGGGTGACGGGTGGTGGGTCATCCGTGGTGGGTGGCGGATTCGCGGTTTGCGGTGCTGGGTTCTGGGTCGTCGGCGGAGGGGCCTGGGTCGTCGGGGGCAATTGCCGCGACAACGGTTTGGCCGCCGACGTCGACGTGCTGGTCGAGCGGGACGATGCGGCTGAGGTGCCGGTGGTCGGCAGGCTCGCGTCGGGGGTGTTCGGTTCGGGCTTGGCCTTGCGGGTGGTCGTCTGCGTCGTCGGACTGGGCTGTGCGAACTGCCGAACAGCGGGTGACTTCTGCTCGGCGACCGGTACCTCGGCGGGAAGCACCGGTGCCGGTTGCTCCGCGGCCACCTCCGTGGTGGGCGCCAGGGCCGAACTGGTCGACGCGACGTCGCTCACGGTGTGGATGCCCATCGCGACGACCCCGCTCACGGCGAGCACCGCCGCTCCCACCAGGACCCGTGGCCTCAGCACACGCCTGCGCGTCGTGGACGGCGGCGACACCACCAACGGGATGTCCGCGACTTCCGGTCGTGCCGGTGGACTGCTCGGCTCGGCGGGAGGCTGTGGGGCGGGGGCCACGATTTGCGCGACGGGGACGACGGCCCTGGCCGCGCCCTGCGCGACGGTGCTCTTCGGGTCGCTGTCCACGGCGACGGCGCGACCGAGCCGCTGCGACAGTAGCTGGCTGACCAGTGGTATCCGCGACGAGCCGCCGACCAGCAGCACGGCGTCGAGCTCGGACTCCGCCACGCCCGCCGAACGGATGGCGGCGCGCAGCAGTTCGACGGTCTCGTCCAGCGCGGGCCGGATCATCGCCTCGAGCTCGCCGCGCACCATTCGCGCCTGGGTGTGCCCGCTGGGCAGCAGGACCGGAATGGTGACCTCGGTGTCCGTGGAGAGGGCTTCCTTGGCCTCGGTGCACTCACGGCGGAGCCGTGCCGCCGCGGACATCGCCACCGGGTCGTCCGGCGCCAGGTCGTCGAGTCCTCTGGCGACGGTCGCGCGCAGGTGTTCGAAGACGGCCTCGTCGA
The DNA here is from genome assembly GCF_025061645.1 of Umezawaea endophytica. Lineage (GTDB taxonomy): Bacteria > Actinomycetota > Actinomycetes > Mycobacteriales > Pseudonocardiaceae > Umezawaea > Umezawaea endophytica. Next base: position 34,886 of record NZ_JANYMP010000005.1, on the reverse strand, counting down.
AGTCGACGCCGCCGAGCCGGTCGACGCCGGTGGGCTCGCCGAGCAGCTCGAACCGGGTGTCGTCGACCTTGCGGACCACCGCCGCGTCGAACGTGCCGCCGCCGAGGTCGTACACGGCGATGACGCTGCCCGGCTCGACCCGCTCGGCGCCGCTGTAGTCGAACGCCGCCGCCTCCGGCTCGCTGAGCAGTCTCGCGCCACCGAGTCCTACCTCGGACAGCGCGTCGACCAGCAGGCTCTTCTTGTGCTCGCCCCACCCGGCCGGGTGGGTGATGGCGACCTGCTCGGGCGCACCGCCTTCGCGCTCGATCGCCCGGTCGACCACCCAGCGGGCCAGCCGGGCGGCCAGTTCGTGGGCGGTGTGCGGCTCGCCCGCGAGCAGCAGCGGAGTCCGGTCGCCGATGCGGCGCTTGAACTCCCTCGCCACGCCGTCCGGAGCGGCCAGCGCGCGGCGCTCGGCCGCGTCACCGAACAGCACCGCCGCGTCCGGGCCGAAGAACACCACCGAGCTCACCGCGGCGGATCTCGAGCCGAGCGGCAGGACCTCCACCTTCCCCCAGTCGCCTGCCTCCCGGTGGCAGATCGCGGCCGCCGTGAACGTCGTTCCGAGGTCGACACCCAGCACGTAGGACATCCGCTCGTCCCTCCACCCAGACCAACGACAGTGACGGACGGTCACCTGGGGCACGCTGCCGCACCCGGTCGTTCCGGCTCGTCCATCTGGAGTATCGCAGCCGGTCCCGTCATCATTAGCCCAGGTGAGCCCCCAACTTTTGGGAGGCCTCCGCAGCCCGGATCCCCTAACGGGGCGTTCAAATCCCCCATCGATCAGCTTGGAGAACCGGGGGGACACACCGATGGCGCACCGGGATTCGCTACGTAGCGTGATGTCAGCTTCCCCGAGGAAAGGTGCGACCGATGCCCAACATGAGCCTTCTCCAGTTCATCCTCCAGTTGCTCGGCGACGAGGGTGCCCGTGCCGAATTCACCGCGAGCCCCCACCAGGTGCTGCGCGAGAACGGTTTCGACGACCTGTGCGCCGACGACGTGCGGGACGCGCGGCCGCTGATCGTGGACAACGTGCAGACGGCGCAGAGCAACTCCTTCGACCGCGAGCTCAACGGCGGGGGCAACACCACCCAGGTGCACCACACGCCTCCGCCACCTCCGGAGGGCGGCCACGGCGGCCACGGGGGTCACGGCGGCCACGGGGGTGACGGCGGGATGGACGGGGCCATCCAGGAGATCCACTACATCACCCAGACCTACTCGTGGAGCGACAGCCACAACACGGTGCTGGACAACTCCGTGAACCAGAACATCTGGGCGGACGGCGACGTGGTGCAGTGGTTCGACAACGACCCGGTGATCGCCTCGGGTGACGGTGCCGTCGCCGCGGGCGACGACATCAACGGCACCGTGACCACCGGCGACCGCAACGTCGTGGGCGACGACAACGAGGTGAACCACGTCGGTTCGGCCTCCGCGGCCACCGGCGGCGCCGTGTCGATCGGTGGGGGGAACGCCTCGGGCGAGTACGAGGCCAACGACTACTCCACCGATGTGGAGGCCTACGGCTCCGGCAACGTCGCGGTCGCCACCAACGGCAGCGACACCGTCCAGAACGACTCCCACGACTGGCAGAACGAGGACTCGCACGACACCGACAACAGCGTCGACGTCGACGACTCGTACAACACCGACACCGAGACGAACACCGACAACAGCGACAACAGCGACAACAGCGTCGACATCGACGACTCGTTCAACACCGAGACCGAGACCGACAACAGCGTCGACGACTCCTTCAATACCGAGACCGACAACAGCGTCGACGTGGACGACTCCTTCAACACCGAGACCGACACGGACATCGACACGGACGTCGAGACGAACACGGACAACAGCGTCGACATCGACGACTCGTTCAACTTCGAGCCGGAGACGGACATCGACAACAGCGTCGACGTCGACGACTCGTTCAACACCGAGACCGACACCGACATCCTGTCCAACAACGACGTCGAGGTCGAGGACGCCATCGTCGTCGGCTGAACCACCGGTTCGAGTGGCGGGATGTCCCCGGATGTCCTTCCCTTGGCCACAGCGGTTGGACCGCGTCACCCCCTGGGTGACGCGGTCGCCGCGTGTCCCGGAGAGGAGCGGCGGTGAGCGGACGGACACCGGTCGAGGTGGTCGACCTCGCGTTGAAGGCGGCGAACGCCTACGGCCGTGACGACCTGGCCGGTCGGCTGGCGCAGACCAGGCAGCGGCTGCTGGACCCGACCGTGCGCGTGCTCGTCGTGGGGGAGTTCAAGCAGGGCAAGAGCCACCTGGTCAACGCGCTCGTCAACGCCCCGGTGTGCCCGGTGGACGACGACGTGGCCACCGCGGTGCCCACGGTCGTGCGCTACGCGGAGTCCCCGAACGTGGTCCTGGTCGGCGAGACGGCGGTGCGCACCGAGGTGCCCGTCGAGCAGCTCGCCGACCACGTGTCCGAGGCGGGCAACCCCGGCAACCGGCGCGGGCTGCGGCACGCGGAGGTCGGCATCCCGCGTTCGGTGCTCGCCGGAGGTCTGTGCCTGGTGGACACCCCCGGCGTGGGTGGGCTGGGATCGGTGCACGGCGCGACGACGATGACCGCGCTGCCGTCCGCGGACGCCGTGCTCATGGTCTCCGACGCGGCGCAGGAGTACACGGCCACCGAACTGGAGTTCCTGCGGCAGGCGGCACGGGTGTGCCCGACCGTCGTGTGCGTCCTCACGAAGATCGACCTGTACCCGGACTGGCGGCGGATCGCCGAGCGCGACCGCGCGCACCTGGCCGCCGCCGACCTGTCCGCTGACCTGCTGCCGGTGTCCTCGGTGCTGCGCCTGCACGCCGTGCGCGAGGGCGACCAGGCGCTCAACCACGAGTCCGGCTTCCCCCTGCTGCTCAACCACCTGCGCGACCGCATCGTCGGGCGAGCCGCGGAACTGGCCACCCGGTCCGTCGTGCACGACGTGCGCGGGGCGGCCGTGCAGCTCACCACCGCGATGGGGGCCGAGCTGACGGCCCTGCGGGACCCGGACCGCGCCGAGGACCTTCTGTCGGGGCTGCGCGAGGCCAAGCGGCGGGCGGACGCCCTGCGGGAGCGCTCGGCGCGGTGGCAGCAGACCCTCAACGACGGTGTCGGCGACCTGATCTCGGACGTCGAGTACGACCTGCGCGACCGGATGCGCAAGATCACGCGGGACGCCGAAGCCGAGCTGGACGGGATCGATCCGGCGCTGGTGGAGGAGCAGTTCGTCGGCTGGGTCCTGCAACGGGTGGCCGCCGCCGCGTCGGCCAACTTCGTGTGGACCAACCAGCGCGCCCGGTGGCTGGCCGGACAGGTCGGCGACCACTTCGCCGACGACGGTGGCGGGGTGCTGCCGGACCTGCACACCCACGACCCGGAGGCCCCCCTCAGCCAGGCGATCCCGCTCGAGTTCGGCCGTCCGGAGGCGTTCGGGTTCGGGCAGAAGCTGATCGTGGGCCTGCGCGGCGGCTACGGCGGCACGCTCATGATCGGCATGCTGAGCACGATCGGAGGGCTCGCCCTGCTCAACCCGCTCTCGGTGGCCGCGGGTGTGCTGCTGGGCCGCAAGGTCGTCAAGGACGAGCGCAAGCGCATGCTGGAACGCAGGCGGTCGGAGGCCAAGCTCGCCGTGCGGCGCTTCGTCGACGACGTGGTGTTCCAACTCGGCAAGGAGTCGAGGGACGTGCTGCGCGAACTCCAGCGCGACCTGCGGGACCACTTCACCGGCCGCGCCGCGGAACTGTCCCGATCGCTCAGCGAGTCGATGAAGTCCGCGCAGCGCGCGGTCGACTCCGACCGCGGTGAGCGGGACAAGCGCATCCGGGACGTGCGGGCCGAACTGGACCGCATCGCGCACCTCGCCACGGCCGCGGACGCGCTGGTCGACCGGGTCGGGACGGCGCGGTGAGCGGGAGGAACCACCTCGCCGGTGAGGTGCGCTCGTTGCTGCGCGACGCGATCGAGGTCTACCGGGACGACGTCGAGACCGCCGAGCTGTTGCGCAGGCAGCTCGACCGCATGGACGAGCCGCTGCGGGTGGCCATCGCGGGCAAGGTCAAGGCGGGCAAGTCCACGCTGCTCAACGCGTTGGTGGGGGAGGAGATCGCGCCGACCGACGCGGGCGAGTGCACCCGCGTGGTCATCTGGTACCGGCACGGCCACAGCCCGAGGGTGACCCTGCACCCCCGCGACGGGTCGGCCCGGCAACTGCCGGTGAACCGCGTGGACGGCGCACTGCGCGTCGACCTCGACGGCATCGAGCCGGACGCCGTCGAACGCCTGTCGGTGGACTGGCCGACGCAGGGGCTGCGGGACACCACGTTGATCGACACCCCCGGCATCGCCTCGATCTCGGGCGACGTCTCCGCGGCGGCCACCCGGTTCCTGGCCCCGGAGGACGAGCCGAGCGACGCGGACGCGGTGATCTACCTGATGCGCCACCTGCACAGCGCCGACCTGGGGCTGCTGGAGTCGTTCCACGACCGCGGCGTGGCCAGGGCGACTCCCGTCAACACCATCGCCGTGCTCTCCCGCGCGGACGAGGTGGGCGTCGGCCGGATCGATGCCCTGATGTCCGCACGGCGGATCGCCCAGCGCTACCGCTCGGATCCGCGGCTGCGCAAGCTGTGCCAGACCGTGGTGCCGGTCGCCGGGCTGATCGCGCAGACCGCACGCACGCTTCGGCAGGACGAGTTCGCCGCGCTCGCCGAACTCGCCGCGGCGCCGCGTGACGAGGTCGAGGCGGCGATGCTGTCGGTGGACAGGTTCACCCGTGCCGGGCCGGACCACGCGCGGCTGCTCGCGAGGTTCGGGCTCTTCGGGATCCGCCTCGCCGTCGTGCTCATCCGGCAGGGCTTCGACGACCCCGCGCGCCTGGCCGCCGAACTGGTGCGCCGCAGCGGTCTGGACGAGTTGCGCGAGACGCTGTCCGTCCTGTTCGCCGAGCGGCGCGACCTGCTCAAGGCTCGTTCGGCGTTGCTGGCACTGGACACCGTGCTGCGGGAGCGCCCGAACCCGGAGGCGGCGGCGCTGTCGACCGCCGTCGAACGCGTGCTGGCCGACGCGCACGAGTTCGCCGAACTCCGCGCGATCGGTGTGGTGCGTTCGGGGACGGTGGCCATGCCCGCCGACGCGAAGGCGGAGGCCGAACGGCTGCTCGGCGGGGCGGGGAGCACCGCGTGGTCCCGGCTCGCCCTACGACCGGACGCGACGCGGGAGGAGCAGCGCGAGGCCGTGGCGCTGGTGCTGGCGCGGTGGCAGCGCTGGGCGGAGAGCCCCATGTCCAGCCGCGCTTTCGTCGAACTGGCGCGGATCGTGGTGCGCAGTTGCGAAGGTGTGGTGAGCAGGCTCGGTGACTAGGCCGAGTCCCGTGCGGCGAGCTGAAGCCTGAGCTGCGCCAGCAGATCGGCGCGATTGCCCGCGCCGATGCGCCGCCTGATGCGGGCGATGTGGTGCTCCACGGTCTTGGCCGAGATGAACAGCCGTTCGCCGATCTGCCGGTGGGTCAGGCCCGCCACGACGAGTTCGGCCACCTCGAGTTCGCGGTCGCTGAGATCGGGACCGGGCCGGTCGCTCTGCGGGCAGGTGGGCGAGGCGGCGTCCCTGTGGTCCCTGTTGTCCCTGTGGTCCCGCAACGAGCGCGCGCACGTGAGCAACGTGCTCATCGCGCGGCGATCCGGAGTGCGGATGGCCGCCTGGCCCGCGAGTTGGGCGGCGTCCCACGTCAGGCCCGCCTCCTGCATCGAACGCGCGGCCCTCTGCACCGCGAGCACGTCCACGTCGCCCGCGAGGACCCGCAGCCAGCAGTGGACCGCCTCGGCCAGGGTGGCGGCGAGCGGGGTGCCGTCGGCCATGGCCTTGATGAGCGACGCGTGGTGCAACGCCTTGGCCGGTGCCCCCGCCGCGATGGCCGCCTGCGCGGCGTACCAGTGCAGCGGGGCGCTCCACAGCGGCGGTCGGCCGAGGTGCTCCAGCAGCGTCTCCGCCTCCGCCAGGTGGGGTGCCACCCAGGCTTCCTTGCGCAGGCGCGCAGCGACCACCGCGATCTCCCCGATCGGTTGCAGCACGTACAGGTCCACCGGGCACCGCATGATCGCGTCACGCGCGCGGGGCCACGCGCTCAGGAGGTCGGCGTTCTCCCCGAGCCGTCGAGCGACGCCGATCTCGATCGCCGCCGCGAACAGCTCGTCGCGCGGATCGGCGGCCGGGCGTCCCGCGGTGGCTTCCCGCAGCCCGGCACTCGCGCGCCCCAACTCGCCGCCCAGCATGTGCGCCCACGCCCGGAGGAGCCGGTAGCGGGTCAGGTCCACGGAACCGCGGGGGTTGTCGATCGCTCGGGTCAGCGCGTCCGTCGCGATGTCCAGTTCGCCCAGGTGCATCGCCACCAGCGCGGCCAGGGCGACAGGCGTGTCCGGAAGCAGCTCGGCACGCCCGCCGGGTTCGAGCAGCGCCTCGGCGCGGAGCAGTTCCGACAACGCGCACACCGGCGAGCCGACGACCGAGTCGACCACGCCGCGCGCCATCAGCGAACGCACCGCGCTGCCGACCGTCGGGTGGTCCTCGTCGGCCGTGTCGAGCACCTTCCTGGCCTGGTCGAGTCGACCGAGCCCGACCAGCAGCGGCACGGCGCTGGTGGACGGGACCGGCCACTGGTAGAGGGACGCGCTCGCGGCGGGCATCCCCCGGTGCGCCAACGCCGTGGCGGTGACGGCCGCGGCCAGCGCGTGCGCCTGCGCCTGCCCGTCCGGTCGTTCGAGGACTTCCTGGGCCAGCCTCAACGCCGTGTCGAGGTCGCCGGACAACGCGGCGGCTTCGGCTCGCCGAGCGCCGAGGTCCGACGCGGACGCACCCGCGGCCACGGCCGCCGTGTACAGCTCGGCCGCCAACGCGGGCTCGCTGAGGTGCACCTCGTCCCCGGCGGCCTCCAACGCGGAGGCCGCCCGCACCCCGCGCGCACCGCACTCCAGCAGCGACCGCCCCACCGTCATCACGGACCCGCCTTGATCCATAGGCGCGAACGCCACCCGTTGCCTCAGCTCCAGCAGCTCCGCGGCCGGGATCTGGTCGAGAACGGCCTCCCTGGCCAGCTCGACCACGGTCCCGGCACCGGTGAGCAAGCCCGTGGCCCACGCCCCGTGGGCGGCCGCCGCGATCTCCTCCCCGTCGGTCCCGAGCACCGACGCCAAGGCGTCCACCGTCGCGCCGCACCCCAGGGCGACGGCGGCGAGCACCCGGTGCACCGCCGCGGGCGCCCTGTCGACCTCGCGCCGCACCTGTTCCAGCACGTCGACGGGAATCGGCCGACCGTCACGCAGTGTCATGGCGACCTGGACGACCAGTGACGGCATACCCCCCGTCTGCGCCCACACGCGGTCCACGAACTCCTCCGACGGGTCCGCGTCCACCAGGGCGGCGATCCGCTCCGCCACCGCGGCACGGGTGAGCGGCTCCAGCCGCACGAGGGGCTGGGTCCACGCGAAGGACCGCAGGGGCGACAGCGGCGGCCACGGGCGGTGCGCGACCACCAGCCTCGTACGACCGTCCTCAGCCAGCCGGGCCAGCCTGCTCAACTCGGCGTCCCCGAGCCTGTGCGCGTCGTCGACCAGCACAGCCCCGTCACCACCGGCCGCGTCGAAGATCGTCGACAGGATCGACAACAACGCGGTCTTGCCTGCCCCACCAGGCCCGGAAACATCGACCACCCGCACCGCCCGCGGATCGGCCGCGACCTCGTCGCACAGCCGCTGCGCGGCGGCACAGCCCGCAAGCGCGCCGTGCGCGGACTCGATGACCGATGTCAACCCGTGATGTTCCAATGGATCTCCCCGACGGCAGCGAACCGAATCCACTCACCCACGTATCGCGCCGGCGCGCCGCGGTGTTAGTAGTTGAGGGGCAACAAGATGTTTCACATCTTGCCCATCGGCTGCTCGACGAACGTCCACTGTGTATCCAGTCCCGTGACCCAAGTGGACATTCGTCCTGCACGGTCCACTTCGGATCTTTCGGCCTGATCAGTCAACCGATCGCTGTGTCCTCCGCCGCGAGCGACGATACTCAGGCCGCCGCACGAGGAAAGCAAATCCGGAGCGCTGATCGTGTGCGAGCAGAGTCCTACAACGTTGAGATGACGCAGAGCCCAAGTGCGGCCGGCCCGATCACGCCGTTCTCGCGAGCCCGGACCTGGCCCGGTGGGACACTAGCTGTTGCCGACAGGTGGCGAGTCGAGAGTGCCAAGCTTGTCCAACAGCTTCTTCAGCGTGTCCCATTCGGCCGCGGGCAGGTTCATGGCGATGCTGTCGTCCAACCGCGTGGCCGCCGCACTTGCCGATTGCAGCAGCTCTCGGCCCCTTGCGGTTACCTGGAGGCGTGCGGCATGGCCCTGGCCGGGGAGGATCCGTTGCACTGCGCCGAGTTCTTCGAGCGCCCGAACGGTGGCGTTCATGCTCTGGCTGGTGATGCGGGAGCGACGAGCGAGATCGCTGTAGGACATGTCTGGATGGCGTGAGAGGTGCCCCAGGGCTCCAAGGTGACGGAGGGTAATTCCAATCTTGGACAGCTCGACCTCGTACTGACGTTGCAAGATCCGGCCGATGCCGACGAGCCGCAATCCGACGGACTCGCCGGCGGGTGACGGCCCTGGGGCGCTGGTGGTCATTTGATGATTCTCGCATGCACGCTTGAAGTCAGACTGATAGATGAAGGTGCGGGTAACGCTTGGAGAACGGCAGTGCTGCACCCCGCGCCTTGAGCGGTACCCACTCGACAGGGCGGATCAGGCCGGTCCGCAACCTCGCTGAACTGTCAGAGACTCGATCTTGGCGCGGTTCTGGGCCAAGCATCACCCAACGGCGGAAGCCTCCAGCCTGTCGGCGGCCCGCCGCGCGCCCGCCGCGACCGCCTGTGTCCACTCGTGCGACCCGGCCAGCGTGCGTCGGGTGAGTTCCGGCCCGGCCAACGCGGGCGTACCCACGCCAAACAGCGGTTGCGGCGCGTACTCGGCGTTGAGCTCCGTCTGGCGAGCCACTTCGTCACCGAAGAAGACCTGGACCAGCCGCAAAGCGATCTCGATGCACCCGGTGGCCGGGCCTGCGGTGATCCGATTCCGGTCTTCCACCACGTTGGGCGTCTCGACCGTCTTCGCGCCGAACCAATCCAACTGGTCGTAGAAGTGGAAGTTGGTGGTGGCTCGGTACCCGCGGAGCAATCCGGCCGCGCCGAGCACCAGGCTGCCCTCGCACACCCCGGCGACCCAGCCGGCACGGGCACCCCGGTCGGCAAGGAACGCGAGTGTCTCCGAGTCGTCCAGAAGTTCCGTCGGCGTCGCCCCCACCAGCAGGACGTCCAAGTCGGCTGGACAGTCGGAAAACGTGGTGGTCGCGCGACCCGGAAATCCGCCGTAACCCAGGAATTCGTCCAAGTTCTTCCAGACGAGGTGAACGTTCACCCCAGGCATGCTTGCCATCACCGCGTGCGCCCCGATGACGTCGACCGGCGCGTAGTCCGGGCACACCAGCATGGCGACCTCGATCTGGCGCTGTTCGTCAACCATGAGCCTGTCCCTTCTCAAGCTGAAGTAAGACTGTAAGTCTACCTTGCAGTCAGACTGCAAGTCTAGGTGGAGGCATGTCCGGCCCGACATCGGCGAATACCTGCACCCGACACCGGAATTTCGCAGCGCGTCATCCTGTCGCTGCTGCTGGGGCAGTCCAGGGAGTGGCCGCTGGGTCGGCAAGGTCGGGGTGACGCCATCGAGGTGGAGCTTCTGATCGTCGCCCGCCGCCACCATCTCGACGGGTACGCCAGCCTCGTCAGAGCGGGCGGCGCAGCCCGTTCGCCACGAGGGTGATGACACCGTCGGCCTCGGTCCGCCAGTTGGGGCGGTTGTGGGCCGCGGCGATGCCGTGCAGCGCCATCATGATGGCGCCGGCGTCCACGTCGTCGCGGATGGCTCCGTCCTTCACGGCGATGGCCACGAGGTCGGTGACGGCCTGCTCCAGTGCCTGGCTGCCTTCGGTGAGGGCGCCTGAGCGGTGGGTCATGAGCGTGGCGAACGTCCGGGCCAGGCCCTCGTGGGCGTGGATGTGGTCGACCATGCCGCGGAGGAAGGTCGCCAGGGCTTCCGCCGCGGGCAGCGTGGCCTGTAGTTGGCGGGCGCGGTCGCAGAGCGCGGCGACTTCCCCGTGGTAGACCGCCTCGGCCAGTGCCTCCCTGGTGGGGAAGTGGCGGTACAGCGTGCCGGTGCCCACGCCTGCCAGGCGGGCGAAGTCGTCGAAGCGCAGGTCGAAGAAGTCCCCGGCGTCGAACAGTTCCCGTGCCTTGGCGAGCAGGGCTTCACGCTTGCGCTGGGCGTCGGCCCGCAGCGGCTTGTCGGCGGTCATGCGCTTCCTCGGGTTGACAAGTGGAGACGATCTCCATATTTTGGAAGTGGAGATGACCTCCAGATCGTACCCCACGAGGCATCTCGGTACCGCGCTTGGAAGCGGCGGAACCGCACTTCGCCCGTGAGGGGAAAGGCCAAGTCTGAATCGGCCCCGTTGCCGTTCTCGCTGTCCGTGACGTCGTGGAAGGAAAGTCATGACCACCACCGAGAAGCACGAGTTCCCCATGGCCCGCACGTGCCCGTTCGCGCCACCGTCGGCGTACGAGCAGATCCGCGAAGAGGAGCCGGTCTCACGGGTTCGCCTGCCCGACGGATGGGCCTGGGTGGTCAGCCGTCACGAAGACGTGCGAACCGTGTTGAACGACCGGCGGTTCAGCGCCGACCGGCAGCACCCGGACTTCCCGGCGCTGGTCAAGGGGGAGGCGGCGTCCCGGCGGCCGGACGAGGAACGCCTGCTGATCGCGATGGACGCGCCCGAGCACGGGCCGGCGCGCAGGGCCGTGCTCGGCGAGTTCACGGTGCGCCGGTTGGAGGCGCTGCGGCCGCGGATCCAGGAGATCGTCGATGAGCGGATCGACGCGCTGCTGGCAGGCCCGCGGCCCGCTGACCTGGTGAACGCGCTGTCGCTGCCGGTCCCGTCATTGGTGATCTGCGAGATGCTGGGTGTGCCCTACGCCGACCACGAGTTCTTCCAGGACCTCACGGTGAAGACGTTCAGGCAGTCGACGCCGCCCGAGGAGCGGATGGCGGCGATGGGGGCCATCCAGGGGTACATGGCCGACCTCATCGCGGAGAAGGAGCAGAACCCGCCGGACGACCTGCTCGGGCGGCAGATCGTCAAGCTGCGCGCGGAGGGCACCTACCGGCGGTCGGCGCTGGTAGGCATGGGTTTGCTGCTGCTCGTGGCGGGCCACGAGACGACGGCGAACATGATCTCGCTGTCGACCGTGGCGTTCCTACGCAACCCGGAGCAGCTCGCGCTGATCAAGGCCGACCCCGGCAACACGCTCAACGCGGTCGAGGAGATGCTGCGGTACTTCACGATCATCGACGTGGCGTCGGCCCGGCTGTGCGTCGAGGACATCGAGGTCGGCGGCCAGTTGATCCGCGCGGGCGAAGGAGTGCTGACGCTCGGTCATGCGGCCAACCGGGATCCGAGGGCGTTCGAGAACCCCGACGAGCTGGACGTCGAGCGCAGTGCTCGCCACCACGTCGCGTTCGGGTTCGGGCCACACCAGTGCCTCGGCCAGAACCTGGCCCGGATGGAGCTCCAGATCGTGTTCGACACCCTGTTCCGCCGCGTCCCCACCCTGGAACTGGCGGTGGACGTCGACGACCTGCCGTTCAAGGACGACGCGAACATCTACGGCCTCTACCGGCTCCCGGTGACCTGGTAGAGGACCGACCGCCATCCCGGGAGGAGAGGGCCATGAAGATCATCGCGGACACCGGCAAGTGCGTCGGTGCCGGACAGTGCGTGCTGACCGAGCCCGCGCTGTTCGACCAGGACGAGGACGACGGCACGATCATCGTGCTGAACGAGGCGCCGGAGGGCGAACTGGTCGACAAGGCCCGTGAAGCCGTACTCGTGTGCCCCGGCCAGGTCCTCTCCCTGGAGGAGTGAGTCGAGCCGGTCAGGGGATCAGGACGAGTTTGCCCGCGACCTCGCGGTTTTCGAGGCGGCGGTGCGCTTCCGACGCCTCGGCGAGCGGCAGCGTCGTGACCTCGGGTGCGATCTCACCCGCGGCGAGCTGGCCGGTCAGCGCCGCCACGTCCGCGCGGAACCCCGCCACGTCCTTCGCGACCGCGCTCTCCACGGTGTGCAGCACGAGACGGGGGCCGGGTGTGAGCTTGGCGCGTGCGATGGCGGCGGCGGTGCGGACGAGCGCACCGCTCCGCGAGTGCCCGGCCCCGGACGCGAAGCTGAACCCGTAGGAGACGACCACGCCGTCCTCGGCGGTCGCACGCCGGGACGTGGCCAGGGAAGGTCCGCCCACGGCGTCGAAGGTCGCCGCGACGGGTGTCGGCACGGCGGACGCGTCGGCGACCCACGTCGCCCCGTGGGACTCCACGCGGTCGCGGCGCGCGCGGCTGGACGTGCCGTAGACCGCGACACCGGCCGCGCGCGCGATCTGGGAGAGCGCCGACCCCACGCCGCCCGCCGCCCCGAGGACGAGCACCGCCTGGCCCGCGCGGGGCTTCGCGACGTGGTGGAACATCTGCCTGGCCGTGAGGTAGTTGAGCATCAGCGCGTCGAGAACGGCGGCGTCAGGCCCTTCCGGGAGCGGCGCGACGCGGTCGACCGGCGCGACCACGTGCGTCGCGTAACCACCCGTGCCCACGAGAGCGCCGACCCGCTGCCCCTCGGAAAACCCCTCCACTCCCGGTCCGACCTCGACAACACGGCCCACGACGTCGAACCCCAGCACCTCCGGCAGTCGACCGGGGTTGAGGCCCTGCCTGGTCGTGACGTCGTTGAACGCGACCCCTGCTGCCTCGGTGCGGATGAGCACCGTGCCTGGTGCGGGCGTGGGAACCGGGTGGGTCTCGACTCGGAGCACGTCGGGTCCTCCGGCAGTGGTCAGTCGTACGCGTGTCATGGAGATGTCGCTCATGCGTGAGATGCTACCTGAGAAACTCATGGAGTTATTCAAGTAGTATGACCTCTGGGATCGAGAGCACCCGCAACTGCGGCCGTCCGTCCGCGTGACCGCCGCCACGGCGGTGTCAGGAAGGCGTCAGGATCGCGCGTCGCGGTATCAAGGGTTCGTCCACGACCGCGAAGCGGTGCCGCGGTGGCCGTTGAGGTGGTGTCGGACGCACAACCGGAGGACACCGTGACGCTCGCAGACCTACTCCCGACGCTGGCCGTCTCCCTGGCCGACAAGGTGCCCGCGCACCTCTGGCCCGACAGCACCACCCAGGACGACGACGTCCGTGTCGCGGGAGTGCACCTCGCGTCGTTGGCCGCCACCTCCGGTACGCCGATCAACGTCCTGGACGAGGCCACCGTGCGCGCCCGGTGCCGGGCCTACCGCGAGGTGTTGCCGGAGGCCGAGGTCGCCTACGCGGGCAAGGCGCTGAGCTGCCGGGCGGTGCTCCGCTGGGTCGCCGAGGAGGGCTTGTCCCTCGACGTCTGCTCCGCCGGTGAACTCGCCGTCGCCCGCTCGGTCGGCTTCCCCGCCGACCGGATCCTGGTGCACGGCAACGCGAAGACCCCCGACGACCTCAAGGCCGCCGTGGCCTACGGGAACGTGCGGATCGTCGTGGACTCCCTCGACGAGATCGACCAACTCGCCGCACTGGCCCAAACCCGGCAGCGGGTGATGATCCGGGTGACACCGGGCGTCGACGGTCACACCCACCAGGCGATCACGACCGGGACCGACGACCAGAAGTTCGGGTTCTCCCTCGCCTCCGGCGCGGCCGAGGACGCCGTCCGCCGAGTCCTGACCCACCCGAACCTGGAACTGTCCGGCCTGCACTGCCACATCGGCTCCCAGGTCCGCCGCGTCGCGAGCTTCGAACTCGCCGCACGCCGCATGGTCGGCCTGATCGCCCGACTGCGCCGCGACCACGGCATCACCATCGGCGAACTCGACCTGGGCGGCGGCTTCGCCGTGCCCTACCTGCCCGAGGACGACGGATTCGACCTGGTCGGATACGCCCACCGGCTGCGGGTGGCCGTGCACTACGAGTGCCAGGCGCACGGGGTCCCGGTGCCCAAACTGATCATCGAGCCCGGCCGGTCGATCGTCGCCACCGCGGGCGTCACCGTCTACCGGGTCGTCACCGTCAAGCGCGGTGCGACGACGTTCGTCGCGGTCGACGGCGGCATGAGCGACAACCCCCGCCCGTCGCTGTACGGCGCGCGCTACTCGGTCCGGCTGATCGGCCGGCCCTCACCCGCCCGCCGTGTCCTGGTCACCGTGGTCGGCAGGCACTGCGAGGCGGGAGACGTCCTCGCGACGAACGTCCTGCTACCCGCCGACGTGCGGGCGGGCGACCTGCTGGCCGTTCCCTGCACCGGCGCCTACCACCACTCGCTGGCGTCCAACTACAACCAGGTGTGCCGACCGCCCCTGATCGGCGTGCACGACGGCGCCGCGACCGTCCTCGTGCGCGGGGAGACCGAGGAGGACCTGCTCCGACGCGACCTCGGATAGTGATCACCGCGCCAGCAGAGAGAAGTGGCTGGTCTAGTCCAATTGAGTGACGGTCCTGACAACGTGGACAAGGTTGCGCGAATCCGTTGACAGCGCGGGAGAAACCGCTCGAAGGTGAGAGCAGAGTGGATCTCGCGCACCGTCCCACGGCGACCTCTCCGTCAACGTCGAAGGAGAACCACCCATGCTCCAGCCTGGCCCCAGGCGGGGATTTCTCGTCCTCGCCGTGCTGTCGTTGGCCGTCGCGGTGGTGTCCGGCGTGCGCTCGGCGCCCACGGCCGACGCCGTCACCACGACGGTCGCCGTCAACGGCGCGAGCACCGGCCGCACCTTCGACGGTGTCGGCGCGATCAGCGGTGGTGGCGGCAACTCCAGGCTGCTGATCGACTACCCGCCCGAGCAGCGCGCGCAGATCCTCGACTACCTGTTCAAGCCGAACCACGGCGCCGCGGTGCAGTTGCTGAAACTGGAGATCGGTGGCGACGCGAACTCCACCGACGGCGCGGAACCCAGTCACCAGCACGTCCGCGGCGAGATCAACTGCGCTGTCGGCTACGAGTTCTGGCTCGGTAAGGAAGCCGTCGCCCGCAACCCCGGCATCAAACTCGTCGCCCTGCCGTGGGCCGCGCCGGGGTGGATCGGCAACGGGAACTTCTGGACCCAGGACATGATCGACTACGACATCTCCTGGCTCGACTGCGCCAAGGGGCACGGTCTGACCATCAGCTACCTCGGCGGCTGGAACGAACGCGGCCGCGACAAGACCTGGTACAAGAACCTGCGGTCGGCGCTGAACGCCCGCGGGTACGCCTCGGTGCAGATCGTGGGGGACGACACCGGGTGGGACACGGCCGACGACATGCTCTCCGACGGCGCGTTCAACAACGCGGTCGGCGTGGTCGGTTCGCACTACCCGTGCGGTTACCTGTCCGACGCGACCTCGTGCGCGTCCTCGGCGAACGCCGTGGCGACCGGGAAACCGCTGTGGGCCAGCGAGTTCGGATCACAGGACTACAACTCGGGATCGGTTCCCTACATCCGCAGCATCACCCGCGGCTACCTCGACGGGCAGATGACCGGTTTCCTGAACTGGCCGCTGGTCGCCGCGCTCTACCCCAACCTGCCCTACGCCACGGTGGCGCTGGCCGTCGCGGGCTCCCCGTGGTCGGGTTCCTACCAGCTCGGGAAGAACCTGTGGGCCAACGCCCAGGTCGCCCAGTTCACCCAGCCCGGCTGGAAGTTCCTCACCGGCTCGGCGAGCGGCTACCTCGGCGGCAACCGCGCGAACGGCAGCTACATCTCCCTCAAGTCCACCAACGGGACCGACTACTCGACGGTCTACGAGACCACCGGCACCACCGCCGCCCAGACCGTGACCGTCTCCGTCGCGGGAGGGCTGAAGACCGGCACCGTGCACGTCTGGTCGACCGACCTCGGATCGTCCAACACCGCCGACCACTTCGTGAAGCAGGCCGACGTCACACCGAGCGGCGGGACGTACTCGCTGACCCTGCAACCGAACCGCGTCTACACCGTCACCACCACGACCGGCCAGGGCAAGGGCTCCGCGACCAGCCCCGCGACCAGGGCGCTGCCCCTGCCGTACTCCGACACGTTCGACAGCTACGCCACCCGTGACATGGCGAAGTACTTCTCCACCATGCAGGGCGCCTACGAGGCCCGCCCCTGCGCCGCGGGTCGCGGTGGGCAGTGCCTCCAGCAGGTCGCGCCGGTCAAGCCGATCAACTGGCAGGACGACAGCGACGCCTACGGACTCGTCGGCGACCCGACGTGGAGCGACTACACCGTCAGCGTCGACGTCGCCATGCAGCGGGCGGGCACGGTGACGCTGCTCGGGCGGGCGAACACGCAGAACCGGCCGCAGAGCAAGCAAGCCGCTTACCAGTTGCGGATCGGTGACACCGGGGCTTGGTCGATCGCCAGGAACAGCAGCGGCGGCGTCCTCACGACCCTGACCTCCGGCACGCGACCGGCGCTGGGCCTGAACACCTGGCACACCGCCACGCTCGGCTTCTCCGGCAACCGGATCACCGCGACCCTGGACGGCGCGCCGCTCGGCGCGGTCACCGACACCTCCTTCACCGCTGGGCAGGTCGGGTTCGGCGTCGTCGGCTACCAGACGAACCAGTTCGACAACCTCACCGTCACGCCCAACGCGGCCGGTGACTTCGCCGGGATCCTCAAGGGCGAGGAGTCCGGGTTGTGCGTCGACGTGCCCGGCCAGAGCCAGACCAACGGCACCGCTGTCGCGCTGTGGGACTGCAACGGCGGCGCCAACCAGGTGTGGACGGCGACCCCGGCCAAGCAGCTCACCGTCTACGGCACCAAGTGCCTCGACGCGGGCGGCTCCACCGACGGAACCCCGGTCCGCATCGAGGACTGCCTCACGGGCGGCCGTCAGCAGTGGAGCGTCAACGCCGACGGCGCGGTCGTCAACACCGGCTCGGGCAAGTGCCTGGACGTGACCGGGCACGGTACGACCACCGGCTCCGCACTGGTCATCTGGGGGTGCAACGGCGGCGCGAACCAGAAATGGGCCCGCGCCGACGCGTCTAGCATCCTCAGGGGCCAGGAGTCCGGCAAGTGCGCCGACGTCCCGGCGGCCAACCAGACCAACGGCACCAGGCCCGCGCTGTGGGACTGCAACAACGGCGTCAACCAGGCGTGGACGTCGACCACCACCAACCAGCTCAAGGTGTTCGACACCAAGTGCCTGGAAGCCGCGGGTGGCGCCGTCGCGGACGGCACTCCGGTCCAGATCACCGACTGCACCGGATCGGCCGGGCAGCAGTGGAGGGTCCGGTCCGACGGCGCGGTCGTCAACGTCGGCTCGGGCAAGTGCCTGGACGTGACCGGACACGGCACCGCCAACGGCACCGAGTTCGTCATCTGGCCCTGCACCGGCGGCACGAACCAGAAGTGGGCCCGCGCCTAGCAGCCCCACCACTTGGTTAGGCTGTTGGGATGGCTCTCGTGCTCAACTACGCCGCGCGCAGCGACCCCGGTCTGGTGCGCCAGAACAACGAGGACTCGCTCTACGCGGGTGCCAGGCTGGTGGCGGTCGCGGACGGCATGGGTGGTCACGCGGCGGGTGAGGTGGCGAGCAAGGTCGTCATCGGCGCGTTGGCGTCCCTCGACGACCACGCGTTGCGCGGCGACCCGGTGGAGCGGTTGCGGACCGCCGTCGAGTCGGGCAACGCCGCCATCACCGAGCTGACGGCGGCGAATCCCGCGCTGGGGTCCATGGGTACGACGTTGACGGCGCTGCTGTTCGGTGGCGAGTGGGTGGCGTCGCTGAACATCGGCGACTCGCGGACGTACCTGCTGCGCGGCGGGGAACTGACCCAGGTCACCAAGGACGACAGCTTCGTGCAGTTCCTGGTGGACGCGGGCCACATCACGCCGGAGCAGGCCAAGACCCACCCGCGCCGGTCGATCGTGTTGCAGGTGTTGACGGGCGAGTCGACCATCAAGCCGACGATGCACGTCCGGTTGGCCCGCGCGGGCGACCGGTTCCTGCTGTGCTCCGACGGGTTGTCCGATGTGGTCGAGTTCGACGCCATCGCGGCGGCCATGCGTGGGAACGACGTGGAGACGTGCGCCGACACGTTGATCGGACTCGCGCTGGACGGGGGAGGACCGGACAACGTGACGGTCATCGTGGCCGACGTCGTGGACGACGGAACCGCGCCCCCGTCACGCGCGTCGTCGGCGCCCACCGAGTTCCTCAGCCCGGCTGTCGTGGCCCCGTCGCCCAAGACCTCCCGCTTTCCGTTGTGGGCACTGGTTTTGCTGCCGGTCCTGTGCGTGGGGGCGGTCCTCCTGGCCTGGGCGATCTGGTGGTGAAGTCGACCGTCAACGCCGCCGGTTCATCGGGGGTGTGAGCGAGGGAACGCCAGGTCATCCCGCCGTGGTCCACCGCTGCGCGGCCGTGCCGTTGCAGTCGAAGATCTGCAAGCGGGTTCCGTTCGCACTCGCGCCCTCCGGCAGGTCGAGGCACCGACCCGACTGGGGGTTCACGAGTCCTCCGCGCGCGTCGGGGACCCACCGCTGCGCGCCGGTTCCGTTGCAGGACCACCACTGCACCGCCGTGTGGTTGGCCGTGCCACCGCCTTTCACGTCCAGGCAACCACCGAGCGCGCGCAGGGTGCCCTCCGGCGCGGCTTTCACCTTCGTCCACTGCTGGTTGGCCGAGTCGGCGCAGCCGGTCAGTTCGATCGCGGTGCCTTCGACGGCCTTCGGTGCCACCAGGCACTTTCCGGGGAACGCGGAGCGGATGGGGCCGGTCGCGGTGATCGCGAGTGCGTCGAGTTCGCGTTCGATCAGGTGAGCGGCCGCCCGCATGCCGTTGGCGTTGGGGTGGTAGCTGGACTTCCCCGAAGCCACGGCGTACTTCTCGACCCACGGGTCGGCCGCGCAGGCGTCGTGGCCGTGGCTGGCGGACGCCAGGCCGACCAACCGCGCCCCGGTCGCCGTCGCGGCGTCGCTCGTGGCGGCGGCCAGCCGGGCGGCGATGCCGCGCTCGTAGTCCAGGTGCGCGCTGGTGAGCGGAACCCCTGCGCAGGCACCGGAATCGGGGAGGAGGGTGAAGTACTCGACCAGCAGGACGGTGGCCTGCGGTGCCCTTGCCCGAACGCGGTCGACGACGGCGCGCAAACGTCCTGGCAGCTCACCGAAAGCCCGGTCGATCGCGGCGGTGTCCACCGTGCCGCACCCGGAACTCCCGCTGTCCTGGCAGGAGTACGCGCCCAGGCTGCCCAGGTAGTTGACGTCGTTGCCGCCGATCGTGACGGTCACCAGCTTGGTGGCCGCGGTGACCAGGTCCGCCTGCGGCGGCTGACCGGCTTGCGACGTCGTGAGCACGTTGGCCGTCGTGGCGCCACTGCAACTCGCGTCGACCAGCCCGGCGCCGAGGTCATGGGCCAGCACGCTGGCGTAGTTGTTCGTCGACCGCGAGCACCCGCCCGGTGACGAGGGCTGGGGCGAGGGGATTCCGGGACCGGCGGCGAAGGAACTGCCGATCGCGACGTAGGCCAGCTCGCCGCCCGCCGCGGCGCTCGCCGTGTTCGGCAGCAGCACCAGGCTGACCGCGGCCAGGATGGTGGACAGGACCAAGCACAGGTTTCGTCGCATCGTTCCTCCGGAACCGGGGCGGTCAGGGAGGAACTGTTCACCGCGCGAACCGATCGGGTCAACGGGTGACCGCTGTTTCTGTCTTGTCCACGTCGCCGCTGCGACGTGGAGCGCTCACCCGGCTAGGCTCGGGCGATGTCCGACGGGCGGTTGCGCGCCGAGCTGACGTCGATCGGATCGGCGTCGGCGAAGGTGGCGCTGTCCGACGCGTCTGTCGAGGAACGGCTCGAAGCCGCCCTGCTGGCCCTGGCCGAACACCGGTCTCCCGGCACCACGTGCCCGTCCGACGCGGCACGCGCGGTCGGTGGTGCGGAGTGGAGGGACCTGATGGACCGAACCCGTGAGATCGCCAGGGATCTCGCACGCCGCGGTGCCGTCGAGATCACCCAGCGCGGCGAGGTGCTCGACGTGGACGGGCCGTGGCGGGGTCCGATCCGCGTCCGCCTCGCGTGACCACCCCGGAGTCGAACGCCCGGACGCGCTACCGCAGCCTGTGAGCTCGGAGCTTCGCCCCGAAATTCGGCAGCAGTCGGAGCACGTCGCGCGCACGGTCGAACCGGACGACCTCGGCCTGGTCCAGGTCGGTCAGCCAGTCCTCCATCGGCCAGAAGCCGTGGCGTCGGTGGAAGAGCCGGGCGTTGACCACCAACTCCCGGACGTGGCGCTCCTCGTGCCTGCTGGGAGGGTGGTGCTGGTGGTACGCGACGGCTCCGCCGATCCAGGCCAGCCGGGCCCCGCGTTCCGCCGCGCGGAGCGCGAAGTCGGTGTCCTCAGCGCCGTAGCCCGCGAACTGCTCGCAGAAACCGCCGAAGCGGTCCCAGTCGTCGCTGGACGTCGCGAACGACAGCGACCAGAACAGGTCGAACCGCTTGTCGTCCAACAGGATTCGGCCCGCTTCGGGAGCGGGTCTTCCAGGGTGCGGTTCGGCCAGGCACGCCAGTTCCGCGGGTGGGGGATATCCCTGGCGCGGCGGAGGCGGCAGGTACGCCACGGGGCCGCACAGCAGGGTCGCCCGCGGGACTTCGAGGGCAGCGGCGGTGTAGCGGGACAGCGACCGCGGGCCGGGTATGCAGTCGACGTCCAGGAAGACCAGGAGTTCGGCGCCGTGCTCGATCGCGGCTCGTGCGCCGGCGTTGCGAGCCGCCGCCAGGGGAAGCCCCCGGTGCCCCGACGGCACGGAGATCGGCGTCACCTCGGGAGCGGAGTCAACAGGACCCAACCGTGGAGAGCCGGTCATGCCGACGACGACGTGCAGGTCGACCTCGTCGGCGTCGAGGGCTTCGCGCTGTCGTTGAAGATGGGCCTCACGCCCGGCGGCGATGGTGATGACGGCGGTGCGGGGCCGTCGCGCGGGCCCCGTCATCGGCGCTGAGCCAGATCGCGCAGCACCGCTGCGGTACGCGCGGCGCCGTCACCGCGCGACCACGGTGACCAGTCGCCGCCGCGCGCCTGGGCGGTGGTCAGCACGGCCGACCACCGGTGCGGTTCGGGCCAGGTCGGGACCACCACACCCAGGCCCGCGCGGACCAGTGCCGCGGCGGTGGCGTGCTGCTCGTCGAAGGGCCGGGGCTGGGGGATGACGACCGCGGGCCTGCGGGCCGCCGCCACCTCGGCCAGCGCGTTCTGCCCGGCGTGGGTGATCACGACACCGGCTTCGCCCAGCAGCGGCCACGGGTCGTCCACCCAGCCGTGGTGGCGCAGGTTGGGCGGGGGAGGGTCGGAGGCCGTCCCGGAGACGGGCGGACCGGCGATGTCCCAGCGCCAGTGCGGGGTGGCCGCCGCCGCAGCGTGGAGCTGGGTTTCGGACACCGTCAGGCCGCCCGCCCCCCACAGCACCAGGACGTTCCGCTGGGCGGTGGCCGGTGCGGCGGGACGGCCGTCGAAGCGCGAGAACGCCCCGACGTGCTCGGTCTTGGCCAGCCACGCCTCCGGCCAGTCCGGGGCGGGCTGTCGCGGCCACGGCGCGATGAGCGCGTCGGCCAGGTCGTAGGCCGTGCGGTGCGCCCGGTCGGTCCGCCGTCCGGGCTGCGCGACGACCACCACCGGCACGCCGTGCAGCCGGGCCAGCAGGGCGATCTCGACCGACACGTCCGCGACCAGCAGGCGGACCGCACCGCCGCGCAGGTCCGCGCTCACCAGTGCCATCCGTTCACGCAGTCCCGCGTGGTGCCTGGGTGCCCAGTGCAGCGTGGCGCCCGCGCTGACGTCGTCGTGCGCCGCGTCGACGCCGTGGGCGTCACCGGGCAGCGTCGTCCACCGACCCGGCCAGCGGGCGGGTGCGTCGAGGCTGGAGATGCCGATGACGTCCTCACCCAAGTGGTGGGCGATGGACGTGGCCCGGTGGACGTGCCCGGACCCGTGGTGGTGCACGTAGTAGGCGATCACGACCGCGACTCCCGGTACATCCGCACGTAGGCGTCCACCATGCGGTCCACCGAGCACGTGGTCTCGGCGCGGTGTCGTGCCGCGGCGCGGCTCAACGTGGCCGCTCGGGTGATGGCCCTGGCGAGTCCGGCCACGTCGTCGGGAGCCGCCAGGACGCCGCTGTGCTCGTCGAGCACCTCGGGCAGGGCACCTCTGGCGAAACCGGCGACCGGGGTCCCGCAGGCGAGCGCTTCGGCCACCACCAGCCCGTACGGTTCCTCCCAGCGCGGCGACACCACGGCGACGGCGGCGGATCCGACCAGTCGCACCAGGTCGTGGTGGGTCAGGTGCCCCTCGTACTCGACATCACCACCCAGCAGCGGCTCGATCTCGTGCCGGAAGTACTCGGCGTCCGGTCTGGGACCGGCCAGCCGCAGTCCCGTTCCGGCCGCGCGAGCGGCCTTGATGGCCAGTTCCGCGCCCTTCTCGGGTACCAGGCGCCCGAACCAGACCGGTGTTCCTCCACCGCGGCCCGGCAGCCACCGGTCGAGTTCGACCCCGTTGCGCACCACGGTGATCGAGGGCACCAGGGGCGACCACTGCCGGGCGGTGTGGGCGCTGACGGCGGCGAAGGAGGCGTGCTCGGGGGAGCACAACCTGATCGCGGACTCCAACCACGGGGTGGGCGGTGTGTGCAGAGTGGTCAGCACCGGCGTGCGAAGCGTCGACGCCATGGCGACCGGCAGGTAGTGCAGCGAGTTGTTGTGCACCACGTCGCACACCGCGGAGGTGCTGAGGTCCATCATCAACCCCAGGTAGGCGTGGTGCTCGGCGATGAAGTAGTCGGGCGGCATGCTGACGTCGCGCCGGGCTTGCGCCGACAGGGTCGGGAGGACCGGCATGGCCTCCACCCGCAGCGACGGGTCCGAACCGGTGCCCCCGAAGACCGTCACCTCATGCCCTCGCGCCCTCAACCCGGTGGCCAGTTGCCACGTGTGCGCCTCCAACCCGCCTGCGAAGGGCTCGCGGATGGGGTAGCGCGCCGACGCGATCAGGCCGATGGACAGCGGAGGGCAGGCGAGGTCAGCCCCCGGCAGCCCGCGCGAACCCGTCACGGGTCCCGCGCGACCGTCCTCGTGCGGTACTGGGTGAAACCCACCTGACGTGACGGCGGGTGCTGTTGGTGCCACCGCGTGTGCTCCTTCTACCGGACGCGCTCGTCGATCCGGCCGGAAGCCGATGTGGACGAACGACGGGATGTCGGCGTAGAACGCGAGAATCCTTGGCGTGCGGGCACGAAGCAGGCCCCCGAACGTCCAAGGTGGAGCCTGCGAGATCTTCGCGCGCCTCGATCCGTTGCGACGACTTCGAGACCGGACTTTCCGCCCCGTGTGCCGGAGATACCCGCGCAGGGACGGGGGAAACACGGCGCACCTCGGGCGTTTTCACTCGAAGAGGTGTCGCGTCGACGCGTTTGGCCAAGGGGGACAAGGGCTAACCGCAGCCTGTGCAACGGCCGCTGAGAGTCGCCTCCGTGCCGGCAGGGCACCCCTACATCCGCAACATCTCGGACGTGGGCGCCGCACCGGGTTTCCACGTCCTGCCCGACCCGCCGGTGCCGGGAGCGCCCGCCGGGCGCTGGTGGCCGCACCGGTCACTGGAACTCGGGTGGCTGCGCACCCACCACGCGCGGTTCGACCTGCTGCACCTGCACTTCGGTTACGAGCACCTCTCCACACGGGACCTGCGTTCGGTGGTGGAGACCCTGCACGCGTACGACAAACCCCTGGTCCTCACCGTGCACGACCTGCGCAACCCCCACCAGGTCGATCCCCGGCCGCACCGCGAGGCGCTCGACCTGCTCATCCCCTCAGCCGACGCCGTCATCACCCTGACCCCTGGGGCGGCCGAGCACATCGCCTCCACCTGGGGGCGCGTCGCGACGGTCATCCCGCACCCGAACGTGGTCGACCCGGAGCGCGCGCGGCGGGCGTCCACGCGTGGCGAACGCGACTCGTTCGTGGTCGGGGTGCACGCGAAGAGCGTGCGCGCCAACTGCGACGCCGTCGCCGTGGCCGACCAGCTCGCGCGCACGACGTCCACGCTGCCCGACGCGCGACTGGTCGTTCACGCCCACGACGACGAGGGCGGACGCCGCGCCGCGGCAGAGCTGGGCCGGCGCGGCATCGCGGTCACGGTGGGGCCGCCGTTCTCCGACCCCGAGCTGTACGACTACCTGGAGGGGCTCGACGTCTCCGTCCTCCCACACCGGTTCGGCACCCACTCGGGCTGGCTGGAAGCCTGCTACGACCTGGGGACGGCGGTGCTGGCCCCGGACTGCGGGTTCTACCACCAGCAGGCTCCCTGCCTGCTCTACCACCGCACGGAGACCGCGCTGGACCTCGACAGCCTGGACGCCGCACTGCGCCGCGCGTTTTCCCAGCGGCCGCGGTGGCGCGCCGACCCCGACCGGCGAAGGGCCGACCGGTCCGCCATCACCAGCGCCCACAACGCCCTCTACCACGCGGTGACCTCCACCGCTCGCGTCCCCCGATGAGGGTCCACACCCACGCTCCGGGGCCCGTTGGTCACGGAGTCGTCCGCCACGCGCGCGCAATCGCCCGCCTCTGCGCGCCGCACGGGGTGCTCGACACCGACCAGGCCCCGGACCTCACGCACGCCCACTTCACCGACGCCCTGTTCGGGTCCACGATCGAGGAAGCCGCTCAGGCGTACCGCAGGTGGGCGGAAGGAGCCCGTCGCCCGCTGGTCCTCACCGTGCACGACGTCCCCGATCCGCGCGGCCACAGCCGTCGTGACCGAGCGCGCTGCGCCGGTTACGCGGCCGTCGTGGACGCCAGCGACGCCGTCGTCGTCTCCGCGGAGCACGAAGCGCACAAGATCGCCGAACTCACCGGCAAGACCCCGTACCTCATCGACCTGCCACTGCCACTGCCGCCGGAGCCGGCACCGGCCGCGAGCCCCGCTGGCGCGTCCTCGTCCTTGGTCCTGCTCGGCTACCTCTACCCCGGCAAGGGGCACGAAGACGCGATCGACCTGGCCGCGGACGTGGGCCGCGACCGCGCGGGCGGCGCCCCCGCGGTGATCGCCGCGGGGACCACCAGCACCGGGCACCACGACCTGGAGGACCGCCTGCGACGGCACGCCCAGCGCAGACGGGTGCCACTGGTGATCACCGGCTACCTGACCGACGCGCGGTTCGCCTCGATGGCCGCAACGGCAGGGGTCCCCCTGGTGCTCAACCGCGACGTCAGCGCCAGCGGTTCGCTGCTGTCCTGGCTGTCCTGCCTGCGACGGCCGATCACCTGGGCCGGTCCGTACAGCACGGAGATCGACCACCGCCATCCGGGCAACCTGCTGCTGGGGAACGACAAACGCGAACTGGTCGAGCACATCTCCCGCGCACTGGAGGATCCGGGGACGACGCGGTTGCCGCGTCGCCCGCGGTGGCAGGACACGGGTGCCGAGCACGTCGCCGTCTACCGCTCCGAGCTGGCGAGGTCGGAGGAGCCACCGTGCTGACCGACATCCTGGTACCGCACAACGAATGGGACTCGTTGGCGGGGTACCCGCGGCAGGAACCCGCGGTGACCGTCGTCGTGACCCACTTCGAACAGCACCACCTGCTCGGCCGCATGGCGTCGGCCCTGCGACGTCAGACCTTGCGACCGACCCAGGTGGTGCTGGCCGACGACGGGTCGGCCGTCACCCCGACCTTCGTCGTGCAGGATGTCGAAACCCTCGTGGTGAGCCAGCCCGATGAGGGGTTCCGGGCCGCGGCCGTCCGAAATCTGGCGGCACGGCACAGCACCGGTGACGTCCTGGTCTTCCTGGACGCCGACACCGTGCCCGTAGCCGACTACGTGGAACGCGTTGTGCACCACATCGGTCTTTGCCCCGACGTGCTGGCGGTGGGCCGCCGCAGGCACACGTCGTTCTCCCGACTCGCCGAGGACGAACAGCCCCAGGACGTGGACGCACTCGACGAGCCACCGTGGCTGCGAGATGCCTACGCGGCAACGGAAAACCTCCTGCACGCGGACGGCCGCAGCTTCCGCTTCGTGATCGGAGCGGTGATGGCCTGCCGGAGAGCGCTGTTCTTCGACCTCGGCGGGTTCGACGAGCGGTTCGTGGGCTACGGCGGAGAGGATTGGGACTTCGCCTACCGCGCGTGGAACGCGGGTGCCGTGCTCGTGCACGAGCCCACGGCTGTCGCGTGGCACGACGGACCGGACTGGAGCGGGCGCGGGGACGACACCGACGTCCTGGACCGGCAAAGCGCGAGGCTGGCAGCCGTGATACCCGAACCCGCGACCCGCGGTGCCCCTCTGCCAGGGGTGGTGTTCGACGTGCTGGCCACCGTGCGCGCCGAGGGGCCTTTCCACCGCGTGGTGCGCACGGTGCACTCACTGCTGCGCCAAGACCACCGGGACCTCGGTATCCGGCTCCCCGTCGACGACAAGAGGCTGCTGGAGACCTACGCGGGGGTGGTGCGAGCGGAACCGTGGACGGTGGACCAGGCGCGTCGAGCACGGGTCCACCTCACCGTGCACGGGCCGCTGCCCGTCTCCGCCGTCCGCCGCGCGGTGGGGTTGATCACCGAGACCGACGTCGGTCGGGTCGACCTGGTCCACGAGGGGGAGTTGTCGGCCGTCGCGTGGTCCACCCGCGCGCTCGGCCGCGCGCGTCGGTGGGCTCACCGGTTCGAGCGGGACGAGGTCCTGCGACGGGCTTTCGGCACCCACCGGATCGACCTCGACGCGAGCGACGACCGCAGCCGGACCCTGGAGGGGTTCTTCTCCACGTGGCGGTGACGGTCATTCGCCGGGCACCGGAGGAAATCGTTGTGGCGGTTAGACGATCGTCCTCACCCGGCGGTCGTCGTCCCGATGTGATCGACGTCGTTCGCCCTGGCGGTCACGATGTAGTGCTCCAGGTCCGGTGACATCATGGCGGGCACCCGCCGGGTGCACGAGAACCCGTGCCGGGTGAGCAGGCGCTCGACCTCCTCCAGACGGCCGTCGACGTCGTGCACCTCGACCACGACCGCGGCGATCCGCGGCCAGTCTTGATCGTCGATGCCGCGCAGCACCTCCAGTTCCGCGCCCTCGACGTCCACCTTGACCAGATCGATCCGCGTCGGGTGCTGCGGCAGCACCTGCGACAGGCGAACGACGTCGACCTCCACCGAGCTGGTGCTCAGCATCTCGTCGGCCGTGGCCTGGTCGGGTTGGGCACCGCGCATGGCCGCCACCCACGAAGCCGGTTTCTCCCGCGGGCGCCCGGTCGAGTTCGCCGACAGGTGCGTGTACGCCGTGAGGACCGTTCGACCGGACGACTCCCCGAGCGCGACCTCCAGCACGCGCAACTGCTCGGCAGCGGCAGCGGCAGCGACATCGGCGAGGTTGAGGCGCAGCAGCGCACACGTGGAGGGAACGGGTTCCACCGCGACGAGGCGCGCTTCCGGGCAGGCGCGAGCGATTCGCAGCGCGAACAGGCCGATGTTGGCGCCCGCGTCCACGACGACGGCGTTCGGTGGCAGAGGCGGGAGGTCCTTGAGGTAGTCGTCGTGGGTGAAGATCTCGTGGTAGAGGTAGTGCGCCTCACCCGCGGCCCACCGACCGTCCCGCGTCAGGACCACGAGGTCATCCGCCACCTGCACGCGCACGAGCCCGGCCGACGACTCCGTGTCCTGCCGCATCGACTTCCCGTTCCCGTCCGCCCTGTTCCAGGCGCTCGTCCACTCCGACGACCGTACTTCCTTCCCCTCCACCGCGCCGGTCAAGACTTCTTTCCCGCGGGTGAAAGAAGTTGCCTGCTTTGCCGAGACCGAACAGGTCGGGTTTCACCTCCCGGTCAACCGCCCGCACGTGCCACGGGTTGCGTGTCGTGGAGGGTGGCGCCGCCGGACTGGCTTGTCGGCATCGAGCGGATGCGTGGAATTGACTGGCTGCGCCAGGTCGTGGCGTGGCAACCTCGGGCACATGAGCTGGGACGAGGCGTTCTCGATCGCCTACGAGGAATGGTGGCCTCACGTGACCGGGGACATCGCGTTCTACACCGGTCTCGCGGGTGAGGTCGTCGGGCCGGTGGTCGAGTTGGCGGTGGGGAACGGGCGCGTCGCGATCCCGGTCGCGCGTGCGGCCGGGCAGCGGGTGATCGGCCTCGATTCGTCCCCGGCCATGCTCAAGCAGGCCCGTTCTCGCGCCGACAGCGCGGGCGTGGAACTCGATCTGCGCGAGGCGGACATGCGCGACCTGCGTCTCGACGAAGCGGCGGGGTTGATCTACTGCCCGGCTCGCTCGCTCCTCCACCTGGCCACGTGGGCCGATCGTCGCCGCACGTTCGAACGCGTGGCCGCCTCGTTGCGGCCGGGTGGGCGGTTCGCCTGGAACGCGTTCGCGTTCGACCACCACGTCGCCGCACGCCTCGATGGCGTGCACCAGGACGAACCGCAACCGCACACGATCCGGTACTCGGTGGGCGACAACAGGACCGACATCATCCGCGACGACGGCGCCACGATCTCGCTGTGGTGGGCGACGAAGAACGAATGGTTCGGACTGCTCGACGTCGCAGGCCTCGAACTGGAGGCGTTGTACGGCGGGTTCGCAGGCGAACCGTTCACCGAGAGCAGCACGGAGTACGTGTTCGTCGCCCGCCGTCCCCTCAGTCGGTGAGGGTCGCGGACACAGCACCAGGTTCGCGGTGGCCACCCTCGCTGGACCGGGCTCACCATCGCACTTCGCTTCCGCGCCGTCTCGTCCGGACCGGACGAGACGGCGCGGGACGTTCCACTACTTCGCGGAGGCGCTGCGCAGGGCGAGCGGGTCGCGCGGGGCGTCGGCCTTCGCGGCGATCATGCGCGCGCCGAGTTCTTGCAGGCGTTTGCGTCCCAGGGCCTTGCGGACCTCCGGAAACCACTCCTGCTCCTCTTCCTCGACGTAGTGGCGGACCCGAGGACATCCGGTCCAACCGAGGTCGACAGATGGTCGGACATCCATGTCGCGGTGGACCCCAGCCGAACGGCTCTGTCATCCGATCGATGACTCAGGTGTTGTCGTCCTTGTGATGACATGATAGAACTGTCGTGCGCGTTGACGGAGTAGAGAACAACGAGGAGGTGCCGGATGTTGATGCGCACAGATCCGTTCCGGTTGGCGCAGCAGGTGTCCACCGGGTCGGGCACGTGGACGCGGCCGACGGCGATGCCGATGGACGCGTACCGCGCGGGGGATGAGTTCGTGGTGGCGTTCGACCTGCCGGGAGTGGCGGCGGACGCGATCGAGTTGGACGTCGAGCGCAACGTCCTGACGGTGAAGGCCGAACGGCGTCCCGCGGTGTCGGCGGACACCGTGGAGACGCAGGTGTCCGAACGGCCGCTGGGCGTGTTCTCCCGCCAGTTGTTCCTCGGCGACACCCTGGACACCGAGAACATCCAGGCCGGTTACGAGGCAGGTGTCCTAACCCTGCGCATCCCGATCTCGGAGAAGGCCAAGCCGCGCAAGATCTCCATCACCGCGGGCGACCGGAACGTCAAGCAGATCAACGCCTGACCGTCGCGTCCGCACGAGCACCGGGGAGAGGTTCCCGCCGGTGCGCGAGTTCGACGCGCTCATCGAGGTCAACCGGGTGCTGCCGGGGTGGCACGACGTGCTCCGGCAGCACCCTTCCGAAGTCGAAGGGAGAGGTCGAAGGTGGACCCGGTGTTCGGCACCCGCTCGGATGTGGCGCGAGGTGGCGCGTGATGGACGTGGACTTCGACGACACCGCGAGGTTGGGTCTGCGCCGATACGTCCGGCTCGTGACCGAGGCGCTCGGGATGACCGGCGAGTCCTCCTACATCGAGGCGGGCACGCCCGCACAGGCCTACCTCGCCGTGGACGGCTGGGTGGAGGACTTCCCGGATCGCGACGTGGCACTGCTGTGGAGCGACGAGGACGGCTGGTCGGCCGCCGTGGAGACCCGGAATGGCGAAGACCTGTTCGTGGTCGCCCGCATGGGCGGGGAGCCGACGCCGCCACCGCACGCCGTGGCGCAGTGGGCCACGGCGTTCTTGAATGACGAACGAGAGCACCGCGACGAGCAGTTCGCCGTCGCGTGAGGTCCTCCCTCTGTAGGTGGTCCGGTTGGAACCCGGCGTCCTGATGGGCGTTGACGGAGCCGATGGGGGGGGGCCACGACGGGTGACGTCGTGGCCG
>NZ_JANYMP010000005.1:0-4513 GCF_025061645.1 Umezawaea endophytica | reverse complement strand
GATGCGGGTCGGCCACGACGGGTGACGTCGTGGCCGACCCGCATCGGCCCGTCGAGGGGTCAGGGTTGGAGGAGCACCTTGATGGCGTTGTCCTGCTTCTTCTGGAAGATCTCGTAGGCCTGCGGTGCCTCCGACAGGGGCACCCGGTGGGTGGCGAAGTCGTCGACGCCCAGCGGGTCGTCATCGGTGAGCAGCGGCAGGATGTCGTCCACCCACCGCTTCACGTTGGCCTGGCCCATCCGCAACTGGATCTGCTTGTCGAACATCGTCAGCAGCGGCAGCGGGTCGGCCATCCCGCCGTACACACCCGACAGCGAGATGGTGCCGCCCCGCCGAACGAGGTCGATCGCGAGGTGGAGGGCGCCGAGTCGGTCCAGGCCCGCGGTGCGCATCAGCTTCTCCGCCACCGCGTCGGGCAGCAGACCGGTGACCTGCTGGGCGAACTTGCCCACGGGCGCGCCGTGCGCTTCCATGCCCACCGCGTCGATCACCGCGTCCGGCCCGCGGCCGTCGGTGAGGTCGCGGATGTGCTCGGTGAGGTGCTTCCCGTGCCGCAGCAGGTCCAGCACCTCCACACCGTCCTTGCGCGCCCGCTCCAGCCGCTCTGGGACCAGGTCCACGCCGATGACCTTCTCCGCGCCGCGGTGGCGTGCGATCCGGGCGGCCATGGCGCCGATCGGCCCGAGGCCGAGCACGGCAACACTGCCGCCCGCCTTCACGCCCGCGTACTCCACGGCCTGCCACGCCGTGGGCAGCACGTCGGACAGGTAGACGAACCGGTCGTCCGCCGGGCCGTGCGGGACCTTGATCGGCAGCGTGTTGCCGAAGGGCACCCGCAGGAACTCCGCCTGCCCGCCGGGCATGCTGCCGTAGAGCTTGGTGTAGCCGAACAGCGTCGCGCCCATGCCCTGGTCGCGGACCTGGGTGGTCTCGCACTGGGAGTGCAGCCCTTGACCGCACATGAAGCACGTGCCGCAGGAGACGTTGAATGGCACCACGACCCGGTCGCCCACCGCCAGTTCGGTGACCTCGGCGCCGACCTCCTCCACGATCCCCATCGGCTCGTGCCCGAGGATGTCGCCCTCGTCGAGGAACGGACCCAGCACTTCGTACAGGTGCAGGTCGGAGCCGCAGATCCCGCTGGAGGTGATCCGCACGATCACGTCGGTGGGATCCTTGATGACCGGGTCGGGCACGGTGTCCACGCGGACATCGCGTTTGCCGTGCCAGGTAACGGCTTTCATGAGCGTCCTCTCGCAGCGTCAAACGTGTCGCTGGAGGCCTTCCCCGAATCGGGAGCGCCAAACGCCGTCAAACGGTGTTCGCCCGCACGGGGGCGACCGGACGCGTGTTCGATGAGGCCGCCCCGGTCAGGTGAATCCCTTGTGGATGGTCATTCGTCCCGAAATCTTTGGTGTGAAGTCCTTGAGGTCGGGTATCGCCCTGTCGAGGGGGTGCGCGATGCGAACCTACGAGCAGTCGATCGACGTGTTCGTCCCGGTGTCCGTTGTGTACGAGCAGTGGACGATCTTCGAGGCATACCCCCGGTTCATGGCGGACGTGGTGCACGTACACCGGGTCGACGAGACCCGCACGCGATGGACGACGTTGTTCGGTGGTGTCCGACGCCGGTTCGACGTCGAGGTCACCGACCAGCGCCTGGACGAGCTGGTCGCCTGGCGATCCACGTCCGGAGCGGATCAGGCCTGCGCGGTGGCTTTGCACGGCACCGACGACCGCACCACGAGGGTGCGCCTGCGGGTCGTGCTCGAACCGGAGGGGATCTGGGAGCAGGCCTGTGCGGCGTCCGGGTCGCTCGACCAGCGGTTCAAGTCCGACCTGGAGCGGTTCAAGGAGCTGGTGGAGAGCCGGTCGCTCTGACGGGCTGGGCGAGCGATCAGGGTTGCCGACGCAGGTGTGAACTCCTCCTCGAACGGGTATACCACGGACCCGGTTCGATCCCCTCGCACGAGGATGTGATCGTGGAACAGAACTTGCCGCTGGCCGATGTCCTGGCCGTGGTGTTCGCCAGGACGTCCGGTTCCCCGCTGTCTCAGGAGACCGTCGACACCGCGGCGGAGATCATCGCCAAGTCTGCCGGTGCCGGGGTGAGCTTGATGGACGGGACAGGACGCGGGGTCACCACGGCGGCATCGGGCCCGGTGGTGGGGCAGGCGGATCGGTTGCAGTACGAGCTGGGCGAAGGACCGTGCCTGCGAGCGGCGGCGCACCGCGTGGTGGTCCGGATCGACGACATGACCACCGAGACGCGCTGGCCTCGGTGGTGCGAACGAGCGTCGCGGTTGGGGATGCGCGCCTCGCTGAGCGTTCCGCTGGTCGTGGGGGAGCGGTGCCTGGGGGCGGTCAAGGTCTACGCGGTCGAGCCGGGCGCGTTCGGCGACCGCGAAGAACGGGTGGTCGGCTTGTTCGCCGAGCAGGCCGCCGTGCTGCTGGACGGCACGAAGTCTTCGGACGACACCTGGCGGTTCGGCGAACGCCTCACCGCGGCGATGCGTGATCGCGACGCGGTCGCCACCGCCAAGGGGATCCTGATGGAGCGTGACCACGTTGATGAACACACCGCGTACGCGCAGCTCGTGCACCTGTCCGAGCGCGACGGGAAGCCGTTGAGGGACGTGGCGTCGTCGCTGCTGCGCACGTCGCACGCCGAGGACCGAGAGGTCGATGTCGTGGATCGATGAGGACGACGAGCGCCGTCTGTTTGACGCCGCATCGCCGGGGTACGCCCGTGCCGCAAGCAGTCCGAGGCCGTTCACCTACCGAGGAGTTCCCATGGCGCACGCCGACCTCCCCCAGCCCGGCACCGGGTCGAAACTGACGTGCCGGGCGTCCGACGTCGAAATCACCCTGCGGTCCAAACCTGTGGTGGTCGACTTCACCGGCACCTGCGTGCTCACCGCGGAGACCGACTCTCCGGACGCGGTGCGGTTGACCGGGTTGCGGCTGGTCGCGAACCTGCCCGACGCGGGTGGTCCGGAGGACGGGGGCACCGTGACGCTGGAGCAGGACGACGTCGAAGCGGACGGTGTGCTTCGACCTCTGCGGGACTCACCGTCGCGCTTCGCGAACGATCTCGTGATCACCCTCGGCGCGACCGTCGACCAGCCCGACGGCGTGGTCCGCGCGGTGGCGGGCAACGCGGTGGAGTTCAGCACCGCAGGGGCGTCCTCGCCATCGGCAACCGGCCACTACGAACTGCTGGAGCCGGTCGACCTGGTCCTGCCGGACAACTCCGAGGTGACCATCGCGCACATCGA
Organism: Umezawaea endophytica; assembly: GCF_025061645.1. GTDB lineage: Bacteria > Actinomycetota > Actinomycetes > Mycobacteriales > Pseudonocardiaceae > Umezawaea > Umezawaea endophytica. The sequence goes on along the minus strand of NZ_JANYMP010000005.1, from coordinate 1,235 downwards.
CAGCCTGGTCCTCCAACTCGACTCGGCTTGACGGCGAACTGGAGGTCGACCTCGGACATCGCGTGGTCCAGCGGTTGCGGCGACACTTGCGAAGTCCTGTATCGACGGGGGGACGCACACTTGACAGACAGCCTGTAACCCGGCGCGGCTCAATCCTGGTCGCCGTGCACGACCAGGTCGGCCAGGCGCTTGAGGGTCTCCCTGTTGCGGGGGAGCAGGAAGACCTTCTGGACCGCCTCGGGCATCAGGGAGACCGGACCGCTGACGGCCTTCTCCGTCATGGTGACCCTGGTGCCCGTCGCTGTCGGCGCCCGGCGTCCAGGATCCACAACCAACTCGCCTGCGCGGATCTCCGCCACGGCGTCCCGCCATCGTGGACCGGGCCGCGTCGGACGTGACGCGTGTTACTGGTTCGAGTGGAGCAGCAGGGGTAGCCCGGCTCCGACCGGTAGCCGGACCACCGTGAACCCCGGTCGATGTTTCCACCATCTTGAGGAGCGACGATGCGTCCCTGGCCCGGAACCCCCTACCCGCTGGGCGCCACCTTCGACGGTGTCGGCACCAACTTCGCGGTGTTCTCCGAGGTCGCCGACCACGTGGAGCTGTGCCTGTTCGACGGCGAGGGCGAGGAAACGCGCGTCAGGCTCCCGGAGGTGGACGGCTTCGTCCACCACGGCTACCTGTCCGGCGTGGGACCGGGGCAGCGGTACGGCTTCCGGGTCCACGGTCCCCACGATCCCGCACGCGGTCTGCGCTGCAACCCGAACAAGCTGCTGATCGACCCGTACGCCAAGGCCATCTCCAATGGCGTCGACTGGCACCCTTCGCTGTTCGGTTACGAGTTCGGTGAGCCGGAGCGGCGCAACGACGAGGACTCGGCGGGTCACGTGCCGTTGTCGGTTGTGGTGAACCCGTTCTTCGACTGGGGCACCGACCGGGCGCCGAAGACGCCGTACAACGAGACGGTGATCTACGAGGCCCACGTGCGCGGCCTGACGATGAACCACCCCGACATCCCCGAAGAGCAACGGGGCACGTACGCGGGCCTCGCGCACCCGGCCGTCATCGATCACCTCACCAAGCTCGGTGTGACGGCGATCGAGTTGATGCCCGTGCACCAGTTCATCACCGACCACGGGCTGGAGGAGCAGGGGCTGCGCAACTACTGGGGCTACAACACGATCGGGTTCTTCGCCCCGCACGACCTGTACTCGGCGATGGCGGGCGAGGGCACG
>NZ_JANYMP010000004.1:303116-537141 GCF_025061645.1 Umezawaea endophytica | reverse complement strand
GGGCCCTCATCCCCATCACCCCTTGAGTACGGACGGGGCAACCGGTTCGCCCTATCGTGGGATCTACCGGAAATCCTGAAACGACAGGGGAAGGACGTGCGACTCTAGCGTCAGGGGGCCGTCACGAGGGATGTCGACCAGAGCCAACCACACCCCCGAGGTTGGTCCGTCCTCCACCGTGGGGAGGAGCCGTGCGCCGGGAATTCCTCGTCCCTGCCGATGCCCACCATCCCGACCCAGACGAGGCACGTCGCCGGATCCTGCGCGACCTGCACGACGGACTCGGCCCGTCGCTCGCGGCCGTCGTCTTCGGGCTGCGCGCCGCGCGCAACCTCGTCGCCCACGATCCGAGCTCGGCACAGCGACTGCTCGCCCGGCTGGAGGGCGAGATGCACGCCGCCATCGGCGAGATCCGGCGGCTCGCCGCGAGCGCCTACCCGTCGGTGCTCGCCCGGTCCGGCCTCGCCGAGGCCGTTCGCGCGTACGGCGCGACCCTCGCGGGCAGGCTGCCCGCGGGTGACGACATCGAGGTCGTGATCCACGGCGACCTCGGCGAGCTGCCCCCGGCCGTCGAGGTGGCCGCCTACCGCATCATCTGCGAAGCGCTGACCAACGTGGCCAACCACGCCGGGGCGCACCGCTGCGTCGTGCGCGTGTGGCTGGACGGCGACCTGCACGTCGAGGTGGTCGACGACGGCGTCTGGCTCGCCCCGCGCGGGTCCGGCGGCGTCGGCCTGCGGTCGATGCGGGACCGCGCGCAGGAACTCGGGGGCACGTGGGTGGTCGAGCGCCGGAGCTGCGGCGGTACCCGTGTCGCCGTCGACCTGCCCGTCGCGAGCGGGATGTGAGCGGACATGCCGTCTGCTCTGCGGGCGCTGGTCGTGGACGACCACCCGATGTTCCGCTACGGGCTGTCGGCGACGCTCGACGCCGCGACGGGCATCGAGGTGGTCGGTGAGGCCGCGGGCGGTGCGGCGGCCGTCGCGCTGGCCGCGGCGCTGGCTCCCGACGTGGTGGTCATGGACCTCAACATGCCGGACCTCGACGGCGTCGAGGCGACCAGGCGCATCGTGAGCGGCGACCGCCACGTCGGCGTGCTGGTGCTGACCATGTTCGACGACGACGAGTTCGTGTTCGCCGCGATGCGGGCGGGCGCTCGCGGCTACCTCCTCAAAGCCGCGCGGCCCCAGCAGGTCGTCCGCGCCGTCCGCGCGGTCGGCGACGGCGAGGCGATCTTCAGCCCGTCGATAGCCGCGCGGTTGCTGACGTACTTCGATCCCGGTGGCCGGTCCCGGCAGGAGGCGTTCCCCGAACTCACCTCGCGGGAGCGGGAAGTCCTCCGCCTCGTGGCCGAGGGCGGCGGCAACGGCCAGATCGCGCGGACGCTGGTGCTCAGCCCGAAGACCGTCCGCAACCACGTGTCCAACATCATCCGCAAGCTGCACGTCGCGGACCGGAACGAGGCGATCTCCAAGGCGCGCCAAGCGGGTCTGGCCGCGGAGACGGGACAGGTCGGGACACAGGTCCCATGGCCTCGGGACACCGCGGGTCGAGACCATGGGAACACCGAAGTCGACCACCAGGGCGGAGCACCACGATGATCACTGACCAGGTCCCGGTCGTACTCCACGCCACGGATTCCATCACCCGAGCAGGCGTCCTGGCCGCGCTGCGGTCCAGGCCGGAACTCCGCCTCGTCGACGCGGACCTCGCGGACACGACCTCACCGCCGCCCGTCGCGCTGGTCGTGCTCGACCGAGTGGACGACGAGGTCCGGCAGCTCCTGCGCAAGCTCCAGTGCCACAACTACCCCGGAATCGTCCTGATCGCGGGCGAGGTCGGCGACGCGGACCTGCTGAACGTCGTGAGCAGCGGTGTCTCGGCGGTGATCCGGCGGTCCGAGGCCACACCGGACACGCTGGTCCGGCTGATCAAGGCGACCGCGGCCGGTGAGGGCGCGCTGCCCGCGGACCTGCTCGGCAGGCTGCTCGACCGGGTGTCCCGCTTGCAGCGCAACGTGTTGAACCCCAACGGGTGGAACCTGGCGGGGATGTCCGACCGGGAGACCGAGGTGCTGCGGCTGATCGCCGAGGGCTTCGAGACCAGGGAGGTGGCCGAGAAGCTCTGCTACTCGCAGCGCACGGTGAAGAGCATCCTGCACGACATCACCAACCGGTTCCAGCTCCGCAACCGCACGCACGCCGTCGCGTTCGCCCTGCGCGAGGGGCTGATCTGACCGCACCGGTCAGCCCTCGGTCCGGCCGGAGAAGGACGCCGACGGGGTGCAGTTGCCCTTCTCGCTCGGGTTCTGGCAGCTCACCGCGAAGACGACCTTCTCACCCGGCTTGAACCGCCAGGCCTGCAACCAGTGGTGGTCGAGGTCGCGGAAGTTCGCCAGGCCCACCTCGAGCAGCACGCTCTTGGTGCCTTCCACGTCGCGCAGGATCCTCACGGTCCCGTTGTCACCACGGGGATTTTGCAGGATCAGGTCGGTGACCACGAGGGTCTTCTTGTCGTCCTCCGGGGTGAAGGTGAACTCGGTGAACCGCTCCGCGTCACCGACGATCGCCGCGTCCGCCGCCACCCGGAAGTCCGTCGGCTCGGTCGGCGGCGTCGACGGCCGCGCGCCGGGGGTCGGCCCGGCCTCGGGGTTGGCCGGGTCCAGACCCGCGGCCTCCATCGCCTTCTCCGAGTTCTGCTTCGCCTGCGCCGAGTCGCCCGCCGCCGCGGCCGCCTTGTCCTCCGCCTTCTGCGCGGCGACCTTCACCTCCTCCGCCTGCTGCGCGGTCGCTTCCCGCGCGGCCGACCGCACCGCGGGCTTCAAGACCGCGAACCACAGGGTCACCAGCAGCACCGCCAGCGCGAGCAGCGCCAGCAGCGCGGGCAGCAGCCACCTCGGCAGCAGTTGTCGCTGCACCATCGTGCCGTCGGCCGCCAGCGGCTCACCGCTGCTGGGCACGACCTCGACCCGGAACGTGTGCCTCTTCGGTTGCCCCCGCAGGAACTTCTTCCTCGGTCGGGCCTGCATCCGGACGAACCCGGCGGTGCCGGGCGGCAGCACGACGTCGGACCGCGCCACCCGGAAGTCCAGCTCGTCCTCGGGGTCGACCGGCCGCAGCCGCACGGTGACCGGGTGGTTGCCGAGGTTGTCCAGCGCGATCTCGTACTTCGCCCGCGTGCTGCCCTCCGCCTTGGCGGGCACCAGTTCCGCCGCCACGTCGCTGAACGAGCCGACCAGGAGGTCGCCCTCCTCCACCACGGAGCCGTACGGGTCCTCCCGCGAGGTCACCCGCACGCCGAAGCCCACCTCCCCGGCGGGGACGTCCGAGGCCTTCGGCGGCGCGAACGTGACCACCACCTCGGCCGACTCCCCCGGCAGCAGGTTCACCGAGGGCGGTTCGGCGGTCGCCCACCCGCCCGCGTCACCGACCACGTCGACGACGAACTGGTCGACGACCTCACCGGTGTTGCGGATGGTCACGGCGCAGGTGACCTCCTGGCCGGGCTCCACGGTGAGACCCGCTGCGGACAACGTGGCGGTTGCTCCCATGGGTCGAGTCTCCGATCCGATCGGTGGGCGGGGGACGGGCGGAGGGGTGCGGACGGGGACATCACCCGCTGCCCCAAAGGGCAGTCAGCCCCGCGTGACGAAGCCGTGCGGCTGCACGGTGCGCGGCACGACGAGGAACGGGTTCGACCGCGCGGGGGTGAACGCCGGTCCGCTGACCGCCGTCACGACCAGCTCCCTCTCCCCCAGGGTGTCGCGGTGGAACACGAGCACCTGCGCGTCCAGCGTCCCGTCCACGCCGACGGTGACCTCGCCGGGCGTCTGCGAGATGCCGACGGACCACGTCAGCCGGACGACCGCGCCGGGCGGGAAGTCCTTGCCCACGGCCCGCGTGACGAAGCCCTGTGCGCCGATCCGCGGGGCCACCTCGACGCTCGGCTCGCGGATGACCACGCGGGCGGTCGCGGTGTTGTCGGCCGGGTCGACGTCCGGACCGGTCGTCGCCACGGTCGCGGACACCTCGGCGTCGACCGCCGTCCCGGCGCCGACCGTGATCCGCGCCTGGACGCTCTGCCCCGGCTGGAGGTCACCGAGATCGCACACCGCGCCGCTGGCCGCGCATCCCGCTGGTGACACCGCTTTCGGCGCGGGCAGGACGTCCCCGAACGTGGTGGTGATCCGCACGGACGGCATCACCGAGGGGCTGCCGTTGCGGACCGTGTACGACACGACCACGTCGTCACCACCGACGTAGCCGGGTATCGGCGCGACCTCCGCGCTCAAGGACAAGGGGCCCTTGACCTCCGGTGTCGCGGACAGGGTCAGCGCGGCCGTGGCAGCCACCGGCTGGTTGACGCCGTCGGACACCGTCAGGGTCAGCACGTAGGCCCCGACATCGGTGCACGTGACGACGGTGGACAACGCCGCCGCGTTGGTGAACGAACAGGTCGCGGTCGCCGGCGTGCCAGCGGCGGGGGCGCTGGTCCACACCGAGGTCCGTTCGGGACCGTCCGGGTCGACGGCGGTGCCCGTGATGGGCACGGGTGTCTTCTCCTGCCCCGAGTACGGTCCGCCCGCGCTGACCACCGGCACGCCGTTGGTCAGCGTCAGGGTGGTGCTCGCGGCGACCGGAGGGGTCACGCCGTCGGTCGCGGTCAACGTCAAGGCGTAGACGCCGTCGTCGTCGCAGGAGACCGTGGTCGACAGCGCCGCCGCGTTGCCGAACACGCAGCGCGCGGCGGGATCCACGCCCACTCCCGGCACGACGCTCCACGCCGTGGTCGAGGTCGGCCCGTCCGGGTCGACCACGGAGCCCTGGATCGGCACCGCGGTGTCCTGCAACCCGGTGTACGGTCCGCCGGGGCTCACCGTCGGCGCGACGTCCAGGGTGACGGTGTGGCAGTCGGTCACGCCGCCCGCGCCACCGCCGTCGCTGCCGCTCGCGGTGACGCACAACCGGTGGGCACCGGCCGGGAGCGGGCCGGTGGTCGTCCGGTAGGTGACCGCGACCGGGCCGTCGTGGGGCACGGCGGGTGTGACGTCGGTGATCGCCGTCGACGGTCCGCCGTCGACGCTGAGCGTCAGCGACGTCAGCCGGGAGGCGATCACGCCGGGCACGATGGTGGGCAGCGACGCGATGTCGTCCACCTTCGTGCACGTGCCGCGGGCCTTCTCCGCGATGTGCGCCAGGCTGCCCTGGGTGCCCGGCTGGTCGCAGGAGGACGCGGCGCCGACCGCGAACGTGTACACGCTCGCGGTCTGGGGCAGGGTCGCCAGTGCCGCGTCCAGGTCGCCCTCGACGGTCGACTGGCCGTCGGAGATGAAGGCGACGACCTGGTTCGGCAGGTCGGAGTCCCGCAGCGCGGACACGACCGTGGTCGTCTTCAGGATGCCCGCGGCGAAGTTGGTTTCCACCCCCACGGTCCTCGGGGAGTGGCGACGGGCTCCACCGTTGCCACCGAACTCGGAGAACAGCGAGGTCAGCATCCCGACGATGTCACCGCCGTCCGGCCTGGTGACCAGTTGGTCCCCCTCGTCGGACCCGACGTCGGCCGTGGCACCCTCCGAGGCGAACACCACGGCGCCCACCCCGCCGACGGTCCGCGCGTCGGCCGCTCGGCCGTTGAGGGCCCTGGCCGCGGCGATCTCGCAGTCCAGCACCCGATCGGGCGCCTCGTCGCCGTTCTGGTCGCCGCCGCACCCGGTGATCGCCGGGTTGTCGGTGCTGCCGGACACGTCCAGCACGTAGACGAGCCCGGTGCTGGCCACGGGCTGGCCGACGCCGATCGACGCCGTGCCCGCCACCGCGACCGGGCCGGGCGGCAGCACGGTCCCGTTCACCGGGGTGTCGACCGAGACCGCGATGCTGGTCCCTCCCGGCAGGTTGGCGCCGACGTCGTGCGCCACCACGACCCGCGGCGACGTCAGCAGCGCCGCGGCGACCACGATCACCACCGCCACCCGGCTCGCGCGTGCTCGCACCGTCCTCATCCCCGTTCGAAGAGCTCGATCTCCGAGATGGCCACGTCCGTGCCCTGCAACGACCGGTGCAGCGCGACGACGTGCACCTCCACGCTCGTGCTGCCCTCCCCGTTGTCCAGCGTGATCTCCTGGGGGTCCGGGGTGTCGGCGAGGTCCACGTCGTAGGTCTTGCCCGTGGAGTACACGAGGTGCCAGCTCCGCGGCCGGTGCGCGGACTGGAACTCCTTCTCGACGCCGACGCGGACGATCGCCTTGCGCAGGTCGACCGGGTGGTCGAAGGTCAGCACCAGCGCGGGCTCGCCCTGGTCGACCGGAGCCGCCCAGTAGGTGTTGAAGGCGTTGTCCACGACCAGGTTCCCAGGGTGGTCCGGCCGTTCGACGGTGGCCGTCACGGCGGTCGGCCGGACCGGGGCGAGCCGGGTGACGAACACGTCCTCGACGTCCTGCTTCCAGGACAGCGCCTGGTCGTTCACCGCCTGTCGGAAGGGCGAGTACAGCCCGTAGAGCGCGGCGGACACCACCAGCAGGACGGCGACGAGCCAGCGGACGACCCGGAGGACCCCGCGCACCGCGGGGCCGAGCCCGGTCCGGCGGTGCACCCCGTCGCGGCCCGGTCGCGCGCCCGCCTTGAGCGTCGCGGGTTCCCGCTTCGGGATCCAGCGGCGCCACCACGGCTGCGCGACGACGGCGACCTCGACGAGCGAGGCGCCGCACCGGCCGCAGAACCGCCGCACCGGCGCGTTGCCGCTGCCGCACTGGCCGCAGATCAGGTCGCCGGGCTGGGCCGCTCGCGGCCGGGTGGGACCGGGCCCGTGCTTCGGTGCCGCGGTCCGCTGTTCGGCGGGCTGCATGGCCGACGGCTGGACGGTCCTGGCGGGCTCCGCGACGGTCGCGTCCGCGCCCTCCCACTCCAGGAAGGCGCCGCACGCCCCGCAGAACTCGGTGCCCACCGCGTTGTGCTCCCCGCACCGCACGCAGACGGTCATGGCGCGATCACCTCGACGTGGACGGTCACGTGCGCGGGCACGGCCCCGACGACCGCGCTGGTGAGGTGTGCGACGTCGACCGCCGCCGGGTCCGGCACCCGCACCCGGACGACCACGCTGGGCGGGCCCGTGTCCGGCAGGGGCAGCCCCGGCTGGTCGGTCGAGGTGCAGCCACCGCTGTCGACCACCTCGACCTCGCCGCCGGTCAGCAGCGCGACGTGGTCGGCCAGCCCCCGCCCGGTTCCCCGCCAGCGGTGCAGGTCGACGGCCTTCGCGACCAGCTCGCGCCGCCGCTCCACCGTCCAACCCTCGCCGACGTCGAGCGCCACCCAGGAGGCGAGCCAGTCGAGGAAGTCCTCGGGCGCCAGGCGCGGGTCCAGGTAGCCCGCGAAGCAGTCCAGCGTCGCGAACACCGGGGCGAGCACCTCGTCCAGCGCCGCGGTGAACCGCTGGGTGAACAGGTCCTCGACGTAGACGCCCGGCAACCGCTCCCCGAGCGGACGGGCGGTGGGCAGCGTGGTTTCGCCTGTTCTCATGATCAGCTCCGCGTCACTCGAACCTGGTGGCCGAACGGGAAGACGAGACCGTTGACCGGCAGGTCGAGCCGCGGCACCGCGCCGCCGCGCTCGCCGGTCACCGGGTTGGCCCCGAACAGCCGGATGTCCTCGACCAGCTCCACGCCGGGCAGCCGCTGGAGCACCGCGAAGACCTCGCCGGACTGGACGGGCCGCCCGAACGGCCAGCCCGTCGAGTCCGGGCCGCCGCCGATCGGGTTGAAGTAGTCGTAGAGCGCCCGCGAGGCGCGGGCCCGCACCAGGTCCACGGGTGTCCCGGTGCCGGCGCGCACCTGCGCCACCACGGTCACCCCCTGGTAGAACGGCGGTTCCACCGAGACCCGCGCACCGACGCACCGCCGTTCGTCGAGGTGCTTCTCGATCCTGGTGCGCACGGCCGGATCGAGGCGGAGGGAGGCGAACTCCAGGACGTCGTGCTCGGCCACCGCGGGCACGACGAGGACGCGGACCGCCTCCGAGCCGGGGCCGACGGGCACGCAGCGGACCCTCGCGACCTCGGGGGCCGCCTCGCGGGTCAGCGACTCGTAGTCCTCCGCGGTGACCGCCCGGTCGCGGCTGCGCAGCGACAGCGGACCGCGGACCGCCGCGTCGCGCACCGATTCTCCCGCCACCCCACCGGTCGCGGGTTTGCGGTTGACCACGCCGCTGACGAAGGGGATCGGGTCGCGCTGCACCAGCAGAAGACCCCGCGCGACGTTGCCGCGCGGGCCGCCGCCCGTGCGGTACTCGGGCACCCTGATCGCCGCCGCCTTGGCGGGCACGGCGCCGTGGTTCAGGATTCCGCCGTCGGGGAGCCGGATGGCGGGCCCGAACGCCACCTCGCCACCGACCCGGTCGAGCACGACGTGCCGGTCGGCGGGCCCGGACTCAGCGAACGAGCTGACCTCCGTCCACTCCTCCCAGCCACCGGTCGCGGCCACCTCGACCACCAGCGCGCCCTCGTCGACGACCACCGGCACGCGGGACAGCGGGAAGCGTTGGCCGGGCACGCCCTCGGACACGCCGATCGTCTCGTTGCGCACGATGTCGGCGTGCGTCGCGTCGGTCGTGCCGCCGATCGTCGCGGCGGTGACCGAGACCAGTTTCGGCGACTCCTGGTAGAACGGCTGGTCGGACCTCGGTGGCACCGCCCGGCAGCGCAACCAGCCCGCCCGCTGCCGGGCGAGGATCGACGTGGTGTGCGTGCGCGGCACGTGCACCACGACGTCGCCCGGCTTGTTGAACCCGCCCGTGGTGTCCCGGTCGAGTTCGCACGCCGTCCAGTCCGTGCCGTTCCACGCCTCCCACACCCAGGGCGGGTCACGGGGGTCCACGCCGCGGCCTTCCGCCCGGCAGTCGATCCGCAGCAGCACCGCGCAGCCGGGAACCGCTTCGGACAGGCCGAACAGCACCGCGTCACCCGCCGCCGGAGGGGTGTCGAAGCAACCGGGCTCCTTGCCGCTGAGGAGGTCGTCGGTGCGGTCCAGCGGCGGCGACCCCTGGTCGGCGACCGACGTGGCGAGGTGGGCGAGCGAGCACGGGACCACCGTCAGCTCGCGGTGGACGCTGAAGACCACCGGTTCCTCCACCTCGCTGCGCTCGGTCGCCACCTGGGCTCCGCGCGGGACGACGACCGGCGTCTCACGAGGGGCGGACAGCCAGAAGGTGACCTCGCAGCGCGCGGCGGTAGGCGGGAACAGCCGCACCCCGATCAGGTCGAGGAACCGCAGGTAGTGCAGGTCCGGCACGCGGTTGACCCGGTAGATCAGCTCGTCGACCATGTGCGCGAACGCCTCGATGAGCGTCACACCCGGATCGGACACGTTGTGGTCCGTCCACTCCGGACACTTCTGCTGCACTCTCCGCTTGGCCTCGTCGACGAGGTCCTGGAAGCGCCGGTCGTCCAGGTTGGGGGTGGGCAGGGACATCAGGCACCGTCCTCGTCCGACTCGTGCGGCGGGATGACGTAGAACGGGAAGACCAGGTTGCGCGGGTCGTTGGTGCTGCGCACCGAGTACCGGACGTCGATCAGCAGCGTGCCCTGGTCGACCTCGTCGAAGCGCACGACCACGTCGGTCACGACGATCCGCGGTTCCCACCGCTCCAGCGACAGCCGGACCTCGTAGGCGATCTGGCCCGCGGTCGCGGTGTCGGCGGGCGCGAACACCAGGTCGTGGATGGCGCAGCCGAACTCCGGCCGCATCGGCCGTTCCCCCGGCGAGGTCGCCAGGATCAGCCGGATGCTCTCGATGATCTCGCGCTCGCCGCCCACCAGTGCGATCGACCCGGTCACGTCGGTGTGGATCGGGAAGGCCAGTCCCCGCCCTACGAAGTCCACGTCTCATCCTCCGATCAGCACGGTCGGGCACCCCACGACGATCGGCGCCCCGCACGCCGAGAGGTCGCCCATCCGCGCGGCGGGCAGCCCGCCGATCAGCACGGTCGGGCACCCCGGCGGCGCGATCACCGTCGGCGGGTGCGGTGGCAGACCGGGGAACGAGCAGATGTGCTGCGTGCTCACCGTCGCCGCGGGCATCCCGCCGATCAGCACGGTCGGCACGCCGGGGGGCCCGACCACGCCGGGATGGCCCGTGGGGTCCCCGACCCTCGCCGCTGGTGGCATCCGTCCTCCTCCCACTCCGCCTAGTTGATCCGGACGACGCCGCCGCGCACGGTGACCGCGCCGCTCGCCGTCAGTTCCGCCTGGCCCTGGCCCGCGACCGAGACCGTCGCGCCCTCGACCTTCACCCCGGACGTGCCCGAGAGCGTCAGCGCCGCGCTCGCCTCGATGGCCACGTCGCTCGCGGACTTGGCGGAGATCTTCTGGCCCTTCAGCTCCAGGGGCCCGTTCCCCGCGTCGATCGTGACGCCGTTGGCCGCCTTGACCGTCACACTCTTGCCGCTGGTGACCTCGACGACCTGCTTGCGCTGGTCGAGCCGGACGGTGAACTTCCCGTCACCGCTGGAGATCACGATGCCGTCCTGCTCGACGAACTCGATCTTGTGCCCCTTGCGGGAGGTGAACCCGCGCGCGGCGATCTCACCGCTGCTCCCGTCGACCGGTTCCGTCGACAGCGTCGGCGGGCTGTCCTTGCCGTTGTGCAGGCCGCCCAGGACGTAGGGCGCCTCGAAGTCGCCCAGTTCGAAACCGACCAGCACCTCGTCGCCGACCTCCGGCAGCACCAGCGCCCCGCGCCCCTTCCCCGCGCCGCTCTGCACGGTGCGGGCCCAGCCGCTGGTGAAGTCCTTGGACAGCCAGGGGAACGTGAGCTTGACGCGGCCGAGCTTCGCGGGGTCCTTGACGTCGCTGACGATCGCGGGCACGACACCTGCTTGTCTGGTGGCCGGACCACCGCCGTTGGCCAGGCCGTAGAGGGAGCGCTCCTGCCTGCCGGACACGGTGAACTCGGTGCTGTAGCCGACGTCCGCGGTGAACAGGTGCCGCGTGCTGGTCAGGGTGTACTTGCCGACGAACGGTTCGCCGACGTTGACCAGCGCCACCGCCGCGCCCGCGCGCAGCTTCGGGTTGCCCCTCGCCACCCCCGTCAGCTCCGCGCACGCGGTGCCGAGCTGCGCGGCGAGCGCGTCCGCGGTCGCCTTGGCCGCGGCGTGCGTGCGGCACGGCGGGTCGGCGCGCAGGAACGGCGGGCTGCCGAACTGCCCGGCCATCGCCACCGGGTCGAGACCCGGTACCTCGGTGCCCGCGGGGTTCGGCTTCGCGGTCGCCGACACCTCCTTCTTGGCCTCGAAGTCCCAGCCCCGCACCTCGACCTCGGGGACCTGCCCGGCGGCCGTGATCGCGGCGCGCAGCGAGATCAGCGTGCGGTGCATCTCCAGCACCAGCGGGTTGCTGCGGGCCTTGGCCTTGGTGTCGGGTGCCCCGCTCGGCTTCTCCGGCAGGCGGAAGTCGAGCTTCCCGTCCAGCACGGCGATCTGCGCGCCGACCGCGCCCGCGAGCCGGGACAGGAACTCCCAGTCGCTGACGTTGTCCTGGCTGAACTGGGTGTTCGGCCCGCCGCCGAAACCGCGCACGTCGTCGACCTGACCGACCTGCAACCCCGCCCGCAGCGCGACCTTGCGCACCACGTCGGCCACGGTCATGCCGGGGTACACCGCGACCCGCGTGCCGCGGAAGAGGCGGTGCGCCAGGTCGTAGCCGCGCACCTCGGTGAACGTGCCGTTGCCGTCGGCGTCGAGCCCCACCGCCGTGACCTCGCCGGTCAGCAGCGGTCGCGGCCCACCGGGATCGGACGTCTGCACCTTCAGCACCGCCTTGGCCCCGATCTTGAACCCTCCCTTGGCGAGCACCACGTGCCCCACGTCGCGGAAGCGGAGCACGAACACGTCCGGCAGGTTCCGGCTGTCGTCGACGTAGGCGTAGGTGAGCAGCGCCTTGACGTCCGCGGGCAGCGGGTTGCCGTCGACCTCCACGACGAGGCTGTTCGCGAAGCTCTCATTGGGCACGCTGGACCTCCTCCAGCGCGGGCACCAGCAGCCGGGAGCCCGGTCGCAGCCGCATCGGGTCGTCGATGTCGTTGGCCCGCGCGATCTCGCGCCACAGCTCGGCGTTGCCGTAGGCGCGGTAGGCCAGCGACTGGAGCGTGTCGCCCGCGACGAGCAGGTGCGAGTTCCGCATCTCCAGCGCGCCGGAGGTCGGGTTCTGGCCGCCCAGTTCGCCGGAGATCTCCTCCAGCGCGACCGTGCACACCGCCCGCACCGGGATCCCGCCGGGCGTGAACAACGTGTACTTGGCGCTGACGCTGGACACGAACGACGTGAACCCCGTCATCTCGCCCCACTTGAACTTGACCCACGGGGGCGAGCCCTTGCCCTGGCCACGGCTGTCCTCGGTCGGGACGCAGCAGGTGAAGAGCTGCTCGACCTTCTTGACCACCAGGTCGTCCATCTTCGCGGTGGCGTCCAGGAACACCTCCAGCGACAGCTTGCACGGGTCGGAGCCCTTGAACTGCGGCGGGCCGCTCTTCGGGTGGTTGGGCTGGTTGTCGCGGCCCCACTTGGCGTTCTTGGTCAGCGAGAGTTCCTTTGGGTTGAACTGGAACTCGATGTCGAACATCAGCGGACCCGGTTTGGTGATGTCGCCGGTCTTGTTCGGCTCGTGGACGCTGAGCAGCGCCTTCTGGAGGCTCTTCGGCGTCGAGCCCGATCCGTAGGCGCTGGGCGGCGGGCTGCCCGCCGAGGTGAACGTGACGGGGGTGGCCATGCCTCACCGCGCCGGGGTCAGGAAGCCGTGGTGCGCCAGTTCCAGCGTCTCGGTCGCGACCTTCGGCGAGTCCGCGGAGAGCTGGGGACCGCTCCACCGCACCGGGACGACCTCGGCGAGCTCCCAGCTCGCGATCTTGGTGCCGCCCAGCGTGCGGGCCTCGATGGTCGCGGTCTTGCGGGTGACGCCGCTCGCCATGCCCGCGATCCAGGCGGTGATCTTCGCGCTCTCCCTGGTCACCGGCCGGGTGAGCTTGACGTTGGAGTACTTGATCCGGGTCGGCAACTGCCACACCATGCCGTTGTTGCCGCCCTCCTCCCGCTGCTCCATGGTGAACTCGCAGCCGAGTCCGTCGCAGCCGCTGAACGACCCGAGGCTCTCGTCGTCGATCCGCACCACGAAGCAGACGGCGACCGCCTCCTCGATTTCCGTCATCGCGACGCCCTCCAGTCAGTTCCACACGTCGGTGAGCGCCCCGCGACGCTCGCGGTCCAGCCACAGCTCGGCCTTCAGCCGTCGCAGCAAGGGGTCGTACAACTTCTTCACCAGGTCCTCCGGCTCGCCCGCCGGAGCGGCCGGTACCGCCGCGGCGGGAGGACTCGCCGCGGCCGGGGGAACGTCCGGGACCTCCTCGCGCTGCACGACCGTCGACGACCGCACGACCTGCTCCACGCGCTGGACCGGCGCCTCGACGGCGGGCCTCGTGGCCACCGCGAGCGGCGCGCCCTCGACCAGCCGGGAGACGATCGGCGGCACCGCGACGGGCACGTCCCCGGTCCCACCCCGCAACGCGGCCTGGGACCGGTTCGGGGGGCCGGTCGGTTGGAGCACCGGGGTGTCCGCCGTCCACGGCCGCACCACGTCACCCGCGCTGGTCTCGACCTGGTTGACGAGCAGGGGGCGCTCGCCGACCAGCTCGATCCGGTCGGTCGGTGGAGGGGCGGGTGGTTCTTGGAGGCGTTGCACGGCGGGACGGTGGTCGGGGCTGTGGTCGGGGCTGTGGTCGGCAGGGCGGTAGTCGGCGGGGTGGTGGTCGGCCAAGCGGTAGTCGGCGGGGCGGTAGTCGGCCGACGATTCCATGCGCGCCAAGGGAACCACCTCGGGCCGCGACACCGGGTCCCGTGCCGGCACCATCCCCGGTGCCGGCACGGTCTCCGGAATCGGCACAGTCCCTGACATAGGCAGAGTTCCCGACATCGGCACAGTCCCCGACATCGGCAGAGTCCCCGGAATCGGCACCGACGCTGACACCGGCACAGACCTCGACACCGACACGGTCCCCGGATTCGGCACCGATTCCGACACCGGCGCAGATCTCGACACTGACACCGACATCGGCTTCGGCATGGACATGGGCACCGGCTCCGACATGGACACGGTTTGCAGCGTCGGTGTCGGCGACACCGGTTCCGGGCTCGGTGTGGTCTCCGGTCCGGGCACCATTCCCAACGTCGGCACGGTCTCAGATTCAGGCGTGGTCTCCGATGTCGGCACCGCCTCCGGCGTCGGCGCGGTGTCCGGCATCGGCGTCGTCTCGGGCACGCGCTGGACCGCCGTCTGCGGGGCCGGAGGCGGCGGTAGTGGCCGACTCGGTTCGGACTGCGGCAGGATCGGCGGGCCGAGGCCTCGCCGACGCACCACGGTGACCTCCGGACGTCCCACCTCCTCGACCGGGGAAACCTGGCGCTGCACCACCGCAGGTGGCGCGGGCGACAACACCGGTCTGACGCTCTCCCGCGCCTCGACCCTCTGCACCTCGTGCCGAACCTCAGGTGGCGCGGAAACCTCGACCGCTCGCCGCACGACCGGACTTGGCAACTCGACGACCCGAGACACCACAGGAGCCGCGACCTCGTCCGCCTCCTGGAGGACAGGCCGGAACTCTTGCCGCGCCAACGGTTCCGGCGCGCTTCCAGACGCCGGGCCGTCCACACGCTGCACCGACAGACTCGACAGCACCGGCGAGGACTCGTGACGTTCGGGCGCCTGCCCGATGACCAGTGGCGCGGGCGAGGTGACGACGTCCGCCACCGCGGGTTCCACCACGACCGCCGCCGTGGACCTCTCCTCCGCCACAACAGCGGAAACCTCTCGCTGCACCAGCGGCTCCGGCTCCCGGTCCGCCTTCACCGCGCTCAGGCGGTCCCGCGACTCGGCCACCTGCGCTCTCTGAACAGTAACCGGCGTGACAGCCCGCTGCACCTGCGGTACGGGTGCAGTGCGGTCGACCTCAACCCGTTGGGGAACAACAGGTGTCATCGAGTCCTGCGACACAGCGTGGCGCACCGGTTCAGCGGGCGGCTCGGAGTCACCCACCCTCGGCTGTCCCAGCGTGCTCACAGGCTCCTCGGACGGCACGACTTCCGCCGTCGCAAAGGGTTCTTCGGCAACCGCGACCTCCGGAGACACGAAGTCCCCGTGCACCACGGGTTCCGGCAAGACGGGCCCCTCACCCACCTCGGGTTCTGCAACCGCCGAGTCGTCGACCACCGAGTCGTCGAACACCGGGGTCTCGGCCTCCACCCGCGGCGGCACGTCCGCCGGAGAGGTGGCCGGGGCGACACTCCGCTGGGCCACCAGGTCCCGCACCCGCGACCAGGCACCGCCCACTGTGGACGGTCGTCGTCGAGGTGGCCGCGCGACCGGCAGGTCGACGGCCGCTGGACGCGCGTAGTCCGAGATGACACCCGCCGGTTCCGCGGGCCCTACCTCATGCCCGAGCGGCGCGAGGTAGGACGGGTTCCGCCACGACGTCAACGAGTCGGCGAACCGCTGCACCGGGTTCACCAGCGGGTGTTCCGGCACGATCCGCTGGATCGGCGGCAGCGTCCGCCACTCGCCGCGCCGGACCGGCGGTGCGGCCGGGCCCGCCGCGTCCTTCCGTCGCCACGGCCACATCGCGCTTCACCGCCCTTGGCTGATCCTCGTGTTGATGCGGGCTATCTCGCCGACGTACCGCAGCCGGTCGGCGTGCTCCAGGTCGAGGATGTCGTCGAGCGACCAGTGGAAGTGGTACGCCACGTACGCGACCTCCTCGTGCAGGCGGTCGGCCGCGTACGTCACGATTCCCCCAGGCGCCCGCCCGCGACGTCGACCACGAAGTTGTGACCGCACTCGGGGCAGGCGACACCGGCCCTCGTGTGCCCCTCGCTGTTGATCCTCCGGTACATGTCCTGCAAGAACGCCAGGTCCGACGCGAACAGGTTCTCGATGACACCCGCGTGCACGTCGGTGATCCCGCCGATGCGCGTGACGACCCTGGCGAGCAGCACCACCGTGAGGTAGGCCGAGTTCTCCCGCACCCGGTCGTCGCGCAGCGGCACCAGTTCGTCCCGCGCCGTCGCCAGCCGCATCAGGCCGGAGTGGTGCACCGCGCCGTCGTCGTCGACGTAGCCGCGCGGCAGTTCGAAGGCGAACTCGGTGCGCAGCTCCGGCTGTTCGCGGCGGCCCTCCGGCCGGGCCTCGGGCGGGGCGGCGGTCATCACCCTGCGCATCGGCTCACTCGACTTCCATCATCTCGTAGGTCACCACGAGCTTCTCGGTGAGGACGCTGGTGTCGCCCGCCTTGAGGGAGCCGATCTCCAGGCTCTTCGGCCACGCGTTGGTCAGCTTGTAGCGCTTGATCGCCTGGCCCTCGTAGTCGTAGACGATGATGGCGCCGCCCTTGCGCGCGGTCGCCATCTTGCCGAAGTGCGCGTCCTTCACCCACTTCTCGAAGCTGTTGTCGCCGGTCAGACCTCTGGTCAGCGTCACCTCGCCCGCTTTCGGCCTGCCGGGCAGCTTCTTGATGACGTACTTGCCGTCCGCCGTGTTCTGCTTCAGCTCGATGACGTCCTGCTCCATCTTCAGTCCGCTGACCTCGGAGATCTGCTTGATGGCGACGCCGTCGACTTCGAGGCCGAAGGAGTGGCCTACCGAGGTGTCGAGGTCGGGAAGAGCCATGATCTACCGCCTTTACTCGTTGACCAGGCTGGTGCCGCCGGAGAACTGGGCGAGCCTGAAGATGACGAACTCCGCAGGTTTCACCGGAGCGACCCCCACCTCGCAGACCACCTGGCCGATGTCGATGCTCTCGGCCGGGTTGGTCTCCCGGTCGCACCTGACGTAGAACGCCTCGTCCGGCGTCAGGCCGAAGAGGGCGCCCTTGCGCCACTCGTTGACCAGGAAAGCGCTGATGGTGCGCCGGATGCGGGCCCACAGCGCGTCGTCGTTCGGTTCGAACACCACCCACTGGGTGCCGTTGAGGATCGACTCCTCCAGGTAGTTGAACAGCCTGCGGACGTTCAGGTAGCGCCAGGCCGGGTCGCTAGACAGGGTTCGCGCGCCCCAGACCCGGATGCCCCTGCCGGGGAAGGACCTCACGCAGTTGACGCCGATGGGGTTCAGCAGGTCGTGCTCCGCCTTGGTGAGCTGGGTCTCCAGCGTGACGGCTCCGCGCACGACCTCGTTGGCCGGTGCCTTGTGCACGCCCCTGGCGCCGTCGGTGCGCGCCCACACGCCCGCCATGTAGCCGCTGGGCGGGATGAACACGTTGTCGTTGCAGGCGGGGTCGAAGACCTTCACCCACGGGTAGTAGAGGGCGGCGTACTTCGAGTCGTAGCCCGCCTCGACCGTGCGCCAGTCCTTGACCTGCTGCGGCGACAGCCCCGGCGGCGGGTCGAGGACGGCCATCCGGTCGCCCATCAGCTCGCAGTGGGCGATCATCGCGAGCTGCACCGTCTTGACGTCCTCCAGGCTGATCAGCTCGCGCCGGTAGGCGCTCATCAGGTCCGGCACCGCGACCATCGTGACCTCGTCGACCGCTTCCAGGCCACCGAAACCGGTGCGGTCCGAGACGTCCCCGACGTAGTCGACGGCGGCGACCTTCTTGGGCACCGGAGCGGTTTCGGGCTCTTGCTGGAGCGTCACGCTGCCCCGGTCCGGTTTCACGGCCACCGCGCCCGACCCCGCTTCCTCGACCGTGACCAGGCTGGACTTCTCCTGGACGACGGTGACGACGTTGTCCTTCGTGCGCTTCGTGGTCACGTTGTGCGTCTCGACCACCTTGCCGTGCTGCTTGACCAACACGGTGAACCGGTCCTCCGGCGGGTTCTCGCCGCCCGGTTCGGCGACCTCGACGGTGATGTCGCCTGCGCCCCTGCCCGCCTGCACCTGCTTCGCGGCGAACCGGTAGCCGCCGAGGACGGCCTGCGGGCTCTTGGGGCCGGGCGCTGACCCGTTGTCGCGGGGTCCGCCGATCCGGACGATGTAGCAGTTGCTGCCACCGTTGAGGAAGTACCCGTACACCGACTGGCCCAGGTAGCAGTCGCGGACGAAGTCCCCGAAGATCTGCGTGTACTGCGACCAGTTCGACACCAGCGTCGGTGTGTTGAAGGGCCCCTCCGCCGCGAACCCGACGAAAGCGGCGACCGCGGTGCCGACACCCTCGATCGGGCGCGCTCCCGCCTCCACTTCCTCGACGTACACGCCCGGCGAGTAGTAGGTGGGCATCCGTGCCTCCCTGGTCGAACGGATCCAGCGGTACCACGATCGTGCTGTGCCCCAACGGGCCGCGAAACGACCACGGGGATGGGCCAGGGGGAACTGATCGCTGCCCCTTTGGACGTTGTTCGCCGCCCCCGTCGAGCCGACAGTGGACGCATGGCACCTGGCCGGGACGTGCCCGCACGCGACCAGGCCGTGGTCGCGCGCGTGCCACGGCCCGCGCCCCGCGCCCGGAGAACGCCACCGCCCGGTCTGCTGGTGCTCCAGGCGACCGCGGGCAACGCGGCCGTGGCGAACCTGATCGCCGTGCAGCGGCAGTGCCCCGCTCCCCCGGTCGCCCCCGCGGGCGTCACCCCCGCGACCGACCCGAAGTTCCGGTCGCTCGAGCAGGACGTCGCGGGCAAGGCCAAGTCCGCCAAGGCGCATCCACCCGCGGGCTCCGAGGTGAAGAAGTCGCAGGACGCCGCCGTCGCTCCCGCGGACGACAAGGAGGCGCAGGCGAAGGCCGCGCAGGCGGACAAGATGGCCGGGGCGAAGCCGGGTGGTTTCGACAAGGCGGCGTTCATCGCCGCCGTCAACGCGGCCATCACCAAGCAGGCGCCGCAGAACCTCGACGAGGCGGACAAGTTCGCCACGTCCGGCAAGGCCGACCAGATCAAGACCGACGTCATGGGCAAGGTCAGCGCAGGCAAGGAGCAGTCCGCCAAGGACGTCACGGACAAGACCAAGGAGGCCCCGGACACCGGCAAGGCGGTGGAGAAGCCCGTCACCCCGCTGCCCGCCGCGCCTGCGCCTCCCGCGCTGGCCCCGCCCGACGCGCGGAAAGCCGTGCCGGACAAGGCACCCGCCGAGCAGACCGACCTGCGCGCCGACCAGTGCGAGACGCACGGCAGGATGGCCGAGTCCGGCGTGACCGACGAGCAGCTCGCCCAGTCGAACGAGCCCGAGCTGACCGGCGCGCTGGCGGCGAAGCAGGAGGGCGAGAAGCACACCGCCGCCGCGCCCGCCGCCGTCCGAGCGTCGGAGGCGAACCAGTTGGCCTCCGCGACCTCGGCCGCCCAGGCGAGCGGGCAGACCGCCGTCACCGGGCTGACCGGTGCCCGCGCCGCGAGCGGACAACGCGGTCAGGCCAACAAGTCCGCCACCAAGGCGAAGGACGAGCAGGACCGCGCGCGGGTCACCGGCGAGATCAAGGCGATCTTCGACGAGACCAGGACGAAGGTCGAGGGCGTGCTGAACGGCCTCGACGGCGAGGTCGCCAAGCGGTTCGAAACCGGTGAGGCGAAGGCGAAAGCCGCGTTCACGGCCGACCACAAGGCGCGGATGGCGAAGTACAAGGACGAGCGGTACGACGGCGTCTCCGGCGCCGCGTGCTGGACGTACGACCTGTTCGCCGGCCTGCCCGCCGAGGCAAACACCCTGTTCCTGGAGGCGAAGAAGGTCTACGAGTCGCAGATGCAGCTCGTGATCGGCGAGGTCGCCGACTACATCGGCGGACAGCTCGCCGAGGCGAAGCGGCTGATCGCCGAGGGCCGCGACAAGGTCAAGAAGAAGGTCGACTCGCAGTCCCCGGCGCTGCGCAAGATCGCGGACGAGGCCGCGAAGGAGTTCGGCGGCCAGTTCGACGACCTGGAGAAGTCGGTCGACGAGAAGCAGCAGGGCCTCGTGGAGGACCTGGCGGAGAAGTACACGGCCGCGCGCAACGCCGTCGACGAGGAGATCAAGAGCCTCCAGGCCGAGAACAAGGGCCTGTGGGACAAGGCGAAGGAGGCCGTCGGCGGCGCGATCGAGACGATCACGAAGCTCAAGGACATGCTGCTGGGCGTGCTCGCCAGGGCGGCGGGCTCGATCGACCTGATCATCAAGAAGCCGATCGAGTTCCTCGGGAACCTGGTCAACGCGGTGAAGACCGGCGTCGTGAACTTCGGCGCCAACATCGTCGACCACCTCAAGGCGGGCCTGAAGGCGTGGCTGCTGGGCAGCCTCGCCAGCGCCGGCATCGAGATCCCGGAGACGTTCGACGCCAAGGGCATCCTGAAGATGATCCTCTCGATCCTCGGGCTGACCTGGGCGAGCGTACGAGCCCGAATCCTGCGCTTCATCCCCGAACCGGTGCTGTCGAAGCTGGAATCGACGTTCGAGGTGGTCAAGATCCTGATCACCGAGGGCGTGCCGGGGCTGTGGAAGTGGGTGGTCGAGAAGCTCGGCGACCTGAAGGAGATGGTGCTGGGCCAGATCAAGGAATTCGTGATCGAGAAGATCGTGAAGGCGGGCATCACCTGGATCATCTCCCTGCTCAACCCGGCGGCGGCGTTCATCAAGGCCTGCAAGGCGATCTACGACATCGTGATGTTCTTCGTCGACAAGGCGGCGCAGATCAAGGAGTTCGTGGACTCGGTGCTGGACTCGATCGAGTCGATCGCCCGTGGAGGTGTGGGGGCGGTCGCGGGGTTGATCGAGAAGACCCTCGCCAAGGCACTGCCGATGGTGCTCGGGTTCCTGGCGAGCCTGCTCGGGTTGGGCGGCATCTCGGAAAAGATCAAGTCCATCCTGGACAAGATCCAGGCGCCGGTGGGCAAGGTGGTCGACTCGGTCGTGGGCACGATCGTGAAGGCGGGGAAGAAGCTCTTCAAGAAGGCGTTCGGGAAGAAGGACAAGAAGAAGGACGACCTGGAGACCGCTCAGACCTCCCAGGTGAAGAAGGCTGCGATCAGAGACGCAACCACAGCCCTGCGTGGCAAGGAGAAGGTCGACGACATCAAACCGGTTCTCGATGGAATTCGACGGCGCTATCAGCCCGATGGACTCAAGAGCCTCACCGTGGAGGCAGCCCCCGACCTGTCCACCATCGCCGTCAAAGCAACCGCAAGCCCGGAGGACGAGGCCCGCATCCCCTTCGAACACGTCTTCCGCAATATGGGCAAACAGCAGGTGGAAGACCTGAGGAAGGTATTCGAGAACAAGGCGAGGGAGGTGTACGGCGACGACGCCAAGCGGGACTACGTAATCGCAGCCATCACGGTAGACGGGACCGTCATCGGACAGGCCGAGTACAACGACGCCGGCACGGGCGTCCATGCCGAAGTGATGCTAGGACCACACTGGAACAACGCGATCAAGGTCGTCACCGCGCAGGTGGCCAAGAACAAGGACACGGCACGCCGGAATGGCGAAGAGTACAAGAAGCCGCAACTGGTCTTCGCACTCAGCGCGAGCCCCTGCCAGGCGTGCGCGAAAGTGCTCAAACAACGCATCGCGGAAGCGCGCCGCGACATCGGCGACGACGCGCAGTTCGTCTTGGCGATCAGAGCCGTCTACGAAGGCCGAATGGACCGGCAGAAGAAAACCCTCGGCAAGGACTTGGTCGCCCTGGTCGATCTCGGCTGGGACCTCAAGCAGCTCGCCACCAAGGTCGAGTTCAACAAGCACTGGGAAGGGCCGATCATCGAGACCGCAACCAGGCTAGCCAACCGAGTGACGAAGGTAGGAACCCACTAGATCAACTCGGCTGGACGCCTGGCCAGGTTGATCTGGTACCAAGCGGGCGGATGGTGCTGGCGATCAGGCAGGACTGCCGTGCAGAGAGCGATCAGCGTGCAAGATGGCGATGTGCCCGCGTCCGACATCGGGTCGTACTTGTCGTCGCGTTCTCTCGTCGCCGGTAAGCCTTCGCGCCGTTGCCCTCGACCCGTCCACACAGAGCGCGCATCGGCGAGAATGTAGCTGCCAAACCCGGACAGCGTGGTGGTTTACCGCATCCCCCTACGCCATCTCCTCCTCTTCCTCCCGCTGCACGAACGTCTGCGCCATCTTCTCCTCTTCCCCCTCCTCCGCCGCTGGCGCTTCCTCCCGCTGCACAGAGGCGTCACCGTGGTCCTCACACCGCTGCACCGCCGACACACCCGGCACCGCGACCGGACCAGCCGACATCACGCGGTCCGCGTTCGACACGGCCTCGCGTTCGAACCGGTCCGAGGGATCGCTCACCCTCACCCCGCCGCCCGCTTCCGTGCCCTCCACCGGCCCGCTGCGCTGCTGCACCACGTGCGTCAGCTCGTGCGCCAGCATGTGCTTGCCGGCATCCGACGCCGGGTCGTACTTGTCGCGCTGGAACACGATGTTCGTGCCCACCGTGTACGCCTGCGCGTTCACCGACTTCGCCGACTCGTGCGCCGCGCCGTCGGTGTGCACGCGGACGTCCCCGAAGTCGTGACCGAGTCGGCCCTCCATGTCCGCGCGGAGGTCGTTTGCCAACGGGGCGCCGCCGCCGGAGTTGACGACGTCGTGCACGGGCGAGCGTTCCTCCTCGACCAGGGTGGTCACGCCGGCGTTGCCGACGGCGCGCTGCAAGCCGAGCAGGCCCGCGGGGCCCAGTACGTCGGTGCGGCCCGCTGCCGCCGCGCGTCCCACCAGGTCCTGGTCCTGGCGCTCCACCCGGTCGCCCTTCGGCCGGAAGTCCTTCTCCAACTCGTGGTCGTGGCCGCGCATGGTCGTCTCCCGGAGGTCGAGGTCCCGCTCCATGCTGCCCCTACCTGCCCGGCCGGGCCAGGCACGGCAGCGTGACCATGAGGGCGGCGACCGCTGCCCGAAAGGGCAACCGCGGTCATCGTGCCGCTCCCTCGCTCGCCAGCGCCAGGTACGGGCCGAACTCGCGTTCGCCCAGCAGCCTGCCGAGCTTGCGGTACTCGCGGGCGACGGCGCCGATCAGGTCGGCCATCCCCACCTCGTGCCCCGCCTCCGCGGCGAGGTACGCGGCCGTCACCGCGGCGGACCGGATGTGGCCGCCCGCCAGCTCGAACGCCCCCGCGAGGAAGTCGAGGTCCAGGTCCACCTCGCGCGGCAGCAGGCGGCCGAGGCAGCGGTCCCACAACTGCCTGCGCAGTTCCTCGTCCGGCAGCGGGAAGTCGACGATCACGTCCAGCCGCCGGGTGAACGCGTCGTCGAGGTTGGCGCGCAGGTTGGTCGCGAGCACCGCGATGCCGTCGAAGGTCTCCATGCGCTGCAACAGGTACGCGCTCTCGATGTTGGCGTACCGGTCGTGCGCGTCGCGGACCTCGGAGCGCTTGCCGAAGATCGCGTCCGCCTCGTCGAACAGCAGCACGCCGTTGACGCCCGCGGCCTCGGTGAAGATCCGTTCGAGGTTCTTCTCCGTCTCGCCCACGTACTTGTCCACCACGGTCGCCAGGTTCACCGTGTAGAGGTCGAGCCCGAGCGACGCGGCGACCACCTCGGCCGACATCGTCTTGCCGGTGCCGGAATCGCCCGCGAACAGGCCGGTCACCCCGCGGCCCCGGCCGCCGCCGGGACGCATCCGCCACTCGTCGAGCACCTGGTCGCGGTGCTTCGCGCGGGCCGCCAGCTCGCCCAGCAGCGTGGTCACCGAGCCGGGCAGGACCAGGTCGTCCCAGCCGACGACGGGCTCGACGCGGCGGGCGAGCCGTTGCAGGCCCGCCGCGTTCTGGCTGCGCGCGCCCGCCCGGAGGTGGTGGACGTCGACCGCGCCGCCGTCCGCGAGCGCCGACACGGTCGCCGCCCGCGCCGCGCGCCGGATCTGGCCGGGGCCGAGCACGAAGTGGGCGGTGACCTCGGCCGGGTCCAGCCCGGCCTCGACCCTGCCGTCGAGGCATCCGCGCCAGAGGCCCGCCCGGTCCGTTGTGGACAGTGCGTGCGCGTCGAGCTGCAACGGCGGCGCGCCGCTCCACCTCGGGTCCCACCCGCCGGTGCCGTGCACGATCACCGGGATCTTCCCGTGCGCCAAGGAGGCCAGCCGCGGATCGGTGTCGACCGGTCCCAGCACGATGCCCGCGCGCCGCAGCAGCGCCTCCCTCAGCACGGCGGCCGACAGGTCGGCGTGGTCCGGTTCCGCGCTCAGCAGTTCGGCGTCCACGACCAGCGCCGCGAACCCGGCCCGCGACAGCGCCGCCGCGGCCAGTTCCCGCGCCCCGCCGCCCGGTAGTTCGCGCAGGTGCACCAACCGCACGTCGGCCCGCAGCGCTCGCGCGAGCCGCTCGGTCTCGGGCACCGGCACCGGGTCCACGCCGACCCGCGCGATCCGCTCCAGCACGGGATCCGGCCGGTCGTCGCCCAGCAGGTGGCTCACCACGCGGTCGGGCGCTCGCAGCGACCGGGACAGGAACGGCCGCTCGCGGTCCTCGACCACGAGCATGCCGGAGGCGATGAGCGGTGCCGCCGCGTCCAGCCGGGTCCGTCCCACCGACGAGGCCTCCGGCAGTCCGCACAGCCGCAGCGCCAGGCCCGTCGTGGCCCGGCGCCGGGTCACGTCGTCGTTGAGGTAGCCGTAGAACTGCTCGAACCGGCTGTCCACGTCCGGGGCGAGCGCCACCAGCAGCAACTCGACGTCCAGGCCGCTGAGCCCGGCGGTCGTGGCCAACCGGCCCATCCGCCCTTCGGCCGGGGTCTCCTGGAACGGCACGAACGGCTGCCGGTGCTCGTCGAGCAGCGCGTCGATCGCCTCGTCGGACAGGTACAGGCCGCGGAACGGGTCGTCCGGGTGCGGGTCCGCGACCCGCCGGACGGCGACCGCTTCCCGGATCCGCCGCTCCAGCCGGGCCAGCCGGTCGAAGAGGTCCACCGGGGTCACGACCGCACCCGCTTGCGCGACATCGCGACCCGCTCCCCGTCGACCCGGTGGGCCACCCGCTCGTCGCCGCCCATGTCCAGCCGCACGCCCTCCTCCGCGGGCTTCTCCGCCTGGAACACCCGGCCGGACTCGATCGGCGCCGACACCACGACGTCCAGCGAGGGCTTGAGCTCACCCCCGAGCGCGGTCCACACGTCGGCGAAGGCGCGGTCCTCCGGCGGCGGCAGCGCGACGGTCATCGGCACTTGGAGGCCCAGCGCGGCCAGTGACCCGGTGAGCAGCGCCTTGGGCAGCGCCTCGTGCCGGAGGAACCCCATCAGCAGGTCCGACAGCAGCCGGTGCTCGTCCTCCGGACGCTGGGTCCACGCGGTGACCAGGTACGACAGCTTCATGTGGCGGGGCGGGAGGTGGCGCGAGGTGACCACGCCGTCGGAGTCGTAGGTGTTGAGCAGGCCGCGTTCCCGGCGGCGCAGGTCCTCGCGGATGTCGTAGAGGTACACGTTGACGGTCGGCGCGTTGCGCCGTGCCGCCCAGTCCTTGGTCGGCGC
This sequence comes from Umezawaea endophytica, assembly GCF_025061645.1. Classification (GTDB taxonomy): domain Bacteria; phylum Actinomycetota; class Actinomycetes; order Mycobacteriales; family Pseudonocardiaceae; genus Umezawaea; species Umezawaea endophytica. Next base: position 511,758 of record NZ_JANYMP010000004.1, on the reverse strand, counting down.
GTCGAACGCGACCTCGACATCGGCGGCACGCAGCGCGTCGTCCCTGACCAGGCGCCGCAACGCCTCGTCGACCTCGTGGATCACCCCTCCACGATGAGGCCCTCCCGCTCGCCGCACGAGCGGCGGGCCGACGGATCTTCGGGTAGTGATGGCCGCCCGAAAGGGCACCCCGCCGGTACCGCCCCCGTCACCGGGTCGGTCGGGCGGACAGCGCCGGGACACCCCGCTCGGCGTCCGGAGCCCCGTCGCGGAACCGCCGGGTGGTGGCGGCGACGGCGGCGGTCAGCAGCGCGAGGCCGCTCAGCGCCCACGGCACCGCGCCGACACCGGCTTCGCGGGTGAGCAGGCCGATCAGCGGGGAGGCGACCAGCGGACCCGCCAGCGCGGCGGCGAAGATGATCGTCGCGCCGCGTCCGGTCGGCACCCGTGCGGCGTGCCACGCGATGGCCGCGGGGAACACCGGTGCGATGGCCAGCCCGACGAGGCCGTAGGCCACCACCGCCAGCGGCGCGTACGCCGCGAGGCCCGCCGCGGCGGCCCCGGCGATCGAGCACCCGACGACCAGGACGCCGGGGTCGTGCCGCAGGAGCAGCGGCGCCGCGCCCAGTCGGCCCGCCGCGAGGCCGAGCCAGAACACCGCGACGGCGCCGGACGCCTGGCCGTCGTCCAGGAAGGCCGCCAGGTGCGTCGTCGCCCAGCCCGCGGTCGACGCCTCCACGGCGACGTAGCAGAGCAGCACCAGCGCCAGTGCGGGCACGACGGCCCTGGACCGCGTCCGGGACGAGGCCGCGGCCGCTCCGCCGGGCGCGGACGGGAGCCGAAGCCCCGCCGTTAGGCCCAGCAGCGCCACGGCCACGGCGGCGCACCCCCAGTAGGGCACCCGCAGGTCCGCTGGCGCCCACCCGACCACCACGGGGGTGACGACCGCGCCCAGCCCGAAGGCCGCGCTGAGCGCGGTCAGCACCGCGCCGCTGCGGGTGCCGAACGACGTGGCGAGCGTCAGGTTGAGGACGATGTCCACCACCCCGAAGCCCGTGCCCGCGACCAGCAGGCAAACCACGGCCGCGCCGCCGCCCGGCACCAGGGGCAGCACGGCGGCGCCGACGGCCATCAGCGCCGCGCCCACGCTCAGCAGGAGCGCGGACGCCGGACGACGGCGGCGCACCAGGCCCGCGGCGACCACGCCCAACGCCGATCCCGCCGAGAACGCGGCGAGCAGCCAGGCGCCCTGCGCCGTCTCCAGGCCGAACTGGGCGCGCAGTCGGGGCGTGGTCGGCCCGACGACACTGGCGAACGCCCCCAGCACCAGGAACCCCACCGCCCCGGTGATCGTCAGTCGCACCCGCGAAGACGGACTCAAATCAGCAGATTCCCGCATAAATAGGCAGACAATCATGCATACTTCGGCAGAGTCAAGGAGAGGAGTGCGAGTGGTGCAGGCTTTCGCACAGGAACGCCAGGCGCGGATCCTGACCGAACTGCGGCAGCACGGCCGGGTGGAGGTCGTCGCGCTGGCGGTCCTGCTGGACGTCTCCGAGGACACCGTGCGCCGGGACCTGCGGGCGCTGTCCGCGGCGGGCCACCTGCACAAGACGCACGGTGGCGCGGTGCTGCTGGACACGGCCCGGATGGGGTGGGCGACCAGGGCCGACGTCGCCGCGGCGGCGAAGCAGGCCATCGCGGAAGCGGCGGCCGCCGTGGTGCGGCCGGGTGACGTGCTGATGCTGGACGGCGGGTCGACCGTGCTGGCGTTCGCCACGGCGCTGGAGGCGCGCCCGCTGACGGTGGTGACGAACTCGCTCGACATCGCGCGGGTCTTCGACGCCGATCCGGAGGTCGACCTCGCGCTCACCGGCGGCCAGTGGGACCGCGACTCGCGGATCTTCACGGGCTCGGCGGCGGTGGGCTCGCTCGGCCGCTACCGCGCCGACTGGGCCGTGCTCGGCGCGTGCGCGCTGGACCCGGTCGTGGGGGCCACCTCGGTCAGCGCACCCGACGCCGACGTCAAGACCGCCATGGCGGGGGCTTCCCGGCGCACGGCGGTGCTGGCCGACGTCACCAAGCACGGCCGCGTCGAACCGCACCTCGTGCTGCCGCCCGACCGGATCGACCTGGTCGTGACCGACGACGCCGAGGCGTCAGCCCAGTGGTCGGAACGGCACGTGGAGGTGCTGACGGCGGTCGGCCCTCACCCGGCGAACGCGGCGAGGTAGGACGCCACGCACGACTCCGGGGTGGCGAAGGACGTCACGACGTGACCGTCGACGGTGATCGGCGGGTCGAGCGGCACCTGCGCGACCCGGTCGGAACGGGAACCCGCGATCTGCTCGGCGGGCAGCAGCGTCCAGCCCCGCGGGTCGCGCCCCACGTCGTAGAGCACGGTGAGCAGGTCCCCGGCGGGCGGTCGCGGCGGGGCGACGGGCAGGGCGGCGAGGATCGCGTCGTGCAGCGGCGGGTCGCTGTCGCGGGCGGCGAGCCGCAGGCCGCGCGGGTCGAGGTCGTGCAGGCCGACGGCGGGCTCACCCGCGGCGGGGTGTTCGCGGGACAGCACCACGTGCAGCGGCTCGGACCACGCGCGCACCACCGTCACGGCGGTGGACGTGAGGGCGCCGCGGACCAGCGCCAGGTCCAGTTCGCCGTCGCGCACGGCGTCGAGGCGCGCGGTCACCGGCAGGTCGACCAGTTCCGGTTCGGCGGGGCGTTCGCCGCCGCGCAGGCGGGTCAGCGCGCGGTCGAGCCGCGGGGTGACGCAGGACGCCACCCCGATCCGCAGGGCCGCCGCCGGTTCTCCGGCGACCACGCGCACCCTGGCCGCCGCGGCGAGGGTCTCGCGGGCCGCGAGGAGCACCCGTTCACCGGCCGGGGTGAGCCGCACCCGGCGTGAGGTGCGGTCGAGCAGGCGCACGCCGAGTTCACGCTCCAGCCGGGCGATCTGCTGGCTCACGGCGGACTGCACGATCCGCAGCCGGTCCGCCGCGCGACCGAAGTGCAACTCCTCGGCGACGGTCACGAAGTACGACAAAGCCCTCAGCTCCACCCCTCTGATCTATCACACGATGTGATCGCTGCTGGTCGGTTTCGCTCGTTGTCGGCGACCGGCGCCCCGGCTGTGATGGGAGGCGAACCACACGATCGGAGAACAGCAGTGAGCACAACACTCGGCGTCATCGGCACCGGAGCGGTCGGCGCGGGAGTCGCCCGCCGCGCCGTCGACGCGGGCCTCGCCGTCGTCCTGAGCAACTCGCGCGGTCCCGAGACCCTGACCGACCTCGTCGCCGAACTCGGCCCACGAGCCCGCGCGGCCACCCCCGCCGAGGCGGCGCGCGCCGCCGACCTGGTCATCGCGTCCGTACCGCTGGCGGCCCACGACCGGCTGCCCCGCCCGGAACTCGCCGGCAAGACCGTGATCGACCCGATGAACTACGCGCCGAACGTACGGTGGCGAGCCCCGGAACTCGACGCCGACGAGCTGACCTCCAGCGAACTGGTGCAGCGCCACCTCGTCGGCGCACGGGTCGTGAAGGCGTTGCACAACATCGGTCCCAGGCAACTCCTGGACCTGCACCGCCCGGCGGGCCATCCCGACCGCACCGCGCTGCCGCTGTCCGGCGACGACCCCGCGGCCAAGGAGGAGGTGGCCGCCCTGCTGGACGCACTGGGCTTCGACGCGGTCGACCTGGGCGCGCTGGCGGAGAGCTGGCGCAGCGAACCCAACACCCCGCTGTACGCCTTCCCCTACGTGGGCCCGCCACCGTCCGGCCTCGCCGTGCTCGACCTGGTGGCCTGGGTCCAGGCGGCACCCGGCGTCCCCGTCCCCGCGTCCAGGGTGGAGGAGTTGGCCGCCGCGGCGGTGCGCGGACCGGCGGGCTTCCGGATGTAGCCCACGCGGCCCGCGGTCGGTCAGCGTTCCACGGGGATGACCGTTCCGCCGACGTGCGAGCGGTTCTCAGCCTCGTCGAGCATCGCGGCGGCGACGGTCGCGCGGCTGACGCGGGGTGGGAGCAGGTGGCGGGGCGCGTTCGCCAGGGACAGGGCGCGGCGGGAGGTGCTCAGCGGGCCGGTCGTCAGCGGGCCGGGGTGGAAGACGGTGCCGCCCGCGGCCAGGACCGTGGTGTCGGCGGTGGTCTTGTCGTCCAGTTCGGACTTGAGGAGCAGGCGCAGCAGCGTCCTGGTCAGCGGTCCCGCCGCGTCGGCCGAGGCTCCCGTGCCGAACGCGCCCAGCCAGATGATCCGGTCCGGTCGTGCCCGGACGACGGCCTCGGCCCCCGCGGTGAGCACGCCCGGTGGTTCGCCCTTGGGGATGCCGAGTCCGGAAAGGACGGTCGTGCCCTCGGGGAGCACCCGTGCGAGTGACTCCGGGTCGCGCAGGTCGGCGACCACCCGGACGAGGCGGTCGGAGTCCGGGACCGTCACGCGGCTCGGGTCGCGGGCGATCGCGGTCACGACGTGGCCGCGGTCGAGGGCCTGACGGGTGAGTTCGAGGCCGGTGGCCCCGGAGGCGGCGAGGACGGTGATGTTCACGAGGTCTCCACGATGGACAGGGCTTCGAGGGCGGGGCCGTGGACGCCGGGGGCGGCGGCCAGCAGGGTGGCGCTGCCGACGGTCCACGGCACGCCCTGGACGTCGGTGAGCACGCCGCCCGCCTCGGTCACCAGCAGCGCGCCCGCGACGAGGCCCGAGCGGACGTCGCTGTACTGCCAGAAGGCGTCCATGCGGCCCGCGGCGACGTGGACGAGCTGGAGCGTCGCGGGCACCGAGACCCGCAGCACGGTGCCCGCGACCAGCATCGCGGTCACCGACTCACCCATCTGGCGGAACGTCTTGGTGCTCTCCCCCGGCCGCGCCTGACCGGTGCCGACGAGCGCACCCTCCAGCGAGGTCTTCCCGGACGGGCGCAGCGGAACGCCGTCCTGGTGGGCGCCGCCGCCCTCGATGGCCGTGTAGGTGGTGCCCAGCAGCGGCAGGTGCACGACCGTGAGCACCGGGCGGTTGTCGCGGACGAGCGTGGCGGTCACGCCCCAGTCGGTCAGGCCGTGGATGTGGTTGATGTTGCCCTCGGCGGGGTCGGTGACCCACCACTCGCCCGCCGGGAGCGCGCCGCCCTCGAGTTCGTCCTCGACCCAGCCGGAACCCGGTCGCGCGGCGAGCAGCGGCTCGCGCAGGAGTTCCAGGACCGCCTCGTCGTTGGCGTGGATGGCCGCGATGATCTCGTCGAAGTTGGTCAACCACGGCGGGTCGGCCGTGAAGCGCTTCTGGAGCAGCGCGCCCGCCGCCTCCACGATGGAGACGACCTCGGTCAGCAGCGCGGTGTCGTTGTGGGACATGGTTTTCCTCGTTTCGCTCTGCGGTGTTGACACCAACGTATGGACCGCGAGCCATAACGTCCAGTGCATGCTTGCTCATGATAGGTTTACCCGCATGCAACTGGACTTGAACCTGCTCACGGCGCTGGACGCGCTGCTGGAGGAGGGCAGCGTCACAGGTGCCGCCGACCGGCTGCACCTGTCCGCGCCCGCGATGAGCCGCACCCTCGGGCGCATCCGCCGGGCGACCGGGGACCAGATCCTGGTGCGCACCGGCCGGACGATGACCCCGACGCCGCACGCGACGGCGATCCGCGAGCAGGTGCACGCGCTCGTCCACCAGGTCCACGGCGTGCTGTCGCCCGAGCGCGCGGTGGACCTGGCCACGCTCGACCGCGTGTTCACCCTGCGGTGGCACGACTCGATCACCACCGCGGTCGGCGCCGAACTCCTCGGGACCGTGCGCGCCCAGGCTCCGGGCGTGCGCCTGCGGTTCCTGGTCGAGACGACCGCCGACACCGACGACCTGCGGCGCGGCCACGTCGACCTGGAGACGAGCTCCCACGAGCCCGAGCTGCCCGAGATCAGCCGCGAACTCGTCGGCCACGACCGGCTCGTCGTCCTGGTGCGAGCCGACCACCCGCTGGCCGCCCAGCCGCTCACCCCCGAGGCGTACGCCGCCGCCGAGCACATCACCGTGTCGCGGCGCGGCAGGCTGCGCGACCCGATGGACGACGTGCTGGAGGACCTGGGCCTGCGCCGCGAGGTCGTGGCCGCCGCCCCCACCACGCTCGCGGCGATGCAGCTCGTGCGGCGGGGCGACTTCCTCATCGTCGTCGCCGAGCGGGCGAGCAGTTCGCTGGTCGGCGACCTCGGCCTCACCGCGCTGCCGATGCCGGTCGAGATGCCCGCCGTGCCGCTGTACCTGGCCTGGCACCAGCGCTACGACGGCGACCACGCGCACGTCTGGCTGCGCGGCCAGGCCCTCGCCGCGCTGCGGGCGCTCCAGGCCGGTGGGGCATCATCGGGCGCGTGACGAACGACGAGGGCCGGGCGCTCGCCCGACGGCTGTGGACGAGGTACGAGTCGGTGCACGCGCTCGTGTACTTCCACCCGACGGCGCTGTCCGCGCTGGAAGCGGTGGGGCTGCGCGGTTTCTGGCGCGGCTACTTCGCGCAGCGCGCGGCTCCGCTCGGCCCGGTGGACGAGGCGCCGGTGCGGGCCGCGTTCTTCGGCTTCGCCCCCGCGATGACCGCCCGCGCGCTGCCCGCCGTGTGGGACCTCGCCTCCCCGGCCACGGCGCTGGCCGCGCGGCTGGACGGCGCCGGGCGGGCGTTGGCGGGCCTGCTGCCCGACCTCGACGAGGACCTGGCCGACGACCTGTGGGCCGTGGCGTCCGCGCTGCCCTGCGGCGGCCGGGTGCTGGCGGCGGCGAACGCGGCGCTCCCCCGGCCCGACGACCCGCGCCAACGCCTCTGGCAGGCGGCCACGACCCTGCGGGAGCACCGGGGCGACGGCCACGTCGCCGCCCTGCTGACCGCGGGCGTGACCGGCCTGGAGTCACTGGTGCTGCGCACGGCCTCCGACCTGGACCGCCGGGTGGCGCAGGCCGCTCGTGGGTGGACAGACGAGGAGTGGTCGGCAACCGCGGAAGCGTTGCGGGAACGGGGGTTGCTGGTCACCGAGACCGAGATCAGCACCGCCGGGCTGGCCCTGCTGGAGGGCGTCGAGCGGGTCACCGACGACTTGGCCTGGGACGGCTGGACGCGCGCGGGCGCCACGGCCGCCGACGCCCGACGGCTGGCGCGGGACCTCCACGGACCTGCGCGGACGTGCCACGCGACCCTGCCCGCCGCGCACCCCATCGGCGTGCTGGACCTGGACGCCTGAACAGACGCCCCGGCACCATCCCCACGACCCGCCCCGATGGCCGCGCGATCCTGCCCATCGCGCGACCGATCGGGGCCGACGGCTGTGCGGAGGCCCCCGTGAGGGCCTCCGCGGCCGTCACGCGATCGTGCAGGCGGCCCCGTTCAACGTGAACGAGGTCGGTGCGGAGGTGTTGCCGGTGTGCGTCGCCTGGAACCCGATGCCGGTGGACGCGCCCGCGGCGATCGTCCCGTTGTAGGAGGCGTTCTTCGCGGTCACCGCCCCGCTGGTCGGCGTGTACGTCGCGTTCCAGCCGGACGTGATCACCTGGCCGCCTGGGAGCGTGAACGCGAGCGTCCAGCCGCCCGTCACCGACGCGCTACCGGTGTTGGTGATGGTGATCGTCGCGGTCAGGCCGGTGTTCCACGCGTTCGTGCCGTAGCCCACGCGGCACGCGCCCGCAGGCGGGTTGGACGTGGTCGTGGTCGTCGTTGTCGTCGTGGTCGTCGGCCCACCCTGGTCGAGGCCGAAGAACTGGATCACCCGCAGCCCCATGCCGGACGCGTACAGGTTGTGGCCGACGCCCTGGAGCGAGATGGCCTCGACGCCGGTCCCGTAGCGGGTGCGGGTCCAGCCCGACTGCGGGCTGTCCGTGGACGTCGGCGTGGTGGACACGCCGTGGACGTTCGTCCACTGGTCGATCTCCTCGCCGAAGTTGGGGTAGCGCAGGGTGTCGTCCGCCGTGCCGTGCCAGAGCTGCATCCGCGGCCTCGGCCCCGAGTAGCCGGGGTAGGCGGACCTGGCGATGGTGCCCCACTCCTGCGGGGTCTTCAGCACGGTTCCGTTGGCGCACGCGCTGTTCCAGCCCGATCCGTCCGTGGTGGCGAAGCACCCGTCGGGCACGCCGGCGAACGCCGCGCCCGCCTGGAAGACGTCCGGGTAGTTGGCCAGCATGACGTTGGTCGTCATGGCCCCGGAGGAGACCCCCGTGACGAACACCCGTCCGGCGTCGCCGTTGTAGCGGTCCAGCGCGTAGCGCACCATCGACATCAGCCCGACGGGGTCGCTGCCGCCGTCGCGCTTGAGCGCCTGCGGCGACGACACGTCGAAGCACTGCCCGCTGCGGGTCGCGGACGGGTAGACCACGATGAACCCGTATTGGTCCGCCAGCCGGGCGAACTCGGTGCCCGAGTAGAACGCGGGCCCCGTGCCGGTGCAGTAGTGCACCGCGAGCAGCACGGGTGGTCTGGCGGCGAGCCGGTCCGGCACGTAGATGTGCATCCGCAGGTTGCTCGGGTTCGTGCCGAACCCGGTGACCTCCGTCAGCGTCGCGGCCGAAGCGGGTGGGGCCTGCGGGGCGACCAGCACGGCGAGCACCGTGACGAGGGCGGCGACGAGGGCTCCGAGTGTTCTCACCACGACGGCGCCGTGGCGGGCAGGGGGTGGAGAGGTGCTGAGGTGCATCCTTCCTCCTTGAAGGATGGCGGCCAGGGGCCGCTTCACCGTACTGCCGCGTCAGCCGATCAGACGCGTAGTTTCGGGTGGTTTCGAGTCTCATTTGGTTCACTGATCAGCATAAATGTCGAATATGCCATTCGACGGCGTTCGAAACTTTCTCGAAGCCATCGAAACTTTACGGCGAGCGGGCCCCACCCCGTTCCTTGACATCGCGCGCGCCGGTGAGAAGTCTTGTGCCGCTCACAGTCGATCACCTGAAGAGCCGGGGCCGCCACGCGCGCACCGGTCGGCGCGAGAGGGCGAAGTGACCACCCCCGCCTCACCCCACAAACGCTCCACGCGCACGGCGCTGTTCGCCGCGGCGGCACTGGCCACCGTCGCCGTCGTGGTGGCCGCGATCCTGGTGTCCACCACCAGCGGCGCGGAGAGCACCCCGTCGCAGATGGGCAACGCGACCCACTTCGCCGGGTTCGGCTCGTCCTACAGCGGGTGCGGGCTCCCCCAGGACGTCCTCGACTCGCAGAACTTCGTGTCGCTCAACGTGTTCGACACCCCCGGCGACTACTCGACCCACGCCCGGCCGCTCCCCACGTCGGAGTCGCACCGGATCGGGCGCTGGGAGAACGGCCGCAACTGCGGCCGGTACGTCCAGGTCACCCTCGGCAGCTACTGCACCGGGATCAACGACGGCACGCAGGGACAACCGTTCTGCCGCGGGGGCTCCTGGATCGGCGACGACTTCAACGGCGCCACGCTGACGATGGTCGTGGCCGACGGCTGCGCGGACGCCACGGCCTGGTGCCGCGACGACCCGGACCACCTGCGACTGTCCACGAGCTCCTTGACGAGGTTCACCAAGAACGGCGTGTCCGTCGCCCCGATCCTGCCGGACCACTGGAACAACCGGCACGTGTCGTGGTCCTACGTGCCGACCCCGAACTACAGCGGCGACCTCGAACTGGGGTTCCTGCGGGACTCCCAGGCCTCCCGGCCCGTTCTCGCGGTGTCGCACCTGCCCAACGGCATCCACGGCGTGGAGTACCTGGACCCGAACGGCACGTGGCGGCAGGCGAAGCCGAACGGCGACATGGGCCAGGCGTTCGTCCTCGGCCCGGCGAGCGCGGGTGGCACGGACTACCGCATCCGCGTGCGGGACGTCTCCGACGAACTGGTGAACCGGGGCAGGGTCTACCGCTTCGGCCTCCCGGCCGACTGCTCGTCGCGGTGCGCCGACTCGTACACGAAAGTCCACTACAGCACCGAGGAAGGCCCCACGGTCACGTCCACGGACGCCTGGACGACCGCGCCCCGCGCGACCACGACGGAGGTCACCACCACCACGACGACCGTCGAGGCGGCTCCGACCACGACCACCACCTCCGACGTCGCGGCGCCCCCGGCCCCCACCACCACGACCACCACGACCCAGGCCCCGACCCCCGGCTGCACCGCGACCTACTCGGTCGGCGGCTCGTGGCAGGGCGCCCACCAGGTCGAGGTCACGGTCCGCAACACCGGCCCGCGGCGGATCTCCGGCTGGCGGGTCACCTTCTCGGTGGCCGGGTCCCAGCGGTTCACCAACACGTGGAACGCCGACGTGTCCCAGTCGGGCAAGCGGGTGTCGGCGACCAACGAGGACTACAACGGTTCGCTGGCGTCCGGCGCGTCGACGACGTGGGGCTCGATCGTGTCCGGAGTGGACCAACCGGTGACCGGGCTGAGCTGTTCGCCGCGCTGATCCTCAGGCCTGCGCGGTGGGCCGGATGACGACCTCGTTCACGTCGACGTCGTCCGGCTGGTCGATCGCGAACGCGATGGCGCGGGCGACGGCGTCCGCGGGCATCGCGACGGTGTCGCGCAGGGTTTCCAGCCGCGCCTTCGCCGCGGGGTCCGTGACGGACGCGGCGAAGTCGGTCGCGGTCATGCCCGGCGAGACCACCGTGACCCGGAACCCGTCGCCCGCCTCCTGGCGCAGGCCCTCGCAGATGGCGCGCACGGCGAACTTCGTGCCGGAGTAGACCGCCTGCCCCGGCACGGTCTTGAACGCGGCCGTGGACGCCGTGGTGACGAACTGGCCGGCCCCCTGGCGCCGGAACACCGGCAGCGCCGCCGCGATGCCGTGCAGCACGCCCTTGACGTTGACGTCGACCATGGCGTCCCAGTCGTCGACCCGCAGGTCGTCCAGCGGTGAGACCGGCATGACCCCGGCGTTGTTGACCAGCACGTCCAGCGAGCCGTACCGCTCGCACGCCAGCTCGACCAGCGCGGCCACGTCCTCGCGCCGCCGCACGTCCGTCGACGCCCAGGCGGCTTCCCCGCCGGAGGCCGCGATGCGGTCGGCCAGCGCCTCCAGCTCGCCCGGCCGCCGCGCGCCGAGCACGACCTTCGCGCCGTGGTCGGCGAGGCGGAGCGCCGTCGCCTCGCCGATGCCCTTGCTGGCCCCGGTGATGACGACGACCTTGCCCTTGATTCCCGACATGGGGGTCCTTCCGATGGCGATGTAAGAGGGCTATCACCAGCTAAAGTAAGTGGCCTATCACATCGATGTCAACCGGGAGGCCGAGTGACCGGCACGCCGCGCCGCGACCGCTACCACCACGGCGACCTGCGAACGGCGCTGGTCGACACGGGTTTCGACCTGCTGGCCGAGTCCGGTCTCGCCGAGTTCTCCGTCGCGCGGGTGGCCCGCAGGCTGGGGGTCAGCACCGCGGCCCCGTACCGCCACTTCCCCGACCGCGACCACCTGCTGGCGGCCGTCGCCACGCGGGCCGCCACCGAACTCGCGGCCGAGGTGGAGCGCGCGGTGGACGCGGCGGGCTCCGACCCGGTGGACCGGTTCGCCGCGTCCGGCGGCGCGTACGTGAGGTTCGCGGCCACCCGCGGGGCCGGGTTCGCCGTCATCTTCGCAGTGGACCTGCGCGACCTGCGGGACGAGGCCCTGTCCGCCGCGGGCCGCCACCTCATGGACCGGCTGCTGGACCTGGCCCGCGAGGCGATCGGCGGGGACACCGAACGCGCGCTGTGGCTGCTGGAGCAGCAGGTGGCGCTGGCCCACGGGTACGTCGCGCTGCTGTCGGACGGCTTCTTCGCCCGACCGCACCACACCATCGACCACCTGGCCGTACAGGCGGAACGGGCCGCCCGCACCCTGATCCGCGGGCTGGAACCCTGACCGACCACCGCCGATACCCCCTTCGGCGGCATCCGGTAGAGCAGTCGCTGAGAACGTGAACAAGCTGAACGTCGGCCCTTGACCTGGCTTTGATGAAGCTCCTACGGTCAATCGACAGCTCGGATGTTATCGCTCACATAGCGTCGACCCGAGCAGTTCGACAACCCGAACCGACAACGGAGCCGGTCATGAGTCGAAGAGTCCTGTCCGCACTGGTCGGGCTGCTGATGATCAGCGGCACGACGGCCGCGCTGAACCCCGGAACGGCGTCGGCGGCGACCTACTCCGGGTACGTCATGGGGTACTTCACCGAGTCGCCGAACTTCAGCGGCGCGAACTACGGGCTGCACCTCGCGGTCAGCGCGGACGGCCTGAACTGGACGCCCCTCAACCAGAACAACCCCGTGGTGACGCCGACGCAGGGCACGCAGGGCCTGCGCGACCCGTTCATCCTGCGCAAGCAGGACGGCACGTTCACCGTGCTGGCCACCGACCTCAAGGGCACCGACTGGAGCCTCCAGAACCAGTACGTCCACGTGTGGGACTCGACGGACCTGCGGTCGTTCACCGGCTACCGCAGGGTGAAGCTGCACTCGATGGCCACGCACTCCTGGGCGCCGGAGGCGTTCTGGGACGCCTCGCGCGGCCAGTACGCGATCATCTACTCGGCCGTCAACGGCGGCCACGACGTCATCATGGCCAACTACACCAGCGACTTCACCACCGTCGGCGCGCCGCAGACGTTCTTCGACCCCGGATACGCGGCGATCGACGGCCACCTGCACCAGGTCAACGGCGTGAACCACCTGTTCTTCAAGAACAACACCAACGGCACGCTGCTCGCCGCCAGGTCGTCGACGCTGAACCCCGGCAGCTTCACCACCTACAGCGGCCCGGTCTCGCACGGCGGCACGGAAGCGCCGATCGTCGTCGCGTCGCTGACGTCGGGCACCCGGTACCTGTGGGGTGACACGTACACGCCCAACGGCGTCTTCTACGCGTGGCAGACCACGAACGTCGCGAGCGGCGCGTGGACGCCGGTGGACCAGCGCTCGTACACGCAGCCGCTGAACTCCAAGCACGCCACCATCCAGCCGATCACGGCGGCCGAGATGTCCGGCTTGCTGTCGAGGTGGGGCGCGCCGGCGTGGAACCGGCTGAAGGCCTACAACTACCCCGACCGGTACGTGCGGCACCAGAACAACGTGGCCCGCGTCGACACCTACCCGTTCGAGCCGTACCAGGACCAGCAGTGGCGGATCGTCCCCGGCCTGGCCGGTTCCGGCGTCTCGTTCCAGTCCGTCAACGTCCCCTCGAGCTACCTGCGGCACTCCGGGTACGCCGTGGTGCTCGCGCCCGACGACGGGTCGGCCGCGTTCGACGCCGACGCGACCTTCACCGCCGTGGCAGGTCTCGCCGATTCGGGCTGGACCTCCTACCGGTCGTACAACTACCCGGACCGGTACCTGCGCCACGCGGGGTTCGTCCTGCGGATCGACCCGGTGTCCACGGCGACCGACCGGCAGGACGCCACGTTCCGGGTCGGCTACTGAGGAACGCGGTGCCCGCGGCCGTCACGGAGGCCGCGGGCACCGCGCCGGGACCCGGTGCGGGGAGTGGCGGCTCCCCGCACCGGGCTGTCGGTCCGGCCGTCAGGAAGCCGTGCAGCTCGGTTCCATGCCGGTGCCGACTCCGGTGCCCTGGAAGCCGAACTCGGTCGACTGCCCGGCGGACACGCGGCCGTTGTAGGCGACGTTCGTCCAGGAGTTGCCGCTGCGCTGGACGTTCCACGAGTTCGTGACCGTCGCGCCCGACGGCAGGGCGAGCGTCACCGTCCAGCCGTTGATGGCCGTCGACCCGGCGGTGACCTTGACGGTGGCGACGAAGCCGCCGTTCCAGGAGTTCAGCGACACCGCGGCCGTGCAGCCACCGGGCAGGGGCGGGTTCGTCGTGGTCGTCGTCGTGGTCGTGGTGGTCGTGGTGGGGTCGGTGCCGCCGCCCGCGTTCAGGGCGTTGAGGGTCGAGGTGTAGGCGGCCTTCTTGTTGCCGGAGCCGTCGAACAGCAGCGGGGTGCCCGAGGCGCGCCACGAGTCGGTGTCGCGGATGCCCCACACGGTGATCCCGTTGCAGCGCGCCACGGCCAGGCACGCCGACACGACGCGCTGGTAGTTGGCCGCCTGCGCCGACCCGGACCCCTCGATGTCCAGCTCGGTGATCTGCACGTCCACGCCGAGGGCGGCGAAGCTGGACAGGGTCGTCTGGTAGTTCGACGGCACCGGGCTCTGGGGGTTGAAGTGCGACTGGAGGCCGACGCAGTCGATCGGCACGCCGCGGGACTTGAAGTCCTGCACCATCCGGTACACGGCCTGGGTCTTGGCGTGCGACCAGTCGTCGGTGTTGTAGTCGTTGTAGCAGAGCTTCACGGCGGGGTCGGCGGCCCGCGCCGCGCGGAACGCGGCCTCGATCCAGTCGTTGCCGCTGCGCTGGAGGTTGGAGTCGCGCCGCGCTCCGGAACTCCCGTCGGCGAACGCTTCGTTCACCACGTCCCACGCGTAGAGCTGGCCCTTGTAGTGCGTGGCGACCTGCGTGACGTGGTTGAGCATCGCCGACCGCAGCGCCGAGCCCTCCATGTTCTGCATCCACCCCGGCTGCTGCGAGTGCCAGGCCAGCGTGTGGCCGCGCACGCGCATCCCCTGGGCCTTGGCGTGGCTCACGATCCGGTCGGCGTTGCCGTAGGAGAACTGGTTCTGGTTGGGCTCCGTCGCGTCGATCTTCATCTCGTTCTCGGCCGTCACCATGGTGAACTCGCGGTTCAGGATGCCGACGTAGGTGGAGTCCGACAGCTTGTTCGCCGCCACCGCGGTACCGAAGTACCGGCCGGTCTGCGCGGCGGAGGCGCCGAGGGTGGTGGCCGCGACGGCGGACGTGGCGAGCACCAGCGCGCCGCCGGTCGTGGCGACCACCAGGCTCGACACGAGCAGGGCCCGTGACACTGACCTCGATGTCAGTTTCATGTGTTGCACCTTCTGGGAGGAGCACCTGTGTGTTCCGCAGGTGGGGTTGGCAGGGACCAAGCTCCGGCAGGCTCAGGCAACGGGAGTATTGACCGAAACATATAGACCTGACAACCCCGGATCAGACCAATTCACGCAGGTGAACAGGACGTTGGCCCTCGACCCAACGGGTCGATTCCCTGGTGCGCAGCGCTGTAGCCAGCAGGTTTCGACGGCGCGGCTCCGAAACTCACGCCGAAGAGTTTCGCTCAATTGGACGAAACTTTTGCCTTCGACCCCGGTCGGCAAGAGGTGCCAAGACCAGGTTCAGGCGATGACGCCGATCGCGCGCCACGACACGGGCCGGACGACCGGCGGCACGCCAGGACGTCGGACGACGCTTCAGGACGTCGGACGGCACTCCAGGCGGATAGTCCACAAAGGACGGAGGGGCCTACCGGGCTCCGCGGCGGCGCACGGCTCCGAACGCGAGCACGTCGCCCTGTGCCAGCAGCGCGCGGGCCAGGTCGGTCGCCTCGGCGGGGGTCAGGCTCAGCCAGGCCTCGCCGCGACCGCTGCCGTCCGGGCCGACGCGCAGCGTGACCCGCCCGATGGGCGCGGGGGCGCTGAGCTCAATCCGCCCGACCGCGATGTGCCTGCCGCACTTCGTGGTCAGCGCGTCGCCCTCCGGCGACCCGGCTCGTTCGACCATCACCGACACCCTCCTGCTCCGTTTGCCCCTCGCGGGTACCCGGTGCAGCGCTGACGCGGCACGCGCTATTCCCGGTGGCCCGCACGGGTCCGGCCTGCCGAGGCGAGCACGTCCGCCACCCGCTCCCGATCGACGTCCGCGGTCGCCGGAACCCCGTGACGGCTCCACATCGGACGGCGCACCCGGTGTTGCGCGCCAAGGGGATCAGCGGCCGGGTGACAGATCGCCGCCAGTTCGTGGACAGTTCCCGCCGATCGGTCCACGGTCCCGCGCGAGCAGTAGCGTCGGGGCATGTCCGCCAACGCCGACGCCGTGACCGGTTCCGTCGCGGGGCCCAGACCCCCGGTCCTCGCGACCGGGTCGACGCGCGCTCACGGGAAGAGCGGGCTCCGCGGTGTCCGGGGACGGCCCCGGCCGATCTCCTCGGCGAGCCGCCTGCCGCCCTGCTCGCGGGTGAGCCCCACCAGGTCGACGCACCTGATGTCGCGCAGCAGCCCCGCGGGCTCGCAGGGCGCGACCCGGACCGGGATGAGCCCGCGCCGCAGGCCGTCGGGGTCCGCCGCCCACGCGGCGTGCCACTGGGCTCCGAGTCCGGGTTCACCGAGGTAGGCGGGCGAGATGACCGCGATGGTCCGCTCGGACAGCCGAACCGCCTCGTCGAGCCGGTGGACGGCGTTGGAGCCAGGAGCGGAGTCCCACACGGCCAGGTACGTCGTGGAACCGCCCGATTCGAGCTCCCAGGCGATCCACTCGCCCCATCCCGTATCGGATTCGGCGCACGACACGAAGAAGTCCCACTCCACCCGTTTCCCCTCGCACCGAGGAACCCGCGGAACGCCGCGACGAGCGACAGGGTACCCAGCGACCACACGACATGGGGCGTAGATGACCGTATACGGGATAGACCTGGGCACGACCTATTCCTGCATCGCCCGCGTCGGCGACTCGGGCAAGCCCTCGGTCGTCCGGAATTCGATCGGCGAGGAATCCACGCCGTCGGTCGTCTTCTTCGAGGACCGCTTCAACGTCGTGGTCGGCCGGGAAGCCAAGAACGCCGCCCTGCGCAATCCCGAACTGGTGGTCTCGCTGATCAAAAGGGACATCGGTAAACCGGGGATGACCCTCGACTTCCACGGGACCGACCACACCCCGGAATCCATTTCCGCCCTCATCCTGAGGGACCTGGCGAAATCGGTCGAGGGCAGCACCGGCGACACGGTGCGGGACGTCGTCATCACCGTTCCGGCGTACTTCGGGGTCGCCGAGCGGGAAGCCACCCGGCAGGCGGGCGTGATCGCCGGGCTGAACGTGGTCAACGTGGTCCCCGAACCCGTGGCCGCCGCCCTCTACTACGGCGTGCTCAACACCGGGGCGGACCGCACGGTGCTCGTGTTCGACCTCGGGGGCGGGACGTTCGACACCACCGTGATCAGGCTGGCGGGCGACGACATCACCGTGGTCTGCACCGACGGCGACCACGGCCTCGGCGGGGCGGACTGGGACGCCAAGCTGGCCGACCTGCTCGGCGAGCGCTTCATGGCGGAGCACCCGAACTCCGACGCGACCGACGACGAGGACTTCCTCCAGGAGGTCGGGCTGGTGGCGGAGGACCTCAAGAAGGCGCTGAGCAGCAGGCGCACCAAGCAGGAGGCGATCCACTTCAACGGCCTCAAGGTCCTCACCGAGGTCAGCCGCCAGTCGTTCGAGGACATCACCGCCGAACTGCTCGACCGCACGATGGACATCACCGAGCGCACCCGCCTGCTGGCCGCGGAGCGCGGCGTCACGCGCTACGACGAGGTCCTGCTGGTCGGCGGGTCGACGCGCATGCCCGCGGTCGCGGAAGCGCTGCGCTCGCGGTTCGGGTACGCCCCCAAGATCCACGAGCCCGACCTGGCCGTGGCGAAGGGGGCCGCGCTGTTCGCGCTGGTGGAGTCGGTGAAGGTCGTGTCGTCCGGGAACGAGGAGGTGGACGCCGCGGCCAGGCGGCTCGGCACCTCGGCCGACGCCGTCAGGAAGATGGCGGCGAAGAAGGTCACCATCGTCACCCCGAGGGCGTTCGGCGTGGCCGTGGTCGACGACGAGGACCCGACCAAGGAGAAGATGCTGGTCAGCCACCTGCTCGTGGCGAACACGCCGTTGCCTGCCGAGAACACCCAGCAGTACACCACCGCGTGGCCGGACCAGCGGTCCATCGACGTGCAGATCTGGGAGCAGGCGGGCGCCATCGCGTCCGCGCGGCCCGAGCACAACAAGCAGATCGGCCAGGCCCAGATCAACCGGCTCCCCCCGATGCCGAAGGGGTCACCGGTCGACATCACCTTCCGCATGGACGAGAGCGGGATGCTGCACGTGAAGGCCACCGAGGTGCGGACAGGGAAGACCGCCACGACGGAGATCACGATCGGCGACCTCACGGCCCGGCAGGTGGCCGCGGCGCAGGACGCGGTGGCGCGCCTGTCCTGAACCACCGCAGCGACGGGCTGACGACGGCGGGCACGCTCGACACCCCGGACGGCAGCGGCGCCAGCTCGCGGACGATCTCGGTGATGGACGGGCCCGCGCGCACGACCATCCGGTCCCCGAAGGCCGACTCGCCGTCGACCGCGCGGCGGCGCCGGAGCCAGAGCAGCGCGTCGAAGTCCGCCTTGGCGGCCTCGGGCACGTCGTCCGCCCCGCCGTGGAGGACCGCGGCGACCGCCAGGTACGAGCGCCGCTCGCGGAGTTCGTCCGCGAGCACGGCCGACTCGACCAGGTGCTCCCGATCGCGGCCGACCAGCCACAGTTCCCGGTGGACGTGCATCGCCGCGACCCGGTCGCCCAGGTGCCGGGCCGCGGCCAGCGCCGCGTCCAGGAAACGCACGGCGGACGCGTCGTCGCCCCTCGTGCGGGACACCTCGGCGAGGCCGCGGTCGCAGTCGACGAGCAGCGAGCGGACACCGGTGTGCACGGCCGACTTCCTGGCCTCCTCGTACCGGTCCCGCGCCGCGTCGAGGTCCCCGCTCGCCAGCGCCCCGTCCCCCGCGACCAGCAGTGCGACGACGACCGCGGGCGTGCGCGGCAGGTCGTCGGCGACCAGCGCCAGCCGGTCCACGACGTCCGCCGCCGCCGCGCCGACGCCCGCCGTCAGCAGGACCCAGCCGAGCAGGACCAGGCAGGACAGGACGTCCTCGGAGCGCCCGAGCCTGGCGAACGCGCTCTCGGCCCGTCCGAAGGACGCCGCGGCGAGGTCGGCGCGCCCCAGCTCCGCGAAGCACCTGCCGCGCTGCCTGAGCACCTCGGCCAGCAACTGGGGCGCGTGGACGTCGTCGAGGACGTCCAGGACGTGCTCGTAGGTCTTCAGCGCGTTCGGCCAGTCGCCGTCCTCCAGGTCGAGGTCGGCCAGCCGGGTCAGGCACTCCGCGGTCAGCCGACCGTCCCCCCGTGCGACGTCCAGGGCGGTTTCGAACAGCTCGACGGCCCTGCCGACCTGCTCGCGGGCGCGGGCGATCAGACCGAGGGCCAGCAGGCACACCACCTCGCCACGCCTGCTGCCGAGTTCCCCCGCCTGGCGGGACGCCCGGTCGAACATCAGCGCCGCGCCGTCGAGGTCGTCGGACCGGAGCGCGATCAGGGCGAGTTGGATGGCGAACCCCATCCCCAGGTCGCCCCCGGTGTGGTCGGCGCCCTCCCGGAGCACCTCGGTCGCCTCGTCGACCAGCCCCGCGTCCGCCAGTACCTCCCCGAGCGTCAGCCGGAACGCGCCCCGCAGCAGCGGCTCCTTCGCCATCGCCGTCCGCAGCGAGTCGCGCGCCGCGTCCACGTCGCCCAGCACGCCAAGCACCCGCCCCAGCTCCCGGTGGCCGATCGCCTCCCCGCGCCGGTCGTCCAGCCCCGACGCCAGCTCCACGAACTGCTCGTAGGCCGCCTGCGCCTCGGAGAACCGCCCGAGCGCGAACAGCGCCTCGCCGACGAGTTGCAGGCAGGTCGCCTGCTGGGGCAGGTCGTCCACCTCCTCGGCGAGTTCGAGCGCGCGCCGCAGGTGCTCCCAGGCCTCGTCGAACAGCCGCCGCCGCACGCACAGCGCACCGAGCTGGAGCGCCGCCGCGGCGATCACCCTGCGCAGGTCCACGTGGGCGGAGGCCACCTCCTGCGCCCTCAGGTCGTGCCGTTCGCCCGCGGCGTGGTCCCCGAGCGCGTGGGCGATGCCCGCCAGGTCCGCGTGCACGGTCGTGGCCACGGTCTCGTCGCCGACCTCGGCCGCCACTTCGAGAGCGCCGACGCTGCACCGCTCGGCGCCCGCGTCGTCACCCCGTGCCAGCGCGAGCCCTCCGAGCCGCTGGTAGCAGCTCGCCAGCACCACCCTGGCGTCGAGCTGCTCGCCGATCCGGTCGTCACCAGCGACGGCGACGGCCCTGCGGTAGACGTCCTCGGCCGCGGCACCGTCGTCCTCCAACTGGAAGATCGTGCCTAGCTGCTGCAACCCGGCGGCCTCGGTCACCAGGTCGGCGGACTCGCGGGCCAACCGCAGGGCCGTCCGCTGTTCGTCCTTGGCGCGGTCGAAGTCGCCGCGGCGCATCGCGACGATCGACACGCGGTGGTGGAAGAGCCTGGCGCGCGGGTCGCCGTGGCCGATCGCGCGCAGCGCGTCGGCGCAGACCGCCATCTCGCGGTCCAGCGCGCCGAGCCGGTCCAGCACCGCGCACATCTCGGCGCTGGTCGCCAACGCCTGGTCGGTGTCCCCCGCGCTCCGGCTGTGGTGCCGCGCCTCCTCCAGCTCGTCGAGGTGGACCGTCACGTCCGACCGCCACAGCCCCGCCTGCCACCGGTGGTACGCGGCGGCCCGGCGGTGCGCCTCGTCCAGGTCGTCCCGCACGACCCGGCCCGCCAGCGACGCCGCCGTCCAACGGTGCACCAGGAAGCGCTCGTCGATCGGCGTGAGGAGGGTGAGGTCGACCAGGCGGGCGCACGCCGCGTCCAACCCCGCGCGGTCGGCCGGGACGACCGCGGCGGCGAGGTCGCGGTTCACCTGGGCGCTCGTCCCGCCGTCCAGCTCGAGGTCGGCCAGCGAACGGGCGGCGCCCCGCCCCTCCGCCGCGACCAGTGCCCGGTAGACCCGGCCGAGCCTCAGGTCGCGCTCGGGATCGGGCCGCCGATCCGGCGCCACGACCCAGCCCAGCGCCTGCCGGTCGACGGGCCGCCGGTAGACCGACGCGGCCACGAGCAGTTCGGCCGCCAGCGGGAACGACCTGCGCAGACCGGCGTGCAGGTCGTCGAGGAGCACGTCGGCCGAGGTGATCGTGAGCGTCGTCAGCACCGCCCCGTCGAGGTCGAGACCGGTGCCCTCGGTCCGCCACCAGCGGTCGGGGTCAGCGACGCCGTTGTGCCGCAGCGCCAGGTCGATCCGCCTGACCACGTTCTCGAACTGCGCCCCAGAGCCGCGCTCGGGCACCCGCCGCCCACCGCCGCGCAGCAGCGCGTCGAGGTACTCCAGCGCTCGCGGGTGCCCGCCCAGCCTGCGGAACGCGAGCAGCTTGGCGTCCGCGGGCAGCGCGTCCAGCGCGGGCAGCCGGAACATGAGCTTCCCGGCCTCGGCCTTCGACAGCGGACCGAGGTGGTGCGCCACCAGGCGCCGGTCCGCGACCGCGGGCGGCACGCGTGAGGTGATCAGCAGGTGCGCCCGCGTGCGGAGCCGGAGCCAGGCGTCGGTGAACGCGGTCAGCTCGGGCGGTTCGGGGAGCGGGGCGCCCTCGACCTCCAGCGGGTCGCCCAGCGGGTCGTCGAGCAGGACGAGCACCCGCGCGTCGAGCCTCGGCAGGATCTCCTCGTCGAGGACGTCGAGCCGCTCCCGCCACGGCTCGTCGGGGTCGGCCAGCTCCTCCATCGCCTCCGCGGCCCACTGCCTGCCCTGGCGGCGGCGGATCGCCTTGTGCAGGGCCTTCAGCACGTCGTCCGGCGTGCACGGACCGTGGCGCGTCACGACCAGCAGCTCCCGCTCGGCCCCGAGCAGGTGCACCAGCTCCGCGGCGAGGCAGCTCTTGCCCACCCCGCCCATGCCGTGGACGAGGACGCCGCGCGCGCCGTCCCGCAGCGCGCGCAGCAGCGAGCGGAGTTCGGCGCGGCGACCGACGAAGTCGCCGACGGCGAGGTCGACGACGCCGTGCGCCAGCACCTTCCGCGGCGCCCGTTGACGATCCGGGGCGACCTCCTCGAACAGGGTGTTGTGCCGGACCCTCTGGTGCAGCGCCGGTGTCGCCCACTCGGCGCGGTGCTCGGCCTCCAGCAGGTACCGGGCGGTGGACACCGCGACGAGGGGTTCCGGCGAGGCCGACGACGCCAACTCCCGGTAGGCGCGGGCCAGGAACTCGGTGGCGTACTCGTCGGTGACGGAGGCGTTCATGGCGAGCACGGAGGGGACGCCCAGGCCGATCAGGGCGCGCGCCAGTCCGGGGAGGGCCTCGGCGGACAGCGCCGTGGCGCACCCCGCCAGCACGACGAGCGGCACGGGGCGCCCCGCGATGACGAGGTGGCCCGCCAGCCGGTCGGCCGACACCTCGTCGACCCGGCCGTCCGGGGTCTCCAGCAGCAGCACGCCGGGGCGCGCGTGGCACGAGACGTGCAGGACGTGGAAGGCCTCCTCGGTCAGCGCCTGCCTGATCGCCTCGACCGAACCCCAGTTGAGCACCCGGACGTGGGCCTGCTCGCGGCGGGCCGCCCCCACCTGGTCGAGGATGCGCGCGAGTTCGTGCTCGTGGTCGAGCAGGTCGGCGCCCGTGTCGTCGGGGCTCGCGATGACGGCGAGGATCCGCAGCGGGCCGGGGACCCGCGTCAGCGCGGTGGCCTTCAGCCCCGGCGTGTGCCGGTAGACCTCGACCCCCGGCCGGAGCGCCACCGGCTCCCCCGCCACCACCAGGGACTCCCAGGGCAGGTCGGCCAGGTCGGGGGCGACCTCGAGCGCGAGGCGCGCGGTCCGCCCCGCTCGCGCGGCGTCCGCCAGCCGGGCGTCGAGGGCGGCGGCCAGGCCGTCCGGGAGGAACGCGTCCGCCAGCGCCGCGCCGAACACGCGCGTCGCGGCGTCGAGGTCGCCGTCGCCCGCCCCGGCCTCCACGCCCGCACGCACCGTCCGGCCGTCCGCGGCCCGTGCGCGGTTCATCTTCCACAGGGCGTGCCTCAGGCCGGGGCCCTCGCCGCGGTGGCTCGCGTGCCGGTCACGGGCCGCACCGGTCACGAGCGTCGTGGTCGTGGAGGTGACCCGCAGGGTCGTCCACAGCGGCGTTCCGGGCGTCCTGGCCTGGTCGTCGGGCACGACGAGCGACAGTTCGGCCCGCCGAGGCCCGCGCTCGACCCCCAGTTCGACGACGAGGTCCGCCACCAGCGCGTCGAACCCGCCCTGGTCGACCACCCCGGCGAAGCTGAACCCCTTCCACGAGTCCAGCAGCGGCGGCAGGACCACCTCGTCGTCGCGCAGCACCGGCACGAACCTGGCGAGTTCGCCCTTGAGCGCCCGCGTCGCGAGCGCGGCGTACTCCTCGGCGACCCGGTGGCCACCGGAGCGGCGGTGGCCCACCACGACGATCGCGCTCGTCGCGTCGCGGATCGCCTGGTCGATCCGGCCCACGGTCGACTCGCCCGCGCGGATGTCCCACGCGTCGAGGAAGACGGCGACACCCGCGTGCTCCAAGCCGCTCGCGAGGTTCTCGGCGAAAACCGCGTCCTCGTCGTCGTAGGACAAGAAAACCTGTGCGCGCATCACCGTCGATGATTGCAGCGGAATACCACCGCAGAAATATCCGGGAACATTTCTGGCAACATTCTGTCCACGAACTGACCAAGCTGTCGGAACAAACGGGTGATAGAAATCTCGACATGATTCCCGCACTGGGTCGACCCGAACCGGACGGATCGACCGACCCACTTCCCGACGTGCCTTTCGAACCCGACGAGAATTCCCTGGCGGAGTTGTCCGGGAGGGTGGGCGGCGTGGAAAAGGCGCTGCTCGACTTCCACCGGCGTTCAGCACATCGGGAATCGGTCATCGACGACCTGAGCGCCGAGAACCGGCTCCTGCGCGACGGCGCGCGCCGCGACCTGCTGAAGCCCGTCGTCGCCGACCTGATCCGGCTCTACGACGGGTTGACCGAGGCGTCGACGCGGACGTCGGACCGGATGTTCGCCAGCTTCGCGGACGACGTCGTGCTGGCGTTGGACCGGTGCGGCATCGAGGTCGTGCCCGCCGAACCCGGTGAGCCGTTCGAGCCGGGACGGCACACCGTCGCGGCGGTCCGGCCCGGCACGGGCCCGGAGCAGCACAACACGGTGGCGGCACCGCTGGCCGCCGGGTTCCGCGACGTCGAGACCGGCCGCATGCGACGCCTGGCGGCCGCGGCGTTCTACCGGTTCGACCCCGCACCCGAGGCGTGACCAGAGCGAGGAATGCCATGGCGACATACGGAATCGACCTCGGCACCACGTACTCGTGCGTGGCCCACGTGGACGACACGGGCCGAGCGGCCGTGGTGAAGAACGCGCTGGGGGACGACACGACGCCGTCGGTCGTCTTCTTCGAGACCCCGGAGAACGTCGTCATCGGGAAGACGGCGAAGAGCTCCGCGAAGATCAGCCCGGCCCTGGTCGTCTCGCTCATCAAGCGGGAGATGGGCGAGCAGCTCACGCTGTCGTTCCACGGCGAGGAGCACACGCCCGAGTCAATCTCGGCGCTGATCCTCAAGGAGCTGGCGCGAGCGGCGGGCGAGAGCACGGGCGAGACCGTGCGGGACGTCGTCATCACCGTCCCGGCGTACTTCGGCGTCAGCCAGCGCGAGGCGACCAGGAACGCGGGGACGATCGCCGGGCTCAACGTCATCGACGTCGTGCCCGAGCCGGTGGCCGCCGCCCTGCACTACGACGCGATGAACACCAGCGACAACCGGACGATCCTGGTGTACGACCTCGGCGGCGGCACCTTCGACACGACGGTCATCCGGTTGACCGGCAACGACGTCGAGGTCGTGTGCACCGACGGCGACCACCACCTCGGCGGGGCCGACTGGGACCAGAAGATCGTCGACCTCCTCCTGGACGGCTTCGTCGCCGAGCACCCCGGCAGCGAGGCGAAGGAGAACGAGGACTTCCTCCAGGAGCTGACGAACTCCGCTGAGGACCTCAAGAAGATGTTGTCCAGCACCACTTCCCGCAGGCACAACATGCGGTTCGCGGGTGACGTCACGCAGGTGACGCTCACCAGGGAGGAGTTCGAGCAGACCACCGCCGAACTCCTCGACCGCACCTTCGACATCACCGCCCGGACCGTGGAGCTGGCCAGGGCGGCGGGCGTGACGACGTTCGACGACGTCCTGCTCGTCGGCGGGGCGACCAGGATGCCCGCGGTCACCGAGGGCCTGCGCGGGCGGTTCGGCTTCGAGCCGAAGCTCCACGACCCCGACCTCGCCGTGGCCAAGGGCGCCGCGATGTTCGGCCTGATCCGGTCGGTCAAGATCGCGCTGCCCGACGGCGACGGCGGCGGGCAGCCGAACGACGGCGCGATCACCTCGGTCGCCGACCAGCTCGGCATCGACCCCTCCCAGGTGCGCGAACTCGCCAGGAAGGAGGTCGTCACCGTCTCGCCCCGCGCGTTCGGCGTCAAGATGTTCAAGGGCGACACCGACGAGCAGTTCATCGACCACCTGATCAAGGCCAACGAGGCCCTCCCCGCGTCCCCGCCGACGAAGCGGTACTACACGAGGTTCGACGGGCAGAGCGCCATCAGGATCGAGGTGTGGGAGCAGGCGGGCGCGCGGGCGTCGGAACTGGTCGAGGACAACGAGAAGATCGGCGAGGGGCTGATCAGCGGCATGCCTCCCCTCCCCAAGGGGTCGCCGCTGGACGTGTCCTTCCACATGGAGCGCAACGGCGGCCTCCAGGTGCACGCCGTCGAGCTGAGCACCCGCCAGGACCTGACGATCGACCTGGTCATCGACGGGTTGAGCGAGGAGCAGGTCGTGCAGGCCCGTGACGCGGTCGCCCGCTACACGGTCGGGGCGTGACGGCCCGTGGCCGACGACTTCGACGCCTACCGGGACACCGTGCTCGACGCGGCGCGGCGGGCGGGGAACGTGCCGCCGTCGGACCTGCTGGTCCGGTACCGCCTGGAGCCCCGCGAGGTCAGCGACCCCGCGGAGTTCACCCGCCAGGTCGACGCCGTGGTCAAGTACTGGCGGAAGCTCAAGCTCCAGAAGAAGTACCTGCCGCTGGCGACCGCGCTCCTGTCGTCGGACACCGACCTCCGACGTCGTGACGTGCTCAACCTCAAGGCATTCACCGAGCAGCGCGAGCAGGGGCGCGGCCACGCCAAGGAGCAGCTCGACCAGCGGGTCG
Organism: Umezawaea endophytica; assembly: GCF_025061645.1. Classification (GTDB taxonomy): domain Bacteria; phylum Actinomycetota; class Actinomycetes; order Mycobacteriales; family Pseudonocardiaceae; genus Umezawaea; species Umezawaea endophytica. Next base: position 485,898 of record NZ_JANYMP010000004.1, on the reverse strand, counting down.
AGGTGATCGCCGCCTCCCTGCCGTGCGTCACCGTGGCGGGACTGCGGCGACTGGTGGGGGCGCTGGAGAACGCGTTCTCGGAGAACGAGGTGCGCGACGCGCTCCGGGCGGGCGGGGTGCGGATCGTCGACCCGCCGTGGGAACTGGCGGGTGGCGCGCCGATCCCGGCGGTGCGCTCGCTGCGGGGTCCCCTGAACGCGCTCGGGTTCCGGCTCTCCCCCGAGGTCCTGTTCGGCACCGAGGCCGTCCGGCGGGGCTTCACCCTCCGCGACGGCTTCCGGCTCGCCGCCGACGGGCGGACCATCACCGTCGCCGACCTCGAGAAGGCCAGGGAGGAGCAGTCGCGGGCCAAGCAGGACGAGCGCAAGACCGCGATGGACAACCTGCTGGCGATCCTCCTCAACGCCGCCACCCAGGCGGACAACCTGCTCGACCTGCTGGTGTGGGAGGTGCGCGAGCACCTGCGCCCGGACATCGAGGCGGGACTGCCCGCGAAGCTGGTCGTCCACACCGCCGTCGGTCTCGGCCTCGACCCGACCGAGGCCGCCGACCTCGCGGTCACGCTCACCGGGGAGGACCAGGGCCGCGGCGACGGCAACGCCGGGCAGCTCGCGGTCGAGGCGCTCCGCGAAGGTGAGCTCCAGGAGGCGCGGCGGCTGCTCGACGGGCTGCCCGACGGCGAGGCGCTCGACGCGCGGAACCAGCTCGACGAGGCGCTGCGGCGGGTCGCCGACCTCGTGACCCAGGCCGACGCCGCGTGGCGCGACGGGGACCAGGAACGAGCGGCCAAGCACCTCGCCGCCGCCGCGGACACCGCCAAGGACGACGACTCCCTGCGCGAGCGCCTCGCGTCGATCCCGCCGCCACCGCCCGCCGAGGTGTCGGCCGGGCTGGACGGCGAGCGGGTCGTGGTGCGCTGGGCACCGAGCACGGCCACGACCGCGGGGGTCAGGTACCGGTTGGTCCGCGCGACCGGCGCGCCCGCCGTGTCCAGCTCCGCGGGCACTGCCGTCGTCGAGACCCTGGCGAACGAGGCGGTGGACGACGCCCCTCCCGCGGCGGAACCCGTCCACTACAGCGTGTTCGCCTCACGAGGGGACACGTGGTCCGCCGGGACCAGCGCCGAGGCGGTCGAACTGCTCCCCGAGGTCACCGCCGCGGTGCTCGAAGCGGGCGAGAGGTCCGTGACCGCCTCCTGGCGCGCGCACCCCTCCGCGTCCGACGTCCTGGTGACCCGCGTCGACCGCGCCGACCCCGCCGCCACAGCCCACCCGGTCGTCGTCCGGTCCGGTGCCTCGACCTTCGTCGACGACTCGGTCGCGGGCGGCGGGACCTACGACTACACCTTCCGGGCCGTCTACCTGAACCGCGCGGGCGCGCGGCGGGTGTCGGCCCCGGTGGTGGCGACGGCGAGCCCCACCGCCCGGCCCGTCGCCGTCACCGACCTCGACCACCACGTCGTCCAGGAACGCGGGAAGCCCGTGGTCCGGCTGAGCTGGAGCCCCCCGGCCGCCGGTGTGGTCGAGATCCGCTCGTCGGCCGCCGAACCGCCGTGGCGGGTCGGCGACGTGGTCCCGGCCGCCGAGGTCCGCTCGTTCGGGCAGCCGGTCGGGGGCGCGCCCGTGCCCGACGGCGGTGGACGGGTGCTGCTGCCCCTCCCCGTCAGGCAGGGGCACCTGACGGTCACGGCCGTGACCGTGTCCGGTGGCCACGCCGCGATCGGCGCGACGATCTCGCTGTCGCTCGTGGACCCCGTGACCGGCGTGACGCGCGAGCGGTTCGGCGACCTGGTCCGCCTGCACTGGGTGTGGCCGGAGGGCGCGCACTTCGTCCGCGTGCGGTGGTGGCCCGCCGACGAGGGCGACCAGCCGATCCACGTGTCGGAGGTCGAGGTCTCGGCGCGCGTCCACCAGGACACCGGCGGGACCGAGTTCGTCGCCGGGCGCGACGCGGTCGTGGTCACCCTGCAAACCGTGGTGCGGAACAGGGGCCGCGAGAGCGTGTCGGCCGCCGTGGTCGACCACGTCGCCGGACGCCTGACCGAGGTCGGCTACGCCGTCCACCAGACCGGGCTGCCCGGCAGGCGGCGGTTGGCGGTGACCTTCACCAGCGACCACGAGTGCAAGCTCCCCGCGGTCGTCGTGGTGCACCGCGCGGACGGCCGCGTCCCGCTGCGCGTGGACAGCGGCCGGGTCGTCGAGACCATCCCGCCCCGCCCGCTGGCCGCGGGCAAACCCGTCGTCGTGGCGCTCACCGAGCGGGTGAGCCCCCTGTCGGGGCTGGCCTGCTTCGTCGACCCGAACGCGACGCACCCGGAAGAGGTGACCCTTGTTCCCGACGCTCATCGGTAGCCGGTTGAACTGCCCGTACTGCTACCGCGACTTCCGCGCCAAGGAGATCCGGTTCCGCTGCTCCGGCCGCGTCGGCTCGCGGAAGAAGTGCACCACCTCGCTCGACCGCGTCCTGGCCGACCAGATGGGCGATCGCCAGCCGCAGCTCCCCGTGTTCGACGCGGACGGCCGCAAGCCGACCGCCAAGCACGAGCCGTGCGGCGCGGAGACCCACTACCGGCTGTGCCCCCGCTGCCACAGCCAGCTCCCCGTCCACTTCGGACGGACGGAGAGCAAGCTCATCGCACTGGTCGGCGCCAAGGAGACCGGCAAGACCGTCTACATGACCGTCCTGCTGCACGAGCTGATGAACACCGTGGGCGAGCGCTTCAACGCCTCCGTGCTCGGCGCCGACGAGAACACCCGGCTCCAGTTCGAAAGCGCCTACGAGCACGTCCTGTACGAAAAACGCGAGCTGCACGGACCCACCAAGACCGCCACGGCCGAACGCGGAGGCCGCAAGCCGCTGGTGTTCAGCTTCACCACGGGCAACGGCGGCGGCAGGGTCCGGCGCTCGCTGCTGTCGTTCTTCGACACCGCGGGCGAGGACATGGTGTCCGAGCGCAGCATCGACCAGAACGTCCGCTACCTGACCAGCGCCGACGGGATCATCCTGCTGCTCGACCCGCTCCAGATGCGCGGGGCGCGCCCGCACGCCGACGCCGACGCCGTGCTGCCACCGCTGAGCACCGCGGCGGACACCCCCGCCACGGTGCTCACGAACATCATCGAGCAGTTGCACGGCAGGCTCGGTGTGAAGTCGAACCGGCGCATCGACAAGCCGATCGCGGTGGCGTTCACGAAGATGGACGCACTCGACGGGTACATCCCCGAGACCAGCCCGCTCCGGCGCAGGCCCCCCACCACCGCGGCCTTCAACGAGCCGGACAGCCTCCAGGTGCACGAGCACATGCGGGCGCTGCTGCACGAGTGGGCGGGCCACAACATCGACGACACCCTGTCGAAGAACTTCGCCAGGTACCGGTTGTTCGGGTTGTCCGCACTGGGTGAGAGCCCCCAGGTCGACAGCGCGGAATCGCGCTCGCAGCGCGTGTCCGACCGCGGCGTCCAGCCCCGCCGGGTCGAGGACCCGTTCCTCTGGCTCATGAGCGAGTTCAGCACCATTCCCAAGACCCTCAAACCCGGCGGGGAGTGACATGGCGTTCAGCCAGCTCTACTACACCTCGTGCGAACGCGGGCTGTCCGGGCACCCCGGCTACCAGTTCCACGCGGCGACCACGGGGGTGCCGCCCGACGTCATGTCCGATGTGGAGTTCCTGACCGGGTACGCCGCGCCCCCTTCGCTCTCCTCGAACGCGGACGCCGCGGAGATCGCCAGGTCGCCCGTGAACCTCTGCTACCGGCCGGGACCGTCCAGCGTGCTGGCCAACGTCGCCTTCCTGGGCAACGACTACTCGCGCCGGTTCGGCAACTACTTCGCGCACGCGCTGGTGACCGACGACCTGGCCCGCGACCTCGGCGACGTGCTGCCGATCGAGTTGTGGGGTGCCGGGTTGTGGAACCGGCGGCAGGTCGCCGACCCCGTGCTGCCGCCGCTGTCCGCGCCGTCGCCCGGACCGCTGGACCAGGCCGCCGCCGCCGCGTTCGTCAAGGCGCACAAGGGAGGACGACACCTGGCCGCCCTCCTGACCGCGATCGACAGCACGGTCGCGGACCACGAGCGCACCGTCGTGATCGTCGAACGCGACGCGGAGGCGGTCGCCCACTGGATCGCGGCGGCGTCCTACCTGCTGCCGCCGGGGGTCGTCAGCCGGATGTCGTTCGCCACCTACCAGCACACGCCCCGGTACAGCAAGCTGCACGTGGTCGGCACGCTCGCGGAGTCCTCCGTGGACCGCTCCGCGTTCGACGCCTACCACCTGTTCGACATGGTCGCCGACGAGCGCAGCCCGATCGCCGCGCACCCGTTGGCGGAGCACCTCGTCTACGTCGGCGTCGAGGACGCGGCCGAGTTGTGGAAGCAGGCGGGCGAGCTGGCCACCGGCCGCGAGCGGGACCTCTCCGACTGGTACCCGGTGGTGTTCGCCGCGGGCGGCGCGGACCGGGCCGAGACCGTCGCGGTGGTGCCGTGGCTCGTCGAGCACGCCCGGCGGCTCGGCGCCGCCGCGGTCGAGCGGATCGGGAACCAGATCGACGTGGGCGACTGCGGTCCCGCGGCGCTGTCGGACCTCGCGACGGCGGCACGGGACGTGGGGGCCCATGACCTCGCGGACCACGTGGAACTGGCCTGGGTCATGGCGTCCCTCGACAGCGGGCTCACCGGCCCGGACATCGCCCTGCGCTCCCCCGCCGCGCGGTCACGGGCCGAGGGCGCCGTGGTGGAGCGCCTGCGCCACGCCCCCGCCGCCGTGGTGGTGGACCTGCTGGCGTGGGCCGCGAAGTACGACATCGCCGTCCCCGGTCCGGTGCTCCACCAGGTCGGGACGACCGCCGTCGGACCGGCCGTGCTGGTCAACCCGGACGACGAGCGGTTCGGCCACCTGCTCCGCACGTGGTCCGGCCTGCGCACGGGCGTGGTCGACCACCTGGCGGGCGCGGCACACGACCGGCTCCACGACGTGGTCGGGGTGGTCGACTCGGGACTGGCCGACGTGCTGGACCTGCGCGGGCGGAGCGCGCTGGCGACGGCGGTGGTCATCGCCGACGCGCGGGCGGGCAGGCTCCAGCGCACGGCGGCGCTGAGCAGGCTCGCGTGCGAGCAGGACGTGGACGACCACCTGCTCCGGGCGCTGTGGCCCGACGGCGGGTGGACGCACTCCGAGGCGTCGATCCTGCTGCGCGACCTGCTGCCGCGGCAGTTCTGCTCCGGGGCGCTGCTCGTCTGGGTCAACACCGCCCTCCAGGCCCCGATCACCGACGGCGAGATCTACGACCGGCTGTCGGCGGACGTTCGCGAGCACCCCGTGGTCGACTCGCTCCCCTCCACGACACGAGCACTCGTGGAATCCCGGTTCAGGACGGTCAACCAGGTGGAGACCGCCCTGCGGGAACGCGACCCCGACACCTTCGACAGCCGCGTGCGGGAGGTCGTGCGGAGCTACCGGTCCTCGGGGCCGGAGCGCCGCAGGACGATCCTCGACCTGGTCATGGCGCGCGTCGGCGCGCTGCCCGTCGACCGGCTGGCCCACCTCGTCGTCCTGTTCGGCGACGTGCGCGCCGCCTACCTGCGCGGCGCCGAGCCCGGCCTGCGCCCGGCGACCGCGGATCCCCGGACCGCGGCGGACCTGCTCGTGCTCGTGTGGGAACTGCGGCGGTGCCGCGACAGGTACCCCGGAGCGCGGAAGGTCCAGGAGGAGTTCGAGCTGTTCGTGCTGCGCGCGGTCAAGAAGTGGCGGCGCCGACCGCTGGGCGAGACCGCGACCATCCTGCGCGGGCAGCGCGTCCGCGGTGTCGCCGACTGGTTCGAGGACTGGGCGCGGGACGCGACGGGCAACTCGGTCACGCGGTTCTTCCGCGGTCGCCGGACGTCGAGGGAGGCCAAGCCGTGACGGCCCCGCCGAGCTTCGGCCTGCTGCTGCTGGCCGCGGTCCTCGTGCTGCCGGTGGCCTCCGGGAGCCGCTTCGGCTGGGTGCTGCTCCGCCAGTACGTGCTCACGACCGCCGCCGGGTACGGCGTCGGCGCGAACGCCAACGCCGCCAAGGTCAAGCACCCGCCGGGGAAGCGGGGCAAGGGCGAGGAACCGGCGTGGGTGCACTACCTGCTCGGCCAGGCGTGGCGCGACATCCGGCACGTCCACACCCTGGTCGCGCGGGAGCTGCGCGACGTCGTCGTGAAGCGGTGGAAGGCGATCGGCGAGAAGTACTCCGCCGTGCCCGCGCCGCGGGCGAGGTGGTGGGGCGGGGTCCAGCGGATCGGGATCTTCACCGGCATCGTGATGACCGCCCCGGTCCTGGTGCTGACGCTGGTCGGCTCCGCGCTGTTCCTCGGCCTGCTGCTCGCGGCGAGTTGCGCGGGCCTCTACCTGCTGCGGCTGTTCGACACCACCGTCCTCCGGCTCCGCGGCATCAGGATGACCTGCAAGACGTGCGGTGTGCGGGTCGTCCACGCCCTGCACGGCTGCCCCGGCTGCAAGACCCTGCACGGCGAGGTCCGCCCCGGCCGGTACGGGATGACCCACCGCAGGTGCGGCTGCGGCAAGGTGTTCCCCTCCCTGCTGGTGCTCACGGCGCTGGTGAGGAAACCTGAGGACAAGCCGGTCCTGTGGTGCCCGCACGCCGAGACCCCGCACCCGCTGGCGGAGCGGACGGGCGAGACGGGCGAGATCGTCCTGCCGGTGTTCGGCGCGCCGAGCGCGGGCAAGAGCCAACTGACCACCGTCCTGCTCATCGCCGTGGAGACGATGGCGACCAGGGCGGGCGGCGCGTTCACCTTCGCCGACACGTCCACGAAGGACCGCTCGGTCAGCTCACGCGGGAAGCTGGCGTCCACCGCGCGCGTCGACAAGACCAGCCTGGTGCACAAGGACGGCGTCGTGCACCCGGCGTACTCGACGCACGTGGCCCCCAAGCGGGGCCAGCACAAGCTCGTGCACGTGTTCGACGTGGCGGGCGAGGTCTTCCGGAGTTCCACGAAGATGCAGGAGCTCGAGTACCTGAAGATCGCCCGGACGTTCCTCTTCGTCATCGACCCCCTGTCCATCAAGTCGGTGTGGGAGACCTTCGAGGGCGACCGGCGGGCGAAGCTCGACGACGGGCGGGCCAAGGACGAGCCGCACGTGACGTTCACCGAGACCGTGACGACGATGACCGAGATGGGCGTCGCCACCACCAAGGCCCGCCTCGCGGTGGTGATCAGCAAGTCCGACCTCATCAGGCACGTGCTCGACGACGTCGACGAGGAGGACTCGGAGGCGATCAAGTCCTGGTTGGACGGTCTGTCGCAGGGCAACATGGTGCGGGCGATGGACCACAACTTCAAGGACGTGACCTTCTTCCTCACCTCCGCGCTGCTCAACGGCGACGGCGAGGCCGATCACAGCGTCGAGAGGTTCGCCGAGCGGGTGCTGGCCGACGAAGGCCTGCGCCTCTGAGAACAGGGAGTCCCGTCCGATGGAAGATCTGCCGTACCGCCGGTGGCGCGTGACCGCGCTCACCGTGTTCCTGGCGATGGGCGCCGTCGCCGTCCTGTTGGTCGGACTCGTGGTGTTCGCCGTTGTCGCCCGCTGAAACCGTTGTCCCGCAACCGAGTCCGGCTAGCCCAGCCGGGCGAGGTGGGCCGGTGTCAGGTTGAGGTCGGCGGCGGCGACGTTCTCCTCCAGGTGGGTGAGGCTGGAGGTGCCGGGGATCGGCAGGACGACCGGTGAGCGGGCGAGCAGCCAGGCCAGGCCGACCTGCGCGGGTGTGGCGCCCAGGTCTGCGGCGACCTCCGCGATCCCGGCCGCCTGGCCGGTCGCCGCGCCGAGCACCGGCCGCCACGGGAGGAAGGCGATGCCCGCCGCCTCGCACGCCTCCAGCACTGGTTCGTGCTCGCGGTCGACCAGGCTGTAGCGGTTCTGCACGCTGGCGATGTCGACGACATCCCGCGCCAGCCCCAGTTCGGCTGCGGTGACCTCGGACAGGCCGATCCGGCCGACCTTGCCCGCGTCGCGGAGGTCGCGCAGCGCGCCGAGCTGGTCCGCGAGCGGCACCTCGGGGTCGATCCGGTGCAGTTGCAGCAGTTCCACCCGGTCGACCCGGAGCCTGCGGAGGGCGTGGTCGACCTGCTCGCGCAGCACCTCGGGCCGCCCGTTCAGCTCCCACTCGCCGCCGGGGCCGGTGCGGGCCACACCGACCTTGGTGGTGACGAGCAGGTCGGCCGGGTACGGGTGCAGGGCTTCGGCGAGCAGTTCCTCGTTCGCGCCCCCGCCGTACAGGTGGGCGGTGTCGATCAGCGTCACCCCCAGCTCGACGGCTCGTCTGGCGACGGCGATGGCGGCGGCGCGGGCGGCGTCCGGTTCGGTCGGCAGGTGCATCGCACCGAACCCGAGCCTCCGGACCTCCAGGTCCCCGCCGATGCGGAAGGTGGTCGGCACGCGGCAACCGTACCGGCGGCGGTGCCGTGCGCGGGCCGGGTTGCGCGAGGAAACCGCCCGGCCCTCCCCGGCCAGGTCAGGGTGGTCCGCCCCTCCTCGTCACCCGCGGTGGTAGAGCGGACTCCACCACGAGGACGCCCCTTGCCTGCACTGATTTCCACAAGATCCATTCCTAGCCTTTGAGCATGACCTCGACCCCAGCCGCCCACACCGGCCGCGCCCCCTCGAACCGCTTCCAGGCGCTGGTCCAGCGCTTCCCACTGACCACGTTCTTCACCCTCGCCAACGCCATCAGTTGGATCGCGTGGGTGCCGTACATCCTGTCGCTCGACGGGTTCGGCGTCCTGCACTTCCGCTACCCGGACCTGCTGATGGGCAACCAGCTCACGGCGATCCTGCCCGGCGCGTACCTCGGTCCGCTGACCGCCGCGTTCACCGTCACGGCGATCACCGAGGGCCGCGAGGGGCTGCGGCGGTGGCGCAGGCGGCTCTTCCAGTTCCGGGCCGGTGTCGGGTGGTACGCGTTCGCGCTGTTCGCCGTCCCGATCGCCGTCCTCGCGGGCACCGCGGCGATGCCCGGTGCCGAGGACGCGATGCGCGCCCCGTCGCTGATGGTGCTGGCGATCTACGTGCCGATGCTGGTCATCCAGTTCTTCACCACGGGCCTCGCCGAGGAGCCGGGCTGGCGCGACTTCGCACTGAGCCGCCTCCAGGAGCGCCACCAGCCGATGGTCGCCACCTTCATCCTCGGCCTCCTGTGGGCCCTCTGGCACGCCCCGCTGTTCCTCACCCCGTGGGGCGGCCCGGACGTCAACGCCGAGACGCTCGTCCGCTTCACCATCACGGCCATGGAGATGAGCTTCCTGATCACGCTGGTCTACAACAAGGGCCGCCAGAGCCTGCCGCTCGTCATGCTGCTGCACTGCTCGATCAACAACTTCCAGTCCATCGCCTTCTCGGAGATCTTCCCCGACGCGAACAACCTGTGGCTCTGGGGTCCGACGCTCGGCCTCGGCGTGCTGACGCTCATCGTCGTCGTCCTCACCCGCGGCAGGCTGGGCTACACCTCCCCGGTCACCGCCACCTCCACCACGAAGGCCGAGGTCTCCGCATGAGCCGCGCGCTGACCACCACGTCCGTCGGCACGAGCGCGCTGCGCCTGGAGTCGGTGACCAAGACCTACGGTTCCGGCGAGAACTCGGTGACCGCGCTCCGCGACGTGTCCATCGCGCTCGACCGGGGCACGTTCACCGCCGTCATGGGACCGTCCGGTTCGGGCAAGAGCACGTTCCTGCACTGCGCCGCCGGGCTCGACCAGCCGACGTCGGGCAGCGTCCTGCTCGGTGACGTGGAGCTGGCCGGGATGAAGGAGGCCGCGCTCACCGCCGTGCGCCGCGACCGGGTCGGGTTCGTCTTCCAGGCCTACAACCTGATGTCCGCGCTGACCGTCGAGGAGAACGTGGCGCTCGTGCCGAGGCTGTCCGGGCACGAGGTCGATCGGGCGTGGCTGCGCGAACTGCTGGGCCGGGTCGGCATGGGCGACCGCGCCGACCGCCGCCCCTCGCAGCTCTCCGGCGGCCAGCAGCAGCGCGTCGCCATCGCCCGCGCGCTGGTCAACCGGCCGGAGGTGGTGATGGCCGACGAGCCGACCGGCGCGCTCGACACCCGCACCGGCCGCCAGGTGCTGGAGCTGTTCCGGCAGCTCGTCCTCGAACTGGGGCAGACCGTGCTGATGGTGACCCACGACCCGGTCGCCGCGTCGTACGCCGACTCCGTCGTGTTCCTCGCCGACGGCCGGATCGCGGGGCGGATGCACCACCCGACGGCCGCGCAGGTGTCCGAGTTCATGACCAACCTCGGGGAGGTGTGACCGGTGTTCTCCCTCGCCTGGAGCACGATCAGGGCCCGCCGCGGCGGGTTCGTCGCCGCCTTCGTCGCGCTGTTCTGCGGCGCCGTGGTGATCACCGCGAGCGGTGTCCTGCTGGAGTCCGGACTGCGGTCCGGTGTCGCGGCGGAGCGCTACGCCGCCGCGGCCGTGGTGGTCGGCGGCCCGCAGGCCCACGCCGTCGCCGAGGGCCCGGACACCCCGTTCGCCGAACGCGTCACGCTGCCCGCCGACGTGGCGGACCGGATCGCGGAGGTGCCCGGCGTCGAGAAGGCCGTGCCCGAGCGCAGCGTCCGGGTCACCGTGCCCGCCGCCGGGGGCGCGGTCCCCGTGTACGCCCACGGCTGGACGTCCGCGGGCCTCGCCCCGTTCACCCTGACCGACGGCAGGCAGCCGCAGGCGCCGGGCGAAGCCGTGCTGGACAAGGGGCTCGCCGCGAGCGCCGGACTGTCCACGGGGGACACCACGACCCTCGCGATCGGCTCCGTCCCGTCGGACTACCGCGTGGTCGGGCTCGTCTCCGCGCCCGTGCTGACCCGGCAGTCCGCCGTGTTCGTCGCCGACGAAGTGGCCGCGGCGCTGTCCGAGCGGATCACCGCGGTGGGTGTGCTCGCCGCGCCCGGCGTGGACGCCGACGACCTGGCGAAGCGGATCACGGCGACCGTCACCGGCGTCCCGCTGGCCACCTACACCGGCGCCGAGATCGGGGACGTGGAGTTCCTCGACGTCGGCCAGGCGCGGACGTTCCTGACGATCCTGTCCTCGTCGCTCGTGGGCACCATCGCGATGGTCGTGCTGTTCGTGGTCTCCTCCACGCTGGGCCTGTCGATCCAGCAGCGGCGGCGGGAACTGGCCGTGCTGCGGGCCATCGCGGCCACGCCGAGGCAGGTCCACCGCATGATCGGCGCCGAGATGCTGCTCGTGTCGGTCGCGGGCGGTCTGCTCGGCAGCCTGCCAGGTCTCGCCGTGGCCGGGCTCCTGCGGGACGCGTTCGCCGCCGCGGGCGTGCTCCCCGCGGACTTCACCCTCGTGTACAGCCCCCTCCCCGCGGTCGCCGCGCTCCTGCTGTGCGTGCTCGGCGGGCTGGCGGCGGGCTACTTCACGGCCCGGCGCCTCGCCAAGGCCAACCCGGTGGACGCGCTGGGCGAGGCCGCGGTCGAACCCGCGCAGCTCGGTACCGCCCGACGCGCGTTCGGCGTCGGCTTCATCGCCGTGGGCACGGTGGTGGGCACCGTGGTGCCGCTGCTGCTGCCCGGCATCGCCGGGATCAGCGGCGCCGCCGGTTCGGTGCTGCTGCTGATGATCGGCACGGCCATGCTCGGACCGCACCTCATGCGGGTCGCCACCGCGACCGCCGCCCCGGTGCTCAACCGCGGCCGCATCAGCGGTTACCTCGCCGTGGCCAACACCAGGGCCAACGCCCGGCGGCTCAGCGGCGCCGTGGTCCCGCTCGCGCTCGCCGTGGCGATGGCGGCGGTGCAGATCTTCACCGTCACCACGGCCAACGCGGCGGCGTCCGACCAGGTGGAGGCCGGGATGACGGCGGACTTCGTCCTCGCCGGGCCGTCCGGTCTGGCCCCGGAGGTCGTCGAGGCCGTGCGCGCGGTGCCCGGTGTGCGCGACGCGTCGCCGGTCGTGCGGAGCCAGGTCCTGGTGGAGTACCCGATGTTCGACCAGGTCGAGGTGGAACAGCTCGCCGCGCAGGGCATCGCGCCGGAGCGCGTCGGGTCCACCATGGACCTCGGGGTGACCGCGGGTTCCCTCGACGAGGTGCGCGGCGACTCGATCGCGCTGAGCACCGGCGCCTCCGACAGCGCCGGGGTCGGGATCGGCGGCACCCTGCACGCGTTCCTCGGCGACGGCACCAAGAAGGACCTGAAGGTCGTCGCGCTCTACGCCAACGGCCTCGGGTTCGGCGACGTCACGGCGTCGCGCGAGCTGCTCGCCGCGCACACCGCGACCGGCTTCGACGACTCGGTCCTGGTCACCACCGCGGACGGCGCGAACCCCGCCGAGGTCGGCGCCGGGCTGGGCGCGCTCGCGAAGGAGTACCCCGGTCTGGCGGTGCTCGACCGCTCGGCGTTCGCCGCCGCCCAGGGTGACGCGCGGGGCCAGCAGTCCTCGACCAACCTGATCGGCAACGGCTTCCTGCTGCTGTACCTGGTGATCGCCGTGGTGAACACGCTCGTGATGGCCACCGGCGCGCGGCGGCGCGAGTTCGCGATGCTGCGGCTGATCGGCACGAACCGGCGGCACGTGAGCCGGATGATGAAGCTCGAGGCCGGGATCGTGGTCGCCGCCGCCGTCGTGATCGGCACGGTGGTCGCGGTCGTCCCGCTGATCGGGATCAGCATCGCCACCACGGGACGCGTCCTGCCCACGGTCGACCCCGTCGTCTACGGGGTGCTGGTGCTGGTCACCGCGGTCATCGGGTTCTCGTCGATCGTGCTGGCCACCCGGTCCGCGCTGCGGGGCCGTCCCGTCGACGCGGTCGGCGCGGGCGCCTGACGTGGCGGGGTCGGGGGACCGTGCCACGATTGCCCATCCCGTCGTCCGAAGAGGAGCAGTGACCGTGATCGGTCGGCAGTGGCGCGAGGCGTGGCGGTTCCTCGCCTTCACGATGGTGGTCGGGTTCCAGGCCGTCGCGGCGCTCGTGGCGATGATCGGGTGCGTGGCGATGGTCGTCACGCTCCCGCTGCTCCCCCACGTCGTCCGGTTCGCCCGTCGTCTCGCGGCGGGCGAGCGGGACCGGGTCGGCCGCTTCCTGGCGACCACGATCCCGCCGCCACCCGAGGGCACGAGCGCGGGCGTCGCGGAGGTGGCGACCAACCCCCACGACCGCAGGGACGCCCAGTGGCTCGCGTTCCAGGGCACCGTCGGCCTGGTGGCGGGGTCCGTGGCCATCGCCTCGCCCGCGGGCCTGGTGCAGAACCTGTTCATCGCCGCGTTCTGGCCGTTCATCCCCGACGCCGCCACGACGGTGGACACGCCGGTGGAGTCCTGGGCGGGCGCGGGGGTCGCCGTGCTCATCGGCGTCGTGTACGGCCTCCTGGGCGTGTTCTTCGTGCGGCCGCTGGCCCGCTGGTGGGCCAGGACGAGCGCGGCCAGGCTGGCGCCGCCGAAGCGGACGCTGACCGAACGGCTCGCCGAGGTCACGGCGACCCGCGCGGCGGCGCTGGAGGCGCACGGCGCCGAACTCCGGCGCATCGAGCGCAACCTGCACGACGGCACGCAGAACCGGCTCGTCGCGGTGGTGATGCACCTGGGCATGGTGGAGCGGGCGCTGACCCGCAACCCCGCCGCGGCGCTGCCGATGGTGGCCACGGCGCAGAAGGCGGCCACCGACGCGCTCGCCGAGCTGCGCGAGGTCGTGCGCGCCATCTACCCGCCTGTGCTGGTCGACCGGGGGCTCACAGGCGCGGTGGCGTCACTCGTGGGGCACTGCGCGATCCCGTGCACCCTGGACGAGCACCCGATCCCCCGGCTGCCCGCGGCCGTGGAGGCCGCCGCGTACTTCGTCGTGGCGGAGGGGCTCACCAACGCCGTGAAGCACAGCGGCGCCGACCGGATCACCGTCGGCCTGCGCACCGAGAACGGCGCCCTCGTCGTGGAGATCACCGACAACGGGCACGGCGGGGCCGACCAGGCGCACGGCAGCGGACTGCTCGGGATCCGGGGCCGGGTCGCCGCTTTCGACGGCACGACCACGATCGACAGCCCTCCAGGTGGACCCACTGTGCTGAGGGTGGACATCCCTGCGGGACCATGAGCCGGTGCGCATCGTGATCGCCGAGGACGACGCCCTGCTCCGGGAAGGCCTGACGCACCTGCTGCGGGCCGAGGGCATGGAGGTGACCTCCGCCGTCGACAACCCGGATGACCTGCTGTCCGCGCTCGCCGCCGACCGGCCGGACGTGGCCGTCGTCGACGTCCGGATGCCGCCGACGTACCGCGACGAGGGACTGCGCGCCGCCGTCCAGGCGCGCAGGCAGTGGCCTGGTCTCGCGGTGCTCGTGCTGTCGGCGCACGTCGAGGAGAGCTACGCGACCGACCTGCTCGCCGACGGCGCGGGCGGCGTCGGCTACCTGCTCAAGGAGCGGGTCGGCAAGGTCGCCGACTTCCTCGACGCGCTGGAGCGGGTCGCCGCGGGCGGCACCGCGATGGACCCCGAGGTGGTCGGCCAGCTCCTGGTGCGCCGCCGCGCCGACGACCCGCTGCAACGCCTGACGCCACGCGAGCGCGAGGTGCTGGGGCTGATGGCGGAGGGCCACTCCAACGCCACGATCGGCGGCCTGCTGGTGATCAGCGACGGCGCCGTGCACAAGCACATCGGCAACATCTTCACGAAGCTCGGCCTGCCCACCACGGACGCGGGGCACCGCAGGGTGCTCGCCGTGCTGGCCTACCTGAAGGCGTAGCGTCGGTCAGGTCAACCGGACCCGGCGGCAGACCCTGGTGAGCGCCAGGTAGAGGTGGCAGCCGACGCACACGCCGAAGACCGCGTTGAGCAGCGCGGCGGCCAGCGCCAGCGCGGTGGCGGCCGTGCCCACCGCGACCGATCCCGTCGCGTAGCCGAGCGCGCCCACCGAGGCGAAGGCGCACCCGACGCCCTGGGAGAACCGGAGCGGCGCCTCGCTCTCCAGTTCGGTCGGCGGGGCGAGCCGCGACTGGAACGTCCGCCGGTAGGCCGCGCCGTACGGGTTGAGCTGGAGGCCGAACACCGCGCACAGCCCGAAGAGGAGCGCTTGCGCCAGCAGCACCCGCGGGCTCTCGGCCAGCAGCCCGACGCCCAGCACCACGCTCGTCATGGCCGCGGTGAACCGCACACCCCTGGGGTCGGCACCGCGCGCGGCGCCTTCCTCGTGCACTTCTTGATCGACCATGGACCAAACCAATCCCGGCCGTGGTCCACCAGTCAAGGTCGAGGCGCGTACTTCGCTCGATCGGTCGACTACCTCGGTGTTCCCCACTCGCCGTCACCGGGAGCCCTCCGGTTCCACCGCGTCGACCACCGGGGCAGTCCGCCGATATCGGGTCACCGCTTATGGCGAAATGTCCGACTGGAGGGCCACGCCCCTTGTCGGTGCCATGTTTCGCCATTCCGCGAAACCGCCACGACAATTCCTGTTGAGACGGAAGCCATCCCCTCCGCGCCACCTCCCCCGCTCCCGAGTGAAGGCTGAAACGCTTCTGCATCGCTTTCCTGGAACCCTCGCGAAGAATCGAAACACATTCACGAAAACCGCCTCTACCACCCGTGGAGCCGGTCTACACTCGTCCCCGCCCATCAACTCCACTATTCACCGCCAACAGGAATTGACGAACCACACCTCCATTCACAATTCCACCAATTGACACAGGAGACGCACGGGAACCGAGATGCGGATCGACATGGTGGCGGCGTCGTGGGAGAACGACCCCGTCGAGCAGAAAGCACACGTCGCGGGCCTGGCAGGCGCGCTGAGCGGACAAGGGCACGACGTCACCCTCTACGTCCGGCGCGATTCCCGCGCCCTCCCCGAGCGCAGGCGCACCCCGCACGGCTACGACCTCGTGCGCATGCCGGTGGGTCCGACCACCCCGCTGCCCATGGCCGAACTGCTCCCCCACCTCGACGGGATCGCGGCGTACCTGGACCGCGGCTGGGAGCAGCGGGCACCCGACGTCGTGCACCTGCACTCCTGGACGTCCGGACTGGCCGTGCGCGAGTCCGACGCGCCGCTCGTGCAGTCGTTCCACGCGCTCAAGGTCGTGGAGGACCGCTTCCAGCGCTCCAGCGGCTCCACCGCCCGCTGGCGGATCGCCCTCGAACGCCTGATCGCGATCTCCGCCGACCGCGTCATCGCGGCCAGCAACGACGAGGTGGCCGAACTGGGGCGGATCGGCGTGCCCCGCTCGCGGATGTCGCTGGTGCCGTGGGGCCTCGACCCCGACCAGTTCAGCCCCGACGGCCCGACCGCCTCGCGCGGCCCGCGGGGACGGGTGCTCGCCGTCGGCGAAGTGCTGCCGCGCAACGGGTTCCACACCGCCATCGACGCGCTGGCCACGGTGCCCGGCGCGGAGCTGGTGATCGCCGACCCGGTCCGGCGAACGGCGCCGCGGCACAACCCCGAGGTCAGCAGGCTCGTCCAGTACGCCGAGAAGCGCTCCGTCGCGCACCGGGTGCGGTTCACCGGGGAGGTGACGACCGCGGCGCTGCCCGCGCTGCTGCGCTCGGCCGACGTCGTCGTGTGCGTGCCCTGGTACGAGCAGTCCGGCATCACCTCGCTGCGGGCGATGTCGTGCGGCATCCCCGTGGTGGCGGCCAGGGTGGGCGCGCTCGCGGACGTCGTCGTCGACGGCCTCACCGGCGTCCTGGTGCCGCCGCACGACCCCGTGGCTCTCGGCCGCGCGCTGCGCGACCTGCTCGCGAACCGGCTGAGGTGCCAGTTCTACTCGATCGCGGGAGCCGACCGGGTGCGCGCCCGCTACTCCTGGGACCACGTGGCAGCGGAAACCGTGCGGGCGTACCGGCAGGCCGTGCCCGCGCGGGACGGGAGAGCCACCAGCGAGATGGGGTGACCGGGCTCATCCCCGGCCCGCCATCGCCCGGGAACATCCCCGCGCCCCGTGCGTTGTACCTGATGCCGCACCGGTCCAGGACCCCCGGGCCTCACCCTTCGCCACCACGAGTGGCCACTCGCCGAGAGGCGTCTGCCGGTGCGGTGCACGACACCGGAGAGGGCGGTGGGAGCGGCGACTCCCACCGCCCTCTTCCTCGTACCAGGGGAATTCCCCGCCCTTCGAGCCGCGGCGGAGCACGCGGACCGAAACCGATGTCACACTGCGCAGTCTATCGATCACGCTGGGCAAACAGCCGAACATAACGGATCGATAACACCGAGAACACGGTTGAGGTACGCCTCGCCAACCGTGCGTATGCCCGTCTGAGCAGGTCTTCACGCGCCGCGCTCGAAGCACCCCGACGACAGAGGTGAGCAGCAGATGAGCCGGACCGGTGGGCGGCACCAGATCTCCCGCAGAACAAAGATCGCCACGTTCGGCGCCGCCGTGGCGATTGCCGCCGGTGCCGTGGTCGTCGTCACGACCACCGGCGACGACGAGGCGTACGCGGACGGGGTCGACAAGTCCCTGTTCGTCGACATCACCAAGGTGAAGCCGAACGTCAAAGCCGTGCAGAAGCAGGGCAACGCGTCCAGGGGCACGTTCACCGTCAACTGCGGGACGAACAAGAACGCCCACTTCAACGGCGACAACTTCATCGCCGCTCCCGGCGTCGAGAACGGCGCCCAGCACCTCCACGACTACGTCGGCAACCTGTCGACGAACGCGTTCTCCACCAACGAGAGCCTCCGCAAGGCAGGCACCACCTGCAAGAACGGTGACAAGTCCGCCTACTTCTGGCCCGTCATCCGGATCGACACGGAGGACGAGGAAGCCGAGCAGAAGGTCGACCAGAACGCGCCGGCCCTGAACGACCAGGCCGCGATCGACAAGGACGTCGCCGCCAACGAGAGCGCGGCACCGCTGCCCGAGAGCGCGACCGCGACCGCGAACCCCCCGGCGAAGGTGGCTGAGCGCAAGGAACAGGCCGCCGCCGACAAGAAGGACCAGGAAGCGCCGCGCGTCGTGTGCCCCGACGTCGCGAGCAAGCTGGAGGACGTGCCCGACGCCGCCGTGCAGGAGGTGTCCAAGCAGCTCGCCGAGGTCGACAAGATCACCGAGGACGCGGACAAGAAGCTCGCCGCCGAGGCGGGTGCCGCACCCGTGGTGAGCGAGGCCAAGGCCGAGCAGGTGCTGGCCCCGGTGGCCGACGCCCGCCAGGCCGCCCTCGACAAGATCATCGAAGAGCTGAAGAAGCTCAGCGACCAGGTCGCCAACCTCCAGAAGCAGATCGACGAGCTGAAGAAGCTCAGCGAGTGCGGCATCAAGGACGAGAACAACCCCGCGCCGGTGCCGGACGGTTCCGAGAACAGCGAGAAGCCCCCGGCCCAGACGCCGCCCCCGGCGCAGGGCGACGAGAACGAGAACAACGAGCTGCCCGGCAACGACGGTGTGATCCAGCGCCCGGAGAAGGCCGAGCTGACCTTCCGCGGCAGCCCGGTCGGCAAGGTCACCGCGATGCCGAAGTTCCTCCGCGTGCTCTACGGCGACGCGAAGATCTCCATCAACGGCACCAAGAACGCCCGCGACTCGTGGACCTGCTCCGGCTTCGAGGACAAGGTGCAGATCAAGCAGTACCCGATCTGCCCGCGCGGCGCGAAGGTCAAGCGCATCCACGACTTCCCGAGTTGCTGGGACGGCAAGAACACCGACTCGGCCAACCACCGCACGCACATCGTGTTCCCGGACCCGAACACCGGGAAGTGCGGCCAGGGCTTCAAGGCCGTGCCGCAGTTGCGCATCACCCTGACCTACAACATCCCCAGGGACATCCAGCGCAAGGGCCAGTACAAGGTCGACGCGTTCCCGACCGAGAACCACAACCCGGTCAGCGACCACGACGACTTCGCGAACGTCATGTCGCAGAGCATCATGAACCGCCTCGTGTGGTGCGTGAACCGCGGCAAGACCTGCAAGGAGTAGTCGGCACCTGAACGACGCGAGGAGGGCCACCCCGGCGACCGGGGTGGCCCTCTTCGCGTCGGGGGGTCAGTTCATCTTGGACAGGATCATGTGGTTCCACCACAGGTCCAGCTTGTCCAGGGTCTCGTTCGTGGTCGCCTTGGACGAGACGAGCTGGCCGATGGTCAGCGTCTTCGAGTCGACCCACCAGAGCTGACCGGTGCCGTCCTTGAAGAAGCACGTGGTGAACTCGCCGGGCAGCGGTCCCGCCTCGGTGCGCCAGATCTCCGCGTAGTGCAGGGGCTGCGTCACCGGGCGGCAGCCGCCCTGTTCGTCGATCCGCGGCAGGTTGTTGTCCTGCACCAGCTTGATGAAGTACGCGTCCTGCGCGGCGCGGTCGGCGAACAGCCGGAACACCGCCCGCTCCGGCGGCGGGACGTAGCCGTCCACGCCGTTGGCCTCGGTGCACTCGACGGTCGCCAGCTCACCGCCCCCGCCGTTCTCCTTCTCGACGCACGTGGGGTTGCCCGCGTAGGACGTCGGCAGCACGGCCTGGAGCGCGTCGACCGACGGGTTGGGCGGCGGCGGTGGCGACGTCGTGGTCGGCGCCTTCGAGGTCGTCGGCGCCTTCGAGGTCGTGGTGGACGACGTGGGCGCGTCCGAGGACCGGCCGGACGCCTGGCCGCCCTCCTTGTCCTTGAACACCACCAGCGAGACCACGACCGCGGCGATCACGAGGACCGCGCCGACGGCGCCGACGAGCACTGCCCGGTCCCGGCTCGACACGCCGGGCTTGGCGGGAGGTCGGGACTGCGCGGGCGGCCAGCCGTGCGGCGGGGCCGTCACCGGCTGGAACGGCCCCTGAGGCGGGGTGGTGAGCGGCGGCCGGGCCACGCCCTGCGGCGGAGTGGCCGACGGCGGGGTGGCCACGCCCTGAGGAGGTGTGGTGGGCGGCGGGAAGCGCGGCTGCCCCTGCGGCGGGGTCACCGGGGGCGGCATCGGCCGGGGGCTCGCGGCCTGGTCCAGTGCGGCGGACGCGGCCGCCGCGAGCGCGCCGGCCGTCGGGTAGCGCTGCTCGGGGTCCTTCGCCATCCCCCTGGCGATCACGTCGTCCAGCGCGGCCGGCACGTCCGGGTGCACGTGGGAGGCGCGGGGCGGCGGTTCCTGCATGTGCGCCCAGATCTGGGCGGCGGTCGTGTCCGCGGTGAACGGGCGGCGGCCGGTGACGCTGGTGAACAGCACGCAGGCCAGCGCGTAGACGTCCACGCGGCCGTCGACCGGGCCGCCGCCGAACCGTTCGGGCGCCATGTAGTCGAGGGTGCCGACGACGTCGCCGGACGCCGTGAGGTGCGTGGCCGTCGGTGACGCGCTGCGGGCGATGCCGAAGTCCACCAGGTACACGAAGTCACCGGCGGCGACCAGGATGTTCGACGGCTTGACGTCGCGGTGCACCAGGCCGTCGGCGTGCGCGGCGTCCAGCGCGCTGGCGACCTGCTCGACGATCCGCACGGCGCGCCGGGAGTCCATCGGGTCGGCGATGAGGTCGGTGAGGTCCCTGCCCTCGACCAGCCGCATGTCCAGGTACAGGTGGCCGTCGATCTCGCCGTAGGCGTGGATCGGGATCACGTGCGGTTCGCGCAGCCTGGCGACGATCTTCGACTCCGCGCGGAACCGGGCCCGGTAGTCGGCGTCGGCGTTGAACTGCGACGACAGCCTCTTCAACGCCACCACGCGGTCGTGCACCGTGTCGTACGCGCGGTGCACCTCGCCCATGCCGCCGCGGCCGAGCAGCCCCTCGATGCGATAGGGCCCGAACGCCTCCGCCGCCACCGCTCCTCCTGCTCCCTGGTCGTCCACCACACTGCGTCGACGCAGATGGTAACCACGTGGTTCCCCCATTAGGCGCACGTCAGGCCGACCCTATGATCAGGACGACGGACCCCCGAACGGCGAGGAGGCGACCATGACCGGTGTCGCGGTGGTGACGGGTGCGGGATCCGGGGTGGGCAGGGCGGTCGCGCGGAACCTGCTGGAGGCGGGCTACCGGGTGGCGCTGGCCGGGCGCAAGGCCGACGCGCTCGCCGAGACCGCGAGCGGCGACGACGTGCTGGCGGTCCCGACCGACATCAGGGTCGAGGAGTCCGTCGTGGCGCTGTTCGACGCCGTGCGCGACCGCTGGGGCCGGGTGGACGTGCTGTTCAACAACGCGGGCACGAACGTGCGGGCCACCCCGGTCGAGGACTTCTCCGTCGGGCAGTGGTCGAAGGTGGTCGACACGAACCTCACCGGCACGTTCCTGTGCGCTCGTGAAGCGTTCCGGATCATGCGCGACCAGGACCCCCAGGGCGGCCGGATCATCAACAACGGCTCGGTGTCGGCGTACGCGCCCCGGCCGAACGCCATCGCCTACAACGCGACCAAGCACGCGATCACCGGCATCACGAAGTCGCTGTCGCTGGAGGGCCGCCGCTACCGCATCGCGTGCGGGCAGATCGACATCGGCAACGCCGCGACGCCGTTGACCGAGCGGATGGGCCAGGGCGTGCTCCAGGCGGACTTCACCGTCGCGCCGGAGCCGACGATGGACGTCGCGGGCGTCGCGGACGCCGTGCGCTACATGGCCGGATTGCCGCTGGAGGCCAACGTGCAGTTCATGACCGTGATGGCGACGGCGATGCCGCTGGTGGGCCGCGGCTGACTCAGCGGGGGACGCAGGTCAGCGCCATGGTCTTCGGCGGGGCCCCGATGCCCACCAGACCGAACGTGATCGAGTCCTGGACGTCGATCAGCCCGTTGTAGGCCGCGTTCACCGCGTGCACGGTCCGGCCCTTCTGGGTGATGGTGGCGTTCCAGGAGTTCTCGACCCGCTGCTCGCCGGGGAACGTCCAGTCGACCGTCCACCCCTCGACCGGCCTCGCGCCCGAGTTGGTGATCTTGATCGTCGCGGTGAACCCCTGCGGCCAGCTCGTGTCGATCGCGAGGCTCGCCGTGCACGCCGCGGGCCCCACCGGGGGGAGCTGCTCGGCGACCACCACCTCGAACTCGTCGACCGAGTTGCCCGCACCGCCGCGCCACAGGTCGAACCCCGCCTCGACGCCGATCAGGTACCAGTCCGGCTTGACCCACGCCCGGTTCACCGCGTCCTTGCCGAACGCGCGGATGTCCAGGCCCCGCACCGAGTCCACGTCGCCGACCCGCTCGTAGGTGATCCGGTTCCGCCCCTGCGCCTTCTCGAACCAGACGTCCCAGCTCGCGCCGGAGATCGGCATCGCGCCCGCGACCATGATGCCCGCGGGCCGCGCGTCCCCGTTGGCGCGCAACCAGATCGCCATCTCCGCACCGTCGGGCAGCCCCTCCACCGCGGGCTTGCTGTGGAACCAGGCCGTGTAGGCCGTCGCGTAGTCGCCGTCCGCGGCGGGCGTCGTGACGAGGTTGCTGGTCAGCTCGGGCATCCGCGACACCTGCACCGGGAGTCCGCTGTTCTCCGAGCAGATGTCCTGGTGGCACCCCTTCAGCAGCGACGGCGACGCGGCGGGCGGCCCACCCACCGGCAGGTCGTGCTCGGCGCTGTCCACGCGCAGCTTCCGCTCACCGACCGTGACGCACTGCGCGGTGTCCACACCCCCGACGTTGTTGCCCGCCAGGTACTCCTTCTCCCCCGCGGGCACGACGTCGTTCTTCCCGCACACCTGCGTCCCCGCCGCCGTCGACGGCAGCGCCGCCAGCAGCACCAACCCCACGGCCGCGGCCAGCACCGCACCGCACACACCGATTGCCGCGATCGTGAGTGACACCCGGAAGGCCAACTGCGCCAACGGATTGCTCATCTACGCGCTCCTCGGAAGATCCGCGTCGTACCGGACGTGCCCATCTCGGGAATACGGGCGAACCGGGTGGGCGGTTCAAGCGGCGGGGGCGTCGGGGAGCGGTTCCGGAAGATCCACAGGTCAGCGGGGCGAGTCCAGGAAGTCCGCCACCAGAGCGGCCACCAACCCCGGCTGTTCGAGGTGCACGTCGTGGCCCGCGCCGGGAACGCTGACCGCCTCCGTGTCCGGTCGGCGGGTCAGCATGAGATGGCCCCGGCCGGTCGAGATGATGCCCTGCTGGCCGAACACGGCCAGCACGGGACAGCGCACACGCGACCACTCGGCCCACTGGTCGCGGCCGGGCTCGACGGTCAGCACGCGGGCCACCACGTCGACGTCGAAGCGCGGCCACCAGCCCCCGTCGCGCTCCTCCAGCCCGTCCGCCCACCCCTCGCCCACCGGGCCGCCGCCGAGGAAGACCGCGGCGGCCTCCCGTGTCGGGAACGGACGTGGCCAGGAGTCCAGCCAGGCGACGATCCGGTCGCCGCCGGACGGGTCGGGGTCGTGCGGGCCCGCCTCCACCAGGACGAGGCCGGAGACGCGGTCGGGGTGGTCGGCCGCGGCGACCATGGCGGTGTCGCCGCCCATCGACTGGCCGACCAGCACGGCCCGGTCGACGCCGAACGCGTCGAGCACCGCCACCACGTCCGCCGCGTGGGCGGCGCGGGACAGGTCGGCGGGACGACGCTCGCTCGCGCCGTTGCCGCGCTGGTCGAAGGCGATCAGCCGCCGACCGGGCAACGCGGCGACCACCGCGTCCCATTCGCCGCTGTGCCCGCACAACCCGTGCAGCAGCACCGTCACCGGACCGTCGCCGCCGCTGTCGTGACACCCCAGCCGCACGCCGTCCGCTCCCATCACTTCCACGGGCACGATTGTGCCAGCGGGCGAGGTCCGATGAGGACGGACGTGGTGCGGCGGGCAGGGGGCCGCACAGGTCGTTCTCGCCGAGCGCACAGGAGTGGCACAGCCGCGGCCGTGAAGGTGGTCATCACAGCCGACCACGAGGAGCGCACGATGACCACCACCGAGCAGGTCCCCACCAACCAGACCCCCGTCGAGCCCGCCGGACAGCGGCCGTCGCGGTTCCGCAAGGGGATCATCGCCGCGGCCGTCGCGCTCGCCATCGCGGGTGGCGGCGGGGCGGTCGTGTACGCGACCAGCAATAACGCCTCGTCGTCCTCGGCGATCGGACAGGCGCCCGCGGGCATGGGGCAGCCGCCGAACGGTGGTGGCGCGGGCGGGGATGTGTTCGGGAGCGTGACGCACGGCGAGGTGCAGACCGGCACGGTCACGGCGATCACCAGCACGTCGCTGACGGCCGAGAGCACCGACGGGTACAGCAGGACCTACGTCATCGACGCCGACACGGTGTTCGCCGCTGCGGGCGGGGCACCGGGTGCGGCAGGGGCGGCGGGTGCGGCGGGCGACACGGCTTCGGGCACGGCGTCGGACATCGCCGAGGGCGACACGATCACCATCGTGGCCACCACCTCCGGCGACACCGCCACCGCCGTACAGATCTCCGAGACCGCGTGACGCCGGAATCCCTTCGCACCCCCGCGTGTCCACGTCCGCCACGCGATCTCGGAACCCGCTCACCCCACCCGCCTTCCGGAATTCGTTCGCGCCGACCGGGTGTCGCGGGAGAGGATGCCGGTGCGAGCCATCAAGATCAACTCGGCTCGCGGCAAAATTGTCAGACCCCTGCCGTAACGTGAAAACCGAGGAGAAGGCATGGCGGAGCACACCTACCGGGTCATGGTGCGGGGGCGGTTCACCGATCTCGACGCGGCCGGGCGGGAGCGGTTGCTCGCGGTGGTGGAGGAGCACGGCATCCTGACGAACGGGTTCTCCGAGGAGGGGTCGTTGTCCTACGACCGGACGCTGGACTTCTTCAGCTTCCGGGTCCAACTGCGGGCCCCCGTGGAGCAGAACGACCGGGCGGTGTGCGAGCGCGGGCTGGCCGCCGCGGCGCTCGCGGTGGACGCGCTGGGCGTGGACTACCGGGACCTGAAGGCGTCGGCGACGGACATGGACCTGGTGAAGATCCGCCGCAAGTGACGCCAAGCAGTGCGACCGGTCAGAGGACGGTCAGGACGGCGGGCCCGACGCGCAGGAACCCGTCGTCCAGCGGTTCGCAGCGGACGCCGCCCCGGCCGCGCAGCGCCTTGTGCGCGCCGGGCGCCAGCACCTGGTCCATCCAGCCGCACGGGCTGGCCGGGCGATGCGCCTGGAAGCGGACCGGGCCGTCGCCGGAGTCGAGGCTGAACAGGGCACCCGCCCTCGACCGCCCGGCGGGCAGGCCGTCGACCGGGAAACCGCGCAGCACGACGTTGCGCCTGGTCAGCACGGGGTTCGGCACGGCTGCCAGGCTCAGTTCCGCGGTGATCAGGTCGAGCGACTCGGCGGCGATCACGGTCACCGAGGCCTTGCGGTGCGCCGGCTGGGCGTAGAACCGGTCGCCAACCAGGCCGAGCCCGGCGCGCACCTCCACCCGGTCGCACGAGCCCAGCAGCGGATCGACCAGCGGCCCGTCCTGCGGACGCCCCTCGAAGGCGTGCACCGGCGACACCAGCAGGGCCACGACCTGGACGTCCACCCCCAGCACGCTACACACGTAAGCTCGGTGGCGTGCGAACTCGGCCGACGTTGAGCTGGACGGCGACGGGCGCTCCCCTGCCCCGCACGACCGACCTGGACGAGGTCGTCGAGACCGTCGCCCGCGGGCGCGTGGTCGTGCTCAGCGGGGCGGGCCTGTCGACGGAGTCCGGCATCCCGGACTACCGGGGCGCGGAGGGCAGCCTCCGCCGCCACACCCCCATGACCTACGAGGAGTTCGTCGGCAGCCCCGAGGGCCGTCAGCGGTACTGGGCGCGCAG
Organism: Umezawaea endophytica; assembly: GCF_025061645.1. Lineage (GTDB taxonomy): Bacteria > Actinomycetota > Actinomycetes > Mycobacteriales > Pseudonocardiaceae > Umezawaea > Umezawaea endophytica. The sequence continues at coordinate 460,279 of NZ_JANYMP010000004.1, read as the reverse complement.
CCACCTCGGCTGGCGCACGATCGCCCGCGCCGCGCCGAACGCGGGCCACCGGGCCGTCGGCGCGCTGCGCGCGAGCGGTCACCTGTCCGGGGTCATCACCCAGAACGTCGACGGCCTGCACCAGGCCGCGGGTGTGCTCGACGCCGTGGAGCTGCACGGCGGCCTCGACCGGGTGGTCTGCCTGGCCTGCGCCGCCACCAGCCCGCGCGAGGAGCTGGACCGCAGGCTGCGCGCGGCCAACCCGGCGTTCGAGGGCACCGCGAGCCGGATCAACCCCGACGGGGACGTGGAGCTGGCCGCCGACGTGGTCCGCTCCTTCCGCCTCGTGGCGTGCGGGGCGTGCGGCACCGGGGTGCTCAAGCCGGACGTGGTGTTCTTCGGCGAGAACGTGCCGCGCGCCCGCGTCGAGGAGTGCTACCGGCTCGTCGACGCCGCCGACGCGCTGCTGGTGCTGGGTTCCTCGCTGACCGTCATGTCCGGCCTGCGGTTCGTCCGGCACGCCGCCAAGGTGGGCAAGCGGGTCCTCATCGTGAACCGCGGCGAGACGCGGGGCGACTCGTGCGCCGCCGTCCGGGTCGACCTGCCGCTCGGCCAGGCCCTCACGGACCTGGCCGGACGACTGGGTGTCACGTGCCGCTGAACGCCTTCTCCCGGTCCTTCTCCTCGCTCGTCTCGGCGATCTTGCCGACGGCGTAGCGCAGGGTCGGCGGCGCCATCAGCGACGTCACGACGGCGACCAGGATGACGATCGTGTAGGTCTCGGTGGTCAGGACCCCGAGGCGCAGGCCCACCATCGCGACGACGACCTCCACCACGCCGCGGGCGTTGAGCCCCGCGCCCAGCGCGAGCCCTTCCCAGTGCGTCAGCTTGCCGGTGCGGGCGCCGATGTAGGCGCCGATGAACTTGCCGCCGATCGCGACCGCGAGCACCAGGACGGCCGCGCCCAGCACCGCGGGCTTGCGCAGCGCCGTCAGGTCCATCCGCAGACCGGCCGTGGCGAAGAAGATCGGGGCCAGGACGGCCATGACGAACGTGCGCAGCGGCGCGAGCTTCGTGCGGTCGAGCAGGCCGGACGAGCTGAGCAGCACACCGCAGATGAACGTTCCCAGGATCGGTTCGAGGCCGAGCGCGTGCGTGCCCGCCGCCGACAGGATGAGCAGCAGCACCACGACGGCCACGGTCACGCCGGGGTCGCTGGACCTGTTCGCGTACTCCAGGCTCTTGCGCACCAGCGGCCTGCCGATCAGCAGCGCCACGAGCGCCACCACGACGAGGCAGCCGATGGTGAACAGCACCAGGCCCGCGCGCAGGCCCGTGGTCGCCATCGCCGAGACGATGGAGAGCAGCGACCAGCCGACGATGTCGTCGACGGCGGCGGAGCTGATGATCAACTGGCCGATGTTGCGGTGCAGCAGCCGCATCTCCAGCAGGGTCTTCGCGATGACCGGGATCGCGCTCACGCACATCGCCACGCCGAGGAACAGCGCGAAGACGTTGCGCTCGGTGCCCTGCGCGAGCAGGGACGTCGGCAGCACCATCCCGACGGCGAAGCCGAGGCCCAGCGGCACCAGCAGCCCGCCCATGCTGACCCAGGCGGCGGTCTTGCCCTTGCGCCGCACCAGACCCAGGTCGATGTGCATTCCGGTCAGCCCGACCAGCAGCAGCACGCCGAGCTGGCCGACGGCGTCGAGCAGGTGGATCTGCTCCGGGTTCGTCGGCAGCAGCCACGCCGACAGCGCGGGCAGCGCGTGCGCGAGCAGCGACGGTCCCAGCAGGACACCCGCCGCCAGCTCGCCGACGAGCGCGGGCATCCTGAACCGGATCGCGAGCCTACCCAGGAGGAACGCGGTGCCGAGCAGCAGCGCGATCTGGAGCAGGAACACCAGCATCTGGTGCGCTCCGATGGGGCTGACCGGTGCGGCGAAGACCGTCATCCGGGTTCTCCTTCAGTGGTGTGCCGGGTCTCGGACGACGGTGCCACCCGAATGCCAGTCCCTCCGCGACGACACTGCGGGATCCCGTCGCGACGGTACCGCTCCGGCTACGGGTGGCCGAAGTGGACTCGGGCCCACTACAGACCGGCCCACTCCTTCGACCTGGCCAGCAGGGTCCGGTGGACCAGCGCGACCGAAGGGTTGGCCAGTCCGCCCGCCCTGGTCGCCAGGTACAGGGTGTTCAGCGGGCGCACGGCGGGCTGGTGCAGGAGTTCCACCGAGCCCGCGGTGAGGGCCGGGTCGGCCAGGTAGCGGGGCAGGGCGGTGACGCCGGCGCCCGCGACGACGGCCGCGAGCACGGCCCGCAGGTCCGGCACGGTGACGGCGACGTGGTTGGGCGGGCGGCGGCCGAACTCGCCGCGCCAGTAGCGGCGGATGATCGGCAGCTCCTCGGCGTAGGCGACGAGCGGCAGGTGCGCCAGCGCCTTGACGGGGTCGGCGGCGAGCAGGCCCGCGTCCACGGTGCGGGCCAGCGCGGGTGGCGCGACCAGCACGAACTCCTCGTCCACGAACGGGGTCGCGACCAGGGAGCGGTCGGTGGGGCGGACGGCCGAGACGACCAGGTCCAGCCGGGCGTTCGCCAGCGCCGCCAGCAGGTCGTCGGCCAGTCCGAGGGTGACGCGCAGCCGGAGGCCGCGGGTCGTGAGCGGCACGAGCGCGGGCAGCACCCGTGCCGCCACCAGCTCGGACGGCCCGGCCAGGTGCACCGCTCCCGCGTACGCCCCCTGGTCGTCGGTGTCGCTCAGCGCCGACCGCAACTGGTCGACGTGCGGGCCGATCCTGCGTGCCAGCTCGTCGGCCCGGCCGGTCGGCGTGACGCCCCGGCTGGACCGGACGAACAGCGGCTCGCCCAGGTCGCGTTCCAGCCGCGCGAGCTGGCCGCTGACCGCGGGCTGGGTCAGGCCGCGGCGGGCGGCGGCCGACGTCAGCGAGCCGCCGCGGTAGATCTCCAGGAACGTCGCCAGCAGGTCGAGGTCGGTCACCGGCGGACCCTTCCGGCCATAAGAAATCTGATGATCCACGAAACGGTACCGGACTACCGGTGATGGCAGGGTGGTTGACGTCAGCAGACCCGATCGAACCGAGCGAAGTGGAAGAGCGGATGAAGAAGGTAGTGATGGTCGTGTCCGGCGCCGACGCGCTGGTGCTGGCGGACGGCACGAGCCACCCGACCGGGTACTGGGCGGAGGAGGTCGTCGAGTCGCTGCGGGTACTGCGGGAGGCGGGCGTCGAGGTGGCCGTCGCCACGCCCGGCGGCGTCCGGCCGACCGTGGACGAGGCCAGCCTCAAGGGCAACGACTTCGGCGCGGCCGTGGACGCCATCGCCGACGAGCTGGCGGCGCCGCTGGTGCTGGCGGACGTGGACGCGGCGGACTTCGACGCCGTCTACCTGCCCGGCGGCCACGGCCCGATGGCCGACCTGGCCGTCGACCCGGACCTCGGCAGGCTGCTCGTACGGTTCGAGGCGGACGGCAAGGTCGTCGCGGCGCTGTGCCACGGTCCCGCGGGCCTGCTCAGCGCGGTGCGCGAGGACGGCACGTTCGCGTTCGCGGGCCGCGAGCTGACCGTGTTCACCGACGAGGAGGAGCGCCAGGGAGGCCTGGACGTGCCCTACCTGGTCGAGACGCGGCTGCGCGACCTCGGCGCGCGGGTAGCGGCGGGTCCGGCGTGGACCAGCACCGTCGTGGTGGACGGCACCCTGGTCACCGGCCAGAACCCGCAGTCGAGCGTGGACACCGCGAAGCGGGTGGCGGCCCTGCTCGCCTAGCGCGGGCAGGGGTTCCCGGCCTACAGCTCGATCTCGGTATGCCGCCGCGCCAGCGTGCCCGCGAGTTCCGCGAGCTTCACGTTCAGGCTCTGCGACGTCGTCCGCAGCACGTCGAACGCCTCGTCGGCGGTGATCCCACGCCGGTGCATGAGGATGCCCTTGGCCTGGCCGATCACGTCGCGCGTGTCGACGGCCTTGCGGAGTTGGAGGACCTTCAGCTCCGCCGACGTGCGCGCGTGCGTGGCGGCCAGCGCCAGGGAGGCGTGGGTCGCCAGCAGGAGCGCGGTGGAGCGGTCCTCCGGGCGGAAGCCGTGGGTCTTCGTGGAGTACAGGTTCAGCGCGCCGGTGAGCTGGGGCGGGCGGGAGTCGGGCAGCAGCGCCGTCGACAGCAGCGACCCCATGCCGCGTGCGGCGGCGGCCGGCCCGAACACCGGCCAGTTCGGGTCGTTGGCGAGGTCGTCGCTGTACGCGAGCGCCGGGCCGGGCAGCCGGGCGGCGTCCACGCACGGCCCCTCCCCCGTCGCGTACTGCACCTGGTCGAGCTCGTAGCCGATCGAGTCGGTCTCGTTCGGCGTGTGGAACGACCCGTCGGGGTCGCGCATGGTCACGCTCGCCACGTCGACGGCGGGGATCGCCCTGGTGCACGCCTCCAGGACCCGGTCGAGCACCTCGGACAGCGACTCGGCGTCCAGCAGCGACCGGGTCAGGACGGCGAACTGCGCCACCAGCGGGCTGTCGAGCGGCGACTCGTCGGACGTCGGCACGGGGTGCTCCTCGGCGACGCGCCGGGCGTCCTCGACGAAGCGGCCCTTGTCGCCGATCCAGTCCTGTTCGTCAGCCATGTGGTGAGCCTTCCTCCGTCGAGTTCGCTGGAGACCGGTCGGGCTCGACGTAGCGCTGTCGCGCCGCGTCGAGCCCGGCCGATCGGGGCGTCAGCGGCGCTGGCTGCTCAACGCACGACCACCCACGTTCGCACCGGTGGCCGTCGACCGCCACCGGAAGTGGTTCACGCACCGCCGGATCTGGCGAGCGGGATGCCGGTGCGCTCCAGGGCGTCGAGCGCGGCGGGGAGGGTCGGGCGGATCGTCAGGCGCACGTCCACACCGGTCACCTGCAACGGGCGCAGCACGGCGTGCTGGTCGGCCACGACGACGAACCGGATGCCGCGCAGTTCGGCGCGCTGAGCGGTCTCCAGCAGGATGGCGATGCCGTTGGAGCCGAAGAAGTGGACCTCGGTCAGGTCGAGCACCAGCACGGACGGCCGGGCGTCGACGGCGGCGAGCGCCTTCTGCCTGGTGGCACCGGCGGTGACGGAGTCGATCTCGCCGGTCAGCGTGAGCACGGCCACGTCGGAGGGCAGGACGGGCGCGGAGGTGGGTGACGACACTTGCTCGGGCATGGGGAGTCCTCTCCACAGAGCAGAGAAAGACCAGCCGAGCTAGCTGTTGAACCCGAACCAATCTTGTGGTGCACGAACACTGGTTCGCCTGGGTAACGATACGAGGATTGGCCCGAGTCGGCAACCCGGCGCGGTCCCCGCGTGTCCGGCGCACCGCGCTCCCCGTCGGCGGAGAGCCCGACCGCGACGCGGGTCACATCACCCCGAGGGTCGCCGAGCAGCACGGAAAACGCTTTCTAGGTCCACAGAGGACAGTCGAGCGCCGCACCGCGTCCGCCCCGCCACGATCTCCGGACTGTCCGGTGGTGTCGCTTTTTGTCCGTTCGTGTCGGTGACACGTAACAGGTCTGGACCATACGCTGAGTGCTCCGCCGCCACGTCGAGGAGGACGAGCCGAGGAGTTCCCTGCGTGAAGGCAACACGAATCCGACTGGCGGTCACCGCGGTGGCGGCGCTGTCCGCCGCACTCATCAGTTCCCCGGCGTCGGCGCAGCCGGCCCCGTACACCGATCCGGTCCAGGCGAAGATGCTCTCCCAGCAACCGCTGATCGCGGCCGCGGACATCGTCAAGGCGGAAGCCGAGGACACCACGGGCTTCGCGGGCCTCGTGCTGGAGGACTCGCACGTCGAACTCTGGTGGAAGGGCGACGTGCCCGACTCCGTCGCAGCGGCGGTGAAGCGGGCGTCGGAGGTGGCGCCGGTGCGCGTCTCCCCCGCCGCGCACACCAACGCCGAACTGCGGGCGGCGGCGAAGACGATCGACGCGAGCCGCGGCCCCGGCTCACCCGTGCACGCCGTCAAGATCCCCGCCAACGGCAGCGGTCTCGTGCTCGGCGCCTACCCGTGGAGCGACGCGAAGGCGTTCACGTCCGCGCTGGACGTGGGCGTGCCGGTCTCCGTGGTCAACGAGGAGCCGCTGCGACCGGTGTCGCGGCGCAACGACGGCCCGCCGTGGAAGGGCGGCGCCACCATCGTGCTCGGCAACGCCGCGTGCACCTCGGGTTTCGCGGTCCGCAACGGCAACAACGACCGGTTCCTGCTCACCGCGGCGCACTGCGGCAACCCCGGCCAGCGGGTGACCGACCCGACGGGCGAGTACATCGGCACCGTGAGCGTCGAGCACTCCGACCACGACATCATGCTGATCCCGACCGGCAACGTGACGAGCCAGATGTACGTGGGCGGCGGCGACAGCAGCTCCGTGGAGACCGTGCGCGGCTGGGGTGACGTCTACACCAACGAGATCCTCTGCCAGTCCGGCGTCACGAGCGCCGGGGCGACCGGCAACGCGGTGTGCAACATCAAGGTCCTCTTCTTCTACAGCGACCGCGAGGACCTGGTGGAGGGCGAGCAGTTGAACGGCCAGCCCGCCGCGCGGCCGGGTGACAGCGGTGGTCCGGTGTACGGCCCGTCGTCCGCGGGCGGCGTGATCGCGAAGGGCACGGTGACCCGCACGGCGGGAGCCCGCATCGGGTTCCAGGACTTCCGCACGGCCAGCCGCGACTTCGGCGTCTACATGCCGTGACCGAGGCGGACCGGGGGAACCGAGCGGTTCCCCCGGTCCGGGCGAGTTCGGCGAAACCCCCTCGCGGCACCGGCGTTCCTCCCTACAGTGGTCGACGCGATCTTCACCCCGGCCACCGAGGACGTCGACCATGCCTGTTGCCCGCACAGCGCACAGGGTCGCCGCGACCGCCGCGGCGGCGCTGCTGCTCATCACCGCACCGCCCGCCCTCACGACCGCCGTGTCGGCGCCCACGAACGCCGTCCCGCCGCCGCTGGACCGGAGCCTGCTGCCCGCCGACGCGACGCCCGCGGCCGACCTCACCTACGCGCGGACCACCAAGCCCTGCAAGGCGTCCGCCGCCGAGGACCGCAAGCTCACCGCCAAGCCGCACGCCCAGCTCGTGCTGCGTTTGGACGAGGCGCACCGGTTCGCCACCGGCAAGGGCGTGCAGATCGCGATCATCGACACCGGGGTGCAGCCGCACCAGCGGCTCGAAGGCCGCGTCGAGGCGGGTGGCGACTACGTGGTGACCGCGGACCGCGGCCTGGTCGACTGCGACGGCCACGGCACGGAGGTCGCCGGTGTCGCGGCGGCGAGCCGCGACCAGGAGACGGGGTTCGTCGGCGCCGCCCCGGACGCGACCATCCTGTCGATCCGGCAGACCAGCGCCTTCTACGAGGCCACGACCCCCGCCCCGGACGGACGCACCGTCCCCGGCGCCGTCACGACGCTGGCCCAGTCCATCGTGCACGCCGTCGAACTCGGGGCCGACGTCATCAACGTCTCGCTCACGTCGTGCGGCCCGCCCAGGACGCCCGGCAGGGGTGAACGCTCGGTGCAGGCGGCGATCGACTGGGCCGTCAACACCAAGGACGTCGTGGTCGTCGCCGCGGCGGGCAACATCGGGCCCGACTGCACCACGCAGAACGACAACCTGGACGACGAGGACGTGAAGGTCGTCGCGTCCCCTCCGTGGTACCGCGACGACGTGCTGTCCGTGGCGTCGGTGGACCGCCAGGGCAGGCCGTCGAAGTTCACCGTCTGGGGCCCGTGGGTGAGCATCGCCGCGCCGGGCGAGGAGATCACGACCGTCGACGCGCGCGGCGAGGGCTTGACCGACAAGTCCATCGCCGACGACGGCAAGGAAGGCGCCATCCAGGGCACCAGCTTCGCCGCGCCCTACGTCGCGGGCATCGCCGCGCTGGTGCGGGAACAGCACCCGGAACTCACGGCGCGGCAGGTGGTCCAGCGCCTCACCTCCACGGCGCAGCACCCCGGCAACCAGGACGGCCGGGACCGCAAGGTCGGCGCGGGCGTGGTCGACCCGGTGGCCGCGCTCACCTCGGACCTGCCGCGGGAGCGGTCGGAAGCCCCTCCCACCGAACTGCCGCCGCTGGCGACGGACCTCGACGCACCGGCGCGGCCGGACCGGACGGGGCTCGCGGTCGCGCTGGCGGGCAGCGGCGTGGCGGCGGGTCTGCTGCTGCTGGTCCTGTTCCTCGTCCACACCACCAGGAGGGTCCGCGCGCGCCGCGGGTGACGACGGCGGGGAACGACGCCGCACCAAGAAGGTCTAGACAAGTCACGACTTACATCGTGACTTGAATAAAGACATGCAGTAACGTCGCCCGCAGCCGCCGCCCGAGCGAAGGGAAGTGTCGATGAGGACACGAGCACTCGCGTTCGACCGCTCGGGAAGCCCCCTGATCGCCTAGCCCCCTCGACACCTCACCGGTTCTCGCGGCACGACCGCGGGGACCGGCGCTCGTCGACCGCGTGCGGCGCCGTCACCCTGCCGCGCTCCGCACGCGCGTCCCGCCGTACCCGAACCACGCTTCGCGGGCACCGCGTCGCACCGGGCTCCCTATCCTGAAAGCGAGCCGTCCATGCAGTCATCCACGTCCGGGAGCCGATTCCGGAAGCGCCTCGGCGCCGTCGGGGTCGCTCTCGCCACGGTCGCGACGGGCATCACCGTCGCCGTCGTCGGCAGCACGGCGGCCGAGGCCACCGTCCTGCCGAACGGCTTCCGCAGCGTCGGCTACATGCCCTCCTGGTCCGGCAACGTCAACGCCATCCAGTACGGCAAGCTGACGCACATCAACTACTCGTTCGCGCTGCCCAACTCCAACGGCACGCTCCAGGCCATCCCCGACCCCGGCAAGCTGACGTCCCTGGTGAACCAGGGCCACGCCAACGGCGTCAAGGTCTCGCTCGCCATCGGGGGCTGGAACGACGGCAACGACTCGGCCTTCGAGGCGCTGGCGGGCAACGCGGGCAGCCGCACCACGTTCGTCAACGCCGTCATGGGCGCGATCAGCCAGTACAACCTGGACGGCGTCGACATCGACTGGGAGTACCCGGATCCGGGCCAGTCGGGCAACAACTACACCGCGCTGATGCAGCAGTTGAGCGGCAGCCTGCACGCCCAGGGCAAGCTCCTCACCGCGGCCGTGGTCTCGGAGGGCGGCACCGCCAACGGCGTCCAGCCCGCGGTCTTCACCGCCGTCGACTGGCTGAACATCATGGCGTACGACGGCGGCAGCCCCCACGCCAACTACGACTGGTCGATCGCGTCGGTCAACTTCTGGAAGAACCGCGGCCTGCCCGCGAACAAGGCGGTGCTGGGCGTCCCGTTCTACAGCAGGCCGACCTACCTCACCTACGCCGACCTGGTGTCCCGCGACGCGGCCAACGCCAACCGCGACTGCACCACCATCAGCGGCGTGCAGCAGTGCTACAACGGCATCCCGACGATCAAGCGCAAGACCCAGTGGGCCATGGCCAACGCGGGCGGCATCATGAACTGGGAGCTGTCCCAGGACACCACCGGCGCCACCTCGCTGGTCAGCGCGATCTACGACACCGTCACCGGCGGCACCCCGCCCGTGGGCGGCAAGACCGGTCCCATCACCGGCATCGCGTCCAAGTGCGTCGACGTGGCGGCGGCCAACAGCGCCAACGGCACGGCGGTCCAGCTCTACACGTGCAACGGCAGCACCGCGCAGAGCTGGACGGTCGGGACGGACACCACCGTCCGCGCGCTGGGCAAGTGCCTGGACGTGACGAGCGCCGGCACGGTGAACGGCACGCCGATCCAGTTGTGGGACTGCAACGGCACCGGCTCGCAGAGCTGGCAGGCCCAGTCGAACGGCACCCTGCGCAACCCGGCCTCCGGCCGCTGCCTGGACGTGACGGGCAACAGCTCGGCGGACGGCGCCCGGTTGCAGATCTGGGACTGCTTCGGCGGCGCCAACCAGGTGTGGAGGCTCCCCGCCTGATCCGGTAACCCCGTGGAAAACGCCCGGCCGCTCGCACAGCGGCCGGGCGTTTTCGCATTAACGGCGAAACAGCGTCCGATTGGTCCGTTTCAGATGCATAAACACCGGGACAACTCGAATGCTGATTCTTCCCTAATTACCGGATAAGCGAAAGCGGCCCCCGGACGAGTCCGAGGGCCGCTTCCCGACAGGAGATCAGCCGGTGTAGTTCGCGGTGATCTTGGTGAATTCGTACTGGCCCTGCGGAACGCCCGCGCAGTTGTCGCAGTCGCGGTTCAACGCCCAGAACGAGAGCCGCGCGAGGTGCACGGTGCGCGCCCAGTCGCGGATCGCGCGGTAGTCGTTCACCGACACGACCTCACCGGCGTTGTCGGTGTGGCCGTTCATCGACGACAGGCCGGACTTGCGCCACGCCGCGTCGTCCGACAGTCCGAACACCGTCTTGAGCCGGTTCTTCAGCCCCGTCACGGCGCTCTTGGTCTTGCCGGGCATGTCGCCGCCGCTGCTGAAGTCGAACGGCATCAGCGTCCACACGTCGACGTTCGCGCCGAGGTCCTTCGACCGCTGGATCAGCCGCTGGCCCCACGTCTCGGGGCCGGAGACCTCGGTCGGGATCGTGATGACGACGCGCAGACCAGGGTTGTTCTGCTTGACGATCTTGATCGCGCCCAGGATCCGGTCCTGCACGGTGGCGTTCTGGAACTCGTCGGTGTTCTCGATGTCCAGGTCGATCGCCTTGAACTGGCCCGCGTTGATGACCTTCTGGTAGGCGCCGGCCAACGCCGTGGCCGACGAGCAGGTCGAGCCGAGCTTGTTGCCCGACCACCCGCCGATCGACGGCAGCGCGTCACCGCCCGCGGCCCGGATCTGGTTGACGCGGGTGATGTCGGCACCGGTCAACGACCGGTTCCCGTCCCACGCCGGGTTGCAGTTCCCGTTGCTCAGGACGAACGCGAGCGTGAACGACTTGACGCCCGTCGCGTTCATCACGCTCACCGGATTCGGCGGACTGTCCCACTGGTAGAGGTAGGGAGCGGAAAGAACGGGATCCACCGCGGCATTCGCCACGGGAGCCAGTCCGACGGTCGACGTCGCGACCGCCACGGCAACGAGAATCCGCCCGATGATCTTCATTTATCGGTCCTCCGAACATGCCGGGTGCACAGAACCCACCTCCTCGACCAAAGGCGGCATTCGGACGTGGAGGCGACTGACGGGGTCAGCAGAAACAAAACTGGACTAGACCAATGCGAAATGTCAAGGGGGTGGTGAATGGAAATCGAGTTCCGGTCGTCGGCGGAAGGAGCGCACGGAGTCACGCGGTCGGCCGCACGGGACCGGGGACGCGCGGCGGGAGACCCACGGGCGACCGGCGGCAACGCGGCCACCGAACCGCGAGCGGCAGGCAGGGACTCGACCGCCCGAGCCGCGAGCCCCCGCCGCGACCCGAACCTCCGCGGGAACTCGACCCGCGAACCGCGGGTCTCCGCCGCGAGGCGGCCACCGGGCCGCGAGCCCCCGTCCCGCCCGGCCGGTCCGCGGCCGAACACCGTCCGCCAATCCCGTCCGCCGGCCCCGCCCGATCCGGTGGAACGGGATGGAACAGGCGTGGAACGCCTACTGGGTGAGGGCACCACCTGCCGGGTGGCGGGGCCGGGGCGGGGAGAGCCGTGCCGGGCCGGTCGTCGGCAACGGTGACGTCGGCGCTGTGGGGTGTCGGGTGGGGTCCTCACATCCTCGCCCCCCAGGCAGGATGGTCGGCCACCCGGCCGACCCGCCGGGGTCCTCCTCTGTCGGCGCCCCTTCGGAGGAGGACCCCTCGGGGGCGGCGGGTCAGAGGCTGTCGGCGAGTTCGGCGAGCCGGGACGCCACGGCGGCGGGGTCGATCCAGGTGTCGTTGGTCAGCACCGTGATCGACAGGCCGGTCGACGGGCGGATGCTGTTGGCGCAGCGGAAGCCCGTGACGAGCCCGCCGTGGTAGTAGGTGGGGGCCGGGCCGCTGTCGTGGACCTCGATGCCGTACCCGTAGCCGATCGATGTGCCGGGCACCTGGGCGCGCACGACCGTCATCGACGCCAACGAGTCGGCGTTGAGGACCGCGGGCTTCCCGCCGAGGAGGAAGGCGTTCCACTTCGCCAGGTCGCCGGTCGTGGACACCAGCCCGCCCGCGGCGTAGTACAGCGACGGGTGGTCCTCGCCGGGGGTCGTCCAGTCCGTGTACCCCTTGGCGCGCGGCGGGATCCCGCCGTCGTAGCGGGTGTCGCGCATGCCGAGCGCGTCGAACATCTGCCGCCGCAGGAACGTCCCGTAGTCCATTCCGGACAGCCGCTCGATCAGCGCGCCGAGCACCACGTACCCGGAGTTGCTGTACCGCCACTGCGTCCCCGGCGGGAAGTCGAGCGGTTTGCCCGCCACGTAGGAGATCAGCTCCGACGGCGCCACCTGCCGGTTCTGGAACGCCGCGGCCTCCTCCTCGGGGGCCGAGGTGTAGTTGTACAGCCCGGACGTGTGGACCAGCAGTTGTTCCACGGTGATCGCCGTCCACCCGGCCGGGCAGCCGGGCAGGTAGGTGCAGACCGGTTCGGTGACCCGCAGCTTGCCCTGCTCCTGGAGCCGCAGCACGGCGACCGCCGTGAACTGCTTGGTGATCGACCCGACCTCGAACCTGGTGTCCGGGGTGATCGGGATGCCCGCTTCGACGTCCGCGGGCCCGTACCCCTTGCGCAGCAGCACGTCCGCGCCCCGCCGCACCTCGACCGCCCCGCGGAACTGCTGCTGCCCCGCCATGCCTGCCAGGTAGTCGTCGAGCGGTCCGCCGTCCGGGGTCGGCGCGACGGAGACGGCGGACGGCACCGGCGGTGGCTCCGACGAGGACGCCGGGACCGACGACGAGGAAGGCGAGGTCGACGAGGACGGGGGTGTGGAGGTCGGGGCGGCCGTCGGGGCGGCGGTGCACGCCACCGCGAGCCCGGCGACGCACAGCACCGCACCGACCACCACCGCACGCACCGAGCCGACCACGGCCACCCCCTTCACGGAGGTGACTCTACGTCGTCAACCTGCGACGTTGCGCTCAGACTCCTCGACGACCGGGCTCAACCGCACCACCTGCGCCGTCGGTGCGGGCTCGGCGGCCGCGAGCCTGGCCAGCAGCGCCGGGGTGACGCCCCGGTAGGCGGCCGGGTCGATCGGGTTGAGCCAGTGCGACGCCCGGACGCGGGCCTTGATGTCCAGGTCGAGGTCGCCGAGCACCTCGTCCACGTTGTGCATCGAGAACGGGATGATCTTCGTGCCGCGGCAGTGGTGCCGGTCGGTGGCGGTGTCCATGAACGCCAACTGGTCCACGACCGCCCGTCGCATGGAGTCGTGGTCCGGCAGCGACACGGAGCCCGCGATGTCGGCGGCGATCCAGACCGCCGCCATCTCGGCGTTCAACGGGCTGAAGAACGACGAGTTGTAGCCGTTGAAGTACAGGCCGGGCACGCCGAGGGGCAGGATCTGCCGGTACAGCATGAAGTTGCCGCTCTCGTCGAACAGCTTCCGCCGCACGTCGTCGGCCAGGAACGGCACGCCCTGGGTGAACCCGGTCGCGCAGACGACCAGGTCGGCGGGCAGTTCCGCGCCGTCGCTCAGCTCGGCGAACGGCTTGCCGTCGCGTGCGAACAGCCGGGTGATCGTGCGGTCGCGGCGCACGGTGATGCGGCCGGCCTCGACGCCCTCGAAGAACCCCTCGGTCGCGAGGCCGATCGCGCCCTTGACGATGTCCTCCATGTGCCCGGACGGCACCAGGTCGAGCTTCTTGAGCCCGTACTGGCGGACCGACACCGAGCCGACGGAGTTGAGCATGCTCCGGCGCAGGCCGTTGCCCGGACCGTGCAGGAACTTCTCCACGCCGCGCAGCCGCAGGTAGCGGAACAGCGCCTCACCCATCCTGGTGAGCAGCAGCATCTTGAAGTTCACCACGCCCGCGATCTTGCGCGGCACCTTCCACAGCAACTGGCGGGCGATCACGTCCGTGCTGGCCGCGACCTCGCTGACCGGCACGGTCACGTCGCACGCCGACTTGCCGTAGCCGACGACCAGCACGTGCTTGTCCCGCGCCTCCTCGGCGTCGTGGAAGTCCGTGCCCGCGAGCAGCTTCCCGCCCGCCGCGGTGAACTCCTCGACGCCGGGGTAGGCCGGGACCAGCGGCTCGCAGAACACGCCGTTGGCGACGACGAGCCGGTCGAACACCTCGGTGCCCACCGTGGTCGCCACGGTCCACCGGCCGTCGACGCCGCGCCGCGCGCTGGTGACCTCGGTGTTGAGCCGCAGCACGCGGTCGACGCCGTACTCGGTGGCGTAGGCCGCGAAGTACTCCTGGACCTGCTTCCCGTTCGGCCACTCGGGGTAGTCCTTCGGCATCGGGAAGTCCGACAGCGAGTACTGGGCCTTCGAGCTCTGCGTCGTCACGCCGGGGTAGCGGCGGGTCGCGCTCCACACGCCGCCGACGTCGGGCGCCTTGTCGAACACGGCCACGTCGTGACCGGCCTGGAGCAGGACCTTGGCGGTGGTGAGGCCGGCGACGCCGGCACCGATGACGGCGATCCGCATGGCTACTGGGCCTCCGACGGGATCTGGAGCTCGATGCCGAAGTCTTCCATGATCGACTTCATCAGGGTCATGTCCTTGGGACCGGGCGGCATGTCGGCGAGCGCCTGGTAGTACCGCTCCAGCCCCGCGGGCGACACGACGGACACCACCCGCGTCTCCTCGGCGTACGGGTTGCGGAACGCGTGCACGACGTCGCGCGGCAGGAACAGGAAGTCGCCGTGCCCGATCGTGAACTCCTCGCCGCCGAGCGTGACGTCCATCTTGCCCGCGAGGCAGATGAACGACTCGTCCTCACGGGTGTGCAGGTGCGGAGGGGGACCGTTGGTCTCCGGCGGGACGGTGTACTCGAACATCGAGTAGGCGTCCCGCGTGGACTTCCCGTCCGTCTTGACCGTGATGCCGAGCCCGATCGCCGCGATGGCGTGGCCTTCGCGAGAGGGGAGCATGTAGCCGCCGCCCAGGGTCACCGGAGTCTCCATTCGTGGTGGTCGGAGTGTCAGCGGTCACAGCCTGGGGGCGGACGCCGCGATCCGCCAAACCCGAGTCCCGCTCACCGGGACTCTTTCCTCATCGACGGGTGGCGTACGCCCGTGACGCCGCCGCCGCGGCCAGCCTCACCGCGGGCCCGATCCGGTCCGCCCGCACGAGCGCCGTCGGCCCGGTGACCGACAGCGCCGCCACGACGTCGCCGAGCGGTCCGAAGACCGGCGCGGCCACGCAGTTCACCCCGATGTTGCCCTCCTCGCGGTCGACCGCCCAGCCCCGGTGCGGGATCGCGGCCAGCTCGCGCAGGACGGCGACCTCGGTGGTGAGCGTGCGGGGCGTGCGCGGCACCAGCCCGGCGGCCAGCACCTCCGAGACGACGGCCGGGTCGGAGTAGGCCAGGATCGCCCGGCCGAGGCCGGAGCAGTGCGCCGGGATCGTGCCGCCGACCTGCGAGAGCATCGGCATCGGCTGGTGGCCGGTGATCTTCTCCACGACCAGCACCTGCGCCTCCTTGAGCACGCCGAGCTGCACGGTCGTCCTGGTCGCGTTGTACAGGTCCTGGAGGAACGGCAGCACGGCCTCGCGCAGCTCGTGCCGGATCGGCGCCAGGCCGGACAGCTCGAACAGCCGGTTGCCGATCCGGTACCGGTCCTTGGGCTTGTCCAGCCAGCCGAGCCTGATCATCCGGTCGGCGGTGCGGTGGGTGGTCGAGCGCGGCAGGCCGCAGCGGGCGACCAGCGCGGCGAGCGTCAGCTCCCGGTGCGTGGCGTCGAACGCGCCGAGGATGGCGGCGGCCCGGTCCAGCCCGCCCGTCCCCTCCGAACTGCCGTCCCGCTCAGCGGGACTCATCATTGGCTCCCCGAGTTCACACGGGTCAGGCTAACCCCAGTCGCGACGATCGACCCAGGAGGAAATCATCAGCACTCGGACCGCTCTCGTGGGTGGCGGGGCCGCGGGCATCGGCCACGCCACGGCCGAGCACCTGGCCCGCGCGGGCCACCAGGTCGTCATCACCGGACGTCGGGCGGACGTGCTCGACACCGCCGCGGCCCGGTTGCGGGACCGCACCGGCGCCACCGTGCACGCGCTCGTGAACGACGTGTCCGAACCGGACGCCGCGAAGGCCGCGCTGGCCGAGGTGGAGAGCCGGTTCGGCGCGCTCGACGTCCTCGTGCTCAACGCGGGCGGCCCGCCGCCCGGCCGGATCCTCGACGTCGGCGACGAGCAGTGGCAGAAGGCGTTCGAGCTGCTCCTGCTCGGCCCGCTGCGCCTGGCCAGGCTCGCGCTGCCCCGCATGGCCGAGCGCGGCTTCGGCCGGGTGGTGTTCGTGACGTCGTCGGCCGTGCGGCAGCCGCAGCCCGACCTGGCCACGTCCGTGGTGCTGCGCTCGGGGGTCACCGCGGCCGCGAAGCTGCTCTCCCGCGAGCACGCCGACCGCGGCGTGACGGTGAACTGCGTGGCGCCCGGCGCCACCGCGACCGAACGCCGGGCGCAGGTCCTCGGCAACCGCGCCAAGGCGGCGGGCCGCGAGTACGCCGACCTGGCGGCCGAGGACTCGGCGGGCATCCCGGCGGGCCGGGCCGGTGAACCCGAGGAGGTCGGGGCCGCCGTGGCGTTCCTGGCGTCGGACGCGGCGAGCTACGTGAACGGGACCGTCCTGGCGGTCGACGGCGGACGAACGGAGACGATCTGATGGCCCAGTCCGGACCGGACTTCAGCATGGCCGAGTTCCTCGGCGCCATCGCCGACACGGTGCGGCCGAGCACGCTGCGGCCGGTGGTCGTGCGGGCGGCGGAACTGGAGACGCTGCCCGCCGCGCAGGTCCACAACCCGACGACGCTGTCCATCGCGGGGAAGCTGCCGACCGCGACGTTCGAGATCTTCCGCCAGACCATCCCGCCGGGCCTCACGTCCGACATGCAGCGCCACCACCACGAGACGGTGCACTACGTCATCTCCGGCGACGGGCACAGCGAGGTCGAGGACGAGACCGAGAGCTGGTCCACCGGCGACTTCGTCTACACGCCGCCGTGGACCTGGCACCGGCACTACAACGACTCCACCGAACACCCGGTCGAGTTCCTGACCATCGAGAACTCCCGACTGCTCAACGCACTCGGCGTCGGACGGCGGCAGAGCGCGGGCCTGGCGACCCTCGCGGAGGCCCGCGCCCGCTTCAAGGAGGAGACCTCATGAGCGCCCTGCCCGAGCACATCAGCGTCTGGGGTGAGCTGGCCGACGTCGACCACCAGCTCCGCCACGTGCACGTCGACGGCGTCCGCACGAGGGTGCTCCAGGCCGGGTCCGGGCCGGACCTGGTCCTGCTGCACGGGACCGGCGGTCACCTGGAGGCCTACGCCCGCGACATCGCGGGGCTGGCGACCCAGTTCCGCGTCACCGCCTACGACATGGTCGGCCACGGCTGGTCGGACCTGCCGGACTTCCCGTACACGATCGACGTGCTGTCCGCGCACCTGCTCGGCCTGATGGACGCGCTCGGCATCGACTCCGCGCACCTGTCCGGCGAGTCGCTGGGCGGCTGGGTCGTGGCGTGGACGGCGGCGCACCACCCGGAGCGGGTCGACAGGCTCGTGCTGAACACGCCGGGGAACATCGCCAACAAGCCCACGGTGATGGAGCGGATGCGCGACAGCACCAGGGCCGCGGTGCAGGACCCGAGCGACGAGACCGTGCGCCGCCGCGTCGAGTTCCTGTTCCACCACAAGGAGATGGTGACCGACGAGCTGGTGAACCTGCGGCGCGCGGTGTACAGCCGCCCCGGTTTCACCCAGGCCATCGAGAACACGCTGGTCCTCCAGGATCCGGTGGTGCGCAAGGACTTCGCCTGGGACCCGTCGTGGGTCGGCAAGGTGACCGCACCGACGTTGCTGCTGTGGACCGAGCACGACCCCACGGGCGGGCTCGACGAGGCGGACATGCTGCTGGAGTGGCTGCCGGACGCACGGCTGCACGTGATCGCCGACGCCGGGCACTGGCCGCAGTGGGAGAAGCCGGCGGAGTACCTGCGCGTCCACCACGACTTCCTCGTCCTCGCGGTGGACCCGTCATGAGCGAGATCATCGGCTTCGTGGGCATGTCCCACTCCCCCTTCGCCACCATGACCCCGCCGACCGACGCGTCGCAGCCCGGCGGCACGTTCCTGGCCGACACCGAGCGGGTGGCGCGGGCCGTGGCGGAACTGGCCCCCGACGCGATCGTCGTCATCGGGCCGGACCACTTCCACGCCAACTTCTACGACGTGATGCCGCCGTTCGTGCTGGGCGTGGAGGAGGCCATCGGCTTCGGCGACTTCGACAGCCGTTCCGGCCCGCTGCCGGTGGCCTCGCAGCTCGCGTGGTCGATCCGCGACGGGCTCGCGGACGACGGGTTCGACCTGTCCCTGTCGTACTCCCTCACGGTCGACCACGGCGTGGTGCAGAGCTACGACATGGTGTCCGGCGGCTCGCCGATCCCCCTGGTGCCGCTGGTGGTCAACACGGCCGCGCCGCCGCTGCCGAGCATGGAGCGCTGCGTGCGGCTCGGGGTGGCGCTGGGCGAGGCGATCCGCTCGTCGGCGTTCGACGGGCGGGTGCTGGTCGTGGCCAGCGGCGGGCTGTCGCACTGGCTGCCGTCCAACGATCCGCGCGAGGTGGACGGCGAGAAGCGCGCGTCGGTCATCCACGGCCGCAAGGACGTGCACGCGTTCGCCGCCGCGCGGGAGCCGCGCGTGCGGGCGATGGGCGGCAACCCGAACGCCCGCGTCAACGCCGAGTGGGACGACTGGTTCCTCAAGCAGCTCGAAGCGGCGGACTCGACGCCGATCACGGCGCTGGGCGACGCGGCGCTGGAGGACAACGCCGGCAGCGGCGGGCACGAGGTCCGCGCGTGGCTGATCGGCCAGGCCGCCGTCGGAGAACCCCTGCGGTGGACCAGTTACGAGCCCGTCCCGGAGTGGATCACCGGGATGGGCATCGGCACGAGTTTCGAGGTGCGCTGACGTGACCGCGACCGAGGCCTACCTCCGGCTGGCGTCGGCGCGGGCGGGTCACCGCCCCTGTCCCCCGGTCCGCGACCTGCTGCCCGTCGGTGACGTGACCGCGGCGTACGCGGTCCAGTCGACGTGGGTGTCCGAGCGGGTCGCGACCGGCTCGGTGGTCGTCGGGCGCAAGATCGGGCTCACCAACCCCGCCGTGCGGAAGCAGCTCGGCGTCGACCAGCCCGACTTCGGCTTCCTGCTGGACGACATGGTGTGCCCCGACGGCGTCCCCGTCGACATCACCCGCCTGCTCCAGCCGAAGATCGAGGCGGAGATCGCGTTCGTGCTGGCCCACGACCTCATCGACGACGTGATCGGGCCGGTGGAGGTCGCCGCCGCGACCGGGCACGTGGTCGCCGCGCTGGAGGTCGTGGACAGCCGGATCGCGGGCTGGGACATCGGCATCGTCGACACCGTCGCCGACAACGCCTCGTCCGGGCTGTTCGTGCTCGGCCCCGACCCCGTGCCGCTGGACGGCCTGGACCTGGTGTCGTGCGCCATGACCATGAGCCGCGGCGACGAGATCGTGTCCAAGGGGACGGGCGCCGACTGCCTCGGCGACCCGCTGCTCGCCGTCGCCTGGCTGGCGACGACCGCCCGCGACCGGGGCCGACCGCTGCGGGCCGGTGAGGTCGTGCTGTCCGGCGCGCTCGGGCCGATGGTGCCGGTGGCGCCTGGTGACCACTTCCGCGCGCACATCGGCGGACTCGGCGACGTGGCGGCGCTGTTCACCGGAGGTTTGTCGTGAGGTGGCCGTGATCGGGTTGGGCGGCATCGGCACGATGTGATGATCGAGGTGCTGCGGGTGGGGCGACGGGTGGAGATGGGCGCGTTGGGGGTTGGGGGGCCTCCGCCACCCCGCTCGCGCGATTGTCTCGATCGTTGATCTTGGTTTGTCAAGGCGGGAAAGATGCCTTGACAAACCAAGATCAACGATGAGGGCGCTTCGGATCGGGGCGGCGGAGGGGGTGTGTGGCGGAGTGGTTGCGGGCGTTCGGTTGCGTTGCGTGCGGGGGAAGGTAGGGGGAAGAAGGGAAAGAGAATCCTGCTGGCGGGGAACGTTGCGTGCTTTTGGTCTAGTGGCGTGTGGGGGAAGGCTGTGCTCGCTGTGTAGGTGCTTGGCTGGTGTGCTGGGTGGGCGGAGACTGTAGGGGTCTTCGGAGGGATCGTTGTGGCTTCCTCGGCGTCTGGGCATGATGTGTTCATCTCCTACAGTCATCTGGCTGATCGGCCGGTGGCTGTGGCGCTTCAGCAGGGGTTGCACCGGTTGGCCAAGCGGTGGTTCCAGGTGCGGGCGTTGCGGGTGTTTCGGGATGACACGAGTCTTGCTGCCAATCCGCATCTGTGGACTGCGATCACGCAGGGGTTGAGTGGGTCGCGGTTCTTCCTGCTCGTCGCGTCTCGTGAGTCGGCGGCGTCGGAGTGGGTGGCCAAAGAAGTCTTGTTCCGGCGGGAGCGCAGTGATCCTTCTTCGTTCCTGATCGTGGTGACCGACGGGGATGTGGCGTGGGACGGGGTTTCCCGCGACTTTGATTGGGCGGTCACCACCGCGTTGCCCCGGCAGTTGAGCGGGTGGTTCGTCGACGAGCCGTTGTGGGTGCGGTTGGACGGGGCTCGGCGTGGGGTGCAGTTGTCGCTGCGTAACGCGGTGTTCCGGGCTGTGGTGTGCAAGGTGGCGTCGCCGGTGCACGGTGTTCCGCCCGATGAGTTGGACAGCGTCGACATCGTTCGGCATCGGAGGGCGAATCGGGTTCGGGCGGCGGCTGTCGTGGCGCTCGTGGTGTTGTTGGTGGTGTCCGCGCTGCTCGGGGTGTTCGCCGTGCGGCAGCGGGATGAGGCGGTGCGGCAGGCCACCGCGGCCAGTGTTCGGGCGTTCGCGGCCGAGGCGGACGCGTTGGCTGATCGGGATCCGGTGCTGTCCGCGCGGTTGGCGCTCGCCGCTTACCGGTTGGACCCGGCCGCGGAGCAGGCGCGGCAAGGGGTTCTGCGGGCGCTGGACCGGAATCGGCACCACGTGCGCCACCTGGTGCAGGAGCCCGCGCTCACCGCCGGGGGTGCTGGGCGGAAGGTCGACACCGGGTTGCCCGGAACGGTCGCGCTCAGTCCGGATGGTGCTGTGCTGGCGGTCGGTGCGCGCTGGACGGGTGGTGTGCGGTTGTGGGAGGTGGCGAGCGGGCGTGAGCTGGGAGCGCTCGGTGAGGCGCCCGGCAACTCCGATCGGTTGGGGCCCGCGCTGCGGTTCGGTGACGACGGCGCGACGGTGTCCGTGAGCACCGCCGACACGGTGGAGGTGTGGGACGTCGCGACGCGGACGCGGCTGTCCAGCAGTCCGGCGCCGCCGTCCGAGCAGGCGCCGGGGAGTACGACCGCCACGTCGCGTGACGGGCGGTCGATCGTTCGCGGGGACGACGACGGGCGGATCTCCCTGCTGGACGCGGGATCCACGCCGGTCGAGGTGCTCGCGGAACTGCCGGACGTGGTCGTCGGTGTCGTGGTGTCCGACGACGGTGCGGTGGCCGCCGCCGTGGACGTCCACGGCAACGTGCTCACCCTGCGGACGCGGGCCGACCTGAGGTCCGACGTCCTGGCGGGTCCCGTGGCGGGGGACGCGCCGCAGCTCCTGCCGAGTCCGGACGGGCGTCGGCTGCTGGTGGTCAGGACCGGGGTGGTCGAGCTGTGGCGGGTGGACGAGCGCGGCCAGGTCGGGACGTTCCCGACGACCGAGGCGTTCGCCGGGACGTTCAGCCCGCCGGTCGCCGCGTTCAGCCCCGACGGCAGGCGGTTCGCGATCCGGTCCGGCGGCGAGGTCGTGGTGCGCGACTCGGAGTCCTTCCACGTGCTCGGATCCGAGCCTGCGAGCGGTGATCCGGTCGACGTCGCCAAGGCGTTCACCGGTCAGGTCGGTGGTGTCGTCACGGTCGTCGACGCGGCGGGCGCGCTCACCGCCGTGCTGCCGGACGGGACGCGCCGGGTGTCCGAGGACATCGGCGCGGGGCTCATCGGGACGCCACCCGGCGGGGCCGGGGCGGTGCTGGTGGCCGACCAGAGCGGCGGCGGTCGTCTGACGAGCTGGACGTCGAGCGGGGCGCCTGTCGGTGAGAGCAGGGTGGAGGCCGCGCCCACCGGCATCGCGGTCAGCGACGACGGCCGGTTCGTGGCGCTCGACGACGAGGTGGTCGACATGACCACCGGGCAGCGGACGCCGCTGCGGGGTGGCGCGGGCAGCGGGGTCGCGGGCAGCGTCCTCTCCTTCGCCGCGCGGGGTGACGTCGTCCTCCAGCAGGTGCTGCCCAGCCGCGACTACTCGGGCGGGACGCGCCTGCTGGTGTGGGACCGGCGAGGAGGTGCGCTGATCGGCGAGTTCGACGACCACTCACTGGTGCCGGTCAACCCGTTCGAGGTCGCCTCCGGTGTCGTCGGGGTGGGGCCGGGTTCGGCGGTGGCCGTGCGGCAGGACGGCGCGATCGTCCTGCTGGGGGTGGAACCGGACGGGTGGGCCCGCTCGTTGTGCGGTCTGGTGGGCGATTTCGACCCCGACGAGCGCCGGGACCGGCTGGGTGGCGTCGAACTCGGTCCGGTCTGCTGAGATGGCGCGCTCCCCCGCCGTGGTTCAACCTGGAGCGGTCCGGGTAGTCCGGTCGGACCATCTTTCGACGGAGGGGCGCGGGAGTGACGAGTGGGCGCGAGGTCGTCACGGCGAAGGTTGCCGGGGTCGTGAGCGAGCAGGGCGCGGGGGCCGTCGGGTTGCCCGCGGGCATCACCGCCGTGCTGTTCGACCTGGACGGGGTGTTGACCAGCACCGCCGCTGTGCACCAGCGGGCGTGGAAGAAGACGTTCGACGACTTCCTGCGCGAACGGGACGGGGCCGGGTTCTCGCCGTTCACGGAGTCCGACTACCTGCGGTTCGTCGACGGCCGGCCCCGGTACGAAGGGGTGCGGGAGTTCCTGGAGTCGCGGCAGGTCGACCTGCCGAAGGGCGAACCGGACGACGAGCCCGGCCACGGGAGCGTCCACGCCGTCGGGAACCTGAAGAACCGGCTGCTGGAGTCGATCATCGCCCGTGACGGGGTCACGCCGTACCCCGGTTCGGTGCGGTACCTGGAGGCCGTGCGGGAGGCGGGTCTGCCGATCGGCGTCGTGACCGCGTCCGCCAACGGCGAGCTGGTGCTGGAGAAGGCGGGCCTGTCGGCGTTCGTGGACGTCCGGATCGACGGGGTCGTGCTCGCGCGGGACGGGCTCAGGGGCAAGCCCGCCCCGGACTCCTTCCTGGCCGCTGCCGAGGCGCTCGGGGTCGCGCCCGCGTCGGCCGCCGTGTTCGAGGACGCGCTGGCGGGCGTGCAGGCGGGCCGGGCGGGCGCGTTCAGGCACGTCGTGGGCGTGAACCGGGGCAACCAGGCCGACGCGCTGGTCCAGCACGGCGCGGACGTGGTCGTGGACGACCTCGCCGACCTCCTTGGCGGGCGCCGGTGAGCGGCTACGTGGTCGAGCCGTGGCGGTTGCGCTGGTCCGGGCTGGCGGTCGGCGAGCTGCGGCGGACCGAGTCGACGTTCGCCCTGTCCAACGGGCACATCGGGCTGCGCGGCACGCTGGACGAGGGTGAGCCGCGCGGGCTGCCCGGCACGTACCTGAACGGCTTCTACGAGGAGCACCCGCTGCCCTACGGCGAGGCGGGGTACGGGTACCCGGAGGCGGGCCAGACGGTCGTCAACGTGACCGACGGCAAGATCATCCGGCTGCTGGTCGAGGACGAGCCGCTGGACATGCGGTACGGGCGGGCCGTGGAGCACGAGCGGGTGCTGGACTTCCGGACGGGGACGCTGCGCAGGCGCACCGAGTGGGTGTCGCCGACCGGCAAGCGCGTGGTGGTGCGCAGCGAGCGGCTGGTGTCGTTCACCCAGCGCGCGGTCGCGGCCGTGCGCTACGAGGTCGAGGTGGCCGAGGACACGCAACTGGTCGTGCAGTCCGACCTGCTGGCCAACGAGCCGGTCGAGCGCGGCGAGAGCGACCCGCGCGTGGCCGTCGCCCTGGAGGACCCGCTGGTGGCGGACTTCGCGTTCGCGGAGAAGAACCGGGCCGTCCTGGTGCACCACGCGCGCAAGTCCGGGCTGCGGATGGCCGCGGCGATGGACCACGAGATCGAGGTGGACGACGGGATGCGCACCGGCGTCCACGTCGAGGACCACCTCGCCCGGTTCACCGCGGCCGTGGACATGAAGGCCGGGCAGACGCTGCGGTTGACCAAGTACCTCGGCTACGGCTGGTCGGGGCAGCGGTCGGTGCCCGCCCTGCGCGCGCAGGTGGAGGCCGCGCTGGCGGGTGGGCTCCAGACCGGCTGGGAGGGCCTGCTGGAGGAGCAGCGGCGCTTCCTGGACGACTTCTGGGACGTCGCGGACATCCACGTGGACGGCGACGAGGGCCTCCAACAGGCCGTGCGGTTCGCGCTGTTCCACATCATCCAGGCGGGCGCCCGCGGTGAGTCCCGCGCCATACCGGGGAAGGGCCTCACCGGGCCCGGCTACGACGGGCACGCGTTCTGGGACACCGAGACGTTCGTGCTGCCGGTGCTCACCTACACGGTGCCCGAGGCGGCGCGGGACGCGTTGCGGTGGCGGCACTCCACCCTGCACAAGGCCAAGGAACGGGCGGAGGTGCTGGGGCTGCGGGGCGCGGCGTTCCCGTGGCGGTCGATCAACGGCGCCGAGTGCTCGGCGTACTGGCCCGCGGGCACGGCGGCCATGCACGTCTCCGGTGACGTCGCCTACGCCACCGCCCAGTACGTCGACGCGACCGACGACCGGGAGTTCGAGCGCGAGTCGGGCGTCGAGCTGCTCGTGGAGACGGCCAGGCTGTGGCTGTCGCTCGGGCACCACGACCAGCACGGCGGGTTCCGCGTCGACGGCGTGACCGGCCCGGACGAGTACAGCGCCATCGTGGACAACAACGTCTACACCAACCTGATCGCGCAGCGGAACCTGCGTGCCGCCATCGCCGCGTGCGAACGGCACCCCGAGGTGGCCGAACGGCTCGCGGTGGACGTCGAGGAGGTCGCGGACTGGCGCGACGCGGCCGAGCACGTGGTGCTGCCGTTCGACGAGCTGCTCGGTGTGCACCAGCAGTCGGAGGACTTCACCGAGCACGCGGAGTGGGACTTCGGCGCGACCCCGCCGGAGAAGTACCCGCTGCTGCTGCACTACCCGTACTTCGGCCTGTACCGGGCGCAGGTGGTGAAGCAGGCGGACCTGGTGCTCGCCATGCACCTGCGCGGCGACGCGTTCACCCCGGAGCAGAAGGCGCGCAACTTCGCCTACTACGAGGCCAGGACGGTGCGGGACTCCTCGCTGTCGGCGAGCACGCAGGCGGTGCTGGCAGCCGAGGTCGGCCACCTGGACCTCGCCTACGACTACCTGGCCGAGGCGGCGTTCACGGACCTGCACGACCTGCACGACAACGTCCACAACGGACTGCACATGGCGTCGCTCGCGGGCGCGTGGAACGGGGTCGTGGCCGGGTTCGGCGGGATGCGCGACCACGACGGGCACGTGACGTTCGCGCCGCGCCTCCCGCCCGCGCTGAACCGTTTGGCGTTCCGCATGTTCGTGCGCGGGACCCGGCTGTCGGTGGAGATCGGCCGCGAGTCGGTGACCTATCGGATCGTGTCCGGCGGCCCGTTCCGGACGAAGCACCACGGTGAACCGATCGTGGTGGAGGCGGGCAAGGACCTCACGGTGCCGATCCCGCCCGTGCCGCACCGCGACGCGCCGCGGCAGCCGCACGGCAGGCGGCCCGCGCACCGCGGCACCGACTAGGGTGGTGACACAGGTCTCCCGGCGCTCGCCGGGAGACCTGTTGCCAAGCAGCGAATCCTGGCCTACCATTGGTCACGATCTCCGCGGACGATGGCGCAGCCTCCCGCAGAACTCCCCGAAGGCCCCGGGCCCGGTTCTCCTGATGACGACCGCACGCGGCAGGCGCTTTCACCTCATCACCGCGAGTTCCGTCGCGGTACCCGAACCCGCGCCCTGTCGCGGCATCCCCGTCCGGAAAGGACTTCTCCCATGACCAGCTCAACCCTGCTCCGAAACCCCGACCCCGTGGTGGTCGAACAGCTCGTCCCCGTGTCCGGCGTCGTCGACGTGCGGGGGAACTCGACGTTCCTGCGCACGTCCGGCTACCTGCCCGGCCCGAGGGACGCCGTCATCTCGACGCAGATCGCGCACAAGCACGGCCTGCGGCGCGGTGACCTCGTGACCGGTGCGGCCCGCACCCCCCGCGACGACAAGCGGCAGAGGTCGCTCCAACTGGCCAGGGTGGACAGCGTGAACGGCGTCGACCCGCTGAAGTCGCCGTCCCGCAAGGACTTCACCGACCTGGTGCCGATCCACCCGAACGAGCGGCTCCGGCTGGAGACCGCGCCGAACGTCCTGACGACCCGCGTGATCGACCTGCTGATGCCGGTCGGCAAGGGCCAGCGCGCGCTGGTCGTCGCCCCGCCGAAAGCGGGCAAGACCTCTGTCCTGCAAGCCATCGCGCACGCGATCGGCAAGAACAACCCCGAGTGCCACCTGATGGTCGTCCTGGTCGGCGAACGCCCGGAGGAGGTCACGGACATGCGCCGCTCGGTGCCCGGCGAGATCATCGCCTCCACGTTCGACCAGTCCCCCGCCGACCACGTCGCCATCGCCGAACTGGCGATCGAGCGGGCCAAGCGCCTGGTCGAGGACGGCCGGGACGTGGTGGTGCTGCTGGATTCCCTCACCCGGCTCGGCCGGGCCTACAACCTGGCCGCGCCCGCGTCCGGCCGGATCCTGTCCGGTGGCGTGGACTCCAGCGCCCTGCTGCCACCCAAGAAGTTCCTCGGCGCCGCCCGCAACATCGAGGACGGCGGCTCGCTGACCATCTTCGCCACCGCGCTGGTGGAGACGGGGTCGGCGGGCGACACGCTGATCTTCGAGGAGTACAAGGGCACCGGCAACGCCGAGCTGAAGCTCGACCGCCGGATCGCCGGGAAGCGGGTCTTCCCGGCCGTCGACGTCGAGCAGTCCGGCACCCGCAAGGAAGAGCTGCTGCTCTCGCCGGAAGAGCTGGCCGTCACCAGGAAGCTGCGCCGCGCGCTCGACAGCCGCGACACCCTCCAGTCGATCGAGGTCCTGCTCGACGGCCTGCGCAAGACCCGCACCAACATCGAGTTCCTCACCCAGCTCGGCGAGTAGTCGCCCCGTGCGCCTCACCGCGGTCACGACACCAGTGAGAGCAGCACCGCGACCTCGGACTCGTCGTGCGGCAGGTACATCACCCGAACCACCGAGCCGGGCTGCACGTGGCGGATCGCGTTAGGCGGCAACGCCTTCTCCTGCGTCACGTCGAACATGCTCTGGTCGGGCCTGGTGACCCGCAGGGCCAGCACGACGACCGACCGGCCCTGCCGGACCTCGCCGGTGGGCGCCATCGACAGCACGACGGCCTGCGTCTCGGTGCCGTTCCGAGCGATGTGGAGCTGCTGCGGCGTGATGTGCCCCTTGGCCAGTTGCACGTGGTCGAGCGCGGCCTGGAGCTCGTGCTGCGAGGCGTCCGTGGCCAGCGCGACCCGGCCGTCCGGCAGGTACCGCACGGGCAGGACAGCGCCGGGCTGCACGGAGGCCATCTCGGTGAGGTCGACGATCTGGCGGGCGGTGCCGCGGAAGGACCGGCCGTCGGGGGTGTCGACGTCGAGCTGGATGTCGAGCTGCGGCTGGTCGTTGACGCTCAGACCCGTCCTGGCGACACCGACGACCGTGCCCATGCCGATCGGGGCGCCGAAGAACGCCTTGGGCACGCCGCCGGTGAGCGAGGCGAACCCGCCGCCCAGCTTGCCCGCGAAGGAGAACAGCATCGGCGCGACGAACAGCAGGATGATCGGCCCGGCCATCCAGCCGTTGAGCCAGGAGAACTGGTCCTCACCGGTCAGGCCGGTGGCGACGAACAGGGCGGTGCAGACGAGCCCGACCAGGAGCACGATCCAGGCGATGGCCTTCATGGTTCTTTCCTCTTTCTCGTTGGTGTCGAAAGTGTTGTCAGGAGGGGTTGCCGAGGAAGTCGGTCGCGCCGATGGTCACGGCGACCACCCGGCCGTCCGCTCCCGCGGTGGCGAGCACGTCACCCGCCGCGACGACCGCGGTGCCGTCGGCCCTGGTGACCGCCCGCTGGGGTGAGGAGTCGACGGCCAGCGAGCCGGTGACCGCGCCGGTCGTGAGCGAGACCGAGCTGAGTTCGGTGCCGATGTCGTTCACCGAGCGGTTGTGCTTGACGAGCACGTGCCCCGCCGCCGCTCCGGCGGCCGTCCCGCCGTCGAGCACGATGGACGCGTTGTGGAACGCGGTCTCGCCGAGTTGGGTCTCGCCGCCGTCGGCGCCGACGCGGACCAGGACGCTGCCCGGCCCACCGGCCGGTCGGGGACGGACCTCGACGACGTCACCCGAGCCGAGCGCGGCCTTGTTGGCCGTGGCCGGGGAGCTGCTGGGCCTGGCCGAGAGCGTCGCGATCCAGACCGCCGTGGTGGCCTGGTCGGTCGGCGTGGCGGCCACCGCGTCCAGCGGCAGCGCCAGCACGGCGCCGGTGGCGTTCATCGCCAGCACCCGCCGGTTCGCGGCGTCATAGCCGTAGGCCGACGGCGCGGCCACGTAGGAGCCGCCGATCCCTTCGATCTCGGAGCCCTGGGCGACGACCGCGCCGTCGTGCAGGTCCACGATCACCAGCCCGGACCCGGTGGCGAGGTAGGCGTACCGGTCCCCCGCGGCCAGCACCTGGGCGTCCCAGATGAGTTCGTCGGAGAGCTGCACGTCCCACAGCACCTCGCCGGTCGCCGGGTCGGCCGCGGCGAGCCGCACCTGGAACATGTCCCGCACCATGAGCTGGAACATGCCCCGCGAGCCGTGCCGCTCGTAGGGCACCAGCACCGCCTGGCGGCCGTTCACCGCGGCGAAGCCGACACCGGGCTTGACCTCGATGTCCGGATCGGGCGACACCAGGTAGGAGAAGCCGAAGAACATGAAGCCGAAGAACAGCAGCGGGATCAGGAACAGGAAGGGCGCCTTCCGACGGCGGCGGACCGGCCGGGGCATCTCGTAGGGGGCGACCTTGCTGAAGGCCTGCGGTGTGTAGTCCTGCGGTGACTGGTACATGTGGGTGGCTCCCCCGGCTCGTCGTCCGTCGTGGGGAGAGCTTGCGGCGGAGGTTCCGCCTACCGATCACAGAAACCGTGCGGTGACACTAGGCTCGGGTGGTGAGCACCGTCCGCACGCAGGCACAACCCGCCGAGGTGGCGTTGCCGCGCGGGCTGCTCATCGCGCAGGCATGGTCGGCGCTGGGTGACGCGGTGGCGCCGCTGAGCAACCCCGAGGGCCGTCCGCTGGCCCGCACGGTGAAGCTCATCCTCGACCCGCTCGTGCTGCGTCCGGTGCAGAACCCGCGGTTCGCCGCCGGGGCCGTCGGCATCGAGCACGTCGACGCGCTGCGCGACCGGATCACCGAGGCCGGGCCCGTGCTGGCGGCGACGGCCGCCTGGTTCCTGGTGGTGAAGAAGGAGCGCCGCAAGGCGGGCATCACCGACGGCAACCCGCAGGACCTCTACTTCCAGCGCTGCTACGAGCTGGCCTCCGCCCACGGCGACCCGCGCCTCGACCCCGCCGCGGTCGCGGGCCGGGCCGCCGCCGTCCTCGCCGAGGCGCACCGGCGGGAGGGCCCGACGCTCGCCGGGCTCCGCGACTTCGTGACCGGCCACGACGCCGAGCTGACCCGGCTGCTCGACACCGCGTGGGCCCACCCGCCCGTGCCGCGCCGCGAACCGGGCCCCGCGCGGCCCGAGGCGTTCCTCGCCACCTGCGCGACCACCCCCGACCGCGCCCTGTTCGCCGCGCTGGTCGCGGACTCGGCGGGCAGCAGGAGCGCGGCCGAACTGGACCTGCCGGGTGGGGCGCGGGTGCGCGGCCTGACCGACCTCGACCGCCCGGCGCGCCCGGTCCTGGGGCACGGCGCTGCCAAGCAGAACCTGCCGAAGCCGTTCGACCGGTCCGTGGTGGAACGGCTGTTCGGCGCGGTGACGAGCCCGCTGCGCGACGCGCTGGACGACGTGCCCGCGTTGGTGCGGCAGGAGATCTCCCGGTCGGCGGGCCCGTGGCAGTTGGCAGACGAGACCGGCAGGGTCGTGCTGGCGCTGGGCTGGGAGGCGACCGTCGCGCTGGTCGGCGGGCCACCGGGTCCGGCCGGTGGGGCGACCGCTCGGCTGCGGCTGCGCTGGGACCGCGAGGCGTACGTGCACCGCGCCCTGCGGATGCCGTCGTCCATGCCGGACGGCGTCCGGGCCGATGTGGACGGTGTCCGCGAGGCCTACCAGCGGCGGCTGTGGGTGCGGGTGCACGGCCGCGAGCTGCGGCACGACACCGTGACGGCCGACGAGCTGTGGGACGTGCTCGACGGCGTGCTGCGCTCGGTGGTCCTCGACCAGCGCGACCGACTGCGGTCCGCGCTCGAACGCCGGTCCGCCGGGGGGCCGTCATGAGGGTCGAGCGCACCGAGGCCGGGGTGCTGGTCGGCGCCTGGCCCGCGCACGCCGAGCGGACGGCGCTGCTCGAGGCGCGCGGAGCGCTGCTGGCCTGGGACGTCCTGGCCGACGACCCCGTGCCGAGCGCCCGGATCCACGACCTCGACCGGGCGGCCGACTGGCTGTGGGAGGTCTACGGGACGGCCGCGGCGGCGATCACGAGCGGCGCGGCCGAGGTGACCGTGCCCGCGGAGGGCGACTGGCGGGTGCGCGACGCGTGCCGGGTCGTCGCCCACCTGGGCTGGGCCGACGCGTGGTGGCCCGCCTCCCCGACGGCAGGCGTCCCGGCGCTGGACCCGGCTCTCCTGCGGGCCGAACTGGCGGTCGCGACCGGCTCGGTCGAGCACCTGCTGGACGCCGAGGACGCCGTCGAACGGGCGCTGGCCGCAGTCGGGCCGTTCACCGCCGACCCCGCCGTCGACGCCCTCGCCGCGCGGCTCGTCGCGCTGGCCGAGGACTACGGCGTCGTGCTCGCCGAGGCCGCCGTGCCGAGCCGGTCGTCGTTCGCGCTGGCGGCGGGCGGCGGCGAGCAGGCGGAGGGCGTGACCGTCCTCAGTGGAGCAGACGCGGTGGACTGGGCGTTGGTGCCGCAGGGGGTCGTGGACGCGGCGGCCGACGCGCGGTGGTCACTCGTCCGGAGGCAGGGCTCGACCTTCCTGGAGGTCGCGGTCTCCCCCGGCCCTCGATCCGGCCCTCCGCTGGCCGCGCGCTTCGGCCAGGTCGAGGTGGCGCTCGACGACACCGACGGCCTGGGCCGCGTCACCGGTCGCGCGCCCGTCCCCCCGACCGTGCTCCTGCTGCCGCCTGCGCAGCGCGTGCTCACCGTGTACGCCCCCGACTTCGCCTCTCCCGCGGCCGGACCGGACCCGGACGCCCGCACGCGACGGGCCGCGATCGTCGCCCGCGCGCGGTCCAGGGTCGGCTCGCCGACGGCGACACTCACCGAGCGGCTGGCGGGCCGCAGGTGACCTGCGCGGCCCTCAAGGACGAGGGCCTTCGACTGCTCCAGTCCGGCGACTTGGCGGGCGCCGAGACCGTGCTGCGCGCCGCGTACGACGCCGCGACCACCCCGGCCGAGCGCGTGACCACCCTGCTGAACCTGGTGTTCACCGTGGACGCCGCGCAGGCGCACGCCCTGCTGACCGAGGCCCTCGGTCTGGCCGACGCCGCCCTGCGGGCCACCGTGCTCGCGTCCCGCGCGGAGACCCTGCTCCACCTGGGCCGGTGGGACGACGCCTGGGCGGACACCGAACTCGGGCTGGTCGACGCCGGTCCGAGGGACGAGGCGCTGCTGCGGACCGTGCGGACCGGGCTGCTGATCGTCGTGGGCAGGCTGGAGGAGGCGCGCGGCGAGGCGCTGGTCGCGCAACGGCACCCGGAGTTCGCTGAACAGGCGCGGGCGACGCTGGCGCACATCGCGGCGGCCCCGCCGTGGCAGGCGTGCGTCGCGCTGAACGTCCGCGGCGCCGCGCTGGCGCAGGCGGGTGACGTGAGCGGGGCCGTCGAGGCGTACGAGGCCGCGTACCGGGCCACCCTGCTCTCCGACGACGCCGAGGCCGTGGCGTGCCGGGCCGCCATCGCGGGCAACCTCGCGAACCTGGTGGACGCCGTGCGGTGGAGCACCGAGGCGATCGACCTGGCCCGTTCCGCGCCCGTCCAGGCCGACGTGCTGGTCAACGCCCTGCTCGTGCGCGCCCAGCACCTCGGGCACGCCTCCCGCGTCACCGAGGCGCTGGCGGACCTGACCGAGGCCGCCCGGTACGCCGACACCGTGGCGCTGCGGGCCGTCCGCGCCAGGGTGCTGGCCACGAACGGGCTGTTCGGCGAGGCCTCCACCGAGGCGACGGCCGCGCTCGACCTCGCCTACGCGGGCCAACCGGAACTCGCCGCGGGCCTGCACGTGACGCTCGCCGAGATCGCGGGGTCGACCGGTGACCTCGCGGGCAGCGCCGAGCACCACGCGCTCGCCCGCGACCTGGCCGCCGCCACGGGGGACCGGCCCACCGAGGCGGGCGCGCTGCTCAGCCTCGCCCGCCTCGCCTACCTGGGCTCCGACAACGACCGGGCGGAAGCCCTCTTCGCCGGGGCCGCCGACCTCCTGCACGACGACCCGCGCAGGCTCGCGGTGTGCCTGCACGGCCGCGCCGCCATCGCGATCAGCCGCGGCGCCCCTGCCGACGCCCTGCCGCTGCTCGACGAGGTGCGCGACCGGCTCGGCGACCAGGCGACCCCCGTCGAGCTGATCGCGCTGCACCAGGTCAGGGGCAGCGCGCTGGAGGCGCTCGACGACCACGCCGGGGCCGACGAGGAGTACGCCGTCGCCACGGCCGTCTGCGAACGGGCCGGGCTGCGGCACGTGGCGATCGGCATCGCCTGGTGGCGCGCCGACGCGATCCTCCGGACCGCGACCGCCGCCGACGTCGACCTGTGCCGCCGGGCGCTGGACCTGGCCCTGCCCGCCGCGCTGGCCGCCGAGGCCGTGCGCCACCGCTTCGCCCACGGCCCGCTGCGCGAACGCTGGATCGCGCTGGCCGCCGCGCCCGCGACCCGTGCCGCGTTCACCGCCATCGGCTCGCTCGGCGACGTGCGGTTGGCCGCCGCGTACGTCGACCACCTGACCGCGACGGTCTCGCTGCACACCGAGGCGAGCCAGGCGTTCGCCCGCGAGGAGCTGGTGACGCTGCCCGCCCCGCCCGCCGAGGACCACCTGCCGTACGCGGCCTCGTTCCCGCGGGTCGCGAGCGCGGACCTCACCGCGGACTTCCTGCTGCCGCCCCGAGTTCGCGTCGACCCGGCCGTCCCGTCACCGCTGGACCCGTGGATCGACGAGGCCCAGCGGCGCTACGGCCTGCCCGTGCGCTCCGC
Organism: Umezawaea endophytica; assembly: GCF_025061645.1. GTDB lineage: Bacteria > Actinomycetota > Actinomycetes > Mycobacteriales > Pseudonocardiaceae > Umezawaea > Umezawaea endophytica. Next base: position 426,778 of record NZ_JANYMP010000004.1, on the reverse strand, counting down.
CGAGGCGGTGTCCGCGTGGTAGCCGTGCAGCTCAAGTTCGTGGACGCGGGCGACCTGTACGCGTCGTGGCGCTGGGAGCACGAACCCGACCGGCCCCGCGCGTGGCGGTTCCCCCGCGCGCTGGTCGAGGAGGCGCTGGCCGACTGGGCCCGCGCGGTCCCGTCACCGCTGCCGGGCGAACGCGCCGACCAGGCGCTGGTCCGGTCCCTCACCCACGGCCCGCTGCTCGACCTCGCGCGGGAGACCGAGCTGTCCGGCCGGTTGGCGCGCGCCGTGTTCCCCGGTCAGCTCGGCGGTGAGCTGAACTCCTTGCTGGAGCAGGGGATCCGCCCGCACCTGCGCGTCCAGTCGTCCCCGTCGACCGCGCTGGTGCCGTGGGAGTCGCTGCGGGTCGACGAGGGCGAGCGGACCGTGCACCACTCCGACGTCTCCGTGCTCACCCCGGCGACGGTCCGCAACGCCCACGGCCGCCGCGTGTCCCCGTTCAGTCCACACGGGACGGTCGTCTCGGTGGTCGACCCGGTGGTGCCCGGCTTCGCCGACGACTCGGCGCTGGGTTCCGTGCTGGGGCCGGACTCTCCGTTCGACCGGTCCACTGTGGACCGCGACGACCTGGAACGGGCGCTGGCCGACGCTTCCCGCTTCCTCTACGTCGGCCACGTGACCACCGGCGACCACGCCCTCGACTCCCGCCTGCACCTCTCGTGCGACACCACCTCGACCGGCCGCGCCGCACCGATCGGCGCCCACCGCCCCCTCACGGCGGCCGACATCGCGCTGGGCCACCGCCCCGGAGCGCCGAGCCCGTGGCGGCTCCCCAACCGCGTCGCCCTGATCGCCTGCGACAGCGGCGGCGACACCCGCTTCGCCGAACCGACCGGCCTGGTGGCGGCCGTCGTCCACGGCGGCGCCGAGTACACCACCGCGACCCGCTGGACCCTGCCCACCGACGCGGGCCTGCGCCACCTCGTCCCGAACTTCCCGACCACCCCGGTCCTGCTCCCCGCGGTGCGGGCGATCGACCACGCCCAGTCCGCCCCGGACCCGGTCGCCGCCCAGTGCGCCTGGCAACGCGACCAGGCCGACGAGTGGGAACGAACCGGCGACCCGACCCGCTCCCCCGTCATCTGGGCCGCGTTCGGCACGGCCTGGACACCCGCGCCGCGCTGACCTACTCGTCCAGGTCGATCGCCGTCAGCCCGACCCGCACCGGCACCTCCAGCGGCAGCAGCACCCGGAACCGCGTGTCGCCCGGTTCGGAGTCGACCAGGATGTCGCCGTGGTGCTTCTTCACGACGATCCGCCACGAGATCTCCAGCCCGAGGCCGGTGCCCTCGCCGACGGCCTTCGTGGTGAAGAACGGTTCGAAGATGCGGCCCTTCACCTCCGGTGGGATGCCGGTGCCGGTGTCGCCGATCTCCACGACCACCCGGTCGTCCAGGCGGGACGTGCGGACGGTCAGGGTGCCGGTGCCGCGCATGGCGCCCAGCGCGTTGTCGACGAGGTTCGTCCACACCTGGTTCAGCTCGCCCGCGAACGCGGGGATCGGGGGGAGCGAGCGGTCGTAGTCCTTCACCACGTGGACGCCCTCGGGGATCTTGCTGCCGAGCATGACGAGCGTGGAGTCGAGCAGTTCGTGCACGTCGACGACCTGGAACGGCGCGCGGTCGAGTTGCGAGTACTGCTTGGCCGCGCCGACGAGCGTGGACACCCTGGTGGTGGCGTCCTCGATCTCGTTCATCAGCGTCTCGGTCTCGACGGTGTAGGCGAGCCAGCGGACGGCCGCCTCCGTCGCCGAGTTCGGGCACAGGCTCGCGGCCTCGTCCAGCCACTCGACGTCCAGGCCGCCCGCCACCAGCGTCGGGGCCAGGTCCCAGCCGCCCCGGACGCCGTGGTCCTCCAGCCAGTCGCCGACCTCGTCCTCGCGGTCGTTGGTCTCCAGCGGCCCGAGCTTCGGGGCCTTGGCGACGCGCTCGACGGCGTTCTCCTGGAGCTTCACCAGCGCGGGCAGGGTTTCCGGGTCGATCTTGCCGCTGGCGAGCATCGCCAGCTTGTGCCGCATCCCGGCGACCCGCTCGCGCAGCGCGGCCGTCGCCCGGACCGCCGCCGCGGCCGGGTTGTTCAGCTCGTGCGTCAGGCCGGCCGACAGCGATCCGAGCGCCAGCAGGCGTTCGCGGTCGTTGACGATGCGCTGGGTGGTCTGCATCCCGAGGAACAGGCCCTCCAGCAGGTGCATGGCCATCGGGAACCACTCGCGGATGGCGGGACCGAACTCGTCGGCGTCCAACTGGTACATCACGGTGTCCGTGATGGACTCCACGGTCATCCGGTAGGTCGGCGACGGCTGCACCTCGCCCCGCAGGTACGCCTGCGTGGCGCCGAAGTACGAGCCGCGGTGGTCCGTGCGGCTCGTCTCCACCCGCTGTCCGCCGACGTTGCGGCACAACGCGATCGTGCCTTCCAGCAGCACGAAGAAGCACGTCGCCGGTTCACCCTCGGTGTGCACGGGGACGCCCGCCGCGCGGGTCTCCACCTGGCCGTGCTCCACCAGCCAGGCCAACTGGTCCTCCGAGAGGTGTTCGAACAGGAACAGCTCCCGCAGCTCGTCCGCGGTCAGGTTCGACACGGCCGTCACGACCTCTCCAGGTAGCGGTGCACCAGCGTCACGGCCATCGCGCCCTCGCCGACGGCCGACGCCACGCGCTTCACCGAGTCGGCGCGCACGTCGCCCGCGACGAACACGCCGGGCACGCTGGTCTCCAGGTGGTACGGCGGCCGGTCGAGGGCCCAGCCGTCGGGTGCGCCGCCGTCCGCGGTCAGGTCCGGGCCCGCGAGGAGGAACCCGCGCTCGTCGCGCGACACCGTCCCCTCCAGCCAGTCCGTGCGGGGCGCGGCGCCGATGAAGGCGAACAGCCAGGACGCCTCGACGGTGGTCTTCTCGCCGGTCGCGTTGTGCAGCAGCGTCAACGACTCCAGGTGGTCGTCGCCGGTGCCGCCGACGACCTCCGTGCAGGTGCGGACCTCGATGTTCGGCACGCCCGCGAGCTGGTCGATCAGGTAGCGCGACATCGAGCGGTCCAGCGAGTCGGCGCGGATCACCAGCACGACGCGGCGGGCGTGGCGGGAGAAGTACATGGCCGCCTGGCCCGCGGAGTTCGCGCCACCGACGAGGTAGACGTCCTGGCCGGCGCAACTCGGGCCCTCGGTGGTGGCCGCGCCGTAGAACACGCCCCGGCCCGCCAGGTGGTCCAGGCCGGGCGCGCCGAGCATCCGGTAGGACACGCCGGTCGCCAGGATCACCGTGTGCGCGGCCAGTTCCGTGCCGTCGTCGAACCTCACGACCCGCGCGGCCCCGCGCTGCTCCAGCGCCACCACGTCGCGGGTGGTCAGCATCTCCACGTCGAACTTCAACGCCTGCCTGCGCGCCCGTTCGGTGAGCTGCTCGCCGGACACGCCGTCCGGGAAGCCGAGGTAGTTCTCGATCCGGCTGCTGGTGCCCGCCTGGCCGCCGGTGGCCACGCGCTCGACCAGCACGGTCCGCAGGCCTTCCGAGCCGCCGTACACCGCGGCGCCCAAGCCCGCCGGGCCGCCGCCGACCACGATCAGGTCGTAGAAGTCCGCGGACGGCTGCGTGCTCAACCCGACGCGCGCGGCCAGCTCGGCGTCCGTCGGCCGGACCAGCGGCTCACCCTCCGGCGTCACGACCACGGGCAGGTCCGAGCCGTCCAGGCCCGCCGCGGCGAGCAGGCGCGCGGCCTCGCAGTCGCCGTCGTCGAGCGAGTGCCAGCGGAACGGCACGGAGTTGCGCGCCAGGAAGTCGCGCACCTCGTAGGAGCGCGGCGACCAGCGGTGCCCGACGACCCTGACCTGCCGCGCGGGCTGCCGGTCGGTCACCGACCAGGCGTGCAGCAGCTCGTCCAGCACCGGGTAGAGCTTCTCCTCCGGCGGGTCCCACGGCTTGAACAGGTAGTGGTCGAGGTCGACCACGTTGATGGCCTGGATCGCGGCCTCGGTGTCGGCGTACGCGGTCAGCAGTACCCGCCTGGCCTGCGGGAACAGGTCCATGGCCTCTTCGAGGAACTCGATGCCGCTCATCCGCGGCATCCGGTAGTCCGCGAGCAGCGCGGCCACCTCCTCGCCGCGCAGCTTGATCTCCCGCAGCGCTTCGAGGGCTTGGGCGCCGGACTCCGCGCGGACGATCCGGTAGGTCTCGCCGTAGTGCCTGCGCAGGTCCCGTGCGACGGCCCTGGACACGCTGGGGTCGTCGTCCACCGTGAGGATCGAGGGTCGCGAGACCCTGGCGGTCTCGGCGGGCGGGGGTGTCGTCATGCCGCCCAGTCAAGCAGCGCGACCGGCCGCCGTCATCTGCACACCCGTCTGCCCTGGGCGTAAGTTCTGCTCGGGACGACCACCGACGCGAGGAGCACCCATGACCGCCGTCACCTGCGAGCACGCCGCCGAGCTCGGCGAGGCGCCGGAACCGAGCACGCTCGACGGGTGCGAGGACTGCCTCGCGGGCGGCGGCCGCTGGGTCCACCTGCGACTCTGCCTCTCCTGCGGCAAGGTCGGGTGCTGCGACTCCTCACCCGCGAAGCACGCGAGCAAGCACGCGGCCGAATCCGGGCACCCGGTCATCCGGTCGTTCGAGCCCGGCGAGACCTGGCGCTGGTGCTTCGTCGACCAGACGACCGTCTGACCCCGGCCGCGCGGTTGCCCGCTAGCAGTAGAACGGGCCCCGCTCGGAGCCGTCCGGGGCGCGCACCACCGCCGTGACGTCCCTGGCGACGCGGGGAGGGGTCGCCGAGCAGGCGATCTGCTCGCCCGCCACGTCGCTGAACCGGTCGAGGTCGACCCCTCCCTCGTGGGCGACCTCGACCACGATCCGGTTGTCGCGGACCTCCGTCGGCGGGGTGGCGATCCGGTAGCCGTCCGGCAGCGCGGTGAAGACGCCCGCGGCCCGTTCGGCCGCGGTCGGGCCCGCGAACAGCAGGTCGAGGCGTTCGGCGGGCGACCGGTCCGGCGACCCGGCCCGCAGCACGTGGAACTTCTTGCCCTCCAGCCGGAACGTCACCCGCACCCCGTCCACCTCGGTCATGGCGGGTGGATCGCCGTAGTAGAACGGCTCGGTCTGCGTGATGCCGCACCCCGCCAGGACCGGCACGAGCAGGAGCGCGACGGCCGCGCGACGGATCACGACCGGCTCCTGGGCAGTCGCACGGTGAACCGCGCCCCCGTGCCCGGCGCGTTCCCGGCCTCGAGGGAACCGCCGTGCAGCCGGGTGTTCTCCCACGCGATGGCCAGTCCGAGCCCGCTGCCCTCCGACCGGGCCCGCGCGGAATCGGCCTTGTAGAACCGCTCGAACACCAGCGGGGTCACGTCGTCGTCCAGCCCAGGCCCGTCGTCGGTGACCACCAGCACGACCTCGTCCTCCGTCCCGGTCAGCTCGACGAAGACCGGCCGGGCGCCGTGCCGCAGCGCGTTGCCGACCAGGTTCGCCACCACCACGTCGATCCGCCTGCGGTCCACTTCGGACACCAGCGTCACGGGTGCCACCACGTCCACCTGGTCGGTCCACCCCCGCGCGGCCAGTGTCCCGGTCACCAGCACCACGAGGTCCACCGGCTCCGGCCGCAGCGCGGCCACCCCGGCGTCGAACCGGGAGATCTCGATCAGCTCCTCCACCAGCGTCCCCAACTTCCTCGTCTCGGTGCTCACCATGCCCGCGGCGGTCGCCGCGTCCCCGGTCAGCGACGCGTCGTCGAGCGCTTCCGCGACGGCCGTCATCGCCGTCAGCGGCGTGCGCAGCTCGTGCGACACGTCCGCCACGAACCGCCGCGACCCCTCCTCCATCCGCCGCAGCTCGGCGACCGTGCGCTCCAGCTCGGCGGTCATCGTGTTGAACGTGCGCACCAGGTCCGCCAGCTCGTCGGAGCCCCGGACGGCCAACCGGGTGTCCAACCCGCCGTCCGCGACCCGGCGCGCGCCCGTGCGGAGCTCGCGCACCGGCCTCAGCACCCCGCGCGCCGCGAGCAGGGCCAGCACGAACGCGGGCACCAGCGACACGAGGACCAGCAGCAGCGACGACTCCGGGAGCGCGGCGATCTCGTCGCGCTGCGCACCGAGGTCCTGCCGCCGGTACACCTCGATGCCGGTCTCGCCCGCGCGGCCGAAGTTCAGCGGCGCGCCGACGAAGGCGTGCGGGGAGCCGTCGACCTCCGCCCGCTGCACCATCAGCCTGCCGGTGTCCCGCACCCGCTCCCGCAGGTCGCGCGGGAGGTCGCCGAACGTGATCCCGTTGCCGTCCGCGTGGCTGTTCCCGAACACCACCACCGCCTTCAACCGGTTGGCCAGCGCGACGAGTTCGGCGCCGGACGGCGAGTGGTCGATGCCGGCCGACCGCTCGACGTCCGAGCGGAGCCTCTCCACCATCCGGTCCTGCGCCGACGACAGCACCACGTCGCGCACCTGGAGGTAGGAGCCTGCGGCGACGACGGCTCCGGTGAACACCGACACCAGCGTGAACGCGATCAGCAGCCGCGCACGCAGACCGAGCCTCACAGCGGCCCGAACCGGTAGCCGAAGCCCCGGACGGTCCGCACGAACACCGGCGCGGACGGCACGTCCTCGACCTTGAGCCGCAACCGCTGCACGCACGCGTCGACGAGCCGGGAGTCCCCGAGGTAGTCGTGGTCCCACACCGACTTCAGCAGTTGCTCGCGCGACAGGACCTGACCCGGTGACCGCGACAGCTCCAGGAGTAGCCGCAGCTCCGTCGGCGTCAACCCCACCTGCACGCCTCCCTTGTGGACGGTCAGCGCCGCCCGGTCGATGACCAGGTCACCGAAAACGCTGGTGCTGCGGGTGTTCTCGCGGTCGATCCGCCGCAGCACCGCCCTCAGCCGCGCGTCGAGCACCCGCGGCTCCACGGGTTTGACGACGTAGTCGTCCGCTCCCGCCTCCAGCCCGCCGACGACGTCGAAGTCGTCACCGCGAGCGGTGAGCATGACCACGGGCACCTCCCCCATCGCCCGCACCCGCCTGCACACCTCGAACCCGTCGATCCCCGGCAGCATCACGTCCAGCACCACGATGTCCGGTACCTCCTCCCGCACCAGCGCCACCCCGTCCTCCCCGCTCGCCGCCGCGGACACCTGGTGTCCGTGACGGCGCAGGGCGAACTCCAGGGCGCTCCGGACCGCCTGGTCGTCCTCGATCAACAGCACACGAGCCACGGCAGGAGTATGGACCGCGGCCGACACGGCGTTTCCGGTGTTCAGGGTTCTGTAGCGAAACCCTGACACGACCCCGACGAGATCGGGAAGCTCGCTGCGGAAGCTGCTCCACATGACACCGACCCATTCCGACTACCTCGCCACGCGGCGGTTCCCCGCGCTCGACGGCCTGCGGGCCATCGCCGCGGTCCTCGTGGTGCTGTTCCACTTCGACGGCCCCGAGATCCTCCAGGGCTGGATCGGCGTGCACCTGTTCTTCGTGCTGTCGGGGTTCCTGATCACGACGTTGCTGCTGCGCGAGCACGACCGCGCCGGACGGGTGTCGCTGGTGGACTTCTACCTGCGCCGGGCGTTCCGCATCCTGCCGGTCTACTTCCTCGTGCTCGCCGCGATCGTCGTCGGCTGCCTGATCGCCGGGACGGTCACCAGCAGCGGTCTGCGGGCCGCGCTCCCGTTGCAGCTCACGTTCTTCAACGAGTTCACCCAGAACAACCCCTACGGGCACTCGTGGACGCTGGGCACCGAGCAGAAGTTCTACCTGCTGTGGCCACTGCTGGCGTTCGCCGGGGCGGCCTCGTCGGCGCGGCGGTTCGGCGTCGCGGCGGCGGGCCTGGTCCTGGCGCTCGCGCTGCTGCCGTTCACGCTCGGGCAGGCGTCGCCGAACTGGACCCTGGGCTACTTCTCCATCCTGGTGGGGTGCGTGGTCGCGCTCGTCCTGCACCACCCGCGCGGCTACGCGCTCGTCCGCCCGTTGACCGGTCCCGTCGCCTCGACCTGCGTCAGCCTCGCGTTCGTGGCCGCGCACCTGTCCGTGCGCACCGCGGCCCCGGTGCTGGGCGAGTGGTTCGGCGTGCCGGGATCCATGGCGGTGACACCGGTGTACGCCGTCGCGTGCGCCTTCCTGCTGCCCGCCGTGGTCTCGGGGTGGCCGGTGCGGCAGGCGCTGTCCACGCGCCCGCTGCGGTTCGTGGGCGAACGCTCCTACTCGCTGTACCTCGTGCAGGGCGTGGCGGGCGGGGCCGTCGCGCTGGTCGGGTCGTTCGGCGGCGCGCGCCCGGTCGTGGTGCTGCTCGTGGCGCTGGGACTGGCCCACGTCCTGCACCGGGCGGTCGAGCTGCCGATGATCGCCGTCGGCCGCCGCGTCGTGGCCCGGCGGAACTCCGTCTCACCACGCTTGCGCGTCACGTGATCGACTCGCGACAATCCCCCGTCGGATCTCGTGGGCGACGATGGTGGAGGACCCCGTGCGGTCGATCCTGCGCGTGCTCGGAACGGCACTCTCCTGCGTGGCGCTCGTGGCCGGGGCCACCGCCGCGCACGCGGACACCGGGTGGAGCCCACCCGCCATCGCGTGGCACGCCTGCCCCGAGGTCCCGGAGGCCGAGTGCGGCACGCTCCGGGTGCCGGTCGACTGGGCCGAACCGCGCGGGGAGTCGTTCGACCTCGCCGTCTCGCGCCGCACGGCGACGGACCCGGCGCGGCGCATCGGCGTGATCGTCGCCGATCCCGGCGGGCCGGGCGGCTCGGGAGCGGCGTTCGCGCAAGCGTTGGCGCTGTTCGGCCCCGAGGTGCGGGCGCGGTTCGACGTCGTCGGGTTCGACCAGCGCGGGACCGGCGACAGCGCGTTCGTCCGCTGCTCGGAGGACCTGCTGGGGCACGGCCCGTCGACCGACCCGGTGGACCAGGCCGGGTTCGACGCGCTGGTGGCGCACAACCGGGCGCTGATCGCGGACTGCCGGGCGCGCAGCGGTCCGGTGTTCGACCACGCCGACGCCGGGCAGTCCGCCCGGGACCTGGACGCGCTCCGGCGGGCGCTGGGCGAGCGGAAGGTCAACTACGTCGGCCTCTCCTACGGCACGGTGCTCGGCCAGGCGTACGCGGAGCGCTTCGGCGGTCACCTGCGGTCGATGATCCTGGACAGCACCGTCGACCACAGCGCGGACACCCGCCGGTTCGTCAACGACCGGGCGGCCTCCGTCGAGGCGGCGTTCACCGAGTTCGTGAAGTGGTGCGACCGCACGCCGACCTGCGCGGTGCACGGCCGGGACGTCCGCGCGACCTGGGAGGACGCGCTGGACGGCGCGGACGCCGTCGGCTGGGGCCGGGCGAGCTTCATCGGGTTGGTCCACAACATGCTGTACCAGCCCGCGTGGGCGGAGATCGCCCAGTACGTGTCGGACCTGGCGGCGGAGAAGCCACCGCTGTCGGCGGCGTTCGAGTACAACTACCTCGCCGTCCGGCTGGCCACCGTCTGCCAGGACTTCTCGCTGCGCGTCCGGGACCACCGGGACTACGCACGGCTGCGGGCCGAGGAACTGCGGCTCGCCCCGACCACGCGCGGCAGCGACCTCGGCCACGACGAGGCGATGTCGTGCGCGGGCGTCACCGGCCCGCCCGCCAACCCGCCGCACCGGCTGACCATCCGCACCGGCCCGAAGATCCTGATCATGAACTCCCGCCACGACCCGGCCACGCCCTACGCGTGGGCGAAGAGCATCCACCGGCAGGCCCCCGCGCACACCGCCCTGCTCACCTACGACGGCTGGGGCCACATCGCCTACGACCGCAGCGACTGCACGCGCGGCGTGGCGGAGACGTACCTGTTCACCCTGCGCACGCCAGCCGAGGGCGCGTCGTGCCCGGCCGTCGAGCCGACGCCGTGATCAGCCGATCGCGGGCAGCACGGCGGCCAGGACGATCAGCAGGCCGATCACCCCGTTGACCACCCAGTGCTCCACGAGGATCGCGACGAACTCCCGCAGCGTCGCGGTCGGCCAGAAGTACCAGGCCGTCGGCGAGCCGATGACCTGGCCGTTCAGCTTCGCCTTGCGCGCCAGCAGCGCGGCCCGCAGGACGTGGAAGTTGTTGGTGACGACCAGGCAGCGGTAGTCCGGCCGCTGCTCGACCATGATCTCCTTGCTGAACGTCAGGTTCTCCCACGTCGTCGTCGACCGGTCCTCCAGCAGCACCCGCTCCCGGTCGACGCCCCTGGACACCAGGTACTCGGCCATGGCGACCGCCTCCGGCACGTCCTCCCCCGGCCCCTGGCCGCCCGAGGTGATCAGCGCCGGCTCCACACCCCGCGCGACCGCCGCGTCGAACGCCGTCCGCCCCCGCTCCAGCCTGCTCGCGAGCAGCGGCGGCACTCTCTCCCCGATCAGGCCCGCGCCCAGCACCACGATGAAGTCGACACCCCGCTTCGGGCGGATCCGGCCGTAGACGAACGAGTACAGCAGGAAGCACGCGAACAGGAACCCGAGGTACGCCAGCAGCCCCGTCATGACGTCGCCGACGACCCCGAGCGGCGGCCAGTCGACGGCCTGCCGCACCGCCTGGAACACCACGAACGCGAAGATCCCCAACCCGGCCGCCAGCGACAGCAGGTTCACCGGCCGCAGACCTTCACGGCGGACCATCGTCACACCGTTCGCGACCAGGAACACCGCGAGGCCCACGATCAGCAGCGGGATCAGCACCACGACCGCGATGACCACGATGCTCGCCGCCGTCGAGGAGACCGACGCCAACGTCATCAGCAGGCCGAAGCCGAGGAACACCAGGGACAGGAACAGGTAGACGCCGTTGCGCAGCCTCCGCCGGTCGCGGATGAAGCTGACCAGGAAGAACAGGAACCACAGCAGCGCGATGCCGTAGCTGTAGACGCTGGCCGTGGTCATGTGGGAGCCCTCCGAGGTCGAGGTGATCATTAGACCAGACGGGGGACGGACCACCTGCCGGAACACCACCGGTCACACCTGGTCACGGCACGGGTGCGGTTGCATCGGACCCCGCCCGCCGTGTGGCCGGTCCGTTGTGGACCAGCCGCCACGTCCTCGCGGTCTCCGTCCATTCGCGATCCGGTTACCAAGATTCATTCAACACTGAAGCCACAAAGCACACCACCAACAGTGCAACCCACCCGAAAAGCTTTGCCCGGCAGGAAATTCACCGCTGCGTGGAAGTCAGGTCGTCAGGGCGTCGTTCATGGTGCCGAACACTTCCAGGTCCTGGTCCATGCGCGACACGCGGAGCACCGCGAGCACCGCCGGGGTGCTGACGACGAGTCTCAGTACGTTGCCGCGGGCCTTGGCGTGGAGGTGGGCGTCGAGCACGACGGTGAGGCCGGTGGACCCGAGGAACCGCAGCCCGAGGCAGTCCACGACGACCAGGGTGTACTGGGCGCACAGCGCTCTCAACTCGCGGCCGAGGCGGTGGGCGCTGGCGGAGTCGGACTCGCCCTCGACCGCGACGATGGCGCTTCGACTGCCCCGGCACACGCGGATGGTCAACGCCTGGCCGTCCACGACCAGCGGCTCGACCTCTACCGGATCGGACATGGTGCACCCCAAGGACATTCCAGCCGAAGGGCGCACTTGAACCCCCGTCAGAGGGAGAGGACCATATCGGGCACCAGCTCACCCCACAACGCCGCGAGGCCACGTTCACCCGGCCTGCTTAGCCCGATCGCGCAGCACCGCGACCGGCCGGTGGACGCCGCGCCCCGACGACTGTCCGAAGTGGACCGACGGGCGCGGGGAGGTCATCGTGCGGCCACCTTCCGGTCCAGCACGTCGACCAGCGCCGCGGCGCCGCGATCCGGTCCCGCGGCGCGCACCTCGTCCCGCAGGGCGAGCAGCCCCGGCGTGCCGCCACCGCCGAGCAGGCCGCGCAACGCGGTCTCCACCTGAGACGCGGTGAGGGCGTTCGGGTCCAGGCACACGCCCGCGCCCGACCGCTCGGCGTCGTGGGCGACGCAGAACTGGTCGCTGGAGAACGGCAGGACCAGCGCGGGCACGCCCGCCTCCAGCGCCTCGGTGAACGTGTTGTTGCCGCCGTGGTGCACGAGCGCGTGCACGTGCGGGAGCAGGGCCCGTTGCGGCACCTCCGCTTCCAGCACCACGCGGGGGTCGGCGGCGAGGTCCGCCAGCGCCTCGACGCGCGCGCCCGCCGCGACGACGACGGTCACGTCCGGGATGCCCAGCGCGCCCGTCACGGCGGTCCGCAGGACGTCGTCCCGAGCGGACAGGAACGTGCCCAGCGCGATGAGCACCACCCGGCGGCCGGTGAGCCGGGCCGCCCAGGCCTCGTCGAGCCGGGCGGGTTCGGTGCAGTGCCCCAGGAAAACCAGGTCGGGCTCCTCGGGCAGCGGCGGCAGCCAGGGGAACCGGGGGTAGTTGAGGACGGCCGCGTGCGGTGACGTCAGCGCGAACGCCCGGCGCGGCACGGGCCGCCGCGGCGCGTGGCGCCGGAGGAAGTCGGCGAACAGCTCGGTGAACCGGAGGTCGGTGAGCCGGGTCGCCTCGCGCAGCTCGGCCAGGTCCGTCGGAGCGACGGCGGACGGCCAGAGCTGCGGCAGGCCGAAGTACTGGTCGTCGCGGGCCACCAGGTAGGTCGGGTGGCCGGGGCAGAACGACGCGTACGGCAGCCCCAGCGCGTGCAGCGCCAGCGTCGCGGCGTAGTTGAGCTGGTCGACCAGGTACCAGTCCGGCCGCAGGCGCTCGTGCAGGGCGGCGACGTCCGCCAGCACCTCCTCCGGCGAGGCCAGCACGTCGGCCCGGCGGTGTGCCGTCTGCGTCAGCAGCGCGGGCACGGCGCCACGCCTGGTGGAGTCGAGGAACTCGTCGAGCCTGCGCGTGGACCCGGAGTCCTGCACGGTGTTCTGCGCGATCCCCGTGTTGGCGTTCCTGGTCGTGCGCAACGGCACGAAGTCCAGTCCCCCGGCCAAGTCCGCGAACTCCGGTGTGGACGCGAATACCACGTCCACACCGGCTCCGCACAACGAGCGGGCCAGAACGGACAGCGGCTGCGCGTGCGACCTGAACGGCGGGCTGATCACCACGGCGCGGGGCATGGCCCACCTCACTTTCCTTGGGATAACAGGGTTTTGTTCGATCCGGACGTCCGTCCGGTTCGAACGTCGTGCGTGCGATCACACCCGGATGTGCTGCGAGCGCTGGAAGACCGTCGACTCCGCCTGGGCGGACCACCCCCGCTCCCCTCGCCGGAACAGGCGCTCGGGGACCTCGTTCGAGCCCCGTCACCTGCGGCGTTCTCCCTGTTGTGCGACCTCGTTCCGGAGCTGCTAAAAGGCGACTTCGGGACCGTGCTGCGGAGAACCCTGCTCGACCGCCCCGGCGAACCCGTCACCGGGTGGCTGCTGGACCTCGCCGCCCTCCACGGGCTGGCGCCGCTGACCGCCGACGAGGCGCGGTCCGTCGGCGAGCGCGCCCCGCTGTGGCGGTACCTGCACTCGCTGGGCCTGCCGGTGCAGGGCGACCCCGGATCGCCGTACGAGAAGCTGCTGCTGGACCTCCTGGCCGACTGGTCGCCACCCCCGGCCGCTCCGGTGGACGGGCCGACGGTGGCGCAGGCGATGCTGATCGGCGGCACCGGGCAGCCCGGTGAGGGGGCCAGCGGTGGGCTCGGGGTGTTCCTGCGGTCGCTGGGCGACGCGCTGGCCGACCGCGACGACGTCGGCCGGGTCGTGACGATCGTGCTCGCGGCGAACCCCACGGCGATCGTCGTGGAACGCGCGGACGACCGGGAGCACTGGACCGTGCACGTGCCGGTGGACTCCCCCGTCGCGTTGAGCCAGCAGGAGATGGGCGGGCACCGGGCCGCGATCACCTGGTGGGTCCGCGCGCTGCTGTCCCGTCACGGGTTGAGCCCCGACGTCGTGCACGTCCGGTACTCCGACGACGGTTCCCTCGCGGTGGCCGACGCGGCCCGGCTGCTGGGCGCGCGCGTGGTGTTCACGCTGACCCCGGATCCGCACCGCCACCTGGCCGAGCGGTACCCCGAGGAGGGGGCGGACACCGACGCGCTGCGGTTCGACCTTCACCGCGTGGGGGTGGCGGACCGGCTGGTCGAGCGCGCCGACGCGCTGGTCACCATCGGCGGGCGGGACGACGAGCTGGTAGAGCACTTCCCGCAACTGGAGCACCGCCGCGCCGTGGCCGTCGAGGAGGGCATCGCGCCGGTGGCCGGGACGGCGCGGCCCGCGCTGGTGCGCGAGCTGTTCGAGCCGTCCAGGGTGTTCCCGCGGCTCGACGACTCGGCGCGGGGCCTGCCCGTGCTGCTCAACGTCGGCCGCCTGCACCCGGTGAAGCAGCAGACCGTGCTGGTGCGGGCGTGGCTGGGGGCGGGCCTGCACCGGTCGACGGCGCTGGTGCTGATCGGCGGGTCGGTCACCGCGCGCACCCCCGACGAGCAGGCCGTGCTGGACGAGGTGCTGGCGCTCGCCGCGTCGGTGCCGGAGGCGCGCGGACGGCTGGCCGTGCTGCCCGCCTGGCCGAACGGGAAGGTGCGCGAACTGGAGCACACGCTGGTCCAGGCCCTGCCCTCGCCGTCGCCGCACCTCTACGCGTGTTCCAGTGCCAAGGAGGAGTTCGGCATCGCCGTGCTGGAGGCGATGGAGGCCGGGCTGCTGGTGGTCGGCCCCCGGCGCGGCGGGCTGCCCCACTACGTGGAGGACGGCCGCAACGGGTTCCTCGCCGACACGTCCACCGCCGAACGGCTCGGCGCGCGGCTGCGGGAGGTCGTCGCGCTGGGCGGGGCGACCCGTGCGGTGGCCGAGGCAGGCCGGGCGACGGTGCGCGAGCGGTTCCCGATCGACCGCGTCGCGGGCTCGTTCGCCCGCGTCTACCTCGGCCAGGCGCGGGCGGGCGACCCGAGTTCTGCGGACAGGGGGTAGCGCGCGACGCCGAACTCCCGATCCGCACACGATCACCGGGGGCGCTTCGGTAACATCGCCGAACGTGACCACGCCGACCCAGACATTCGAGTTCCAGTCCGAGGCGCGCCAGCTCCTCCAACTGATGATCCACTCGATCTACTCGAACAAGGACGTCTTCCTGCGGGAACTCGTGTCCAACGCCTCAGACGCGTTGGACAAGTTGCGCCTGGAATCGTTCCGCGACAAGGACCTGAACGCCGACACCGACGACCTGCACGTCGAGATCGCGGTCGACGCCGAGCAGCGCACGCTGTCCGTGCGGGACAACGGCATCGGCATGTCCCGCGACGACGTCATCGCGCTGATCGGCACGATCGCGAAGTCCGGTACCGCGGAGTTCCTGAAGAAGGTCAAGGAGTCCAAGGACGCCGCCGGGTCGCAGGACCTGATCGGCCAGTTCGGCGTCGGGTTCTACTCCAGCTTCATGGTCGCGGACAAGGTCACCCTCGTCTCGCGCCGCGCGGGCACGTCCGAGGGCGTGCGCTGGGAGTCCGAGGGCGAGGGCACCTACACGATCGAGCCCGTCGAGGACGCGCCGCAGGGCACGACCGTGACGCTGCACCTCAAGCCGGAGGACACCGAGGACCACCTGTTCGACTACACGTCGACGCACAAGGTCCGCGAGATCGTCAAGCGGTACTCGGACTTCATCACCTGGCCGGTGAAGATGGTCGAGCTGCACACCGAGGAGGGCGCGGAACCCGCGCTGGAGACGGTGAACTCGATGAAGGCGCTCTGGGCCCGCTCCAGCAGCGAGGTCGAGCAGTCCGAGTACAACGAGTTCTACAAGCACATCAGCCACGACTGGAACGACCCGCTGGAGACCTTCCGCATCCAGGCGGAGGGCACGTTCGAGTACCAGGCGCTGCTGTTCATCCCGTCGCAGGCGCCGCTGGACCTCTTCATGCGCGAGCGCAAGCGCGGCGTGCAGCTCTACGTCAAGCGCGTCTTCATCATGGACGACTGCGAAGCGCTGATGCCGGAGTACCTGCGCTTCGTGAAGGGTGTCGTCGACGCGCAGGACCTGTCGCTCAACGTCTCCCGCGAGATCCTCCAGCAGGACCGGCAGATCCGGATGATCCGCCGCCGCCTGGTGAAGAAGGTCCTCCAGACGGTCAAGACGATGATGGCCGACAACGCCGAGAACTACGCGAAGTTCTGGACCGAGTTCGGCAAGGCCGTCAAGGAGGGCCTCCTCGACGACGTCGACAACCGCGACTCGATCCTGGAGATCGCGTCGTTCGCGTCGACCCACGACGCCGAGGCGCCCACCACGCTGAAGGACTACGTGGCGCGGATGAAGGACGGCCAGTCCGACATCTACTACCTGACCGGCGAGTCCCGCTCCATCATCGAGAACTCGCCGCACATGGAGGCCTTCCAGGCCAAGGGCTTCGAGGTGCTGGTCCTCACGGACCCGATCGACGAGATGTGGGTCGACGCCGTCAACGGCTTCGACGGCAAGCAGTTCCAGTCCATCGCCAAGGGTGAGGTCGACCTCGGCAAGGACGAGGACGAGGAGAAGAACGCCGAGGCGAAGAAGGACTTCGCCGACCTGATGACGTGGATGACGACCACGCTCTCGGAGAACGTGAAGGAGGTGCGGCTCTCGTCGCGCCTGACCACGTCCCCCGCGTGCATCGTCGGCGACTCCCACGACATCACGCCGACGCTGGAGAAGATGTACCGGGCCATGGGCCAGGAGGTGCCGAAGCAGAAGCGCGTCCTGGAGCTGAACCCGACCCACCCGCTCGTCACGGGCCTGCGCACCGCGCACGAGACCCGCCCCGACGACGAGGCCGTCGCCGAGACGGCGGAACTCCTGTACGGCATGGCCCTGATCGCCGAGGGCGGCGAACTGGCCGACCCGTCACGCTTCATCAGGCTGATGGCGCAGCGGTTGCAGCACTCGCTCTGACCGGGTCCTGGTGGGGCGCGCGAGGATCCGCGCCCCACCGGGTCACCTCTGGACCTCGTCGGCTTCCGCCTCGCAGGCCCTGTCCAGCACGCGCTTGAGGTTCTCGTGGATCAGGACCTTCCTGGGGTGCACGGTCAGCACCCCGTCGTCCTTCAGCTCCTTCAACGCCTTGGTGACGGCCGGGATGGACGCGCCGATGGCCGAGCTGACGTCGTCGCAGTTCAACCCGAGGTCCAGCAGGACACCCCGCTCGGTCCGCTCGCCGTACAGGGCCTCCATCCGCGCCAGGAAGGCGAGGAGCCGGATGTTGACCTTGTGGGTGGCGAACGAGAGGGACGCGTCGCGCAGGACTGTCCGCCGCACGACCACGTCCGTGAAGGCCCTGTGGGCCGCGGGGTTCTCCAGGAACGCTGTGAAGGCCTCCCTCCCGACGACCAGCACGTCACCGTCCTTCGAGGAGACGTGCCCCGCGTGCCTCGGCTTGCCCGTCCAGTGCGCCTCCGCGCCCAGCAGGTCGCCGGGTCCGGAGAGGGCGACCATCATCGGTCTGCTGCCCGCCCGCGCCGCGCGGACGGTCTTCACGTACCCCGTCAGCACGACGGCGACCGAGTCGGGCCGCGCGAACTGCTCCGCGATCCGGTCCCCCGCCCGGTGCCTGCGCGGTCGGCCGATGGTCCACAGCTCGTCGTGCTCCGGCCTGTCGAGCAGCGACAGGAAGACGTCACTCGGCCACGGCGTACCGGCGTACGCGTGGATTCCGCTCGTGCTCATGGCTCTTTTCGTTCCCGCTCTCGTGGCACCCGCCGGGCGGGCGGGCAGGTCGGTGGTGGTCGTCGGGGCTAGTCGCGCCCGTCGTCGTTCGGGCGGACGTGCGCGTGGAGGAAGGCGAACGCGCCGCCGAACGCCGTCAGGCCGGCGATGACCGCCACCGGGACGTTGCCGAACGCCAGGAACGCCAGCACGCCCATGACCAGCGCGCACAGGATGGCCGCCACCAGCAGCAGTGCTGCTCGCTCGGTGATGGGCGGCACGGGGTTCGTCATGCGGTTCTCTCCGGAATCGGGTGTCGTGCAGTGCCGTGACCGCTCGGCGGTCACGGCACTGGAAGGGGGAGGTGCGGCGCCGTGGTTGGGGAGGCGCGGTTCGGTCAGGGGCGGTGCCGCGGGCGCGGGCACTCCCGGCGGGCAGGGGCGATCACGGGGGTCTTTCCACTTCGTCTCGTTGTTGACCTGGGATTTGGGATTTCACGTTCGACCGGCCCGACGCGGTGAACGGCTGTCCACCGGGGACCAACCCGGCGACACCGCTGCCGCTCACCACTTCGGACCGCGTTGTTCGAAATCGTAGCGCGCGGGTGACCGAACACCACGATCCGACGCGTTTTTCCGAACACCTGCGCACATCACGGCGAAGAACTGAAGCCTACTCGGCCCCATTCACTCGATCGGTTATACACGGACCGCGACTCAACGCCACCGCGACCGTGGGCGCAATTGTGCGTGGACGCCCCGCCACGTGGCAAGAGGCGACTCCGCCGTCCACAGAGGCCGGAGTTCCCGCCGACCGGACGCGGCTCCGGGACCGGTGGTCGCCGGGTGGCCCCTGGTCTACCGTGACGGGCGAACCTCTCTTCGTCGTGACGGAGGGCGGGGCAGATCCCGTGGCACCGTCCCGTTGACCTGGGCAGCTCGGGCGCCGCAGCGGGTCGTTGGGCCAACAGCGACCCGCTGCGGCCACAGCACTCCCGCCGGTGCGCGGCGCTCCCCAGGAGCGCGAGGGCCGCCGGTCGTGACCACCGAACCCCACAGCTCCTCGCACGGTGATGTGCGCCACTAATGAGCTTTTCATCATCCCCAGCGATCCCGGGTGAATTCGCGACAATGGACCGATTCCAGATGGAAGCGCTCTCCCGTCGCGGAACACCGCATTTCAGTACGACTGTACTGACGTAAATCTCCGCAATCGTGCGTACTCTCCGGCAGAACCACCTTGTAGAGCGTGTCGCGAACCTGGAAAATTACATGATCAACTCTACGGCTAATTCGGATTCGCGAAATGCCGACCGGGAGGCACGGAAGACCCACCTACCTCCGCCACGCCGAACGAACGCCGTCCGATAACGTCGGCCCCGTGTTGGAAGTGCGCGACCTGACCAAGGCCTACGGCGGCCTGACCGTGCTGCGCGGCGTGTCGTTCACCGTGCGTCCTGGTGAGGCCACGGCGGTGATCGGCCCGAACGGGGCGGGCAAGTCGACGTTGCTGCACTGCGTCGTGGGTTCGGCCGAAGCGGATTCGGGCACCGTCAGCCTCGACGGGGCAGTGCTGCGGGAGTCCGATCCGGGGGTCCGGGCAGCGGTGGCGTCGGTGCTGGACGACTTCGACTTCTTCCCCGACCTGTCCGTCGTGGAGCACCTCGACCTCCACGCCCACGCGCACGGCGGCGGTGGGGTGGACGAGGTGCTCGCGGAACTGGGGCTGGAGGGCGTTAGCGACCAGCTCCCCGCGACGCTGTCGAGCGGGCAGCGACGGCGGCTGGCACTCGCCTCGTGCCTGATCCGACCTCGGAGGCTGCTGGTGCTGGACGAACCGGAGCAGCGCCTGGACGCGGCGGGTCGCGAGTGGCTGGCCGACCGGCTCGCCGCCGAGAAGGCCTCCGGCACGGCGATCCTGCTGGCCACCCACGACGTCGGGCTGCGCGACGCGGTCGCCGACCAGCACGTCGACCTCGGCGCATGACCGGCCGGACACCCGTCGACGACCGGCCGGAGCCCACGACCACCGCCGCCGACCTGAGGCGCGCGCTCCGCCGCTACCGGGCCGACCCGCGTCCCCTGACCGCCCGCCTCTCGGACCTCTACGGCCAGGCCCTCTACGTCGTCATCGTCGGTGGCCTGCTCGTCTCGGCGGTGAACTCCGGGCTGGAGCGGGTGGCGACGGCGGGCCCGCCGCAGGCACCGGACCTGCTCCGGTGGACGGTCCTCACGGCGGCGCTGCTCGCGGTCGCGCTCCTGTGCCGAGCGGCGATGGCGGTGGGGCCGGTGCTGGTCTCGCCCGCGGCGCGGACGTGGCTCCTCAGCTCACCGGTGGACCGGAAGCGGTTGCTGGCGCCCAGGTTCGCCGTCCTGATCGCCGCCGCGGCGGTCGTGGGCGCGGTGCTGGGCGCGACGGTCTCGCTCCCCTCCGCGCTCCTGGGCGCGCCGATCGGCGTGCTCATCACCGCCGCGCTCGTCGAGGCGCAGGCGAGCCGACGACGAACCTCCAGGGCCCGCGCCGGGATCACCGCGCTGATCGGCTGTCTGGCCGTGTTCACCGCCGTGCTGGCGGCGGTGCCGTCACTCCCCTGGCCGCCGCCTGTGCCGATCCTGCTTCCGGCGGGTGCGGCGTTCGTCCTCGCGACGGCGGCGACGTGGCACGCCCATCGGATGCTCGCCAGGATGACCAGGAGCGCGCTGTCCGACGGCGCCGAGGTCGCCGCGGTCACGGCCACCGCGACCACGTTCCTGGACCCGGCGCTGCTGTCCGGCACGGTGGTGCTCCGCCAGGCGCGCGCGACGGGCGCGGTCCGGTCGATCCGCTTCTCCGGCGGCAGGCGCCGGGCCCTGCTGCGCGCCGACCTGCTCCGCCACACCCGACACCCCCTCGGCGCGCTGGTCTTCCTCGGCCTGCTGCCGGTGCCCTACCTGGCAGGCCACCTCACCGCCCCACCCGTCGTGGCCGTGGTCCAACTCGGCTGCCTGTTCCTGGTCGCCGACCGCTTCGCCAGAGGGCTGCGGCTGGTCAGCGGATCGGCCGCGCTGCGCCGCGCGCTGGGCGGCTCGGACCCCGAACTGCGCCTGCTGCACCTCGTCCTGCCCGCCACCACCGCCCTGCTGTGGACCCTCGCGACCCCGGTCGTGCCCGCAGGGCACCTGGCGCTGTCCGCGGTGGGAGCCGTGGCCGCCGTCTACCGCGGCGCCACCAAACCCCCGATGGCGTACGACTCCCCACTCCTGGACACCCCGATGGGCACCATGCCGATCGGCCTCATCGCCCGCCTGCTGCGCGGACCGGGACTGCTGGTGGTCGTCGCCGTGGTTCACCTGTCCTTCTAGGACGCCGAACGGGCCGGGTCCACTGTGGACCCGGCCCGTTCGGTGGAGTGGAACTACGCCGGTTCGCCACCGATGGCCGCGATGATCCTCGGCCGGAGTTCGGCGCAACTGATGATCGCGTCGACCGAGCCGACGTCCACGGCGCGCTGAACGCTGTGCACGCGGTCGAACTCGGTGGCCACTTCGGAGAGCTTCTCCGACCGCACCGACTGGCGGACGTCGGCCAGTTCGGCGGCCAACGACGCCCTCTCGCCACCGGACGAGCCTGCCACCAGCGCCTCGGCCTCGCGGACGCGCGGGTCGTTGCCGGTCCGCTTGTCGACGTCGCGGGCGAACACCACGGCCGCGGCGGGGGCGCCGCCGATCACCGAGGCGAACGAGCCCTCGACCGCGAGCACGGTCATGTTCGGGTTCAACGCCTTGGAGAACACCACGAACGCGCCGCCGTGGTACCGCGAGATCACGCAGAACACGATGGGGCCCTCGAAGTTCACCACCGCGCGGCCGATCTCCGCCCCGTACTCCAACTGGAGCTTGCGCATCGACTCAGGCGAGCCGTCGAAGCCGGACAGGTTCGCCAGCACCACGAGGGGCCGGTTGCCGCTGGCCGCGTTGATGGCGCGAGCGGCCTTCTTCGACGACCGCGGGAACAGCGTGCCCGCGGTGTAGGTGTCCGGGCCGTCGGTGGGGGGGAAGCCGCGGCGCGGCACGGAGCGGGACTCGATGCCCAGCAGGCACACCGGGCGGCCACCGAGGTGGACGTCCTGCACGGCCGCAGTCTCCGCGTCCGCCATGCCCGCCCACCGCTCCAGCACCGGGTGGTCCTGGTCGGACAGCGCGCGCATCACCGTGCGGATGTCGAACGGCTTCTTGCGGTCCGGGTTGAACTCGGACGAGAAGATCTGGCCGACCGTCGTGAACTCGCTGTCCGGCACGGCGTGCGGGAACGGCGACACGTCGCGGTCGACCGGGTCGGTCGTGGTGGTCGACCGGGGACCGGACTCGCCGGGCGCGACGTAGCTGTGGTCGTAGTGCGACATCAGCACTTCACGCGCGGCGCGCAGGTCCGGGGCCCAGTACTGGGCCTGGCCGTTCGGGCCCATGATGCGGTCGTAGCCGCCGATGCCGTGGTTGTCCTCGGCCGAGACGCCGCCGGAGAAGTCCAGCGACTGCTTGCCGGTGAGGACCATCGCGGAGTCGGGCGTCATGACCAGGATGCCCTTGGTGTGCATGAGCATCGTGGCTTCGGCGTTCCAGTACGGCTGGGCGCCGACGTTGATGCCCGCGACGACGATGTTGATCTCGCCGCCGTCCTGGGTGAAGGTGACGATCCGCTTGAGCGCCGCCGCGACCCAGTCCATGTTCTCGGTGCCCGAGTCCATCGAGATCCGGGCGCCCGCCGAGAGCGCGAACCACTCCAGCGGGACCTGGAGCTCCTCGGCCAGGTCGAGCGCGGCGATGACGCGGGCGCACTCCGGTTCGGACAGCGCGCCGAGCGCCTTCGTCGGGTCGCCCAGCAGCACGACGCGGGCCATGCCCTGCGGGTGGCGCGAGGTCGGCGTGGTGACGACACCGGCGACGAGCGCGGCGGTGTTGCCACCGCGCGGCCGGTCGGTGGCGACGAGCTTGCCGGTCGACGAGTCCAGGTCGTACTCCTGGAACGAGCCGAACGGCCCGGCCAGCATGCCGGTCAGCTCGTACGGGTACACGGTGCCGCGGCTGTGGGCGCGCAGCACCTCCTGGCGGTAGTCGTCGAGGGGCTCGACGGGCTCGGTCGGCGGCAGCACCACGGACAGCCGGACGCCCGCGCCGACGTCGTACCCGATGCGGACGGCGATGTCGACCAGCTCACCGGACGCGGGGTCGCGGCGGCGGCCCAGGAACAGCACCTCTTCGAGGTCCGCCCCCGCGGTCGTCGGCATGACGCGCCGGGCGACGACGTTCAGCTCCTCCGGGCTGAGGTCGGTCGGCGGCCACACGTAGATGACGATGCGGTTGGTCGCGGACTTCTTGGCGCCCGGCTTCTTCGCCCGGCGGATCGCGTCGAGGCAGGTCGCGAGGATGTCCTCGGCGGCGGGCAGCGCCACGAGCCTGCCCTCGTCGTCGCGCAGCGGGGTCAGGTCGCGGACCTGGCCCAACACCACGAGGCGCTCGTCGGACGGGTTCTGCTTCGCCGTGGCGCGGAAGAGGTAGACCTCCTCGTCCGGCGACGCCAGCCGGGTGAGGTCGAACGCGCGCAGCCGCTCCAGTTGCATCCGCTCGGCGATGCGCGGGTGCAGGCCGCGGAGCAGGCGCTCCTCGGTGAAGCCCTCCGGCGACGGGCGGAACGTGAAGTGGTGGTGCATCACGGCGCCGCTGTTGCCCGCGACGGTCGTGGTGATGCGGCCGATCCGCTCCGACGGCTGCTGGGCGGCCAGCACGTCCTGGAGCTTCGAGGCCATCGCGTCGGGGTCCGTGGGGCCGTCGGCCCACGCCAGGTAGAGGTCCGCGACCACGTCGCCGTCCCCGGCGAACCCGTTGACCGCCCGCACGGCCGCGGGCAGCGCGGTGAAGTCGACGGCGGTGGTGACCACGCGACCGGCACCGGCTTCGGTCCGGTGCTCGGCGACGACGAACGTGCAGCCGTCCACCTCCACCGCCCGGACGTCGCTCAGCGCGCGGTTGCCGTAGTAGCGGCGGGTCAGGACCTCCAGCAGCGCCTTCGGGTCCGCTCCGTCGCGGCCGATGCGCTGGCCGACCAGGCGCACCAGCGGCTCGGCGCTGGCGACCATAGTGGAGATCCGCTCGGCGCGGTCCTCGGCGTTCGGGTTCACGTCGAGGTGGCGGAGCTGCTTGCGGACGCCCGCGTAGACCTTGGCGCGGGTGCGGCGCAGCAGCGGCTGGGCGAACCAGCCGAACACGACGCCGCGGGCCAGGTCGGCGACCGCCGGGAAGCGGACCTGCGTGGCGGCGACCAGGTGCTCCAGCGCGAGGCCGACGGTGATCCGGTCCGCCTCCGGGGGCGGGCCCTCGGACAGCCACTGGCGCAGCAGCGTGGTCATCACCGCGACGTCGGACGAGGACCGCTGCTGGGCCAGGAAGATCCGGAAGACCGCGTCCTCCAGCTCCGGCGTGCGGTCGAGGCCGTCGACGCCGTAGTGCGACAGCACGTGCGTCAGGCGCTGGCGGAAGCTGTCCGACAGGCCCGCGCGGTCGGCGTCCAGGCTCTGGAGGTACGTGTGGAAGTACTCGCGCGGGCTGTGCACCGAGGAGTCCGGCTTGCGCTCCTCGCCGACGGGCCGGTTGCGGCTCAGCTCGCACAGGTCGGCGAAGAGCTGCACGAGCGTGCTCTCCCCCGCCAGCGCGCGCCTGCCGGAGCTCGTCAGGTCCTTGCGGGCCGCGAGGTAGTCGTTGAGCAGCCTGCCCGCGTCGACCGGGTCGACGTCGAAGCCGAGCAGCAGGCTGCGCAGCCCCTGGAGGCCGTGGGCGACGCGCGTGTCGGCGGGGGTGTCGAGCTGCTCGGCGGGCAGTTCCAGCGCGGCGGCCGGGACCGCGGCGGCGGGCGAGGCGGTCTCGTCGCCGTCGCCGACCGGCTCCAGGCGGAGCAGGCGGGCGCCCGACTCGACCTGGCTGCCGACCTGGACCGCCAGCTCGCGCAGGCGACCGCGGAACGGCGCGCGCAGCACCGTCTCCATCTTCATGCTCTCCAGCACGAGCAGCGGCGCGCCCGCCTCGACCTCGTCGCCGACGGTCAGCGGCGTGGCCACGACCAGCGCGGGCACGGGCGAGCGCAGGACGCCGCCCTCGTCGCGGCTGATGCGGTGCGTGACGCCGTCGACCTCGACCTGGTGGACGGGACCGTGCGTGCCGGTCACCACCCGGAAGCGGACGCCGTTGACGATGAGCTGGCCGGTGTGGCGGTCGAAGCGCTCGACGTCCACGTCGGCGGTGTGGTCGGCGCCGCCGCTCGCGGAGACGCCGACGCGGAAGCTGTGCGGGGCCACGCGGGACACCTGGACGCGGTAGCCGACGTCGCGGAGCTTCAGCTCCAGCGCGCGGCCGGTCTCGTGCTGGGCCTGGGGACGGCCGCCGTGCGCGGTGGTCAGCAGGCGCTGCCGGGCGACGGCCTCCTCGTCCTCGTAGGCCTCGATGGCCGCGGCGATCAGCGCGACGGCCGAGTTCTTGTGCGTGACGAGGCCGCCCTGCGAGCGGACGCGGTCGATCCAGCCGGTGTCCGCGGAGCCGTCGATCACGGCGGGCTCGTCGAGCAGGTCGCGCACGAAGCCCTTGTTCGTGACGCCGCCCGCGATGATGACCGTCGTCTCGGTCATGGCGCGGCGCAGCCGGGCCAGCGCCTCGGTGCGGTCGCGGCCGTGGGCGATGATCTTGGCGATCATCGAGTCGAAGTCGCCGGGGATCGTGTCGCCCTCGCTGAACCCGGTGTCCACCCGGATGCCGGGGCCGCTGGGCAGCGCGAGGCGGACGATCTTGCCGGGCGACGGCGCGAAGTCGCGGTCGGGGTCCTCGGCGTTGAGCCGGGCCTCCACGGCGTGACCCCACTCGGCGGGCGCGGAGCCCTCCAGCTTGCCGCCGGACGCGACGTGCAACTGGGCCTTCACCAGGTCGACGCCGGTGGTGATCTCGGTGATCGGGTGCTCGACCTGGAGGCGGGTGTTGACCTCCAGGAACGCGAACAGCTTCTCACCGGGGTGGTAGAGGAACTCGACGGTGCCCGCGCCCTGGTAGTCCACGGCGAGCACGAGCCGCTCGGCGGACGCCTTCAGGTCGGCGACCTGGTCCGGCGCCAGCACCGGGGACGCGGACTCCTCGATGATCTTCTGGTTGCGCCGCTGCACGGAGCAGTCGCGCACGCCCAGCGCCCAGGCGGTGCCCTGCCCGTCGGCGATCACCTGCACCTCGACGTGGCGCGCGCCCGTGACCAGGCGCTCCAGGAAGACGACGCCGCTGCCGAAGGCGCGGGCGGCCTCCTGGCGCGTGAGGTCGTACGCCTGGGTCAGCTCCGCCTCGGAGGCGACCATGCGGATGCCGCGGCCACCACCGCCTGCGGTCGCCTTCAGCATCAGCGGGTAGCCGATGTCCTGCGCGGCCTTGAGCGCGTCGTCGAGCGAGTCGACCGGCCCACCGCTCCACGGTGCCACCGGCACGCCGACCTGCTCGGCGATCAGCTTCGAGCCGATCTTGTCACCGAGCTTGCGCATGGCTTCGCCACTGGGACCGACGAAGGTCACGCCGATCTCGGCGCACAGCTCGGCGAACTCGGGGTGCTCGGCGACGAAGCCCCAGCCCACCCACGCCGCGTCGGCGCCGGTCTCGACCAGCGCGCGCTTCAGCACGGCGTAGTCGAGGTAGGGGCGGTCGGCCGCCAAGCCCAGGTCGTAGGCGAGGTCGGCTTCCCGAACGAAGGTGGCCGTCCGGTCGGAGTCGGTGTACAGGGCGACGGTCTCGATCCGTGTCCCCAACTCCGCGGATAGGTCCCGAACGGCGTGGATGAGCCGCATCGCGGCTTCCCCACGGTTGACGATGGCAACACGACTGAACACTGATCGGGCCTTTCGAAAGACGACGAACTGGACGGCCGTCGCCGTCGCAACGGAGTCAACACTCTCGACTGCCTACTAGTACAAGGTATGGCGATCGCAACGCGTGTCAGGTGCCCTGCGTTGTAAGGATCTGCCAAAAGGCGAGCCGCCGACAACCCCTAGCGGGCCCCTTCGGCAACCCCTAGGAGAATGCTGGTGTGATCTCGGCCGCGCTCGGTTCGCCCGCTCGCCACAGCGGGAACCGCGATCGTCGAGGGAGTGTGCCCCGGATCGCCCGGTTTGTGCGATAGCGACAAAGGCCCGGTCGGGTGGTCCCCATCGTGTCCACTGCCTGCGGGTTTCCGAACAAGCCCCGCGGTCAGTAGGGCAGGCCGCCGACCCGGCGGGCGTGGGCGCCGCGGACGGGGACCTCGGTCCGGCCGAGGAGCCTGCCGAGCGGGGTCAGCGCGGCGAGCAGGCACAGCCCGGCGACCGGGATCAGGTCGAGGGAGACGATCGTGAGCCCGGAGCCGACCAGCACCAGCGCCGGGCTCCACCAGGCGAGCGTCCCGGCGCGGACCAGCAGGACCGTCAGTGCCAGCAGGCCGACGTAGAGCAGCGGCGGGCCCACCACGTAGAAGACCGGCCGGACGCCGGGGACCCCGGTGAAGGCCCTGGTGAACTCGGTCATCCCGGCCCGGTCGGCGGCGACCAGGCCCGCGAGGACGTCGACCACGAACTGCACCACCGTCGTGGCCACGCCGAGGAGCGTCGCGACGACCGCCACCTCACGGGCGGTCGTGCGCGGCATCGCCCGGCGCAGGGCGAGCAGCGCCAGCACGAACAGCAGCAGGCCGACCAGGTTCACCAGGTGAGCGGCCTGCCAGTCCAGGCCGGGCCCGTAGCGGCCGTCCAGCCTGCCGACGAAGCGGATGACGCCGTAGGCGGTGAAGCAGACGGGCAGGGCGAGGAGGCTGGCTCCGGCGAACTTCATACCGGAACCCTGGCACCGGCGCGCGCCGCTCAGCTCAGGGCAATTCCCCCACCCGACCCCGATCCCGGCCCCCTGGGACGCCGGGGTCCCGCTCCCAGGACGCGCAGGACGTTGGCGCCCAGCACCTTGCGCACCAGCGGCTCCGGGAAGCCGCGGCGGAGCAGGGCGTCGGTGACGAGCGGCAGGCCGGCGGGCCCTTCGAGGCCGGGGATCGCGATCTCCGCGTCGACGCCCTCGACGACCAGCGGCCGGTCGCACGCCGGGACCTTCTCGTCGATCACCTCGGACATGAAGTCGCTGCCCAGCCCGACGTGGTCCTCCCCGGCGACCGCCACGACGTGGGCGACGTGGTCCACCAGGTGGTCCAGGGTCGGCTTGTCGTCGGTGAGGAACCCCGCGAAGAAGGTCACGCACACGACGCCGCCGGTGGCCGCGACACCGCGCAGGTGGTCGTCGACGAGGTTGCGGTGGTGCCGGTGCACGGCGTGCGCCGACGAGTGCGTCGCGATCACCGGCCTGGTCGCCAGCTCCAGCACGTGGTCGACGCCGGAACGGCTCAGGTGCGACACGTCCACCAGGACGTCCAGCGCTTCGAGGAGGCCGACCGCCTCGACGCCCGCGCGGGTCAGCCTGCCGCCGGTGGCGTCCTCGGCGGAGCCGTCGGCGAGCATCGACCGGCCGAAGTGCGTGAACGACACGACCCGCACGCCCAGCCGGGACAGGGTGTGCAGGAGTTCCAGGTCGTCGTCGACCTGCGGGCAGCCCTCCAGCGCCAGGACGAGCGCGATCCGCCCGGACGCCAGCGCCGCGTCGATCTCCGCGCCGTCGCGGCAGAGGGCGACGACGTCGGCGTTCGCCTCCGCGATCCGGTGGGCCGCCTCGACCATCCGCAGCGTCTCGCGCAGCGCTCCCTCGGGCCGGAACTCCGCGTCGATGAACACCGGCAGCACCTGCACGTCGACGCCGCCCTCGCGCAACTGCGGGTACCAGTGGTCGCGGAAGTAGGTCGCCCACACCGCGCGGGGGCGGCGCACGACCAGCATCAGCAGGTCGTTGTGCGCGTCGACCACGGTGGCCTCGTGGTGCGGGGTCATCGTGGCCTCCTGCGCGACGCGGGGTGGAATCCGGATCATCCGCCGGACGCGGCCTCCACGCCGGGTGGCGCCACCCGGCGGACGGGCGCGCTCAGCCGACCTTCGGCACCGCCCGCAGCGCGAAGTGCAGGTAAGCGGTGTCGCCGACCGGGTAGAACACCAGCGGCAGCCACTGCTCGCGCTCGTCGGCACGACCGCCGAACAGGGTGTCCGTCACCGCCACGAAGTCGAGTTCCCGCGGCTGGACGAGGTCCGCCGTCTCGCCGCGCCACCGGTAGCTCATGTGCAGCGCGCCGTCGCGGTCGGTCAGCTCGAAGTCGATCCCCTCGCTGCGGTAGGCGCCGAGGTGCCGGGCGAAGTCGACCTCCGGCGGGTCGGACGGCGGCGCGAAGTGCGCCATCCCCACGCCCGCCAGCTCGGCCAGCAGCTCGTGGGTGAGCGTCCCGTGCAGCCCGTCGACCTCGCCGCCGTTGGTCAGCAGCACGATCACCACCCCGGCTCCCGGAACCACCGTCAGGTACGAGTACTGCCCGATCGTCGCGCCGCTGTGGCCGAACACCGGACCGCCCGGCCAGTCGAACAGCTCCCACCCCAGCCCCCAGTGGCTCGGTCCGCGCCACCGGTTGGGCACCTCGACCTCGGGGCGCGTCATGGCCGCGACGGTCTCGGCCCGCAGCACCCGCGTGCCGTCCTGCGCGAGACCGCCGTCCAGGTGCGCACGGGCGAACCGGACGACGTCCGCGGCGCTCGCGACGATGCCGCCCGCGGGTCCGATCGAGCGCGGGAGGCTCCACACCGGAGCCGGTTCCGGGTCGACCCCCGGTCCACCGGTGTGCCCCATCGCCGCGCGGAACCGCAGCACCTCCTCCGGCAGCGTCACCGTGCGCGTCAACCCCAGCGGCTCGACGATCCGCTCGCGCAGCGCGGTGTCCCACACCCGCCCGGTGACGACCTCAACGATCCGGCCGAGGATCTTGAACCCGCTGTTGCAGTACGACATCGTGGCGCCCGGCGCGTGGTTCTGCGGCAGCCCGGCGCACGCCTCCACGTACTTCGCCACGCAGTCGTCACCCCGGCCGGTGTCGTGGAAGAAGTCCCCGTCGATGCCGCTGGTGTGGTTCAGGAGCTGCCGCACCGTCACCGACTTCGTCGCCTCCGCGTCGGCCACCGCGAACTCCGGCAGCACGGACACCACGGTCGCGTCCAGCTCCAGCTCACCCGCTTCGACGAGCTGGGCCACCAGCGTCGCCGTGTACACCTTGCTGATCGAGCCGATCTGGAACAGCGAGTCGACCGTCGTCGCCACCCCCGTGCCGCGGTGCAGCACACCGGTCGCGAACTCGTGGACCTCCCCCTCGGCCAGCACCGCCAGCACCGCACCCGGAACCCGGTGGTCGTGGACCAGTTCGTCGAGCCTGGCCTGCCACCGCGCGTGGTCGAACACCATCGCTTCCCCCTGTCTGGATGGTCACCCCAGAGTGCCGGCGAAGCTGGTGATCGGGTCGGGCAAATGCGGTGTTCAGGACACCTCACCCGGTTGGCTGCCGAGCCGCGGGAACGGTTTCGTGGAGAACACGACCTCCATCGGCACCTCGAAGTGCTCCGCGATGCGCAGCGCGAGGAACAGGCTGGGGCTGTACTCGCCGCGTTCGAGGTAGCCGACGGTCTGGTAGTGCACGCCCAGCGCCTCGGCGAGGTCGCGGCGGGAGATCCCGCGCTCCGCGCGCAGCATGGCGATCCGGTTGTGGATCGTCTCGCTCATCGTCACCCCTGTCCCGCGGCGTCCGGTCGCACGGTCGAGCCGGGTTCCCTCCGTGCCATGCGACGCAGCATGACGGGCGCCGCGACGAGGCCGACGACCGCCCACGCCCCGAGCACTCCGACCATCTCCAGGTGCCGCCACGAGCCGTCGACCTCGGCGAGGACCGCCTGGCTCGGCAGCAGCGCCCACCGCAGCCCCAGGCCCAGCCAGTACACCGGGAACAGCTCGCCGACCCACTGGAGGAACCGGGGCAGCGAGGCCAGCGGGTAGAACACCCCGGAGATCGCCAGCAGGCCCATGACGGGCAACGTGACCAGACCCAGGCTCGCCCGGCTGCGGAACGCCGCGCCGACGACCACGCCGAGCGGCAGGATCGCGAGCAGCCCGAGCACGAGCACCCCCGGCAGGAAGAGCCACGTCACCACGCGGCCCACCTGGACGTCCTCGAACAGCCACGCCGACAGCACCAGCAGGATCAGCGCGGTCTCGACGCAGAGCACGGCGCGGCCGAGCACCGTGCCGACGAGGTAGCCGATCGTCCCGTTGGGCACGGCCTTCATCCGCAGCAGCGTGCCGTCCGACTGGTCGGTGACCAGAGCGAGGGACAGGCCGAGCAGCCCGGTGTAGACGACGCTCACGGCCAGGAGGCCCGGAATCCCCTGCAAGCCGACGTCCAGGGCGGTGTCGCCCATGGTCCGGCCGCTCAGCGCGTGCAGCGCGAACGCGCCGATGACCCACGGCCACAACTCCCCCACCAGTCCGCCGACGTCGAGCGCCCGCTGGCGGAACTCCGTCCAACCGCGGCCCAGCCCGACCCGGACCGCCACCCCGCGAGCGCTCACGGCCGCGCCTCCTGCTTCCGCACCATGGTCATGTACACGTCCTCCAGGCTCGCCCGGCGCACCTCCAGGTCGCCGATCGCCTTGTCGTGCTGCTCGAACAGCTCCCGCACGAAGCCGGTCGCGTCCTCGGTGGCGTGCACGAAGAACTCGCCGTCGAGGCTGTACCGGACCTCGTCGCGGCTCGCGATCCGCCGGGTCAGCTCGGGCGCGCTGCCCTCGGCGACGACCTCGCCTCCGACCAGTAGCACAATGCGGTCGGCCAGCTTCTCGGCCTCGTCCAGGTCGTGCGTGGTCAGCAGGATCGCCGTGTCGTCCAGGTCGGTCAGCCGGTGCACGAGGTCGTGGAACGCCTGCCGCGCCTCGGGGTCGAACCCGGTGGTCGGCTCGTCCAGGAACAGCACCTCCGGCCGTCCGACGACGCCGACCGCCACGTCCAGCCTGCGCCGCTGCCCGCCGGACAGCGTGCCGACGACCGTCCGCGCCTGCCCGGTCAGCCCGACCAGCTCCAGCAGCTCGTCGACGGCGAAGGGCGTGCGGTACGGCGGGTAGAAGCGGGCGAAGTGGTCCAGCAGTTCGGCGACCCGCCACCTGCCGTGGTCCCGCCACGACTGGAGCACCACGCCGACGCGCGCCCGCCAGGCCTCGTCACCGGTCAGCGGGTCGACGCCGAGCACCCGGACCTCACCGGCCGACGGCTTGCGGAAGCCCTCCAGGATCTCGACGGTCGTGGTCTTGCCCGCGCCGTTCGGCCCCAGCAGCGCCACCACCTCGCCGCGGTGCGCGCGGACGTCCACGCCGTGCAGCACGGCGGTCGCCCCGTAGCTCATCCGCAACCCGCGCACGTCGATGACGGGTTCCGCACCCCCCAACGCCATCGCGTCCCCTTTCATCGTCACTGTGCGTCGAAATGTAGCAGACCTACTACATATGATCAGACTTCCACATCATTTTCACCGGTCCCACATCCTGAGCCGACCTCACCGACCCTTGGCCGGACCTCGCCGGGGTGCCAGCATCGGAGCCATGTCCCAGGCAGCCGCGCTGAGCACGCGCCGTCACGTCGACCTCCGTCGACAGGCGAGCGCGATCTGTGCGGCGCCCGGTCGGCCCGCCTGACAGTCCACTGAGGACAGGCCCTCCGCGAGCGCGGGTTCGTTGCGCTCACTGGGGAAGTGACCGCCTGACCCCACCGGGGAGGGACATCGTGCACAACCCCCACCGCGTCCTCGTCGGCGACGGACGCCGCACCTCCAACGCCGCGGCGGTGCTGCGCTCGGTGCTGGACAACGGCCCGGTCGCGCGCAGCACCATCGCGCGGCTCACCGGGCTCAGCGCCGCCGCCGTGACGCGGCAGTACGCCGAACTGGCGGGCCTCGGCCTGCTGCGCGAGGTCGACAACCGCGTCCCGCGGGCGACGATCGGCCGACCGCACATCCCGGTCGACATCGACGTGGACCAGCACGTGGTGTGCGGCGTCCACATCGCCTTCGCGCACACCACGGTGGCGCTGGTCGACCTGCGCGGCCGGGTGCGGGCGCGGGAACGGGAACCGCACGCGGGCACCGGTCCCACCGCCGTGCTCACCAGGGCGGCCGACCGGGTCCCGGACTTCCTGGCCCGGCACGCGGACGGGCGCACGCCGCTCGGCGTCGGCGTGGCCATCGGCGGCTGGGTCGACCCGGCGTCGGGCGTGGTCGTGCGGCACAGCCAACTGGGCTGGCACGACGTGGCCGCGCGCGACCTGCTGCACGCGCGGGTCGGCCTGCCGGTGCACGTGGAGAGCCACTCGCGGGCGCTCGCGCGGGCCGAGCAGATGTTCGGCGACGCGCGGGCGCGGACCAGCCTGGTCCACCTGTTCGTCGGCAACGTGGTGGACGCGGCCATCGCGACCGGCGGCGCCGTGCACCACGGGCCCCGGTCGGCCGCTGGCGACATCGCGCACCTCCCGGTGGACGGCGGCGACCGGCGATGTCCTTGCGGCAGAACGGGATGCCTGGAGGCGGAGGTCTCCGACCGGTCCGTCGCGGAACGCGCGGCGGCCGCCGGGATCATCACCGCGCCGGTGCTGACCGACCTCCTGGACGCCGCGGTGGCGGGTGACCGCAGGGCCGTCGAGCTGTTCCGGACGCGCGCGAGGCAGGTCGGGCGGGTCGCCGCACTGCTGCTGGACGTGATCAACCCGGACGTGCTCGTCGTGACCGAACTCGGCTCGATCCACCTCCCGGAGTGCCTCGCGGACCTGCACGAGGTGGTCGCCGAGCGGTCGCGCCGCGACGGTCCGGAACAGGCCGTCGTCACGACCAGCTTCGGCGCCGACGTGCTCAGCGTGGCGGCGGGAGCCGTCGTGCTGCACCACGTCTACGAACGACCGCTCGAATTGCACGGAAATCCCGCGACGAGTTATTTTCAGAAATCGCAAAATTGACAGGCCGCACGCGTCGATAGACGATAGGACCAGACAAAGAAGTCGAAGACACCGGCACTGAGCTGGCCTTTTATTCACAAAGCCCTGGATGCGCGATGCATTGTCGCGCCTATTCGACGCACCCGAAAAGGACCATCATGACGTCCCTTCAGGAATCCAAGACCGCTTTTTCCGCACGCCCGGTCGCGGGCCACATCGGCGCCGAGATCTCCGGCGTCGACATTTCCCGCCCGCTGGACGCCACCACCGTGGAACAGCTCAAGGCCGCTCTCCGGACGCACAAGGTGATCTTCTTCCGCGACCAGGACCTCGACCACGCGAGCCAGATCGCGTTCGGCCGCCAGTTCGGTGAGCTGACCTACGCCCACCCGCACGACGACGCGCCGCCGACCGGCTTCCCGGAGATCTTCACCATCGACCCGAAGCGGTACGAGGAGCGCTACGGCAAGGACTTCAAGTCCCAGGTGAAGCGCCGCCGGTACAGCTACTTCTCCGGCTGGCACACCGACGTCACCGCGGCGGTGAACCCGCCCGCGGCCTCCATCCTGCGTTCGGAGGTCGTGCCCGAACAGGGTGGCGACACCACCTGGACGAACCTCGTCGCGGCGTACCAAGGGCTTTCGCAGCCGGTGAAGTCCTTCGTGGACGGTCTGCGCGCCGAGCACCGCTACGGCGGCGACCAGAAGCCCGCGGACGACGGCAGCGCGTACGCCAAGCGCGTCAACGACAACCTGCTCGTCGCGCACCACCCGGTGGTCCGCGTCCACCCGGAGACCGGCGAGCGGGCCCTGTTCGTGAACCCCGGCTTCACCAGCCACCTGCTCGACGTGTCCCCGCAGGAGAGCAAGGCGGTCCTCGACCTGCTGTACGCCGAGATCACCCGCCCCGAGTACACCGTGCGCTTCCGCTGGGAGCCGGGCAGCGTCGCGTTCTGGGACAACCGCGCCACCGCGCACCTCGCGCCGCGCGACCTCGACCACCTGGACGTCGAGCGGCGGCTGCACCGGGTCACCCTGATCGGCGACCTGCCGGTCGGGCCGGACGGCCGCGAGTCCGACCTGGTGGCGGGCAGGCCGTTCACGGCCGACCACGCCGTGGTGGTCGACTGATGACCGCGGTCGCCCGCCGCTCGTTCCTCGCCGGACTGGCGGGACTGGGAGCGCTCGGCGTGGTGGGGTGCGCCGCCGCGGGCGGGGCGCCCACCGCCGCGCTCGGCACCGGACCGCTGCCCACCACCGTCCCGCCGGGCACCAGGCTGACGATCTCCATCCGCACCACGCTCAAGCAACTCGAGGCGTCCGGCGAGCTCGCGAAACTCCCCTTCCAGGTCACCGACTGGCCGAACATCGCGGCCGGACCGGACGTCATCCAGGCGTTCCGCGCCAACTCCGTCGACCTCGCCACCAACGCGGGCATCCCGCCCATCCAGGCCGCCGCCATCCGGTTCGACGCGCGGATCGTCGCCGTCTCGGTGCGGGACAAGCCGATCTACAAGTTCGCCACCGCCGCCGGGTCGCCGATCACCTCGCTCGCCGACCTCGCGGGCAAGAGGATCGCGTTCTCCCAGGGTCAGGCGCAGGGCGTGGTCGTGCTGCGCACGCTGAAGGAGCTGGGGCTGAAGAACACCGACGTCCAACTCGTCCCGCTGAACAGCCCGCAGTTCCTGACCGCGTTGCAGGCCAAGCAGGTCGACGTCGCCGTGCTCGCCGAGCCGGTGCTGACGAAGTACCTGTCGCAGTACGAGCAGGACGGCGCGCGGGCCGTCGACATGAACGCCGTCGACCTGCTGACCGTGCTGTGGGCGCCGGTCCCGGTGCTCGCCGACGAGGCGAAGCTCGCCGCCGTCCGGGCCTTCATCCCCTTCTGGGCCAGGGGCCAGGTGTGGGCGTGGGAGAACCCCGACGCCTGGATCGACTCCTACTACGTCAAGGAGCAGGCCGTGTCCACGGCCGACGGGGCGCGGATCGTGCGGGCCAACGAGAAGCCCCTGATCGCGGCGAACTGGGACCGGGCCATCGCCTGGGAGCAGGAGACCGCCGACCTGCTGGCCGAGGGCGGGTTCACCCCGCCGATCAAGGCGGCCGACCTGTTCGACCGGCGCTTCGAGACCGTCGCCGCCGACGCCGTTCCCGCCGAGTACCGGAGCACCGCATGACGCGCACGCTGGAACCACCGCCGCGGGCCACGTCCCCGCCCGTCACCACCCGGACCCGCAAGCGCAGGCTGGGCCTCGGAAAGCCGATCCCGTTCGGCCGGGTGCTCGGCCCGCTGCTGCTGATCGGCCTGTGGAGCGCCGCCTCCGCGACCGGGCTGCTCGACCCGAGGATCCTGTCCGCGCCGTGGACGGTCGTCGAGGCGGGCGTGCGGCTCACCGAGGACGGCACGCTCCCCGACAGCATCGCGACCTCGTTGAGCAGGGCCGCGATCGGTTTCCTGGTCGGCGCGTCCGTCGGCACGTCGCTGGCCGTCGCCGCCGGGCTGAGCCGGATCGGCGAGGCGCTGATCGACGGCTCGGTCCAGGTCAAGCGCGCGATCCCGACGCTCGGGCTGATCCCGCTGCTGATCCTGTGGCTGGGCATCGGCGAGGCGTTCAAGATCGTGGTGATCGCGCTCGGCGTCGCCGTCACGCTCTACATCCAGACCTACTCGTCGCTGACCGGCATCGACAGCCGGTACGTCGAACTGGCCGAGGTGGTCGGGCTCAACCGGCGGCAGTTCGTCCGCAAGGTCGTGTTCCCCGGCGCGCTCCCCGGTTTCTTCGTCGGCCTGCGGCTCGGCGTGACGGGCTCGTGGCTGGCGCTGGTGGTGCTGGAGCAGATCAACGCGACCAGCGGCATCGGCTACCTGATGTTCCAGGCGCAGAACTACGGCCAGACCGAGGTGATCCTCGTCGGGCTCGTCGTCTACGGCCTGTTCGGCTTCGTGTCCGACGCGCTGCTGCGCGTCCTCGAGAGGAGGGTGCTGTCGTGGCGTCGAACGCTCGCGGGCTGAGGGTGGCGAACCTGGTGCGGCGCTTCGGCGACCGGGCCGTGCTGGACGGGCTCGACCTGGACATCGCGCCCGGCGAGTTCGTGGCGCTGCTGGGCCGCAGCGGCTCGGGCAAGAGCACGCTGCTGCGCGCCATCGCCGGGCTGGACTACGACGTGACGGGCACCGGCGAACTGGACGTCCCGGACCGGGTCTCGGTGGCGTTCCAGGACTCCCGGCTGCTGCCGTGGCTGCGGGTGCTGGACAACGTGGTGCTCGGCGTCGGCGGTTCCGACGCCCGTGAGCACGGGCGGCAGGCGCTCGCCGAGGTCGGCCTGGAGGGGCGGGAACGCGCGTGGCCCAGCGAGCTGTCCGGCGGCGAGCAGCAGCGGGTCGCGCTGGCCCGCTGCCTGGTGCGCGACCCCGAGGTGCTGCTGGCCGACGAGCCCTTCGGGTCGCTCGACGCGTTGACCCGCATCAGGATGCACGGCCTGCTGCGCGAGCTGTGCGCGCGGCACCGGCCCGCGGTCCTGCTCGTCACGCACGACGTGGACGAGGCCGTGGAACTGGCCGACCGCGTCGTCGTGCTGGAGGACGGCCGCATCCGCCTGGACGTCGCCGTCACCCTGCCCGCTCCCCGCTCGCACCGCGATCCGGGTTTCCAGTCCTACCGCGACCAGCTCCTCCTCGCGCTCGGCATCACCGAAGGGGCCACGCCGTGACCCGGCAACTCCACCTCAACCTGTTCCTGCACGACACCGGCCACCACGAGGCGTCCTGGCGGCTGCCGGGCAGCTCGCCGACCGCCAACACCGACATCGAGTACCACGAACGCCTCGCGCGGCTGGCCGAGGCGGGCACGTTCGACTCGCTGTTCCTGGCCGACAGCCCGGTGCAGTTCAACGACCCCGGCCGCCGCCCGGCGGGACGGCTCGAACCGACCGTCCTGCTGACCGCGCTGGCGCGGGCGACCGAGCGGATCGGCCTGATCGCGACGGCGTCGACCACGTACAACTCGCCGTTCAACCTCGCCAGGCGGTTCTCCTCGCTCGACCACGTCAGCGGCGGACGGGCGGGCTGGAACATCGTCACGACCGCGGGCGACGACGCGGCCCGCAACTTCGGGCTGGAGCACCAGCCCCCGCACATCGAGCGGTACGAGCGGGCCGCCGAGTTCGTCGAGGTGTCCAAGAAGCTGTGGGACTCCTGGGAGGACGACGCGGTCGTCGCCGACCGGGAGCGCGGGGTGCACGCCGAACCGTCGCGCGTGCACGTGGTCGACCACGTCGGCAAGCACTTCCGCGTGCGCGGGCCGCTCAACGTGCCGCGCTCCCCGCAGGGCTACCCGCTGCTGGTGCAGGCAGGGTCGTCGGCCGACGGGCGGCAATTCGCCGCCCGGCACGCGGAGGCCGTGTTCACCGCGCAGCAGACCCTGGAGGAGGCGCGGGCGTTCTACGCCGACCTGAAGCGGCGGGCCGGGCAGGCGGGACGCGCGGCCGAGGGGGTGAAGATCCTGCCGGGGCTGGTGCCGGTGATCGGCTCGACCGAGGCGGAGGCGCTGGCCGCCGACGCCGAACTGGAGGCGCTGATCGTCCCCGAGTACGCCAAGCGGCAACTCGCCCACCTGCTGAAGGTGCCGTCCGAGCACCTGGACCTCGACCGGCAACTCCCGGCCGACCTTCCGCCGGAGGAGGCGATCGAGGGGTCCAAGAGCCGGTACACGCTGATCGTGGAACTGGCCCGCCGCGAGCGGCTGACCGTGCGCGAGCTGATCGGCAGGCTGGGCGG
Source organism: Umezawaea endophytica (assembly GCF_025061645.1). Classification (GTDB taxonomy): domain Bacteria; phylum Actinomycetota; class Actinomycetes; order Mycobacteriales; family Pseudonocardiaceae; genus Umezawaea; species Umezawaea endophytica. The sequence goes on along the minus strand of NZ_JANYMP010000004.1, from coordinate 388,411 downwards.
CGGCCGGGGGCACCAGACGTTCACCGGCACGCCGGAGCAGGTCGCGGACACCGTGGAGCGCTGGTTCACCGCGGGCGCCGCCGACGGGTTCAACATCATGCCCGCCGTGCTGCCCTCGGGGCTGGAGGTGTTCGTCGAGCACGTCATCCCGGTCCTGCGGGCTCGCGGGCTGTTCCGCGCCGAGTACACCGGCACAACCCTGCGCGACCACTACGGCCTGCCCCGACCGGCCAACCGGCTGACATCGCGGGAGGAGGACGTCGCGTAGGCGTGGGGAGCGCGCGGAACGGGAACCCCCCTGGGTGAGCGATCCGCGACCCACGAGGAGAAGGCATGATCAGGACGGCCGCAGAGACCCGCAAGGCCACCGACGCCCGCGCCGGTGTGCTGACCACCGTCGACGCCGTCGGCAGGCTCGTCAGCAGGCCGATGGCGCGGCAGGCGGTGGGCCCCGACGGCGACCTGTGGTTCGTGATCGAGCGCGACTCGCGCGAGGTCGCCCACATCGCGGCGGTCCCCGAGGTGTCCGTCACGCTCACCTCGGAGGACGCCAGCGTCTCGATCTTCGGCATCGCGGCGGTCGTGGACGACCCCACCGAGGCCTGTGACCTGGGGACCGGCTGGCCGGAGGACCCCGACGTCGTGCTGGTCAGGGTGACCGCGATGTCGGCGGACTACCCGGACGCCCCCGACGGCGGGATCGTGTACTTACCGGACCTCGCGACCTCGGAGCCCGACGACGACCGCTCGGGCGGCCAGGCCTAGCGGTCCACCCGCGGTGGGCCCGCGACGACGCGGACGGTGAAACCCTCGTCGTCGCGCCCCAGCGTGACGTAGCTGCACGTCTGGTAGGTGAGCCACAGCCCGAGGCCCGCCGTGACCGTCTTCGTCGTGGGCAGCAGGCCCACCGTCGGGTCGGACGGACCGGGCCCCTGGTCGGTGACGGTCAGCACGACGTGGTCCCGGTCGGCCCACAGCCGGAAGCGGACGGGTGGGCGGCCGTGGCTCAGGGCGTTCGTCACGGCCTCGCTCGCGGCGAAGACCAGGTCGTCGGCCTCGTCCTCGGTGAGGGTGGTGCCCGCAGTGGCCTCGCGGACGGCTCGGCGCACGTCGACCGGCGCGGGGTCGAGCAGCACCAGCGCGGGCGAGCGCGACTCCAGGGCGTCCGGCAGCGGTCTCGGCCGCGTGGTGAGGAAGCCCGACGGCTCCTCGTACCGGGGGTTCACCCGGTGGTCGCCCTCGGCCGTCAGGATGCGGGGGTGCGTGCGCGCGACGTCGGCGAGCACGGCCGCGGGCGTGGTGCGGGTGTCGTACGGGCACATGCCCCACAGCGGGAAGTCGTCGAACGCCTGGTTCACGACCGCCTCGTAGCGGGCCCACCAGTCCCACGGCACGCCGACGCCGGGGTGCGGGACGTCACCGATCACCCGGATCTGCCGGGCGCCCGCCGCGGTGAGCTCGGCGAACACCTCGCGGTAGCGCTTGATCGCGCTGGTGGGCCGGGAGTACCGGTCGTCGGCGGCCACGTAGGTGATCCCGGTGGCGGAACCGCCCAGCTCCGCGCGGAGCAGCTTCTCGTTGAGGCCCCCGCACGCGACCAGGGTCGGCTCCCCCGCGGCGACGCCGTCGAGCACGAACGGTGCGACGAGGGCCAGGAACTCCTCGTCGGAGTCGTAGAAGGCCGTCTCGTGGTAGTAGCCCTCGTACCCGCGCGCCGCCCCGGATCTCACTCGCGCGCCTCCACTTCCACACCTGCCACGTCCACCGCCGTCCGCGCGCCGTGGTCGCGGTCACCGGGCTCCGAACGGGCAGGGCTGACGCGGACGACGGGCGCGAGGCGCACACCCGCGAACACTACCCGGACGGCGGCTAGGCGGGACCCGCCGTCGAAGGCAGCCCCGCGACCGCCTTGGTCATGGACTCCACGACCTCGTCGCCCAGCTTCTCGAACTCCGACTTGAGGAACGGGTCGGCCACCGCAAGTGCTCTGGTCAGCAGCTTCCCGTTGAACGGCTGCGTGATCATCTGCCCAACGGAACATCCAACGAACACCAGAGCAACGGGCTGCACCTGCGACGACCACGAGAGTGATCGGAGTTCGTCCCACTTGGCAGTATTCATGTCTCACACCTTGGGATAGATTGGTCACGGGGAGTAATCCCCGTGACCACCAAGAGTGAGACCCAGGAGAGCATCATGACTGCCGCAACGATCGCCAAGCCTGACGCGAAGGCCAAGGCACCGACCACCCGCAAGGCAGTGTCCAAGCCTACGAACCCCGTGATTGTCGAGCCGGACGCGACTGCCCCCGTGGAAGCACAGTCGGCCGAGCCGGTTGCCGCCAAGCCAACTACCCAGACGGCCGACGCGGAGGTCTCCAAGGAGGTCGAGAAGGTCTCCCAGACCTCCCCGAAGAAGTCGGACCGCTACACCGACCCGGTTGTTGCTGCGGAGATCGCAAAGCGCCTGGCGGGTGCGCGGACGGCCGGTTTCACCCGTCCCGTGCTGATGGAACTGACCGGGATGACCGCTTCCGCCATCTGGCGCGCCGAGCACAGCAAGTCGCACCCCACCGAGGTCGACACCCTCACGGCAATGCTGGACCGAATCGACAGCGGCGAGGTCAAGCCGGTCAAGCACGTGAAGCCTGGCCGTGTAGCCAAGAACGCGAAGGTGGTCGAGGCACTGACTGCCGCGCTTGAAGAGAAGACGCTCGCCGGGGCGCGCAAGCTGATCACCGACGCGCTCGCCTTGATCAACGGTTCCGCGAAGTAAGCGCGCCGGGGAGTGATGATCATGACCAACGCTCACGACGTCACCACTGACCGCTACATCGTCACGATCACCGTCGGGCCGTACGCCTTCGAGTTCACCACCTGGGCCGAGAATGCGAATCATGCCGAGAACGAAGTCCGCACGCTGATCAGCGCCACGGGAGGTAGCACGGCAGGCGTGACGTTCGAGGTCGAGCTGTACGACTGATTACCGGCCGAACCTAGTTCCACAGCAACCCGCACCGGTCACACCGAGTGCGGGTGTGCTGCGTTTGCCGGCTGTCCAGGGGTAGCAGTCGACGGCTGATGCTCGGACTCCCCCTGGTGCTGCTCAGACATCCTTCCGGACGTCGAAACGGCTGGTTGGTTGATCGCTACCCGATCGGCAGTCGAGTCCATCTCAGTGCCCGTCAGCGGTTCAGGGTCCGGCTGAGAGTTGAGACCGAGCATGGCCAACAACTCGGCGCAGTCGTCAGCGTCCAGTGCCTTCCGCGTGACAAGCCGTACGACTCGTCGATCACGCTCCGGGTCGGGCTTGATCACGGCGCTCGGGATGACCTCGGGAAAAGTCACCCCGAATCGCTTCATCGGGTCCGCCATCAGAACGGGTGAACGATCACGGACCGGTTGGTCCAGATCGCGGCCGCCGCGAACGCCGGACCAGCCGTGAGCTTGAAAGCCGGTTTGACCGTGATGTGCGCGTAGCCACCCACGTTGTGAGTGTTGGAGTAGGCGACCGTCTGTTGGATCCCCATCGCGGCACCGGGGTCGAGCACCATCGCAGCCCGAGCATCGGACGCTGCGATGTTAGCTCCATCCAAGTCAGCATATGCCGCGTAGCTGAACCTCGCCGCGCTCCGCGCCCCCGAGAGATCGACCTGCGCGGTCAACATAATCAGGAATCGACCGCTGTATGTCGTGAACGTGACGTCATTGCCGCTCTCGACGTAACCCGAACTTGTACCCGTGCCCTGACTCTGGTTGAGAGGGCCGGGGGTGATGCCGGTGCTGAAGCTGATAGCGCTGCGCGCCTCCACCGTGTCCGAACCAGGGGCGACGATCGAACCAAGTACAAAATACGAGTTCTTCCAACGCAGCAGTCCGACAATACTGCCTGCCCTAATGGTGACAATGTCCGAGCTGTCCATGACAGAGACATTGTTGAACGTTGCTCCACGGGTTTTGATGACGTTCTCGCCGGTGTCAGGGTTCCACGACACGACGAAACCCTGACTGAAGCCGACTTCGGACGGGTCTACTCCAGACATGAACTGCGTGAGATCGGCCGAGCGAGGAACTGCCATGTCTTCACTTCTCCTTGTCAGTGTCGGCGACCCGCGCTCAAACATCCACTAGCGCCGCTGGTGCATCGACCGAGCAATCAAACCGGACGACCGGTCAATCGCTATCCGTCGACTGGTCGGGTTCGTCAGAAAGAGACTCAGCGGTCGTGGTGTCAGCGGGAATGAAGCCGCTCCACTCAAGAATCGTTCGGATGTTCTGGGCCTCTTCAGCGGGAATGATCTTAAGCATGTCGCCCAGAGAGCGCTGGGATTCGCGAGGCATCCACCACTGAACAGCCACGGCATATGCCATAGCGAGTGCAGCGAGCTGCGGTCGTCGGAGATTCAGCACCGAGTGCTGCTTGATGACTCCGGCGTCTTCCAGCCCCTCCACGCTCTCGTCCATCAGCATCTTCGCGGCTGCGCGTTGCTCGTCGAGCGTGGGTTCGTAGACGTCGACAACCGTCCCAAGCTCACGCTTTGCCGCCTCACTGGCTGAGACCAGCGCGAGCACGACCTCATTCCGAATCTCGGTCATCGGCCTGCCTCTTTCGCTTGTCTTGAATGAGCTCCGGTGACACTTGGCTGCCACGCTTCCACGCTTTATTCAGGTAAACCTGGAGACGGCCCAACTTCTCCTCAGAGCGCGATGGAGTATTGAAGTTGGCCCTACGATTTCGGCGCAATGTCATCGGTTCCGCCCAACTCGTGCGCGTTGCTTTTCGAGATCACGCATCGCGTTGTCAAGTCTACATACGTCGTTGAGGCAGGGGCCACAGTCACAAGGACTCGGAAGAGGTGGCAGAACTCCGGCCGCCAGCACAGCAATCAGCTTTCCATTTCGCTCAACGCGCCGTGGGTAGCAGGCGGTTGCGAAACTCTTAACACGATTGCCAGAAGCCGCAAGTGCGCGCACCTGTTCATCCGCGTCCAAATGAAATCCTGGCACGCTTACTGTGCAGGCGGCTACCAGATCTTGCTCACGCCAATCACCACTGATCGAGTAGCGATCCAGCAGCATTACCTGGAAGGGCTCAACGCCATAACGCAGTGCGCCCGATACCCAAATACCGTGTTTGTCTTCCCCGGCCACAACGTCGGCGACCACGTAGCGAGGATCGTCGTAATGCTCGGACACCTGACTGATCGACAGATTGGACCTAGTGCTGAAGTGCCCGCCAGTGGCTAGTGGTCCGGTTCTTACGAGACTGCCGCTAGCCGTCCTTACCGGGTGGCGGTGAAACTTCGAGTATCTTCCATCTCTAGACCTAGGAGGCGTGACACCGGGGATTCCGGCGTGAACCGATTTCCACGCGGCGATGTGCCCATAAACGCGGCCCTCATCCGTAACGCGAACCTTCACCGGACCCGTGAGCTGCGGATCAGAGAACCATGCTAGGGGCGGCTCTAGGGGTGCTGCACGCGCTACGCGCTCACACCAGGCGCTCCCAGTCCTTGGCAACATCACCTGAGACGCCCCTGCGATCAGAGTAAGTTGCTTGGCCGAGGAATTGGCCGACGCTACTAGTGCGCGGCCAGTGTCAACCTTGGTGCGCAATTCTTTCATCCACTTGTCTTTGCAAAGATTGCACGGACGTCCCAAGAGTGGCATCAAGCCTACGGAGAACTGTGGGATGCGAAGCTTATGGACGCGGGCATGCATCTGTGCACCACCCCAGCGGCAGCAGTTGGGCACAGGTGCACTCGACCCCACGGCGGCTACTACTACCGACTCGCCGAGAACCTCACGCGCAGCCGGAAACACGCGCATAATCTCGGCGGCATGAGCTTGCCTGCCGTTCATAGAAGCAGTCAACGCGTAAGAATCGAGCTGTGGGTCATCAAGCCAGTTCCGAATGCTGCGCGCGAGATACTCCGGAGTGCTCCGGACAGCGCGATCGGCGCGAGCAAAGAGACGGTGAGCCCGAGGGTCATCGTGGTTTCGGAGAGTCATCGGACGGACCTCGTTTCAGCTAGGTGGGATGATCGCCAATCCACCTCGCTCAAGAGGAGGTGGGGAGAACGAGATGAATCAGCGACCATCCCAGTCTGCGTTGCGCTGGCTTATGCAGCCACGGCGCAAGTGTTATACGTGATGTGCGAGATCCGTCGAGCAGGCACACGGTAAAAGCCATCAAAGGTCGTGACCGTCGATTGAACAGGAAAGCCGTAACCCCGCAGGGTGGACATCAAGGTCGGACGGCGGAAGATAACCCAGTCACCACGCCACTCGACCGACTTGGCCTCGAACTGCACGTCAGTCCAACTGTCACGGCTACGAGGGCTGTAGTCCAGTTGAAACGACCCCTGGACACAGTCGTTCTCGCGGTAGACGTCAGGAGGTGATGTAGCGGGGTTCTGCCGTGGCTTCATCCTCGACCACCCCGATCCAACGAGGTCATAGCCAGCATTGCGTGGCCATGCGCCTTAAGTCCGGCGCGTAGGCAGATATTCACGACGGCTGCGTTCGATACGCCTGAGTGAACTGCGATACGGCGAACCTCATCCATGACGGAAGTGTCGATCCGAAAGGCAAACGATTCAGTCGGAACGCTAGCCACGTACCCACCTCCCATGTTTTGGTTTGTTGCCGTTACTGCAACAAATCGAAACAGGCGAGGGGGCGATTGTATATCCCGTTATGGCGAGAGATTAGCCAGCTAGCCGAGTGCGACCGGAAGTGATCCTGACCACCGTGTCGTCCATCTTCGTTCAGGCACGTCTGCGCATGTTCACCCTCATCTGAAATGCGAAAACAGCGCGCTTGCGTCTAGTCAGCCGACCTGCTTCTCTTCGTGTCGCCCCAGTCAACATTGAGCAGGGAGAGAAGATGGAGAAATACGAGCTTCCGTTCAAATTCGTCACACACGCAAAGGGTGCAGTGAACTTGAGAATGTTCGAGCCCTTGCCGGAAGGTAAAACCGCTATGGACCTGATGGAACACTTGAACAAGGCCTTGATTAAAGCCGCGACGAAGTTCATGGGAGGCGGCGAATTTTCTCAGCACATTGTGGCGCTGCACCTGGAGACTGAAGTCATCCACAATGAGAACGACATCGAGCTGGGGTTTTCAGTGAACTGGGGTAAAGCTCGCGGGTCCTCACTCTCCAAAATGCATCAGGAGACGACCGATGGTGAGGATTACTGAAGAAGCCCTAACCGCCATGACCGAGGGTGTACGTCGGTTGGACCCACAGGCAGATGACGAACTGCACTGGCGGGCGGACCTCGTCGGAAGGATCGACGGCGAACCACACCTGCGGTCGTACCACTTCGGACCTGCTGGCTCGAAGGACGAGGCGAAGCGGCTCGCGGTTGAGAAGTTCGGCCACGAGTGGGACCAGACCCCCAGGGTGACCACAGTCGAGCGCTACCGCAACTGGCGCATGTGGGAGTCACAGCCGGAGGGCCGACTAGGCATGGGATAGATCGTCAAGCGCGTCGTTGCCCGGTGGGGTAGCGGCGCGCTTGACGTTCAGCCAGTCAGGCCACTGCCCCACAGCAGCCGGGGTGCGCCGGGAGGAGGCAGCGCCAGCAGCTCGCTGATGACGTCGACCAGGGTGCCGGTCAGTTCCCACACCAGCTCGTGGTTGGGGTTCGTACGGATGCCTAGGACGTCAGTAGCGGACCGGATGCGGATGCCGTCACGCCAGCCCTCGGGCCAGGCGCGGAATCCGTCCAGTTGGGCGCGGCCTTGCTCTTGCGGCAGGAACTGCCAGCCGCCATCACGGATGATCAGCAGGTACTGGATCTCCGGGAAGGCCTGGAGTGCCGCTGCGTCTTCGATGGTGCTCATGCGGCACATCCGGTGTCGGGAGTGGAACCGGGCAGCGTGGACAGGTCGGGGTCGCTGGCCACGCTGCCCGGAGTTGGGGACGAAGACGAAGACGGGTACCGAGGAAGGTTGTCGGCGTCGCATCGGCGGCGCAGCTCCGCGACCGTGATCGACGCGGTGGGATCCGCCACCGGGTCCGGAGCCCGTGTGGTCAGTCGCGCCCTGACCTGGCGCACGGTCTGACGACGGACCCGGTGGCGGTTGTAGTTGGGGCACAGCAACGCGACGGCAAGCAGAAGCAAGGCCGCGGTGACCCAGAACCCGGTCATCAGGTCGACCTGGGTGGGCGTCGATTAGGTGTGACGGGGCCGCACGTCGGGGAAGAAAACGACCCCGTCACGCACCGGCTTCGCTGGGCCTGAACCCGGTTCGCCGCCCAGGTAGGTCCGGTGAGCCGATGCTGTCTGGGGTGGGGCGTCTGAACCCGAAGTGCCAGAACGGCAACCACTGGACCTCCTCGGGTCGAGCTGACTGGGCTGGATGGTCGATCGAGGGCAGCTTGCCTCGATCGCGCCCAACTCTCAAGAATTTCGCGAAATTCGACACTCATACCACTCGATTGGGGTACCAGTGTGGTGAACTTCGTCGTGTTGGATGCAACTTGGGCGCAACGCCACGACCACAACGAGAGGACCGCACGTGAAGATCACGTTCTTGGGGAGCACGTCCACGACCGGCAGTTGCCCGAACCTGTACGAGACCGACCGGGGAACGTACCTGGTCCAGGGGTCGATCGTGACGGACGAGGAAGCGCTGACGGTCATGCGCGAGCGTGGCCTGCCTGATCACGAGACCGTGGTGGAGATTCCCAAGGCTCTGCTGGGTTTCGCACCTGCCGAGGCTGGCTGATGACGGAGCAGGTCACCGGCGACGGCTGGTCTCGACTGCTGCGCGACTTCCGGGTATCGGCCTGGCGCTGGGAGGCCCAGGGGGTCTACCGCGAACCGGTGGAGCAGGAGGCGCTGCGGCAGTTCCTCGCAGGAGACGAGCCGGACCTGTCGTACATGGACGACTGGTTGACAGGAGTACGCGCGTTGGTCGATGCCGGGCGGACGTTCTCCCGAGTGCGAGTGTTGACCGAGCCGTTGACGGACTACCTGCGGTTCGAGCTGGCGGCGACACCACGCAACGTGGCAGCGGGCGAGGACATCAGGGTGATTGCCCAGGGGAGGGCGCGAGAGCTGGAGCTACCCGACCACGACTTCTGGATCTTCGACGACCGGCGTGTAGCGGTCATGCACTTCGCTGAGGATGGGTTCCACCACGCCGAGGTGATCACCGACGCTCCGGCCGTGGCCAAGTTTCGCGAAATTCGCGACCGCGCGTGGAAGGATGCGACCCCGTTCAGTGACTACCTGACCAGCCGATGACGAGGACCGCGTGGCCACCAGCTTTGAGCAGCGTCGAGCCGAGTTCGGCGAGCGTCTGCGGATCATCCGTGAGCAAGCGGGCCTGACCGCGAAGCAGCTTGCGGCCGAGATCGGCTGGAACGCGCCGAAGTTGAGCAAGCTGGAGACTGCGAAGCAGACGGCCAGCCCAGAGGATCTGGAGGCGTGGCTCGCGGTCACGACGCCAGGTGACATCGTGGCGGCCGAGTTGCGCGAGGATCTGGCCGCGATCCGTGAGGCGTACGTGACCTGGAAGGCGCAGGTACGGCTCGGCCATCGGGCACGGCAAGAGGAAGCCGTCCAGGTGGAGCAGGCAGCCACGGTGATTCGTGCCGTGGACGTCGGTGTCGTGCCGGGGTTGTTGCAGACTCCCGAGTACGCCCGGCATGTGTTGCTCGCGTCGGCCGGTCTCCACGGTGGTGGACAGGACATACCGGACGCGGTGCGTTCTCGGATGCGTCGTCAGCAAGTGCTCTACGAACCGGGCCGGACGATCGAGACCCTGATGACCGAGTCGGCGTTGCTTCATCCGATCGCGCCACCGGACGTGATGACCAGCCAGATCCACAGGTTGCTGTCCACGATCGGCCTGCCCAACGTGCGGTTCGGCATCCTTCCGGCTCGGACACGGCTGCCCTATCCACTGGTGCACGGCTTCTGGATCGTGGATCAGCTCGTGATGATCGAGTTCCTGACGGCTGAGGTGCGGGTGTCCGACCCGGAAGAGGTTGCTACGTATGGGAAGTTGGCCGATCGCTTGTGGTCGGTGGCAGCCGAGGGCAACGACGCACGGGAGCTGCTGACGCGCGTCGCTGCCGAGCTGCCTGCCGACTGACCATGGGCTGATGCGTGGCCGTCAACCGATGGCCTGGCTGAATGGGCTGCCGCCCTGCCTCCAAGCACTGGGCATTCCACGTGGTGACCAGCTCCGTCGTGGTCCAGGGGTTGGCGTCTCCTCCACCAGTTCCGCCTCCAGCGGTTCCGGTGTCGACTCTGCTCCGGAAGTTGGCGCCGGACCGTCCCCTTCTGGGTCCGAGTCATCCTCTCGCGTGCTGGTATCCGAAACGGGTTGTCGACTACGGCTAGCGCTGTCGTCGGCCGTCGAGGAGGTCTGAGCGGCCAGCAACTCCAGGCGCTCCGGGGAGACGAGCGTGAACCCGGCCAGTGGCGAGGGCGGTAGCTCCAAGTCAACCGCGGATTCGTTCGCGTCCAGGTGGAGGAGTACGGCGTGCGCGCTCTCGAACGCCCAGGTGCGGGTTCCCTGCAAGTAGTGGACACCGCCTCTTAGGTCGTTCAGTAGGACATCGAGAACACGGCCGATGGCTTCGGCGACGACCTTGCCCTCAAGCTCCACGTTCCGCCGGGTCTGTTCGGCCATCATCTCGTAGGAGCGCGTGTCGATGGCCAGTTTCGCTGCCGTGAGTGCTGCCTTCGAGCTGTCCACGATGCGGTCAAGTTGTTCTGCTGAAACGTCTTCGCCCTCACGTAGGTCAACGCGGGCCTCACGAGCGATGGCGTCCAGGGCGTGCACGTGATCAAGCACGACCTCCCACACTGGACGAGGGTCCGACTTCATCAGCTCGGCGAGTCCCAGGCGCATCATTGCCTTGTCCTTCACTTGTGGTGCCGCGCCACCGTGGATCTCACAGACCAGGGTGCCGGGAATGGCGTGCTTGCCACAGGGCTTCTTGGTTGTTCGTCCATGTGCGCTGCACTTGATGGGCGGGATGGCATTGGGACGTGGTGCCACGGGATCATCCCTTCAAATGGTCCTGAACTAACTGTTTAGGAATAATCCTTTGACCAGCAGTTTTCCGAGCAAACGGAACAAGTTGGGAATGTCGTTGCAGACGATGTCGATACCCAGAGGATTGAGCGAAGTGTGATTTTGTACGGTCTACCTTTAATACGGTAAAAGGCGGAGCGCCACCTGGGGGAGGGTGAGCGCCTGTTTTGACTACTCGGAGCACGTCCATTTGGCATCTCACTCACGCGACTTGAAAAAGTTCAAATGCCCAGAGATTTGAGTGCTGCTTTCAATATTGCCCATCTCTGCTCAACCTAGTTAGAGAACCTTGTTTGAACCTTGTTCTATAGCCAGCCAGCCGTCGAACAAGGTTCGCCGACTGGCTGACCGACCGATTGAACCGTGTTAGCAACCCTTCTAGGGCTAACACGACTGTTTGTCGACTTCAGAACCTTTCCAGGGCCAACCTAGTTGATCTCCAATATCTCTAACACGGTTCCAAACACGGTTGAATCAACCTTGTTTGAACCTTGTTGGAGATCAACTAGGTCGACGGTCAGTCGACGCTTTCGAGCAGCTTCGACAACTGGGCAAACCGACCCTCAGCGTCCACGCAAGGGACAAGTCGTTCAAACGGCAGCGCACGTCCATTCTCCCGCGTCTTCCTGCACTTCTTGAGGTAGAGCACCTTGTCTGCTTTCATGCGCTCGATGGCCTTCTTCCGCTGGGCCTGCGTACCGACCAGGCTGGTATGAGGCTTACGTGCAATGTCCGAAGACGACCAGGCATCGTCGTCAGGGTCATTAGCTGTGGCCTGGATGTACAGCCAGATTGACTCGGCCACTGCCTGCATATCGAAGACTTTGCGCTTCTCTGCTGGAGTGGGTGACTCCTCCGATGTCGCAGGCTCCCCGTATACGAACACCACCGACGTAATGGGGTCGCCATCCTCGTCGACACCGAGAGACACGATGTCGAGATGCCCCTTCCTAGCTATCCCCGACGCATCGTCTCGCTGCTTCTCGATTGTGATCTTGATTTTCCGATCCGCTGCGCTGCCTTCACGCGTCGTGTGCAAACGCGTGTCGACGTAACCATCCAGTGACGTCGAGCCTCGATACCCACCTCCCTTGTTATCGTGATGGATGACCAAGATGGCGGCCTCAGCCTCGTCTCGGATGCGTCCGAGACGTTCCAGCGCGACACCCATTGCTCCGGCCGAGTTCTCGTCTGCTCCGGTGGTCGATGTTGCCCAAGTGTCGAAGATAATCAGCCCATACTTCTCGTTCTTAATCCGCTCAAGGAGAGCATCCACGATCGACTCGCTCCCAGTGAGAGGAACTGACCGAGGATAAAAGTGCATCCATTCAGCCAGTTCCGCAGCCTCAGTGGAATCGGCCGCGTTCCGAGTAAGCCAGGCGTCGCGACGCTTCCAGAGTCGCGACCCGCCCTCGGAGTAGATGTAGAGAACTCGAACGCGTCGCTTGATGCGGAAGCCACACCAAGTCGCGCGGCCAAGAGCAACATGGAATGCCAGGTCGAGCGCAGTGAAAGATTTGCCAACGCCTGGGTCGGAGTGATTCAGCGTGATACCGGGCATATACATGAGGCCCTTGATCAAGCAGTCATCGCTACGAAGCTGATCGACCTCGACCGAGTTGAAAATCCCGGTGTCAAGCCTACTCTTGAAATCCTTAACTTCGGCCAGAGCCTTGGTTTCATTCATCAACTGCGTGGAAGCGTCACGCGTAAGCATCGCCGCAGTGCCCGACGTGACTGCTCTTACGTCAAGCTGCACGTCTCCGAAAGGGGTTGACACTGTGAAGGTGCCGGGCTTCTGCTCGTCCACTAGGAGTACCTCTTCTTCAGGAACCCCTCGACCAGGGTGAGTTGGACCTCAGTGAGTTCAACGGATGACTTGCCTGCCGTCACTTCGTTCTTTGCGCGTTCCCACTTCTCGTTGGCTTTATCCAACTCCCACGGGTCCGATGCATCCGTGTTCGTGAAGAACGAGACGACGGTCCGGAGTAGCGGAATCGCTAGACGGTCTGGAACGTCCAGGGCGCGCAGTGACCGGCTCGCGCGGTACAGCGTGTCGTCTTGGTTATTGAGAACACCACCTGGCGTGAGAGCCAGACCCCAGTCGAATTCCTCCTCAGAGCCTCCCGTCCCTGCACCGTAGTTACCTGGCTGCTTCGCCCTGTAGATCCGCTGAAGGAGGTATCCGGACGCGTAGTCAACACGTTCGAGGTCTCCTTGCCAGCGTCGCCCTACTGACGGAGGGATGTATACAATGGACCCAGGTTCACCGTCACTTCGCCTTCCCTTGATCTCGAACCCAGGCAAGTTCTGAAGCCTGCCCTGACTGAGGGTCTTCACCTTCCCGGCAAGCGGATCGTTCACGTCCTCCAACGGCTGGTGATATACGAAGTGCCGTCCACCACCAGGCGTCTCCTGGACCAGGGTGGGAATCAAGAAATCGGGATCGTTCTCATCCAGGAGCGCAAGTGTCTCCATGCCGCCGTGGCGCTTATCGATGTCCACAACGAAATGATCATCAAGCGACCAACCCCAGTTGGCACGAGGCCACTTCTGGTGCCATCGGGCGACCTGCTCAAAATCACTAGTCGCCCTCACATTGAAGTCGTTTTCACCCTCGCGAACTTCCGCACCGTGCTGCCATTTTACGATTGCGTGTCGACCTCGGTCGTCGCAATCACTTCCCTTTGGGCAACTGCAAGTCCCATCTTCCGCTAGCCAGGCGCACGGAAAGATCCGCCAACCAAGCTCGCAGTAGCGTGCGAGCAGTTGCACTCTCATGTCGTTGTCGAGCGGCTTTGACGTTGTAAAATCGTTCATAGCTGATCGTTCACTTTCCGATGGCCCGGAGTGCACCGACTCCGGGCCATCAACCATTTAACCCGCTAAGGACACTGCTTTCCTGTACTGCGAATCAACCGATCACGAGGCTTCAGCCTCAGCGGTATCCAGTTTCAGCACACGTACGATGTCGGCGGTCGACACAACCCACCGTCGCCCGCTCAACTTTTCGACGTGGACCGGAAAGTCACCACGGTGGACAGCGTGGTTTGCTGCTGACGGGCACCATCCGAAGATTTCCCCCGCGACGGCCACGGTCGTCCATGTCCCTTGCGCAGCTAGTTCGCGTACTTCGTCCGGCGTCCATACGCGACGGGGGTTCTTCCTGCGAGGGCTCACGACTCGTCCTCACTGTCGACCTCAGCGAGCATCTGCTGGCCAGCGGCGATGATCACGTTTGCGCGCAGTCGCTTGTAGTCGCGACGCGCTTTTGCAACCTCTTCGTCGTTCTTGAAGGAGACCGAGTAGGCAATGCGCGCTCGCGCCTGGTTGAGCTCGGTCGGCCCACCCTTAATCTTTATCTCCACCCTAACCTCCATGAAGGAAGTCCATACACGCAAAAGAACCCAGGGGCGGCACTTGAATCTTGCGCCTTGCTCTCCTGGGTTCTTGCGGTACTGCCGTGCGGTAGTGGGTGGATAGATAACCTGGACCGTGCGCGGGACTGCTACTTGCTCCGTTGGTATCAACTATACAGGTTGCCCTGCTGTCGCGCGACAGCCACGGCGGGTGACACAACGCTTGCGGTCGATTACCCTGCGACGTCGAAAGAACGTTCATGAATGAAGGTCAATGAGGATGGATGAAGGTGGACGTATGTGAACAAAATATTCAGGTCGTCATTCCTGGTTAGAATCATTTCAATGTCTCCGATTCTCCAGAGTGACGGGATGAATTAATGCGATCACGCGGTTCGGTGTCGTGGTGGTGCGACTGCCCGGGCAAGAAGGAAGAGTGCACACGACCCAGCGCTCGTAACCATCGGACGTGGTACTACGCCATCCGCTTGGACACGATCGACCGGGACGACGTCCAGGTGAAGCGCGGAGGGTTCGCCACGCAGAACGACGCCACGGCCGTCCTGGAGCACGTTCGCGAGCTGATCGCGGTCGCGGCCGGTGATGACCGCATCCAACGACGCATCGCGTCCACGATCATCGAGCGCTCAAAGCGAGGCGGGACGCTGCCGTCCGTTGATGAGGTCCGCCAGAAGTACGGCGCGGGGCTCGACCCGATCGCGCCGTCGATGACGCTCGGCCAGTGGCTGGACGAGTGGTTGACCACCAAGCGACGTGCCTCGGAGTCCACAGTGGAGTCGTACCGAGACCGGATCGAACTCGTGTGGAAGCCCCACCTGGGAGAGATGCCTCTAGACCGCCTCAGCGGCTCTCACATCGTCGGGGTGCTCGACTGGTTCGAGCGGCGCAACCGGGTGATCCAGGAGGCGATCGAGGCTGGCAAACCGGTACCTCGCGACCCCCTGGACAAGCGGCACTGGCAGCAGATCGTCGGCGCTGAGACTCAGCGGCAGATCGTTGGTGTGCTCGCGATGGCGCTCAACGCGGCGGTCCGTCGACGGCTGCTGACGTTCAACCCACGCGATGAGATCGAGATGCCGAACAAGCCCAAGCCGGACACGGCACGAGTGTGGGCACCAGAGCAGGTCGTGAAGTTTGTGACGGCGACGGTTGATCACCGACTTGGCGCACTGTTCCGGTTGGTGCTGCTCCGTGGTCCACGACGTGGTGAGGCGTGTGGTCTTCAGTGGGCAGACATCGACCTTGAGCGCGGGCAGGTCGAGATCAAGCGCACCATGCGCTTCGCTGGTCCCAAGCGCGGGATCGCTCTAGGTAAGCCGAAGACCGAGTCGAGCAAGCGAACGATCTCCCTCGACAGGGGCACGCTCGACGCTCTCCGCAAGGTCAAGCTCCGGCAGCGACAGGAGCGCCTGGCTGCCGGGGTTGCGTGGAGAGGGCCCAGCAATCCCGAACTCGACTGGGTCTTCGCTGCGCCGGACGGCTTCCCCACTCCCCCGACTACGGTCACTCGGACCTTTATGCGGTTGGCTGCCAAGCACAGCCTGCCGGTGATCCGACTCCACGACGGTCGGCACACGGCGGCGACGCTCGGGTTTGAGGCCGGACTGGACATCAAGCTCGTGAGTGTCCAGTTGGGCCACTCCGGCACAGCCATCACGCAGGATCTCTACACGCACGTGCGGCGCGCCCGTCAGGATGCCGCAGCGGAGACCGTAGAGACGTTCCTGTTCGGAGACAACGGAACAGCGATGGAACAAACGTCGGCAAACCTGCATGGACGTAGGTAGACCTGCCGTTGAGAGCGGCAGGTCTCTGACCAGCTACAACCTACGAAACAGGGAGATTTTCGACCGCTTTGGTCATGGACTCCACGACCTCGTCGCCCAGCTTCTCGAACTCCGATTTCAGGAACGGGTCGGCCACCTTCGCCAAGCCGTGGAACACGATGTGCGCGTGGTAGGTGACCTCGGTGCCGGAGCCCGCGGGCGTCAGCGTGAGGTCGTCGGTGGACGTCGCGGTCTTGTTCTCGCCCACGAACACCAGCCGGTTGGGCTCCATCCGGTCGAGGCGGTAGTCCAGCTCGGTCTCCTTGCCCTTGAACTCGGAGACGTTGTGCCACGTCGACCCGACCTGGACGGGGCCGGAGTCGGTCCGGACGCAGGAGCGCGTGCCGGGGTCCCACTGCTCGGCGTTGGCGAAGTCCTTGAGGTACTCGGCGACCACCCCGACGGGCTTGTCGACGGTGAACCTGCGCTCGACGTTGACCACTTCGTTCTCCTCTGTGCTCGGCGGATCAGTCGGACGGGTCGAGCCGCTGGCCCGGTGCGCCCGCCGTGGTGTTGCGTTCCTTCATCTCGGCCTCGAAGACGTGCCGGGCGCCGTCCAGCAGCTCGTCGCGCACCCGCCGCTCCCAGTCGCGGAACGCCTGGTGGTAGCCGTCGTCGTAGTCCTCGACGAGCTGGAACGTCCACCGGCCCGCCACGACGTTGCGCCCGACCAGGTCCCGTTCCAGCTCGTCGGCGAGAGCGGTGTGCCCCGCGTCGCGCAGCAGGCCCGCCGCCCGGCTCGCCTTGGTGTCGGCGTCGCCGGTGAGCTGGTGGAAGTCGAACAGCCGCCCCCGCGCCCGCTCGGCCGTCTCCAGCGCCTCGGTCAGCGCGCCGACGGCCTCGACGGTGGCGTCGTCCGCCCCTTCGGGCCGCCTGCCCCGCACCTGGTCGACCATGTCCGCCAGTTACCCACGTTCCAGCGGGGCCAACCACCGGGAACCGTCACCCGGTCGGGCGGACCCGCGGTCGCTCAGGAGCGCGTCGAAGCCCTCCCCGTTCGGGCCCATCAGCCGCAACGCGCGCAGCAGGTCCCGCGCACGGCGCTCGTCGAGCGGAATCGATGTGCTCATGTCCCCGGTTACCCGCGCGGCCCGGCGTCCGACCGTGCGCTGGGTCACTACTTCGGCTCGCGGCGCGGCAGGGGCCGGGTGGCCGGGCCTTCGAGCACCGCGCCGTCGACGTCGAACCGCGACCCGTGGCACGGGCAGTCCCAGGTCGTCTCGGCGGCGTTGAACGCCACCAGGCACCCGAGGTGCGTGCAGCGCAGGGAGACCCCGTGCAGCTCCCCGGCCCGGTCCCGGTAGACGCCCATCTTGCCGAGCCCGTCGCGCACGACGTGGGCCTGACCGGCGGGCAGGTCGTCGCTGGACGACGCGTCCGCGGGCTTCACCCGCGCGCCCACCAGGTCCAGCCCCGTGGAGGCGTTCATCCTCAGCAGGTCGGGCAGCGACTTCAGCGACAGCCGGTGCGGGCTGAACACGGACGCCCACGGGTTGGGGGTGCCCGCGACGGCGTCGGCGAGGATCGTCGCGGCGAAGGTGGCCGTGGCCAGCCCCCACTTCATGAACCCGGTCGCCACGAGCAGCCGGTCCGAGCCGGGCAGGTACGGCCCGATCATCGGCAGGTGGTCGTAGGACGTGGGGTCCTGGGCCGACCACCGGTGGGTGATGGCCTCGACGTCCCAGTGCTTCCGCGCGAACGCCTCCAGGTCCTCGTACGGCGACCCGGCCGGGTCGCCCGTCGAGTGGCCCCGACCGCACACGATGAGCTGACCGTCGTAGGCGCTCAGCGACCACGACGGGGAGCCCGCGCTGATCGCGAGCCCGGTGGGCGGCTCGCCGGACGCCAGCGTCGCCGCGACGCAGTAGGAGCGGGTCGTCTCCAGGCGGGCGAAGTACAGGCCCCGGTCGAAGACCGGGTAGTGCGTGGCGACCACGACGCGGCGCGCCGACACCGACCCCTCGCCGGTGTCGACGCGGCAGGGCTCTCCGTCGTGCAGCCGTTCGACGCGGCTGTGCTCGAACACCGCCGAACCGTCGCCGTCCACGGCGGCGGCGAGTCCGAGCAGGTAGCGGACCGGGTGGAGGGCGATCTGGTCGTCCAGCCGCACGGCCGCGTGCACGGGGAACGGCACGTCCAGGTCTGCGTCGGCCGACACCGGCAGACCGGCGGCGCGCGTGGCGGCCAGCTCGTCCTCGACGGCGCCGACCTCCTCCGGTGTGAAGGCGTAGGTGAACGCGGGCGCGTGCCGCAGCCCGCAGTCGATGCCCTCCTCGCGCACCAGCCTGGCCAGGAGCGCGACCCCCGCCTGGCTCGCGTCGGCGTAGGACTTCGCCGTCGGCTCGCCGTGCCTGGAGGAGATCGTCGAGTACACGGTGGACTGGAGGGCCGTCACCTTGGCCGTGTTGTTGCCGGAGGCCCCGGAACCGATCCGATCCGCCTCGACGACGGCGACCGTGAGCCCTTGGCGCTTGAGCAGGAGCGCGGCCGTCAACCCCGCGACGCCCCCGCCGACGACGGCGACGTCGTAGACGTGCTCACCGCGCAAGGTCGGCCGCGCGGGCGCGGGGAGCGACTTGAGCCAGAGGGACTGCTGAGCCGAGGTGGTGTCCACCCCGACCGGATACCCCCGAACGGCGCCGCGACTCCTCGGGTTTGGACCTCCGGGACTCGGGCACCCACCGGACATGGGTACTGACGACAAGATCGACGCCAAGGCCGACGAATTCAAGGGCAAGGCCAAGGAGACCGTGGGCCGCGCCACCGACGACGAGGAGCTGGAGGCCGAAGGTCACGCCGACCAGGCCAAGGGCAACCTCAAGGGCGCTGCCGAGAAGGTCAAGGACGTCTTCAAGAGCTGACGCCGCACACGAGGGCCCGCGTTCGCAGGGAACGCGGGCCCTCGGCGTGTCCGGACCCGGTCCGGTTGCTCCATCCGTGGCGGCACCGCGCGGACGGCTCTACCGGGAGTAGGCCGATCAGCCGTCCGAGCACGGCTTTCTCCGTCAAGCGCATGAGTACATCCGGACGCTCCTGCTGCACAGTGACCTGGTGGAACGCCCGCGCCCACCTCACGTCGACGACCGCTCGCCAGGTCGTCCATGATCGGCGTCCTGCTGGTGGCGCTGCTCGTGCTCGGCCTCACGCCCACCCTCCACGGCGTGATCGCGCTCGTACGCGGCCGGAGGTCGACCGCCGACGCCGTGAGCGGCACGTTCGTCCCCGATCCCGGCTCGGTCGCGGTGCTGATCGCCGCGCACGACGAGGCCGACCGCATCGCCGACACGATCCGGATGGCCGCGCGGCTGGTGCCGCTGGAGAACGTCCACGTGGTGTCGGACGACTCCACCGACCGGACCGCGGACGTGGCCCGCGGCTGCGGCGTCCAGGTCGCCGAGACGGTGGGCAGGCTCGGCCGGGCGGCGGCGGTCGAGAGCGCGGTCCAGGCGTTCCGGCTGGTCGACCGGTTCGAGTTCGTGGTGCCGCTGGACGTGGGGACGGTGCTGGACCCGTACTACCTCGACGCGGTGCTGCCGCTGTTCGCCGACCGGGACGTCGTGGCCGTCGACGGCCGTCTGGACCTCGACCTCCGACCATCGCGGGCCGGGTCGGTCGGCGCGCTGCTGTCCGCGTACCGGGCCAGGAACCACGCGCTGGCCGACGGGCTGCGGCAGGCCCGGCCGACCGGCACGCCGATGGACGTCGGCCCCGGCGTCGGCCGGGTCTTCCGCACGAGCGCGCTGGCGGACGTGAGCCCGGCCGACGACTTCGACACCACCCTGCGGATCCACCGCGAGGGGATCGGCACGGTGGCCTTCTCCCCCACCGCCCGCGCCGCCCCGCCCCAGCCGACCCGGCTGCGTGACCACCTCGCGCAATTCTCCCGGTGGGGCAACGGTTTCTGGCGGGCCGTCCGCCGTCACGGCCCGCGCGGCGCCCTGCCGCGGGTGGTCGACCTCGTGCTCACGTCGCTCGCGCTGGTGCTGGCCCCGGTCGCGATCGTCGTGGCGGCCGTGCCCGGCCTGCTGCCGGTGTCGCCGTGGGCGCTGGCGGCCGCCGTGGTGGTGCCCGACTACCTGCTCACGCTCATCGTCGCCCTCGCGCGGCGCTCACCGTCGTCGTTGCTGCCGGGGTTGCTGTTCCCGGTGCTGCGGGTGCTCGACGCCGCGACCCTGCTGCGCGCCTGGTGGGGCCGCCCGGCTGCGGACGAGTGGCAGCGGTTCGGCGGGACCGCTGAGGAACCCGCCGTCGCCCGGAAGGTCCGGCCCGCTGCCGTGCTCGCCTGGTCCATCCTGGCGGCCTCGGCGGCCGTGGTCGCGGGGCGGGTCGCGCTGACGGTGGGCACGCTGCCCGCGACGCGGATCGAACCGGGCCTGGTCGACGCCACCTACGCGAAGGTGAGCGGGCTCGGCCCTCCCCCGGTGGAGGGCGCGCTGAGGGCCTTCGGGCTCCAGCTCGACGCCTACGCCACGGTGACCGGCGCGTTCACCCGCCAGTCGAGCACGCTGGTCAGCGCCCGCGAGCTGGCCGTGGTCTCGGTGGCCGCGGCGTTGATCGGGCTCATCGTGGTCGCCGCGCTGCTGCGCGTCCGGCCGCTGGTGATGGCGGTGGCCGTGCTGGCGCTCGCGGTCAGCGGTCCGGTGATCACCGTTCTGACGCCCGTCGGCCCCGGCGTGACGGCGGCGGCGTGGACCGCGCTCGCGGCCACCGCCGCGCTGGCCACGGCGAGGCGGGGCGACAGCCGCTGGGTGACGGCGGGGCTGCTCGCCCTGCTCGTCGCGCTGGCGACGGCCCCGCTGCTGGTCGTGCCGATCGGCGTCGGCGGCGCGGTGTGGTTCGCCCTGGCCGACACCAGACCGTTGACCAGGGTCTGGACCTCCGCGCTCACGCTGGGGGTCGCCGTCGGAGCCGCCGTGCTCTGCCTGCGGGGCGGACTGCTGACGGCACCGGACACCGAATCACTCCCGCGGGCCGACCAGCGCGCGCTCCTGCTCGCCGTGGTGGCCGCCGCCGTGCTGGCGGGCCTGCTCGTCGCGTGGCTGCGGCCGGTCGCCGCCGGGGCCGCGACCGGCGCCGTCCTGGTGGCCGTCGCCGCGCCCGGCGCGGACGCCGTGCTGCCCGCGCTGGTGCTGACCGCCGCGACCCTCGTGGCGCTGGTGGTCGACGAGACGATCGGCCGCTTCCCGGCGGCGACGCCCGCGCGGGTCAGGTGGGTGGCGACCTCGCTCGCCTCCGCCGCCGCGCTCACCGGCTCGGCGGTGGGGGTGGTCCTCGCGCCCGAGTCGGGTCGCGCGGTCGACCACGCCGGGCTGGCCGCGTGGATGGCGGAGAACCTCGACGGCGAGACCCGGCTCGCCGCGCCCGCGGGCCTGTGGTCGGACCTGCGGCGCGACCGCGCCAGGGCCGGGCTGCCCGCGGACGCCGTCCGCCAGGCGGCCACCGCCGGACCGGACGACCTGGTCGCCGCCGTCGGTCCCACCTCGCTGTCCGGTGTGGACCTGGCGCGCTTCGGCGACCCGGCGGACCGGGACGGCGTCGTCGTCCTGCTCACCGGCCGCGACACCCCGTACCTCTCGCCGGACGAGCGCGCGGGCGCGGGCGGGCAGTTGGCCGAGAACGCGCGGCTGGACACCACCGACGAGGTCCGGGCGGCGTTGCGCGCCGGGCGGGTCGACCTGCGGGCCATGGTCGTGCTCGCCGAGCTGTGCCGGGAACGCGAGGTGACCGTCGCGTCGACCGGGAAACCCGCGCACGAAACGGGTTCGACGCTGCCGGACCGCACCCTCGTGCTGTCCACACCGGACGCGGGGACCGCCGCGGCGCTGCTCGACTGGTTCGAGGCGCAGCAGCCGCCGTTCGCGCCGGACGAGGTCCGGCAGGTCCCGAACGGGGTGTCCGCCTCCTGGCGGCTGCCCCCTCTGCACGACAGGACGTCGAAGTGATCAGCCTCGCGAAGGGTGGTACGGCCATGGGATCGATCCGATCGGCGCGCCGGGTGTCGGTGGCGGTGGTCGCCGCGGTGGTCGGCCTGCTCGCGGTTCCCCTGCCCGCACAGGCGGTCGGGGGCTGCTACCTGCGGCTCGCGCACCTGTCCCCGGACACCCCGGCCGTGGACGTCACGGTCACCGCGTTCTCCAGACCCGACTGGTCGGTGACGCTCAAGGGCGTCGCCTACGGCGCCCTGTCGGACTACCAGAGGATCGAGACCGGCACCTACTCCGTCGCGATGCGGCCCGCGGGCGCCGACCCGGCGAGCAAGCCGGTCATCTCGGCCACGATCGACGGGGCCGACGGCAAGGCCTACACCGTCGCGGGCCTCGGGAAGTTCGCCGACCTGTCGCTGGCCGTGCTCAACGACGACATCGGCCTGCCGCCCGCGGGCCAGGCGCGGATGCGCGTGGTCAACGCCGCCCCGCTCGCGGGCGACCTGGCGGTGCGCCGGGGCGACGAGTCCGTGGTCGAGCACGCCGTCTTCGGTCGGGCGGGCGACTACGCCCTCGTGCCCGCGGGCAGGACCGTGCTCAAGCTGGCCCCGCAGCAGGGGGCCAACGCCGAGCTGCCGGTCGACCTGCAAGCGGGTTCGGTCTACAGCGTGCTCGTGCTGGAGAAGGACGGCGTGCTCTCCGCGACCGCCCGGCAGGACGCCAAGGGTGCGGAGGTGGTGCCCACCGGCGGCATCGAGGCCGGTCTCGGCGGGGCGCAGGACGGCCTCGCACCGCCGCACCTCGCCCTGCTGGCGGTCGCCGCCGCGGCGGGCGGGGCACTCGTGCTGGCGGTGCGCCGCCGACGGACGGGATGACCGGCAGGCACCGACGGAGCGGATCACCGCGCCACGACCTGCGCCGCACGATCGGCGTGGTGGGCGCGGTGGTCCTCGCCGCGTCCGCCGTCGCGGTCTTCCGGTTCGCCGGTGACCAGCGGATCGCGGGCGTCGCCACGGCCGCCGTGCTCCCCCGGCCCGCCCCGACCTGGTCCACCGACCCGGTCGAGCCGGGCTCCGCCGGGGTCGCCAGGCCGACCAGGGTGCGGATCCCGGCCATCGGCGTCGACAACCCCGTCGTGGACGTCGGGGTCGACGGTACGGGCGCGCTCGTGCCGCCCAGCGGCCCGGACGACATCGGCTGGTTCACCGGCGGTTCGGCGCCGGGCGGCATCGGGTCGGCCCTGCTGGCGGGCCACATCGACGGACGGGGTGGCCCGGCCGTGTTCTTCCGGCTCACCGAACTCCACCCCGGCGACGAGGTCGTCGTCGACCGCGCGGACGGCACCACCGTGACGTTCCTGGTGGACTCCACGACGAGGGTCGCGAAGACCGCGTTCCCGACGGAGCTGGTCTACGCGCCGCTGCCGACACCGCTGCTGCGGCTGGTCACCTGCGGCGGCTCGCTCGACACCGCGGCGCACAGCTACCGCGACAACGTCATCGTCGAGGCCTCGCCGAGGTGAAACGCGGACGGCGTTCACGTCGATTACCCGTGTGATGCCACGCGGCGAGGACTAGCGGTCGGGGGACGTCGTGCAACGCTCATCGGATCGACGACGGGGGCCGGGCAGGCGCGCCGAGGACCAGCGGCGCGCGGAGGTCGCGCTGCTGCTCGAACAGGACCTCACCGCCGTCTCGGACCTGGTCGGGGCCATCCGGGCCGACCCGGCGCTGCCCGAGGAGACCACCCGCCGCCTGAGCGCCGTGGACCGCGAGCTGTCCCGGATCATCCAGGTGACCCGCGAGGCCGCGCCCGCGCTCAGCCGCGAGGCCGCCGACGCCCACCAGTTGGCCTCCCACCTGACCCGCCGCGAGTGGCAGTGCCTCGACCTGCTGGTCAAGGGCCTGTCCACCGACGCCATGGCCGACGCGCTGACCGTCTCCACCACCACGGTCCGCACCCACGTCCAGGCGCTGCTCGCCAAGCTCGGCGTCCACTCCCGCCTCCAGGCGGTGGCACTGACCACCCGCACGGCCCTGCTCGCCTCGGCCCCCCGCACCGGCGTCGATCGCCGCGACGGGCGCTAGCGGGTTCGGCCGTTCGCCGAAGTCAGGGGTTCCCGATCGGTCGTCCTCGCGAAATCGCGGGCGTCCGTGAGCGACACTCGGTGGATGCGTGCGCACCAGCGGACCGCACAGTGGCTGATCGCCGTGGTGGTGACGGCCTGCGCCTGCACGCCCGCGCCACCACCGGGGGACACCGGGCCGACGGTCGACGCCTCAGCCGCCGCGCAGGCCCTCGACCAGCACAAACACTCCTCCGCGACCGCCTCGAAACTCCCCGGTGGGCGGACGGCGTACCGCACCTACGCCGAGGTGGGCGGCGACCTGGCCGAGTTGGCGTCGGCACGACCGGACGTCGTCGAGCGGATCTCCCTGCCGCACCGGACCCTCCAGGGCCTGGACGTCGTCGGCGTGGAGATCACCCACGACGTCACCGCGCCCGACCGCAAGCCCGTGCTGCTCGTCACCGGCGCCCACCACGGCGACGAGTGGGCCACGGTCGAGGTGGCCGTGGAGTTCGCCACCGACCTGGCCCAGCGGGACGGCCGCGACCGGCGCGTCACGGCGCTGCTGGACCGGGTCCGCGTCATCGTCGTCCCGGTGGTCAACCCGGACGGCTTCCAGCTCTCCAGGGCGGGCACGGTGCCGGACAAGCGCCGCAACTGCCGGGTGGCCGACCCCGCGACGCGGTCGTGCGCCACCAGCCCGAGGACCGGCGTGGACCTCAACCGCAACTACGGCGTCGACTGGGGCGGCGTGGGCGCGAGCGCCGACGAGGCGACCGAGGACTACCGGGGCGGCGCCCCGTTCTCCGAACCGGAGACCCGCAACGTCCGCGACCTGGTGGCAGGCCACCAGGTCACCGTCTTCACCAGCCTGCACAGCCACGCGGCGATGGTCCTGCGCCCACCGGGCCAGGACGCGACGCCGGACACCGCGGACGAGGCGGCCTACGCGGCCGTCGGGCAGACCCTCGCGGACGCCAACGGCTACCGGAACTCCCGGTCGCGCGACCTGTACGAGAACAGCGGCACGGCCGTGGAGTGGTTCCACCACACCACGGGCGGGTTCGGCTTCGACGTGGAACTCGCGGGCGACCGGCGGCACGCCACCTTCCAGGAAGGCGTGATCGACGACTACCTGGGCACCAGGGCGCAGGGCGTCCGCGAAACCCTCGTCCGCGCGGTGGAGGCGGCGGCGAACCGCGAGCACCACTCGGTGCTGGTGGGGACGTCCCCACCGGGCGCGGTGCTGACCCTGCGGAAGACCGTGACGCAGCGAACCGCGGCGGGAACCCCGTTCACCGACGACCTGCGCACGACGACGACGTCGCCGGGCGCGTTCGAGTGGGACGTGAACCCCTCGACGCGCGGCACCCACGAGGGCACCACGGCTCAGGAGTCCTGGACACTCGACTGCGCGCGGGGCGACGGCACCGTCCTCCAGTCCCAGCAGGTCACGATCGGCCGGGGCGACCGGGCCGAGGTCGACCTCGCGGAGTGCGCCCGGCGCTGGCCCGCGTAGCCGCCCGACCAGCCGGGAGCGGGCTCCCGGACCGCACTAGTGCGGCCCATGATCTGAATCAATCTCACGTTCGAACCGCTCCCACCGCGCTCCCGTTGACCCCTACGGCGACGTGCTGATTCCCGTCGGAAGTACAGGTGGCGTGGAATCAACCAGTGTAACGATCGGAGTCTGGCGGGAGTGCGAGTCGTAACAATGGCCAACGGCGATTCGATGGCACCATCGGGACGCACAATCACAACGAGCAGAGGGAAAACGTTCTCACCGCAGGTCGCAGGTGAATCATGATTTCGTACGCTGTTTGCCCGGAGGGCCGATGACCGCCACATCCACGTCGCTGATGAACGAGTTGCGAGCGCTGTGCCGTGGCCAGGGAGTGCAGGCGCCCGGAATTGACCGGCAGGTCGGACCCGCGCTGCGCGAGGTGTGCGGCATCGTCCCGTCCGACGGCCCCGAGATGATCCGCGTCAAACTCGGCCGCTGGGTGACCGACATCGTCGACCAGTTCCCGACCGAGCTGCGGCTGGCCGTGCTCGCGCCACTCGGGCTGCACGAGGAGGCCCAGTCGCGGTTCCTCAACGACCGGGTCGACTGGCTCGCCAAGCTCCAGGACCGCGGGCACCGGACCATCCGCCGCCGGGTCGAGGCGGGGCTGACCCGGCTCGTGGAGGCCGCGCTGGAACGGGTCGTCCCGGCCGAGGCCCCGGATCCGGAGAACGGGTGGCGGCTGGTCGAGTTCGACGCGCTGCTGCGCCTGGACGGCGAGACGCCGACGTGCACCGAGCGCCGCACGATCCGGGCCGAGCGCGACGGCGTGGACGAGGTGGTGTGGTCGATCAGCCTGCCCCCGGCGTCCGAGAGCGGTGTGCCCGGCGACCTGGACGTGCAGGTCCTGCACGGTGTGGAGCTGATCTCCGCGGAGCGGCCGTCGCCGCGGCGGTTCCTGATGCGGTTGCGGCTGCCGCGTGCGTTGCGGGCCGGGCAGACCCACCAGTACTCGTTGGAGGTGCGGGTGCCCAGGGGTCAGCCGATGCGGCCGACGTACGTGTTCTGGCCCGAGCGCGGGTGCGACCTGTTCCGTCTGGTGGCGCGGTTCCCCCTGGACGACCCGCCCGCCGCGCTGTGGCGGGTGGACGGCGCGTTCCACCGCGATCTCGACGACCAGGCCGAGGGGGGCGACCTGCTGGAGGTCAACGGGATCGGTGAGGTGGAGGTGTCGTTCCCGCACCCGCGACCCGCTCACGGTTACGGGATCCAGTGGCGTCCCCGGACGCGGGACTGGCCCGGCGCCCCTGCCCCCCGCGCGGCTCCCGATCGGAGCGGCGCGGAGAGCATGGCACGGGACTAGAGGACGACGGTGGAAGCGGTAGCGATGAAGTGCGGCTCCATGACAACTCCTCCTTTCCCCTTTCGGAGAACCGCACGAACCGACAGTCGCCCCAGCGGAAGAAGGCATGCCGAATAGACGTGGGAAAGCGGCTTTTTTTCCGCCGACCATTCGATTGCTCACCCGCTGGCTGAAACCCGATTTCGGGGATCCGCCGGCCCGGCTGTTGTTCTCGCCGATGGGACAACAATGGGCCGGCAGCGGAGCCGTGAGAATGGGTTTCCTGTTTCCGGAATGAGCGGGAAACAGGAAACGGCGCCGACCAGGCGTTCAGCCCGGCGCGACGCCCGCGGAATCAGGAGCCCGTGCGGCGCAGCGCCTCGGCGAGCACGGCGTGACCGCTGCCCGCGTGCGGCAGCCTCCCCAGGCGCACCAGGTCGACCACCTCGCGGAAGGGCACGCGGCGCATCCGCGGCGTGCGGCGGCGGAGCCGGTCGCCCGCCGTCACGCCGTCCGCGCGGAACAGGTGCTCCACGTGGTCGCAGACCAGGTCCGCCCCGTGGACCCGCCCGATCCTGGTCCACACCGACGCGCGCAACCCCGTGCTGTCGGCGAGTTCCCGGCGCGCCGCGGCGGCCGGGTCGTCGTCCGCGGCCGTGACCGGACCTCCGGGCAGGCGCCACTCGGTGCCGCCGTGCGTGTACACCCACTGGCGGGTGAGGACCACGCGGTCCTGGTCGTCGACGGCCAGGACGGTGACCGAGGCGGGCACCACGACGTGGGTGCAGGCCTCGTGGCCGCCGTCCGGCCCGACGACCTCGTCCTGCCTGACCTGGAACGCGGGTGAGGAATGCACCACCACGGACGACAAGCGCTGCCACGCCGCCACGGCGTCGATGGGTTCACTGGGGAGTTCCGCTGTCATGAGATCAATCGAACCACCGCGGAGTTCGGGAAAAGTTCGCGGAAAACGGCCAATAGATAGACAGCGCGCGAAGGGCCCGAAGTCCGCGTGAACGCCCGCGCCGACCACCGGTCGACACGGTGGTCTGCGCGTCGCGACGCAATCGGACCCCCTCTGGTCGGGCCGGTCGATTCGGTACGCCGCCACCCGGCGGAACGGCTTCTCCACCGACCACCCGCCACTCGGGATCCGGCGCCACGGGACGGTCCGCGCATGCCAAAAACACGCCAAAGGGCGGACATCCGGTCGTCGCGGCCGTCGCCCGTGGAATTCTGACCCCACGAGTTCAGCAAGCCGGACGCGCACTTCGGTCGGAGACGAGCGAGCTGACTTCCTCGCGCTGTGAGGGGTGCGCGAGGAAGCCGGCCCGACTCCGCACGGCGTGGCCCGGCCACCATCGGGGGGTGCCACCGGACCACGAGGACACCAACCACCACGGGAGCGGATCACGGTGAACACCCGCCACGCCGTCGCCGTAGTCGACCGCCTGCGCGCCCGCCTCGACCTGCCGGACACCGGGTCCTGGTCCGACGACCACCTGACCGCGTTCCTGCGCTACGAGGACGACCCGGCCGTCCACCGCGGCTTGCGCGAAGCCGTGTACCGCAGGCGCCTGGCCCTGGTCGCCGACCTGCTGCCCGCCCACCTCGACGCGGCGGCCCCCATCGTCCGGCACGACGTCCTCACCCTGCTCGACCTGCTGGCCGACGCGCCCCGCACGCTCCTCCAGGACGTGCTCTCGCAGCCCGGCGTCGAGCCGTGGCTGACCGGCCACCCGACCGAGATCTCGGCGGCGGGCCTCGGCGGCCTGCTCGCCGCCGCCCAGTCCGGCCGGACCGAACCGGTCGTGCCGTGGTCCGGTGTGGTGGCCCCGCTGCACCTGGGCAGGCTCGTCGTGGACGGCGCCATCGGCACCGTCGCGGTCGCCGAGGACGGCACCACGCGGATCACCACCGGCGGCGGCACCGTGGAGTTCGACCCGCTGCTCATGCTCAGGGAAACACCGCGGCCGATGATTTCCGGGACCACCCTCTCCTTCGTCCTGCCCCAGACCCGGCACAGCGGATTCGTGCTCGACGGATTCGACACCCGCCTCGCGGACGGCCCTCTCCCGATCGAACGACTCTCTTCCGGACTTCCCCGCGCGCGAAGGTGGGTGGAGGTCGTCGATTCCGGTTCCTGCCTGCTCTCGTTCCTCGATCCCGCCGCCGGGAACCAGGTCGACCGCACCTTGCGGATCCTGATTCCCCACCACCAGCCGGACGGCCGGAAGTTCGGTTTGCCGGAACGCGAGATGGTCAGTTCGACGGCGGAGGCGACCGTCGGCGCGTTCGGCATCAGCCTGGGCGACGAGAACCCGCTGCGGATCGCCGAGGCACTGGTCCGCGAACACGCCAGGACCAGGCTGCGGACCCTCCTGTGGGAACGCCCCATGCACGGACCGGACCGGCGGCGCTACGACACCCCGTGGCGCCGCGACCCCGGCCACATCAGCGACCTCGTTCCGGGAATCGCGGCGTTCACGCTGGTCAGCGCGTTCTACCGCACCGTGCGGACCACCGTGCTCACCCACCGCTGGTCGCCCGACCGCCTCGGGACCGAGGCACCCGGCGAAGCGGACCTCTCCCGCGCCACGGCGCGCGCCACCGCCGAGGTGCTGCACGGGATCGGCCAGGCCCTCGCCGCCGACGAACTCCTGCCGTTCGGCAGGAGGTTCCTGTCGATGGCGCGCGAGGTGGTTTCCGAATCCCGCTAGGAACGCGTCCCCCGAAGCGTGTCGCGCGGTCGCCGGAAGACGTGTCCGTGTTATGGACAAATCCATTCCGTCGAATAATGACCACTATTTGACCGGTGTTTGACCATCGAAATGCCACCTCGTAACAGCATCATGGCGAAGGTCGATGTGCTGATTGATCGGTGCCACGTCGGACGGCACCGACTTCCTGCGCCAAGTTCGCAAGCAAATACGGAGGTGGCTCTTTGGCCACGCCATCTTTTCCCGTAGTCCCGCGGCGCGCGAGAGCGACGTGGAAAGCGCGTCTCCTCGCACTGACCGCGATCGGTCTGCTGCTGCCGATCACCGCCACACCCCCGTCCTCCGCCCGGCGGCAGGCGCAGGCGCCCGTCGAGATCAAGCCCGCTCACATCGTGGTGCTGGTGGACGAGTCGGGCAGCATCTCGCCGGAGGACATGGCCCGCGAGAAGGAGGCGGCCGGGCTCATCGCCCAAGCGGAGTTCTCCCCGAAGTCGACCGTGGCGGTCGTGGGGTTCGGCAGCGACAGCGGCGGGGTGTCGCCGGTGGACGCCGTGTGCCCGCCGACGACGGTCTCGACCAGCGCCGAGCGCCAGCGGCTCAGCACCTGCGTCGACCAGTTGAGGATCCGCGAGAAGGACCGGGGCGACGGGACCGACCACGCGCAGGCGCTGGCGCAGGCCCTCACCTACCTGTCCGGGGACCAGGCCGACGAGCCGAAGATCATCTTCCTGCTGACCGACGGCAAGCTCGACGTCGGCGACAGCGAGCGCTACGGGAGCGGCAAGACCCCCGACCAGCGCAACAGCGCCGCGCACGACGTGATCGTCGACGGCCTCGTCACCGCGCGGAACGCCAAGGTCCAGGTGTGGCCGCTCGGGTTCGGCGCGGTCGACGCCAAGGCGCTGGACGAGTTCGCCGCCGGTGGCCACCAGGGCTCCTGCGGACCGGGCACGCCGACGCCGAAGTCCACCGTCGTCACCAGCTCGGCGGACGTCAAGCGAGCCATCTTCGAGTCCTACAGCTCGGCCCGCTGCGCCGGCATCGGCCCGATCAACGAGCAGCAGCTCACCTCCGGCGGGTCGGTCGAGGCGAAGGTCGACATCCCGGACATCGCCACCGACGGCTCGATCATCGTGATCAAGCACGACCCCAGGGTCGGGGTGGAGTTCATCGCGCCGGGGACCTCGGAGGCCTCCCCCAAGGCGGGCAGCGCCGACGGGTCGACCTACGAGGGCAGCGGGCAGAGCGGCCCCGTCGAGGCGCTGCGCATCGTCGACCCCAAGCCCGGCACCTGGACCGTGCGGATCACCTCGGCCGCGGGAGTGCCCGCGCAGAACGTCAGCACCGCGGTCACCTGGCAGGGCGCCGTGCAGGCGATCGTCCAACCCGGTTCGTCCACGCTCAGCGCGGGCCAACCGGTCACCGTCTCGGTGCGGCTGCGCACCCGGCGCGGCCCGGTCACCAACACGGCCGTCCTGCGCACCCTCAGCTTCACCGCGGAGGTCAAGGGTGCCGGGCCCGCCGAGTCGATCGGGCTGTCCGACAACGGCCAGTCCCCCGACCCGACCGCCGACGACGGCACGTATACCGGACGCGTGACGCTGCCTGCGGACGCGACCGGGCAGATCACGTTCACCGGGCACGTCACCGGGATCGGCATCAGCGGGGACCACCCGACGGCCAGCGCGACCGTCGCGAAGGGACCGCCCGCGGTGCTGGCGGGCGCGACGCTGCCGACCATCACGGACACGGTGGCCCCCGGCGGGACCGTCACCGCGCACCTGGACGTCACGAACAACTCCGGGGGTCCCAGGAAGGTCCGCGTGCAACTGGACCAGGACAGCGGATCGCTGATCACGGTCGACGACGCGGTGCGCGAGGTGCCCGTGGGCAACAGCGGCTTCGACGTCGACCTGCGGATGGGCGACGGGGCCGCGGAGGGCGCGGTCACCGCCCAGCTCAAGCTCGTCGACGACGCCGACCCGTCGGTCGTCTACCAGAGCTTCCCCTTCACCACGACGGTGGCGAAGCCCTTCCCCTGGTGGATCGTGATCGCGGGCGCCGCGCTGCTGGCGCTGGTCGGCGGGGTCGCGCACCTGGTCGCGACCAGACGTCGCGCCGCCGACCTGCGGGGGCTGCGGATCACCGTGGGGAACGGGGCGGG
The DNA here is from genome assembly GCF_025061645.1 of Umezawaea endophytica. GTDB lineage: Bacteria > Actinomycetota > Actinomycetes > Mycobacteriales > Pseudonocardiaceae > Umezawaea > Umezawaea endophytica. The sequence continues at coordinate 356,417 of NZ_JANYMP010000004.1, read as the reverse complement.
TTCCGGTTTCCTGCCCGCTCCCGCCTCCTCCACGAAGGTGATCACCTTCGTCGTCGAGGTGAGCGCGGGCGGCGTGCCGTCGATCCGGCCCGCCGAGCGCGGGGACCCGGACCTGCGCAGGCTCACCCGGTCCAAGCGGGGGCTGCGCGTCACGTCCCCGTACGGCGACTCCCCGCCGTTCCACCTCGACCAGCCGCACGACATCGGCGAGGGCCTGACCCTCACGGTGACCGACGAGACGCGCCCCCCGGACGAGCACGAACCAGCGTCCGCGTACGCCGCGTGGACCGACTCGGACCTCTGACCACGCCGCCGGAAGGAACCACATGAAGATCTACCAGCCGATGATGTTCGTCGGGTTGGGCGGGACCGGGTGCCGCGTGGGCGCCGAGCTGGAACGGAGGTTCCGCGCGGAGCTGTGCGGGCCGGACGGCACCGCGCTCCAGAGCGCCATGCCCGGCCAGAACTTCCTGCCCTACCAACTGCCCAAGTGCCTCCAGTTCGTCTACGCCGACCTGGCCGAGGACGAGTTCGGCCACGTGGAGAGCCGGGCGGTGCCCGACCGGTCCCACCTGCCCGCGGCTCAGCGGACGATGCGGATGGTGCGCGGGCTCGTCCCGCCGCACGACACGTATCCCGAGGTCGCGCGCAGCCTGCGCCTGCTGTCCTCCGACTACTGGGAGGGCTGGCTCCCGCCGCCGCAGGGCGAGCCCAAGGTCGCGCCGCTGTCCAAGGGCGCGGGCCAGTTCCCGACCGTGGGGCGGGCGGCGCTCTTCGAGACCTTCAAGGACGGTCTCGGTGCCGCGCAGAGCCCCCTCGCCGACGCCATCGGCGACATCAACAACTCCGGGGGCCAGCTCAGCGAGCTGGGCGGCAAGCTGCGGGGCTCGATCGACGTGTTCGTCGCGTTCTCCGTCGCGGGCGGCACCGGCAGCGGCCTGTTCTACGACTACCTGCACCTCATCGGCGACGCGCTCAACCGCGGCCAGTACCGGGCCCGGATCTACCCGCTGGTGCTGATGCCGTCCGCGTTCGAGGAGGGGCTGGGCGGCGGCCGGGCCGCGAAGCTCAACTCGGGACGCGCGCTGCTCGACCTGTTCCGGATGGTCGACGAGCAGAACTCGTCCGACGCGGGCATCGACCTGGACAGCCGGGGCGTGTCGGGGTCGCTGGCCGTGCGGTACCCGGCGCGCGACGAGATCAAGCTGCGGCCGAGCACCGTGCAGACGGCGTTCCTGTTCAGCGGCAACGCGGGCATGCGGCGCGAGGACCTGCACCGGTCGGTCGTGTCCATGGTGCTCTCGCTCGTCGGCAGCGACCTGCCGCGCGACTCGGACGGCAAGTCCCTCGGGCAGCAGGAGTTCCAGTCCTTCGCCGACAGCTTCATCAACAAGGCGGCCGAGCGGAGCGTCCAGGCCTCCACCGGCATCGGGCGCAAGGGCGTGTCGACGAGTTCGGTCGCGTCGCTGACCGTCCCGGACGACGAACTCGCCGACATCGTCAGCTCGCGACTGCTCGCCGACGCCGTGCGCGAGCTGTCCGAGCCGCCGCCCGGCCAGGCGGAGAACAACCGCGAGCTGGTCGCGAAGTTCTTCACCGACGCCAACATCGACCCGGTCTGGCACCGGGCGGCGATCCCCGTCAGCGAGCCCGCGGCGTCCAACGGCGCGGACGCGATCCTCGCCGCGCTCGGGGCCCGCGCGCGGACGATGGAGGCGAACCTGTTCACGCTCGGGCAGCAACTCGCCCAGCAGGTCCCGCAGCTCACGCAGAACTTCGACCCGCACAGCGCGCTGCGCTCGCTGCTCGGCTCGATCGACCTGTTCCGCCTGCGGCGCGTCGTGATGGGCCACGAGGCGATCACCGACGAGGTCAGCAAGCGGGGCTTCGGGCTGGTGCTGGAATCGCGCCGCAGCGAACCGCAGCCGCCTCCCGGCATCAGCCTGATCGCGCCCGCCCCGCAGGTCGTGCGGGCGCGGATGATCGGCAGGGCCAAGTTCTCCGACCCGTCGGTGCGCGACTCGATCCGGCGGCAGAACGACTGGTACACGTGGCGCGGGCAGTGCGCGTGGCACGCCGCGTGGGGTGACCAGGCGAGCCGCTGGGAGCGCAAGCTCCGCGCGGCGCAACGGGACCTGACCGACCTGACGAAGGCGTTCGAGCAGCACGCCCAGTCCGACAACGCGATGTTCGAGCGGCGGTCGCGGGCCCTGTTCGAGCACCGGGTCGGCGTGTCGTACCTGCTGCCGCGCCAGGGCGACCTCGGCGCGTTCTACGCCGCCGTGGTGCGGCGGTTCGTCGACCACTACGTGGAGGTGGACCGCCTCCGGCCCGCCGCGACGACCGCGCAGGTGGTCGGCGAGATCCTCGGCGACCAGGGCTGGCGCACCGCGTTCGAGATCCACCAGGAGCGGGACGCCGCCCAGGCCGTGTCGTACGTGCGCGGTGAGCTGAAGAAGGCCGTCAAGTGGCTGTTCACCTACAACGACAACCGCCAGCCGCTGCTGCCCCGGATGCACGACCTGCTGACGGCGGCGAGCGGCCGGGAGAAGGACAGGGTCAGCGAGGAGGACCTGGCGCAGTTCCAGCAGAAGCTCGCGGGCCTCGTGCCCGGCGGGTTCGCGCCCAGCGGCAAGGGCCAGCTCAAGGTCCTCTACTCCTACCCCGCGTCCAACCGGGACGTCGAGCTGGAGAACCTGCTCCGGCGGGAGATCTACCTGCCCGCCAACGAGAACACGCACGAGGAGTTCCGGCCGGTCGACACGGAGTCGATCGCGGTGGTGCTGGTCCGCTCCTCGATGGGCCTCACCGAGGTCGACGAGGTGCGCGAGGTGCTGCGGTTCTGGGCCGAGGCGCTGCACGACGACCAGCACGACGACTTCCTGCACTGGCGGCAGCGGCTCGACTACCAGTCGCCCTACCTGGCCACCACGGCGGACGACCGGACGAGGATCCTGCACCACCTGCTGTGCGCGGTGTGGAACGGCGAGGTCGTCCCGACCGGTACCGACACCTCGCCGGAGTCGATCACGGTGTCGCTCGGCGTCAACATGCGGCTGGACCTCCAGGGTTACGGCCACCGGTCGAGCTGGGGCAGCGTGATCGCCGCCTACGAGCGGTGGGTGCTGGCCGACAGCGAGGACATCCGCAGGCAGTTCTGCGAGAAGCTGACGAGGAGCGTGCCCGCGCGCCTGACCAGCACGCCCTCCGAGCCGTCGCGGCTGTTCCTCGAACTGGTGTCGCTCGCCGAGACCGAGCCGAAGCACCTCACCGAACTCCTGGCGCAGAACCGGGAGTCCGGGCGGCGGAGGCTGGAGTCGCTGCTGGAGTTCTGGGAGGTCGTCTTCCCGGCGGCCATGGAGCTGAGGTTCGGCGACAGCGGAGCGGTCGAGCACAACCTGCGCGCCCTGCACGAGTGGTTCTCCCGGTGACCCGGCTCGTCGACGTCGTCGACCTCAGGCCGGGGGCCTCGTCCGGGATCGACCCCGACGGGCCCGCGATCCGGAACGTGGCGAGCCGGATCGTCGTGGTCGACCTCGCGTCCCGTTCGGCGGAGAACCACTCGCGCTACCACCAGCTCGCCACCATCGGCCAGGTCCGCGAGATCGTGCTGGTGCTCGTCGGACCGATGACCACCGACGAGCACGGGAGTCCCGCGCTGCGGCTGTCGTCCATGCTCGGGCAGGCCTGCGTGACGCTGTGGGTCGGCAGCGAGGTGGGCGTCCGGTGGGAGGGCGGCACCGATCGCGGCAGGCAGTCGGAGCCGGAGGTCGAGGACGGGCTCGCCGACCTGCTCCGGGTGCTCGGCTCCCGGCCGGTCTTCGACGAGGTGGTCAGGAGGGTGCGCGAGATCCCGTTCCACGTCGCCTCCCCGGCCACGGACGTCGTGCACCCGTCGGTCCAGCCCGCCGAGCTGACCACGTTGCTGCTGCGGGCGTTGCGGCAGATGTCCGGCACGAACGACCAGGCTCCCGCGTCCGAGGAACCGGCCGCCGGGAAGCGGGCGGGCACGGGGACCGCGGCGGCGGTCGTGCCGCGGTCCCCGCTGCACCGCAGGCGCGCGGCGGCCCAGCAGCGACTGGCCGACGCCGTCGCCGCGACCGCCGCGCTGCGCAGGTGGAACGGCGCGTTCACCACCGGTGGCGACGCGGCCTGCGAACGGGTCGCCCTCGCGGGCGCCGCGCTCGAAGCGCACCGGACGATCGCACTGGAGGCGGTGTCGCTGGTGCAACGGCTCCCCGCCCCCGACGACGACGCCCTCGCCGCGATGGGCGTGCCGCACCCGCAGGCGGTCGACCACTCCGCCGTGGCGGCCACGACGGGCGCCCTGCTGAAGGGCCGGTTGCGCAGCGGGTCGCTGCTCGGCGCGAGCCGGGCGCTGCGGCACCTGGCCAACTCCCAGGCGGGCCGCGACGCGAACGTCAACGCGTTCACCACCAGGGTCGCGCTGGAACGGCCGGAGTCCGCCAGGGCGAACCGGTGGAGCCCGGTGCTGGCGGTGCTGCCCGTCGTGCTGGCCACCTGCTTCGCCACGGCGGCGCTGCCCGTCTCGGGGATCGCCGCCGGTCCGGTCTCCGCCGCGCTCTGGCTGGGGCTGCTGGCGTTCCTGCTGACGAGGCGCCCGCCGGGCGGACCTGCCACCGGGAAGGTGCTCGCCGTGGTCGGCGCGACGGCCGTCGCGGGCGTGGCGGGCGGTCTCCTGGTCCCGCCGATGGTCCCGGTGCCCGAACCGTTCGAAGCGCTGGTGTGCGGGCTGTCCGTGCTCGTCTCGCTGACCGCGCTGGTGCTGGTGTGGCGCGCGCAGGTGGACCGCTGGACCTCGACCCTCCTGCTGGGGCAGGCCGCGACGGTGCACGAAGGGCTGGTCGGGCTGGTCGACGAGTTCGTCGTCGGCAGGCAGGGCAGCGCGGACCTGCGCAGGCGGACGGCCGACGCCGCGCTGCTGCTCGCGGGCGGGTGCGACGACGTGCGGGCCGTCTTCACCGAGACCTGCTCCGAGAGCCCCGTGGACGGTGACGTCCGCACCGGCAACCACCACGACCTGGTCGACGTGATCCACCGCGACCTGGAGCGGATCAGCACGACGGCGCTGGACGAGTCCGTGCGGGCCATCGCCTCGGGCGCTCCGCTGACGGCGGAACCCGGACTGGTGGCGCTCCGGGCGCGGACCCTCACGAAGGAGTACGTCGACTACCTCCGCCGCTCCGGCGGGCACCGCAGGCCGCCGATGGGGGCGGTCGACGCCAGGGGCGCGCTGGAGGAGGCGTTCTGGGAGGACTCGGTCGACGCGCGCCGCGTGCTGAAGGCGTCCGGTCGCGAGGAGATGCGGCAGCTCTGCCACCTGTCCGACATCAGGCGGCTCAACCCCGACTGGTCCGGCGTCCGGGTCATCCGGTTCGCGCCGGAGCACGTGCTGGAGCTGTTCGGCGTCATCGGCCACGAGATCGTGGACACCGACCAGGACGTCGTCGGCGTCCTGCGCCTCGTACCGCTCCGCAGGGACGTCGTGCGCCGGGTCGCTCCCCCGCTGTCGGCGGACCCCGGCGGTGACCTGTGAGCGGGGACCAGGAGGTCGTCCTGCACGGACGGGACGCCTGGGGCGCGCCGCGCACGTGGCGCCTGCGGACGACGGGCACGGTGGAGGCGGGCTCGGTCCTCCGCACGGCGGAGGGGAAGCTCAACACCGGCGACCGGGTCGTCCTGCGCACCCTGCCCCCGGCCTCGGCGGTCCAACCCGAGATCTCCCAGGTGTGGCTGGACAACGAGATCCGCGCGGTGACCCGGACGACGCGGCTGTACCGGGCCGAACGGCCGCCTGCCGAGCTGCCCAGGCTGCTGGGGTACCAGTTCGACAGCGACAAGCCGTTCGCCCTCCTCACCGGGTACAGCTCGACGGGCGCGGCGACCGCGGTCGGCAGGCTGCTGGACTCGCAGCGCACGGAGTTCACCGTGAGCCTGCTCCGGGCGCTCGCCCACCTGGACGCCGTGGACCTGGTCCACGGGAACGTCGGCCTGCCCGCGCTGCGGCTCGACGGGTCCTCGGTGCGGCTCGTCAACTTCGAGCACGCCGTGCTCGGCGGCGAACCGTCGCGGTCCGGGGTGTGGCCGCCCGCCCACCACGGGGACGACGTCCTCGCGGCGGGCAGGCTGCTGTACGAGGTGTACACCGGGGTGCCCACGACGGGCGACGGGCACCCGTCCGGCACGGCGGTGCCGTGGCTGCGCTCGCTGCTGTCGGGCGTGTTCGCCGACAACCCGCACGAACGCCCGTCCGCCGTGGACCTGCTGCGGCGGGTGAACGCCGCCGCGCCCGCCCCGTCCGACGACCAGGACGCCGCGCTCCACCGCGGCAGGGCGCGCTTCGACACCGTTCGCTCGGTCAAGTCCGCCGGCTACCCGCCGCAGGCCCCGCCGAGCGCGACGGCCGCGGGCCCCGCGCCCCGCCCGCACGACCGCATGGGAGCCGAACGATGACCGCGCCGCTCGTCACCTGCCCGACGTGCCAGGACCAGTTCCCCTGGGTGGAGGACCAACTCCTGCGGTGGTCCCCGCGCGACGGCCGCTTCCTGCCGGTCGAGCCCGTCGACACCACGAACCCGATCAAGCTCGCCGACCAGCGCGCGAGCTGCTACATCCGGTGCCCCAACCCGTCGCAGGACACCCCGCAGCACTACACGCCCGTCGTGCTGGGGCAGAGCCCGGCCCCGGTGGTGATCGGCCTGGTGGGGCGCCCGCGAGCGGGGAAGTCGCACCTGCTGGCCGCGATGGTCCAGGGGCTCGTCACCGGCCGGGCGAACGCGCTGGGCGTCACCGCGAGGCCGGGTGACGGTGTCCAGCACGCGGCCTTCCACCGAGGGCACATCGAGCCCATGCTGCGGGGGGAGAGCCTCGACGGCACGGGGGACGGTGTCGTGGGCTACGCGGACTTCCTCCTGGTCCGCTCCCCCACCGGCGAGCGGCCGGTCATCTTCTTCGACACCGGGGGCGAGAACTTCCGCGCGATGGCGCACAACAGCCTCAGGTCGCGGTTCCTGCTGAACACCAACGCCCTGATGTTCGTCGAGGACGCCGACCAGGTGATGGCCCGCACGGCGGGCGGCAACGAGTGGATCAGCGACGCGCTGGCGCGGCTGGGGGTCGTCCCGCACCTCCGGTCCATCCCCTCGACCGTCGTCCTGATGAAGTCCGACCAGTTGCGGTACACGCACCCGGTCGACCGGTGGCTGCGCCTGCCGGACGACCGCGGACCGCTGGTGGCGAACGACTTCCTCACCGAGAGCAGGGACGTCTACGCGGTGCTGGACCAGTACGGGGCGAACTTCGCCCGCGACCTGTACGACAGGTTCGACCGGTGCACGATGCACTTCGTCTCGGCCACCGGCGTGGCGGCCGAGGACGAGCGCTACCCGCGGGGCGTCCACCCGATGAGGGTCCTGCGGCCGCTGGTCGCGCTCCTCGCCATGACCGGGGTGCTCACCGGCCCCGAAGCGGCCCAGGTAGGTCGGTGATGGGTGCGGGGCAGGAAGCGAGGGGCCACCTCGACCAGATCGTGTTCGGGTTCGTCGACTCCGGTGCGGGCGGTGCGATGGACATCGCCTGGACCACCTTCCCCACGACGTCCAGCCGGGTCGCGGTGTGGAAGGAACGCCTGCGCAACCACGTCCGGCTGCACTCGAGCCAGGTCGGGGGCCAGTCCTACCTGCCCGACCACTCGCTGTCCTACCTGGAGTTCGGCGACGGGTCCGCCGCGCTGCTGCGCCGCACCAACGAGGGCGAGGCGGGGCGCAACTGGTCGCACGCCATCGTGGGCTCGGCGAGCGACCTCGGGCAGCACGCCGCCGCGCTGTGGGACTGGCGGCGCTGGCAGGAGGGGTCCTCGGCGATCCCGCTCGACACGCTGCACGTCGACGCGCTGCACGAGCACCACGCCGCCGTCGCCCCCGAACTGGACCGCCGTTCGCTGCGGCAGCGGCACTACGTCGTCCCCGTGGTCCGCGCCCTGCTCGCCGACCCCCTCGCCCGGCTGACCGTGCTGGACGCGCCGGAGCACGCCGTCGCCGAACTCGTGTGGCTGTCGCGGCGGATCACCGAGCCGCTGCTGCCCGCGTGGACGTTCTCGACCTACGAGGTCACCGACGGCCGCGACGTGCCGGACCTGCCGTCCGTCCTGTTCCTCCGCGCCGCGCCCCTCGCCGGGGAGACCGGTCACCGGCGGCTCTACCTGGACGAGGCGCTGGCCGGGGACGGTGCCGCCGACGCGGCGGAGAGGCTCGTCTCGACCTACGTGGAGTACGCGTCGACCGGCAGGCTGCCCGAGTACCGGGCCTGGGTGGCCGACCTGGTGGGTGGCGCGCCGGACCGGGTGGGCCGGGTGGTCCGAGCGCTCGGCGGCGCGGAACCCGCCGCGGCGCGGCAGTTCCCGGCCCCGCCCGACGAGGACCTCACGATGATCACCCCCGTCGTCCCGCCCACCTTCGGCGTCCCGCTCGACCACGGCCGGTCGGAGGACGACCGGCCGCCGACCGAGCCGCGGCCCGCGGTCCTGTGGCACAAGGTCCCCCACGACCGCCTGGTCGTCGTGATGGCCAACGAGGAGGACGTGGCGGCCGGGCTCGCCGAGATGGAGGCCCGGCTCGGGCAGCCCACCCCCGAGGAGCGGCAGGCGATCCGCGGGCAACTCGTGCGCAACGACTACCTGACCGCGGTGGTGGAGGGCATGCCCGACCAGGGGGACGAGCACCTCTGGAACGCGGCGCTGACGATCATGCGGTTCGGTTACGGCCAGAAAGGCGAGGACCTGGTGTCCACCCTCGCCGTGATCGCGCTGAAGGACCACCTCCTGACGCTCAGACCGGGCAGCCTGTTCCTGCACGCCGCGTACCACCTGTGCGTGGACAACGGGACGGCCAGGCAGTTCGACGAACTCGTGGGCTGGATGCTGCGCCGGAAGTTCCCCGCGCCGGACGCGCTGCGGCACGCCGACGAGCCACCGCTGGGTTTCGCGGTCGCGAACGAGCGCAGGCACTCCTGCCTCAAGACCACCGCCGCGAGGTACCGGTGGGAGGCGGTGCTCATGACACCGCCCGTCCGGCAGCGGGGCGTCCTGCTCGCGCTGGCCGGGGTGCTGCTGGTCGTCGGGTTCCTCGCGGGCCTGCTGCTCTGACGGGACCGGCGGCCAGGGCGGGTGGCCGCCGTCCGGTCAGCGGCGGCTCCACTTCTGGTTGGCCTGGCCGTTGCACGGCCACGGGGCGGTGCGGGTGCCGTTCGCGGTGCCCTGGCCCATCGCGTCCAGGCACAGGCCGGACTGGGCGTTGGCGAGGGAACCGTCGGTGTTGAGCGTCCACTGCTGGTTCGCCGCGCCGGTGCACGGGCGGGCCTGGGTGGTGGTGCCCTGGGTCGTGCCCTCCAGGCAGGTCGAGGCGTCGGTGCGGAGTTCGCGCGCCGCCGTGGTGGTCCAGCGCTGGCTGGTGGCGCCGGTGCAGTCCCAGAGCTGGGTGGTGCCCGAGCCGGAGACGTCGAGGCAGCGGCCCGACTGGGTGCCGACCAGCGCGGTGCCGGTCGTCGGGGTGCCGGAGAGCGCGGCGGCCAGCGGCGGGTACCAGCGGCTCTCGATCTTGCGGATGCCGGTGGTGTCGTTGGGGTGCACGCCGTCGTAGGTGTCGGTCGCCGTGCTGAAGCCGGTCCACTGGTCGACCACGGTGATCGGCGAGCGGGTCGTGGAGTTGGCCGACGCCCAGCCGGGGATGGCGTTGTTCAGGTCGACGACCCGCTGGGCGCACGCGGCGCAGCCGCTCGGGTTCATCGGGATGATCTGGGCGACCAGGAGCTTGGTGGCGGGGTTGCTCGCGCGCATCTGGCCGAGCAGCTTGGTGTAGGCGTTGAGGATCGTGGTGGCGGGGATGCCGTTCCACACGTCGTTGGTGCCCAGGTGCATGAGGACGACGTCCGGCAGCGTCGCGGACAGCCAGCCCGGTAGCTGGTTCTCGTCGGCGATCCTGGTGGCCAGGAAGCCGCCGTGGCCCTCGTTCTCCCCGTCGTAGGTGAAGCCGCAGCCCTGTGCGGGCAGGGTACCGACGAAGTCGGTGTTGGTGAGGCCGGAGGTTTGCAGGTGCTGCCACAGCAGGGCGCGCCAGCAGCCGGGTGAGCCGGTGATCGAGTCGCCGAGGGCCATGATCCGGACGGGGGCGGCGGCCGAGGCGGGGAGTGCGGGCGTCAGGCAGGCCACGAGTGCCAGCAGGACGGCGAAGAGCGCTTTCATGGAACACCTTCCATCGCAGGGATGCGATTCCTCGCCACGAGAAGTGGTGAGCCGGCAGGCGATTCCAGGTTAAGCGGTTAATTGCGGGAGGACAAGGCCTGGTCGGAAACGGGCCCGGTGCTCGACCTGGGCACCAGCTCGGGGTCCGAGGTCTTGACGTGCCGGGGCTCGCCGCCGCCGATCACGTCGAGCAGCAGGCGCACGGCGGTCGCCCCCCGTTCGGCTATCGGCCTGCGCACGGCGGTCAGCGCGGGACGCACCAGCCTGCACAGCGCGGAGTCGTCCCAGGCGACGATCGACAGCCGGTCCGGCACCGGGATGCCGAGCTCGTGGGCCACGGCGAGCGCCGACACCGCCATCACGTCGTTGTCGAACACCATCGCGGTCGGCGGCTCCGCACCGGTCAGCACCCGGCGGGTGACGCGGGCCGCAGCCTCGTCGGAGTAGTCGGCGTGCACGGCGCGGGCGTCGCTCAGGCCGAGCCGCGCGGCGGCCTCGGTGAAGGCCTTCGACCTGATCCTGGTGTGCACGAACGTGTCCGGCCCGGCGACCCGGACGATCCGGCGGTGGCCGAGCGCCACCAGGTACTCGACGACCTCGGCCACGGCGGACTCGTCGTCGGTCCACACGCACGGCAGGTCCGGCAGCACGGGTTCGGCGAGGATCACCGTCGGCAGGCCGAGTTCGCGCACCAGGTCGACGCGCGGGTCGTCGGCGCGCAGGTCGGCCAGCAGCACACCGTCCACCCGGCGGCCCGCCCACCAGCGGCGATAGGCTTCGAGCTCGGCCGTGGCGTCGTCCGTGACCTGGAGCAGCAGCGCCGTGGGACCGTCGGCGAGCGCGTCCTGGACCCCGGCGATCAACTGCACGAAGAACGGCTCGACGCCGAGTTCGCGGGCGGGCCGGTCGACCACGAGCCCGATCGCGTTGGCCCGACCGTCGGACAGCGAGCGGGCGGCGCTGCTCGGCACCCAGCCGAGCCGGTCCGCGATGTCCATGACCCGCCTCCGGGTCGTCTCCGAGACACCCGGCCGCCCGTTGAGCGCGTACGACACCGCGCCGGTCGACACGCCTGCCGCCTTCGCGATGTCCGAGATGGTCGGACGCTTGTCCCGCACCGACTCCCCCTACCGCTTGTTGATCACGGGAGTCTAGCCCCGGAAGACCGGTCCGCACGGCAGCCGCGCGCGAGTAGTCTGCGGACGGTCAATCGGTTAAGCGCCTTGGGGGTCTCCCGTGCCGTGGTTCGACATGCCAGCCGACCAGCTCGTCGCCTACCGCACTCCCACCGTCGAGCCGGAAGGCCTTGACCAGTGGTGGGAGGTCAGGCTGGACGAGGCCCGCGCGGCGGCGCGGCCGACGGTGCTGACGCCGCACGAGCCCGAGGTCTACGGGTCGCTGCCGGTCGCGGACGTCGAGTTCTCCGGCGCGGACGGCGACCCGATCCGCGCCTGGTACCTCCGCCCGCCCGGCAGCGGTGACGCCCCCCTGCCGACCGTGGTCACGTTCATCGGCTATGGCGGCGGGCGCGGCCTGCCGGTCGAGCACACCCTGCTGCCCAGCACCGGGTTCGCGGTGTTCGTGATGGACACCCGCGGCCAGGGCGGGCGCTGGTCGGTCGGCGCGACCGGCGACCCCGGCGCGGCGCTGGCCGGCCCGGCGCACCCCGGCATGCTGACCAGGGGCATCGAGAAGCCGGAGTCCTACTACTTCACGCGGCTGATCGTGGACGCGGCTCGGGCCGTGGAGGTCGTGGCCGGGCTGGACGGCGTCGACCGCGACCGGATCGCGGTCACCGGCGTCAGCCAGGGCGGCGGGCTGGCGCTCGCGGCGGCGGCGCTGAGTGGCGACCTGGTCAAGCTGTGCCACGCGGACGTGCCGTTCCTGTGCGACTTCCAGCGCGCGGTCACGCTCACCGGCAAGCCGCCGTACAGCGAGGTGGCCGACTTCCTGGCCCAGAACATCCACCTCGTGCCCGCCGCGCTGGACACCCTGCGGTACGTCGACTGCGCGCTGCTGGCCCGCCGGATCACCGCGGAGTGCCTGCTCACGGTCGGGCTGATGGACGACGTCTGCCCGCCGTCGACGGTGTACGCGGCCTACAACGAGATCAAGGCGCCCAAGGACATCGCGGTGTTCCCGTTCACCGGGCACTCCCTGCCGCGGGGGCACGTGGAACGCCAGTTGCGCCACCTGCGGTCGGTGCTGAAGCCCTGACCGGCGCGGAACCCCGTCACCGCGTGCTCCCCGCGGCGGGCGCGGGTTCGGCGGCACCCTCCGGTGCCCGCTCCCGGACGAGTGCGGCGGCGCCGACCAGCCCGGCGTCCACGCCGAGCAGCGCCGGGTGCACGTCGACGTGCCGGATGAAGTCCAGGCCCGGCCATCCCGCGAGCGCTCCGGTGATGGCCGGGCCGAGCAGGTCCCACGCCTGCGCCACGCCACCGCCGACGACCACCCGGTCGACCTCGCACAGCGCGGCGGCCACGGTGATCACCTGCGCGACCGCGGTCCCCGACCGGTGGAACGCCGCCCGCGCGATCGGGTCGCCCGCCCGCGCCGAGGCGGCCAGCGACCGGCCGTCGGCGACGCCCGCGGCGAGCCAGCCGCGGTCGGACGCCCAGCGCACGATCGACGGCCCGCTGGCGATGGCCTCGGAGCAGCCGCGGGCGCCGCACGCGCAGAGCGGGCCGCCGGGTTCGAGGACGAAGTGGCCGACGTGCCCGGCGTTGCCCGCGGCGCCGAGGTGTGCCCGGCCGTCGAAGACGAACCCGCCGCCCACGCCGGTCGACACGACCATGCCCAGCAGGGCGTGGCTCCCGCGGCCCGCGCCGTGGTGGTACTCGGCGAGCGCCATGCACACCGCGTCCCCGGCCAGCCGCACCGGCACGCCGGGCACCAGCGCGGAGACGCGGTCGACGAGCGGGAAGCCGCGCCAGCCGGGGATGTTGACCGGGCTGACGGTGCCGGTGCGGACGTCCATCGGTGCCGCGCTGGCGATGCCCACCCCGACCACGGCGTGACCGGCGGTCAACTCCAGCAGCACGGCCTCCAGGGCTCGCCACACCACTTCGCCGTCGCCTGGCGGGGTGGCGGCGGACCGCCGGTCCACCACCGTCCCGTCCGGCGTGACGAGTGCCGCCGCCAGCTTCGTGCCTCCCACGTCCACCGCGAGAGCGAGATCGACCATCAGCGCCATGCGGCTCACCTCGTCGGAATGGAGGACCTTCGCGAAGTTAACCGGTTAAGCACCGGGAGATCAATGCCTGCGACCACCGCGTTCGGGGGAATTCAGAGCAGGCGGTCGATCTCGGCCAGCTCGTCGGCGTCGAACCCCAGGTTCCGGGTCGCCGCGACGGTGTCCTCGAGCTGCGCCACGCTGCTCGCGCCGACGAGCGCCGAGGTCACCCGGCCGCCCCGCAGCACCCACGCGATGGCCATCTGCGCCAACGTCTGACCGCGCCGCTTGGCGATGTCGTCGAGCGCCCTGACCTTGCCGAGGGTCTCCTCGGTGAGCCCGGCGGAGGTCAGGAACGGGCTGTCCGACGCCGCGCGCGAGTCCGCCGGGACGCCGTTGAGGTACCGGTCGGTCAGCAGCCCCTGCGCCAGCGGCGAGAACACGATCGACCCGGCGCCGACCTCGTCCAGCACGTCCTGGAGGCCGTCCTCGATCCACCGGTTCACCATCGAGTACGACGGCTGGTGGATCAGCAGCGGCGTACCCAGCTCGCGCAGCACCCGCGCGGCCTCGACGGTTTGCTCCGGCGAGTAGTTGGAGATGCCGACGTAGAGCGCCTTCCCCTGCCGCACGGCCGAGTCGAGCGCGCCCATCGTCTCCTCGATCGGCGTCTCCGGGTCCGGCCGGTGCGAGTAGAAGACGTCCACGTACTCCAGGCCCATGCGGCCGAGCGACTGGTCCAACGAGGACAGCAGCGACTTGCGCGAGCCCCACTCGCCGTACGGGCCCGCCCACATCCCGTAGCCCGCCTTGGTCGAGATGACCAGCTCGTCGCGGTACGGCAGCAGGTCGCGGCGGAGGTGCCTGCCGAAGTTCTCCTCGGCCGAGCCGGGCGGCGGGCCGTAGTTGTTCGCCAGGTCGAAGTGCGTCACGCCCAGGTCGAACGCCCGGCGCAGCACGGCCCGCTGGACGTCCGAGGTCCGGTCGCCGTCGCCGAAGTTGTGCCAGAGGCCCAGCGACACCGCGGGCAGCTTGAGCCCGCTGCGGCCGACTCGGCGGTAGGGCATGTCGTCGTAGCGCGTGTCCGCGGCGACGTGGGTCACGGTTCTCCTCAGGGGGTGGGGGCGGAGGCACTGCTGCCCCGCTGGACGAGCGTGGCGGCCGGTGACCACCGCGGCGCGACCGGGTCGCCGTCGATCAGCTCCAGCACGGACTCGGCGACCGACGTGCCGAACTGGTGCACGTCCACGCTCATCGTGGTCAGCGACGGCGACGCCAGCCTGCACAGCGTCGAGTCGTCCCACGCGACGAGACTCAGCTCGTCCGGCACGGCGACGCCGAACTCCTTGGCGGTGTTCAGCCCGGCCACGGCCATCACGTCGTTGTCGTAGAGGATCGCGGTCGGCCGCTCGTCCCGCGTGAGCAGCGCGGCCGTGAGCTTCGCGCCGGACTCCTCCGAGTAGTCGCCCTCCAGCACCACCGGCTCGACGCCCGCCGCGTGGCAGCCCGCGAGCAGCGCCGCGGAGCGGGCACGGGTGTGCAGCAGCGCCTGCGGACCGCTGATCCGCGCGATGTGCCGATGCCCCAGCTCCAGCAGGTGCGCCAAGGCCTCCTCCATCGCCCCGACGTCGTCGGAGCGCACGGCGGGCGTGGCCAGTTCCGGTGACGGCTCGCCGACGACGATCGTCGGCAGCCCGACCTCCCGCAGCACCGCGAGGCGGGGGTCGTCGGCGGTCCGGTTGACCAGCAGGACGGCGTCCACCAGGTGGTGCGCCGCCCACCGCCGGTACGCGGCGATCTCGGCGTCGTGCGCGGCCACGACGTGCAGCAGCACGGACAGCCCGCGTTCGGACAGCCGCTCCTCGATGCCCGCGATGAACTCCATGAAGAACGGCTCCGCGCCGAGCAGCCGGGTCGGGCGGGCGAGCACCAGCCCGACCGCGCCGACCGACCCCGTCGGGGTGGCCCCCATTCAGGACCTGACCGCGGGGGTCACGAGGCCGTTGGCGCAGCGCAGGACGTGCGGCCCGGCGAGCACGGCCGGGTCGGGCAGCACCGCGTCCGTGCGGACCAGGAACGAGCGGGTCTCCCCCGCGAGCATCGGCACCAGCATCTCCTCGGCGACGGCGTCCGGGGCGACCCGGTCGGCCAGCAGTGCGACGTCCCGCGCGAACGACGTGGCGCGCACGTCGACGCGGTAGCCGCCGGTCACGGCTTCGACCCGCGCGCTCAGCGGGGCGGGGTCGTACGACAGGTCGCGGTCCTCGGCGAAGAGGTGGACGGCGCGCGCGTCGGCCGTGGTCGCCACCAGCACCTCTCCCTCCGGGTCGTTCGGGGTGACCAGTGGCTCGGTCAGCTCGATCAGGGCCGCGGTCCGGGCCCGCACCGTCACCGGCAGCGTAGTCGCCTCCAGCACCTCGCCGCCGAAGGTCTGCCGCTCCAGGCGCACCTCGCCGGTCCACTCCTCGTCGTGGTCGTTCACGGCGGCCAGCACGAGCCGCCCGTCGCGGGGCTGGAACGTCAGCAGCCGGGGCGCGAAGGCGTGCCGCAGCGAGTACCAGAGCGGCTTGGGGCGCTCGTCGCCGTCGACCGCCGCCCAGGACGTGGACGGCCAGCAGTCGTTGAGCTGCCACACGACGGCGCCCGCCGTGCGCGGCCACCAGGACCGGAAGTGCTCGACGCCGAACGCGACCGCGCGGGCCTGGTTGAGCTGCGTCGCCCAGTGCCAGTCGGCGAAGTCCTCCGGCACCGGCAGGTGCGCGGCCAGGCCGCGGTCGAGCTTGCCGTTGCCGTCCTCGGCCTTCTGGTGCAGCAGGAACGTCGGCGAGGTCGACGTCAGCGGCTCGTCGTGCACCCAGTTCGTGAGCGTGGTCCACGTCGGCGGGCCCTGGAAGCCGAACTCGGAGCAGAAGCGCGGCACGTGGTCGAGGTAGTGGGAGTAGTCGAGCCGGTTCCACACCTCCCACTCGTGCCGGGTGCCGTGGTCCGGGTCGTTCGGGTGCGCGTCGCCGGGGCTGTACGGGCTTCCGGGCGAGTAGTGCCGGGTCGGGTCCAGCTCGGCGACGATCGCGGGCAGCAGCTCGGTGTAGTACCTCAGCCCCCACGTGCGACCGGCGAGCTGGTCGGCCCAGCCCCAGTCGGCGAAGCCCCACAGGTTCTCGTTGTTGCCGTTCCACAGCGCCAGCGACGGGCGGGCGACGAGCCGGGCGACGTTCTCCCGCGCCTCGGCCTCGACCTCGCCCCACAGCGGCTCCTCCTCGGCGTAGGAGGCGCAGGCGAACGGGAAGTCCTGCCACACCAGCACACCGCGCTCGTCGCACACGTCGTAGAAGTCGTCGGTCTCGTAGATCCCACCGCCCCAGATCCGCAGCAGGTTCAGGTTCGCCCCGACCGCCTGGTCGACCCGGCGGGCGAGCCGGTCGCGGGTGATCCGGGTGAGGAAGTGGTCGTCCGGGATCCAGTTGGCGCCCTTGGCGAACACGGGTTTCCCGTTGACCACGAAGGTGAACGGGGTGCCGATCTCGTCGGGCTCGGTGTCGACGGTGATCGTGCGGAAGCCGATCCGGCGCTCGTCGCCGTCGACGACCCCGCCGTCGGCGAGCAGGTCGACCCTCAGGTCGTAGCGGGGCTGCGCGCCGTAGCCGACCGGCCACCACAGCTCGGGGTCCGGCACCACGACGGTGACCGCGGCGGTGTCGCCGTCCACCACCACCCGCTCCTCGTGACCGTCCACGGTGGCCACCAGCTCGACCTCGGCCGTCCCGGCGCGCTCGACGTCCACGCGCACCTCGACCCGGCCGTCGCCGTCGACCGTCACCAGCGGGCGCACGGACGCCAGCCGCGCGGCCGACCACCGCTCCAGCCGGACGGGCTTCCAGATGCCCGCGGTCTGGAGGTCCGGGCCCCAGTCCCAGCCGAACGAGCAGGCCATCTTCCGGACCATGTTGAACGGGTGCGGGTAGGCGTGGTCCCGCCAGCCCAGCTCCGCCTCGACCTCGGCGGCGTAGGCCAGCGCGGACCGGAAGGTGACCACCAGGTCGTTCGCACCGTCCCGCAGCACCTCCCGCACGTCGAAGCGGTAGCCGCGGTGCATGTTCCTCACGGACCCGAGCCGCACGCCGTTCAGCTCGATCACCGCCACCGTGTCGAGCCCCTCGAAGACCAGGTCGACCCGCTCGCCGTCGGCGGGGGCCGCGGCGTCGAACGTCAGCGCGTAGCGCCAGTCCGCCCGGTGGAGCCAGGTCAGCTCCTCCTCGGCGCGATCGAGGAACGGGTCGGGGATCAGCCCGGCGGCCAGCAGGTCCAGGTGGGTGCTCCCCGGCACCGCGGCGGGCACGCTCACGCCCTGGACTGCCTCGGGCACGTCGCCCGACACCGCGCTCAGGTGCCACCCGTCGTGCAAGGTCTGGTGGATCATGGGGTCCCCGCTCCACGAAGTGACTCGAAATCACGTCGATTCTTACGTCGGCAACTAAAGTAAGTCAATGATGGTGCTTCGACGACCGACAGGGATGTAGCTCACTGTGCCCTCCGCACCCGCTGACCCGACCCCCGACCACGCCCACCTGCGCGCGGCGGGGGTGAGCCTCGCGCTCGACCTGTCCGGCGGGACCCTGCCCAGGGTCCTGCACTGGGGCGCCGACCTCGGCGAAGGCGCCGACTTCGACGCCCTGCGCACCACCTCCCTCCGCCAACCGATCGGCAACTCGGTCGCCGGTGACGTGGCCGTGGCCGTGCTGCCCGAGCAGTCGGCGGGCTGGCTGGGCACCCCCGGCCTGGTGGGCAACCGCGCGGGCCGCGACTTCTCGACCGCGTTCCGCGTCTCCGGCACGTCGGTGTCCGACGGCGTCGTGGTCGTGCGGGCCGAGGACACCACGGCGGGCCTGGCGCTGGAACTGACCATCGAACTGACCGCCGCGGGCCTGGTCCGCCAGCGGGCCGCGCTGACCAACACCGGCGACTCGCCGTTCGCGCTCGACGCGGTGAACCTGACCCTCCCGGTGCCGCCGGACGCCGTGGAACTGCTCGACTTCACCGGCCGCCACCTGCGGGAACGTGCCGCGCAGCGGACGGAGTTCACGCACGGCCTGCGGATGCGGGAGAACCGCACCGGCCGCACCGGCTACGACTCGGCCTACCTGCTCGCGGCGGGCACCAGGTCGTTCGGCCACCGCACCGGCGAGGTCTGGGCCGTCCACACCGCGTGGTCCGGCAACCACCGCACGTTCGCCGAGCGCACCTTCCACGCCGTGTCCCTGCTCGGCTCCGGCGAACTCCTGCTGTCCGGCGAGGTGGTGCTGGAACCGGGCGAGGTCTACACCTCCCCGTGGCAGTACGGCTCCTACGGCAACGGCCTCGACGAGCTCTCCGCCCGCTTCCACGCCGACCTCCGCGCCCGACCGGGCCACCCGTCCAGCCCGCGGCCGGTGGTGGTCAACACCTGGGAGGCCGTCTACTTCGACCACGACCTGTCCCGCCTGAAGGACCTGGCGGACGCCGCCGCGGCCGTGGGCGGCGAGCGGTTCGTCCTGGACGACGGCTGGTTCGGCTCCCGCCGCGACGACCAGCGCGGCCTGGGCGACTGGTACGTCTCCGACGAGGTGTGGCCGGACGGCCTGACCCCGATCATCTCCCACGTGACGGGCCTGGGCATGCAGTTCGGCCTGTGGGTGGAACCGGAGATGATCAACGAGGACTCCGACCTGGCCAGGGCCCACCCCGACTGGATCATGGCCCCCGAGGACGGCCGCCTACCCGGCCGCGCGCGCAACCAGCAGGTCCTCGACCTGGCCCGCCCGGAGGCGTTCCAGCACATCCTGGAACGCCTCGACGACCTGCTGTCCACCTACGACATCTCCTACCTCAAGTGGGACCACAACAGGGACCTGGTCGAGGCGGGCCACCGCCCCACCGGCCGCGCGGGCGTCCACGGCCAGACCCTCGCCGTCTACCGCCTGCTCGACGAACTGCGCGCCAAGCACCCCGCCGTGGAAATCGAGTCGTGTTCCTCCGGCGGCGGCAGGATCGACCTGGCCATCCTCCAGCGCACCGACCGCGTCTGGGTCTCCGACTGCATCGACGCCCTGGAACGCCAGGGCATCCAACGCTGGACCAACGCCCTGATCCCCTTGGAACTCATGGGCACCCACGTGGGCTCGGGCATCTCCCACACCACCCACCGCAAGCACCCGCTCGACTTCCGCGCGGGCACAGCGCTCTTCGGCCACTTCGGCATCGAATGGGACCTCACCAAGGCCAGCGAGGAAGACCGCGCCAGGCTCACCGAATGGGTGGCCCTCTACAAGGAGGTGCGCACCCTCCTGCACACCGGCACAGCGGTACACGCCGACCACCCCGACCCGGCCTACCACGTGCACGGCGTAGTAGCCGCAAACGGCACGGACGCCCTCTACGCCATCGTCGCCACCGACACCTCCACCTACTACCCCACCGGCCAAGTCCGCCTACCAGGCCTACACCCCGACAAGACCTACCACGTACGCCCCCAGCCCCCCGGCGACATCCCAGACGGCAACGCCATCCGCTGGGGCGTACAACTCCCCTGGTGGACCGAAGAAGGCATCACCACGACGGGCAGGGCCCTGACCACAGCAGGCGTACAAGCACCAGTCCTCTTCCCAGAACGCCTGGTCCTCATCCGCGCAACCGCCACCACGTAAGCACTCACCCGCACAGAAGCACTCACCCGCCACGCAAGCACGCACCCGCCACATAAGCACGCACCCCACGGAGCCTCCAGACCCCTCCCTGCCCCCGATCCCCAGCGCCCTCATGGCCGGCCGAGCCGTGTCAAGGCATCTTTCCCGCCTTGACACGGCGCGTCCGGCCATGACGACAATCGCGCACCGGGGGGACCCGCCAACCACCACCCGAGAACCACCTCAAACAGCCGCCCACGTCCCCGCGAAATGGTCATACGCAGCAGCGGACCCAGCCGCCTCCACCACTTCCCTCCCCACCGAAAACTCCCTACCCCGCGCCGAAGGATCAGGCGAAGCCGCAGCCAACAACTTCGTATACGGATGCCGAGGCTCAAGGATCACCTGATCAGCAGGCCCCCTCTCCACCACCCTCCCCCGATACAGCACCAAGATCTCATCCGAAAAATGCCGAGCCGTAGCCAAGTCATGCGTGATGTACAAAACCGCCAGGTTCTCCTCCCTCTGCAACCGAGCCAACAACTTCAAGATCCCCAACCGGATCGACACGTCCAACATCGACACCGGCTCATCCGCCACCACGATCCCCGCCCCCGGCGCCAACGCCCGAGCAATCGCCACCCTCTGCCGCTGCCCACCCGACAACTCGTGCGGCCTCCGAGACGCGAACTCCGCGGGCAACGTCACCCTCTCCAACAACTCCCGCACCATCTTCGAGGACTCCGCACCCCCCTTGACCCGCCCGTGCAACTTCAACGGCCGAGCCAGGTGGTGCTCCACCGTGTGGAACGGGTTCAACGACGCGAACGGGTCCTGGAACACCATCTGCACCCGATGCCGGTACTCCCGATCCGACAACGCCTTCCCACCCAGCGCCTTCCCGCCCAGCACCTTCCCGCCCAGCGCCTCCCCTTCCAACGCCTCCCCACCCAGCACGATCTCCCCGGACGTGGGCTTCTCCAACCGGGCGATCATCCGGGCGATGGTCGACTTCCCCGACCCGGACTCCCCCACCAGTGCCACCGTCCGCCCGGCCGACAACGTGAACGACACCCGGTCCACCGCCCGCAGCACCGACCGCCGCACCCCGTCGCGAACCCCGAACTCCTTCACCAGGTCCCGCGCTTCCAACGCGCTCACCGCACACCCCCGTCCAAAGCCGGCGTCCCACGAACGAATCCCCCGCGCTCCCCGGTCAAACTGGGGAACGACTCCAGCAGCTCCCGCGTGTACGGGTGCTGAGGATCGACGTTCAGCTCCTCGGCGGACCCCAGTTCCACGACCTCCCCGTCCCTCATCACCGCGATCCGGTCCGCGACCTCCAGCAGCAGCGGCAGGTCGTGCGTGATGAACACGACGGCGAACCCCAGCGAGTCGCGGAACTTCAGGATCTCCAGCAGGATCCCCCGCTGCACCACCACGTCCAACGCCGTGGTCGGCTCGTCCATGATCATCACCTGCGGGTCGAGCAGCAGCGCCATCGCGATCATCACCCGCTGCCGCATCCCGCCGGACAGCTCGTGCGGGTACGCCCCCAGCCTCTCCGGCGGCACACCCACCAGCGTGAACACCTCGACGCACCGCTTCCGCCGCTCCTCCCGCGACATCTCGGGCCGGTGCGTCACCAGCACGTCGTCCAACTGGGCCGCCACCGACGTGACCGGGCTCAACGCGTTCATCGCGCCCTGGAACACCATCGACAGCTTCGACCACCGGAACACCCGCAACTCCTCCACGCCGAGCCCGAGCACGTCCACATCCGTCCCGTCCCGGTCGTGGAACGTCACCGCCCCGGCCGTCACCTCCGCGGGCGGCTTGTGCAGCCGGTTCACCGCGTACGCCAGCGTCGTCTTCCCGCACCCGGACTCCCCGGCCAAGCCGAGGATCTCCCCCCGCCGCAACGTCAACGACACGTCCCGCACGGCGTGCACGGGCTTCTCCCCCTGGTACACCACGGAAAGCCCGGACACGGTCAGCACGGCGTCGTCCGAACCGCGCGTGGCGGGGACGACCTCGACCGTCGCCGCCACCTTCCCCGGCTTCCGCGGCACGTCCCGCAGCCTCGGGTTGATGATCTCGTCGATCGAGAAGTTGACCAGCGACAACCCGCACCCGAACAGCGCGATCACCAGCCCCGGCGGCACGAACCACCACCAGGCCTCCCGCTGCAACGCGAACCCGTTCTGCGCGTAGTACAACATCGTCCCGAGCGTCGACGAGTTCGAGGCACCAAGCCCGAGGAACGACAGCCCCGCCTCGCTCAGGATCGCCAGCACCACCGCGAACACGAACTGCGAAGCCAGCACCGGCAACAGGTTCGGCAGGATCTCGACGGTGATCACCCGCCAGGTCCTTTCCCCCGCCACCCGCGCCGCGGCCACGTAGTCCCGGTTGCGCAACGACAGCGTCTGCGCCCGCAGCACCCGAGCCGACGCGGCCCAGCCGGTGATGGCCAGCACGATCGCGATCGTCCACGACCCGCGCTGCGCGGCGGGCACGAACCCGGCGATCACGATCACCAGCGGCAGACCGGGGATCACCAGCATCACGTTGGAGAACAGCGAGAACGCCTCGTCGACGATCCCGCCCGCGTAGCTGCCGACGATCCCGAAGACCGCCGACAGCACCGTCGCCAGCACCCCGACCACCAGGCCGATCTGCAACGACCCCCTGGTGGCGTAGGCGATCTGCGCCACCACGTCCTGCCCGGTCTGGGTGGTGCCGAGCCAGAACGAGCCGCCGGGCGGGGTGAGGCCGATGTCCCGCACGGTGTTCGGGTCGCCGACCACGAGCGGCCCGACCAGCCCGAACACCACCACGACCCCGATCAGCCCCAACCCGATCGCCAGCTTGGGCGACCAGCGCGGCAGCACCCGCCGCTTCACGTCCACTGTGGACATAGTCCGCGCTCCTCATCCACCGCTGACGCGGGTTCGGGGGTCGATCAGGGCGTACAGCAGGTCCACCACGAGGTTCGCGCCGAGCACGGCCACCGTGATGACCAGGAAGATCCCCTGCATCAGCGCGTAGTCGTTGTTCTGCACGGCCTGGAGCAGCTTCGACCCGATGCCGGGGTAGGAGAAGACCTGCTCGGTGATGATCGAGCCGGACACCACGAACCCGAGCGAGATCGCGAACCCGGCCACCGACGGCAGCACGGCGTTGCGGGTGGCGTACCGGATCATGATCCGGCTGTCGCGCAGCCCCTTGGCCTGCGCGGTGAGCACGTAGTCCTCGGACATCGCCGACACCATCATGTTGCGCATCCCGAGCAGCCAGCCGCCGACCGACGACACGACGATCGTCAGCGCGGGCAGCGTGCCGTGGTAGATCGCCGACGACAGGAACTCCGCGTCCCACGCGGGCGTGAGGATGACGTCGTAGCCGCCGGCCAGCGGGAACCAGCCGAGTGCGGACGCGAACACCGCCACCAGGATCAGCGCGAGCCAGAAGTACGGCACCGCCGACAGCACGGTCGTCGCGGGCACGAGCGAGTCGAGCCAGGTGCCGCGCTTCCAGCCGACCAGCGCGCCGAGCGCGATGCCGACCAGAAACGACAGCAGGGTCGCGATCCCGACCAGCACCACCGTCCACGGCAGGGAGGAGGCGATGACCTCGGACACCGGCGCGGGGAACGCGCTCACCGAGACGCCGAGGTCACCGCGGAAGATGTTGCCGAGGTAGGCGAAGTACTGGCTCACGATCGACTCGTCGCCGCCCGTGCCGAGCAGCAGCTCGAACGACCGCCGCGCCGCCGGGTCGATCGACCCGCCGCGCTGCTGGAGCTTCGCCAGCAGGATGTCGACCGGGTTGCCCGGCATCAGCCTGGGGATGACGAAGTTCAGCGTGAGCGCCGCCCAGAGGGCGACCAGGTAGAACACGAACTTCCGCACGTAGTACCTCATCGGCGCGCTTTCCCCGACCCGACGCGCCTCACTTGCCCGCTGGCTTGAGCTTGAGGAAGATCTCGGAGTTCTCCGGCCGGGACCACACGGCGGGGAACGCGTAGAGGTCGTCCTCGGTCGGCCAGCCGGTGAACTTCTTGGCGTTGTACTCGCTGGTCGTGCCGCCGGTGAGGATCGGGATGTAGGGCATGACCTCCTCGATGCGCGTCTGGATCACGTCGAGGTGCGGCTGCCGGGCGGCGGTGTCCTTCGGGTCGATCTTCTTCAGCGACGCCAGCGCCTCGTCGAGCGCGGAGTCCTTCATCCGGCCGAAGTTCGGGTTCGCGATCTCGCCCGCGGGCGCGGTGGTCGCGCTGCTGAAGAAGTAGCTGTAGGTGTAGAACGGGTCGGGCGCGGGTCCCTGCTGGACGGCGTCGATCAGCAGTTCGTACTGGCCGCGGCCCCGCGCGTCGGACCACTCGTTCCAGGAGAGCTGCTGCGGGGTGATCTTGATGCCCACCTGCTGCAACTGCTGGCCCATCGTGTCGACGGCGGTGATGTAGTCGGTCCACCCCGCGACGACCTTCACGGTCAGCTCCAGCGGTTTGCCGTCCTTCGCGTAGATCCCGTCGCCGCCCTTGGCGTACCCGGCGCCCTCCAGCAGCCCGGTCGCCTTGGCCACGTCGGGGCTCATCGGCGCGGTCTTCTCCTTCAGCTTGCCGGAGACGAGGCCCTTGTCCCGCCGCACCAGCGCGTAGCCGGGCGAGACCTCGCTGGCCGTGCCCTCGAACGCCAGCGCGTTCACCTGGCCGCGGTTGATGCCGTAGTAGATCGCCTTGCGCACGGCCGGGTCGGTCTGCGCGCCCGTGCAGCCCAGTTCGGCGTTCGAGCAGGTGAACAGCGCGGCCTGGTTCATCGGCGTGATGATCGCCTTGTAGCCGGGGTAGTTCTTCTCCACGTTCTTGATGTCCGGCACCGGCCCGGTCTGCCAGTCGACCTGCCCGGCCTTGAGCGCGTCGGCACCGGCCTGGTTGCCCGACAGCGACAGGTACCGGATCTTCTTCACGGCCGGTTCGCCGCCGTAGTAGCCGGGGTTGGCCTTCAGCGTGAACGCCTGGGGCTTGAACTCGTCCAGCAGGAACGGCCCGGTGCCGACCGGGGACTTCACCGGGTCGGTGGCGGGCGTCGCGATGTCCTTCCACAGGTGCTCGGGGACCATGAAGATCTTCCCCAGCACCTGCGGCCCTTCCATGTACGCGGGCTCGTCGAACTTCACCACCACGTGCGTGTCGTCGGTCGCGGTCGCCTTGCCCTTATAGCCGGTGGAGTTCATCGTCTTGTTCTTGGTGATCATGTCCAGGGTGAACACCACGTCCTTCGCGGTGAACTTCTGCCCGTCGGACCACTTGGCGTCGTCGCGGACCTCGATCGACAGCTCGGTCCCGTCGGCGTTCCAGGAGAAGGCCTTGCCGAGCCGGGGCCGGGGCTCGACGTCCTTGATGACGTTGAAGAAGAACAGCGGCTCGAAGATCGTGCCCGGCCCGTCGATGAGCGTCGGCGAGAACGGGTTGAAGTTGACCTGGTAGTCGCCCGACTGCCCGGTGTAGAGGACGAGCGTCTCCGCGTCCGCGGAACGACTGCTGTTGGAGGACCCGCACCCGGCGGCGACCAGTGCGACCACGGCCAATCCCGCCGCCGCGACGCGGGAGCGCTGTGCCTTCAGGAACATCGTTGATCCTCTCCTGGCTGGGTGACAGCGACCGGCCGTCGACGTGCGGGCCACTGCGGTGTGGAGATTGTTAAGTCAGTGAAGAAACGAAGTCAATACCTCCCGAGCACCCCGGTGCTACCGCCGACAGGCCTGACCAGCCTCGCCCGCTTGCTACCCTTCGACCGGTGAACGAAGTAAGTGCTGGCCACACCACGGAGGACCAGTGACCGGTCAGGCCCGGACGACGCTGCACGCGAGCAGCAAGGCGGCGGTGCTCGACGTCATCCGCGCGGCGGGGACCATCAGCCGGGTGGGCCTCATCAACGCCACCGGCTTCACCGGCGCCACGATCTCCACGGTCGTCCGCAGGCTCATCGACGAGGGCCTGGTCCTCGAAACGGGCCGGGCCGAGTCGACCGGCGGCAAGCGCAGGGTGCTCCTCCAGCTCGACCACGCCTCCCGCTACGCCATCGGCGTGCACCTGGACCACGCGGGCATCACCTACGTCCTCACCAACCTCGGCGGCGCGGTGGTAGCCCGCATCACCAGGCCGGGCGCGGGCGCCGAGGAGCCGCCGGAGGTGGTCGCCAGGATGGCCGCCGAGGTCCACGCCCTCGTGGACCGCGTGGGCGTGGACCGGGAGCGCGTGCTCGGCGTGGGCCTGGTCTCCCCCGGCCCCCAGTCGGCGACGACGGGCATGACCCACACCCCTCCGTCCATGCGCCAGTGGGAGGACTTCCCCCTGGACCGGGCGCTGGCCGAGGCGGTCGGCCTCCCCGTCCTGCTCGACAACGACGCCACGGCCGCCGCGCTGGGCGAGCACTGGTCGGGCGGCATCGGCGGCACCGCGACCTCCGCCGCCCTCTACATGGGCACCGGCATCGGGGCGGGCCTGGTCATCGGCGGCATCACCTACCGCGGCACCAGCGGCAACGCGGGCGAGATCGGCCACATCTGCGTGGACGCGCTCGGCCCCGAGTGCTGGTGCGGCGCCCGCGGCTGCGTGGAGGCCATGGCGGGCCCGGCCGCCGTCGTCGCGACCGCGCGCGCGGACCAGGTACTGGCCCGCATGGTCGGCCTCACCGGCGCGAAGCGCTCCCGCCCGTCGGTGGCGGCGGACTTCGCGGCGGTCAGCCGCGCGGCGAGGCGGGGCGAACCGCAGGCGCTGGCGATCCTGGACCGCTCGGCGAGGTACATCGCCGTGGCCGCGAGGACCCTGGCGAACCTCATGGACCTGGACGTCCTGGTCCTCACCGGCCCGAGCTTCGCCATCGCGGGCTCGATCTACCTGCCCGTGGTCAAGGAGGAGCTGGACCGGGCGTTCTTCGCCAGGGCCACCCACGAGGTCGACGTGCGCCTCTCCCGCTCGGCGGCCACGGCACCCGCGATCGGCGCGGCGGCCATGGTCCTCCAGTCGGAACTCGTCCCGCTGCACGAGGGCATGCGCCTCCCCGAGAACCTCGCGGCGGCCGAACCGGCGTTCATCACCCCGCCCAGCGCGTAGAGGAAGCCGTCCCCGGTCTCAGTGCCCGTGGCCCTGGTGCATCTTGGTGTACACGCACCCCTCGGCCTCGGCGGGTTCGGGCGACATGACGTGCCCCTCGACCGGCGTGCAGTGCAGGTACCGCAGTCCCAGCCGCTCCAGCCCGTCCGTGGCGCTCACCGCGAAGCCGGGTCCGAACGCGAAGTCCGGGTCCCCCACGACCTCACCGGC
This sequence comes from Umezawaea endophytica, assembly GCF_025061645.1. Taxonomy (GTDB): domain Bacteria; phylum Actinomycetota; class Actinomycetes; order Mycobacteriales; family Pseudonocardiaceae; genus Umezawaea; species Umezawaea endophytica. Next base: position 328,995 of record NZ_JANYMP010000004.1, on the reverse strand, counting down.
TGCCACGGAAGCCTTCCAGGCCTCCTGGAACTCCCGCATCACCCCCGGCCGGAACACCACCAGCCCCAACTTCTCGTACGGGGCCACGGCACAGGTAGCCCACTCCTGCACGAACGGCGCGTACAGGTCCGCCCGCAGCGGCCCCACGAACTCCGCGAACTCCTCGATCGAACCGACGCGGGGCGACGAGCACTCCCCCGTCCGGGCGTGCACCCACTCCCCGACCCCGGCCGCCGACCCGGTGGCGGGGTCGGCGGCGGAACACGCCACCGACCCCGCCACCAGAGCCGCGCCCACCAGGGTCACGCCGAGCCGCACGACGCCCCGTTGAGGGTGAACGCCGCAGGGGTCGCCGGGGTGCCGGAGGCAGTCCCGTTGAACCCGAAGTTCACCGATCCACCGGCCGGGATGGACCCGTTCCAGCTCACGCCCTTCGCCGTGGCCTTCCCACCGGACACCACGACTTCGGCGGACCACGCGCTGCTGACCGTCTGCCCGCTGGGCACGTCCCACACCAGCGACCAAGGGCTCACCGCGCTGGTGCCGGTGTTCTTCACGACCACGTTCGCCGTGAACCCACCGGACCACACGCTGGGCGTCGTGTAGGTGACCGCGCACGCCCCGCCCGGCGTGGAGCCCGGCAAGGTCGTCACCGACACCGCGGACGAGGGCGGTGACGTGTTGCCCGCGGCGTCCTTCGCCACCACGTAGAACGCGTACGCCGTCCCACCCGAGAGCCCGGTGACCGTGGCCGAGGTCGAGGAGGGCGAGGCCACCAGCACGTCGGTGGCACCGGCCTCCCGGTACACCTGGTACCCGCTCACCCCGACGTTGTCCGTCGAGGCTCCCCAGGACAGCGCCACCGAGTTCGACGTGGCGGAGGCCGTGGGAGTCCCCGGCGTGGACGGGGCGGTGGTGTCACCGGGGTTCCCGCCGCCACCGTTGAACACGACGTCCGAGCAGCTATAGAACGCCTCGGGGCTGTCCGACCGCTGCCAGATCGAGTAGATCACGTGCCGCCCGGACTTGTTGGGCAGCGTGGCGTTCCACGAGTACTCCCCGTTCCCCAGCGGCGGGTTCACCACCGTGTTGAACGGCGCCGACTCCAGGTCCGACCACCGCAGCGGCTGCGCGGGGTTGTACCCGTCCTTCGTGACGTACTGCTCCCACGTGCCGGGGTGCGGGGCCCACGCGTTGTACTTGAGCGTGATCGACGCCCCCGCCTGCAAGGTCGTGGTCGGCCAGTCCGTGCGCCCGAGGTTGTAGGCGTCGTACTTCGTGGTCGGCCCGCACAGCTTGCCGTCACCGATGATCTCCCGGTGCTTGCCGCCCGCCTGGCTGATCAGGTTGCCGAACCAGTCCCACAGCGGTTGCTTGCCACCGGCGGCCACCGCGGCGGCGCACGCGGGGTTCGTGGGGTTGAGGTCGCCGCCCCCACCGCCCGCCCGGCCGTCTTCGTAGCACGCGTAGGTCCGGCTGGCGGGGTAGGTCATCGATCCGTGGGCGAGCGCCACTCCGCTCGGCACCAGCACGGTGGTGACGGCGGCGACACCGATCACCGCCGCACCCAGGGCGATTGTTCGCTTGAACCGCAACGACTTCTCCTTTCGATCACGAGCTGGTGCACGAGGCACCGTTGAGGGTGAAGGTCGTGGGTGCCGCGTTGGTGCCGGTCCACGAGGCGTTGAAGCCGAACCCGACCGACCCGCCCGCGGCGATGGCCGCGTTGTAGGGCGCGTTGACCGCCGACACCTGCGCGCCCGACTGGCTCGCGGTGGCGTTCCACATCTGCGTCACGGTCTGGCCGTTGGCGAAGGTCCAGCGCAGGGTCCACCCGTTGACGGCGGTCGACCCGGTGTTGCGGATCGTCACGTCGGCGCCGAACCCGCCCTGCCACTGGCTGCCGACCTTGTACGCGACCGCGCACGAGCCGCCACCGCTGCCGGGCGAGGTGGTGAACGTGGTGGTGCCGGACCGGGTGGACCGGTTGCCCGCCGCGTCGCGGGCGTAGACCGCGACGGTGTAGGCGGTGGACGCGGTCAGCCCGGTGAGCGTCGCGGACGCCGAACTCGTCGACGTGAGCGCCGACTCGGTGCCGCCGCTGACCCGCACCACGTCGTAGCCGGTGACGCCGACGGCGTCGGTCGACGCGGTCCAGCTCAGCGACGCGCCGCCGGAGGTGATCGAGGACGCCGACGGGGTGCCGGGCGTCGTGGGCGGGGTGGTGTCCACCGGACCGCCGCCGCCGTAGACGGCCGCCTGCCGCGAGGTCTGCTTGATCCCGTTGGCGCCGTTGAAGATGCGCTGGCCCCACGTGGTCAACTGGGCGGCGTTGAAGCCGGTCGCCATGTCGAGGTACTCGACGCCGCCGCCGTTGCCGCTCCACGACCAGCCCAGGTACCCGATCCCCTGCGACTGCGTGTAGGAGAAGATCGTGTCCTCGTCGGGGTCGCCGTCGGAGTGGTTGTGGCCGAACTCGCCCACCAGGATCGGCAGCCCCGCCGTGCGGAACCGGCCGAGGTAGTCGGTGATCTCGGCGGCGGTGTCGAACACGCCGTACATGTGGACGGAGAACATGGTGTTGCGCAGCGAGTCGCTCGCGAACACCGAGGCCGCGTTGTCGCGCATGGTGAAGGACCAGTCCTGGCCCCAGTTCGGCGCGTCCACCATCAGGGTGTGGGTGAACCCGGCGGCCCGCAGCCTGCCGATCGCGGCCTTGGTGTCGGCGGTCCACGCCGAGGTGTTCGTGTTGCCCCAGGGCTCGTTGCCGATGTTGAGGATCGTGTAGGCCTCCTGGCCGGTCATCGCGCTCTGGACGCTGATCCAGTAGTCGACGGCCTTCGCCAGCGACACGGCGGCGGCCTGCTCGCCGTACCCGGTGGTGTCGTGCACCTCCAGCACGCAGATGAGCTTGTTCGCCTTGCACTGGGAGATCACGTTCGCCACGTCGGTGGCGTCGTTGCGCGTCCACTGGTCGCCGCTGGACAGCACGACCCGAACGCTGTTGGCGCCCAACGCCTTCACGTCCGCGAGCGCTTGCGTGGTCCGGGAGGTGTACCAGGTGTGGGCGTGGTTGACGCCGCGCATGATGAACTCCGCGCCCGTCGCGTCGTAGAGCTTGCCACCGGAGATCGAGAAACCCGTGGCCGCGGAGGCCGGGGGGACGGCGACGAAGAACAGGGTGGCGAGCAGCGCGCTCGCCAGTGCGATCAGCCTTCTCATCGGCGGGAACCTCTCGTGAGGCGGTGGGTACCGGTGCGGGACGCCTGAGCGCGCAGTACGCCCCGCACCGGAATCTGCGGGTTAGGGCTCGACGCCCCAGGAGAGCGCGCCGCCGGTGTAGGCGGTCACGCGGTCGTGGTCCGCCCAGGAGGCGGAGACCCGGTAGCTGTGGTCGTCGGCCTGGTCGAACGCGGACCAGTCGGACTTGGCGAAGCGGAGCTGGATGTCGCCGCTGGTGGAGCCCGCGGCGACACCGCCATCCGTGAAGGTGACCTGGAGGTAGGCGTCGGCGCCGGTCCTGGCCGTCGGGAGCTTGACGACCTCGGCCCTCACCTGGGCGCAGCCGACCACGGCCCAGTCGCAGAACACCTGGTAGGTGGGCGAGGGGGTGTCGCCGGTGAACCAGTACCGCAGCGTCACGCCGGTCAGCGGCAGCGCCGCCGTGCCCCGGTTGGCGACCTGGAGGGTGGCGCGGACCTGGCTGTCCCGCGCTCCCCCGTCACCGCGCTGGAGCACCGCGACCGAGCCGCCGCCACCGCCCGCCGTGGTCGTCACGGCCAGCGGGCCGGTGGCCGCCGACGTGTTGCCCGCCGCGTCGCGGGCGCGCACGGCGAACCGGTACGCGGTCGAGGGCGTCAGCCCCGTCACGGCGTAGGTGGTCCCGGACGGTGTGCCGATCACGGTCGACGTCGACCCGTCGACCCGCAGCACGTCGTAGCCCGCCACGCCGACGTCGTCGGTCGACGCGGCCCAGTTCAACGTGAGGCCTGTGCTCCCGACGGCCGACGAGGACAGTCCACTCGGGACGGTCGGTGCCTGAGTGTCCGGGGTGCTCGTGCCGTCCGGGGCGGTGCCCCACACGGTCCGGCCGTCCTGGACGAGGACCATCCGGGACGTGGTCGTCGGCGTCACGTTGCCGACCGGCAGCCCCTGGTAGGACCAGTCGTTCGTCGGGTCCCAGGTGCCGGAGCTGGTCAGCCGGAACTGGACCTCCTTGCGGTACGCCGACTGCCCCGCCGGGGCGATCCCGGTGCACGGGACCTCGACGTAGTAGACGTTCCCGCTGTGCCGCAGCGGCTTCGACGCCGTGCCGCACTGGTTGTAGTTGGTGGTGACGGTGATCTGGTCCGCCGTCGTCGAGCCGTCCAGGGTGAAGTAGTAGCGCAGCGAGCCGTTGAACGTCCGCGCGGGCCACGCCGACCTGTTGAGGACGAACGACTTGATCTCGGTGAACAGGGTGCTGCTCTGGCTCACCGCGGCCTGCGTGGTCAGCTCCGGCCCGTCCGTGGTCTCCGCGACCGGGAAGTTCGCCAGGGGTGTGCCGCCGTACTCGCCGTGGAGGCGGGCCAGCGCGCCGGTGAACCCGGCGTTGTAGTCCAGCGCCACCTCGTTGGCCACGTAGTCCTGCCTGCTGTCGACGTACGCGTCGTTGTTCGTGCTCGGCCCGCCGACCAGCGCCCCGTACAGGACGTGCCTGCTCGTGACGGGCTCGGCGATGCTGTCCGCCCACGACCCGTGCGCCGTGCGGTGGTGCGGGTTGCGCGGCGGGTTCACGCCGAAGCCGACGACGTAGCTGGCGCCGCGCGGGTTGTCGCCGAGCGCGTAGTTCACCTGCCGCACCGCGAAGTCGTGGTAAGTGGTGGCGCGCGCGGCGTCCCTGGTCTTGAGCCAGTCGCTGTGCACCAGTGCGACGAACGCCGTGTTGGCCGCGTACCGCAGCGACCCCCAGCTATCGAGGACGGCCTGGCCGCCAGGCGAGTACCGGACCCGGTTGCCGTTGTAGCCGGTGGTCCAGAAGTCCAGCCAGCGGTTGGCGTCGGTGAGGTAGGTCTGCTCACCGGTCAGGTGGGCCATCAGCACGTAGGCGCCGTAGGACTTGTCGTCCCAGGCGATCGTCCACTTGTAGGAGCGCTCGGTGCTCTGCGGCTCGGTGCCGAGCTTGGTGTACTCGGTCTTCGCCTTGGTCAGGTAGGACGCGTCACCAGTGGCCCGGTACAGCCAGATCGCGCCCCACACCAACTCGTCCTGGTAGCCGCTCCAGGAGTTGTAGTAGTTCGCCGCGTCCGTGATGCAGGCGCTGTACTTGCCGCGGTAGGTGTCCGCGAACGAGTAGAGCTGCTTGGCGTGCGTGATCAGCGTCGCCGCGTAGGTGGGATCGGTCGCGGAGAACACCATCGAGCTGGACGCGAGCGCCGCCGCGTACTCCCCGGCCAGGTCCGAGCCGGGGCAGGACGCGTCGACCTTGTAGGACGGCCGGGCCATCGGCATGACCTCGGCCGAGCCCCACCAGGCGTGGTCGGGGTTGCCCGCCCCGACCTGCCCGTAGACCACGTTCGGCGACGGGTGCGCCTTGATGATCCAGTCGGTGCCCCACTTCAGGTTCGACCGCAGCGCGGCGAGCTGACCGGAGCTCGTGTAGGCCTGCCGGTTCTCGACCGCCCCCCACGCCAGCATCGACATGCTGGACGCGAAGGGCAGCCCGAACTTGACGTGGTCGCCCGCGTCGAAGAACCCGCCCGACAGGTCGAGCCCCACGTCCGCGCCGTCGTTCACCGCCGAGTCGCCGCGCCAGGAGACGCGGTTGTCGGCGGGCAGCCTGCCCGTCCGCTGGGCGTCGTAGAACCAGACGGACTTCTGCAGGGCTTCGCCGTAGTTGAACGCGGGCGCGGCGGACGCGCCCGGCGGTGCGGGCGCCACCAGTCCCACCGCCGCGAGGAGCGCGGCGGCGAGCCAGGTGAGCGATCTCGACGTGCGTCGGTGCACGGGAGCCTCCGGGAGGGCAGGGGTGGTGGGCTTTACGCGCACGCCTTGTCGTTGACGGTGAAGGCCGTCGGTCTGGCGTTGGTGCCGGTCGAGCTCGCCGTGAAGCCCACCTCGGTGGTGGCGCCCGCGGCGATCGTGCGGTTGTAGGAGGCGTTGGCGACCGAGACCGCCGCGCCGGACTGCGTGACGACACCGCCCCACAGGCTGCTGATCACCTGGCCGTTCGCGAACGACCACTTCGCCGTCCACCCGTCGATCGGGGTGGTGGAGGTGTTGGTGATCTCGACCTTGCCCTGGAAGCCGCCCTGCCACTCGCCCGTCACGGTGTACTTCACCGAGCAGCCGGTCGACGGCTGCGGGGTCGTGGTGGTCGTCGTCGTGGTGGTGGTCGTGGTCGTCGTGGTGGTGGTGCTCGTCGGCGTGGTCCCGCCGGACGTCTGGCCGAGGATCACGCCGCGGCCGTTGGTGCCCAGGTAGACCCGGCCGTAGACGCGCGGGTCGCCGGTGATGGCGTCGCCGATGTTGCCGTACTGGTGCTTGTCGTCGTTGATCCGCGTCCACGTGGCGCCGGTGTCGTCCGAGCGGAAGACGCCGCGCACGCCGCCGATCAGGGCGATGGCGTAGAGCGCCGGGTAGGTCTTGCCCGTCGCGGCCTTGCCGAAGCCGATGTTGCTCGACTCCGTCACCGACGTGGACTTGGTGAAGGTCGCGCCGGAGTCCGTGGAGCGCCACAGCCCCGCGCCACCGGCCAGCCACACGTCGCCCTCACGACCGGCCACGGCCTTGAAGTGCCCACTGGCGGGCAGACCGGTGGCGGCCGACGCGGTGAACGTGGCCCCGCCGTCGACGCTGACGTAGAACCTGTTCGCGGCGAACCCGTAGAACTTGCGCGGGTTGACCCGGTCCGACTCCACCACCGCGCCCGCCTGGATGCCGCTCGACGCCTGCCAGGAGTTGCCGAAGCCGACGGAATAATGCACGCCCGCGCCCACCGGGCTCCAGACGAACCTGCTCCCGTCCGCCGCCGCGGCGACCGTGCCGCCACCCGTCACACCGCCCGGTTCGGCGCCCTGGAACCAGTTCGAGCCGCCGTCGGTGGAGAACGCGACCCGGTTGTCGTTGGGGCGGCTCGACTTGTCGAACTGCCCGACCCGCACCATCGTCGCGGGCGTCAGCTCGGCGTAGTCCAGCCCCGTGGTCGAGGTGAAGGTGGGCTGGGTGAACACCTTGGCGGGCACGGCGTCCAGCCGGTCGTGCCGGAAGCCGCCGATGTCGCCGAGCGCGCTGATCAGCGGCGCGCCGGAGGGCGGGCTGATCAGGTCCAGCACCGCGGTCTCCTCCAGGCCCGCGACCATCGGCGTGATGGTGATCTTCCCGCCGGTGTCCCACGTGGTGAGGTTCCTCGTGCCGTAGATCGTCGCGCCGGTGCCGTACATCATCCGGTTGGAGTCGAACGGGTCGATCTCCATCGACTCCGTCATCCAGCCCAGCTTCGGCGTGACCTCGGGGGGCTGCGGGTTCATGCCGAGCGACAGCCACGGCACGGCCGAGATGTCCTGCGTGTAGCGGGTGGAGCGCTCGGGGTAGTTGGTCCAGTCCCAGATCCGCGTCCAGGTCGCGCCGGAGTCGGTGCTGCGGAAGAAGATGACGTCCGGCCACCACGCCACCTGCGTGGCGACCATCAGCGTTCCGGGGCGCGAGCGGTCGACGGTCAGGCCGCTGTAGCCGAAGAAGTCGTCCGTGCTGCTCGACGGGATCGGGCTGACCTGCGTCCACGCGCCGGTGGCCGTGTTCAGCCGCCACACGTCGCCCTTGGCGCCGTCGTACGGGCCGCCCGTGTCGCTGGTGGCCAGGAAGAGCTGCCCCGCGCCGTCCAGCACGCCCTTGTGCGGCAGGAACCCCGTCGGCTGCCCGGCCACGCGGGTCCACGTCGTGCCGCCGTCCGTGCTGCGGTAGACGTTGTTCTGCTTGTCGGCCACACCGACGTAGATGGTCTTGGTCGTCTGGCCCGCGGTGCCGGTCCTCGGGTCGAACGTCACCCAGAGCACGCCCTGGTTGTCGTTGAGGTACCCGTTGGGGTCGTTGGGGTCCTGGGCGTAGTTGCCCGCGTTCGGGAACGCGGTCACCTTGCCCCACGTGACGCCCGAGTCGGTGCTGCGCCACAGGCCGTTGCCGCTCGGCGCTCCCAGGTAGAGCACGCTGTTGCGGTTCGGGTCGATCGCCAGCCGCTCGCCCATGCCGCGACCGGGCATGTTGCCGCCGAGCTTGAACGGGAGCGCGGTCTTCTGCCAGGTGGAGCCCCGGTCCGACGACCGCAGGATCGCGCCGTTGTTGGGGTCCCAGGTGTTGGTGTACATGCCCGCGGCCACGTACACGCGGTTCGGGTCGACCGGGTCGGTGGCCAGGCTGGCGACGCCGTTGAGGCCCCAGTCGGTCGCGCCGACGTGGTCGAGCAGGGGAATCCACCGGTTGGTGGACTGGTTCCAGCGGTAGGCACCGCCGATGTCGGTGCGGGCGTACACCAGGTTGCGCTCGGTCTGGTTGAAGACGATGCCGGGGACGAAACCCCCGCCCGCGATCTCGACGTTGCTCCAGGTGTACCCGGCCTGCGCCTCGGCCGGGGCGGGCCCGGCGACGTGCGCGACGACCACGAGACCGGCGGTCGTCACCGCCGCGGCCAGTCCCGCCAGCGCTCTGCGCGGGGCAGAGGCGCGTGGGCTCCTCGTGTTGTGCAGGGGATATCGCACGAGTGTGCTCCTTCTCGAATGCGACGGCCCCATCATGGGAGCACCGCTGATCTACCTCCGTCAAGGACTGAACCGGTTAATCGCACCAGCGTTCAAGAGTGCGAAAACCATTGCGGCACAACCGCTTAAGCGCTCACCTTAAAACTGCGCGACAAGGTCCACACAGGACTCAACACGCCTTCGACAGCGCTGTCGAGGACGTCGTGTCGCCGAGCCCGGACCACCGCCCCCCGCCTGCCGGGTTCGGGGGGCGGCGTCCGTCCGGGTGTTACCCGAACAGCTCGGTGTGCAGCGAGAAAGCCGTCGCGATCTCCGCCTGCGCCCAGAACCTGTGGTACGTGAACGTCGGGGCGGCCCCGCCGTCCAGGTAGGCCTGGACCTTCGGCCACTCCGGATCGGTGCGGAACTTCGAGCGCAGCGACAGGAACGAGGAGTTCTGGTCGATCGCGTCGCCGTTCGGCATCTTCCCGGTCCAGCCCGGCGGGACGTAGGGGCCCTCACCGGTCGTGGCGTTGTACTTGTCGTCGAAGCGGTTGTAGTCGCTCCGGGTCTCGGGCACCGCGATGCCCTTGTCGTCCTGGTGGGCGAGCAGTGCCGTCAGCAGTCCCTCGCCGACCGTCTTGGCCTGCGCGTTGCCGGACTTGGCCGCGTAGTTGAGCAGCGTCTTGGCGTACGACGCCGCGACACCCACGTCCGTGCTGAAGTTGAGCACCCTGGCCCGCAGGTTGGCGTTCGAACCGGGGGTCGTCGGGTTCCAGGTGTCCGGCGCGCCGGTCCACTCGATGTCCGACGGGATCTGGAAGTTCCCGTTCGTGCCGATCGTGGTGTTGGCGATGGCCCACGGCACCCACTTGTCGAGGATCTTCTTGGCCCGCGCGTCACCGGTCATCTGGTAGAGCGACGCCGTGCGCTCGATCCCCCACGCCTGGAAGCCGAACCACCGGTTGCTCGGCGGGTCGCGCCACACGGGGTGGGCGTCGTAGTACATGCCGTAGAACGTCGGCGTGCCCGAGGGAGGCGTGCCGTAGTTGCCCTCCCAGCTATTGGTCACGCCACCGGCGATGGCGCCGTCGGCGGACTGGAGCCACTGGAGCATCTCCAACTGGCGGTCCAGGCTCTTGGCCCAGTCCGCCTGGCCGGTGGCCGACAGCGGCTTCAGCGCGGCGGTGTTCGCCAGCGCGTAGGCCGCGAGCGGGTTCTGGTAGCCCTGGTGCGAGGCGCCGTCGCCGATCCTCCACGCCCAGCCCGCGGACGTGTCGGTGGCACCGCCCCACGCGTAGTACCAGGACATCAGGTAGTGGTCGCTGTCCTTGCCGGTGCCCGCCGCGCACGAGCTGGCCCCGACGCAGCCGCCGATCTTCTTGAAGTACTTGTCGAACATGGCGTACCGGAGGTAGTCGCCCATCTTGGCGGCCTTCTTGACCTCCGAGGCGATGTCGCCCGCCTTGCCCTGCGCGGTGGCCCACTGCTGCGCGAGCAGCGCGACCTGCACCGCGCGCGCGTCGGCGTCCGGCGCGTTGGTGTACTTCCACTGCTTGGCGTAGGACGCGTCCTTGGTGAACAGGTCCAGGTAACCGTTGGGCCCGCCGTGCTTGAACGTGTCGCAGGACGGCTGCGGGATGGTCTCCCACACCGACTCCGACGACCCGCGCTGGTAGGTGTTGATGTACGCGGGCGCGGTGGTGCCGTCGCCGCAGCGGCCGAAGCCGAGCGTGTTGTCCACGTCGATCAGCCAGTGCATGCCGTACACGTCACTGGTGCCGTAGGCGGACTTCAGCTCGTTCGCGATCGGGTCGGCGCCCACCTTGACGTTCGCGTCGAGCACGGACGGGTACTGGTCCATCCGCGAGTGCTCGGGCGCGTAGGTCGCGGGCTTGGACGGGTCGTACTTGTCGTTGGTCGGCTGGTCCGCGGTGGCGGGGATGATGAACTTCTCCATCGACGCCCATGCCGACTTGAACGGGGCCCAGTCACCGGCGATCCGGCCGTAGCTGGCCTCCAGCCACAGGTAGTAGCTGAACGCCTCCGAGGTCGTCTGGTGGCCGTGGTCCGGCGCCTCCACCATCAAGGTCTCGATGGAGTGGTAGGGCACCAGCAGGTCGCCGAACTTGCGGAAGTAGCCGCTCGCCGGGTCCTTGATCTTGTTGTACTGGTCGAGGAAGGCCTGGTTGAAGTCCGAAGTGGACGACGAGATCTCCTTGACCACCACGGACGCCGCCGTCTGGCCGGTGGCCGACGCCGAGAAGGTCGCGGTGCCGAGGTCACCGCCGTTGGCCGCCGACGTCACGGTGACGTTCTGCTTGGTGTTCCAGTTGGACGTGGTGAACGTCAGCGTCGTCGGCGACGCCGTGAGGTCCGCGGTGCCGGAGGCCCGCGCGATCGTCACCGCGACCGACGACGTCGGCTGGATCGCCAGCGAGACGCCGAACGTGCCGGTGGCGCCCTGCTTGACGCTCACCGCGCTTGGCGAGGCGATGATCGCGGGGCCGGAGAGCACCTTGACCGCCGCGGGCGTGGAACTCGTGGCGGCGCCGCGGTTGTCGTAGGCGCGGGCGCTGATCGAGTAGTCCCCGACCGGGACCCCGCTCCAGGACCCCGCGAACGGCGAGGCCGTGTCCGTGGCGAGGAGCTGGTCACCCGCGTAGAACTCGACCTTGGCGATCGTGCCGTCGGAGTCGGCCGCGGTCGCGGCGAGGGGGATCGTGCCGGGCGCGGTGTACGTCGCGCCCGAGGCCGGGCTGGTCAGCGAGACCGTCGGCGCCTTGTTCGCCCCCGTGCAGGGGACGCCGTTGAGCGCGAAGTCCGTCGGCGCGGTGTTCGTCGCGCCCTTGCTGCCGTTGAAGCCGACCGACGCGGTGCCGCCGACGGGGATCGTGCGCGCCCAGTCGGGCGGCGTGACGGTGACCTTCGTGCCGGACTGGCTGAACGTGCCGTTCCAGCCCTGGGTGACCTTCTGGCCGTCGGTGAAGTTCCAGGTCAGGTTCCAGCCGGTGACGGCGTCGCCCTCGTTGCGGATGGTGACGTTCGCGCCGAAGCCGTTGTTCCACTCGCTGCTGACCTGGTAGTTCACCGTGCAGGCCACCGCCGCTTGCGCCACCCCGCTGGTGGCGGGCAGCACCGACGCGACGATCAGCGCCACGACGGTCAGACCCGGTAACGGTCGCCTGAGGAGCGGACGTGCTCTGCCCCTGATCCTCATTCGGTCCTCCTCGATCTCGGGTCGCCGTCGACCCGTGCAGGGGTGCGCGCCGAAGGGGCGGGCGGGGGCGCCCACTTCGGTCCGCGTGGTGGTGCGGTGGTCTGGCTGCGGCGGCGGGCCGGGTCGGGGACCGTGGCGTCGCCGCTGTCGGAGGAGCCGAGGGCGGTGGTGGCGCCCGGCCCGGTCGAGCCGTTCAGGTCGAGGTCGTCGACCGACGTGCGGGTGGCGTTGCGGGTGGGGCCCCGTTCCGGGGGCCGCCGGTCGGCTGGTCGGCGGGTCTGCTCCGCCCGACCGCCCAGCCGGACAGGGGTGCGGCGCCCGGTCTCGCGGTGGTGGTCCCGGCGCGCTCCGGGGCTGGACCACCGCCTGACAGCACGGACCCGACGCGGTGGGCCGCGAGGTCGGGCACCGGCTTCGGCGCACCTCGCTCGACCCGCGCGCTCGGCCCGACCTCGACGTCGAGGCCCGTCCTGGCGAGCAGGGCGCCGACGCTCCCGGCGACGGCGGGTGCCGCGGGCCGTGAGGGCGGGACCAGCACCAGAGCGCCGATCGCCGCTGTCGCGAGCGGTGCCGCGGTAGCGGCGCCGGACCCACTGGATAACGGAGTGCGCGTCATTGCGGAACCTCCGGGAAAATTCTGGGAGCGCTCCCAAGTTAGGGCTTAACCGCCCGGAAACGCAATGCACCAGATGTTTCCTGCGCCGACCGGCTCTATTCGACGACGGCCGATCGGCCCAATTCGAGAAAGCCGCAATATCAACATCAGCGGCACCGGAACCTCGGCCAGGCGTCTCTCTAATGGCCTAACCGAGCCAAGATCGGACACCGGACGTAGCCCGGACTAGGCCGATCGCCGTCTCAATTGACGAATTCATCGAACTTTCGACCGGTTTTCGCGACAGCGCGTGTCTGAACAGCACGACATGGACCACGTTTTCCCGGCTCACGGGTCTTTTCCGGCACGTTTCCCCCTGGTTAAAGTCCTTCCCACCTGGGAGCGCTCCCAGTCCCCTGCCCCCGCAGTCGAACAGATGACGCGAGGATTTCATGCGAACCACTCCCCCACCTTCCGGGCCTCCCGGCCCGGTTCGCGGCCTGACCGCCGACCCCTGTGCGGCCCGGAGCGCCGGGGTGCCCGCCAGGCGAACGGCGGGAACCTGACCGGCACCCCGGACGACGCGCCGCACGCGAGCCTCCGAGGCCCGAGCCGGTCGACCACACCGGCCCGGAACGCCTGACCCCGCGTACGGCGCGGACGCCGGTCCCGTCGCACTGCCCTGCGGCGGGACCGGCGGCACCACACCCCTGCCGCCGCCCTGAAACGCGGTGCCGGGGGGAGCAGCGTCGCTCCCCCCGGCACCCGACCCACCGGGAGAGCCACCATGTCCGCACCGAAGCACGCCCTGGCACTGGGAGCGCTGTCCACCGCGCTCGCGGTCGGGGGCGCCCTCCTGCTGCACGGCCCGAGCACCGCGCTGGCCGCCGATTCGGCGTTCTACACCGACCCCACGTCCAGCGCGGCCAAGTGGGTCGCGGCGAACCCCGGCGACTCGCGCGCCGCCGTGATCCGCGACCGGATCGCGTCCGTCCCGCAGGCGAAGTGGTTCACCACCACCAACACCGGGACCGTCCGCGCCGAGGTGGACGCCCACGTCGGCGCGGCGGCCGCCGCGGGCAAGATCCCGATCCTGGTCGTCTACGACATCCCGAACCGCGACTGCGGCGGCGCGAGCGGCGGCGGGGCCCCGTCCCACAGCGCGTACCGGCAGTGGATCGACCAGGTGGCCGCCGGGCTGGCGGGCCGACCCGCGTCGATCATCCTCGAACCCGACGTGCTCCCGATCATGACGAGCTGCCAGAGCGCCGCGCAGCAGACCGAGACCAAGGCGTCGATGGCGTACGCGGGCAAGAAGCTCAAGGCGGGCTCGTCCTCGGCGAAGGTGTACTTCGACATCGGCCACTCGGCGTGGCTCGGCGCGGGCGAGGCGGCGAACCGGCTGCGGGGCGCGGACATCTCGAACAGCGCGGACGGCATCTCCACCAACGTGTCGAACTACCGGTTCCGCAACGACGAGGTGGCGTTCGCGAAGTCGGTGCTCGACGCCGTCGGCGACTCGCGGCTCAAGGCTGTGGTGGACACCAGCCGCAACGGCAACGGCCCGCTCGGCAGCGAGTGGTGCGACCCGGCGGGCCGCGCGATCGGCACCCCCAGCACCACCGCGACCGGGGACTCGCGGATCGATGCCTTCCTCTGGGTGAAGCTGCCTGGCGAGTCCGACGGCTGCATCGGCCCGGCGGGCCAGTTCGTGCCGCAGCGGGCGTACGACCTCGCGGCGGCGGCCGGGCCGATCGAAACGACGACGACCACGACGACGACCACGACCACGACGCCCGGCAACCCGTCCGGCGGCTGCCAGGTCAGCCAGAAGATCACCAGTAGCTGGTCCGGCGGGTACGGCGGCGAGGTCGTGATCACCAACCGCGGCGCGGCGATCACCTCGTGGACGCTGGAGTTCTCCGCGCCCGGCGTGACGCTGTCGCAGGGCTGGAACGGCAACTGGACCGACACCGGCGACGTCATCAGGGTGACCAACGTGGCCTGGAACGGCCCGATCGCGACCGGCGCGTCGGTGACCGTCGGCTACAACGCCACGTTCTCCGGCGGCACCCCGCCGTTCGGTAGTCCGAAGCTGAACGGCGCGGCCTGCGCCTGATCCCCCCGGACCGGAGTGGCGCTTCGCGGGAGGCGCCACTCCGCCGTGCCCTGGAGGTTCCGGAACATTCCGGAACCTCCAGGGCGCCACGGCTGTCAGACTGGAAACTCTTACGCAGGGGGAGATTTCCATGGTGACACGACGGTCGGCGGCGGTACTGGTGGTGGCGGCGGTGCTCGGCACCACGGCGTGCTCGGCGACGGAGATCGAGCCGGACGCGATAGGCCTGCACTACACGTCGGGCAGCTTCGACGGGAAGGCGTTCTCCAGTGTCGTCCGGCCGGGCGAGGTCGAGTGGACCTGGAACGACGACGTCTACCGGCTCACCACGGCGCAGCGCAGCTTCATCGTCCGCCGGGACGAGCGGGCCGACGTCAACGGCGTGATCAGCGTCCCGGCAGGCGGTGACGCCGAGACCAACGGCATGCTCGTCGACTTCGAGATCAGCGTGGCGTTCAAGACGAACACCCGCGACAACGACGTCCCCGGCTACGAGGGCGGCACGCTGCGCAAGTTCTTCGAGGACCTGTGCAAGCACTACGAGTGCCAGCTCGACTCGGACGGCAACGAGCCCGAGGGGTGGCGCAAGCTGCTGCGGGAGAAGTTCTACCCGCAGCTCGAGTCCGCGTTCAAGGACGAGGCCCGCCGCTACTTCGGCGACGCGATCGTCAACAACGTCCAGGTGGGCGACACCGACACCGGCACGCTCACCCTGCTCCAGGGGGATGTCGGCAAGCGCTTCCAGGAGTACCTGGAGCGGCAGACCGGCAAGCAGTTCTTCTGCGGTCCGTCGTTCGACCGCGAGGTTCCCGGCGACCCGAACTCGAAGGACCCCCGCCTGCTGCCGTGCCCGCCGGTCGAGCTGCTGATCATCGGCGCCGACTACAACGACCCGGAGATCCGCAAGGGCCGCAGCGCCAAGAAGGTGGCCATCGACCAGTCCGCCGCGCAGGCCCAGTTGTCGAAGTCGCTCGCCGACCCGAACTACCTGGAGTACCTGCGGATCGAGGCGTCGAAGGAGTGCGCGCGGTCCAACCAGGCCGTGTGCGTCTTCTCCTCCGGCGCCACCAACCCGTCGCTGAACCTGCCCGCGAAGTAGGTCGGGATCGCCCGCCGCACGGCTCGGGACACGTGCGGCGGGCGACGTCTCAGGCGCTGGCCCTGATCACCAGCGAGGTGGGCAGCAGCAGGGAGGGCGGCAGCCCCTCCTCCCCGTCGAGCTGACCCAGCAGGCACCACGTCATGGTGCGGCCGAGCTGCTCCACGTCCTGCCGCACGGTGGTGAGCGGCGGCAGCGCGGTGGAGGCGATCATCAGGTCGTCGAACCCGACGACGGCGACGTCGCGCGGGATGCGGCGGTTCTGCGCGTGCAGCACCCGCAGCGCGCCCATCGCCATGATGTCCGCGGCGACGAACACCGCGTCCAGCTCGGGTTCGCGGGACAGCAGGTCCTCCATCGCCGCGGCGCCGCCGTCCGGCGTGAAGACGGTGCTGTGCGCCACCAGGTCCGAGGGCTGGCCCGCCTCGGCCATGCCGCGGCGCCACCCGTTGAGCCGGTCCATGCCCACGGCCATGTCCTTCGGCCCGGCGATGGTCGCGATCCGGCGGCGGCCGGTGGCCACCAGGTACCTGGCCGCCTCCAGCGCGCCGTTGAAGTTGTCCGAGTCCACGTACTGGATGCCGTCGCCCACCAGCGGTCGGCCGCCGACCACGATCGGCACCCCGGCGTCGGCCAGCTTGAGCGGCAGCGGGTCCTGCCCGTGCAGGCTGACCATCAGCACGCCGTCGACGTGCCCGCCCGCGAGGTAGCCCACGATGTCCTGCTCGTCGTCCTGCTGGGTCATCATCAGCACGAGCTGGACCCGCCGACCGGACAGCTCGGCGTGCACCCCGCGCAGCACGCCCGCGAAGAACGGGTCGGACAGCACGCGGCTGCCCTGCTCCGACACCACCAGCGCGATGGCGTTCGCCCGGTTGCCCGCGAGCGTCCTGGCCGCCTGGTTGGGGCTGTAACCCAGGTCGAGGATGGCCTGGTGGACCGCGTCGCGCGCCTTGGCGCTGACGTAGGGCTCCTCGTTGATCACCCTGGAAACGGTGGAACGCGACACCCCGGCCGCACGGGCCACTTCCTCCAGCCTCGGGCCGGGGCGTCGGTTCCTGGCTACGTCGGTCACAGGCCACCCGTGGCGACGAGTGCGTTCTCCCTCGTCACCTTGGCGTACCACCGGGCGCTCGCCTTCGGCGTGCGGATCTGCGTGTCATAGTCCACGTGCACGATGCCGAACCGCTTCGCGTACCCCTCGGCCCACTCGAAGTTGTCCAGCAGCGACCAGCAGAAGTAGCCGCGCAGGTCCACGCCCGCCTCGATGGCGTCGTGCGCCGCCCGCAGGTGGGACTCGATGAAGCCCAGCCGGTCCGGGTCGTGCACGCCGCCGTCGCCGTTGACGGCGTCGGGGTAGGCCGCGCCGTTCTCGGTGATGTACAGCGGCAGCCGCGGGTACTCGTCGTGCAGGCGCCGCAGCACCTTCGTGAGGCCCGCGGGCTGCACCTCCCAGTCCATGTCGGTGCGCGGGAGGTTCCTGGTGGGGAACGAGAGCTGGTCGAGCCCTACCCACGGCGACCCGCTCTGCCGCCGCCCGTTGCGCAGCGGGACGAGGCCGTCGGACACGGTGCTCACGTTGTGCTCGGAGTAGTAGTTCACCCCGAGCATATCCAGCGGCGTGGAGATGATCGCCAGGTCGCCCTCGTGGACGTTCTCGATGAAGCCGTACGGCCGGAAGTCCTCGATGACGTCGGCCGGGTACTCGCCGCGCAGCACCGGGTCGAGGAACATCCGGTTCTGCATGCCGTCCAGCCGCCGGGCGGCGTCCACGTCGGACGCGCTCTCCGGGTCCGCGGGGAACACCGGGTAGAGGTTCAGCGTGATGCCCACCTCGGCGTCGGACTGGACGGCCCGGATCGCGGACGTCGCCAGGCCGTGGCCGAGCAGCAGGTGGTGCACCGCGGCGACGGCCGCCTCGGGCTCGCGGCGACCGGGCGCGTGCACGCCCGCCGCGTAGCCGAGGAACGACGAGCACCACGGCTCGTTGAGCGTCGTCCACGACGTGACGCGGTCGCCGAGCGACTCGACCACGGTCGTGGCGTAGTCGGCGAACCGGAACGCGGTGTCGCGCTCGGCCCAGCCGCCCTTCTCCTCCAGCGCCTGCGGGAGGTCCCAGTGGTACAGCGTGACCCACGGCTTGATCCCGTTGGCCAGCAGCGTGTCCACGAGCCTGCCGTAGAAGTCGAGGCCCGCCTGGTTGGCCCTGCCGCCGTCCGGGCGGACCCGCGGCCACGCGATGGAGAACCGGTAGGCCTGGAGGCCCAGGTCCACCATCAGCTTCACGTCCTGCTCGACCCTGTTGTAGTGGTCGGCGGCGGGCTCACCGGTGTGGCCGCCGACGATCGCGCCGGGCAGCCTGCAGAAGGTGTCCCAGATGGAGTCGGTGCGACCGTCCGCGGTCGTCGAGCCCTCCACCTGGAAAGCGGCCGTCGCCGCGCCCCACACGAAGCCGTCGGGAAACGAAATCTGGTCCACAACTACCCCTTCACAGCGCCCTGCATGATCCCGGCGACGATCTGCCGCCCGAGTACGAGGAAGACCAACAAAACCGGGACCGTGGCCATCGTGGTCCCGGCGAGCACCAACGAGTAGTCGACGTAGTAGCCGGACTGGAGCTTCTCCAGCGCGACCTGGATGGTCGGGTCCTCGGGGTTCAGCACGATCAGCGGCCACAGGAAGTCGTTCCAGGACTGCATGAACGTGAACACGCCGAGCATCGCCGCGGCGGGTCGCACCGCGGGCAGGCACACGTGCCAGAACGTGCGCAGCAGGCTGCACCCGTCCATCCTGGCCGCTTCGATCAGCTCGTTCGGGACGGCGTCGACGATGTACTGCCGCATCCAGAACACGCCGAACGCGGTGACCAGGTTCGGCGCGATGACCGCGCCGAGCGTGCCGGACCAGCCGAACTCCGCCATCGCCATGAACAGCGGGATCACGCCGAGCTGGGTCGGCACGGCCAGGGTGGCGATGACGAACAGCATGAGGCCCTTGCTGCCGCGGAAGCGGAGCTTGGCGAAGGCGAACCCCGCCAGGCTGGAGAACAGGACGACGGACACCGTGACCGTGCCGGACACGATGACGCTGTTGCCGAGCGCCTTCCAGAACGGGATGGAGTCGACGACCCTGCTGGCGTTGGCGAAGAAGTTCCCGCCGGGGATCAGCGGCACGTCGCCGGTGAAGACGTTGGCGTCGTAGCTGGCCACCAGGAACGACCAGTAGAACGGGAACGCCGACCCGAGGATGAACGCGATCAGGATCCCGTACACCACGAAGTTGGGGCGTTCCAACAGGGTCGAGGCCTTGAGCTTCTTGCCGCGACCCGGCCTGCGCACCGGGGGTGCGGTCGTGAGCGCGGTCATTCCGCCTCCCCTGTTGACGCGATCCGCCTGGTGAGGAAGAAGTTCGCGGCGGCGATGACGAGGACCACCAGGAACAGGATCCAGGCCATGGCCGAGGCGTAGCCGAGGTCGAAGTCCTGGAAACCGGCCTGGTACAGGTAGAGCACGACGGTCTGGTACTGGTGGGAGAACCCACCGCCGCTGCCGCCCGCCGGGTCGAACAGCTTGGGCTCGGTGAAGATCTGGAGCCCGCCGATCGTGGACGTGATGACCACGAAGATGATCGTCGGGCGCAGCAGCGGGAGCGTGATGCTGAAGAACCGGCGGACCGCGCCCGCTCCGTCGACCAGCGCGGCCTCGTGCACCTCGCGCGGGATCGCCTGCATGGCGGCCAGCACGATGAGCGCGTTGTAGCCGGTCCAGCGCCAGTTCACCATCGTGGCGATGGCGACGTGGCTGGCGAACCAGTTGCCCTGCCAGTCGACCGGGCTCAGCCCGACGGTGTCCAGGAACGAGTTGATCAGGCCGTACTGCTTGCCGAACAGGTTGCTGAAGATGATCGCCAGCGCGACCAGGCTCGCCACGTACGGGAGGAGCACGCCCATCCGCCACGCCGTGCGCGCGCGCAAGGCGGTGTTGAGCAACGCGGCCAGCAGGACCGCGGTGATCATCTGCGGAACGCTGGACAGCACGAAGATGCTGATCGTGTTGAACATGGCGTTCCAGAACTGGGAGTCCGCCAGCAGCGCGGTGTAGTTCTCCAGGCCGACGAACGGGTGCTCGTCACCGCCCAGTTCCCAGTCGAACAGCGAGACGTACCCGGTGTACAGCAGCGGGAAGAGGCCGATCACCGCGAACAGCACGAAGAACGGCGCGATGAACAGGTAGGGGGTGAACTTGACGTCGAGCCGGGTGAGCCGGTCGCGCCAGGGCAGTGCGGGGTGCTCCTGGGTGTCACGGCGGACGGGCGGGCGGGGCTCGACGCCCCGCCCGCTCGGTACCTCCGTGAGGTCAGCCGTCACTTGGCTGCCTTCTGGGCGCCCTCTACCGCCTGCTTCCAGGCGTCGTCGACGCTGGTGCCCTGCTCGACCGCCTGGAGCGCCGAGTTGAACACCTTGTCCTGGATGGTGCCCGAGGCCGGGCCCTTCGGCTGGGCGGCCGGGACCTTCTTGGCCTGCGCGGCGAACAGCGCGCCGGTCTTGACGCCGCCGAAGTACGCGCTGGTCTGCTCGAGCAGCGCCGGGGACGTGAGGGCCTCGACCTGGCTCGGGAACGTGCCCTTCGCGGTGAACGCCTTGATCTGCTGCTCGGGGGCGGTGAGCCACGCGGCCAGCTCGGCGGCTTCCTTCGGGTGCTTGCTCTGCTTGGGCACGGTCAGGAACGAGCCGCCCCAGTTGCCGCCGCCGTCGGGGAAGGCCTCGGTGACGGCCCACTTGCCCGCGTTCTCCGGACCGGCCTGCTTCTCGACGACGCCGAGCATCCAGGACGGGCAGGTCTTCGTGGCGAAGGCGGCGTTCTTGAAGCCGGTGTTCCACTCGTTGCTGAACGCGACGAGCTTGGCGGACTGACCCTTGGCGACCGCGGCGGTCACCTGGTTCCAGTCGGCCTTGAGGTCCGGGTTGGTGTCGACGACCAGCTTGTCGCTGGCGTCGTAGTAGCCGACCTTCTCCTGGTTGATCATCGCGTTGAAGACCTGGGCGGCGCTGTCGAACCACGCCTTGTCCGCGGACTTGGCCTTGAACTGGTCACCGGCGGCGAAGTAGCTCTCCCAGGTGGCGAAGACGGCCTTCACGCCCTCGGGGTCCGACGGGAGCCCTGCGGCCTCGAACAGGTCCTTGCGATAGCACATCGCCAGCGGGCCGATGTCCGTGCCGTAGCCGATGAACGAGCCGTTCTTGGTGGCCGACTCGGACTTCCAGCCCAGCCAGCGGTCGGGCTTGACGTCGGCCGGGCCGATCTCGCTGAGGTTGTTGAACTTGTCCGCCTTCGACAGGACCTGGGGGAGGTAGCCCTCCTCCACGGCCTCGATGTCGGACAGGCCCGACCCCGCGGCGATCTTGGTGAACAGGTTCTGGTGGTGGTCGTCGGCCTTGCCGGTCTTGCGGGCGACGACCTTGATGTTCGGGTGGGCCGCCTCGTAGGCCGGGAGGAGGTCCTCGTAGCCGAACTCGTTGAAGGTGGCGACGGTCAGTTCGATCTTGCCGTCGGCGGTGGTGCCACCTGTTCCGCCGCTCGACCCGCAGGCTGCGGTTGCGGCGAGCGCGGTGGTACAGGCCAGCGCCATGACCCATCGGCTTGAGCGGTGCGGCACGTAAGAACTCCTCTGCTGAGGGCGGCGGATCTCGGCGGCCTCCGGATGAGGCGAGCGAGTCTGGGAGCGCTCCCAGGTGCCGAAGTGTGGTCGGCGCCACTAACGGGTGTCAAGCACTTGTGTCCAGCCTGTTACCAACGGGCGTCGAACGGGTGGACTGGAGGCTTGAGCTGCGAAGATTTGGTAACGGCCAGTTTCGGACCTCATTGGACCCACCTGTTCGGTTACTCAATTCCGAGAGCGCTCCCAGGACTACCACCAGGTCAGATCCGATTCAGTGGGCCCCCGTGACCAGGGCTCGCGAGCACAGTGGACGGTCTCTCGGCACCCACTACGCCAATCGAGACCGCCCCCTCCACTCTTGGCCGATCGGGACGCCCACCGTGGCGCACACTCGCCACCGCGAAACGAGACGAAACGCCTCGTCGGCCGGTGCCACCGCCCCCACCGACGGGTACGGGCGGGCGCCCCACGGCCTGCCCCGACACGGCGGCGGCGAGCGACACGACGACCGACAGCCGACCGACAGCGACCCGCCGCGGTCCGACCACAGTGGACCCGACCCCGCCGGAGCCCGATCCGACCCGCTTCCACGACGGCCTAGTGGACGCACACGGGTGTGCGACACCGATTTTCGCGCCCTCGAAGGACAAATCACCCAACCCGGACACCACGGGGCGGCGTTCGTCCGAACGCGCCGAACCCCGCGGCGCACACGCCTCCGAGAGGAGCGCGCGCGCAACCGTTGGCAGTACTCGGTTCACCCTCATGGCCCACCTCGTCGTGGATGTTCTGGGAGCGCTCCCAGCGACCGTAGCGCTACCCCGCGCCGAGGGACAAGGACCGTGGCTGCTTCTCGCCGGGCACACACGGTCGGGACTACCCTCCGCCGAATCCGACGCACGCCCACCCGCCGCCACGCCCGCTGGAGGCTTTCGACGTGAAACCCGTCCGGTCACTGGGACTGGTGCTCGCCGCGCTCGCGCTGGTGGCGGCCTGCGGCAAGCCCTCCGACCCCGCTCCCCCACCGGCCGCCGCGAGCGCCCCGACCTCCGACGGGAAGCTGGGGTTCACCGCGAAGACGGTCGACGGCAAGGACTTCTCCGGCGACAGCCTGGCCGGGAAGCCCGCCGTGCTCTGGTTCTGGGCGCCGTGGTGCCCGTCGTGCAACCGCGAGGCGCCGACGATCACCAAGCTGGCCAAGGAGATCACCGACGTGTCGTGGGTCGGCGTCGCCGCCAGGGACGAGGTGCCCGCGATGGAGGCCTTCATCGCGAAGTACGACATGGGCGGCTTCCCGCACATCGCCGACCTCGACGCGTCCGTGTGGCAGCGGTTCGGCGTGACCGCGCAGCCCGCGTTCGCGTTCATCGGCGAGGACGGCCAGGCGGACGTGCTCATCGGCAGCCCGACCGAGGAGGACGTCCGGGCCAGGATCGCCAAGATCACCGGCGCCTGACCGCGTGGACGTCCAGGTGCTGGGCTTCGCGCTGGCCGCGGGCCTCGTGGCCGCGCTCAACCCGTGCGGCTTCGCGATGCTGCCCGCCTACCTGGCGCTGGTGGTCGGCGACTCCACCCGTGGCCGCTCGGCCGCCGTGTCCCGCGCCCTGGCGGCCACCGGGGCGATGGCGCTGGGGTTCCTGGCGGTGTTCGGCACGTTCGGCCTGGTCGTCGCACCGCTGG
Source organism: Umezawaea endophytica (assembly GCF_025061645.1). GTDB lineage: Bacteria > Actinomycetota > Actinomycetes > Mycobacteriales > Pseudonocardiaceae > Umezawaea > Umezawaea endophytica. The sequence goes on along the minus strand of NZ_JANYMP010000004.1, from coordinate 305,913 downwards.
CCGCGTCCGTGCAGCGCTGGCTGCCCGCCGTGACCGTGCTGATCGGCCTCGGTCTCGTGGTGCTCGGCGTGCTGCTGCTCCTGGGCCGCGAACCGACCCTGCCGCTGCCGAAGCCGGGCCGCGGGGCGCCGACCGCCCGGCTGCGCTCGATGTTCGGCTACGGCCTCGCCTACGCGGTCGCGTCCCTGTCGTGCACCGTCGGCCCCTTCCTCGCGGTCACCAGCGCGACGTTCCGGCGCGGGTCCGTTGTGGACGGTGTCCTCGCGTACCTGGCCTACGGGCTGGGCATGGCGCTCGTCGTCGGCGTGCTGGCGGTCGCCGTCGCCCTGGCGGGCTCGACCGTGCTGGCAGGCGCGCGGCGGCTCCTCCCCCACGTGAACCGGATCGGCGGCGGGCTGCTCGTGCTCGTCGGCCTCTACGTCGGCTACTACGGCTGGTACGAGCTGCGGCTGTTCTTCGCGGGCGGCAGCGCCTCGGACCCGGTGGTCGAGGCCGCCGCCGTCGTGCAGGAGTTCCTGGCTGCACGGGTCGACGAGTTCGGCCCGCTGCCCTGGGTCGCCGCCCTGGTCGTGCTCTGCCTGGTGGCGGCCGTCGTCGGCAGGCGCCGCCGCCGTTCCACTGTGGACTGACCGGTGCGTCGCCGAAAGTTTCCCGTGGACCGTGCAACCGGATCCGCTCCCGTGAGCGTGACTAGCCCGGTACCGCACGACAGGGGAGAGACGAATGAGTGATCGGGACGCCGAGTTCGCCGAGTACTTCGCGGCGCGCTCCGGCGCCATGCGCGGCACGGCGTACCTGCTGTGCGGCGACTGGCACCGGGCGGAGGACCTGGTTCAGGTCACGTTCACCAAGCTGTACCTGGCGTGGCGGCGGATCGCCAGGCACGAGGTGGTGGACGCCTACACCCGGCAGATCCTGGTGCGCACGTTCGTCTCGGACACGAGGCGCGGGCAGTACCGCCGCGAGCGGTTCTCCGACGGCTCCCCCGAGGCGGCCGGTCCGGCGAGCGGGTCCCCGGAGGACCGGCTGGTGGTGCTGGCCGCGCTGGAGCACGTGCCGCCCCGGCAACGGGCCGTGCTCGTCCTGCGGTACTGGGAGGACCTGTCGGTCGAGGAGACCGCCAGGGCGTTGAAGTGCACTACGGGAACGGTGAAGAGCCAGGCCGCGCGGGGGCTGCAGACGCTGCGCGGCAGGCTCGCCGACGACTACCAGGAGTGGGGCCGATGAACGAGGACGAGGTCAAGAGCGCTCTGCACGGGGTGATGGTGGCGAGCAGCCCGCCACCGCCGATGGATCCGGGGCTCGCGGTCGAGGCCGGGCGGAAGGCGCACCGGCGTCGTCGCGCGACCTGGGCGGGCGGCGTGGCCGGGCTCGCGGTCGTGGGGATCGCGGCGGGCGCGGCCCTGCTGCCCGGCGCGATGTCCAGCGGTCCGCTGGAAGCCGCGAACGGGGGTTCCCAGCCCGCCGGGGACTCCCGGCCCGCCGCGGAACAGGGGGGCGGCGTGGTGGGGGAACCGCAGGTGAAGTCGTCCGAGACGCTGTGGCCGGACGGCCAGACCGACCGGACCGCGACCAGCGGCCCCCGCGCGACCAAGAGCGTCGACATGGTGCCGGTCCTCGCGGGCGCCGTGCCGTCCGGCCTGTCCGTCACGGGCGGGGCGAGCGGCGTGTCCGTGAACACCCAGTCCCAGTTCGAGGAGTACACGGCGACCGGCGGCCAGGTGTGGGAGTACGTGGTGACCGCGCCGGTCGTGAACACCGACGGCAGCGGTGCCGTGGGCACCCTGTTCGCCGAGGTCACGACGGCGGGCAACACCTTCCCGACGGGTGCCTGCGAGGTGACCGAGCGGTCGTGGGGCATCAAGGGCACCTGCCGGGTGGTCGACGTCGACGGCAAGAAGGTCGGCGTCCTCACCTCGGACGGCACCGAGAAGCGGTTCGACCAGCTCGCCGCCTACCGCCACGACGACGGCACGGTGGTCTTCGTCGCGCAGGCCAAGGCGTTCCGGGAGGACATCCCCGCGCTGGCCGCCGCACCGCTCACCGAGGACCAGTTGGTCAAGCTCGCGACCGACCCGAAGTTCCACCTGGACTAGCGCAGGCAGGTGCCGCTGCCACCCGGCAGCGGCACCGCGGGTTCACGCGTGGAACGCCTCCACGGCCTCCTGCACCCGCAGGGCGATGTCGAAGCCCGCCAGGTTCGGCGAGCCGGTCCCGCGCACGGCCTCGGCGAACAGGCCGAGGCGCGAGGCGTCCGAGCCCCTCCGGCGGCTGGGGACGGGGTTCCAGGAGCCGTCCTCGAAGACCTCCAGCCTCGCCCAGTCTCGCAGCCGGTACGACCGGCGCGTCCCCCACAGGACCCACTCGTACACCTCGGGTCCGGCGACGCCCGCGACCCCGGTGAAGTGCACCGGCACGTCGCCGGCCCGCAGCAGCCCGCGCGCGGCCACCTCACTGCCCTCGGCGGGGAAGTCGGCGCTCACGTCGACCGCCCGCAACGGCCCCAGCAGCCGGTCCGTCAGGTACGCGAAGTGCGAGAACACCTCCCGCACGAACCCGCCCTGCTGCCGCCCGTCCAGCCACGCCGCGTCCGCCTGGAACTCGCGGGGCCACTGGGGGAACTGGAGCCGGACGTCGACGCCGAGCACCTCGCCCGCCTCACCGGCGGCCAGCGCCCGCTCGACCTCCAGCACGACGTCCCGGTCCGAGAGCGCGAAGTTCACCGCCGTCGCGAGCCCGCTCGCCGCGGCCGCGTCCCGCATCGTCCGCCCGTCCTCCGCGCTGACCGACAGCGGCT
>NZ_JANYMP010000004.1:257030-303104 GCF_025061645.1 Umezawaea endophytica | reverse complement strand
CCCCCCCCACCGCGGGTTCACGCGTGGAACGCCTCCACGGCCTCCTGCACCCGCAGGGCGATGTCGAAGCCCGCCAGGTTCGGCGAGCCGGTCCCGCGCACGGCCTCGGCGAACAGGCCGAGGCGCGAGGCGTCCGAGCCCCTCCGGCGGCTGGGGACGGGGTTCCAGGAGCCGTCCTCGAAGACCTCCAGCCTCGCCCAGTCTCGCAGCCGGTACGACCGGCGCGTCCCCCACAGGACCCACTCGTACACCTCGGGTCCGGCGACGCCCGCGACCCCGGTGAAGTGCACCGGCACGTCGCCGGCCCGCAGCAGCCCGCGCGCGGCCACCTCACTGCCCTCGGCGGGGAAGTCGGCGCTCACGTCGACCGCCCGCAACGGCCCCAGCAGCCGGTCCGTCAGGTACGCGAAGTGCGAGAACACCTCCCGCACGAACCCGCCCTGCTGCCGCCCGTCCAGCCACGCCGCGTCCGCCTGGAACTCGCGGGGCCACTGGGGGAACTGGAGCCGGACGTCGACGCCGAGCACCTCGCCCGCCTCACCGGCGGCCAGCGCCCGCTCGACCTCCAGCACGACGTCCCGGTCCGAGAGCGCGAAGTTCACCGCCGTCGCGAGCCCGCTCGCCGCGGCCGCGTCCCGCATCGTCCGCCCGTCCTCCGCGCTGACCGACAGCGGCTTCTCGCAGAACACCGCCTTGCCCGCCCCCAGCGCCGCCACGGTCAGCTCCGCGTGGAAAGCGGGAGGCGTGGCGAGGTAGACCGCCTCCACGTCCGAGGCGCCCAGCACGTCCGCCGGGTCCCGGCTCACGGCGATCTCCGGGTGCGCCGCGGCCACCCGGTCGAGCGTCGCCTGATCGAGGTCACAGGCGCGCACGACCTCCAGGTCCGCGTGCTCCGCGGCCACGTCCAACACCCGTCCACCCATGGCGCCGAGTCCGATGATGCCCAGCTTCACTGGCTTGTCGACCATGTGGCCCAGCCTGCCGGCACCGGGGACCCGCGCGACACAGGGTGGCCACCAATTGGTCGTACGGTCATTCACACGTGAGCCGCAACTCCCCCCTTTCAGCGGTACACCCGACCCGATTGTCCGCAACCGAATCGGCATAAATCACGAAGTAATCCGCAAAAATCGGTAATCTCAAGCCAATGAGAGCACTCGATCAGGTGACAGCAAAAATCTGTCGTAACAGGGAGTCGTAAGTGCGCGATGATAGCCCTGAATCGCCGGAAGCGAACGCGGAACAATTGGCTCCGCTCCGGCGAAAGGGAGGTAACAGCCGATGGATACCACGACGAACGCTTCGTCTGCAGAAAGCACGCGGTCTGTCGCCTCTGCCGCGAACACCCTCGTCCACGCGATCAGGACGGACGGGTACGACGTCGGTTTGGCGTTCGACCGGCTCGAGTCGAACGCGAAGAGGACGGTTGGGGACTCCACCCGCGGATTCGCTCCCGTCGCCGAACCGAGCGACCAGGAGTTGCTGGAGTCCGCGCTCGCGCAGCTCTCGATCGGCGCCACGCTGTGCGTCGCCGACGGGGTGCTGATCGACCCCGCGCGGGTGGGAGAACTCCAATCCGCGGCCGCCTCGTTGGCGTTCACGTCAGACGTCTTGGAGAACGTGGGTCGCGAGTCCGGCCCGATCCGCGGGTTCGACGGCACTGGTGACGCGGACCGGTCCGTGCTAGAGGTGGCGCGGGAGTCGCTGGACTCGCTGTCCACCGCTGCGGCGGAGGTAACGACCTCCCTGCTGGACAAGACCTTCCGGCCGGTCGTCGACCAAGTGCCCACGGTGCTGCGCGACCTCGTCACGGACTTGGACGTCGCGACGCCGAGCCGGCTGCTCACGCTGGCGTTGCGCGCGATCCGCCGAGGTCTCAGCCTTCTCCTGAGGTTGGCGGACTTCACCGCGGTCGAGCGGCTCCGCGCCGACCTCGACGAGGTGCTGACCCGGCTGGGCCGGGGGGAGGACGGCACGGTCATCGCGGGATGGGCCATCGGGGCGACCTCGGTCGGCAAAGGGCTCACCGAACCGGTGGGCGCCGAGAAGCGACTGGTGGCACGCCGGTTGGGCGACCTCGTCCGTACCTTCGACAAGGTTTGCACCATCTTGGGCCGCATCGCTGTCGTGATCACCGGGTTGGCGGGCGTGCTGGCACTAGTGCAGATCACCCTTCCCCAAGCAGCAGCGCTGACGTCCACGGGCCTCGTGCTCGTGCTGGCCGCGCTCGTGCTGGCGGGGCGCGACCACACCGGTGCCACCGACCTGCCAGGCCGCGTGCGGGGTGTCCGCCTGCTCGTCGAGGACCACCATGCCCCTTCTTGATCTGGACGCCGTGCTCCGATTCCGAATCGCCGCGGAGAACGCCCGGATGGAGGACTTGGCCCGCTTCCTCGACCACACGACTACAGGCCTCACCGGCCTCACCGACCGGGTCGAGGCGCAGTCGTTGACGACACGGAGCGGCACCGACTGGTCGACGTGGCACGCCTCGGCCAGGGACGCGGATCCCCTGGTCCGGGAGGTTCTGGCGCTCGGGATGAATCGACTGCTCCAGGACGCGAAATTGGATTCTGGCGTGTTCGAAGTGGCCGATTTTCTGCTTTCCCGGTTAACGTCCACCGCCGGGCTTCCCGGCGTCGTGCTGGGTCACACGCAGGAATTGGAGTCGATCGACGAGGACCGCTCGACGATCTCTCTGCGCTTTCCCGGCACCAGGGTGTGGGACCTGCCGTTCCTCGCTCACGAATTCGGTCACCACGCCGCCGCCCGACTACCGCACCTGGACCCGGCCCTGAGGGATTCGCGACCGTTGCAGGACGTGGTGGATTCGGTCGCAGGAACGATCGGCGGGGATCTCGACAAGGCGCGGAGCCACGCGAACGAACTCGTCGCCGACGCGGTCGCCACCACGTGCCTCGGCCCCACCTACCCGATCGCCACGCTGTGCCTGAGGACGTCCGACGGCGGACGGGCCTCCGCGACGACCAGCACCCACCCGTCGTGGAGGGACCGGGTGGCGACGATGGGGGCCGTGCTGGAGGCGCTCACCGCCGCGACCGGGCTCCACCGCTACCGGGACGCGCACCTCACCACGGTCAGGGCTGTCGAGAACAGCCTGTTCCGCACCCTGTGCCCACCCGCGCCCGCCGCCGCCGAAGCGGCTGAGCGGACGGTCGTCTCGATCGTGCGCCATCGGCCGGGACTCGTCTACCGGGACGCCGACGCGGCCATCGACGTGGCGCACAGGTTGGCTCAGCTGGATCCCGAACCACCCGCGGATGCGAGCGTCCTCGCTGTCCTCGACGGCGTGTGGCGCTGGCGGCTGGCCCACATCGGGGAGGACGAGTCCGCGGTGGCCGACCTCGCACTGTCCTACTGCCGGTCGATCGCCACTGGAGGAGCCCGTTGACGACACCGGATCTGCTGATCGTGCGGCTGAACGCGCTGGAACTCGACATCAAGAAGGTCCGCAGCGCCGTCGACAGCGCCCAGGAGCGGGGCACGTTGCTGGAGCAAGCGCGGACCAGCCTCAAGGACGGTGCCCGTGCCTGGAGGGCGGTCAAGGACAAACTGACCGCCCTCAACTCGGCCATGAACAACGAGGCCAAGATCGGCAAGCTGCTCGCGGAGACGACCTACGAGCTGGACGAGGACATCAGCAAACTGCCCGAACTGATCGCCACCGTCACCGAAAACCTCCGCACCACGAGCACGCACCTGGACTCCGCGTTGGCCACGGCCGTCAGCCTCCACGACCGGTCGGAGGTGCTGCGGACGAGCCTGAGCCGCCGGTGCAACGAACTCATGGCCGAGTTGCACGAGTTGCGCGCGAATGTCGGCGGCGCTCCCCCTGCCGATCGCAGGGAGCATTGGGCCGCGTACCAGGAGCTTCTGGACCAGGTAGCACGTCCGGTCTTCATCGAGTACGTGGACTTCTTGGGCGGCTTGACGGTTCGCGACACCCGTTTTGGACGATCGTGTTTGCGAGATGACCGACGCCCTGCTCACACGGTTCAGAGTGGCGACCGGTCGGTCGCTCCCGCTGCCCGCACGGCACGCCGGTCTGGGCAACGCACTCGACAGCGTCGTACTGCTCGGCTTCCCGGACTGGTCGATCTGGGGCATCCCGCTGGTGGGCCACGAAGTCGGGCTGGCATACGCGAAAAAGGAGTGCGGCGGGGACCTGAAGCAGCTCGTCGAGGGCTTCGCCGCGGCTCCGCAGGCCGGTGTCCCCAGTCCCAGTGTGGAGTACGTCCAGCACTTGCTGGCGGACGTGTTCGCGACCTACACGCTCGGGCTGTCCTATGCGTGCGCGTCGCTGCTGCTGCGGTTGAACCCTGGGCGCGACAAGCCCTCGGAGGCCAACGAACCGCGTGACGTGGACCGCGCTCGGGTGATCATCGCGACGTTGGGGCGGGAACGTCCGACGGCACCTGACCGCGGAGGGGACTTCACCGACGTCGTGGCGCGCCTCACGACGATCTGGGACACCGCCGTGAGGGCCCACGCCGGTTTGTCCGTCCAGCATGAAGCAGCGGACCACTTCATCCCGGAGAACACTTGGCTGGACGACTTCGTCCAGCGAACCGTGGAGAGTTTCGAAGGACTCATGATGATCTTCCCTCCGTACGACAACGACCGGTGGAAGGCCTCCCAGCAGTGGTACGGGTCGTTGGGCGACGACGGCGACACCGGTGCCACACCGATCCAGGAGGACGAGGTCCCCGACGTGCTGACAGCGGCGTGGCAGCGCAGGCTCGTCGACAACGCCGAGCCACTCCGAGTTGCCGACGACATCAAGTCGCGGTGGTCCAAGCGACGCCAGGTGGCCTGAACGTGACCCTGTACCGAGAACCCGACGCGATCAACGTCCTGGCGTGGGCTCAGCAGCGACCCGCGGACCCACCGGTCTCGCGTCTCCGCCTGGAGGAGGCGACCGAGGCCGTGCGCGAGGGGCATGAGGAGGTCGCCACCAGTGTCCTCACCAAGTTGGTCCGCGGGCTGACGTCCGCCGGGCTGCCGAAGGCCGTCGAGTCGAGGCTCGCGTCGCTCGCACTCGCGGCCTCCCGCCGGATCCGCGCCGAGACGTGGACGGCGCTGGCCCTGTCCCGCAGGCAGCAGGGCGCCCTCACGTCGGCGGTACACCTGTTCGACACGGCCTATCAAGCAGAGCCGACCGCTCAGCGGCTGGCCGCCTTGGCCGCGGTCGTCAACGCCGTCGAGGGGCCCGAAGCCGCTGTCGCGATGGTGGAGCGAGGGCTGTTGAAGTGGCCAGGTAACCCGTCGCTGCTGGCGATGGCAGCACGTCTGGCGCTGGACGGAGGACGCGAAGAGGACGCGAACCGCCTCGCGACCGAGGCGTTGGCGCAGGACGACGAGGAACCGGACGCGCTCACTGTGCGCACCCGGCTGTTCCTCGGCTCGAACGACTTCAGCGGGGCGGTCGACTCGGCGAGGCCGATCATCTCCCGGAGACCGTCGCTCGGCCGGGCGTTGATCGCCATAGCCCGGCACAGCGCGGGGAGCCTGGAGGAGGATCCGGGGCTGGTGGACGCGGTGATCGCCGATCTACCCGAGGACACGTGGGTGCTGACCCGGTTCGGTGAGGTCCTCATCAGCATCGGCCGGGTGCGGGATGCCGTGACCACGCTGGACAAGGCCGTCCTGTTCGCGCCCAACGCCCCCGCTCCCGCGCACCTACGGGGACGGGCCCACGTCCTGCTCAAGGACTACGCCGCCGCCGAGCGCGACCTCGCCGAGGCTGCGAAGCACTCCAGCGCTGATCCGCTACTGACGGCACGCCAGGGCGAGGTCGCGCTGCTGCGCGGCAACGCGGCCACAGCCCTGGAGTGGTTCACCTCGGTGGACCCCGACAAGGCACCGGGGTGGATGGCGGTGTCGCTGGCACTGGCGCACGACGTGCTCGACCACGTCGCGGAGGCGCGAACCGCGTTCAAGAAGGTGCTCGAACGTGATCCGGACAACGTCACCGCGCTGCTGTGGCTGGCCGAACAGGCGCTGGCGGAGAAGCCGGACGGCATTCTCACCGCCGAGGAGGCAATCACACGGGCGTTACGCGAGGAACCGGACAACGTGCGGGCCCACGCGCTGTCGGGCGAAGTGCACCGCAGAGCGGGGCGGCACCAGCACGCGGTGCGAGCCTTCGACCGGGCGCTGCGGATCAAACCGACGTACAGCGACGCCTTGGTGGGTCGAGGGCGATCGCTAATCGCCCTCCACGACGTCGAGAGAGGTGTGGCGTCACTGGCCGAGGCCGCGGCGCACGCGCCCGAGGACGAGTGGGTCCTCGACCAACTCTTCAACACACTCACGGGCCACGTGTGGTCCGACGCGGACACCGTGGTGCGCACCGTGCTGGCGAAGATCTTGGACTCCGGTGGTGACGTCCGGCTCATCGCCGAACGGCGTGCACGCCTCGCCGCCGAGCACCGCCTCTGGGGCGAGGCCGACGCCCTCTACGCCAAGGCACGGCGGCTGAACGCACTCAACCCCCGGTTGGTGCACGGGCACGTGGACGTGCTGCGGGCGCTCGGCCACTTGGACGAGGCGTTGGCGGTGCTGGGCGAACATCCCGACCTGCTAGCGGTCGACAAGGACCTCCAGTGGAAGCGGATCGACGTCCTCTGGCGCCTCGAACGCCTGCGTGAAGCGCAAACCGAACTGGAGCGCCTCGCGCAGGAGGCCGATCCCCCACCCGTCGCCCTCGCCGCGCTCGGTGAGGTCCACCGTATTCAGGGCGATCGGGGAAGGGCTCGGGAACTCGCGAAGGCCGCCCTCGACCGGGATCCGGACAGCGCTTACGTACTGGCGGTGATGGGTACCGTGGAACTCGACGACGGTCACGTCGACGCGGCGCGCGACCTCCTCGACCGCGCGGTCGCGGTCGACCCTCACCACGGGTTCGCGGTGAGCCGACTGCTGGTCCTCGAGGCGGATCACGGCACGGTCGAGTCGGTGCGGCGGTTGCTCGGCAACGCCGAGCACGACGGGACCGCTGACCGGGACCACTACCTGAACAAGGCGATCGGGCATTACAGGCTGGGCGAGTACGCCTCCACGCTCTCGGCGCTGGAGGAGTCGGTCGCCGAACTCGGAGACGACGCCGAGACGTTGACGAGGATCGGCTGGACGCAACTGGTCGTCGGCCAGTCGCTCCGGGCCGCGCAGACCTTCAGCGAGGCGTTCAAGACTGCCACGGCGTCGGTCGACCTCGTCAAGGCGATCACCGGGCTGCTCGCGGTCGACGCCTGGGACGAGGCAGTGGCCGCGGCCGCGCAGCTCCGCAGTCGCGGTGACGGCGCGGCACCTGCGGCGATGGCCATGATCTGGTCGCACGCGGGCGCGTGGGACGCCGCCGCGGCCCACGCGCTGGACGTCCAGGTGACCCGAGCCGAGACCGCCTGGCTGTCGATCAAGTCCGCACGCATGGCCGGAGCGCACGACCTGGCCGTGCAGAGGGCTCGCCAGGCCCACAGCAGGTGGCCCGCAGATTTGTCGATCACGACGGAACTGGCCGAGTGCCTGATGGCCGTCGGTGAGCACGGCGAGGCCACCACCTCCTTCGAAGCGGTGGTCGACCGGCTGGCCGGTCGAGTGCACCTCAACGCGCTGGACCTGAACCTGCTGGGCTGGTGCCTGATGAGGACGGGGAGAACGGAGGAGGCGGGATCGGCCTTCCTCCGGGCGCTCGGCGCGACCCACCAGACCGCGAACGTCCTGCTGAACCTGGTGCTGCTCAGCCTGGCGAGGAACGACGTCCGGCAGGTGGACATGCTGGTGAAGCGCGCGGTGGATGAACTCGACCGCGTGACGCCCGCCAAGAAGCGCGGACTGGTCGCCACGGCACTGGTCGAACTGACGACGCTGGAACCCCACAGGGATCCCGCCACCGGCGCCAAGGCCGCGATGATCGGCATCCAGCTCCGCGGCATCCTCGACGGCCTCGACCACGTGGTCGAGGAGGCGGCGCGCGCCCTCTCCCTGACAGGAGACGACTTGGAGGAAGGAGGTGGTGGTGCCGTGGACGGCGGACACGGCACCACCACTACCGGTCATAGCCCTGTCTAGGGAGCCCAGGGGTTGGCCACGGCCCAGCTCGTGTCCTGGTCGTAGGACGACGGGTTGTCGTACGCGTGGGCGCCGCCGCTCGACGCGACGTACACGGCTTCGCCGTAGTGCCTCACGTTGGTGCCGAGTTCGTTGGCCGACGCGAGCCGGACGCCGCCCGTCCCCGGTTGGGCGCAGAAGGTCGCGTCCAGCCGGAACAGGTCGGTGTTCTCGTTGGCCGCCAGGCGGACGCGGAAGTCCGCGTGTCGCAGGAAGCGACCGGGGTAGTTGCGCGACTCGAACGAGTAGCACGTCGAGTTCGCCAGACCGCGGCGGACGACGAACGTGGCGTCGGACTTGAGCAGCGCCGCGCTGGCGTCGTTCACCACGTCCGTGCGCGCCAGGTCGGCCTGGTGGCGCAGGAACCGGTCGGTGTAGCCCGGCGTGGTGACCCGGAACGACCTGGCCTGGTCCAGCGGCAGGTCAGCGCCGCTGCGCCAGATGCCGGACGTCGCGGCCCACGTGCTGTCGGCCGTGAACGTCCCCCCGCCGTCCCACGGGTTCGCCCCGCTGGAACGGGCAAGGTAGACGGCCTCGCTGTAGTGCCGGATGAAGTAGCCGGGCAGGTTGGCCGACTCGAGCGCCGTGCCGCCCGCTCCCTCGCGGGCGCAGAACGTGGCGTCGCCCGCGAACACCGACGACCCGTCGTTCTGGTCGTTGCGGACCCGGAAGTTCGAGTGCCGCAGGAACCTGCCGGGGAAGTCGCGCGACTCGAACGACAGGCAGGCCGAGTTCGAGAGCCCAGGGCGGGCCCAGAACGTGGCGTCCTGCTTGGCCACGTCCGAACTGCCGTCGTTGATCACGTCCGTGCGCGCCAGCGCGTCGGAGTGGCGCAGGAACCGGTCGGTGTAACCGGGGGTGGTCACCCGCAGCGACACCAGCTCGCCGCGCCCGACCTCGGTGCCGCGCGCCAGGGCCAGCACCCGCTGGTTCACCTCGCGCACCCGCGCCTCGTTCATCTTCAGCACCCGGCGGTCGTAGGTGTAGAAGCCGTTGACCTCGTTCTCGACGTCGTACGGCTCGGTGTAGACCGACCCCGACAGCCCGCGCGTGTGCACGAACTTGCCGACCTCCTTGGTGATGTCCACGTACCGGTTCGTCAGCGACGACTCGTCCGGGTACAGCGCGCCGTAGGCGAACCCGGCTCCCGGCTGCCACTCGCTGCCGGGGATCGCCCTGCCGAGACCGCCGTACTCGCCGAGCACCGCGACCCGCGTGGCCGTGGGGAGCCTGGTGCCGGTGGAGATCTGGTAGGCGTGGTCGTCGATCACGTCGCCGTTGGACGGCTCCGGGTCCGACACGCAGCAGTTCGACCCGGAGTTGTGGTTGATCAGCCTGGTGCTGTCGATCGAGCGCACCAGGTCGACGATGCGGCCGTTGTCGTACTCGCCCCAGCCCTCGTTGAACGGGACCCACTGGACGATCGAGGTGATCCCCTTGAGCTGGTCGACGATCCGGCGCAGCTCCGACTCGTAGTTGGCGTGGCTGGCGACCGGGGTGTCGTCGACGGAGTCGAGCGCGGGCATGTCCTGCCACACCATCAGCCCGAGCCGGTCCGCGTGGTAGAACCACCGGGCCGGTTCGACCTTGATGTGCTTGCGGACCATGTTGAAGCCCAACGCTTTCTGGCGCTCCAGGTCGAACCGCAGCGCCGCGTCCGTCGGCGCGGTGTAGATGCCGTCGGGCCAGTAGCCCTGGTCGAGCGTGCCGAGCTGGAACACGAACTTGCCGTTCAGCGTCGGCCGCAGCACACCGCCGATCATCGCCTTGCCGACCGACCTCATGCCGAAGTAGCCGACGACGGCGTCCCCTCCCCCGGTGCCCAGCAGGGTCACCCGCAGGTCGTAGAGGAACGGGTCGTCCGGCGACCACAGCCGCGCGTTCGGCACCGGGACGCGCAGGTGGGCGCCGGTCGCACCGGTCGCCGTACCGACGACCTGGCCGCCGCTCACCACCTCCGCGCGCGCCTGCATCCCCGCGGTGCCCTGCACGACGAGGTCCAGCACGCCCGCGTTGACGTCCGGCGTGGTGTCGAGCCGGGTGATGCTCGCCGCGTTGACCGGCTCCAGCCACACGGTCTGCCAGATCCCGGACGCGGCGGTGTACCAGATGCCGCTGGGGTTCCGGCGTTGCTTGCCGATCGGGTAGAGGCTGCCGTCGATCGTCGAGCGGGCGCCGACGATGATCTCGTTCTCGCCCGCCTTCAGCGCGGACGTGATGTCGATGGTGAACGCGTCGTAGCCGCCGGTGTGGGTCGCGCCGACGCGGACGCCGTTGACCCAGACGCGGGTCTCCCACGTGACGGCGCCGAAGTTGAGGTTGACCCGGCGACCGCTCCACGCCGTCGGCACGGTGACCGTGCGGCGGTAGAACATGTTGTCCTCGTGCCGCTTGATCCCCGACAGCGCGGACTCGATCGGGTAGGGCACCAGCACGCCCTCGGCGAGCGGCCTGCCGATGGGCGGCGAGTCGAGGTTGGGGGCCCCGGCGAACTCCCACACCCCGTTGAGGTTCAGCCACTCCGTGCGCTGCAACTGCGGGCGCGGGTACTCGGGCAGGGCGTTGGTGGGCGACACCTGGCTGGTCCAGGGTGTCGTGAGCTGGAACGGCTTCGGCTGCCAGACGGCAGCCGAAGCCGGTGGTGCGACGGCGACCGCGGTGGTGGTCGCGACGAATAAGGCGGTGACGACGCTCAGGACGCGTCGGAACGTGGACATGGTGGCTCCAAGACTTCGCAGGGGAACGCAGCCGGGCCGTGCTGGTGGAGCGGGACCTCCTATCGTCGGGGTTTCGTTCTGGCGAGGGACCGTTGCAGGATCACGACGACGAGCAGGAACGCGCCGCTGACCACTGACTGGTAGTTGCTGTCGAGGGTGCCGATCTGGTTGATGATGTTCTGGATGACGTTGCGCAGCCCCACGCCGATGACGGTGCCGAGCACGGTGCCCGCGCCGCCCGTCAGCAGGGTGCCGCCGATGACGACGACCGAGATGGCGTCCAGCTCGGTGCCGACGCCGATGACCGTGACACCGGACTGGAGGTAGGCGGCGGTGAGCGCGCCCGCCAGACCGGACAGCACACCGCTCATCGTGTACACGGTGATCTTGGTGCGCGCCACCGGCAGACCCATCAGCAGCGCCGACTGCTCGGCGCCACCGGTGGCGAACACCGACTGGCCGAACCTGGTGCGCCGCAGCACGATCCCGCCGATCACGCACAGCACCGCCGCGATGAACACCGGGTACCCGAACCCGCCGATCGTGCCGCGGCCCAGCTCGATGAACGCCGAGTCGGCCGGGACGCGGTAGGTGTTCGAGCCCTCGTCGGTGATCGCCAGCAGCAACCCGCGGGCGAACAGCAGAGACGCCAGCGTGACGATGAACGGCGCCATCTTCGTCCTGGCCACCAGCACGCCGTTGACGAACCCGATCAGCCCGCACACCGCGAGCGGCAGCGCCAGCGCGACCAGGAACCCGTACTGCGAGCCGTAGGCCGCGAGCACGCCGCCGAGCGCGTACACCGAGCCGACGGACAGGTCGATGCCGCCGGTGATGATCACGAACGTCATGCCGAGCGCGATCACCGCCAGGAACGAGCTCTGCAACGCCAGGTCCCGGAGGTTGTCCAGGCTGCCGAAGCGCGGGAACGAGAACCACGCCACGGCCACCACGAGCACGAGCGCGATGGCGGCGCCCTGCCGTTGCAGGACGCCGGTCATCAGCTCGCGCCGGGTCGTGGAGGCGGTGGTGTCCGGAGGATCGGTGATCACGGCGGTCAACGGGTGCTCCGTTCACGGGCGACGTACACCGCGATGATGATGATCGCGGCCTGGACCATCTGAGCGGTCGAGTCGGGCAGGTTGTGCTTGATGAGCGTGGCGCGCACCAACTGCATGAGGATCACGCCGAACACCGTTCCGACGATCCGCACCCGACCGCCGGTGAGCGCCGTGCCGCCGACCACCACCGCGGTGATGGCGGACAGCTCCATCAGCAGCCCGATGTCGGCCGGGTCGCTGGCGCCGAGCCGGGCGGTCGCCAGCACGCCCGCCACGGCCGCGAGCAGGCCGCAGATCGCGTACACGCCGACCAGCACGGACTTCACCGGCAGGCCTGCCAGCCCGCTCGCCGTGCGGTTGCCGCCGATCGCGACCAGCCTGCGGCCGAACGTGGTGCGCCCGACCAGCAGCGCCATCACGACCGACAGCAGGCCCGCGATCCACACGCTGATCGGGATGCCCGCGAGGTCGCCGTCGCCCAGCTCGAGGAACGTCTTGTCGTGCAACTGCACGAGCTGGCCCTCGGCTATCACGAGCGCGAGCCCGCGCCCGCCGACCAGCAGCGCCAGTGTCGCCACGATCGGCTGGATGCCGAGGTGGGCGACCAGGAAGCCGTTGAACGTGCCTGCCACGAGCCCGACCACCAGCGCGATGAGGATGGCGGGGATCGGGCCCGCGCCCAGGTACAGCGGGATGAACGACGCGGCGAGCGCCATCACGGCGCCGACCGACAGGTCGACGCCCTCGGTGCCGATCACCAGCGCCATGCCCAGCGCCACGATGCAGACCGGCGCCGCCTGCACGAGCTGCGTGCGGAAGTTGCCCAGCGTCAGGAAGTTCGCGGTGAAGAACACGTTGAACAGCAGCAGCGCGACGACCGCGACGTAGACGCCGTACTCCTGCAACCACCGCGCCGCGCGCGCCCGGTCGAAGCCTGCCGGGGCCAGGGTGGTGGCGCTCACGGCGCCTCCCCCGCGATGGCGGCGAGCACCTTGTCCTGGGTGAGGTCGTCACCCGAGAGCTCACCCACCACGGCCCCGTCCTTGAGCACGACCAGCCGGTCAGCCCCGTCGAGCAGTTCCTCCATCTCCGAGGAGATCAGCAGCACGGCCAAGCCTTCCTGGGCGAGTTCGTCGATCAGCGCCTGCACCTCGGCCTTGGCGCCGACGTCGATGCCGCGGGTGGGCTCGTCGAGCAGCAGGACCTTCGGCTTGGTGCACAGCCAGCGGGCCAGCAGCACCTTCTGCTGGTTGCCGCCGGACAGCTCCGACACGAGCTGGTCGGGGTTGGACACCTTGATGCGCAGGCGTTTCACGAAGGTGTCGACGATCCGGTCCTGCTTCTCCCTGCTGATCACGCCGAAGCGGGAGAGCTGGGGCAGCGCGGCGAGCACGATGTTCTCCCGCACGGACAGGTTGGGGATGATCCCCTCGGCCTTGCGGTCCTCGGCCAGCATGTTGATGCCCGCGCGCATCGCCGCGCCGACGTCACCGGCCTTCAACGCCTTGCCGCCGACCAGCACGGTGCCGCCGTCGAGCGGCAGGGCGCCGACGATGGCCCGCGCGGTCTCCGTTCGACCCGAGCCGAGCAGCCCGGCGAGGCCGACGACCTCGCCGGGCCGGATCGACAGCGACACGTCGTTCAGCCGCACCCCGCTGGACAGGTTCTCCGCGCTCAGCAGCGGTTCCTTCCCGGCGTTGTGGTCCTCGCCGAACGCGGTCGCGCCGTGCTCGCGGATGTCGCTGACGCTGCGGCCGAGCATCATCGCCACCAGCTCGATGCGGGACAGGTCGTTCAACGGTCCGGTGTGGACCATCTTCCCGTCCCGCAGCACCGTGACCTGGTCGCAGATCCGGTACAGCTCGTCCATCCGGTGGCTGACGTAGACGACCGCGATGCCCTTCTCGTGCAGCCGTTCGACGACCGAGAACAGCGTCTCGACCTCGCGCGGCTCCAGCGACGACGTCGGCTCGTCCATGATCACCACGTCGGCGTCCGTGGACACGGCCCGCACCAGCGCGACCATCTGCTGCGCGCCGACGCTGAGCGTCCCGAGTGGACGCTTCACGTCGGTCTCGATGCCGTACCCCGACAGCAGTTCCTTGGCGTCGCGGTTCATCCTCGCCCAGTCCACGAGCCCGAACCGGGTTCGCGGCTCGCGGCCGAGGAAGACGTTGGCCGCCACGCTGATCAGCGGGACGAGGTTGACCTCCTGGTAGATCGTGGAGATCCCGGCCTCCTGCGCCCGAACCGGGCGGTCGAAGGACACCACCTCGCCCCGCAGCCGGACCTCGCCGGAGTCGGGGCGGTGCACGCCCGTGAGCACTTTGATCAGCGTGGACTTGCCCGCGCCGTTCTCCCCGACCAGGGCGTGCACCTCCCCCGGCCGCACCGTGAACGACACCCCGTCGAGCGCTCGCACGCCGACGAACTCCTTCACGACGTCCGTTACATCCAGCACAGGGTTCACGGTCAGTACGCGTTCCCGAGCTTGGCGCTCGCGTTGGTCTCGTCGTACTGGTCGTCGGAGATCACCACGTTCTCACTGATCTCCTTGCCGTCCGCGAAGTCCTGGAGGACCTTGAAGGACAGCGGGCCGAAGCGCGGGTTGGACTCGACGACCGCGTTGTAGCTGCCGTCGGCGATGAGCTGCACCGCGTTCTTGGTGCCGTCGATCGAGACGATCTTGACGTCCTTGCCGGGCACCTTGCCCGCGCCCTTGAGCGCGGTGACGGCACCGATGCCCATCTCGTCGTTCAACGCGTACACGGCGGTGATGTCCGGGTTGCTCTGGATGAGCTGCTCCATGACGGCCTGGCCCTTCGACCGGTCGAACTCACCGGTCTGCTCCGCGACCACGGTCAGGCCGGGGGTCTTGGCCAGCTCGTCCTTGAAGCCCTTGGCGCGGTCGGTGGTCACGTTGTTGCCCGACGAGCCGAGCAGGATCGCGACCTTGCCCGTCCCGCCCGTCACACGGGCCATCTCCACCGCGGCGCGCTTGCCCTGCTCGACGAAGTTCGAGCCGATGAACGTCAGGTAGTCGGTGCAGGGCGCGGAGGTCACCTTGCGGTCGATCGTCACGACCGGGACCTTCTTGGCCTTCGCCGCGTCGAACGCGGGCTGGAGGCCGTCGGAGTTGAGCGGCGCCACGATCAGCAACTGCGCGCCCCGGTCCAGCATGGACTTGATGTCGCTGATCTGCTTGTTCAGGTCGCTCTGGGCGTTGGTGACCAGCAGCTTGTCGTTCGCGATGCCCAGCTTCGCCGCCTCGTCCCTGATGGACTGGGTCTCGGCGGTGCGGAACGGGTTCGCCTCCTTCTCCGACTGCGAGAAGCCGACGATCGCGGACTTCACGTCCACCTTCGGGTATCCGGTCTTGTCAAGCGTGCAGCCGGGACCCGATGCTTGGGACGCGGCGGCGGACGCGGCCGGTCCGGCACTGGACTGGCTGTTGGACTCGGCTTCACGGCTGGTGCAGGCCGTCAGCGCGACGGTGAGCGTGGTGACCGCGAGCAGGGCGGCTTTGGTTCGGCGCACGGGCGGCGTGGACATCGGTGGCTCCTCGGTCGGACGGCGTGAGCCCCGTCACGGAGACTGGGCGACAACAGATTTACATCGTTGGTACAACGTTGTAAAGACCCTGGTGAACCCGCTAGGATTCGTTATGTTCCCCACTACCGACGCCGATGGGAGGCCGTTGTTGGCCACGCTCAAGGACGTCGCCAGGCTCGCCGGTGTGTCGGTCAAGACGGTGTCGAACGTGGTCAACGGCTACGAGTTCGTGAAACCGGACAACCGCCGCCGCGTCGAGGAGGCCCTGGCCACGACCGGCTACCGCCCGAACATCGGCGCCCGCAACCTGCGCCGCGGCCGGACCGGCTCGCTCGCCCTCGTGCTGCCCGAGCTGAGCATCCCCTACTTCGGCGAGATGGCCGGACTGGTGCTGGAAGCCGCCGGGGAACACGAGTGGAACGTCCTCATCGAACAGACGCTGGGCACCAGGGACCGCGAACGCTCCACCCTCGCCGCACTGGGCCCGCACATGATCGACGCGGCCATCGTCAGCCCGGAAGCCCTGCACGCCAGGGACTTCGACCAGTTGGACCCCGGCATCCCGGTGGTCATGCTCGGCGAGCACTCGGTAGACGTACCGATCGACCACGTGGGCATCGACAACGTCCTCGCCGCCACCGTCGCCACCAGCCACCTGGTGGAGCTCGGCCGCCGCAGGATCGCCGCCATCGGCGCCCACCCGTACCGCGGCACCGCCACCCAACGCCTGGACGGCTACCGCGCAGCACTCACCGCGGCGGGCCTCCCCCTGCGCCACGAGTACATCGTCCAGGCGCTCAACTACCACCGCCGAGACGGCGCAGACGCCATGGCCCACCTCCTGTCACTACCGGAACCACCGGACGCCGTCTTCTGCTTCAACGACCTGCTGGCCATAGGCGCCCTGCGCGCGGCAGCGGAACACGGCGTCAGCGTCCCGAGAGACGTGGCGGTGGTCGGCTTCGACAACAACGAGGAAAGCGCCTACAGCATGCCCTCGCTGACCACGATCGCCCCGGACAAGGCCGCCATCGCCCACAGCGCGGTAGACCTGATCCGCCGCCGCATCAACATCAACGGCGGCCAAAACCTCGCCCCAGAGGACGTGCAGACCCCGTTCTCACTGGAAATCCGGGAAAGCACCAGATAACCCAACGTCCACACACCCACCACGGCCCAGCACAGCAACGCCCCCGAACCCACCACGGCCCAACACGGCAACGCGAACCGGCCCACCATCACCGCCCAACGCGGCAACGCCACCCGCCCCACCACCGTCGCCAGCGCAGCAACGCCACCCGGCCCATCCCGGCCCCACGGCAGCACCCAGGCCACCAGTCACCCAGACCCAGGGCGCCACCCCGATCCGAAGCGCCCTCATGCCCGTTTTGGTTTGTCAAGGCATCTTTCCCGCCTTGACAAACCAAAACGGGCATGGAGACAATCAAGCGAGCGGGGTGACGACCGACCCCCCACCCAAGCCCCACCCACCCCTAACCAGGCGTCCCCCACTCCCCAGGACCCCCCCGACACACAACCTACGCACGGGGTCCGACAAGAACTCCCCCTCTCCACCCTCCGATTCGGGTGAACCACCCCGCCCCACCATGTGACCCATGACACCTTCTCCCGAGAACCTCCCACCGGGATTCGGCGTCTAGCGGGGTGTGGGACCAATCAGGACCAAGCTGAGCAACCGCGACGAGGAGCACCTCGTACGGCTCGTCGCCAAGGGCGACCGGGCCGCCTTCGAGGAGCTCTACCGCCGCACCTCGCCCTGGATCGCGGTACGCCTGCGCCGCCGTTGCGCGGACGACCAGATCGTCGCCGAGGTCATGCAGGAGACCTACCTGTCCGTGTGGCGCGCGGCGAACGCCTTCTCCGGCGCCGCCACGGGCGGCACGGCCGTCGGCTGGCTGTGGACGATCGCGGCCAGACGCCTCATCGACGCGTTCCGCAGACGCGCCCACCACGCCGAACCCCCGGTCGCGGCGGCTCAGGAGCCCGCCACGGCCGCGGCGGAGGACGAGGTGCTGGCCACCGTGGTCGGTGACGAGGTGGGTGACGCGCTGCGGCGGCTCGCGCCGGAACTGCGGCAGGTGCTCCAGGCCATGGTCCTCGACGGGTTGACCGTCCGGGAGACCGCGGTCCTGCTCGGGGTGCCCGAGGGCACCGTCAAGACCCGCGCGAGGCGGGCACGGATCGCGATGCGGGAGGCGCTGTCATGACCGTGGAACACCCCAGTGAGCGGCTCGTCAGCCGCTACGCGC
Source organism: Umezawaea endophytica (assembly GCF_025061645.1). Lineage (GTDB taxonomy): Bacteria > Actinomycetota > Actinomycetes > Mycobacteriales > Pseudonocardiaceae > Umezawaea > Umezawaea endophytica. Next base: position 285,374 of record NZ_JANYMP010000004.1, on the reverse strand, counting down.
GGGGCGAGGTGGACATCCCGGCCGACGAGGTGTGGGCGGTCGAATCGCACCTTGAGTCGTGCGCGGTGTGCCGGGCACGACTGGCGGACGTCGTCGAGGGGTCGACGGCCGCGCTGGTCCAGGCCGTGTGGACCGACCTGGAGCCGCAGCTCACGCCGAAGGCCCGACCCCGGTGGAACCCGCTGCGCGGGCTCGCCGGGTGGACCACCCCGGCGATGGTGCCGTGGCTGGTGATGACGACGGCGGTGACGCTCGTGGCGCTGCTGTTCGACCGGTTCGCCCGGTCGCCCGACAACGAGGTGTCGGTGGTGCTGCTCCTCGCGCCCGTGCTGCCGGTGCTCGGCGTGGCGGTGTCGTGGGCGAAGGCACTCGACCCGATGCACGAGATCGTCGCGTCGACCCCTCGGGCAGGCCTCTACCTGCTGCTGCGGCGCACGGTGTCGGTGCTGCTGGTGGTGATCCCGACGCTGCTGTTCGCGGGCTCGGGCACGTCCACCGCACTCTGGCTGCTGCCGTGCCTGGCCTTCACCACCGGCACGCTCGCGCTCGGCGGCCTGGTCGGCGTCACCCGCGCCGCCGCGGGCCTGATCGCGGTGTGGGCCGCCGTGATCATCGCGCCGAGCGTGGCCATGGCGCAACCGTCCTTCGCCCTGCACCACAACGGACTTCCCGTGTGGGGCGCGCTCTTCGTGCTCGGGGCACTCGTCGTGGCCGTCCGCAGGGGCGCCTACGCGGACCTGGGCGCACACCGATGAAGGGGAACAAGATGACCAACGCGGTGGACACCGCACCCACGACCTACGCGTGGGAGATCAAAGCATCCGGGCTGGTGGTCCGCGCCGGCGCGCGCAAGGTCGCCGTCGACGGGCTCGACCTGTCGCTCGGCACCGGCGTGCACGGGCTGCTCGGGCCGAACGGCGCGGGCAAGACCACCCTGATCCGAGCACTGGCGACGGTGCTCCGCCCGGCCGGTGGCGCGCTCGACCTGCTCGGCACGGCCGTCGGGGGACGTGCCGACCAGCGCGAGCTGCGCCGCCGGATCGGGTACCTGCCCCAGGAGTTCGGGTACTACAAGCGCTTCACGGTCCGCGAGTTCGTCGAGTACATGGCGTGGCTCAAGGAGATGCCGAAGCGGGACATCCCGGCCGCGGTGCAGCGGGCCGTCGAGCGGGTCGGTCTCGCCGACCGCGCCGACGACCGGATGAAGACGCTGTCCGGGGGCATGGTGCGGCGGGCCGGGATCGCGCAGGCGATCGTCAACGACCCGACGATCCTCCTGTTCGACGAGCCGACGGCCGGTCTCGACCCGGCGCAGCGGCTGAGCTTCCGCGAACTCCTCCAGGAACTCGGCACCGAGAGCTGCGTCGTCGTCTCGACCCACCTGGTCGAGGATGTCGCCGCCGCGTGCACCGACGTCGTGCTGTTCGCCGACGGCAAGCTCGTCTTCCAGGGCACACCCGCCCAACTGGCCGCCGCCGGGACGTCCGAGCACGTCGGCGACAGCCCCATCGAACGCGGCTACACCGCGCTCCTCAACCAGGGAAGGGGTAGCTGGTGAACCGGCGGATCCTCGGTGTCGAACTGCGGCGCTCCGTGGCGCTGTGGATCAGCGCGATCGTCGTGCTGGTCGCGCTCGGCATGTTCTACCTGTTCAGCGCGCCGTGGACGAAGGGCACGGTCGCGTGGACCGAGCAGCTCACCACGACCTCCCACTGGGTGCGGTTCATGCTGGTGTTCCTGTGGCCGCTGGCGATCGGCGCGGGCGCGATCCAGGGCCTGCGCGACCACCGGTCGGGCATGACCGAGCTGCTCGGCTCCACCCCGCGGCCCGCGCTGCACCGGGTCGCCCAGACCGGCTTCGCGATCGGCCTGGCGCTGACCCTCGCGTACGCGGTGCTGTTCGCCTTCGGCGGCGTGCAGGCGGTCGCGGGCGGCGGCTACGTCTCCTTCTCCTGGCTGCCCGCGACCCTCGTGGGCGTGCTCGGCCTGGTCGCTGGGGCGTGGTTCGGCATGGGCGTCTCTCGGGCGATCCCGTCGCCGCTGGTCCCGCCGCTGCTGTTCGTGGTCGCCCTGGTGGTGACGATCCCGCTGTCGATCGAGGGGAACGGCATCCCCAACCAGGTCGCGCTGCTCTCCCCCGCCCTGTTCTCGATGAAGAGCGTGTTCACCACGGTCTCCACCGCCGCGACCGCGGGCCAGGCCCTCTGGCTGGCCGGTCTGGCGGCGACCGGTATCCTGCTGATGGTCGCCACCACCCTGCGCACCCGGCTGGCCGCCCTGGTGCCGGTGGCGCTGGGAGTCGCGCTCGCGCTCGCCGTGCTGCCGTCCACCCCGGCGACCACCTACGTCGTCGACACCGCCGCCATGGAGCAGGTGTGCGACGGCCCGGTGTGCGTGTCGCGGATGCAGGAGGCGCGGCTGGCCTCGCTGACCGGCCCCGGCACCGAGGCGCTGCGGATGCTGGCGAAGCTCCCCGACCCGCCGACCACCGTCCGTGAGTTCACCGGTGAGGTCCCGGACCTCACCGGACGGCCCCGCACCGCGGACGCCGTGACCGTCGTGTTCGAGACGGTGCGGGCGAACCAGCTCCCCGCCGCCGACCTCACCCGCCTCCTCGTGGCGGGCGCGGGCGTCCCGTCGTGCTACAGCTTCAACACCGCGGGCGAGAGCGTGCAGCGCGAGCACACGGCCCGCCTGGTGACCGCGGCGTACTTCACCGGCGAGCTGAAGCCCCTGGCGAGGTCCTCCTACCTCAACACCGGGTCGATGCCGGAGGCCGAACGGACGTGGAACACCTTCCGCGCCCTGCCGGAACCCGACCAGCTCGCCCGCGTCCAAGCCGCCCGCGAGATCGGCGTCTCGTGCGAGGGCGACCAGTTGGAGGCGCTGACCCGATGAGGTGGCTGACCCTCTACGCCCGCTCCCGCCAGATCCCCGTGGCACTGGCGTCGGCCCTGGTCACCACGTTCGCCGTGTGGGCCATCACCGACCCCCCGAACCCCGCCATGGCCGCGCTGTCCGTGGTGTCGGCCGTGGGCGTGCTGGCCATCGGCCTCACCGGCCAGGACCCCCACCTGGACCGCACGGCCGCCATCCGCTGGTTCCCCCGCCGTGTGGCGCACGTGGTCCTCATCGCCGCGGTCGCGAGCGCCCTACTCCTGGCCTTCACCACCGACCTGGCCCCAGCCGCCTTCGTGCTCCGCGCCGGCGCGGGCCTCGCAGGCCTGGCCGCACTCGCGGCGGCCGCGTTCGGCGGCCAACACGCCTGGACCCTCCCACTGGGCTGGTTCGCCATCTCCTTCTTCATCCCGCGCTCGGACGAGGTACCGGTGCACGTGGCGACGTGGCTGTTCCAGGCCCCGGACAACACCCCGGCCGCGTGGACGGCGGGCGTGCTGGGCGTGGTCGGCACGACCACCTACGCACTGGCCAGACCCAGGCGCTGAGCCTGGTCCCGGTGCCAGGCGAACGCACCCCGGATGACGGCGATCACCACGGGTCGACCGGGGCGATGGACCTTCGGATGAATCAATACCTCTCCAAGGCGAAAGAATCATCCACTTTCGCGACCCGCCGTGCCCATTTCGTTTGGACTGGGCAAATCTGGCCACGTTCAGCCCACCAGAAGTCCCCCGAATGCCGTGGCCGCCACTGAAATAGGGCGACAAGCACCCGGATTCTTCTCCACGGGACAGGCACGGTCGCCTTGGCCGTGGTGGCGGCCGTCGGGATGGCACCGACGGCCGCCACAACAGCTCTGGTGACCGAACATCTGACAACGCGAACGAATGCGATAGGCCGAACGGTCCGTTCATCCACAATTCCGGGCTATACCATTCCCGAAACCAATGCCCAAAACCGTATTCACCGTATTTCCCCCTCTCCTCCCCCATCCGCCTCACGTGATCGCAACGATCGCGTTCGGAGCAGCGAAGCGGGCCTTGCACCCGGTCGCCCGAGTGAGAAGAGATGGTCTGATGGATTCCGTTCGTCAACGTGGACGACGGCGCGTTCTCGGCGCGCTGGCCTGCTCGGTGGTGGCCGTGCTGGGCTCTGTCGTCTCGACCCCTGTCACCACGGCGGCCCCCGGTGCGGCGGCGGCCACCCGGTGCGGTCCGCTGGACGTGGCGTTCGTCCTGGACGACACCGGCAGCATGGGCGGCACGATCGCCAACATCAAGACCGGCATCAACAGCATCGTCAGCGACGTCGTGGCGGCGTCGGGCGGTGACTACCAGTTGGGGCTGGTGACGTTCAAGGACGACATCACCGTGGTGAACGACCTCGCGCCGGGCAACGCGGGGCCGGTCACGAACTACGTGACGAACGTGCTGGCCGCCGGCGGTGGTGGTGCTGAGCCGGAGGCGTCCGACGAGGCGGTGAACACGGTCGTCAACCGGTTGCCCGCGCTCGGGCGGCCGCAGGCCGGGAACTTCTCCGGGGTGTGGCGGTCGAACGCGACGAAGTTCGTCGTGCTCGTGACCGACGCGCGGCCGGGCGGGTTCGACGACACCTACACCGCGGGCACGGACGACGTGAACGCGGCGACGCGCGCGACCGAGGCGCTCGGCGCGGGCATCAAGATCTCCGCCGTCTACGTGCCCACGTCGGCGGCCTACACCCCGACGATCACGCCGATCATGCAGAACTACGCGACGACGACCGGCGGCACGTACGTGCAGGCGCAACCCGACGGCACCGGGACCGCCACGGCGATCCAGCGGTTCCTGAGCGACTGCCGCCAGACGGACGTGTTCATGCACGACCAAGCGTCCGACACCGGGGTCGAACCCAACCCGAGCGGATCGGTGTGGAGCAGCCCGGACATCAAGGTGTGCCCGACGGCGGCGGACTGCCCCGGCAGCCAGCCGGTGGTCGGGTCGACCAGCTACGTGCACGTCAAACTGCACAACCCCGGCCCGTACGGCAGTGGTCCCGGACTCGGGACGCTGAAGGTCTACTACACCGCGCAGGGCGGCGCGGCGGTGTGGAACGCGGCCACCGGCGGTGACTGGACGGCGATCGGGCAGCAGAGCCTCTCGGTGCCCGCGGGCGCCACGGTCGTGAAGATCCCGTGGGTGAACGTGCCGGGGCCGGGTCACTTCTGCCTGCTCGCGCGGTGGGTGTCGGCGACGGACCCGATGACGTTCGCCGAGGTGTCCAACACGGTGCTCAACGCCAAGAACAACAACAACATCGCCTGGCGCAACGTGGACTCGATCCGGGTGAAGCCGGGCCAGGTCGGCACCGCGCCGTTCACCGTCGGCAACGGCACCCTCGAGCGGATCAAGACGGACCTCGTGTTCACCAGCCCGGCCAAGCCGTTCATCGGCGCGGGCACGCTGGTGGTCGACCTCGGTCCGAGGCTGTTCGAGCGGTGGAAGCAGGGCGGCGGCCAGGGCGTCGGTGTCAAGCAGGTCGGCGAGACCTCGCTGCTGGTGGCCGACCCGAGGCAGAGCCGGATCTCGGGGCTGCTGGTCGGCCCCGGTGAGCGGTTCGAGACGAAGCTGCTGTTCACCGGTGAGCAGCGCGGCGAGTTCGTGCAGCACGTCGCGCAGTTCGACGAGACCGGCGACATCGGCGGTGTCGAGTTCCAGGTGGTCGTGGAGTAGACCCCTCGGGGGCGGGCTCACGGGCCCGCCCCCGTTGCCTGTCGGCGTGGAATCAACGATGCTCCGCTGGTGGAACTCGTGGAGCAGGACGTGCCGACGGTGCTGGGCCGCATCCGGATCCGGGTCGGCGGTGCCGGACCGGTGATCGTGTTCTGGCCCAGCCTGCTGATGGACGGGACCATGTGGGCGGCGCAGGCGGAGCACTTCGCGGCCACCCACCGGGTCGTGCTGGTCGACCCGCCGGGTCACGGCGGCAGCGAACCGCTGACCCGCCTGTTCGAGTTCTCCGAGTGCGCGCACGTCGTCGCGCAGGTCCTCGACCACGTCGGCGCGGCCGACGCCGACTACGTCGGCAACTCGTGGGGCGGGATGATCGGCGCCACCTTCGCCGCCCGGTTCCCGGACCGCGTCCGCACGGCCGTGCTGATGAACTGCACGGTGTCCCGCGCGCCCTTCCGGCAGAAGGTCGAGTTCGGTCTCCTGACCCGCGCGGCCCGCTTGGCGGGCGGCATCCGCGGGCCGCTGGTGGGACCGTGCGTCGACGCGTTCGTCGGCCCGACCACCAAGGCCGAACGCCCCCAGGTGGTCGAGACGATCAGGGCCGCTCTCGGCCGGGTCGACATCGCCTCCGCCCGCTGGGCCGTCACGAGCGTCGTGCCGCGCCGCCCCGACCAGCGCGCGCTGGCCGCCGAGATCCGGGCGAAGGTCGTCGTGGTCGCGGGCATCGAGGACGCCACGTTCCCCGTCGCCGAGACCCGCGTCATGGCCGACGCGATCCCCGGCGCCCGGTTCGTCGTGCTCGACGACACCGCCCACCTCGCCGCACTGGAGAACCCGGTCGAGGTGAACGCGCTGATCGAGGAGGTCATCCGCTGACGGCCGCCAACTCCTCCAGCAGCACCGGATCGAGCCACGGCTCGGCCGCGCCCAGCGCCCGACGCAGGTCGGCCGCGTTCGGCGGCGGGGACGCCGTCTGCCGCGCGTCCGAGAGCCAGACCCGCAGGTCCGCCGCCGCGCGCACCCGCCGTTCGGGGTCGCGGGCCACCAGCACGAGATCGGCCAGCAGGCGGTGCCAGGCGTCGCTCGCCACCAGCAGGCGGTATGCCGCCGTCCGCACGTTCCGGGCGTCGGACAGCAGCAGGTCCACCAGGCGGTCCTGGTCGAGTGCCTCGGCGTGACGGCGCAGCGCCCGCGTCACGGCACGGGTGACGGCCCCCGACGGGTCGGTCAGCATCGCCTCGAAGCGGGTCACGTCCACCGCGCCCAACCGCAGCAGCGCGTGGACCGCGTCCGCGCGGACCCGCGAACTCGGGTGCGCCAGCCACGGCCGCACCAGGTCGGCGTCGGCCGGGACCCCGGTCTCCCCCAGGCCGAGCAGCGCCTCCGGCAGCCGGGCCCGGCAGTGCGCGGCCGGGTCGTCGACCAGGCTCCGGGCGACGGTCCGGACCCGCGCGCTGCGATCGGTCAACGCCGCCACCGCGTGCTCCTCCTGCCCGATCGCGCGCACGGCGGCGGCCCGCACGCAGGCGGCCCGGCAGGTCAGGAGCACGCGCACGTCGTCGACGTCGGCGGCGAGCCGCGTCGCGGCCTCCGCGCACCGGACGCGGATCGGCCGGTCCTCGCCGCGCAACGCCCCGCGCAGCACCGCATCCAGGTCGAGGATCCCCCGCTCCAGCGCCACGTCGTAGGCGAAGCGGCGGGCCGGCACGTCGGCGGCCTCCCGCGCGACCGCGAGCACGGCGGGCGTCGCCGAGCGCAGCGCGGACTCCACTCGTTCGGCGAGCCACGCCCCGAGGGGGTGGTCCCGCAGCGCGAACGCCACCGGCGCCACCTCGACCACCGACGGGCTGTCCAGCAGCGGTTCGCACGCGGCCCGCGCCCGGTCGCGGACCTTCGGCACCCGGTCCGCAGCCCGCAACGCCAGCGCCTGCGGCGACTCCCCGCGTTCCACGATGTCCACGACCGCCGCCTCGCGCGCCCACCCGCGCCGGTCGCACGCCGCCAGCACCCGGTCCAACGCACCGGCCCGACCGGTCGCGCGCCGCGCCTCCAGCACGTCCGCCAAGGTCGGCTGGTCCCACTGGCAGTAGCGGACGGCTTCGTCCACCGCGAGCCAGGTGCTCGCCGACGCCGAGGCGAGGACGTCGGGCGACTCGGCCGCGAGCAGGTGCTCCAGCAGCTCGTCGCCGCGCGGGTCGGAGGTCTTCACGCCGGGATCGTCCCGCCACGACCGCGGGAGCGCACGCGTTTTACCGGGGTGGCGGTGGGATCGACGCGATGCCGGGCGCCTGTTCCGGCCACACCAGCAGCACCGGGCACGGGGCGTGGTCGACGACGAAGCGGGTGGCGTGGCCGAGGCTCTTCGGGCCGAGGCGGGTGCGGTCGCCGTCGCGGGCGATGATCAGCAGGCCCGCGCCCTCCGCGGCGGCGATCACCTCCTCCTCCGGGCGGCCGTGGCGGTTCACCGCGGTGGCGGGCAGGTCCAGTTCGGCGGCGGCCACGGCGAGCAGGTGCTGCGCGGCGACCTCCGCCAACTCCTCCACCTGGTGGCCGGGATCGCGTTCGGGGTGGCCGCGGCCGAGCAGGCCCGCGAACGCCCCGTGCGCCGCACCGGGTACGTCCGGTGCCGTGACGTGCAGCAGCACGATCCTCGACGACGGCGGGGCGAACGTCCGCGCGGCGTGCGCGCAGGCCCGCCAGGTGCCTTCGACGATCCAGACGACGACGTCCACATCAGCCTCCGATCACGGTCAGACCCGCCCACAGTCCCAGAACGGCGAGCACGAGCGACACCGGCACGGTGAGCAGGCCGAGCCTGGTGAACTCGCCGAGGTCCGCGCTGGTGTCGTGCTGGTGCAGGATCCGGCGCCACAGCAGGGTCGCCAGCGATCCGACGTAGGTCAGGTTGGGGCCGATGTTCACCCCGATGAGCACCGCCAGCACGGCGCCGGTCCCGCCGGAGGCCGCCAGCGGGAGCAGCACCAGCACCGCGGGCAGGTTGTTGATCAGGTTCGCGAGCACTGCGGCGACGGCGGCCAACCCGAGCAGCGCGAGCAGCGTGCTCCCGGTCGGGATGAGGTGGCCGACGGCGTCGGACAGGCCGTTGTCGACGACCGCGCGGACCACGACCCCCAGTGCCAGCACGAACACCAGGAACGGGACGCTCGTGGACCCGAACAGCGCGCGGGGGGTGGTCGTGCGGCGCACGAGGGCTCGCACGCCCAGCACCAGCGCCCCGCCGAACGCCGCCCACGCCGGGTCGACGCCCAGCGGTGAGGTGACGGCGAACCCGACCAGGGTCAGTCCCAGCACGACGAGCACGAACGTCGGCGCCTTCCGCGGGGGCACCGGCAGTCCGGCGTCCGCGCCCGCCGCGAGGTCGGAGGCGAAGAACAGCCGGAACACCGCGTACTCCACGGCGATGGCCGCGAGCCACGGCAGCGCCATGAGCCCGGCGAACCGGGTGAACGAGATGCCCGCCGCGGTGAACGCCAGCAGGTTGGTCAGGTTCGACACCGGGAGCAGCAGCGACGCCGAGTTGGCCAGGTGCGTGCACGCGTACACGTGCGGCTTCGGCCGGGCGCCCAGGCGGGAGGCGGTGGCGAACACCACGGGCGTCAGCAGCACGACCGTGGCGTCCAGGCTGAGCACGGCCGTGATCGCCGCCGCCACGCCGAACACCGACCCCAGCAGGCGCTTCGGGCTGCCCGAGCACAGCCGGGCCATGAGCGACCCGGCCGCCTCGAACAGCCCCTCGTCCGCGCACAGCCGGGCGAGCACCAGCACCGCGGCGAGGAAGGCGACGACCGGCGCCAGCCGTTCGACCTCCGCGACCGCGTGCGGCACCGAGATGGCCCCGGTGGCCAGCACGACCAGCGCGGCCGGAACCGCGGCCACGGCCTCCGGCCAGCCCCGAGGCCGGACGACGGCGAACGCCAGTACCGCCACCAGCAGCACCACGGACACGACGGTGTTCAGCTCGGACCTCCCCGCACGACGGACACCATCATCCGACGCGGGTCCGGAACCGGCACATCACCTGCCCCAGAAGGCGTCCTCGGCGTCCTGGTCGGCACCGAACAGCCACACCTCCACGATCACGCCGTCGACGACCCGCAGCAGGTCGACGCCGTCGAGCGCGAGCGACGCGCCGTCCCGTTCGGCCACGAAGTGGATGGTCGCGGCGACCAGGTCGCCGTTGCCCATGACGTGGTCGACCCGGTCGATCCGGAAGGTGCCGCGGCTGATCTCCACCATCCCGCCGATCATGGCGAACACCTCGCCAGAGCCGGACCGCTCGCCGGAGAAGCGGTTCGCGCCCGGCTGGTGCCAGACGACGTCCGGCGCCAGCAGCGCCCCGACGGTGTCGAGGTCGCCCGCGGCGAGCGCGTCGAAGTACTGCCGGACGACGGCGGTGGTCGAATCGGACATGTGGTGCCTCCCTGTTGTCGTTGCAGGGAGCTATGGTTCCTTTCGGTAATCAATTACCTCAAGGTAACCAATGGACGGGTGCGACCTATGTCACCGAAGTGGGACGTGCTGTCCCGGACGTGCCCGTCGCGCACGTCGCTGGCCCGCATCGCGAACAAGTGGACCGCGATGATCGTGATCACCCTGGCCGACGGGCCCCAGCGGTTCGGCGGGATCCGCGAGGCCCTGGACGGCATCAGTGGCAAGGTCCTCACCTCGACGCTGCGCGACCTCGAACGCGACGGGCTGCTGCGGCGCACCGCCTACGCCGAGGTGCCGCCCAGGGTCGAGTACGAGCTGACGCCGCTCGGCCACACGCTGCACGGTCCGCTGGAGGCGCTCGCCCGCTGGGCGGAGGAGCACATCCCGGAGGTGCTGGAGGCGCGGGACGAGTTCGACGGTCAGGCGGTCAGGGGGTAGAGCGCGGCGACGCCGCCCGCCAGGTTCCGCTGGACGTGACGGCTCAGCGTGTCGGCCAGCACCTCGGGCTCACCCGCCGCGACGCCGTCCAGCGCCTGCTCGGCGACGGCCGCCGGGTCGCTCTTGGCGCCGGTGACGTGCGCGGCCATGTCGGTGTCCATGTACCCGACGTGCAGCCCGGTGACCTGCGTCCCCTGTGCCGCCAGCTCGTTGCGCAGCGCGTTGGTGAGCGACCACTCGGCCGACTTCGCCGCCGCGTAGGCGGAGACCGTCGGGCCGCTGACCCAGGACAGGACCGAGAGCACGTTCAGCACGGCGCTGGTCTCGTGCTCGGCGAGCTGCGGGGCGAACGCCCTGGTCACCGCGAGGGTGCCGAAGTAGTGGACGTCCATCTCCCGCCGGACGTCCTCCAGCGGGCCCACGACCACCGAGGCCCCCGTGGACGAGCCCGCGTTGTTGACCAGCACGGACAACCCCTTGATGGCGCGCGCGGCGGCGGCGATCGACTCCGGGTCGGTCACGTCGAGCGCGATCGGGATGGCTCCGGGGAGGTCGACGGACGCCGGGTTGCGGGCACCCGCGTAGACCGTGGCCCCCCGCTCGAGGAGCTGCTCGGCGAGGTGCCTGCCGAGTCCGCGGTTGGCGCCGGTGACGAGTGCGGTGCGGCCTGCGAGATCCATGACGACTCCAGTCTGAGTTGGTTTTTCCAACTTAGCACCTGGATTGGAAAGCGCAACCCAGGTGTAGGATGGGTCTCATGGCGACCCCGAAGATGCTGGACTCCACGTGCTCGATCGCGCGCAGTCTCGGTGTGCTCGGCGAGCGCTGGACGTTCCTGATCCTGCGCGACGCCCTCTCGGGCTCCACCCGGTTCGCGCAGTTCAAGGACTCGCTGGGGATCGCGCCGGACGTCCTCACCGCGCGACTGGCGACGCTGGTGGAGTACGGCGTGATGACCCGCGAGCCCTACCAGGAGCCGGGCAGCAGGCCGCGGGACGCCTACCACCTCACCGACGCGGGCCGGGAGCTGAAGCTGGTGATCGGCGCACTCCAGCAGTGGGGCGACCGCCACGTCCCGCACGAGAACGGACCCACGATCGAACGCCGGGTGCGCGACAGCGACCGCCCCGCCCACGTCGGTTTCGTCGACGAGTCCGGCCGCGAGGTCGGCACCGAGGACGTCGCGTTCCTCCGCACGGCGGCCTACCCCGCGTAGCGCGGAAGTTCCCGTTCTCCTCCGGGGGACCGCGTCGCCGTGCCACAGTCGGGGCCATGTCGATCACCGCGAGCCGAACGCTGGTCCTCTGCGCCGCGCTCCTGCTGGCCTCCGGGTGCGCGAGCCGCACCCCCGTGGCGTCCGACGGCGGTGGTGACGGGCCTGTGCTGAGCGTCAGCAGGTCCGCGGCCCCGACCTGGGTTCCGACGACCCCGACCACCTGCCCCGGCGATGTCACCGCCCCACCAGCCGCGACACCCACTACCCCGGCGCCCACCACCGCGGGCACCGGCAGGCCCGCGCCGGACGTCGCACCGCACCAGGCGGAGAACAACGCCTGGAAGCAGCGGCGCCCGCTCACGCCGGACGAGCGAGCACGAGGCGTCGAAGCCGCGGACAAGGTCCTCCCGCTGTTGGAAGCGCTGTGCGCCAAGGGCGACTTCACCACCGACAGCGCCCGCAAGGCCCTGGTCGACGCGGGTCTGCCCGCCGACACCATGGTCGAACTGGTCGAGCAGCGCTTCGACGGGCAACCGCCGATGATCTACTACAACGCGACGCTCGGGACCCGCACGTGCGTGCTGGGCGACCTCACCCCCGGCCACGTCCGGGTCTTCGTCGAAGGCCCGACCGGTGAGGGTAGCTGCCACGAGCCCAAGTCCCACTGACCGCGCGGCGCGTCAGCCCGCGGGTTGCCGCGCGTGGTCCAGGCCCAGCAGCCGGTCGGTGATCTGCTGCGTGGCGGGGAGCTTGAGCTCCTCCAGGATCGCCAACGCCCGCAGCCACGACTCCCGCGCGCCCGACCGGTCTCCCGCCTCCATCATGGTGTCGCCCAGCTCCATCAGTTCCTCGGCCTCGTACACCGGGATGTTCGCCTTGCGGTACAGCGCGATGGCCCGCTCCCGGTAGGCGATGGCCCGGTCGTAGCGACCGCGCAGCCGGTACGACTCGGCGAGCACGACCCAGCAGTTGCCCTCGCCGTTGCCGTCGCCCAACTCCCGGAAGACGGTCATGGCCTGCCTGCTGAGCGAGACGGCGTCGACGTGGTCCCCGAGGTGGCCGCGCGCCCAGGCGATGCCCTGCAACGAGTTCGCCTGGCCGTACAGGTCGCCCGCCTCCAGGTAGAGCGCGTGGGCCCGCTCGTGGTGGTGGGCGGACTCCGCGAACTTGTTGCCGCGGGCGAGGATGGACCCGAGCCCGCTGTGCACGTGGGCCTGCTCGTAGTTCAGGCCGAGGTCGCGGAAGATCTCCTGGGTGCGGTTCAGCAGCGCCACGGCCTCGGCGGGACGGCCGAGGTAGTGGCGCGCGCCCGCCAGGCTGCGCATCGCGAGCGCGCGGCCCAGCGGGTCGCCCTCGATCTCGGACGCGGCGACCACGGCGGACATCGTCGCGTCCCACTCGTGCCACAGGCCCTGGTACTGGAAGTGCTGCTGCATCGACAGCGCGAGACCCCTGGCGTAGGCGGGGCGGCCGTTCGCGACGGCGTACCGGACGGCGGCCGTGAGGACCTGGTGCTCCGCGGTCATCCACCGGGTGGCCTGCTCGTCGTCCTCGACGACCTCCGGTCGCACGCCGGGCAGCGGCTCGGCGGGCGGCTCGGGCACCATCCTCGGTTTGAGCAGCAGATTGGCCCGGTGCGCGGTCTGCCGGTAGTGGTCGAGCAGCCGGTCCAGCGCCGCGGCGCGGTCGGCGTCGGAGTCCAGGTCCCGGCTCAGCTCGGCGGCGTAGACCTGGATCAGCTCGTGGGCGGCGAACCGGCGCGGCACGTGCTCGGTGACCAGCCTGCCGCGGACGAGTTCGACCAGCAGGCCGCGGGTCTCCTTGACGTCCGCGCCGAGCAGGCTGGCGGCGGCGGCGAGCGAGATGTCCGGTCCGATGTGCGGCGACAGCAGGCGGAACAGCCGCGCGGCGCGGTCGCCGAGCATCCGGTAGGACCACGAGAAGACGGTCCGCACGTCACCGCTGCTGCCGTCGCCGAAGGCGTCCAGGCTGCCCTCGGTGTCCTTCAGCTCGTCGGCGATGGCGGCCAGCGGGAAGCCGGGGTGGGCGGCGGCCCGCGCGGCGACGAGGCTGAGCGCGAGCGGCAGGCCCGCGCAGAACCGGACGACGTCGTCGACCGCCCGCGGTTCCGCCCCGACCCGGCGGGCGCCGATCCGGCGCACCAGGTTCTCCCTGGCCTCCTCCGGCGAGAGCACGTCGAGCGACACGAGGTGCGCCCCGTCGGTCGCCATCAGCCCGGTCAGCCGGTCGCGGCTGGTGACGATCACCAGGCAGCTCGCCGACCCCGGCAGCAGCGGGCGGACCTGGTTCGCGTCGCGCGCGTTGTCCAGCACCACGAGCATCCGCTTGCCCGCCGTGAGGCTGCGGTACAGGCCCGCCTGCTCGTCCACGGTGGACGGCATCCGCGTCTGGAGCACGTCGAGCGCGCCGAGAAACCCGCGCAGCGCCTCGGCGGGGTCCATCACCTCACCGCTGAGGTCGAACCCGCGCAGGTTCACGTAGAGCTGCCCGTCGGGGTACCGGTCGGCCAGCGAGTGCGCGAGCCGCACCGCCAGGGTGGTCTTCCCGGTGCCCGGCATCCCGTCGATCGCGCAGATCACCGTGGACCCCGAGGTGGTCGGGTCCACGGACGCCAGCGCGCTCAGCTCGGCCAGCACCGCGCGGCGGCCGGTGAACGCGGGCAGGTCCGACGGCAGTTGCGCCGGGCGCAGGCCCGCGCGGAACACGGGCGGCGTCTCGGGCCGCACGTGCTCCGGCTGGTCGGGCACGACCTCCTGCGCCAGTACCCGGTGGTGCGCCTCGCGCAGCGCCGGACCGGGCCCGATGCCCAGCTCGTCGGACAGGTGCGTGCGCACGACCTGGTAGATGCCCAACGCCTCGGCCTGGTGGCCCGCCGCCGCGAGCAGCAGCATCACCTGCGCCTGGAGCGCTTCGTCCAACCTGGCCTGGGCCGCCACGGCCCGCAGCGCGGGCAGCAGTTCCTCCGCCATCCCGGCTTCGCGCGCGATCTCGGCGGCGTCCCTGGCCAGCGCGAGCCGTTCGTTGTCGATCGCGGTGAACAGCGCGGCGGCCCGCGACCCCACGTCCAGACCGTCGGCGCACCGGCCCCGCCACAGCGTCAGCGCCTCCGCGAACACCGGCACCGCGCCGGCGTGGTCACCGGAGGAGACCAGGCGGCCCGCCTCGGCGGCCAGCGCGCGGAACCGCAGCAGGTCGAGCGACCCCTCGTCGACGCCGAGCTGGTAGCCGCCCGCCTTGCGGAGCAGCCACGTCCCGGCCGCTCGCGGCGGCAGCCCCGGCTCCAGCATCCGGCGCAGCAGCCCGACGGACCGGTGCACCACGTTGACAGCGCTGGTCGGGGCGCTCTCGTCCCACATCAGGTCGACCAGTTCGCCGAGGCTCACCGGCCTGCCACCGCCCGCGAGCAGGAAGGCCAGGACGAGGCGCTGCTGCGGTGCCCCGAGGTCGATCTCGACGTCGTCGCGCCACGCCCGGACCGGCCCCAGCACGGTGAAGCGCACCCGCGCGACACCGCTGTCCGTCAACTACCGGCCTCCTCGCCACCCACGGCACGTCACCCCGTGACAACCGGGTGTTCACAGGTTACCAAACCGCGACCCGTTCTCGGTCGATCTTGCCCAGCGGGCAAGGTCCAGCGAGTTCGGCGACGGACTGGACCACTGCCCCGACAGGTCTGGTCCTGTTCGAGGACAAGGCGTGCGCGCGGCGAGTGGCGGCGCGGCCGCGGATGGCGAACGGCCGCAGACTGCCACCACCTCATCCTCCACTGTGGACTCGCGGCCCGCACGCAGACCCCCGGTCAGGCCGCCAGCGCGGCGTCCACCGTCGGGTAGATGTCCAACAGGCCGTCCAGCGCGGTGAGCGAGAGCGGCCGGGCCACCGCGCGGCTCGCCACCACGAGGCGGAACCCGCCGCCGCCGAGCCCCCGCTGGTGGCAGCGCACGAGCGCGCTGAGGCCGGTCGAGTCGAGGAACGTCACCCCCGTCAGGTCGAGGACCAGCGGCACTTCCGGCCGCCCGACCGCGACGAGCCGATCCTCCAGTTCCGGCACCGTGTTCATGTCGACGTCGCCCACGACCGCGACCACCACCGCGCCCCGCGCTTCCTGGTGGTGCACGCGCAAGCGCGGAAGATCCGCGTCGGAGTCCTGTCCGGGGACCGTGCGCATGACGACCTCTCCTCGTCCGGGCGGACCCGGCGGCCCGCGTCCCGAAAATCTCCAGTGGAGATGGTAGACATTGATGCGCGCCAAGCATAGAGTTTGTTCACCAGCGACGCGAAGTACCGCTCGCGCGACCCGGAAGGACCCGTGGACCCCACACCCGATCCCAGCGCGGAGAGCAGGTTCGAGGACGACGACTACCCCGCCTACTCGATGGGCCGGGCCGCCGAGATCCTCGGCGTGACGCAGGTGTTCCTGCGCAGCCTCGACAACGCCGGGCTGATCGCCCCCCAGCGGTCCGAGGGCGGCCACCGCCGCTACTCCCGCTACCAGTTGAAGCTCGCGGGGCGGGTCAGGGAACTCGTGGACCAGGGCACCGCGGTCGACGCGGCGTACCGGATCGTCGTCCTGGAGGACCAGCTCACCGAGGCGCTGCGGGTCAACGAGGAGCTGAAGCGGGCCCGCCCGCGGGGGACGAACGCCGACCAGGGGTGAACCGCCCCCTTCGCCGTCCGCCCCGACGTGGCACGATGGCGCACAGGGCCCGTGCCGCACCCCTGGAATGGACTGCGCCGTGATGGTTTCCGCAGCATCGGCGATCGACGTCCTCCTGGTCGAGGACGACGCGGGTGACGCCCTCATCACCGTGGAGGCGTTCGAGCGCCACAAGGTGGCCAACCGCCTGCACCGGGTGCGCGACGGCGTCGAGGCGCTGGAGTTCCTGCGCCACGAGGGCGTGCACGCGGAGGCGCCCCGGCCGGACCTGATCCTGCTGGACCTCAACCTCCCCAGGATGAACGGCCACGAGGTCCTCGCCGAGATCAAGGAGGACGAGGACCTCCGCCGCATCCCGGTGGTCGTGCTGACGACGTCCGGCGCCGACGAGGACGTGCTGCGCAGCTACCAGCTCCACGCGAACGCGTACGTGACGAAACCGGTCGACTTCGACGCGTTCGTCGCCGCCGTTCGGCAGATCGACGACTTCTTCATCACGGTCATCGCACGCCCGAGCTGAGAACACCTTCACCTAACCACGGGAAATAGACCACATTTCCCGTTCTACTACCTATGCCTGCAGGTAGAAACCGGTTCTCACCTGCTCTTTCACCAATTTGAATGGCGTAGCAATAAGCTAGTTAGACCACCTCGATTTACCTATTTCACATACCTGACCATTCGCGTACTTGAACTCGTCGCGAATTTCCGCGCAATCATTGACCGGAGCGTCGAGCGCTCCCCACACTGCAACTCCACGATGTGAGCCGCCACACGTCCGAGGTCCGACATCTCCCTCCTTGGAGGCACGTGTGTCCCGAAGTCATCGCCTGCGCCGAGCCGCCGTGCTCGGGTTGGTGGGCTCGCTCGCCGCGGCCGGGGTCGTCCTGGTGAACGCCGCGGGCGCCGCGCCCGGAGCCGGTGCGCTCACCGGGCTGAACACCTCGGCGGACAACCGCCGGGCCCCCGTGAGCGGCCTGTACGACTGGAGCAGGGCCGGGTACCGGGGTGGCCAGAACCTCCCCGGAGCAGCGGAGACCAACCCCGCCGAGGCCTGCCGGATCACCGCGGCGGAACTCGCGGGCCAGTTCGGCGTCCGCCCGGACGACGGCGTGGACGACTCCGCGGGCATCCAGTCGGCCATCGACTCGATCAAGTCGACCTGCTCGCCGTCCGCGGGCTACGGGAAGCTGAGCCTGATCACGCTGCCCGCGGGCGAGTTGGCGGTGTCGCGCGAACTGCACGTCGACGCGGACTACCTGATCATCCGCGGAGCGGGCGCGGCGGCGACGAGGATCGTGTACCGGCCCGACGCGAACACCCTGTACGACACCCTCACCGAGGACGGGTCGGACTGGGACGAGGACGGCATGACCGCGGGCGAGGGCAAGGGCGGCTGGCTGTGGCCGGGCCGCGGCCTGTTCCGCGTCCAGTCGCGCGAGGTGCACCCGGCCTACGCGAGCGCGTACGCCTCGGCTCCCGCCAACCGCAAGGACATCTTCGAGGGCACGGTGAACGTGCACTGGAAGTCCGGCGCGAAGCTGCGGGCGAAACCGGGTGAGACCGCGTACGCCGCGAGGCAGGGCGACCGGACCGTCTACCTGGCGACCAACGCGAACACGTCCGCGATGGCGGTCGGCTCGTTCCTCAACGTCCGCGCGGCGAACTCGGTCAAGTTCTACGAGCAGCAGAAGGCGACCGGCACGGCGTTCCCGATGCTGAACATGCACATGCGGGCCCAGATCTTCACGGTGACCGCCGTCGACGCGGCGAACAAGACCGTCACGGTGGACAAGCCGCTGGAGTACGACGTCCCGATCACGTCCACCTCGGACGGTTCGGCGCCGATCGACGGCGCCGCCTACGACTCGAAGGCCGCCCCGCTGGTGGACCCGGTCGTCGGCGTCGGCTTCGAGGACTTCGGCTTCACCCAGGCGATGCCGGGGCTGGACCGCGCCGACTCGGTGAACAACTACGGCAACATGGCGCCCGCGGCCGAGATGCACGGCATCGTCTTCAAGTGGGCGGCCAACTCCTGGGTGCGCGGCGTCAAGGCGGAGATGACCGGGTCGCACCCGATCGTCACCGAGGAGGCCAAGAACCTCCAGGTCGTGGACAACGAACTGGTGGGCTCGTGGAACAAGGGCAAGGGCGGCAACGGGTACTTCCGCGGCTCGCGCGTGTGGGACTCGCTCTACGCGGGCAACACCTCCCGCGAGCTGCGGCACTTCACGTTCCAGTGGTCCGCGTCGGGCAACGTCGTGATCGGCAACGACTTCGACTCCGACCTGAACCTGCACGGCGGCTGGGAGCGCAACAACCTGTTCGAGCTGAACACGGTCCGCGTCCCCTACGCGCACCGCTCGGCGAACTGCCGCGCCAACTGCGGTGAGGAGGGCGGCGGCGGGCCGGACACCTCCAACTGGTTCCCGATCTGGTGGGGCGCGGGCCAGAAGGCCGTCAAGTGGTCCGGCGCCTCGGGGCCGCGCAACGTCTTCTTCAACAACGCGATGACCAAGCAGCAGGCGACCGGCGGCCCGTTCACCGCGTACTACGCCGACCGCACCAGGGTCTACCAGTTCGGCTGGAACGGCACCGGCTACCAGCACCTGGACGTCGGCGGCACGCCGATCGCGGACTGGGCGACCAACGAGCAGCGCGACTACACCGGCGGCCACGGCGTGGACGCGAGCAGGACCGACACGGCGTCGTCGCTGTTCCTGAGGTCGGTGGGCGGCGCCCCGCCGACCACCACGTCCAGCACGACGACCACCACCACGACCACGACCACCACTCCGCCGTCGACCGGCTGCCTCACCGCGACCGTCACCCGGACCTCGGTGTGGAGCAGCGGCTACGGCGCCGACGTCGTGCTCACCAACGGCTGCCCCACCGCGACCACGTCGTGGGCCGTGGAGTTCGACCTCCCCTCCGGCACCACGATCACCAGCTCGTGGAACGCCGTCCGCACCACCACCGGCCAACACCACAGGTTCACCAACGCGACCTTCAACGGCGCCGTCAAACCCGGTGCCACCGCCAAGTTCGGCTTCAACGCCTCGGGCACCGGCCTGCCCACGACCTGCACGGTCGACGGCGTCGCCTGCGACGGCGGAGGCAGCGGTGGCGGTGGCGGTGGCGGTGGCGCGACGGTCGACGTGTCCACGGCGGCGCAGCTCCAGGCCGCGCTGGCCACCGCCTCCCCAGGTCAGACGATCCGGCTGGCGGCGGGCACCTACCGCGGCTCCTTCGCCGTCGACGGCCGCGCGGGCACGGCGGCGCAGCGGATCACCCTGAGCGGCCCGTCGACCGCCGTCATCATCAACGACGGCCCGTCCGGCGAGGCCCCGTCCTGCCCCGTGCCAACCGCGGGCTGGGACTCCGGCTACGGCCTGTGGCTGTTCGACTCCCCGTACTGGAACCTCACCGGGTTCACCGTGCGGGAGTCGAAGAAGGGCATCGTGCTCGACAACTCCCACCACACCACCATCGACGCCGTCTCCGTGCACCACGTCGACGAGGAGGCCGTCCACTTCCGCCGCTCCTCCGCCGACGGCGTCCTGCGCGGGTCCACCATCACCGACACCGGCCTCGTCCAGCCCGGCTACGGCGAGGGCGTCTACCTCGGCTCCGCCAACTCCAACTGGGCCTGCCACGGCAACACCGGCGGCGTCGACCGGAGCGACCGGATCCAGGTGCTCGACAACAGGATCGGCCCGAACGTCGCGGCCGAGTCGATCGACGTCAAGGAAGGCACCCACGAGGGCGTCATCCGCGGCAACACCTTCGACGGCCAGGGCGTCACCGGCCAGAACTCGGCTGACTCCTGGATCGACGTCAAGGGCGTCGGCTACCGCATCGAGGCCAA
This sequence comes from Umezawaea endophytica, assembly GCF_025061645.1. GTDB lineage: Bacteria > Actinomycetota > Actinomycetes > Mycobacteriales > Pseudonocardiaceae > Umezawaea > Umezawaea endophytica. The sequence goes on along the minus strand of NZ_JANYMP010000004.1, from coordinate 265,110 downwards.
CACCGGCACGTTCCGCGCTCCCGGCGTGTTCGCCAACGGGTACGAGACCCACAACACCAGCACCACGCCCGCGTTCCCCAACGGGTGCGGCAACGTGTGGCGCGACAACCGCTCCGACCTCGGCGGCGTGGGCCAGTACGCCATCAACATCAGTTCGGTGTCCAAGTGCGCGGCGATGCCCAACGTCGTGCACGCGTCCAACACCGCGTCCGGCGCGGTAAAGGGCCTGACCAACATCGCGGTCACCCCGTGACCCCGGACGTGACCGGGTCCGGCGGGCCCGGTCACGTCCGGTCGTGCTCGGCCGCCCACACCACCGACGGCTGCACGTCCCAGTTCTCCGCCATGTCGGGTTTGCCGAACAGGTACCCCTGCGCGTAGTCGCAGCCCGCGACCCTCAGCCACTCGGCCTGGGCGGGGGTCTCGATGCCCTCGGCCACGGCCACGGCGCCGAGGACCCTGGTGAGGTCGATGATGCAGCGGACGACGCCCGCGGTGCGGCCTGACTCGCCCAGTTCCGCGGTGAACGACTTGTCGATCTTCACGACGTCGAACGGGTAGCGCTGGAGGTAGCTCAGCGACGAGTAGCCGGTGCCGAAGTCGTCCAGTGCCACGCGCACCCCCGTGTCGCGGACCGCCATCAGCGTGCGCATGGCGACCTCGTCAGCCCACACCGACTCGGTGACCTCGATCGTCAGCCCCTTCGGGCGCAGCCCGGTCGTGGTGAGCACCTCGTCGAGGGTGTCCAGGAAACCCGCCTGGGAGAGCTGGCGGGTCGACACGTTGACCGTGACGCCGATGGACCGGTCCTGCCAGCGCACGGCCTGCTCGCACGCGTCGAGCAGCACCCGGTTGCCCAGCGGCACGATGAGGCCGGTCTCCTCGGCGAGCCCGATGAACTCCATCGGGCCCAGCAGCCCGTGGCCGGGGCGCTGCCAGCGGACGAGCGCTTCGGCGCCGGTCACGCGGCCGGTCGCCAGGTCGACGATCGGCTGGTAGTGCAGGACCAGTTGGCCGCTGTCGATGGCGGCGCGCAGGTCCACCTTGTCGCGCTGCCTCGCCAGCACCTCCTCGCCCATCTCCGGGTGGAACAGCCGGTGGCGGGCGCCGCCCTCGCGCTTGGCGACGTACATGGCGGTGTCGGCGTCGCGGAGCAGGTCGGTGGCGGAGCCCTCGCCGTCGGACACCGCGATCCCGACGCTGGCGCGGATCACCAGCTCGTAGCCGAACGCGGACAGCGGTTCGGCCAGCGCGGCCAGCACCCGTTCACCGAGCCCGACGCACGCGTCCGCGTCGTGGCCGGGGGCCAGGACGGCGAACTCGTCGCCACCGATCCTCGCGGCGACCGCGCCGGGGCCCGCGGCCGAGTGGATGCGGTCGGCGGCCGACATCAGGTACTCGTCGCCCGCCTCGTGGCCCTCGGTGTCGTTGATCTCCTTGAACTGGTCGAGGTCGATGACCAGCAGGCCGACGGGGCCGCCCCCACCGGGCACGGCCTGCTCGACGAGGTGCAGGAAGTGCGAGCGGCCGACGAGCCCGGTCAGCTCGTCGCGTTCGGAGCGGGTGCGGAGGGCCTCCTCGCGGTGGGTGCGGGCGCTCACGTCCACCACGGCGACCAGCGTGCGGTCCGGGTCGACGGGCATCGGGTGCAGCGCGAGGACCCCGGTCCTGCCGACCCGCACCTCCACCGGGTCCGCCGAGGCGGTGCCGCACCCGCGTCCGCACGCGGTGATGTCCGGGCCGTGGGGGCACGGCACCGCGCCCGGCCCGGACCAGTCGAGGAGCGTCCGCGCCCGGTCGTTGTGCAGTTGGGGCACGCCGTCGTCGCCCAGGAGCACCAGGCCGACCGGGCTGGCCTGCACGACCGCCGAGAGCGTCCGGCGGGCGGAGTCGGCGGTCTTGGCCGCGCCCACCACCTTGTACAGCGCGCCCGAGCCGATCACCAGCCCCACCAGCGGCATGAGCGCCCCCACCAGCGAGTCGACGCCCACCGGCCGGGAGCCGAGGTCGAGCGTCATGGCCGCGCCGAGCCCGACCACGTACCCCAGCAGCGCGGGAGTCGCCTTGAGCGGGAACCACGCCGTCCCGCCCCGCAGCGACCGCCGCACGGTCACCCCGAAGAGGAACCCGATCACCGGTTGCGGGCCGGGGAGCACGAGGAACGCGGACACGGCGACCACACCCTCGGCGGCCGACACCCACCACGCGTCCCCGTCCGGACTCACCAGCCAGGTTCCGAGGACGACCACGGCCAGCAGCACCAGCGGGTAGTGCAGCGGCCCCCGCCCGGTGAACACGAGAGCCACCACCAGCGCCAGCCCGACCATCCAGGCGAAGGCGCTGGTGAGCAGTCGCACACCCCTGAGTTCAACCTTGTCCCGCGCTGTCGCCACCTCGTCCACCGGATCCGCGGTCTTGGCCGAAACCCCCAGGTCGTGGCGCGACCGACACTTTTCGTGCGAAGGCTCGCAATATGCAATTCTCGCACGGCGGGGGCAACCGCCAACAGGGTGATCGGCGAACCGCCCAGAACGACGGCGACAGTCCTTTGTGGACACCCATGGGCCCGCGAACCGGCGAAAGGCCCGCTGTCCAGGCCTTTCGCCGTGATCGACTAGTGGTCGTCACCACCTCGACCCCGGTGGGCGGAACCGTCGTCGCGGCCCCCGTGACCGCGGTGGACGTCACCGCGACGGCCCCGGTGACCGGAATCGTCGCCGGGCCGCACGGTCCCGGTCTCCTCGTCCACCCTGACGTCGCAGCGCCCGCCGCTCCACTCGATCCGCACGTGCCACTCCCACCGGCCGTGCTCCAACTCCCGCTCGGTGCCCACGACGCTGCCGCCGCCGACCTCGTCGAGCGCGATCCGCCCCGCCTCCTCCGCGGTCACACCCCCGGCGACCTCGGACGAGGGGGCCGCCGTCGTGGAGGTGGACGTGGTGGAGGACGACGTCGTGGAGGTGGACGTCCCGGAGGACGACGTGGCGGACGAGGTGGTCGGCTTGACCGAGATGGACGTCGCGGTGGGACTCGTCGTGCCGCTGTCGTCGGCGCCCGCGACCGCCGCCGCGGTCCCGGCGGCCACCAGCAGCACGAGCGTTCCGCCCACCAGCACGGCCCTGTTCCGGTTCGACATGATCGGCCCCTCTCCGTTGTGGCTGGACAGGACCGACGGTGCCGGGCGGTGGCCTAGCGGCGCGCTGTCGGACGGTTAACGGGTCCCTAAGCGGGCGGTCCGAGGTCGACGGTCACCAGCAGGCCACCGCGTTCCGAGGCGCCGATCCGCAGCCCGCCGCCCGCCTGTTCCGCCGTGCGCCGCACGATGTCCAGCCCGAGCCCGCTGGAGCCGGACCCGCTGGTCCCGCGCCGCACGGCGGTCGCGTCCATCCCCGGTCCGGCGTCGGCGACGACCAGCCGCGCGCCGCCGTCGGCACCCGCCCACAGCGCGACCTGGAAGTCCGTGCCGTCCGGGGTGTGGGCGAACACGTTGCCCAGCAGCGCGTCGACGCTCGCTTCCAGGTCCGCCCGCGCCACGGCGACCGGGAGCGGCCCGTCCGGCACGTCCACGCCGACCCGGCGGTCGGTGTCCTCGGCGAGCACGAGCCAGAACGCGACCCGCTCCCGCACCACCTCGGCGGCGTCGCTGCTACCCGCCGGGTCGACCCCGCGCCGCCGGGCCTGCTCGATCACCTGGGTGACGGCCCGCTGCACGGCGTCGACGCCGGAGCCGATGCGCTCGGCGTCGTCGGGACCGGCCAGCGCCTCGGCGTCCAGGCGCAACGCCATCAGCGGGGTGCGGACCCGGTGCGACAGGTCGGCGATGGTCTCCCGCTCCTCGCGCAGCAGGTCCGCGATGCGGCCCGCGAGCCCGTTGAGCGCGGTCGCCACGACACCGATCTCCGCGGGCGCGGCCGGATCGGCCCTCGCGTCCAGGTCGCCGCGCGCCAGCCGGTGCGACACGGCGGCGAGGGAGATGGTGGCCCGGACCAGCGACCGCGCCAGCCGGTCCGCGACCACGAGGCTCACCGCGAGCAGCACCACGGCCAGCCCGATCAGCAGCAGCCACGCCCGGCCGACGCCCGCCGACAGCCGCGCGTCGGGCACGAACGTGCGGATCACCCCGATCGTCGTGGTCGGGCCCGCGACCGCGAACACGATCTCGCGGCCCCCAGGCACGTCACCGGACGCGCTGGTCCCGTGAAAGGCCAGTTCCACCAACGACGTCCGGTCCGCGGCCGCCCCGAGGGTGGTGCCGTCGGCCAGGAACACGGTGGCGTCGGTGTCGACCTGCCGCACGCTCAACGACAGCGCGGCCGCGTCCGTGGTGGCGACCAGCGCGCTGAGCGACTGGGCGCGCACGGTCGCCGCCTGCACGGCCCGGTCGGCGGCCACGTCGCGGATCAGCAGCGCCAGCGGCAGCAGGAACGCGACCAGCACCAGCGAGGTGGTCGCCCCGACCAGCAGCAGCACCCGTCGTCGCACGCGCGGTCACTCCCCCGGCGCGCTGAGCCGGACCCCGACCCCGCGCACGGCGTGCAGGTAGCGGACGTCCTGCGCGGTCTCGCCGAGCTTGCGGCGCAGCCACGACAGGTGGACGTCGACCGTCTTGTCCGGGCCGCCGTAGGGCAGCCGCCACACCTCGGTCAGCAGCTCGCGCTTGCCGACGACCTCGCCCGCGCGGTTCGCGAGGTAGTGCAGCAGGTCGAACTCCCGCGGCGTGAGGTCGAGTTCGCGGCCGTCCAGGCTGGCCCGGCGGGACCTCGGGTCGATCCGCAGCCCGCCGACTACGACCGCGCCGTCCTCCACGTGCTCACCGCCGCGCCGCAGCACCGCCCGGATGCGGGCGTCGAGCTGCGCCGCGCCGAACGGTTTGACCAGGTAGTCGTCCGCGCCCGCGTCGAGCACGGCGACGATCTCGTCCTCGCCGTCCCGCGCGGTGGCCACGACCACCGGGACCCGGCTGACCCCGCGCAGCATCCGCAGCACCGTGACACCGTCCAGGTCGGGCAGGCCGAGGTCGAGCACGACGAGGTCCGGCCGGTCGCCGACGGCCTGCTCCAAGCCCGCCAGCGCGGTCGGCGCCCAGGTCACGGCGTGGCCGCGGTCCGCGAGCCCGCGGATGAGCGCCGTGCGGATCCGCGGGTCGTCCTCGATCAGCAGCACCTGGGCCATGCCCGAACGGTAGGCCACGGACGGCGGTCGCGCGGTCGCCTTAGGAGTCCGTTAGGAGCGCCTTAACGATCCCCGACGGCATACTGGCCCCATGTCCAGTCCCTGGTCCGGACGCACGAGGGCGCTCACGGTGGCGCTCGCGTGGGTGGCCGCGCTCGGGGCCGCGACGGTGGTCGGGATGACCGCCGTGAACGCCATCGGCAGCGGCATCGTCGGCGCAGGCCAGGAGCCGCTGAGCCAGTCCGAAGTGGACGCCAGGCTGTCGGCGTTCCCGGCCACCACGAGGACTTCCGACCCCCCGCCCACGCCGTCGTCCACCCCGGCACCGACCACGACCACCCCGGCGGTCGAGCCGACCGTCGTGAACAGCCGGGGCGGGTCGGTCATCGCCCGCTGCGACGGCGACCAGGTCCGGATCGTGTCCACCACGCCCGCGCAGGGCTTCCAGTCGCGCGCCGAGTCGGGCCACGACCACCCGTCGATCAGGTTCACCTCGGGCCGCGCGCGGGTGGAGGTCCGGTTGCGCTGCGTCGACGGCGTCCCGCGGCCGGAGATCAGGAACGGCTGACCGGCGGCACTCCCAGCGCCAGCACGGCGGTGTCGTCGTCGACACCGGGACCGAACCCGGTCAGCAGCTCGCGGACGGCCGTCACGGTGTCGGCCGCGCCACGGGGCGCGAGCGCGGCGGCGAACTCCAGCAGGGCCTCGTCGCCGTACCGGGAGCGGTCCGCGGCGACCCGCGCCTCGGTGATCCCGTCGGTGTAGAACAGCAGCGTGTCACCGGGCCCGAGGGTCACGGTGCGGGCCGTGAAGCAGGCGTCCGACAGCAGGCCGACCAACTGGCCGCCCACGAGGTCCTGCGGTTCGGCCGTGCCGTCCGCGCGCAGCAGCAGGGCAGGCGGGTGCCCACCACCCGCCAGTGCGACGGTGCAGCCGTCGGCGGTGGGCGTGAGCAGGCCGAACAGCACCGTGCAGAACCGGTGGCCGTCCTCCTGACCCAGGACGGTGTTCAGGGTCCGCAGCACGGCCCGCGGGTCGGAGTCCTGCACGGCGGCGGCGCGCAGCGTGTACCGGGCGACCGAGGCGATGGTCGCGGCGCCCGCGCCCTTGCCGCACACGTCACCGAGGAACAGCCCCCACCGGTCCCTGGTCAGCGGGAACAGGTCGTAGAAGTCGCCGCCGACCTCGTCGACGGACGCCGCGTGGTAGTACGCGGCCGTCTCCACCCCCGGCACGCGGGGCAGCGCGGGCGGCAGCAGCGACCGCTGGAGGGTCGTGGCCAGCCGCTGGTAGCGGTCCCGCTCGCCATCGGCCTGCTGCCTGGCCCGCAGCAGCTCCTGCTCGTACGCGCGGCGGTCGCGGGCGTCGAACAGGGTGGTCCGGATCAGCGCGGGCCGACCCTCCTCGTCGTGCTTCAGCACGGACGTGGCCAGCACGGGCAGCCTGCGCCCGTCGGAGGCCACCAGCTCCAGCGCGACCCCGCCGACCTCGCCCTGCATCCGCAGCAACGGCGCGAAGTGCGTCTCGTGGTAGATCCGGCCGCCGACGGTCAGCAGGTCGGCGAACCGGCGCCCGCCCACGACCTCCTCGCGGGAGTGGCCGAGCCACGACAGCAGCGTCGCGTTGACCCGCACGATCCGCCCGTCCAACGACGTCGACAGGTACCCGCAGGGCGCGTGGTCGTAGAGGTCTTCCAGGCTCTCCTGAGGCAGTGCTCCGATCCGGTCCCCGGTCATCCGCCCACTCTCGCGGCGAACGGGATGATCGCCGCCGCGGTCTCCGCGGGCGCGCTGAGCTGCGGGCAGTGGCCGGTGGCGTCCAGCGTGACCAGTTCGCTGCCGCGGATCCGGTCGTGGACGAACGCGCCGACCTCGGGCGGGGCGATGGCGTCGTGGGCGCACTGGACGACCAGCGACGGCACGGAGACGGACTCCAGGTCGGCCCGGTTGTCCGACAGGAACGTGGCGCGCGCGAACACCCGCGCGATCTTCGGGTCCGTCCGGCAGAAGCTGTTCTCCAGCTCCTCCCCCAACTCGGGGCGATCCGGGTTGCCCATGATCACCGGCGCCAGCGCGGCGGACCAGCCCAGGTAGTTGCTGTCCAGCGACTCCAGCAGCTCATCGATGTCGGCGGCGCTGAACCCACCGCGGTAGTCGCCGTCGTCGACGTAGCGGGGCGACGGCGTGAGCAGCACCAACCCGGAGAACAGATCAGGTTCCGCGACCACGGCCAGCACACCGATCATCGCGCTCACCGAGTGCCCGACCAGCACGACCGGCCCCACGTCCAGGTCGCGACACACCTCCACCACGTCCTCGGCGTACCCGTCGAGCGAGGAGTACCGCCGCTCGTCCCACGCCGCCAGATCCGACCGACCGGCCCCGACGTGATCGAACAGCACAACCCGGAAGTGCTCGGCCAACACCGGGACCACCAGCCGCCACAGGTTCTGATCACACCCGAACCCGTGAGCCAGCACAACCACAGGCCCACCCTCACGACCCGTAACCACGACGTTGTTCCGAGACCGAACATCCACTCCCGCATCCTGCCACCACCCCCTACCCCGCGCGTGGTCACGGTTCGGGACCGAACAGGCTTCTAGCAGCACACCCGCAGGTCAAAGCCTCGCACTACTCGACGGCGACGGACACACGACTCTTGTCGCTAGACCTTCCACTCTCCGCCCTCGCCCTCCGTTCTTCCCCCTTGGCCCTCTGCCCTCTCTTTTCTCTCTTCTCTCTTGGCGCTCCACCCTCGCTCTCCGTTCTCGCCCTTGCCCCTCCACCCTTCCCCGCTCTCTCCGCTCTCCGCTCTCCGCTCTCCGCTCTCCGCTCTCCGCTCTCCGCTCTCCGCTCTCCGCTCTCCGCTCTCCGCTCTCCGCTCTCCGCTCTCCGCTCTCCGCTCT
>NZ_JANYMP010000004.1:236058-257018 GCF_025061645.1 Umezawaea endophytica | reverse complement strand
CTCTCCGCTCTCCGCTCTCCGCTCTCCGCTCTCCGCTCTCCGCTCTCCGCTCTCCGCTCTCCGCTCTCCGCTCTCCGCTCTCCGCTCTCCGCTCTCCGCTCTCCGCTCTCCGCTCTTGGCTCTTGGCTCTTGGCTCTTGGCGACAATCCCAGAACCACCGTCGCCACGGCGCGCCCATCCCGCTGGACCTACGACCTTCATCTGTCCTCAGTGGACTATTTGGTGTCCCCTCGGAGGCCCGTCCACCAGGACGGGCCTCGCCGAGCACATCAGCCGATCAGATCCGTCAACCAGGTCGACTTCGAGATGTCCACGAGCTTGCCCCCGCTCGCCACCGTCGGCGTGCCGAAGTACGTCTGACTGCCCTGGGTGCGCTGGAGCGCCGGGTCCGACCCCGCCGTCCGATACGCGGTCTTCACAATCTCGTTGAACGTGCCACCGCGCACGTCCTGCTCGTAGGTACCGCCAACCTGGAGGTCCTTGCCCAACGCGACGAGCTGGTCCGCGGTGTAACCCGCGCCGCCCTCCTGCGGTTGCGCGCCGAACAGGCTGGCGTGGAAGTCCGCGAACTTCTCCGGGCTGTTCTTCGCCACCGACAGCGCCGCGTTGGCCGACAGCAGCGAGTACCCGGCGGGCTTGGACTTCGAGTCGAGCAGGTTGACGATGTGGTAACGCACCTTCAACGTCCCGGCCGACAGCGCCTCGTCGATCTGCTTGTCGTTCTGCGCCTCGAAGGTGCCGCAGATCGGGCAGAGAAAGTCCTCGTACACGTCGATGGTCGCCTTCGCGTCGGCCTTGCCGACCACGACCGTTCCGGTCTGCTCCTCCAACACCGCGGGCACACCAGACACCCCCGCCGAGACGACGGGAATCCCAATGGTCCGCGTCTCCTCAGCCTCCTTCTTGCCGGAGAAGATCACCGCACCGACAACGACGGCCGCGAGCACCGCCACCACCACGACCCCCGCGATGACCGCGACCCGGTTACCCCCTGCTCCCCTGGCCTGCGCCACTGCCTTGCTGCCACGCTTGCGCGTCGCGTTCTTGCTGCTCATCCGCTTTCCCGCTCTCCTGTTCTCGCCTACCCCCACCGGTCGGCCCAACGGCACCCGAAGTTCCAACGAACTCCGCCCGGCCTGTGGCCACCCTGGAAGCACCGCGTGACCACCATCCAGGAAAGCACCACCCGCCAGGTCGGGTCAGTAGATCGGGCAATGACCCGCGCGGCCTGCCCATCGAGGGTCTCACGGAAACTCGATCGGGTGAACGGGGTGGTCACCGCGCTCAACCACACCACCACCAACCCACCACGCCACTCCGTCCGATGTGGACCCACCGTGTCGCGACCGGGTCACAGCACCTCGCCGAGGATGATCGACAGCCCCCGGCCCCGCCACCCGGCCGCATGGTCGTCGGCGTCGAATATCACGTCCTCGAAGAGGGCCACACCAATGCCCATCACCAGACCATCGATGATCTGGCTGCGCGCGTTCTTCACGTTGAGGATGCGCCCACCATCCACAACAGACACCACCCGCGCCGCCCAGAGGACACCGAGTTCCTCGTCTACGCACACCCGCACTTGTACCGCCTCCCGCGAACAGTCACGGGAATACCGCCACCCGCCAACAGCGGCGCGCGCACCACCGCCAGCGGCCAGCGATGCGAACATCGCTGGCCGCAAACCAGGCGCAGGCCCCCGCGTGGACTTTGCCGAACGCCCCCGCCCGTCCCCCACCCCCGTCCCACCCCCGTCCTGCCTCCGCCTCCGTCTCCGTCTCCGCCGCCTCTGCCGTCTCCGCCTCCGGTTCCGGTTCCGGTTCCGCCGAGGCCGCCGCCGTCCCCTCCGCAGCCGCCCTCTCCTCCGCCTAGGCGCAGGCCGTCGCGTTGAGCGTCACGGCCGCAGGGGCTCCCGCCGTGCCGTTGGCGGTGAACCCGAGCGACACACCCGCTCCGGCGGCGAGGGACGGGCTGTGGGATGGCGCGATCACGGTGACCGTGTTGCCGGACTGGGTGAACGTGCCGTTCCACCCGCTGGAGACGGTGGCTCCCGCGGGCAGGGTGAAGGTGACCTTCCAGGGGTTCGCCGCAGTCGTCGCGGTGTTGGTGACCGTCAACGCGCCCTGGAAACCGCCCTGCCAAGAGTTATCCAGCTTCCACGCCGTCGTGCACCTGCCCGTACCGCCACCACCGGTGGTGGTCGTCGTGGTCGTGGTCGTCGGATTGGTGCCACCGCCGGTGGGCGGGATCAGGTACGGCTGGAGGATCGACTGCTTGGCCTGGTTGACCGTGGTCCAGTCGTCGCCGACGAGGCCGCCGGTGTCACCGGAGTTGGGGTTCCACGACCAGTAGGTGAACGAGATGCCGTTGACACCGGTCCCGGTGTACGCCATCAGCTTCTCCAACCACACCTTGTCGACCGGGTTGGCCAGCGTGGTGCCGAACTCGCCCATCATCAGCGGCGCGATGTTCTGCTTGTACAGGTATCCCCAGTACTTGTCCCAGATCGCCGTCATGTTCGCCGGGTAGTCGGGTGCGCTGAACCACGGCTGGTTGTAGACCGAGGTGGCGTACTCGTGCGGCGAGTACACGAGCCGGTTGGCCACGTTCAACCGCACCGGGAACTCGCCTGCCTTCGACAGGTTGCCACCCCACCAGCCGCAGTCCTCGTCGTTGGTCGGGTCGTTGTCCCACACGTTCGACAGCCCACCACTCGGACAACTCACCCCCTCGACGAAGATCAGCCAGTTCGGCTGCACACCCAGGATCGCGTTGCCCGCCCGCTCGGCCGCCAATCGCCAGTCCCGCGCGGTATCACCACAGCCCCAACAAGACCCGGTCGCCGCCGGATTAGTGCCCTCGGCGTGCGGCTCGTTGTGCAGGTCGGCACCGATCACGGTGGTGTTGCCCGCGTAACGCTGCGCGAGCGCCTTCCAGTCGTTGATCCAGGTCGTCTCCGGAACACCCGCCGTGTACCAGAGCGCCGACTGCCCCGCACTGGTCGGCCGGTGCCGGTCCAGGATGACCCGCATCCCCTTCTGCCCGACGTACTCGATCACCTTGTCGAGAATCTGCAACGGCGACAGCCCCACCAAATCCGGATTGGTGAAGTCGTTGATCCCGGTCGCCCTGGCATCAGCCTTCAGCGCGTCGTTGGAGAACGGCACGCGCAACGTGTTGTACCCGAGCTGCGCCATCTGGTCGAGCTGCTGCCGCCACGTGCGACTAGCCCACAACCCGTGGAACGTCTTGTTGTCGGTCTCCATCCCGAACCAGTTCAACCCGGTCAGCCGAACCACAGCCCCCGTGCTGTCGAGAATCTTGTTGCCACTGGTGTGCAAATACCCCGTACCAGTACCACCGGCCGGCGCCGCCGTGACCTGACTACCAGCACCGACGGCAACCACTCCACTCACTGCCACCACCGCCGCCACCAGCGCGCCGAAGATCCTTCTCCGCTGCTTCATTCGCTCTCCTTTGAGGATGGCCGCAACGTCTGGGAGCGCTCCCAGAAAGAGAGTAGCCAGAGGTCCCGCACTGTCAAGGAAGCGAATTAAGGCTTACTGCGAGTGGCCGTACAACCGCTCAGCCGACAGGCTCAACACCACACAGCCACTTCTTCACTCCGACCACCACCCCTTTACAATCCAAGCGGACACAAGCTCGCGCCCCACCCCGGAACCGAGCAGCGCACGACCATGTCCTTCACCAAACTTTCGACTCGGCACCGCACTTCCACAAATCGGCACTACCCGGTCTTCAAATCCGGATAGGAATGCGTGGGTGGGACAGCGGACCGTCGTAAACGGGCACCCCGCACGGCATACGCAGGGTGGCAGCGGTGCCTGCGCGTACAAAGTCCTCCTCCAAGGACACGAACGACCTCCCGGTGATGCACCCGTACGTCGTCACCAAGGGCGGAACCGACGACCAGTGCCCGACAACGGAGTCCCTGGCCAGCCTAGCCCTCCTGAGCAGGCTGCCGCTGGCCTGACCGGCCACCACCACCGGCCCCAGCCGCACCTGGCTCAAGAGAACCGTGAGCCACCACTGGCTCCCTGAAAGACGACCCGCGCCGCCGTCGAACGCGGAAGCCAGACCTACCGCTACCGCAACAACCACACCACTTCCTCTCAAGCGAGTCCGCTGGACACAACCGTCCGGCGCACAACCGGGTCGGCCGGGCTCAGGCCGTATCGGTGTTCGTACACCGCCTCCACCAGCGCGCGGAGGTCGTCGCCCACGATCGGTGGTGTCGGTGCGCGGTTCAGATCCACGGCCATCAAGCGCAACGAGTGCGGCTCTTCGTCGTCGCCGTGCGGTGGCAGGTACGACTCCACCGGCAGCAGCAGTGCCCCGTTCCGTTCGTAGAACGAGATCCGTCTGTTCCGCACCACGACTTCCTCGGCGTCCACACCGGACTCGGCGGGGTCTTCCACGTCGTGCACCATCCGCGTGAACCCGGCCTCCCCCATCGCTCCGGTCAGGTGCGTCCACAGCATCGATCCGACACCACGCCCACGGCTGCCCGCGACGAAATATCGCAGGAACACCCACCCGGTGGACGCCAACGGCCGCAACACGGCGAACCCGATCGGCGCGTCATCTACCAACACGTACGCGCGGTCGGCCAGCAGCGAGGAGAACGACGCCCGCAAGTGCGGTGGGAACCCGTCCTCGTAGATCCCCCTCACCAACTCCAGGTCTCCGGTCTCCAACGACTCCGCTGCCACGAGCTTCACCGGAACACCCCTCCCACCATCGTCCGAAGCACCGAGATGTCCTTGATCCGAGCGGGATCCACCGTCACCGGGTTGTCCGACAGCACCACGAGGTCGGCGAGCTTGCCCGGCGTGATCGTTCCCTTGACCGCCTCCTGGCACGACGCGTACGCCGACCCGTAGGTGAAGGCGCGCAAGGCCTCCAGTCCGCTGACCGCCTCGTCCGGGTTGAACGACGCCCCGGACGACGTCACCTGGTTCACCATGTCGTGCATCCCGAGCAGCGGGGCGCCACGCACTACCGGCCGGTCCGAACTCCCCGGCACCACGAGCCCCGCGTCGAGCAGCGATCTCTGCCGGTAGGCCCACTTCACCCGGTCCGGGCCCAACGCGGTGATCATCCCGTCGCCGATCTCGTTGACGAACCTGCCCTGCGGCACCGGGACCACGCCCAGCGCCGCGGCCCGCGCCACCTGGTCGGGCCGTGCCACTCCGAAGTGCTCGATCCGATGTCGGGGCGCGGATCGTGGGAACGCCCCCGCGGCCGACTCGTACGCGTCCAGCACCAGGTCGATCGCCGCGTCGCCGATGGCGTGCGTCGCGACCCGCCAGCCGGACCGGTGCGCCGCGATGATCGTCGCCTTCAGGTCCTCGGCTTCGCCTTGCAGGTAGCCGCGTTCACCGGGCGTGTCGGCGAAGTCCTGGCACATCGCGGAGGTGTGCCCGATCAGCGAACCGTCGGAGAACACCTTCACCGGCCCGATGCGCAGCCAGTCATCACCGAACCCGCTCCGGATACCCAGATCGAGACCGAGCGACAGCCCGTCGTCGGCGTGCGCGGTCAACGACCGCAACGCGTCGACCGCCACCATCAACTCCACCCGGACGTGCAGCTTCCCCCTCTCGCGCGCGGCCTGGTATGCAGCGACCTCCACGGGTGACTTGCCGATCCAGCCGCCGCCGATACCGGCCTCGACGCAGCTCGTGATCCCCTCGGCCAGGTACTGCCGCCCGGCCCGGTCGATCGCGTCGACCAACGTGTCCACCGGGTACGGCAGCACCAGCGAGTTCACGAGCTGCTGTGCCTGCTCCTGCAACATCCCGGTCTCGGTGTCCACCACTCCACCGACGACCTCGACCGGCCCAGACGTGATGCCCAACGCCTCCAGCACCGGCGTGTTCACCACGCACATGTGCCCGGACGTGTGCTTCAGCCACACCTTCCGCCCCGGCGCCACCCGGTCCAGCTCCGCGCGCGTCGGATGGCCACCGATCTTGTTCTGGTCGTACCCGGCCCCGACGACCCACTCGCCGGGTTCGACGGTCCGCGCCCTCTCCTCCACCGCGCGGTACAGCTCGGCCAGGTCCCGAACCCGAAGGTCCACTTCGGACAGCGTCAGCCCGAACCATGCCATGTGGTTGTGCGCGTCGTGGAAGCCTGGCACGACAACGGCTCCTCCGAGGTCCACGACCTCCCGAGCGGGCACGTCCTCCAGCGCCACGATCCGATCACCGAGGATCGCGACCGACCGCACGTCAGGCCCGTCCAGCGTGACGACTTCGGCGTTGGTCAGCAACAGGTCTGCTTCGATCACGACTGGTTCTCCAGGAAGGTCTCGCGGTACCAGTCGCTCCACGGCGCGGGCTTGCCCGTCACCGGATCGGTCTTCACGATCACCCGATACCCCTTCGCGTACGTCACGTCGCCACCACAGCGGAACCCGTACACCGCGCTGGTGGTCCCGATCCGGTCGAACGTCAGTTCCACCCGCAGCGGCCCCGGCGCGGTCACCGCCGCCAGGAACTCCACGTGCAGTTCCCGCACCGCGTAGTGCAGGTCCGGGTCGCGGTCGCCGAACCGCGCCCACCCCTTGCCCAGTTCCTCGAACAGCGCCGACTGCGCGCGTTCGACGTGCACCGCGAACCGCGAGTTGTGCAGCGTCCCGTTCAGGTCGAGTTCGTCGAAGAACACCGGGCTGTCCCATGCGAAGGTCATGGCGCGCTCCGATCCAGCAGTTGCTTCGCGACTCGTTCCGACGGTGTCCGAGGCAGGTCGGCACGGAACTCCCAGTAGCGCGGCACCTTGAACGACGCCAACCGCTCCGCGCAGTACTCGGCCAACTCCTCCTCGCTCACCGCACCGACCACGAACGCCTTGACCTCTTCGCCGCGGATCTCGTCCGGCACGCCGACCACGGCGGCGAGCGTCACGGCGGGATGGCTCAGCAGCACCTCCTCCACCTCGTGCGCCGCGATGTTCTCGCCGCTGCGCCGGATCATGTCCTTGATCCGCCCCAGGTGGTACACGCGCCCCTGCTCGTCCAGCCTGGCCAGGTCGCCGGTCGGGAACCACCCGTCGCGCAGCACGCTCGGCAGCCCGAGGTACCCGTCCATCATCCCCGGCCCGCGCAGCAGGAGCTCACCGTCGACGATCTTCATCTCGCGGTGCGCGGCGGGCCGCCCCAGACAACCCGTGCCGACCAGTTCGTCGTGCTCCTCGGCGCCGACGCGGATGTCCGCCCCGGTCTCCGTCATCCCGAAGGCCTCGTACCAGCCGACACCCCAGCGGGTCTCCAGCGCCGAGTGCAGCGACGGTGGGATCGCCGAGCACTGCACGGCCCGCACCCGGTGCGAGCGGTCCAGCGGCGACTCGGGCATGCGCAGCAACAGCGTCGGCATCGCGCCAAGGCAGTAGAAGTAGGTGACGTCGTGCTCGCGGACCTTGTCCCAGAACGAGGAGGGGTGGAAGCCGTCCAGCACGACGAGTTCGGCGCCTGCGAGCAGCGCGGTCACGACGTTCCACTGCGGGTCGATGTAGTAGAACGGCTGCGCGGTCAGCATCACGTCGTCCGCGGCCAGCCGGGGGAACTCCTCGACCAGGCTGATGGCGAGGGTGGTCCAGTACCGGTGCGACAGCACGCAGCCCTTGGGCGCCCCGGTGGTGCCGGACGTGTACTGGATGTTCACCGCCGCGCCGGGATCGACCGGCTGCTGCTCGAACCCCTCCACGGGAACGAGTTCCTCCAGCGGCAACACAGGGACGGCCAGGGAGTCGACCAGCGGCCGGAACTCCTCGGTGGTCACGACGGCGACCGCGGCCGAGTCACGCAGCAGGTGCTCGGCGTCCACGGTCCGGTACCGCGTGTTCACCGGCACCATCGCCGCGCCCAATCGGGCCAGCGCCAGCCATACCAGCGGGAACTCCGGCTGGTTGCGCAGCAACACCGCTACCCGGTCGCCCGCGCCGATCCCCTTCAGCCGCAGGGCCTGTGCGTACCCGGCCGTCAGCCGGTCGACGTCGCCGAAGGTCAGCCGGACTCCGGGATCGAACGTCCAGGCCGTCCGCTCCGGCCACAACTCCCCCGCACGGCGGACGGCGGTGACGAGGTCAGTCACGTCCGAACTCCTCACGCGGCGCGTCCCCTTCCCCGGACAGGCTGGTCAGCAGGGCGTGGTCGACCTCCGTCGCGAGCGCCTCCTCCAGCGTGGCGTCGAGCCCCAGATCGAGGACGCGTTTGGCCAGGCTGACCGCGACGCGTGGCCGCGCGATGACGCGGCCCGCCAGGTCGAGGGCGACCTTCTCGTGCTCACCGGCGGGAGCGACGCGGCTGATCAGCCCGATGACCTGGGCCTCACCCGCGGGCACGCGCTCACCGAGCAGCAGCAGTTCCTTCGCCTTGGCCAGTCCGACGAGGTGCGGCAGCAGCCGGGAGATCCCGCCCGTCACGCTCAACCCCACACTGACCTCGGGGAACCCGAACTGGGCGTCCTCGTCCGCCACGACCAGGTCACACGCGAGCGCGAACTCGCAGCCGGCGCCGAGCGCGTACCCGTGCACCGCGGCGATCACCACGCCGGGGAACCGCCGGACCAGCCGTGTGACGTCCTGGATGCGCTCCAGCCGCGCTCTGGTCTCCAGCACGGTTTCCACCGGTTCGGGTTCCTTCAGGTCGTGCCCGGCGCAGAACGCGCGACCGCGCCCGGCGAGCACCACGACCCCGGCGCCGTCGGCCGAGGCTCGCGTCAGCGCCTCCACCAGTCCGTCGGTGAGCGCGGGCACCACGGCGTTGAGCCGCTCGGGCCGGTTGAGGTGGATCAGCGCCACTCCATCGCGGCACTCGTACTCGACAACCACGGACGTTCCTCCTACCCGGTCTCCCGATCGATCGATCGATCGGGCATGATGTGACCGTAGGTCGGGTCCGCCGAAGAGGTCAAGGGGTGCGCTGTGAGTCTCACCGGAACGAGGGTCAGGGATGCCGCGGTCGAACTGTTCGCGGAACGCGGATTCCACGGCACCGGCATCCGTGACCTGGCTGAACGCGCCGGCCTGTCCTCCGCGACGCTCTACCACTACATGGGCACCAAGGAGGACCTGCTCGTCTCGATCATGACCGAGAGCCTGGAACGCCTCCTCAAGGCAGGCGAACGCTTCACCGGATCCGATCCGCTGAAGCGGATCACCGACCTGGTCGAACTCCACGTGCTCACCCACGCGACACACCGACTGGAAACGCGGGTCGTCGACGACGAGATGCGCGCCCTCTCGCCCGACCGACGCGGTGCCGTCGTGGCGTTGCGCGACCGCTACGAGGCGCTGTGGCAGGACGCCATCGACGCCGGGTGCGCGGACGGCGTGTTCCACGTCCGCGCACCCAAGGTCGCCCGGCTCGCGCTGCTGGAGATGTGCGGCGGCGTCGCCCGCTGGTACGCCCCGGCCGGCCCGATCGCGTTGGAGGACCTGGCACTGCGCTACGCCGAGATGGCGCTCGGCGTGCTCGGCGCGGCGGGCCCGCCACCGGTCTTCCAGGTCGACTCCGTCCGGCGGGTGCAGGTCATCGTCGACGAGATCTGGGCCTAGAGCACCCGGCCGAGGAAGCCTCGGATGTACCCGGCGACCCCGTCGAGGTGGCTCTCCAGCAGGAAGTGACCACCGTCGAGCAGGTGCACCTCGGCGGCCGGCAGGTCGCGGAGGAACGCCCGCGCGCCGTCCGGCCCGAAGATCTCGTCGTTGCCGCCCCACACGGCCAGCAGCGGCACCTGACTCGCGCGGAAGTGCTCGTGGAACTTCGGGTACAGCTCCAGGTTCGTCCGGTAGTCCAGGAACAGCGCCATCTGCACTTCGGCGTTGCCCGGCCGTGAGACCAGCGCGTGGTCGTGCGCCCAGGCGTCCGGGCTGATCAGGCTCACGTCGGGCACGCCGTGCGTGTACTGCCAGCGAATCGCGTCCAGGCTCAGCGCGGCGCGCACCGGCGCGGCGGTCTCCGGGTTCGGGTCGGCCCAGTACGCCCGCACCGGCGCCCAGAACTCCGGTACCAGCCCGTCGGCGTAGGCGTTGCCGTTCTGGCTGATGATCGCGGTGATCCGCTCCGGCCGTCGCACCGCGAGCCGCCAGCCCACGGGCGCGCCGTAGTCCTGCACGTAGAGCGCGGTCCGGTCGACGCCGAGCTGGTCGAGCAGCCCGTCGACGAGGTCGGCGAGCGCGTCGAACGAGTAGTCGAACTCCGCGACCGACGGCGCCGCCGAGTGGCCGAAGCCGAGCAGGTCGGGCGCGATCACGTGGTAGCGGTCGGCGAGCAGCGGGATCAGGCCGCGGAACATGTGCGAGCTGGTCGGGAATCCGTGCAGCAGGACGATCGTGGGCGCGTCGTCAGGACCTGCCTCGCGGTAGAAGAGCGACTGGCCGCCGACGGTGGCGGTGCGGTGGTGGACCGAGGTCATCAACTAACCCCTTCGAATGTTTTATCCGGTTAGCCTGGCCGCCACATCGGAGCACACCGCCGCCTAACCTGTCAATAACATCAAAGTGGTTAGCTTTGGGCGAGATGGCCGTCCGGAAGACTGGATTCGAGGGATCAACACCACGATGGGGGTTCGCCGTGACACCACAGGAGATCTTCGAACGCCACGTTCGCGCCGGCATGACTCGTGACGCCGAGGCGCAAGCCGGGCTCTACACGCCCGACGGCGTCTTCGAGGCACCACTCATGCCCGAAGGCACGGGGTACCCGCGCAGGCTGGAGGGGCGGGCCGCGCTGCGGGACGGCTTCGCCGAGATGCACCGCAGAGCGGCGGCCGACCAGCGCGTGGTCGACTTCGCGAGGTCGCGGTACGTCCTGCACACCACGGCCGACCCGGACGTGTTCATCGTCGAACTCGACACCGCGTTCGTCGACGCCGAGCCGATGGCGCTCGTGCAGATCTTCCGCCTGCGCGACGGTGAGATCGCACTGATGCGCGACTACTTCTCCCCCGAGATCGTCCTCTGAGGACAAGGGGTCCGGCCGGCAGACCCCCGACAGGCCTGCCGGCCGGAGGTCCTACTTGGAGAAGACGTTCTTGATCTTCTCGATGCCGTCGCCGACGGCGTCCTTGACGTCCTCCACGACGTTCTTCAGCCCCGCCGAGGCCTGATCGCCCTGCCCCTCGGCCTTCAGCGCCTCGTCGCCGGTCACCTCGCCCGCGGCCTCCTTGGCCTTGCCACCCAGCTCTTCGGCCTTGTTGCCGATCCTGTCGCCCAACGACATCGCGTCTCTCCTCCAGTCAGCGGTACCCGGCGGGTGACCGTCTTGAAGTGAGGACACCGCGAGCAGCGGAATCGTCACGCCACGATCGGGTGCTCCACCAGGTGACGACGATCACCGTCACCGATCCTGGAAAAGGCCGTGACGTTTCCCGCTCCGGCCGTGTCCTACCAAGAGCCGCTGGAAAGGAATTCGCCGATGCCGTGCGCAGTCGGAGGTCGTGGATGACGCACATCGAGGTCGTCAGCGATCCGCTGGACGACGTCACGCTCGTCACCCGTGCCAGGGATGGCGACATACGCGCCTACGAGACGCTGGTACTCCGGTACCAGGGGCAGATGTACCGGTTCGCGCTGCGGATGCTCGCGAACCGGCCTGACGCCGAGGACGTCGTTCAAGAGGTCTTCCTGACCGCTTGGCGGAGACTGGACCAACTCCAAGAGGGGGCGGCGTTCGTGGCGTGGCTATATAAGGCCACGACGAACCGGTGCCTCAACGTGATCCGCGCCCGCAAGCCTCAGACGGAGGTGGAACCCGATGCCCACGAAGCGACCGACCCCCTCCCGGACAGGTCGGCCGAGGTCGGCGAGCAGATGGCCGCATTGTCCAGTGCGCTACTCGAGCTCACGGACGACCAGCGGGCGTGCTGGCTGCTGCGCGAGGTCCACGGCCGGTCCTACGACGAGATCGCGCAGTACATCGGCGGCAGCGTGACGGTGGTGCGCGGCCGAATCGCACGCGCACGAGTGCAACTCGCGGAGGTGATGGCGCCATGGCGATGAACGAGACCGATCAGGGCTACCTGCTGCCCTGCGGCCGTGACGTCGAGGCGGTGTGGGACCGGCTCGACGAGATCGACGCGCACGAACTGGAGTGCCCGCACTGCCTGGGCGCTCGCGAGAGCCTGCGTGCTCTGCGCGCCGCCACAGAGGAGATGGCGCACGACACCGAGGAGCCGTCGCGCGCGCTGTTCGGCCGGATCATGTCCGCGGTCCGGGCCGAGGTCCGCCGCGGCGACGTCCTGCCGATGCCGAGTGACGACGCCGGTCCCATCCACGTGAGCGGTCGGGCCATCGCGGCGGTGCTGAGGTTCGCCGCCGACACGGTCCCCGGCGTCCGGGCCCGGCACTGCGAGGTCGTCTCGCGGATCGACGTGATCGACGTGCGGATGAAGCTGGCGGTGAGCTACGTGAACCTCTCCGTCGATCTGGTGGACGTTGTGCGCGAACGGGTGACAGCGGCTGCCGCCGCGCGCGTCGGCGTGCGGGTGGACCGTTTGGACATCACCGTCGAAGACCTGTACGACCTCTGAGGGAACGGGCGAGATGACTCCGGAGCACGTGATCACCAAACCGGTGGTGGCCGCCGTCGCCGCGCACGCGGCGAGAGGCGTCACCGGTGTGGTGCGGTTGGAACCAGGCGTCGCCGGTCTGGTCGGGTCGGTGGCGCGCACCGCGCGGCAGCGGTTCAAAGGCTTGGATCCCGTGCCGACCGAGGGTGTGCGGGTGCGGGTCGAGAACCAGGTCTGGGTGGAGGTCGACGTCGTGACGTCGGCCGTCGACCAGGCGGTCGCCGTGGCGAGAGCCGTGCAGCGCGCGGTCTCCCGCGCGATCACGGACGCCACCGGCCTCCCGGTGGCGGCGGTCGCGGTGTTCGTCCTGGACATCGAGCTGTCATGACGACCTCACCGGAACTGGCCGAGAAACTCCTGGCCGCACTGCGCAGCGTCCCCGGCCTCCGCCCGGCCGCGCCGCCGACGAAACCGACCACCTCGTGGGTGCCGTGGGACTGGGACACCCTCGCCGTGGACCTGAGCCCAGAGGTCGTGGAAGTACGCGTCGTCGCGACCGCCCTGCCACTACCCCCGCGACTGGCCGAGGCCACGACCGTCCTGAACGACGTACTGCGCCACAGTCCGTTCGCCACAGCCACCCTGCGCATCGTGGTGACCGATCTGGACGCGGCAGCACTACTCACTGAGACCTACGACACACCACCGGCCTCGTGACGTTCCCACCGAAGCCGGTGTCCTACCAGCACAAGCAATTCCAACCAGAGGGAGCACGATCATGACCAACCCGACCGCCACCACCAACCCGAGCACCGCGGTAGTCCCGACGAACGGCCGCCTGTCGACGGAACAAGGCTCGACCACCATCGCCGACACCGTGGTGCAGAAGATCGCCGGCTTGGCCGCCCGCGAGATCAGCGGCGTGCACGCACTGGGTACAGGCACCTCCCGCGCGTTCGGCGCGATCCGCGAACGCATCCCCGGTGCCTCGGCCAGCGCGGGCCAGGGCGTCTCCGTCGAAGTCGGCGAGAAGCAGGCCGCGGTGGACCTGCAACTGCTGGTCGAGTACGGCGTCCCGATCGCCGACCTCGCACGCTCCGTACGCCGCAACGTGATCACCTCGATCGAGCGGATGACCGGCCTGGAGGTGGTCGAGGTCAACATCACCGTCACAGACGTCCACATCCCTGGCGACGACGACACAGCGACATCGGAACCCACACCCACCCGCGTCCAGTAGGCCGAACACGGCGGCACACACGACAAGACCGACCACCGCCACCCCGCCGCTCCACCACCATCGACCTCCAGGAGAGCCAGCGAGATGACCGCCACCTCACTAGGTCTGCTGTCCGGCCTGGCACTGGGCTTCGCCGCAGCCTTCGGCGGCTTCAGTGCCTTCCTCATCGTGCTCGCATTCGGGGCACTGGGTTTGGTCGCAGGCCGAGTAGCGGACGGCAAACTCGATCTCTCCCAACTGACCAACCGCGACCGAGGCTGATCGCCGCTGCGCGCGCGGCGGCGGAGATGGCGAGGTTGGGGTGGGTAGGTCAGAGGTGCTGTGTCCACTTTGGATGTCAGGAGGACAGGCGTTGGTGGAGAAAAGCTCGTAGTGCTTCGACGTCGGTGTCCTCCGCTACGTCCACCGGGAATGCTCCCGGCACGATCGCTCCTCGGCTGTCGCCGTCGGACGTGTTCACGTCCAGCAGGTGGCGGCAGGTCGTCAGGATGCCCGGCTTGATCGCTTCGGCTACCGCGACGGCGTCGTGGATCAGGATTCCGTCGATGCCGTTCGCCTCCAGGTAGAACTCGCGGTAGCGCGTGGTGAGGCTTTCCAGCGTGGTTCCTACCTCGCCGGTCAGCGACTCCAGCCAGGCGCCGTCCACGGCGCACCTGCGGGTCAGGTCGATTGGTACCAAAACCGGACGTTCGGCGAACACGCGGTGGGCGGCGTCCGCGTCGCTCCAGAGGTTGAACTCAGCCGCGGGGGTGACGTTGCCGCCTGCGATGCCGCCGCCCATGATCACCAGCCTGCCGATTCGGCCCGCGTGCGTCTCCAGGAGGCGGGCGATGTTGGTGAGTGGGCCGATCGCCGCGATGGTGACGGGGGCGGTGGTGCTGTCGATGGTGTCGCGGAGGAATTCGACGGCGTCGCGGGGGTCGATTCGGGTGTTTTCGGGCAGTGTCAGCGCCTTGCCGGAGAGGCCGTCGTCGCCGTGTACGCGTCGGGCGTCGGGCAGGTGCACCTCGCCCAGCGCGCGGTCGGCGCCCCTCGCCACCGGGGCCGTGCTTCCCAGGAGTGCCAGCAGGCGTTGGGCGTTGCGGGTGGTGTGGTCGATCGACACGTTGCCGAAGACGGTCGTGACCCCCAGCAGGTCCACCTCGGGGCTGCGGGTCGCGAGTGCCAGTGCGAACGCGTCGTCCACTCCGGGGTCGGTGTCGATGATCAGCGGGATCGTCATGCATCCCAGTCTGATGGAGGGCACCAGAGCACTTTTGCCGTCCCCGCGAACCGCGCCTACTGTCGTTGGCATGAGGATCCTCGTGGTCGGTGCGGGCGCGACCGGTGGTTATTTCGGTGCGCGGCTCGTCGAAGCGGGGCGTGACGTCACGTTCCTCGTGCGGCCGGGTCGGGCTCGTGTGCTGCGGGAACGTGGTCTGCGGATCGTCGAGCCGGGCGGTGTGACGACGGTTCGGCCGACGCTGGTCGAGCCGGGCGGGATCACCGGCGGGTACGACCTGGTGCTGCTCTCGGTGAAGGCGACCGCGCTCGCCGACGCCATCGAGGACTTCGCCCCCGCGGTCGGCCTGGACACGCTGATCCTCCCGGTGCTCAACGGTTCGGCGCACCTCGACCTGCTCGCCAAGCGCTTCGGCGACGCCGCGGTGCTCGGTGGTACCGCACGGATCATCACGACGCTGAACGACGAGGGCGACATCGTTCGCGACGGCGGTCCGCACCTGTTGCGCTACGGCACGCTCGCCGCGCCGAAGCCCCTCGACGCGGTGGACCGCGCTCTCTCCGGCGCGGGGTTCGACGCGGTCCAGGTCGAGGACATCACCGCGGACCTGTGGACGAAGTGGGCGTTCATCACCTCTCTCGGCGCGGTGACGTGCCTGATGCGCGGGTCGGTCGGTGAGGTGGTCGCCGTGCCCGGCGGTGCGGAGTTCGCGAGCGCGGTGGTCGACGAGACAGCCGCGATCGTCGCGGCGGCGGGTCACGCGGTGCCGGACGCGGAACTGGAGGGCATCCGGGCGACGGTCACGACGGCAGGCTCGCCGCTGACGTCCTCGCTCTACCGCGACCTGGTCGGCAGGCGGAGCGCGGAGGTCGAGCAGTTGTTCGGCGACCTGCTGGCGGTGGCGGAGCGCGTCGGTGTGGCCGCTCCCCTGCTCGGTCTGGCCGCGATCCACCTCCGCGTGCACCAGGCCCGCGTTCAGGGCTGACGAACGCCCCCTGTACAGACCTCGACCCGGCCCCTATGTTTCTGGGAGCGCTCCCAGAAGCGGGGCGCAGCCGTCAGAGCGGACGGCACGGCACCCCTGCACGACGTGCCGCGGTTCGAGGAGATCACTACATGGCACCCCACTCGCCACGGCGATGGCGCCGTGCGGCCAAGGCGGCCACCACCGCGTTAGCGCTGGTCGTCACCGGCAGCACCGGCTACACGGCCCACGCGGCCGACTACGAGCGGCTCGTCAACGGCACCTTCTCCGGCGGTACCGCCGACCCCTGGTGGAACGGCGCGGGCACGTCCGGCCGCGTCACCGACGGGGAGTTCTGCACCGCCGTCACGGGCGGCACCACGAATCCCTGGGACGCCCTGATCGGCCAGAACGGCGTGCCGTTCGAGACCGGCCAGTCCTACACGTTCGCGTTCGACGCCCGTGCCACGACGGCCCAGCGGGTCTCGGCGGTGACGGGCGAGGGAGTCGCCCCGTACCGGCAGATCGCGAAGCAGGACTTCGACGTCACGACTACCAAGCAGCGGTTCACCTACACGTTCACCTCCACGCTCGACTTCCCCGACGCGGGCAACGGGCAGGCCACCTTCCACCTCGGCGGCCAGTCGTTCGACAACACGGTCTGCGTCGACAACGTCTCCCTGGTCGGCGGTGCCCTCCCGCCCGGCGGCGGTCCCGGCGCGCCGACGAAGAAGATCCAGGTCAACCAGGTCGGCTACCTCCCCGGCCTGCCCAAGCACGCCACGCTGGTCAGCGACTCGACCACGCCCCGGCCGTGGACCGTGCGCGACTCGGCGGGCGCCACCGTCGCGAGCGGCCAGAGCACGCCGCAGGGCCTCGACGCCGCCTCGGGCGACAACACCCACCTGATCGACTTCTCGTCGTTCGACCAGGCGGGCACCGGCTACACCCTCGCCGTCGGCGATGACGAGAGCTTCCCGTTCGACATCACCGCCAACCCGTTCGCGGAGCTGCGCCACGACTCGCTGGAGTTCTTCTACCACCAGCGCAGCGGCACGCCGATTGAGGCGAAGTACGTCGGCGACACCTACGCCCGAGCGGCGGGTCACCTGAACGTGGCGCCGAACCAGGGTGACGACAACGTTCCGTGCCGTGCCGACCTGAACTGCGGCTACACCCTCGACGTGCGCGGCGGCTGGTACGACGCGGGTGACCACGGCAAGTACGTCGTCAACGGCGGCATCTCCGCGTGGCAGGTGCTCGACACGTACGAGCGCGCGGTCGCGCTCGGTGACGCGGACGCGCTGGGCGACGGTTCGCTGAAGATCCCCGAGAGCGGCAACGGCGTGCCGGACATCCTGGACGAGGCCCGCTGGGAGGTCGAGTTCCTGCTGAGGATGCAGGCGCCGAGCGGCATGGTCCACCACAAGATCCACGACGCCAACTGGACCGGGCTGCCCACGCTGCCCGCCCAGGACGCCCAGCCGCGCAGGCTGTCGGCCGTGAGCACGGCGGCGACGCTCAACACGGCCGCCGTGGCCGCGCAGTCCGCCCGGATCTGGAAGACCATCGACCCCGCGTTCGCCGCGAAGGCGCTCGCGGCGGCCGAGAAGGCCTACGCGGCGGCGAAGGCGAACCCGAACGTCCTCGCCGATCCCAACGACGGCACGGGCGGCGGCACGTACTCCGACGGCACCGTGTCCGACGAGTTCTACTGGGCCGCTGCGGAGCTGTTCACCACGACCGGCGGCGCCGCCTACCGCGCCGACGTCACCGGGTCGCCCCACTACCGGGGGCAGAGCCTGAGCACGCGCGGGTTCGACTGGGCGTCGACCGGCCCGCTCGGCGACATCACGCTCGCCGTGGTGCCCAACGGCCTGCCGCGCGCGGACGTGGCGGCGATCAGGTCGGCGTTCACGACCACCGCCGACGCGCACCTGGCCCAGATGGCCACCGCGGGCTACCCGGTGCCCTACCGGAACCCGGATGGTTCCTACGACTGGGGTTCCAACGGTCTGGTCGCGAACAACGCCGTGGTCCTGGCGCTGGCCAACGACTTCACCGGTGCCGCGAAGTACCGCGAGGGCGTCTACCGGACGATGGACTACCTATTGGGCCGCAACCCGACGGGCTACTCCTACGTCACCGGCTACGGCGACCAGCCGGTCCGCAACGTGCACCACCGGTTCTGGGCCAACCAGTTGGAGCCGTCGCTGCCGACCGCGCCGCCCGGCGTGCTGTCCGGTGGCCCGAACAGCGCTCTCCAGGACCCGATCGCGGCCAGGCTGCTCCAGGGCTGCAAGCCGCAGAAGTGCTTCGTGGACCACATCGAGGCGTACTCGCTCAACGAGGTGACGGTCAACTGGAACTCCGCGCTCGCGTGGGTCGCGAACTGGGCGGCGGAGAAGTCGGACGGCAAGGCGGGGTGCGAGGTCGACTACAGGTCGACGAGGTGGTCGTCCGGCGAGGTCGCCACCATCAAGGTGACCAACACCGGTGAGAAGGCCTGGAACGGCTGGGCGTTGGGCTTCGACTTCCCCGGTGGCCAGAAGATCACCAACGGCTGGTCGGCCACGTGGGAGCAGGACGGCGCGGCCGTCACCGCCACCGGCCTGCCGTGGAACGAGAGGGTGGCGCCGGGCCGGTCGACCTACCTCGGTTTCGTCGCCACGTCGGGTGCCACCGACGCCGATCCGACGACGTTCCGGGTCGGCGGGAGGGTGTGCTCGGTGGGCTGACCCACCGGCGTTCGGCGGAGGCCGCGTGGCCTCCGCCGAACGCGGTCAGACGGTGAACAGCCCCCAGTAGGCCGCCCACGGGACGAACAGGACACCGGCCGCCGCGAGCGGCACGAACCGCCACCCCGTCCGCATGCGCCACCACACGACGGCAGTCGCCACCACGACACCGATGGCCGCGAGTTGGAGCGCCAACCACACCGGCGGCCTGCCCAGCACAGCGGAGTCCACATCGGACGCTCCGCTCCCGACGATCGAGAACAGGTACACCGGTGTGCCGAGCACGGCGACGATCCCGCACAGCGCCAACGCCGCGGCGGGCCGCCGTCCGGGCCCGGACGTCCGTCCCCGCAGCCGACGCGCGAGCCCGCCGATCGGGTGGGCGGCGAAAGCGCCCAGCAACACCAGCAGGACGACCAGGTGCGCCACCGGCGACTCGTACCACGCGACCGGCCTGACCGGGGCGCTCTCCCGGTCCTGCACCGGCGCCGCGTCGGCCGAGGCGGTCGGCGGGCCCGCCGCCAGGGCGGTGATCCACGTCGTCGTCAGCTCGACGTAGCCGGGCGCGAACTCCTCGGCGGCCGAGTAGCCGTCGTCGCTGCGCCGCATCGAGTGGTCGGCGTTCCGCACCACCCGCAGCGTGTAGTGCGTGTTGCCGCCCTCGTCCAGGGCTTTCCGGAACCCTGTCAGGCTCTCCCCCGGCACGGACGAGGTGTCGTGCTCGGCGAACAGCCCCAGCACGGGCTGCCGGACGCGTCGGAGCACGGGCACCGGGTCGTGTCCGGAGTCCCCGAACAACCCCGCGTCGATCAGCATCCGGCTGGCGTTCGAGCCGAGGGGCCCGATCAGCGACTCCCGAACTCCGGCGTGCGCCAGCTTCGTGGCGTTGCTCCACAACTGGGTCCGGCCCGCGTCGACCGAACTGGCGCCCACCGCCACGATGAACGCGGCGTGCTCGGAGGTCGACGCGGCCAGCGGCACGACCCAGCCGCCCTGGCTGTGGCCCCACAGCCCGACCTGGTCCGGCGCCACCTCCGGCCGGGTGCGCAGCAGGTCGACCCCGGCGTTCGCGTCGGCGGCGAGGTCGTCGAACGTGCTGGTGGCCCGCGAGTAGCCGGGGCGCTTGTCGTAGATCAGCGCCACCACCCCGGCTCTGGCGAACGCCTCAGCCTCCGGGCGGTAGTCGTTCCGGTCGGAGGCGCCCGCGCCCGCCACGACGACCACGCCGGGCCGTCGGTCGGACGCGCCCGGTGGGGCGATCACGGTGCCGTGCAAGGTGATGGTGCCGCTCGAGTAGCTGACCTCCGATGTGACCAGGTCGTCTCGGGTGTCGGCGTTCGAGGGCGGCGCGGTGGCCGCGACGCTGATCAGCGCGGCGAGCCACGCGATGGGTTTGCGCAAGGGCAGCACGAGGTGCTCTCCTGTCCGTGGGAGTTCTGCGGCATCGGTGAAACCGCCCGAGAGGGCGGGGTGCGCGGTGCTTCCGCTTTCCGGGCCGTCGAGGTGCAACTCGACGGCCCGGAGTCTTCTTCGGGGTCAGTCCTCGACTTCCTCCCTCGGGTCGGGAAAGGCGATGAACCGGGTGAGCACGGTCCGCGCGTCCGACGGCACGTCCTCGTCGGGGCGCTGGTAGCGGTTGAGCAGCGCGAGGTAGTCCTCGAAGAACGCGCCCAGTTCCTCCATGGCGAGGCGGACCGTGCCGCGCGAGAACGGAACGGCGTCCGCCCACTCGCCCAGCCGTTCCCGGTGCGCCCAGAACTCGGCGAACGTCTCCAGGTCCTCCGCGACCCAGAGGCGGGTCAGTTCGTCGGTCGCGGCGCGCATCTCCGGGTCCTGCTCGCGGAGGCGGGCGAACCGCACGTCCTTCCGGGCCGTGCGCCACCACCGCTCCCGGCCGCGAGCGCGCTCGGGAACCTCCTCGACCAGGCCGTGTTCGGCGAGCACCCGCAGGTTGTAGCTGGTGCCCCCGGTGGTGATGCCGAGTCGCTTGGCCAGCGACGTCGAGGTCGCCTCACCCATCACCCGCAGTTCGCACAGGATGCGCTGCCGCACGGGGTTGGCCAACGCCTTGGCCGTGCCGAGGTCGGTCGGGCCCGGATTCTCCTCACCCATGAGTGCACGATAACTCGTGCATCAATTATCGTGCAAGTGGCCCGAAGCGCATCCGGAACGACACCACCGACAGCCCCAGCAGCGGTTTGCGGCCGTTCAGCCAGCTCAGGGGCCCGTCGGGGGCGGTTCGCCAGCGCACACCGGCGAA
>NZ_JANYMP010000004.1:123528-236046 GCF_025061645.1 Umezawaea endophytica | reverse complement strand
CGCTCGCCCGCACCGGGGTGCGGGCGAGCGCGCCGTTCAGCGCCTGTAACACCGAGCCCGCGATCAGGAGCGGCACGCCCCGCCCGTACGAGGTGTGCCTCACCTCCGCGATGCCGACGGCGTTCGCGCTGAACGCGGGTGCGGGGACGATCGTCAGGTCGGCCAGCTCCTTGGGGATCCCCCACAGCTCCCGGCCGCCCGCCTTCGACTG
This sequence comes from Umezawaea endophytica, assembly GCF_025061645.1. Classification (GTDB taxonomy): domain Bacteria; phylum Actinomycetota; class Actinomycetes; order Mycobacteriales; family Pseudonocardiaceae; genus Umezawaea; species Umezawaea endophytica. The sequence continues at coordinate 235,835 of NZ_JANYMP010000004.1, read as the reverse complement.
CGGGCTGTCGACCCAGATGTCCGTGATCGACAGTCCCGGACGAGCGCCGTGCCGGACGAGCACGCCCACGAGCAGTTCGCGGTACGGCAGCAGGCTTCCCGGCAGGTAGTCCACGAACGCCGTCGTCACGAGCGCGCGGCCGAACGCCGTGACCGGCCGGACGCCGTCGGGCAGCGCGGGCAGGTCGCGGGCCCGGACCGTCCACAACGACACGCAGCCGTGCCCGTGCAGGTCCCACGGCTCGGGCGGGTACTCGACGTCCACTGAGCGGTCCTCACTTCGGGGTCAGGGGCAGGCGCAACGCGCCGGGCGCGGTGTGCGGGACCACGGGGTGCCGCGGCGCGACGGGCGCCACGCGGGCGTACGGCGAGCCGAGCGCCGGACGTGGGTCGGGCTCGCCCAGGTTCGGCCAGAGCGACGCGGCGCGCTCGGCGAGCGCGGTGATCGTGAGCGACGGGTTGACGCCGGGGTTCGCCGGGATGGTCGACCCGTCGACCACGTGCAGCCCCTCGTACCCGTGCACCCGGTGGTACGGGTCGACCACGCCGGTCGCCGCGGTGGCGCCGATGACGCAGCCGCCGATGAAGTGCCCGGTCATGGGGATGTCGGCCAGGTCGGTCCACGCGCCGCCGGGCACGCCGTCGATCTTCGCCGCGACCCGGCGTGCCACGTCGTGCCCGGCCGGGATCCAGGTCGGGATCGGGTCGCCCTCGCCGGGTGAACTGGTCAGCCGCCTGCCGAACACGCCTCGACGGGTGCGCGTGGTCAGCGAGTTGTCGAGGTTCTGCATCACCAGCAGCGCCACCGTCTGCTCCGACCAGTGCTTCGGCCCGAGGAGCCTGCGCAGGTCGTGCCGCCGCCGCAGGAGTTCCCGCGCGCCGAGCCGCCACCGCGGTGTGCCGGGTTCGGCGTCGACCAGCACGGTCATCAGCAGCCCCATGAGGTTGCTGCCCCGGCCGTAGCGGACCGGTTCGACGTGGGTGTGCTCGTCCGGGTGCATCGAGGACGTGACCGCGACGCCGCGCGAGTAGTCGACGCCGTCGGCGCGGGCCCGCACGCCCAGCACGGCCTCGGAGTTGGTGCGCGCCAACACCCCCAGCCGGTTCGACAACCCCGGCAGGCTCCCCCGGTCGCGCAGGGAGTGCAGCAGCCGCTGCGTGCCCAGCGACGCCGCGGCGAACACGACGTGCCGAGCGGTGAACGCCTTCCGCTCGCCGGGCAGGACCCCGGTCCCGCGCGCGTCGACGCGGTAGCCGCCGCGCACCGGTCGGACGTCGACCGCCGTGGTCAGCGGGTAGACGACCGCGCCCGCCCGTTCGGCCAGGTGCAGGTAGTTCTTCACCAGCGTGTTCTTCGCGCCCCGACGGCAGCCGGTCATGCACTCGCCGCAGTGCGTGCAGCCGGTGCGCTCCGGGCCCACGCCGCCGAAGTACGGGTCGGGGACACGCCGTCCGGGTTCGCCGAAGTACACGCCGACCCGCGCCGGGTGGCTGCGGACGCCGAGGTCGTCCGCCACCTCGCGCAGCACGTCGTCGGCCGGGGTGGCGCGCGGGTACTCGGCGACGCCCAGCATCCGGTTCGACTGGTCGTACCAGGGCGCGAGTTCGGCCCGCCAGTCGGTGATCCCGCTCCACCGCGGGTCGCGGTAGAACGGCTCCGGCGGCTCGTAGAGGGTGTTCGCGTAGACCAGCGACCCGCCGCCGACGCCCGCGCCGCTGAGCACCAGCACGTCGCGCAGCAGGTCGATCCGCTGGATGCCGAGGCAGCCGAGCCGGGGTGCGAACAGGTAGTCGCGCAGCCGCCACGAGCTGGCCGCGAACTCGTCGTCGGCGAACCGCCGCCCGGCCTCCAGCACGCCGACCCGGTAGCCCTTCTCGGTCAGCCGCAGCGCCGTGACGCTGCCGCCGAACCCGGAGCCGATCACCAGCACGTCGTAGTCGGTCATCGCGCTTCCCCGTGGTGGAAGTCCCTGTCGTCCACCCGCGCGGTGCGGCGGCGGTACTCCCACACCGAGCCGGGCCAGTTCGTGACGACGCGGCCGGTGGCGTCGCGGTACCAGTTCGCGCACCGCGTCCACACCGTTCGGGCCAGTCGGCGCTGCGTCTCGGCGTCGAACCGCTCCGCGACCTCCCGGCGGACCTCCACGGTCGCCACCGAGGCCAGGCGTCGCACCGCCTGCCGGACGTACTCGCACTGCGACTCGATCATGTACACGATCGAGTTCCCGCCCAGGTTCGTGTTGGGCCCGTACAGGACGAAGAAGTTCGGGAACCCCGGCACGGTCATGCCGAGGTGCGCCCGCGCGCCGGAGGCCCACTCGTCGGCCAGTTCCCGGCCGCCGCGACCGCGGATCCGCATCGGGGCGAGGAAGTCGATCGCCGCGAACCCCGTGCCGTACACGACCACGTCGACCGGGTGGTCGACGCCGTCGGCCGTGCGCACGCCGGTCGGGGTCAGCTCGGTGATCTTCTCGGTGACCACGTCCACGTTGGGCTGCGACAGCGCGGGGTACCAGTCGTTGGAGAACAGGAGCCGCTGGCAGCCGACCCGGTTGGTGGGCGTCAGGCGGGCGCGCAGCGCGGGGTCGGGCACCTGGCGGCGCAGGTGCAGCCGGGCCAGGCCGCTGATCAGCACACCGAGGGGCTGGACCGAGGTCAGGGCGGCCGTGAGGAGTTCGCCGACGAGCCAGATGCCCAGCCGTCCCGCGCGCTGCGCCACCGGCGCGGTCCGGAAGAGCCGGTGGTGCCACGGCCGGTACCACCGGTCGGGCTTGGGCACGACGTGCGGTGCCGTCCGCTGGAACACCGTGATCCGCTCGGCGAGGGGCTGGAGGTGCGGGACGAACTGGACCGCGCTGGCCCCGGTGCCGATGACCGCGATCCGGCGGCCCTCCAGGTCGAGCCCGTGGTCCCAGCGGGCGCTGTGGAACGCGGGACCGCCGAACGCGCCGGGCAGGTCCGGGACGACCGGCCGCGAGAGCTGGCCGACCGCCGAGATCACGACGTCGGCCTCGACGACCTCGCCCGAGGCCAGCTCGACGCGCCACCGGTCGGCGTCCTCGTCGAACGTCGCGGCGGCGACCTCGGTGCCGAACCGGACGTGGTCGAGCACCTCGACGGCGACCCGCCGCAGGTAGGCGTGGATGTCGGGGCGCTCGGCGTACCGGCGCCGCCAGTCCGGGTTGGGGGCGAACGAGAAGGAGTAGAGCGACGACGGGATGTCGCAGGCCGCGCCGGGGTAGGTGTTGTCCCGCCACACGCCCCCGAGGTCGTCCGCGCGCTCCAACACGGTCACGTCGACGCCGTCGCGCCGCAGGGCGATGGCCATGCCGATGCCCGCGAAGCCCGCGCCGATGACGACGACACGGGGACGTGACGAGGTGTTCACCTGATCGACGTTAGGGAGGTCCACACGTCCGGCTCAAGACAGGAGCGGACGCGGAATCGACAATGTCGGCCATGACGTCTCTCGCGGAGCCGGTGATCGGGCACTGGGACTTCCCGCGCAGCGTGGCCGGTGTGGCTCTCCTGGTGCGGTTCGGCGCGGAGCACGGCCTCGACGCCGGCACGCTGCTCGCGGACAGCGGCATCTCCCCCGCGGCCCTGAGCGACCCGGTCGCGGAGGTCGCGGCGGCGCAGGAGCTGCGGGTGGTCCGCACGCTGGCCGAGCTGATGCCGGACGCCGGGCCCGCGCTCGGCGGCCGGTACCACGTCACGACGTTCGGCATCCTGGGCTACGCGTTCATCAGCAGCCCCACCGTGCTGGACGCGGTGAACGTGGCCCTGCGCTACCTGGACCTCAGCTTCACGTTCAGCATCCCGCGCGCGTCACTGGCCGACGACCGGGTGCTCATCGAGCTGGACGACTCCGCCTTGCCCACTCCGGTGGCCCGCTTCCTGGTGGAACGCGACCTCGCGGCCATCCACACGGTCATCGGCGAACTGCTGCCCGGTGGGGTGCCGCTGCTGGCCGTCGACTTCGCCTTCCCCGAGCCGTCCGACGTGACGGGCCACGAGCGCGTGTTCGGCCAGCTACCCCGGTTCGGGCGACCCACGACGGTGGCGGCCTACGACTCGGCGTTCCTGTACCGGCCGTTGCCGCAGGCCGATCCGCACACCGTGGCGGCGTGCGAGGCGCAGTGCCGCGAACTCGTCGCCCGCCGCCGGGCGCGGGCCGGGATCGCCCACGAGGTGCGCGAACTGCTCAGCAGGCCGGGAGCGATCGGTGTCGGCATGGACCACGTCGCCCGCGAGCTGGCGGTCAGCACGCGGACGCTGCGGCGCAGGCTCGCGGAGTCCGGCACGTCCTTCCAGGAGCTGCTGGACGAGGTGCGCGAGGTGCTGGCGCAGGAGCTGCTGACCACGCTGGCCGTCGAGGACGTGGCGCTGCGGCTCGGGTACGCGGAGGCGTCGAGCTTCATCCACGCGTTCAAGCGGTGGAAGGGGGTCACGCCCGCCGCGTACGCGCGACGGGCGTGACGGCACCTACTGCACGCCCTCGAACACGACGGCCGGATCGGTGCGGGCGGGCTGGCCCCACACGTGGTCGACCGCGGCCGGGTCCCCGGCCAGGTAGTGCCGGAACCACGCGGTCGTGATCCTCTTGGTGGCGGCGAGCTGCGCCGCCCTGGTGGTGGAACCGCTGTCGCAGAACAGACCCGAGGAGTCCATGAACCCGCAGTGGAAGCCGCCGGTGACGGTGCGCAACTGCTTCGGCGCCCTCTTCGCCGTGTAGATCGGCCGCTGGTGGTCGGCGGGCGGCGCGATGGCGTCCTGCGACCCGGCCAGGAACTGGGCCGGTGCCGCGATCGTCGCGGCGGCGGCCTTCGCGGACGGGGTCGTCTCCGCGGCGGCCATCGTGGACACCGCCTTGACGGCCGGGTTGCGGGACGCCGCGAGCACGCTCGCCCCGCCGCCCATGGAGTGGCCGCTCACGCCGAGCGCGGCGGTCACCACGTGGTCGCGGAACCGCGATCCCGCGGTGGAGTCCTGCGCCACCAGCCAGCCGAGGGCCGCGTTCAGGTCGTCGGCGAACGCGCCGTGGTTCGGGCTGAGCCCTCCTTGCGTGCTGGGCACGATCACCAGGAACCCCCAGGACGCCAGGTGCCCGGTCGTGCCGGTGTACTTGGAGGTGGCCTGGAGGAAGCCGTGGCCGAACGCGATGGCGGGGAACCGGCCGGTGGCGATGGCGGTGCCCGATCCGGCGGTCGTGGCGGGGTAGAAGACCCGCGACGGCACCGAACGGCCGCCGGACACGGCGGTGACGTCGACGTAGCCGATCGCGTGCGAACCGGGTTGCGCGTAGTCCACGGCGGCGTGGGCGGCAGGGGTGCCCACGACCAGGCCCGCGCAGATCAGGGAGAGGACGAGTAATCGACTGAACACTGGGTTCTCCTCGCAGGGTGGAGGTTTCGGGACTCCACAGTGGAGTCACCTCCACGCTAGGCGCGCGGGAGGGCGGGGCACAGGACATCAGCGGCCGGGGAATGGACAATCGCGGCCAGGGAAACCTTTGCACCGCAAGGATCTACTCGGCGAAGCCGCCTTGATCGGTCACGACCGCGATGAGCGCGATCAACTGCTCGCGGAAGCGGTCGTAGTCGTCCACGGCGCCGAGCAGCACGTCGGACTCGCGCTCCTCGCGCCGGGCGGTCTTCAGCACCTTGCGCCCGGCGGGGGTGATCGCGACGAGGGTGCGCCTGCGGTCGCGGTCGTCGGAGTAGCGCCGGATGAACCCCGAGCGCTCCAGGCGTTCGGTGGTGCGGCTCATGGTCTGGTCGGTCACCCGGCACAGCACGGCCAGCTCGCGCTGCGCCAGCGGCTCCCGCACCACGTGGTGCAGGGTGATCATGCCCGCGTGGGTCAGGTCGAGTTCGGCGAGCACGGCGTCGAACCTGCCCTCGACCAGCCGCGCCGCGACCGACAGCAGCCGCCCGGTCGGCCAGGAGTGCACGTCGGCGCGCATGTCGCGCACCCGCTCGTCCGGCTCGGCCATCGGGTCATCTTCGCAGACGGGCCGGACACCACCGTCAGCCGACGTCCGTGTTCACCGGCATCCCGGTCACCGGCCGCCCGGTGGCGACGGCCACGGCGCTCGCGATGGCCGCGGCGGCGGGCGGGTAGGCCAGTTCCCCCAGCCCGCCGATCGGCGCGTCGGAGGGCACCAGCACCACGTCGACGTCCGGCGCGCGGTCGATCCTGGCCCACGGGTAGTCCCGGAAGGACGATTGCACGACCTGCCCGTCCCGCACGGTGATCCGGGCTCCGAGCACGGTCGACACGGCGTCCATCACGCAGCCCTCGACCTGCGCCCGCACGCCGGACGGGTGCAGCGCCGGGCCGACGTCGACCGCCGCCGTCACCTTCCGCACGCGCGGCACGCCGTCCTCCAGTTCGACGACGGCGATCACCGCGATGGCCGACCCGTAGTCCAGGTGGCACGCGACGCCGCGCGCCCTCTTCCGCGACGCGCTCCAGCGGGCCCGGTTCGCCGCCACGTCGAGCACCCGGCGCAGGCGGGACTCCGGGGGTAGCAAACGTCTGCGCAGCGCCACCTGGTCCCAGCCGCCGCGGTCGCCGAGCGCGCTGAGGAAGCACTCCTCGGCGTAGCCGAACTGGCCCGCGTACACCGCGCGCCAGTACGCCGTGCGCAACGGCGCGGGCGTGAGCCCGACGGTGACCGCGCCGGGCACGGTGTACGGGAAGTGGTCGCCGCTGCCCTTGACGACGGCGGGGTTGGCGAACGGCGGCGCGGTCGTCAGCGGCCACGTCGACACGGCGTGCGACCGCCAGGTCGGCAGGCCCTCGGCGTCGACCACGGCGCTGAGCCTGTGCACGGACATCGGCCGGTAGGAGTCGTGGCGCGTGTCGTCGTCGCGGGTCCACAGCACCTTGACCGGCGCGCCGACGGCTCGTGAGCAGGCGACGGCCTCCAGCACGTAGTCCGTCTCGATCCGCCTGCCGAACGCGCCGCCCGCGAGGGTCGGCTCCACCCGGATCATGGCCGGGTCGAGCCCGAGGGTCTGCGCGAGCAGCGTCCGCAGCCTGCCGGGGTCCTGCGTCGGCACCCACAGCGACGCGCTGTCCGGGCGCACGTCGGCGGTGGCGTTCATCGGTTCCATCGGCGCGTGGGCCAGCAGCGGCAGCCGGTACTCGGCTTCGAGCGCCACCGGTCCCGGCGCGGGCCCGGTCGCGGGCAGCGCGGCCGCCAGGTCCTCCAGCCACACCCGGCTGTCGGCGGTCGGCGTGCCGCCGGTCCACGTGACGCGCAGCGCCGCCCGTCCCCGCAGCGCGGCGGGGGCCGACCCGGCGACGACCGCGATGCCTGCCGCGACCCGGACCACGTCGGCCACCCCCGCCACCGCGCGGGCGGCCGAGTCGTCGACGACGTCCGGGACCGCGCCGATCCACGGCGGGCGCGCCACCACGGCGGTCAGCAGGCCGGGCCGGGCGACGTCGATGCCGTACCGGGCCTTGCCGGTGACGATGTCGTGCGCGTCGATCCGCCCGGCCTCGCGGCCGAGCACCCTCCACTCCGCCTGCGGGGTCAGCGTGACCGCGACGGTCGTCGGGTCGAGCGCGGCGGCGTCGGCGACCAGCGCCGCGTACGGCAGCCTCCGGTGCCGCGGGTGCGTCACGAACCCGTTGCGCGCCCGGCAGTCCTCCCTCGGCACACCCCACCGGTCGGCCGCGGCGGCCACCAGCAGGCATCGCGCGGTCGCCGCCGCACGGCGCAACGGCTCCGTCGTCTGCCGCAGGGTGACCGAGTTCCCCACGGCCTGCGAGCCGTAGCGGACGGGGTCGCCGAGCGCCTGTTCGACGCGCACGGCGTCCAGGTCGACGGCGAGTTCCTCGGCCACCAGCATCGCGACGACGGTCCGCACGCCCTGGCCGGAGTCCGGGCGCGGGGCGGTGGCGGTGATCCGGCCGTCGGCGTCCAGGCGCACGAAGACGTTCGGGACCAGCCCTTCGGCGTCGGCGAGCGCGGGCACCGGCAGTGCCACGACCAGCGCGCCGAGGCCCGCGGCGGTGAGGAAGGAGCGTCGGCCGAGCATCAGCGCTCACCCCTCGCCAGGCAGGCGGCGCGCTTCACGGCGACGCGGATGCGCGCGTACGTGCCGCAGCGGCACACGTTGTCCCGCAGCGCCTCGTCGATGTCCTCGTCGCTCGGGTCGGGGTGCTCGGCCAGCAGGGCGACCGTCGTCATGATCTGGCCGGGCTGGCAGTAGCCGCACTGGGCGACGTCCTGCTCGACCCAGGCCCGCTGCACGGGGTGGTCGCCGCGCCGCGACAGGCCCTCGATGGTCGTGATGTCCCCGCCGACCGCGTCGGCGACGCTCGTCGTGCACGGCCGGAACGCCGATCCGTCCACAATGGACGTGCACGCCCCGCAGGCGCCGACCCCGCACCCGTACTTCGGGCCGGTCAGCCCCAGGTCCTCGCGCAGCGCCCAGAGCAGCGGGGTGTCGTCGGGCAGGTCCACCTCGTGCCAGGACCCGTTGACCCGCAACCGGTGCGTACCCACCGCGTATTCCCCGTTCGTCGTCGGACGTTCTTCCCATGGTGCTGCCCGGCACGTTCCCACGGCAAGGGTTTGTTCAGCAAGCTGAACATCTGCATAATGCTCAGCGTGCTGAACGATGTGCGTCTCGACTCGACCCGCGCCCTGCTGTGGGGCGTCCTGGCCAGCGCCGTCCTGACGGGATTGGTCTGGCTGGCGGGCACCCGCCTGGGCGATGTGGTCCTGCTGCCGGACCAGGGCGCGTCCTGGTACTACTGGAAGCTCCCCGAGCCGACCGCGTGGACCCGAGCGTCCGCCTGGGTGGGCTACGCGGGGCACCAGCTCGCGGCGTGGGGCCTGATCTACTACGCCCAGACCAGGGTCAAGCGGTACACCAGCGGCCTGCATCCGGTGAACGTGGTCGCGCTCGCGGTGAACTTCGGCTTCATCCTGCTGCACGCCGTGCAGACGCAGGTCTTCTACGACGGCACCGCGCAGGACGTGTCGATCTTCAGCTCGCAGGGCTCGGTGGTGCTGCTCCTGGTCGTGGTGCTGCTGATGGAGAGCCGCAGGCGAGGCCTCTTCGTCGGGCACGGCCGCCCGTTCCCCGCCGACGTCGTCGGGTTCGCCCGCAAGTACCACGGCTACCTGTTCAGTTGGGCCGCGATCTACACGTTCTGGTACCACCCGATGGAGAACACCAGCGGCCACCTGATCGGCTTCTTCTACATGTTCCTCCTGCTCTTGCAGGGCAGCCTCTTCCTCACCCGCGCGCACACCAACCGCTGGTGGACCCTCTCCCTGGAACTGCTCGTGGCCGTGCACGGCACGCTGGTGGCGGTGATGAACTCCGGCCCGAACGGCATCTGGCCGATGTTCCTGTTCGGCTTCCTCGGCGTGTTCATGTTGACCCAGTTGCACGGCGTCGGCCTGTCCACGACCGCGCGCTGGTACGTGGCGGCGGTGTTCGCCGTCGGCGTCCTGGTCGTGTACTCGTGGCGCGGCTTCGACCGGATCGACGAGGTCGTCCGCATCCCCGCCATCGAGTACCTGCTCACCGCCGTGGTGGCGCTGCTGGTCTGGGTGGGCGTCCGGGTGGCGGCCGTCCGCCGATGAGCCACCTCCGCTGGGCGGTCCCGGCCGCGTGCCTCGGCGTGCCCGCGTGGTTGCTGGCGACCCGCTGGTCCACGATCACCCACGCCCACCCGGCCTACCTGGTCGTCCTGGTGCTCGTCGGCTGCGGCGGGCTCGCGGCGGCGGTCCGCCCGCCGCGTCCGCGCTGGTTCGTCCTGCTGCCCGTGGCGCTGCTGCTGGCGCCGCTGGTGTGGCTGCGCCCGTTCGCCGCCACCAGCGGTGTGGCGCGGACCGTCGACCACGCGACGACCGTCGAACTGGTCCCCACCACCCCGGTCCGCAACGGCCTGGTGTTCTACCCCGGCGCCCGCGTGGACCCCCGCGCCTACCTGCGCCTGCTCGACGCCGTCGCGGCGCGCGGCACGCTGGTGGTCGTCGTCAAGGCCCCGTTCGACTTCGCCCTGCTCACCACCGGTGCCGCGGCCGACGTGCTCGACGCCCACCCCGAGGTCCACGACTGGACCGTCGGCGGGCACTCACTCGGCGGCGTCGCCGCGAGCCGGTTCGCCGCGACCGGCGATCCCCGCGTGCGCGGCCTGCTGCTGTGGGCCTCCTACCCGGTGGACGACCTGTCCCACCGCACGGACCTGGCCGTCTGGTCGCTCTCGGGCGAGCGCGACGGCTTCACCACGCCGTCGGACGTGGCCGACTCCCGGCGGCTGCTGCCACCGGACACCCGGTACGTCCAGGTCCCCGGCGCGGTGCACGCGTTCTTCGGCGACTACGGCGACCAGTCCGGCGACGGCGTGCCGACCACGTCGAGGGAGACCGCCCAGGAGCGGATCGTCGAGGCGAGCGTCGAAGCGCTCAACCCCGGTCTGCCGATCAGGGGATAACCAGGCGGTGAACGCGGTCGCGGAAAGCGACGACCCTCGTGGTGCAAGCGAGAACCACGAAGGGAAGCACCATGAAGATCGCCATCGTCACCGGGGGCAACAGGGGCCTCGGCCGCAACGCCGCGCTCGCCCTCGCCCGCAGGGGTGTCGACTCGATCATCACCTACCGCTCGAACGCCGAGGAGGCGGACGAGGTCGTCGCCGGGATCGGCGCGCTGGGCCGCACGGCCGTCGCGCTGCGCCTGGACGTCGCCAAGCCCGCGGGCTTCGCCGACGAGGTCCGGCGGGCGCTGAAGGAGACGTGGGACCGCGACTCGTTCGACCACCTGGTCAACAACGCGGGCATCGCCCACCACCTGTCGTTCGCCGACACCACCGAGGAGGCGTTCGACGAGCTGCTGAACGTCCAGTTCAAGGGCGTCTTCTTCCTCACCCAGAACCTCCTCCCGCTCCTGGCCGACGGCGGGAGCATCCTGAACGTCTCCACCGGCCTCTCCCGGTTCACCTCGCCGGGCTTCGCCGCGTACGCGTCGATGAAGGGCGCGGTCGAGGTGCTGACCCGCTACCTGGCCCAGGAACTCGGCCCGCGCGGCATCACCGTCAACACCATCGCGCCGGGGCCGATCGAGACCGACTTCGCGGGCGGGGTGGTGCGCGACAACGCCGACTTCAACGCGCTCCTGGCGTCCCAGGCCGCGCTGGGCCGCGTGGGCCTGCCCGACGACATCGGCGGTGTCGTGGCGTCGCTGCTGTCGGACGACAACCGCTGGGTCACCGGCCAGCGGCTGGAGGTCTCGGGAGGCATCCACCTGTAACTTCTAGACCCTTCGTCTACACTTGGACCAAACGTCCAGACGAAGGGTGGTCATGTACCTCGACGCGCGGTCCGGCAGGACCTACCCGATCGACGCCCGACGCTGGCGCGGGGACGACGGGGCACCGTTGACGGTGGCCCCGTCGCCCGGCATCGGCCCGGACGACGTCGACACGCGGGAACGCTCGCTCTGGCGGTACCGCGCCGCGCTCCCCGGTGGCGTCGAACGGCCCGTCTCGCTGGGCGAGGGCTGCACCCCGCTGCTCGACCGCACCTGGGGCACGACGCCGGTCCGCTTCAAGCTGGAGTGGTTCAACCCCACCGGCAGCTTCAAGGACCGCGGCACCAGCGTGATGATCTCCCTGCTCGCGGGGGCGGGCGTGGACAGCGTCATCGAGGACAGCTCCGGCAACGGCGGCTCGTCGGTCGCCGCCTACTGCGCCGCCGCGGGCATCAAGGCCAGGATCCTCGCCCCGGAGGGCACGTCACCGGCCAAGGTCCTCCAGAGCCGCGCCTACGGCGCCGAGGTCACCCTGGTGCCCGGCGACCGGGAGGCCACCGCCGCGCGAGCGCTCCACGACTCCGCCGACACCTGCTACGCGAGCCACAACTGGCACCCGTTCTTCCTCCAGGGCACCAAGACCCTCGCCTACGAACTCTGGGAGGACCTGGGCTTCACCGCCCCGGACAACGTCGTCACCGTGGCGGGCGCGGGCAGCACCGTCCTCGGCTGCGACCTCGGCTTCGGCGAACTGCTGGCGGCGGGCCGGATCACCCGCCTCCCCAGGCTCCTCGTCGCCCAGCCGCGCAACTGCGCCCCCATCGCCGCCCACTTCCACGGCACCACGGCCGACCTGGCGTTCGCCCCCACGATCGCCGAGGGCACCGCGATCCGCGAGCCCGTCCGCCTGCCCGAGGTGCTGGCCGCCATCCGCCGCTCGAACGGCGACGTCGCCACCATCCCCGAGGACGGCATCGCCGCGGCCGTCCGGGACCTGGCGGCCATCGGCCTCTACGCGGAACCCACCAGCGCGACCGCGGCGGCGGCCATCGAGGTCTTCCGGGCCCGAGGGGCCATCCGTCCCGGCGACACCACGGTCGTCGTCCTGACCGGCTCCGGTCTCAAGGCCCCGACCACGATGGCGGGGGTGTTCGCGTGACCGAGGACGAGCTGCTGCTGCGCGAGGCGGAGACCATCGCCACCGCCATCGGCAGGATGTTCCCCGGCCTCTGCGAGGTCGTGCTGCACGACCTCCGCGACCCGGAGCACACGGTCCGCGTCATCGAGAACAACCTCTCCGGCCGCGAGGTCGGCGACCCCGCCACGGAGATCGGCGTCGCCCGCATCCAGGACCCGGACTACCCGAACGTCATCCAGAACTACCCCAACACCTTCCCGGACGGCAGACCCGCGAAGAGCACGTCCATCGGCATCAAGAACAGCGAGGGCACCTACGTCGCCGCCCTCTGCCTGAACCTGGACGTCTCCCTCTTCGCCACCGTGGCCCGCAGCCTGCACAACCTCGTCAGCACAGACGAGCAGCAGCAGCCGCTGACGGAAACCCTGCGCGCCCGCACCGTGGACGAACTCCGCACGCTCGTCGAGGAGTTCGCCGCGGCCCGAGGCCAAACCCCCCGCGGGCTCACCGCGAAGGACCGGAAGGAACTGCTCCGCGACCTCAAGGAGAAGGGCTACCTGGACGTGAAGCACTCCGTCCCGGTGCTCACCGAGATCCTCGGCGTTTCCCGCGCCACCGTCTACAACTACGTGAGCTGAGATGACGACGCCGCACCTCCTGGTGGACCCGACCAAGGTCGAGGCCAACACCACCCGCCTCCACGACCACCTCACCGCGCTGGGCTCGACCCTGCGCCTCCACGTGAAGACCGCGAAGTCGGTCGACGTGGCGAAGATCGTCTTCCGGGGCGGAACGGGCCCCATCACCGTCTCCACCCTGCACGAGGCCGAGGAGTTCGCGGCCCACGGCTTCACCGACGTCGTCTACGCCGTGGGCATCGCCCCGGACAAGCTCGACCGCGTGCGGGCCTTGCGGGCCAAGGGCGTGGACCTGGTCGTCCTGCTGGACAACGTCGACCAGGCCCGCGCCGCCGCCTCGGCGGGCGTTCCCGCCCTGATCGAGGTCGACTGCGACGGCCACCGCGGCGGAGTGCTCGCCGACGACCCCGCCCTCCTGGCCATCGCCGGCGCGCTGGGCGACGGGGTGCGCGGCGTGCTCACCCACGCGGGCGAGTCGTACTACTGCCGCACCGAGGAAGCCTTGGTCGAGGCCGCCGAGCACGAGCGCGCCACGGCCGTTCGGGCGGCGGAAACCCTGCGCGCGGCGGGCTTCCCCGCCCCGGTCGTCAGCATCGGCTCCACCCCGACGGCCCACTTCGCCAGGGACCTGACCGGCGTCACCGAGGTGCGCGCGGGCAACTACGTCTTCTTCGACCTCGTCATGGCCGGGATCGGCGTCTGCACCCTGGACGACCTCGCGCTGTCGGTCGTGACGACGGTCATCGGCCATCGCGAGGACAAGGGCTGGATCCTCACCGACGCGGGCTGGATGGCCACCTCGCGCGACCGGGGCACCGCGGACCAGCCGGTGGACCAGGGCTACGGTCTCGTCTGCGACCGCGACGGCCACCTCATCCCCGGCCTGCTCATGACCGGGGCCAGCCAGGAACACGGGGTCCTGTCCATGCGCCAAGGCCCGCTCCCCCACCTCCCGGTGGGCACGAAGCTCCGCGTCTTGCCCAACCACGCCTGCGCCACGGCGGCCCAGCACGACCGCTACCACCTCACCACCGGCGACACCGCGTGGCCACGACTGAACGGCTGGTAACCCCATGCGCTTCCTGTCCGAAGAGGACTCAGCGGCCCTCGTCACCGAAGAACTGGCCTACGGCGCCGTCCGCGAGGCGCTGATCGCCGCGGTGGCGCCCACCAGCACCACCTTCCCGGCCCTCCCCGCCCACGGCTCGGACCCGCGCAACAGGTTCACCCTGAAGTCCGCGGCGTCGGCGAACCTCGCGGGCGTGAAGATCGGCAGCTACTGGCCGGACAACACCACCGGCCCGAGGCACAACTCCACCATCATCCTGCTGGACCAGGACACCGGCCGGGTCGCGGCGGTCGTGGAGGCGGCGAAGGTCAACGCCTACCGCACGGCGGCGGCGGACGCCGTGGCGGCGAACACCCTCGCCAACCCCAACGCCACCACCCTGACCATCTTCGGCACCGGTCACCAGGCGTTCTACGAGTGCCAGGCGCTGGCCAAGATCCGCGCCCTCGACAAGATCAACGTGGTCGCCCGGACCGAGGCGAACGGCCACGCCTTCGTGGCCGAACTGAGGAACGCCAACCTCCCCGCCACCCTCACCGAGGCGGAACAGGCCGTCACCGAAGCGGACATCATCGTCACCGCCACCACGGCCAGGTCCCCGCTCTTCGAAGCGGACTGGGTGCGCCCCGGCACCCACGTCGCCTCCATGGGCTCGGACGCGAAGGGCAAGCAGGAACTCCCCCCTGACCTGCTGATCACCGCCTCGCTGTACTGCGACCTCCCGCCCCAGTCGACGACCATCGGCGAACTCCAGCACGCCCCGAAGCACCGCGACATCACCGCGATCGGCCACGTGCTCACCGGTGCGGCGGAAGGGCGGACGGCACCGGACCAGACCACGGTCTTCGACAGCTCCGGCATCGCGCTGCAAGACCTCTACATCGCCACCGCCCTGCTGGGGCTGATCGGCTGACCGGCCCCCTCCGGTCGTGCCGTGCCACGACCGGAGGGGCGCGGGCCGAGCCGCCGAACGGGTGAATCACAGTCGTGCGACTCCCCGATCCGCGCAGCGAGCGGCGGATCTCCGCACAACGGCGACCCGGCCGTCGACCACCGCCGTGTAGCAAGACGGCAGGCGCGCACGATGTGTCGACCATGATCCCTTTCCATGATCGATTGACTTCGGCGCCGGGTTCGCCCGCCGCCGATCACCTGGACGGATCCGGCGCGGGCGCGGAACGGTGACGGCGGTGCGGATCGTGCACGCCGCCGACATCCACCTCGACAGCCCGATGCGCGGTCTCAGCAGGTTCGCCGGGGACGACCTGGCGCGCAGGCTGCGCCGGTCGTCGCGGGACGCCCTGGAGAACCTGGTGCGGCTGGTCGTCGACGAGCGGGCGCAGGCCCTCGTCCTCGCCGGGGACATCTACGACGGCGACTGGCCGGACTACGCGACCGGGAAGTTCTTCGCGGATCAGATGGACTTCCTGCACCAGCACGGGATCCGGGTGTTCATGGTCGCGGGCAACCACGACGCGGAGAGCGTCGTCACGAAAGCGGTGCGCCTGCCGAAGAACGTCGACGTGCTGAGCACCGACCAGGTCGAGACGGTGATCGACGGGAGCCTGGGACTGGCCGTCCACGGCCAGGGTTACGCCGTGAGGGCGGTCCGGGAGAACCTCGCACTGTCCTATCCGGACCGCACGCCCGGCCTGGTGAACATCGGCGTGCTGCACACGGCCGTCACCGGGGCCGAAGGGCACGAGCCCTACGCGCCGTGCACGCCGTCCGATCTGGAGAAGGCCCGGTACGAGTACTTCGCCCTCGGGCACGTGCACAAGCACCGCGTGGTGAACGGCGGCCAGTGGGTGGCCGCGTTCTCCGGCAACCTGCAAGGCAGGCACGTCAAGGAGACCGGGCCGAAGGGCGCGCTGGTGGTGGACCTGGAGGTCGACGCCCCCGCGAGCGTGCGGTTCGTCCCGCTCGACGTGGCGCGCTGGGCCGACATCCGGGTCGATGCCTCGGACAGGCGAACGTTCGACGACGTGCTCGACTCGGTCGAGGAGCACCTCGGCGACGCGCGGGCGGGCATCGGCGAACGCCCGCTGGTCGCGAGGGTCACCGTGGAGGGCACGACGGCCGCGGCCGGGGCGCTGAGCGACCGGGACCGGTTGTCCGCGGAGGTCAGCGGACTTGCGGAGCGCAGGGGCGTGACGCTGGAGAAGGCCGTCTCCCGTGCCGTGTTCCCGCGAGCGGCGGGTCGGGTCGACGAGCAGCTCATCGAGGCGATCAAGCGCAGGGGCGGGGAGCTGGCCGTCGACGTGGACGCCCTGCTCGACCTGGTCAAGCCGCTCGACCGGGAGTTCGGCCGGGTGCTGCGCGCGAAGGACTCCCTCGACCTGCGCGACGAGGACTTCCTCCGCGGGCTCACCGAGTCGGCGATCAACGGCCTCGTGGCCAAGCTGTCGTCCGGGGAGGCGTGATGCGGGTCCGTTCACTCGTGCTGGAGCGGTACGGCGCGTTCGAGGGCCGGTCGATCGACCTCGGCACCGGGCTCAGCCTGGTGCTCGGGTCGAACGAGGCGGGCAAGTCCACGATGCTCGACGCGTTGGCGGACCTCCTGTGGTCGATCCCGCCCAACTCGCGCCGGGCGTTCCTGTTCAGCAGGGAAGCCTTGGCCGTTCGTGCCGTGCTGGAGCTGCCCGGTCGGGAGCCGTTCGAGGTCGAGCGGGTCGCACGGGGCTTGACGGCGGTGGCGACGGGGGCCGCGGAGTCCGCCGTCTGGCAGGGCGAGGACGACGACTGGACCAGGTGGCTCACCTCGTTCGGCCTCTCCCACGACAAGCTCAGGCAGGGTGGGCGCGACCTGTGCGAGGCGAAGGGGGACCTCGCGGGCCTGATCTTCGAGGCCCGGAGCGGGCAGTCCGTCCACCAGGTGCTGGCGGAGCTGTCCGAGCGCGCGAACACCCTGTACAAGGCGCACGGGAACGCCAAGACGGTGAAGACGCGCCTGGCGATGGCCGAGTACCGGCGAGCGTCCGAGCAGGCCGAGCGCGAGATGGCGCTCGCGGTGGACGTCACGAACGTGCGGGCCGGGCTGGCGAAGGCCGAGGACGAGGTCAGGACGGCCAGGGAGCAGGCCGAACGGGCGGCCGCGGCCCACGACGTCCAGGCCGCCAAGGTGAGGGTCCTCGACGACGTCCGCGAGTTGGACGTCCTGCGGAAGCGCGTCGCGGCTCTCGAAGCCGAAGGCCCCTGTCTGACCGAGGACGACCTCGCCACCTGGTCTCGCGCCAACGACCGGCTGGCGCGGGCCGAGGAGCGGATCACCGACCTCACCCGTGAAGCCGACGACGTGGCCCGGTCGTTGGCGGAGGTGGTCGTGGACCACGAGATCCTCGACGACCAGCAGGTGATCGCGCACCTGGAACGGCAGCACAGCGCCCGGCTCCAGGACGCGGAGAACATCGCCTCGAACGAGGAGGACGCCGAGCGGATCGACGCGAAGGCGCGCACGCTGCTGGGCGAGTTGGTGGGGTCGACGGACGCGCGTTCGGTCGACGTCCTGCTCGACGCGCTCTGGGTCGGTGAGGACCGCGCCGTCGAACTGGACGCGGCGGCGGTCGCGCTGGCGCAGGCCGAAGCGCTGGTCACCACGCGCCAGGCGGAACTGGAATCGACGCTGGACCACGCGTCGGCGGGCGACGGTCCGCCGGAGCCGGAAGAGCGGACCGTGGCGGCGGTGCGCGAGGTGGTCGACGGCGTGCACGCGGACGGCTCCGCGGTCCTGGCCTTCCGACAGGCCGTGGACGCGGAGGCCGCGGCGACCCGACGACGTGCCGACCTGCTGGTCGAGGCCGGTCTGCCGGTGGGCACCCGGTTGGGCGGCATCGCCTCGGCGGAGTCGGTGAAGGCGAACCGGGACGACCTCGTCGACCGGGGTGCCACGCTCACGACGGCCCGCGCGCACCTCGACTCCGTCGAGAAGCGGATGACCGGGATCCGGGAGCGGCTGGCCGAGTTCGACGCCCGCGAGGTCTCCGACCCCAGGGCGGTCACGACGGCCCGCGACGAGCGGGACGCGGCGATCGACGAGGTGGTCCGGGCCTGGCTCGCGGGCACGCCGTCCTCCGACGTCCCCGACCTGCCCGTCAGGGTGGAGCGCGTGGTGCGCGAAGCCGACCGCGTGGCAGACCTGGTGGCGGAACACCGGATGGCGGCCGCCGAACGCGACCACCTGGCCGTTCAGCTCGCGGAAGCGCAGGCGGACGCCACGGCCGCGGCGGCGGACGTGGAGATCGCCGAGTCCGCTCTGGCGGACGCGCGGCGGACTTGGCAGGACCTCTGGACGTCCGCCGGGGTCGCCGTTCCCGCTCCCGACGACGGGGTCCGGTTGCGCGAGCTGCTCGCGGCGGTGCTGGCGGCCGAGAGCGACGCCGAGGTCGCCCGCCACACCTCGGACGGGCTGCGGGAGGAGGTCGAGGGCAAGCGCGCCTACCTGGCCGAAATCCTGCGCCGCGCCGGACGGTCGCGCGACGACGCGGACCTGAGCAGCCTCTTGGAGGCGGCGAGAACCCTCCTCGCCGAGGACGACAGCGCCCGCGAGGCCCGCGCCGTGGCAGCGAAGATGCGGAACCTCACGTCAGCCGCCGAACAACGGCTCGCCGCCGCGCACACGGGTCTGGACTCGGCGGCGTCGGCCTGGCGTCGGGTCGCGGCGGACGCGGGGCTGGGCGCTCTCGGACCCGAGGGGTGGAAACGACGACGCGAAGTCCTCGACCAGGCCCGCGCCGCCCACACCGACGCGGAAGACCTCCGGCAGCGGGCCGTGCGCCTGGGCCGGCGCTACCAGGAGTTCCTCGACGCGCTCTCCACCGTCGCCGGACGGCACGGGATCGACGACACGGGGTCCGCCGTGGAAGTGCTGTGCGCACGCCGCACCGCCGCGAGCACGGCCAAGACCACGGCGGACGGTTTGGCGGAGCAGCACGACTCGCTCCAGCGCAAAGCGACCGACGAAGCGGCGGAACGGCTGTTGGCGATCGACGAGTTGGACGTGCTCCGAACGAGGACCGGAACGACTGACCTGCACCGGGCCGCGGAGCGCGGAACCGAACTGGCCGACCTCGTCCGGCAGATCGACCGGCACACCGGACTCGTGACGGCCGCACTGCCGAACGCCGACCTCGCCGCGCTCGTGGACGAACTCGCCGACGCCGACGCCGACGTCCTGAGCCTCGACGTCGACATGGCCGGGGAACTCCGCGAGAAGACCCGAGGAGAGCACGAGGCCGCCGTGGTGGCGCTCGGCGAACTCCGACAGCGCGACCAGGAACTCGTCGGACGTTCCGGCGCGGCCGAGTTGCACGCCGAAGCGCAGGAACGACTGGCGGAACTGGCGAACGAGGTGGAGGACTACCTCGTCGCCCTGATCCAGCAGACCGTGCTGCGCGACGAGTTGGACGCCTACGAGCGCAAACACGCCTCGCCGCTGCTGGACCGGGCCGGTCGTGTCCTGGAGGAGCTGACCGACGGCCACTACGTCGCCCTGCGCACGAACAACCACGGGTCGGGGAGGTCGTTGAGCGTCATCGGCCTGGACGAACAGGCCTACCGACCCGACCAGCTCTCCGAGGGAACAGCCGACCAGGCGTTCCTCGCCCTCCGCCTGGCGGGCATCGAATCGCTCCAGGAGGAGCGGGTGGCACGCGGACTGCCCACCCTGCCGGTCGTCTTCGACGACGTCCTGATGACCTTCGACGACAAGCGGGCGGAAGCCGCGCTGAAGGTGATGGCACGACTGGCCCGGCACTGGCAGATCATCGTGCTGAGCCACCACGACCACATCCGACAGGTCGCCGAACGCCTAGGCGTGGACAACCTCACGGTGTCAACGCTCTCACCCCCCACCCGCCCACGATCGTTGCGCAGCCCAAACGAAATCCGCGACGCCGTCCGCGAGAGCAGCGTCCTCGACAACCGACCACCCACCCACTCCGCTCACTCCGCGCGGGCCACGAGGACCTCGGACCCGACGGAGATCAGGGCGTGGGCGAGGGAGAACGGGATGCAGGTCGCCGACCGCGGCCGAATCCCAGGCGACGTCACCGACGCCTACGAGGCAGCACACCGGTAACGCCACCCACCGCCATCCCCGGCCTGTCCGGGGGTGAACGCTTTGCGTTGCGCCACAAGAGGTTGCCGCACCCGCCCGGCGGCGGCTCCCTCACTCCGGCAGGGATCGAGCACGCGTTCCAGTGGAAAGCGCTTGCCAAGCAGCGGAGCCGATCACCGACGACCGGCTGAACGCGGGCTCGGTCAGCGGTCGAAAGCGGTCAGCCGAACGCCACCGTCCTCACCCAGTGCTCCAGGAACGCCGAGTCGCCAAGCACCTCCGTCCGCTGCCCTGGTGGACGACGGCCATAGACGACCAGCAACAACTCCACCAGCGGCCCACGCACGGCCACGGCGGACTTCTCGTGCGCGCGACGCCAGGTGATGACGCCGCCCGTCAGATCGACCACCCACTCCGCGTCGGGAACGTCCGTCGCGTGCAGGTGAACGGTCCGACCCTCGCCCAGCAACTCGCGCCACGCCGGGTGGAAGTCGAACATCTCCGGCAGCGCACCGAGAGCCATCCACTCGTCCATGGAGTCAACCGCGACCTCCCGGTCGAGTTCGTACTCCACGCCCAGGGCGAGTTCGGCGTCCGCTCGGTGCACCACGGTCTCATGAGCGAATCGTCGCGCCCAAAAGGCCGTGGTCGTCCCGGCCCGCTCCAGCGGTGTCCACAGTTCCAGCGAGGACCCAGCCTCACGCAGGACCTCGGCCGTCAGCGCCGCTCCCTCGACCAGCCACGGTCCGACCACCGCCGGGTCCTCCGCCGTGTACGGCGACAGGTCACGGAAGTGGTCGTCCGGCGGCGGTGACGAGGCACGAGTACTCACCACCTCCGCACACCACCGCTGACCACCACCGAGATGGCGCACCAGTTGGCCTACGTTCCAACCGGGGCACGACGGCACTGGTGCAGTCAGGTCAGCGCCCACCAGTGACGCCCGCAGCAGGTCCGACTGCTTGACGATCTCCGCACAGTGCCGCTCGAAATCCATGCCCACACCGTAGAGCGAGGCACCGACAAACAACTCCTGGTGCTGCTTCGTGGCTGGTTGAGCACGCTGGACGGCGTCCTCTCCTGACCTGGCGGCCGTGAATGCGGTGGAGCAACCAGAACGCTGAATTCAGTTCACACTGAAGCCACAGAGGTAACAGGCCAGCAGATTTCCACACCTCCTTCCACGTAGTACTCGCGCACCGGACCGGCCGCGCCGATGCCTCTCTCGGCGACGAACGTCCCCAGTTGCCCGTACGTCTGGTCCTCGGCGGGCCCGGAGTGCACCGCCACGGCCAGTGAAGCGGCGGGCACGGTGACCATGTGCACCCGGCCGACCGGCGGGACCACCACGTCGACGGGGACGAAGACGGACGCCTCCCCCTCCTCCTCGCTGAACAGCTCGATCGAATAGAGCCCACCGACCACTCCGGACGGTGTGACGCCCGCTCCGGACAGGACGGTCGAGATCTCCGAAACGGCGCCCTTCCACCACTCCACGACCGAGTCGATCCCCACGACGGCGGTCACGGCGGCCGCTGCCACGGCGGGTTCCGAGCGGAATCCGATGGGTGGATCGGCGGACGAGTCGGACGACCGCGAGCCCAACAGCACGCGCAGGGACGCAATCGCCTCGCGAGTGCGTTCAGCCTGCTCCTCCAAGCGCCGCAGGTGCGCTTCGATCACCTCGTTCCGCACGGACTCGGACGGCGCCTCCAGGACCGCTTTCACCTCGGCGACGGGCATGTCCAGTTCACGGAACCGCCGGATGAGGTGCGCGGACCGCACCTGTGACGTGTCGTAGAACCGGTACCCCGTCTCGGGGTCGATCTTCGCGGGCTCCAACACCCCTACGTCGTGGTAGTGCCGCAACGCCTTCCGGCTGAGCCGAGTCATCGTGGCGAACTCCCCGATGGACAGCAGTACAGCCACAACTCCCCCTACCCGATCACCAACGACGAGATCAGCTCGCCGTCCACGGTGAAGTCAAACGCCAGATCGGCGACCCCGCCAGGAAAATCACCCTCCAGGTGGGCTCTCACCCGGTACCGGTCCTCCCCGGTGACGGCCGTGTCGGTGATCGTGGTCGTGTAGGTCCACTGGCTGGCGGCCTTCTCGCGCCACGACACGATCTCCTCGCGCCCGACGTAGGTCGCCCCCTCGTCGAACACGGTGCCGTCCGGCGTGAAGCACTCCGCCAGAGCGGCGGGGTCGGTGGTTTCCAGGTAACGGGTGACCACGGCAGGGATGCTCATCTCAGGTCCTCTCGGTGCGGATCGACTCCACCGAGCTTGGGCCTTCCCCTTACGGGAAGGTCAAGGAGTCCTCGACGACAGCCACTCGCCCAGGTGAACGACGGCCTCGGCGGCCAGCTCGTGCCCGACCGGATCCCGCCGCGACACCACCGAAGCCCCGGACTCCCCGTGCAGGTACTTCCACGTCCGATCCTGGAGTTCGGCGGGGATCACCTGGTCCATCGCCCCCTGCGCGACGAACACCGACGCGCCCTCCAACTGGCCGGGGGCGACCGGGACGCCCGCGTCGAACGGCAGCGTCCCGCACAGCACGGCCGTCCCGGCGTACCGCGACGGCGAGTCCAGCAGCAACCCGCCCGCGAACGCCGCACCCCCGCTGAACCCGATCAGCACCACCGGCCGCCCGTCCGGCGCCACCACGTCCAACCAGGACCGGAACCACCCCATCGTCGCGGCCAGCGAGGACGCGACCGGTCGACCGATCCCCTTGTTCTCGAACCACGCGTACCCACCGCCGAGGTCCACGGGACCGCGCACGGCCACGTAGGCGGGCCCGGACGGGAGGTGGTCCACCAGGCCGATGACCTCCGCCTCGTGCGACCCGCGCCCGTGCAGCAGCACCACGACGGGCGCCAGAGGATCACCGGACCCGCGCCACCCGACCACCGGTTCACCGAACATGACCACCCAATCAGTTGACTAGTCAGATGTTTACCATAAGAAGCACAATGGCGGACAAAGACAATAGCAAGCTATAAAATAGCGTCACATGTGCTTTACTGGACCCATGCCCGAGACAGCCGACCTCACCGACGACGAAGTCGACGAGTTCACCAAGGCGTGCAACAGGCTCTACGCCCTGATGCACCGCAACCGCAGCAGTCTCGCCGCCACCTCGACCGGCCCGGACCAGTTGTCGGAATCGCAACTGGTCCTCCTCACCCCGCTCACCGAGCAGGGCGCGATGGCCGTCGGCAGGCTCGCCACCCGAGCGGGAGTGGCGCAGCCCACCGCGACCCGAGCCCTCAAGCAACTGGAGGACAAGGGCTTCGTGGCGCGCAAGCGGGTGAGCGGCGACGATCGCACCGTCCTCGTCACCCTGACCCCGCGCGGCGAGACCGCCTGGCACGTCGCCGACAACCGCATGCGGGCCTTCCAACGGGAAGCGCTGGACCAGATCCCGCCCGAGCGCCGCACCTCGGTGGTCGACGCGCTGACGGAACTGGCCCGCGCGATCGACCGCACCGGCTAGGCCTCCAGCAGCTCAGCGACCAGTTCGGCCAGCAGCGCCGTCCGCGCGGGGAGTTCCGCCACCAGCACGTGCTCGTGGTCCGCGTGGGCGCCGCCGCCGACCGCGCCGAGCCCGTCGAGGGTCGGGACGCCGATGCCCGCGGTGAAGTTGCCGTCCGACCCGCCGCCCACGGCGACTCGGGTCAACGGCGGGTGCCCGATCCGGGCGGCGACCGCGGCGGCCCGGTCGAACAGGGCTGAGGACGCCTCCGCCATCAGCGGGGGCCGGTTCGGCTTGCCCAGCACCTCCAGCCGCGCACCGGGCAAAGCCGGCCGCAGGGCGTGGATCGCGGCGTCCACCCTGAGCTGCTCGTGGGCGAACCGGGCGCGCACGTCGACGGAGAACTCCCCCGCCGCGGGCACGGTGTTGCCGGTGGTGCCCGACGACATCACCGTCGGCGTGACGGTCGTGCCCAGCTCCGGGTCGACCAGCCCGGTCACCGCGAGCACCTGGTGGGCAAGTTCGACGGTGGCGTTGACCCCGCGCTCCGGCTCCAGCCCGGCGTGCGCGGCCAGCCCGTGCACCCGGACCCGGTACAACGACACGCCCTTGCGCTCGGTCTTGAGCGCTCCCCCGTCGGCCGACGCCTCCATCACCAGCGCGGCGGCGCACCCCGCCGCCTCGGCCTCGATCAGGGCCCGCGAACTCGGCGAGCCGATCTCCTCGTCGCCGGTCACCAGCAGCGTCACCCCGGACGGGTCGGCCAGCTCGGCGACGGCGTGCACCGACATCACCACGCCCGCCTTCATGTCGAAGCACCCCGGCCCGCGCAGCACGCCGTCGACGATCGAGAACGGGTGCGTCAGCAGGGTTCCGAGCGGCCACACCGTGTCGTGGTGGCACAGCAGCAGCACCTTCGACGGGCCGTCACCGAACTTCCACCGCAGGTGGCTCACACCGTCGACGACGATCCGCTCCGGCGCCACGCCGAGCCGCTTCTCACCGATCCGCGCGACGACGTCGGCCGACGCCGCGACCGCCGCGAGATCGGCCGACGGCGACTCGCACGTCACCAGTTCCTCGATGTCGTCCAACAGGTCCGGCAACGCGCGCTCGTGGTCCATGTGGCCCCACGCTAATCGAGCAGGGCCGCGTCCGGTCGACGGATTCGCGATGTCGACCTTGTCCCACGAGCCGCAGGCCCTCGCGCGCGACCGTCCCGAATGGACCGCCCCCACGGGGATGGCGAGTTCTAGCCGGGCTTCGACGTCTCCAGTGGAACGGCGTCGGAGCGGACCAGGCCGAGTTGGACGGACTGGCGGCCGAGTACCGCGTCGAGTGCCCAGTCGACGGCGGTGCGGATGCGGTTGCCGGGCATGGCGACCAGGTGGTAGCCGCGGGTGACGACCTTCGCCGGGAAGCCGGACAGGGGGATGTGGAGGGGGTTCGCGGCCGCGTCGAAGCCGCCCAGGTCGACGACGAAGCCGAGGTCGTGGTGCTTGTAGTCGCGCAGGACGGCGCCGTAGCCGAGTGAGGCGGCGACGTTCTTGCCCGCGAGGGTGCCCTGGCGGGCGGCGTGCTGGGCGGTCATGGCGGTCACCTCGCCCGGACGCGTGAGGTCCGGGACCGCGGCGGCGTCGCCGCAGGCGAAGACCTCGGGGTGGCCGGGGACGGTGAGGTTGGGGTCGACGCAGAGCCTGCCCTTCTCGGTGGGCAGGCCGGTGGCCTCGGCGAGGGGATCGGGGCGGACGCCGACGCACCAGGCGAGGGTGCGCGTGGCGACAAACTCGCCGCTGGTCAGCAGGACGCCTTCGCGGGTCGCCTCCTTCACGGAGGTGCCCATCTCGACCTCGACGCCGCGTTTGCGCAGCACCTTGTCGGCGGCGCGGGACAGCCGCGGGTCGAGTTCGGGCAGCACCTTCGGCGCGACGTCGAGGAGGATCCAGCGCATCCGCTGGTCGCGGAGTTCCTTGTGCCGCTTGATGATCGCCTTGGTGAACAGCGGTCCCTGCGCGGCGACCTCGGTGCCGGTGTACCCGGCTCCCACGACCACGAAGGTGCAGCGCGCGTCGCGTTCCGCCCGGTCGTCGGTGGCGGCGGCCAGCTCGACCTGCCGGATGACGTGGTCGCGCAGGTACAGGGCCTCGGCCACGCCGCGGAAGCCGTGCGCGTGCTCGGCGACTCCGGGGATGGGCAGCAGCTTGTTGGCGCTGCCGGAGGCGAAGACCACCCGGTCGTAGGAGAGGTCGTGCGCTCCGCCCTCGGGATCGGTGTAGCTGACCGTGCGGTCCTCCAGCGAGACACTGGTGACCTCACCGAGTGCCAGCCGAACGCGCGGCAGCGCGGCGGGCAGGGACACGGTGACGCGCCGCGGGTCCACGACGGCCGCGGCGACCTCGGGGAGGAGGGGGAGGTAGAGGAAGTAGTCCGTGCGGTTCACCAGCACGATCTCGACGGGCGCGTCCTTCGGCAGGGCGCGGGAGAGCGAGCGGGCGGCTTGGAATCCGGCGAATCCGCCACCGACGATCACGACACGGGTCGACTCTGCCATGGGTCCACCTTGGTGCACCGGGCCCGTGAGCGCGAGACGTGCGACACATCGTGCACGTTTAACTTGTGCACGAGCTAATTGCTTACTAGCGTTCACCACGTCAGCTTCGAGCAGCGAGTGAAGGAGCCAGCGATGACCGTCGTTCTGGAGCAGGCCGCGCAGGACTTCGCGGACGCCACCGCCAAGCCGCCCTACCTCTTCGACCTTGGCCCGGAGAAGGGCCGCACGACGGTCGACGAGGTGCAGTCCGGCGAGGTCGCCAAGCCCGCCGTCGACGTCGAGGACCTCGTTGTCGCGGGCGGTCCGACCGGTGACGTGCGAGTGCGGATCGTGCGCCCCGAAGGTGTCACGGGAGTGCTGCCGGTGATCCTCTACATCCACGGCGCGGGCTGGGTGTTCGGCAACTCCCACACCCACGACCGGCTGGTCCGCGAACTCGCCGTCGGCGCGGGCGCCGCCGTGGTGTTCCCCGAGTACAGCCTCTCCCCCGAGGCCCGCTACCCGGTCGCCATCGAGGAGAACTACGCCGTCGCCCGCTGGATCGGCACCCACGGCGCGAGCAAGGACCTCGACGGCACCCGCGTCGCCATCGCGGGCGACTCGGTCGGCGGCAACATGACCGCCGCCCTCACGCTGCTCGCCAAGGAGCGCGGCGACGTCGTGTTCACCGGCCAGGTGCTGTTCTACCCGGTGACCGACGCCTCCTTCGACACCGCGTCGTACCGCGAGTTCGCCGAGGGCTACTTCCTGCGCCGCGACGCGATGCAGTGGTTCTGGGACCAGTACACGACCGACCCGGCCCAGCGCGCCGAGATCACCGCGTCCCCGCTGCGCGCCACCACCGAGCAGCTCGAGGGGCTGCCGCGGGCACTGGTCATCACCGGCGAGGCGGACGTGCTGCGCGACGAGGGCGAGGCCTACGCGGCCAAGCTGCGCGAAGCGGGCGTGCCGGTCACCGCCGTCCGCTACCAGGGGATCATCCACGACTTCGTGATGCTGAACGCCCTGAGCCAGACCCACGCCGCCAGGGCTGCCATCGCCCAGGCGATCTCCTTCCTCAAGTCCGCTCTCTGAGCCGACGCCCCACCGCCCGGCCGTCGGCCGGGCGGTTTCGGCGTTCACCTACCCTGGTGGCACCGCCACACGCCCTCCCAGGAGACCGGAACCCGTTGCCCGAGAACACCCCGTCCGAGCTGCGCGCCGACTGCTCGAACTGCTTCGGCCTCTGCTGCGTCGCGCTGGCGTTCTCCAGGTCGGCGGACTTCGCGGTCGACAAGGACGCCGGGGACCCGTGCCGGAACCTCCTCGCCGACCACCGCTGCGACATCCACACCGCGCTGCGCGCGAAGGGCTTCTCCGGCTGCACGGTGTTCGACTGCTTCGGCGCCGGGCAGAAGACCTCGCAGGTCACGTTCGGCGGCGAGAGCTGGCGGGACTCGGAGGACACGGCGAAGCGGATGTTCGCGGTGTTCCCGGTGATGCGCCAGTTGCACGAGCTGCTCTTCTACCTCACGGAGGCGCTCGCCCTGCGCGCCGTCGAGCCGCTGCGCGCCGAACTGGAGGCGTCGCTGGCCGAGACCGAACGGCTGACCCGCACGGACCCCGACGCGTTCGGCGCCTTGGACGTGCCTGGCCACCGCGAGGGCGTGAACGCCCTCCTGCTCCGCGCCAGCGAACTCGTGCGCGCGGGCTCGCCGAAGCAGAAGAACAAGAGGATCCGCCGCGGCGCCGACCTGATCGGCGCGAAGCTGTCCGGCGCGGACCTGCGGGGCGCCAACCTGCGCGGCGCTTACCTGATCGGGGCCGACCTGAGGGGCGCGAACCTCCGCCTGGCCGACCTGATCGGGGCCGACTTCCGCGACGCCGACCTGCGCGGCGCGGACCTGACCGGGAGCATCTTCCTCACCCAGGCGCAGGTGAACGCCGCCAGGGGTGACGCGCGGACCGCGCTGCCGCCTGCCTTGAGCAGGCCCGCGCACTGGTGATCACCCCGCCGCGGGCGGGTCCTCGCCGAACATCTTGCGCGAGGCGAACTGCTGGGCGATCCGGCGCAGCGCGATGAACACCGCGTCACCCAGGATGGTCCCGACGACCGCGCTCTCCACCATCTGCTCAGCGGTCGGCAGGTCGCCTATCGCTTCGAGGTCGACCAGCGCGACGGCGTCGGCGATCTCGGCGTAGTGCGGAAAAATGCCGAGCAGGTGCGAGTGGCCGAGATCGCGGAACGTGCAGAGCAGGCTCACCAACGACTTGACGTAGGGATCGCCCTCTTCGAGCGTCCATTGGCGCTGCGCGGCGATGTCGTCGATGAGCGCCCGCGCCCACGCGCGGCTCTCCTCGTCGACCTCGTTCTTCCGCACGAACAGACCGTGCTGGGCGACGCCGAGGAGTTCGTGAGTCGGAGCCCGGTCGTCTATGGCTCGGACGACGTCGCGGACGTCGACGATCGAGAGGCCGCCGACCTCGAGCAGCGCGCGCACGAGCTTGAGCCGCTGGAGGTGCTTCGCCTGGTACTGGGCCTGGTTGGGGCTGGTCAGCTCACCGGAGGGCACCAAGCCCTCACGCAGGTAGTACTTGATCGTGGCGACTGGAACGCCAGACTCGGCGCTCAGTTCGGCCATGCGCATCCGGGCCCTCCCTTTCGAGTTCTCACCCGGTGCACAGTGTATCGCCGGTTACGGATAGTCACGCTATCCGTTTGGCGGACCACTCCGCTCCGCGATCTCCAGCCTCCGCGGGAATGCCTTTTACTCCCACCGACTGACTATTCAGTGACGAAGACGCGCATTGTCGAGTGAATCACGAAACGATAAAGTAGGACCGCTGTCCCGGTTGATATTCAGTCGTCTCATTCGGGAACACCCCGGTGTACACCCGAGTTGGCACGCACATGAGCTTGGAATTCGCGACCGGGCGGTCCGCGAGCAGGTCAGCGCAAATCCCGCCCTTCAGAGGCCTGTCCGTCACCGTCCGCCCCGCTCCACCGGCCAACGCCGGAGTG
Source organism: Umezawaea endophytica (assembly GCF_025061645.1). GTDB lineage: Bacteria > Actinomycetota > Actinomycetes > Mycobacteriales > Pseudonocardiaceae > Umezawaea > Umezawaea endophytica. Next base: position 206,616 of record NZ_JANYMP010000004.1, on the reverse strand, counting down.
GTCACCGTGCGCGGCGAGGTGGACGCGATGTCGGCCGGGCTGCTCGCCGACCGCATCGCCCACGCCCGGCTGTGGTTCACCTCGGTGGTCGTCGACCTCAGCGAGGTCACGTTCTTCGCCGCGGCCGGGATCAACGCGCTGACCACCGAGCAGCCGCTGGCGCTGGTCTGCTCCCCCGCCGTGCTCAAGGTGATCACGACGTGCGGGCTGGAGAAACGGTGGGAACTGCACCGGTCGGCGTTCCTGGCGTTGGCCGCCGGGGTGTCGATGGACTTCGCCGCCACCACGGCGAGCCCCGAACCCGCACAGCGCGCGGCCGGGGCCCACCGGGCGTGAACCAGCTCTAGACCGAGATCAACTGCCCCCGGTCGTCGCGAGCCAGTTCGGTGTCGCGGTCGTCGAACCAGACGCCGTCACTGGCCAGGTAGCGGAAGCAGAGCGTCGCTCCGGAGTCGACCCGGACCGCCGTGGACCACGTGCCGTTGGAGCGCCTGACCAGCCGGTGCCTGCCCGGCGTCCAGTTGTTGAAGCACCCCACGACACTGGTGTGTCCCGGCGGTGGATCGGACAGCACGAACGTGATGTTGACCTGGCCGCCCGCCGAGGGCTTGACGCGGATCATGCAGCGGTTTCCTCCTGTGTCGAAGTCACCGACCACCCTGCACCGGCCCGCCGGACCCCGCCACACGGCTCACCCGGACGTGGGACCCCCGCGCGGCGGAGCCGGGCCTCCACGCGGAACTCCCCGCCACGACGGCGTCGTGACGGGGAGTTCGGGCGTCCGGCTAGGACACGACCAGCGCGTAGTCCGCGTCGGTCTCGGCCGTCTCGACGTGGCCGTCGGCGTTGACCTGCGTCGCGATCACCTCGACCGTCCACGTGCCCGCCGCGGCGGCGTCGACGAACACGTTCTCCACGTTGTCCACGGTGTTCGCCGCGCCACCTGAGGTGGACCAGACACCGGTGGACAGGCCGTTGTTGCCGAAGTACACCGTGCCGTCGGGCGCGGTCAGCTTCAGCGTCAGGTCGTTGACCCCGGCCTTCGCCGCGCCCGGCGTACCGGCCGGGTCGGTGTAGGCGAGCGTGGCGCGCAACGGCTTCGTGCCGTCCGAATCCACGGTGTACCGCTTGCTGTCACCCGTGGCCAGCAGGTCGGTCTCGTCCACCAGCACCGGCAGCTTCCAGCCGTTCGCCTCCGCCCTGGCGTGCAGGTTGCCGACGCTCGCCGAACCCCAGCCCTGGTGGGTGCGGGTCATGTCGTGCGCGGTCCCGGTGAACGCGTACTGGTTGGCGGTGTTGATGAGCAGCGCCTTGGCCGTGGCCGCGTGCGGGCGGGACGCGAACACGTCACCGGCCTTGCCCGGCCCGCCGGAGAACACGCCGTCCGCCCACATCTGGAACAGCAGGCCCGCGTTGCCGCAGGTGATCGGCGTCGCGCCGCTCGTGCCGCCGAACGACGTGGTGTACGAGGTGTTGCTGGTCGACGAGGTCGTGTCGATGCGGTCGTAGTAGTTGGAGATGTCCGGCTTGATCCGGCCGTCGGCCGCCGGTCCGATGCTGGCGCCGCTGTTCCACCTGTCGTCCGCCCGGTCGGCGGTGTTGAAGTGGTACTGGCCGCCGACCGACAGCACGTTCTTCGCCCACGCCTGCGGCCGGGAGCTGCGGGTGCCCGCGTTGCTCTGCGACTGGCAGATCAGCAGGTCGTGGTCGAACACGATCTTGTCCATCTGCGCGGAGATGGACGTGTACGAGGTCGTCAGCGCGTCGCCCCAGCTATTGCTCTGGAACACCGCGCGGTACGGGCCCGCCGGGTCGACCAGTTCCTTGGTGTGCGCGTAGCGGTCCTTGCCGGTGTACGTGGCGAAGATGCCCTGCGCGTCGGGCAGCATGCCCCGGTGCGCCGTGCTGACGCCGGAGGCGAAGATCTCGCCGTACGTCGACGTCCCGTGGCTGGTGTCCGTCGAGTTCGGCCCGTGCGCGACCGGCGGCTGGGCGGCGAACTCCTGGTGCGTGACGCGCAGGCCGCCGTCCATCACCTCGCCCCGCACACCACGGCCGGTGTAGCCGCCCGCGTCCTGGATCTTGTTGGCGCCACTGGTCTCCCGCGCGATGGCCATGTCGGTCTCGGGCGCGGACTCCGCGCCGACCGCGATCACCTCCGGCAGCCCCGCCACGGCGACGACCTGGTCCGCGCCGAGCACGGCCGTGAGGTGCTGGCCGCTGACCGACACCTCCTCCACCGCGCCGCCGAGCGCGGTGATCCGGTCCGCGACGGCCTTCTGGTCCTTGGAGTCCTGCTCGGCCAGCGTCACGAGGTAGCGCCCGGCGACGGCCGCGGTGGAGGGGTCGACCTTGTCCGCGGCCCGGAACTCCGCCAGGGCGCGGACGAACGGGAGCCGCTGGACCTTGGCGCGGGTGGTGGCGTTCATCCGCACCACGTGGGCGAGGTCGGGCACGTACGTGCCGACGCGCGCCCCCATCGCCCGCAACTGGCGGCGCTGGACGTCGGTGAGGCTTCCCTTGAACTGCACCAGGTACGCGCCTCTGTCCGCGACCGCGGCCTTGCTCTGCGCGGCGAGCGGGTCGAACGTGCGGCTGACCAGCCGGATGAACTGGGGACCGCCGTCGGCGGGGGCCGGAGCTGACTGCGCGCCGGTCACACCTCCCGCGGCGACGAGGAGCACCGCGAAGAACGCACCCGCGAGCAGGCCGCGTTTTTTGCGCAGCATGAAGAACCTCCACTACGGCAGGGGTTGCCCTGACCGGAGGGGGACCAGGGCACGTGATCCGAACGTATCGGACGAAGTTGACGTGAGGCATCCGCCGAACGACGGTTGCGCGTCTCACTCAGGCCAGTCGGAGCCGAGGATTGTTTCCACGAAGTCACCTCGGGTGAACTCGGGCGCGAAGTGGGTCAGCACATCGACTTTCACCGTGCCGAACGTCGTGTCGGGACGGTCCCGAACCCCGTCGGTAAACGCTTTCAGGATCTGTCGCTTGAAGTCCTGCCTCGGGTGCGCCGCGACGACCTCCGCGATCAGCGCCGGGTCGAGCAGGCCGTACCCGATGCCGAGGACGTCGGTCTCCACGCCCGCCGTCACCAGCGCGACCTCGGGTTCCAGGTGCCACGGGATCCGCGGGGTCGTGTGCAGGGCGATGGCCTCCCACACCAACCGCGCCCCGAACTCCGGAACACCATGTGAGACCAGGAATCGGCGGGCCTCGTCGGCGCCGTCGACCTCGAACCTCCGGTCGGTGCTCCGGTACCTGTCGGTGAGTCCCAGGTCGTGGAACAGGGCGCCGACGTAGAGCAGTTCCGGGTCGGCGGTGAGCCCGAGTCGCCTGCCCTGCAACGAGCCGAGCAGGAACACGCGGCGGGAGTGGTGGTAGAGCAGCGGACTCGCGACGTCGCGGACGAGTTCGGTCGCCTCGGCGACGAGGGCGGTGTCCGGGACGTCGATCCCGGCGATGCGGTCGGCCACGGTGGCTCCTGACGTTGTCGTGTGCCCACCACGGTGCTCCGCCCTATGCTGGACCGACCATGTCCCGAACTGCCAGGCGAACCACGGATACGGACACCCGCGTCGCCCTCCTCGTGTTCGACGGCGTCAAGCTGCTCGACGTGGCGGGCCCGTCGGAGGTGTTCGGCGAGTCCCGCCGGTACACCGTGGCGCTGTGCTCGCCCGACGGCGCGGACGTGCGGACGTCGATCGGCGTCCGGCTGGCGGTGGACGCGCGCGCCGACCGGATCGGGCCGGTGGACACGCTGCTGGTGCCGGGGTCGGACGCGTTTCCCGCCGCGCCGACGCCGCCGGACGTCCTGACCGCCCTTCGCGGGCTCGCTCCCGGAGCGCGGCGGATCGCCTCGGTGTGCACGGGCGCGTTCGTGCTCGCCGAAGCGGGGCTGCTGGACGGCAGGCGGGCCACGACGCACTGGCGGCACACCGCGACGCTCGCCCACCGGTACCCGCGGATCACCGTCGAGCCGGACGCGATCCACGTCGGCGACGGCCGCGTGTTCAGCTCGGCCGGGGTGAGCGCGGGCATCGACCTGGCGCTCGCGCTCGTGGAGCAGGACCACGGCGCGGAGCACGCCCGTGACATCGCCCGCTCGCTGGTCGTGTTCATGCGGCGGCCGGGCGGCCAGTCCCAGTTCTCCGTGCCGTCCCGCACGGCCGAGCCCCGCGGCCATCCGCTGCGCGCCGTGCTGGACCGGATCGCGGCCGATCCGGCGGCCGACCACTCCGCGACCGCGCTGGCCGCCGTCGCGGGCACCAGCACGCGGCACCTGACCAGGCTGTTCCACGAGGCGCTCGGCACCACGCCCGGCCGGTACGTGGAACTGGTCCGGCTGGAGGCCGCGCAGGCGCTGATCGTCGCCGGGCACACCGTCACGTCCGCCGCCGCCCGCAGCGGACTGGGCAGCGACGAGACGCTGCGCCGGGTGTTCCTCCGTCACCTCAACGTGTCGCCCACCGCGTATCGGAACCGCTTCGCGGCCTCCGATGCGGTTTCATGGACCCCATGACGGTTCCGCTGGTGGATCTGACCCCGTGGTTCGAGGGCACGCCGGAAGGCCGCGCCGCCGTGGCGGCCCGGATCGACGAGGCGCTGCGGGACTCGGGGTTCCTGCTGGTCACCGGGCACGGCGTGCCGGACGCGCTGCGGGCGCGCACCCGTGAGCTGTCCCGCCGGTTCTTCGCGCTGCCCGCCGAGGTGAAGGAGCGCTACGCCGTCACGGTCGGCGGCCGCGGCTGGCTGCCGCCGGGCGTGGAGGCGAACGCCTACGCCGAGGGCGGCGAGTCGCCACCGGACCTCAAGGAGTCGTACTCGGTCGGCGCGGACTCCCCCGTCGGGGACCCGGAGATCGACGGCTTCTGGTTCCAGCCCAACAGGTGGCCCGACGAGGTGCCGGGGTTCGCCGAGGCGTCCACCGAGTACCTGGCCCGGATGCGGGGGCTGTCCGACGAGCTGCTGACGATCTTCGCCGTGGCGCTGGACCTGCCGGAGGGCTTCTTCACCGACCACACCGGACACCCGACGTACACGTTCAACATCAACTGGTACCCGCCGATCACGGTGGTCGGCGAGCCGGAGGACGGCCAGTTCCGCATCGGACCGCACACCGACTTCGGCACCGTCACGGTCCTCGACCGGCAGGCGGGCGTGGGCGGGCTCCAGGTGTTCACCCGTGACGGCGAGTGGGAGGACGCGCCGTTCGACCCGGCCGCGTTCACCATCAACATCGGCGACCTCATGGCCCGCTGGACCGGCGACCGCTGGCGCTCGACCCGCCACCGCGTCCTGCCGCCCGACGCCTCCGCGCCGGACGAGGACCTGGTGTCGCTGATCTTCTTCTACGAGTGCGACCACGACGCCCGCGTGGCCGCACTGGACGGCAGCTACCCGGAGGTCGTCGCGTCGGAGTACCTGAAGGAGAAGCTGGACGCGATCACGGTGACGTGACGTCCTCGCGCTTGCGGTCGAGGAAGCGCATGACGGGGGTGGCCGTGATGCCGTGGACGATGATCGAGCCCACGACGACCAGGCTCACCACCCTCCACACCGCGCCCTCCTCCAGGAACTGCGCCGCTTCCAGCGCGTAGGCGACGTAGAACACCGACCCGACGCCGCGCACGCCGAAGAACGACACCACCACCCGTTCCCGCGGGCCCGCCCGGCCGCGGAACAGGCCGACGAGCCCGGCGGCCGGACGGATCACGAGCAGGACCAGCAGCGCCACCACGACCTCGCGCCACTGCACGCCCGCGAACAGTCCGGTCGCGACGGCGCCGCCCAACAGGAAGATGATCACCACGGTGAGCAGGCGCTCGATCTGCTCGACGTACTGGTGCAGCACGCGGTGGTAGCCGTCCGACCGCTCGGCGGCGCGGATCGTGCAGGCGCAGACGAACACGGCGACGAAGCCGTAGCCGTGCGCGAGTTCGGCGACGCCGTAGGCGAGGAACGTGGCCGCGAGCGCGACGAAGCCCTCCGCGTGGTGGGCCAGCCGGAACTTCTCCGACGTGGGGGCGAAGAACAGCTTGCGCAACAGCCACCCGGCGCCCAATCCGATCGCCACGCCCGCTGCCAGCCGCCACACCACGTCCACCGCGAGCCAGTGCGGCAGCCAGTCGTCGGGGGTCGCGGCGAGCCCGATGGCCAGGTAGGTGAACGGGAATGCCAGGCCGTCGTTGAGCCCGGCCTCCGACGTGAGCGCGAACCGCGCCTCGTCGTCGCTGTCGTCCTCCGGGTCCTCCACCGGTTCGGCGACCTGGACCTCGGTCGCGAGCACCGGGTCGGTCGGCGCGAGCGCGGCGGCGAGCAGCACCGCCCCGGCCGCGCCGAACCCGAGCACCGTCCACCCGAGAACCGCGACGGCGATCATCGTCAGCGGCATGGTGATGCCCAGCAGCCGCCACGTGGTCGCCCACCGCCGCAGCCCCGGTGGCCGGTTCAGCGCCAGGCCCGCGCCCATCAACGAGATGATCACGCACAGCTCGGTCAGGTGCAGCACGATCGACGAGTGCGCGACCGGGTTCGGGTCGGGCAGCGGGTCGATGACCGTGAACGTCAGCGCTCCCGCCCCCAGGAACACCATCGGCATGGAGATGGGCGCCTTGCTCAACACTCTCGGCAGCAGCGCGGCGGCGAGCGTCGCAACGCCGGCCGCCGCGAAGACCACCGGGCCCGCGTCCGCCACGAAGCCCCTTTCGCCGTTTGTCGGAATTCTGTCCGGTTAGCCCGTTCGACGCTCGGCGAAACGTCCACCGTGGAGGGTTGACGGGGATCACTGATCACCTCCAAGGTGAGAGATCCACGCGTTCGGCCTGTCGAGGGGACCCCGATGACGGCGCAGATCATCTCCATCGTCGTGCTGGCGCTCGTCTTCGTGCTGGCGACCACCCGGTCGACCAACATGGGGGCGCTCGCGTTCGCCGCCGCGTTCCTGGTCGGCACCCTGGCGGGTGGTCTGGACGCCAAGGGCATCTTCTCGAAGTTCCCCGGCGACATCTTCGTCGTCCTGGTCGGCGTGACGTACCTGTTCGCGCTGGCCAGGGCGAACGGCACGACGGACTGGCTGGTGTCGGCCGCGGTCAGGGCCGTCGGCGGCCGGATAGCGCTGATCCCGTGGGTGATGTTCGTGATCACCGGGGTGCTGACGGCGATCGGCGCGGTCAGCCCGGCCGCGGTGGCGATCGTCGCGCCGATCGCGCTCGGGTTCGCCGCCCGCTACGGCATCAACCCGCTGCTGATGGGCGCGATGGTCGTGCACGGCGCGCAGGCGGGCGGGTTCTCGCCGATCAGCGTGTACGGCTCGATCGTCAACGGGCTCGTCGAGCGGAACGACATCCCCGGCAACCCCCTCGTGCTGTTCCTGGCCAGCCTCGGCGTGAACCTGGCCATCGCCGTCGTGCTGTTCCTCGTGCTCGGCGGCAGGCGGCTCGGGGGCAGCGCCGAGGTCGAACAGGACGAGCAGGACGAGCAGGAGGAGGCGCCCCGGCTCGACGCCCCCAGGATCGCCACCCTGGTCGGCCTGGTGGTGCTGGTCGTCGGCACGCTGGTGTTCGACCTGGACGTCGGCCTGACGGCGTTGACGCTCGCCGCCGTGCTGAGCCTGATCTGGCCCGCGAGCAGCCGCCAGGCCGTCGGCGAGATCACCTGGCCGACCGTGCTGCTGATCTGCGGTGTGCTGACCTACGTCGCCGTGCTCCAGGCGATGGGCACGATCGACTTCGTCGGCAACGCCGTGACCGGGGTCGGTGTCCCGGTCCTCGCGGCGCTGCTGCTCTGCTACATCGGCGCGGTCGTGTCCGCGTTCGCGTCGTCCGTCGGCCTGATGGGCGCGCTCATCCCGCTCGCCGTGCCGTTCCTCGCGCTCGGGACCGTCGGACCGGTCGGTTTGATCGCGGCGGTCGCCGTGTCCGCCACGGTGGTGGACGTGAGCCCGTTCTCCACCAACGGCGCGCTGGTGCTGGCCAACGCGAAGGACGTCGACCGCGACCGGTTCTTCAAGCAGCTCATGGCCTACGGCGGGATCGTCGTCGCGGTGGCGCCCGTCGTGGTGTGGCTGCTGTTCGTCGTGCCGAACTTCGGCTGACCCGCCCGTCAGGTGGACCCGGCGCGGCGGGCGCACCATGGGGGGATGGACCTGAGAACCCGCCTCGCCTCGACCCTGTTCGCGAAGGTCGCGGGCCCGAACGGCCGGGAGGTCCGCGCCAGGGTCCACGACACGCCCGGCCCCCGCTGGTTCGCCGACGACCGGCCGATCCGCCGGGTCCACGGCGACGCGGCCCTGTTCGTCGGCGGTCTGCGCGCGCTCCTGCTCCAGTCGCTGCACCCGCTGGCGATGGCGGCCGTGGCGCAGCACTCCGACTACCGCGGCGACCCGTGGGGCAGGCTCCAGCGCACCAGCACCTTCCTGGCGATGACGACGTTCGGCGCCGCCGTCGACGCCCAGCGCGCGGTGGACAAGGTCCGCGGCGTGCACCGCCGCGTGCACGGCACCGCTCCGGACGGCCGCGAGTACCGGGCCGACGACCCCCACCTGCTGCTGTGGGTCCACGTCGCCGAGGTGGACAGCTTCCTGCGCACCCACCAGGTCTACGGCGCCCGGCCGCTGGACCAGGAGGGTCAGGACGGCTACGTCGCCGACACGGCCCGCGTCGCCGAAGCGCTGGGCGTCCCCGACCCGCCCCGCACCACTGCGGAGCTGGCCGCCCGGATCGCCGCCTACCGGCCGGAACTGCGCGGCACCGCGGAAGCGCGCGAGGCCGCCAGGTTCCTCGTCCGCAAGGCCCCGCTCCCCCTGCTGGCCCGGCCGCCCTACGCCGTGCTGGCGGCCACGGCCATCGGCACGCTCCCGCCGTGGGCCCGGCTCCCCCTGCGCCTGCCCTACCTGCCGCTGGCCGAGGCCACCGCGATCCGCACGGCGGGCCACGGCCTGGTGCGCGGACTGCGGTGGACGATGGCGGCTAGGCCAGCCTGACGTTCTGGAACAACGCCGTCGACGCGTACACGTTGAGGCCGAAGCGCCCACTGGCGTACTGGGCGTCCGTGGCGTCGATGACCGGCGTAGCGCGGTTGTCCAGGTACACCTTGATGTTCGTCCCCTTGGTCACGACCTTCAGGTGGTAGGTCGTGCCGTGGGTGACGGGCAGCGCGAACGTCGCGATGTCCCGGCCCGGCCGCCACAGCTTCACCACCCCGGCGGCGCTGTCGACGTTCGCGGTGTACCCGGCTCCCTGCTGGTCGGCGCGGAACGTGAGGCCCGCGGCGACGCCGTTGACCACGCGGACATCACCCTCGTAGGTGAAGTCCGCGCCGGTGTGGTCGCTGACGTAGAACGCGTCGCCGTTCGCCCTGCCCTGCTTGCCCTCGGTCACGTCCGTCCACACCCCGCTCGCGGGGCGCCACTGGCCGGGCAGGTTGTGCACCAGGGTGGACTCGCCGAGCCCCCAGGCGGGCGCCAGCTCGTGGAGGTCGAGGGAGATCAGCTTGACGTCCCCCTCGGTGAACAGCGAGACACCCCGGCTGTCGGACCGCTGGTCGAACACGACGTTGTCGCTGCGGGAGAACAGGCCGTCGTTGCCGAACACCTCCAACTGCCCTCGGTCGACCAGCATCCGCACCTTGACGCGGTTCCCGACCGGCGGCAGGGCGGTGCCCATGAGCGTGCCCGCGCGCACGTCGTAGACGACCTCCGCGCCCGCCGAGCCGTCCGGCCGGGTGTCGAGCCGGAAGCCGAAGCGGGTGGTGGACGGCGTGAGTTCGACCTCGGCCTGGACCTCGTAGGTCTCCACCGACTGGTCGCGCAGGAGCTGGGCGGCGAATGCCGGTGTCAGCACCCGGTTCCGGAAGGACGTCGTGCGGTGGCGCAGCGACTCGACGGCCGGGATCGGCGTCCTGGTGATCCGCGGTCCCGCAGGGGTGCCGCGAAGTCCCAGCGTCACGGGGAAGGTGGCGTTGCCGGTCCACGTGGCGCCGCGGTTGCTCGGCATCCACGCCATCTGCACGACGCCCTGGGGCGAGTTGGAGAAGACCTGCGCCGCGTAGAAGGACCCGTTCGGGTCGTTGCGGCCGTGGTCCATCCGCTGCGGGCCCGTCCAGTCGGTGCGGAACGTCGACCCGTCGAAGTCGCCGACGACGTACTCGGAACTGGCGTCGCTGAGCACCCACCTCGTCCGGGACGCGTCGCCGTCGACCGGGAGCGCGACGAAGTCGGGGCACTCGAACAGCCAGCCCGCGGCGAACCTGCTGCGGAACGTCCAGTCGCGCAGGTTCGGCGACGAGTAGATGTTGACGCCGTTGCCGCCCTCGTCCGACCAGACGACCATGGCCCACCGGCCGCGCGCCGCGTCCGAGAACACCTTGGCGTCCCGGCTCGTGCCCGGCATCCGGACGACCGGCGTGCCGTTGTTGTACGTCTGGAAGGTGCGGCCCGCGTCGTTGCTGTAGAACATCGTCACGCCGTTGGTGCCCGCGAACACCACGAGCGGGTCCTCGGTCCCGGTGCGCAGGCCGGAGGTGTTCGAGGAGTCGACGACGCCCGCGCCGGACCACAGGTCACCGGGGTGGATCCCCGGTTCCAGCGCTATCGGCTTCTGCGTCCAGTGGACCAGGTCGGTGCTGGTGGCGTGCCCCCAGTGCATGGTGTCCCATTCGAGACCGTGGGGGTTGTGCTGGTAGAAGAAGTGGTAGACGCCCTTGTAGTACAAGAGCCCGTTGGGGTCGTTCATCCACCCCGACTGCGAGCTGAAGTGGAATTGTCCGCGATGCGGCTCGCTGTAGGTCGTCGGCGGGTACGGGAATTCGGATTGCACGGCCGCGACCGTGGGCGGACCCGCCGAGGCGGTGGCGAGTGCGACGGAGGTCGTGAGCACCATGAGGGCGGCGGAGATTCGCTGAGCAGCGGTCATGAGCTGGCCTCCGGCAACAGTGGCGGGTCTCCCGCTGTGATTACCGCTCTTCGGCGAGGATGGGCAAGACGTCCGGCCGATCTTGTCCGCTAATGGCACACAATTCGCGCCCACCGCCGTTCCGTACCGCTGAACAGCCGAATTCCCTCTGTTAAAAAGCGGCGCTTGTCACGAAGTCTTCGGTGCGCGAAACATCGAGGTCGACTCGAATACGCCTGGTTGGCCGATTCATCGACGGTGTTGTCGACAACGTTCGGAGGCGAAGATGACCGAGAACGGGCGGGTATCCGTGATCCTGGTGGCGCTCACGGCGCTGCTCCTACCGGTGGCGGCCTGTGGAGGTGGTTCCTCCAGCGGGGGCGAGGTGCTCGTCGGCCTGGTCACCAAGACGGACACCAACCCGTTCTTCGTCAAGATGAAGGACGGTGCCCAGCAGGCGGCGGGGACGACCGGGGCGAAGCTCCAGTCGTTCGCGGGCAAGCAGGACGGCGACAACCAGACCCAGGTGGACGCGATCGAGAACCTGATCGGCGCGGGCGCCAAGGGCCTGCTCATCACGCCGAACGACTCCAAGGGCATCGTGCCCTCGGTCGACAAGGCCCGCCAGGCCGGGCTGCTGGTCATCGCGCTGGACACCCAGTTGGAGCCCGCCGACGCCGCCGACGCCACGTTCGCCACCGACAACTACCAGGCCGGTCTGCTCATCGGGAAGTGGGCGAAGACCACGTTCGAGAAGTCCGGCAAGCCGGTGAAGATCGCGCTGCTCGACCTGAGCCCGAACCAGGTCTCCGTCGACGTGCAGCGGGACCAGGGCTTCCTGGAGGGCTTCGGCGTCGACGTGAAGGACAAGAACCGGATCGGCGACGAGTCCGACCCGAGGATCGTCGGCCACGACGTCACCGACGGCGCGCCCGCGGGCGGCCGCACGGCGATGGAGAACCTGCTCCAGAAGGACCCCGGCATCACCCTCGTCTACACGATCAACGAACCCGCGGCGGCGGGCGCGTACGAGGCGCTCAAGGCCGCGGGCAAGCAGAAGGACGTCGTCATCGTGTCCGTCGACGGCGGCTGCCCCGGCGTCGGCAACGTCAAGGACGGCGTCATCGGCGCCACCTCCCAGCAGTACCCGCTGAAGATGGCGCAGATGGGCGTCGAGGCGGTGTCGAAGTTCGCCAAGGACGGGACCAAGCCCACCAACACGGCGGGCAAGAACTTCGTCGACACCGGCGTCACGCTCATCACCGACCAGCCCGCGTCCGGCGTGGAGTCCAAGGACTCCGCCTGGGGCCTCCAGAACTGCTGGGGCTGAGCACCGTGACCACCACCACCGGCACCGAGCAGGCGTCCCGGTCGCCGCTGTCGAGGTTGCAGCACCTGCTGCACTCCCAGGCCACCATCGGGCCCGCGGTCGTCCTGCTGATCGCGATCGTCGTGTTCGCCCTGCTGTCGGACCGGTTCCTCCAGCCCGCGAACATCTCCCTGGTCCTGCAACAGGTCGCGGTCGTCGGCACCCTCGCGGTCGGCCAGACCATCGTCATCCTCACCGCGGGCATCGACCTGTCCTGCGGCGCCATCATGGTCCTGACGTCGATCGTGATGGCGAAGGTCGCCGCCGAGACCGGTCTGCCGGGCTTCCCCGCGCTGCTGCTGGGCTTCTTGCTGGGCACGGTGTGCGGGCTGGTCAACGGCCTGCTCGTCACGCGGCTCAAGCTGCCGCCGTTCATCGTCACCCTCGGCACGCTCAACGTGTTCTTCGCGCTGAACCTCTGGTACTCCGAGAGCGCGACGATCCGCGGCGGTGACATGCCGAAACTGCTGCTGTGGACCGGGGAGACGGTCACGATCGGCGGCACGCGGGTCACCTACGGGTCGATCATCATGGTGCTGCTGGTGGCGGTCATGGCGTTCGTGCTCAAGAACACCGCGTGGGGCAGGCACGTCTACGCCACCGGCGACGACGCGGAGGCCTCGCGGCTGTCCGGCATCCGCACCGCCCGCGTGCTGCTCAGCGTCTACGCCACGGCGGGCGCGGTGTACGCGCTGGGGGCGTGGATCCTCATCGGCCGCATCGCGTCCGCGAGCCCGCAGGCGGGCCAGTTCGAGAACCTCGACTCCATCACCGCCGTCGTCATCGGCGGCACCAGCCTGTTCGGCGGGCGCGGCGCGATCGTCGGGTCGCTGATCGGCGCGCTGATCGTCGGCGTGTTCCGCAACGGGCTGGCGCTGGCGGGCGTGGACGTGCTGTGGCAGACGTTCGCGGTCGGCGTCCTGATCATCGCGGCGGTCTCGATCGACCAGTGGATCCGGAAGGTGAAGCCATGACGCCGATCCTGCAAGCACGGGGACTGGTCAAGCGGTACGGGCGGGTCACCGCGCTGGCGGGCGCGGACCTCGACCTGGAGCAGGGCGAGATCCTCGCCGTCATCGGCGACAACGGAGCCGGGAAGTCCAGCCTCATCAAGGCGTTGTGCGGCGCGGTCGTGCCGGACGAGGGCACGGTATTGCTGGACGGCGAGCCGATGTCGTTCGCCACCCCGGTGGACGCTCGGATCGCGGGAATCGAGACGGTGCACCAGAGCCTCGCGGTGGCCCCGTCGCTGGACATCGCCGCGAACCTGTTCCTCGGCCGCGAGCGCCGTCGCCCCGGCGTGCTGGGGTCGGTGTTCCGGATGCTCGACCGCACCGGCATGCGCGAGGAGGCCAAGCGGCAGCTCGACGCGCTCGGCATCATGACCATCCAGAACCCCGGCCAGGCCGTGGAGACCCTGTCCGGCGGCCAGCGCCAGGCCGTGGCCGTCGCGCGGGCGGCGGCGTTCGGCAGCCGGGTCGTGATCATGGACGAGCCGACGGCCGCACTGGGCGTGCGGGAGTCGAGAGCGGTGCTGGACCTGATCCTCCAGGTGCGCGAGCGCGGCCTGCCGGTGATCCTGATCAGCCACAACATGCCGCACGTCTTCGAGGTCGCCGACCGCGTCCACATCCAGCGGCTCGGCCGCCGCAAGGCCGTGGTGGACCCGAGGTCGATCTCGATGTCCGACGCGGTGGCGATCATGACCGGCGCGCTGGAGGTGGACGAGGAGGCGAGCTGACGCACCCGGTCCTCTGTGGACCCGACTCCCTCCACAGTGGAGCGCGGAAGGCAGTCCCGGTGAGCGGGACGGGCGCTAGGTCCCGTCCCGCCGCGGGTGCGAAGGTGGGCCCCGACCGAGCACCACCAGGACGGGAGTTCACCGATGAGCGATGGACGGGTCGTGCTGCCCGAACCGGACGAGGACGAGTCCGGGCCCTACTGCCACCTGGGTTTCGCCAAGGCGAAGCCGGGCAGCGAGGACGACGTCGAGAAGCTGATCCTCGACCTGGTGGAGCCGCTGCGGGCGGAGGACGGGGCGATCGAGTTCCACGTCCACCGCGACCGCGCGGACCGGTCGCTGTTCGTGATCTACGAGTCGTTCCGCTCCAAGGCGCACCTGGAGCGCCACCTCGCGCAACCGCACACGCAGGAGTTCCGCAGGCTGATCCAGCCGCACGTCGAGGGCCCGCTGCGGCAGCAGTTCCTGCGGATGTGCAGCGACCTCCCCGTCGGAGTCGGGTGACTCCGTGGGACTGATCATCATCGCGCTGGTGACCGTGGTCGCGCTCCTGTCGCGCAGGCTGTGGGCCAAGGTCACGAAGAACCCGCTGCCGGTGGTCCACGCCCGGCCGGGCGCGAAGGGCGTCCGCCGGGTCCTCGACGGGCTCGGCAAGGCCAAGGCCCCCACGCGCTCGAACCCGACGTCCTCGCCCGACGAGGTCGAGCGGTGGCGGCGGGACGTGCGGGACGCCCGGTCGTCGAAACCGAGGCCGGTGACCGACTGCGAGGTCCTGGTCGTCGGCGCCGGGCCGAGCGGGCTGATGACCGCCGCTCTGCTGATCCGCCAAGGGGTGCACGTCCGGGTCGTCGACGCGAACGCGGGCCCCGCCACGGAGTCGCGCGCGTTCGCCATCCAGGCGCGCACCGTGGAGCTGTTCCGCGGTCTGGGACTCGCCGACGAGCTGCTGCGCCGCGGTGTCATCACCACCGGCATCCGCTTCCACATCAAGGGGAAGCAGGTCGGCGGTCTCGACTTCGACCGCTCGAAAGCGTCCACCACGCCGTACCAGTTCATCCTCATGGCCCCGCAGGCCGAGGTGGAGGAGCTGCTGCTGGCCGATCTCGCCCGGCACGGCGTGGAGGTCGAGCGCGGCACCCGGCTGGCCTCGCTCACCCAGACCGACTCGACCGCCGTGGCGCGGCTCGTGTCGGCCACCGAGACCGTGGTGACCTGCCAGTACGTCGTGGGGGCGGACGGCGCCCACAGCACGGTCCGGTCGCAGCTCGGCCTGTCCTTCGAGGGCGGCGAGTACGTCCAGCGCTTCCTGCTCGCCGACTGCCGGGTGGAGTGGCCGCTCGACCACTCCCACTTCCGGATCTTCATGAACGGCAGGCGCATCGGGCTCTTCCTCCCGCTGCGGGGCGCGGAGGTGTCCCGCGTGATGACGACCGACCTGGCCCCGCGCGACGACACCGACCGCGCCCCGATCTCCCTCGACGAGCTGCAAGCCGAGCTCCGCGAGGCGATGGGCGTCCCCGTCTCGCTGAGCGACCCGGT
Organism: Umezawaea endophytica; assembly: GCF_025061645.1. GTDB lineage: Bacteria > Actinomycetota > Actinomycetes > Mycobacteriales > Pseudonocardiaceae > Umezawaea > Umezawaea endophytica. Next base: position 191,069 of record NZ_JANYMP010000004.1, on the reverse strand, counting down.
GTGGACCAGCAGGTACAAGGTCAACCTGCGGCAGGCGGGCGGGTACCGGGCCGGGCGGGGTTTCCTCGTCGGCGACGCCGCCCACATCCACTCCCCCGCGGGCGGGCAGGGCCTCAACACCGGGCTGCACGACGCGGCGAACCTGGCGTGGAAGCTCGCGGCCGTCCTGCACACCGGCGCGGACGAGTCGCTTCTGGACACCTACGCGGAGGAGCGCCACCCCGCCGGGGTGCAGTTGCTGAAGTTCACCGACCGCCTGTACAAGGTCGCGGCCGACCTGCGCGGCTGGCGGGCGTGGCTGCGCGACACCATCGGCCCGTTCCTGGTGGGCCGGATGTCCGCGGCACCGCTGCCGCACCGCAAGTCGTTCCAGCGGCTCTCGCAGATCAGCCTCGGCTACCGGCCAGGCGACTTCACCGTCAACGAACTGCTCTACTCCCTCAAGGGCCCGCTCGCGGGCAGGCGCGCGCCCGACGCGCGGATCAACACCGAGCGGACCGTGTTCGACCTGCTCCAGGGCTACCGGACGCACGTGGTCGCGTTGTCCCGCAAGCACCTCTCCGAGGCCGAGATCGCCGAGCACACCGCCCAGTTGGACAGCGTCGCCGAGTTCGGCGGCACCGTGGAGACCCACCTCGTCGGCCGGGTCGCCGTCCGGCGCCACGACCAGGTCGAGCAGGTCGAGTCCGTGCAGGTGTTCGAGCACTACGGCCTGACCGAGCCCGATTCCCAAGCGCTGTACGTCATCCGCCCGGACGGCCACGTCGCGTGGCGCTCGGACGAACTGGACTTCGACGCGTGCCGCCGCTTCCTCGGCAGGGTGCATGGCGGCATCGCCGAGCGCGAGGCCCACAGCCGGACCTCGGCGGCCTAGGGAGGGCGCTCCCACCGGGAGCGCCCTCCCTGCGGTATCGGCTCAGGGCTCCAGGTCGGTGGCGGCCAGGAACGACCCGTCCATGTGGAACGGCGTCGACGTGTGCTCGTGCGTGATGAGCCACCGGCCGTCCTGCTTGCGCAGGCCCGCGGTCATCCGGAACCACATCGTGAACCCCTCCGGCGAGCCCGCGGGCGTGGCCGACATGCGGTTGAGCGCGTGGCAGAAGGCGACGTCCTCGCCCGCGGTGATCTCCAGGTCGACCACCTCGTAGCCCACCGGCCCGTCGAAGCCCGCGAACCACTTCGCGGTCCCCTCGACGTCGGGCCCGACGTGGCGCAGCGGAGGGGCCAGGTCGAACCGGACCACGTCCGCGGTGCAGCGGGCGGCGAGCCGCGCGGCGTCCTTCGCCGCCATCGCGGCCTCCACGTCCTTCACGACGGTCTGGATCTGCTCGATGTCGCTGGTCATGATGTGCTCCTCAGGTTCTCCGGTCCACTTTCACCCGGAACGTCGAAGCAGGCGGTCCGGCTTCGACGTTCCGGGTGAAGGGATCCTCGAACCACCTCGGAGGCAATCGTGAAGTACCTGATCCTGATCCACAGCAACCCGAAGTCCAGGGCGCTCTGGGAGACGTTGGACGACGACCAGCGGTACGCACTCGGCAAGGGGCACATGGAGCTGACGGAGGCGTTGACCGAGTCCGGCGAGCTGGTCGTCTCCGAGGGCCTGGCCGACCTCGAACTGGCCAAGAGGGTGTCGGTGCGCGACGGCAGGACGCTGACCAGCGACGGACCGTTCGCCGAGGTCAAGGAGCACCTGGCGGGCTTCTACCTGGTCGACGTCGAGAGCTACGAGCGGGCCGTCGAGATCGCGGCCCGCACGCCGGACGCCGCCACCGGCGCGGTCGAGGTGCGCCCGGTGCTCGACATGAGCACCTGGGACCTGTGAGGACGCCGTTCGAGGACCTGGTGCGCGACCTCGCGCCCCAGGTCCTCGGCGCGCTCGTGCGCCGCTACGGCGGGTTCGACACGTGCGAGGACGCCGTTCAGGAAGCGCTGCTGGCGGCGGCGGTGCAGTGGCCGACCAAGGGCGTTCCGGACAACCCGAAGGGGTGGCTGATCACGGTCGCGTCCCGCCGCCGCACGGAGCTGTTCCGCAACGAGAGCGCCCGCAGGCGCCGCGAGGAGGTGGTGGCCGCGCAGGCCGTTCCGGAGCCGGAGCCCCCGCCCGCGGTGGACGACACCCTCACGCTCCTGCTGCTGTGCTGCCACCCGTCGCTGACCGGGGTGTCGCAGGTGGCGCTGACGCTGCGCGCGGTCGGCGGCCTGAGCACCGCCGAGATCGCCCGCGCCCTGCTCGTCCCGGAGTCGACCGTGGGTCAGCGGATCAGCCGGGCGAAGCAGCGGATCAGGGCGGACGGCGCCGAGTTCCGCCTGCCGCCGCCCGAGGAGTTCCCGGACCGGGTGGCGGCCGTGCTCCAGGTGCTCTACCTGATCTTCAACGAGGGCTACACCGCCAGTTCCGGCACGTCGCTCAACCGCGTCGACCTCACGTCGGAGGCGATCAGGCTGACCAGGCAGCTCCACGACCGCCTCCCGAACGACGGCGAGGTCACCGGCCTGCTGGCGCTGATGCTGCTCACCGACGCGCGCCGCCCCGCGCGGACGCTCCCGGACGGCGCGCTCGTGCCGCTGGCCGAGCAGGACCGCCGCAGGTGGGACGCCGACGCCATCGCCGAGGGCGTGGAGCTGATCACGAGGTCGCTCGCCGAGACGCCCGTCGGCCCGTACCAGCTCCAAGCCGCCATCGCCGCCGTCCACGACGAGGCCGAACGCGCGGAGGACACGGACTGGCAGGAGGTGCTCGGGCTCTACGAACTCCTCAACGCGGCCGCGCCCGGCCCCATGGTCACGCTCAACCGCGTCGTCGCCCACGCCATGGTCCACGGCCCGCTGCCCGCGCTCGCGCACCTGGCCGCGGCCGAAGCCGACCCGGCGCTCGCGAACCACCACCGCGTGCACGCGGTGCGGGCCCACCTGCTGGACCTGGCGGGTGACCACGAGTCGGCGAAGGAGCACTACCTCAAGGCCGCGCGCACCACCCTCAGCCAGCCGGAGCAGCGCTACCTGGAGGCCAGGGCGCGGTCACGACCCGAGTAGCACCCGGCCGAGCAGCCGGACCAGCTCCGCCCGGTCCTGGGCCGAGAGCCGGTCGAGCAGCTCGTCCTGCGCCTCGGCGAGCACCGCGTCCAGTTCCTCCAGCTTCGCCACGCCGTCGTCGGTCACGGCGACGACGTGGCGCCGCCGGTCGTCTGGGTCCGTCACGCGGGACGCGAACCCCTGCTCGACCAGCTCGTTCACCACCGCCACGACGTCGCTGCCGTGCACGCCGCTGCTCCGCGCCACCCCGGCCTGGCTCGCGGGCCCGAACTCGGCCAGCGCCGCCAGCACCCGGTAGTGGTAGCGCCGCGCGCCGACGGCGGCCAGGCGTTCGCCCACCAGCCGCTCACCCACCGCCGCGACCTGCGCCACCAGCCAGCTCGGCATCGTCCGCAAGCGGGCGGGCGCCCTGTCGTCGGCCCTCATCCCGCGAGCCTAGCCGCGTCGTCCGCCCGATCGCCGACGACGCGAGCCGCTGCCCGGCGGACTCGGTCCACGCGGCCGGTCCTAAGCTGGCCGCATCGCCACGATCCGCCAGTCGTTCACGGTCGACGCCCACCCCAAGCAGGTGTGGGCGGGTCTGCGCGACGTCGGCGCCGTCCACGAGCGGCTCATCCCCGGCTACGTGACCGCGACCAGGATCGACGGCTCGCACCGGTACCTGACGATGGCCGACGGCTGGGTCGTGCACGAGCTGGTCGTCACCGTGGACGACGACGCGCGGCGGCTCGCGTACGCCGTGGTCGAGGGGTCCCGGCCGGAGCTGGAGCACCACCACGCGTCGTTCCAGGTGTTCGACGACGGGCCGGGCACGAGCCTGGTCGTGTGGACCACGGACGTGCTGCCGGACGAGCTGGCGCCCGAGGTCCGGCTGCGCGTCGAGCGCGGCTCGCAGGTCATGGCGCGGGCGCTAGCACGAAAGTCCTGACCCGGCCAGGTCTTCCTGCTCACCGTCCCGCATCCCGGACGCTCGGGCGCGACACCCCTTCTCGCTGTAACCCTGGTGAGGACAGGGTGAACGGGTGAGAAGAGGGTCGGCATGCCAGGCAGGTCACCACTGCACCTCGCGGTCGCGCTCGACGGTGCCGGCTGGCACCCGGCCGCGTGGCGCGAGGCCGACGCGCGGCCTCGGGAGCTGTTCTCCGGGCGGTACTGGACGGAGCTGGTCCAGGAGGCCGAGCGGGGTCTGCTCGACTTCGTGACGATCGAGGACTCGCTCGCCCCGCAGTCGACGCTGCTCGACGGGCACGACGACCGGGTCGACCAGGTGCGCGGACGGCTGGACGCGGTGCTGATCGCCGCCCGCGTGGCGCCCAGGACGAGCCGCATCGGACTCGTGCCCTCGGCGGTCGTGACGCACACCGAGCCGTTCCACCTGTCCAAGGCCATCGCGACGGTCGACCACGCCAGCCTCGGCCGAGCCGGTTTCCGACCGGTCGTGTCGGCGAAGGCCGGTGACGCCAGGCACTTCGGCAGGCGCGACGTGCCCGTGCTGGAGCGGATCGACCCGGCCGACCCTCGACTGCTCGACCTGTTCGAGGAGGCCGCCGACTACGTCGAGGTCGTCCGGCGGCTGTGGGATAGCTGGGAGGACGACGCCGAGATCCGCGACGCCGACACCGGGCGGTTCGTGGACCGGGAGAAGCTGCACCGGATCGACTTCGAGGGCCGCTGGTTCTCCGTGCGCGGGCCGTCGATCACCCAGCGGCCACCGCAGGGGCAGCCGGTCGTCAGCGTGCTGGCCCACATCACCGCCGCCTACCGGTTGGCGGCCCGTTCGGCCGACGTCGTGCACGTGACCCCGTTCGAGACCAACGACGTGCACCGCATCCTCAGCGAGGTCGCCGGTGTGCCGCACGTGTTCGGCGAACTGGTGGTGTTCCTCGACGACGTGCCGGGCGCGGCGGCGTCCCGCAAGGAACGGCTGGACTCGTTGGCGGGCCTGGAGTTCACCTCCGACGCGCTGGTGTTCACCGGTACCGCCGGGGAACTCGCGGACCTGCTGCTCGGGTGGCGCGAGGCGGGCCTGAGCGGGTTCCGGCTCCGGCCCGGCGCCGTGCCGCACGACCTGGAGGCGATCACCAGGGCGCTGGTGCCCGAACTCCAGCGCCGCGGCGCGTTCCGCACGGAGTACGAGGCCGACACCCTGCGCGGGCTGCTCGGCCTGCCCCGCCCCGCCAACCGCTACGCCCCCGCGTGAGGACGAGATGACCAAGCCGCGCAAGCAGGTCCACCTGGCCGTGCACTTCCCCGGCGTGAACAACACGACGGTGTGGAGCGATCCGCGGTCGGGCAGCCACATCGACTTCAGCTCGTTCGAGCACCTCGCGAAGACCGCCGAACGCGCCAAGTTCGACTTCCTGTTCCTGGCCGAGGGACTGCGGCTGCGGGAGTACGCCGGGCAGATCCACGACCTGGACGTGGTCGGGCGGCCCGACACGTTCACCGTGCTGGCCGCGCTCGCCGCCGTCACGGACCGGCTCGGGCTGGCGGGGACGATCAACTCCACGTTCAACGAGCCGTACGAGGTGGCCCGGCAGTTCGCCTCGCTCGACCACCTGTCCGACGGGCGGGCGGCGTGGAACGTGGTGACGTCGTGGGACGCGTTCACCGGCGAGAACTTCCGCCGCGGCGGGTTCCTGCCCGCCGAGCAGCGCTACGAGCGGGCCGAGAGGTTCATGCGCACGGCGTGGGAGCTGTTCGACTCGTGGAACGGCGTGGAGGTGCTCGCGGACAAGGAGAGCGGCCGGTTCGTCAGCGATCCCGCCGCCGGGGCGTTCGCCCACCGCGACGACCACTTCGACATCGAGGGCCGCTTCAACGTCCCCACCAGCCCGCAGGGCCGTCCGGTGATCTTCCAGGCCGGTGACTCCGACGGTGGGCGCGAGTTCGCCGCCGCCACCGCGGACGCCATCTTCAGCAGGCACGGCGAGTTCACCGCGGGCCAGGCGTTCTACGCCGACGTGAAGGGCAGGCTGGCCAAGTACGGCCGGAACCACGAGGACCTGCTGGTGCTGCCCGCGGCGACGTTCGTGCTGGGCGACACCGACGCCGAGGCGCAGGACGTCGCGGCCGAGGTGCGGCGCCAGCAGACCAGCGGTCCGACCGCGATCCGGCTGCTGGAGGAGGTGTGGAACCGCGACCTCACCGGCTACGACCCGGACGGCCCGCTGCCCGAGGTCGACCCGGTCGCGGGCGAGAACACCGTCGTGAAGGGCCGGGCCAGCGTGCGGCAGCACCGCGACCCCCTCGCCGTCGCCAAGCAGTGGCGGGAACTCGCCGAGGCGAAGTCACTGTCCATTCGGGACCTCGCCATCCACGTGTCCGGCAAGCAGACCTTCATCGGCTCGCCGGGTACCGTCGCCGAGACGATCAACCGGGCGGTGCAGGAGGACGCCAGCGACGGCGTGATCCTGGTGCCGCACATCACCCCCGGCGGGTTGGACGAGTTCGCCGACAAGGTCGTGCCGCTGCTCCAGGAACGCGGGGTGTTCCGCACCGAGTACGAGGGCACCACCCTGCGTTCGCACCTCGGGCTGCGCCCGTGACGCCGCTGCCTCCCGCCGACCCGGTGCTGGACTCCCTCACCGGCGCGCACGCCCACCTCGCGGAGTCCAAGGGCAGGGCGTTCCGCTACCAGACCGACGTGGCCGGGTTCACGGCCGTGCAGGGCGAACGCGACGCCGAGGCGTGGGCCGACCTGGCCGACCTCGTCGGGCCGGGCCAGACGCTCTCGGTCTCCGAGGACCCGCCGCCCGGCTGGGAGGTCCAGTGGAACGCCACGGGCGTGCAGCTCGTGGCGGTCTCCCTCGACACCGCGCCGGACCCCGCCGCGCGCCCGCTCGGTCCCGCCGACGTGCCCGCGATGCTGGACCTGGTCGCCCGCACCGAACCCGGCCCGTTCCGCCCGCGCACGATCGAGATGGGCACCTACCTCGGGTTCTTCGAGGACGGGGCGCTGGTCGCGATGGCGGGCGAACGCCTGCACCCGCCCGGCTGGACGGAGATCAGCGCCGTCTGCACCGACCCGGCCCACCGCGGCCGCGGTCTGGCCTCACGCCTGGTCAGAGCGGTCGCGCACGGGATCGTCGAACGCGGCGAGCACCCGTTCATGCACGCCAAGGCCGACAACGCGCCCGCCATCCGGCTGTACGAGCACATGGGGTTCGAACTGGTGCGCCACCGCGCGTTCATCATCGCCCGAACGCCGCTCTAGGGGCGTTGCGGGCACAATGGCCTGCCATGAAGTACCTGATGTTGATCTACGGCAACGAGACCGTGTGGAACAGCCTGCCGCCCGCCGAGCTGACGGCGTTGATCGACCGCGTCGACGCGTTCAACCAGGAGCTGCGCGAGTCGGGTGAGCTGATCACGGCGGAGGGCCTGGTGGAGCGCCCGCGCTCGGTCCGGATGGGACCGGACGCGCCGATCGTCACCGACGGCCCGTACCTGGAGGCGAAGGAGTACGTCGGCTCGATGTTCGTGGTGGACGTCGAGGACGAGGAACGGGCGCTGGAGATCGCGAAGGCGTATCCGGGGATCCGCTTCAAGCACGGGGTCGGCGGCGGCCTGGAGGTGTGGCCGCTGATGGAGCACGACCGTTGACCGCGGTCGACGACCTCCTGCGGACGCTCGCGCCACGGGTGCTCGGCACGCTCGTGCGCCGGTACGGCGACTTCACGCGCTGCGAGGACGCCGTGCAGGAGGCGCTGATCAACGCCGCCGACGCGTGGGCGCGCGCCGGCGTCCCCGAGCACCCGCTGGGCTGGTTGACGACGGTCGCGGCCCGGCGGTACGTCGACCAGGTGCGCGCCGACACCGCGCGCGAACGCCGTGAACTGGCGGTCCTCGACGCCACGCCGCGCGACGCGCTGGTCGCGCCGCCCGCCGACGCCGAACCGGTGCGCGACGACCTGCTCGAACTGCTGTTCCTGTGCTGCCACCCGGCGTTGCCCGCGCCCGCGCAGATGGCGCTCGTGCTGCGGGCGGTCGGCGGCCTCACGACGCCGGAGATCGCCGCGGCGTTCCTCGTGCCCGAGAAGACCATGGGTCAGCGGATCTCCCGCGCGAAGCAGCGCCTCCGTGACGCGGGGGCCCGGTTCGAGCTGCCGCCCGAGGCCGAGCGCGGGCCGCGGCTGCGGGTCGTGCTGCACGTGCTGTACCTCGGGTTCAACGAGGGCTACAGCGCCAGCGCGGGCCCCGACCTGCACCGGGTCGACCTCACCGCGCAGGCGCTCCGGCTCGCCCGCGACCTGCGCGACCGCCTCCCCGACTCCGGCGAGACGACGGGTCTGCTCGCGTTGATGCTGCTCACCGAGGCGCGCGGCCGGGCCCGCACCGGTCCGGAGGGTGTCCTGGTCCCGCTGGCCGAGCAGGACCGCTCGCTGTGGGACCGCGCGGCCATCGCCGAGGCGACGGCGATGCTCGACCACAGCCTGGCGACGTTCCCCCTCGGCCCCTACCAGGTGCAAGCGGCCATCGCCGCGCTGCACGACGAGGCGGCCTCCGTCGAGGCCACCGACTGGCCGCAGGTCCTCGCCCTGTACGACCTGCTGGAACGCCTGGCGCCGAACCCGGTCGTGTCGCTCAACCGGGCCGTCGCGCTCGGCGTGGTCCACGGGCCCGAGGCGGGTTTGGCGGCCGTCCGCGAGCTGGGCGCGGGTGTCCTCGCGGGCAACCACCGCCTGCTCGCCGTCGAGGCCCACCTGCTCGACCAGGCCGGGGACCGGTCCGCGGCGGCCCGCCGGTTCCAGGAGGCCGCCCGGCTGGCGGGCAGCCACCCCGAGCGCCGGTTCCTGCTGTCACGGGCCGCGGAAGTCCTGTCGAACCCGGTGTAGAAATCGCCGCGACGGCTCCGATCCACTGCGGGAGCGCCCGACGGGTGCTGTGGATCGAGGAGTTGTGACATGACGAAGGTGACCGCGCAGATGTCCGTGTCGCTGGACGGCTTCTACGCCGGACCGCGCCACGACGGCGAGGGTGACTGGATGGCGTCGGCGGAGGCCGCCGCGTTCTTCCGCGTCACGCGCTGGGCGATCGACGCGGCGGCGTGGCGCGAACGCCAGGGCTTCGCGGGCGGCGAGTCGGACGTCAACTCCGACATCATCGGGGAGATGTTCGAGTCGGCGGGCGCGTACGTCATGGGGCGGCGCATGGCCGAGGGCGGCGAGGTCCCGTGGGGCGACGAGCCGCCGTTCCGCGCGCCGGTCTTCGTCGTCACCCACCGGCCGCGGCCGACGCTGCAACGCCTGGGCGGTACCAGCTTCACCTTCGTGACCGACGGGATCGCCAGCGCCATCGACCAGGCCCGCGCCGCTGCCAACGGCAAGAACGTCGCCGTCGCGGGCGGCGGCGAACTCGTTCGGCAGGTGCTGCAAGCAGGACTCCTGGACGAGCTGGAACTGCACGTCGCACCGGTCGTAGTCGGCACCGGGCTGCGGCTGCTGGACATCCTCGACCTGCCCGCGAAGGAGGCGATCGAACTCGTGCCGACCAGGGTCGTCCACACGCCCTCGGTGACGCACATCCGGTACTCGGTGGGCGGCCGTGCGCCGCTGGTGCTGGACGACAGGGGCCGCGGCGGAGGGCCCGCGCAGGTCGATCGCGCGTAGGCGGCACCGGGCCGGGCTGCTCACGCCCGGCCCGGTTTGGTAGACAACGGCCATGCGCGTCCTCGTACCCCTGCCCGACCGCGACTTCGACGTGACCGAGGTGGCCGTGCCGTGGCGGTCGCTGCGCGACGCGGGCCACCAGGTCGTGTTCGCCACCGAGCACGGCACCACCCCGGCCGCCGACCCGCTGCTGCTCACGGGAGTCCTCTTCGGACAGTTGGGCGCCGAACCGGAGCCGCGGCGGTTCTACCAGGAGATGCTCGCCGACGAGGCCTACCTGAACCCGATGACGTGGGCCGACCTGGAGCCCTCGGCGTACGACGGCCTGCTGCTCCCCGGCGGCCACGCGCCCGGCATGCGCCAGTACCTGGGCAGCGCCGTCCTGCGCGCCCACGTCCTCGCGTTCTGGCGCCTGGGCCGCCCCGTCGGCGCCATCTGCCACGGCGTCCTCGTGCTGGCCCGCACCGTCGACCCGGAGACCGGTCGATCGGTGATCGCCGACCGGCGCACCACGTGCCTGCCGAAGTACCTGGAACGCATCGCGTACTACCTGACCGCGTGGCGCCACGGCCGGTACTACCGGACCTACCCGGCGTACGTGCAGGACGAGGTCACCGCCGCCCTGGACTCGCCAACGCACTTCGAACGCGGCCCCCTGGAACTCTCCCGCCGCGGCACCGCGACCGACGACAGCCCCGCGTTCGTCGTACAGGACCGCAACTACGTGTCCGCCCGCTGGCCGGGCGACGCATACCTGTTCAGCCGCCACTTCCTGGCCCTTCTCCACTCGAAGGAGTGAATCCGGGGCGTTGAGCCCGTCGAAGTGGCCATTTTTGTCGGTGCTCGTCGCGACCATCGACGCATGGTGAATCGCAGGATCGGTGGTGCTGGGGGCGGCTCGGACAAAGCGGGCGGCGGCTTGGCGGCGGTGGTGGTCGTGCTGGTGGCGCTGGGCGCGCTCGGAGCCGGAACGACAGGGGTGGTCGGCTCCGGCGCCGGGTCGTCCGCCAGCGTCGGCGTGCGCAAGGCGGAGAGCAAGAATTCCGCGCGCGAGGGCGACTCCGAGGCGGCGTGGCGGCGGATGGGCGTGCGCGAGCTGAAACGGGTGTCGAAGCAGGAGGCGGACTGCCTGAGCGCTTCGCACGGTCAGGTCCAGGAGTTCTTCTTGCGCACGCCCTGCACGTCGCTGGACCGGCTGCTTCTCGCGGTGGCGGATGGCGAGGGCAACAGCGCGGTCGTCTCGGTGGCGTGGGTGGGCTTTCGCAAGAGCGGCGACGTGAGGGCGTTCAAGGCTGTCATGGACAGACAGGGCAGCGGAGACATCCGCTCACTCGCGACACCGCTGCTGGGGCTGGCCGACATCCGGTTCAGCGGGCACAACTACGGATCCGAGACCAACGGGAAGGGGATCACCATCGCCGAAGCCGAAGCGGCCACGGGTGCGGTGGCACCGGACGTGCTCGACGCACTGGCGGAGGTCGCGGCACTGCTCCCCCGCCCATGACGTGGGGCGCGGCCTGTTGGCGGGCTTGGGCTGCGGCCCGGTTCGAGGCAGTGGTGCAGGAGTGCAGCGCTGCTTCCCTGTTCGCGGACCTGAACTGCTGCGCGGTTCGATGTGGCCCATGGGTGGCGTGTGTCCAACTGCCGGGCCGCAGGAACCAGCGGATGTCCGCAGTCATCGCGCTCAACTGCTCTCCCGGCGGCAACCACGGCGTCACCGAAGCCGTCCACGGCCTGCAGGGCGCCGCAGGCCACCGACGGTCCCGGTCGTCAACACCTGACGGCCGCCGTGCACCGCGTCGATCCACGGGTCGCACCGGTGCCGGAGCCGAACCGCTGAACCCGTGGGAGAACCGATCGCCGCCGTTTCAGGGGCGTCGGTCATCCGGGGCGTACACGCAGTCCATGGGCGCATGGGTGGGCACCCGCACCTCCCGACATGGCGCGGTTGTCTCAGCGGCGGGGGCGGGCGGGGGTGGCTGGTTCGATGATCGGGCTGCGGATGTGTTCGTAGACGACGCTGGTGCGGACGTCTGCGACCTCCGGGCGTTGGGTGAGGCGGTCGATGACGAAGGCGTAGAGGAACTTGTTGTCGGGGACGGCTACGTGGATGAGGAAGTCCTCGCCGCCTGCCACGACGAACACGCCGACGGTTTCCGGGAGGCGGGCCGCCCATTCGCGGAAGGCCTCGATGGTGGGGCGGGATGGTGGGCGGACGCGGACGGAGATCAGGGCCTGTACCGGGCGGCCCACCTCCTCCAGGTCCAGGTCTACGAGGAAGCCGCGGATGACGCCGCGGTCGCGGAGTGAGCGGACGCGTTCCAAGGAGGTGGAGGGGGAGACGCCGGTGGCGGCGGCCAGTTCGCGGTTGGTGCGCCGTGCGTCGTGCTGCAATTCCCGCAGGAGTGCCTGATCTAGTTCGTCCAAGTCAGCCATGACGCCCCTTCTGCCGAATTAAGTTCGACGAGGGTACCCCGGTCCGGATTTCGTGCTTAACATCGGCGAATCAGCGCCCACACGTGTGGCGAAAGCTTGTTTGAGGGAGTCACGTGACCACCGCCGTCGTACCCGCACTGGAGCCGCACGAGATCCGCACCGACCTGCCCACCCGCAACGCGCGGCTGAAGTGGGTGATGGTGGTGGACACGGCGCTCGGTGCCGGGCTGCTCGCGAACGCCGCCGTGTGCATGGCGGCGGCCGTCGGGAACGCCATCCCGACGCTGCTCGGACCGGGCACGACGGACGCGTCGGGCACGCACCACCCTGGTCTGCCGTGGACGGGGTGTTCGATCCTGGCCGGGGACTCGGTGACGGTCGGCGAGGTGCGCGCCAAGGCGATGACCAGGGAGGGGCTGCTGGTGGTGGACATGCCCGAGCAGGCGCAGACCAGCCGGGTGTACGACGAGTACCTGGCCGCGGTGGCGAGCACCGAGGCCGCCGACCTGACCTACTACGCCGTGAGCATCGTGGGGCCGCGCAACAAGGTGGACAAGCTGGTCGGGAAGTTGTCGTTGTTGCGCTGACCGGCGTGTGCGGCCCGGCTCGTGATCGCGACCCCGCTAGGCTGCCCGCCCCGACTAGTGCGAGGTGCGCGATGACGGATCGTCCCACCTGGGTGCCGGACTCGATCAACACCGAACTGCCCAGTGCCGCGAGGGTCTACGACTACCTGCTGGGCGGTGGGCACAACTTCGCGATCGACCGGGTCGTCGGCGAGAAGGTGTTGCGGGTGCTGCCGAACGGCGGTCAGATCGCCGGGTCGAACCGGGCGTTCCTGCGGCGGGCGGTGCTGTTCATGATCGATCAGGGCATCACGCAGTTCCTGGACCTCGGGTCCGGCATTCCGACGGTGGGCAACGTGCACGAGATCGCCCAGCAGGCCGATCCGAACGCGCGGGTGGTGTACGTGGACTACGACGAGGTCGCGGTGACGCACAGCGAACTGCTGTTGCAGGGCAACGAGAACGCGACCGTCGTGGCCGCGGACGCGACGCGGCCGGACCGCGTGCTGTCGGCGCCCGCGGTGCGGAAGACGCTGGACTTCGACAAGCCCGTCGGGCTGCTCATGGTGGCCGTGCTGCACTTCGTGCCGGACGAGAAGAAGCCGCACGACGTGCTGACCCAGTACTTCGACGCGCTGCCGGCGGGCAGCCTGGTCGCGCTGTCGCACCTCACGGCCGACGGCAAGCCGGACGAGATGGCCGAGGTCGTGGAGGCGATGAAGAACAGCCGCGACCCGATGTACTTCCGCACGCACGCCGAGTTCGCCGCGATGTTCGAAGGCCTGGAGGTGCTCGACCCCGGCGTCGTCAGCGCGCCCCACTGGCGCCCCGACGTCGACTACGACACCAGCCCGGAGGACGTCTACGCGGGCGTCGCCCGCAAGGTCTGACCGAGCACACCAACCGCGGGCCTCGGGGACCGAAGCCAGGAACCGAAGGCAGGGCCTGGGGTCGCGAGTCCGTGCTCAGGGGCGGGAAGTGCGAAGGACCGAGGGCTCGCGACCCAGCGCGGCAGGGCCGGGGGACGGCCGGGTCTCACGGTACGAGGACGAGGCGGATCGGGTCGCCGTCGCGGTCCGCCAGCATGCGCACCGCGTCGGCCGCGTGGGCCAGCGGGATGTGGCCAGTGATCGACTCGGCGAAGTCCAGGCGGTGGTAGGCGGTCAGGGCGACCAGTGCCTCCACGTCCTCCGGCATCGACCCGTAGTGGCCGAGCAGGCGCTGGCCCCGGACGCTGAAGCCGATGCCGTCGGTGAGGGTGAGCGGGCCGCCCATCAGGCCGACCAGGACCAGCGCGCCGCCCAGGCCCAGTACCTCGGCGGCCTGGTCGCGGACCGCGGGGACGCCCGCGAAGTCGAAGGCGTGGTCCAGGCCGCGGCCTCCGGTGGCGGCGCGGACGCGTTGGGCGAAGTCCGTCGCGGCGGGGTCCAGCGCGAGGTCCGCGCCGAACACCAGGGCCCGGTCGCGGGCGCTGGGCAGCGGGTCGACCGCGACGATCGGCGCGGCCCCGATGGTGCGCAGCACCTGCACGGCGTGCGCGCCGAGGCCGCCGACACCCCAGACGCCCGCGGACTGGGCGGGGCGCACGCCGGCAGTGGTGGTGATCGCGGCGTACGGCGTCGACACGGCGTCCGGGATGATGGCGGCCTCGTCGAACGGCAGGTGGTCCGGGATCGGCACGAGCGTGTCGTGCCTGGCCAGCGCGTACTTGGCCCACCCGCCGTCGTAGTGCACTCCCCTGGTCCGGCCGGTCAGGCACGGTTTGCCGCGGACGCACAGCTCGCACCGCCCGCAGCTCTGCCCGGCTTGCAGGATCACCCGACGCCCGACCTCGACCGACGGCGGCACGTTCGAGCCGAGCACCTCGACCGTCCCGGACACCTCGTGGCCGAGGGTCAGCTTGGGCTGGTCGTTGTCCCACACGCGGAGCGTGCCGTCGATCAGGTGGAGGTCCGACAGGCACACGCCCGCGGCCGCGACGGCCACCAGCACCTCGTCGGGCCCCGGTTCCGGGATCGGCACCTCCTCGACGGCGAACTCCAGCGTGGTGAGGTTGAGGCGGGCTGCGGGCATCACCGGTCGAGTATGGGCGCGGCGAAGCCCGCGCACCTGACGGTTAGGGGGCGCGCTGGGGCCCCTACATCTCCCGCAGCACCACCACCAGGTCCCTCGGGATCCCGTGTGTCTCGTGCAGGTACCGGAAGTCCTGCTCGGTCAGCGGGTCGCGGTAGCGGGACACCAGCGTCCGGCCTCGCGTGACGAGCGAGCGGAAGCGGCGCTCCTCGTCGCGCAGCACCTCGAACACCCCGCCCGACTGCCCGAAGTGCGTGAGGGTCCCGCGCACCAGGGGTTCCGGCAGGTCGGACAGGGTGCGGTCGGGGTCGTCGCGCCACAGGGTCGTGAGCACGCGCCGCAGCAGCCTGCGCAGCACGTAGCCGCGGCCGGTGTTCGACGGGGTCACGCCGTCGCCGATCACCACGACACTCGACCGCAGGTGGTCCACGACCAACCGGTTGTCCGGCAGGTCCCATGGCAGGCCGCGCACCCACGGCGTGAGCAGGTCGGTCTCGAACACGGACCGCTTGCCCTGCAGGAACATCAGCATCCGCTCCAGGCCCATCCCGGTGTCCACTGTGGAGTCGGACAGCGGCGTGAGCGAGCCGTCGGGGTGCCGCCGGTAGCGCATCATCACGTGGTTCCACACCTCCGTCCACCGGTCGTCGGTGGTGGGCGTGCCGGTCGGCGGCCCGTCGCCGGTCCACACGAACACCTCGCTGTCCGGCCCGCACGGTCCTGTCGGCCCGTTGGACCACCAGTTCTCCGACACCGTCAGCTCGACGGGGACGCCGAGCGAGGTCCACGTGTCGAGCGACCCGGTGTCCGGCCCGACCTGGTCGTCACCGCCGAACACGGTGACGTGCAGCAGGCCGGGGTCGACGCCGAACCCGTCGCACAGCAGTTCGTGGCCCCACCGCAGGCTCTGGGGCCCGTCGTAGGAGCGCAGCGACCACGACCCGAGCATCTCGAACACGGTCAGGTGCGTCGGGTCGCCGACCTCCTCCAGGTCGGTGGTGCGCAGGCAGCGCTGGACGTTGACCAGGCGGTCGCCCAGCGGGTGGTCCCGCCCTTCGAGGAACGGGGTCAGCGGGTGCATGCCGGACGTGGTGAACAGGACGGGGTCGCCGGGCGGTGGCAGCAGCGACGTGCCGGTCACCCTGCGGTGGCCGCGGGAGGTGAAGAAGTCGAGGAAGGTGTCGATGACGTGCTCGGTGTCCATGGCGGAGGTCCTCTTCCGGTGGGGTGGGGACGACCGGAAAGGACCACGGCGGGACACCAGGCGGACCGTTTCCGGTCGCCGGGGGGTTGTCGGGGTCAGGCAGCGGCGGCGACCGACGAGCGAGGAGCTCGCGCGGCCGCGGCGACGTGCTGCGGGTGGACCGACATGCCCCAACCCTAGGCCACGGCGCAAGCCGTTTAACCGTCCACAGTGGATCCGCTGGGCCTTCCGGGTGAAGAAGAGCGGCGGGCGAAGTTGCCGTTCGCGCAGGTCACGCCGCGAAACACCAGGTCGGGGCCGGTGCCGCTCCGGCACCGATCCGGCGCACCACCGTTACGCGCGGGGTGCCCGTCCCGATGTCAGGGGCATGGTGACCGGAGCGGGAGCGGTGAGGGGCCGGGAGCGGCGCGAGCCGCTCGCGATCTCCGGGGTGGTCACCCTGCTGGTCCTGGCGAGCGTCTACGTGTGGGCTTCGGTGCTCTCGCCCGAGGGGCGGGTCGCCGCGGTGACCAGCATCGGCGTCCGGGACCACTGCGCTTCCGGGTGGGTCGTACCGGACGCCGGTGACGCTCCGATCCCGATGGCGGGCAGGCCATCGGGGTCGGTGCTCGGCAGCGGCGGCGCGGTGACGGTCACGGTGCGCGGCCTGACGGGTGACGACATCGTGCTCGGCCAGCCGGTCGTCGAGGTGGTCAGCCGACGGCCCGCGCTGCCGGGGGTGTTCCTGCCCGCGCCGTGCGACGTCTCACCGCCCTCGGGTTTCCTGGTCGTCGACCTGGACCGCCCCACGGTCCCGCTGAACCCGGACGGGGAGCCCGCCGAGTTCCCCTACCAGGTCACCGGTACGGAACCCGACCACATCGTGGTCCGGCCGGTGTCGACCACCGACGACGTCGAGTGGCGGCTGCGCATCCCCTGGACGTCCGGCGTGGGCACGGGGGTGCTCGTGGTCGACGACGACGGGAACCCGTTGCGCACCACCGCCACGAGCGCCGCCCGGCCGTTCTGCGTGGAGCTGCCGGACAGCGCGCGCTGGGTGTCGTGCGAATAGGGATGACCTCGGGCGGGTCGTGTGGAACGGTGGAGCGGTGTCCGACGTCGAGAAGCGCATCCAGATCCGCCGGAGCTGCGCCCGGTCCCTGTCCGGCCACGGCGAGCCGACCATGCGGGAGCGGCTGGCCGGGCTGATCGCCCTGCCGGAGTCCGAGGGCTACCCGGACCTCTACGGGTTCGGCGATCCCGTGACGCTGCTGGAGCACCGCGTCGCCGAGCTGCTGGGCAAGCCCGCCGCGCGGTTCGTGGTCAAGGGCGTGATCGCCCAGCAGGCCGCGCTGCGGACGTGGACGGACAGCGTCCGGATCGGCACCGTGGCGCTGCACCCGTTGAGCCACGTCGACTCCGACGAGCTGGGCGCGTTCGAGCGGCTGCACCCGCTGCGCGGTGTGCGGCTGGGCGGGAAGCGCGGGTTCGGGGTCGAGGAGCTGGAGAAGGTCGGCGAGCCGCTCGGCGCGGTGACCGTGGAGCTGCCGCTGCGCAACGCCGGGTTCGCGCTGCCGGAGTGGGACGACCTGGTCGCGGTGTCGCGGTGGTGCCGCGAGCACGGTGTGCCGCTGCACTTCGACGGCGCGCGCCTGTGGGAGTCCGCGCCGTACTACGGTCGCGGGCTCGACGAGCTGGCCGATCTGGCGGACTCGGTGTACGTGTCGTTCTACAAAGGACTCGGCGGGCTCGCGGGGTGCGCGCTGGTCGGGTCCGAGGACTTCCTGGCGCGCGCGACGCCGTGGCTGACCCGGCACGGCGCCAACGTGTGGGCGAACTACCCGTACGCGCTCTCGGCGATCGACGGGCTGAACCGGTACCTGCCGCGGATGTCGGCCTACCGCGACCGGGCGATCACGCTGGCGGCGGCCATCGCGGGCGTGCCGGGTGTGACCGTGGGCGAGCCGCAGACGAACGGGTTCCGCGTGTTCCTGCCCGGCTCGCCCGACGCGCTGCGCGACGCGCACCTGCGACTGGCCGAGCGCACCGGCACGTGGCTGTTCCCCGGCGCCGCCGAGACCGACGTGCCGGGGCTGTCCGCGGTGGAGGTCGTGGTCGGCGAGGCGACCTCGGCGGTGACCGACGCCGAGGCCGCGGCGCTGTTCGCCGACCTGCTGGCCTCAGTCGAGGGTGACGGGTAGCGCGGCGAAGCCGAACATGAACGGCGAGATCCGGTGCGCCAGTCCCGCGCGCTCGACGCCGAAGCCCAGGTTCGGGTAGCGGTCGAACAGCGCGGTCAGGCCGACGCGCGCCTGCAACCTGGCCAGTGCCGCGCCGACGCAGTGGTGCGGTCCGTGGCCGAACGCGAGGTGCGGTGGGTCCGTCCGGTCGATCCGCACCCGGTCCGGCTCGGGGTACACCAGCGGATCGCGGTTGGCCGCGCCCACGAGCAGCCCGATCGTGGCCCCCTTCGGGATGGTGGTGCCGCGCAGCTCGATCGGCTCCAACGCGAACCGGAACGCGGGTGAGAGGACCACCGGTCCGGAGTGGCGCAGCAGTTCCGCGACCGCCTGGTCCGTCACGACGTCGCGCGGCTGGTCGGGGTGGTCGAGCAGGGCGACGACCGCGTTGGCGAAGAAGTTCGCCGTCGTGTCGTAGCCCGCGCCCAGGAGGTTCGCCGTGATGGCGGCGACCTCGTCGTCGTCCAGGCCGTCCTTCCCCTCGGCCGCCAGCAGCAGCAGGGAGAGCAGGTCGTCGCCCGGCTGCCCGCGCTTGACCTCCATCTGGCCGCGCACGTAGTCCAGGGTCGCCAGCAGGGCGGCGTTGGCGGCCTCGCGGTCCGGGCTGGTGGCCGCGTCGGACCAGCCGCGGAGCATCTCGTGGTCCGACTGCGGGGCGCCCAGGACCGTTCCGATGGTGGTGATCGCGAGCGGGTAGCCGAACGACCGCAGCAGGTCCGGCTCGTCCTCGTCCACCATCGCGTCCAGCAGCGTCGCGGCGGTCTCGGCGATGAACGCCTCCCACCCGGCGATGACCCGCGGTGTGAGGGTCCCGCCGACCACCCGGCGCTGGCGCGTGTGGTCCGGCGGGTCGAGCACGAACGCCCGTTCCCACCCGGTGCCGACGCCCATCGCGAGGCCGGAGGCCAGGAAGCGGTCGCTCGACGACCGGGTGTCGGCGCTGATCCGCGGGTCCGTGGACAGGGCGCGGATGTCGTCGTGCCGGGTCAGCAGCCACAGGTCCAGGTCCGCGAACGGCAGCGCCACCTCCGCGACGGGGTTGTCCTCCCGCAGCCGTGCCAGCACCGGGAACGGGTCGGCGTAGTACTCCATCGAGAAGATGTCCGGCAGGAGGCTCGGCTTCGCGACACTCGTCATGGGGCACTTCCTCCACCGTCGTCCGGGTGATCCAGTCGGGGCGCGGACGGCCCTTCCTCGGTCAGGCGGTCCGACGCCGGTCGCGAGGGTAGAGCGCCGCGAGGACCAGCAGTACCGCCATCGCGAGCGCCATTCCGGTGAACGCCCACTGCACCGCGCCCGCGTAGTCGGTCCGCACGGCCGCCATCACCCGCTCGTGCACCGCTGAGGGCGCGCCGCCGTCACCACCCGCTCCGGTCACGAGGTCGACGGCCTTGCGGGCGTCGGCCGCCGTCGCCCCCATGGCCTCGAACGACGCGGTGAGCCTGGTCGTGAGCTGACCGGTGACCAGCGTGGTGAACACCGCCATGCCGAACGCGCCGCCGAAGTTCTTCATCGACTGCGACAGCGCGGTGACCTCGCCGTAGGAGGCGCCGATGGCCCGGTTCACCGCGTCCGTGCTCGCGGCGCTGAGCATGAAGCCCACACCGGCCCCGGCGAGCGCGATCGGCCAGGTCTGCTGGTTGAGGAACGCGGAGTGGTCGAAGTCCAGGTCCGTCACGGTCGCGGCGAGCCAGCCGAAGCCCGCGACGCCGAGCGCGCCGCCGATCGCCAGCACCGGGCGGGCGCCGACGCGGTCGAACATCGACGAGCCGAACCGCGAGGCGATGACGAAACCGAGGAACAGCTTGAGGAACAGGACGCCGGTGAGCGTGGCGGACAGGCCGAGCGACACCTGGCCGTAGACGCTGAGGAAGAAGAACACCGCGATGAACGCGACCGAGGAGAACAGCGTGGCCAGCGTGGAGATCGTGAAGCCTCGGTCGCCGAACGCCCGCAGGTTCACCAGCGGCTCGTGCGTGCGCAGCTCGTGGACGGCGAACGCGGCCAGGAACACCACTCCGCCGACGAGCGCGGCCAGCACGCCGGGGCTCGTCCAGCCCCAGCCGCTCGCCTGCTGGAACCCGAACACGACGAGGCCCATCCCCAGCGCCACCAGCACCGCGCCGACCCGGTCGACGCGCTCGGCGCGCCGGGGCGACGGCGCGGCGGACAGCCCCACGACGACCATGGCGACGATCGCGATCGGCACGTTGACCCAGAAGATCGAGCGCCACGTCCACGCCGTCAGGTAGCCGCCCGCCATCGGGCCGATGGCCGTCATGGCGCCGGTGATCGCGAAGAACATCGCCATCGCCCTGCCGCGGCCCTCGCGGGAGAAGCTCTGCACCACGATGCCGATGGCGGCCGGGAACATGATCGCGCCGCTCACGCCCTGGAGGACTCGCGCACCGACCAGCCACGCCTCGGCGAGGTCGCCCGCCGGGGCCAGGCCGCACAGCAGCGACGTGACGCCGAACGCGGCGATGCCGACCATGACCATCCGCTTGTGGCCGACCACGTCGGCGAGCCTGCCGCCGAGCAGGAAGAACGCCGCCGTGGCGAGCAGGTAGGCGTTGACGGCCCACTGGATGCCGTCGTGCGACAGGCCTAGCTGGCTTTGGATCGTGGGTGCGGAGAGCGCCACGATCGTCTGGTCGATGGTGGTCATCGACACCGCGAGGATGAGGCCGACGAGCGCGCGGACGCCCGTCTTGCCGGTGGTGCCGCTGGTCAGCGTGGTCATGGCGGGGAACTCCGTTTCGACATGTCAGTAGTGACAGGTCGAAGCTAGACGTTCCTACTCAGACATGTCAATGATGAACTATGCTGCCGGCGTGAGCCTCAAACACGCCACCCTGGGCCTCCTGACCTACGGTCCGGCCAGCGGCTACGACCTGCTCCAGAAGTTCCGCGAGTCGCTGGCCAACGTCTGGCCCGCCACGCAGAGCCAGCTCTACGGCGAACTCGGCAAGCTGGCCGCCGCCGGTCTGGTCACGGTCGCCGCCGAAGGTCCGCGCGGGCGCAAGGAGTACGCGATCACGCCCGAGGGGTCCGCCGAGCTGCGGCACTGGCTCGGCGAGGTCCCCCCCGCGCCCAACCGGCGCAGC
This sequence comes from Umezawaea endophytica, assembly GCF_025061645.1. Taxonomy (GTDB): domain Bacteria; phylum Actinomycetota; class Actinomycetes; order Mycobacteriales; family Pseudonocardiaceae; genus Umezawaea; species Umezawaea endophytica. The sequence goes on along the minus strand of NZ_JANYMP010000004.1, from coordinate 169,817 downwards.
GAGATGCTGCTGCGCGTGTTCTTCCTGGGGATGCTGACCCCGGAGCAGGCGCGGGAGTACCTGGACGACCGCGCGACCGTGGCCGCCGAACTCCAGGCCGAGCTGCGCGAGCTGGCCACGACCGTCGACCCGGACAGCGGCCCGCTGGCGGTCTACGGACGGCTCGCGCTGGAGTGGGCGCTGCGGTTCTCGGTGATGCAGGAGGAGTGGGCCACCTGGGCGGCCGACGAGGTGCGCCGCGCGCAGGAGGGCGTGGAGTAGGGCGACGCCCCGCGTCTCGTCGTACGCGTCGGTGCGGTTCGCGGCAGCACCCCGAGGTCCGCGGAACTGGACCAATCACCCACCCGGTCACGGCCCACGTACAAATGTGGAAAACGGTTCAACCCTGTTCGTCACCAATTTTTCTTGGCACACGGGCTGTTTTCCAAGACTGCGGAGTGACGTTTCTTCCACAACGCGCCAAAACCCGCTCCTACCAGCGAAATCACCACCGCGAACCCACCGGCCCACGAGGACGATCCGGACATCTTGGTGCGGTACAACCGTTTGCCGTCCGATGAACCGATCAGTCCTGGCCGATTCTCGCCACCTGGAATTTCGTCTCAAACGGACCATTGCCGCGCCGGTACCCCTACATTGTCGGCGATAGGTTTCCCCACCCTTGGAGAACTGCACATGATTTCCGCACGTCGTTCCAGCACCAAGCTCACGGCCGCCGCTGTGGCGGTCGCGGGCGGCCTGCTCGCACTGGCCCCGGCCGTCGCGCAGGCGGCTCCCGCCCTCACCGCGCCGACCGTGCCTGCGGAGCTCGCGGTCCCCGCCGGGAACCACGTCACCTCCCGCTACGACGCCGTCGGCTACCAGGTGTACGAGTGCAGCACCGCGGGCACGTGGACGCTGCACGCGCCGAAGGCCAGGCTCTCGACGAAGGGCGACATCGGCGTCCACTTCGGAGGGGTCGACGCGAACCTCCCGGCGGGCCCGTACTGGCAGTCGCTGCGCGACGGCAGCCGCGTCCACGGCGGCGGCGCGGTCAGCTCGGCGTCCGGCACCGGCGCGATCCCGCTGCTGCGCCTGACCGGGCTCGACAGCAGCGGCGCAGGCGCGTTCGCGGGTGTCACGTACATCCACCGGCTCAACACGGTCGGCGGCGTCGCTCCCACCACCACGTGCGACCCGGCGGACAAGACGTTCAAGAACGTCTACTACAGCGCGACGTACTACTTCTACAAGGCTGACTAGTCGAGCACGCGGAGGCCGCGCCGGGTCGGAGTTCAGACCTGGCGCGGCCTCTGCGCGTCTCCGGGCGTTCGGGGCGACATCCGCCTGCGCACCTCGGCGATGGCCGCGGCCAACTGGTCGAGCTCGTACCAGTCGAACACGCCGGTCCCCGGCGCGGGCATGGCGACCATGGCCCCACCGGTGTCCGGATCGATGCCCACCCGAGCCTCGCCCGATCTCCCCGACACGGTCCGGCAGTGGATGGGCACGTGGCTCCTCGGGTAGACGCGGTGGCAGAAGTACGCCACCCACCAACCTGCGTGATCGGGAGTGGCCCGTCAATTCCCCGATCGGGCCTCGTCACCATCGGGATTCGACGCGGCATGTGCTTGCTCACATCATCGCCACAACTGTTGACAACGGGCAGTGCGCATGGGTCTTTCGGGCAAAGTTCACCCGCTACCGCGCGGTTCTGTGCTGAACTCGGTCCGCACCAGACCAAGGAGGCACTCGATGTCACCCCTTCCACCGCGCCGCAACGCCCTGCCGAACGCCGACATGGGGCACGCGCTGACCTGGTACCGGGACCAGATGGGCTGGGACGTCCGACTGGTGGACGGGGTGCCGACCCTCTCCCTCACGCACGGGATGACCGGGTTCCTGTTCCCCAGGGCGTGGTTCGCGCCGGTCGCGTCGCTCATGTCCACGATGGACGTGCAGGGTCCGGTCATCGGGTTCCTGGACGAGGTGGAGTCCAAGGCGGTCGCGCTGGCCGACACCAACGACTGCGTGTTCAGCCAGGCCCAGATGCCGCCGGGCGTCACGCTGCTGCGCACGCCCGGCCTGGTGCCGCTGCCGCCGAAGATCGGGTCGAGCTGGCTGATCGAGCCGCACAACGAGCGCCGCTGGCTGCCGTCGGCCACCGCCGTGCTGTCGGTCCTCCAGGCCGCGCAGTCGCCCGCGCGGCCCCCGCGCACTCCTCGGACGCTGCCCTACCGGCAGCTCCAGGCTGCCCGGCGCTAGGCGAACGCCTGGGTGCCCAGCACCCGCAGCAGGTCGAGGCGTTCCGCGCAGCCGGTGCCGGGCTGCGGGCGCAGGGACACGAGCCGCAAGCCGGTGTCCGGGCTGGTGATCACGTCGCACTGCATCTCCAGCACCCCCACCGCCGGGTGCACGTAGGTCTTGCGGCTCGACCGCAGCGGGCGCACCTCGTGCAGCTCCCAGACCGCCGCGAACTCGGCGCTCACCTCCAGCAGGTCGGCCACCAGCGCCGCGGACACCGGGTCCTTGCCCCGCCGCACGACGGCCGCGCGCAGGTCGGCCACGTACCCACGGCCCAGCTTCTCGTGCTCGGCGGGCAGGTACACGTCGCGGCTCGCCGGATCGGTGAACCAGCGCCACACCGTGTTGTCCTCGCGCCCCGCCGTGCCGACCGACGGCCCGAACAGCGCAGCCCCCAACGGGTTCTGCGCGAGCACCGTCGTGAGGTCGTCGCAGACGATGGCGGGCACGGTCGTCAGCGCGTCCAGCACGTGCATCAGGCCCGGATCGACGTACCCGCTCGGCCCGTGCGCGACCGGTGGCGGGTAGCCCGCCAGCACGTACAGGTGGTCGCGCTCGTCGGTCGACAGCCGCAGCGCCCGTGCCAGGCACGCGACCAGCGGCTCAGAAGGGTGCGGCCCGCGCGCCTGCTCCAGCCGCTCGTAGTAGTCCGTCGACATGCTCGCCAGCAGCGCCACCTCCTCGCGCCGCAGGCCGGGGGTCCGCCGCCGGGGGCCGGGCACCAGGCCCACGTCGGCGGGCCTCAGCGCCTCGCGGCGCACACGCAGGAACGAAGCCAGCTCGGAGCGGTCCATGCCCCGATCGTCCCAGGGAACCGCTCCGGGATCCCCGGACAACCAGTCCCCCGATGCGGTCAGCCCGCGATGGCGACCTCGGCCTCGATCTCCACCGGGATGCCGAACGGCAACTCCGCGACGCCGATGGCCGACCGGGCGTGGCTGCCCGCGTCCGGTCCCCAGAGCTGGAGGACGAGGTCGGAGAAGCCGTTGATCACGGCGGGCGCGGTGCCGAAGCCGGGTGACGCGGCGACCATCCCGAACACCCGGAGCCACGCCGTCACGCGGTCCAGGTTGCCCAGTTCCCGTTGCAGGCTGGCCAGCACCGCCAGCGCGGTCAGCTTGGCCGCGACGTACGCCTGCTCGGGCGTCACGTCGACGTCGACCTTGCCGAACGGGCCCGCCAGCGTCCCGTCGGGGTTCAGCGGGCCGTGGCCGGAGACGTACGCCCGGTTCCCGTGGACCCTGACCCAGGGGAACGGCAGGAACACGCCAGGGGGCAGCCGGAGTTGCTCGGGCAGCAGCAGGCCGAGTTCCGCGAGCTTGTACTCGATGCGCACCGACCGAGGCTAACCCTCGCGTCCGCGGTCCTCCAGGTAGCGCGTGTGGTCCGACTGCCGCCGCGCGTCCGCGTCGTGGAAGCGTTCCGCCGTCCGCACCACGTCGGCCTCGATCAGGTCCAGTTGGCGCAGCAGTTCGGCGTCCGACTGCCGGGCGGCGGCGTACCACCACGGCAGGTTCAGGTAGTTCTGCACGGACAGCGGCAGGTCGGTGCCGATGACCCTGGTGGCCGTGTGCAGCGCGTCCGGGTCGGCGCGCAGCTCGCGCGGGCGGTCCAGCAGGCCGCGCAGCACGTCCGCCACGCGGTCCAGGCGCGGCGCCACGCCGTCGGGCACGCGCGCGGCGGCGACGTGGGCGACGAGCGCGTCCAGGTCGCGGCGCAGCCCGGCCGCCTCCTCCGTCGGATCGGTCACCAGCGTCACCCGCTCCGGTGGCGCCAGCAGGGCCCCGACCCCGTACAGCCCGACGACCACGACGAGCCAGTAGCTGCCCGCGAGACCCGCGAAGTGCAGGCCGAGCCCCAGCAGGCCGCCCGCGCAGCCGACGAGGTTCCGGGTCGAGCCCAGGTACCTACTGATAGCCACGGATCTCCTTGAACGCCTCGGCCAGCGTGCGGGAGCGCGCGTCGAACACCTTGCCGCCGCTCATCGACGCGACGCGCCCCATCTCGTCGGCGGCGCTCTCGCCGAACAGCACGGGGAAGACCGGCACACCCCTCAGTGCCGGTTCGAGCCCGTCGTGGAACGCGGCGAAGTCGTCGAACCCGTCGCCCGAGGTGTTCTCGCCGTCGGTCATCAGCACGATCGACGTGAACCGGTCCTGGTCCGCGGCGGACTGGGCCCGCAGCACGTCGTAGCCCTGCCGCAGGCTGCTGTAGATCGCCGTCCCTCCCCTGGCCCCCAACCCCTCCGCGGCGGACTTGATCCGCCCGAGGTCGGCGTCGGTGGTCACGGTGAACTCCCGCGGCGACTCGGGCGCCCCGTTGAATGGCAGCAGGGTCACCTGCTCGCGGCCGTGGAACTTGCTGAACCTGCCGGAGAGCGTCGTGTCGGCGCCGGTGAGGCCGATGACGGCCTGGCGCAGGCCGTCGATCCGCTCGCCCTCCATGGAGCCGGACGTGTCCAGCACGTACAGCGTGCGCGACGGCCTGCGCAACTGGTCGAAGTACGCGGTGACCAGGCCGTCCACGGCGGCACCGCTGCCGGGGAACGGCAGTTCGACCAGGTCCCGGACGGCGAACCGGCCGTCGAGCTGGACCTCCGGGCTGGCCGGGCGACGGCCGGTCACCTCGGAGATCCGGCGCTGCGCGTCCGGCGAGCGCAGGTGGGCGGTGAGCCGGTCGTACGACCCGCGCGCGTCCTCCCCCGCCGAGCCGAGCAGGGTCAGCGGGTAGTCGGCGGTGACGACGCCGTCGTTCGGGTAGACCAGCGTCAACGGCTCGGGCAGCACGTTCGCGGCGTTGACGGACAGCAGCACCGACTCGTAGTTGAGCAGCCCGTCGACGCGCGCTCCGGGGTCCTCGCCGCGCGCCCGGCGCTGGTAGGCCTCGGAGAGCCAGCCGGACGAGCCCGCGGACAGGGTCTGCGCGGAGAAGAAGTCCTTGAGCTCGGGAGCCACCGAGGTGATGGCGGCGGCGTCCAGCGCCGAACCGCTCCCGGTGAGCGCGGACGCGATGCCGACCAGCGCGGAGAACCCGGAGTTCGACGTCGACGGGTCCGTCATGCCGTAGGTGAACCGCTTCTGCCCGGCGGCGTCGGCGATCTCCGCCCAGCCGACCCGCTTGGCGTCCCAGCCCAGCTCCCGCACCTTGGAGGCGGGCAGGCCGAGCACGACCGGGGAGCTCATCACCTTGGTCGGCCTGCCGAGCCGCTTCGCCGCCTCCGGCAGGAGTTCGAGGTAGCGGTTGGAGGAGAACCAGACCGCGTCGAAGCCCTGCTCGGCGGTCCCGTTCGCGACGGACTCGGCGCCGTCGAGCGTACCGGTGTAGCTGAACTCCACCCTGACGCCGGTGGCCTTCGCGGCCTCCTCCAGCACGGGGGCCATGTCGGTCAGCTCGCTGCCCGCGAGCACGCGCAGCACGCCGGGTCGGGCCTCGCCGACCGGGCTGCCGGCGGGCGGGTCGCCGGAGCACCCGGTCAGCAGGGCGACGGCGGCGACGCCGATCAGGGCACGACGGATCATGCGGGCTCCTCGGTGCTGCGCACGCGGGTCAGGTGGTCGTGGGCGCGCCGGATCTCGTGGTCCAGCGCGGAGACCGTGCCCGCCATGCTCTCGGCGGCACGGGCCTTGAAGGTGTCGATGGCGTCGATGGTCGCGTAGACCTGGTCGAACGACGTGCGGATCGCGTCCACGCCCACCATCGGCTCGCTCGAGATCCGCTGGATGTCGTTGCCCTGCAAGGAGAGCAGGTCGGCGTTCGCCCGCAGCAGGCCGTCAGTCAGTCCGCGCACGGCGTCGATCTGCTCGACCACCTCGCGCTGGTCGGCGAGCGCCGCTGCGACCACCATCCCGATCCGCAGCGCGGTGACGGTCGTGCCGACCGCGCGTTCGACGCCCTTGATCAGCTCGTCGTTGCCGCGCCGGACCACGTCGAGCGCCAGGTAGCCCTGCGCGCAGACGGCGAGCTGGGTCAACAGGTCCTGGTGCCGGACGCGCACCGGGTGCAGCACGTCGGCGCGCAGCGCGGTCGCCCGCTGGGGGTCGGACAGCTCGACGATCCGGGCCTGCTGGTCCACGGCCTCGTCCACCGCCGCCGCGAGCACGGCGTCCGCGGAGAGCCGGGTCATCACGGCCCACAGCCGTTCGCGCTCGCCCCGGACCGCCGCGTTGTCCCGCCGCAGCTCGTCCTGCCCGCCGCGCAACTTCAGCACCACGCGGTTCAGCGGCTCGTCCGCCGCCCGGAACCGGGCCAGCAGGGCGCGGGCGGAGCCCCCGAACGGGATCAGGCCGAGCAGCTTGCGCCCGGTGAGCCCGCGCAGGTCCTTGGGGTCCAGCTCGCGGACCGTGCGGCGCAGCTCGTTCAGCCCACCCGTGACCTGCCGCTGCGCGCCGGGCTCCGCGAGCGCGGCGAGCGACCGGTCCAGCAGCCTGCCCGCGACCTGGGCTGCGGCCCGCATGTCCGACTCCCCCAGCACCAGCACCCGGTCGAGCAGGACGGTGAACTCCGGCGAGTGGACGTCCACGGTGGACAGTTCGGCGACGAACTCCTCGGCTCGCCGCAACGACTCCCGGCGGGTCGTGTCGTCGACCGGGATCAGCCCGGCGGCCCGTTCGACCGGTACCGGGGCCACCGGTTCCGGCGCGGTGAGGACGAAGTCGGCGTCCACGTCAGTACTGCTTCGCGATGGCTTCGAGCATCCGCTCCAGCGTCTCGTACGACGGCGGCTCGACCACGTCCACGACGGTCGCGGGCACGGACACGCCGTGCTCCTTCACGACCTCGTCGAAGTAGCGCGGGTCGGCGGTGCGGAAACCGAAGGTGGCGGCCAACCTCCCCAGCTCGGCGTCCGTGGTGAGCAGCTCGCCCACCTGGTCACCGGACGGCTTGAGCGGCACGAGCGTGTGCTTGGACAGCACGGTCGGCGCGGGGTACAGCAGCGTCATGCCCGGCCGGATCGTCGAGTCGCCCCGCACCACCCGGTCGACGAACTGCGCCTCGTAGGCCAGGACCATCGGCGTCTTGCCCATGCCCGCGGACAGGTAGTCCTCGAACGGCCCGTCGGTGCTGCTCTGCGTGTACCCCTGCTCCAGGAACAGCTTCCCGACGGCGGGCAGCACCTTCGCCTCCGCCTCCGGCGAGGCCACGACCCCGCCGTTGGCCACGAACGACGTGATCGCCAGGTACATCGCGGCGGAGTTCGAGTCACGCGGGTCGGTCGTCGTGACCAGCACGTTCTTCCGCGCCGGGAAGTCGGTGTTGTTGGGGAGCTGGTCCCAGCGGGTGCCCGCCGCCGTCAGCTCGAGGTACTTCGCGACGTCGAACACCTGACCGGGCCGCACGACCCCCTGGTCGGCCAGCAGCTTCACGATCGGGTCGAAGGTGGCGATCACCATCGGCGACGAGAACGGCGCGTACGTCCTGGCCGCCTTGCGGGTCTGCTGGATCCGCTCGGCCGCGGGGGCGCTGGAGGGGAACGCGAAGTCGTACCTGTCCAGCTCCACCGTGGTCGCGATCTGCCGCGACCCGGCCGGGTCGACCTCGACGGCCAGGCCGTGCCGCGCGAACGCGTCCCGCACCCGCTGGTCGGCGAAGAAGGCGAGCTTCTCCGAGCCGATCACGCCGCGCACGGTCCTCAGGTCGGTCGAGGAGGTCTCGTCCGACCTGCCGCGCACGACCGCGAACACCACGCCCACCAGCAGGACCACCGCGAGGGCGGTACCTCCCAAGCGCTTCACCAAGGCCACCTCGTGAGACTCGTCCACCGTTCGGATCATCCGTCAGTGGGACGCGCTCCGGTGGCGTTCGGTCGCAACTCGTGACGTGAACAATCGGTGAACGCGCAGGGGTGGATCCCCTACGCCGCAACGGCTTCGCGGTGACCGGTACGGCCGCCGGCGGTCGTGGCCCGCGCGCCGGGCGGGCGGTGGATGTCGGACCTCGGTGTTAGCGTGCCGGACATGACCAGGTCAGCGGGCTGCCGAGCCGTCGAACTGCGGGCGAGCGGGAAGGACTACACCTTCCCGCTGCTGGTCCTGTACCCGACGGAGGCCCCCGAGGCGCCGGAGTCGTTCGGCCCCTACCCGGTCGAGGTGGCGATGGACGCGCCGGTCGTCCCCGGCACCCACCCGCTGGTGGTGATCTCGCACGGCACGGGCGGCTCGCACCTGCTCTACCGGACGCTGGCGGCGCACCTGGCGCGCGCCGGGTTCGTCGTCGCGCTGCCCGAGCACCCGCTGAACAACCGCAACGACAACGAGCTGGGCGGCACCGCCGAGATCCTGGCGAACCGCCCGAGGCACGTCCGCCAGGTCGTCGACCACGTGTCCGCGGAGTTCGACGTCGGCCCGGTCGCGGTCGTCGGGCACTCGCTCGGCGGCTACACGGGCCTGGCGCTCGCGGGAGGCAGGCCGACGGCGTTCCCGCACGAGACCCCGGACCGGCTGCCGCACCCGGTCGAGGTGGTCCCGGACGAGCGGGTCCGCGCGCTCGTGCTGCTGGCCCCGGCCACGGCGTGGTTCGCGCACGAGGGCGCGCTCAGCGCCATCACCGCCCCGATCCTGCTGCTCACCGCCGAGCACGACGAGCACACGCCCCCGTGGCACGCCGAGATCGTCACGAACGCCGTCGCCGACGTCGAGCACCGGGTCGTGCCCGGAGCGGGCCACTACTCGTTCCTGTCCCCGTTCCCGGCCCGCATGACGAGCCCGGCGTTCCCGCCGTCCCAGGACCCCGAGGGTTTCGACCGGGCGGCTTTCCACGCGCACCTGAATGACGAGGTGCTCGCGTTCCTCCGCCGGGTGTTCTAGGGGGAGGCGGACCACTCCCCGCACCGGTTCGGCGATTTCCCCCGGAAAGCGTTCCGCTAGTTCGCCAGCAGTTCCCGCATCGCCCGGCGCGCGGACGTGGACCGCGACTTCACCGTGCCGATGGGCAGGTCCAGCGTGTCCGCGGCCTCGGCCATGCTGCTGCCGCGCAGGTAGACCTCCACCAGCACCTCGCGGTGCTCGGGGCGCAGCCGGACGAGGGCCTCGCGGACGGTCACACCGTCCACGACGGACCTGGCGTGGTCGCCGGGCGCCGGGGCCTCGTGCGACGGGCCGTCCGGTGTGATCGACACCTCGTGCGGCCGCACCTTCCGCCGTCTCGACAGGTCGATGACGATGTTGGTGGCGGTCGTCAGCAGCCATCCCCTGACCGATCCCTGCCCGTTCGACAGCGCCTCGCTGTGCTGCCAGGCGCGCACCAGCGTCTCCTGCGTCACGTCCTCGGCCGCGGCCCTGTCCCTGGTCAAACTGGTGGTGTGGGCCAGGATCGCGCCCACGTGCTCGGTGTAGAGCTGGCGGACCAGCGCATCGGCCCCGGTGCGTCGCGACGTCACGGTTCTCCCCTGTCCTGACCGCCCTCGACCGGACGGCGTGCCGTCGTGCAACGGCTTTGTCACCCCTGGAAACACGTGGTCCTCATCATTGAGACGCGGCGCGCGAATGATTTCCGGCGAATGCGTATCCGGGGCGCGTCGGGCCGCTCCTGTGTCGAAGAAGGCAACCACTGCACGCAGAGCGTAATTCGCCCGACTTGATGACCAATGACTAAAGTGTGACCACGTGCTCCCCCGCGGGGGAGCCACCTACCGCGGCGGAGCGAAGTTGTTCCCAGAACCCTCTCGAAGCAGCCTGCGACTGGCCGTGCTCGGTCCTCTTCGCGCGTGGCTCGACGGTGTTGAGGTGGAACTGGGGCCACCTCAACAGCGTTCGGTGCTCGCACTCCTGCTGGCTCACGGCGGACAGCCCGTGAGCGTGGCGTCGCTCGTCGACGCCCTGTGGGGCGAAGACCACCCCGGCAGCGCCGTCAACCTGCTGCACCGCTACGTCGGCGCCCTGCGCCGCGCGCTGGAACCCGAACTGGGCCACCGCGAAACGGGGAGGTGGTTGATCAGGGGTGCGGGCGGCTACCGCTTCACCGCGGACGCCGCCACGCTGGACCTGCTGCGCTTCCGCGACCTCATGGGGAAAGCGCGTTCCGAGCGGGACGGCGGGGCCGAGCGGCAGGCCGTCCACACGTTCGCCGAGGCACTCGCGCTGTGGGACGGGCCGGTGGCCGCGAACACGCCCGCGCCGGTCCGCTCGCACACCGTCTTCACCGCGCTGGAACGGGAGCACGTCGCCGCCGTCAACGAGGCCACCGACCTCGCGCTCCGGTGCGGGCTGCCGAAACCGGTGCTCGTACCGTTGCAGTGGGTGACGTCGCAGCACCCGTTCGACGAACCGTCGCACTCCAGGCTGATCCTCGCGCTGGCCGCCGCGGGCTACCGGGCGGACGCGCTGGACGTCCACGCCACCATCCGCGGCAGGCTGGCCGAGGAGCTGGGCATCGACCCCGGCGCCGAACTGCGCGCCGCCCACGAGGCAGTGCTGCGGGAGGAACCGGACCAGCCGCAGCAGGAGGTCCACCACGAGACCGAACCGCTCGTGGACGCCCCCATGCCCGCCCCGTCCGTCATGCCGGCGCAACTCCCCCGCGACCTGGCGGTCTTCGCGGGCCGCCGGGACGAGCTGGACCACCTGCTGGCCGAGCACGACGACCCGCACGGCGCGACGGCCGTCACCCTCATCCGCGGCATGGCGGGCGTCGGCAAGACCACCCTCGCCGTCCGCTACGTGCACCGCATCGCCCACCTGTACCCGGACGGCCAGCTCTACCTCAACCTCCGCGGCTTCGACCAGACCGGCGACGTCGTGCAACCGGAGGCCGCGGTCCGCCGGTTCCTGGACGAGCTGGGCGTCCCGTCGGCCCGCATCCCGGTCGGCTTCGACGCCCAGGTGAACCTCTACCGCAGCGTCCTGGCCGAACGCCGCATCCTGGTGGTGCTGGACAACGCCCGCGACGCGGAGCAGGTCCGCCCGCTGCTGCCCGGCTCACCCGGCTGCCACGTGGTCGTCACCAGCCGCAACCAGTTGCTCTCGCTGGTGGCGGTGGAGGGCGCCCGGCCGCTGCTCCTCACCCCGCTGTCGAACGTCGAGGCGCGGGAGTTCCTCACCCGCAGGCTCGGCAGCCGGTCGGCGGGCTCGGACCCGGCGGCCATCTCGGAGATCATCGAGCTGTGCGCGGGCCTGCCGCTGGCGTTGGCGATCGTCGCCGCGCGCGCCGCCCTCCAGCCGCTGCACCCGCTCAGCGCCGTCGCGCAAGCCCTGCGCGACACCAGCACCAGCCTGGACAGCTTCTCCGACGCGGACTCGATCATCGACGCCAGAGCGGCCTTCACCTGGTCCTACCAGGCGCTGGGCCCGGCCGCCGCGGACATGTTCCGCGTGCTCTCCCTGCACCCCAGCCCGGAGATCCCCACCAGGGCGGCGGCCAGCCTCATGGGCCTGCCGGTGGCGAGGGCCGTGCCGCTGCTGGACGAACTCGAACGCGGCCACCTGATCGCCCAGTACGCCCCGCGCCGCTACACCATGCACGACCTCGTCCGCGTCTACGCGACGGAACTCGCGAACGCCTCGGACGCGCCGGAGGCACGGCGAGCGGCCCGCGTCCGCGTCCTGGACCACTACCTGCACAGCTCCTTCACCGCCGCGGCGCTGATCGACCCGCACCGGCCCCGCATCACCCTGCCCCCGATGAGCGAGGGGGCGGTGGTCGAGGTCCTCCACGACCGCGCGGCCGCGCAGGCGTGGACCACCGCAGTGTCCCCCACGCTGTTCGCGGCCGTGGAGATGGCGGGCGAGCACCACCTCGACGACCACACCTGGCGCCTGGCCTGGGCCTTCGACCCGTACCTCGACCGCAACGGCCACTGGCACCAGAAGGTCATCGCGCAGGAGGCGGCGCTGGCGGCGACGGAACGCGCGCACGAGGTGCGGGGCCGCGCCTACGTGCACCGGAGCCTGGGCTACGCCCACAAGCACCTCGGCAACCTCGTGCGGGCGGCGGGCCAGTTCCGCTCGGCGCTGGAGCTGTACGTCGAGCTGGGTGACCTGCGGGGCGAGGGCCGGACGCACCAGAACATCGCGGACCTGTGCACGAAGCAGAACATGTTCCAGCAGGCGCTGGAGCACGAGGTCTGCTCCTACGAGATCGCACGGGTCCTGGGCGACCAGTTGATGGAGGCGGACTGCCTCAACAACGTCGGGTGCGCGCACAGCGACCTGGGTGACCACGACCAGGCGATCGTGCTGTGCGAGCAGGCGTTGGCGCGGTCGCGGGAGCTGGGCAACCGGCCGCTGGAGGCGGCGGCGCAGGACAGCCTCGGCAAGATCCACCACCGGGCCGGGCGGTACGCGGTCGCGGTCGGGTACCTCGGGCAGGCGCTGGAGACGCACCGCGACCTGCAAGACCTGTACAACGAGGCCGTGACGCTGCGGAACCTGGCCGCCGCGCACCTGGCCGTCGGCGACAAGAGGTCGGCGGAGGACTGCACCCGGTTGGCGGCGACCGTTCTGGGACAACCGCTCCCGTTCACGCTGTCGGCGGCCAGCGCGAGCTAGCCGGGCGTCACTTGGGAGCGACGGTGCCGCCGGGCCGGAGGTCGCCCTCGCTGTTCGGTCGGGCAGTCCGCCGACGGCCATCGGCTCCACGCCCTGAACACCAGCGGCTGCTTGTACGAGTCGACGGCGCACCAGCCCGGAATTGTCGTACCCCGCTCCTAGACTCGGGCCTCCCGCCATCACAAGGAGTTCCGTGCCCACCGCAGACGAACTGCTCAACGCCTCCGCCGTCACCGGGCTCGCCCGGATCCTGTCCGTGCCAGCCCCGTCCGTCGCCGCCGCGGCGGGCGAGCTGGCCGGGCTGGGGCTGCGGGAGCGCACCGACCTCGTGCACGACGCGCTGCTGGCCGACCTGCCGGAGAGCTACTCGCGCTTCGAGGCCGTGGTGCGGAAGGCCTTGCGGGACCACGGGTTCACCGGCTGGATGCTCTGGCCGGTGACGGAGGCGATCACCAGCCGCGCGCTGGCGGACGGCGGTGGCGAGGCGTTCGACCGGGCGCTCGCGCTGCTGGCGGACCTGACACCGCGGCTGACGGCCGAGTTCGGCATTCGACGTCTGCTGGAGGCCGACCTGGGCCGTGCCCTGCCGATCGTGCTCACGTGGACGGAGCACCCGGACGAGCACGTGCGCAGGCTCGCCAGCGAGGGCACGCGGCCGCTGCTGCCGTGGGCGAAGCGGGTGCGGGCGATCTTCGAGGACCCGGCGGCCGCGGTGCCGGTGCTGGACGCGCTGCACCGCGACCCGTCGGAGTACGTGCGGCGCTCGGTGGCGAACCATCTCAACGACATCAGCCGCCGCGACCCGGCGCTGGCCGCGGCGACGGCGGCCCGCTGGCTGGACGACGAGCCGGGGGCGGACACGCTGCGGCTCGTCCGGCACGGCCTGCGCACGCTGGTCAAGCAGGGGCACCCGGAGGCGCTGGCGCTGCTCGGGTTCCCGGCGGTCACCGGTCTGGTGGTGGCCGGGCCGGAGCTGGACACGACGGCCGTGGCCGTAGGCGGCGCCCTGGGCTTCTCCTACGTCGTGGAGAACACCGGCCCGTCGCCCGCCAAGCTGGCGATCGACTACGTGATCCACCACCGGAAGGCGAACGGGACGACCACGCCCAAGGTGTTCAAGCTGACGACGAGGACGCTCGGGCCCGGCGAGCGGCTGACGGTCGCCCGCACGCACTCGTTCAAGGTCATCACCACCCGCGCCTACCACGCGGGCGAGCACGCCATCGCACTCCAGGTGAACGGGGAGGTGTTCGGCCGGTCGCCGTTCACGCTGCTGCCGTAACGGACATCGGGCCGGATTCCACCGCTCTCGGACGACCCGGATTTGTCCCGGCGCAGTCGATCTTGTATCTATCGTCCATGAGAACGCGCTCCACCGTGACCGAAGTCGTGTTCTTGCTCCCGCAAGCGTTGTCCCTGTTCGACCTCGCAGGCCCGGTCGGGGTGTACCGGGCCGCCATGGCGCACGGTCTGCCGTATCGGCTGTCCTTTGTGGCCGATGCGCCGGACCTCGTCACCGAGGAGGGCCTCGGCCTGCGGGCCGAGCCGACGTGGCCTGCCCTGTCCCCCGCCGACCTGGTCTTCGTGCCGGGCGGCCTGCGTCTCACGCCCGAGAGCCTGGCCGCGCTGCGCGGGCACCACGAGAAGGGCGGCACGGTCGTCGCCGTGAGCACGGGCGCCGAGGCGCTCGGCCACGCAGGCCTGCTCGACGGCAGGCGGTCCACTACCCACCACGACAGCGGCCGTGCCCTCGCCAAGGCCGCTCCCGCCACGACGGTCGTGGAGGACGTCCTGCACGTCGTGGACGGCAGGGTCGCGACCTCGGCGGGCAGCGCGGCGGGAGTCGACCTGGCGCTGCACCTGCTCGCCACGGCCTACGGCCCCGCCGCCGCCGCGCGCGTCGCCAGGGACCTGGTGTTCTACCCGAGGGGCAACGGCGACGAGCCGCCGGTCGGCGTGCCGCTGCGGTACCGCGGGCACGTGGACGACCTGGCGCACCGGTTGCAGGACCTCGTCGAGGCCCGGTTCACCGAACGGCTGCGGCTCGTCGACATGGCCCGCGAACTGGGCTTCAGCGAACGCACGCTGACCCGGCACTTCCGCCGGGCGACCGGCCTGACGCCGTTGCGCTACCAGCAGTTGCTGCGGGTGGAGCGGGCCGAGCAGCTCATCGACCGGGGCGCGACCGTGGACGCCGCGGCGCGGGCCGTCGGCCTCACCGACGCCCGCGCGCTACGCGCCCTGCGCGGCTAGCAGCGAGGCGGAGCGGGTGGCGAGCCACCGCTCCGCCTCGTCCCAGGTCCAGCCGCACTCCCGCACCAGCGCGCGCCACGACTGCGGGCCGAAGCAGTGCCACAGCACGTCCGCCGCCCTGGTCGGGTCCGCCAGCGCCCCGACGCCCTCCAGGTGCGCGACGACGTCGCGCAGCACGGCCCGGTACGACGCGGTCCCGTGTTCCCACAGGGCTTCGGCGTCGTCGTGGACGGGCATCGCGGCGTACAGGATGTCCAGCGCCGCCTGGTAGGTCTGGTTGCCCGTGCGGGTGCGGTGCGCCAGTACCCGCATCGCCTCGGCGAGGTCCGTGGTCGCGCGGATCTCGACCATCGCCTCGTCCGGCCGCGAGCCCTCGACACCCGCGGTGATCAGCTCGTTGAGGATGTCGGCCTTGCTGCCCGCGCTCGCGTAGACGGTCTTCGACGCCACGCCCGCGCGCTCGGCGATGTCGGCGACCGTCACGCGGGCGTAGCCCTTGGCGGTGAACAGCTCCGTGGCGGCGGCCATGATGTCGTTCCGCGTGGCCGCCGCGTCCTGTTCGCGGCGCGGGGAGCGGTAGGCACGGCGGGGCGTCGACACGGGCCCAACCTACCGGGCCGCGAGCGCGCCGAGCGTCGAGTGGAACCTGCGCAGCAGCAGGGGGCGCAGGAGCCGCACCGGGGCGGGGAAGTTCGCCATCATCACGTCGTGGCCGGGCGCGGGGACGGGCTCGCTGAGCAGCCCGATCACGAGGTCCGGTCCGCCGCGCGGCGCCCCGTCCACGATGGCCTTGCGCAGCCGGACGATGTCGGCGTCGGGGACCCGCGGGAACAGACCCTTCAACACCGGTTCCTCGGCGTCCAGGTGGCCGATCAGCACGTCCCGCACGGAGGTCGCGGCGGGCAGCGCGGCCCCGGCCGCCTCCCGCACGTCCACGTCCTTCTCCGCGAGGGTGTCGATCGCCACGCTCAGCGCCCTCAGCTCGTGGTCGAGCTTCTCGTGCTCGGCGCTGAGGCCGTCCAGCCCCGCCACCACGTCGGGGAAGAGGGTCCGCAGGACCGGCCAGAACAGCTCGTCCTCGCTCTCGTGGTGGTGGTGCACGAACTCGGCCTGCCACCGGGCCAGACGGACGACGGCCTTGACGCCGACCGGCTCGCCCGCGACCAGCCGTTCGAGCGAGGCCGTGGTCAGGTCCGCCCCTCGCCGCATGATCGTGTGCACGGCGATCAGCTCGTCGTACATCAGCAGGCCCTCGGACTCCACCACGGGGTTCCTCAATTCAGGTTAGACATCGGATAAGCAATATCCTCCCATGGTAGCCAAAGCCGGGCCGCGCCTCCCACCGGTGGCCACTCGTCGCCACCGCGCGGGCGGCCGGGGTGGGCGCCTCCACGCACCACCCCGGTGCCACGACCCCTAGCGCCGCCTGTCGCCCGGCTCACCCTTGGTGTCGTCCACGACGTCGACGCGCTCCTTGCGGATCTCGCCGCCGACGGTGCGCTGCTCGGTCACGGTCTCCTTGCCGAGGCCGACGCGTTCGACCGCCACGGTCTCCTTCTCCACGACCGGGCGCTCCTCGTGCAGGACCACCTCGGCCTCCTCGTCGCGGAAGGACTTGCCGCGCGGACCGGCCGTCCCGTCCGCGATCGGTTCGCGCACGACCCGGACCTCCTCGTGGGAGACGGGCACGGTGACGTTCTGCTGCTCGGTCACGGTGTGCTTGACCAGGCGGACCCGACCGGTCTCGACCTGCTCCGTGCCGACCTTCAGGCGCTCCTCGGAGCGGGTCATGCCCTGCTCGCCCTGGCGGTTCGCGGTGCGCTGCTCCGCGTGCCCGCTCGCCATCCCCCGGCGGTCGCCGAGCCGGTCGTGCTCGCCGGTGTTGGGGGTCGGCATCATGCCGTAGTACTCGTAGAGGCCCGCCTGCTCGGCGTCGGAGAGCCTGCCGCCGGAGGCGTCGACCTCCGGGGCGTCCTTGACCTTCTGCTTGTCCACGGCGACCGTGATGTGTTTGTCCGCCACCTTGGCGTCCTGGATGGGGACGAGGCTCTCCCGCATCCCGAACAGTCCGGTGTGGACGGAGGCCCAGACGGGCTGACCGCTCTGCTCGTCCAGCCAGACCTGTTTGACGGACCCGATTCGGTCACCTCGCGCGTCGATGACATCGCAGTCGTACAGGCGCTCCACCGATTTCTGGTCGATCATCGGACAACCTCTCTCCCGAATGGACTGTCTCGCCGGAACCTGGCTACCCGCCTCGGCCGGTTCGACTCGGGATCGACCCCAAGGCCACCCGGAAGAGAAGTCGACGCCGTGGAAGTGGACCGTCCGTAGTCGCCCCACCCCCTATCGGGAGCCTCATCACGGTGGTCGACCCGACTTCGGTCACTCCCTTGGGCCGGAGCCGGTCCGCCGTGGATGATCTGGGGCATGTACGGCATCGGCTCGGAGCCGCGTCCGCAGTCCCGGACCAGCACGCGGGTCCTGCGGGTCCTCGCCCTGTGCGGGGTCATCGGCTGGATCCTGTTCATCGCGCTGCGGATCCACGCCGAACCGCCTCCGGGGTCGCCGTCGCCGCGGGAGCTGGCGCTCGCGTACGAGTCGGCGCTGAACTCCGGGCACGCGGACCAGGTCGCGCCGCTGCTGGGCGAGCCGGTGGTGGGCAACGCCGACGTCGCCGAGTACCTCGTCGGGCAGCCGCACGAGGGGCGGTGGCACGTGGCGGTCGTGGACCTGGACGGCGCGACGTTCCTCGCCGTGAACGACGACCGCGGCTTGGTCGTCCACCTGCCCACGACCTCCGTGGACGGTCACTGGCAGGTCAACCCGCTGGTATCACCGCGCTGACACCCGAGGACGTTCCGCATGACGAGCCTGCCGTGGTCCACCGACACCCTCTTCGTCCGCACGCACTTCGCCGACGAGGAGGCGTGGCGGGCGTTGGCCGTGGCGGTGGGGACGCCCAGCGAGGACGGCTTCCTCGCGAACCTGCACGTCGTGGACGACCCCGCCCACCACGACCTGACGCCCGCGCGGGTCGCGGCGCTCGCGACCGGGCACCGGCTGGTCGTCGTGGCGGACAGGACCGCCATGACCGCGCCCGACCTGCCGCTGCTGGTCCTCCACCGGGGCGGTGCCGGGTGGGAGGAGCTGCGGGTGGTCGCCGAGGAGCTGTGGTCGATCGAGAACAACATCTCGCTCGCCAACATGGGCTGGGAGGAGTTCACCGGGAACGCCGACGACGACGGCGTGTTCCGGGGTTTCTGAGCCGGGGGGCCGCGGCGGTGGCCCCCGGTCGACTACTCCGGCTTGGCCTTGCGGAAACGCGTGGCCGCGAAGGCTCCTGCACCGGCCACGACGACCGCGGCGATGATCCACACCGACACCGGGACGCCGCCGCCGTCCTCGCTCGCGGGCTGCGCCGCGGGAGCCGCGGCACTGCTCGAGGTCGGCGCGGCCGTGGTCGTCGTGGTGGTGGGCGCGGCGGACGTCGTGGGCGGCGTCGCGGGCGCGGCGAGCGTGAAGCGGATCTTGTCGCCGACCTCGTCACCGTCGTCGGAGACGACCCGGTAGTCCACGACGTACTCCCCCGCGGGCCCGGTGGCCTCGACCGGCGCGGTGATCACCGCGCCCGCCGCCACCGCCTGGCCGACCTTCCACGTCGCCCCGTCCGGCCCGGTCACGGTGATCGGCGTGGCGGCCAGGCCGACCGGCTCGCTGAAGGTGAGCACGACCTGCGTCGGTGCCGCGGGCAACGACGCGCCCGCCGCCGGATCACTGCTGAGGAGTTCCGCGTGCGCGAGGGCGGGTGTGGCCGTGGCCGCCAGCGCCAGGCCGGTCAGCAGGAGCGCGGCGCCGAGGCGTCGGAGGTTCATCGGTGGGCCTTTCGTGGTGCGGTGCGGGGCATCCCGCCACTAGTCGTACCAAACGGCGGGTTGGTTCCCGGCGCTCCCCCACCGCCCGAGACGTCACGCGTCCCAGGTGACCGGCAGCTCGTGGACGCCGTAGATGTTCATGTCAGCCTTGAGCCTCACCTCGCTCGACGGCACCGCGAGCCCGAGGGTCGGGAAGCGGCGCAGCAGCGCCTCGAAGCCCGCGCGCATCTCGATGCGGGCGAGTTGCTGACCGAGGCACTGGTGGACGCCGTGGCCGAAGGACAGGTGGCCGCGGGCCTTGCGGCGGATGTCGAGCACGTCGGGGTCCTCGAAGCGCAGGGGGTCGCGGTTGGCGGCCAGCACCGACACGACGACGGTCGAGCCCTCGGGGATCTTCTCGCCGCCGAGTTCGACGTCCTCCGCGGCGTACCGGATGAAGACGTCGACGATGGACAGGTAGCGCATGAGCTCCTCGACGGCGTCGGGCAGCAGCTCCGGGTCGGCGCGCAGGTCTGCCACCTGCGAGGGGTTCTCCAGGAGAGCGAAGGTGCCCAGTCCCAGCATGTTGGCGGTGGTCTCGTGCCCCGCGAGCAGCAGCAGGAACGCCATGCCGGTCAGCTCCTCGACGGCGAGGTCGTCGTCGCGGGCCAGGTCGGACAGGATGTCGTCGTCGGGGGCCGCGCGCTTGCGCGTGACCAGTTCGGCCAGGTACGTGGTCAGGCTGGTGAACGCGGCCATCTTCTCCTCCAGCGTCTGGTCCTTGACCAGGAACTGGGCGGAGTTGGCCTGGAAGTCCTCCCGGTCCGCGTAGGGCACGCCGAGCAGAGCGCAGATCACCAGTGACGGCACCGGCAGCGCGAACTCCTTGACCAGGTCGACGGGCGGGGTCAGGTCCGCCATCGCGTCCAACCGCTGCTCGACGACGTCGACGATGTGCTCTTCGAGCTGCCGCATGCGCTTCACGGTGAAGGCGCCGGTGAGCTTGCGCCGCAGCCGGGTGTGGTCCGGTGGGTCCATCGCGAGGAACAGGCCGGGGGTCTGCGGTGACGGTCCGGCGGAGGAGGGCATGCCGGGCACGTCGAACGGCATGTGCAGGACACCGAGGTCCTGGCGGGAGCTGAAGCGGGTGTCGGCCAGGAGTTGGCGGACCGCGTCGTACCCGGTGACGAGCCAGCCCACGTGCCCGTCGGGGAAGGTCAGCGGGCTGACGGGACGCGTGTCGCGGAACCGGGTCATCGCGCTGTGCGGGTCGAAGGGACCCGCGTCGCGCTCCGTGAACATGCCTTCCGGGACGGGAACCGGCTCGGTCATGGGACTTCCTCTCGTGGCGGTTGGTCCCGGTCGTGGTCGCCGACGGCGGCACGACCAGGTGCGTGGTGCCATCATGGCACAACTTTGGCACCATTCGAGCCACATTGGCTCAACGTGGTGCCACCCGCTCGGAGGAAGGGGCCGTGCTGATCTAGGGTGCCGCCATGACGCCCACGCTCCGGCCGCTCGCGCTCGGCGACGTCACCGCCGTCCACGACTGGGCCCGCCTGCCGGAGTCCTGCCGCTACCAGGCGTGGGGACCCAACACCCACGAGCAGACCGAGGCGTACGTGCGGGCCGCGGTGGCGGCACCCCCGAACCGGCTGGTGTTCGCGGTGCTCGTCGACGGCGACGTCGTGGGCAGCGCCGAGCTGAAGCTGCGCGGCCCGACCACCGGCGAGATCACGTACGCGGTGCACCCGCGGCTGTGGGGGCGGGGCACCGCCACGGCCGCGGCTCGGGAACTGCTGCGCATGGGCTTCGACGAGCACGGGCTCCACCGCGTCTGGGCCACGTGCGACCCGCGCAACCTCGCCTCGGCCGCGGTGTTGCGCAGGATCGGCATGCGCTACGAGGGCCGGATGCGCGGCACCGCGTACGTCCGCGACGGCTGGCGGGACTCGGACCTGTACGCCGTCCTCGCCGACGACTGACGCCCGACGAGCTACGTGAGCGTGTTCGGCACGTTCTTGTGGGGACCGAAGTAGCCGACGTACACCTTGGCGGTCTCGCGGTCGGCGACGAAGTACACGCGGGGCAGCAGCGTGCCGCGGCCGACGCCGATCTTCAGGTGGGTCCCCATGTAGACCGTGCCGGACGGGTCGTACGCGCGGTCCACCGGGAACATCCGCTTCGCGCTCATCCGGCCGGACCTGCCGACGCTCTTGCTCTCGCTCATGGCGAGCTTCTTCGCGTTGGACGGCCACACGTACCGGTGGTGGGAGTTCTCGCACCACGCGCGGAAGTTGCCGGGGTTCTTCTCGGCGGCCAGCGCCTCGCCGTAGGCGTGCAGGGCGAGGAACCCGCGCCACGCGTTCTCGCCCCACGTGCGGGACTCGGGCACGTTGTCGATCCGGTCGAGTTGCACGCACGCCTCGAGCGGCAGGCTGAGGTGGTCGGCGAGGTGCAGGCGGGCCAGTTCCGCCGCGTGCGACGGCGAGTCGGCCGTCGTGGGCAGGTCGTCCGCCTCGGTCGGGTCCTCGGGCACCAGTCCGCGGTAGACGGTGGTCAACCTCCCGCGCAGCCGGTTGTTCTCCTCTTCCAGCCTGCACTGGTCCTCGACGGCTTCCTGGTACCTGCGGTCCAGCTCGTCGAGTTGTTCCTGCTTCTCCGCCAGTTCGACGTCGGCCATGACCAGCAGTTCTTCCAGTTCCGCCGGTTCACGCGCCGGGACGGGGTCGACCACAGCGGGTTCGACCGGCGGGGGCTCGGGGTGTTCGACGTGTCTTCGCTCCGGCTCGGGCCCCCGTCTTCGCTCGTCCTTGTTGCGCCCCTTCAGGAATCCCCGCACCGCGCGCGACAGCATCGCTATTGATCGCCAACCCTCTTCGTCGTGCTCGCCATGACTGCGATCAACCTTGCCACGGGGGGAACGGCGCTTCCGGGTCGTTTCCTGGACAGAACGGGGTCAGTCGCCACGCCGGGGCATCGCACGACCGTTCGACCCCAGACCGCACGAGCGCGCCGATCGGCCGAGTCCGCTCGGGTGGTGCGCGGGTCCCGTGACGACGTTCGGCGGTATACCTCCTTTGAGGCCCGTTTCAGCGCTTTGAGGATGTGAGCGAGGTACGACCATGGCCGAGTTCGACGCGACCGCGGCAGGGGAAGGCACCGGACGCCCGGTGCGCGGGCACAGCGGGATGGCCGAGGTCAGACACGTGGAATCCGCGACGAAGGAACTCCGCGCCCTCGACCACCGGTTCGGCGGCGGGGCCTGCCGCGAGGCGGTGCTCGCCCTGTCGTCGTGGAGCGAGCGCGTCCTGACGCATTCGAGCACCACGCGGGCCGTGCGCGACAGGCTCGGCTCGGCCATGGCGGACCTCCACAACCTCGCGGCGTGGACGTGCTTCGACTCGGCCGAACAGGACCTGGCCCGGATCCACGTCGACCGAGCCTCGGAATTGGCGGCGTTGGTGGGCAACCACGACCTGGCCGCGAACGTCCTCTACCGCTCGGGGCGGATGCACCTGCACCGCGACGACTTCGCGGAGGCGCTGACGGCGTTCCGGTTGGGCGAGGTGTCGGCGCGGAGGGCCGAGAGCGACCTCGGGGTGGCGATCCTGTGCGTCAACCAGGCGTGGACGCACGCCCGGATGGGCGACCGGGACCAGGCGCTGACGCGGATGGGCTGGGCGCGGGACGCCTTCGAGGCGGCCGACCGCGACGCGACGCCGACGTGGTCGGCGTTCTTCGACGAGACCGACCTGGGGGCGATGACCGGGATCGTCTACACCGAGCTGGCGCGCACGGTGGACCTGGCGTACACGGCGTTCGCCATCCCCCCGCTCACCTCGGCCATCGCGACCTACTCGGAGGGGATGACCAGGAGCCGGGCGCTGAGCCAGATCGCGCTGACCGTGAACCACGTGCTGGAGCACGACTTCGACCACGCGGCCAAGGTCGGCCTCCAGGCCGTGGACTCGTCGGCGAAGGTGACGTCCACCCGCACCAGGGACCGGATGCGCCCGCTGCGGGACGCCGCGGCCCGCTACGAGGACGAGGACGCGCGCGAACTCGTCCACCGGATCGACCAGTTCACCGCGAGCGCCTGACCGCGGGTCTCACGGCAGGAGGCCCAGGGACTTGGCGTGCAGCACGGTGGCGAGCCGGTCCGCGGTGCCGAGCTTCCGGTACAGGTGCTGGAGGTGCCGGTGGACGGTGCGCGGCGAGATGTCGAGCCTGCGCGCGATGGCGTCGGCGGTGAGGCCTTCGGCGAGGACGGCCAGCACGGTGAACTCGCGCTGCGTCAGGCGGTGCCTGCTCGCGTCGCCCAGCCGCACCACCGGCGCGATCCTCTCGTCGGCGCGGTGCCGCTCGGCTTCGGCGAGCACGGCCGTCAGCGCCGCCGGGCTGCGCAGCGGGTCGTGCGCCACCACCAGCAGGATCGGCGTTCGCGGTCCGCGCCGCACGAGGTGGTCCAGCAGCCCGATCGACGCCTGGTCGACGTGGTGCGCGTCGTCGAGCAGCAGCACGGTCCCGGCGGGCCCGGACATCGCGTCCAGTGTCGCCGTCACGGCCCGGTGCAGCCGGTGGTGCTCCGCGTCGGGCACGCCCAGCGCCTCGCTCGCCCACCCCGGCGTGCGGAGCGACCGGAACAGCCCGCGCAGCAGCAGGTTCGCGTCCTGCTCCAGTTCCGTGAACACCTCGGGGTTGCCCGTGGCGTGCTCGAACGCGTCCGCGAACAGCCCGTACGGCTGCGCCCCCTCGACCGCCCTCCCGCGGACCACCGGCAGGTCGTTGCCACCCGCCAGCAGCGCGTACGCGTCCAGCAGCCGCGTCCGGCCGAGGTCCGACCGCTCGGCGACCGGCACCACCCGCACGCCGGGCCGGTCGTCGCTCGCCAGCAGGCTCGCGAACAGGTCCGACGCCACCTCGTGCTGGGCGCGGGCCAGGTCCGGGCGGGTTTCCACCGAACCGTGGACAGCGATGCTCATCCCAGGCCCCCATCAGTTGTTCGACGGTCGGGAATAGCCTTTCCACCAGTGAAAGAGCCGCCGGTCGGGTGACAAATACGTGTTCGGGCCACCCAATCCGGTCGGATGGGGAAAATGCGGCGTCGCGCCGCCGGACTAGGCCTCCGCGCGCCCGATGAGGGCGGCCACGCCGTCCAGGTACAGCGTCAGCCCGAACATCCCGTCGACCTCGTCGTCGTAGGGCACCTCGCCGTCGAAGACCCCGGAGGTGACCACCCTGCTCAACGCCGGGAACCGCAGCGGGTCGACCACCCTCGCCAGCGCCAGCCCGTACTGCCGCCCGAACGCCTCCGGGTTCTCCCGGTAGCCCGTGCTCAGGTCCAGGCTCAGCCGCGCCTCGCCCTGCACGTAGGTCAGCAGCCCCATGACCACGCCGACCTTCTCCTCCTCGGACAGCCCGGTGCCCCCCAGCGCTCCCAGCGCCCGGTCGAACCACGACAGGTTGTTCGGCCCGACCGGCGGCCCGCTGATGGGGATCTGGACGACCCACGGGCGCGCCCGCAGGACGGCGAGCACCCGGCGGACCCAGACCGTCAGCCCTTCCCGCCACTCCAGCCCCTCCGGCAGCGCGGGCGCGGGCCCGATGGCCGCGTCGGCCATCAGCAGCAGCAGGTCGTTCTTGCTCTTCACGTACCGGTAGAGCGCCATCGTGGCGTTGCCGAGCCGTTCGGCGACCTTCGCCATCGAGACCGCCCCGAGCCCTTCGGCGTCCGCGACCTCGACCGCGGCACGGGTGATGTCGGCGACCGTGAGCGACGGTTTCCGCCCTCTCCGCGCGGTCTCCCGCAACCCCCACAGCAGGGTCACCTCGGCGGGCAGGTCGATCTCCTCGGTCATCCGCTCCCTCTCGTCCGGCACGCAGTCTAGGAAAACCCCTTCCCCTCACCTATGCGTATGACCTACGCTTTTAAGCGTACCTACTACGCATTGGGGGAACCGGTGATCGTCGAAGCAGAGGGCTTGACCAAGTCCTACGGCACCACGACGGTGCTGGACGGCGTCGACCTGCACGTCCGGAGGGGGACCGTCTTCGCCCTCCTCGGCCCGAACGGCGCGGGCAAGACCACCACCATCCGCATCCTGACGACGTTGACCAGACCGGACGCGGGCACCGCGCGGGTGGCGGGCCACGACGTCGTCCGGGAACCGACGAAGGTCCGCGGGGCCATCAGCCTGACCGGCCAGTTCGCCGCCGTGGACGACCAGCAGACGGGCCGGGAGAACCTGACCGTGGTCGGCAGGCTCATGCACCTGGGAGGCCCCGCGGCCCGGCGCCGCGCGGTGGACCTGCTCGACCGGTTCGACTTGCGGGACGCGGCCGACCGCAGGGTCAAGACCTACAGCGGCGGCATGAGGCGCAGGCTCGACCTGGCGATGAGCCTCGTGTCGACCCCCGAGGTGATCTTCCTGGACGAGCCGACCACCGGCCTGGACCCGGTCAGCAGGACGACCATGTGGGACGCCGTCCGGGACCTGGTGGCGGCGGGCACGACCATCGTCCTCACCACGCAGTACCTGGAGGAGGCCGATCGACTGGCCGACACCGTCGCCCTGCTGCACGAGGGGCGGGTCGCCGTCTCCGGCAGCACCGACGCCGTGAAGGCGCGCGTGGGCGGCCACCGGCTCGACCTCGGTTTCACCACGGACCACGACACGACCCGCGCGGCGGCGCTGCTGTCCGCCCGGCGCACGGACGCGCCCCTGGCACTCGGCCTCCCGTCGGACGGCACGGCCACCCACCAGCACCACGTCCTGGACGCCCTGCGCACGGCCGGGATACCGGTGGCCACGATCAGCACCCACCGCCCGACGCTGGACGACGTCTTCATCGCGTTCACCGGCGGGCAGTCCCCGACGAGCCCGGACCAGGCGCCCCTCGACCTCGTCACCGCCACCCCTTACGCGGAGGACCTCGCATGACCACCCTCCAGGCCCGACCGACCCACACCGGGCTGGGGAACGCCCTGACCGACCACCTGACGATGATCGGCCGGTGCGTCCGACTGACCAGGCGCAACACCGAGACCCTGATCATGTCGATCGCCCTGCCGCTGCTGATGATGCTGCTGTTCGTCTACGTCTTCGGCGGCGCGATCAACACCGGCACGCAGTACGTCAACTACGTGGTCCCCGGAATCGTCCTGCTCTGCACCGGCTACGGGGCCGCCGCCACGGCCATGGCGGTCGCGAACGACATGACCACCGGCGTGATCGACCGGCTGCGCACCCTCCCGATCCGCGGCTCGGCCGTCCTGACCGGGCACGTGGTCGCCAGCGTGGCCCGGAACGCCCTGTCCACCACCATCGTCGTCACCGCGGCCGTCGTCATGGGCTTCCGGCCGCGGGCCGCGTTCGCCGAGTGGCTCCTGGCTGCCGGGCTGCTGCTCCTCTACGTCCTGGCCCTCTCCTGGTTCGCCGCGGGCCTCGGCGTGATCGCGAAGTCCGTCGAGTCGGCCAGCGCGCTCAGCTTCGTCATGCTGTTCCTGCCCTACCTCAGCAGCGCCTTCGTGCCCCCGCACACCATGCCGCGGTTCCTCAGGGGCATCAGCGAGCACCAGCCGATCACGCCGGTGATCGAGACCGTGCGAGGACTCCTGACCGGGACCCCGATCGGCGCGAACGGCTGGATCGCGCTCCTCTGGTGCACGGGCCTGCTGGCGGCGGCGTCCACCTTCGCGGCCTGGCTCTTCCGCCGCCGCAACGCCGTCTGATTCTCGGTCGACACCGTGGTTACCGTCGGGAGCATGACCACTTTCGAGGACCTGATCGAGGAAGGCGAAGCGGTTCCCACGGCGGGCTGGGACTTCGGCTGGTTCGAGGGCCGCGCGACGGAGGAACGCCCGAGTTGGGGCTATTCCCGGCTGCTGGCCGAGCACATGGCCGACGCGGAGGCCGCGCTGGACCTCCAGACCGGTGGGGCCGAGGTGCTGGCCGGGATCCCCAGCGCGCCGAAGACCCTGTGCGCCACCGAGTCCTGGCCGCCGAACCTGGAGATCGCCCGGCGCAACCTGGCCCCGCTGGGCGGCACGGTGGTCGAGGTCCAGGACACCGACGACCTCCCGTTCGACGACGGCTCGTTCGACCTCGTCGTCAGCCGCCACCCCACGACCGTGCTGTGGCACGAGATCGCCAGGGTGCTCAAGCCCGGCGGGACCTACCTCTCGCAGGGCATCGGCTCGGGCACGAACCGGGAACTCAGCGAGGCCTTCCTGGGACCCCTACCCGCCCCGGAGGACCTGGGAATCGAGGCGGACGCGGACGCGGCCGGATTGTCGATCATCACCCTTCAGCACCAATCCCTGCGGGCCGAGTACTACGACATCGGGGCGATCGTGCACTTCCTGCGCAAGGTCCTGTGGACCGTCCCCGGCTTCACCGTGGACCGGTACCGGCCCCAGTTGGCCGCACTCCACCAGCGCATCGTCGAGGAGGGCCCGTTCGTCTCCCACGCACGCCGCTACCTGCTGAAAGCCGAAAAACGGGTACCCGTGCACCACCCCTGAACACGAAGGATATTCACTAAAAAACAGCGTCATATAACGCTGTTTTAGGGGTTAGCAGGGGTAGGAGGACTGCGCCGAAGGGAGGAATCTCAGTGGGGTGCCCTTACCGGAGAGCAACCAGAACAGGGGTTGCTCCGATCTTCGAGCGGAGTCGCGTTGACGACACAACGAAGTGACTGGGATGCCATCGTCGTCGGTGGAGGTCTCGGCGGCCTGACGAGCGCCGCGTACCTGGCCGCCAGCGGGCGCAAGGTGCTCGTGCTGGAGCAGCACGACTGGGCGGGTGGCAACAGCCACGTGTTCCGGAGGAGGAGGAAGTACGAGTTCGACGTCGGCGTCCACTACCTCGGCGACTGCGGGGAGGACGGGATCATCCCGACCGTGCTGCGCGGTCTCGGCGCGGACGGGCGGGTGGAGTTCCACCAGCTCAACCCCGACGGGTTCGACAAGATCGTGATGCCCGGCCTCACGTTCGACGTGCCGTCGAACTGGGACGAGTTCCAGCGCAGGCTGGAGACGACGTTCCCCGAGGAGGTGGAGGGGATCCGCGAGTACGTCGAGGTCGTCCGGGCGACCGGCGGCGAGCAGCACTTCGCCCTCGGCTGGGCGCCGGACATGCCGTTCGAGGAGATCATGGAGGGCACGCAGTACCTCCAGGGCTGGGGCTGGCACAAGCTGGTCACGCTCTTCGACCACTGCAAGCTCTCGACGCGGCTGCGGACCGTGCTGGCCGCCCAGTCCCCCAACTACGGCCTCGGCCCGACCGAGGTGTCCGTCGCGACGCACTCGATGATCACCGACCACTACATCCGCGGCGCCTACCACCCGGTGGGCGGCGGCCAGATGATCGCGGCCACGCTGACCGAGGTCCTCGAGGCGCACGGCGGCGAGATGCGCACCAACT
The DNA here is from genome assembly GCF_025061645.1 of Umezawaea endophytica. Classification (GTDB taxonomy): domain Bacteria; phylum Actinomycetota; class Actinomycetes; order Mycobacteriales; family Pseudonocardiaceae; genus Umezawaea; species Umezawaea endophytica. The sequence goes on along the minus strand of NZ_JANYMP010000004.1, from coordinate 141,515 downwards.
CCCAGGTCGACCGGATCCAGGTCGTCGACAACGTCGTGACGGGGGTGGCGCTGGCGGACGGCACCGAGCTGACCGCACCGCTGGTGATCTCCAACGCCGACTACCGGCGCACGATCCTCGACCTGGTCGGCGCCGAGCACTTCGCCCCGGAACTGGTGCGGGACACCAAGGAAGCGTCCATGGGCCTGCCGTTCGCAACGGTCTACGTCGCGCTGGACCGCGAGCTGGACACGCGGCCCGAGGACGCGAACATGTGGTGGTACGCCGGGGACGACATCGAGCACCTGTACGAGAGCCTGCACAACGACGGGCAGCCGGAGGAGATCAAGCACCTGTTCATCTCGTTCGCCTCCCGCAAGGACAACGACTCGCGGCACATGCACCCGAAGGGCCACTCGACGTTCCAGCTCATCACGCTGTGCCCGCCCGGCTACGCGGGCTGGGGCGTGGAGAACGGCCCCGCCGACGGCGAGAAGTACCGCCGCAACCCGGACTACCTGGCGGAGAAGGAGCGCTTCACCGAGGCCGTGGTGAAGGCGGGCGAACGCGCGCTCGGGCCGTTCCGCGACAGCATCGTGCACCTGGAGATGGCGTCGCCGCTCACCCAGGAGCGCTACACCCGGTCGACCGGCGGTACGCCGTTCGGCATGGCCAAGTGGGGCGACGCGGGCCAGCGCCCGGTCTTCGAGACCGGCGTGGGCGGCCTGTACGTCGTCGGCCAGAGCACGCAGTTCGGCAGCGGCATCACGGGTGTGATGGCGGGCGGCATGGTGTGCGCGGGCCAGATCATGGGCAGGCCCCTGCTGTTCGGCGAGGTCTCGAAGGGCTCGGTCGTCGGCAACCGGGAACTCCTGCCGGAACGCCCCGCGGGGTGGGACCCGGTGGCCGTGTCGCGCGGCGCCGCCCGTGCCGACGCGCGGGGGCTCGCGACGCTCGCCTGACCACCTCTCGAACGCGCCCACGGGGGACCGCCCAAGCGGTCCCCCGTGGGCGCGTTGGCGTACCCGTGGAACTGCGGTCTCCGACGCCTCCGATTCCAATTTCCCTAAACAATCCGGGCACCCGGCCGCCCCCTATCAGCCAATTTACCGAATAGACCCGGATTGGCTAGTGAACTCGTTTAACCAAATCGAATACTCGTGAGATCGGATGTCGGGGCCTGCTACTTTCCGTCATCACTAGTGACGCTCACGTACTACGGAGGCCCCGATGACCGCCGCTATCCCCAAGCGGGTCGTCAACATCATCATCGGGCGCAAGCTCGAAGCACTGCGCAACGCGTGCGCGATGAGCCAGGCGGAGGCGGGCAAGCTGCTCGACTGCACGCAGAACAAGATAGGCAACATCGAGCGCGGCGAGAGCGGCGTCAAGATCCCCGATCTGAACACGCTGCTCAGCGGGTACAAGACCGACCCGGCGCTGCGCCAGGACCTGCTCGAGATGGCTCGCGGCCGCGAGGGCCGCTACTCGCCGAAGTCACTGCGAGCCCGGTTCCACGGGACCATGCGCGAGGTCGTCGACCTGGAGACCAGCGCGCACTACCTGTGGCAGCACACGTCCATGACCATCCCCGGCCTGCTCCAGACCGAGGCGTACATGCGGCACCTGATGCGCTCGGTCCGGCCGTCGCGAACAGCCGAGGCCATAGAGCAGGCGACGGTGAACAGACTCGAGCGCCAACTGATCCTGGACAACCTCGACAACCAGTTCTGGTTCATCGTCGACCAGGCCGCTTTCGAGCGGATGGCGAACATGTCCGGCAGCGGCGCAATTCGACGTGGTCAGAAGGACCACATCGCTGAGATGATCGACCGTCCCAACGTGGAAGTCCAAGTGGTGCCGTGGGAAGTCGGTTACTACTGGGGACAGGAGTTCAACTACACGATCTTCGGGTACTCCAGTGAGCCGCCCGTGGAAGTGGTCCACGTCGAAGGGGTGAGGGACGGCAAGGTCACGTCCGAGGAGGAAGAGGTCGCCGACTTCCTCGCCGTGTGGGAACAGCAGAAGGCCGCCGCGCTGGGGCCCGAGCAGTCCCGCACCTTCCTGCTCGCGAGGTGATCATCCAGGAAGGAACGTGACCTGCACATGACCGATAACCACCCGACGCCGCGAGATCCCCAGGTCTCCGGGTGGCGCAAGGCGACCTACAGCAATCCCGACCAATCGTGCGTGGAGATCAACCACACGGGCGCCGCGGTCGGGGTCCGCGACACGAAGAACCGGACCGCGGGCGCCCTGGCGTTCCGCCACGAGGCTTGGGTCCGGTTCCTGTCGAACCTCATCCGGCCTTGACGAGTTCGGCGCGGCGGCGCTCGACCGCCGCGCCGAGTTCGGCCGGGTCGCAGGTCGCGAGGTGGTCGCGCACCAGCGCGTGCGCGAACCGGTACTCCCCCTCCACGTGCAGCAGCAGCATCCGGTCGCCCGCGAAGTGCAGCAACGCCTTGCGGCGCAACGGCAACTCCCCCAGCACGAGCGGCCGGGACAGCGCCTCGGCCATTCCGGTGGAGATCAGCTCGAACGGCAGCAGGTGCTCGCGCGCCGACGTCGGCGCGCTGAACAGCCCGATCAGGACGCCGGTCATCGGCGCCAGCACGGCCGTGGTGATCGGCGCGCCGAACCAGAAGGCCAGCCCCGTTCCCGCCACCGCCCCGATCCCGCCGCACGGCAGCGCGACCAGCAGCCACCAGCGGCCGCGGCCGACCAGCGCCGTCGACTGCTCGACGTGCAGCGCCCGCCACACCCCGAAGAACCCGCTGACGAACAGGCTCGTCGACAGACCCGCGAGCAGCCCGATCCCCAGTCCCACCAGCAGTTCCCGCGACGGGCCCGTCCACACCATCACGGCGGCGGGCAGCAGCGACACCGCGACGGCCCAGTACGGCGCGTCCCGCACGGCCTCCAGGTGCACGCTCGCGCTCAACGCCACCAGGAACGTGATCACGATGACCGCCGCGAACGCGAGCGGCACCGGCAACTGGAAGAGCAGCAGGCCGATCCAGGAGCCGACCACGCCGAGCACCAGGCCGACCGCCGCTCCCAGCACCAGGCCGACCAGCACGGAGAGCACCCCCCACGTCTTGACCCCACCGGGGCGGTTGAAGACGAACAGGTGCGTCACCAGGAAGTGGTTGACCACGATGACCAGCGCCGTCAGGCACGCGCCGGTCAGCAGCCCCGACAGAAGGCCGAGCCGCAGCCCCACCACGGTCGACAGCGCGCCGACAGCTCCGGTGAGCACGGCGGGCTGGACCCGTTGGAACAGCAGCCAGATCGGGGTCGCGGGCAGCAGTTCGAGCCACGCGACCCTGCTGGGCAGCCTGCCGCGCGCGACCAGGTCGTTCCACAGTGGACTCGCGGCGAGCCTGGCCAGGAACCTCAGCGAGCGGAAAGCGCGTTCCGGCGCGGGCGCGGACGTCGACGCGGAGTCGCGGGCGACCATCTCCACCAGGTAGGTGTCGAGCAGGTCGCGCTCACCGCCGGTGGGGACGTCCCGGCCGACCCTGCCGGTGCGGTAGGTGAGGGCGAGCAGGTCCAGCATCAGCGGGGTCGTCATGGCGTTCCACAGCTCCGGCTCGCGCTCCAGCGCCTTGCGCAGGCCGTCGAGCCGCGGGCTGACCGACTCCAGGTACTCCTCGATCTGCTCGCGGTCGAGGGGCTCGACGCGCACGGCGTGCTGGGACTTGAGGGTCGTGCTCAACCGCTCGTAGTCGGTGACCCGGCTGGCGACCGCGATGCGCGGCACGGCGGACCGCTGGCCCAGCGCGTTGATCTGCTCGACGCAGCGGTCGCGGTCGTCGGGGGCGACCTCGTCCAGACCGTCGAGCAGCAGCGCCATCCGGCCCTCGGCGAGCCAGACGCGACCGACGGCGACGGGGATGCGGTAGCGGCGCTGGACCTCGCGCACCAGCCACTCCACGAAGTCCTCGGGTTTGGTGGACCTGCTGCGGTCCCTGGGCTTGAGCGCGGTCGTGGACCACGACGACAGGTCGAGCAGCACCGGCACCGGCTGGTCGTCGTCCGCGCGCGCCCGGCTGAGCAGGTCCGCGCACAGGTCGACCAGCAGCGTGCTCTTGCCGGAACCGGGGGCGCCCAGCACGAGCAGCACCTCCCGCGTCTCGGCGAACACCTCCGCGATCCCCGACGGCGGCTCGTCCGGATCCGGCCGCGCGCCGCTGTCGATCCGCGCCAGCACGGGGTGCGGCGGCGTCGTGAGACCGAGCTTCGACACGATCTGCTCGGCGAACGACCCGTGCCTGCGGCGCAGCACCTCGCGTTCGACCCGGCCCACCGCCTCCACCCGGTGCGACGGGTGGCCGGGACGCCTCGGGATGAACCGCACGCCCTGGTCGCTGCCCCGGTCCCAGAGCACCAGCCCGACCATGACCCCGGCGAGCAGGACGATCATGGGCCAGAGCCAGTCCACCACCGGCCCCAGCACCTCGGGGGCGGTTCCACCGGTGGCCACGTTGATGGCGACGGGCAGCAGCCCGAGGATCGTCACGACACCCACGACAACGAACGCGACGACCCGCAAAGTCCTGGCCGCGGATCTCCACACCATGATCACCTCCCACGTCGGAAACCGACCGTAGTGGCGAACCGGCCATCGGTGGTAGGTGCGCGCGACTCGATAGCCCGAATGGCCGCTGCTCACGGCCGGTTCGGGCGGTCGACTACTACGCGGTCATTCTCACCAACGGCCGTCCTGCCACGTCAACCCCTATCCGGACGCCGGGGGTCGCAGTCCGATCGGTCTACCGCGCCGTGCTCCGGTCTTCGAGTTGACGAAGATCGTCCACGGGGGCGGTTGGGCAGTCGCGGCACGCCATCCGCCGCTTGCCCTGGCGGACACCGCATCAACCCGCCAGGTCCGCCAGGACGTCGAGGCGCCGGGGCCGCCAGCCGAGGTCCTGCCGCGCCCGCGCGCCGGTGAAGCGCTGGTCGAGCGCGAACGCCTCGGCGATCGGCCCCATCTCCGCCACGGCCTCCTCCGGCGTCACCCGGCGCAGTTCGCCGGGGCACCCGGCCGCCCTGCTCAGCGCCAGCGCCGCGGCCCGCTGGGTCACGGTGGCGCTCACGCCCGCGTACACCGAGCCGGGCTTCGCCCGCAGCGCCAGCACGTACAGCTCGGCCACGTCGTCGACGTGCACGACGGCCCAGTGCGCCGTCCCGTCGCCGATGACCGCGACCGCCCCGGAGGCGCGGGCGGGCTCGACGAAGAACGCCTCGGTCAGCCCGGCCCGGTGCCCGTGGACCAGGCCCGGCATCACGATGACGGGGTGACCGCCGCGGGCGAGCACCCGGCGTTCGTTCGCGAGCCGCCACGCGGTGATCGACGGAGGCGCGAACGGCGCGTCCTCGTCCACGACCCCGGCGGTGTCGCCGTACACCCAAGTCCCTCCCGTATGGACGTACGGCCGGTCGCCCGCGCCGTCCTGCATGGCTCCCGCCGCCGCCAGGTCGACGGCAGCGGTCTCCGGCCCGGCGAACTGCGCGAGGTGCAGCACGCCGTCGGCCGACGCGGCGGCGGCGCGCAGCACGTCCAGGTCGGTCAGCCCGCCCGCGACCGGCTTGGCGCCCGCCGCCGCGACCACCGCAGCCGCCCGCTCGTCCCGCGCCAGCGCGGTCACCTCGAACCCGTGCCGCACCAGCGCGCCGACCACGGCACGACCGAGGTAACCGGACCCGCCTGTCACGAAAACGCTCATCACCGTTCCACCCTTCGAGTTCGACTGCGACGTCGACTCTCGTCCGCGGGCGAACGGCCGTCCAAGACCTGTTCAGTCGTCCCTGATGCCCTCAGGACACCAGGAACGCGGGGCCTCACCGGTCCAGCAGCGCGCCCGCGGCCTGGGTCGCGAGCCACTCGGCGGCCTCGTCCCAGCCCCAGCCGAGGCCGCGCGCGGTCCGCCACGCCTCGAACCCGAAGTAGAACCACAGCACCTGGCCGACCCGGTCGACGTCCAGGCCCGGCCGCAGTCCGCCGACCTCCACCAGCCGCGCGGCGACCAGGTCGAGCCGGTCGCGCACGACGCGGGTCGCGGCGTCGGCGGCCGCGGCCACGTCGGGGTCGGAGGTGCGGTTGTCGAGCAGGATCCCGAGCACCTGCCAGCGCGCGCGGCGCACCCGTGCGGTGCCCTTCGCGGTCAGCAGGAGGATCTCCGCCGGGTCGGCGGACTCCGCGATCCGGCTCACCGTCTCGATCGCGGTCGGGTCACCGGCCCCGTCGTCGGTCAGCGCCATGATCAGCGCCGACTTCCCGCCCACGCTCGTGTACACGGTGTTCAGCGCGACCCCGGCCGCCGCCGCGACCGCCGCGACGCTGGTGCGCGCGTATCCCTGCTCGGCGAACAGCGCCGCGGCGGCGTCGACGATCGTCCGCCGGGTGTCCTCCGCGTGCCTGGCCCGCACGGACGACCGGTACTCACGCGTTGCCATGGGCCGATGGTAGTGCCCGATCAATTCGGAGTATGGTCATTACTATGAATCTAATGTCCAACCAATCGAATGAGACGGCCCAGGTCATCGTCGTGGGCGCGGGCCCGGTCGGGCTCTGGGTCGCGGCGGAACTCGCGCTGGCGGGCGTGTCGACGCTCGTGCTCGAACGCGCCGTCGAGCGCAGCCCGCACTCGAAGGCGATGGGGATGCACCCGCGCACCGTGGAGGTGCTCGCCCTGCGCGGCGCGGAGAAGCGGTTCCTCGCCGACGGGTTCCCCCGGCCGAACTGGCACTTCGGGATGCTGGAGAACCGGCTCGACTTCAGCGGACTCGACACGCCCTACCCGTTCATGCTGGCGTTCCCCCAGACCCGCACCGAGGAGCTGTTCGAGCAGCGGGCGCTGGACCTCGGCGTCCGGATCCACCGCGGCCACGCCGTCACGGGGCTGGCGCAGGACGCCTCGGCGGTCACCCTGACCCTGGACGACTCGCGCACCCTCACCGCGTCGTACGTGGTCGGAGCCGACGGCGCGGGCAGCACCGTCCGCAAGGCCGCCGGGATCGCCTTCCCCGGCTCGGACGCGACCACCTTCGGGTACGTCGGTGAGGTGTCGCTGACCGAGCAGCCGGTGCTGAGCGCCCAGACCGACGACGGCGCGCTCATCACCGTTCCCCTCGGCGGCGGCCGGTACCGCCTCGCGGGCATGGACGCCCACCGCCAGGGCCCCGACGACCCGTTCACCCTGGAGGACCTGCGCGCCACCACCCGCCTCGTCGCGGGCAGCGACTTCGGCATGCACGACCCGACCTGGCTGTCGCGGTTCGGCAACACCACCAGGGTCGCCGCCGAGTACCGCAGGGGCCGCGTGCTGCTCGCGGGCGACGCCGCCCACATGCACTTCCCGGCGGGTGGCGTCGGCCTGAACGTCGGCGTCCAGGACGCGATGAACCTGGGCTGGAAGCTCGCCGCCGAGGTCCACGGCCGCGCGGCACCCGGTCTGCTCGACAGCTACCACGCCGAGCGCCACCCCGTCGGACTGGCGCTGGCGCAGCACACCCTCGCTCAGACCGCCCTCATCAGCGCGACGACACCCGAGCAGCGCGCCCTCCGCACGCTGGTGAACGACCTGATCGGCACCGTCCCGGCGTTCGCGACGGCCCTCGCGGACAAGCTCGCCGCGCTCGACGTCGCCTACCCGGCAGCGGACGCGCACCCGTTGGTGGGCAGGCGGATGCCCCTGCTGGCGCTGCTCGCCGGACGGCCGCTGCTGCTGGCCCGCACCACGCTGCCGGAGGCCTTCGCCCTGGCCGCCGAGCTGGGCTTCGAGACCGCCGTCGACCCCGACCTGCCCGACGCCCGCGCGGCGGTCGTGCGGCCGGACGGGCACGTGTGGTGGGCGACCGACGACACCTCCGAGGTGCCCGCGGGCCTCACCGGCCTGGGAACCACCTTCGCGGACTGACGCACTGCCCGCTCAGGCGAGTGCGCCCGGCGGCGCGGCTCCACGATACTTCAGCCATGCTGTTGCGCCAGCTCGAATACCTCGTCGCGCTCGCCCGCGAACGCCACTTCGGGCGAGCCGCCGCCGCGTGCCACGTGTCGCAGCCGTCGCTGTCCGCGGCGATCCGCACGCTGGAGCGGGAACTGGACGCGCCGCTGGTGCACCGGGGCCAGCGGTTCGACGGGCTCACGCCGGAGGGCGAGCGGGTGCTGGTGTGGGCGCACCGGATGCTGGCCGAGCGCGACGGGCTGGTCGACGACCTCGCGGCGATGAAGCAGGGCCTCACCGGAACGTTGAGGATCGCCGCGATCCCGACCGCGCTGACCGCCGCGTCGCTGCTGACGGCGCCGTTCTGCGGACGCCACCCCCACGCCCGCGTGTCGCTGCTGTCGTTGTCCTCGCGGGAGATCGCGCACGGGCTGGCGGAGTTCGAGCTCGACGTCGCACTGACCTATTTGGACGGTGAACCGCTCGGGCGCGTGCGCAGGCTGCCGGTGTACGAGGAGCGGTACCTGCTGCTGGCCCCGGAGGACAGCGACCTCGCCAGGCAGGGCGGGGCGACGTGGGCGCAGGCCGCCGCCGTGCCGCTCTGCCTGCTGTCCCAGCGGATGCGCAACCGGCGGATCCTCGACGAGGTGTTCGCCGCCGCGGGCGCGACCGTGGAACCCGCCGTCGAGACGGACTCGGTCGCCGCGCTCTACGCGCACGTCGCCACGCGCGCCTGGTGCAGCGTCATCTCCCACGCGTGGCTGCACATGTTCGGCGTGCCTCCGGGGATGCGGGCGCTGCGGCTGACCGGGTCGTCGCACGCGCCGCGGATCGGCCTCGTGACGGCGCGGCGCGACCCGGCGTCGGCGCTGGCGACCGCGCTGATCGACGTCGCCCGGCAGGTCGACGTCCGCGCGGCGCTGGACAAGCTGGTGGAGGACCACGCCTCCTGATAGCCGAGGGCTATCGGGCGACAGCGAAGAACGCTTTGACCGCGTTCGGCGGCCGGGGAACCGTGGAGGACGTACCCGATCGGCGCTGAAGAGGAGTGCTCCCATGGCAAAGGTGCTGTGCGTGCTGTACGAGGACCCGACCGGCGGCTACCCGGAGACCTACGCCCGCGACGGCCTGCCGCTGGTCGAGGCCTACCCCGGCGGCCAGACCCTGCCGACGCCGCGGGCGGTCGACTTCACGCCGGGCGCGCTGCTCGGCAGCGTGTCCGGCGAACTCGGGCTGCGGGCGTTCCTGGAGGCCAGGGGCCACACGCTGGTCGTCACGGCGGACAAGGACGGGCCGGATTCGGAGTTCGAGCGCGAGCTGGTCGACGCGGACGTCGTGATCTCCCAACCCTTCTGGCCCGCGTACCTGACCCCCGAGCGGATCGCGAAGGCGCCGAACCTGAAACTGGCCGTCACCGCGGGCATCGGCTCCGACCACGTCGACCTCGCCGCCGCCATCGAGCGCGGCATCACCGTCGCGGAGGTGACCTACTGCAACAGCATCAGCGTCGCCGAGCACGCGGTGATGATGATCCTGGCGCTGGTGCGCGACTACCTGCCCGCGCACCGGATCGTCCGCGACGGCGGGTGGAACATCGCCGACGCGGTCGCCCGGTCCTACGACGTGGAGGGCATGCACGTCGGCACGGTCGCCGCGGGCCGCATCGGGCTGGCGATCCTGCGCAGGCTCGCGCCGTTCGACGTGCGCCTGCACTACACCGACCGGCACCGCCTGCCCGAGTCCGTCGAGCGCGAGCTGAACCTGGTGTTCCACCCCGACGCGGCCTCGATGGTGCCGCACTGCGACGTCGTGACGATCAACGCGCCGCTGCACCCGGAGACCGAGGGGCTGTTCGACGAGGCGCTGCTCGCGTCGATGAAGCGCGGCGCCTACCTGGTGAACACCGCGCGGGCGAAGATCGTCGACCGCGACGCCGTGGTGCGGGCGCTGGAGTCCGGACACCTGGCCGGGTACGCGGGTGACGTCTGGTACCCGCAGCCCGCGCCCGCCGACCACCCGTGGCGGACGATGCCGCACCACGGCATGACGCCGCACATCTCCGGGTCGTCCCTGTCCGCGCAGGCCCGCTACGCGGCGGGCACCCGCGAGATCCTGGAGGACTTCCTCGACGGGAACCCGATCCGCGACGAGTACCTGATCGTCGACGGCGGGAAGCTCGCGGGCACCGGCGCGCACTCCTACTCGAGCTGACCCGGCGCGCGGAGAGCACCACGGTGCTCTCCGCGGTACGTCAGGAACAGCGCGCCTGGCCGGGGCAGCTCCGCAGGAGCTCGACCTTCGGCGGGGTCACCAGCGGCCCGGCCTCGTCCGGCCAGACGATGGACAGCGACACCGAAGACGAGTTGTTGGCGTAGTCCTTCTCCAGGAACGTCCGGTCCGGGTTCACCGTGTGCACCAGGTCGTACACGCCCGACGCGACGTGCGTGACGTCGAGCCACTGGTGGTCGACGTCGTACCGGTGGTCGTCGCCCGCGCCGACGGAGATGCCCTCCACGACGTCGAGGGCGGCTTCGCCGAGGTGCCCGCACGTGTTGCCGCTCAACACCTCGGCGACCTTGCCAGCGGGTGTCCCGCTCCCCGGCGTGTAGGTCAGCCTGCCGACGTCGTGGGCCGCGTGGCGGTCGCCGAGGCAGTACCCGGTCTTGCGCTCGGCGGGCAGCGGCTCACCGGCGGCCGTGCGGAGCTGGAAGCGCTCGAACCCCATGAGGTGCCAGTGCTCGTGGGACGGCTCGGGGTCGTAGTAGGCGAACGCCGTCGTCGCGCCCTGCGCGCCCGCGAAGCCGTCCGGGATCGGACCGTCCACACCGGACTGGAAGGCCTGGCGCACCCGCATGGTGGGCTCGTCCGGGCTGTCGCGGCGGCCGAACAGCAGCAGCGGGCCGTCGCCGACGTTGTCCGCCGAACTGGTGAACCGGAGGCGGACCGCCTTGGCGGGACCGGACTTCAGGCACTCGCCGCGCGCCGGGGCGACCTCCGCGACCAGGCAGACGTCCCAGTCCGCGCACGCCAGCGGGTCGCCGCCGTAGCCGCCGGGGCAGCCCACCGGCGCCTGGCGCAGGTCCGGCAGCATCGGCGACGCCTCCGCGACCGCCCGCGGGACCACCACCGTGAAGACCGCCGCCACGACGACGGCCACCAGCGCCCCGAACTTTCCCACCACGCTGAAGTTCCCATTCCCGCTAGCCGACGACCTCGTGCCACGCCAACCCTAGAGAACTCCCAGCCCATCACCCGCACGCGGACCCCGCCGTTCACCCGATGGGCTGAGGTAGGGGAAATCACGGTGGTCGAATCAGTAGCGTGGCAGCACCACGTTGGGGCGAAAGGAAACACCTAGTGATCACCATGGTGTGCGGGACACGCCCCGAGCTGATCAAGCTCGCTCCGCTGCTCCGGCACTTCGGCCAGGACGCGGCACTGGTCTACACCGGACAGCACTACGACCGGGCGATGTACTCCCAGATCCTGGACGACCTGCCGCAACCGGGCCGCTTCCACGAGTTCGCGGTCGGCGGCGTCGGCCGCGGCGCCCAGTTGGGGCGGGCCGTGCAGGTGGTGGACGAGGTGCTGGCCGCGCACCCGGCCAGGGCCGTCATCGTGCAGGGCGACACGACGTCCGCGCTGGCGGGCGCGTTGGCGGCCAACGCGAACGGCGTTCCGCTCGTGCACGTCGAAGCCGGGCTGCGCAGCCACGACCGGGCGATGCCCGAGGAGCACAACCGGGTGATGATCGACCACGTCGCCGACCTGTGCTGCGTGCCGACCGAGCTGAACCGGCGCAACCTGCTCGCGGAAGGCGTTGCGGTGGAACGGATCGCGCTCACCGGCAACACCGTCGTCGAGGCGCTGGACTCCGCGCTGCCGGACACCGACGAGCAGCAGGCCGTCCTGGCGCGGCACGGGCTGGCGGTCGACGGGTACGTGGTCGCCACGATCCACCGCCCGGAGAACGTCGACGACCACGAGAACCTGGAGACCGTCCTGCGGGAGCTGGCGACGCTGCCGCTGCCCGTCGTGCTGCCGCTGCACCCGCGCACCGCGAAGCGGGTCCGGGAGTTCGGGCTGGACGGGCTGCTGGCGGCCCTGCGCGTGGTGGAACCGCAGGCGTACCCGGCCTTCCTCGCGCTGGCACGGGGCGCGGCCGTGGTGGTGTCGGACTCCGGCGGCATCCAGGAGGAGGTGAGCGTGCTGAAGCGGCCCGTCGTGGTGGTGCGCAGGAGCACCGAGCGGCCGGAGATCGAAGGCACCTTCGGCACGCTCGTCCCGCCCGCCGGGCTGCGGGCGGAAGTGCTGCGGTGGCTGGACGACGTGCCCGGCCACCGGGTGCGGCTGGCGGAGATCCCCTCGCCGTACGGGGACAACTCCACGTCCAAGCTCATCGCGACGGCCGTGGAGAACCTGGTCTGACGCGGCGGGGGTCGCCGACCCCCGCCGCGTGCCCACCCGTCAGACGCGTTCGGCCACCGGGTCGACGGCCGCGAGGACCATCGCGGACACCTCGTCGGCCAGCGCGACGCTGGAGTTCCAGCTCGTCACGTCCGGGTAGATGTGCGCGGTGGTCGCGAGCAGGACCGAGGTGCCCGGCACCTCGACCGACGGCCGCCGCTCCAGGAAGCCCAACGGGTACACGGGTTCCACGAACGGCGCCTTGAACACCCTGACCTCGTCGACGTCGGCCTCGGTCAGCCCCAGGTCCCGGTGCAGGTCGAGGAACTGGCGGGTCCAGCGCTCGGCGACGACCTCCGAGTCCTCCTGGTAGAGCGCGGAGTTCCGGCCGGTGTAGTGCATGACGTACGCGAGGTGCCTGCCGCCGTAGACCTCCGTGCCCGCCAGCGCGGACATCTCGATGACGCCGTCGAACTCCGTGCCGGACCGCAGGACCGGCGCCCAGTAGTTGCCGGTCAGCGGGCGCTTCAGGAAGAACAGCGCGTTCACGACGCCCTGGTACGGCAGCGACAGCGTCGGCAGCCGGTCGGCCAGCTCGGCATCGGCCAGCCCCCGCAGCAGCGGCAGCGGGACCGTGGACACAACCTGGTCGGCCTCCAGCACCTCGCCGTCGGCGAGCGCGACGTGCGAGCGCTCCGGCGTGCTCCTGAGGCCCTGCACCGGGGTGCCGGTCCGCACCACGCCGCCCGCGGCCTCGATGGAGGCCCTCAGCGCGTCGATCACGGCCTTGTAGCCGCCCTCGGGGTACCCGCGGGTCGCCACGTTGCTCTCACGGCCCAGCCGCTGCCACAGGTACAGCGCTGGCACGTCGCCGAAGGCGTCGCCGAACTTCGAGCCGAACATCGGCGCGAACAGCTCGGACCAGATGACGTCGCCGTACAGCTTGCGCAGCCAGTCCTCGGCACGCAGGTTGTCCAGGTCCTTGCCCTTGCCCAGGCGGCGCAGCAGCAGCGAGACGACGCCGAAGCGGACCCGGTCGCGCAGCCGCAGCGGCGTGAACCTCAGCAGGTCGAGCGCGGAGTTGAACCCGTAGTGCTCGCCGTCGACGACCATGCCCATGCGGGTCGGCTTCCACCGAACGCCGTCGCGCGCGCCGATGTCGCCGAGCAGCGCGAGCAGGCTGTCGTCCGTCGGCATCACGCAGTGGTAGAAGCGCTCCACCCAGCGGTCACCGGTCGGGAAGAACGTGCCGAGGCCACCGAGCTGGTCGCTGCTCTCCAGCAGCGTCACGCGGGTACCGGCGTGGGAGAGGCGGTGCGCGACGGCGAGGCCGCAGATGCCTCCGCCGACGACCACGACGTGGCGGGTCGATTCACTCATCGGCGGTCACAGCTTCCGGAACGGCGCGGGGCTCAGCCGATCGCGCATGAGCAACTTGGCGTACTGGCCCATCGTGCGCCGCAGCTTCAGCTTGCTGACGCTCTGCTTGCGGTCGTAGCGCAGGGGCAGCGGGACCTCGGCGATCACCGGGTCGCAGTGCCGGAGCTTGAGGAGCAGCTCGACCATGCAGGCGAAGCCCTGCTCCTCGACCAGCCGCTCGCCCCAGTGGTCGACGGCGCGGCGCAGCAGCGTCGCCCGGTACGCGCGGAAGCCGCTGGTGAAGTCGCGGACGCCGTCCACGGCGAGAGTGTGGCGGAACACCGCGCCCGCGCCGCGCGACAGCATCCGGCGGCCCATCGGGGCGGTGGTGTCGTCGCCGCCGTCCACGAACCTGGAGCAGATCACGACGTCCGCGCCCGCGGCGATCTTCTTCTGCAACAACGGGATCAGGCCGGGGTCGTGCGTGTCGTCGGCGTCCATCACGACCACCACGTCGTCCTCGCCCGCCACCTGGAGCGCCGCGCGCAGACCGCTCTGCAACGCCCGGCCCAACCCGAGGTTGACCACGTGGCGGACGAGCCGCACGTCGAGCCCGTCGACACCGCGCTCGGCCGCGGCGGCGGTCTCGTCGGACGAGCCGTCGTCGACGACCCACACCGTCAACCCGCCCGCGAGCGACAGGTTCGCCAGCCTGCGCAGCAGCGGCGGCAGCGAGCCCTCCTCGTTGAACGCGGGCAGCACCACGTGCGCCCTCCCACAGGTCAGCGTCACGCTGCCCGACAGCGGAACGACCGACACCGGCCTGATCCGCACCTCGGCCTCTTCGAGTGCCACAGTGCCCCTCACCATTGCTCGTCAATCGGACGGCGGAGACAATTGCCCATCCGCGTCGTGAGTCATATTCGGCTATGTTTCGTGGTTTCTTTAACCTGGTCCTGACAGGCGCGGTGACCAAGGCAACCGATGCGCACACGTCAGTCACCGGGAGGAGGGTTTCTTGTCCACCGGACGAGTGATTCTTTCGAGCTTTTCCGCCGATTTCCGCGTGGCGGACGCTCGATAACACCGAACGGGTGAACTCCATCGGGTGCCCTGTGGTGGCTGGGGAACGGCTGCCGGGAGCAGCCCCCAGGCCGAATTCGGAGAGGAAGTAGTTCGGGATGTGGCAAGGCGCGGCGTGGCCGCCGCCGCGGAGACCGGAAAGTGCTCATCGTCCAGCGGTGTGGAATTCCCACGAAAGAGTGAATTTCGATGACTGATCTGGTGTCGGCCGTCACCTCGCCCAAGGACGGGCGGCACGCGCGGAAATCGCCCGGCCCCCCGACGCGGCCGTTGTCCGCGAGGGTGAACGCCGTCGCGGTCGCGCTGGGCCTCGTCGACGGGGCCGCGCTCGTCGCCGGGGCGGTGTGGACCCGTCCCGGCTGGGGCGCGGCGGTGCTCACCGGCGTCCTGCTGCTGGTCGTCCGGTCGAGCGGCCGGATCTACCGCAGGCGGCTCTGGCTGTCCTGGTTCCAGGACCTGCCCCGCTCCCTCGCCACGACGGCGACGACGTTCGCGCTGCTCGCCTGCTGGGCCATGGCCACCGGCCAGCCCGTGCAGGTGATCACCGCGCTCCAGCACCTGCTGGTCCTCTTCATCGTCTGCGGCGAACCCGTGCGGTTCGCCATGTTCTGGCTCGGCCGCTGGGGCCGCCGCCGCTTCGGCCGCTGCGACCGGACGCTCGTCGTCGGCGCGGGCAAGGTGGGCGCGGACCTCGTGACCACCATGATCGAGCACCCCCAGTTCGGGCTGCGGCCGGTCGGGTTCGTCGGCTCGGAGCCCTGGCTCGGCCGCGAGGACCTGCCCGTCGGGCTGCTGAGAGAGGACCTGGCCTCGGCCATCACCCGGCTTGGCGTCGGCACGGTGATCCTGGCGTTCTCCGACACCCGCGACACCTCGGCGGTCGACGCGGCCATCACCGCGCACCGGCTCGGCTGCACGACGCTCGTCGTGCCGAGGATGTTCGAGCTGTACCAGGACAACCACGACGTCGAGCGGCTCCGCAGCTACCCGCTGGTGCGCCTGGGCACGGCGCCGACGAGCAGGCCGAGCTGGTGGCTCAAGCGCGCGATCGACGTGCTGCTGGCCGCGCTGGCGCTCGCCGTGCTGTCGCCGCTGATCGGCCTGTGCGCGCTGGCCGTGCTGGTCGAGAGCGGCAGGCCGGTGATCTTCCGCCAGGTCCGCATCGGCATGGACGGCCGCAAGTTCCGGATCTACAAGATCCGCAGCGTCCGGCCGAGCACCACGGACGACTCGCAGACGAAGTGGTCCGTCCAGGGCGACGCCAGGGTCGGCCCGGTCGGCCGGTTCCTGCGGAGCACCTCGCTCGACGAGCTGCCGCAGTTGTGGAACATCGTGCGCGGCGACATGTCGATCGTCGGCCCCAGGCCGGAACGCCCGGTGTTCGTCCGCGAGTTCTCCGCCATCCACGAGCTCTACTGGGCGAGGCACCGGGTACCGGCGGGCCTGACCGGCTTGGCCCAGGTGCACGGGCTGCGCGGCGACACCTCGATCGCCGACCGCTCCCGGTACGACAACTACTACATCGCCAACTGGTCGCTCTGGCTCGACCTGAAGATCCTAGTGCTGACGGTGGGTGAATTGGTGTGCCGCAAACAGCGGTAGTCCGGCGCGGTGGCCTCTCCAGGGCGCGGAGGGCCGCCACGGCCGTGGCCGCACTGCTCTTCGTGCAGGCGTGTGCCTTCAGCCAGGCAGCCCAGGACGAGGACCCCCCGCCCAAGGCCACCGCGCCGTGCGCGTGGTGGTACGGCATCGGCGACTCCCCCTCGGCGCGCGACATCCGCTTGGCGGCGCAGCGCTACGACGTCGTCGTGCTCAACGCCATGGAGACCGCGGCCATGCGGCAGCTCCACCAGTTGAACCCGAAGATCAAGGTGCTGGTGTACAAGGACCTCTCCAGCACCCGCAACTACCAGGGCGCGGTGATCGGCGACCAGGACGCGGCCTACCTCCCGTCCGGCCTCGGCTACAACACGGCCCAGCGCGAACACCCCGGGTGGTTCGCGCTGGACACGACGGGCAAGCGCATCGAGTGGAACGGCTACCCGATGCACTGGCAGATGACCGTGTGGGACAAGGCCTACCAGCAGGCGTGGACCAAGGCCGTCACCGCCGAGGTGACGCGCGAGGGCTGGGACGGCGTGCTGGCGGACAACGACTTCAACTCCCTCAGCCACTACTCCCGCGCCGTGCTGGCGGGCACCGCCGACGTCAAGGCAACGGACAGGCTGCTGCGCGACGGCCTCGACGAGTTCTTGGGCGTAGCGGGCGAAGCACTCACCAAGGCCGGGAAGCTGTTCGTCCCGAACGTCTCGGAAACCCACCTGACACCCGGCCGCTGGACCGCGCACTCGCGGTTCGGCGGCGCCATGGAGGAGAACTTCGGCTTCCGCGACTCAGGCGGAACAGGCGGCCTGCTCACGTTCCGCGGCAACGAGTTCAACGAACTACGCGCCCAAGCAGCACTGGGAGAATCACTACTACTACTGGTAACCCGCACCCGCGAACCACGCGAAGAACGAGCAGGCTACGCCAGCGCCGCACTACTAGCAGGCCCACACACCTGCTGGACCCAGGCAACAACAAACGACTACCTCAACCCCGAATGGTCACAACTACAGGCCACCGGCTTGGGCGAGGCGGTAGAAACAGCCATCCGCCGCCCAGACGGCCTGTGGAGCAGACAATTCACCCACGGCTGGGTAGCGGTAAACCCAACCGGCACCCCACTCAAGCTGACACCCCCAGCGGGCCTGCACACCTTGGACGGCAAAGCCACAACCACCACAATGGACCTACCCGCAGCAGACGCCGTAATCCTGGTGAAGCCCAAACCGTAGACAACCACCCGAACCAGCACAGCGATGCTGCTGGTTCGGGCCACCAACCGACCAGTACGACGGTTGAGCGGGCGCTGGCAGAGCGGACTTGACCAGCGCCGAACGTTAGTGACGCGACAGATTGGTAGCGCAGACAGCGACAACTCGCACGCTGGCGGCGTAACGACTCAACGGAACCACCGCCACAACCTGCCCGAAAAAGCTCCCACCCACCAACGCGACCAGCAGCGTGCCCTACCTATCCCCCACCAAACCGCCACACCACCACCCAACCGTGGTCGATTTTACTTGGGGGATTTGCCCCTTAAACTCGAGTCGGACGGCGGCTTCACCTCCCCGCCGTTTTCGTCCGACCAAGGGGCAAATCTAGGGG
>NZ_JANYMP010000004.1:42967-123462 GCF_025061645.1 Umezawaea endophytica | reverse complement strand
TCGACCACACCCCCGCAAGCCCTAAACCGAACCCACCCACCCCCGCAAGCCCTGGACCCAACCCACCCCCAACCCCTCACTTCACCAACCCCTCATACAACTCCAAATGCCGACGCGCACAAGCCTCCGGCGTAAACCGCGCCTGAGCACGACTAGCCAACTCCCGACCAATCCCAGCAGGATCCGGATCACCGAACAAAGCCCGCAACCGATCAGCCAACCCAGCCACATCCCCAGGCTGCGCCAAATACCCGGAAGCCCCGACCATATCCGCCACTCCCCCGGTATCCGTAGCCACAACCGGCTTCCCAGCAGACATGGCCTCAGCAACCACCAACGGCTGCTGCTCCATGCTCGACGGCAACACCAAAGCATCCCCCGCCAACAACAACTCCGGCACATCCGCCCGAAACCCGAGGAACTCGACCTTCCCCCGCAACACCCCCTCCTCGACCAACCGCTCCGCCTCCCCCCGCTGCGGCCCATCCCCGACCACCGTCAACCGCCCATCCACAGGCATCACCCCAGGCATGGCCAACGCCGCCAGCAGATCCAACACACCCTTGCGAGCCACCAACAACCCGACGAACACCAGCTTCCGCACCGGCCCCACCGGAAGCCGAACCGCGGTAGGCGCAACGCAATTGTCGATCTGCGTCAACCTCCGAGCAGGCACCCGCAACCGATCAGCCAGAAACCGCCCCATAGCCGGCGCAGGCACGATCGTGCGGTGCAGAGCCCTGGCCACCAACGCATCAGCGGTAAGCACCGCCCGCGTATAAGCCGAAGGCGCGGAAGCACCAGGAATCCCCCGGAACCAAGGCTCCCCCACATCATCGGGCACCCCGTGATACGTGTGCACGACCGCGGTGGACCGCAGCCCGGTACTCACCAACCCAGCCCGCCGATCCTGCGCGTGCACCACATCCGGCCGCCACGCCCGCAGGACCCCCCTGGTCCGCCTCCCCGCAGCCACATCCCCCTTGCGCGCCACGATGATCTCCTCGTGATGCCCCCCGAGCAACTCCGCACCACGAGCAGGCGTGGGCCCGAACACCCGGACATCAGCCAACCCGGACCCGATCAGGGTCGCCGCCAACCGAACCGTCACGTCCACCGGCCCCCCGCGGTCCTGGGTCAGCAGGTAAGCGACACGCAGCCGTCCACTCATGAATTCCGTCCCCTGGCGAGCTTGTCGACGAGCGTGGAAACCTGATCCGCCATCCGACCCCGGTCGAAGAGGACCTCGGCACGCCGCCTTCCGCGCGCCCCTTCGGCAACGGCCACCGCACGATCCGCCAACCGGCACGCCACGGCCACCGCCAACGCCCCGACATCACCGGCAGGCACAACCGCGCCGGCGTCGCCCACGCTCTGCCGCACCCCACCCACGTCGAACGCCACCACCGACCGCCCGGACGCCATGGCCTCCAACGGCACCAACGCCATCCCCTCCGCCCGAGACGGCAGCACCACGACGTCAGCCGCGGCGTAGAACGGCGCCGGGTCGTCGCTGTGCCCCCACCACCGCACGGACCCGTGACCGGCCACCGGATGCGTCGACCGCCACCCGTGCCCCTCCGGCCCGTCACCGACGAGCACCAACCGCGCGTCCGGCACCCGGACCAAGACCTCCGGCCACGCCGACAGCAACTGGTCCTGCCCCTTGAGCGTCGCGAGCCTCCCCACGCACACGGCCAGCGGCCCGTCACCCGCCAACCCCAACACCGACCGCGCCGCACCCCCGTCACGGGGCCGCAGCCGATCGGTGTCGACCCCGTTGCACACCACCTCGGCGTCCGCCGCCACCCCGACATCGCGCCCGATGATCAACTCGTCGTCGCTGACGCACACCACCAGATCCGTCCACCGCGACGCCCGACGCTCCCAGGCCGCGCTCACCGCGCGAAGAGCACCGCGCGCGGTCTGGAACGACCACAGGTGCGGCTGGAACACCGTCGGCACCCGACCGCGAACCGCCAACCTGCCGACGAGCCCGGCCTTGGAACTGTGCAGGTGCACCACATCCGGTGTCAGCCGCGCCAAAATTCGCCGCAGCGACAGGACTTCCCCCACCAGCCCTGGACCGGGCTGACGGGAAGCCCGCCACGCCCGCACGTCGATGCCGAGCCCTCGCGCCCGGTCGGCGAGCCACCCGGAAGGCGGGCACACCACCACGACCGACCACCCGCGCGCTCGTTGCGCCAGCGCCAGGTCCAGCACCACCGCAGCCACCCCCGCTTCCACGGGCTGCGTCACGTGCACGACCCTCACCGCAGACCTCCGCGCAGTTCTTCCAGTGCCGCGCGGTGCGCGACCAGGGTGCCGACGCCGTAACCGAGCAGCAGCACGATGCCTTCGGCGAGCGCGCCGACCACGGAGTCGAGCGGCCCGAAGACCCCGAACCGGTCGAGCACCACCACGGGGACCGCAGCGATCAGCGCGGCACCGACGACCCGCACCGCCGCGCCGCCGACGGCGGGGGCGACGCCGAGCCGCCGCAGGCACGTCCAAGTGAGCGGGACCATGACCCACGCGACGGCGAGTTGAGCGCCCGCGACGGCGGTGACGCCGTGGCCGGTCGCCAGGACGAGCGCCACGACGATCAGCGCCAGGTGGGTGATCTCCAGCTTGAGGTAGAGCACCGCGTGGCCGGTCGCCTTCACGGCCTGGTACCAGATGTGCAGCACGCTGATGCCGAGCCCGTAGCCGCACAGCAGCACCAGCGGCGCGGCGGCGGGCGCCCAACGCGCGCCGAGCACCACGATCCGCTCACCGAGCAGCGCCACGGCGACGTACAGCCCACCGGTCACGACGAGCACCGCACGGGTGAACCGGCCGAGGACGGCGGCGATCCCGTCGTGCTCACCGGCCCGGACCAGCTTGGCGCACAACGGGAACACGACCGCGCCGAGGACGACGGCGACCATGATGTAGGGCACCCACGCGATCCGGTAGGCCAGGGAGTACACGCCGACCGCGCCCGGCCCGAGCACGTGCCCGACCGCCAGGTAGTCGACGTTGACCACCAGCGCCGCGACCACGGCGGCCGGGCCGACCACGGAGATCCACCGCAGCGCTTCGGCGGCCACGTCGGGGTGCCACGCGGGCCGCACCCCGCCGCCCGCCAGCGCGCCGAGTACCGGCTGCGCGACCGCCGTGCACAGCATCCCGACCACCAGCGCCGCGGGACCGAGGCCCCTCAGCGCCAGCACGACCGTGACCGCCGCGCCGAGGACCGCGCTGCCCGCGTCCGGCAGCATCCGGCGCCGGAAGTCCAGGTCCCGGTGCATCAGGCCCATCTGCACGCCGCCCGCCGCGGAGAACGGCAGGCTCAGCGCGGCGAGCCGCACGAGCGGTTCGGCGTCCGGCGCCCCGAGCAGCGCGGTGATCGGCCCGGCGGCCAGCGCGAGCACCACCGCCAGCAGCACGCCGACGCCGACGCTCAGCGCCAGCACCGTTCCCGCCATCCGGCGCGGGTCGTGCTCGGTGCGGCTGATCACGTCGTACACGCCGATCGACTGCACGACCTGGCCCAGGTTCACCAGCGCCACCGCCAGCGCGACCAGGCCGAGTTCGCCCTCGGTCAGCAGCGCCGCCAGCACCAGCGTCACGACCACCTGGCTGCTCTTGCTGACCAGGTTGACCGCGCCGAGCCACAGCGACCCGCGCACCGCGAGGCCGCCGATCACGAACCGCCCCGCCGACGGGCGGCGAACACGACGAGCAGCACCCAGGCCACCACGAGGGCCAGCCCGTCCGCGGTCACCCCGACCCGCGCCCCGAACGCGGAGACGATCGCGGTGTCCACGGCGTGCAGGTGCAGGAACGGGAAGACCGTCGCCGTCATGGCCACCCCGGTGACCCACCAGCCCGGTTCCCGGCGGTGCCGCCACCACACCGCCGCCAGCGCGGCCAGCGCGGGCACGGCGATCAGCACGTCACCGGGCTGGTGCACGACGCACACCACGACGGCCAGGCACGTCAGCAGGTCCGCGACGACGCCGTCGCCGACCCGGTCCAGCCTGCGGGCCAGCACCGCGCTCCCGGCCAGGACCCCCAGCAGCGCCAGCGGTTCCACGGCGGGCGGCAGCCAGCCGGTGGTGCGGAAGAACACCGCCGGGAGGTCGACGCGCTGCGCGGTCATCGAGTCCACCGCTCCGTAGTCCGTGCTCGTGGCGTGCGCCAGGTTCGCCGCGACCACGTCCACGAACGCGCCGACGCCACCGCCGCGGACCACGAGCAGCAGCACCACGGGCAGGCTGGCCACGGCCGCGATGGCCGTGCCCGTCAACGCGACCCGCCGCGACCCGCGCGCGAACAGCAGGACCGCCAGCGGCAGGCCGAACTGGGGCTTCAGCCACGCCACCGCCAACCCGACCGCCGCCCAGCGAGGCTGCCGCTCCCGACCGGCCAACGCGCCCGCCGCGCCCAGCGCCACCAGCGGGTTGACCTGCCCGAGGTAGAGCTGCGCCTTGCCGACCTGGCTGGTCACCAGCAGCGCCGCGATGGCCACCGTGCCGAGCACCAGCGGCGCGTACCGGCGGATCCCGTAGGCCGCCAGGAACGACAGCGACACCAGCAGCAGCAACGACACCAGCACGAACGCGACCGCGCCCGTCCGGTAGTCCAGCAGCGCGAACGGCAGGTGCAGCACGAGGTGGTACGGCTGGTAGAGGTTGAAGTCCTGCCGCACGGGCCAGTGCGCGAACATCACCGACGGGTCGTACGGGTTGCCGCCCGCGAGGAACTCCCGCAGCGGGAAGTACGTCGCGTCGCGGAAGTCCTGCATCCGCACCTCGGCCTTGGTGGCCGGGGTCGGCAGCGGTACCTGCCACGACGGTCGCAGCGCCCACCAGGCGCTCACCGCCCCCGCCACGGCCAGCACGGCGGTCGTGGCGGTGACGGCGGAGCCCGGCCTGCGGAGTTCGCGCAGCGTCATCCGGTCACCGGGCCGGGCGGCGGTGGCACGGGCACGTCCAGCACGTCGGACAGCACGGGCGGAACGGGCCCCACCGGGATCACCCTCCACCCGCCGCCTGGCGCGGTGGTCACCCTGACCACCTGCTTCGACGCGGCGGGCCAAACCCCCACGACGGTCGCGAACCCCTGGGCGGTCATGCGAACACCTCCGCGTCCGGCTGGGTGGACATCAGCGGGACGGGGATGTCGAGGACGTCCGGCAGCACGGCCGGGACGGGCTCGGTGAGCGACGCCCGCCACCCGCCGTTCGCCGCGGGTGACACCCGCACCACCCGCTTCGACGCGGCGGGCCACTCCCCCACGGCCGCGGCGAACGCGCTGCCCAGACCTTCGCGGGCGCTCACGCGAGCACCACCGCGACGAGCACGGCGCTCCGGGGCAGCACGCCGACGGCGGCGGTCAGGTCGGCCTCGGACCCGCGATGGGTCAGGGCGATCACCGCGTCA
This sequence comes from Umezawaea endophytica, assembly GCF_025061645.1. Classification (GTDB taxonomy): domain Bacteria; phylum Actinomycetota; class Actinomycetes; order Mycobacteriales; family Pseudonocardiaceae; genus Umezawaea; species Umezawaea endophytica. The sequence goes on along the minus strand of NZ_JANYMP010000004.1, from coordinate 118,033 downwards.
CCCCGGTCCCGTTGGGGCAGGTCACCCCGGTCCGGTACGAGCACCCGCGCCGGGTGGGCCAGCACGAGCCGGTCGGACAGCTCCTCCGCGCGGGCCACGAGGTCCGGCGCGGTGGCGATCACCCGCGCGGACCTGCCCGCCGTGCGGCAGAGCAGCGCCAGCCGGTCAGCGAGCGCCGGGTCGGCCGCGTCGGCCGTCAGCACCGGGTAGGTCGTGCCCACGGCGGTGAGCGCCTTGCGCACGTCCTCCTGCCCGCGGGCGTTCCGCAGCCGCCTCAGCACGGCCGTCGCGACACCCGCCGCCACGGCCGCGGCGAGCGCCAGGCCGATCGACAGCGGCCGGTCCGGCGCGACCTGGACGACGTCGGGCTTCTCGTCCAGCACCCTCAGCCGCCCCACGGGGGCCAGGAGGTTCGCGTCGACCAGGCTCTTGGCGATGGCGGACGCGGCCGAGCCCGCCTGCCTCGCGGTCCCGGCGCGCACGGACAGCCGTGCCAGCCCGGACGCGGGCACCAGTTCGACCGACACGTGCTTGGCCAGTTCGGTCGGGGTGTAGCCGGACACGTCGGCAGCGGTCGCCAGCACGGAGGGGCTGCGGGACAGTTCGACCAGCGCGGGCAGGGCCAGCGAGACGACCTCCCCGTACTGGGCGGTGGTGCCGGGTTCGGCGGCCACCACCGGTTCGGCCAGCAGGCTGACGCGGGCCTGGTGGTCCTCGGGCCGGAGGGCGCCGACCACGAGCACGAGCGCGCCCACGGCCAGCGCGACGGCGGCGCACTCGGCGGTGCGGCGGGACAGCAGCTTCACCGCCTGCCCCCGTCCACCATCGTGCGGAGCAGTTCGTCGTAGGACTTCATCAGCGTGTGCCCGTCGTGGTCGGTCGGGGCCGCCGAGAAGGCGGCTCGGGTGTCTGGGTGGGAGAGCAGGGCGCGCAGGGCGTCCGCGACGGCGTCCGGGTCGCCGCGCGGCACCACCACGCCGCCGCCGTCGGCCAGCGCCTCGGTGACGCCGTCGACGTCGGTCGCGACGACCGGCACCCCGGCGGCCAGCGACTCCAGCACCGCGATGGGCATGCCTTCCCAGTCGCTGGTGAGGACGGTGACGTCGGCGGCGGCGAGCAGGTCGGCCACGTCCGAGCGGTTGCCGAGGAACCGGACCCGGCCGTCGACGCCCAGCGCGCGGGCCTGGTGCTCCAGGTCGCGGCGCAGGCTGCCGTCGCCCGCCAGCAGCAGCACGGACGGGTCGTCGAGCCGCGCCCACGCCTCGAGCAGCACGTCGTGCCGCTTCTGGGGTTCCATCCTGGCGAGGCACAGCGCGATCGGCACGTCGTCGGCCACGCCGAGCGCGGAGCGGACCGTGAAGCGGTCGACGCGCGGCGGTGTCGGGAACACCGCGTTGCGGATCACCTCGACCTCGCCGAGCCCGGCCGCGCGCAGGCGGTCCGCGGTCGAGGAGGCGACCGCGACGACGGTGTCGGACGTGCGGCGCAGCACCCGGACGGCGCTGCCGTGGTCGGCCGCCGCGACGCCGTGGAACACCGTCATCAGCGGTGTTCGGCGCAGCGGCATCATCGCGAGCCTCGCCACGGCGGACGCGCCGACGTTGTGCGCCACCACGACGTCCGGCCGGAACGCGCGGTACGCGGTCCTGGTCGCCTTGGCGGCGCGGACGACACCGCCCGCCCGACGGCGGGCCAGCGGCACCTCGAAGTGCGGCACCCGCAGCGCGTCGGCCCGGTGGCCGCCGCCGCTGGCGACGGCCGACTCCCAGCCGTACCGCTCACCCGCCCTCGCCATGCCCGCGACGAGCGCCTCGGCGCCGCCGGTGCCCATCTCACTGATCACGTGCAGGACGCGCACTCCCACTCCCGGTTCGTAGTTCGGCCGCGCAGGCGACCGCGATCATCAGCCACAGCGGCAGGTAGTACTGCTCGGACAGGAACGTCGACGCGACGGCGGTCGCCAGCAGACTTGCCTGGACGGCAACCATCTGGGTGCGGTCGGCGCCGGCGCGCAGCGCTCGTTCGCTCGCCAGCGCGGCGGTGCCGATCAAGGCGGCGAAGAGCAGGAAGCCGGGCACGCCGAGTTCGGCCGCGACCTCGAGGTACATGTTGTGCGCCACCGGGGTCTGCTCGTCGACCTCGGCGTTGTGCGAGAAGGCGGGGTACTCCGCGCGGAACCCGCCGGGCCCCACCCCGAACACCGGGTTCTCGGTGAGGATCCGGGCCGCGGCCTGCCAGCGGAGTTCGCGGGTGTCCACATTGGTCGAGGCGATGAAGCTCTTCTCCTGCAACGCCCTCTCCAGCTCCTGCTGGGCCACGACGGCGCCGCCGAGCGCCAGCACCGCGAGCACGCCGACCGCCGCGGCCAACACCCGCAGGGACAGCACCCGACGCGCCACCAGCCAGAGCACCGCCGCGCCCAGCGCGATCCCGCCGCCGCGGGAGAACGTCGCCGCCGCCCCCGCCACCAGCACCGCGCCCGCGAGCAGCGCGAGCACCGGCACCGGCCCCCGCCGGGCCGCCACGATCGGCAGCACCAGCGGCAGCGCGGCGACCAGCACGTGGGCCAGGTCGTTCGGGTCGTCCAGCGGGCCGCTCGCCCGCGACTCGCCACCGGCGACGAGGCTGTACAGCGCGCCCGCTCCCGCCACGGCGGCTCCCGCGACGGCGGACACCAGCAGCGCCCTGATCGGCACCTCGCGGGAGGCGACGTCGACCAGGATCGCGGTGACCAGCAGGAACGGCAGCCAGCGCTGGGTGTACTCCAGCGCGAACGGCTCGGCCGCGTGGACGCCCGCCGACACCAGGACGACGACGGCGAACAGGGCCAGCAGCGCGTGCACCGGGTGCGGTTTCGGCCACTCGCGGTCCCGCACGCGGATCGCGACCCAGGTCAGCGCCAGCAGTCCGGGCGCCAGCTTCGCGAGCTGGCCGTGCACGGCGAGGAGGTAGCCCTCGATCGGCGCCAGCGCCACGGTCGCGCACGCGAAGGCGCGCAGGAACCGTTCGGGGGCGAGGAGATCACGCCGCGCCGCGACCAGTGCCGTCACCCGCGGGACTCCAGACGGCGCGCGTCCCGCTCGCGGTTCAGCCCCGCCGCCCGCGCCCGCGCCACGTGCTCGGCCGTTCCTACGAGCTCGAAGTGCCTGCGCAGCTCGCCGAGCACCCAGCCGAGCAGGTCCGTCTTGCGGGCGCTCGGCACGGCCATGCCGGGGAAGAACTCCATGCCCGGCGCCTCGGTCGCGTCCAGCACGTCCGTCGGGTGCAGCAGCAGCGACGGTCCGACGCCGCGCAGCAGGCACAGCCGCAGCGCGGTGCGGAAGTACGCGCGGGCCAGCTTCGGCGAGGCCTGGTTGAGCTGCTGGAGGTACGAGGCGTGGATCGGGGTGCGCAGCAGCGGCATGGTCGTGACCGGCAGCTCGACCAGCGACGCCGACGCGCCGACGCGCCACCGGTAGGCCCCGACGGGCGCGAGGACGCGGGACACGCCGCCGAACAGCTCGTCCGACGCGGCTCCCTCGGCCACCGACCGGTTGTGGTACGCCCTGGCGATGGGCCCGATCCACGTCGGCCACGTGCTGGCGTCGTAGGAGTAGCCGCGTTCCACGAGCAGCGCCAGCAGCTCCGGGGTCACGCTGTAGCCCGGTCCGCGGAAGCCGATCGGCTTCGGCGCGCCCGCCGCGACGATGGCCTCCTCGGTGCGCACCAGCTCGGACTCCAACCGCGCGCGGGAGTACCGGTGCAGCCACGGCTCGTGGCCCCACGAGTGGTTGGCCACCTCGTGGCCCGCCGCGCTGATCGCGGCGACGGCCTTGGCGCCGTCCTCGCGCTCGACGTCCGCGCCGACGGCGAACACCGTCGTGGTCAGGCGGTGCTCGCCGAACACCTCCAGCAGCCGCGGCACGGCGGTCGGCAGGAAGCTCGGGTAGTCCACCCAGTCCTGGTCGCCGTGGGTCTTGAGGTAGGCCCACAGGTTGTCCAGGTCGAGCGAGACGCTCGCGGTCGGCTTCACACCGCCTCCTTCACCGCGGCGGCGGTCCGCTGGGGCGCCTTGCCCAGCGCCAGCACGCCGATCACGACCAGTGCCATGCCCGCCGCCACCCACCACTCGCGGCCCGGCGCGATCCGGTCGCCCATCGCGACCACGCCGACCACCGACGCGAGGACCAGCGAGGTGGCGTCCATCGTGGCCACCGCGGAGGTGGCCGACCCGCGTTGCAGCGCGCCGGCCAGCAGCGCCTGGCCGAGGACGGCGGCCAGCACGAGGATCCAGGCCAGCGGCTGCCACGGCAGCGCCGCCAGGTCGCCGCCCGCCAGCGCTCGGCCCGCGACGGCGACCACGGCGAACGCGATCCCGGCGGGCACCGCGGCCGACACCAGCGCGTTCGGCCTGCCGGAGCGGATGCCGAGCAGCGCGGTCAGCACCAGCACGCCCACCAGCGAGGCGACCATCGTCGGCGTGAGGCCGCGGGCGGTAGACGACGTGGCCGCCCCGCCGAGCAGGACCATGCCGACGGCCAGCACGGCCAGGACGCCGACCTCCACCGACGTGACCCGCCAGCCCAGGACCAGCACGCCGAACAGCGTGGCGAGGCCGATCGCGGAGGCCGACCCGGCCTGCACGAGGTACAGCGGCAGCGAGCCGCGGGCGAGGAAGGCGAGCACGAACCCGCCGACCTGGGCGGTGAAGCCCGCGAGGTACAGGCGGTCGGTGGCGAGCCGGGCGATCAGCCCGAGATCGGCGCCCGGCCGGTGTTCGGCACGGCGGGCGGCGGTGCTCTGCGCGACGATGCCGCCCGCGTACAGGACCGCGGATGCGACGAGTTCCCAATAGCCGAGCACGTACGACTCCTCTGAGGCGCCACCTGCTCGACCGGTAGTCGTCGAGCCAACGGGGCGGGAGCGTACGTGCCGCTGTCGCCGAACACGGTAGAAGGACTGGACTAGCGCTTTTCTTGCCACACAACGTGAAAGTCCCCGGAAGCAAGCGCCACGAACGAGTTAACGACTCACTCGTTCGTGGCGCTCGGGGATCATTTCCGTCCTACCGCGACAGGAGCGTGCGCAGGCTCGCGCGGTGGTGCCACGCGATCAGTCCGCACAGGACGCCGAGGACGACCGGCGTGACCACGAACGCCGGGTTGTCGAGGATGACGACCTGGGTGAACGCCGCCCCGACCATCAGCCCGACCAGGCCGATGGCGGCGGGCGCGACCAGTCTCGGCACCAGCAGTCCGACGCCGCCCGCGAGTTCGAGGAACCCGACCAGGTAGCGGAACCACTGCCCGGCACCGATCTCGGTGAAGATCTCGACGGCGTAGACCTCGCCGAAGAACTTCGGACCGGCCGAGGCGACGACGAACATCAGTGCGACGAGCACCCGCAGCACCACGAAGGTGGTGGACACGGCGCGGTTCCTGGCGGTGGGGAGCGGGGTGGCGGTCATGGTGGTCCGTCCTCTCGGAACTCGGATTGGCTGTTGTGTGGACCGCGCCGGTGGCGAAAACTCATCGCATCGACGACGAGTCGGGTCCACGCGCTCGGCTTGACCGGTCAAGTGGACTCTGGAGGGGACGGAAGTCGTGACCACGGTGGACTCCGAGGACGACCAGGACTTCCTGGCGCGGGCCGAGCCGATGCGGCGCGAGATGCTGGCGCACTGCTACCGGATGCTCGGCTCGGTGCACGACGCCGAGGACATGGTGCAGGAGACGTACCTGCGCGCGTGGAAGGCCTTCGACCGGTTCGAGGGCCGGTCGTCGCTGCGCACCTGGCTCTACCAGATCGCCACGCGCACGTGCCTGACCGCGTTGGAGGGGCGCGGGAAGCGACCGCTGCCGACCGGTCTCGGCGGCCCGCGGACCGGTCCGGACGACCCGCTGGTCGACCGGCCGGAGGTGCCGTGGCTGGAACCGATCCCGGACGCGGTGCTGACCGCGTCGCCGAACGACCCGGCGTCGATCGTCACCTCCCGCGAGAGCATCCGGCTCGCGCTCGTGGCCGCCCTCCAGTTCCTGCCGCCCCGGCAGCGGGCCGTGCTGCTGCTGCGCGACGTGCTGGCCTGGAAGGCGGCCGAGGTCGCCGAACTGCTCGACACCACCACCGCCGCGGTGAACAGCTCGCTGCAACGCGCCCGCGCGCAGCTCGACGAGGTGTCGCCGAGCGAGGACGCCGTGGTCGAGCCGACCACCGCCGAGCAGCGCGCGCTGCTGGACCGGTACGTGAAGGCCTTCGAGGCGAAGGACATCCCGGCGATCGTCGACCTGTTCACGTCCGACGCCGTGTGGGAGATGCCCCCGTTCGTCGGCTGGTACCAGGGCGGCGCGGACATCGCCAGGCTCATCGACACCCGGTGCCCCGCCGAGGGCCCCGGCGACATGCGGCTGGTGCCGACGGTCGCGAACGGCCAGCCCGCGTTCGGGCTGTACCTGCGCGGCGAGGACGGCGTGCACCGGCCGTTCAACCTGCCGGTGCTCACCCTGTCGCCGGAGGGCGTCACGCACGTGGCGTGCTTCTTCGACCTGCGGCTGTTCGAGGTGTTCGGCCTGCCCGCGTTCCTGACCGACGAGGACTGACGGGCCGGGTTACGGCTGTTCGGCGGCCTGCGCCAACTGCACGTCGAGGCGTTCGGTGATGATCCGGCGGTCGACGTAGACCAGCGCGAGCACGACGGAGATGAACGGGTAGGTCAGGACGCCGGAGAGGAACGAGGCCCCCGAGGAGAACAGGTACTGCGACGTCGAGAAGGCCTCCAGGTCGCCCGCGGCCACCGATCCGAAGCCCGCGAACGGCAGCGAGAAGACGAGGTTGACGACCCAGCCGATGGCGAACGCGGCCACCAGGATGCCGAAGGTGCTCCACCACGCGTCCCGCACCAGCGTCCTGGACCGCTGGAACGCCTGACCGACGGTGAGCCGTTCCAGCACCACGGCGGGCATGGCGAACGAGAACAGCACGCCGACCCAGATCCCCGGCAGGACGCACAGCACGGTCCCGACCAGGACGGCGAGGCCGAAGAGGAGCGACACGCCGAGCAACCGGAGCAGGTTCGGCCGCAGTTCCGCCCAGGCCTCGGCGAGCGTGACGGGCTTGCCGACCACCGCCCGGCTGACGACGATCGTGGCCAGCCCGGTCAGGAACACCTGCCCCAGGACGCCGAGCAGCACCGCGAGCGAGCCGCCGATCCCGATCCGCAGCAGGAGCGGCACGATCTCCTCCGGCGTCGGCCGCACCCCCGACGCGGCGAGCCCCTGGAGCTCCTCGATCACGGGCAGCATCACGGCCACCCCCAGGGCCTGGCTGACCAGCATCACCAGCGCGGTGCTGCCGAGCAGCAGGCCGGGGTGGCGGCGGATCGTCGCGACCGCGCCGCCCAGGATCTCCCCGAGCCCGAGGGCGCGCAGCGGGATCACCCCCGGTTTCGGCGCCGCGGGAGGCATCCACGGTTCCCGAACCGGTTCGGGCGTGCCGAAGTCAGGCGTGTTGGTCACGATGTCCCCCTGTAGAAGTGCCCCGGTTCGACGACCGGTGGCGGAATCCCCCTGGTGAAGCTCGCACAGGTTACGGCTCGGGGAAGCCGCCTGGTGCCGAATTCCGAGGAGCGGTCACGGCGTCGACGTACGTCCACCGGCCGTCCACGCGGAGGAACCGGCTGTTCTCGTGCAGCTCGTACGGCCGACCGGCCTCCACGTGGTGCGCGCGGAACTCGACGGTCCCCTCCTGGTGCAGCAGGCCTCCGCCGGTCGTGCCGAGCACCTCCAGGCGCGTCCACCTCGTGCCGGGGTCGAGGTCCAGCGCCGACGGCCTGGTGCTCGGGTGCCACGTCCGCAGCAGGTAGGCCGCGTCGCGGACGGCGAACGCGCTGTAGCGGGAGCGCATCAGCAGTTCGGCCGTCGCGGGCGCCACGCCGCCGAGGTGCGCCCGACCACAGCAGTCGCCGTACGACTTGCCGAGTCCGCAGGGGCAGGATGAGGTGGTGGTGATCGCGCGTGGGCGTTTTCCGGGCACGCGCTGATTGTGACCGACGTGGAACGAGGGGATGCAGCGGTGGCGGACAAGGACAGCGCCGACTTCGAACGCACGCCGATGAGGTTCGTCGACCGGGTGACCGCCGACGGCGCCGACGGCTGGCCGGTCGAGGCGGGCCGGTACCGGCTGGTGATCAACCGGGCGTGCCCGTGGGCGAACCGGACGGTGATCGTGCGCAGGCTGATGGGGTTGGACGAGGTGATCTCGCTGGCCGTCACCGACCCGATCCAGGAGCTGATCGCGGGCGAGGTGCACTGGGTGTTCACCGCGGAGACCGGCAGCCCCGGCGGCTTGGACCCGGTGCTGGGCGTGCACGCGCTGCGCGACTCGTACCTCAAGCGCGACCCGGACTACGACGGCGGGGTGAGCGTGCCGGGCCTGGTGGACGTGCCGAGCGGCCACCTGGTGAGCAACGACTACGACCAGCTCACGCTCGACTTCGGCAGCGAGTGGAAGCGGTTCCACCGCGAAGGCGCCCCGGACCTGTACCCGGAGCGGCAGCGCGACGAGATCGACTCGGTCAACGAGTTCGTCTACCGCGACGTGGCCAACGGCGTCTACCGCTCCGGCTTCGCCCCTTCGCAGGCGAGCTACGACCGCGCCGTCCGCATCCTGTTCGACGGGCTGGACCGGCTGGAGGACCGGCTGACCCGCCAGCGCTACCTGCTGGGCGACCACGTCACCGAGGCCGACGTCCGGCTCTTCCCCACGCTGGCGCGCTTCGACGCCGTCTACCACGGCCACTTCAAGTGCAACGTGCGGAAGCTGATCGAGTACCCGGCGCTGTGGGCGTACGCGCGCGACCTGTTCCAGACACCGGGTTTCGGCGACACCACCCACTTCGACCACATCCGCCGCCACTACTACGGCGTCCACACCGCGATCAACCCGACGCGCGTCGTCGCGGTGGGTCCCGACCCGGCTGCCTGGCTCACCCCGCACTTCCGCGAGCAGCTCGGCGGCTCGCCCTTCGGCGACGGCACCCCGCCGGAACCGCCGCCCGCGATCGACCGCGTGCCCGTGGTCGTGCCGCTCTGACGGTCGGTTCCGGCGCTCGACGATCCGAACGGGGCCCGCGAGCCCCGTTCGGGTCGCCCTAGCCGCAGACGGCCCCGCCGGACGCGGAGCCGACGAGCTTCGCGTACTTGGCCAGCACGCCCCGCTGGTAGCGCGCGGGCAGCGGCTCCCAGCCCTCCCGGCGGGCCGCCAGCTCGGCCTCGTCGACCTCCAGGTCGAGCGTGCCCGTGCCGACGTCGAGGCGGACGGGATCGCCGTCCCGGATGAACGCGATGGGACCGCCGTCCACGGCCTCCGGGGCGACGTGGCCGACGCAGAGGCCGGTCGTGCCGCCGGAGAACCGGCCGTCGGTCAGCAGCAGCACGTCCTTGCCGAGCCCGGCGCCCTTGATGGCGGCGGTGATGGCCAGCATCTCGCGCATCCCCGGCCCGCCCTTCGGGCCCTCGTAGCGGATGACGACCACGTCGCCCGCGGTGATGGTGCCGTCCTCCAGCGCGTCCATCGCGGCGCGCTCGCGGTCGAACACCCGCGCGGTGCCGGTGAAGACGTCCGAGTCGAACCCGGCGGACTTCACGACGGCGCCGTCCGGCGCGAGCGAGCCGCGCAGGATGGTGATGCCGCCGGTCCGGTGGATCGGCCGGTCCATGGCGCGCAGCACGGTCCCGTCCGGGTCGGGCGGCGCGATGGAGGCCAGGTTCTCCGCCACCGTGAGCCCGGTGACGGTGAGGCAGTCGCCGTGCAGCAGACCCGCGTCCAGCAGCGCCTTCATCACGACCGGAACACCGCCGATGCGGTCCACGTCGGTCATCACGTGCCGCCCGAACGGCTTCACGTCCGCCAGGTGCGGCACCCTCGCGCCGATCCGCACGAAGTCGTCCAGGCTCAGCTCGACCTCGGCCTCGTGGGCGATGGCCAGCAGGTGCAGCACGGCGTTCGTGGAGCCGCCGAACGCCATGACGACCGCGATGGCGTTCTCGAACGCCTCGCGCGTCATGACCTGCCGCGCCGTGATGCCCTTGCGCAGCATCTCCACCACGGCCTGGCCGGACCGGCGGGCGTACCCGTCCCGACGCCGGTCGGTCGCGGGCGGGGCGGCGCTGCCCGGCAGCGACATCCCCAGCGCCTCGGCGGCCGACGCCATCGTGTTCGCCGTGTACATGCCGCCGCACGCGCCCTCACCGGGGCAGATGGCGCGTTCGATCAGGTCGACGTCCTCGCGGCTCATCAGCCCGCGGGCGCACGCGCCGACGGCCTCGAACGCGTCGATGATCGTCACCTCGCGCTCGGCGCCGTCCGACAGCGTGACCCGGCCGGGCAGGATCGACCCCGCGTAGAGGAACACGCTGGCCAGGTCCAGCCGGGCGGCGGCCATCAGCATTCCGGGCAGCGACTTGTCGCACCCGGCGAGCAGCACCGATCCGTCCAGCCGCTCGGCCTGCATCACCGTCTCCACGCTGTCCGCGATGACCTCGCGCGACACCAGCGAGAAGTGCATGCCCTCGTGGCCCATGGAGATGCCGTCGGACACCGAGATGGTGCCGAACTCCAGCGGGTACCCGCCCGCCGCGTGCACCCCGTCCTTGCTGGCCTTGGCGAGCCGGTCGAGGGACAGGTTGCAGGGGGTGATCTCGTTCCACGACGAGGCGACGCCGATCTGGGGCTTCACCCAGTCCTCGTCGCCCATGCCGACGGCCCGGAGCATCCCGCGCGCGGCGGTGCGCTCCAGGCCGTCGGTGACGTCGCGGCTGCGCGGCTTGATGTCGGGGGTCTCGTTCATGCACGAAACCTAACCGCCCGGCGGCGCCCCGTGCGCGCCGAACGGCCCCTTACCCGGCCAGGCCGATCGGGCTGACCACGGGGAAGGTCTGTGCCGGGGTGCCTTCGAGCGCCTTGTCCATGAACCGCTTCCAGACGGCACCGGGCAGGCCCGCCCCGTCGACGTCGGCCCCCGTGGAGTCGACGACCTTCACGTCGCCCGTCCCGGTCCCCACCCACACAGCCGCGGCCAGCGACGGCGTGTACCCGGCCATCCACGCCGCCGAGACGTCCGTGGGGCTGTCCGCCAGCCCGAACGTGCCGGGCTTCCCCGCGCACTCCCGGTTGGCGCACGCCACCTTCCACGTCTCCGGAACGCCCCTGAGCGCGGCGGTCACGTTGCCCGCGACGGCCTTGCTCTTCGCCGCGTCGCCGTCGAAGGCGACCCGCGCCGAATCGGCGTGCTGGTAGACCACCTGGTCCCCCGCGGTCTCGACGCGTTCCACGAAGTACGGCTCGTGGTGGACGCCCTCGGCGGCGAACGTGCCGTAGGCGACCGCCAGGTCGAACGGCCGGATCAGCGTGTCGCCGCCGCCGACGGAGATCGTGGCGTCCGGCGCCCCGCCGTCCGCGCCGACCAGCAGTTCCCGGCGCACGTTCGCGATCTGCACCGTGGCCGGGATGCCCGCGGCCCTCGCCGCCGTCGCCACCGGCCGCGTGCCCACCTCGGTGAGCACCAGGTCGAAGTACGCCGTCATGGTGTCCTGCGCCGTGGCCGCCCGGAGCGTGCACTCCTTGCCGCACGTCGCGACGTCGCCGCGGTTGCGGATCGTCCGGTTGTCGAACGTGCGCGGCGACGTGCCGTCGTACTTCTCGCCGAGCCCGAGCCCCTTCTGGAGCGCGGCGGTCAGCGCGAACGGCGTGAACGCGGTGCCGGGGTGCTGGAGGGTGTCGAGCGCGAAGTCGGTGCCGCCGCCGTCGTTCCCCGCCCAGTAGGCCCGCACCGCGCCCTTGGTCGGCTCGACGGCGGTGAGCGACTGGCGCAGCGCGGCGGGCTGGCCCGCCATGACCTCGGCGACGGCCGTCTCGGCGGCCCGCTGCGCCTTCGGGTCGATGGTGGTGCGGACGGTGATCCCCATCAGCAGCGCGCGGTCCAGCGGGATACCGACCCCCTCCAGCTCGCGCACGACCTGGGCCTGGATGAACGCCCGCGGCCCCTCCAGCGGGTCGATCCGGGTCCTCTCGACCGGCAGCGGCGCCGGGAACCGCTGGGAGTCGCGGTAGTCGCGGGTGATCCAGCCGCGCTCGGCCATGGTGTCCATGACGGCGGTCCAGCGGGCGGTGGCGAACGCCGTGTCCTCGGACCGGTCCGGGTCCCGGACGAGTCCCGCGATCATCGCGGCCTCGGTCCCGGTCAGCTTGCGGACGTCCTTGTCGTAGTACATCCGCGCGGCCGCGGCGAACCCGTAGGCCTTGCGGCCCAAGTACACCGTGTCGAGGTAGCCGCGCAGGACGGGCTCCTTGCCGTACCGGGCGCTCAGCTTCCGCGCGGTCACCAGCTCGGTGAACCGGGCGCGCCACGCGTTGCGGTCGGGCTCGGTGACCATCCTCAGGTACTGCTTGGCGATGCCGGAGCCGAAGTCGAGGTCCGACGAGCTGTCGTAGTCCGGCTGCTCGGCGGCCAGCAGCGCGTACTTGACGACGTCGGTGATCTCACCGCTGATCAACTCGCGGTTGGCGCCCTGGGGGGCGATCCTGGTCATCTCGGTGCCGTCGGCGTAGAGGATCTTCACGACCTTCTCCTGCCGCGCCGAGATCTCGGTCGGGCTCGGCACGTCGACGGCCTGGTTCACGACGGCGAAGGCGCCGACCGGGGCGAGCACCACCAGTGCCACCACCAGGTAGCCGATCCTGCGGACGCGACGCCAGACCCTCTTGCGCTCGGGACGCGCGCCCTCCGCGTTCGGCTGTTCGGACACCGGTTTCCTTCCCCCTGGGGCTCGACGCGGCTCATTCTGTCGGCCTCATTCGATCAGCCTCCGAGGTACCCCACTAACATTGCCCTACCGTCAGCGTTTGCCAGTCCGGGGAGTCGCACGTGAGCGAGGAAAACCGGCGGGTCGCCGGGCGTTATGAGCTGACCGAGCGCGTGGGCGGTGGTGCCATGGGCTTGGTCTGGCTCGCGCGGGACCTACGGTTGGACCGCGTCGTCGCGGTGAAGGAACTGCTGCTGCCCTCTCATCTCGACGAGAAGCAGTCACAGCAGGCCCGTCGCCGTGCCATGCGCGAAGCGCGGATCGCCGCGAGGTTGCAGCACCCCAACGCCATCGCGGTCTACGACGTCGTCGAGGACGACGGCCAGCCGTGGCTGATCATGGAGTACCTGCCGTCGAAGAGCCTGGCGGCCGTGATCTCCGCCTCGGGTCCGCTGCCGGTGGACGACGTGGTGCGGATCGGCGCGCAGCTCGCCACCGCGCTCGCGGCCGCGCACAAGGCCTCGGTGGTGCACCGGGACGTCAAGCCCGGCAACGTCCTCCTCGGTGACGCGGGTGCGGTGAAGATCACCGACTTCGGCATCTCGCGCGCCATCGACGACGCCACCGCCACGGCGACCGGTCGGTCTGTCGGCACGCCCGCGTTCTTCTCCCCCGAGGTCGCCAAGGGCGAGGACGGCGGGTACCCGTCGGACGTCTTCTCGTTGGGCGCGACGCTGTACAACGCCGTCGAGGGCACTCCGCCGTTCGGCATCTCGGAGAACTCGATCGCCCAGTTGCACCGCGTGGCGGAGGGCACGATCCGCCCGCCGGAGAACGCGGGCACGCTCACGCCGGTGCTGCTCAGGCTGCTCGACCCGAACCCGGAGACCAGGCCGACGATGGCCGAGGCCGCCGAGGAACTGGCCGTGCTGAGCGAGATCTCCGAGCCGACGCCGACCCTGGTGGAGGAGGTCCCGGCCCCGGCCGCGGCGTCGGCCTCGACGCCCGCCGAGTCGACCGATCCCGTTCCGCCACCGGTCGCGCCGTCCACGCCACCCGAACCGTCCGAACCGCCCTCACCGTCCACAGAGGACGAGGAGAAGCGGCGGAAGCGGGCCATCTTCGGCCTGATCGGCGCCACGGTGCTGCTGCTCGCCGTCGTGGGGGCGGCGTTCCTGTACGCCAACCGCGACAAACCGGACCAGAACGGGCAGTCCGGCAACCCGAGCGGGTCCACGGTCCTGACGACGACCAGCCAGGCAGGCGAACAGCCACCGGCGGAAACCACCCAGTCCGGTGCCACCACCACGACGGCCTCGTCCTCCGCCGCGGCGCCGACCACGACCACGACGACCCCGCCGCCCGCGGCACCCACCGCCGCGCAGGCGATCGTGGACTACTACGCGGTCTTGCAGACCGACAAGGCCGCGTCGTACGCCCGGCTGACGGAGAAGTTCAAGCAGGCCAGGGCCAAGTCCTTCGACGACTACACGTTCTTCTGGAGCCAGAACTCCGCCACGGTGGGCAACGTCGTCGAGCAGGGGCCGAACACCGTCACGGCGACCGTCACGTACAACGGCAACGAGTCCGAGAACCACGTGTACACGCTGGTCCAGCAGAACGGGCAGTGGATGATCGACGTCCAGGTCACGGGCTAGCAGCGGTACGGTCCCGACGGCCGGACTCCACCAGGGGTCCGGCCGTCGTGCTGTTCCCGAGCGGCGTCAGACCGCGGCCACGCCGATCAGCCCGTCGCGGGTCACCAGGTCGGCCAGCGCGCGCTCGTCCAACCCCTCGGTCCCCTCGGGTCGCCGGGGGACGACCAGGTACCGGGTCTCCGCGCTGGCGTCCCACACCGTGATCGCCACGGCGTCCGGCAGGGCGAAGCCGAACTCGGCCAGCACGGACCGGGGATCGCGGACCACCCGCGACCGGTAGGCCTCGCTCTTGTACCAGGTGGGCGACGGCCCCAGCAGCGCGACCGGGTAGCAGGAGCACAGGGTGCAGACGACCACGTTGTGCGTCGTCGCGGTGTTCTCCACGACCTTCAGCCGCTGCTCCTGCAACCCACCGCCCATGGAGACCCCCACCTCCCCGATGGCGGCGTTGCCGTCCAGCAGGAGGCGGGCGCGGAAACCGGGGTCCACCCACGCCCTGGCGACCAGCCGAGCCCCGTTGTCCGGGTTCGCCCGAGCCAGGAACGCCTCCAGCGCGCGGTCCAGCTCCAGCGGGTCCACCAGCCCGCGCTGCTCCAGCAGGGCCTCCACGTGCCGGACCCGAGCCGCCAGCGAGGCGGCCGCGCCGCCGTGGTCCCCGCCCATCAGGACACCGCCCGGAGGTAGCTCTCCCAGAGCGCCACGGTGACGTCGTGGTCGCCTTCCCCGAACAGCTCCCGCGCGGCGAACCGGACCGCGTACACGGCCTCGGGCGCTGACGGCAGTCCGCGAGCGCGGTCGTCGGCCAGGGGGAACACGCCCTCGCGTTCGACGACCGTCCCGACCGCCCCGCGGACGTAGCGAGGCGCCCTGGTGTGGTGCGGCGGGTCCACGGACGTGGCGCGAACCCGGTCCCCCGGCGCGAACAGGTCAGCCACCGGCCACCTCCTCGGCCGTGCACACGCCCTTCGCGACCAGCAGCGCGGTGATGGCCCGGAACCACCGCTCGTAGTACGAGGCCGCCAGGTACTCCGCCGCGGGCAACCGCTCCACGGCGTCGCGGAACTCGTCCAGGTTGTACACCCCGCGACCGATGAGCGCGCGGTTCATCGCGAACACGTGCGCCTCCCAGTCGGCGTGGAACGGCGGCTCGTCCAGCTCCCGCTCGATCGGCGGGAACCCGTGCATCCCGCCGACGTCGTTGATCCGGCCCATCCCACGCCTCCCGGCTCAGCCCCGCTCGATCACGTGCCCCACGACGTCCGGACCGGGGTGCGGCGCACCGGACCCGTCGCGCCGCTGGTCCACCTCCGGCAACTCCACCGGCACACCGTTCTTCGACGCCCCCGCGGGCCGCGACCCGATCCACGCCAGCACCAGCCCGGTCTCGCCGCGCACGAACCGCTGCGACCGGACACCGCCGGTCGCCCTGCCCTTCGCGGGGTACTCGCTGAACGGTGTCACCTTCACGCTCTGCCCGCTCGACGTCACCACCATCGGTTCGCCGTGCGTCTCGTCATCCGTGCGGACCGCCCCGAAGAACACCACCCGCGCGTCCGCCGACACGTTGATCCCGGCCATGCCGCCGCCCTTGAGGCCCTGCGGCCGGACCAGCGACGCGGCGTACCGCAGCAGCGACGAGTCCGACGTGACGAACGCGAGCGTCTCCGTGCCGTCGGTCAGCCAGGTGGCGCCGACGATCTCGTCGCCCTCCTTGAGGCTGATGACCTCGAACTCGTCCGACCGCACCGGCCACTCCGGCGCGCAGACCTTCACCACGCCCTGCCGCGTGCCGATCGCCAAGCCCGGTGACGTCGGGTCGGGTTCGCCGAGCGGCGCGATGCCGACGACCTTCTCGCCCTTCTCCAGCGGCAGCAGCTCACTCGCGGCCATGCCGCCGCTCAGCGACACCGTGCCGATCTGCTCCGGCAGCACCGGCAGCGGCAGCACGTCCGTCTTGAACGCCCGGCCGAGGTTCGTCACCAGCAGGATCTGGCCGCGGGCCGTCGAGTGGACCACGGCGGCCACCGCGTCGTGCCGGGTGCGGCCCTTGCGGCGCTTGGCCTCCGACGCCTCCTCCGACTCGGCGGCGGTCCGCGCGACCAGCCCGGTCGCCGACAGGATCACCTGGCACGGGTCGTCCGCGACCTCCAGCGGCCCGGCGGGCTTGGACGCCGCCAGCACCTCCTTCAGGTCGCCGTCGATCAGCGACGTGCGCCGCTCGGCCGTCAGGTCCTTCGCCACCGCGGCCAGCTCGGTCGACACGAGCTTCTTCAGCACCGACTCGTCGTCGAGGATCCTGGTCAGCTCGGCGATCTCGGCGCTCAGCCGCTCCTGCTCGCCCTCCAGCTCGATCCGGTCGAACTTGGTGAGCCTGCGCAGCGGCGTGTCGAGGATGTACGTCGCCTGGATCTCCGACAGCTTGAACCGCGCCATCAGGCTGTCCTTCGCCGCCTGCGCGTTCTCGCTGTCGCGGATCAGCTTGATCACCTTGTCGATGTCCAGCAGGGCCTTGAGCAGGCCCTCGACCAGGTGCAGCCGGTCTTCGCGCTTGCGGCGGCGGAACTTCGTCCGCCGCGTCACCACGTCGTACCGGTGGGCGAGGAACACCTCCAGCAGCGCCTTCAGCCCCAGCGTCTGCGGCTGGCCCTCGACCAGCACCAGGTTGTTGATGCCGAACGACTGCTCCATCGGCGTCAGCCGGTACAGGTCGGCCAGCAGCGCCTGCGGGTTCACGCCGACCTTGCACTCGACGACGAGCCGGATGCCGTTCTCGCGGTCGGTGAGGTCCTTGACGTCCGCGATGCCGGACAGCCGCTTGGACTTGTTCACCTCGTCGGTGATCTTCTCGATGATCCGCTCGGACCCGACCCCGTACGGCAGCTCGGTGACCGTGATCGCCTGCCTGCCCCGACTGCCCTCCAACGGCCCGATCTCGACCTTCGCCCGCATCCGGACGACCCCGCGACCGGTCTCGTACGCCTTGCGCACCTCGTCCAGCCCCAGCAGCGCGCCACCGGTCGGCAGGTCGGGGCCTGGCACGAACTCCATCAGCTTGTCGAGCGTCGCGGTCGGATGCGTGATCAACCACCGCGCCGCCGCCACGACCTCGCCCAGGTTGTGCGGGATCATGTTCGTCGCCATGCCGACCGCGATGCCCGAGGTGCCGTTGACCAGCAGGTTCGGGAACGCCGCGGGCAACACCGACGGCTCTTGCAACGACCCGTCGTAGTTGGGCCGGAAGTCGATCGTGTCCTCGCCCAGCTCACCGACGAGCAACATCGCGGCCTGCGACATGCGGGCCTCGGTGTTGTGGTTCACGAACCCGCCCGCGAGGAACGAGTGGTCCTCCGAGTCGACCCGGACCGAGTAGACCTCGGCCGGATCGCACGACTCCACCTCGGTCACCGCCTCGAACCGGTAGCCGGAGTCCATGATCGGCAGGATCGTCGCCAGGATCTCCGGATCCTTGATCCGGTCGATGATCCGGAGGCGTTCGGTCTCCCAGCGTTCGACGCGGTCGAAGTTGTGCTGCGTGAGCCACTTGCGGCCACTACCGCGGCGGTCGAAGTCGAGCGCGCCGCGAACGAAGTCGGCGACGAACGGAACGCTGTCCTGGCTCAGGCGATGCGGACGCAGAGGCGAACGCTGGAGCAGGTCCTGCACCTTCGCCTGCTTCGTCTTCAGGAACCCGACGCGGGAGACGAACGCACGGACGTTGCGAAGACCGGAGATGACGAGGCGCCGCTCCACCGCACCGCTCGCGCGGGTGTACTCGCGGTGCTGCGCGATGACGCCGAACTCGGCGAGCATCTCGTGCATCTCGTTCGCCAGGCGTTCGCTGTACGTGGAGTACTGGACGGTGAAACCGTTCTTGGCGTCGCGGACGCCGCCGTCACCTTCGAACGCGGCCATCAGGAATGCCCGCTTGACGCCCCAGCCCCCGTTCCACACGAACTCGGGGACGAACTTGTCCCGAGCCTGGTGACCGATGAACTCCGCCAGCGGGCTGGCGCGGAAGGCCTCCATGCCACCGGCGTAGTCCTGGACGTCGAGTTCGTGGATCCGCTTGCGGTCCTGACGGGTGTGACGCTCCGAAACGTAGCGCCGGCCGCCTACCACCTGGTCGTAGGCGTGCAACACCTCGCCGAAGTAGTGCTCGTCGGTGTTGTTGAAGCCCGCGCGGTCGTCGCCGGCCCACCCCTCGGAGACCCAGGCGCCACCGAGCACGCCGAGCATGTACTCCCTGGCCGTCGGGATGACTTCCGACCAGGCGTTCCGCGCGACGCACACCACGGTGCCCGGCTGGACCTCGTCCAACCTCCGCCACTGGAACAGCGGCACCCCCATCGGCGCTTCCAGGCACAGGACCAGGTGGTTCTCACTGCCCCGGATGGAGAAGCCCGCCTTGGTGCGGATTCGCAGCGTCGGGTGGACGCCCGAGTTGAAGACCTTGTCGACCCGAACGGCCTTGCCGTCTTTGTCGAGGACCTCGAAGTCGGCGTCCGCCTCGGCGTCCGCGGGCAGGTTCACCAGGTCGGCGATGCGTGAGCTCGAACCGTCGGCGAGGCGGATACGGGTATCACCGACGACGCAGTACCTCGACGCGGCCGGTCCGTCGTCCGGGGAACCGAAGTTGCCGTGCCCGTCGACCAGCGGGGTGTTCAGGGAGAAGTCCTGGGCCAGGCGGACCATCGCGTCGTAGATGGCCGTGTCGCCGTGGGGGTGGTACTTGCCCATGCAGTTGTGGACCACCTGGCCCTCGACGACGAACGCGTGTTCGGTCGTGCCGACCTGGATGTCGTACGTCGTGTCGCGGGTGACCGGTTCGACCGTGCGGACGCCGGTGAGCGACAGGCCCGGCAGCAGGGACGGGCGGGTGGTGGCCTGGGGCGGGACGGCGCGCAGGCCTTCGGTGCGGGCCCACGGGAGCAGCGCCTGCGCGAGTGCGGCGGCGTCGGCGCCGGTGACCAGGAGGTCGGGTTCGTGGTTCGTGGCGCGGATGCCCAGGTCGGCGAGGAACGGGCGGGCGGCGGCGGGCAGGACGACGCCGTGCGCGGACGCGGAGCCCGCGGCGTCGAGGAGGCCCGCGAGGAACGGGAGCCAGGTGGAGCGGTCGGCCAGCACCTCGGCGACGTCGGTCGCTCCCAGGCCGGGGATGGTGAGGACGTGGAGTTCGGGGTCCTCGTGCTTCTCGCGGGTCGTCTCGACATCGGCGCCGATCGCCCAGCCGTGGGCGATGTCGATCACGGTGCTGTCGGCGGAGGAGACCACCGCGGCGCCCTCGACGACCCTGCCCGCCGCGAGGACCAGCGCCCGCACGTACGGGAGCGCCTCCGTGCTCGGGGCCGCGGCGGCCCAGCGGGCGCTGCCGTACCCGGCGGTGAGCTTGCCCGCGAGGTCGCGGGCGGCCGTCCAGCCGGGCGTCAGGTCGTCGTTGAGGGTGCGGAAGCGCTGGCCCGGCGTGACGACCATGGTCTGCCCGGTCGCCCACGTGACGCGGACCAGCTCGGACGCCGGGTTCTCGTACGCCTCCACGACCGGGACCGGCACGCCCGCCGGGTCGAGCACGAGGTCGCCGACCCCGATGGCCTCGATCGGGCGCAGGCCCTCCGGCGTGGACACCAGCGCGCCGCGCACGAAGCAGTCGCCGACCACGCGGGCCGACTTCACGTACGCGTGCGTCGGCCGGTAGCCCTGCTCGTTCATCGAGTACAGGATGCGGCGGTGCACCGGCTTGAGGCCGTCCCGCGCGTCCGGGAGGGCGCGCGAGTGGATGACCGAGTACGCGTACTCCAGGTAGGAGTCCTCGATCTCGACCTTCAGCGGGTTGTCGACCACGGTCGCGCCCGCCTGGTCGAAGGCGGAGGGGTCGACCTTGGTCGTCGGGCCTTTGCGGCGTGCCATGACTGGGAGCTCTCTCTGCGGGTGTGTGGTGGTCAGAGGTCGATCGCGGACTGGTCGACGCGCGAGGACGACTCCACGAGCCACGCGCGGCGCGGTTCGACCTTCTCGCCCATGAGCAGTTCCAGCGCCGACTCCGCCGCTTCGGCGTCGTCGATGGTGATGCGGCGGACGGAGCGGGTGGCCGGGTTCATCGTGGTGTCCCACAACTCGTCCGCGTCCATCTCGCCGAGGCCCTTGAACCGGGGCACGGGGGTGACGATCTGCTTGCCCTGCTTCTCCAGCCGGGCGACCGTCTGCTCCATCTCGCGCTGGGTGAACGTGAACCGGGTCTCCGGGTTGCGGCCCTTCGTCACGACCTTGTGCAGCGGCGGCATCGCCGCGTACAGCCGCCCGTCCTCGATCACCGGGCGCATGTACTTGGCGAACAGCGTGATCAGCAGCGTCCGGATGTGCGAGCCGTCGACGTCCGCGTCCGCCATCAGGATCACCCGGCCGTAGCGCATCGCGGCCAGGTCGAACGTGCGGCCGGTGCCCGCGCCGAGCACCTGGACGATCGAGGCGATCTCGGCGTTGCGCAGCGTGTCGCCCAGGCTCGCCTTCTGCACGTTGAGGATCTTGCCGCGCAGCGGCAGCAGCGCCTGGTACTCCGACACCCGCGCCATGCGGGCGCTGTTGTGCACGAACACGCCGGTCTCCAGCGCGAAGTTGTGGTGGTGCTCGACGGTGAGGTCGTACACGTCCGCCACCTCCTCCAGCACCTCCACCGACTGGACCTGGTGGTTGACCGGCGCGCGGCCGTCGCCCGGCGCGTCGAGCGTGCCGGACAGCGACGGGTGCGAGTCGAGGCGGGGCAGCGCCCAGATCTCGGTGTCGTTCATCCACACCGGCCGCGCCCCGTCCACGATGGACGAGGACCGGTACAGCGGCATCAGCGACTGGCCGACGACGAGTTCGTCCGCGCGGCGGTACGAGCCGTCGCGCAGCCGGAACAGGTGGTCCGGGGTGCACCGGACCGCCTCGCCGTTGTCGAGCGTCACGCGGACCAGCGGCGCCAGGAAGCGGGTGAGCCGCGGCTCCAGCAGCGGGGCCACGACGACGTGGCCGTCCTCGTCCGTCGCGTAGCCGTAGTGGGTGATGCCGAACGCCCAGTCCGCGACGAGGTCGGCGAAGGACCTCGGGCGGCCGAACGCCATCGCGACCATCGTGTCGCCGGTGAAGCAGCCGAGCGCGCTGTCGCCCTCCACCAGGAACAGCTCGCTGCGGGACACGCCCGTCGCGCGGCAGTCGACCAGCTTCGGCGGCATGGACGCGCCTTCGAGCGCGGTCTTGCGGCGGGCCGCGTCCTTCTGCTGCTTCTGGGTCAGCCGGACGCGCGAGGCGTCGACGACCTTCTGGAGGACGACCTTCGCCTCCATCTTGGTCTTCTTGTCCTCGGTCCACTCCCGGACGTGCTTCTCCACCACGGCCTGGATGACCTTGACGATGCCCGCGGTGGACAGCTCGTCCTTGGTCTGCGAGGTGAACTGCGGCTCGGGGATGCGGACGTGGATGACGGCGGTCATGCCCTCCAGGACGTCATCCAGGGTCGGCATGTCCTCCTTGGCCTTGAGCAGGCCGCGGGTCTTGGAGATGGCGTCGTGCAGGGCTTTCACGACCGCGCGGTCGAAGCCGCGGCGGTGGGTGCCGCCGTGCACGTTGCGGATCGTGTTGGTGAAGCACTCGACCGAGCGCTCGTACCCGGTGCCCCAGCGGAGCGCGACCTCGACCTCGGCCTGGCGCTCCACTTTGGACCGCATGACGCCGTTCTGGTCGGCCGCGTTCTCCTGGTAGGTGCCCGCGCCGTTGACCAGCAGCGTGCCGGACACGGCCTTGTCGCCCGCCGGGGCGAGGAAGTCGACCATGTCGGCCAGGCCGTTGGGGTAGTGGAACGTCTCCTCGCCGATCGAGTCCTCGATCGCGTGGCGCAGGACGTACGTCACGCCGGGCACCAGGAACGCGGTGTTGCGCAGCTTCGCGCGGACGGCCTCGACGTCCAGCGACGACCCGTTCTCGAAGTACCGGGCGTCGTACCAGTACCGGATGGACGTGCCGGTCGACTCACCGCGCTTCATCTTGCCGGTGATCTGCAACCCGGACTGGCGGGTGGACGGCGCCTTCGGGCCGGGGCCGTCGAACACCGCCGGGACGCCGTGCGCGAACGACATCTGGTGGACCTTGCCGTCCCGCTTCACCGTCACGTCGAACCGGTGCGACAGAGCGTTGACCGCGGACGCGCCGACGCCGTGCAGACCGCCGGAGGTCTTGTAGCCGGAGCCGCCGAACTTGCCGCCCGCGTGGAGCCTGGTCAGCACCAGCTCAACACCGGACAGACCGGACTTCGCGTGCACGCCGGTGGGGATGCCGCGGCCGTCGTCGTCGACCTGGACGCTGCCGTCGGCGTGCAGGGTCACGACGATCCGCGAGGCGTGGCCCGCGATGCCCTCGTCCGTGGAGTTGTCGACGACCTCGGTGAAGAGGTGGTTGATGCCGCGGCTGTCGGTCGACCCGATGTACATGCCGGGTCGTTTGCGGACCGCTTCCAGACCCTCCAGGTGTGTCAGGTCATCGGCCCCGTAGAGGGTCTCGGCAGTCACAGGGTCAATCTCCCGGTCGTGGATTGCGGACGCGCTTGCGATGGGCGGTACCGGGAGACTATCCGGAGGGTCCGACAGTTTTCCGAACCACCAGGGCACAAGTCCGCCCGTTCCCCGGTCGGGAACCCCGCCGGTGCCCGCGCGCGACCACGGCGAGCACCCGCGCGACTCCGGTCCGCTCACGACGACCACACACCCGGTCGGGCCCGCCGTCGCCGAACACCCCTGTGTTCCCCGTGCGCCGCCAGGGGAAACCACCGTCCCCGACACGCGGGTACCGGTGCTGAACCGCGGACCGGCCCGATCCGTAGGACTGAGCGGGACCACCCGGAGGTGAGAGCCGTGAAGTTCGCGAACCTCGCGATCATCGTGACCGCGGCGGGCGCTCTGTCCGCCTGCACGTCCGCGTCCACCGCCGCGCCGAAGGGCGACGTGCCGAAGCTGGAGGTGCCGCCGCTGAGCCTGGCGAAGTTCACCGGCAAGCCCTGCCGGGTCTTCGGCGTCGACCAGCTCGACTCGCTGGGCATCAGCGGGCCCGGCACACCGGACCCCGAGCAGTTCGCGGGCCGCTGCCGGTGGAGCGACGGCTCGTCCAAGGCCACGACCATCGGCATCTCGCTGTTCGGCGAGTCGCAGGGCCTGGCGCGGGTGTACGCCGCCAAGGGCGCCTTCCCCTACTTCCGGCCGACGGAGGTCGCCGCCTACCCGGCCGTCGACCGCGACACCGGAGAGGGCACCACGGGCACCTGCGCGACCGTGGTCGGCATCGCCGACGAGGCCGCGTTCGAGATCCAGGTGGACGTGGACGACGAGACCTCCGCCGACTACGCGACGCCGTGCGCGGTGTCGAAGCAGGTCGCCGAGATCGCGCTGAACAACATCAAGGGAGGTGGCTGACCGCGCTCAGACGACCACGACCTCCACGCCCGCCGCGCGGAGCCGGTCGACGCCCTCGGGGGACGCGCTCGAATCGGTGATCACGACGGTGACCTCGCTGATGTCGGCGATCCGGGAGAACGCCCGCTTGCCGATCTTCGAGCCGTCGGCCAGTACGACCACCTGGTCGGCGGTCTTCATCAGGCAGTGGTCGGTCTGCGCCTCCACCGAGTCGTGCGTGCTGATGCCGCCGCGCACGTCGATGCCGTCGACGCCGAGGAACACCACGTCGAGGCTGATGCCCGCCAGCGCGCGGTCGGCGATCGGGCCCACCAGCTCGTAGGTCTCCGGGCGGACGCCGCCGCCGGTGACCACCAGGTCGATCATGGGGCGGACGGAGAGGTCCGCGGCGATGTTGAGCGCGTTCGTCACGACCTTCAGCGAACGGCCGGTGGCGAGCAGCCGGGCCAGTTCGGTGGTCGTGGTGCCGCCGTTGAGGCCGACCGAGTGCACGGACTCGTCGACCCGCTGGGCCGCCGCCTCGGCGATCTGCCGCTTCTCCTGCTCGCGGCGGCCGACCCGGTAGCGCATCGGCAGCTCGTAGATGACCTCGGCCGCTATCGCGCCGCCGTGCGTGCGCTTGAGCAACTGCTGCTCCTCCAGCGACTGGAGGTCGCGCCGGATCGAGGCGACGGACGCCCCCAGGTCGCTGGAGAGGTCGACCACGCTCACGGAACCGGTGTCCGCCAACCGTTCGAGGATGGCGGAAAGCCGTTGTTGCTGACGCATTCGCTCACCATAGTTCATGGAGGATGCCCGTACGATCGCTTTTCAGGTCGAAGCACGCACGGCTCGTGCGCGTTATCGCACCTCCGCTCGCAGGGCGGGCGGCAGCAGGTCGCCGTGCGCGGCGGTCATCGCCGCGCACAGGTCCCAGATCCGGTCGAGGGTGAGGGCCGCGGCGGTCGCCGGGTCGCTCATCGCGGCGTGCCGGACGTGGGCGGGGTCGCCCTCCACCGCCGCGGCCACGGTCAGCTCGACCACGTTCAGGAAGCTCCGGTTGAGCGCGGCGAGCTGCGGCGGGAGCGCGCCGACGTGGTGCGGGTGCACGCCGAGCCGGTCGAGCGTCGCGGGCACCTCCACGGCCGCTCCGGCGGGCAGGTTGTCGATCAGGCCGTGGTTGGCGGTGGTCACCTGGATGGTGCGGGGCGTGCCGGTCACCAGGCTGTGCACGACCTGCGGGGCGTACTCGACGGCGTCCTCGTCCGGCACCGGCAGCGGGGAGCCGCCCCCGGCGATCCGGTCGCGCAGCCCCTGGTACTCGGCGAGGTTCGCCGCGCTGATCCCGACGTAGTCGCGCACCGGGATGCGCAGCCGTTCGACCTCGGAGTCGTGCCGCAGGTACCAGGGCACGTACTCCGACGAGTGCTCGCTGGTCTCCGTCGGGTAGCGGCCGAGCCTGCGGTACAGGTCGACGCGCACCCGCCGGGCCAGCTCGGGGTCGGCGGCGATGGCGGCGTCCAGCGCCGGGTAGAGGTCGCGGCCCTCGTGCTCCCAGCGCAGGATCCAGGCCTGGTGGTTGACGCCCGCGGACAGGACGTCGACCTCCTCGTGCGGCACCCCGACGAGCGCGCTGAGGTCGCGGACGGTCCAGTAGACGGAGTGGCACAGCCCGACGGCCTTCACCCGCGGCGCGGTGGCGGCGAGGTACTGGAGGTTCATCGCCATCGGGTTGGTGTAGTTGAGCAGCCAGGCGTCCGGGCACACCGCGAGCACGTCCGCGGCCAGCCCGTCGAGCAGCGGGAACGTGCGCAGGGCCCGGAAGATGCCGCCGATGCCGAGCGTGTCGCCGATGGTCTGCCTGATCCCGAACGACTCGGGCACGTCGAAGTCGGTCAGGGTGGCGGCGTGCCCGCCGACCGCGACCATGTTGACCACGAAGTCCGCGCCTTCGAGCGCCGCGCGGCGGGACGACGAGGAGAGGACGCGGGGTTTCGCCCCGACCAGCTCGGCGGTGTGGCGGGCCAGCGCCTCGGCGACCGCGAGCCGTTCGGCGTCGATGTCGTGCAGGGAGATGGTCAGGTCGGGGAGGTCGGGGAACGTCAGTAGGTCGCGGAGGAGCTGGCGGGTGAACTCGACGGAGCCCGCGCCGACGAACGAGATGGTGACCATTACCGACCTTCCAGCACGCGGATGAGCCGAGCCACCTCGGCGGTCATGGCTTCCCGGCCGGCGCCCAGGTAGCGCCGGGGGTCGACGAGCACCGGGTCGTCGACGAGCCCGGCCCTGATCGCCGCGGTGAAGTACTTGTTCAACTGGGTGGCGATGTTGATCTTCCGCATCCCCGCGCGGACCGCCTCGGCCAGGTGCTCGTCGGACACCCCGGACGAGCCGTGCAGCACCAGCGGCACGGGAACCGCGGCGTGCAGCAGGGCGATCAGGTCGAAGTCCAGGGTCGCGTCGCGGGTCAGCATCGCGTGCGACGAGCCGACCGCCACGGCGAGCGCGTCGACCCCGGTCGCCTCGACGTACCGGGCGGCCTCGTGGGGATCGGTGCGCACCCCCGGTTCGTGCACGCCGTTCTTGCCGCCGATCTCCCCCAGTTCGGCCTCGACCGCGACGCCGCGGCCGTGGCACCGGCGCACCACCTCGGCCGTGCGGGCGACGTTCTCGTCGTGCCCGAGCGCGGACCCGTCGAACATCACCGAGCCGAACCCCAGGTCCACGGCTTCGCGGATCAGGTCCTCCGATGTCGCGTGGTCGAGGTGCACGGCCACGGGCGACGCCGCCGCGTCGGCGATGGCGAGCGCCGCCCGGCCGATCGGGGCGAGCGAACCGTGGTAGCGGACGGCGTTCTCGCTGATCTGGAGCACCACGGGCGCTCCCGTCTCGTCCGCGGCGGCGGCGATGGCCTCCGCGTGCTCGATCTGGATCACGTTGAACGCGGCGGTGGGCGCGGACCCGCCGAGCAACTCCCGGAGCGGAACCAATGGCATCTTCTAGTCCTCGGTGACTCGTCGCGGCAGAACGGACGCCTTGCGGCTCTCGTAGAAGTCCTGGTCGAAGTCCCCGGCCAGCGGGGAGCGCACGGCGGCGGCCGACAGCGCGACCGCGTTCGCCAGCCGTTCGGGCCACGGCAGGTGCCAGCAGGCGACCAGCGCGGCCACGGCGGCGTCCCCGGCGCCGGTCGGGTTGCCGACGACCCGCTCGGGCGGCTCGGCGGTCCACACCCCGCCGCGGGTGTAGGCCGTCATCCCGGCCGGGCCGTCGGACACCACGGCGGCGTCCGCGCCCAGCGACAGCGGGCCGGAGCCCGTGGCCGCGCGGAGTTCCAGCCGGTTCGGCGTGATCACCGCCGGTCCGGCCGCGGCGCCCGCCGCCAGCGGCGGTCCGTCGGCGTCCAGCAGCACCGGGACGTCGGCCGCCCGGACGAGGGTGGCGTAGGCGTCCGGCGGCACTCCCCTCGGCAGCGAACCGGACAGCACCACGAGGTCGACCCCGGCGAGCAGGTCGCGGTAGTGCCGGACGAACCCGGCCCACTCCTCCGCCGTCACCGACGGCCCCGGTTCGGCGAACATCGTGGCCTCGCCGGACCGCTCGACCACGGCCACGGTTCGCCGGGTCTCCCCCTCGATCGGGAACATCGCCTCGGGAACGCCCGCCGCCACGAGGTCGGCCCGCAGCAGCGCGCCGGAGCAGCCGCCCGCCAGCCCGGTCGCGACGACCGCCACGTCGAGGCGCCGCAGGACCCTGGCGACGTTGACGCCCTTGCCGCCAGCCCGGACGGCGGGGTCGCCGACCCGGTGGGTGGCGCCCGCGGCGAGCCGGTCGACCGGGTACGTCACGTCGAGGGCCGCGTTGAGCGTAACGGTGAGCGTCCGCACGGCGATCAGGCCGTGCTGCGCAGGATGACCGACCGGGTCAGGTGGCGCGGGGTGTCGGGGTTGAGCCCCTTGCCCAGCGCGACCTCCACGGCCAGCCTGTGGACGGAGACGAGTTCGGCCAGCGGGTCCCGGTCCCGCGCGACCCACAGGCCCCCGGTGGCGCCGACCTGCCGGTCGAGGCCCTCGGGCGGCGTGCCGAGCACCCACACCGCCGAGCGGTCGTCGGTGATGGCGATGGGGCCGTGCCGGTACTCCGCGGCCGGGTAGGACTCGGTCCAGCTCAGGGACGCCTCGCGCATCTTCAGCGCGGCCTCCGCGGCGAGCCCGGTGGTCCACCCGCCGCCCAGGAATGTGAACTGCTCCCTCTGAGCGACCCCGGCGGGCAGCGGCTCCTCCAGCGCCAGTTCGGCGTCCGCGACGGCCTGGTCCAGGTCCTCGCCGAGGTGGGCGCGCAGCAGCGCGACGGCCGTGGTGGCGAACCGCGTCTGCACGACGGACCGCTCGTCGGCGAAGTCGAGCACGACGACGGCGCCCGCCAGCGCCACCACCGGGGTGTCCGGATCGGCCACGACGGCCGTCGTCGGCAGCGCGGGCGAGTCCTCTCGCAGCCGGTCGAGCACCTCGATGACCTCGGTGGTCGTGCCCGACCTGGTGAGCGCGAGGACGCGGTCGTAGACGCGGCCCGCGGGCAGTTCCGACGCGGCGAACGCGTCGGTCTCGCCGTGGCCCGCGTCCTCGCGCAGCCGGGCGTAGGCCTGCGCCATGAACAACGACGTGCCGCACCCGATCACGGCGACGCGCTCGCCCCGCTGGGGCAGGGCCGCGGCGGTCGCGGGCGCGGCGGCCACCTCGACCGCTCGACGCCAGCAGGCGGGCTGGGTGGCGATCTCGCTCGCGGTGTGGAGCTGTCCGGGCTGGGGCTGTGCGCGCATGAAAGCTTTCTAGCACGATCGCTCACAACCAAGCAATAAGCCTGAGCGTTTGATGGGTAAGGCTCGTTTTCCCTGGTCAAGGCATGCCGAAGGCCGGAACGGGGCACGGTGCCCGTCCCGGCCTGGTCGGGTGCGGCTACTTGATGCCCACGGAGGCCACGGACCGCACGAAGAACCGCTGCGCCACGAAGAACACGATCAGCACGGGCAACTGGCTGAGCACCGTCCCCGCCATGAGCTTCGGCCAGTTCGTCGTGTGGGCGCCCTGGAAGCTCTGGAGTCCGATCTGGACGGTCATGCTCTCCGGGCTCTGGATGGCGATCAGCGGCCACAGGAAGTCGTTCCACGTCTGGAGGAACGTCAGCACGGCGAGCGTGGCCAGGGTCGGGCGCATCAGCGGGAGCAGCACCTGCGCCAGGATCCGCAGCCTGCCCGCACCGTCGATCCGCGCGGCCTCCTCCAGTTCCCGCGGCACGGTCATGAAGAACTGCCGCATCAGGAACACGCCGAACGCGGTGGCGAGGTTCGGCGCGATCAGCGCGCCGAGCGTGTCGGTGAGCCCCACCGAGCGGACCATGATCAGCAGCGGCAGCATGACGATCTGGAACGGCACCATGAGCGTCGCGAGGATGGCCACGAACGCGACCCGGCTCCCGAGGAAGCGGACGCGCGCGAAGGCGTAGCCCGCCAGCGAGCAGAGCACCAGGTTGCCGACGACGCAGACGACCGACACCACGGAACTGTTGACCAGCCACGACCCCAGCGGGGCGTCGCGCAGGGCGGCGGCGTAGTTGCCCCACTCCAGCCCGCTGGGCAGGCCGGGCGGGAAGCGCCGCGACTCCGCCTGGGTGGAGAACGACACCAGCACCATCCACACCAGCGGCGCGACCATGACGAGCGACAGCGGCAGCAGGACCAGGTGCAGCGCGCTGGGACGGCGGAACCGGAGGGTGGTCATCGGACCTCGAAGTGCGACGTTCGGCGGTTGAACCGCAACTGGACGACGGTGAACACCAGGATCACCAGGAAGACCACGCACCCGATGGCCGCGGCGTAGCCGCCGTCGAAGCTGACGAACGCCTCGTTGTACAGGTGGTAGACGAGCAGGGTGGTCGCGCGCAGCGGGCCGCCCTTGGTGGTGACGTAGACCGCGTCGAAGAGCTGGAGGCCGTTGATCGTCAGCCACACCAGCAGGAACCCGGACGCGGGGGCGACCTGCGGCAGTTCCACGTGCCAGAACGACTGGACCCGTCCGCACCCGTCGAGCGCGGAGGCCTCGATCAGGTCCTTGGGGACGTTCTGCAACGCGGCCAGGAAGATGATCACCGCGAAGCCGAGCCAGCCCCACACCGTCATGGCGACCACCGCGTACAGCGCCTGGCCGGGGTCCTGGAAGAAGCCCTGCTTCGGCAGGCCGACCTCGGACAGCAGCGCGTTGACGAGCCCGAACTGCGGGTTGGCCAGCCAGCCGAAGATGATGCCGGTGGCGACGGTCGAGGTCACCAGAGGCACGAACACGGCCATCCGGTAGAGGGTGATGCCGCGGACCTTCTGGTTGAGCAGCACCGCGATCGGCAGCGCGAGCGCCATCGTGAGCGGCACGAACAGCACCGCGTACAGCAGGGTCCGGCGGGCGGCCTCCCAGAACAGCGGGTCGGCGACGAGCTTCGCGTAGTTCTCGCCACCCGCGAACGTGCCGGGCGACGTGAGGTCCGTGTGCTGGAAGGAGAGCACGAACGACCACACCACGGGCACCAGCCCGAACAGCCCGATCAGCACCACTGCCGGAGCGGCGAACCCCCAGCCCGCGAGGTGGTCGGCCGTGCGGGCGGGGGCGCCCGGCCGCCGCCGCTCCCGCACCGGCGGCGGTGGCACCGGTGCGAGCACAGCGGTCACGAGCCCGCCAGGATCTGGTCGACCTCGGCGCGCGCGGCGGCCACGGCGTCAGCGGGCTGCGCCTGGCCCAGCAGCACCGACTGGACCGCCGTGCCGAGCGCCTGCGAGATCTTCGGGTACTGCGGGATGTTGGGCCGGGCCTTCCGCACGTTCTTCGCGAGGTTGTCGACGAACACCTTGTTGCCTGGGAACTTCTCCTCGAACTTCGGGTAGTCCGGGAGGGTCAGCTCGGACTGGCGGATGGGCAGGTGGCCCGTCTCGATCGCGAACTCCAGGTGGATCTGGGGCGACAGCAGCCACTTCAGGAACGGCCACGCGTCGGCCTTGCCCTTCTCGCCGAACACGACGAACGTGTCGGGCCCGGCGATCGTCGCGTGGGTGACCTTGCCCGGCAGGTACTGCACGCCGTAGGACACGTCCTCGTTGATGGCGCCCAGGTCCCACGGCCCGGTCCAGAGCATCCCGATCCGGCCGGAGTTGAAGAGGTTGACGTACTGCTGGTCGCCGGTGTCGAGGTAGACGGACCGGTCCTCGACGGCCATGTCGTGCAGCAACTGCATGGCCTGCTTGCCCGCGTCGGAGTCGAACGCGGCCTTCTTCCCGTCGGGCGAGAGCAGGTCGCCGTCCGCCTGCCAGAGCAGGGCGAGGAAGCGCCAGACCGTGTCCTCGGAGCCGTCGTTGGTGTAGGACCAGCCGTACCGGTTCTCCTCGGGCTTGGCCAACTTCGCCGCCGCGGACCGGAAGTCGTCCCACGTCCACGTCTCCGTCGGGTAGGCGACCCCGGCGTCGTCGAAGAGCTTCTTGTTGTACACCAGCGAGAGGTTGTCGACGAGCGCCGGGACGCCGTAGACCTTGCCGTTCACGGTCGAGGCCTCGCGACCGGCGGCGAACAGGTCGTCCCAGGCGAAGTCCTTGTCGTCGCGGACGGTCGACGTCAGGTCCTGCGTCTGGGGCCGTTCGGCGAGACCGGAGAGTGAGGAGCCGAACTCGTAGGCCACGGTGGGCGGGTTGCCGGAGACGAACGACGCCAACGTCTTCTGGAGCGCGTTGTCGTTGCCCCCGTTGAACACCAGCTCGACCTGCCCGTCGGGGTGGTCGGCGTTCCAGCGGTCGGCGAACTTCCCCAGCGCCTCGGCCTCGTGGTCGGTGTAGCCGTGCCACACGACGACCTTGCCGTCACCGCCGCCGCTGCCGCCGGGAGCACCCCCGCAGGCGGCGGTCAGAGCGAGCAGGGCGCACCCGATCAGGGCCGCCCTCCGACTCAGTCCACTCCCCTGTGTCATAGAGGCCTCCTGCTGGTGCTTGGTTTTGGTTGAGGCGAGTCACGCTAGAGCAGAACCGCTCATAACGGCAAGACAATCGGGGTAAAAGCTCACGTTCGTTCATCCACGATGCTTGAACGATCATCCTGCGTCATCTGCGTCGAATCGTCACTGGGGGTGGTCAACCGTGACGGCGTTGTAGTTTAATCGCTCAGAACCCTGCACATTCTATGAGCGACTAAGGAGCATGTCACCCCATGACACCCCTGGTCACAGCACTCAGGAACGCGGCGCTGGCCTGCGCGGTGGTGGCCCTGTCCGCCCCCGCCGCCCAAGCCCAGCCCGCCGCGGCACAGGTACAACTCCCACCCGTGCCCGCCGTGCTGGACTACCAGCTCGGAGCCGCCTACACGCCCCCCGCGGGCGTCACGCTGGTGACGCGCGACAGCACCGCCACGCCCGCGCCCGGCATCTACAACATCTGCTACGTCAACGGGTTCCAGACCCAGCCGGGAGAACGCGACCTCTGGCTCAAGAACCGCAAGGACCTCCTGCTGTCCGACTCCAAGGGCAACCCGATCATCGACCCGGAGTGGCCCGACGAGTTCCTGCTGGACACGTCGACCAGCGCCAAGCGGACCAGGCTCGCGGAGATCACCGGCGCCACGATCCAACTCTGCGCGCAGAAGGGGTTCAAGGCCGTGGAGATCGACAACCTCGACTCCTACAGCCGGTCGAAGGGCAAGCTGACCGTCGACAACAACCTCGCCTACGCCACCCTGCTGGCCCAGCGCGCCCACGGGCTCAACCTGGCGATCGGGCAGAAGAACTCGGCTGAGGAGAGCCGTCGCGCCCGCACCCAGGTCGGCTTCGACTTCGCGTTCTCCGAGGAGTGCCACGCCTACGAGGAGTGCTCCTCCTACAGCGACGTCTACGGGACCCACGTGATGGACGTCGAGTACACCGACAACCTCCGCGGCACGTTCGCGAACGTCTGCCGCGACGCCGACACCCCGGCCACCACGACGCTGCGGGACCGCGACCTCGTGGGCCCCGGCAACGGCGCCTACCGGTTCGACCACTGCTGACGACACCGGGTCGGTAGTACCACCGCGGGCCGTCACCTCGACGGCCCGCGGTCTACCCCCGCAACTCCTCCACCGCGGCCTCGGCCGCCGCACGGGCGTCCTGGGCCGACTCCAGCCGCTGCTGCGCCTTCTCCAGCACCCGACCCGCCTGCTGCGCGGCCCGTTCGGCGGCCCTCAGCGCGGCCCGCACGTCGTCCAGCTCCCGCACCAGCCGCGCGTGCTCGGCCCCGGCGGTCTTGACCTCCGCCCGGCACCCGTCGACCCGCTCACCGGCCTCCTCGACGGCTTCCCGCGCCTCGGCCAACCGCCGCTCCCGGCGCTGCTCACGCCGTGCGGACAGGTCGTCGGGCACGGGCGACCCGTCGGACAGCGGCCCGAACCCCGAGTACTCCAACGCCTTCGTCAGCCGTCCGCCGCGCACCTGCTCGGCCAGGTCGGCGTCCGCCATGGCCGCGGTGACCGTGTTCCTCACCTGCGTCAGCGCCTCGCCGGTCAGCCCGGCCTGGTCCGCGGCCAGCGCGGTCAGCTCGGTCACCAGCTCCCGCCGTCGGCGGTCCAACCGGCGCAGCTCGCTGCCGTGCAGTTGCCGCTGCGCGTCCCGCAGCCGCTCACCCAGCTCCAACGCCTCCACCAGCAGCGACGCGCCGGAGTGGACCAGCCGGTTGACCGCCCAGGCGGCCTGGGTCGGCCGTCGCAGCGCGCCGATCGCCTTGGCCTCGTCCTGGTCCGCCGCGGCCTTCACCAACCGGGCGCGGGCAGCCACGAACTCCGACGGCGGCAGGGCGTACAGCTCGTCGGCGGCCTCGTCGACACGCGAAGTGCTCGTGATGGATCCAGTCTGCTCAGAACCGGCCGCACCCGCCATCCGTAGTACCGGAAAAGGGCTGAGTCGTGACGAGCGGAGGAGCAGCCGATGAGCGTCCACAGCGTTGAGGACCTGGTGCCGCTGCGAACGGGGTTCGACCTGAGCTGGCGCGGCTACCACCGCGAGGAGGTCGACGACTACGTCCACGACCTCGAACACGACCTGCGCGACCTCGCTGCCGACCGCGACGCCTGCACCGCCCGCGCCGAGCACCTGGCCGAGATGCTCGAGCACTCCCAGGCCGAGACGAAGACCCTCCGCGCCGAGCTCAACCGGGTGTGCAGCACGCCGTTGGACACCGAGGTGCTGCCCTTCCGCCTGTCCGTGATGGTCGAGGTGGCCACGGCCGAGGCCACCTCGGTGCTCGACCGCGCCCAGGCCTGCTGGACGGCCGCCCAGGACTCGGCGGCGAAGCTGCGCGCCCACTACGACCGGCTCGGTGAGGACACCCGGCGGCAGCGCGCGGAGATCGAGGCGGAACGCGAGTCGGTGATCCGCGTGGCGCGGACGCAGGCGCGGACGATCGTGGCCAAGGCCGAGGCGCGTCAGCGGGAACTGGACGCCGAGGCGGAACGGGCGCGCGAGCGGGTGGAGGTCGACTTCAAGCTGGCGATGGACCAGCGGCGCGCGGAAGCGCTGCGCGACCTGGCCGCGGGGAAGCTCACCTGACGGGGAAGCCGCTCGTGGCGCACGGGCGGCTTCCCCGCGCGGTCAGCTCTGCTGGGTCAGCCTGAACGACTGCGCGGCGGACCCGTTGCAGGTCGACTGCACGAGCTGGACGCTGTCCGCGCCGGACCCGCCCGGCACGGTCAGGCACTTGCCGCTGAGCCTGCTGGTGAAGTGGAAGTAGCCGTCGGACTCGGCGACCGGCTGCCACTGCTGGTTGTTGCCGCCGCCGTAGGCCCACAGGTGCAGCGCGGCGTTGTCGGCGGTGGACGTGTTGCTCACGTCGATCACCTGCGCGGCGTTGCCGCGGTTGTTGACGCGCACGAACCCGCCGCTGGTGGGCGCGAACTGGTACTGCTGCGCGAGGGTGGAGTTGCAGGTGTACTGCTGGATCGCGGTGCCGTTGGCGGTGCCTGCGGAGCGGGCGTCGACGCACTTGGAGCTGCCGCGGTTGGCCACGGAGTACCAGGCGGTCGGGGAGATCTCGCCGGGCGGGTCGGTGGGGGGCGTGGAGGTCGCGCCGCCGAGCCAGAGCAGGCCGTCGACGATGAAGCGGTTCTGGACCTCGCTGTCGAACGTGGACGAGAGGCCCTGGTTCGTCTCGTAGTTCATCGCGTTGTGGCCGAAGTTGGCGTACAGCATCCGGTAGTTCTTGTTCGTCCACATGATCGGGTAGTAGCCGCTGCGCCACTGCTGGTTCGGGTCGCTGCCGAGCGGGAAGCTGGACGGGTCGACCGACGCCAGGATCTTGATGTTCGAGTTGTTCCGCAGGTCGTTGTTCCAGGAGTACCACTCGCTCACCGCGGAGGTGAACGTCGCGGGCAGCCTGCCGGTCGACGGGTGGGTGCGGTCCTCGACCTTGAGCACCGCGGTGGTCGGGCCCCAGGTGTTGCTGCGGAACGTGCCGGAGCCGAGGAATGTGTTGTTGAACCACGGCCAGTTGTTCGCGTTGTCGGTGTACGCCGAGACGTGGAAGCCAAAGTAGCCGCCCCCGTTGGCGACGTAGTTCTGGAACGCGGAGCGCTGCGCGGCACCGGTCGGCGCGTCGTCCAGGAACATGACGACCTGGTACTGCGCCAGGTCGTTGGCGTTGAGCATGTTCCAGTTGGTCGTGGACGTGTAGGTGAAGTTGTTCTGGGCCGCGATCTGCGGGAACCGGGTGTTGGCCTCCTTGACCCAGTTGATGTGGGCGGCGTCCCAGGTCCCGTTGTAGAAGGCGAGGACCTTGAACGCGGGCGCGGCCTGCGCCTCGACCCGCCCCAGCGCGGGGCTCAGCACGACGAAGGACCCCGCGAGCAGCAGGGCCAGGAATTGGACGATCTTGCGTTTTCCACCGGGAGCGACGCTGCTCATGCAGGGACCTTTCACAGGTGTTCGGGAACGGCCGCCGGCAGGGGTGGTGATCGGCGGCCCCGCGCGGTGCCCGCTCGGACACGCTCCCGAACCCCTTGGGGCGTCCGGGGTCCCGCTGAGGACGTCGGCGTCTCCCCAGGCGGTGCGTGCCGATGCGGGCATCGGTCGGGCACCCTAAGACAACCCAAGTTCAGGTCTTAATTCAAGCCCTAATTTTAACCATTCGGACCTAGCGCGATGGCCCCGGACCTTGCTGGGCAAGGTCCGGGGCCATCGGGGTGCGCGAAGGACTAGTTCCGCGATTCCTTGTGGGGCGACGTCGGGAAGAACCCGCCCCGAGGAGCGGGCAGCGGCGCCGCCGCGGGTGGGGGCGCCGGTGCCTCCATCATCGCGGTGGCGTCGATGTTCAACGGCCGCAGGCGAACCGGCTCCTGCGTCCGCTGCTGAGCACCCCGTCCACCGCCGCCGCGCTGGGCGGCCTGCTGGGCGGCGACCGGACGGCGTTCGGCGCGGCGCCTGCTCTGCGGCGGCGGGCCGACCGGTTCGATCGTCGTCAGCGTGCTGCTGGCGGGCATCGGCCGCGGCGCCTGCTTGCCGCGCCTGGCACCGCCACCCCTCGGCGGGTCCGCCACCGGTGCCGGGGCGGGCGGGGGCACGAGGTCGCGTTCCGACTCGACCCGACGACCGCGCCTGTCGACCTCCGGCGCGCGCCTGCGGGTCCTCGGCGTGTTGATCTCCGGCGCCTTGGACCGCTTGCGCGACGGCTTGGGCTCGGCGGGAGCACCACCGTCGTCACCGCCACCGCTCTTGCCGAGCAGGGGCGGCAGCACCCAGGCCGCCAGACCGGTCATCGCGAAGCACAGCACCAGGATGCGCACCAGCGGCGGCACGTTCGGCAGCATCTTCACGGCCATGCCGTTCGCCACGATCACGGCCCCGAAGAAGACGACGAACACGAAGATCGCCAGCACCACGCGGCGCTTGCCCTTCGGCGGCTGGGCCACGCCGTACTCGCCGTCGTCGTCGGCGTAGACCGGCGACATCGACTGGGCGGTCGACTGGTCGAGCGGCGTGATGCCGTTGGAGAACGTGACGCCGATCTGCATCGAGTACTTCTGCATGTACCGGCCCCAGCGGGCGTTGGACGACGAGCGTGCCCACGCGTCCGCCGCGGCCTCGTCCGTGAACCGGCAGACGATCTGCCAGATCCGGTCGTCGTCCGGCGAACCCGAGATCGAGCCACCGAGGCAGCCGGGCGACCGCTGCGCGGCGCTCACCAGCCCCCTGGCCCCGACCGAGAAGTCCGACAGACGTCCTTGCGCCACCTTGTGCGAGGTGGTGAGCAGGACAGGAGGGTTCGGCTTGTTGGGTCTCAAACCCCCTCCACCCCCGACTGACTCGTAAAGTCCCCGTGGTTGGACCACGTGGTCCGGCGAATCGGTCGCATGACAGGTCCCATCTTCGTCGTGAACCGCTGCGCGCCGTTCTCGTACAACTCCGACACCGAAGCCTACGTACGGCGTCGGAGAGCGGTTCAACTCGGATCAGAACTTTTTTCAGTTCCGGGTCAGGCAGCGGCTCCGGTGCCCTCGATCTTCGTGACCAGGCCGGTCTGGACCGTGATCATCTCCTTGGCCAGCGCCTTGACGCCAGCGTGCGTACCAGCGCTTTCGACGTCCTGCGCCATCTTGATGCCGTCCTGGAGGTGGCGGACCATCAGCGGCGACCACTGCTTGTCGAACTGCGGGCCGGTGTAGCCGCCGAGCACGGACACGTCCTTCGGCGCCACGACCATCTCGTGGGCCTTGTGGCCGCTGTCGGTGACGCCGACCTTCCACTCGGTCAGCCAGCCGTTCATCTTGTCGATCTCGGCGCTGCCCTCGGCGGTGATCGCGTTGGCGACCTCGACCACGGCGGCGTTCTTGGAGCGCGTGCCGACCAGCCCGCTGATCTCCAGGGTCTGCTGGTGGTGGGGCAGCATGTCGCGGAGGAACACTATGTCCGCGTCGTTCGCTCCCGCCCCGGCCGCCGCGGATTCACCGAGCAGCGACGAGCAAGCGGACAACGACATCATCAAACCGATCACCGCGACTACGAGCAAGCGGGCGCGCATCCATGGCCTCCTGGGTCTCCTGACGAGGCATACGGACACCCAGCCCGACCGGTTCATCGATTCGTCACGAAATGAGCAAATTTCCGAACCGACCGGTCCACGGCCGTCAGCGGTCCCTCCCGATGATCTTGCGCGCGACCTCCAGCAGGGTCTCCGAGGTGGCCGGGTCGCAGTCGGCCGCCTCCAGGTGCCCGGCGGCCTCGGTCATCTCCTGCACCGCCCGTGACCGGGCCCACTCGCGGGCGCCGGTGCGTTCGATCAGCGCGGTCACCCTCGGCACCTCGTCCCGGTCCGGCGCGCGGTCGCGGGAGTAGAGGTCGGCCAGTTCGGCGGCGGCCGGGGTATCCGAGGCCAGCGCCGCCACCACCAGCAGCGACTTCTTGCGGCTGACGAGGTCCGCGCCGACCGGCTTGCCGGTCACCTCCGGGTCGCCCCAGACCGCCAGCAGGTCGTCGACCAACTGGTAGGCCAGACCGAGGTGGCGCCCGAAGGCGCGCAGCCGCCCCGCCCGCTCCGGGGTCGCCCCGCCCACCAGCGCGCCGAGCGAGCACGACAGGCCGAGCAGCGCGCCGGTCTTGCCCTCGGCCATCCGGACGCACTCGTCGAGCCCGACGTCGGTGCGGGTCTCGAACGCCAGGTCGGCGTGCTGGCCCTCGCACAGGTCGAGTACCGCCCCGGTCAGCCACTCCGACGCCGTGGCGGCGTTCGGCGTCGTGCCCCGCGCCAGCGCCCTCGGCGCCATGGCCAGCAGGGCGTCGCCCACCAGGATCGCGGGCGCCTCACCGAACACCGCCCACGCCGTGGGCCGGTGGCGGCGCACCGGGTCGCGGTCCATCACGTCGTCGTGCAGCAGGGAGAAGTTGTGCACCAGCTCCACCGCGACCGCGGCGGGCACCGCGGCCTCCGGGCTGCCGCCGACGGCTTTCGCCGCGAGCACGACCAGCGACGGGCGGACCGCCTTGCCCGGTCGACCCACGTCCGGATCACCGCGCTCGTCGACCCAGCCGAAGTGGTAGCCGGCGATCAGGCGCATCGAGGTGGGCATCAGGTCGACCTCGGCGCGCAGCGCCGCGCCCACGACGGCGTGGCACCAGCGCGTGACGTCCTCGGCGGTGCGGAACTCCGGTGGCTGCCGGACGGCGGTCATGGTGTCTCCTCGGGTTCCGCGCTCGTGGCCGAGCAAGGCCGACGGTAGGGACTCGGCCGCGCACGGGGACATCGGCTATTCGGGTCACCGCCGCGGCCCGGTTGAACCTCCCGGCGGTCCGCTCCGTGTTCGACGTACGGCCCTCGACGTGAAGGAGGCCCGACGTGGGGACAGGACTGGTCCGGACGCTGCTCCTGTGCGGAGCGCTCACCGCGTGCACCACCACGGTGCACTCGACCGCGGTGCCCGAGCCCGGCATCGAGCCGGGCCCACCGCCGACGACGGTCCAGTTGGGCCGCAACCCGCTGCTCGGCGACGTCGTGGTCGACGGCGAGGGGTTCACCCTCTACCGCCACGACCGGGACACCGCCAACCCCTCGGTCTCCGTGTGCACGGGCGAGTGCACGGCCACGTGGCGACCGGTCCTGGTCTCGGACGCGATCCCGTTCCGCAACCTCGACCAGGACTTCCTCGACACGGTCCTGCGCCCCGACGGCGGCAGGCAGATGACCGTCGGCGGCTGGCCCGCGTACCGCTTCGTCGACGACCGGGTGCCGGGGCAGGTCTCCGGGCAGGGCTTGGAGGACGCCTGGTTCGCGCTCGCCCCCAACGGCACGAAGGCGGGTGGCGGCAAGAAGACCGGCTAGGTCGGCGCTCTGCAACGCGGGGAGCCCCTTCGGTCAAGTAGGTGCATGAGGACCGAGCAGCAGGCGAGCTTCGTCGAGTACGTGAGGTCGCGCGGACCGTGGATGCTGCGGGTCGCGCTCCGCCTGTGCCGCGACCGGCACAACGCCGAGGACCTGGTGCAGACCTCCCAGACGAAGCTGTACGCGCACTGGAACCGGCTGCGGTCGGTGGAGAACCTCGA
Organism: Umezawaea endophytica; assembly: GCF_025061645.1. Classification (GTDB taxonomy): domain Bacteria; phylum Actinomycetota; class Actinomycetes; order Mycobacteriales; family Pseudonocardiaceae; genus Umezawaea; species Umezawaea endophytica. Next base: position 78,112 of record NZ_JANYMP010000004.1, on the reverse strand, counting down.
CGCCTACGTGCGCACGATCATCCTGCGCACCCACATCGGCGACCGCCGCACCGGCTGGGCCAAGCGCGTCGACCTGCACCCCGCGCACGAGGACCTGCCGTGGGACGAGGCGGACCACGCCGCCCGCCTGGTGCTGCGCGAGGCCGTGGAGGGGCTGGCGCCGAGGCAGCGCGCCACCATCGTGATGCGCTACTACCTCGACATGTCCGTCGAGCAGACCGCGGCGGCGCTGGACGTCACCGCGGGCACGGTGAAGAGCCAGACCAGCCGCGGCCTGGACGCGCTGCGGGGCGTGCTGGAGCACGGCGGGGTCCGCGCGGCCTGATCAGCGCACGCTCACCCGCTCGTCCACCGCCACCCGCTGGTACGGCGCCCCGGTCCCCGGACCGCCCTCGCCCAGCATCCGGGCCACCAGGCCGAGGCCGAGTTCGCTCAGCAGGGCGTCGTGCACCCCGATCACCCGGCCGGGTTTCACCTCGCGCACGTAGTCGACGAGGTCCGCGGTGCGCGACCACGGCGCGTGCGCGGGCAGCAGGAGGGTGTCCACCGGCACGTCGGGCGCGGTCAGCGCGTCGCCGGGGTGGAAGACGGCGTCGTCCACGAGGAAGCCGACGTTGCGCACGACCGGGATGTCCGGGTGGATGACCGCGTGCCACTCGCCGAACACCTTGACGTCGAACCCGGCCGCGGTGAACGCGTCACCGGCGCCGACGGCGTGCACGCGGGACCCGAGGCCGTCGAGCGCGGCGGCGACGGTGGGGTTGGTCCACACCTCCAGGCCCGGCACGTCGGCCAGCGCGGCGCGGATCCGGTCCTCCTGGAAGTGGTCGACGTGCTCGTGCGTGATCAGCACGGCCTCGGCACCGTCGAGCGCGGAGGCGTCGGTGAACACGCCGGGGTCGAGCACGAGCCTGCGCCCGTCGCGCTCCAGCGCCACCGACGCGTGGCCGAACTTGATGAGCTCCATGATCCCTCTCAGAAGACGGCGGTGACGATGGTCCGGAGTACCAGTACCCCGACCAGCACCGCGGTGAACGCCAGGTCGATGGACACGCCGCCGACGCGGACCGGGCGCAGCACGCGCCGGACGGGGGCGATGACGGGTTCGGTGATCGACCAGCTCACGCTCCTCACGCGGCTCGTCCACGCGGGCGCCGGGCTCGTCGAGACGACCCCCACCCAGTCGAAGACGAGGCGGACCAGCATGACCAACCAGAACAACAGCAGCACCGTGCCGAGCAGCGATCCGATGAAGCTCATGGGGGCTCCTTTCCCGCACCTCCCAGTCTGCCTGGCCAAGGTGAGAGGAAGCTGAGCACGACCGGGTGGATCCGCTGAGCGACCCGGACAAGTCGGGCACCGTTCGTGGGCCTGTTGAGACGCCGAAAACCGGGAACACAGGCACGAGAGAGCGCTCCCCGAAAAGCATTGACGCAGGTGGCGCGGCCAGGACAGGATCGATTCACCGCCGCACGGAGCAGGCTGCCCTGCCGCCCACGAGAACGGACAGCTCATGATCAAACCCACCGGCTGGAGACGCGCACGCCGCGGTGCGCTGGGAGTGCTGACGACGTTGTCGCTCCTCACCGGCGCCACCGCCGGGTACTCCAGCGCCGCTCCCGACACCGAGAAGGGCGGCAACCGGCAACCCGTCGTCGGTCGGCCCGACCTGGACCGCAACGGGTGCGCCCGGATCGAGAACAGGCTGCCCACGCTCAAGGACTGGCCCAAGGTCGACAGCAGGATCGACAAGAACGCCTTCGACGAGCGCCGCGTCGCCAAGATCGTCGCCGGTATGACCCTGGCCGAGAAGGTCGGCCAGATGACGCAGCCGGAGATCACCGCGATCACCCCGGAGGACGTGAAGAACTACTTCATCGGCACGGTCCTCAACGGCGGCGGCGCGTGGCCGAACAAGGACAAGCACGCCACCCCGGAGGCCTGGCTGGCGCTCGCCGACTCCTACTGGCAGGCGTCGGTCGAGACCAGGACCAAGATCCCGGTCCTCTGGGGCATCGACGCGGTGCACGGCAACAACAACGTGTACGGCGCGACCCTCTTCCCGCACAACATCGGCCTCGGCGCCGCGCAGGACCCGTGCCTGGTGCGCGACATCGGCGAGGCGACGGCCGAGCAGATCCGCGCGACCGGCCAGGACTGGGCGTTCGCGCCGACGCTGGCCGTGGTGAAGGACGACCGCTGGGGCCGCACGTACGAGGGCTTCTCCGAGGACCCGCGGATCACCCGCGCGTACGGCTACGAGGCCGTCAAGGGTCTCCAGGAGAGCACCTCGCGCAGGCTCGGCGAGAACGGCGTGATCGCGACCGCGAAGCACTTCATCGGTGACGGCGGCACGCTCAAGGGCTCCGACCAGGGCGTGAACCCGGTGTCCGAGGCCGAGATGATCAACGTGCACGGCCAGGGCTACTACGGCGCGCTCGCCGCGGGCGCGCAGTCCGTGATGGTGTCGTTCAACAGCTGGACCAACGCCGAGCTGGGCATCGACGAGGGCAAGCTGCACGGCAGCAAGAAGGCCATCGACGAGATCCTCAAGAAGAAGATGGGCTTCGACGGCCTCGTCGTCTCCGACTGGAACGGCATCGGCCAGGTCCCCGGCTGCACCAACTCGAGCTGCCCGCAGGCGATCAACGCGGGCATGGACGTCGTCATGGTGCCGAACGACTGGAAGGCGTTCATCGCCAACACCATCGCGCAGGTCGAGAGCGGCCAGATCCCGATGGCCCGCATCGACGACGCGGTGACCCGCATCCTGCGGGTGAAGGTGCGCAGCGGCCTGTTCTCCGCGCCGAAGCCGTCGGAGCGCGAACTGGCCGGGTCGGCGCGGGCGCTGGACTCGAAGAAGCTGGCCCGCGAGGCCGTGCGCGAGTCGCAGGTGCTGTTGAAGAACGACAACCGCGTGCTGCCCCTGTCGTCGCGGTCGAAGGTGCTGGTCGTCGGCAAGAGCGCCGACAGCCTCCAGAACCAGACCGGCGGCTGGTCGCTGACCTGGCAGGGCACCGGCAACACCAACGCGGACTTCCCCAACGGCACCACGATCCTCGGTGGCCTCCGCGAGGCGCTCGGCGCGGCGAACGTGACGTTCAGCGAGACCGCCGACGGCGTCGACCCGGCCGCGTTCGACGCCGTGGTCGCCGTGATCGGCGAGACCCCGTACGCCGAGGGCACCGGCGACCTCCGCCGCACGATGGAGGCGGCGAAGATCTACCCCGGTGACCTCGCGGTGCTGGACAAGGTCGCGGGCAAGGGCAAGCCGGTCGTCACGGTGTACGTGTCCGGCCGACCCATGCACGTGAACAAGGAGCTCAACCGCTCGGACGCCTTCGTGGCGGCCTGGCTGCCGGGCACCGAGGGCGGCGGCGTGGCGGACCTGCTGGTCAAGGGCCGCAACACCGGCAAGGGCTACACCGGCAAGCTCAGCTACTCGTGGCCGAAGGACGCCTGCCAGACCCCGTTGAACCCGGAGACCCCCGGCTACGACCCGCTGTTCAAGCTGGGTTACGGCCTGGCCAACGGGCAGCGGGCCACCGTTCCCGCGCTGGCCGAGGAGTCACCCGCGAGCTGCGGTGGCGGCGGTGGCGGCAACGCGACCGAGGACCTGGAGATCTACAACCGGGGTGACGTCGACCCGTACAAGGCGGCCATCGGCTCCCCGGAGAACTGGGGCGGCACGGAGATCGGCGTCGACGGCACGGCTTCGCACGCGGAGCTCAACGTCGTCCCGACCGACGTCAACGTGCAGGCGGACGGCCTGAAGGTCACGTGGACCGGCACCGGTCCCGGTCAGGTGTACATGCAGAGCCCCGGCGCGGGCAACGACCTGCGCGGCTACCTGAACACCGACGCGGCGCTGGTGTTCGACGTGATCGTGAACCAGGCGCCCGCCAACCGGACCGTGGTCAGCACGCACTGCCTGTACCCGTGCTTCGCGGAGGTGGCCGTGACGAACCTGCTCACGAACCTGCCGCCGGGCAAGAACACGGTGAAGATCCCGGTCTCCTGCTTCGCGGCGGGCGGCCTGGACTTCGAACACGTCAACACCCCGTTCCTCGTCTACACCGACGGTCCGCTGTCGGCGTCGTTCGCCAACGTCAAGTGGGTGCCCAAGGCGGGCTTGGACCCGGACGCGAAGGCGTGCGCCGACCTCAGCTAGTCGGCGGGGAACGTCGGAGGGGCAGGCCGCGCACGTGGGCCTGCCCCTCCGACGTTCACGCGGGCGCGGGTTCGTCGAAGACGTCCACGACCACCGAGGTCGTCATGGCACCGTCGAGCCAGTGCTCACCATCGCCCTGGAGATAGGTGTGGATCCGAACTCGCTTGTCTCGCGCCACGGCTCGCCGAGCACTGTCCAACGCGACGGGGACCTGCCGACCGGGCGCCTCGCCCACGACCCACTCGGACTCCACCCGACTCCCGTCGGGCAGGGCCCACGCCCGCGCCCCACCGTCGGCCGGGACGAACGGCATCCTGTTGAGCAACACAACGTCCCAGTGCGGCCCATGACGCTCGTCGACCCCGTTCTCCACCCGGATCCCCAGACCGACCGCGTACGCGCCGGACAGGTACTCGTCGATCGTGGCGGCCTCCAGCCGGAACCGCGCACGACGAACCGGCACGATGAACCCCCCTGGCCCGAACGCCCCCGGCTCCGGTGCGCAGCGCGAGCGCAGGAACTCCCGTATCGACCGCAGGACAACATCGGGAAGCCCCCGAAGCCCGTCCTCCAGCCCACCCTCGTCCCGCAACGCCAGGTACAGATCAAGCACCCGGACCACGTCATCCGCCCGCGCCACCTCACCGGGCCCCCACTCGGCCACCACGTCCAGCCGGTCCACCTCGCCGTGATCCACCGCGAACAGACGGCTTCCGCTGGCGTCGGCGTGGACCAGGAACTGGCGAATCGTCATGCCACCACCCCCAGGTTTCAGTGTGGCACCTGGGTGCGCCGGGGGTGGTTGGTATTCCTGTAGCCGCAGGGATATGGCTTGGGACGGTTGTGTGGGCCCTATGGGGTTGTCAAGCTGCGGCGGCGCTAAGAGCGGACTCGGGATGCCGGTAGTGAGTGCCGGTGCGTAAGCATGGCGAACAGGACGTCGCAGCGGCGTCGCGCCAGACAGATCAGGGCGGCGTTGTGTTTCTTGCCTACGAATCGTTTCCGGTCGTAGTAGGCGCGGCTGGTTGGGTCGGACAGGGCGGCGTCGCGATCAGGTCGCCCGCCCGAAGGCCAGCGGCTCTTCGGATGGACGCCTGCGGCAGGCCGGTCCAGAAGCAGCGTCACGCGGTCGAGTGCGGTATCGACCTGGTCGACCAACACCGCACGTCCACGTCGATATCGTGGATGTCGTCGAGCAGCGGCAGGAGTTGCGAGTTGTCGCCATCTGACCGGCCGTGAGGATCACCGCCAGCGGCAGACCCACGCCAATGACAGCTTGGCGGTCAGTCCCCCGCGAGAGCATCCGAGGCATTCCCCGTCGACGGCGAGGCCGTCGATCCACTCCGCGCAGCCCCCTTTTCCGGCACCGGCCGCGTGCTGGTGCGCCCGCACGCTCGTGGAATCGGCACTGACCACGAACGTCACACTGTCCTCCAGCGTCCCGAGCGAGTCGTCCTTGACGATCACGTGCTCCAAGATCCGATCCCACCTCCCGTCCGCGGTCCACTTCCGCAAGCGCTCGTACGCGGTCTTCCACGGCCCGTACCGTTCCGGCAGATCACGCCACGGCGCACCGGTGCGCTCCTTCCACAGGATCGCGTTGATCACCTGCCGATGGCTCCGCCACCGCCCGCCTCGTTGCCTGCTCTGCGCGGGCAGCAACGGCAAGATCACCGCCCAGGCCTTGTCCGTCAGCTCACCACGTCAGACCACACGTCATCATCCGCACACGATCATCGGAAAAATCCGCAGGACACGACCTAATCGATTCGCCAAACCCGCCGTTCGCGGGCAGGCCGCAGTGCAGGTCGCGGTCGTTGGCATCTGGCCAGGCCACAGGGGAAACACGATCTCACCGGCAAAGCCAAGAACTGCAAGGTTAAACAGGGCCTCCCTTCGTCGATGCGGGTCTGGGGATCGGGGGAATCGTCGACCAGCCTTGTGGTCGCATGCGGCAAGGCTGGAGGTGATTCGGGGGCTGCTGGCGGCGGGTGGCAGGTAAGTCCGTTGTCGGTGGTCAGGTCGCGGCCGTTGCCAAACGGCTGCGCCACAGGGAAAACGCGCTACCCGGTGACTGCTCATTGCGCCAAACTCGCCGTTCACGGGCAAGCCACAGGGCAAATCGCCGCTATCGCCAACCGGCTGTACCACAGGCGAAGCGCACTACCCGGCGGATGCCCGGCGGATGCTCGGTCGACAAACCCGCGGGTCGCCGGCAGGCCGCAGTGGGTCGCCGCCATCGTCAACCGGTTGTGCCACAAGCAATGCGCGCTACGTGGTCGCCCAGGCCACGTGGCCGTCTGGGCGGATCAGGGCGGAGGTGATCGTGGCCCACTCCTCCGGTGGGTCTACTGGGAGGGCTGTGGGGTGGGCGTCTGTGGGGTCGGTGGTGTTGATGGCGATGTGGCGGCCCTCGTGCAGGAGGTCGAAGAGGGTGGTGCCGTTGGCGAAGTGGAGGTTTGGGGCGCGGTGGCCGGTGAGGGGGTGGGTGTCGTGGGGGGCTGGGTAGGTGACGTCGAGGGCTGAGAGGCGGTCGGCCAGTACGCGGGAGAACGCCGGTACGTCGGCGATGAAGTCGCTCAGCAGGGACCGCAGTGCGGTGATCTCGGGGCTGTAGCTGGTCATCAGGGCGGTTTGGGCTCTGGTGGCCCGCAGCAGGTCGGCGCCGACCGGGTAGCGTTCGGTGTGGTAGCTGTCCAGCAGTGAGGACGGGGCGCGGCCGGTGACGACGGCGGCCAGTTTCCAGCCCAGGTTGGCCGCGTCCTGCACGCCGACGTTGAGGCCGACGCCGCCGGTCGGGAAGTGCACGTGCGCGGCGTCGCCCGCCAGCAGCACCCGGCCCCTGCGGTACTCGGCGGCCTGGCGGGTGGTGTTGCCGAACCGGGACAGCCAGCGCGGGTCACGCATGCCGAAGTCGCGGCCCGCGATCCGGACGACGGTGGCGCGCAGCTCGGCGAGGGTCAGTTCGCCCGGCCAGTCCGCGCGGTTGCCGGTCGGGTCGCTGCCCACGAACCGGTGCACGCCGCCGGGCAGCGCCACGACCATCAAACCGCCCTCGGCCCCGGTCACCGAGAGCACCGGCTGCGGCGGCGGGTCGTCCAGCACGACGTCGCCGAGCCAGCCCCAAGTCGTGGCGTCCGTGCCGGGGAAGTCGATGCCCGCCGCGCCCCGCACGGTGCTGCGGGCCCCGTCGCACCCGACGACGTACGACGCCTCCACCGTGGACGCCCCTCTCACGGTGACGCGGTCGTCGTGCTGGACCAGCCCGTCGACCCGCTCCCCCCGCCGCACCTCCACCCCGACGGACAGGGCGTGCTCCTCCAGCAGCTCCTCCGTCCGCGCCTGCGGCAGGGCCAGGGTGAACGGGTAGGGCGTGTCGAGCACCCGGAAGTCCATCCGGGCGTCCAGCCCGGCGAAGTGCCCGCTCGGGATCCGCATCCCCTCGGCGAGGAACCGGTCGACGATCCCCCGGCACGCCAGCACCTCCAGTGTCCGGGGATGGATCGTGAGGGCCTTCGAGTGCGGGTCGCGCTCCTCCCTCGCCTCCAGCACCGTCACGGCCGCGCCGCCCAGCCTCAACTCCGCCGCCAGCCACAGCCCCACGGGACCGCCTCCGACCACCACTACCTGCTCCACCGCTGCCTCCTTGGTCACTGACCAAGAGATATACTAGGTCGGTGACCAAGAGTCAAGCGAGCCGCTCCGGCCTCGACGCGGGCATCGTCGTGGGGACGGCGTTGGGCCTGATGGACGAGCAGGGCGCCGACGCGGTCTCGATCCGCTCGATCGCGACCCGCCTGGACGTGCGGATGAACACCGTCCTGTGGCACGCGAAGACCAAGGCGCGCCTGCGGGAGCTGATGGCCGACGCGATCATCGCCAAGGCCTCGACGGCCGACCTGCCGGACGACCCGGGCGACCGGGTCCGGGAGCTGGCCCACCGCTACCGCCGCGCGCTCCTCCGGCACCGGGACGGGGCGTCGATCGTCGCGGGCACCTACGCCGCCGAACCCGCCACCCTCGGTTTCGCCGACGCGCTGGTCGGCGCGCTGCTGGCGGACGGCCGCGACGAGCGGGAAGCCGTCTGGCTGTGCTGGACGCTCGTGTACTTCACCCTGGGCCTGGCGCAGGAGGAGCAGGCGTTCCCCGAACCGGGCGACCACCGGCTCCCCCAGGCCGTCACCACGGGCCCGTACCCGGCGCTCGCGCGGGTGATCGCGCACTTCGAGCCCGCCGCGTTCGACGAGCGCTTCGACTTCGGCCTGGACCTGCTCCTGCGGCGCGAGCGGTGAGGACCGCTCAGCGACCCGTCAGCACGCGGTCAGCCCGCCTTGCCACGACCCGGCGCTTCGACCCGCTCCTGCGCCGCAGGCAGTGAGTACCGCTCAGTAACCCGTCAGGACGCGGTCAGCTCGCCTAGCCACCGTGAGCCGTTGGTTTCCTTACCAGTCAAGGAGAATCATGCGGTTCCGATATCCGGTGGTCGTCGCGTTGGCGCTCGCCACGATCGTCTCCCCCACGGCCTCCGCGGCGGCGTGCACGTGGACGCCGACCGTCCTGCCGCTGCCGTCGGGTCTGACCCAGGGCACGGTCTACGCGGCCGACAGCCAGAGCGGCTACGCGGGCACCGCCCAGGTCTCGAGCGGGACGGTCCACGCCGTCCGCTGGGTCGGCGGTCAGGCCGTCGACTACGGCACGGTTCCCGGCTACTCCCACGCGTTCGTGGCCGGGGTGAACAAGTCCGGGGTGATCGTCGGGCACACCAGCGCGACGACGGGCAACCGGCAGCGCGCGTTCCGCTCGGTCGGCACGACGTTGCAGGTGCTCCCCGAGCCCGCCGGCGCCCAGCACACCTGGGCCAACGGGGTCAACGACGCCGGTGACATCGTCGGCGAGATGGGCGTGAACGTCACGTCCGGCAGCACGACCAACCTGGTGCGCACCGCGGTCCTGTGGCCCGCGAGCGCGCCCGGCACGGTGGTGAAGTTGACCGGCGGTCTGCCGACGGGTGGTCAGACGCTCGGCGAGGCCGTCGACCAGGACGGGTCGGTGCTCGTCGAGTACTACCCCGGCGCCGCCACGCTCGACGCGACGGCCCTCTACGTGTGGAAGGCCGGTGCGGCGAGGAAGCTGCCCGTCCCGGCGTTCACCGAGAAGGTGGTCGGCCGGGCGATCTCCAACGGCCGCGTGGCCGGGGGGATCGGCAACGGCGACCTCGTCGCCGCGGTCTGGGAGGCGGACGGCACCCTCGTCAGGCCCGCCGACTCCGACCTCGTCGTGTCGATCAACAAGACCGGCCAGACCACCGGCTGGAAGATCGGCACCGGTCTGAGCCAGACGTGGTCGGTGTGGCAGGGGACGGCGAAGGTCGGCACGATCAGCGGCCAGCGCGCGCTGAACGTGTCGGCGGACAACGGCACGGTGGCCGGCTATAGCTGGAACTCCACCACCTTCACCCAGCCCACGTACTGGCGCTGCTCCTGACGTGCCGGGGCGGCTCCGCCACGGCCGCCCCGGTCGGCCGGCGGCCCGAACGCGCCGCCGGTTCCCCCCACCCCGCAAGGAGAACCATGCTGATCAGAATCGCCGCGGTGGTCGCGGTCGCGATCACCGCCGTGGCCTCGCCCACGGCGTCGGCGGCGACCTGCGCGCCCACCCTGCTGCCCCTGCCCGCGACCAGGGTCGCCGGTGTGGTCCTGGCCGCGGACGGCCAGGGCGGCTTCGCGGGCGAGGCGTCGAGCAAGCGCGTGCTCGGCTCCCCGACCGTCCACGCCGTGCGCTGGTCGGGTGGCCAGGCCACGGACCTCGGCACCCTGCCGGGCCACAGCTCGCAGTCCGTCAACGTGACCGGTGTCAACCGGGCGGGCACGGTCGTCGGCGACGCACCGGAGACGAGCGGCCTGCACCGCCGGGCGTTCCGCTCCACCGGCACCGCGCTCGCGCCGCTGCCGGAGCCCGCGGGCGTCGACTCGTCGTGGGCCACCGGGATCAACGACAACGGTGACGTCGTCGGCCACGTCGGCAAGGACTTCCAGCAGGGCACCACGATCTACACGGTGCACACGGCGGTCCTGTGGCCGGCGAACGCGCCGAGCACGGTGGTCGCGCTCACGGGTCTGCCCGCCACGGGCCAGACCATCGCGACGGGCGTCGACCAGGACGGCACGGTGCTCGTCGAGCACTACCCGACCACCACCGACGCCTTCACCGCGACGAACCTCTACCTGTGGAAGGCGTCCGCGGTCCGGAAGCTCACCATCCCGTCCGGCACGGTGGCGGTGGACGGCACGGCCATCGCGAACGGGCGGGTCGTCGGCGGGACGTACGCGTCCGAGTTCGCCGACGGCAAGGGCGTGCTGTGGGAGCAGGACGGCTCCGTGGTGCGTCCCGCCACGGCGGGCACCCTGCACTCGGTGAACCGGTCCGGGCTGTCGACGGGGTTCACCACGACCACCACGCTGACCTACGGCGTGTGGCAGGGCTCGGCGCTCACCGCGACGCTGACCGGCTCGCTCGGCGTGAACGTCGCGGCCGACAACGGTTCGGTGGCGGGCTGGAGCCGGACGGGCACCAGCGGCGACAACCAGCCCACGGTCTGGCGCTGCGCATAGAGGAACGGCTCCCCCGGACGTGATCCGGGGGAGCCGTTTCCCTTCAAGAGCTTCAGCCGCAGCCGCCCGCGTGGCTCTCCTCGGACGACCGTCCTGTCGAGACGGACGACGCCGTGGCGGGCAGCGCGCCCGCCGGGGCCAGCTTGGACCGCAGGTGCGCGGCAAACTCGTCCAGCCGGTCCATCCCCCAGTACCGGGAGAACCGGTGCACGAAGAACGGCACGCCGAACACGCCGTCCTTGCAGATCCTGAGCAGGATCTCGACGCCTTCTTCCCGCAGCAGCGGGTCGTCGGAGGCCGTGGACACCTCGACCGGGTCGAGCCCGAGCGAGGTCGCGACGTCGGCGATCACGGCCGGGTCGCAGATGTTCAGCCCCAGCTCCCACCGAGCCCGGTACACGGCGGCGATGTACTCCGGTCCTTTGCCGCCGCGCAGGGCCACGAGGTACCCGAGGTGCGGCACCTCCCACACCGGCTCGCGGTCGACCGGCCACGTCAGCGGCAGCCCGCGCGCCTTCGTGAGCCTGCCGACGTCCTGGAGGATGTAGAAGTGCTTGGCGCGCGACATCGCCGAGTACGGGAACTCCTCGCCCCGCTCGGTCAGCATCCGCTCGCTGAGCGCGTCCGGCTCGAAGAACGGGATCCACTCCACGGCCTCGGCCACGTCGGGGTAGCGCTCCAGCAGGTCCCGGTACGCCATCCAGGAGTACGGGCTGCGCAACGAGAAGTAGAACTTCGGGTTCTTGCTCAAATCACCAGCCCCCCGTCCACGCCGAACACCTGGCCCGTGACGTAGGAGGCCTTGTCCGAGGCCAGGAACGACACCAGGTCGGCCACCTCGTCGGCCGTGCCGAACCGGCCGAGCAGGATCTTCTCGGTCATCTTCGCCACGAAGTCGTCGGCCAGCCCGGAGACCATGTCGGTCTCGATGAAGCCGGGCGCGACGGCGTTGACCCGGATGCCGTACTTGCCGACCTCCTTGGCCAGCGACTTGCTGAACCCGATGATCCCGGCCTTGGACGCGGCGTAGTTGGTCTGCGCGGCGTTGCCGTACACGCCCGCGACGGACGACAGGGTGATCACGCTGCCCGCGCGGCGCTTCATCATCGAGAACACCGCCGACTTGCACAGGTAGTACGTGCCGTCGAGGTTGACCCGCAGCACCGCCTGCCAGTCGTCGTCCTTCAGCATCACCAACGGGTTGTCGCGCACGATGCCAGCGCACGACACGACGGTGTGCAGGCCGCCGAGTTCCTTCTCGGCGCTCTTCACGAACACCTCGACCTCGCGGCGCTGCGACACGTCCACCTGAGCGGTGAACACGGTCGCCCCGGCGGCCTCGGCCTCCTTGGCGACGACCGCCGCCGCGTCGGCGTTGGACTGGTAGCAGAACGCCACGTCGTAGCCGTCCTCGGCGAGCCGGGTCACCACCCTGCGCCCGATGCCGCGCGAACCCCCGGAAACCAGCGCGACGCGCCTCATGCCACCACTCCCCGTTCCGGCCGCAGGACCTCGACCCCGCGGCGGGCCATCGTGAACGTGCCGATCTCCAGCACCGTGCGACCGCCGACCGTGCTGTGCCCGGCCAGGATCGCGGCGTCGTCGACCTCGCGGACGAGCCGCACGTGGTGGGTCAGCACGTCGCCGGGGTACACGGGGGCCAGCAGCGACACCCCGCGGATCCCGGTGATCAGCTCCACCTTGTCGGCCAGCACGTCCGGGTTCGGGCTCTCCCACCGCGTGAGCAGGACCGCGCACTGCGCCCACGACTCCAGCAGCAGGCCGATCGGGTACGCGTGGTCGGCGTCGTCGGCGAGCCCGTCGTAGCAGGGTTCGCGACCGCTGACCGCCTTGTGCGCGACCAGCGTGCGGCCGGGGTCCACCTCGGACACCCGGTCCACCAGCAGCACCGGGAACCGGTGCGGGATGATCCGCTTGATCTCCGCGACGCCCGTCATGCCGAGTACCTCAGCTTGATCTCCGCGACGGGCCCGTCGTCCTTCGACACCACGGCCGACACCCGGACGCCGTCACCGTCGTCGGTGAACTCCGTCGTGATGGTCAGCGTGTCGCCGGGGAACACCGGGCGGAGGAACTTGGCCCGCTGCACGGCGCTGACCCGCTTGCCGGGCAGGCGGTCGCGGACGGCCGCGTGCACGTGCTCGACCACGAACAGGCCCGGCAGGATCGGGAATCCGGGGTAGTGCCCGGCGAACACCGGGTCGTCGGGGTCGACGAAGATCCGCGTCCCCTCCTCCACGGCGGTCATCCGGCGAGCTCCAGCACCGCGCACCCGACCGTGCCGTCCCGGTCCACTCCCGTGACCAGCGCGATCCCGCCGCCGCCCTTGGCCAGCACGGCGGCGAGCTGGAAGCTCGCGCCCGCGGCCGACGTGTCGCCGAACAACTGTCCACACCGGACGAACTCGGGCGTGCCGCCGTCGAGCGCGTCGGTCACGCCGCCGTCCTCGGCGGCCTCGAACTCGCCACCGGCGGGGGCGACCAGCCGCACGTCGGCGGCGGAGGCCCCGGCCTGGGTCAGCGCGGCCCGCACGCAGTCCGCCACGGCCTGCCGGGCGTCGGCGGGGTCGCCGAACGCGCGGAACCTGGTGGCCAGGACCGTGGCGAGCGGGGTGCGTCCGGCCGACCGGGCGTCGGCGGACGGCTCAAGCAGGAACACCGCGCCGCCTTCGCCGAGCGCGGGCGCGGCGCCGTCGCCGGTGCGGCCGTGCCACTCCAGCCACGCGCGCTGCACCGAGTACTCCTCGGCCGCGCCGAGCAGGGCCCGGTCGCAGTGCCCGCCGCGGTAGAGGCGCGTCGCGTAGCTCAGGGCGAGCAGGCCGGTCAGGGCACCGCCCGCGATGGTCGTGTTGGGGCCCTTGATGCCGTGCCAGATGGCGCTCTGGCCCGCGGCCCGGTTCATCACCGTGTTCGGGAACAGCGCCGGGTCGACGTGGTAGGGCTTGACGCCGGTCAGCGAGTCCTTGGTGAAGTCCATGATGGACTGGACGCTGCCGGACCCGGTGCCCAGCACCAGGCCCACCCGGTCGGGTTCGGCGAGCAGCTCGGGGCCGCAGCTCTCGATGACCTGCCCGACGGCGGACACGGCGATGGCCGTGACCCGGTCCATCGTGCGGGTTCCCTTGCGGCCCAGCGCGCCCGCGGCGGTGAACTCGGGGACCAGCCCGGCCCGCGGGTACGGGCCGGGGTAGGTCTCCTGGTCGAGTTCGGTGGTCGCGTCCCGGCCCGCCACGACGCCCGCGGCGAAGGCGTCGCCGCCGATGCCGTACGGCGACACGGCGGACCAGGCCGAGAAGACGAGTCGACCGGTGCGGTCGACGGGGGTCGTGGCGGTCATGGCGTCAGACCGTCCCGCGGCCCGAGATGACGCCCGCCTTGCCGGTGAGCGCGTCGGTGAGCCGGTCGTCGAAGTTGACCAGGCTCCAGTCCTTGCGGTTCTCGATCACGGCCCAGCCGTGGGTGATCTTGCCGGTCGCGGTCGGCACCAGCACGCCGTCGCGCAGCACGTAGCAGTCCATCCGGGCGGTGAAGGTGTAGCGCTTGAAGATGTCCTCGACGGTGAAGACCGTGTAGAGCGTCTCCTCCATGTTCGCCTCGGCCAGGAACGTGATCCGCGAGTGCGGCACGACCGGGATCCAGTTCTGCTCGTCGAGCAGGGTCTTGATGGAGACGCCGCGGTCCTCGACGAACAGGTCGAGGATCTCCTCCATCTGGCGCAGGTAGCCGGACATCTGCACGCGCTCGGTGAAGTGGCAGTAGAAGTACGGCATCCGCCACGCCCAGCCGAACGCGTTGCGGCCCGCGGTGAGCAGGTCCAGCGGGTCGGCGTCGCCGACGGTGATCGGGACGACCTTGTCGCTGGGCGCAGAGATCGCGTCCACGACGTGGGGCGCCAGCTCGGCGGGCGCGTCCTCGGCGTCGAACCCGTGCGGGTCGAGGCGCAGCGACACGGACACCTTCGACTTCACCGCGCGCACGGGCTTGCCGCGGTCGACGGTGAACTCGACGGCCAGCCGCAGTTCGGGGCCGTCGTGCGCGACCTCCTTGACGGTGGCCGTGGCCAGGTCGTCGATGTGGAACGCGGTGAGGATCTTGGTGTCCAGGTCGGTGATGTCGGTGCACAGGCCGTAGCGCTCGTACAGCGCGCCCGCCGGGAACCCGCGCTGGCGCAGGTGGTCGAGCACGGCTTCCTCGACCATGTAGTTGACGTGCTTGAAGCCGATCCAGGTGCAGATGTTCGAGCCCTCGTAGCGGGGCCTGATCTGCGTGGTCGTGGTCTTGTCGGTACCGGTGGGGCTCACGTCAACTCCAGGCGTCGTCGAGGAGATCGCGGATCAGCGCCGCGACCCTGGCGGGCTGTTCCAGCATCGGGAAGTGGCCGCAGTCGTCGAGCAGCTCGAACCGCGCGCGCGGCAACGACTTCGCGAGGGCTCGCCCGTCCTCGGGGCGGGCGGCGATGTCGTGCACGCCGGACAGCACGAGCTGCGGAGCCCCCACTTCGGCGAAGTCGAGGAACGGCGACCGCAGGTAGGTCTCGAACCACCGCATCCAGCCGTAGGGGCCGACCTGGTCGCGCAGCGCGCGGGCGAGCCAGGCGCGGCGCTTCTCCGGGAAGCGGGCGGTCTCGCCGACCCGCATGGCCTCTTCGAACGTGCGGTGGAAGTCGTTCAGGTAGTAGGTGATCGTCGACCAGTCGAACTCGGCGACCGACGACCGGTGGAACGGGCAGAGCAGCGCCGACGGCCGTGGCCGCACCCGGCCGGTGGCGTACGCCTCGGCCAGCAGGGTGGCGCCGAACGAGTGCGCCACCACCACGTCGTGCTCCGGGCGGACCGCGTCCACGACGAGCCGCACCGGATCGGGGTGGTGGGCCCACGTGCCGTCGGACATCCCGTGCCACGGCTGTTCGGTGTTCGTGATCTCCAGGCCCTCGGGGAGCGATTCGATCAGCGGGTCCCACACGGCGGGCTTGCCGGCGAGCCCGTGCAGCAGCAGGACCCGGACCATCAGCCCGCGTCCCGGTACCGGCCGAGGATCAGCACCGCGTTGTTGCCCGCGAACGCGAGCGCGTTGTTCTGCACCACGTCGAGGTCGGCCTCGCGGGCCACGTTCGGCACGCAGTCGACGCCGCACTCGGGGTCGGTCTCGGTGTGGTTGATCGTCGGGGGGATGAACCCCTCCTTGATCGCCAGCGCGCAGGCCGCGGAGGCGAGTGCGCTGGCCGCGCCCATGGTGTGGCCGAGCATGCCCTTGATCGAGATCGTGGGCGGCGGCGCGTCGAACACCTGCCGGATCGCTCCGGACTCGGTGACGTCGTTGGCCTTCGTGCCGGTGCCGTGCGCGGAGATGAAGTCGATGTCCTCCGGCTTCACACCCGCGTTGCGGTGCGCCAGTTCGATGCACCGCGCCAGGCTGTCGCGGTCCGGCGCGACCGGGTGGTTCGCGTCGCAGTTGAGGCCGTAGCCCAGCACCTCGGCGTAGATCCGGGCGCCGCGCGCGAGCGCGGAGTCCAGGCTCTCCATGACGAGGATGCCCGCGCCCTCGCCGGTGAGGATGCCCTTGCGGTCGCGTTCGAACGGCTGGCACACCTCGGGGGCGATGGTGCCGAGCCGGTAGAACCCGGTGAACGTCTTGCGGCACACGGCGTCCGCGCCACCGCACAGCGACACGTCCACGTCGCCGTCGCGGATGGCGTCGAAGCCGTAGCCGATCGCGTAGTTGCCCGCCGCGCACGCCGTCGGGATCGTGACGGCCTCGACGTCGGTCAGGCCCAGCTCGCGGACGATGCTGGACGAGAGCCTGCCCGCCGTCGAGCGCCGGGCGATGACCGGGTCCAGCCGTTCGGGCCCGTGCTCGACCTGGACGCCGATCAGGTTGTCCAGGTCGCGCGACTCGGCGTCGGTCGTGCCGACCGACACCAGCGCCCGGCGGCCGCGCACCTCGTCCAGCGACAGGCCGGCGTCGGCGACGGCCATCCGGGCGGCGGCCGCGGAGAACTGGCTCGCCCGGCCCAGTTCCGCCGCGTCCGCCCGCTCCAGCCAGTCGGCCGGGTCGAACTCGTCGATCTCGGCACCGTTGGCGTGGGCGAACCCGGTGGTGTCGAACGACGTGATCGGCTTCACGCCGCTGCGACCGGCCCGCAGGCCCGCCAGGAACTCGGTGACGCCGATGCCGATGCTCGTGACCACACCCAGACCGGTGATCACCACTCGGCGGGGTGACTGGCGCTCCTCGTGCATCGTCTTGCTCCTCCGGGCCGAAGGGCTACTTGGCGGCTGCGGCTTCGGCCACGACGGCGATGACGCCCTCGAGGTTCACCATGCGGGTCAGCTCGGCCTGGTCGATCTCGACGCTGAACGTGCGCTCCAGCGCCGAGAGGATCTCGATGGCACCGAGGCTGTCGGCGTCGTGGTCCTCCTTGAAGAGACTCGTGTCGGTCATCTCCGCGGGGTCGATCTCCAGAATTTCGGAGACGATTTCCTTGATCTGCGACTTCTGGGTTTCGTCAATCGTCACGGCGGACTGGGAAGCAGTCATTTCATCCTCCACGGACGCGGCTTTTCCTACCATGAGAAGAGTGCGTCCGCGGGCTATATCGACCCTATATGCCTGGTCAGCCCACTCCGACGCGCAGCGCGTGCGGAACCTGGAGGACGGGGTCGGCCGTGAGGATCGCGAGGTGCACCTGGCGCAGCAGCGAACCGGGGTCGATGCCCAGTTCGTCGGCGAGCATGCGCCTGCCCTCCTCGTACAGCACGAGGGCGTCCGCCTGCCTGTTGCACCGGTAGAAAGTGGTCATGAGCTGGGCACGGAAGCGCTCCTGCAACGGGTGCAGGCGAACGAGGCGGGTCAGCTCGGGCAGCAACTGGGCGTGCCTGCCGAGCGCGAGGTCGGCCTCGATGCGGCTCTCCAGCACCGCGATGCGGGCCTCCTCCAGCCGTGGCCCCTCGGCGTCGGTCAGGTGCTCGGAAACGCCGGACAACGCCGGTCCGCGCCACGACGACAACGCCGACCGCAGCAATCCCGCCGATTCCTCGAAGCGTCCGGCGGCCAATGCACTCTGCCCCAGCCGCGCCTGTTCCTCGAATTCCCACAGGTCGAACCGGCAATTGCCGAGACGGATGTCGTAGCCCCGTGAACGCCGGGTTATGCCGACCTCGTGCAGCAGTGTTTTGCGCAATCTGGACACGTACGTGTAGATCTGCGCGTTGAACGTGGCGGGCGGGTGGTGGCCCCACAGGAAGTCGCTCATCTCGACGTCGGAGACCGACCCGTTGTCGGCTAGCAGCAGCGCGGCGAGCACCGTGCGCGGCTTCGAGCCGTCCAGTGGCACCTCCTCCCCGTCGTTCAGCACCTCGACCGGCCCCAGTACCCGGAACTCCAACAACGGACTCACACCCCTCTGCGCAGCGGACACCGACGGCGAAAGAACGTCCGCGGTCACAGCAGGACCTGGTCGTGGACGAGGATCGCCTGGTAGAGCTCACGCAGCGCGTGGCCGGGTTCGAGGCCGAGTTCGGCCGCGAGCCGCTTGCGGGTGTCGTGGAACACGTCGAGCGCCTCGGTCTGCCGACCGTTGCGGTAGAGGGCGACCATGAGCTGCTCGCTGAAGCGCTCACGCTCGGGGTACTCGGCAGCGAGCTGCTTGAGCTCGGAGACGACGCCGCGGTCCTCGCCGTTGGCGAGCTTGGCCGCGATCAGGTCCTCGCGGGCGCTGAGCCTGCGCTCGTCGAGCCGCGCGGCCTCGATGCGGAAGCGCAGCCCGTCGCCGACGTCGAAGAGGGCAGGCCCACGCCACAGCCGCAGCGCCCGCTCCAGCAGGTCGATGGCCTCGGCGGGCCTGCGGGTCACGCAGCTCGACCCGAGGTCGGCGAGGTCGCGGAAGCGGTAGGCGTCGATGGAATCGGCGTCGACGTCGAGGACATATCCACTGCCCAGGGTACGAACCAGTTCATCGCCCGGCCGGTCGGCCAGGCCTTCCAACAATTTTCGCAGTCTCACGACATTTGCTTGCAGTGCGTTCCGGGCATTGCCCATCACCTTTCCCGCCCACAACTCCTCCACCAGCCGGTCGAACGGCACGGGCGTTCCGGGTGATAGGGCTAGCAAGGCGAGAAGAGTACGTACCTGCCGGGCAGCGACTCCGATGCGTCGATCTCCGTGTGCTAGCGCGACGGCACCCAGAATCTGAATCTGCATGGCCAGGACCCCCAAGTCCCTCGGCGGCGCGAAGGTGTACTTCGCCGTTCAACAAGTCTTTACCTCCGACAGACCTTTCGCGGCCGCACGGAGGGTGCTAGGGCACGGGAATCCGGGCCGTCATCCCGCGAAACAGCGGACGGGACGCAGCCCGGAATGGCCCCTGCTAAAGCGATCACATGTTGCCTAGATGGACACGATGGGGGGAAATATCATTTGGCTCGCACCTCGGTCGCGCGGGCGGTATGCGGCCGAACGGCGCAGCTCACTACTCCTGGCGCGAGAGGCAACGTACTGCAACAGCAGTCGGGCAGTCCTTCACCACATGTCCCGTACCAGCGACAACAGCCAATTGAGACATATCGAGGAATTATGTTACTGGTCAGTTCCATATTTTGGGGATGGTCGGACGGGCCCCCCTGCGCGCGCTCGGATGCGCCTCTTCATAGGCGCTGAGCACTGCCTCCGGCAGCCGTCCACGATCCGAGACGCTGTACCCCTGCCCGCGTGCCCACGACCGCACGGCCCGGAGTTCCTCCACGTCAAGGCTGCGCACCGGGCTCGGCTGGACACCGCGAGCCACGGGTTCGGCTTCCCGCAGGACCGAGCGGGCACGCACCGCATACCTCCCGAGGAATTCCCGGAGCCGCGCGGCCTCCGCGGGCTCCAGGTCGATCTCGAACTCGACCCCGTCCAGGCCGAACCTGACGGTCGTGAACCCATCGCCCCTGCTGTCGCCGGGTTCCCCCACGACCTTCCGAACCACGATCCGCCTCGATCCCCACTACCGCCGACACCCGCCGGACGGCACCAGGACGCGGGGGCGGTCGCGGACCCTGGTGCCGGAAACGGGGGTCGGGAAGATGTTCGGAACGCACGGTAGCGGCAGATCGATCAATGGAGAACAGTTCTCCCGACGGGAATCGGAAGTATAGAAGCGCTATAGCGGTGATCCGGAACATTTCCCCCGTGATACCGCTCCACCAAGGGGGAAGCGACGCCCCCGCGACAACGGAGCGGAACCGGACGAGCGGCGCTCGCAATACCGTTCGGGAATCCGGATCGACATGAAATCGGACAGAACGATAGAGGGGTATTGGCAAAGCGAATGCCCGAGGGCGAAACAAGGTTGACAACACCCCCTTCCTCTGTTCTCGCCGAGTGCCCGGAACCGGCTCACGCCGTCGCCCGCGAAGGCGTCGACATCCGTCGCGCAGGCAGCGTCAACAGTCAATTAGTCGCGACACCGAACAACTGTTAACCCCCGATTGGCCGTATCGCCCCCGCGAAGTCGCACAACGGGTAGCACGCCCCGAAAAAACCGAAAACCTTTCACGAGGCCGGATGACCCGGCACTCGGCCACCAGAGCGATGGCGCGGACCGGTGCCCGCCGCCCGTGACACCCCCAGGGCGCGCGGCAGGTCACCAGGTCCGCGCCGTCCTCGCCCCTCCGGGCCCGCCGTCGGGCGGCACCCGGCCCGGCCGGTGGTGCCAGACTCCCCGCATGAGCCTGTTCACCGTGTCCGAGGCGCGGGCGGTCCTGCGCGACCTCCTGCCCGTCCTCGACCGCGTCGTCGCCCTCCGCGCGGACGCCGCGGAGCTGGCCGCGGCCGTCTCACCAGGCGGTGAACCGTCCGGTCTCGGAGGCCTCCCGGAGTGGAAGGCCGCACAGGCTGAGCTGGACGATCTGCTCACCTCGGTGCAGCAGACAGGGGCCGAACTGAAGGGGTTCGCACCTCTCCTCGTAGACTTCCCCTCGGACCTTGACGGCGCGCCGGTGCTGCTGTGCTGGTTGGAAGGCGACACCGAGCTGGGCTGGTACCACCGTCTCGACCTCGGTTTCGCAGGTAGGCGCCGGTTGGCCTGAACTCTCGCCGAGCAGAACTCGGCCGGTCCGCCACAGTTGATCGGACCTGGAACGAGGAGCTTGCGCATGACCCCCGAAGTGACCGACGTGGCCGACGACGCGACCGAGGACAGGACGACGTTCGCCGACCTGGCGCTGCGTCCGGAGCTCCTCAAGGCGTTGACGACCCTCGGCTACGAAGAGCCGACCCCGATCCAGCGCGAGGCGATCCCGCCGCTGCTCGAAGGCAAGGACCTGCTGGGCCAGGCCGCGACGGGCACGGGCAAGACCGCCGCGTTCGCGCTGCCGGTGCTCCAGAAGCTGGCCGAGGCGGAGCGCCGGACGACGGCTCCGCTGGCACTGGTGCTCGTGCCCACCCGTGAACTCGCGGTGCAGGTGTGCGAGGCCGTGCACAAGTACGGCCGCGACCTGGGCGCGCGGGTGCTGCCGATCTACGGCGGCCAGCCCATCGGCCGCCAGCTCCAGGCGCTGGAACGGGGTGTCGACGTCGTCGTCGCCACGCCGGGCCGCGCCATCGACCACATCGGTCGCGGCACGCTGAAGCTGGACGGCCTCCAGATCGTCGTCCTCGACGAGGCCGACGAGATGCTCGACATGGGCTTCGCCGAGGACATCGAGTCGATCCTCCAGGAGACCCCGTCCGAGCGGCAGACGGTGCTGTTCTCCGCGACGATGCCCCCGCGCATCGACAAGCTGGCCCGCCAGCACCTGAAGGACCCGGTGCGGATCACGATCGGCCGCGAGCAGACCGCGCCCGGCGAGGCCCCCCGCGTCCGGCAGAGCGCCTACATCGTGCCGCGCGCCCACAAGCCCGCCGCGCTCGGCCGCGTGCTGGACGTCGAGGCCCCCACGGCCGCGATCGTGTTCTGCCGCACCCGCGACGAGGTCGACCAGCTCACCGAGACCCTGAACGGCCGCGGCTACCGGGCGGAGTCGCTGCACGGCGGCATCAGCCAGGAGCAGCGCGACCGGGTCATGGGCAGGCTGCGCAACGGCACCGCCGACCTGCTCGTCGCCACGGACGTGGCCGCGCGCGGGCTGGACATCGAGCAGCTCACGCACGTCGTGAACTACAACGTGCCGTCCGCGCCCGAGTCCTACGTGCACCGCATCGGCCGCGTCGGCCGCGCGGGCCGCGAGGGCGTCGCGATCACGCTGGTCGAGCCGCGCGAGCACGGCATGCTGAAGACCATCGAGCGGGTCACCAAGCAGCGGATCCCGGTCGAGAAGGTCCCGACGGTCGCCGACCTGCGGGCCCGCAGGCTGGAGCTGACCCGCGCCGCGCTGCACGAGTCGCTGCTGGAGGACGACCTCGAGGGCTTCCGCGTGGTCGTGGAGACCCTGACGGACGACTTCGACCTGATGGAGATCGCGCTCGCCGCGGTGAAGCTGGCCCACGAGGCTTCCGGGGCGGCGGCGACCGAGGAGGAGGAGATCCCGGACGTGTCGGCGCGGATCGACCGCGACCGGCCGGGTCGCGGGTCGGCCGAGCCCGGCAACCGGCGCGAGCGCAGGCCGCGCACGCCCACGGCGGGGATGACCAGGCTGTTCTTCGGCGCGGGCCGCAGCGCGGGCATCCGGCCGCAGGACCTCGTCGGCGCCATCGCGGGTGAGGCGAAGCTGAAGGGCCGCGACATCGGGGCGATCGAGATCGCCGACCGGTTCTCGCTGGTGGAGGTGCCGGAGTCGTCCGCGCAGTCGGTGATCGTGGCTCTGCGCGGGGCGACGGTCAAGGGCCGCAAGGTGTCCGTGCGCCTGGAGCGCGACCAGCAGGGCTGATCCTGTTCGACGGCTGGGGGGACGCGGACGCCGCGTCCCCCCAGCCGTTCGTCCGGGGTGGGATTTCTCTCAGTCTTCGCGGTCGTGGAATCCCCGCCGCGCTCCCGGTCGTTCACCGGCCATGAGCGCGGACCTCCAGGCCGACTGGACCGAGTGGCACGACCGTCGTGAAGCTGTGCTCCGGCAACCCCACGGGTGGCTGAGCCTGACCGGCCTGCTGTGGCTGGACTCGACCCCGCGCCGGTTCCCCGGCGTGCCCGGCGAGTGGGTCGTCGCAGGTGCCGCCGCGCGGGTGACCGCTTCCGCCGCGGACGGCCTGGTGGTCGACGGCGCCGTGCTCGACGGGACGGCGTCGGTCGAGGTGGCCGAGCAGGGATCGACCCTCTTCGCGGCCTACGGCGACGTGCTCGTGGAAGTCGCCCGGCGATCCGGCCGGTACGTGCTCCGTCCGCGCGACCCGAACTCCCCCACGCGCACGGCGTTCACCGGGGTGCCCGCGTTCGCCGTGCGACCCGAGTTCGTCGTGGACGCCGAGTTCCGGCCGTACGACGCGCCGCGGACCGTGGTCGTCGGGTCGGCGCAGGAGGGCCTGGAGCAGGAGACCACTGTGGACGGTGAGCTGGTGTTCACCCTCGGCGGGGTCAAGCAGACCGTGGCCGCGTCCGTGGACGGCGACAGCGTCGGCTTCCGGTTCAGCGACGCCACCAGCGGCACGTCGACGGCGGCCTGGCGGTCGCTGTCCGGGCCGCTGGCCGACGGGCGCGCGGTGCTGGACTTCAACCGCGCCACCAACATGCCGTTCACCTTCTCCCCGTACGGCACGTGCCCGCGACCGCCGGAGGGCAACGTCCTGCCGGTGGCCGTCGAGGCCGGTGAGCTGAAGCCGGTCTAGGCCCGGCCCCGCGGCGCTCACCAGAGGTCGCGGCTGGGCAGGGTCCGCCGGAGCACCGGGGCGATGTCGGTCTGGAACAGCTCCAGGGTCTCGCGGTGCTCGCGGTCGGTCAGGCCGTCGCGGTCGGCGGAGACGTGCAGCACCTCGTGACCGAACTGCTCGTGGTAGCGGGAGACCTTGTCGATGATCTGCTCCGGGCTGCCGATCAGCGCCGAGCTGCGGTCGACCAGGTCCTCGACGGTGGTGAACACCGGTTGGAGCCCCAGCTTGGTCTGCGTGGCCAGTCGCGAGGCGAAGATCGGCCGGTACTTGTCCACGGCCTCCTGCGAGGTCTTCGCCGCGTAGTAGCCCGCGCTGCCCGCGCCGACGACCGCGTCGGCCGGGTGCGTGGCCGTGGAACGCCCACCGCTCGCGGTAGTACGCGATCAGCTCGGCGTACGGCTCGATCGGGTTCGTCACGTTCGCCGAGAACAGCGGGTCGCCCCACTTCGCCGCCAGCTCGACGGAGTCCTTGCTCGTCGCGCTGCCGTGCCACGTCCGGATCGGCTGCTGCAACGGGCGCGGCCACGTCTCCGCGTCGCGCAGCGAAGGCCGGAACCTGCCCTCCCACGTCACCTTGTCCTCGCGCCACAGGCGGCGGAACAGCTCGTAGCCCTCGCGGTTGCGCTCCCACTGGTCCTCGGTCGTGACGTGGAACAGCTCGGCCTGCGCGGCCCCGTTGCCCTTGCCGATCATCAGCTCCAGCCTGCCGCCGGACAGGTGGTCGAGCGTCGAGTAGTCCTCGAACGCCCGCACCGGGTCGAGCAGGCTGAGCGTCGTGACGGCGGTGAACAGCCGGATGGTCGACGTGTGGGCGGCGATGTGGCTGAGCATCACCGGGGGCGAGGAGGAGATGAAGGGCCGCTCGTGCCGCTCCCCCACCCCGTACCCGTCGAACCCCAGCTCCTCGACCAGGACGGCGTTGTCCACCACCTCCCGCAACCGGTCCGTGGTGGGCTTGAGCACCCCGGTCACGGGGTCGGGCGTGTGCGTGATGAGGGTGATGACGAGGAACTTCATGTGCCTCCCTAGGTCACCACGTCGAACGACCGGCCTTCCGGGGCGATTCCGGCGTCCACGGGCTGGGACGGCTCACTTCGGTCTACACTGAAGTCACTGAGCGAACTCGTACGGCGAAGCCCACCGCCGCCAGCGTCAGACCGGCCAGGACCACCGCCGTACCCGGATGGCCTGCCACCCCGAGGCCGATCCCGCCGAGCGCCGAGCCGACGAACACGCCGAGGCTCATGCCCGCCGCGTTGACGCCCAGCGCCGAGCCGCGCCGCGGACCGCACCGCCGCACCAGCAGGGTCGTCACGCACGCCGCGACGGTGGCGTGGCTCGCTCCGAGCAGCACCGTCAGGCCGAGTGCCACCGGCAGGGTCGGGGCGGCGTAGAAGCCGACGACGGCGCCGAGCGCGATCACCAGGCCCACCACCATCACCCGCTCCGGCCGCCACCGCTCCGACCCGGCGTTGGCGAACCGGCCCGCGAGCAGGTTGCCGAGGAAGTACGAGCCGCCGCTGAGCGTCCACACCAGCGCGAAAACGCCGGGGGACAACGAGAAGCGCTCGTCGTAGTACGCGGCCAGGTAGGACAGGTACCCCATGAACGCGGCGGTGCGCAGCAGCGCGACGGCCAGCAGCGGCCCGGCGCCGGGCACGGAACCCAAGGCGCGCAACGCCTCCAGGTAGCCGATCCGCGGGCGAGGCGCGAGGACCGGGCCGCGGCGGGTGAGGAACACCGCCGCGAGCGCGAACGCGATCACCGCGACCGCCACCAGGTTCCCCCGCCAGCCCCACAGCAGGGCGGGCGCGGCGACCAGCGGGGCGGCGAGCATCGCGGTCAGCGACTGGGTCGCGGTGACGAGGGTCGCGGCGCGACCGGCCGCGGGGCCGTCGCCGAACCGGTCGGCCGCCATCGCCGCCATGGCTGGGAACAGCACGGACGTGCCCGCGCCGATGAGCACGGCGAACACGACCATGGCCGCGAAGTGGCCGGTCGCGCCGAGCGCGGAGGACAGGCCGAGCAGCGCCAGGGCCACCGCCGCGACGTGCTGCTTGGGCAGGCGGTCGAGCAGCGGCGCCACGGCGGCGCCCACGGCCAGCGCCGCCAGCCCGCCCAGCCCCCGCAGGCTGCCCATCGCGGCCACCCCGCCGCCCGCCTCCTCCGCGATCGGCACCAGGAACGTGCTGAACACGGTGAACGGCAGCAGGCCGACGGCCGAGGCGAGCAGGACCGGCCCGAGCGCGCGGGCCATGCGCAGGTCGCCCGGCACGGGTGCGACCGTTGGTGGGGCAGTCATGTCGGCCTCGTCCGGTAGGGGAATCCGAACGTACCGCCGGGGTACGGCGGTTCCGGGCCGACCGCTGTTGCCCAGGGTTTCCAATCTCGGGGAAACCGAGGAGCGCCGTCCGGGAATCCCGAACGGCGCTCCTCGGACAGGGGACGTGCTACGGGAAGCTGACCAGGTTCCCCGGCTGGGTGTTGTTGGGACCGACGGTCGGGCCGGTGCTGTTGACGACGTTGCGGATCGTGCCCTGGCCACCGCCGAGCGAGAAGGTGACCATGTTGTGGAAGCGGACGTTCGGGTGGACGGGCGTCTCGATCGCGTGGGCGTTCACGACGCTGGGGTTGACGTTGAAGAAGACGTAGCTGCCGAATCCCCAGACCTCGTGGCTGGTGACCGAGTTCGCCACCTTGTACGCCGCCCAGCCCTGCGTCGAGCCGTTCATGTACGCCGCCTGGTTCGGCGGGTCGTACGGCATCTCGTTCTGGTAGAAGTACGTCCGGCCGCCCTGACCGTTCCAAATGGTCTGGTACTTCTGGTAGTGCTCGACGAAGAGGCCGTACATCGTCACGTTGTCGCCGTTGACGATCAGGCCGGTGTCGGAGGTGTTGACGTTCCAGCCGACGCCGTTGCCGGTCTCGTCGCCGTGGTCACCGCGCCAGATCCACAGGTGGTCGCCGATGACGTTGTCGCTGTTGATGACGAGGTTCGTCGTGGCCCGGCCGACGACCGCGCCGCCGACGCGGAAGAACACGTCGTTGAGCGAGGTCGGGTTGGCCGAGTGGTCGGCGCTGGATCCCGTCGGGCCGACCTCCATCAGCAGGGTCGAGTTCGTCGGGCCCGCGTCGATCAGGATGCCCGCGATCTTCACGCCGTCGACGTCCGCGACGGTCATCGCGGTGACCCCGTTGTCCGGGATCAGCGTCGCCAGGCCGAGGCCGAGCACGACGGTGTTCGGGCGGGTGACGCGGATGGTCTCGTTCAGGTGGTAGACGCCAGGTCCGAAGATCAGGTCCTTGCCCGAGGCGAGCGCGGCGTTGATGGCACTCGCCGAGGTGCCCGGCTTGGCGATGAAGAACTGGCTGAGCGGCAGGTTCTGCCCGGCAGGCGTGCCGTTCGTCCAGCTCGCGCCTGCCGAGTTGGTGCGCACCGCGGGGACGAAGACGTTGTAGTCGCCCGCCGCGTTGACGTTCAGGAAGGGCTTCTCGCGGACCAGCGGGGTCTGGGCGACCTTGGTGTACGGCGGGTTCGGGAACGTCCCCGCGGGCGCGTTGGTCGCGCCGACGAACACCATGTTCCAGTTCGACCCGGTCCAGCTACCCATGTCGGTGTTGCGGGTCAGCCACTGCTGCTGCGAGCCGGAGCGGACCTGGCCGTCGACCTTGCTGTCGGCCAGCAGACCGCCGCTGGACCAGCCGCCGTCGTCGAGCTGGAGGTTGCCGCGCAGGTGCATCCGCCGGTACGGCGCGGCCTGCGACACGGCCCAGCGGTCGGTGCCGCCGGTCGGCGTGACCGACAGGTTCTCCGCGGAGCGCCAGAAGTTCTGCGTCGCGTTGCCGCCGAACCAGTCGGCCTCGACGTGCACGGAGCCGTTGATGTTCACGTCGTCCGGTGACAGGCCGAGGCCGAGCACCTGGGTGTAGAAGCCGACGTTGACGTTCGCGTTGTACGTGCCCGGCTTGAAGATCAGGGCGTAGCGCTGGAGGCCGAACTGGCTCCGCTCCTGCTGCGCGAACACCTGGTTGACCCTGTTCTGGATCGACGCCGCCGACATCGACGGGTCGAAGAAGAGGGCGTTCGGGCCGAAGTCAGGCGTGCCGGGCACGGGGGTGGTACCTCCTGCGGGAACGAGGTTGAACGACTGAGCGCTCGACCCGTTGCAGGTGTACTGCTGGAGCTGCACGCTCTCCGCCGTGGACGCGCCGGGCACGTCGAGGCACTTGCCGCTCAGCCTGCTGACGAAGCGGTACGAGCCGCCTGCTTGCTCGACCGCCTGCCACTGCTGGTTGTTGCCACCACCATAGGTCCACAGATGGATCAGTCCACCGTCGGCGGTCGACACGTTCGCGACGTCGAGCACCTGCGCGGAGTTGTCGCGGGCGTTGATCCGGCTGAACCCGCCGCTGGTGGGCTGGAACTGCCACTGCTGCGCGGTGCTGTCGTTGCAGGTGTACTGCTGGACGACCGTGCCGTTGGCGGTCGCGGCGGCGCGGGCGTCGACGCACTTGCCGCTGGCCTGGCTCTGGACGGTGTACCAGACAGCGGGGTCGACGGCCGCGCTCGCGGCCGGTGCGGCGGCCAGGGCAGTGATCGTGCCCGCGACGATCGCCAGAACGGCGGCCAGGGCCGTTCGGCGACCGCTGGGCACGCGGATCTTGGGGCGTGGAAGCACTGGGGCAATCCTCCTCGGCCGCGCTGCGCGGCGTCGTCACCCAGCGCACGCGGCAGCGATCGGACCGCTTCGCGCAGAGGACGCGGGGGCCGAGGGCAGGGGTGTGCGCGCCGGGGTTCCGTCGAACGATCTCAGGCAGGGTGGAACATCGGGCGAATTGTTTCGCTCGGGGCGTTGTTCGCGCGGCCCGAGGAAGCGGAACTAGTGAATCGCTCCGGCCACGGGTTTCCGCCGGTGTCGATGTCGTGCATCGACGTCAGGTTCGCTCACCGGGGCTCCCTTCCGCGTGGTCCAGGACGTTATGGGTGTTACCTCCAGGTGTCAATACATTGCTTAAACTAAGTCTTGAATGATGGGTCTGTAGACGACCGGACGGCGGCGCGAAAGGCCGGTCCATAGGATGCGCCGGTGGCCACCCTCGCGTTCGAGACCGTCTTCCGCGGCACCCCTCCCGACCGCGACAGCGCCTACCTGCTGGACCAGTCGGTGGGGTTCGTGAAGGGCCACTGGCTCGGCCACCTGCCCGACCGGGCGTACTGGCCCGCCGAACTGGACGACCGGTCCACGGTCGACCGGCGCGTCCTGTTCGCCATCGGGGCCCGCGCGGACGACGAACTGGGGGCGGTCCACACCCTGGTCGCCACGCAGGTCTGGGCGGTCGGCACGAAGTGGCGCAACGCCTCCAAGCTGGGCTCGGTCTTCGAGGCGAACCCCGGAACCGTCGGCGCGAACCTCTCGCACGCGGTGCGCACGGCCCGTGCCGACGGCGCCGTCGCCGGGTACGCGACCCTCGCCCGGCGCGGGAGCCACGCGCTCGCCCGGCTCGGGGCGGCCGACGGCGGCCGGGTGCTGCACTTCGGCGCGTACGACCCGGCGACGGGCGGCCCGCTGATCCTGGACCAGCACGTCACGGTGGGCGTGAACGCGCTGCGCGGCTCGACCTGGAGCCCCGACGGGCCCTGGTCCCCCGAGCAGTACGGCGACTACCTCGGGTACGCCGCGGAATGGGCGGAGCGCTGGGCTCCCGGCACGGCGACCGATCTCGTCGAACGGACTCTCGCCGCCGCGGGACAGGCACTCGGCCGCGCCTGAACCGAATTGGGTCGGACAATTGTCGGGCGGCTTCGCGGAATGGCGTTCGCCGCACTCAGTGCCTTTTCACGAAATCGACTCCACGCGGCCGGGGAATCATGCTTCCCCTTTCACCCGGCGTGGGACCAGGCCTGATCACCCGACCGGCGCGGCTCGACGGGTCCGGCCCGCGATTCCGACGGCCCGCACCACGGGGCAACCGCTTTCCAACGGGCTGGGCCCAGCCGAATTGGACTAGACCTGCGCCCAGGCCTTGGCCAGCAATTCGTACGAGCGCACGCGGGCGGCGTGGTCGTGGACGATCGTCGTCACCAGGACCTCATCCGCCCCGGTCGTGGTCTTCAACTCGTGCAGCCGTTCCGCCACGTCGGCGGGCGCCCCGACGAACTGGGTCGCGGTCCGGTCCGCCACCTTCGCGTGCGCCTCGTCGGTCCACTCGAACGCCGCCGCCTCCTCGGGCGAGGGGAACGGGATGGCGCCGTCACCCGTGCGGATGCTCAGCACCCACTGGCCGTACGGCGCGGCCAGGTCGACGGCCACCGCCTCGTCCTCGGCGACCACGACGTCCGCCGAGATGACCACGTACGGCTCGGCCAGCCTCTCCGACGGCACGAACGCCTCGCGGTAGGCGTCGACCGCGGCCTGCGCCGTGCGCGGCGACACGTGGTACGCGGCGGCGAACGGCAGCCCCAGTGCACCCGCGGTCACGGCGCTCTCCCCCGCGCTCGACCCCAGCACCCACACCGCGAAGTCCGCGCCCTCCACGACGTTCGCGTGGTGGTCGCCCCCGACGAACCCGAGCACCTGCCCGACCTGCTCGGCGTACGGCGGCTCCTCCGCTCCGGGGCGCACCCCCAGCAGCCCCTGCTGGAGCCGGTAGCGGGCGATGAACTCCGGCGCGGAGAACACCGGGTGCTTGGCCAGGTCGCTCTCGCGCACCGCGCCGGACCGGCCGAGCCCGAGGTCGATCCGGCCGGGGTGCAGGTTCGCCAGCAGCCCGAACTGCTCCGCCACGACCAGCGGCGCGTAGTAGCCGAGCAGCACCGCGCCCGAGCCGACCCTGATCTCCTCGGTGGCGGCGGCGACCGCCGCGATGAGCACCGCGGGCGACGTCGAGGCGACACCGGGCGTCAGGTGGTGCTCGGCCAGCCAGTACCGGCGGTAGCCCAGCCGTTCGGCGTGCCGCGCGAGGTCGAGCGTGTTGCGCAGCGCGTCGGCGGCCCGTTGTCCCGACACGACGGGCGAGAGGTCCAGAACTGACAGCGTCATCGGCGGTGTGCCCCCACTTCCCCGGCTCTCCGATCAGCCTAGGGACCACCGCGCACCCCGTCCGGGATGTGGGACGGGGTGCGCGCTGATCAGGGCGTGAAGGTGGTCGACCGGCCGCGCTGGAGGGTGACGGTCCGGCTCCACGAGCCCGATTTCACGACGGTGGACGTGCCGCCGACGCTCCGCACGGTCACCGACGTGACCTTCCCCGCCCGCCAGGAGAAGTCCACCTCGAACCCGCCGCGCGCGCCGACGCCGGTGATCCTCCCGGACTCCGCCCACGCCGCCGGGAGCGCGGGCAGCAGCTCGACGGTTCCCGGCCGCGAGTAGAGCAGCATCTCGACGACCGCGGACGGCGTGCCGAAGTTCGCGTCGATCTGGAAGATCGTCCGGTCGCCGAAGCTGTACATGTCGAACAGGTTGGGCGCGCTGCCGTTGCCGAAGTCGACCGACGGCCGGAGGACGGTGAGGAACAGCCGGTAGGCGTTCTCGCCGTCCTTGAGCCGCGCCCAGCACAGCGCGCGCCACGCGCACGCCCAGCCGAAGCTGTCGAAACCCCTGGCCACCAACAGGTTCCGCACGCCCGTCAGCAGTTCCGGCGTCACGGTGTCCGCGCGCACCCGGTCGCCGGGGAACAGGCCGATCAGCGGTGACAGGTGCCGGTGCGTGGTCTCGCCGAGGTTGTCCGGCGTCATCCACTCCTGCAACCAGCCCGTCTTCGGGCTGACCTTCGGCAGGTACAGCCTCACCTGGAGGTCGCCGACGGTCTTCCAGTACCCGCGGTCGACGTCGAGCAGGAGGCACGCCTGCCGGTAGTGCTCGAACAGGTCCCACACCAGTTCCTGCGCGTACGTCACGCCCAGCGCGTCGGTCGGACCGTGCTCGGGTGACCAGTCGTGGTCGTCGATCAGCACCCGCCTGGTCGCGCCCGTGGCCGGGTCGGTGACGGTGGTGGTCACCAAGCGAGCCTCCCAGAACTCGCACGCGCCCTTGAGCAGCGGGTAGATCCTGCGCAGGTACTCGACGTCCTTGGTGTACTCGTAGTGCTCCCACAGCGAGTTGCACAGCCACGCGTTGCTCGCCGGGTGCCACCACCAGCCGCTGCCGCCGTAGATGTTGGTGGAGTACGCGGTGGTCCAGCCCGCGACCCGGCCCGAGCGGTTGCGGAACCCGTTGCGCTCGTCGTTGAACAGCCGCCGGGTCTGCGTGGTCCACGACGAGAGCTGCGAGAGGCAGTAGTCGGCGAAGGAGTCGAAGCACGACGGCAGGCCCGCGCGGTCAGCGAGCCAGTAGTTCATCTGGACGTTGATGTCGGTGTGGTAGTCGCTGTACCAGTCCGGGGTGTTGTTGCTCAGCCACAGGCCCTGGAGGTTCAGCGGGGCGCTGTCGCGGGAGCCGCTGATCATCAGGTAGCGGCCGTACTGGACGTAGGCGGCTTCCAGTTCCGGGTCCGGCGCGGCGCCCTCCGCCGCGCGGGCCCCGAGCCGCGTCCAGGTGTCCATGGCCTTCTGCGCGGGGGTCGAGGTGCCCAGGCTGAGCGTCATCCGGTCGTAGAGCTTCCGGTAGTCCGCGACGTGCGTGGCGAGCAGGGCGTCGCCGGACTCGCGGGACGCGGCGCGCGCCTTGCCCTTCGCGATGGCCAGCGGATCGGCCTCGGGGTTCTTGAACTCCGTCGCCGCGTCGGGCGTGTAGTTCGTGCCGCCCGCCACGACGATGACGACCTCGGCGCAGCCGGTGAAGACGACCTCGTCCCCGGTGACCGCGACCTTGCCGGTGCGGCCGGCCGCCGTCACGGTCGCCGCGTACTTCAGCCCGTTGCCGAAGGCCGCGGCGAACGACGCCGCCCTGGTGGTCTCGCCGTGCGTGCCCGCGAGCGACACCGTGCCGGTGTGGGTGCCCGTGCCGCGCCTGCTCAGCCGGATGACGACGACGTCGTCGGGGTGGCTGGCGTAGACCTCGCGGCGGTAGGTCGTGCCCCGGTGGTCGTAGGTGGTGGTGACGACGCCGTTGCTCAGGTCGAGTTCACGGCGGTAGCCGGTCACACCGGTGTGCGCGGGCTGGCTGACGAACACCTTGGCCAGCAACGAGAACGTGCCGAAGCGGGCCTCGTCGTACGGGAACTGCCCGTCGTCCTGGAGCGCCGCGTTGAGCCCGCCGGTCCACAGCGTGGCGTCGGTCAGGTAGAGGAAGTCCCGCGCCGGGTCGCCGCCGACGAGGCCGCCGAAGCGGCCGTTGCCGATGGGCAGGCCCTCCTCGATGATCTTCGACTCGGTCGCGGGGGCCGGGTAGGTGAGCCTGGTCGCCGCGTCGGCGGGCACGAGCACCGGCGTCGACGGCCTGCCGACGGCCGCGTGCGCGGTGAAGACGGGCAGCCCGCCGAGCGCGGCCGCCGCGCCGAACGCCCCGCCGAGTCTCAGCAGGTCGCGGCGGGTCGGTCCGGTGCTGCGTCCAGGAGCGTCGTCTCGCGACATCGTCAGGGTCCCCTTCGACCGGTAGCGAACGAGTGACAGCCAGTAGCGTAAATCAGATATAAGATATGATTCACGGTTCGCCGATGTCAACGAAGTACGATCCCGCGATGGTCACCGCTGGCGAGCACAACGCGATCACCGACGTGCCGGGGATCCGGGTCGGCAACGCCACCAGGACCAGCGGCGGGGCGCTGACCGGGACCACCGTCGTCCTGCTGCCGCCCGGATCACGCGCGACGGTGGACGTTCGCGGCGGCGCGCCCGCCACCCGTGAGACGGCCGCGCTGGACGCCCGGTACGGCGGGCGCGAGGTCCCGGCGATCGTGCTGACCGGCGGCAGTTCCTACGGCCTGGCCGCGGCCGACGGCGTGCAGACCTGGCTGGGCACGGACGACCCGCTCGTCCCGGCCGCCGCGCTCTTCGACCTGGGCCGCGGCGGCGACTTCGACGCCCGGCCCACAGCCGCGTTCGGGGTGGAGGCCGCCGAGGCGGCGGGGATCGAGTTCGCCTGCGGCAACGCGGGAGCGGGCACCGGGGCGATGAACGCCGACCTCAAGGGCGGGCTCGGCACCGCGAGCGCGGTGCTGCCGGACGGCACGGTCGTCGCCGCGCTGGCCGCGCTGAACGCCGTCGGGCCGTCCGCCGACCACACCACCGGACTGCCCCGCGGCCTGTCCCTCGGCGCCACGGACCGGCTGCGGAACGGTGAACCCGTTGCCTGGCAGGAGTTCCCCGCCGCCGGGGGTGACGCGCCGTCCGGCCCGCCCCCGCTCGGCGGGAACCCGCTCAACACGGTCATCGGCGTCATCGCGACCACCGCCCGCCTGTCCCCCGCCGACCTGTACCGCCTCGCGAACACCGGGCAGGACGGCCTGGCACTGGCCGTCCGCCCCGCGCACGGGCTGTTCGACGGCGACACGGTCTTCTCGGTCGCCACGGGAGTCGCGGACGCCGACCCCGAGGCCGTCATCGCCGCGGCGGCCGAGGTGTTCGCACGGGCCCTGGTGCACGGACTGCTGGCCGCGGAGTCCGTCACGACGGCCTCGGGACACCTGGTCGCCTACCGGGAGCGCTACCCGAGGACGGCGGCCGGGTACCGGCGTTGATTCCACCTGGGATGGCAGACTTCGGGGCATGAGCGAACCGGTCAAGGGCCCCGCGAGCTACTTCCCCTCCATCGAGGCCAAGTACGGCCGTCCGATCGCCGAGTGGAAGGAGCTGATCCGGGCCTCCCCGCTGACCAAGCACAGGGAGTTGGTGTCCTGGCTCAAGTCCGAGCACGGGCTCGGCCACGGGCACGCCAACGCGCTGGTCGCGCACACCCTCGCCGAGGGCAGCTAGTCAGAGGTGGCCCGCTCCGGGGACGAGGCCCGCGCGGTGGGCGAAGACGACGGCGTGGACGCGGTCGCGGAGGCCCAGTTTCGCCAGCAGGCGTGACACGTAGGTCTTCACGGTCTCGTGGCTGATCACCAGCGTCCCGGCGATCTCCGCGTTCGACAGGCCCTCCGCGATCAGCTTCAGCACCTCCAGCTCGCGGGGCGTCAGCGGGTGTTCGGGATCGGGCGCGGTCGGCTGGACGCGGGACGCGAAGCGGCCGATGAGCGTGCGGGTGACGGCGGGCGCCAGCAGGGAGTCGCCCACGGCGACGGTGCGGATGCCCGCGATCAGCTCCGCGGGTGTCGAGTCCTTGAGCAGGAACCCGCTCGCCCCCGCCCGCAGCGCCTCGTACACGTACTCGTCGAGGTTGAAGGTGGTCACCACCAACACCTTCACCGGATCGGCCACGCCGTGGCCCGCGAGCTGCCGGGTCGCCTCGATGCCGTTCAGCACCGGCATCCGGATGTCCATCACCACCACGTCGGGCCGCACCTCGCGGACGAGGTCGACCGCGGTGCGGCCGTCCGCCGCCTCGCCGACCACCTCGATGTCGGGCTGGGCACCGAAGATCGTCACGTAACCGGTGCGCACCAGTTCCTGGTCGTCGCACACCACCACCCGGATCACGCGCAGACCCTAGCGCCACCCCGGCGCGGGGGGGGGGGGGGGGGGGGG
>NZ_JANYMP010000004.1:951-42955 GCF_025061645.1 Umezawaea endophytica | reverse complement strand
AGTGGCACCTCCACCGGACCGCCCGACGATCAGCTCGCGGTGGAAACCGCGGCGACCCCGTGGTGCGGCACACCGACGCGGGCCAGTTCCTCGAACGTCCTGGCGTCCAGCACGACCATCCCCGCCCGCCCGTCGTGGCCGTCCAGCACCACGGACAGCAGCACGCCGTCGTCCTCGTGCCGGGCCGTCGGCGAGGGCACGAAGACAGGCTCTCCGGGGTGCTGGCCCGGCTCGTGCCACACCCAGGTCTCGCCCGAGTTCACGTCGAGCTTCACCAGGCGGTCGAACGCGGCTCCGCCGCGCGGGTCCTGGACGCCGACGCCGTAGGCGAACCGGTAGTCGCCGCCGTTGTGCGCGCGGTAGGAGATGCGGGGCAGCTCGAACGGCTCGGCCGCCAGGCGCCGGGTGTGCAGGACGCCGCCGAGCAGGTCGATCTCGTAGCGGGTCGGGAGGGCGAGTGGGAGTTCGCCGCGCCAGCGGGAGGGCCGGGGCGCGTTGACCGGGTCGGCGTTGGCGTAGGAGCAGATGTCCAGCACCACGCGGTTGCCCGCGTCGCGGGCGTTGATGTGGTGGAACGCGAAGAAGGCCTCGGTGCGGTGGTCCGCGACGATCCGGCCGTCCGCCTGGTCGACCACGATGAACCGGGTGCCCAGTTCGGGCCGCCAGCGGTGGTTGGAGGTGAACGGCCTGCCGGGCGTGAGCGGGTGGCGGGGGTCCACGACGAACGGGTACTCGACCAGCACGACGAACCGGTCCGTGACCGCGAAGCTGTGCAGGTAACCGGGGTTCTCGGTCGGCACGGCCACCAGGAGTTCCCTGGATCTGCTGCCGGGGCGTCTGCGGTGGACGCGGTACTCGCTGTGCTCGCCGAACCGGAGGACGTAGTCGAGCACGTCGCCGGTGAGCGGCGCGTGGTGCGGGTGCGCGCTGGGCACGGGCGTCGACAGGCCGCCCGCGATGCCGACGCCGTCGAGCACGCCGGGGTCGAAGTCGACCGCGATCGGGGTGTCGTGGCGGGCCCACTGGCGGTCCGCGAGCGACAGCACGTTCGCGGCGGCGTTGGGCGCGATCCGGTAGCGGGTCAGGAAACGGGAGAACAGCGAGAGGCACGGGTCGGCGGTGAACTCCGCGAAGTCGATGCGACCCCGACCGTGCCGGGCGGGTGGGCCGTCCGGGGAGACCGACCGGTAGGACACCGCTCCGCCGCCGAAACCGAAGCGGTGCAACGCCGACGGGCCGCCGAGCCAGTTGCGGAAGGCCGAGGGTGAGGTGGCGGGGCCGGTGCGCAGTAGAGTGCCCGAGAGCCAGTTCGGCACGGCGCCCTCGACCGGGAGCACGGGTGCGGGAACGTCCACGGCCACCCCGTCTTGCACCCCGCGCATGGCAGACCTACTCCCGGTTGGTGGAAACCTCGTTATGGAACACCGTTGTGATTCGGTAGTCAAGCAAGCGGGCACGTCATGGTGCGGGGTACCGCGCGGCGTAGCGGGTCGGTGACTCACCGATCATGGCGGTGAAGTCGCGGGTCAGGTGCGCCTGGTCGGCGTAACCGAGTTCGGCGGCCACACCGGCCCAGTCGATCACCGCCGAGCGCTCCATCCGGTCCGTCACCTCGCGGAGGCGGTACCGGCGGATCACCCACTTCGGGCCCACACCGACGTACTCGGCGAACAGGCGCTGCAATGATCGCACGTGCGTGTCGAGGCGCTCGGCCAGCTCGGTGACCCTGGTGATGCCCGGATCCCCGGCCACGAGCGCGACCGCCGACGCCACGTGCTCGGCCGTCGGATCCGGTTGCGGCCACACCGACCGCAGGAACTCCTCCGCGATCCGCGCCTGCTCCCGCTCGTCCGCCGCCTCCGCCATCGCGCGGGCGGGGACCGGGCCGAACACGTCCGCGGCGGGCAGGACCTCGCCGGTGATCGTCGACACCGACCGGCCGAGGAACGGCCGGAAGCAGCCGGGCCGGAACGCCACCCCGAACACCCGGCCCACGTCGGCCAACACCTTGTACCCGGACCGGCGGCCGACCCCGTGCACCTCGGCGGCGCCGTTGGGGAAGGAGAGCTGCACGGTCGGGTTCGGCACGATCAACTGCCGGTACGGCGGTCGGCCGCCCAGGTCCCAGGACACGGCCCAGAAGTGGTCCACGAAGGGCGCCAGGTCGGCGGCGGGCTCGGGGAACGAGTGGGCCTGGAAGCTCGCCCACGCCCCGCCGATCTCCCTGACGTCCCGTTCCACCACGGGGGAACCCTACTGTCGCGTTAGTCCAAGACAGGTCCGCGACGCGCTCCTACCGTGGCGGCACAACGGGAAACGCACGAGTGGGGAGCACGAGACATGGCAGCGGGTTCACTGGTCACCAGCGCGGCGACGACGGCGGTCGCGGTGGTGCGCGGCGTCGACGACCTGGACGCGCCGACGCCGTGCGCGGAGTTCGACGTGCGCGCGCTGGTCGCGCACCTGCTCACCTGGGGGCCCGCACTGGCGGGCGCGGGACGCGGGAAGTCCGTGCCACCGCTGGAGGACGTGCGCGTCGGCGACGACTGGGCGGAGCGGCTGGAGGCCCAGGTGGCGGACATCGCCGCGGCGTGGGGCGACGACTCCGCGTGGGAGGGCACGACGCACATGGGCGGCCCGACGGAGATGCCCGCGGACCTGGTCGGCGGGATGGTGCTGGCGGAGCTGGTGGTGCACGGGTGGGACCTCGGCCGGGGCAGCGGGCAGCGGCCGGAGTGGGACGACGACGTCCTGGAGTTCGCCCTCGGCGAGGTGGCGAAGACCGCGGACCAGGGCCGCGCCATGGGGGTGTACGGCGCGGAGGTCGTCGTGCCCGACGGGGCGTCCACCTTGGACCGGGTGCTCGGGTTGACCGGGCGCGATCCGCGCTGGAAGCCGTGACAACGGGTCAGATCCGGCAGGCTTCCAATTTCGTCACGAGAATCGCCTCGGCGCCGATCGTCATCAGCTCGTCCATGAGCCGTTGAATTCCGTGCCGCTCGACGAGGGAACGCACGGCGACCCATCCATCTTTCGCTAGCGGGGACAACGTCGGGGATTCACGGCCAGGGGTCAATTCGCACGCGCGGTCGACCACGTCCGTGCGGCACACGTAATCGATCAACACGAATTCACGGGCGTGCAGCACGCCTTGCAAGCGCTGCACCAGCACCTCAACGGCGGTCTCCAACTCGGGTGACAACTTTGAGCCCTCAGTGCGGACGAGGACCGCTTCCGACGCGAGGATCGGCTCGCCGAACGCCGTCAGACCGGCGTTGCGCAGGGACGTCCCGGTCTCGACGACGTCGGCGACGGCGTCGGCGAGCCCGAGGGCGACCGCGTTCTCCACGGCACCCTCCAGCTTGACCAGGTGGGCGTTCACACCCACTCCCACCAGGTATTTCCCGACCAGCGTCGGGTAGCTCGTCGCCACCTTCAGCCCGTCGAGGCCCACGACGGCGGAGGGGCCGTCCGGCTTGGCGGCGAACCGGAACAGCGACTTGGCGAATCCGAGTGGGAGGATTTCCCTCGCCGCGGCCCCCGAGTCCTGGAGGAGGTCCCGACCGGTGATGCCGACGTCGAGCGCGCCACTTCCGACGTAGACGGCGATGTCCTTCGGGCGCTGGAAGAAGAATTCGACACCGTGTGCGACGTCGAGCATCGAAAGCTCGCGATTGTTTCGGTGCAGTTGATAACCAGCATCGGTCAGCAACTGCATGGCAGCGCCGCTCAATGAACCCTTGTTCGGCACGGCGACACGAAGCAGAGACATGATCGCAATGGTCGCACAAGGCCTCCGCCATTCCACAATCAAGGCCACCACGTTCGTGCTGCCGGACCGCGACCACGGCCCTACTCTCCGTGCATGGCGGTCGCGGAACAGGCAGAACGGCACGACCCGGCGCAGGGGCTCACCCGACGCTCGCGCACCCTGGTCGTGGTCGCGATCATGCTCGGGATGCTGCTCGCGGCACTGGACCAGACGATCGTGGCGACGGCGCTGCCCACGATCGTGGGCGACGTCGGCGGCGGCAACCACCTGAGCTGGGTGGTGACGTCCTACCTGCTGGCTGAAACGATCATGACGGCGCTGATCGGCAAGTTCGGCGACCTCTTCGGCCGCAAGAAGGCGTTCTTGGCCAGCGTCGTCCTGTTCATGGCGGGCAGCTTCCTCTGCGGCTGGACCGACACCATGACCGGACTGATCCTCTTCCGAGCGGTCCAGGGCCTCGGCGCGGGCGGCCTGATGGTCACCGCGTCCGCCGTCATCGCCGACGTGGTGCCGCTGCGCGAACGCGGCAAGTACCAGGGCGCGATGGGCGCGATGTTCGGCGTGGCGACGGTCGCGGGCCCGCTGCTCGGCGGTCTCTTCGTGGACCACCTGAGCTGGCGCTGGGCGTTCTACGTCAACGTCCCGCTCGGCCTGGTCGTCCTCGGCGTGGCCGCCGTGGCGCTGCCGTCGGCCCGCGGCGCCGTCAAACCGGTGATCGACTACGCGGGCATCCTGCTGATCGCGCTGGCCGCGACCGGCCTCACGCTGGTCACGAGCTGGGGCGGCACCGAGTACCCGTGGGGCTCTCCCACGATCCTGTGGATGGCCGCCGGGTCGCTGGTGGCGCTGGCCGCGTTCGTCCTCGTGGAACTGCGCGCCGCCGAGCCGATGCTGCCCATGCGCCTGTTCCGCAGCCGGGTGTTCACCGTCGCGGGGGTGCTGAGCTTCATCGTCGGGTTCGCGATGCTCGGCGGCATCACGTTCCTGCCGACCTACCTCCAGTACGTGCAGGGCGCGAGCGCGACCGAGTCCGGACTGCGGATGCTCCCGCTGATCCTCGGCCTGCTGGTCAGCTCGATCGCCACCGGCAACGTGATCAGCAAGACCGGCCACTACCGCTACTTCCCCATCGGCGGCTCGGCGCTGATCGTCGCGGGCCTGTACCTGCTGTCCAGGTTGGACGCCGACACTTCGTTCGCGGAGGCGTCGGCGTCCATGCTGGTGCTGGGACTGGGGATCGGCTGCACGATGCAGGTGCCGATCATCGTCGTGCAGAGCACCAGCGCCTACGCGGACCTGGGCGTCGCGACGTCCGGCGTCAGCTTCCTGCGCACGATGGGCAGTTCGTTCGGCGTCGCGGTCTTCGGCACGGTCTACGCGGGTGAGCTGCCGGACCGGCTGGCGGCCGCGCTGGCCGCGTCGCCGGGTGTGGACCCGCGCGCGGTCTCCACGGTGAAGGGCCTGCACGCGTTGCCCGCGGAGGTGAAGGCGCCCTTCGTGGA
Source organism: Umezawaea endophytica (assembly GCF_025061645.1). Lineage (GTDB taxonomy): Bacteria > Actinomycetota > Actinomycetes > Mycobacteriales > Pseudonocardiaceae > Umezawaea > Umezawaea endophytica. Next base: position 37,681 of record NZ_JANYMP010000004.1, on the reverse strand, counting down.
CGCCTACGTCGGCGCGCTGCACACGGTGTTCCTCTACGCCGTGCCCGTCGGCGTGGTGGCGTTCGCGGTCGCGCTGTTCCTGCCGGAGGTGCGGCTGCGCGACACCGCGCGGGCCTCGGCCGAGGGCAACAGCGGTGTGGGAGAGGGGTTCTCGCCGCCCGCGTCCACGGATTCGCGGCAGGAGCTGGAGAAGCTGGTCGGGCAGGTGTGGAGCAGGCAGAAGACCAACCCCGGCCCCGAGTTGGTGGCCCGGTCCGGCGTGCCGCTCACCGAGGCGCAGGCGTGGCTGATCGTCCGGATCTACCGGCACGCCGTGGACGACGGCAACGCGACCCTGCTGGAGATCTCGGCGGAGACGGGGGTGCCCGCGGGGATCTTCGAGCCGACCGCGCGCCAACTCGTCGACCTGGGTTACGTGGCCGAGTCGCAGGGCCACCACACGTTCACCCGGCTCGGTGCCGACACGTTCGGCAGGCTGGTCGGGGCGTGGCGGCTGTGGCTGCTGGAGCAGCTCACGGACTGGGACACCGAGCGGGACTTCACCGAGGCGGTCGACCGGATGGCCGAGCAGCTCGTCGACAACGGCCGGGAGCTGACCACCGGGCGGCACGCGGCGAAGGTCTGATCCGACGGCCGCGGCGGGCGGCGTCACGGGGCGCGAATCGAGACAGGGGTTGCGCGGCAGCAGATACCTCGTGCTAGATTTCCTCTTGCACAAGCAACTTGTGCACAAGGTAAATCAACGGAGGACCCGATGCGCAAGTTCACCCTGATCTCGGCCGTGGCCCTGGTGGCGGGCCTGGTCGCCACCGCGTTGCCGCTCTCGTTCGCCGCGGCCGACACCGCGGCGGCCGAGCGCCACGGCGCGCCCAAGCCGACCGTCGTCCTCGTGCACGGGGCGTTCGCCGAGTCGGCGAGCTGGAACGGCGTCGTGTCCCGCCTGCGCGACCGGGGTTATCCGGTGATCGCGGTCGCCAACCAACTCCGGTCGCTGGACACGGACGTCGCCTACGTCAAGGCGGTGCTCGCCGGCGTCGAAGGGCCGGTGGTGCTGGCCGGGCACTCCTACGGCGGCATGGTCATCTCGGGAGCGGCGACGGGCAACCCGAACGTCAAGTCCCTCGCCTACATCGCCGCTTTCGCCCCGGAAGCCGGTGAGTCGGCGCTGGACCTGACCGGCAAGTTCCCCGGCAGCACCCTGCCCCCGACGCTGAACTCGATCCCGCTCGGCGACGGCACCAACGACCTGACCATCAGGCAGGACCTGTTCCGCGAGCAGTTCGCCGCCGACGTGCCCCGCCAGGAGGCCGCGCTCATGGCCGCCACCCAGCGCCCGATCCGCGACGCCGCGCTGACCGGTCCCGCGGGCGCTCCCGCCTGGCGCGCCATCCCGTCGTGGTTCCTCATCCCCACCGCGGACAAGAACATCCCCCTGGAGGCCCAGCGCTTCATGGCGAAGCGCGCCGACGCCCGCGGCGTGGTCGAACTCCGCGGCGCCTCGCACGCGGTGACGGTCTCCCGCCCGGCGGAGGTGGCCGACCTGATCACCCGAGCCGCCCGCTAGAACGGCCGACCGAGGCGGCCACCCCACCACGGGGTGGCCGCCTCGGTCCGGTCAGACCCGTTCCACCAGCAGGGACACGCCCTGTCCGACGCCGACGCACAGCGTGGCCAGCCCTCGCGCACCGCCCTCGCGCTCCAGCCTCCCGAGCAGGGTCACCACCAGCCGCGCGCCGGAAGCGCCGAGCGGGTGCCCCAACGCGATGGCGCCGCCGTCGGCGTTGACCTTCGCCTCGTCCAGCTTCAGCCGCCGCACCACGGCCAGGCTCTGCACCGCGAAGGCCTCGTTCAGCTCCACGGCGTCCAGCGAGTCGACGTCCCAGCCGACCCGCGACAGCACCTTCTCGGTGGCGGGCACCGGCCCCAGGCCCATCACGTGCGGCGACACGCCCGCGCTCGCCCCGGCCACCACGCGGGCCCGCGGCGTGAGCCCGTGCTCGCGGACGGCGTCCTCGCTGGCCAGCACGAGGGCCGCGGCGCCGTCGGACAGCGGTGACGACGACCCGGCCGTCACGACCCCGCCGTCGCGGAACACGGTCCTCAACGACGCCAGCTTCTCCAGCGACCCACCGCGGCGCGGCCCCTCGTCGACGGCGAACTCCCCGCCCTTGACCGGGACCGGCACGATCTCCGCGTCGAAGCGCCCGGCGTCGATGGCCGCGACGGCCCGTTCGTGGCTGCGCAGGGAGAACGCGTCGGAGTCCTCGCGGGTGATCCCGTCGAGCGCGGCGACCTCCTCGGCCGTCTCCCCCATCGTCAGCTTCGTCTCCGGCGCGAACTCCGGGTTGGTGAACCGCCACCCCAGCGACGTGTCCGACACCTCGCCGGGCTTGGCCCACGGGGTGCCGGGCTTGGCCATCACCCAGGGCGCGCGGGTCATCGACTCGACGCCGCCCGCGACGACCACGTCGGCCTCGCCGGACCGGATCGCCTGCGCGGCGGTGGCCACGGCCGTCAGCCCGCTCGCGCACAACCGGTTCACGGTGTAGCCGGGCACCTCGACGGGCAGGCCCGCGAGCAGCACGGCCATGCGCGCCACGTTGCGGTTGTCCTCACCGGCCTGGTTGGCCGCCCCGAGGATCACCTCGTCCACCGCGCCTCCGGGCAGCCCGGCCCGCCTCAGCACCTCCGCGACCACGAGCCCGGCGAGGTCGTCCGGCCGGACACCGGCCAGCGCACCCCCGTAGCGGCCTTGCGCGGTGCGGACTCCGTCGACCAGGTACACCTCGGGCATCAGGGTTTCCCTTCCTCGCCAGGGCCCCCATTATCCACCGTCCGTTCGGTCAGGAAACGAGAGGTGGGCGACAATGCGGGCCATGACCACGAAGCGCGGCCGTCCGGGCTACGACCTGGAGTCACTGCTCCTGGTGGCCGTGAAGCTGTTCAACGAACGGGGTTACGACGGCACCAGCATGGAGGACCTGGCGCGCAAGCTGGGCATCACCAAGTCCGCGATCTACTACCACGTGCCCAGCAAGGACGAACTCCTCCGGCTGGCCGTGGACCGGGCGCTGGACGGCCTGTTCGCCGTCGTCGCCGAGGTGGACAACCTGCCGGGCCGGGCGATCGACCGGCTGGAGCACGTGCTGCGCGGCAGCGTCGCCGTCCTGGTGGAGCGACTGCCTTTCGTCACACTGCTGCTGCGCGTCCGGGGCAACACGAAGGTGGAACGGGCCGCGCTGGCGCGGCGCCGCGAGTTCGACCACCTCATCACCGACCTGGTGAAGCAGGCGGAGGCCGAGGGCGACGTCCGGGAGGGGCTCGACCCGGCGACGGTCGCCAGGCTCCTCTTCGGCATGGTCAACTCGCTGACCGAGTGGTACCGCCCGCGCCGGGGCTCCGACCACGCCGAACTGGCGGACACCGTGTGCCACATGGCCTTCGACGGGATCCGCCGCCCCTAGACCGGCCCGCCGGACCGCCAGTACAGCCCGGCGTCCCTGCTCAGCAGGCCCGCGTCGATCAGGTACCGCCGCAGCGAGATGTGGTCGGCCTCGCCGCCCTCGCACCACGCCCGCAGGGCGGCGTTCACCTCGGACTCCGGGTACCTGCGCCCCGGTTCGAACGTCTGCGCCACGTGCTCCAGCACCGTCAACCGCTTGGCCCCCGCCGCCGGGAACCGCACCAGCCGCCCGCCGCGGACGAACGCCCGCAGCACCTGGTCCTCGTGCTCCGGCGGTGCCGCGACGACCGCGCTCGCGACCTCCTTGAACAGCTCGTCGTGCAGGACGACCCCGGCGGCGCCGGTCGTCACCAGTCCGCCGGACTCCAACCGCCGCAACGCTTTCAGCACCACCCGGACGTCGAGGCCGGAGGCGAGGGCGATCTCCGGCGGTGAACTGGCGCCCAGCACGACGGCGGCCACCACGCGGAGCCGGTCCGGTTCGGCCAGCAGGCCGACGAGGTGTTCGGGGGTCACGACCCCCACCTAACCCGATCCATGACGAACCACACAGCCGAAAAATTAGTTGGCACACCAATCGTTGGTACACTAACCACATGGAGGAGGACCCGCTGGCCCTGGAGAACCAGGTCTGCTTCGCGCTCTCGATCGCCGCCCGCGGCGTCGTGGCCGTCTACAAGCCGCTGCTGGAACCCATGGGCCTCACCCACCCGCAGTACCTGGTGATGCTCGCACTGTGGCAGCGGGACCCGTTGTCCGGCAGGGAACTCTGCTCACTGCTCAAGCTCGACCCCGGCACCCTCTCCCCGCTGCTGAAGCGCCTGGAGTCGGCCGGGTACATCACCCGCGAGCGCGACCGCGCCGACGAGCGCGCGCTGGCCGTCACCCTCACCGCCGCGGGCCGCGCGCTGCGCGACGAAGCGCTCAAGATCCCGCCAGCGATCGTCGGCAAGCTCGGCATGAGCCTCGACGAGCTGCGCACCCTGCACAGCTCGCTGACCCGCGTCATCGCCGCCGCACACCAGGAGCAGCCGTGAAGCCGAACCTCGTTCTCCGCCTCTGGTACTACCTGGGTGGCCGCCTGCCGCAGCGCCACCGCGAGTGGGTGTTCCACAACGTCACCCGGCCGAACTGGCTGCTGCACTTCACCGCCCGCTCGCTGCTCCAGGTCCTGCCGCTGAGCCTGGTGATCGGCGTGCTCCTGGTGGTGCTGCTGGGTTCCCCCATCGGCCTGGCGGTGGCGTGCGGCGCGCTCGGCCTCATCGTCGGCGTCTACTTCTCGCTGTCCTACGCCGCCGAGAGCGTCGAGAACCGGATCACCAAGTACGGCTACCCGCACGGCGCGGCGGGCGAGACCCGCGCGCGGCGCACGGACGACGACCAGCAGGCCCGCTACAACGCGACCTGGCGCACCTAGCCGCGGACGACCCGCACGCGCGAGACCTCCAGCAGGCCGTCGAGTTCCACCCTCCCGACCCGCTGTTCCGGACTCACGACGAGCCCGTCCCGCCGGACGACGTCGAGCAGCCGCTCGGCCAGCGGCAGGACCAGGTGCCGTCCCCAGCAGCGCTCGCCGGAGTGCCCGAAGGGCAGGTAGCCGAGGTGGGTGTCGGGGTCGAGCGCGTCCCACCGCTCAGGCCGGAAGTCGTCGGGGTCGTCCCACAGCGCGGGGTCGCGGTGGCTGAGCAGCGGCAGCAGCAGGACGTCGTCGGCGGCGCCGATGCGGCGGTCGACGGCGGGGAACCCCGGTGACGCCCGCCGCAGGATGTTCCACGACGGTGGCAGCAGGCGCAGCGCCTCGTGCAGGACGTGCCGGTTGGGCACGCCCTCGGCGAACGGGGCCCCGAGCCACAGCGCGTTCGTGACGAGGGCGGCCACGGTGAAGCACACCGGGGCCGCGACCCGCCGGTACAGGTACAGGGCGTAGCGCCGGTCCGCGTACGACTCGGCCTCCCGCACGAGCGAGGCCAGGTTCGACAGCGGCACCCCCTCCCCCGCCCCGCCGAACAGCGCCGCGCCCGCCGCCACCGCCGACCACGTCAGCTTGGGCGTCAGTTCGAGCCTGCGGTCGACCAGCACGCGGAAGCGCGCGTCCTCGCGCCCGAACACCAGGTCGCGCAGGTGGACGTGGGCGACGTTCGGCCACGTCCCCGTCAGGTCCACCGGGCCGAGCGGCTTCTTCAGCGCCACCCGGACGTCGGCGGACACGGCCCGCATGGACGCGGTGCTGTCCGCGCGGCTGACGACGCGTCCCCGCACCGGTTTGAACGTCGGCCGCTCCTCGGGCCCCGCCGGGCGGCTGCGGAGCAGCTCCTCCATCACGTCCGCGCCCGCGACACCGATCGTGTCCCGTTCCAGGCGGAAGACGGAGCGGCCCCGGTACCGCTGGAGGAGGTCGTCGATGCGGGGCGCGAACGCGGTGACGCGGGTGGTGGGCACGGCGGGCTCCAGGGGGTGGGGGCCGTGCCCGGCGAGCGGCGCCCCGCCGGGCACGGCCTCGTCGATCAGATCCAGCCGTACCAGGCGTAAGCCTTCAGGCTCCGCTTCGGCATGATCCTCTTCACGAAACGCACCAGCGTCACGAGGGAACCTCCTAGATCAGTCGTTCGGTTGGCCGCGGAATCCGGAATTCCGCTTTCGCTCGGTCGACCGAAACTTTTATAACAGCAGGAGAGGACCGATCCCGGCCATCTCGAAAGGACCGAGCGGGCACATCACCGCAGGTAGCAGCCATAGCCGGTGATATAAAAAGCAGCAGGCGAACCAAGACGGACAAATCGACTTCACTCGATCGGCCGAATTGCCCACGATGACCGCCGAGGGTCAGGTCGCCCGGAACTCCTGCGGGCTGACACCCCGTTCGCGCTTGAACGCCGTGCTCAACGCGAACGAACTGCCGTAGCCGACCTGCCTGGCGACCGCGCCGACCGTGGCGTCCGTCTCGCGCAGCAGGTCCGCCGCCAGCGCGAGCCGCCAGCCGGTCAGGAACGCCATCGGCGGCTCGCCGACGAGGTCGGTGAACCGGCGGGCCAGCGCCGCCCGCGAGACGCCGATCTTGGCGGCCAGCGACGCCACCGTCCACGGGTGCGCCGGGTTCTGCTGCAACAGCCGGACCGCCTGCCCCACCACGGGATCGGCGAACGCGCTGTACCACGCGGGCGCGTCGGCACGGGCGAACCACGCGCGCAGCACCGCGATCAGCAGCAGGTCCAGCAGCCGGTCGAGGACGACCTCCTGGCCTGGCTCGTCCTTGACGATCTCGGCCGTCAGCAGCGGGACGACCGGGCAGTCCCACTCGTCCTCGCGCAGCACCAGCAGCTTCGGCAGCGCGTCGAGCAGCCGTCGGCTGATCTCGCCGCGCATCGGGTACGCGCCGGTCAGCATCATCATGCGGCCGTCGAGGTTCGTGCCCCACGTGCGGACGCCGAGCCCCATGCTCGCGGCCAGGCTGCGGCCGTCGGGCGTCTCGCAGCGCTGGCCGGGGTGGATGACCGCCTGCGGCGCGGTGTCCGGGTGGTCCGCGACGGTGTACGGCTCCGGACCGAGGATCACGGCGACATCACCGGCGGTCAGCAGCAGCGGCGGATCGTCGTCGTGCACGATCCACGCGTGCCCGCGCACCAGCGAGACGACGGTCAGCGGCGCCTCGTCCTGGATGCGGATGGACCACGGCGGGTCCAGCACGGTCCGGAGCAGGAACGCGTTGCGAGCCCTCGGCCCGTCCAGCAACCCCACCAGTGCGTCCACGGCTCAAGCCTAGACGGAGGCGCACGTGCGGGAGCGCCTGAACGATGGTCCGGGCGGCACCGGGTCCACTTGACTGCACGGCATGGACACGTTGCGCGCCATCGCACTCATCGCGGCCACGCTGGCCACCGGCCTCGTCGCGGGTCTCTACTTCGCCTACGCCTGCTCGGTGATGCCCTCGCTCAGGGGCGCCGACGACCAGGCGTTCGTCAGCACCATGCAGCGGATCAACGTCGCCATCGTCAACGGCTGGTTCCTCCTCGCGTTCCTCGGCGCCGCGGTGCTCGGCGTGCTGGCCGCGGTGCTGCACCTCGGCCGCGCCGGGTTCGGCTGGGTCGTCGCGGGCGCGGTGCTCTACGTGGCGACGATCGTGATCACCGGCGCGGTCAACGTCCCGCTGAACAACGCGCTCGACGCCGTCGGCGACCCCGCCACCGCCCCCGACCTGGCCTCGGTGCGCGAAGCCTTCGAGGCCACCTGGGTGCGGTGGAACACCACCCGCGCGGTCGCGTCGACCGCCGGGTTCTTCTGCCTGGTGCTGGCGTTGCGCGCCTAGAGGTCGCTCAGCGCGGACACCGGCGACTCGACGCAGTCCGCGACGTACCGCAGGAACCCGCCCGCCACACCGCCGTCGCACACCCGGTGGTCGAAGGCCAGCGTCAGCTCGCACACCTTGCGCACCGCCAACTGCCCGTCGACGACCCAGGGCCGGTCGATGATCCGGCCCATGCCGAGGATCGCGGCCTCGGGGTGGTTGATGATCGCGGCCGAGCCGTCCACGCCGAACACGCCGTAGTTGTTGACCGTGAAGGTGCCGCCGGTCAGGTCGGCGGGCGACAGCCTGCCCGCGCGGGCGGCGGCCGTGCGGTCGGCAAGCGCCGCCGACAGCTCGCTCGCGGTCAGGTCCTGGGCGTCCTTCACCACGGGGACGACCAGTCCGCGGTCGGTCTGCGCGGCGAAGCCGAGGTTGACGTGGTCGAGCACCACGATCTCGTCACCCTCGACGCGGGAGTTCAGCTCGGGGAACTTCTTCAGGCCCAGCACCGTGAACCGGGCCAGCAGGGCGAGCAGCCCGACGTCCTTGAGGGCGGCGCGGGCGGCGAGGAAGTCGGTGGCGTCGACGTCGACCCACACCGTCGCCTCGGGGATCTCGCGGCGGGACGCGGACAGCTTGTCCGCCACCGTCTTCCGCAGGCCCTTCAACGGGATCCGCCTGCCACCGGTCGTCTTCTCCGGCACGACCCGGCGGGCCAGTTCCCGCTCCACGTCGTGGCGGCGGACGACGCCGCCCGGCCCGGACCCCGTGAGCGCGCCGACGTCGATCCCGTTGTCCCGCGCCAACTTCCGGACCAGCGGCGAGATCACGCCCGGCTTCGGGGTGGCGACCGCCGTGGTCGCTGCGGGTGCGGCTGGTGCGGCGGCACGGGCACGCCTGCGCTTGCGGCGCGGGGCCTCGGACGTGCCGTAGCCGATGAGGACGTTGCCGCTGCCCTGCTCGGGCACGACGACACCGGGCTCCTGGAACCCTTCCGCGCCAACGGTCAGCAGCACCGAGCCGACGGCGAGGGACTCACCGGCCCGGCCGTGCGTGGCGGTCACGACACCCGCGTACGGGCACGGCACCTCGACGACGGCCTTGGCGGTCTCGACCTCCACGACGGGCTGGTCGACGGACACCTCGTCCCCCACCGACACCAGCCACGTGACGATCTCGCCCTCGGTCAGCCCCTCGCCGAGGTCGGGCAGCAGGAAGTCAGGCACCGCGCACCTCGTCGTCCCACTGCAAGCGGCCGATGGTGTCCAGGATCCGGTCCACGCCGGGGAGGAAGTGCTCCTCCAGCTTCGGTGGCGGGTACGGGATGTCGAAGCCCGTCACCCGCAGCACCGGGGCGTGCAGGTGGTGGAAGCAGCGTTCGGTGACCCGCGCGACCACCTCCGCGCCGTACCCGCCGAACCCGGCCGCCTCGTGCACGACGACCGCGCGTCCGGTGCGGCGCACCGATCCGCACACCGTCTCGTCGTCGAACGGCGACAGGCTGCGGAGGTCGACGACCTCGACGTCCCAGCCCTCCTCCTTCGCGGCCTCGGCGGTCTCCAGCGCGGTCGCGACCATCGGGCCGTACGCGATGAGCGTGACGTCCTCGCCCGGCCTGCGGATCAGCGCTCGGTCGAACCCGGTCCGCCGCTGGTCCGCCACGACCTCGCCCTTGGACCAGTAGCGGCGCTTGGGTTCGAGGAAGATCACCGGGTCCGGCGAGTCGATCGCGTCGCGCAGCAGGTCGTAGCCGTCCTGCGGGGTGCCGGGCGTGACGACGCGGAGCCCGGACGTGTGCGTGTAGTAGGCCTCGGAGGAGTCGCAGTGGTGCTCCACGCCCCCGATGCCGCCGCCGTAGGGGATGCGGATGACGACCGGCACCTCCACCTTGCCGCGGGTGCGGTTGCGCATCTTGGCGAGGTGGCTGGTGATCTGCTCGAACGCCGGGTACGCGAACGCGTCGAACTGCATCTCCACGACCGGGCGCATCCCGTTCATGGCCATGCCGATCGCGGTGCCGACGATGCCGGACTCGGCCAATGGCGTGTCGAACACCCGCCGGTCGCCGAACCGCGCGGCCAGCCCGTCGGTGATCCGGAAGACCCCGCCGAGCGGGCCGACGTCCTCGCCGAAGACGAGCACCCGCTCGTCGGCCTCGAGCGCGTCGGCGAGCGCCATGTTCAGCGCTCCGGACATGGACAGCGTGCTCATGCCAGCTCCTCCGCGAGCAGCGCGGCCTGCTCCCGCAACTGCCGCGTCGGCTCGGCGTAGACGTGCTCGAACAGCTCGGCCGGGTCGACCTCGACGTCGGCGTTCATCACCTCGCGCACGCTCGCGGCGTACGCCTCCGCCTCCGCGGCGACGGTCGCGCGGCGGGCGTCGTCCAGCAGACCACGGGCGGTCAGGTACGCCTCGATCCGGTCGACGGGGTCGCGGTCCAGCCACGCGGCCACCTCGTCGGCGTCGCGGTAGCGGGTCGCGTCGTCGGCGTTGGTGTGCGCCTCGACCCGGTAGGTGATGGCCTCGATCAGCGTGGGGCCACCGCCCTCGGCGGCCACGCGGACGGCGTCGCGCACCACGGCGTACAGGGCCGCCGGGTCGTTGCCGTCGACCAGCACGGACGGCACGCCATAGCCGACGCCCTTGTGCGCCAGCGAGGGCGCGACGTTCTGCTTGCTCATCGGGACGCTGATCGCGTAGCCGTTGTTCTGCACCAGGAACACCACGGGCGCCTGCCACACCGCGGCGAAGTTCAGCGCCTCGTGCGTGTCGCCCTCGCTGGTGGCGCCGTCGCCGACCAGCACCAGCGCGACGGTGTCCTCGCCCTTGAGCTTCGCGGCGTGCGCGAGGCCCACGGCGTGCAGCGTGTTGGTGGCGAGCGGCGTGCACTGCGGCGCGACCCGGTGCTCGTGCGGGTCGTAGCCGTTGTGCCAGCCGCCCTGGAGCAGCGTCAACGTCTCCACGGCGGGCACTCCCCTGGTCACCAGCGCGACCGAGTCCCGGTAGGTGGGGAACAGCCAGTCCTGCTCGCGCAGCGCCAGCACCGACCCGACCTCGCACGCCTCCTGGCCGCGGCTCGACGGGTACACCGCGAGCCTGCCCTGGCGGGTCAGCGCGGTGGCCTGGGTGTCGAACCGGCGGCCGACCACCATGCGGCGGTGCAGCTCCAGCAGCACGTCGTCGTCCGGCATCACCAGCTCGGGGTCGACGACCGGCTCACCGGTCTTCGTCAGCAGGGACAACGGCGCGTCCGTCGGGAGCAGCGACCGCTCCCGCGCGGGCAGGCTGGTGCGTGCCATGTGTCCTCCTCGGGCCCAGGGTGAGGCTCATGGTGAACCGGGTCACTGCCAATGTTCTAGATCTGCGGCCTTTCCCTGGACGAACGGCCCTGAACAGCGGTTACCGTGGCCAAATGCCCACGAAGCCCCGTGTGAACACCGCGTCGACTGGACGTCTGGACCCCCTGGACGACACCGATCGCCGCATCGTGGAGGAACTGCGCGGCGACGGTCGGCTGTCGATGCGGGCGCTGGCCGAACGGCTGCACATCTCGCGGGCGAGCGCGTACTCGCGCGTGGACCGGCTGCACCGGGACAAGGTGATCACCGGGTACAGCGCCGACGTCGACCCGGAGCGGTACGGGTTCGGGATCTCGGCGTACGTGTACCTGAAGATCAGCCAGCACTCGTGGAAGGCGGTGCGGCGGCGGATCCTGGAGATCCCCGAGGTGTGGCACGGCGCGCTGGTGTCGGGCGACTACGACCTGGTGCTGCTGGTCAGGGCGCCGGACGCGCACAGCCTGCGGGACCTGGTGCTGAACCGGTTGCAGACGATGCCGGACGTGACGTCCAGCCACACCGTGCTGGTGCTGGACGAGTTGCACTCACCAGGGGACTGACGGCGGGAAGAAGACAGGCACCCCGAGTGCAGGGCTCGGGGTGCCTGAGATTTTGGGTTGAACCTTCTGGAGGCTGTGCCTCCAGAAGGGCAAAAGCTTCCGAAGGCTGCGCCTCCGGGGGCTCGGGGTGCCTGAGTATTGGGTTGAACCTTCTGAACGAACTACCGGCCGAAGTTCTGGGTCCAGTAGATGCCGAACTTGCCGCCCTTGCCGACTCCGACGCCGAGGAACTTGAGGTCGCAGTTGAGGATGTTCGCGCGGTGGCCCGCGGACTCCATCCAGCTCTTCATGACCGCTTCGGGCGTCTGCTGGCCCGCGGCGATGTTCTCCGCGCCGGGGCTGGGGAAGCCCGTGGCCTTGATGCGGTCGACGAACGTGCGGCCGTCCTTGGACACGTGGTCGAAGTAGTTCTGCGTGGCCATGTCCACGCTGTGCCCGCGCGCGGCCGTGGTGAGGCGGTCGTCGGCCTTGAGGGGCGCGCAGCCCGCGGTGGCGCGTTCCTGGTTGGTGATCTCCAGGACCTTCGTCTCCTGGGCGCTGGCCCCGCTCGGCGGCGGGGTCTGCTCCGCGGGCGGGTCGGCGGGCTTCTCCGTGGTGGGCGGAGGCGCGGCGACCGTGGAGGTCTCGCTGGTCGTGGTCGCCGTCGTGGTGGTCGTCGTCGGCGCGGACGACTCGGCGCTGCTGCTCGGCGCCGAACTGCTGGTCGCGGACGCCGAAGCGGAGTTCGACCCGACCAGCCCCTCCGTGGAGGGCGCCGTCTCGACCGGGCTCGGCAACTGGGTCACGAAGCCGCCGCCGCCCGCCCCACCGCCCGCACCGACGGTGCCACCGCCCTCGCATCCGGCGACCAGCACGACGGTGCTGACGGCCAGCAGGAGCGAGCGGATGACGGTCGTTGTGCGTGGCACGGTGAGGTTCCTCTTCTGCGGCTTAGGCGGAAACAAAGACCTCGCAAAACACTAGCCGCATTCAAAACAATGTCAAGGAACAATTATTTATGGTACATTTAATGTTGCCTTCAGGATAATTCAAGAATTCCCGTGATCAGTCGGGCAGCCTGGTCAGGCGCAACTGCACCCGCGTGCCGCCCAGCGGTCCCCGGTCGATCCGCAGCGACCCGCCGGTGGCCTCGGCCGCCCGCCGGACGATGTCCATGCCCAGCCCCGTCGACCCCGCGCCGCTCACGCCCCGCCGCATCGCCGCCGCCGTGTCCGGGATGCCGGGACCGGCGTCCTCGATCACGATCACGACGCGTTCTGCCTGGTGGAACAGGGCGACGACGAAGTTCGTGCCCTCAGGGGTGTGCCGGAAGATGTTGCCGATCACGGCGTCCATCGCGGCGGCCAGGTCGGACCTGGCGAGGCCGACCATGGCCCGCTTCTCGGTGCCGCGGAGGTTCCACAGGCGCTGCTGGTCGTCGGCGAGCGCGGACCAGAACACCAGCCGGTCCTGCACGACGAGAGCAGCGTCACAGCGATTGCTGTCCGGGTCCGCCAGTTCCCGGCGGGCCGCGCGGATCAGTTCGTTGACCTCGCGCTCCAGCGCGTGCACGGCCTGCCGAACGCGATTCGCGCTGCTGTCCGTCCCGAGGGTTTCGGAATCGAGCCGCAATGCCGTCAGCGGTGTGCGGAGCCGGTGGGACAGGTCCGCGAGCACCTCCCGCTCGGAGGCGACGAGCTGACCGATCCGCGCCGCCATCCGGTTGAACGCGCCGCCCGCCTCGACCAGTTCCGGCGGACCCGTGGGCTCCACGCGCGCGCTCAGGTCGCCCTGCTCCATCTTGCGGGCGCCGTCGGCCAGCGCGGACGCCGCGCTCACGACCCGCGCGCCCAGCCGGTCCGCCACCAGCACCGACCCGAGCACCAGCACGATCGCGACACCGGACAGCGCCAGCCACGCGGACTCGACGCCCCTGGACAGGTCGGCCTCGGGGATGAACGCCTCCACGACGGCCACCCGGCCCCGGTCGAGCACCACGGGCTGGAGGTAGACGCGGCCGTCGGACACCGACGCGGTGAACGACTTGCCCTCCTCCTTGGCGGTGGCGAGCTGTTCGGGCGTCGACTTCACGAACCCGAGCACCTGCCCGCTCGGCAGGTGGACCGCGATCCGGCCCGCGCCGCCGTACTGCGTGCTGGCGAGGGCCTGCTCGATGGCCTTGGGCTCGTTGGTGATGACGAGCACGGGTGTGAGCGCCACGGCTTGGCGTTCGGCTTCGGCGAGTGCGCGGTCCTCGGCGAGCTGTGCCACCACCATCGCCAGTGGGATCAGGAACGCCAACGCGATCATGGACGTGACCGCGAGGGCGACGAGCGCGAGCGAGCGCCTCACCCAGCCGCCGTCAGCTTGAAGCCGACACCGCGCACGGTGTGCAGGTAGCGGGGCGCCGCGGCGCGTTCACCGAGCTTGCGCCGCAGCCACGACAGGTGGACGTCCAGCGTCTGGTCGTCCTGGTTGCCCGGCATGTTCCACAGGTTCGACAGCAGCTCGGCGCGCGGCACGACCTTGCCCTCGCGGGCGGCCAGGTACGCGAGCAGGTCGAACTCCTTGCGCGTCAGCGCGAGCGTCCGCGACCCCAGCGACGCCTCGCGCCGTTCCAGGTCCACCACCAGCTCACCGACGCGCAACGGCTCGTGCGCGTCGTCGCGTCTGGCTCGGCGCAGCACGGCCGCGAGCCGCGCCGCGAGGTGGTCGCTGGAGAACGGCTTCACCAGGTAGTCGTCGGCGCCCGCGTTGAGCAGGCGCACGATCTCCGTCTCGTCGTCGCGCGCGGTCGCCACGATCACCGGCACGTCGCACACGCCGCGCATCATGCGCAGCGCGTCGCTGCCGTCCATGTCCGGCAGACCGAGGTCCAGCACGACCACGTCGAACGTCCCCGACGTGATCTCCCGCAACGCGTCCAGCGCGGTCCCCACCGGGGTCACCGCGTTGCCGAGCGCGGTGAGGGCCCTGGTCACGGCCGACCGCACCACCGGATCGTCCTCCACGAGCAGCACCGAAGGCATGGGAGGAAGGTACTGGCAGGATGCCACCCGTGGCACATGGCATCCGGTACATCGCGGCTTGGCTGGCGTCGACGGCCGTGGCCGTGGCGCTGTCCTGGCTCGGCGTCCGCTCCGTGCTCGACGCGGGCGTGCAGCAGAGACCGCAGGTCGTCACCGGCCAGACCCTCGTGGCGAGCAGCGCGACCCCCACCGTCACCACCACGACCACGACCTCCAGGACCAGCGCCCCACCCTCGTCCTCCACTCCCCCGTCCACGTCGTCCTCCGTGCCGACGTCCACGTCCACGTCGGCGTCCCCGCCCGCCCGACTGGCGTCCACGGAGGGCAGTTGGACCGAGGAGAACGGCAAGCAGGTCTACATCCGCAGCTTCCAGCTCGACGGCGGCGAGGTCGCGGTCCGCTTCGGCTCGGACTCGGTCCAGACGATCTCGGCGACGCCTCGGCAGGGGTTCGCGGTGTCCGTGCAGCAGCCCGCGGGGACGTCGCTGGTCGTGGAGTTCCAGAGCTCGGCGGAGAAGTCGAAGCTGGAGGCGAACTGGACCGACGGCCCGCGCTGGAAGATCACCGAGGCGGGCTGAGCCGCTCCCGCTCCCGCCACCGCGAGTCACAGGTGGCGCACGTCGGCCAACACCACTCGCTCTTCGTCCCCCGGCCGCGCGGAACGGTGATCTCGATGCCGCACAGCGTCGCGCCCTCGTCGGTCATGGCCAACTCGTCCGGGATCGCGTGCCTGCCGCCCGCGGCCGGGAACCAGCGGAACGGTCGAACGCCCATCACCGGCACACCTCCCCCGGCGTGACGGTCAGCCTCGCCGCACGCCGCTCGCACAGGACACCGATCTCGTGCGCTATCCCGGCCAGCTCGCCCAGCCGTTGGACGGCCAGCACCTGGTCGGGCTGATGACCGAGCAGGTCGGTGAACGCGAACGACAACCTGCTCAGGCACTCGCGAACGTCGTCCAACTCGTGGACACCGTCGAAGCGGCTCACCTCGCTACCTCCTACTCCGAACGTACTAGTCGAATATCTCACACTGATATTCTTGGCGAGGTATTCCAGACGGGTGAAACGCGCGCCCTACCAGGGTGAAGCCCGGACACGCGGAGTTCGTCGATCATGGGAGCGTGATGACAGCCCAACCCGCCCCGATCCGCCGCCGCAAGCTCGCGATCCGACTGACCGAGCTGCGCAAGGCGGTACCGAAGTCGCAGGTGGAGACCGCGTCGTGGACCGGACTGTCCCAGTCGACCATCTCGAAGATCGAGAACGCCGCCCAGCCCATCGAGGTGAAGCACGTCCGCCTGCTGGCCCAGTGCTACGGCGTGAACTCACCCGAGGTCGACCAGTTGCTCAGGATGGCCGCCGAGTCCGACGACCGCGGACTCCTGGTGGACCACTCCGACACCGTGCCCGACTTCGCACGGGACTACTTCGAACTGGAGGCCTACGCCGAGGAACTGCGCGTGCACGAACCCGGCTGGGTGTTCGGCCTGTTCCAGACCCCCGCGTACATCCGGGCGGTGCACCTCGACGCGACCCCGGATGCGAGCGAAGAGGTCCTACAACGTTTCGTGGCACTTCGCATCGCCCGACAGGAGCGGCTCAAGGCAGCACGTCCTCTGACCCTGCGAGTCGTCCTCGACGAGGCTGTCCTCCACCGCGCGATCGGCGGACCATCAGTGATGGCGGAGCAACTGGCGCATCTGTCGGAGGTGGCCGAACTGCCGAGTGTGACGCTCCAGGTCGTCCCCTTCTCAGCCGGCTCGCACAGTGCACTCGGTGCGGGCTTCACCGTGTTGCGGTTCGAGGACACGCCAACCATGGACGTCGTCTACGTGGAGAACCTGAGAACCGCCTCCTACCTGGAAAAGCCCAGCGACCTCGACTACTACGTGCAGGTCTTCCAGGAGACCACCCGTACCGCGCTCGGACCGGACGACTCACGTGCGCTGCTGGATACCCTCAGACGCACACTGTGGGAACAACCTGAAGGGACACAGGCATGACGCTCGACCTCACCCGCGCTGTCTGGCGCAAGAGCAGCCGCTCTGGCGGCAACGGAGGACAGTGCGTCGAGCTGGCCCTCCACGGCCGAGCGGTGCGCGACTCGAAGGACCCGGCAGGCGTCCCGCTGGAGTTCGACCGGCGCACCGCCGAGCGGTTCCTGACAGCGGTGAAGGCCGGTCGTTTCGACGGCTGACCGGGTGGGAGGCCGACCGGCGGCCTCCCACCGAGCCGTTACGCGAACCGGTCCCGCAGCCCGGCCAGCGTGGACCGGATGCCCTTCGCGTTCAGCGCGGGCATCTTCAGCAGTTCGAGCACCTTCGGCGAGCGCGAGCCGTTGTAGTCGAACGTCTCCGTCACGGTGGTGCGGCCGTCGTGCTCGTCGAACGTCCACCGCCAGTGGTGGCCCATCGGGTGGCGCCACTCGATCAGCCTGCCGTCCTCGAAGGCCGTCACGCGGCTGGTGATGCGGTAGGGGAAGCCGTACATCTTCATCGCCGTGGAGAACTCCGCGCCGTCGCTGAGGCGGACCGGGCCGCGGACGCCGCTGAGCACGGTGCCGGAGCCGTCGACCTCGCCGTGCCTGCGGGGGTCGGCGAGCATCGCGAACAGCGTCTCCGCCGGGGCGTTCACCACCACCTGGCGGGTGACCGTCCTCGTTCCGGTGTCGACCTTGCGAACCTCGTCCACGTGCTTCCTCCCGCTAGCCGACCGTGACGCCGAACAGGACGCCGATGTAGTAGGTGACGACCATCGTCGTCGCGCCCATCAGGACGTTCCGCGCGACCGCCCGCCGCGGTTCACCTCCGCCGAGCCGCGCGCTGACGAGACCCGTCGCCACCAAGCCGAGCAGCACCGACACCACGCACGTCCAGACCCGCCACGAGGTGGGCGGGGCGGTGATCGCCACGACCGGCACCAGCGCGCCGAGCGCGAACGACACCAGTGACGCCCACGCGGCCTGCCACGGGCTGGTCAGGTTGTCCGGGTCGATCTGGAGCTCGGCCTGGGCGTGGGCGCGGAAGGCGTCCTTCTCGGTCAGCTCCGCGGCGACCTGGGCGGCGAGTTCCGCCGAGAGCCCTTGCTCCTGGTAGATGCCCGCGAGTTCGCGCTCCTCCTCGGCGGGCATGTCGCGCAGTTCCCGCCGCTCCTTGTCGAGCGCGGCCTGCTCGGTGTCCCGCTGGGTGCTGACCGACACGTACTCGCCGCCCGCCATCGACAGCGAGCCCGCGACCAGTCCCGCCACGCCCGCGGCGAGGATCGCGGTCCGGTCGGTCGTCGCGCCCGCGACGCCGACCACCAGACCGGCCGTCGACACGATGCCGTCGTTGGCGCCGAGCACGCCCGCCCGCAGCCAGTTCAGCCTGCCCGCGAGGTCGTCGTGGTGGGGTTCTCCGGGATGGGCCACGCGGTGATCAAAGCACGTGGTACTGGTGGAGGCATGACACGCGCACTGGTGCTCGGCGGTGGTGGGGTGGCGGGGATCGCCTGGGAGATCGGCTTGCTCGCCGGGTTGGCCGAAGGCGGTGTGGACGTGACGCGGCCGGACCTGGTCGTCGGCACGTCGGCGGGGGCGACGGTGGCAGCGCAGGTCACCAGCGGGGTCGGGTTGGCGGAGTTGTTGCGCAGGCAGACCGATCCGGCCTCCCAGACGCCCGAGCTGGCGGCGGACTTCGACCTGGACCGGTTGACCGAGCTGTTCGGGCTCGACGTCGACGGCGATCCGGTGGGGACGCGGCGGCGGATCGGGCGGTCCGCGCTCGAAGCCCCCACCGTGCCGGAGGAGCGGCGGCGTGAGGTCATCGCCGCGCGGGTGCCGGTCGACGTGTGGCCCGCGACGCCGTTGCGGCTGGTGGCGGTGGACGCGGCGACCGGGCTGGAGCGGGTGTTCGACGCCGACAGCGGGGTCGGGCTGGTGGACGCGGTGGCCGCGAGTTGCGCGGTGCCGGTGATCTGGCCGCCGGTCACCATCGGCGACGCCCGGTACGTCGACGGAGGCATCCGCAGCGCGGAGAACGCCGACCTCGCCGCGGGCCACGACCTCGTGCTGGTCCTCCAGGCGATGGCGGTGGAGGAGCTGAGCGGTCTCGGCCCGCAGGTGGAGGCGTTGCGCGCGGGCGGGTCGGAGGTGCTGGTGGTCGGCATCGACGAGACGAGCCTGGCCGCGATCGGCCCCAACCCGCTCGACCCGACGACCAGGGAGCCCGTCGCCCGCGCGGGCAGGCTCCAGGGGCTCGCCGCGGCCGCCGAGGTCGCCGCGTTCTGGGGCTAGACCGGCACCTCCAGCGTCGCCGCGTAACCGGACGCGACGTCACCGGTGAGCACGGCGAGCTGCGCGTCGTGGCCGTCGCGGAACACGAGGTCGGAGTCCAGCGACACCTTCGCCAGGTTCACCGCGCTCCGCTCGTAGCCCGCGGCGGCGTACACGACGTCGCACACGTCCTTCGGGAACGCGAGCTGCGAGGTGGCGACCGGGTCGCCCGCCTTGGTGGCCTCGACCAGGTCGGGGTACACCTCGAAGTGCACGTGCGGCCACCGCGACGGGTACGCGCCGGGGTAGACGCTGGTGAACGTCACCTTGCCGGACCCGTCGGTCTCCTGGACGCCGCGCAGGTAGTTCTGGTCCGCGACGCCGTCGGAGTACATCGAGTAGTTGCCGTCGCCGTCGCACTGCCAGATGTACACCGCCGCCCCGGCGTACGGGGCGCCGCCCTTCGCCGTGTCCCGCACGGTGAGCGTGATCGTCAGCGGCACGCCGCGCGCGGTCCCGGTCGCCCCGCCGAAGCTGGACCGCACGTCGGAGCGCACGATGCCGCTCTCGGTCAGGACGTTCGGGCCGTTCGAGCCGTCACCGGGGAACGGGCCCGCGGTCTCGTCCGGGATGGGCTTCAACCCCGAGCCCGACGAACCCGGCGTGGACGAGCCCGACGAACCCGGAGCCGACGGCGTGCACGCGGCGACGGCGAGCCCGCCCAGCAGTGCGAGCGCGCGGCGCCGGTTCAGCGTCGCCAAGTCGTGCGCGAGACCCAGGTCGTGCTCGGTGGTGTGACCGCTCATGGGGTCCGAGTCTCGCGCCCGCACCTGACACGACCCTGTGAAGCCGCTGTCGACCCGCTGTCTACACCCCGACGACCAGGGTCGCGGTGTAGCCGGTCGCGACGTCGCCGGTCACGGTCGCGAGCTGGGTGTCGTGGCCGTCGCGGAACACCATGTCCGACTCCAGCGAGGTGGACGCCAGGTTCCGGACGCTCGCGCCGTACCCGTCGGTGGCGTAGACGGTCTCGCACACGTCCTTGGGGAACGCGAGCTGCGTGGTCTTCACCGGCTCGCCCGCGGTGGTCGCCTCGGCCAGGTCGGGGTAGACCTCGAAGTGGATGTGCGGCCAGCGGCCGTCGTAGGCGGCCGGGAAGATGCTGGTGAACGTGACCTTGCCCGACCCGTCGGCCTCCTGGACGCCGCGCAGGTAGTTCTGGTCCGTGACGCCGCGGGAGTACATCGAGTAGTTGCCGTCGCGGTCGCAGTGCCACAGGTAGACGGCGGCGCCCGCGTACGCCGCGCAGTCCTTCTGCACGGTCAGGGTGACGGTCAGCGGCACGCCCTGCGCGGTCCCGGACGAGCTGCCGAAGCTGGACCGGATGTCGCCGCGAACGATGCCGCTCTCGGTCAGGACGTTCGGCCCGTTCGACCCGTCGCCGGGGTACGGACCGGCCGTCTCCTCCGGGATCTCGGTGGCGCACGCGGCGGCCGACGTGGTGGTCGTGGTGGTCGTGGTGGTCGTGGCGCCCGCTGCCAAGGACGTGGCCTGGCCCGTGGACCCGCTCGCGCAGCCGACGAGGGTGGCCAGGCCCGCGCCGCCGAAGAGGGCGAGCACGCGGCGGCGGTTGAGCGTCGCCAGGTCGAAGGCGAGGCCCCGGTCGTGGTCTGGTGTGTGTCCGCTCATGGCACCGACTCTCGCGGTCGAACCCGGCAGGACCCTGTGAGGTCGCTGTAGGTTTTCTGTGCGGCCAATCCTGCCGTAGACGCGACAGAAACGAACCCCCGATGTCACTCCCCGTAAGCATCGCGGCGGCCGTGCTCGTCTTCGTTTACCACGCTGTGGAAAACCGCCTCCTCGCACCGAGGGTCACAGGACGTGTCGGACGTCATAACGGTCGCCGCCGTCCTTAATGGATGGACCCCGCTCGCTGTGATGGCCACCATAGTCACGATTCCGCTGGCAGCGGCCTTCCATGCCCCCGGATGCGACCGCACGTGACCGCCCGTCTCACCAGAACTACCGCTCGCCGGAATCAGGAGTAGATCCACCCGTAAGTGGGTAACCCAGCTCGGGGTGCCGCCGATACAGGCGTCACAGGGCTTGGAGGTGCGCCATGATCAGCCAATCGGTGAGATACCGGGTCACGCAGGGTTACGACCGGGCGTGGTTGGTGCCCGCGGTCCTGTTCGCGATCACGGGGCTGACGAACATCGCCATCGCGGTCACGTCGGCGATGGTCTGGCCCGCCGTGCTGGCCGCCCTGCTGCTGGTCGCCGCCGCCGGGTGTGTGCGCGGCGCCATGCGCGAGCACGAGTAGCCGAGGGGTCCGGAGCCGGCAGACTCCGGGCCGTGAAGCAGATCCTCCTCATCGGCATCGGCGCGGGCGACCCGGACTACGTCACGATCCAGGCGGTCAAAGCGCTCAACCGGGTCGACGTGTTCTTCGTCCTCGACAAGGGCGAGGTCAAGCAGGACCTGGTGGACGTGCGGCAGGAGATCCTGGACCGGCACGTCGACCGGCCCTACCGGGTCGTGGAGGCGCGCGACCCCGAACGGGACCGGACGGCCCCCGCGTACGCCGAGGCCGTGCACGACTGGCGCCGCCGCCGCGCGGACGTGTGCGAGGAGCTGATCCGCGCGGAGCTGGCGGACGGGCAGACCGGCGCGTTCCTGGTGTGGGGCGACCCCGCCCTCTACGACAGCACCCTGGCGATCATCGAGGACATCCTGGCGCGCGGCGCGGTGGAGTTCGACTACGAGGTCGTCCCCGGCATCACCAGCGTGCAGGCGCTGGTCGCGAAGCACCGGACGAGCCTCAACCGGGTCGGGCGGCCCGTGCAGATCACCACCGGGCGCCGCCTGGCCGAGGGCTTCCCCGAGGACGTCGACGACGTGGTCGTCATGCTCGACGCGCACAACTCGTTCACCGGTGTCGGGGACGACGTGCAGGTCTACTGGGGTGCGTACGTGGGAACTCCGGACGAACTGCTCATTTCGGGCACCGTCGGCGAGGTGGGTGAGCAGATCGTCGCCACCAGGGCCGAGGCGCGCGAGCGAAAGGGCTGGATCATGGACACCTACCTGCTCCGACGCAAGCCCTGACCCCCGAGTGACCTGCCGAAATACCCGTTCGGAGTAGCCCGGTTGCCGTTCCAACCACCGGGAGAAAGTCAACACGGGGTGGGATTTCCCACGAGCCCTGGACGGACTAGAGCCATAACGGCGAATTCACACTATCGTCACAAGACCGGGTCACCCCCGGCGCAGCACCACGGCGCACCACGATCCGCCATCCGGCCGAAGTGCGCGAGCACAACGCAGTGCCTCCCGCACAACGGCGTGCGGTCATCTCCACCGGTAGCAAACCGACGTTTCGCCGTACCCGAGCAGGCCGTGCCCTCGACACCTCGTCGTGCAGGGCGCCGGCCACCGACGTGTGCCCGAACGACGTGAGCCCCTGTCAGCTACTAGTCATGGGAGGGCCGCAGGCTGTGACCCACCACAAGCAGCAACCGAGCTCGACACCCGGTCTGTACGACCCGCAGTTCGAGCACGACGCGTGCGGAGTCGCGTTCGTCGCCGACCTGGCCGGACGCCGCAACCACGACATCGTGTCCAAGGCGCTCATCGCGCTCCGCAACCTGGAGCACCGGGGTGCTCGGGGCGCGGAGCCCGAGACCGGTGACGGCGCGGGGATCCTGATCCAGGTCCCGCACGACTTCTACCGCGAGGTCGTCGACTTCGCGCTGCCGGAGGCCGGTGGGTACGCCGTGGGGACGGCGTTCCTGCCCACCGACGCCGGTGAGCGCGCCGAGGTCGTCGCGGCCGTCGCCGCGATAGCCGCCGAGGAGGACGCCGACGTGCTCGGCTGGCGCGACCTCCCGGTCGACACCGAGCACGTCGGGCCGACGGCGGCCACGACGATGCCGCACTTCGCCCAGGTGTTCGTCGCACCGCGCAACCCGGCCGTCGAGGGGCTGGCGTTGGAGCGGTTGGCGTTCGTCGTGCGCAAGCGCGCCGAGCACGCGGCGGACGTGTACTTCCCGTCGCTGTCCTCGCGGACGATCGTCTACAAGGGCATGCTGACCGAACCGCAGGTGGAGAGGTTCTTCCCGGACCTGGTCGACGAGCGGGTCACCAGCTCCATCGGCCTGGTGCACTCCCGGTTCTCCACCAACACGTTCCCGTCGTGGCCGCTCGCGCACCCGTACCGGTACGTGGCGCACAACGGCGAGATCAACACGCTGCGCGGCAACCGGAACTGGATGGACGCCCGCGAGTCGATGCTCGCCTCCGACGTCATCGACGGCGACCTGTCCCGGATCTTCCCGGTGATCACCCGCGGCGCCAGCGACTCCGCCTCGTTCGACGAGGTGCTGGAGATGCTGCACCTCGGCGGCCGGTCGCTGCCGCACGCGGTGCTGATGATGATCCCGGAGGCGTGGGAGAACCACACCGAGATGGATCCCGCGCGGCGCGCGTTCTACGAGTTCCACTCCACGCTCATGGAGCCGTGGGACGGGCCCGCGCTGGTGTCGTTCACCGACGGCACGGTCATCGGCGCGGTGCTGGACCGCAACGGCCTGCGCCCGGCCCGCTACTGGGTCACCGAGGACGGGCTCGTGGTGCTCGGCAGTGAGGCCGGTGTGCTGGAGTTCGACCCCGCGACCATCGTCCGGAAGGGACGGTTGGAGCCGGGCCGCATGTTCCTGGTGGACACCGCGGCGGGCCGGATCATCGACGACGACGAGATCAAGGGCGAGCTGGCCGCCGCGCACCCGTACGGCGACTGGACCGCCCAGGGCCTCGTGGCGCTGGACGACCTGCCCGCGCGCGAGCGCGAGGTGCCGTCGCACGCGTCGCTCGTGGTGCGGCAGCAGGCCTTCGGGTACACCGAGGAGGAGCTGAACGTCCTCCTGCGGCCGATGGCGGCCTCCGGCGCCGAGCCGATCGGCTCGATGGGCAACGACGCCCCGTTCGCGCCGCTGTCGAACCGGCCCCGGCAGTTGTTCGACTACTTCACCCAGCTCTTCGCCCAGGTGACGAACCCGCCCCTGGACTCGATCCGCGAAGAGCTGATCACCTCGTTGCAGACCGCGGTCGGCTCCGAGCCGAACCTGCTGGTGTCCGACGCGGACTCGTGCAGGCGCATCACGCTGTCGTTCCCGGTGCTGGACAACGACGAGCTGGCCAAGATCACGCACGTAAACGACGACGGCGAGTTCCCGGAGTTCCAGGCCGTCACCGTCCGCGGCACGTACGACGTGCGCGGCGGCGGCGCGGCGCTGGTGGCCAGGCTGGACCAGATCCGCTCCGAGGTGTCGGAGGCCATCGAGGACGGCGCGCGGCTGATCGTGCTGTCCGACCGCGGCGTGACCGCGACGAAGGCGCCGATCCCGTCGCTGCTGCTGACCGGCGCGGTGCACCACCACCTGGTGCGCGAGAAGACCCGCACGCAGGTCGGGCTCATCGTGGAGTCCGGCGACGCCCGCGAGGTGCACCACGTGGCCCTGCTGGTCGGGTACGGCGCCGCCGCCGTGAACCCGTACCTGGCGATGAGCACCGTGGAGGACCTGGCGAGGCGCGGCCTGCTCGGCGAGGTCGACCCGCACCAGGCCGCCCGCAACCTGATCAAGGCGCTGGGCAAGGGCGTCCGCAAGACGATGTCGAAGATGGGCGTCTCCACGGTCGCGTCCTACACCGGCGCGCAGATCTTCGAGGCGATCGGCATCGGCTCGGCCGTCATCGAGGACTGCTTCACCGGCACCACGTCCCGGCTCGGCGGCGTCGACTTCGCCGTGCTGGCCGAGGAGGTGGCGAAGCGGCACCGCAAGGCGTTCCCGGCGGACGGGGTGCACGCGAGCCACCGCGAGCTGGAGGTCGGCGGGGAGTACCAGTGGCGCCGCGAGGGCGAGGCGCACCTGTTCAACCCCACCACCATCTTCAAGCTCCAGCACTCGACGAGGTCCGGGCGCTACGACGTCTTCAAGGAGTACACGCGCGCGGTCGACGAGCAGTCCGAGCGGCTGCTGACGCTGCGCGGGCTGTTCGCGTTCAAGGACGGGCTGCGTCCGCCGGTGCCGGTCGAGGAGGTCGAACCGGTCTCCGAGATCGTCAAGCGGTTCGCCACCGGCGCCATCTCCTACGGCTCGATCTCCAAGGAGATGCACGAGGTCCTGGCCATCGCGATGAACCGGCTGGGCGCGAAGTCCAACACCGGTGAGGGCGGCGAGGACAACGACCGCTACACCCGCGACGCCAACGGCGACCTGCGCCGGTCGGCGATCAAGCAGGTGGCGTCCGGCCGGTTCGGCGTCACCAGCGAGTACCTGGTGAACGCGGACGACATCCAGATCAAGATGGCGCAGGGGGCTAAGCCCGGCGAGGGCGGGCAGCTACCCGGCACCAAGGTGTACCCGTGGATCGCGAAGACCCGGCACTCCACGCCGGGCGTCGGGCTCATCTCCCCGCCGCCGCACCACGACATCTACTCCATCGAAGACCTGGCCCAGCTCATCCACGACCTGAAGAACGCCAACCCGGCCGCCCGCGTGCACGTGAAGCTGGTGTCCGAGGTCGGTGTCGGCACGGTCGCGGCGGGCGTGTCCAAGGCGCACGCCGACGTGGTGCTCATCTCCGGGCACGACGGCGGCACCGGCGCCTCCCCCCTGTCCTCCCTCAAGCACGCGGGCGGGCCGTGGGAGCTGGGGCTGGCCGAGACGCAGCAGACGTTGCTGGCCAACAGGTTGCGCGACCGGATCGTGGTGCAGACCGACGGCCAGCTCAAGACCGGCCGCGACGTCGTCATCGCCGCGCTGCTCGGCGCGGAGGAGTTCGGCTTCGCGACCGCGCCGCTCGTCGTGTCGGGCTGCGTCATGATGCGCGTCTGCCACCTGGACACCTGTCCGGTCGGCGTCGCGACGCAGAACCCGGCGCTGCGCGCCAAGTTCACCGGCCAGGCCGAGCACGTGGTGAACTTCTTCGAGTTCATCGCGCAGGAGGTCAGGGAACTGCTGGCGCAGCTCGGTTTCCGCTCGCTGGTGGAGGCCGTCGGGCACGCCGAGGTGCTGGACAAGCGCAAGGCGATCGACCACTGGAAGGCCGCCGGTCTCGACCTGTCGCCGATCTTCCACGTGCCGGAACTGCCGCCGCGCGCGTCGCGGAGCCAGACCACCAAGCAGGAGCACGGTCTGGAGAAGGCTCTCGACAACACCCTGATCCAGCTCGCCGAGGGCGCGCTGTCCTCCGGTGACCGGGTGCGGCTGGAACTGCCCGTGCGCAACGTCAACCGCACGGTCGGCACCATGCTCGGCTCGGAGCTGACCAGGCGCTGGGGCGGTGAGGGCCTGCCGGACGACACGATCGACATCACCTTCACCGGCACCGCGGGCCAGTCGTTCGGCGCGTTCCTGCCGAAGGGCATCACGCTGCGGCTGGTCGGCGACGGCAACGACTACGTCGCCAAGGGCCTGTCCGGTGGCCGGATCACCATCCGGCCGGTGGCGGACGCGCAGTTCGTCGCGGAGCAGAACATCATCGCGGGCAACGTGATCGGCTACGGCGCGACCGGCGGCGAGATCTTCCTGCGCGGTCGGGTCGGCGAGCGCTTCTGCGTCCGCAACTCCGGCGCGCTGGCCGTCGTCGAGGGCGTCGGCGACCACGGCTGCGAGTACATGACCGGCGGTCGGGTCGTGGTGCTCGGGCAGACCGGCCGCAACTTCGCGGCGGGCATGTCCGGCGGCATCGCCTACGTGCTGGACCTGCTGCCGCAGCGGGTCAACCCGGAGATGGTCGACCTCGACCCGCTCACCGACGACGAGCGCGCGTTCCTGCGCGACGTGGTCGAGCGCCACCACGCGGAGACGGACTCCGCCGTGGCGCACGGTTTGCTGGCGGACTGGGACGTGGCCGCCGAGCGGTTCACGAAGGTGATGCCGAAGGACTTCAAGAGGGTGTTGGCGGCGCAGGCTCAGGCCGAGCGCGACGGCCGCGACGTCAACGAGGCGATCATGGAGGCCGCTCATGGCTGACCCGAGGGGTTTTCTCACCACCGAGCGCGAGGTGCCGACCACCCGGCCGGTGTTCCTGCGCCTGAAGGACTGGCGCGAGGTCTACGACGAGTTCGAGGGGCAGCGGCTGGAGAAGCAGGCCGGGCGCTGCATGGACTGCGGCATCCCGTTCTGCCACCAGGGCTGCCCGCTGGGCAACCTGATCCCCGAGTGGAACACGCTGGTGTGGCGGCAGGACTGGCGCGACGCCAGTGAACGCCTGCACGCCACGAACAACTTCCCGGAGTTCACCGGGACGCTCTGCCCCGCCCCCTGCGAGACCGCCTGCGTCCTCGGCATCAACGACGATCCGGTGACCATCAAGCGCGTCGAGATCTCGATCATCGACCGGGCGTGGGACGAGGGGTGGGTCACCCCGCAGGTCCCGGAGGTCCGCACCGGCAAGAAGGTCGCCGTGGTGGGCTCCGGGCCCGCGGGGCTGGCCGCCGCGCAGCAGCTCACCCGCGCGGGCCACGACGTCGTGGTGCTGGAGCGCGCCGACGCGATCGGCGGGCTGCTGCGGTACGGCATCCCCGAGTTCAAGATGGAGAAGTGGCGGCTCGACCGGCGCCTCGACCAGATGCGGGCCGAGGGCACCGAGTTCCGGGTGTCGGTCAACGTCGGTGTCGACGTCACCGTCGAGGAACTGCGCGCCTCGTACGACGCCGTCGTGCTGGCGGGCGGTGCCACGGCGTGGCGCGACCTGCCGATCCCCGGCCGCTCGCTCACGGGCGTGCACCAGGCGATGGAGTACCTGCCGCCCGCGAACAAGGTGGCGCGCGGCGACCTGGAGCGGTCGCCGATCCACGCCGAGGGCAAGCACGTCGTCGTCATCGGCGGCGGTGACACCGGCGCGGACTGCGTCGGCACCGCCCACCGGCAGGGCGCGGCGTCCGTGACCCAACTGGAGATCATGCCGAGGCCGCCGGAGACGCGGGCCGCGAACAACCCGTGGCCGACGTACTCGATGATCTACCGGGTGTCCTCCGCCCACCAGGAGGGCGGCGAGCGGGTCTACGCGGTGTCCACAGTGGAGTTCCAGGGTGACGAGGACGGCGCTGTCCAGTCGCTGAAGCTCGTGGAGGTCGCGTTCGAGGCCGGGAAGTTCGTGCCCGTCGAGGGCACCGAACGGGTCATCCCGGCCCAGCTCGTGACGCTGGCGATGGGCTTCCTCGGACCGGAGAAGGCCGGGCTGATCGAGGAGCTGGGCGTCGAGCTGGACCCGCGGGGCAACGTCGTCCGCGACCGCTCGTTCGCCACGACCGTCGACGGCGTGTTCGTCGCGGGCGACATGGGCCGCGGCCAGTCGCTGATCGTGTGGGCCATCGCGGAGGGCCGCTCGGCCGCCGCGGGCGTCGACGCGTACCTCACCGGCCGAGACCTGCTGCCCCGCCCGATCGAGCCCACCGACCGTCCGATCGCTTGATCGCTTGATCGCTTGATCGGGCATCTAAACGCCCCCGGAGACAGCGTTGTCTCCCGAAGGCGAAGCCTTCGGAAAGCCGCCGAAGGCGACTGATCCTTCCCTCACCGGCGGATCACCCCCGGAGACAGCGTCGTCTCCGGGGGACCTCTCCCTACCTCAGGCCATCTTCAGCAGCAGTTCGCTCAGCTCGCCCGGCATGGTGACCATGCAGTCGTGACCGGTGGCCAGTTCGTACACCTCGGCGTTCGCGGGAGCGGGGCGGCGTTCCAGGCCCTCGGGAATGCCCACCGTGCAGTGGACGTGCGTGCGCGGGACCGCCTTCACGGCCGGGTTGTCCAGGTGAGCGGGCTGCTGGAGGCAGAGCACCGGCTGGTCGGAGAGCATCGAGCGCAGCCAGGCGACGTCGTCCGGGTCGGTCACCCCGAACAGGCCTGCGGGCGTTTCGGGCATCGGCGGTACCCGCCACCCGCTCTCGGACTTCAGCGCCAGGTCGATCAGGACCTGGCTGATGGGCATCACGTCGACCGCGGTCTCACCGTCCTCCGGGACCATCGCGTCGAGGTAGACCAGGCGCCCGATCCGCTCCGGGATCCTGTTGGCCGTGGACGAGATGACCAGCCCGGCGTAGCTGTGGCCCACCAGCACCACGTCGGTGAGGTCCTCGCCGGTGATCAGCCCGACGACGTCGTCGACGTGGGTGTCGAGCCCCACCTCCGGGCCGAGCAGGTGCGCCCGGTCGCCGTAGCCGGTCAGCGAGGGCGCGAACACCCGGTGGCCCGCCGATTCCAGCAGCGGGACCACCCGGTCCCAGGCCTGCCCGCTGTGCCAGGCGCCGTGTACCAGCACGTATGTCGTCAAGGTTCTCTCCAGCCATAAACGGGACACTGTCCCGTTTAACGATATGGGACACTGTCCCGGTTAGCAAGGAGGACGGGTGTGACGACCAAGCGAGCGGACGCGCGGCGCAACGAGGAGACCCTGCTCGCGGCGGCAGCGGCGGTCTTCGTGAAGGCGGGGGTGGAGGCGCCGATCCGGGCCATCGCGGCGGAGGCCGGCGTGGGCACGGCGACGATCTACCGCCACTTCCCCACGCGGGCGGACCTCATCGTGGCCGTCTACCGGCACCAGGTCGAGTCGCTCGCCGAGGCCGGACCGGCGCTGCTGGCCGACGGCCGGGGCCCGTACGCCGCGCTGGAGCGGTGGGCCGACCTGTTCGTCGACTTCGTGGTGACCAAGCAGGGGCTCGCCGTCGTGCTCCAGTCCGACGACCCGTGCTTCGACCCCCTGCACTCGTACTTCCTCGACCGGCTCGTGCCGGTGTGCGACCGGCTGCTCGAAGCGGCGGCGGGGTCGGGCGAGATCCGCGCCGGGCAGGACGCCCACGAACTGATGCTCGGGATCGGCGGGCTGTGCGCGGGGTCGGGCAAGAACTCCCGCTACGACGCGCGGCGGATGGTCGCGACCCTCGTCGCGGGGCTCAGGGCGTCCAGACCCAGTTGACCCGGTCGTACAGCACCTCGAAGCCCAACCGCCGCATGTTCTCCAGGGAGGGGTTCCGCTCGCCCTCCGCGGGCTTGACGGCCTCGGCGCTCAGCACGGTGCGGCCCGCGGCGGTCGCGTCGGCGATCCGCCGGGCCAGCAGCGCCGACTGCGCTCCCCTGTCCCGGTGCTCCGGCAGCGTCGAGGCGCCCGCGAACTCGGCCGCGCCGCAGTGGGTGAACAGCGAGGCCCCCGCGACGAGCCGGTCGCCGTCCCACGCCCCGTAAGCGGTGACGCCGGGGTGGGCGAGGGTCGCGACGAACAGCTCCCGGAAGCCGTCCAGCGGCATGCCGAACCCGGTCAACCGCACCGCCGACCACTCCTCCGCGTGCTCGGCGTCGACGGCGTCGACGCGCAGCGAGGTGTCCACCGCCGGGACCGGGCCTCCGCCATGTGCGAGCTTGACCCACGTCGTCCCCGCGGTGATGCCCTGCTTCGCGCGGATCTCGTCCCACTCGACGGGCAGCACCGAGGGGGCGAGCTGGAGCACCGCGCGGGACACGCCCTGCTCCCGGTAGAAGTCGCACACCTCGGCGATGACATCCTCGGTCAGCGGCTCGGTGAACCCGAGCGCCTTGGTCCAGAAGTTCGTCGGGTCGTCGCGCATCGACAGCGCGACACCGCCGCCGATCCGGCGGGTGGCGGTGCCGAGGGATTTCGCGACGTCGTCCGGCGCACCGGACACCACCGCGAACGCGGACTCGGCTTCGACCTGCTCGACGTTCAGAGGCGTGGGCACCCCGATGATGTTAAGCCGTTCGAGTGACCGTCCTCAGCACCCGATCGGGGACCCGCTGATCACCACGTCGTCGAACCACAGCGTGTCGGCGCCCTCGCCGTAGCTCTCCCAGCCCAGCCGCAGGTCGACCGGGCTCGGCCGCCAGTTCGACCGCGCGAGCCACTGCTGGTCGACGTCCGGCGTCGGCACGCCGTCGACCTTCAGCCCGGCGATCTCGCGGGAGTCGAGCCACGTGCGCAGTCCGCCCGCCCGGTCGACCTCGAACTCGACGCAGGTCCACTGGTTCACCGGCAGCGGCACGCTCTGCGCCACCCCGGCCGGGCTCTGCGCGGGCAGCGTGGCGTCGTCGGACTCGCGGTTCCACTGGAGCGCCTGGTTCTGGCCGCCGAAGCGCAGGTCGCGACCGCCGTCCGCGGAGTCCTTCAGCGCGGCCGTCGTCACGTGGCTCGTGGGCAGGAGCGTGGTGTGGCGGAGGAAGTACCGGACGCGCAGGACACCGGTCGTCGTGACGGAGGTGCCGAAGAACGCGTGGTTGCAGTAGCCCGCCTTGCCGTCGACCCGGACCGAGCGCGACCCGCCGTGGGCGACGGCGTTGTCCACCGAGACCGTGCCCGTGCCGGTGCAGTTGGCGGCGCCCACGGTCCACAGTCCGCTGGGCGACGTGCCGGTCTGCCGCTCGAAGTCGTCGCACACCGCGCCCGTCGGGCAGGTGCCCGGCTGCGGTGGGGTCGTGGTGGTCGTGGTGGTGGTCGTCGTCGTGGTCGGCGGCTGGCCGTTGCAGGCGACGCCGTTGAGCGCGAAGTCGACCGGGGTGTCGTTGGTCCCCGAGAACGTGGCCTGGAAGCCGAACTGCGTGCTGCCGCCGGTCGCGAGCGTCCCGTTGTGGGCGACGTTCTTCGCCGTGACCTGCTTGCCGGTCTGGCGGACGTCCGCGTTCCACCCCGAGGTGATCTGCTGGCTGCCGGTGTAGGTCCAGGTCACCGTCCACGCGGTGACCGGGGCGCCGTTGTTGGTGACGCCGACGTTGGCGGTGAACCCGCCCGACCACTGGTTGGGCTGGTAGGTGACCAGACAGGCCGGTGCCGCGGAGGCGGCTCGGCCGCCGATCAGCACCAGGGCGCCGACGGACACGCAGGCGAGCAGGACGGCGAGCACACGCGACAACCTTGGCACGGTTACTCCTCAGAGTTCTGGGAACGCTCCCAGACACAGACCGTAACGGACCTTTCACGAGAAAGAAATCGGCCGAGTGTTGCAACCAGGGCTAGCGAGGGTGCCCGGCAGTCGGCCGGACCCGGAGGATCGTGGTCACCGCGCTAGGCGGAGACGACCGTCAACGCGCCGGGACGGCACTCCGCGGTCAGCGGCAACTCCTCGACGCGCTCGCCGTCGGCGTAGCCGACCCAGCCGTTGTCACCCGCGAGGCGCACCGACTTGGCGCGCAGGGTCCGCACGGCCACGTGCTCCACGTGACCACCGGTCCGCAACGTCGGCAGCATCCGCACCAGTGCCGTGCGGCTCACCGCCGTGACGACGGTGACGTCGAACAGGCCGTCCGCCGGGTCGGCGTCGGGGCAGATCGGGATGCCGCCGCCGTAGTTGGGCGTGTTGCCGACCGCGACGAGCGTGGCGTCCAACTCCTCCACGCCGTGCTCGGTCTCCACGACCAGCGGCAACGACCGCAGGGCCGCCAGTTCGGCGAGGATCGCCAGGTCGTACCGCCTCGGACCGGCGGGCCAGCGCATGGCGTTCGCGCGCTCGTTGACCGCGGAGTCGAACCCGGCGCACAGCACCGTCGCGAACCACGTCCCGTTCGAGACCAGTCCGAGGTCGAACGGCGTGCGCGACCCGGACCGCAGGGCCGTGACCACGTCGGCCACGGTCGCCGTGCCGAGCACCGCGGCGAGGTCGTTCCCGGTGCCCGCGGGCACGACGGCCAACGCCGTGCCGCTCTCGGCGCACGCCTGGACACCGAGGTGCGCGCCACCGTCACCGCCGAGGACCACCAGCACGTCCACGCCGTCCGCGACCGCCTTGCGGGCCAGCCGCGCCGTGTCGCCCGCGCTATAGCCGACGTGCAGGTCGAGCCGGTCCACGGCGTCGCGCAGGCTCGCGGCGACCGTTCCCGCCATCCGCGCGGCCTTGCCCTTGCCCGACGTGGGGCACACCAGGAGGGCCGCGTGCGTCATGGTGCGTGATCCCATCCGGTCGGTCGAGATGATCGGGGGGGGAGCATACCGTTCCGGGCGGTGCGGCCAAGGAATTCGTCCGTATATCCCGGAATAAGAGCGGGCCCCGCCGGAGTGGCGGGGCCCGTCGTCAGGTCGCGTCGTCGTAGTCCACGCGTTTGGACTCCGCCTTCGCGGGCGGCACCGGTTGCGGCTGCTCCTCCTCGATCGAGGTGGGCGTGTAGTCGAACGGCGCCGCCTCGTTGTCGTCCAGGTCGGCCAGGCCTTCGGCGGCGAGCCTCTTGGCGGCCCGCCGGTCGTGCACGCGGGCTATCTGGATGGCCAGTTCGAACAGCAGCGTCAACGCCACGGCCAGTGCGACCATCGAGATGGGGTCGGTGCCCGGAGTGGCGATGGCGGCGAAGATGAACAGCGCGAAGATGATGCCCCGACGCCACTTGCTCAGCTTCTCGTAGCTCACCATGCCGACCTGGTTGAGCATCACGACGACCAGCGGCAGCTCGAAGCTGACGCCGAAGATGAGCAGCAGGGCCAGCACGAAGTTGATGTACGCGCCACCCGACAGCGCGGTCAGGAACTTGTTGTCACCGAAGCCGACGAGCACGCTCAGGCCCTGCGGCACGACGTAGAACGCCAGCACCGCGCCCAGGATGAACAGCAGGGACGCGACGAACACGAAGGTCAGCGCGAACTTGCGCTCCTTCGAGTACAGGCCCGGCGCGATGAACTTCCAGACCTGGTGGAGCCACAGCGGCGCGGTCAACGCCATCCCGGCCGCGGCGCCCACCTTCAACTGGATCATGAAGGCTTCGAACGGCTCGGTCTGCAAGAGCTGGCACGAGTTGTCGCCCTGGTGCAGCCGGGCCTCCAGCGGGATGCCGCAGTACGGGCTGATCACGAAGTCGCCGAGGCTGGGCAGGCCGAAGATCCGCCAGCTCCACCAGAGGAAGCCGAAGATGGCGCCGACCGCGATGAACAGCATCGCCCACGCCAACCTGCTCCGCAGGTCGTACAGGTGGTCCTTGAGGGACATGGTGCCGTCGGGATTGCCCCGACGACTGGTCTTGTTCCTGCGGTCCCGGAGCTGCACCAGCCACCGGACGGGACTTGCGCCCACCGTCTGGTCCGTCCTTCAGCTCAGTTGTTGGTGTTCTTCTGGTCAACCGGCTGCTGCTGCGCGACCGGCTGCGGCTGGGCCACGGGCGGCTGCGCGACCACGGGCGGCTGCGCGGGCGGCAACTGCTGCGGCGCCTGCTGGACCGGCGGCTGCGGCGCGTACTGCTGCTGCGCGGGCGGCTGCTGGTTCTGGTCGTCGTCCTCGCGCAGACCCTTGGTCTCCGCCTTGAGGATCTTCGCCGACCTGCCGAGCGAGCGCGCCATGTCGGGCAGCTTCTTCGCGCCGAACAGCAGGATGATCACCACAGCGATGATGATCAACTCTGGAACTCCGAGGTTAGGCACGGTGGTCCTCCTGTCTCCCCCGGTCCGTCGATCGTACGCGGGGCTGATCCTTGCGCCGTTCGGCGAAGGCCACCCCCAGCGCGGCCGACCGCGCCTTCAGCAACCCCACACCGTCGCCAACATTGTCACCCACCAGCGAGCTGGCCTTCGTGAAGTGACGAAGAGAACCGACCACCCGGATCACGACCGCGACCAGCGCGACCACTCCTACGACCACGAGCACCAGGCTCGGCAAGTACGGCACTCCCCCACCGTACTGGTCTCAGGTGGCCGGCAGGTGCTCTACCCTGCGCAGCGCCTCGGTGGCCTGGCGGACGACCTCGTCCGCCAGCTCGGCGGGGTGCTCGACCCGCACGTCGCCGCCGAGACCCAGGGTCAGCCTGGCCATCCACGACAGGTCGGTGTAGCGCATCATCACCCGCGCCCGGCCGCGGCCGAGTTCGATCACGTCCTCGACCGGGTAGTACTCGCTGACCCACCGGGCGTCCGGCTCGACCACGAGCACGGCGATGCGCTGCGACGGGTCCGGCTGGAACAACCCCTCCGAGGTGTCGGTCAGCCGCGCGTGCGGCGGCGGGGCCGCGCGCTCCTCCAGCACCTCGACCTCGTCGATCCGGTCGAGCCGGAACAGCCGCACGCCGTCGGCCTGGCGGCACCAGGCCTCCAGGTAGCTGTAGCCCTCCACGAGCAGCATCCGCAGCGGGTCGACGACCCGGTCGGTGATCTCGTCGCGCGACGGCGTGTAGTACCGCAGCCGCAACGCCCGTTCCCGGCGCACGCCGTCCTGGAGCGAGTCCCTGACCTGCGCGGTCTCCGGCGCTTCGCGGATCGCGAGCCCGACCGTGACACCGGCGGGCTGGGCCTGCCCCACGGCGGCCTCGATCTTCGCCACGGCCCGCTGGACCGCCTCGGCGTCCAGCATGCCCGGCGTGTCGCTCAGCGCGCGCAGCGCCACCAGCAGCGATGTCGCCTCGGCCGCGGTCAGCCGCAGGGGACGGCTCATGCCCGCGTCGAAGCCGACGGTGACCGTGTCGCCCTCGAACGACAGGTCGATCAGGTCGCCCGGCCCGTACCCCGGCAGCCCGCACATCCACAGCAGTTCGAGGTCCTTGCGGAGCTGCTTCTCCGGCACTTCGAAGTCCTCGGCGACCTCCCGCAGCGGGATCCCCGGCCTGGCCAGCAGGTACGGCACCAGCGCCAGCAGGCGCGGCACCCGTTCGGACGACGCGCTCACGACCCCACCTCCGCACCGCGCTGCGAGCGCAGCGCGCCCAGCAGCCGTTCCCGCACCGACTTCGCCAGCACCTCGGGCTCGATCACCAGCACGTCCGGCCCGAACCCGGCGATCCACCTGGCCGCCGAGTCCGGGAACCGGAGCTCGATCTCCACCAGGTCGCCCAGCTCACCGTCCACGAGCTGCTCCCCGACCACGTTCGCGCGCCGCCGCAGCCCCTGCGCCCGGCCCTTCGCCACCCACAGCCGGGTCGGCGACGCGGGCGCCGGGTCGTTCTGCGTCGTCGCGACGAAGCTCAGCAGGTCGACGTCGGCGGGCCGTTCAACTACACCCGGTTTGCCCACGGTCCGCACCTGCCCGACCACCCGCGACAGCCGGAAGCACCGCGCGGCGTTCCGGTCGCGATCGTGCCCGACCAGGTACCACCGCCCGCGCCGCGCCACCACGCCCCACGGCTCGATCGTCCGCGTCGCCACGTCCGTCGCGGGCAGCCGCCGGTAGTCGAACTCCACCACCTGACCTGCTTGAACAGCCGCCAGCAACGACGGGAACGCGGGCTCGCTGGTCCGCACCTTCGGCTCCACCGCGGCCCGCACGTCCTGGTCCACGTCCACACCGGCCGCCCGCAACTTGATCAACGCCCCGTGCGCGGCCCCGGTGAACTGCGGCGAGTCCCAGAGCCGCGCGGCCAACGCCACCGCGGCCGCCTCGTCCGGCTCCAGGTCGATGTCCCCCAGCTCGTAGTCCCGCCGCGCGATCCGATACCCGTCAGTCGTCTCGAACGACCCCGTCCGCCCGGTCTCCAACGGCACCCCGAGATCCCGCAACTCGGTCTTGTCGCGCTCGAACATCCGGTAGAACGCCTCGTCGCTGAGCGCGTCCGAGTAGCCGGGCACGATGCCACGGATGCGCTCGGCGCTCAGGAACTGACGGGTCGACAGCAGGCACAGCACCAGGTTGACAAGCCGTTCAGCACGGGTCGTGGACACCGCGCAACCCTAACCCCGTCCGACGACCGGATGCGTCCGTGGCCGCTGTTGGCTCTGTTGAACGGCCCGTTCATGGGTTTTTGACCCACGGGTATGTGTGGGGTGGTTCCGGTCGAACCCCGATCGGCGCGAGTGTCTCGTGGCTCTTTTCGTTTGTCAAGGCGGGAAAGATGCCTTGACAAACGAAAAGAGCC
>NZ_JANYMP010000004.1:0-939 GCF_025061645.1 Umezawaea endophytica | reverse complement strand
CGAAAAGAGCCACGACGTGCGCTAAGAATCGGGGTCCGGCCGGGGTGGGGTTTGGAAGGGCAGTGGGCGCGGGTTGGTCACGGGGGTGGGTTGGGGCCGGGGGCCCGGAAGGCTGCGGAGGGTGGGGGGTCTGGTTGCGGCCGGGGGCCCGGAAGGCTGCGGAGGGTGGGGGGTCTGGTTGCGGCCGGGGGCCCGGAAGGCTGCGGAAGGTAGGGGATGAGTTGAGGCCGGGGGCCTGGTCGGCTTACGGAAGGTGGGAGTCGCGTTTAGGCCGAGGGCCCGGATGGTGGCGGAATGCGTGGGGCAAGTTGGGGCCGGGGGCCGTGAGGGCTGGTTGCGTAGTGGGTTGCTTTCAGGGTCGACTTCGTCGGAAAGCAGGGTGTTCAGGAAGTCGAGGTATCGGCCCCAAAGCCGGCCTTTCAGCCACACGAACAGGGCTCCAACCCGGTCTCTCGGACACGCGAACAGACCCCACCCAGTGCATTCCGGCTGCCAAACGGCCCCCGGCTCCAACCCGGCTTCCCCACCATCCGGCGCTCAACCCGGCCCCCGGCCTCAACCGGACCCCACACTCTCCGGCGCCCAGCCGGACCCAACCCGACCTCCCACTTTCCGGCCGCCTTCCGGGCCCTCGGCCGCAACTCATCCCCCCCACCTCCTGCCGCCTTCCGGGCCCCCGGCCCAACCGCACCCCCCACTTTCCGGCCGCCTACCGGGCCCCCGGCCCAAACCAGACCCCCCACCCTCCGGCGCCTTACCGGGCCCCCGACCCCAACCGGACCCCCCACCTTCCGCACTTCCCCGGCCCCCGGCCCCAACCCACCCCCGTGACCAACCCCCCACCCACTGCCCTTCCAAACCCCACCCCCGGCCGAACCCCGACTC
Source organism: Umezawaea endophytica (assembly GCF_025061645.1). Classification (GTDB taxonomy): domain Bacteria; phylum Actinomycetota; class Actinomycetes; order Mycobacteriales; family Pseudonocardiaceae; genus Umezawaea; species Umezawaea endophytica. Next base: position 54 of record NZ_JANYMP010000004.1, on the reverse strand, counting down.
TTGCCTCCCTCATGGCCGTTGTGGCTTGTCAAGGCATCTTTCCCGCCTTGACAA
>NZ_JANYMP010000003.1:540437-567158 GCF_025061645.1 Umezawaea endophytica | reverse complement strand
CACCGCCGCTCCCGGACCCGATCTGCTCCTCCAGCCGGTACCGGTTGGCGACGACCTGCTCCGTCTCCACGATGCGCTCTCCCCGCGTGACCCTCGTCGCATCGTATCCAGTTGAACAAGCCGCTCTCCAGGCTTCCGCAGGAACCTTCCCGGCCATTCGCCGCGCCGGCGGCGGGCTGGAGGGGCGGGTGGAGTTCGGCTTGTCCGGGCCGGTCACGGTGTGGCGCGGGGGGCTCGAGGTAGTGCCCGGTGAGGCCTTGACCTCACCGGGCGGGACGGCACTGTGCGTGGGCTGGAATTCCACGGTGCCGGGGGATCAGGAGTAGACGCGGACCCAGTCGACCTCGAACACCGCCGCGCGCAGACCGCTGTCGCCGGTGAAGTTGTCGAGTTGGATGTTGAGGTGTCCCGACGGCATGGTCTGGATGTTCTGCCGCCCGTTCGGGCCGCCACCACCGGAGACGCGGAACCACTCGACGCCGTCCACGTAGCCGACCAGCGCGGAAGGTGTCCACTCGAAAGCGAAGTTGTGCCACTGGCGCATGTCCACCGGGCAGCGTTCGCGGTACTCCTGCTGGACGCTGACGTTCGACGGGTGCGGGTAGTGCAGGAACGCCGACAGGCACTGGGCGTCGGGATCGGTGTACTCCACCCAGTCGTACTCGCCGTCCTGGGGCCACCGCTCGGACGTCGGCCAGAGCAGGTGCAGCACGTGGTACCGACCGCCCGAGGTGCCGGTGTTCTGCGACCGCGAGCGGATCTCCCAGCGGCCGTACTGCCGGTCGAGCCGGTGCTTGAGCCAGCCCGTGTCGCCGTTCGCCTCGCCGGTCATCTTCATGATCCCGTTCGCCACCGCGGCGTTCTTCGCGCAGCGCCGACCGTTGCCGTTGTGCCCCGGCCAACAGCCCGCCGTCCCGCCTTCGGTGCCGCTGGGCACCGACCACTTCGCCGGGTCGACCGGACCGGTGTTGCCGAACTCGTCGGAACTCGGCAGCGGAGCACCCCAGCCGAGCCGAACGGCGGCCTGCGTCTGATCGTTGGGCGGGGTGGTTGTCGTGGTGGTAGTGGTAGTCGTCGTGCCGGAGCCGACGTGGTAGTCGCACGCGGTCGCCCGGAAGCTCGCACCGGTGGCGGCGTACTCGTGGTCGGACACCACGTTCGCCCGCACCGCACCGGCCGGAACGGTGAACTCGCTCGCGACGCGCGTCCACCCACCGACCGCGAACGACACCCACGTGCCGGGGACGTTCCCGAGGTACCCGCTGTTGTCGCCCTCGGGCGTGGAGTACCAGTCGACCTCGACGCGCGCACGTCCGCTCTGCTCGGCGGCGACGTCGTAGGCGAAGGTCCACACCTCACCGCTCACGACGTGCTGCTGCGGCAGGTAGAACGACGGGTTCAGCACGGAGTTGTTCTTCTGCGCGTAGGCGAACCTCGCCGCCCGGTGGTCGCCGACGGCCTCGCGGACCGGACTCGTACCCCGCAACGAGCCCCACTCGGCGAGCGTCTTGTTCAGCACCGGGTTGTTGCACGTCGAGACGTTCGTGCCCGCCCCGGTCGGCGGCTGCGCGATGGCCACACCGGCCACGACCAGCGCGGCCGCCGCGCTGAGCGCACCCGCACCGGCGAGCAGTCTCCTTCGGTACAGCGTCATGGGTCGTTCCTCCCTGTCTGATGAACGGGTTGACGGTGAGGTCATGTGTCGATCAGCCGTGGACAGTTCCGCGACGTTTCCGGGAGGCACTTCATCGAGCGCGCCGGCGTCATTGCAGTTCTGGTTGTTCCACGCCGAAGAGGCTTTGCGCGCGAAGCCGTATCCCCACAGGTTGTGCCAGTACTCGTCTCTGAACTGCAAGCGCTGACCCGTCCCGTCCAGGCCGTCGTAGAGGCACGACCAGCCTGTCGCGCAGGACGCGGCCCAGGTGACCAGGTCGCTCGCGCGGTCGTGCTCCAGGAAGGCGTTTGGAGTCGGCGGACGCGAGCCCCGTGCTCAAGGCGAGGGGTACGCAGAGGATTGCCAGAAATCGGACGAACAACGAGTAGATCCTTCTTTTCGACATGGGGGATCCTTCTTTGATCGGTGCGAAGTCGGGTATGCCCATGCACATCGACGACGCTGATCGTCAGCGTTTGTCCATTGGTCCACCTGGTGCTTTTTCGGCAGTTCCAGCGGGGCCGTTCGACGCTAACGGCAGTCAGCCGGGACCAGTCCCGGCTGACTGGTCTCTCGGCGGGGATGGGGCGAAGCCACCGTCTCCGGTGGAGCGGGTCAGCGTCGTGGGCGTTCGCCTGCACCCGGCCTTACTGCTGGTTCCATTGCTTCAGTGTTGATTGATATCAAGGGGTCGCCGACAGGGGCGCGCGAAGCACCCGGACGTAAGGCACACGACCGGGTGCCCCGCGAGCTGTGCGGACAGGACGGGTCAGGGCAGGTTCTTCTCCAGAGCGGTCACGTACGCCTTCATGAAGTGGTCGCGCATTCCGTCCGCAGCCGGGGCGAACGGGTCGGCGGTCATCCCCTTGGCGCGGTCGAGCAGGGTGGACGCCATGGGCGCGGATTCGCGGACCCTGCCGGACGAGTCGATGTAGCGCAGAGCCGCGACGTGGCGGAACGCGGGACCCGGCGGGACCTGGGTGACGATGTCGTTGTTGTTGACCACCCGGAACGTGCGTCCGGACAAGGCCCGGTCGTAGGCGACCGCCAGAGCGCGGTCGCACGTGCGGGGCTGACCGAAGGTGTAGACGCCGTGCGCCGAGAGACTGGGGTCCTCGAAGTGCAGCCAGGCCGCGGCGAGCATCGCCAGTGCTCCGCCGAGGCTGTGCCCGGTGAACCAGACCGTCTGCTCGGCGTCGCGCAGCTCGGTGATGGCCGAGCGAACGGACGGGAACACCGCCCGCAGGGCCTCGGCGAATCCGTAGTGGACCAGGCCGGTGTTCGCCGGGCCGGGCCACGGCGGGGTGGTCGTGTCCGACAGCCAGTCCCGCAGTTGGACCGGTTCGGTGCCGCGGAACGCGGTCACGATCATCGTCGGGCTCGCCGCGGTGTACGCCTGGGTGTCGCTGAGCGCGAACGGCGGTGTGAACGTCGAGTGGTGGTGGCGGACCCGGTCGAACCCCCATCCGGCGGCGGTGGCCTCGATCCGACCTCGATCCGCGTAGGCCAGTTCGGCGGCTTGGGCCATGCAGTACGCCTGGCGGGCGTCGTACCCGGAGGCCTGGTGGTTCAGCGTCGGTGCGGACATGGTCCATCCTCATGAGGGCGGTATCGACGACGTCACGTTTCGCCGCCTGCTCTACGTGCGTACCGCCGCGACCGCGACCACGCCACCGATCGCCGTAGTGGTTCACCACATGGGGGCTCCGCGTCACCCGCCCTCACCGCTCCGGTCGGTTCGCTGTCACGCGCGCCGATCACCCGTGGTGGTGGCCGAAAGCGGCCGAACGGACCATCCTGTCGAGGTGACCAGTGAAACCACGCCGGAGGACGCGGACACGGCTGCCGGTGGAGGGGAACCGCCGGACGACGTCGTGCTGTGGGGTCGGGGTGATCGGGAGTCGTTCGACTTGCTCTTCGAGCGGCACGTCGAAGCGGTGTGGAACCACGCCTACCGGTTGACGGCGTCGCGGGAGCGGGCGTTCGACGTCGTGGTGGTGACCTTCTCGACCGCGTGGCGGAAGCGGGTCGAGGTGGTGCCGGTCGGGCCGAGTGCGTTGCCGTTGCTGTACGCGACGGTGGGTGACGTCGTGCGTGGCGACAAACGGCGGCGCGGGATGAGTACCCCGCCGCCGGTCGATGAGCACGCCGACGTGGTGGTGCACCTGGTCGACGACGACTCGCGGCTGCGTGAGGTGGTCGACGTCGTGCGCAGGCTTCCGCGGGCGCAGCGCGAGGTCGCGGAACTGTGCCTGCTGGGCGGTCTTCCGGTGGCCGACGTGGCCGCGCACCTGCGGGTCACCGAGGAGTCGGTGCGCTCCGGTCTCGCCCTGGCCCGTGCTCGGCTGGTGGAGGACGTGCCGATCGACGAGATCGCCGCTCCGCTGGCACTCCCGCCCGCACTGCGGGACCGGTTGCGCGTCGAGGTCGAGCAGGGTGTGGCTCGACGGGCGGTTCCCCGCAGGCTCATCGCGGTGGCCGCCGCTGTGGTGCTGCTCGCCGGAACGGTCCTCGTGCTGAGGCAGGTGCCCGACGTGGCCGCGCCGGCGCCGGACGTGCCTCACCGGGTCGCGGTGGCGGGCGCGTCGTTGGACCGGGAGGCCGCCGGTGTCGCGCTGGACCGCTGCTGGGCGGCCGTCCTGCAGCAGGGGTTGGCCGACCGCTTCCCCGACCGCTCCCTCTGGACGCCCTCGTTCACCGCGGGCGACTCGCAGGTCGGCGTGGTCGCCGCCCGCGCCGACGGCAAGCCGCTGTTCTGCCAGACCACCCCCACCACGGCCACGGTGACCGACCCGACCCTGGCCCCGACCTCCGGGACCGCCGCCGTCCTGTTCAGCCGTGAAGGCGTGGTCGCGGGCGTCACCGACGTGGACTGGGACCGGATCGCGCTCAAGGGCACCGGCCCGCACGGCAGCGTCCTGCTCAAAGCCGAGTCGGGCGACCACCTGTTCGTCGGGCGGGCGGGGGTGAACCTGGGCGGGACGAGGATCAGCGTCAACGAGATCGACTCGGAGGACCCCACGGCCGTGCGGGAACTAGTCGCGCCCGCGCCGCCCGCCGTCCTGGCCCGCGACCGCCCGGACGGTCCCGCGCCGGATCGCGCGTCCGACGCGGGCAGCGCGCTGGGGGACTGCCTGGCCCGGTCGTCACGGCCGCTGCCGGACCCGGACTCCTACCAGCCGGGAGCGCTGGTGACCTACCCCGGCGGTCGGCTCGTGCTCGGCCGCAGCACGGACAGCCTGGTGACGTGCCGGTCGGACCAGGAGAAGACCGAGGCCGTTCGGACCCTGCTCGTCAACAGCGGCGCGTCCGCCGTGATGAACGTCCTGACCATCGTCGAGGGCGACCGCACGATCCTCGGGGGCGAGCTGCGCCCGGAGGTCTCGACGATGGAGATCAGCCTCGGTGACGGTCCGCCGGAGCCGGTCATCGTCGCCGACCGCACCTTCGCGTTCCTCGTCCCGTCCTTCGCCCCGTCGGGCCCCGGTGCCCGGCCCTACCCGCTCGTCGTGCGCGCGGTGGCCCGTGACGCGAACGGCGTCCAGCTCTACGAACGGTCGTGGAACCGGTGAGCCGGGACCGCTCGGCGGCGCGGACCTAGACCTCGTCCGGCGGGAGGTGGCGTTCGCTCCAGTGCGCCAGCGGGCGGAGGACGGTGATCAGCTCCTCGGCGTCGGGCGTGAGGGCGTAGGTGATCTGGACCGGTGTGCTGGGGATGACCGTGCGCTCGATGAGCCCCCGCCCCTGGAGTTGCTTGAGCCGCAAGGTGAGCTGCGGGTCCGAGATGCCGGGGACCAGGGCCCGGTAGTCCTTGTACCGGCGGGCGCCCCGTGCCGCGGCGATCAGGATCGGCCCGGTCCAGCGGGTCCCGATGATGTCGATCGCGCGCAGGAGCCGTTGGCAGGTCTCCTCGTCGACGGGGTCACTCGGCGGTCTGCTCACTTCTTCAGGGTAAGTAACTTCGGTGACCTTTGCCAAGGCGGATCGACGGGCGGAGGCTTTCCCCGACCGACGAGCAGAACGAGGAGTGACCTTGATGACGACAGTTCTGGTGGCGGGCGCGACCGGCAGCCTGGGCAGTTTGATCGTGCGTAACCTGCTGGACCGGGGAGCCGACGTGCGGGCGCTGGTGCGACAGTCCTCAGTGGACAAGCTGGTGGCGCACCCGAACCTGACGCCGTGCGTCGGCGACCTGGCGGACGGCGCGGATGCCTTGCGGCACCACGTCGACGGCGTGGAGGTCGTCGTGTCCGCCGTCCAGGGTGGACCGGAAGTGATCATCGACGGGCAGCGGGAACTGCTGCGGGCCGCCGAACGGGCGGGCGTGCACCGGATGATCCCGTCGGACTTCTCGATCAACCTGTTCGGCTACGGCTATGGCGTCAACATCCTGTCCGACCTCCGCCGCGTGTTCGCGGACTCGTTCGCCACGTCGACGGTCGCCCGCACGTCGGTCGCGGTCGGCGCGTTCCCGGAGTACTTCCTCGGGGCGATCCACGAGGTGCTCGACCCGGCGGCGGGCACGTTCTCGGTGTGGGGCGATGGCACGCGCCCGATCGACATCACCACCATCCCGGACACCGCCGCGTTCACGGCCGCCATCGCGCTCGACCCCCGCACCGCGGGGCGCGAAGTGCACGTCGTCGGTGAGCGGTTGTCCATGTTGGAGCTGCGGAACGAGGTCGAGGCGGCGTCCGGACGGCGGTGGGACCTGGTGCGCAGGGGCACGGTGCGGGACCTGCGCGCGGAGGTCGTGCGCAGGCAGTTCGCGGCGTCCAGCCTGGTCGAGTACGTGGCCTTGCAGTACCAGGTGGCCATGTTCGACGGGACGGCCTCGCTGCGGGACGTGCGCAACGCGGACTACCCGGACGTGGTGCCGACCTCGGTGGCGGCGTACCTGGCGGGCGCGGGCGCGGCGCACTTCACCGTGCCCGAAACGGCGCGGCGCCAGGGTGAGTGGCCGACAGCGGTCTGAGTTCGCCTGTTCCACGCGGAGATCCTGCACGGGATGGTGCGTCGACGAAGGATTCGTGCGGTGGAGCGGCTGCCGCCACGGTGACTCCTAGCCTTCGAGGATGAATGTCGACATCGACGTGCGCTCCGCGGCCGCCCGGCTCGACGGCGTTGCGCACCGCACCCCGGTCCTCCGATCGAGCACGGTGGACGTCTTGGTCGGCGCCGAGGTGTTCCTCAAGTGCGAGAACTTCCAGCGCGGTGGGGCGTTCAAGTTCCGGGGCGCCTACAACGCGGCGTCGCGGTTGCCGCCGGAGGACCTGGCCAAGGGCCTGATCACCCATTCCTCGGGCAACCACGGCCAGGCCGTCGCGCTGGCGGCCCGCGAACTGGGCGTGCCCGCCGTCGTCCTCATGCCGCACGACGCGCCCCGTTCGAAGGTGGCCGCGACGGTCGGTTACGGAGCCGAGGTGGTCGGGTTCGACCGCTACGCCGACGACCGCGAGGCCCTCGCGGCGAAGCTGGCCACTGAGCGCGACATGACGCTCATCCCGCCCTACGACCACCCGGACGTGATCGCCGGGCAGGGCACCATCGCTCTCGAACTCCTCGACGAGGTCGGCGAGCTCGATCTGCTGGTGGTGCCCGTGGGCGGGGGAGGCCTGATCGCGGGCTGCGCGCTCGCGGTCGCGGACCGGCGGCTGTCCACCCGCGTCGTCGGTGTCGAGCCCGCTGCTGGCGACGACACGAAGCGGTCCCTCGAGGCCGGCCACCGCGTCGCCATCGAGGTACCGCGGACCATCGCGGACGGGCAGGCCGCGTCGACGCCCGGTGAGCTGACCTTCGCCGTCAACCGACGCCTGGTCGACCGCGTGGTCGTCGTCACGGACGACCAGATCCGCGCAGCCATGCGCTTCGCCTTCGAGCGCCTCAAGCTCGTCCTCGAACCCAGCGGGGCGAGCGCTCTGGCGGCGGTGATGTCCTCCGCCGTCCACCCCCTGCCCGCCCGCGTCGGGGTCATCATCTCGGGCGGGAACGTCGACGTGAATCGGTTCACCGAACTCTGCGGCTGAGGTAGCCCGAGCCGCGGTCAGCTCCAGCATCGGTGTTCCAGGCGCGATACCGTGCACGAATCCTTCGGAAGTACGTCCTGGCCGCACGAAAGGATGCTCCGGTCCATGGAAGGCGCGGACTTCGACGAACTCGACATCGCGATCGTGGACGCGGTGCGGTCGGTGCCGCGGGTGAGCTGGCGCGACCTGGCACCCGTCATGGGGGTCAACGCGGCGACGATCAGCAGGCGGTGGTCGCGCATGCAGGCCGCCGGGGTCGTCTGGGTGACCGCCCATCCGGCGGGCAACGCGACCCCGACCTGCGCCCTGGTCGAGATCAACTGCGCTCCCGGCGAATCGACCGCGGTCGCCGAAGCGCTGGCGGGGGACGTGGAGGCGGCCACCGTGAAGCTGACCTCCGGCGCTCGTGACGTGCAGGTGCTGGCGCAGGTGCCGGACCTCGCCGCGCTGTCCGGCTACCTCTCGGACCGCGTCGGCCGGACACCGGGCGTCGTGAGCGTGCGCGGGCACATCGTCACCCGGTCGGCTTTCGAGGCCAGCAGGTGGCGGGAGGGCGCGCTCGACCTCGACCAGCAGCGCAGGCTCGGCGCGCACGACACGACCCGCGGGGAGCACGACGGCGTGCTGGACTCGGCGGACCACCGCCTCCTGCGCGCGTTGACCATCGACGGCCGGATGTCGCTGGAGCGGTTGAGCGAACACGTGGGCCTCGGTGCCGTGACGGTCCGGCGCCGCCTGTCCCGGCTGGAGAGCGCCGGGTTGGTGATCTACCGGTGCGACACGTCGAAGCACCTGTCCGGTCGAGCGTTCGCCGCGACCTACTACGGTTCGATCGACGTGAACGACCTGGACGCCGCGGAGGAGCGACTTCGAGGGCTTCCCGGCGTGCGGGCGTGCAGCATCGTCGCCGGACCGCACAACGTCATCATCGACGCGTGGCTGCACACCGCGGCCGAAGTGCACGAGCTGGAGCGCAGGATGAGCCGTGCACTGCCCGCGTTGCGGATCAAGGACCGGGCGGTCGTCCTGCGCCTGGTCAAGCTGCTCGGCCGGATCCTCGACGCCGAGGGGCGGTCGGTGCGATCGGTCCCCCTGCTCAAGGACGACGCTCCGTAGACCGGGAATCAGGGCTTCGACGCGAGGCCGATCGCCGTGGTCCACGACCGGATCCGGTCGTCGTGACCGGTGAAGTTGCGGCGTCGGACAACGCCGTCGACGTCGATGTGTCGGGAATCGGTGAGCCCGAACCGGCCGAGCAGGTCGATCAGGAGCGGTCGGACGAGTGACGGCAATTCGGCCGTACCGCTGTCGACGAGGGAGAACTCGGAACGGCAGGGGCGCACCGACGGAACCCGCGTGCCCACCGGGTGGAAACCGTCGTTCCCGCGATTCCAGATCTCGTAAGGGAAGGTGGTCGTCGGCGTGCTTTCCCCGAGGCCGATCTCGACGGACAGGTCTCCGCGGCAGCCCAGTCGGCTCGCGTGAGCCGACGCCAATCGCACGGCCGCGATCGAGATCCACGCCAGCGCGCCCTCGCCGATCGCCCAGACCGTTTCGCCGTCGGTCGGATTCCGCCGCGAACCGCCTGCCGGCAGGCGAAGGGAGGACGAACCGTCGGTGTGGGCGTTGAATTCGTACCGTCCGGCAGGTTCGTCCGGCGAGAAGGTGAAGACTCCGGGCCCGGCATGGGGTTTCTCCGCGCCGATCGGAATTGGTGCGGGCCAGGGGGAAGTGTGGCTCCGCACCCATTTTGCGAGTACTTCACCCGACAGGGGAGATAGGCCTACCGCCGGTGCTGACGGCGTTGCCCTGATGGTGATCCACGCTTGGCTGTTGTCCAGGGTGGTGTTCATCGTGCGACGGTCTCCTTGATGGCGGCTTATAGTGGGCGCGTGTCGAGAGTCAACGCCAGCACGCAGACACCTGGGCGCAGGCGGCGATCCGAGGGCAAGAGGGTCACGGTTCTGGACGCCGCCGAAGCCCTGTTCGTCGAAGAGGGTTACGACGCTGCCGGCGTGGACGAGATCGCGGCCCGCGCCCAGGTGTCAAAACGAACTGTCTACGACCACTTCGCGGACAAGGAAGAAATCTTCCTGCAAGTGCTGGAGCGCGTGAGCGACGCGTTGACCGGTGCCGTGCGCGCGGCGATCGACGAGGAGTTGTCCGGGAAGTCCGGCCTGCGCGACGAGTTGGCCAATTTCGCCAATCGCGTCGTCGGTACCACTCTCCGGTCCTCCCAGTACGCCAAGTTCCGGATGCTGGAGTCCCGGCCTGGATCCCGACCGGGACTGCCCGAGTCCAAACGCGACCTCGCCGAACGGATGCTCTCGGAACGCTTCGCCGGTTTCGCCGAATCAGGTCGGCTCCGGGCCGTTGATCCAGGTGTCGCCGCTCGTCACTTCACGGCCCTGACGATCAAGCTGGCCCTGGAGGACCTGGTCCGGGAAAGGTCGGGCGGCTCTCCCGATCTGCGGAAGACCGTGTCCGACGGTGTCGAGGCCTTCCTGCGGGCGTACGGCTAGGAAAGCGGCTCAGAACATCTTTCGGGCCTCGGAGTCGGCGATCAGCTCGGGGTTCGGCACGACGGACTTGCTGGCCACGTTCGCGAGCATCTGGTGCGCCATGTGGAAGCCGAAGTCCTCGGCGACCGTCTTCTTCCAGTGCCGCGACAGGATGTTGTGCGTGGCCCACCGCGTGTAGCGCGGGCGCTTCATGATGAACCGGGCCAGGTCCCAGGCGCGTTCGAGGAGTTCCTCGCGCGGCAGGACGTCGTTGACGATTCCCCATTCGAGCGCCTTGTCGGCCGGGATCGACTTGGCCGCGTAGATGTAGTACGCGGCGCGCTTGGGGCCGATCAGTGATTGCAGGGCCATGGCCTGGCCGTCTCCGGGAGGAGATCCCAGCCAGAAGTGGGGGTCCATGAAGTCGGCGTCCGGCGTGGCGAAGGTGACGTCGCTCATCATCGCGAATTCCGTGTGCACGCCGGGACCGTTCACGGCGGCGATCGTGGGAACGTCGATGTTGTTGACGAAGCTCTCGATCAGCTTCCACCCGTCGTACATCCGCTGCTGGATGTGATCGGGTTCCAGGTCGGACGCCGGCTTGGGGTTCATGCCGCGAGGATTGCCGGTCATCCACCTGTCGCCGGTGCCGGTGATGATCAGCACGTGGTTCTCGGGGTCGTTGCCGACCTCCTGCCAGAACCGCGGCCACGCGTTGTGCGCGGCGTGCGTGTGGACGTACGGGCCACCGTCGGTGTGCAGTCGGATTTCGAGGATTCCGTCCTCGCGCTTCAGCTCGAAGAAATCCGCGTAGGTGGCCGAGTACTCGTCGAGTTGGCGGGGGGCGAGGTAACCGTCCCAGTGGTCCGCGGGGTTGTAGGCCATGGTCATTCCTCCGAGTCGATGGCGGGTGTGCCACCAAAACTACACGACCCGGTGTGGTTTTCAACTTGGACTTTCGCAGTGCTGATTCCGTGCACACGTAGCTCTCTTGGTGCGTCATTCGTGCGTTTCAAGCGCGAATCCACGACTTCGCCTTACGTTGCCGATCAAGTCGACACGCAAGAGAAGGGCAGGTGGAATGGAGTGGAGCTGAGCGAGAAGGCCGCTCTGCGCGTGCACAACGTTCGACTGATCGACGGGGTCGGCGCGGATGTCGTGGAGGACGCGGTGCTGGACGCGGGCGCCGACGGGCGGATCGCCTACGCCGGGCCCGCTGCCGGGGCGCCGACGCCGGGTGACGGCGTGCGGACCGTCGACGGCAGGGGCGGGACGTTGCTGCCCGGTCTCTTCGACTGCCACACGCACTTCGGGTTCGCGTCCGACAGGTCGCTCGTCGAAACCGCGTTCCTCACCGATCCCGTCGTGGGCATGGTGCGGACGGCTGAACGACTGCGGCTGACGCTGCACGCCGGGATCACCTCCGCCCGAGACCTCGGTGGACTCCCCGCCGGTTACCGCGACGCGGTGAGCGCCGGGCTCCTGCCCGGTCCGCGGCTCCAGACCTCGGTGGGCGTCATCAGCCACACCGGTGGTCACGCCGACGCGACCATGCCCAGCGGCAAGGACCTGGACCTCGACTACTGCGTGCTGGCCGACGACGTCACCGCGGTGCGGACGGCCGCGCGGCGGATGATGCGCGCGGGCGCGGACGTCATCAAGATCTGCACCAGCGGTGGCATCAGCAGCGCCCACGACGACCCCGACGACCAGGACCTGCTCGACGACGAGATCGCGGCGGCCGTCGACGAGGGACTGCGCCGAGGCGGTCGACCGGTGGCCGCGCACGCCCAGGGGCGTGCAGGCGTCCTGGCCGCGATCCGGGGCGGCGTGAGGTCGGTCGAACACGGTTTCGGCATCGATGACGAGGGGTGCGACCTCCTCGGTGAACGGGGTGCGTTCCTGGTTCCGACGTTGTCGACCGTGTTCCAGCCGTTGGACCCGGCGACGACAACCCCGTGGCGGTACCAGAAGAAGCTGCGCTGGAACGAGCGGGCGAAGGAGAACATCGCCGAAGCGATCAGCCGGAAGGTGGCCATCGCGACGGGAACGGACGCCGGGATCACGCCGCACGCGCGGAACGCGTTCGAGCTGTGGTGCCTCGTGGAACTCGGGATGTCGGCGATGGACGCGATCAAGGCGGCCACGTCGACCAGCGCCCGGCTGCTCGGCGTCGGCGACACGCTCGGCTCCCTGCGACCCGGTTACCAGGCGGATCTCGTGCTGAGCGCCGGAGATCCGCTGCGGGACATCTCCTGTCTCGCGGATGCGGAGAACGTCGTCCTGGTCGCACAGCAGGGCGTGATCCGCAAGAACACCGTCAGCGACGAACTGAGGACTTCCTGATGCCGCTACCGCGCGTACTCCGCGACAAGAAGAAGACGCTCTCGACCATCATCAGGCGCAGGCCCGCGGCGGACGGCCTCGCGGTGCCGGTCGAGGAGCCCGAGGAGTACCTCCACCACGGCTGGACGCGCCGGGTCGTCGGCTACGTCGCGATCCTGATGATGGTGAACGTCATGGTCGACAGCGTGCTCGCGTCACCGACCTTCGTCCTCCCGCAGCTCGGCGAAGCCTTCCACACCAACCAGTTCGCCTGGATCGGCTCCAGCGCGATGCTCGCCGGGGCGATGTGGGCGCCGCTGCTCGGCAAGAGCGCCGACATCAACGGCAAGCGGAAGGTCCTGGTGATCACGCTCCTCGTCGCGGGGACGGGTGGCCTGGTGTGCCTGATCGCGCCGAACATCGTGGTCTTCGTGCTCGGCCGCCTACTCCAGGGCGCCGCCGTCGCCGCGTTGTTCCTCACGGTGGCGCTCATCCGCGACATCTGCGCGCCGAAGTTCGCCATGGTGGTCACCGGGTTCGTGACCTCGGGCTCGGCCGTCTTCGGCATCGTCACCCCGTTCATCCTCGAACCCGCGCTGGACGCGTTCGGCTGGCGGGTCGTGTTCGTGATCTCCGCCGCGTTCGCCTGCCTGGCAGCGTTCCTGGTCCGACTGGTCATCCCGGAGAGCCGGAAGACCGCGCCCGGAACGGTGGACGTCAAGGGTGCGCTCGTGCTGGGCCTCGGCCTCGCCGGTGTCCTGGTCTACATCAGCCTCGGCCAGGTCTTCGGTTGGCTCAGCCCGATTCCGCTCCTGGTCCTCGTGGCGGGGGTCGGCGGGCTGACCTACTGGTACCGCGTGCTGAGCCGGAAACCGCAGCCGATCATCGACATCCGCGGGATCTCGAAGGCCCTCGCGTTGGGGCTGCTGGTCGTCGTCATGGGAACCGGCGCCTACCAGAGCATGCTCCAGTTGTTCAGCATGCTCATCGAGGTCTCGCCCGGTGAAGGCCTCGGCTACGGCATCGCCGCGCCCGCGGCCCTCGGGTTGATGTTCGGGATCCCCTCGCTCGGGATCCTGCTCGGCGGCTTGGTGGCGGGCTCGGTCTCGGCCAGGGTGGGACCGGTCTGGAGCCTGGCGGCCGGTGTGCTGTTCGGCCTGCTCGCGACGTTCCTCATGTTCGTGGCGGGCGCGGGGAGCCTGCCGCTGGCCGTGGTGTCGTCCTTCATGTTGAGCCTGACCGCCGGTTCGATGGTCACGTCGGGGTTCAACCTCGCCTCGACCCTCGCGCCGCCGGAACGCCAGGGCACCGTCTCCAGCATGGTGATGGTCATGGTCGCCATCGGGTCCGTGACGATGAACTTCATCGGATCGGCCGTTCTCGGCGCGACCAGGACCATGCACGACGGCGAGTGGGTCAACTCGTCCTTCGGCGTGCACGGCTACATCGCCGTGGCAGGGCTGGTTTTCGCCCTGGCCACCATTCCGGCGTTCTTCCTGGTTCGACGGATGCGCCACGTCACCACCAGCGCGCCCGTCAGCCAGATCTGACAGGAGTCCTCTGTGAACCAAGCAGCGCCTGCGAGTCCCAGTCAGGCCAGACACCCCTACAGCCCGGTGCGGGAAACGGAAACCGGCCTCGTCTTCGTCTCGGGGCAGCTCGGGATCGCCGACGGTCGGATCGTCGAAGGAGGCATCGTCGAGGAGACCAGGCAGGCCTTCGCCAACCTGCGCGCCCGGCTCGAAGCCGTCGGTCTCGACCTGCGGAACCTGGTGAAGATCACCGTGTACCTCGCCTCGATGGCGGACCGCAACGCGATGGACGCCCTCTACCAGGACACGCTCCCGCATCCCTTGCCCGCGAGAACCTGCGTCGCGGTCGCCGAGCTTCCCTACGGCGCCCGCGTGGAACTGGACGCCATCGGCGTCCGAGACGGCACGTGAGGAAGTGTGCGGATGACCTACGCGAAAGCTGTTGCCGACGGGATCTGGGCCGCGAACGCGGCGAAGGTCGGGTACATCCCGTCCGTGACCGTCGCCCCGATCATCAAGGCCCTGGTCGCCTCCGACGGTGGGAGTGACGGGGTCTCGCCCCGCGTCACCCCGCTGTCACGCGAAGAGGAAGCCATCGGCGTCCTGGGGGCCTTCGCGCTCACCGGCGCTCTTGGTGCCGTCGTCATGCAGGACAACGGTTTCGGCAACGCGCTGACCGCGCTGACGACGTTCCCGCTCTCCTACCACCTGCCCTTGCTGATCTTCGCCAACGCGCGCGGCGGGCTGGGGGAGTACAACTCCATGATCCACTCGATCAGCCAACCCGTGCCAGCGGTGCTGCGGGCGTTCGGCGTGCCCGTGGTCGAACTGGACCGCCGCAACGACGTCGACGACTGGCGCGACACGGTGCGGGAGGCCGGGGTGCACGCGGTCATGACCTACCGGCCAGTGGTGGTCCTCGGCTCCTTCTGGAACACCGACGGGATGGTGGCGTGATGAGGCGCATCGAGGCGCTCGAGGTTCTCGCGGAGCTGTGCGGACGCCACCCGGTGGTCGTCACCTGCGCGGCGACGAGCCGGGAACTGGCGGCCGTGCGGGACGGCGACAACCACTTCTACCTGCTCGACGCGATGGGGCTGGTCGGATCGGTCGCGACGGGCCTCGCGCTCGGCCTCGACCCGGACCGGCCGAAGGTCGTCGGCATCGAGGGCGACGGCTCGCTGCTGATGAACCCGAACGTCCTGCCCACCGGTGGTTACCTCGCCCCGGCCAACCTGCTCCTGGTGCTGCTCGACAACGGGGTCTACGGCTCCACCGGGGCACTGCCCACCTACTCCTCGCGCGTCGACGTCGAAGCTCTCGCGGCTGCGGCAGGCTGGACGACGCGTTCGACCGACACCGCCGACGGCCTGCGGACGGCGTTCGCGGACCTGCTCGACGTCGACGAGCCCGCCTTCCTGCACGTGCGGATCGAACCCGGCAACGCGCCCGACGTCGCGAAGCTCCTGCTCGACCCGGTCTCGCTCCGCGACCGGTTCGCGCGGTGGCTCCGCGAAGACCACCTGGCAGCCGGGAGGAACTCGTGATGACCGCGGACGGCATCACCACCGTGAACCCGGCGACCGGGGACGAACTCGGCTTCTACTCCTACGCGTCCCCCCGCCGCGTCGACCACGTCCTGGCCACCGCGGCGGCGTCGCGGTGGGGCGACTCCCGGATCGAGGACCGGGTCGCCGCCATCACCCGGCTGGGCACCGTCCTGGTGGCCAGGCGGGAGGAGTTCGCCGGACTGATCACCCTGGAGATGGGCAAACCGATCCGGCAGGCGCGGGCGGAGATCGACAAGTGCGTCACGGCCTGCCACTACTACGCGGCGGAACTGCCCGGCATGCTCCGGCCCGAGACCTTCGCCCTCGACGACGACGCTGCCGTGGTCCGGGTCCTGCCGCTGGGGGTGGTGTTCGGGATCCTGCCGTGGAACTACCCGTGGTGGCAGGTGATCCGGGCGATGCTGCCCGCCATCGCCGCGGGCAACACCGTCGTGCTGAAGCACGCGGACTCGGTCACCGGGAGCGCGGTGGCGATCGAGGACGGTTTCCGCGAAGCCTTCGGTGCGGGGGTCTTGCAGACGTTGGTCCTCGACAGCGCGACGGCGTCGGACATCATCGGGGACCCGCGCGTGGCGGCCGTGACCTTCACCGGCAGCGACCGGGTCGGTGCGCTCGTCGCGGCACGCGCCGGAGCCGAGCTGAAGAAGTGCCTGCTGGAACTGGGCGGGTCCGATCCGTTCATCGTCCTCGCGGACGCGGACATCGCCGAGGCCGCCGCCGCGGCCGTCCACTCGCGCTTCCTCAACAACGGGCAGAGCTGCATCGCCGCGAAGCGGATACTGGTCCACCGCGCGGTGCGGGACGACTTCGTCGACGCGCTGGTCCCGCACGTCCGGGCGCTGGAGGTCGGGGACCCGACCGACGAGAGGTTCTCGATCGGTCCGATCGCCAGGGCCGACCTGCGGGACACGTTGCGGGAGCAGCGGCACCGGGCGCTGGCGGCCGGTGGCAGGGTGCTCGCGGAGGCGCGGGCACCCGACACCGATCGTGGGGTGTGGTTCGCGCCGTCCGTGGTCGAGGTCGCCGGCGACGACTCGACCATCCTGTCGGACGAGACGTTCGGCCCGCTCGGCGCGCTGACGGTCGGTTCGGGGGACGAGGACCTGATCGCCCTGGCCAACTCGTCGCGGTACGGGTTGAGCAGCAGCGTCTGGAGCGCGGACAGCCACCACGCCGCGGCGGTCGCGGGCGGACTGCGCACCGGGGCGGTGTTCGTCAACATGCCGTCCGCGACCGATCCGCGTCTGCCGACCGGTGGCGTCAAGGCCAGCGGCTACGGTCGGGAGCTGGGGAAGTGGGGCGTGTACGAGCTGGCCAACGTCCAGGCCACGCGAATTCGGGGCAGCGGCACGGTGTTCGACCCCTACTCCGCGTCGGCGGGCAGCGGCACGTCGTAGGCGTTGAGCACGAGGCAGATGCCGGCGTACTGCGCGATCAGGAACACGAGTTCGGCGGTTCCGGCCTCGCCGAAGCGGTCGACCGCGGCGCGGTACAGCGCGCCGGGGACGGGGGAGCCCGCGTACAGCGCGGCCGCCACGTCATGCGCGACCGCTTCCGCCGCCGTCAGCTCGGCCGGTCGTTGTCCGGCGACCAGCGCGGCCACGGTGCTGTGCGGGATCCCGATGGCCAGGGCGATCCTGCTGTGGGAGTACAGCTCGTAGGCCGCGCCGTAGCGCGATCCGGTGGTGAGGATGGCGACCTCGCGCACCCGTGGCTGGAGGACGGTTCCGTTGCTGGTGAACCATTCCAGCAGCGGCTTGGCCAGGTGCGGGAAGCGCAGGATCACCGGGAACGGCCCGACGAGCGCGCCGTTCCCGTCCTGCGCGGTGAACGGCACGTGGTCACCCATGATCCGGCGCGCGGCCTCGTCGAGTTCCCGCTGGTCGTCGGACAGGTCGCTCGGCACGATCGGGGAAATCCGCACGGTTCCTCCTGGTGGCGTGGATGCAGGGGGAACAGCCTGTGCCAGGTGCGGCGCGGACACCGGATTTCGCACGACTTCCGCGGTGATCGCGCGGAACCTGCACGAATCCGTGCTCCTCCGTGTGTTCCGGATTCCTAAACGATTTCCTGAACGCTCCGGAAACGGGCGCGTTGGTCGACTGCTCGGCGTCCGCGGCGCCGTCGCGGCCAGGATTCCGGAGGAGCACGCGCATGGTGGAGATCGATCGTCGGACTGTTCTGCTCGGAGGTGCCGCGGCGGTGGTGTTGGCGGCGTCCACCCTCGTGGTTCCGGGGCGGGCGTCGGCAACCACCCCGATCGGCCCCGAGACGCCGGTGGAGCCCGTGGCGTTCGACTCGCCGACGTGGGGTGCGTTGCCGTTGTTGGATCGACAGGTCTTCACGATGATGAGCCAGGTCTTCGCCGCGTTCCGCGCGCACGGGCACGCGATCTGGGGCGACTACCGGCTCGACCGGACCCAGGTGGTGTTCCCGCACTGGCCGGGTGGAGAGGGGGTGCCCGGCTACGCCTACGTGGTCAACGCTCGGCGACCCGCGTCGTTGGGCGACGCCCAGCCCGTGGACCTGCCCGGCGCGTTGCGGCTCGGAGCGGTGCACCGCATCACCCGCGGTGCGGGGATGGACGCCGCGCTGTCGCCGAACGGCACGGTCGGGACCGCCGACATCGCGGGCGTTCCCACCCTGATCATCGGGTTCGGCACGTCCGACGTCATCCGGGGCCTGCTGGACTTCGGCACGTGGTTCGCCGCCAGGGTCCTGGTCCACGAGGCGTTCCACGCCCACGGGGCGACGTGGGCGGAGTACCCGCTGCCGGACGGGCAGGGACAACCGTTCCCGGCCGACTACCCGCGTGACGCCGAGAACGCGGCGCTGGCGCTCCTGGAGGACGCGGTGCTCGGGCTGCCGCTGGACCAGCCCGCCCCGGCCGCGGCCGAGAAGTTGCGCACCTACCTGGCCATCCGCGCGGTCCGCGAGGACCGGCTGCCGGAGATCGCCTGGCGCGAAGGCCCTTACCAGTCAAGGGAAGGCACGGCTCGCTTCGTCGAAGACCGGTACGTGCGGCTGAGCGGCCACCGGCTCGCCGACAGGTCCGCGGACCTGTCCACCGGCCCGGAACTGCTGGGCTGGATCGGCAGGCGGCGCGGGTACCCCGTCGGCGCGGCGTGCGGCGAACTGCTCGAAGCCGTGGTCGGACCGCGGTGGCGCACCTGGATGCCACTGGGCAAGACCCCCGGCGATGTCGCCGCGGCGGTCTTGGGCTTGCCGACCGGGGGCAGGCGGGACCGGCTGGTCGCCGAGGCGAAGGAAACCCACGACTACCCGCGACTGCTCGACCTGGTGCGGCGCGCGGACCTGCCCCACGCCTGAGGCCGCGGTCAGGGTTGTGCCGGGCCGATTCGGATGTGTCGGTCCAACGGTGCCTCGCCCTCGCGGTGGGGGGTGGTGCCGCCGAGTGCGCCCAGGAGGGTGGTGATCAGGAGGGTGACCCTGGCGTCCACCTGGTCGTCGACATCGGCGTCGTCGTCCAGGGAGAGGGAGAACGAGGTCGCGGGGAGGTGGTGGATCTCGTTGAGCAGGGCCAGGTAGACGCGGCGTCCCCAGGCTGGGTCGGGGGTGGTGATGTGGCCCGCCGCGTGCAGTCGGCTGAAGAGGACTTCCAGTTCCTCCACGATCCGCGGGTGTGACGCGGGTGCGCCGGGGCTTTCGTGGGTGGGGGTCAGGCTCGTGACGAACGGGTGGCTGTACTTGAGCCTGAGGGTGATCTCGGTCGCGCGGTGCAGGACGATCAGCGGTGGGGCCGTTCGCACCCGCACCTCCTTGATGATCGACAGGTACCGGTCCGTGAGGTCTTGGACCAGCGCGTCGAGCAGCGCCTGTCGTGACGCGAAGCGCCGGTGCACGGTCGCGCGCGCCAGGCCCGCGGCCTCGGCGATCCGTTCCAGCGACGCCGACGGGTCCTCCGCGAGGACCTTCTGGGCGGCTTCGAGGATCCGGGCGGTGCTCCGCCGCGCGTCGGCCCGCAGGCCGCCCTGCTCCGTCGCGGTCATCGGCAACCTCCAGTCGGCTGTCACAGTACACGAGTAATTTGAGACAGCGGAGATGTTGATGTTGACGTAAGTGAGACACACATGATTCAGTTGTCGCCTTGAACGCCCCAGTGGCACCCACATCTCGACAGGTGAACCCATGAGCCCCACCCAGCCCGACACGGTCCTGGTCACCGGCGCCTCCGGCTTCATCGCCGGGTACTGCGTCGAGGAGTTGCTCCGGCACGGCTACGCCGTCCGCGGCACGGTCCGGGACGTGTCGCGGACCGAGAAGGTCGACCACCTGACCGTCCTGGCCGCCGAACTCGGTGGCCGCCTCGACTTCGTCGCAGCCAGTTTGGACACCGACGAGGGGTGGGCGGAAGCGGTCGCCGGGTGCGCCTACGTGCTGCACGTGGCCTCGCCGAACCCGCCCGCCGTGCCCCGCGACGAGGACGAGGTCGTCCGTCCCGCCGTCGACGGCACCCTCCGCGTGCTGCGCGCCGCGGCCGCGAGCGGCACCGTCCGCCGAGTGGTCCTGACCTCGTCGTCCTCGGCCATCGCGGCGGGCCGCCCCGAACCGAAGGGCAGCCACCACACCGAGCAGGACTGGTCGGTCCTCGAGAACTGCTCGCCCTACGAGAAGAGCAAGACCCTCGCCGAGCGCGCCGCCTGGAAGTTCCACGACGAGCTGCCCGAGTCACGTCGCTTCGAACTGGTCGTCGTCAACCCGTCGCTGGTCATCGGCCCTCTGCAACGCGCGGAGGTCACGACGTCCAACGAGGCCGTCCAACGGCTGCTCGACCACACGTTGCCCGCCGTCCCGCGCATCAGTTGGAGCCTCGTCGACGTCCGCGACGTCGCCCTCGCGCACCGGCTGGCCATGGAGAGCCCGAAAGCCCCCGGCAACCGCTACCTCTGCGCGGGCCCCGACATCTGGATGTTGGACATGGCGCACGTCCTGGCCGCCGAGTTCGGTCCGCGGGGCTTCCGCGTCCCGACTCGGCGCCTGCCCTACTGGGCGATGTGGCTCGCCGCCCGCTTCGACCCCACCCTGCGCCTGGCACTGGGTTTCGTCGGCAACCCGGACCGGTTGTCCAGCAGGAAGGCGATCGACGAACTCGGCTGGACCACGCGCCCGGCCGCGGAAAGCCTCAGGGACACCGGCCAGAGCCTCATCGACCACGGCCTGTCCCGCCCGCGCGGGTGAAACGGGCCCCCGTTCCCGGTCGGCACCGGGGAATTCATCGGCCGCCGTCGGTGAATGGCCCTAGGTGGTGACCGAATAGCTGTTGGACACGAAGTCCGAACCGCCGGACGAGGAGGTGATCTCGAAGCCGAACTGCACCTCGCCCACGGTCACGTCGCCGTACCAGCCGCGCGATCCAATCCACTTCAGCACCGCCAGCACGTCGACCGTGCCGGAGTTGGTGTTCCCGGTGCGCAGGAATGAGAACACCTGGTTGGCACCGTTGGAGCCGCGGTACACGTCCCAGGTGTGCCCGCCGACCGACGCGGTGGTCTGCTTCGACCCGATCGGACCCACGGCGCCCTGCTTGTTGACCCAGATCATGATCTCGTAGGCGTTGCTGTCCGCCCAGATGTCGTAGGACGTGGCGTAGGCCCCCGACCCCGGCCTGCTGACGTTGAACGCGCTCGACAGCCTGCTCAGCGCGCTGACCTTCTTGTTGATCGCCTTCGCCGAGTGCGGGTACGCCTTCACGCCGCCGGTGTTGGGGTGGTCGGCCCACACGCCCCAGTTGCTGTAGGAGTTCGCCCAGATCGTCTGCGGTCCGACACCGCTGCCCCACACGTCGTTGCGGACGGTGTAGCCGCCGTTGGACCACGTCCCCCACTTGTCGGTGGACGACCAGGCGGCCGCCTGCGCCACGCCGGTCGCGCCGATCAAGCCCAACACCACGACGACCGCCGTCACGGCCGATCGAATTCCGCTGCCCATGGCTCCGCTCTCCGATTTGTCGCGCGAGTGCCGAATGTGCGGGGCGGTACCGCCGACTATCGCTCCGCCGGTAACACCGTGTCAATCGGATTCGGTTGTTCCGCGCGGATTTTCGCGGGTTCGATGAATTCGATCGGTGTATTCGACCATTTCGACCGTCGAGGGGGTTGGTGAAATCAAGGCCGACAACGGCGTCATTCCCGCCCGCTGAGGTGGTCGTGTTCCGGTTGACCGGTGCCGTGTGCTTCAGCAAGATCGCCGTGGGAGGACAACGGGGGGATGTCGCATGTGGGACTTTGCTGTGCTCGGGCCGCTGGAGGTGCGCCGCGAGGGGGTGGTGGTGCCGCTGGCGGCGGCCAAGCACCGGATCGTGCTGGCGGCGCTGCTGCTGCGCACGGGCGAGACCGTGCCGGTCGAGCGGTTGGTCAAGGCTTTATGGGACGAGGAGCCGCCGAGCGGCGCGCGGTCGACGTGCCAGGCGTACGTGATGCGGCTGAGGCAGGCGCTCGGGGGCCCGGACACGATCAGGACCGTGCCCGGCGGGTACCGGCTGGACGTGCCGAGGGAGCAGGTGGACCTGTTCAGGTTCACCGGCCTGATCGGCCAGGCCCGACAGGCGTCGGACGCCCGGACCCGGTCGGCGCTGCTGCACCGGGCGCTCGGGGTGTGGCGGGGGCCCGCGCTGGCCGACGTGCCGTCGGAAGCGCTGCACCGCGACGAGGTGCCCGCTCTCGTGGAGCAGCGGCTGCTGGCGCTGGAGC
Source organism: Umezawaea endophytica (assembly GCF_025061645.1). GTDB lineage: Bacteria > Actinomycetota > Actinomycetes > Mycobacteriales > Pseudonocardiaceae > Umezawaea > Umezawaea endophytica. Next base: position 544,839 of record NZ_JANYMP010000003.1, on the reverse strand, counting down.
AGCGCGTCGAGGTCGACCTGGAGTTGGGCGCGCACGACGAACTGGTCGGCGAGCTGCGCGCGTTGACCGCGGAGCACCCCTACCGGGAGCGGTTCTGGGCGAGCCTGGTGCTGTCGCTCTACCGCTCCAGCAGGCAGGCCGACGCGTTGCAGGTGTACCGCGACCTCGACGTGCTGCTGGCCGAGGAACTGGGCCTGGGGCCCGGTGACGCGATCCGCGGGCTGCACGACGCGATCCTGCGCAACGACCCGTCGCTGGACGGCGCCGCACCCGCTGGGCCCGCGCCCCGATCGCCCGTCGGCACGACGGTGCCGCCGGACATCGGCGACTTCGTCGGGCGCGTCGACGAGGTCGCGCTCGCGACCGACCTGCTGTCCGAGCGGCACGCCACGGCCGCGCCGATCCTGGTGGTGTCCGGACCTCCGGGCGTCGGCAAGTCCGCGCTGGCCGTGCACGTGGCGCGACGGCTGCGGCCGGAGTTCCCGGACGGCGTGCTGCACGTCAACCTGCACGGGTACTCGACCAGCCCGACCACGTCGGTCACCCAGGCACTGGGCTACTTCCTGCGCGCGCTCGGCGTTTCCGCGGAACGCGTGCCGCTGGACCAGGCCGAGCAGGAGCTGCTCTACCGCACGCTGCTGACCGACAAGCGCGTGCTGGTCGTCCTGGACAACGCGGCGGGCGTCGACCAGGTCCGGCGGCTGCTGCCCGCCGAGCCGCGCTGCGCGGTGCTGGTCACGAGCCGCAGCGAGATGCGCGGGCTGACCGCGTTGCAGGGTGCTCGACGGGTCGCGCTCGACGTGCTGTCCGCGCCGGAGGCCCGTGCCCTGGTCGCGGGCATCGCGGGCAAGGTCGTCGACGACGAGCCGGTGGCCAGCGGCGAGCTGACCGCGCTGTGCGGCGGGCTGCCGCTCGCGCTGCGGATCGCGGCGGCCAACCTGGGCAGCAGGCCGCGCCCGAACGTGGCCGACTACGTCGCCGAACTGCGCCAGGACGACCGACTCGCGGCCCTGGCCGTCGACGGCGACGAGTCCGCCGCCGTGCGCGGCGCGTTCGTCCCGTCCTACCGCGCGCTCAACCCCGACGCGGCCCGGCTGTTCCGGCTGCTCGGGCTGGTGCCGGGCGTGGACTTCACCGCCCAGACCGCGTCGGCGCTGCTCGGCGTGCCCTTCGGCACGGCGGCGCGGCTGCTCGAACAGCTCGCCGCGGCGAGCCTGGTGCAGCAGTACGAGCCGCGCCGCTACCAGTTCCACGACCTGCTGCGGCTCTACGCCGTGACCACCTCGCAGGAGGAGGACGACGCGGCCGCGCGCACCGGGGCGTTGCGCCGGGTCTACGAGCAGTACCTGCACACCGCGGACGCGGCCGCCGAGTTGCTGCACCCGACGCTGGCGCGGCTGCCGAGGCCGGAGCCGGACACCGTCCCGCTCGTGCCGCACCTCGCCGACGACCGCGACGCCGCGACCTGGTTCGACGAGGAGCGGGTGAACCTGGTCGCGGCGATCCGGCAGGCGGTGGGCGTCGCGCCGGAGTACACCTGGCACCTGACCGACGCCGTCCGCGGCTACCTGCACTCGCGCCGCCTCGACGCCGACCTGCTCGCGGCCACGAACACCGCGCTCACCGCCGCCGAGAGGGCAGGCGAGCACGGCGTTCGACCGTGGCTGCGCAACAGCCGCGGGATGCTGTTCTGGAGCCGCGGTGACTACCCGGCCGCGGTCGAGGACCTCAACGGGGCGCTGGCGGGCCACCGCGCGTCGGGCAACCGGATCGGCGAGTGCGTGGCGCTGGGCAACCTGGGGGTCGTGCACCTGGAACTGGGCGACCTGGACGCGGCCGTCGCGCACTCGACCCGCGCGCTTGCGACGAGCCGGGAACTGGGCGCGAAACGGCTGGAAGCCGCGTCGCTGGTGAACCTGGGCTCGATGCACCTGGAACGCGGTGAGCTGCGGCGGGCGCAGGACCTCCTGACCGGGGCGCTCGCGCTGTGCGAGCGCGCGGGCCTGGCGCACACCGGCGCCATCGCGCGCAACAACCTGGGTGGCGTGTGCCTGCGGCTGGGTCGGATCGACGAGGCGTTCGCCCACCACCACGCGGCGCTGGAGGTGCACCGGCGGTTGCGGTCGCGCCACGACGAGGCCGAGGTGTTGCAGAACCTCGGGGCCACGCACCGCGAGGCGGGTGACTACGCCGAGGCCACCAGGCACTGCGAGGAGGCGTTGGAGCTGGCGGTCGAGACCGGCAACCTGCGGTACGAGGCGGACGCGCTGAACACGCTCGCGTCGGTGGAGAACCGCACGGGCCACCCGGCGTCCGCGCTGGCCAAGCACACGTCGGCGTTGGAGATCAGCCGCGGCGCGGGCTACCGGCAGGGCGAGATCACCGCGCTGATCGGACTCGGGCGCACGATGCCGCCCGCGGAGGGCCTCGCCCACGTCGAACGCGCCCTCGACCTGGCCAGGAGCACCGGCTTCCGGCTGCGGGAGGCGCAGGCGCTGACCGTGCTGGCGAGCGTCGAGGAACGGCTGGGCCTGCGGGAGTCGGCGGCCGGGCACCGGGCAACGGCGGACCGGGTCCAGGCCGCCATGGGGGTGGCGTCAACGCCGCGTCAACAGGACGTCACCACGGCGCCGGAGGATGTGGTCGTCCCGGTCCGGTGACGACAGGAACCGACAACGCACAGCACCTCCCGTCGCGGCTTCCTCGTCGGCACGACGGCCCTCGCCCGCGACGCTGACCGGTCCGGGGGGACCTGAGGGGACGCGGCAGACCGGGTCGCACGCCACCCGGTCCCGTCGGCGACCGTGCACGGTCGCCTCCCGGATCGCGGCCCGAGCGGTCCGGGACCACTCCACCCATCCGCGTCACGACAGGAGTCCACCATGTCCGGAATCAGCCGTCGGTCCGTCCTGCGGGGCGGTCTGCTCGCCGCCACCGCCGTCTTCACCACCAGGATCGCGGGCGCGTCCGCCGCACCCGCGAGCGGGTTCGCGGTCGCCTACAACGAACTGGACATCACGCCCGTGGTGCCGGGGTGGCCGAGCCTGTGGATGGGCGGCTACGGCTGGGACCCCCGAGGGGCGAGCCCGTCGGCCCCGGCGCCCGCGTACCCGTTGCGCGCGCACTGCATCGCGATCCACGAGGGCGGCTCGGTCAACGTGCTGCTGCGAGTGGACGTGGTGAGCATCCCGCGCGACGTGCACCAGGAACTGCGCAGGCGGGTGTGCGACGTGCTGGACCTGGTGGTCTCGTCGGACTTCATGATCGTGGCGAGCCACACGCACAGCGGTCCGTTCATCGGGGACACGCACCCTGATCCCAAGGTGCTGATGAACCTCAACGACGCCGACGTGGACGCCGTCAACGGCTCCACGTTCGTGTTCATGGACCTGCTCACCGAACTGGTGGAGCGGACCGTGCGGGAGACGCCCATCCCGGCGACGCTGCACTTCGCCGAGGGCAGCGCGGAGGTCGGCCTCAACCGCATGGGCCTCGACCACGTGATGACGGACGTGCCGGTGATCGCGGTGCGGAACAGCAACGGCGGCGGCCTGCTCGCCGTGCTGTTCGGCTGCGCGACGCACCCCGTGTCGTGCGGCAAGGCCCCCTCGTTCCACAGCGACTTCGTCGGGGTGGCGTCGGAGATCATCGAGGAGGAACTGGGCGCGATGGCGCTGTTCTTCCAGGGCACGGCGGGCGACCAGGACCCGCTGCCGCTGTCGACCGGCGAACTGGGGGAGCGGCTGGCGTCGGCCGTCATCGACATCGTCAACGACGGCGACTTCACCGACGTCGAAGGCCCCATCATGACCGAGCTGACCGAGGTCGACCTGCCGTTCGCGGTGGACACGACCGACGCGGGCGTGCGGGCGGAGCTGCGGCGCAAGTACGTGACGCGGCTGGACGGGCGCCTCGGCAAGGCCGAGGTCCGGCACGCCAACCTGATCATCGGGCAGATCGACCGCGGCGAGCTGGCCGAGTCGATCCCGATGCCCATCCAGTGCTGGAAGATGGGCGGGGTCACGATCCTGGGGCTCTCGCACGAGGTCGTGAGCGACTACCACCTGATGATCAACGCGTTGGCGCAGGACATCGGCGTCGGCAACCTCTGGGTCATGGCCTACGCCAACGAGACCCAGTGCTACGTGGCGTCCGACCGGATCCTCTGGGCCGGTCCCGGCCTGCACAACGGCTACGAGGCCGGGTGGAACGACGACCCGTGGATCGCGGGTTACGGCAGCAGCATGCTCTCCTACGGGTGGCCGTCCCCGCTCAACGCGTCGGCGCCCGGCACCGACCCCGCGTCCCCCGACAGCGCCGAGGCGATCGTGCTGGCGGCGTGCGAAGGTCTGTTCCGGTGAGACACCACTGCTGAACCGCCCCCCTGAAGGTCGCGAGTGGA
>NZ_JANYMP010000003.1:466129-540400 GCF_025061645.1 Umezawaea endophytica | reverse complement strand
GCGAGTGGACTGTCCACTCGCGACCTTCAGGGGGTGTCGATCGGACGCACACGCCTTGACGGTCACCGCGCGAGGCCCTGCCGGAACGCGAAGACGGCGGCCTGGGTGCGGTCGCGGAGTTCGAGCTTGCCCAGCACCCGTGCGACGTGCGCCTTGACGGTGTACTCGGAGACGAACAGGTCGCGGGCGATCTCGGCGTTGGACTTGCCGGTGGCCATCTCGACGAGGACCTCCCGTTCGCGGTCGGTCAGCCGGGCCACCTTCGGGTCGGTGGTGGGGGAGTCGCCGGTGGGCAGGTGCTCGGCGAAGGTCTCCAGCAGCCGCCGGGTCACCCGCGGCGCGACCACCGCGTCACCGCGGGCGATGGTGCGGATCGCGTCGACCAGGTGCCGGGGGTCGGAGGTCTTGAGCAGGAACCCGCTGGCACCCGCCTGGAGGGCGGCGAACGCGTACTCGTCGAGGTCGAACGTGGTCAGGGCCAGTACCCGGCTGGGCAGCCCGGACGCCACGATCTGCCGCGTCGCCTGGACGCCGTCGGTCCCCGGCATCCGCATGTCCATGACCACGACGTCGGGCCGCAACCGCCCGACGAGGGCGACGGCCTCCTCGCCGTCGCCAGCCTGGCCGATCACCTCGATGTCGTCGCTGCCGTCCAGGACCATGCCCAGGCCGAGCCGGACCAGCGGTTCGTCGTCGACGAGCACGACCGTGGTCATCCCGAACTCCCCACGTGAGGTGTCGCCAGCGGGAGGTGTGCGGTGACCCGCCACCCGGAGGTGGTACCGGGACCCGCGGTGATCGTCCCACCGTGGGCGAGCACCCGTTCGCGCATCCCGATGAGGCCGTGCCCGCCCCCGGCAGGCGCCGCGCCGGGGGACGCCCCGTCGTCGACGACGTCGAGGACGAGCTGATCGGTCGACCACTGGAGCGTCACCACGGCGGACCGCGCGTCGCGGGCGTGCCGCAGGCTGTTGCTCAGCGCCTCCTGGACCAGGCGGTACGCCGTCAGGGACGTGCCGCCGCCGACGGGGCGGGAGTCCCCGTGCCGGACCAGCGCGACGTCCAGACCGGCGGCCCTGACCTGCTCCACCAGGGTGGGCAACTGCTCGATCCCCGGTGCGGGCGGCCGGGTGGGCTCGTCGCGTTCACCGGGGTCCCGCAGCACCCCGAGCAGGGCGTGCATCTCCTCCATCGCCTCCCGCCCGGTGCCCGCGATGGCCTCGACCGCGGTGAGCGCGGCGGGTGGTCTGGCGTTGCGGCGCAACGCGACCGCGGCGCCGTCGGCCAGGTTGGTCATCACGGCGATGTTGTGGGAGACGATGTCGTGCACCTCTCGGGCGATGTGCCGTCGCTCCTCCGCCACGGCGGCCTGGGCGAGCGTGTACCTGGTGCGCTCGGCGGTCTCGGCCCGCTCCCGCAGCCCCGCCAGCACGGCCCGCCTGGCCCGGCGGTTGCGCCCCAGCAGCACGGCGGCCCCGGTGAGCGCCACCAGGGCGTACACCGGCCTGGTGGCTCCCGGAGCGGGCACCATGGGCGTCAGCACGGTGGCGGCGTCGAACAGCAGGCACAGCGCGACCGCCGGGACGACGACCCGGTCCGGTTCCCGGTCCACGACGGTCACCAGGCAGACGGTGAGCGCCAGGACCGGGACGACGAGTTCGTGACCGCTGAGCCCGAGCGCGGCGAAGGCGGCGACCGCGCACGCGGCGGTGCCGAGGAAGGCGGGCACCGGACCGCGGTGCCGACCGAGGGCGGGGAGCAGGGGAACGACCACCACCAGCACGACCAGCCAGACGGGGGCGGTGATCCCGGAATCGCGCAGCACCAGCAGGCCCAGCAGGGCCACGGTGAGCACCGGCCAGACGTCCCGCACGGCCGCCCTCAGCGGGGTCGTCGTGCCGACCTGCTCGTGCGGGTGCCACCGGGACGACCGGCTGGGAGGTTCCACACTGGACGACACCTCCCCAGGATGCTCTCCGTGCGCCCGCACCGCATCGGCCGCCGGATCGATACCCGGAGACCGCCACTAGTTCTCCAGGACTACGCGATGACGAAAGTCGACGTCGACGCACCAGGACATCCACGTCGCGGAGCCACCGCCGCGGTGCTCGCGACGCCGAGGACCTAGCTCGCGAGGACTAGCGGACGGGGTCGGGAAAGCCACCTGACGAGCGATGCCGTCCGCGGGGGAGGGAGACACGCTGGAAGCCATGTCCCGCCTCCACGTTCCGGCGCTCGCCGACCGCGTCCCCACCTCCCGCCCGTCCCGTCCCGACCGCGCGGAGGGCTGATCACCGTGGCACGCCTGCTCTTCCGCGTCGGCGCCGCGGCGTACCGGCGCCCGGCCCTGTTCATCCTCACCTGGCTGGTGGTGCTCATCGGCGCGGGTGTCGGTGCGGGTCAACTGTCCGGCACCACGGTGAACACCTTCTCGTTGCCCGGCCAGGAGTCGGTCGAGGCGATGGACCTCATCAAGCGCGAGTTCGGCGGGGGCAGCGGTGACACCGCGTCCGCGCGGATCGTCGTCAAGGCCCCGCCGGGACAGGCGCTGACCACCGAGGCCAACACCGCCGCCGTCGGCGACCTCGTCACCAGGCTGACCGGGCTCGACGGGGTCGCCTCGGCGACCAACCCGCTCCAGCCGACGCCCACCGCCCTGTCGGCCGACCTGACCACCGCCTACAGCACCGTCACCTACGAGGTCAGCGCCTTCGACCTCACCGACGCCCAGCGCGACGCCCTCACCGACGCCGTCGCCGCGGCCCGCGGCGGCGGCCTGACCGTCGAGGCGTCCGGGGACGCCGTCCGGGTGGGCGAGGGCGGGGCGCACTCCGCCGAGCTCATCGGCGTGCTCGCGGCCCTCGTCGTGCTGGTCGTCACCTACGGCGCGCTGGCGGTCGCCGGGATGAACCTGCTGACCGCGCTGGTCGGCGTCGGGGTCGGCGTCTGCGGCATCCAGATCGCCACCGGTTTCGTCGACCTGACCGCCTCCACCCCGCTGCTCGCCACGATGCTGGGCCTGGCGGTCGGCATCGACTACGCCCTGTTCATCGTCAGCCGCTTCCGCCACGAGCTGCGCCGCGGCCAGGACGTCGGAGCCGCCGTCGCCACGTCGGTGGGCACCGCGGGCGCCGCCGTGGTCACCGCCGGTCTGACCGTCGTCATCGCCCTGGTCGGCCTGTTCGTCACGGGCATCCCCTTCCTCACCCAGATGGGTGTCGCCGGGGCCTTCACCATCGTCATCGCCGTGCTCATCGCCACCACGCTCGTCCCCGCGGTGCTGGCGCTCCTCGGCCGCAGGGCGCTGCCCCGCAAGGAGCGCGCCGCGCCGGTCGGCGAACCGACCCCCGCGCACCGGGACCGGGGCTTCTTCCGCGGCTGGATCGACGGGGTCACCCGCGGGCGGGTGGTGGCGCTGGTGCTTACCACCGCGGCGCTCGGCGCGTTGAGCATCCCGCTGTTCTCCTTGCAGACCACCCTCGCCGCCACGCCCACCGAGAGCACGACCCAGGGCCGGGCCGAGAAGCTGCTCGCCGACGCCTTCGGAGCGGGCTTCAACGGACCGCTGACCGTGTTCTTCGACGGCGCGGGCGCGCTGGGGGCCGCCACCGACGCCAAGGCCCCGCTGGCCGCCCTGCCCGACGTCGCGGCGGTCACCGACCCGGTGCCCAACGCCGACGGCACCGCCGCACTGCTCACCGTCATCCCCGAGTCCGGTCCGGCCAGCGCGGCCACCGAGCGCCTGGTCCACGAGATCCGCGACCTGTCGCGCGGCGACGGCCCCCGCGCCTACGTCACCGGGCAGACCGCCGTCAGCGTCGACGTGGCCACCACCGTCAACGCCGCCCTGCCGGGCTACCTGGCGCTCGTCGTCGGCCTGGCGTTCGTGCTGCTGGTCCTGGTGTTCCGGTCCCTGCTCGTGCCGCTGGTGGGCGTGCTGGGCTTCCTGCTCACCATCGGCTCCGCGCTCGGCTCCTCCGTGGCGATCTTCCAGTGGGGCTGGTTCGGCGACCTGTTCGGCGTCGACAACCCCGGCCCGCTGATCAGCCTCACCCCGATCCTCGTCGTCGGCATCCTGTTCGGCCTGGCGATGGACTACCAGGTGTTCCTGGTCTCGCGGATGCACGAGGCCCACGGCGACGGTGAACCGAACACCACGGCGATCCGCACGGGCTTCCGCCAGGCGGCCCCGGTCGTGGTCGCGGCGGCGGCCATCATGTTCGCGGTCTTCGCCGGGTTCTTCCCCGGAGCGGACGCGACCATGATGTCGATCGCCTTCGCGCTGGCCGCGGGCATCCTCGTCGACGCCTTCGTGGTCCGGATGGTGCTGGTCCCGGCGGCCATGGCCCTGCTCGGCGAACGCGCCTGGTGGCTACCGCGGTGGCTGCGCTGGCTGCCCCGGCTCGACGTCGAGGGCACCACCCTCCAGGCACGGGAGCCCGAACACGAGGAGCGCCCGGCGGTCGGCGTCCGCTGAACCCGGCTGTCGCTGGACCGGGTGATTCGGGATCGATCACGCCCGCGCGACCGGGACGCTTCCCTAGGTTTCGACGATGTTCGCCTTGGATCCCGAGCTGGTCGAACGAACTCGTGCCCTCTGGGCGGGAAAGCTGATCCGGGTGCCGCGGACCGCGCGGCACCCGGATCTTCCCCCCGTGCTGCGCGAGTTCGTCGAATCGGTCGGCCTGCCCGCCGAGAACTGCTGGAACGCCCGGTTCCACGACCTGGCGCCGCAGTCGCCGCTGCACCTCCGCGGCCGCGAATTCGCGGTTCTGGGCCTCGACCACGGTGTGCCCATCGCGGTCGACGTCGACCAGGGGGCCGTGTGGGTGGTCCAGTCGGGAACACCCCGGCTGATCAACTCGAGCCTGCCGCTGTTCCTGCACGCGCTGGGCCTCTGCGACCACCTGCTCCGCGATCTCGGGGGCGCGCGGCCGGACGTGCGCGAGGCGAAGGTCGACGACCTGCGCGCCACGCTGGCCGACCTGGACCCGCCGTCGATGGGTCCCGGTTGCACCCCGTGGCAGGAGTACTTCGACGAGGTGGTGTCGGAGTGACCGCGAGGCGCCTCCTCGGCCTGCTGCTCGCCCTGCTCGCCGTCATGGGCGCGAGCGTTCCGGTGGCGGCCCAGCCGAGCGCGGGGAACGGCTCGGCGAGCGCGGTCGAGTACTACCAGAAGTACTGGGGGGACTCGCCGTACGCCAAGTACATCCAGATGTACCGCCGGGAACACGCGGAGGTCACCAACGGGCGCAACGTCGCGGTGGTGCTCTTCGAGCAGGACGGCGCGCGGATGGCGGTGGCCGTCGCCAGCACCAGCAGGCTGAACCCGCCTGACCCGCCGAAGATCGTCTTCGACGTGTTCCGGGACGGCGTGCTGCTGCGCACCGAGGAGTTCGACCTCGACGGCTTCCAAGTCGGTTCGCGGGAATCGCTGGGGCTGTCACCGGGGGAGCACGAGAAGTTCCACAGCGAACCCCTGTTGGCGCACTGGACGTCGCTGCGCGGGGTGAACCACCTCGTCACGGTCGGGGAGTCGGAGCGGCAATTCTGCGTGACTCCCGGCCACCAGTGCTGGTACGCGATCCGCGGCACCGACGCGACACCTCCGCTGTTCCCCGACCTGCGTTTCTTCTACTACAACTGGAAGATCCACAACGCCGCGGAGGTGGAGGACGGGAGCGCCGGGCCGGAGGCGACCGTCGGGCAGGACCACACCCTCGCCAGAGCCGCCACGAAGAAGATCAACAAGACGATCAACGGGTGGCGGGCGGACGGCGCCAGGATCGGTCCACTGCCGGAATCCACCCTCAGCGCCGTCGTCTCGGACGCCACCGCCGCCGAGCCCAACGAGGGCCCCCTGGTCGACACCTTGAGCGGTCGCGCCCCACCACCGGGCGACACGGGCGGCATCGACCTGTCGACCGTGGAACTGCGCTACCTCGCCGACCCCGGCCCGGACCAGGGACTGCGCTACTCGGTGCGCGGCGCCACCGCCCCGGAGACCGTCAACCACGAGGCGGGACGGGTCACCCTGGCACAGGCCTCGGACGCGTTCTTCGTGTGGCTGTCGCTGAGCACGGACAAGTTCTGGGTCAACCTCAACCCCGCCGAGCCCGACCGGATCATCGACCCGGCACTGGCCGACACCGACGCGGGCCGGATCATGCTGCGCGCCGACCTGGAGCTGAAGAGGAGCGTCGGCCGGTTCATCCACCCCGACACCGAGGTGGGCGCCGAGTTCTGGAAGAGCCTGCGCGCGGGCGCCGATCAGCAGGTGTGCCTGTCGTTCCGGCAGTGGATCGTGCCCGCGCCCGCCACCGTGCACACCGGCGACGACAGCATCCACATCCTCGACGCGCCGCTGGAGGTGAAGCTGGAGTCGGAGTACCGGCGCGATCACGGGCAGGCGGACCCCGCGTGCGACTCCGCGGGGCAGGACGTGCTCGACCACAACGAGCGGGTCTACCGACGGCTGATCCTGCCGCAGGTGCAGAAGGCCGTGGACAGCGCGCCGGAGTACGCGGACCTGCGCCGCGTGCACCTGAGCCGGGTGGCTGCGGCCTGGTACCGGGAGTTGAGCTCCCGGCAGGTCACCACCTACGCCGGGTACATCGACCGCGGCGACGCCCACGCCTGGCCCGCTCGTGAACCGTGGTCGCCCCGAAAGGTCTTCGACGACTACGTCGCCTCCTACACCAACGGCGAGTTCACCGCCTCCCACCAGGAGGAGGCGGGCGACTACATCGTCACCCACACCTACGTCTACGGCGGCGTCGACTTCAGCCAGGTCCCCTACCACGAGGTCGACGACGCGACCCTCCGTGAGCGGTGGCCCGACGTGGCCGCCGCGGTGGCGGGTTCGGCGAACGGCCGCGCTCTCGAAGGGCCGAGCCGGGCCTGGCTGGGCGTCCGCGGCACTCCTCAGGCCCAGGAGGTCCTCGCCTCGCTGCCGGAGGAGCCCGCGACGCTGGGCAAGTGGGCGTGGCTAGGCATCGTCCTGGGTGGCCTGCTGGTGTTCGTGCTCGTCGCGGGCATCGTGGGCGTGGCGGTTCGCGATCGGCGCAAGGGGCCCGTGCCGGTGTGGGTGGACCGCGCCGAAGCCCGCGACGGGGCCACCGCCGACGCCTACGTGAAGACCGACTGCGTCCGGGTCGACGTGCCCGCGGGCAGCGCTGATCGCGATCCCGTGTCCGGTCCTGGAGGGTATGAGGAGCAGGCCTTCCACGTGCGGATCCGCCGGGTCTCCCTCTGGGTCAAGTCGCTGGTGGTGCTCGCCGTGGTGGCGGGCGCGGTGGTGGGGTTCGTGATCTGGCCCAACCCGGCCGACCGGCCGTCCGCGCTGGTGGCCGTGGCGAGCGGGAAGGCCCCGTCGCCGGTGCTGGTCGCACTGCCCGCGCTGCCCGCTCACCGGATCACCTCGACGCTGCGGCCACCGCCGACACCGGGCACGTGCTTCAGCGGCGAGATCTCCGGCAGCGTCGCCTCAGGGGTGGCGAAGGTCGACTGCGGCAGCCCCGACGCGCACTACCGCTCCATCGACTTCTTCCCCGGCACGGCCGACATGTCGAAGTGCGACGCCGTGCCGGACACCCAGTACACCTACTCGGTGACCTGGCTGCGGAACGGGGTACCGACCTCCCAGACCGTGTACTGCCTGATCGGTCTCGGCTCCTACGCCCGGTGACCGGGGACGGCTCTCCACAGCGCCGCACCAGTCGGATACGGTGCGTCACCACCGTAGTGGTGGGAGTTCACGGCCGTGCGGCAGGGATCAGGGGGCGTGGTGTCGGACGAGGTGGCGGCGGTACCCGAGGGGATCGACCTGGAGCGGCCCAGTGCCGCGCGGGTGTACGACTACTACCTGGGAGGGGCGCACAACTTCGCGGTGGACCGGGCGATGGGCGAGCGGGCGATCGGGCTGTGGCCGGACCTGCCGCTGATCATGCAGGCCAATCGCGCGTTCCTGCGGCGCGCGGTGCGGTACTGCGTGGCGGCGGGCATCCGGCAGTTCCTCGACCTGGGGTCCGGCATCCCGACCGTGGGCAACGTGCACGAGGTGGCCAGGTCCGGAGCGCCGGACGCCCGTGTGGTGTACGTCGACAACGACCCGGTCGCGGTGTCGCACAGCCGGTTCATCCTCGGTGACGACCCGCGCTGCGCCGTCGTGCAGGCCGACATGCGCCGTCCCGACGTGGTGCTGAACTCGCCCGAGGTGGGGTCGTTGCTGGACCTGTCGCAGCCGGTGGCCGTGATGATGGTGGCGGTGCTGCACTTCGTGTCCGACGCGGACGACCCCGCGGGGATCGTCGCCGCCTACGGGGACGTCGTCACGCCGGGCAGCGCGCTGGTGGTGTCGCACGCCACGACCGACGGCCAGCCGAGGGAGGCCGACGAGCACAGTCAGCTCTACCGGAGCACGGCGACCCCGATGAGCATGCGGTCCCGCGCGCAGGTCGAGGGGTTGTTCGAAGGGTTCGACATCGTCGAGCCCGGTGTGGTGTTCCTCCCGCAGTGGCGTCCGGAGTCGGCCCACGACGTCGGCGAGAACCCGGAGCGGTTGAGCGGGCTCGCCGCCGTCGGCCGCAAGCGGTAGCGGAGGCACCCGCACGTCCGGCCTTCCTCGGGAAGCCTTGCGTCTGCCCGAATTCTTGGCTGTTGGGCGTGCGGGTGCGGTGGTCTCCCGTTGCAGACTCGTCTTCGCGCGTGCGTCGCGCTCCTCTCGGGCTCGTGCCCGCCGGTCGACGACAACGGGAAGTGCCATGTCTGCTGGGACCAAGAACGTCTTCCGCCGTCGGCACCCGGATCGACCGCCGAGGGCGTGGCGCTTCCCCGCCGCGGCGGCGGTGGGGGTGCTGATCGCCGCGTCCGCGCTCGCGGGACCGCGGAGCGCGCCGGAGGTCGCGCTGGTGGCCGACACGGTCACCGCGGGCTGCAACGGCGGTACCTCCGTTCCCTACGTCGTGCCCGCCGGGGCGACCAGCCTCCAGGTCGACATCACGGGTGCCGAGGGCAACTCGGGTGACGACCGCGCGGACGCGGGCAACGGCGGCCGGGTGATCGCGACGATCGCGGTGACCCCGTTGGAACGCTTGAGCCTCGTCGTGGGCTGCCAAGGAGGCCAGGGCCACCACTACGGCACCGGTGGAGGCGACCGGGGCGGGCTGAACCCGTGCGCGGGCAACTACCGCAGCGGCGGCGCGGGCGGCGGCAGCAGTGCCGTCCTGCGCGGGAGCACGGTGCTCGCCGAGGCGGGCGGTGGCGGTGGTGGCGGAGGTGACGGCTGCTACGGCGGTGGTGGCGGTGGCGGCGCGGGGAGCCACGCCGGTGACACGGGCGGTGGCGGCAGCGGCAGCAACAGCGGTGGCGGCGGTGGCGGCGGTGCCGTCGCGGGCGGCCAGGGCGGCCGGGGCGGGAACGCCAGCGGCAGCGGTGGCGGCGGTGGGGGTGGCGGCGGCGGGTGCGCCGGCGGTGCGGGCGGTGAGGGCGCCGGGTACAACGGCGGCGGTGGGGGTGGCGGCGGTGGCGGCTCCTCCTGCGCCCAGGGGGCGGTGAAGGTGGCCTACCAGGGAGCGGCCCAGGACGGGAACGGCCGGGTGATCGTCGACGCCAACGCGCTGGCGGTGACCACCACGGCCGTCGTCGTCGACAGCAACTCCACCGAGCACGACGACATCGGCGACGACGTCGAGTACCACGTGGAGGTGCGCAACACCGGCAGCCGCAAGGTGTCCGACGTCGCCCTGCTCGCCACCGTCGACCCGGAGACCGGAACGCCGCTGTCGTTGTCGTGCCTGCCGGTGCAGCCGCCGACGACGATGGAGGCGGGCTCGAAGCTCACCTGCACCGGCCGGTACGAGTTGCGCGGGGTGGACTTCACCCGCGGCTCGGTCACCAGTTCGGTCACCGCCACCGGGTCCGTGCCGTCGGTGGACGGCCAGCAGCCGGGCGCGGCGATCAGCGCGTCGAGCGGGACGACCCTGGAACTGGAGGACACCTCCGCGCTGTCCGCGGAGTTCGAGTCCACCTCGGTGACCGACCGCAACGGCAACGGCGTCAACGACGTGGGCGACACCGTCAACTACCGCCTCAGGGCCACCAACACCGGGAGTTCGACCCTCACCGAGGTCGAACCCTCCGGCGCGGTCGCGGGCGCGGCCACGACCCCGCTGAGCTTCCGCTGCGACCCCGCACAACCCGCCCGGCTCCCGCTGACCGCGACGGTGGTGTGCTCGGCCGGCTACACGATCACCGCCGCCGACGTGGACACCCCCGGCGCCGCGATCTCCGCCACGGCGTCGGTCACCGGCAAGGGCCGCGCGGGCGCGGGCAAGGTGGTCAGCTCCTCGCCCGAGGCGGTCGAGACCCGCCTGACCCCGCGCCCGCGCCTCGCCACGGCGCTGTCGGTCGCCGGGGTCGTCGACGTGAACGCCAACGGGCGCACGGACGTCGGCGACCGGATCGACTACTCGGCAGTGGTGACCAACAGCGGCACGGTGACCCTGACCGGGGTGGCGGTGTCCGACGCCGTGGAGGAGCCCGCGGGGCCGTCGCCCGCGCTGACCTGCCAACCCGCCGCGCCCGCCACGCTGGCGCCGACCGCGACGACGACGTGCACCGGGTCCTACACCGTGACGCAGGCCGACGTGGACGAGGGCGAGGTCGCCAACACCGCCACCGCCACCGGCCTGGCGCGCGACGGCGAGACCGTCGAGTCCGCGCGGGCGCGGGTGGTCACCAAGCTGTCCCAGGCCGTGGCGCTGGTGGCGACCGCGACGGTCTCGGCCGTCGACGACGCGAACGTCAACGGCAAGGTGGACGCGGGGGACCGGATCACCTACGCGGTCACGGCGACCAACACCGGCGCCGTCACGCTCACCGACGTGCGGGTCGCGGGCGAACTCACCGCACCCGCGGGCCCGGAGCCGGAGCTGACCTGCTCGCCCGCCGAGCCCGCCAGGCTCGCCTCCGGCGCCACGACGTCCTGCACCGGCACGTACGTGGTCACCCAGTCCGATGTGGACAGCGGCGCGGTGGTCTACCGGGCGACGGCCACGGGCACGTCGCCGGACCGCGAGTCGGTCACCTCGACCCCGGTGAGCGTCCGCACCGACCTGGTGCGCGCGTCCGCGATGGCGATCACCGCCGCGGTGCGCGGGATCGCGGACACCAACACCAACGGCGGCACCGACGCGGGTGACGTCATCTCCTACTCGGTCGAGGTCACCAACACCGGCACGGTGTCCCTGGACAAGGTCGTCGCGGCGGCGTCGGTCGTCGCCCCCGCGGGCCCCGCCCCGGTGCTGACCTGCTCGGTCGCGGACCCGGTCACCCTGGCACCGCGGGAGAAGCTGCTCTGCACGGGCGACTACACCGTCACGCAGTCCGATGTGGACAGCGGCGCGGTGGTGGCCACCGCGTCCGCGTCCGCCGTCGACCCGGCGGGCCAGCCCGTCACCGCGGGACCGGCGCAGGTCAGCACGGGGATGAGCAAGGCGGGCGGGGTGAGCGCCGTCGCCTCCGTCAGCGCGATCGAGGACCGCAACTCCAACACCCGCAACGATCCCGGCGACGTCGTCGTGTACTCGATCGTCGTCACCAACACCGGCTCGCTCACCCTCGACGCCGTCGAGGTGGCGGCCGGGCTCACCGCTCCCGCCGGTCCGGAGCCCGCGCTGTCGTGCCTGCCCGCGCAGCCCGGTGTGCTGGCTCCGGCGGCCACGATGACCTGCGGTGGCAGCTACACCATCACCGCGCTGGACGCGGGCGCCGGTGTCGTGGAGAACGTCGTCTCGGTGACCGCGACCACGCCGGACGGCACTCCGGTGGCCGTCGCGGCCGACGCCGTGCGCACCTCGGTGGAGTCGACCCCCGGCGGGAACGAGTCGCCCGACGGCGACCAGCAGGGCAACCCGGACGGCTCGCCTGGACGGTCGAACACGCCAGGAGGACTGGCCTACACCGGTCAGGGCGGGCTCGGTCCGCTGCTGGCGCTCGGCGGTGCGGCGCTGCTCCTCGGCGGCGGACTGCTCCTCGTCTCGCGCCGGTCGGGCAGGCGCCGGGGCTGACGGGGAAGCACCCGACCGGCCCCTCCCGGCTTCCGGGAGGGGCCGGTCAGCCGTTCCCGGCCCGGCAGGCGCGCACGTGGTGGCGGATCTCGTCCGCCACGGCCCGCCACGACGAGGCCAGTTCCTCACCGGTGGACGTGTTGCCCGCCGCGGCGAGGCGGTCCGCCCAGGCCGACACCCGGTCGGTGATCGCGGCGCAGAACCTCTCGGCGACCCGGCACAGCGCCTCCCGGAGGTCGGCGTCGGCGCGCAGGGCGAGGAACCCGGCCAGCACGTCGACGACGACCAGCGCCAGCCCGACCGCGTCGCCGGGCACCACGGCGCCCGGTGTTCCCTCGCAGTCCACTTCGGACACCCGTGCGGCGACGAGCACGACCACGTGCTCCAGCACGGCCCGCCCGACGTGCCCCGCCTCCGCGGCCGTGCGCACCAGTTCGGTCAGCGGGCTCGTCGACGGGGTGGGTGGGGGCTTGGACTGCGGCATGGTTTGTCGCTCCCGGTCAGGGCGGCGGGGAACACCTCTGCGAGCACGCCCCCGCGCGGCCGTCCGGGACGGTTTCGCGAGGCGTGCTCAGTGAAGGAGAACGCGCTCAGGGCTGGAGCATCGCGGAGAACGAGGCCGCGGCCGTGCAGCGCGCGGAACCCTGTCCGGGTGTCACGCAGTTGACGGCCACCACCACCTGTTGGCCCGCGGGCACCCGCAGCCTGGTGCTGTAGGCGTAGGTCAGGTCGTGGAAGTTCGCCAGCCCGGTCTCCAGCAGGACCGTCTCCCCGATCAGGACGCGCAGGTAGCCGACGTCACCGCGCGGGTTCTGCAGCACGATGTCGCCGATCTCCAGCGCCTTGCCGTCCGGTGCGGTGTAGGGGAAGCGCTGGAACGACCCGTCGGTCGTCGGCGGCGCGAAGGTGGCGACCCGGAAGCTCAGCGGTGACGGCGTTGGCGGGGGAGTGGTCGAGGTGATCGCGGCGGCCGAACTCAGGTCGGCCGCCGCGTCCTCGGCCGACCCGTTGGCCTTGTCCGCCGCGGCGTTGGCCATCGAGGCCGCGAGCGACGCGTTGGCGGCCTGCTCGGAGGCGATGGACTTGATGCCCGGAGCGACGACCGCGACCCACAGCGCGCCCAGCGCCGCAACGAGCACGAGCGCCACCGCCAGCACGGGCAGCACCCAACCGGGCAGCAGCCGCTCCTGGACCAGCTCGCCCCTGACGGTCAGCGGCGTCCACTCGACGTCCGACTCCACGGTCGGCTCCGCGGCCAACCTCAGTTCGAACGGGTGCTGCCTCGGCTCACCGCGCAGAAAACCGCGGTAGGGACGCACCTTCACGGTCACCAGCGCGACGGTGGCCGGGTGGAGCGTGAACGACTCGCGGTTCAACCTGATGTCGATCCGGTCGTCCTCGGGGTCGAACGGGTCGACCTCGACGCGCATCGGCGTGTTGCCCGCGTTCTCCACCGCCAGCCGGTACCGCGCGCCGCGACGGCCCCTGCGCTTGGACGGCAGCAGTTCCGCGTCCAGCTCGGCGAACGCGCCGACCTCGACGACGACCTCCTCCACCGAGGAGGAGTCGGGGTCCTCCCGCGAGCGGACCCGCAGGCCGACGTGGTGCTGCCCGGCCGCGACGTCGGTGGAGCGGGGCGGGGAGAACACCACCTCGACCTCGACGTGCCCGTCGGGCATGAGGTTGACCGAGGCGGGCGTGACCTCGGTCCAGGCGGCGGCGTCCCCGATCACGTCCACGGTGAACTGGTCGACGACGCCGCCCGCGTTGTGCACCCTGACGGCGCAGCGCACCTGGTCGCCGGGTTCGACCGTCAGGGTGGGATCGCCGAGCAGCGTGGACGTCTTCATGCCCTCCACTGTCCGGCCGCGACGGCCGATCCGGCAGCCGCCAACGGCTAGTCCTTCGCGCACAACGGTCGTGCCCGTCCTCCTGTCCGTTCGGGCACGGCGACCGGCCGCGCCGCGGGCACACTGGACCCCGTGTTCCACCTACTCGACGACGCGCTCGAATCCCTGGTGCGGTCAGCGGTCCCCGGCGCGCTCGACGTGCGGGTGGACCCGCCGGACGCGACGTGGGCCCGGTCCGAGCAGGACGCGGTGGTGGACCTGTTCCTGCACCGCGTCGTCGAGGACGTGGAAGCCCGTGCGGCGTCCTGGACCGACGCGGTGGACGACCACGGCCGGGTCACGGCGCGCACGCCGCCCCGACGCCGGTACCGCTGCTGCTACCTGGTGACCGCGTGGTGCGGCGACCGCCGCGCGGAGCACGCCCTGCTCGGTGCCGTGCTCGAAGCGCTCGCCACGCACGTCCGCCTGCCGGACGAGCACCTGCCCGACGCGTTGCGGGACAACGGGACCCCGGTGGAACTCGACGTGGCCCACCCGGCGCTGCCGTCGGTGTCGGCCGAGACGTGGTCGGCGCTGGGCGTCGCCCCGCGCGCCCACCTCGACGTGGTGCTCACCGCCGTTCTCGCTCCGGCGCGGTCCGCTGTCGCCGAGCCGCCCTCCGTGGTGGACCTGGGTGTGCGGCGTGACGCCGCCGTTCCCGCGCCGCGCCGGAACACCCCGCCCCCGCCCAGCCGACGCATCCGGGAGTGACCGTGGGACGACCAGCCGCGAAGTTGGGTGACCAGGTCGTGGGGAACGACGTGCACGTGGTGCTCGTCCCGTCACCTGGTGGCCCGGTGCCGACCCCGATGTCGTTGCCGTTCAACGGGAAGATCGTCGGCGGGTGCTGTGCCACGGTGCTCGTCGGGGGCAAGCCCGCCGCCACCGCGGGGTCCACCGCGGTCAACGCCCCGCCGCACGTGCCGCCGTCCGGGAGCTTCAGCGCCCCGCCCGCCAACCGGGGCACGGTGGTGGGCGGCAGCCCCTCCGTGCTCATCGGCGGCAAGCCCGCCGCCCGCGTCGGCGACCGGGTGATGACGTGCAACGATCCGGCGCCGCTGCCGAACGGGGTCATCCAGGGCGGCGGCACCGTCCTCATCGGACCGTGATGACACTCTAGTCCACTGTGGAGTCTGCCAGTTCGACGCGGTGCGGGACGTGGGCCGGCTTGACCTGACCCAGCACGTCCTCCAGCTCGGCCAGTTCGGTGTCGGTCATCGTGCCCCGGACGACGCGGACGAGCAGGAGCGGGTGGCCCGACCCCGTTGGCCGCGCCCCGTCGGGGGAGGACGACCAGGCCACGCCCGCGCTGTCCACCACGTGCGCTCGGCCGCCGGTGATCAGGTCGAGGTGCCACTGCAAGCCCCGCGGCGTGCCCCGAACCCGGTGCAGCTCGACCGCGTGCCCGATCGCGGCGCGCTTGCGGTCGGCGGACCAGCCGTCGTTCAGCGCGATGCCGACCCACGCGGCCAGCCAGTCCAGGAAGTCCTCGGGCGCCAGCCGCGGATCCAGGTAGGCGTCCAGGCAGTCGAGCACGGCGAAGACCGGCGCCAGCACGTCGTCCAGCGCCTCGGTCAGCAGGCACGTGGCGGCGTCCTCCTGGAACACCGCGGGCATCAGGCCCGCCAACGGGAACGGGGTGGCCAGGTCCGGCACGAGTCCCCTCATGCGATCACTTCCCCTCACTGGGCGACGGCTCTCAGCCAACGCCGAAGAACTCGACCTCGGTGAGGGCGACGTCCTGCGCGCCCTCGCTCTCGAACACCTGCAAGACCTGCACCCGGACCACCTTCGCCGCCAGCCCGTTGGCCAGGGAGATCTCCTGCGGCTCCGGGGTGTCGGTCAGGGTGACCGTGTCCGACTTCTCGTTGGAGTAGGCGAACAGCAGGATCGACGGCCGGTTGTGCGCGACGAAGCCGTCGCTCGCGCCGCTGGTCACGATCACCTTGGCGAGCGCGGTCACCTTGCCCAGGTCCACCGCCACGGCCGGTTGCACGCCTCCGGTGCGGTCCCACCTCGCCGCCCAGTAGGTGTTCTTGAACTGGTCGAACGCGGCCTTCGCCGGATGTCCCTCCAGTTCCGTGTCGGTCGGCGCGACGCTGGTGGGCCGCACCGGGCTCAACGCGGTGCCCAGCACGGCGGTCGCGGCGGTGCCGACGCCGCGGGCCTTGTCCAGGACGAACGTGCGCAAGGGCGGGTAGACGCCGACGACCAGCCCGCACACCAGCACCACCACCATCGTGTAGCGGCGGACGAACGTGCCGATCCTCCGGCCCGGCCGCCGTCCGACCGCCGCGCCCGGCTTCGGCCGCTTCGCGGCGGGGACGACCCTGGGGCCGCGGCGGGGCGCCAGCCGCCGCCACCACTGCGTGCGGACCGTCGTGGCGGAACTCAGCGACTCCCCGCAGCGCCCGCAGAACTTGCGGGTCGTCACGTTGCCCTCGCCGCACTCGCCGCAGATCAGGTCGCCGGGGCGGATCGCACGGGTCGAGGGGACCCGGCGGACGGTCCTGGGCGCGGGGCGGGCCTCCTGGGGGAGGACTTCCTCGGCCGCGGGTCCCGCGTCCGGCCCGGCGGTGTCCACCGCCGCGACCAGCGCGCCGCCCACCGGTTCGGGCACCGGCCCGGTTCTCGGGGCGGGTGGAGGCGGTGGCGGGACGACTCCGGCCGGAGGCGGTGGCGGCGGGGGCGGTGGTGGAGCGGCCGGACCACCTAGGGGAAGGACCGAACCGCCGGGAGGTGGAGGTGGCGGAGGGGCTGAACCGCCGGGAGGTGGCGGGGGAGGTGGAGGTGGTGGCGGCACAGCGGATCCAGCGGGTGCGGGCGGTGGGGGCGGTGGCGGTGGGGGAGGCGGCGCGCCGCCACCGGGAGGTGGTGGCGGACCGCCTCCCGGTGCCGTGGAGCCCACCGACGGAGCGGTTCCACCCTCGAGAACTGGCCTGTCGGACC
Source organism: Umezawaea endophytica (assembly GCF_025061645.1). Taxonomy (GTDB): domain Bacteria; phylum Actinomycetota; class Actinomycetes; order Mycobacteriales; family Pseudonocardiaceae; genus Umezawaea; species Umezawaea endophytica. Next base: position 523,494 of record NZ_JANYMP010000003.1, on the reverse strand, counting down.
ACTCCTGGCCGGTGGGCACACCGCCGACGGTGGTCGGCGGACCCGTGATCGTCGTGGCCAGCCGGTGCAGCCAGCCCATCCGCTCCGGAGCCTCCTGCTCGGCCACCGGCACGACGACGGGCGCGGGCGCCGGGGCGGACCGCTCGCCCGTCCACTCCAGGAACTGCCCGCACGACCCGCAGAACGAGTCCTTGTCCTTGTTGCGCTGCCCGCACTCCCGGCACACGATCACGGCCGGTCCCCTCTCCCGTTCGGTGCCATCAGCGGGTCTCCACCCGCACCTGGTGGTCGAAGGAGAACACCAGGCTGTGCGGGTCCAGCTCGATCCGCGCCGCCTCCGGCCCGCGTTCCCCGGTCACCGGGTTGGCGCTGTAGAGCCGGACGTCCTCGACCAGCTCCACCCCCGCCACCCGGTGGAGCACGGCGTGCAGCTCACCCGCCCGCACCGCGCGGCCGAACGGCCAGCCCTCGCCGTCCGGCCCGCCGCCCGGCAGCGGGTTGAGGTAGACCGACAGGGCCCGCACCGCCTCCAGCCGCACCGCGGCGGCCCGGTCCCCGTGCCGGGTGACCAGGCGGGCCACCACGGTCACGCCCCGGTAGCGCGGCGGTTCGACGAGCACCGTGGTGCCCACCAAGCGCACCCGGTCGAGGTGTTCGGCCACAGTGGACAGCACCGCGTCCGGCGGCACCAGGTCGGCCAGCCGGACGCGGCCGTCGTCGCCGATCGCCGCGGACGGCACCACCAGCACCTTCACCGTGCCGGGCGGCAGGTCGGCGCCGGACGCGGGCACGCAGCGGACCCGCGCGACCTCGGGGACCGCTTCGCGGGCGAGCACCTCGTAGTCCTGGGCGGTGACCGCGCGGCCCCTGGTGCGCAGCGCGAGCCCGCCCCGGTCACGGGCCTGCTCCACCGTCTCGGCGTCCTTGCCCCCGGTCGCGGGCCGGACGTTCTCCACGTCGGCCACGAACGGGATCGACGTCCGCAGCGTCCGGATGGTCCTGGCCGCGACGTTGCCGAGCGCGCCGCCCCCGGTCGCGTACCGGCGCACGCGCAGCACGGCGCCGTGCGGTGGGACGGCGCCGTGTCGCCGCAGCGTCCCGTCGGCGAGCCGCACCACCGGGCCCAGCGCGATCTCCCCCTGAGCCGCGTCCAGGACGAAGTGCCGGTCGTCGGGGCCGCTGGCGGCGAAGTGCTCGACCCTGGTCCACTCGTCCCAGCCGCTGTCCGACTCCACCTCCAGCACGACCTCGCCCGCGCCCGCGAGCACGGGCCGTTCGGCGAGCGCGAACACCTGTCCCGCAACGCCTTCGGCCGCGTCGAGCACCTCGAGGTCCACGATCTCGGCGTTGACCGCCGACCCGCTCACCCCGACCGTGCAGGCCGAGATCCGGTGCACCGTCGGCGAGGCGTGGTAGGTGGCCTGGCCCTCGCGCGGAGCCACGACCCTGGCCCGCAGCCACGCCGACCGCTGCCCGTCCAGCAGGCTCGTCCGGTGGCCCGCCGGGACGTCGAGCACGACCGCGCCCGCGGTGCTGAGCCCACCGGTCCCGTCGTGCAGCACCCGGCACGGCTGCCACGCCTCGCCGTCGTGGGCCTCCCAGACCAGCGGCGGGTCCGCCGGGTCGACGCCGACGCCGTCGAGGTCGCCCTCGACCTCGACGCGCACGGCGCACCGGGGGACGGCGGCGTCCAGCCCCAGCAGCAGGTGGTCGCCGTCGGCGGGGACCGGGCCGAAGACCGCGACGGGCAGACCGGTGCGCAGCGCGGACGTCCGTTCCTCGCTCACGTCCTGGGTGGACGTTCCGACCCGTACCGCCGCGAGTTCGCAGGGCAGTGCCACGCAGTCGTCCTCGGTGGTGAACACGATCGACTCGGCGGTCTCGGTCCTGGTCGTGCCGGTCGTGGTGCCCGCCGGGACGACCAGCGCGGTCGTGGCGGGCGCCGAGAGCCAGAACGTCACGTCGGTCCGCGCCGGTGTCGGCGGGAACAGGCGCACGCCGATGAGGTCGAGGAACTTGACGTGCAGCCGGTCCGGGACGCGGTTGAGCCGGTACACCAGTTGGTCGACCATGAACGCGAACGTCTCGATCAACGTCACGCCGGGGTCGGACGGGTGCTGGTCGTTCCACTCCGGGAACCGGCCGCGCACCATGCGGTGCGCGTCCTCGACGAGGTCGGCGAAGCGGCGGGTGTCGAGATCGGGTGCGGGGAGGGCCATCTCAGTCCTCTTCGTCGGGCAGGCCGTGGAAGGGGAAGACGAGGCTGCCCCGGTCGTCGGTGTCGACGACGGTGTAGTCGATGTCGATCAGCAGCAGGCTCCAGCGCTCGGGGTCGGGCTCGACCCGGACGCGGTCGATCCGCGCGCGCGGCTCCCACCGGGTCAGCGCGCGGTCGACCTCGGCGGCCAGTTCGGCGCGCACCCCGGTGGTCGGCGGCTGGAACACGAAGTCCCGCAGCCTGGACCCGAAGTCCGGGCGCATCGGGCGTTCGCCGGGATAGGTGGTGAGGATCAGCCGCATCGACTGCTCCAGCTTGGTCGTCCCGGACGCGAGGCCGAAGCCGCCGGTGGGGGAGAGCCCCACCGGGAACCCCCAGCCCGTGCCGATGGTGTTCGTGGTCACCCCGGCCCTCCTAGTTCAGCTTGATCGGATGTCCCTTGATCTCCACGGGGCCGCTGCTCTCGATCTTGACCGAGGCCTTGCCCGTGAGGTTCAGCCGTGCGCCGCCGCCGACGTTCACCTCGCCACCCGCGCCCGCGGTGACGTTGACCTTGCCGCCCTTGCCGCTGACGACGTCGATCACGCCGCGGTCGCCGCACTGGATGGTCAGCTTCCCCGGCTTCGCCGGTCTGCCACCCGAGGGCGCGGGGGCGCAGCGCAGCGTCACGGTCCCGGCGACCTGGTCCACCACCAGCGCCAGGTCCGCGCCCGCCGTGCCCAGCACGAAGTCCGAGGCCACCGTCGACGGTTTCGCGCCCGGCCCCTGCTCGTCGTGGAACGCGAGCCGGTTGCCGGTGGGCGTGACGATCCCGCGCCACACCACCGAAGCCGCCGAACCGCTGCGCTTGACCGGTGGGCCGCCGAGGTCGTGCGCGGCCCGGTCGTCGTACAGGCCGCCGAGCACGTAGGGCCGCCTCGGGTCGCCGAACTCGAACGCCACCAGTACCTGGTCGCCGACCGCGGGCTGGAGGACGGCACCGCCGCGCGTGCCCGCGCCGGGGTGGGCCACCACCGCCCACCCGGTCTCGAACCGCGGCGACAGCCACGGCAGCGTGAGGCGCACCCGGCCCTTGCCGTCCGGGTCGCCGATGTTGCTCACGACCCCGCACACCACGCCGGGGATGGACGCGGTCGTCGGGGTGCCGCCGCCCAGCGCCAGCAGGGAGCGGTCGTTGGCGCCGCTGATCTCGAACGTGGTGGTGTAGCGCCCGGTGGCGAAGCGGTGGGTGGTCCTGGTGAGCACCCACCGCCCGCGGAACGGTCCCGCCACCCCGTCCACCTCGACGGCCACTCCGGGGCGCAGCCGGGGGTTGCCCACGGCCTCGCCCTCGGCTTCGGCGACCGTCGACCCGAGCCGTCGTGCGGCGCCTTGCGCGACCTCGCGGGCGGCGGTGTCGGCGGCGGCGCCGTTCGCGGCGGGAACGCCGCTCACCACGAACCCCGCGGCCACCGGATCGGGACCCAGGTCGCGTCCCGCCGCGGCGGGCTTGGGTCCGGCGGCGCGGGGCTGGAACGGTCGGGACAGCGCGGCGGGATCGGCGTCGTCGAGGCGGGTGTTCCCGGTCTCCGTGGTGACGACGGCCGCGACCGCCTTGGCCCGCCGCGGGTCCCAGACCCGGACCTCGGTCTGCGGGGCCAGGTTGCCCGCGGTGACCCGAGGGGAGAACCGCAGCAGCGCCGTGGGGAAGGAGAGCCCGACCACCACCGCGGAGGACGCGGCCACCGGCCGGGTGAAGTGGAACTTGCCGTCCACCACGCCGAACTCGAAGCCGATGGCGTCCGCCCGCGACCGCAGGAACTCCCAGTCGGTCTGGTTGACCTGCCCGACGTGCTCGTGCGCGGTCGTGGTCTGGTCGACGCGGCCGACCGCGAGCCCGTGCTCGCGCGCGATCTTCTTCGCGATGTCGGAGTCCTTGACGTTGAGGAACGTCCGGGTGCGCCGCGCCCGTTGCAGGCGGTGGTCGCGGGTGTAGCCGCGCACGGTGGTGCTGCTGTACGCGCCGTAGTCGCCCTCGATCGCGGTGATCTCGCCGACGACGAGGTCCGCCGAGGTCTTGTCCGCCACCCCGACGGACGCCAGCGCGACCTGCGTGCCGATCGCCAGGCCCGCGCGGTCGAGCACCGAGCCGTCCCGGTCGGCGAAGGTGATCTCGAACATGCCGGGCAGGTGCGCGTGCAGGTCCACCACGACGTTCTCGACCAGGCCCTCGACCGACGCGGCCAGCGGGGTCGAGCGGGGACCGACCAGGATTCGGGGCGTCACCTCGACGAACGGGGCGGCCACCGGCTGAGGGGTCATCGTGACCTGTCCTTGAAGGAGCCCGCGTTCTTGCGGAGCGACCGGAGGGAGGTGTCCTCGTCGGCCGACCCGCGTGCGGGCAGGTCGTCCGCCGTCGCGCTCCGGCCGGGCGGGCGAGGGCCGCCGCGCGCACCGCCCTTGGGCGACCTCCCACCCCCGGCGGGCGCGCCGACGGGGGTGGAGCCGCCCGGCTTCGCCCGCTCCTCGGAGGCGCCGACCACGGTCAGGGTCGCGACGGCCCGGCACGGCACACCGGCACGGGTGAACCGGGTGTAGCGGATCTTGACCGACCGCAGGTGCACCTGGGCGGTGTAGTCGGTGCCCATGGCCATGACGAGCCGCTTCGCCGTGGCCTGCCCGACGCCGTGCTCCGGTTCCAGCCACTCCCAGAGCTTCGCCGCCTTCTCCTTGACCGCGGTGGCACCCTCGATGGTCAACGCCGTCACGTCGTAGCAGATCTTGTTGGTCGCCCGCCAGAGGTCCGTTCCGTTGCCGACGCCCTGGTTGGTCGAGCCCTCCAGCTTCTTCTCCTGCGTCACCTCGCCGGGGTTGTACTGGAACTCCAGCTTGAAGTGCTGCTCGTCGGTGAGCGTGAACCGGCCCGGCGCCTGGTCCGACCGCGCGGATTCCTGGTGGCCGAGGCTTCCCCCGCCGAGGAAACCGCGGTGCGCCAGGGTCAGCCTCTCGATCGCGACGCCTCCCGACCTGCTGGTCAACGGTGGCGCCGACCAGGCGATCGGGAAGGCCCCTGCCAGTTCCCACGAGCCGAGCAGGCGGTCCTGCTCCTCACCACCCGGCGAGCTGAACAGCGAGATGACGACCGTGCTGCCGGTGTAGGAGGCCTTGGCCGTCCCGCCGGACTCCACCAGCCCGGCGCCGCCCTCGTCGCCGTCGTGCCAGTGCCGCGCGACGTGGCGCAACCAGAGCTGCACCCGTTCGCTGTCGGCGTGGTTCATGGCCCGTTCCAGGGTGAGCCTGCCGTGGGTGATGTTCTTGGGGATGAGGTAGGGGGCGTCGTTCTCGCCGCCGGACCACACCTCCTCCACGTTGAGGTCGACTCCGAGGCCGGAGCAGCCGGACCACCGGCCCAGGTCCTCCTGGCCGGTGGGACGCAGCACGACCACCCGGAACCAGGTCGTCACGCCGTAGCGCGGGTGCGTGCCCGGTTGGCCGGGTTTGCGCTTCGCCGCCCACGCGCCGAGCGGGGGCTGGGTCAGGGCGGGGATGATCATCGTCCGCCTCCGGACTCGTCGTGGAGGAACCCCGAGTGCGCCAGTTCCAGCGTCTCGATGACGGGTCTCGTCCCGTCGGACTCGAACGCCGAGATCGCCCAGGAGACCGGGAAGAACTGCTTGAGCTCCCAGGTGATGACCGGGACGCCCGCGAAGTCGAGCATGTGGATGCCACCGCTGAGCGGCTGGTGCTCGCGGGACGTCCTGGCCAGCCACCGCTGGACCTTCACCGAGTCCGAGCAGGCGGCGCGGGCGAGTTCGACGACCGGGTACGACGAGTCGCCGGGGACCACGACCACGTCGTTGTCGTCACCCGCCCGGTACTGGTGCCGTTCCCAGCTCACCCTCAGCCCGGACACCCGCGACCAGCTCCCGAGGTCGTACTCGTCGTGGTCCAGGTGCACGACGAACCGGTGCGTCATCGCGACCTGGTCGAACAGGAACTCCGCGGCCCTGGCGTGCAGTGGGGGCTTCACCGGTGTCCTCCTGGTCCGGGGTCGGCGAGGGAACCGGTCCGCTCGCGGTCGATCAGCAGTTCGGAGCGCAACCGGGAGCGGATGTGCCGGTAGAGCCGGTCGGCGAGGGCGTCGGTGTCCGGGTGGGACGTCCGGTCCTGCGGCGACTCGTCCCGACTCGGCTCACGTTCCCGCCGCAGCTCGGCCAGCGTCGAGCGCAGGTCGGCGATCTGGGTGAACGCCTCCGCGAGACCGGCGGCGTCGGGATCGGCACGGTGGTGTGCCGGTGCGTCGGGTCGACGCGACTCGGTGAACCCGGTCTCCGGGGTCCAGGACATGGCAGGGTTCTCCGGAACCGGGTCGGTGGTGTCGTGGACCGGGTTCGTCGCCGTCGGTCGTGGCGCGCGTTGGAGGCTCTCGGTGGCGTTCGGCGGTGCCGACGTCGTGGGTCGCGTGCGGTGCACCAGCGGTGCAGGGGCCTGTTCCTCGCCGAGGAACCACCGTTCCGCCGACCTCGCGACGGCTTCCAGTTCCTGCCCGTGCGCGGAGTCCTCGCCGGGCATGTCCGCGCCGAGCGCGCGTTGCTGCACGACGTGGACGAGTTCGTGGGCCAGCAGCGCGCGGGTGTCCCCGCGGTCCATCGTCGCGACGGCGTGGGGCAGGTGGACCCGACCGCCCTGGGTGAACGCGCGGGCGCCCAACGCCGCCGCCCGTCGGGTGACCGCCCGACCGCTGCGCACCGGCACGTCCGCGATGTCGACGCCCAGGTCCCGGCGGAAGGCGGTGACGACGTCGGACGGCACCCGCACCTCGACGGCCTCCGGTTCGGCGAGGTAGGTCGTCTGCCGGGGGAGGACCTGCTCGGTTAACGTCGGGGCCTCCGCGCTGTCGGTGCCGTGCTCGCGTGGAGCGAACGCGACCACCTCGATCGGTACGGGTGGCTCGAAGGGATCGTCCACATTGGACTGGAGTGCGAAAGGTGGTGGTGTGCGGTTGATGGGGGCGCGGTGGATCGGGCCGTCCTGCTGGTCGGTGACGGGTGCCGTCGCGGGCAGTGGTTCGCGAGTGGCTTGGCGCGGTGGTGCGGCGCGGTCGGGAGGTGGGGTCCGCACCGGTGGCCGAGGGGGAGGTGGGTCGGCGGGCTTGGCTTTCGCGGGTGAGGTGAACAGGGGCGGCTGGACGACGGTCCGGTTGGTGCGCCGGTCGTCCGGTCGTCCGTCGCCGGTCGCCACCGGGTGCATGGGTTCGGCTGGCGGGACCGTGAGTTCGGCTGGGGCGTGCGCTCGGGACTGTGAGGTGGGTGGGTCCACGGTGGTGTCGACGTCAGTGGGAGCGGCTGCCGGGGGCACCTCGTTCGGCGTGAACGGTTCCGCCGGTGCGCCGGCGTCTTCCCGTGCGGCGGGCAGGCCGACGCCTCGCCTCCTGCTCTGGCCGAGCGTCGGACGTGCGCGCGGGACCCTCGGCGGGTCCACTGTGGACTTCACGGGCTCGGGAGGCGGCGGTGGAGGGGCGCTCAGCGCGGCCAGTCCCGACGCGTCGCCCAGTCCGAGCACGCTCATCGCCGTCTCGATGCCCATCGCCTCGTACTGGGCGGCCAGCCGGTCGAAGTCGGTCACGCTGCGGAACGGCGAGTCCGGCTCGACCGGTTCGGACACGAACTCGACCGAGGCTGTGGTCAGCGCCGGGGCGGCGGGCCGTCGGGGGACGGCCGGGCGGCGCACGGGCGGCACGATCGGCAGTGCGGGTTCGGTGAGCCCGTCCTGGTCGACGGGCGGCGGTGGCGCCGGTTCGGGCTCGGGGGCAGGCGCGAGCGGTTCGGGGCGGATCACGAGCAGTCCGGTGGCGCGTCCGACCAACACGGGGGTGTCCACCGCGAAGGAGTCCACTGTGGACAACGCGGTCGTGGTGGTTCTGCCGGTGGTGGGGGCCGGTCGACGCCTGCGCAGCCGGAGTTCGGGGAGCACCGACCGGGTGCCCGCGACGTCGGGCATCCGCATCAGGACCACCGCGGTGCGCGGCAGTCCCGTGATGACCGTGCGCAGCACGGGCAGGCGCCGCCACGCGAGGGTGGGGCCGCTGTCGGCGGTCGGGGACGGCCGCCGGGGGCGCTTACCGCGGAACGGCCACCACATCGGTCCTCCAAACGCGGTCGTGACGGGGAAAGGTCAGTACGGGGCGGGCGGGGGCGGCGCGTCCACGCCGTCGAGGCGCTGGTGGATGCGGCCGACCTCGGTGATGACGGCGGTGCGGGAGCGGTGGTCGAGGTCGAGCAGTTCCCCGAACGACCAGTGCAGGTAGTAGGCGACGTACGCGATCTCCTCCCAGAGGCGGGGGAGGGCGTACGTCAGCGTTCCCCCGAGGCATCACCGGCGACGTCCACCCCGAACTCGTGCCCGCACGCGGGGCAGGCGACCTCGGCCTCGGTGTGGCCGTCCTGGTTGATCCGCCGGTAGAGGTCCTGGAGGAACGCCAGGTCGGAGGCGAACAGGCACTCCACCACCAGCGCGTCGACCACCGGCACCGAACCGAGCCGCACCAGCGTGCGCTCCAGCAGCAGCACCGTCAGGTACGCCGGGTTCTGCCGCACGCGCGGGTCGGTCTGGGTGGTGATCTCGTCGCGGGCGGTGGCGAGCCGCATGACGCCCTCGCGGTGCGCGACGCCCCGCTCGTCGACGAAACCCCGCGGCAGCACGAAGGGGTACTCCGTGCGCAGGGCGCCCGGTGGAGCGGTCAAGCCTTGCGTCATCGGGATTTCCTTCCGGGTGGGTGCGCTTCTTCGGTGACGGCGTGGGGAAGGCGGGCGGCCCGGCTAGGGCTTGACCTCGATGCTCTCGCAGGTGATCTTGCACTCGATGGTGGCCACCGCGGAGTCACCCGCCTTCAGGCCGCTGATCAGGATCTCGGAGCACCAGGCGTTGTGCAGCACGTAGGTGATCGGCGCCTCGCCGGAGGCGTCCATCACGGTGAGGGTGCCGTCGCCGCGGGCCTGGGGGTTCCCGAAGCGCGCCATCGCGTGCCACGCCATCAGCTTGCTGTTGCCCGCCGCGTCGAGTCCGCGCTTGAGTTGGATCACCGGCGGCTCGGTCTTGCCGAACTGCTTGGTGTGGATGGTGTTGCCCTTGTCGTCGTTGTAGATGTACTCCTGCGCGGCGACCTTGGACGAGATGCCGCCCAGTTCGGAGAAGGCGATCGTGCCCAGGTTGGTGAAGGCCAGGTAGAACCGGGCGGCGGACACCACCTGGCTCTGCGTGGTCGCGGTCATGGCAGGACTCCTCTTCTCATGGGGCGGCGGTCAGGCGAGGATGATCGCGTCGCACTCGATGGTCGCCTTCATCATCACGACGTTCGACGACCCGGCGGTCGTCGCGTCCAGTTCGAGCCTGGCGCACCAGGCGTTCTCCAGCAGGCAGGAAGCGGTGACGCCGCCGCTCGCGTCCATGATCGTGAACGCGGCGGGCACCTTGGCCAACGGGTTGTTCATCCGCGCCAGCGCGTGCCAGGCGAAGATCCGGCCGAAGCCCGCGGCGTCCAGCGCCCGCTTCAGCGTGATCGACGGTGGCCGGGCCCGCCCGAACTGCTTGGTGTGGATGTTGCCCACCCTGTTGTTGTACGAGTACTCCTGGTGCTCCACACTGGACGTGAAGCCCGCCAGCTCGGAGAAACCCAGGCCCACCGCCCACCCCTCGCAGGTCACCACGAAGCGCGCGGCACTGACGTACTGGTCCACGACCAGGACTCCTCACCTCGTGACACTCATTCCTGGAGCGCCGCGCCCTCGGAGTACTGAGCCAGGCGGAACACCACGAACTCGGCGGGCTTCACCGGGGCGATGCCGATGTCGACGGTGAGGATGCCCGCGTCGCGGTTCTCCTCCGGGTTGTTCTCCGCGTCGCACTTGACGTAGAAGGCCTGGTCCGGTGTGCTGCCGAACAGGGCGCCGCTGCGCCACACGCGGCGGAGGAACATGTTGATCGTCCGGTTGACCGATCCCCACAGGTACTGGTCGTTCGGCTCGAAGACCACCCAGTTCGTCCCGTTGAGGATCGACTTCTCCACGTAGTTGAACAGCCTGCGCACGTTGAGGTAGCGCCACTCCGGGTCGCTGGAGAGCGTGCGGGCGCCCCAGATCCGGACGCCCTGGCCGGGGAACGAGCGGACGCAGTTGACCCCGACCGGGTTGAGCGTGTCGTGCTCGCCCCGCGTCAGCCCGGACCGCAGACCGACCACCCCGCGCACCACCTCGTTCGCCGGCGCCTTGTGCACCCCGCGCGTGTCGTCGTTGCGCGCCCACACGCCGGCGACGTGCCCGCTGGGCGGCACGGCGAGCTTCTTCCCGTTGGGCGCCACGACGTCGAGCCACGGCCAGTAGAGGGTGGCGTACTTGGAGTCGTAGCCCGCCTCGTCCACCCGCCAGGTCCGCAGCGCCTGCGGTTTGAGGTCCGGCAGCGGGTCGAGGATGGCCACCCGGTCCGACATCAGCTCGCAGTGCGCGATCATGGCGAGCTGCACGGCCTTCACGCCGTCGCGGTCGATGGCGCCGCGCTGGTAGGCGCTCATCAGGTCGGGCACGCAGAGCATGGTGACGTCGTCGACGGCCTCCAGTCCCGCGAAGCCGGTGCGGTCGCCCGAATCGCCCACGTAGTCGGAAGCCCGCACGGGTCCGACCGCGGCGACCTCGCCGCCGCTCAGGACGGTCCTGGTGCCCTTGCTGGGCAGCGCCACCGCGCTCTGGCCCTTCACGTCCTCGACCGCGACCAGTTTGGACTGGCGCAGCGCGGTCACCACGTGCGAGGGACCGCGCCGCACGGTGACGTTGTCGTAGACCTCCTCCACGTCCCCCTTGCGCACCACGAGCTTCACCGCGTCGTCGCCCGGCTCGGAGGAGTCCTGGACCTCGATCGACACGTCGTTGCCCGCCGGGCCCGCCTCGACCGCCCTGACCACGACCGGCCTGCCCGAGCCGACACCGGCGATCTCCGCGCGCGCCGTCGCCGTGCCGTCACCGGTCCCGCCGCCGACGCGCACCACGTACGCCGCGCCGCCGCCGTTGAGGAAGTACCCGTACACGGCGTGCGCGAGGTAGCCGTCGTCGAGGAACCCGCCGAACGCCTGGGAGAACTGGGTCCAGTTCGTCACCAGCACCGGCTCGTCGGTCGGACCGCGCTCGGCGAACCCGACGAACGCGGCGACGGCGGTGCCGACCCCCTCGATGGGCTTGGAACCGGACGACACCTCCTCGGTGTACACGCCGGGTGAAAGGTAGTTCGCCATACCGTCCTCCGCTGTAGTGCCTGACACGCACACTCTGACCGCGAACGCGGCCGGGCCCATAAGCGTTCGGCCCGGCTTTCGCGCACCGCGTTGCACCTTCGGGAAACCCGGCGGTCGCGCGGGTCAGGCGCCGACCTTGTCCCGGTGTTCGAGGACCGCCTTGACCTTGGCGTTGACCCGTTCCCGGAACTCGGCCAGGGTGTCCGGGGACGAGGGCGCCTTGCTCTCGCCGAGGTAGTAGGCGACGCCGCCGGTGGGGAAGACCGCGTCGTAGAGGCTGTCCGTGCCCTTCAGCGCGGCGCCGAGGTGGCCCACCATGACGCCCTGGACGTCGGTCACCGTGTACACGCCCTTGTCCACGACAACGCGCTCGACCAGTTCGGCGCGGTCGAAGCGGACGATGGCGGTGTACTCGTCGGAGAGCGGGTGGTAGTAGGAGTCCAGCTCCTCCTTGATCTCCGCGGCGCCCTTGACCCGGAGGTAGACGTACCGGGTGTCGTCGAACACGACCCGTTCGACCACGTCACCCCACCGCGCGGTCCTCTCCCTGACCCACTGGCGGAGGACGAACTGGAAGGAGTCACGGGTCTTGAAGCGCAGCCGCATGGTCTCCACGTCGATGTCGACCTCGAACTTCGTGCCGTCCCCGTTGACGATCTCACCGCTGAGGGTGCCGTCCTCCATGACGACCCTCAGCCGCACGTCGGCGTTGTTCGAGAGCTTGCCGCGCAGGGCGAGGGCCTGGTCCTTGCCGAGGGCGGCGAGCGTGTCGCGCAGCACCTCCTTGAGCGCGTCCCTTGCCTCGGGCGTGATCGTGTCCTCGATCTTCGGCGGCAGGACCAGGCTGGTGATCAGCCCGCCGGTCTCCAGCACCAGGGACAGGCCGTTCGTCGCGACACCGGTCCACGCCGACACGGATTCGCCGATGTTGCTCACCGGGTCCGTCACCCGACCGATGATCTTCGCCGCCTTGTCGGCGTTCTTCGCGGCCGCCAGCTTGGCGAGTTCGAGGGGGACCGCCGTGGTGGCCGCCACCTTGCCGCGGCCGTCCTCGACCTTCAACGCCCCCTCGGCGACCACCACGATCTTCCGCACCGGCTCGGCGAGTGCCCTCATGGCCTGCTGCTTGGTGGTCACCACCTCCTTGCCCAGGAAGGTGTCCATCTCGCCCGCGTCCTTCAACTCGTCGACGTGCTGGTCCACGTGCCGGGCGGTCAGGTGGTCGGCGATCTTGTCCATCAGCGCGTCGGCGGCGATCAGCGCGGGGACGACGAGGAAGGTCAGGGTGCCCGCGCTGAACACCTCCAGGACGACGCTGGCGGTGAAGGTGGCCGCGGTCAGCAGCACCTTGGCGGAGCGGATGGCCAGCCACAACTGGAAGTTGTCGTTCTGGAGGTTCCTCGTCAGTTGCTCCTCGGTCCACTCCTGGACCCATCCGTAGAACTCCTGGCAACTGTCCACCACGCACTCGTAGACCGCCCGAACGGCTTCGAGGTACGCGACGAGCGCCTGCCTGCCCGCCACGAAGTGCTCGTCCAGCGACTTCCCGGTCTTGGCGGTGTCGTGGTCGTCCTGCCGCTGGGAGATCGCGCCGGGTTCCGGGCTCGTCCCGAGCGGGGTGGCGTACTGCTCGTTGAAGTCGAGTGCGAACTGGCGCACCATGCCCTCGGCGGTCGAGAGCATGCCCCACGTGTGGGCGAAGCGGTTGCTCGCGTAGAGCGGGACCTCGGCGAAGTTCCTGAACCGCCCCTCGTCGGCGATCTTCTGCCAGGTCGCGAACTCCCCGGCGGCGACCGTCGTCAACGACGTCACCTTGACCTCGATGTACAGCCGGGCCGCGGCGTCGCGCATGGCGACGATCGTGGGGTAGTGCGAGACGTCGACGCCGGGCGCGGGGTTCTTCTTGTGCTGCCCGAGCAGGCCTTTGACCTCCGAGTCGGCCTGGGTGTGCCGCACGGCCCGCCGGATCGCGATGTTCCGGTCCTGCTCGACCCGCTTGGCGACGCCGAAGGGGTGCAGCCCGAACCTGTTGCTGATGGCGAGGAAGCCCTCGCGCGTCCGGTAGGAGCGCTTGCCGTCCTTCACCACGACCTCGTCCTGCCCGTGGTCGAGGATCCGTCTGGTGTTCTTCCACGACCCGGTGACCGACGGGTCGTCCATCGCGACGGCCACGGTGTCGAGCACGACCCGCAGGTCCGCGACGAACAGCGCGAACGGGTTCTCGACCTTCGCGATGACCGCCCCGAAAGCGGTCTTGGTCTTCTCGGCCGCGGCGTTCCGCGGATCCTCGATCAGGTCCCACTGCGCGTCGATCCAGTCCACGGTGACCTCGCCCCGCGGGTTCATCCGCAGCCAGGACCGGAAGGCGACCAGGAAGGCGTCGCGGTGCTTGCCCTGGAAGGGTTTCCTCCCGCCGAGCAGCCGCGCCGCGTTCTCGGGCAGGTCGTGGTGGCGCACCGCGCTGCCGGGAGTCCGGCCGAGCTTCTCCCGCAGGGAGGACAGGGCGCTCGGCCCCTCCGTGGTGACCTCGTAGATCAGCGCGAGGTGGTCGGGGTTCAGTGCTTCCCACCAGGTGGGGGCGGCGATCGGCTGGGACACGGTTGCTCCTCGTTCAGTCGTCCGCGCCGGGCGCGTCGATGCCGGACAGGTCCACGCGCCACTCGGCGGCGACGGCCTTGGCCGCGGTGTCGTCCCCCACGCGCAGGTGCGCCGTGACCAGTTCGGTCGCGACCTCCCGGAGGGCCTCGTCGCCGCTCGGCTCGCTCCTGATGGTGGACAGCGCGGCCTCGTCCTCCAGCAGCGACGTCCAGCCGGTGATGGCGCCCGTCAGGTCGCCCATCTCGTAGGCCTGGAAGGCGTCCCGCTCCTCGTGGAGCCAGCCCTGGACGTGCGGGTCGACCGCCACGCCCTCGTTCGGTTCGGTCATGGTTCACCTTCTCGCTGGCCCGCGGTCCGCCCGCGGTGTCGGGTGGTCCGCGGTGTCACGCCGGGACGACGAGGTCGTGCGCGGCGATGTAGTCGTCGATGGCCTGGATGGTCACGGGTCCGACGACCCCGTCGACCTTGAGGCTCAGCGCTTCCTGCACGGCCAGGAGGTCGAGCAGGTCGTCGGGGCGGAAGTCGTCGGCGGTGAGGAGCACGGTGTCGTCGTCCTCGCGGTCGATCTCGGCCAACGCCCGCTCGGCCGACGCGACCTCGTCGTCGGTGAGCTGGCGGTCCAGCAGCGACACCGGGGCCTCGGCGACTGGTTCGGGCTCCTGCCGGGGCACCGGCGGTGGCGTCTCCACCAGTGGCGGCAGGGTGATGTGGTACTGGGCGAAGACGGCGCGCTGCCCTCCGGCCTCGGCGTGGTCGAGGAACGCCTTGGCGGGGCTCGCGAGCGCCTCCTGGTCGGCGGTGTACTCGAACCAGGTGCGGAACACCGCCCAGTCCCGCGGCTGCCCGTTCCACCGGACGCCGTTGGCGGCGAGGAACCTGTTCCAGTCCTCCTGGTCGTGGGGGACGGTGACCTGGTAGGCGCGGAAGGTCTTGTGCCGTCCGTCCTGGTCGGCCAGCGTCAGGAAGCCGGTGGCCTCCGCCGCCAGCCCCACCAGGCCCGCCGCGTGCAGGAACCAGGTGCGGAAGACGTCCCAGTCGGCGTGCGCGCCGTTCCACCGCGGCCCGTGCTCGGCGAGGAAGGTGGCCCAGTCGCCGCGGACGACGGGGACGGCGGGCTGGTGGGCCGCCGCGACCCTGGCCTCGGCCTGCGCGTAGAGGTCCAGCAGTTCGTCCGCGGTCAGCGCCACCATCTCGCCGACGACCTCGACCGGCCGGAGGTTCGCGCGTTCCAACGACTCGACGAACGCCCGGACCGTGTCCGGCGGGAACTCCCGCCGGTCCTCGTCCTCCGTCAGCAGCGCGGTGAGCCTGCCCTGGTCGCCCTCGGCCTGCGCGAAGCGGGTCACCAGTGCCTCGAACCACTTCCGCCGCTCGGCGAGGTCGGTGATCCGGACCGCTAGGACCATGTCGTCGGTAACCCGTGTCATCCGCGCACTCCTGTCGGTGGGACGCGCCGGTGCGCTGCGCTCGGCGTTCCCCCATGCTGTTCGACGCGCCTTCGCCAGCACACCGGCCGCGGTGCAAGAAAACAGGCATGCCACTACCCGTTGGGGCACCGATCACCGCTGCCCGCGTGACCGCGCGGTGGTCAGCCGCCTGCCGGGATGGCGGTCATCCGGGTGACGAGTTGGGTCCTGGACCGGACGCCGAGCTTGCGGAACGTGCTGCTGAGATGTGCTTCGACGGTCTTCTCGCTGACGAAGAGGCGTTCGGCGATCTCGCGGTTGGTCAGCGCGTCGGCCGCGAGCTTCGCCACCCGGCGTTCGGACGGCGTGAGGGCGTGCAGGCCGGTGAGGCGCAACCGGGGCAGCCTGCCGCCCGCCGCCGCCTGCCCGGCGCGCAACCGCTCGACCAGTTCACCCGCGTGGCACTCCGCCGCCAGTTCGGCCGCCCGCCGGACCGTCGTCCGCGCCTGCTCGCGGTCGCCGTCCCGTTGCTGCGCGGCGCCGAGGTCCACCAGGACGTGGACGAGCTCCAACCTGCCCGGTCCGCCGCGCAGCAGGTCGGCCGCTTCCGCCAACTGCCTGCGCTGGTCGGCCGGTGCCGCGAACTCGGCCGTGGCGCGCAGCGCGACCGCGATGTGCCGGGGCACGGCGAAGTCGCGGGCCAGGCGGAGCTGCTCGTGCGCCAGGGCGGAGCCCTCCTGGTGGTTGCCCGCGAGGCGGTGGGCGTGCGCGGCCAGCAGCCGCCAGGGCACGTCCCAGATCCCGCCCGCGCCCCAGTTCTCCAGCAACCGTCCACACGCGACGGAGTCGGCCAGCGCGGCGGCGTGGTCGCCCTGGGCGAGGCGCAGGCGGATGCGCGCTTCCAGGAGCCACAGGTGCACCGACGAGCGTGCGGGCCGGCCGCCCGCCAGCGCGCTGTCGGTGAGCACGGCGTCGGCTTCGGCGAGCCGTCCCCGTTCGACGAGCAGGTGGATCGCCGTCGAATCGAGCGCGGGCAGTCCGATGTTCGGTCGGGGGACCGCCGCCGTGCCGAGTTCGACGTGCTCGGCCGCTTGGGCGAGATCGCCGCGGAGCAGGGCGATCCTGGCCAGGTGGCAGCGGATGATGCCCATCGGGAAGAGCAGGCCGCGGTCGACCGCGGTGTCCAGCGCCCGCTGCGTCCGCCGCTCCGCCTCGTCGAGCTGGTCGGCGACGATCATGGTGTGCACCGCGGACCACAGCCCGCACCGCTCCGGGGTGAGGGCGTCGCCCGCGAGCGCCGACCGCGCGAGCCGGATCGCCTCGTCCGCCGGACGCCCGGTGAACACCGCCTCCAGCGCCCGCTGCGAGTCGAGCACCGCCCTCGACCGGCCGGGCCTGCGGTCGAAGGAGTCGAGGTGGCGCAGCACCAGGGTGTGGCCCGCGAGATCGGCACGCGCCATGCCCACCAGTTCGGCCTCGACCTCCAGCAGCAGCGCGGGGTCGTCCACGCCCTCCAGGTCGTCCAACGCCTGGCAGAGCAGCGGGATCGCCTCCTGGGGGTCGCCGCAGCCGTTGAGGAACCGGGCCAGGCTGTACGCGCAGAGCGCCCGCTGCCTCCCGGCGTCCGCCAGGGCAAGCGCTTCCCGCAGGCGGGCCTCGGCGTCGTCGATGGCCAGGTGGTGCGCCTGGCAGTTGCCCAGCCGCCTGCTGATCTCGGCCCGCAGCGCGGGCGGCGGCGGTTCGGTCCTGGCGCGGGCCAGGAACACCGCCGCGGTCTCCGGAGACCCGTGCTGGAAGGCCTGGCCCGCCGCGGCGGCCAACGTCGCGATCCGGTCGGGCATCCCGGCGGGGGCGGTCCGCAACAGGTGCGAGGCGACCTGCGCGACCGGCTTGTCCGCCCCGAGCAGCACGGTCGCGGCCCGCTCGTGCTCGGCGGCGCGGTCCTCCACCGGGATCAGCGACAGCGCCACGTCCCGCACGACCGCGTGGACGAACGCCGGGGGGTCGGCGCGCTCGAAGATGCCCTGACCGGTCAACCGCCGCGCGGCGGCCGCCGCCTCCGCCCACGTCAACTGGGCCTGCGCCGCGACGACCGGGAGGTCGGAGTCGTTGCCCAGCACCGCGACCGCCCTCGCCACGGACCGCATGGCCGCCGACTGGCGGCGCAACCTGGCGGCGACGTACCAGTGGACCGCTCCCGGCCCGGCGGCCGTGACGGTGGCGGCGTGCTCGGCGTCCGGCCGCACCCCGTCGGAGACCAGCACGCGCAGCAGTTCGCGGACGAACAGCGGGTTCCCGCCGGTGACGGCGTGGCACGCGGCGCAGAACTCCTCGTGCGCGCCCGGCCCGAACTGCGACCGCACCAGGTCGGCGACACCCTGCGCGCTGAGGTTCCTGGGGCGCAGCAGGGTGCGGTTGTCGGTGGCGAGGAGGTCGTCGACCAGTTCGTCGTCCCCGTGGTCGACGGACCGGATCGTCACGGTCACCAGGATCCCGATCGAGTCGAGCCGTCGAGCCAGGAAACCCAGGAACCGCAGGGAAGGCTGGTCGGCCCACTGGGCGTCGTCCACCAGCACGACCAGCGGTCCGCGTTCGGCGAGGTTGACCAGCAGCCAGTACAGGCCGTTCAGCAGGGGGAACGGCGATCCCGGAGCGGCCTGCCCGTCGCCTGAGCCGAACAGGGCCTCGGTGACGCGGGCCGCGCCGCGGAAGAGCTGCTGCCGTTGGAGATCATCGCGCGGCAGCACGGGTTCCAGCAGTTGGCGCACCACGCCGAACGCGAAGTCCCGCTCCAGCTCGGCGCCGCGGGCCGACAGCACGACGCACCCGTGGTCCGCCGCGAGCCCGCGCAGGTGGCGCAGCAGCACCGTTTTGCCGAGGCCCGCCCCCGCCTCCACCATCGCCAGGCCACCGTGGCCCGCCTCCACCCGGAGTACCAGCTCCCGGAGGGCGTGCAACTCGGTGTCCCGCTCCACGAGCCCTGTCACCGGACGCCCGCACCCCGCTCGATCAGCACGCCGACGTGGGGAAAACCGTTGAGCCGCTCACTCTTCATCATCCTAGCGACTCCGGGCGGGTCGGGCGCGCCTGCCCACGCGCACGCGCGGAGGGTGGCCGCGATTGCGCCGATCGGCCCACCCGACCCGGTGCCATGACCTCTCGGGGTGGCGAAACCATAGGGACAACCTTGGGGTTTTCCCCAGCAGACGAACAGCCCGGGATGTCGGACCCTTGTGGAGCCGCTGAACACGTTGAGCCACTTGGGGGTACGGCCGTGGGTGAGAGAGTAAGAGTGCACGTCGAGGCCACCGACTCGGTGACGCGGTTCGGGGTGATCGCCCAACTCGGCCAGGCCCCCGAACTCGAGGTGGTCCCGCGCTCGGCGGTCGGCCGGGGCACCGTCGTGGTCCTGGCCGCCGACTCGGTCACCGACGAGGTCCTCGACCACGCCCGCGAACTGGGCAAGACCGGCTGCACGCACTTCATCCTGCTCACCTCGTCGCTCGACGACGCCGAGCTGCGCTCCGCCGTGAAGCTGGGTGTCTGCGGGGTGCTGGAGAGGCGGGAGACCACCCCGGTGAAGCTCGCGCGGATGGTCGTGCGCGCCACCCAGGGCGAGGCCGCGCTCCCCGCCGCGATGCTCAACCGGCTGTTCCAGCAGGTGTCCACCATCGAGGTCGGCGCGGGCGCGCCCTACCGGCCGACGTTCACCGGGCTGACCTCGCGCGAATCGCAGGTCCTGCGGCTGATCGCGGAAGGCCTGGACACCGATGAGATCGCGACGAAGCTGGCGTACTCGTCGAGGACCGTGAAGAACATCGTCCACGCGGTGACGACCAGGTTCTGCCTGCGCAACCGCTCCCACGCGGTGGCCTACGCCATGCGCGAAGGGCTCATCTGACCGTTCCGACGACGCGCGGTGCCGTCTCACCCCCGCCGCTCGACCACCCGTCCGTCCCGCACCACGAGACCGATCCGGTCGGGGTCGGCGAAGATCGCCGGGTCGTCGAGCGGATCGCCGTGGAACACCACCAGGTCAGCACGTTTGCCGAGTTCGACGGTGCCGACCTCGTCGGCGATGCCGAGGAGGTCGGCGTTGGTCCGCGTCGCGGAGACCAGCGCGGCCATCGGCGACTCGATCTCGGCGCGCCGCACCAGTTCGTCGCCGCGCCGGTCCTGGTGGGGGCCGATCAGGTCCGAGCCAAGCCCGAGGCGCACCCCGGCGCGGCGGGACGCGTGGATGGCGTCGATCTGCCCCTGCTCGACGCTCACGGCCCGATCGGCGATGGTCGCGGGGAGACCGGACCTCGTGGCGTCCTCGACCAGCGCGCGGACGACGGCGAGGGTGGGGACGTGCGCGACGTCGTGCTCGGCCATCAGGGCGGCGGTCTCGTCGTCGATCATGGAGCCGTGCTCGACGCAGCGGACACCGGCCTTGACGGCGTTCCGGATCGCCTCGTTGTTGTGGGCGTGCACCGTGACGTAGGTGCCTCGGGCGCGAGCCTCCTGCACCGCGACCGCGATCTCCTCGACGGTGAACTGGGTGTCCGTGAGTTCGTCGTGGTGGGACACGACGCCGCCGGTCACGCAGAGCTTGAGGAAGCGGGCCCCGCGGCGGAACGCCTCCCTGGCGTTCTTGCGCATCTCGTCGGGGCCGTCGCTCAGCAGTGACAGGCAGCGCAGTCCGGGGATGTCGTGCCGCGGCCAGTCGTGCGTCGGCTCCCACTCCGCGGCGAGGTAGCCGTGCCCACCGGTCTGGCACAGGATCGGCCCGCTGGCCAGGATGCGCGGACCGGGCACCTTGCCCTTCGCGACGACGTCGACGAGCCCCGCGTCGATGCCGCCCACGTCGCGCACGGTCGTGAAACCCGCCTCCAGCGTTCGTCGGCAGTTGGCGAACATGTCGGCGGCCAACTCCGCCACCGAGAGCCGCTGCGACATGCTCGCGTCGATGTCGCTGGAGAGCCCCAGGTGCACGTGCGCGTCGATCAGACCGGGGACGAGGGTCATCCCCGCGCAGTCGACGACCTCGGCACCCGCGGGCGGTGTCCCGCCGATCCGGGCGATCCGCCCGTCCTCGACGAACACGGCCTGGTTCGCGACCGGATCACGGCCGGTCCCGTCGACGACGGTGGCGCCTGCCAACCACATGCTGTGCCCCTTGTCCTCGCCACGGTCGAACGGCCGCCCGCGCGCGGACGGGTGCCAGGCCACGATACGAGCGGCGTCGCGACGCCGCTTGGTGCGGACCGACGATTCTGGGCGGAGGATCGGTGGTACGCCACGAAACGGCGGGTCACTCGACGTGCTCACGGCGAGGCCGCGTCGACGGGTCTTGCCCGTTGTCGAAGTACGAGACCAACTCCGGGTCCAGGTCCGGTACCTCGCGGGGGGCACCGCCCGCGCGAAGGGATTCGGTGGCGCGGACGCCTGCCGCGACGGCCATGCGGGCGGCGACCGGTGAGGTGTCGGTGGTGCCGCCGTCCCGCACGAACCTCAGGAACTCGTCGACGAGGAGCGGGTCCGCGCCCGCGTGTTCGCCGTCGTCCTCGTCGTCCGGTACGGAGTACTCGGCGTCGGCCTGGTCGCGGTAGGTGGAGCGGCGGGAGTTCCAGACCTTCACCACCGCGCCCGGCCCGTCGCCGAAGTTCTCCAGGCGGCCAGCGTCGCCGATGACGGTGTAGTTGCGCCAGTAGTCCGGTGTGAAGTGGCACTGCTGGTAGGCGGCCAGGACTCCGTTGTCCAGGCGCAGGTTCACCAGTGAGACGTCCTCGACGTCGATGACCGGGTTCAGCCCGCGTTGGGTGTGCGGTGGCCAGTTGCCGTCCTCGGTGTGCCAGTCGGCGTGCTTGGGTTCGCCGGGAGCGCGCCGGTGCGGGTTGTCGCCGTACACCACCAGGTCGCCGATGGCCTGCACCTGCCGGGTGTAGCCGTTCGCGAGCCAGTGCAGGACGTCGAGGTCGTGGCTGGCCTTCTGGAGCAGCAGTCCGGTGGTGTGGCGGCGTTCGGCGTGCCAGTCCTTGAAGTACCAGTCACCGCCGAAACCGACGAAGTGCCGTATCCACACCGTTTTGACCTGGCCGATCTCGCCGCGCGTGATGATGTCGCGCATCAGGCGGACCACCGGCATGTGCCGCATGTTGTGCCCGACGTAGAGGCGGCTGCCCGTCTCGTAGGCGGTGCGCAGCAGGTCGTCGCAGCGCTCGATCGTGATGTCCAGCGGTTTCTCGACGAAGACGGGCTTGCCCGCCTCGAGGGCCTGGCCCGCGAGGTCGGCGTGGGTGTGGTCGGGGGTGAGGACCACGATCGCGTCCACGTCCGGTGAGTCGATCACCGCCCGGTGGTCGGCGACGACCAGCGCGCCGGGGAAGGCCTCGTCCGCCGCCGCCCGCGCGGCCGGGTCGTGGTCGGCGAGCGCGGTGACCCGGCTGCCCGCGCCGGGGCGGTGGGCGGTGCGGGCGATCGAACCGCGGAGCCCGTAGCCGAGGACGCCGAGACGGAGGTCGCGGCGGGTGTTGGTGGTCATGGAAAGCCTTCCGCGCGGCGCCGGTGGTGGTGTGGAGGGCGGCCCGAGGCACTGGGCACCTCGGGCCGCCCGTGGTCAGCCCACGGTGATCTTGTCGATGTCCGGTGCCCAGCCGGAGGGGTTCGCGATGGTGATGGTGTTCCCCCGCCCGGCGCGCAGGGGCAGCGTGACGGTGGTGGTCCTCGTCGTGACCCAGTCCGCGGTGGGCGGGAACAGGACGGTCTGCGGGGTCAGACCGTTGGCCTGGACGGTGCCGGTGCGGGATTCCTGGCTGGCGTAGTGCAGCGTCACGGTGCGCGTCCCGCCACCGCCGCCGTCGACGTTGTTGAACGTCAGCGTGCCGCCGTTGCCGAGGTAGCCGACCTTGGCCCCGCCGGAGCACCCGCCGCACGCGCTGGTGACGGCACCTCCCGCCCTGGTGTTGCCGGGGTCCTCGGCCTCGTAGCCCGCTTGTCCCGCGCCGACGGTCATCCCGCCGAGGTCGAGCCACCCGTCGGCGTGCTGGCCCGCGTTGGCGAAGCGCAGCTTCTTGGCGTTGGCGTTGACGGTCTCCAGCGGGTTCTTGACCTTGAGCACGAGCCGGTAGTCACCGGTGTTCAGCCCGGACAGGGTGATGGGGGCGTCGAAGTACCTGGGGTGGCCGAAGTCCCGGTAGGTGGGGTCGGCGCCGACCTGCCAGTCGGGGAACGCGCGGATGCGGGTGGGCTGGACCTGCCGCAGGTCCCAGGAGGTGTCCCACGTCCTGACCACGGTGCCCGCCCTGTCCTTCAGGCCGAGGCTGACGGTCCAGGGGTAGTAGAACGGGGCGACGCCGGTGTTGGCGATCTGCACGCCAACCTTGGTGGTGCCCTGCGCGGTGTCGTGGAAGTAGGCGTTGCGGACGGTGAGGTCGTAGCCCATCAACCGGACGGCGGCGGCCACGTTGGGGTCGGTGGGGGAGTAGTCCAGGCTGCGTTCGTTGATCTTCCACGTGGTGTGCTCGAGTTCGATGCACGCCTTCATGTTGTCGACGGCGCCCGCACCGCCCGGCCAGTTGGCGAACGCGGTGGACTGGATCTCGGGGCGGACCTCGCCGCCCATCGAGGCGGTGGTCCACCGGTTCTCCACGCCGTGCTCCAGCGCCTTCTGCAACTGGGCCCAGGGCGCGCCGCCCAGTGACATCGGCAGCGTCACGCCCTGGCCGGATTCGCGGTAGCAGAAGGAGTCGTCGTGGTAGCCGATGGACGACAGGCCGTCGGCGGCCCCGCCCGCCAGGTCCGCGTAGCGCAGTTCGAGCCTGGTCTTGGTGAACGCCCGGTGGTAGGCGTTGAGGATCTCGGCCGCGTTCGCGTTGGTGGGCATGAGGTTGGGATAGGTGTCGCCCGAGGTGTCGGTGTCGTAGGGCCAGGTGTGCCACTCGCCCCACAGGCCGATGAGGCCCAGGTGGATGTAGCCGAGCCGCGGGTCGCCGTCGTAGCGCGCGGCGAAGGCGGTGATGAAGTCCTTGAGCCCGTTGACCAGGTAGGGGTTGTCGTAGTCGGGGCTGGTGACGTCCCAGTAGGCGTTGTGCCGCATGGCGACGTGCCCGGTGAAGCACGGCGGGATGCCGTTGCCGGGGTGGCTGCCGGTGCCGCCGCCGGGGTACTCCAGGTAGAAGCGGATCGCCGCGTGGTTGCCCGCCGCCGCGATGGCGTCGAGCGTGCGCTCCACGACGGTCCAGTCGTAGCTCGCGCAGGTGGTCGCGTTCGTCATGACCTCGGACAGGCCGAAGTAGCCCCACGTCAACGAGAGCGGGTAGCCGGCGTTCGGGTCGGTGCCCGGCTGGTAGAAGCGGGCGAACCCCTTGAGCGGGTTGTCCAGCGGCGCGGCGGCGGTGGCCAGTGCGTGGGCGGGCAGGCTGGGATCCGGCGTCGGGCCGGGCGCCGGGCGGTCCGGGACACCCTGCGCGGACACGCCCGCCGTGCCTGCGAGCCCTGGCGGTGCCGAGGGCAGGAGGGCGACGGCCGCGGCGCACAGCGCGACCAGCAACTTCCGGCGAACGGGCGTGGCTGAGGACATGGCGCGACCTCCGGCAGGGGTGAGGAGGGGTGCTGGATGAAAATAGTTATGCGTCAGGATTGACAAAGTTTCGCTATTGCTCATCAATATGTAGCAACGGCGCCCCACTGGCAAGAGGTGTGGCGCGGAGGTCCCGATACGGAGGCGTGGTCATGGGCGCCAACAGGGTCGTCGCAGCGCCGCGGCGACGCGACGACCGCGCAGTGGCGTGGCTGTTCCTGGCCCCGGTGCTGGTGGGCTTCGTGGTGTTCTACGTGTACCCGACAGGTCTGGGGATCTACTACTCGCTCACCGACTACGGCATGTTGGCCGCGCCGAACCTCGTCGGCGTCGAGAACTACCGCGAGCTGGTCGAGGACGACAAGTTCTGGAACGCGCTCAAGGTCACCGGCTACTACGTCGTGCTGAACATCGCCGTGCAGACCGTGCTGGCCCTCGGCCTGGCGGTGCTGATGCACCGCCTGACCCAGTCGGTGGCGGTGCGGGCGATGCTGCTGGTGCCCTGGCTGGTCCCCAACGTCACCGTCGGCCTGCTGTGGATGTGGATGCTGGACGCCAACCTCGGCTTCGTCAACCACGTCCTGGGCGCGCTGGGGTTGGGCGCCACCGGCTTCCTCACCTCACCGGCGTGGGCGATGCCGACCATCGCGGGCATCAACACCTGGGCCTACACCGGTTACACGGCTCTGCTGCTCTACGCGGGCATGCTGCAGGTTCCCCGGTACCTGTACGAAAGCGCCTCGCTGGACGGCGCGGGCGAGTGGCGGATGTTCACCCGCATCACGCTCCCGCTGCTGCGCCCGGTCCTCGCGCTGGTGCTGGTGGTCTCGCTGATCGGCTCGTTCCAGATCTTCGACACCATCGCGGTGACCACCAAGGGAGGGCCCGTCGGTGCCACCAGGGTCATCTACTTCTACATCTACGAGCAGGCCTTCGCGAACTTCCGCATGGGCTACGCCTCGGCCATCGCGGTGGTCCTCGCCGTGCTGCTCGGGGTGCTGACCGCCGTGCAGATGCGGCTGCTGCGCGCTTCCCGATCGGACCTGGCATGAAGGCGCCCACGACGCGCGCCCGCGTCCCGCTGGGCCGGATCGCCGCCTGGGCGGTGCTGGTCGTCGCGGTGGTGGCGACGGTCTTCCCGTTCTACTGGATGGTCCGCACCGCGCTCACGCCCGCGGCCGACCTGTACTCCGACGCCACGGGGCTGCTGCCGGAGCACCCTACGATGATCAACTTCCTGCGGGTGCTCGGGCTGACCAGCAGGCAGGAGGCCAGGGCGGCGGGCGGTTCCGGTGCCAAGGTCGACTTCCTGCGCTACCTGCTCAACTCGTTCGTCTACTGCGGACTGATCACCGTCATCCAGACCCAGTGCTGCGCGATGGCGGGCTACGCGTTCGCCCGGCTCCGCTTCCCCGGCCGGGACCTGGTGTTCGGCGTGCTGATCGCCGCGCTCATGGTGCCGCCGATCTTCACCCTGCTGCCCAACTTCGTGCTGGTGAAGAGCCTCGGCTGGCTGAACAGCTTCGCGGGCATGGTCGCGCCGAGCGTGCTCATGACCCCGTTCGCGGTGTTCTTCCTGCGCCAGTTCTTCCTGTCGATCCCCCGCGAGATCGAGGAAGCGGCCACCTTGGACGGTGTGGGCGGCTGGGGGATGTTCTGGCGCGTCGTGCTGCCGATGAGCCGCGGCCCCCTGCTCACCATCGGGCTGACCACCGCGGTGTGGTCCTGGAAGGACTTCCTGTGGCCGCTGCTGACCGGCCGCGAGGAGGAGACCAGGGTGCTGACCGTCGCGCTCGGCATCTTCCAGCAGCAGGCCCCCAACGTCCAGCCCGACTGGACCGGGCTGATGGCCGGCTCCACCCTGACCGTGCTGCCCGTGCTCGTGCTGCTGGTCTTCCTCGGCCGTCGTCTGGTCGAGTCGCTCAACTTCACCGGCATCAAGTGAGCCGGTCCGACTCGAGAGGCATCCCCATGCGATCCACGTACCGGCGCGCAGGCGCCCTCCTGCTGTGCCTGGCCCTCACCGGCCCGCTCGCGGCCTGCGCGGGCTCCGACGACAGCGCCGACGGCACGACGACGCTGGACTACTGGCTGTGGGACGACCGGCAGCTACCCGCCTACCAGGACTGCGCCGACGCGTTCCACTCGGCCAACCCGGACATCACCATCGAGATCACCCAGACCGCCTGGGCCCAGTACTGGCAGAACCTCACCACGCAGCTCGCCTCGGGTGACGCCCCCGACGTGTGGACCAACCAGAACACGTACTACCCGCAGTTCGCCGCCAAGAACCAGCTCCTCGACGTGGAACCCCTCGTCCAGCGCGACAAGGTGGACCTGGCGGCCTACCAGCCGGGTCTCACCGAGGTGTGGGTGAAGGACGGCAAGCGCTACGGGCTGCCCAAGGACTGGGACACGATGGCGGTGGTGGTCAACTCCGAGATGCTCGGCAAGCAGGGCGTCGACCCCGCGGGGCTGGAGAGCCTCACCTGGAACCCGACCGACGGCGGCACGTTCGAGCAGGTGATCGCCAAGGCCACCGTGGACGAGCAGGGGCGCAACGGTCTCGACCCCGCCTTCGACAAGGACCACGTCCAGGTCTACGGGTTCTTGCCGGAGTGGGCCGACGGAGCCTCCGGGCAGAACGGCTGGGGTGTCCTCGCCGCCGCCAACGGGTTCACCTACCTCGACAAGAACCCCTGGGGCACGAAGTACCGGTACGACGACCCCAAGCTCGCCGAGACGATCTCCTGGTTCAAGCGCCTGATCGACAAGGGGTACGCGCCCCGCAACGACCAGCAGTCCTCCGTCGCCAACTCCGAGCTGCTCATCGCGGGCAAGGGCGCGATGCTGATCACCGGCTCGTGGACCGTCCTCACCCTCACCGACCCGAAGGTGAAGCAGGACCTCAGGTTCATCCCCCTGCCCACCGGGCCCGCGGGTGGCCGGAGCCCCATCAACGGGCTGTCCGACGCCATCTGGGCGGGCAGCGAGCACCCGGAGGAGGCCTGGAAGTGGGTCAGGTTCCTGGCCTCGTCCGACTGCCAGGACCGCGTCGCCCAGCGTGCCGTGGTGTTCCCCGCCCTCACCGGCGCCACGCAGAAGGCGGCCGACGCGCACAAGGCGGAGGGCCGGGACGTGCACGCGTTCATCGACGCCGCGAAGAAGGACCCGTTCCTGCTGCCCGTCACCGACCACGGCACCGAGATCAACACGGTCGTCCAGGACACGATCCAGTCCGTCATCCTCGGCAGCACCAAGGCCGACGCGGCGTTGACCGAGGCGAACAACAAGGTCAACGCGCTCTTCAAGTGAGCCATCCCACCGCACCCGAGGACACCCATGGCGCGATTCCTGACCCTCGGCGACCGGACGTTCGCCGCCGAGTTGGAGGGCGACGGCACTCCTGAGCCCGTTGCCGGAGGGCTGCTGCTGCCTCCAGGGCGAGTGGCACTGCTGCACGGACTCGGGGACGCCCTCTTCTACCGGCACGGGCACAACTCGTGGAGCCCGTGCGGGTGGCGCCGCCTGTCCGACGTCCCGCTGCGCATCGCCAACGCGGAGCGCCGCCTCACGGCCGACGACACCACGTGGGACGACCCCGGCCGCCACCACTCCTCCGCCGTCGCCGCCCTGGCGGGACCGGACGGGCGGGTGCTGCTCCTCGGCGCGCTCGGCCTGGGCGTACCCCGGCTCGCCGCCGACCGGGACACCCTCGTCGGCTGGTACGAGACGGGCGCGGCGCCGTGGCTGCTCGCCTACGGCGACGAGGACGAGGTCTTCGCCGCCTACGCGGAGCAGCTCGGCGCGCGCCTCGGGCGCAGCACCACGCGGGCGGGGAACGTCTGGTGCAGTTGGTACGCCTACTACGAGAACATCACCGAGGACCAGCTCGCCAAGGACATCACCGCCCTGCGCGACCTGCCCTTCGACGTGGCCCAGATCGACGACGGCTGGGAGGAGCGGGTGGGGGACTGGCACGCCAACCGCAAGTTCCCCTCCGGGATGCGAGCGCTGGCCGATCGGATCACGGACGCGGGACTGCGCCCCGGCCTGTGGCTCGCGCCCTTCATCGTCCACCCCGATTCCCGGACCGCCCGCGAGCGCCCCGAGTTGCTGCTGCGCGACGCGGGCGGGGCGCCGGTCGCCGCGGGCCACAACTGGGGCACCCGCTACTGGGCGCTCGACCTCACCCTGCCGTCGGTGCAGGACCACCTGCGGGAGACCGTCCACCGCGTGACCCGCGAGTGGGGGTTCGGCTACCTGAAGCTCGACTTCCTCCAGGCGGGCACCACGCCGGGTTCCCGGTCCGTCGACGTGGACCGCGAGGCGGCGTACCGGACCGGCCTGCGCGTCATCCGCGAGGCGGCCGGGGACGAGGTGTACCTGCTGGGCAGCGGGGCGCCGCTGCTGCCCTCGCTCGGACTGGTCGACGGGCTGCGCAGCGGTCCCGACGTCGCCCCGATGTGGGACCACTACGCCACGCAGGACCCCTCGGACGCGTTGGCCCGCAACGCCGTCGTCAACACCCTGCACCGCCTGTGGCACGCGCCCCTGCTGGAGGTCGACCCGGACGTCGTGTACTTCCGCAGCCGTCTCAACCTGCTCACCGAGCGACAGCAGGGCTGGCTGCGGGACCTGGCCGACATCTGCGGCTTCCGCGCGGTCTCCGATCCGCCCGGCTGGCTGCGTCCCGACGAGCTGGACGAGATGGTCCGCTACCTCGGCCACCGGCCCGAGGTCCGCAAGCTGGGCCGCTACCGGTTCGCGCTCGACGGGCGCGAGGTCGACTTCACGCCTGCGGTCGACCAGGACACGGAGCAGCTCTACCCGCTCACGTGAGCCCTGCCCGTGCACAGATTTAGTAAAGTGCATAGCATTATTCAGTGGTGGCTACGCGCTTTACAGAGGGGTACGCATGGCGATGAGCGGAACAGACCTGTCCCGGATGCGGGAGCTGAACCAGCTATCCGTCCTGTGGGCCCTGCGCGGCAACGCGCCCTCGACCGTCACCGAGATCGCGGGCCGGACCGGCCTGTCCCGGCCCGCGGCGGACGTGCTCGTGCAGCAACTGGTGACGGACGGCTGGGCCGAGGTCGAGGAACCGGGGGCCAGCAGCACGGTGGGGCGGCCCGCTCGGCGCTACCGCTTCCGCGCGGGTGCCGGGCACGTGCTCGGCATCGACATCGGCGTGCACAAGATCCTCGTCATGCTGTGCGACCTGGAGGGGAACCTGGTCCAGTCCCTGCGCCGCCCGGCCGACCCGCGTGCCAGTCCCGACGAGCGGCTCGCGTCGGTGGACCAGACCATCGACGACGTGCTGCGCGAGGCGGGCATGGCTCCCGCCGACGTCTGGGCGGTCACCGTCGGGGTGACCGGCCCGGTCGACGAGCGCGGGCGCACCAGCATCGCCACCTCGCTGCCGGGGTGGCGCGAGGCCGATCCCGTCGCCCACCTGCGAGCCCGGTTCACCTGCCCGATCCAGGTGGAGAACGACTGCAAGCTCGCCGCGGTCGCCGAGCGCTGGAAGGGCGTCGCCCAGGACGCAGACGACATCGTGTACCTGCTCGCCGGTCTGCGCACCGGGGCGGGCCTCATCATCGACGGCACCCTCCGTCGCGGCTACGGCGGCGTGGCGGGGGAGATCGGCGCGCTCAAGGCCGTGCGGTGGCTCAACGCCCCGGAGCACCTCGCCACCTGCCCCGGCGTGCCGTCGGGGGCCAAGCCCAGCGAGGCCGCCGCGTGGGTGTTCCAGGCCGCGCGGGACGGCGACAGCGCGGCGAAGACCGCCGTCCAGCGCTACATCCGCGACCTCGCCATCGGCGTCGCCGCCCTCGTGCTCACGCTCGACCCGCAGATCGTCGTCTACGGCGGCGGGTTCTCCCGTTCCGCCGACCTGGTCCTCGACCCGTTGCGCCGCGAACTCGCCAAGCACTGCCTGCGCGTCCCGGAACTGCGTGCCTCCACGCTCAGCGACGAAGGCGTAGCGCTGGGCGGGCTGCGACTCGCACTGGACCAGGTGGACAACAGGCTGCTCAGCGGCCAGCTCGCCGCGCCGGTCGCACCCCAGTTCTCGTAGCAGCCACCGCCGCACGGGGTTATGGGGCGCGCTCCAACGCCGGGTGACCGGTCGGCGGGATCGTTCCGAACCCGCCGTCCCACGATGCTGGTCGGGTCGGAAATCGGCCTCCAGCAAGGGATTCCCACCCTGACCACGTCCCACCAGGAATCGCCCCACCCGCCGTCGGGTGTCCGCGACTACACCGCGGGAGTCGGGGACCTGGCGACGAGGTCGCCCGTTCCGGTCAACGGCCAGGTCCGCGTCGCCAGCAACACCAAGACCTTCGTGGCCACCGTGGTGCTGTAACTCGTGGCAGAGGGGAAGATCTGCCTCGACGAGCCCGTCGACGCCGCGCTCTGCCGGTGACGTCGGGCAGGCTCACGCCTCGGGGATCTCCCGGCCGAAGGTCTCCAGGGTGATCGCGTCCGGTTCGGGGCCGCGGCGCACGCCCTGGTCGAGTCCGTCGATCGCGGCGAGTTCCGCGTCGGTGAGCGTGAAGTCGACCACGGCGAAGTTCTCGGCGATCCGCTCCGGGCGGGTCGACTTCGGGATCGCCGAACGGCCCTGCTGCACGTGCCAGCGCAGCATGACCTGGGCGGGCGTCCTGCCGTGCGCCTGCGCGATGCCCGCGATGGTCTGGTCGTCGAGGGTGCTGCCGCCGTCGCCGTCGCGGTAGAAGGTGATCCCGCCGATCGGTGACCACGCCTGGGAGACGATGCCGTGCGCGGCGTTGGCCGCCATCACGGCGGGCTGGGCGAAGTAGGGGTGCATCTCGACCTGGTTGACCGCGGGCACGACCGTCGCGGTCTTGAGCAGGGCGTCGAGGTGGTCGGGCATGAAGTTGCTGACCCCGATCGCGCGCACGCTCCCGTTCTCCAGCAGCGTTTCCAACGCGCGGTACGCCTCCAGCGTGAGGTCGAACCGGCTGGGCAGGGGCTGGTGCAGGATGAGCAGGTCGATCCGGTCGACGCCGAGCTTGCCCGCGCTCTTGTCGAAGGCGTGCAGCGTGGAGTCGTAGCCGTAGTCGCTGATCCAGACCTTGGTTTCGACGAAGATCTCGGACCGGTCCAGTCCGGACCGGCGGATCGCCTCGCCCACCTCGCGCTCGTTGCCGTAGGCGGCCGCGGTGTCGATGTGTCGGTAACCCGTGCGAACGGCGGCTTCGACCGCCTCGGTGGTCTGCTCCGGTGAGGTCTGGAACACGCCGAAGCCGAGCGCGGGCATTTCGACGCCGTTGTTCAGGGTGAGGTTCATGCTCATACCTCCACGCTGCCGGCGCACGCCCGCAGCGGGGAGGGACTGCGGTTACCCCCTTCGTCACCTGATCGGGCGGCGAAGGGCCCGCGCGAGCCACCGAGTGAGGAGCGTCATGGCCAGGTCCTCTGTCCTGTTGTGCGCCGGTGCGCTGTTCGGGGTGCTCTCGATCGGGCACCTCGTCGCCCAGCTCGTCGGCGCGAGCGTGGTCGCCACGATCACCCAGTGCCTGCTGATGCCGGTGCTCGCCGCGGTGGTCTGGTTCGCGACCACGGGTGCGCCGCGTGCACGGTTGGTGCGCCTGGTGTTGGTGGCGCTCGTCTTCTCCTGGCTGGGTGACAGCGTGCCGGGGCTGTTGTCGGGTGACGCCCGGTTCCTGGCCATGGTGGGGTTGTTCCTGTGCGCCCAGGTCGTCTACGTGGTGGCGTTCTGGCCGTGGCGTCGGCTTTCGGTGCTGCGTCGGCCCGCGCTGGCCGGGTACCTGCTCGCGTTCGGCGCACTGCTGGCCGGGTGCGCGCCGGGTGCGGGCGGACTGCTCGTCCCGGTGATCGTCTACGGCCTGTGCCTGACGCTGATGGCGGTGTTGGCGACCGGCGTCAACCGGCTGGTGGCGGTCGGCGGCGCGCTGTTCTTCGTGTCCGACGGGCTGATCGCGCTGGACGCCTTCGCCGAGTGGTACAACCCGCCCGCACCGGGTTTCTGGGTGATGCTGACCTACCTGTCCGGTCAGGCGCTGATCGCCGGTGGCGTGTCTTGGCCGGCGCGAACCGGATCACTTGAACCTTCAAGCACTGCTCGCTAGCGTGACGTCGGGAGACGAGTTCAGGGGAAGCTTTCAAAGGGGAACAATGCGTATCGCGTTTACCGGGAACCCGATGACCGGTCATCTGCTGCCGATGATGCCGTTGCTCGACGCCGCTCGCGCCGCCGGGCATGAAGCGGTGGTGGTCACAGCGGAGGAGATGGAGCCTCGGCTGGCTCCGGCCACGGTCTGGCCCGCAGGACCCGGCGTGGCCGCGAACGTCGAGGAAACGTTGCGCCGCACGGGTTCCCACCCGGCGCACCCCGGTCCGGGCACGATCGAGTACTTCGCCGGGGTGCGGGTCGACCTGGCCGTCGAGGAGACCGTGGACCAGGTGACCAAACTGGACCCGGACCTCCTGGTGGTCGAGGAGTTGGACTACCTCGGTCCGCTCGTCGCGACGATGCTGGAGATCCCGTGGGTCGAGCACAGGGTGGGCGCGCCGCTGCCTGCGGACTTCACGGCCATGTTGCGCGATCGTTCGGCGAAGAACTTCGAAGCGCGCTCCCTGCGCCCGTCGGCACGCATCGCCCTGGTCGACGCCTACCCCGACTTCCTGCTCGGCCCGGATGAACACCACGCCGCCGACCGGATTTCCCTGCGGCCGACGCTGAACCAGCACGGCGAAGGAACGGCGGTGTCCATTCCCGAGCGATCGTCCCGGCCGCGCGCGTTGGTCACGCTGGGCACGACGGTGGAGGACCAGGACGCGCTCGCGAGCATGGTGTCCGCCGTGGACGCCGCCGGGTTCGACGTGCTCGCCACCGTGGACACGGCCGACCTGCCTGCCGCGTCCAGTGCGGGTGGCGTGCACGCCCTCGGCTTCGTGACACTCGCGAAACTGCTTCCCGAGGTGGACCTCGTGGTGTCCGCCGGTGGCACCGGCACGGTCCTGGCGTCACTCACGGCGGGCCTGCCGCTCGTCCTCCGGCCTTTTCTCGCCGACCACCCGTGGAACGCCGCCCGAGTCGCGGCGCAGGGTGCCGCGATCGTCATCGACGACCCGGCCGACGCCGGTGAAGCGGCACGTCGAATCATGAACTCGGACAGCCACCGAACGGCAGCCGCCAGCGCGGCTAAGGCGATCAGCACGATGAACTCACCTGAGCACGTCATCGAGCAGTTGACCGGCTTGGTGCACGAGCGTTAACCGTTCACCGCGGGCAGCCGGGAGTGGCGCTCCAGCGCTGGGACCGGCTGCCCGTCGCGGCGGTCAGAGTTGGGAGCCGCCGCCGTCCACGGCGAGTTCGGCGCCGGTGGTGAAGGTGGCGTCGAAAGCGAGGAACAGCACCGCCTTGGCGACCTCGGTCGGGTCGCCGAAGCGGAGCATGGGGACGTCCGCGGCCATCTGCGACCTGGTCTGCTCGGCGGCCTCGGGCGACATCGACTTCTCCAGGATGCCGGTGTCGATGGGGCCGGGGCTGACGGCGTTGACGCGGACACCGCGGGGCAGCAGTTCGCGGGCCAGGCTGCGGGCCATCGAGCGCAGTGCCGCCTTGCTCGCCGCGTAGGCGCTGACCATCGGGAAGCCCATGACGTTCACGACGGAGGTCGTGAGCACCACGCCGCTGCCGGGGGCGAGCAGCGGGGCCAGTTTCTGCACGGTGAAGTACGGTCCCTTGGCGTTCACCGCGAGGATCTCGTCGTAGGACTCCTCGGTGGTCGACTCGAACGGGGCGAAACCGGAGATGCCCGCGTTCACCGAGACGGCGTCGACCGTGCCGAACTCGGACTTCACCCGGTCGGCCAGCGCGTCCACGTCGGCCAGCGAGGCCGCGTCGCTCCGCACGGTGACCACGTCCCCGCCGAGCCGGTCCCGTGCCGCGTCGAGCGCGGCCTGGTCGCGGCCGGTGATGAGCACCCGCGCTCCTCCGGCGACCAGCAGCCGGGCCGTGGCGAAGCCGAGCCCGCTGCTGCCACCCGTGATCACGACGTTCTTGCCGTCGTACGTGCTCATGTCTGATCCCTTTTCGTGCCAATCGGATTCCGGCCCGACACCGAGCCGGTGATTCCATTGAGGACCCGTCGGCGGCGGCTGTCCAAGACCTGTTCGGCACCCCGTCATGCACCGGACGCATGACGGGCCGGGGGAGTAGCCTCGGTGGTGTGCCGGACGTCTTCCCCACCACGGGCCCCGTGCGCGGGTCGGACCTCGACCTGCGGCTGGTCGGCTACTTCACGGTCGTGGCGGAGCAGTTGAACTTCGGTCGGGCGGCGGCCGTGCTGCACGTCGCCCAACCCTCGCTCAGCAGGCAGATCCAGCGGCTGGAGGACCAGGTCGGCGTCCGCCTGTTCGACCGGACCCCGCAGGGCACCCGCCTCACCGACGCGGGCCGGGCGTTCCTCCCGCAGGCGCGGGCCGCGCTCCAGGCCGCGCACCAGGCGGTGCTCACCGCACGGGCCGCGGCGGGCGCGCGGGAGATCAGCATCGGGTACGTCGAGGACATCGTCATCACCCCCGCGGTGCGGCACCTGCGCCACCGCCACCCGGACGCGCTGGTCCGCACGCGCCACCTGGACTGGCACGACGCCGGAGCGCTCCAGGAACGCCGGGTGGACGCGCTGGTCGCGCGGGTGCCGCTGCCGTTCGCGATCGACGGGCTGCGGGTGACCGTGCTCTACGACGAGCCGCGCGTGCTGCTCGTGCCGACCTCGCACCGCTTGGCGGGCAAGGAGTCCATCACGCCGGACGACTTCGCCGACGAGGAGGTCGTGGCCTGTTCCGGCACGGCCGCCGAGTGGAGCCCGAGCAGGCTGCACGCCGGGGCGGGCGAGGTCGTCGTGGGGTTCCAGGACAAGCTCGAACTGGTGGCGAGCGGCCAGGCCGTCGGCGTCGTGCCCGCGGGTGATCAGCGCGGTAGCCTGCGCCAGGACGTCACCACCGTCCCGATCGAGGGCGCGGAGCCGTACCAGGTCGTGCTCGCGACCCGCGTCGACGACCCCAACCCGCTGGTCGACGACTTCCACGCCGCGGCCCTGACCCACCTCACCGGTTCGCCGGACGGAGGGGCGTCGGCGCGGCATTCCTGACCCCTGCGACGTGGTGGAGTCCGGGTGTCCGCTCCGCCCGGCCCCGGTACTGTGCGTCGGCGTGACCGAGCCCAAGATCGAGATCACCGAAGAGTTGGTGCGCGCTCTTCTCCAGGACCAGCACCCGGACCTCGCGGGGCTGCCCATCCGCGAGGTGGAGGGCGGCTGGGGCAACCAGATGTGGCGCCTCGGGGACGACCTGGCCGTGCGCATGCCGCGCACGCAAGAGGCCCCGGACCTCTTGCGCAACGAGTGCCGGTGGTTGCCCGTGTTGGCCCCGCGCCTCCCGCTCCCGGTTCCGACGCCCGCGCGGATCGGCGAACCGTCCGAGCGCTTCCCGAGGCTGTGGAGCGTCATGACGTGGGTGCACGGCGAGCCGCTCGACCACGCCACGATCACCCGCGGCGACCACGCGGCCGACGCGCTGGCGGGTTTCCTCAGCGCGCTGCACGTGGAGGCCCCCGCTGAGGCGCCCGCCAGTGCGGACCGCGGCGATCACCCGAAGAACTGCACGGGTGGCTTCGAGAACTTCCTGCGGGCCATCGCCCCCGGCGGTTTCGCTCCCGACGTCCGGGAGGTCCGGGACGTCTGGGCCGACGCCGCCGCGGCCCCCGAGTGGGAGGGCCCGCTGGTGTGGCTGCACGGTGACCTCCACCCCGCGAACGTCGTCGTCTCGGACGGGACGCTCTCGGGCGTGATCGATTTCGACGCCCTGTTCGCGGGCGATCCGGCGTGGGACCTCGCGGCCGCCTGGTTGCTGCTCCCCGCGGGCTCGGTCTCGCGGTTCTTCGAGGTGTACGCGCACGCGGACGAGGCGACCATTCGACGCGCCCGCGGGTTGGCGGCGATGAAGAGCCTCTTCCTCATCCTCATGGGGCAGAACGGGGACCGGGGTCTTCCCGGTGGCAAGCCCGCCTGGGGACCCGCGGGCCGGGCCGCGCTCGACCGCGTCCTGACCTCCGACGTGCTCTCACCAACGGCGTGAGCCCGCTTCCTGGTTCTTGATTCACCAAAACAGCCAACGGCCACTCGGACTAGTCCGGGCGGCCGTTCGGGCTGTCCTGCCCGGTCGGTTCCATCGTCATACGTGAGAACTTTTCACAGGGGTGTGGACGGCGCCGGAATTTGTGCGTACGGTGACCGCTGAGTGACCGTACCGGGCGGTAGGAATGTTCTGACTCGGTGCGGTAACCCGGTTTCCCGCATGTGTCCTAAAGATGAACAAGCTCAACTGAAGAATGCTGATTTCCTTTCTCGTCCAACCCTGCATGGTTGAGGAGGAGACCCAGTGAACGCGCTGTCCGAACGTGACCTCGTGCTCGGTGCCAGTCCGTTCGCCGAGCCGAACGCCGCCCTGGTGATCGCCGTCGGGCGGGCCGGTGGGCTTGGAGTGCTCGACCTCGGTCGTGATGCGACCGTGGCGGCTGCCGAGTTGGACCTCGTGGTCCGGCGACTGCGGCGACCCTTCGGCGTGCGGCTGGTCGAGCCATGTCCGGTGCCGCTGCCCGACCTGGTCGACACCGTCGTCGTGGACCTGGAAACCTTTGCACCGCAACGGGATGACCTGGGTGACCGGCGGGTGCTGGCGGAGGTCACCTCGGTCGCCGAGGCGCGTGCCGCGGTCGAGTACGGCGTGGACGGTGTGATCGCCAAGGGCTGTGAGTCCGGCGGCCGGGTCGGTGGGTCGACCACGTTCGTCCTCCTGCAACAGGTGCTCGCGGAGATCGACTCGCCGGTGTGGGCGGCCGGTGGGATCGGGCCGGACACCGCCGCCGCGGCGGTCGCGGGAGGTGCCGCCGGAGTGGTGCTGGACGGTCAGTTCGCTCTCGTCGCCGAGGTCGCCGAACGGCTTTCCGGAGAACTCGCCAGTGCTCTCGAAGCGATGGACGGCAGTGAAACCGCCGTTGTCGCAGGTCGGCGTGTACTCGTGCGCAGAGGATTGGCCGACAAAACGGTCGAGATCGGTCAGGACGGCGCTTTCGCGGAATCGTTACGGCACTCGTACGCGACCGCGGGTGGTGTTGTGGTGGGTATTCGTGCCGCCATCCGAGGTAATCTCGCGCTGGCCGTCGAACACCCGTCGTTGCGCGAGAACGGGCCATTGTGCCTGCGGATTCCCGGCCTCCGGTACCCGGTCGCGCAAGGCCCGATGACCAGGGTGAGCGACCAGCCCGCGTTCGCCGAGGCGGTGGCCGCGGGCGGCGGTCTGCCGTTCCTCGCGCTCGCGCTGATGGACGGCGCGCAGACCGCGACCCTGCTCGACGAGACCGCGCTGCGGCTCGGCGACCGGCCGTGGGGAGTCGGGGTCCTCGGGTTCGCCGATCCCGAGGTGCGCGCGGCGCAGCTCGCCGCCGTGCACCGGGTGAAGCCGCGCTACGCGGTGGTCGCCGGTGGCACCCCGGCGCAGGCGCGGGAGCTGGAGGCGGCGGGGATCGAGGCGTTCCTGCACGTCCCGTCGCCCGCGCTGCTGAGCCGGTTCCTCGACGAGGGCGCCCGCAAGTTCGTGTTCGAGGGCTGGGAGTGCGGCGGCCACACCGGCCCCCGGTCGAGCTTCACGCTGTGGCAGCAGCAGATCGACGTGCTGCGGGCTCGCGGGCCGGTGCTCGGCGAGGTGAGCGTGCTGTTCGCGGGCGGCGTCCACGACGAGCGCTCGGCCGCGATGGTGTCCGCGCTCAGCGCGCCGCTGGCCGCGCGCGGGGCGGCGATCGGCGTGCTGATGGGCACGGCGTACCTGTTCACCGAGGAGGCCGTGCGGCACGGCGCGATCCTGCCGGTCTTCCAGCAGGTCGCCGTGGAGTGCGCGGAGACCGTGCTGCTGGAGACCTCGCCGGGGCACAGCACCCGCTGCGCCCGGACGTCCTACGTGGACGCCTTCGAACAGGAGCGCGAGCAGCTCGCCGAACTGCCCCGGCAGGAGAAGTGGCAACGCCTGGAGCGGCTGAACCTCGGCCGCCTGCGGATCGCCAGCCGCGGACTGGTGCGCACCGGGTCCGAGCTGGTCGACGTGGACGCCGACGAGCAGCGCCGGTCGGGCATGTTCATGATCGGCCAGGTCGCCACGCTGCGCGCGGAGCGCACCGACATCGCCACGCTGCACCGCCAGGTGACCTCCGGGGAGCTGCTGGCGGACCGCTGCGCCGACTTCGTCGAGCCCGGCGCGTCACCCGCCGAACCGCTGGACGTCGCGATCGTCGGGATGGCCACGATCCTGCCCGGTGCGCAGGACGTCGCCGAGTACTGGTCGGCCGTGCTGGCGGGCACCGACGCGATCACCGAGGTGCCGCCGGACCGCTGGGACCCCGACCGGCACGGAAGTCCCTACCGGCGAGGTGGGTTCCTGCCGCGCGTCGCGTTCGACCCGTTGGCCTACGGCATCCCGCCGACCTCGCTGACGTCCATCGAGCCCGCCCAGCTCCTCGCGCTGGAGGTGGCGGCGCAGGCGTTGGCCGACGCGGGCTACCGGACCCGCGTGTTCGACCGCGAGCGCACCTCGGTGATCTTCGGCGCCGAGGCGGGCGCCGACCTCGCTAACGCCTACACCGTGCGCTCCTCGCTGCCCGCGCTCTACGACGGCGCGCCGCCCGCCGAACTCGACGAGTACCTGCCGAGGCTGACCGAGGACTCCTTCCCCGGCGTGCTGGGCAACGTGATCGCCGGTCGCGTGGCCAACCGGCTAGACCTCGGCGGCGCCAACTACACGGTGGACGCCGCGTGCGCGTCCAGCCTCGCGGCGCTCGACGTGGCCTGCAAGGAACTCGTCGGCGGCACCAGCGACATGGTCCTGTGCGGCGCGGTCGACCTGCACAACAGCGCGCACGACTACCAGATGTTCGCCTCGGTGCACGCGCTCTCGGCCACCGGCCGGTGCGCCACGTTCGACTCGTCCGCCGACGGCATCGCGCTCGGCGAGGGTGTCGCGTGCGTCGTGCTCAAGCGGTTGGCCGACGCGGAACGCGACGGCGACCGGGTCTACGCGGTGATCAAGGGCATCGGCGCGTCCAGCGACGGCCGGTCGCTCGGCCTGACCGCGCCGCGCGCCGAGGGCCAACGCCGTGCCCTGCAACGGGCCTACCGGTCCGCCGGGGTGCCGGTGAAATCGGTCGGCCTGGTCGAGGCGCACGGCACCGGGACGGTCGTCGGCGACCGGACCGAACTCGCCGCCCTCACCGAGCTGTTCACCGAGGCCGGGGTCCCGGCGGGCGGCTGCACGATCGGCTCGGTGAAGTCGCAGATCGGGCACACCAAGTGCGCGGCCGGTCTGGCGGGCGTGATCAAGGCGGCGCGGGCCGTGCACACCGGGGTGCGCCCCGGCACGCTGCACGTCACCGAGCCCAACCGGTACTGGGACGCGGACACCAGCCCGTTCGCCTTCGGCACGCGCACCTGGGCCGTGCCGCCCGCCGAACGCACCGCCGGGGTCAGCGCGTTCGGCTTCGGCGGCACCAACTTCCACACCGTGCTGTCCGGTTACGACGGCGCGGACGAGCCCGCGCACGGCGTGCAGGTCTGGCCCGCCGAGCTGTTCGTGTTCCGCGGCGCGGACAGGGCCGCCGCGCAACGGGTGGCGGCCGAGGTGGCCAGGCTGGCCGTCGATCCGCGGACCCCGCTGCGCGACCTGGCCGCCGCGGCGGCCGCCGCCGCGCCGGGACAGCCGGTGCACGCGACGGCGGTCGTGGAGGACCGGGCCTCGCTCACGGCGGCGCTCGCCGACGTCCAGGCGTGGCGCGCCTCCGACGCGGTCCG
This sequence comes from Umezawaea endophytica, assembly GCF_025061645.1. Classification (GTDB taxonomy): domain Bacteria; phylum Actinomycetota; class Actinomycetes; order Mycobacteriales; family Pseudonocardiaceae; genus Umezawaea; species Umezawaea endophytica. Next base: position 483,560 of record NZ_JANYMP010000003.1, on the reverse strand, counting down.
CCTGCGCCCGGAGGTCGGACCGGCGCCGAAGGTCGCCTTCCTGCACCCCGGACAGGGCAGTCAACGGCCGGGCATGCTGCTCGACCTGTTCACCGCGTTCCCCCGGTTGCAGTCGGCGCTCCGGCTCTCCGGCGGGCGGTACGAGGACGTGATGTTCCCGCCCGTCGCGCTCACCCCCGCCGACGCCGAACGGCAGCGCGCGGCCGTCACGGACACCCGTGTCGCCCAGCCCGCGCTGGGCATCGCCGGCCTCGCGGTCACCGAACTGCTCGGCACGCTCGGCGTCCGGCCGGACCTGGCCGGTGGCCACAGCTACGGCGAACTGGTCGCGCTCGCGTCCGCCGGGGTGCTCGACCCGCAGCAGCTCCTCGACCTCAGCGCGGCGCGCGCCGAGGCGATCACCGACGCGGTGGGGGAGGAGCCCGGCACGATGGCCGCGGTGTCGGCCACCCTGGAGCAGGTCGAACCGCTGCTGCGCGCTCCGGTCGTGGTGGCCAACCACAACTCGAACCACCAGGTGGTGATCTCCGGGCCGACCGAGGCAGTGCACGAGGCGATGGCCGACCTGTCCGCCGCGGGCCTGTCCGTGCGCGCGATCCCGGTCGCCGCCGCGTTCCACAGCCCGCTGATGGCCGCCGCGCGGGAGCGGTTCGCGGACGTGCTGGCCGCGCAGGAGTTCGGCGCGCCGCGCATCCCCGTCTGGTCCAATGTGGACGCTCGGCCGCACGGGACCGGGACGGTCAAGGAGAGCCTGGCCGCGCAGCTCGCCGGGCGGGTCCGGTTCGTCGACCAGATCGAGTCCATGTACGCCGCGGGCGCCAGGGTCTTCGTCGAGGCGGGGCCCGGTGGGGTGCTCACCGGGTTCGTCCGGCAGATCCTCGGTGACCGGCCGTTCGTCGCCGTGCGGTGCGACGCCGCCGGTCAGCACGGCGTCCGCACCCTGCTGCACGCCCTGGCGGAGCTGGCCGTCGCCGGTGTGCCGATCGACCCCGCGCCGCTGTTCACCGGCCGGGCCAAGGCCGCGGTGGCGGTCCGGCCGAAGCCGACCTGGTTCGTCGATGGAGGACTCGTGCGGGACAGCAACGGCCACGCGCTGCCGGGCGGACTGCGACCGGCCGGTGAGGCGCCGCGGCTCTCCGCGGTGACCGGACCGGCGATCAGCCGCGACGCGATCGTCAAGGAGTTCCTGGACGGCATGCGCGAGGCGGTGTCCGCGCAGCGCGACGTGCTGCTGAGCTACCTCGACCCCGGTGGGTCCGTGCCCGCGCCGCCCGCACCGGTGACCGTCCGGCCGGAGATCGTCGCCGCCCCCGAGCCGGTGGTGGTCGACACCCCGGCCGAGGACCTGGACGTCGGCCTGGTCGTGCTGCGGACCATCAGCGCCCGCACCGGGTACCCGCCGGAGATGCTCGATCCGGGGCTGGACCTGGAAGCCGACCTGTCCATCGACTCGATCAAGCGCACCGAGATCATCGGCGAACTGGCGGCGACGCTCGGGATGACCGGCACCTCGGTCGACGAACTGGCGCGGATCAAGACGATCGAGGGCATCGTCGGCTGGTTCGGGGCCACTCCGGCAGTACCGGCGGAACCGTCCGGGCGGCCGGTGAGGCTGCTGCCGGAGGTCGTGCCCTGCGGGGAGGTCGGGCCGCTGGACGCCATCGCCGGTCGCACGGTGCTCGTCGTCGACGACAACGGCATCGGACTGGAGCTGGCCGACCTGGTCGAACGGCACGGCGGCACGCCGCGCACCGCGCCCGTGTTCCCCGACGACGTGTCCGGAGTGGACTTCGTGGTGCGGCTGGGCGCTCGGCTCCCCGAGGCCTACGAGGAGGTGAGGACCTGCCTTCTCGGCGGTATCGGCATCGTCGTGGTCACCGCGGCGGGCGGCACGTTCGGCTTCGGCGACGCCCCGGCCGAGCCGCCACCCGGCCTCGCGGGCGCCGACCCGCTGCCGCCGGACATCGGGCTGCACGGCCTGGTCCGGACCGCCGCGCTGGAGTACCCGGACCTCCTGGTCCGCGCGGTGGATGTCAACCCGAAGGAGAGCCACCGGGTCATCGCCACCGCGCTGCTGGCCGAACTGTCCACGAAGGACGGTCCGCCGGTGGTCGGGCACCTCGGCGGGCGGCGGCACGCCATCGAGCTGCGGCCGGTCGACCTGGCAGGCGAACCCGCCGTGCCCGGCCTGGACGCGGACGGCGTCGTGCTGCTCACCGGTGGAGCCAAGGGCATCACCGCGCTCACCGCCATCGCGCTCGCCGAGGCGACGGGCTGCCACATCGAGCTGATCGGCCGGACACCCGCGCCCTCCCGGTCGGAGGACTCGCTCACCGCGACCGCGCCGGACGAAGCCGGTGTGCGGCGCGCGTTGATCGAGAGCGGCGTGCGGGACCGCGACACCGTCGCCGCGCGCGCCCGGCAGGTGCTCGCCGAACGCGAGGTCCGTCAGACCCTGGAACGCCTGCGCTCCACCGCGTCCTCGGTGCGCTACCACGAGTGCGACGTGCAGGACGCCGACGCCGTCCGCGCGGTGCTGGCCGACGTCACCGCCCGCTTCGGCCGCGTCGACGGGGTCGTGCACGGCGCAGGCGTGCTCGACGACCGGCTGATCATCGACAAGGACGCGGAGTCGTTCGCACGGGTCTACGACACGAAGGTCTCCGGCGCCCAGGCGCTCGCCGCGAACCTGCCGGACGAGCTGTCGTTCCTGGTGCTGTTCGGCAGCGTCAGCGGCGTGCACGGCAACCGCGGCCAAGCGGACTACTCGGCGGCCAACGACGCGCTGGACCGGATGGCGCGGTTCTGGTCGACGCAGACCGCGGCCCGCGTGGTCAGCGTCGATTGGGGGCCGTGGGCGGGCGCGGGCATGGTGTCGCCCGAGCTGGCCCAGGAGTACGCGCGCCGCGGCGTGCCGCTGATCGACCCCGGCCAGGGCGTCGCTGCCCTGCTGCGGGAACTCGCGCTCGGCCGCCGGGAGGACGTCCAGGTGGTCTACCGATGCGAGGGGTGAGCACCGACATCGCGATCGTCGGGCTCGGCGCGCTGTTCCCCGGCGCTCCCGACGCGCGGGCGTTCTGGCGCAACATCGTCGGCTCGGTCGACGCGCTGACGACCATCCCGCCCACCCGGTGGGACCCGGCGACGTACTACCGGCCGGACGCGGTGTCGAGCGACCGGTTCTACTGCCGCCGCGGCGGTTTCCTCGACGAGCTGGCGACGTTCGACCCGGCCGGGTTCGGCATCATGCCGTCCACGGTGGGTGGCGCGGAGCCGGACCAGCTCCTCGCGCTGAGCACCGCGGCGGAGGCGATAGCGGACGCGGGCGGCGAGTCCGCGCTGCCGGACCGGGCCAGGATCGGCGTGGTGGTCGGGCGCGGCGGGTACCTCACGCCCGGCTGCGCCCGCCTCGACCAGCGCGTGCAGCTCGCCGACCAGGTGACGTCGGTCGTCCGGGACCTGTTCCCCGGCCTGCCCGAGTCGTCGCTGCGCGGCGTTCGGGAGGCGGTCCGCGACCGGCTCGGTCCGGACCAGCCGGAGGCGTCCATCGGACTGGTGCCGAACCTGGCGGCGTCCCGGATCGCGAACCGGTTCGACCTGCGCGGCCCGGCGTACACGGTGGACGCCGCGTGCGCGTCCGGTCTGGTGGCCGTCGAGCAGGCGGTGCGCGAGCTGGCCTCCGGGCGCTGCGACGCGATGATCGCGGGCGCCGTGCACGTCTGCCACCACCCGACGTTGTGGAGCGTCTTCACGCAGTTGCGCGCGTTGAGCCCGACCGAGCGGATCCGGCCGTTCGACCGGTCCGCCGACGGCACCCTGCTGTCCGAGGGCGTCGGCATGGTCGTGCTGAAGCGCTTGGAGGACGCCCTGACCGCGGGTGACCGCGTCTACGCGGTGATCCGCGGGGTCGGGACGGCCAGCGACGGCCGGGCCACCAGCCTGATGACGCCGAACCCGGACGGACAGCTCCTGGCCGTGCGCCGGGCGTGGGACGAGACCGGGCTCGACCCCCGTGCCGACGGCGCCGTCGGGTTGATCGAGGCCCACGGCACCGCCACCCCCGCCGGGGACGCGGCCGAGCTGGCCACGATGATCGGCGCGTTCGGACCGGGCGGCAGCCCGATCGGCCTCGGCACGGTGAAGTCGATGATCGGCCACGCCATGCCCGCGGCCGGGATGGCGGGCCTGATCAAGGCCGCGCTGTCGGTGTACCACGCGACCCTGCCGCCGACGCTCGGCATCGACGAGCCGCACCCCGCGCTGGACGGCACCCGGTTCGAACCGCTGCGGGCGACCCGCGAGTGGGACTCGCCGGGCCCGCGCCGCGCGGTGGTCAACGCCTTCGGCTTCGGCGGCATCAACGCGCACGTCGTGATCGAGGAACCGAGGCGCGCCAAGACGTTCCGGACCTCGCCGCGGACGTCGGTGCTGATGTTCGCCGCGGACACCGTGCGGGACCTCGAACGCGACCTGGAGCAAGGCCGCAACTCGACCGCCGACCGCGGCTGCCGACTGGCCGTCTGGAACCCGGACGCCCGCAAGCTCGACCTCGCCAGGAAGGTCGTCGCACGGGGCCGCGCGTGGACCGGGCGGCACGACATCTGGTTCGCCCCCAAGCCGGTGATCTCCGCGCCGGACCAGGTCGCGTTCCTGTTCCCCGGCTTCGAGCAGCGCGGCACCGGTGAACGGGCGGGGGCCGACTCGGTGGTGGACCACGCGCTCGCGCTGCTGCGGTCCGGCCGCCGCGCCGCCCGCGAGCTGACCGCGCTCGGCATCGTGCCGGGTGCGCTCGCCGGGCACAGCATGGGGGAGTGGACCGCGATGGTCGTCGCGGGGATCTACCCGACGATCGACGAGTTCGTGGACGCGCTCCGGCCGGGCACGATCGCGGTGGCCGACGTCGGCTACGCGGCGTTGGGCTGCTCGGCGGAGGTCGCCCAGGCCGCGCTGGACGACAGCGGCACGACCGAGGTCACCGTCAGCCACGACAACTGCCCGCACCAGTCGGTCATCTGCGGTCCGGCCGACCAACTCGCCACCGCGGTCGAGCACCTCGGCGCCCGCGGGGTCCTGGCCCAGGTCATGCCGTTCCGCACCGGGTTCCACTCCCCGGCGCTGGCACCGCACCTCGCGGCCGCCCGCGCCATCGTCGACGCGCTGCCCGTGCACGCGCCGAGCGTGCCGGTGTGGTCGGCGACGTCGCTGGCCCCGATGCCCGCCGACGCCGCGGCGATCCGCGACCTGGTGCTGCGGCACCTGGTGGAGCCCGTCCGCTTCCGGCCGCTGGTCGACCGGATGCACGACGCGGGGTTCCGCGCGTTCGTTCAAATTGGACCCGGCACGCTGACCGGCTTCGTCGAGGACACGCTCGGCGACCGTGAACACCTGGCGGTCACCGCGGACTCCGCGGAGCGCGCGGCGGCCGCGCTGTGGGCGTTCGGCTTGAAGCAGGGGACCACCCGCACCGGGGTGCGGCTGCCGCTCGGCGTGCCCGCCATCCGGCTGGACGCGCTGTCCGACCGGCTCCCGGCCCCGGCGATCGACCCGGCGTCGCCGGTGGCCGCGTCGGTCACCGCACTCCTGGCGCACACCAACGACGTGGCCCGGCAGGTCGCCGACGCGCTGGTCCCGACTCGTCCCCGCGAGGTCGAGTTCCGCCGCGAGTTCTCGCTGCGCACCATGCCGGAACTCGTGGACCACTCGGTGTTCCCGCAGGCCGAGGACTGGCCGGACCTGTCGGACGGGTTCCCGATCGTGCCCGCCACCGGACTGCTGGAGGTGTTCGCCGACGCCGCGCTGCGCGTGGCCGACGGCACCGTGACCGGGTTCGAGGCGGTGCGGGCGAAGCGCTGGCTGTGCGTCCTGCCCGCCACCGACGCCGTGATCACCGCGCGGGTCGTGGACCCGACCCGCGTGCACGTCCGGGTCGGCGACTTCGCCGAGGGCGTGGTCCGGGTGGGCCGCTACGCCGATCCCGAGGAGCTGGTGACCACTCCGCTGGAGGGCGTGCGTCCCGCGCCGGTCAGCGCGGAGCAGCTCTACCGGGACGGCTGGATGTTCCACGGGCCCCGGTTCGCCGGTGTCGCGGAGATCGAGTCGTTGGCGGACAACGGGATCACCGGCACGCTGACGCCGCTGCCCGCGCCGGGAGCGCTGCTGGACAGCGCGGGCCAGCTCATCGGCCACTGGATGCAGGTCTGCCGCGACGTCGACCAGACCGTGCTGCCGACGGGCATCGGGGCCGTCGAGTTCCACGGGCCCCCACCGACCGGCCCGGTCCGGTGCACCGCGTGGATCCGCGAGGTCACCGCGACCGAGATGCGGGCGGACGCCGAGCTGTGGTCCGACGGCGCCCTGTGGTGCCGGATCACCGGCTGGACCACGCGGCGCTTCACCACCGACGACCGCATCTGGCAGGTCAAGCTCCGTCCGGGAACGGAAGCGCTGGCACGGCCGGAGGACGGCGGTTGGGTCACCGTCGTGGAGAACTGGCAGGACAGCGCGACCCGCGACCTGATCATGCGCCGGTACCTGTGCGCGACCGAACGCGACCACTACGGGCGGCTGGACGTCCGCGCCCAGCGCCGGTGGCTGCTGCGGGTCATCGCGGTGAAGGACGCGGCCCGCGACTGGCTGTGGCACCGGGGTGTCGGCTCGATCCACCCCGCCGAGCTGACCGTCACCGCCGACGACCGGGTGCGCGGGGCCTTCGCGGTCCCGCCCGTCGTGGTGGCGGACGCCGTGGACCCGAACCGGCCGTCGAGCGCGGGCCGCGCGGCGGCGATCGTCGGGGACGGCTCCCTGGAGATCACCGAGTCCGGCGTGGTGACGTGGACGCCGAACCGAGGAGGAGGACGAGATGGCTGACGCCGTGCTGGACGAGCTGGTGAGGTTGATCGAGGAGGTCGTGGGCCCGGACGTCCTGCTGGGGATCGAGGTCGACCGCGACACCACGTTCAGCGACGACCTCGGTCTGGAGAGCATCGAGTTCGTGGCGCTGGCCGACCGGCTCCGCCGCCACTACGGCGACCGGGTGGACCTGGTCGGGTTCCTGGCGGACATGGACATCGACGAGATCATGGCGATGTCCGTCGGCAGGCTCGTCGACCACATCGAGGCGAGCGTCGGGCTGGCCACCGGCCGTGGCTGACGTCCTGGCGCGCGGGACGCGCTTCCACGTGCAGCGGCTGGGCCCGACGACCGGTCCGACCGTGGTGTTCGTGCACGGCCTGGTGATGGACAACCTGTCCAGCTTCTACTACACGCTGGCGGCGCCGCTCGCCGCGCGGGACATCGGCACGATCCTGTTCGACCTGCGCGGCCACGGGATGTCGGCCCGCCCGGACTCCGGCTACACCCCGCTGGACGGCGCGCGCGACCTCGTCGCCATCCTCGACGAGCTGGGTGTCCACGAGCCGGTCCACCTGCTGGGCAACAGCTACGGCGGGGTCGTCGCGATGCGCGCCGCCCTGCTCGCGCCGGACCGGGTGGCGGGCGTCGTGCTGGTGGAGGCGGCCTGCGGCGGCGCGGCGGGCGAGCTGTGGTTCGAGGACATGGTGAACACGCTCAGCGTCGCCGCGCTCGGCCTGGAGTTCGACAGGACCCAGGAGCAGTTGACCGCGCTGGGGCAGCGCAAGATCTCCCGGCTCGCGGGCAACGCGGGCGCGTTGCTCAACGGCACGACGCTGATCGACGACGTCGGCTCGGGACCGCCACTGTCCGAAGAGGACCTGCGCGCGGTCGCCTGCCCGGTGCTCGGGGTGTTCGGCGCGGAGTCCGAGCTGATCGGCGCCGCCGCGGAACTCGCCGCGCACCTCCCGGACTGCACGCTGCACATCATCCCCGGACTCGGCCACACGGTCCTCCGCGAAGCCACCGACGACCTGCTGGCCACCGTGCTCGCCTGGTTGCGCGGATGAGCCGCTACCTGTTCGTCGTGCCGCCGCTGGTCGGTCACATCAACCCGACCGTCGCGGTCGGCGGCGAGCTGGCGGACCGGGGGCACGAGGTCGCCTGGGTCGGGCACCCCGCGACGCTGCGGACGCTGCTGCCCCAGGGAGCGTGTGTCCTGCCCGCGCTGGACGACGAGCTGGAGCAGCGGATCCAGGACGCCCGACAGCACTGGCTGGGGCTGCGCGGGATGGCGGTGGTGAAGTTCTTCTGGCAGGACTTCATGATCCCGCTCGCCCGCGCCATGGTGCCCGGTGTCGAGGCGGCGGTCCGCGAGTTCGCTCCGGACGTCCTGGTGGCCGACCAGCAGGCGCTGGCCGGGCCGCTGGTCGCCCACCGCACCGCGACGCCGTGGGTCACCTCGGCCAGCACACCCGCCGAGCTGTTCCGCCCGCTCAAGTCCCTGCCCAAGGTGGAGGCGTGGGTCGACGCCCAGATCGAGGACCTGGTGCACGAGGTCGTCGGGCGGTCCACTCCGGACATCCGCTTCTCCGAGCGCCTGGTGCTGGTGTTCACCTCCTCCGCGTTGGTGGGCAACGGGTTCCCCGACCACTACGTGTTCACCGGCCCCGCGCTGAGCCACCGGCCGAACCGCACCGACTTCCCGTGGCACTGGCTCGCGGACGGGCAGCGGCGGGTGCTGGTGTCGCTCGGCACCCTCAACGGCGCCGCGGGGGAGCGGTTCTTCGGCGAGGTCGCCGACGCCGTCGCGGACCTGCGCGGCGTGCAGGTGGTGGTTGTCGGACCGCCGGGCTCATTGACCCGAGCACCGGACCACGTGCTGCTCGCGGAACGGGTGCCGCAACTGGAGCTGATGCCGCACCTGGACGCGGTGGTGTCGCACGGCGGCCACAACACGGTGTGCGAGGCGCTGGCGCACGGCCTGCCGCTGGTGGTCGCGCCGATCCGCGACGACCAGCCGATGATCGCCGACCAGGTGGTGTCGGCGGGAGCCGGGATCCGGCTGACCTACGGCAGGGTGCGCGCGGCGGAGATCCGCGGCGCGCTGGAGGAAGTGCTGGACCGGCCCGGCTACGCCGAGGCGGCCCGTCGGGTGCAGCAGTCGTTCCAGGCCGCGGGCGGTGCGTCGACCGCGGCCGATCATCTGGAGGCGGTGGTGGCGTGATCCCGTTGGCCCTCACGGTGTTGGTGGTGTTGTTCGTCGTGCTGGACGCGCTGCGGCTGCGCTCGCGGGCGGCGAGCCTCACCGTGCTCGCACGAGGTGGCGCGTCGAGCGAGCACGTGGAGTTCACGGCGGTCGGCGTCGACCTCCCCGCCGACGTCGGGCACGCCGACGACCTCGCGCTGGTCGACCTGGTCCCGCCCGACCTGCCGGTGGTGGCCGCGCTGGACCTGCTCGGCGCGGTGGACCCGAAGACCTACCGCGCCGACCGGTGGACGCGGGGGATCAGCGCGTCCCAGGCGATGCGCTGTCGTGCCGACGCGGTCGACGGCACGCCGGACGTCGGCGACCCGACGGAGTTCGTGGCGTTCGCCCGCCGGGTCAAGGACCACGAGGGCGCCGCCGTCGACCTGGCCGTCGCGCCGGGCCTGGTGGCGGGCCCGTACGACCTGACGACGCGGGCCGCTCGCCTGCGGCAACTGGGCAAGAGGCCCGCGCTGTGGGTGGCCGGGTCGGTGATCGGCTACCTGGCGGTCGTGGGCGCCGTGCTCCTGACGCCGTGGGGACTGGTGGCGGCCGTTGCCTACTGCGCCCACCCGGTCCTGGTCTTCGCCGGAACACCGTTGCGCCCCAGGGACCTGCTGGTTGCCGCGCTGCTCCGGCCGGTGCGCACGCCCTACCTGTGGGCGCGCACGCTGGGCAGCCGTTGGCGTTCCACGCAGGAGCGGGAGCGCGACGAGTACGTGCGGTCCGCCGCCCCGGCCTACGAGGCGGAGATCGCGCTCGGGGTGGAGCGGTTCCTCGAACCCCGCCGCGACACCTGCCCGTCCTGCGGCTCGGCCTCGCACGTGGGGTGGGTGCGCAGCACGGACCTGGTGCAGCTCAAGCCCGGCGAGTTCACCATGGACCGCTGCGTCGACTGCGGCCACGTCTGGCAGAACCCGCGCCTCACCGAGGAGGGCCTGGACTTCTACTACCGCGACTTCTACGACGGGTCCGGGGCGAACGCGGCCGAGGCGGTGTTCTCCGGCAAGGCCGAGCCGTACCACGACCGGGCCCGCATGGTGCGGCCGTTCACCACGCCGGAGCGGTGGCTGGACGTCGGGTCCGGGCACGCCCACTTCTGCCGCGGTGCCAAGGAGATCCTGCCGGAGACCAGCTTCGACGGCCTGGACCAGGGCGCGGCGATCGAGGACGCCGCCCGGCTCGGCTGGATCGACACCGCGTACCGGGGCAGCTTCAAGGACTTCGCGGGTGAGCTGCGCGACCGGTACGACGTGATCAGCATGCACCACTACCTGGAGCACACCCGCGACCCGTGGGACGAGCTGGACCTCGCGGCGGACCTCCTGCCGGACGGCGGTTACCTGCTGATCGAGCTGCCCGATCCGGAGTGGCGACTGGGCAGGCTGTTCGGCCGGTACTGGATGCCGTGGTTCCAGCCGCAGCACCAGCACATGATGCCGATCGCCAACCTGAAGGCGGCGCTGGCCGAGCGCGGCCTGACCCCCGTCGCCGAGGAACGCGGGAAAGCCCACTCGAACAACGACTTCGTCGTGTCGAGCTTCCTGTTCCTCGCCCTGCTCGCACCCCGGTCACCTTCGCCGTGGCGACCCCGGAAGGTCCCGTTCGCCGCCGTGCGCGGCGCCGTGGTGTGGACGGCGGGCATCCCGTTGCTGATCGTCGCCGGGCTGCTGGACCGGGTCGTCAACCGGACCCTGTCCCGTCGCGGCGACCGGGGCAACGCCTACCGCGTCCTGGCCCGCAAGGAACAGCCGTGACCGACATCGCCGACCGCCCGGAGGTGGCGCCGGAACTCAGGCTGGTCCCGCACGCCTTCCGGCAGGTGTTCGGCCGCCCGGCCGGGGGTGTCTGGTACGCGCCGGGGACGGTGACCCTGATGGCCGGGCACCCCCGCTCGCTCGCTGTCTGCGCCCGCTGGGGCGCGATCGTGGCGGGGGAGCGGCGGGACGACGGCGTGCTGGAACTCGCGTCGATCAACCGCCCGGCCGAGCGGGCCTCGCTGTGGGAGGGCACGGTGCCGCCGTGGGCCGAGCCGATCGCCGCGGTGGCCGAGAAGATCGGCGTGCGCGGTGGTGCCACCCTGCTGTGCAGCGTGGACCTGCCGCGCGGCTCCGGGTTGGCCGCGGCGACCGCGCTGGCGTGCGCGACCGCGTTGGCGCTGCGGGACCTGCACCGGCCGGATCTGTCCATTGAGGACCTGATCGCCGTGGTGGCCGATTCGGAGCCCGTGTTCCGCGGCGAGGCGGGACGGGCGCTCGGCCACGACGGCGACCTGGTGCCGTTCGACCTGGCGGAGTCGGGACGGCGGCTGCTGGTGGTCGACACCCGCATCCGCCGCGGTCCTCCGCTTCCGCTGGTGCGCGCCACGGTCCTGGACGACGACCTCGGCCGCGCGCTGACGGGGTACCACCGGGCCCAGCACCGCGACCCGGAACAGGACGCGGTGGTCGAGGCGGCGCTGGCCGCGGGAGCCCACGGCGCCTGCGCGCTGGTGGACGAACCAGGCCGCCCCGTCGTGGTGCTGGCGGACGCGAGCGCGGTGCGCCCGATCCGGGCCGCGATCACCGCCGCGTGCTCGCTCGCGCCGCGGTACCTGACCGTGCTGCCCACCGGAGGTGCCTACCGGGTGGACTGAGCGGGTGTGGCAGCCGCCGTCGGCGCGCTACCAGGCGTTGTCGGTGCCGAGGAACAGGTCGGCGATCCGCCACTCACCCTCGGAGCGCTCGAGCCGGAAGGTGTAGAAGCCGGTCGCGATCACGTTCGCGCGCCCGCCCGCGTTCGACGTGAGCAGGAGGTAGGCCTGCGCCAGCGCCGTTGTGGCGTCCGCGCTGCGGATGACCACGTTGACCAGGTTGTGCCGTCGTTGGTCGGTCTCCGCGTCGATCGCCTCCCGCACGAACTCGAGGATCGCCGCGCGTCCGGCGACGGGCCCGAGGTCGTTTCGGCCCGCGATCGTGAACGCCCACGTGGCGTCCTCGGTCAGGACCGATCCCAGTGCCGTCAGGTCCCGCTGGTCGAGGGCGAAGGCGTAGCGGACCAGCACCTGGTGGACGGCGAACTGCTCGGCGGGGGCGAGGGCGACCGCCCCTGGGACGATCGCGGCGAGGTGAGCGCTTCCCCAGCCGGGGGCGGCCGTCACGCTCATGCGACGGTCAGCACGATCTTGCCCCGCAGGTGTCCCTTGGCGGCCCGCTCGTGGGCCGCCTGGGCGTCCTTGAGCGCGAAGGTGCTGTCGATCGCCACGTCGATCGTGCCGTCGGCGAGCAGCCCGGCGAGTTCGGCGAGCTGTGCGCCGCTCGCGCGGACCTGGGTCGCGGTGACCGTGACGCCGAGCCGCGCGTTCTCCTCGTCGTCGAACTCGCCGAAGTACACCGGGTAGAGGGCCCCGCCGCGCTTGAGGGTGCGCAGGAAACGCCTGCTGTGGGGACCGCCGACGTTGTCCAGGACGAGGTCGACGTCGCGGACGGTGTCCTCTGGCCGGTCCTTGGTGTAGTCGATGAACTCGTCGGCACCGAGTTCGCGCAGGAACGCCTCGTGGGCGCCGGAGGCCACGGCGATGACGCGGGCGCCCTTCCACTTGGCCAACTGGAGGGCGAGGTGCCCCACACCGCCCGCCGCGCCGTTGACGAGGACCGTCTTCCCGCTGTCGAGGGCCATCGGGCTGTGCCGGGCCTGCTGGAACGGCGACGGGTGGTCGTGCCCGAGGTCGATCAGGAACTGCCACGCGGTCAGCCCCGACATGGCCAGGCCCGCGGCTCGCGCGTGGTCGACGGTGGCGGGCTTGTGGGCGAGGTCGGACGCGGGGGAGGTGACGTACTCGGCGTAGGCGTCGCTTTGCAGGGCGGAGGGGAAGCGCAGCAGGCCGAACACCTCGTCGCCGACCGCGAAGCCGTCCACGTCGGCGGCGACGGCCGCCACGACGCCCGACACGTCGGTTCCGGGGATCAGGGGCAGGCTCATCGGGGGCTTCAGCTCGGCGGGCACGCCGGGCATGCCCTCCCGCGCGTACCAGTCGGGCGGGTTCAGGCCGACCGCGTGCACCCGGATGAGCACCTCGCCCGGCCCCGCGACGGGAACCGGCACCTCTTCGTGCCGCAGCACCTCGGGGCCGCCGTACTCGTGCAGCCGGATCGCCTTCATGGTCTCAGTCGGCACAGCGTTCTCCTGCGTCTCTCACGGGGTAAGCTAAGTGAACCAGGGATCCGTTTTTCCGGACCACTGATCCGAATATATGGGTCAGTGATCCGGTTAGTCAAGGGGAGACACATGAGGGCGGACGCCCAGGCCAATCGCGACCGCCTGCTCGCCGTGGCGGGCGTCGTCCTCCTCGAGCAGGGCGTCGACGCGTCGATGCGTGACATCGCCCGCAGGGCCGAGGTCGGGTTGGCGACGCTGCTGCGGCACTTCCCGACGCGGGAGGCGCTGCTGGAGGCCCTGCTCCGCACGGCCTTCGACGAGCTGACGGCGCGGGCGGTCGAGGCCGAGAACACCAGCTCACCGCGGGACGCGCTGGTGGGGTGGATGCGCGAGTTCGTCGTGTTCACCACGGGCAGCCACGGGGTCGTGACGTCGATGGTGAAGGCGATCGAGGAGCCCGAGTCCGCCCTCCACGCCTCCTGCGTCGCCATGCGCGCGGCCGGGGCCCGGCTGCTCACCCGCGCCCAGGCCGCGGACGTGGCGCGGACCGACGTCGACGGCGCGGACCTCTTCGCGCTGGTCTCGGCGTTCGCCTGGCTCGGCGACCAGCCGGGGCAGGGAGAGCGCGCCACGCGGCTCTTCGACGTGGTGCTGGGCGCGGTCCTGACGGATCGGGCGCTCTGACGCGCCGCCGCCCGGCTTACGCTGTGGCGTGGACACGTTGGAGATCCGTGAGCTGCGCTACTTCATCGCCGTCGCCGACGAGTTGCACTTCGGCCGGGCCGCCGAGCGCCTGGGCATCGCCCAGCCCCCGTTGTCACGGGCCATCCAGCAGTTGGAGCGCCGCCTCGGCGTCGCACTGCTGGAGCGCGATCGCCGCGGCGTCTCGCTGACCGGTGCCGGGGAGGTCCTGCTCCAGGAGGGACGCGCGGCTCTCGACGCGACCGCCGCCGCCGTCCGCCGCACCCGCCGCGCCGGGGGAGCCGACGGTCGAGGTGGTACCCGCGACCGCCTGGTGCTGGCGGTGAAGGCAGGCGCTTTCCACGAACTGCTCAACAAGCTCCTCGACGCCTACTCGAACGAGCCCGGCGCGGCCGAGGTCGAGATCCTGCCGAGCGGCACGTGCGAGCAGGAGGAGATGCTGCGCGACGGTCGTGCCGACGTGGCGCTCATGCACACGCCGTTCAACTCCCTCACCGGGTTCGACAGCGTCGAGCTGATGACGGAGGCGCAGGTGGCGATCCTGCCCGTGAGGCACCCCTTGGCCGCGCGGAAGACGTTGTCCATGGCCGACATCGCCGACGTCCCCGGCCTTCCGCTCGCCCGCTGGTCCAGCAACGGCACCTTCCCGCCCGGCCCCGGCCCCGAGGTCCACGACCAGACGCAGCTCGCCCAGTTGATCGCCCTGGGCCGCACCATGACGGTCTTCCCCGAGTCGGCCCGCACGTGGCTGTGGGACGAGCACGCCGCCGTTCCCCTGGTCGACGCGCCGGAGGTGACCACCCACATCGCCTGGCCCGCGCACAGCCGCTCCCGCGTCCTGGCCGGGCTGGTCGAGACGGCCTCGCGGCTGTGATACCCCACCGGTATCACAGCGGGGTGAAACGGTCTTGGACGAGATCGTCCGCCCCGACGCATCCTCGGCGTGTCAGCCGTCAAGGCGCACGCTGAAGGAGAAGAACAGTGAAGGAACTCCGTTTCCGCCGGTGGAAGGCCGCCGTCGCGATCGGTGCCGCCGTGATCGGGGCGATCACCACCGCGCCGAGCGCCGCGTCCGCCGTCGAGCGGCAGCACGGTGACCTCGACGTCCGGGTCGAGGTCGGGGTCGACGGCGTGGGGTCGGTCGACCTGCACGCCGAGCGGTACGCGCCGACCGGACGGGTGCGCGGGGTGCAGGTCCTGGTGCCCGGAACCACCTACGACCACCACTACTTCGACCTCGGCGGGGGTGTCGTCTCGCAGGCGCGCCAGGCCGCTCGGGACGGGTGGCTGGTGATCGCGCTCGACCGGGTCGGCACCGGCGGGTCGTCGAAGCCCCCGGCCGCGTCCGTCACGACCGCGGTGCAGGTGGCTTCACTCGACCACTTCGTCGACGAGGTCGACAGGCTGTACCGGGGGCTGCCGATCGTCCTGGTCGGCCACTCGTACGGCAGCGTGGTCGCCGAGGGCGTGGCCGCCGTGTCGGACAAGGTCGACGCGCTGGTGGTCACAGGGTTCCTGTACCGCCGGACCGCGCCGTCGTTCGAGGGGTTCCCCGAACTCACGCCCGCGGCCACCGATCCCGTTCTGGGTGGCAAGGGGTTGCCTGCGGACTACCTGACCACGGCGCCGAACTCCCGGGAGTTCTTCTACCACCTGCCGAACGCGAACCCGGCGACGGTGGCCGCCGACGAGCGGACGAAGTCGACCACGACCGCGGCCGAGGTGCCGGGCTTCGCGCAGGAGTTCACGGGCCAGGCCTTCGCGAAGGCGGTCCGCGTGCCGGTCCTCGTGGTCGTCGGGGAGCGCGAATACCTCTACCAGGGCAACGACCCGGCGGCCTTCGAACCCGACCAGAGGAGCGCGTTCGCCGCCGCCCCCAGCGTCCGGGCGGAAGTGGTCCCGAACGCCGGGCACGACCTCGCGCTGCACCGCGACGCGCCGTTCACCACGGCGCTCATCGACCGGTGGGCGTCCTCGGCGGTCGCGTGAGCGCTCAGCTCCGCGGTGCCTCGACGCGGTGCAGCAGGGGGTGTTTGGCGGTGCGCTGGTCGCCGGAGGACTGACCGCGCAGGCGCCTGCCCAGCCAGGGGCGGAGGAACGTGGCCGCCCACCGCAGTTCTGCGGTGGCACGCCAGTGCCGGGACGGCGATGCGTCCAGCGGCGGTGGGGATTGGGTCCAGGAGTCGTCGCTGCCCGGCACCTGGAGGGCGTGCGCGACCGCGGCGGCGATCAGTTCGTGGCCCGGAGGGCTGCAATGCAGCCGGTCCTCGCTCCAGAAGCGGCGGTCGGCGACGGCGGGGTGCCGGGCGATCTCCGCGACCGCGACCCCGTGCCGGGAGGCCGCGGCGCGGATCCCGTCGTTGATGGCGAGGATGCGGGAGCGGACCGGTCGGGCGAGCGGGATGACCCTGGTGAGGTCGGGGAAGGTCACGGTCGCCACGCGGGCGCCGGAGTCGGTGAGCGCGGCGAACATCGCTTCCAGGTGACCGACCACCGCGGAGGTCTCGACCCGGAGGCGGAGCAGGTCGTTGACCCCGGCGACGACGGTGGCCACGTCGGGGCGCAGCGCGAGGGCGGGCCCCAGTTGCTCGGACCGGACCTCGCCCGCGCGACGGCCGCGGACGGCGAGGTTGGCGTACTGGAGGTCGGGGTTGTCGACGGCGAGGTGCTCGGCGAGCCGGTCGGCCCAGCCCCGGAGGCCCACGACGTCGTCGCCGTCACCGACGCCTTCCGTCTGGCTGTCGCCAAGGGCGACGTAGCGCAGGTACTTCCCGCTCCGGACGGGTGCCGGGGCCTCGTGCTCGGTGCGGAACTGCTCGGTGCCTGGCACGCCGTCTCCCTACTCAGAATGATGAGTAATCATAAGCATGGTTACGATGGGGCTGTCCACCATGCCGACGGCGAGGAGACGCACCGATGAGCCTGCGCCACGCCGTGCTCGCGGCACTGCTGTCCGGCGAGTACAGCGGCTACCAGTTGACCAAGGCGTTCGACGTGGGCGTCGCCAACTTCTGGTACGCCCAACCGCAGCAGCTCTACCTGGAGCTGTCCAAGCTGGAGAACGACGGGTTGATCAGCGGCCGGGAGGTGGTCCAGCAAACCCGCCCCACCAAGAGGCTGTTCTCGGTCACCGACGCGGGCCTCGCCGAACTGGAGCGCTTCGCCGCGGCCACGAGCAAGCCGTCGTTCATCCGCGACGACCTGCTGGTCAAGGTCCAAGCCGTCGACCACGTCGAGGTGGCACCGGTGATCGAGCAACTGGACCAACGGGCTGCCGCCGCCGCGGCGAAGGTGGAGATCCTCGACAAGCTCCTCCGGCGTTTCCGCGGCGACCTCGACGAGGAGACCTTCCTGCGCGACGGCACCCCGATCGGCCCCTACCTGACCTGCTTGCGCGGCAAGCGGTTCGAGCAGGAGCACCACGACTGGTGCGTGCGGGCCGCCGCGCTGCTCCGCGACCGGGCGGCTCGACCTCTTCCAGCACCCCGGTAGGGG
>NZ_JANYMP010000003.1:368089-466117 GCF_025061645.1 Umezawaea endophytica | reverse complement strand
TGCGCGTGGAGCCGCGCACCGCGCCCACCGGCTCCGCTACCTACTCGAACACCCCGTAGCCCGCCACGGCGTGGGCCCGGACGCCGTCCATGTCGAGTTCCACGCCGATGCCGGGGGTGTCGGGAAGCGTGATGTAGCCGTCCTTCACGATCGAACCGCTCCCGTCGGGGGCGTGGACGTAGCTGTCCCACACCGCCCGCTCCTCCAGGGCGTGCCACTCCTGGACGAGGAAGTTGGGGATCGCCGCGCACTGGTGCGACGTGGCCATCGTGCCCAGCGGCGTCGACACCAGGTGCGGCGCGAACGGGATGTAGTGCAGTTCCGCCAGGTTGGCGATCTTCTTGGCCTCGGCCAGGCCGCCGCACTTCGGCACGTCCGGCTCGATGACGTCCACGGCACCGCGTTCGAGCAATTCGCGGAACCCCCAGCGCAGGTACAGGTTCTCGCCCGCGCAGATCGGCGTGCGGGTCTGCTCCCGCACCCGCACGAGCGCGTCGATGTTCTCCGCGGGCAGCGGTTCCTCCAGCCACATCAGGTGGAACGGTTCCAGCTCCCACGAGATCCGGCACGCGCTCGGCACGTCGTAGCGGGCGTGCAGGTCGATGGCGAGGTCGACGTCCGGGCCGATCGCCTCCCGGACGGCCGCCACGCGCTCGACCATCGACCGCAGCTCGGCGGCGTTGACCGTGTGGTTGAAGGCGTCGAACTTGGCCGGGTGGTGGAGGTTGTCGATGTCGAACTTGATGGCGGTGAAGCCCTCGGCGACCATCCGCTGGGCCCGGTCGACGCACCCGGCGATCGAGCCCGCCGGGTCGTCGCCGTCGCCGCAGTCGGCGTAGAGGCGGATCCGGTCGCGGAACTTCCCGCCGAGCATCCGGTAGACCGGTTGCCCGGCGGCCTTGCCCGCGATGTCCCACAGCGCGAGCTCGATCCCGGACAGGGCGATCACGAACACCCCGCCCTGCGGGCCCGCGAAGACCTTGTTGCGGCGCAACTTCTCCCAGCACCGCTCGACGTTGCGCGGGTCCTCGCCGATCAGCAGCGGCGCCAGGAAGTTGATCATCCCGACGACCGTGCCCGCGCCCGCGTCGGGATTGGCCTCGCCGAACCCGCTGATGCCCTCGTCGGTGTCGATCCGAACCAGGGTGGCCTGACCGTGGTAGGCCACCACCGCCGTTGTGACGTTCACGATCCGCATTGCTCTCCCCCGCCGGGTTGCGCACGTTTACGGACTGTCGCGATGCCCAGCTTGTCCGATAAGCTGATGACATGCAAAGGAGACAAGAGTCTCCGGACGCTGTCAAGGTCCGGACCCTCCCGGTGCAGGTGGCGGCACACCTGACCCGGCGCATCGTCAGCGGTGGGCTGGAGGACGGCCCGGCCCCGTCGGAACTCGACATCGCCCAGGAGTTCGGCGTGTCCCGCGTGGTGGCGCGGGAGACGCTCAAGATCCTGGCCTCGCTCGACATCGTCGACGTCGCGCAGGGCCGCCGCGTCGTCGTCCGCCCCCGCGCGGAGTGGGACTACCTGAGCCCGTTGCTGGTCGAGTGGCTGCCCGAGGAGATCGTCACCGAACTCCTGCGGGAACTGGACCAGATGCGCGTGCTGCTCGAACCCGAACTCGCCGCGATGGCCGCGGCCAGCGTCACCGACGAGACGCTGGACCGGCTCAGGGACGAGGTCGACCGCATGTCGGCGCTGGAGTCGGACCCCGACGCCTACCTCGAGGTCGACCACGAGTTCCACATGGAGATCTGCCGGGCGGCCGACAACCGCATCCTCGACCGGATCATGTACTCCGCCCGCTGGCTCGGCACGGCCAGCCGTCGTATCACCAACGAGGCGCCCGCCGCGCTGCGCAAGGCAACCACCGACCACACGGAGATCTACGAGGCGCTCGTGGCGCGCGACCCGGACCGTGCGCGCGCGGCGATGCGCAAGCACCTGGCCAACAACTCCACGCTCCTCGCCGAGAAGGAGCAGAAGACCAAACGGGCCGCCCGGCGGCGCTAGCGCACTGCACGAACCAGATCCGGAACCGATGACGAGGACGGACGAGGCATGGCGGCACCTGCGATCCCGCCTATCCGGTTAGGGCTGATCGGCACCGGACTCGCGGTCGAGAAGCTGCACTGGCCCGCGCTGCGCGGGCTGGCCGACCGGTACGCGGTCACCGCGTTCACCGACCGGTCCGCCGAGCAGAGCAGGAGGTTCGCCGACTACAGCGGGGCCGATCCGGCCGGGGCCGCCGCCGACCGGGCCGCGCTGCTGGCCCGTGACGACGTGGACGCCGTGTTGATCTCGGTCCCGATCCCGGACCTGTACGAGGTGGCGCGCGACGCGCTCGAGGCGGGCAAGGACGTGCTCTGCGAGAAGCCCGCGGGCGTCGACGCGGAACAGGCCGAGGCGTTCCTCGCGCTGGCGGCGGGGCATCCGGACCGGACCTTCGTGGTGGGGGAGAACTTCTTCTACCGCGACGACCTGCGCTACGCCCGCTCGCTGCTCGACGGCGGCGCGATCGGTCGTCCGCACTTGATGGCGTGGCGGCACGCCGGCACGATGGTGCCCCGCGAGGGCGTGTTCGCGAGCACGCCGTGGCGGCAGCGGCCTCGGTACCGCGGTGGCGTGCACCTCGACGCCGGCGTGCACCACATCGCCCAGATCCGGTTGCTCTGCGGCGACATCGCGCGGGTGCACGGTGCCGTGCAGGCGGCGAACAGCACGATGGACTCACCGTCGGACCTCGCGCTCACCCTCGTCTTCACCGGAGGCGCCATCGGCAGCTACACCGCGTCCTACCCCGAGATCCCGATACCTCCCGAGATCAACGACATGCGGCTGTACGGCACCGAGGGCGTGCTCGTGCTGGCCGGATCCGAGTCGGAGCGCCGCGTCACGCGCAGCAGCCCCGACGCCACCACCCACACGACGGTCTTCCGCGGCATCGACAACGGCTACCGCGCGGAACTCGTCGACTTCGCCGACGCCGTGCAGTTCGGAGTGCGCCCGGTCGGCAGCGTCGCGCAGAGCGTGGCCAACGCGCTGGTCGTCCAGCGGGCACTCGACTCCGCGGAGCAGACAGCCGTCCTGGCGCTCGACCCCGTGCCCGGCGCGGGCCCGGTACCGCTGTGGCGGCCCCGCGGCTCGACCGGGCTGTTCGACGGGCTGCCAGGGCAACGCATCAGCAGCTCGGCGTCCTTCGCCGCGTGATAGACCCGGCAGCGAGGGGCTCACCTCGCTGTACCGCCGGTTGCAACGTCGCCCCGTCGGTACGCGTCCGCTCGATCGGACGCGAGAGGAGTGGTCATGGAAGAGAAAACGGAGTGGTCGAGGCGCACGTTCCTGGGGATGAGCGCGCTCGGCGTGCTCGGACTCACCGGGTGCGGGGGCAGTCCCGCGCCCACACCGCAGGTCGACGTCCAGGTGCCGCAGGCGCTGCTCGACCAGGCGGCCTCGCTCCGCGGCGGGTCGGTGGGGATGCTCTCGCAGAAGCTGTACGCGGAGGCCGCGAACAAGGCGCTGGACAAGTCGTTGCAGGTGTTCGCGCAGGCCACCGGAACCACGGTCGGCAACGACCTGGTGTCCGGCGACGCGGGCGACATGGTCGCGAAGATGGACTCCGAGGTGAAGGCGGGCACGAACCGCGACCTCGCGTTCGTGAGCGACCGGCGGTTCGTCGGCCAGCTCCACAACCTCGGTGCCCTCACCGACGTCACCGACGTGGTCGAGGAGATGCGCAAGCTCTACGGGGAGCCCGCGACGGAGGCGACCAACTACTGCGTGTTCGACGGGCGCTGGTTCGCGATCCCCTACCACTTCATCGCGTCCGCGATGTACCTGCGCAAGGACTGGTACCAGGAGAAGGGGCTCCCGCTCAAGCCGCACTACACGTGGGAAGAGTTGCGCGACAACGCTTTGGCGGTCTCCGACCCGGCGAAGCGGCGCTTCGGCTGGGGCCTCACGGTGAACCGCTCCGGTGACGCCAACGGTTTCATCGCGAACGTCATCAACACCTACGGCGGGGCGATGGCGGACAACACCGGCACGAAGGTGGTGTTCAACTCGCCGGAGACCGTCGCCGCCGTCACGTTCATCGGCGACATCTACACGAACCCGAAGTACGCGCCGATGCTGCCGCCGGGGATCGGGAGCTGGACCGATTCGAGCAACAACGAGAACTGGCTGGCCCAGATCCTGGGGCTCACGCTCAACCAGTTCAGCGTCTACGCCGATTCGAAGACCAAGAACAACCCGGTCTACGCCAACACGCACCCGTTCAACGGCGCCACCGGACCGGCGATCGACAAGCCGCTCGCGTTCGGCGAGTCCAACTCGTTCGTCGTGTTCAAGGGGGCGAAGAACCCCGACCTCGCCAAGCTGGTGGCGAAGTTCATGGTCAGCGGGAGCGCGCTGCTCGGTGTCGCGAAGGGAGCGCCGTGCCTGGTGAACCCCTCGTGGGAGAAGGTGTGGGACTCCGACCCGTACTACACCAGCGGTGATCCGGCGTTTCCCGCGCTGCGGGAGCAGACCCGCACGAAGCTCCCGGTGACCACCAAGACCGGCTACTCGTTCCCCCAGGCCCCGAGCCCCGGCGAGCAGGCCGCCACCGCCGCCTACCTGCTGACCGACATGATGCAGGCCGTCATCCAGGGCACCCGGCCCGCCGAGGCCGTCGCCTCGACCCACGCCCGGATCGTCCAGGTCTTCGAGCAGCAGGGGTACAAGCAGTGACCGTCGTGCGTCCGCGTCCGGCGCCGGTTCGTCCGGCGCCGCGCGCGTCGTCCTCGCTCAGCACGTCGCAGCGGCTGCTCGGACGCGACTGGCGCCTCGCCGCGGTGTTCATCGGGCCGACGCTGCTGCTGGTCGCGGGCCTGATCCTGTACCCCATCGTCAGCTCCGTCTTCACCAGCACCACGGAACGCCACGGCGCGGAGACCGTCTTCGTCGGGCTGGACAACTACACCGCGCTCCTCGACGACACCGTGTTCCACACGGGCGTGCTGAACTCGTTCGTCTTCACCGCGTACGCCGAGATCTTCAAGGTGACGCTCGGTCTCATCGCGGCGATGATGCTGCACCACATGCGCCGCGGCCGGGCGATCATCGCCGGGGTGATCCTGCTGCCGTGGGTGGTGCCGACGGTCGTCACGGCCTTCACCTGGCGGTCCCTGTTCGACCCGATCTTCGGCAGCGTCAACGTCCTGCTCACCGATTCCGGGATCGGGCCCGCGCTCGCCGCGATCGGGCTCGTGGACAAGTGGCCCGCGGAGTGGCTGTCCGACCCCGCGCTCGCGATGCCCGCGGTCATCCTGGTCAACGTGTGGAAGGGGATCCCGTTCTTCACGGTGACGTTCCTCGCCGGGCTCAAGGCCATCGACAGCGGCCTCTACGAGGCGGCGATGGTGGACGGGGCGTCGCCGTGGCAGCGGTTCGTGCACATCACGCTGCCGGGGCTGCGCAACATCATGATCGTGACGGTGCTGCTGTCGTCGATCTGGACGTTCAACAACTTCGACCTGATCTGGCTGATGACCCAGGGCGGACCGGGGGACGCCACCGCCCCGTACGTGATGGTGGCCTACTCGAAGGCCATCCAGCAGTTGCAGCTCGGCGCGGGCGCCGCCGTCACGCTGGTGATGATGCCGGTCATCGCCATCCTCGTGGTGATCCTCGTGCGGATGATGCGCCGCGGCGACGTGCCGGGCGCGAGCGACCTGGGGCGCAGGCGGCTGACCCCGGCTCAGCGCGCCGCGCTGCCGTGGGTGGTCGTCGTGGCCTCGACGCTCATCCTGGTCTGGGCGTCGCCGCACATCGTGTGGAAGGCCGCGCTCGTGCTGGGCGTGTTCGTGGTGCTCGCGGCCGCCGTCGGACGGGTCGTCTCCACGCTCGCCGCGCGGGGCAACCAGCTCGCCGCGCGTCTGGTCAGCGGCACCGGGACGGGGATCGCGCTGGTGGGGCTGCTGGGTTTCGTGCTCGCCCCGCTGTACTGGATGACGGTCACGGCCTTCAAGTCCGACGACCAGATCGTGGCGCGCACCAACGACCTCTGGCCGACGCCGTGGAGCACCGAGCAGTTCACCAACCTGTTCACCGGCCGGGCGTTCGGTACCTGGTACGTCAACACGATCCTGGTGTCGGTGGCGTCCACCGTGATCGCCCTGGTCTGCGCGGCGTTGGCGGGCTACGCGTTGGCGCGGTTGAAGTTCCGGGGTTCGGAGAGCTTCACGGTGACGATCCTGCTCACCTACGTGATGCCGGGCGCGCTGCTGTTCATCCCGCTGTACCAGATGATGAGCGGGATCGGGCTCAACGACTCGTTGTGGGCGCTCGTGCTCGCCTACCCCACGTTCACCCTGCCGTTCGCGACGTGGCTGCTCGTCGGCTACTTCAAGTCGATCCCGGCCGACCTGGAGGAGGCCGCGCTGGTCGACGGGTGCACGCGGTTCGGGGCGTTCATCCGGATCGTGTTGCCGCTGGCCAAACCGGGCCTGCTCGCGGTCGCGCTGTTCACGCTCACCAACGCGTGGAACGAGTTCCTGTTCGCGTTCGTGTTCATCACCAAGGACGACTACAAGACGCTGCCCGTCGGCATGCAGTCGATGATCTTCGGTGACGTCGTGCCGCAGGGGCAACTGGCCGCGGCCTCGCTGCTGATCAGCATCCCGGTCGTGCTCATGTACGGGTTCGGGCAGCGGTTCCTGACCGAGGGCCTCACCGCGGGAGCCGTGAAGGGATGAACCAGAACGGCGAGACCCCGACGGTCACGGAGGAGCACGTCTCGACAGCGTCCCGGCCGAGCGGCCTGCGCGTCACCGACCTGCGGGTGGCCAACGTGACCGGCGTGCCGTTCCGCTCGTCGATCATCAGGATCGACACCAACCAGGGCCTGGTCGGCTACGGGGAGGTGCGCGACCAGGCCAGCGCCACCTACGCGCTCATGCTGAAGAGCAGGCTCGTCGGCGAGAACCCCTGCAACGTCGACAAGATCTTCCGCAAGATCAAGCAGTTCGGGTTCCACGGCCGCCAGGGCGGCGGGGTCTCCGGCGTCGAGATGGCGCTGATGGACCTCGCGGGCAAGGCGTACGGCGTGCCCGCGTACGCGCTGATCGGGGGCCGGTTCCGGGACGAGGTCCGCTGCTACGCGGACACGCCGTCGCTGCCGGACCCGCACGCGATGGGCGCGCGGCTGCTGGACCGCAAGCGGCGCGGGTTCACGATGCTGAAGATGGACGTGGGCATCAACCTGCTGTGGGACGTGCCGGGGGCGCTGATCGCGCCGCCGGGCGCCCGCGCGGACCTGACGACGATGCACCCGTTCACCGGCATCCAGGTCACCGCGAAGGGCGTCGACCACCTGGCGTCCTACGTGGACGCCGTCCGCTCCGTGGTCGGCTACGACATCGCGCTCGCCGCCGACCACTTCGGCCACATCGCGCTGGACTCGTGCATCCGGATCGGTCGTGCGCTGGAACCGTTCACGTTGGCGTGGATCGAGGACCTGATCCCGTGGCAGCTCACCGACCAGTGGCGCCAGCTCACCGCGGCCGTCGCCGTCCCGACGTGCACGGGGGAGGACATCTACCTGCTCGACGGCTTCCGGCCGCTGCTCGACGCGGGCGCCATCCGGGTCGTGCACCCCGACCCGGCGACGGCGGGTGGGATCGCGGAGACCAAGCGGCTCGGCGACTACGCGCAGGAGCGCGGCGTCGCGATGGCGCTGCACCTGGCGGCGTCGCCGATCGCGACGATGGCGTGCGTGCACCTGGCCGCCGCCACGGAGAACTTCCTGGCGCTCGAACACCACGCGGCCGAGGTGGAGTTCTGGAGCGACCTCGTGACCGACCTGCCCCGGCCGCTGATCCAGGACGGCCACATCGCGGTGCCGGACACGCCGGGGCTGGGGTTCGGCGACATCGACGAGGAACTGCTGCGCCGCCACCTCGACCCGCGCGACCCGGTGTTCTTCGCCGAGACGACGCACTGGGACGGTGAGGCGAGCCACGACCGGCTGTGGAGCTGAGACCGCCCGTCAGGCCGGGCCCTGCTCGGCGCGCCACCGCTCGTACTCGGGCCGGGCCTCGTCCGACAGCGGGTAGTACAGCCGCAGGTCGCCGCCCTCGGCCAGGCGCATGCGGGAGAACTCCTCCCACTCCGCGTGTTCCTGCGCGACGGCGAGCAGGGCGGGTGCGAGCTTGACCGGCACCACGACCGCCCCGTCGTCGTCGGCGACGACGATGTCGCCCGGCTCGACGAGCGTGCCGCCGCACGCCACCGGCACGTTGACGGCGACCGGGACGATGTCGGTCTGGGTGTGGAAGTTCGGCGTGGCACCGCGGATCCACAGCCCGAGGCCGAGCTCCTTGGCCTCGCCGATGTCGCGCAGGCACCCGTCGACGACCACACCGGCGCCGCCGCGACCCTTGAAGTAGGTCAGCATCATCTCGCCGAACACGCCGCTGGCCATGTCGCCGCGCGCGTCGACGACGATCATGTCGCCGGGCTGGGCGTGGTACATGACGTGCCGGTGCAACTGCTTCTCCGGCTCGGCGTACTCGTCGACGGGGTAGAGGTCCTCCCGCTTCGGCAGGAACTGCAACGTCAACGCCGGGCCCGCCACGCGCACGCCGGGCGTCACCGAGACCGGACCGCGGATGAACGCGCTGCGGATGCCCATGCGACTGAGTTCGGCGCTGGCCGTCGCGCTGCCGATGGCCGCGAGTGCCGCGCTGAGTTCGGCGGGCGGGCGAACGATGTCGTGCGTCTCGACCACTTCGATAGCTCCCTCGGGTCCGCGCTGACCGTGCCTGTCGGAGAGTTGCCACTCCGAGCCTAACCCGCTGCAACCGCTTTCCACCGCCCTGATCCGGATCTTGTCCGGTGAGGGTCGGCGTTACCGCTGACGGACGTGGAAGTGCCCGGTGATGCGCGCGAGCTTGGCGGGATCGTCGTACAGCCAGATCGCCAGCCGGTCGCCGCAACCCAGGACCTGGTCGGGCGCGCCGAAGGAACGGGTGATGAGGTCCTTGTCGATCACGGGCTCACCCCAGACCTCGTTGAGGTAGAAGAAGGTGCCCGTGTCGGCGTGCAGGTAGTCCAGGTTGGTGAGCCAGGTCGCCTGGACCCCGCTCGACTTGAGCGGGATGAACCGGATGCCGCGCTCGCTCGTGAGCGACAGCCGACGCGCGTCGCTGAAGGTCGCGTAGCCGATCTCGTGACCGACGGGCAGCACGTCGTCGAGGCACCTGGTCTCCGCAGAGCGGTGCCCGAAGTAGCGCCCCTCGTCGCCGAATGACGAGGTCGTCACCACGAGCGCGACGAGCGCGACGAGTCCGGTGGCGAGCGTCCACGGCGCAGCGCGGAACGGGACGGCCAGCAGCAGGAAGATCATCGGCGCCACGAGCACCGGCCACAGGTAGTACTGGTGCGTGATGAGCAGCGCGATCGTGCCCGCGAGCCCCACGAGCGGGACGAGGCCGTACCAGACGGCGACGAGGTGGCGCGGTTCCCGGCGGCGCCAGTAGAGCCGTCCTGCGAGCACCGCGCCCACGAGGCACCCGACGGCGGCGAGGAGGCCCGCGAGGAGGATCAGGTTTCCCGGCGGATCCGCGGCGTGCGGCCACACCCCGTCGAGCCGTGCGCGGAACAGGTCGAGGTCGACGTAGGTGAACGGCGACGTGCCCTGCAACCCGGTGAAGGCGACCACCCGGACGACGAAGGCCGCGCCGAGCACCCCTCCGAGCCACCACGCCGGGCGCCCGATCGCGCGACGGCCGAACCGCCACGCCACGAGCACCCCGACGAGCACGAGCGCCGGAACCGCGAACACCAGGACGAGCGGGTTCGACGCGGCCGTCAGCGCGATCGCGCAGGCGATCACCCGCCGCGCGCGCCTGGAGCGCGCGAGGTGGAGCGCGGGCGCTCCCAGCAGGACGAGGTACATGCCGAAGTAGTAGGTGGGGGCGAGGTGGAACGAGAACATCCACGCCGTTCCGACGAGCGGCAGGATCACGAGCGGCAGCCACGCGACCGCCGCGCGGGCGAGGTGGGCCGTGACGCGCGCGCCGGGGAAGAGCAGGCGCACGACGAGGAGGAGCGCGCCGAACAGCAGCGCGTTGTTGATGGCGGCGACGAGCAGGTAGTACGCGTAGACGTCGCCGCCCGCGAGCACGAAGGCGAGCGCGCTCACCGGCAACTCGGGGAAGACGTAGACCTGCGGTGAGAAGCTCCAGTCGAGAACGCGGCCCGCCGCGACGTCCTGGAGCAACTGGAAGAGCACCCCGTTGTCGCTGGACCACAGTTCCCAGTTCACCGGCCAGTTGGCCGCGGCGTCACCGCCCGCGCGCACCACGAACACCAGCGCTGTGAGGAGCGCCGCGGCGATCATCGACACCAGGACCAGCGCGCGTCGACGCCAACGGTCGTGCTCGTCGCCCGCGAACCCTGTTCGCGGTGCGACGACGAGCGAGCTGCTCCCAGCGTGGTCGAGGGGTATTTTTTGCAGCACGACATCGCCCTATCAGGTGTTATTCGTGCAAATGGAATGGTGTCGGCAGTGGAAATCGCGCCGACGTTCTCGCGCTTTCGGCGAGTTCGCCAGAATGGAATTCACTCGGGCGCGTCGGAAGTCGTCACATCGCTATCGCGGTCTGAAAAGCGTCACCGGGTTCGACGTCAGCGGCCGACCACGTCGTGATCATCTCTCGGAGTTCTGCTGTGCCACATGGTTTTCAACACGATCACCACCGCTGGGCGGATGCTCGTGTGTGACCGAGGACACAGGCGGTTGCACCGTGTGCGGTCATCCGGGCAAAGCGAAGTGGAGCAGGGCGTGAAGGCCTCTGCTCCCACCAGGGGACAGCTAATTCGGGGCTACGACTCCGGATCGTCCGCGACCACGTGCACGGCGGCTTCCTCGGCGGACGCCGCGGACCCGTCGATGCCGACGTCGCGGGCGTAGAGGTATTCGTCGGTGTCGATGCCCGAACCCTCGTCGGTCGCGACGAGCCTGCCGACCCGGACCTCGCCGACCTCGTCGTCGTAGCGCTCGCCGTCCGTGTCGGACGCGTCGCCGATGCCGTCGCCCTCGGTGTCGAGCGGCTCGTCCGGGACCTCGCGGGCCAGTCGGCCGTCGAGCGATTCGTGCCCGTCGTAGAAGCTCGACGGCTTCTCCGCGGGCGAGTAGCCCTCGTCCAGGACGTCCGCGACGCCGCGGTCCACGAGGGTGTCCTCGGGGCCCAACTGGTCGGATTCGCTGTCGATGTCGTCGCGCATGGTCGACCTCCCTGGAGATCGCGGATCGTATCCGGCGGCCGGGGTTCACCGCGCGGCGGGCGCCCGAGTGCCGTGCTCGACTGGTCCGCACGGTGGCCGTGGGCCGGGACGTCCTCCGGGAGGATCGAGGTGTGCCACGCCTGGAACGTCCGCTGGCCGGGGAGGACACCCCGGTCCTGAGGTTCGCCGAGGACCTGCGGCGGCTGCGGCGCGTCGCGGGGTTGCCGTCCTACCGGGAGCTGGGACGCCTGGCCAACTACTCGCCTGCCGCGCTGTCGGAGGCGGTGGCCGGACGCAGGCTGCCCAGCCTGGCGGTGACCAGGGCGTTCGTCCGCGCCTGCGGGGGAGACGTCGAGGGGTGGACGGCCCGCTGGCGGGAGTTGGCCGTCGAGGAGCCGGACCACGGGGACGCGCCCTACGTGGGGCTGGCGGCCTACCAGGTCGCCGACGCCGAGCGGTTCTTCGGTCGTGAGGCCGACGCGGGCAGGCTGCTCGCGCTGGTGCGCGAACGCCCCTTCGTCGGGCTGTTCGGCGCGTCGGGCGCGGGCAAGTCCTCGCTGCTGAGGGCGGGACTGGCCGCGCGGTGGGGTGAGCACGTGGTCATCACGCCCGGTCCGGACCCGATCACCGAGTTGGCCGCGGCGCTCGCGGGGCACCGGTCGGCGGTCGAGGTGCGGGCCGAACTCGCCGCCGATCCCGAACACCTGCGCGTGCTGCTGCGCCAGGCCGGGGACGGTCTGCTGCTCGTGGTCGACCAGTTCGAGGAGGCGTTCACGCTCTGCGAGGAGGCCGACCGGCTGTGGTTGGTGCGGGCGCTGACCCACGGCGCGGGGGCCGCTCGGGTCGTGATCGGGGTGCGCGCCGACTTCTACGGCCACTGCGCCCGCCACCCCGAGCTGGTCGAGGCGCTGCACCGCTCGCAGTCGCTCGTCGGTCCGATGAGCGCCGAGCAGCTCCGCCGCGCGGTCGTCGAACCCGCCGCCCTGCGAGGCGTTTCCCTGGAGAACTCGTTGGTGGCACGGCTGGTCGCCGACGTCGCGGGCTGGCCCGGCGCGCTGCCGCTGGCCTCGCACGTGCTGGTGGAGACGTGGCGGCGGCGTCGTGGATCGGTGTTGACGCTCGCGGCCTACGAGGACGCGGGCGGCGTCGAACACGCACTGGCGCGTACCGCCGACCAGGTCCACGACGCGTTCTCCGACCAGGAGAAGCAGGCGGCACGGGAGGTGTTCCAGCGACTGGTCGCCCCCGGCGACGGCACCGGGGACACCCGTCGCCGCGTGGTCCGCGCGGAACTCGACGCGGGTGGCGCGGTCCTCGACCGCCTCGCGGCGGCCCGGCTGGTCACCCTCGACCGCGACACGGTCGAGCTGACCCACGAGGCGCTGCTGCGCGCGTGGCCCAGGCTCGTGGGCTGGCTCGACGAGGACCGCGAATCCCTGCGCGCCCACCGCAGGCTGACCGTCGCCGCCGACACCTGGCGCGCGCACGACCGGGACCCCGACGTCCTGTACCGCGGCGTCCACCTCGACCAGGCGCGCCGCCTGGCACCGCGCCTCAACGCGGCCGAACGGGAGTTCGTCGACGCGAGCGCGACCGCCGAGCGCGAACGGGAGGCGCACCGCAGGCGGGGCGTGCGCAGGCTGCGGCGGCTCGTCGCCTGCCTCGCCGTGCTCGTCCTGCTGCTCGCGGCCACCGCCACCTACGCCGTCACCGCCCAGCGCGCCGCCACCCGTGAGCGCAACCAGGCGCTGTCGTCGCGCGCCGCCGACACCGCCCTGGGGCAGCTCACCCGCCCGCGTGAGGCCGCCGCGCTGGCGTTGGCCGCGTACCGCGTGGCACCCACCGCCCGTGCCCGCGACGCGATCCTGCTCGCCCGCGCTGCGGGCACCGCGACCACCCTGGGCGAGGGCTACGCGCGGGTGCCCGGCGTCGTCGTCGTGACGAACGAGGTCGACGCCGAGTCCACGGCGGCGGCCTACCGCCTCTGGGTCGGCGAGGGCGCGGACCGGCGGCGGGCGGGCAGGATCGACGTGCCGCCAGGCGGTTACCTGTACCTGCTCAGCGCCGACGGGCGCACCGCGCTCACGACGGTCCGCGCCGACGAGTTCGAGCTGTGGGACATCGGCGATCCGGACGCGCCGCGCAGGACCGCCACCATGACGGGCTGGCCGATGCCCCTGGGCGTCGACGGAGCGGGCACCCTCATGACCGCCGTCGAGGACGGCGAGGCGGTGCACTGGCGTCCCGGCGACACCACGCGGGTCCGCCTGCCGGGTGGTGAGGTCGAGAGCGCCGTGCCGCTGGTGGACGGCACCGGTGTGGTCGTGGTGCGCCGTGACGGCGACCGCCGGGCCGTGGAGGTGCGCTTCCTGGACGGGCGGACCACCCAGGTCCTCAGCCGTGCGGCCCGGCTGGTCGTGGTGGCCGGGCCGCGGGGCAGGCTCGCCGTGTCCGACCTCGACGGCGGGCACGTCACCGTGCTCGACGTCGCGGCCGGGCCCAGGACGCTGCTGGAGGCGGACGGGGTCGCGGGGGACGCCGTGGTCGAGTTCTCCCGCGACGGCGGCGCAGTCACCGCCGTGCGCCGCGACTCGGTGTGGCTGTGGGACCTCGACGGTGGCCGGGAGCCGCTGTCGCTGCGCGGGCCGGGGGTGGAGTTCGGCGACGCCCGCTACGACCCCGGCAGCGGCGAGCTGCTGGTGCTGCCGACGCGCGGCGGAGCGCTGTGGCGGCTCGCGGTGGAGGTCGACCGGGTGATCCGCGAGGTGTGCGCCGACCCGGCCGACGTGGACTGGGACGCGCACTTCCCCGGTGTGCCACGACGACCGCTGTGCCCGTGACGGCGCCGGCGGAGCCTCTTCGCTCCGCCCGGCGCCCACCGCGGTCCGTCAGCCGAGCCGGTAGGCCCGGATCACGGTCTGGTCCAGCTCGCCACCCCGGTCGTCGGTGGCGCGCACCCGTAGCGAGACGAACGTCCCCGCGGCCGCCCGGTTGCCCACCAGCGCCGTGCGCCCCAGGACCGGTGCGCCCGTCCAGCTCGCACCATCGTCGTAGGACACCTCGACGCGGAAGTGGCGCAACGGCGGGTTGTCCGCACCCGGCTGCTGGTCCACGACGAGCGGCACGCTCAGCGGACGGTTCGCCGGTGCGCTGCCCGTGCGGTCCAGCTCCGGGGTGAACCGCACCACCGACATCGGCAGCCGCCGTTCACCGGAGGTCGTGCCGGAGCGGAACGTCCAGTCCACCGCGACGCGCGTGCTGAGGTCCGACACGTCCGTCGACCGCGTCACCTCGGCCCGTGCCCGGAACGCGCCCGGCCCCGGTGGCACGGTGAACACCCCGTACCCGCTGCTGTCGTTCTCGCCCACCAGCCGCCCGTCTCGGTACAGGGCCGTCCGCGCGGAGGTGACGGGGGAGTAGCCCTGGTTGCCCTCCCGATCGCCGAACATCGGCAGCGACACCAGGACCTGGTCGCCGGTGCGGGTCAGGCTGGGGTAGCCGTCGTTGTACATCACCGGTCCGACGACGGGGGCGCCGAAGGAGCGGTCGTAGGTCCGGCCCGCGCGGTACCGCTCCTCGTCCCCGACCATGAAGGTCCCTCCTGAGGAGAACACCGGCAGCCACGCGGTGTCCGGTGTGGTGTACCTCGTCACGGTGCGGCCGGCGGGCACGTCCGCCAGGAAGGCGGGGCCGAACGCCCCGGAGCGGGAGACCATGATGTCCATGACGGTCTGCCGCTGCCCCCGCGGTTCGAGGCCGATCGTGGTGCGCACCCGCGCGAGGTCCGATCCGCGCGGCCTGCGCACGAACCCGTCGGGCACCCGGCCCTGCTCGGTCCACCCCAGCCAGTAGGCCGCGGCCGGACTCGTGAACTCCGCGGCCACGAACACGTCCAGTTCCCCGGCGGGCAGCGACGGTCCCGAGTGGCCCACCCGCGTCCCCGCGGGGAAGCCGCCGGGGTGCGCGACGGTCACGGCCGTGGTCTTCCCGCCGACCCTGCGCTCGACCACCAGGCTGTGCGCGCTTGCCACCGCCGCGGGGTCGGGTGAGACCACCTCCAGCGGTCCCGCCGAGCGCGCGTCGAGGACCACGCGCGCCGGTCCGGCCACCCGCAGGTCCGGTCTGGTGATGATGGTGTGCGGGCCTCCCCGCGGCCCCAGCAGCGCCTGCGCCAGGTAGTCGCCCCTGGGCAGCCGCGTGCTGTCACCCCGCAGGTAGGTGGACGCGCCGGTGGCCACGTTGGTCACGACCGTGGACCTCCCGCCCTCGGGCGCGCCGAGGTGGTCGAACGTGACGGGGTAGCTCTCCACCTCGCGGTTCATCCCGACGGGTGTCCGCAGCACCTCCGTGCCGCCGGTGCTCGCCACCACCGTCCCCGAGTACACGCCGTCCACGGGTCCCTGCCGCGCGTCACCGGTCACGGCGACCTCGGCCGTGCCGCCCACCGGGACGGTGATCCTGGCCGGGGACACCGAGAACACCGGGTGTTCCGCGCCGTCCGGCCCGCGTCCCCGAACCTCCAGGTCCACTGTGGTCGGTTGGGCACCGTCGTTGCGGTAGAGCAACGGTTTCACCACGGGCACGTCGTCGTCGTGCGGCCACTCCTGGCGGCCGAGCGCGACCGACGTCGGTTCGCTGGTGACCGTCGTGGACAGCGCGGCGGCGACGTCCACCCTGCCGGAACCCTGCTCGAACACGCCCAGTCCCGGATTCGGCCGCGCGGACGCGGTCAGCGCCGCCTTGAGCCGCGTGCCGTTCCAGTCCGGGTGCTGTTGCGCCAGCAGCGCCGCGGCGCCCGCGACGTGCGGGGAGGACATCGACGTGCCGGACAGGCTGGTGTGCTCCTGGTCGGCGGGCGTGCCGGGGAGCGCGCCGGTGCTCGCCCTGGCCGCGACGACCTCCACGCCCGGCGCGGTGAGGTCGGGTTTGACCGCGCCGTCCGGTGGCCGCGGGCCTCGGCTGGAGAAGCGGGCGAGCGAGTCGTCGCGGTCCACCGCCCCGACCGTCAGTGCCGAGTCGGCGGTGCCGGGGGACAGCACCGTGCCCGAGCCCCCTTCCCCGGCGTTGCCCGCCGAGACGACGAACAGCGTGCCGTGGCTCGCCGACAGGGCGTCCACGGCCGCCTCCACCGGGTCGACGTCTTCGGTGGCGGTCAGGCCGAGGCTGATGTTGACCACGTCCGCGCCCTGCTCCGCGGCCCACCGCATCCCCTCGATGATCGCGGACTCCGGGCAGGCGCCCTCGCCGTCGCAGACCTTGGCGTCGAGCAGCCGGGCGTCCGGGGCGACGCCCCGGTACGGCGCGCGGTGGCTCGCGATCGTGGCCGCGACGTGCGTGCCGTGGCCGTAGTGGTCGATCCCGTCCTGCTCGCGGGTGAAGTCGCGCCCGGCGACCTCCCGGCCGACCAGGTCGGGGTGGTCGCCCTCGACGCCGGTGTCGACCACGCCGACCGTCACGCCCGCGCCCGTCAGCCCCGCCGCCCACGCCACCGGCGCGCCGATCTGGGCGGTGCTGCGGTCCAGCAGCGGGCGGGCGACCCCGTCGAGCCACACCTTCCCGGTGCCCTCGGGCAGGTCCTGCCAGCCGGTCGCCTTCGGCACCTCGGCCGCCACCGCGTCCACGGTCGGCAGCGCGTCGGCCACCAGCGCGCCCGACGGTGGGCGGCCACCGGAGACGATCACCGGCACCGTGTCGCGCCGCGCGTCGTCGTACCCGGCCTCGACCAGGCCGGTGACGTCGAACAACCGCTGGTCCACCCGCCCGTCGGCCACCATCCCCAGCACGTCGGAGGGGACGACGCGCACGCGCCCCGCGTGCTGGACGACCTGGAACGAGACGTCCTGCCGGTGTGCGCCGGGGGTGACCGAGACGAACCGGTCACCGTCGAGGACGACCTCGTCGCCGGTGACGAGCGTGACGGTCCTGGGGTCGCCCGGCCTCACCCGCCCCCGCTGGTCGCCCGCCGCGGCGTGCGCAGGGGTCGTCGCTCCCACCAGCAGGCAGGCCAGCACCAGCGCGACAGCTCTTCGTGCCACTGGATCTCCTCTTCTCGGGGGAGCCCGTGCCAGGGACGGTGGACGTGGCACGGGCTTTCCCGAGTGAAGCGATGAAGTGGGTGTTCAGGTTCGTCGTCGGCGCGCTGAACAACGTTTTGTGGTCACCGCTCCGGGCTGCCTACGGCTTGGCCTTCTTGGCGTGACCGGGGTGCGCGGGCGACTTCGCCCCACCCGGCCCGTGCGGCTGGGCCGGCGCGGGTGCCGGGGCGTGGACGCGCGGTTCCGGCGCTCGGGCGGGTGCGGGCTCCTCCGCGTCCTGGGCCGGCTGCTGCGCCACGACGGGAGTCGTCTCGGGGGCGGCGGCGAACTGCGCCGTGGTCTCGGGTGCCGCCGTGGTCGATTCGACGGCCGCGACGGCGGGGGTCACGGCCGCGGGGGGCTCCGACACGGCCGGAGCGGAACCCGGCAGGAGGGCCCACCCGATGCCCACGGCTCCCAGCAGGCCCGCCGCCGAAGCGACGAGCGCGTTCCGGCGGGACGGGGACCGGCGGGCCGGTGCGGTGAACGGCGCGGTGGGGTGGCCGGTGCGCAGGACGTCGGCGCACAGGCGCGCGGTGGGGCGGTCGGCGGGGGACTGCGACGTCATCAGCTCCAGCAGACGGGCCAAGTCCGCGGGCAGGCCCTCCGGGACGACCGGCGACCGGTGCAGTCGGGACACGATGGCTTCGACGTCGCTCCCGGTGTACTCGCACCTGCCGGTCAGGCACTCCAGCAGGACCAGCCCGAGCGCGTACACGTCGGCGGCGGAGTCGACCTCGGCGCCGCGCACCTGTTCCGGGGCCAGGTAGGCGGCCGTGCCGACGATCAGGCCCGTGCGGGTGAACCGGGTGCTCCCGACCGAGTGGGCCAGGCCGAAGTCGGCGAGGTAGGGGGTGCCGCCCTCGTCCAGCAGGATGTTCGACGGTTTCACGTCGCGGTGGACCACGCCCCGGTCGTGCACGTGGGCCAGGGCGTCGGCCACCGCGGCCCCCAGCGACCTGACCTCGTCGACGGGCAGCGGCCCGTCGGACATCCGGTGGCGCAGCGTGCGCCCGTCCACCAGGCGCAGCACGACGAACGGTGTGCGCCCCGCGGTGCCCACGTCGTACACCGACACCAGGGCGGGGTGGGACAGCCCGGCCAGGATGCGGACCTCGTTGTCGAACCGACGGGTGTCCTCGAGGTCGGCGTTCGCCGTGAACAGCTTGACCGCGACGAACCGCCGCAGGCGGGTGTCCCAGGCGCGGTACACCTCGGCCATGCCGCCGATCCCGATGACGTCGGCCAGTTCGTACCGGTCGGCGAGCAGTTCGCCGTTCGCTGGCAGGGACACCGGCGCACCTCTCCTCGCGGCTCGGGACACCGCCGGGTTGCCCCGCCGCGAGGAGGCGCAAACGCCGGTCGGCCCCGGCGCCCGCGCGGAGGATCAGGTGGTGGCGCAGAGCAGGCCGTTGAGCGTGAACGAAGAGGGTTTCGCGGTGGTGCCGTCGTGGCTCGCCTGGAAGCCGATGTCGATGGAGCCGTTGGGCGGGATCGCGGCGTTATAGGTGGCGTCGCGGGCCGTGACCTGTCCCGAGGACGGCGAGTAGGTGGCGTTCCAGCCGGAGGTGATGGACTGCCCGCTGGGCAGGGGGAACACGAGGGCCCAGCCGTTGACCGCGGTGCCGCCGGTGTTGGTGATGGTGATGCTCTCGGTCAGGCCGCTGTTCCAGGCGTTGACCGTGCTCGTCACCTTGCAGGCACCGGTACCCGGCTGCGTGGTGGTCGTGGTCGTCGTGGTGGTGGTCGTGCCGGTGCCGTCCAGCCCGAAGAAGGCGACGGCCCGCGCCGCCATGCCGGCGGAGGGGAGGCTGTGCCCGGCGCCCTGGACGCTGTACGCCTCGACCCGCGTGGTGCCGGACGAATCGGCGTAGCGGCGCCGGTTCCACCCCGTCTGCGGGGTGTCGGTGGATGTCGGAGTCTGGCTCAGGCCGAACACGTCGGTCCACTGCTCGATCGCCTCTTGCAGCAGCGCGTACGGCACGAGGGTGTCGTTGGTGCCGTGCCACAGTTGGACGCGCGGACGGGGGCCGGTGTAGCCGGGGTAGACCTGCCGGACGGAGTCGCCCCACTGCTGCGGGGTGCGGTTCGCGCCTCCGCCACCGGTGCACCGGCTGCTGCCGGGCGGGTAGTCGGCGGCGTTGGCGAAGCAGTCGAAGGGGACGCCCATGAACGCCGCGCCCGCCTTGAACACGTCCGGGTACAGGGCGAGCAGGTGGTTGGTCATCATGCCGCCGGACGACGACCCGGTGGCGTAGACCCGGTTCGGGTCACCGCCGTAGCGCTGCTGGACGTAGGTCACCATCGAGGTGATCGAGACCGGGTCGCTGCCGCCGCCGCGGCGCTTGGCGGCGGCGGACCACGTGTCGAAGCACTTGCCGAACCCGGCCTCCTGCTGGGCGCTCGGGTAGATGACGACGAACCCGTGCCGGTCGGCCGCCGAGGCGAACTCGCTACCGGAGTAGAAGCCGGGTCCCGAGCCGCCGCAGCCGTGCATGGCGACGACGATCGCGGGGTTGGCCGGACGGGAATCCGGTGCGTAGACGTGCATCCGCATCCCGCCGGGGTTGTCGCCGAAGTTCGCGACCTCGGTCAACGACGCCGCGGACGCGGGTGCCGGTGTGGTGACGACGATGCCGCCGACGACCAACGACGTCACCGCGGCGAGCAACAGGCTGATGGTGGACTTCACGCGCTCGACTCCTTCGTTCCGCGCACATCGGACATCGGGTCAGAAGTTCTTCCTGGCGACCGTCCACGGGCTCCTGGAGGCGAGTCCGGACGGGTCGAGGATGTAGGACCGCGCCGCGGGGTTGCCGTTGAGCACCATGTCCAGGAATTGGACGACGGTCGTCATGCCGTCGGCCGTCTGGTTGCCGGAGATGAATCCACCGTGTCCGGCCTGCGGTTGCCTGGCCAGCACGGCGGGAACGGTGGCCAGGTCGTAGTTGGCCTGGTTGTTGGCGTAGGCGACGTCCGAGGAACCGCCGTCCATGAACAGCGCGGGGGTGTGCAGCTTGGCCAGTTCCGAGCGGGGGTAACCGAAGGAGCCGTCGGCGAAGAAGCCGCTGTTGAGCGAGACCACGGCGGACACCCGGCGGTCCTGGGCGGCGACGAGGGCTTCCAGGCCGCCGCACGAGTGGCCCGCGGTGGCCACCTTGGCCAGGTCGAGCCGTTGCGCCAGCGGGGAAGCGGAGCGCTGCTGCTCCCGTTCGGCCCAGGTGATCGCGTCGGTCAGCAGGGAAGGGATGGGGGAGCCGCTGGGCAGGCCGTTGGCCGAACCGTTCACCGATCCGATGTCCACCACGGCGAAGCCCTTCGAGGCGATGAACGTCAACGCCCGCGTGACCTCGCTGTTGTTCGTGTGCGCGCAGGCGCCGTTGCCGAAGGCCAGCACGGGCAGCGCGCGGCCGACGGCCCGCGGGTCGGACGGGCGGAAGACCGTGAAGCGGTTGTCGCCGTACGCGCCTTCGCGGGTGACGGCGAAGTTGTTGTCCACCATGGGTCGATCGACGGGAGTGGTCGTCGTGGTCGTGGTCGTGGGTGCGGTCGAGCCGGTGCACACCACGCCGTTGAGGGTGAACGTCGACGGGGCGGTGGGGCGGGCGCTGGAGGTGGCGTTGAAGCCGAAGGACACCGTGCCACCGGTGGCGAGGTCGCCGTTCCACGCCGCGTTGGTCGCGGTCACCTGCGCACCGGACTGGGTGTGCGTCCCGTTCCACGACTGGGAGATCCGTTCGTCGCCGAGGAACGTCCACGAGAGGCGCCACCCGCTCAGGGGATCGCCGAGGTTCGTCACGGCGGCGGTCGCGCCGAACCCGCCGGGCCACTCCGACCCCACCGAGTAGTCCACCCGGCACCCCGCGGCCGCGGAGGCGGGCTGCGACCCGATCAGCGCCACGGCCGCCGCCGTCATCGCCACGGCGACGCCGACCGCCGCTGTCCGGCGGGTGGGGGAATCGTTCCTCGACAACGTGATCACGTCTCCTGGGAGTCGGGCGGTCCGGTGCCCCGCGGGGATTTCGGGGCACCGAACCGGTCTGCGGGTGCACCCGGACAGGGGCGTGCACCTCGTCGAGGCGCGGAACGGTGGCGCGGCAGCACTCGGCCGACCGCGGTCACGAGTGGTGTTAGCGCTAACAAATCGGGTGGTGGAAAAGGAGCGGGGAAAAGGGGTGGAGTGGTGCGCTCAAGCCGTTGCCGTGCCTGTCGCGTACATCAGACTGTGGCCGATCTGGTGAGATCGGTCAAGGCGTGACAGGATATTCCGGGCAGCGTGAATCGATTTGTCCCAAAGCCACCCTGCCATTCTTCGCTTCGGGGAAAAGCTAAAGTCCGACGCGAACATTTAGCAATCGTGGTCCCTCAATCCTGGACCTTGCCCCCGGTGACGCGGGACAGCGCCAGCGCGATCAGGATGATCGCGCCGTTGAGCGCGCCGATCCACTGGGCCGGGACGCCCGCGAGGGTGAGCACGTTCTGGATCATGAACAGCAGCAGGATGCCGGTGAACGCGCCGAAGACCGTGCCCTTGCCGCCGTTGAGGCTGATGCCGCCGATGACGGCGGCGGCGAACACGGTGAAGATGTACCCGTCGCCCTGTGCGGAGGCCACCGACGCCAGCCGCCCGGAGAGCATCAGGCCCGCGAGCGCGGCGAGCACGCTCGCGGTGACGATCACGATCCACAGCACCCGGTCGGTGCGGATGCCCGCCGCCTTCGCCGCGTCCACGTTGCCGCCGATCGCGTACAGGGACCGGCCGAAGCTGGTGAAGCCGAGCACGACGATCCCCGCGGCGAACAGCAGCAGGCACACCCAGACCGACGCGGGCACGCCCAGCCACTGCGCGGTGCCGAGGTAGAGCATCGACCCCGGCAGCCGGAAGAACGTCTGGCCACCCGAGATCCCGGTCAGGACGCCGCGCAGCACGATCAGCATGCCGAGCGTCACGATGAAGCCGTTGAGCCCGAAGCGGATGATGAACAGCGCGTTCACGACGCCGACGAGCACCCCGACCGCCAGGGTGACCGGCACCGACCAGCCGCCCGGCAGCAGGCCGAGACCGTGGCCCGCGCCGACGGGCACCGTGAGCCAGGCCGCGACGCCGGGGGCGAGACCGACGGTGGACTCCAGGGAGAGGTCCATCTTCTTGACGACCAGCACGAGCGTCTGCGCCAGTACCAGGACCGCGATCTCCGACATGGTCTGCAACACGTTGACCAGGTTGTCGCCGCGCAGGAAGACCGGGCTGACGAACTGGCCGACGATCGCGATCACGATGATGGCGGGGATGAGCGCCAGGTCGCGCAGCCGGGCGAGGGCGAGCCGCCTGCCGCCCCCGGTGGCGCTCGGGCTGCTCGTGCCGGGCGCGGTCCTGGTCTCAACCATCGAGGTCGACTCCTTCCATGGCGGCCACGAGCTGGTGGTCGTGCCAGCCGCGGGGGATCTCGGCGACCACGCGGCCCTGGAACACCACCAGGACCCGGTCGCACAGGCGCAGGTCGTCGAGTTCGTCGGAGGCGATGAGCACCCCGGAGCCTGACTCGGCGACCTCCTCGACCTTGCCGAGGAGGAACTCCTTCGACCGCACGTCGACACCGGCCGTCGGGTTGATCAGCACCAGCAGCTTCGGGTCGTTCGCCAGCGCGCGGGCCATCACGACCTTCTGCTGGTTCCCGCCGGAGAGACCGGACACCGGCAGTTCCGGTCCCGGTGCCTTGATCGCGAGCTTCTCGATCATGGACCGGGCGAACCCGTCGCGGCGGCGGCCGTCGATGAGACCCGCGGGGCCGAGCCGGTCCGGGATGGTCAGGGTCCCGTTGTCCGCGATGGACATCTGCGCCACGTAGCCCTGCCGGTGCCGGTCCTGCGGGACGAAGCCGACGCCCGCCCGCAGCGCGGCGGGAACGCTGCCCGGCACGGGCCGTGAACCGTCGACCTCCACCGTGCCCGCGGTGGCGGCGCGCAGGCCCGCGACGGTCTCCGCCACCTCGACGCGGCCGCTGTTCGCCGCGCCCGCGAGACCGACGACCTCACCGGCGCGGACGTGGAACGACACGTCGGTGTACGAGCCGCGCAGGGAGGCGCCCGACACGTCGAGCACGGTCGGGGCCTCCGCCGACGGACCGCGGCGCGCGGCACCGGCCCCCGCCGCTCCGCCGGTCATGGCCGCGATCAACTCCGCCCGCGGCAGGTCTCCGACCGCAGAGGTCAGGACGTGCCTGGCGTCGCGGAACACCGTGACGGTGTCGCAGATCTCGTAGACCTCCTGGAGGTGGTGGCTGATGAACAGGAACGTGACGCCCTGCCGCTGGAGGTCCTCGATCCGGGTGAACAGCCGGGCGATGGCGGCCCCGTCCAACTGGGCGGTCGGCTCGTCCAGGATGATGAAGCGCGCCCCGAACGACAGGGCCCTGGCGATCTCCAGGAACTGCCGCCGCTCGACGTCGAGGTCACCCGCGAGGACGCGCACGTCCACGTCGACCGACCAGGTGTCCAGCAGTTCTCGCGCCTTGCGGCGGACCGTCCCCCAGCGGATCAGCCCGCCCCGACCCCGGTCGTGCCGGTTGAGGAAGAGGTTCTCGGCGACCGTGAGCTCGGGGATGATCGTGGACCTCTGGTAGACGCACGCCACCCGTCGCCGCCACGCGTCCCGGTCGGCGAGCCGGGGGGCGCGCTCGCCGCCGAAGGTGACGACGCCCGCGTCCGGCGCCTGGAGTCCGGTGAGGACGGACACCAGCGTCGACTTGCCCGCCCCGTTGCGCCCCACCAGCGCGTGGGTCTGCCCGCGGTCGATCCTGATGGCCGCCTCGTGCAGGGCCACCGTGGAACCGAACCGCTTCGTCACCCCGGTCGCCTCGACGACGGGTGGGTCCGCGACCATGCCGCTTGTCTCCTGACCGCTAGAGCTTGTTGCCCCACAAGGACTTGTCGTCGTTCTTGACGCTGGTGACGCCGTCGTAGGTGCCGCCGTCGGCGGTGACCAGCGGAGCGGAGAGCTGGTCTTCCAGCAGGCCGTCGCGCACCTGGACGATGGTGCTGTCGTGGTCGGTCTTGCCGGGGCTGAACGTCTTGCCGTCGATCGCCGCCTTGAGGTACTGGAGGGCGTACTTGGCGTAGAGGTCGGCGGGCTGGGAGACGGTGGCGTCGACGTGGCCCTCGGCGATGTTCCTGAGCTCCTCGGGGATGCCGTCGTTGGAGACGACGAACACGTGCTTCGGGTCCTGCGGACCGACCAGCAGGTCCTTCTGCTTGAGGACCTGGAGGGTACCGGCGAGCGCGAAGCTGGACTGCATGTAGACGCCCCTGATCTCCGGGTGCGCGGTCAGGTCGGTCTGGAGCTTCTGCGCGGCGACGGCGCCGTCCCAGTTCGTCGCCTCCCCGTACACGGTGATGCCGGGGTAGTCGGCCTTCATGCAGTCGTTGAACGCCTCGGTGCGGTCGCGGCCGTTGATCGACGCGAGGTCGCCCTGGAGCATCACGACCGCGCCCTTGCCCGCGAGCTTCGCGCCGAGGAACCGGCAGGCCTTCTCGCCGTAGGCCCGGTTGTCGGCCCGCACCACCATGTAGACGTCGCCGCTGTCGGGTCGGGTGTCCACCGTGACCACCGGGATCTTCTTGGCCGCCAACTGCTCCAGGGTGGGCGCGATGGCCGCCGTGTCCTGCGGGGCCATCGCGACGCCCTTCACGCCCTGGCTGATGAACGTCTGGGCGTTGGCGGTGAGCTTGGCGACGTCGTTCTGCGAGTTCGTGGTCTTCAGGTCGAGGCCGAGCTCCTTCGCGAACTCCGGGGTGTACTTGATGTAGGAGTTCCAGAAGTCGGTGTCGGAGCGCGGGTAGTCGACGCCGACCACCGGCGCGCCGCTCGCCCCGGAACCGGAGGTGTCGCCGCACCCGCCGAGCGCCGCGACGAGGGCGGCGACCGTGCCGAGGCCGACGAGGGATCTGGTCTTCACGGCGGATCTCCTAACGGGGTGTGCTCACGCGGTGGCCTGCCTGGTCCAGACGGGTCCGTCGGGGAAGCGGTGGGCGGCGATGGAGTCGGGGCGCAGTTCGGCGCTGATGCCGGGCGCCGTCGGCGCGAGGTAGTGGCCGTCGCGGATCCGCACCGGGTCGGTGAAGTGCTCGTGCAGGTGGTCGACGTACTCGATGACGCGGTCCTCGGTGGTGCCGCTGACGGCGACGTAGTCGAACATCGCGAGGTGCTGGACCATCTCGCACAGCCCGACCCCGCCAGCGTGCGGGCAGACCGGGACGCCGAACTTCGCGGCCAGCAACAGGATCGCGACGTTCTCGGTGACGCCCGCGGTGCGGCTGGCGTCGAGTTGCAGGACGTCGATCGCCTCCGCCTGGAGGAGTTGCTTGAACATCACCTGGTTGTGGGTGTGCTCGCCGGTGGCGACCTTCATCGGCGCCAGCGCGCGGCGGATGGCGGCGTGGCCGAGGATGTCGTCGGGTGACGTGGGCTCCTCGATCCAGTAGGGGTCGTACCGCGCCAGCGCGGACATCCGGTCGATCGCCTGCCGCACGCCCCACGCCTGGTTGGCGTCGACGGCGATCCGGATGTCGGGCCCCACCGCCTCGCGGGCCAGCCGCAGGCGGCGTTCGTCGTCGGCGGGGTCGGCGCCGACCTTCAGCTTGATCTGGGTGAACCCGTCGGCGACGGCTTCGCAGGACAGGCGGACCAGCTTCTCGTCGTCGTAGCCGAGCCAGCCCGGTGTGGTGGTGTAGGCGGGATACCCGTGGCGCAGCAGGTGGGTGGTCCGCTCGGCGCGACCCGGTTCGGCGCGGCGGAGGATGTCCAGCGCCTCGTCACGGGTGAGGGCGTCCTCCAGGTAGCGGAAGTCCACGAGGTCGACCAGTTGCTCGGGCGTCAGCTCCGACAGCAGCAACCACACGGGCTTCCCCCGCCTGCGTCCGTGGAGGTCCCACACCGCGTTGACGATCGCCGCGGCGGCCATGTGGATGGCGCCCTTCTCCGGGCCGAGCCAGCGCAACTGGCTGTCGCCGGTCAGCCGCCGGGAGAAGGCGCCGAGTCCGCCGAGGACCTCGTCCACGGACAGGCCGGTCACCAGCGGGGCGAGGGCGCGCACGGCGGCCACCTCGACCTCGTTGCCGCGTCCCACGGTGAACGCGAGCCCGTGGCCCTCCGCCCCGTCGCTCGTGCGGATGGTCACGTAGGCGGCCGAGTAGTCGGGCTCGGGGTTCATCGCGTCGGAGCCGTCGAGGTCCCGCGAGGTGGGGAACCGCACGTCGACCGCCTCGACGGCGGTGATCAGCTCGGTCATCGGCGGGTGCTTCCTCGCGTGACAACGGCGGCG
This sequence comes from Umezawaea endophytica, assembly GCF_025061645.1. Lineage (GTDB taxonomy): Bacteria > Actinomycetota > Actinomycetes > Mycobacteriales > Pseudonocardiaceae > Umezawaea > Umezawaea endophytica. The sequence continues at coordinate 439,452 of NZ_JANYMP010000003.1, read as the reverse complement.
GACATGGGATGGATTTATAGTTCACGGATGGCTGGGTGTCCATGCTTCACGCCCGGATTCCGTCAATAAGCTCATATATGCTGACGTTGAGCACTGCGCGCTCCGGCCTGACGCGTCAGCGACATCCCATGTCTTCCGGAGAGGTGGGATGGATTGCTAGCCTGCCGCGGTGCGCGCGTCGATTCGGGGAAGGCACCGATGTCACTGACCGACAAGGCCATCGATCGCATCAGGGACCTGATCCAGTCCGGGGAGCTGGCGCCGGGCGACAAGCTCCCGCCCGAGCAGCAGTTGGCCGCCGAACTGGGGCTGTCCCGCAACCTGATGCGCGAGGCGGTCAAGGCGCTGGTGGTCGCGCGGGTGCTGGAGATCCGCCGCGGTGACGGCACCTACGTGACCAGCCTGGAGCCGGAGGTGCTGCTGGGCGGCATCTCCTCGGCGGTGGAACTGCTGCGCGGCGACACCCTGCTCGAACTCACCGAGGTGCGCAGGCTGTTCGAGCCGGTCGCGACCGGGCTCGCCGCCTCCCGGATCTCCGACGGCGAACTCGCGGAGGTCGAGCAGCACCTGCGCGCGATGCGGGCGGCGCGCAACGACGTGGAACTGCTCAACCGGCACGACGCCGCGTTCCACCGGGCGGTCGTCGCGGCCACCGGCAACGCCACGCTGGCGACCCTGCTGGAGGGCATCTCCAGCCGCACGGTCCGCGCCAGGGTCTGGCGCGGACTGGTCGACGACCAGGCGGCGAGCCGCACCCTCGCCGAGCACGAGGCGATCTACCGCGCCCTGGTCGACCGCGACGCGGCGCTCGCGCACGCCGCGGCCCTCGTGCACATCAACACCACCGAGCGCTGGCTGCGCGAGCACGTGGGCCGGGACGGCGACGTCCCGACCCACGCGCTCCGCTGAACGTCCTCTGTGGACCGTCGGGTCACGCGCCGAGGGCGGCGCCCGCGGCTTCGCGACCGACCTCGGCCGGGTGCAGGCGGTGCCCCGCGCGCTCGGGCCTGATGTGCGCACCGCCGGACGTCGGGTGGGGGAGCAGGTGGGCCGACGCGGCGATCACCTCCTCGTCGACGCGGACGCCGAGGCCGGGCCTGTCGCCGAGGACGAACGCGCCGTCCTCGACGTGGTGGTCGAGCAGGACGCCCAGCGCGGGCGTGAGGTCCTGCAACTCGCTGACCAGGTGGTTGGGCACGGACGTGGCGGCGTGCAGCAGACCTACCGGGGTGGTGCCGATGGGGCTGACCGGCAGGTCGTGGGCGTGGGCGAGGGTGGCGACCCGGAGGAAGTGGGTGACGCCCCAGACCGCGGCCGTCTGGACGACGTCGACCGCTCCGGCCGCGATGAGCGGGCGGTGCTGTTCGAGGCCGGTGAGGTTCTCGCCGGTGGCGACCGAGGCGCGCACACCGCGGCCGACGGCCGCGTGACCCTCCACGTCCCACCGCCGGACCGGCTCCTCGATCCAGGTCAGGTCCAGCGTCCTTTCGATCTCCGCGACGTGGCGGACCGCCTGCTTGCGCGTCCAGGTCTCGTTGACGTCGAGCATGAGGCTCGGCCGGGCTCCGCGGCCCGCCTCGGTGAGGACGTCGCGGACCAGGGTGAGGCGGTGCCGGTCCCGGTCGACGTCGAGGCCGCCCTTGACCTTGGCCGCCCGCAGGCCCCGGTCGGCGTAGGCGAGGTGGACCGCGACGAACTCGTCGTCGTCCAGCCCGATGTCCAGACCCGAGGCGTAGGCGGGCACCCGGCGGTCACGGCCGCCGAGCAGGCGCCACAGCGGTTCCCCGGCCGCCTGGGCCTTGATGTCCCACAGCGCGGTGTCGAGCGCGCCGATGGTGCCGAACACCGGGCCCGCGTGGCCCGCCTTGAACGTCCGGCGCAGCATCCGGTCGTAGAGGGCGGTCACGCAGCGCGGGTCCTCGCCCTCGATGGCGGCGAAGACGCTCTCGATTTCCACGTGCGGCCCGAGGCCGACGCCGGTGAGGCCCACGTCGGTCTCGACGAGGACGATCGGCACGCGGACGCGGCCGTCGGCGTAGACGCCGTTGGCGTCGCCGATCGGTCGACCCCAGTCCTGGACCGTGGTGAGGATCCGGTACCCGGTGATGCGCATGTCAGCCCTTCGTGGACCCGGCGGTGACGCCGTCGGCGATCTGGCGTTGCAGGAACAGGTAGACGACCAGGACGGGGATGGCCGCGATCAGCACACCCGAGGCGAACGTGGGGATGTCGTCGGAGTACTGCCCGCGCAACGACGTGACCCCGACCATGAGCGTTCGGTGCTCCGCGGACGGCATCACCAGCAAGGAGATCAGCACGTCGTTCCAGCAGAAGAGGGCGTTGAGCACGCCGACCGACACCAGAGCGGGCGCTCCGATCGGCAGCATGATCCGCCGGTAGACGCCGTAGGTGGTGTTCCCGTCGATGCGCGCGGCGTCGATGATCTCCGGCGGCACGGTCGAGTAGTAGCTCGCGAGCAGGAAGATCGTGAACGGCAGGAACTGCGCCACGTACGCGAGCACCAGCCCCGGATAGGTGTCGACGAGGCCGGTGTCCGCCATGATCCGCGCCAGCGGCACCATGATCACCTGGAAGGGGACGAACAGCGCGGCGAGGATGCCGAGGAACAGGGCGGACGAGCCGCGGAACCGCAGCCTGCCGAGCGCGAAGCCCGCCATCGACCCGAGCAGCAGCAACAGCGCCACCGAGCACGCCACGACGACCACCGAGTTCAGGAAGTACCGGGACATCCCGACGCTCGTCCACGCCTTGACGATGTTGTCCCAGCGCAGCGAACCGGTCGGCGAGAACCGGTCCAGGGTGTACTCGCGCCGGGTCTTCATCGCGACGTTGGCGGTGAACACCAGCGGGTAGATCGTGGCCAGCGCGAGCGCGGCCATCGGTACCGCGACGACCCACCTGGTCGGTCGGGCGCCCGTCATCGGTCCTCCTTGCCGGTGGCGCGTCGGAGGACGCCGATCTGGGCCAGTCCCACCACGAGCATGATCAGGAACAGGGCGGTCGACGCGGCGGAGGCGAGCGCGGGTCGGTTCATCTGCCCCTGCTGGGTCCAGATGTAGTACTCGGGCAGGTAGGTGGAGCCCTCGGGGCCGCCGCTGGTCATCACGTAGAGCAGCCCGAACATCGAGGTGAGCATGCCGATCATGGTGGTGACGAGGACGAACTGGATCGTCCGGGACAGGCCGGGGACGATGACGTGCCGGATGGTCTGGGACAGGGACGCGCCGTCCACCTCCGCCGCGTCGAGCAGCGAGGGGTCGAGGGTGGCGAACCCGGCGAGGAAGACGACCAGCGCCATGCCGAAGGTGGCCCAGACGTGCACGCCGACGACCGCGAAGATCGCCACGTCCGGGTCGCCGAGCCAGTCCACCGGCCCGATGCCCACGCCGCCGAGGAGCGTGTTGAGCGGACCGTCGTAGGCCAGCAGCAGGGTGAAGATCGCTCCGACGATCACCGGGGAGAGCACGGCGGGGAAGAAGTAGACGCCGCGGTAGACCCGGTGTCCGGGCACCTTCAGGTAGATGAACGTGGCGAGCAGGCCGGGGATCGCCACGGCCACGGGGAGCAGCAGCACGAGCAGGCCCACGTTGCGCAGCGCGGTGCGGAACAGCGGATCGTCGAACAGGGTCAGGTAGTTGTCGAAGCCGACCGCCGTGCCGTCGCGGTCGCCGTCCCCGGTGAAGGAGAAGTTGATCCCCAGCAGCAGCGGCCACAGCCGCATCACGACGATGACCAGGACGGCCGGTGCCACCAGGACCAGCGGTGCCAGGCGCTCGGCCCGTGACCCGGCGCGTTTCCGCCGTGGCGGCGCCGGCGGGACGCCCGCGGTCTTGGCGGTGAGGGATGGGGAGGACTGGGCCACGTCGGTCAGCCCGTCGTGTCCGAGGCGGCCAACTGCCGCACGGCCTCGTCCACGGTGGTCGACCCGCTGAGCAGTTGCTGGGAGAGGCGGCCCATCAGGTCCAGGGTCTTCGAGGACAGGGCGACGTGCAGCGCCGGCTTGCCCGCCTTGACCGCGGAGACGATCGTCTTGACGGCCGGGCCGCCCGCGGACACGTCGATCGACGTGTCGGACGTGATCGCGCCGCCGTCGACGTAGAAGGCCTTCAGGGCGTCGGTCGAGGTGAGTGAGCGCACGAGGTCCGCGGCCAACTTCGGATCCTTGGTCCACTTGGCGACCGCGTAGCCGATGCCGCCGTCGTAGGGCAGGCTCGGGGTCGCGGACGGGGTGACCACGGGGGCCGCCATGACGCCGATCTTGTCCGGGGCGATGAACTCGGCGAAGTCCTTCCAGTGCCCGACGTCGGACATCAGGCCGATGACGTTGGCGGCCTTGCCGGACTGGAAGAGCGCGAACTCGTCGTTGAACATCGCGGTCGAGTTGACGCCGTCGTTGTTCAGACCCGAGTCGTTGGCCTCTTTCCAGAGTTCGAAGAGCCGCTTCACGTTCGCCGAGGTCCAGTTCCGCTTGCCCGCGATCCAGTCGTCGTACTCCTGGGCGGTGAGGGTGGTCGATCCCATGGCGGACAGGAAGAACTGGATGCCGTAGCCCTCCTTGTTGCCCAGCGCGAAGCACTTCGCGCCGGTCTTCTCGGTGATGGTGCCGCAGTTCTTCACGAAGTCGGACCACGTCCCGGCGGGGGCGTCCGGGTTCAGGCCCGCCTTCTGGTAGAGGTCCTTGTTGTAGTAGAGGGGATGTCCTTGCAGCGTCACCGGTGAGGCGTAGACCTTGCCCGCCTTGGTGAACGCGTCCCAGCCCGCCAGCCGCTGCCTGTCCTCGGTGACGTAGGTGTCCAGCGGGGCGAGCGCGTCGGACCGGTCGCGGATCTGCCCGCCCCCGTTGAAGAGGATGACGTCGGGGCCCTTGCCGGACTGGATCGCCGTCCCGAGCAGGGTGTAGTACTGGTCGAACGGCTGGGCCACGAACTCCACGGCGACACCGGGGTGGTTCTCGGCGAAGTCGGCCTTGGCCTTCTCCAGGTAGCCCGCCGCCTTCGCGTCGCCGGACTTCCAGTCCCAGACCACGAGCTTGCCGCTCGTGCCACCCGTCGAGGAACCCGGCCCGGAGGCACTCCCGCACCCCGCGGTCGCCATCAACCCCGCGACCAGGACAGCGGACCACAGTGCGCGCTGCTTCATTGCCGGCTCACTTCCGGAGAGGGTGGTCGGGCGGTGCGACAGCCCGACGAGGTGCGGTGAACATAATTCGTATGACGTATGACGTCAACCGGCTTTGGTGGCTACACTCGGCGGCACGCCAGGGCGTGGACCAGGTCGGAGGATCGATGAAGGCACCAGGTCGTGAACCGCTGGCCGCCCCGGCCTGGGCGCGTCGACCCGTGAACCTGGCCAGTGCGGTCACCGCCGAACTCGTGGGGCGCATCGTGCGCGGTGACCACCCCGCCGGGACGTCGCTGCCACCGGAACCCGCGTTGTGCGAGGCCTTCTCGGTGAGCAGGACCGTCGTCCGCGAAGCGGTGAAGGTGTTGCAGGAGAAGGGGATGGTCCAGGTGCGCCAGGGCGCGGGCACGCAGGTCACCCCGCAGGCGGCGTGGAACACCCTCGACGAGGTCGTGCTCGGGGCCCTCGTCGCCGAGGACGAGACCCTGGGCGTCCTGGACGACGTGGTGGTCACCCGCCGACTCCTGGAGTCCGACATGGCCGGGATCGCCGCCCGGACCGCGGACCAGGACACCGTCGACGCGCTGCGCGCACTCGTGGACCTGATGGACCGGCTGGTGGACGACCCGCTCGCGTACCGCGAGCAGGACCGGGTCTTCCACGACCGGATCATGCGGACTTCCGGCAACCGCATCGCCAGGGGCGTGGTGCGCGCGCTGGAGAGCCAGGTCGGCAGCACGGCGCGGTACACGGGCAGGACCGACCGGGCCCTCTGCGCGGCCTCCAACCAGGGGCACCGCCACGTCTTCGAACGGATCGCGGCACGCGACCCGGCGGGCGCGGCCGAGGCGATGTCCACCCACATCACCGAGGCCTGGCTCGTGCGCCGCAGCGGAGCGGGAGAGCCGAGCCGCTTGGAGCGCTGGGCACCGGGGTTCCGCGGACCGACCTGACTGCTCGCGCCCACCTGACCGCGCACGACCAGGCTTCGACCCGAGTGAGGAGCGGAATGCGACTGCTGAGAGTTGGCGATCCCCGTTCGGAGGTTCCCGTGGTGCCGGACGACGCCGGCCAGGCCCGCGACTCCGTCACGGGCCTGGCGCTCGGGCACCCGCGCGACGGTGACGTGGTGGAGCCGGGCGTCGTCCGCCTTGGCGCGCGGCGGATCGGGCGGGCGTGAGCGCCGTGCGCCGGATCGACGCCCACCACCACCTGTGGGACCTCGCCGCCCGGCCGCAGGAGTGGCTGGCCGGGCTGGAGCCCATCCGCCGCGACTTCGGCGAGGCCGACCTGCGCGCGGCGACCGGCGCCGCTGGGATCGACGCCACCGTCCTGGTCCAGGTGCTGCCCGACGTCCAGGAGACGGTGGAGTTCCTCGCGCTGGCGGAGGACTCCGACCTGATCTCCGGGGTCGTGGGGTGGGTCGACCTCACCTCGCCCGACGTCGCCGATCAACTGGACCGGCTGCGGCGCGGCCCCGGTGGCGACCGGCTGGTGGGCGTCCGGCACCTGGTGGAGCCCGAGCCCGACCCGAAGTGGTTGACGCGACCCGACGTGCTCGCCGGGCTGCGCGCGGTGCGCGACGCCGGACTCGTCTACGACGTGCTGACCCGCCCGCACCAACTCCCCGCGGTCGTGGCGGTGGTGCGGGCGGTGCCGGACCTGGAGTTCGTGCTGGACCACCTGTCCAAACCGGACGTCGCGGGCCGGGTGCTCGATCCGTGGGCCGCCTGGCTGGACGAGCTCGCCGCCCTGCCCAACGTGACCGCGAAGGTGTCCGGGCTCGTGACCGAGGCGGGGCCACGGTGGGCGGTGGACGACCTCCGGCCCTTCGTCGACGTCGCGCTGGAGGCGTTCGGCCCGTCCCGGCTGATGTTCGGCACCGACTGGCCGGTGTGCCTGCTCGCCGCGTCCTACGACGAGGTCGTCGAGTCGGCCCGCCAGGTGACCGACGGCCTGACCGCCGCCGAGCGCGACCAGGTCTTCGGCGGCACGGCCGCCCGCGTCTACCAGTTGGGGGGTCGGTGATGGACACCGTGCGGCTCGCCTACGGCGAGACGGGCCTGGACCTGCTCGTCGACCCGGCGGTGACCACCGTGGTGACGCCCCGGCACCACCGGGCGACCGAGCCGCCGCGGGAGGTCCTGCGCCGGGCGTTGCGGGCACCCGTGTCGGGCCCACCGCTGCGGGACCGCGTGCGCCGCGGTCAGACCGTGGCGATCTCCGCCTGCGACATCACCCGCCCGCAACCCCGTGAGCTGATGATCGGCGCGATCCTGGAGGAGCTCGACGGGGTGGTCGACCTCGCCGACGTCGTGGTGCTGGTCGCGACCGGCACCCACCGGGCCAACACCGAGGCCGAGCTGCGCGCCATGTTCGGCGACGAGGTCGTCGACGCGGTGCGGATCGTCAACCACGACTCCCGCGACCGCCGGAGCCTGACGTGGCTGGGCGAGTTCGGCGCGGAGGTGCCGGTGTGGCTGAACAGCGAGTGGGTCGACGCGGACGTGCGCGTCACCACCGGGTTCGTCGAACCGCACTTCTTCGCCGGGTTCTCCGGCGGCCCGAAGCTGGTCGCGCCCGGCCTCGCCGCGCTGGAGACCGTCCTGGTGCTGCACGACGCGCGCCGGATCGGGCACCCGCGGGCGATGTGGGGGATCGTCGAGGGCAACCCGGTGCACGACGACGTGCGCGCCATCGCCGAGGCCACCGGCGTGACCTTCGGGTTCGACGTGGTGCTGAACCAGGACAAGGAGGTCGTCGCCGCGTTCGGCGGTGACCTGCTCGCGATGCACGCCGAGGCGGTGCGCACCGCCCGCGCCGTCGCCATGCGGCCGGTGCCGCGGCTCTTCGACGTGGTGGTGACCACCAACTCCGGGTATCCGCTCGACCAGAACCTCTACCAGTCGGTGAAGGGGATGTCGGCCGCCCACCAGGTGGTCAAACCCGGCGGCGTGATCGTGTGCGCCGCCGAGTGCCGCGACGGCTTCCCCGACCACGGTTCCTACCGCGAGGTGCTCGCCTCCGCGGACTCACCCGCCGCGCTGCTCGCGGAGATCTCCGCGCGGACGGTCACCGTGCCGGACCAGTGGCAGGTGCAGATCCAGGCGCGCATCCAGAACGACTGCCAGGTGGTCGTGCACACCTCGCACCTCAGCGACGCCGAGTTGGCCACCGCGCACCTGCGGCAGACCGCGGACGTCTCCGCCACCGTGGCCGAGGCCCTCGCCGCGGCCGGACCCGACGCCCGGCTGTGCGTGCTCCCCGAGGGCCCGCAGACGATCCCGTACGTCGACGGCGCCACCCCGCGAGGAGGACGAGCATGACCGGACAGGACGCGGTCGACCTCGGGTTCGCCAGGGTCGACGTCGACCGCGAGGCACGCCAGGGCCTGCCGGAGGTGGTCTACGGCAGCGGCAAGACACCGGGCCAGGTCGTCGAGGTCGTGCGCACCCTGTTGCGGCACAACGCCGGTCCCGTGCTCGTCACGCGCGTGGACGCGGGCACGGCGATCTCCGTGCTGCGCGCCGTCCCCGGCGGCACCTACGACAGCGAGGCCCGCCTGCTCGTGTGGCGCCCGGCCGAGCCGACGGGGTTCAGCGTGGTCGTGGCCGCCGCGGGTACGGCCGACCTGCCGGTGGTGCGGGAAGCCGCCGCGGTGGCCGCCGCCGTGGGGATCGGCGTGACCACCGTGACCGACGTCGGGGTGGCGGGGCTGCACCGGCTGCTCGCCGAGCAGGACCGGCTGCGCGCCGCGGACACCGTCATCGTCGTCGCGGGGATGGAGGGAGCGCTCGCGAGCGCGGTCGGCGGCCTCGTCGCGTGCCCGGTGGTCGCCGTGCCCACCTCCACCGGCTACGGCGCGGGCCTGGACGGCATCACCGCGCTGCTGGCGATGCACGCGTCCTGCGCGGCCGGGATCACCGTGGTGAACATCGACTCCGGGTTCGGGGCGGCGATGGCCGCGTTCCGGCTGTCCCGCGTGGCGCGACGGGGGACGCCGTGAGCCGGGTCTGCGTCATCTCGCCGTTCACCGGGCTGGCCGGTGACATGCTGCTGGCCGCGCTGGTCGACGCGGGCGCGCCGCTGGACGCCGTCCGCGCGGCCGTGTCCGACACCGGTCTGGACGGCTGGGACCTGACGGTCGCACGGGTGCCGACCCACGGGCTCACCGGCAGCCGGGCCGTCGTGTCGGTCACCGACGGCGCCACGAGCCGCAGGGCGGGCGAGCTGATCGACATGGCGGGCCGGGTGCGCGACCGGGTGGTGGCGGACACCGCGGTCGCGGCGCTGCGCGCCATCGCCGAGGTCGAGGGGCACCTGCACGGCGAGGACCCCGATCTGGTGCACCTGCACGAACTCGGCGGCCACGACACCCTCGTGGACGTCGTCGGCGTCGCCGCGGCGCTGCGCGCGCTGGACGTGCGGACCGTCCACTGCGAGGCGCTGCCGATCGGCAGCGGAACGGTCCGCACCGCGCACGGGGTGCTGCCCTGCCCGGCTCCGGCGACCTCGGCGCTGCTGCGGGGCGCCCGCGTCGTGGGCACCGCGCTGGCGGGCGAGACCGTGACGCCGACCGCCGCGGCGCTGCTGAGGGCGGTGGCCGCCGACTACGGCCCGGCGCCGGAGATGCGGATGGTGGCCACCGGCTACGGCGTGGGCACGCGGACGCTCCCGGACCGGCCCAACGTGGCGGTGGTCAGGCTCGGCGACCGGGAGACCTCGGACGTGCGCGACCTCGTGGTGCTGGAGACCAACCTCGACGACGTGACGGGGGAGGTGCTCGGCCACCTCATCTCCCTCCTGCTCGACCGCGGCGCGCTGGATGGCTGGATCACCCCGGCCGTGATGAAGAAGGGCAGACCGGCGCACGTGCTGCACGCCCTGACCACACCGGAGACCGCCGACGAGGTCGAGAGGCTGATGTTCGCCGAGTCGGGCACCCTCGGCGTGCGGCGGACCACCGTCCGGCGCACGGCCTTGCCCCGGACCACCGACACCGTGCACCTGCACGGGATGCCGGTGCGCCGCAAGCGCGGACCGCACCACGCCAAGGCGGAGTACGAGGACGCCGCCGCCGTGGCCCGGCGGACGGGTCTGCCGTTGCGCCTGGTGCTGGCAATGGCCGCCGAACTCCCCGAGGAGCGCTGATGAGCACCGCCGAACGACTCGTGGCCCACCTGGAGGCGATCGGCCCACTGGCCGTGGCGTTCTCCGGCGGCGCGGACTCCGCACTCGTGCTGGCCGCCGCCGTGCGCGCCGTCGGCCCCGCCGCGGTGCTCGCGGTCACCGCCGACTCGGCGAGCCTGGCCACCGCCGAGTTGACGGGCGCGGTGGCGTTCGCCCACGACCTCGGTGTGCGGCACGTGGCGCCGGAGACCCGCGAACTGGACGACCCGGAGTACGCGGCGAACGGCCGGAACCGCTGCTACTCCTGCAAGTCCACCGTGCTGGAGGCAATCACGGCGGTCGCGCGGGACAACGGCCTGTCGGCGGTGGCGACCGGCACGAACGCCGACGACGCGCGCGACCCGTTCCGGCCCGGCATCCGGGCGGGCGACGAGATCGGCGTGCACACCCCGTTGCGCGACCTCGGGATGAGCAAGGCCGACGTCCGCGCGGTGAGCGCGCTCTGGGGACTGTCCACATCGGACAAGCCCGCGCTGCCGTGCCTGGCGAGCCGGGTGCGGTACGGGGTGTCGATCACGCCCGCGCGCCTGGCCAGGGTGGAGCGCGCCGAGGTGGCGGTCCGGACGTGGCTCGCGGACGCGGGCACGCCGACCAGGGACCTGCGCGTGCGCGACCTCGGCGACGTCGGGCGGGTCGAACTCGACCCGCACCTGGCGGACCTGCCGGAGGTCCGCCGGGTGCTGCTCGGGATCGTCCGCGAGGCGGGCTTCGGCGGCGCGGAGGTGGCGGTGTTCCGGTCGGGGGCCCTCAACCACGAGTGAACGGCGGGTTCACGGCCTGGCCACCACGAGCAGTGCGGCCAAGGCCACGAACAGGACGACCGCGAACAGGGCCGTGAGCCTCGCCGTCACCGCGTTCTCCGGCCGTGGTCCGCCTTTCCGACCGCGGTGGTGCCGAACCGCCACCAGTTCATGTTGAGCAGGTAGCCGCTGCCGCCGCTGAACCGCAGGTACACGTCGCGGGTGCCGGACAGGCCGCTGACGGGGCAGGACACGGTGGTCCACGCCTGCCAGCCGCCGGTGTTGGGGACCGAGCAGCGGCCGACGACGGTTCCGGTCGGTCCGCCGGTGCGGACCTCCACCGCCGCGCCGGACACCGTCGAGGAGACGCGGGCGCTGAACGACGCCGCGCCCGCGCCGAACGCGACGTTCTTCACCTTCAGGTAGTCGCCGTTGTCGACGTACCCGACGTTCAGGCCGCCCTCGGACGACACCTCGGTTTCGATGCCCGAGCCCCAGGCGATGGTCTCGGCCTCCTGGCGGGTGTACGGGTCGAGCGTGTCGGCGGGCGGTGGGCCGCCGGTGGTCATCGACAGCGCCGGGATGGTGCCGTCGGCGTTGTAGGAGAACTTCTCGACGGCCACCGAGCGGGTGAAACCGCCGCCGCCGGGCAGCGCGCCGTTGTGGTAGAAGAAGTACGAGCCGCCCTTGAAGTCGACGACGCCCGCGTGGTTGGTGAAACTGCTGCCCTGGGTGGGCATCACGGTGCCGCGGTAGGTCCACGGCCCGGTCGGGCTCGGGGCGGTGGAGTACGCGATGAACTCCGAGCAGCACTTGGCCGCGAAGACGTTGTAGTACAACCCGTTGCGCTTGTACACCCAGGGGCCCTCCTCGTAGAGGGTCGGCCGGTTCGGGTCACCGGTGCGGGTGCCGAAGCCCGCGGTGGTGAGCGGGATCTTCGTGGCGCTGCCGGAGTAGGAGGTCATGTCGCTGTTGAGCTTCACGTACCAGAGGTTCGGGTTGCCCCAGTACAGGTACGCCTGGCCGTCGTCGTCGATCATCACGGTCGGGTCGATCTCGCCGTTCTCCACCAGCGGGCGGCCGATGGCGTCGCGGAACGGGCCGGTCGGGTTGTCCGCGACGCCCACGCCGATGGCCATGCGGCCGGTGGCGCGGTTGACGACGGGGACGTACCAGTAGAACTTCCCGCCGCGCTCTACGGCCTGGCCCGCCCAGGCGTCCTTGCTGGCCCAGGCGAACGTGCCCACGTTCATGGGGGAGCCGTGGTCGGTCCAGTTCACCATGTCGGCGGACGACCAGACGCGCCACTCCTTCATCGTGAAGTAGGTGGAGCCGTCCTCGTCGTGTCCTGTGTAGAGGTACACGCGGCCGTTGTGCACCAGCGGTGCCGGGTCCGCGGTGTGGATGTGCTGCACGATCGGGTTGTCGGCCCTGGCGGGCGTGACCGCGGTGAACCCGGTCACGGCCAGCGCCAGTCCGAGCAGCGCGGCGACGCGCGCCCGGAACCTCGCCGGTGGAGGAGTCATCGTCGTCTCCTGTGCAGGGGTTGGGGTGCCCGGAGCGGGCGGTGCGCTCCGGGCACTCGGGGTCAGGCGGCCGCGCAGATGGGGGACAGCCCGTCACCGCTCCCGGTGCCCTGGAAGCCGAACTCGGTGGACTGCCCGGCACCGACGGCACCGTTGTAGGCGACGTTGGTCCAGACGACCGTGCCGGTGGTGCCGCTGCCGGTGGCGCTCCAGGAACCCGTCACCGCGGTGCCGGACGGCAGCGAGGTGGTCACCTTCCAGCCGGTCAACGCGGAGGAACCCGCGGTGACCTTGACGGTGGCGACGAAGCCGCCGTTCCAGGCGTTCAGCGACACCGACGCGGTGCAGTCACCGGTGCCGGGGTCGGGCGGAGTCGTGGTCGTGGTGGTGGTCGTCGTGGTGGTGCCGGGCTCGCCCGGAACGGTCGTCCCGCCCGCGTTGAGGGCGTCGAGGACGGAGTTGTAGGCGGCCTTCTTGTTGCCGGAGCCGTCGAACAGCAGCGGGTTCTCGCCCGTGCGCCACGAGTCGCTGTCGCGCACGCCCCACACGGTGATGCCCGTGCAGCGGGGCACGGCCAGGCACGCCCTGGTCACCGTGGAATAGCCGCCTGCCTGGCTCGACCCGGCGATGTCCAGCTCGGTGATCTGCACGTCGACACCGAGGTCGGCGAACCGCTTGATGTTGGCCTGGTAGTCGCCGGGCGGGCCGTTGGTGAGGTGGGACTGGAGCCCGACGCAGTCGATCGGCACGCCGCGGGACTTGAAGTCGCGCACCATGTTGTAGATGCCGGTCGACTTCGCGTTGATCCCATCGGTGTTGTAGTCGTTGTAGCAGAGCTTGGCGTTCGGGTCGGCGGAGCGGGCGGCGCGGAAGGCGGCCTCGATCCAGTCGTTGCCGGTGCGCTGGAGGTTGGAGTCGCGTCGGCCGCCGGAGCTACCGTCGGCGAAGGCCTCGTTGACCACGTCCCAGGCGTAGATCTTGCCCTTGTAGTGGGTCGCGACCTGGGTGACGTGGTTGATCGCCGCGCTCCGGAGCGTCGAGCCGCTGAGCCCCTGGGCCCAGCCCGGCTGCTGCTGGTGCCACAGCAGGGCGTGACCGCGCACCCGCTTGCCGTTGTTCAGCGCCTGGTTGAGGACGCGGTCGCCGTTGGAGTAGTTGAACTGGCCGCGGTTGGGCTCGGTCGCGTCCCACTTCATCTCGTTCTCGGCGGTGATCATGGTGAACTCGCGGTTCACGATCCCGGTGTAGGTCGAGTCGCCGAGCTTGCCCGCCGCGATGGCGGCGCCGTAGTACCGGCCGGTCTGAGCCGCCGCGGCACCCAGGGTGGTCGCCGCGCTGGCGGTGCCGGTGACGATCAGCGTCGCGCCCAGCGCGGCCGCCAGGACCGCCGACGCCATGGCGGGCAGCGACACCGACCTCGATGTCAGTTTCATCTTCCACGCTTTCCGAAGACCGCACGGAACGTCCGGGCGGTGAGGGGTTTTGCCGGGGTCGACCACGTGGCAGGGCACGGGGAAGACGCGCCGAGCGGAAGTGTGGCAGCGGATGTTCGCGTTCACAAGACGTGCTGGCAGAGGGAATCGCGGTGTTGGTGCTAATGGTCCACTGAAAGCAGGGAGCGCTCCCAAATGCCACTTGAAAGGCCTAACGGGCTTGGTTCAACCAAGGTGCCAGCTAAAGTTAGCGCTAACATTTTAGCCTTCGAGAAAGGAGGCTGGCCTCTTCGGGAGACCTGACTCGTATGACGTCAGACGTCAACGGTGTTACGAATGGTGTCGACGTGCCATAGTGGGTGGGCTGTGCAGCGCACCGGAGGGACGACGTGACGACGACCAGCCCAGAGCCGACCGTTCCCGCGAGCCCCGCGTGGGCTCGTAGGCCGAACAACCTGGCGAAGGCCGTCACGGCCGAACTCGTCGACCGCATCGTCCGCGGCGTCCACCCGTACGGGTCCACCCTGCCCCCCGAGCCCGTCCTCTGCGAGATGTTCTCGGTGAGCCGGACGGTGATCCGCGAAGCGGTGAAGGTGCTCCAGGAGAAGGGGCTGGTCCAGGTGCGCCAGGGCGCGGGCACCATGGTCAACCCGCTCGTGGCGTGGAACATGCTCGACGAGCTGGTGCTCGCCGCCACCATCGCCGAGGACGAGAGCCTGGCCATCCTCGACGACCTGGTCGTCACGCGGCGGCTGCTGGAGTCCGACATGGCGCAGGTCGCCGCCCGCGTAGCCGACGAGGACACCCTCGACCGGCTGCGCGCCCTCGTGGACCGGATGGACGAGCTCTACCACGACGTCCCCACCTACCACGAGCACGACCGGGCCTTCCACGACACGATCATGCGGGCGTCGGGGAACCGGATCGCCCGAGGCGTGGTCCGGGCGCTGGAGAGCCAGGTCATCAACACGGCGAGCTACGTGGGCGTGAGCGGAGCGGAGTTCTGCAAGGCCTCCAACCAGGGGCACCGCCGCATCTTCGAGCGCATCGCCGCCCACGACGAGGCGGGTGCCGCCGACGCCATGTTCACCCACATCACCGAGGCGTGGCTGGTGCGCCGCGCCGCCGCCGGGGACCCCGGCAGGCTGAAGCGCTGAGCCCGTCGGGTTCGAGGAGAGGAGGGTGCGGGCCGAAAGGAGAACGACGCGTCGCTGAAGCGTCCTACCGGTGAGGCTTCGACAGTCCACCGGACGACGTTTCGCGCGGACTACTTGTTCGTGTTGACCTCGAATTTCTCAACGGGTGTCCTGCCGGGTGCCTATATCCGTTGATTCGGTTGATCGCCGTCGAGACGGAGGCATGTGTGGTGCGACAACGGGTGACGCTGGCCGATGTGGCCAAGGCGAGTGGTGTTTCCCCCACGACCGCGTCCTTGGTGTTGTCCGGCCGAGGCAGGGATCTGCGCATTTCCCGCGACGCGGAGAACAGGGTGCGGGCCGCCGCCCGCGAACTGGGGTATCGGCGGTACGCGGTGTCCGACGGGGTGCTCAAGGGGCGTACGCGGACCGTCGGTCTGATCATCGACTCCGTGGTGTCGTCCCCGCTCGCGGGCGGCATGGTCCGCGGGGCCGTGGAAGCGGCGGGCGGGCGCGGCTTCGTGCTCTTCACCGGCGAGAGCGGCGGTGATCCCGAGGTCGAGCGGTCGCTGGTCGAGGCGATGCGCGACCGCCGGGTCGACGGCATCGTGTTCGCCACCGTGTCGACCAAGGTGGTCGTGGTGCCCAAGGGCCTCGACGACGGTCCCGCCGTGCTCCTCAACGCCCTGCCGCGCGGCTGGTCGTCGCTGCCGTCGGTGGTGCCCGACGAGGTGCAGGCCGGTCGGTCCGCCGCGCGGGTGCTCGTCGAGGCGGGGCACCGCGAGGGCGTCCACCTGGTCGGGGTAGGCCCCGGTCTCGACCAGGCGTCCCCGGCGGGCATCACCGCCGTGGAACGCCTGATCGGCATCCGTGAGGTGTTCGACGACGCGGGCGTGACCGCGGTGGGCGGGCGTCCCTGTGCGGACTGGAGCCCGGAGAACGGGTACGACGCCACCCGCGAGCTGCTGCGCCGCACCAGGCCCTCGGCGCTGCTGTGCTTCGACGACCGCTTGGCCTTCGGCGCCTACCAAGCGCTCGCCGACGCCGGGCTGTCCGTGCCGGAGGACGTGTCGGTGGTGTCCTTTGACGACCACTCCATCGCCTCGTGGTTGCGCCCGCTGCTGACGACCGTCGTGCTGCCGCACCGCGAACTCGGCGCGAAGGCGGTGGAGATGCTGTTCGCCGAGCCGGGACGTGGCGGGTTGCCGAGTGCCGCGACGGTCCACCGCGTGCCCATGACCGTCCGCCACGGTGGCTCGGTCAAGTCCCTCGTCGCGCCGCTGAGCACCCAGGGAGCTACTCGTTGAGCACGTTCACCAACGAGAGCGCGAAGACGTCCACCTAAAGCCGGATATCGGGCCGAAGAATCAGCAATAGCAATACTTATCGCTCAACGACTTGCTGGCGGGCGGCTAAAGTTAGCGCTCACATTTTAGCTTTGACCGACCCCTGTCGCCGTGGATACATTGCCTGGCAGGGACCGCCGTTGAACCCCTGCCCCGAATCCGGCCGCGCCCTGACCCGAACTCCCACCGAAGGATGGTCATGTCCCTGTCGAGGCTCTTCTCGTCCAGGCGGTCGAAGCTGCTGACCGCGGCCGCGGTCCCGTTCGCGGCGCTGATCGCGCTCACCACAGTGTCGGCTCCCGCGTCGGCCGCGGCGGGGTGCTCGGTCGCCTACTCTGCCCCGTCGCAGTGGTCGGGAGGGTTCACCGCCGCCGTCACCGTCACCAACCTCGGTGACGCGGTCGACGGCTGGACCCTCACCTGGTCCTACACGAGCGGCCAGCAGGTGAAGGAGGCCTGGAACGCCCAGGTCTCGCAGAGCGGCGCGCAGGTCACGGCGCGCAACGTCTCCTACAACGCGTCGATCCCGACAGGGGGCAAGGTGGAGTTCGGCTTCAACGGTTCCGCGAACGGCACCGACAACCCGTCTCCGACGTCGTTCACCCTGAACGGCACCACCTGCACCGGAGGTGTCGGTCCCACCCCGACGACGACCACCACGACCACGACCACGACGCCGCAACCGGGTGGGAGCCTCCCGTCGAGCTTCCGGTGGTCCTCCAGCGGAGCGCTGATCAGCCCGAAGCCGGACTCGACGCACGCCAACGTGGCGGTGAAGGACCCGAGCGTCGTGTACCACAACGGCAAGTACCACGTGTTCGCCTCGACCTACACCACCGGCTACAACCTGATGTACACCAGCTTCTCGGACTGGTCGCAGGCTTCGGCGGCGCCGCACTACTACCTCGACCGCTCGGGGGTCGGCGCGGGCTACCGGGCCGCGCCGCAGGTGTTCTACTTCGCACCGCAGCGGCTGTGGTACCTGATCTACCAGACGGGGTCGAACGCCTCGTACTCCACGACCACCGACATCGCCGACCCGGCGTCCTGGTCGACGCCGAGGAACTTCTACGCCAACGGGATGCCGCAGATCATCAAGGACAACATCGGCAACGGCTACTGGGTCGACTTCTGGATGATCTGCGACTCCGCCAGGTGCCACCTGTTCTCCTCGGACGACAACGGCCACCTCTACCGGTCTGAGACCACCCTGGCGAACTTCCCGAACGGGTTCACCAACACCGTGATCGCGTTGCAGGACTCCAACCGCAACAGGCTGTTCGAGGCGTCGAACGTCTACAAGATCGCGGGGAAGAACCAGTACTTCCTGGTGCACGAGGCGATCGGCACCGACGGCCGCCGCTACTTCCGCTCCTGGACCTCCTCGTCCATCGCGGGTTCCTGGACGGCGCTGGCCGACACCGAGTCCAACCCGTTCGCCAGGGCCAACAACGTGACGTTCCCGAGTGGACAGTGGACCCGCGACATCAGCCACGGGGAGGTGGTCCGCACGAACGTCGACCAGACCATGGAGATCAGCCCCTGCGGCCTCAGCTACCTCTACCAGGGCCTGGACCCCAACGCGAGCGGTGACTACAACAGGCTGCCCTGGAGGCTCGGGCTGCTGACCCAGACCAACTCCACCTGCTGACAACGATCCTCGGAAGGACGACCGATGTCCCGTCAACGGCTGTGGAAGTCGGCTCTGGCCGCGGTCGCGGTCCTGGGCCTGATGGGCGGAGCGATCCCCACGACCACCACCACGGACCCCCGTGCCTCGACGTTCGCCAACCCGGTGCTGTGGCAGGACTTCGCCGACATCGACATCATCCGGGTCGACAACGCGTACTACTACTCCGCCTCCACCATGCACTACTCGCCCGGCGCGCCGATCCTGCGTTCCTACGACCTGGTGAACTGGGAGTTCGCGGGCCACTCCGTGCCGAAGCTCGACTTCGGCGCGAAGTACGACATGAGCGGCGGACGCGCCTACGTCAACGGCATCTGGGCGTCCTTCCTCAACTACCGCAAGAGCAACAGGACGTTCTACTGGGGCGGTTGCGTCGACTTCGCCAAGACGCACATCTACACCGCCACCGCCGTGGACGGCCAGTGGTCCAAGCTGTCCACGATCGACAAGTGCTACTACGACGCGGGTCTGCTGGTCGACGACAACGACACGATGTACGTCGCCTACGGCAACACGACCATCAGCGTCGCCCAGCTCTCGGCCGACGGGAAGTCCGAGGTCCGCTCGCAGCAGGTGTTCCAGACCCCGTCGACCATCGGCACCCTGGAGGGCGCGCGGTTCTACAAGCGGAACGGCAGCTACTACATCTGGCTGACCAAGCCCGCCAACGGCCAGTACGTCCTCAAGTCCGCCAGCCCGTTCGGCCCGTACACCGTCCAGCAGGTCCTGCTGAACATGCCCTCGCCGATCTCCGGCGGGGGAGTGCCGCACCAGGGCGGTCTGGTGCAGACGCAGAACGGCGACTGGTACTACCTGGCCTTCGTCGACGCCTACCCCGGTGGACGCGTGCCGGTGCTCGCCCCGATCACGTGGACCTCGGACGGCTGGCCGCGCGTCACCACCGTCAACGGAGGCTGGGGGGTGAACTACCCGGTACCCACCCTGCCCGCGCCACCCCGGCAGGTGAAGCCGATGACCGGGGTGGACACGTTCGCCGGGACGGCGCTGGGGCCGCAGTGGGAGTGGAACCACAACCCGGACACGAGCAGGTACAGCGTCGACAACGGCCTGCGCCTGTCCACCGCGACCGTCACCAACGACCTGTACTCCGCGCGCAACACCCTCACCCACCGCGTCCAGGGCCCGACCTCCACCGGCACCGTCACGCTCGACCTCACGGCGATGCGCGACGGTGACCGCACGGGCCTGGCGATGCTGCGCGACCAGTCGGCGTGGATCGGCGTCAAGCGCGACAACGGGCGCAACCGGGTCGTGGTGGTCAACGGCCTGACGATGGATTCCGCTTGGCGCACCACGGGAACCGGCACCGAGGTGGCGAGCGCCGACCTGGCGGGCACGAGGATCTGGTTGCGCGCCAACGCCGACATCCGTCCCGGCTCCGGCAGGCAGGCCCGGTTCTCCTACAGCACCGACGGCGTGAACTTCACCTCGTTCGGCCCCGGTTTCACGCTCAACAACGCCTGGCAGTTCTTCATGGGCTACCGCTTCGGCATCTTCAACCACGCCACCTCGGCGCTCGGCGGCGCGGTCACCGTGCAGCGCTTCGAACTCACGACGCCCTAGGCACGATGAACGGAAGGAGTTCCCGATGACGAGGAAGAAGTCCGTGTGGGCGGCCGCGTTGTCCCTGGTGCTGGCCGCGGCGGGGTTGGCCGTCGCAGGCGCGGTCGCCGACACCGGGGCCAGTGCCGCGGTGAACGCCGCCGCGACGACCGCCGGGTGCGGCAAGGCACCCGGTCTGGCGAGCGGCACGCAGACGATCCAGAGCGGGGGCAAGAACCGCACCTACATCCTGCGGGTGCCCGGCAACTACGACAACACCCGGCCGTACCGGCTGATCTTCGCCTTCCACTGGTGGGGCGGCACGGCGACCGAGGTCGCCTCGGGCGGGACCAGCGGTTCCCCGTGGGCCTACTACGGCCAGCAGGAGCTGTCCGACAACAGCGCGATCCTGGTGGCCCCGCAGGGCATCGACAACGCGTGGCCCAACAACGGCGGCGAGGACGTCACCTTCGTCGACGCCGTGACCGGTCGGATCGACGCCGCCCTCTGCGTCGACACGACACAGCGCTTCGCGACGGGCTTCAGCTACGGCGGCGGCATGAGCTACGCGCTCGCGTGCGGTCGGGCGACCGTGTTCCGCGCCGTCGCGGTGTTCTCAGGCGCGCAGTTGAGCGGCTGCGACGGGGGGACGCAGCCCGTCGCGTACCTCGGGATCCACGGCATCAGCGACTCGGTGCTGAACATCTCGCAGGGTCGTTCGCTGCGGGACAGGTTCGTGCGCAACAACGGCTGCACGTCCCAGAACCCGCGCGAGCCCGCCGCGGGGAGTCAGACCCACATCACCACCGAGTACTCGGGCTGCCGGGCCGGGTACCCGGTGGTGTGGGCCGCGTTCGACGGCGGCCACCTGCCGGGCGCGGTGGACGGCTGCAACTGCGAGAGCGGCGTCCGGACGTGGACCAAGGGCGAGGTCTGGAAGTTCTTCTCCCAGTTCCAGGGCACCACGCCGAACCCGACGACCACGACGACCACGATCCACCAGGGCCAGCGCTGCCAGGTGGAGTACCGGACCAACGCCTGGAACAGCGGCCTGACCTCGGAGATCGTCATCACGAACACCGGAACGCACCTGTACACCGGGTGGGAGCTGGTGTTCACGCTGCCGAGCGGGCAGACGATCACCTCCGGCTGGAACGCGTCCTACTCACCCAGCTCCGGCCAGGTGACCGCCAGGAACGCCTCCTACAACGCCGAGATAGCCCCGAACGCGTCGGTCGCCATCGGTTTCCAGGCGAGCCACACCGGGGACACCGCCAAGCCGACGTCCTTCACGCTCAACGGCGCGGTCTGCGCCACCGCCTGATCGCACACCGAACTCCCTGCCGGGACCACCGCACCCGTCCGGCACCCCGAGAGGAAACCCGATGAAGCCGAGGAAGCAGCTCGCCGTCGCGAGCGCGCTCGCCGTCTCCCTCCTGACCGCGGTCGTGGCAGTGGCGGTGGGCGGCGGGCCGACCGCGCTGGCCGCCGACTCGCCGTTCTACGTCGACCCGTCGAGCTCCAGCGCGAAGTGGGTCGCCGCCAACCCCGGCGACTCGCGGGCGGCGGTCATCCGGGACCGGATCGCCTCGGTCCCGCAGGCGCGGTGGTTCACCACCACCAACACCTCCACGGTGCGCTCGGAGATCAGCTCCTTCGTCGGCGCGGCGGCTTCCGCCGGGAAGATCCCGATCCTGGTCGTCTACAACATCCCCAACCGCGACTGTGGCGGGGCCAGTGGTGGCGGGGCGTCCTCCCACGCGGTCTACCGGGCGTGGGTGGACGAGGTCGCGGCGGGGCTGGCCGGGCGCCCGGCGTCGATCATCCTGGAGCCGGACGTGCTGCCGATCATGAGCAACTGCCAGAGCGCGGACCAGCAGAACCAGACCAAGGCCTCCATCGCCTACGCGGGCAGGAAGCTCAAGTCCGGTTCCTCGCAGGCCAAGGTGTACCTGGACATCGGCAACTCCGCCTGGCTGAGCCCGTCGGAGGCCGCGAACCGGCTGCGCGGGGCCGATGTCTCCAACAGCGCCGACGGCCTGTCCACCAACGTGTCCAACTACCGCACCACCGCCGACGAGGTGGCCTACGCCAAGGCCGTGCTGAACGCGGTGGGCGACGGCAGGCTCAAGGCGGTGGTGGACACGAGCCGCAACGGCAACGGTCCGCTGGGCGAGGAGTGGTGCGACCCGGCCGGTCGCGCGATCGGCACGCCCAGCACGACGAGCACGGGCGACTCCAGGATCGACGCCTTCCTGTGGGTCAAGCTGCCGGGCGAGTCGGACGGCTGCATCGCGCCCGCGGGCCAGTTCGTGCCGCAGCGCGCCTACGACCTGGCGGTGGCGGCAGGGCCCACGACGACGACCACGACCACCACCACGGGCAACAACCCAGGTGGCGGCTGCGCGGTGACCCACCGGGTGGTCAGCCAGTGGTCGGGCGGGTACTCCGGCGAGGTCGTCATCACGAACAGGGGGGCGGCGATCACCGGCTGGACGCTGTCGTTCTCCGCGCCGGGGGTGACCGTCACGCAGGGCTGGAACGGGACGTGGACCGACACCGGGGACGTGGTCCGGGTCGTCAACGCGGCGTGGAACGGGACGCTCGCGACCGGTGGCCAGGCGACCATCGGGTACAACGCGAACTACGGCGGGACGACGCCACC
The DNA here is from genome assembly GCF_025061645.1 of Umezawaea endophytica. Lineage (GTDB taxonomy): Bacteria > Actinomycetota > Actinomycetes > Mycobacteriales > Pseudonocardiaceae > Umezawaea > Umezawaea endophytica. Next base: position 417,021 of record NZ_JANYMP010000003.1, on the reverse strand, counting down.
ATTCACCTCGGCGTCGTTGAACGGCACCGCCTGCACGTGACGCGTCGGGCGCGGGTCCCCGCCGAACGGCGACCCGCGCCCACCGGGAGGGGCCGATCAGCCGGTGACGGTCAGGTCGGCGTCGTTGAGGTCGAAGAACACGTTGCCGACGGCCTCGACCCTGATCCGGCCCTTGTCGGTCCGAACCCCAGGCAGCGTCACGGTCTCGGCGCCGTCGTTGCGGGTGCGGGAGGAGAGCACGTGCGGGAAGGTCCGTCCGCCGTCGGTGGAGAAGGTGATCCGAACGGCGGACGTGGCCACCGGGGCCACCGCCGTGCCGGCCACGTCCCAGGTGATCCGCTGTCGCGAACCACCGCGGTAGGACGCGCCGGAGGCGTGCGAGGTCACCAGGAACGGTCCCGCTGTCGGCGCGACCACGAGTTCGGTGTCGGCGCTGCCGATCCCGCCGCCGCCCTGCCTGCCGTCGCGGGCGGTGAGCCGGAAGTGCAGGGTCCGCGAGCCGTCCACCCCGACCCAATCGGTGGTGGGCAGGAACTCCGAGTAGCAGTCGACGACGTCGGCCGGGACGTTCGTGCCGCCACCGGTCTCCGGCGCCGGGGGAGGCGGCGCAACCGGGCACGCGCCCGTGGCCGCGTTGGTGCGGCCCGCCGCGATCTGCGCCAGGTCGGGGAAGACGCGCCTCGGATCGGTGGTCACCGCGTTCTCACCGGGGGAGCGGTACTTCAGCGCGTCCGCGTCGCTCACGACGGCCGCGGTGCCGAACAGCCGGAACAGCGGCCCGTCGGTCTTGGTGTTGTCAACCAACGACGTGCCGTTCTCGCCACCGGGGTCGTTCTGCTCCCACAGGTAGGTCACCGCGTCGCCGTCGGCGTCGGAAGCCTTGCCGGTCAAGGCGAACGGGGTGCGCGTCGGGATCGTGTGCCGCTTCGCCGCGGTGACGACGGGCGGGTGGTTGCGGGTGCGGTCGACGCGGTGACCCTGGTTGTCCTGGGGACCGCCCTTGACGGTCTCGCCGACGAACCCCGTCGCGCCGGTGGCGTCGATGCCGAGCGGGGGCACGTTCACGCCTGCCAGCGCTCCCTGGAACGTGACCTGGAAACCGGTGGTGTCGAACGGTGTCGGTCGGTTCACGTTGTCCCCGAGGCCCGCGACGTCGACCTGCCCGCCGGGGGGCAGGACGGCCTCGACGGCGGCCTTGATCGCCTCTTGGCCGTAACCGGAGTACGTGATGGGCGTCGACCTGCGACCGTCGTAGGTCAGCGTGAACGAGTCGCCGTCGCCAAAGTCCCGCAGGGACGTGTTCTGCACCTCGTCCACGTCCCACTGGGTCTTCGTGGTGAAGGCGGTGATCTCCGTGCGGCTGCGGTGGGAGAAGTAGGGATCGGCGTGGCGCTGGAGGTTGTCCTGCTGGCAGATCCCGGCGTACGACATGATCGTCACCCCGCTGCCCGGCTCGTAGGAGGACCCCGCCACGCGCTGCCCGGTGCCGCAGCCCCACTGGTCGCCGTTGAAGGTGTGCTCGGCGCCGAACTGGTGCCCCATCTCGTGTGCCACGTAGTCGACGGCGAAGTAGTCGCCCGTGGGCGTGGTGATGCCGGTGCACCCCGCCGCCTTGTCGGGTCCGCCCACACCCGGCACCCCGGCGCCACCGCCCCGAACGCCCATCGCGACGTGCCCGATCTCGTAGTTGCTCGCCCCGATCAGTTGACCCAGCACCGTCGCCGCGTTGCCGAGGGTCCCGGTCACGCACTGCTCCAGCTCGTCGGGCCGGAAGCACGGGGCCGAGCCGCACGGCCCGTTCGGACCGGTGGCCAGCGCGTCGGTGTCCAGGTTCGTCTTGTCGCTGTCGTTGACCAGCAGCAGCCGGATCGCGGTCTCCTCCGCGTAGATCTGCGCGATCCTGTTGACCAGGCTCGCCTTGGCGGCGGTCACGTTCTCCGCGCCGACGTACCGCGCGTAGGACGGGTCCGTGATGATCGCCAGGCGGTAGGTGCGGACCGACACGACCGGGCTCGTGGTCGTGGCCGTCGGCCGGTGCCGTTGTGCCGCGTACTCGACACCGGTTTCGCGGAGCGGGGCGGCCGGGGTCAGGTCGTGGCCGAAGTAGCTGGCGTACAGGCTCTGGTCCCGGTGGGAGTACGGGTCGACGAACCACTGGCCGCGCTGGGACCGCACGGAGGCGTGGAAGCCCAGCGGGGTCAGGTCCGCGCGCACCGACGCCGTCGGGTCCTCCACGCTCCTGCCCGTGAAGGTCCTGATCTCCGGGTGCTTCGCCGCCAGGCCGGGTTCCATCACCGGGGTGTTGACGAGGGCGAACCGCTCGAACGTGCCCGCGGGTGTCGGCAGCACGACCTCGACGGTGTCCGCTCCGGCCAGGGTGGCGGCCATCGCCGACCTGTCGAGGGTGAACCCGGCGAACAACTCGGCGCGGACATCGCCCTGCTGGGCCGATCGCGACGCGATGACGCCGTTGTCGACCCTGGTCCACGGGTTGTCCTCTGCGGCGGCCGTCCCCGCCGTGGTCACCAGCGCGCCCGCCGTCGCGGTGGCCAGCATCAAGGTCAGTGCTCGGTGTGTCGACGAACGTGGTGCCACGTGAGGTCTCCTGTCGGAGCGGATGCGAAGTCGCCTCACATCCTGGAGGTGTCGGGGCCGGGTGAAAAGCGGTCGGGGACGTGCCGCGAGGTCGTGTTCGCGCTAACAAGACGCGGACGGTTGGTGGCGTGGTCGGCGGGTGTGGTCGGCCCGGTCACCCGGACACGTCGAGCAGGTCGGCGTGGAGCCCGTTCGGTTGCGACGGTCGTGCTCACGGTCTCCCCGCTCTGTTCAGCTAGTTACGAAAGTACTTTCGTAGTACGGATTCGTTTGTCCCAGGCGAGTGAGCGGTTGCTCGCTCATCGGTGTCGCGGCCGAGATCATCTTGCTGTGGTTGAAGTGTGGTGTGGGTCCTCCGGATGACGGCGATGGTGTGCCCTTGACGTCGGATGTGACGCAGCTTACCGTCGTGAGCGCTAACATTCGGAAACTTAATCGAAACTTTCGGATCGTCTCGGTGTGCCGTTCGCCCCCGATCACCTTGGAGAAGCGACGTGACCCTCCGCTTACCCGCCCTGCTCGTCACCGCGGCGCTCGTCCTGGCCGCCGCCTGCACACCCGGCACGGGCGGAGGTGGGGGAGGGGACGGCAAGTCCTTCGAGTTCTGGTCGTTCGCCGCCATCAACCAGAAGGTGTCCGTGGACGCGTACCGGGCGAAGCACGCGGACGTCGAGGTCAAGCTGACCGAGGTGGGCACCTCGACGGAGACCGCCCAGGCGCTGACGACCGCGCTGGCGGGCGGCAAGGTGCCGGACCTGGTGCTCATCCAGGGGGACAACCTGCCGAAGTTCGTCCAGCAGCCGCAGAACTTCGTCGACCTGCGCACGCTGGGCGCCGACGACATCAAGGGCGACTACCTGGACTGGGTGATGAAGCAGAGCGTCGCCAAGGACGGCGAGGTCCTGGGCATCCCCACGGACGTGGGCGGCATGGCCATCGCGTACCGCACCGACCTGTTCGCCGCCGCCCAACTGCCGACCGACCCGGCGGCCGCGGGCGCGCTGTGGCCGACGTGGGACGCGTTCATCGAGACCGGGAAGCGGTACAAGCAGGCCACCGGCAAGGCCTTCACGGACAACGCGGCCACCAGCGTGTTCTACCAGGCGGTCAACCAGGTGTCCGAGAAGTACTACAGCGAGGGCCGGGAGCTGGTCTACGACCGCAACCCCCAGGTGCGGGCGGCGTTCGACGTCGGCATCAAGGCGGCCACGGCCGGGATCACCGCCGGGCAGACCTCGTTCGAGAGCGCGTGGAGCGCGGGCCTGGCGCAGGGCCAGTACGCGGCGGTGGCCGCGCCGTCGTGGATGCTCAACACGATCCGCAGCACGGCTCCCGACACCAAGGGCAAGTGGGCCATCGCGAAGATCCCCGGCGGCGCGGGGAACTGGGGCGGCAGCTACCTGGCCATCCCCAAGCGCGCGAAGAACCCGCAGGCCGCGTGGAACTACATCAAGGAGATGCAGTCGCCGCAGGGACAACTGGACCACTTCGGCCGCGTCGGAGCCCTGCCGTCGACCCCGTCGGTCTACCAGGACGAGAAGCTCGCCTCGTCGAAGGACCCGTTCTTCACCGACGCGCCGACCGGCAAGATCTACACCGACTCGCTGCTGGGCCTCAAACCGTTCTACATCGGACCCGACAGCGCGACCATCGGCCAGGAGTTCCTCAACGCCATCACCAACGTCGAGCAGAGCGGCGGGAACCCGGCCACCGCGTGGGACGACGCCGTGCGCAACATCAAGACCGCCATCGGGTGAGCGGCGTGACCCTGACGCTCGTCCCCGCGCCGTCGACCGCACCGCCGCCGGTCACCCGGACCGCTCGGGGCCTGGGTGAGCGCCTGGCGCCGTACGCCTACATCGCCCCGTTCTTCGTCCTCTTCGCGGTGTTCGGGCTGTTCCCGTTCGCCTTCACGTTCTACGTGGCGCTGTTCGACTGGAACCCCATCGGGGACCAGGTGTTCATCGGCGTGGACAACTTCACCCGCATGTTCGGCGATCCGCGGTTCTGGAACGCCGCGGGCAACACCGTGAGCATCTGGTTCCTGTCCACCGTCCCGCAACTGCTGCTGGCCCTGCTGCTGGCGCACGTGCTCAACCACGCCCGGCTGAGGTTCGCGCTGTTCTTCCGCATGTCCGTGCTGGTGCCCTACGTGACCTCGGTGGCGGCCACGGCGATCGTGTTTGCGCAGTTGTTCGACCGCGACTACGGGCTGCTCAACTGGGTGCTCGGGCTGGTCGGCGTGGAGCCGGTGGACTTCGTCCAGTCCACTGTGGGCAGTCACGTGCTCATCGCGACGATGGTGGTGTGGCGGTGGTTCGGCTACACCACGCTGCTCTACCTCGCCTCGCTGCAAGCGGTGCCCCGCGCGGTCTACGAGGCCGCGGCGATCGACGGCGCCGGCTCGTGGCAGCGGTTCCGCCACATCACGATCCCCTCGCTGCGGCCGGTGATCATCTTCACCGTGGTCACCTCCACCATCGGCGGTCTGCAGATCTTCACCGAACCACTGCTCATCGCCACGGGCGCGCCGTTGACGTGCGGCGCGGTGCGGCAGTGCCAGACGTTGACGCTGTTCCTGTACGAGCAGGGCTTCGGGGAGTTCGAGTTCGGCTACGGCGCGGCGGTCGGGGTCGCCCTGTTCGTCGTGGTCGTGGTGATCGCCGCGGTCAACTACCTGCTGGCCGGTCGGATCAGGGCGGACCGGTGACCACCACCGCGCCGCGTCGACGGCGTCACGGTCGTGTCCGCTGGTGGACCTACCTGCTGCTGGTCGCGGCCGCGGTCGTGTGCCTGTTCCCGCTGTACTGGATGTTCGTCGTGGCCACCACCGACACCGCGACCGCGACGCGGATGCCGCCCGCCGTCGTGCCCGGCGGCAACTTCCTCCACCTCGTGGGGCTGGTGCTGGAGACGGTGCCGTTCCTGGGGGCGTTGCTGAACAGCCTGTTCGTGGCCACCGCCATCGGTGTCGGTCAGGCGGTGCTGTGCGCGCTGGCCGGGTTTGCCTTCGCCAAGCTGGACTTCCGCGGTCGCGGCACGCTGTTCCTGGTCGTCCTGCTCACCATGACCGTGCCCACGCAGTTGTCCGTCATCCCGCAGTACATGATCATGTCCTGGCTGGGCTGGGTGGACACGCTGCAAGCGCTGGTCGTCCCCGGCCTGGCCAGCGCGTTCGGCATCTTCTGGATGCGCCAGCACATCACCGCCACGATCAGCGACGAACTGGTGCAGGCCGCGACGATCGACGGCGCGGGCACGTGGCAGGTGTTCTGGCGCATCGTCTTCCCCATCGTGCGCCCCGCGGCGTTCGTGCTCGGCCTGTTCGGCTTCGTGACCGCGTGGAACGACTTCCTGTGGCCGTTCATCGTGCTCAAGACACCCGAGCGCTACACCGCCCAGATCGCCATCAAAGCCCTCCAGAACAGCTACGACGTCGACCTCGGACTGGCCATGTCCGGCTCGTTCCTGGCCACCGCGCCCCTGGTCGTGCTGTTCGTCCTGGTCGGGCGGCGCATGGTCGCCGGCGTCCTCGACGGCGCCTTCAAGGGCTGACACCCATCCACAACGACACCCTGGAGCGAAGAACCACGTGGACGCGGAAACGACCGACTGGCACTACGACAATCCCGTCATCCCCGGCTTCCACCCCGACCCCAGCGTCTGCCGGGTCGGCGAGGACTACTACCTGGTGTGCTCCAGCTTCGAGTACTTCCCCGGCGTGCCGATCTTCCACAGCCGCGACCTCGTGCACTGGCGGCAGATCGGCAACGTCCTGGACCGCCCGTCGCAACTCCCGCTGCCACCGGACGCCCTGGCGTCCGACGGCATCTACGCGCCCACGATCCGGCACCACGACGGTCGGTTCTGGATGATCACCACGAACGTCTCGCAGGGCGGCAACTTCATCGTCAGCGCCGAAAGGCCCGAGGGCCCCTGGTCGGACCCGGTGTGGGTCGACCTGCCCGGCATCGACCCCGACCTGGCGTGGGACGACGAGGGCAACTGCTGGAGCGCCTTCCAGGGGGTGGGCATCGCCCGGATCGACCCGGAGACCGGGAAGGTGCTGGAGGACCCGTTCCCCGCGTGGTCCGGGACCGGGTTGCAGTGGCCGGAGGCGCCCCACCTCTACCGGATCGGGGAGTGGTGGTACCTGATGATCGCCGAGGGCGGCACCGAGCGCGGTCACACCGTGGCCATGGCTCGGGCCCGTTCTCCGCGCGGCCCTTGGGAACCGGCGCCGTCCAACCCCGTCCTGACCCACCGCGGCACATCCCACCCGGTCCAGAGCACCGGCCACGCCGACCTCGTCCTCGGCCCGGACGGCGAGTGGTGGATGGTCCTGCTCGCGACCCGGCCGCGCGGGTACAGCCCCGGTTTCCACGTGCTGGGCCGGGAAACGTTCCTCACCCCCGTGCGGTGGGAGGACGGCTGGCCGCTCGTCGGTCCGGTCAACCTCCGGGAACGAGCGCCGGGCCGTCCGCGACCGCTGGAAGCCGCTCCGCGGCGTGACGACTTCGACGCCGCGCGGCTCGAACCCCGGTGGATCTCGCCGAGGTCGCGTCCCGACGACTCGTGGTCGCTGGTCGAACGACCGGGGTGGCTGACCCTGCACGCCACCGGGTCCACACTGGACCGTCCCGGCTGCACCTTCGTCGGTCGACGCCAGGAACACCCCGCGAGCCGGACCGCCGTCCTGCTGGACCCCGGCTCCGGGCGCGCGGGCCTGTCCATCCGCATGGACGAGGCCCACCACTACGACCTGGAGGTCGCCCGCGGTCAGGTCAGCGTCATCGCCCGCATCGGCCCCGTGCGCCAGAGCACCGCCACGTGCACCGTGCCTCCCGGCCCGGTGACCCTCGTGATCACCACCGGCCCGGCCACGGACCGCCCGCCCGCGGACGGGGCGCCGTCCGGGCTCCACGTCGCCGCGCCCGACCACATCGCCTTCCACGTCGGCGACGACCTGGAACCGCTCGCCGAGCTCGACGGCAGGTACCTGTCCACCGAGGTCGCGACGGGGTTCACCGGCCGGGTGATCGGCATGTACGCGACCGCGGGCACCGTGTGGTTCGACTGGTTCGAGCACGGACCGCTCGACGTCGTGGAGCACGATTGATGTACTGAAAGTTTCGAAGGCTCAGACACCGTCCCTGTGGTCATTCGAGGGACGGCTATTTGGTGTGCTCGAAGGAAATGTGAGCAGCGCCGAGTTGTTTCAAGTGGATGAACTCCGGCCTTGATTGGCCAAACTGTTTCGGTAATACTCAAGAAAGTTTCGAGCCATTCTCACCCGCTGCCGCCACGGGTGCCCTGACAGAAGGTGCTGATATGCCGCTGACAGCGAAGTCAGTCTCACGAATCACGCTGGTGTCCGCCTTGGTCGCCTCCGTCGCGGGGGCCGCGGTCCTGCTCGCCGCCCCCGCCAGCGGTGCCGCCTCCACGCTCGCCGCGGCGGCGCAGCAGAGCGGCCGCTACTTCGGCACGGCCGTGGCCGCGAACAAGCTCGGCGACTCGACCTACACCGGGATCCTGAACCGCGAGTTCGACATGGTCACGGCCGAGAACGAGATGAAGATGGACGCCACCGAGCCCAACCAGGGCCAGTTCAGCTTCGGCAACGGCGACCGCATCGTCAACCAGGCGCGCGGCCAGGGCAAGCGGGTCCGCGGCCACGCCCTCGCGTGGCACTCCCAGCAGCCCGGCTGGATGCAGAACATGGGCGGCAGCTCCCTGCGCTCGGCCATGCTCAACCACGTCACCCAGGTCGCCTCGTACTACAAGGGCAAGATCTACGCCTGGGACGTGGTCAACGAGGCCTTCGCCGACGGTAGCTCCGGCGGCCGTCGCGACTCCAACCTCCAGCGCACCGGCAACGACTGGATCGAGGCCGCCTTCCGCGCCGCCCGCTCCGCCGACCCGAACGCCAAGCTCTGCTACAACGACTACAACACCGACAACTGGTCGCACGCCAAGACCCAGGGCGTCTACAACATGGTCCGCGACTTCAAGTCCCGCGGCGTGCCCATCGACTGCGTCGGCTTCCAGGCCCACTTCAACAGCGGCAACCCCGTGCCGAGCAACTACCACACCACGTTGGGGAACTTCGCCGCGCTCGGCGTGGACGTGCAGATCACCGAGCTGGACATCGAGGGTTCCGGCTCCAGCCAGGCCCAGCAGTACCAGGGCGTCGTGCAGGCGTGCCTGTCGGTGGCGCGCTGCACCGGCATCACCGTGTGGGGCATCCGCGACAGCGACTCGTGGCGCGCCTCGGGCACCCCGCTGCTGTTCGACGGCTCCGGCAACAAGAAGGCCGCCTACACCTCCGTCCTCAACGTCCTGAACAGCGGCACCGGCGGCACGAACCCGACGACCACCACGACCACCACACCGGGCCAGAACCCCGGCAACTGCACGGCGACGTACTCCGAGGGCGAGAAGTGGAACGACCGCTTCAACGGCAACGTCACGGTCTCGGGCACTGACAACTGGACCGTCACGGTCACCGTCAGCTCACCGCAGAAGGTCATCGCCACCTGGAACACCAGCGCCTCGTGGGACTCCAGCGGCAACGTGATGACCGCCCGGCCCAACGGCAACGGCAACACGTTCGGCTTCACCATCCAGCACAACGGCAACTGGAGCTGGCCCACCGTCTCCTGCCAGGCGAGCTGAATCGGGCGGGAGGCCCCACCGGTGCCGGTGGGGCCTCCTCGCGTCGGGGTCAGGCCGCCACGAAGGTCCAGCGGGAGGAGTCGTTGCCGCACGTCCTGGGGACGACGCCGTCGAGCGCGCCGCCATCGGAGTGCATGCAGTCGCCGTAGTGGTTGTTGCGGATCCACTTCTTGGTGGTGGAGTCGACTGTCCATCGCTGGAAATCGACAGTGGAGGCGCCGTCGGCGATACAGGAGTAGGTGAAGATGTTCGTGCCGTAGGTGTCCAAGCAGTACCCGGTCGGTCCGAGGTTCGTGAACTTGCCGCCCGCGATGTGCCACTTCTGCGAGGCCGCGTTGACGCACGTGTTGGTGAAGACGGAATTGGTCTGGCCGGTCAACTGGTTGGCGGTCAGGCACAGCCCGGTGTTCGCGTTCTTGATGTAGTAGTTCGAAGCCGCCGCGGTGGTCGCCGTGGCGGGCCCTGGTCCGGTGACCAGGAAAGCCGCCGCGACCACGAGCGCCGCGCCTGCTTCGACGAGTCGACGGAACCGTCCCCGGTGCGTCGAGACCTTGCTGTTGATCCTCATGCTGTGCGTCCCCTTGTGAGTGCTCTCGGCGGGCGTTGCGAAACGCGGTGTTCGCCGTCGTGGGACCATGGTGGGGTTCCGCTCGGGTGAATCCCTTGCAGAGTTCCTGCACTGCGCTGGTCAAGCCGTCAGGTCGGGGGAAGTCGGCGCACGGGGGTGGTGGGTGTGGCGGTGGTGCTGCGTCTGCTGGGGGAGGTGACCGCCGAGGTCGACGGGCTGCCGGTGGACCTGGGTCCGGCCCGGCAGCGGTGCGTGCTGGCCGCGTTGGCGGTCGACGCCGACCGGGTGGTGTCGGTCGACCTGTTGGTGGAGCGGGTCTGGGGTGGTGACGTCGCGCGGCGCGCGCAGTCCACGCTGCACAGCTACATCTCCCGAATACGACGGGTCCTGGCAGGGGCGGGCGGTGTGGCAATCGTGCGCCGTTCGAGCGGCTACGCCCTGACGACCGACGTGACCGGCTCGGTGGTCGACCTCCACCGGTTCCGCGACCTGCGCGCCGCCGCCGACGCGGAGCCCGACGACGAGCAGGCCGCGCGGCTGCTGACCGAAGCGCTGGACCTGTGGCGCGGGGAAGCGCTGACCGGCGTCAACGGCGACTGGAGTCAGGTCGAACGTGACCGGCTCACGCGGGAACAGCAGGTCACCCGGCACGACCTGGCCGACGTCCGGCTACGCCTCGGCCACGGCGGGAAAGTGGTGGTCGAGCTGGCCGAGCAGGCAGGCGCGCACCCGCTGGACGAGCGGGTGCAAGGCCAGTACATGCTGGCCCTGCACCAGGTCGGGCGCACGGCCGAGGCGCTGGAGCACTACCACCAGGTCCGGGCGAGGCTGGTCGAGGAGTTGGGCACCGACCCCGGCGCCGCGCTTCGAGAACTGCACCAGCGGCTCCTGACGGCCGACGCGCCCGCCGGCGGTGTCACCGCGGCCGTCGTGCCTCGCCAATTGCCTGCCGCGCCGGCGCTGTTCACGGGTCGCGTGGCCGAACTGGCCGAACTGGACCGCGTCCACGGCTGCTCCGCGACCGGGGGCGGCGGGATGGCGGTGATCTCCGCGATCGGCGGCACGGGCGGTATCGGCAAGACCTGGCTCGCCCTGACCTGGGCGAATCGCGCCCTGCACCACTTCCCCGACGGGCAGTTGTTCGCCGACCTGCGCGGCTTCAGCGCCGGCGACCCCAGGCAGGCGACCGACGTGCTGGCCGGGTTCCTGACAGCACTCGGCGTCGACCACCAGCCGCAGACCCCCGACGCCCGTGCCGCGCTCTACCGCACCCACACCGCGGGCAAGCGGATGCTGGTCCTGCTGGACAACGCCGCCACCCACGACCAGGTCGCACCCCTGCTCCCCGGTGGCACCTCGTGCACCGTCCTGATCACCAGCCGCCATCGGCTCCCCGCCGTGCTCACCCGCCACGGCGCCCGCCCCGTCCACCTCGACGTCCTCGCCGACGCCGAAGCCCGCGCGCTGCTCGGTGCCGCGATCGGCGAGGGGACCACCGACCGGCGGCACAGCCAGATCACCGAGCTGATCGGGCTGTGCCGCGGGTTCCCGCTGGCGCTCGGCCTGATCGCCGCCCGCGTCCGCGGCCACCCCCACCTGGTGGACGACATCGTCGCCGACCTGCGCGACCTCGGCCTGGACGCCCTGGACTCCGACGACCCCGACGCCAGCCTGCCCACCGTCCTGTCCTGGTCCCTGCGCCACCTCACCGACCGGCAGCGCACCCTGTTCGGGCTCCTGGGCATCGCCCCCGGCCCCGACACCACCCCGGCCGCCGCGGCCGCTCTCGCCGGCCTGGACCCGGCCGCCGCGCGCAAGGCGCTGTCGGCGCTGGAGGAGGCGTTCCTGCTCGAACGGCGACCGCGCGGCCGGTTCGGCATGCACGACCTGGTCCGCGACTACGCCGGCACCACCGCCCACGGCCTGCCCGACGGCGTGCGGGAGGCGGCCCTGGAGCGGGTGGTCGACTTCCACCTGCGCACGGCTTTCGCCGCGGACCGCCTCCTGAGCCCCCACCGCCAGTTCCTCCACCCCGGCCTGCCCGCGGAGGGCGTCCAGGCGCTCCCGCTGTCCGACGCCACGGCCGCGATGGCCTGGCTGGAGGCCGAGCACGCCACCCTGCTGGCCACCCAGCGCGTCGCCGCGACCCTGGGCCGCCACCTCGTCGTCTGGCACCTCGCCTGGTCCCTGGACACCTTCCACGTCCGGCGCGGGCACCGAGGTGACGCGATAGCCGTGTGGCGGGCCGCGGTGGACGCCGCCGCGCACCTGCCCGACCCCGCCACCCGCAGCCGCGCCCACCGCCTCCTCGGCAACGCCTGCTCCCGGTCGGGCAGGCACGACGAGGCCGCCGAACACCTGGACCAAGCCCTCGCCCTGGCCCTGCGGCACGACGATTCCTTCGAACAGGCCCGCACCCACACCACCTTCGCGTTCGCCTGCGGACGACAGGGGGACGACCGGCGGGCCTTGGACCACGCACGACGTGCCGTCGACCTCTACCGCACCCTCGACGATCCGGTGTGGGAAGCGGACGCGCTCAACATGATGGGCTGGTTCGCCGCGCACCTGGGCGACTTCGACGCCGCCCGCGCCCACTGCCACGCCGCCCTCGCCCTGCAACGGCGCCACCACGACCCCGAAGGCGAAGCGGACACCCTCAACAGCCTCGGACTGATCGCCCACCGCACCGGCGACCACCGGCAGGCTGTCGACCACCACCACCGAGCCCTCACCCTGCACCGCGCCCTCGGCGACGCCTACGAGATCGCGAGCAACCTCGACAGGATCGGCCACCCCCATGCCGCGCTCGGACACCACGACCGGGCCCGCGCGGTGTGGCAGGAGGCACTGGGGCTCTTCCGGGAACAGGGCCGGGGCACCGACGCCGAGCGCGTTCGGCGGCAGCTCGACGACCTCGACCGGCCGTCTCGCTGAACCCGCGACCGGTGCGCGATCATGCCGGTATGACGAAACCACCCGACGACGGGCGTTATCCCTTGAGCGAGCCGCACGAGTCGGGCTCGCTGGAGGTCGGCGACGGTCATTCGCTGTACTGGGAGGTGTCGGGCAACCCCGACGGCAAGCCCGCCGTCGCGCTGCACGGCGGGCCCGGATCGGGGAGTTCTCCGAGGACGCGGGGGCTGTTCGACCCGGAGCGCTACCGCGTGGTGCTGTTCGACCAGCGCAACGCCGGGCGCAGCACGCCTTCGGCGACCGAGCCGGTGGTCGACCTGTCGGCGAACACCACGCAGCACCTCATCGCCGACATCGAGGCGCTGCGGGTCCACCTGGGGATCGAGCGCTGGCTGGTGTGGGGTGGCTCGTGGGGCGTCACGCTCGCTCTCGCCTACGCGCAGGCACATCCGGAGCGGGTGACCGAACTGGTGCTCGCGGCCGTGACCAACGGTGACCGCCGCGACACCGACTGGATCACCCGTGACATGGGCCGGGTCTTCCCGCGCGAGTGGGAGCGGTTCCGCGACGGCGTGCCCGCCGCCGACCGTGACGGCGACCTGTCGGCCGCCTACAGCCGACTGCTGCACGACCCCGACCCCGAGGTCCGCGCCACGGCCGCGCGCGGGTGGTGCGAGTGGGAGGACACGCACATGTCGCTGGCCCCCGACGCCGCGCCTTCCCTGTCGATCGCCGACCCGGCGTTCCAGTTGGCCTTCGCCCGCCTCGTGACCCACTACTGGTCGCACGGCTGCTTCCTGGAGGAAGGCCAGGTCCAGCGCGACATCGAGCGGCTGCACGGCATCCCCGCCGTGTTGATCCACGGGCGTTACGACGTCAGCGGTCCACTCGGCGTGGCCTGGGCGCTGCACCGGGCCTGGCCCGGAAGCGACCTCGTGGTCCTCGACGACACCGGCCACAGCGGTGGCGGCATGACCGCGGCGATCACCGCCGCCACCGACCGCTTCGCCGTCGGTCAAGCCGAGTAGTCGTTGACCGCGGCGCGTGTCGATCCCGGAGCCTGCCGGACCGGTCGCACGCCCGATCGCCAGAGCAGCACGCCCGACACCAGGGACAGCAGGGCGAAGAGCAGGCAGGGGAGCAGATAGCCGTCGGCGGCGCCGTGCAGGAGCCCGAGCACGGCGGCGCCGGACGACGTTCCGATGCCGGTCCACAGGTAGATCGTTCCGCTGATCCGCTCGATGTCCAGCAGCCCGAACAGTTCCGGGACCAGCAGGAGCACCACCAGCGAGCTGTTGCCGACCGCGATGCCCAGCAGCGCCGAGCCGAGGAACAGCACCGGTGCGGTGCCGCCGACGGCGAGCAGGACGAACGCGGCGGTCTGCATCGCGCAGGTCAGCACGGCCAGGCGGACGGTGGACAGTGACCGCAGCAGCAGCTCCGCGGCGACGCGGCCGATGCCCGCGAACGCCGCGATGACGGTACCGGGCACCGCGGCGGAGCCGATGTCGGAGTCCTGCCAGATGAACAGGGCGTGGTAGACGCCCGCCACCTGGGCGAAGGACAGCACGGTGCCGGCGATCAGCAGCGCCCAGAAGCTGACCATGCCCAGCGCTCCTCGCAGGAGGACGCCGTCGTGCACCTGCGGCGCGTCGACGTGGTCGGCGGGCAGATCGGTGGGGCGCAGGAACAGCAGGGCGTTCGCCGCGACCAGCAGAGTGAAGCCGAGCACGATCGGCACGACCGCGCCGACCAGGCCGCCCGCGTCCAGGCCCCAGGTGATGATCGGGGTCCACACCATCCCGCCCGCGCTCGACCCGACGAACGCGATGGAGAGCACCCGATCCCGGTTGCGCACGTACTTGCTGACGAACGTGCCGACGACCAGGGTGCCGCACCCGGCGATCGTGATGCCCAGCAAGGACATCGTCAGGTAGAGCTGCCACACGTCCTGGGTCGTGGCGAGCAGGACCACGGCGACCGCGCACGCGATCCCGCCCCCGGCCGCCACCTGCCGGGCGGGCACCCGGCGGCAGAGGATGATCACGACGGTCGCGGCCAGCGCGTTCACCAGGCACTGCACGCTGGCGGCCGAGGAGAGCTGGGTGGTGGAGATCGACCGCGCCCGGATGATCGCGTCGAGGAGGACCGGCTGCCCGTAGGAGAGGATCCCCATGCTCGTGCCGAGCAGGACCGCGGCGGACGTCGCGATCCTGCGGTCGGACTTCACCCGCGCCTCAGTACTCATCGGGCCGGATCCACTGGGTCCCGTCCGCGGAGGCGATCAGCCCGTCGGCGAACAGCGGCACGGACTCCGCCCCGTCGACGCCGAGCAGCGCCGCCGCCTGGAGCCGGGCGCTCTCGGTCATCGCGTTCGCGACGACCGCGGTGCCGTGCAGCGCTCCCGGCTCCTCCCACAATCGGCCCGCCGCGGTGGCCAGCGACCGCGAGCCGCCGACCAGGTTCTCGGCGGTCGCCTCGGGGGAGAGCAGTTGCGACTCCCCGGAGGCGGCCCCGCCGACGAGTTCGACGAACGCCTCGAACTCGGACAGCGGGTGCTCGGTGATGTCCTTCGCCTTCCAGAAGTAGGAGTGCTCGTCGACGTGCATGCCGTAGAACGACACGAGGAACTCGTAGAAGACGCCGTACTCGCGGCGGTAGCGCCGTTCGAACTCGCCCATGGCCTCGGCCTCGCCCACCGTCCCGGCCTTGACGCTGTTGAGCGAGCGGGCCGCGAGCAGCGCGCTGTAGGTCGCCAGGTGGACGCCGGAGGAGAAGACCGGGTCGACGAAGCAGGCCGCGTCGCCGATCAGGACCATGCCGGGTTTCCAGAACTCGGTGTTGCAGTACGAGTAGTCCTTGCGGACGCGCAGTTCGCCGTACGGGCCGTCGGTCACCCGCGTGGCGTCCTTGAGGTAGTCCTTGATCAGCGGGCAGGCGTCGATGAGGTTCCTCAGCGCCTGTTCCGGGTCGCCCTGCACCTTCTCGTGGGCGCCGCGCTGCACGACGGCCCCCACGCTGGTGAGGGTCTCGGTCAGCGGGATGTACCAGAACCAGCCGTCGTCGAACGCCGCGGACAGGATGTTCCCGGAGTTCGGCGGGGGCAGCCGCCTGCCGCCCTCGAAGTAGCCGAACAGGGCCAGGTTGCGGAAGAACTCCGAGTAGCGCCGCTCGCCCACGTGCTTCGAGGTGCGCGTCTTGTTCCCCGACGCGTCGACCACGAAGCCCGCGTCCACCGTGTGCTTCCGACCCTCTCCATCCACATAGGACACCCCGCTCACCCGCTCACCGTCGTGGAGCACGTCCACCACGGTGCACTTCTCCCGCACGTCGACACCGCACTCGCGGGCGTTGTCGAGCAGGATCTGGTCGAACTTCATCCGCTCGACCTGGTAGGCGAACGAGTTGGGGCCCGCGAACCGCGGTGAGATCGCGAACGAGAACGTCCACGGCTCGGGGTTGCTGCCCCAGCGGAAGGTGCCGCCGTTCTTCCGGGTGAAACCGGCCGCCCGCAGCCTGTCCGAGATCCCGAGCAGCCGCCCGATGCCGTGCACGGTCGAGGGGAGCAGGGACTCGCCGATCTGGTAGCGCGGGAACTCCTCGCGTTCGAGCAGGAGCACCCGGTGGCCGAACTTCGCGGTCAGGGTGGCGACCGTGGAGCCGCCGGGTCCGCCCCCGATCACGACGATGTCCGTTTCCTGGTGGCTGGACGAGTTCATGGCTCACCTCTCGGGCTCGGCTGCGGAGGACTTCGACGGGGGCAGCACCGCGGCGATGACCGCGCCGATGTGGGCCATCGGTTTCACCTGTCCCATGTCCTGGTGCGTGCAGTCCACTTCGTGCTCGTGCACTTCCCCCTCGACGAAGGCGCGCCAGTCGGTGGCGGCCAGCCCCGCCCGCCGGTCGCGGGTGGCGGTGAAGAAGTGCAGGTCGCCTCGGACCGTTCGGGGCGCGTAGGTCCGGGTCAGCTCGTGGTTGGCGGCGAAGACGTCGATGACCCGTTCGATCGTCGCGGCGTCCAGACTGGCCAGGGCGCTGCCCTCCCGGCGGGCCAGTTCCAGCACCGCGGCCCGGTCGAGGGGCCGGTCGGTGTCGGCGGGCAGGTTGACGAAGTGCGCCAGGTCGGCCAGCAGCGCGGCCTCGTCGTTGCCGCGCAACAGATCGGGAGGCACCACCGGGTAGGCGTCCAGCAGTGCCAGCAGGCCGACCCGGTCGCCGTCGAGCTGGATCCGGGCGGCGAGCGCGTGGGCCACCAAGCCGCCGAACGACCACCCCAGGAGGTGGTACGGGCCACGGGGTTGCACCTCGCGGATCGCGGCGAGGTAGTTGCCCACCATCTCGTCCAGGTCGCGCACGACGGGCTCGGTTCCCGTCAACCCGTGCGCTTGCAGGCCGTACACCGGATGTCGACCGTCCACCTGGGGCAGCAGCCCCGCATAGGACCAGGAGATCCCGCCTGCCGGGTGGACGCAGAACACCGGCGGCCTGCGACCGGCGGCCCGCAGCGGGAGCACCGGCGCGAGGGCGGCCTCGGTGCTGTCGACGCCGAGCCGGGCGGCGACGCCTGCCGGGGTGCCCGCCTCGACGATCGAGTGCACCGGGCACTCCAAGCCGAGGGTGGCGCGCACCCGCGCGGACAGCCGGGTCGCCAGCAGCGAATCGCCGCCCAGTTCGAAGAAGTTGTCGTCGATCCCGACCCGCGGCAGCGCCAACAGGTCCGCGAAGAGTTGGCAGAGGGTCTCCTCCTGCGGGGTGCGCGGCGCGGTCCCGGTGGTGCCCGCCACGAACCGGGGCACCGGCAGCGCCTTGAGGTCGAGCTTGCCGTTGGTGGTCATCGGCAGCTTCTCCACCGGCACGAAGGCCGCGGGGACCATGTAGTCGGGGAGCCGGGTGGCGACCAGTTTCCGCAGGACGGGTGTTTGGATCCCGCCGACGTCGGCGGGGACCACGTAGGCGACCAGGCGGGGGTCGCCGTCGTCCCGGCGCAGCACCACCCGAGCCTGGGTCACGTCCGGGTGCTCCGCCAGCACCTGCTCGACCTCGGCTGGCTCGACCCGGTTGCCCCGCACCTTGATCTGGTCGTCCGCGCGGCCGAGGAAGAGGAGTGAACCGTCGGCGCGCCGGCACGCGAGGTCGCCGGTCCGGTACATCCGGGAGCCGGGCGCGCCGAACGGATCGGCCACGTACCGGCCGCTGGTCAGCGCGGGCTGCCCGAGATAACCGCGGGCCAGGCCGGGACCGGTCAGGTACAGGTCGCCCGGCTCCCCGTCCGGCACCGGGCGCAGTTTCCCGTCGAGCACGTGCGCCGCGGTCTCGGCGACCATCGAGCCGATGTTCGAGATCTCCGCGCCGGGGAAGAGGCGGGCCATCGTCGCGCAGACGGTCGTCTCGGTCGGCCCGTAGGCGTTGAGCATGAGCCGGTCACGGGACCACCGGGCCACGACGTCGGGAGGGCAGGTCTCACCCGTCACGATGATCGCGAGGTCGGCCGGAAGACCGTCACGGCCCTCCTGGAGCGGCAGCAGGGCCGGTGGCAGGGTCGCGTGCGTGATCCGTTCCGCGGCGATCAGCTCGGCCAGTGCGGCTCCCGGCTCCAGGCGCCGCTGGGGTGCGACCACCAGGGTCGCCCCGCGCAGCAGCGTCACGCACAGCTCGGCGATCAGGGCGTCGAAGCTGGGGGAGGCGAACTGGAGCACCCGGCTGCCCGGACCGACCTCGAACGCGTCGCCTTGGGCCCCGGTGAGCCCTTCGATCCCGGCGTGGGTGGTCAGGACGCCCTTCGGCCCTCCCGTGGTGCCGGACGTGTAGATGGCGTAGGCGAGTTGATCCACCCTCGGCGTGCCGGGCAGCGGATCGTCCGCCGTGGCGTCCATCAGGGCGTCGATGTTCTCGGACGTCACGGTCAGCACCGGCCGGGCGTCGGCGATGATCGACCGGACGCGGTCCGCCGGGTGCCGGGAGTCGATCGGCAGGAACGCGCCGCCCGCCTTCGCCACGGCCAGGACGGCCAGGACCAGGTGGTCCGAGCGCGGCAGCACGACCGCGACGATCCGTTCCGGCCCGACGCCGTGGGACACCAGGACCCGCGCCAAGCGGTCCGTGCGCGCGTCGAGCCGCGCGTAGCTGTGCTCCCGTTCCTCGAAGCGCAGCGCGAGAGCGTCGGGTGTGCGCGCGACCTGTGCTCGGAAGAGTTCCGGGAGGGTGGCCGCTCGGTTCACGACCGCCGCCCGGTGATGGCGTCCATGACCCGGTCTGCGGCGGCGTCCGCGGTCGTGTCCCCGAAGTTGTCGATGACCAGGTCGGCCGCGTGGGGGAACTGCGCCGGGGCGTCCACGCCGACCACGTTCCGCAGCGGCGCCTGGTCGGGGGCGAGGCTCCGGTGGTCGTAGAAGGCGGCCCTGCCCTCCCGGTCCTTCAAGGTGGTCAACGGCACCCGCAACCAGATCTCCAGGTAGTCCTTGATGTTCTCCCGGTTCCAGCGGTGCACGTCGTGGAAGAGGGAGATGGTGGCGCACAGCACGAGGTGCCCCTGGTCGGCCAGCTCGTGCGCGAGCCGCGAGTAGTACACGGCGGTCCGCCGCCGTTCGGGTTCGGTGTACCCCGGCGGAGTCGGCATGATCAGCCGCATCCGGTCGCCGTCCAGCACGACCGGTCGACGGCCCGCTGCCGTCAACCTGCCGCTGACGATCGACGTCACGGTGCTCTTCCCGGCCCCGGACAAACCGGTGACCCACACGACTCCGGCGTCCACCCCGATCACCCGCCTTCCTGTTCGGCGTCCAGCCTGTCGAGTACCGGCAGACCGGCGTCCACATCGGACGGGCTGTCGAACTCCCACCACGGACCCGTGTTCGGCACCGCCGCGATCCGCAGGCGGCCGGTTCGCGTCACGAGGCCGAGCAGGCCCGTCATGTCCAGCGCCGCGTTCTCCTCGGAGGCGGCCCTGGTCTCCCGCAGCACCTCCCACGCCGTCGGGGTCAGGCGCACCAGGCCCATGTACTGCCCGCGCACCTGCGCCAGGCTGTCCGGCCGCGACCCGATGTCGGTCAGCAGGCCGTCGGCGTCGACCTGGAAGGTCTCGGCGTCGCTCAACGGCTCCTCGAACCGTTGCCGCCACACGCTTTCCCACTCGGTGTCGTAGGCGACGGCAATGCCCGCGGTCGAGCGCACGAGATCGCGGACGGTCGCGGCCGAGAAGACGATGTCGCCGTAGGAGACGATGACCGGCTCCTCCGCGAGCCACTCGGCCGCGGCCGCCAGCGACTCGACCATCGTGCTGCGCGCCCAGAGCGGGTTCTCGAAGGTCCGCAACCCGGTACCCGCGAACGCTTCGCCCCGCCAGCCGGTGACGACGCCGATCTCGTCGACGCCACCCCCGCGCAGCGCGGACACCTGCCGGTCGAGCAGCGACCGGCCCCGGAGTTCGACCAGGCACTTGGGCCGGTCCTCGGTGTACGGCCGCATCCGCCCGCCCCGCCCCGCGGCCAGGATGATCGCCCTCATCGGTCCACCGCCCGGAACAGGCGGCGGACGAGCAGGAGGTCCGGCTGGGCGTGCACGGGTTCCCGCTCCGGGTGCCACATGATCCCCTCGACCGGGGCGTCCCGGTGCCGGACCGCCTCGACGACGTCCTCGCACCACGCGGTCACGACCACCTCGGCCGGGAGCCCGTCGACCGCGAGGTCGTGATAGCTGTTCACCACGCGTTCGCCGTCCTCCTGGGTGATGGTGTGCCGGGTGGCCACGTGCCCGTCCACCGGCTTCAGCCGTGCGCCGAGCGCGGTGGCGATCAGTTCCATGCCCCGGCACACCCCGAGCACCGGCCGACCCTCCCGGATCGCCAGTGCCAGCAGCTCCCGCTCGGTCTCGTCACGTTCCGGCTGGTTCCCGCCCGCCTCGGCGAGATCGCCCCCGCCGGTGAAGAGGAAACCGTCCAGGCTCAGCTCGTCCGCCGTGCGGAGGGCCACCTCGGCGATGTTGGGCAGCGGAACCGCGAGGACGCCGCAGGCCGACAGGAACTCGAACCAGCGGGCGTCGAGGGCGTACCGGCGCTCGCCGGTGGCCTCGTCGTCCGCGCAGCGCTGGGTGACCCCGATCCGGCGGCTCACGCGATCACCGTCACGAGGCCGCCCGCCGCGTCCAGTTCGAGCACGTGCGCCTGCGACCACTGGTCGAACAGCGCCGCGCCCGCCCCGATCACGGCCGGGATGCCCAGTTCCAGCGCCCGGATGGCCATGTGCGAGTTCGCTCCGCCGAACGCGGTCACCAACCCGGAGATGCCGCGGGTGAACAGCCAGTCGTAACCGGGGTCGGCGCTGGCGACCAGGACGATGGCGCCGTCCGGGGAGTCCCCGGCGTCGATCCGGGCGACCCGTGCGGTCACCCTACCCTGGGTGACGAAGTTCGGCCGGATCTGCGGCAGGGCGAAGCTCCTGACGTTCGCCGGGTCGGTCACGAGCGGTGGCAGCACCACGGTCCGGCTGACGGCGTGGGCTTCCCGGCCCCTGGTCACCGCCGCGCGCAGCACCGGCCCGTCGTCGCCCGGCCGCCCGGTCAGCGCACCGAGGGTGCGCACGTCGAGGTGGCTCAGGTCGTCGACGCCGTGCCCGGAGCGCTCCCCGAGGCGCCGGGCGCCGGTCAGCACGTCGCTGAGGACCGACGTGAAGGCCAACTTGCCGTGCTCACGCCCGCGGATCGCCGTGGCCAGGAAGTCCATCAGCCGGGAGGCGTCGAACTTCAAGCCCTCCCGGACGAGGAGCGCTTCGACCCGCCGCCGCTGCCCGCCGCTCAGCTCGAACGGGGGTTCTTCGCCGTGGGGGACCGGCTTCAGGCTGTCCTTCGCGGACCAGTCGAAGTAGCGCTCGGGGGTTTCGTCGTAGCGGGGCGAGAGGATGTCGTAGGTTCCGGGCCGCAGGTGGCCGTAGCGCTTGAGGAAGTCCGGCCGGTCCAGCTCGGCGAGATCCCGCCGCATCTCGCTGGCGACCAGCCCGAGACCGCCGATGAAGCGGGCCCGGTCGTCGAGGGACAGGATGCCCTCGTCCACCAGGTCCTCCAGGAAGTCGGTGGCGATGAAGGCGGCCCTGGCCAGCGCGGCGAAGGGGCCGGAGCCGTAAGAGGCGCAGACGTCCAACTGGGCCACCAGCGCCGGGCCGCAGCAGCCGACGTCGTGCGCGCCGCAACCGGCCGCGTGGAGGTGGCCGATGTCGATCACGTTCAGCAGGCCCAGCCTGGCGACGTCCTGCTCCCACAGGGGGCCCCGGACGAGGTCGTTGGTGAGCCCGCGCAGGGAACCGGCGAGCTGGTCGCGTTCACCGGCGCTGAAACCGGCCGCGGTGAGGGCTTCCAGCCGGTGCCGGGTGCTGAAGGTCCAGGCCGACACGGCGATGTGCGACTCGATCTTGTCGTGCAGGTAGGGCTTCGCCACCAGCTCGTCCAGCCAGTGCCCGACGAGCCGGTCGGCGAGGTCGTCGGGCACCTCGCGCGGGACGAACGACGTGAGGCTGGCGGCCACGTCGATGTAGGGGAGCCCGGAGAACTCGACCATCAACCGCACGCCGGTCATGTCCCGGTAGCCGTAGCGCGTGCGGGCGGCCGCCCAGACCCGGTCGGTGACGAGGTGGCGGTACAGCGACAGCGCGAGCGGCCGGGGCCGCAGCCCGATCATCTCGGCCGGGTTCCAGTCCGGCATCACCCCGAAGACCGCGCGGTGCCCGAGCACCCGCGACCGCGGCCGGATGGCCTCGGCCATCCGCGCGGCGGTGTCGGACAGCGTGGCGCGGTGGGTGTCCACCGCCAGGACGGCCTTCCGCACCGCCAGCGGCCGGACCTGGAGCAGGATCAGCTCACCGCGGTCCGAGAACGCGAACTCGATGTCCAGCCGCTGCCGTTCGCCCAGGAGACCGTGCAACTCGGTGAGCAGCGCCCACACCGCGCCCACCCGCGGGTCCGGCGCCTCGTCCTGGCCCGCCCACGCCGCGCCGTAGGAGATGTGCAGCTCCGTCTGGCCACCGCCGGTCACCGCGTCGGTCTGGTCGGTCCCGCTCCAGTTCACCACCCGGTAGGGCGCGCCGCTGTTGGGATCGCAGGAGAACGCCACCCCGCTGGCCTGGACGTGTTCGAGCAGCGGCTGGATCAGGATCTGGTCGTCCGCGTCGGCCCGGCCGTACGAGGCGAAGACCTCGGTCAGCGCGGGGACGACCTCGGCCTCACTCCGGGCGGGGACCGAGCGGAACCGACCCGCGTTGGAGTCGGTTCCGGTGTCCTCGGTCATCGCGCTGCTGCGGACCATCACCGGTCCCGCCGCCCACCCGTGCCCGCGCAACTCGGCCAGCAGGCGATCCGGCCCGTCCTGCCATTCGCGCAGGGTGAAGTGCATCAGCGGCAGGACCCGAGCCGTGGTCATCAGCGGTCGTAACCGTCGCAGCGTCTCCGCTTTGGTCCCGAGCCGGACCAGCGGTGCCTTCACCGCTGGGAGTCCTTGCCGTCCCCGGCGACCCGCGCCACCCAGGCCCTCGTGGTGTAGGGGACGTCGATCCAGTCCCCGGTCTCCGCGCGCACCAGGTCGCGGATCTCGTCCACCAGGCTGGTGAAGCCGTTGCCCGACTGCTGGCTGACCGTCGAGTGCGAGGCCCACGCGTCGCACCAGGCCTCGCTGGACAGTCGGAAGACCTGCGTGCCCGACAGCGTGACCGGGGTTTCGAGGAGACCGCTCGCCGCGATGACGGGGGTCTGGTCGGTGCGGCGGATCCCGTAGCTGTAGTCCGGGATCCGGTCGTGGATCAGTTGTTCGACCCGCGCCTGCAACGGGTCGTCGAGCACCCGGTGGTTCCACAGGCACGCGAAGTACCCGGTGCCCGTCAGGATGCGGGCCGCCTCCGCGAGCGCTTGCGGGCGTTGGGTCAGGTCGAACGAGGAACCGAAGGTGACCAGCGCGTACGTGTCGGCCTGCCTGCCCGACGACTCGCCCCTGCCGTCGTACCAGTGGGTGTTCGGGTAGTCGCGGGTCCTCTGCTCGCCGAGTTGGCGCATGGCGGGCGTCGGCTCCACGGCGTCCACCGAGAAGCCGCGGCGCAGCAGCGGTTCGGTGAGGTGCCCGGAACCCGCTCCGATGTCGCAGATCGAACCCCCGGCGGGAACCTCGGCCACCCGCACGAGGGCGTCGATGACCGCGGGCACGTACTCCGCGCGGTTCTGGTAGGTGACCGCGTAGGGCGAGTAGTCGAACGAGGGCCGCGATGCAGGCATCAGGCTGGTCGGATTCTGGTTCATCAAGATCCTCCTGTACGCGAGGTCACTGAATCTCGTAGCCGAAACGAGCTGCCATCTCGATCATCCGTGGCACGCGGAACCGGTCCGACAACTCGCCGTCGCCGTACCACTCCCGCCATTCGTCGACCCGGCCGCTGCGCATGATCATGGGCTGGTTCGCGCCCGCCACCTTCTCCTCGTGCGCCCGCATGCGTTCGAAGCTGCTGCGCTCGACGGCGTGCTCGACGGCGGCCGGGTCGGCGGTCGAGCCGAGCGCGTCCAGCAGTCGGACCACCGCCGCCACCGGGGTGGTCTTGAGCTCCTCGAAGCGGACGACGGCCGAGCAGGGCAGCCTCTCGGCCACCTCGGTCCAGGCCCGGTAGAACTCCACCCAGCCCTCGACGGTGAGCGGCGGCTCGCCCTCGTCGCCCAGTCCGTCCAGGTACTCCAGGAAGCTCGCCTTCTCGATGGTGAGGTAGGAGAGCAGCGTCGGCGCGAACTCCTGGAAGAACCGGAAGGACGAGTGGAGCGCGTCCCGCGGATCCCGGACGAGCAGGACGACCGCCGTCAGCGGGGCGTCCGTGAAGTAGGTGGGGTCCAGGTGGTTCTTGAAGAACCGGCGACCGCCGACGGAGCCGGAGAGGGAGTTGGCGGCGATCCGGTCGCGGTGGCTGCGCAGCTCCTCGTCGCTCGGCACGCGGATGCGCCCCTGCTCGTCCAGCTCGTCGAAGTGCGGATCGATGAACGTGTGGCCCAGTTCCATCAGGATGTTGCCCAGCAGGGCGGCACCCGAGGCGGGGTAGGCGGCGACGATGATGTCCTGGGCACCGACCATCGCGGCGTTGCGCACGTGCCGTTCACGCATGGTCAGTTCGGGCCGAGTCGGCATGGTCGCTCCGCTAGCTCAGGTCGGCGGGGATGTCGAGGACGGGGAGCAGCGCGTCGGCCTCCTCGGACAGCGCGGTGTCCCGGATCGTGGCGAGGAAGTCCGACGCGACGCCCGCGTCGTCGCGGTAGCCGGGCACCTTGGTGGCGAGGAGTTCCAGCAGGCCGCGGACGGGCGGGCTGAACCGCTCGATGCCGGTGATGGTGGCGGCCTGGTAGCACGCCGCCACCAGGACGGAGACGATGGTGTTCACGTTGTCGATCAGGCGCAGGGATTTCCGGGCCGCGATCAGGCCCATGCTGACCACGTCCTGGTTCTGGCCGTTGGACGGGATCGACTTGACCGAGGCGGGCGCCGCCAGGTCCAGGTTCTCGGAGGCGATGCTGGTGGCCAGGTACTGCGAGCCCTGCAACCCGGAGTAGAGGCCCTCGTCGCCGAGCGCGAGGAACGCGGGGAAGTTCTTGTTGAGGTGCGGGTCGAGCACCCGGTTGAGCTGCCGTTCGGCCAGCACCCCGACCTCGGTGAGCGCGATGTTCAGGAAGTCGGAGGCCATCGCCATGTACTGGCCGTGGAAGTGGCCGCCGTGGAAAACGGTTTCCGGGGTGTCGAAGATCAGCGGGTTGTCGTTGCAGGAGTTCAACTCCTCCTCCACCAGCCGACGGCAGTAGGCCATGGTGTCCAGCACCGGTCCGAGGATCTGGGGGACGCAGCGCAGGGTGTAGGCGTTCTGGAGGTAGTCCTTGACCGGGGTGACGGTGTCGCCGTTGGCCTCCGCGCTGATCAGCGCCATGACGTCGGCGTGCTCGCGGGTCAGGTCGCTGCCCGCCAGCAGCCGCGTGATCAGACCGGCGACCTCGCTCTGGCCCCGGTGGTTCTTCAGCGCGTGCCCGCGTTCCGCGAACGCCCCGGTCGACCCGCCCATCACCTGGATGAACGCCGCCGACGCCCACAGCGCCAGTCGGACGAGCCGCCGGGCCCGGACCAGGGCGAGCGCGGACACACCGGTCATCGCCGAGGTGCCGTTGATGAGGGCCAGCCCCGACTTGTAGCCCATCCGGACCGGCTCCAGGCCCTCCTCGGCGAGCACCTCCGCCGAGGGGCGGATGGTCGCGCCCTTGCGCACCCGGCCCTCGGCGATCAGCGGCAGCGCGAGGTGGGCCAGCGGGGCCAGGTCTCCGCTCGCGCCGAGCGATCCCTGCTGCGGGACGATCGGGTGGATGCCCCGGTTGAGCAGTTCGCCCATGAGGCGCAGGGTGTCCGTGCCGATCCCGGAGTAGCCCTTGATCAGGCAGTTGAGCCGGGACACCTGCATGGCCCGCACGGCCTCGTCGGTGAACAGCTCACCGCCGCCCGCGGCGTGGGTGCGCAGCAGGTTGTCCTGCAACTCGGTCTCGAACCGGGGCGGGATGTTCATGAACACCATCTCGCCGAAGCCGGTGTTCACGCCGTAGATGGGCTGCCCCTCGCCACCCCACTTCTGGATCCGCCTGCTCGTTTCCTCGACCATGGTCATCTGGTCCTCGTCCAGTTCGACGAGCACTTGCTGCCCCGCGACGAGGGCGACGTCGTCGATGGTCAAACCTTCACCCCGAATGAGCACAGGAATCTCCTCGCTGCTGCGAACTGGCGTGTCGACAACGACGCAGACGGCTGAACGGCCAATCGCGAAGCGGCACATTGTCGGATTTCGCATCCACGGCGCTGGAAAAGGGCGCGCTCGCTTGACCGGCCAATCGGGCACAGCGGTGCCCCACGGGACGGTTCAGGCGGTTTTCTGCGGTGTACGGCTCAGATCACCGATGCTTCGCCGGTGTCGGCCGGGGTGGAGGAGCCGTGCCCAGCGGGTACGAGACTGAAGTCATGTGGTCATCTTCTTAGTGCCCTGGGCGCGGAGCAAGACATTCGGTCAAGGATTAGTGAAATTCGAGTGAACGGTCCACGCTGTAGCGTAAATAAACTTGAACCATTCCATAGTGGGGTGGAGCGGCTGAAGATCAACATCGCGTGCCGCCTGGTGAACCAATCCCCGACAGGTGAAGGCGATTTGACGGAATAATCGTTGGTCTACCATTCGCCGCCGCGACCAATCCCACGGGGAACTGTCGAGTCGGCTCTTGTGAAATCCTGCACAAATAGGTCCGTGACCCCGCCAGGCGGCTACCGGGCGGGGTCACGACACGGCCGCCGCCGTCAGACGGCCGGGAAGTAGTGGCCGTTGTCCAGGTCGGCGAGCAGGCCGGGCTGAGCCGGTTCCCAGCCGAGGGTTCGGCGGGTGATCAGGTTGGCCGCCGGGTAGCTCCGCGTGACGATGTTGGCGAGGAACCCGAAGTGCCCCGGCACCACCAGCTCGTCCACCGGGACGCTCACGACGGGCAGGCCCAGACGGCTGCCGATGGCCTCGGCGATCTCGCGGAACGGGATGGCCCCGTCCCCGACCGCGTGCCAGGACCTGCCGGCCTGCCCCTTCTCCAGCGCCAGGCGGAACAGGGAGGCGAGATCGCGGGCGTGCACGGCGTTCCACAGGTTCGCGCCGTCGCCGGGGTAGCCGACGAAGCCCTTCTCCTTCGCGAGCGCGATCAGCCGCACGAGGAAACCGCCACGATCGGTCGTGCTGTGCGCGATGGTGGCGATCCGCACGACCGAGGACCGCACTCCCCGTTCGGCGAGGCCGAGCACGGCGCTTTCCACGACGTTGCGGACCCGCAGGGTGCCCCTGTGCTCAGCGCCGCTGGGCAGGGCCGGGTCGTCCTCGGTGGCCGGACGGCCCAGGTTCCCCGGCGAGCCGATGCTCCCCGCCGCGACCAGCGGCTTCCCGGTCCCCGCGAGTGCCTCGCCGTACGCGAGCACGATCGGGAGTTCCGCGGCGGCCACGGCGGCGAGCCCGCCGGTCGGGAGCAGGTCCTGCCGGTGCGCGACGTGGATGACGCCGTCGGAGTCCGCGGCCGCCTCCTTGAGCCCGTCGAGGTCTTCCAGGTCGCCGCGGCGCACCTTCGCGCCGAGCGCGGACACCGCCGCCGCGGCCGTGTCCGACCGGGCCAGGCCGGTGACCTCGTGCCCGGCGGCGACGAGCTCGGGGATGATGTGCGAACCGGAGTGGCCGGTCCCGCCGGTGACGAAAACGCGCACGCTGCTGCTCCTTGTGGATGAGGTGGGGCGGTCAGCCGAGGAGGGTGACGCCGAGGGAGAAGTCGGTGTGCTTCACGGAGTGGGCGACGAGTCCCAGCATCACCAGACCGGTGTTCTCCAGCGCCCGCGCCATCGGCAGCGGCCCGGTGTCCAGCGGTCGCAGCCCCAGGCTCTCGACGAACGCCGACACGCGGGCCTTCGCGCGGGCGTCGTCGCCCGCGATGAACACGTCCACTTCGCGACCCCCGGCCGGACCTGCCGCCAGGACGTGGGAGAACAGGGTGTTGAACGCCTTGACGACGTGCGCGCCGTCGGGGGCGGCCTTGGCGATCTCCTGCGCGCCGGAACTGCCCTCGGGGGTGACGAAGCCCTGGAGGTCGGGGGAAACTGGGTTGGTGATGTCGATGACGACCTTGCCGCGGAGCGCGTCCCCGTACCCGCCGACCACCGCCGCCGCGCTGGCGTACGGCACGGCGAGGACGACGATGTCCCCGGCCGGGGCGGTGCCCGGCGTCCCGACGGTGGCGCCGTCGAGCGCGGCGGCCACCTCCTTGGCCTTGGCCTGGTCGCGGCCGATGATCTCGACGGCGTTCCCGCCCGCGAGCGCCCGGCCCGCCAGGGCGCGGGCCATGTTCCCCAGGCCGATGATGCTGACGCTGCTCATTGGTGTTCCTGCTTTCCGGAGCTGGACAGGACGCCGTGTCCACGTCGTCGAATGACGCGGTGGACGGCGTTCGATTCCTGATGTGCTCATTCCGGGCTCGGGATTTTTCGTGGAGTCCCGCTGTCGAATTCTCTTTTCGAATTCGCTCCGCCCCATCAGTAGCCCATTCAGGTTGTCATTGACCCGAGTTGGTGTCCAAGACCTCTTTCAGCCCTGGTGATACCGTGGGGGCATCACCAGGTCGGGAGGTTCCGTGGATCTGGACCTGCGCAAACTGCGCTACTTCCGCGCCGTCGCCGACAGGCTGCACTTCGGCCGCGCCGCCGAGGAGTTGCACATCGCGCAGCCGGTGCTCAGCAGGCAGATCCGCGCGCTGGAACAGGACCTCGGCGCCTCGCTGTTCACCAGGGACCGCCACGGCGTGGCGCTGACCGACGCGGGCCGACAACTGCTGACCGACACCGGTCCGCTGCTCGCCTCCGCGGCCGCGGTCCGCCGCCGGGTGACCGTGGCCGCTCGCGGCGGTCGGCGGCTGGCGGTCGGTTTCCGGACCGGCATCCCGGTCATCCCCGCGGCCCGCGTGTTCGAGGCCCGCCATCCGGACGTGGTCTTGGACGTGCAGCGGATCGAGTGGGACGACCAGGCCCCGATGCTGCTCGATGGCCGCGTCGACGTCGCCTACGTGCGGCTGCCGATCGACGAGACCGGCCTGCGCGTGGTCCCGCTGTACACCGAGCCGCTCATGGTGGTGCTGCCCGCGGATCACCGGCTTGCGGGCAAGGAAGAGGTCACCGAGGCCGACCTCGCCGGTGAGCCGCTGGTCTGGCACGCCGACCCGAGCACCCGGCCCACCAGGCGCCCGTTCCCCGACTCCGGGCTCCGGGTGCGCGGTGTGGAGGAGAAACTGGAGCACGTCGCGGCAGGCCGGGGCGTCTCGTTCGTGGGCCGGTCGGAGACGGTGTTCTACTCGCGCCCGGACATCAGCTACGTGCCCATCCCGGAACTCGCGCCCGACCAGGTGTGCCTCGCGATGGCGGCGTCGCGTACCTCGCCGCTGGTCGACGATTTCGTCGCCGCGGCGCGGGCGACGGCCGAGATCACGACGGAATGCGGGAACCACGAGGCGTTCTCAGGCGGCCGCGCGGAAGCGTAGGGGCGGTGTCCCTGATCGAGCGACTGCGTTTGTCGACGATGTCCTGGCAAGAAAGCCCACCCGTGATCGTCGGTGTCGGCTATTCGACATTCGCGTGCCTGATCGACGCCACCCGTGCCTTCGCCGCGGCCCTTGCCGGACCTGACCACGGCGAAGGCCCCTCCCGTAGCGGCTGGATAGCGCGAGGTTGCGTGATCCGTCTTGGTTACGGAAGGGTACCGGTCGAACGCGAATCGTGACGATCCCGCAGGCTCGGGCTCGGCTTTGGTTATCGAGGAGCGACAGTGGCTGACCTGGTCGGTCGGAAGGCGGAGTGCGAGAACCTCGTCCGCCTGGCGGAGACCAGCCGTGACGCGGGCGCGCACCTGGCCCTGGTGCGTGGCGCGAGGGGGATCGGCAAGACCGGTCTGCTGGCCGAGGTCCGGCGGGTGCTCGGCTCGCACGACGTGACGGTGCTGTCCGCGACCGGTCGTGCCCAGGTCGCGGAGTACGGCTCGGTGCGGGAGTTGTTGGAGCCGCTCGGACCCGCCGCGGCACTTCCGGGCACCGGGCAGTCGGACGACCACTACGCCGTGCTGTGCGGGTTGCACCGGATCGCGGTGACCCTGATGGCGGACCGGCCGCTCGTCATCCTGCTCGACGACGCGAACGCCTGCGATGGGCGGACCCTGCGGTGGATCGACTTCCTGTTGCGGAGATCCGGCGAGTTACCGCTGGTGGTCGTCCTGGCTTGGCGGCCCGGTGTCGTCGAGCAGGCCGACCTGGTGTTCGCGGACATGGTCGACATCGGTCCGACGACGGTCGTCGACCTCGCGCCGCTGTCGACCCCGGACGTGGTGACCCTGCTCGGGCGGGCCTTCGGCCGCGACCCCGATCCGGTGTTCGCCGAGGCGTGCGGCCTGATCACCGGCGGGAAACCGTGGTGGCTGACCAGGTTGCTGACCTCGTTGTGCGCACGTGACGTGGCTCCGGACGAGAGCGGCGTCGAGCACGTTCGGGAACTCGGCAGGCAGGTGGTCACCGGGTGTTTGCCGGACCTGCTCGACGAGCAGGGAGGCCACGCCCACGAGGTGGCCCGCGCCATCGCCGTGCTCGGCCCCGCCGACGTTCGTACGGTGGGCAGGTTCCTCCACCTGCCCGAGCCGTTCGTGACGAGCGCGGTGGACGCGCTGCGTCGCGAGGAAGTGCTTGCCGCACAGGGATTGGCGTTCCGGCACGAGGACATCGCCGGTGCCGTGCTGTCCGCCTTATCGCCCGGAAGGGTGGTGGAACTGCGTCACCGGGCCGCGACCTTGCTCAACGACGAGGGGCGCTCGGCTGAGGAGGTCGCCGGTCAGCTCATGTGGCTGCCCGCACTGCCCGAGGTCTGGATGTGCTGCGCCCTGCGGGAAGCGGCGGCGGCAGCCGTCCGGCGAGGCGCCCTGGACACGGCCGAGCGTTACCTGACCAGGGTTCTCGACCAGGAACCCGGCCACCCGGCCACCCTGCTGGAGCTGGCGGACGTGCTGGTGATGATGGAGCCCGCCGCGGCGTTGCCCAGCCTGGTCGAGGTCGTCGACCAGATGACGGACACCGGGGCGAAGACGGGGTTCTCGCGCCGGTCGGTCACGGACACGTGGTCGGAGGCCGCGTTCGACCGGCTCGCCACGATCCTGGACGAGGGCGAGAACTCCGAGATCGACGGCGAGCTGCTGCTCCGGGTGCCCACCGTGCTGCTGACCGCGAGAGTGGGCAAGCGGGCCAGTACCGCGCAGCTCCTCACGCACTACCGGGTGCCCGCCCAGCGGGTGCCGAACACCGCGTCGGGACGGCTGATCTCCGGGGTGGCCGCCCAGGCCGAGATGCTGGCCGGTGAGTCGGTCCAGGCGACCGTCGACCTGGCCAGGTTGGGCCTGGTCCCCGGCTCGGCGGTGCACGCCGGGCCCGCGGTGGCCGCCGCGGCGGTGCTCGGCCTGTCCGGTGAGCCCGCCGAGGCGAAGGCGGCCCTGGACCGGCTGATCACCACGAGCGGCGCGGACGGCGCGCTCGACGTCCACGCGCTGGCGCTGTCGACCAGGGCGGGTCTGCTCGACAACGCCGGTGACCTCGCGGAGGCCCACGCCGACGCGCGGACCGCGTTGGAGGTCTTCGAACGGGCGGCGACGCCGGTGGAGGTCGCGCTGCCCTGCGCGACCATGGCGTCGATCCTGCTGAAGCAGGGCTACCTCGCCGAGGCCGAGGAACAGCTCGACCGGGTGGGGGAGCCGTGGTTCGGCTGGGCGTACGGACCCGTGATGATCATGAAGGCGGCGGTGCGCCGGGCCCGCGGTGACCTCACCGGCGCGGTGGACCTCCTGCTCGAATGCGGGCGGCAGTTGACGTCCGCGGGCATCCACAACCCGGTGTGGGCCCCGTGGTGGCTGGACGCCGTCTGCCTGCTGGTGCGCCTTGGCCAGCGGGGGGAGGCCGTCGAACTCGCCGAGTTCGGGGCCGAGCGCGCCCGACGGTGGGACACCCTCGAAGCGAGGGGGCTCAGCTTGATGGCCAGCGGGATGGTGGCCACCGGGGTGGCGGCGGCGGAACTGCTCGGTGCCGCGGTGGCGGAGCTGTCCGGGTCCTCCGCCCGGCCGCTGCACGTCCGCTCGGTGCGC
The DNA here is from genome assembly GCF_025061645.1 of Umezawaea endophytica. Taxonomy (GTDB): domain Bacteria; phylum Actinomycetota; class Actinomycetes; order Mycobacteriales; family Pseudonocardiaceae; genus Umezawaea; species Umezawaea endophytica. The sequence goes on along the minus strand of NZ_JANYMP010000003.1, from coordinate 384,561 downwards.
CTGCTGGGGGAGTCGCGGTTGTCGGACGGTGACGCCAAAGGGGCTCGCGAGCACCTGCGGACCGCGGTCACCCTGGCGATCCGCCTGGGTGACCGCCAGGCGGCGGCGGAGGCGAGGGACCTGCTCGTCCTGGCCGGTGGACGCATGCCGAGACTGGGCGCCAGACCGGCGGACGCGCTCAGCGGCCGTGAGCGGCGGGTCGCGGAGCGCGCCGCGGCGGGCGCCACCAACCGGGAGATCGCCGAGGAGCTGTTCGTGACGGTCCGCACGGTCGAGAGCCATCTGTCCAATGTGTACCGGAAGCTCGGTGTCGAGCTGCGCGCGGACCTGCCTGCCGCGCTCGACTCCGGTCTGTGCGCCACCACGGCATGACGGGCCTCGAAGTCATCGCGACGGCACTCCGCCTCGCCCGGTCCGGCGCGGGCTCGCTCGTGGTGCTCCGGGGACCGTTGGGCAGCGGCGGTTCGGCGGTGTTGCAGGACGCGAGGAGGGTGGCGGAGAGCCTGGGCGTCCGGGTGGCGCGGGCGACCGGGGCCAGGCCGGAACGGGGCTTCCCGTTCGGCGTGGTGCACCAGCTCACCGGTTCGACGCGGCCGGACGGACTGCGCGGGCTGCTGGTCGGCCCGACCCTGATCGCGGTGGACGACCTGCACTGGGCGGACGAGGAGTCGTTGCGCGCGCTGGCGTGCGCGGCTGACCGGCTGGACCGGGTCCCGGTGGTGATGGTGGTCTGCGTGCGCGACGGCGACGTGTGGTCCGACTCGCCTCTCGTGGAGCAGGTCGTTCGCCGAGCGGCTCACGTCGTTCGGCTGGACCGCCCGGCTGTGGCGGAGGCGTCGAGACGGGAACTCGTCACCTGTCTGCGGGCACAGCCTTCGCGGGTGCGTTCCGTCCTGGACGCGATGGTGGTCCTGGGCGACGACCCGGACATCGAGGTGCTCGTGTCCCTCGCGGCGGTCGACGAGGTCGGGTGCGCGACCGTGCTGCGGGCGATGGACAGGCTCGGCCTCGTCGACCGGACGGGGCCGCGGTTCGTCCACCGCGTCGTGCGGGAGGCGGTCGAGGGGACGATGGCCCCCGCGGACCGGGCCCGGTTGCAGACCAGGGCCGCTCGCCTGCTGCACGACGTGGGCAGGCCCGCCGAGGTCGTGGCCGCCAGGCTGCTGGCCATCACGTGCGCCCAGGGGCTTTGGGCCGTTGACGTCCTGCGTGCGGCGGCGGAGTCGGCGATGGGTCGCGGCGCGCCCCTGGTCGCCGTGGAGTACCTCCGCCGCGCGCTGCTGGAACAACCTCAGGCCGGGTGGAGGCGGGTGACGTTGCTCGTCGACCTGGCCGCCGCGGAGCGCGGCGTCGATCGGGCCGCTGCCGCGGCGCACCTGTCGGTCGCGGCCCGGATGGTGGCCACCACTCGGGAACGGGCCGCGATCGTGGCGAGGTTCGTGCCGGGAGCACTGGTCGAGGCGCCTCCCGCGGTGCGGGAACTGTTCCAGGGCGTCGAGGACGAGCTGCGGGCGGCGCGACCACACGACGGAGTGGTGGCAGACCTCGCCCTGCGGGTCGAGGCGCGGTCGCACCACGCGGAATGCCTGGCGCCGGGCAGGTTCGCGAGGTGCGTCGACCGGCTGGGCGAGCGCCCGGACGAGACCATCCCGACGACGAGCGCGGGACGCGAGCTGCTGTCCGTGCGGCTGCACTGCGCGACGGTCGCCTCGGTGTGGCGTGCCGGTGACGTCGCGGCGGTCGCGCGGCGGTTGCTGGCCCAGTCACCGGCCCAGCCGGATCACGTCCACACGCCGATCGCGACCTTGGTGACCACGTTGTGCGCGGCCGACTCGGTGGACGCCGTGTCGGTCTGGCTGAACAGCGCGATGGAGCGGTCGCTCGCCGCCAACGCCGTCGCGGAGCAGGTCTTCATCGAGGCCGAACAGGTGTTGGTGCTGCTGCACTGCGGGAGGATCGCCGCGGCGCGGAGCATCGCCGAGAACATCCTCGCCACGGCGGGACCACACGGACTCGCCTCCGAGGTGCTGGTGACGCTCGCCTCGGTCGCCTGGGAGACCCAGGACGACCACCTCGTCACCAGGCTGATCCCGCTGGTGGAGAAGGAAACGCACAACCCGGCGCTGTCGGTCGCGTACCAGTTGCTGTGCGGCGCGGCCAGCGTGGCGGCCATGGATCCGCAAGCCGGGCTGGCCCACCTGAGGGGCGCGGGCAGCCAGTTGAAGGAACTCGGTTGGCGCAACCCCGTGCTGTACCCGTGGCGTGCGGAGGCGGCCCGGATCCTGTGGCGCCTGGGCGATGTCGACGCGGCGCGGGCGTTGGCCGTGGAACAGCACGCGCTCGCGGTGGAGTGGGGTTCGGCGGCCGGTGTCGGGAGAGCCTTGTGCCACCTCGGATCGATGACGGAGGGGGACGCCGGTGTCGCGGCGCTGCGGCGGGCCGTGGGCGTCCTCGAAGGGTCGGCCAACCGGTTCGACCTGGCCAGGGCGCTGTGGCAGGTGGGAACGCGGACAGCGGACCGGCACAGCGTGGAACGGTCCTCCGCGGTGGCCGTGGAGTGCGGGGATAACCCGCTGGACGCACGGGTGGCCTCGGCCGCCGGGCACGGCGACGACGGGTTCGCCTTGACGGGTGCGCAGCGGCGCGTCGTGGAACTCGCGCTGGCAGGCCGTTCCAACCAGGAGATCGCGGAAGTCATGGAGGTGGGTGTGCGGGTCGTGGAGAAGCACCTGACGAACGCGTACCGCAAGCTCGGCGTGCCGGGCCGCGGTGGGCTGTCGGCGGCGTTGTCCGCTGTCGGTCCGGGGCCGTCGGCCTGATGCCGGTGCGACCTCCGTTGACGTGCCGTGACGAGATCAATAGCGTCACGGCGTGACCAGTGATCGACTCCAGCGGTCAGGAAGTTCCGCGTGAGCAAGGAGATCAGCGAACGGGAACTCGTCACCGAACTCCTCGGAAACCTGCGTCGCGGTGGTGGAGCCGTCTTCGAGGTGGCCGGTCCGCCGGGTTCCGGCCGCACCGCCGTGGTGTGGCGGATCGCCGATCACCTGACCGGGCAGGGGATACGCCTGGTCGCCGCTCGCGCGTCGGCGGTCGAGTCCGATGTGGATGGTGCGGTGCTCGCACGGGTCATGGCCGATCTCGGCGTCGACCCGGACTCCTCGACGACGGCGCTGTGCCGCGCTGTCCTCGAAGCCGGGCCGTTGGTCCTCGTGTTCGACGACGCGCAGTGGATGGACGAGCGCTCGGTCGCCTGGCTCCGCGCGCTGCTGCGCAGGATCCACCGGGGCCCCGTGGTGGTGGCACTGGCCACCGCCGGACTCGGCACGGCGGCGGAGGACGTGCTCGCGGAGCAGGCCGAGGACTGCTCGGTCACCGCGCCGCCCTGGTACGTCGTTCGTCTGCCCGCGCCCATCGCGGACGAGGACCGGATCGCGCGAACGCTGCAGCTCGTGTCCGAGGAGGACACGAGGTTGTTGCGCGCCATGGCGGTGTGCGGCTTCGAGTGGTCGCTGGTGCGGGAACTCGCGGACCTGGACCGCGTGCTCGCCGATCGGGCGCTGACGAGGTTGCGCGGGCTCGGACTGGTCGCGACCGACGAACCGGGGATGACCGACGACGTGGCCCGTGCCGTGCTCGCCGCGATGAGCGGTGACCAGCGGGACGAGCTGCGGTCCAGGGCGGTGGTGCTCGGTCATCGGGCCGCGCTCGGCTTCGAGCGGATGGGCGCGCTCCTGGTCGAGGCACCACCTGGTGGCACGCCGTGGGCCCGGCAGGCGCTCCAGCGCGCGGCGCGGGTGCTGGCCGCTACGGGGAGTACGGCGGACGCCGCCAGACTGCTGATCCGGGCGCTGGACGAGCCCGCGGACGAGGCGACGCGCGCGGACATCCTGATCCAGCTCGCGCAGTGCGAACTGGACCACGCGCCGGAAGCCGGTGATCGGCGCCTGGTGCGGGTCCTGCACATGACCGACCCGGCGGTGTCCGACGCGCGTCTGCGCGCGGCGGACGCGCTGGCCTGCCGGGAACACCACGGGGTGTCCCGGCGCGCCATCGAGACCGCGCTGGCGCACCCGGATCTGGCCGAGTCCGAACAGGAGGCGTTGAGGGGCCTCTACTGGTACGTCGTGAGCGTGGCGGGCGAGCACGACGAACTCGGCGTGCCCGCCGTGCCGCCGCTGCGGGACCCGCCCGTCGACCCGGTGTGCAAGGGGATAGCCGCCTGGCGCCTGGCCCGTGGCGGGAGTGGTGGCGCGCTCGCGGTGGCGTTGGCGACCAGCGCTCTGGCCGTTCGCGGTTCGGGGCCGCTCACGCCTCGCATCGCGGCGGCCGACGTGCTGTCCTGGGCCGCCGAGTACGAGACCGCGCTGGCGGGCATCGACGCCGTCCTGGTGGACGGCCGCCGGTACGGCGCACGGGTGACCGTCGTCGAGGCGATGGCGCTGCGCTGCTCGGTGCTGCTGCGGCAGGGGCGGGCCGTCGAGGCGGCGGAGGAACTGGCGGGCATGGAGGCGGAACTCCCGCGCGACTGCTGGCGTCCCCTGCTCGGCGCTCGACACCTGGTGCTGGAGGTGGTGCTGCTGCTGGCGGCGGGGCTGGTGGACGAAGCCCGCCAAGCGTTGGCCCGCAAGACGACGACCGGTGTCGCGCACGGCCTGACGTACGCCTGGCGGCTGTTCGCCCACGGGCTGGTCGCGCTGGTGCCGGACCCCGCGACCGCGGCCCGGACCTTCGTCGAGTGCGGCCGCTGCCTGCGGGACATGGGCGTGGTCAACCCCGCCGTGCTGCCCTGGCGGTTGTTCGCGGCGGTGGCGTGGCGGGCCGCGGGCGAGGTCGCGCACGCCGACGCCCTGCTCGCCGAAGCCCAGGACCTGGCCGCGGAGTGGGGTGTTCCCGGAGTTCTGCGGGAGACGCAGGAGTTCGCGGACGTGGTGAACGGCCTGCCCGCGGGGGAGGCCGCCAAGGCGTTCGTGGCGCGGCTGTTACCCGGCTTCTTCGTCAGGAACCCCGTGACCGCGGGCCGGTTGTCGGAGCTGACCCGTGGGTGACGCGCAGCCTGGGATGGACCACCTGACGAAGGCCCTGCGGGCGGCGGCTTCCGGTACCGGGGCCTTCGTGACCGTCCGCGGCCCGATGGGCGCGGGGAAAACCGCGTTGCTGCGGGCGCTGGCCGGGCAGGCGGACAGCGCCGGGGCGGTCGTGCTGCGCGCGAGCGGAACACCCGCTGAACGCGACTGGGAGTTCGGTGTGGCCGACCAACTCCGGCCCGTCCCGGTCGGCTTCGCCGTCATCGTGGTGGACGACTTGCAGTGGGCGGACGAACCGTCCGTGCGGTGGCTGGTCGACGTTGCCGCGAGCGCCCTGGTGGTGACCGCTGTCCGGGATGGCGAGCCGGGTGCCGAGATCGCGCTTCCCGGCTCCGTCGTGCGAGTGGAGCGGGAGTCGGCCGGGTGGTCCCAGCGGCGGGTGGTCGACTGCCTGCGTCGACAGCCCGAACCAGTGTGGGGCGTCGCCAAGGCCATGGCCGTGCTCGGTGATCACGCCGATCCCGGCCTGATCACCGACCTGGCCGGGCTCGACGACGTCACCTTCGGTACGGCGGTGAGGAGTCTTCGCGCACTCGGATTCGTGACCTCGTCGCGCGATCCGCGTTTCGTCGATCCGGCGGTGCGGAACGCCGTGCTCGCCACGATGACGACCTCCGAGTTCGACACCAACCACGCGGCCGCCGCCGCGCTGCTGTTCGACCGGGGGCAGCCGGCCGAGGACGTCGCCGAACACCTCGTCGCGACCGGGGCCGCCCTCCCCGAGTGGGCCACGGACGTCCTCCGGACCGCCGCGCTGCGCCAGGGACAGCGGCCGATCGCGCTGGACCTCCTGCGCCGGGCCGTGTCGGAGCCGGGGCCCGACCGGGCCGCGCTGCTGGTCGACCTCGCCGTCGCCGAGAGCGCGACGGACGGCCTGCCTGCCTTGCAGCACCTGTGCCACGCGATCCAGGCGTACGAGTCGGGACGGGATCGGGTCGCGGCCGTGCTCAGGATGCCCATCGCGGCGCTGGGCGCGGTTCCGCCGCTGGCTCGGGACGTCATCGGCGAGGTCGAGCAGGACGTTCGGCGTCTCGGCGACCGCGACCTGTCGCTGCGGATCGAGGCACGGCTGCGGTACGCCGGGCACACGGATCTCGGCGAGCTCACCGACTCCACCACACGGCTGGGGGAGTTCGGGCCCGAGCCGGGGACAGCCGGTGCGGCGGAACGAGAACTGCTTACGGTGCTGTCGTTCTCGGCCGCGCTGGTGTCGCGCACACCCGCGGAAGACGTGGCGGCACTGGCCGATCGCCTCCTCGATCACGTACCGCCGGGCGCCGGGCGGGTGGACGAGATGACGCGGCTCCTCGTGAAGACCTTGTGCGCGGCCGATTCCCCGCGCAACGCGGACCGGGCGCTGGCGACCGGGCCTGGCACGGCGGACGACCAGGCGTCGCTCCTGGCGAGCAGGGCACTCGTGGCCGCCCACCGGGGTGAGGTCGCCGACGCGGTTCTCCTGGCTCACAACGTGCTTGAGCGTGGTCCGGGTGACGTCGGCCAGGACGTGCTGCTCACGTTGGCCTTGGTGGCGCTCAAGGTCCAGGACGAGCGGTGGTCCGAGCGCCTGCTGGCGCGCCTCCCCGCCAGGGTGGACAACGTCTGCACCGCCGCCGTGCTCGACGTGGTGCGGGGCGCGGACGCTGCGGCCAGGGGTGACGCGCGGGGTGGTCTGCGCCGCCTGACTGACGCGGGCCGTCGGCTCGACCGGTCGGGCTGGCGGAACGTCGTGCTCTTCCCGTGGCGAACCACGGCGGTCCGGCTGCACCAGCGGCTCGGTGACACCGGCGCGGCCAGGAGCCTCGCCGAGGACGACCACGATCGCGCTGTCGAATGGGGTGCCCCCGCCGGTGTCGGCCGGACCCTGCGCGTGCTCGGCGGACTGACGGGGGGAACCGAGGGCACGGACCTGGTGCGCGCGGCCGTGGACGCCCTCTCCTCCTCGGCCGACCGGTTGGAACTGGCGCGCGCCCACCTGGCGTTGGGGCTGCGGCTGCGCGACCAGGACGAGCAGGCCGCAGCCGAACACCTGCGACGGTGCCACGACATCGCTGTCGAACGCGGAGACCGGCGTCTGGCGAGGCAGGCCGGGACCCACCTGCGCGGCGAGGTCCGGCGTGCCGAACTCACCCGCACCGAACGGAGGGTGGTGGCGCTCGCGGTGGCGGGCCGGTCGAACCAGGAGATGGCGAACGCGCTTTCGGTGAGCGTCAGGGCCATTGAGAAGCACCTGACGAACTCCTACCGGAAGCTCGGCGTCCTGGGCCGGGCAGAACTGGCCGGTGCGCTGAACCACCCGTTCTAGGCCGTGACCGGAACATGCCCGAGTCGACGAGGTCGTGTTCGAATTCCGGCCGAACTTCCGGAAAGTTGACCGGTAGGCCAATGGAAGCCCAGTGGACGCGTCTCGATTGGGCCGTACCTTCCGGCGGTGACTTCTCGGGTCGACCGACCCGGCACGTGGCCGGACCACAGTATTAGCCGTGTTCCGGGAGTCGGTCGTAGCCTCGGACCTGGGATCTTTCACTGTGTCAAGATCGGTCGAAATCGTCGATCGTCCAGCGGGAATGGTTCGGAATCGTCCTATCCAGACGGTCGAGTCGTTTTGCTCTGCCCGGCGATCGGATCGGCGGGCAATGGGACTCGGCGCGGTGTCCGCGACTGTCTCGATTCGGGCGGAAATCGGGCAGGATTCAGGAAAACCGGGCAGGTTCCTACTCGATTGTGTGCTTGTGCGGGGCACGGTCGCCGGTCAAACTGATTCCTCGGTGAATGGAAGAGTCGCTCGCGATCGATCGCGCACCGAAGGAGGACTTTGTTGCGACATCAAGGCTTTGAATTCGGCGGCCAAGAACTGCCGTCTCAGTGGCACGCCTACCAGGCGGGCCTCATTCCCGCCGAGATGGTGCCGATCGGTCGGTTGCGGCTCGGCGGTTCACCGAGGACGAGTGGTGTGAGCGCGGAACACATCCGCGTCCTGGCGAGGACGAACGCCCGGATGCCGCCGATCATCGTGCACCGCAGCACCATGTGCGTGATCGACGGCGTGCAGCGGGTGCGAGCCGCGGAACTGAGCGCCCGCGACCACGTCGAGGCGCAGTTCTTCGACGGCGACGAGGACGACGCGTTCGTGCTCGCGGTCGAGGCGAACACGGCCAACGGCCTACCGCTCTCGGTCGCCGACCGCAAAGCGGCCGCCGCGCGGATCATCGTGACCCACCCGACCCGGTCGGACCGGTGGATCGCCCTGGTGAGCGGCCTGACCGCGAGCACGGTGGGGGAGATCCGCAGGTGTTCGACCGTCGAGGACGCTCGGTCGAACACCCGGATCGGCCGGGACGGCAGGCGGCGCCCGCTCGACAGTTCGGAGGGCCGCAGGCTGGCCGGTGAACTGATGCGCGCCGACGCGAACCGGTCGCTGCGCGACATCGCCAGGGCGGCGGGCATCGCGCCCTCGACTGTACTGGACGTGCGCAACCGGATCAGCCGCGGCGAAGACCCCGTCCCTGCGAGGAAGGAGGCCGCGGAACCGAACCGGCCCGCGGCGGGCGCGGGTGCGCCGCGCCGCCAGACGACGGCCAGGGCCGACGTCGACCCCGATCCCGCCGCGATCATGCGCACCCTGTGCAAGGACCCGTCGCTGCGGCTCACCGAGGCGGGCCGGACCCTGCTGCGGTGGCTCGACGCGCACACCGTGACCGGGCAGGCGGCTCCACCGGTGGCGGACATCCCGGCGCACTGCGCGGGCGCCGTCGCCGCGCTGGCCCGGCACAACGCGCGGTCCTGGGCCGCGTTCGGCGACCGGATCAGCGCCCAGGACGAGGAAGGCGGGCAGACCGAGCACGCTTGGTCTCAGCCGTCGGACGGGACACCGGCCGTGAAGTGACGATCGTGCGGACCCCTCGAACGAACCCCGACGACTGAATGGACTGATCGACTTGCGTGGATCCAACAGGTGGGTTGTGCTCATAGGCTCGTTCGTCGCCTACATGTTCGACGCGTTGGAGATCTTGCTGCTGTCGTTCGCGTTACCCGTGATCCGCGCCGATCTCGGGCTGACGACGACGCAGGGCGGTCTCCTCGCCACGGCGACGTTGCTCGGCATCGGGGTGAGCAGCCTGACCGCGGGCTGGTTCGCCGACAACTACGGGCGCAAGCGGGCGTTGATGGTCTCGCTCGCCGTGTTCGGCGTCTTCACCGCAGCGATCGTGGTGGTTCCGAGTTTCACGATGTTCGTGCTGCTGCGCTTCCTGGCGGGTATGGGACTGGGCGGGGTCTGGGGGGTGGTGTCGACCTACGTGGTCGAGACCTGGCCCGCGGCGCAACGCGGTCGCGCGGTCGCGTTCGTGCTCAGCTCGTTCCCGATCGGCGGGGTGGTCGCCGCGCTGCTGTCGGGTGCGCTGCTGCCGGACTGGCGCCTGCTGTTCTTCATCGGCGGGGTGGGTGTGGTGATCCCGCTGGTCCTCGTCGGGGTGTTCTTCCGCGAGTCGGCCGAATGGGCCGAGCAGAAGACCACGCCGGTGAAGGCGGCGGAGATCTTCGCCCCGGAGCTGCGCAAGCGCACCTCGCTCGGCGCGGTCGTGGCCGGGCTCGCGATGTTCGGCGCCTGGGGCGCGTCCACGTGGCTGCCGACCTACCTCCAGGCCGACAAGGGCATCCCGGCCGCGACGGTCGCGATGTTCCTGACGGTCCTCAACCTCGGGATGTTCGTCGGCTACAACGTCTTCGGCCTGATCGCCGACCGGATCGGCCGCAAGAACGCGCTGGTGCTGTCGCTGGCCGGGGTGGCGGTGACCCTGCCGCTGTACGTGGTGGCCGCCGACCGCACGGCGTTGCTGTGGCTGGGGCCGCTGTTCGCGTTCTTCGCCGCCTACGCGGGCATCTTCGGCGCGTACCTCGGCGAGCTGTTCCCGACCAGGGTGCGGACGACCGGTGCCGGGTTCTGCTACAACATCGGCCGCGGTGTGTCCGCGTTCGCCCCGCTCACGCTGGGCGCGTTGGCGGCGGGCGCGGGGTTGGGCGCCGGTCTGCTGGTGTGCGCGGGTTTCATGGCCTGCGCGGCGATAGCCATGACCTTCCTGCCCGACCTGCGCGGCGCGACCACGGTGCGAGCGCCGTCGGTCCGCGGCTAGCCCGGCGATGAGGTCCGACGGGATCCCGGTGGGATTTCGAGTCCGTTCGGAGTCGCGGCGGGAGGCGGCATGTCGAGCACCTCACTCACGGGCGACCGGATCGTTGTCGGCGGTCCGCCACAGGTAGCTGCGCACCGACAGCGACGCGGCGCGCATGGTCGCGCGGATGTCGTCGAGGTCCTCGCTCGCGGGCTCACCCGGCCGATCGGGGGCGCGCAGCACCACCCGTGCCGCCTCCAGCAGGCACAGCACGGCGTCGAGCTGTGCGCTGGCGGGCAACCTGCCCAGGTCCTCGTGCAGGGCCTCGAGCAGCGCGTCCGCCGCTGCCTGCGCCGCGGTCCCGGTACCGCGCGCGAACGTCGTCACGGTCGTCCCCCGAAACCGTTCCACTGTGGACACAAGACTGGCTCTCCTCACCGGGTTGGACGTGCTCGAACTGGTGATCCCCACGTCGCGGGGCCACCCGCGGCGCGGTTCCGGCACCTCCTCACCCCGTACCCCTCCGATCGCGGTCCTGACCTGACTGGCTGTACAGGAATGGATAGGTGCCATGCATAACGGGCAGAACGACGCGCAGAACTGCGAGCACCACTCGGGCTGCGCCCGAAAGCACGGTTTCGGGCAGGTGCTCCCCGGCGCGGGAGCGCCGAGCACCGCCGAGTACGAGGCGTTCCAGCCGGTCGGCTGCTGGACCCTCAGTTCCCTCCAGGCCAAGATCCTGGAGGGTGTCGCGGCCGGTTTCTCCAGCGGGCGGCTGTCGAGGGAGCTGTACCTCAGTTCGAAGACCATCGACTACCACGTCCGCGTCATGTCCGACAAGCTGAAGGCGCCGAACCGCGTGGCGCTGGTGTCGAGGGCGTTCGTCCTGGAAATACTGAGAACGGACTCGTGGCCGCCGCGCGTCACCTGCGAGACCGTGGACTGACGCGCGGGGGCTCGCGGCACGCGGTTCGCGCGATCACGCGCGGACCGCGTTGTGCCGCTTGAAGGATGACCATCACGTGCTCCTCCTGGTGGTGGGACGGCGGGTCACGACTCGACGTCGACGCCCATCTCCTCGGCGATGCGGGCCGCCTCGGCCAGGAGGGTCTCCACGATCTGCGACTCCGGAACCGTGCGGATCACCTCGCCCTTGACGAAGATCTGGCCCTTGCCGTTGCCCGCGGCGACGCCGATGTCGGCTTCGCGGGCCTCACCCGGCCCGTTGACGACGCAGCCCATCACCGCCACCCGCAACGGCACCGGGAACCCTTCGAGCGCCGCGGTGACCCGCTCGGCGAGGGTGTGCACGTCGACCTGCGCCCGGCCGCAGGACGGGCACGACACGATGTCGAGTCCCCGCGGCCGCAGCCCGAGCGACTCCAGGATCTGCGCGCCCACCTTGACCTCCTCCACCGGCGGCGCGGACAGCGACACCCGGATGGTGTCGCCGATGCCCTCCGCCAGCAGCGCGCCGAACGCGACCGAGGACTTGATCGTGCCCTGGAAGCGGGGGCCCGCTTCGGTCACGCCGAGGTGGAGCGGGTAGTCGCACCGGGTGGCGAGCTTGCGGTACGCCTCGATCATCACCACCGGGTCGTGGTGCTTCACCGAGATCTTCAGGTCGGTGTAGTCGTGCTCCTCGAACAGCGAGCACTCCCACAGCGCCGACTCCACCAGCGCCTCCGGGGTGACGCCGCCGTGCTTGCGCAGCAACCGCTTGTCCAGCGACCCGGCGTTCACGCCGATCCGGATCGACACGCCCGCGTCCTTCGCGGCACGGGCGATGGCGCCGACCTGGTCGTCGAACTGGCGGATGTTGCCGGGGTTGACCCGCACCGCGGCGCACCCGGCGTCGATCGCGGCGAACACGTACCTGGGCTGGAAGTGGATGTCGGCGATCACCGGGATCCCCGACTTGCGCGCGATCGTCGGCAGCGCCGCCGCGTCGTCCGCCGACGGCACGGCGACCCGCACGATCTCGCAGCCCGCCGCGGTGAGCTCGGCGATCTGCTGGAGGGTGGCGTCGATGTCGGTGGTGGGCGTGGTGGTCATCGACTGCACCGACACCGGGGCGTCACCGCCGACCGGCACCGTGCCCACCATGATTCGGCGGGAGGTCCGCCGCGTGGCCACCGAGAGCGGGACCTCGTCCTTGCGCGGTGAGGGCATTCCCAGTGCGACGGTCGTCATCGTTCCTCCACTGCGTGGACCGGCCGGGTGTCGAGGTCGTCGATGCCCGGCGGGGCGGTGTCGAGGCCGGTCAGCAGTTCCGCCACGGCCCCGGCGATGTCCTGCGCGGTCAGCCCGCAGGCGGCGAGCACCTCGGCCCTCGACCCGTGGCTGAGGAACCGCCTCGGGATGCCGAACTCGCGCAGCGGCGTGTGCACATCGGCGTCCCGCAACGCCTGCGCGATGGCGGAACCGACGCCGCCCGCGCGGCTGTTGTCCTCGACCGTGATCGCGAGCCGGTGGCGGCGGGCCAGGTCCGCCAGCGCGGTGTTGACCGGGGTGACCCACCTCGGGTCCACCACCGTCACCCCGATGCCCTGTGCCCGCACGCCGTCGGCGACGGTGAGCGCGAGCCCGGCCAGCGCGCCCACCGCGACGATCAGGACGTCCAGCGAACCGGTGCGGCGCAGCACGTCGATCCCGTTGAACGTGGCGATGGCGGGCAGGTCCTCACCGGCGGGGCCCTTGGGGAACCGCAGCATCGTCGGACCTCCGCGCCACGCCACGGCTTCGGCCAGCAGTTCGGCCAGCCGGGCGCCGTCGCGCGGTGCCGCGATCCGCAGCCCCGGCACCACCTGCAACACCGACAGGTCCCACATGCCGTTGTGGCTAGGCCCGTCGTCGCCGGTCACCCCGGACCGGTCGAGGACGAACGTCACCGGGCGGCGGTGCAGCGCGACGTCCATGAGGAGCTGGTCGAGCGCGCGGTTGACGAATGTGGAGTAGATGGCCACCACCGGGTGCACGCCGCCAAGGGACAGCCCGGCGGCCATCGTGACCGCGTGCTGCTCGGCGATGCCGACGTCGATCACCCGGTGCGGGAACCTGCGTTGCAGCGGCAGGAGTCCGGTCGGCTCGGTCATCGCGGCCGTGATCGCCACCAGGTCGTCGCGCCGCTCGGCGAGTTCGACCAGCTTCTCGCCGAACACGGACGTGAACGACGGGGGAGACGCCTTCAGCGCCCGCCCGGTGTGCGGGTCCATCGGTTTGACGGCGTGGCCGAGGTCGAGGTCGTTGGTCTCGGTGTGCCGGTACCCCTTGCCCTTGGCGGTGATCACGTGCACCACCACCGGTCCGCCCAGCGCGACCGCGTGGCGCAGGGAGTCCTGGACGGCGGCGATGTCGTGACCGTCGACGGGGCCGAGGTAACCGAGCCCGAGCTGTTCGAACACGCCCGGCCCGCGCCCGGCGCGCAGGTCGGCCAGGTGCTCGGCCAGCCCACCGACGGTCGGCGCGTAGGAGCGCTGGTTGTCGTTGAGCACGATGACGAGCGGCCGTTCCGGTCCGCCCGCGATGTTGTTGAGCGCCTCCCAGGCCATGCCGCCGGTCATCGCGCCGTCGCCGATGATCGCGACGGTCGCCCGGCCCCGTCGGCCGAGGTGGGCGTCCGCCCTGGCCAGACCGTCCGCATAGGACAGTGCGGTGGACGCGTGCGAGTTCTCCACCAGGTCGTGCTCGGACTCCTCCGGGTTCGGGTACCCGGAGAGCCCGTCGGACTTGCGCAACCGGCCGAACCCGGCCTGGCGGCCCGTGAGGATCTTGTGCACGTAGGACTGGTGCCCGGTGTCCCACAGCAACCGGTCGCGCGGGGAGTCGAAGACGGTGTGCAGCGCGATGGTCAGCTCCACCACGCCGAGGTTGGGCCCGAGGTGGCCCCCGGAGGCGGAGACCCGGTCGACCAGGAACGCGCGGATCTCCCCGGCGAGGTCGCGGAGTTCGTCGGCGGTCAGCTCACGCAGCCGCGCGGGGTCGCGCACGGTTTCCAGCAGCGCCATGTCGAACAGAGCTCCTCATCTCGGTCGGTCACGGCACGTCCGCCGCTCCGGTCAGCCGCGCGGGCGGGGAGAACACGACGTCCTCGGTCGCGACCCGGTGCACGGCCACGTCCGCGTGGCCCAGCTCGGCGAGCCGCTCGACCAGTTCGTCGACGAGGATCTCCGGCGCGCTCGCCCCGGCGCTCACCCCGACCGTGGTCGCACCGACCAGCCACTCAGGGTCGAAGTGGGTCACGTCCGGGACGAGTTCCGCTCTGGCACCTAGCCTCCTGGCCACCTCGACCATCCGGATCGAGTTGCTGGAGTTGGTCGAACCGACCACCAGCACCAGGTCGCACCGGTCCACGATGGCCCTGATGCCGTCCTGGCGGTTCTGGCTGGCGTAGCAGATGTCGTCGGTGGCGGGCCCGCGCAGGTCGGTGAACCTGCGCTGGAGCACGGCGATGATGTCCTTCGTCTCGTCGACCGAGAGCGTGGTCTGGGTGAGGTAGGCGACCGGTGTGTCGAGGGGGAGGTCCAGCGCCTCCGCGTCGGCCACCGTCTCGACGATGATCGTCTGGTCGGGAGCGTGCCCGAAGGTGCCCTCGACCTCCTCGTGGTCCGCGTGCCCGACCAGCAGCAGCGTCCGCCCGTCCCGAGCGAACCGGCGGGCCTCCTGGTGCACCTTGGCCACCAGGGGACAGGTCGCGTCGAGGACGTCCAGCCCGCGCTCGTCGGCGTTCCGCCGCACCTGCGGGGAGACGCCGTGCGCGGAGAAGACGCACACCGCGCCCTCCGGCACCTCCTGCTCGGAGTCGACGAACCGGACGCCCCGGCGCTGGAACTCGCGCACCACGTAGTGGTTGTGCACGATCTCCTTGCGGACGTAGATCGGCGCGCCGTGCTGTTCCAGCGCGAGGTCGATGATGGCCATCGCCCGGCGCACACCGGCGCACAAACTCCGCGGCTCGGCCAGCAGGACCTGCTTAGCGCCACTCATTCCCACTCCGTTCCGTGCCATGACGTCCGCGCCGGAACGCCGGCTTAATAGCCGGACTCGAACACGGCTTTGGTGTCGGACGCGGCGGCCACCAATCCGCAGATTAGTCCAATCCGGGCTTTTCGCCGTCTTCTTTGGGGTTTTTCCTAAAGTCGAACATGCTCACGCCGCGTCGTTGACACGGCCGGGGCCGTCCCTCCAGTATGTAATCCGATAGCTGCCACTCGATTTAGGGCGGCTCTGCGTTTCGATTCCCGGTCGAATCATGACGGGCACCGCGCAACGACCACACCAGGCCGTTCACCAACGTCGTCGACATCCGAGCCCTGGAGAAGTGACCGTGTCAAACATTTCAAGTTCACCTCTGGCAGCGCTGGACCCTCAGGACGAGGTAAGGGTGGTCGGCCAGTACTACGACGACAAAACAGCCAAGCTGGTTCGCAAATACGGGCCCGGACCCAGGATTCACTACCACGTCGGGTACTACCCCTCCTCCGAAACGCCGCCGTCCGCCCAGGACGCGACGCCGGACACCATTCGCGCCAGCATCCGGCTCCACCAGGAGGGCCTGCTGCGGTACGCGGCCAAGATCTGGGGCGCCGAGCACCGGCTGTCGGGGAAGGTCCTGGACGTCGGCTGCGGCCTCGGCGGGGGCTCGCTCTTCTGGGCGCAGGAGTACGGCGCCGACGTCACGGCGGTCACCAACGCGCCGGAGCACGCGCCGGTCGTCAACGGGTTCGCGCGGGACTGCGGTCAGGGCGGGAAGGTCCGGACGCTGGTCTGCGACGCGAACCGCCTCACCGTGGACGACGGCCCGTACGACGCGGCGGTCGCGATCGAGAGCAGCGGGTACTTCAACCGCCCGCAGTGGTTCGAGTGCCTGTCGCACGTCCTCCGGCCCGGTGCCAGCGTGTGCGTGGAGGAAGTGTTCATCACCCGCCCCCACGGCGCCGACGTGTGGGCCGAGTACTTCTACACGAAACCGGCCACGGTGCTCGACTACGCGGAAGCCGCGGCTGCCGCGGGTTTCGAACTGGTCGACGAGGTCGACGCGACCGCGGAAACCGCCCCGTTCTGGGAGGAGAGCGCCGCCTGGACGAAGGCGGTGCTGGACGACGACACCAGCCTCTCCGCGGTGGAGCGCAGGCAGTTCAGGATCTCCCTGCTGGCGAACCAGGCGCAGGGCGTCGAATGGCGAGCAGGGGGCTTGAAGCTGGGTTTCCTGCGCTTCGAGAAGAAGTGAGCGGCGCACGACCGCGCGGGCGCCCGGCCGGGACCTCCCCGGCCGGGC
>NZ_JANYMP010000003.1:0-368064 GCF_025061645.1 Umezawaea endophytica | reverse complement strand
GGGGCCGCCGGGGCGGGCCCCCCCCGGCCGGGCGCCCGCGCGGTGAGCCGTCGAGCCGACTTCCCGCCACCTCCACAACGATATGGAGTTCCTCATGACGATCGAGCAGTCTCCCGCTCCCAGCGACGTCGCCGACGTGTACGACGGGATCGGTCAGATCTACGGCTCCGCGTGGGGCCCCAATTACCACTACGGCTACTGGGACGACGCCGACGACACCAGTTCCATCGAGGTGGCCACCGACCGGCTCACCGACATGATGATCTCGGGTCTCGACGTGCGGCCCGGTCAGCGGGTCCTGGACGTCGGCTGCGGCATCGGCCACCCCGCGCTGCGGCTCGTCCGCACCGGTGACGTGGACGTGGTCGGCATCTCCGTCAGCCACGTCCAGGTGGCGCAGGCCAACGAACTCGCCGCCGCGGCCGGGCTCGCCGAGAAGGCGAAGTTCCAGTTCACGGACGCGATGGACATGCCCTTCCCCGACGGCTCGTTCGACGCGGCCTGGGCGTTCGAGTCGATGTGGCACATGCCCGACCGCGGCCAGGTGCTCTCCGAGATCGCCCGCGTCCTGCGCCCCGGCGGCCACCTCGCCATCGTCGACGTCATCGAGCGCGGCCCGGTCAGCCCCGAGGGGCGCAAGGTGCTGGACCACGTCTGCGAGAACTACGCGGTGAAGTCCCTCGGCACCGTGGACGAGTACCGGACGGCGTTGGCCGCCAACGGTTTCGTCGACGTGGAGATCCGCGACATCAGCGACAACTGCAACCGGACCCTCGCCGTCATGGCCGACGCCGTGGAGACCAAGTACGACGAGCTGGCCGCCCTGGTCGGCGAGGAGCAGGCCACCTCGCTCCTGGCGTTCATGCGCCTGTCGGCGGTCACCCCGGAGCAGGGCTACCTCTACCTGGCCGCGGTCCGCGCCTGACGGGCTCGCCGCGTGCTCCTCGGCCTGCGCCACGCGGTGGCGCAGGCCGAGGCCGTTCTCACTGCCGTACCCGCAGCTCGGTCAACGCCCGCAGCGGGAACACCGGCCGGTGGCGCGGCGGCAGCCCAGGTGCCAGCGCGAGACCCGGCATCCTGGCGGCGACGGCCCGCACCGCGATCTCCAGTTCCGCGCGGGCGAATCCGGCTCCGAGGCAGAAGTGGATGCCGTGCCCGAACGCGAGGTGCGTGGCGGACCGGCTGCCGGGGCTGAACGCGGCCGGGCACGCGTGGGCGCGGCTGTCCCGGCCCGCCGCCCCGTACAGCAGGAGCAGCCTGCTCCCCTCGACCAGGTGGACGTCGCCGACCACCACGTCACGCGTCGCGGTCCGGTACATGCCCGCCAGCGGGCTGTCGAACCGCAGGCCCTCCTCGACGAGGTCCCGCGTGGCGATCGTCCCGTCGACGACCTCGGCCCAGCCGCCGGGTGACCGGAGCTGCTGGAAGAGGATCGTGCCGAGAGCCTCGGCGCAGGTCATGTGCCCCGCGAAGATCAGCGTGGGGATCTGGACGGCGACCTCGTCGGCGGTGAGCGTGTTGCCCGCCCTGCCGTCGTGCAGCAGTTCGCTGATCAGGTCGTCCCGCGGTGCGACCAGCCGCTCCTGCGCGAGCGAACGGGCGAACGCCCCGAACTCCATCAGCCCGCTCGCGTGCTCGCGCAGCAGGTCGGGATCGGTGTCGTGCTGCAACATCATGAGTTCGATGCGCTGCTCGGACCACAGCCGGCACCGGTCGAGGTACTCGTCCGGGACCCCGAGGCGGCGGCACATCACCTCCAGGGCGTACGGCACGGCGAACGCGGCGATGAAGTCGAACTCCTCCTCCACCGCGACGCGGTCGGCGAGGTCCGTCGCGATGGCCCGCATCGTGGGTTCGAACGCCCGGACCCTGGCAGGTGTGAACCCGGCGTTGAGCAGGTCCCTGATCCTGGAGTGCTCGGGCGGGTCGAGCGAGCCGACGGCCACCGCGCCCGCGCCACGCCAGGTGCGGAACATCCTGCTCACGTCCTCGGGCAGCGCGACCTTGGGACGCGGGTTGTGGTCGCGCGCCGAGAAGCTCCGGTCGTCCTTGAGCACGGCGACCATGTCCTCGCGCCGGGTGACGCACCACGCGTCCAGCAGAGGGGCGTAGAACACCGGCTCGGCGTCCCCGATGTCGGCCAGGAATGAGTACGGGTCGTCGCGATGGGCGCCATACGGGTCGAACGGCCTGCCTTCACGCAATTTTCCAGAATCGGCAGATACAGCCATTTCGCCTCTCAAGCTTTCAGTGAACCGGTTCGGCGATCTTGGTGCGACCGACACGGTCGAAGCGCGGCATTGGCGCCGCCCGGCAGCCACCAATCCACAGATTAGTGCAATCCGGGCTTTGTGCTGCCCTCTTTGGGGTTTTTCCTAAAGTCGAACGCGCTCGTCCCGCGTCGTTGACACGGCACGGGAGGTCGTTCAGGATACTGGTTGGAACCAGTACTCGAATTCCCGAGCGTCGCTCTGCATTCAGATTGCGCGCAGACCGGGAGCAGCGACGAGTTTTCGGTGTTCAATTCGTGCGACCACCGGAGGAGAATCCCGATGAGCACACTCGACACCTCGTCGACCGGGCTTCAGGCCCTCCTGTCGCCGGGGACGGCGCGGTCCGCGGTGCTGCCCGTCGTGCGGCAGCGGGTGTCCGCGCTGGAGCCGACCCTGGCCCGGATCTGCTGCTACCACCTCGGTTTCACCGACGAGCGCGGTGACCCCGCCGGTGCGGGCAGCGGCAAGCTGACCCGAGCCGCCCTCATGACGACGGCGGCCGAGGGGGTCGGCCTGCGGCCGGAGGACGTCCGGACCCAGGCGGCGGCACTGGAGCTGCTGCACAACTCGACCCTGGTCCACGACGACATCATCGACGCCGACGAACTGCGTCGCGGCCGTCCCGCCGCGTGGAAGGTGTTCGGCGCCAGCCTGGCCATCCTGGCCGGGGACGCGTTGCAGGCACTGAGCCTGCAAATGGTCGTCGACGATCCCGGCCCCGGCCGCGCGGAGGTCTCCAGCGCGTTCGCCGAAGCCCTCCGCCTGGTCCTCTCCGGCCAGTCCCGCGAGTTCACCGTCCGGCTGGGTTCGGGCGCGGACATCGCGGCGTACGACCGGATCGTGGAGGAGAAGACGTCCGCGCTGCTGGTGTGCGCACTGGTGACGCCCGCGCTGCGGGCGGGCAGACCGGAGCGCGTCCTGGCCGCCCTGCGCGGTGCGGGCAGGCACCTGGGCCTGGCCTTCCAGATCCTCAACGACGTCGAGGACATCTGGGGCGACCCCGCGGTGACCGGCAAGCCCGTCCGGGGCGACATCCGGCGGCGCAACCCGTCCTTCCCGGTGCTGGCGGCGCTCGCCGCCGACAGCCCGGTCGGCGAGCGGCTGCGCGGGCTGTGGCACGGCGACGGCACCGCGGCGGCGCACCTCCAGGAGATGGCCGACCTCGTCGAGGAGTCCGGCGGCCGTCACACGGCCGAACGCGTGTCCCGCGGCCACCTCGACTCGGCACTGGAGCACCTCGGACGAGCCGAGCTGGCCCCGGCCGCGTCCGCCGAACTGGCCGTCCAGTTCGACCGCATCGTCAACCGCACGACATGACCCGTCACTCCCGGAGGTCGTCAGTGAGTACCCCGGCTCAACTGCCTTTCGAGCAGGAGAACGTGCTGCAACTCGCGCCAGGGCTGCGCACGCTCCAGTCCGGGGGCGCGGTCCACCGGGTTCGCACTCCCGAGGGCGTCGAGGCGTGGCTGGTCACCGGTCACGCCTGGGTGAGGCAGTTGCTCGACGACGACCGGCTCAGCCGCTCGAACCCCGACCCGGACGCCCCGAAGGACGGCGGGTCGGCGCTCCTCGCCAGCCTGCTCGGGGGCTTCGCCACCGATCAAGCCCGGATGCGCGCGTTGCTGGAACCGCACTTCGCCCCCGAGCGGATGGCGGAGCTGCGACCGTACGTCGAGAAGCAGACCGGGCAACTGCTGGACGAGCTGGCGGGCCGGCGGCCACCGGTGGACCTGCGCCAGGCGGTGGCGCTGTCCTTGCCGATCCTGGTGATGTGCGAGTGGCTCGGCGTGCCGCAGGAGGACAAGGACCGGTTCGGCGGCTGGACGCGGGACGCCGCCAACATCGGTGACCCGGTCAGGTCCAAGCAGGGGCTGGGCGGGTTGTTCGGCTACTGCCGGGAACTCGTCGCCGAGAAGCGGCGGAATCCGGGCGACGACGCGATCTCCAGGATCTGCGCGACCGAGGGGATCACCGACGACGAGGTCCTCGGGCTGACGGCGTTGTTGTTGTTCGGCGGCTACGAGACCACGGTGGCCCGGATCGGCACGAGCGTCCTGCTGCTGCTGTCCGACCAGGAGCAGTGGCAGGCGTTGCTGGACGACCCGAGCCTCATCCCCGGCGCCGTCGAGGAAACCCTGCGGCGGTCGATGCCGAACCCGCACAACGGCGGCATGCCCCGGTACGCGGTGGCGGACTTCGAGATCGACGGGGTCACCATCCGGACCGGTGACTTCGTGCTGCTGAACATCATCGCGGCCAACCACGACGAGGCGGTCTTCGCCGACCCCGACCGGGTCGACGTCACGCGCGACACCGCGGCCAGCCTCGCGTTCGGGTACGGCGCGCACCACTGCGTCGGCGCCGCGCTGGCGCGGATGCAGGTGCAGGTGGTGCTCACCCAGCTCGTCGCGCGATTCCCGACCATGCGTCCGGCCGTGGGCGTGGAGGAGCTGGGGCTGCGCCACGACACGGTGATCGGCGGGCTGGTCCAACTTCCGGTGCGATGGTGATGGAGTCCTGATGCTGCACAAGATATCCGCGGGCGTGGTCACGAAGAGCCCGGACTCGATCCGCTCGTACCTCCTGCTGATGCGGCTGGACCGGCCGACGGGGTACGTGCTCTACCTGCTCCCAGGGCTGTGGGCCGTCGTCCTCGCCTCCGGGCAGCGGCCGAACCCGCTGGCGGTGGTGGTCGTCGCCGTCGCCGCGGTGCTGGTGCGCGGCGCGGCCTGCTCGATCAACGACGTGGTCGACAAGGACGTCGACGCCCGAGTCGCCCGCACCGTCTCGCGCCCGGTCGCGTCGGGGACGATCAACGTCCGGAACGCGCTCCTGTGGGCCGTCGCCCAGACCGTGGTCGCGCTGCTCGTGCTGGCGCTGGCGAACCTGGAGACGGTCCTGGTCCTCGTGGCCTCGTACCCGTTGATCATCGCCTACCCCTACATGAAGCGCTTCTTCGTCTGGCCCTCGGCGTTCCTGGCGCTGGTGATGAGCTTCTACGTCTACGTCGGCTGGACGGCGGCGACCGGGAGCGCCGACTACCCGCCCGCGGCGTACGGCCTGTACGCGGGCGGGGCCTTCTGGACGCTGATCCACGACGCGATCTACTCCCACCAGGACAAGGAGTACGACCGGAAGATCGGCGTCCGGTCCTCCGCCCTGCTGTTCGGCGGGGCCACCAAGGCGTGGCTGTCGATCTTCGCCGCGCTCAGCGTCGGCAGCGTGCTGTGGGCCGGTTCCCAGACGTCGATCGGGTGGGCGTTCTACCTCGTCGTGGCGGTCGCGGGGGCCTACCTGGCCTACCTGATCGCCCGCGTGGACCTGGACGACCCGAAGTCGTGCTGGGACACCTTCGTCGCCAACACCTACTTCGGCTGGATCGTCCTCGCGGCCGTCGTCGTCGGGCAGTTCACATGAGCGGCGCGCCGGATTCGATGTGGCAGGGGAGCGGCGTCGACCTGGACGCCTACCTGACCCGCGTGGGCTACCAGGAGGACGTGGCCCCGGACCTCGCCACGCTGCGCGGTCTGCACACCGCCCACGTCGACGCGATCCCCTTCGACAACCTCGACGCGCTGCTCGGGCGCACGGCGGTGCCGCTGGACCTGGACAGCGTCCAGGAGAAGATCGTGCGGCAGGGCCGCGGAGGGTGGTGCCTGGAGCAGGTCGTGCTGATGGCGGCCGTGCTGGACCGCATCGGGTTCACGTTCACGGCGTTCGCGGGCAGGACGCGGATCCGCAGCGGGAGCAAGGTCGGGCCCGCCCTGCACGTGGCGCTGTGCGTGGAGCTGGACGGCGAGCGCTGGCTCCACGACGTGAGCTTCGGCGCCAACGGGCTGCACGAGCCGATCCGGCTCGCGGAGGGCGCGCGGCTGGACGGCGACTGGCCGTTCGACCTCGTGCGGGAACCGACCGGGGAACACGTGCTGCGGTTCCTGCGGCCGGAGGGACCGGCGGAGCTCTACGGCTTCACCACGGACGTGCGCTACCCGTCGGACTTCGAGCTGCTCAACCACTTCTGCCTCACGCACCCGCGTTCGCCGTTCAACCACCGGATGATCCTCCAGCGCACGCGGGCCAAGGTGCGGCACCTCCTCGTCGGCACCGCGCTCACCGAGATCCGGCCGGGCGAGCCCGCGACGTCCCGCGAGCTGGACGCCGCCGAGGCGCTGTCCGCTCCCGAGGAGATCTTCGGGATCACCTTGGAGCCACGTGACGTCCGGACTCTCGGGAAGACCTTGGCCGGCCCATGACGCGCACACTGCTGGTGGACAACTACGACTCGTACACCTTCAACCTGTACCAGTTGATCGCCGAGATCAACGGCCGCGAGCCGGTCGTCGTGGTCAACGACGACCCGATGCTGTCCGGTCCGCTGCCGGAGGACGTCGACAACATCGTCGTCTCGCCGGGTCCCGGCCGCCCGCAGCACGCCCGTGACATCGGTCTGGTCGGAGACCTGTTGCGCCGCACCGAGTTGCCGGTGCTGGGTGTCTGCTTCGGACACCAGACGATCGCGCACCTGGCCGGCGCCTCCGTGGTGGCCGCCGCCGAACCGAGGCACGGCCACCTGGCCAAGGTCTCCCACGACGGTGATCCGCTGTTCGCGGGCATCCCGCGCGAGTTCGTCGCGGTCCGCTACCACTCGCTGTGCGTCGAGGAGCCGCTGCCCGAGGAGCTCATCGCCACGGCGTGGGCGGACGACGGCGTGCTCATGGCGCTGCGCCACCGCGATCGGCCGCAGTGGGGCGTGCAGTTCCACCCCGAGTCGGTCGCCTCCCAGTGCGGCGGCGAGATCCTGCGGAACTTCGCCGACCTGACCCGCCAGGCGCGGCGCGGGCGGCCGTCCATCACCATCGCCGACCCCGTGACCGCGGCCCCCGACGACCTCCCCGGCACGG
Source organism: Umezawaea endophytica (assembly GCF_025061645.1). Lineage (GTDB taxonomy): Bacteria > Actinomycetota > Actinomycetes > Mycobacteriales > Pseudonocardiaceae > Umezawaea > Umezawaea endophytica. Next base: position 360,890 of record NZ_JANYMP010000003.1, on the reverse strand, counting down.
TCGCGGAACTGGGCATCGTGAGCAGGGTCGTGCGGACCGACGCCGACGCCGAGGCCATCTTCCTCGAACTGTTCGCCGACGACCCGCACTGCTTCTGGCTGGACAGCAGCCGGGTGGAGGAGGGCCTGTCCCGGTTCTCGTTCCTCGGGGACACGTCGGGGCCGCTCAGCGAGGTCCTGACCTGCCGCACCGGCACCGGGGAAGTGGAGGTGCGCGATGCCGACGGCGTCCGCCTCGTCCCCGGCAGCGTGTTCGACGTCCTCGACCAGCGGCTGCGCGACCGGCGCGTCCCCGACACGGGCCTGCCGTTCGGCCTGACCGGTGGCTACGTCGGCTACTTCGGCTACGAGCTCAAGGCCGAGTGCGGCGCCGAGGCCCGCCACACCGCCGAAACGCCGGACGCCGTCTGGATGTTCGCCGACCGGGTCGTCGCGGTCGACCACCAGGAGGGCCTGACCTACCTGGTCGCCGTCCACGACGAGAAGACCGCGCGCGACGCGCACGAGTGGGTGGACCGGACGGCCGCGGAGCTGATGGGCCTGCGCCCGGCCGACGACGAGCCGGTCGCCGTTCCCCCCGCGGGCCTGCCCTTGGACGCCGAGGAGCACCTGGTCCGCGACCGGGACCAGTACCTGGCGGACATCGCGGAGTGCAAGCGGCAGCTCGACCTCGGCGAGAGCTACGAGATCTGCCTGACCAACAAGCTGCACCTGCCGTTCCACGACGACGACACCTCCTTCTACCGGCGGCTGCGCCGGACGAACCCGGCCCCGTACGCGGCGCTGGTGCGCCTCGGCGACGTCACGGTCTTCTGCTCGTCGCCTGAGCGCTTCCTGCGCGTCGAGCTGGATCGCACGGTCACCAGCAAGCCGATCAAGGGCACGGCCCCCCGCGACGCCGATCCCGTGCGCGACGCCGAGATCGCCGCCACCCTCGCGTCGAGCGCCAAGACGCAGGCCGAGAACCTGATGATCGTCGACCTGCTGCGCAACGACCTGGGCCGGGTGTGCGAGGTGGGCAGCATCGACGTCGACCCGTACCTGGCCGTCGAGAGCTACCAGACCGTGCACCAGTTGGTCTCCACCGTCCACGGCAGGCTCAAGGACGGGGTCAGCGCGATGGACTGCGTCCGGCAGTGCTTCCCCGGCGGCTCGATGACCGGGGCGCCGAAGCTGCGCACCATGGAGATCATCGACGGCCTGGAGACGGAGGCCAGGGGCGTGTACTCCGGCACCCTCGGCTACTTCGGCCTCTCCGGCGCCGCCGACCTGAACATCGTGATCCGCACGGCGGTCCGCGTCGGCGACCGGTTGACCATCGGTGCGGGCGGGGCGATCGTGCTCGGCTCCGAGGCCCAGGAGGAGTACGAGGAGATGCTGCTCAAGGCGGCGGCGTCGCTCCGCGCCTGGCGCGCGCCCGCGGTGTCGGACGCGGGCGGCCACCAGTGACGGGCGACAACGGGATCCGCCTGTGGTGGGACGGCGGCGGGTGGTCGCCGTCCGACGTGACCGGTGCGGTGCAGGTCGTCGACTCGTGGCTCGTGGACGAGGGGCGGGTACGGGGGTTCGACCGGCACGCCCGGCGCTTCGGCGCGGCTTGCTCCCGCTTCTCCGGACCGGGGACGGGCGGCTTCCTGAGCGCGGTCGCCGAGACGCTGCCCGCGCGGGGCCGGTGGTTCCCCCGCGTCGAACTCGTGGAGACCGGTTCCCGGACGCGACTGCGGCTGTGGCTGCGTCCCGCGCCTCCACGCACCAGGACCGTCCGGCTGTGGAACTCGGGGCCGGACCGCCGAACCCTGCCCGCCGTCAAGGGCGTCGACCTGGACCACCTGGCGGCACTGCGCGCCGCCGCGGTCGAGGCGGGTGCCGACGAGGCGCTGCTGCTCTCGCCCGAGGGGCACGTGCTCGAAGGGTGCACGACGAGCGTCCTCTGGTGGCGCGGGGACGCGCTGTGCGGTCCGCCGCCCGGACCCGGCCTGCTGTCCGGGGTCACCCGCGCCCTGCTCGGTGACCTGGCCGGGCGGCCGGTCGTCGCGGAGTCCGCCACCCCGGCGGACCTCGCCGACGTTCCCGTGTGGACGGTGAACGCCCTGCACGGCGTGCGGCCGGTCACCGAGGGGCTGGGCCGGTTCCTCGAGGAGGACATGGCGAAGGCCGAGCACTGGCAGGCGCGCCTGGAGTCGCTCGCCGCCCCCGTCGTCCCCGCGCTGAACACCTGAAGGAGGTCCTCCCGATGCCCGGCACCGCGGCACCTGAAGAGTACGAGCGCGACCTGCTGGTCCAGTTGACCCGCCGCTGGGGCAAGCGGGTGGCCGTCAAGAAGGACGAACTCGACCTGGACGGGCACTTCGACGCCGCGCTGCCGGACTTCCCCGAACACCTGGTGCCGGTGCTCGGCCTGCCGGGCGCCGAGCGGCTCGACCGGGACGCCCGCGAGCGCGTCCTGTCCGCGGCGTGGATCGCCTACAACGCCAAGACCGCGGCCATCGAGGACGAGATCATCCTGCCCGCCTGCCGGTTGATGCTCCAGGAGTGGATCCCCGTCCGCCGGGACGACGTCGCCGTCGATGCGCTGCACCAGACGATCATCGACGAGCACTACCACATCCTGATGTGCCACAACGCCGTCGGCGTCACCCGCCGCCGTCGCGACCTGGCGGACGTGCGGTTCGCGCCGGACGCCTGGTCGGTGGTCCAGGGGCGCGCCGCGGCCAGGGCCGGGCTGTCCGGGTTCGACCGCGACGTCGTGGACATCGCGTTCTCGCTGGCCGCCGAGACGACGATCAGCGGGTTCCTCTCCGCGCTCTCCACGGCGCGGGAGATCCAGCCGATGAACCGGATCACCACCGACCTGCACCGGCGGGACGAGAGCGGTCACGCCGTGGTGTTCCGCGAGTTGTGCGGCTCGCTCTACCGGAACCTGGACAGCGCGCAGCAGCGGATGTTCCGCGAGGCGCTCGTCGGCGGCCTGACCGCGTTCCGCTCCGCCGACCTGGAGCCGTGGGTGACCGTCGCGGCCCAGGGCGGCTTCGAGATCGGCGTCGACCAGTTGCGCGAGTGGGCCGCTTCCCGCCCCGCACCCGCGCGGGACACCGGACCGTTGCAGGTGCTGCTCGACGACCTGGGCATCGGCCACGACCTCTTCGGGACGTGAGGGCGGATGAGCGAAGGCACCGTCGGAACGGTCCCGGACTGGCGGACGCTCGTCGCCCACCAGCGCCCGCCGTGGCCCGACCAGGCCCGGCTCGACGCGGTGGTCGACGACCTGGCGGCCTCGCCCGCGCTCGTCACACCCCGCGAGTGCGACACGCTCACCGCGCGACTCGCCCGTGTCGCGGAAGGCCGGGCGTTCCTGGTGCAGGGCGGTGACTGCGCCGAACGCCTCGACCGGCTCTCCGCGCGGGCGATCCGGCGCAAACTCCGCCTGCTGCAACAGATGTCGGTGATCCTCACGGCCGCGTCGGGGCTCCCGGTGGTGACCGCGGGCCGGATCGCGGGCCAGTACGCCAAGCCCCGGTCCCAGCCGACCGAGACCGTCGACGGGCGGACGCTGCCGGTGTACCGGGGTGACGCGGTGAACGGCAGCGGCTTCACCGAGGCCGAACGGCGGCCGGACCCGGCCCGGCTGCGGCGCGTCTACGACGCCTCCCGGTACACGCTGGACGTCCTGCGCGCGAGCGGCACGGAGTACTTCGCCAGCCACGAAGGCCTGCTGCTCGACTACGAGGAGGCGCTGACCCGCCGCGACCGGCGCACGGGCCGTCGCTACGCGGGCAGCGGCCACCTGCTGTGGATCGGCGACCGCACCAGGGACCTCGACGGCGCCCACGTCGCCTACTTCGCGACGGTCGACAACCCCATCGCGGTGAAGCTGGGCCCGAGCACCACACCCGAGCACGCGCTGGCCCTGATCGACCGCCTCGACCCCGAACGCAGGCCGGGCAGGCTGACGTTCATCGTGCGGATGGGAGCCGACCGCGTCCGGGACCTGCTGCCGGAACTGGTGGCGAAGGTCGACGCCTCCGGCGCGCCGGTGGTGTGGGTGAGCGACCCCATGCACGGCAACACCGTCGAGGCACCCGGCCGCCGCAAGACCCGGCTGTTCGACGACATCCTCGCCGAGGTCGCGGGCTTCTTCGAGGTGCACGAGGCACTCGGCACCCACGCGGGCGGCCTGCACGTGGAGATGACCGGCGAGGACGTGACCGAGTGCGTCGGCGCGGGGCTCGGTTTCGAGGACCTGCACCGCAGCTACGAGTCGGCGTGCGACCCGCGCCTCAACGCCGACCAGGCGCTGGAGCTGGCCTTCCTGGTCGCCGAGATGGTCCCCCCGCGGCGTCCGGCGCCGGAGCGCCGGACGCGCTAGCGGGACGTCACCCCGCGTCGGGGTTCGTGTACAGCGTCCCCTCCGACCAGATGTACCGGGTCCCGCCCCACCGGGCCGCGGACTCGACGTCGGGGAAGAAGCCCCGCCCCTCCAGGTTCGCGCTCGTGTTGCACAGCACGGGAATCCCGCTGATCTCCGCGTAGGCGGTGAGGATGCGCACCGCCGCGGTGTCCTGAGTGGACGCGATGGTCTGGAGCCGGGCGGTGCCGTCCAGGTGGACGATCGCCGGGACGCGCTCGGCCCAGCCCGGCCGCATGCGGTGCTCGAAGATCATGTACGGGTCGGGTGTGCCTGGGTCGAAGACCTCCGGCGCGCGGTCCTCCAAGCAGATGGGCGCGACGGGCCGGTACTGGGCCCGGTTCTTGATGTCGTTGAGCAGGTCCTTCATCCGGGTGCTGGTCGCGGGCGCGATGATGCTGCGGTTGCCCAGTGCGCGCGGCCCCAGTTCCGCCCGTCCGGACAGGACGACCACCGGTTCGTCCTCGGCGTGCAGGAGGGCGGCCAACGCCCGCTCGTCGCAGGGTCGCGCGCTCCACCCGTCGGGCAGGGTGCCGGTGGTGATCCGCGGTCCGCTGTAGACGTTCCACTCCAGCGCCGTGCCGCCGCGCCGGAACATCTCGCAGGCCGCCGTCCCGATCGCCGCCCCGGCGTCGTTGGGGAAGGGCGGGACGAACACGTCCTGGAAGACCCCGCTGGCCCGGATCGCGGTGTTCCACTTGATGTTCAGCGCGCAGCCGCCGCCGAGCACCAGGTTGTGGCCGCCGCCGGGGAAGCGGCTCCGCACCGCCGACGTGAGCCGCTCCAGCAGGTTGTGGCCCACGTAGGCCTGGTAGGTGGCGATGAGGTCCGCGTTGGACAGGCCCGGCATCAGCTCGTCCCGGTTCGCGGCGACCTTGTCCCCCAGCACCCCCACCCGGTCGACGGGGATGTCGTGGAACTCGGCCATGAGGTCGTCGAAGGCGGCGAAGGCACCGGTCTCGACCCGGCCCATGGCCGCGTAGGCCATGGCCTTCCCCGCGACGGACAGGTGGTGGCGGATGAACCGGTCCGACGTGACGTCGTCGGTGTCGGGCAGGTACGGCTCGAACCGCGCGCAGAACGCCGCGAAGCTGCCGCCGAAGACGGGCATGAGTGCCTCGACGAAGTCCACCTCGCGGGTCGCGGCCCGCACCCGGTAGAGGCGCGGCGTGATGAGGCCGTCCCAGACCAGGACGAACGCGTCCTCACCCCTGGCGGCGAACGGGCTGGAGCAGTACGTGCCGATGAGGTGGTTGGCGACGTGGGTGTAGCTGGCGTAGTCGCCGAGGCCGTGGCCGCTGAAGGTGTGGCGTTGCAGCGGGCCCTCGTCGCCGGGGCTCTCCAGGTACGGCGCGACCCGGAGGTGCACCGGCCGTCCGGCCGCGTCCACGGTGACGGCGGTCTGGCCCGCGTCGTCTTTCGTGTACCAGCCGTCGACCACGAACTGGTCGATGTCGGCGGGTGTCAGACCCTCCGCGGCGAGGATCTCGGTCACGCGTTCCAGGTTTCCGAGCGAGCTGTAGCGTTCGCCGTTCCGCAGCTTCTCGATCTCGTAGCTGAAGAGGAGGCGACCGTCCTCGATGACGGCCACCCCGCCGTCGTGTGATGCTTTGATCCCGCATATGCGCATTGGTCAGCCGCACCTTTCTGGTCGTCCAGCAGCCACGCCAAAAACGGGTTGGTGACGCGGTGTTCCGGAAATGTGATAAAGCGTCTAGCGGTGGTTCAGCCTCACCGGAAGCGAGTCGAGCCCGCGAATGATCGTGCTGTTGCGCCACCGCAGGTCCTCGGGGTCCGCGGCGAGCCTCATGGCGGGGAACGCGTCGAGCAGGGCGCCGAACGCCGTCAGCGCCTCCACCCGCGCCAGCGGCGCCCCGAGGCAGTGGTGGACGCCGTGCCCGAACGCCAGGTGACCCGCCGCGGGCCTGCGGACGTCCAGCACGTGCGGATCGGCGAAGCGCTGGGGGTCGCGGTTGGCGGAGGCGATGGCCAGCAGCACGAAGTCGCCCGCCGGGATCTCGACGCCCCCGATGCCCAGCGGCTCCGTCGCGCAGCGGAACGTGGCGTGCTTCAGCGGGCTCTCCAGCCTCAGGAACTCCTCGACCGCGCCGGGGAGGAGTGTCCGGTCCTCGCGCAGCGCCTCCCACTGGTCCAGGTTCCGCATCAGGTGCAGCGTGCCGTTGCCGAGCGCGTTGAGGGTCGTCTCGAACCCGGCGATGAACAGCAGGTAGGCCGTCGAGACCAGTTCGGTCTCGGTCAACCGGTCGTCGACGTCGCGCGCCGAGACCAGGGCGCTGAGCACGTCGTCGCTGCTCACGCGGCGTTTGCGCTCGATCAGCTCGCCGAGGTACCCCGCCACCGCGGTCGCGGCGGCGGCCGCCGCCTCGGGGGAGTCGCCGGAGACCAGCGCCCTCGACCACGACTTGAAGTTGTCCTGCTCCTCGACCGGGACGCCCAGCAGGAGGCAGATCACCCGGATCGGCAGCGGGAACGCGAAGGCGTCCAGCAGGTCCACCGAGTCGTGGTCCGAGAGGGCCGCGGTCAGCCCGTCGGTGATCTTCACGATCTCCGGCCGGAGCGCTTCGACGGCACGGCCGGTGAAGGCCTTGCTCACGAGCTTGCGCAGCCTGGTGTGGTCCGGTGGGTCGGTGTGCATCATGTGGCTGGCCAGTGCCGAGGAGAAGCCGCCGCGCTTGCCGCGGTCGGGCTCCTTCTGCGCGAACAGCCCGTCGATCCTGGTCAGGTCGGTGCTCAGCCGGGGATCCGCCAGCGCGGAGCGCACGGCGTCGTAGCCGGTGATGAGCCAGACCGGGAGCCCCCCGCACAGGGGGACCCCAGGGGGCATCAGCACCCTGTGCGCCGAGCCTTCGGCACTGAGCTTCGCGTACACCGAGTACGGGTCCTGCACGAACGCGTCGTCGAGTTCCAGGAGGGCGGAATCGTGGTCCATGGGCACATCCTCGATTGCAGGAGTCCTCGTGGAATCACTATCAAGGACGACCGGCCGCCGCAATGATGCTTATCAAAAAGCCTAAAATGCGAGCCGGACCGCGTGACTGTCCGGTGGGCTGCTGCTAGTGTAGTTTTTCGGGGCTGTTTCCATTTCTGACAACAAGTCGCCACCTGTGCGACGCGGAGATCACAGTGCGACTCGCGCAAGTAATGGCAAACGTGTTCGAGCGCCACGGGGAACGGCCCGCTGTCGGTGAGCGCGCGCGGGAGTTCGTGCGGGACGCCCGGACGGGGCGCGTGTCGGCCCGCCTGCTGCCCCGCTACGAGCTGACCACCTACCGGCAGTTGTGGAGCCGCGTCCGCGCGGTGGCGAGCGAGTGGCACCACCACCCGCGCCACCCCCTCGCCGCGGGCGACCGGGTGGCCATCCTCGGCTTCGGGAGCCGCGACTACGCGACGCTGAACCTGGCGTGCGGCTACCTGGGCGTCGTCAGCGTCCCGTTGCAGACCGGCGCGTCGGCCGAGAACCTGGCGTCCATCATGGCGGAGACCGAGCCGTCCCTCCTCGCCGCGAGCGTCGAGCACCTGGGCGCGGCGACCGAACTGGCCCTGCGCGCGCCTTCGGTCCGGCGGTTGGTGGTGTTCGACCACGACCAGCGCGTCGACGACCAGGCGGAGCGGTTCGCCGCGGCCCGCGACGGCCTGGCCCGTGCCGGACGGGACGTGGACGTCGTCGCGCTGCCCGAGGTCCTCGACCTCGGCGCGACCCTGCCCGAGGTGCCGCCGCACGTCCCCGGCGACGACGAGGACCCCCTCGCGATGCTCGTGTACACCTCGGGGAGCACCGGAACCCCCAAGGGCGCGATCTACACCGAGCGGCTGGCCAGGGTGATGTGGGAGGACCGGGCGAACCGGGCGGACCTGGTCGCCGTCAACTACATGCCGCTGAGCCACATCGGCGGCCACTTCTCGCTGATGAACGCACTGGCGCGCGGTGGGCTGAGCTGCTTCACCGCGGGCAGCGACCTCTCGACGTTCTTCGAGGACATCGCGCTCGTGCGGCCCACCGAGCTGTCCCTGGTGCCGCGGGTGTGCGAGATGCTCTACCAGCGCTACCGGAGCGAGCTGGACCGGCGGACCGGTGAGGGCGCGGCGACCGAGGTGCTCACCCGCCTGCGCGAGGACGTCCTCGGAGGGCGCGTCGGCTGGGCCACCTGTGGTTCCGCGCCGCTGTCGGCCACGCTGACCGAGTTCGTCGAGGCGCTCCTCGGCGTTCCCCTGTACGACATGTACGGCTCCACGGAGGTCGCGGGCATCGCCGTCAACGGCACCCTGATGAACCCGCCCGTGATCGACTACAAGCTGGTCGACGTGCCCGAGCTCGGCTACTTCCGCACCGACGTCCCGCACCCGCGCGGCGAACTGCTGCTGAAGGCGGACGGCATCCCCGGCTACTACAGGCAGCCCGAACTGACCGCCGCCCTCTTCGACGAGGACGGGTACTACCGGACCGGCGACATCGTCGCGGAACTCGGTCCGCGCCGCATCGCCGTCGTGGACCGCCTCAAGAGCGTCGTCAAGCTGTCCCAGGGCGAGTTCGTGGCCGTCGCGCGGCTGGAGTCCCTCTTCGCCACCGCCCCGTTGGTGCGGCAGGTCTTCGTCCACGGCGACAGCGAGCGGTCCTACCTGCTCGCCGTCGTCGTGCCGACCGAGGACGCGCTGGAGGAGCACGGGGCCGACCCGGACCGCCTCGAACACCTGCTGACCGAGTCGTTCCGGCGGATCGCGCAGGACACGGGCCTGAAGTCGTACGAGGTCCCGCGCGGCCTGCTGCTGGAGACCGAGCCGTTCAGCCAGGCGAACGGCCTGCTGTCGGACCAGCGCAAGTTGTTGTGGCCCAAGCTCGTGGAGCGCTACGGCGAGCGGTTGGACCGGAGGTACGCCGACATCTCCGCCCGCGAGGCCTGTGAGCTGCTCGACCTGAGCCGCACGGGAGCCGACCAGCCGGTGCTGGAGACCGTCCAGCGGGCCGCGCGGGCGCTGCTGTCCGGTTCGACGGCCGAGGTGAGCCCCTCCGCGTACTTCCGCGACCTCGGCGGCGACTCGCTGTCGGCGGTGTCGCTGTCGAACCTGCTGCAAGACGCCTTCGGCGTGCGGGTCCCGGTCGACGTCATCATCAGCCCCGCGCACGACCTCCGCCAGGTGGCGGACTACCTCGAGGCCAAACTGCCGGAGGTCGCGGGCGGGGCCACCGCGTCGCGGCCGAGTTTCGCCTCGGTGCACGGCGAGGACGCCGCCGAGACGCACGCCAAGGACCTCACCCTCGACCGGTTCGTCGACGCGGCGACCCTGGACGGCGCCCGCCACCTCCCGCGTCCTGAGGGGGAGCCCCGCCGCGTTCTGCTGACCGGCGCGAGCGGGTACCTCGGGCGCTTCCTCACCCTCGACTGGCTGCGCCGACTGGCCCCGGTCGCGGGCAGGCTGATCGTCGTGGTCCGCGGCAAGGACCCGGACGCCGCCAGGCAGCGCCTGGTCGACGCCTTCGGCAGCGACGACCCTGACCTGGCGCGCACGGTCGGGGAGTTGGCCGCGGAGCACCTGGAGGTGCTGGCGGGGGACATCGCCGAGCCGCGGCTGGGCCTGGACGAGGCGACGTGGCAGCGGCTGACCGGCGAGGTGGACCTGATCGTCCACGCGGGCGCACTGGTGAACCACGTGCTGCCCTACCGCCACCTGTTCGAGGCCAACGTCCTCGGCACCGCGGAGGTCATCCGCCTGTCCCTGACCGACCGGCTCAAGCCGATCACGTACATCTCCAGCGTGGCGGTGTCCCGGTCGCGGAGGGGACAGCCTCTCGACGAGGACTCCGACGTGCGCGCCGCGCTGCCGGTCCAGCCCGTCGACGACGGGTACGCGGGCGGGTACACGACGAGCAAGTGGGCCGGAGAGGTGCTGCTGCGGGAGGCGCACGACCTGTGCGGCCTGCCGGTGACGGTGTTCCGCTCCACCATGATCCTCGCGCACGGCGAGTACGCCGGGCAGGTGAACGTGCACGACATGTTCAGCCGCCTGCTGTTCAGCCTCCTCGCGACGGGCGTGGCCCCGCGGTCCTTCTACCTCGGCGGCGACCGGGCCCACTACGACGGCCTGCCCGTCGACTTCACCGCGGCGTCGATCGTCGCGCTGGGGCGGAACACCTCCGGGTACCGGACGTTCAACCTGGTGAACCCGCACGACGACGGGATTTCCCTGGACACGTTCGTGGACTGGCTCGTCGAGGACGGCCACGCCATCGAGCGGATCGAGGACCACGGTGACTGGCTCGTCCGCGTCGAAGCCGCCCTGCGCACGCTGCCGGAATCCCAGCGCCAGTACTCGATCCTCCCGCTGCTGCACGGCTTCCGGGAGCCGGAACCGGCGGTGCCCGGTTCGGACGTCCCGTCGGCCCGGTTCCGGGAGGCCGTCCAGCAGACCGGGGACATCCCGCACCTATCCCGGTCCCTCGTCCGCAAGTGCGCGACGGACCTGCGCCGCCTGATGACCGGGAAGAACACGTGAGCGATTACGACTACGTCGTGGTGGGCGGCGGGAGCGCGGGCTGCGTGGTCGCTTCCCGCCTGGCCGAGGACCCGAGCGTCAGCGTCCTGCTGCTGGAGGCGGGGAGCGCGTCGCCGGTGACCGCCCCGCCGAACGCCTGGCTGTCACTCCTGGGCTCCGAATCGGACTGGCAGGACACGACCCTGCCGGAGCCGGAACTGGGCAGAACCCTTCCCTGGCCACGTGGGAAGGCGCTGGGCGGCTCTTCCAGCATCAACGGGATGATCTTCGCCCGAGGTCACCGGAGCAGCTACGACTGGGGCAAGGGCTGGGAGTTCGACGACCTGCTGCCGTTCTTCCGGCGCGGCGAGCGCGCCCCCACCCGCGATCCCGCTCTGCGCGGCGTCGGTGGCCCGCTGGAGGTCGCCCCGGCCGAGCAGGGGCACCCGACCGCGGCGGCGTTCGTAGAGGCGGCCGCGGAGGTTGGTTACCGGCGTGCGACGGACATCAGCGGCGGCTTGGAGGAGGGGGTCGGCTGGGTCGACCTGAACATCGTCGGGGGAGTCAGGCAGAGCGCCGCCGACGCCTACCTGGGCTCACGCGCGGGCCTCGACGTGGTGACGGACGCGGTGGTCCGGCGAGTCGTGTTCGACGGGCACCGGGCCACCGGCGTCGAGTACACCGTTGGCGGACAGCGGATCCAGGCCGGGGCGGGCGAAGTGGTGCTCTGCGCGGGCGCCGTCGGAACCGCTCACCTGCTGATGCTGAGCGGGATCGGTCCGGCCGACCACCTGCGTGACAGCGACATCGCCGTCGTCGCGGACCTGCCGGGTGTGGGCGAGAACCTGCACGACCACCCCCTCTCCTACGTGATGTACACCAGCGCGCAGCCGATACCGGTGGGCTCGAACAACAACGTCGAGGTGGTCGGCCTGCTGCGCAGCGATCCCGACCTGGACGCCCCGGACCTGCAATCCTGCCTGTCGGCGCCGGCGGGGGAAAACCTCTACGTCATCACGTTCTCCCTGATGACCCCGTACAGCCGTGGGCGACTCCGCTTGGCAGATAGGGGAATCGCCTTGGCTCCGGGCTACCTGACCGACGAGCGGGACCTGACCGCGATGGTCAGGGGAATGGGGCTGGCACGCGAGATCGGCGCGGCGAGCGCCCTCACGCCGTGGCGCGGGCAGGAAGCGGAGTCGGGTGGTGAGCCCTACGTCCGCGCGACCACGGCGCCGTACTTCCACTACGTCGGCACGTGCAAGCTGGGCGTGGACGAGATGTCGGTGGTGGACCGGGACCTGCGCGTGCACGGTGTTGACGGCCTGCGGATCGCGGACGCCTCGGTGATCCCGCGGATCCCGTCGGCCAACACCTACGCGACCGTGATCGCCATCGCGGAACGGGCCGCGAGCCTCATCAGCGGGGCCGCGACCGTGGAGTGAAACCGGGCGGGAGGCCCCACCGGTGCCGGTGGGGCCTCCTCTCCTGTTGTCAGGCGCGCACGATGTAGTCCGCGCCTCCACCGCCACAGCCGTTGCGGTCCGAACGGGTGACCACGAACCCGGCGGGCAGCGTGGAACCCCAGCAGATCCACATGTCACTGCGCGCGGCCTCGATGTAGCGGCCCATGCCACCGCACCCGTTGGCGTTGAGCCGAACGATCACGTAGGGCGAGGGGATGGGGGAGCCGAGGCAGGTCCACATGCCGTCGCGCGGCAGTTCGATGTAGCGGCCCATCCCGCCGCACCCGTTGGCGTTGAGCATGGTGATCACGTACTGCGCGGGGAGCGGCGATCCGAGGCAGGTCCACATGCCGTTGCGGGGGAGTTCGATGTAGCGGCCCATCCCGCCACATCCGTTGGCGTTGAGCATGGTGATGACGTACGGCTCGGGCAGCGGTGACCCCAGACAGGTCCACATCCCGTTGCGCACGGGTTCGACGTACATGGTCCCGTTGCCCGAGCAGCCGCCGTTCGGGTTGAGCATCGTGATCACGTGGCCCGCCGGGACCGCCGCGCCGACGCAGATCCACTGCGCGGCGGCGGTCGATGGGCCGTCCGCCCGCGCGGGGCCTGCTTCGAACGCGAGAATTCCCAGTACTACAGCGAAAGCGGCAACAAGTCGACGAATCAAGGAACACCTCTTCCTGGTTCTCAACGGAACTTCACGTTAACCACGGTTACGGACGCCGAGGTACCGCTGAAGCCGAACCGTTCGGCCGGACCACGAAGTGTCGCTTGACTCTATAACTTCAGTGTTGACTAAAAGATGTGCTTTGCCAACAAATGCCGCAACGATAACGAGCATTTGGCCAGGATGATCGCGAGTGCATCAGTTGGTGGCAGCGGCTTTCCCGCTGCGGCGCGGTCCTTCTTGGGTTGACCGAGCCGCCTGCGGCCAAGCGGGCTAGTGACCGTCCACAGTGGTCTCGATGAACCGGAACCGCACGATGCGGGTGGACCGCCTCAAGCCCGGCAGCAGGTTCAGGAGGCGGTACGCGCGGCGTACGTTCGCGGGTGCCTTGGCCATCAGTTCCGGGGAGTCGTTCATCGGCGCCTCGTCGACGTACTCGAGCCGTGGGTGGCAGTCGGCCAGCACGGCCGGGTCGTCGAAGCCGCAGTGGAAACGGGTGCCGTACTTGCGCAGCGTCGGGTCCCACTTCGACGTGCGCCACGCCCAGACCGCCACCGTGTCGACCTGCACCTGGCCGGTGGGGAAGGCGTCGACGACGCTGGTGAGCAGCCGCCGGACGTCGGTCTCGGTCAGGTAGGGCACCAGTCCTTCGGCGATCACCAGCACCGGTCGGCCGCGGGGGACGCGGTCCAGCCAGGTCAGGTCGGTGACGCTGGAGCCGATCAGGGTGTAGTGCTCGCGCGGCGGCAGGAACCGGCGCCGCAGTTCGACGATGGCGGGGTAGTCCAGGTCGTACCAGTCGACGGTGGGGGGCGGGTCGATCCGGTACGCCCTGGCGTCGAGGCCACAGCCCAGGTGCAGCACCACCGCGTCGGGGTGCTCGGCGAGGAAGGCGCGGGCCCAGTCGTCGTGGGCCTTGGCGCGCACCACGGCGGCGAGGCCCATCTGGCTGGTGCCGAACCTGCGCTTGTCGTAGTCGGGGTCGAGCCCGCGCATCGCCTCCTCGGCGTACCGGTCGCCGAGGATCGGGTCCGGCAGCCGGTTGTCCAGTGCTTTCGCCCTGAGGACGGGGCTGAGGGTCTTCTGCGCGCCGACGAGGCCGGTGTCGTTCACGTCGGCGACGCTACTCACGCCGTGGCGAAGCGGGAAGGCGCGCCGCGGGACCCGGCCGCGCCGCCCCCCCAGACCTGGTCAGCGCTCCATCATCCGCATCTGCGCCTCGTTGTGGGTGTCCCCGGCGGCCGGGGGGAGGCTGCCGAGGGTGGCGAGCTGCTCCTCGGTGAGGGTGACCGCGTCGGCGGCGGTGTTCTCCTCGACGCGGGTCACGCGCTTGGTGCCGGGGATGGGGGCGATGTCGTCGCCCTGGGCCAGCAACCAGGCGAGGGCGACCTGGGCCGGGGTGACGCCGATCCGGGTGGCGATGGCGGCTACCTCGTCGGCGAGGCGGAGGTTGTGCTGGAAGTTCTCGTCGGTGAACCGGGGATTGCTCGAGCGGAAGTCGCCCGCGTCGAAATGGTCGGTGGAGCGGACCGTGCCGGTCAGGAAACCGCGGCCCAAGGGGGAGAAGGGCACGAAGCCGATGTTCAGCTCGCGCAGCACCGGCAGGACGCGGGCCTCCGGGTCGCGGGTGAACAGCGAGTACTCCGACTGCACGGCGGTGATCGGGTGGACGGCGTGGGCGCGGCGGATGGTGTCGGGACCTGCCTCGGACAGGCCGATGTGCCGGATCTTGCCCTCGGTGACCAGGTCGGCCAGCACGCCGACGGTGTCCTCGATCGGGGTGCCGGGGTCGACGCGGTGCTGGTAGTACAGGTCGATGTGGTCGGTGCCCAGGCGGGTGAGGGAGCCGTCGACGGCGATCCGGATGTTGGCGGGGCCGCTGTCCGCGCCGCCCTGGCGGCCGGTGTGCGAGATCAGGCCGAACTTCGTCGCCAGCACGACCTCGTCCCGGCGGTCCTTCAGGGCGCGGCCGACGAGTTCCTCGTTGGCGTACGGGCCGTAGACCTCGGCGGTGTCGATGAGCGTGACGCCCAGCTCCAGGGCGCGGTGGATCGTGCGGATCGATTCGTCGTCGTCGCTCCCGGCGCCGGTGTAGCCGTGGGACATGCCCATCGCGCCCAGGCCGATGCGGGCCACGTCGAGGTCGCGCAGCTTGATGTGCTTCATCTCTTGTTCTCCTTTGTGGACGGTGCGGTCACGGGCGCACCACGACCTTGAGGCTGCTGCGGCTGTCCATCTGCTTGTAGGCGTCGGCGACCTGGTCCAGGCCGACCTCGGCGTCGAACACCCTGCCGGGGTTGATGCGGACTGCGAGGACGTCGTCGATCGCCTGCTCGATGTAGGCGCGGACCGGTGCGGGACCGCCGGTCAGGCCCGCGTTCTTGCCGAACAGCGACCCGAAGCCGACCGGTGCCTCCTCGTACTGCGGCACGCCGACGCGGGAGATGATCCCGCCGGGGCGCACGACGCCGTACGCCTGCTCGTAGGCGGGCATCAACCCGACGGCCTCCAGCACCACGTGGGAGCCCTCTCCGCCGGTCAGGTCCAAGACCTTCGCGACGCCCTCCTCACCGCGTTCGGCGACGACGTCGGTGGCGCCCCACTCGCGGCCCAGGTCGGTGCGAGAGGTGTGGCGCCCCATGAGGATGACCCGCTCGGCGCCCAGGCGCCGGGAGGCCAACACCGCCGACAGGCCGACGGCGCCGTCACCGATGACGGTCACGGTCTTGCCGGGCTCGACCCGGCCCATGTGGGCGGCGTGGTGGCCGGTGAGGTACACGTCGCTCAGGGCGAGCAGCGAGGGCAGGAACGCGGTGTCCACGTCGCCGGGGACCTTCACCAGCGTGCCGTCGGCCTGCGGGACGCGCACGGCCTCGGCCTGCGCCCCGCCGACGCCACCGGCCCCGTACCAGCCGCCGCGGGGGCAGGCCGTGTGGAAGCCGTCGCGGCAGATCGGGCAGGTGTTGTCGGAGAACGCGAACGGGGAGACCACGAAGTCCCCGCGCTTGACGCCGGTGACCGCGGAACCGGTGTCCTCGACGACGCCGATGAACTCGTGCCCCATCGGCACGCCCTCGTCCGTGGCGGCCATGGAGTGGTAGGGGTGCAGGTCGGAGCCGCAGACGCAAGCCAGGGTGATCCGGACGACCGCGTCCGTGGGGTCGACGATCCGCGGGTCGGGCACGTTCTCGACCCGCACGTCGCCGGGGCCGTACATGAAGGTGGCTCGCATGGAAGTTCTCGCCTCTCACGGGGTTCCTGGTCACCACCCATCGAACGCTCGGTCCAGGCGGCGCGGCAGTGACTGCCCTTCCGGGTAACGGCAGTACCCCCCACGGGGCGCGGCGCGTTCAGGGGTTCGTCGACCGCGGCCGCGCGAGTTCCTGGGTGGCCGCCCAGCTCGCGAGCACCTTGAGGCCGTCGGCGGTGGGACTGTCCGGCGCGGCGGTGTAGATGTTGAGGGTGAGGCCGGGCTCGGAGGGCAGTTCCATCGACTCGAAGTTCAGGTCGAGCTGTCCCACGACCGGGTGACGCAGGCGCTTGTGCCCGCTGCGGTGGTACTGCACGTCGTGGGAGGCCCAGCGCTTGCGGAAGATCTCGCTGCGCGTGGACAGCTCGCCGACCAGTTCGATCAGCTTGCGGTCGTTCGGGGTGCGACCAGCCTCCAGGCGGAGCATCGCCGCGGCGTCGTTGGCGATGCGGTCCCAGTCCACGAAGAACTCCTGCGCCGCCGGGTCGAGGTAGACGAACCGGGTCGTGTTCGCGGGCCTGCGCGGATCGGCGAGCACCGGGGAGTAGAGGGCGCGGCCGAGGCGGTTCATGGCCACGATGTCGTGGCGGCCGTTGCGCACCCAGGCAGGCGCGTCGCTGATCGCGTCGAGCACCTGCTGGACGCCGGGGCGCACGCTGCTGGGCGGCGCCGCGCGGCGGCGAGGGCCGGGGTCCGCGGCTCGGGCGAGGGCGAACAGGTGCTCGTGCTCGGCCTCGTCGAGCTGCAACGCGCGGCTCACGCCGTCCAGCACGCTCTCCGAGGCCCCGGACAGGTTGCCGCGTTCCATGCGCACGTAGTAGTCGATGGACACGCCCGCGAGCAGGGCCACCTCTTCGCGGCGCAGGCCCTTGACGCGCCGGTTGCCGCCGTAGGCGGGCAGGCCCGCCTGGTCAGGGGTGATGCGCGCTCGCCGCGAGCTGAGGAACTCGCGGACCTCGGCGCGAGGATCGATGGGGCCCATGAACCCACAGTAGGCCGTTCGCCGGGGATGAAGGAGGTACCGCCGTTACCTCGAACGAGCGGTCCTCTCACACCCTGCGTGCAACGCCGTCGGCCGGCACCGCGAGGCGCTCACCAGTGGCTCGGGTTACTTGTTGCCGTAGTCGACGGCGTCGACCGCGCGCACGAAGGTGCCGGGGTGGGTGGCGGCGTCCTGGCGCAGGATCGCGCCGAAGTCCCACGCGAGGCGCTGGGTGTCGGTCGTGTTGGGCGGCGTGATGAGGACCGAGTCGGGAGCCCAGTGCGAGGTGCCCTCCTGGGTGCCCGCGCTGAGGAAGACCAGGGTGGCGCTGGTCGACTCGCCGGGCGCGAGGCTGACCGGCTTGATCGGGTCGTCGCCGCGCACGAGGTCCCAGGACTCGCCGTTGCCCTTCTGGAACTGGACGCCGGGGAAGCCCTGGATCGTGCAGCGGGCGGACGAGTCGTTCGCCAGCAGGATCGGGACGCTGAACTGGTCGTTCGCGCCCTGGACCGGGAACTCGACGCCGAGCCCGACCCTGGCGGTGGCGCAGAGCTGCTCACCGGCCGGTTTGTCCCCGTTGGCACGCAGGGCGTCGGCACCACCGGTGACCCTGGTGCTCGCGGTGCCGCTGGTCTGGTCCTGCTTCGCGCTCGACGACGACGGCGTGGTGGCGCCGCCCGCGGTGGGCGTCCCGGTGCTGCCCGCGGAGCAGGCGGTCAGCGTGCCGAACGCGGCGAGGACGGCGATGGCAGCGGCACCACGGACGACTCGGCTGTTGTTCTCGCGCATTGTTTCCGACTCCCTCTGAATTGGGCTGTGCTGTTCGGGTCTTGCACAGGTAAGGATGTTCGGGGGCCGAAAAGGATGCTCTTGTGTGAACCAGGTCACGTGCTGGCAACCTTGAGTGCTGCCGATCGTCTTCGTGCACCGATTTCTCCTGGTGAGTGCCTGAGGGCTAATTGCAGTAATTGTCGACGGTGTCGAATTCGTGGTGGCCGGAATCGAATGTCGACAACAGATCGGGCAGTGCGTTTTCCAGTGCTTTCACGACTGTGCGGCACGGTGTGGGGCGTGTTCTCGGCGATCCTGCCCATGGCTAAGGTGGGGTGGTGGCGCGACTCATCCATCTGAACGGACCACCGGGCATCGGCAAATCCACCCTGTCGGCGTTCTACATCGATCGGCACCCCGACACGCTGCACCTCGACATCGACGGTCTGCACCGTCTCGTCGGCGGGTGGCAGGACGAGGAAACCGACACGTGGCCGGTCGTGTGGTCCCTGGCCCGTGCCATGGCGGCGACCCACCTGGGCAACGGGCACGACGTCGTGCTGCCCCAATTTTTCGCTCGGGTCGAGGACATCACGTCGTTCGAGGAGTTCGTGCGCTCGCACGGGGCGGACTTCCGCGAGGTCGTCCTGCTCGACGACCGGGAGGCGGCGGTGGAGCGGTTCAACCACCGGGCGCGCGACAGCGACGACCCGTGGATCCGCCACCACCACCGCCTCATCGAGCTGGGCGGCGGCCCCGTGGTGCTCGGGACCATGTACGACGACCTGCTGGAAGTCCTGCGCCTGCGGCCGAACGCGGTCGTGGTGCCGAGCGTGGCCGGGGCGGTGGAGGAGACCTACGGCCTCCTGGTGGACGCCCTGCGCGACCCGGTCCGGTGACCTGGTTCGGCGAGATCGCGGTTCCCTAGCTGACGAGCTCGAACAGGTGCGAGGCGTTCTGCATGCTGAGCGAGCCCAGGTTCGCCGCGCCGCCGGGGTTGAAGGTGAAGTTGGTGCCCTTGTAGTCGCTGTTGTAGAAGACCTTCACCACGTAGATGTGGGTCCGGTTCCGTGCCGATTTGGCGTTGTTCTTCACACATTGGTACTGGCCGGTGCCCGACCCCTTGAACTCGTAGCAGTCCGGCTGGGACTTCCCGTAGGTCGGGATCGAACCGTAGCCGAAGTCCGAGATCGACCCGGTGAAATCGGGGCCGTGGTAGAGGCAGAACTCGTAGTCGTCGCAAATGCCGTTCCGGGCCGTCGCCGCACTGGCGGCGGGAACGAGCGACATGAGCAGCGCGATGGTTCCCCCGAGCGCTACCGATGTCCTGATCGCACGTTTCATGATGGATTTCACAACACTCCCCTGTTGGCGTGACCCTGCTCCTGCGGATGATCGACCGCCCGTGTGGTACCCCTGGGCGACGACGCTCGAATAACGCACGCCCTCCGGCGTCAGTGCGCATTTCGTCGAGAAACCTGTGTCACGAACTATCCCGTGTTTGCGACAGTGCAGCACGGGTCATATTTCCACAACTGCCATCCCCCGAACGGTCTAGCCGCCCACGTGCGGTTTCACCTGATTGAGGGTGGATCGTCCGATCTGTTCGACGGTGATTGTTTCGGGCGAATGATCGTCGATCTTGTTCCGGTCACGCGGAGCTGGTCGAGGCGGTCGGGGTGAACTCCGGTCACGCCGACCGGTTCTCCGTTGTCACGCTGAGCCCTACCACGCCGAGCGGGGAGGTGACCCCTGCTGATGACCTCTGAGCCGAGGCTGCCCGGTGTGCGCAACACGGTGTTGAGCGTTCCCGGTGGGGTGGTGCAGGCCGGTGTCGTCCACGACGGCGTGCACCTGCACGTGGGGTGATCTGGCAGCGAGTCCTCGTGCGGGTTGTGGCCGACAAACCGGCCACAACCCGCACAGACGGTTCCTCTCCCAACAGGTGATCAGCGTTGGAGCGTCAGCACACCCGGCCGCCAGGGGAGGCGGTTGTAGTCGCCGCCCGCGTTCGGGTCCTTGCCCTGGTAGAGGAGCTGCAAGTTGCAGGGATCGATGGTCTTGGTCTGGTCGGGGTTGGTGCGGACCAGGTCGCCGTGGCTGATGTCGTTGGTCCAGGTAGCACCGCTGTTCGCCTTGCCTGCGAAGGGATTGCCCTCGCTGGCGGCCTGCGGCGTCCACGAGCCGCCCAGGCTGCTGGAGGTGAACGAGCGGAAGTACCGCCCGTTGCTCCCCATCGCTTCGACGATCATGAGGTACTGGTTCTGGTCCTTGACCTTGTAGACCTCGACCCCTTCGAACAGGTTGGCCTGCGTGTCGCTCATGATCTGCGTCCACGACGAACCGAAGTTGCCGGGGAAGTTCCCGATGGGCATCGTGGCGCGGTAGATCTTGCCGTTGTCACCGGCGAAGAACAGGTACATGGTCGAGCCGTCGGCGATGAGCGTCTGGTCGATGGGTCCCGTGCTGGAGTTGGGGATGCTCCCGGTGAAGAGGGTCTGCTGCGCCGACCACCCGTTCGCGTTGGTGGGGTCGCTCGACGTCCGGTAGCTGAAAGCGGTCCCGCCCCACTGGTAGGCGAGCACCCAGATGTTCTTCGGGGCGAAGTAGAACAGCGTGGGCGCCACAGTCCCGGAGTTCATCCCGTTCTGGCCTGCCGAGGCCATGTCGGACCAGTTCGTGAAGGAGGTGAAGTTCATCGAGCCGTAGGATGCCGACGAGTTGACCATCGATCCGTAGACGAGGTGCTTGCCGTTGTGGACGACGCTGGTGAAGTCCTTGAGCGCGAGCCAGCCCGACTTCGGGTTCGCCAGCGAACCCGTCGACGACCAGCGGTACGTCGACGGGAGCGAGCACGAGCCGGTCGGCGGGGCGTCGAGCTTGACGAGCGACCACTGCTGATTGGCCCCGTTCAGGTCGCCGTACTGCACGACGGCCGCCCCGTCCGCGGTCGACGAGCCCGACACCTCCACCGCTTTGCCGCTGTTGCGGTTGATCAGCTTGACGAAGCCGCTGTCGGTGTCGACAAGGCTGAACTGCTGGTTGGTCCCGTTGAGATCCGCCCACTGCTGGACCTTCGCGCCGTCGGCGGTCGACTTGCTGTCGACGTCGAGGACCTTGCCGGAGTTCTTCGACTTCAGCTTGTAGTAGCCGCCGCCGGAGTCCACGAACTGCCACTGCTGGTTGGCGAGATCATGACGTGACCACTGCTGGACCACCGCTCCATCAGCGGTGGAGGTAGCGGAAACGTCCATCGCCTTGCCGCTGTTGCGGTTCACCAGCACGTACCACGCACTGGTGTCGACGGTCGCCGCCGATGCCACACCGGTGTCGAGCGCGACCGCCGAGGTGACCGTGAGAGCGGTCGCGAGCAGGGCGATCAGCGCGCGACCCCATCGACTGCGCCGGAGACGACCCGAACGGCGCGGTGCCGCCTGGGGTGGCCCGGACAGCGGGACTTGGCCGATCGGTTTCATGGTGGTTCTCCTTCGGCGTCAGGGCCGCACGAGGCCCGAGATGCGTGCAGGGCGGCAATCTCCGTGCTCTTGGGTGGGTCGCGACAGCAGGCCCGGCTGGAGCAAGGACGAAGGCCTCATGACGATCCCCTCGGATGGGCGCAGCGCTTTTGACGCAGGGGCTACCTGCGGTCCACCCAACGCCGGCACGGAGGATGTTAACGATCACAATCTAACGCTTGGATTGTGGGTGTCGGTGGGCTGAATAGAGCAACTGTGCTGTGTTTGTAGAACGTAATAGCCGTTGAGGCGCTCAGGTTTGGGCGGACCGGTCGGCGTGCTAAATATTTAGCGTTAACATTGATCTTGCTGGACCGCCGATGGCCGCCGTGCTGCTAGGACTCTCAGCATCGAGCCGGACGTGCGCGGTTCCCCCTCGCCTCGCGCCTCCGTGTTGGCCGCGCTATTTCAGACCTCGCTTCGTAGGATTTAGGGAAACGCGGGGGAGGGCCGGTCGATGAGCGAGTGGCAGACGATGACCTCGGTGGAGGGGCTGCCGCTCCTGGGCGGGGCGGGCCGGTTTCGTGTTCCGGCGCGGACCGGCAGCGGACTGCTGATGGAGATCGAGTACCCGGCAGGAGTCGCTTCCCCCGAGCATTCGCATGACCACGACAGTTTCGTCTACCTGCTGTCGGGCCACCTGCGCGGAACGCTGGCCGGCGAGCAGTGCGAACTCCTGCCAGGGCAGACGCTCGTGCACCCGAAGGGCGTCGTGCACTCGGTGGAAGCGGTGGAGACCAGCAGGTGGCTGGAGTTCAAGGCGCCGCCCACGTTGCCTGTGGCGTGACGGTCCCCTTCACCGGCGAAGTCGGCGCTGCTCGACGTGCGTGACAGCGGCACCGAGCTGACCGGATCTACGTGGTTCTCGCCGACGCGATGACGCCTCCTTTCGCGGGACGGTGATCTCACCACCAGGTCAGCGTCACCACGGCACCAAGATGAGGTCGACTTCCATGCGCTCTTCCACTCTGACTCACCACCGTGCCCCGAAGCTTGCGGCAACCGCCTTCGGGATCGCACTCGTCGTCACCGGGTGCGCCTCCGGCCAAACCACTACCGGCAGCGACCAGCCCACCTCCTCCAGCACCACCTCCTCTTCTACGTCGGCTGAGCCCGTGCAGTGCGGCGGCGTGAGCATCGATCACCAGGCGTCCATCACCCGGTCGTCCGACATCGTGATCAACGCTCCTCTCCAGCGAGTCTGGGACGTGCACACCGCCGTGGAGAGCTGGAACCAGTGGCAGCAAGCGGTCCTGACCATCGAGCGCCTCGAACAGGGCCCCTTCTCCGCCGGTGCGCAGTTCCGGTGGACGACCCCCGTGCCCGAGTCGCAGCTCTCCCCGGCCGACACCCTGACGATCACGTCGAGCGTCAAACAGGTGGACCCCCGCAAGTGCGTGATCTGGGAGGGGCCTGCCGTCGGCAAGTCGATCACCATCGACAGGGGTGTTCACCTGTGGACCTTCAGTGAGGCGGACGGGAAGACCAGCGTGCACACCGAGGAGTCCTGGGCGGCGCCGCTGCTGGACTCGCTGCAAGGCCCTGACCACGACGCCGCGGCGGCCATGCTCGGTGGAGGCCTGGACCTGTGGCTCCAGGCACTGAAGACCAAGGTCGAGACCCCGTAGACTTCACGCCGACGGAGTACGGATGCGGTATCCGGTGCCCGAATGGCCCGGGTCGACCGGGCCGCGACGTGTCGATCTTGCGCACAGCGACTGCCTTGGCGGCCGTTCGGGTGGTTCGGGAATTGGTCGTCACAGCTCATCCGGAATGTCGTAGCGTGAGGCGCAGTTCACATACCGACTAACGGAATGGGGCCTCAACTCCCTGCGGGGGAGTATTTACGCAGGTAGCGGCATTATCGTCATCAGTCCTTTCGAGACACGGGGGATGGGCCACCTGATGCGAACCAACTTGATCGACCATGACTTCGACGGCCGTTTGGCCCAGTTGCAGGAACTGGTGGAGGGTGCCCGCAGTCTTTCCGAGGCATTGGCGTGGTGGACCGGTGGAGGAGCCCTGACCATTCATGTGTTGGGGTCGCGCAAACACGTTCTGTCCGCGCGGGAGTACGTCGATCTGCGCGGCCACCGGCACACCACTGGACATGAGCGCACAGGAATGCTCAGCAGTGCCCGCGGTGGTCGCACCTTGGCACTGACCAGGGCCCTGATCATCCCGGACCGAATTCCCAGGTCGGTACGACTGGAATGCGGCATCCCGCACCCCGACAACCCCGAGGTCGCTTACGCCACCCGTGTCCCGCTCGGCGTCGCCCTGGCCACTACCTGCGGGCCCAGGTTCCGGCGGGCCGAGCAGACCGTGCGGTCGATCGTGTTCCACGAGGATGAGACCGGCGAGCCGATGTCGTTGCAGTGCACTGCGACGTTGCTGCTCGATGACGAGCCGATCGGCCTGGTCACAGAGCGGCTGACCCGCTTGGTAGTGGAGGAGTTCGCGCCACCGGGCTCGGTGGCCGATTACCTGCGCGACCAGGACGGGGCATCGGACGTCCGGCCGCACTGGTGGTCGGTCGAGTCACTGGCCCGGCGGTGGAATACCGCTACTCGTGGTCGCAAGGCCGGATAAGGACGTCGTGGTCTGGTAGGAGATGGTCACGTTTCCAACCGTTCTGTGGCCCGGAGATGGCGCACGCGCATTCTCCGGGCCACAAGACTGCTTGTGGTGTGGTGCATGGCGCGGGTGCGATGGTCGAAGGTCGAGTTGGCGTTGGTCACCTAAGGGTGGGGCGTCTTGAAGCTCACCTCAAAATGGTTAGAGACTTTGGTGGCGGGTCGGGTTTTGAACGCTCCGCAGAGGTCGACGCGGCGTTTCCAGTGGATGCGTAGGTGTCGGAATTGGCGTACGTAGGAGCTGCTGTGTTTAGCGACCCAGTGCAGGACGCCCAATCCGGAACCGTGGGTCGTGCCCTTTGCCTGCCAGGACCGAGGTAATGGCCAGGTCACCGCAACGCACTGCGGTGGTCGTTGAACACTCTTTCCAGGCTGGGATCATGGACGGCTTGATTTGTCTCTTGCCGGTGGACCGGCGGCAGGGGTTGGGTGACGTCGGCGGTCAGGATCACCGCCAGTGGGAGACTGCTGCCGTCGGTGATCAGGTGGTGCTTGGAACCCGCTTGGCGGCGGTCGATTGGGCTCGGCCCGGCGCGGTCCCCTTTACCGCCCTGACATGTGAGGAGCCCACGACCGCGCGGGACCAGTCGATCCGATTGGCCTCCCGCAGTTCGGCGAGCATCACCTCGTGCAGGCGCAACCAGACTCCGGCGTAGTTCCAGTCCCGCAGCCGTCGCCAGCAGGTCATGCCGGAGCCGAAGCCGAGTTCCTGGGGCAGGTGTTCCCAGCCGATACCGGTGTGCAGGACGTACAGGATCCCTTGCAGGCACAGCCGGTCCGGTAATCGCTTCCGGCCGGGGTTGCGGACCCGGCGTGGCGGCACCGGGATCAGCGGTTCGAGCAGGTCCCACAGTTCGTCCTCGACCAGCCAGGGCTCCGACACGTCCACCACATCGGACCAGCGGCCTCACCGCTCAAGAGCCTCGTCGCAGGATCACCCCTTTGTGTTAGGAGCTGGCGATGACAATGGCTGCCAGCCTGTGTGTCGGTCGGGTCGGCCTGCTACCTCAGCCGCGAGGTCACGCGTGACGGGTGAAAGCGGTGTTACGAGGTTGGATTGTTTTGGTCTGGGGTGATGGTTGTCCACTGTGGAGGGCGCCGAAAGGGGGATGTGGACGGGTAGTGGGTGAACATCGAACATCGGATTGGTATGGGTCTTCCGCAGTGGGACAGGATCTCCAGCACCGCTGGGTGGGCGATCTTTGGCCCGAGGACGTGCTTCGGAGCGGGGGACAGGTCGCGGATCCGGGTGGGCAGTCGTGCGGCGTCCCTGGTCAGGTCGTCGTCGAACCCGATGAGTACGTCCAGTTCGGCCAGGGCGGCGTCGCGGGGGTTGGTTTTGGTATTGCCGGGGTAGAGGTCGGCGTCGCATGGCCCAGGCCCGGCAGGTAGGTCACCAGGGCGCGTTTCACATGTGGCGCAGCCAGATGGTGATCGCTGCGACCTGAACCGTGGCCCTGTAACGAACAGCGAGTTTGTCGTAGCGAGTGCCTACCGCTCTGTGCTGCTTGAGCAGGTTGATACCGCACTCGACCGCGTGACGCTGCTTGTAGACCTGCCTGTCGATCATCGGTGGCCGCCCACCCGAGGAGCCCTTGGCCTTGCGGTGGGCGGCCTGGTCGAGAGGCTGGTCGATGGTGGCCTTGATCCTTCGTCGTCGCCGGTAGGCGTGGTTGGCCTGGGAGCTGTAGGCCTTATCGGTCGGAACCCGATCCGGGCGGGTCCGCGGTCGATCACCGCCGGGCCGGGGTACCCGGATGGCCTCGATCACCGGCGTGAACTGCGGACTGTCACCGCGTTGCCCGGCGGTGACCAGGAACGACAACGGCCGCCGACCCTGCTCACAGGCCAGATACACCTTCACGGTCCAACCGTCCCGCGACCGACCCAAACCGTGATCCTCCGGTTCCGTCCCACCCTCGCCGGTGTCGGCCGGTTCGACCTGCAAATCCCCTTTTCCGCGCTCCGGCGGCATGCTGGTGCGCGCGCATGATCGTGGAATCCACGCTCACGTCCCACACGATCACCCCGGCGGGCATCGGCACGGGCCTGCAATCCGGTCAGGATCCCGTCCAGACCCCGGCGCGCTGCCAGCGTCGGAACAACCCGTACACGGTCTGCCATGGGCCGTATTCGGGCGGGACGTCCTGCGATGGCGCACCAACGCGTACTCGCCATCGGACGCCGTCGATCAACTGTCGCTTGCTCCACTTGGGTGGGCGACCGGGCTTCTCGCCGACGGGCAGCAGCGGTTGCAACAGTGCCCACTGCGCGTCGGTCAAGTTGGCCCGGCACGTCGTCGCTACGCTGGCCACGAGGTCTTCGGTGGTGCGGGTTTGCTTGGTCGCTAACCCATCTACCGGAGACCTCGCCACGTTTCAGGCGCCGATACACCGCTGGTCAACGCCTTTGAAACACGACCTAGACCACGTGCCCGTGCGACCGCGACGGGCAGGGTGCCGATGGTGTTCGGTTGGTCCGTCACCAGGACTTGTCGGTGGGCGGTCAGCTTGTCGAACGGCGTGCGCAGTTTGGGTTCGGTGTTGGGCAGTGGTGTGTCGCGCAGTCCTTTCCCGGTCGGGTCCCGGTCGACGGCGTGGTGGCCGCCCTTGCCGACGTCCAGTCCGAAGAACACGGTGTAGCCGTTGTCCCTCAACCGGTTCTTACCTCGCGTGTCTTGGTCGCCAATCAGGTACCGACGGCCACGTTACGACTGTGATGATCGAGGGGTGCCGCCCCGGCCCGTGGTCTGACCCGCGTTACGACTGACCGATGTGTCCTTGTCTCGATCTGTCGGCCTCGATCCGTGGCGGTGCCAGCTGCCGCCGGGCCGGTGGGGCGTGTCCCGATAGGGGCTTTGCCGCACTGCGCATCTTCACAGTCCTGACCACCTGATCGGTCCGGCGTCGGCCAGCCCGTAGGCGTTCCGATCAGAGCAGGAGCCCGCAGAACCGTGCCCCGCCCCCCTCATTCCTCCTCGCAGCCCCCGGTCCTCGACGGCCAGGAGGTGATCGTGGGAGTCGATACCCACAAGGACTTCCACGTCGCCGCCGTCATCACCGCGCTGGGCGTGCTGCTGGCCACCAAGACATTTCCGACCACGCGAGCCGGGTATCAGGCACTGGTGAAGTGGGCGCGCGGGTTCGGCGTCGTGCAGCGTGCGGGCGTGGAGTGCACAGGCTCCTACGGAGCCGCGCTCGCCCGCCACCTGGCCGCCGCCCACATCGACGTGTTCGAGGTAAACCAGCCCGACAAGGCCAACCGCCGACGCCGCGGCAAGAACGACACCATCGACGCCGAGTCCGCTGCCCGCTCCGTGCTCAACGGGCAGGCCAGCGCGCTGGCCAAGAGCGGCCAAGGGCCGGTGGAGATGCTGCGCGTGTTCAAGGTGGCCAAGACCTCAGCCGTCAAGTCCCGAACCCAGGCCATCAACCAGCTCAAGGCCGTCCTGGTCTCGGCCGATCCCGTGCTGCGCGACGAACTGCGCGAGCTCAGCACCGCCAAGCTCGTGCAGCGGTGCATCGAATGGGCGCCCACCACACCCTGTGACAGCGCTACGGCCGCCCGGTTCACCCTGCGCCTGCTCGCGTGCCGGATCGACCGGCTCAGCCAGGAGATCACCGACCTCAACGCCCAGATCGCCGCAGTCCTGGCCGACCACAACCCCGCCATACTCGACGCCTACGGAGTCGGCCCCGACACCGCGGCCACCCTCCTCATCGCCGCCGGTGACAACTCCGAACGGCTGCGAAGCGAGGCGTCCTTCGCCGCGCTGTGTGGAGTCAGCCCGGTGGAGGCCTCCTCGGGCAGGACGCAACGCCACCGGCTCAACCGCGGCGGCGACCGCCAGGCCAACTGCGCCCTGCGCAGCATCGTGCTGGTACGCCTACGTTGGGACCAACGCACCCGCGACTACATCGACCGGCGCGTCTGCGAGGGCAAGACCAAACGTGAAGCCGTCCGGTGCCTCAAACGCTACATAGCCCGCGAGCTCTATCGGGTCATCACCTCACCCGACCACAGGCAGCGGCACACCAGACTGCTTGACGAACAATAGGGGCATCGAGACCTGCCCTTCGACTGGGGGCGTAAGTCATGCCGGATCCGGCGACCAGGGGGACCAGAGGCCCATTGCTGAGACCTGGAAGAGGTAGCGGGGGTGAGCGTGTCGGTGGGACGGGGGTGTGGGGTGAGGGCTTGACGAGGGCGGGGTTGGTGGGGCTGGTTGGTTGTGGCGGGTTGGTGGGTGCAGGTTGGTTAAGGGGAGAAGGGTGGGGTGCTGATTACCTCGTAGAGGCTGGTCCAGGAGTTGGTGCTGTGGCCTGCGGCGATTGCGTTGTCGTAGTGGGACTTCACTGCGTTGGGTAGGGCGGTGTCGATGCCTGCGTCCTTGCTGGCGGTGGCCACGTGGTCGGCTGTGGCGCCCATCATGAGGACGGTGGCCAGGTCGCCGGGGTGGTGGGCTTGGTCCACGGATTCGGCTGCCTGATCGAGGTAGGAGGCCATGTCGTTGAACAAGGCGGCTGCGTAGGGGCGGAAGGTGGTGGCGGGTACCCCTGCCGATTTCAGCAGGGCGGTGGCGTGCAGGTAGGCGGAGAGGGAGGTCAGGAAGATGTCCAACTGCGCCTGGTAGAACACCTGCGCCAAGGCGTGGTCCTCGCCGCGGTAGTCGGGTTTGCCGATCAGGCGCAGGGTTGGCTCGTGTACGTCGAACGTTGGTCGTGGGCCGCTGTAGAAGACGTACGCGGCGTCTGTGCCGACCAGTGGTGCGGGCACCATGATTCCGCCGACCAGCAGGGTGGCCTTGCGATCGGCCAGCCAGGTGGCGGCCTCGCGGCTGCGGCGGGGGGTGTCGGAGCTGAGGTTGACGACCACCTTGCCCGCCAACGCGTCGCCGACGGGGTCGAGCAGGTCGTACATGGCCTGGTAGTCGGTGAGACTGAGGATCACCAGGTCGTTGGCGTGCAGTGCCTCCGCCAGCGTCGCAGGCTGGACCGCGCCCTCGGCGACCAGGGGAGCGGCGCGTGCCGGGGTTCGGTTCCACACGGTCGTGGGACGGTCGTTGGCGAGGAAGGTGCGGACCATCGCTTGTCCCATGGGGCCGAGGCCGATGACGGTCACGCCTTGGGCGTCATTCATGGTCAGCGCCTTTCTTGAGCAGTTCGATCACGCCGGTGAGGTCTTCGTGGCCGTGCCCGTCGGCGACCCTGCGGGCCATCAGCGGGCCGAGGGGTGCGATCAGTTCGGGGCTGATTCCGCTGTGCTCGGCCAGTTCCAGCAGTTCGGGGAAGCCCGCGGACTGCATGGCCAGGTTCGAAACGACACCGACCGAGTAGTCGCCGCGGTCGATCTGCTCGGCGGCTGACGCCGCGAAGCCGACCATGGTGGTGAGCCAGCGGGTCAGCAGCGGCGCGAAGGACACCGCCGCGACGCCCTCCGAGCCGACCACCGCGTAGGCGTGCAGGATGCCCGCGAGCAGCCCGTACATGCCGCTGAGCAGCGACAGGTCGTACAGGGCCGCCGACCCCGGATCGGTGCCGAGGTAGTGGCTCTCGCCGAAGCGGTCCAGCACGGGTCTTGCCTGGTCGAACGCCGCCTGCGACCCGCTGTAGAGGATGAACGCCGCCGGGGTCGCGATCATGGGGGGTACGGCCATGATCCCGCCGTCGAGGTAGGCGGCGCCGCGTTCGGTCGCCCACGCGGCCAGGTCGCGGGCCTGCGCCGGGGTGCAGCTCGTCAGGTTGACGATGGTCTTGCCGTTCAGCGGGCCTGCCGTGCCCAGCACGTCGCGCACGGAGCCGTGGTCCAGCAGGCAGATGAGCACGAGGTCGGTGGCGGCCACCGCGTCCGGCACCGTGGCGGCACGCGTGGAGCCACGCGGTTCCGGCCTGGTCGCGGAGCGGTTCCACACGGTGGTCGGGTGGCCTGCGGTGATCAGGGCTTCGGCCAGCGCCGAGCCCATCGAGCCCAGGCCCAGCACTGTCGTCGGGGGGAGTTGTTCGGTCATGGGGCGAGTCTGGGGTGGGGTTCGCACGGGGTTCTGGTGGTTTTCGCACGGTTCCGTTTTTGTCGGTGGCCGCCGATACCGTCGCCCTGTGCGATTCGGAGTGCTGGGGCCGCTGGCCGCGTGGACCACCGATGGGCACCCGGTGCGGGTGTCCGAGGTCAAGGTGCGCGCGCTGCTCGCCGTCCTGCTGATCGAGGCGGGCAGGCCGGTGTCGGTGGACCGGCTCGTCCACGACCTGTGGGGCGACCGTCCGCCCGCCTCGCCGTCGAACTCGGTGCAGACCAAGGTCTCGCAGCTCCGGAGGATGTTGGAGGACGGGGAGCCGGGCGCGCGGCGGCTCGTGGTCCGGCAGGCGCCGGGGTACCTGCTGCGGGTCGAGCCGGATGAGGTCGACGTGACGCGGTTCCGGGCCTTGGCGGCGCGGGCCGCGGCTGTCGACGACCCTCGACGGCGGGTGGCGCTGTGGTCGGAAGCGCTCGCGTTGTGGCGCGGGCCCGCGTTGGCGGACTTCGCGGACGAACCGTTCGCGACGGCGGTCGTCGCGCAGTGGGAGGAGGAACGCCTCGGCGCACTGGAGGGTCACGTCGAGGCGCGGATCGACCTGGGCGAGCACGCCGCGGTGATCGGCGAGCTGACCGACCTGACCGAACGGCACCCGTTGCGTGAGCGGTTGCACGCCGCCCGGATGCGGGCGCTCTACCGGTCCGGTAGGCAGACCGAAGCGCTCGCGGGTTTCCGCGCGCTGCGGGAGCGGCTGGCCGACGAGCTGGGCGTGGCACCCGGCCCGGAGCTGGCGGCCGTGCACCAGGCGATCCTGGAGCAGAACCTTGAAGCCGCGCCCGCCCGGCCGTCGTCCAACCTGCCCGCCCCGGTGAGCGACCTGATCGGCCGGGACGAGGCCGTCGCCGAGGTGGCCGACCTCGTCGGAAAGCACCGGCTGGTCACGCTCACCGGCCCCGGCGGGGTCGGCAAGACGCGGCTGGCGGTGGAGACGGCACGGCGCACCGCCGCGCGCGACGGCACCTGGCTGGTCGAGTTCGCGGGCCCGGTCGACGCTCCGGTCGACGAGGTCGTCGCGGCCGAGCTGGGTCTTCGGGAGGACACCGGCACGACCGTGGAGGCGTTGCGGAGCAAGCAGATGCTGCTCGTGCTGGACAACTGCGAGCGGCAGGTCGGCTCGGTCGCGAGGTTCGTCGCCCGGCTGTTGGCGGCCGCGCCGGGCGTGCGCGTGCTCGCCACCAGCCAGGAACCGCTGGAACTCGCGGGCGAACTGCTCTGGCCCGTGCCACCGCTGGAGGTGCCCGACGAGACCGAGCACCCGCCGGAGTTCAGCGCCGTCCAGTTGTTCGTCGCGCGGGCCGCCGCCGCGGCGCCGGGGTTCAGGCTGACGTTCGACAACGTGGAGGCGGTCGCCGCGATCTGCCGCCGCCTGGACGGGATTCCGCTGGCGCTGGAGATGGCTGCCACCAGGGTGCGCGCGCTGGGCGTGCACGAACTGCTGGACCGGCTCGATGACCGGTTCCGGCTGCTCGCGACCGGGCACCGCGACGCGCCCGCCCGGCAGCGCACGCTCCGCGCGGTGATCGACTGGAGCTGGGAGTTGCTGTCGGAGGCCGAGCGCGCGGTGTTGAGCGGGCTGGCCGTGCACGCCGAGAGTTGCTCGCTGGAGGCCGCGGAGCGGGTGTGCGGGGGCGAGGACGTGGTCGACCAGGTGGTCCGGCTGGTGGGCCGGTCGCTGGTGGTCGTGCTGCCCGGTCCCCGCTACCGGCTGCTCGAGTCCGTGACCGCGTACTGCCTCGAACGGCTGCGCGAGAGCGGGGAACTCGACGCGTCGCGGCGCGCGCACCTCGACTACTACACGGACCTCGCGGAACGGGCCGACGGCCGGTTGCGCGGCGGCGAGCAGCGGACGTGGCTGAGCCGGTTGACGGCGGAGGGGCCGAACCTGCGGAGCGCGCTGGACCACGCCGTGCGCGACGGTGCCGCGGACGCCGCGCTGCGGCTGGTCAATGCCCAGGCGTGGTACTGGTTCCTGCGCGGCAGGCTGCGCGAAGGGCAGCGGTCGTTGACCACGGCGTTGTCCGTCGTCGGGGGCGACGAGCGGCAGCGGGCTCGGGCGACGGCATGGCTGGCCGGGTTCGAGGCGCTGATCGGCGAAGGCGGTGGCCTGGCCGAGCGGGCCGAGAAAGCGTTGGCCGGGTTCGAGGGCGTCGACGACCCGGCAGGGCTGGCGCGCGCCCAGTGGTTCCTCAGCCACGTGCTGATCGGGTCGGGCGACCTGGACGCGCTGGCGGACCTGGCGGGTCGGGCGCTGGTCGGCGTCACGGCCGTCGGCGACCGCTGGGGAGAAGCGGCCGTGTTGAGCACCCTCGCCGCCCAGGCCCGGCCTCGGGGCTCGCTCGGGGACGCGCGACAGCACGGGGAGCGGAGCGCGGAGGTGTTCCGCTCGCTCGGTGACCGGTGGGGGCAGGTGAAGGCGGCGGACGTGCTCAGCTCGCTGGCGGAGATCGACGGCGACTACGGCGAGGCGGAACGGCTGCACCTGGAAGCGTTGCGCGGCGCGGAGGAACTGGGGCTGGGGATCGAGATGTCCTACGAACTCTCGGGGCTGGGCCGGATCGCGCTGCTGCGGGGCGACTACGAGCGGGCCGAGGGGCTGCACCGGCAGGCGCTGCGGCTGGCCTCGGCCCAGTCACACCTGCGGGGAGCGCAGTTCGCCGAGGTCGGACTGGGTCTTGGCGCTCGACGGCAGGGCAGGCTCGACGAGGCAGAGGAGCACCTGACGGCGTGGTTGCGGTGGTGTCGGGAGGTCGACGGCGACCTGGGCGTGGCGCTGATCATGGCCGAACTCGGGTTCGTGGCGGAGCAGCGGGGGGAGGCGGAGTTGGCGCTGGCCCGGCAGGCGGAGGGGCACCGGGCGGCGAAGGCGACCGGGGATCCGCGGGCGGTGGCGCTGTCGATGGAGGGGTTGGCCGGGGCGTACGCGCTGGCGGGCGACCACCTGCGGGCGGCCAGGTTGCTGGGTGCGGCGGCGGAGGCCCGTGGCAGGCCGTTGCCCCGCGGGGAACGAGGGGACGTCGATCGCATCAGCGCGGCGGTGGAGCTGGCGCTGGGGGCCGAGGTGTTCCGGGTGGAGTTCGGGCACGGGCTGGAGGGAGCCGAGGAGGTGATGGCGGTGGGGTGATCGGGACGCACCCCGCGAGCGTGCTGGGCCAACCCGCCGCGGCATAGCCTGGCCCGCCCGGTGTTCCAGGCCTGACAGGCCCTCAGCCGTAGACCGTGAGCCAGATCGAGCGGGCCAGCGCCTTCGCCATCGGCGGATCCGCCTCCGGACCCGTGGCCGCGCAGTGCAGCGAGATCGTGCGCTCCACCATGCTCGCCAGCAGTCGGGCCGTGTTCGCGCAGTCCATCTCCGCGCTGACGGTGCCCGCGCGCTGCTCCTGCTCCAGGCGCTGCTGCTCGGTCGCCACGAACGCGCCGAGCTTGCCGAGCCAGTACGCCGAGACCTCGTCGTCGTAGTACGAGACCTCCGCCAGCGCGCGGAGCACCCGCGGGTGGGCGCGGTAGACCCGCAGCATCGACGTCATGGCCTGCTCGACGCCCGCCTGGCCGTCCGAGTGGTCCGCCGCCCACCACTGCGCCGCCGCGTCGAACAGGCCCTGGAGCGCCTCTTCCGCCACCGCGATCAGCAGTCGGCTCTTGTCGGGGAAGTGCAGGTAGAACGTCGAGCGCGCGATCTGGGCCTGCTCGGCGATGCGCAGCACCGACAGTTCTGTGTACGACGTGCCCGCGCCCAGCTCGTTCTCCACCGCTTCGACGAGCCTGCGCACGATCTCCTCGCGCTTGGGCCGATTCCGGCTCGGTCTCGTCACGGACGGCATGAAGCGAATGGTACAGGTGCCGTATTGACTCATGGACAGTATGTCGACACGGTGTCTATGAACTCCCAGAGGAGGCTCGGATGAGATCGCGTCACAAAGCCGTGGCTGCACTGATCGCGGCCGTTGCCCTGAGTTTGAGCACCTGGACGTCCGCCCAGGCGGACCTCGTCCCCCCACCGACCGACATCACCGGCTCGGACACCACCTGGGTGCCCGGCCACCTTCCCCAACCCCTGCTCGACGACGTCGCGCACCCCGGCTCGGCCACCGAGTGGTGGTACGTCCACCTGATGGAGCCGGGCACCGCCCGCACGTTCATCGCGCTGTTCTTCACCGCGCCCCTGCCGGTGACGACGATGTTCTACTACCCCGACAACGGCCAGAAGCTGGTGCTGCCGGTGGTCGCGACGCCGACCATCGCGAGCACCACGACCCCGTCCGCGGTCAACAGCGCGGGCGGCATCACCTACGACCGCGCCCGCGGCGAGTACCACTTCGTCTTCCACGCCAACGGTTACGACATCGACGCGTGGCTCTCCCGGCCCACGCCCGGCGTCACCGGCGGCCCCATCCGCTACGACGGCGGCCAGGAGATGTACTGGACGTCGCCGGTCGCGACCAGCCACCCCACCGGCCACATCCGCACGCCGGACGGGCGGACCACGGACCTGGCGGGCTGGCGCGGGTACCACGACCACAACTGGGGCAGCTTCAACGTCCTGGACCAGCGCTACTCCGGCTGGGAGTGGGGCGTCTCGCACGAACCCGACGGCAGTGCGACGGTGCTGGGCGGTGTGGTGAAGGGCAACGGCGTCTGGCAGGGCGTCATCGCGCACGCCGACGACGACGGCGTCGTCGGGTGCATGGCCACGATGCGCCTCTACGACTGGCAGGTCGCCGGGACGTTCTCCTACCCGGCGTACGAGAACGCCTCGTGCCCCGACGGCGCGGCGCGGAGGTTCGTCCCCGGCGGCCTCGATCCGACGCCACTGCCCGGTTTGAACCACACGTTCCACGTGACCGAGCCGTTCGTCCTCGACGTCGGGTTGCTGGCGCTGCCCGAGTCCGTCGGCGAGACGGTGCCGGGGTCGATCGGGCTGATCGAGCACATCCGCACGCTCCCGCCGCGGCTCGGGGGGTGAGCGGTGAACCTCAGCAGGCGGACGTTGTTGCGCGGCACGGCGTTGACCGGTGCCGCGGTGGCGCTCGGCGGCACGGCGAACGCGGCGGCGGCCGGGCAGCGGGTGGCCGTGCTCGGCGGCGGCATGGCCGGGCTGGCCGCGGCCCACGAACTCGTCGAACGCGGCTTCGACGTCACGGTGTACGAAAGCACGGCGCTGGGTGGGAAGGCACGCAGCGTCGCCAAGCCCGGCACGGGCACGCTGGGCCGGGCCGACCTGCCCGGCGAGCACGGGTTCCGGTTCTTCCCCGGCTTCTACCACAACGTGCCGGACACCATGTCCCGGATTCCGTTGCCCGGCAACGGGAACTCGGTGAGCGACAACCTGGTCTCGCTCAACGGCGCGCTCGTCTCCCGCACCGGGCGGGCCGACATCGAGCTGGCGATCCCGACCAACCCGATCGCCCGCCCGCTGGACCCGGCTTCGCTGCGCGACAGCCTCATCGGCCTGGTCCAGCAGCTCGCCGCGCTGCCGGTCACGGAGGTCCTGCTGTTCGTCGACCGGCTGCTGGTGTTCATGACCAGCAGCGACGCCCGGCGGGCGGGCCAGTGGGAGAACGTGTCGTTCTGGGACTTCATGCGGGCGGAGAACCGTTCGACGGAGTACCAGGTCGCGCTGGTGCGCTTCATGACCCGCGGGCTGGTGGCGCTCAAGGAGAGGGTGGCGAACACCCGCACGGTCGGCTCGATGCTCGAAGCGTTCGTGTTCTCCTTCCTCGGTCGCGGCACCGACGGCCAGTCGCCCGCCAGGATGCTCAACGGGCCGACGTCGGAGACCTGGATCGACCCGTGGGCCGCCTACCTGACCGGGAAGGGCGTGCGGTTCCGGATCGGGCAGACCGTCCGCTCCCTCGGGCTCTCCGGCGGCCGGATCGCGTCGGCGACCGTCACCGACGCGAGTGGGTCCGCGAGCCAGGTCACGGCGGACTGGTTCATCTGCGCCGTCCCGGTCGAGCGGGCGCAGGGGCTGCTGTCGGCGGACGTCCTGGCACGGGCACCGGAACTGCGCGGCATCGGCAAGCTCCAGACCGACTGGATGAGCGGCGTGCAGTTCTACCTGCGCGAAACGCCGTCGATCCAGGCGGGCACGCAGTTGTTCCTCGACACGCCGTGGGAGATCACGTCCGTGCTCGACAGCACGTTGTGGGACCGAAACATCCCGGCGCAGTACGGCGACGGCGTCACCCGCGACATCCTGTCGCTCGACGTGTCTGATTGGGACACTCCCGGAATCCTGTACGGGAAGCCGGCCAGGGAGTGCACCATCGAGCAGGTCTACGCCGAGTGCTGGGCGCAGGTGCGGGCGTCGCTCAACGACACCGGGCGCGACCTCCTTCCCGACGGCATCCGGTACACGCAGTTCCTGGACCCCGCGATCCGGGAGACCGGCAGCGGCCTGGTCAACGACACGCCGCTGTTCATCAACACCGTCGGCAGCTACCGGAACCGCCCGGAGTCGGCCACGTCCATCCCCAACCTGTTCATGGCCGGTGACTACGTGCGGACCGACCTCAACCTGGCGACCATGGAGGGCGCGAACGAATCGGGGCGGCAGGCGGTGAACGCGCTGCTCGACGCGGCGAGCTCGACGTCGGGCAGGGTCCGGATCCGGACGCTCCACCAGCCGCCGGAACTGGTGCCCGCCAAGGCGGTCGACGCCGCGCGGTACGCGGTCGGCCTGCCCAACGTCCTCGACCTCCCCGGATGAGGGGATTCGTGGACACCGACGTCATCATCGTCGGCGCACGCCCGGCCGGGTCGGCGACAGCCATCGCGCTGACCCGCGCCGGGCGGCGCGTCGTCGTGCTCGACCGGGCGCGCTTCCCGTCCGACACGATCTCCACGCACCTGCTGTGGCCGGGCGGGGTCGCCGAACTGCGCCGGATCGGAGCGCTGGAGCGCGTCGAAGCCGTCGGCGCGCCCCGGCTCCCGATCGGGATGGCCACCAGCGACGGGGTGACCGTCCGCGGTCGTTACTCCACCGTGGACGGCGTCGACTTCGGCCTGTGCGTCCGCCGCGGCGGGTTGGACGCCGCTCTGGTGGCGACCGCGCGGGAGTCCGGCGCCGACGTGCGCGAAGGCAGCAAGGTCACCGGGCTGATCGTCGAGTCCGGGCGCGTCGTCGGCGTGCGGTACGCCGATCGCGACGGGACGTCGCAGGAGCTGCGGGCCCGGCTCGTCGTCGGCGCGGACGGTCGGCGCAGCACGGTGGCCAGGCTGCTGGGCGTGCAGGAGCCCTACCGGCGCAAGCCGAGCGGGCGCGCGTGCTTCTTCGGCTACTGGACGGAGTCGCGGCCGGACTGGCGCGACGTCGCGGTCCAGTGGCGCACCGACGCCGAGCTGGGGACGGCGTTCCCGTGCGACGGCGACCTGGTGCTGTGCCTGTTGCAGCCGCCGGAGTCCCGCGCGTCGGACTTCAAGGGCGACACGGTCGCGGAGTACCTGCGGACGATCAAGGCGATGCCCGGCTTGGCCGAACGGCTTCGCGGCGGTGAACTGGTCGGCGGGATCCGCTCGGCGACGGGCATCGAGTCGTACTTCCGGCGCTCGTCCGGCCCCGGCTGGGCCCTGCCGGGTGACGCCGGGCACTTCAAGGACCCCGTTACGGCGCAGGGGATCCGGGACGCGCTCCGCTATGGCAGGCTGCTCGGCGAGGCGGCGGCTCCGGTGCTGGACACGGGTGGTCTGGACGCGGCGCTGCTGGAGTGGGAGCGCGGGCGGGAGCGGGACTGCCTCGAGGTCTACCAGTGGACGAACGGCCTCGCGGCGGGCGAGCCGATGACGCCGCTGGAGTTGGAGCTGTTCCGCAAGGCCCGCGCCCGCGACGGCCTGACCACGCGCCTGCTGGACGTCTACAGCCGCACCCTCCGCCCCGGCGCGCTGGCGGGCCCGGTCCGCGGCCTCTCCCTCGCGGCAGGCGCGCTGGCCCGTGGGGCGGAGGGCCGTCAGGACGTGCTCAGGGCGTTCTCCCGGCAGGCCCGCACGATGGTGACCGAGGCGCTGGAACGCCGAGCGGTCCGCCGCCACCCGCTACCCCCGACACCGCCCGTGCGGGCTTCCTGCTGACCATCGCACCCTGTGTCAGGCGCTCAGGTTCGTGGCCGCGGGGTGGTCGACGTAGCCGACGGCGTCGCCGCCGAAGAAGTGCGCCGGGTTCGCCGGGGCCAGTGGGATGTCGTCGCGGAAGCGTTCGACGAGGTCGGGGTTGCTGATGTACGGACGGCCGAACGCCGCGAGGTCGATCAGGCCGCTGTCGATCAGGTCGGTCGCGCTCCGCCGCGTCAGCCCGCCAGCCAGGATGATCGCGGTGCCGTCCCCGCGCAGGTGCGGCAGGAGTGCCCGCAACCGGGCTCCGATCGAGTTGGCGTCGGCTCCGAAGCCGGACGTGTCGTGGACGTGGACGTAGGCGACGCGGCGGGCCGAGAGTTCGTCGGCCAGGGCCAGGTAGGTCTCCTCGGTCCGGTCGTCGGCGGGCATGCCGCCGACGGTGCTGAACGGTGACAGCCGGACCCCGACGCGGTCGGCGCCGACCCGTTCCACGACGGCGTCGACGACGTCGAGGGTGAACCGGATCCGGTTCGCGACGGTGTGCCCGCCGTACCGGTCGGTCCGGTCGTTGACCTGCGAGTTGAGGAACTGCTCGAACAGGTACTGGGTGGCGGCGTGCAGTTCGACGCCGTGGAAGCCCGCGTTGTCGGCGTTGGTGGCCGCGGTGGCGAAGTCGGAGACCACCCGCGGGACCTCGTCGGTGCGCAGGGCGCGAGGTGTCGACGCGTCCACCCGGCCGGGGGTTCCGTCGGGCAGGTAGGCGAAGGCCGAGTCGCCCGACGCCTTCGAGGTGGAGCTGACCGGCGGCTGCCCGTCCGCCTGGAGGGACACGTGCGACGCCCGGCCGACGTGCCAGAGCTGGGCGAAGACGCGGCCGTCGCGACCGCGCACGGCGTCGGTGACGCGCTGCCACCCGGCCACCTGGTCTTCGGTGTAGAGGCCCGGCGTGAACACGTAACCGGTGCCCTCACGGGAGATCGGCGACCCCTCGGTCACGATCAGGCCCGCACTCGCCCGCTGCTCGTAGTAGCGCGCCGTGAGGTCGTCGGGAACCTCCGCCAGCGCGCGGGCCCGTGTCATCGGGGCCATCACGACGCGGTTGGGGAGCTTCAGGCCGCGCAGGTCGAAGTCGTCGAAAAGGCTGTTGGTCACGGGAGAACCCCTCGCTCGTGGAGCACGCGGAACGTCAGTACCCGATACAGATGTATCAGATACAGATGTTCAGTTTCAAGCGCCGGGTCGTGGCCTCGAGCGGTGAACGGGGTGTTATCGCAGCGTGCTGACGCGGTCGATCAGGTCGACAACGGCGGCGTGGAAGCCGTCGGTGTCAGAGCCGGGGTACGTGAGGGCCGTGACGATCAGGCCCTGGACGGAGGCGGCGACGGCGAGGCCCGCGGCGCGTCCGCCGACGCACGGCGCCAGCAGGTCGGCGAGGCGCTCGTGGTACTCGTGGAACGTGGACCGCAGGGCGGCGTCGTGGGTCGCCGCGACGATCATCTCCTGCACGGCCGCCGCGGCGCTCCGGTGCCGCGTGAGCAGGGCGACCACGTAGTCGGCCATCAGCCTCGGCAGGTCGTTCGGGGTCCCTGCCGCCGCGGTCTCGGTGAGCTGGCCGTCGACGACCTCCAGCGCCCGCTCGAACATGGACCGGCGCAGGTCCTCGATCGAGCTGAAGTGGTAGCTCACCGAGGCCAGGGACGCCTTCGCGGTCGAGGCGACGGTCCGATGGGTCAGGCTGCCGGAACCGGACTCCGCGACGACGGCGATGGCGGCGTCCAGCAGCGCGGTGCGGCGAGCAGCGCCACGGGTGGTCAAAACGCGGCAACCGGTCACTGCTCCACCTCCGCACACGTGTACCGAGTACGAACGTACCGGATGCCCGGGCCGCACGAGGTCGCGGTGGCGGGGGTCGGCCCGCCACCGCGACGTGGTCAGCAGAAGATCGTGACGTTCGGTGTCTGGCCGGACAGCACCAGAGGCGAACCGGCGTAGCCCGCCTTCGTGAAGATCGCCACGCCGTAGCCGAAGTACTCCAGGTTGATGCCGAGGCAGTTGGTCACCGCGAAGTGGTCGGCCGCCGCTCTGGACGGGAAGTTCGCGGGGCGTTCGGCCACGTTGACGCCGTTGCTGTAGTAGATCGCCGGGCTCAGGTAGATGTTGTCGACCACCGCGGTGCACTCGCCGTGGATGTCGACGCGCACCGCGCCGCCCGCCTGGTACGGGTTGGTGACGTAGCCGCCGCAGTAGATGGTGTCCGGCAGCGCCGCCGTGGCCATCGACCTGTCGACCTTGGTCAGTACTGTTCCGAAGGTGGTCTTCAGCGGCTTCGCCGCCGCCGCTCCTGCTTGACCCACGGTGAGCGTGAGGCCCGCGACGCAGAACAACGTTGTCATCATGATTGCCGCGACCCTGCGAACATGGTGGCGCACTGGAGTTGTCCTTCCGGTAGGGGGAGTCAACCGCCCAACCGTGACCGGTGCGGCACCGCGCGGGCGTCGATCGTGGACACCTCCGGACACCGGGCGCGTTCGCGCAGGTCGGGAGCGGCCGAATCGGCGTGGTCACCGGACACCTCCGGACAGGCATCCAGTTGTCGTCCATTCCGGCTTGCGACGATCGCTCTCGCGGACGTGGCACGGGGAGGACGATCGATGGGTGCCGAGAGTGAACTCCTCGACCAGCTTTGCGGTGACCTGCGGCTGATGTGGCGGCAGGCGGGCGGGCCGAGCCTGCGGGCGCTGGCGGGTCGGGTGAGGCTGAGCAAGAGCCAGATCGGCGCGATCCTGACCGGCACCATCCGGCGACCGCCCGCGTGGGACACGGTCCGCGGACTGGTCGAGAGCTTCCGCGCCTACGCCGAGGAGTACGACGCCACCCTGTCGGTGCCCACCGGGGTGTCCGAGTTCTGGAAACCGCGCCACACCGTGCTGGAGTACGCGTTCAGCCACGCGCGGGCCGTGCCGGACCGGACACCGCGCCAGCTACCGCCCGCGGTGCGGCTCTGCGGTCGGGCGACCGAACTGCGGGAACTGGCCGTGCTGTCGAGCGTCCGCAGGCGGTCTGCCGTCGCGGTCGTGGTCCGAGGAGCCGCCGGGGTGGGCAAGACCGCGCTGGCCGTCGGCTGGGCGCACCGGATCCGGGACCGGTTCCCGGACGGGCAGCTCTTCGCCGACCTCCACGGGTCCACCCGCGCGAGACCGGCGGACCCGGCCGAGACGCTCCGCGGTTTCCTCGCCGACCTCGGGGCCAGGACCGTCCCGAACGGCCTGGCCGCCCTGTCGGCGTGCTACCGCAGCGCGCTGGCCGGCAGGCGGGTGCTGGTGGTGCTCGACGACGCGCGCGACACCGAGCAGGTGCTTCCGCTGCTGCCTGGCACCCCCGGCAGCGTGGCGGTGGTGACGAGCCGCGACCGGCTCAGCCGCCTGGTCGCCGCGGCCGACGCGCACACCCTGCTCCTCGGCCCACTGACCCGGACCGACGCGGCGGCGTTGCTCGCGACCCGGCTCGGCAGACCGGCCGTGTCGCCCGCGTTGGCGGAGATCATCAGCAGGTCCGGGGGACTGCCCGGCGCACTGGCCATGGCCGCGGAGACCTGGGCGGGGTAGCGCCGACGTCAGTCGTCCGAGTCGCCGTCGCCGTCGTCGATCCCGGCGGCGTACCCGTTGGCGCGGGCCCTCCTCGGTGTGCCGGCGTTCTCGCGCGGCTGCGGGACCTTCCGACCTGTTGCCGCGGTGTACGTCGCGCCGATCGCCGCGGCGAGCGGGAACAGACCCAGGTACCCCAGGAACAACGCGTAGATGCCACCGGTCCAGAGGTCGCGGTAGTCCCCGGCCACGCCCCAGGCGATCAGCCGGTAGCACAGGTAGTACGTGCCCGCGGTCACCGTCAGCGTCACCAGGGCGGCCACCAGGGCGACAGACCTGCTCATCCGCTCACCCCGTCCGTCGTGGCGATTCGCGGGTCAAGCGTGCCCCCGTGGTCCTCCGCGCAGCATCCGCCATTCAGGTCGGATGTCCACGGTGATCGACCTCGGCTGACGCCCCGCCCCCGCCGCCGTCGAGGAGCCGGGTGGTCAGGCGGTTCGCACCGCCGCCGGTTGGGCACCCTCGGCTTGCCGCTGCCCGCCCTCGACGCGGGCGAGCACCTTGTCGGAGATCCGGCGCAGCGTCCGCAGTTCGTCGGGCGTGAGGACGTCGATGAACACGTCGAGCACCTGGGCGGCGTGCCGCGGGGCTGTGCCCGCCAAGTGGGTGTAGCCGGCGTCGGTCAGGATCACCTGCGTGTACCGGCCGTTTCGCGGGTCGGGTTCGCGGCGGGCGAAGCCGCGTTTCTCCAGGCGGGTGACCATGTGCGACATGCGGGAGAGTTCCGCGCTCGCCAGTGCCGCCAGCTCGCTCATCCGGATGCGCCGCTCGGGCTGTTCGGACAGGTGCGCCAGCACGTTGTACTCGATGAAGCTGAGCTTCGAGTCCTGTTGGAGCTGGGACTCCAGCACGGCGGGCAGTGTGCCCGCGAGCTTCACGAACCCGCGCCACGCGGCCAGTTGATCACTGGTGAGCCAGCGCGGCTCGGGTGCGTCGGACTCCCCTGAAGCGGACATGCGAGCAGTGTAGCGGCGCCTTCGGGGATGACTTGAATTTTCATGTCAGCGTGGCTACGGTGATATTTGAAAGTTCAAGCATGGCGATCGGCGCGGCTCTCGCGCCGGTCGTGCGGTCACCGGGGGTGGGAGGTCTCGCGTGAAACTCTTCGGGCTCGAAGAGCACTTCGTCACCGACGACGTGGTCGACGCGTGGAAGCGGCACGACCCGCGGCTGGCCGCGCCGATGATGAAGTGGGCCGTGGCCAGCGACATCACGCCCGCGCTGCTGGACCTCGACGACCTGCGCATCGCTGCCATGGACGACGCCGGGATCGACACGGCCGTGCTGTCCCTCACGACGCCGGGTTTGCAGAACCTCGACGCCGCGCAGGCCGTGTCCCTGCAAGCGCCCACCAACGACGCCGTCGCCGCCGCCGTGCGCCGCCACCCCGAGCGGTTCCAGGGGTTCGCGGCACTGGCCACGTCGGCGCCGTCGGCCGCGGCGGACGAACTGCGGCGCGCGGTCACCGAGCTGGGGTTCAACGGGGCGCTGGTGAACGCGAACTCCGGCGGGAAATCGTTGGACGCGCCCGAGTTCTGGGACGTCTACGAGGCGGCGGAGGACCTGCGCGCACCCGTCTACCTGCACCCCAGCACCCCGTTCCCGACCGTCACCGACGCCTACTACCGCGGTTTCGGCGATCCGGTGGACAGCATGCTGGCCACCGGGGCGTTCGGGTGGCACTACGACGCCGGGCTCACCGTCCTCCGGATGATCGTCTCCGGCGTCTTCGACCGGTTCCCCGACCTGACGGTCGTCCTGGGGCACTGGGGCGAGGTCGTGCTCTTCTACCTCGACCGCGTCGCCGCGCTGGACGGCATCGCCGGGTTGCGGCGCCCGGTCGCGGAGTACTTCCGCTCCAACCTCTTCATCACCCCCGGCGGCATCTCCAGCCACAGGTACCTGCGGTGGACGCTGGAGGTGGTGGGGGCCGAGCGGGTCATGTACGCCTCCGACTACCCGTTCAACAGGGAGCGCGCCGGATCCGCGCGGCGCTTCCTGGACACCGCGCCGATCAGCGAGGCCGACCGCGAGCGCATCGCCTTCCGGAACTGGGAAAGGCTCGTCGCGGGCATCCGGCGCTGACCGAGAACACCATCCGATCCACAAAGGAGTGAACGCACGTGATCAAGTCCGAGAGCCGTCTCCAGGTCGTGTTCGCCGATCTGCGCCGCGCCGTCGACGACGTCATCCTCAAGCACCAGGTCACCGAGGACGAGTACCTCGGGGTATTCGAGTGGTTGCAGCGGGTCGCCGA
This sequence comes from Umezawaea endophytica, assembly GCF_025061645.1. Lineage (GTDB taxonomy): Bacteria > Actinomycetota > Actinomycetes > Mycobacteriales > Pseudonocardiaceae > Umezawaea > Umezawaea endophytica. The sequence goes on along the minus strand of NZ_JANYMP010000003.1, from coordinate 316,690 downwards.
CGCCGGTCAACTGCCGTACGCGAGCATCCTGTTCTTCAAGACCGTCCTCAAAGGAACGGCGGGCGTCCCGTACGCCCACCCGGAGAAGGACGGCGCGAGCTACTGGGAGCTGGAGGGTCCCGCCCGAACCCCCGGATCGCCTGTCCTGCCCAGTCCCGCGGTGCTGCCCATGCGCCCGGACGAGCCCGGTGAGCCCCTCGTCGTGTCCGGGACCGTGCGCACCACCGCGGGCGACCCGCTGCCCGGCGCGGTCCTCGACATCTGGCAGATGGACGCGAACAACGTCTACTCCGGTGTGGACGCCGATGCCTTCGCGCCGCTGGACATCCCCAACGACTCCACCGGCATCCCCACCCACAACCTCCGGGCGAAGGTGGTCACGGACGCCGACGGGTTCTACGAGTTCCGCACGGTGATGCCCGGCACCGAGACCTTCGGCCTGGCCCCGAACAGCCCGCTGGCCGACCTGGTCGACGCCCTGCACCTGCACGGCATGCGCCCGCTGCACATCCACGCGATCATCTCCGCCGACGGGTGCCTGCCGCTGACCACCCAGATCTACTTCGACGGCGACCCGCTCGTCACGAGCACCATCGAGGGCACCATCCCCGCACTGGCGGTCAAGTCGACCACCCGGCACGAGGACGGTCGTGGGCACGGGCTCGACGGGCCCTACCGCGCCCTCGCCTACGACTTCGTCCTGCGCACGGCGGCCGACGAGGCGCACGCACGGTGAAGACTCGTGGTGGCAGTCACCTTATTGTTTACCGATCGTTCAGTAAACATGGCTGCCGCGGACCTTCCGAGCAGCGAGGAGCACGGTCATGAGCAGCGGCGCGGACATCAACTTCTACTTCGACCCGATCTGTCCCTTCGCGTGGATGACGAGCAAGTGGATCCGGCTCGTCCAGGCGCAGCGGGACTACGCCGTCGACTGGCGGTTCATCTCACTGCGCCTGATCAACGCCCACCTCGACTACGACAGCCACTTCCCCCCGGAGTACGAGGCGCAGCACACGGCGGGTCTGCGGCTGTTGCGGGTGGCGTCGGCGGTGCGGGAGGAGCACGGCCGTGAGGCGGTCGGTCCGCTCTACGCCGCCTTCGGCGCGCGGATCCTCGAGACCGGACCCGACGAGGGGCGGGTCCCCGGCTGGCAGGGCACCCCCGAACTAGCCGCCGCCGCGCTCGCCGAGGCGGGCCTGCCGACGTCGCTCGCCGACGCCCTCGACGACACGTCCCGTGACGCCGGCATCCAGGCCGAGTCGGACGAGGCGCTGTCGTTGACGGGCAAGGACGTCGGCACGCCGATCGTGCACTTCCAGCCGCCGGAGGGCGTCGCCTTCTTCGGGCCGGTGATCAGCAGGCTGCCCGACGAGGAGCAGGCCGCGGAGCTGTGGGACCACGTCATCGGCCTCGCGCGGTTCCCCGGTTTCGCCGAGCTCAAGCGGAGCCTGCGCGAACGTCCGCAGCTCCCGTCGTTCGGCGTCACGACGCGGGAGACGGGCGAGGTCGAGGACTGGCACGCCGGGAGCCGCAGGCTGAAGAGGTAGCCCGAACCAATTTGACCGAAGGTTCGGTAACATCGGGGGATGGCGCGACCACCTTCCATCGACGAAGCCGACCTGCTGGACCTGCTGGTGTCGGTGTTCCGGGAGAAGGGGTTCGACGGGACCGCGATCGGCGACCTCTCGGCCGCCTCCGGGCTCCAGCGCGCGAGCCTCTACCACCGGTTCCCCGACGGCAAGGAAGCGATGGCGGCCGCGGTGCTGGCGAAGGTCGGGGAGCGGTTCCTGTGGATCCTGGAGCCGATGCGCTCCGACGAGGACCTCGTCAGGGGGATGGGCGAGACCGCGCGCAGGCTCGGTGACTTCTACGGTGCCGGCGCGTTGTCCTGCGTGCTGGACACCATGACGTTGGCCGGGACGCCGGAGAAGGTCCGGGACCACGCGCGGTCGCTGGCGAAGACGTGGATCGACGTGATGGCCGAGGCGTCCCACCGCGCGGGGCGTCCGCGCGACGAGGCGATGCGTGCCGCGAAGGACGCGTTCCTCCGCATCGAGGGGTCCCTGGTGCTGGCCCGCGTGCTGGGGGAGGCGGACGTCTTCGCCGAGACCGTGGCGCTCATGCCGAGCATCCTGATGCCGGGGTCGGGGGAGAGCTAGCCCCCGACCCCGGCGGGTGTCGTGAGCGGTGCCACCTTGATATTTACCGATCGTTCGGTAAAGTTGGCCTCGTTGGGTTTCCGAGCGCGAGGAGAACGTTCATGAGTGACAAGACCGCGGTCGTGGTGCTGTCCGACCCGTCCACCGGGACCGACGAGGCCGTCGGCCGGGTGTTCAACGCCCTGGCCACCGCGTGGGAGTTCGCGCAGGGCGGTGAGGCCTTGGTGGTCTTCCAGGGCGCGGGCACCCGGTGGCCCGCAGTGCTGGCGGACCCGGCCCACCCCGCGCACGAGCTGTACACCGCCGTGAGGAAGCAGGTCGCCACGGTGGCCTCCGGCGGCTGCGCGACCGTCTTCGGCGCGACCGAGGGCCTGCGGAGCGAGGACGTCACCCAGGTGAGCCAGAACCTGGCCCCCGGCACCACCGGTGTCGGGAGCATCAGGGAACTGGTGCGGTCCGGCTACCACGTCCTGACCTTCTGACGTCGTGGCCGACCTCACCGACCGGCTCGCCTTCCACCCCGGCGAGCTGGCAGCGCAACGGGTGGCCGGTACCTCGGCGTTGGCGGCGAGGGTCCGGCCGATCATCTCCGACACCATCCCCCGCGGGGCGACGGACTTCGTGGCACGCCAACGCCTGCTGGTCCTGGGCGCCCAGGACCGCGGTGGACGGCCGTGGGCCACGGCCCTGGTCGGTCCGGAGGGGTTCCTCTCCGTCGTCGACGAGCACACCCTGCGGGCGGGCGCCCAGGTGGTGGGCACGGACCCGTTGGCCGAGGTGCTGCGGGACGAGGTGGACGTCGGGACCTTGGTCATCGACCTGGTGGCGCGCAAGAGGTTGCGCGTCAACGGTCGGTGGCGGCCGGTGGCCGGGGGCGGTGAGGTGGACGTGCACCAGGCGTTCGGCAACTGCCCCAAGTACATCCAGGCCCGAGTCATGGGGGAGGGGCCCACGGACCCCCACCCGGTGGTGCGAAGGGGTGCGGAGTTGGACACGGCCCAGTCGGTCCTCGTGTCGACCGCGGACACGTTCTTCATCGGGACGGCGGCGGCGGGAGGCGTGGACGTGTCGCACCGCGGCGGCAACCCCGGTTTCGTCGAGGTCCTCTCGTCAACGGAGTTGCGCTGGCCGGACTACGTGGGCAACGCGATGATGATGACCGCGGGCAACATCGACCTGAACCCCTTGGCGGGCCTGCTGTTCCCGGACTGGGAATCCGGGGCGACCTTGCAGGTGACCGGAACCGCGCGGGTCCGCCGGTCCGCCGCGGGCTCCTCTCGCGGACCGGGGAACGGGCAGGAGACGGTGTTCACGATCGAGGAGTCGGTCTGGGCGGAAGGCGCCTTCCCCGCCGGGTGGTCGGAACCGGTGTACTCGCGCTTCAACTGAACACCGATGGCCGGGCGGGCTGTCAGCTCAGCGGCCCGCCCGACCCAACAGGGCTCTGAACTCGAAGAACACGTCGATCACCACCGCCGTTCCGTCCGGGTGAGACGCTTGACACGGCGGAGTTGGTCTGACCAAACTGGTCAGACCACCAGATGACCCGCCCTCTCGATCGGGTGGATCTCGGCTCCCCAGCGCGACGACGTGAGGATGATGTGACGTGCGTGCTCTCATCGCTACCGGAATCACCGTGGGACTGCTGGCCGGGTCGTGGACCTGGGTCAGCGGGCAGGTCGGCCTGCCCACGTGGGTGGCCGTCGTGTCGTGGGCCGCGTTCTTCGCGGCGGGCGGCAAGATGACCGGAGTGGTCAAGACGGCCGCCGCGGGGCTGTCCGGCGTCGTGTGGGGCTGGCTGGCCGTCCTCGGCGCGGGCGCGTTGGGAGGGTGGGTCGGCGCGCTGCCGGTCACGGTCGCCGTCGTCGCCTTCGCGATGTGCGCGCAAGCGGGGTGGCAGCCGCTGTCGTTCATCCCGGCGGCGTTCCTCGGGGCGGCGTCGCTCTTCGGCAACGACGTGAACGTGGCTTCCACGGCCATCGCGTTCGTGATCGGGATCGTGCTCGGGGTCGTGTCCGAGTGGTCGGCGGGGGAGATCGCCCGCCGTGGAGCAGGCCGGTCCTCCGCTCAAGCCTGATTTCGCTGTGCCCAGATTGGTCTGACCACCTGACCTATGAGGAGACGTTGATGGGTTCACCGTTCATCCAGCGCCACGAGCTCTGGAGCGCCGAGCAGCAGGAAGAGGCCGACCGCGTCGCGGCCAGGGTGGAGGAACTCGGCCTGCGCCAGGTCAGGGTCAGTTGGGGTGACCAGCACGGCATCCTGCGCGGCAAGACGCTCGAAACCGGCCACTTCCTGTCGGTGCTGCGCAACGGCAAGGACTTCCAGACCGCGACGCTGATCTTCGACACGACGAACAACCCCGCGGTGCCCCCGTTCGCGGCCGACGGCTTCGGCGACCCCCGGCTCACCGGGCTGCCGGACGGCGTCCTGGTGCCGGACCCGTCGACGTTCCGCGTCCTGCCGTGGCTGGACAAGACCGGGTGGGTGCTCTGCAACCTGCACTACCGCTCCGGCGAGGTCGTCCCGTTCGACACGCGCGGCGTGCTGCAAGCCCAGCTCGCCAAGCTCGCGGGGGACGGGTGGGACTACGTCGCCGGGATCGAACTGGAGTTCTACATCACCCGCCTCGACGACCCGCGCCTCCAGTTCGAGTCGTGCGGCTACCCACCGGACCCGCCCTCGGTCAGCGCCGTCTCCCACGGCTTCCAGTACCTGACCGAGAACCGCGGCGACGAGATCACCGGGATCCTGGACGTGCTGCGGGACAACGTCGTCGCGCTGGGCCTGCCGCTGGCCACCGTCGAGGACGAGTGGGGGCCGGGGCAGACCGAGTTCACCTTCGACCCGATGCCCGGCCTGCGCGCGGCCGACTCGGCGATCCTGCTGCGCGGCGCGATCAAGCAACTGTGCAGGCGCAACGGCTACCACGCCACGTTCATGTCGCGGCCCGCCTTCCCCAACGCCTTCTCCAGCGGCTGGCACCTGCACCAGTCGCTGAGCAGCCCGGAGGTGGACAACGCGTTCGCGGGCACCGGCGATGACCTGCTGTCCGACACGGGCAGGCACTGGATGGCGGGTCTGCTGGAGCACGCCAGGGCCAGTTCCGTACTCACCACCCCGACCGTGAACGGGTACAAGCGCTACCGGCCAGACTCGTTCGCACCCGACCGCGTCGCGTGGGCGGAGGAGAACCGCGGCGCACTCGTGCGCGTCGCGGGCAGTCGGGGCGACACCAACACCCACCTGGAGAACAGGGTCGGCGAACCCGCCGCGAACCCGTACCTGTACCTCGCCTCGCAGATCATCAGCGGCCGCGACGGCCTGCGCGACAAGCTCGACCCCGGCCCGTCGGCCGACGAGCCGTACCAGACCGAGGCCCGGTCGCTGCCCGCGAGCCTGCAAGAAGCCGTCGAGCTGTTCGCCGCCAGCAGCGTGCTGCGCGCCGAACTCGGCGACCCCTTCGTCGACTACCTCTCGACGATCAAGCGCCACGAGGTCTCCCGGTTCAACGCCGCGGTGACCGACTGGGAGCAGCGCGAGTACTTCGAGGTCTACTGACGTGGTCAACGATGAGGGCGCGGGGCGGCCGGGACTGCGGGTCCTGGCCGCCTCCCGCCTCCCCGACCCGGACCCTCGCTCGACCACCACGGTGGCCGCCGCGCAGCTCGGCGGCCCGTGGCTCGACGTCGGAGCACGCATGGAGCGCCTCACCGAAGCGGTCCACCTGGCCGCCGCGGAAGGGGTGCGGGTGCTCGCGTTCCCGGAGACGTACCTGTCCGGCTACCCGTTCTGGCTCACCCGCACCCACGGCGCCAACTTCGACGACGACTCGCAGAAGGACTGCTACGCGTACTACCTCGACTCCGCCGTGGAGGTCGACGGCCCGGAGCGGCGCGAGCTCGAAGGACTGGCGGGCGACCTCGGGGTGACGCTGCTCGTCGGGATCACCGAACGGGGGCGCGGTCCGGCGAGCGGCTCGGTGTACTGCGCCCTGCTCACCATCAGCCCACGAGAAGGCCTCGTCGGGCACCACCGCAAGCTCGTCCCCACCTACGACGAGCGCCTGGTGTGGGCGCAGGGCGACGGCGCGGGCCTGCGCACGCACGTGGTCGGCCCGGCGCGGGTCGGCGGCCTGAACTGCTGGGAGAACTGGATGCCCCAGGCGAGGCACGCCCTCTACGCGGACGGTGAGCAGGTCCACTTCGGGACCTGGCCGGGCGCGAGCGGCGTGAGCCGCGACATCACCCGCTTCACCGCGATGGAGGGCAGGGTGTTCGCCGTCTCGGCGGCGGGGATCCTCACGATCGACGACGTCCCGAGCGACTTCCCGCTGCTCGACGAACTGCGGGACAACTCGTCGGAGATGCCGTTCGACGGCGGTTCGGGCATCGCGGCACCCGACGGGACGTGGGTGGTGGAGCCCGTCGTCGGCGAGGAGGGGCTGGTCGTGGCGGACCTGGACCTGCGGGCCGTCGGGCGGGAACGGCTGACGTTCGACCCGACGGGCCACTACAGCAGGCCGGACGTCTTCTCCGTCGCGGTGGACCGCACCCGCCGCGAAGCGGTGTCGTTCCTCGACGAGGGAGGTACCCGTGGCTGACCACCGCGAGGTCGTGCTCGTCCTGCGGCACCAGGTCGACGCGGGCCCCGGCAACCTCGGGGCCTGGCTGACCGCGAACGGTCTCCCGTGGGAGGTCGTCGACGTGTCGACCGGGGTCCTGCCGACCCCGAGGCGGCACCGCGCCCTCGTCGTGCTGGGCAGCCGCGAAGCCGCCTACGACGACGGCGTCCCGTGGCTGGCGGCGGAACGGGAGTTCGTGCGGGCGTCGATCGCGCTGGGCACCCCGGTGCTCGGGATCTGCTTCGGCGCGCAGTTGCTGGCGCGGCTGCTCGGCGGTGACGTCCGCAGGGCCGCCACGGTCGAACGCGGGTGGATACCGGTCCAGGCGTCCGGCGGGGAGTACGCGGACGTCCTCGGCGGGACCTGGTTCGAGTGGCACGGCGACGAGATCACCGCCCCCGCGACGGCGACGGTCCTGGCGGGCGGAACGTGCGTCCAGGCGTTCCGCGAGGGGCCGCACCTCGGGGTGCAGTTCCACCCCGAGGTCACGTCGGACCAGCTCGTGCGGTGGATGGACAGCGACCGGCGGCTGCGGCTGCTCGAGGAGGTGGGCGGCGAGCGCGCCACGCTGCTCGCGGACACGGCCGCGCACCTGCCCGACGCCGCGGAGGCGGCGGGTCGCCTGTACGCGCGCTTCTTCGGCACCGGCTGACGGAACCCCGGTGGCGCCCTCCCGCTCAGGCGGCGGACGCCACCGGGCACCACGGCGGGCGAGTATGATCAGACCACCAGATCACCTGGTGATCGAGGAGGTCGTTCCGCCGCCGTGGGGGTGTCATGAGCGAGGAGACGCGTGGCAGCGCGCCCATCCGTCCCGTCGACCGCCGACCGCTCTACGAGCAGGTCGCCGACCGGTTGCGGGAGTTCATCGACGTCAACCGGTTGCAGCCCGGCGACCGGTTGATGACGGAGCGGGAACTCGCGCGCAAGCTCTCGGTCGGCCGGTCCTCGATCCGTGAGGCGATCACCTCGCTGCGGGCGCGGGGCGAGGTCGAGGTGCGCCACGGCGACGGCATCTACCTCGTGCGGCGCCCCGAGGACGTCATCCGGCTGCTGGCCGCCGAACTCGTCGAGACCCACCTCGACCACCCCGCGATCTGGGAGACCCGCCAAGCGCTCGAAACCCAGTGCGCGCGGCTCGCGGCGCTCCACGCCACCACCGAGGACCTGGCGGAGCTGGACGCCGCGCTCGACGAGATGGCGAAGGAGATCGAGTCCGGCGAGCCCGGCCTGGTGGGCGACCGGCGCTTCCACCTGGGCGTCGCGAAGGCCTCGCACAACCCGATCCTGATCAGTCTGCTGGAGAGCATGCGGCAGGCCCTCGACCGGACGTCCGCGACGTCGCTGACGCGCACGGGGCAGCCCGGCGCGTCCCTGGAGGACCACCGCAGGATCAACGACGAGATCCGGGCGGGCGACGCCGCGGCGGCCGCCGACGCGATGCTCACGCACCTCGTGAGCACGACCGACTCGCTGGTCCTGGAGGGCCAGGTCAAGGAGCCGCGACCCACCCGCTGACGCCGGTCGGTACAGGTGTCACACCACCGGGGTGGCAGGAAGGGCCCGTCGTCACGGACTCCTCGGTCCGCGGCACGTCGGGCCCGGTCGCTCAGGGCCGCGAGGCCTGACCGTTCCGGTCCAGCGATGACCGCATGCCCGCGCACAAGCGGTGCAGCAGCGTCAAGTCCTCTTCGGACAGACCCACCTCGCACACCATCCGCTCGGGGACGTCCGCCGCGGCGCGCTGGAGGTCGCGACCGGCGTCGGTGAGCGCGACCACGAGCCTGCGCTCGTCGGAGGCGTCCCGCTCGCGGGTGAGCACGCCCTTGTCCTGGAGGCGCTTCAGCAGCGGCGTCAGCGTCGGCGAGTCCAGCCGGGTGCTACGGCCCAACTCCACGACGCTCACGCCGTCGGCCTCCCACAGCGACAGCATCACCACGTACTGCGGGTAGGTGAGGCCGAGCGGCTCCAGCATCGGCCGGTACGCGCGCTGGATCGCCTGCACGGTCGTGTACAGGTCGAAGCAGGGCTGGTCGTGCAGGCGGTGTGCGATGGGAGGTCCTAGCGCCAGTAGTCGTTGGCCGCCGCGATCGTAGCGAACTCCGCGGCGACCACGTGGGCGATGGCGACCAGCGCCAGCGGGTCCTCGGCGTAGACGGGCCGCAGCCTGGCCCGCACCTCGGCGTCGGGCTGCGTCGCCTTGACGGTGCTCCGGGCCAGCTTGATGGCGAGGTCGCGGCCCTCCTCGACGGTGGGGGTCACGAGTGAGAGGCGTTCCGTGGTCGTCATGGCGAGGTCTCCTCGGTCGAGTTCATTTGTCCACGAATTATTAGTGCACGAAGTGATTCGCGTCAAGCGTGACGCCGGCGCGGGGTGTGCCATCGGCCCGGTGGACGTTCGCGATCGACGACGATGCTCCATTCGGCAGTAGATAGGAGTCCGATCGACGTGCGTTGATGGGGAGGAGGGTTTTTACAACGTTGTAGACTCGAAGGGAATCTCACCGATGAGGAGAGTCGCCCCCGTACTCGTCGCCCTGCTGCTGGCGCTGGGCGTCGCGCCCGGTACACCACCCGCGGGAGCCGCCGAGGTCGTGCACGGCTTGAAAGGCGAGTACTTCAGCATGTCCGCGCCGGGCGCGCGCGACTTCGCGACCCTCGCGGGCACCACGCTCGACTGGGAGGTCAACCACTCGGACCTGACGTCGGTGTTCGGGTTCCTCGCGGGGCGCACCGAGCACACGACCGCCCGCTGGACCGGGCAGATCGCGGTGCCGCAGACCGGCGACTACACGTTCCACGCCATCGGTGACAACGGGTTCCGCGTGCTGATCGACGGCCAACCCGTCATCGACCACTGGGTCCCGGACTGGGACAGGGAGCAGACCAGCGCGCCGGTCACGCTGACCGCGGGACGCCAGTACGACTTCAAGCTGGAGATGTTCCAGGACACCGGCGGCGCCAACATGTTCCTGCGCTGGTCCAGCGCGAACACCCCGAAGCAGATCGTGCCGCTGTCCGCGTTCACACCACCGTCGGACTTCGACGTCGTGCCGCGCACGGCGAGCGTTTCCGAGAACGGTCGCACCCTCACCGCGGACTTCGACGGCCGCGTCTCGGGCACCGGCGACTTGAAGGACCACCTGCGGATCGAGGTCGACGCGACGCCGATGCCGATCTCGCGGATCACCGCGAACCGCGGCCGGGTCACGGTCCGGTTGGCCGAGGAGGTGCTGAAGAGCCAGCGGATCAGGATCTACTACGACGGCGCGGGCGCGTTGGCCGTGGACGGCAAGAAGGTCGCGAAGACCGCGCGCACCGTCACGAACACCTCGGTCGAACGCCTCAGGACGCCGTGGGGCGAGAAGGTCGACACGCGCAACCCGCTGCCGGAGTACCCGAGGCCGCAGTTGGAGCGCGAGAAGTGGGTCAACCTCAACGGGCCGTGGGAGTTCTCCGCCGCCAAGGCGGGCCAGCAGCCGACGTTCGGCGCGAAGCTGCCGGAGAAGGTGATCGTGCCGTTCCCGATCGAGTCGCAGCTCTCCGGGCTGGAGCGGCACGAGGACCACATGTTCTACCGCCGCACGGTTTCCGTCCCGCGCGACTGGCGCGTCGGTGACGGGCAGCGCCTCAAGCTCAACTTCGGCGCGGTCGACCACGAGGCCAAGGTGTGGGTGAACGGCAAGCTCGTCGCCGAGCACTCCGGTGGCTACACGGCGTTCAGCGCGGACATCACCGACGCGCTCAAGCGGGGCAACGAGCAGGAGATCGTCGTCGCGGTCACCGACACCACCGGCCCGTACCAGCCCAAGGGCAAGCAGTCGCGCAACCCCAGTGGCATCTTCTACACGCCGTCGTCGGGCATCTGGCAGACGGTGTGGATGGAACCCGTGGCGGACCAGGGGATCGACGAGATCAAGACCACCCCGGACCTCACCACGAGCACGCTGGCCATCACCGCCAAGTCCGCCGGGAACGCCACCGTCACGGCGGTCGCCAAGGACGCGCGCGGCAGGCAGGTCGGCACGGTCACCGGACCGGCGAACTCGCCCCTGGTGCTGCCGGTGCCGAACCCGCACCTGTGGACGCCGGACGACCCGTACCTGTACCAGTTGGAGGTCAGGCTGGGCGGGGACCGGGTCAAGAGCTACTTCGGCATGCGCTCCACCGGCATCGCGAACGTCGGCGGCACGCCGAAGCTCACCCTCAACGGTCAGCCGATCTTCAACCTGATGCAACTGGACCAGGGCTTCTACCCGGACGGCCTGAACACCGCGCCCAGCGACGACGCGCTGGTGTTCGACCTCAAGGCGCAGAAGGACCTCGGGTTCAACGCGGTCCGCAAGCACATCAAGATCGAGCCCGCCCGCTGGTACTACCACGCGGACCGGCTGGGACTGCTGGTGTGGCAGGACTTCGTGTCCGTCGAGAACGGCAGCAACCCCGTGGCGCAGCAGGCTTTCCTCACCGAGAGCCGCGAGATGATGCGGCAGATGCAGAACCACCCGTCCATCTACGCCTGGATCGTGTTCAACGAGGGCTGGGGCGAGTGGGACCGCACCGCCACCGGGCAGATCGCCGACGACGTCAAGGCCGCCGACCCCAGCCGGATCGTCAGCGCCCACAGCGGGGTGAACTGCTGCGACTCCAAGGGCGACTCGGGCAGGGGCGACGTCATCGACCACCACGACTACAACAACACCGACCCGGCCCGTCCGGACGGCAAGCGCGTCGTGATGGACGGTGAGCACGGCGGTTTCACCCTGCGCACGCCGGGCCACCAGTGGCCGGGCAACCCGATCGCGATCTACAGCGGCACGGCGAACAAGGCGGCGCTGACGGCGAAGTACGTCGACAACACCCGCACGTTCTACCTCGGCCAGGCCCACCAGGAGTTGTCCGCGTCGATCTACACGCAGGTCACCGACCTGGAGGGCGAGCTGAACGGCCTGTGGACCTACGACCGCAAGCGCATCAAGGTCGATCCAGGTCCCGTCCGTGAGATCAACCGGCGGGTGATCGAGGCCGGGGCCAACGCGGGCAAGCCCTACCCGTACGCCGGGCGCGGCGAGTGGAACCTCGACGAGCGCAGGGGAGTCACGGCGAAGGACTCCAGTGGCGGCAAGAACCCGCTGACGCTCACCCCCACCGGCGCCGTGTTCGAGGACGGCGCGGTGCGGTTCTCCGGCGGGTCCGCGGACACCTACGGCCCGGTCGTCGACACCACCGGTGACTACACGGTGTCGGCGAGGGTGCGGCTGGACGCGGTGCCCGACAACTACCAGACCGCGGTGAGCCAGGACGGCCGGGAGCGGGAGAACCCGTTCTACTTGCAGTACGGGCAGGGCGGGTTCCTGTTCAGCACGCCCGGCGGCAACCGGGCGCGGTTCGAGGTCGTGCCGGAGGTAGGCCGCTGGTACGAGTTGACCGGTGTCCGCGCGGGCAACGAGATCAGGCTCTACGTCGACGGGGTGAAGGTCGCGACCGCGCCTGCCGGACCGGCGCTCGTCAGCACCGGCGCGTTCACGGTCGGCCGGGCCAAGTACGAGGGCCGCAACGTCGACTTCTGGCAGGGCGCGATCGACGACGTCGAGGTGGTCGGCCGTGCGCTGACCGACGCGGAGGTGGCGCAGCCGGAGTAGACGACTCCAGGTCCACCCGAACCGAAAGCCGGTGTCCGGACGAGTCGTCCGGGCACCGGCTTTCGGTCAGGTGGAGAAGCCGCCGTCGGCGTTGATCGTCGCACCCGTGAGGAACGCGGCCTCCGGGCTCGCCAGGTAGGCGACGAGACCCGCGATCTCCTCGGCCGTCCCGTAGCGGCCGACCGGTGTCGCGGGCAGCATCGTCCGCGACGCCTGGCCGTCGGCGGGGTTGGTCTCGGTGTCCACCGCGCCCGGCTGGACAATGTTGACCGTGATGTCCCTCGGCGCGAGTTCCCTCGCCAGTCCGCGGCTCAGCCCGGCGAGCGCCGCCTTGGTCATGGCGTAGACCGCCATCTCCGGGAACGGGTTGCGGTCGGCGAACACGCTGCCGGTCGTGATGATCCGGGACCCCGGCCCCAGGTGCGGCAGCGCGGCCTGCACCGTGACGAACGTGCCGCGCACGTTGACCGCGACCACGCGGTCGAAGTCGTCCAGGTCCAGTTGCCCGGTGGCGGCGAACACGCCGATACCCGCGTTGTTGACCAGGACGTCCAGTCCGCCGAACTCCTCGACGACGCGCGCCACGGCCGTCCGGACCTGCTGGGGGTCGGCGTTGTCCGCCTGGAGCGCGAGGGCGCGCCCACCGCGGCCGACGATGTCGGCGACCACCTCGTCGGCCGCGGTGGACGACGTGGAGTAGGTGATGGCGACGGAGCCGCCGTGGTGCGCGAGTCGGCGGGCGACGGCCGCGCCGATCCCGCGCGATCCGCCGGTGATCAGCGCCGTCCGTCCGGTGAGGTAGAGGTTCTCCGCCTGTCGACTGTCGACGCTGGTCATGCGGGTTTGACCGCCTCGACGTGCTCGTCCAGCCAGCCGCGGAAGGACTGCAAGCGCGGGTTGAGGGCGCGGACCCGGTCCAGGTCACGTGCGCCCACGAAGTCCTGCTCGCCCTCGACGTAGAACTGGAACATGTTGCCGAGTTCCTCGCCCGCGGGCACTCCCAGCGAGCGGAGCTGGTCGTGGGTGAGGGGTCGGTAGTCGACCGGCTCGCCCAGCGCGTCGGCGAACGCGGCGGCGTACTGCTCGCCGGTCAGGTGGTCACCCGCGATGCTCACGGTCTTGCCCACGTACTCCTGGCCCGCGGCGAAGATGCCGTAGGCGGTGCGACCGATGTCCTCCGCCGCGACACCCGCCAGCCTGGCCTCGCCCATCGGCAGCGTCAGCACGAGCCGCCCGTCCTCGCCCCGCGTCGGCCCGGAGCCCTGGGTGAACCCCTCCCAGTAGAACGTGGTCCGCAGGTAGGTCGTCGGGACGCCGGAATCGCGGAAGAACGCGTCCGCCTCGGCCTTGGCGTCGAAGTGGGGGACCGTGTAGCGCTCTTGCAGGACCGGCACCCGCGGGTCGGACACCGGGATCACGTCGCGCGTGTCCTCCAGCGTCGACCAGACGACGTGGGCGACACCGGCCGCCTTGACGGCGCGCGCGGCCGTCGCGGCCTGCGCCAGTTCGACGTCCGCGGAGAAGGACTCCCAGAAGTTGGTCACCACGTAGACGCCGTGGGCGCCCTCGAACGCCCGGCGCAGCGAGTCCTCGTCCTCCAGGCTCGCCTCCACCACCTCGGCGCCGCGTTCGGCCAGCGCGCGGGCCTTCGCCGTGCCCGCGTCGCGGGTGATGGCCCGCGCGGTGAACGGGCCGTCGGGGTCGTCCAGGATGGCCCTGACCAGGCCTCCGCCCTGAGCGCCTGTCGAACCCAGCACCGCGATGATCTTCTTGTCGCTCACGAGAACTCCCTCTGCGGTGTCGACGCGCCTGTGCGGCGACTTGCCTAGTTAAACAGGTAAGTTGGCGGAGAATTCCGAGGGGGATTGTGAGCTGGACCACGGTGCTGGGGCGCCTCGTGCGGCCGTCCGGGATGGACGGGGAGCATTGACCCGTGTCCCGAGAACGAGGTACGAGGAAGCTCCCGAACGCGGCGCTGCGCGGGCCCGTGAGCCATGCGCTGTTCCGGGTGGTCCGGCTGCACCGGATGCTGGCCGGTCACCTGCTGCGCGACCTGGGCCTGCACCGCGGTCAGGAACTGCTCCTCATGCACCTGTGGGACTCCGGCCCGGTGCGCCAGACCGAACTGATCGCCGTGCTCGACTCCGACTCGGCGACCATCACCAGGATGGTGCAGCGCCTGGAGAAGGCGGGCCTGGTCGAGCGGGCACCCGATCCCGCCGACGGCCGGGCCACCCTGGTGTCCTCCACGTCCGCTGGCGACGCCATGCGGGCGGCGATCGAACGGATGTGGCACGACCTGGAGGCCTCGACCGTCGGCGACCTGCCCTCGACCACGCTGAACCCGCTGATGGACGCGCTCGCCGCGGTCGAGGTCAACCTGTCGGCCGCGGTCGCCAAGCCCGATCGCGCGTGACCGTTCGGATCGACTTGAGCAGGACGTTAGGCGCCGGGCACGAGGACGACGACTTTGCCCGGTAGCGGGCCTGTGGCGGCTTGTGCGTGGAGTGCGGGCAGGTCGGCCAGGGGTACCCGCTGGGCGATGTCGACGTGCAGGTCGCCGCTGTCGACCAGCTTCACGAGTCGGGAGAGCTGTTCGGCGTCGCTGCGGACGAAGAGGTTGATGCCGCGTACGCCGCGGTCTTCGTCGGTGGGTGCGGGCATCCACACCGTGGTGTTGACGACGACCCCGCCGGGGCGGACGAGGGTGGTCAGTGCGGCCAGTTGTTCGGGGGCGACTGGGGCGAGGTTGAGCACGACGTCGACCGGTTCGGTCACGGCGGTGGACAGCGCGGTGGTGGTGTGGTCGACGATCTCGTCGGCGCCGTAGGTCTTGGCGCGCTCGCCGGTGCGCGGGCTGGCGGTCGCGGTCACGTGCGCTCCGGCCCACCTGGCCAGTTGGATGGCGTAGCCGCCGACCGCTCCGCCCGCGCCGTTGATCAGCACGCGCTGCCCGGCAGCCAAGCCGCCGTGGTCGAAGAGCGCCTGCCACGCGGTCAGGCCGACCACTGGGAGTGCGGCGGCGTCCGGGAGCGGGATGCTGGTCGGTGCCGGGGTCAGGATGTCGGCTGGTACCAGGATGTACTCGGCTGCGGCTCCGTCGTCGGTCATCGGCAGGAACCCGATGACCTGGTCACCGACCGTCAGGCCGTCAACGCCCTCGCCGAGCGCGTCGACCGTGCCGGCGACATCGCGGCCGGGCGTGTGGGGCAGTGCCACCGGCATGGGGCCTTGCATGTTGCCTGCGCGGACGCCGGCGTCGATGGGGTTGAACGAGGTCGCGGCGACGCGGAGGCGGACCTGTCCAGCGCCTGGTGCGGGGATGTCGACGTCTTCGTAGTGGAGGACGTCGGGGTCGCCGAAACCGTGGAAACGCACTGCCTTCATCGGGGGCCTGCCTTCGTTCGAGTGGGGCTTGCTTCGAGTTCGAAGCATCTGAGGGTTAAGCTACCACTTGCTTAGAATTCGAAGTAAGTGGTGTCCGTCACCGGAGGCGGGGCCGTCCTCGTGCCCCCGGATCTTGCGTCCCACCGCTGTCCGGTCTCCACGTCCCGCGGTGCTCACCCGTGCCCAGCCCTGCCCGCGCCGGATCATCCGGATGGCTTAACGTTCGTCCACTCCACGGAACACGGACCCGACGACAGGAGCGCGGAGTGGGTGCGACGGGACTGGCGAGCAGACTGGCCGCGGCGCGGGCCGGTGCGCTGGTGGGCAGGGAGTCGGAGCGGGCGGTGCTCGACCGGATGCTCACGGGGGAGGCGAACGCCCCGCTCGTCGCGTACCTCCACGGTCCCGGCGGCATCGGCAAGTCCTCGCTGCTGCGCTACGCCGCCCGCCAGGCGGAGGCCGCAGGCCGTCTCGTCGTGCACATCGACGCGCGCTTCCTCGACGCGGATCCGCGCCGCATCGAGGAAACCGCCGCGCCCGCGTGCGCCGCGCCCGGCGCGGTGCTCCTCATCGACTCCTTCGAGCACTGCCAGCCGCTCGAACCGTGGCTGCGCGACACCTTCCTGCTCCGGCTCGCCGAAGGGGCGCTCGTCGTCCTCGCGAGCAGGGCCGCCCCCGAAGCCGACTGGTCGGTGGACCCCGGCTGGGCGGGGCTCTTCGCCGACCTCGCCGTGCGACCGCTCGACGTCACGCAGTCCGACGCCCTGCTCGCTGCTCGCGGTGTCGCGGCCGAGCGGCGTGGCGCCATCGTCGCCTTCGCCGGGGGCAGCCCGCTCGTGCTCTCGCTCGCCGCCTCCGTGCCCGCCGAGACGTTGGGCGCGAGTCCGCTGTGGACTCCGACGGGCAACGTGCTGACCACCCTGGTCGAACGGCTGGTGGGTGAACTGCCGAGCACGGCTCACCGACGTGCCCTCGAAGTCGTCGCGCAGGCCTACGTCACGCGGGAGTCGTTGCTGCGCGCGGTGCTCGGTGACGAGGACACCGCGACGGTGTTCCCCTGGCTGCGCCAGCTCCCGTACATCGAGGCCACCCCGGAAGGATTGCACCCGCACGACGCGGTGCGGACCACGCTCGCGGCCGACCTGCGCTGGCGGGACCCCGAGCGGTACGAGGACGTGCGCGTGGGGATCTCGATCGCGTGCCTGCACGCCGTTCGCGGCGCCTCGGAGGACGACGCGCTGCTGCGGGTCGCGGAGTGGATGTTCCTGTTCCGCGACCAAAGCGCTGTGGACGACCTGTACGACTGGCGGGCGCACCCCCACGTCGAGGACACCCCCTTGCGCCCGGACGACGTGCCCGACGTCCTGCGCATGGCGGAGGAAGCGGAGGGGCAGGGGTCCGCGCAGGCCGTCGCGCACTGGGTTCGCCGCCAGCCGCAGGGTTTCCGCGTCTACCGGTACTCGGGCCGCTCGACGCCCGTCGCGTTCATGGCCATCCTGCGGCTGGAGGCGCCACTGCCCGAGGACCGGGCCGAGGACCCGCTGATCGCGGCGCTGTGGGACTTCGTGCAGGCGGTCGCCCCGCTGGGGCGCGGCGAGCACCTGGGCATCCGCCGCTTCGCCGTGCAGCCCGGCAGGCACCAGCGGCCCTCACCCCTCATGGACCTCATCAGCAGGCGCACCATCGCGGCCGAGATGAGGACCCGCGGGCGCGCGGTCACGTTCACCGTCTTCGAGGACGCCGAGCGGTGGCGGCGGTACCTCGCCGAAGCCGGGCTGATCGAGGTCGTGACGGTGGACGTGGGCGGCCGGGAGCAGCACGTCTTCGGCAGGGACTGGCGGCGGCAACCGGTGGAGGAGTGGGTGGAACACCGGGCCCGCGCACTGGCCGAACCCGTTGCGGGATGGCCGGGAACCCCGTCCAGCCCGGCCGACGACCGCGCCGACGGCTTGTCGCGCGTCGCGTTCGAGGAGGGCGTGGTCGAGGCGCTGCGCACGTGGCGCACTCCGCGCGAGTTCGCGACCAACGTCCTGCTGCGCTCACGCCTCGTGCCGCGGAAGTCGACCGACCCCGTGACCGACCTGCGCGCCACCTTCACGGCCGCCCTGGACGCGATGCGGGTCGATCCGGCGGGCGTGAAGGCGCACGAGGTGCTGACCGCGACGTACCTCTCGGCTTCCCGCACCCAC
Source organism: Umezawaea endophytica (assembly GCF_025061645.1). Taxonomy (GTDB): domain Bacteria; phylum Actinomycetota; class Actinomycetes; order Mycobacteriales; family Pseudonocardiaceae; genus Umezawaea; species Umezawaea endophytica. The sequence goes on along the minus strand of NZ_JANYMP010000003.1, from coordinate 298,687 downwards.
AAGGCGACCGCCCGACGGCTGGGAGTGCCCTACGGCACGTACCGGCGCCACCTCGCCCTGGCCAGGGACCGACTCGTCGAACACCTGCTGCGCCACAGGTCCACGGCACCCGGCACGGGGTGAGGCGGCTGTCCGTCGTGCCCGTGAATCCAGCGGACACGGAGGTCGTCCGGTCGCTAGAGTCGCGGAATTCCGTCCGGCTGGGGAATCGAGGAGAACTGATGGCCACCACGATGACCGGGGCTTCCGCTCGCCCCAGGTGACCGCGGTCGCGGGCCGGTAGTGCCGCGCGCGCAGCAGTGAAGTCAGCGCACATCCCGGTCGCCGGGGGCGAGGTGACACGTCATCACCGGCCCTTGGCGCTCTTCGGCGTCTTCGTTCGCCCTCCGGGAGTTCTGCTGTGTCCGCTCGTCATTCCACCGGTCGCGCCGTCGACCGGAACGTCCGCCTGCTGAGCTGGTTCAACTTCTTCGGCGACTTCCGCCTGTACGGGCCGATCATGGTCATCTACTTCGCGCAGGTCACCGGTTCCTTCACCGCCGCGACCAGCCTCCTGGCGGCGAAGATGCTGTCCTCGGCGGCATTCGAAGTCCCGACCGGGGTGGTCTCCGACCGCCTCGGCCGACGCGGCACGATGATCGCCGGTGCCGTCGTCATGGTGGCCGCTCACCTCGGGTACGCCTGCGCTCCGGGTTACGGCCTGCTCCTGGCGGCTGTCGTGCTGGAGGGGTTGGCCACCTCGCTGTGGAGCGGCAACAACGAGTCCCTGCTCTACGACACGCTGCTCGAAGCCGGTCGGGAGGAGGAGTTCCCCCGGCACTCGGGCCGGGTGAACTCGATGTTCCAGATCGCGCTCGCACTGGCGGCGCCCCTGGGTGGCGTGGTCGCCGGCGCGTGGTCGCTGCGTGCGGTGGTCGTGCTGTCGGTCGTGCCGCAGGTGTTGTGCGTGCTCGTCGCGTTGCGGGTGCGGGAACCGCGGGTGCACGGCCCGCTGGAGTCGACCGTGCTGGTGCACCTCGGATCGGCGCTGCGCGGCATCCGCCGCAATCCGGTGCTGCGCCGGATGACCCTGGTGTCGGCGCTTCGCCACGGCGGCGAGAGCGCGGCCCAGTTGTCGCCCGTTTTCGTGGCGGGGCTGTGGTCGCTCTGGGCGCTGGGACTGTGGCGCACCTTCGGCCACGGCGTGGCCTTCGTCGGCTTCCGCGTCAGCGGTCGGGTGATCGGCCGGGTGGGAGCGGCCCGGACCCTGCTGTTCGGTGAGCTGTTCGACAACGTGGTGAACTTCGTGGCACTGGTCAAACCCACGGTGTTCTCGCCCGTGCTGCTCGGGTCACCGGCCTACGGCGTGTCGACGATCGCCCAGCAGACGTTGTTGCAGCGCGAGTTCACCGACCGGGAACGCGCGACGATGGGATCGCTCGCGTCGCTGCTCGGCAGCGTGCTCTACGCGCTCATCGCACTGGGCGCCGGTCTGGTGGCGGACCGCTGGGGCATCGTCGCGTCGTTGCTCGCGATCCAGGCGGTGGTGCTGGTCGCGCTCCCGCTCGCCTGGTGGGTGCACGCTTCTCCGCACCGGGCACCGGGACGGTGACGGGTCACGTCCGTGCGCGCCGATCCCGTTGCGCGGCGAAGTCGTGCAGTTGGGTGAGGGTGTCCTCGATCCTGTCCGGGTCGATGAGGATCGGGATGAGGCCGGTCCGGTCGTCGGGGAGCGGGATGGTGTCGGCGCACTGGTAGGCGCCGTACCGGTTCCACAGCGCCGCGTTGCGGGCGGAGGTGGCGACCGCGAACATGCCCGCGCCGTGGTCGAGGCAGGAGGTGATCACGGCCAGCGCCAGGCCGATGCTGGTCCCCTTGCCCTGTGCCTGGGGGAGGACGCCGGTGAAAGCGCTGTAGACGTGGCGCGGCAGCGTGGCGGGGTCGGCGGGCTGGATCCGGGCCAGGTGCAGGCAGCGCTCGTTGGCCGGGCCGGTGGTCGCGGTGACCCGGTCGCGGAACCGTTGGCACGCCTCAGGTCCCGGCGCGGTGTCGGGGGAGTACCACACGGTGGCACCGGTGCGGTCCGCGGACACCGCGGCGGTGCCACCGTGGTCCAGCGCCAGGTCCACCTCGGCACGCAGGTAGGCGCGCAGGAAGCGCTCGCGGTCGGTCAGGGTGCGGGGGATCGCCCAGGTGTAGACCGGGTCGTCGGCGAACGCGGCGGTGAGGATGTCGACGACCTCCGCGCGGTCACGGCTCGGCCGCGCGACGAGGTCCACGTGATCGGTGGCCGTGGCGTGCGGGGAACCGACTGGTGTTGCCATGTGCATCGACTTCCTGTCATCGGGTGAGGGCGGTTCCCGGACCCGCGGGCGACTGCTTCGTGTCAGGGCGAGGTGAAATGACCCATGACGTGGGCGACGAAGGCCTCGGGGTCTTCGAGCAGCGGCGTGTGACCGGTGTCGAGCACCACGGCCCGCGCCGTCCCGTGGCCCGCGGCGAGGTCCAGCCCGGCTCGCGCGGGCGTGAACACGTCGTGCTGCCCGCAGACCACCAGCAGCGGGGCGGTGATCCGGCGGGCGTTCCGCATCACGGCGGAGTGCGCGTTGAGGCCTCGGCGCAGCGTCGCGGCGGTGTGCGGCAGCCGGAGCGCGTCCTGGACTCCGGGGGTGATCGCCTCGGCGAGGGCCCGCCGGTCGCGCGGGCCCAGGGTGCGCTCGCAGATCACCTCGCACAGGTGGGCGATGCGGCCCTGTTCCACCAAGTCCACCGCCAGGGTCAGCAGTTCCAGCGTTTCCGGCGGGAGTTCCTCGCACACGTTGGACAGTGCTACCCGCGCGACCCGGTCGGCGTGGCGGTCCGCCAGCAGGCAGGCCAGTCCGGCGCCGTAGCAGTAGCCCAGCAGATCGACCCGGCCGATGCCCAGGTGGTCCAGTGCCACGAGCACGGCCTCGGCCTGGATCTCGTAGCCGGTGGCGGTGACGTCGTCGAGCCGCGACGCGCTGCCGAAGCCCGGCAGGTCGAAGGTGAGGACCGTGGCGTCGGCGGGGAGGCGCGCCTCGACCTGGCCCCAGTCGTGCATGTCCATCAGGGCGCCGCCGAGCAGGACGATCGGCGTGCTCGGCGAAGGCCGTGAGGCGGTGCGCACGCGGCACGCGAAGTCGTAGCCCGCGACGGTCAGGCGGTGGACCTGCTCGCGCGCGGCGATGCCGGTGGTCACGCCTCCCCGCCTGCCCCGCGTGAGGTCACTGTCGGTGACGTCGGTCCGCTGGTGGGCGGCAGGCTCGGTGATGGGCAGGAAGTGGTGCCCGCGTTGTCCCGTGTGCGCATGGTAGCAAAAAAACTACCACCAGTGAGACGTGCTGGTCGTGCGGGGTTGCTGAAGCGGTCAGGTTCGGCCGTCGAGACATGACGCGCGCGCCGACGGTCCGCATCGGTAATCGCTGTGCGTAACGGTTCCTGTGGGGCGTTCAGCGACCGGCGAGCGCGGCGCGGCACACCTGGACCGGGTCGTGGACGTCGGATGCGGTCGCCGCGGCCGTCGTCGCGGCGGCCGCGAAACGCGGATCGCCCAGCACCCGCACCACCGCCGCGCGCAGGGCGTCCGCCGTGGACGGGCGCACGACCACCCCGCTGCCCTGGCGGGCCACCCGGTTCGCCAGCTCCCACTGGTCGCCGCCGCCGGGCACCACCACGACCGGCACCCCGGCCAGCAACGCCTTGACGAGCAGGCCGTGCCCGCCGCCGCACACCGCGACCGACGCCTCGCGGAGCATCTCGTCCTGCCTGCCCAGACCGGCCCGCGCCCACGGCGGCAGACCGTCCGGCTCGTCGCCGAACGTCGACACCACCGCCCGCGTTCCCGTGCCGCGCAACGCGGTGAGCGCCAGCTCGGCCATGCCGACCGCGCCCGACGACGCCGTCGACGGGGCGACCACCACCAGCGGGGCGTCACCCGGCGGCGGGGTCAGCCTCCGCCGGGTCGGTTCCCACAGCAGCGGTCCGACCACGCGCGCGTTGTCCGGCCAGTCCGGGCGCGGCACCTCCAGCGCGGGCAGCGTCGCGATCAACCGAGCCACGGGCCCGCGGTCACGCGCCTTCAGCCCGATGCTCCGGCGCGCACGGGCCCGCTGCCGGTCCCCCTGGCGGATCGACCTGGCGGTGGCCGCCCGCAGCGTTACGTCGCGCAGCCTGCCCGACGCGCCGACCCCGACGGCGAGCCCGCTGCCGAGCGGCGGCAGGCCCCTCGACGGCTCGTACAGCGGGTGCGGTGACAGCTTCGCCCACGGCACCCCGAGCAGTTCCGCGGCCATGACACCGCCCTGCGCGAGGACGTCGCACACCACCAGGTCCGGCGCCAACGCCGCCAGTTCCGGCGCGAGCGACCGCGCCAGCACGGCGGCCCGTCCGTACAGCGCGCGACCGAGGTCCAGCTCCCGGCCGGGCGCCATGCCCGCCAGGCTGATCGTCGTGATTCCCGCGCCCGCGGCGGCGTCGACCCAGCGGTCGGAGATGAACAGGGTCGGGTCGTCGCCCGCCTTGACGAACCTCAGGCACAACGCGATGGCCGGGAAGACATGGCCGGGATCGGCACCTGCGACTACGGCCACGCGCACACCGCGCAGACTGCCACACCCCGGTCGACGGCGCTCCGGGGTGAACGGACAACTCACCGGACAGACGTGTCGGGACACGTGGACGGTCGGACTTCGCTGCTGGTTCGCTGATCGTGATGACCCTGCCAACCCCAGTCGACGGGAGTTGATCGATGGTGTTCGGAGTTCGTCGAATAGGAGCGCTCGTAGCGGCGGCCGTGCTGATGACCAGCGGGACCACGGCGACGGCGGCGAGCGCGCTCGCGAAGACCGGGCCGGTCTCCGTGGCGTACGTCGAGGTGAACAACAACAGCATGCTGAACGTGGGCAAGTACGCGCTGGCCAACGGCAGCGGGAACGTTTTCGACATCGGCGTCATCTTCGCCGCCAACATCAACTACAACGTCACGACGAAGTCGGCCTACCTGTACTTCAACCCGAACGTGCAGCGCGTGCTGGACAACGTGGCCACCGAGGTCCGCCCGTTGCAGGCCAAGGGGATCAAGGTCACGCTGTCGATCCTGGGCAACCACGAGGGCGCCGGGTTCGCCAACTTCCCGACGAAGCAGTCGGCCGAGGCGTTCGCGAGGCAACTGGCGGACACCGTGACCAGGTACGGCCTGGACGGCATCGACTTCGACGACGAGTACTCGGAGTACGGCAAGAACGGCACCGGCCAGCCGAACGCCAGCTCGTTCGTCTACCTGGTCACGGCGCTGCGCGCGGCGATGCCGAACAAGCTCATCACGCTGTACAACATCGGCCCGGCGGCGTCCCGCCTGTCGTACGGGGGCGTCGACATCACGTCGAAGTTCGACTACGCCTGGAACCCCTACTACGGCACGTGGGGCGTGCCCGCCATCGCCCTCCCCAAGTCCAGGCTCTCGCCCGCGGCCGTCCAGATCAGCTCGACGCCCACCAGCACCGCCGCGAGCCTCGCGAGGCGAACGGTGAGCGAGGGCTACGGCGTCTACCTGACCTACAACCTCGGCGCTTCCAACGTTGCCAGCTACATCTCCTCGTTCACCAGGGAGCTGTACGGCACGGACGCCCGCTACACCGGATAGCGGCCGGTGGCACCGGGATCCGACACTTTCCCTGCCCGGATCCCGGTGCCACCACCGGCCGTCGACGCGGTCAGGCCAGGCGGGACCCTCCGTCGACCAACGACACCGTTCCCGTCGTGTGGGCCTGGTCCATCAGGTGGAGGTAGGCCTTCGCGACGTCGTCGGGGTCCGCGATCCGGCCCAGCAGGGTCTCCTTCCCCGCCCACTCGAACATCTTCCGCCGGTCGTCCTCCGCCATGGCCGACCACAGCGGCGTGCGCACCAGGCCGGGCGCCACCACGTTGACGCGGACCGGTGCCAGTTCGATCGCGAGCGAGCGCGCCGCGGAGATGATCGCGCCGGACACCGCGGCGCCGAGCAGGCGACCTGGACCGCCGTGGTACGCGGCGGCGCCGCTGGTCAGCGTGATCGAGCCGGAGGGGCTCAGGGTGGGCAGCGCCGCGCGCACGCCGTCCAGCGCGTGGAACAGGCGGACGTCGAAGAACCGCCGGGCCTGGTCCGGGTCGTAGTCGGCGACCGCGACCCGGACCAGGTCGTCGCCCGCCGTGTAGACGAGGTGGTCGAACTCGCCCACGTGGTCGAAGAACTCCCGGAGCGACTCGGGGGACGTGACGTCGACCGGCCTGGCGGTGACACCGGACGGCAGCCCGCCGCTCGCGCGTTCGGCGGTGCGCGACCCGACGACGACCCGCGCGCCGGTACCGGCCGCGAGGTGGGCGACGGCCAGGCCGATGCCGCTGGTGCCACCGAGGACGACGACGCGGGTGGTGGACGTGGGGGACAAGGGACTTCCTTCCGCTGGGGACGTCCCTCAGCGTGCGCGTGCGGTCGTGCCGCGGTCCAAGACCGGTTCGTTCTCAGGTGATGCCGGACCGGCATCAGCGGCGAAGGTGGTCCGGGCGATCTCCACCAGTTCGCGGAGTTGGTCCGAGCGGCGCCGCGCCTCGACCACGAGCGAGACCCCCGTGTCCGGCAGGTCGGACACGGGGACGTAGGCGATGTCCGGCCGGTGGTAGTAGCGGGTCGTCGACGCGGGCATGATCACGATCCCGCGTCCGGCGGCCACGAGTTCCAGCTTCACCTCGACCGACGGCGAGTACGCGGACGTCTCGTCCCCGTCGTTCGCGGGTGCCACCGGGGGTGTCGTCGCGCCGGGCCACTCGGGTACGGCGGCGGTCGGTTGCAGCAGGACCTCGCCCGCGAGGTCGGCGAGGAGGAGCCGGGCGGAGCCCGCCAGGTCGTGGTCGCTCGGGAGGGCGACGAGCCGGGGCTCGGTGAACAGGTCCGTCACGGCCAGGCCGTCGTCGTCGAACGGCCGGTGGGCGAAGCTCGCGTCGATCCGGCCGTCGCGCAGGGAGTCGACCTGGTCGGTCCACGACGTGCGGACCAGGTCCACCTGGAGTTCCGGCCACTTCTCCCGCAGGTGGCGGACCACCGGCGTGACGATCAGGCCGGGGGTGAACCCGATGCTCAGCCTGCGGGTGCCGCGCTCGTGGAGGCGCACGCGCCGCTGCAACGCCGCGGCGGCCCGCAACAACTCCCGCGCTTCCTCTTGCAGGAGTTCACCGGCGGGCGCCAAGCGCGTCCCCGACCGCGAGCGCTCGAACAGCGGGACGCCGAGTTCCTGTTCCAGGGTGGCGATCGAGCGGCTCAGCGCGGGCTGCGCGATGTGCAGGGCCTCGGCGGCCCGGCCGTAGTTCAGCTCCCCGGCCAGCGCGAGGAAGTACCGCAGTCGTCGGAGGTCCAGGTCGCCCATGCCCGCTATCAAATCACCACCGGCCAGGACGGCCGCGCGGGCTTCCCCGAAGTCGATCGACCGCGCTGATCACGTCCGACACTCCACTGTGGTGGGTCGGATGGTCCGGAAGCCGTTGTGGTGCACGCAGCGCAGCGATCGACTCGACCCGACCGAGTGGAGAAGCACACCATAGAAGGACTCGCGGCCGAAATCGTTTCGCTGGCCGAACGCACGGACAACCTTGGCCTACGCCCGGCACCGAGCCGAGCGCGACGATGAAGGGACGACCCGATGTTGCGTGCGCTATCACCGGTGATGTCACGTGTGTCCGCGTTGGCCTGCTCCGTGCTGGCCGCGGCGGCCTTCTCGGCGTTCGCCGCGGCCCCCGCCCACGCCGATCCCGGCATCTGCATCGACCACGTCATGGAATCGGGTTTCCCCGCGACCGAGTCGGTCATCAAGGCGTGCAAGATCGCGAAGACCGGCAGGGCGGAGGACGTGCGGACGTGCCGTCGGATGCTGGCCGAGGGCGGTGTGCCCGCTGCGGTCACGCAGAAGGCGTGCCGCATCGCGTCCTACCCGGACCCGGTGTCCTGACCGGTCGCCCATCACCCTTTGGTGCGAATCCCTGTCGTGGAAACGCCCCCTTCAGGTGAATGAAACCCATCGAGTGCTCCACCGGTTGCGGATGCGGGGTCGCGAATCGACCATCGTTCCCTGACTGGACACGTGATCGGCATTTCCGGTGCGTTCCGAGGAGGCGTCTTGGCACTGACGAACGATCATCGCGCGACCGGGTCCGAGCGGGGTGAACGCAGGCTGCGGGTGATCTTCCGGTTACGTGTCCGGGAGGGCGCCGAAGACCGGTTCCTGAGCGCCTACAAGCAGATCCGCCACCAGGTGGCGCGGGTGGACGGGTATCTCGGCGACCAGTTGTGCCAGTCGACCACCGACGTCGGGGACTGGGTCATCACCAGCGAGTGGGAGAGCGCCGAGCACTTCCAGCGGTGGGAGTCCGGCTCCGACCACCGCGAACTCGCCGCCCCGCTGATGAGGTGCGTGACCTCGCGGGAATCGCGGCGCTACCACGTCCGCCTCGCCACGGTGGCGGGGCAGAGGGCCGACGTCGACCAGCTACTGGTGGGAGGAGACTCGTGAACCGCTATGCGTTGACGTTCCCGGTGCGAGCGGGGGCCGAGGCCGCGGTGGCCGAGATCCTCGGTGGGTACAGCGGTCCGCCGCCAGGTCGTCCCCAGGCCGCGCGGCCCCTGCTGGACCGGACCTCGGTGTTCATGGCGGGGCCGACCGTGGTGCGGGTGGTCGACATCACCTGCCCGCCGCACGAGGCGATCCGGCACCTGGCGGGCCAGCCGCAGATCCGGGCGGTGGAGGAGCGGCTGCGACCGCACCTGGTCGAGGACCGTGATCTGTCCGATGAGGACAGTCGACGGCGTTTCCTGTCCACCGCGGTGATGCGGGTGGTGGCCCAGCACGGCGACCCCGCCCACCACGCGGCCAGGACGGCCGTCCTGTACCAGGCCGCGCCCGGTGCCGGGCCCGACGTGGCGCGGATGCTCGCCGAGCAAGGACGGGACACCGACTGCGGTGTCACCGTGTTCCGCCGTCGGGACCTGGTCGTGCACCTGGTGGAGGGCTCCGTGCCCGCACCGGACGCGGTGAGCGCCCACGTCCGGTCGGCACTCCCGATGACCCTGGTCACCGACCGGGTCGTGGAGCGGGTGTCATGACCAGCCAACTGCACCGGACGATCGGTCCGGAGGACGTCGAGGCGAACCTGGCCAGGGGCGGCGACATCCGGGTCCTGCTCGGTCCGTCAACCGTCGGCGCGACCAGCGGGTTCCTGGGAGTGGTGACCGTGCTCCCCGGTGAGCAGGTCAACGAGCACTACCACCCGTACTCCGAGGAATTCCTCTACGTCGTCGAGGGCGACGTGGAACTGGACCTCGACGACGTGCCGCACTCGATCGGCGTGGGCCAGGCGCTCATGGTGCCCATCGGGGTGCGGCACCGGGTGCGCAACACCGGGACCGTCCCCGCGCGGCTGGTGTTCCACCTCAGCCCGCTCGCGCCCCGACCCGCTCTGGGGCACGTGGACACGGAGCGTTCGTTGTGACGCGCCGGGTGGCCGTGACCGGCCTCGGGGTGATCGCACCGGGGGGCCTCGGCGTGAAGGCGTTCTGGGAGTTGATGACCTCCGGGCGCACCACCACCCGGCCGATCACCTCCTTCCCCGCACAGGGTTTCCGGTCCAGGATCGCGGCGGAGTGCGACTTCGACCCGCGGGAGGCGGGCCTCGTCACGGCCGAGATCGACCGGATGGACCGGTACGTGCAGTTCGCCGTGGTCGCCGCGCGCGAGGCGTGGGACCAGGCCCAGGTCGAGGTGGCCGACCCCTGGCGGGTGGGCGTGTGCATGGGGTCCGCGGTGGGCGGCACGACGTTGCTGGAACACGACTACGTGGCCACCTCCGGCAACGGTGAGCGGTGGCTGGTCGACGCGGACCTCGCCTCGCCGTTCCTGCACCGCGCCCTGTCCCCGGCGTCGCTGGCCGCGGAGGTGGCCGACGCGGTCGGGGCCTGCGGACCGGTGCGCACGGTGTCCACCGGCTGCACGGCGGGGCTGGACGCCGTGGGCCACGCCGCCCGCCTGATCGAGGAGGGGCGGGCCGACGTGGTGGTCGCGGGCGCGGCGGAGTCGCCGATCTCGCCGATCACGGTGGCCTGCTTCGACGCCATCCGCGCGACCTCGGCGCGCAACGACGACGCCGAGCACGCCGCGCGACCGTTCGACCGCGACCGGGACGGGTTCGTGCTCGGGGAGGGCGCCGCCGTGCTGGTGCTGGAGGACTGGGAGCACGCCCGCCGCCGCGGGGCGCTGGTGCTGGCCGAGGTGACGGGTTTCGCGACCCGCAGCAACGCCCACCACATGACCGGGTTGACCACCGAGGGCGTCGAGATGGCCGAGGCCGTGCGGCAGGCGCTGGACCAGGCGGAGGTCTCGTCCGCCGACATCGACTACATCAACGCCCACGGCTCCGGCACCCGGCAGAACGACCGGCACGAGACCGCGGCGTTCAAGCGGGTGTTCGGCGAGCGGGCGCACGCCGTGCCGGTCAGCTCGATCAAGTCCATGATCGGCCACTCCCTCGGTGCCATCGGCGCCATCGAGTTGACCGCGTGCGTCCTGGCCCTCGCGCACGGCGTCATCCCGCCGACCGCGAACCTGGACACCCCCGATCCCGAGTGCGACCTGGACTACGTGCCGCACACCGCGCGGGAGGAGGACCTGCGGACGGTGCTGTCGGTGGGCAGTGGGTTCGGCGGGTTCCAGTCCGCTGTCGTGCTCAGCCACCCGGAGCGGTCATGAGCCCGGCCGCGGTCATCACCGGGCTCGGTGTGGTGGCGCCGAGCGGGATCGGGGTGGAGTCGTTCTGGCCCGCGATCCGCGACGGACGGCGTTCGCTGGGGCCGTTGACCCGGTTCGAGCCCAACCCGTACCCGGTGGTCGTCGCCGGCGAGGTGCACGGGTTCGAGCAGTCCGAGTGGGTCGACGGGCCGATCGCGGTGCAGACCGACCGGTTCACCCACTTCGCCCTGGCCGCGGCGAAGATGGCGTTGCGGGAGGCGGACCTCGATCCGGTCGACGTGCCACCGTTCGGGTTCGGCGTGATCACCGCGAGCTACTCCGGTGGTGTCGAGTTCGGTCAGCGGGAGATCGAACGGTTGTGGCGCAACGGTCCCGAGCACGTCGGCCCGTACCAGTCGATCGCCTGGTTCTACGCGGCCTGCACCGGCCAGATCTCGATCGGCAACGGCCTGCGCGGCCCGTCCGGCGTGCTGGTCGCCGACGAGGCGGGCGGGTTGGACGCCTTGGCGGGCGCGCGGTCCGAACTCCGGCGCGGTGCCACGGCCATGCTCGTCGGCGGCACCGAGGCCCCGTTCTGCCCGTACGCGATCTGCTGCCAGTTGGGGCACGGACTGCTCAGCCCCGGCGACGACTCGACCACCGCGTACCTGCCCTTCACCTCTCGCGCCGCCGGGTTCGCGCCGGGGGAGGGCGGCGCGATGCTGGTGGTCGAGAACGCCGACGCGGCTCGCGAGCGCGGCGCACGGGCACGCGCCGTCGTCGCGGGGTACGGCGCGACCTTCACCGGCCCGCAGCGGTACGACCGGTCGGCCGAAGGCCTGGAGCGGGCGGCGCGGAGCGCGGTGGCCGAGGCGGGCGTCGACTTGGCGGAGGTGGACGTGGTCTTCCTCGACGCGCTGGGCGACGGTCGAGCCGACCTCGCCGAGTTCGAGGCGCTGCGGTCGCTGTTCGGCGGCAGGCTCGACCAGATCCCCGTCACAGCGCCGAAAACCGGCTACGGCCGCTGCTACGCGGGCACCGCGGCACTCGACGTGGTCGCGGCGGTCCTCGCCCTGGACCACGGCGCGATCCCACCCACCCCCAACGTCGACGAGTGCCGGTTCGACCTGGACCTCGTCACCGGCCCCGCCCGCGAGGGCGCCATCCACACCGCGCTGGTCCTGTCCCGAGGGTTGTACGGCGGGAACTCGGCGGTGGTCCTGCGACGTCCGGAACCCAACGAAGGAGGCAACTGACCGTGGACACCACTCTTTCCCCGACCGACCTGGCGGCGTTGATCAACCGGTGCACAGGTGTCGCGGTCACCAGCGACCAGGTGTGCTTCTCCCAGCAGAGCTTCGACGAACTCGGCGTGGACTCCCTCGGCCTGATGGGCGTCGTGGCGGAGTTGCAGCGCAACCACGGCATGTCCCGCGGGGTCGACGTGGCGCCGAACCAGTCGCCGCGCGAGCTGCTGTCCCTGCTGACCGGGAAGGTGTGACGTGAGCGGGCACACGGAGAACGAGATCGTCGTCGACGCGCCGATGGACCTGGTGTGGGAGCGCACGAACGACGTCGAGAACTGGCCCGACCTGTTCAGCGAGTACGCCTCGGCGCAGGTGCTGGAACGCGACGGCGACCGGGTGCTGTTCCGGCTCACCATGCACCCGGACGAGAACGGCCAGGTCTGGAGCTGGGTCTCCGAGCGTGTGGCCGATCCCGCGACCCGCACGGTCACCGCCCGGCGCGTCGAGACCGGCCCGTTCGAGCGGATGGACATCCGGTGGACCTACGAGGATGTCGAAGGCGGCGTGCGGATGCGCTGGGTGCAGGACTTCGCGATGAAACCGACGGCGCCGGTCGACGACGCCGCGATGACCCGGCGGATCAACGACAACAGCCGGACGCAGATGGCCCTCATCAAGCGGAAGGTGGAGGAGTTCGCGTGCACCGCGCTCTGATCGTGGCCCGGATGGACCCCGGCTCCGTGGACGACATCGCCCACGTGTTCGGCGAATCCGACCACAACACGGACCTGCCCGCGGTGATCGGGGTGCGGGGTCGCAGCCTGTTCCGGTTCGGCGGCCTGTACCTGCACCTGATCGAGGGGGAGCGGCCGATCGGGCGGGCGGTCGCCGAGCACCACGACCACCCGCAGTTCCGCCGGATCAGTGACGAACTGCGCCACCACGTCTCGCCCTACGACCCCGACACCTGGCGCGGGCCCCAGGACGCCATGGCCCACGAGTTCTACCGCTGGGAGCGACATGACTGACCACGTCCCGACCACCACCCCGGTGCTGATCGCGGGCGGTGGCGTCACCGGTCTGTCGGCGGCGGTCTTCCTGGCCCGGTACGGCGTGCCCGCACTGGTGGTCGAGCGGCACGCCGAGCCCGTCACCGACCCGAGGGCGAGGGCGCTCAACCCGCGCACCATGGAGCTCTACCGCGCCGCGGGCCTGGAGCGGGCCATCCACGACGTCCGGTCTCCGGTGGCCGACCACACCGTCGTCGCGCACGCCACCACGTTGGCCGGACCGGAGCTGCTGCGGCTGCCGAACCGCCTCGGTCCGGACACCGAGGGGCTCAGCCCGTCCGGTTGGGCGGCCATCGACCAGAACCAGCTCGAACCGCTCCTGCACGCCCACGCCGTCGCCGCGGGCGCGGACGTGCGCCACCACACCGAGGTCGTCGCCGTGGCCGACGCGCCCGACGGTGTGCGGGTGACCCTGCGAGACCTCGACACCGGCGCCGAGCACCGCGTGGTCGCGGAGCACCTCATCGCCGCGGACGGCGCGCACAGCCCGGTTCGAGCCATGCTCGGCATCGGGCACGACGGGCCGGGGACGATCGCGCGCAAGGTCAACGTCTACTTCGAGGCCGACCTCCGCGAACCGCTCCAGGACCGCAAGATCGTCGCGATGACCCTGCGCAACCCGGCCGTGCACGGGTTCCTCACCTCGATCGACGGCGCCAAGCGCTGGCGGTTCGCGATCTCGCTCCGGCCGGACCAGGACGCCGCCGAGTTCACCGAGGCGCGGTGCGTGGAGCTGCTCCTCGCCGCCATCGGCGTCGACGTGCCGATCGTGGTCGACCGGATTTCCGGTTCACCGTGGGAGATCCGCGGTCAGGTCGCCGAACGGATGCGCGCCGGGCGCGTGCTCATCGCGGGCGACGCGGCGCACGCGATGCCGCCGGTCGGGACGTTCGGCGTGGCGACAGGGGTGCAGGACGCGTTCAACCTGGCGTGGAAGATCGGTCTGCGCCACCGCGGACTCGCCGGGCCGGGACTGCTCGACACCTACGACGCCGAGCGGCTGCCCGTGGCGAGGGAGACCACGAGCCTGACCGTCGAGCGCTACGAACTCGTCAACGGCAAACCCGGTAATCCCCGCGAGAGCGCGGCGCGGCAGCGGATGATGATGTTCGGCTACACCTACGCCGAGGGCGCGTTCCTCCCGGAGTCGGGGAGCGAGCCGGGGCGCCTGGAGGATCCGGACCACCCGTCCGGCGCGCCGGGAAGCCGCGCACCGCACGTGGTCGTGCAGAGCAACGGGAACACCGTGTCCACAGTGGACCTCGTGGGGCTGTACCCGGTGCTGCTGGGTGGTCCCGCGAGCGTCGGCTGGTCCGACGCGGCGGCGGAGATCACCCGCGTGACGGGCGTGCCGATCGAGTACCACCGCGTCGACGCCGGGCGGTTCCTCGACGCGTACGGGATCGCCGAGGACGGCGTGGTCCTGGTGCGGCCGGACGGTTTCATCGCCTGGCGCAGCAGGACCACGGTCGCGCCGCCCGAGCAGTCGACGACCCTGGGCGCGGTGATCGACCGGCTGCTGTTCCGCTGAGCCCGCTGATCACCCCGTGCCACGGGGTGATCAGCGAGTCCGCCCCGGTTGGTCCAGCATCCGTCGGAGCGCGTCCGCGCTCGCGGCCACGGCCTCGCCGAAGCGGGGGCCGAGGTGGACGAACGGCAGGAAACCGTGCGGCAGGTCGGCTTCGCGCACCGCTTCGACCGGCACGCCCGCGGCCCGCAGCTTCTCCGCGTACCGCTCGCCCTCGTCCCGCAGCGGGTCGAACCCGGCGGTGACCACGAGGGCGGGCGGGGTCGTCGCCGCGACCGCGCCGTAGAGCACCGACACGAGCGGATCGGCCCGGTCGACCCCCGAGGGGACGTAGTGGTCCTGGAACCACACGATGTCCTCGTCGGTCAGCAGGAACCCCCGCCCGAACCGGTCGCGGGAGGGGTGCCGGGTCGCCAGGTCGGTGGCCGGGTACAGCAGCCACTGCCCCGCCGGGACCGGGCCGTCGGCGCGGTCGGCGGCGCGACGGGCGGTCACGGCGGCGAGGGTGCCTCCCGCGCTGTCCCCGCCGACGACGATCCGGTCCGGGTCGACGCCGAACTCGTGAGCGCGCGCGACCGTGTCGTCGAACGCCGCGAGCGCGTCGTCGACCGCCGCCGGGAACGGGTCCTCGGGCGCGAGCCGGTAGTCCACGGACAGCACCCGGTGGCCGGTGCGCTCGGCGAGGTACCGACCAACGTGGTCGTAGCCCGTCCGGCTGCCGATCACCCAGCCGCCGCCGTGGAAGAACACCAGCGCGCCGGGGCGATCACGACCGGACGCCGGTGCGTACAGGGTCGCGTCCAGTTGGCCCCGCGCACCGCGCAGGCGCACCTCGGATGCCGTGACCGACCGCGACGAGCGTCGGCAGGCGCGCTGCGGTCGAGCGCGGCGCGGGACAACTCCGGCGACCCGTCGACCACGAGCGCCGATGGCCTGGCGCCCAGGGACCGGATCAGCAGGCGGGCGTCAACGGCCAGCCGCGCGTCGTCGACGACGACCTCCGGGCCCGCCATCCGCGCTCGCACCGCGGCGGGCAACTGGCTCAGCAGCCCGACCGCGACCTCCTGCGCCCGCACGGACAGCGGGACTCGGGTCGCGTTCGCCATGTCACTCCACTTCGTTGAGTTGCAGCTTGACTGAAACTGCCTTTCAGGCAGACTGTAACTCATGGAATCGGAATCCGGACCGCCGCTCAGCGCGGCGTTCCTGGCGATGGCGCTCGGTAGGCGAGTCAGGGAGCGCGTCGAGGACCGCTTGCGCGAACACGGCATCGCCCTGCGCCACCTCTCGGCACTGGGACACCTGCACCGCAGGCCCGGCATCTCCTACAGCGAACTCGCGCGCCGCGCCGGGGTCACACCGCAGAGCATGCAGGACACGCTGCGGCGCCTCGAACAACTCGGAGCCGTCGAGCGCACGACCGAACCGGGACGCGGCCGCACCGCGATGCTGCGGGTGACCGACGAGGGCCACCGCCTGCGGCTGGCCGGACGAGCCGTGATCGACGAGACCGACGCCGCGATCACCGGAGCCGGGCCCGACGACCACCTCACCCAGTCCCTGCGCGCTGCCCTGGACCGGTTTCCCCTTGAGCCGGAACGAGGAGCAGGCGAGTGACGGTCGAGTTGGACGCGGAGGTCGCCGCCGCCCTGGCCCCGGTCCGCGAGGCGATGAAGGCCATCCCGCCGCTGGTGCCCGGCGACTGGCGCGGCAGGCGCGAGGTGTTCGACGCGGCCATCACCGCGCAGGACGCCCTGCTGACGGCTCCCGACGGCGTGGTCGTCACGTCGTGCGCGGCCACCGCCGAGGATGGTGCGTCGATCCCGCTGCGCCTGTACCGGCCCACGGAGATCCGGTCGCCCGCGCTGGCCGTCCACCTCCACGGCGGCGGCATGTTCCTCGGCGGTCTCGACACCCACGATTCGCGGTGCCGCGCCTACGCCGCGCTCTCCGGGGTCGCGCTGCTGTCGGTCGGGTACCGACTGGCACCCGAGCACCCGCACCCGGTCCCCGTGGAGGACTGCTACGCGGCCCTGCGGTGGGCGGCCGACAACGCTCCCGGCCTCGGTGTCGACCCGCGCCGCGTCGCGGTCATGGGCGACAGCGCCGGTGGGGGACTCGCCGCCGGGGTCGCGTTGCTCGCGCGTGATCGCGGCGGACCCGACCTGGCCGCGCAGATCCTGATCCAGCCCATGCTCGACGACCGCACGATCGTCGCGCGGCCGGACCTCGACGGCGTCGCGACCTGGACCGTCGACGACAACCTCACCGGCTGGACGTGCCTGCTGGGCGAGGCCGCGGGCGGTCCCGACACCCCCGGCTACGCCACTCCCGGCCGTGCGACGGACCTGACGGGTCTGCCGCCCGCGTACGTCGAGACCGGACAGCTCGACCTCTTCCGCGAGGAGGACGTCAGCTACGCGGACCGGCTCGGCCGGGCCGGTGTCCCGGTCGAACTGGTCCAGTACCCGGCGGTGCCGCACGCGTTCGACACCTTCGCCCCCGCGGCGGCCGTCAGCCGTCGCGCCATCGCCGGCCGCGTCCAGGCGTTGCGGGCCCTGTGATCCACCAGCCCACCGGTACGGGCACCACCCGGGAGAAGCGGCGATGACGAATCAGCGAGCAGTGGTGACGGCAGGGACCGGCGGTATCGGGTTGGAGACCGCCGTGGGGCTCGCCGCGGCCGGGTACGAGGTGACGGTCGTCGGGCGGGACGCGGAGCGCGGGAAACTCGCCGTGGACCGCGTCGACGCCCATGGAACCGGTGCCAGGGCGCGGTTCCTGTCCGCGGACCTGCTCTCCCTGACGTCCGTGCGGGCGCTGGCCGAGCGGGTGGCGGCCGAAGGGCGGGTGGCCGTGCTGGTCAACAACGTCGGCGCGATGTTCGACGAGCGCCGCCTCAGCCCGGAAGGGGTCGAGGCGACCTTCGCGCTCAACCACCTGTCCCCGTACCTCCTCACCGAACTGCTCCTGCCGAGCCTGCGGGACGGCGCGCCCAGCCGCGTCGTCAACGTCACCTCCGGCTCCGTCCGGATCGGGACCCGGCGGTTCGACGCGGCCGAGCCACCGGGTGGCTACTACGGGCTCCACGTCTACGGGCGCGCGAAACTCGCCAACCTCGTCCACACGCTCGACCTGGCGGAACGGCTGCGAGGAACCGGTGTCTCGGTCTTCGCCGCCGATCCCGGAGGCGCGGTCACGGACATGACCGCGGGCACCATGCGTTCCTCCCAGGTCGTCGCGCCGTGGCTGCGGCCCTTCTGGTTCCTCGTTCTCCGAGCGTTCCAGCGCACCACCGGGGGCACGCCGTCCGAAGCGGCGTGGTCGTCGATCGTCGCGGCCACCGACCCCGCGCTCGCCGAGCGGACCGGCCTGATCATCGGCCGCGACGGCCGACCGGTCAGCCCGCCGCGCGGCGTGACCGCGCCGGAACTCGTCCACGCCGTCCGGAACCTCAGCAGGCGACTCGCCCCGTGTTAGTCGGGTTACACCCGCGACGGTCTCGGGAACTTCGTCGACGGGTGGCGCGACACATCCGGACGTGAGAGCTGACAAGGCCGCGGTGTTCGGTTGCGGCGCAGGGGTGCTCGGTCTCGTGGTGCTCGTGGTGCTGGCGGGCGACGTGCACGAGGCCTTGGGGGACAGCGATCCCGGACGACTCGCCTCGCTGCTGTTCGCCGTGGTCCGGTTCTCCGCCGACGCCGCCGGGGTGGTCGCGGTGGGAGCGCTGGCGTTCGCGGTGTTCGTCGTGCCCGCGCGGCAGGGCGGGCGGTTGACGGCCGACGCGTTCGCCGCGGTGCGCACCGCGGCCGTGGCGGCCACCGCGTGGGTGTTCGCGGCACTCGCGGCGGTGCCGCTGTCGGCGGGAGACGCGTCCGGGCAGCCGATGGCGGTGGTGTGGGCGAACCTGCCCGCGTTGGTCGACGCCACCGAGGAACCCAAGGCGTGGCTGCTGGTGAGCGCGGCGGCACTGGTCGTGGCCGTGGGCGCGAGGTCGACGCTGACCTGGACCACGACCGTCCTGTGGTTCGTGATCGCCGTCGTCGGCCTGCTGCCGCCGGTGATCGCCGGTCACGTCTCCGTCGGCGCGTGGCACGACGTGGCCACCAACGCGATGGCGTGGCACATCCCGGCCGCGGGCGTGTGGGTGGGCGCGCTGGTCGCACTGCGGGCTTTCCTGCGCAGACCGGGATCTCGTGACCGGGACGTGGTGCTGCGCCGCTACCGCGGGCTCACGCTGGTGTGCCTGGGTGTCCTGGTCCTGAGTGGACTCATCTCCGGACTGGTCCTATCGGGCGGCTCGGTCGGCGGTTACGCGGCGCTGCTCGCCGCCAAGGTCGCCGCGTGCGCCGCGGTGCTCCTCCTGCGGCGCTGGAAGAACACCCGGTGGACGTTCGCGGTCGAACTCGTCGTCCTCTGCCTCACCATGGCGGCGTCGGTCGGGCTCACCCACCTGGTGCCGCCCGCGTTCCTCGCCGACCGGCCGTCGGTCCAGGAAACGGTGCTGGGCTACGACTTGCCGTCACCACCCACGGTGTCCGCGCTGCTGCTGGAGTGGCGGCCCGACCTGGTGCTCGGACTGGGCGCTGTCCTGCTGGCCGGGGCGTACCTCGTCGGGGTGCGGGCGCTGCGCCGTCGCGGTGACGCCTGGCAGGTCGGGCGCGTGGCGGCGTGGCTGTCGGGCTGCCTGGTGGTGCTGGTGACCACCTCGTCCGGCCTCGGCCGCCACTCGCCGGGCACCTTCAGCCTGCACATGGTCGCCCACATGTCGTTGACGATGCTCGCGCCGGTGCTGCTGGTGCTCGGCGGCCCGGTGACCCTGGCGTTGAGGACGTTGCCGCCAGGGCCGCGCGCGTGGCTGCTCGCGCTGACGCGCTCCAGGGCGGCTCGGATCGTGGGGCACCCCGCCGTCGCGGCGACCACCTTCGTCGCCTCGTTCTACGTGCTCTACTTCTCCGGCCTGTTCGGCGCGGCGATGCCCTTCCACTGGGCGCACCAGGTGATGAACCTGCACTTCCTGCTGTCGGGCTACGTCTTCTACTGGCTGGTGATCGGC
The DNA here is from genome assembly GCF_025061645.1 of Umezawaea endophytica. Classification (GTDB taxonomy): domain Bacteria; phylum Actinomycetota; class Actinomycetes; order Mycobacteriales; family Pseudonocardiaceae; genus Umezawaea; species Umezawaea endophytica. The sequence continues at coordinate 279,041 of NZ_JANYMP010000003.1, read as the reverse complement.
GTGGACCGCCCACCGCACCCGCTGCCGCACCTGGCCCGGCTGGGGATGCTGTTCGCGGTCATGCCCTTCCACGCGTTCTTCGGCGTGATCCTGATGAGCGCCCAGACCGTGATCGCCGAGACCTACTACCGGAACCTGGGCCTGGCCTGGGTGCCGGACCTGCTCACCGACCAGCGGTTGGGCGGCGGCATCGCCTGGGCCACCGGCGAGATCCCCATGCTCGTCGTGGTCGTGGCCCTGCTGCGGCAGTGGGTCGCGGCCGACCGCCGTGAAGCGACCCGCACCGACCGCCGCCTCGACAGCGGTGAGGACGACCGGCTCGACGCCTACAACGCCATGCTCGCCGACCTGGTCAAGCGTGGGCACTAGGACAACCCGATTCGGAGTGACGACGATGACCGCATCGACGACCGACGCGCCCGCGCCGGTCGAACTGGCCGTGTCCGGCATGACGTGCGCCGCCTGCGCCGCCAGGATCGAGCGCAAGCTCAACAAGCTCAGCGGGGTGCACGCCTCGGTCAACTACGCCACCGAACGCGCCGTCGTGCACCTCCCGCCCGGCTTCGCCGCCGAGGACGCGGTGAAGGCGGTCCGCCACGCCGGGTACGACGCGCACGTGCGGCTCCGCACCGACGACAGCAGGGCGTTGCACACGGCCGCGGTCGACGACCTGCGGCGCCGTCTCGTCGTCGCGGCGCTGCTGGCGATCCCGTTGGGCAACCTGTCGATCACCCTCGCACTGGTGCCCGCGCTGCGCTTCACCGGGTGGGAGGCGCTGTGCGTGCTGCTGGCGCTGCCGGTGGTCGGCTACTCGGCGCTGCCCTTCCACCGGGCCGCGCTGCGGAACCTCCGCCACGGTTCGTCCAGCATGGACACACTGGTGTCGTTGGGGGTGCTCGCCTCGTTCGGGTGGGCGGTGTGGTCGATGCTCTTCGGGGTCGACGAACCCGGCTACTGGCTCGGGTTCGGCACGACGACCTCCGGCGCGGACGCGGTGTACCTCGAAGTCGCGGCGGGGGTGACCACGTTCCTGTTGGCGGGCAGGTACTTCGAGAGCCGGTCACGTCGAGGTGCGGTGGACCTGCTGTCCGCGTTGGCCGGGTTGGCGGTCAAGGACGTGCGGGTGCTGCGCGACGGTGCGGAGCACGTCGTTCCCGTCGCCGAACTGCGCGTCGGCGACCTGTTCGTCGTCAAACCCGGTGAGGGCGTCGCGGCGGACGGCGAGGTCGTCGACGGGTTCTCGGCCGTGGACGTCTCCGCGATCACCGGCGAGTCCGTTCCCGTCGAGGTCGAACCGGGCGTCCCCGTGGTCGGTGGGACGGTCAACCAGACCGGCAGGCTGGTCGTGCGCACCACCGGGGTCGGCGCCAACACGCAGCTCGCGCAGATGAGCGCGCTCGTGGAACAGGCCACGCAGCGCAAGTCGGCCGCGCAGCGCTCGGTCGACCGGGTGTGCGCGGTGTTCGTGCCGGTGGTGCTGGTCCTGGCGTTGGTGACCCTGGCGGGCTGGCTGCTCGGCGGGTTCGGGGTGCGGGAGGCGTTCGCCGCGGCCGTGTCGGTGCTGATCATCGCCTGCCCGTGCGCGCTGGGGTTGGCCACGCCGATGGCGTTGATGGTGGGCGTGGCCCGTGCCGCGCAGTTCGGCATCCTGATCAAGGGACCGGACGCGTTGGAGGCCACCCGAGCGGTGGACACCGTCGTGCTGGACAAGACCGGCACGGTCACCACCGGCCGGATGTCCGTTGTGGACACCACCTCGTTCAGCGGTGCTCCCGAAGCGGACGTGCTGCGCTGGGCGGGCGCCGTCGAGTCCGCTTCGGAACACCCGATCGCCGCGGCCGTGGTCCGGGCGGCGGACGAGGATCTTCCCGCGGTCTCGGCGTTCCGGGCGCTCGTCGGTGCCGGGGCTCGGGGTGAGGTCGACGGGCACCTGGTGGTGGTCGGCAACCTGAGGTCGATGACCGCCGAAGGCGTCCGGATTTCCGAGCCCGTGCACCGGTGGTTGGTGGCGGAGATGGCGTCCACCCGCGTGCTGGTGGCGCGCGACGGCGAGGTCGTCGGCGGGATCGCCGTGCGCGACACCGTCAAGCCGTCCGCGGCCGAGGCCGTGGCCCGCCTGCACCGCCTCGGTCTGCGCACCGTGCTGCTCACCGGCGACAACGCGGTGGTCGCCCGCGCGGTCGCCGACGAGATCGGCATCACCGACGTCATGGCCGACGTCCGCCCCGCCGACAAGGCCGCCGCGGTCGACGTGTTGCGGGAGAAGGGACACCGGGTCGCGGTGGTCGGCGACGGCGTCAACGACGGCCCCGCGCTCGCGGCAGCCGACCTGGGCATGGCGATGGCACGCGGCAGCGACATCGCCGTGCAGGCCGCCGACGTCGTCCTGGTGCGCGACGACCTCAACACCGTCCCGGACGCCATCGCACTGGCCAACCGAACCCTCGGCGTGATCAGGGGCAACCTCGCGTGGGCGTTCGGCTACAACGTGGCCGCCATCCCACTGGCCGCGTTCGGCCTCCTCAACCCCCTGGTCGCGGGCGCGGCCATGTCGCTGTCGTCGGTGCTCGTGGTGACCAACAGCCTGCTGTTGAGGAGCTTCGACCCCGACCGCTGACCCGCTTGGCGGGATCGCCTCGACGGCGACCCCGCCACTGGTGGGTGTTGATCAAGACCCCCTAGAACGCGTGGAGGTTGTCGCTCCTGCTGTCGTTCCGAACGGTGTGCGGTTCATAGATCCCCGAGCGTGCTGTGCGCCGCCAGCGCCGTGCGAGGTTCTCCTGACCGCCGTCGAGATCGACGATCGCCAGCTCCGGCTTCCCGCTCCCGGAGCAGCGGGCTTCCCAGTGCCCCGTAGGGGAGATCACGCCGGATGTCGCTCCCCGTGCGGGTGCCGCGTAGCTGACCCAGAAGCTGTTGGTGGCCGCGTGCCCGCGCGCTTCGGCGGCGGAGGGTTCGTCGTCGTCGTGCGTGGAGAACAGGACGCAGTCGACGTCGAGCCGTTCCTGTTCGAGGAAGAGTTCCGGGAAGTGGACCTCCATCCCGAGCAGCAGCCCGAATCGCAGACCGCCGACGGTGAACGTCCTGGTGCCCGTTTCGGGCGTGTACAGGTGATTGATCTTCGTGTTGGACAGCAACCGCTCGTCGTACCGCGTGACCAGCCGCCCCCGGTCGGAGATCACGTACAGGCTGTTGTGCGGGCGGTTGGGCGGTGTCAGGCGATGAGTGGAGCCGAGCACGGTCCACAGCCCCAGTTCCCCGGCCAGCGCCGCGATGTCCGCCAGCTCCCGATCCAGCGCGTCCCAGGAGAACAACTCCCAGTTCGCCGGGCCGGACTCGGCGGGCTCGCCCCCGCAGAGGCGGTACTTGTCGGGAAGGCAGGTCGCGCTCTCGGGGAAGTGCACCAGGGTCGCACCGGCTTCGCGCGCCTCGCGCATCAGCCGCCGTACATCGCTTCCGCTGTCACGGAGTTCGGTGTCGTCGCGAGGGCCCTCGCGCAGAACGGTCTGCGCCACGGCCAGTCGCACGTGCTTGGTTTCCGGCATGGGGTCTCCTGTCGGAGTCGACCGGAAGTGCCTGAGGGCAGTCGTGTAGGACTGGCCGGTCTTGGCCGCGCGGGCTCGAACCCGGCGCTTGAAATTCCTGTTCGCCGTCATCAGGTCCTTCCGGATCTCGGACGACGATCCCCCAGCGACCTGTACGTCCGAGACGGACGGGACCACGACAGCGACCCGAGACGAGAAGTCCCTTCGCCTCCACACCAGGACTGCGCTGGGGACAGTCGATGGAGGTCGGGCGTGAGCCACGCCGGACTCGACGGTAGCGGCACCACGTGATCGGGTCAACGTCCTGTCACGCGGGTGCTGTTGCCCACGGCCATCAGGGAAACAGCTTCCAGTGCCCCTCGGAGACGACCTCGACGCCGCCGTCGGTCACCTTGATGGCCGTCTGGTCGTCGATCGCGTACGCCGGACCCGCGATCTCGGCCGCCCACCTCTCGGCGGCGGCCACGGTGTTGTCCGGCAGGTGGCCCAGGTGCGGGAAGATCGAGAAGTCGACGACCCCGAGCGTGCTGTCGCCGCCGTCGGGTGGCGTCCACTCGACGAAGTCCGCCACCGCCTACGGGAAATTGATCGGCCCCTGGTTGAAACCCGTCAGCGACGGGGGAACCATGTCGTTCGCCTTGTCCGCCATCGGCAGGAACACGGCGAGCAGGAAGATCAGGAACACGATCAGCCCGATGACGCCCGCCACCACCTGGAAGCTGACGTAGCGGTTGGCGGCACGCCCGATCGAGTCCTCCCTGGCCGGTGCCTTCGGCTCCAGGAGGGATCGCTTCGCCGCGGCGAACTCCGCGTCGGACAAGGCTCCCGACTGACGCAGGCGATCGAGTTTCCCCAGTTCATCGGCCATGCTCATGGCTATCCCCCCTCAGCCGGAACGTGGATCTTAACCGGACGGCGACGTGGCAGGAGGCCGATCAGCCGATCAGGTCCGGGTGGAGTTCCCGGAGTCCGGCCAGCACGGCCGGTGGCTCGCCGGGGTACACGACGCCCAACCGTTGAGTCGCCCTGGTCATGGCGACGTACAGGTCGTTGGGCGCGGCGTCGAGGATCGCCGCCGGGTCGGCGATCAGGACCGAGTCGAACTCCAAACCCTTGGCCTGGTCGGGAGTGAGCAGCACGACCGGGCCGGTCAGGTCCGCCGGGGTGGTGGACAGCGCGGTGGCCAGGGGCTCGATGTGGGCGGTCGGGGCGATGATCGCGAGTTGGCCGTCGGTGTGCGCTGCGGCGAGGGTGGCGACGGTGGTGATCAGGTCGGCGTGGGTGGTGCCGACGCGCCACGGTTGTTCACCGGTGGAGCGGACCGACCGGGGTGGAGGTGTTCCGGGGTGGTGTGCGGCGAGCAGGTCCGCGGTGGCGGCCATGATCTCCGCCGGGGTGCGGTAGTTGACGCCGAGCGGGGCGAGCCGCCACCGGTCCCGCACGTGCGGTCGCAGCACGCGGTCCCACGACGAGGCGCCCGCTGGGCTGCCGGTCTGGGCGAGATCGCCGACGACGGTCATCGACCTGCTGGGGCACCGGCGCATCAGCATCCGCCAGGCCATCTCGGACAGCTCCTGCGCCTCGTCGACGACCACGTGCCCGAACGTCGCGTGGCCGTCGACGGAACCGATCAGGCCTGCCGCTTCGTCCAGCAGCGGGACGTCCGCGGCGCTCCAGCCGTCAGCCCGCTCGCCGAGGAGGTCCGACACCACGCGCTCCGGGGTCAGCGCGGGCCACAGCTCGTCGAGCGCGGCCTGGACGCCCGCGTCGGCGAGCAGCGAGTCCCGCAGGCCTGCCCGGTCGTTCTCGTCCAGCAGGGTCCTCGGGCCGCCGGGGTCGTCCTGGTCGACCACGAAACCCGCGGCGGCCAGCGCGCGCAGATCGGCCGCGCCGAGCCTGCCGTCCGGGTCGCCGCCGTCGATCGCCTCGCCGGTGTCGGTGAGCACGACCGCCTCCATCCCCTCCGCCAGGCGCTGGGCGAGCACGTCCACGACCTCGCGCTGGAAGACCAACCTGGCCTGGTTGTGCGGAAGTCCGGTCCGCCTGGCCTTCCGCGCGGCACGGGCGAGGTCGCTCGGGTCGAGCCGCAGCACCTGCTGCTCGAACTCGACGTCGACCGGGTGGTCCGGTGCCTGGACCCGCGACCGCACCGCCGCCGCCAGCCGTTCGGCCATCACCGCGCCGCCCTTGGCCGCGACGACCTCCGGCGGGTCCACCCGGCTGACCTCGACGCCCGGTCGCAGGTCGGCGATGGTGGTGGTCACCACGCTGTTCTCGCCGAGCCCCGGCAGCACCTGGCCGATGTAGTCGAGGAAGATCCGGCTGGGGCCCACCACCAGGACACCGCGGGTGCGCAGGTGCGGACGGGTGTAGAGCAGGTACGCGACCCGGTGCAGCGCGACGGCCGTCTTCCCCGTGCCTGGCCCGCCCTGCACCACCAGCACCCCACCCGATCCGTGCCGGACGATCCGGTCCTGTTCGGCCTGGAGGGTGGTCACGATGTCGTGCATCCGCCCGGTCCGCTCCGCGGTCACCGCCGCCAGCAACGCCGCCTCGCCGACCAGGCCGTCGTCGCCCGCGCCGTCCAGGTCCAGCAACTCGTCGTTCAGCGCGACGACGGTCCGGCCCCGCGTGGTGATGCGCCGCCGTCGCCGCACCCCGTCCGGAGCCGCCGCCGTCGCGGTGTAGAACGCACGGGCCGCAGGCGCGCGCCAGTCCACCAGCAGCGGGTCACCGCCCTGGTCCGGGAACAGGCTGAGCCTGCCGACGTGCACGCGGCGGCCGTCGTGCGTGTCCAGCCGCCCGAAGCACAACCCCTGCTCCACCGCGTCCAGTCGGGCCACCTCCGCCCGCCACACCGCCGCGGTCTCCCGATCCCCACCGGCCAGCCGCTCGGCCGCCTCCTCGCGCAGCGCGTCCAGACGGACGTACAGCGCCGCCACGTACTCCTGCTCGACGTCGATCTCCCTACCGGCCACGCGTTCCCCCAGGTCAGCGATCAGTGCCGTCGAGCGTGCACCGCGATTTCGGGGAAGAACAGTCTTGTTCTTCCCCGCTCCTCGGACGCCGCGTCCGAATGGGGGAAAATTGTCGGCACGGAGGTGTCGTATCCGCCGGACCGGTGACGACCACCTGGTGAACCGCCACCAGGGCGGTTCACCCACCAGGAGGAAACAGTGAAGTACCTGATCCTGATGCAGGTCGACCCGGCGGTGCTGGAGCGGCTCACCGACGAGCAGCAGACGCGGATCCACGAGGGGCACGCCGCGTTCATGGCCGTCACGAAGGAACGCGGTGAGTTCATCGCGACGCAGGCCCTGGCCGACCCCAGCCGGTCGAAGGTCATCCGCAGCACCGGCGGGCAGCCCGAGGTGACCGACGGGCCGTTCGTCGAGAGCAAGGAGTTCATGGGCGGCTTCTACCTCGTCGACGTCGAGGACGAGGCTCGAGCGGTGGAGCTGGCGAAGCAGATCCCCGACGCGACGATCCCCGGCCTCGCCCTCGAACTGCGGCCGGTGATGTTCGCCGACCTGGGGAACGAGTGACCGCTGGGACCCCGGTGGGCGAGGACCTGTGGCGTGAACTCACGCGGCAGGTCCTCGCCCGGTTGCTGCGCGCCTACGGCAGCGCCCGGTTCGACCGGTGCGAGGACGCCGTCCAGGAGGCGCTCCTGCAAGCGCACCAGCAGTGGCCGGGGCGGTTCCCCGACGACCCGTTGGGCTGGCTGACCGTGACCGCTCGCCGCCGGTACGCCGACCAGGCCCGCAGCGACGCCCGACGTCGGGACCGCGAGACCCGCACCGCGTCGGAGTTCCCGCCGGAGGCCGTCCAGACCGACGACTCGCTGCTGGTGCTGCAACTGTGCTGCCACCCGGACCTGCCGCGCTCCGGGCAGGTCGCGCTGACCCTGCGGGCGGTCGCCGGACTGACCACGGCCCAGATCGCCACGGTCTACCAGGTCCCCGAGGCCACCATCGCCCAGCGGATCACGCGGGCCAAGCGCCGCGTGTCCCAGCTCGGCCCGCCGCCCGCTCCCACGGCCGAGCGGATCACCGCCGTGCTGGACGTGCTGTACGTGATGTTCACCGAGGCCCACCACACGACCACCGGCGCACCACCTCACGACGCGGACCTCGCGGCCGAGGCGGTGCACCTGACCCGGCTCCTCCTGCGCGGCCTGCCCGACTCCACCGAGGTTGCCGGTCTTCTGGCCCTGATGCTGCTCACCGAGGCCCGCCACCCGGCCCGAGTCGGACCGGACGGACGCCTCCGGCCGTTGGACGAGCAGGACCGGGCGCTGTGGAGCAGGGACCTGATCACCGAGGGCGTCGCGCTGGTCGAACGAGCCACGCCCGGCGCCCGCCCCTGCCCGTACCTGCTCCAGGCCTGCATCGCGGCCCTGCACGCCGAGGCCCCCGACACCGCGACGACGGACTGGGTCGAGGTCCTCGCGCTCTACCGGCTGCTCGAACTCGTCACCGGCCACACCAACCCCACGATCACCCTCAACCGCGTCGTCGCCCAGGCCATGGTCGACGGACCCGACACCGCACTCGCCCACCTCGCCGAACTGGAGGCCGAACACCCCCACCTGCCCAGGCTCGACGCCGTCCGCGCCCACCTGCTGGAGCGAGCGGGCCGCACCGCCGACGCGGCGAACGCCTACCGGCGAGCCATCGCCACCACCGTCAACCTCGCCGAGCAACAGCACCTCAGGCACCGCCTGCGCCGGCTTTCCAGTGTGGACGGGTGAGAAGTGTCGGATCGGGGCGGTGGTGTTCGTGGTCCTGGTAACCACAGGAGAGGATCTGCGCATGCGATACCTGGTTTCGGTGATCGACGACAAGGACGACCCCGGCAGCACCGACCGGCAGCCTCACATCAGCGCGTTCAACGAACGCCTGATCGCCGACGGCTACTGGGTCTTCGCGGGTGGGCTCGCGGACACCGACGCGGCGACGGTCGTCGACAACCGGGGGGAGCGGGCGGTGTTCAGCGATGGGCCGTTCGTGGAGTCGAAGGAGTACCTCGCGGGTGTCTGGGTGTGGGAGGCGCCTGATCTGGACGTGGCGCTCGAACTCGCCGCCGAGGCGTCGAAGGCGTGCGATCGGAAGATCGAGGTGCGGCCGTTCCAGTGAGTGACGTGGAGGAGGCGATCACCCGTGTGCACCACGAGGAGTGGGCACGGGTGGTCGCCGCGCTGACCAGGCGGTTCGGTGACCTCGACCTCGCGGAGGAGGGGGCAGCCGAGGCGTTCGCGACCGCCGTCGAACGGTGGCCCGCCGACGGCGTGCCGCCCAACCCCGGCGCCTGGCTGACCATCACCGCCACCCGCAAGGCCATCGACCGGATCCGGCGGGAGAACAAGCGCGACGACAAGCACCGGGAGGCCCTGGTGGCGCACGACGACGACCCGCCCGAGCCCCTGGGCGCCATCGACGACGACCGGCTCCGGCTGATCTTCACCTGCTGCCACCCGGCGCTGGCGGTGGAGGCCCGCCTGGCGTTGACGCTGCGCCTGGTCGGCGGGCTGACCATGCCCGAGATCGCCCGCGCCTTCCTGGTGGCCGAGAGCGCGATGGGCCAGCGGATCACCCGTGCGAAGGCCAAGATCAAGGCCGCCCGCATCCCCTACCGGATCCCGTCCGCCGAGGACCTCCCCGCGCGCGTCACCGGCGTGCTCGCCGTGCTGTTCCTGGTCTTCAACGAGGGCTACCTGGCGACCGGGCCCGACACCGATCCGGTGCGCCACGACCTGACCGCCGAGGCGATCCGGCTCACCCGCCTGATCCGCGCCCTCCTGCCGGACGACGGTGAGGTGACCGGTCTGCTGGCGCAGATGCTCCTCACCGAGGCCCGCCGCGCCGCCCGCGTTTCGGCGAGCGGTGAACTCGTCGCCCTCGACGAGCAGGACCGCGGGGCCTGGGACGCGACGCTGATCGCCGAAGGCCACGGGCTGGTGCGCGAACGCCTCGCCGCTGCCGCCGCCGGGGTGGCTCCGGGGCGCTACCAGGTCCTCGCCGCGATCAACGCCGTGCACACGTCCGCGCGCGACATCCGCGACACCGACTGGTCGCAGGTCCTCGCCCTCTACGACCGGCTCGTGCGCCTCGACCCGTCACCGATCGTCGCCCTCAACCGGGCCATCGCGGTCGCCGAACTCGACGGCCCGGAGGTGGCGCTGGCGGCCGTCGACCGCCTCGAGGACAGGTTGGCCGACTACCACGCCTTCCACGCCACCCGCGCCGACCTGCTGCGCAGGCTGGGCCGGAGCGGGCAGTCGCGCACGGCGTACGACAGGGCGATCGGGCTGGCGGGCAACACCGCCGAGACCGCCTACCTGACCCGCCGCCGCGACCAACTGCGGTAGCGCCGGTCCACCCCATGCCACAGCCTTCCCGAGCGTGTCGCGACACCGCCTGCGAACTCCTCCTGATGGTCGGGCTCCCCGGCGCGGGGAAGACCACTCGTGCCAGGGAACTCGCCGCCGCGCACGACGCGCTGCGCCTGACCCCGGACGAGTGGATGATCTCCCTGTTCGACGGCACGCAGCCCGACGGGAAGCGCGACCTGGTGGAAGGACGGCTCATCGCGCTGGCCCTGCGGGCGCTGAGCGTGGGCACTGACGTCGTGCTGGACTTCGGGCTCTGGGGTCGTGACGAGCGGTCGGCGTTGCGCTGGCTGGCCGTCTCGGTCGGGGCGTCCTGCCGAGTGGTCTACCTGCCCGTCGCCGAGGACGTCCAGCGCGCCCGGATCGCCCACCGCCAGGCCACCGCGCCGCACACCACGTTCCCGATGGCCGAGGCCGACATCGGCGTGTGGCGAGACCAGTTCCAGGCCCCCGACGCCGCCGAACTACGTGGCGGCCCAACGATTCCGAACCCGCCGTCGGGATGGACCGGCTGGCAGGCGTGGGCCGTCGACCGCTGGCCGTCGCTCGACCTCGAACCGCCAGGGGCCTCCTGAATCCAGGGCAGGCGGTTCAGGAAGACCCGGTGAAGTCGAGGATCCGGGCAGTGACGAGATCCGGTTCCTGCAAGGTCAGCATGTGCGTAGTCCTGGGCACGATCTCCGTGCGGATGTCTGGGTTGAGCGGTTCGAGGCGCGCGACGACCTCGTGCGGGCGGTGGATGTTGCTGCGTCCGGCTAGGACGATCAGGGTGGGCACCTCGATCGCGCGCAGTTCGTCGTCGGTGAACAGGTGCTGCGGGGGAAGGCGCGCCCGGTACTTGAAGCCGCTGAACAGCAGCGGGCGGAAGGTGTGGCGCACGGCCGGATCGCCGGACGTGATTCGGCGGAGGATCGTCGCGGGCCAGGGCCCGGACCAGGGCTCCGGCCCACCTCGCGGTGGGGATGGAGGCCGACGCGCTGGCGGCCATGACCGCGGGCCTGCTGACCGGGATGCTGGTCAACGCCTACGACACCGACCAGGCGACAGCCGTCATCGACTACCGGCTCGACGGGTTGTTCACCGGGCCATGACGGTCACCAGTCCGCGACCCTCGGGGTCAGCGCGTCTTCACGGGCGTCGGTCGTCGCGGCGTTCGGATTGGGGTACACGCGCACCGAGTCGCTCATGGTCAGGTAGTCCGACGGCGGAGTGGCCGGACCGGCGACCGTGAGCAGGGTCGGAGCGGGCTTGTCGTTGAACGACCGTTCGAGCGCCATGCTGTTCCCGACCGCGATCTTGGCACCGAGTTCGACCGCGAGGTCGTGCCCGGCCCTGGCCTGCCAGCCACCTTCCCACATGGCTCCGGCGAGCACGGGCACCAGCAGGTGGGTGACGCCCGCCGCCACGATGTTCCGCTGGTGTTCCCTCCTGTTGAGGTCCTCGCAGATCTGGACGCCGAACCGGCCGCAGCGCGATTCCACCACCGTGATCGTCCGGGTGTGCGGAATCCTTTCGTCCCGCTTGCCCCCGAGGTCGAGGCCGAGGTCCTGCTGCTTCTGGGCCGTGAAGCAGAAACCGGAGTTCTTGTCCTGGACCAACAGCGGTCGACCTCGGCCGTGGCGGTGCACCAGCACCGCTCGATTCGTCAGCCGGTCCGTGTTCGGGTGCGGAGCCACGCCCAGCACCGGCCCCGAGCCGAGCAGCAACCACGTCAACGCGCTCCCGTCCGGGCGAGGGGTGGTCCGCAGCAGGTCCAGCCAGGCTTCGAGCAGTTCGTCGTCAAGACTTGCCTCCGGCAGGAAGCCGAGCGCGGCGCCGCTGTGGTCCAGCGCGCTCAGCGCTTCGGCCAGGTGCGGGCGAAGGCGATCCGCGGCCGGTCCAACGGTGTAGAAACCCTGGGAGGACTCCTCCGTGAGAGTCCACCGGAGATCGTCGCCATCGGCGAGGAACGGCAGTTGCGCCACGACGAGGGGTGCGGGCGGATCGAGTTCGCCCGGTTCGTGGAGGGTCTCCAGGTCGGGCAGGTCGTAGACCTCCGGCACGACCTCGATCTGCAGGTCGGAGCTGATGTGGGCGGGCACCCGCAGCAGGTTGAGGAAGCCGTCCAGGTGCTCCCGGTCCTCGTGGGGTCGCAGCCACGAAGCCCTCTTGAACAGGAGCAACCCGCTCGTCTCGTCGTTCAGCCGCCCGGTCAGCGTCAGGCGGACCGCGAGGTCGTCCAGCACGCCGGACCCCACGAAGCCGAACTGCTTGCTCGCGTGCAGCAGGGCCAGGTCGAGCCCGAGGAGGACTCCGAACAGGTGGGAGTCGTGGCTCACCTGCGGCGGCGTCCACCACTCGCCGAGCGACCCGGTCACCTCGACCTCCAGGCGCACCCGTCCGGCGATGTCCTGCACCTCGTCCACCGTCGACCACTCGGTGAGCAGATCGGCGTGGACGTGGTGCAGCCGGTCGTAGAGGTTGACGAACGCGTCAGCGGGATCCATACTTAACACTTCCTTGATAATGGAGGCGGGAACGATGGTCCCTCGAACGAGATCGGCGCAGATCCACTCGGCCACGAATCGCTCGGAAGCGGCCACGACGGCCGTCGGTGAGCGCGCGACGACCGGTCTCGAACGCGGCCTCGACGTCTGGGCCTCTCGGTTGAAGGAGGAGACCGGGGAGGGGAAGGTCCTCGGCGAGCAGGCGATGGTGGACCGCTGGGCTTCCGCGGTCAGCCGTTGGCTCATGGACGCGGCCCTGCTGGCCGACATCCCGAACCTGCGCGCGGCTCTGGAGACCCTGCGCGAAGCCGTCCTGCGACTCGACCCCGAGGGCCCCACCGCGCGGCTCGAGGCCGCGGTCGTCACCCTGGCCGAAGTGGCTCGCGCCGGTCTCGACCGCGCCCGGCAGAACGAGGTCGTCGACGCCCTCGACCCGAACTCCTGGGCCGCGCGCATGCTGATCCTCGCGCACGAGAGACCGCACATCACCAGCGCCGAGATCGTCACCGACCTCGGCGCCCACGAGGCCCAGATCAGCCGCAGCGGACGAACGTTGATCGAACAGGGGTTGCTGGTCAAGAACCGCCACGGGCGGTTGAAGGGCTGGCACACCACCCCTCGGGGAGCCGTGGCCGCGCAGCGGCTCGCCACCCGCGGAAATGGCTGACGTCCGCGCGTCGAAAAAGCCGACCTGATCTGGTAAGCGAAAGCGCGCTCCACCGCGCCGCGACCGAATGGTCATCATCACCTCCCGACGTCCGACACCTCCTAGTCGTCATGGCGCGTCCATCGGTTACGCGCTCACATCGCTCGAAGTGAGTGGGTTTTCGGGGGGTGAGTGCTATTGGCGGTGCGTGTTGTCGTCCGTCCTGGCCTGCGCGATCGTGCTCGGGAAGCGCAGATTCACCAATTCGGGTGACGGTCCGGCGGTGAACGCTGTCGGCATTGCCTACGGCCCGGATGTTCCCGTCTTCCTACTGGCCACTTTTTGTCCCCTTTTCGCCCGGCGCGATATCCGCGCAAAGGGTGGAATGGCCGGGGACGGCCACTCGAAAGCGGCCGTCCCCGAGGTCGTCCTGAAGTGTTAGCGGTTTGCGCCCTGGGGCTGGACCCGTTCGAACCGCACTCGGTTCAGCCAGCCGGGGAGGTCGCTGAGGACGTACAGCTCGCCGTGCACGTCGGTGCCGATCGCGGTCGGCTGGGTGGGGAAGTTGCCGATCGTGGCGGACTCGTAGCCGCCGTCGGACCTGGGGCGCACGGCGAACACGCGGGTCGAGCAGTAGTCGCTCGCGACGTACGTGCCCCACGCCTCCGGGGTCCGGGACCCCCGGTACACCACGCCGCCGGTCACCGAGCAGTTGTCGTTGTAGTGGTCGTACTCGAAGACCGGATCGGTGTACTTCACGCCCGGCCTGCACTGCTGCGGGTCGAACACCGGGGTGCCCTCCCGGCAGGACCAGCCGAGGTTCGCCCCGCCCTGCCACGGGCGGACGTGGTTGACCTCCTCGACCAGGCCCTGGCCGACGTCACCGATCCACAGCGAGCCGTCGACCGGGTCGACGGAGAACCGCCACGGGTTGCGCAGGCCGTAGAGCCAGATCTCCGGTCGCGCGCCCGGAACGCGGACGAACGGGTTGTCGGAGGGGACGCAGTAGGGCTTCGCCCCGCAGGCGCGGTTGACGTCGATCCGCACGATCTTGCCGAGCAGGGTGCCGAGGTTCTGCCCGGACTTGAACGGGTCGTTCGCGTTGCCGCCGTCGCCGAGTGACCAGTAGAGGTAGCCGTCGCGGCCGAACACCACCTGCCCGCCGTTGTGGTTGCCGTACTCGGCGTGCTCCTGGGTGAGCAGCACCTGCAAGCGTTCAGGAGCGCCGATCGGCACCCGCGCCAGGGTCAGCGCGCCGGCGGGCAGGCTCGTGTACGCCACGTAGACGATCCCGGTCCGCGCGAAGTTCGGCGCGGGCGCGATGCCCAGGAGGCCGCGCTCGTTGTCCGACGTGTCGATCCGGGCGGTCAGGTCGAGCACCGGCGCGGCCGCCAGTCCGGTGTCGGGGTGGTAGGCGCGGACGGTGCCGTCCTTCTCCGCGATCAGCATCCGGCCGTCGGCCAGCCCGGTGATCGCGACCGGACGCCGCAGGCCGGACGCCACCTGTTCGGACACCACGGTCAGTTCGGTGAGCGGCACCGCGCGGGGTGTACCGGCCGCGGCTGTGCCGCCCACGACCAGTTGGGGTAAGAGGAACGCGGACAGGACCAGGATGAGCAGACCGGCGGGCAGGGTGGCCGGGCGACAGCGTTGTCGCAGCATGGTTCGGCTCCTCGAGCAGGGGGGAGGGCGCATTCTGGGAGCGCTCCCAACGTACCGCGACTTCCCGACCACAGCCAGCCACCGTCCTGCCTCCTCCGGTCGGAGGGGCCGCTTCCAGGCGGTCGACGTCGCCGGGCGGACCGGGTCAGGAGCCGAAGGTGGAGCGGCGTTCGCGCACGGCCGCCACCGTCTTCGCCACCTGGGCGTCGAAGGCGGTGAGCTGGGCGGTTTCGGCGTCGCTCGCGACGAACGCGCGGCGGTCGCAGGACGTGCCCGTGCGCCAGATCCGGTCGATCGCGCGGGTCGCGGTGATGTCCGCCAGGGGGTCGCCGGACACGAGCACCAGGTCCGCGCGCCTGCCGACGGCGACCCGTCCTCGGTCGGCGAGGCCGAACACCCGTGCTGGTTCGGCGGTGGCGGCGGTCAGGGCCTGGGTCGGGCTGAGGCCGCAGCGGACGAGGAGTTCCAGTTCGCGGTGCAGGCTCGCGCCGAAGACGGTGCCGGGGTTCGGGGCGTCGGTGCCCGCCAGCAGGGTGACCCCCGCGTCGGCCAGTCGGCGCACGTTGTCCTCGGCCCGCGAGTACGGCGGCATGGCCCTGCCGCTCCACCCCGAGGTGTCCGAGGTCAACCGGCGCACCCAGGCGTCCCCGAGCGCGTCGGCGAGCCGCGGGTCCGCCACGACTGCCGCGTCACCCTGCCCGCCGAGGGTGTTCTCGATGGTGGCCAGGGTCGGGCCGACCGCGATCCCGGCCGCGGCGATGCGGTCGACCAGGGCCTGGTCGAGTACGGCGTCGACGGGGATGTGGGCGACGACGTCGACACCGGCGGACACGACCTGGTCGAGACCGGCCGTCGAACTCACGTGCGCGACGACGACCAGGCCGCGGGCGTGCGCGGCGGTGACGAGCGCGTTGATGGTGTCGGAATCCAGTGACGGCCAGAGGCCTCCGACGCCGGAGATGACCTTCAGGTAGTCCGAGCCCTCCGCGATCCGGTCCGCGACGAACCGCTCGGCCTGGTCGGGGGCGGTCACCGTCGGGATCGGGGCGTACATCAGCGACGGGTGCCCGTCGGGTGCGGTGGCGCCGACACCCGAGGACCGCAGGTCGGCCACGTTCGCACGGGAGCCTGCCTGTTCCTTGGCGTTCGCCACCAGGTCGGGTTTGCTGAACATGTCCAGCACGGTCGTCACGCCGAAGGTCAACGACTGCGCGAGGGCGCCGGGCACGAGGTGCACGTGTGCGTCGATCAGGCCGGGGAGCACGGTCCCGCCGCCCGCGTCGACCACGTCGTCGCCCTCCTCGGCGGCCGACGTGGGCGAGCACGCGGTGATCACGCCGTCGGCGAACCGGACCGAGGTCCAGGCCCGCGACCTCGTCCCGTCGAACACCTTCGCGTTCACGATCGTCGTCGCCGAGGTCACGCGGGGAGTCTAGGGGCCGCGCTCGGGGCGCGTCCAGAGTGGACGGTCCTCTCGTCCTAGGTTGAGCCCGCTCTCAGCCGTCGGCCGATGTGGAGCGCCGGGAAGTGCTGTTCTCATTGTCCTCGTTCACCCCGAACGACGTCACCGTGCGACTCCCCAAGGGGCACCATCCTGATGCACAGCACCGATATCGCCACCTCGACCGAGTCCGCGGACACCGGCAGGTACCTGTTCGACAACGACACCGCGGACGCCGCGGACCAGGTCCAGTTGCTGGCCGCGATGCTCGACGGGCACACCACGTCCGTCCTCGACGAGTTGGGGATCTCCCGCGACTGGCAGTGCCTCGACCTCGGCGCGGGCGCCGGAACCGTCTCCACCTGGCTCGCCGACCGGCTCGGTTCGGCGGGGCACGTCACCGTCATCGACGAGAAACCCCAGCACGTTCCCGTCCACGACCGCGTCGAGGTCGTCACGGGGGACGTCAACACGACGGACTTCGGCCGGGACCGGTACGACCTGATCCACGCCCGGTTCCTGTTCATGCACCTGCCCCAGCGGGAACGCGTGATGGAGCGGGCGGTGGCCGCGCTCAAACCCGGTGGGGTGCTGGTGGTCACCGACTGCGACGCCAGCCGTCGCGGCGACATGCTCGTGGTGGCACCGGAACCCGTCGTGGACGCGTTCACCGCGTTCCAGGACGCCCTGACCGCCATCGGCGTGAGCAACGGGATGGACCCCGCGTGGGCGCGGCGGATCCCCGCCTCGATGCGCGCGGCGGGCCTCGTCGACGTGACCGCGCGGGTGTTCAACCGGCTCTGGGCGGGCGGGGAAGCCGGAATGCTGTTGCAGGACAGCATCAGCCGCCAGATCGAAGCGGGTCTGCTCGACCGGGGCGTGGACCTCCCCGCGCTCGACGTGCTGCGCGAGGGGATGCACGACCCGGACGTGTGGGCCTACTCGTGGCCGGTGTACACCGGTGTCGGTGTGCGCGCCGCCTGACCCGTCCCGGCGAAGTCGACCGAGCCGTTTCGACGGTCCAGGAGGCGGCGCACCAGCAGGACCGCCTCGACCCGGTTGCGGACACCGAGCTTGGTGAGGGCGTGCGAGACGTGGCTCTTCACGGTCGACTGCGACACGATCAGCCTCGCGGCCGTCTCCGCCGTCGACCAGCCCTGGGCCAGGAGGGTGAGCACCTCGAACTCGCGGCCCGTCAACGCGTCGATCAGGATCTCCGCGGCGGGGGACGCCGTCGGCGGGGGCGCGGCCGTCAGCGCCTGGAGGCCGCGCAGTTCGTCGGACAGGACGACGCAGCCCGACGCCACGGCTCGGACCGCCGCCGCGAGCCGGGTGATGCTGGTTTCCTTGACCAGGCACCCGGACGCCCGCGCGTGGAACACCTCGTCGAGCCGCTCCCGTGTCCAGCCCACGCCGAGGCAGAGGGTCCGCAGGCCGAGATCGGTGAACAGGCGCACGAGCCCGACCGCGCGGTCGTGGGAGGCGGAGATGACGGCGACGTGACCGGCGACTGGCCGGGTCCGCCCGTGGGCCGTCGCGTCGTCGGTGGATTCCACCACCCGGATTCCGCCGACCGCGGATAACGCCGCGCCCAACACGTACCTGGAAACCGGATCCTCGTCGAAGAGGACAACCTCGACCACGTGGTCCGCTGTGCCCCGCAGTGGTGAGGACGTGTCCGTGAGCGTCATCGCTTTTCCTTGTCGGGCTTCGCCTGGTCGATTTTCGCGAAATGGTGAGCGGTGAACTCGTGCGACGAAATGGGATGGTCGTGCGCGGGAACGGCGCAGGACTCGGGAACGGGTCCGGCGCGGGGCGGTCGAAGGAGGTGGGATTACCCCCGACGAAACAATACTACTTGGTCTTGTTCGGGGACCTTAGGGACTCGCAACGGCGTCCGCAACCTCCTCGTCGTGAGCGGGGGAAAAGAGCCTGATCACGTGTCGCCGGTCGTCGACAATGCGGAAGTGGTGATGGCGAACAGACCAAAGCGAATTGGTCTTGATGGAGTACTGTAAGATCCCGACGTGTCCGGGCAGCAATCGCGTGACCCCCGAGTCGAACGCAGTCGCACGGCGGTGCTCGCGGCCGTCGTGGAACTCCTGCGGGAACGGGGCCTCCCGTCGGTGACGATCGAGGCGGTGCTGTCCCGCTCCGGCGTTTCCCGCGCCACCCTGTACCGCCACTGGCCCACTCGCCGGGCGCTCCTGATCGACGGTCTCAACCGCCTCATGCCTCCTCCCCTCGAGGTGTTGGACCGGGGAACCGTGGAAGAGCAGTTGCGGTTCTTCGTCGACTCGCTCGCCAAGCAGCTCAGCGCGCACCCGTGGGCCACCGTCCTGCCCACGCTCCTGGACGAGGCGCGGCGGGACCCGGAGTTCGCGACGTTCATGCCCGCCTTCCTGGACGCGCGCCGCAGCACCCTGCGGACGGTGACGGCGAACGCGGCGCGGCGCGGGGAGCTGCGGGACGACATCGACAGCGCGGTCGCCATCGCGCAGATCAGCGGCCCGCTGCTCTACCGGCGCCTGGTCAGCGACGAACCCCTGGACGAGTACTTCTGCGACCAGGTGGCGACCGGTTTCCTCGCGACCTACCGGCCGATGTGACCCGCGATCGGAAACCGGTCGGTCCTCGTCGAAAGTGGAACTTCCGGGCGCGGGTCCCGCTGATCGAGACGGTTCCTGTGTCACGGCGGCCGCGGGTGCGACAGTGATCCCGCCCAGGGCTTGGACCTGATCCACGTGGTTCGCGCTTCATTTCCGGAGCGTGGTGCGCGGCGATTCTTCTGCTGCGCTCATTTGCTTTTCTAGAATGCTCTCGTCAGGTGTTCCGGTGGAATGCGGATATCGCCCTCGATTCACCTCTCAACCTAGGTTGAGACGAGTTTCAGCCGTTGGCCGATGTGAGCCGCGGGGGAGTGCTGATTAGCTTTCCTCATCCAATTGAACGACACGAGAGGCGAGATCGTGGACGCCTTGCTGGTTCTCACCGATTCCGAACGGGATCAGCTCGTCGAGGGGTTCGAGGCCGTCAAGGTCAGCCCTTACGACGACTACCGGACTTTCAGCGAACTCATTTCCGAGGTGGTGGTCGACGGCGAGGTTCCCGAACGGCTGCTGCGGGCCGCCGGCCGAATCCGGTCCGATCGGGCCGAGGGCGTCGTCGAGGCCCACGTGCTGCGCAACTGCCCGGTCGACGACGACCTGCCCGAGATCGGCAACGAGGACCCCTCGGCGGAGAAGAAGAAGCGGAAGACCACGTTCGTCGGCGAGGCCTTCCTGGAACTGCTGGCCCAGATCACCAGTACACCGCTGCTGGCCTACACGAACCGGTTCGGCGGGGACTTCTTCATCGACGTCGTCGCGATCAACAGGTACCTGGGCAAGCAGACCGGGTACAACGGCGGTGAGGTGGTCTTCCACAACGACCGCACGGCGCACCGCGTCCGCGCCGACTACATCACGCTCCTGGGCATGCGCTGCCCGGCCGAGGACCTGGTCTACACCGGCTTCGTCCCCGGCCTCAGGCTGCTCGCCGAGCTGCCCGCGGAGATCCGGCAGGTGCTGCGCGAGCCCTACTACGCGACCCCGTTCGACGTCGTCTCGCGGGACGCGAACGCGGACCTCGGCGAAGCCGTCGCCCACCCGATCCTGAGCGGGCGGTCCTCGTTGCGGTACCTCGACACGCACACCTCGACCACCGGCGACGCGCCGGTTGAGGCCAAGGACGCGTTGCTGGCGTTGAAGAACGCGTTGACCAGGGTGCCCAAGGACCGCCACCGGATGCAGAAGGGCGACGTGCTCACCTTCGCCAACCAGCACGGCCTGCACAACCGGGAGCAGATCGAGATCGCCGACGCGGAGAAGGCGCTCGGCCGCTGGCTGCTCAAGACCTACGCCTTCGCCGACCAGGCGGCGGCGGACGCGCACGGCGACGCCTGGATCGACGGGATACCGGGAAAAGTCGGCGACTAGCCGATGTCGTCAGCCCTCCACCGAAGGAGTCCAGTGACCACCAACGAAGCCCCACGGCGCGTCGGGATCTTCGACACGACGCTGCGCGACGGCGAGCAGGCTCCGGGCAACGCCATGTCCGCCGAGCACAAGCTGGAGTTGGCGCTGCGGATCGAGGCGTTGAACGTCGACGTCGTCGAAGCCGGGTTCCCCGCGTCCTCGCCCAACGACTTCACCGCCACCCGAACGATCGCGGAGGCGCTCAGCAGGGCTCAGGTGGCGACGTTGGCGCGGGCCCGCCGGGACGACGTCGAGACCGCCGTCCGGGCCGCGGGCACTCGCAACCACGTCCTCCAGATCCTGGGCACCGGCAGCGACATCCACCTGGAGCACAAGCTCGGGATCACCCGGCAGCAGGCGATCGACGACGCGGTGGACGCGGCCAGGTTTGCCGACTCGCTCGGCGTGGAGACCGTGTCCGTCGGGATCGAGGACGCGACCCGCGGCGACCCGGACTACCTGCGGCAGCTCACCGAGCGGGCGGTGGAGGCCGGGGCGCGCTACATCCCGGTCGCGGACACCTCCGGGTGCGCGACGCCCGAGGAGTTCGGCGAGCTGATCGCCAAGATCCGCGAGTGGGCGCCCGCGCCGGTGCGCGTCGGTGTGCACTGCCACAACGACTTCGGCCTCGCGACCGCCAACGCCGTCGCCGGGGTGCAGGCGGGCGCGGACGACGTCCAGGTCACGGTCGGCGGCATCGGTGAACGCGCGGGCAACACGGCGATGGAGGAGGTCTGCGCCCTGCTCGCGTACAAGGGCGAGGGGCTCGGCCTGGTCACAGAGGTCGACCTGGCGTCGATCTACGCCGTCTACGGCCTCCTCCGCGAGGTGATCCGCCTGGAGGAACCGCGCAACAAGGCGATCTTCGGCAGGTACGCGTTCGGCACGGCGGCCGGGATCCACCAGGCGGGCATGCTGCGGAACCCCGCGACCTACGAGTACGTCGAACCGGCCAGGTTCGGCCGGGAGCGGACCCTGCTGATCAGCAGGCACTCCGGCCGTGCCGTGCTCCGCCACCTGCTCACCGGCCTGGGCCTGGAGGTGGACGCCGACAAGCTGGACGAGGTCTACCGCGTCTACATCGCGGAGCGCGTCGAGAGCGACTGCGAGGACCTCTCGGTCCTCCGCGGCCGGTTGGAGGCCGACCTCGTCCCCGTGCTGAACGGCGGGCCGGCGACGTGACCGACCGCAGCGCCCCGGTGGTGGTCTGACGTGGCGAAGACCCTCGCGGCCAAGCTCTGGGAGGACCACGTCGTGCGCCCCCTCGGCGACGGCGCGGACCTGCTCTACGTCGACCTCCACGTGCTGCACGAGGTCAACACGCCAAGCGCGTTCGACGACCTGAGGGAGGCGGGCCGGACTGTCCGCCGCCCGGAACTGACCCTCGCGGTCGAGGACCACAACACGCCGACCAGGGACGGTGGGCAGGAGGACCTGGCGGGACGGAGGCAGCGCGACCTGATCCGGGCGAACTGCGCCGAGTTCGGCATCCGGCTGCACCGCCTCGGCGACGCCGACCAGGGGATCGTGCACGTCGTCGTCCCGGAACTGGGACTCGCCCGGCCGGGGATGACGATCGTCTGCTGCGACTCGCACACCTCGACGCTGGGAGCGCTGGGCGTGCTGGCGTTCGGGATCGGCACGGGCCAGGTCGAGCACGTGCTCGCCACCCAGACGCTGCCGATCCACCGGCCGAAGGACCTGGCGGTCGAGGTCTCCGGTGTGCTGCCGGACGGGGTGACCGCGAAGGACCTCGCGCTCACGCTGATCGCGCGGATCGGCACGGGCGGTGGTCAGGGCAGCGTCATCGAGTACCGGGGCAGCGCGGTCCGCGGCCTGTCGATGGAAGCCAGGATGACGCTGTGCAACATGAGCGTCGAGGCGGGGTCTCGTGCGGGGCTGATCGGCGTCGACGACGTCACGGTCGACTACCTGCGTGCGCGGGTGGAGGCCTTGGGCACGGGGGAGGACCTGGCGGACGCCGAGTCGAGGTGGCGCGAGATGCGCAGCGACGCCGACGCGCGGTTCGACGACGTCGTGCGCCTCGACGGCGCGAGCGTCCGCCCCAGGGTTTCCTGGGGGACCAACCCCGCGCAGAACCTGCCGCTCGACGGGCGGGTTCCGTCCAGAGTGGACTTCACGTCGGAGCAGGAGTGGTCCTCGGCCCAGCGATCCCTCGCGTACATGGGTTTGCGGCCCGGCCAGTCGATGCGCGACGTCGAGGTGGACACGGTCTTCGTCGGCTCGTGCACCAACGGGCGGATCGAGGACCTCCGTGAGACGGCGTCGGTCCTGTCCGGCCGCAAGGTCGCCGATGGCACTCGGTTGCTGATCGTCGCGGGCTCCGCCGCTGTCCGCCGCCAAGCCGTGGCGGAAGGCTTGGACGAGGTGTTCCGCGAGGCAGGCGCCGACTTCCGCACCGGCGCGGGCTGTTCGATGTGCTGCGGGCTGAACGAGGACCGGCTCGCTCCCGGCGAGCGCGCGGCGTCCACCAGCAACCGGAACTTCGAAGGCCGCCAGGGCAGGCGGTCCCGGACCCACCTCGTGTCACCCCGTGTCGCGGCGGCCACCGCGGTCACGGGTCGCATCACGGCACCGGAAGACCTATGAGCACCCCGACCAGCCACACCGGGACCGCCGTCCCGCTGCGGCGCGACGACGTGGACACCGACCAGCTCTCGCCCGCGCGGTTCGTCCCCTACTTCCGCCCGCACGGCTTCACGAACATCCTGTTCGCGGACTGGCGGTCGGACCCGGACTTCGTGCTCAACCGACCCGAGCACCAGGGGGCGAGTGTCCTCGTGGCCGGTCACGACTTCGGGACCGGGTCGTCGCGCGAGTCGGCCGTCTGGGCCCTCCAGAGCGCGGGGTTCCAGGTCGTCGTCGCGAGCGGTTTCGGCGACATCTTCCGGGACAACGCCACCACCAGGGGGCTCTGGACGGTCGAGGTCGACCACGACGTGGTCGAAGAGCTGTGGCGCGAGGTCGAGGCGGACCCGTGGCTGCCCGTCACCGTCGACCTGACCTCGCGGCGCCTCGGCTTCCGGGCGGCGGAGAGTCCGCTGAGGATCGACGATCCGCTGCTGCGCCGCCTGGTGCGGCCGGGAGACCGGATCGCCGAGACGCTGGCCCACGTCGCCGACATAGAGGAGTACGAGTCGAGCAGGATCTCGCGCGGGGACGAGGAGCGGGCACGGTGACCACGCTGGGGATCATCGGGGGCGGCCCCAGGGCCCTGAGCGTCCTGGAGCGGCTCGCCGTCCGGGCGACGGCGGCCGCCGAACCGGTGGAGGTCCACCTGATCGACCCCGTGCAGGTGGGCTGCGGCCGGGTGTGGCGCACGGACCAGCCGGACTGGTTCCTGATGAACACGGTGGCGGGCGAGATCACCGCCTTCTCCGGACCACCCGACTCCGGCCCGCCGCGTCCGGGCGCGGGGCCGTCCTTCGCGCAGTGGTGGGACCGGGTCGACCCGAGCCGCGCGCACGCCAACGACTACGCGCCACGTCGCCTCTACGGGCGCTACCTGCTCTTCCTCCTCGACGCCATCGAGCGGGCGCTGCCGACCTCGGCGAGGGTGCACCGGGTCACCGCGATGGTCGAGGACCTCCGCGAGCTGGGGCCCGGCGGGTACCGCCTCATCCTCGACGACGGGTCGGAGATCGACGTCGACCGTGCCGTCCTGGTCACCGGCCACGCGCGCCCGCGGCTGTCGGGGCACCTGCTCGACCTGCGGCGGTTCGCGCGGACCCGCCCGTCCCTGCGGTTCATCCCCGGTGACTCGGCGGCCGACATGCCGCTGTCCGCCATCCCGCCGGGCAGCGGCGTCGGTGTGATCGGGATGGGGTTGACCTTCTACGACGTGGTGGCCGCGTTGACGGTCGGGCGCGGCGGGAGGTTCGAGGAGTCGCCCGACGGCCTGGTCTACTCGCCCAGCGGCGAGGAGCCGTTCCTCGTCGCCGGTTCGCGCAGCGGAGTCCCGCAACCGGCCAGAGGCCGCAACCGAAAGCCCTCGGACTTCGCGCACCGGCCCGTCTTCTTCACCGAGGCCCTCGTCCGCTCCGACGCGAGCGCCGGACGGCTCGACTTCCGCGAGCACCTGCTACCGCGACTGATGGCGGAGGTCGACTTCGTCCACCGCGCCGCCGTGCTGCGTGAACGCTCCGGGCCAGCCGCCGCGGACGACTTCGTCGTGCGGGTACGGGAGAAGGGCGGCGCGTCCCTGTCCACACTGGACGAATGCGCGGCCGACTTCGGCGTCGCCGACGTGGAGAAGCTCGACTTCGACAGGTTGTCCTTCCCCTTCGCGGACCGGACGTTCACCGACCGGACCACCTTCGACGCCGCGCTGGTGAACGCTCTCGCCGCCGACGTCGACGAGGCCGAACGCGGCAACGTCGACTCGCCGGTCAAGGCCGCCCTCGACGTCCTGCGGAGCCTGCGCGCGACCATCCGCGAGCTGACGGACTTCGGCGGACTGCTGCCCGAGTCGCACCGGGCGGATCTCATCGGCTGGTACGCGCCGCGCAGCGCGTTCCTGGCCGCGGGACCGCCCTTGGTCAGGCTGCGGGAGACGAAGGCGTTGATCGAGGCCGGAGTCCTGCGCGTCATCGGCCCCCGTGCCCGGTACGCGGCCGACGCGGCCTCGGGGACGTTCCGCGTCTCCTCGCCGTGTGTGCTGGGCGCGTCCGTGGCGGTCGACACCGTCATCGACGCCCGGATCCCGTCGCCCGACGTCGGCGCCGACACCTCCCCGCTGTCCCGCGCCCTGCTGCGCCGGGGGCTGTGGCGGGAGTTCGTCAACGGCGGGACCTTCCACACCGGCGGCGTCGAGGTGACCCGGTCACCGTTCCACCCGGTCGGCGCCGACGGGCGGCCGGTGCGGGGCCTGTCCGTGCTGGGCATCCCCACCGAGCACTCCCGGTTCTTCACCCAGGTCGTCGCGACCGGTCCCGCGGGGTGGAGCGAGTTCATGCGCGACGCGGACGACGTCGCCCAGGACGTGCTGCGGCCCGTCGAACACCAGACCGACCACCCCCTGGCGATCGGAGGTCCCGCACGATGAGCCGCCCGGCACTGCTCGTCCTCGACATGGTCAACGAACTCGTCCACCCCGACGGGCACTACTCGCACGTCTGCCAGGAACAGGTCGCGAGCCGCGGGGTGATCGACCGCGCGAGGGTGGCCATCGACCGCGCCCGGCTCGCCGGGGTTCCGGTGATCTTCGTCGTGCTCGGCTACAGCGACCACTACGAGGACTGGCCATCGGGGTCGATCCTCTTCGGACCACCCGACCCGGAGCGCAGGTTCACGCTGGGGTCCTGGGGCACCCGTGTGCACGACGAGCTTGCTCCCCAACTCGGCGAGGACGTCGTCGTCAAGCAGCGGATCAGTCCTTTCCACGGCACGAACCTGGAACTCCTGCTGCGCGCCAGGAAGATCGACACGCTGCTCCTGGCCGGGGTCGCCACCGACCTGGTCGTTCTCCTGACCGCCCTGGAGGCGCACGACCTCGGGTTCGCGGTCGAGGTGCTGGAGGACACCACGGCCACCGCCAGCGAGCGGGTGCAGGACGCAGCGCTGCTCCTGGCCGCTCGCACAGCGGTGATCAGCAGCGTCGACCGGTCCCTTCCCCTGGCCGGACAGGACATCGCGTGAGCGCGCGGTCCGCTCCGGTCGCCACGTCCCTCGGTCGGTCGCCCACGGTCGCCCTCCTCGACGAGGTCGAACGCCAGAAGGCGGCGGGCGTCGAAGTGATCAACCTCAGTGGAGGGGAGCCGGACTTCCCGACACCCGAGCACGTCGTGCGCCCGACCGTCGCCGCGCTGGAAGCGGGCTTCACGCACTACACGTCGAGCCGCGGCCTGCCGGAACTGCGCGAGGCCATCGCGGGCAAGCTCCTCGCCGACAACGGCATCACCGCCGACCCCGCGACGGACATCATCGTCACGCCGTCCGCCAAGCACGGGATGTTCATCGCGCTCGCCGGTGTCATCGGACCGGGGGACGAGGTCTTGGTGCCCTCGCCCGCGTGGGTCAGCTACGCCCCGATGATCAGGCTGCTCGGCGGGCGGCCGGTCGACGTCCCGCTCGATCCGGGGGACCGGTTCGCGATCACCGAGGAGCGCCTCGCGGCCGCGATCACGCCGCGAACGCGGGCGGTGCTGGTCAACTCGCCGAACAACCCGACGGGCCGGATGCTCACCCGCGCCGAAGCCGACGCCGTCCTGCGCGTCGCCGACCGGAACGACCTGACCATCCTCACGGATGAGATCTACGAGCACATCCGGTACCGCGACCGACCCCACCTCAGCCTGGCCGCCCTGCCCGGCGGTCGCGGTCGGACCATCACCGTCAACGGGTTCTCCAAGAGCCACGCCATGACGGGCTGGCGGCTCGGTTACGTGGTGGGCCCGCCCGCCGTGATGAACGACGTCCTGAAGGTGCAGGAGCACACGGTCGGCTGTGCCTCTTCCTTCGTCCAACGCGGCGCGCTCGGCGCGTTCACCCCCGAGTCCCGCGCCTCCGTCGAGGAGATGGTGGCGAGCTACGACGCGCGCCGCGAGTACGTCGTCGACGCGCTGAACCGGATTCCCGGCCTCGTGTGCCCCGACCCGGAGGGCGCCTTCTACGTCCTGCCGGACCTCTCCCGGTTCGGCTTCGGTTCGGCGCAGGAGGCAGGCGCCTGGCTGCTCGAGCACAGCGGTGTCGTGGTCACCCCCGGCAACGCCTTCGGCCCCACCGCCGAACACCACGTCCGGCTGTCGTTCGCGACGTCACCCCGCCTGTTGGCGGTGGCGATCGACCGGCTCGGCACCGCGTTGGCGGCCAGGGGAGGGTGACCTCGTGACGTCGACGGTCCTTCCTCCGGCCCGTGAGCGGGAGGGAGGACCGTCGAGGTCGTTACCGGGTGAGACTCGCGATCATGGCGTCGGCCATGGCACCGCTCGACGCCGGGTTCTGGCCGGTGAAGAGGTTTCCGTCGGTCACGGTGTACTGGAGGTAGGCGGGGCCTCCGGAGTGCTTTGCGCCCATTTCCCGAAGTCTGGTGGCCAGCAGCCAGGGGGCGCCGTCGGCGGTGCCGAACAACTGCTCCTCCTCGTCGGTGAAAGCGGTCATCTCCCGGCCCGCGAACACCCACCGGCCGTCGGAGTCGATGGCGGACAGCAGGGCGGCCGGGCCATGGCAGACGGCTCCGATGAGCTTGTCGGACGAGTTCGCGGCGGTGAGCAGGCGGCCGAGGTCGGGGTCCTGGTGGAGGTCTACCACCGGCCCGTGCCCGCCGGGCAGGACGACCGCGACGTAGTCGTCGACGTCGACCTCGTCGAGCTTGAGCAGCGGACCGAACTCGCGCAGGGCCTTCTCGGCGTGCCGCACGTGGTGCGCGCAGTTCGGTCCGGCGATGGCGGGGTCGGCGCTGTGCTGGTCCAGCGGTTGGAGGACCCCGCCCGGAGAGGCGAAGTCGACCTGGAACCCGGCGGCCACGAACTTCTCGTGCGGTGCGGCGAGTTCCTCGGCCCAGTAGCCGGTCGGGTACAGCGATCCGTCGGTGCGCTCCCAGGCGTCGGCGGCCGACATGACGATCAGGATCTTGCTCACGAGCGGGTCCTTCCAGTGGGTGTCACGCGGTGGGGAAGTCGGTGGCGGCCACGGTGGGCGCGACGGCGTCGAGGTTGGCGCGCAGGGCGTCGACCTTGGCGGTTGCGTAGGCGTGGGCGTCCGAGCCGAGGAGTTGGCGCAGCGGACCTCCACCGCCGACGACCCGGTCGATGATCGCCTCCGCGCCCTTGGCCGGGTCGCCGAGCTGGGAGCCCTGCAACGCCTGGTGGTCGGCGGTCATCTCGCGGATCGACGGGTAGGCCTCGGTCGTGGTGGCGGGCAGCGCGAGCGAGTCCTCCGCGAGGAAGCCGGTGCGGAAGTAGCCGGGTTCGACGATGGTGACCTCGACGCCGAAGGGGGCGACCTCGGCCGCCAGGGCCTCGCTGAGGCCCTCCACGGCGAACTTGCCCGCGCAGTAGAGCCCCCAGCCCGGTGCGGCGGTCAACCCGAGCACCGACGACACGGTGACGACGTGGCCGCTCTCCTGGGCGCGCAGGATCGGCAGCGCGGCGCGCAGCACGTTCCACACACCGACGACCTGGACGTCGAGCATGTCGCGGACCTCGCGGTCGCTGGTCTCCTCCACCGCGGCCAGGAAGCCGTAGCCCGCGTTGTTCACGACGACGTCCAGACCTCCGAAGTGGTCGCGCGTCCGGTGCACGGCCTGGGTGACGGACTCGCTGTCACGCAGGTCGACGGCCAGCGGCAGCAGGGTCGAGGTGTCGACGCCGGTACCGAGCGCGGCGAGCAGCCGGTCGGTCGAACGGGTCGTCGCGGCGACGTGGTCGCCCCGGTCGAGCAGCTTCTCGACCAGTTCGAGGCCCAGGCCGCGGGAGGTGCCGGTCACGAACCAGGTCGCGGGTCGATCAGTCGGGAAGCTCATCGTCGTCCTCACACTCGGGATCTCGGGAACCGGTGGGTTCCGGCGCAGTTCAAGCCTGGCGCGGGAGAACGGGCCGTGGACGCGCATCTCGCGCCCTGCGCGACCTCGGACCCGGCTGCCTAGGACTCGGAGGTCCAGTCGGGAGCGGACGGTGTCGGGGACAATGGGACCGTGGCACGAACCAACCGCGAACTCGCCGACTTCCTGCGCCGGGCCCGGAGCCAGGTCGACCCGTCACGGGCCGGTCTGCCGCTGGACGGGCGCGTGCGCCGCGTGCCGGGCCTGAGGCGTGAGGAGGTCGCGCTGCTGGCCGGGGTGTCCACCGACTACTACGCCCGGCTCGAGCAGGGCAGGCGCATCACGCCCTCGGTCGCCGTGGTCGAGGCGATCGGCCGCGCTCTCGAACTCGACGCCGCGGGCCGCGCCCACCTCGAAGACCTCATTGGGCTGACCACGTCCGCGGCACCTCGTCGGCCTCGCGGCGTGCAGCGCGTCCGTCCGGGTCTCTACCAGCTCCTGGACTCCCTCGACGGCGAGCCGGTGCTCGTGCTGGGGCGGCGCACCGACGTACTGGCCGCCAACCGGATGGCGAAGGCGCTGTTCGCCGACTTCGAGCGGATGCCGGTGAGGCAGCGCAACTACGCGCGCTGGATGTTCCTCGACGAGCGGGCCCGGTCGCTGTTCGTGGACTGGCGGGACCAGGCCCGTGCCGCGGTCGAGAGCCTCCGGTTCGACATCGGCCGCGACCCCGACGACGCCGCCACGGCCGCGCTCGTCGCGGAGCTGCGCGACCAGAGCCGCGACTTCGACCAGTGGTGGGAACAGCACCGGGTGCACCAGCGCACGCACGGTTCCAAGCGGCTGCACCACCCCCTGGTCGGGGACCTGACCGTCGAGTACGAGTCGCTCAGCCTGCCGGACGACCCCGACACCACCCTGTTCGTCTACACCACCGAGGCCGGGTCGTCCTCGCGGCGGGCCATGGACCTGCTCGCGAGCTGGACGGGGTCCGAGCAGGACGTCCGGCTGGACGACGTGAGCGGCCCCGCCACCTAGAGGCCCAGCGCCACGTACTTGACCTCGAGGTACTCGTCGATGCTCCCGGTGCCGCCCTCGCGGCCGAGACCGGACTGCTTCACCCCGCCGAACGGCGCGGCGGGATCGGACACCAGGCCCCGGTTCAGACCGACCATTCCGGACTGGAGCCGCTCGGCGATCCTGACGGCCCGGCCGATGTCACGGGTGTAGAGGTAGCTCACGAGGCCGAAGTCGGTGTCGTTGGCCAGGCGGACGACGTCCTCCTCGTCGGTGAAGGTGGTGATCGGCGCGACCGGTCCGAAGATCTCCTCCCTCGTCAGCCGGGCGGAGGCCGGGACGTCGGTCAGCACGGTCGGCGGGTAGAAGTACCCGGCCGTGTCCGGAACCTCCGCGGTGGAAACGATCCTGGCGCCACGGGCGACCGCGTCGTCGACCAGTTCGGCGACCCGGTCGCGCTGGACGGCGTCGATCAACGGTCCTACCTGGACACCGTCGTCGACACCCCGTCCCACGGCCAGCGCGGTCATGCGGGCGGTCAGCTCGCCCACGAACTCCTCCGCGACGTCGGCGTGCACGTAGAACCGGTTGGCGGCGACGCACGCCTCACCGATGTTGCGCATCTTGGCGATCATCGCGCCGTCCACGGCGGCGTCGACGTCGGCGTCCGCGCAGACGATGAACGGCGCGTTGCCGCCCAACTCCATCGACGTGCGGAGCACCTTGGCGGCGGCCTTCTCCAGCAACACCTTCCCCACCGCCGTCGATCCGGTGAACGACAGCTTCCGCAGCCGTCCGTCGCCGAGCAGGGGAGCGGTGACCGGGCCCGCGGCGGTCGTCGGCACCACGTTGAGCACCCCGTCCGGCAGACCCGCCTCGACCAGCACCTCGGCGAGCGCCAGCGTGGTCAACGGGGTCTGCGCGGCGGGCTTCACGACCATCGTGCAGCCCGCGGCGACGGCGGGCCCGATCTTGCGGGCGGGCATCGCCAGCGGCGCGTTCCACGGCGTGATCAGCAGGCAGGGGCCGACGGGCTGGCGCATGGTGACGATCCGGCCGGTGCCAGCGCTGTCGGTCCGCCACTCCCCGGAGATCCGGGCGGCCTCCTCGGAGAACCACCTCAGGTAGTCGGCGCCGTAGGCCACCTCGGCGCGCGACTCGGCCAGTGACTTGCCCATCTCCAGGGTGATCAGCAGCGCGATCTCCTCGGTGCGCTCGACGAGC
The DNA here is from genome assembly GCF_025061645.1 of Umezawaea endophytica. GTDB lineage: Bacteria > Actinomycetota > Actinomycetes > Mycobacteriales > Pseudonocardiaceae > Umezawaea > Umezawaea endophytica. Next base: position 248,113 of record NZ_JANYMP010000003.1, on the reverse strand, counting down.
AGGTCGTGCGCGCGGCGGAGGACCTCGCCGCGCTCGCGGGGCGCCACCGCGGCCCACGCCTCCTGGGCGGCAGCGGCGGCGTCGAGGGCGGCCATCGCGTCCTCCGGCGACGCGTCCGAGACCTCGCACAGCGTCGCGCCGGTCGCGGGGTCCTCCACCGCGAACGTCCGGTCCGCGGTCGCGGCCCGCCACCGTCCCCCGATGAGAAGCCGCTTGGGGACGCGCCGGACCGCCGCGGCGGCGGAAGTGTTGCTGTCCATCGAGTTCCTCGCTGTTCCTGTCCACTCGTGCCCGGTCACCGACGATGGAACCAGCACGGGAGTCGTCGCGGTCGCCCAAAACAGGGTCTGGTGAACCTGTGTTCGGCGGTCCTGGTCCCGCGAGGGCCTGTTGTGCGCGCCCGTGGGCGGAATGCCCGGCGGACACTGGGCGCATGAAGCGGAGTCTGCGGTGACGTACCGAGGAAGGTCCCAGTTCTCCCTGCTCACCCACCTCGCGGGTGACGAGGAGCAGGTGGAGGTGTTCTCCGAGCTCGGCGCGGTCGAGAGCTGGCTCGCCGCCGAGCGCGCCCTGGCACGCGCCCAGGCCGAGCACGGCGTGATCAGCGAGGCCGACGCGGACGCGGTCGCCCGCGCCGCCGTGGTCGGCACCCTCGACCTCGACGCGCTGTGGGCGACCGCCCGGACCGTCGGCTACCCGATCCTCGGGCTGGTCCGGCAGATCAGCGCGGCGCTGCCCGACGGGCCGGACGGGCGCGTGCACTACGGCGCCACGACGCAGGACGTCATGGACACCGGTCTGGCCTTGCAGATGGCCCGTTCGGTGGCCGCGCTGGACCGTCGGCTCGGCCAGGTCGGCGACGCCCTCGCCAGCAGGGTCGTCGAGCACGCCCGCACCGTGATGGCCGCCCGCACGCACGCCCAGCAGGCTGTTCCCACCACGTTCGGCGCCACCCTCGGGACCCTGCTCGCGCAGTTCACCCGGCAGCGCGCGCGACTGGCCCAGGCGGTGCCGCGGATCGCCGTGGTCTCGCTGTTCGGCGCGGGTGGCACGGCGGCGGCGCTCGGCCCGCGGTCGGCCGCGATCAGAGCGAGCATGGCCCGTGAACTGGGGTTGGCCCACACCGACGTGCCGTGGCACGTCGACCGGGACGGCGTCGCCGAGTTCGGCTGGCTCTGCACGACGATCACCGCCACCTGCGCCCGGCTGGCCCGCAACGTCGTCGACCTGTCCCGGACCGAGATCGGCGAGGTCTTCGAGCCGTTCGAGAGCCACCGCGGCGCGTCCTCGACGATGCCGCAGAAGGTCAACCCGATCTCCTCGGAGATCGTCATCGGGCTGACCGGCGCGGCCGGTGCGCTGGTGTCCTCCTTGGCACGGGCGCAGGAGGCGGGGCACGAGCGGTCCGCAGGGGAGTGGCAGACCGAGTGGCAGGTGGTGCCGCAACTAGCGGTGCTGGCGGGCAGCGCGCTGACCGAGACGCTGACCGTGGTGCGCGGGATGAGGGTCGACGCCGATCGGATGCGCGCCAACCTGGAGCAGGACGGCGGTTCGGTGATGGCCGAGGCCTGGATGATCTCGCTGGCGGCGGTGATGGGGCGGGAGCACGCGCACGACCTGGTCTACGAGGCGTCCGCACGGGCCCGCCGCGCCAACCGCGCGCTGGCCGACGTGCTGCCGGAGGTCGCGGACGAGCGCGGACGGCGTGACCTGCTACCCGATCCGCCCCTCACCGCGGACGACTACCTGGGGGAGGCCGTCCGGATCGCCGACGCGGCGGTGAGCGGCTGGTCGGCGACGACCGCCCTCGACCTCGCCGTCGCGCCGCCTGCGGAACTGGCCAGGTGAACGGCGGCGGAACCCGGACGAGCCGCGTGCGCCCGACCGGTGCGCGCGGCAGGCGCCGGGGGAGGTGGTCGCCTGCCGTCCGCACGTCGGCGCGGACGGCAGGCGGACTCGGGCTAGCAGGTGGTGTTCTCGTGGGTGCCGCTGGTGAGGAACGCCGTCACGGCGTCGTCGCCGCACGGGTTGCCGTTGGCGAGGTAGGAGCCGTGGCCGCCCGCGTCCACGGTGACCATCCGGGCCCGGTGGCCGAGCGCCTCCAGCATCCTCACCGCCCCGGCGTAGGGGGTGGCCGGGTCGCGGAGGTTCTGGACCAGCAGGATGTTCTCGGGTCCGTGGGACGTGACCGTCACGGGCTTCTCGGCTCGGTACGGCCAGAACGCGCACGCCATGATGTTGACGGGCATGCCGGCGGTCAACGGGAACTCCCGCCGGTTCTCCGCGACGGCTCGGGCGTAGTGGTCGACGGACCTCGGCCAGTCCACGTCGTTGCACCCGGTCGCGGTCAGCACGGCGTAGCCGTTCTGGAACTGGGCGGGTGGCGGCACCGGGATGGAGGGCGGACCGCCCGCCATGATCTGGGCCAGCAGCGGGAAGTTCGCGTCGCTGTAGAGCGCGGCGAACATGGCGGCCCGCAGGTAGTTCCCGGTGACGCCCGGCCGGGGGTTCTCGTCGAGCGCGGCGGCCAGGTCCAGGTAGGTGGACGTCACGGCGTCAGGCGTGGCACCGAGACCGTAGGTGTCGTCGCGTTCCGCGGCCCAGACGGCGAAGTCGGGGAACCGGTCCCGCGCGCCGATCGCGAAGTTGTTGAGCCACCCGCGTTCCAGCATCCGGGGGTCGGGATCGTCGTTGCTGTCCAGCACGACCCGGTCGGTGCGCTCCGGGAACATCGTCGCGTAGACCGCGCCGACGTAGGTCCCGTAGGACACGCCCCAGTAGGACAGTGCCCGCTCATCGAGCGCCTGCCGGATCCGGTCGATGTCCCTCGCCTCGTCGCGGGTGCTGATGTGCCGCATCAGCTCGCCGCCGTTCTCGCCGCACGCCCGCGCGACCCGCTTGGCCTTGGCGACGCTCTCGGTGATGTCGCCACCCACTCCCGGCCACGGCAGGAACCCTTGCGGGTCGGCGTCCGCGCCCGTCAGGTCGCACGTCACCGGCGTGCTCCGGCCGACCCCGCGAGGATCGAAGCCGACCAGGTCGTAGCGGTCCAGCACCTCCTGGGGCAGCCTCGACCCGTGCGTGGTCGGCCGGGATAAACCGGGGTTCCCCGGCCCGCCGGGGATCAGCAGCAGGACACCCCGCCGCGACCCCGGCTTCGCCGTGCGGATCCGGGAGATCGCCAACGAAATCGTTTTCCCCCTTGGCTTCCGGTAGTCCAGGGGAACCTCGACGGTGGCGCACTCCTGTGCAGGCGCACCGGAACACGCCGACCACTCGGGGCGCGTCTCGCGCGCCTGCGCCGCGGGCGCCGACACACCGGCGGCCGCCATGACCATCACCAAGACGCAACTGGTTCTTCGCATGCCCCAGCGTCTCCAGCCGGGGTCGCGCACACCATCCGGCGGGCCGGTTCGGCCGTGGTGGGGCTGGCCCCACCCGTGGTCGCGTCACCAGGTGACGGGAAGCGATTCCAGCCCGTAGACGGCGTTGTAGGAGCGGAACGCGATCTCGTCGTCGGGCTTGGCGAGCGCGAGGGTCGGGAAACGCCGGAGCAGCGCGGGAAAGGCGACCCGCATCTCCAAGCGGGCCAAGGGGGCGCCGAGGCAGTGGTGCACGCCGTGGCCGAATCCGAGGTGGCCGGGAGCGCCGCGGGTGATGTCGAGGCGGTCGGGGTCGTCGACGAGGGCGTGATCGCGGTTGGCGCTGGGGAATGCGAGGACGACGGCGTCCCCGGCGCGCATCCGGACGCCCGCGAACTCGAAGTCGGTGGCGGCGGTGCGCTGGACACCGGTGTGGACGACGGACAGCCAGCGCATCAGCTCCTCGACGGCCGGGTTCACGGCGGCGGGGTCGTCGCGCACCAGCGCGAGCTGGTCGGGGTGGCGCAGCAGCGCCAGCGTGCCCAGGGCGAGCATGTTGGCGGTGGTCTCGTGGCCCGCGACCAGCAGCAGCAACGCGATCCCGGTCAGCTCCTCGGTGGTGAGGTCGGTGCTGTGCTCGCGGATGAGCAGACCGAGCAGGTCGTCACCGGGATCGCGTCGCGCCCTGGCCACGAGCCCGGCGAGGTAGCCGTGCAGTTCGGCCAACAGGGTCAGGCGTTCCTGCTCGGGGAGCCTGAGGTCCATCTGCTTGTTGCTGCGGTGCAGGAACTCGTCGCGCTCGTCCCACGGCACGCCGAGCAGCTCGCAGATCACCAGCGACGGGACCGGGAGGGCGAAGTCGGCGACGAGGTCGGTCGGTGCCCCGCGCCGTTCCATGGCCTGGAGGTGGGACTCCACGATCTGCTCGACGCGCGGGGTGAGGTCCCGCATCCGGCGGACGGTGAACTGCCCGGTGAGCATGCGGCGCAACCGCGTGTGGTCCGGCGGGTCGTAGGTGAGCAGGTTGCCGGTGGCCACCGCCCGCTGCGCGTCACTGGCCTGGTCGAAGCCCGGTACGGGTCCGGCGTTGCTGAACAGGGTCGGCTCCGACAGCGCGGTCTTGACGTCCTCGTAGCGGGTGATCAGCCACGCCGTCTCCCCGAACGGTGTCGTCGTCCGGGAGATCCGCTCCTGGTCGCGCAGCGCGAGCAGTTCCGGCGTCGGGTCGAAACCGTTGCGGCGCATGGGCAGCGGCAGCTCGGGCGTCGGCGTCGGTTCGGCCTTCGCCTGGTACGGGCAGGTTTCGGTCATGGAGCAACTCCTGGGGCGGTGACGTCGACGACGAACGCGGGCGGGGATTCCGCGCGGTGGACCGCTGTGCTGACGGCCGGGGGCCGTGACGGCGAGCGGGTGGGGCACCGTTGCGCTCGTGTGATCGACTTTAGCTCCGCAACCAGAGGACGGACTCCGATCCACCGGAAGTGAGAGACATGGCGGAAGAACCGACGCACCTGTCCGGTCGTCGTGCGGGTCTGCGCGCCGACGCCGCGTCCAACCGGACCCGGATCCTCGAAGCCGCCCGCGCCGCGTTCGCGCAGCGCGGGATCGACGTCCCCCTGTCGACGATCGCCCGCCGAGCCGGTGTCGCCACCGCGACCCTGTTCCGCAGGTTCCCCACCAAGCGGGACCTGGTGGTCGAGGTGTTCGCCGGACAGGTCAGGACGTGCGAGGCCATGGTCGCGACCGCGCTCGCCGATCCCGACCCGTGGCACGGGTTCTGCGGCCTGCTGGAGTCGGCGCGCGTGATCCAGCTCGGTGACCGCGGCTTCACCCACGCCTTCCTGGCCGCCTACCCGGAGGTGCTGCACGACGACGGGCGGGTCACGATCGAACGCGACTTCGCCGAACTCGTCCGCCGCGCCAAGGCGACGGGCAGGCTGCGCGCCGACTTCTCGTCCCGAGACCTGCCGCTGATCCTGCTCGCGCAGATGGGCGTCACGGCCACCCCGCCGGAGATCGCGGAGGCGGCGTCCCGCCGTGTCCTGGCCTACCTGATCCAGTCCTTCGACACGTCCTCCGGAACCGACCCCGCCCGTGCGCTCCCACCACCTCCGGCGGTGGACATCCAGACGGTGATCGACGTCCGACAGCCCTAGCCCGAGCGGTCACCGCCACGCCGTGGCGAGGGTTTCGGTCCTGGTGGAACTGGACAAGGGGGGCTGCCCGGTGAGGTCAGCGCAGCCACCGGGTGTGGTGGACGAGGGGTAGTTTCGCCCACACCCGGCCGAGGCCCCAGGTGTCACCCGCCGCCGTGCAGGCCAGGACGACGGCCGCGACGGCGTAGACCACGTGGTAGTCGATCAGCGGGTTGCTGGAGCCGCTGGGCTCGCCGGCCGACGTGTGCTGGGCGGGTGGCCACTCCGCGGCCCACATCATCAGCATCATCAGGGTGGTGGAGGCGGCGGCGACGCGCAGGCCGACGCCCAGCACCAGCGCGACGCCGATGGCGAGCAGGCCGAGCATGAACAGGAGGTCGGCCCACCAGGCGCCTGCCCACCCGTGGAAGGTGGACTCCAGGGGACCGACGGCGACTTGGCCGAGGAACCCCTTGGTGGGCGAGCCCCCGTTGAACCAGGCGCGTTCGGAGGCCGTGCTGTAGCCGAGGCCGAACGCCTTGTCCACGAAGGCCCACAGGAAGACCAGGCCGGTCGTGACGCGCAGGACCGCCAGCGCTCGATCGGCCGGGACGGTCGTCCGGCCCTCCTGCGAGGTGTGGCGGGACTTGCCCGGGATCTGTTCGGTGGACATGATTCCTCCTTGGTCTCGTTCGGTTGGCCGACAAGGACTTTGTCGGCCTAGCTCTTCGCGCTGCCGAGTTCGGGGGAGACCGGGGACGTGCGACGTGCCCGCCTGCCGATCACCACGACGGGGCTCGACCGCTGCCGCAGGACCGCGCGGGTGATCGACCTGACCAGCGCCCCGCGGACGGCGCCTCCGCGTCGCGACCCCAGGACGACCATCGAGCCGAAGTGGGCGTGCCACGCCAGCGCGCTCCACGCCGACGTGCCGAGGACCTCGGTGTGCACGGGAACGTCGGGGTGGAGCGCGGTGAACGCGGTGAGCACCTCGTCCAGGTCGTCGGCCGGTCGCCGGGAGGGTTCGCACCGCACCAACCGGACGCCCGTGCCCAGCTTCTCGGCCTCGGTGAAGGCGAACTCCAGCTTCCGCGCGGTCCTCTCCGGGTGGTGGACCCCGACGACCACCGGTGCCGCGGAGTCGTGCCACACCGCGTTCGGCGGGACACTGATCACCGGGCACCGAGCGAGCGCGCTCAAGGCGGTCACCACCGAATCGCCGTCTCCCGCGTCGGCGACGACGATCGAGTGGGCGTGCTCGGACTCGGTGAGCAGCGCGTCCCCGATCGCCTCCGCCATCAGCCGGTGCTCGACCAGCAGACCGGGGAACGCGGCGCGGAGTTCGTCCACGACGGCCGGGACGCGCGGTGCGACGTGCAGGACCCGCAGCGACGATCCGCGCCGGTCGGCGTACGCGGCCGCCCACCGGATCGCGTCCGGGTGCGGTGTGGCCATGACCACGACCGGTTCCGCGCGGTCTTCCATCGAGTTCCTCCGAGGTGTGCTGTCGAACCGGGTTCGATCACCTGACGGGTTCCACTGTCGTCGGTCCCGTTCGAGGCGCACACGGACGAAGGTCCTCTGGTAGCAGGGACGTTCACCGCGTCACGAGGACATCAGTCCCGGTAGGCCTCCGTGGTGTTCTTCGGACCGCGCAGGGTGATGTGGACGAACAGCGCCGCCATGACGAGGGCACCCGTCCACAGTGACCGCTGCCAACCCTCCACAAAGGAGTGCTGAGCGGCGTCGACGATCTGCGGCGCGTACGGGCCGGTGCTGCCCGAGACCTCGACGGCGTTGGCGACGCCTTCGCGCGCGGTGTCCGCGGCGGCCTGGGGGACGCCGTCCAGCCGGTCGTCGATCGAGTCGCGGTAGCCCGCGGACAGGAGCGCGCCCAGCAGGGCGACGCCCAGCGCGGTGCCGAACTCGCGGGTGATGTCGTTGAGCGCGGAGGCGACGCCCTGCTGCTCGCGCGGCAGCGAGCCGGTGATGGCCACGGTGGAGGGCGTCATGGACAGGCCCATGCCCACGCCCGTGGCGAGCAGGCCCGGCAGGATGCTCGGGTAGCCGCCCTCCACGGTGACGAACAGCGCCATCAGCGCCAGGCCCGTGCCCGCCAGCGCGATGCCCGCGGTCATGGTCGAGCGGGCGCCGACGCGCGCGGCCATCCTGGGGGCCAGACCGGAGGCCACCATCATCATGACGGCCATCGGCATCATGGCCGCCGTCGACAGCAGGCCCGACCAGCCGAGCACGGCCTGGAAGAACGGGAACAGGACCACGCCGATGCCCGCCTGGACGCCGAAGACCACCAGCAGCGTGATCGAGCCACCGGCCAGGCCGCGGTCCCGGAACAGGCGCACGTCCAGCAGGGACGCGTCCCGGCGGTGCAGCTCCCAGGCGACGAAACCGGCGCTCGCGAGGAGGCCGACGGTGATGCCGGTCAGCGTCGCGGGGGCGGTCCAGCCGCGTTCGGGCCCTTCTTGCAGGACGAAGATGAGGCTGGTGACGGCGACGGCGGAGACCACCGCGCCGATCGTGTCGAAGGGGTGGGCCGAGCGCTCGCGGGAGTCGGGCACCGACCTCAGCGTCAGGACCAGTGCCACGACGACCAGGAACACCGGCAGCGCGAACAGCCACCGCCAGTCGGCGACGTCGACGAGGAGCGCGGACAGGAACATGCCCAGGACGCCGCCACCCCCGGCGACGCCGGTCCAGACGCCGATCGCCCTGCCGCGCTGGTCCTCGGGGAAGGTGGAGGTGATGACGGCGAGGGTGATCGGCATGATCATCGCGGCACCGGCACCGCCCACCACGCGGGCCGCGATCATGACCTCGGCGGTCGGGGCCGCGGCCGCCACGACGTTGGCGACACCGAAGACGACGAGTCCGGCGACCAGCACGGGCTTGCGGCCCAGGCGGTCACCGATCGCGCCGAGCGGCAGCAGCAGCGCGGCCAGGGGCAGGGTGTAGCTGTTGATGATCCAGAGGACCGTGCTCTGCGAGGCCTCGAACTCGACGGCCAGGTGGGTCTGGGCGACGTTCAGCCCGGAGACCGACGCGATGACGGCCATCAGCGCGGTGGAGACGGCGATCAGGACGGCGCGCAGGTGACGCGCGTCCGGCGTGCCGGTCTCCCGCGCTCGCTGGTTCGTGCTCATGGGTTCCTCTCGAGGTGCGGCGTCGGGCCTTGCGCTCGACGTTAACCCCGAGTTGCGCAATGGGCATACACTGTTGCTTATGACGCAAGAAGATGGCGCGCTGGACAGCCTCGTGCGCAAACGCATCCGCGCGTTGAGGGTGGCGCAGGGCTTGTCGCTGGAGGAGTTGGCCGTCCGCGCCCACCTCAGCCAGTCCTCGTTGAGCCGCATCGAGAACGGTCAGCGCCGCTTGGCGCTCGACCAGCTCGTCACGCTCGCCCGAGCCCTCGACACCACCCTCGACCAACTCGTCGAGAACGCCGCGGACGAGGTCGTCGTCAGCCCCATGAGCCACGGCGCCCACGGTCTGAGCTGGCCGATGAAGGGCGACCCGGCCATGAGCGTCATGCGGCGACGCCTGACCGAACCGCCGCCGGACAACCTCTCCAGGATGCGCGCCCACCCCGGCCGCGAATGGCTCCTGGTGCTGTCGGGCACCGCGATCCTGCTGCTGGGCGACCGCCGCTTCCGCGTCGGCACGAACCAGGCCGCCGAGTTCCCGACGATGATGCCGCACGCCGTCGGCGCCGAGAGCGGCCCGTGCGACGTCCTGTTCATCTTCGACCGCGACGCCCGCCGCGGACATCGCGAGCCCGACGACGGCGAGGCGCGACAGCAGTGAGACGGGCCCGCGCTGGGCGGTTTGCGCTCGGCGGCGCCCAGCCGACCGAGACGCTCGCTGGTCATCCGGCCACCCTCCGCGCCAAGCTGGACCTGCGCGGTCGGGGCGACGTCGCGCTCTGGGCGACCAGGACGGCGTGTCCGACCGATCCGTGACGTGACACCGGAGGAGGAGCGATGAACCCCGCTGGCAGGTCGATCCCCGAGCAGTGGACCACCGGTCGCACGGTGGTGCTGACCGACGTGCACGCGATCAGCATGGACGACCGGATCGGTGACTTCGTCGGGGACGTCGTCATCGACGGCGACACCATCCGCGACCTCGGTCCCGGCGCGGGCGCCGATCGGCCCGACGACGCGCTGGTGATCGACACCGGTGGCGCGATCGTGATCCCCGGCCTGGTCGACGGGCACGTGCACGCCTGGGAGGGCGCGCTGCGCGGGGTGTCGCCCGACAGCGACTTCATGGCCTACCTGACCCTCACCCACGCGACGCTGGCCCCGCTGATGAGCCCGGACGACGTCGCCACCGGCGAGGCCCTCACCGCCGCGCGGGCGCTCGACCAGGGCGTGACCACGATCGTCGACAACAACCACAACGTCCGCTCGCGGGAACACGCCGAAGCCGCCATCGCGGCGTTGCGGGACTCGGGCATCCGCACCGTCTTCGCCGCCGGCGTCGGCGTGCGCCAACCGGACGGCCACCTCTTCCCGCTGCTGCGCGAGCTGCGTGCCGCCCACGACGACGACATGACCCGGATCAGGTTGATGCAGGCCTTCCCCACGCTGGACGGCTGGAGGTTCGCGGTCGAGCACGGGATGGGCGCGGTCGCGGAGATCGGCGGCCGGATGCCGAACCTGGACGCCTACCTGGACAGCGGCCTGCCGAACCCGTCGTTCACGCTCAACCACTGCTCCGGGCTGTCCGACGAGCAGTGGACCCGCGTCGCGGACTCCGGCGTCGCCGTGGCCCTCGCTCCGCGCTCGGACCCCCACTACGGGCTCGGTGTCGCGGCGCCCGTCCTCCAGGCGGAACGGGCGGGCGTGCAGGTGGCGTTGAGCAGCGACAACGAGTTCGAGTACGGCTACCACCTGTTCGAGGAGATGCGCCAGTTGATGAGCGTGCAACGGGGCGCGTCGTTCGCGGCGATCCAGGCGGGGGAGCAGGACGTGCCACGTCCGTGGGGTGTGCGGGACGCGTTGCGCGCCGCCACGGTCGGCGGCGCGCTCGCGGCCGACCTCGCGGGCCGCGTCGGCGTCCTCGCGCCCGGCGCGAAAGCGGACCTGGTGCTGCTGAACACCGACCGCCTCCGGCCCATCGCCTCGGAACTGGGTGCCGCGGTCAGCTACGCCACCGTCCGGGACGTGGACGCGGTGATCGTCGACGGCCGCCCGCGCAAGTGGGCGGGAGAGCTGGTCGGCGTCGACCGGGCGGACCTGGTGCGGCGAGGCGAGAACAGCCGCGACCGCTTACTGGCGCGGGTCGGCCGGTCCGTAGAGGACCTCCGGTTCGAAGGGCGGTTGGTGCTCGACCGGTAGCCCGAACGCCGACCGTCAGGAGGGTGGCTGGACGAGTCCGGCCACGGCGGCCACGACCGCGGCTCGGCGGGTGCTGTCGGACTGGCACGCGTAGTCCGGTTGCAGCGCCTTCAACGACCAGGCGGCGGTCTTCCAACTGATCACCACCGCGATCACCATGGCCATCAGCTCGGCCGGTGGGATGTCGGCGCGGATCCGGCCCGCCTCCTGCGCGGCCTGGATGTCGAGGACTCTCCTGCGGTAGCCCTCGACCTCGGAGGCCACGGACTGCTCGCGCTCCAGCCCTGACCACAGGTAGAGGCGCTGGATGTGCGGCCACTTCTCCAGCCGGTCGAACAGGTCGCCCGCGTAGCCGACGAGGTGGTCCTCGCCGAAGGCGATCGACCCCGCGAGCTGGAGGAAGCTGTCCGACACGACCTTGTCGAACAGCTCCTCCTTCGTGCCGAAGTGCATGTAGATCGACCGCTTGTTGGCCGGGGCGTTCTCGGCGATGCGGTCGACCCGCGCACCGGCCAAGCCGTACTGGGCGAACTCGGCGATGGCCGCGTCCATGAGCTTCCGCTTGGTCTCGGTGGCGTCGGGTGGCATGGCCCCATCGTACATAACCATCCAGGTATTGACATGCCGGAGCGGCGCCGAGTACGAATGTATCCAGTTACTTACCTAGTGAGGAGCACCCGTGAGTCGCACCTGGTTCATCACCGGCACGTCCTCCGGCTTCGGCCGGGAACTCACCGGACAACTGCTCGAACGGGGGGATCGGGTCGCCGCCACCGCGCGCCGCCCGGAGTCACTCGACGACCTGGCGTCCCGCCACGGGGACCGGCTCTGGCGGGCCCCGCTGGACGTCACCGACACCACCGCGCTGCGCGAGACCGTGGACCGGGCCTTCGCCGAACTCGGCCGGATCGACGTCGTCGTGTCCAACGCCGGTTACGGCCTCTTCGGGGCACCGGAGGAACTCGGCGACGAGCAGATCGACCGGCAGATCGCGACCAACCTGACCGCGTCGATCCAGCTCGCCCGCGCCGCCACCCCGCACCTGCGCCGCCAGGGCGGTGGGCGCTACATCCAGATCGCCAGCGTCGGCGGGCAGATCGCCTTCCCCGCCATGAGCCTCTACCACGCCACCAAGTGGGGTGTCGAAGGGTTCTGGGAGTCCTCGGCCCCCGAACTCGCGCCGTTCGGCATCGACGTGACGATCGTCGAGCCGGGCATTGCGCGCACCAACTTCGGCGGGGGCGCGGTCCTCGGCGAGGCCCTGCCCGAGTACGCCGACGGCCCGTCGGGGCACCTGCGCCGAGTCCTGTCCGGCGAACTGCCACCGCTGCCCGCGCCCGGTGACCCCGCCAAGATGGCGGCGGCCATCATCGCCTCGGCCGACCAGCCGCACCCGCCGTTGCGGCTCACGCTCGGCTCCGACGCCTACGAGCAGGCCACCGCGGCCCTGCGCGACCGCCTCGACGCCCTGGAAGCCGGGCGCGACCTCGCCTTCTCCACCGACGCCGACGACGTCGTCCCCGCCCTCGCCACCACTTCCCGCTAGGAGGAGCCCGTCATGTTCGACTTCACCGGCAAGACCGTCCTGATCACCGGTGCCTCCGGTGCGCTCGGCACCACCCTGGCCGTGCGGTTCGCCACCGCGGGCGCCAACGTCGTCGCCGCGGCTCGCAGCCGGTACGACGAGGTGGCCGAGAAGGCGGGCGGCGACAGCGTCGGAGTCCGCCTCGACGTCACCAGCGAAACCGACTGGGCCGACGCGATCACCCGCACCGAGGAGGCGTTCGGACCGCTGGACGTCCTCGTCAACAACGCCGCCTACCTGCGCATCGGAACCGTGGAAAGCATTGAGCTGGAAGAGTTCCGCCAGGTGCTCGACACCAACCTCACCGGCGCGCTGCTAGGCATCCGGGCCGCGGCCCCCTCGATGCGCAAGGCCGGTGGCGGCGCGATCGTCAACGTCAACTCCATCGCCGGACTCACCGCCGCGCCCGGACTCGTCGCCTACAGCAGCAGCAAGTGGGCCCTGCGCGGCCTCATGCGTGCCGCCGCCAAAGGCTTGGCGCGCGACAACATCCGCGTCAACTCGGTGCACCCCGGCATCATCGAGACGCCCCTGGCCTACGACCCCGAAGGCAACCCCATCGTCCCCGTCGACAACCTCGCCATCCCGCGCAACGCCGCCCTGGAGGAGATCGCCGACTTCATCCTCTTCGCCGCCTCCGACCAGGCCCGCTTCGCCACGGGCGCCGAGATCGTCGCCGACGGCGGTTACGGACTCGGTCCCCTCGACTGAGACCGCCTGGTGCGGTGGCTCGCCGGTGTGGCGACGAGCCACCACATCAGGTCAGGTGGAGTGCCACAGCACGGCGTTGTCGGGGGAGTCGCGGGTGGTGCGGAAGCTGTTCACCGGGTGGTCGGTGTCGGGGTAGCCGAACGAGACCCCCGCGACCACGCGCCTGGTGTCCGGGAGTCCGAAGTGGTCCCGCAGGAATCCGGAGTACCCCGCCAGCGCGGCCTGCGGCGCCGCTCCCAGCCCGAGGCTTTGCGCGGCGAGCAGGAACGTGTTCAGGTACAGGCCGCAGTCGATCGCGCCGTACACGCCGAGGTCGGCCTCGGTGGTGATGATCGCGACGTGCGGCGCGTCGAACAGCTCGAAGTTGCGCAGCATCTGCCGCACGGCGCCCTGCTTGTCGTGGCGCTCGATCCCGACGCTCGCGTAGAGCTGCTTCCCGCACTCCCGACGGCGGTCCTGGTAGACGCCCGCGTACCGCTCCGGGAAGGGGAAGTCCGGGACGCCGGGGTGGTCCTGGAGGTGGGCGAGGAGCCGCGTGCGAAGGCGTTCGGTACCGGCGCCCTCGGTGACGGCCACCTGCCACGGCTGCGTGTTGCACCAGGACGGCGTGCGCTGCGCGAGCGCGAGCAGCCGTTCGACGGTGTGCCGGGGGACCGGGGTGGGCAGGAACTGCCGACAGGTCCACCTCTCGTCGAGCAGTCGGCCGAGGGCCTCGTGCGGTTCGGGGAGCGTCGTGCTCAAGGGAACCTCCAGGCAGTCTCTTTTCGAGACCAAAAGCTAGCACGCGTCGGTCTCGAAAAGAGACTGCCTTGGGTAGGGTCGGGCCATGCGGTACGAACAGCTCGCCGACCTGCCGTGCTCGATCACCCGTCCGCTGGTGGTGCTGGGGGACCGGTGGACGTTGCTGATCCTCAAGGAGGCCTTCGCGGGCGTCCGGAGGTTCAACGCGTTCCAGGGCAACCTGGGCATCCCCCGCAGCCGGTTGCAGGACCGGCTCGGTCGGCTGGTGGACCACGGGATCCTCGTGCGGCGCCAGGCCGACGAGGGGGAGCACCCGGAGTACCGGCTGACCAGCAAGGGGCATGACCTGTACCCGATCCTGATGGCCATCAGGGACTGGGGCGACACCCACATGGCCCCGGACGGGCCGCCGGTGCGCTACCGGCACCGCGACTGCGCCGGGGAGGCGCGGGTCGCGCTGGCGTGCGACTGCTGCGGAGAGGGCATGACCGCGCACGACGTCGTGCCGGAGGCCGGTCCCGGTTTGGTCGCGCACCTCGGCGCGGACCTCCGGGAGTAGCGGCGGGGTCAGGCGGTCAGTTGCCGCCGGACGTCCGCCGAGTCGTGCAGGTTCGTCATCTGCACGAACCGGCCGTCGCCGACCCGGTAGATGGCGTACTCGACGATCGTGAACGAGGCGCCGGTCGGCGCGACGCCGAGCCACTCCGCCACCGGGGTGCCGGTGTTGACGGCGCGCACGGCGACGCGGTCGCGGTCGATCAGCAGTTCCTCGACCTCCCAGTGGAGGTTCGGCACGGCGTCGATGCTGCTCCTCATGTCGGCGACGACGTCGTCCCTGGTCCCCGGTTCGCCGTTCAGCAGCACCTCGTCGGCGATGAACTCGTCCATCCTCCCCAGTTCGTGGGCGTCGAGCGCCGCGACGTACCGCAGGTACCAGTCGCGCAGGTCGTTGTCGGTCAACGGAGTTCTCCTTCAGCGGTCGGGGCCGGGGTCAGTAGGTGACGCGTCCGAGTCGGTTGTGGAACTCGCCGGTCGGACCGTCCGGGCCCAGCAGCGCCAGTGCGACCGTGGCGTCGGTGCCCTCGGTGACGGTCTGGTGGCCCTGGTGCTGGTTGAGGTCGGTCGCGGTGTAGCCGGGGTCGGAGGCGTTGATCCGCATTCCGGGCAGGCTCTTGGCGTACTGCACGGTCAGCGTGATCACGGCGCCCTTCGAGCTGGCGTACGGCACCAGGTTGGCGTGGAAGGAGTCGTCGTCCGGGTCCAGCAGGGCACGGGGGAAGCCCAGTCCCGAGGCGACGTTGACGACCACCGGGTTGGCCGAGCGGCGCAGCGCGGGCAGGGCGGCCTGGGTGACCCGGACGACGCCGAACACGTTGGTCTCGAACGCCACGCGCATCGCTTCGACGTCCAGGTCGTCGAGGCTCCACGACGGACCGACGACGGCGGCGTTGTTGACCAGCACGTCGAGTTCGGGCAGGGACGCGATGGCCTTGTCGACGCTATCCTGGTCGGTGACGTCGAGCCGGACCGGGATCGCGCCGAGCGCGCGGGCGGCGTCCCCGGAGGCCAGGTCGCGCATCCCGGCGTGGACGGTGTGGCCCGCGGCGATCAGGCGGCGGACGGTTTCCAGACCGAGGCCCTTGTTGGCGCCGGTCACCAGTGTCGTGGTCATGCCACCAGCCTGTGCCGCCGCCCGCCCGGCTGACAGGCACCCTTCGACGGTGGGACCAGCAGTACCACCCGCGCCGCCCGCTCACGGGGCACCATGGGGGCATGGACGAGTTCGCGCAGATCCTCCGGGCGTGGCGGGACCGGGTGCGCCCGGAGGACGTCGGACTGCCGCCCGGCCTCGGCCGCCGCGCGCCCGGCCTGCGCCGCGAGGAACTGGCCCTCATCGCCGGGGTGAGCGTGGACTACGTCGTCCGCCTGGAGCAGGGCCGCGCCCGCAACCCCTCCCCGCACCTGCTGACCTCGCTGGCGCGGGCGCTGCGCCTGAACGACGCCGAACGCGACCACCTGTTCCGCGTCGCGGGCGCGGCCGTACCCCCGGCCGGTCACGTGCCGAGGCACGTCACGCCGACCGCGCAGCGGATGGTGGACCGGTTCCGCAACGCGCCCGTAGCCGTGGCCGTGCACACCGCGATCTACGAGCTGGTGCTGTGGAACCCGCTCTGGGCCGCCCTGTTCGGCGACCCGTCGAGCCAGACCCGGCTGGAGCGCAACGTCGCCTGGCAGTACTTCGAGGGGTCGATCCCGGTGACGCACACACCCGAGGACGACGAGGCCTACGCGCGGGACCTCGTGGGCCACCTGCGTTCCGCGTCCGGCCGCTACCCGGACGACCCGGACCTGCCGCGGTTGATCGACCGCCTGACCAGGACGTCCCCCGATTTCGCCCGGCGGTGGAAGGCGGGGACGGTCGGGGAGCTGCGCAGCAGCCGCAAGACCGTGCACACGACCGTGGTCGGGGACATCGTGGTGGACTGCGACACCTTCACCGGCGGTCCGGGCGACCAGACGATCGTGATGATGACGGCCGCCCCCGGCTCCGAGGACGAGCGGAAGCTCGACCTGCTGCGGGTGGTCGGACTCCAGGACCTGGAGAACCGGCCGGTCTAGCGGGTCATCCGCTCGGGGTGGAGGACTTCAACCCCAGCACCAGCAACGTGATCACGCGGCGCACGTCGTAGTTCGGGTCGTTCGGGGCGAAGGCGCAGAGGTCGCCGACGGCTCGGATCAGTTCGTAGGCGGACACGTCGGACTTCACCTCGTTCGAGGCGCGCGCGTGGTCCAGGAGGTCGCCGAGGACCGGGACGAGCCGGTCGAGGAACAGCGAGTGGAGCGCGGTGAGCCCGGACGGGTCGCCGCGCATCACCGTGAGCATGCCGTGCTTGGTGCCGATGAAGTCGGCGAAGAGGTGCGTCCACCGCACGATCGCGTCGAGCGGTGTGGGCTGTGAGGCCAGTAGCGCGGGCCCGGCCGCCGCGCACGCCTCGATCTGGTGGCGGTACACCGCGACGACGAGGTCGGCGCGCGTCGGGAAGTGCCGGTACAGCGTCCCCATGCCGACACCGGCCGCCGCGGCGACGTCCCGCACCGTCGCGTCCGCCCCGGAGCGGGCGAACACGGTGGCGGCGGCGTCCAGCAGGGCGCGCTCGTTGCGCTCCACGTCTGCTCTCCGTCGGGTCGGCACGGGGTCGGCGGGGCGCATACCGCCATTGTGGCACGGACCGGGCGAATCGGAGCGCTGCTCCTTTTCGGTGTTGCAATGCGGAGCGCCGCTCCGTATTGTCGGCGGAGCAATGCTCCGTTTCGACCGGTCTCCGGCTCGGTCGGGTGCTCGCGAACCTCTGGAAGGACACCCCCATGCCCGCTCTCGCAACGGCTCCCGGATCGCGGATCCTCGCCGCCAAGCCGGTCACCCTGTCGGCGCCGAATCGCGGCGACGACCTCGCGGTGCGGATCTCCGCCCCCGCCACCGGCACCGACCTGCCGCTCCTCGTCCTCGCGCACGGGTTCAGCCTCGCGATGGACTCCTACGACCCGCTCGTCGACCACTGGGCCGCCAACGGCTTCATCGTCATCCAGCCCACGTTCCTCGACTCGGCCGCGCTCGGCCTCACCCCGGCCGACCCGCGGTACGCGTCGATCTGGAGCACGCGCGTCGACGACGTCGAACTCGTCATCGACCACCTGGACGAGGTCGTGGCCGCGATCCCCGGACTGCCCGAGCGCGTCGACCGCGACCGCCTCGCCGTCGCCGGGCACTCCTGGGGCAGCCAGACGGTGGGCATGCTCCTGGGCGCCAGGGTCGTCGGCGCGGACGGGCGGCCCGGTGAGGACAGGACCGACCCCCGCGTCAAGGCGGGCGTGCTCCTGGCGGCCACCGGCCTCGGCGGTGAGGCCCTGACCCCGTTCGCGCGGGAGAACTTCTCCTTCATGAGCCCGGACTTCGACCGGCTGAACACCCCGACGCTCGTCGTCGCGGGCGACCACGACCAGTCGCTGCTCTCGACCCGCGGCCCGGACTGGTTCACCGACGTCTACGCGCTCAGCCCCGGCGCCCGGAGCCTGCTCACCGTGTTCGGCGGCGAGCACACGCTCGGCGGGGTCCACGGCTACAACGCCACCAACACCACCGACGAGAGTCCCGAGCGCGTCGACCTGGTCCGCCGGGTGTCGGCGGCGTTCCTGCTGAAAGCGCTCGGTCTCGGCGACGACGCCTGGGACCGGATCACCGAGGAGGTCTCGAGCGCGCCGGAACCGGTCGGGCGCATCGACTCGAAGTAGCCCGCCGCCGTCACGGCCGGACACCCCGGTCCGGCTGTGCGGCGGTGTGCGAGACCCGGACCTCGACGAAGGTGTCGGCCGGGTCGTGGGCGTGGAGCCGCCGCTCGAACTCCCGGACGCTCGACGGCCACGGGTTCGTGACCGGTCCGTCGGAGTCGCGCTTGAACCAGGACGGGACGCCGTCCGGCCAGACGGTGCGGGCCAGCGCGGTGTCCAGCCACCGCCGGTACCCGGCCATCGCCGCCGGGGTGACCGCCACGGGCGCGCCGAGTCGTGCGGCGAGGTCCAGGCAGCCCATGATGTAGCGGACCTGGTGGTCCTTCATCGAGGGGTTGCTGTTCGCGGGCGTGAAGCTGTGCGGTCCGGCGATCAGGTACATCGAGGGGAACCCCGGCACGGCGAGCCCGAAGAACGCCTCCGGGCGACCCTGCTCGGACCAGTGCGCGTGGAGGTCGGTGCCGCCCTGGCCCCGCACCTCGACGCCGCCGAGGAACTCCGGGGCGTGGAACCCGGTGGCCCACACGATCACGTCGGCCCGGCGGTGCGCACCGCCGACGGTGCGGACGCCGTCGCTGGTGACCTGCTCGACGGGGTCGGTGACCAGTTCGACGTGGGGCAGGGACAGTGCCGGGTAGAACCCGTTGTCCATCAGGACGCGCTTCTCGCCGATGCGGTAGTCCGGGGTGAGCCGGTCGCGCAACGCCCGGTCGGGGACCTGGCGGCGGAGGTGGGCGCGGGCGAGCCACCGGGCGGGCCGGGCCGACCAGCCTCCGCGCATGACCGGGGCCAGGACCAGATCGGCTCCGAGGTACAGCCCGGCCCGGTAGAGCCGGTGCAGTCCCGGCACGGTCGCCAGCGCCCACCGGCTCACCGGCCCGAACCGGGCGGCCGGTTTGGGCAGGATCCAGGACGGGGTGCGCTGGTACACCGTGACGCTCGCCGCCGTGCGCGCCAGTTCCGGGACCATCTGCGCCGCCGACGACCCGGTTCCGACGACCGCGACGTGCCCGGTCAGGTCGGCGCCGCGGTCCCAGCGCGCGGAGTGGAACGCCGCGCCGGCGAAGCTGTGCGCGCCGGGGACGTCCGGAACGGCGGGTCGGTGGAGCTGGCCGACGGCCCACACCACCGCGGCGGTGTGCAGGTGCTGCCCGTCCGCGGTGGTCAACGTCCACGTGCCGTCGGCGTCGCTGTAGTTCGCCGCGGTGACGGAGGTGTTGCTGCGGATGTGTTGGCGCAGCCCGTTCCGCTCGACGACGGCGCGCATGTACTCCAGGATCGAACCCTGGTCCGGGAACCGCACCTCGGCGTCGCGGTGGGGGTCGAACGCGAACGAGTAGAGGTGGGACGGCACGTCGCAGGCGCAGCCCGGATAGGTGTTCTCCCGCCACACCCCGCCGACGTCGTCACCCTCCTCCAGGATGACGAAATCCCGGATCCCCGCCGCCCGCAGCGCCGCGCCCATGGTGAGCCCGCCGAAACCGGCGCCTACCACCACCACATCGTGCCTCGTCACCGACTCAGCCTAGCTCGTCGATAGCGGATTTTTGAGGCAGGACAAGGCTTTTCCCAAGATCGCGTCTCATGTGGAGGTGCGCCCGCCGACCCGGCGTCGCGGGGGAACTGGTCACTCGATGCGGTGACACCGGGCCGTTGAACCGGTGTGCCGGTGTTGGATGTGCGGTGACGTGGTCGACCCCGTGTGGTGGTGTCCCAGGGGAAGGAGCCGTACGGGCGTGGACGGTGGCGGTGGTGCGGAGCGCCCGGTGGTGGCCGCGCACAACGGTGTCAGCGGTGTGGCCGGTGGTGTGGTGGTGCAGGCCGGTTCGATCGCGGGCGGGGTCGTCGTCACCACCGCGGCGCGGCGGTGGTGGGGGTCGGCGGGCCGCGAGGCGTCCGGAGTGGACGAGTGGACCGAGGGGCTGGCCCAGGGGGAGTTGACGCTGCGCAGGCGGGAGGAGGCGCAGCGCCGGGTCCACGACCCGGTGGCGTTGCCGGTCCGCTGGCACGCGGCCGCCGCGGAGGTGACCGACCACTGGGCCAACATCCGCCGACTGCCCGCCGGTGCCGTGACCGGTCCCCTCGTCGTGGCCGGGCGCATCGAGCAACTGGGGGAGGTCTACCGGCGCGTCCCGTCCGGCAGGCTGGTCATCCTCGGTCCGGCGGGAGCCGGGAAGACCGTGCTGGCCGGTCGTCTGGCCCTGGACCTGCTGGCCGCGCGCCAACCGGGGCAGCCGGTGCCGGTCATCGTCAGCGTCGGCTCGTGGAACCCGGCGACCACACCGCTCAACACCTGGCTGGCGGAACGGATCGGGCGGGACCACCCCGGCCTGGCCGTGCCCGCCGGGCAGGGTGGGCCGAGCCGGTCCGCCGCGGTGATCGAGGCGGGCCGGGTCCTCCCCATCCTGGACGGCTTCGACGAGATCGACCCCTGGCTGCACCGGGCCGCGCTGCGCGGGCTCAACGCCGACCCGGACGTGCCGGTGGTCATCACCAGCCGGGTCGTGGAGTACACCGCCGCGGTGCGCGACGTGGCCGTGCTGACCGCGGCCGCCGTCGTCGAACTCGACGACCTGACGCTGGAGGACCTCGCCGACTACCTGCCCCGCACCGCGGCCGGGCACCGCACCGGGACGTGGGACCCGGTCCTGCGCCGCCTGCGCGCCCAGCCGCACGCCACTGGACCCGCCCTGGTGCGGCAGGTGCTGGCCAACCCGCTGATGGTGTTCCTGGCCCGCACCACCTACGGCGACAACTCCGCCAACGACCCCGCCGAACTCCTCGACACCCACCGGTTCGCCACCGCGCAGGTCCTCCAGGACCACCTGCTGGCCGCGTTCATCCCGGCCATCTACCAGTCCGACCGGCCGGGCGGTGCACGGCGGTGGAGCGCGGACCGCGCCCACCGGTACCTGACCTACCTCGCCCACCACCTGCACCGCGCGGGCACCCGCGACGTGGCCTGGTGGCAACTCCGCGACACCATCCCCCGCCGGGACCGCACGCTCGTCTTCGCCGTCCTGGACGGGCTGGTGATCGGGCTCGGGTTCGGGCTGGTGCTCGCGCTCACGGTCGGGGTCGTGTTCGCGTACGGGCTCGTGCCGGGGGTGACGACCGGACTCGCGCACGGGCTCGTGTTCGGCCTCGCCGCCACGCTGGCCAGCGGGCTCACGGTCGCGCTGACGGCGTTCTTCACCACCTCGCTCCACGGCCGACCGGGGTGCCCGTCCCGCAGGCTCGTCACGGCGCTCGGGACCGGTCTCGTGGTCGGACCCGCGACCAGCCTCACCCTCGGGCTCATGCTCGCGCTCGCACACACGGTCGTCGTCGACCTCGTGCACGTCTTCGCGGTCAACATCGAGTTCGTGTTCACGGTCGGACTCGCGGTCGGGCTCCCGGCCGGACTCGCCTCCGGGCTCATCGGGCTGAGAGCCGCGGGCCCCCGGCCGACCCGCACGCGCCTCCAACTCCGGGGCCGCGTCCGGTGCCTCGTCGGCAGGTTCGTGATCGGGTTCGGCTTCGGCGGCGCGGTGGTGCTCGCGGTCGGGTACGGGTTCGCGCCCGCGGTCGGGTTCGGACTCGCGGCGGCCGTCGCCTTCGGGCTCGAGGCACCCGTCAGCGCGGCCGACGTGGTCAGCGCCGCCGAGTCGCTGGCTCGGGACCGGCGCAACACGATCCGCAAGGTGCTCGCCGTCGGGCTACCGGTCGGGCTCGGGTTCGGGCTCGCGGGCACGTTCGCGGCCGGGATCCTCGCCGCCGTCGTGGTCGGGTTCGTGAGCGTGCGCGTCACCAGCGCCTGGATCTACTGGCTGGTCCTGGTGCGGGGGTGGCTACCGCTGACCGACCGCCTGCCCTGGCGGGTCAAGGACTTCCTCACCGACGCCTGCCTGCGGGGCGTGCTCCGGCAGACCGGGGCGGTCTACCAGTTCCGCCACGCCCGGCTGCAAGACCACCTCACCGGCGGGCCGTGACGAGCCAGGCGCGGGAGTCGAACCACACGCCGTCGGTGCCGCTGTGCTCGGCCATGACCGCGCGCAGCCGGTCGAGCGCCCGCTCGACCTCCTGGGCGTCGAGCCGGACGAGGACCTCGCTCGCCATCCGCAGGGCGAGCACGGCGTCGGCGGCGGAGTCGGGGTCCGCGCCGTAGTAGACGGGCTCGCTCACGTCGCTCACGCTCACGTCGGTGAACCCCGCCGTGGTCAGGACGCCCTCCACCGCGGCCGGGTCGGCCAGGGAGAACGGCCCGCCCGCAGCCGGGGGGACCGGCGCCGGGTCACGACCCGCGAGCGCGCGCTGGATCGCGGCCACCCACTCCTGTCGATCACCGGCCTGCCACACCAGTTGCACCAGCCGTCCGCCCGGCCGCAGCGCGCGCCGGACGTTGCCGAACGCCTCGACCGGGTCGGCGAAGAACATCGTGCCGAACCGGCTGGTCCCGAGCGTGAACCGCTCCGGCGGGAAGGGGTGGACCTGCGCGTCCGCCTGCTCGAAGCGCACGTTGTCGAGCCCCTCGGCGGCGGTGAGCTCGCGAGCGCGCGCCACCATCCCCGCGGAGACGTCGACGCCGAGCGCGCTGCCCCCGGTCGCGAGCCGGGCCGACTCGCGGGTGGTCTGCCCGGCGCCGCACCCGATGTCGAGGACGCTGTCGCCGGGGCGCACGTCGAAGGCCTCGCGCAGGCGCGGTTGGTAGCGGCTCAGCTCGGCGTCGTAGTCGAACACGGCCTTCGACGCCGGTGTTCCGCGATCCTCCACGCCCTCACCTCCGCCGTTCGCGTGACGCTCGAAGGTAGCCCATGACCAGCGACTCCAGGTCGGGTTCGGTGCCCTCCCAGCCCTTCGGCGTCGGTGCGGCCTCCCGCAGCAGCAGCGTGGACTGGCGCGCCGTGCGGGTCGCGCTGACCAGCGTTCCCTCCACAGAGGACTCGTCGGCGGCCGGGCCGACCAGGATCCGGTGCCGCGCGAGGACTTCCTCGATGTCACCGTCGACCTGGACCCGGCCCTCGTCTACCAGCAGGATGTGGTCGCACACCTCGCGCAGGTCGGTGAGCAGGTGCGAGGACATCACCACCGTGGTGCCGCGGTCGGCGACCTCGGTCATGATGATCCGGAGCGTCTCGTCGCGGGCCAGCGGGTCCAGGTCGGACAGCGGCTCGTCCAGGAGCAGCAGCCGGGGGAGCCGTCCCAGCGCCATCGCGATGGCCACCTGGGTCCGGGTGCCCGCGGACAGGGTGCCGACCTTGGCGTCGTGGTCCACGCCCGTCAGCAGCCCGAGCACCTCGTGGACCCGGTCGGTCGACCAGCGGTCGTTCATGCTCCCGACGGCCCGCGTCAGTTCGCGCACCGTGAGGTCGTGGTAGAGCGACCTGTTCTGCCCCAGGTAGGAGACGTCGGGGTGGGTGCGGCCCGCGGTGGGCGTGCCGAAGGCGCTCAGGCCGCCGGTCGTGGGGCGGACGATGCCCGCGGCCATGCCCAGCAGCGTGCTCTTGCCCGCGCCGTTCGGGCCGACCAGGGCGACGACCTTGCCCTCGGGGATGGTGAAGGAGCAGTCGCGGACCGCCCAGCGGGAGCGGTACCGCTTGCCAACGGCGGTGGCGGTCAAGGGGTTCATGATCGTTCCTCGGCGGGGTAGTGCTCGTCGCGGACCGCGGAGTACAGGGCGTCGACGTCCTCGACGACGAGGCCGCCCTGCTGGGCGCGGCCCATCCAGCCCGCCAGCTCCTGCCGGAGCGGCGCGTCGTCGCCGGTGGTGGCCTCCGAGGACAGCGACTTGGTCACGAACGTGCCCAGGCCGCGACGGGCCTCCACGAGTCCTTCCCGTTCCAGCTCGCGGTACGCCTTGAGCACGGTGTTGGGGTTGACGGCGGTCGCCTCCACCACCTCCCGCGCTGAGGGCAGCCGGTCGCCGGGGTTGAGCAGTCCCAGTCGCATGGCCTGTCTGACCTGCTGGATGATCTGCATGTAGGTGGAGACCCCGGAGCGCCGGTCGATCCGGAACTCGATCACATCGGCCAGCATAGGTGCTCCCGCCGCTCAGGGGTCCCACGACGCTCAGCTCTGGCGCCGCAGCGCCCAGCCGGTGCCCACCAGCAGCAGGACCGCGAGCGCGCCGTAGATCGACGCGTCGACGAGGTGCGCCTGCCAGGCCTGGCTCTCCGGGATGAAGTCCGCGTACCGCCTGCCGAGGTCGGACTTCGCCAAGCACGCCACGTACTCCTGCTGCCCCTCCGGCGTCCACGTCGCCTTGCAGGCCTGGACCGCTGCGCCGACCTTGTCGGGGGCGATCGGCTGCCCGGCGGCGTCGAGGTAGCCCTGGCTGATCACCAGGCTGGCGTCGCGGGACGCCGTGGGCGACAAGCCGGAGGTGACCACCTCGCGCTGGGTGGTCATCACCCTGGTCACCACGTCGAACAGGGCGAAGCGCAGGACGGTGAACGCGCCGAGCGTCACGATCATCGCCACCAGGGTGCGGCGGGTCACCACTCCGACGAAGGCTCCGACCGCGAAGGCGAACAGCGTGTAGGCGACCGGCGAGACGTGCTCGATCCCGAAGTTGAAGACCTGGAACGACCCGTTGACCCGCGGACCCATCACCCCGGCCGTGGTCAGCCACCACCAGACCAGGTATTGCAGCGCGATCAGCACGACCAGCGCGGGTACCAGCGCGACGACCAGCTTGCTGAGCATCCACCGGGTGCGACTCACCGACTGGGTGAAGGCCAGGACGTGGGTCCCCTGCTCCAGTTCCCTGGCGAACAGCGGGGCGCCGATGAAGAGGCCGATCAGGACGGGCAGGAAGATGATCGCGGCCTGGCCCAGTTGGAGCCTGGTCGACCACTCCGCGCGGAAGTCGCCCGCCGACTTGTTCGTCGAACACTCCTGGGTCGTTCGCGTCACGCACTCGGTGAGCCCCGACGAGGTGATGGAGTCCAGCATGCTCGACCGCAGCAGGACGACGACGCCCGCGCCGACGACCAGCATGGCGAGCAGGGTGATGAGCTGCGGGCGCTGCCGCCGCCAGGAGACCCAGATCATGCCGCTTCCTCCTGCGCCGCCCGGCGCATGTGGTTCAGTGCCAGTTCGCCGAGCGGGGTGCCGTCGGCGCTGAGCCGGTTGACGTCCCCGGCCAGCAGGACCCGGCCGTTGTGCAGCAGCACGAGGTGGTCGCACACGCCTTCCAGTTCCGCCAGCACGTGCGAGGACAGCACCACGGTGATGCCCTGCGTCCGCGCCTCGGTGACCAGCGTGCGCAGCACGGTCTCGCGGGCCAGCGGGTCCAGGTCGGCCAGCGGCTCGTCGAGCAGCAGCAGGCTCGGGCGCTTGCCGAGGGCCAGTGCCAGCGCGACGCGGGTGCGCTGGCCACCGGACAGCGTGCCCACCTTCGCGCCCATCGGCACCGCCGCCTGCTCGACCAGGTGCTCGGCGTAGTCCTGGTTCCACGTCGGGTTGGTGCGCGCCCCGAGCCGCAGCGTCTCGGTCACGGTGAACTGCTGGTACAGCGGCTTCTGCTGGGCCAGGTAGGACACGGCGGGGTGCAGCCCCTTGCCCGCCGGGCGGTCGCCGAAGACGGTGAGCCCACCGGTCGTCGGGCGCAGCAGCCCGGTGATCAGCCCCATCAGCGTGCTCTTGCCCGCGCCGTTCGGGCCGACGAGGGCCACGATCCGGTTCCGCGGGACCACGAGGGACGTCTCCCGCAGTGCCCATCCTCTGCGGTACTTCTTGCCCAGTCCCTGGGCGATGACCGGAAGCGCCTGGTCAGGCTGACTTCGCAAGTTCACGGCCGTCTCTCCTCCGTCGTCGGCTGCGGCACAAGGTAACACCTTTCACTAGTGAAGTAGTGGACCGGTGATTCCCGCCTCGTGGAGCAACCTGGCGGCGAGGTGCGTACTCGATCATGGTGAGACGACCGCGGCTCGACCCGGCGCACTGGTGCGCGAGTCGTCGATCCGGACCGTCGATGACAGGAAATCGTTACCCTCCAACGGTTCTGTGGCGGTCCGGTTCATTCCCGGCTGATTGTGCCCGCACGATGTTGCTTGGTACCAACAGTTCCGGCCTTTCACGAACTTGAGGGATACGCCCACGGGGGAGCGGACGCCCCTCTAAGCTGCGCGCCGTGACGGATGCGACGGGAAGCCTGGTTGCTCAGCGGTACCGGCTCGTTCAGGTGATCGGTACCGGTGGCATGGGCCGGGTGTGGCTGGGCCGCGACGAGCTGATCGGCCGCGAGGTGGCCGTCAAGGAGCTGCTGCTGCCGACCGGGCTCGACGAGCAGGAGCGGGAGTTGTCCTGCCGCCGCGTCATGCGCGAGGCGCAACTGGCGGGCCACCTCAACCACCCCGGCATCGTCACCGTTCACGACGTCGTCGAGTACAACGGCGCCCCGATGATCGTCATGGAGTTCGTGCGGGGTGGCTCGCTGTCCGACGCCATCCGGGCGCGCGGCGCGCTGCCCGTGGAGCAGGTCGCCCACATCGGCGGGGCGATGCTGGCGGCGCTGAAGGTGGCGCACCAGGCGGGGATCGTGCACCGGGACCTCAAGCCCGCCAACGTGCTGCTGTCCGGCGACCGGGTGGTGATCACGGACTTCGGCATCGCCAGGCTGATCGGTGACGCCGCGCTGACCACCGACGGGTCCATTGTGGGCACACCCGCGTACATGGCGCCCGAGCAGGGTGCGGGCACGTCGATCACGCCGGCGACCGACATGTGGTCGTTGGGGGCGACGCTGTACGCCGCGGTGGAGGGCAGACCGCCGTTCCAGGGCCAGGACTTCATGGCGACGCTGTCGATGCTGCTCACCCAGGACCCGCCTCCTCCGGTGCGGGCGGGGACGCTTTCCCCGCTGTTGGGCGGTTTGCTGCGCAAGAACCCGGCCGAACGCGCGACCGTGGACCAGGCGATGGCGCTGCTCGCGGGAGCGCCCGGCGCGCCGCCCCAGGCCCGATCCGGTGTCAGCAGGCGCGCCCTGCTGCTGGCGGGTGGCGGCGCGCTCGCGGTGATCGGCGGCGGCACCGCGTGGTGGCTCACGGCGAAGGACCGGACGGGCGAGGCCGTGAACCTGCCGTCCATGGGGGACAAGACCAAGGACGGCGTCCCGGTCAAGGACGGCGGTGCCGAGCGGACCTCGACCTCACCGGTCGCGTCGGGCGCGCCGGAGGAGATCGCCGAGCACGTCCAGCTCGTCGACCACCAGGACAGGATCACGTCGATCGCGTTCAGCCCGGACGGCAAGCTGCTCGCGAGCGCCGACGGCGGCCTCGGCGACGACCGCGCCGTGGTTCGCCTGTGGGACACGGAGACCGGGAAGCTGGTCGGCACGGTCAAGAACCCGGACGGGCCGGGTGGCGCGTCGGCGTGCGCGGTGGCGTTCAGCCCCGACGGCAAGATCCTGGCGGCGGGCGGCAACCGCACCGGCGACGCCACCACGTACCTGTGGAACGTCGCCGACCGCACGATGATCGGCCCGCTGGACCAGAGCCGGTCGATCATGAAGAGCCTGGCGTTCCACCCGGACGGCAAGACCGTGGCGGGCGTGACCCACACCGGCGGCATCAAGGTGTGGGACGTGGCGACGCGCAACGTCAAGATCGGCCTGCCCGACGGCGACGGCGGCCACGAGCTGGCGTTCAGCCCGGACGGCTCGCTGCTGGCCAACGGCGGCACCAAGTCCGGGGAGGTCCGGCTGTCGGACCCTGCCAGCGGGAAGACGGTCCGCACCATCACCGACTCGACCGGCAGCGCCGTGTCGTTCTCCCCGGACGGCAAGACCCTCGCGGTCGTCGACGCCGACGGCAAGAACAGCATGCAGCTCTGGGACGTGGCGACCGCCAAGAGCAAGGCGGTCTTCGACAGGGCCGACGACGGCCTCACCATCTCGCACGCGCTGTACCACCCGGACGGCGCGACCATCGCCGTCTGGGGTCAGGGCAACTTCATCCAGTTGTGGGACGTGGAGACCAAGAGGATCCGCGCCACCGTCATCGGCGCCGCCGGTCGGATCGAGACGGTGGCGTTCGACGCCAAGGGCGAGCGGATCGCCTGCGGTGGCGCGGACGAGACCGTCCGGATCTGGAAGCTGGCCCGCTGACCTCGGACGGCGGTGTGGTGCCCGACAACCCGTGAACGCGCGTGGGGCCTTCCCGGAAAGCTCGGGAAGGCCCCACGCGCACGGTGTCAGCAGGACAGGTTGTCGCCCGCCGGGACACCCAGGATCCCGGTGATCTGGGTGTACTTGTCGATCCGGCTCTGCACCTGCGCCGGGTTGCCGCCGTTGCACTCGATGGACCCGTTGATGCTGCGGATGGTCTCACCGAAACCGCGGCCGGTCACCATCGCGTCGTGCGGGGTGATCGTGCCGGGGCCGGTCTGGGTGTTCCAGTACCAGAGACCGGTCTTCCACGCGACGGCCGCGTCCTGCTCGACCAGGTACGGGTTGTTGAGCAGGTCGATGCCCAGGTTGTCCCCGGCCGCCTTGTAGTTGAAGTTCCAGCTCAACTGGATCGGGCCGCGGCCGTAGTACGCGGCCTGACCCGCGGGGCAGCCGTAGGGCTGGCCGGCGTCGCAGTAGTGCGGGTAGTTCGCCGTGTTCTGCTCGACGATGTGGACGAGACCGCCGGTCTCGTGGTTGACGTTGGCCAGGAAGGCCGCGGCCTCCTGCTTCTTCACCGCGTCGTCGCCGGTGTTGGCGAAACCGGGGTAGGCGTCGAGCGCGGCCGTCAGACCGCCGTAGGTGTAGAAGCTGTTGCGGCCGGGGAAGATCTGGTCGAACTGGGCCTCGCTGACCACGAAGGACGCTGCCGATGTGGACGGTTCGGCTGACGAGGTCGTGGCGGGGAGCACGAGCACGCCGGTGGTGGCGGCGAGCGCGGTCATCGCCACTCCGGCGCGCTTCAGGAACCGGGGTATCGACATTCGGGACTCCTCTTGTCATGCCGGTCGTGCGCGGTACGACCGATCCGGTTGGACTACACCAATAGGTATGGACCAATCGTCGGTGCGTGAAACCGCTCTCACGGCAAGAGGCCGCGATCGGCCCAACGACCCCTCCCCGTGAACGGCAGCGGGTAGGAGTCGATTGGGCCGACCGGGTGACGAGCAGACGGCCGGGAAGCCGTCAATCTCTACTTTCCGTAGGTGTGTTCCGTCCTCTGCAACGGCCACTCGGGTGGCGGTGAGCCCGTTCGGACGCCGAGGTCAGCCGAGCTGCTTGTCCACGAAGCACCACCGCCAGGTCTCGCCCGGTTCGAAGCTGCGCATCACCGGGTGGCGGGTGTCGTGGAAGTGCTGGGCGGAGTGGCGGCCCGGCGAGGAGTCGCAGCACGCGACGTTGCCGCACTTGAGGCACTTCCGCAGGTGCACCCACGTCATCCCCTCGTCGACGCAGGCCTGGCAGGCGTCCGGCGACGCGGTGTCCCTCTCGACCCAGTCGTGGGCCAGGTGCTTGCAGGACCGTGCCGTCGCCGCGGGGGTGCGCAGTTCGCGGCCCTCGACCTCGGGCTCCTCGTCGTGGCGGTCGAGCATCGACTCCTCGATGTCGAGCCGGGCCAGCACGCGCCGCAGGACGTCGTCGTCGGCGCTCCCGCTGTCACGGGCCTTCAGGAACTGCTCGCGCTCCACGTCCAGCAGCGCGAGCCGCAGCCGTCGGTACGCGTCGCTCGGCGTCTCGACCAGCGCGCTCTGCCTGCCGAGCTGCTCCCACGCCGAGTCGGCGCGGTTGCGCATCCGGTCGCGGAGGCGCTGGACGATCTCGGGCGGGTCGTCCGGCGTCCGGATCTCCTCCAGCTTCGCCAGTGCCGCGCGGGTCATGTCGTGCAGGACGGCCGCCTCCTGGAGGGCGTCCTCCGCCGGGTCCGGCCTCGGCAGCCGCAGCCGCCGGATCAGCGGGGGCAGCGTCATGCCCTGCAAGGACAGCGTGCCCGCCACGACGACGAACGCCGCCAGCACGAGCACCGCGCGCTGCGGGGTGTCCGCGGGCAGGATGAACGCCGCGGCGAGCGTGACGACCCCGCGCATCCCCGCCCAGGAGATCACCGCGGAGTAGCGCCACGGCCAGACCTTCCCCTTCGTCCTGGTCGGCATCAGGCGTCGTTGCACCCGCTTCGCGGTGCCGATCCCGACCAGCCACAGGACCCTCGTGAGGATGGTCGCGCCGAGCACCGCGACGCAGATCCAGGTGAGCATCGCCGGGGACAGCCCGGACTGGTCCACCTCGGTGAGGATCCGCCGCAACTGCAAGCCGATCAGCAGGAAGACGGTGTTCTCCAGCAGGAACGCGATGGTCTGCCAGTTGAGCCTGCTGGCGAGCCGGGTCGAGCCGGAGAGGATCCGCGGCGCCTTGTGGCCCAGGATCAGCCCGGCGATCACCACCGCGAGCACGCCGGAACCGTGGATCGCCTCGGCCGGGAGGTAGGCGATGAACGGCACCGCGAACGACAGCGCGGTGTCCAGCACGGGCTCGTCCAGCCGGGACCGGATGAACGCGGTGGCGAACCCGACCACCAGTCCGACGGCGATCCCGCCGACCGCAGCGAGCAGGAAGTCGGCGCCGACCTGCCAGAGGCTGATCGAGCCCGCCAGCGCGGCGATGGCCGTGCGGAGGGCGACCAGCGCGGCGGCGTCGTTGAACAGGCTCTCGGCCTCCAGGAGCCGGGTCAGCTTGCGGGGCATCCCGACCCGCCGGGCGACCGCGCTGGCGGCGACCGCGTCCGGCGGGGCCACGACGGCGCCGAGCGCGATGCCCGCGGCGAGCGGGAGGTCGGGGATCACCGCCCAGGCGACCAGCCCGACGCCCAGGGCGGTGAACACGACGAGCCCGACCGACATCAGCCCGATCGCGCCGCGGTTCCTCCGGAAGTCGATCAGCGACGTCTGGATGGCCGCCGAGTACAGCAGCGGGGGGAGCAGCCCGAGCAGCACGACCTCGGGGTCGAGGTGGTACTCGGGGACTCCCGGCATGTAGGAAGCGCCGACGCCGACGGCGATCAGGCACAGCGGTGCGGACCAGTCCAGCCGCCGCGCCGCGGCGCTGACGACCAGGACGGTCACGACCAGGACCACTATCTCTGCCGCGATGTGCACGGGGTAATCCTCACCCGGACCACCGCGGCGGTGCCACCGGGGCCGGTACGGGCACGACGGCCCCGCGTGGTCGTGCCCGCGGCTAGGATCAACCCGGTCATCAGGTGTCGAGAACGGGCTCAGGTGACGGCATGGGTGGACCCGGTGAACCGGCGCGGAGGTCGCGGATCGACGGCGGTCTGCCCGGCGGGCTGTTCCACGTCGCCCTCCGCGCGGCCATCCGGGAACGCGGCCTCACCCTCGAACGCCTGCGGTTCCACCTGGCCCGGCGCGGTGTCTCGGTCGGCCTGTCGAGCCTGAGCAACTGGCAGAACGGGCACAGCCGCCCGGAGACCCCGGCTTCCCTGAACGCCGTGCGCGAACTGGAGCGCGTCCTCGGCGTCCGGCCGGAGTCGCTGGTGCGGCTCGTGGCGACCGGCGGCAGGGGGCAGGCGGCGCGGACGTCGGCCCCGCGCTGCGCGGACATCGCGCCGGTCAGCGACCTGCTCGACGGCCTGCTGTCCGCGCACAACCAGGACGTCGAGGTGATCAGCGTCCAGCACAAGATCACCGTCGACGCCGAGCGGTGCGGGACGACGCTGTGGTCGCAGCTCCTGGTCCGCGCCGTGCACGACGGCGTGGACCGGTACGTGGTGCGGTACTACGGGAACCCCTCCTGCGTGCCGGGGCTGGTGGTCGCGCGAGGACTGGCCAATTGCCGTCCGGGCAGGTTCGTGCCGCACCCCAGTGCGCCGGGGCTGGTCTACGAGCTGGTGTTCGACCACGTGCTGCGGGCGGGGGAGACCTGGGTGTTCGAGAG
Organism: Umezawaea endophytica; assembly: GCF_025061645.1. Classification (GTDB taxonomy): domain Bacteria; phylum Actinomycetota; class Actinomycetes; order Mycobacteriales; family Pseudonocardiaceae; genus Umezawaea; species Umezawaea endophytica. The sequence continues at coordinate 216,056 of NZ_JANYMP010000003.1, read as the reverse complement.
CGAGCTGGTCGACCCCACCGCGGGCGTGACGACCGAGTTCGCCTACGGGTTCCGCAACCCCACCCAGCAGTTCCTCCTGCAAGCGCGCTTCGACCCGCGCGCGGTGCCGGTGCGCTGCCACGCGTTCGCCCAGCGGGACCTGGAGGACGGGCGGCACCCGACCGGCGCCCTCCGGCTCAGCGAGCACCACACCGTCCACCTGCTCGCCTCCGCCGTGGACTCCGGGGTGCTGGGGATCGGGTGGCGGTGGACCTGACCCCGTGCGCGGGGTCGGGCACTGTACACGGACGGGCGGGCGGTCCAGCGGGCGAAATTTCGGGCCTGGCAGCACCACCTCGGCGGGCCTAGACAGGGAGAACCGTCCCTGCACGTCGTGGAGGCAGCATGCGTCCATTCGTCAAGACACACCGCTCTACGCTGAAGACAACGTTGTCAACGCTCGCGGCCGGAGCACTGCTGATCGCGTCGGTCGCGAGCCCGCCCGCACGGGCCGCCGCGGCCGTCGCCGACCCCGCGGGCCTGGTGAACACCCTGATCGGGACCAGCAACCACGGCGAGACCTTCCCCGGCGCGGCCACCCCGTTCGGCATGGTGCAGTTCAGCCCGGAGAACACCCGCGGCGACCAGACCCGTGCCGCGGCGCCCGGCGGGTACCGCTACGACGCCACGCGCGTCCGGGGGTTCGCGCTGACGCACATGTCCGGCACCGGCTGCGCGGGCGCCTACGGCGACATCCCGTTCCTGCCGCACGCGGGCGCGGTGGACACCTCGCCCAGTTCGGACACCACCGACGCGAAGTACGCGAGCGACTTCGCCCACGCCGACGAGAGCGGCACCGCGGGCCACTACCGGGTCGGACTGGCCTCCGGGATCGGGGCGGAACTCACCGCGACCACCCGCACCGCCTCCGCGCGCTGGACCTACCCGGCGGGCAAGACCGCCTCGCTGCTCGTGCGGACGTCGAACTCCGAGGTGGGCAGCAGCGCCGCGCAGACCACGGTCGACGCCGCCAACCGCACCATCTCCGGCTCGGTGACCAGCGGCAACTTCTGCGGCTACATCAACGCCATCGGCAGGCGCAGCTACTACACCCTGCACTTCCACGCCGTGTTCGACCAGCCGTTCACCAGCACCGGCACCTGGCAGGACGGCACGCTGCGGCCCGGCACCACCAGTGCGTCGGGAGGCACCACCTACGGCACCAACGGCTACCCGGCCGCGGGCCGCGGCTCCGGCGGGTACGTCACCTTCGCCGCTGGCCAGGCGGTCACCATGCGGGTCGGCATCTCCTTCGTGAGCCAGGCGGGCGCGAGGGCCAACCTGGAGGCCGAGAACCCGGCGGGCACCAGCTTCGACTCGGTGCGGCAGGCCGCCCGCGCCGCCTGGAACACCGAACTCCAGCGCGTCGAGATCACCGGCGGCACCACGGCGCAGCAGACCACCTTCTACACCGCCCTCTACCACTCCCTGTTGCACCCCAACGTGTTCAGCGACACCAACGGGCAGTACACCGGCATGGACCAGGCGGTCCACGCGGTGTCGGGCGGCCAGCGGGCGCAGTACGCCAACTTCTCCGGCTGGGACGCCTACCGCAGCCAGTTGCAACTGCTCACCCTGGTGCGACCCGACGTCGGCGGCGACATCGCCCAGTCGCTGCTGAACCAGGCCGACCAGAACAACGGCGTCTGGGACCGGTGGACCCACGCCGCGGGCGGCACCCACGTGATGACCGGCGACCCCGCGCACGCCGCCCTGCCGAGCATCCACGCCTTCGGCGGCACGGGGTTCGACGCGCAGGCCGCGCTGACGTCGATGGTGCGGGCCGCGACCACGGTCACGAGCGCGGACCTCAGCCGTGACGGGTGGAACGTCATGGTGGTCGGCGAGCGGCCGTCGCTGGACAAGTGGCTGTCCAAGCACTACATCCCGGCCAACGGCAACGCGTGGGGCGGCGCGGGGGAGACCCTGGAGGACTCCGTCGCCGACTTCGGCCTTTCGCAGTTGGCGGCGCGGCTGGGGCAGAACGGGACCCGTGACGAGTTCCTCGCCCGCGCGCAGTACTGGAAGAACGTGTACAACCCGGCCAACGGCGGGTACGCCCAGGACCGCAACGACAACGGCTCCTGGCCGTCCTTCGACCCCGCGAGCAGCAACGGGTTCGCCGAGGGCAGCGCGGCGCAGTACACGTGGATGGTGCCGCACAACGTGCGCGGGCTGTTCGACCGGATGGGCGGCAACGCCGCGGCGACCACCAAGCTGGACAGCTTCTTCCACCGCGCCGACGGGACCTGGGCGTTGACGGGAGCCGGTGGGCTCAAGGCGGAGATGAACAACGAGCCGTCCATCGGCGCGCCGTGGCTCTACGCCTTCGCGGGCAGTCCCCACAAGACCCAGCAGACCGTGCGCCAGGTGGTCAACACGCTGTGGTCGGCGGCGCCGGGCGGTATTCCGGGGCAGGACGACCTGGGAGCCATGTCGTCCTGGTACGTCTGGGCCGCGATGGGCCTGTACCCGCTCGCCCCCGGCCGCGCCGAACTGCTGGTCGCGAGCCCGTTGTTCCCGCGGATCGTGGTGCACCGCGCCAACGGCGTCACCCTGACCCTCAACGCCGACAACGCCGCCGCCGCGACGCCGTACGTCCAGGGGCTCTCGGTCAACGGCGTCGCCTCGACCAAGCCGTGGCTGCCGGAGTCCTTCGCCACCACCGGGGGCACCCTGTCGTTCACCCTTGGCACGACCCCGGACACGGGGTGGGGCAGCGCCGCGGCCGACGCGCCCCCGTCGTTCGACAGCGGCACGCCGGGACCGACGAACCTGGCGCTGGGCAGGCCCGCGTCGGGATCGGCGTCGTGCAACGGGAACGAGACCGCCGACAAGGCGGTGAACGGCAGCGTGTCGGGTGGTACGTCGGACAAGTTCTGCTCGTCGGCGTCGGTGAAGTACCTCCAGGTGGACCTGGGCAGCAAGCTCGCCCTGGGGTCCGTGGTGGTGCGGCACGCCGGTGCGGGCGGCGAGTACGCGGGGTGGAACACGCGGGACTTCGACGTGCAGGTGTCCGACGACGGTGCGACGTGGTCGACGGCGGCCCAGGTGCGGGGCAACACGGCGGACGTGAGCACGCACGCGGTGTCGGTGTCCGGGCGGCACGTCAGGATCTCCGTGCTGGCCGCTGAGCAGGGCGGCAACGCCACGACGCGCGTCTACGAGGTGGAGGTCTACCAGTAGGCGGTCGATCGGCGGGCGGCTGAGGGCCGAGGTGCTCAGCCGCCCGCCGTGAACCGGTGGCGCGGCCGCTACGGCGTGCCGGCGCCCATCGTGGCGCGGAGCCACTCGAGGTGACTGCTCACGTCCTGCTGGAGGGTGTGGTACTCGCCGGTCTCCACGTCCTGGCCGCCTCCGGAGGTGACCCCGGCCAGCCGCCACCCGCCGGGGGTCCGCACGACACCCGGACCGCCGGAGTCACCGGCGGCGACGCCACGCGCCAGGTCCCGCGCGCACAGGCGTTGGCGCTCCGGGGTGTCGCAGCCCTCGGTGTCGACGGGCACCGTCACCTCGTGCAGCCGCTCGGGCAGTTCCTCGCACCCGGTGTGGCAGGTGTAGCCCCAGCCGAGCAGACGGAGCGGCGAACCGTTGCGCGGTGGGGACGTCAGCAGCGGGATGGGCGTCGACCGCACCGGTCGGTCCAGCTTCACCAGCGCGAGATCGGTGCCGCCGAAGGTGTGCGTCTCCTCGTCGAAGTACGCGGTCGGGTGCGGTCGGACCTCCGCGGATCCGACCAGCTCACCGCCCCGCGAGCGGTCGAGGCTGCCGATCCTGACCTGGAAGTCGGGGCCCGCCAGCGTGCAGTGGAACGCCATCAGGACCCATTGCGGCGCGACGAGGCTGCCGGTGCACACGTGCGCGCCGTCCGGTCGTTGCACCGACGCGATCCAGGACGTCCGCTGGTCGACCTGGTGGCCGCCGATGATCGCGCCCGCGTGGCCCGCCGTCATGGCGATCACCGCCAGGGTCAGCGCCGGTGCGAGCAGGAGTCGTCTCAACATTCAGTGTTCCCAAGGGTTTCGTGGACAGGACGGCGCAACGCTATGGCCGTCGGGATACGGATCGCATAAGCGTCCCGTGCGCGACACGGCCGCCCGGTGGTTCGCACCGGGCCGTTCGACCTCGGAGGAGACCACAGCAGGACAGGCCTGAGTCGTCGCGATCGGCCACAATGGACTTGGCATTCGTCTGCCACTCAAAGGTTATGGCCGTCCGGAGTGCTTGTGACCTGTCGTCCGGTGCCCCTGGGGTGATCTTGCCGACCACGTCTCCGGGAGTTGTCGTTCGCGCATTCGTGTCGCCAATAGTGGTGCGCGGGTGTCGGTGTCAACCGTTCGAAGTCGACAGATCTGTTGTCACACCGAACATCCGCGTGTTCGCGCTGGTCCGGGCGGTGTGCCGGGAGTGGGCAGAGAAGTGCCAATTGGTGCCCCTTGAGGCGTTTCCATTGCTGCCCTATGTTCGAGGAATCCGGTTGTCGCGCCGGCCGTCCAGCGGAATTCGGCCCGGCAGCGCTGTGCGCGGGCTCCGCCTCCTAGCCCATCGAGTCGCAGTTCACCTGTAGGAAGGAGGCCGATGCGGCCGACCACGACCCGGACGTTGAACGCCAAGGAGTTCGCCGACATCAAGCACACGGTGGCCATGAGGTCCTCGGCTCGCCGGAACCTGCTGGCCGATCCGGGGTACGCCGCGCCGCTGCCGCAGGAGGTGAGCCTGCAACTGACCTACCGGTGCAACCTGCGCTGCACCCACTGCTACCAGTGGAACGAACAGGGCTTCTTCCGCGACTTCAGCCCCCAGCGGCAGCGGACCGAACTGGACCTGAAGGTCGTGGAGGACGTGCTCGCCGCGACGGCCGCGCAGCGGTCCAAACTGTTCCTCTGGGGCGGCGAACCGTTGATGCACTCGCGTTTCGGTGAGGTCGCCGAACTGCTCGAACGGTACCCGCGCACGGTCAACATGTGCACCAACGGCCTGCTGCTCAAGCGGAAGCTGGACGACCTGCTGCGCATCGGCCGGAACCTCAACCTCCTGGTGAGCCTGGACGGGCTGGGGGAGGACCACGAGGCGTTGCGCGGCAAGGGGACCTTCGGCAGGACCATGGACAACATCCGGACCATGCTGGACCTCAAGCGGTCCGGTGCGTGGGACGGCGAGCTCTCGCTGTCCTGCATGGTGTCCCACGTGACCGTCGGCAAGATGTACGAGTTCATGGAGTGGGCCGAGGAACTCGGCGTCAACACGGTGTACTTCCAGTTCCCCTGGTACATCAGCCCGGAAGTGGCACAGGCCATGGACCGCCTCTACGCCGAGTCGTTCGCCTGGCTCGGCCCGGAGACCCAGACCAAGCAGCCGACCTGGCACTCCTACACCTACCGCCTCCCGCCCGAGCAGCTCCCGGTGCTGCGCGAGTCGATGGCCCGCCTGGCCTCGCGCCCGTGGCGGGTCCGCGTGCGCTACCAGCCGCAGCTCGAACCCGACGAGGTGGACGAGTTCATCCTGGGCACGTCCCGGCCCGCCCAGCACCGCAGCAAGTGCCTGGCGGTGTCCAACCGGCTGGAGGTGCACGCCGACGGCAACGTCAGCTCGTGCAAGTTCTTCCCGGAGTTCGTGGTGGGCAACCTCTACGACACCCCGGTGGGTGAGCTGTGGCAGAGCCCGTCCTTCCGGCAGGTCCGCGAGATCATGTCGGCCAACGGGATGATGCCCGTCTGCTCCAAGTGCATCCTCCTCTACCTGAACGGGGTGTGACATGGGTGAGGCCGTCGAGGAGAGGATCAAGGCGGTGCTGGCGGGGGTGCTCGCCAACGGGACCGAGCCCGCGGAGATCCCGCACGACGCCGACCTGGTCGACGAGTACGGCGTCGACTCGTTGCAGATGATCTCGTTCCTGCTCGGCATCGAGGACGAGTTCGACGTCGAGCTGGACTACGACAACCTGGAACTGGACGACCTGCGCTCGGTGCGGCAGTTCGGCAGGTTCGTGACCGGCCTGGTGCCGGCCGCCTCGTGAGCGGTCGGGTCCGGCTCGGCACGTTCGACGCGGAATCCTGGTGGCGCCCGGCTGACCTGGCCGCGCTGCCCGCGGTCCCCGGTGGCGGCGGTGCCGCGGTGGCGGGGATGGACGAGCTGCTCGCCGGGTTCTGCCGACCCGGCGACCTGCTCGTCACCCGCGGCCCCATGGATCCCGCGCTGGTCGACGGGCTCGCGGAAGCCGGTGTCCACTTCGGACGCGTCGACGCGGGCACTCCGTCGGGAGGACCGGTCGAGCGGCGGCTGCCCGATCCGGTCGTCGCGCAGATGGGGGAGGCCGAGGGGCTGGTGCCGTACGCGGTGCTGCCCGACACCGTGGCGTTGGCGGAGCGGATGGGCTGGGACGACCTCCCGGACCTCGACGCCGTGATCGCGGTGAACTCCAAGACGTGGTCGAACGAGGTGGTCCGGCGGCTCGGCCTGCCCGGCGCGGGCCGCGTCGTGCGCACCGTCGACGACCTGGTGGCCGCCGTGTCCGAAGTGGACGGAGCAGCCGTCGTGAAGGACCCGTACGGGGTGTCCGGCCGGGCGATCCTGGAGGTCGGCACGCCCGGCGTCCTGGCGGCGGTCGTGCGCGTGCTCCGCAAGCAGGTCGAGGCGGGCAAGCGGGTCGAGCTGCTCGTGCAGCCGAAGTTCGCCAAGCGCCACGACTTCTCCGGCCACCTCGTGGTCGACCGAGGTGGGAACTGGGAGTGGCTCGGCGTTCAGGCGATGACCAACCGGGGCTTCCGGCACCTGGAGTCGGGTCCGGTGCCACCGGGGCTCGTCGACGAGGACGGCTACCGCCGCGCGCTCACCGGTGTGGTCGAGGCCGTCGCGGAGACGGGGTACTTCGGCCCGATCGGCGTCGACTCGATGCTCCTCGACGACGGGCGGGTGGTCCCGGTGCTGGAGGTCAACGCCCGCCACTCGCTCGGTCTGCTGACCAGGACGCTCGACCTGCGCGTCGCGCACCACGGGTTGCGGTGCCACCTGACGCAGCTCGACCTCGTGGTCGGGCCGGACCGAGGTGTGGCGGACCTGGTGCGCGCCCTCGGTGCCGCGAGCTACCGGGGTGGCGAGGACGCGGGGGTGACGGTCCTCAGCGGGAGTGCGCTGACCTCACCCGGCGGACGCGTCTACGTTGCCGTCTTCTGCCGCCAGGGCGAGCTGCCGCTCTGGCGGGACCGGCTGAGGGCCGCCGTCGCCGCGGCAGGCATGAGCACCAGGGGAGTGCCGGATGCGGCTTGAGATCGGGCTGATCGGTGCGACGGGGATCGCCGAGCGGGCCGTCGTGCGGCCCAGCGCCGGGGTCGAGGGGATCTCGGTGCGCGCGGTGGCGGCACGGGATCCGCTGCGCGCCGCGGAGTTCGCCGCCCGGAACCGCATCCCGCTGGTCCACGGGAACTACGACGACCTGCTCGCCGATCCCGGTGTCGACGCGGTCTACCTCTCCCTGCACAACTCCGCCCACCACCCGTGGATCCTGCGGGCGGCGCGGGCGGGCAAGCACGTCATCGTGGAGAAGCCGCTGTGCCTCGACACGGACGAACTCGCCGAGATCCAGGACCTCGGCGACGGCGTGCGCGTGGTCGAGGCGGTGCCGACGGCGGGCCACCCGTGGCAGGCCGCGCTCCGGGAGATGATCGCGGACCGGCGGCACGGCGACCTCAGGACGGTCCACAGCGAGTTGACCTTCGGCGCGCCGAAGCCGGGTGGCTACCGCGACCTCCCCGAACTGGGCGGCGGGATCTTCTACGACACCGCGAGCTACTGGCTCCAGGCGATCCAGGCGACGGTAGGGCTCACCGGCGCCACCGGGACCGGCGAGTCGGCGTTCGACGGCCCGAACGGCGTCGACCGCTCCTTCCGCGCCGGTCTGTCCTGGCCGGACGGGCGCATGGCGCGCCTTCGCTGCCGGGTCGGCGAGCGGCACGTGGCCACTCACGAGTTCGTGTTCGACCGGGCCACCGCCACCCTGCGGAACTTCCTGCTGCCGGTGCGCGGCGCCGTGCCGCTGAACCTGGTCGTCCGGCGCGCGGACGGAGCCAGGGAGGTGATCGGGTTCCCGGCGAGCTCGTACTACACCGAGCAGCTCAAGGCGGTCGGGAGGTGGCTGACGGGCGGCCCGCCCTGGGGCGGTGAACTGCCCGCGGCGGCCGAACGGATCGCCGTGATGACGGCCGTGCACCGGAGTGCGCGGAGGACCGGACTCCAGGAGGCGCGATGACCCACCTGCTGCCCGCGTTCCGGCTGGGGTCGACCGGGGGCGCGTCGCGGTGATCGAGATCCTCACGTCCGGGGTCGCGCTCGGCGTGCACGTCCCCGGCCTGCTGCTGGCGGACCGGTTGCGCGACCAGGGCGTCGACGCGACCGTGTCGGTGCTCGAACGGCTGCTGCCCGAGCACAAGCTGCGCACCACGGCCGAGATGAAGGTGGCCTTCCACCGGGACTTCCGGCTGGCACGGGCGGGCCAGCGGGTCGCGGCCGACCCGGTCGCGGCCGTCGACCCGTCGGCCGTGTCGGCGTTGGTGGAGCGCTGGCGGACCATGCGGGTCCGGCAGTTCGTCGTCTTCTCGGGATTCTGGCTGCGCCTCGTCGAGCGGTACCTGTCCACCTGCTCCATCCGGCCTCGGGTCGACGTGTGCCACGTGGACTCGGTCCTGTCGCCGTCCTTCCGCCGGGCCCCGGACGTCGGTGCCCGGCCGATCTGGCTGGCGCACGCCGAGTCCGGGCGCGTCCCGTGCAGCATCCCGGTCACGCGGCGACCGCCGCTGCCGTGGCGGGACCGGGCGGACCGGTTGCTGGTGCACGGTGGCGGCTGGGGGATGGGGACCTACCGCGCGGAAGTGGGAGGCCTGCGGGCGCAGGGGTTCGCGCTCGACGTCGTCGCCTACGAGGTGGCCGACGTGTCCGATGAGGATGGTGGGGTTCGTTACCACATGATGGATCCCGACTGGTTCCCCTGGCTCGACGACGGCTACCCGCCGTTCGGCGAGGTCACACCGGGAGCCGCGCCCGAGTTCCGGCGCGGGACCGGGCACCACGGGTCGTTCGACCTGTGCCGCGAGGCGTTGGCGGTGGTCAGCAAGCCCGGTGGCGGCACGCTGCTCGACTCGCTGTGGTCGGCGACCCCGGTGGTGTTCCTCGACCCGTTCGGCGACCACGAGCGGAGCAACGCCGATCTCTGGCGCGGAATGGGTTTCGGTCTGTCCTTCGAGGACTGGAAGGCGAGCGGGTTCGACGTCGGCCCGCTCCGCGAGGCGCACGAGGCGCTGCTGGCCGCCCGTGACGACGTCCCCGACTACTCGCACGTGCTGGCGGGAGCGTCATGACGGTCCGACCCACCTCACTGTGGCAGTCGTTCGCCTGGGACCTGGAGGCGCTCAGGCCCGGCTTCGTCGACAGCCCGTGGTTCACCATGAACGCGGTGGTGGAACTGCGCGGCCCGGTGGACACCGGCGGGTTGGCCGTCGCGGTCGACCGCCTCGTCCGGCGGCACGAGGTGCTGCGCACGGAGGTGACCCGCGACGGCCAGGTCGTCCGTGCGACGCCTGGGACGGGCCTGGAGGTCTTGGAGGAGGGCGAGGTGGAGGACTGGACGCACGCGCCCGTCGCCCGTGACGTCCCGATCCGCGTGCGCTTCGCCACGACCGGGCCGGACACGCACGTCCTGTCGTTGCACCTGCACCACCTGGTCGCCGACCCCGAGACGCTCTGGATCCTGCTGGCCGACCTCGGCCTGCTGTACGCGGAGCAGGTGGGCGGTCCTCCGGCGGCGGGCCCGGTGGAGCAGTTCGGCGACTACGCCCTCGCCGAGGCCGAGGTGGTCCGAAGTGGACGCGACGAGGCGGAAGCCTGGTGGGACAGGGCGGTCGGGCGGGCGTCGTTCGCCGGTGTGGCGGCCACGGGGGAGGGCGAGGCCTTCGCCTACCGCGCGGAAGTCCTTGACGCGGAGGAGTTCACCCGCGTCGAACGGGGGTGCCTCGCCCGGCGGACCACTCCGCTGGTGACCCTGCTGGCCGCGGTGGCGGACGGGATGGCCCGGCAGGTCCCCGACGGCGACACGTTCGTGTTCACCACCATCTTCGGCAAGCGCGACCGGCCCCGCTGGCGGCGCGTCGCGGGCCCCTGCCTGGTGCCGTCCTACCTCACCGTGCCGAGGACGGGCGACCACCGCGGCGTCCTGGACGCGGTCCGCGGCTGTTCGGCGCACGCCCGGTTCCCGGCAGGGGAGATCCGCGCGATGAACCACGGCGTGAGTTCGGGCATCGTCCCGTTCTTCGAGTACCTCCCGAGCGGGCGTCCCGCCGCGGTCGACTTCGGCCCGGTCCGGGGCAGGGTCACCGCCGCCGCCGGACCGAAGGACACCGGCAGGGCCCAGGAACTCGGCATCCGGCTGCGCAGGACGGACGAGGGCGCCCTGCACGGCCACTTCAGCGCCGACGGCGTCGGCTGGACGCGGGAGGCGACCGGTCTGCTCACCTCGCACCTGGGCGCTGTCGTCCGGGCCCTGTGACTCCACCGTCCACTTCGGACCGTGCACGTCCGCGGCCCGGCGTCCACCAGTTGAGGTCGCCGAGGAGCGCCATCGTGGCCGGGACCAGCAGGCAGCGAACGACGGTCGCGTCCACGGCGATGGCGACGGCCAGGCCGACGCCGAACATCTTGATCGTCGGGTCGTTGTTCGGCACGAACGCGAGGAACACCCCGACCATGATCGCCGCCGCCGCGGTGATCACCCGGCCGGTCCCGAGCAGGCCCTCGCGGACCGAGCGCAGGTTGTCCCCCGTTCGCCTCCAGCTCCGCTGGACCTCGTTCAGCAGGAACACCTCGTAGTCCATCGACAGGCCGAACAGCAGGGCGAACAGCATGAGCGGCACGAAGCTGGGGATGGGGACCGGGCCGGAGAGCCCGATCCACGTCACGCCCCACCCCCAGGTGAACACCGCCGTGAGGACGCCGTAGGCCGCTCCGATGGAGATGAGGTCCATGACGGCGGCCTTCAGCGCGAGCAGCGGGGCCCGGAAAGCCAGCAGCAGCACCAGGACCGACAGCAGCAGCACGATCCCGATGACGAGCGGCAGCTTGGCGGTGACCCGGTCGGCGAGGTCCACCCTGGCGGCGGCGCTGCCACCGACGTGCACGGTCATGTCCGGCACGGACTGGCTCCGCAGGCGGTGGACGAGGTCCGCCGTCGCCGGGTCGCCGCCCGCGGTCGAGGCGATCACCTGGACCGTGACGACCCGTCCGTCCTCGGACGGCGTCGGCCGTCCGACGGCGGCCACCCCCTGCTGGGCCCGCACCACCGCCACGAGCGGGGGCACGCGGGGATCGCGCTCGTCGGTGATCGGCGTCGGCAGTCTGCCCAGCACGGTGAGGGGTGTGCCCGCGCCGGGGCCGAACGCCGCCGAGACGGCGTCGTTCGCCTGCCGGACGGCGGTGGACTCCGGCGAGGACCCGGCGTCGAGCTGGCCGAGGCGCAGGTCGGTCGCCGGTGCGGCGAGCAGTGCCAGCACCACGATCGCGAGCCCGCCCGCCAGCAGGGGCCGCCTGGTGACGCGGTCGGCCTGGCGCGCCCAGAAACCGCCGGAGCCGGTGCGGCGGGCCAGCCTGTTGTACAGCTTGCCGCCGCGGGCGAGCCGCTCCCCGGCGAGCGAGGTCAGCGCGGGGAGGAGGGTGAGCGCGGCGAGGACGGCGAACAGGACGGCCGTCCCGCACGTCCAGGCGAGGGTTTGCAGCAGCGGGACCTCGGTCAGGCCCAGTCCCGCGAGCGCGACCGCGACCGTCACACCGGCGACGACCACCGCCGTTCCGGAGTCGGCGACCGCGCGTTCGACGGCCTCCGGCACCGAGCGCCCCGACCGCATCACCGCGCGGAACCGGCTGAGCAGGAACAGCGAGTAGTCGATGCCGACGCCGAGACCGACCATGAGGGCCAGGGTCGACGCCTGCGCGGGCATGGAGGTCAGGTTCCCGGCGAGCCCGACGACCTCCAGCGTCGCGAGCACCGAGAGCGCGGCGGTCAGCAGCGCCAGCGCCGCGCCGACGAGGCCGCCGAGCGCGAGGAAGAGCACGAGGGCGGCCAGTGCGAGGCCGAAGTACTCGTCGCCGGTGCTGCCCGATCCGTCGACGACCTGGGCGAGCGCCCCGCCGGGCAGCACCCGCAGGCCCGCGTCGGCGGCGGGCCGGGCGGCGTCGGTGACGGTGTGCGCCATGGCTTTCGTGAGTTCCGCGCGGCGGACGTCCAGGCCCACCGCGAACCAGCCGGTGCGGCCGTCCGCGGACAGCGACCCGTCCTGCGTGGAGGGTGGTTTCACCGTCGTCACGTGGTCGGCTCCCCGCAGGGAGGCCGACGTCGCGGCCAGCACGCCCGCGCGGGCCTCGTCGTCCAGCCGCCCGTCCGGGGCCACCAGGATCACGGTCCCGCCGGTGAGCGGCGTCGCCGACGACGCCGTCAGGTCCCGCACGACCTGGGCGTCGGTGCCCGGCAGGCTCACGTCGTTGTCCGTCGGCGTGCCGATCACCCGCGCGGCCACCACCAGCGCCAGCACCAGCAGCACCCACGTGCCGAGCACGACGTACCGGTGGCGGACGCAGCCCCGGCCCACCACCGCGACGGCCCTGGCCGCCCGGCCGTCGTGCGCCGCGGCGCTCATGGTTCCCCCAGGAATCATCGCGACAGTTTAGCCACGGCCTCCCGGTATCCGTTGCCGCTCAAGGACTGCCCGGTCAGAGAGCTGTCGTGATCGGCAGCCGGACCGCAGGGGGCAGCGGGGTGCTGCGCGAACCGCTGTGCAGGGAGTCGATCAGCAGCGCGGCGAACCGGCGGGAAGCGGCCGCGGCGGCCTCCCGCGACGTGGCGCGGATGCCGCTGTTCGCCATGATCACCATGATCAGGTCATCGAGGACGAAGTCGGGCCGCAGGTGTCCGCTCGCCACGGCTCGCCGGGCCAACCGGTCGGCGGAGCGCAGCGCGCGCTCCCGGAACCCCGCGAAGTCGACGGCTCCGGGGAACGTCGACAGCATCGCCGAGGTGAAACCGCTGTCCACGGCGTGCAGGGCGCAGACCTTCTCGACCACGGTGCGGAAGCCGCGCCACGGATCGGGATCGGCCAAGCCTTCGTCGACGACCGCCGCGCAGGCGGCCATCCGCTCGGCGAGCACCGCCGTGGCCAACGCCTCCTTCGTCTCGAAGTGGCGGTACAGCGTCGCCGCGCCGACCCCGGCACGCCGGGCGATCTCGCGCAGGGAGACGTCGAGACCCTCCTCCGCGAAGGTCGCCCTGGCCGCGTCCAGGATGCGGTCGCGGTTGTCCCGCGCGTCGGACCGGAGGTTGTGGGGCAATCGCTTCGTCACCGCTCTCACTTTAGGGAGAGGGCCGAGGTGCTCCGCTAGCTTCGGTCGCATGATCGCTTTGTTGTTCGCCGAATACGGTCCTCCCGACGTGCTGACCGTGGCCGAGGTCGAGGAACCCCACGCAGGCCCAGGGGAGATCCGCGTCGCCGTCCGCGCCGCGGGCCTCACACCGGGCGAGTGCGCGCTGCGCTCGGGGCGGGTGCGGGACAGCGTCCCGCTCACGCTGCCGCACCTGCTCGGCGTCGACGCCGCCGGGATCGTCGACGAGGTCGGTGAGGGGGTGACCGACGTCGGGATCGGCGACGCGGTGTTCGGGATGGTCGACCTCGCCCGGTTCGGCGGCGCGGCGGCCGAGCACGCGGTGCTGGTGGCCTGGGCCGCCAAGCCGGACTCGTGGAGCTGGGAGCAGGCGGGCGGGGCGGCCGCCAACGTTGAGACCGCCACCAGGACGCTGGACAGGCTCGGGGTCGGCGCGGGCACGACGCTGCTCGTGGAAGGCGCGGCGGGCGGGGTCGGCACCGTCGTGGTCCAGCTCGCCGTCGCCCGCGGCGCGACGGTCGTCGGCACCGCCCGCGAACCCAACCACGACCTGCTCGCGGAGCTGGGCGCGATCCCGACCACCTACGGGCCCGGTCTGGCCGAGCGGGTCGCGGCACTGGTCCCGCGCGGTGTCGACGCGGTACTCGACTGCGCCGGGTCCGGATCGCTGCCGGACCTCGTCGAGATCGCCGGGGGACCGGACCGGGTGGTGTCCATCGCGGACCTGCGGGCGGCCGAGCACGGGGTGGAGTTCTCCCGCGGCGCGGGGCCCGGAGCGACGACCGAGACCGGCCTGCACGGGCTGGAGGTGGCCGCCGCGCTGGCTCGGGCGGGCCGGTTCACCGTGCCGCTGGCGGCTGCCTTCCCGCTGCGGGACGCGGCGGCCGCGCACGTGCTGAGCGAGAGCCGCCGCGCCAGGGGCAAGATCGTGCTCACGGTGTGAGGCTCAGACCACCGCGACGCGGTCCAGTTCGCGGATGCCCCGCACCTCCAGCGCCGTCGGGGAAGCCGCCGTGGTGCTCGTGACGACCGCGACGTCGACGCCCCGCTCGCGCAGCTCGTGCCAGCGTTCGAAGATCGCGCCACCGGGGCCGAGCGCGGCGCGCGACAGCGGCAGGTCCCGCTCGTCGACGTCGACGACGACACCGACCGTGCGGGGCCGCGGCGGGGTGGCGCGCTTCGACTCGGCGACGAGTTCGGCGAAGCGGCGGCCGAGGGGCTTCACCCGGTTCTCGGTGTCGAGGAGGCCGAGGGAGTACTCCAGGTCCTTGTAGTCCGCGAGCGACCGCGAGACGTCGTGCGAGCACCACCAGGTGATCGCGAAGAGGTCGGTGGTCGTGAGCGCGGCCTCGATCGTGCGGGCGCAGAACTCGGGCATCTCCGCTTCGGCGAGGTTCATCGACGGCGCGCCGACCTCCTGGAGCCACACCTTCCGCGCGGGGTCGGTCGCGAACGCCTTCGACAGCTCGATCATCCACTCCGCGTGCCGCACCGACTGCGGCGAGAGCGCGCCGTACCGCGCGGCCGTCCCGTTGAAGATCCACGAGTGCACGGTCGTCAGGTCGCCGAGGCGGGCGGCGTGCACGGGCAGGAACGGGTGGTCGTCGCGGTACCAGAGGTGGTCGTTCTCGCTGTGGGCGAGGACGTGGCGCGGGTCCCGGTCGCGGGGCGCGTCGAGCAGCGAGGTCAGCCAGTGCCGCACCTGGTCGCTCGTGGCGGGCATCGCCGCGGGGTTGGGGAGCTGGAACTGGTTGAGCTCGTTGCCGAGCGTCAGCCCCAGGAAGTTGGACCGCTCCCGCACCGCGTCGTAGACGGCGGCGACGAGCGCGGCCTGAGCCTCGACGGCGGGCCGGTCGGTGAACATGTTGCCGTCGTGCCAGTTGACCAGCCAGGCGGGCACGAAGTCGAACCCGGACATGTGGCCCTGGACGACGTCGACCGCGATGTCGAGGTCGAACTCGGCGGCGACGTCGGCGACCAGCGCGATGTCGTCGAGGGCCCGCTGCCGGATGAGGGTGCGGTTGGGTTGCAGCACGGGCCACAGCGGGAAGACCCGCACGTGGTCGACGCCGAGCCCGGCGATGGCCTCGAAGTCCGCGCGCACGGCGTCGGGGTCGACGGCCATCCACTGGAACATCCAGTCCTGCGACGGGGTGTAGTTGACGCCGAACCTGGGCGCGGTCGTGGTCAAGGGCGTTCCTCGCGGTCGTGGGTGTGCGGAGCGGGCGCTGTGGACTCGCGCACGAGCAGGCGGCGACCGCTGACGGTCTGCGCTTCGACGGCTTCGCCGCGCACGAGTCGTTCGAGCAGTGCGACGGCGGTGCGGGCGCTCTCCTCGACGGGTGCGTCGAAGGCCGTGAGGCGCGGGCGGGCGATCGACGACACCCAGGAGTCCTCCCAGGCGATGACCGAGAGCTGCTCGGGCACCCGCACCCCGATCTCGGGGGCGTGGGCGACGATCTCGGCGGCGATCGTCTCGCTGTCGACGATGATCGCCGTCGCCCCGCCGAGCCTGCCGAGCAGGTCGGCGACGGGGTCCTCGGCGTCCGGGTTCCACGTCGCCAGGCCCGCCGTGACACCGCGGTCCTTGGCGGCCCGGCGGAAACGCCGGTCGCGGGCACGGGTGTGGGCGAGGCCGGGGGCGTCGGTGACCCTCGTGACGGTGCGGTGGCCGAGCCCGGTGAGGTGCTCGATCGCCTCGGCGAAGGCCGAGCCGTCGCGCACGGTCACCGAGGCCACCGGGCCGGGGACCGGCGCACCGAGCAGCGCCGCCGGCGCGCCGAGCTGTTCGACCAGCGCCAGCCTCGGGTCGTCGTCGCGCACGTCGACCAGCAGGAAGGCGTCGACGCGCTGCTCGCCCCACCACTGCCGGTAGACCTGCTCCTCCTCGTCGGCGTGCACGAGGGTCAGCGAGAGCGCCCAGCCGATCTCGGCGAGTGGCTCGGTCAGCCCGGCGAGCAGCCGCATGAAGAAGGGGTCGCGGCCGAACGTCTCGCGCGACCGCGCGATGACCAGCCCGAGGCTCCGGCCGCCCTGGCCGGAGACCTTGCGGCTGGCGAAGTTCGGGCGCCAGTGGAGTTCGTCGGCTGCGGCGCGGATCCGGGCCGCCGTGGCCTCGGAGACGTTCGGACGGCCGTTGAAGACGTGCGACACCGCGGAGGGTGAGACGCCCGCGAGCCGGGCGACGGCGGCGATCGTCACGCGCTTGGTGGTGGGTTCAGTCATGTCGTGGCCGAGAGTAGGGAATTGACCGCTTCATGTAAAGCGGTATACCTTGCCCGCCACTTGATGTGTATCGCTTTACAAGGCGGCGGCCCGGACGCGCTGA
This sequence comes from Umezawaea endophytica, assembly GCF_025061645.1. Lineage (GTDB taxonomy): Bacteria > Actinomycetota > Actinomycetes > Mycobacteriales > Pseudonocardiaceae > Umezawaea > Umezawaea endophytica. Next base: position 199,276 of record NZ_JANYMP010000003.1, on the reverse strand, counting down.
AGCTCCCGAGGAGGAACTCGTGACCCACGCCATCAGCAGACGAGCCGTGCTGCGCGCCGCGATCGGTGCGGGCATCGCCTCACCACTGCTCGCGGGGTGCGGGGCGTTGACGCCCGCGTCGAGCAGGCCGGGCGCGCTCTCGGTGCACACCCAGCTCAGCGGCGCGGTCGCCGGTGCTCGCGTGTTCTCCGACGCCGTCGCCACCTACGAGCGGCGCTTCGCCAGGACGGTGGCGCTGCTGAAGAACGGTTCCGACCTGCCCATCGTGTTCGAGACGAGTTCGCTCGCGGGCGCGGAGGCCGACGTCGCGCTGGTCAACCTCCAGGGCCGCACGCTGTCGTGGACGGGCCTCGGCGCCACGATCCCCGTCACCCGGCTGCTCGACGACTGGGGGCTGCGCGACAAGATCATCCCGGAGGCCGTCGCCGAGTGGACGGACGGGAGCGGGAACGTCCGCGCCTTCCCGTTCACCCGCACGAACTGGCCCGTCTCGTTCAACACGAGGCTGCTCGACGAGGCGGGGGTCGGGATCCCGACGACGTCCGACGAGCTGATCGCCGCCGCCCAGGCGTTGCGGGCCAAGGGGATCGGCCCGGTGACGGTCGGCGGTTCCGACTGGAGCGGCCAGAAGCTGTTCCTCCAGATCATCCAGGGCTTCCTGACCGCGGAGGAGTCCAAGAAGGTGTTCGCCAGCGGCAAGCTCTCCGAGAGCGCCGGTGCCGTGGCGGGTGTCGAGCACTTCGTCGAGCTGCGCGACGCGGGCGTCTTCATCGACAACGTGCAGGGCTACACCTCGGACTCCGAGCTGACGCAGTTCAACACCGGCAAGGCGGCGATCGTCCCGGCGATGTCCTCGGCACTGGCCAAGGTGCCCGCCGAGCGCGCCAAGGAGGTCACCGTCGGCGGCTGGCCCAAGCCGTCCCGCGGCGGCGTGCTCGACCACCCGAGCGTGATCCAGAGCTACAACGGCCACGGCATCTGGATCAGCGAGAACGGCGCGAAGAAGCTCGACCTCGTCGAGCCGTTCGTCAAGTACCTCTACAGCGACGAGGTCACCGACGCGATGATCCTCGGCTCCGGCCGGGACATGAGCCGGGTGACCGGCACGCTCAGCACCGACTTCCCGCTCGTCGCGCAGGCGTCGCGGCTCACGGCGGCGCAGGTCTCGCCGGTCATGCTGCCCGACCTGACCATCCCCCAATCCGCGTTCGAGCCCATGATCCAGGCCACCGCGACGGCCTACGGCCCGGTGTCCGTCGAGCGCATCGTCGACGTCTTCGAGAAGGCCTACGCCACGGCTTGAGGGCAGGCCTCAGGAAGGGATCCACCGTGACCGCTCTGACCGACGTGGCCTCCAGCGCCGCGACCACCCCCGAGCCCTCCCCGCCACCCGGCCGCGGCTCCCGCACGCCGCTGCGCGAGCGCTTCCCCGGCTTCGCACTGCCCGCGCTCGTCTGGTACGCGGTTTTCATGATCGGCCCGGTCGTGGCGATGGTCCTCATCGGCTTCCTGTCCTGGCCGGGCATGCTCGTCGAACCGGGGTTCGCGGGCCTGTCGAACTTCGGCCGCGTCTTCGCCGACGAGAAGTTCTGGGCCGCTGCCGGGAACTCGGCCGTCCAGATCGTCATCGGCCTGCCCGTCATGATGGTGCTCGCCTTCCTACTGGCGTTCTACGTCGTGCAGAAACCGCGCGGCCACAAGGTGATGCGCTACCTGCTCTTCATCCCCGCGCTCATCTCGGCGCCCGCGACCGCGATGGTCTTCTACGCGATCCTCAACCCGGACGGCCTCCTCAACGGTGTGCTGCGCCCGCTCGGGCTCGACGGCACCGCCTGGCTGGCCAACCCCTCGACCGCGCTCGGCGCGATCATCGCCGTCGAGCTGTGGAGCGGGATCGGCTACTCGGCGGTGCTCATCGCGGCACGGCTCGACAGCGTCGCCCCCGAGATCGTGCAGGCCGCGCGCATCGACGGCGCGGGTGACTGGCGCATCGCATGGGGCATGTACTGGCCCATCGCCCGCGACTTCATCGGCGTCGTGACGATGTTGCAGTTCCTGTCGATGCTGTTCAACTCGGCTCAGACCGTGCTGCTGCTGACCCAGGGCGGCCCCGGCACGTCGACGACGACGTTGTCGTACCTCGTCTACCGCAAGGCTTTCGTCGAAACCGACCTGGGTTACAGCCAGGCGGTGGGCCTCATCCTCTTCGTGCTCGGGTTGCTGGGCATGGGAGTCATCCGCCGGGTGCTCCGCGCGTCCCACTGACCAGTTCCGAAGGAGTCCACCATGGCCCGGACCGCCCTCCGTCCCCTGCGCGACCGCGTCGGCTCGATCACCAGCGGGGCGCTGGCCTGGATCTACTGCGCCCTGCTGGTCGTGCCCCTCTACTACTTCGTCGTCTCGTCGTTCAAGGACAACGAGCAGATCTTCGAGTCACCGCTGGCGCTGCCGGGGACGTGGGACTTCTCGAACTTCGGCACGGCGATCGACCAGGCCGAACTCGTCCTCGCGGTCGCGAACTCGGTGATCACGACCGTCGCCGCGCTCGTCCTCACCCTGCTGCTCGCCCTGCCCGCCTCGTTCGCCCTCGCGCGCTCGAACGGCAGGCTCGGCCGCTTCGTCGAGAACATCTTCGCGCTCGGCTTCCTCATCCCGTCGTTCGCGGCGCTCTTCCCGACGTTCCTGCTCGCGGCGGCGCTGGGTCTCTTCCACAGCCGCACGTTCGTGGTGTTCCTGCTGCCCGCGACCGCGCTGCCGCTGTCGATCGTGATCCTCACGTCCTTCATGCGGGCGATCCCGCGCGAGCTGGAGGAGGCGGCGTCGATGGACGGCGCCTCGGCCCTCCAGGTGCTCCGGCAGGTGTACCTGCCCATCTGCGTCCCCGGCATCGCGACCGTGCTGCTGCTGAACTTCCTGTCGTTCTGGAACGCCTACCTGTACCCGCTCATCCTCATCGGCCCCGACACCGCCCAGCGCACGATCCAGGTCGCGCTGCCGACCCTCAAGGTCGACGCGGGCACGGACTACGGAGTGCTCATGGCCGGAACGCTCTTCACCCTGCTGCCCGTGTACCTCGTCTACACGGTCCTCCAGCGCCAGATGCAGCGCGCGCTGATCTCCGGGGCTGTCAAGGGATGACCCCGCCCCTCTCCGCGTCCTCGCTCTCCCTGACCAGCCGGATCGGCCAGGTCAACCAGCGCCTCAAGGGCTGGGAGGCGCTGCGCTGGATCGACGGCGCGCCCCGCGTGACCGACGTCCTCCGGCGCGAGGTCGACCGCTTCGGCGGACTCGGCGCCCTCTACGGGGTGCTGCGCGCCGACCCGTGGTCGGCCGTCCACTGGCGCAACGGCATCCCGCCCGAGCGCAGCGCCGAAGCGTGCGCGGCCGTGCAGGACTACGTGACGCGCCACGGGGACGGCGTGCCCGTGCTGTTCGTCGAGGAGGCGCCGCACGGCGTCCAGGCGCTCGGCGGGACGACGCTGCCGGTCAACCTCGCGCTGGGCGCGGGCATGGACGTGGAGCTGACCGGGGAACTGGCGGCCGTGGTCGCCGCCGAGGCACGGGCGCGGGGGACGCACGTCGTCCTCGTCTCGGGTCTCGACGTGCTGCGCGATCCCCGCTGGGGCCGCGCGGAGGAGTGCTTCGGCGAGGACCCGGCGCTCGCCGCCGCGCTCGTGGCGGCGACCGTGCGGGGGTTGCAGGGCGGTTCGACCGGGGCCGGGCCGATCGGCACGGAGCACGTCGCCGTCGTCGCCAAGCACCTCGCGGCCCAGGGCGCGGGAATGGGGGGCCGCAACGGTTCCGGAGCGCCGATCGGTCCCCGTGAACTGGGGGAGGTACACCTGCGCCCCGCCCACGCCGCCGCCCGCTGCGGTGTCGCCGGTTTCATGGCCGCCTACAACGACGTCGACGGCGTTCCGTGCAGCGCGAACCGGGCGCTGCTGACGGACACGCTCCGCGACGACTGGGGGTGGGACGGCGTCGTCATGGCCGACGGCACCGCGATCGACCGCCTCCGCGACAGCGCGCCCGATCCCGCAGCGGCCGCGGCGCTCGCCCTGCGCGCGGGCGTCGACCTGAGCCTGTGGGACGAGGCGTTCACCCACCTCGGGCACGCCCTCGACCGCGGCCTCGTGCGGGAGGACGAGCTGGACCGCGCCGTCGACCGCGTGCTCGCGCTCAAACGCCGGGTCGGGCTGCTCGGTGAGCCCGCACCGGTCGAGCGGCCCGTCGCTCGGGACGTCGTGGCGCTCGTCGACCGAGCCGCCCGGCAGGCCGTGGTGCTCGTGCACGACCACGGCGTGCTGCCGCTCGACCCCGCGGGCACGGTCGCGCTCATCGGCCCGAACGCCGACGACCTGGACGCGCAGCTCGGCGACTACACCCCACCCCGGCCCGCGCACGACCCCGCCGCGTCGACCGTGCGATCGGCGCTCGTGGCGCGGATCGGCGACGACCGGGTGCTGCACGCGCCCGGCTCCCGCGTGCGCGGCGCGCTCGGCCCGGACGCGCTCGCGGCCGTCGAGGAGGTGGCGGGCCGCGCCGACGTCTGCGTGCTGGTGCTCGGTGGCACGAGCCGTCGCGGCTACGACGACGAGTTCGCCGACAACGGCGCGGTCGAGGGCCCGGCGGAGGACACGACCAACGGCGAAGGCGTCGACCTCGCCTCGATCGCGCTGCCGGAGGCGCAGCTCGACCTCGCGCGCCGGGCCCGAGCGAGCGGAAAACCCGTCGTCGCCGTGGTCGTCGACGGACGGCCGCGCGTGCTCACCGCGTTGGCGGGCCTGGTGGACGCGCTGCTCTTCGTGCCGTTCCCCGGCCCGAGCGGTGGTGCCGCCGTCGTGAGCGCGCTGTTCGACGGCACCGCCTCGGGCAGGCTGCCCGCTTCGTTCCCCGTCGCCGACGGCGTCCTCCCGGTGGCCCACGACGAGCGCCTGGAAACGGCTCGCGGCTACGTCGAGCACAAGCGGCCCGTGGGTCTTCCCTTCGGCGGCGGAGCCCATCCGTCGATCGTGACCAGGGTGCGCGAGGCGGCGTGGACCACCTCCGCCGAAGCCCTGGGGAACGGCGGGACCGTGCGGGTCGCGGTGGACGTCACCAACGTCGGCGCGGTTCCGCTCTCCGTCGCCGTACCGGTCTACGGTCGCAGGCACGAACTCGGCGTGCGCCCGCGCCGCAGGAGCCTGCTGGCCGTGCGGCGCACGACGTGCGCGCCCAGGAGCACGACGACGGTCGAGTTCGAACTGGGGCTCGACGAACTGGGCTCGTGGGCGAGCGGGCGACCGGTCGCGGTCCCGGTGGAGATCGGCGTGTGGAGTTCGGACGAGACCGACGAGCCGGGGAACGCCCCGCGGGTGCGCGTCACCGACGAAGGAGGAATGACGCCGTGGCAACGGTGATCGACCCGTCGATCGAGCGGACGATCGGGACCGCGGCGGCCCGCGTGCGCGCCGCGACCGGGGACCGGATCGGTGATCTGGTCGAGGCCGCGCTGCTGCGCACCCTGCGCGACACCATCACGATCGGCGAGGACGGCAGCGCGTTCGTCATCACGGGCGACATCCCGGCGATGTGGATGCGCGACTCCACCACGCAGTTGACGCCCTACCTGCGCTTCCTCGCCGAGTGCCCGCCGCTCGCCGCGCTCGTCACCGCCGTGGTGCGCAGGCAGTTCGCGTGCCTCGACCACGACCCGTACGCCAACGCGTTCAACGACGGGCCGACGGGAGCGCACTACGAGCCCGACGACGTGTGCGGCGATCCGCACGTCTGGGAGCAGAAGTACGAGGTCGACAGCCTCGCCTACCCGGTCACGCTCGCGCACGCGCTGTGGCGGGCGACCGGCTCCACCGAGGCGTTCGACGCCCGCGCGCACCGCGTGGCGCGCACGGTCGTCGGCCAGTTGCGTCGGGAACAGCGGCACGACGAGTCCCCGTACCGCTTCGAGCGCGCTGGCGCGATCCCCACCGAGACGCTCGCGCGCGGGGGCCGTGGCACGCCCGTCGCCGTCACGGGCATGACGTGGAGCGGGTTCCGGCCGTCGGACGACGCGTGCACCTACGGGTACAACATCCCGGCCAACCTGTTCGCGGCACAGGCGCTGGTCGCCATCGCCGAGGTCGCCGAGGAGGTCTACGGCGACACCGACCTGGGAGCCGACGCCCGCGCGCTGTCCCGCGACCTCGTCGACGGTGTCGAGGCGCACGGCATCGTCGACCACGACGGCGCGCGCGTCTACGCGTACGAGGTCGACGGGCTCGGCGGCGTGCTCCTCATGGACGACGCCAACACACCGTCACTGCTCTCCCTGCCCCTCCTCGCACCCGACCTCGTCGACACCGATGTCTGGCGGGCGACCCGCGCGTTCGCCCTGAGCCCCGGCAACCCGTACTACTTCCGCGGTCGCGTCGTGAGTGGCATCGGCAGCCCGCACACGAAACCCGGACGGGTGTGGCCGATCGCCCTCGCCGTCGAGGGCCTGACGGGAACGGCGGCCGACCGGGAACGCCTCCTGCGCCTCATCGCCGACACCGACGCGGGCACCGGCCGCGTCCACGAGAGCTTCGACCCCTCCGACCCCACCGCGTACTCCAGGCCGTGGTTCTCGTGGGCGGACTCGATGTTCTGCGAACTCGCGCTGGCGGTCACCGACGACGTGCGCCTGGCCGCGTCTGAGGGGTGAATCAGGCGGAGGTCGGGGGAAACCCTGATGGCAGGGCGTTCCACAGCGGACAGTCTTGGAGGTGTCGAGGACATCCGCAGTGCGAGGAGAGTCATGAGCGAATCCAAGCCCGAGTTCAACCGTGTCACCGTCGACTCCGTGGTCGACGCCGTTCGCGGGTTGGTCGGCGAGGGCGTCAACCGTCGTGTGGTCGTGCGTGACAGCAAGGACGACGTGGTGTTGGAGGTGCCGGTGGCTCTCGGGTTGGTCGCGGTGCTGGCCGCCCCGGTGGTCACCACGATCGGTGTCGGTGTCGCGCTGGCAGGCAAGTGCGGGATCAAGCTGGAGAACCGCAGTCAGCCCGGCAGTGAGCCCGCGACGACGGTCGACGCCGAGCGCGTGTAGTCCGCGGCCGCGGGTTCCCGCGGCAGGGGAGTCCCGTTCGGACGGGACGAAGCGGCCGGTGCCGTCGTCGGAGGTGACGACGGCACCGCCGCTCAGCGGTCGTTCGGCAACGTCCACAAGCGGGTCGACGGGCCGCCGCTGGTGGCGGCGAGCTGGGTGCCGTCCGGGCGGTAGGCCAGTGCCAGGGTGCCGCCGCCCAGCGGGTCGCCGATCTGCTGCCTGCTCGCCACGTCCCACCGCTGAACGGATTCGTTGCTCCCCGTGTTGCCCGCGTTGCCACCGATCGTGGCGAGCGTGCGGCCGTCGGGGCTGAAGGCCAGGCCGCCCATCCCCTCGCCCATGGGCCCGCCGACCTGCTTCAGGTCGGCGGTGTTCCACAGCCGCACGGCGTTGCCGGAGTCCACCCCGCCCGCGGTGGCCAGAGTCCTGCCGTCCGGGCTGAACGCCACGCCGAACAGCCAGTCACCCTGGGCGACCCGGCCGATCTCCTGCGAGGAAGCCGCGTCGTAGAGGAACCCGCCGTCGTTGCCACCCACCGCCAGGGTCCGGCTGTCGGGGCTGAAGGCCGCGCCCAGCATGCCCCGCACCAGAGCGGGGCCGACCGGTTGGTGGGTGCCCACGTTCCACAGGCGGGTGTCGCCCAAGCCCGCCGTGACCAGCAGGCGCCCGTCCGGGCTGAACGCCAGCGCCATGGCGCCGTCCACCGCGAACCGGTCCTGGACCTTCAGGACGCCGAGCAACTGGCGGGTGGCCACGTCCCACAGCCTCGGCACCATGCCGCCGGTGGCGAGCGTCCGCCCGTCCGGGCTGAACGCCACCGGGAGCGCGATCCCGGTGTCCAGACCGGTGATCGGTTCACCGACCTGCTGGTGGGTGGTGGTGTCCCACAGCCGCACCGCGCCGTCCGCGCTCGTCACGGCCAGCGTGCGGTTGTCGGGGCTGAACGCCACCCCGTTCGCGTTCTCGGTGGAGTCGGACAGTTCGGCCACCTGGGTCGGTGTCGCGGGACGGTCCTGCCCGGCTGGCGCGTCCGGTGTGGGCTGGAGCGCCCACAGCAGACCGGCGGCCAGCACGACGACGCCGACCAGCGCGCCCACGAGGATGAAACGCTTGCCGCGCTTGGTGTTCGGTTCGGCCAGGCGGTCCGCGTCGGCTCGGTGTCGGTCGATCAGCTCGCGGACCTCCGTCGGCCAAGCGACGGCCTGGCCGGTGAACTCGGCCGCGACCTGTGCGGCGGTGGGCCGTGCGGCGGGGTCCTCGGCCCGGCAGCGTTCGACGATCGGTGGCAACGCCGTGCCCCCGTACGCGGAGGCGAGCACGGAACCGAGCGCGGCGACGTCGTCGGCCGCCGCGTGTCCGGGGTCCGCGAAGCCGAAGCCCACGACCTTGACGCCGTCCTCGGTGAGCAGCACGGTCGACGCGGTGAGGTTCCCGTGCGGCAACCCGGCCCCGTGCACCTCGGCCAGTCCGGCGGCGGCCTCGCGCGCCAGCCGCCGGAACGGCTCCTCCGGCAGCGGCCCCACCTCGTCCAGCGACGGACCCACCACGTACACGGAGGCCAGCCACGGAACGGAAGCGTCCGCGTCGACCACGGCGGCGGCGTGGACTCCCGGCATCGCCTTCGCGGCGTCGGCCACGCGCCGGAACTCCTCGTCGGCCTCCCGCGCCAGGCGCAGCGCGACCAGGTCGCCGTCCGGTCCGCGACCGACCAGCACCCGGCCCTGTTCCCCCAGCACCCGGTAGCGCCCGAGCGTGCGCGGGGTGGAGGTGAGCGGTGGTGTCATGGCGACTCCTCGGGACGGTCAGGCGCAGGGCGGGGCGAAGGGCACGTCGGTGCCGACGTGGCGGTCCCACCGCTCGGCGGTGAGGCCGGCGCGGGTGAAGGCGCAGATCCGGGCGCTGTTGCGGTCGACGTCGAGGTCCGTCAGCCGCACCGAACGGTCCGCGCCGCCGGTCGCGAGCACGCGCCCGTCCGGGCTGAACGCGAGCGTGGCGATGGCGTCGGTGTGGCCGGCCAGCGGTGGTCCCGGCGAGGTGGGCCGCGCGGGATCGGTGGTGTCCCACAGTCGGACCGTGGCGTCGGCACCGCCGGTGGCCAGGGTGTGGCCGTGGGGGCTGAACGCGACCGCGAACACCTCCTGGGTGAGGTCGGTCAGCGGCGGCCCGGCCGACGTCGGCCGGGCCGGGTCGGTGGTGTTCCAGAGGCGGACGGTCGTGTCGGCGCCGCCGGTGGCCAGGGTGCGGCCGTCGGGGCTGAACGCCACCGACAGGACGGTGTCGGTGTGGCCGGTCAGCGTTGGGCCCAGCAGGACGGGTCGCGTCCGCTCCGAGACGTTCCACAGCCGGATCGTCTGGTCGCTGCTGCCGGTCGCGAGCGTGCGGCCGTCCGGGCTGAACGCGACCGAGTAGATGCCCTCGCTGCGGCCGTTGAAGTCGATCTCGGTGCTGCGCGTGGCCAGCGGGTACGCGAGCGGGGTTGGCCGGGCGGGGTCGGCGAGGTCCCACAGCCGGGTCGACTTGTCGCTGCTCGCGCTGGCCAGGGTGCGCCCGTCCGGGCTGAACGCGACCGCGTTGACGGGTCCGGTGTGGCCGGTCAGCGGGGCGGCCAGTGGTGTCGGCCGCGCCGGGTCGGCGACGTTCCACAGGTGCACGGCGGAGCCGCAGGCGGCGGCGAGCGTGCGGCCGTCGGGGCTGAACGCCACCGACAGGACCCCGTCGGTGAGGCCCGTCAGCGGCTCGCCCAACGCCTCGGCGCGATTCGGGTCGGTGACGTTCCACAACCGCACGGCGGGTTCGGCGGTGGCGGTGGCCAGGGTGCGGCCGTCCGGGCTGAACGCCGCGGAGTGGGTCGTGGCCGACGGTCCGGTCAGCACCGAACCGGGGAGGTGCCACAGCCGGGCCGTCCGGTCGTTGCCCCCGGTGGCCAGGGTCCGCCCGTCCGGGCTGAACGCCACCGCGCCGACGACCCCCGTGTGCCCCCGCAGCGGTTCGCCGACGGCCTCGGGGCGGGTCCGGTCGCTGACGTTCCACAGCCGGACGGTGTCACCGCTGCCGCCCGCCACCGTCCGCCCGTCGGGGCTGAACGCCACCGTCGCGACAGCTCCGGCCACGGCGCTGAGGCCGCTGCGCGGGGTCTCGGCGACCACCGAGGCGCGGGCGGGGTCGGCCACGTCCCACAGCCGGATGGTGGAGTCCTGGCTGCCGGTGGCGAGCGTGCGCCCGTCGGGGCTGAACGCGACCGCGTCGACCGCTCCGTCGTGCCCCGTCAGCTTCGGGCTCGCGGCGGTCGGCCGGGCGTAGTCGGTCACGTCCCACAGCACGGCGGCGGCGTCCTCGTTGCCGACGGCCAGGGTGCGCCCGTCGGGGCTCCACGCCACCGCCTCGACCTCGCCGCTGCCCTGGCGGCCGAACGTCGTGCTCGGCGAGCCCGCCAGGGCGGGGTCGGCGAGGTTCCACACCTGCGTGGTGCCCTGGTTGTTCGCGGCGGCCAGGAAGCGGCCGTCGGGGCTGAAGGCGAGCAGGCCGATGGTGCCCACCTGGCCTGGGAAGCCGTCGTCGGTGCCGAGTTCGCGCAGCGGTTCGGGACGGGTGGGGTCGACGATCGACCACAGGCGCACCGAGCCCATGAGCCCGCCGGTGGCGACGGTCCGACCGTCAGGGCTCATCGCGAGCCCGTGCACGGGGTTCGCGTCACCGCCCGACTGCCCGATCCGCACGGGCCGGGTGGCGTCGGAGACGTCCCACACCCGGATGGGCGCGGGCTCGTCGACGCCGCCGGTGACCAGCGTGCGCCCGTCCGGGCTGAACGCGACGACACCGACTCGGCCCGCGTGGCCGGTCAGGGGAGTCGACAGCGGACGGTTCGCGGCCCCGACCAGCCGTGCGGCGGTCTCCGCGCCGGGGCGGCGGCGGTGGGCGACCAGGTCGAGCTGCGCGGACAGCGACGCGTCGACGTCCCGCTGCTGCTGGGCCTCCGTGACGACCCGGTTGTACACGGCCAGGTCGCGCTGCCGCTCGGCTTCGCCGCGTTGCACGGCGAACAGCGCCGCCGCGGTGGAGGCGACCACGGCGGCGACCAGGAGCGCGGAGACCACGGCGGTGCGGACGCGGGCGGACCGGCGCCGCGCCCGCGTGCAGGCGGCCAGGAACGAGTCCACGAGCGGGCTGAAGTCACCCGCGGGCGCGCTGTCGGCCCAGGTCCGGGCGGTGTGGAGGCGGCTGCCCGAGTACAGCAGCGACGGGTCGCGGTCGGCGCGGGACCAGGCCGTGGCCGCTTCTTCGAGGTTCTGCTGGACCAGCCTGCCGACGCGGTCGGTGGTCATCCAGTCCCGCAGCCGGGGCCAGCAGCGCAGCAGGGTCTCGTGGGTGATCTCGACCTCGTCGCGGTGCCGGGTGAGCAGCCGGGCGCTGGTGAACGCGTCGATGACCGCCGCCGTCGCCGCGGGGTCCTGGTCGGCCAGTTCGCTGCCGGGGACGCGCCTGCGGGTGTCCTCGGTGCCGTCGCCGATCCTGACCAGGCGCAGGAACAACGACCGCGCGGTCCGCTGTCCGGCGTCGTCCAAGCGGGCGTGGACCTGCTCGGCGGAGGTGGCGATGGCGTTGCGGATGCCGCCGGTGTCCCGGTAGCCCTGCACGGTGAGCGTCGAGCCGCTGCGCTGCTGCCAACTGATCCGCAGCGCGTGGGCCAGCATCGGCAGCCTGCCCGCGTCGTAGCTCGTCCTGTCCTCCGCACGCTGCCCGGTGGTGACGCCGAGGTCGTGCAGCAGCAGTTCCACCAGGCCCGGTTCGACGTCGAGGCCGACCGCGGCCGCGGGGTGGAGGACGGCTTCGCGCAGCTCGTCCTCCGTCATGGGACCGACCACGAGCTGGGCGTCCTGCAACGCGGCCCGCAGGCCGGGGTGGTCGGCGCAGGCGGCGTAGAAGTCGGCGCGCAAGCCCACGACGACCAGTCCGAGCGGCTTGCCGTCGTTCTCGGCGATCTCGACCAGCGAGTCCAGGAACACCTGCCGTTCGCGGTCGTCCGAGCACAGGGTGAACAGCTCCTCGAACTGGTCCACCACGATCACGACCGGGGTGTCCGCGTTGCGGCGCAACGCCTTCACGCAGTCCGCCGGGTCGACGTGGTCGACGCCGGTCAGCGACGCCACGGCGGCGGCGAGCCGCGCCACCGGCTCGGCGGTGGGGGTGAACACGACCTTCGGCCAGCCGTTGGAGCCCGGCACCCTGCCGTCGTCGAGCGCGGGCAGCAGACCGGCGCGCAGCAGCGACGACTTCCCGGCGCCGGACGGCGCGACCACGACCTGCACCCCGCCCTCGACCAGCCGCCGGTCCAGGCGCGCGGTCAGGTCGGCGACCAGTCCGTCCCGACCGAAGAACCACTCGGCCTGCTCGGGGCCGAACGCGGCCAGTCCGGGGTAGGGGCACTCGTGCACGACGGCCCCCGGTGTCGTGCGGTGCCGCACCCGGACGCCGTTGGTGTAGTGGACGTGCTGGTCACGGCCGACCTGGGTGACGTGGGCCCCGCCACTGGCGGTCGCCTCCTGGTGGACATCGCCCGACCGGTGACCGGGAGTCACGTCGCGGGTTTCCTCGGACGCCATCAACCACCCGCCGACGGCGTGCCTGTCACCGCTTCCCCCACGTGACCTCCCCATGTCGCCATCCGGATGATCCGGTGAGCCTACGATCGGGCCAACATCATGTTCACACACCGTAATTGTGCGGGAACTTCGCGTCAGGGCTCCTTGTAGTACGGACGTGGCTGGTGGGGCGGCTTGGTCCGCTGGCGGCGACGGCGGCGGACGATCACCGCGGCGGTGGTGCCGCCGACAAGCAGGAGTGCGACGAGGATCCAGGCGATGACGTGACCCGCGCCGGACGTCCCGCCTGCGGGTTGGATCTTGCGGGGACCGTAGGCCGCTTGCAGTTCGGCCTTGGTGGCGGAGGTGGACTCGTCGTTGACGGTGACCACGACGCGGTCGACGTCTTCGGCGTAGGTGTCCCAGATCAGCCGGAAGAGGGCGTCGACGTCGGCGTTCTGCTCGTCGGTGCGGTAGGCGGTGACGGCCAGCGTGTCGAAGCCGTTGGAGGTGTTGTGCTTGACGGAAATCCCGATGTAGCCCTCATCCTGGATGCGGGCCGAGAGGGTGGACAGCTCCTTGAGCGTGGCGCACCCCGCGGCCGTCAGGACGCACAACAGCAAGAGCAGCAGGCGTTTGCGGACGTTGACCATGTCGAGCCCTCCGGTTCGGATGACGAACCGAGGTCTCCCCGACCACCGGAGTGCGGTGGCGCCGTGACCGGGTCGCCGTGGGGCGGCCGTAATGTCGATCACGAGCTGAATGGGTACTCCCCCCAGGGGGCGAAGTGTGGCGTACCAACGTGATGGTGGTCAAGTGACGTCGATTACCGCGAGGGTCGGCCGTCAGGCGGTGTGCGCACGTGCCGGTGTCCGCTGTGCGGCAGAGGGTAGCCGCAGCGTGGCCGCCGACCCGATCTCCGGCACGGGCAGCGTGATCGTCACGGTTCCCCTTTCCCGCGCGCTGGGGTCAGGCACTGCTGCACGAGCGGGCCGAAGGTGGTGGCCAGTTCGTCGACGGACGCCGACGCGATCGGCTCGACGCGCACGATGTACCGGGCCACCGCGAGACCCAGGACCTGGACGCTGACCATGCCCGCCTGCCGCGCGGTGTCCGGTGAGTCGAGCAGGGCCACGAGCCGGTCGGTGATCTCCCGGCCGATGAACTCGCGCAGCAGCTCCTCGGACCGCGGGTCGGTCGGCGCCGATCTGGTCAACATCACCAGCGGCGCGCCGTCGGAGGCGTCGAGGTTCCGCACGAGCGTCCGGACGATCCGTTCGCCCAGGGTGTCGAGATCACCCGCGAAGATCGACTCGATGGTGTGCGGGGCGCTGTCGATCACGGCGCTGAACAGTCCCTGCTTGGTGCCGAAGAAGTAGAACACCATCGCCGGGTCGACCGCCGCCGCGGCGGCGACGGCGCGCACCGTCGTGCCGTTGTAACCGTTGCGGTCGAACAGTTCGCGCGCGACCTGGAGCACCCGCTGCTTGCTCTCCGCACCGGACCGCCAGCGTCCGGGGCGACGGTGGTCGTCGTGTTCAGCCATGGCGGTCGAAGCCTAACACCCCTTTCTTCACCGCCCGGTGGAGTTTCGGGATCGGCCCTAGAGTGTTCTTCACCAGGTGATGAAGAATGGGGGTGATCTTGGATGCGACCAGCGACCACGATGTGCCGCAACGGTTTCCCGTCCGTCGAGGCGAAGGCGAGCACATGAGCTTCACCATGCTGACGCGGAAGTCGCTGTCGTTGTTCAGCGCGGTGGGCGGCTGGCGCACGGTCGCCGAAAGCGTCGTGTCCCGATCACTGTTCCTGGTCGCCTACCTGATCACCCGCCAGGTGCTCACGTCCGCCCTGATCGCGGTCGGCGGCGTGGTCGTGTTCACCGCGGCACGCCTGTGCACCGGCGGCAAACCCTGGCAACCCGCACTGGGGCTGCTGGTGGTCGGCGCGTCCGCACTGCTGGCGGGCAGCACCGGACAAGCAGCCGACTTCTACCTCCCCGCCGTCGTGTTGCAGGCGGTCGGCGGCGCGCTGTTCCTGTTGTCCATGCTGGTGAAGTGGCCGATCGTAGGTTTGGTGATGGGCACGCTGCACGGCGACCACCACGCCTGGCGACACGACCGCCACCAGCTACGCCGTTATTACGCTTGTACAGCGGTGTTCCTGACCAAGTGCACCATCGCCACCGCGGTACTGGTACCGCTCTACCTGACAGAAACACTGATCCCACTGGGCATCGCGGCAACCCTCCTGGGCGGCGCCCCCGCGGCCGGCGTCTGCGTTTACCTGTGCTGGCGGATCTTCCGCAACGCCCCGTAGCACCTGTGGCGGTCGCGTTGAATACCAGTGCCTGCCAGCGATTTCCGTGACGGAGAGCTACACGCAATTCCACCCAGGTGAGTGGTGACATTCAGGCACACCAGGAGTTTCCTCAGTGGAGCGGTCACATCATCCGTCCACCGAGGAGTCGACCATGGCCTGGAACGGCAAGTGCCCCAACGGGGGCCCGGCCAACTTCACCAACAACGACGCCAACAACCTGGCCGCGAACGCCGACTACACCAACACGGTCAGCGTCATCACCTCCGCGACCACCGGCGGCGACACGAAGAAGGCGTCAGTCTGGGTCTACTTCGTCGACGCCGCGGGCCGGAACTGGAGGCTCCTCATGACCGCCGACGTCCACCCGAACGCCACGAACCCGGCGGGCCAGTCCGGTCACACCTACATCTCCGGCTGGGACGGCTGGACCCCGCGCACCCTGGCCACGAGCACGGCGGTGATCCTCCCGCTCCCGGCCAACTCGGGCACCTTCCCACCCGGCAACACCCGCTACCCCACCGTGGTACCGGCACCAGCCCCCGTTCCCGGTGCCGCGGTACCGGCGACGACGTAGAGCTCTCCTGAGACGGGTGGTGTTGACCGAACTGGTGTTGCCGGCCCGGTTCCCGCTCAGCGAGCCTCGCTGAGCCGGAACTCACGCAGTCGGTCGAGTTGGTCGGCGCCGCTGGTTCCCTGGGCCGCCGTGTAGGTGACGATGCGCAGGTCGACGCCGGGCACGGTCAGCACGTCGCAGTCCAGGGTGACGTCACCCAGCTCGGGATGGCTGATCGTCTTGAGGTCGCCGGTGAGCTGTCCCATGCCCGCCACCGACCACAGCTCGCCGAAGAACGGCGAGGCCGCCCGCAGGCCGTCCACGAGTGCCGCCAGGTCCGGGTCGGCCGGGTAGCGGGAGACCGCTTCGCGGAGGTCCGCGACGATCGCGGTTTCGAAGGCGTACGGTCCGGCCGTCGAGGTGACCGGGCGCAGGTGCCAGCGGCCCTCGCCCGTGCCGAAGAGGGCGCGGGCGAGGTTGCGTTCGGTGGGCGGCAGGCCGGACGGGTCGCCGTGCAGAGCCGTCCACATGTCGTTCCACCACAGCAGGCTCCAGTCGGCGGCGAACACGCCGATCGGGAGGTCGCCGAGGCGGTCGACGAGGCGGCGGATGCTGGGTGGCACGTGGGTGCCGACGGTCTGGTCGCGGGGCGGGAGCAGGTCCGCGGCGCGGAAGAGCTGGTCGCGTTCGGCGGGGGAGAGGCGCAGCGCGCGGGCCAGGGCCGTGACCACCTGGGCGGACGGGTTGGTGGCCCGGCTCTGCTCCAACCGCAGGACGTACTCGTGGGAGAGACCGGCGAGTTCGGCGAGTTCTTCGCGGCGCAGGCCGGGGGCGCGCCTGCGCGCTGACCGGGCGTAGCCGGCGTCAGCCGGGTCGAGGCGGTCGCGCCAACCGCGCACCAGGGCACCGAAGCTCAGGTCGCTCACTCCTCCATGATCGCACCAGGCGTGTCCTGGACCACGGTCACCATCCGGGCGAGCGCGGCGCGCATGTAGCGGGTCCAGAGCGGCTTGAACGGCCCGGCGACGATCCAGCGGCGGCCGGGCAGCGGCTGGAAGTCGTAGGTCCACCGGATCGACGTGCCGGTGCCGTCGGGGAGGAACGACCACTCGCCGCGCACCCCGGAGGCCAACTTGGCCAGCACGTTGGTGAATCCGCTGAGCTCGTAGGCGAACCCGTGCCCGTCCACGACCTCGGTGAGCCGCTCGTCGGCCCTGGAACCGTCGGTGAACCAGGTCTGGCGCGAGGTCCCCGGCCGGTCCCAGGTGCCGGTCTGGCCGCGCACCTCCTCGACGCCGGGGAACGGTCCCCACGGCTTGAACACCTGGGAGAGGTCGATCGGCACGATGACCCGGTAGGTGTGGGCGGGCCTGGACGTCGTACGGGCGAAGACGGTGATCGGAACGCTCTTTTTCGTCATGCCACGAGCATCACGGCCCGCGCCCGCCCGAGGCAGACACCTGTCAGTACATACCTTCGAGCTCCGGCCGCGCCGCCTCGGCCCGCCACCCGCTCCACCCGAGAGCCCTCCACGTGGGGGCTTTCGTCGTTTCCAGGTCAGCCAGGTACGCGCCGGGCTAGCTTTGGCGCATGGGGACCACTACTTTTCGCAGGCCATCGGCCCGCGTGGCCATCGTGATCATCTCGGTGTTCGTGTACTTCGTCCTGGCGTTCCGGATAGACGAGTTAGCGGACGGGCTGACCCGGAACGTCCTCACCGGGTTGCTCGTCGGTCTGCTGGTGGCGCTGGTGACCCAGACCTGGCGGCTGGCGGTGGTCCTGAGGCCGGATGGGGTGCTCGTGCGCAACTCGTGGCGTGACCGGTTCCTGCCGTGGGACGAGATCAGGGGCATCGACCGTGAGCCGGGCCGCATCCAGCGCGTGTCGTTCCTGATGGCCGACGGCCGGGTTGTGCCGTGCGACGCGATGCGTGGGTGGGCCTCCCATGACGAGCCGCACGCGAAGGCACTCGTTCAGGCCGTCACCGCTCGCCTTGCGGCGCAAGAACAACAGGCCGACTAGTCGACGAGGCAGAGCGCTGTGTCCGCCCCACCGACAGCGAACGGATGTTGGGCCCGACCACCTCACAACAAACTCACAACAAATGCGCGAGCGAGTACAAGAAGGCGCCAACGCGACGATGGTCGGGGACTGGTGACTCTTCAGTGTGTCAGCCGAAGTTTCGCCAGTTCCTCCCAGCGAAACTGAACAAGTTCGGTGTCCACGAGGACATCCACTAGACGAACGCAGTCCACTGTGAGCTCGGTCCGAGGATCGAGCACCTCGCGCAGCGAGGCTTGGACGACGTCGGAGTCGCCATCGCCGGTGGCATACGCCAGGGTGATGTGTGGTCGGCCATTCGAGTACTGCACGGCCTTCTGCCCGAACATGTCACCCGCAACCGCCTTCATCCCGTCGATCAACTTGTTGAAACGCAGGTCAGGCACCATCTCCAGAGACACGCTGCTGCGCTTGACGACTGCGGACCGACAGGCGACCTTGAATGAGGGCATCTCTGCCGTCACCTGCCGAAGTCGCCGCGCCAACTCCGCACGCTGGTCCGAGGTGACGTTGCGGGCCGAGATCTCGTCGATGACCATCATCGTCGAGTGCAACCATTCGTCGGGCTGCCTGGCGATGAAGTCGAATCTGTCAAGGACACTTCGGTAGGCATCGATCACGGGTCGGATTTCGACCGGGTCAGGCACGAAGTAGACGTGCAGCTTCGTCCAGTCCGCAGGCCATCGCAGTTTCAACTGATCGAGCATGAACGTGTCCACCACAGCAGTCCTGTCCGTTGTGCTGGTCGCGACCTGATAGAGGTTCTTACCAAGATAGTAGGGGCGCCTTCGACCACTACGTGGACGGTCTGCAGGGAGATGTGCGGCCGTCGTTCCGCGGGCACATCCGCAGTGGTGTGAACCGTGCTTCTTCGGTGAGGCTCGTGGATGACGTGGTCCAGCCTCGGGTCCGTCACGGTTCCACTGCCTCAACCGCGGGGGTGATCGCCGCGTTCGTGCGACCCGAGCCCGGCGAAGAGGTCGGTTTCCGGGACGGGTGATCCCGTGGTGTCCCGTGCTCGGATGAAGTCCTCGACGCCGAGCGCCGCGGCGAACTCGGTTGGTGGCAGCCTGCCCGCGATCGACGAGTCGAGTTGGGAGGCGTGGCAGTGCAGCGCGGCGCGTTTGCGGTCGACGACCGCGCGGGTGTCGATGGTCGTGGTGATGCGCCGGTCGACGTCATCTAGGCCGGTGGGCAGGTTCCGGTGGATCCCGATCGAGGCGGCTGCCCGGATCACGCGTTCCCAGTACGCCCTGCCGTGTGCTTTGAAGTAGAGCTTGGCCGCCACCGCGGACAGGTCGAACGCCGCCGAGGTGACCCGTGCGGCGTGCAGGTGGTCGCGGTGTTGTGCGGTGTTCTCGGCGTCGTAGGTCACCACGACCTGCGGCTGGTAGTGCTCGATCAGCCTCGCCACCCGGTCGGCGGCCGCGGACACCGGCACGTCCACGAAAGCACCGCGAGGTTTCTCCCACGGCGCGATGCCCGAGTCGTGGTAGCCGAGCAGTTCGACGTCGGTCACCCCGAGGACGCGGCACGCCGCTCGCAGTTCGCCGAGCCGGTGCGAGGCGACCTGTGCGGGATCATGTGCGGGGGTGAAGGGGTTTGGCGCCGTTCGGTGCGTCGCCGAGTTCGCCGGTCGTGCAGGTCACGAGCACGATTCGGGTGCCGAGCGAGGCGTAGTGGGCCAGGATGCCGCCGGTGGAGGTCGACTCGTCGTCGGGGTGGGCGTGGACCGCGAGCAGTGTTCGGGTCATGGTGTTCAGTCCGGTGGATGGTTGGTGGACGGCGGCTGGTGAGGTCTGGTCGGGGCAGCGCACACGTGGCTGGCTGGGCTTGGTGACCGCCCTGCGGCAGACAGGGGCGTTCCGGTCATCCTGGCAACGCCGCCGTGAGGTCGACCTCGATCAGTTGGCCCTGGAACCCGAGCTGTGCGACCCCCAGCAAGGTGCTCGCGGTGGTGAAAGCCGGCGCGAGAGGCGACTGCGTCAGCCGTTCCCACGCCGCGCCCAGCACGGACCGGTCATCGCTGACCACGTAGATCACCGTGCGCACGACGTCGCTCGGCTCGGCCCCGACCGCGCCGAGCGCGATCATCGCGTTCGCGACGACCTGGTCGATCTGGGCGTTGATGTCACCTTCCCCGACCAGGGCGCCCGCCGGGTCGATCGGGCATTGGCCTGCCAGGAAGGCCGTTCGGCTTGCCTCGACGACGGTGATGTGGTGGTAGCCGGGTGGTGTGTGGAGTTGATCGGGGTTGACGCGAGTGATCTTCGAGGGCATGTGGACGAGCATGCCCGGCGACACCGTCGCCCACACTCGATTTCGCGTTCCCCGTCCGGTGAGGACCTGCTCGTCTAGGCGTCGCGGATGTGCAGCAGCAGGCCGCCTGCCGCGAGCGCCGCGGCGGCCCAGCCGGCGGTCACCCCCAGTCCGGCCCAGGGGGTGAGGGGCAGGGTGTGGAGGTCGGTGGTCGCCTGGATGGTGAGGCCGGCGCTCATGGGGCCGATCTGGTGGAGCAGACGCTGCCAGTGCGGGTCGTCGATCACCTGGGCCAGGACGGGGAAGAGGTAGAGCAGGCCCAGGACGGCTCCGGTGCTGGTCGCGGAATCCCGCAGCACGGCGGTGATGCCCAGGCTGAGCAGGGCGATCAACGTGAGGTAGAGGATCGATCCGACGGTCGCGCGCAGCGTGGGCCAGTCGGCCAGGGACAGTGCCGGGTGGCCGTGGGCGGGCGTGAAGCCGTTGCCGGGCAGGATGATCCGACCTGCCAGCAGTGAGCCGAGGATCGCGATGGAACCGGCCACGGCCACGACACCGGTGAGGGTGACGGCCTTGGCCGCGAAGGCGGTGGGTCGGTGCGGGATCGCGGCCAGGGTGGTGCGGATCATGCCCGAGTCGTACTCGTCGCTGAGGAACCGCACGGCCAGGATCGCGATCAGCGCTTGGCCCAGGTGGACGCCGGTGAGGCTGAGCCTGGTGGTGTCGGTGTGGCAACCGGCGGTGTGGCAGGTCGCCAGCGAGGTCACCAGGGCGCTCGAGGCGATGGTCAGCACGACGGCGCCGAGGAGCAGCCACCAGGGGCCTGCGACGGTGCGCGTCTTCGTCCACTCCGCGTGCAGGGCCCGCTTCACGCGTCCCTCCTGCGGAGCACGACGACCGCGACCGCCAGTCCCAGCACGGCATAACCCGCGAGGACCGCGTACCCGGCCCACGGCGCCAAGGGGTAGTAGCCGTTGTACGGCGTGTAGACGCTGGAGACCTGGTCGTACCGCACGAGTGTCTGCTGGACGGAGAAAGCGGCGGCGGGAGTCACCCTGGCCAGCCAGTCGGACAGGCCCGACGGCGTGAACGGGTTGGCGATCAGGAGGTGGGGCAGCACGAGGGCCACGACGACGGCGGTGACCGCTCCGGCGCTGCGCCGGACCACGGCGCCGACGGCGAGCGCCAGGATCGAGGCCGTCGCGAGCAGGGCCGCGGTCCCGAGCACGATCCGGAGTTGGGTCGAGGTGGTGGCCGGGAAGATGTACACGCCGTTGGCCCGTGCGAGCCGCTCGCCGAGCGGTAGGGCGATGGTCGCTCCCACCACCCCCGCGGCGGCGGTGACGGAGCCCAGCACGACGGCCTTGGCGAGGAGCACCCGCCCTCGCCGGGGGCTGGCGGCCAGGGTGACGTGGATCAGGCGCCCTCGGTACTCGGTGGTGATGAACAGCGCCCCGATGACGATCACCGCGATCAGCGCGGCGAACGTGCCGGTGAGGATGTCCTTGAGGGTGCCGCCGGTGGGGAGGGAGTAGCGGACGGCGGGTGCGATGTCCCCGGCCCCGGTCACGGTGAAGCGGCCGTCGGACTCGGTGACCGAACCCGACGTTCCCACGGGGTAACCGGCGAAGCCGGCGGACTCGGGTCCGACCTGGTCGCCGGTCCAGTCCCGGCCGTGCCAGCCACTGCGGGTGTCCAGGTCTTCGAAGTCGGCCGTGGAGACGGTGACGTCCGTGCCCATGCCTTGCACGGAAGGTGGAGAGGCGACGAACAGTCCGCCCTGGACGGTCGATCCGAGTCCTTCGACGTGAACCGTGCCCACGGTGTTCCACCGCGTGCCGTCGGTGGAGGTGGAACCGGTGACCGCGTTGCCCGAGCGGTCCAGCCGCAGCCAGCGGGGCGATTCGCCGGAGGGGTCCGCGGTGTCGTTGACGTAGTCGTCCTGCATCCGCACGCCGTGGCCGCCGGTCACCATGATGGCCGCGTAGGGCGATCCCTGGCGGGTGCCGTCCTTGATGATGAGCCCGGCCTTCGCCCACGGCACAGTGTCACGCCGCAGGTTTCCCGGACTCGTGGGGATGCTGCTCGTGAGCGCGGAAACGGAGACGGTGATGCTGCCGTCCCTGGTCAACGGCCGGTGGACGAAGTAGAAGCTGTCGGTGACCGGACCACCGTCGGGTCCGATCGGTACGACGGGCCTGTCGCGCTGGTCGCTGCTGACTCCGGCGAGCACGGCGACCAGCACCACCATCAGCGCCGCGGTCACCACGCCCAGCGTCCAGCCCCGGACGGTGCGGAACTTGGTCCACTCCGCGTGCAGCAACCGGGGAAAGCCGTCCCACCCGCGCGGCGTCACCGGGACACCTCCTCGGGTGAGGTCGCGCGGAACTCGACCGCGTCGCGGGTGAGCTCCAGGTAGGCCTCCTCGAGCGTGGCGCGGTGCGCGAACACCTCGGAGAACGGGATCGCGCCCCGGTTGAGCAGCGTCACGACGTGATCCGCCGTCAGACCGGAAACGGTGACGGTGTCCCGGCCGGAGGCCGCCACGGTGGCGCCGGCGTGCGAGAGCAGGGCCATCGCCTCCGGCCGGGCCGCGGTGCGCACGGCCACCCGGTTCCCGGACGCGGCGGCGAT
This sequence comes from Umezawaea endophytica, assembly GCF_025061645.1. Lineage (GTDB taxonomy): Bacteria > Actinomycetota > Actinomycetes > Mycobacteriales > Pseudonocardiaceae > Umezawaea > Umezawaea endophytica. The sequence goes on along the minus strand of NZ_JANYMP010000003.1, from coordinate 176,802 downwards.
CAGGTCGGCCACGCCCGCGTCGGCGACGACCTTGCCGCGCCCGACCACGACGAGGTGGTCGGCCGTGTCCTGCACCTCGCTCATCAGGTGGCTGGACACCAGGACGGCCCGGCCCTGCTCGGCGAGCGACCGCAGGAAACCGCGCATCCAGATGATGCCTTCCGGGTCCATGCCGTTGAACGGCTCGTCGAGCAGGATGATCGGCGGATCGCCCAGCAGGGCCGCGGCGATCCCCAGCCGTTGCCGCATGCCGAGCGAGTAGCCGCCCGCCTTGCGCCTGGCCGCCGAGGTCAGGCCGACCCGCTCGACCACCTGGTCCACCCGGCTCGCGCCGAGGCCCTGCGAGTGCGCCAGCCAGAGCAGGTGGTCGCGGGCGCTCCGGGCGGGGTGCGGCGCCGACGCGTCGAGCAGCGAACCGACGTGGCTCAACGGGTTCCGGAGGTCGCGGTACGGCGTGCCCCCGACGAGCGCGGTGCCCTCGTCGACCGCGTCCAGTCCGAGGACCACCCGCATCGTGGTGGACTTCCCGGCCCCGTTCGGCCCGATGAAGCCGGTCACCAGCCCAGGGCGGACGGTGAAGGACATGCCGTCGAGGGCAAGGGTCGTTCCGTACCGCTTGCGCAGCCCGGCGACGACGACCTCCGGGTGTGTCGGTGTGGATCTCATGCGGGAAGTTGTAGCCGTCAAACGGTTCCAGCCCGGTCTCGGCGACCGCGACCTGGTTGGAACCGGGCGCCTGGCATGGTGGCGCACGTGACGCGTCGAACCTGCCCTTCCCCCACCACCGGCGGTGGTCCGCGGTGAGAGTTCTGGTGATCGAGGACTTCGAGGTGCTCGCCCGTTCCATCGGGACCGGGTTGCGGCGCGAGGGGATGGCCGTCGACGTCGTGCTGACCGGGACCGACGCCCTCGACCGCCTGATCGCCGTCCGCTACGACGTGGTGGTCCTCGACCGGGACCTGCCCGACGTCCACGGGGACGACATCTGCCGTCGGCTCGCCAACGACCGGGCCGACACCCGCGTGCTGATGCTGACCGCGTCCGACACGGTCGAGGACCGCGTCGAAGGCCTCGGTCTCGGCGCGGACGACTACCTGCCCAAGCCGTTCGCCTTCGCCGAGCTGGTCGCCCGCGTCCGGGCCCTGGCCCGCCGGGCCGCCCGACCGCTTCCCCCTGAGCTCTCCTGCGAGGACATCACCCTCGACCCGGCGCGGCGGACGGCGTTCCGCGCGGGCAGGCGCCTCGACCTCAGCCCCAAGGAGTTCGCGCTGCTCGAATGCCTGCTCGCCTCACCGGGTCTGGTCCTGTCCGCCGAGGAACTGCTCGAACGGGCCTGGGACGAAGCCGCCGACCCCTTCAGCTCCGCGGTCAAGCACACCGTGCACCGGTTGCGGGCCAAACTCGGCGACCCACCCGTGATCACGACCGTCCGTGAAGGCGGCTACCGGATCGGACGAGCATGACCAGCCCCCGACGGTCCTTGCGGGCCCGGCTCACGATCTCCTACGCCACGGCCACCTTCGCCGTCGGAACCGCGGTCCTCGCCGTGGTCACCATCCCCCTCGCGGGAATCCGGTCGACCACTCCCGTCCACAGCCAGGTCCCGGCCACTATTACCGGCACCGGCGACGGGATCGGTCCGCGCGAACTGCTCCTCAGCTCCGCCCTCGCCCTCGTCCTGCTGTGCCCGCTCTCGGTGGCCGTCGGCTGGTTCGTCGCGGGCCGATTCCTCCGGCCACTGCGGGAGATCACCACCACCGCCAGAGCCATCTCCGTCGGAAACCTCCACCACCGCCTCGGGCTGGACCTCGGCGCGCGCACCGACGAGCTGACCGAACTGGGCTCCATCCTCGACGACCTGTTCGCCCGCCTGGAAGCCTCCTTCACCGCCCAACGCCACTTCGTCGCCAACGCCTCCCACGAACTGCGCACCCCCCTCGCAGGCCTGCGCACCCTCCTCGAAGTCACCCTCGGAGACCCCGACGCGAGCACCGACACCCTGCGGTCCGCGTGCCAGGAAGCCCTTGCCCTCGGCCAACACCAGGAACAGCTCGTCCGAGCACTGCTGGCCCTGGCCACCAGCGAACGCGGCATCACCCGCTGGGACACCATCGACCTCGCCGACGTCGTCGCGGCCGTGCTCGCTCCCCGCCGTGATTAGGGCGCACTCCGGGGCATCGCCCTGACCGAACACCTCACGCCCGCGGTGACGGCGGGGGACACGGGGCTCGTCCAAAGCCTGGTCGCCAACCTCGTCGACAACGCCGTCCGCCACAACCACCCCGGCGGGCGGGTGGAGATCATCACGCGGGCTTCCGCGACGGAGGCGACCCTGACGGTGGCGAACAGCGGACCGCTAGTCCCGGAGGACCAGATCCAGCGACTCTTCCAACCCTTCCAACGACTGGGCCCAGGCCACGGTCTCGGTCTCGGCCTCGCCATCGTCGAGGCGGTCGCCCAGGCACACCACGCCACCGTCACCACCAGCGCACACCCCGAAGGCGGCCTGTCGATCACCGTGCGATTCGCCCTCGCACCTCATCGCTCAGGTCAGGTGACAGGTCGCCAGTGAGGTTCTACTACGAGGCGCCGCAGTCGACTCCGCCCGCGAACTCGTTGAGGGTGGCGTCGTCCCGGATGAAGCCGACGGTGTTGGCGTACTGCTGACCCGCGTGTCCCGACAGGTTGACGGCCAGTACCCACAAGACGCCTCGGTTGTCCGCGAGGAAGCAGTAGACCGCCGCCTTGTCGCCCTGCTTGAACAGTCCGGTGTTGGGGGCGTCCGTACCCGCCACCGGCTTCATGTCGGCCTGCGTGAACTCGGGTCGAAGCCACGCGAAGTGGTGCGCCGGATACCTCACGTCCGTCGTGGCGCAACCGTTCACGACGACGCTGCCGCCGTTGCTCAGGTCGTACTGGTGGATGTAGCCGACGGTGTTGGCGTACTGCGCGCCCGCGATGCCGTTGCGGTTGATCACGAGGATCCAGGGCTCACCCCGGTTGTCAGGGGTGAAGCAGATGGCGGCGAGGTTGTCGCCGGGCCGGGCGATCCCGGTGTTGGGAGCAGCGGTTCCCGGAATCGGCTTCAGGTCCGCCTGGACGATGCCCGTGCGCACGGTGACCCGCTGCCCGATGCCCTGGATGGTGACCTCTGCCGGAGCAGCCGTCGCGGGCGTGCTCACCGACACCGACACGGCCGCCGCGGTGATGAGCACCGCGGCGACGAGCGCGCTTGTCCTGGACATGTTCCCCCCACAAGGAAGTCGTGATCTCGACGATCGCATGATCGCATGGGGCCGTCGGTCAGGGAGTCGAAACGCGACACACGGGCGACGAGTAAGTCGGGTTCGGCGAGCGCTAGGCGGACCTGCCCTGGCCGGGGGTGGGGTGTCGGCCTACGCGACCGAGGAAGTCCTCCAGGACCTCGGTGAACCGCTCCGGCTGTTCCTCGGCCGCGTAGTGGCCGCAGTCGTCGAGGATCGCTTCGGTGACGTCGTCGGCCGCCAGGCGCATCGTCTCGGCGACCAGCGGGCCGCTGTAGCGCGCGCCGCCGAGGGCGAGCACGGGCAGCGTCAGTCGGGTCTTCTTGCGGTGCTCGTTCTGCGCGATCGTCTCGTCCAGCGCGCGGTAGTACGCGAAGCTCGCTCGTAGCCCACGAGGGTCTGTGACGATCGCGTTGACGTAGACGTCGACGGCGTACGAGGGGATCGTGGTCGGAGTGGCTGCCTTGGTGGCGAACTGGTGGCCGAAGTAGAGGTGTTCCCGGCCCTGGACCAGTTTCTCGTTGAGGTCGGTGAGTCGGTTGAAGCCGAAGTGCCAGAGTCGTTGGTTGACCGCGGCCGGGCTGAAGAACGACGGGGTTGGGGTGAGGCCGGGGATGATGGCGTCGACGACGGTGAGCGTGCGTGCGCGTTCGGGGTGGTCCGCGGCTAGGGCGTAGCCGGTCCACATGCCGATGTCGTGGCCGACCACGTCGAACCGGTCGTGCCCCAGCGCGGACATCAGCGCGACCAGGTCGGTGGCCAGCGTGCCCGCGTCGTAGCCGTCGTCGGGCTTGTCGGAGAGGCCTGCGCCGCGCGGGTCGACGGCGACGACGGTGTGCTCGCGGGCGAGTGCGGGCATCACCTCGCGCCAGGCGTACCAGGTCTGCGGCCACCCGCTGACCAATAGCAGCGGCGGGCCGTCACCGCCGGTGACCGCGTGCAGCCGCAACCCGTCCAGCTCCACGTAACGGCTGGTGAAGAGGTCGGTGAACCCGTCGGGCAGCCGCAGCGTGCTCAAGTCCGTCGGCATCTTGGAACGATCGGTGCAACTTGTCATGGCGGGGACCCTATCCATGTTGAAACGATCGGTGCAAGATGCGTAGGCTGATCGACCATGGCGGGTCGCAAGCAGTTCGACGTGGACGAGGCGCTTCGACGCGCGATGCACGTCTTCTGGCGCTGGGGCTATTCGGAGGCCTCGATCGACCGCCTGACCGAGGGCACCGGCCTGGGCCGGAGTTCGCTCTACGGCACGTTCGGCGACAAGAGCGCCCTGTTCCGGAAGAGCCTCGAACGCTACGCGCAGACCTACCACCCGCTGTACGAGCAGGCGCTGTCCGGCCCCCACGCGAACCCGAGCGCCGTGGTGGCCGCCTATCTGACGGTCACGCTGAACCGCATCGCCGATCCGGCGGTCCCGGACGGCTGCCTGCTCACGATGTCGGCGGCGCAGTTCCCGGCCCTCGACGTGGACGGCCAGGTGATGGTCCGCGCCATGATCGACGGCTTGCGGGCCAGGCTGGGGCAGGCGTTGCTGGCGGCGGGGGCGGGCGAGCGGGAAGCGGCGGAGCTGGCGTTGTGCGCGGTGGCGACGAACAAGTCCTTGGCGGTGTTGAGCCGCGCGGGCTTCTCGAGTGAAGACCTGGCCACCGTCGCCTCGGCCGCCGTCCGCAACTGCGGGGATTCGCACTCCTGATCGTGGACAACAGGGCGATGATCGGTGCCCGTACCACCACCCCCTAACCGGCCGCTAATGAACCGCCGGCCGAAAAGTGGTTAGTCGCCAATTAATGGCGTTCCCGCGGAGCGCAGTAGGTTTGGGAAAGCGCCAGTGCGCCGGACGGACGTCTCCGTCACATCCCGCCTTTCCTTTCGCCGTGCGGGATGCGGTGCCGATAGCGCTCCACAGAGGACAGAAGAAGGGGAGCGGCACCATGGCCGTGAAGGAAACGCTCGTCACCCCGGACGTGGCGGAGGTGCGGGCGAAGGTCGAGCAGGACGGGTTCGCGCTCGTGCGCGGGCTCGGTGGGCAGCGGAACGCGATTCCGCTGCTCCAAGCGCTCGGCACGTTGTTACCGCAGTACAAGGGCGGCTTGGAGCACGACGTCACCTACGTGCCGGGGTTCGAGGGCAAGTCGTACTCGCAGAGCGTGAACACGATCCTCGCGCACACCGAGGCGCCCGGTTGGGACCCCAGTCCCCGCTACCTCGCCCTGTACTGCCACCACCAGGCGCGCTGCGGTGGCGGGTACACCGACCTGTTCGACGGCAGGCGGCTGATCGAGCTGCTCGCGCCGGAGGAGATCCGGCTGCTCACCGACCACCCGATCACCTTCCCCGGCCCCGGTGGGGGAGTGCGCACGTCGCTGTTCTCGGGTGACGGCGGTCGGGCGGTCCTGCGGTTCAGCTACAACCTGCTCACCACCGGCGGCTACGACCCGGACCTGGACAGGGTTCCCGCCGCCGAGGAGCTGCCGCTCGGGCAGGCGGGCGGTGACCTCGCGGAGAAGGTGAGCGCGCTGTTCGCCGAGCACCGCACGCCGTTGCTGATCCCGGACGACGCGCTGCTCGTCTGGGACAACCAGCGGATGCTGCACGCCCGCTCCGAGTACGCCGACCAGGACCGCCACCTGGTCCGCTACTGGATCGCCGACCGGTGACGACGGTGTCAGGGGATGTCGCGCCCTCCGCCGTGCCCGGCAGGCGCCTGGCCGACCTGGTCCGCGCTCGCGGCGCGGGAGCGGACCTGGCCCACGAGGTCGACGTGGTCAGCAGGGTGCTGCCGTTCAAGGTGAGCGCGCACGCGCTGGAGAACCTCATCGACTGGGACGCCGCGCCGGACGACCCGATGTACCGCCTGCTGTTCCCGCACCGGGACATGTTGCTGCCCGCCGACTTCGCGCTCGTCGAGCGGTCGCTGGGCGACCCCGCCGCGCTGCGGGCCGCCGTCGCCGAGGTGCGGGCGCGGCTCAACCCGCACCCCGGCGACCAGCTCTCCCGCAACGTCCCGAAGGAGCAGCCGGGGCTCCAGCACAAGTACGCGGAGACCGTGCTGGTGTTCCCCAAGCAGGGGCAGACGTGCCACTCGTACTGCGCCTACTGCTTCCGCTGGGCCCAGTTCATCGGTGACGCCGAGCTGAAGCTGGCCGTCGACGGGCCGGACGCGATGGCCGACTACCTGCGGGCGCACCCGGAGGTCACGGACGTGCTGATCACCGGCGGCGACCCGTTGATCATGAAGACGGACCTGCTCGCGCGGTACGTCGACGCCGCGCTGGCCGTCGACCACATCAGGACCATCCGCATCGGCACGAAAGCGCTGTCGTTCCACCCCGCGCGGGTCGCGGTCGGCCCGGACGCCGCGGACCTGCTGCGGCTGGCGGAACGCGTGGTCGCGGCGGGCCGCCACCTCGCGTTCATGCTGCACTTCTCCCACCCCAGGGAGATGGAGCCGGAGCTGACCCGGACCGCGATCCGGCTGCTGGGCGGCACCGGGGCGCAGTTGCGGTCGCAGGCACCGGTGGTGCGGCACGTCAACGACGACCCGGCGATCTGGAGTCGCATGTGGACGGACCAGGTGAACGCGGGCATCCACCCGTACTACATGTTCGTCGAGCGCGACACCGGTGCGCAGCACTACTTCGGGCTCCCGCTGGAACGGGCGCACGAGGTCTACCGGGACGCGGTGAGCCGGGTGTCCGGCCTCGCCCGCACCGCGCGGGGGCCGGTCATGTCCGCGGCGCCGGGCAAGGTCGTCGTCGACGGACCGGTGAAACTGCCGCACGGCACCGCTTTCGCGCTGCGCTTCCTCCAGGCCCGCGACCCGTCGCTGGTCGGCAGGCCCTTCTACGCGAAGTGGGACCCCGCGGCGCAGTGGTGGGACGACCTCGTCCCGCTCGACGAGCACGACCGGAGCTTCTTCGAGGAGAACACCTGACATGGCACCGATCCACCCGCCGCAGGCGGCACGCACGGTCCGCGAGGCGTTGACCGCTCGCGGTGTACCCGACCACGACGCGGCGGCCGTCGCCGACGTCCTGGTGGACACGACGTTGCTCGGGGTGGAGACGCACGGGCTGCGGCTGCTCGGCACGTACCTCGACGAGCTCGACCACGGCGTGGCCAACGCCCGCCCGGAGTTCTCGATCACCAAGGACCGGGGCGCGGCCGTGCTGCTCGACGCGAACGACGCGCTCGGCGTCGTGGCGGCGCTGCACGCGGTGGACCTCGCCGTCGACCGCGCGCGGCTGCACGGGGTCGCCGCCGTGGGTGTGGTCCGCTCCAACCACTTCGGCGCGGCGGGCGCGTACACCCGGCGGATCGCCGCGCGGGGCATGCTCGGCGTCGCCACCACCTCCGCGGCCTCCCGCGTGGCACCCTTCGGCGGTGCGGACCCGCTGTTCGGGACCAACCCGGTCTCCGTCGCGTTCGGGGACGAGTTCTGCCTGGACATGGCCACCAGCCAGGTCTGCTACTCGGAGGTCAAGGAACGGGCCCGCACCGGCAGGCCGCTGTCGGCGGGCTGGGCGGTCGACAGCACCGGCGCCCCGGTCGCGGACCCGGCCGAGGCGCACGCGCTCAGCCCGCTGGGCGGGTACAAGGGGCAGGGGCTGGCCATGGCGGTCACCCTGCTCACCTCGGTGCTCCTGGGCGCACCGCTGGACTGGGAGCTGGCCCACGTGAACGCCGGTTCCGACGGTCGTGGTCGCCGGGTGAGCCACCAGTTCCTCGCCTTCGACCCCAACGCCTTCGGCGGCGGGGAGGCGGCGCGGCGGAACTGCGCGGCGCTGCTGGCGACGGTGCGCGGATCGACCCCGGCGGACCCGGACCAGCCGGTCCTCACGCCCGGCGACCCGCAGCGGGCGCACCGGGCGCGGCAGGAGGTGAGCGGTCTCGACCTCGACGACGCGACCCGCGCGCTGTTGGAGGAACTCGCGTGAACGCCACCTCCTTCCCCGTGTGGATCGACGGCGCCGTGGTCCCGGCCGACCGGGCCACGGTGCACGTGATGACCCCGACGCTGCACTACGGCTGGGGCGTCTACGAGGGCGTGCGGTTCTACGAGACCGCGCGGGGTCCGAGCGCGTTCCGGCTCACCGCGCACCTCCGCAGGCTCCGCACCTCGGCGCGGGCCCTGTCCATGGAGATCCCGTACACCGATGACGAGTTGGCGCGGGCGTGCCGGGACGTGGTCGCGGTCAGCGGGCTGTCCAGCGGCTACCTGCGGCCGCTGGTGTTCCTCGCCGAGGGCGCCATGTCCGTCGCCGCCCAACTGGACCACGTGCGGGTGGCGATCGGCTGCTGGTCCTGGCCGTCGTACCTCGGCGACCAGGAGGCGGGCATCCGGGTGCGCACGAGCGGATGGGTCCGCAGCGCCCCGAACGCCGTCCCGCCGTCGGTCAAGTCCACCGGCGGTTACGTCAACGCGTCGCTGGCCCGCCTCGACGCGGTGCGCTCCGGCGCCCAGGAGGCGATCATGCTGAACGCGGCGGGACGGGTGGCCGAGGCGTCGGCGGCCAACGTGTTCATCGTGGTCGGGGGAGAGTTGGCGACACCGCCGCTGTCCGAGGGCATCCTGCCCGGCATCACCCGTGACGCGGTGCTGGCGATGGCGGACGACCTCGGCGTCTCCGTCGTGGAACGGCCCATCGCGCCCGCCGAGCTGCGGGTCGCCTCCGAGGTGATGCTGGCGGGCACCGCGGTCGAGCTGACCGCGGTGGCTGTGCTGGACGACGTGCCGCTGAGCGCCGACCGGCCGGTGTTCGACGAGCTGCGGGCGCGGTTCGACCTGGCGGTCCAAGGCGGGCTGCCCGGTCGCGAGGACTGGGCGGAGGCGCTGACCCCGGATGCGTGACACCTCGACCCGGCCGCGGCTCACCGCGGTCGGCGTGACGTTGGCGGTGGGCTCCGCGGTCTGCTTCGGCAGCGCGGGGCCCGCCACCAAGGCGTTGACCGCGAGCGGCCTGTCCGCGTTGGAGATCACCCAGGCGCGGATGAGCGTCGCCGCCGTGCTCCTGCTGGCGTTCGTCGGGCTCACCGCGCCCCGGCGGCTCGTCGTCCGCCGGGCGGAGTGGCCGCTGGTGGTCGCGTTCGGCGTGCTGGCGTTCTGCGTGAACCAGAGCCTCTACGCCGTCGCGGTCGGACGTCTGCCGGTCGGCGTCGCGCTGCTGCTGGAGTACCTCTCGCCGGTGATGGTGGTGCTGTGGGTGCGGTTCGTGCGCGGCACGCGGCTGCCGGGTGCCGTGTGGCTTGGTGTCGGCGCGGCACTCGTAGGCCTCGTCCTGGTCGGCGAGGTGTGGGCCGGGTTCCGCCTCGACCTGCTCGGCGTGCTGGCGGGCGTCGGCACGGCGGTCGCCCTCACCGCCCGGTTCCTGCTGTCCGAGCGGGGGTTGCGCACCCGTGACCCGGCGGCGTTGGCCGCGCTCGGCACGGCGATCGGCGCGGTGGCGCTCGACGTCGTGTCCCCGGTGACGTCGTTTCCCTTCGCCGCGCTCGGCGGTGAGGCGGTGGTCGCCGGGGCCCGGATTCCGCTGTGGGGCCTGCTCTGCTGGCTCGCCGTGGTCTCGACGGTGCTGGCGTACCTGACCGGCGTGAGCGCCCAGCGCTACCTGCCGCCGACCGCCGCCAGCCAGCTCGCGACCCTGGAGGTGGTCGTCGCGGGCGGGTTCGCCGCGCTGCTGCTGGGGGAGAGGCTGTCGGCCGCGCAGGTGCTAGGCGGGGCGGTGATCCTCGTCGGCGTGCTCGCCGCCCAGGTCGCCGTGGCGGGGGAGGCCCGGAAGCTCAGCAACTGAACGTGTGCGTGATCGGGAAGCTGGTCTCCTCCGCGGTCGGGAGCGGGTCGAGCGTGACCGTGGTCGCCTGCCGCCCGCCCCCGCCCCAGCCGGGGCGGCGGGCGAGCAGGTCGAGCCCGGCCGTGACGATCACCAGCAGCGGCACCTGCCCGACGGACTCGGTGAGGTCCTGCACGAAGTCCACCACCGCCTCCTCGGCGTCGTGCAGGTCCTCGACCACCACGACCAGCGGGCGGGTCGCGGCGATCCTCCCCACCATCGAGCCCCACGCGGACAGCACCTCGCCCGCGGGCACACGCCACCCCGGCGACAGGACCAGCGCGCCCAGCGCGAGCAGCACCCGGTCCGCGTCGTCGCGGTCCACCACGTCCTGCACCGCCTGCTCCAGCTTCCCGAACGCGACCGCGGTGGGGTCGTCGCGCCGGATGCCGCAGTGCGCCGCGATGACCTCGCCCAACGCCGTCAACCCCGCGTTCTCCGCGAACGGCCCCGTCCGCCCGACGAGCACGGTCATCCCGTCCCGCGCGAACCGGCACCGCGCCTCCTCCACGAGGCGGGTCTTGCCGACGCCCGGCACTCCCAGCAGCGTCACGAGGTGAGGTCGGGCGCGGTGGCCCACCCGTGCCGCGACGCCGCGCAGCAGTTCCACCTCGTGGCCGTGCTCCACGGCGGGCGCGTCGCGCCGGACGACCGCCACCGGCGCGGCGGGTTCGGCGGGCATCAGGCTCGGGTCGTGGGTGAGGATCGCCTGTTCGAGGCGTCGCAGCTCGTGGCTCGGTTCGAGCCCCACCTCCTCGATCAGCGCGGTCCGCGTGCGGCGGTAGACCGCGAGCGCGTCGGTCTGCCTGCCGCACCGGTACAGCGCCAGCATCAACTGGCCGGACAGCCGCTCGCGGGAGGTCTCGCACTCCGCCTCCGTCTCCAGTTCGGCCAGCACGGCTTGGTGCCGCCCGCTCTGCAACACCACGCCGAAGTAGTCCTCGACGGCGTCCAGCCGCGCGTTGCGCAGGACCTCCAGCTCGGGCCACCGGACCCCGTTCTCCACCAGGTCGGCGAGCGCCGACCCGCGCCAGAGCGCCAGCGCTTCGCGCAGCAGCACGGCGGCGGTCACCGGTGCCCCGGCGGCCAGTTCGGCCCGCCCCTCCTCCACCAGGCGCTGGAACCGGAACAGGTCGACCGCGTCGGTCGGGACGCTCAGCTCGTACCCCGGTGCCCGCGTCGACAGCACCACCGATCCGCTGGGGGACAACGCCCTGCGCAGGTTCGAGACGGCGTTCTGGAGGATCTGCCGGGCCGAAGGAGGGGCGTCGTCGGGCCACAACGCCTTCAGTAACCTGCTCGTGGCCACCACGCGGTTGGCGTTGAGCAGCAGGAAACCGAGCACCGATCGTTGGGTGAGCCCCCGGATGACGACGGTCCGATCGCCGTCGACCACCTGCAACGGCCCCAGCACGAGAAAACGCATGATCCCCCCAGATCACCTCTGCCTACGAGTCCACCGGAGCGTCGTGCGCGGAAGGCCCTGGACGATGCCTCGGGTCGGAGGTGCCCGTCCCGGTCCGACGAAGGTCATGGGTGCCACGGTCGCAAGGCGCGTCGACAAACCGTCGACAGTCCGTCGACGCTCCAGGTGGGAGGGAGCCCGTTCCGGTCGCGGTGTATCTGGAAGTGTGGGTGGTCGCTCCCTGGAGGATGTGGGGACTGGTAACGGGAAGGGCCTCGACGTCGGTGGCGACGGGCCGCGGTTCCACGTGCTCGGTCCGCTGGAGGTGCGCTTGAGGGACCGCGTGCTGGACCTCGGCGGTACCCGCATCCGCACCCTCCTCGCGCTCCTCACGGCCGACGCGGGCCGCGTGACGTCGGTGGGGACGCTCGTGGAGGCGCTGTGGGGCGCGGACGCCCCGCGCGACGCGCACCGGACCGTGCGGACGTACGTGTCCCGGCTGCGGCACTCGTTGGCGCCCGCGGACGAGCTGATCACCACCCACCCGGCCGGGTACGTGCTGCGGGTGGGGCCCGACGCGGTCGACGCCGCCCGGTTCGAGGCGCTGGTCGCGTCCGGCCGGGACGCGGCGGACCCCGCGACGGCGGCCGAGCGGTTCGCGCTCGCCCTCGCGGTGTGGCGCGGTGACGCCTACGCCGAGTTCGCCGACATCCCGCGGTTGCGGGCCGAAGCCGCGCGGCTGACCGGACTGCGCCTCGGCGCCGTCGAGGACCGCGTCGAAGCCGAGCTGGCCACGGGCGCGGGCCGGACGCTGGTCGAGGAGCTGACCGAGCTGACCGACCGGCACCCAGGGCACGACCGGCTGTGGGGCCAGTTGATGACCGCGCTGTACCGGGCGGGCAGGCAGGCCGACGCGCTCTACGCGTTCGCCAAGGCACGTGCCGTGCTCGCCGAGCGGTTCGGCCTCGACCCTTCGCCGCGGCTCGTCGAGGTGCACCGCCGGGTGCTGGCCAACGACGACCGGCTGACGGCGCCGCCTGCCCCCACGGCGGTGCCCGTCCGCGCCGAGCGGTCCTGCCCGGCGCGCAACGACCTGCCCGGCGACATCGCGGACTTCGCGGGCCGGAAGGGCGAGCTGGCCAGGCTGCTCGACAGCGGGCACGGCACCGTGCCCACGGCCATGGTCATCGAGGCGCTCGACGGCATGGCGGGTGTCGGCAAGACGACCCTGGCCGTGCACGCCGCGCACCGGCTCGCCGAGCACTACCCCGACGGGCAGTTGTTCCTCGACCTGCACGGCCACACCCCGAGCCAGGTCCCGGTCACGCCGATGGCCGCGCTCGACCTGCTGCTGCGGGCGCTGGGCGTGCCGGGCGAGCGGATCCCCGCCGACCAGGACGCGCGCGCCGCGCTGTGGCGGGCGGAACTGGCCGGGCGTTCGGTGCTGGTGCTGCTGGACAACGCCGCGGACGCCGCGCAGGTCCGTCCGCTGCTGCCCGGCACCGCGCGGAGCCTGACGCTGATCACCAGCAGGCGCAGGCTCGTCGACCTGGAGACGGCGCGCATCCTGTCGCTGGACGTGCTGCCCGAGGCGGACGCCGTCGCGCTGTTCACCGGGGTCGTCGGCGACGAGCGGGCCGACGCCGAACCCGACGCCGTCCGCGAGGTCGTCGAGCGGTGCGGGCACCTGCCGCTGGCCATCCGCATCGCCGCCGCCCGGCTGCGCTCGCGGCAGGCGTGGACGGTGCGGTACCTGGCCGACCGGCTGGTCGAGGCGGGGTCGCCGCTCACCGAGCTGTCGGCGGGGGACCGCAGCGTGGCCGCGGCCTTCGCGTTGTCCTACCAGCGCTTGGAAACGGCCCAGCGGCGGCTGTTCCGCCTGCTCGGCGTGCACCCCGGCCCGGACATCGACGTGCCCGCGGCGGCGGCCCTCGCCGCGGTGGACCGCGCCGAAGCGGGCAGGCTCCTGGAGGGCCTGGTCGACGACCACCTGGTGCAGCAGCCGGTCACCGGCCGGTACCGGCTGCACGACCTGGTCCGCAGGCACGCGCACACCGTCGCGCTGGCCGAGGAGCCGGAGGCGGAAAGGGAAAGGGCTTTGCGCCGGGTCGTCGACTTCTACCTCCACACCGCCTACGCGGGCAGCAGGCTGCTCGACCAGCAGCACCCGGCGATCGACCTCGGCGAACCGGCCGCGGGTTGCGTCCCCGACTCGCCGCCCGACGACGCGGCGGCGATGGCGTGGTTCGACACCAACCACCGGTGCGTGCTGGCGGCGCGGGCGGTGGTCGAGGAGATCGGGTGGGACACGGCCGTGTGGCAACTGGCCTGGACGCTGGACAACTTCCACTACCGGCGCGGTCACCTGCACGACAACATCGCGTCGTGGCGCGCGGGGCTGGCCGCCGCCGAGCGGCTCGGCAACGTCGCCGTGCAGGCCCGCGCGCACCGGCGACTGGGCCTGGTCTACGCCCCGCTGGGCAGGCAGCACGAGGCGCTGCTCCACCTGAGGCGGTCGCTGGCGCTGTCGGAGCGGATCGGTGACACGCTCGGGCAGGCGGGCGTCCACTTCATCCTGGCGCTCGCGTGGACCCACGAGGAGGACGACCAGCGGGCGCTCACGCACGCCACCAGCGCGCGGAACCTCTACCGCGAGGTCGGCGACACGAGGTGGGAGGTCCGGGCGCTGAGCATGATGGGCTCCTGCCACACCCGGCTCGGTCACCACGGCGAGGCCCGCGGGTACTGCGAGTCCGCGTTGGTCCTGGGCCTCGAACAGGGCGACGTGTACGGCCAGGCCGACAGCCTGGACAACCTCGGCGCCATCGCCGCCCGCACCGGCGACCGCGTCCAGGCCCTGCGTCACTATGGCGAGGCGCTCGACCACTGGAGCCACCTGGACAACACCTACCGGCAGGCCGCCACCCTCACCGCGATCGGCGACGCGCACACCGATCCGGACCTGGCCCGCGCGGCCTGGCGCCGATCCGCGGCCCTCTACCGGGAGCGGAACCTGGACGAGGCCGCGGCCCGCGTCGAATCGCGCCTGACCCGCCCGGCGGTGACAACCGCGATGACGAACCCGGCGCGGGGGTGGAGTACGCGTTCTTAGGATAGCCTTCCTGCTCGCGACGAGTTCCGCTCCATTCCTCGGGGGATCTTCGCGAATCGGATAACCGTAGGCCCGAGTCGGTGAATCGGCGCGGTTCGTGGTAATGCTCGACCGGAACGCCAGTGGCGCTCGACGACGACGTGGGATAATAGCGTCGCCGTCGAGCGCGGAGTCCCTTTTGGTCATATAGGTGGTGACCGACCGAAAGGGAGGGTGATAATCGGCGGTACCCGTATCGAACCCGGTCCCGCCTGCGCAAGGGCCACCCGGATCGGGAGGTCGCGCGATCGTGCCAGGTCACAGCGTTCTGAGGTGAAGATCAGCGAACGAACTCCGAGCGCACCTTGGGGGGCCACGCTCTTTTGCCGAATAAGCCCAGCGTGTAGGCACGGGCGATCAGGGCGGTGCGGTTCGGGGCCTGTAGTTTGCGCAGGAGCGCGGCCACTCGGTATTCGATGCCTTGTCTGCTCAAGTGCAACCGGCCCGCGAGCTGCACATTCGACTCGCCGTTCGCTATCCCCTCGAGTATCCGGGCGTCCAGTTCGGTGAGTGGCTTGTCGGCGTCCGGTGTACGCATGTTTCCATCCTGACACAGAGCGTCAAGCTGTCGACTTGGACCTCTAGATAGGCATAACTTAGCCAGTGAGGTGCAACCAGGTTTGGGAAAGCGCGGGCCATTTCCCCTGGTCCACCACTTTCCCGTTGATCAGCACCACCACGTGGTCCGCCTGGTCCAGCGCCGCGCGTTTCGACGTCGAGCCCACCACCGTTACGCCTTTCGTGCGGAGGGCCCGCCACAGCTCCAGTTCGGTGGCCGCGTCGAGGGCGGACGAGACGTCGTCCGCGATCAGCAGTTCGGTGGTCGGGGCGAGAGCGCGGGCGAGCGCGAGCCGTTGGAGCTGGCCGCCCGAGAGCCGGGTGCCCTTGTGCCCGATGAGCAGGGCCGTCCCGCTCCCCTCCTTGGTCAGGTCGTGCTCCAGTTGGGCGGTGGAGATCGCGTTCGCCGCGTCGACGTCGTGGCCGAGGCCGACGTTGTCGGCGAGGGTGCCGGAGAGCACCCGCGGTAGCTGCGCGACGTAGCCGACCTGGTTGGGGCGCAGGAACGTCTCCGGCTCGGTGATCGGTCGTCCGTTCCACAGCAGGCCGCCGGTGTGGTGCACGATCCCGGCGAGCGCGCGCAGCAGTGACGACTTGCCGGACCCGACCGGGCCGATCACGAGCACCAGTTGACCCCGTTCGACGGTCAGGTCGGCTTCGTGGACGCCGATGGTGCCGTCCTCGTGCACGGCGCTGAAGCCGCGCAGTTCCAAGGTGTGCAACGGATGCCTGGTGGCCGCGGGGGTCGCCGGGGCGGAACCCGTCCACAGGTCCACCCCCGGAACGGCCGCGCTGTAGGCGGCGGAACCGGTCATCGCCACCGTGCGGTCGGTCCACACGCGGGCGGACGGTAGCTGCGAGACGAGGGACGCGCTGACCCACGCGTACCAGCGGGCCGATTGCAGCGCCGCCACCGCGATCAGGGTGGCCCCGGAGGAGAGCGACCCGCCGAGGTAGAGCGCCCACACGGCGAGCGGCGACACCCCGCTGACGACCGACGGGGTCGAGCGGGACCAGACCTGCGCGGCGATCTCGCGGCGCAGCCGCTCGTTGCGCTCCCGGTCGAGCCGGTCCAGGTGGGTCAGGACGGCCCCGGTCGCGCCCGCGAGCTTCACCGTGCGGGCCGCCGACAGCGCCGACGCGAGCGTGGTGGTGAGCGCGGCGCGCGCGGCGACCGTGCGCTGCGCGAACCGCTTCATGCGGGGCGCGAAGAGCGTGGCGGTGAGCGCCGAGACGGCCATCGCCCCGCTGAAGAACAGCGCCGGGACCAGCGTCCCGGAGATCGCGGTCATCGTGACGAGGGTGACCAGCGCGATGCAGATGTCCACGAGGTTGTCGGCGAGGAACACGACCCGGTCGGTGTCGCCGCTCTGGGCGATGACCTCGGCCGGGCTGTGGGCGCTGATCCGGCGCGCGCCGGTCTGCCCGTGCACCATGCGCAGGCCGATCCGCAGCGTCTGGCGCGTCCACCACTCCGGGTAGCGCCTCGCGGTCAGGTAGGCCCCAGGGGGGAACAGCAGCAGCGCGACGACGATCGCCACCGCGTTCGCCACGACCGTCCGCGCGGAGCCGTCGACGAGGTCGGCCCACAGTTGCAGCAGCAGCGGTCCGTCCAGACCGATGAGCTTCAGCAGGACGAACACCCCGACCGCGCTGAGGCCGAACCGGGGGTCGTTGACGGCCAGCCGCAGGATCTCGCGCATCGTCCGGGTCCGCGGTGGCGACGGCAGCGGTGGCGGTGCGCTCTTCGCCGGAACCGCGTCGGCGGCGTCCTCACGGGCGGTGGCGGCGGGCGCGGGGTGGTCGACGTCGGCGGGGAGCAACCGCGTGATCCACGCCGACCGCGCCATCGGTCCGGCCTCCAGCACCTTCCCGTCGGCCAGGACGACGACCTCGTCGCAGTGCCGCACCGACGAGAGCCGGTGCGCGACGATGACGCCGATCCGGCCGCGCAGCAGTCGTTCGGTCGCGCGCCGCACCCTCGCCTCGGTCACCGGGTCCATCCGGGCGGTCGCCTCGTCGAGGATCACGACGTGCGGCGCGCGGACCAGGATCCGGGCGAACGCGATGAGCTGTTCCTGCCCGGCGGAGAGCACGTGCCCGCCGTCGCCGAGCCTGGTGTCGAGGCCGTCGGGCAGGTCGGCGACCCACTCGGTCAAGCCCAGTTCGTCCACGGCGCGCGCGGCCGACTGGAGCAGATCCGGGTCGAACAGCGTGATGTTCTCGGCGAGGGTGCCCGCGAGGATCTCGGTGCGCTGCGGCACGACGGCCATCCACCGGCGCAGTTCCCCGACGTCGAGGTCCAGCAGGTCGATGCCGCCGAGGAAAACGGTGCCCCGCGGCACTTCCACCGCTCTGGTAAGCGCTTTCACCAGGGTCGACTTCCCGGAACCGGTCCTCCCGACCAGCGCGTAGGAGGCCCCTTCCCGGAACACCAGGTCCACGTCGGCGAGCGCCGCGGGGGGTTTCGGCCCCTGGCCGGTGGTCGGGTACCGGAACGTGAGGCCGGTGACCACCAGATCGCCTTCGGCGGGCGGACGTCCGCCGGACGGTTCCTGCTCCGCTTCGCGCAACTGCCGGACGCGTCCCCAGGCGCCGAGCGCGGACTGGAGTTCCGGCAGCGCCCGGCTGACGTTGTCGACGGTGAGGCCGAACCCGACGCACAGCAACCAGATCGCGGTCAGCCGGGCACCGTCGACCTGCCCGGTGGTCAGGGCGAGGACCCCGACCACGACGACCGCGGCGACACCGATCCGCAGGAGCGCGGTCGCGACGCCGTTGACCTTCGCGGTCAGCCTCCACACCGCGCGACCCTTGCGCAGCACCGCCGACGCCCGCGTGGCGTACAGCTTCAGCACGTAGGGACGCGCGAGGGTGGTCCGGATGTCGTCCTGGCCGTGGACCGCCTCCTCCATCACCCCGATCAGGTCCGACCACGCCTCCTCCTCGACCATGCGGGCGGGCGGGATGCGGCGGCTGGTCCGGCGCAGCGCGAGGACGAGCACAACCGAGAGCGCCGACATGCCCACACCGGCGGGCCACCACACGACGAACGCGGTGACCACCGACAGCGCGCTGACCGCGACGGCCTGGACCAGGCGGACACCGCCGCGGCGCAGTTCGGAGCCGACCTGGTGGACGTCGTTGTCGATCCGGTCGAGCAGCTCGCCGACGGGGGTGGCCTCCAGCGTCGGCAGGTCCTGGCCGAACGCCGACCGGCACAGCACGGCGCGGATCCTGGCGGCCCAGTCGGTGGTCAGCCGCGCCATCGCGAGGCCGATCGCGACCTCGGCGAGGGTCGCGGTGAGCACGGCGGCGGCGAGCACCAGGAACAGCGGGACCGACCGGTGCACGAGGACACCGCCCGCCACGGCGGCGGCCACCGACTGGCCCGCCGCGCCCAGCACTACCAGGAAGAGGACCAGTCCGGTACGTCGGGGCGACGTATTCCAAAGGTCCCGAAATAGATGCATCGACAGGTGTTATCCCACATTCACGTACTGATCAACTGGTGTCCTGTGTGATGTACCTCATCCTTAAGTTCTGTTGTTGGTGTGCCGAGGGGCGGTTCGTGTCGAATATCGCCCGCGTGACCAGTGTCGACGCCTTTTCGGGTCCACTGTGGTCGAATCGTGCCATTGTGTCGAGGGAAACCCCGGTGTGGCGGATCTAGTGAATCGCCTGGAGTGTTCGCGCATCCTTTGGGACGTTCGGCGGAGTCCGCGAATCTCTAGTGAGTCGCCTAGAGTGCGCGGGCGGTGGTGGCGATCGGCGCGAATGTCGGCTTACTGTCACAGCAGGGATACCTCCGCGGCGGATCACCTGGGGTGATTCGTTCACGAGGGCGGATTGGGGTCAGTGTGATGACGGTTCATATTGTCCAGTTACCATTCCCATCGATGCATGCGCCGCAGCCCGATCTCAGCCACTACTACAAGTTGTACGAGCGCGAGTTCGCCCGTGATCTGCCGGAGTACTTCATTCCGGACGGGGGCCTGTGGGAAATGCCCCTGTGGGTCGCCCACCTCACCGCGCTGCTGGACGAACTCTCCGCGGAATCGTACTTCTCCGATCTCGGCAGGATGCCGGGTGCCCAGGACTGCCTCGACGCGCTGCTGGAGGTCAGCGTCGCGGGCGACACGGTCCTGATGAGCCCGCTGGCCCAGAACTTCGACCTGGCGATCGAGGTGAGCAGGGGTCTCAAGGAGGCCGGTCGCCGCACCGTGCTCGGCGGCAACATGGCCCCGCTGGCCGGTCCCACCGACGCGACCAGGATCTTCGCCGGCCAGCTCGGTATCGCGCAGCTCCGTGAACTGCTGCGGCCGAGCAGCGGCGGCAACCTGCTGATCCGCCCGAGCGTGCCGGGGATCAACCCGGAGCGGATCGACTGGGCGCCCGAGTACCGCCACCTGAGCGGGTACTCGGGGCAGGTACCCCTGCTGCGCCTCAACGCCAGCCACGGGTGCCTCTACAAGTGCGGTTTCTGCGGGGACGCCTGGAGCAAGCAGTTGACCCTGGTCGAGAACGACGCGATAGCCAGGGAGGTCGACCAGCTCGTCGAACGCTTTCCCGACACGAAACTCATTTACATCGGGGACAAGACGTTCGGCCAGTCGCGGGAAGCGGTCGCCAACCTGCTCGCCGTCTTCGCCGAACGGCCCGGTTTCCGATTCATCGTGCAGACGCACGTGCTCGCGTTGAACCCGTGGGTGCTGGACGCCATGTCGGAACTGGGCGTGGCGGTGGTCGAAATGGGTTTCGAATCCGCCGACACCGAACTGCTCAGGGCGGGCGGAAAGCTGTCGCGCGGGCTCGACGATTATCGCGCGAAGCTGGAGAAGATCGACGCGCGGGGGATGCGGGTGGTCCTCAACGTCATGGGCGGACTCGCCGCCGAGACCGAGGACAGCCACGCCCAGACCACCAGGTGGCTGCGCGAGTGCGCGGACGTGGTGTGGTTGGCCAACCTGTACAACTTCGTGCCGTATCCGCTGATACCGGATTTCGAGGCGCTCAAGCCGCGCATCCACGACTGGGACTTCTCCCACTGGCGCGAGGACGCGCCGGTGGTGTTCACGCCCCACCACCTGACACCCGAACGAAGCTGGGAATTGTTCATCGAGAAGGTAGGAGCGATGACCGAAATCCTGAGCGGCCGCACCGCCGGAGCCGTCCGTGGCTGACAGCGGCTTCGACCCCACGATCCTGCTCGACGCCGTCGGCGGGGAACCGCCGTGGTCCACGGCGTCACCCGGCTGGGCCGGTGTGCCGACGCTGTTCGGCGCGGACCTGCGCCGGGACTGGGGGCAACTGGCCTCGGACAGCGTCGAGTGGATCGCGGCCGGGGTGCCCTTCGACGGCACCACGAGTTCGCGACCCGGCGCCGCCGAAGGTCCACGCGCGGTGCGCGCGGCCAGCGTCGTGTACTCAAGTTCCTTGTCCACGCGCAATCCCGAGCCGATGACGGACATGCGGACCGGTCGCGACTTCGACTACGACACCCCGGTGGTCGTCGACGCGGGTGACCTCACGGTCTACCCGAGCGACCCGCTCCGGACGATGGCGTCGGTCGGGTCGGGGGTGCGGACCCTGCTGGAGGGCGGCGGGCGCGGCCTCTTCCTCGTCGGCGACCACTCGTGCACCATCGGCACGTTCACCGGCTTCTACCTCGCGGCCAGGGAGCGCGTCGACCCCGGCCGGATCGGGTTCGTCAACATCGACCACCACTTCGACTTCGGCGATTCCAGCCACCTGCACGGGCCGATCTACCACGGGTCGAACTCGCGGCGGATCTCGGAACTGCCCGGCATCCGGCCGGAGAACCTGGCGTTCGTCGGCGTCGGTGACGTCACCCGTCGCCACCAGTTGGCCGGGCTGCGCGAGCGGGGGTTCCCGATCGTCGCCGCGCCCCGCCTCGACGGCGACGTCCGGCCGGTCACCGAACTGGTGGAGGCGCTGCGGGAGCGGTGCGACACGGTCTACATCTCCACCGACATCGACGTGCTCGACTGCTCGGTGGCGCCCGGCACCGGCAACGTCACCCTCGGCGGCCTGACCGGGTCGGCGCTGCTCGACGTGTGGCACACCCTGCACACCCTGCCCGTGGGAGCGTTCGACATCGCCGAGGTGGCACCCCGCTACGACCCGACCGGCCGCACCGCGCAGATCGCGGCCAAGTTGGCCTTCGACGCCGTGTTCCGCACCGAGAAGGAGTCGACCGGATGACGACCGAAACGACCGAGGGGGTCCGCGTCGAGGTCCTGAAGACGTGGGTGCCCGCGTCCTGGCTCGCCGATCCGGACGGCGGCGGGCTCGACCACTCCTGGCTGGGCGACGCGGCCGCCCACCTGGCGGGCGGCGGCTCCGTCACGTTCGCGCTCCGCGGTGACGACGCGGAGCCGACGTCCACCGAGCTGATCGTCAGGGCGAAGGCCGCGCTGGCCGCGGTGACGACCCTGCTGAAGGAGCGGCACGCGCTGCCCGCGGACGCCTACGTCGAGGTGGACGAGGAGAGCTACGGCACGCCGACCGCGCCCGAGGGGCGGTCCAGGTTCCTGCTGCCGCACCAGGACGGCGCGCACTCCAGCTTCCTCACGCCCCGCGCCGTCAACGACCGGCACGGCATCACCGAGACCCGCGTCTACTCCAACACGGTCTTCTTCAAACGGCCGTCCCACAAGATGTACCAGGGCTTCCTCATCACCCGACCCGGCAAGTTCCCTGGCGAGACCTACTACTACGACCTCATCGCGATGCTCCACGACGCCTACGCGCGCCGCACCGGGCACCCGCCGCGGGACGCCGTCGAGCTGGAGCTCTTCCTCGGTGACAACATCGCCCGGTCGCTGGAGCTGGCCGACGTGCACCGGTCCCGCTACCTGACCGTGGGGTCGCTGCTCGGCTCCGAGCACCCGGCCCACCACGTGCTCCCCAGCGGACCGCGCGCCGAGAGCGAGCTGTGGCCGGAGCAGTACGCGTCGATCCCCGACATCTGGCGGCAGGTCGAGGCGTGCCCCTGCGGCCTCTGCGAGGGGCCGGGCGCCCGGCTGATGTGCCACGGGGTCACGGCGACGCTCGGGCTGAGCTGGCCGCAGACCCGTGCCAGGTACGAGGCCGCCGTCACCGGCGAGCGCGGCGACCTGCTCATCGGCAACAACCTGACCCAGAAGCACGCCGCCTTCTCCGCCCGCGACCGGCAGATCTGCCCGGTGTGCGTCGTGGTCGACACCCCCGTGGGGCCGGAGTACGAGGCGTGGCTCGACCAGCAGTGGACGCAGGGCTTCGACAGGGTGGGAGGTGCGCGGTGAAGCGCGAGCACGACGGTCCGGTCGCGTTGTCGGTGCACGAGGCGGGTCACCTGGTGATCGCGCACTCGCAGGAGGCGTTGACGGTCGGGGAGAGCATCTGGTCGGATCAGGGCTTCACCTACACGAACGTCGGGTCCGAGGCGGACTGGACCAAGCCCGCGGAGAAGGTGCGCAGCATCGCCGCGCAGGTGGCGGTCGCCGTCGCGGGCGGAGCGGCGGAGCTGGTCGTCCACCGGGGCGTCCTGCCGGAGGAGCTGACCGTGGAGGACGTGCTCGCCGAGACCGGCTCCATCGACTTCCAGCTCGCGCAGGAGTGGCTCGCCCTGCAACGGCACGACCCCAGCCAGGACGCGATCGAGGCGGAGGTGCTCGACGTGTTCCACCTGGTCGCCGCCGCGCTCGCCGACCGCGGGACGTCGGCGCTGGTGTCGGAGCTGGCGGACCGGCTGCTGGCGCGCCGGAGGCGGGAGGAGAACGGCACCGTGCGGCTCGGCTCGACCGAACCCGAGGTCGCGGCGCTGCTCGCGGGGGCGCGCCTGCCCGCGGAGTACCCGCTGACCCGCACGACGACGGCGAACCTCATCTCCGTGACCACCCACTGAGGGCGCGGCCGTGAACGCCTCGACCTCGGTCGGTTCGTGCACCGTGCACGGCCACCTCGACGACCCCGAGGTGGCGGGCCGGTGGTCCGAGGCGGTCCGCGGTGGACCGCCGCAGCTCTCCGTCCGGTGGCTCACCTGCCACGCCGGGAGCTTCGCGCGCCCGCCCTCGTACGTGGTGGCGAACGGCGCCGACGGGCGGCCGGACGCGGTGGCGGTCTTCCACGTCCGGCGGCCGGGCGACCACCACACGAAGTACCGCCTCGAAGCCCACGTCGCCGACACCTCCGCGCTGCCACCGGGGGCGCTGGACGCTCCCGCGGTGGTCGTGGTGGCTCCCAGCGCCTACACCTCGGGTCTGTACGTGCGGGACGGCCTGCCGCCCGATCGGGTCCACGCGGCGGTGGCCGCCGTGCGGCGGGCGGTGACGGAGGCGGGCCGCGCCGAAGGCGCTCGGACGGTCCTGCTGCCGCACCTCGGCGTCGAGGCGCGCGACTGGTTCGCCGACGGCGTCCGCTTCCCGATGACGCCATCGGCGTACCTGGACCTCGGCGCCGCGCGCTCGTTCGACGACTACCTGGCGACGCTGCCCCCGAAGCGCCGCCGGGAGACGATGAGGGAACGCCGGGCGTTCGCGGCGGCCGGGCTGAGCATCCGCGTTTCCCCGACGCTCCACCCGATCGAGCGGTTGGTGGAGAGGCAGGTCGCGCACTACGGGCGGTACGGGCTGGCGGCCGACCCCGCGCGGATCACCGAGCAGTTCCGCTCGCTGGCCGAGCACTACGGCGACGACCTCCTGCTCTTCGCCGTGCTGAGGGGGACCGACGAGGTGGGGCACGTCGTCGTCGCGCGGGAGGGGGAGTGGATGGTCGCCAAGCTCGCCGGTTTCCACGGCCGGGAGAGCTACGCCTACTTCGAGGCCACCTACTACGCCGTGATCGACTGGGCGGTGCGGCACCCCGGCCGGACCCTGATCGACTACGGCGGCGCCGCGATCGACGCCAAGGAACGGCGCGGCTGCGTCGTGAGACCGTTGAGCGGCGCCGTTCTCGCCGTCCACTGAAGGGGTGGAGTTGTCGTGCTGCACAGCATCGAGGTACCGGACGAGGCCGCGCTGGCCGAGCGGTTGGTGGTCCAGCTCGGCGACCGCCTGCCGCCGGGGAGCGTGGTGAGCCCCTGGAAGCGCGGGGCCGACTACTCGGCGTTGCGGGTGCGGTCCTCGGACCGGCGACTCGTGCTGAGGGTCCCGCTGCGCGAGCTGGCACCGTCGGCCTACGACGGCACCGTGGACTTCGGCGCGCTCCTGGAACGCGAGGTGACGGCGCACCGCGTGCTGTCCGGGGCGGGTGTGCCGATGGCGCCGCTCCTCGACTGGCACCGCGCGCGGGAGGCGGGCACGCACTCGTGGATGCTCCTCGAAGAGGTGGAGCACGACCAGCTCACCGACCTGGGGGAGCGGGAACTGGCGCGGCTCGGCGAGGTGCTCGCGCTGATCCACCGGGTGGAGCTGACGGAGGCCGACACCGCGGTGCTCGGCGCCGACTGCTCGGCGAGCGCGCTGGCCGACCGCCTCGCGGTGCGGGTCGCGGCCTTCGCCGACCGGGTGGACGTCCCCGGCCACGAGGACGTGGTCGAGGCGGCCCGCGTGGTGCTGAAGGGCAGGAGCGGCGGCCATCGCCTGCTGCACATGGACCTGCGGCCGGACAACCTCTGCTTCCGCGACGGGCGCGTCGCCGCCGTGCTGGACCTCTCCAACTGCACCACCGGTGACGTCGCGGCCGAACTGGGCCGGATGCGGGCCTACGGCCTGCTGGACGGCGCACTGGTCGACGCGTACGCCGCGGCCGGGCACGAGCTGCCGGACGAGTCCGTGATCGCGGCGTACGCCACCGACACGTTCGCCCTGCTCGGGCTGCTCGGCACCGACGAGTTCGCGGACCAGGAACTGGTCGACCGCGGCCTCGACGGCCTGGCGCGCTGCCGCGCGGTGCTCTGTCCCTAGTGGACAGTCCTGATCCGGAAATCCCGCCCTCGCGCGGGACCTGACTCGTTTGGGGTCGTGACATGGCCGTACACCTCACCCGCATCTACACCCGCACCGGTGACGCGGGACAGACCCGCCTCGGCAACAACGAGGTGGCTTCCAAGACCGATCCCAGGATCCAGGCGTACGCGGACACCGACGAGTGCAACGCCGCCGTCGGGGTGGCGTGCGCGCTCGGCGACCTGCCGGGGGAGCTGACCACGATCCTGCGGACGATCCAGAACGACCTCTTCGACGTCGGCGCCGACCTGTGCAACCCGATCGCCGCGGAGTACGAGTACCCGCCGCTGCGGATCACCCCCGCCTACGTCGAACGGATCGAGGGCTGGTGCGACGAGTACAACGCCCGGCTGCCCAAGCTCGACTCGTTCGTGCTGCCGGGGGGCACGCCGGGGGCCGCGCTGCTGCACGTGGCCCGCACCATCGCCCGTCGAGCCGAGCGGTCGAGCTGGGCGCTGCTCGCCGACGACCCGGAGCACACCGGCGAACTCCCGGCCAAGTACCTGAACCGCCTGTCCGACCTGCTGTTCATCCTGGCCCGCACGGCGAACCCGACGGGCGACGTCAAGTGGGTACCCGGCGGCGACCGGTGACGCTGACCGGTCGGGGTCGGCCACGGCGCGGTGGCCGACCCCCACCGGGTCACGGTCGGTCGATCAGCCCGCCGAGGTGCGCCGCGATGGCGTCGATGGTCGGGAAGTCCCAGGCCAGCGTGGGTTCCACGAGGACTCCCCAGCGCTCCTCGACGTCCACGCACAGCCCCATGGCGTGCGCGGAGTCGAGGCCGAGCGACCGCAGCTTCACGTCGGTGCCGACCCGCGACGGCGGCAGCGCCAGGTAGCCCGCCACGGCGTCGACGAGCCAGGCCCTCAGCACCTCGTCAGACATGGACCTCCTCCGGGGCGGCGACGATCGTGGCGACGGCGGGGGACAGGGCGCTGTGCAGCACCGACAGCCCACCGTCGAGGAACAGGTCGCGCATGTGCCCTCGACGCACCTTGCCGCTCGTGGTGTGGCGGATCGCGTTCGACCGCACGACCACGACGCTCGCGGACACGCCGAACTGCCTGGTCACGGCGTCGAGCACGACGTCGGCGAACTCGCGGGCGTCACCCTGCGAGGCTCGGCGCATCTCCTGCACCAGCACGACGTGCTCCGCGGAGTCGGCGTCCCGCACGCCGAAGGCCGCGCCCTTGCCCGCGGCTGGGTGCGCCTCCCGCGCCGAGGACTCGATGTCCTGCGGGTACAGGTTCCGGCCGCGGACGATGAGGAGTTCCTTCAGCCGCCCGGTGACGTAGAGCTGGCCGTCGAGGAGGAAACCGAGGTCGCCGGTCCGCAGCCACCGCCCGTCGGGGCCGGTGACGAAGGTGGCGCGGGTCGCGGCGGGGTCGCCGTGGTAGCCCGCCGCCAGGCTGGGGCCCGCCACCCTGATCTCGCCGACCGTGCCGTCGTCCACCTCGACGCCCGTGGCCGGGTTGGTGACGCGCACGTCCATGGCGTCCGGCTCGCCGCACCCGACCAGCGGCACACCGCCGCCGTCCGACGTCGGCACGACCTCGCCCGCGGCCAGCGATCCACTGGTGAACGAGCGGACGGCCGGTCCGAGGCCGCGTGACGTGCAGGTGACCACCAGGGTGGACTCGGCGAGCCCGTAGCCGGGGTTCAGCGCGGTGCGCCGGAACCCCACCCGCGCGAACCTGGCGGCGAACGCGTCCAGCGTGGCGATCCGGATCGGCTCCGCCCCGCTGACCGCCATCGTCAGGCAGGACAGGTCGAGCCCGACCAGTTCCTCGTCGCTGACCCGGCGGGTCGTCCACGCGTAGCCGAAGTCGGGGGCCACGGTCCAGTCCACCCGGTGGTCGCTGATCGCGCGCAGCCAGCGGATCGGGCGGGCGACCACCGCCTCCGGCGAGAGCAGGACCAGGTCGGCTTCCGCGTGCAGGGCCTGCAACTGGAGCCCGACGAGCCCCATGTCGTGGTGGTGCGGCAGCCAGCCGCCGATCCGCCGGACGGGGACGGCGCCGCTGATCCTCCGGAACAGCTCCAGGTTGTGCGTCAGGCTGCCGTGGGTGACCTCGACGCCGCGCGGGTGGCTGGTCGACCCGGAGGTGTACTGGAGGTAGGCGACGGTGTCGGCGGCCACCTCCGGCGGCTCCCAGGAACCGCCGTCGGCGGCCTCGGTGAAGGTCCGCGCCGACAAGCCGTCGAGCGCGGCCACGTGCGCCTCGTCGGTGAGCACCATCCGCGCGTCGGAGTCCTCGACCAGGCGGTTCACCCGGTCGACCCGCGAGGCCGCCGAGAGGGGCAGTGGCGCGGGCACCGCCACGGCGCCCGCGTAGAGGCAGCCGAGGAACGCGACGAGGAAGTCCAGGCCGGTGGGGTAGAGCAGCAGCACCGGCCTGCCCGCCATCCCGGCACCGGTCAGCCAGGACCCGACGGCCCTCGCCCTCCGGTCGAGTTCGAGGTGGGTCAGTTCGACCGCCGGGCGCCCGTCGGGGAGGTAGGTGACCTTCCGGTCGGAGCGCGGGCGGGTGCGGAAGCGGGTGACGAAGTCCGTCATTCGGGGAGTCCCTCGCGGAGGTACCAGGAGATGAGCAGGTCGAGGATTCGAGGCGTGACGGGTGGCGGCTCGGCGTCCCCGCGGGACTCGAACTCGTACTCGTGGCGCAGGTAGGGGGAGGTGAACTTGCACCGCATGTTGACGATCGCCTCGAACCTGCTGAAGGGCTCGGCCTCGACGGCCTCGGCGGTGACGGCGACCAGTTCGACGGGCAGGTGCGCGGAGATCGTGGCGAACAGGTCGGTGACCGGCACCGCCGCGGCGGGCACGAGGTGCCGCACCGGCCGGTCGAGCGGACCGCCCGCCAGCGCCAGCAGCCGGTCCACGGTGCCGTCGACGGGTGCCAGGTGCAGTGCCGCCCTCGGGTGGCAGACGAAGCGGACGCGCTCGCCGGGGGTGCGCCTCGCGAACAGCGCGATGACCCTGAGGAAGTCGTAGAGCCCGAGGTCGGACAGCGCCCGACCGGTACCGGAGTGGCCGACCATGACGCCTAATCGGGCGACCAGCACGTCACCGTTTCGAGCTAGTCCGGTCTGCGAGAGCTGAACTTCGGCCACCCTTTTGGAATGTTCGTAGTCATTTCTGAACTCAGACGGGTGGTTATAGTCAGGCCATTGCTCCAGCGCCTTACCCTGAGTAGTTCCGTGTTGGTAGGCCGTGCTGATGTGGACGTACCGGGAACCGGGTTTCGCGTGCCTGGTGAACGTGGCGGCGGCGTAACTCGAACCGACCACGTTGACGGCGTGCAACTCCGCTTCACGACGCGGGAAGAACGTGATGAGTGCCGCGCCGTGCCAATAGGTGCACGGCTCGGAGAATACATCGGAAGGTGATATTCCCAAGTCTGGTTCGGCCAGTGAGAACGTCCTGACCTGCACCTTCATCGCCAGATCGGGGTCCAGGTGCAACGTGGTCAGCGCGTCGGCGACCTTTCTCCTGACGACTTCCTCGCTCGCGCGCGCCAAAGCGACCACCGAGTCGCCACGCGCCACGAGAGCGCCGATGAGATGGGAGCCGACAAAACCATTGGCTCCGTCTACCACATGCACAACCACGGAACAACCTTCCCATGGCAGCGTCGCGGACAGTAGCGTTTCACATCGCCAGAGTAGTGCTCCTCGAAGAAAGAGCCGAATCCCATGCTCAACGAACTGCAAAAGCGGAAAATCGCACACCTCTTCGCCCTGTTGGACGTGGACGACGACGGCACCATCGACAGGATGGACTACACGGCTTCCGCGGACCGGCTCGTCACCGCGTTCGGGTACGCGCCGGGCTCGCCCGAGAGCGAACTCGTCCGGGAGCGCTACAACCGGCTGTGGGACGCGGTCACGCTCCCGATGGACACCGACGGGGACGAGCGCGTCGACGTCGACGAGTACGCCTCGGGCATGGACCGGTTCGTGACGGCGTCCGACGGGGGCTACCGCGCCCACATCGCGCCGATCGCGGACGCCTTCTACGACCTGATGGACGTCGACGGCGACGGCCGGATCACCAGGACCGAGTACGTGCGCATGGCGGCCAGCGCCTTCCGCCTGTCCGAGGCCGCGGGCAGCAGCGCGTTCGACAAGCTCGACCTGGACGGCAACGGCTGGCTGAGCCGTGACGAGCTGCACGCCGCGAACGAGCAGTTCTTCCGCAGCCCGGAGGAGAGCGCCAAGGGCAACTGGATCTTCGGACCGATCGCGGTCTGATCCCGGCCCGCCGGGTGCGGCCCGCACCCGGCGGACGCGGAATGGTCTGCGTTCTTTCCCGTACCCGTTCCCGGGGCGGCGGGCGAAATGAGATCAGGCGGGTTTGTCCGAGCCCCGCAAACCCGGCGGGAATGGGGCACGACGTAAGAGCCGCCAGGACGGCGGTAATCCGACGGCGGGTCGGTGAAAACGTTTCTCGCCCCAGCCGGTTCGTCGGACCCGAGGCCTCCGACGACCGTCCTGAGCACCGCCGGGCCGGTGGTGAGCGCCCGCGGGCTCGTCCTGGCTGTCCACCACCGCGTGGCGGGCGCCGGTCGGCCCGCGGCCGACCGGTCGACGTCGGATCCAATTCTCCCTCAGGTCCTGTCGCCTCGGTGAGGCTCTCGCGGTGCCGGACAATGCATTCGTGGAATACCCCGCATGCGATCCGCGCATGGCGTTTTGAGACGCTCGACTTCTTGGTGGCGCAATAGGCCCGCGGTATACGTTGTCCGCCGTACCGCAGCGCATTCGACGGAGGACGAGTGACGAAGAAGTGGCAAGGATGACCGGCGGCAGGCCCCGCGCGGTGCTCGTCACCGGGTCGACGAGCGGCATCGGTCGCGCGACCGCGGTGGCGCTCGCCTGGACGGGCTTCTCGGTGGTCGTGCACGGCCGCGACCGCGTCCGGGGTGAGCGGGTCTGCCGGGAAGTGCGCGAGGCGGGCGGCGAGGCGACCCTGCTGCTCGCCGACCTCGCCGATGCCGAGCAGACCCGTGACCTGGCCGAGCGCGCCACGGCGGTGACCGGCGGGATCGACGTGCTGGTCAACAACGCCTTCGAACCGGGGGTCCACGCGCCCAGTGCGGACACCTCGACCGCCGACTTCGATCGGCGCTTCGCGGTCAACGTGCGGGCGCCGTTCATCCTCACCACGGCGCTGGCCCCGGCGATGGCCGAGCGGGGCGAGGGGGTCGTGGTGAACGTGTCCATGGCGGCGGCGAGCAAGGGTGTCGCCGGGATCGCGCTGACCTCGGCGACGAAGGCCGCGCTGGAGGCGCTCACCCGGTCGTGGGTGGCCGAGTACGGGCCGCGAGGCGTGCGCGTGAACACGGTCAGCCCCGGCGTGGTCCTCACCCCGGCCAACGCCCACCTGGTCGAGCAGATGCGCGCCTTCGCGTCGAAGACCCCGGCGCGGCGGCCGGGGCAGGCGCAGGAGGTCGCCAACGTGATCGCGTTCCTGGTGTCCCCGGCGGCGTCCTACGTCTTCGGCGCGACCATCGCCGTCGACGGCGGGATGCTGGCGGTGTGACGGGCCGGTGCCCGCCGCGGGGTCACCAGGGCAGGGGTTGGTTCTGGTAGTCGACGAAGTGCAGTCCCCGCTCGCCGGTGCGCGCCTCCACGGTGTCCACCACGCCGGGGATGCTCTCGTCGACGTCCAGCGGCGCGCCGGGCCCGCCGAGTTCGGTGCGCACCCAGCCGGGGTTGAGCAGGAGCAGGGTGCGCGGGTCGTCGGCGTTGCGGGCGGCGTAGCTGCGCATGAGCTGGTTGAGGGCGGACTTGCTGGACCGGTAGACCTCGTGGCCGCCGTTGGTGTTCATGCCGACGCTGCCCTGCCGGGAGGACATGACGGCGAGGGTGCCGGTCTCGACGACCAGCGGGCCCAGGGTCTCGATCACGCGCAGGGGGCTCAGCGCG
This sequence comes from Umezawaea endophytica, assembly GCF_025061645.1. GTDB lineage: Bacteria > Actinomycetota > Actinomycetes > Mycobacteriales > Pseudonocardiaceae > Umezawaea > Umezawaea endophytica. The sequence goes on along the minus strand of NZ_JANYMP010000003.1, from coordinate 145,711 downwards.
TTGGTGACCAGGACCTCGGTGAAGGACTCGGTGGTGACCTCGCCGACCGGGATGTTGGCGTGGGCGATGCCCGCGTTGACGAACAGCAGGTCCAGGTCGCGCCCGGCCAGGCGGTCGCGCAGCGCGGCGATCTGCTCGGGCTCGGTGATGTCCACGGATTCCACCAGCAGCCGCCCGTCGGAGGTCTCGGCGAGTTCGTGCAGGCCGGTGCGCTGGTCGCCGCGCACGGTCCCGATGACCTGCCAGCCCCGGCGCAGCAGTTCGGCGGCCAGCGCCAGCCCCAGGGTCCGGGAGGCGCCGACGACGAGAGCGGTCTTGTGGTTGTTCGACTCGGGCACGGGGATCTCTTCCTCACCTCGGAACACCAGCATTTCGAGGCTCAGTGTATCGAAATGCTGGTGCTCCCGGCTGAGGGCCTACGAGGTGCTACCGGGCGACCAGCTTCCGCAGGGCCACGTAGTCGGCGACCGCCTGCTGGCCCGCGATGTTGGCGTGCACGCCGTCGCCGGTGTCGTAGGACGGCAGGATGCTGTTAGGCCGGACCGGGTCCGCGAGCACCTGGTCGAAGTCCGTCAGCCCGGTGCACGTGCCGGTGCAGTCGCCGCCGTTCTTGACGAAGCCCGCCACGGCGTGGCGGTCGACGTTGTTCTGGTCGGTGTAGCCGGGGCGCGGGGTGATCGGGGTGACGTGCACGGCGACGCCCGCGTCGCGCAGCCGCCGGAAGACCTCGCGGTAGCTGGCGATGATGTCGTTCGCCGTGCAGCCGTTGGCGAGGTCGTTGGTTCCGTAGTAGTAGACGACCGCGGTGACGCCGTGCAGGGCGAGCACGTCCCGCTCCAGGCGGGACACGGCGTCCAGGCCCGCGACCGACGCGGGGTTCCGGGGGCAGATCGCGCTCGTCGTGCCGCTGATCCCGGCGTTGGCGACGGCGACCTGCTCGCGCGCGGGCAGCTCGGCGACGACCCGGCGGGCCAGCACGTCGGTCCACCGCTTGTTCGTGCCGGTCTCGGTGCAGCCGGGGCCGCAGTTCGTGCTGCCCACGCCGTCCACGACGGAACTGCCGAACGGGACGACCGTTCCCCGCAGCGCCGGGTTGTGGACGTCGACGGCGCTGACCACGAGCGTCGACTGGACCTTCTGAGAGTACGCCGACCCCGCCGCGTCCGAGAGGTGGTCGCCGGAGTCCGGCGGGGTGAGGTAGTTGTCGCGGAACGCCGAGTTGTGCTGGCCGGGGACGACCTCGCCCGCCGCGTACAGGCTGACCGCGACGTCGTCGCCCGGTTTCGTCGCGAGGAACGCGCGGTCGCTCCACACCTCGCCGCCGGGCGGGATGGTGACCGCGCGGCGGCCGGAGAACCTGATGTCCCGCTGTGCGCGGACCTCCGGTCCACCGGTGCCGATGCCGACTGCCGCGCGGTCGATCGTCAGCGGCTGCTGCCCGAACGTGTTCTGGAGCCGCACGCGGATCGCGCCGCCGCCCTGGCTCAGGTGCGTGATCATCCGGATCGACTGGTTCCGCAGCGGTGTCGAGGCCTGGCGTTCCTGCGACTGCGCCCAGGCGGTGAACCAGCCCCGGTCCGTGCGGTCGGCCTCCGCCGTGCCCGTCGCGAGCAGGGCGAGGACGCTCATCACGACGACCGATATCCGCAGACGCCTCATCGTGCCCCTTTACAACGTTGGAAGCGCTCTCCCGTTCATCTAGGCACAACGCGGGCGACCGAGCTACCTCCGAACGGAGGGCGGCGAGGGGGCGTGGTCGGGCGCGCGTCCCGACTCGACGACCGCCATGAGGGCCTCGGCGAAGGGGGCGTGGTCGAGGTCGCCGCGGACGGCGAGCTGCTGGGTGTAGCCGTTGCAGATGGCCACGAACGCTTCGGCGACCCGTTCCGCGTCCGCGGGCTCGCGGTCGGGCAGGAGCGCGGCCACGGCGGTGCGCAGCTCGTCGAGCTGGTCCCGGACGAGCGCGGCGAGCGAGGGGGAGACGGCGGCCTCGGCGTAGATCTGGGCGACCAGCCGGGCGTGGTCCTCCTCGCGCGCCATGGTGCGGACGTGCTGGAGGAAGTCGTGGGTGGACTCGGCCGTCAGCTCGGCGGGGAACGTCTGGGTCGCCTGCTCGCAGATGGCGACGATGATCTGGTCCTTGCTCTTGAAGTACCGGTAGATGGCGCCGACGGAGAGGCCGGAGGCCTCGACGAGGTCGGGGATGGACGTGCGCGCGAAACCGTGGCTGGAGAAGCGGGAGCGGGCCGCGTCGACGATCTGCTGACGGCGCGCGTCGAGGTGGTCCTGGCTGACCTTCGGCATAAAAGAACGACCATTCGTTTTTGTGTTAGCGTCACGAGCGTACCCCGCAGCCCTGACCCCAGGAGACCACCGTGCGTTCCCAGACCTTCGGACGACAGAGCGGCCTGCGGGTCTCGGAGTACGTGCTGGGCACGGCCAACTTCGGATCGGCGCCGGGCGCCGCGGGCCTCGAGGGCTCCAAAGCGATCTTCGAGGCGTTCGTCGCGGCCGGTGGGACCACGTTCGACGTCTCGAACATCTACCAGGACGGCGAGGCCGAGACCGTCCTCGGTGATCTGCTCGGCCGCGAGCGGGACGAGTTCGTGGTGATCACCAAGTACAGCGGGAGCAGGCAGGCGCAGGTCCGGTCGGGGACTACCGGCAACAGCCGCAAGACCATGATCCGGTCCCTGGAGGAGAGCCTGCGGCGGTTGAAGACCGACCACGTCGACGTCTTCATGCCGCACTTCCCCGACGGGGTGACACCCGTGCGGGAGATCCTGGCGGGCTTCGACGACCTGATCCGGGCGGGCAAGATCCGCTACGGCGGGCTGTCGAACTTCCCGGCCTGGCGGGTCGCGGGCGCCGCCGTCCGGTCCGAACTGCACGGGCACGCGCCGCTGGTCGGCATCCAGACCGAGTACAGCCTGGCCGAGCGCTCCGCGGAGCGGGAGCTCATCCCGATGGCCCAGGCCCACGGGCTGGGTGTCGTCCTGTACTCCCCGCTGGCCGGTGGCCTGCTCACCGGCAAGTACCGGCGCGGCGAGCAGGGGCGGCTCAGCGCACGGGGCGCGGAGGCCGGGGGCACGGGGCGGCGCGCCGCCGTGCTCGACGCCGTCCTCGCGGTCGCCGCGGAGACGGGCACGGGTCCGGTCCAGGTCGCGCTGGCCTGGCTGCGCGGGCGCGCCGCACGGGCTCGGACCTCGATGATCCCCATCGTCGGACCCCGCACCCCGGCACACCTGGAGGGGTACCTCGACGCGCTGGACGTCGAGCTGGGCGAGGAGCACCACCGGCTGTTGGAGGAGGTCAGCGCGATCCGGCTGGGCACGCCCCACGAGGACGTGGCGGCCGCGCTGGCCCACGGCGCCGACGGCGACCGGAGCCTCCTCGACGCCCCGCCCGTTCCCGTGGCCTGACCTCCACCCGTCAGCGCACGGGCGCGGCGCACACCGAGCGGACGGCCGAGCCGAGCGCCCGGCGGTGCAGGGTGTCCAGCGATTCCAGGACCACCGCCGATCCGGCGGCCAGCGCGAGCTGGACCGGGCACGAGGTGGGCTCCGCGCGCACGTCCACCGTGGTCGAGAGCTGCTGGAGCAGGGCCGTGGTGAGCCGGTCGAGCCGGGCGCGGATCGTCCCGAGGTCGGGGCGCGTGGTGGGAGCCTCGCCGGGGTGGGCCGTCCAGCGGGCGAACAGCCCCCTCTGCACCACCTTGCTCGCGGTGATCTGGTCCCGGAAGAACGCCGCCGCCGCGTCCGGGGACAGTCCGAGCGCGACGGCCTGCCGCCGCACCTGGTCGAGCACCTGCTGCTCACGGGCGGGGTCGTCGATCGGCGCGCCGGTGCCGAACTTGGCCGCCGCCACGTCGTCACCGACGCGCAGGCGCTCCACGGCCAGGTCGGTCAGCGGCCCGAGCCTGCCGAACGACCCGCTCGGCGCGACGGTGCCACCCGCCGCCACGGCCGGGAGGCTGGCCAACGCCATCGTGACCGCCACCGCCAAGGCGGTGATCGCCATCCTGCTGCTCGTGCTCAACCGCGTTCCCGCTTTCACCGGTCGTGCCGGACCACCGGGTCCGCGTGCTCCATTGTGGACGTGGTGGGCGGTTGGGCGCGCAGGCCGAGCGCGATGTCGGTGATCATGTCCTCCTGGCCGCCGACGAGGCCGCGCGCGCCGACCTCGACGAGGAGGGTCCTCACGTCGACACCGTGGCGCCGGGCGGCGGTCTCGGCGTGCCGGAGGAACGAGCCGTAGACGCCCGCGTAGCCCAGGGTCAGGGTTTCCCGGTCGACGCGGACCGGTCGGTCCTGGAGCGGGCGGACCAGGTCGTCGGCCGCGTCCTGGAGGGCGAAGAGGTCGCAGCCGTGGTCCCAGCCGTTGAGGTCGGCGACGGCGATGAACGCCTCGATCGGCGTGTTGCCCGCACCGGCGCCCTGACCGGCGAGCGAGGCGTCGACGCGGTTCGCGCCCTCCTGGACGGCGACCACGGAGTTCGCCACGGACAGCGAGAGGTTCTCGTGGGCGTGGATGCCGATCTCGGTGGCCGGGTCGAGGACGTCGCGGTAGGCGCGCACCCGTTCACGGACGCCGTCCATCACGAGCCGTCCGCCGGAGTCGGTGACGTAGACGCAGTGGGCGCCGTAGGACTCCATCAGCTTCGCCTGGGCGGCCAGCGTGCCCGCGTCGGTCATGTGGCTCATCATCAGGAACCCGGAGACGTCCATGCCGAGTTCGCGAGCGGTCGCGATGTGCTGGGCGGCGATGTCGGCCTCCGTGCAGTGGGTCGCGACGCGCACCGAGCGCACGCCGCACGCGAAGGCCTGCCGGAGTTCCCTGATGGTCCCGATCCCCGGCAGGAGGAGCGTGGTCAGCCGGGCTCGGGTGAGCCTGTCCGCGGCGGCCTCGATCCACTCCCAGTCGGAGTGGCTGCCGGGGCCGTAGTTGAGGCTCCCCCCGGCGAGCCCGTCGCCGTGGGCGACCTCGATGGCGTCGACGCCCGCCGCGTCGAGGGCGGCGGCGATCTCGCCGACCTTCGCGGGCTCGATCCGGTGCCGGATGGCGTGCATCCCGTCCCGCAGGGTCACGTCCTGGACGAAGAGCGCGGTCATCGGACGTCCTCCTGCCGTCGGGCGAGCCGCTCGGCCACCTGGACGGCGGCGGAGGTCATGATGTCGAGGTTGCCCGCGTAGGACGGCAGGTAGTGCGCCGCTCCCTCGACCTCGAGGAACACCGACACCTGGTGCGTCGGGGCGGTGGCGCCTCCGGCGAGCAGGGTGTGGACGGGCTGCCCGGCGGGGACCGGGTCGATCTGGACCGCCTGCTTGAGCCGGTAGCCGGGGACGTAGGCGGCGACGGCGTCGACCATCTTCCCGACGCTCGCGCGGATCTCGTCGTGCGCGGCCTCGTCGGGTGCCACCACGAGCGCCAAGACCGTGTCCCGCATGATCAGCGGCGGCTCGGCCGGGTTGAGGATGATCACCGCCTTGCCCCGTTCGGCGCCCCCGACGGTCTCGATGGCGTGCGCGGTGGTCTCGGTGAACTCGTCGATGTTGGCGCGGGTGCCCGGTCCGGCCGACCGGGACGCGATGGACGCGACGATCTCGGCGTAGGGCACCGGCACGACCCGCGAGATCGCGGCGACGATCGGGATCGTCGCCTGGCCACCGCAGGTCACCATGTTCACGTTCGGGGCGTCGAGGTGCTCGTCGACGTTGACGGCGGGGACGACGAACGGTCCGATCGCGGCGGGCGTCAGGTCGATGAGCCGCTTCCCGTGGGCCGACAGCTTCTCCGCGTTCGCGAGGTGCGCCTTCGCGGAGGTGGCGTCGAAGACGATCCGGATGTCGTCGAAGCCCGCCATCGCGATGAGGCCGTCTACCCCCTCGGAGGTGGTGGGCACGCCGAGGCGTTCCGCGCGGGCGAGGCCGTCGGAGGCCGGGTCGATGCCGACCATGGCCCCCATGGCGAGGTTCTCGGAGAACCGCAGGACCTTGATCATCAGGTCGGTGCCGATGTTGCCGGAGCCGATGACGGCGACCTTGGTCCTGGGCGTCGGGGCGCTCACGAGTCGTCCCCGTTCGTCGCGTCGAACGTGACGCCCACCTTTCCCAGTCCGGTGAGGGTGGCCTCGACGGTGTCGCCCGCGGCCACCGGCACCATGGGGCCGAGCGCGCCGGACAGGACCACCTGGCCCGCGAGCAGCGGCCTGCCGTGGTCGCGGGCGGCGTGGGCGAGCCAGGCGAGGGCGGCGAGCGGGTCGCCGAGGCAGGCCGCGCCCGTCCCGGTCGAGACGACCCGCCCGTTGAGCGCCATCTCCATCTCGACCGCGACGGGGGAGAAGTCGGCCAGCGGCACCCGGTCGGCCCCGAGCACGAACATCCCGCTGGAGGCGTTGTCGGCGACGGTGTCGCCGAAGGTGATGTCCCAGCCCGCGACGCGGCTGTCGACGATCTCCAGTGAGGCGACCGCGTACGCCACGGCGGCGCGCACCTGGTCGGGTCCGAGGTCGCCGTCCGCGAGGTCGGCGCCGAGGACGAACGCGACCTCGGCCTCGATCCTGGGTTGCAGCAGCCTGCCCGCGCGGATCCGGCCGTCGCCGGTGGCGTCCATGTCGTCGAAGAGGACGCCGAAGTCGGGGCGGTCGACGCCGAGCTGGGCCTGGACGGCGGGGGAGGTGAGCCCGACCTTGCGGCCGACGATCGTGGCGCCCCCGGCCACGCGCGCGGCGGTGAGCCGCTCCTGCACGGCGTAGGCGGCGTCCACGTCGGTCGCCCCGATCACGTCGCGCACCGGCGGGCAGGGCGTCCCGGTCTCGGCGGCGGTCAGGAGCCGCCGTGCGGCTCGGTCGGTGGCGTCGGTCTGGGAGGAGGGAGTCACGGGGCCACTCTGATCGGGTCCGGGGGTTCAGCTCCACGGTTTGGTTCCGCTGGGTGGAACCGCCGTGTCGCCGTCGTGGTCGCGGCGGGCGAGCGCGGCGGTGATGCCCGCCGCCGCGGCGCGGACCGCCGACACGTGGCTCGCGGGGTGGAAGCGGGTGACCGGCCCGGTGACGCTGACCGCGCCGACGACGGTGTCGTGGGCGTCGAAGACCGGGCAGGCGACGCAGGCGATCCCCACGGCCGACTCCTCGTGCTCGAACGCGACCGCCTTCTCCAGCACGGCGTCGAGTTGCGTCCGGAGCACGTCGACGTTGGTGATCGTGCGCGGTGCCAGCCGGGTCCGGATCGCGCCGAGGACCCGGTCGCGCACCTCCGCGGGGGCGTGCGCCAGCAGGACCTTGCCGATCGCGGTGGCGTGCAACGGCATCCTGCCGCCGAGCCGGGACGGTGAGGCCGCCTGCCGGTGGCCGCCCACCTTGGCGACGTAGACGACCTCGGTCCCCTCCCGCACGCCCAGGTGCACGGTTTCGCGGGTCTTCTCGCGCAACTCCTCCAGGAAGGGCAGGGCGACCTCCAGCAGTTCCCGCTCCACCGAGGCGCGCATGCCCAGTTCGAACACCAGGCCGGACAGGCGGTAGCGGCCGTCGACGCGGTCCAGGAGTCCCGAGTGGACGAGGTCGCCCGCGACCCGGTGCAGCGTGGCCTTCGGCAGACCGGTCCGGGTGTGGAGCTGGGAGAACGTCAGGGTCGTCCGGTCGACGGTGAAGGCCCGCAGGATCAGGACGACCTTGCCGATGACGGTCTCCCGGCGGGGGGCGGGTTCTCCCATGGTGTCGGCCTTTCACGGTCCGGGGTCCGGTGCGCGACGGCGCTTGCGGTGCGGCCCGGACTCATTATAGTGAGCGTTACATACAAGGGTGGTGAGCTGTGGTGAAGACCGTGGACGTGGGTGGTACCCACTTGGCGTACGAGGAGTCCGGTACCGGACTCCCGGTGATCTGGTTGCACGGGTCCGGGCCCGGCGCGACCGGTATGAGCAACTTCGGGAACAACCTCCAGGCGTTCGGGGACTACCGCAACATCGTGGTGGACCTGCCCGGCTGGGGCAGTTCGCCACGCGAGACCGACCAGCCGCTGCTGTTCCACGCGGCGGAGGCGGTGAGCGCCGCGATGACCGCGCTGGGGATCGAGCGCGCCCACCTCGTGGGCAACTCCTACGGCGGCGGCGTCGCGATGAGGCTGGCCGTCACCGAGCCGGAGCGGGTGGACCGCCTCGTCCTGATGGCGCCCGGTGGAGTGCTCCCCGACGACGTCCCGCCGTGGCCGGTCGGGTTGGAGCACCTCTTCGGCTACATGGCGGCCGAGACCCCGTCGAGGGAGGCGATGGCCGCGTTCGTCCGCCTGATGGTGCACGACGAGTCGTTGGCGACCGAGTCCCTGATCGACGAGCGCTACCGGTCGAGCCTGGCGGCCCACCCCGAACTGCCGATCCCGCCGAACTTCGGCGACCTGACCCCCGACCTCCCGCGCGTCCGGGCGGCCACGCTGCTGCTGTGGGGGCGCGAGGACCAGACCGTCCCGCTGTCCTGGGCGACCAGGATCCTCCAGGGCATCCCCGACGCGGAGCTGAGGGTCCTCCCGCACTGCCGCCACTGGGTGCAGTACGAGCGGGCTCCCGAGTTCAACCACGTCGTTCGCGAGTTCCTGTCGGGCGGCGTCACGGCCGCCGCCGCGGAAGGATGAGATCACCGGTGGGTATCAGCAAACTGGGGTACGTCGGGCTCAACACGACGGACGTCGAGGCCTGGACGACCCTGTTCGACCGCACGTTGGGCGTCAAGAGCGCCACCGTGGAGTTCGGCACCGAGGAGGTCGTCCTCGCCGCGCTCGACGACGTCGAGTACCGGCTGGCGCTGTACCGGTCCACCGAGGACAGCCCGCGGCACATCGGCTGGGTGGTCGACACGGCTCCCGAGCTGGACCGCCTGACCCGGCGGCTGACCGACGCCGGGTTCGCCGTCGAGGAGGGCACGGCCGAGGAAGCGCGGCTGCGCGGGGCCACCCGGCTCCGCTGGTTCACCGATCCCGTCGGCTACCGGGTGGAGATCGTCCTCGGCCAAGCCAGGACCCACCCCCGGCCGGTGCGCCCCGCGGACGCCACCCCTGGCGTCACCGGGCTCGGGCACCTGGTCCTCGCCAGCCCGAAGCTCGACGAACTGCGCGACCTGTACGAGTCGGTGCTGGAGTTCAAGCTGACCGACTACCGCGCGCCGGGCCTGTTCTTCTTCCGGTGCAACACCACCCACCACAGCATCGCACTAGCGAGCGCCGAGACCACGTCCATCCACCACCTGGAGATCGAGCACGGCTCGCTCGACGACGTCGGCCGGGCGTTCGACCGCGCGCAGGCGAACGACGTGCCGATCTCGATCAGCCTCGGCCGTCACATGAACGACAGGGCGGTCTCCTTCTACGTGCGCAACCCCAGCGGGTTCCACCTGGAGATCGGGTGGGGCGGCATCGAGGTCGGGGACGACTGGGTCGCCCACGACTTCGGCACCTCCGACGTGTGGGGCCACCGCCACACCGATGCGAACCCGTTCGCGAGCCCCACCCGTCCCTGACGGCTCCGCCGTCGACGTGAACCGCCGCCCCGACTCCGCGACCGCGGTGTCGGGGCGGCGGTCGTCGCGCGCCCGTGCCGATCTCACCTGCCCCAGAGCGTCTTGAAGCGGGCGGCCACGTCCGGGTAGGCGGAGAAGCCGAGCGTCGGGTCGAACGTGATGTCCTCCGGGCGCAGGAACTGCTGCACCAGCGCCTCCCCGTCCAGCACGTTCCGCTGCGGCGCCTGCCCGACGATCAGGCGGGCGGCGGTGTCGACGGCGGTCCACGCCAGGGTGTTGAGGTCCGCGCCCAGCTCCACGGTGGCCTGCTGGTCCTTGAGGTACTGGAGGTTGGTCGGCACGGGGTTGGCGCCGACGATCTTGATGTTCGTGAGGCCCGCGACCTTGAGCCGGGCGGGCAGGCCGGTGGCCGCCGCGGAGGACTGGAAGACGACCGCGCCGGTGTCCGGGTTCGCCCTCAGGTCGCTCACGATCCGTTCCGGGGCCTTGTTCCCGACCTCGGTGATCGGGATCTGCACGACCCGCGACGTGCAGTCGGGGCAGAGTTCCTCCAACTCGCTCTCGAAGCCGCGCTTGACCGCCGATCCGTACGCGATCTCGCTGTGCTCGTACAGGACCGCGTGGACCGCCTTCTCGCTGTTGGCGACCAGCCAGGCGGCCTGGAGGCGGCCCTGCCTCTCGAAGGCCGCCGTCCCGTTCGGCTGCACGAGCCCTGAGTCCGCGCCCGCGACCGTTCCCAGTGACACCACCGGGATTCCCGCGGCCACGAGCTCCTGGCGCTGGTTGTTCCACAGCGCGGGGTCGATGGCGGTGTTGATGACCGCCGCGGGGCGCTGCTGCACGACCGTGCTGAAGGCGCTCTGGACGCCGCTGGCCGACGTGCCCGCGCGGACCGCGTACAGCTCGACCCCGAGCTGCTCTGCCGCGGGCTGCATCAACTTGTAGACCAAGGACACCAGAGCGTTGCCGTTGTCGATGTACGCGATGCGGGTGCCCGAGGGAACCGGTGACTTGAGCGGTTCGGTGATGGGGAAGTCGCTCGGACGGCCGATCAGCGGCGCGATGATGTCCTGCGCCCGCTTCCGCGCGTCCGCCGGGATGGCGGCGCTGGAGGTGGTGGAGCCGCTGCTGCCGCAGGCGGACACCAGCGCGACCGCCGCGACCACGGCTGTGCTTCTGAGCGCGAGCATGCGTGTTCTCATGTGCCGTCCTTGTGCGAGGAGTGGTGGTGGGGAACGGGATCGGGCGATCAGGCGGTCTCGCGCGCGCGGCCGCCGGACTTGCGCAGCCGGGTCACCGCCACCGCGACGAGCAGCGCGACACCGTTGAAGAGTTCGGGGATCCACACCGGGGCCCCGGCGAGCTGGAGGCCCTTGACGCCGGTCGCGAGGACGTACACCGCGACGACCGTGCCCAGGACGTTGAACCGCCCGTCGCGGAACTGGGTGGACCCCAGGAACGCGGCGGCGAAGGCCGGGAGCAGGTAGCCGGGGCCGACGGTGGGGTCGCCGGTGGCCAGCGACGAGCTGAGCAGGACGCCCGCGACGGCGGCGAGCAGCGAGCAGGACACCAGGCCCAGCACCACGACCGCGTCGGTGCGCACGCCGGACAGCCTCGCCGCCCCGGCGTTCCCGCCGGTCGCGTGGACCGCGCGTCCGAGGTGGGTGTTGTCGAGCACGTACCAGGCGACCGCGGCGAGCACGACCATCACGTACACCGACGTCGAGATCCCGAGCACCTGGTGGGTCGCGACCTCCTGGAAGTCCTGACCGAGGTCGAGGATCTGGGCGTCGTGGGACACCCAGGAGACCACCGCGAGGATGATCGAGCTCATGCCGAGCGTGGTGATGAACGAGCTGATCTTCGCCTTGACGATGAGCAGTCCGTTCACCAGGCCCACGACGGCGCCGATCGCGAGGGTGAGCAGGACAGAGGTCCACAGGCCGAGGCCCTGCACGCCCAGCAGCCAGGCGACGACGATGGCGGCCAGCCCGAGCTGGGAGCCGATCGAGAGGTCGAAGGTGCCCGCCGCGAGCGGGATGACGAGCCCCACCGCCAGGATCGCGGTCAGCGCCTGGTCGGTGAGGATGATCCGGACCGTGTCGACCGTCGGGAACGTCTCGGGCGCGAGGACGGAGAACACGGCGATCATGACGGCGAGGATGTAGAGCGCGCTGATGTTGCGGAACGCGAGCGTGCGACGCAGGCCGCGCCGGAAGTCCTGCCGCGGTGGGGCATCGGTGACGGTCATGCCTTCGCTCTCTTCGGGGTTCTTCGTGCTCCGGTCCGGTGCGGTGCGCGGGGCGCTCATGCGGGCACGCTCGCGTGGAGGACCCGGAACTCCGTCAGGTCGGCGCCCTGGAGTTCGGCGACGAGCACCCCGTCGGCGAGGACCAGGACGCGGTCGCACAGTTCCGCGAGTTCCTTGGCCTCGGACGAGGCGACGAGCACGGCCGTGCCCTCGCCCGCCGTGGTGGCGATCAGCCGGTGGATCAGGGCCTTCGCCCCGACGTCCACGCCCTGGGTGGGTTCTTCGAGCAGCAGCAACCGCGGTCGCGTCCGCAACCACTTGGCCAGCACGACCTTCTGTTGGTTGCCGCCGCTGAACCGGGCCAGCTCCATCTCGGGCGCGGCCGGGACGACACCGCAGGTGGAGAACCACGTCGCCGCCTCGCGGGCCTCGTGGCCCTTCCGGAGCCGCCGCCAGCGGCTCTCCGCGCCGGGGACCCGCACGGCCATGAGGTTCTCGACGCCGGTCATGGTCATCACGGCGCCGTCCTGGTGCCGGTCGCCCGGCACGAAGGCCGCGCCCCGGCGGATAGCGCCCCGCAGGTCGCCGGGCGCGAGCGGGTGGCCCGCCAGCTCGACCACGCCGGAGTCGCGCGGGTGTCCGCCGAAGACCATGGCGCACAGCTCGTCCCGCCCGGACCCCAGGATCCCGGCGACGCCGACGATCTCCCCCGCGTGCACGGTGACGTCGAGGCCACGGATCGACCGGCCCGCCAGACCGCGCACCCGCAGGACCGCGGCCCCGCGCTCGGTGTCCCGGCGCTCCAGCGAGTCGACGGACCCTCCCGCGACCAGGTCCACCAGTCCCGCGTAGTCGGTGTCGGAACAGGGGAGGTGACCGACGACCCGGCCGTTCCGCAGCGCCAGCACGGTGTCCGCGACGCCCAACACCTCGTCGAGCCGGTGCGAGATGAACAGGACGCCCGCGCCGCGCTCGGCGACCCGCCGCACGACCGCCATGAGCCGCTCGACCTCCGCGCCGTGCAGCGCGGCCGTCGGCTCGTCCAGGACCAGCAGCATGGTCTCGGCCTCGTCCCAGCCCTGCAAGGCACGGGCGATGGCGACGATCGTCCGTTCCGCGGGCGACAGCTCCCGCACCGGCGCGTCGACGTCGAAGTCGACGCCGAACTGGCCGACGAGCTGCCGGGCCACGCGTCGTTCGGCCGCCCTGCGCAGCGGCAGCCACGGCGATCGGCCGTGCCTGCCGCCGAGACCGAGGTTCTCCAGGGTCGACATGGTCTCCACCAGGCCGAGGTCCTGGTGGATGAACCGCAGCTCCGTCGGCGGTCCCGCCCCGTCCCGCAGGCCGATGGAACCGCCGTCCGCCGTGTGGAAGCCCGCCAGGATCTTGACCAGCGTCGACTTGCCGGACCCGTTGTGCCCCACCACCGCCAGCACCTCGCCGGGGTGGATGGTGAGGCTCACGGAGTCCAGTGCGCGGGTGGCGCCGAAGGACTTGGTCAGCCCGTCGACCCGCACCAGCGCCCGACCCCGCCCGGCCGTCATCCGAACGACCTGAAGACGTCGGCGGGCAGCGGGTGGTCGACCGGCACCACGCGGGAGTGGACGGCCACGAGGCACGTCGGGCAGAAGAGCTGGCGGAAGACGATCGGGACGTCGGTGTACACCGAAGGGTCCGACCAGATGTGCGGCCCCGCTTCGCTCGGGGGCGCGTCGCGGCGGGCCAGCGACGAGAAGAACGCGCCGTCCGCGAGGGGACCGATGACCGTGCCGCAGTGCGCGCAGGCGACCGACGGGCCGTCCGCCGAGTCCACCACGGCGAGGTTGTCGTCGAGGCGGCGGCCGGGCTCCGGTCGACCGGACGCGGCCCGCCCCGGCACGTCCGGGAGGCCCGCGTCCACCGCCCGGCGCCGCAACAGTTCCTGGCGCGCCAGCGCGGTGGCGTCGGGATCGACCTCGAAACCCCCGCGCAGCACCACCCCGTAGACGTCCCGCGCGGCGGCGGTCGAGACGCGGAACTGCGCGACGTCCTCGCGCACGCCCTCGGCGGGGCGGAGCAGCGGGTCGCCGTACCCCCCGCCCGCCTGCCAGTGCAGGTACAGCGCGTCGCCGCGGCCCAGGGTCGACTCGCCCTCGCAGGGCAGGACCTCGGTCTCCCCTCCCAGCTCACCGAGCCCGGAGGGGATGGTCACCGCTCCCTTGAGCTGGGGCAGGTCGATGCCTCGGACGACGAGGTCGAGCTGCGAGTTGCCTGGGTAGCCGCCCGCGAGGCCGACGTTCTGGTTCGCCACCTTCCCGGTCCCGGACACCACCAGGGACATCGGCTCGGTCTGGTCCGGGTGCTGCACGTAGCAGACGGACCCGCTCATGCCGCCGCGCTGCCTGCCGGGACCGCCCGAGTCGATCTGCTCGCGACGCCAGAGCGCGACCAGCGGGTAGAGGTACTCGGTCATCTCGACGTCGGGCGCCCGCGCGGAGGGGATGATCAGCCGACCACCGGTGTCGACACCGTCGTGGTGGACCTGGGCGCCGTACCCGCCCGCCATGACGTCGAAGATCGGGGAGATGAAGCCCTTCCGGCCGCCGCCGCGCACGTCGACGCCCGACACGACGCACAGGTCGGTCGTGCCGTTGCAGATCGACTGGACGTCGTCGCGGTGCGCGGGCTCGGCGTCCAGCATCTTCGCGAGCACCTCGGCCACGAGGTTGCCCGCGCCCCACGCCGGGCCGAACGGTCCCTTGCCGACGGCGGCCGGGAACGAGGCGTTGGTGATGGTGTGCTCGTCGGTGACGATCTCGAAGCAGCGCATGAGGCCGCCCGCCGCCCAGGGGATGTCCCCCGCGAGCAGCGGCAGCAGGGTGAACACGATGCCCGCCCGCAGACCGGGGTAGGGGCAGTTGATGATCCCCGTCTGCTCGGCGGTCCCGCGGAAGTCGAAGACGAGCCGGTTGTGCTCCTTGGTCATCGCCACCTTGATGGCGTGCAGGCCGCGGTCACCGGTCCGCGACTGCTCCTGGTAGCCCACGGCGGACCAGGTGCCGTCCGGCAGGGCGGTGAGCTTGGCCCGCAGCCGGGTCTCGGCGTCGTCCATCATCCGCCGCATGACCGTCTTGACCGCGTCGGCGCCGTACTTGGCGATGAGCCTGAGCACGCCGTCCGCGGCGTTCTTGTTCGCCGCGATCTTGGCCCGCAGGTCGAGCCCGACGAGGTGCGGCAGCCGTGACCTCCGCACCCACGCGTCGGCGACGTCCCGTTGCAGCACCCCGTTCCGGACGACCTTGATGGGCGGGGTGGGGACCGCTTCGCCGAACACGTCCTGCGCGGACGGGCTGAACGATCCGGGGCGAGACCCGCCGAGGTCCACCTGGTGCGCGATGGCGGTCGTCCAGCCGAACAGCTTGCCCTCGTGGAAGATCGGCGCGAGGACCGCGGCGTCGTTCTGGTGCAGGCCCCCGCCGATCCACGGGTCGTTGCACAGGAACATGTCGCCTTCGGCGATCCCGGGGTTGTCGCTGCGGTTCCGCAGGGTCCAGAAGATGGCCAGGTCCATGGAGCCGATCAGGCCGATGTTGTAGGTGCCGACCTGCACCTGGTCGCCGATCTCGTCGCAGATCGAGAAGTTGTAGTCGTTGGACTCGGTGACCACGTGCGATCCCGACATCCTGCGCAGGGTCTCGCCCATCTCCTGCGTGATGGCCCACAGCCGGTGGCGGACGACCTCGTAGGTGAGGGCGCTGACGTCGTCGACCCGCCGGTCGTCGACCCGGTGCAGGACGAGGTCGGGCGAGATCTGCTCCAGCAGCTCCTCACGGGGCACGGGGCGGCTGGTGAACGCCTCCGAGCCGGGGATGGTGGTGCGCATGGCCGATGTCCTCACTGGTAGCTCATGACGAGGTTGCCGAGGCGGTCGACGCGTCCGAGGACGCCCGCCGGGATGACGACGACCGTGGTCGGCACGTCGACGACCGCCGGACCGGCGATCTCGTGCCCGGCCCGCAGCCGCGAGTAGTCGTAGACGGGGGTCGGCGCGTAGCCGATCTGCGAGTCCAGGCACACCGGGCGCCGTTCGAGCAGCGCCGCCGACGGGTCCGGCCCGTCCGCCTCGTCGATCTCCGGCAGCGCGACCGGGAAACCGAGGCTCGCCTTGGCCCGCATGCGGTAGGTGATGGCCTGGACGCCCGCTTCGCGGTAGCCGGCGCCGGAACCGTTGATCCGCTCGTACTGCTCCTCGAAGCGGTCCAGGACCTCCTGCCCGGTGCGCTCGGTGAACGCGCCGTCGGGCACCGGGACCGAGAGCTCGTAGACCTGCATCGAGTAGCGGAGGTCGACCTCCCGGTGCAGGACCACGTCCTGGAACTTCACCTGCTGCCGGTTGAGCGCCCGGTCG
The DNA here is from genome assembly GCF_025061645.1 of Umezawaea endophytica. GTDB lineage: Bacteria > Actinomycetota > Actinomycetes > Mycobacteriales > Pseudonocardiaceae > Umezawaea > Umezawaea endophytica. Next base: position 129,568 of record NZ_JANYMP010000003.1, on the reverse strand, counting down.
AGCTCGGCCCGCAGCCGGGCGTAGTGCGCTTCGAGCACGGCCGGGTCGACCGGGAAGGTGGAGGGGTCCGAGAGTTCGGCGCTCACCACGACGTCCGACGCCGCGAGCCCGTACGCCGAGAACGCGGACGCGACCGGGCCGAGCGGCACGACGACCTCCCGCACGCCCAGGTCCCGGCAGTAGCCGGCGCAGTGCGCGGGGCCCGCGCCGCCGAACGCGTAGGCGACGAAGTCCCGCGGGTCGTACCCCGCCTGCACCACGGCACGGCGCAGCAGGTCACCCGCCTGGGCGTTCTGCACCTCGTGGATCGCTATCGCCGCCTCCTCGACCGTGAGGCCGAGCGGCTCGGCGACGTGCTCGCGGATGGCTTCCCTGGCGAGGTCCTTCCGCAACGGCTTGCGCCCGCCGAGCAGCCCGCGCTCGTCGAGGACGCCCAGCACCAGGTTCGCGTCGGTGTTGGTCGGCCTGGTGCCGCCGTTGCCGTAGCAGGCTGGGCCGGGGACCGCCTCGGCGCTCCGCGGGCCGAGCCGCAGGTTGCCCCCGGCGTCCACGGACGCGAGCGCGCCGCCGCCCGAGCCGATGGTGTGCACGCGGATGGTCGCCGCGTTGATCGGGAACTGGTTGACGATGGAGCCGGGCGCCATCAGCGGTTCGCCGTCGACGATGAGCCCGGCCAGGAACGTGGTGCCGCCGACGTCGGTCGTGATGACGTTGCGGTGCCCGAGTTGTTCGGCCAGGCGCAGGCCACCGATCACACCGCCGGAGAGGACCGAACCGATCGTCGTGATGGCGTGCTCGGGCGCGCGCTCGGCGGTGATCGTGCCGCCCTCGCTCTGCATGACCAGCAGCGGCCCCTTCAGCCCGCCATCCTCGAGCTGCCGCCGCAGCGGTTCCAGGTAGGTGCGCAGCCGCGGTCCGACCTGGGCGTTCATGATCGTCGTCGACGTCCGGGCGAACTCGCGGATGCGCGGGCTGACGTCGGAGGAGAGCGTGACGTACAGGTCGGGTGCGACCTCGTGGACCAGCTCGCGGACCCGCCGCTCGTGGTCGGGGTTCTTGAACGACCACAGCAGGCACACGGCGATGGCCTCGACGCCCTGCTCCACCAGCGCCCGCGCGACCCGCCTGACCTCGTCCTCGTCGAGGGGGACGAGGACTTTGCCCGCGTGGTCGATCCGCTCGGTGACCTCCAGGGCCCGGTACTTCGGGATGAGCGGGGCGGGCTTGCGCTGCCGGAGCGTGTCCTGGATCTCGTGGGCCGACCGGCCGAGCGTGCGGCCCTCCGCGTTCATGATGTAGATCGAGTCGCGGTGGCCCTTGGTGGCGATGAGCCCGACGTCGGCCACCGTCCCCTGGACGAGCGCGTTGATCGAGGCCGTCGTGCCGTGCGCGATGAAGTCTGTCTGCGCGAGCAGTTCGCCCACCTCGACGCCGAGTTCGGCGGCGAGCTCCTCGATGGCGCGCAGGACGCCGACCTCCCGGTTCGGCGGGGTCGTGTGGGTCTTGGCCGACACGATCCGGTCCACGCCGTCCGAGGCGACGGCGTCGGTGAAGGTGCCACCCACGTCGATCCCTAGTGCGTATGCCATGTGCTTCTCCTGCTTGCTGTTACGGCGTCGGGGGTGGGAGAAACCTGCCGGTCGCGGTCCCGAGGACTTCGCCGGGCCGGTCGTGGGTGGCTCCCATCCAGGCGACGTGCTGGTCGGGGCGCACGAGGACGAGGTCGGACGGGTAGTGCTTCGGCCACCGCTCCGGGAGGTCGAGCACGGTCAGGGGGACGCCGAGTTCCGCGGCGGCGGTCTCCCAGGCGCTGACGTCGGTCCCGCCGCCGGTCCGGACGAGCGTGAAGTCCGGGCCGAGCACGTCGAGGACCGACCGCCCGTCGGGGAACCAGACGTGCGGGAGGCGGAAGCCCGGTCGTGCCACGCGGTCGTAGGTGCCCAGGTCCACGGGTGGCCGCGCGTCACCGCCGAGCACGATCGGCGAGTCCGCGTAGTGGTAGCCGAAACTGAAGCCGTCGGGGGAGTACCGGTGCGGTTCGGTCGTCGCCAGCCGCCGCGCGAGGTCAGCGCGCGCGAGGTCGCCCGCGGTGCCGGGGAGGTGGATGTCGGGCGAGACCTCGGCGAGCGAGGCGCGCGCCGCTCTGCCCACGGCGTCGGCGAACTGCTCCCCGACGGGCTTCCGCTCCAGCTCGTAGGCGCCCAGCAGCGCGGTCGGGGCCCACCCCCGGTGCACGGCGGCCAGCATCCACGCGAGCGTGGCGGCGTCCTGGATCCCGGCGTTCATCCCGAACCCGCCGACCGGGATCCAGAGGTGCGCCGCGTCGCCAGCCAGGAACACCCTGCCCCGCTGGTAGCCGTCGGCGACCAGTTGGCGGCCCGTCCACCGGACCACCCCCAGCACCTCGTGCTCGACGGGACCGCCCACGGCCTCCTGGAGGAGCTGTTCGGGGTCCTCGGCGTCGGTGTCGTGGTCCGGGTCGAAGGCGACGTGGTTGAGCCAGAGGTCCTCCCCGTCGACGGCGATGAGGGCCGACGGCCTGCGGCCGAAGGTCCAGTAGGTCCAGGCCGGGTCCCGCGCCGCCAGGCGACCGAGTTCGGGCGACCGCACGAAGGTCGACACGAACCTCCGGATCGCCTCGACACCGCGGTACCGAACGCCGAGGTGGCGCCGCACGACGCTGTGGGCGCCGTCGCAGCCCACCACGTACTCGCACCGGAGGGTCCTGGTCCGCCCGTCGGACTCCACGGTCGCCTCGACGTGGTCCGCGTGCTGCCGCAGGTCGACCAGCCTGCACCCGCGCTCGACGGTCAGGCCGGGGGCGCGGTCGGCGTGCCGCTCCAGGATGGGTTCCAGGAAGAGCTGGGAGATCCGGTGCTGCGGCTCCGGCGTCGGCCACCCCTCGCGCCCGAGGCCCTCCAGCACCGCGCCGGACGAGGGGAGCGGGATGCGGTGGATCTCCGGGCCCCGGAGGGTGGTGCGGTACTGGATCGAGGTCGGGTGGTCGCGGGGGAGACCGGCCTCGCGCACGTCGTCGGCCACGCCCAGCCGGCGGAAGATCTCCATCGAGCGCGCCGAAGTCGTGTTGCAGCGCGGGTTCGCGGCGCGTTCGGTCGTGGCCTCGACGATCCGGCACGGAACCCCGCGCCGCGCGAGGTCGAGACCGAGGGTCAGTCCGGTCGGGCCCGCCCCCACCACGAGGACGCCGACGTCGTCACCTGTGCCGCTCATGGTGCGAGGAACCTCTCTACGTGACCGCAGAACTCGTCCGGGCGGTCGACGTGGATCCAGTGGCCCGCCCCCTCGACGACCTCGAGGCGGGCCTGGGGGAGCGCCGCCACGAGGCGTTCCGACACTGTGACCGGCGCGACGCGATCCCGCTCGCCGTGCAGGGCCAGGACCGGACTGTCGACAGTGGACAGGTCGAGTCGCGGGACCTCTGCGGCGTCGGGGAGGAACATGGCGCGGAACGCCACCTCGGCACCGGGCCGCAGCGCCTGCGCGTGCCGGTAGCCGGTGAGTTCTTCGAGGAGGTCCGGGTGGTCGTGCTCGTCGGCGACGAGGCGGCCCAGCGCCGCCCTCATCGAGTCCCGCGTCGGGTCGTCGTAGAAGGGGACGCGCGGTGGAAGTGGACCCGTGCCCGCGCCGCCCATGACGATCGTCTTCTCGACCCGGTCGGGTGCCGTCGCCAGCAGCGCCAGCGCGGCGGCTCCGCCCGCGGCCGAGTTGCCCAGGACGTGGACGCGCGCCAAGCCCATCCGGTCCAGGAGTTGCAGGACCTGGCGGGCGCGGGCCCGCGCCCAGGCCGTCGGACCTCGCGGCAGGTCCTGTTCCGCCGCCGCCAGCACGACCTGGCTGCCGAAGCCGAGCAGGTCGGGCGCGACGCAGTCGAAGCGCTCGGAGAGGCGGGGCCGCACCGTGCGCCAGTTGCTCCTCGCGTCGACGCCGGGGCCTCCGCCGTGCAGCAGCACGAGCACGGGTTTGGGGGCTTTCCGTTGCTCTCCGGCGACCGTCTGACCTGGCATTCGACCTCCTGTATGTAACGTACGCTACAACGTAACGCCTGAGATGTCCGTTGTCACTAGCGGGGCTGGGGCGGGTTGCCGATGGCGATGCGGATCGTCGGGGTAGACGAACTGGTACGTCCACCATAGGTCATCGCCAACGGGAGGTGATCGCGCCGTCTTCCAGTCAGGCTTGGGGTTTCCCGTGCGGGGGCGGGCGTGGTGTTCGGCGTCAGGCACTGCTACGTTCAGTTGGTAGAGTTACTAGTTCGTCTACCTGAGGAGCCACTCATGGCCGAATCCCTGTACACGGCGACCGCGACCTCGACCGGCAACGGCCGGGCGGGAGGTCGCGGGCGCACCGACGACGGGCTGCTCGACGTCTCGCTGGCGCTTCCGAAGGAGCTGGGTGGTCCCGGCGGCGCGACCAACCCCGAGCAGTTGTTCGCGGTGGGGTGGTCCTCGTGCTTCCACTCGGTGCTCAAGCTCGTCGCGGGGCAGCGGAAGGTGCGGATCGACGACTCCTCGGTGGTGGCGCGGGTGAGCGTGCACCCCACCCCGGAAGGCGGCTTCAGCCTCAGCGCCGCGCTCCACGTCCAGCTCCCCGGACTGGACCAGGGCACCGCTGACGAACTCGTCGAGGCCGCGCACGTGGGCTGCCCCTACTCCAACGCCACCCGCGGCAACGTCCCGGTGACGCTCGAAGCCTCCGTCGCCTGATCACGGTTCGGTGGCCGTGACCCCGTCCGGTCACGGCCACCGTCGCTCCACTGTGGAGGGGCGGTCAGCGCCTGCCGCCGTGGATCACGGCGTCGCAGCCCCGCAGGAACGCGTCGGCCGTGCGGCTCGGTTCGCCGAGGTAGCCGGCGATCATGGCGCCGTCGCGCAGCAGGAGGAGCGTTTCGGCGGCGGTGGCCCGGTCCGGCAGGTCGAGCGGGGAGATGAGCTGGTCGAGCGTCCTCTGGTACCAGGACCGGTGAGCGTCCACGACCCGGCGCACGGGGCTCTCGGGGTCGGGGTACTCGGCGGCGGCGTTGATGAAGGCGCACCCGCGGAATCCCGGAGCGCAGGCCGCTTTCCCGATCTCCTCGCCGATGAACCGGAGCGCCTCGTCGACGTCGCCGTCGGCCTTGGCGATGGCCCCTCCGACGCTCTGGCGCTCCAGGGCGGCCGTCTGCTCCAGGTACGCCACGATCAGGTCGTCCTTGGTCCTGAAGTGCCGGTAGAACGTCACCTTCGTGGTGCCCACCCGATCGATGACCTTGTCGGCGCTGACCGCTCGAAGGCCCTGCGCGTAGAAGAGTTCGGTCGCGGCCTCTAGCAGCCGCTCTCGCATCGACGGGTTCACCGCGACCACGATACGGACCTCGCGCACTCCCGCGCCGAGTCGGCCGAATGGAAGACCGAACGTTCTTTCGCTATTATGGTCCGATGGTGCGCGGTGAACTTGAGAGCAGGCCGTCCGAGGCGCGAACCCGGCTGCTCACCACGGCGAGCGGGATCTTCTACGCGGAGGGCATCCACTCCGTCGGGGTCGACCGGATCCTGGCCGAGGCGCAGGTCACGCGAGCCACCTTCTACCGGCACTTCCCCGGCAAGGAGGACCTCGTCCTCGCTTACCTGAGCGCCGCCGACCAGGCCATCCGCGGTCAGGTGGTCGCGGCCGTCGCAGGCGGGCTGCCGCCCGCCGACGTCCTGCGCGCCGTCGCCGAGTCGATCGCGGCGGGCATCCGGTCGCAGGGCTTTCGCGGGTGCGCCTTCCTGAACGCCGTGGCGGAGTACTCCGATCCCGGCCACCCGGTGCACCAGGCCGTCCTCGCCCACCGGCAGTGGTTCCTGGACACGGTCGCGGAACTGCTGGCGCGCGTCCGGGAGGAGTCGGCCGAGCCCGCCGCCCGGCACTTCGTTATGCTGCGCGACGGCGCCATGGCCTCTGGTTGCCTGTTCGACCCGGACCTGGTCTGCGAAACCTTCCTGCGGGGAGTCGAGGGACTCGTGAAGACCCACGCCCAGTCCGACCCCGCCTGACGTCGACCTGATCATGGGCGCCCGGTGGGGCGGACCTATCATGGCCGCATGGTGAGGGATCCCGGCTCCGCGCCGTCCGCTGCCGGCCTGAACAGCCGTGAGGTCATCTTGAACGCGGCCCGTGCCCTCATCGACGAGAAGGGCTACGACGGCATGGCCATCTCGGACCTGTGCGCGGGGTCCGGGCTCCCGGCCAGCTCGATCTATTACCACTTCGGGAACAAGCTCGGTGTGCTGGCGGCGCTCCTCGACCGCACCTTCGGCGAGCTGCACTCCCTGTTCCCCAGCCCGTCCTCGTTCGACGGCCTGGCACCGGTCGAGCGCCTCGAGGCGTGGTTCACGGCGGCGTGCCGGTCCCTCGACGAGCGACCGGACTACCTGCGCCTCCTGGTCGCCATGAGCGTCGGCCTCCAGATGGAGTCCGAGGCGGTCCACGCGACCGTGCGCCGCATCCGGGACTACGCCCACGCGTCCTGGGTGGACGCCCTCACCCCCGTCTTCGCGCCGAACGGCGGCGAGGAGGGCGAGGCCGTCGTCAAGCAACTGGCCGTTCTCGGGCGAGCGCTGACGGACGGCCTCTCGGTGACCAACAGCTTCGACGGCATCTCCTACACCTCGCAGGTCGCCCCGTTCGTCGCCCTGGTCCGCGGTCTGGCGGAGCAGCGCGGCGGGAAGCGGAAGCGGTAACCGCGGCTTCGATCCGGGCCGCCGGTGGCCGACGTGTCGCGAACGTTGTAGAGTGATCGCTACATACAACTCTGGAAAACCGTGCTGGCGGCGTGGTTTCGGGAGCGTTCCCGTGTCCGCGTGATCGCCTGTGCCGCAACGGTTCTGTGTGTGGAAAGCGCTTTCGCGGGGTCTTGATGCCGCGCGTCGGGTGACTGCTGTCGTGTGGGTCCACGGCGTCGCAGTCCCGCCGAGGGGGATAGAACGTTCTGTCTTGACAAGGCTGAGCCGTCGTGGCAATACTGGTCCAAGAAAGAACGTTCGGTATCGCAGCGGAAGTCTTCAGCGGATCGTCGCTCCCGACGTCGGACGGCACCGCCGCCCACCGGTGCACACCCTGGAAAGGATCATCGTGACCACCCTTGACTCGCCCGCCACCAGCGGGTTCGCCCCGGCACTGCGTCGGCTGTACTTCGTCCGGTTCGCGTTCGCCATCGTCTGGGCGGGCCTGCTGTTCGCCACCAAGGCGGAGGTCGGAGCGCTCGGCATCGCCCTGGTCGTCATCTACCCGCTGTTCGACGTCGGCGCGGCGGTCGTGGACGCCCGGTCGTCCCGCGTCACCGGATCGCCGGTCGGCCTGTACGTGAACATCGCGATCAGCTCGCTCGCCGCCATCGGCCTGGCCGTCGCCGGTGCGTCCGGTGTCCCGGCGGTGCTGCGCGTGTGGGGTGCCTGGGCGATCGTCTCCGGGCTCGTGCAGTTGGCCGTGGCGCTCGGCCGCCGCAAGATGGGCGGCCAGTGGCCGATGATCCTCAGCGGGGGCATCTCCGTGCTGGCGGGCGGGTCGTTCATCGCGGGGGCGTCCGCGCCGAACGCGGTGCTGACCAACGTGGCGGGCTACGCGGTGCTCGGCGGCGTCTTCTTCCTCGTCTCGGCGCTGCGCCTCGGCCGCTCCGCCAAGGAGAGCTGACGTGGGCACGACCACGTACGACGTCGTGATCATCGGCGCGGGCCCGGTCGGCGAGAACGTCGCGGACCGGGTGGTGCGGGGCGGTTTGACCGCTGCCGTCGTCGAGCGGGAACTGGTCGGCGGCGAGTGCTCCTACTGGGCGTGCATGCCGACGAAGGCGCTGCTGCGCAGCGGCGCCGCGCTGCGGGCCGCCCGGCAGGTGCCCGGCGCGCGGGAGGCCGTGACGGGTGAACTGGACGTGGCGGCCGTGCTCCGCCGCCGCGACGCGTTCGCCTCGAACTGGCAGGACGACGGCCAGGCGTCCTGGCTGGAGCAGATCGGCGTTCCGCTGCACCGCGGTCACGGCCGGATCAGGTCCGCCCGCGTGGTGGAGGTGACCGGCGCGGACGGCTCCACGACCTCGCTGACCGCGCGGCACGCCGTGGTCGTGGCGACCGGGAGCGGTGCGCTGGTCCCGGACATCCCCGGCCTGCGCGACGCGAAACCGTGGACCAGCAGGGAAACGGCCGCCGCGAGCAGCGTCCCCGGCAGGCTCGCGGTCATCGGCGGCGGTGTCGTGGCGTCGGAGATGGCGACCGCGTTCGCAGGCCTCGGATCGTCGGTGACGGTGCTGGCCCGCGACGGCGTGCTGCACCTCGCGGAACCGTTCGCCGGCGAGCTGGTCGTGGAGTCGTTGCGGGACAAGGGTGTCTCGGTGCGCGTCGGCGCCGAGGCCGGGTCCGTGAAGCGCAACGACGACGGAACGGTGTCCATCACGCTCACCACCGGTGAGCAGGTGGACGCCGACGAACTCCTGGTGGCGATCGGCCGCACGCCGAACACCGCGGACATCGGCCTGGACGGCATCGGCCTGAAGCCGGGCGCCTGGCTCGAGGTCGACGACACGCTGCGGGTCGTCGACGGTGGTGGTGAACCGCTCGACGGGGGCTGGCTGTACGCCGCCGGTGACGTGAACCGCCGTGTTCTCCTTACCCACCAGGGCAAGTACCAGGCTCGCGCGGTGGGTGACGTGATCGTGGCCCGCGCGAAGGGCACAGCGGTCGAGGACGGCCGGTGGGGTCGTCACGTGGCGACGGCCGACGAGCGCGCGGTGCCGCAGGTGGTGTTCACCGAACCGGAGATCGCGTCGGTGGGCCTGACCGCTGCCGCCGCCGAGGCCGCCGGGCTGCGGATTCGCGTGGTGGACCACGACCTGGCCGCGGTCGCCGCGTCCTCCCTGCACGCCGAGGGCTACCGGGGCCACGCTCGAATGGTCGTCGACGAGGACCGGCAGGTGGTCGTCGGCTTCACGCTCGCGGGCCCGGACGTCGCGGAACTGCTGCACGCCGCCACGATCGCGATCGTCGCCGAGGTGCCGCTGGACCGGTTGTGGCACCCGGTCCCGGCGTTCCCCACCGTCAGCGAGGTGTGGCTGCGCCTGCTGGAGGCCTACGGCCGCTGACTCCTCCGACCAAGGGAGGGATCTCCTCGACGCCACCGGTCGAGGAGATCCCTCCCTTGGTCCGTTCGTGTGATCCTGGCTCGAAAAATGCCGGGGCGAAGTGGTCCGTACGACCATGGGACGGGCGCGGGGAGGTGCACGTGATCGGTGGCGGGAGCCCGGAGCAGGTCGAGCGCCAACTGGAGGAATGGGCGCGGCAGGCCGAGCAGAAAGCCGTGCGCTACCAGCAGATGGGGTCCGCGGTGTCCGCGGTCAGCGCCACCGAGTCGACGCCGGACGGAATGGTCAGGGTGACCGTGAACAGCTCGGGCGCGCTGTCGAACCTGGAGCTGACCGACCGGATCTCCGAACACCGGGGCGCCGAGGTCGCCGCGCAGGTCATGGCCTGCGTCCAACGGGCGCAGGGCAAGCTCGCCGCCCAGGTGTCGGAAGCCATGCAGGCGACCATCGGGGACGACCAGCCCACCATCGACACCGTCGTGGAGGGGTACCGGCAGCGCTTCCCGGAACCGGTGGAGCAGCAGCCCGACCCGGACGCCGGGTACCGCCCCATCGGTGGGCTGGCCGAGGACGACGACTGGGACGGCGGCTCGATCCTGCACTAGTGGCGAATCAGGGGGTCTGATGTCCGACGGCTTTGGGTTGGTCACCGGTGAGCTGCGGGCGCACGCCTCCCGGCTCAACGGCATCCGCGACCAGTTGACCGCCGCGCTCGACGCCGCGCGCACGGTGAGCCTCCCCACGGAGGCGTACGGACAGATCTGCCAGTTCTTCCCGCCGGTGGTCGACCCCGTCGAGCAGAGCGGCATGGACGCCATCGCGGAGGCCATCACCTCGATGGAGTTCACCGCCACCGAGATGCGGCAGACGGCCGAGCAGTACCAGGCCGTCGACGACGCCAACCGGCAGGCGTTCGGGCCATGAGCAACCCCCTGGTCGCGCAACGCCAGGACTCCACGACCGCGGTCAGCGGCATCGGCATCCTGGAGTCCGTCAACGACCTGTCGTCCGGCATCACGTCGGGTTCGTGGCTGGAGTCCGGTCTCGGTCTCGCCGGTGGTGGCCTCGAAGCGCTCGGCTTGATCGCCGACCCGGTCGGCACCCTGCTGTCCTACGCCGTCTCCTGGTTGATGGAACACGTCAAACCGCTGTCGGACGCGCTGGACTGGCTGGCGGGGGACCCGGACACGATCGCGTCGTACTCCGCGACGTGGAAGAACGTGTCCGCCGCGATCGGCACCGCGCAGCAGGACTTCGTGACCGAGGTCAACGCTGGCACGGCCGGGTGGACCGGCGCGAGCGCGGACGCCTACCGCGCCAACGCCAAGGCGCAGTCCGAACACCTGTCGAGCGCGGCGAAGGCCGCCGACACCATCGGCACGGTCGTCCAGGTCGCGGGCGTGCTGGTCGGCGTGGTCCGGGAGACCGTGCGCGACCTGATCGCGGACTGCGTCGCCTCGCTGCTCGCGCGCATCCCGCGCTGGATCGCGCAGATCGCGGGCACGCTCGGCATCGGCACCGCGGCCGTGGTCCCCGAGGCCGTCGCGCTGATCGCCACGTGGGTGCGCCGGATCAGCGACTTCATCCAGAAGCTGGTGCGGTCGCTGAACAAGCTCATGCCGCTGCTGAAGAGGCTGGACGAGATCTGGGCCGCCATCCAGAAGGGGCTCGGCTCGCTGCGCAGGAGCGCCCGCGGCGCGGGAGGCGCTCCGCACGCGCCGGACGGGGTCCGCCCGTCGAGCGCCGACGTGACCAGCCCGTCCGGGGCCACGAGCCCGTCCGGCACGACAAGTCCTTCCAGCACCACGGGTTCATCGGGGACCACGAGTCCCTCCAGCACCTCGAGCTCGCCCGACACGACGAGCCCCTCCAGCACGTCGGGCACGACCTCTCCCAGCAGCACCACGACGTCCCCGTCGAGCCCGAGCACGTCCCCGTCGAGCAGCCCAGGCACGACCTCTCCCAGCAGTGCCACGACGTCGCCGTCGAGCACCACGTCCCCGTCCTCGGTCCCCGCCCGCACGGACACCTCGCCGAGCCGCCCCGACAACCCCAACGACACCCGCACACCGGAGAGCCGGCGCAACACCTGCAACGACCCGGTCGACGTCGCGAGCGGCGAGATGGTGCTGCCGCAGACCGACGTCGAACTCGCGGGCGTGCTCCCGCTCGTGCTGTCCAGGACGCACCTCTCGTCCTACCGGCACGGCCGCCACTTCGGCGCGTCCTGGGCGTCCACTGTGGACCAGAGGCTGGAGGTGGACGCGTTCGGCGTCGTGTTCGTCGCGGACGACGGCATGCGCCTGGTCTACCAGCGACCGTCGACGGGACCGGTGCTGCCCGAGGTCGGCCCGCGCTGGCCGTTGCACGGCACGGTGGACGGCTACGCCGTCACGGACCCGGAATCCGGGCACACCAGGCACTTCACCGCAGGCACCACCGCGGCCCTGCCGCTGACCGCCATCACCGACCGCAACGGCCACCGGATCGACCTCGACCGGGACGTCGACGGCGTGCTCACCGGCATCCGCCACTCCGGCGGGTACCGGATCGGCGTCCACACCTCCGAGGGCCTGATCACCGCGCTGTTCCTCACCAGCATCGAGCCGGAGGTCCCGCTGGTCCGGTTCGGCTACGTCGACGGCAGGCTGACCGAGGTGGTGAACTCGTCCGGTGCTCCGCTGCGCTTCGGCTACGACGCCGAGGGCCGCGTCACCGACTGGCAGGACCGCAACGGCACCCGGTACCGCTACGTCTACGACGAGGCGGGCCGCTGCGTGCGCAACGTCGGCTCCGACGGGTTCATGGACGGCGCCTTCGAGTACGGCGACGGCGTCACGGTGTTCACCGACGCGCTCGGCGCGCGCACGACGTTCCACCTCAACGAACTCCGGCAGATCGTGCGCGAGGTCGACCCGCTGGGCAACGCCGCGGTCAGCGAGTGGGACCGCTTCGACAACCTGCTGTCCCGCACCGACGCGCTCGGGCACACCACCCGCTACACCTACGACGACTCGGGCGCGCTCACGTCGGTGCGGAGGCCGGACGGGCACGAGACCACCGTGGCGCGCAACGAGTTCCGGCAGCCGCTGACGGTCGTCGAGCCCGACGGCGCCCTGTGGCGGCGGGAGTACGACGAGCGCGGCAACCTCGTCACGATCACCGACCCGGTGGGCGCGGTGACCCGGATCGGCCACGACGACCACGGCAACCCCACGTCGGTGACGGACGCGCTGGGGCAGGTGCGACTCATCGGGACGGACGCCGCGGGGCTGACCACGTCCGTCACCGCTCCTGGCGGAGGCACTACGCGGTACGTCCGCGACGCGTTCGGCCGGGTGAGGTCCATTGTGGACGCTGCGGGCAACGCCACCTCCTTCCGGTGGACGGTCGAGGGTGGGCTGCTCTCCCGATCGGCGGCGGACGGTGAGACCGAGCACTGGACGTACGACGGCGAGGGCAACGTGACCTCCCACACCGACGCCGCGGGCCGGTCCAGCCGCACCGAGTTCACCCACTTCGACCTGCCGTCGGTCCAAACAGGACCGGACGGGGCGCGGCACGAGTTCACCTACGACAGGACGTTGCGGCTCGTCCGGGTCACCGACGCGCAGGGCCAGGTGTGGGCGTACGACCACGACGCGGCGGGCAGGCTGGTGCGCGAGACCGACTTCGACGGCCGGGTCGTCGAGTACGCGTACGACGCGACGGGCCAGCTCGTCGAACGCCGGGTCGCCGGTCGGACCACCCGCTACGAACGGGACGTGCTCGGCAGCGTGGTCGCCCGGCGCACCGGTGACACCACCACGACGTTCGAGCACGACCCCGCCTGCCGGATCGTGCGCGCGGTCAACGGGAACTCCGAGCTGGTCGTGTCGCACGACGGGCTGGGCCGCGTCGTCGCCGAGACCTGCAACGGCCGCACGGTCACCTGGACGCTCGACGCGCTCGGCAGGCGCGTCGCCCGCCGCACGCCGTCGGGGGCCGTCAGCACGTGGGAGTACGACGCGGACGCGCGCCCGCTGGCGCTGCACACGGCGGGCCACTCGGTGCGCTTCAGCTATGACACGGCGGGCCGGGAGTTCGAACGCCGGGTGGGCACCGGTGTTCTGCTCGCGCAGACGTGGGACGACGCGCACCGGCTGCGTTCCCAGATCCTGGTCGGCGCGGGCCGGGTCTTGCAGCGCCGCTCGTTCGGCTACGGGCCGGGTGGTCTGCTGACGACCGTCGAGGACGCGCTGTCCGGGTCGCGCCGGTACCACCACGACGCCGCTGGCCGCGTCACGTCGGTGCACGGCGACGGCTGGCACGAGCGCTACGCCTACGACGCCGCGGGCAACACCACCAGCGGCACCTGGCCGTCACCGCGGCCGGACACCCAGGGACCCCGCGAGTACACCGGCACGCTGCTGCGGAGGGCCGGGAACGTCCGCTACACCTACGACGCGCAGGGCCGCGTCGTGCGCAGGCAGCACAAGCGGCTGTCCGCGAAACCGTTGACCTGGCAGTACGAGTGGGACGACGACAGCAGGCTCACCGGTGTCGTCACGCCGGACGGAGTGCGGTGGAGGTACCTGTACGACCCGCTGGGCAGGCGCGTCGCGAAGCAGCGGCTCGACGGCGCGGCGGTGGTCGAGCAGGTCGACTTCGCCTGGGACGGAGCGGTGCTGGCCGAGCAGGCGCACAGCTCGGGCCGCGCCACGGTGTGGGAGTGGGAACCGGGCCAGTTCCGCCCGGTGAGCCAGACCGAGCGCGTCGCCAGGAACCAGGAGTGGTTCGACGAGCGGTTCTACGCCATCGTCACCGACCTCGTCGGTGCCCCCGCCGAACTCGTCGACCCCGCGGGGAACCTGGCGCACCACGCGCACAGCACCGTGTGGGGCTGCCGGGCGACGGCCGCCGTGGACACGCCGTTGCGGTTCCCCGGCCAGTACCACGACCGGGAGAGCGGCCTCGACTACAACTACTTCCGCTACTACAGCCCGGAGACGGGGCGCTACGAGTCCGGTGACCCGCTGGGTCTCGCGGCGGGCCCCAACCCGCGCGCGTACGTGCCGAACCCGGCACAGGAGATCGACCCGCTCGGCCTGATGCGCTGCGACGACCCGCGGAACCTGCCGGGCACAGCAGGCGGGTCGGCCGGCATGCGCGACGTCAACGGCCAGTGGCTGCGCGGGTCGCACGGCAACGCGGGCCCGTTCCCCGGCCAGGTCGCACGTCAGTTGGAAGGCCAGAACTTCGGCAACTGGCGCGACTTCAGGGAGTCCTTCTGGAGAGCTGTCGCGGACGATCCGAACCTGCGTTCGCAGTTCAGCGCCAGTAACATCGCCAACATGCAGAACGGCCACGCCCCGTTCGTGCACCCGACCCAGCAGACGCCGGGGCACGCGCGCTACGAGATCCACCACGTGACGCCGATCCAGCACGGTGGCGGCGTGTACGACATGCGCAACCTGGTCATCGTCACGCCCCGCTACCACGCCGACGTCCTGGCGGGCAGCTACCACTACGGAAACGGGTGACCCCTGTCGTGGAGAAGTTGGACCGGGACCAGATGATCGAGCTGGTGGGCAGGTTCCAGCGCGGCGAGGTCGGCGAGGAGGAGACCGCCGAGGCGCTGGAGGCGTTGCGGCGGTCGAGCGGCCACCCCGAGGTCGACGGCCTGATCTTCTACCCGCCCGGCGGGCAGGAGCTGTCGGCCGAGGAGGTCGTGGACCGGGCGCTGGGCCACCGCCCGATCGAACTCTGACCGGGCGGGCCAGGCGGTCCGCCTTACCCGGACGGTCGTCGTCCCGCTCGCGGTTTCACCCGTGGTCGAAACTGCTTCCGGACGGCGGGCAGGCCGAGCAAGGTCGTGGAGATCCCGATCACCGGTGAAAGGGGATCCTGCCATGCCCTTGTCCAAGAAGGCCCTGCTGCTCCTGGCCTGCGTCCTGATGTCGACGACCACCACGGTCGCGGGCGCGCAGGCCGCGGCCGCGCCGACGGTGCTGCCCGCGGGCCAGTTCACCCTGCGGTCCGACTACCACCAGTTCGACGCACTGAACAGCGCGCTCGGGTCGAAGCTCGGTGTCGCGTCGGTCCACGCGGTCATGGCGAACGCCAACCACGACCGGACGGCCATCACGGACTCGTTGGGGGTCGCGGGCTACACGGGCGGGTTCAAGTTCGACTCCGGCGACAACGGCGACTGCGCGAACTACCCGCAGGGCATCACCACGAGCCGGGACGCCGTGGGCACCGCGAACAGCGGCAACTACGACGGGCACCAGCTCGTGCTGGTGAGCTGGTACACCAAGGACGGGTGCGGAGGGGACCAGGCCCGCAGCCGGATCACGCTCGTCGACTGGGACGCCACGTACCCCAACAAGTACCGCAAGATCCTGCTCGTGGAGCCCACCGGCACCGCGGCGGTGCCGGACTTCAGGGACATCCCCATGCACGCGGGCGGCGTGTCCTGGTACGGCGACCACCTCTACGTCGCCGACACGAACCGCGGCATGCGCGTGTTCGACATGAAGAAGATCCTCAAGACCGACACGGGCGGCAGCGCGAGCCAGATCGGCAGGCAGTCCGACACCACCTACTACGCCCACAACTACGCCTACGTCCTCCCGCAGGTCGGCACGGTCACCGCGGCCACCACGTCCGACGCCGCGCTCAAGTGGTCGACGATCTCCCTCGACCGCCCCACCGCGTCGATCGTCATGACCGAGTACACCTGCCAGGCCGACTGCGACAAGTACCCGAACCGGCCGCCGCGCGCGGTCCGTTTCCCGTTCGCCTCGGGTGCCACCACCTTCGCCGCCACGACCACGGCTTCCGAGGCGCTTCGGTTGCCCTGGTACAACCTGAACGGCGTCGCCTCGCACAACTCGCGCTGGTGGTTCGCCTCGTCGGGCGCCAAGAAGCTGTACTACTGGGCGCCCGCCACCGGTTCGGCGACGCACAACTGGGTGGGTGGCGCGGAGAGCATCAGCTACTGGGAGCACGACACCGAGCCGGACCTGCTCTGGTCCCTCCAGGAAACCGTGGGCCACCGCAACGTGTTCGCCGTGGAGCAGGCGAGCTACGGCTCCTGACCCGGTATCGCGCCGTGGGTGACCGCGGTGGTCACCCACGGCGCGGGGTCACCGCTGGATCTCGGTCAGTCCCAGGTGCACGGTCGCGTGCTGGTACACCTTGGACCTGGTGGGGTCGGCCTCCGGCATGTTGACCTTGAAGCACAGCCCCGCCAGCGTCTGCGGTTCCGGGCCCGAGTGCCGGAACGGCAGGGCCTTGTGCCACAGGCCGGGGTCGACCGCGGCGGTGGCGGCGATCAGGGCGTCGCGCACGACGCGGAACCTGTCGTGCACCAGCGGCGCGGGCAGGCGGCGTCCGGCGTCGACCCCGCCGACGTTCAGCGCGCGACCGCAGTCCCTGGTCTCCCACCGGGGGTCGACGTACCAGTGCGCGCGACCGGCCTGGGCCTCGGTGAGCACGCCCAGCACGATCTCGTCCCACATCGACACGTGGACGACCAGGTCGGTGAGGCTCATCGGGTCGTCGCCGAGCGGGTTGTGGTGGATCGTCGGCGGGGTGTCCGCCGCCAGCGCGGCCACCAGGTGGTCGCGGTCGGCCACCAGGGCCCGGCAGGCGGTCTCCTGGTCCATGAAGTCAGGCACTCGCTGTCCCTCTCCCTGCTTGTGTCTCGGCCTCGTGCCGCAGTCGGCCGTCGAAGTCCAGGTGCCCACCGGCGTGGGCGAACGAGCGGGCCCGGCCCGCGCTCGTGCGGCGGATGACGGTGAGGCTGTTCTGGAGCATCTTGTGCGGTTCGAGCAGGTTCAGCACCTCCAGTTCGCCGGGCTTGCGGCGCTGGACCTTGGCGATGTAGTCGAGGATGGCCTCACCCTCGGGGTACGTCATCAGGTAGTGCATGACCAGCAAACCGCCGTCCGGGTTGATCATGTCCCAGAAGTGGTCGAAGAAGTACAGGCACTCCCACGCGTCGACCCAGGCCAGGTCGATGGGCGTGAAGTCGTCGGGCAGCAGGGCCCGGCACTCCCGGATGTTCGCGTTGACGACCTGCACGTGCTCGGCGAGACCGAGCGAGGCCAGCACGTCCATGACCCGGCCCGCCGACGAGTCGGGGATCGACAGGTCGTCGACCGCGATGAACCGAGGCTGGTAGGGGTCGAGGTAGAACCCCGGCGCGCGCAGCGCGGGGTCGGCGTGGAGCCAGTCGGAGTCGAGTTCGCCGACCGAGTCCAGGTGCCTCGCAGTCTTGGCCGCGAGCGCGGACGCCTCCGCCCGAGCCTGCTCCGCGACCTGGACCAGAGCCGCGGCGAGGAACGGGGTGGTGTAGCCCATGCCCACCTCCAGCACCCGCCGAGGTCTCGCCAGGTGCACCAGCGACGAGAGCAGCGGTGCGACCACGTCCGTGCCCGCGGCCGGTACCCGCAACCCCGCCACCGCGGCGTGGAACCCGGAATCGAACATCGTCCCCCCTCGTGGGTGGTCGGGCGTCGCGGACGTGCCGCGGGACCGCGCGCCGCACCCGTCGTCGGAATTTGATCAACAATGCGTGGGGTCAAGAGTGCACCGCATGCCGCGTTCAGTCCTAGTGCAGTTGAAAGTTTGACCACCGAATATAGCGCTTCATAATAGGCCGGGCCGCGTTTTCGCGATGGCGGTCGATCGGGGCCTTGCTCGGATTCGTCGCCCGTGCCTACACTCGCCGACGGCCGGAGGATGTGCGTCAATGGGACTGGGGAGATGCTCGTTCTGGCGGTCGAGTCGGCTTGTCGCCACTCGCGATGGCTCTCTGTGATTTTTCCGATCGGCCTTCTTCGGTATTCCGCACTCTCTCATTCCGATCAATTCTTCGATGGGGCGCAGGAGGTAATGATCTTTGTACGCCGACGAGCGCACGGTGTTGACGTTGGTTCGCGACCAGGTGGAACGACGGCCCGGCTCCGCCGCCGTGGTCGACGCGGAGCGGGAGGTCGACTACCGCGGGCTGTGGGACCTCTCGGGCTCCCTCGCGCACGACCTCGTCGACCTCGGTGTCCGGCCGGGTGACCTGGTCGCGGTCGCGGTGGACCCGTCGGTCGACCTGGTGGTGGCCTTCCTCGGCGTCCTGCGCGCGGGCGCCGCCTACCTCCCGCTGGACAACCGAGCACCGGCCGAGCGGCTGGCCACCATCCTCGACGAGGCCGCGCCGCGCGTCGTCGTGCGCTCCGCCGCGGGCTCCCGCTGGACCGGGCGGCTGCCCGGCGGCATGCTGGCGCTCACCGTGCCGAGACACGCGTCGACGCAGGTCGGAGCGGTGCCGGTCGGTCGGGAGGATCCCGCGTACGTCGCGTACACCTCCGGCTCGACCGGGCGGCCGAAGGGCGTCGTGGTGCCGCACCGCGCGGTCGTCCGCCTCGTCACCGAGGCCGCCTACTGCCCGCTCGGTCCCGAGGACCGGGTCGCCAGCCTCTCGAACCCGGCGTTCGACGCGACGACGTTCGAGGTGTGGGCGCCGCTCGCGGTCGGCGGCACGGTCGTCGCCGTCTCGTCACCGGTGGACCTCACCCTCGACGAGTGGGTGGCGGAGCTGCGCGCCCTCTCGATCAGCACGATGTTCCTCACGACCTCGCTGTTCCACTCCATCGCGCGTGAGCGCCCGTCGGCGTTCCGGGACCTCGTGCGCCTGGTCGTCGGCGGCGAGCAGCTCGACGCCGACGTGGTGCGGGCGGTGCTGGACGCTGGCCCGCCCCGGCACGTCGTCAACGGCTACGGCCCGACCGAGACCACGACGTTCGCGGCTGCGTTCGAGTGCACCGGGGAGTCGATGCGCGACGTGGTCCGGACGCCGATCGGCTTCCCGCTCCAGAACACGACGCTGCACGTGCTCGACGACCACCTCGGCGCGGTGACGCCGGGCGAGACGGGGGAGCTGTGCGTGGGCGGCCCCGGCGTCGCGCTGCGGTACCTCGGTCGCCCCGACCTCACGGCGGAGCGGTTCGTCCTCGCGCCCGGCTCCGCGGAGCGGGTCTACCGCACGGGTGACCTGGTCAGACAGCGGCCGGACGGCGCGCTGGAGGTGGTCGGGCGCAAGGACCGGCAGGTGAAGCTGCGGGGCTTCCGCATCGAGCTGGAGGAGGTCGAGCAGGCCCTTTCGGCGACGGGTCTGGTGGCCGCCGCGTTCGTCGAGAAGATCGGCGAAGGACCCGCCGCGATCCTCGTCGGATTCGTGCTGCCGAACGCCGCGGGCGCGGTCGAGCTGCCCGCCGCACTGCACCTGGGCTTGGCCGCGCGATTACCGGACTACATGGTTCCGGCTCGCTGGATCGTGCTCTCGGAGGTGCCTCTGGGTGCGACCGGAAAAGCTGATCGGGACCAGCTCTTGGCGCTCTGGGAAGCGTCCCGCCCAATTGTCGGGGAAACGGGTGCCGGCACCGCCGATGATCTTTGTCGGATCTGGAAAGAAGTCCTTCAAGTGCCTCACGTCGATCCCTCCGACAACTTCTTGGATTTGGGTGGGAACTCGCTGTTGGCGGTCCAGGTCGCGTCCCGCCTCAATCCGGGGCTGATAGGCCGGATAGAGCCGTCGGACATCCTTCTGGCCGAGTCCGCGGCGGAGCTGAACGCCCGTTTGCGCTACTCCGGGGCCGCCTGATGAGCGAGCCCCGGTTGCACAGGCTCGGGGCTCGGACCGCACCGCTGTCCTCCGCCCAGGAACGCCTGTGGTTCATCGACGCCGCCGCGCCAGGGTCGCCGGTCTACACCGTCCCGCTGCTGGTCGAGTGGCGGGGAGCGGTCGACGTCGAGGCGCTGCGCGTGGCGCTGCTCGCGGTCGTCGAGAGGCACGAGGTGCTGCGCACGACCTACCGGGAGGACGACGGGGGACTGGTGCAGGTCATCGGCGAACCGCGGGTCACTGTCGAGGTCGTCGACCACGACCTCGAAGCGGAGGCCCGGCGCGGGTTCGACCTCGCCGCCGGACCGCTGGTGCGCTGCGCCGTCCGGCGAGGACGAACGGGTGGTGACGCGGTGCTGCTGACGATCCACCACATCGCGGTGGACGGGTGGTCGCTCGCCCCGCTCTTCGAGGACCTCGACGCCGCGTACGCCGCCGCCGTCGCGGGCGAGCCGCCGCGGCTGCCGGAACTGCCGGTGCAGTACGCCGACTTCGCGGTGTGGGACCGGGCTGTTGCCGACGAGGGGCTGCTCGCCCGCCGCGCCGACGAACTGGCGACGACACCGGCCGAGCTGCGGCTCGGCGGCGCCAGGGAGGTCCCGGACGGGATCCACGCGGGCGCCCAGCACCGGTTCGACCTCCCCGACGACACGTGCTCGGCGCTGACCGCGCTGGCGAAGGGGCTGCGGGTCACGCCGTTCGTCGTGCTGCTCGCGGCCTACGCCGAGGCGCTGAGCCGGTGGTCCGCGCGCGAGGAGTTCCTGGTGGGCGCGGTCACCGCCAACCGGACCCACCCGGCGGTGGAGGACCTGGTCGGCTTCTTCGTCAACACGGTGCCGCTGCGCTGCACCACGTGCGGGGCCACGTTCGCCGAGCGCTGCGCCGGGTTGCGCCGCGAGGCGTTCGCCACCATGACCAACCAGCGCGTCCCGTACCGCGACCTGGTCGCCGCACTGCCCGGACGGGGAGTGGTCGACGTCGGGTTCGTGGTGCAGAACATGCCCGCGCCTCGGTCGACCAGGTGCACGGCCCCGCGGGTGCTGCCGACCGGCGTGGCCAAATTCGACGTCCTGCTCATCATCGACGAGACGCCGGACGGACTGGTCGGCACGCTGGACTTCGACGTCGAGCGCTACCCGGTCGAGCTGGGTCCTCGGCTGGCCGAGGACTTCGTGGCGGTGCTGCGCCACGGCGTGAGCGCCCCCGACGCCCCGCTGCGCGAGTTCCGGCTGCCCCACGGCCCACTGGCGGTCCCGGAACCCGCCCCACCGTGGGAGACGCCGGTCGTGACGACCGACGCCGGTGACCTGACCGGTCGGGAGCGCCTGGCCGCCGCGTTGTTCCGCGACGTGCTGGCCGAGGCGGGCGTCGACGAGGTCGACCTGGGCAGGGACTCGAACTTCTTCGTGCTGGGCGGTCATTCGCTGCTGGCGGTGAGCATGGTGGCGCGTGCCCAGGCGCGGTGCGGCGTGGCCGTGCGGCCGGGTGAGTTCCTCGCCGAGCCGACCGTCGCCCGGCTCGCCGCGCTGCTCGACGCGGGCGCGCGGACCACCGGACCGGTGGTGGAGGCCGACGACGGCCCGTTCCCGGCGACCTCGACGCAGCAGCGGTTCTGGTTCCTGGACCGGATGCCCGAACTGCGTGCCGCCTACCTCGTGCCGACGGTCGTCGAGTTCCCCGACGACGTCGACGTCGAGGCCCTGCGGGCGGCGCTCGACGTGGTGCTCGCGCGGCACCCCGCGCTCCGGTCGCGGTTCACCCTGGACCGCAGGCGGAAGCAGGTCGTCCGCACGACCTCCGGGGCACCGGCTTCGGCGACCGTCACGGACGCGCGCGGCTGGGACCCGGTCAAGCTGGAGGACCACGTCGCCGACCTGTGCTGGACGCCGTTCGACCTCGCCGACGAGGCACCGGTCCGGGCGGCGCTGGCGCGGACGCGCGACCGCGTCCTGCTGGTGCTGTGCGCGCACCACATGGTCGTGGACGGCGCGTCGGTGCGGGTGCTGCTCGACGAGGTCGACGCCGTCGTGTCGGGGCGGGAACTGCCGCCGCCCGTGCGCCCGGCGGCGGTCGAGGCTCCCGCGGACCCCGGTGACCTGATCGCCGTGCTCGCAGGCGCCCCGACGGACGTCGCCCTCCCGCACGACCGGCCACGCGGCACCACGCAGTCGATCCTCGGCGCCACCCGCACCACCACGCTCGACGCCGGGACCGCGGAGTCGGTGCGCGCGACCGCGGCCGGGTCGGGGTGCGGCACGTTCCTGGTGACGGCGGCGCTGCTGGCGGTCACCCTGGCGCGGCGGGGCGACCAGCGGGACTTCCTTTTCGCGTTCCCGTGGTCGGGGCGAACGGACCCGCACGCGGTCGGGATGTTCGTGAACACCCTGGCGCTGCGGGTCGACCTGCGCGGCGACCCGACGTGGCGGGAGCTGCTGGACCGCGTGCGCCGGGCCGGTTCGGCCGCGTACCGGGCGGCGGACGTGCCGTTCGACGCCGTGGTCGGCGCCCTGCACCCGGACCGCGACCTGAGCCGCCCGCCGATCACGCCGGTGTACGTCGCCGCCGACGTCGACGGGTGGCGACCGCCCATGGGAGGCGAGCAGCTCCCGCTGGACCCCGTCGCGGTGAAGTACGAACTGGAGCTGACCGCGACGGACCTGGACGGAGGTCTGCGGCTCGCCGCCGCCTACCAGGTCGACCTGTTCGACGAGACCACGATCACGCGCTTGCTGGCCGGGATCACGGCCGCGGCCACCGACCTGGTGGCCGACCTCGATTCGCCTACCCTGGGGGAGAACTGAGTGTCCACACTGGAGCAAGTACGCGAGGCGTGGGCCGACGCGCTGGACGTCGAGACCGACGCCGTGCCGCTCGACGTCAGCTTCTTCGAGGCAGGCGGCAACTCGTTGCTGTTGCTGCTGCTCTGGGAGCGGCTGACCGAGCTGACCGCCCGCGACCTCAAGGCGGCGGACCTGTTCGAGCACAGCACCGTGGTGGCGCAGAGCGAGTTCCTCGACGGCACCGACGAGCGTCCCGTCGTCGCCGCGGCGTCCCGTTCGGCGCTGCTCGGCCGGGCTCGGCGGGAGGTCAGGTGAGCGCGACCGACATCGCCGTCGTCGGGGTGGGCTGCCGGTTCCCGGACGCCTGGACCCCGCAGGACTTCTGGCGCAACATCGACGCGGGCCGGGTGTCCATCCAGGACCTGACCGAGGAGCAGCGCCGCGCGGGCGGGATCTCCGACGACGTGGCGGCCCGACCGGGTTTCGTCGCGAAGGGCACGTCCCTGCCGGGCGCGACCGACTTCGCGGCCGAGTTCTTCGGCTACCCGCCCGCCGAGGTGGACACGATCGACCCGCAGCAGCGCATCTTCCTGGAGGTCTGCTGGGAGGCGCTGGAGGCCGCCGGGCACACGCCCCGCAAGGACGGCCCGGTGACCGGGGTGTTCGCGGGCAGCGCGGCGGGCACCTACTCGGCGGCGGTGTTCGCGGCGAAGGCGCAGCGCGAAGGCCTCGCCGCCGCCATCGACGACCTCGACCTCACCCTCGGCGGCCAGGCCGACTTCCTGACCTCGCGGGTGGCCCACAAACTGGGGCTGCGCGGCCCCGCGGTGAGCGTGCAGACGGCGTGCTCGTCGTCGCTCTACGCCGTGCACTACGCGGTGCTGAGCCTGCTGTCCGGGGAGTGCGACATCGCCCTCGCGGGCGGCGCGACCGTGCTGGAACCGCTGGCGGGCTACCACTACCAGCCCGGCGGGCTCATGTCGGACGACGGGTTCTGCCGGTCCTTCGACGCCCGCTCCAGCGGCACCTCGTTCAGCTCCGGCGTCGGCGTGGTCGCGCTGCGGCGCCTGTCGGACGCGCTCGCCGACGGCGATCCGGTGCTGGCGGTGGTCAAGGGCAGCGCGGTCGGCAACGACGGCGCGGACCGCCCCGGCTACACCGCGCCGAGCCCCGCCGGGGTCGCCGACGTCGTGGCGACGGCGCTCCGGGTCGCGGGGGTGTCCGCCGACGACCTGCGGTACGTGGAGGCGCACGGGTCCGGCACGCCGCTGGGCGACCACGTGGAGCTGGTGGGCCTGAGCAAGGGCCTGCGGAGCGGCACGACCAGGACCGGGTTCTGCGGGCTCGGCTCGGTGAAGACCAACCTGGGGCACTGCGGGCCCGCCGCCGGGATCGCGGGCTTCATCAAGGCCGTGCACATCGCGCACACCGGGATCCTGCCGCCCCACCCGTTCTTCGAGCGGGCCCGTGACGAGGGCGAGCTGGCGGGCAGCCCGTTCTTCCTGTCGGGGACGGCGGGGTCCGCCACCGAGCCCGGCCGCCACGTCCTGGTCAACTCGATGGGTGTCGGGGGGACGAACGTCGCCGCCGTGCTCGCCGCGCCACCGCCGCAGGCGCGGGGTTCCGCGCCGTCGGGTGAGGTCGTGCGGCTGGTCCTGTCCGCGCGCACCCGTGCCGAGCTGGACGCCATGGCCAAGCGGCTGGCCGACGAGCTCGACCGCGGTGTGCACGACGTCGAGGACGTGGCGCACACCCTGAAGGTGGGCCGGAAGTCCTTTGTGGAGCGGCGGGTGGTCACCGCGCCGCCCGACAGGCTGGCCGCCGTGCTCAGGCTGCCGAGACCTCCTGCGGCACGCACGATGCGCGCGACCGCCCGGCGTGCGGTGGTGGTCTCCGACGGCGAGGTCCCGCTGGGTCTGCCCGCGGACACCCAGGTCGTCGCCGAAGCGCCGCTGTCCACGCCCGAGGGCACCGTCGTGCTCACGCCAGGCGATGACGTGCTCCACGAGGCCTGGCTGCACGGTGTCGAGGTCGACTGGGCCGCCGTGTCGACCGGTCGGCGGGTCGGCCTGCCCACGTACCCGTTCCAGCGCAAGCGCTACTGGGCCCTCGACCGGCTGCCACCGATCGCCGCCGTGCCCGAGGTCGTCGGGGCGCTGGAAGCCGTCGTGGAGAAATCGGTCGGCGACGACGTCGAGAGCGACGTCGCGGCGGTGTGGACCGAGCTGTTCGGGGTGGACCACGTCGGGCTCGACGACGAGTTCGGCTCGCTCGGCGGCACGTCGCTGCTGTCCGTGCGGATGGCCCTGGAGTTGCAGCAGCGCCAAGGCGTGCTGGTCAACGTGCACCGCGCGGGCGGCAGCCGGGCGACCGTGCGCCGGATCGCCGAGATCGTGCGGGCCAAACAGGCGGGAGCGTTGCGGGGATCGGCCGACATCGACCCGATCGCGGACGGCGACGGCGAACTCATGGACGCCGACATGCGGCTCCCGCTCGGTGAGGTCGCGCCGAGCGGGACCGGCTCGGACGTCCTGCTCACCGGCGCCACCGGCTTCCTGGGCGCGTTCGTGCTGCACGAGCTGCTGAAGGCGGGGGAGGGCCGGGTGCACTGCGTCGTCCGGGCCGCCGACGAGGAGGCCGCCTGGGCGCGGTTGCGGGCCGCCGCCGCGAAGTTCGCGCTCCCGGAACCGGATCCGACGCGGGTCCGGCCGGTCCTCGGCGACCTGCGGGACATCGGGCGGATCTGCCGCGAGGACGACGAGCTGTCCACCCACGTCGGGCAGGTGCTGCACTGCGCCGCGAAGGTCGTGTTCACCGAGCCGTACCGGGTGCTGCGCGAGGACAACGTGCTGCCGATGGTCGAGCTGCTGCGGTGGATGCGCGAGAACGGCGTCGGCGAGTTCTCGTTCGTCTCGACCGTGGCCGCGACCGCGCCCGCACTGGGCGTGGACGACCGGATCCTGGAACAGCGCTCCCAGTCGCTCGACCCGCAGCAGGGCGGGTACGGCGCGAGCAAGTGGGTCGGTGAACGCCTGCTTGAACGAGCCGAGGCGGACGGGATGCGGGTGCGGGTGTTCCGGCCCGGTTTCGTCCTGGCCGACAGCGGCACCGGCGCGTGCAACGACCGGGACCTGATCTGGCACATCCTCGCGAGCGGTCTCGCGGTCGGCGCGCACCCGCTGGACGACCGGGCGATGCCGATGGCACCGGTCGACGTCGTGTCCAGGGCGATAGCCGAGCTGTCCAGGGACCCCCGTGCGATCGGCCGCGCCTACCACCTGATCGACGAGCGGTGCCACAGCCTGCGGGAGGTGTTCGAACTGCTGGACCTGTCGACGAAACCGATGTCCGCCGACGACTGGCAGGACCGGGTCGGCAAGGAGGCGCTGGCGACGGGCAACGCCGTGCTGTCCACGATGGCGCTCTACGAGATCGAGGGCCACCAGTTGGGCGAGGACGGTCTGGAGGCCACCGCGTGGCGCTCCTGGCTGCGGGAGGCGGGCCTCGGGTCGGCGCCGACCGGGCCTGCGCTGCGGGCGGGGCTGGCGTTCCTGGCGGAGCGGAACGCGGACATGCGGGGCGTGCTGCCGGACCTGGGGAGGAACTCGTGATCGCGGTACTGGGCGCGGGCGTGATGGGGACCGCCATCGCCACCCTCGCCATCGGGCACGGCGTGCCGGTGACGCTGGTCGACACGGACGCGGACAAGCTGGCCGCCGCCGAGCAGTCGGTTCGCCGCCAGCTCCGCGGGGCCCGCCTGGTGGGCGCGATGCCCAGGTCCGGGCCGGTCGGCGAGCTGACGCGCACCGGTGACCTCGACGACGTCGCGGGTGCCAGCGCGGTGATCGAGGCGGTGACGGAACTGCCGGACCTGAAGGCGAAGGTGCTGGCCGCCGTGTCGTCGATCGTCGCGCCGGGGACGTTGCTGCTGACCAACACCTCGGCGATCCCGGTCGACGAGCTGGCGTCGGCCGTCGACCGGCCGGAGGACGTCGCGGGCGCCCACTTCATGAACCCGCCCTACCTGATCCGGATGGTCGAGGTGATCCGCGGACCGCGCACCAGCGAGGCCGCGATGGCCGCGGTGCGGGACCTGCTCGGCGCGCTGGACCGCGACCACGTGACCGTGGGCGACGGGCCCGGTTTCGTCATCAACCGCGTCCTCCAGCGGACCATCAACGAGGCGGCCCGCATCGTCGGCGAGGGCATCGCCACGCCGGAGGACGTCGACGCGCTGTTCCAGGGGTGCCTCGGGCACCGGACCGGCCCGCTGGCGACCGCCGACCTCATCGGGCTGGACAACGTCGTGGACAGCCTGCGGGTGCTTCACGAGCGGACCGGCGACGCCGGTTACGCCCCGTGCGACCTGCTGCTGGCGAAGGTCCACGAAGGACGGTTCGGCCGCAAGACGGGCCAGGGCTTCTACGACCACGGAGGGGCGCAGTCGTGAACATCGCACTCGGTTTGCAGGACTTCCTCGTCACCCGCACCAAGAGGTCGTGGGAGCCGGAGGAGGACCTGTTCGCCTCCGGCGTCGTCTCGTCGCTGTTCGCGCTGGAACTGGTGGTGTACCTGGAGAAGGCCTACGGCGTCGAGGTCGAGGGCGAGAACCTCAGCATCGACAACTTCCGCACCATCCGCCGCATCGAGGAGCTGGTGCGCGAACTCCAGGCGGCCGCTTCGTGAGCGACGCGCTCGGCTCGGCCCGAGAACTCGTCAGCGACCGCGTCGGCGACCGGGCGGGCGAGTGGGACCGCGCCGGTCGGTTGCCGCTCGACCTGCTGCGCGACCTCGGGTCCGCGGGTGTCCTCTGCGCCCAGGTCCCGGTGAAGGACGGCGGGCTCGGCCTGTCCAGCAAGGAGAACGGGGAACTCACCGCGCACCTCGGCGCGCTCTGCGGGTCCACGAGGAGCGTGGCGACGTCGCAGGGCATGGCCGCGTGGGTCATCACCCGGTTGGGCTCGCGGCGGCAGCGCACCGCGTTCCTGCCCAGGCTGACCGGCGGTGAGCTGGCCGCGGTCGCGTTCAGCGAACCCGAGGCGGGCAGCGACCTCGCCGCGATGGCGACGGAGATCCGGCGCGACGGCGACGACGTCGTGGTGTCGGGGGAGAAGGTCTGGATCACCGTCGGCGCCTACGCCGACCTGGTCGTGGTCTTCGGCCGGTTCGGCGACGGCGCCGCCGCCGTGGTCGTCCCGACCGCCGCGGCCGGGGTGGTCGTCGAACGGGTCGAGGACCCGCTGGGCTGCCGCGCGGCCGGGCACGCGACCGTGCGGCTCGACTCGGTCCGGGTCCCCGCCGATCACCTGCTCGGTGCCGCTGGGCAGTCGCTGAGCCTGCTGGTGACGTCCGCGTTGACCTACGGCAGGGTGTCGATCGCCTGGGGGTGCGTCGGCATCCTCCGCTCCTGCCGCGAAGCGGCGGCGAGCCACGCGCGGTCGCGGACGCAGTCCGGCAAACCGTTGGCGGAACACCAGTTGGTCGCCGAGCACCTCGCCGAACTCCTCGTGGCCGAGCAGGTCGCGACGAGGATGTGCGAGCACGCGAGCACGTGCTGGGACGACGGGTCGCCGGACCTGGTGATCGCGTCCGTGCTCGCCAAGCACGTCGCGGCCACCAACGCGGCGCGCGGCGCGGCCTCCGCGGTCCAGGTGCTGGGGTCGGCGGGCGCCCGTGACGGCCACCCGGTGGCCAGGGCGTACCGGGACGCCAAGCTGATGGAGATCATCGAGGGCAGCAACGAGATCTGCCGGTTGCTGCTGGCGGGTGCGGCATGAGCATCGGTGTGGGGACGATCCACTGCGTGCTGCCGGACGTGCTGGTCCCGGTGGAGCGGTTGCCGGAGTTCGAGGCGCTCGGTCACGACGAGGCGGCGTTCGCCCGCGCGTGCGGGATCGGGACGATCGCCGAGTTCGCCGACGCCCAGTCCGGGGCGCTGGCCGCCAGGGCGTGCCGGGAACTGCTGGAACGCGACCCCGTCGAGCCGGACCTGCTGATGATGGTGGGGCCGCGCGCGCCCGACGTGCTGCTCGGCTCGGACGTGTGCCGGGTCCAGTCCGAGGCCAAGCTGACCGGGGCGTTCGCGTTCACCGTCGACGGGCTGGGGTGCGCGGGGTCCAGCGCGGCGTGGGCGATCGGGCGCGACCTGCTGCTCGCCGACCCCGGCCGGGAGTCGGTGCTGATCACGCACGCCAGCAGGCCGACCGGGGCGGACCGGGTGCGGTACCCGGTCACGGTGATCGGCGACGGCGCGTTCGCGATGACGTTGGTGCGCGGCGGGAGGCCGGTGCTGCGCGCCCACCGGATGGCCACCGACGGCGCGTTCCACGACCTGTTCGAGGTCGACTACAAGCAGACGCCTTGGTACGAGTGGAGCGAGCGGTGCCAGTCGCCGGACCGCTACCGGTTCGAGCTGGCCATGCACAGCAAGGTCCGGCTGCGCAAGCTGGTCGCGGCCGTGCTCGCCGACGCGGGTGTGGCGCCGGACCGGGTCGCGACGACGCTGATGCAGAACGTCACGGCGAGCGCGTACGACTTCTACGAGTCCCTCCTGGACCTGTCGATCCACCCGCTGTGCAAGGAGAACCTGACCAGGTACGGGCACCTCGGAGCCATGGACGTGGTGCTCAACCTCGACTGCCTGCTGGCGAGCGGCGAGCTCGCGGAGGGGGATTTCGTGCTGGTGCTCAACAACAGTCCGGTGGCGGCCTGGGCGGTGACCCTGTGGGAACTGTGAAGTGCCTCGTGTGGGACCTCGACCGGACGCTGTGGCCGTGCACCATCGCCGAGGGCGGGGTACCCGAGCTGTCCGACGGGATCCGGGACGTGATCACCGCGCTCGACGAGCGCGGGATCCTCCAGTCCGTCGCCAGCCGCAACGACCACGACCACGCCTGGGAGTGGTTGGAGAAGCTCGGCGTCGCGGAGTTCTTCGTGCTTCCGAGCATCGGGTGGGGGCCGAAGTCCGACTCGGTGCGCGCCATCGCCGAGCGGCTGAACTTCGCCCACGACACGATCGCGTTCATCGACGACCAGCCGACCGAGCGCGCGGAGGTCGCCTTCCACCTGCCCGCGGTGCGGTGCTACGACGCGACCCAGGCGACGTCGCTGCCGGGCCTGCCGGAGTTCACCCCGGACACGACCACCACCGACTCCGCGCGGCGCCGGGAGATGTACCAGGCCGGGTTCCGCCGCGACGAGGCGCGTGCGTCCTACTCCGGCGCGGACGAGGAGTTCCTGAAGTCGCTGGACCTGGTGATGACGATCGGTCGCGCCACCGAGCACGAGCTGGCGCGGGTCGAGGAGCTGACCCTGCGGACCAGTCAGATGAACGCCACCGGCGTGCACTACTCGAACGCCGCGCTGCGCGGGCTGCTGGCGGATCCACGGCACGAGGTGCTGGTCGTGACCATGTCGGACCGGTTCGGCCCGCACGGCGCGGTCGGCCTGCTGCTGGTCGAGCGGCACGAGCGGGTGTGGCACCTCAAGCTGCTCGCGACCTCGTGCCGGGTGGTCGCGTTCGGCGCGGGCGCGGTGCTGCTGCGCTGGCTCTGCGACCAGGCCGCGGCGGCGGGCGTGCACCTCGTCGCGGACTTCCGCAAGACCGAGCGCAACCGGATGATGGAGATCGCCTACCGCTTCGCGGGGTTCCGCACGGACCCGTGCGCCTGTGTCGAGGCGGTGCGCACCACCGAGGCCGTCGAGCACCTGCACCTGGTACCGGGGCGCCACGACGCGCCGACGACGATGCGCCTGGACGCGGTGAGGCTCTCATGACCGCGCTGTACCAGTGGTTCGAGGACTCCGTGCGCCGCTACCCGGACCACCCCGCCATCGAGGTCGACGGCCTGACCCTGACCTACCGGGAGCTCCAGGAGAGGTCCGACGCGCTGGCCGCGGGGATCCTGGCGGCGCACGGGAGCGCCCCGCGCAGGATCGTGCTGCCCGCCACCCGTGAACCGGCCACCTACCTGGGGTACTTGGCCGCGCTGCGGCTCGGCGCGGTCGTGACCCCGATCAACCCTGCCCACCCGCGGGCCCGCAACGACGTGATCCTGGCGCTCGCCCGACCGGACCTGGTGCTCGACGGGCGGATCGAGGGCAGCGACGGGCCGTTGGCCGAGTGCGTGCCGCAGGACGTGGCGTACGTGCTGTTCACGTCCGGGTCGACCGGCAGGCCCAAGGGCGTGCCGATCACGCACGCCAACCTCGCTCCGTACATCGCGCACAACATCGCGAAGTTCGACGTGGGGCCCGGCTGCCGGATGTCGCAGACCTTCGACCTGACCTTCGACCCGTCGGTCTTCGACCTGTTCGTCACGTGGGGCGGGGGAGCGACCCTCGTCGTGCCCGACCGCACCGAGCTGATGGAGCCGGTGAAGTACCTCTCCGAGCGCGGGATCACGCACTGGTTCTCGGTGCCGTCCGTCGTGTCGGTCAGCGCCGGGCTGGGGAACCTGCCGAGCGGTGTGCCGAACTCGTTGCGGCACAGCGTGTTCATCGGCGAGCAGTTCACCTACGCGCAGGCCGCGGCGTGGCACGGCGTCGCTCCGGCGGCGGCGATCACGAACGTCTACGGGCCGACCGAACTCACCGTGGCCTGCACCGAGTACACGCTGCCCGCGGACCCCGGCGACTGGCCGTCGACGTCGAACGGCACCGTGCCGATCGGTCCGGTGTACGACTTCCTCGACTCCGTCGTGCTAGACGACGGCGAGCTGTGCGTGCGCGGTGCGCAGCGGTTCGGCGGTTACCTCGATCCGAGCGACGACGCCGGGCGGTTCCTGCCGAACGTCCTGCCCGTGACCGAGGACCACTACTACCGCACCGGTGACCGGGTTCGGCTGGAGGACGGGCACTGGGTGCACCTCGGCCGCCTGGACAACCAGGTGAAGGTCCGCGGCTACCGCATCGAACTCGGCGAGGTGGAGGCCTGCGTGCGGGAGCACGACGGCGTTCGCGACGTGGTCGTGGTCGCCGCGGACACCGGTGCCGAGACCGAACTCGTCGGGTACTTCACCGGCGAGCCGCTCCCCACCGCGCAGCTCGTGCGGTGGCTGCGTCGGCGGCTGCCCATCCACATGGTCCCGAGGCGCTTCCACCACCTGGACGAGATCCCGCTCAACGTCAACGGCAAGGCCGACCGCGCACGACTCCGAGAGGCGGTCGGCTCATGACCTCGGTGCGGGAGAACGTGATCCGCCAGGTGTACCCACCGCCGGGTCCGATCAGGGTGCTGTTCTCGGCCAACATGGCGCACGGCCTGGCGAACGGGATGCTGCTGACCGTCCTGATCCTGTACTTCACCACCTCCGTGGGCATCCCGGCGGCGCAGGTCGGCATCGGGCTGACCATCGCGGCCGGGCTCAGGATGTTCGTGGGCGTCCCCGCCGGGCACCTGCTCGACGTGATCGGCGTCCGCACCGGGACGATCGCCTTCCACCTCGTGCAGGGGACCCTGATCACCGGCTACGTGTTCGTCGACGGGCCGGTGGCGTTCGCGGTCGTCGCGAGCCTCGTCTACATGGCGGAGTCCGGCGCGTACAGCGGTCAGGCCGCGCTCGTGGCCGCCGCCATGCCTTCGGAGGAGCGGATCAAGGCGCGGGCGTACACGCGGGCCGCGAACAACATCGGCTTCTCGGTCGGCGCGCTCATCGGTGGCCTCGCGCTGACCGCGAACTCGCCGCGGGTGTACGTCTCGCTGCTGCTGGTGTGCGCGGTGATGTACGCGGCCAGCGGGCTGGTGTACGTCAAGCTGCCCGCCGTGCGGCGGGTCGAGCGACCCGCGACCGCCTCGCGCTGGGAAGTGCTGCGGGACAAGCCGTTCGCGGTCTTCGGACTGCTCAACGTCGTGCTCGTGATGAACGTCGGCATCCTGCTCGTGGCGCTGCCGATCTGGATCTCGCAGAAGACGAACGCGCCGCCGGTGGTGTACTCCGGCATCCTGCTGCTCAACACCGTGATGGTCGTGCTGCTCCAGGTGCGGGCCAGCAAGGGCGCGGAGACCGTCGAGGGCGGCGGGCGGGCGCTGCGGCGGTGCGGGGTGCTGCTCGCCCTGTGCTGCGCCCTCTTCGCGCTCGCCGCCGATCGCCCGGTGTGGCTGGCGGTCACGTTCCTGTTCGCGGGCGCGGCCGTGCACGCGATCAGCGAACTGCTCTACAGCGCCGGTTCCTGGGCGCTGGCCTACGAACTCGCGCCGGAGCACGCCCACGGGCAGTACCAGGGCTTCTTCGGCATGACGTCCAACTTCGGCACGATGGTGACCCCCATCGTCGTCACGACGCTGATCATCGGTCCCGGGTGGCCGGGTTGGCTCGCGCTCGGGGTGGTCCTGCTGGTGGCAGGCCTGCTGGCCCCCTCCATCGCACGTTGGGCGGCGACCACCAGGGCCGCGGAAAGGGCGGCGTGACGCCGTGGACCTCAGCCTCTTCTACTTCGCCAACGACAACTGCTCGCTGGACACCGACCGCTACGAACTCCTGCTCTCCGGGGCGAGGTTCGCCGACGCCAACGACTTCACCGCCGTGTGGACGCCGGAGCGCCACTTCCACGCCTTCGGCGGCATCTACCCGAACCCGGCCGTGACCGGCGCGGCCATCGCGGCCGTGACCAGTCGGGTCGGGATCCGCGCGGGCAGCGTGGTCTCGCCGCTGCACCACCCGCTGCGGATCGCCGAGGAGTGGTCGGTGGTCGACAACCTGTCCGGCGGCCGGGTCGGCATCTCGCTGGCCTCCGGCTGGCACGCGTCGGACTTCGTGCTGCGCCCGGAGAACTACGACGACCGGCGGCAGGTCGTCCTCGACCACGTCGACCAGATCCGGCGGTTGTGGCGCGGGGACAGCATGTCCGCGCTCGACGGCGCGGGCGGCACCAGCGAGGTGCGGATCTTCCCGCCGCCGGTCCAGCGCGAGCTGCCGATCTGGGTGACCAGCGCGGGCGGCGTCGACACGTTCCGCAACGCGGGCCGGATCGGTGCCGGGCTGCTCACCCACCTGCTCGGCCAGGACGTGGACGACCTGGCGGAGAAGATCGCCGAGTACCGCAAGGCCTCGGCCGAGCAGGGTTTCCCCGGTCACGTCGTGCTGA
Organism: Umezawaea endophytica; assembly: GCF_025061645.1. Taxonomy (GTDB): domain Bacteria; phylum Actinomycetota; class Actinomycetes; order Mycobacteriales; family Pseudonocardiaceae; genus Umezawaea; species Umezawaea endophytica. The sequence goes on along the minus strand of NZ_JANYMP010000003.1, from coordinate 95,928 downwards.
TGGTGCACACGTTCCTCGGCGACGACGAGGACGAGGTGCGCGAGGTGGTGCGCGAGCCGATGTCGAACTACCTGCGCAGCTCGATCAACCTGCTGCTGGGCTCGCGGCTGGCCGGAGCGAGGAAGATCGACCCGGCGAAGCTCCGGGAGTCCGAAGTGGACTTCCTCGTCCGGCGGTCCTTCGACCGGTACTACGACGACGGCGGCCTGCTCGGCACCGTGCCCAAGGCGGTGCGGGCCGTGGAGAGGGCGCGGGACATCGGCGTCGACGAGATCGCCTGCCTGATCGACTTCGGGGTGGACACCAAGCGCGTGCTGGCCGGTCTCGCCCGCCTGAACGAACTCCGACTCCTGGTGAGGAATACCGCATGAACGTCAACGCGCTGTCCGACCGGTATGTCGCCGAGTTCGCCGCGCTCGACCCGTTGACCGGCAGCTACCTCGGCGTCCCCGGCCACGACGAGCACATGACCGACTTCTCGCCGGAGGGCTACGCGGCGCGCGGCGAGCTGCGGGCCCGCACGCTGCGCGAGATCGCGACCGCCCCGGCCGCCGACGCGGCGGAGGAACTCGCCAGGGAGGTGTTCACCGAACGGGTGGGCACCGAACTCGCCCTGCACGAGGCCGGGCTCGACGAGGCGTGCGTCAACACGATCAACAGCCCGATCCAGGAGATCCGGCTGACCTTCGACCTGATGTCGTCCGAGACCGCGGAGGACTGGGAGAAGATCGCCAAGCGGATGGCGAAGGTGCCGGACGCGCTGACGGGTCTCGGCGCGTCGCTGACGCGGGCGCTCGGGCGCGGGACCTCCACCTCCGCTCGGCAGTTGGTCGCGGTCGCCGCGCAGTGCGAGACGTGGTCGGGCCGGTCGGGCACCGAGTCGTTCTTCACCACGTTCGTCGGCGGCGCGGCAGGCGTCGTGGGCCCGGCCCTGCTCGCCGAGTTGGAGGTCAACGCGAAGGCGGCGACCGCGGCGTTCGCCGAGTTCGCGGACCACCTGCACGGGATCGCCCCCCGAGCGCCCGAACGCGACGGCGTCGGCCCGGACATCTACGCGCTGTGGTCGCGGCAGTTCCTCGGCGCGCGGATCGACCTGATCGCGGCCTACGAGTGGGCGTGGGACGACTTCGCCCGCGTCGAACGGGAGATGCGCGAGGTGGCGGGCCGGATCAAGCCGGGCGCGTCGGTCGCCGAGGTCGCGGCCCTGCTGGACGCCGATCCCCGCCACCACGTGGAAGGCCGCGCGCAGTACGGCGCGTGGATGCAGAAGCTCAGCGACGAGGCGCTCCAGGACCTGCGCGGTGTCCACTTCGACATCCCGGACGAGCTGATGCGCTTCGAGGTGCGGGAGGCCCCGCCCGGCGGGACGATCGGCCAGTACTACGCGGCGCCGACCGACGACTTCTCCCGGCCGGGCAGCACCTGGTGGATCGCGCCCGCCGACCGGACCGTGTTCCCGACCTGGCGGCACGTCTCGCGGCTGTACCACGAGGGCGTGCCGGGCCACCACCTCCAGCTCGGAACCGCCGTGTACCAGGCGAAGCGGCTCAACAAGTACCAGCGGCTGCTCGCGTTCGCCTACGGCCACGGCGAGGGCTGGGCCCTGTACGCGGAACGGTTGATGCGCGACCTCGGCTACATCAGCTCCGACGGTGACGTCCTCGGCACGCTCAGCGAGGAGCTGTACCGCTCCGCGCGGGTGATCCTCGACATCGGCCTGCACCTGGGGCTCGCGATCCCCAAGGGCACGGGGTTCCACGAGGGCGAGAGGTGGACGCCCGCGCTGGCGGTGGAGTTCTTCCTCAGCCGCACCACGGTGCGCGAGGAGGAGTCTCGGGGTCAGGTGGACCGCTACCTGGGCTGGCCCGCGCAGGCGACGTCGTACAAGCTCGGTGAGCGCCTGTGGCTCGAGGCCATCGGTGACGCCCGCGCGCGGCACGGTTCGGCGTTCGACCTCAAGCGGTTCCACATGCGGGCCCTGGAAATGGGGTCCATGGGGCTGGACACGCTGGGGGTGCGGCTGGCGGCGCTCTGACGACCGCTCCCGCGGGCTCCCGCCGTCGCGTGGCGACGCGGCCGGTGGAGATCCGCGGGAGCGGGTTTCAGATCACAGAGGACGGATCTTCCCCGCTTGCCTACCCGTAACTTAGGTTAGGCTAAGCATGCTCCCGTGCTCTGATGAAAGAGGTTCGTCCCGTGCGTACACGCCGCCTACGAGTCGGGGCCGTCGTCGCTGTCGCCGTGCTGGCCCTCAGCGCCTGTTCGTCCACGAGCGGGACCGGCGGTGGTGACGCCGGTGCCGGCCAGTCCTCCACCGGTGACTCGTTCCCCGTCACCGTCGAGCACGCGCTCGGGAAGACCACGATCCCCAAGAAGCCCGAGCGGATCGCCACCGTCGCGTGGGCCAACCACGAGGTGCCGCTCGCGCTGGGCATCGTGCCCGTGGGCATGGCCAAGGCCAACTTCGGCGACGACGACACCGACGGCCTGCTGCCGTGGGTCGCGGCGAAGCTCAAGGAGCTCAACGCCCCCACGCCGGTGCTGTTCGACGAGACCGACGGCATCGACTTCGAAGCCGTGTCCGACACCCGGCCCGACGTCATCCTGGCCCCGTACTCCGGGCTCACGCCGGAGGACTACAAGACCCTGAGCGAGATCGCCCCCGTGGTGGCCTACCCCAAGGCGGCCTGGGCGACGCCGTGGCGCGAGAGCATCACTTTGAGCAGCAAGGCGATCGGCCGCTCCGCCGACGGGCAGAAGGTGATCGCCGACATCGAGAAGCAGATCTCCGACGTCAAGGCGAAGTACCCGCAGATCCAGGGCAAGTCGACGATGTTCATGACCCACTTCGACACCACGGACCTGAGCCAGGTCGGCTTCTACACCACGCACGACACCCGCACGGAGTTCTTCCTGGACCTCGGCATGACCACGCCGGGCAGCATCGCCAAGGCCTCGGAGGGCACCGACAAGTTCGCCCTCGAGCAGAGCGCGGAGCAGATCGACGCCTTCGACGACGTGGACATCGTCGTCGGCTACGGCGACGCCGAGGTGGGCCGCGTCCTGGCCGCCGACCCGCTGCTGTCCAAGCTGCGCGCGGTGTCCAACGGTTCGGTCGTCATGCTGCCCGGCACCTCGCCCGCGGGCACCGCGGCCAACCCGACGCCGATGTCGGTGTCGTGGGTGCTGGACGAGTACGCGAGCCAGCTCGCCGCCGCGGCCGACAAGGTCAAGTGAGCACGTCGACCGACCGCGCGACCACGGGTGCCGCCACCGCGCGGCACCCTGGTCGCGTTCGGACCTCCTGGCTGCTCATCGTGTTCGGCGTCCTGCTCGCGTCCGTCGTCGCGTCCGTGGTGGCCGGCGCGCGCGACGTCGGCGTGGCCGACGTCCTCGCCGGGGTGAGCGGCACCCGCGACACGCTGGCGCAAGCCGCTGTCTCGCAACGGGTCCCGCGCACGGTGCTGGCCGTGCTGGTCGGCGCGTCGCTGGGGGTGGCCGGGGTCGTCATGCAGGGCGTGACCCGCAACCCGCTGGCGGACCCCGGCATCCTCGGGGTGAACACGGGCGCCTCACTCGCCGTCGTGACCGGCATGGTCTCGTTCGGACTGGTCGGTGCGACCTCCCACATCTGGGTCGCCATCCTCGGCGCGGCGACGGCCGCGGTGTTCGTCTACGCCATCGGCTCACTCGGCCGCGGCGGTCCCACCCCGCTCAAGCTCGCCCTCGCGGGCTCGGTGACGTCGGCCGCGCTCGGGTCGCTGATCAGCGCGGTGGTGCTCGCGCGCAACGACATCTCGGAGACGTTCCGCTCCTGGTACGTCGGCGGGGTCGGCGGCGCTTCGTTCGACCGGATCTCGCTGGTGCTGCCGTTCCTCGTGGTCGGCACGGTCCTGTGCCTGGCCACCGCGCGCGGGCTGAACTCGTTGGCGCTGGGCGACGACCTGGCCGCCGGTCTCGGCGAACGGGTCGCGCTCATCCGGCTCGGCGCCTCGGTCGGGGCCGTGGTGCTGTGCGGCGCGGCCACCGCGGTGGCGGGCCCCATCGGGTTCGTCGGCCTGGTCGTCCCGCACCTGTGCAGGCTGCTGATCGGGGTCGACCACCGCTGGCTGCTGCCGTTCTCCGCGCTGGGCGGCGCGGTGCTGCTCACCTCCGCCGACGTCGTCGGCAGGCTGGTGACCCGACCGGAGGAGATCGACGTCGGCATCATCACCGCGCTCGTCGGGGCGCCGTTCTTCATCTGGATCGTCCGACGGCAGAAGGTCCGTGCCCTGTGAGCGCCACCGTCGACCTCGTCGTGCGCACGAGGGTCCACCAGTCCCGACGGCGTCGCACCGTGATCGCGGTGCTGGGCGCGCTGGTCCTCGCGGCCGTGGCGACGTCGCTCATGGTCGGCCAGCGGTTCTACCCGCCCGCCGACGTGCTCGCCGTGGTCCTCGGCGAGCAGGTGCCGGGCGCGTCGTTCACCGTGGGGAGGCTGCGGCTGCCGCGCGCGGTGCTGGCGATGCTGGTCGGGCTCTGCTTCGGCGTCGGCGGCGTGACCTTCCAGACGATGCTGCGCAACCCGTTGGCCAGCCCGGACGTCATCGGCATCAGCGTCGGCGCGAGCGCCGCCGCCGCGTTCGCGATCGTCTCGCTCTCGCTGTCCGGCGCCGCCGTCGAGGTGTTCGCCATCGTCGCGGGGCTGGGCGTCGCGCTGCTCATCTACCTGCTGTCCTATCGCGGCGGTGTCGCGGGCACCCGGCTCGTCCTCATCGGCATCGGCATGGCCGCGATGCTCACCAGCGTGATCAACTGGATCCTCGACGGCGCGGGCAACTGGGACCTCCAGCAGGCGCTGCGGTGGCTCACCGGCAGCCTCAACGGCGTCGCCTGGTCCGACGTGGTCCCGGTCCTGTGCGCCGGGGTCGTCCTCGGTCCGGTGCTGCTGGCCCAGACCCGCCGACTCGCCACCATGCAGCTCGGTGACGACGCCGCCTCGGCGCTCGGCGTGCGCCTCGACCTCACCAGGATCGTCGTGATCGTCTCCGCGGTCGGGTTGATCTCGTTCGCGACGGCGGCGACCGGGCCGATCGCGTTCGTGGCGTTCCTGTCCGGGCCGATCGCCGCCAGGCTGGTCGGGCCGAGCGGGTCGCTGATGGTCCCGGCGGCACTGGTCGGCGCGCTGCTGGTGCTCGTGGCGGACTTCAGCGGCCAGTTCCTGCTCGGCGCGCGGTACCCGGTCGGCGTCGTCACCGGGGTGCTCGGTGCGCCCTACCTGATCTACCTCATCGTCCGCACCAACCGGGCCGGAGGCTCGCTGTGACCACCACCCACGCCCTCGCCGTGGAGGAGCTGACCATCGGCTACGGCGACCGCGCGGTCATCACCTCGCTCGACCTGGTGATCCCGCCCGGCGAGATCACCGCGATCGTCGGCGCCAACGCGTGCGGCAAGTCGACGCTGCTGCGCTCCATGTCCCGCCTGCTCGCGCCGAAGGCGGGCCGGGTGCTGCTCGACGGCAAGCTCGTGCACCGCACCCCGGCCAAGGAACTGGCCCGCGTCCTGGGCCTGCTCCCGCAGTCGCCGCTGGCGCCCGAGGGCATCACGGTCACCGAGCTGGTCGGTCGGGGCCGCCACCCGCACCAGGGCATCCTGACCCGGTGGCGCAGGGAGGACGACGAGGCCGTGGCGGCGGCGCTGGACGCGACCTCGACCGCCGACCTCGCCGACCGCTCCGTCGACGAGCTGTCCGGCGGCCAGCGCCAGCGGGTCTGGATCGCCATGGTGCTGGCCCAGCAGACCGACCTGCTGCTGCTGGACGAGCCCACCACGTTCCTGGACGTGAGCCACCAGATCGAGGTGCTGGACCTGCTGACCGACCTCAACCGGACCCGCGGCACGACCATCGTGATGGTGCTGCACGACCTGAACCTGGCCGCGCGCTACGCCGACCACCTCGTCGCGCTGGCCGACGGCGGCCTGTACGCGGCGGGCACGCCGGAGGAGGTGCTGACCGCGGACGGCGTGCGCGCGACGTTCGGCCTGGAGTGCCGGATCATCGAGGACCCCGTGTCCGGCAAGCCGCTCATGGTGCCGGTGGGCAAGCACCACACCGCGGCGGTCGGGAAGGCGGGCTGAGCGCTCCAGGAACAGGAAGGCCCGAACAGCATGACGTCGTCGACCACGGCCAGGACGTCCAGCGGTCTGCTGCGCGGCACCCGTGAGGACGGTGTCGACCGCTACCTCGGCGTCCCGTACGCGGCCGCGCCCGTCGGTGAGCTGCGGTTCGCGGAACCGGCGCCCGCGCCCGCCTGGGACGGCGTGCGCGACGCGACCGCGATGGGGCCGACGGCGCCGCAGACCCCGTACGGCCCCGCCACCGCGAAGTTCGTCGCCAACGTCATCGACCCCGGCGACGACTACCTGAACGTCAACGTGTGGACGCCCGCCGACGCGCGCGACCGGCCCGTCCTGGTGTGGGTGCACGGCGGGTCGTTCGCCCACGGCTCCAACGCGCTCGACGGCTACGACGGCACCGCCTTCGCGCGCGACGGCGTCGTCTTCGTCAGCGTGAACTACCGGCTCGCCTCCGAGGGCTTCTCCGTGCTCGACGGCGCGCCGCTCAACCTCGGCCTCCGCGACGTCGCCGCCGCGCTGCGCTGGGTCCGCGCCGAGATCGCCGCCTTCGGGGGCGACCCCCGCACCGTGACGGCCTTCGGCGAGTCCGCGGGCGCCGGGGCGCTGGGCACGCTGCTCGCGAGCCCCGGCGCGGCCGAGCTGTTCGACCGGGTGATCCTCCAGAGCGGCGCGCCGGGCGCCACCGAGCCGAAGACCGCCGGGCGCGTCACCAGGAAGATCGCCCGCACGTTGGGCATCCCCGCGACCCGAGCGGCGTTCGTCGGCACCGAACCGGTGCGGCTGCTGGAGGCCGAGGCGGCGGTCACGGCGGGCACCACGCCGATTACCGGCGGCCTCGGGTTCGGCCCGGCGATCGGCGACGACGTCGTCCCCGCTGCGCCGCTGGAGGCGATCCTCGCGGGCGCGGGCGACACGATCCCGGTCGTGCTGGGCTGGAACGCCGACGAGGCCCGGCTCTGGCTGGTGCCCTCCGGCCTCGTCGACCGGTTCAGCCGCGTCCTGTTCGCCGCCGTGCGCCTGCGGTTCCGCGTCGGTCGCCGCGTCCTGCGCGCCTACCGCGCGGCCCACCCGCAGGCGGGCCGTGGCGAGCTGTTCGGCCACCTCGCCACGGACATCGTCCTGCGGCTGCCGTTCCACCGCGTCGCCGACGCCCGCCTCGAACGCCGGGCAGCGCCGACCTACGTCTACGAGTTCGCGTGGCAGAGCCCGGTCGCGGACCTGCGGGCCGCGCACGTGATGGAGATCGGCTTCGTCTTCGACCGGTTGCGGTCGCCCGACTGGACGGCGCTCACCGGCCCCGACGCACCGCAGCGCCTGGCCGACGAGGTGCACGCGGCCTGGGTGCGCTTCGCCTCGACCGGCGACCCCGGATGGACGGCGTGGAGCCGCGAACGCCCCGTGAACGTCTTCGACGAACCGGTGTCCGCCGTGGTCGACGCGCCTCGGGACACCGAACTCGCGTCGTGGCGCAAGCGCTCCCACGACTAGGCACGACGGCACCGGAGCAGGCGGCCTCGGCCTTCACCCGAACAGGCATCCCGGAGCCGCCCCTCACCCGGCGCACCCCGCGGTTGTGGCACAGTGGCGTGCTGTGCGTCGTCGTTCCGCTACCCAGGCGCCACCCCCTCGTCGCCGCGCACGGCGAGCCCGTAATGGACACGTCACAACTCGGCGGGGATGAACGGCCCCCTCCCGGACGTTCTCCTGGGTGAAACACCGAGCAGAGGAGTTATCACCGTGACGGAGAAGGCTGTTCTCGCGGGCGGCTGCTTCTGGGGCATGCAGGACCTGTTCCGCCGCCACCCCGGCGTCGTGTCGACCCGCGTCGGCTACACCGGCGACCCTGGCACGCCCAACGCCACGTACCGCCGCCACGGCAACCACGCCGAGGCCATCGAGATCGTGTTCGAGCCCGAGGAGCTGAGCTACCGGCAGATCCTGGAGTACTTCTTCCAGATCCACGACCCGTCGACCCGCAACCGCCAGGGCAACGACATCGGTGCCGGGTACCGGTCGGCGATCTTCTACGAGACCGACGGGCAGAAGCAGGTGGCCGAGGCGACCATCGCCGACGTCGACGCCTCCGGCAAGTGGCCGGGCAAGGTCGTGACCGAGGTGGCCCAGGCGAGCGCGTTCTGGGAGGCCGAGCCGGAGCACCAGGACTACCTGGAGCGCATCCCGAACGGCTACACGTGCCACTACGTGCGGCCGGAGTGGCAGCTCGGCGAGCGCTGATCGGTCGAGGGCGGGCCCTCGCCGCGTTCCGCTTCGGACCGCGGCGGGGGCCCGCCTCGTCCTACGACGCGCGGTCCAGCTCCAGGACCGTGCGCGCGGCTGATTCCAGCGCGAACGTCATCGAGCCGCCGTTGGGCTCGAAGCCCGTGTGCTCACCCGCGAAGTGGACGCGCCCCTCGGGGCGGCGGATGATCGGCATCAGCTTCTCGTGGCCGACCTCGGGGAGGATGTACGAGCCCTCGACGTGCGGCTGCCGGTCCCACGCCACCGAGGTGCCGAGTTCGAAGTGCTCGCGGGTGCCGGGCAGCACCTGCTCGACCTGGTCGAGCGCGAAGGCGACCCGCTCCTCGTCGGTCATCGCGGCGATGGTCCGCGCGCGCCAGCCGGTCAGCAGGCATTCGAGGATCTTGCGCGGGCCGTCGTTGTGCGGGGTGGCGTCGCGCAGCCAGCGGACCGGCAGGTCGGTGGAGAAGCTGACCGCGTCACCCTGCCAGAACCGCTTCCGCACCTGGAGGTAGACGCGCACGATCGAGGAGTACTTCAGCGTGCGCATGACCTCGATCTTGTCGGCGGGCAGCGCGGCCTCGCCGAAGTCGATGTGCCGGATCGCGCTGAACGGCACCGTGACGACGACGCGGTCGGCGGTGATGGTCCGCGGGCTGCCGTGCTCCAGGAACGTCACCTCGGCCGACTCGGCGTCCTGGCGGACGCGGACGACCGGCTTGCGGTAGTGGATCCGGTCGCGCAGCCGGTCCGCGAACGCGTACGGGAGCCGGTCGGTGCCGCCCTTGATCTTCGACCACCTCGGGTCGGCGTTCGTGAGGGCGTGCGGGCTCGCCTCGTGCCGCAGCCACGCCAGCGCGGACGCGGACTTCAGGTCGCCGCCCCGCATCTCCAGGAACATCGGCTCCATCAGGTCGATCGCCATCGGGGACGCGCCGTGCTCGCGCAGCACCTCGTACACCGACCGCTGGTCGTACGGCGCCAGCCTCGGCGTGCACCGCCACTCCTCGGCGCCCAGGTCGGGCTGGAGTTCGTCGGCCAGGCCGGTGACATAGCGCTTCACCATGCCCGGCACGTCGAGGTGCAACTCCTCCTCGGTCAGCGGCAGTCCCGACGTCGCGATGGACTCGCGGTCCGGCCGCAGGAACCGTCCGCGCAGGTAGTACGCGAACTCCGTGTCCAGCAGGTCGGCGGTGTCCAGTTCGACGCCCAGCTCACGGGTGTAGTGCATGACGTAGTGGCAGTGCGGCGTCACGGTCATCGCGCCCGCCTCGACGTGCATCCCGTCCGCGAACGGCTGCCGCAGGGTGTACGCCCGGCCACCCGGCCGGTCCGAGGCCTCCAACACGGTCACGTCGCACCCGCGCCCGGCCAGCTCGTAGGCCGTGGCCAGCCCCGCCAGCCCCGCTCCCACGACGACGACCCGCCGCGGCGGTCGGAGACCGGGAAGGCCGCCCTCCAGTTCGCGGCGCACCTCTGCCTGTGTCGGCTCTCGCACGATCGTTCACCCCTTTCGTCTCCCCGCGGTGGTCGCCGGGATCTAGCGCTCGCCCGCGGCCCGCAGCCGCGCCATCGACTCGCCGCCGACGAACCAGTGGTCCGGTTCGCACTCGGTGACCGTCACCCGGATGACGTCCCGCGCCACCCCGAGCGCCTCCGAGGCGGCGGTGGTGAGCGCGGCGCCGAGCGCGGCGATCTCGTGCTCGCTGCGTCCTTTCAGGACGGTCACGTGGATCTGCGGCACGGTGGTGCTCCTGTCCCGCCGGTCAGCCGTTCCACCCGTTCGCGCAGTTCCCGCGCGCAGCGGGGGCAGGTCAACTGGTCGGCGTGCTCGTGGTGGATGTGGTGGCGCAGCAGGCGCAGCGCCGCTGCCGACCGGTCCGCGTGCGCCTCCAGCTCCGGAACGGTCTGCTCGGCCAGCAGCCGCGCGCCGGGGCGCGGTGCCGGGTCGACCAGCCTGCGCACGGCGTCGAGGCTGAGCAGACCGCCCTCGACGTAGGTCCGCACCAGCGCCAGCCTGCGCAGGTCGTCCTGGTCGAAGTGCCTGCGACCGTTGAGCCGGTGGGTGGTCAGCAGGCCTTCGTCCTCGTAGTACCGCAGCGCCGAGACGCGCATGCCGAACCACGCGGCCACCCGGCCGATGGGAACGAGCCCGTCCTCAGCCATGCCGCCTCCCTCAGGAGTACTTGTCCAGGTCCTCTGCCAGGCACCGCGCGGTGTGCGAGCCCTTGGCCCGCAGCAGGTCCTCCGGCGTGCCCTCGAACACGACCTCGCCGCCGTGCCTGCCAGCCTCGGGGCCGAGGTCGACGATCCAGTCGGAGTGGCGCACCACGTCCATGTCGTGCTCGATGACGATCACCGTGTTGCCCGCGTCCACCATCCGGTCCAGCAGGCCGAGCAGCCGGTCGACGTCGTCCATGTGCAGCCCGGTGGTGGGCTCGTCCAGCACGTACACGGTGCCGGTGTCGCGCAGCCTGGTGGCCAGCTTGAGCCGCTGGCGCTCACCACCGGACAGGGTGGACAGCGGCTGCCCCAGCGTCAGGTAGCCGAGGCCGACCTCCGACAGCAGCGCCAGCTTCCCGGCGACGGCGGCCTCGTCGGCGAAGAACTCCGCGGCGTCGTCGGTGGTCATCGCCAGCACGTCGGCGATGGTCTTGCCGCGCAGCTCGTGCGCCAGCGCCTCCGGCCGGTACCTGCTGCCCTCGCAGGTCTCGCAGGTCGTGGTGACCGGATCGAGGTAGGCCAGGTCGGTCTGGATGACACCGCGCCCCTTGCACTGCGGGCACCCGCCGGTGGAGTTGAAGCTGAACAGCCCGGCGTCCTCGCCGCTCGCCGCGGCGAACAGCGCCCGGATCGGGTCCATGACCTCCAGGTAGGTGGCGGGCGCCGACCGCGGCGAGAGGCCGAGTGCGGACTGGTCGACGACGACCGCGTCCGGGTGCTGCCGCGGCAGCACCTTGGACACCAGGGTGCTCTTGCCGGAGCCCGCCACGCCGGTGACGGTCGTCAGGACGCCGGTGGGGAAGTCGACCGAGATGTTCTTGAGGTTGTGCAGGTCGGCCTTCGCCACCGGCAGCGCGCCGGTCGCCTCGCGGAACCCCGGTTTCAGGCCCGGCACCGAGCGCATCCGCCTGCCGGTGGCCGTGGCCGCCCTCTTCAGCCCGGCCACCGTGCCCTCGAAGACGACCTCGCCGCCCGCCGTGCCCGCGCCGGGCCCCATGTCGACCACGTGGTCGGCGATCTCCACGACGTCCCGGTCGTGCTCGACGACCAGCACCGTGTTCCCCTTGTCCCGCAACGCGAGCAGCAGCTCGTTGAGGCGGTGGACGTCACGCGGGTGCAGGCCGACGCTCGGCTCGTCGAAGATGAACGTGAGGTCGGTCAGGCTGCTGCCCAGGTGGCGCACCGTCTTCAGGCGCTGGCCCTCGCCGCCGGACAGCGTCGGCGTCTCGCGGTCGAGCGTGAGGTACCCCAGCCCGATGCCGGAGACCCGTTTCAACGCGGCCAGCGCCGCGCGCACGATCGGCTTGGCGGCGGGCACGTCCAGGCCCTCCAGCACCCCGATCAGCTCGTCGACCTCCAGCCGGGCGAGGTCGGCGATGGAGTGCCCGGAGATCTTCGACCTCAACGCGTCCCGGTTCAGCCTGCCGCCGCGGCACACCGGGCACGGGCCCGCGGTGACGACCTGTTCCACGGCCTCGCGCTCGCGCTCGTTGAGCGAGTCGAGGCCCTTCTTGAGGTAGCGGCGGGTGAAGCGGGTGACGACGCCCTCGTACTCGTTCTTGTAGACGCCGTTGCGCCCGGCCCGGTCGACCTTGAACCCGCTGCCGTGCAGGAGCTTCTCGCGGTCGGCCTTGCTGAACTTCCCCACGGGCTTGTCCGGGTCGAACAGGCCGGACTCCGCGTAGAGCTGCCACTGGAAGGTGCCCTTGGCGAAGGTGGGGAACCGGATCGCGCCCTCGTTGAGGCTGGCCGCGTCGTCGATCAGCGCGTCGAGGTCCAGCGCGGTGGTGCGGCCCAGCCCCTCGCACTCCGGGCACATGCCCTGCGGGTCGTTGAAGGAGAACTTCGTCGACGGGCCCGCGGTGGGCTTGCCGTGGCGGGAGAACAGCACCCGCAGCACGGGGTTGATGTCGGTCATCGTGCCGACCGTGGACCGGGAGTTGCCGCCGACCGGCTTCTGGTCCACCACGATCGCCGTGGACAGGTTCTCCACCACCTCGGCGTCCGGGCGCTCGTAGCGGGGCAGCCGGTTGCGGATGAACGTCGGGAACGACTCGTTGAGCTGGCGCTGCGACTCGACCGCGATGGTGCCGAACACCACCGACGACTTGCCGGAGCCGGACACGCCGGTGAAGACGGTCAGCTTGCCCTTGGGGATGCGCAGGGAGACGTTCTTGAGGTTGTTCTCCCTCGCGTTGCCCACCACGATGTGCCCGCCGGAGCGGGCGTCGCGCCTGCCGCTCATCCCGTCCACCTCCCGCACTCCCAGATGGTTGCCATGTGGAAATCATAAATCGGCTCGACCGGTCCCGCCACCCGGCGGAGCGGCACTCCACGAATCCCGGTGGGGTCGAATGGTTCACTTGACGATCGCGTACGCCTGGTTCCCCCTCGGACTGGCCGCGGCCAGGACCAGGTCGTCATCGGTACGCCCGGTGACGCACACCTTGCCCAGCGTGTACGGCTCCGCCTCCTGGACCTCGTGACCCCGGCGCCGCAGCTCGGCCAGCACGGCCTCGTCGCGGCCGGACTCCGTGACCAGGGACAACGGCCGGGCGGAGCGCGGGCTGAACGACGAGGGGGCGTGGTCGGTGTGGAAGGCGACCGCCTCCACGGCCTCCTGCGGGCTCATCCCGAAGTCCACGTGGTTGACGAAGAAGTTCAGCGTCCACTGGTCCTGCTGGTCGCCGCCGGGGGTGCCGAACGCCAGGTAGGGCTTGCCGTCGCGCAACACGATCGTGGGGCTCAACGTGGTCCGCGGGCGCTTGCCGGGCGCCAGCGCGTTCGGGTGACCCTCCGCGAGCCACGCCATCTGGCCGCGGGTGCCCAGCGGGAACCCCAGGCCGGGGACCACCGGGGAGCTCTTCAGCCAGCCGCCGCTCGGCGTCGCCGACACCATGTTGCCCTCGACGTCGGTCGCGGTGACGCAGCACGTGTCGCCGCGGGCCGCCGTCCGCCGCACGACCGCGGGGATGCCGTCGTCGAGCTGCGCCAGCCACGCCGGGTCGTCCGCGGGCGCGACGTGGTCGGGCAGCGGCGGCAGGAACGGGTCGCGGCCGTCGGGGGAGCCGGGGCGCAGCGCGCCCGACGCGGCCTCGCCGACCAGCGCCCGCCGTTCGTCGGCGTACGCGCGGTCCAGCAGCGCCTTCAGCGGCACGTCGGCGTGCTCCGGGTCGCCGTACCACGCCTCCCGGTCGGCGAAGGCCAGCTTGGCGCACTCGACCACGGTGTGCAGGTGCTCCGCGCTGCCCGCGCCCATCCCCGCCAGGTCGAACCCCTCCAGCAGCGCCAGTTGCTGGAGGAACACCGGCCCCTGCGACCACGGGCCCGGCTTGTGGACGCTCAGGCCCCGGTAGTCCAGCGTCGCGGACTCCTCGATGGTGGGCTGCCACGCGGCCAGGTCGGCGCCGGTGATCAGGCCGCCGTTGCGCCGCCCGGTGGCGTCGGCGAGTTCCGCCGTGGTGGCGAACCGGTCGACGGCCTCGGCGACGAAACCCTCGTAGAACACGCGGTGCGCCGCGTCGATGCGGTGCTCCCGCGTGCCGCCCGCGGCCTGGGCCTCGGCCAGCAGCCTGCGGTAGGTCCCCGCGAGGTCGGGGTTGCGCACGCGCTGCCCCGGTCTGGGCGCGACGCCGTCGACCAGGTACGTCCGCCCGGACTCGGCCCACTCGTCGCGGAACAGCTCGGCCAGCGACCCGATCATCTCCGCCGCCTTGGGCAGGATCGGGTAGCCGTGCTCGGCGTAGTGCACGGCGGGCGCCAGCACGTCCGCCAGCGGGAGCCGCCCGTAGTCGCGGAGCAGCCGCAGCCACGCCCCGAACGCGCCGGGCACGCACGCGGCGAGCAGACCGGAGCCGGGCACGGCGGTGAGGCCGCGGTCCTGGAACTCGGGGATGGTGGCGCGGGCGGGCATCGGGCCCTGGCCGCACACCACCTCCACCTGGCCGGACCAGGCGCGGTGCACCATGATCGGCACGTCGCCCGCCGGGCCGTTGAGGTGGGGTTCGACCACCTGGATGACGAACGCGGTCGCGGTCGCCGCGTCGAAGGCGTTGCCGCCGAGGTCGAACATCGACATGCCCGCCGCCGAGGCGAGCCAGTGGGTGGAGGACACGGCGGACTGGGTGCCGCGCAGGTCGGGACGCAGGAGCACGATGGGTTCCTCTCGGGTGGGGCTAGGCGGGGACGGCGGCCGGGTCGGGCGACACCATGCGGCCGTGGGCGGCGGGCAGGACGACACCGGAGACCGCCGCCTCGACGACGCGGCCGTCCTCGACGTCCACGCGGCAGTCCAGTGTGGACGGTCGGCCCATCTCGACGCCCTGGCGCACGCGGTACCGGTGGCGCCCGTCGGTCGTGGGCAGCCAGCCGACCGACACCAGCCACACGCCGAGCCCGAGCGCGGCCGACGCGCACGCCGGGTCCTCCGGCATCCGGTAGCCGGGCGCGAACATCCGGGCGCGGGCGGTCCGCGCGGCCTGGTCCCAGGTGAACGCGAACAGGTCCGCCCGGTCGTTCCAGGCGTCCCGTTCCGGGTGCGCGCCCGCGAGCTGGAGCGACGACGAGTGCGCGGGCAGGTAGTGGAAGGCGGGCCCGAAGCCCGCGGCGGCCGCGAGCGCGGTCAGCTCGTCGGTCGGCAGGTCGCACGCCGCGGCGAGGTCGGCGGCGTCGAACGGAGTGGTCTCCAGCGGTCCGGTGGCCGTCAGCTCCGCGGTCCGCGCGGTGGCGTCCACGGGCAGCAGCCGGTCGCCGCACTGCTGCACCACCCTGCCCTCCGGCAGGGTCCCGGCGCGCACCAGCGCGCAGGCCGTGCCGACCGCGGAGTGACCGCCGAACGGCGATTCCCCGTGCGGGGTGAAGACCCGGACCCGGTGGGTGGCCGCCGGTGCCGTCGGCGGCAGCACGAACGCGGTCTCGGAGGTGCCGATCTCGCGGGCGACGGCGGCCATCGCCGGGTCGGACAGCCCGGCCGCGTCGGCGACGACCCCGAGCGCGCACCCGGTGAGGGGGCGGTCGGCGAACATGTCCACGACCTCGTAGTCGATCACCGCCTGCCTCCCGCCGCCACCGGCGCCAGGTCGTCGGCGATGTCGTCGAGCACGCGCTCGTCCCCCGCGTAGGGGAAACCCGGCCTCGGCCAGTGCACGACCAGGTCGGTGACGCCGATCTCCGCGCAGCGCCCCGCGGTGTCGCGCCACGACTCGACCGAGTCGAGGACACCGCCGACGGCCGCGCCCGCCAGCAGCAGCCTGCGCAGCGACGCCGGGTCGCGCCCCTCCGCGGCGCACGCGTCGTCGACGGCGCGCACCTGGCGCGCGATGTCGGGCAGCGCCTGCTCGTAGGGGCGCGCGTCGAACGTGCCGGGCGCGCCCGCGGTGATCCAGGTGTCGGCGTGCCGGGCGGCCAGGCGCATCCCGCGCGGCCCGGTCGCCGCGATGGCGAACGGCGTCCTGGGCCGCCGCACGCAGCCGGGGTTCATCGACACCTCGTCGAGCCGGTAGTGCTCGCCCGAGTACGACGTCTTCCGCTGGCGCAGCAGCAGATCGGTCACCTCGACGAACTCGGCGAACCGGTCGGCGCGCTGCCGGGGGGTGCGTTCGACCGGGTCGACGACCAGGTCGTCCACCGCTCCCGCTCCCGCGCCCAGCCCGCACACGAACCGGCCGTCGCTGATGTCGTCGAGCGCCATCACCTCCTTGGCGAACGGGACGGGGTGGCGGTAGGTGGGGGTCGCGACCATCGTGCCCAGCTCGATCCGCGAGGTCGCCGTGGCCGCGGCGGTCAGCGTCGGCACGGTGCCGAACCACGGCTCGTCCCGCAGCCAGCGCCACATGAGCTGGTCGTAGGTCCAGGCGTGGTCGAACCCGATCTCCTCGGCGCGCGTCCACCGCCGCCGGGCGTCCCGCCAGCGGTGTTCGGGCAGGATCACCACTCCGTGTCTCACTGTTCCTCCTCATCCCTCCGGCGCTGCCAGCGGTTCCAGGCCCGCCACCAGCGCGACCAGCCCGGTGACGATGTCGGTGAACCGCCGCTCGCAGTCCGCGACGTCGACCTGGTGGAACTCCCTCGGCAGGTCCGGCGAGTCGGCGTCCTGACCGGGGTAGAGGCCCTTGTCCGTCACGTCCAGCGCGATGGCCTTGAGCCTGCGCACGAGCTGCCGGGCGATCTCCTCCTCGCCGACGGGGGAGCGCAGGGTCATGAAGTAGTTGTCGTAGAGCACCGAGCGCATCTCGGGGTGCAGCAGCTTGGTCTCGACGGCCGTCTCCTGGAGCAGCGACCGGCCGCCGGGCACGAGCTTGGCTGCGATGCCCGCGTGCACGTCGTGGTACAGGCGCACCTGGCGGTTCAGCTCCTCGCCCGCCTCGCTGCCCGACCACGGGAAGCGCTTGCCGCGCAACAGCTTCCGCACCGGGACGAAGTCCGGGGCCCAGGTGCCGCTGAACCCGCGGTGCTGGAGGAACATGCTGGGGCGGATGACCTCGTGGTAGACCTCGTTCGGGCACGAGCTGGTGTAGAGCAGCATCGCGCTGTAGGCCTCGGTCAGCCTGCCCATCACCTCCAGGTTGCGCTCCTCGTCCCGGCCCTCCTCCACCTCGTGCAGGGCGCGCGCCAGGTACTGCCACACGGCGAACGTCGTCTGGTGGCCGGTGATCCAGCGGAACCAGTAGAGCTGGTGCGCCTGCTCGGAGTTGTCGAGCCCCGGCGCGGTGCGACGGCAGTCCGGCAGGGCGCCGAGTTCGTACCGCAGCTCGGCGGAGCCCTCGTCGACGGTGGTGCACTGGGGCCCGTCGCTCGCGTCCTTGACCAGCGGTTCGGGCAGGACCAGCGGCTCCAGGCCGTAGGGGAAGTCGCCGAAGTCCCAGCCCGCCCGCGTGGGCAGGTCGGCGAGGACGGCCGGTCCGCCGGTCACCGGTCGCCGCCGGGGACGTGGGTCAGCTCGAACTCCAGGCCGTTGACGTCCACCACGTAGCAGCTCAGCACGCCGTCGGAGTCCTCGACGACGTCGGTGGGCAGCTCGTCGGTGGCGAAGTGGTAGCGGCCCGACCCGTGCAGCTCCAGCCAGCGGTCGCGCCAGGCCGTGAGGTCCTCCGGCGACTCGACGGCGAGGCAGACGTGCTGGAACTGGCTCTTGTTGCCGCCGGGCGCGGTGTCGTCGGCGTCGTCGCGCTCGAACAGGTGGAACCGCAGGTCTCCCACCATGACCTCGGTCAGCCGGGTGATCCCCGGCAGCCTGCTCGTGGTCAGGTCGGAGAACCGGTCGAGGCTCCACTTCTCCTCGCAGCCGAAGTAGTCCCGGTACCACGCCGCGCAGTTCTCCAGGTCCCGCGTCTGGATGCCCAGGTGGTGCGTTCTCGGCGCGGGTGGCGCGACACCGGGCGGTGTCGTCGATAATGTGGATCCGGTCACGACAATTCCTCCTTCGACGTGGTGGGAATGTGTCTCTGTCATTCGATGGTATGCACGAATATGAAGATGGGTCAACCCGTTGAGGGCTTTTTGGAGAATATGTTTTTCTCTTGTCAAAATGGCAGGTCAAACTAGCGGTGAGCTGGGATGATGCTCACTCGGACAATGGTGTGAATAGGTTCGCTGAATTGTCTTCGGAAGTGGTTTCGGCGTGGATTTCTTCGTACTATGGGCTTATGGACAAACAGAGCTGGAACGATGTGGACGACTACGTCAACGGCCTGCTGGTCGCCGACGACCCGGCGTTGACGGCCGCCGCGGCCGCCAACGTCGACTTCGACCTGCCGGACCTCGCCGTCTCGCCCGGCCAGGGCAAGTTCCTCAACCTGCTCGCCCGGATCCGCGGGGCGCGGAGGATCCTGGAGATCGGCACCTTCGGCGGGTACAGCACCATCTGGCTGGCCAGGGCGCTGCCCGCGGACGGCACGCTGGTGACCATCGAGTACGAGGAGTCCTTCGCCAGGGTCGCGGCTGGGCACATCGAGAGCGCGGGCGTCGCGGACCGCGTCCGCCAGCGGGTCGGCCGGGCGCTGGACATCCTGCCCGAGCTGACCGGCGACCCGGCCGCGCCGTTCGACCTGGTGTTCATCGACGCCAACAAGCCCGACATCCCCGAGTACTTCGAGTGGGCGCTCAAGCTCACCCGACCGGGCTCGCTGATCGTGGTCGACAACGTGGTGCAGGGCGGCGCGGTCGCCGACCCGGACCACCCGGACCGCGGGGTGCAGGGCGTGCGGCGGTTCCTGGAGGGGCTCGCCGACGAGCCGCGGGTAGACGCCACGACCTTGCAGACGGTGGGCGCCAAGGGCCACGACGGGTTCACCCTCGCACTGGTCACCGGCTGACCGGGGCCCGCGGGCGGCGGGACCTCCGCCGCCCGCGCCCCCGAGCCGGGCGCCACGGCCTCACACCTCGCTCGGGTTGATCAGGTCGGGCGCGGTCCAGCCGTCCAGGTCGTACTCCGCCATGCACTGCTCGGCGAACCCCTTGTAGGAGTCCACCTGGCCGGAGGCCGTCTGCGCCAGCAGCATCTCGATGCGCACGTTCTCGTGGTTGCCCGAGTAGTTGCGCTCGTACAGCTCGTGCCTGCCCGCGAACTCCGTGCCGACCGAGTCCCAGATGAGCTTCATCAGCTTCGCCCGCTCCACCGCGTCGTACCCGCCGGACCCGCGCATGAAGCGGTCGAGGTACGGGCGCAGCTCCGGCTCGCGGAAGTCCTTCGCGTGCGAGTTGAGGTAGATCAGCGCGCTGCTGAGGTCCTGCATGATGATCTCCCGCACGCGCGGGTAGCCCAGCGTCATGAACCACCGGTAGGCCATGCCGTAGTCCAGGTTCGGCAGCACCGCGTCCCCGTGCCACTGGTTCGGCGTGCGCGCCATCGCGTCGCCCAGGCCCCAGAACATGTTGCGCCACGCCAGCACCTCGCCCACGCGGGTCTGCACGCCGCGGAAGTCCTTGGTACCGGTCACCTCCAGGCCCTTCATCAGCAACCCGGCCAGGAAGTCGAGCTTCACGCCCAGCCGTGTCACGCCGTGGAAGGTGAGCCGGTGGGTGAACCCGGACTGGGTGAGGAACGTCCCCGCCTTCGCGGTGTCGCCGTAGATGAACACGTTCTCCCACGGGATCTTCACCTTGTCCAGGATGAAGATCGTGTCGTTCTCGTCGAGCCTGCTCGACAGCGGCTGGTCGAACGGGCTGCCCATCCTGGCCGACGCCATCTCGTAGGACTGGCGGCAGATCAGCTTCAACCCCGGCGAGTCCATCGGGAACGTGGCCACCAGCGCGTACTCCTTCTTCTTCACCGGCAGCCCGTAGTGGGCGATGAAGTTGAAGTGGGTCAACGCCGAACCGGTCGCCACGACCTTCGCGCCGCTGACGACGAGCCCGTCGTCGCGCTCCTCCTCGACGTGCACGAAGATGTCGTCCACCTCGTCCGGCGGCCTGTTCCGGTCCACCGGCGGGTTGATCACCGCGTGGTTCCAGAACAGGACCTTCTCCTGCGCCTCGGCGTACCACCGGCGGGCGTTGTCGGCGAAGTCGCCGTAGTACTCCGGGTTCGCGCCGAGCGTGGTCAGGAAGCTCGCCTTGTAGTCCGGGCTGCGGCCCAGCCAGCCGTAGGACAGCCTGGCCCACCGGGCGATGGCGTCGCGGTCGTGGACGAGGTCGTCGACACCGCGCGGCACGCGGAAGAAGCTGTGCGTGAAGCCGTTGCTCCCGGTGTCGGTGGGCGCGGTCAGCACGTCGTGGTGCTCGGGGTCGTGCAGCGCGTCGTACAGGCGGGCGGTCATCCGGGCGGTGTTGCGGAACGCGGGGTGCTTGGTCACGTCGTCGACGCGTTCGCCGTAGGCCCACACCTCCCGGCCGTCGCGGATGCTCTCCAGGTACTCGTCGCCCGTGAGGGGCCTGGTCACGCGTGCGCCGGTGTCGGCGGCCGCGGTGTCGTGCTCGGCGGTCATGTCGCGTTCCCTTCGTCAGAGGATGGTCGAGGGGGCGTGCCCGTCCAGCGTCAGCGCCCACACGGGGTCGCTCTCGGCCAGTCGCGGGAACTCGCCCCGGTGGAAGAGCAGCGGTCGGCCGCCGCGCAGGTCGAGGTCCTCGACCTCGGCGACGTGCAGCACGTGGTCGCCGCCGTCGTAGTTGCGCCACACCCGGCAGAACAGGTGCCCCACCGCGCCGCCGAGGCGCGGGTGGTCGCCGTCCTCGCCGACCCAGGGCACCGGGCCGTCCATCGGCCTGCCCGCGAAGTGCATGGCCACGTCCCGCTGGGACTCGCGGAGCACGTTCACCACGAAGACGCCGTCGGACAGGTGCGAGCACGCGCGGCTGCGCCGGTCCAGCGCGCTCAGCACGAGCGGCGGCGTCAGCGACACCGACGTGAACGCGTTGACCGTCGCGCCGTGCACCACGTCACCTCGCCTGCAGGTGATCACGGTGACGCCGGTGGGGAAGTTCCCCAGGAACCGGCGCAGGGCCAGGGGATCCACCTGGGGAGCGGTGGGACTGGGCGTGCTCATGGACGTGCTCTCCTCTCACGTCGAACGGGTGGGGCGCGAGCGCGTCGAGGACCACGGAGCGCAGGACGGCGGGACCGTCCTCGGTCAGGAACGACTCGGCGTGGAACTGGGCGGTGGCCAGACCCGGTCCGCGCAGCGCGAGCACCGCGCCGTCCGGGTCCCGGTCCACCCGCACCGGCAGGCCGCTGCCCGGCAGGACCGGTGTCCCGCGCCCGACGAGGGCGGTGAAGCTGTTGTAGAAACCCGCCCACCGCTCGCGGTCGTGCAGCCGCACCCGGATCCGGCGGCCCTGGTTCGGCCGGGGCAGCCGCACGATCGGCATGCCCAGCAGGTCGCAGACGACCTGGTGTCCGAGGCAGACGGCGGTGAGCGGCCGTCCGCTCCGCAGCGCCTCCTCGGCGATCCCGCGCAGCGCGGCGATCTTCGGGTTCCCGTGCTCGTCTGGCGCGCCGGGGCCGGGGCCCAGCAGCAGCACGTCGTGGTCGCCGATCCCCGTCGCGGCGCGGTGCCACGGCACGATCCGCACCGCGCAGCCCAGCGACCGGAGCTGGTAGGCCAGCATCGACGCGAAGTCGTCCTCGGCGTCCACGACGGCCACCCGGACACCGCGCAGCCTGAGGTCCTCGACCCGCTGCTCGGCCACGGACCGCCAGAAGCCCGACACGCCGTCGTTGCGCGCTCCCAGCACCTCGGCGACCGCCTCGTGCGCCCGTTGCGGCGGAGCGTCCACAGTGGACGTCCGCCCGCCGGTCATCGCGGTCAGCAGACCGGCCGCCTTCGCGGAGGTCTCCGCGGCCTCCGCGGCGGGCACCGAGTCGCGGACGATCGTCGACCCGGTCGTGACCCGCACGGCGCCGTCCGCGCCGATGTCGGCCATCCTGATCAGAATCGCCGAGTCCAGCGACCGGCGACCCCGCTCCCGGCCGACCAGCGCGAGCACGCCGCTGTAGTAGCCGCGACCGCCGGGCTCGTGCAGCGCCACGGCGCGGCACGCGTTCTCCAGCGGGCTGCCGACGACTGTGGGCGCGAACATGGTGCGGCGCAACACCTCCGCGAGCGGGTGGTCCGACCGGCCGGACAGGTGGTAGCCGGTGTGCGCCACGTGCGACATCCACGTCAGGGACGGACCGGAGACCAGGACGTCCCGGTCGCACAGCGCCGCCATCATCTTCAGCTCCTCGTCGACGACCATGTACAGCTCGTCGACCTCCTTGGGGTCGTGCAGGAACCGCAGCAGGCCGCGCGTCGCCGAGCCGTGGCCGGGGAAGCGGTAGGTGCCGCTGATGGGGTTCATGCCCAGCTCGTCGCCGTGCACCCGCACGTGCCGCTCGGGCGTGCTGCCGACCAGGTACCGGTCGCCGGTGTGCACGAGGAACGTCCAGTACGCGCCGCTCTCCCCGGTCAGCAGGCCGCGGAACACCGCGAGCGCCGCCGACCGGTCGAAGTCGCGGAACCGGCCGCGCAGGCTGCGGGCCAGCACGAAGTTCGAGCCCTCGCCCGCCTCGATCTCCGTGCGCACGACGTGGTCCACGGCGTCGCCATAGGCGTCGTCGTCCACGTCGAACGCCAGGTCCTCCACCTCGGGCACGTCCGTCGGCAGCTCGGCGACCAGGTCGGCCAGCGGCGTCCGGTGCTGGGCCAGCACGTCCATCACCAGCAGCGGTTCGCCGTCGTCCGGGCAGTCGAAGCCGCGCTCGACGATCTGCCGGTAGGGCATCAGCACCAGGCTCCGGTGCCCGTCCGGGCCGGCCGCGACGGCCTGGTCGAGCCCCAGCCCGTCGAGCAGGTCGACCCGGCGCACCGGCCCGGCGAGCACCTCGACGTCGCCGTCGAGGCCGCTGCCGGGGCGGTGCAGCAGCGCGAACGGGCCGGTCTCCGGGATCACCCGGACTCCTTGGCCGGGTCGCGGTGCCAGTGCGCGACCGCCGCGACGGCCTGGGTGGTGTTCAGCCTCGGGTCGCACAGCGTCCGGTAGTGCTCGCCGCGTTCGACGACCGCGCCCGCGCCCTCGCACTCCGACACGTCTGCGGGGGAGGCCTCCAGGTGCAGGCCCGCCGACGTGCCGCCGTTGGCGCACACCACCTCGACGAACCGGCTGATCTCCGTCATCACGTGCTCCAGCCGCCGCGTCTTCAGGCCGTGCTCGCCGACGACGGTGTTGCCGTGCATGGGATCGCACATCCACAGCACGGGGTGGCCCGCGCCGCTCACGGCGCGCACCAGCGGTCCCAGCTCGTCGACGTGCTCCGCGCCGAAGCGGGGGATCAGGGTCAACCGGCCGGGGACGCGGTCGGGGTCGAGCACCTCGCACAGCGCCAGCACGTCGTCGACCGTCATCGTCGGGCCGACCTTGCAGGCCACCGGGTTCTCCACCAGCGCCAGCAGCCGCACGTGCGCGCCGTCGAGCTGCCGGGTGCGCTCGCCTATCCACGGCCAGTGCGTGCTCGCCAGGTACAGCCCGCCCTCCGGGGTCGGGCGGATCTGCGGCACCTCGTAGTCCAGCAGCAGCGCCTCGTGGCTGGTCCACACCCGGCCGTCACCGGACGCGCCGTCGCCGTGCCCGAGGCTGTCGATCGCGGTCACCGTCCTGCGCGCCGCCACGTGGCCGAGCAGGATGCGCTCGGGGTCGGGGCGGCGGGCGCCGGGCGAAGCGGCCGGGCCGTTGACGATGGACCCGCGGTAGACCGGCAGCCGCACGCCGTCGCGCACCTCGTGGTCGGAGGACCTGGGTTTGGCGTACTGCCCGGCGATCCGGCCGATCTTGAGGACCGGCGCGCCCGCGCCGACGCTCATCACGTCGCCGAGCACGTCGAGCAGGTCGACCTTCGGTCGGATGTCGTCGACCGCGCACTCGGCGGGATCCTCGGCGCAGTCGCCAGCCTGGAGCACGCAGAACTCGCCCTCGGCGGCGCGGGCCAGCAGCTCCCGCAGCTCGCGCACGGCGTCCAGCTCGACGATGGGTTCGGCCACCGAGAGCCGGGTGCGCACCTCGGCCAGCCTCTCCTGGTCGGTCCACTCCGGTTGTTGCAGCGCCGGTAACGCCGCCGCGGTCATCGCGTCGCCGAGCAACTGGTCGGCGGGTGTCGTGTCGGTCATCGCGGTACCTCCGAGTCCCGCCGGGGCGGGACGGATCGGGTCGACGGGTGGGCCTCGGAACTCAGCCCACTGGTTGGGGCACACCGGCTCCACGCAGTTCGCCGACGCGCTCGAAGAAGCGGATCAGCCGGGACACCGACTCCGGGTCGATGTCCGGGAAGGCCAGCCCAAGTTCGTCGAGCAGCGCCTCGGTCGCGTCGTTGCGGTAGGTGTTGTCGCCCAGTTCCAGCGCTCCTTCGCGGAACAGGGGCACGGCGGCGGCCAGCGCGTTGCCGCCGTTCGAGGCGGCGGACTCCAGCAGGTCCCACCACCGGTCCTCGGGCACGACCTCGACCGGGTGGCCGGTGTCGCGGATGCCGCGGTGCACCACGTCGAAATCGGCGCCGCGCGGGTGGAACAGGTGCAGCGCCCGGTCGTGGGCCCGCGGTTCGCGGGACAGCGCCACGACGGCGCGGGCGACGAAGTCGACCGGCAGGAGGTCGGTCGACGTGGTGTCGCCGGGAGGCGCCGCGCCGAGCTGGATGAAGCTCTTGATCTGGCGCCACAGGAAGTCGTCCGCCTGGCAGGCGCCGGTGGTGCTGTCGCCGGACACGCGGCCGATGCGGTAGACCGTGACCGGCAAGCCCCGGTCGCGCGCGTCCGCCACGATCCGCTCGGCCACCCACTTGCTCTGCGTGTAGCCGATGCCGAGCGCTTCGGGCGCGCTGGGCACGGAGTCCTCGGTGAGCGTGCCGTCCGGTTCGGCGGGGGAGAACACCGCGATGGTGGACATGTGGTGCAGCGCCTTGACCTGACCGTGGGCCGCGAACTCGACGACGCGCGCGGTGCCGTCGACGTTGGTCGCCTTCACCGCGGAGTAGGGCAGCACGAAGTTGATGTGCGCCGCCGCGTGGTAGATCGCGTCCACCCCCGCGGACAGCGCGGCGTAGTCGTCCTCCGCCAGCCCCAGGTGTTCGCGCGCCAGGTCGCCCGGCACCGCGACGACGCGCGCCGGGTCGAGCGCGTCCGCGATCCCGTAGGTCTCGGCCGTCTCGACGAGCCTGGACCACGCGTGGTCGGCGTCGTCGGCGCGGACCAGGCAGCGCACCCGCCACGAGGTGGTCCGGAGCAGGTCGCGCAGCAGGAACGAGCCGAGGAAGCCGGTCGCGCCGGTCAGCAGCACGTCGGTGACCTGCTCGTCCGGCACGGGGGTGCCGCGGATCGCGAACTCGTCCGGCAGCCGGACCTCGCCCGCGAGGTCGAGCGCGCGCGGCGCTGTGCTGGAACCGGTGTCGAGCACCTCGCGGAGCCGTTCCGCCATGCCCGCCACGGTCGGGTTGTCGAGCAGCATCCGCAGCGGGACGTCCACCCCGTGCTCGCGGCGCATCCGGTAGACCAGGTCGGTGGCCATGAGCGAGTGGCCGCCGAGGTCGAAGAAGTCGTCGTGGCGGCTGACGCCCCCGCGACCGAGGACCTCGCCCCACTGCCGGGCGACGGCCTCCTCCAGCGGGGTGGCGGGCGGCTCCGCCGGGGTCGTGGTCTCGTCGAGGCGGAACAGCCCCGGCAGGGCCTTGCGGTCCGCCTTGCCGCTCGGCGCGACCGGCAGGCGCTCCACGCCGACGACGTGGGCGGGCACCAGGTGGTCGGGCAGCACGCCGGTGAGCCCGCGCCGGACGGCGTCGAGGTCCTCCGGGCCGCCCACGACGAACGCGACCAGCCTCCGATCGCCGGGTGAGGTCTCCACCGCCGCGACCGCGACGGCGTCGACCAGGTCCAGCGCGTCGATCGCCGCCTCCACCTCGGCGGGCTCGACCCGGTAGCCGCGGATCTTGATCTGGTCGTCCACCCGGCCCAGGTACGCCAGGCCGTCGCGCGGGGTGAGCCGCACCAGGTCGCCCGTGCGGTACAGGACCTCACCGGCGTGGAACGGGTCCGGCAGGAACCGGCGCGCGGTCTCCTCCGGCCGCTCGTGGTAGCCGGGGGACAGCAGCGGCCCGCCGATGTGCAGTTCCCCCGGCACACCGGGAGGGACGACCGCGCCGCGCCGGTCCAGCACGACGAGCCGCAGCCCGGCGATGCCGTCACCGATGGCGGGTGCCTCCGGCCAGCTCTCCGGGTCGCCGGACACCTCGTGCCACGTCGCGAGGTGGGTCTCCGACGGGCCGTACATGTTCAGCAGGCGCGCGTGGGGGCGTTCGGCGAAGAACCGCCGGATCTGCGGCGACACCACGAGCTGCTCGCCGACCGAGGCCACCTCGCGCAGCGGCTCCAGCCGCAGGCCCGCGTCCACCGCGATGGCGGCGACGCCCCGCAGCGCCACGTAGGGCAGGTACACCCGGCTGATCCGGCGCGCCTCCAGGAACTCCGCGAGGGCGTGCAGGTCCTTGCGCGTGTCCTCGGGGACGAGCACGAGAGTGCCGCCCGCGCACAGCGTCCCGAGCACCTCCATCACCGACACGTCGAACGACAGCGACATGTACTGCGCCGTCCTGCCGGTCGCGCCGACGGGGGACACGCGGTCCTGCACCTCGACCAGGTTGGCCACGGTCAGGTCGCGGATCACCACGCCCTTCGGCTTCCCGGTCGAGCCGGACGTGTAGACGACGTAGACCTCGTCCTCGGGGTCCTTGACCCGGCCGAGGTCGTTCGTGGGCAGACCGTCGAGGTCCACCCGGTCCAGTTCCAGCAGCCCGACCCCGCCGGGCACGCCCGCGGCCACGTCGGACGTGGTGAGGACCAGGCGCACGTCCGCGTCCGCGAGCATCGCCTCGATCCGCTCGCGGGGGTAGGCCGGGTCGACCGGCACGTAGGCCGCGCCGGACTTGAGCACCCCCAGCAGCGCCACCACGGCGTCCGCGGACCGGGGCAGGTACAGCGCGACCCGCGTGCCCACGCCGACGTCCCGCGCCCGCAGGGCGTGCGCGAGCCGGTTCGCGCGGGCGTTCAGCTCGGCGTAGGTCCACGCCCGGTCGCCGTCCTCCACCGCGACGGCGTCGGGGGCCGCCGAGACCTTCGCCTCGAACAGCTCCGACGTCGGGCGCGGGGCCGACCGCTCGGCGACCCGGTCGCCCTGGTCGAGCACGGCCCGCTCCTCGTCCGGCGTGAGCAGCCGCAGTTCGCCGAGCGGTGCGTCGGGCCGCGCGGCGAACTCCTCCAGCACGCGCACCAGCCGCACGCCCATGCCCCGCACGGTGTCGGCGTCGAACAGGTCTGTGTCGTACTCGAACACTGCCCGCATCCCGCCGTCGCGCTCGGGGTGCAGCACCAGCGACAGGTCGTACTTCGCGCCGTGGCCGAGATCGCGTTCGATCGGCAGCTCGCGCCCGCCGCGCTCGACGTGGGCCGACCCCGGTGGCGTGAGCACCAGCATGGTCTGGATGAGCGGCGAGTACCCGCCGCCGCGCTTGGGGCGCACCCGTTCGACGACCTTCTCGAACGGGGCCCACTTGTGCCGCAACGCGTCCAGGGCTTCGGCGCGCACCGCGCGCAGCAGTTCGCGCACGGTGGTGCCGTCGTCGACGCGGTGCCGCAGCACGACCATGTTGACGAGGTAGCCGATCACGTCGTGCGCCTCGACCGGGTCGCGCAGCGACACCGGCGTGCCGACCAGCACCTCGTCCTGGCCGGTGCAGCGGCCGAGCAGCACCGCGTAGGCCGCGTGGGCGGCCATGAAGAGCGTGACGTCCTCGGTCGCGCCCAGCTCGCGCAGTCCGCGCACCACCGGCGCGGGCACGGAGAACGGGAGGACGTCGCCCCGGAAGCGCCGGGTGGTGGGCCGCGGTCGGTCCAGCGGCAGGTCCACCGCGGGCAGGTCGCCGCCCAGCCGTTCCTCCCAGTGGTCGAGCAGGCGGGCCGACTCGACGTCGTCCAAGCGGTTCTCCTGCCACCACGCGAAGTCCGCGTACTGCGGCCGGTCGCGGCCGTCGTCGGTGGGCATCCCGCCGACGACCTCGTCGTAGCGGGCCACCAGTTCGGTCAGGAACAGCCCGGCGGACGCGGCGTCCGACGCGACATGGTGGATGTTGCACACCACGGTGGTCTCCGGCCCGGCGCCGTCGTCGACGCGGGTGGCGCACACGATCGACACGACCGGGCCCTTGCCGAGGTCGAGCCTGGTCCTGGCGACCTCGGTCGCGATGGCGGCGGGCTCGTCGGCGCCGCGGTAGTCCCGCACCTCGTAGCGGAACCGCGCCTCCGGCGAGACCACCTGGGTCAGCGCGCCGTCGACCAGGACCAGCGTCGTGCGCAGCACCTCGTGCCGGTCCACCACGCGACGAACGGCCTCGCGCAGCGCCTCGGGGTCCAGCGCCTCGGGGAACCGGACGAAGAACGGGCCGTTGTAGGCGGTCGAGGTGGGGAAGTACTGGTCCGCCAACCAGATGCCGCTCTGCCCCGAGGACGCCGGGAGCCCGCCGTCCTCGCGCGGGGCCGACCCGGCT
This sequence comes from Umezawaea endophytica, assembly GCF_025061645.1. Lineage (GTDB taxonomy): Bacteria > Actinomycetota > Actinomycetes > Mycobacteriales > Pseudonocardiaceae > Umezawaea > Umezawaea endophytica. Next base: position 67,352 of record NZ_JANYMP010000003.1, on the reverse strand, counting down.
CGCAGGCCTGGGCGCTCGGTGCCCTCCCGCAGCCGGTCGACGGCCTCCGCCAACTCGGCCACCGTGTCGGTCCCCCGCACCCGCTCGTCGGTCAGCTCGGCGGCGAACACCGCGCGCACGGCCGCGCCGACCCGGTCGCGTCCTTCGGGACCGCCGCAGCGCCGTGACACCGAGTCGGCGGCCGACAGGTCGGCCACGCCGGTGACGGTCCGCGCCAGGTGCAGCACGGCGGATTCCAGTGGGGAGTTCACGTTCTCGTCGCCTCCGTGTCGGTCGAGCGGGACCGGTCTAGTGGGAGGCGGTCCGCGGGTCGCGGATGCCGTCGATGTGGGCGGCCAGCTTCTCCACGGTGCCGTGCCGGAACACGTCCTCGGTCTCGACCTCGACCGCGAAGATCTTCTGGAGCCGGTTGGCGAGCTGCACGAAGTGCAGCGAGTTGCCGCCGTGGCCGAGGAAGGAGTCGGTGACCTCGAAGTCCTGGAGGCTGGAGATGTCCTTCCAGGCCTGGAGGATCACCGGTTCGAGCAGGGTTTTCGCGTCGTTCATGGTCTCGTCGCCCTTCGTCGTCGTGGCGTGCGCGGCGGGGACCGCCAGCGCACTCCGGTCGATCTTCCCGTTCACGTTGTGCGGCAAGGAGTCCCGGTGGTCGAACAGCGACGGCACCGCGTACGCCGGGACCCGGTCGGACAGGTGCCCGACCACCTGGTCCGGGTCCAGCGGCGATCCGTCCACAGTGGAGTAGAAGGCCACCAGTTCCTTGTTCTCGTCGCCGAACGACTTCACCACGGCCTGCCGCACCGAGGGGTGGTCGCGCAGCGCCAGTTCCACCTCGCTGGTCTCCACCCGGTAGCCGCGGACCTTCACCATGCTGTCGGCCCGGCCGACCAGCACGACGTCGCCGTCGTCGGTCAGCCGCGCCAGGTCACCGGTCCGGTAGAGCACCTCGCCGTCCGGGCCCGGCACGAACTTCTCGGCGGTCAGCTCCGGCTGGTCCAGGTACCCCAGAGCCACACCCGTGCCGCCGATGCAGAGCTGCCCGACCTCGCCGGGTGGGCACGGCCGCAGGTCCTCGTCGAGCACGCGCGCCACGACCCCCGGCATCGGTTTGCCGACCGGGACCCGGTCGTGGCGGCTCACGTCGTCGACGCTGTCGATCGGGTACAGCAGCGAGATGGAGGAGTTCTCCGTGCAGCCGTAACCGTTGTAGACGGTTCCCGAGGTGAGCCCGGCCGCCCTGGTCAGGTGTCCGTGGGACGGGAAGTCGCCGCTGAGGACGACCGCGCGCAGACCCGCCAGCACCTCCGGCTCCTCGTCCACCACCAGGTTGAACAGACCGCCGGGCAGGCTGAGCACCGTCACCCCGTTGTCCAGCACGGCGTCGCGCAGCACCCGCAGCGTCGGGAGACCCGGCGGCAGGACCACCAGGGTCGCCCCGTGCAGCAGGCTGAGCCAGATCTCGATGGTGGAGGCGGCGAACGAGTAGGCCGCGAACTGCGCCAGGACGTCCCGTTCGGTCACGGCGAGCCGACCCTGGTCGGGGCCGAGCCTGGCCAGGCCCCGGTGGGCGATCCGCACCCCCTTCGGGCGGCCGGTCGAGCCGGAGGTGAACATCAGGAACGCGGTACTCTCGCCGGTGATGTCCACTTCGGACGGTTCGACGTCCGGGAGGTCCTTCCCCCCGGTCAACTCCCGGATCGGCGCGACCCGAACGGCGTCGCCGAACGCGCGGTCGCCGTCGTGCAGCACCACCCGCGTCCCGGACTCCGCGACGACCCGGTCGACGAACTTTGCCGGGTGCTCGGGGTTCAGCGGCACGACGCAGGCGCCCGCCCTGAGTATCCCCAGCATCAGCACGTAGAGATCGGTCGACCTGGCCATGTGCACGCCGACCGGGTCACCCCGCCCGACCCCCCACCGCTCGCGCAGCAGCGCGGCTACCCGAGCGGACCGCCGGTCGAGTTCCGCGTACGTCGTGACGCGGTCGCCCTCGACCAGGGCCGTCCGGTCGGCGAAGTCGCGAGCCGCCTCGGCGAACGAGGAGACGAGCGTGCGCGAGCCCGGTGGTCTCGTCGCGCTCTCGGCTTTCCGGGGGTGCGCTGCTTGGTCCGGCACGTCTCTGCTTCCCTTCTCCTGGCGAGGTGCGGTGGAGATTTCCCGAACGATCGGGGAGCCATCGGGCGATGCCCGGTTTCGTTGAGGTGATCCGATTCGGACCGGCGCTCGACGATTGCGAGTTGGTTGTCGTACAGAAATCAGTGTGCTGCTTTCAGCTTGAGGTTGTCAACACGAACGGGTGAGGCGCGCGGCGGGTCGAGCGTGCTGCGGCGGGTGGTGTGCGGCCCTGGTCCATCTGGTGGTGCGAGCACTGAAAACTTGCAGAATCGCTGTTCCGTGCATGGTTAGGACGGTGTGCGGGTAACTCTGGATGCTCAGCACCGGTGCCGGGGATGGTTGCTTGGATGCGGCTGAGTGTCCGTTTTGCCCTGGTTCTTCGACGGGGCGTGCGACGGCCGATCATGCGGCTCTCGCGGGGAAGTGTTGTCGAAATGGAAACCATCTGGCTCTGACGCCGCGCCGCGCACACCGTGCTTCCACCATTTGGTCCCGTGGATATGGCGGGTTTCGGTCTCGTCGTACGAGCGCATTGCTCGAATTCGGTGAATTTCGGCCGTGATGGTTTAGTGATCAGTCGGACGGAGCAGGTCGTCGACCGCGCGGAGCCCGTCGACGGCGAGGACGGACTCCGGGCGGAACTGGACGCCACGCGCTCCGGCGGTCCGCAACGCCAGCACTTCACCGCTGGGTTCGTCCCGGCAGACGTCCACACCGGCCACCTGACCGGCTACCGCGAAGGCGTTGCGCGGCACCACCGTGTTCGGGATCCCGAAGACGTCCACCACCCGAACCACCCCCGAAGCCCGCCGGGGCCCGCCGATCCGAAACCCCAGCACGCACGCCAACACCTGAAACCCCAACCCCACCCCGCACACCTCGACCCCCCGCCCCAACGCCGCCCGCACCACCGCCCGCGCCGCCACCGAACCCGCATCATCGCCCCGCCCCGGCCCCGGCCCGAGGAGGACGGTCCCGGTGAGATCGCCGACGTCCGCGATCTCCCGCACCACCGGCCGCCAGCCACACAGCCGGGCGAGGTGGGCCAGGGTGGCTGCGGCGGGATCACCGAGGTCGACCACGAGCAGCGGGCCCCGATCCGTCGCGGCAGGGGAGGGCGGGGACGTCCAGTGCGCGCCGAACCGCTTGCGACGCAGCGCGAGTTCCTCGACGACGGGGGCGGTGGTGAAGGGTGACGTGGTCGCGGCGTCACGGTCGCGCGGTGGATCGGCCAGGGCGGGGGTTTTCGGCGCTGTAGTGGGCTGGGTTTTCGTGGGGTTGTGGCCGAGTGCGGTGAGTAGGGCCTCTAGCTTGGCGCGGGTTTCTGCTGACTCGGCGGTGGGGGAGGAGTCGGTGCTCACCGTGGCGCCCACGGAGATTCGGAGCAGGCCGGTGTTGTCGAGGTCCGCTGTTCTGATCAGGGTGGCGGCGTCGAGGGTGCCGTCCGGTTCGAACAGGGCCGCCGCGCCGCCGTAGTAGCCGCGGCCCTCGGGTTCGCGGTCGGTGATCACGCGCAGCGCGCCTGCCACGGGGGTGCCGATCGCGGTCGGCGCGAACATCGTGCCCGCCAGGACCTGCCTCGCGTCGAACGTGCCGAAGGCGTGCAGCGTGCAGCCGGTGTGCGCCAGCCTGCTCATGGTGAGCAGGCGCGGGCCGTCCACCCGGACCTCGTCCGGGTCCAGCGCGCACAGCGCCGCCAGTTCCGCGTCGACGGTCGCCGCCAGCTCGTCGGACTCCTTGGCGTCCCGGAGGAAGTCGACGACGCCCGCCACGGTGGGGCCGGTCGTGGGGTAGCGGTACGTACCGCACGTCGGGTGCGTCGTCGCGGCGCCGTTCCGCAGGCTGACCTGGCCCTGCGGTGGCGCGCCGACCAGGGCGCGACCGGTCGGGCCGCCCTCGTGCACGGCGAAGGTCCAGTGCGCGCCGCGTTCGCCGCGCAGCAGGTTCCCCAGCAGCGCCAAGGCGGCGGTCGGGCCGGGGATGACGAGTCGTGCGGTGAAACCCCGGCGCAGCAGGCAGTGCGTCACGCCGCCGTGCCCGAGTTCCTCGGCCGCCACCCGCTCCACCAGGTCCGCGTACGCGGCGTCGTCCTCGTCGAAACCCGCGTCGACCACCGCGGGTTCGCCGGGCAGCAGCCGTTCCAGCGCGTCCTTCGGCACGGAGTGGCGCTCCTCGGCCACGAGCACCCGCAACGGCGTGCCGTCGTCGCGGCAGGGGAGTCCGCGTTCGGCGAGTTGCCGGAAGGGCAGCACCGCCAGCGAACCGCCCGGCCCCACCGGGATGTCGGCGGTCGACCGCACGGTGACCGTCGACCCGACGAGCACGTCCACCCCGTCCCCGCCCCGGTCCAGCAGGGCGAAGGCGGGACCGTTCGCCGTGGTCAGCCTCGCGAGCAGCGCGCTCACCTCGTGATCGGTTCGGGGTGTCGCCATCGATCCGGTCCCGTCTTCCGCCCGGTCATTGCCGTTCGGAAACCAAGGGTATCGACTTCGTGTGGTGGTCGCAGGGCTCGACGGATGATTGAGCGCGCGCGGCAAGGGGAAGCCCCAGTGTTCGTCGGGGTGGTGGATCTGGGCGGTTTCCGCTGGGCAATCGATCATCCCGTTCGCTTCGAGGAGGAGGTCGCATGCGGATCGCGGTGGTCGGTGGAGGTCCCGGAGGGCTCTACTTCGCGGCGCTGGTCAAGCGGATCGCCCCCCGGCACGAGGTCGTGCTCTGGGAGAAGGGTGGGGTCGAGGACGAGGTCGGGTTCGGCGTGGTGTTCTCCGACGGCGCGCTCGGCGGGGTCCAAGCGGCGGACCCCCGGCTGTTCGACGTGCTCGGCGACCGGTTCGTCCACTGGGACGCGGTCGACGTGCGCTACCGGGGTGAGACGCTGTCCCGCGGCGGGTACCGCTTCTCGGCCGTCGAACGGCGCGCGCTGCTCCACCTGCTCCGCGAGCGCTGCGCGGAGGTCGGCGTGACCGTCCACTTCGGAACGGAGGCGCCACCGGTCCCCCTGCTGTCGGAGGACTTCGACGTCGTGGTGGCCGCGGACGGCGTCGGTTCGGCGACACGGGCCGCGCGGGCCGACGCGTTCGGCCCCGACCTCCGGCCCAGTGCCTCGCGCTACCTCTGGATGGGGACGGACCGGGTCTTCGACGCCCTCACGTTCACCGTGGTCGAGACGCCGCACGGGACCATGCAGGCGCACTCGTACCCGTACGCGCCGGGGTGGAGCACGTTCATCGTGGAGACGACCGACCGCGTGCTGGCCGCGAGCGGCCTGGACGTGCCCGACCGCGCGCCCGAGGCGACCGCGGCGGCCGTCGCCGACCTGTTCGCGGACCAGCTCGACGGGCACCGGCTGGTGTGCGCCGGTTCCCGGTGGGGCCGGTTCACCGTGGTGCGCAACCGCCGCTGGGTCGACGGGAACGTCGTGCTGCTCGGCGACGCCGCCCACACCACGCACTTCTCCGTCGGGTCCGGCACGAAGCTCGCCATGGAGGACGCGGTCGCGCTGGCGATGGCGCTGTCCGACCACGGGGTGCCGGAGGGCCTGGCGGCCTACGAGGCCGAGCGGATGCCCGTCGTGGCGAAGACGCAGCACGTCGCCGAGGTGAGCCGGGACTGGTTCGAGCGCGTCGACGAGCACGTCGGCCTCCCGGCGGCCGACTTCGCCGCCCACCTGGTGACGCGGAGTGGTCGGATCGGCAGGCTGGACCTGCCGCTGGTCGACCACGGCCACGTCGAGAGGGTGCGGACCTGGTTCTCCGAGGCGCTGAGCGGCACCGGCTGATCAGTGCTCCCGCACTGGTCGGAGCCCGTGCTAACATGATTTCCAGGCGGAAACCATGTCGTGGGCGGCCATTGGTTCTCGGCCGCTCGCGGGAGCGATGCGAGGGTGTCATGACGACCGTGGGTGACTCGAACCCGGCAGGCGCGGTGGACTCGAACCCGCTCGAAGACGCGTTGACCCACCTCCAGTGCGTCGTCGTGGCGAGACGGACCAGGACCAACCCCGAACACGTCACGTGGCAGCAGTACGACGTCCTGGAGAACCTGCGCCTGCGCGGCCGGATGACGCCGTCCCAGCTCAGCGACTCGCTCGGCGTCTCCCGGCAGAGCATGTCGAAGGCGTTGCGGTTCCTCAAGGACCGGGAGCTGGTCGCCCAGATCGCGGACGGCACCGACCGCCGCGAGCTGACGACCACCCTGACCGACGAGGGCCGCGAGTTCCTGAGCCGCGCCGCGGACAGCCGCCGCGCCGCCGCGGCCGTGGCCAGGACCGTCCTCACCCCCGGCGAGCAGAGCATCTTCGCCGAGCTGTGCCAGAAGGTCGCCGACGCCCTCTACGACCACACCCGGACACCGCTGGAGAAGGACGCCTGACGTCGTTCCGCGTGGGCTGCCCCGGTGCGGCACGGCCGGTAAAGGAATGGGAAAGCCGCAGGTCAAGTGCGGTTCCCCGTTCTGGGCGCGATCCCTAGACTCCGTCGCGCCGGTTGGCGAGGCAGGTCTTCCTCCTGTCCCCGCCGGCCAGAACACAGAGGAGTCACCGGGGTGTTCGAGAACAACCTTTCCAGGCGCGGCTTCGTCACGGGCGCGGCGGCCGTCGCGGGTCTCGCGGGTCTGTCGGCCCTCGCGCCGGGGCTGGCTGCGGCCGATCCCAAGATCAACGATCAGCACCGCGAGTCCGAGTTCGCGCCGGGGGTCGGCGCGCTGGCGATGATGACGTTCCAGAACATCGACGGAACGCCCGTGTACTACTGGCGGTCCAACCGCGGCAACACCACCGCCCGCAACTGGCAGGCCACCGACGCGTTCTACACCGCGCTCGTCGCCTGGATCCGCGACCTGCGGTCGCTGTCGTCGGCCTACGGCTCGATCAGCTACATCGTGTCGGCGGGCTTCTACGTCGACAAGGCGGGCCAGCACGGCGCGGGCACCGCGATGGACCTCGACCACGTGCGCTGGTCCGGTGGCAACACCATCTCGCCGCTCGACCAGGCCCACGCGTCGAGCACCGCCGCGACCCGCAAGCGCTACCTCGCGACGGAAGCCGTGTGCCGCCGCCGGTTCCGGTACGTGCTGGACGGTTGGTACAACGCCGACCACGCCGACCACATCCACTCCGACTTCGGGGGCATGCCGGTCCGCGTGCTCAAGGACTCCGAGTCGGACACCAAGTTCGTCCAGGCCACCTGCAACAACTTCCGCGCCGCCGGACTGGCGATCGACGGCATCTGGGGCCCGAACACGCAGAACGCGTTCAACGGCCTCAAGTCCGCGCTGGCCGTGACGGGTGACCCGCACACCAGTTCGTCCGTGTGGCAGGGGATGCTGTCGAAGATCGCGACCAAGGGCTTCGCGAACCAGAACATCTGACCCGGCGCCGGGTCCACGGTGGACGAGGCGGGTCCGGTGTCCCGAGTGGACCCGGCGCGCGGCGTCCGCTCCGTCCGAACGTGATCGGGCGAAGCCCACCGCTCGGTGGGCTTCGCCCGAAGTGTTGTCGCGGTGATCCGTTGACCGGGCCGCGATCCTCCGACACCCTCCGGCAAGTCACCTTTTCCCCCTGCCCCGAAAGGTGTTCCCATGATCCGCAGGATCCTGCTCGTGCTGGTCGCGAGCTTCCTCGCCTTCACCGGGACGGCGACAGCCGATCCCGGACCCGTGACGGCGAACGACGTCCACGCCATGGACGGGTGCTACACCTGGAGCCGTTCGCTGTCCCAGGGCGCGAGCGGCGAGGACGTGCGCCAGCTCCAGATCCGGGTCTCCGGCTACCCCGGTTCCGGCGCGGTGATCGGCCTCGACGGCCAGTTCGGCGCGGCCACCAAGTCCGCCGTCGTCCGCTTCCAGCAGGCCTACGGCCTCGCGGCCGACGGTGTCGCGGGCCCCGCCACGTTCAGCAAGATCTACGCGCTCCAGGACGACGACTGCACCCCCGTGCACTTCACCTACGGCGAGCTGAACCGCTGCAACAGCGACTGGTCCGGCGGCAAGGTGTCGGCCACGCAGGCCAAGGCCAACGCCCTCGTCACCATGTGGAAGCTGGAAGCGCTGCGCCACGCGCTGGGCGACCGCCCGCTCACGGTGAACGGCGGTTTCCGCAGCGTCTCGTGCAACAGCGCGGTAGGCGGCTCGGCCACCAGCCGCCACATGTACGGCGACGCGGCCGACCTCGGCGCGGGCGTCCAGGGCTTCTGCGCCCTCGCCCAGCAGGCCCGCAACCACGGCTTCACCGAGATCCTCGGCCCCGGCTACCCCGACCACAACGACCACGTCCACGTGGCCCTGCGGTCCGGCAGGCTCTGGTCCGCGCCCAACTGCGGCATCTGAGGACAGCGCCGTAACCCCTGCCGGGTCGTGGATTCGCGGAGCGACCCGGCAGGCGGTGCCCGTCACCCGGCCTCGCGGGCCGCCTGACCGGGTGAGGCCGCCAGTTCGCGCACGACCCGTGCGACGGTGGGGGAGTCGTGCCGCAAGATCTTGCTGTGGTTGCTCGGGACCTTCGCGCCCACCGCGAGGTTCGGGTTGGTGGCGAGCAGCGGGTCGAGCACGGTCCGCCCCCGCTCCATCTCCCCGCCCCGGCTGCCGAGGCTGTCACCCGTGGCCAGGACGAACCGCACGGGGCAGGTCAGTCGTTCGAGCACTGGTGTGCTGGCGGCGCCGATCTCGTTCAGCTCGATGTTGACGTCGGCGTGCTGGTCGGCGGTCATCCGCGCGGCCAGGCCCAGCCTGGCGGCGATCGGGAGGAACAACCGCATGCGGCGGAACAGCTTCCGGATCCGGTCGCGGCCCTCCTCGCCGGTCAGGCCGACCGGGAAGGCGTCCACGACCACCGCCCCCGCGACGCGGTCCGGATTCCGGTCGGCCCAGTGCCAGGCCAGGATGCCGCCGTACGACCAGCCCACCAGCAGCGGACGGTCGACACCCCGCGCCTCGAGGACGGCGTCCAGGTCTCGGATCGCTCCTTCGAACGAGTAGTCCGCCGAGCGCCGCGACCTGCCGCGGGCGCGCTCGTCGTAGGTGATGTGCCGGTAGTCGTCGCCGAGGTCGGCGATGACGCGCCGCCAGTGCGACTGGTCGGCGTAGGCGCCGTTGAGGTAGACCACGGGACGACCGCGGCCACCGGTGTCGCGCACGTGGAGCGCGGTGTCGTCGACCGGCACCAGCCCGGTCCAGGCCGGTCGCGCGGTGGTCACGACCTCCCTCCCGCGCCGGCCTCCCGGCTGACGGACTCCAGGTACAGCTCCGCGTAGGTGCGCGAGTCCTTGATGAGGTCGTCGCAGAAGGCAGCGACGTCGTCGCCGATGAGTTGCAGGACGCCCTTTCCCGCCGCGGCGCCCTCCTCGAAGAAGTCGACGAGCCCCGAGAGCAGGGTCCCGTCGGTCAGGTCGATGGGGCCGACCTTGAAGAAGTACTTCTGCATCTCCTGGTAGACGATCCGGTAGTCCGGCGGGAGCGCCTTGACCCGCGCCACGTGCGCCCGCCACTGCTTCTTGCCCTCGATCATGTCCTGAATGCCCACGTCAGCCTCCCAGCCTGCCGAGCTTCCTCGCGACGTTCCTGTTCACCTGCTCGCGCCACCGGTCGCGATGGCTCCGTGCCCCCTCCTCGCCCGCCAGCGCCGCGCAGAAACCCCCGATGTCGTCGCCCAGCACCTCGTGGACGCCCTGCCCGTCGGCCGCCGCCAGTTCGAGCAGTCCCAGTGCCTGGTCGAGGATCGGCATCAGGTTGCGGCCGGTGAAGTCCCCGTAGGGGAAGAGGTGGCCGAACATCTCGTTCCACGCCGCCCGGTGCTCTTCGGGCAACGCCTCGGCCCTGGCCTCGAACGCCTTCCACTCCCTGGTGAGGTCGTTGCCGGTGATGGTGTCCCAGAGGTTCATCTCCCGCCCTCCTTGAGCTTGTCGATCCGCGATGTCATGTACTCCCACTTCGCCCAGAACGTCGCGAGTTCCGCGCGCCCCGCCTCGTTGAGCGCGTAGAACTTCCGCGGCGGGCCCATCTCGGACGGTCGTTTCGCCACCCGCACGAACCCGTTGCGCTCCAGTCGGAGCAGGATCGTGTAGACCGTGCCCTCGACGACGTCGGTGAAGCCGAGTTCGTTCAGCCGGCGCGTGATGGCGTAGCCGTAGGTCTCCTCGCCGCCGATGATCTCCAGCACGCAGCCTTCGAGCGTGCCCTTCAGCATCTCCGTCAGATCGTCCATCGTGTGCCCTCGCCGATCGCCCGGTACTCGGTGCTACCGAGTACCGGTACAACGTATCACCGAGTACCGGGCGGTGACCAGCGCGGGACTCCCGGAACGGCGGCACCCCCGGCGAGGACGTCGCCGGGGGTGCTCAGGTGGTGGTGCGTCAGGTGGCGAGGACCGTCCCGACCTGGTCGCCGGGCCGCATCCGGCGCCAGGCCACGACGAGGAACAGCACCCCCATCGCCACGGGGACGACGCTCAGCGACCAGCTCAGCGCCAGCGGGGGCCCCGGCTGCTCCAGCACGTTCACCGCCTGGATCGCGCCTTCACCGCGCCCCTCCGGACCGTCCAGGGTGAACTTGAACGTCCACGCGCCGGGGTCGTCGAGCGCGTAGACGTCCAGGCCCCACACCTCCTGCTTGCGCGGGTGCCGGACGAGCGGTTCGACCTCCGACTCCGCGGAGTCGAGGAGCAGTTCGACCTGACCGCTGCGGCCCGCCGTCCCGCCCTCGGGCATGAAGGTGACGTCGAGGGAGTGCATGGCCCGCATCGGCCACTCGCTGAAGCCCACGGTCATCGGGTACGGGCCCACCTGGACCCGTTCGGTGTGCACGATCTCCACCGGCTCGAAGGCGGACGCGGGCGCGGCGGTGCCCAGCGCCAGTGCCAGCGCCGCGGTGGTGCCGAGTGCTGCGGTGCGCAGCCACGGGGTGCGCATGGTCAACGGCCTCCTGCGGTCAGGGGAGCGGACGATTCGAGGGTGCGGAGCATGGTCGCGAAGCGCACGCCGACGAACCCGCCGAGCGCGCCGATCGCCACGCCCGCGACGGCGGTGAGGAGGGTCGTTCCCAGCGCCTGCGGCGGTTCCTGCCCCACGGCGGCGAGCTGGAACGGCATCGTCAGCGCGACGACCAGGCCCACGCCCGCGCCGCCGAGAGGGGCGACGCCGGTCGGCGACCAGCCGCGGGAGCGGCTCGCGGCGACCAGGACGGCCAGGCCGACCACGATCGGCAGCAGGGTCAGCGGCAAGGCGGAGGGCACGTCCGGCGACGGCGAGACGATGTCGCGCAGCGGCAGCCCGACCGAGTCGGCGTAGACCTCGGACGCCCACGGGGAGAACAGCCACAGCGTCGCCTGGAGCGCCACGCAGACGAGTCCGACGACGACGAACTCGCGGACGTCGCGGAGGAAGTACGCGGAGGTGACCAGCGCGGTCGCGGTGGTGAACGCGACACCTACCTGGACGGCGTTGACCGGCCCGCCCTCGAACACGTCGAGGGACTTCAGCGGGACGACCACGTAGAACGCGAGCATCGCCAGGGAGAGCTGGAAGCCGCGCCTGCCCCAGGTGGTCCGAGCGGCGGCGGCGCAGGTGACGACCACGCCCATCATGGTGAAGGCGACGGACACCAGCAGCGCGACGTGCGGCGGGGAGGCGATGGTGGCGTCGAACCCGTAGGTCGAGTGCCACACCTGGTCCCACAGCCCGGAGAACAGGAACACCGCGGCGGCGGTGCCGGTCACCAGGTAGCCGACGGGGGCGGCGAAGGTCTTGCCGAAGACGCCGACGGCGGTCCCGCCCGCCGCGGGGTCGACGGGGCGGCCCGCCTTGGTCGCGGCCGTGACGCGCAGGACCATCACCAGGCTGGCGATGCCCGCGACGGCGCTGCCCGCGTAGATGAACAGGTGGGGCAGGGTGAAGAACGTGTCCGGGCCGACGTCCTCGTGCCACTGGATGTCCCAGCTCATCCCGAACAGCGACAGCATGGTGCCGGTCAGGATGGCGACGACGCCGACGCCGCCGGACGGGCCGCCCCGAGCGGGGGCGTCCTCCGCGGTCGTGGTCCGCGCTCGTGAGAGCTGATCCATGTCTCCTCGTTCTCCTGGTTGGGTGGGGGTGGTGCGGGTCATCCGCTGACCAGCAGGGGGAACACGATCCGGTCGTCGCCGCCCGGATCGCTGGTGCGCACGGTGATCTCGTACTGGCCGCTCATCGGCAGCTCCACCGCGGCGGCGCGGTAGCTGCCGGGCGGACCGGTGGGAACCAGATCCACAGTGGACAGGACGTGACCCATTCGAGCCATCACCACGTCGACCTCGACTTCGTCCGGTGTGGACGGAAGGCCGTCGGTGCCGGTGAAGGTCATGTCGATCGCGGTGGTGCCGACCCGCGCGGTGGCCACGGTCAGGCTCACCGCGTGGTGCGTCCCGTTGGCGCGCAACGCACCCGTGGTGCCGACGGCGGGTTTGATCAGGACGAGGGCCAGCGCGCCCGCGACGGCCACGCAGACCACGCCGACGAGCGCGAGGACCAGTCGTCGGTCGTACCAGGCGCCCGCGATGAACGGTGATCTCATCGGTCCTCCTCGGTGTCGGTGACGGTCAGCTCCACCGGGACGGTCAGCACCGAGTAGTCGCGCTCGGCCTGGACCCACACGAGGTAGCGGCCCGGCAGTCCGAAGTGGTGGGTGAAGGTGGTGTCGGGGCCGTAGGCGGCGACCGTCTCGTCCGGTTGGCCGCCGGTGGCTCCCGGCGACACCGGGATCATGTGGTGCACGTGGCCCCACACCGGGGCTTCCTGCGCCGCGCGGCCGATCTCCCGCCCCTCGGGCAGCGGGCCGACCACGATCATGTGCCCGAGCATCCCCAGCCACGGCTGGAGGTCGTTCTCGGTGCCGAACCGCACGCGCACGGTGGTGCCCGAGCCGGTGCCGAGGCCCTCCGTGCGGACGACGACGTCGGTGTCGCCGATCCGCCGCTGCCCGTCGCCGGGCACGACGGCCGGGGCGGTGGTGCCGGTGCCGAGGTCGAACCCGGTGGCTGAGCGGACGAGCTGCACACCGCCGCCGCGTCGGGAGACCTCGGCCGACACCGCGTGGTGGCCCTGCTCGGTGGAGTCGACCAGCACCCGGTAGGCGCCGGGACCGGTGCGGACCGGGTGCAGGTGGCGCAGGCCGCCGGAGGGCGTGACGACGACCAGGTGCACCAGGGCGCTATCGTGCACGAGCAGGTCGTCCGCCGGTGCCCCGGAGGAGCCGTCGGTGACGGCGAGGGCCAGGTCGGCCCCGGTCGGGATCGGCGTTGCCCGGAGCGCGAGGTTCACCGGCGGGCGGGAGTGGTCCTGCGACACCAGCGCCCCGCCCGCGTAGGGGTCTCGGACGTTGTCGACCGTCGCGTCCACCTCCACGCCGGGCCGCGGCGGTGGGGGCACCACCCCCGTGAGCAGCGCGCCGACGACACCGACCGCGATGCCCGCGACCACGCCCGCCGCGGGGACGACCGGCAGCCACGCGCGGCGGGACAGCACGGCCGCCGCGATGGCGAGGAGCAGGAAGACCCCGGCGGCGAGGAAGCCGTTCTGGGACAGGGTTTGCACGGGCAGAGCCACGGGGGCGGACACGATGAACGGGACGCGCCCGGTGTGCTCGCCGTCGTCCAGGACCAGTTCCCACGGCCCGACGACGTCGACGGTGAGGTCCGCGTCGTAGGAGCCGGGGGTCGAGCCGAGCGTCAGGACGGTCTCGTCGGGGGTTCCCGCGGCGTCGTCGCCGGAGCGCACCCCGGTGGGGATCGCGGTGAGCCTGATGTCGCCCGCCGGGGTGCCCGCGTGGGTGATGACGTTGATCCGCAACGGGCTGGGGGTGATCTCGACCTTGCGCACCACGACGGTGAGGTCCCGCGTGCCGAGGGTCTGCGCGACGTGCAGGTCCGCGCCCGCCGGGCCGCCGTCGGCCCACGCGGGAGATGCCTGGGAATGCAGGGCGACGACCGCGCAGAGCACCGCGACGACGCGGGGGAGCGAGGTGTGTCGGTGTTTTCTCATCGCCGGGAATGTTGCCGCCCACGCACCTTTCGCGTCGTCACATGAGCGGGTGTCCGGGGTCCCCCTGGCGGGTGATCGCTCCCCTGGGGGGTCAGCGCCCGCGGCGCTCGGCGGCGCGCACGATGCCCCGCGTGTGCGCGAACACCGCCGCGTGGGCGCGGTCGCGCAGGCGCAGCTTGCCCAGCACGCGCGAAACGTGGGTGCGGACGGTCTCCTCGCCGAGCTGGAGGTGCGCGGCGATCTCCGCGTTGGTGCGGGCCGCGGCGAGCAGCAGCAGCACCTCGTGCTCGCGCGAGGTGAGCTTGTCCAGCTCCCGCGGCGGTTCGGGCGCGCGGACGGTGGTCGCGATGAGGGCGGAGAGGCGGCGGGCCACCGACGGGTCGATGGCGGTGTCGCCGCGCGCGGCGACGCGGATCGCGGACATCATCTCCTCGGGCGGGATGCTCTTGAGGATGAAGCCGTTGACGCCCGCGCGCAGCGCCCGGTGCAGGCTCTCGTCGCTGTCGTAGGTGGTCAGCACGAGCACGGCCGTCGTGTTGCCCGGCGTGGTCATGATCGCCTCGGCCGCGGTCAGCCCGTCGGTCTCGGGCATCCGCACGTCGAGGACCACCACGTCGGGCCGCAGCCTGGCCACCTCGTCGACGGCGGCGCGACCGTCGGCGACCTCGCCGACGCACGTCAGGTCGGGCTGGGCGTCGAGCACGGCGCGCACGCCCGAGCGGAACAGGGCGTGGTCGTCGGCGAGCAGCACGGTCAGCACAGGGTCTCCTCGGGGAAGCGGGCGCGGACGCGCCAGTGCCTGCTGTCCGCGGTGGGGCCGAGTTCCACGTCGCCCTCGAACAGGGCGACGCGCCGGCGCACGCCGTCCAGGCCGCGGCCGGGCGAAGAGGGCTTCGGCCAGGACCGGGTGACGGGCAGCGGGTTGGTGATGGTCAGGACGATCCCGTCCGCGCCGTGGTCGAGGTCGATCCGCACCTCGCCGGGGCCGCCGTGGCGCAGCGCGTTCGTCAGCGACTCCTGCGCGATCCGGTACATGGCCAGGTCGAGCGAGTCCGGCAGGTCGACGATCCCGGCGCCGGTCGAGGTGAACGACACGGCGAGGCCCGCGCGCCGCACGCCGGTGAGCAGCTCCTCCAGGTTGTGCAGGCCGGGTTGGCGTTCCGCGTCGGCGTCGCCGCGGCCGTGCAGCAGGTCGAGCAGCCGCCGCAGGTCGAGCATCGCGGCCCGGCTGGCTGTCTCGACGGCGTGCAGGGCGCGGCTCATCGCCCCGGCTCCGCCGCTCTGCCCGCCCGGCATGGCGATGCGCGCCGCGGCGGCGTGCACGGAGATGGCGCTGACGTGGTGGGAGATGACGTCGTGCAGGTCGCGGGCGATGGCGCTGCGCTCCTCGGCCACGGCCTCCGCGACGGCCATCCGCTCCTCGTGCTCGCGGCGTTCGGCGCGCTGCTCCAGCGCGGCGAGGTGGCCGCGGCGGGTGGTGGTGTGCCGCCCAACCACCCAGGGCAGGGCGCCGTTGGCCAGCACGGAGAACAGCAGGGCGGCGCGGCCGTGCGCGCCGTCCCAGGCCAGGAGTTCGTTGGCCGTGGTCGCGGCGGACAGCGTGACCAGCGACACCACCGCGGGCACCGGCCGCAGCCACGCCCCCGCGAGGTAGCCAGCGACCAGCGCGCCGGTGTTGGACAGGTCGCGGGTCCCCTCGTCGCCGAGCAGCACCGGGGTGACGACCAGCGCCACCGCGTGCGCCAGCGCGATCCCGCCGGTGAAGCGGGCCGGGGCCGCGAGGCAGGCGTCGGCCGCCACGAACACGACGAGCACCGCCCACGCGCGTCCGGACAGCGCCGGGTTCGACCCGCTGAACACGAAGCCGCCGGTGTCGACGACCACGCAGATGAGCGCGGCGAGCCAGGAGTTGCGCGCCAGCGCGCCCCGTGGGTCCCGCGACCCGTGCTCGCTCACGTCGCCGGGGTGGTCGGTCGACGGGCCATCGCGATCCTCCGTGGACCGGCGGGGAGAGGTCCTGGACTGATGCCACCGGCGGGCGACATGCTATAGCAAAAGTTTGCCGCGGTGCGCCGAGGCCGTTCGAGCACGTGCTCCGACGACGAACGCCGGCGCGACCACTCGGGTCGCGCCGGCGTTCGTCGTGCGGGCGGTTACCTGGCGGACACGGTGCAGGAGGCGGTCGAGGTCTTCGTCGGGTCGCTCTCCGACCTGGCCGTGAGGGTCACCTTCGACACCTGCGGGCCGCCGTCCCGCTTCGCGTGCACCGGCACCTCGACCCGGCCGCCGAACTTCGCCGTCGCGAGGGTGTTGGGCACCGAGACGGACCAGCCGCCCTCGGCCTTCGCCGACACCCGGTAGACGTCGCTGTCGAGGTATTGGGTGACGGGCTCGGGGTGCTGCCCGGCCGGTGGGGCGGTGCGGCCGGTGTTGACCAGCGGGAACCGGCACGTCGCCACGCCGTCCGAGCCGGTGCGGCCGGTGGTCGGCGACACCCGCACCCCCCGCTGCTGCGGGCCCGCGCCGTCCAGCGACCGGATGGCCACCGTGTACGACAGGACGCCCTGGCCGTCGCGCTTGACGTCCAGCACGAGGAAGTGCAGCCGGTTGGCCTGGTCGACGTACTCGTACTCGCTGCCCGAGTTCGTGCCCGCGTGGAACAGGGCGTCCGACAACTGCCGGTAGTCGCCGATCGTGATGGGCACCCGCGTCCCGTCCGGTAGGACGTGGTCGGTCATGCCGATGTCCTGCGGGTTGGCGTCCACCACCCAGGCGAACGGCGCCTGGTCCTCGTTCTTGGTCTTGGCCAGCAGCACGCCCGCGTCCGGCGTGAACGAGTCCACCCCCATCCGGTCCACGACCTCGACCGTGTAGTTCTGGTACCCGCCGCCGTCGCAGAACGGGTCGGTCCGGACGTCGCAGGCGGGCGACAGGTCACCCGTGCCGAGCGCGATGTTGACCCCCGCCAGCCCGTTCGGCCCCGACTGGACGGTGCGGGCGGTCACCTTCGCGACGACCACCCCGGAACTCGCCAGCGCCTCCCTGGACAGGCGCAGCACGTTGCGCTCGTCGACGATGCCGAGCTTGATCTTGTTGCGGAGCATGTGCTGCGCGCCCATCGACGCGCCCGCGGTCGCCGGGATGACCCAGCGGGAGTGCGGGCCGCCGGGACCGTTGAACGAGCCGCGCGACAGCATGTCCCAGATGCCGTTGTAGTCGCGGCGGGGTGGGCTGCCGTACGGGTTGTTGTAGTTGTCGCCGATGCCGAGCAGGTGGCTCAGCTCGTGCGCGTACACGCCCTGGCCGGAGCTCTCGGCCTGCGTGGACGAGCCGCCGCCCGCGTTGGGCCAGATGCTGGAGCCCGCGGCCCACGACGTCCACTCGACGTAGCGGGTGCGCGACCAGTTCGGCAGGGCGGGGTCGGGCGGCCCGAACTCGTCGGTCACGTCCTCCTTGGTCGGGAACTTCATCGTCCCGAACTCCTGCCAGGTACCGGACTCGTCCTGGCCCGCGGACAGGAAGTACACGAAGTCGTACCCCTTGGGCACTTCCTGGCCGACGTCGGCGAGCCAGGCGGCGTTGCCGTCGGTGCGGATGTTGCGGTTGCACGTGTCACCCGCGGGGCAGGCGGTGCCCCCCTGGAACTCCATGGCGTACTCGTGGTCCTTGCCCGGCATCGTGTACGGGCCGAACCCCTTCAGGTCGACGCCGTAGCGCCCACCGGAGTCCTCCATCCAGTACTCGTTGACGGTGTGGCCGCGGTTGAGCGCGTTCGGCTTGTTGAGGAAGTCCTGGTAGAACTGGGCGACCTGGTCGCGGGGAACGCCGCTGGCCTCCGCGCTGGGGTTGCCGAACACCGTCGAGTTCCGCGGCTGCGTCACGACGAACGGCTGGTTCGGGTAGTCGAGCAGGACCAGCGCGCCCTTGAAGTTGCGCACCGATCCCTTGAGCGACGGGTCGGCCCAGGACGTGCCGGGGATCTTCCGGTAGTCCCGTTCCCACGTCATGTGGTCGGGGTTGACCCAGTTCTGCGGGTCGACGGGGCCGGGGAACCCGGCCTGGGCCGCCACTCGGGCGGAATCGCGGGACTGCTGCCACGGCTGCTGCTGCGGCCAGTGGTCGTACCGCCAGTGGTGCAGGGGATCGTCGAGGGGAGCGGCGGTCACGCTGGGGTTGCCCGCGGCGAGCGCGACGACCGAGAGCAGCGCGGTGATCATCAGGACAGGGCGCCGGCGCCCACGACGGACGGGTGTGCGGTCCATGACACCTCCGTGGTGTGGATCCGCCAACGCTAGCCACCGGCGACCGTTCGGCGAGGTCGCGCGGACCCGTTGTCAGTTAACGGAAATCCCGGTCGTGGTCGACGACGACGCGGTAGCGCCCCCAACCGTTCGAGCCGTGGACGAGGAACTCGTGGTCGGTGATCCACAGGACGCCGCCGACGTGGTCGCTCCGGCTGCCGGTGGTGCGGGTCAGCGGGCCGGGGCGGTCGTGCCGGAGGTCGTGGAGCCGGACCACGTCGGCCTCGATCGAGGCCCGCCAGGTCCCGCCGGGGCTGACCAGGGGATCGGGGACGGGGTCCGGGGGCACGTGGGGTCCGGGGTGGGGTCCGCCGGTGGAGGTGGTGAGGAGGTGGTCCCCGTCATTGGCGCTCAGGCACAGGGATTCGCCGTCCGGGCTGATGGTGAAGGAGCCGAAGTGCCGGAAGTGCCTGCCTTCCGACAGCCTGAAGCGGGTCGTGCCGGTGGCGGGCTCCCACACCCTCAGGTACGTCGTGTACGGCGGGTCCTCGACGCCGAACCCGTTGCGGGAGTTGTGGGAGAGGACCGCGACCCAGTCGCCCGCGGGGCCGAAGCACAACTGCCGGACCGACTCGTCGCGGCTCAGGGACAAGGTCGTCGCCGTTCCGCCGTCCAGGTCGGTGCACGTCACCGTGGTGCCGACGGCGGTCGCGAGGTGACGGCGGTCGGGCGCGAGCACGGCACTACCGACGTGGGGCCGTCGCACCTCGGACAGCCGTGGCCGGTGGCCGCGCAGCACCGGGCGCGCGGTGGCTTCCTGGAGCGCCTCCGCCTGGGCGCTCCACGCCGGGTGGTGGCGCAGTTCGTCGATCAGGACGTCGTCCACCGCGGTCACCGGGTCGAGCGGGTCGAGCAGGCGGGCCACGGAGGTGAAGCTCCTCGTGCGGGTCCCGGACTCGTCGTCGGTGAGCGCGGCCAGGTCGTCGAGCGCCGCCGCGGGGCCGTCGTGGCGGACCCGGTGGGCGATCCACCGCAGGTCCCCGGTCAGCGCTGCTGCCCGCTCACGGCGTCCGGCGCGCAGCAGCGCGCGGACGAGCAGGTCGCGCAGGCAGCCGTCGTCGGTGGTGGCGGTCCACCAGGCCTGGTCGCAGGACGAGCCCGGCAGCGGTGCCGCGGCGGGAACAGCGGCCGCGATCCGGTCCAGCAGACCGGCGGTGGCGTCGCGAAACCCTTCCACGCCCAGCGATTCCCGACCCATCGCCGTCACCAGCGGGTCGACGGACACGGTCGAGCCGCTGGTGACGCGCAGCAGGCCGGGACGAGCCAGCCGGTCGAGGAGCGACCGCGTCTCCTCCGGGCCGGTTCCCCACAACGCTTCCACGAGTCCGATGGGCACCTCGGTACCCCCGTCGACCACGGCGAGGGCGTTGAGCCTGTCGCGGTCCCCGTCCGGGAGCGGGAGGTCCCGCAGTCGGCGTCGGCACCACTCGCCCAGAACTGCCGACGGCACGGCTATCGGAGTCGCACCAGGAGGTACGGGACCGGACACGAGGAGCCCGGCGTGCCCGCGCTCGGTGCTCACCAGCCGGTGGGGCTCGACCGCGTCGGGCGGCACCTCGTCGACGACCAGCAGCAGCCGCCGGTACGCCCGGAGGAGGTACCGGCCGCGCTCCGAGGACCATCCCTCGGGGAACCCGAGCGGACCGCCCGCGAGCGCGTCGTCCCGGCGTCGCAGGACCGCCAGGGTGGCGGCCTCGCCCGACGCGCGGTCACCGATCCGCAGCCACCAGGTGCGGTCGCGGAACCGCCACCGCACCCTCGGGTGGGCGCACACCAACCGCGCGGCCACGGACAGGCCCAGCACGTCCGAGCCCTCGCCGTCGGGGACCAGGACCGCCGTCCGGGACCGGTCGCGACGACGGGCGCACAGCACGTCGACGGCGGCGTCGACCGCCGGGGGAGGCGGCGGTGCCAACCACTTCGGCAGCGCCGGGACACCCGGCCCGCGCTGCCGGGTCACCTCGGGGAAGACGCTTGCCCGCCGAATCATCCGGTGTCCTGTCCGCCGCACTGGCCGGAGTCGGAGCGTACCGGCTCCCCGTCGGCCGGGGGTGTGCTGACGACCCCGGCCGACGGGGTTCCGCCAGGAGCGGAAACGCTTGCCCGGCGGTACGGGCCGGGTGTCAGGATGACGGCATGGCGGACATCCTCCCCTTCCACCAGAAGCGCTCGCCCGAGCCGGAACCGCTGTGGCGCGAGGTGCTGGGCCGCAGCCTGCGCGCGGAGAGGGAGGAACAGGGCGGCCGTCTCGTCGACGTCGCCGAGCGCGCGGGCATCTCGCCGCAGTACCTGTCGGAGATCGAGCGCGGGCGCAAGGAGCCGTCCAGCGAGATGATCGCCGCGGTGACCGGTGCGCTGGGCGTCGACCTGGCCGACCTGCTCGTCGGCATCGCCGGTGACGTCCGGCGCCACGGCGCGGGCCTCGCCGCCCGGAGGCCCTCGGGACCCGTGCTCATGGCGGCCTGAGCCGCTGCCTCAGGGGCGGTGGTCCAGGACGTGGTCCGCCAGCCCGTAGGCGACGGCGCTCCTCGCGTCGAACACGCGGTCGCGGTCGGTGTCGTGCCGGAGGTCCGCGAGGTCGCGGCCGGTGTGCTTCGAGAGGATCTCCTCCAACTGGGTGCGCACCCGGATGACCTCGTCCGCCTGGAGGATGAGGTCCGGGATGGTGCCGCGACCCTGGGCCGCGGGCTGGTGCAGCACGACCCTGGTGTGCGGCAGCACGGAGCGGCGCCCGGTCGCGCCCGCGGCCAGCAGGACCGCGCCCGCGGCGACGGCCTGGCCGACGCACGTCGTCGCCACCGGCGCCTTGATGTACCGGATGGTGTCGTACAGCGCGAGCATCGCGGACGGGTCGCCGCCCTCGCAGTTGATGTACAGGTTGATCTCCCGCTCGGGGCTGTCCGCCTCCAGGTACAGCAATTGGGCGATCAGCGCGTTCGCCACGCCGGAGTCGACCGCGGTGCCGAGGTAGACGACCCGCTCCGACAGCAGGTGCGAGTAGACGTCCATGATCCGCTCGCCCGCGGGGTTGCGGGTGATGACGCTGGGGATGGTGTAGGTGCTCACGCGCGGACCCCCGTCCCGAGGCCCAGCGCGTGGGCGCGCACGGGCACGACCTGGTCGAGGCCGGTGACCACGTGGTCGATGAAGCCGTACTCGCGGGCCTGCGCGGTGGTGAACCAGCGGTCGTGCAGGGAGTCGGTGAAGATCCGGTCGATCGGTTGGCCGGTGTCCTCCGCGATGAGTCCGAGCACCGTGTCCCTGGTGTGCCGCAGGTCGTCCGCCTGCACCTCCACCTCGACCGCCGAGCCGCCGATCCCCGCCGAGCCCTGGTGCATCAGGATGCGGGCGTGCGGGAGGGCGTAGCGCTTGCCCGGTGTGCCCGCGGACAGCAGGAACTGCCCGGCGCTGCACGCCAACCCCAGCGCGAGGGTGGACACGTCGCACGGAACGAGCCGCATCACGTCGCGGATGGCCAGCATGGCGGGGACCGAGCCGCCGGGGGAGTGGATCCACAGCGCGACGTCCTTCACGGGGTCGTCGCTCGCCAGCGACAGGAGCTGGGTGGCGAGCACCGTCCCGTTGTCGTCGTCGAGAACGCCGTCGAGGACCAGCACGCGCTGGCTGAGGAACCGTTCCCGGAGTCGGTGGTCGAACAGCGGCTGCTTCTCGGAGTTCGTCATGCCCCGACGATGCCGTGCCGCCGGTGCCGCCCACCGGTTTCTCCGCTGTGAGCAGATCAGCTCAGGGCGGACGGTCCACTGTGGACCTCACCGCCCGGTCGCGCGTTCCTTCAACGCCGTCAGCGCCGCGGTGTCGTGGTACCGGCCACCGCGGACGACCGCGCTGACCGTGCGCAGGTTGGCGACCGCCGTGGTGGGGTCGCCGTCGAGCAGGACGAGGTCGGCCTCCTTGCCCGCCTCGACGGTGCCCGCGTCCCGCTCCCGGTGGAGGAAGCGGGTCGGGTCGGTGGTGGCGGTCCGCAGGACCCGCACCGGATCGAGCCCGGCCTCGGCGAGCAGGTCGAACTCGTCGTGCAGCGAGGCGCCCGCGACGACCCAGGCCGCGCCGACGGCGTCGGTGCCCGCCAGCAGCGGCGCGCCCTCCTCGTCGAGGATCTTCACCACGCGCAGTTGCAGGGCGAACTGCTCGGCGAAGACGGCGTGCTGGGCGTCGTCGAACTTCCGGTGGAACGCGGCGGCGGCCGAGTTCCACGCCTTGCGCTCGCCCGCGGTGGCGTAGCGCAGGTCGGGGTCGGCCGCGAACGCCGGCTCGTCGCAGAACTGCTGGGCCTTGACGCGGATCAGCGTCGGGCAGTTCCAGGTGTCGTTCTCGGCGAACCGCCGGGCGAGGTCGCGGGCCTTGCCCTCGTCGAAGCTGTCGATCGCGTCACGGGTGGAGCGCAGGGTGGCGGGGCCGGTGAGCTGGGCCGGGTTCACCACGATCTTCCGGAGCACCCGCTCCGCCAGCCTGTCCGCGAACGGGATCCTGAACGGCGGCGCCTTGATCGGGCTGCCCGAGGTCGTGGTGCGCAGGTGCTCCTCGTGGCACGAGCAGCCCGCCAGCACGCCGAGCCCCGGACCGACGTGCTCGATCGACCGGAAGCCCGCGTCGGACGCGGCGCGCACGTCGACGCCCGCGGGCAGGTGGCCGGCGACCGGGACGCCCAGGCGGTCGGCCTCGGCCTGGACGGCGAAGTAGACGTCGGGGGTGATCAGGGCGGCCTTGATGAAGTCGGCGCCGTCGCGGACCTGGCGGCGCACCTCCGCGACCGCCGCGGCGGGCTTGCCCGCGTTGATCGGCGTGAGGACCGAACCGGGCGTGGCGAGCAGTCGGGGTGTCGCGTCGTCGACGGGCTGGCGGTCCCGGAGTCGGCGCAGCAGCGCGGGTGTGCCGCTCATCTGCCGGTACCCGGTGATGCCGAAGGCGAGCATGAGCCCCAGTTCGGGGGCGGGGTCGTCGAGGTTGAGCGGGTGGGCGTGCATGTCCACGAATCCGGGCACGACGAAGCGGTCCCGGCCGTCGACGGTCGTCGGGTCGCGGTCCGGCCCGGTCGTGGCGCCGATCCAGGCGATCCGCCCGCCGTCGATCCGGAGGTCCTGGTGGGCGGTGACCGAGCCGTCGCGGGGATCGACGACGGTGACGTTGGCGATGCGGTACATCGTGGCCCTCCCGGACTGATAGTGAACAGATTTGTTCACTATAGCCGGGGAGGTGATGATGGGGGCGTGACCCCGCACCCCGCGACCCGGCGCCGAGGCAGCGCGCTGACCGAGGCCATCTACCTCGCCACGCTGGAGGAGTTGGCCCGCACGAGCTTCGCCGAGCTGTCCTTCGACAAGATCGCGACGGCGGCGGGCACCGGGAAGGCGGCGCTCTACCGGCGCTGGTCCAGCCCGGACGAACTGGTGCTGGCCGCGCTCACCGACCCCGCCACCGGCTTCGGCCAGCCCCCGGTCCCGCCGGGGACGGGCTCGCTGCGCGCCGACCTGATCACGTTGCTCACCCACTTCGCCCACGTGCTTGACGAGCCGCGCGGGCGAGCACTGCGACCGCTGATCGCCTACCGCCACCAGCACCCGGAGCTGTTCGACCGGGTGTGGGCATCGGTGGTCCTCCCGGCGCGGGAGGTGCTGCTCGCGGTGATGGGGGAGGCGGTCGACCGCGGTGAGGCCGACCCGGCGCGGGTCAGCGAGCGGAGCGCCGAGGTCGGACCCCGCATGCTCCTGGTGGACGCCTGGAGCACGGACTCCGTCGGCGTCGACGAGGTGGTGGCGGTCGTCGACGAGGTACTGGTCCCGCTGCTGTCCGCCCGCCCGACACCGGCCACCTGGCGGGCCGACATCGTCCACAAGGCCGATGCCGGCCCGCGCTGAGGCGCCGAAGCTGCTCTCGTGGAACCACCCGAGGAGCGAGCGTGAACGAGTCCCCAGCGGAGCGGAACGGGTTTCCGGAGGCGGGTGACCCGCCGCGCTACCGGGTCGAGCTGGAGAGCGTCGACGGGGGGATCAGGCGGGTCCACCACGTCCACGCGGGTTCGGTGGAGGAGGCACTGGTCAGGGTCCGCGAACCGGGGCTGTGGCCGCTCGGCGGGCCCGGCAGCGATCCCGGCCGGTTCCGCGTGGTGGAGGTGAGCGAGGAGAACGCCACCAGCGAGGTCCGGCACCAGCGCGACGCGCGTCGGCGGTACCTCAACACCATCGTGGAAGCAGGCCTCGCGGCACTGGGCAAGACCGTTCCCGACCACCCGGACCAGGAGTTTTCCGACGTCCTGTGCGACTTCTTCACCAGGGCCGTCGTCCTGCCGGGGCACTTCGCCTTCCCCGCGGGGAAGGCCGACCGCCTGCTGGGCACCGACGACGTGGCGGGCGTACTGGCCCAACTCCTCACGGCGCACCTGTCCCACCACGGCGTTGAGGTGGCGCGCACCCCTCCGCGGTGAGGGGTCAGGCCTTGCGGACGCGACCCCAGGGCTTGAACACCGACAGCACCATCGCGAAGGTCAGCAGGACCATGGCCGTGGTGGCGAGGAACGACACGAACCAGATGTCCTCCAACGGCTGCTCGCCGGTGCCGAGTTCGCTGATCGGGCCGAGGAACGCCACGAGCATCGCGCACGCGACGACGTTGAGGACCAGCTTCACCGCGACCCACCGGTAGCGGACCAGGCCCCACTTGGTCGCCACCCCCAGCAGCAGGCCGGTGACCAGGCACACGAGCCCGGCGGCCAAGCCGGAGTACAGCAGCGGCATGACGAAGAACCGGGCCAGCGACTCGTACACGGCGGTGCGACTGTCGCCCGCCCGCGCCCAGCCCGCCAGCACGAGCACGGTGGAGATGACGTCGACACCGATCCAGGAGCCCGCCGACACGACGTGGGCGACCAGGATCGTCTTGCGCAGCCGGGTGGGGATCGGCCAGCGGACCCGGTTCGGGGCGGTGGGCCGGGGTGCGGTGAGGGTGCTCATGGGTGTCCGTTCGGGTTCAGGACCGGGCGAGGCCGGTCTGGTAGGCCACGACGACCAACTGGGCGCGGTCGCGGGCGTGGAGCTTGGTCATGGCACGGTTGACGTGCGTCTTGACGGTGAAGGGGGAGACGAAGAGCTGCGCGGCGATGTCGTCGTTGGACAGGCCGCCCGCCGCGAGCGCCACGACCTCGCGTTCCCGCTGCGTCAGCAGGTCAAGGCGTTCCGGTGCGACGGGACCGGTCGTGCCCTGCGCCAGGAACCGGCCGATCAGCGCTCTGGTCGCCTTCGGGGACAGCAGCGCCTCGCCGAGCGCGACGGTGCGGATCGCAGCTTGGAGCTCGGCCGGGTCGACGCCCTTGCCGAGGAACCCGCTGGCGCCCGCCCGAACGGCCTCCGCCACGTACTCGTCGATCTCGAACGTGGTCACCACCAACACCTTCACCCCCGCGAGGTGCTCGTCCGCGGTGATCCGCCTGGTGGTCTCCAGGCCGTCCAGCTCGGGCATCCGGATGTCCATCACCACCACGTCGGCGCGGGTCGTGCGGAGCAGGGTGAGCGCCTCGTGGCCGTTCGCGGCCTCGCCGACCACCTCCAGGTCGGGCGCGGCGTCGATGAGGACGTGGAACCCGGCTCGGATGAGCGGCTGGTCGTCGGCGAGCAGGACGCGGATGGTCATGGTTCCTTCCCCAGTGGCAGGGTGACGTGGACGTGGAACCGGGCGTCGGCCTCGACGCCCGCCCGGAGCGCGCCGCCGACCGCGCCCGCCCGTTCCCGCATGCCGACGAGCCCGAGCCCGGTGCCGCCCGGCTCGGCGGTCGCGCCGACGGCGTTCACGACCTCCAGCACCAGCTCGGTCGGCGTGCGGACGACGGACAGGCTCGCCGTGCCGGTGCCGTGCCGGTGCGCGTTGGTCAGCGCCTCCTGCACGACCCGGTAGGCGACGAGGTCGACGGTCGGCGGCAGCGGGCGGACCTCGCCGGTGGACGTCCACCGCAGCTCCAGGCCGGAGGCGCGGAACGACTCCACGAGCCCGCCGAGCTGGGCCGTGCCGGGTGCGGGTTCGGTGGCCACGACCGGCTCCTCCGGCCTGCGCAGCACGCCGAGCAGGCCGCGCAGCTCGTGCAGGACGGCCCGGCTGGACCGGCGGACGTGCCGCAGCGCCTCCGCCGCGGCGTCGGGCCGGGTGGTGATGAGGAGTTCGGCGACACCGGCCTGGACGTTGATCACCGAGATGTGGTGCGCGACCACGTCGTGCAGCTCGCGGGCGATGTGCAGCCGTTCCTCGGCGACCCGGCGGCGGGCCTCCTCCTCGCGGGTCCGCTCCGCCCGTTCCGCGCGTTCCTCGACGGCCGCGAGGGCGGCGCGCCTGCCGCGGACCGCCTCGCCGACCGCCGCCGCCATGCCGATCAGGGCGAAGCGGCCGACGTTCTCCCACGTCAGGCCCGACGGGCCTGCCAGCACCGCGACCGCGAGGACCAGGAGCAGGCCCGCGGGGACGGTCCGCCACCGTTCGGTGCGGACCGCGAGGGTGTAGGTCGCGATGGCCGCGGGCACGAGGAACGGTTCGAGGTCGCTGCCGAGCGCCATCGCCGCCAGGACGCCGAGCGTGGTGACCGCCAACGTCCACAGCGGCCACCTCCGCCGCACGGCCAGCACCCCGACCGCCACCACGAGCAGGCAGAGCACCGCCGGGGTGCGGACGTCCAGCGGCGTGGCGGGACCGTCGGCGGCGCTCACCGCGAAGAGCGCCGCCGCGGCGAGGGCGTCCACGACCGCCGGGTACTTCCGGGCGAGGGCGCGCATGCCGGTCAGGCGTCCCGGCGGCGCAGCAGCACCGCGGCGAGCAGCAGCGGTACGACCACCCACGCGGCGAACACCGCCGCGCCCGCCGAGGGACCGAGCAGACCGGGCGCGGGCACGACGGACGTGAACGCCTCGCTCGCGCTGGAGGGCAGGTACTTCAGCGCGTCGTCCCGCCAGGAGGCGGGCAGCAGCAGGCCGCCGAGCCCCGGCAGCAGGAACACCAGGACCACCAGCGTGGAGATCGCGCCCGCGGTGCTGCGCAGGAGCGCGCCGAGGGCGACCCCGATGACGGCGACGCCGGTCATCGTGGCGGCGGACCCGACGAGCGCGGCCAGGACGCCCGGATCACCGACGGCGGCCGTGGGCAGCTTCGCGCCGCCCATGACGGCCTGCCCGGCGAGGAAGACGGTGAACGAGACCGCGAGCATCGTCGGGAACAGGGTCCCGACGACCACGGCGACCTTGCCGAGCAGCACCGGGAGCCGGGACGGCACGGCGGTCAGCGTCGACCTGATCATGCCGGTGGCGTACTCGTTCGACACCACCAGCACCCCGAGCACCCCGGTGACGAGCTGGGCGAACATGACACCGCTCAACGTGATGCCGGTCGGGTCCGTCACGCCGTCCGCGCCGTCGGAGTCGCTGCCGACCGTCGACGCGAAGACCAGTCCGGTCACGAGCATCATCAGCGCGGCTCCGAGCACGGTCAGGCCGCTGGAGCGCACCGACCGCAGCTTCACCCACTCGCCGCGCACCACGCCGCCGAACGTGAGGGGGGTCTTCTCGGCCACCGGCCGGTCGATCGTCGTCGCGCTCATCAGGCCGCCACCCGCTCGCTCGTGCCCCGGTACTCGACGGCGTCACGGGTCAGCTCCGTGTAGGCCTCCTCCAGCGACGCCCGCTGGGGGGTCAGCTCGAACAGCGGGATCCCGGCCACGAGCGCCCGCGTGCCGATGTCCTCGGTGGACAGGCCGATCACGTCGACGACGCCGCCGCCGAGCGAGGTGATCTCCACCCCGTCGCCCTGGAGCACGGCGACCAGGTCGGAGGTCCGCGGCGTCCGGACGCGCACACCGCGCCGGGTCGAGGCGATCAGGTCGGCGACCGGTACGTCCGCGACGAGCTTGCCGCGGCCGACCACGACGAGGTGGTCGGCGGTCAGCGCCATCTCGCTCATCAGGTGCGAGGACACGAACACCGTCCGCCCCTCGGCGGCCAGGTCCCTGAGCAGGTGCCGGATCCACTTGATGCCGTCCGGGTCGAGACCGTTGACGGGCTCGTCCAGCACCACCGCGCGCGGATCGCCCAGCAGCGCCACGCCGATGCCCAGCCGCTGGCCCATGCCGAGCGAGAACTTCCCGACCCGGCGCCTCGCGACCTCGGTCAGGCCCACCACGTCCAGCACCTCGTCGACGCGCTTCGCGCCGATCCCGTGCGTGGCGCCGACGGCCAGCAGGTGGTCGCGCGCCGACCGGCCGGGGTGCACGGCCCGCGCTTCGAGCAGGACCCCGATCTCCCGCAGCGGGGCCCGGTGCCGCCGGTAGGGCTTGCCGTTGACCTTCGTGCCGCCCGACGTCGGCGCGTCCAGACCGACGAGCAGCCGCAACGTCGTCGACTTGCCCGCGCCGTTCGGACCGAGGAACCCGGTCACGACACCCGGCCGGACGGTGAAGCTGAGCCCGTCGACCGCCGTCTTGGGCCCGTACCGCTTGGTGAGGTTCTCGACCTCGATCATCACTTCTCCTGGGGGATCGTCGTTGTCCCGCAAGAGTCGTCGGGTCGAGCCGGAAAGGCGTCGTACGGCGGCATCAACCGGCTGTACCGCGTTCGCAGTATAGGCAGGGTCGTTGGCGCGCAACGGGTTCCACGAGTGCGCGTTGGTAATTCGACGGTTTACCCGAGCGCACTCGTGGACCCTGTCAGTCCATTGAGGACGGCCCCGTCAGCGGGCCGGGGCGCGCCTGTCGGCGATCTGGTCGCGCAGCGCGGCCAGGGTTTCGCGGAGCAGGTCGGCCGTGGTGGTGTCGTGCAGGTCGCCCGCCCCGTCGAACCGCTGGTGCGCGGTGAACACCAGCACCTCGGGGCTGAGCAGCACGCGGCTGTGGGTGGCCGCGAAGACCTGGCGCAGCGCGATCTGCGCGCGGGCCGTGCCGAAGTTGCCGGTGGACGCGCCGATGACGGCGATGTCCTTGTCCTGCAACGCCGACGCGCCCTTCGGTCGGGACGCCCAGTCGATGGCGTTCTTGAGCACGCCGGGCACGGAGTGGTTGTACTCGGGGCTCGCGACCAGCAGGCCGTCGGCCTCGCCGATGCGCGCCCGCAGGTCGGCCACGGCGGCGGGCAGGTGGTGGTCGTCGTCCAGGTCGCCGTTGTAGTGCGGGACGTCCGCGAGGCCGGTGTACAGCACCACCTCGACACCCTCGGGGGAGTGCTCGCGCGCCGCGCGCAGCAGCGCGGTGTTGAGCGACGCGGCGCGCAAGCTCCCCGAGATCGCCAGGATCGTCGTCACTCCAGCTCCTGCTGGGGACGGTGGCCGGACTCGGCGCCGGTGTACTCGGTGTAGGTGTACGGGTTGGGGATCCGCTCGTCGGTCGGGAGCTGCGGCGTCATGCTCTCCAGCCACGCCTCCTCGCCCATCGCGCCGCGGGCGTGGTCGACGGTGTTCGCCACCGCGTCCTTGGCGCCGCGCAGGTCGACGCCGACCAACTCGTGCTCGTGCTTCACGACCCGCCCGTTGACCAGCACGGTGTGCACGTCGCCGCGACCCGCCTGGAACACGACCGTGCCGTACGGGTGCAGGATCGGGTACATCGCGGGCGACCGGTCGTTCTTCAGCAGCACCAGGTCGGCCTTCTTGCCCGCGGTGACGGTGCCGATCCGGTCGTCCAGCCCCAGCGCCTTCGCGCCGCCGACGGTCGCCCAGTGCGCGACCTCCTCGGCGCGCAACCTGTTGTGCACCACGGTGTCGCCGCTGTCGTGCGCCGCGATGTGCTCGTGGGTGCGGTCGGCGGACATGGTCGCGCGCATGGCGGAGAACAGGTCGCCGCTGTTCCACACGCTGGTGTCCATCGACAGCGACACGGGGATGGAGTGCTTGCGCAGCCGCCACGTCGGCGGGTGGCCCTGACCGGCGTTCATCTCGCTCTCGGCGGCCACGGACACGGAGCCGCCGCTCGCGGCGATCCGGTGGTAGGAGTCCTCGCTGAGGGACGCGGCGTGCACGTAGGTGACGTCGGGGTTCATGAACCCGCCGTCCCACATCAGCCTGATGCTCTCGTCGGTGGTCGCGCCCCACACGCCCGCGTGGGTCGTGACCGGCAGGCCGAGTTCGCGGGCGGCTTCGAAGGCGGCCTTCTCCGGGAACGCCGGGTCGCCGGTGACGTCGAAGGCGAGCTGGAGGCCGAGCATGTCGTCGCGGCCGGAGAACTCGCGGGCGACGAACGAGCGGAACTCAGGGCTGTTCGTCCACTCCCACGGCGCGCCGAGCAGGTTGCCGTAGGCGAGCACGAACCGGCCGGGGGAGGAGCGCAGCGAGTCGAGCGCCGCCTCGCCGTGCTCGATCGTCTGGAGGCCGTGCGACCAGTCGACGGTCGTGGTGACCCCGGCGTCGAGAGCCTCCGCCGCGGCGAGCAGGTTGCCCGCCCGGATGTCCTCGGGCCGGAACACCTTGCCCCAGGTCAGGTAGTAGAAGACGAAGTACTGCGACAGCGTCCAGTCGGCGCCGAGGCCGCGCAGCGCGGTCTGCCACATGTGGCGGTGCGTGTCGACCATGCCGGGCATCACGACGCCCCCGGACGCGTCGACCTCCAGCGCGCCGTCCGGGGCGGCGATCGAGCGCCCCACCTCGGCGATGTCCTCGCCGACGACCAGGACGTCGGTGTCGGTGAGGACGCCCTGGCCGTCCATCGTCAGGACGGTGGCGTTGCGGAAGACGATCGGACGGCCGCCGTTGGCCGCCCTGACCTCGTCAGGATTCATGTCGGTCACCTTGCTGTAGCGCCTCGACTGACCTGCTGATCGACTAGCGGACAGATGTCCGCTGTGCGGTCGTTGGGTTACTTTCGTGCGTGTCCCGTGGCCTGTCAAGGGTTACTGTGGAGTCGCTGTGCGACCATCACGCCGCACGGGCACCAACGGGACGGCGAGGAGGTTCGGGTGGCCGGACGTGGCACGGGACCCGACTTCGTCGAGGCGCTGGCCCGCGGGCTCGACGTGCTGTGCTGCTTCGACGAGCACCACCCGCGGATGAGCCTGAGCGAGGTCGCGACCGCCGTCGGGCTGGCCCGGCCGACCGTGCGCAGGCTGCTGCTGACGCTCCAGGAACTCGGCTACGTGCGCGCGGACGGCGCCGTCTACACGCTGACGCCCAGGGTGCTGCGGCTCGGGATGGCCTACGTCGGCGCGCTCGGGATGTGGGACGTGGCCCGTCCCCACCTCGAAGGGCTGGTCAGGCGGACCGGCGAGTCGTCGTCGATGTCGCAGCTCGACGGCTCCGACATCGTCTACATCGCCCGCGTGGCCGTTCCCAAGATCATCGCGCTGCGGGTCGAGGTCGGCACCCGGTTCCCGGCGGCCCGCACGTCGCAGGGCAAGGTGCTGCTGGCCGCGCTCGACCGGTCCGCGCGGGAGGCCGTGCTGGCCGAGACCAGCAGGTCGGGCCTGCCCGACGCGCCGCTCGACGTCGCCGGGCTCGAAGCCGAGCTGGCCGTGGTCCGGGCGAGGGGCTGGGCCTTGGCGGATGAGGAGCTGGCCCCCGGCGTCCGGTCGGTCGCGGTGCCGGTGCGCGACGGGACCGGCGCGGTGCGCGCGGCGATGAACGTGACCGTGCACGCCGCCGAGACCTCGGTCGACGTCCTGACCGGCGAATACCTGCCGCTCCTGCTGCGCGCGGCCGGTGACGTCTCGGCCGACTGGTCGCTGGTGGAGTCCCGCCCGCAGGTCGAGGTCCGCCCCGCCTGACCCGATCGTCCCGGCACTTGACTTGGCCGCTCCCCGCGCGAATGCTGGCGAAAAGACGGACACCTGTCCGTCAGACGGACAGCGAGGGTGGAGATGGCTGAATCGAAGACCGCGGCCGGACCGCTGTCGGGTGTGCTCGTCGCCGACTTCTCCCGAGTGCTGGCAGGCCCGTACGCCACGATGCTGCTGGCGGACCTCGGCGCGACGGTGGTGAAGGTCGAGGCCCCGCAGGGCGACGAGACCAGGACCTGGACACCGCCGGTGCGCGACGACATCTCGACCTACTACCTGGGCGTCAACCGCGGGAAGCGCTCGGTGGCGCTCGACCTGGGCGACGAGGCCGACGTCGTGCTCGCGCGCGAGCTCGCGGGCCGCGCCGACGTGGTGATCGAGAACTTCAAGGCCGGGGGCATGGCGCGGTTCGGGCTCGGCTACGCCGACGTGAGCGCGGCCAACCCCGGCGTCGTGTACGCCTCGATCAGCGGGTTCGGCTCCGGCGCGGGCGCCAAGGTGCCGGGCTACGACCTGATGGTCCAGGCGATGTCCGGCCTGATGAGCCTCACCGGCGAACCGGACGGCCCGCCGATGCGCGCGGGGATCTCGGTGTTCGACGTGATGGCCGGGAACCACGCGGTGATCGGCATCCTGGCCGCGCTGCGCCACCGCGACGCCACCGGAGAGG
Source organism: Umezawaea endophytica (assembly GCF_025061645.1). Taxonomy (GTDB): domain Bacteria; phylum Actinomycetota; class Actinomycetes; order Mycobacteriales; family Pseudonocardiaceae; genus Umezawaea; species Umezawaea endophytica. Next base: position 34,522 of record NZ_JANYMP010000003.1, on the reverse strand, counting down.
GCCAGCACGTCGAGGTCAACCTGCTGTCGTCGGCGCTGACCGGGCTGGTGAACCACAGCTCCGCGTACGTGGCGGGCGGGGTCGTGCCGTTGCGCATGGGCAACGCGCACCCGAGCGTCTTCCCGTACGAGCCGCTGCCCACGGCGGACGACGACCTGATCGTGGCCGCCGCCAACGACGGCCAGTTCCGCAGGCTGTGCACCGTGCTCGGCACGCCAGGGACGGCCGACGACCCGCGCTTCGCCCGCAACGCCGACCGCACGGCCAACCGGGAGGAGCTGCGGCCGATCCTGGTCGAACGCCTCGCCGAGCGCGGTGCCGTCGAGTGGTTCGACGCGCTGGTGGACGTCGGGGTCCCGTGCGCGCCCATCGGCACGATCGACGGCGGGTTCGCGATGGCCGAGCGCTTCGGCCTCGACCCCGTGGTCCACGTCGGCGCGGGCGAGCGGTCCGTGCCCACGACGCGGCACCCGATCCGGTTCTCCGCGACCCCGGCCGTCTACGACCTGCCCCCGCCGGGGCTGGACGAGCACGGCGTCGAACTGCGGAAGTGGCTCTCGGAGGACGACCATGGCTGACGAGCCGCGCACGTACGGGACGGCGCTCGGCGCGTCCGACCCGACCACCATCACGCTGCTGGGGCAGGACCTCGCCCAGGACGTCATGGGCACCGTCGGCTTCGGCGAGCTGGCGTTCTGGCTGGCGACGCAGCGGCGGCCGAGCTGGGGCGAGGTGCGGGTGTTCGAGGCCGTGCTCGCCGCGCTGGCCGACCACGGCTTCACGCCGACCGCCATCGTCACCCGCCTGACCTACCTGTCCGCGCCGGACTCCATCCAGGGCGCGCTGGCCGCGGGCCTGCTCGGCGGCGGCTCGCGCTTCCTCGGCGTCACCGAGGACTGCGGCCGGTTCCTGCACGACGTCCTGTCCACGCTGGACGAGGTCCCCGACGACGACGCGGGGTGGGACGAGGTGGCACTGGCCACCGTGCGCGCCCGGCGGGAACGGGGGGAGTTCATCCCCGGCCTCGGCCACCACGTGCACAAGAACGGCGACCCGCGCACCCCGAGGTTGATGGCCATCGCCCGCGAGGAGAGCCTGTTCGGGCCGCACCTGAGGCTGTTCGACGCCATCGGCCGCACGCACTCGCGGGTGCTCGGCAAGACGCTGCCCCTCAACGGCGCGGGGGTGTGCGGCGCCGCGCTGGCCGACCTCGGGCTGCCGCTGGAGCTGCTGCGCGGCTTCGCCCTGCTGGCCCGCACCGCGGGGCTGATCGGCCAGCTCGCCGAGGAGCTGCGCGACCCCGTCGCCAACGACATCTTCCTGTCGGTCGACCGGGCGAGCCGCCCGGTGCCGCCCCAGCCGTGACCGCCCCAGCCGTGACCGCCGCAGACCACCACCCCGAGAAGCACAGGGAGACGACGATGCCCCCGGTGACCGAGCACGACATCACCGCACTCGCGCAGCAGCGGTGGGCGACCGCCCACGACCCGCGGCTGGCCGAGGTCATGACCTCGCTCGTGCGGCACCTGCACGAGTTCGCCCGCGAGGTCCGGCTCAGCGAGGACGAGTGGGCCGCCGCCGTGCGGTGGCTCCAGCGGACCGGCGACATCAGCGACGAGAAGCGCGAGGAGTTCATCCTCGCGTCCGACGTGCTCGGCCTGTCGATGCTCGTCGTGCAGATGAACCACCAGTTCGACCCCGCGGCCACCCCGGCCACCGTGCTCGGGCCGTTCCACATCGACGACTCGCCGCACCTCGCGTTCGGCGCGGACATGTCCGACGGCGTCGAGGGCGCGCCGCTCTACGTCCACGGCTTCGTCCGCGACCTGGACGGCAAGCCGGTCGCGGGCGCGGTCCTCGACGTCTGGCAGGCCGACGCCGACGGCGCGTACGAGTCCCAGCTCGACGTGGACGAGGCCCGGCTGCGCGGCAAGTACACGACGCGCGAGGACGGCTCGTACCTCGTCCGCACGATCGCGCCGCTGGGGTACGCGATCCCCATGGACGGCCCTGTTGGCGACCTGATCGGCCGGACCGACATCTCCTACTTCCGGCCCGCGCACATCCACTTCCTGATCGACGTCCCCGGCCACCGGCGGCTGATCACGCACCTGTTCCAGGAGGGCGCGGAGTACCTGGACAGCGACGTCGTGTTCGGCACGAAGCCCGAACTCGTCGTTCCGTTCACCTCGGCGGAGGCCGGACCGACCCCGGACGGCGGCGAGTCCGCGGTCCCGTTCCTGAAGGCGAGGTACGACTTCGTGCTCCAGCGCGTCGACCACGAACTGTGAGCAATCGCACGAACACGTAGGGTGGGAACCAATCGGACATTTGCGCCGTTTGGAGGCACGTGGGCGGAAAAGGTACCGCCCAACGGCCCAGTGGTGTGCCGGACCAGGACCGCCACCGCTCTCCCGGAGGACCCACGTGGAACCACGCGACGCGCCCTCGACCGACCGACGTTCCCGCCGCGCCGCCGTGCGCCGGTGGGCCAGGGAGGATGCCCGGTACGACCTGTCCGCGTCGCTGGTCGTGTTCCTGGTGGCGATGCCGCTGTCACTCGGCATCGCCGTCGCGTCCGACGCCCCGGTCACGGCCGGGCTCATCGCCGCCGTCGTGGGCGGTGTCGTCGCCGGGTTCCTCGGCGGCGCACCGCTCCAGGTCAGCGGGCCCGCCGCCGGGCTGACCCTGGTGGTCGCGGGCTTCGTCCAGCAGTTCGGCTGGGCCGTCACCTGCGCCATCACCGTCGCCGCGGGCCTGCTCCAGGTCGTGCTCGGGCTGAGCCGGGTCGCGCGCGTCGCGCTCGCCATCTCACCCGCCGTGGTGCACGGGATGCTCGCGGGCATCGGCGTGACGATCGCGCTCGCCCAGCTCCACGTCCTGCTCGGCGGCGCGCCGGGCACGGGGGCGTGGGACAACCTCGTCCAGCTCCCGGCGCAGCTCCTCGGCGTGCGCACCGGGGAGGCCGTGGTCGGTCTCGTGGTGCTGGCCGTGCTGCTGCTGTGGCCGCTGACGCCCCCGTCGGTGCGCGCGGTGCCGGCCTCGCTCGTCGGGATCGTCGCCGCGACGCTGCTCGCGTGGGCGCTGTCCTGGGACGTGGCGAGGGTCGACCTGCCCGGTTCGCTGCTCGACTCGGTGCGGCTGCCCGAGCTGCCCGGCGGGCAGTGGGGCGCGCTCGCGCTGGCGGTGTTCACCATGACCGTGATCGCGAGCGTCGAGAGCCTGCTGTCGGCGGTCGCGGTGGACAAGCTCAAGGACCGGGGCAAGGCGGCGGACCTCGACCGCGAACTGGTCGGCCAGGGCGCCGCGAACACCGTGTCCGGCCTGCTCGGCGGCCTGCCGGTCACCGGGGTCATCGTCCGCAGCTCCACCAACGTGGCCGCGGGGGCGCGCACCCGCGCGTCGGCCGTGCTGCACGGCGTGTGGGTGCTGCTGTTCTCGCTGGCGCTGGTCGGCCTGGTGGAGCAGGTGCCGATGGCCGCGCTGGCGGGTCTGCTCGTCTACGTCGGCATCAAGCTGCTGAAGGTCGCCGACGTGCGCACGGCCCAGCGCCAGTCCGAGCTGCTCGTGTACGTGACGACCGTCGGGTGCGTCGTGTTCCTCGACCTGCTGATGGGCGTGCTGATCGGGTTCGCGCTGTCGGTGGCGCTGATGCTGCGCCGGGTCGTGTGGGCGAAGCTGCGCGTCTCGCGGACCCCCGCGCCCGGCGGCCACGACCACTGGCGGGTCGTCGTCGAGGGCACGCTGAGCTTCCTGTCCATCCCGAGGCTGTCGCGGGTGTTGTCCCACGTGCCCGACGGCGCGCCGGTGGACGTCGAACTCGCCGTCGACTTCCTCGACCACGCCACCTACGAGCACCTGACCATGTGGCGCGACCAGCACGAGAAGACCGGCGGTGTCGTGCACGTGGACGAGGTGTCGGGCATCCGGGGCGGCATGACCCGCGGCGGCCCGGCGGCCGTGCTGCCGCGCTGGTTCGCCCCGTGGTCGTCCTGGCAGTCCACCGTCCCCGCCCAGCGCCACAGCGAGCACGACGAGGCCGCCCGTCCGCTGGTCTCCGGAGTCCAGGAGTACCACCGCCGCTCGGCGCCGCTGCTGCGCCCGGTGTTCGAGGGCCTCTCCGACGGCCAGGAGCCGCAGGCGATGTTCCTGACCTGCGCGGACTCCCGCATCGTGCCGAACGTGATCACCAGCAGCGGCCCCGGCGACCTGTTCACCGTCCGCAACGTCGGCAACCTCGCGCCCCTCGACGACGACGGCGTCGGCGCCTCGGTGCACTACGCGGTGCAGGTCCTCCGCGTCCCCGCGCTGGTCGTGTGCGGCCACTCGGGGTGCGGCGGCATGCAGGCGCTGCTCGACGGCGCGGCGGGCTCCGACGACCCGGTTGGCCGCTGGCTCCGCTCGGGCGTCGGCAGCCTCACCGCGCTGCGCGCGGGCCACCCCGCCGACCCGCGCGCCGGGACCGTGGCGGACCGGCTGTCCATGGTGAACGTCGCCGTCCAGGTGGCGTCGCTGGAACGGATGCCGGTCGTGCGGGACGCCGTGGCCGAGGGGCGGCTGAAGGTGCTCGGCCTGTTCTTCGACATCGGCGGCGCCCGGCTGTCCCTGCTGACCGACGACCGCACGGCCTTCTCGGCGCTGCCGGAGGGCGTCGACGTGCTGCACTAGCTGTACTGACCACAGAGGTTAGGAACGCGGCGACACGGGATCGAATGATCTTGGAATAGGTGAGGGCCTCCGGGTTCGGTGTGGATTGCGACGTCTACACCCAGCCAACGGAGGCCCTCATGCCCCACGCTAACGCACCCCTCACCGAGCTCGGCAGACTCCGCCTGGCCCGCTGCGTCGTGGACGAGCACTGGCCACTACGACGAGCCGCGGAACGCTTCCAGGTCTCGGTCACCACCGCCCACCGCTGGGCCCACCGCTACCGCCACCACGACCCCGCGGGCATGACCGACCACAGCTCACGCCCCCACCCCAGCCCCCACCGCACACCCACACGCACCGAACACCGGATCATCAAAGTCCGGCTCCAACGCCGCTGGGGACCCGCGCGCATCGGCTACCTGCTCGGACAGCACCCTTCGACGGTGCACCGGGTGCTGACCCGCTACCGGATGGCTCGCCTGGCCCACGTGGACCGGGCCACCGGCCAGCCGATCCGCCGCTACGAACACCCCGCGCCCGGCGACCTGATCCACGTCGACATCAAGAAGCTGGGCAACATCCCCGACGGCGGCGGCCACCGCGTCCACGGCCGCCAGGTCGGCGGACACAACAGCCAACGCACCCCCACCGGGAAACGCAACGCCCACGGCAACCCGTTGCTGGGCTACGGATTCCTGCACAACGCGGTCGACGACCACTCCCGCCTGGCCTACACCGAGATCCTGACCGACGAGACCAAGGAATCGGCCCGCGACTTCTGGCACAGGGCGCAGACCTTCTTCACCGCCAACGGCATCACGGTCCGGAGGGTGCTCACCGACAACGGCTCCTGCTACCGCTCCCGTCTCTGGCGCGACACACTTGCCAAGGGCGGGATCGACCACAAACGCACCCGCCCCTACCGGCCGCAGACCAACGGCAAGGTCGAACGCTTCAACCGCACCCTGCTCGAGGAATGGGCCTACGCCCGCCCCTATGCCTCCGAAACCGAACGCCGCGACGCGTTCCCAGGATGGCTGCACTTCTACAATCACCACCGCGGACACACCGCACTGGGAGGCCGCCCACCCGCCAGCCGCGTCCCCAACCTCACAGGTCAGTACAACTAGCGGGGAGACCGCGGGGGTTCGTGACTCCGGGCGAGGTCTCGGACCGATCGTGGTGACCGTCGGCAGGGCACAGCGGTCGACCGGGGGGCGAGGGCCGCTACGCCATCCACCCGGACCCGTGGTGGCGGTAGTCGGCGCTCCCGTCGACCAGTTGCCGGAGCGTGCTCTCGACCTGCGAGAGGGGAACCGCGCCCACCCGCTCCTCCCACTCCCGGCGCAGGTCGTCGAAGATCGCCGTGCCCTCGCGGAGCATCGCCAGCCCGTGCGGTGTGACGAAGAGGCGCAGGCGGCGCTTGTCCGCGGGATCGGGTTCGCGTGCCACGTAGCCGCGTTCCTCCAGGGCGGTGATGGTCTTCGCGGCGGCCTGCTTGGTGACGGACATCCGCCGTCCGAGCTCGGAGGCGTTGTCCGCGCCGGACAGGATCGCCTGCAGCGCGAAGTCGTGAACGGGCCGCACCTCGTCGTACCCGCGCGCGATGAGTTCCGCGGTGGCCCTGTCGGCCAGGGCGCGGAACCCGCCGAGCAGGAGCATGGCGAGGTCGGAGCCGGGGCGCGACATGGGGCTCAGCTTAGGACACCTTGACAACGACAACCTTGGTTGTCTACGGTTTTGACAACCAAGGTTGTCGAATTGAGGAGCGCCCCATGCCCGTCATCGAGCCCGTCGGCGCGACGGTTCCCGGTGTCACCCACCACCTGGCCGACGTCAACGGAACGCGGCTCCACTACGTCTCCGCGGGCACCGAGGGCACACCGGTCCTGCTCATCCACGGGTGGCCGGAGACGTGGTGGGCCTTCCGCGAGGTCATCCCCCTGCTGGCGGCGTCGCACCGGGTCTTCGCCGTCGACCTGCGGGGGTTCGGCGACTCGAACACCGCGGACGGCGACCACGACGAAGCGACGTCCGCCGAGGACGTGCACCACCTGGTGGAGCACCTCGGCGTCGGTCCGGTCCACGTCCTGTGCCAGGACATCAGCGGTGGTCTCGGTTTCCGCTTCGCCTCCACGCACCCCGGTGACGTCCGCAGCTTCACCGCCGTCGAGTCGACCTTGGCGGGCTTCGGGCTCGAGGACCTCGCGGACGTCAACCGCGGCGGCTCGTGGCACGTCGGGTTCCTCGCCGCGCCGGGCATTCCGGGGATGGTGCTGGCGGGTCACGAGCGCGACTTCATCGCGGAGTGGGCCTTCCCCGTGATGACGGGGGCGAAGGGCGTGATCGGCGACGAGCACGTCGACGAGTTCGCCCGCACCTTCGCGCGCCCGGACGGCTGGCGGGGCACGGAAGGCCTCTACCGGTCGATCTTCACCGACGCCGGGCAGATCAAGGCCCTCGCCGAATCGCGGCCGTTGACCGTCCCGGTCCTCACGGTCGACGCCTTCAGCGCTCCCGCCACCGAGCGGACCTTCCGCCAGGTGACCGCCGGGGACGTCACCTCCGTGCGCTTCGAGGGCGTCGGCCACCTGGTGGCGCAAGAAGCTCCCGAGACCCTCTCCGCCGCCGTCCTGGACTTCGTGGGGCAGGTCGACGGCGGCCGGTAGGCAGGAGGGCCGCGGCCGTTCTCCGCTGCGGACCGGCTCCCACCCGCCCGCGCGACGTCGCGCGCTAGCCCGCGCGGATCACCGTCAGGCGGAACCGGCCGCCGGTGTCGGCGGCGTGGGCGACGGCGGCGTTGGCGTCGTCGAGGTCGAACTCCTCGACCTCGAACTCCCGCAGGTCCAGCAGGCCCGCCCTGGCCAGTGCGATGAGCCCGCTGTTCGCCTCGGGCGGGTACATCCACTGGCCGCGCACGGTGACGTTGTTGCGCATGAGCCACGGGTAGGGGAGGGCGAGGTCGGCGCCGCCGAGCATGCCCACCCCGCCCATCAGCACGACCCGGCCGCCCTCCCGGACGGTCATGGCCGCCGCCCGGACCGGTGTCGTGCTCGCCGACGGCGGGAGGAGGTCGAGGACGAGGTCGATCGGGCCCGCCTCCGCCTTCATCCGCTCGCGGTCGTCGGCCTCGTCGCCGGACAGCCGGACCGGGCGCACGCGGGGGCCGAAGCGGCGGACCAGGTCGGCGAGCACGGCCTCGTTCCGGCCCGGCGCGACGACCCGCCCCGCGCCCATCGCCAGCGCCACGGCGACGGCCGCGCTGCCGAAGTTGCCGGTCGCGCCGCTGACCAGCACCGTCTCGCCCGCCCGCAGGTCACCCGCGAGCAGCCCGCCGTACGGCACCAGGCACAGGTTGAGCGCGGTCCACCTGGCCACGTCCTCCTCGTCGACCGGGCCGAGCGGGTGAACGTTCTCCGTGGGCACGAGCAGGCGTTCGGCGTACGAGCCCTGGCCGAAGTGCTCCTGCAACCGCAGGCCGCCGTCGCCGCGGGCGCTCGCGCCCTGCAAGGTGATGTCGGGCGTCACCCCGCCGTCGCGGGAGCGGATGGTGGGGTCGCACAGCACCCAGTCGCCCGGCGCGAGGTGCGTCGAGTCCGGGCCGACGGCGAGGACCCGGCCGACGGCGCCCGCGCCGGGCGTGACCGGGAGCGTGAGCAGGTACCGGCGCTCGCCGCTGAGCACCTCGGCCGTGTAGGGCAGCACGCCCGTGGCCACGACGTCGACGAGCACCTCCCCGGTGCCGAGCACCGGGTCCGGCACGGTCTCCACCGACAGCGGCAGGCCGAACTCCTTGAGCACAGCGGCTTTCATGGGCGTTCCGTTCGGTTCGGGGGTGTGTTGCCCGATCGTGGACCGGTCGCGGGCGCGCATCCAGGCCTAGCATCGTCCTAGGACTGACGAGTACCACCCACGAGGAGGCGGATCGTGTCGGAGGCGCTCGGGGAGTTCCTGCGGTCGCGGCGGTCGCGGCTGACGCCGAAGGAGGTCGGCCTGCCGGACGGGCGCCGACGCCGCACGCCGGGCCTGCGCCGCGAGGAGGTGGCGGAACTCGCCGAGATCGGCGTCGACTGGTACGTCCGCCTGGAACAGGGGCGGGCGGTGCGGCCGTCACCCGCGACGATCGAGGCGCTGGCGCGGGCGCTGCTGCTGGACGACACCGAGCGGGCGCACCTGGAGGCGTTGGCCCGCAACGGGTCGCGCGCGCCGTTCGAACGCGAGGTCGTGCCGGACGCCACGCGCCGGGTCGTGGAGGCGATGACCGAACCCGCCTACGTGACGGGCCGCCGGTGGGACCTGCTGGTGTGCAACACCGCGGCCGTGGAGCTGTTCGGCGACATGTCCGGCAACGTCCTGGAGCACCTGCTGCTCGACCCCGCCGGGCGGACGTTGTTCGGTGCGGCCTGGGAGGGGCAGGCGGCGCACGCCGTGGCGCAGTTCCGGGTGGCGTACGACCTGTGGGCGCCCGACCGCGCGTTCGTCGACCTCGCCGACCGGCTCCGCCGCGGATGCCCCGAGTTCGAGGTCTGGTGGGACGGGCACGACGTGGTCGGCGGGGGAGCGGGCCGCAAGGTCCTGAACGGGGTGGTCCACGACTACGCCACGTTCCGGGTCAACGAGGACCCCGAGCTGCGGCTCACCGTCTACACAGCCGAACGGGCCGGGAGCGCGTAGCTCCCGGCCCGTTCGTGCTCACCCCGCTAGGGAACCGCCGGGTAGTCCTTCACGTACACCGGGACACCGGTGTTGGTGGTGTCGGCCGGGCCGCCCACGCCGTTGACGACGTGGTCGACGATGCCCGCGCTGAGGTTCACCGTCATGATGTGGTGCAGCTTCACACCGGGGGTGTTCGGCACCTCGAACCCGTTCTCCGTGTGGATGGTCGGGTTGTTCTGGTTGAACACGTAGACGCCCGCGCCGAAGAGCGAGTGCGTCTTCACCTTCGCGCCGACCTTGTAGCCCGCGTACCCCTCGACGCCGCCGTTCATCCAGTCCGCCTGCGTGGGCGGGTCGTACGGCAGCTCGTTCTGGTACAGGATGGTCGTGCCCTTGTCGCCGTTCCAGGTGGTGTTGTACTTCTGGAAGTGCTCGACGAACAGGCCCGTCGCGGTCACGCGGTCACCGTTGATGACGGCGCCCTGGCGGCCGGTGTTGGTGTTCCAGCGCTGCGTGTCGGTGAAACCCTCGACGCCGTGGTCCGCGCGCCACACCCAGGTGTGGTCGATCAGCACGTCGTTGCTGTTGACCTCCAGGGCGGTGTCGACCTTGCCCACGTGCGGGCCGCCGACGCGGAAGTACACGTCGGACAGCGTGGTCGGGTTGGACGGCGTGCTCCAGTCCCAGCCGTTCTTCTTGCCGACGCGCAGCAGGACCGGCGACTCCTTGAGACCCGCGTCGACCGTGACGCCCGCGACGACGACACCGGGCACGTCCGCGACGTCCAGCGGGATCGCGCCGTTGACGGCGGTCAGCGTGGCGTGCCCGAGACCGAGGACGACGGTGTTGGGCAGCCGGACCTCGATGCTCCGCGCGATGTCGTAGACACCGGGCGTGAGGAGCAGGTTCTTGCCGATCAGGAGCTGGAAGTTGATGTCCCGCACCGAGTCCGTCGGCTTCGCGACGTAGAAGTCGCTCAACGGGATGGTCCGGCCCGCCGTGGTGCCCGCGGTCCAGGTGGTGCCCGAGGTGTTCTGCTTCGCGGCGGGCACGCGGACGTTGTACTTGCCCTTGGCGTCCACGAACAGGTACGGCTTCTCGCGGCTCACCGGGGTCTTGGCGACCGTCGTGTACGGCGGGTCCGGGAACGCGGAGTCGTCGGGAGCGCCGACGACACCGGAGAACACCTGGTTCCACACGCCGTTGGACCAGCTCGCGACCTCGCTGTTGCGGGTCAGCCACTGCTGCTGCGAACCGTTGGTGGTCGCGGGCAGCTTCGAGTCGGCGATGAACCCGCCGCTCGCGTACTGCGGACCGGCGGTGCAGTAGTCCATCAGGGACAGTCCACCGTTGGTGAAGTTGACGCGGCGCATCGAGACGGCCTGGGACACGGCCCAGAAGTTCGCCGTCGAGCGGCAGCCGTCCTGGCCGGTCGCGTTCACGTTGACCGTCAGGTTGGAGATCGTCCGCCAGAAGTTCACCAGCGCGAGGCAGTTGCTCGTGCCGCCGTCGGCGAGGCAGCGGTTGTAGACCTCGACCTTGCCGTTGATGACGACGTCGGTCGGCGCCGCGCCCAGCCCGGTGATCTCGGTGTAGTAGCCCACCTTGATCTGGAGGGGCTGCGTGGCCGTGCCGTACGTGCCCGGCTTGAAGAGGTAGGCGTACCGCTCGGTGCCCATCTCGTTGTCGACCTGCTTGGCGTAGGTCGCGTCGAGGGTCGCCTGGATCTGCGCGACCGGGGTGCTCGGGTCGAACACGGTGACGTTCGTCCCGAGGTTGGGAGTGCCGCCGCCGTGCGACTGGGTGCTGGGAGCGGCCGTCGCGGTGGTCGCGGCGGTGAGCGTCACCACCAGGCCGAGGGTGAGGACGCGGCCGAGTCGCCGCTTCGTGGAGCCCGCGAGGATCATGCGGATCGTCCTCTCAGTCGGACGGCGTCGGTTGAGTGGCTGGGGAGCGCTCCGGCGGACGCTATGCGGCGCACGATCATCATCGACCTGCCTGTTCAACGGGTTCGGGGAGCGCGCTGCGGCGGTAGGGCCGAGAGAGCGCTCCCATGGAGTCGGATATTTCTACCCCTTGAATCGATCCCGCGCTACGCCCTGACGACCGGTTTTCAGGTCGTCGGACGGCGAACTAGCAGGCCAGAGCGGTTCAGCGCCACGGTTCGACGTCCACGCGCACGGCCGTCCCGGTGTTCGCGGCCTCCTCGACGGCCAGCGCGACGCGGTGGTCGTGCAGGCCGTCGGCGAGCGGGTACGGCTCGGGGCCGCCGTCGGACACCCAGGCCGCCGTGTCCTGGAGCAGGGTGGCGATGGCGATCTCCTCGTCGTTCCACCGCAGCCCCTGGTAGGGGTTGCGGTAGAGGACGTCGGAGCCGAACGTGATGTGGTCGGTGTCGAAGCCGTCGAGGTCCAGGTCGTACCCGGTCTGGCGGCGCACGACCTCCGTGCGGACGATCGTGCGGTCGGCGACCAGCCGGACCACCTCGTGGTCCCGCAGCTCACCGAGCGTGCCGCGGACCAGCAGGCGGCGCATCAGGAGCTGGTTGTGCCACTGGTTGTCGGTGAAGTCGTAGAGCCCGAAGCCGCCGCCGTCGAACGCGATGGTGGCGATCGTCGTGGTCGCCTGCTTGACCTCGACCGGGTCCGCCCACCCCGCGCGGGTGATGGGGTCGGCCAGCGGCGCGGTCGTCCGCACCGCCCGCACCTCGGCCGGGCCGCGACCCGTGCCCAGCAGCGTCCGGATGAGCGAGACCGCGTGGTACTGGTGGGTCGAGGAGACGTCCACCCTGGTCGGGTCGCCGATCGCGCCGGAGCGGACCAGCGCGAGGCGCGCGGCGTGCGCGGGCACGCGGGTGTACTGCTCGGCGACCTGCACCAGCCCGCTGCCGCCGACCTCCGCCCACAGCGCGCGCAGGCCGTCGAGGTCGGGCGCGGGCGGCGTCTCGGCGAGCACGGGCACACCCCGGTCCACCAGGTCCGCCACCAGCGACGGCGTCACGCCCCACGGCGTGGCCGTGACCACGAAGTCCGGCTTCGCCGCCAGGCACTCGTCCAGCGACAGGAAGACCGGGACGGGCAGGTCCTGGGCTCTGCGCGACACCACGCCGACGCACTCCAGGCCGTCCAGCGCTGCGGCGAGGCGCCAGAAGTACTCGGCGCGCCACCCGGAACCCACGATCGCGAAGGTCGTCACGCCCCCATCCAACACGACCGCCGACGGCCCGTGCCACCGGTTGTCCACAGTGGAGGGACGGCGGTCCCCGCTGGTTCGCCTGCCTACCGGCGGGCGTCCCGCGTGATCTCCTTCGCGGGCCGGGGCCTGCTCTCACGGGGTTCGGGGGTGTTCAGGTCCAGCGACACCGCGATCCACGTCCACCCGGCTCGCACCAGGAAGCGCAGCGCGGTGCGGATCGGCCGTCGGGGCGGGCGGAACCGTTCGGGGAGGCGCACGCCCGTCATTCTGCCCCCGACCCGGCGCCCGCGAAGCGGAACCGCGAAGTTCCGACCGCGAACGGGCCGCCGCCGGGCTTCCCCGTGGGTAGGTTCTCCCGATGACCGACGTACCCGCTGTTCACCGGGGTTCCCGACCGCCAGTCGTGGCGGTCGTGCTGCTCGCCGCGCTGGTGGCGCTCGGAGCGTTGTCGCTGCTGGCGTTCCGGCCCCCGGCCGCGGCCCCGGCCGACGTCCCGCCCGCGGAGTTCTCGGCGGCGCGGGTGGACGGGGACCTGCGGGAGATCGCCAGACGGCCGCACCCGCTGGGCACGCCGGACAACGACCGGGTGCGCGACCACGTCGTGGCGGCGGCTCGGGCGGCGGGCGCGGACGTGCGGGTGGAGGTCGGGGACGTCGCGCTGGCGGACCCCGGCAAGGCGGTCCGGGTGGCGGTGGCGCGGAACGTGGTCGCGACGGTGCCCGGAACGGATCCTGGGCTCAGCGGCGGGCGGGCGCTGCTGCTGGTGTCGCACTACGACTCGGTGCCGACCGGGCCGGGGGCCGCCGACGACGGCGCCGCGGTCGCGTCGATGCTGGAGGCGATCCGGGTGCTCAAGGCGTCCGGCGGGGTGCGCAACGACGTGGTGTTCCTCTTCACCGACGGCGAGGAGTTGGGCTCGCTCGGAGCGCGGTCGTTCGTCCGGAAGCACGGGGTCGACGAGTTCGGCGCGGTGCTCAACTGGGAGGCCCGCGGCAGCCGTGGGCCGGTGGTGATGTTCGAGACCAGCACCGCGAACGCGGGGCTGGTCGACGCGTTCGCCGGGGCGAGCAGCAGGCCGATCGCGAACTCCCTGGCCTACGAGGTCTACCGGCGGATGCCGAACTACACCGACTTCACCGTGTTCCGCGACGCGGGCGCGACGGGCCTCAACGCGGCGTTCATCGAGAGCGTCCACGACTACCACTCGCCGAACGACGACGTCGACACGCTCGACCGCGACACCGTGCAGCACCACGGCGAGAGCATGACCGGGTTGATCGCCGCGCTCGGTGAACGCGACCTGCGGACGTTGGACAGCCGGACGGCCGTCTACTTCGACGTGTTCGGCCGGGTCCTCGTGCACTACCCGGCGTGGGTGGCGCTCGTGCTCGCCGCGGTCGCGGTGGTGGCGCTGGGACTGCTGGTCGTGGCGGGGGTCCGTCGTGGACGGTTGCGGGTCGGCGGTGCCGCGGCCGTCGCGGGGACGGCGTTCGGCGCGGTGGTCGTCACGGCCGCGCTGTGCTTCGGCCTGTGGTGGCTGGTCACGCTGGTGCGCCCCGGCCTGGCGGCGCTGCCGTTGTCCGAACCGTACGACCGCGGGTGGTTCATCGCGGCGTTCACCGCCGTGGCCGTCGTGGTCCTGCTGCTGGTGAGCAAGCTGCTGCGCGGCCGGAACCCCGCCGAGCTGATCGCGGGCGGCCTGCTGCTGGTGGCGGTCCTGCTGGTCGCCGTCGCGGTCTTCGTGCCGGGCGCCACCTACCTGTTCCAGTGGCCGCTGCTCGCCGGGCTGCCCGCGCTCTGGTGGGCCGTCCGCCGCGACACCGCCGGTCTGCCGCTCGCGGCGCTGGCGCCCGCCGTGACGGTGGCGCTGTTCGCGCCGGTCGTGTCGACGCTGACGGTCGCGCTGGGGATCAAGCTGGTGGGGGTCGCGATGGCCCTCGTGGTGCTGGCGGGCGTGGTGGTCCTGCCGCTGCTCGCCGTCCTGCCCCGACCGGGGCTGCTCGCGGCGGCGGCGTCGGTCGTCGCGCTGGCCCTGTTCACGACCAGCGCGCTCGTGTCGGGGTTCGACGAGCACGAGCCGCGCCCGGACGGGCTGGTCTACCTCCGCGACGTGACCACGGGCCAGTCCTCGTGGCTGACCGGCGACCCCGAACCCGACGATTGGACCGGCCGGGTCCTGGGCACCGACCCGGAACGCCTGTCGCTGACCCGCGAGTTCCCGCTGCTGAGGGACCCGGTCCTGCGCGCCCCCGCCCCGCCGCTGCCCCTGGCGGAACCGTCGGTCACCACCCTCGCCGACACCACGGCCGACGGCGTCCGCACCGTCCGCCTCCGGGTGGACTCAGCACGCCGGGGCTGGCGCGTGCAGGTCTCCCTGCCGCGCGACGTCGTGCGCGCCTGCACCGCGGCCGACCAGCGTGTCGAGTCCGCCGCCGCCACGGTTCCCGCGAACCTGGTGTTCGAGTTCTACGGCGGCGCCGAACTCACCTGCGAGGCCCCGGCGGGTGCGGAGATCCCGGTCGACGTGGCCGACTTCTCCCTCGGCCTCCCGCCGGAGGTCGAGGCCCTGGTGGGCCCGCGCCCGGAGGGGACCATCCAGGTGCCGTCGGGCTACCGGGCGGTCGACTCGGCGATCGTGCGGCGGGTCGTGCGGATCTGATCATCGGCTGACAGGGCACGCGATCCACGGCATCCTGGACACCGGGGAGTCGAGGGGGGACGTCGTGCGTGCTGGGGAACGACTCGCGGAGCGCGACCACGTGCTGGTGGCGCTGGACGGACCGGTCGTCGAGCTGCCGTCGACGCGGTCGACGGCGGACAGGCTGCGGTTGCTGCTGGCCGAGGACCGGTTGCCGCGCAAGGTGGCGAGCACCGAGGACCCGCTCGTGGTCCTGGCGCACGCGGGGGTGATCGGCCCCGCGACCGAGCGGGCCGTGTACGCGCAGTGGCGCCGGATCGACCACGAGGTCCTCGCGGAGGCGGCGGTCGTGCCGGGCGTCCGCGACGCCTTCGCCACCCTGGCGGGCGCCGGGGTCCGGATCACCGTGGTCGGCGCGCTGGACGTGACGGCCATCCGGGCGTTCCTCGTGCTGCACGGCCTGGACGTCCACGTGAGCCGCTTGGCGGGCCGCGCCGAGCGGGACCACGACCTCCTCCCACCGGCCCCGGACCTCATCACCTCGGCGATCCGGGCAGGCGCCCTCCCGGCGTCGTCGTGCGTGGTCGTCGCCAGTTCACCGGCCGACCTCAAGGCCGCTCGCGCCGCGGGCGTGGACGCGGTCTCCTACGACACCACCACGTGGTCCAACGTTCTCCCTACCTGCGGGGTGTGGTCCACCGCTCGAAGGCCTCCAGGTCCACGTTCCCACCGCAGATCACCGTGACGACGTGACGGCCCGCGAAGCGCTCGGGGTCCTCCAGGACGGCCGCGACGCCGAGCGCGGCCGACGGCTCCACCACCAGACCCGTGTGCTCCAACAGCAACCGCATGCCCTCGACGATCGACGACTCGCGGACGAGCACGGCGTCGTCGGCCACCACGAGCAGGTCCTCCAGGACCTCCGCGATGGGGAAGCGGCCCGCGACGCCGTCGGCGATCGTGTCGATCGACTCGGTCGTCACGACCCGCCGCTCGTGCCACGACCGCGTCAACGCCGGCGCGCCCGCGGGCTGCACGCACACCACCTCGACCCCCGGTGACAGTGACTTCAGCACGTACCCCACCCCGGTCGCCATGGCCCCACCGCCCAGCGCGATCAGCACGACGTCGAAGTCACCGCCCACCAGTTCCAGCCCGATCGTCGCGGCCCCCTCGCAGGTCTCGACGTCCAGACTGTCCTCGACCAGCCGAACACCACGCCCCCGCGCGATCTCCGACGCCCGTTCGCGAGCGACCTCGATGTCACCGTCCACCAGCTCCAACTCCGCACCCAGCGCGCGAATCCGTTCGAGCTTCACGGCGGGCGCGCCCCGCGACGCCACCACCGTCACCTCCAGCCCCCGCCGCCGCCCCGACCACGCGAGCGCCTGCCCGAGGTTGCCCGCACTAGCGCACACCACGGCCGCCCGCCCCAACCGACTCACCACCAACTCCGTCCCGCGCCCCTTGAAGCTGCGAACCGGGTTGGCCGTCTCCACCTTCACGCTCACCGCGCACCCGAGCCTCTGCCCCAACGCCTCGCACGGGTACAGCGGGCTGTCGAGGAACACCGGGTCGATCACCTGCCGAGCCGCGCGGATCCGGTCGAGGTCGAGACGCGTCCTGAGCACGCCGCGACCTTAACCAGGGGGTGGCCGACCTTGTCCGATGGACAACACCGGGTGAACCGAGGTTGCGCCGCGCAGGGGGTTACCGGTCGGTCTGTTCGGTGGGAAAATCGGCGCGTGACAACGTTGTCACCTTCCTCAGCCCTGCTAGGAGGAACCATGCGTCTTCGTTCCGCGGCCCTGCTCGCCGTGATGTTCGCGGCCCTCGCGGTCCCGGTGACGGCCGGAACGGCACAGGCGGTGTCCGATCCGGCGCAGTACGTCAACCCGTTCGTCGGCACCAAGCCCGGCGGCCCCGACTTCGGGCACGGCGGTGGGGCCGGGAACACGTTCCCCGGTGCCGTCGCGCCGTTCGGAATGCTCCAGTGGAGCCCCGACACGGTCACCCACCAGCACGGCGGGTACCACTACGACGACAACCGCATCCGCGGCTTCAGCCTGACCCACCTGTCGGGGCCGGGGTGCAGCGACTTCGGGAACATCCCGTTCATGCCGACGCTCGGCACCAGCCCGGTCGGCAACTACACCTTCAACCACGCCAACGAGATCGCCCAGCCGGGCTACTACTCGGTGGCCTTCGACAACGGGCTGCGCACCGAACTGACCGCGAACCAGCGGTCCGGCGTCGCCCGGTTCACCTACCCGGCGGGCCAGCGGGCGTCGCTGTCGGTGGACGCCGCGCGGGCGTTCAACTCGGCCAGCGGATCGATCACGATCGGCACCAACAGCCTGTCGGGCTACACCGACAGTGGCGGGTTCTGCGGGGCGGGCAACCGCTACCGGCTGCACTTCCACGTGACGTTCGACCGGAACTTCAGCACCGCCGGTGTCGTCGACGAGCAGGGCGAGGTCGACGAGTCCCGGCGGACGATCGAGGGCAAGAGCGAACAGCGGCTGCCCGCCGAGCCCAAGACCGCCCAGACGCAGAACCTGCCCGCGCCACCCGCCGTGACGACCCAGGACGTGGAGCCGTTCGCCGCGTCGGCGTTCGTGTCCTTCGACACCAGCACGGTCACGGCCCGCATCGGCATCTCGTTCGTCAGCCTCGACGGCGCGAAGGCCAACCTCGCCACCGAGACCGGCGCCAAGACCTTCGACGAGGTCAGGTCGTCGTCGCGGACGGCGTGGAACGGCTGGCTCGGGCGGATCGATGTCACGGGCGGCACCACGACGCAGCTCCGCACGCTCTACACGTCGCTCTACCACTCCCTGTTGCACCCCAACGTGTTCAGCGACGTCGACGGCCGCTACACCGGGTTCGACAACCAGGTGCACACCACGACCACCGTGCAGTACGCGAACTTCTCCGGCTGGGACGTCTACCGGTCCCAGATAGCCCTCATCGCCCTGCTGGCGCCGAAGGAGGCCTCCGACATAGCGCAGTCGGCGGTGAACCAGGCGGCGCAAGGCGGCTACTTCGACCGCTGGACCGTCGCCAACGGCGGCACGGGCGTGATGAACGGCGACCCGATGTCGATCATCGTCTCCACGGTCCACGCGTTCGGCGGGACGTCGTTCGACACCACCCAGGCGCTTCAGCGCATGACCGCGGGCGTCAACGACATCCGCCAGCGGCCGGGTTGGTTGCAGTACAACAACTACGGCTACGTCCCCACCGGGCTCTCGGACGTGTGGGGCTCCGCGGCGACGACCCTGGAGTACACCAGCGCGGACTTCGCGATCAGCCAGTTCGCCGCACGGCTGGGCGACACGGCCTCGGCGGAGAACTTCCTGCGCCGCGCGCAGAACTGGCGCAACCTGTTCGAGTCCGGGCAGAAGTACCTCAAGCCGCGCAACACCGACCTGAGCTGGCCGGCGTTCAACCCGATCCAGGAGAACGAGTACGTCGAGGGCAACGCGGCCCAGTACACGTGGATGGTGCCCTACAACCACCGCGGCCTGTTCGACGCGATGGGCGGCAACGCCGCCGTGGTCCCGCGCCTGGACACGTTCTTCACCGAGCTGAACGCGGGCCCCAAGAAGCCCTACGCCTACCTGGGCAACGAGCCGACGCTGAACACCCCGTGGGCCTACGCCTACGCGGGCGCCCCGGCGAAGACGCAGGACGTGGTGCGCCGCGCCCTGACGTCGATCTTCACGCCGGTCCCGGAAGGCCTGGTGGGCAACGACGACCTCGGCGAGATGTCGTCGTGGGCGGTGTGGGCCGCGCTCGGCATGTACCCGCAGGCACCGGGCAGGGCCGAACTCGTGCTGGCCAGCCCGCAGTTCCCGCAGACCACCATCAGCAGGGGCAACGGCCGCACCATCACGATCACCGCGGCAGGCGCCTCCGACTCGGCGAAGTACGTGCAGTCGTTGCGCGTCAACGGGTCCGCGACGACCAAGCCGTGGCTGACGTCGGCGTTCGTCGCCAGTGGCGGCACGCTCGACTACACGCTCGGCACGGCGGCGTCCACGTGGGGCTCGGCGGCGGCCGACGCCCCGCCGTCCTACGACGTGGGTCCGAACCCCGCGCGGACCGGTCCGATCAGCGGCCTGTCGTCGAAGTGCGCCGACGCCGATCCCGCCGTCACCGGCAACGGGGCGGTCGTGCGGCTGTGGGACTGCAACACCAGCGCGGCCCAGCAGTGGACCCTGGCGACGGACGGCAGCGTCCGCGCGGCGGGCCGGTGCCTGGACGTGAGCGGCAGCAGCAGGTCCAACAACGCCAAGGTCCAGTTGTGGGACTGCAACGGCACCGGCGCCCAGCAGTGGTGGCCGAAGGCCAACGGGTCACTGGTGAACCCGCCGTCGGGCCGGTGCCTGGACGTCCCGAACAGCAACCCGGCCAACGGGGTGCAGCTCCAGATCTACGACTGCAACACCAGCACTGCCCAGCAGTGGAGGGTCCCGTAGTCGCGGTGCCCCCGGCCACCCGGCCGGGGGCACCCCCTCACCTGAGCGCGGGGTGCCGCGCGCGGACCAGCCGAACGCCCAGCACGGTGAGGGCCGCCAGGGCGACGAGCACGTAGGCGTTGCCCGCCAACGACTCCAGCGGCGTCCACAGCGATTCCCGGCCCTCGCCGCGCGGCACCAGCGCGAACACCCACCCGGCGCACAGGACCACGAGTCCTGTGGTGGTCACGAACTTCCGCCGGGCCAGCAGCACCGCGCACAGCGGCGCGACCCAGACCCAGTGGTGCGTCCAGGAGATCGGGCTGACCAGCACCCCGCAGAACGCCGTCACCAGCACCGCGCCCACCGGGTCACCGCGCCGGTGCAGTTCGCGGGCCAGGTACGCCGTGATCCCCAGGCACGCCAGGACGAGCAGCACCAGCACCGCGGGGGAGCCGCCCAGGGCACGGTGGACCACGCCGCTCAGCGACTGGTTGCCCCACCACGCGTTGCCGCCCGCCTTGTTCGCCGCCAGCACCGTGGACGTCCAGTACCGCACGGTGTCACCGGGCAGCAGTGCGAACCCCGTGACGCCGAGACCGGCGAACGTCGCCAGCGCGCGCACCGCGTCCCGGCGTCGGCCGGTCACCAGCAGGTGCGCCACGAAGATCAGCGGCGTCAGCTTCACCGCCGCCGCGACGCCGATCAGCACGCCGGCGAACCGGGAACCCCGCAGCACCAGCACGTCCACGAGCACCAGCGCCATCAGCAGCGCGTTGACCTGTCCCAGTCCGACGGTGCGCCAGACCGGTTCCAGGCACAGCAGGAGCGGCAGCACCCACCACGCGCCGCCGACGATCCGCACGGAGGTCCGCAGCGCCAGCACGGTCGCGACCGCGAGTGCTCCCCAGGCGAGCTGCACGGGCAGCAGGGCGAGCGGCAGGAACACCGCGGCGGCGATCGGCGGGTAGGTGAAGGGCAGGTCGGGCGACCAGTCCGGGGTCGCGGCCAGCGGCGCGTACAGCGGGTCGCCGTGCAGCAGGGCCAGCGCGCCCGACCGGTACACCGCGCTGTCGACGCCGAGCGGCCACCTCAGGACCCACCACACCACGGCCATCACCGCAGGTAGGAGGATCAGGGCGCGGGTTGCGTGAGCTGAGGTGACCACCCGCTCGACGCTAGGAGCGGTGGCGTCGCGACACGTCCCGCCGTGGTGGTGTCCTGGCGTGCCCCGCCGGTACCGGTCGCGCCCGACCCGTACCCCGGTACTACTCGGCGGGCACCACGAGGCCGCACTCGTAGGCCAGCACGACGGCCTGCGCGCGGTCGCGGAGGCCGAGCTTGGTCAGCACCCGGCTCACGTGGCTCTTGGCGGTCTGCTCGGCGATGGTCAGCGCGCCCGCGATCTCCGAGTTGGACAGTCCTCGCGCGATCAGCCGCAGCACCTCCACCTCGCGCGGGGTGAGGTACCGCAGCGCGGTCCCGTCCGGCTTGCCGGGCGCGCGGTCGGCGTAGGCCGCGACCAGCCGCCGGGTGATCGTCGGGGCGAACAGCGCGTGCCCGGCGGCCACCACGCGCACGGCGTTGACCAGGTCGGCCAGCGGGGAGTCCTTGAGCATGAACCCGCTGGCGCCCGCCCGCAGCGCCCCGTACACGTGCTCGTCCAGGTCGAACGTCGTCAGCACCAGCACCTTCGGCGGCTCGCCGCCGGAGCCGACGATGAGCCGGGTGGCCTCCAGGCCGTCCATCACGGGCATCCGCACGTCCATCAGCACCACGTCGGGGGTGAGGTCGCGGGCCAGCACCACCGCGTCCGCCCCGGTGCCCGCCTCGCCGACGACGTCCACATCGGACTGGCTGTCCAGCGCGACGCGGAAGCTCTCCCGGATCATCGCCTGGTCGTCGACCACCAGCACCCTGATCGTCACGCGGTGTCCCCCTCGTGCAGCGGCAGGTCCGCGACCACGGCGAAACCACCGTCGGGCGCGGGTTCCGCGGTCAACCCGCCGCCCAGCACGCGCACCCGCTCGGCCATGCCCGCCAGGCCGTGCCGGGGGCGGGCGGGGTCGTCGTCGAGCGCCGACCGGGTCGGCGCGGCGTTGCGCACCTCGACCCGCAGCACGCCGTCGTCAGCGGTGACGTCGACCGAGACCGCGCCGCCGGGGGCGTGCTTCGCGCTGTTGCTCAGCGCCTCCTGGACGATCCGGTACGCCGAGAGCCCCACACCCGCGGGCACGGGCCCGACGTCGACCCGGAGGGTGATGTCCGCGCCCGTGCCGCGGAAGCGCGCCACCAGGGCCTCGACGTCGGCCAGCCCCGGCTGAGGGGCGGTCCCGTCCCCGTCGTCGGCCCGCAGCACCACCAGCATCCGCCGCATCTCGGTGAGCCCGTCGCGGGCCATCCCCTGGATGACGTCCAGCTCGGCGCGGACCTCCGGCGCCAGGTCCGGCAACCGGTACGACACGGCGTCGGTGCGCAGGACCAGCGCGGACATGTGGTGGCTGACGACGTCGTGCAGCTCCCGCGCGATGCGCGTGCGCTCCTCGAACGCGACCAGGCGGGTCTGCTCGACCTGCCGCTGGGCGTCCGCCCTCCGCTGCTGCCGCACCGCGTTGCCGAGCACGACCGCGCCCGTGGCGAGGAAACCGGGAACCGCAGCGTCACCCCAGTCCGCCAGGTGCGGCCACGTCGACACGAAGGTGATCGCCAACGCGGGCAGCACGACCGGCAGGCGGTTGCGCAGCGCGATCCGGTAGAGCAGGAACCCGACCGCCGCGGTGAACCCGATCGTCCACGACCAGCCGAAGTCCGCTTCGGGACCGGTGTACCCCCGGTAGGCGCGGGGCAGGAAGAGGACCAGCGGCACGGACAGCGCCCACGCGGTCGCCAGTCGCCGGTCCGCGAGCAGCACCGGCACCACCGTCACCACGCCGCAGACCACGATGATCGTGGACAGGCCGCCGGGGTGGTAGAGGGCGGTCGGCACGACCGCGAGGAGGAAGCAGAGGACCGCCACCAGGTACGTCGCCCTGGTCTCGCGCGCCGTCGACGACCAGGTGTCACGCAGCCGCCTCACCCGCTCACCGTAACGGACCGGTGAGCGCGCGAAGCGGAGCGCGGTCCACCAGGGAGGAGGTGGACCGCGCTCCGGCGGGGCGGGTCAGAAGGAGGGGCGGGTCAGAAGGAGAAGTCGTTGCCGCTCAGGATGCCGCCGACGTCGACGTGGTCGAGGTCGACGACCTGGGTGATGTCGCCGACGCCGGACACGCCGGAGGTGATGTCGCCGACGTTGCCGACCTCGCCGAGGAGGTCGCCCACCTGGGCCACGTCGGTGAGGTGCACTGCGTTGTCCGTGACGCCGGACAGGTCACCGGTGGTGATGTCCTTCACGGTCGTGTCGAGGTTGGTGGTGTCGAGGACGCTCGCGCCGGAGGTGAGGTCGCCGACGAGGTGGCCCACCTGGTTCTGCACGCCGAGGTCGCCGACGCCGTCGAGGGTGCCGCCGAGCACGTCGGCGTCGAGGCCCTGGCCGAGGTCGGTCACGGCCGAGAGGTTGCCGGTCAGGTCCTGGACCTGGCCCGCGACACCGGAGATGGGGCTGTCGTCCAGCAGGGGCAGCGAGCTGAACGCGCTGTCGAGGTCGCCGAGGCCCTGCGTGGGGGCGTAGTCCAGGACGAGGGGCAGGATCTCCTGGACGTCCAGCGCGGAGACGTCGCCGAGGCCCGCGGCACCGAGAGCGGTCTCGGGGTCGAGCTGGAAGGCCGAGAAGGCCTGCTGGTCGTTCAGCAGGTTGAGGGCGAAGTCCTGCAGCGTCTCGAACGTGTCCATCGGTGTGAGCTCCTACGGTGGATCGGGGTGCCTTACGAGGACAAACGCTAGGCCCGTCGTCACCGTCCGCACATCGGGTGACACTCCTAGTCTCGATCGAGGTACCCCGTTAGGGGGACGATGGGGGAAATGGCTAGGGGACGGGGCTATCCCCGTAATCCGACCTCGGGATGAACCCCGCCGTGCCCCCAGGACGAACCTTGCGGCAGCACTCGCGCCGAGGAGGAAACCTGCCGCATGACCGCTCTCGTGCTCGCCCCCGCAGTCGCCGACGCACTCGACCGGGCCTCAAGGGCCAGGCACGTGGTGGTGGCCGGACCCTCCGGGGTGGGGAAGACAGCGCTGCTGTCCACCCTGGACAAGCGGGTGGTCGACAACGCCGAGTCGCTGTCGGAGGCCGCGGTCGCCGCCCTCGTCGCCGACGTGGCGGCCGGGGCCGACCTCGCGGTGGCCCACCGGCCGACCCGCAACCCCCGCCTGCCGGTGCTGCTGGCCGCGCTGGCGCCCTCGGTCGTCCGGGTCCGGCTCGGCCCGTGGGGGCGTGACCAGGTCGGGGACTTCCTGCGGGAACGCACCGGACGGCAGCCCGCCGCTGGCCAGCCGCACGCGCTGCACCAGCGGACCGGGGGAGTGCCCGCGTTCCTGGAGGCCGCGCTCTCGAAGGACCCCGTCGGCGCGCTCGCCCCGGCGCTCGACGAACTGGGCGCCGACGTCCGCACCCTGCTGCTCGCCGTGGCGCTCGGCGCGCCGCTGGACCTGGACCTGCTCGCCGAAGCGCTGCGCACCACGCCCGACGCCGCGCAGGCCGTGGTCGACGCGGCCCGCGCCGCCAGCGTCATCGGCGCCGACGGCGGCGTCCCGCCGATCGTGGCGCACGCCGTGCGTGTCCTCACGCCGGTGGACGAACGTGTCGAGCTGGCGCGCACCCTGCTCCGGTCGCAACAGGACCGCAAGCAGTCGATCCGCGCGCTCGCCACGTCGCTGCTGGACCTGCCCGGCGCGGTGGCCGACCAGGCGGGCGCGCTCGTGGCGGCGGCCCAGGAGACCCTGCGGGACGACCCCGTGCTCGCCGTCCGGTTCCTCACCGCCGCGGTCGACCTCGGGGGATCGGCCGTCGAGTTGGCGCCGCTCGTCGCCGAGGCGCACGCGTTGTCCGGTGACCTGGACGCCGCGCTGCGCACCGCCGACCTCGCCGTGGGGTCCGGGGACGCGCGGGTCCGCGACGCCGGGACCGTGGTCGCGGCGATGGTGCTCGCCCAGCGCGGCGAACTGGCCCGCGGCGCCGAGGTGCTGTCCACGGCCACCGACTCGCGCGCGGTGGACCTCGCGGCCATCGCCCACGTGGCCACCGGCGAGTGGCGCCGCGCGGCGGAACTCCTCGACGGCACACCGGCTTCCCCGACCCTGGCCGCCGGTCTCACCCGGCGCATGGCCCGCGGCCTGCTGACCAGTGTGGACAGCGCGCCGACCACCGCGCTGTCCACACTGGTCTCGGCCGCGTCGGTCGCCGACTCGCTCGGCGCGCCCCACCTGCTGCCCGACAGCCCGACGGCGCTGGCCGCGCACGTGTGCCTGCACCTCGCCGAACTCCCGCTGGCGACCACGCTGCTGGGCGGCGCGGCCGTGGACGGCGTGTTCGGCGTCCGCCACCAGGTGCTGCTCGCCTACACCTCCGTCCTGGGCGGCGACCTGGCCACCGCCGCCCGCAGGCTGGCGCCGGTCAAGGCCCTGCGCGGCCTGGAACCCCGTGACGCGCTGCTCGCGTCCGCCGTGGACCTCGGCCTGGCCCGCCGCCGCAGCGACCCGCGCGCGCTGGAGGACGGGTGGGAGACCGCCTACCACGCGCTCCTGGTGCAGCCGGTCGACCTGTTCACCCTGCTGCCGCTGGGGGAACTCGTCGCCGCCGCGGCCAGGCTCGGCCGCGCCCACCAGGTGGCGGGCCACCTCGACCTCGCGTGGGACCTGCTGGAACGGTCCGGCCACCCGCCCGCCTGGTCGGTGATGCTCCGCTGGTGGGCCGTGCACGCGGACCTGATCACCGGCGACACCAGGGCGGCTCGGCACCACGTCGAGGCACTGGCCAGGCACCGCGCGCAGACGCCGTCCGGCCGGGTGCTCGCCGACGCCGCCGAGTGCTGGCTGGCCGTCAGCACCGGCGCCGTGGACCCCGACGCGGTCGACCGGACGGCCACCGCGCTGCACGGCCACGGCCTGCACTGGGACGCCGCCCGCCTGGCCGGGCAGGCCGCCATCCGCACCACCGACCGCGCCACCATCTCCCGGCTGCTGGAGCTGGCCCGCAGGCTCGGCCCGGTGTCACCCGAGCACGAGTCCGAGACGGGCGTCCTCAGCGACCGCGAGCAGGAGGTGGCCGCGCTGGTGCTGGAGGGCCTGACCTACCGGGAGATCGGCGACCGGCTGTTCATCTCCGGCAAGACGGTCGAGCACCACGTCACCAGGATGCGGCAGAAGCTCGGCTGCCAGAGCCGCCGGGAACTCCTCCTGACACTGGGGGAACTCCTGGGCTGACGGGAGCCGTCAGGCGCGGCGTCGGCGCAGCGCCGGGTCGAGCAGCGCGGGCGGGGTGTCGAACTTCTCGTGCGCCGCGAGGTCGACGCCGGGGGCGACGACCGAGTCGATCTCGTCGAGCACGTCGGCGGTGAGCACGGTGTCCGCCGCGGCGAGCTGGGAGCGCAGGTGGTCGAGCGTGCGCGGCCCGAGGAGCGCGCTCGTCACGGCGGGGTGGGCCGTCACGAAGCCGAGCGCGAGCTGGATCAGCGTCAGGTCGGCCTGCTCGGCGATCTTGGCCAGCTTCTCCACGGCGTCGAGCCTCGCCTGGTTGGACGGGATCGACAGGTCGAAGCGCTGCGGCAGGACGGCGGAGCGGTTGGTGCTGATCTCCTGGCCCGCGCGCACCGCGCCCGACAGCCAGCCAGAGGCCAGCGGGCTCCACGCCAGCACGCCGAGGCCGTACTGCTCCGTCACGGGCAGGACGTCGGTCTCGACGCCGCGTTGCAGGATCGAGTAGCTGGGCTGCTCGGTGGTGTACCGGCCAAGGTGGTGCTCGCGCGCCGCCCACTGCGCCTGCACGACGCGGTACGCGGGGAAGGTCGACGACCCGAAGTAGCGGACCTTGCCTGCGCGCTGGAGGTCGGTCAGCGCCGACAGGGTCTCCTCGTCGCTGGTCGTCGGGTCCCAGCGGTGGACCTGGAAGAGGTCGACGTGGTCGACGTCGAGCCTGCGCAGGCTGTCGTCCAGCGCGGTGACCAGCCAGCGCCGCGAACCGCCCTGGTGGTTGCGCTCGTCGCCCATCGGCATGGTCGCCTTCGTCGCCAGCACGATGTCGTCGCGGCGGCCCGCGATGGCCTTGCCGACCATCTCCTCGGACCCGCCGAGGCTGTACCAGTCGGCGGTGTCGATCAGGTTGACGCCGCCTTCGAGCGCGGCGTCGACGATGGCCGTGGCCTCGTCCTGGGTGGTGCGCCCGATCTTGCCGAAGTTCATCGCGCCGAGCGCGAGGGTGCTGACCTGCACGCCGGTGCGGCCCAAGGTGCGGTACTGCATGACCGTGTTCCTCCGTGATTCCCCCGCTCGACCACGACGGTCAAACGGAACGTTGTTCCGGTAACGATACGGAACGTTGTTCCGCTTTGGCAAGCGGGGCTGGTCACCGGTCCACGGCACGGCGGTGGGACGTGGACCGGGGGAGTGCTCAGACGGTCGCGGGCTCGCGGGTGGCGGGCTCGGTGGCGGGGCGGAGGGCGGGTAGCAGGGCGGCGATGGCGGCGGCGGTGAGGGCGGCGCCCGCGCCGATGGCCATCACGACGCGGAAGCCGGTCTGCGACGGGAGGGCGGTGGTGCCGAGGGTGATGGTCAACTGGGCGAGCACGACGCCCGCGACCGCGCTGGACACCGAGGTGCCGATGGAGCGCATGAGGGTGTTGAGGCTGTTGGCGGCGGCGGTCTCGGAGACCGGCACGGCGGACATGACGAGCGCGGGCATGGCGCCGTAGGCGAGGCCGATGCCCGCGCCGATGACGCTGGAGACGAGCAGGAGCTGCCAGTTCTCGGCCATCAGCGCGACCCCGAGGCCGTAGCCCGCGCTGACCACCAGCGCGCCCAGCACGAGCGTGGTCTTCGGGCCGCTCGTGCGGGAGACGCGGGCGGAGATCGGGGCCATCACCATCATGACCAGGCCGGAGGGCGCCATGACGAGGCCGACGACGAACAGCGACTGGCCGAGGCCGTACCCGGTGGAGGCCGGGAGCTGGAGGAGCTGCGGCAGGACCAGGGACATGGCGAACATCGCGAAGCCGAACACGGCGGAGGCGAGGTTGGTCAGCAGGACCGGGCGGCGCGCGCTGGTCCGGAGGTCGACCAGCGGCCGGGGCGAGCGCAGTTCCCACCAGCCCCACGCGGCCAGCACGACGACGGTGGCGGCGATCAGGCCCATGGTGGTGCCGCTGCCCCAGCCCCACGCCGAGCCCTTGGAGATGGCCAGCAGCAGGCAGATCAGGGCGGCCGACAGGCCGAGCGCGCCGACGACGTCGAACCGGCCGCCGGTGCGGACCCGCGACTCGGGCACGAGCGTGGTGACGAGGACCGCGACGACCGCGCCGAGCGCGGCGGAGGTCCAGAACAGCAGGTGCCAGTCGGCGTTCTCGGCGAGCAGGGCCGCCAGCGGCAGGCCGAGCGCGCCGCCGACGCCGAGCGAGGCGCTCATCATCGCGGTGGCCGAACCGAGGCGTTCGGCGGGCAGCTCGTCGCGCATGATGCTGATGCCCAGCGGGATGACGCCGGACGCCAGGCCCTGGAGGACCCGCCCGACGATCATCGGCGGGAGGCTGTGGCTCAGCGCGCCGATGACCGATCCCACGACCAGCAGTCCGAGGCTGATCAGCAGCATCCGGCGCTTGCCGTACATGTCCCCGAGCCTGCCCGTGGTGGGCGTGGCGACCGCGGCGGCGAGCAGCGTGGCGGTGATGGCCCACGTCGTGTCGGCCGGGGCCGCGTTGAGCAGTCGGGGCAACTGGGGGACGAGGGGGATCACGACGGTCTGCATCAGCGACACGACGATGCCCGCGGACGCCAGCACCGCGACGACGGTGTTGGGGCGGGGGACGACGTCGGGTGTGCCGACGGGTGTGCTCGACATGGGGGAACGGCCTCCGGGGGTGGGGTTCGTGACCCGAATTAAATCAGTCACTTGACTTAGAATAGCCCCTGGGTTTCACTGTGCCCGATCTGTCCGATTGCGACGGAAGTCAGAGGAACCGGGGAAGCTCGCAGAACCGGGAACTTGCCCCGCGGGCACCCAAGGCCTCCGGGTCCCGCTTGTCCGAACTGTCGGTCGACCGCGTCCGACGTGCCTGTACGGTGGTGATCGTGGTGACGGACGTCAGCAGAACGCCGCGGGCGGAGCAGGTCGGCGCCACGCGCGACCAGATCCTCCGCACCGCTGAGCGGCTGTTCGCCGAGCAGGGCCTGTACGCCGTGTCGAACCGGCAGATCAGCGCCGCCGCCGGGCAGGGCAACAACGCCGCCGTCGGCTACCACTTCGGCACGAAGGTCGACCTGGTGCGCGCCATCGTCCGCAGGCACGCGTCCAGGGTGGAATCCCTGCGCCTGGAGATGGTCTCGGCCATCGGCGACTCGGACGACGTCCGGGACTGGGTGGCCTGCCTCGTGCACCCGACCGCGTCCCACCTCGCCGCCCTCGGCGATCCCACCTGGTACGCCAGGTTCGGCGCGCAGGTCATGACCGATCCGGCGTTCCGGGCGATCATGTCCGAGGAGGCCCTCGCGACGCCGTCGCTGCGGCAGGTCGTCCAGGGGCTCGACCGCTGCCGCCCGGAGCTGCCGCCCGAGGTGCAGGCCGAGCGCGGCGACATGACCCGGCACCTGATGGTGCACGGCTTCGCCGAGCGGGAGCGGGCCCTCGCGGAAGGGGTCGGTACACCGCGTCCCACCTGGCACGACGCCGCGGACGGGCTCGTCGACGCGATCACCGGGCTGTGGCTCGCGCCGGTCACGCCGCGCGCCTGATCCACTTCTCCCCGTGCTCGATCCGGTCGGATCCAGCCAGACCGGACGTTTAAGTCAGTCGCTTGACTCAAATCGGAGAACCCGGTTAGCTGGACCTCGACCGAGATCAACACGGAGGAGGCCGACGTGGCACCCGGCGAGGCGGACCAGGTCATCGACTACCCGATAGCGGCGCCGACGGCGCTGGACCCGCCGAGCGAGTGGGCGGAGCTGCGCGAGGGGTGCCCGGTCGCGGCGGTCCGGCTGCCCAGCGGTGACGGCGCGTCGCTGCTCACGCGCTACGACGACGTCAAGCAGGTGCTGGCCGACCCGCGGTTCCGCAGGCGGCTCGACGCGGAGGACGCGGCGCGCGTCTCGGACACGGAGTCTGGCGGCGTGTTCAACGGGACGCTGGCGAAGTCGCTGCCGGAGGAGACGCACCAGCAGTGGCGGCGCCTGGTCGGCCGGTGGTTCACCGCCAAGCGCATGACCGCGCTGCGGCCGGGGATCGAGGCGATGGCCGACCGGCTGATCGACGGGATGGTGGCGAGCGGCGCGCCCGCGGACCTCAAGGCGGCACTGGGTTTCCCACTCCCGGTGTGGGTCATCTGCGACATGCTCGGCGTCCCCGAGAGCGACCGCGACCGGTTCGCCTACTGGTCCAACACGCTGCTGAGCCTCACCCGGTACACCGAGGCGGAGATCAACGCCGCCCAGGCGGACTTCCGCGCGTACATGTCGGCCCACGTCGCGGCGACGCGGGAGAACCCCGGCGACGACCTCGTCAGCGAGCTGATCGCCGCCGCCGCGGGCGCCGGGCAGGTCATGCCGGACGACGCGCTGCTGTCGACCGCACAGGGCCTGCTGGTCGCGGGGCACGAGACGACCGCGAACATGATCGGCAAGATGGTCGGGATGCTCCTGGCCGACCGGAGCCGCTGGGAACGGCTGCTCGCCGACCGGTCCCTGGTGCGCCCGGCCGTGGAGGAGGTGCTGCGCCTGGACGCGAACCCCGGCTTCGGCATCCCGCGCTACATCACCGAGGACGCCGAGATCGGCGACGTGGTGGTGCCGCGCGGCACCACCGTGGTGTGCAACCTGGCCGCCGCCAACCGCGACGAGCGGGCGTTCGACGACGCCGCCGAGATGGCGCTGGACCGCACCCCGAACGCACACCTGGCGTTCGGCTTCGGCTCGCACTCCTGCCTCGGGCAGTCGTTGGCGCGCACCGAACTCCAGGCCGTGCTCGACGTGCTGCTGCGCCGCCTGCCCGGCCTCGAACTCGCCGTGCCCGCCGACGGGCTGGAGCGCGTCGACGGCCTCATCGTCGGCGGGCTGACCGAAGTGCCGGTGCGCTGGTGACGCCGGGCGGTCGGACTGAGCGGGCCGCGGAGACGCGCGAGCTGATCCTGGTCGCCGCGGAGCGGCTGTTCGCCGAGCACGGCGTGTTCGCCGTGTCGAACCGCCAGGTCGGGGAAGCGGCGGGGCAGGGCAACAACTTCGCCGTCGGCTACCACTTCGGCACCAAGGCCGACCTGGTGCGCGCGATCGTGCGCAGGCACGCCGAGCCGGTGGAGCGGTCGCGCGAGTGGATGCTCGCCGAGATCGGCCGCAGCGCCGACGTGCGCGACTGGGTGGCGTGCCTGATCCGCCCGTTCACCGACCACCTGGCCGACCTGGGCGTCCCCACCTGGTACGCCCGCTTCGGCGCGCAGGTGATGACCGACCCCGCGCTGCGGCGGATCATCGTCGACGAGGCGCTGGGCACCGAGGCGGTCCAGCGGGTGCTGGACGGGCTCAACCGGTGCCTGCCCGCCCTGCCGCTCGCGGTCCACCTGGAGCGCAGCGCGATGGCCCGCACCCTGATGTCGCACACGTGCGCCGAGCGCGAGCGCGCGCTGGCCGAGGGAACCCCCACCGCCAGGAGCAGTTGGGACGACACCGCCACCGGCCTGGTCGACGCGATCACCGGGCTGTGGCTCGCGCCGGTCACCACGACCGGCGCGTGACCGGAGAACCACGCAGGAGGCGGGCGCCGGTACGGGCGCCCGCCGGAGGAGGAGCACAACCGATGAAGGTCTTCGTGGACGAGGACA
Source organism: Umezawaea endophytica (assembly GCF_025061645.1). GTDB lineage: Bacteria > Actinomycetota > Actinomycetes > Mycobacteriales > Pseudonocardiaceae > Umezawaea > Umezawaea endophytica. Next base: position 2,972 of record NZ_JANYMP010000003.1, on the reverse strand, counting down.
GGTGCTGCGGCGCGGGATCGTGCGTGCTGGTCGCGCCCGACGTGTTCGACCAGCGCGACGAGGACGGTGTCGTGGTGCTGCTGGAAGACCGGCCCGCCGACCACCTGCACGCCGCGGTCCGCGAGGCCGCCGGCGTGTGCCCCGCGGCGGCGATCACGCTGGACGGGACCGCGTGAGCACACCCTCCGGGGTGCTGGTCGTCGGCGCGTCCGCGGCCGGGCTCGCCACCGCGGAAGCGTTGCGCCGCAAGGGGTATGGCGGGGCGCTGACGTTGGTGGGCGACGAGCCGCACCCGCCGTACGACCGGCCGCCGCTGTCCAAGCAGGTGCTCGCCGGGACGTGGACGCCCGAGCGGGCCCACCTGCGCACGGCCGAGGTGCTGGACGTGCTCGACGCGCGGTTCGTCCTCGGCGATCCCGCCGTGGCGCTGGACGTCCCGACCCGCACGGTGGTCACCGCCTCCGGGCTGGAACTCGGCGCGGACGCCGTCGTGGTGGCGACCGGGGTCCGGCCGCGCACGCTGCCCGGTCAGGCGGACCTGGCCGGTGTGCACGTGCTGCGCTCGTTGGCCGATTCGCTGGCACTGCGGGAAGACCTGCTCGTGGCGCGGCGGCTCGTCGTGGTCGGCGACGGCGTGCTCGGTGCCGAGGTCGCCGCCACCGCACGGGGTCTGGGCGTGGACGTCACCCTCGCGGGCCCCCAGCGCTTCCCGTTGGAGGCGCAGCTCGGTCCGTTCGTCGCGGGGGTGTTGGCCGACCTGCACGCCGAGCGCGGGGTGCGCCTGCGCCTCGGCTCGGCGGTGACCGGCCTGACCGGCGACGGCCGGGTGGACGGGGTGCTGCTGGACACCGGCGAGGTGCTCCCGGCGGACGTCGTCGTGGTCGCGCTCGGGGCCGTCCCCGCCACGGAGTGGCTCGACGGCAGCGGCTTGACCCTCGACAACGGGCTGGTGTGCGACGCGCGCTGCCGGGCGGCCGACGGGGTCTACGCCGTCGGCGACGTCGCCCGCTGGCACCACGACCGGCTCGGTTTCCCGCTCCGGCTGGAGAACCGGACCAACGCCACCGAGCAGGCGATCGTCGTGGCCGACAACATCCTTGGCGCGCAACGGTCCTACGAACCCGTCCCGTACTTCTGGACCGACCAGTTCGACGCGAAGGTCCACGTCCACGGCACTCCCGCCGCCGACGCCGAGGCGACCGTCGTGGACGGCGACCCGGCGGCCCGCCGGTTCGTCGTGCTGCACGAGCGCGACGGCGTCCCGATCGGGGTGCTGGGCTGGAACATGCCCAAGCAGGCCCGTCAGCTCCGCCTGCACCACCTCGCGCCGCAGGCGCCCCTCCCGGAAGGACGACGATGACCACCACGCCGGACACCTCCGAGGTTCCGCACTACCCCATGGCCAGGGCGCAGGGCTGCCCGTTCGACCCGCCGCCGGAGCTGCGCAAGCTCCAGGAGGAGGGCCCGCTGACGCGCGTGCGGCTGTGGGACGGCACCACGCCGTGGCTCGTGACCAGGTACGCCGACCAGCGCGCCGTGCTCGGCGACAAGCGGGTCAGCGCCGACATGACCCACCCGACGTACCCGCGCCAGGCGCCGGGCAACGCGTCGCTGAGCTTCATCGGGATGGACGACCCCGAGCACTCGCGGCTGCGGCGCATGGTCGGCTCCGCGTTCATGGTGAAGCGCGTCGAGGCCATGCGGCCCGCCGTGCAGAAGATCGTGGACGACGCCGTCGACGCCCTGCTCGCCGGTCCCAGGCCGGTCGACCTGGTCGAGGCGTTCGCGCTGCCGGTGCCGTCGCTGGTGATCTGCGACCTGCTCGACGTGCCCTACGCGGACCACGACTTCTTCCAGGGCAACAGCAAGGCCATGGTCAACCGCGACTCCACGGTCGAGGAGCGCACGGCCGCGTCGGGTGCGCTCGCGGAGTACCTGGGCCGCCTGGTGGCCAGGAAGATCGAGAACCCCGGCGACGACCTGCTGTCGCGGCTCGGCGAGAAGGTCAAGGCGGGGGAGCTGACGCACCGTGGCGCCACCGAGATGGCCGTGCTGCTGCTCATCGCGGGCCACGAGACCACCGCCAACATGATCGCGCTCAGCACGCTCGCCCTGCTGCGCGACCCGGACCAGTTGGCGCTGCTGCGCGACACCGACGACCCGTCGGTCGCCGTCACGGCGACCGACGAGCTGCTGCGCTACCTCAACATCACCCACGGGGGACGTCGCCGGGTCGCGCTGGAGGACCTGGAGGTCGCCGGGCAGCTCGTGAAGGCGGGCGAGGGGCTGATCCTGCCGAACGACATCGCCAACCGCGACACCGAGGTCTTCACCGACCCCGACACGATCGACGTCACCCGCGAAGCCCGCCACCACCTCGCGTTCGGCTTCGGCGTGCACCAGTGCCTCGGCCAGCCGCTGGCCAGGCTGGAGCTCCAGATCGTCTACCGCACGCTGTACCGCCGCATCCCGGAGCTGCGGCTCGCCGCCGACTTCGAGGACATCCCGTTCAAGCACGACGGGTTCGTCTACGGCGTCTACTCCCTGCCCGTGACCTGGTGACCACGCCCCGCTGATTCACCCGTTCGGGCACTCGAACGCCGGCTAACGGAGTACTCCCCGGAACGACTCCAGAGGCATCGGACGAGCGGGAACGGTGAACCATGGGCGGCTTCCTCATCCAGGGCGGGCACGGCGTCAAGGGCAACTTCGAGGCGGTGGTGCCGTCCTCGCACGGGGGCGGCCTCGTCCACCTCTGGCGGGACAACGACGGGGGCATGGCGTGGAGCGGCCCCACCTGCTTCGGCGGGCGGGGCCGGTACACCGGCACGACCCTGATCCAGTCGAACTACGGCGGTCCGGGCAACCTGGAGGTGCTCGCGACCGACGGCGCGGGGAACCTGGACTTCTTCTGGCGGCTGGACCGCGCGCCGTGGACGTGGTCGGGCCCGTTCCGGATCGCGTCGGGGGTG
>NZ_JANYMP010000002.1:436493-824445 GCF_025061645.1 Umezawaea endophytica | reverse complement strand
TCAAACCGCGTCTTACCGCGGTGCAATCCGGGGCTTGTGTTTGAAGCTTAGCAAGCGATTTTTCTGACTGTCAAATCGGCCTGCGAGGCATTCAGTTCTGAAGATTGTGGCCCCCGCTCCGGCCCGTTTCCGGTCCGTGTCGCGGTGACAAGGAGAAAGTTACACCCCCATGAACCGGGGTCCAAATCGGGGTACCCCTACGCCCAAGGTCAACATAACCCCAGCTCGGAACCCCTGCCGGACCTCTCAGAGTGCCCCGAAACCCCTCAAATCACGCACAACTGTGACCGGGACCACGCGAACTTTCTTTCACCGGTTCGCGACGGGCAGGTGCACGATCACCGCGAGCCCCCCACCGGGCACTGCCTCGGCGTGCACACGTCCTTCGTGCGCGGTCACCGCTGCCCGCACGATCGACAGCCCCAGTCCCGTCCCCGTGCGCGCGGTCCGATCGGTCCCACCGCGGCGGAACGGCTCGAACAGGCTCTCCACCAGGTCCGGCGCGATCGGCGGCCCGGACGACGACACCCGCAGCGCGGACCACTGCGGCCCGCCCTCGGTCACCACGTCGATCCACCCGCCCACCACGTTGTGGCGCACGGCGTTCTCCAGCAGGTTCCCCGCGATCCGCTCCAGCAACGCCGGATCGCCCACGGTGTGCGCCGGACCGGTCCGAAAGCTCATCCGCAACTGCTTCGCGGCCGACTCGGTCCGCACCGCCCGCCACGCCGAGTCCACGACGGTCGCCAGGTCGACGTGCTCGTGCACCGCCAACCGCGTCCCCTCGGTGCGGGCCAGGAGCAGCAGCGCGCTCACGAGCTGCTCGGCGCGCTCGGTCGCCGACCGCACCACCCCGGCCATCCGCCGCAGCTCCTCGTCGTCCGCGTCCGGGTCGGACAGCGTCACGTCCAGTTCGGTGCGGATCACCGACAGGGGCGTCCGCAGCTCGTGCGACGCGTTGGCGACGAACCGGCGCTGCGAGTCGAACGCCGCCTGCAAGCGGTCGAGCATCCCGTCGAACGTGTCGGCCAACTCGGCCACCTCGTCACGGGGCCCGGACAGCCGCAGCCTCTCCCCCAGCGACTCGGCCGACAACCTGCGCGCGGCCTCGGTCACGTCGTGCACGGGCTTGAGCACCCGCCCGGTGATCGCCCACGCCAGCACGGCGGCAGCGAGCACCACGAACAGGAACGCCACGGCCCCGGACCGAACGACGTCCGCACGCGCGTTCGCCCCGAGCACCTGGCTCAACACATCGGTGTCGACCTCGACACCGTCCACCTGCACGGTGCTGCCCTCGGGGAACGCGGGCATCGAGTCGACAACACGCCCAACGAGCATCCACCCCAGCAGGAGCAGCAAACAGCTCACGAACGCGACGAGCGCCGTCGCGAGCAACGTGATGCGAAGCCGCAGCCCCGGACCCCGCCGCTGGGTGAAGTCAGTCCTCAGCGGAGCCGCTCCCAGCACTGGGGACCCGGTAACCGGAACCCACGACCGTGTCGATGATGCCGGGCTCCCCGAGCTTCTTGCGCAACGTCATCACCGTGACCCGCACAGTCGTCGTGAACGGATCAGCATTCTCATCCCACACCCGCTCCAACAGCTCTTCACTGCTGACCACGGACCCCTTGGCGGCGAGCAGCACCTCAAGGACACCGAACTCCTTGCGAGTCAGTTCCACCAGCGCACCGGCACGCCGCACAGTCCGCCGAGCCGGATCAAGCTCGACGTCACGCGCACTCAACAAGGGAGGCGTGGCAGGCGTGGCCCGACGAGCAAGCGCACGAACCCGCGCCACCAACTCGGGAAAGGCGAACGGCTTCGCCAGGTAGTCGTCAGCCCCCAACGACAGACCGGCAACACGATCATCGATCCCCGCACTGGCGGTCAACATCATGACCCGCGTCAACGCACCAGAGCTGAGGATCTCCTTGCAGAGCTCATCACCGGACATGCCAGGCAAATCACGATCAAGGACAACCACGTCGTACCGCGTGATAGTCGACTTCTCGTGACCGGACTCGCCGTCGTAGGCAACATCCACAGCCATGCCTTCTCGCCGCAGACCACGCGCAATCGCATCGGCCAACGGCACTTCGTCCTCAACAACCAGGATCCGCACAAGCACAACGCTACCGGGACCACCTGAGAACCACCGCTAGAGACGAAACCGACCGCCCCAACGTCCAGGCCTCACCACCAACGCAACGGACGCCAACAGCAGCCAGCCACCTACAAAACCGGACCTCGCCGACTGCCAGCCACCTACGAAGCCGGACGCCGTCTACGCAGCGTGGCCGATTTTACTTGGGGGATTTGCCCCTTAAACTTGCGTCGGACGGCAGCTTCACCTCTGCCCTTTATTGTCCGACGAAGGGGCAAATCTAGGGGCCCCAAGTCAAATCGGCCACATCCTCGCTGGGACTTCGGTACGTCACCCAACCACGCTGTGACCTGCGAGTTTGACCCACAGGGGTTCCCCCGCCACCCCGCTCGCGCAATTATTTCAATGCTTTTCACGCTTTGTCAAGGCGGGAAAGATGCCTTGACAAAGCGTGAAAAGCACGAAGGGCGCTGGGGATGGGGGCGGCGGGGGAAGTGTGTGCCGGGTCAGTTGCGTGCGCCTGGTCAAGCGCCCTAGTGGGTCGGGTCGTGAGCAAAGCCAAGGGAAAGATCAAGACAGAGAAACACCGCAGCCCCGGTCACCTGGACCGGGGCTGCGGGCTACAACCAGGGACCCTACTTCTTCGCCGCCGCACCCATCTCCGACGACGACGCAGACGCGGACCCAGCCCCAGACTCCGACGCCCCAGACGCCTCCACCATCCGCCCAGCAACCCACTCCGTGACCCGCCGAGCAACCCCCTGCGCCGTCAACCCCAACTGGGCCAACACCTCCGCCCGCTCAGCGTGCTGGTGGAACTCCTGCGGCACCCCAAGGTCCCTCAAAGGCACCTCGACATCCGCATCACGCAACGCCGCGGCCAGCGTCCAACCGAACCCGCCGTGCCGTCCGCCATCCTCCACAGTCACCACGAGCTTGTGCTCAGCCGCCATCTCCACCAGCTCAGCAGGCACCGGGTGAATCCACCGAGGATCAACGACCGTCACCCCGATCCCCTGATCCGCGAGCCTCTGAGCAGCAGCGACACCAAGCTCACCAAACGACCCGACGGGCACGAGAAGCACATCCGCGCTCTCCCCCTCCGCGGGCCTCCTCAGCACGTCAACCGTCCCCACGCGCTCCAACGCGGGCAGGTCCGGACCGACGGACGCCTTCGGGTACCGCACCACCGAAGGCGCGTCGCTGATCTCGACGGCCTCCCGCAGCTCCTCCCGCAGCGTCGCCGCGTCCCTGGGAGCGGCCACGTGGATACCGGGGATCAAGCCGCAGATCGACATGTCCCACATGCCGTGGTGGCTGGCCCCGTCGGGACCGGTGATCCCGGCCCGGTCCAGCACGATCGTCACGCCTTGCTTGTGCATCGCGACGTCCATCAGCAACTGGTCGAACGCGCGGTTGAGGAACGTCGCGTACACCGCGACCACCGGGTGTAGGCCGCCCATCGCCAAACCGGCGGCCGACGTCATCGCGTGCTGCTCGGCGATCCCGACGTCGAAGCAGCGGTCCGGGTACAGGCCGGCGAACTTGTCCATCCCCACCGGGCCGCGCATGGCCGCCGTGATGGCCACCAGGTCCTCGCGTTCGCCGCCGAGCGCGGCCAGTTCGTCCGCGAACACGTGCGTCCACGTCCGCTTCGACGGGCCGACGGCCTCACCGGTGATCGGGTCGATGACGCCGGTGGCGTGCATCTGGTCGGCCTGGTGGTTCTCGGCGGGGGCGAAGCCGTTGCCCTTGCGGGTGACCGCGTGGACGATCACCGGGCCGCCGAACGCCTTCGCGCGGGTCAGCGCGGATTCGAGCGTGGGCAGGTCGTGGCCGTCGACCGGCCCGATGTACTTCAGGCCCAGGTCCTCGAACATCGCCTGGGGGGCCAGCGCGTCCTTGATGCCGCGCTTGGCGGCGTGCAGCGCGGCGTACAGCGGCTTGCCGAACAGCGGTGTCCGCTGCAAGGCGCGCCTGCCGCTCTCCAGGACCTGCTCGTACCCCGGCCGCAGCCGCAGCGAGGACAGGTGGTCCGCGAGACCACCGATCGTCGGCGAGTACGAGCGGCCGTTGTCGTTCACGACGATGACGACCGGGCGGGTCTTGTCCGCCGCGATGTTGTTCAGCGCCTCCCAGCACATGCCGCCGGTGAGCGCGCCGTCGCCGACGATCGCGACGACGGTCCGCTTGGCGTCCGTGAGCTGGAACGCCTTCGCCAGGCCGTCGGCGTAGGACAGCGCGGTCGAGGCGTGGCTGTTCTCCTCGACGTCGTGCTCGCTCTCGGAGCGCGACGGGTAGCCGGACATGCCGCCCCGCTGGCGCAGCGCGTCGAAGCCGTCGCGGCGCCCCGTCACGATCTTGTGCACGTAGCTCTGGTGACCGGTATCGAAGACGACCGGGTCGCGCGGCGAGTCGAAGACCCGGTGCACGGCCATGGTCAGCTCGACCACCCCCAGGTTGGGGCCCAGGTGACCACCGGTCCGGGAGACCTTGTCGACCAGGAATCCCCTGATCTCCTCCGCGAGCCGCACCAGCTCCTCGGCGGTCATCCGTTTCAAGTCCGCCGGTCCCTGCACGGATTCCAGCAGCGTCACCGCTCCACCTCGCCTGTGGTCTGCGTCGGTTCGGATTACGCATCGTGGTGGATGCGCATCGTCCGGTCAGTCTACGGAGGCACGGCTGAGGCGCAGTTCCTCACCCGCTTGCCTTGACCAGGACGTGAAGACCACCCGTCAGGTTGGCTTCTCAGGGTGTATGGAGGCTCACGTTCGGGGGACGAGGAGCGCCACGCACTCGACGTGGTGTGTCATCGGGAACGCGTCGAAGGCCCGGAGATCGGCCAGCTGATACCCCAGTTCCGCGAACGTCGCCACGTCACGTGCCAGTGCGGCGGGGTCGCAGGCGACGTAGACCACCCGCGCGGGTGAACGCCGGGCGATCTCGCCGACGACGACCTTGCCCGCGCCCTTGCGGGGCGGGTCGAGCACCACGACGTCCGGGTTCTGGTCGACGAAGTCGGGTGAGGACAGGACGTCCTCGACCTTCCCGCGGCGGAACTCGACCTGGCCCAGGTCGGACAGGTTGGCGACGCCGTCCTGGACGGCCTGGTGGGACGACTCGACGACCACGACGCGGCCGGTCGGGCCCACCTGCTCGGCGAGCACGGACGCGAACAGCCCGACACCGCCGTAGAGGTCCCAGGCGAGCGTGCCGGGTCCGGCGTCCGCCCACTCGCGGACGACGGCGGCCAGCGTGTCGGCGGCGGCCGGGTGGACCTGCCAGAAGCCCTCGGCGTCCAGCCGCCACGTGCGCTCGGCGGCCAGTTCGACGGCGGTGCCGCTGCCGCGCCTGCGGATGGGCCTGCCGGGCACCGCGCGGCGGCCGTTGCGCGGCTGGGGCTTGCCGGACTCGGTGATGTGCACCTGGCCGCCCGCGTCGCGGGTGACGGAGAGCTCGCCGCCGACCGCCCACTCGCGGCGCACGGCCTCGTCCAGCGCGCCGGGGGCGGCGATCACGCACTCGTCGACCACGACGACGTTGTGCCTGCGGTGGCCGCGGAACCCGGCCCTGCGCTCGGGGCCGACCGCCATCCGCATCCGGGTGCGCCACCCGGTCGGGCCGCCGGGCAGCTCCTCCACAACGACGGCCTGGTCCACGTTCGCGAGCCGGTGGAGCTGCTCCTCGACCACGGCGGCCTTCAGGTCGCGCTGGGCCTCCCAGGAGGCGTGCTGCCAGTCGCAGCCGCCGCACAGCCCCGGTCCGGAGAACGGGCACGGCGGCTCGACCCGGTCGGCGGACGGCCGGAGGATCTCCACCGCGTCGCCGCGGCAGAACGAGCCGCCGGTGTCGTCGGTGATCTGCACGACGGCCAGCTCGCCGGGCAGCGAGTGCCGGACGAACACGACCCGGCCCTCGTGGCGGGCGACGCAGTGGCCGCCGTGGGCCACCGGTCCGACCTCGACCTCGATCCTGCGGTGGCGCCAGTTGGGCTTCTCCACCCCACCGGTGGGGAGGTCGTCGTGGTCGGCGGGCTTGTCGTGCGAAGTCACCTGGGGTCCCTCTTGTCCAAACCGCGACGGATCGCGCCGGGCGCGATCACGTCCTTGTCGTGGACCCGTGTGGACGACGCGAGCTGCCACGGCACGCTCGTCACCATCACACCGGGTTCGAACAGCAGTCGCCCCTTGAGCCGCAGCGCGCTCTGGTTGTGCAGGATCTGCTCCCACCAGTGGCCGACCACGTACTCGGGGATGAACACCGTGACGACGTCGCGCGGGTTGTCCGAGCGCATCCGCTTCACGTAGTCCAGCACCGGTTTGGTGATCTCGCGGTAGGGCGACTCGATCACCTTCAACGGGATCTTGAAGGCTTCCTTCTCCCAGTCTTGCACGAGCCTGCGGGTGTCCGCGTCGTCGACGTTGACCGTGACGGCCTCCAGCACGTCCGGCCGGGTCGCCTTCGCGTAGGCCAGTGCGCGCAGGGTCGGCATGTGCAGTTTGGACACGAGCACCATGGCGTGGTTGCGGGCGGGCAGCATCTTCTGCCGCTCCTGCTGCCTCAGCTCCTCCGCGACCCGGTCGTAGTGCCTGCGGATCGCGGTCATCAGGGCGTAGATGGCGGCCATCGCGGCGATGGCGATCCAGGCGCCCTTGGTGAACTTGGTGATGAGCACGACCACGAGCACGGACCCGGTCATCACCAGGCCCACGGTGTTGATCGTCTGGGACCGCCGCATGCGGTTGCGGGCGGTCGCGTCCTCCTCGGTCGCGAGGAGCCGGTTCCAGTGCCGGATCATGCCGAGCTGGCTGAGCGTGAACGACACGAACACGCCGACGATGTAGAGCTGGATCAGCCTCGTGACCTCGGCGTCGAACGCGATGACCAGCACGACCGCCGCGCCGGCGAGGAACACGATGCCGTTGCTGAACGCCAGCCGGTCGCCGCGGGTGTGGAGCTGGCGCGGCAGGTAGCGGTCCTGGGCGAGGATCGAGCCGAGCACCGGGAAGCCGTTGAACGCGGTGTTGGCCGCGAGCACGAGGATCAGCGCGGTGACCGAGGCGATGAAGTAGAAGCCGACCGGGAAGCCCTCGAACACCGCGCCCGCGATCTGGGCGACCATCGTCTTCTGCTCGTAGCCGGGCGGCGCGTTGACGATCTGGTGCGCCGGGTCCTCGGCCATCCGCACGCCCGTGACCTGCGCCAGGACGATGAGACCCATCAGCATCGTGACGGCCATCAGGCCCATCAGCAGCAGGGTCGTGGCGGCGTTGCGCGACTTCGGCTTGCGGAACGCGGGCACGCCGTTGCTGATCGCCTCGACGCCCGTGAGCGCGGCGCAGCCCGAGGAGAACGCGCGCAGCACCAGGAACACGAACGCGAGGCCCATGAGGTGGTCGTCCTCGGCCCGGATCTCGATGCTGGAGCTCTCCGCGTGCATCTGGTCGCCCAGCACGAACGCCCGGAACAGGCCGTAGCCGATCATCAGCAGGATGCCGACCATGAACGCGTAGGTGGGGATCGCGAACGCGGTGCCGGACTCGCGCAGGCCGCGCAGGTTGATGGCGGTCAGCACGACGATGGCGGCGACCGCGAACTCGACCTTGTGGGTGGCGACGTACGGCACCGCCGACCCGATATTCGCCATCGCCGAGGCGATCGACACGGCCACCGTGAGGATGTAGTCGACCAGCAGCGCGCTGGCCACCGTCAGCCCGGCCCGGCGACCCAGGTTCACCGTCGCGACCTCGTAGTCACCGCCGCCGGACGGGTACGCGTGCACGTTCTGCCGGTAGCTCGCGACCACGACGAGCATCACAGCCACGACCACGAGGCCGACCCAGGGTGCCAAGGTGTACGCGGACAGGCCCGCGACCGAGAGCACCAGGAAGATCTCCTCCGGCGCGTACGCCACGGAGGACATCGCATCCGAGGCGAAGACCGGCAAGGCGATGCGCTTGGGCAGGAGCGTGTGGGCTAGTCGATCACTGCGGAAGGGCCTGCCGACGACAAGGCGCTTGGCCGCGGTTGCGAGCTTGGACACGGGTCCAGAGCGTAAGCGGTCCGCTCACCGTTTCGGACCAACCATGGGTAGGTTCAGTCACGCCGGTCGCGCAGGTCGCGGCGCGAAGAACGAGGAGGCACGCAGTGCACGTGGTGATCATGGGTTGCGGCCGGGTGGGGACATCCCTGGCCAAGGCCCTGGAGCGACTTGACCACCAGGTCGCGGTCATCGACAAGAACGCGCAGTCGTTCCGGCGGTTGGGGGCCGACTTCCACGGCCAGCAGGTCGTCGGCAACGGCTTCGACCGGCAGGTGCTGATCGAGGCGGGCATCGAACGGGCGGGCGCCTTCGCCGCCGTCTCCAGCGGTGACAACTCGAACATCATCTCGGCGCGCGTGGCACGGGAGACCTTCGGGGTCCAGCACGTCGTCGCGCGCATCTACGACCACAAGCGCGCCGAGGTGTACGAGCGCCTCGGCATCCCGACCGTCGCGACGGTCCCGTGGAGCACCGACCGCTTCCTCCGCGTGCTGGTCCCGGAGGGCTCCACGACGGCGTGGCGCGACCCGTCCGGCACCGTCGCCGTCCTGCCCATCACCGTGCACGAGGACTGGGTCGGCCACTCGGTCGCCGACCTCCAGGAGGCGACCGGGAGCCGGGTCGCGTTCATCATGAGGTTCGGCACCGGGGTGCTGCCGGACTCCAAGTCCGTCGTCCAAGCAGACGATGTGATCTACGTCGCAGCCCTGTCCGGCACCGTCACCGACGTGACCGCCGCGGCCGTTCGCGCACCTGAGGAGAACTGATGCGGGTCGCAATCGCGGGCGCGGGAGCCGTCGGCCGGTCCATCGCGCAGGAACTGGTGTCCGACGGCCACCAGGTGATGCTGATCGAACGCGACTTCGCGCACTTCGAGCCGCACACCGTCGAGCAGGCCGAGTGGGTGCAGGCCGACGCGTGCGAGCTGTCGTCGCTGGAGGACGCCGGGATGCAGCTCTGCGACGTCGTCATCGCCGCCACCGGCGACGACAAGGTCAACCTCGTCGTCTCGCTGCTGGCCAAGACGGAGTTCGCGGTCAAGCGCGTCGTGGCACGGGTCAACGACCCGGCCAACGAGTGGCTGTTCACCGAGTCGTGGGGCGTCGACGTCGCCGTCTCGACCCCGCGCATCCTGGCCGCGATGGTCGAGGAGGCCGTGACGGTCGGCGACGTGGTCCGCCTGCTGACCCTGCGCCAGGGCCAGGCGAACCTCGTGGAGATCACCCTCCCCCACGACACCCCGCTGGCGGGCGAACCGGTCAGCGGCCTGACCCTGCCGCGCGACGCGGCACTCGTGACGATCCTGCGCGGCGGCCGCGTGATCGTCCCGTCGGCCGAGGACACGCTCGAGGGCGGCGACGAACTCCTGTTCGTGGCCACCGCCGCCGTCGAGACGGAAATCCGCTCCGCACTGGGCTACTGACGACTCAGCCCCCGCTCGGACGCGCCGGGCGGGGGCTGGGTGGTCGGGTTTCGAGGGGCTGAGCCGCTACGCGTTGGTGTCCGCGGTGGACAGACCGAGTTGAGAGCACGCCTTGAGCAGTTTGGTGTCGCCGCTCGCGACGACGAGATCCCCGTCCTCCAACTGGTCCGCCGACGCCACGTGCACGGCGTCGTAGCCGCGAAGCGCGAACAGGTGGGCCAGTTCGGCCGCGCGACCGGTGACGACCTCGTCGACCTCGACGATCTCGAACTCGTTCCACATCCGGTCCATCAACCGGAGGGCTTCACCGTGGCCTTCGTCGGTCAGTCGCCCCATGCGCACCCCCTGGGCCAGCGCGGCGGCGGCCTCGACGTACAGGAGGCGCGTGGTGACGACGCTGTCCGAGTCGTTCCAGAAGCGCCTGCAAAATTCACTGCTCGACTCGGTGATCAAGAGGGGTACGAAGGCCGAGGTGTCGAAGTAACCGATCAACGCCGCTGTTCCCCCACCAGGTCGCTGATCGAACCCGTTGCGGCGACCGGCTCGGGAGCGGGCCGCTTTCGCGCCTTGGCCGGACGGACGCGCCCTTCGGCGATCAACCGTTCGAGCGAGGTCGGCTGACCGACGGGCACGATGCGAGCGATGGCGTGCCCGTGGTCTGTGACCACGACGGTCCGCCCTTGACGAACTTCCGCCAAGTGGCGACTGAGTCCATCGCGCAGTTCTCGGATTCCAACTTCCACGCCGCACCTCCTGTGGCCACAATCGTAGCTCAAATTATCGCCACCACCGCCGTCGAGACGGAAATCCGCTCCGCACTGGGCTACTGACGACTCCGCCCCCGCTCGGACGTGCCGGGCGGGGGCGGAATCGGTTGGTCAGGTTTCCGGCAGTGGTTTTGGTGGGGTGGCGTAGCGGGCGCGTAGTTGTTCTTCGGTTTCCCGCACCTCGGTCGCTTCGGCTTCCTCGAGGGCTTTGAGGCGTTTGTCCGAGCGGCGGACGGCCCAGACCGTCGCGGCGACCGCGATGGCCATGAGCGGGTAGCCCATGGCGAGGCGGGCGAAGGCGAGCCAGCCGACGGACGCGGTGTCGTACAGCCACTGCTGGACGACGAAGCGGGAGCCGAACACCAGTGCCCACACGAGGGTCGCGATGTCGTAGTCGCGGATCGACAGGCGGTCCTTGCGCCACGACGTGCCGCGGCCGTTGAGGAACGACCACACGACGCCCGCGAGGGGCCAGCGGACCGCGATCGACAGCAGGAAGGCGCCCGCGTAGATGAGGCTCTGCCAGATGCCGAACAGGAAGAAGCCCTTGGCGGAACCGGTGCGGTAGGCGATGAACGCCGCCACGCCCACACCGAACAGGCCGGAGACCGCGGGCTGGATCGAGCCCTTGCGGACCGCCAGCACGACGCCGATCAGCACCGCGGAGCCGAGTGCGCTCCAGATCGCGGGGTACAGGCCCGCGAAGGTGTTGACCAGCACGAACACGACGACTGGGAGCGAGGAGTAGACGAGGCCGCTGACGCCGCCCATCTGCTCCAGCATGGTCGGCATCTTCTCGGGGTCGGCGGTTTTCGTCTTCTGCTCTTCCGTCACGTTCTGGCCGTTCGTCGGGGTCATGAAGCGTTCTGGAGTTCGTAGTACGGGTTGTAGAGCACCTTGCGCCCGTCGCGGACCGCGATGCGGCCGCGGGCCTTGATGGTGCGGCCCGGTTCGATGCCCGCGATGCGGCGGCGGCCCAACCAGACCAGGGTCACGCCCTCGGTGCCGTCGAAGAGTTCGGCCTCCAGCGTGGCGGCCGAGTCGCGCGGGCACATCTCCACGCTGCGGAGCCTGCCCATCACGGTCACCTCCTCACCGGACTTGCAGTCGCACGCGCGCATGGCGCCGACCGCCTCGGCCTTCCGGGAGAGGTCGTCCGCGTCCAGCTCGGTCACGTCGCTGGTGAGGCGACGCATGAGACGGCGCCAATAGCCGTCCCCGGAAACACTCATCCCCGACTCCAGGTCCATCGCAAGGGGCATCGACGACGAAGCCCGTCCAACTCCAGGGTAACCGGGCGCGACGGCCCCGGTATCCGACTGGGGGAGGATCCTTCCCGTGATGCGCCCGATGGTCGATCTGGTCGGCCCAACCGCAGTGGTCCTGCCAGGCACGGCCTCGGACGAGGTGTTCGTCCGCAGTGTCTTCGAGGAGCCGTTGGCGCAGGTGGGACTGCGGTTGACCGCCCCGGAGTCGACGACGGTCGAGGAGCACCTGGCCGCGCTGGACGACGCTTGGAACGGCTGCCCGCTCCTGGTCGGCGGCATCTCGCTGGGGGCGCACGTGGCGGCCTCGTGGGCGCTCCGCCACCCCGAGCGGTGCGCGGGCCTGCTGCTGGCCCTGCCCGCGTGGTCCGGCCCCGCCGGAGAGGCCCCGGCGGCACTGGCGGCACGGGCGAGCGCGGCCGTCGTCGACCGCGACGGCGTCGACAACGCGCTGGTAGGGGTGGACGGCTGGCTGGGAGCGGAACTCTCCCGCGCCTGGCGCGGACACGGCCACCGACTGGCCACGACCCTGCGCGCGGCCTCGAAGTCCGAAGCCCCCACGACAGCCGAGCTGAGCGGCCTCGACATCCCCGCAGGAGTAGCCGCCTGCAACGACGACCCAGTTCACCCGCTGGGGGTCGCCCAATCGTGGACCAAGGCACTCCCCAAGGCCGCCCTGCGCACCACGACGCTGACAGCGCTGGGCACAGACCGCACCACCCTGGGACGAGCCGCAGTCCTGGCCCTGCTAGCCGCTCTAGCCACCTGACCTGCAGGACCCAACGCCGGCGCGAGCCAGCCCTACCCCTTGCCCCCGATCCCCAGCGCCCTCAGGTCCGCACCCTCTTTGTCAAGGCATCTTTCCCGCCTTGACAAAGAGGGTGCGGACCTAGAGACAATCAAAAATCGGGGTCGCGCACCCAAACCAACCCCACCAAACCCACCAAGAAGATCAGCCCTCAGCCTGCGCGGCGATGTGCTTCGCGATGGCCTCGGGCAGCTCGATCGGCAACGGCGTCCGCACCGGCATCGGCTGCGTGCCCCGGACCACGATCGTCCCGCGCAGCAGCTCGTACAGCGCCTCCGCGATCACCGGCGCCTGCTCCTCCGGCCCCGCGGCCACCCCGCGCAACAGCCACCGCGGCCCGTCGACCCCGACGAACCGCAGGTGCACACCGCTGTTCCGGGCGGTGATCTCCTCACCCCACTGCCCGTTCTCCCGGTTGATCCGAGCCCCGTCCTCCTTGAGCTGGGCGATCAGCTCCGCGCCGACCTCCTTCCAGAGGCCACCGCTGCGGGGCGCGGCGAACGCGCTCACCGTGAGCTGCCCCGCGGGCGTGAGCAGGTGCACCGCGCGCACCGCGCCCGCCGGGTCCATCTCGACCTGGAGCTGGACGCCGTCGGGCACCGGGAGCCTCACGGACCCGAGGTCCAGCCGGTTGACGTTGTCCTTGGGGGCTTCCGGTTCGTCGTAGGGACCGTCATCGGCGTAGTCGAGATCATCGCCGTCGAACTCCGCGTCCTGCTGCGCGGTCTCCCGGTTCGTCGCGTGCCTGCCCCGCTTGCGGCGCCGTCCGAACATCTGCGTCTACCCCTCTGTCCTCTGCATGGCGTCGGCCTTCGCCGCCGCCGCGAGCACGCCGTGCCCGCCGGTGGAGCCGTACCCACCCGCGCCCCGCTCGGAGCCCGGTAGTTCTTCGACCTCGCGGAACACGACGTGCTCGACCCGTTGCACCACGAGCTGAGCGATGCGGTCGCCCCGTGTGAGCCTGATCGGCTCGCGGAGGTCGTGGTTCACGAGGCAGATCTTGATCTCGCCGCGGTAGCCCGCGTCGATGGTTCCGGGGGTGTTGACCACGCTGAGCCCCACCCTCGCCGCGAGACCGGACCGCGGGTGCACGAACCCCGCATACCCCTCGGGCAGTGCGATAGCGATGCCGGTGCCGACCACCGCTCGCTCCCCAGGCTCTATCACCACGTCCTGGGTGGTGACCAGGTCGGCGCCCGCGTCACCCGGACGGGCATACGACGGCGGTGGGACTCCTGGATCGAGCCGGGACAGCAAGACCTCGACGCTGGGCACGGCGGGCGAGATTACCCTGCACACGTGAGCGAGAGTGCTGTGACCGCCCCAAGTGCCTTCAAAGAGCGGCTCTACGTCCCGTGGTGGGGCTGGCTGCTGCCGGTGACCGCCGCGGTGCTGCTGGCCGCGGAGATCCACATGGGCTTCCCCGGCGTCCGGTCCTGGCTGCCGTACGTGATCATCGTCCCGCTGGCCCTGCTGCTGATCGTGCGGCTCGGCTCGCTGAAGGTCGAGGTCAGCGGCGGTGAGCTGCGGATCGGTGACGCCCACGTGCCGCTGGAACTGCTCGGCGAGGTCGAGGTGTTCACCGCCAAGACCAAGCGGAAGGCGATGGGCCCGAACCTGGACCCGGCGGCGTTCGTCGCGCACCGCGGCTGGATCGGGCCGATGGTGAAGGTGGCGCTGGAGGACCCGGAGGACCCCACGCCCTACTGGCTGTTCAGCGTCCGCCACGCCGACCGGCTCGCGGAACTGCTGAAGAAGTGAAACGCGACTGGGCGCCACCCCTTCGGGTGAGCGCCCAGTGTCGTTCTTGTGGTGCTGTTCGGGTGACGCCGGTACTGGATCAGGCGCAGTCGCGGCAGATGTACTGCCCGTTGTGCTCCTCGGCGAGCCTGCTGCGGTGGTGCACCAGGAAGCACTTGGAACACGTGAACTCGTCGGCTTGCTTCGGCAGGACCTTGAAGGTGAGTTCCTCACCGGACAGGTCGGCACCTGGCAGCTCGAAGTTTTCGGCAGTCGCGTCCTCGTCGACATCGACTACGCCGGACTGCGTTTCGTTGCGCCGCGCCTTCAGCTCCTCGAGAGAGTCTTCAGCGAGCTCATCGGCCTCGCTGCGACGCGGCGCGTCGTAGTCGGTCGCCATTCTGTTTTCACCCCTGCGGTCTACGGAGACTGTGTTCGTGTCGCTGGTTAACGTCCCAGCGCCCCTTTTTGTGCCCCGTCGTCCAGTGACGGGGGTCTCGCCCCGGTCGTCGAGCGCCAACCCCCTGCTAGTCGACGCTTCTGGTGACTCAACGGTCCCGGAGCGCGCAGAGGGTAGCTCACCGATACGGGGGTAGCGCATCGGGTTCCCCCTAAATGAGCAGAAGGGTGACAGGACCCACGTACGCTGGCCCGATAGGCTGTACGTGGGCTCCGGCCCATCCGTCGCGGCCGTTCGCGGCGCTCCGGCGGCGGTGAACCCTCCGCTACCGGGTGATTGCGGGCGGCTACCAGCCGGTCGGGGACGCGGGATGGTCGCGGACGACATAGGCTGGAATACGGCGAGCACATGGGGACAACGCCAGGGGAGGTCGGCGGACGTGGGACCCGCGAGCACTACGGGGAACAGCGGGCTGTCGCGGTACAGGCGGCGGCGACCGCTACCGGCGCTCGTCCTCTTCGTGATCTTGGCCTTCGGAGCGGTGTTCGTCTGGGCGAAAGTCCTGAACACGGCGAACGACGTGGACCTGGCGATCCGGTGCAACACACCGGGGAGCGCGCCCGCGCCGTCGTCGTCGGCGCCACCCGCCGATCCCGCCGCGTCGCCGGTCGAGGCCCCGAAGCTGGGCAACGTGCTGGCGCACGACGCGCTGGACCGGACTGATCCGGTGCCGGTGGCGGACATCCAGTTCCGGGTGTTCAACGCGAGCACCCAGCGGAACCTGGCCAGGTTCGTCGCGACGACCTTGACCGAGCTGGGCCTGAAGCAGGCCGCCGAGCCGGACAACGACCCGGTGTACCCGGCGGGTGACATGACCTGCCGGGGCCAGATCCGGTTCGGGGCTCCGGGAGCGGGCGCGGCGCGCACGTTGAGCCTGATCGACCCGTGCCTGGAGCTGGTCAGGGACGAGCGGCAGGACGCGACGGTCGACATCGCCGTCGGCAAGAAGTTCGACGAGATCAAGCCGAACCACAACGCCCGCAAGGTGATGGACCAGCTCGCCGACTGGGCCGCGCAGCAGCCCGAGCAGGCCGGTGGCCAGGCCGCCGAGGCCGGGGCGCCCACCGTGGTGGCGTCGAACGTGACGGCGGCTCGGGACGTGCACTGCTAGGCCGGCTCCACCGCACCTGACTGCCGCGAAGCCCTCACCACCTCGGTGGTGAGGGCTTCGCGCTGTCCGGGACCTCGAAGGTCGGGGCGGCTCACACCAGGCCGAACCCGCACTCCACCAGTGCCGCGCGCAGTTCGGTCGCGATGGCCGGGGTGGCGGCGAACGTGGCGTCCTCCCCCAGCTCCGGGTCCTCACCGGGCAGGTGCACGACGGCGCCCGCCTCGCTGGCGACCAGCGCGCCCGCGGCCCAGTCCCACCGGCCGAGCGCGTGCTCCGCGTAGGCGTCGAGCCATCCCGCGGCGACCGCGCACAGGTCCAGCGACGCCGCACCGGCCCGGCGGATGTCCCGGACCCTGGTCGACAGGGCCGCCCAGGTCGTCGCCTGGCGCTGACGGCGTTCCGGCCGGTACGCGAAGCCGTAGCCGACCAGGGAGAGGTCGAGGCGGGTGGCGGCGGAGACCCCCAGCCGGGTTCCGTCCAGGTAGGACCCGTGGCCGCGGGCGGCCGTCCAGACCCGGCCGCTGACCGGTTCCACGACCACCCCCGCCACCGACACGCCGTCGAGCTGCGCGGCGATCGACACGGCGTAGTGCGGTAGTCCGTACAGGTAGTTCACGGTCCCGTCGATCGGGTCCACGACCCACGTGAGCCCCTCGACGGCGGCGCTGCCGCCCTCCTCCTCGCCGATCACCGGCTCACCGGGGCGCATGACCGCGAGTCGGTCGCGAACGAGCTGCTCAGAGGCCCTGTCGGCCTCCGTGACCACGTCGGTGGCGGTGCTCTTCGTGTCCACCTGAGCGGCGACGGCGGCGTGCCTGGTGCGTCGCACGAGGTCCGCGGCCTCTTGCGCGACGGTGACCGCGACGTCGACCAGCGGGCGAGGATCGAAACTCAACTGTTCCACCTACGTCACTCTCGCGGGACTATCTGGGGTGCTCAGGCTAGTGTCTGCGGCCACGGTTACTGAATCGAGTAGGAAGGCCACCGGGGATGGGCATTACCCGCGGGTTCGGTGTGGACATCGGCGGCTCCGGCATCAAGGGCGGCCTGGTCGACCTGGAAGCAGGAGCACTGGACGGGGAGCGGTTGAGGATCGCCACGCCCCAACCGTCGACGCCCGAGGCGGTGGCCGACGTGGTGGCCGAGATCGTCGCGAAGTTCGAGTGGACCGGTCCCGTCGGCATCACGCTCCCCTGCGTGGTCAAGCACGGTGTCGCGCTGACCGCCGCGAACGTGTCCAAGCACTGGGTGGACACGGACGCCCGCGCGCTGTTCGCGAAGCGGCTCGGCAAGCCGGTCGAGGACGTCGTGGTGCTGAACGACGCTGACGCGGCGGGCATGGCGGAGATGAAGTTCGGCGCGGGCGTGAACCGCGACGGGCTGGTCGTGCTGCTGACGTTCGGCACGGGCATCGGCAGCGCGCTGTTCCTCGACGGCCAGCTCGTCCCCAACACCGAGTTCGGCCACCTGGAGGTCGACGGGCACGACGCCGAGTCGAAGGCCGCCGCGTCCGTCAAGGAGGACAAGGGGCTGTCGTGGGCGGAGTGGGCGCCCCGCGTCTCGCGCTACGTGGGCGTCCTGGAGAACCTCATCTGGCCGGATCTGGTGATCGCGGGCGGAGGGGTCAGCAAGAAGGCCGACAAGTGGTTGCCGCTCCTCGAAGTGCGCACCGAAGTCGTCGCCGCGGCGTTGAAGAACGACGCGGGCATCGTGGGCGCCGCGGCGGCCGCCGCGCAGGGGATCAAGCACTGATCCGGAAAATCCCTTACACGATCTAGCTGCGGGAACACCTGTTCAACCCCCTCTAAGGCAAGCGGGGCGCAACAGCACGCGATTCTCGTCGTTACAATGGAACGGTGCCCCGCCGGATGGCTTCGGCGGGCTCTCCCCCGAACTCTGGCGTCCGAGGTTTCGCGCCCTTCGGATCGCCGTGATCGACAGTCGCGAAAGGGCGTACGTGGCAGCCGCAGAAACCGCAACCCGACGCTCCAGCACCACGAGCGCCGCGAAGACGACCTCGGCCGCAGCCGGTGAGTCTGAGGAGACCCCCAAGGCCGCCTCGGCCCGCAAGGCTCCGGCTCGCAAGCCCGCCGCGGCGAAGACTGCGGCGGCTGGCAAGACGGCGGCCAAGGCGCCTCGCAAGACCGCCGCCAAGGCCGGTCCCGCCAAGACGAAGAAGGACGGCGACGAGCCGGACGACCTCGAAGCCGCTCCCGGTGACGAGGACCTGGGCGAGGACGTGGTCATCGTGGACGAGCCCGTCGTCGACGAACCCGAAGAGGCCGAGGACGAGAAGAAGCCCGGCGAAGGCGACTTCGTCTGGGACGAGGAGGAGTCGGAGGCCCTGCGGCAAGCCCGCAAGGACGCCGAGCTCACCGCCTCCGCCGACTCGGTCCGCGCCTACCTGAAGCAGATCGGCAAGGTCGCGCTCCTCAACGCCGAGGAGGAGGTCGAACTCGCCAAGCGGATCGAGGCGGGCCTCTACGCGGCGGAGCGGGTGCGCCGGGCCGAGGACGAGAACGAGAAGCTCACCCCCCAGATGCGCCGCGACCTGCGGTGGATCGTCCGGGACGGCGAGCGCGCCAAGAACCACCTGCTGGAGGCCAACCTCCGCCTCGTGGTCTCGCTGGCCAAGCGCTACACCGGCCGTGGCATGGCGTTCCTGGACCTGATCCAGGAGGGCAACCTCGGTCTGATCCGCGCGGTCGAGAAGTTCGACTACACCAAGGGCTACAAGTTCTCGACCTACGCGACGTGGTGGATCCGCCAGGCCATCACCCGCGCCATGGCCGACCAGGCCCGCACCATCCGCATCCCGGTGCACATGGTGGAGGTCATCAACAAGCTCGGCCGCATACAGCGTGAACTCCTCCAGGACCTGGGCCGCGAGCCCACGCCCGAGGAGCTCGCCAAGGAAATGGACATCACCCCCGAGAAGGTGCTGGAGATCCAGCAGTACGCTCGGGAGCCCATCTCGCTGGACCAGACGATCGGCGACGAGGGCGACAGCCAGCTCGGCGACTTCATCGAGGACTCCGAGGCCGTCGTGGCCGTGGACGCGGTGTCGTTCACCCTGCTCCAGGACCAGCTCCAGTCGGTGCTGGCCACGCTGTCCGAGCGCGAAGCGGGCGTCGTCCGCCTGCGCTTCGGCCTCACCGACGGCCAGCCGCGGACGTTGGACGAGATCGGCCAGGTCTACGGGGTCACCCGTGAGCGGATCAGGCAGATCGAGTCGAAGACGATGTCCAAGCTGCGCCACCCGTCGCGCTCGCAGGTCCTGCGCGACTACCTGGACTAGACGCGAAAACCGGCGATGGCCCCGCACTTCGGTGCGGGGCCATCGCCGTGTCGCGCCGACCGCACACCCGTTCGAGGTGCGGAGCGGTCCACCGGCCGCCGAACGCGGCATTTCGGGCGCGGAGTTCGCTGGTCGGCAGCTCGCGGAGGTCACGGCGAGGTCTCTGAACGTCTGGTGAACGGCTCGAACCGCGTCCGAATGGTGGAATCCGGGGCCGTGTTCGCTGTGGGCTGACCAAAGTGTTATCGATCACACCAACGGCCGCAAGGGTCCCACCAGTTGGAGCAATCCGAGGCCTTCGGCCCCCAAAACGCCTGGTCTGAAACCGTTGCCACGACTGCGGAAAGTGATGTTGAACCCCGCGAATCGGCGTTCGGGCCGGTTCGGCGCACCGACGAGTGGGTAAATCGCGAGTGACGCGCGTCGCCACGTCGACGGGAACACTGACTTCCGCGCGAACGTCTGAGAGAGTGGAGCCAGCGAGCACCGCGCACCAGCCAGATGCGTAGTGGTCGCAGCTTGGTAAGAGGGCACCGAAATCCTCGGTGCCGGGACGGAGGGAGACTCTAATGACTACACCCACGCTCACCCGCCCCGAGTTGACCGCTGCCGACCGCTGCGACCGCTGCGGGGCTGCTGCCCAGGTTCGCGCCGTACTCCCCTCCGGGGGCGAACTGCTGTTCTGCGGGCACCACGCCCGTGAGCACAGCACGAAGCTGCGCGAGCTCGCTGCCGAACTTCAGCAGGGCTAACAATCGGGGCCGTGTGTGGCCCTCAAGCACCCTTGCCGTTCCGGGGCGGGGATCCGAGAGGATCCCCGCCCCCCTCGCGTTCAGGGGGCTTCTCGCGCCCGCTACACGGTGCCGAGCACGGGTTCGAAGGCCGCTTCGGCCGCGCCCACCAGCTTGGCGTCGCGGCCCAGCGGTGAGCTGAGGATGCGGGTGCCCCCGACGGCCCTGCTGACCAGGCTGCGGCGCTGCACGACGGCCCTGACCTCGGCGACCACCGGTTCCGGCAGGGCGGTGAACAGGTCGCCCAGCACGACCAGCTCCGGGCCGAGCATGTTCACCACGGTGACCAGGCCGACGGCCAGCCACTCGGTGAACTCCCCCAGGCGGTGCATGACGTTGTCGGGGTCCGTGGCGAGCGAGCGAAGTTCGGCGACGACGGCGCCGCGGGAGGCGTTGACCGGCAGTGCGAGCGCTCGGCAGAGGGCGGCTTCGCCGACTTCCGTCTCCCAGCAGCCCTCGCAGCCGCAGTAGCACGGCAGACCGCCGGGTCGGACGACCATGTGCCCCAGTTCGCCCACGTAGCCGCCGGTGCCGCGCAGCGGTGAGCCGTTGGAGATCACGCCTCCGCCGACCCCGACGTCGGCGGAGATGTAGACCATGTCCGACGCGCCTCGGGCGGCGCCGCGGACGTGCTCGGCCAGCGCGCCCAGTTCGGCGTCGTTGCCGACCTGCACCGGGAGTTCCATCACGGCGCTGAGGCGTTCGCCCAACGCGACGTTCGTCCAGTGCAGGTTCGGCGCCTCGTGCACCCAGCCGTCGGACCGGCGGACCACACCGGAGACGGAGACGCCGACCGCGACGGGCTGGAGGTCCAGTTCGTCGCTGAGCAGCTTCGCCGACTCGACGATGTGGGTGATGACCTCGCGGGGATCGCGGGTGCGGGTGTGCAGGTTCCAGCTATCCCGGCCGATGATCTCCCCGCCCAGCCCCACCATCGCCATGGCCACCTGCTCGACGCGGATGTCGATGGCCAGTACCACGGCGGCGTGGGGCTGGGGGAGGACCAGCAGCGAAGGCCTGCCTGCCCCGCTGCGTTGCGCGGGTACGCGTTCGGCGACCACCCCGGTTTCGGCGAGCCCGTCCACCAGGGCCTTGATCGTGCTGCGGTTGAGCCCGAGCTCAGCCGCCAGCGACGCCCTGGTGGACGGACCGTCGACGTGCAACCGGCGCAGGAGCGCCGTGCGGTTGTGCCTGCGGACCTCGTCCGGCCTGGCTCCCGCGGTCGGTGACGTCACCGCTTGCTACGAAGCGGCCGAACGACGACGCGACAACGCATCCACGCTGGCGGCCAGCAGCAGCACGAGGCCGGTGACGATGGAGACCACCGCCGCCTCCTGCTTGAGCAGGCCGAGGCCGTTCTCGATGATCGCGATGACCGCGCCACCGATGACCGCGTCGCGCAGTCGACCCTTGCCGCCGAACAGCGAGGTACCACCGATGACGGCGGCGCCGACCGCGAAGAGCAGCGTGTTGCCCGCGCCGGAGCTGGGGGAAACCGAGCCGATCTTCGAGGAGTACACGATGGCGCCGAGCGCGGCGACCGACGAGGCGATCACGAAGACGCTCATCCGGATCTTGGGCACGTTGATGCCCGCGCGCCGGGCGGCTTCGGCGTTGCCGCCGACCGCGTAGATGTGCCTGCCGTAGCCGGTGCGGTCGAGCACGAAGGTGCCCACCGTGAGCAGCACCAGGACGATCGGCACCACGTACGGCACGCCGAGGATGATCACGTTCGGGTTGACCGCGCGGTTCTGCGTGAGCAGGACGGTGGCGACCGCGCCGAGCAGGATCACCGTGCCGACCTTGATCAGCACGAGCGGCGTGGGCTGGGCGACGAGGCCCCTGCGCAGCCGGGAGAAGTGCCGGTTGAGCACCACGGCCGTGTAACCGCCCGCGGCCAGCAGGAACAGCACCCAGCTCCCGGTGGTGTCCAGGTTGCCGTTGGCGACGTTGAACAGCACCTTGTCGTTGCGGATGGGCAGCGTGCCGCCCTGGCCGATGTACTTCAGCGTCACGCCGCCCCACGCCAGGAACAGCGCGAGCGTCACGACGAAGGACGGGATGCCGACCTTGGCAACGAGGTAGCCGGTGAGGCTGCCGATCGAGGTGCCGATGCACAGCGCCAGCAGCATCTCGATCCACGCGTTCGGCGGCACGCCGAGCAGGAGGATCACGAGGCCGATGACCGGGAGCACGACACCCGGCCAGATGCGCAGCAGTGCGGACAGCACGGCCGCGATCAGCATGAAGCCGCAGGTGATGTAGAAGACGCCGTCACCGAAGGCGGACAGCATGTTGCCGTCCTTCACCAGGTGCAGCGCCATCACGGAGGCGGCCACACCGGACGCCGTGCCCGCGGACAGGTCGATCTCACCGAGCAGCAGGACGAAGACGAGGCCCATCGCGATGATCACGATGCCCGCGCCCTGCGCCAGCAGGTTCGAGATGTTGCCCAGTGTCAGGAAGGTCTCCGACTGCGTGCCGAAGAAGATCACCAGCACGAGCAGGCCGAGCAGTGCGGGCAGCGAACCGAAGTCGCCGCCGCGGACCTTGGCCACGTACTCCCTGAGCGCCTCGCCAGCGGACTTGGAGGTCGTGTCGATGCCGAAGTCGGAAATGGCCCCGGAGTCGGGGGCCTTCTCGCCGGTAGGGGTGTCAGTCATGCTCTGTTCCTCGGGCATCAGATGGTCGCGGATTCCGGGCGGGCGATGCCCAGGTCGCCGGAGCGACCAGCGGTGATCAGCTCGACCACCTGTCCGTGGGTGACGTCCTTCGTCGGTAGCTGAGCCGCCATGCGCCCCAGGTACAGGCAGGCGATGCGGTCGGACACCTCGAAGACGTCGTTCATGTTGTGGCTGATGAGCACCACTCCGAGGCCCTGTTCGGCGAGCCTGCGGACCAGGTCGAGCACCTGGCGGGTCTGCGCCACGCCGAGTGCCGCGGTCGGCTCGTCGAGGAGCACGACCTTGCTGTCCCACAGCACGGACTTGGCGATGGCCACGGTCTGCCGCTGGCCGCCGGAGAGCGACGCGACAGGCGTGCGGACGGACTTCACGGTGCGCACGGACAGCGAGGCGAGCGTCTTGCGCGCCGCCTGCTCCATGTCGGCCTCGTCGAGCAGCCCGTACTTGCCCCGTTCACGACCGAGGAACATGTTCTGGACGATGTCCAGGTTCTCGCACAGCGCGAGGTCCTGGTAGACGACCTCGATGCCGTAGTCGGCCGCTTCGCGGGGGCTGTGGATGGTGACCGGTTGACCTTCGAACAGCACTTCACCCGAGTCGATCGGGTGGATGCCCGCGATGGACTTGACCATCGTCGACTTGCCCGCGCCGTTGTCACCCACGAGTGCGGTGACCTCTCCGGCCCGCACGGTGAAGTCGATGTCGTGCAGCACGTGCACGGGTCCGAAGCTCTTGTTGATGCCGCGCAGCTCGAGAATCGGCTCGCTCACGGCTGTCCTCCAAAACATGGGTCCTGCGGCGGAAACCGCGGTGGGTGCCAGTCGGGGGCTGGCACCCACCGCGGCGGTTGCGGTGAAGCGGATGGCTACTTGATGCCGAGCTCGGTGCAGACCGCGGCGAGGTCGGCGACGCAGATCTCGGAGGCCTTGACGGCGCCCGCGTCCACGACGCTCTTGACCTTGTCCTTGGTGATGAGCTGCGCGTCGAGCAGGACCGACGGGACGTCGCGGTTCGCGGTGGTGTCCTTGGTCTTGCCGGTGGCGATCTTGTCGGCGCCCGCGGTGTCACCCTTGGCCAGGAGACCGGCCAGCTTGGCGGTGGCCTCGGCCTCGGCCTTGATCGGCTTGAAGACGGTCATGTACTGGTCGCCGCGGAGCACGGCCTGGAGGCCGTCCGGGGTGGCGTCCTGGCCGGTGACCGGCACCTTGCCGTTGAGGCCGAACTTCTTCAGCACGGTGATGACCGCGCCTGCGAGACCGTCGTTGGCGGCGACGACGCCGTCCACCTTCTGGCCGTTGCCGGTCAGGATCTGCTCGAAGACGGTGCCACCGATCGCGTTGTCCCACTTCTCGATCGGCTGGGACTGCACGAGCTTCAGGTCACCGGAGTTGTAGAGCGGCTTGAGGATCTTCTCCTGGCCCTCGGTGAACAGCGTGGCGTTGTTGTCGGTCGGGGCACCCTCGATCTGGATGACCTCGGCGCCCTTCTTGCCCTTCAGCGCCGTCGCGAGGCCCTGGCCCTGGAGCTCGCCGACCTTCACGTTGTCGAAGGAGACGTAGTACTTCGACGTGCCGCCGAGGTTCAAGCGGTCGTAGTCGATGACCGGGATGCCCTGGGCATCGGCCTTGGCCGCCACGGCGGCACCCACGGAGGAGTCCGGGGACGCGATGATGAGGACCTTGACGCCTGCGTTGATCATGCCGTCGGCCAGGGTGGTGAACTTCTGGTTGTCACCCTGCGCGTTCTGGATGTCCGCGTCGAGGCCTTCGGCCTTGAGCGCGGCGGTGAGGAGGGGCTTGTCGAAGCCCTCCCAGCGAGCGGAGGACGCGGTCTCCGGAAGGATCACGCCGACCTTCGCGCCGCCTGCCGCGCTACCGGTGTCACTGGTGCCGGTGGTGGTGCTCCCACCGGTCGAGCTGTTGGCACCGCACGCCGTCATGGCCACGGCAAGGCCGGTGCCTACGGCGATGAGGGCGAGGCTCTTGCTGCGCATCCGCCATCCCTTTCACTGCACTGTCCGAGGGCCGGACAGAAAATGTTGTGGCGCACAACGTATGCCCTTGGACCGGGTGACCGGAACCACACTGCATCGATAAAGAAGGCACGATGCTGCAACGGAGAGGTAACCAAGCCGACATGTGACTACTGCAAATGCACCGTGACGTCACGCTCGGTGAGATTAACCGGTTGCGCAGTGTGCCGAGCGTCTCATTTGATGCGCACGGATGATGAACGGAATTCACGTCCATGTCCGGCGGGCGAACGCGCGGGAACCGGTGGGCGAACAGATGACGCGCGGGCAACGAACACCCGACAAAACGGACCTGGGAACTACCAGGACCGCAGCGTGGCGATGCGCTCCTCGAGCTGCTCGATCGTCGCCATGGCGGTGGGCGGCCCACCGCAGTGCTCGCGCAGGGCGTTGTGGATCTTGCCGTGCGGCTTCTTGGTCCGGTGGTGGTGCATCGCGACGAGCGTGTTCAGCTCCTTGCGCAACGCGGCCAACTGCTCCTGCACGCCCTGGGGACGCGCGGCGCGCGGCGGCGGCGCGGGCTCGGCGGCCTTGCGCTTCGCGACCTCGACCAACTGGTGCTCCTGGCGCTGCCGCAGCAGCGCGCGCACCTGGTCGGGCTCCAGGAGGCCGGGCAGGCCCAGGTACTCCTGCTCGTCGTCGCTGCCGTGGAACGCGGCCGTACCGAACGAGGACCCGTCGTAGATGACCTGGTCCAGCTCGGCCGAGGCGCCGAGCGAGGTGAACGCCTTCTCCTCCTCGCCCTCCTCGTCCTTCGTCCGGTTCGCGTCGGCCAGGAGCTCGTCGTCCCAGCCCTCCTTCTCGCGGTGCGGCTTGCCGAGGATGTGATCGCGCTGCTGCTCCAGCTCGCTGGCGAGCCCCAGCAGCACCGGGACGCTCGGCAGGAACACGCTGGCCGTCTCGCCCTTGGCGCGCTGGCGCACGAACCGACCGATGGCCTGGGCGAAGAACAGCGGGGTGGACGAGCTGGTCGCGTAGACGCCGACGGCGAGCCGCGGCACGTCGACGCCCTCGGACACCATCCGGACCGCGATCAGCCAGCGCTCGGTCGTCCGGGAGAACTCGGCGATGCGCCCGGACGCCTTGGGGTCGTCCGACAGCACGACGGTCGCCGTGTGGCCGGTGACGCGCTCCAGGACCTCCGCGTACGCCTTCGCGGTCGCCTGGTCGGTGGCGATGATCATCGCGCCCGCGTCGGGCATGCCGCCGTTGCGCAACTGGGTCAGGCGCGTGTCGGCGGAGGTGATCACCGACTTGATCCAGTCGCCGCTCGGGTCCAGCGCCGTGCGCCACGCCCGCGCGGTCTGCTCCGTCGTCAGCGGCTCGCCGAGCCGGGCGGTGAACTCCTCGCCCGCGCTGGTGCGCCAGCTCGCCTCGCCGGAGTACGCCAGGAAGATCACCGGCCGGACCACGCCGTCGCGCAGCGCGTCGGAGTAGCCGTAGGAGTGGTCGGGCTGGCTGCGCATCAGGCCGTCGCCGCCGGGGGCGTACGAGATGAACGGGATGGGCGAGTCGTCGCTGCGGAACGGGGTCCCGGTCAGCGACAGCCGCCGCACGGCGGGCGTGAACGCCTCGCGGATCGCGTCGCCCCACGACTTCGCGTCGCCGCCGTGGTGGACCTCGTCCAGCATCACCAGCGTCTTGCGGTTCTCGGTGCGCACCCGGTGCAGCGTCGGGTGAGCCGCGACCTGCGCGTACGTCACCGCGACACCGTGGTAGTCGCGGGAGGTGACGGCGTTGGTGTTGCGGAAGTTCGAGTCGATCGCGATGCCCACCGCGGCCGCCGCCTGCGCCCACTGGTGCTTGAGGTGCTCGGTCGGCGCGACGATGGTGATCGACTCGACCGTCCGATCGGCCAGCAGTTCGGCCGCGACCCGCAGGCCGAACGTGGTCTTGCCCGCGCCGGGCGTCGCCACCGCCAGGAAGTCCTTCGGCTTCGCCGCCAGGTACTTCGTCAGCGCCCGCCGCTGCCACGCCCGCAGCGGGCGCTGGGCAGCCGGGGACTCGACAACCTGCGTGTCGGGCTGTGCCACGAACTCATCGCTCCTTCAGCGCAGGTCAAAGGTGTGCTGTGACAGGCGAATGCCCTCAGTCCGGTGATGTCCCGCGACAGCGCGGGAGCCCGGTGAGGGCAGCGTTCAGCCTACCCGTTCACGGCGGGACCGCCCGACACCGATGGCGACTTCGGGCCGTCGCGAAGGGGAAACCACCAGGTGGGAACAGCGGGCAACTTCGTCACACCAGTGTCACGACCTCCCGTGTCCGGCCCGCCAGTGCCGCGAAACCTCCCGCCATGCACCATGCTTGACCTCGCGATGAGTTTGCCGACCGACGACAGCAGGCGCTCCTCGCCCACCACCGCGCAGGAGCCGGTGCGCCGTGGGCCAGGGCGTCTCTTGGCACGCACGCTCCAGAAGGCGTGGCAGGGCAACCTGTTCTCCGAGGCGGCCGAGGCCGCGTTCTGGCAGACCCTGTCGTTCCCCCCGCTGCTGCTCGGCCTGCTCGGCAGCATGGGCTACCTCGGCGACTGGCTCGGCCCGGAGGTCGTGAGCCAGGTCAAGGAGAAGATCATCGGCTTCTGCCGCACGATCTTCAGCGGCGACGTGGTGTCCGGGGTGATCGAGCCGACGGTCGACCAGATCCTCACAACCGGCAAGGGCGAGATCGTCTCGATCGGTTTCGTGATCTCGCTGTGGGCGGGCTCGTCGGCCATGTCGTCGTTCGTCGACGCGATCACCGTGGCGCACGACCAGTACGGCGTGCGGAACGAGGTGTGGCAGCGGATCTTCGCGCTGCTGCTGTACATGGCCAGCCTGGTGCTGCTGATCGTCGGGCTGCCCGTGCTCGCGCTAGGCCCGGAACTGCTGACCGAGTTCCTGCCGACGAGCTGGCAGAACACCGTGTCGTACTGGATCGGCGTCTTCTACTACCCCGGCCTTGGCGTGCTGCTGATCCTCGCGCTCGCCACCCTGTACAAGCTGTCGCTGCCGCGGAAGCTCCCGTGGCACCGACTCGTACCGGGCGCCGTGCTGGCGATGGCCGTGTTCCTGGCCTCCAGCATCGGGTTGCGGCTCTACATCCAGTGGATCACCACCACCGGCTACACCTACGGCGCGCTGGCGACGCCCATCGCGTTCCTGCTGTTCGCGTACTTCATCGGCCTGGCGATCACCATCGGCGCGTACTTCAACAGCGCGATCCAGGACATGTGGCCCGCCAGGATGACCCGGCGGCAGCGGCGGCGGTGGCGCAGGCTGGAGATGGAGCGGACGGCCGAGCGGATCAGGGCCGACGAGGACCGGGGGTCCACGCCCCCCGAAGAGCCCGCTCCCGACCGGGGCACCGCGTCCTCACCCGCGGACACCAACCACACGACACCGCTGGTCGTGCCGCCCAGGAGCCCGCAGAACTGACGCCCTACTCGAACCGGCTCGGGTCCCCCGCGCCGACGCGGACGATCTCCGGTTCGCCGGTCGAGTAGTCGATGACGGTGGTGGGCACGGTGCCGCACTCGCCCGAGTCGATGACGGCGTCGACCACGTTGTCCAACCGCTCCTTGATGTCCCAGCCCTGGGTCATCGGCTCCTCCTGGTCCGGGAGGAGCAGGGTGCTGGACAGGAGGGGTTCACCCAGTTCGGCGAGCAGCGCCTGGACGACCGTGTGGTCCGGGATGCGGACGCCGACGGTCTTCTTCTTCGGGTGCATCAGGCGCTTCGGGACCTCCTTCGTCGCCGGGAGGATGAACGTGTAGCTGCCCGGCGTGGCCGCCTTGATGGCGCGGAAGGCCGCGTTGTCCACGTAGACGAACTGGCTGAGCTGCGCGAAGTCCTGGCAGACGAGGGTGAAGTGGTGACCGTCGCCCAGGTGCCGGATCTCGCGGATGCGGTCGATGCCCGAGCGGTTGCCGAGCTGGCAGCCGAGCGCGAAGCACGAGTCCGTGGGGTAGGCGATCAGTCCGTCGTTCCGGATCAGGTCGACGGCCTGGCTGATCGACCGCTTCTGGGGGTTGTCCGGATGAACGTCGAAGTACCTGGCCATGGGGGGAGCTTAGGGTCGGCCGGTCGGCGGAACACTTCGAGGTCGATCGATCGGGCGAGGACCTCGGCTCCGGCGTCGATCCGGTCCGGGTGAGGGGGTCGTGCTCACAGCGCCCGTGGCGGCCGAAATCCTCGGCGGGCGCGGTGGCCCCGCGCGCGCCGAGGTCGTGACGGGCGTCCTAGTCGTCGCCGCCGGGCGGCAGGCCGTCGTAGATCTTCTTGCAGTCCGGGCACACCGGCGAACCGGGCTTGGCCGACTTGGTCACCGGGAAGACCTCGCCGCACAGCGCCACCACGTGCGTGCCCATGACCGCGCTCTCCGCGATCTTGGCCTTGCGCACGTAGTGGAACATCTTCGGCGAGTCGTCACCGGTGGAGTCGGTGCCCTGGGACCGCTCATCGGTCTCCGGAAGCGTCTGGGTCAAGGTGCTCACCACACCATGATGCCCCACCGCTCGTTTTCGACCTAGTGGGTCGGTCGTTCATCATTACCCCTTGTGACGACTACGAGGATCGCCGAAGAGGTCGCCGACGCGTTGGCGGAGAACCGGGCAGTGGTGGCGCTGGAGAGCACGATCCTGGCCCACGGGCTGCCGCCGGGTCGCAACCGCGAGGTCGCCGGACGGTTGGAGGCGGTCGTGCGCGCGGCGGGCGCGGTGCCCGCGACGATCGCCGTGCTGAGCGGCGTACCGGTCGTCGGGTTGAGCACCAACGAGCTGGACCGGGTCTGCGATCCGGCCAACGACCTGGTGAAACTGTCCCGCCGCGACCTCGGACCGGCGTACGCGCTCGGCCGCGACGGCGCCACGACCGTCGCCAGCACGGCCGCCCTCGCGGACGCCGCGGGCGTGCACGTGTTCGCCACCGGCGGGCTCGGCGGGGTGCACCGGGGCGCGCACGACTCGTGGGACGTCTCGGCCGACCTGGACGTGCTGGCCACCACGCCGGTGCTGGTCGTGTGCTCCGGCGTGAAGTCGGTGCTGGACATCGGCGCGACCCTGGAGCTGCTGGAGACCCGCTCGGTGCCGGTGCTCGGCTACCGGGTCGACCGGTTCCCCGCCTTCTACCTGCGTGAATCGGAGTTCGACGTGCCGTGGCGGGTCGACGACCCCAAGCACGTCGCCGCCGTCGTGGCCGCGCACCGCGACCGCGTTCCCGGCCGTTCCGGGGTGCTGCTGGCCAACCCGGTGCCGTTCGAGTTCGAGATGGACCGCGACCTGCACGACCGGCTGCTCGAAGACGGTCTGGAGCTGCTCAGGACGCGCGGTGTGCACGGCAAGAACGTGACGCCGGTCCTGCTGGAGCACTTCCACGGCGCCAGCGGCGGCGTGAGCCTCGACACCAACGAGGCGCTGGTCATGTCCAACGCGCGGCTGGCGGCCGAGGTCGCCGTGGAGCTGGCCCCGTGACGATCGTCGTGGTCGGCGACGCCGGGCTGGACGTCGTCGCCCGGCACGTCGGCCCCATCCCGTACGGCGGCGACGTGCGGGCGAACGTGACCATCGAACCCGGTGGCGCGGGCGCGAACACGGCGGCGTGGCTCGCCGAGTGCGGTGCCCAGCCGGTGCTGGTGGCGCGGGTCGGCGCGGACGCGGCGGGCCGCCAGGTGCACGCCGAGCTGACGGCGGCGGGCGTGCGGTGCGCGTTCGCCGTCGACACCGAGGCCGCGACGTGCTGCGTCGTCTGCCTGGTCGACCCGCAGGGGCAGCGCAGCATGCTGGCCGACCGGGGCGCGAACGCGCGCTTCTCCCCCGCCGACCTCGATCCGGGGCTCCTCGCGGACGCCACGCACCTGCACCTGTCCGGCTACGTGCTGCTGGACGCGTCCTCCAAGCCCGCCGCGCTGGCGGCGTTGGCCGCGGCGAAGGAGGCGGGGCTGACGACGTCGGTGGACCCGCAGGCGTCGGTGCTGCTGGACCTGGACCCCGAGGGGTTCCTGGAGGACGTGCGCGGCGTCGACTTCCTGATGCCGAACGCGGAGGAGCTGACCGCGCTCACCGGGTCCGCCGACCCCGCCGCGGCGAAGGCGCTGCTGGACGTCGTGGGCGCGGTCGTGCTGACGTCCGGCGCGGACGGGGCGAGCTGGGTCGACCAGGACGAGATCGTGTCGGTGCCCGCCGAACTCGTGGAGTGCGTCGACTCGACGGGCGCGGGCGACGCGTTCGACGCCGGGTTCCTGGCCGCGTGGCAGCGGGGCGTGTCCAAGAGGGACGCGCTGCTCGGCGGGATCAGGGCGAGCGCGCGGGCCGTGACCCTGGTGGGGCCTCAGCCGTCGATGACGCGGTGATCCTTGCCCGAGGCGGCGATGGCCCTGCGCTCCCGCTCGTAGCGGTTGGTCTTCTCGGACTTGCGCGGCGGGCGGTCATTCGCGATCAGGACGGCCATCCACGGCAGCGGGATCGACAGCACCAGGAACGCCACGGCGAGCCACCAGATGTCGATGAAGACCATCGCCAGGATGATGCACGGGATGCGCGCGCTCATCATGATCGCGTACTTCCGCTTCCTGGCCTTGTGCTGCTCGTCGAGGGACAGGGCGGCCTCGGTGATGAGCACCGGGGTGTCGTCACGCTCGGATGTGCTCACGACACCACCTCCGTTTTCATCGTCCCACTATCGATACCCATCCAACACCCGCCGAAGCGGGGTCCGCACAACAGGGCCGACCTAGGATCCGCTCGTGGTCGCCCTTGATCGGCTGGTCGACGTGCTGGGGAGTCTCGGCACGCACCTGAGCTGCGCTCCGCGCGGGCGGGCCGTCGAACTGCGCGGCGTGGCCCTGCACGACGCCGCCGAGCAGACCCCGGCCGCTCCCGACGACGTCCTGCTGGGCCTGGGCGTTCCCTCCTCGTCCGCCGCCGCCCGGTTGGTGGCCTCCACCGCCGCGGCCGTCGTGGTGCTGCACGGGCGTCCTCCGCTGGACGAGAAGGTGCTCGTCGCCGCGCGGAGGTCCGGGGCGGCGGTGCTGCTGGTGGAGCCGTCGGTGCCGTGGGGCCAGTTGGCCTCGGTGGTGCAGACGCTGGTGCTCGGGGGGCAGCGGTCCGGCGACCTGTTCGCCGTGGCGGACGCCATCGCGGCCGTGGTGGGCGGGCCGGTGACGATCGAGGACCAGCAGTCGCGGGTGCTGGCGTACTCGTACCGGCAGCAGGACGTGGACCAGGTGCGGGTGCAGACGATCCTCGGGCGCAAGGTGCCGGAGGAGGCCCGTGCCGCGTTGGACTCGTACGGGGTGTTCGCGCACCTGGCCGCGTCGGACGAGCCGATCTTCGTGCCCCGGCTGACCGAGCAGCTCGGCGGACGGCTGGTCGCGGCCGTCCGGGCGGGCCGCGAGGTGCTGGGGTCGGTGTGGGTCGAGGTCGACGAGCCGGTCGACCCGTCGCGCGCCGCGGCGCTGGTGGACGGGGCCCGCACCTCGGCGCTGCACATGCTGCGCGCTCGGGCGAGCGCGGACCTGGAGCGGCAGGCCGAGGCGGACCTGGTGATCGCGCTGCTGGACTCGCCGTCCGGGGCACCAGCGGCGCTGGCCCGGTTGGGGTTGCCGCTGGTGGACCTCCGGGTGATCGCCGTGCAGGCGCACGTCGGGGACGCGGACCACGGGGCCGCGCTGCTGGCGTTCGAACGGGCCACCGCGGGCTTCGGGTGGTCGCGGCCGGGGCGCAGCGCGCTGTTCGGGAACGTGCTCTACACGGTGGTGCCGTGCGGGGATTCGGCCGCCGTGGCCGTGGAGTGGGTGCGGTCGCTGGAGCGGGAGCTGCCCGCCGAGGCGACGGTGCTGGCCGGGATCGGCGGGGCCGCCGACGCCGTGCAGGTGTCCGCTTCCCGCCAGGAGGCCGACGAGTGCCTGGCGCTGTCGTCCGGGGAGCCCGTCGTGTACGACACCGCCTGGGCTCGGGTGCTGCTGCGCCGGTTGGCGGCCGCGGCGGACAGCGGGCGGCTGCCCGTGCGGGGCCCCGTGGCCGAGCTGCTGCGGCACGACCGGGAGCACGG
This sequence comes from Umezawaea endophytica, assembly GCF_025061645.1. Taxonomy (GTDB): domain Bacteria; phylum Actinomycetota; class Actinomycetes; order Mycobacteriales; family Pseudonocardiaceae; genus Umezawaea; species Umezawaea endophytica. The sequence continues at coordinate 791,892 of NZ_JANYMP010000002.1, read as the reverse complement.
GACGGCCTACGCGGAGACGCTGCGGGCTTGGCTGGCGGCGCAGGGGGACACGCGGGAAGCCGCTCGGGCCCTGTCGGTGCACCCGAACACGCTGCGGTACCGGATGCGGCGGATGGCCGAGGTGACCGAGTTGTCCCTGGACGACGCGGAGCAGCGGTTGGCGATGGCCGTCGCGCTGGCCGTGCACGGTCGGCGGGCCTGACGCCGACGGGATGAAAGCATGGGCCGGTGCTCCCTGATTTCACTCCCGAGTTGACCTCGCGTCTGCGTGACGCTTTTCAGACCGCCGGTTACGACACCGACGGGGTGCTGGCGGCTCTTGGCGGGCAGGCCCACGCCGCCATGACGCGCGGCGAGCCGGAGGCCGCGCGGCGGGCCACCCGCGACGCCGGGGCGCTGGGGACGTTCGTCCGGCTGTTCCTGCTGGGTGACGTCGAGTCCGAGGCCGACGTCGCCGCCGCGTTCAAGTCCGTCGAACTCGACTCGCTGCTGGCCAGCGAGGTGCTGCGGGCCGACCCCGGCGGTTTCCGGGCCGGGTTGGACGTCCGGCCGCACGACTCCTGGTGGGTGATCGCCGACCTCGACGCCGACCAGCGCGGCGGTCCGGTGCCGTCCGACCACGTGCTGGGCATCGGGCAGGCGTCGATCAGCCTGGCTCGGGCGACGGCGCGGCGGCCGGTCGGGTCCCTGCTCGACCTGGGGACGGGGTGCGGTGTCCAGGTCCTGCACGCCTCCCGGCACGCCGAGCGGATCACCGCGACCGACCTGTCCGAGCGGGCGCTGGCGCTGGCGGAGGGGACGTTCCTGCTGAACGGGCTGGACGTCGAACTCGGTCGGGGCGAGTGGTTCGCGCCCGTCGCGGGCAGGCGGTTCGACCAGGTCGTGTGCAACCCGCCGTTCGTGGTCGGGCCGCCGCGGGTCGACTACACGTACCGCGACTCCGGGCTCGGCGGTGACGACGCCAGCGCGCTCGTCGTGCGGCAGATGCCCTCGTTCCTCAACGAGGGCGGTGTGGGGCAACTCCTGGCCTCCTGGCTGCACCGCAAGGGCGAGGACTGGGCGGACCGGGTGTCGTCGTGGTTGCCGCGCGGGGGCGTCGACGCGTGGTTCGTGCAGCGGGACGTCGCCGACCCGGCCCTGTACGTGGGGACGTGGCTGCGGGACGCCGGTGTGGATCCCCGGTCCCCCGAAGGGCGCGAGAAGGCCGCCGTGTGGCTCGACTGGTTCGCCCGCAACGACGTCGAGGGCGTCGGGTTCGGGTTCGTGACGCTGCGGCGCACGTCCGGGGCGCACGCCGAGGTCGTGTGCGAGGACCTGCGGCACGCGTACGTGGACCCGCTGGGGCCGGAGACGTCGCTGTGGCTGGACCGGGTCGAGTGGTTGCGGGCGAACGGGTCAGCCGAGTCGTTGCTCGCGACGCGGTTCACGGTGCCGGAGTCCGTGCTGCTCGAAGAGGTGTCCTCGCCGGACGAGGAGGGCTGGACGGCCGTCGTGCGCCGCCTGCACCGCCAGGACGGGCCGGGGTGGCAGCACGAGCTGGACGAGGTCGCGGCGGCGCTGCTGGCGGGGTGCCGCGGGGCGCTGACGCTGGAGGACCTGGTGACGCTGCTGGCGTTCGCCCACGACCTGCCGGTCGACGGGCTGGTCGCGAACGCCCTGCCGGTGATCCGCGACCTGGTCCGGCACGGCATGGTGAGGCCCGCGTGAGGGCTGTTGTGGCGCGAGTCACACAGGCCAGCGTGACGGTGGAGGATCAGGTCGTCGGCTCGATCGACGAACCCGGCCTGTTGGTGCTGCTGGGGGTGCGTGTCGACGACGACGCGGCGATGGTTCCGGTCATGGCCAGGAAGCTGCACGAGCTGCGGATCCTGAACGGCGAGGAATCGTGCGCGTCGACCGGCGCGCCCCTGCTCATCGTGAGCCAGTTCACACTCTACGGCGAGACGCGGAAGGGTCGCCGTCCCTCGTGGACGGCGGCCGCCCGCCCCGAGCACGCCGAGCCCTTGATCGAGGGAGTGGTGCGGGAACTGCGACAGAAGGGCGCTCGTGTCGAAACAGGACGGTTCGGCGCGATGATGTCGGTGCGGAGCGTGAACGATGGACCCTTCACCGTTTTGGTCGAACTCTAGGACGCTCTCAGGAAATCCTCAGCATTGCGCGAGCAACGAGTGTGACGGCGGAGACGTCTTCCTGTCAGGGAGTCGGGAACGAATTGGCATTCCGACGCGTTTCCCAAGTGTCCAGCCGGCAAGCGATGGGTACCCAGCGGGCCCCGACGCCGAAAGGCTCACTGCGCAGTGCAGCGCAGGTGTGTGACGCAACCGCACGCCAGCCCGCGACAAAGGGGGAGGGAGTTCCATGACCGTCCCGAGGGTCTTCGACCGCGAGGTCGACACCACCGTCAGCCACATCAGTCCCGCCGAACTCGACCTGGACGCTCAGGGTCCGGCCGCCGATCTCGTTCGAGTCTACCTGAACGGAATCGGCAAGACCGCCCTGCTCACAGCGGCGGAGGAGGTCGAGCTGGCGAAGCGGATCGAGGCGGGCGTCTTCGCGCAGCACATGGCCGAGACCGCGAAGCGCCTGTCCCCCACGCGTCGCGAAGAACTGCGCGCGCTGGTGCGGGACGGCCACGTCGCAAAGAACCACCTGCTCGAAGCGAATCTTCGTCTGGTCGTTTCGCTTGCCAAGCGATACACCGGTCGCGGAATGCCGCTCCTCGATCTGATCCAGGAAGGCAACCTGGGCTTGATCCGCGCGGTGGAGAAGTTCGACTACACCAAGGGCTTCAAGTTTTCGACGTACGCGACGTGGTGGATCCGCCAAGCGATCACGCGTGGAATGGCGGATCAAGGTCGCACCATCCGCCTTCCCGTCCACCTGGTGGAACAGGTGAACAAGTTGGCGCGGATCAAGCGCGATCTCCACCAGCAGCTCGGCCGGGAAGCGACGACCGAGGAACTCGCCAAGGAATCGGGCATCAGCGCCGAGAAGGTCTCCGACCTGCTCGACCACGCCCGCGACCCGGTGAGCCTCGACATGCCGGTCGGTGCCGAGGAGGACGCCCCCCTGGGCGACTTCATCGAGGACTCCGACGCCACGGACGCCGAGAGCGCGGTCATCTCCGGCCTGCTCCAGGACGACCTGCGGCGCGTGCTGTCCACGCTGGACCCGCGCGAGCAGGCGGTCATCCGGCTGCGGTACGGCCTGGAGGACGGCCAGCCGCGCACGCTCGACCAGATCGGCAAGCGCTTCGGGCTGTCCCGCGAGCGCGTCCGCCAGATCGAGCGCGAGGTCATGTCGAAGCTCCGCCAGGGCGAGCGCGCGGAGAAGCTGCGGGCGTACGCGAGCTGACTCACCCGTTTGGCCGCGTTGACTTGTGATGCGGATCACGGCACGGTTCTGCTCTACACGGACCATGCGGCAGCCTCCACCCCATCACGTGGGGGCTGGTCGCACGCGAAGGAAGGTCGGGGCGGTCGGGGGCCGGCCCGGCCTTCCGCTATTGGTGGCCCCTGAAGGACGCGAATCACATCGCGGCGGCGTGGTGGGGCGACGGCGATCGGATACGTTTGTCGGATTCCGAAGCGCGCAAGGGAGCCCGCCGACGTGCCCACCACCACCACGTTCCAGTACACCGACGTCCTCCCCTTGGCGAAGGACACCACCACCGAGTACCGCCTGCTGACCGCCGACGGCGTGAAGGTCGTCGAGGCCGCGGGCCGGAAGTTCCTGGAGATCGCTCCCGAGACGCTGACGCTGTTGGCCAAGGAAGCGATCCGGGACATCCAGCACCTGCTGCGCCCGTCGCACCTCGCCCAGCTCCGCGCGATCGTGGACGACCCCGAGGCGAGCGGCAACGACCGCTTCGTCGCGATGGACCTCCTGCGCAACGCGAACATCGCCGCGGGCGGTGTGCTGCCCATGTGCCAGGACACCGGCACCGCGATCATCATGGGCAAGCGGACCGAGGGCGTGCTGACCGGCGGGACGGACGAGGAAGCCCTGTCGCGCGGCATCTTCGACGCCTACCAGGAGCTGAACCTGCGGTACTCGCAGATGGCGCCGACGACGTTCTGGGACGAGAAGAACACCGGCACCAACCTGCCCGCGCAGATCGACCTGTTCACCGCGCCCGGCACGGAGCCGAAGTACGAGTTCCTGTTCATGGCCAAGGGCGGCGGCAGCGCCAACAAGACGTTCCTCTACCAGGAGACGAAGGCGCTGCTGAACCCGAAGCGGCTGGCCACGTTCCTGGACGAGAAGCTGCGCTCGCTCGGCACGGCCGCGTGCCCGCCGTACCACCTCGCCGTGGTCGTGGGCGGCCTGTCGGCCGAGCAGAACCTGAAGGTCGCGAAGCTCGCGTCCGCCCGCTACCTGGACGGCCTGCCGACCGAGGGGTCGCCGCTGGGGCACGCGTTCCGCGACACCGACCTGGAGCAGCAGGTGCTGGAGCTGACCCGGAACTTCGGCATCGGGGCCCAGTTCGGCGGCAAGTACTTCTGCCACGACGTCCGGGTGATCCGCCTCCCCCGGCACGGCGCGTCCTGCCCGGTCGGCATCGCGGTGTCCTGCTCGGCGGACCGCCAGGTCAAGGCGAAGATCACCGCCGACGGCGTGTTCATCGAGCAGCTCGAACGCGACCCGGCGCACTTCCTGCCCGACGTCGAGGACGAGCACCTGTCGGACGAGGTCGTGAAGATCGACCTGACGCTGCCGATGGCGGAGATCCGCGCCGCGCTGTCCGCGCTGCCGGTGAAGACGCGGGTGTCCCTGACCGGGCCGCTGGTCGTGGCGCGCGACATCGCGCACGCCAAGATCAAGGAACGCCTCGACGCGGGCGAGGGCATGCCCCAGTACCTGAAGGACCACCCGGTCTACTACGCCGGTCCGGCCAAGACGCCCGAGGGCTACGCGTCCGGCTCGTTCGGCCCGACCACCGCGGGCCGGATGGACTCCTACGTCGAGGAGTTCCAGGCCGCGGGCGGGTCGCTGGTGATGCTGGCGAAGGGCAACCGGTCCAAGCAGGTCACCAACGCCTGCGAGTCGCACGGCGGGTTCTACCTGGGCTCCATCGGCGGCCCGGCCGCGAGGCTGGCGCAGGACTGCATCCGCAAGGTCGACGTGCTGGAGTACGCCGAGCTGGGCATGGAAGCCGTGTGGAAGATCGAGGTCGAGGACTTCCCGGCGTTCGTCGTGGTCGACGACAAGGGCAACGACTTCTTCTCGGAGACGTCGGCCCCGCTGCTCCAGGTCTCGTTCAGGAAGTGACGGGAGGGGCTCGACGAGCCCCTCCCCCACCCATTAAGCAGCGTCTTGCCTGGATTCCAGAACGATCTTGCGTTCGGCCAAGGGGGACGCGAGCGTCACGGTGAGCGGGACGTCGCGGATCTCCTGGGTGCACACGCCGCCGTTGGGCGCGTAGTACGTGGTGACGAGGGTGATCAGGACCTGGTCGGGCGACTCCGCGGTGACCTCGGCGGACGCGGTCTTGCAGCCACCGGCCTGGCCGATCACCCCGAGCGTCCTGCCGTCGGACCCGACCTGCACCTGCGACTTGTACGTCTCCGGCAGCACCGTGCCGTCCACGCGCGCGGGCGGCACCTCGGTCGGGCTGCCCGGCAGCGGGGTCGCGGACGACTGCGGCGGCTGGGACGGGACGTTGCTCTGACCGGGCGGTCGGACGGACGACGAAGGCAGCGTGGCCGAGCCCGGCGGGAGGCCGGAAGCCGACGGCGAGGTCGGGCCGGACGAGGCCGTGCTTGACGATCCGCCCGCCCCGAACGGCTGGTCATCGCTGCCGCACCCGACCAGGGCGAACAGTCCCACGGCTAGGGCGACGAGCACCTTGGCGTTCCTCATATCGCAAGGACGGTACAGGCGTCGATCCGGTTGCAGGACTGACCGGACAGGACAAAGCAGGACAGGAAACGCCCGGCCGACGGGGGGACGTCGGCCGGGCGTCGAGCACCCGCTACCCGCTCTTGCGCGAGGTCAGCACGACCGTCCGCTGCGCGAGCGGTGCGTCGAGCTTCGCGGTCAGCGGGGGGAACCGGATGTCCATGGTGCACATCTGCTGCTCGGCGGGCAGCGTCTCGACCAGGTCGAGGTGCACGGACGTCGCGGACTGCTCGGCGACCTGGAGGGCCACCTTGCTGCAACCGCCCTCCTGGCCGATGGCGCCGATGACCGTGCCGTCACCCTCGGTCCAGACCGACCTCGGGTAGTCCTCGGCCAGCGCCGCCGCGTCGACCTGCGTCAACGGGACCTGCGTACCGCCGTTGGGCGGCGGCTCACCCGGCGCGATGTCGGGCGAGCTGGACGTGGGCGCGGGCGGGGAGGAGACGCTGAGCTGCGGCTCAGGCTTCGGGTCGCCTGCTCCGGCACCGACCTGGGCCTGTGGGCTCGCACACGCCGTCACCAGCAGGAGCAGGACGCCGGCGCTGACTGCGGTTCGTAGGCTTCTCATGTGAAGAGGACGGAGCAACCCTGCGTTCGGGTTGCGCCGTCCTGTTCACAGTTACCGGTTCAGGTGATCCTTGATTCCCGCTACGGCGTGTTTCAACGCGTCCAGCCTTGGCTGTGACGCCAGACCTGCGTGGTAGAGGTGGAACTCCTCCACGCCTTCGTCGACGTACCGCTTCCACTCGGTCAGCAGCGTCTCGCCGTCGATCGGCTTCGGCGGCAGCGCCAGCACGTAGCTCGCGATCCGGGCCTCCGGACCAGCGACCTCGCGCAGCGCGCGGATGCCGGGGGTGGCGGCGTCGGCACCGGCCCAGCAGAACACCGTGAGCACGTCGACATCGGCGTCGACGGCGGGCGCGACGGTGGCGAACGGGCCGGTGGCCCACTCGTCGCCGGTGGCGTGCAGGGCGATCCGGACGCCCGGCGCCTGCTCGCGCACCAGCGCGACCAGGGTCCCGCGCAGGTCGCGGACGGTGCCCGTGCGCACCGAGGACACCGGCTTCGCCAGGTCCCCCAGCGCTTCCTCGACGCTCGGCACACCCGCGTCGACCCCGGCGCGCACGGCGGCGCGCAGGTCGTCCACGTCGACGCCCGCGTCCTGGTAGCGCACCGCGCACACGACGCAGAAGCACAGCGACAGCAGCTTCTGCTGGACCGGGTTCCAGTCGGCGCCGTCGGTCTTCTCGTGGTGGCCGCCGTGGAAGAAGCCGAGCGGGCCGCACGCCTCCAGCACGATCCCGTCCGGCCGCCCGAGGGCGAGGACCTCGGTCACGAGGGTGCGCGCGTACTCGACGACGTCGGGGTTCGCCGTGCACAGCGCGTACGGGTAGCGGTCGCCGAAGGCGTTGACAACGTTGACGTCCGGGTGGAGGTCGCCCAACCGGCTGCTGTGGGTGAGCACGGTCCAGGCGTAGACCGGCAGTCCCGCGGCGCGCAGGGCGTCCGCCGCGGCGCCGAAGGAGTTGTCACCGTCCACCCAGGACGGTTCGGCGGGCACGAGCCGCTTGCCCGCCCAGGCCTCGTCGCGGACCGGGAGGTAGAACGCCGCGTGCCGGGCGTCGACCATCCGGTGCTCCGGGTGCAACGGCGTCGCGGCGCGCACGGTGTGGTACGACGCCGCGAGCGCGACGGCGTCCACGCCGAGGTCCGCATACCGTTGTGCCGCAAGGGGATCGCCTACGACGTCCCAGGGATAGACGTGCGCCACACTCGTCACCACCGGGGGCGCTTCCTTTCGTACGAAGGGTCGGACTTCTGCATGTAGCCGGTGTCGTCGCGCTGCACGATGCCGCACGTGCGGTAGTTCTCGGCCAGTCGGGCCAGCGCGTCGCGGTCCAGTTCGATGCCGAGGCCGGGGGTGGTCGGCACCGGGACGGCACCGTCCACGAAGGTCAGCGCGCCGGGCAGGACGACGTCGTCCTCGCGGTTCCACGGGTAGTGCGTGTCGCAGGCGTAGCTGAGGTTCGGCGTCGCGGCGGCGAGGTGGGTCATCGCGGCGAGGCTGATGCCCAGGTGCGAGTTCGAGTGCATCGACAGGCCGATGCCGAAGGTCTCGCACGTCGACGCGAGGTTGCGCGACCGGCTGAGCCCGCCCCAGTAGTGGTGGTCGGACAGGACGACCTGGAGCGCGTCGATCGCGACGGACGGCGCGATGTGCTCGAACGCGACCACGTACATGTTGGTGGCCAACGGCATCGAGGCCTTGGCGGCCACCTGGGAGAGCCCCTGGAGGCCGGGCGTCGGGTCTTCGAGGTACTCGACGACGCCGTCGAGGGCTTCGGCGACGCGGATCGACGTCTCCACCGACCACGCGGCGTTCGGGTCGAGCCGCAGCGGCAGGTCGGGGAACGCCTCGCGCAGCGCGAGGATCGCCGCGATCTCCTCCTCGGGCGGGAAGACGCCGCCCTTGAGCTTGATCGAGCCGAACCCGTACTCGTCGATGAGCTTGCGGGCCTGCGCCACGATCCCCTCCGGGTCGAGCGCCTCGCCCCACTGGTCGGGCTCGGCGCCGGGGTGGCCTGCCCACTTGTAGAACAGGTAGGCGCTGTACGGCACGGCGTCGCGCACGGCGCCGCCGAGCAGGTCCGACACCGGGCGGCCGAGCGCCTTGCCGCGGATGTCCCAGGTCGCGACCTCGAACGGCGAGTACACCCGGTCGACCGTGCCCTCGACCGTGAGCGTGCCGGTGAGGCCGTGCCGGTCGTCGCCGGACTTGCCGCCCAGCACCTCGGCGACCTTCGCGTGCATCACGTTGAGCTGGTGCACGTCCAAGCCGACGAGCGCGGGCACGACCTGTTCCAGCCTGGCCAGGTGGCCGATGTCGCCGTAGCTCTCGCCGAGCCCGGAGATCCCCTCGTCGGTGTGGACCTCGATGATCGTCCGCAGCGCCCACGGCTCGTGGACGCCCGCCGAGTTCAGCAGCGGCGGGTCGCGGAAGGCGACCGGGGTGATCGTGATGTCGGTGATCCTCATACCGCCAACGCCCTTCCCGCCGCGATGATCCGCTCCAGCTCCTCGACGTGCTCCTCCGACGGGTCGACGAACGGTGGGCGCACCCCTCCGGCGTCCAGACCGCCCAGCTTCACCGCCGCCTTGACCAGCGCCACCGCGTACCCCGGCACCTGGTCGCGCAACTCGACCAGCGGCACGAAGAACTCGGTGAGGTAGCGCCGGACCAGCGCGGTGTCGTCGTCCTGGATCGCCTGGTAGAAGCCGAGGGAGATGTCCGGCGCGAACGCGAACACCGCCGAGGAGTACAGGTCGACGCCGATGCCGCGGTAGGCGGGCACGGTCAGCTCCGCGGTGGGCAGGCCGTTGAAGAACTGGAACGGCTTGTCCACGCGCGCCCGGACGGCGAGCACGATGCGCTGGAGCTGGTCGATGTCGCCGAGGCCGTCCTTGAACCCGATGACGGTCGGCAGCGACGCCACCTCGACCGCGGTGTCCGGCGTGAACACCGCGTTGTTGCGCTGGTAGACGATCACCGGGAGGTCGGTCGCGGCGGCGACGTCGGCGACGTAGCGGACGAGTCCCTTGGCGGGGTTGGTCACCAGGTACGGCGGCAGCAGCAGGAGCCCGTCGGCGCCCGCCCGCGCGGCGGCCCTGGCGAAGTCCTTGGCGATGGGCAGCGGGCCGCCCGCGCCCGCGAACACCGGCACCCGACCCGCTGTCGCCTCGACCGCGACCGCCACGGCGCGTTCGAACTCCTCCAGCCCGAGCGCGTGGAACTCGCCCGTCCCGCAGGCGACGAAGACCGCGCCCGGACCCGCCGAGACACCGTGCTTGACGTGCTCAGCGAGCACGTCCTCGGCGATCTCCCCCGTCGGGTCGAACGGTGTGACCGGAAAGAACAGCACCCCATCGAGTTGCATAGACCTTCATCCCTTGATCGCTCCGGTGGTGATCCCACGCAGGAAGGACTTCTGAAGCGACAGGTACACGATCAGGCTCGGCACCAGCGCCAGCAACGCTCCGGCCAACACGATTCCCGGCCCGACCTCTTCGTCGGACCTCAACGACAGCAGGGCGACGGTCAACGTGTAGTCGGAAGGATCCGCGGCAACGATCAGCGGGAGCAGGTACTGCTCCCAGATCATGTTGAACCCGAACACGGCTACCACGCCGAGCGCGGGCTTGACCAGCGGCAGGATGATCTGCGCGAAGATCCGGAGCTCCCCGGCGCCGTCGACCTTCGCGGCTTCTTCGAGCTCCACGGGGATCTCCTTCATGAACTCCGTCATGACGAAGATGGAGAAGCCCCAGGCGCCCAGCGGCAGGATGACGCCGAGCAGGGTTCCCCTCAGGCTGACGTGCACGAGCGGGAGGTCGCCGATCACCAGGGACAGGGGGATCGCGATGACCTCCTCGGGCAGCATCATGGTGGTGAGCACCAGGAGCAGCACGACCGCCTGCCCCCGGAACTTCTTGCGCGCCAAGGCGTACGCGGCGAACACGCTGACCGAGAGCTGGAGCAGGAGCGCCCCGCCCGCGATGATCAGCGAGTTGGTGAGGTAGTGCCAGATGCCCTTGGAGCCCGCGGTCTCGAAGTTGATCATCGACGGGTTGTTGGGCAGCACGGACAGCCTGGTCGGGTCCGGGTTGTGGTCGAACGCCCCGGAGAACACGGTGATCAGCGGGCCGGTGAACAGCAGGACGGCGCCGACGCACAGCACCGCCCGGATGGTCCTGCTCAACCAGGCCTGACGGCCGGTCGACCACCCGAGCGCGGTGTCGCACTGGTCCGCGACACTCATCCGGCCTCCTTCCGTCGTCGGTACAACTGGACCACGACCGTCAACGCGAACGTGATCAGGAAGAGCATCACCGAACCGGCCGAGGCGACGCCGATCTCGTTGCGCTCGAAGGCGACGGTGAACACCCGCGTCATCCACACGTCGGTGGAGCCCGCCGGGCCGCCGCCGGTGAGCACGTAGACCTCGGTGAACACCCGCAGGCCGCGGATGGACGCCAGGGTCAGCAGGATGGTGATCACCGGGCGCAGCGCGGGCAGCGTGACGTGCCGGATGCGCTGCCACGTGGTCGCGCCGTCGAGCGCGGACGCCTCGTACTGCTGGCGGTCGATCCCCGCGAGCCCCGCGAGGATCAGCACCATGTCGTACGGGGCACCCTTCCAGACGCCGACGAACATGACCGACGCGAGCGAGGTGTCCGGGCTGTCGAGGAACGTCCACGGGCCGAGGCCCACGACCGACAGCACCGTGTTGACGAAGCCCTCGGGGGCGGGGAAGAGCAGCAGCCGCCAGATCTCGCCGATGACGGCGGTCGCGGCGACCACCGGCAGGAAGACCGCGGACCGGACGAACCACAGCGACTTCGCGTGGCCCTCCAGCAGGAGGGCCAGCGCGAACCCGATCACCATCGAGCCGATGGTCTGGCCGAACGCGAGGACCAGCGTGTGGCCGATCGCGTCGCGGAACCGCTCGTCGCCCATGATCCGGGCGTAGTTGTCGAACCCCACCCACAGGTCGCCGAGGAACGGCCGGACCTGGTACAGGCTCAGCCGGATCCCCTCGATCATCGGCAGGTACTTGAAGACGACGAAGATGAGCACCGCGGGCGCGAGGAACAGCCACGGCGTGAAGCTGGATCCCGTGAAGCTGGATCCCGTGAGGCGACGCCGGTGGCGCCGCCTCACGGGGTGGGAGCCGACGGCACCGCCGCCACTAGCCGCCGGTCCCACGTCTGTGGTGCCGCGGACGGGATGGGACACCGTCACTTGGCCATTCCCTGTGTCTGGAGCTCCTTCTTGAGGTTCTCGGCGAGCTTGCCGAGTTCGGCCTTGGAGTCGTTGCTACAGGTGGAGAAGAGCGAGTTCAGCGTTTCGGAGAACTGCTGCCGGAACGGCTGGAAGTTGGGGACGCTGGAGAACGGCCGGGCGCTGTCGGCGTAGACCTTCGCGGTGGTCTCCCAGCGCGGGTCGTCGTAGACGGCCTTGACGTCGACCTCGCTGTTGACGGGGAGCCGGACCACGGGGGTCGGGTCGCCCTTCATGCCCGCCTGCTGAGCCTCGGCGCTGATCAGGTACTCGGCCAGCTTCTTCTGCGCGTCGGCCCGCGGCGAGCCCGCCATCAGGTAGATGTTCTCGCCCTCGCCGAGCACGGTGTCACCGGCCGGGCCCTTGGGGGCCGCGACGACCTCGTACTTGTCCTTGCCGAGGTTCTTGTCGAACCGGCCGAACATGTACGGGCCGGTCACGTAGATGCCGGTCTTGCCGGTCTCGAAGAACGCGTGCGCGTCGTTCGTGCCGGTCGTGAGAGCGCCGGGCTGGACCAGTTTCGGGTCGCCGCAGAACATCTTCTTCAGGTAGTCGACCGACTTGACCGTCTCGTCGGAGTCGACCGCGACGGAGAACCGGTCGCCGTCCTGCTTGAGGATGTCGCCGCCGCCCTGCCAGACGAAGCTCGACGCCCACCAGCCGAGGTAACCGCGGTCGGTGGTGCCGGGCACGAGCATCCCGTAGGTGTCGGCCGCGCCGTTGCCGTCCGGGTCGTCCTTGGTGAACGCCGTCGCCAGGTCGGTGAGCTCGTCCCACGTCTTCGGCACGGGCTTGCCGACCTTCTCGCGCCAGTCCCTGCGGATCAGCGTGACCATCGCCTGGGTGGAGAACGGGATGGCGTAGTACTTGCCGTCGGACGCCCTGCCGTTGTTCCAGGCCCGTTCGACGACGTCGCCGCCGCCCGCGATACCCGCCTTGTCGATCTCGCCGACCAGGCCCTGCGAGGTGAAGACGCCCAGCGAGCCGGTGTCCGTGACGACCAGGTCGGGCAGGTCCTTCGCCGCCGCGCGCTGCTGGATCTGCTTGTCGAAGTCGGCGAAGATCGGCTTGTAGTCGACCTCGACCCCGGTCTTGGCCTCGAACTCCTTGAAGATCTTCTCGTAGACCTTCGCGGTGGCCTCCGTGCTGCGCGTCCAGACCTCGAACGGGGCGTTCGGGTCCTGCGCGACACCGGCGGCGCTGCCACCACCCGTCGACGTCGCCGACGAGCCGCATCCAACGAGCACGGCGCCCACAGCGGCCAGCGCGACAGCCGCGGTGGCAGACCGGGAACGGGGCATCTCACTCTCCTTGATGTTCACATCCGTGAAACGGAGTCGTACTTGTGAACCTGATGCCGGACTGTAAGAATCAGCACAGCAACGTGTCAAGAGCGTGTTGCCGAGATGTTTCCCTGGAGGACCTGGTGACCGAGGCCGCTTCGCCCACCCGCCCTGGGGCGGTGAAATCCGCCGACCGGACCGTTGAGCTGCTGGAAGTCCTGTCGGCGTCCGATCGCCGGCTCACCCTCACCGAGCTGCACCGCGAGCTCAGCTACCCCAAGTCGAGCCTGTACATGCTGTTGCAGACGCTGGTGAACCGCGGCTGGGTGGAGGTCGAGCCCGACCGCGGCACGTACGGCATCGGCGTGCGCGCCCTGCTGGTCGGTACGTCGTACCTCGACCACGACCCGGTGGTGCGAGCCGCGATCCGGGTCATGGAGCAGGTCCGGCAGACGGTCAACGAGACCGTCCACCTCGCGCGCCTCGACGGCGCGGACGTGGTCTACCTCGCCAGCCGCGAGTCCGAGCACCACCTGCGGGTCGTCTCCAGGGTCGGCCGCAGGCTGCCCGCGCACTCCACCTCGCTGGGCAAGGCGGTGCTGTCCACCCGCACCCCGCAGGAGGTCGACGCGCTGCTGCCGGACGAGCTCAAGCCGTTGACGCCGAACACCGTGATCGAGCGCGGCCCGCTGCACGCGCAGCTCGCCGGGTTCCGCGCGCTGGGCTACGCCCACGAACGCGAGGAGAACACGCCCGGTCTCGGCTGCTTCGCCGTCGCGCTGCCCTACCGCAACCCGGTGCTCGACGCCATGAGCTGCTCCGTCCCGCTGGGCAGGCTCGACGAGGACCACGAGCGCCAGGTCATCGGCGCCCTGCTCGACGCCGCCCGCACCATCACCGAACTGCTCCGGCAGTTCGGCCGCTGACCGTCCACCACGCACACCCGGAGGGGTCCGACCCGTGACCGCACGAATCCTGATCACCGGCGCCGCCGGTGGGCTGGGCACGCTCCTGCGCCCCCGGCTCGCCGAGGGCGACCGGGTCCTGCGCCTGCTGGACATCGCTGAGATCCCGGCGGCGGGCGACGGCGAGAACGTCGAGCTGGTCCAGGCCTCGGTCACCGACATGGCCGCGATGGAAGCGGCGATGTCCGAAGTGGACGCCGTGGTCCACCTCGGCGGGCACAGCCTCGAACAGCCGTGGGCGCAGATCCTCGACGTCAACATCAACGGCACCCACGTCGTGCTGGAGGCCGCGCGCAGGCAGGGCGTGAAGCGCGTGCTGCTGGCCAGCTCGAACCACGCCGTCGGGTACGTCCAACGCGCGGACGGCAACGCCGACGACTACCTGTTCCCCAAGCCCGACACGTACTACGGCGTCAGCAAGGTCGCGATGGAGGCGCTCGGCAGCCTCTACTCCGACCGCTACGGCATGGACGTCATCGCCATCCGCATCGGCTCGTGCTTCGAGAAGCCGAAGGACGCGCGGATGCTCTCGACGTGGCTCTCCCCCGACGACGCCGCCCGCTTGGTGGAGGCGTGCATCGCGGCGCCGAACCCCGGTTTCCGGGTCGTGTGGGGAGTCTCGGACAACACCCGGCGCTGGTTCTCGCTCGACGAGGCGTACGCGCTTGGCTACGAGTCGAAGGACGACGCGGAGGCGTTCGCGTCCGAAGTGGACGCCCCGGATCCCGAGTCACTGGCGCAGAAGTACGTCGGCGGCGCGTGGTGCGGCCCCTATTTCGACACCGCGGTGAAGGAGGCAGGTCAGTGATCGTGCAGGGCTACAACCCCCGGACCGGCGAGCCGATCGGCGAGCCCGTCGCCAAGACGACGGACAGCGAGGTCGACGCCGTCGTCTCGGCCGCCGCGACCGCGTTCGAGACCTGGTCCGCGGTCCCGGCGGCGGACCGGGCGGCGGTGCTCGAGGCCGTGGCCGACGCGCTGGACGCCGAGTCCGACCTGCTGATCGCGACCGCAGACGGCGAGACCGCGCTGGGCGTGCCCCGGCTGACCACCGAGCTGAAGCGCACCACGAACCAGCTCCGGCTGTTCGGCGAGGTGCTCCGCGAGGGCAGCTACGTCGAGGCGACGATCGACTCGCCGAACCCGGACATCATCCCGCCCCGCCCGAACCTGCGGCGCGTCCTCCGTCCACTCGGGACGGTCGCGGTGTTCTCGGCGTCCAACTTCCCGTTCGCGTTCTCGGTGGCGGGCGGCGACACGGCGTCCGCGCTCGCGTCCGGCTGCGCGGTCGTGGTGAAGTCCCACTCGGCCCACCCCGGTACCTCCCGTGAGACCGCGCGCGTCGTCACGGCGGCGCTGTCCGCCGCGGGCGCGCCCGACGGCCTGTTCGGCATCGTCTACGGCACGCACGCGGGCGTCGCGCTGATCCAGCACCCCCGCACCCGCGCGGTCGGCTTCACCGGCTCCACCGGCGGCGGCCGGGCGCTGTTCGACATCGCCCAGGGCCGCCCCGACCCCATCCCGTTCTACGGCGAACTCGGCAGCGTCAACCCGGCGGTCGTCCTGCCGGACGCCGCCGCCGCGCGTCCCGAGGAGCTGGCGGCCGCGTTCGCCCAGTCGCTCACCATGGGCGTCGGCCAGTTCTGCACCAACCCCGGCCTGCTGTTCGCCCCGGCTTCGCTGGTACCTGCTCTGGGTAACGCCGTGGCCGCCAGCCACGGCGGCGCGATGCTGAACGAGCGCATGTGCGACGCGTACCGGTCGTCGACCGACGCGCTGGCCGCGGGCGACCTCGTCACCGAGGTCTCGTCCGGCGACAAGCCAGCCGATGGCTGGAGCGTCGCGCCCCGCCTGTTCACCGTGCCGCTGGCGGTGTTCGCGGACAACCTGGAGAAGCTGACCGAGGAGCACTTCGGCCCCGCGGGCCTCGTCGTGACCTACGACGACCCCGCGGACCTGCTGGCCGTCCTCCCCGAGCTGCCGGGCACGCTGACGGGCACCGTCCACGCCGACCCGTCCGAGCACGAGCTGGCAGGCCGGGTCGCCGAGGTCCTCCGCCGGGTCGCCGGACGGCTGGTGTTCAACGGCTGGCCGACCGGCGTGGCGGTCGCGTGGGCCATGCACCACGGCGGCCCGTGGCCGTCGACCACCAACCCGCTGCACACCTCGGTGGGCGCCACGTCGATCCGCCGCTGGCTCGCCCCGGTCACCTACCAGTCCTGGCCGGACGATCTGCTGCCCGCCGAACTCCGCGACAACAACCCACTCGGCATCCCCCGCCGCGTGGACGGCGTGCTCGGCACCCACTGAGACCCCGGCAGGCCTCCGTTCCCCCGAGACGGGGCCTGCCGTGTTTTTCTCGACCGGGTGAGCGGGAGGGGCCGCCACTAGAGTCACCGGGAACCGACTCGTCGACGTACCCGGAGAGGTCATGTACATCTCGCAGGTCACGCTGCGGAACATCAAGGGGTTCCACGGCGCCCGCGAAGTCGACCTCGACCTCACCGCACCCGGCTGGACCGTCATCGCAGGCCGCAACGGGTCCGGCAAGACCACTCTCTTGCGCGCCATCGCCCTGGCGATAGCCGGGCCGGGACTGGCGCGCACCCTGATGCCCGATTTCGACAACTGGGTTTCGATCGGAAGCGACCGAGGATCGGCATCGGTCGCCATCGCGGGAGCCCAGCCGGTGGATCACCTCGCGGACCCCCTCGGCCCTCCACGCGTTGCCGAGCTCCACTGGGGGGCGGGCTCGCTCCTGGTCGACTTGCAGAAGGGCGGGCCGTACAACGGTCCCTGGTTGCTCAAACCACGCGGATGGTTCTGCGCGGCGTACGGCCCGTTTCGACGTCTTGCCGGCGGCTCGAACGACGTTCAACGCCTCATGGGCAAGCCAGGCGTCCTGGCGAGGCTGACCAGCCTGTTCCACGAAGACGCCTCTCTGGCCGAAGGTGTCACCTGGCTCATCAGGCAGCACCTCCGCGAGCTTGAAGGGCACGCCGACGCGGCACTGCTCAAACGAGCCGCCTTGAACCTGCTCGGCGATGGCCTCCTGCCGGACCACTACCGGATCGACCGTGTCGATTCGGACGGGCTCTGGGTCTTCGGCGGCGAACACCACTTCCCGCTCAGGGAGATGAGCGACGGCTACCGCTCGGTGGTCGCGCTCGTCGTCGACCTGGTGAAGCAACTCCACGAGTGCTACGGCGAACTCACCACGAACGGCACGAGCGTCACCGCCCCCGGCGTGGTCATCATCGACGAGGTCGACGCCCACCTCCACGTCTCGTGGCAGAAGGCCATCGGTGGCTGGTTGAAGGCGCACTTCCCGAACATCCAGTTCATCGTCACCACCCACAGCCCGTACGTCTGCCAGGCCGCGGACCCCGGCGGCCTGATCCGCCTCCCCGGCCCCCAGGAGAACTCCGCACCGCAGGTGGTGGACGACGACCTGTACGAGCGAGTCGTCTACGGCAGCGGCGACGACGCTGTGCTCTCCGAACTGTTCGGCCTGGAAACGCCCTACTCGGACCAGGCCGTCAAACTCCGCTCGGAACTGGTGGACCTCGAAGTCGCGGTCATCTCGGGCACCGCCACCGAGGAGCAGACCCGTCGCTACGACGAACTGAAGGAAACCCTCACCAGTTCCCCGAGCGCACGTGCCCGTGAGGTGGAAGCCCGGCTGGGGCGAACCGAGACGTGATCCGGATCGTCCGCCCCTCGTTGAATCAAGAACTGGCCGATCGACTTCCACCGCTCACAGCCGAGATCGCCGCCGCCGCGAGAAGAGCTGAGACGGCTCGACTCGTGTGGAAGCGCACCTCGGTACGGCAGAACGTCCACGCGTCCCTGCGGCAAGTGCTCGCGGGCATGGCTCCCGGCATCGAGTGCTGCATGTACTGCGGTGACAGCCAGGGGGCGGACATCGACCACTTCGAGCCCCTGGCCCGCAATCCGCTGCGCACGTTCGACTGGCTCAACCACCTCCTGGCCTGCTCGACGTGCAACAGCCACAACAAGGGGTCGCGGTTCCCCCTCGACCTCGACGGAAGTCCGCTCCTGATCGACCCCACGACCGAGGACCCGTTCGACCACCTGCTGCTCACACCCACGCTCGGCGAATACCGCGGTCTGACCCCGAAGGGCAGCGCGACGATCGAGGTGTGCGCCCTCAACCGCCCCACCCTGACCAGGGGGCGCCAGCAGGCTCACCGCGTGGTGCTGATGTGCCTGAAGCAGTGGTCCGAAGCGTTCGAGCACGATCCAGGCGCCATGCGCGAAGCGGTCATCACCGTGCGCGAACAGCCCTTCGCCGACGTGTGCCAGTCGCTCCTGCGCCTGGCGCTGAGCCCCGGCGCGGCCAAGGTGATCGACGACCTGCACGTGCTGGACCTGCTGCGCAGGGCCGAACTGCGCCAAGCCCTACTGTCCTGACGCCTGCCGAGCCCGGTACGCCTTCTGCTGGCACGCCCGTGAGCAGTACTCCTTCGGCCGTCCGGTGGCCGGCTTCTCGACCGGCCGACCGCACGTGACGCAACCCGCCGCAGTTTCATCACGATCCGGGGTTTCATCACGCCCCTGGACGAGCACCGCGATGCCGTCCAGCACCCGCCGCAGCCCGAACTCGAAGTCGTCCACCATCCCGTCGTACCCGCCCGCCATCCACACGCGGGCCAGCGTCGGGTAGCGGTCCTCCGTCAGGTGGCCCCACAGCGAGACCCGCGAGCTCCACCACTCCTCCATGCTCACGCCGGTGGTGCGCTCCGCCTGCTGCGCCTCCGCGGCGCGGCGGGCGGCGCCCTCGACGTACTGGGAGACGAGGTTGGCGACGGCCATGGTCTCGCGGCCGCTGAGGCCGGTGCGCTCCAGCACCCGCAGCCGGGCCTCCAACTCGGCCATGTAGTGCGGCCCCGGCACGCTCCGCGTGGACGTGACCTGCACCATCCACGGGTGCCGCTGGTAGAGCTCCCAGTCCTGCCGGGCGGAGAACGTGAGTCCCTCGCGCCAGTCGAGGCCGCGGTCGGGCAGGACGATCTCGGCCGCGACGGCGTCCTGCATGAGGTCCAGCAGCTCGGCCTTGCCGGGCACGTACCGGTACAGCGACATGGTGGTGAAGCCGACCTTCTCCGCGACCCGCCGCATGGACAGCGCGGACAACCCCTCCTCGTCGGCGACCTCGACGGCCGCGGCGACGACGCCGTCCAAGGTCAGCGCGGGTTTGGGCCCGCGACCGGGCAGGGGCTTGTCGCCCCAGAGCAGCTCGACGCTGCGCTCGGGATCACCCGCTTCCAGGACCACCTCGACTCCTTCCACCTTGACACAGGGGCACCGAACTGTCTATACAGTACACAGGGTGTACGACATACACAGTTTAGGAGGTTGTCGTGAGCTCACCTGTTCTCTTCGCTGAAGGCCTCCGCAAGCGGTTCGGCGGGTACTACGCACTGGACGGATTCGACCTGTCGGTCCCAGCGGGAACGGTGTGCGGGCTGCTCGGCCCGAACGGCGCAGGGAAGACGACGGTGCTCCGCATCCTGTCCACCCTCATGCGACCCGACGGGGGCCGCGCCACGGTCAACGGATTCGACGTCGCACGACAAGCAGCGGAGGTCCGCAACCACATCGGCATGATCGGGCAGCAGTCCACCGTCGACGACATCCTCACCGGACGCGAGAACCTCGCGCTCTGGGGCAGGCTCTACCACCTGAGCGCGGCCAACGCGCGGCGTCGCGCGGACGAGCTGCTGGAGCAGTTCGGCCTCACGGCCGCTGGCAGCAAGCAGGTCAAGCACTACTCCGGCGGTATGCGCCGCCGACTGGACCTCGCGTCGAGTTTCATCACGGCGCCCAGCGTCATGTTCCTCGACGAACCGACAGCGGGCCTGGACCCCCGCAACCGCATCGAGATGTGGTCGGCCGTCCGCGCGCTGGCACTGGGCGGCACGACCGTGCTGCTCACGACCCAACTCCTGGACGAGGCGGACCAGCTCGCCGACCAGATCGTGCTGATGGACGGCGGTCGCGAGATCGCCAGCGGCACGCCGGACGAGCTGAAGGCCCGCACCGGCGGCGACTGGATCGACGTCACCGTCCGCAACATCGCCGAGATCCCGGCCGCGGCGGGCGTGATGGCGCGGACCGCTGGCGGCAGGCTCCAGACCACCCCCGCCGAGAACCGGGTCAGCGCGGCCGTCACCAACCGGCAGCACGCGCTCACCGACGTCACCCGAGCCCTGCACGCCGCGGGGATCGACGCGGAGGACGTCACGCTGCGCAGGGCGACCCTCGACGAGGTGTTCCTCCTGCTGACCGGCCAGGACCTCGAAGGGGAGGAAGCATCGTGAGCCTGACCCTGCCCCCCATCACCCCGGCGCCGATGCCGAGGGCGCCGCGCAGCGTCCTCCAACGGCTCCGGTGGCTCATCAGCGACTCGTGGAACGTCGCGTCCCGCGACCTCATCCACTGGATCCGGCAACCCGTCCGGCTCTTCAGCAGCGTCATGTACCCGGTCGTCTCGATCCTGATCTTCGGCTACGTGTTCGGCAACGCGGTCATGGTCGTCGGCGGCTGGAACTACCGGGAGTTCCTGATGCCCGGCCTGTTCGGGCAGAGCATCGTGCTCGGCGTCGGCGTCACGCTGGTGGCCATCGCCGAGGACACGAACCGGGGCGTCAACAACAGGTTCCGGACCATGCCGATGTCCCGAGCGGGGTACCTGGCGGGTCGCAGCATCGCGGACCTGCTGAACTCGACGCTCGACATCGTGGTGCTGATGCTGTGCGGCGTCGCGGTCGGCTGGACCTGGCACCTCGGGTTCGGCAACGTGCTCATCGCGTTCGGGCTGCTGATGCTGCTGCGGGTCGCGATGATCTGGCTGGGGATCTTCCTCGGGCTGATCATCAAGCCGGAGAACACCTCGGTCGTGTGGACGGTGCTGCTGCCGCTGACGATGTTCTCGGACACGTTCGTGTCGCCGCAGATGATGCCCGAGTGGCTGGGGACCATCTCCGAGTGGAACCCGCTGTCGGCCACGGTCGGCGCGATCCGGGAGCTGTTCGGGAACCCCGGCTGGCCGGGTGACTCGTGGGTGTCCACGCACCCGATGGTGATGGCCGTGGTGTGGCCGTTGGCGATCATCGCGGTGTTCTGGCCGCTGTCCGTCCGCCGGTACCGCAGCATGAGCTGACCTGCCCCGATCCCACCCCGTAGCCGTCGAACCGGTCCCGTGCCGGTTCGACGGCTACGGCCGTTCATCACCTGGTCAGGGTGTCGTGGGAACAAACCGGGCGAAATTGTCGGTGCTCCGACGCATCATGTGCGCATGGCAGACGCGATCGTGGCCGAAGGGCTGGTCAAGAAGTACGGGTCCGTCGTCGCACTGGACGGGCTCGACCTGGTGGTGCCCGAGGGCAGCATCATGGGGTTGCTCGGTCCCAACGGCGCGGGCAAGACGACAGCGGTGCGGGTGTTGACCACGCTGTTGGAGTTCGACTCGGGCCGCGCCGCCGTGGCGGGGCTCGACGTCGTGAAGGACGCGCGGGAGCTGCGGAAGCGGATCGGGCTGTCCGGTCAGTACGCGGCCGTCGACGAGACGCTGACGGGGTTCGAGAACCTGGACATGGTGGGGCGGCTGTACCACCTGGGGCGCCAGCCGAGCCGGGACCGGGCGCGGGAACTGCTGGAGCGCTTCGACCTCGTCGACGCCGCGGACCGGCAGGTGAAGGGGTACTCCGGCGGGATGCGGCGGCGCCTGGACCTCGCCGCGGCGCTGGTGGCCAAACCCGTGGTGCTGTTCCTGGACGAGCCGACGACCGGGCTGGACCCGCGCAGCAGGCTGGGCATGTGGGACGTGATCGAGGAACTGGTCGCGGGCGGCACGACGGTGCTGCTGACCACCCAGTACCTGGAGGAGGCCGACCGGCTGGCCGACCAGATCGCCGTGATCGACCACGGCCGGGTGATCGCCGAGGGCACGTCGGACCAGCTCAAGGCCCAGGTCGGCGGGGAGCGGCTGGAGCTGACCGTGGCCTCGGCCCGCGACGTGGCGGCGACCCGAGCCGCGCTCGGCCCGCTCGCCATCGCGGAGATCTCCGTGGACGAGCGGAGCCACCACGTGGTGGTGCCCGTGTCGGGTGGGGCGGACCTGCTCGTGGAGGCCGTGCGGCTGCTCGACGCCGACGCGGTCAAGGTGCTGGACATCGGCCTGCGACGGCCGACGTTGGACGACGTGTTCCTGACGTTGACCGGCCACTCGGCCGAGGACGAGAAGAGCGAAGAGGAGCGTGGGGCGTGAACGGGTTCGTCGAGGCGTTGGCGGACGGGGCGGTCGTCGCCAAGCGGAACCTGATCAAGGTGAAGCGGGTGCCGGACCTCATCGTGTTCGCGACCCTGTCGCCGATCATGTTCGTGCTGCTGTTCGCGTACGTGTTCGGCAGCGCCATCGAGATCCCCGGCATGAACTACCGGGAGTTCCTGATGGCCGGGATCTTCGCCCAGACCGTGGTGTTCGGGGCGACCATCACCGGCACCGGGCTGGCCGAGGACATGCAGAAGGGGATCATCGACCGGTTCCGGTCGCTGCCGATGGCCCGGTCCGCCGTGCTGATCGGCAGGACCACCAGCGACCTGCTCAACAACGTGATCGTCATCGTGGTGATGTCGGTGACGGGCCTGATCGTCGGGTGGCGGATCCACTCGTCGTTCCTGGAGGCGTTGGCGGGCTTCGGGGTGATGCTGCTGTTCGCCTACGCGATCTCGTGGGGGATGGCCGTGGTGGGGCTCGCCGTGCGGTCGCCGGAGGTCGTGAACAACGCCTCGTTCATCGTGATCTTCCCGTTGACGTTCATCGCCAACACGTTCGTGGGGACCACGAACCTGCCGGGGCCGTTGAAGGCCTTCGCCGAGTGGAACCCGATCTCGGCCGTCACGCAGGCCGCTCGGGAGCTGTTCGGCAACACCAGTCCCGGTTTCCCGGCGCCGGACGTGTGGCCGTTGCGGCACCCCGTGCTGGCGTCGGTGCTGTGGAGCCTGGTGATCCTGGCCGTGTTCATCCCGCTGGCGATCCGGCAGTACCGGAAGGCCGTGAGCCGCTGAGTGAGGGCAAAGTCGTTAGGCGGTAAGGAAATCACCACCTAGCCTTGGTCCATGGCACCCATCACGATCCCCGGCGACGGGGTGGACATTCGCTTGTGGACTCGACCTGAGGAGGTCGAGGAGCAGGCGATGCGGCAGTTGCGGAACATCTCCGCGCTGCCGTGGGCGGTCAAGCACGTCGCCGTGATGCCGGACGTGCACTACGGGCGCGGGGCGACCGTGGGGTCCGTCATCGCGCTCCGCGACGCCGTGTCGCCCGCCGCCGTCGGCGTCGACATCGGGTGCGGGATGACGGCCGTGCGGACGTCGTTGACGGCGTCGGACCTGCCGGACAGCCTGCGGTCCCTGCGGAACCGGATCGAGGCCGCCGTGCCCGTCGGGTTCCAGCAGCACGACGAGCCCGCGTTCGGCGACGGCGACGCAGGCGACTGGAAGGCGTTCTGGCGCGGCTTCGAGGACCTGACTCCCGCTGTGCACGCCCGTGCGGAGAAGGCGTTGCGGCAGATCGGGACGCTGGGCGGGGGCAACCACTTCCTCGAGGTGTGCCTGGACACCGACCAGCAGGTCTGGGTGATGCTGCACTCCGGGTCGCGCAACATCGGCAACGAGCTGGCGCAGCACCACATCTCGGTGGCGCGGAAGCTGGCGCACAACGCCGAGCTGCCCGATCCGGACCTCGCGGTGTTCCTGGCCGGGACGCCGGAGATGGCCGCCTACCGGCACGACCTGTACTGGGCGCAGGACTACGCGCGGCGGAACCGGTCGGTGATGCTGCGCCTGGTGTGCGACGTGCTGCGCGGCGAGTTCGAGCGGGTGCGGTTCGACGAGCCGATCAGTTGCCACCACAACTACGTCGCGGAGGAGACGCACTTCGGCGAGGACGTCCTGGTGACGCGCAAGGGCGCGATCCGGGCCGGGCTCGGCGAGTTGGGGATCATCCCCGGCTCGATGGGCACGGGCTCCTACGTCGTGCGCGGCTTGGGGAATCCCGAGTCGTTCCTGTCCGCGTCGCACGGCGCCGGGCGGAAGATGTCGCGGACCAAGGCGAAGAAGTTGTTCACCGCCAAGGATCTCGCCGAGCAGACGGCCGGGGTCGAGTGCCGGAAGGACGCCGGGGTGGTGGATGAGATCCCCGGTGCCTACAAGGACGTGGAGAAGGTCATCGCCTCCCAGTCGGACCTCGTCGAGGTCGTGGCGAAGCTGAAGCAGGTTGTTTGCGTGAAGGGCTGAACACGGTGCGCGACGGGCGCATCGACGACCTCAGTGGTCGTCGATGCGCCTTTTGCGTCAGCGGGTTGCTCCATCCGCAACAGGATGTTTATCCCTGTGGCACAAGGGAACCCAGCCTTCGTCTCACTCCCCCAGACCAAAGGAGGCTGCGATGTCCACCGGCGCCATCATCGGCATCGTCGTCGTGCTGGTCGTACTGGCTGTGATCGCAGTCCTGTTGAACAAGTACCTCCAGCGGAAGCGGCTCCAGGACAGGTTCGGCCCCGAGTACGACCGCGCGGTGCAGGGCAACGAGAACCGCACGGCCGCGGAACGTGAACTGGTCGAGCGCCAGAAGAAGCACGCGGAACTCGAACTCCGCGAGCTGAGCCCGCAGTCGCGGGAGAGCTACGGCCGCCACTGGACGCGCATCCAGGAGCAGTTCGTCGACGCGCCTGCCGGCGCCGTGGCCGAGGCCGACGTCCTCGTCACCGACCTGATGTCCGAGCGCGGCTATCCCACCGGAAGCTACGAGAAGCAGGCGGAGCTCCTCTCCGTCGAGCACTCGCGCACGCTGGAGCACTACCGCTCCGCGCACGAGATCTCGCAGCGCGACCAGTCCGGTGACGCGACGACCGAGGACCTCCGCAACGCGATGGTCCACTACCGCACCTTGTTCCAGGACTTGCTCGGCAGCACCGACGACCGGGCCCACGACGACCGGGCCCACAAGGCCTGACGAGAAGGAGCGAACGCCATGACGGAGCGCCAGGACCTGCGGCCCCTCAGCACGGAAGACCTGCTGCCCGAGCACGACCGCGACCGCACGACCCACACGGATGAGACCCGCGCGGACGACCAGCTCCGCGCCGACGGCTACCACGACTCGGCCGTCGACCGCGCGGACGACACGGCGGGCAGGCACGACGACGGGTTCCACGACTCCGCCACCGGCCGCGTGGACGAGACCGACCGTTCGGTGGTCTCCGACGAGTACGACGACGTCGAGACCGACGCCGACCGCAAGCACGACGGCACCGACCAGTACGACGAGCAGCCCGCCGCCCTGGAGGACGAGAGGCTCGTCGAGGACGAGACCCTGCACGACGAGACCGTCGTGGCGCACGACGAGCCGGCGCAGAAGAAGCCGACGGCGGACACCGACGACGGCGCGCTCGCCCTGTTCAGCTCCGAGGAGGTCGACCAGTTCCGCACCGAGTGGCGCGGGCTCCAGTCCGACTTCGTCGACAGCCCGCGCGACGCCGTGCAGCACGCCGACCAGTTGGTCGCGCAGGTGATGCAGAGCCTCGCCACCACGTTCGCGGACCACAAGAAGTCGCTCGAAGGCCAGTGGAGCCAGGGCGAGCAGGTGGAGACCGAGGAGCTGCGGGTGGCGCTGCGCCAGTACCGCGCCTTCTTCGACAAGCTGCTGACCGTCTGATCCGGGTTCTCGACCACACCCGTTGCGCGTTCGACCGACCACCGGACGCGCAGCGGGTTTTCCCGTGTCCGCGTCACCCCGGCAGTTCGCGGATCTCCATCTCCAGGACGTCGATCTCGTCGTTCACGGCCTCGTCCAGGAGGTCGTCCAGCAGGGCACCGCAATCGGTGTGGACGACCCCGAACGTGGGCACCTTCTCCCACCAGACGGCCGGGTTGTTCCAGAACGATCCTGACCCTTGGTCGACGCCCGCCAGGCAGCGCAACCGAGGGTGGTCCTCCGGCAGGTGGCGGACGTACTCGATGAACCTCGCCAACGCGGCCGGATGGCTCACGGGAACCACGCCGTGACCGCGCAGGCAGTCTTCGAGTTCGGCGAGGAACTCCGCTTTGAACGTCACGGCACACCTCTATCCGTCCGCTCCGCTGCGAACGCCGCGCCACTGCAACCCCACAACGGTACCTCCGCCGGGGACGGCGAAGCTCCTGCGAACGGGCGGTTGTCGGCCACGAGTCGGCAACGGCGGCCCTTCCACCGTCCTCAGTGGACGGGGTGGGTCACTTCTCGGCGGTCAGCCTGGCCACGAAGCTGAACCGGTCGCCCCGGTAGAGGGACCGGACGCGCTCGATGGGCTCACCCGCGGTGTCGTAGGAGACGCGGTGCAGCAGCAGCATCGGCAGCGCGGGGTTGTTGCCGACGAGCAGGGCCTCCCTCGGTGTCGCCAGCACCGTTTCCAGGCGTTCCTCGGCCTCGTCGAACACGACGCCGAAGCGGTCGGTCAGGCAGGAGTAGAGCGAGGTCGTCGCGTCGAACACGTCGAGCAGGTCGGGGAACCGGGCGACCGACAGGTAGGTCGACTCCAGCCCGATGCGCTCCTCGTCGGCCAGCAGCACCCGTTCCAGGTGCACGACCGGGGCGCCGAGGTCGAGCCTGAGGTCGTCCGACAGCACCTCGTCGGCGGGCAGCAGCTCACAGGTGATCACGTTGCGGGCGGGGTGGACGCCTTGGCGCAGCATGCCCTCGGTGTAGCTGACCAGCGACAACGGTTGCACGAGCTTCGGTGGGGCCACGAAGGTCCCGCTGCCTTGGCGACGCTGCAACTTGCCCTCCAGGACCAGTTCACCGACCGCCTGCCTGAGGGTCACCCGCGACACGGAGAAGCGTTCGGCCAGCTCGCGCTCGGAGGGCAGCGCGGCGCCGACCCCGAGCGCGTCGACCAGCCACAGCAGTTCGGTCTTCACGGCGTAGTAGCGGGGGATCCGACCGTGCTCGGGGATACCGGCACGAACCGGGCCGTCCGCCCGGTGAGGGGGGACGCGATGCATAGCAGTCACGACCAGTGAGCCTACGTCGCGCACAGTACGCATACGAGTGAAACCAGAGTGTGGACCGTCTCAGGAGGAGACCTTCGGCGGCTCGGGGATCACGTACCCTGACGGGCCGACGTTCCGCTCGATGACCTTCTTCCACTCACCGCTGTCGATCATCTTCCGCACCGCCTCGGTGATCTTCTTCTTGCCCTCGGCGTCACCCTTGCGGATCCCGATGCCGTACTCCTCCTTGCTGAACGGCTTGCCGACCACCCTGAGCAGCTCGGGGTTCTGGGCGGCGTACCCGGCGAGGATCACGTCGTCGGTGGTCATCGCGTCCGCGTTGTCCGCCAGGACGGCGGTCACGCAGTCGCTGAACTTCGGATACTCAACAAGTTTCACGTTTTTCGCGAACTCGGTCTTCACGTACTCCGCGGAGGTCGTTCCCTGAACCGAGCACAACCGCAGAGCAGCGTCGTTGTTCAGCGATTCGGGACCGCTGATCCGGCTGTCGTCCATTCGGACCAGCAGATCCTGCCCCGCCAGGAAGTACGGACCGACGAAGTCGATGACTTCCTTCCGCTTCTCCGTGATCGAGTAAGTGGAGAGCACCAGATCGACCTGGCCGGAGGTCAGCAACTTCTCGCGATTCGCGGGTTGCGCTTCCAACCAGGAGATTTTCGTCTCAGCGACGCCCAACTCGTTCGCGATGTAGCGCGCGACGTCGACGTCGATGCCCCGGAAAGATCCGTCCAGTCTTCGTACACCCAGTCCTGGCTGGTCAAATGAGACGCCGATGATCAAATCGTCCTTGCCTGCCACCGAGGTGGCGTCGCCGGAGGAACAGGAACCGACGAAAAGCAGCGCAGAACAGGCCGCGACCAGGCGCAACAGCAAAACCGGCACTATTCTTCCCCTCTACCGGGCAACTTCGGCGGATACACGGCGTCACGTGTCCGATAATCGAACGCGTGCGGCGTCTATGGCACGCCGTGCTGGGCGGGAATCTAGGCCGATAAATGTCCCGAGTCCAGGGCTGAACGCAAGAATGGGCGTCGGGATCGGTCCAGTAAAGAATCAACGAAAAGCTGGTCGGTGACGGTGGTGAAAAATATTGATTACCGTCCGACGCCCGGAGACCGCAATCGTCGGGGTCCGCTGTCGTGCCGGGACGGGGGAGGTCCGACGGTCATCCGGGCGCTGCTGACGAACGCCCCCGCGGCGGACGCGAGCACCGGTTCCAGCGCCAGCGACCGCACCTCCGGCAGGTCCTCCGCCAGCGCGGCCAGCCGGAGCACCAGGTCCTCCAGCGCCGCCAGGTCGGCCGGGACGTCGCCCCGGTACCCCGCGAGCAGCGGAGCCGCCTTCGGCGCGCGCACCAGTGCCGCGGCGTCGGTGTCGGTCAGCGGCACGGCCCGGTACGCGCGGTCCCCCAGCAGGTCGCTGACGAGTCCGGACAGCCCGAACGACAGCAGCGTGCCGAACGACGGGTCGTCCTGGAGGCCGACCGTGCAGGAGATGCCCTTGGGCGCCATGCGCTGCACGTACGCGCCCGAGTCCCCCGCCACCTCGGTGAGCGCGCCGTAGGCCGCCCGCACCGCCTCTTCGCCACCGAGGTCGAGCCGCACCCCGACCAGGTCGTAGCGGTGCCGCAGCCGGTCGTCGGTCGCCTTCATCGCGACCGGGTAGCCGAGTTCCCCGGCGGCGGCCACGGCCTCGTCCGCCGACGCCACGACCCGGAACGGCACCACGTCGATGCCGTAGCAGGCGAGCAGCCGCACGGCGCTCCCGTCGTCGACCTGGCCCGCGCCTTCGGCCAGCAGGGCCGTGACGAGCGCCGACGCCTTCTCGGTGTCGATGCCGTCCGGCCGGGTGAACGTGCCCTGGGGCGCGGAACGCCACCGCGCGTACCTCGTGGCGCGCGACAGGGCGAGCACCGCCCGTTCCGGGCTCGGGTAGGACGGCACCGACCCGCGGCCCGGCGCGCCACCCGGTCCGGGCACGGCCAGTTCGTCCGGCACGCCCTCGACCGCGAGGAACGTCGACGCGATCGGCTTGGCGCTGCCGGTCTCCACCACGACCTCGCGCAGGGCGCGGGCGTACGCCGTGCCGGGTACCGCGAGCGGCGGCACGAACACCACGACCAGCGCGTCGGTGTCCTCGCTCAGCAGCGCCTCGCGCACGGCGGCGGCGAACTCCTCGGGACCGGTCTGCGGGCCGATGTCGACCGGGTCGCCCGCCAGCTCCAGGCCCTGGGCCAGGGCGGTGTCAGCGGCGAGCAGGCCGATCGCGGTCGAGTTGCCCACCACCGCGACCCGCCTGCCAGCGGGCAACGGCTGGTGGGCCAGCAGCAGCGCGGTGTCGAAGAGCTGGGCCAGCGACTCGACCCGGATGACCCCGGCCTGCTCGAACAGCGCCTGCACGCTCGCCTCGTCCATCCTCACCGAGGTGGCGGCCAGCGCGGGCGTCATGGCGTGCCTGCCGGACTTCACCGCGACGATGGGCTTGGTCCGGCCGAGCCGCCTGGCGAGGCGGGCGAACTTGCGCGGGTTGCCGAACGACTCCAGGTAGAGCAGCACGACGTCGGTCGCCGGATCCGTCTCCCAGTACTGGAGCAGGTCGTTGCCGGACACGTCCGCCCGGTTGCCCGCCGACACGAACGTCGACAGGCCGAGTCCGCGTTCGGCGGCGTTCGCCAGGATCGCCGTGCCCAGCGCGCCGGACTGGCAGAAGAACCCGGTGCGGCCCCGTGCGGGCAGCCGCGGCGCGAGGGTGGCGTTGAGCCGGACCTTCGGGTCTGTGTTGAGCACGCCGAGCGCGTTCGGGCCGACCACCCGCATCCCGTGCGACCGCGCCTCGGCGGCCAGCCGCAGCTCGGCGCTGCGCCCGTCCGGGCCGGTCTCGCCGAAGCCGGACGACACCACCAGCAGCGCCTTGACGCCCTTGGCCAGGCACGCGTCCATGACCTCGTCGACCACCGCCGCGGGCACCGCGACCACGGCGAGGTCCACGTCGTCCGGGATGTCCAGCACGGAGGCGTAGGCCCGCACGCCGCGGACCGACCGGTGCTCGGCGTTCACCGGGTAGACCGGGCCGGTGAAGTCGGCGGACAGCAGGTTCGACAGGACCGCGTTGCCGATCTTCGTCGGGTCGGTGGACGCGCCGATCACCGCCACGGACCTGGGGTGCAGCAGGTTGTGCACGCTGCGCGCCTCCGCCGCCTGCTCCCGCGACCGCGCCACCTCGACCGACTGCTCGGTCGGGTCGATCGCGAACTCCAGGTGCAGCGAGCCCTCCTCGAACTCGCGGCTGACCACGTACCCGGCGTCGCGGAACACCCGCACCATCTGGCCGTTCTCCGCCAGCACCTCGGCGACGAACCGGCTCAGCCCGCGCTCGCGCGCCGCCGCGGCCAGGTGCTCCAGCAGGATCGACCCCAGTCCGCGCTTCTGGTGGCCGTCCTCCACGACGAACGCGATCTCCGCCGAGTCGCCCGAGTCCAGCCGGTCGAACCGGCCGACCGCGACGATGTCGTCGCCGAGCGACGCCACCAGCGCCACCCGGTCCCGGTGGTCGACCGTGCTGAAGTGCACGAGGTCCCGCTTGGGCATCCGCGGGTACGGGCCGAAGTAGCGGAAGTACCGCGTGCGCTCGGACAGCCTGCCGTGGAACGCCAGCAGCCGGTCGGCGTCGTCCGGCGTGATCGGCCGCAGGTGCACGGTGCCGCCGTCGGACAGCACGACGTCGGCCTCCCAGTGCTCCGGGAAGTCGTACGGGTCGACCTCGGCCATGTCCGCCACCGGTTCCTCTAGCCCTTCGGATGAGTCCAGGTACCCCGATACCAAGTCCTAGTACCCCGCGACGCCCGCCGCACGACCGGCAGGGGCGGTGGGCGGCGCGTCAGTCCCGGCGGTCGTCGGGGTCCAGGCCGTGCAGCGGGAACACCGCGCGGCGGGTGTTGAGGATCGACTGGTCCACCGGCGAGTCCGCGTCACCACTCCACGGCGTGTAGCCGGGGTCGGCGTCGTCGGTCATCGACGACGGCAGCGACCAGTTCGGCGCGAGCCGCGAGGCGTGCGACACCCAGCTCGCGGGCAGCGGCGCGTTCGGGTCCAGGTCGCGGTCGAGCACCGTCGCCAGCAGGTGCGTCCACGAGCGCGGCACGACCCGCAGCAGCTCGTAGCCACCACCGCCGAACGCCAGCCACTTGCCGTCCGCGTACGTCTCGGCCAGGTCCCGCAGCGCCCGGTAGATCGCCCGGTGCCCGTCGACCGACAGCGCCAGGTCGGCGAGCGGGTCCTCCTGGTGGCTGTCCACGCCGCACTGGGTCACCAGGATCTGCGGCCGGAACGCCCCGAGCAGCCCCGGCACGACCGCGTGGAACGCCCGCAGCCAGTTCCCGTCGCGGGTGCCGGGCGGCAGCGGCAGGTTGACCGCCGTGCCCTCCGCGCCCTCGCCGCCCAGCTCGGCGGGCCAGCCCGTGCCGGGCCACAGCGTCATCGGGTTCTGGTGCACCGAGATCGTCATGACCCTCGGGTCGTCGTAGAACGCGTTCTGCACGCCGTCGCCGTGGTGCACGTCGACGTCGACGTACGCGATCCGGTCGAAGCCGTTGTCGAGCAGCCAGGAGATGGCCACCGCGCAGTCGTTGTACACGCAGAAGCCCGCCGCGTGGTCGCGCATGGCGTGGTGCAGCCCGCCCGCGATGCTCACCGCCCGGTCCGACTCGCCGGACGCGATCCGCCGCGCCGCCTCCAGCGACCCGCCGACGATCAGCGCCGACGCCTCGTGCATCCGCTCGAACACCGGGTTGTCGCTGGTCCCGAGCCCGTGGCCGACGTCCCAGGCCGACGAGGGCGCTTCGCGCACCGCGTTGAGGTACGACGCCGTGTGCACCCGCTCGATGTCCGCGTCGGACGCCGCCTCGGGCGAGATGAGCCCAACCCCGTCGAGCACCCCGAGCCCCGTCGCGAGCCGGATCGTGAGGTCCAGCCGCACCGGGTTGAGCGGATGCTCCCCACCGAGGTCGTACCCGAGGAAGGACTGGTCCCAGACGACTGCGGCTGCCTTGCCCATGCGTCAGAACCTAACCCAACGCAACGGCGCGGGTAGATCCGCGATCACAGGTTGACCCGAGCACTCGAAAACGACCGCGAACCGCCCTTACAGTCCTCTCCGACGGCGCGAACCCACAACACCGCCATCGAGGATGGAACCGCGTCGGACGGAACGAGGTCAGACCCCCATGCACATGCGCCGAGTCACCGCGCTCACCGCCGTCCTCACCATGGCCCTGTCCCTCGGCCTCGCCGGATGCGCGCAGAAGATCAACGGCACCGCGGTCATGGCGGCGGACGCGAGCGTCGAGAAGCCCACCACGACCACCAAGGGCAAGCCGACGACGACCGCCAAGGCCCCGACCACCTCGGCGAAGCCCACGGAGACCAAGCCCGCGGGCAAGATCAAGATCACCACGAAGAAGAAGACCGAGTCGAACTGCGAGATCCTCTCCCCCGAGGAGGTCGCCGCGGCACTGGGCGCCAAGCCCGCCCCCACCCCCGGCTGCGTGCAGACCACGTCGGACCCGCTGGTCGTGATCCTGCTGATGGTCACCCTCTCCGACTACGACGGCACCGCCAGGGAGATCGAGGTCGCGGGCAACACCGCGTACGAGATCAAGGAAGGCAACGACTGCTCGGTCATGATCATGCTGACCGACGACCCCGAGGTGATCACCCCGGCCCTGCTCGCCTCGGTGACCCCGCTGGACGAGGTCGACACCTGCGGCTTGGCCCTCAAGCTCGCCACCGCGGCGTTCAACAAGATCCCCAACGCCTGACACCTCGCGGAACGCCCGGTCGAACGGCCACCGCCGAACGACCGGGCGCTCAGTTCGCGAAACTTCGCCGCGAGTTGAGCGCTGGAGGGTGTGAACAGCCGATTCCCGACGTGGGCCCAGCAGGCGAGCGTTCCCGAACTTCCGGGGTACGCCGCTGCGTTCACAGGCCCGGTGCGCGGACCAGAGCGGGTCTTACCGGGCCGAGGCGGGCAAGCAAGGCGGTGCGGGCTTGTGGCCACCGTGTGGTGGTGCGGTGGCCACAAGCCGGTGCTGCGGTTGGGGCGGCTGATCAGGTCGGGCTGGTGGGTCAGCCTGGTTCCGGGCCGGTGGCCGCTGGGCGGTTCGGGTCGGCCGACCAGTTGGACCAGGAGCCCGCGTACAGGGTGGCCGGGGTGTTCTTGCTGGTCAGGCCTGCCACTTCGAGGGCAAGGACGACGGAGGACGCGGTGACGCCGGAGCCGCAGTAGGCGCCGATCGGTGCGTCGGTGGTCACGCCCAGTGCGCGGAAGCGGTCGGCCAGTGCCTCGGCGGTCAGCCAGCGGCCGGTGGTGTCCACGTGCTCGGCGGACGGGGCGTTGAGCGCTCCCGGCACGTGGCCCGGCCTGGGGTCGACGGGTTCGGTCTCGCCGCGGTAGCGGGCGCTCGCCCTGGCGTCCAGCAGGACCCCGGTGCGGGCCAGCGCGGCCGCGCCGTCCGCGTCGGTGACCGGCATGCCGCCGGGGCGGACCTCGACGTCACCCGGCTCCGGCGTGGCGACGTCGGCGGTGACGGGCCTGGCCTCGGCGATCCAGGCGGCGTACCCGCCGTCCAGCACCGCGACCTCCTCGTGGCCCGCCCAGCGCAGCAGCCACCAGACGCGGGCGGCGACAGAGCCGTCACCACCGTCGTAGGCGACCACCGGCCTGCCCGCCCGGACGCCCGCGGCGCGCAGGACGCGCTCCAGAGCGGCCGGTTCCGGGAGCGGATGCCTGCCCCCTGGACCGGGTGGCGAGGAAAGTTCCTCGTCCAGGTCGGCGTATGCCGCACCGGGAATGTGCGCGACCTCGTAGTCTAGACGTCCGGGTGGTCCGCCGAGTCGCCAGCGAACATCGAGAACGACGGGTGGACGGTCACCGTTCAGTGCCGCGGCGAGGGCTTCGGTGCTGATCAAAGGATGCACGAGACCCATCCTGCACCGCCCCGCATCGGACCTCGGCACCACACGCGGCCTGTGGTGACCTCGGGTGCGACTAGCATTGACGACATACGAAGGGGAGCGGGCGTGAACGACCTCATCGACACCACGGAGATGTATCTCCGGACGATCTACGAGCTCGAGGAAGAGGGCGTCGTGCCCCTGCGGGCTCGCATCGCCGAGCGCCTCGGGCAGAGCGGTCCGACCGTGAGCCAGACCGTCGGCCGCATGGAGCGCGACGGGCTCGTCATCGTGGCGGGCGACCGGCACCTCGAGCTGACCGACCAGGGCCGCAACCTGGCCATCGCGGTCATGCGCAAGCACCGGCTGGCGGAGCGCCTCCTCGTCGACATCATCGGCCTGGAGTGGGAGCACGTGCACAGCGAGGCCTGCCGCTGGGAGCACGTGATGAGCGAGGCGGTCGAGCGCAAGCTCATCAAGCTGCTCGGCAACCCCACGACCTCGCCCTACGGCAACCCGATCCCCGGTCTGGACAAGCTGGGCGACGGCGAGCCCGCGCCCGCGGCCGAGTCCGACCTGATCCGCATCGACGAGGTCGCCCGCCGCGGCGGCGGCAAGGTCGAGGTGCGGCGGATCGCCGAGCACATCCAGCTCGACCCCGACCTGATGGCCGAGCTCAAGGACGCGGGCGTCGTGCCCGGCGGGACCGTCGAGGTCGACGGGCTCGCGGGCGCCAAGGTCATCAAGGTCCGCGGCAACGGCAGTTCGGCCACGCTCGACCCGTCCGTCGCGCACGCCGTCATGGTGCAGGCGCGGTGACGACAGCGGACCGAGCCGCCGCGGCGTTCCAGCAGGTGTACGACCGGGTGCCCACGGGCATCTGGTCCGCACCCGGCCGGGTGAACCTGATCGGCGAGCACACCGACTACAACGACGGCTTCGTGCTGCCGTTCGCCCTCCCCTACCGGATCGCCGTGGCCGCGGCCCCGCGCGAGGACGGCGTGCTCGCCGTCGGCACGCTGGGGGTGGACGGCAACGTCCAGCACGCGGACCCGTTCCCGATCGCCGACCTGGAACCCGGCCTCGTGTCGGGCTGGGCCGCCTACCCCTCCGGCGTCGCCTGGGTCCTGCGGTCGCAGGGCATCACCGGCGGCGCGGACCTGATGGTCGCGGGCGA
This sequence comes from Umezawaea endophytica, assembly GCF_025061645.1. Classification (GTDB taxonomy): domain Bacteria; phylum Actinomycetota; class Actinomycetes; order Mycobacteriales; family Pseudonocardiaceae; genus Umezawaea; species Umezawaea endophytica. The sequence goes on along the minus strand of NZ_JANYMP010000002.1, from coordinate 756,700 downwards.
CGTGCCCGCGGGCGCGGGCCTGTCTTCGTCGCACGCGCTCGAATGCGCGGTGGCGCTGGCGCTCCTCGGCCTGGCGGGCCGGTCGCCCGACGGCGACGAGGCGTCCTCGCCGACCCGCCAGGAGATCGCCCGCTGGGTGCAGCGCTCCGAGAACGACTTCGTCGGCGCGCCGACCGGGCTGCTCGACCAGACCGCGTCGCTGTGCTGCGTCGAGGCGCACGCGCTGTTCCTCGACGTCCGGTCCGGCAAGTCCGAGCAGGTGCACTTCGACGCCGCCGCGGAGGGCCTCGAGGTGCTGGTGGTCGACACCCGCGCGAGCCACTCGCACACCGACGGCGGCTACGGCGCGCGCCGCGCGGGCTGCGAGCGGGCGGCCGAGATCCTCGGCGTGCCCGCGCTGCGCGACGTGGAGATCACCGAGCTGACCGAGACGCTCACCCGCCTCCCGGAGGACCTGCGGCCGCTCGTGCGGCACGTGGTCACCGAGAACGACCGGGTGCTGCAAACGGTCGACCTGCTGCGCGCCACCAGGTTGGGCGACATCGGCCCGCTGCTGAGCGCGTCGCACGCCAGCCTGCGCGACGACTACCGGGTCTCGTGCCTCGAACTCGACATCGCCGTCGACGCGGCGATGGCCGCGGGTGCGCTCGGCGCGCGGATGGTCGGCGGCGGCTTCGGCGGCTCCGCCATCGCGCTGGTGCCGGTCGACCTGCACTCCGCCGTGGAGAAGTCCGTCTACGCCGCGTTCGCCGAACGCTCCCTCCCCAAGCCGAGGCTGTTCACGGCCGTGCCCTCCGCGGGCGCGGGCCAGGACCGCTGACCCGCACTTCTCTCCCCCTCCTGACGAACGAAAGCGAGAACAACGGTGAAGCTGCTCGTGACGGGCGGTGCTGGGTACGTCGGCAGCGTGAACGCGGCTCGGCTGATCGAGTCGGGCCACGAGGTGGTCGTGCTCGACGACCTGTCCACGGGGCACGCCGACGCCGTTCCCGATGGCGCCCGGTTCGTGCGGGGCGACATCGACGACGTCATCGGCACCGTGCTGGCCGAGGGTTTCGACGGGGTGCTGCACTTCGCGGCCAAGTCGCTGGTCGGCGAATCGATGGTGGACCCGGCCAAGTACTGGCAGGGCAACGTCGTCACCTCGCTGCGGCTGCTGGACGCCATGCGCGAGCACGGCACCCCGCGACTGGTGTTCTCCTCCACCGCCGCCACCTACGGCGAGCCGGAGGAGGTCCCGATCTCCGAGACCGCGCCGACCCGCCCGACCAACACCTACGGCGCGTCGAAGCTGGCGATCGACCACGCCATCACCTCCTACGCCGCCGCGCACGGCCTGGCGGCGGTGAGCCTGCGGTACTTCAACGTCGCGGGCGCGCACGGCTCCATCGGCGAGCGGCACGCGGTCGAGACGCACCTCATCCCGCTGGTGCTCCAGGTCGCGCTCGGGCAGCGCGAGCAGATCCAGATCTTCGGCGAGGACTGGCCGACCGAGGACGGCACGTGCGTGCGCGACTACATCCACGTCACCGACCTCGCCGACGCCCACCTGCTGGCGTTGGAGCACGCCACCGCCGGTGAGCACCGGATCTACAACCTGGGCAACGGCACCGGTTTCTCGGTGAAGCAGGTCATCGACACCTGCCGCGAGGTCACCGGCCACGCCATCCCCGCCGCCATCGCGCCGCGCCGCGCGGGCGACCCCGCCGTGCTGGTCGCGTCCAGCGAGCGGGCCCGGACCGAACTCGGGTGGAAGCCCGAGCGCGCCGACCTGACCGGAATCGTGCGCGATGCCTGGGAATTCACCCGGTCCCGTCAGGAGGCATGAGCCCGGATGACAGACAGCCCCCGTTCGGCGACGGTCGCGGACTTCGCGGATCTCGCCGCCTTCAACGCCCTGCCCCGCGTCGGCTCTCCAGCGCTCTCGCCCGACGGCACCCGCCTGGTGGCCGTCGTGTCCGAGCTCTCGCCGGACGGCAAGAAGTGGCAGGGCGCGCTCTGGGAGATCGACCCCGGCGGCACGCGGCAGCCACGGCGGCTGACCAGCGCGGCGAAGGGCGAGTCCAGTCCCGAGTTCACGCCGGACGGGTCTGTCCTGTTCCTGTCCAGCCGTCCCGACGCCCAGTCCGACGACAAGGACAAGCAGGGCAAGGACAAGACGGCCCTGTGGCTGCTGCCGCCGACCGGTGAGGCCAGGGAGGTGTACCGCCCGGCGGGTGGTGTCGACGGCTTCGCCGTCGCCGCCGACACGGGCCACCTGCTGCTGTCGGCGTCCGCGCACCCCACCGCCGCGTTCGGCGAGGAGGACGCCGCCAAGCGCAAGGCCCGCGACGACTCCGGGGTCACCGCGATCCTGCACGAGGGCTACCCGATCCGGTACTGGGACTCCGACGTCGGCCCCGCCTACCGGCGCGCGCTCGCCACCGGCCCGGTCAGCGCCGACAGCGGGCGCGTCGAGACCGTTACCGATCTGGCCCCCGACGCCCGGAGCACGATCGAGGAGATCATCGCGATCAGCCCCGACGGCCGGTGGGCCATCTTCTCGGAGCAGGTCCCGGTCAGCCCCTCGTACGGCGACCGCTACAACCTGCGGCTGGCCGCGACCGACGGCAGCTCCAGCCGGGTGCTGGCCGACCAGCCCGACCACTCGTTCGGCAGCGCGGCCTTCACCCCGGACTCGGCGTCCGTGATCGCCGTCCGCGTCGTCGACTCGACGGCGGACAGCCCCTGGTACGGCACGCTGGTGCGGATCGACGTAGCGACCGGTGACATCACCGACCTCACGCCGGACTTCACCGAGGAGCCCGCCTCCCCCGTCGTCAGCCCCACCGGCGACGCCGTCTACTTCACCAGCAGCGACCACGGCCACCAGCCCGTGTGGCGGCTGGACCTGGCATCGGGCGCGATCACCCGGCTCACCGCGCGCGGTGGGTACACCGACGTCATCGTCAGCCCCGACGGCGCGACCGTGTACGCCATGGGCGGAGCCGTCGACCACCCGCCGACCCCGGTGCGCCTCGACGCCACCGCCGTCGACCAGGAGCCGGTGCGCCTGCCCGCCCCCGGCGCGGTCTCCTCCGTGCCGGGCACCCTGACCGAGATCGAGACCACCGTCGCCGACGGCCGCACCGTGCGCGCCTGGCTGGTGCTCCCCGAAGACGCCTCGGTCGACCGGCCCGCGCCGCTGCTGCTGTGGGTGCACGGCGGCCCGGTGATGAGCTGGAGCAACTGGAGCTGGCGCTGGAACCCGTGGCTGATGGCCGCGCGCGGCTACGCGGTCCTGCTGCCAGACCCGGCGCTGTCCACCGGCTACGGCCACGAGTTCGTCAAGGCGGGCTGGGGCCGTTGGGGCGCGGAGCCGTACACCGACCTGATGGCCATCACGGACGTCGCCGAACGCCGCGACGACATCGACGACAGCCGCACCGCCGCGATGGGCGGCTCGTTCGGCGGCTACATGGCCAACTGGATCGCCACGCAGACCACCAGGTTCCGCGCGATCGTCACCCACGCTTCGCTGTGGCACCTGGACGCGTTCACCGGCAGCACCGACGGCGGGTACTACTGGATCCGCGAGATGGGCGACCCGCTCACGCAGCCCGATCGCGTGAAGGCCAACTCGCCGCACCTGTACGTCGCGAACATCGAGACGCCGATGCTGGTGATCCACGGCGACAAGGACTACCGGGTGCCGATCGGCGAAGGCCAGCGGCTGTACTTCGACCTGCTGCGGCACGGCGTCAACGCCAAGTTCCTGTACTACCCGACCGAGAACCATTGGATCCTCACTCCCGGCAACAGCCGGATCTGGTACGAGACGATCTTCGCGTTCCTCGGTGAGCACGTTCTCGCCGAGGAGTGGGAGCGGCCGGAGCTGCTCTGAGAGCTGGTTGTGCACACCGCTGGGGTCGGACCGGGGACGGGTCCGACCCCAGCGGCGTTTCGGCGGTGACAGGGGAAGTGCGACCGCCGGTCTGGGGGGGGTGGGCTGGGGGGCTGGTAGGTGGGTGGGTTGAGGGCGCTGGAGGCGAGCCTCGGGCTCGCGAGGGTTAGAGCGGCGCCGGAGGCGCCGGTGGGTCGAGGTTTCAAGGGACGGGCTCAGTGCCGAGGCGGCTGAGGGCATGGGTGAGAGCCGCGTGGTCAGCGGTTGGGTATGACTGCGGGAACCTGGTCGTCAGCAGGGCATGGTCGATGGGTCGGGGCTACTGGAACGGTGGCGCGGGCAGCGGGTGGTTGCCGGAGCGCTGTGCGCCTAGCCGGTGGGCTGCGGCGCGGGCGATAAGTCAGAGCTGCCGGACAGCCGTGGCGCGGGTAGCGCGTGGCCGCTGGAGCGCTGTGTGCCAGGTCTGTGGATGGGTCAGGGCTGCCGGGTGACAGTGGTGTGGTTGCGGAGCACCATGTGGCACGCCGTGGAGCAGACCAGTCATGTGCGGCGCGGTCGGTCGGTCAGGGCCGCTGGTGATCGATGCCGACGCTGACACGTCGACAGCGGGAACTCCGCGAACCACAGCGGTGGTCTACGGCCCGCTGCGCGGGTGAGGCGGTGGCGCGGCCGGTCAGGGCCGCTGGTGAACGGTGTCGGCGCTGGAACGTCGCCGCCGAAACACCGCGCGCCACACCACGAACCACAGCGGTGGTCTGCGGCGCGCTGGGCAGGTGAAGTGGTGGCGCGGCCGGTCAGGGCCGCTGATGAACGGTGTCGGCGCTGGGACGTCGCCGCTGGAACACCGCGCGCCACACCGCGAACCAAAGCGGTGGTCTACGGCCCGCTGCGCGGGCGAGGCGGTGGCGGCCGGGGGTGCGGCGGGTGGGGGTGGGGGTCAGGGCCATTGGGGGGTGTCCGGGGTCCAGTCCGGGCGGGCTGAGGTCATGGCTATTCGTGCCAGTTGGTCTGGGGGTAGGGCGTGGTCCAGGGCTGAGCGGACGAGGGAGGCCAGGCGGTGGCTGGGGCAGGCTTCTTCTGCTCGGTCCAAGGCCACGGAGGCCAGGGCGCCGTCGCCGCGCAGGTAGGCGGAGAAGGCCAGGAGGGTGGCTGCCTGGGCCCGTTCCGGGATCGGGGTGGCTCTGGTGAGTTCGGTCCAGAGGTGTTCGGCGGCTGTCGCGTGGGGGCCGGTGGCGAAGACCAGGGCCGCGTCGCGGACCCAGAGGTCGGTGAGGGCCAGGGTCAGGGCGACGACGTCGGCGTCGGACATCCGCGTGGTGCGCGCGGAGGAGGTGGTGACGGCTCGGGTGATCAGGAGCAGGCCCTGGCGCGCGGCCTGTTCGCGGTCCTGGTCGTGCTCGGCGCGCAGCGCGGCCTCGTCGAGCAGGGCTTCACGCCTGGACAGGGCTTCCGGGGCGTCCGGTGTGAGAACGGCGGCGAGGTCGGCTCGGCTGGCGAACGTGACCATGCCCGCGGCGGCGCAGGCGGCGGCCAGTTCGCTGACCGCCGGGTCGGGGACCGCGCCCGTGCGCCCGGCGGGGCCGTACTCGATCCACTGGTCGCCCTCGGCGGTGCCGGACGCCCAGATCGCGCTCGTCAGCGGGACGGCGGCGGCCGCCAGCGTGAACTCCAGGCAGTCGACCAGGCTCTGGTGCGGCAGTGACGACGAGGTCGGGGCGCCGCCGCCCACGACGACCAGGACCACGGAACCCGCCTCGCCGCGGACGGGGGTCAGGAGCTGGTGGGCCAGTGCGCGTCGATGTCGGGGCGGGGGCAGGTCCACGCGGAGGCTCATGGTGACCTTGCTCGGGCGGTCGTCGCTGAGGACCAGCAGGACCAGCGAGTCGGCCGGGTGGTAGGCGAGCAGGTGCGGGACGGCGGCGATCAGGTCGGCGGGACCGTGCACCTCGACCTGGGGGGCCTGTGGTGAAGTTCTCATGCGTCGACCATGGCCCCGGAGGCGTTCGGGCGAAAGCGCGAACCGCTCCACTGTGGACAACCGGCCGGCCTGTGGACAACTCGGCGCCGTCGAAGCGGTTCTGTCGGTGGCGTGGTCTACCCTGCCGCGGCCGAGGGCCGGGGTGGAGCCCCAGGGGAGGAGGCTCCACCCCGGTGGCTCAGCCGATCGCCCGGCGCAGGGCGGCCTTGCCGCCCACCACGGGCAGGTCGAGGGTCGTGCGGCCCAGGTCGACCGACAGGCTCACCCCCGGTTGCGGGCGGAGCGTGTAGTCGTAGTCGCTCGACAGCACCACGAACTCCACGGTGTGGCCCGCGGCGAAGACGTAGTCCTTCGGCTCGAACTCCACCTCGACCTGGTACCGCTTGCCGGGCTTGATCGCCTCGGTCCGGCTGGGACGGGACCGGTTCTGCGGGTCCGTCCAGCCACGCGTGACGATCTTGCTCGTGCCGTCCGGGAAGCGGTCGACCAGCAGCGCCGTCACGTTGGCGGCGGGCTTGTCGAACGAGATGCCCAGGTCGACCGACGGCGTGCCGGACAGGCGCAGCGACGTGGCGAGCGCCGAGGTCGCGTAGGACAGGCGGTTCTCCGACGCCGGGGCGTTGACCAGCGTCTCGGCCAGGATCGCGGAGTTGTCCCGCAGGCTCTCGACCACGGACCTGCCCGACGACTTCGCCGACAGCCCGCCCTTCGCGGAGCCGCCCGCGGTCGGCCGCAGGGACGCGTCCGACGTGCCGGGCGCGGGCCAGTCGGCCTCGTCGGTCCAGGTCGTCCTGTCCTCGCGCTGGATCGTCGCCTTCGGCTCGCGCTGGACGCCGTTGTCGACGCCGTAGAGGTAGTGGCTGAACCAGCGGTTCAGGGTGCGCCGCCACTCGACCGACCGCAGCGTGTCCGGGTCGGTGTGGCCGGACTGGTGCCACCAGATCTTGTGCTCGACACCGTTGCGCCGCAACGCCTCGTACCACTGGACGACGTGCTTGCCCTTGACGTTCCAGTCGTTCAGCCCGTGCACGGCGAGCACCGCGGCGCGCACCTTGTTCGCGTCCTTGACGTAGTTCCGCTCGTCCCAGAACGCGCTGTAGTCGCCGGTGACCCGGTCCTGCTTCGCGGCGATCTCGGCGATGACCGGCTTGCAGATCTCCCGGTCCTCGCGGGTGTAGACGTACTCGGCCAGCACGTCCAGGTCCTCGCCCTGGAACGTGCCCGGCGCCACGACCGCGCCGTCGGCCCGGTAGTAGTCGTACCAGCTCGAGATGGCGGCGATCGGGACGATGGCCTCCAGGCCCCGCACGCCGGTCGCGGCGACCGCGTTGGGCAGGGTTCCGTTGTAGGACACGCCCATCATCGCGGTCTTGCCGGTCGTCCAGGTGGCCTTCACCGGGGTCCCGGCGCTGTCACGGGCGAACGCGCGGCCGTTGAGCCAGTCGACCACGGACTTGGAGCCGATGGTCTCGTTGCGGCCACCGGAGGTGGGGCAGCCGGTGGACTTGCCGGTGCCGAGCGACTCCGCGTAGACCACGGCGAAGCCGCGCGCGATGAAGTACCCCTCGTAGCGTGCGGACGTGATCGGCCCGGCGTTCGGCCCGACGGCCGCGGCGACGCGCTCGTCCGCCTGCGCGGAGAGCTGCTTGCCGTCACGCCGGTCGTAGTGCCCCTTGCCGTCCGGGACGTACAGCTCGACGTCGACGTTGTGGTTGGCCACGTCGTTGCCGCCGGAGAAGTACGGGCTGTTCATGTACACGACGGGCACCTTGAGGCCACGCGTGGTCGCGGTCGGCCGGACGACCTCCGCGTACACCTCGTCGGCCTTGCCGTCGCGGTCGCTGTCGACCGGCGCGCGGACGTACAGGCTCTCGCGCACCACGTCCTTCGGGTCGAACACCGGCTGCGCCTCGCCGTCGACGAAGACCGGGCCTTCCGGCGCGGCACTGGCGACGACCGGCGCGAGCGTCAACGGCAGCGACACCAGCGCTGCCACCAAGGCGACTCTTCGAGCAGCCCTCACGAGGACCCCCATCACGAAACTCCGAGCTGAACTGGCGGACACCGCACCCTTCCCGCTGCCCGCAAGACCTGTCAAGACCCTTATGTCCACAGTGGACGATGGAACGAGAACCGACGATCGGGTGGTTGACCAGCGCCAATCGGTGTGCCGTCCGAAGCCCCCGCGGCCAAGTGCAGCAACGGGAGCAACTCCGGCGGGCCACCACGCCCGAGCCGTCGAGGGCGAACCGGGGTACAAAGAGCCGCATGAGGCTGGTGATCCTTGGTGGCGGCGGGTTCCGCGTTCCGCTCGTCCACCGCGCGCTGCTGATGGACCGCTCGCCGGGGCGCGTGACCGAACTGGTGCTGCACGACGTGGACCGCGCCCGGCTGGACGCGATCGGGAAGGTGCTGGCCGAACGCTCGGCGGGTGTGCCGGACGCGCCGTCGATCACCGCGACCACGGACCTCGACGACGCCCTGCGCGGTGCGGACTTCGTGTTCTCCGCCATCCGGGTCGGCGGTCTCGCGGGCCGGGCGGCGGACGAGCTCGTGGCACGGCAGGAGGGCGTGCTGGGCCAGGAGACCGTCGGCGCGGGCGGCGTCTCCTACGCGCTGCGGACCGTCCCGGTGGCCGTGGACATCGCCCGCCGGATCGCCGCCGTCGCGCCCGAGGCGTGGGTCATCAACTTCACCAACCCCGCGGGTGTGGTCACCGAGGCGATGGCACGGCACCTGGGCGACCGGGTGATCGGCATCTGCGACTCCCCCGTCGGCCTCGGCCGCCGGGTCGCCCGCGCGCTGGACGTGGACCTCGACACGGCGTGGCCCGACTACGTGGGCCTCAACCACCTCGGCTGGCTGCGGAGCCTGCACGTCGACGGCGTGGACCTGCTGCCGCGCCTGCTGGCCGACACGGACAGGCTGGAGTCGTTCGAGGAGGGCAAGCTCTTCGGCGCCGATTGGCTGCGCACGCTCGGCGCGATCCCGAACGAGTACCTGCACTACTACTACTCCACCAGGGAGGCCGTCGCGTCCGGCGCCTCGCGCGGGGCGTTCCTCCTGGAGCAGCAGCGGAAGTTCTACGAGGCACCGAGCTTCGCGAGCTGGGACCGCACCCGGCTGGAGCGCGAGGCGACGTACATGGCCGAGACCCGCGACGACGAGCGCGACTCGGGCGACCTCGACGGCGGCGGTTACGAGCAGGTCGCGCTGGCCCTGATGCACGCCATCGCGAACGACTGGCGCACGACGCTGATCCTCAACGTCCCCAACGGTTCCACCCTGTCCGTCCTGGACGCGCGGGCCGTCATCGAGGTGCCGAGCACGGTCGACGCGACGGGTGCCCGGCCGCTCGTGGTGAGCCCGCTCGACGACCACGCCGCAGCTCTGGTCGGCACCGTCAAGGCGGTCGACCGGGCCGTCCTCGACGCGGCGGCGGGCGGCTCGAAGGCCGACGCCGTCAAGGCCTTCGCCCTGCACCCGCTGGTCGACTCGGTCGGCGTCGCGCGCAGGCTCCTCGACGGCTACCGCGCGCACCACCCGGAACTGGGCTACCTGAGCTGAAGCCGTCCCAGGGAGTCCGCGCGCCGGGTCGTCTCCGGCAGCCGGAAGTCCGTGCACAGCCGCAGGACCTCGGCGCACGCCCGGTCCAGGTCCAGCCGGTGCCCCACGGACACGAAGACCGGCTTCACGCCGGAACGGGTGCGCAGCGCGCGGCCGACGACCTCGTCCTCCAGCAGCAGGTCCGTGGCCGAGCCGCGGTCTTCACCGGGCATGGCGAACGGGCCCATCGGGGTCTTCGCCACGCCAACGCTCGGCAGGTCCACCACGACGCCGAGGTGGCAGGCGAGCCCGAAGCGGCGCGGGTGGGCGAGCCCCTGCCCGTCGCACACCAGCAGGTCCGGCGCGACCGAGAGCGCGTCGAGCGCCGTGAGCAGCGACGGCAGCTCGCGGAACGCGAAGAGCCCCGGCACGTACGGGAAGTCCGTGGTGCCGAGCACCACGACCTCGTCCAGCGTCTCCAGCGTTTCGGCGTCCAGCACGACGACGGCCGCGGCGAGCCGCTCGTCGTCGGCGTACCCGACGTCCAGGCCCGCGACCGTGCGGATCTCCAGGCCGGGGTCGGTGGTGGTGCGGACGAGCGGGCGGAGCCGTTCCTGGAGGGTGATCGCGTCTTCGGGGGTGCGGGGCCAGTCTGGTTCCACCGGGCTCAGTGATCCACTTCGGTGTGGTGGGCGGCGAGCAGGTCGTCGCCGAAGTCTCCTGCGTGCCTGCGCCACACCGAGTGCACGTGGTTCGCGCCGCCCTGGGTGTTGTCGTACTCCAGCAGCAGGTCGGGCGCCTGGATCCGGTAGTAGTGGCCTTCACCGGGCCGGGAGGAGCCCTCCCACGCGAAGTGCACGCGGTCGAGGTCGAGCCGGGCGAACTCCGCGGCGGCGAGGTCCGGCCGCAGGCGGTCGAGGTAGTAGCGGACGAGTCCGGCGAGCAGGTCGTGCGCCTCGCCGTTCAGGCTGCTCAGCGCGATGCCGACCGGGTCGAGGACGCCGCCGAGGCGGGGCTCGTTGCGGGTCCGCAGGTCGTCCGGGGCGTGGTCGGACACGACGGCGGTCAGCCGGTGCTCCGCGCCCATCCGGTCGAGCAACTGCCGGGGCAGTTCCTCCTCCAGGACCAGCGGGCGCAGGACCGTGAGGCCGCCGTACGTCGTGTGCGCCGGGTTCGCGCCGAGGAAGAACGGCGTCGCGGACACCTTCCCGTCGACCACGACGACGCTGACGGAGACGTGGTGGCCCTCGAACCGCCAGCCCCACGGGTCGGCGCCGGGGGTGCCGAAGAGGACCACCGAGTAGTCGGCCTGGTGGCGGTCCCGGTCACCGCCCTCGCGGTGGTCGAGCACGTCCTCCAGTGCCATGACCGTGGCGACCTGCGCGTAGGCGTGCTCGCTCAGCACCGAGGCGAGCAGGTGGTGCACGGCCTTCCGCTGGGCCCGGCCGAGGTCGCCGAGCAGCACCCCGGCGCGGGGGCCGGGCGTGTAGCTCCACCGGTGCCGGAGGTCGTCGTCGGTGATGGGTCGCAGCGCCGTCGCGCGCTGCCGCTCGTCCAGGGATTCGACGAGCGAACGGGCCGCTTCGGTGAGAACGTCGCTCATGGTCCACCGACTCTATCCGCACCCACCAACAGGTGATACAAATATTACGTAATGAGAATCTCACAAGATGACGATGACCTGGTCTGGCGCGCGTTGGCGAACCCCCTGCGCCGGGCGATCCTCGACGTCCTGCGCGCGGGCCCGCGGACCACCGGCGAGCTGGTCGAGGCGCTGGAGTCGGACCGGCACGTGGTCATGCAGCACCTGGGCGTGCTCCGCGAAGCCGACCTGGTGCTCGTCGAGCCGAAGGGGCGCAGCCGGGTCAACCACCTGAACCCGGTGCCGATCCAGCGGATCCACCGCCGCTGGGTCGCCGAGTTCGAACAGCCGTGGGCCGCCGCCCTCGTCGGCCTCAAGGACACCCTGGAACGGGCCGAGCCCGACGAGCAGGAAGGACACGACGTTGGCTGAGCGGGAACTCCTCCACAGCATCGTGATCACCGCACCCATCGGCGCGGTGTGGGCCGAGATCACCAAGCTCGACGGCAAGCAGCGGGCCATGATGGACGCGATCCTCGACTCCGCCCTGGAGCCCGGAGCTCCGCTGTACTACCGGTCCACCGACGGCAAGCGCGTGTTCGTCGTCGGCCGGGTGGTCGCGGTCGACCCGCCGCGGCTGCTGTCGCACACCCAGCGGCTGACCATGCGCGACGACCCGTGGACGCTCGTGACGTGGGAACTGGCCGAGGTCGACGGCGGCACCAGGGTCACGCTGCGCAACTCCGGCTGGCCCGAGGGCGTCGACAAGCTGCACAAGGTCGACAGCACCTGGAAGGGCATCCTCACGGCGCTCAAGCAGGTCCTGGAGAACGGTGACGTCGCGACGGGCCTGCGGGTCCAGTACGCGCTGATGCGCGCGTTCATGTGGGCCATGCCCGCGGGCACGAAGTCGGAGAACGTGCCGGAGCCCCCGGCGGTGCAGGCGGGCTGACCGCCGAAGGCCCCGACCGTCAGCCCTGCGCGATGTACGCCTGGAGCTGGTCGCGGCTGTCCTCGAGCTGGCTGATGTGGCTCTTCACCACGTCGCCGATGCTCACGATGCCGACGAGCCGACCGTCGTCGAGCACCGGGACGTGCCGGATGCGGCGTTCGGTCATCTGCACGGTCAGGCTGTCCACGGTGTCCTGCGGCGCGCACGAGAACACCAGCTTGGTCATGATCTCCGAGACGGGCGCGGACAGCAGCTCCGCACCCCGTTCGTGCAGCCTGCGGACGACGTCCCGCTCCGAGACGATCCCCGCGATGCCGTCCGGTCCGAGCACGACCATGGCACCCACGTTGTGCTCGGCCAGCCCGGCCAGCAGCTCACCCACCAGGGTTCTCGGTTCGACCGTCGCCACCGCCGAGCCCTTGGTCCGCAACACGTCAGCGATCTTCATGTGGCGCCTCCGATCCGAATGTGGACGGTGACTAACCTCACCCAGGCTAGTTCGGATCAGGGCGGAACGGGAGATCAGGACGCCCGATAGGACCACTTGGGCCGCCGATCCGGTCACCCGGATCGGCGGCACGGTCACTCAGCCGCCGCTGCGGCGATTGCTGAACGAGCGCTTCCCGACCACGTTGTTGTTGTGCATCTGGCCGGGGATCTTGCTGTTCTGCGACGCCTTCTTCGCGCTGCCCCGCCGGTCGCGGCGGTTCGGCACGAACTCGGGCTCGGGTTCGGCCTCGGGCGCGGGCGCCTCGATGGCCTCGTCGACGTCGCCAGCGTCGTTCTGGGGTGCCGGGGTCTCGGTCATCAGTGCCTCCTGTGGATTCGATCAGAGCGTAAGGGCGAGGCGCCCCGTGCTGTCACACGGGAGCCGTTGGCGGTTCCGCGGCGGTCACACCGGGTGAACGCCGTCGTGGAGAATGCGCGTGGTGAAGGTGCGCACTCGGGTGGAGACGGCGGCGAGCGCGATCCTCGCCAAGCGGAAGTTCGTGGCGCCGCTGGACGTGTTCACCGCGCTCGGGTGGCTGCCGGACAGGCAGCTCGACCGGTGGCGGCGCGGGCAGGTCGCGCAGCTCGGCGAGGTGCTGGCCGTGACGCCGGAGAAGGCGCGCGAAGCACTCGACGCGCTGCGGCGCTGGGCCGAGGCGCAGGGGTTGGCGGCGACCGAGGTGGAGTACCCGGCGGCGACGCTCGACCGGCGGCCGTTGCGCTTCGGGGAGCCGGAGAGCGCCTACCGGACGCACTGGATGGCGGCCGACCTGTCGGACACGCGGCGCAAGAGCCTCGTGGAGCGGCAGAACAAGGCTCCTGACCTCATGGTGGACGTGGCCGTGGGCGACTGGGAGTGCGCGGAGTGCCGCGGGACCGGTGACCTGCTGGTGAGCGATCCCGGTGGACCGCTGTGCCTCACGTGCGCGGATCTGGACCACCTCGTGTTCCTCGGTGCCGGTGACGCGACGGTGACCCGCCGGGCCAAGAAGGCCAGCGGGCTGTCCGCGGTCGTGCAGCGGTACGACCGGTCGCGCAAACGCTTCCAGCGCAAGGGGATCCTGGTCGAGCGGGCCGCGCTGGAGCAGGCGGAGGAGTCGTGCCTCGCGGACGAGGACGTGCGGCTGCGCCGTCGGGAGCGGGATCGTGAACGCCGCGCGGACTGGGACGTCGACTTCCAGGCCGCGCTGGCGGTGGAGATCCTGCGGCTGTTCCCCCGCTGCCCCGCGGAGCGCGCCGAGGCCATCGCCCAGCACGCCGGGACACGGGGCAGCGGCCGGGTCGGGCGGTCCGCCGCCGGACGGGCGCTGGACGAGCGGAAGACCACCCTGGCCGTGATCGCCTCGCTGCGGCACGAGGACACCGACTACGACCGGATGCTCATGTCCGGTGTGGACAGAGCCGTGGCGCGGGACCGCATCCGGGACGACATCGACCGGCTGTTGGCGGACTGGCGCGGGTGACGGGGGGAGCCGGTCCGCACCGACTCCCCCGGTTCGACTACCCGCGCCTGCGGACGGCGTACTGCCGCTGGTTGGACACCGACGCGGAGAACGCCCGCGGCGGGACCTGGGACTTCTTCCCCTTCGCCCGCCGGTCCCGCCTGCTGGTGGGAACGGCTTCCGGCGTGGTGGTCGGCGGAGTTGAAGGGCTGTCTGCGGTTGAAGAGCGCACAGTCATGAGCGCCTCCTCACTGTCGAGATGGCGTGCTGGGTCGGCGACCACGACGGGTCGCGCACGAGCCCGCGAGGGCTACCGGTGGGATGAGGTCACGCGCGGCTCGCGAACGACAGCGGCGGCGCGGAAGGGGTTCCTTATCACTTCACCCGACGACCGTAACAAGCCCTCGCGGGGGCACGCCACCCGTTTTCACGGGTAGGGCTTGAGCTCCGGCAGGTCCCCGGTCAGCGAGCCCACCGGGGTGCGACCGGCGGCCCACGCGGCGAGGTCGTTCCGCGCGCCCCGCACCTCGACCTCCTCGCCGCTCCCCCACGTCCACGTCCCCCCGTCGTCCGCGCGCAGGACGACCCGCACCCCCTCGGGCGCTCGGGCGGCGGTGAAGGTCAGCAGGTGGTCGGAGAACTCCGGCGACCACGTGGCGGGCGTGTAGCCGAGCCGCAGGTCCGTGCTGTGGATCTCGATCTCCCGCCAGTAGGCCTGGACCACCCCTACGAGCGTTCCGTCGCGGTAGACGACGGAGCGCTCCCAGTCGTCGGGACCGATCTTCGCGAGCGCCCGGTCGAACGCGCCGGAGGCGGCGACGGCGGCTTCGACCAGGTCCGCGGCCGGGTTGCCCGCGTTGGCGGCGATCCCGGCGTCACGCGCGGGCCTGCCGCCGTCGTAGACGTCGATCTTCCGGTCCTCCAGGGCGTAGTCGACCTGACGGGCCAGTGCCTTGCCGACTCCGGCGATGTGGGCGAGGACGTGGCCGCGCGACCAGCCGGGCAGCACCGAGTCCGCGCGCACCGCGTTGTCGGTCAAGCCGTGCAAGAGGCCGGGCAGGCGGGTGTTCGCGGCCCACACGGGGACCGGGTTCACGGACACAAGAGGTCTCCTAACGGGCTTCTACGGACTTGCCGTTAGAGAGCCTAGCCACCGGAGTCATATGGGAACAAGCCCACATCCCGTTAGAATCCGCCGGTGACACCCCACCCAACCCTCGCCTTCGTCGGAACTGTCCGGTACGACGTGGACGACCTCGCGTCACCAGCGGGGTTCGCCGACTGGCTCGGCCTGCACACCGACGCGCCTGCCTCGCTCGCGGCGGACGAGCAGGTCAGGGACCGCGTGGTGGCGTTGCGCAAAGCGGTCCGGAGCCTGTTCGCACGGGCGGTGGCCCCCGAACCGCCCAGCAAGGCCGACGCCGATCGGCTGCTGGACCCGCTGATCGCGCTCGCCCAGGTGAACGAGGCCGCCTGCGCCGTGCTGCGCGCGCCGGTGCTCGAGTGGCCCGCGGCGGGAGCACCGCGGCTGGTGGAGCGGCGGACGGACGTCGACGCGGCGACCAGGCTGGTCGCGGACCTGGCCCGCTCGGCGATCGAGTTCCTCGCGAGCGCCGAGCGGGAGCACCTGCGGGCCTGCCCGGCGCCGCGGTGCGTGAAGTACTTCGTGCGCGACCACCCCCGCCAGGCGTGGTGCAAGCCGTCGTGCGGGAACCGGGCTCGGGCCAGCCGGTACTACCACCGGCACCACTCGGACGAGTAAGGCCGTCAGTCCTGGTCGACCACCGTCACGGTGCCGAGCGCGCCGTCGACGGTGATCCGCTGCCCGGTGGTGATCCGGGTGACCGCGTCCGCAACGCCGACGACCGCGGGAATGCCGTACTCGCGGGCCACGACCGCGCCGTGCGAGTTCGCGCCGCCCATCTCCATGACCAGCCCGCCCGCGGTGAGGAACAACGGCGTCCAGCCGGGATCGGTGGACGGCGCCACCAGGATCTCGCCGGGTTCCAGGTGCGCGCCGACAGGGTCGAGCACGACCCGCGCGACCCCCGTCACCGAGCCCGCCGAGGCGGGGGTGCCGATCACCGCGCCCGGACCGACGACGACGTTCTGCGACGCCACGGCCTCCGGTTCCGTGCCGTCCGACAGCAGCACCCTCGGCACCCGACGGCGCCGCAACTCCCGGTCGTACGACTCGCGCCGGTCCGCCACGACCGCCCGGAAGTCCTTGCCCTCCACCGCGTCGCGCACGTCCCCGAAGTCGAGGAAGTACACGTCGTCCGCCGCGTCCAGCACGCCCTTGGCCGCCAGTTCGGCGCCGACCAGCCCGAGCTGCTCCCGCACGTGACCGAGCGCGACGACCAGGTAGTACTTCGGCATCTCCCGCAGCCCCGCCAGCAGCCGGGCCCGGCCGAGCGCGAACCTGACGAACCGTCCGCGCACGCGGCCCGCCCTCCGCGCCAAGCGGTCGATCGCGGCCTCGGCCTCCGCCGCGCCGCGGGCGAACTGGGCGTCCGGCGCGAGCTTCGGGTCGTCCAGGCGGAGGTAGTTCGCCAGGACGCCCAGGAGGTGCGTCGGGTCGTCCGACCAGCGCGGCAGGCCGAGGTCGATCTCGGCGACCGCGCGGTGGCCCCACTTCGCCATGAACTCCGCGAGGCCGGTCTGCGCGACCGCGGGCAGTCGGCCGTCCCGGTACCGCACGGCCAGGTCGCGCGCCAGCGTCCCGCTGATCGCCTTGCTCGACTCCTCGTCCGCGCGGATCGCGGAGGCGAGGTGCCACAGCTCAAGGTCCATCTCGGTCGTCACGTTGTGCGGCAGCCCGCGCAGCACGGCCTGGAGGTCGCCCGGCTCCAACCGCTTCCCGAGCACCTTCCCCGCCAGCCCGAGCAGCGCGAACCCCGGCAGCGCCATCGGGGCGATCAGGGGCAGCACCTGGATGGACCGCTCACCCAGCACCACTTCGCAGTGGTCGAGCCGTTCGGCCGCGGACGCCGAGTCCGGAATGGACAGCAGCGCGGCCTGGTCCGCGGCGATCCGCTCCATCCGCCGGTGCGCCGAGGCAGGGCTCCGCACCGCCTGCACGACGCGGAGCGGCACCCGGTACCGGGCCGCGACCTTCAGGAACCGCCGCAGGAACGGCCGCCACGACGGGTGCAGCACGGAGAACCGCGGGTCGTCGAACAGCCCGCGCAGCACCACCGCCGACCGCGCCTCCATCACGTCGAGCACGCGGGGCGCGATCACCTGCCCCGGCTTGCTGCGGAGGAACGTGGTCGCGTCGACGAACAGCCTTTGACCGGCCTCGCGGAACGGCCGCGCGCCGTCGACCCGGTGGGCGACGGGGAACCCGAACAGGTCGGACATCCCGGACGACAGCAGGCGGAACGCCGCCATCCCGGACGGCGTGATCGGCCGTTCGAGCCCTTGGGCGACGCTGAAGCAGAAGTACACCCGCGGGTCGTCGGCCGTCGCGTCGGCCGGCAGCGGGAACAGCGTGGTGATCGGTCGGGCCTGCGTCAGCCACAGCACGCCTTCGGCGTCGAGCGCCCACTCCGTGTCCTGCGGCGCGCCGTAGTGCGCCTCCACCCGTGACCCGAGTTCGGCCAGGTGACCGACCTGCTCGTCGGTGAGGCACGCGCCGTCCTGCGCGTGCTCGACCTGTTCCGTGCCACCGCCGGGCAGCGACCGGATCACCAGCCGCTTGTCCCCCAGCCTGCGTTCGAGGATCGCGCCGGTCTCGGTGTCGACGACGAAGTGGTCGGGGTTCACCGCGCCGGACACGACCGCCTCGCCGAGTCCGGGGCTGGCGTCGATGACGGCCTCCCGGCGCCTGCCGGTCACCGGGTTCGCGGTGAACAGCACCCCCGCCACGGCCGACTGCACCATCTCCTGCACCACGACCGCGAGCCGCACCACGTGGTGGTCGATGCCGTTGCTGTCCCGGTAGGCCACCGCCCGGTCGGTCCACAGCGACGCCCAGCACCGGCGCACCGCGTCGATCACCGCGTCCGGCCCCACCACGTTGAGGTAGGTGTCCTGCTGCCCCGCGAAGCTCGCGAACGGCAGGTCCTCGGCCGTCGCCGACGAGCGCACCGCCACCGGCACGTCCTCGCCGAGCCGGGCGTACTGGGCCAGCAGCGCGTCCCGGACGTCGTCCGGCATCGGCGCGGCCAGCAGCAGCTCCCGCGCCTTGACCGCTTCGACGTGCCCGGCAAGCAGGTCGTCCATGCCCGCCGCCTCGGCGACCCTCCGGTACGCCTCCGTGGTCACGCAGAACCCCGGCGGCACCGGCAGCCCGGCGGCGGTGAGTTCGCCCAGGTTCGCCGCCTTGCCACCGACCGCGGCGAGCATGCCCGCGTCGATGTCGGCGAAGTCGCGGATGAGGTCGGTGCTGGTGCCCACTGCGTCCATGACGGCGAGGTTACGAGCGTTCGGCGAGAAACTCAACACTTGATGAATTAAGCGCCGCAGACGTCACCCGACCGGACGATGATCAGCTTTTCCCGCCTGCCACCGCCGTTCGGACTCGTCGCGTTCTGGAGTGACTACCGGTAAACGCCGACGAGGGCGGCCCCGGATCGGGACCGCCCTCGTCAGGTTCGGGTGACTAGCTGCAACCGGACGTGCTGCCGCAGCCTTCGCACAGGTAGCACGAGCCCGCGGGGCGCATCTTGGTGCCGCAGGTCATGCAGAGCGGGGCGTCGGCGGTGGTGCCGAGGTGCAGTTCGAGCAGCTCGGTGGAGCTGCCGACGCGCGTGTCCTGCTTGCTGGGCTTGGCTTCCTTCGCGGGGCTGGCGTCCACGGAGGTCTGGAGGCCGACGATGTCCACGTCGGCGCCGCCGCCGTACTCGTTGGCGACCGTGGCGGTGCGCTCGTCGGCGGTGAAGATGCCGAGCTGCGAACGCTTCTCGTAGGGCAGGTAGTCCAGGGCCAGCCTGCGGAACAGGTAGTCCAGGACGCTGGTCGCGATGCGGACGTCGGGGTCGTCCGTCATGCCCGCGGGCTCGAAGCGGAGGTTCTGGAACTTCGAGATGTAGAACTCCAGCGGGATGCCGTACTGGAGGCCGACGGAGATGGACATGGAGAACGCGTCCATCACGCCCGCGAGGGTCGAGCCCTGCTTGCCGAGCTTGACGAAGATCTCGCCGAGGCCGTCGTCCGGGTACGAACCGGCGTGCAGGTAGCCCTCGGCGCCGCCGACGGTGAACGACACCGTCTGGCTGGGGCGCTTCTTCGGCAGGCGCTTGCGGACCGGGCGGTACTCGACGACGGTCTCGACCTTCGGCGCGGTCGACGCGGTCGCCTCGCCACCGGTGTTGGCGCCCTTGCCCGCGGACAGCGGCTGGCCGACCTTGCAGTTGTCGCGGTAGATCGCGAGGGCCTTGATGCCCATCTTCCAGCCCTGGAAGTAGATCTCCTCGACGTCCTCGACCGTCGCGTTCTCCGGCATGTTCACCGTCTTGGAGATCGCGCCGGAGATGAACGGCTGCACGGCCGCCATCATCCGCACGTGGCCCATGGGGGCGATGGACCGCTCGCCCATGGCGCAGTCGAAGACCTCGTAGTGCTCCGGGCGCAGGCTCGGCGCGTTCACGACGTTGCCGTGCTCGGCGATGTGCTCGACGATCGCCTCGACCTGCTCCTGCTGGTAGCCCAGGGCGGTCAGGGCGCGCGGCACCGTCTGGTTGACGATCTGCATGGAGCCGCCGCCGACGAGCTTCTTGAACTTGATCAGCGCGAGGTCGGGCTCGATGCCGGTGGTGTCGCAGTCCATCATCAGGCCGATGGTGCCGGTGGGCGCGAGCACGGAGGCCTGCGCGTTGCGCCACCCGTTGCGGCCACCGATCTCGATGGCCTCCTGCCACGCCCGCGTCGCGACCTTGTGCACGGAGCCGTCATTGCCACCCAGCGTGCGGATGGAGTCGTTGGCGGCGGCGTGCTTGCGGATGACGCGCTTGTGGGCGTCCTCGTTACGGGCGTAGCCCTCGTACGGGCCGACCATGCCCGCGAGCTCGGCGGAACGCCGGTAGGCGACACCGTTCATCAGCGAGGTGATGGCGGCGGCGAGCGAACGGCCGCCCTCGGAGTCGTACGCGTGGCCGGTCGCCATCAGCAGCGCGCCGAGGTTGGCGTAGCCGATGCCGAGCTGGCGGAACTTGCGGGTGGTCTCGCCGATGGGCTCGGTCGGGAAGTCCGCGAAGCAGATGGAGATGTCCATCGCGGTGATGACGATCTCGACGGCCTGGGCGAACGTGCCCGCGTCGAACGTGCCGTCCTCGCGCAGGAACTTCATCAGGTTCAGCGACGCCAGGTTGCAGCTCGAGTTGTCCAGGTGCATGTACTCCGAGCACGGGTTGGACGCGGTGATCCGGCCCGACTCGGGGCAGGTGTGCCAGTCGTTGATCGTGCCGTCGTACTGGATGCCGGGGTCGGCGCACTCCCACGCGGCCTTGGCGAGCTTGCGGAACAGGTCCTTCGCGTCGACCTTCTCGATCACCTCGCCGGTCTGGCGGGCGCGCAGGCCGAACTGGCCGCCGGACTCGACGGCGTTCATGAACTCGTCCGAGACGCGGATGGAGTTGTTGGCGTTCTGGTACTGCACGGACACGATGTCCTTGCCGCCCAGGTCCATGTCGAAGCCGCCGTCGCGGAGGACGCGGATCTTCTCCTCCTCGCGCGCCTTCGTCTCGATGAACTCCTCGACGTCCGGGTGGTCCACGTCGAGGACGACCATCTTGGCCGCGCGGCGGGTGGCGCCACCGGACTTGATGGTGCCCGCGGACGCGTCGGCGCCGCGCATGAACGAGACCGGGCCGGACGCGGTGCCGCCGGAGGACAGCAGCTCCTTGGAGGAGCGGATGCGGGACAGGTTCAGGCCCGCGCCGGACCCGCCCTTGAAGATCAGGCCCTCTTCGCGGTACCAGTTGAGGATCGACTCCATGGTGTCGTCGACCGCGAGGATGAAGCACGCGCTGACCTGCTGCGGCGAGCTGGTGCCGACGTTGAACCACACCGGGGAGTTGAAGCTGAACACCTGGTGCAACAGCATGTAGGTGAGCTCGTGCTCGAAGACCACCGAGTCGGCCTCGGTCGCGAAGTAGCCGTGCTTGACGCCCGCGGCCACGTACGTCTTCACGACGCGGTCGATGAGCTGGCGCAGGCTGGTCTCCCGCTGCGCGCTGCCGACGGCACCGCGGAAGTACTTGCTGGTCACGATGTTCGTGGAGTTGAGCGACCACGAGGCGGGGAACTCGACGCCGCGCTGCTCGAAGTTCACCGTGCCGTCGCGCCAGTTCGTCATCACGACGTCGCGGTGCTCCCAGGTCACCTCGTCGTACGGGTGCTTGCCCTCGGTCGTGTAGACCCGGCGCACCTTCAGCGCGGCGGCCCCGCGCTTGTCCCCACTGCCGTTGCGCGCGGCTGTCTTCTTGCCTGCGCCGCTGACGGTCTCCGTCATGCCCGGTGTCTCCCTATTGTGCTGAAACTGGGTTGCACGGCCACGTCCGGAATTCCCCGTCCGATGCGGTCAACGTGCGAATAACTGGAACTACGGACGCGGTTCGTCTTCCCGCGCCGTACGAAGATCGGAAATCTCCTTCTCGAAGTCCTCGACGGACGAGAAGGACCTGTAGACGCTCGCGAAACGCAGGTAGGCGACCTCGTCGAGCTCCCGTAAGGGCCCGAGGATCGCCAGGCCCACTTCGTGGCTGGGGATCTCGGCACTGCCGGTCGAGCGGATCGACTCCTCGACCTTCTGGGCGAGCAACTGGAACGCGTCCTCGTCCACGGGACGGCCCTGGCAGGCCCGGCGGACACCGTTGACGACCTTGTCCCGGCTGAACGGCTCCGTGACGCCGGAGCGCTTCACGACCGCGAGGACGGCTTCCTCCACGGTGGTGAACCTACGACTGCACGAGGAGCAGGACCGCCTGCGACGGATGACCTGGCCCTCGTCAGCCTCGCGGGAGTCGACCACGCGAGAATCCGAATGCCGGCAGAACGGACACCGCACCCCTGCTCACCCCTTCCCAGGGCAGCACCGTCCGCAGCAGCCACACTGGTCTGGTTACCCACAACCTGTGGACTACTTGAGCCGGTCTCACCACTAGATGTAGGGGTAAACCTATGTCAGAACACAACGTGATGGCAAACCGACGCGCCACACCCGTTTGGTGGAACAACCGGTCCACGACGCGGAGTAGGGGACGCTAGGGGGCGGGTTCGACAACGCCCTGGGGAACGATCAACGGCTGACCGGGGACGACGCGCGAATCCGCCATCCGGTTGAGTTCACGGATGCGCTCGACGACGGCGTCCGGGTCGCTGTTCGGAGCACTGCGCACGGCGATGTCGTGCAGCGACTCACCCACTTGGACGTACGCGATGCCCGTCGTCTCGGGAACGCTCGTCGCGCCCGACGCGTAGAGGTAGAGCAGCCCCACGCAGACCGCGGCGACCACCGCGAGCAAGCACATGGCGACCAGGCGTAGCACCGCTCCGCGCGCGGGCCGTTCGGGAGCGCACTCGACCACGTCCGCCGTAGCAGGCGCGGAGACCTGCCGAGCCCTCGACGCGGGCCTCCGGCCATCGCCGACCTCGAACCGCCGGAGCACCCTGGGACCTGGCCGGAGCCCCCGTCCGGGCGAGGCGTCCCGCACGTCGGGTTCGTCGACCAGTTCGAAGCCCGACCGGGTCCCAATGAGCACCGCCATGACGCCTCCATCGCAGGTCAACCGAACAAGATCGAACACAGGTTCGATCGAACGTCCGTGCGAATGTCTACCACTCCGGGCGGCAAATATCGACAACACGCCGGTGATTACTTCGAACAGGTGTTTGATCTGGACATGAACTGCGACTACCGTCGAAGTTCGAAGATCGACGGATATCCGGCCTGGGCGATCGGGACCGGTGAGGAGGAAGCACCGTGGTGCGCAAGACGACCGAGGACCAGGACACCGCGGCCGGTGACCCCGCCCTCACCCAGCAGACGGACATCGCGGGCAACGCGGGTCTCACGCTCCGCCAGCGCAAGGTGCTCGACGTCATCAGGGACTGGCTGGACCGCTTCGGCTACCCGCCCAGCGTCCGCGAGATCGGTGAGGCCGTCGGCCTGACGTCCACCTCGTCCGTGGCCCACCAGCTCCGCGCGCTCGAGCGCAAGGGCTTCCTGCGCCGCGACCCGAACCGGCCGCGCGCCGTCGGCGTGCTGCCGACCGAGATCGACGCGGGCATGGACCCGAGCCACAAGCCGACCCCCGCGTACGTGCCCATGGTGGGCCGGATCGCGGCCGGTGGGCCGATCCTGGCCGAGGAGTCGATCGAGGACGTGTTCCCGCTACCGCGCGAGATCGTGGGCGAGGGGGAGCTGTTCCTGCTGAAGGTCGTCGGGGATTCGATGGTCGACGCCGCCATCACCGATGGGGACTGGGTGGTGATTCGTCAGCAGCCCACCGCGGACAACGGGGACGTGGTGGCGGCGATGATCGACGGTGAGGCGACGGTGAAGACGTTCAAGCGGACGGCTGAGCACGTGTGGTTGATGCCGCACAACGCGGCGTATGAGCCCATTTTGGGTGATGAGGCGAGCATTCTGGGCAAGGTTGTGGCTGTGCTGCGTCGGCTGTAGTTGGGGTTGTTGGGCCGGGCCGGGCCGGGGGTGGGGTGGGCCGGGGGTGTGGGTAAGGGATTAAAAGCCGCCGGCTGGTCAGGGATTGGTTGGAAGGTGCCGTGCCGGGTGGGTTCGGTGCGGGTTTTCGGGCACTGCCGGCGTCGTGGCGGATGAGGTGCGGTGCGAGTTTCAGGCACTGCCGGCGTCGTGACGGTTAGTGTGCGGTGCGAGATTCAGGCACTGGCGGTGCCGTGATGGTGGTGCGGCGGTGCGGGTTTTAAGCCTTGCGGCGGGAGCGGCGTACGGAGGCGGCTATTAGGACCAGGGCTGCTGTGCCTAGGGCGATTGCTGGCCACAGTTCGGTTTTTTCTTGGGTGGGTAGTGGGGCTGCTGAGGCGTTGTCGCCTGTTTGGGCTGGTTGGGCTGTTGTGGATGGTGGTGCTGGTGTTGCCAGTGCTGCTGCGCCCGTGATCGTGGTGATGGTTGACTCTGTGCTCTTGCCGAATTCCGATGCTGAGAGCAGGGTGCCGTCGGGGTCGAAGGTTATTGCTTCGCCCTGTTCTTCGTTTGGTAGTGGGATTTGCACCGGTTCCGCGTCCAGGGCTTTGACTAGGTCGCCGTCTGTTATTGGGAACAGGTAGGCGTCTGTGTAGGTGCGTAGCGCTAGTACTTTGCCGTCGTGTGAGACGGCTCCGCCGGTGACTACTCGGGTGACCACGGAACTCTTCAGAGGGCCGCCTGGGGTATCCGTGCCCTTGATGTAGACCCTGGCGACCTGTTCCAGTGGTGCTGTGGTGCCCGGTACCAGTGGGGCTGTTGGGCGGTAGACCAGTGCTGAGCCGAGGGTTTCCTTGGTGATGATGTACGGGATTCCCTGCTGGTCCAGCAGTAGTGCTTCGGCGTCGTGCTTGCCGTCCGGG
The DNA here is from genome assembly GCF_025061645.1 of Umezawaea endophytica. Taxonomy (GTDB): domain Bacteria; phylum Actinomycetota; class Actinomycetes; order Mycobacteriales; family Pseudonocardiaceae; genus Umezawaea; species Umezawaea endophytica. Next base: position 732,298 of record NZ_JANYMP010000002.1, on the reverse strand, counting down.
TAGGTGAGTCTGAAGAGTTCTGAAGTGCCGTCCTGGGAGACCGCGTGCAGTCCTACGGTTTCCCTGGACTTGCCGTTGTCGCCTGTGTCCGCCAGCCAGAGCCTGCCGTCCTGGCCCAGGGCCAGGTCTTCCACGTCGAACGGGTTGACCGGGGCGGTGATGGTGTCCTGGATCTCGCAGTCGCGGCCTATCACCTGGACGGCGATGGTGCCGTTGTCGCTGTCGTTGACCGCGTACAGGCGGTCGCCGTCCGAGGCCAGGCCGGAGAGTTCTTCCAGGCGTTGGTCGGTGACGGTGCAGAGCGGAACCGGAGCGGCCGGGTCCGCGGTGGCGGACCCGGCCGTGACGATCGTCAGAACTCCGACTAAGGCGAGAAGGCGCACGCTCAGGCGGGGCTTCCCACGGCGTACTGCTCCAGCAGGGCGGCCAGCGTCGGGTGGACGCGTGCGCTCAGCTCGGTGCCCTCCTCGGTGTGCTTCTCGGACAGCACCTCGCCCTCGCGGTGGATGCGGGCGACGATCTCGCCGCGCGCGTACGGCACGAGCGCCTCGACCGTCACCTCCGGGCGGGGGATCAACTGGGAGATGCGTTCCCGCAGCTCGGGGATGCCCTCGCCGCTGTGCGCCGACACGAACGCCGCGCCGGGGAACAGGTGGCGCAGGCGGGCGATCGTCAGGTCGCCCACCGCGTCGGTCTTGTTGACCACCAGCAGTTCGGCGGGCATCGGGTCGTCGCGCTTGCCGTTGATCTCGGCGATGACCTCGCGCACGGCCTTGACCTGCTTCTCCGGCATGCCGTCCGAGCCGTCGACCACGTGCACGAGCAGGTCGGCCTCGGCGACCTCCTCCAGCGTGGAGCGGAACGCCTCGACGAGCTGGTGCGGGAGGTGCCGGACGAACCCGACCGTGTCGGTCAGGGTGTACGGCAGGCCCTCCGGCGTCTCGCTGCGCCGGGTGGTCGGGTCGAGGGTCGCGAACAGCGCGTCCTCCACCAGCACACCGGCGCCGGTCAGCGCGTTGAGCAGGCTGGACTTGCCCGCGTTCGTGTACCCGGCGATGGCGACGCTCGGGACCTCGCCGGAGTGGCGGCGGCCGCGCTTGGTCTCGCGGGTGGTGCTCATCGCGGCGATCTCGCGGCGGAGCTTGGCGATGCGCGCCCGGATGCGGCGCCGGTCGGTCTCCAGCTTCGTCTCACCGGGACCGCGCGTGCCGACGCCACCGCCGCTGCCGCCCGCGCCACCACCCTGCCGGGACAGCGACTCACCCCAACCGCGCAGTCGCGGCATCATGTACTGGAGCTGGGCCAGCTCGACCTGCGCCTTGCCCTCGCGGGAGCTGGCGTGCTGGGCGAAGATGTCCAGGATCAGTGCGGTCCGGTCGACCACCTTGACCTTGAGCTTCTCCTCCAACTGCCGGAGCTGGCCCGGCGAGAGCTCACCGTCGGCGATGACCGTGTCCGCGCCGGACGAGATCACGACGTCGCGCAGCTCGGCGACCTTGCCCGAGCCGATGTAGGTGGCCGTGTCCGGCTTGTCGCGGCGCTGCACCAGCGCTTCGAGCACCTCGGAGCCCGCGGTCTCGGCGAGCAGCTTCAGCTCGGCCATCGACGCGTCGGAGTCCTGCACCGTGCCCTCGGTCCACACGCCGACGAGCACCACCCGCTCCAGGCGGAGCTGCCGGTACTCGACCTCGGTGATGTCCTCGAGTTCGGTGGAGAGCCCGGCGACGCGGCGCAGTGCCGCGCGGTCGGCCAGTGCGAGGTCGCCCGTGGACAGGTTCTCGTCCTCGTCGGCCCAGTCGGTGGTGTCGTTGTTCAGCGTGTTTTCCGTCATTTGCCCTTCATTGTCCCACGGAGCGCCCACACGGCCGAGTGGTTAACCACCGGGGTACAGGGCCAGGTAGATGGCCGTGCTCGGTGTGTCTGGATCGACCGGTCGGGCGGCTAGCTCCTCCATCAACGAATAGAGCCGGTCCTTTAGTTCCTCCGGATCGATCTTGACCACCAACCTGGTCTGCTCCAGCGCGTCGGGCCCGACGTCCGCGACCTCGCCGAGGAACGCCTGGAGCATCGCCTCCGCGAGCCTCTCGTCGATCCCGGCGTCGTCCAGGCGCCAGGACAGCCCCGTGGACCGGTACGGGATCTCCTTGGCGCCCCGGTTGCCGGAACGGGCGGGTTGGGCCTCCAGGAAGCCGGTGGCCACGAGCTTGCGCACGTGGTGCAGCGTCGTGGCGGGGTCCTTGGCGAGCTTCTCGGCGATCTCCTTGTTGGTGAGCGCCTCCAGGTGGGTGATCCGGATGATCCGCAGCCGCACGGCCGAAGCCAGCGCGGCGGCCTCCTCGGGGGTCGCTTTACGCATCTGCACGTCCACAGAATAAGTGATTGACTCTTTCCAATCACTTCCGCGACACTCCCACCATGGCTCTCTGGACGCACCGGGACTTCCGGCTCCTCTGGGTTGGCGACACCGTCAGCCAGTTCGGCTCCTCGATCGAGCGCACCGTCCTCCCCCTGCTCGCCGCGACCACGCTGGCCGCCACGCCGTGGGAGATGGGCGTGCTCAACGCGGCGGGCACGGCCGCGTTCCTGCTGATCGGACTGCCCGCGGGCGTCTGGGCGGACCGGTTGCGCCGACGGCCGCTGATGATCACGACGGACCTGCTGCGCGCCGGACTGCTGCTGTCCGTGCCGCTCGCCTGGTGGTTGGGCGTGCTGACGCTGTCGCAGCTCGTCGTGGTCGCGCTGCTGGTCGGGGTGTGCACGGTCTTCTTCGACGTCGCCTACCAGTCGTACCTGCCGTCGCTGATCGGCCGGGAGCACCTGGTCGAGGGCAATTCGAAGCTCCAAGCGAGCCAATCCGTCGCCGAGGTGTCGGGGCCCGCGCTCGCCGGTGGCATCGCCCAGTGGATCGGCGCCGCGAACGGCGTCCTCGCCACCGGGCTCGGCTACCTGAGTTCAGCGCTGTTCCTGTGGCGGATCAAGACCGTCGAACCCGCTCCCCTGCCGCACACGGGCCGCAAGCTGCGCACCGACATCGCGGAAGGCCTGCGGTTCGTGTTCGACAACAGGTCGCTGCGGGCCATCGTGAGCTGCACCGGCACGTCGAACTTCTTCTCCGGCCTAGAAATGGCCGTCCTGATCCTGTTCCTGATCCGCGAGGTCGGGCTGACCGCGGGCGTGGTCGGGCTGCTGCTCAGCGCGGGTGGCGTGGGCGGCGTGCTCGGCGCGGTCACGGCGAACTGGTGGAACCAGCGGCTCGGCCGGACGCGGGCGATCTGGCTGCCGATGCTGTTCACCCAGCCGTTCGGCCTCCTGCTGCCGCTGACCGCGAACGACTGGCGCGTCGGGCTCTCCATGGTGGGCATGGCGATCACGGCCTACGGCGTGATCATCTACAACGTCAGCCAGGTCAGCTTCCGGCAGACGCTGTGCCCCGACCACCTGCTCGGCCGGATGAACGCGAGCATCCGGTTCCTGGTGTGGGGCACGATCCCGCTCGGCGGCCTCATCGGCGGTGTGCTGGGCGGCTGGGCGGGCGTGCGCACGACGCTCTGGATCGCCATGGTCGGGCAGATTCTCGCCGTCGTCTGGATTCTGCTCTCGCCCCTGCGGACGACCCGTGACGAAGCGGCTACCGTTTCCGACCATGGCTGACACGACCGTTCTCCTCGACGGACTCCACTTCGGCGAAGCGCCCCGGCACGGCCCGGACGGCAAGTTCTACTTCTCGGACTTCTACGAGAAGGCCGTCTTCACCGTCGACCTCGACTCCGGGGAGAAGCAGGTCGTCTGCTCGCTGCCCGGCCAGCCCTCCGGCCTCGGCTGGCTGCCGGACGGCAGGCTGCTCGTGGTGTCCATGAAGGACCGGACGGTCCGCAGGCTGGAGCCGAACGGGGTGCTCGCGCTGCACGCGGACCTGTTCGACATCGCCACCTTCCACACCAACGACATGCTGGTCGACGCGCGTGGCCGCGCCTACGTGGGCAACTTCGGCTTCGACCTGCACCAGAAGATCACCGACGACGGCATCGAGTCGCTCCTCGACCCGTCGTACGACCCGCCGGGCACGCCGCTCGCGCTCGTGGAGCCGGACGGCACGACCCGCGTGGCCGCCGAGGACCTGAAGTTCCCGAACGGCACGGTGCTGCTGCCCAACGGCACGCTGCTCGTCGCGGAGACGCTCGCGTACCGGCTGACCGCGTTCGACGTGGCCGAGGACGGCTCGCTGAGCAACCGGCGGGTGTGGGCCGACCTGCGCGAGCACGTCATCGCGCCGGACGGGATCTGCGTCGACGCCGAGGGTGGCGTCTGGGTGGCGACGGCCCTGCAACCGGCGGTCGTGCGGATCGTCGAGGGCGGCGCCATCACCGACCGCGTCGAGACCACCCAGATCAGCTTCGCCGTCGGGCTGGTCGGCAACACGCTGATCGTCTGCACCGCGCCGACGTCCGACCCCGACGTGGTGGGCAAGGAGCACGTCGGCCGTCTGGAGACCGTGCAGGTGAAGGTCGGCGACCGCTAGAGCGAATCCCACCAGGCCTGGTCGAGCTCGCCGCGCGCGACGAGCACGGCCGGGCCGGTGAGGGTGCTGCGGCCCTCGCCGATCTCGACGGCCACCCGGCCCCCGAGGACGTCCACGGTGGCCTGTCCGGTCGTGCGGCCCTCGCCGTGCAGCCAGGACGCCACGGCGGCGACCGTGCCGGTGCCGCACGACCGCGTCTCCCCCACGCCGCGCTCGTGCACGCGCATCCGCAGCACGCCGTCGCGCAGGACGTTGACGAACTCCAGGTTGACGCCGTTCGGGAACACCGCCGGGTCGAAGTGGGGCTGTTCGGTCAGGTCGAGGGTCGCGATGTGCACGTCCGTCACGCACGCCAGGTGCGGGTTGCCCACGTCGACCGCCACGCCCGCGAAGTCCGCCCCGGTGGTCTTGGTGGTGGACGTGCCGGTGATCCGGACGGGGCCCATCTCCACCGTGACGCTGCCGTCGGGGTGCACGACGACGGGCTTCTCCCCGCCGCGGGTGCCGACGACGAACTCGCCCTCGGGCACGAGACCCGCGTCGACGAGGTAGTGCGCGAACACCCGGACGCCGTTGCCGCACATCTCCGCGATCGAGCCGTCGGCGTTGCGGTAGTCCATGAACCAGGGACCCACCTCGGGCCTCACGACGCGCAGCACGCCGTCCGCGCCCAGGCCCCGCTGCCGGTCGCAGAGCGCTCGCACGCGCGCCTCGGTCAGGTCCAGCACGCCGTCCGGGTCGGGCAGCAGCACGAAGTCGTTCTCGGTGCCGTGCCCCTTGAGGAATTCCACTCCGCCCACGCGCACCAGGTTACTGGGCCAGCAGGGTCAGCACTTCCCCGACCAGGTCTGGGCCTGCCGCGTCAAACCAGGTGATCCGCTGGTCCCGGCGGAACCAGGAGCGCTGCCTGCGGACGAACCGGCGGGTGGCCCTCGCCGTCTCCTCCGCGGCGGCCTCCAGGTCGTGCTCGCCGTCGAACGCGGCCAGCACCTGCTGGTAGCCGAGCGCGCGCGCCGCCGTGCGACCGTCGCGCAGACCAACGGCCTCCAGCTTCCGCACCTCGTCGACCAGGCCCGCCTCGAACATCCGCCGCACCCTCAGGTCGACGCGCTCGTCCAGCTCGGCCACCTCGCGGTCGACGCCGACGAGCACCGTGCCGTAGAGGGCCGGGCCGGGCTTGGGCAGGTTCGCCGAGAACGGCTGCCCGGTCAGCTCGATGACCTCCAGCGCGCGCACGACGCGGCGGACGTTGCCGGGCAGGATCGCGAGCGCAGCGGCCGGGTCCAGCTCGGCCAGCCGGGCGTGCAGCGCGGGACCGCCGACGACGGCCAGTTCCCGCTCCAGCCGCGCGCGGACCGCGTCGTCGGTGCCGGGGAACTTCAGGTCGTCCAGCACGGCCTGCACGTACAGGCCGGATCCGCCGACGAGCACCGGCGTCGTGCCCTTGGCCAGCAGCTCCTCGACGAGGGCGCGGGTGTGCCGCTGGTAGGCGGCGACGGAGGCGGTCTCGGTCACGTCCAGCACGTCGAGCAGGTGGTGCGGGACGCCGTGCCGCTCGGCCTCGGTGATCTTCGCCGTGCCGATGTCCATGCCCCGGTAGAGCTGCATCGCGTCGGCGTTGACCACCTCGCCGCCGAGTTCGAGCGCGAGGCGGACGGCGAGGTCGGACTTGCCGGTGGCGGTGGGGCCGACGACGGCGACGGGGACGGTCACGCCCCAGTTTCCCAGACGGCCGAGTGGTACCCGACGCCGTAGGGCACGAGCAGCTCGGAACGGGTGCACCGCCACGGCCCGGTCGCTTCGGCCAGGCCCGCGAGCACCTGCCACGCCGCCCGGCCGTCCGCGCCCAGCTCCGCCGCGAGCGCGGGGTCCAGTCCGCGCAGCGCTTCCGGGTCCGCGGCGGCCAGCGCCGCGCGCACCCCCTCGTCGAACGGCCCGGCGCGGTCGTCGGGACGGCCGACGGAGGCGTCACCGTGCCGGTGCGACCCCGTGCCGAGGACGAGGACGGCCGCGCCCGCTCGGGCGGCGAGTTCCCCGCCCAGCGCGAAGCACTCGGCGGGCGGCAGGTCCGGGTGAACCAATTCCACCCGAACGGTCATCGCTCCCGCAGCGCCCCGCAACCACCCGGCGACGAGCGCGGGCAACGGCAGGGCGAGGTCCGAAGTGGACTCGACGGCCGACAGGGCCACCGGAACATCTACGCCGTATCCCCGGAACGTCCCGGAGATGTCCGGGCCGATCGTCCTCCGACCGGACGGATCACCCGCGATCACCACCCAGTGGGGCGAGCTGTCCACCAGCTCCCGCGCCGCCGCGAGGCACGCCGCACGCAACGGTTCGGTCTCGTCCACGGCCCCGCCGACCAGCTCGGGCACCAGGAGAGGCGGGTGCGGCAGCACCGCCAGACGTCGGATCACACCGGGTGACGCTACCCATCTTCGACACCGCAGTACCGAGCTGAGCTCTGACCTGTTTGAATGCGCGCGGGGTACTGGAGACGATGAGACGGTCCAGGTACTCGGTGCTGGGCCCCGCCGGTGGCGGGGCGCCCGTGGTTGGCACGGGCACCACGAAGTGGGCAGGCGAGGAGGAAGCCGGCGATGACGGAGCACGAGACGACACCGGAGACCACTGGTGACAGTGGCGGCACGACAACGGTGATCGAGGGAACGAAGCAGGAGAGCGCCCCGGTGGCCGCTCCGCCGGTCCCCGTGGCGTCGGACCACCCTGACCGCTGGGGACGCGTGGACGCGGACGGCACCGTCTACGTCAAGACGGCCGACGGCGAGCGGGTCGTCGGGTCCTGGCAGGCGGGCGAGCCCGAGGAGGGCCTCGCGCACTTCGCGCGCCGGTTCGACGACCTGCGCACCGAGGTGGAGCTGCTCGTGGCGCGGCTGTCCTCCGGGGCGGGCGACCCGAAGCACGCGCTCACGAGCGCGAAGCACGTGCGGGAGACGCTGAAGGACGCCGCGGTCGTCGGCGACCTGGAGGCGCTGGCCAAGCGCGTCGACCACGTGCTGGCCAAGGCCGAGGAAGGCCTGGAGAAGGCCAAGACGGCCAAGGAGGCCGCGCGCACCCAGTCCGTGGCGCGCAAGCAGGAACTGGTCGAAGAGGCCGAGACGCTCGCCAACGAGTCGACCCAGTGGAAGACCACCGGCGACCGGCTGCGGCAGATCCTCGACGAGTGGAAGACCATCCGCGGCGTCGACCGCAAGACCGACGAGCAGTTGTGGCGGCGGTTCTCCAAGGCGCGCGACGCGTTCAACCGCCGTCGCGGCTCGCACTTCGCGGACCTCGACCGCCAGCGCGGCGTGGCGAAGAACCGCAAGCAGGAACTGGTCGAAGAGGCCGAGAAGCTCATCCAGTCCGACGACTGGGGCCCCACGGCGGGTCGCTACAAGGACCTCATGGTCGAGTGGAAGGCCGCGGGACGGGCTCCCAAGGAGGCCGACGACGTGCTCTGGCAGCGCTTCCGCGCCGCCCAGGACGCGTTCTTCGCCCGCCGATCCGAGGCCTTCAACGAGCGCGACGCGGAGTTCGGCACGAACGCGCAGCTCAAGGAAGCGCTGCTGGCCGAGGCGGAGGCGATCGACCCGTCCGGCGACCTGGAGGCCGCCAGGAACCAGCTCTACAAGATCCAGGAGCGCTGGGACGCGATCGGGAAGGTCCCCCGCGAGCGGGTCCGCGACCTGGAGGGGAAGCTGCGCGCGATCGAGGAGAAGGTCCGCGGGGCTGTCGACGCGCAGTGGCGCAGGTCGGATCCCGAGGCCGAGGCCAGGGTGGCGCAGTTCCGGGAGCGGGTGGAGCAGTTCGAGGCTCAGGCTGAGAAGGCTCGGTCGGCTGGGGACAAGCGGCGGGCTGAGCAGGCTGAGGCGCAGGCCAAGCAGTGGCGGGAGTGGTTGTCTGCTGCTGAGGCGGCTGTGGCTACTCGGTAGGTTTTTTGTGGACGGGCGCCCCTTGCTGGTTGGGGGGCGCCCGTTTTTTCGTTGTGCCCACCCCGCTCGCGCAATTATCTCTACTTCCCGTTTTCTTTGTCAAGGCGGGAAAGATGCCTTGACAAAGAAAACGGGAAGTGAGGGCGCTGGGGATCGGGGCGGGCGGGGGGTTCTGGCACTACGAGAGGTGGCAGTGCCGTCGTGGTCAATTTCTAGAGCAAAAGATGACACAGGCAGACCAAGCCGGGACGCCACAAACCGCACCCGACGACCTACCCGAGCCGCGACCTGCGCCTTAAACCGGACCACCGCACCACCGCACGTTTACGGGTCTTTTGCATTCCCCCGCCGCCGCCCCGATCCCCAGCGCCCTCATGGCTTTCCCGCTTTGTCAAGGCATCTTTCCCGCCTTGACAAAGCGGGAAAGCCATGGAGACAATTGCGCGAGCGGGGTGGCAAAAGACCCCCACCAACCCGACCCTCAACCCACCAACCCTCAAAGCCCCGACCGAGAAGCCGCCAACCGAAGCCACATCACCAACAACACAACCACCGCCACCACAGCAACAATCAGCCCAACCCCCGGCCCGGGCCCAGGCGCGTGACTAGTAGTCGTCTGCTGCGTCCAAATAGACAAAACCCCGGAAACCGAAGCCACAAAACACCCCAACGCACAAAACCACACCAACGCCCACCGACGCAGGATCAAACTCAACGCCGACAACAAAACCCCAGCGATCACCGAAGCAAACGCGAACATCTTCGGCAACGCCCCCACGACCTCCCCGTCGGGGATCTCGCCGAGCAGGATCTCCCACCCCCGCGCCGCGCCCGCCCAAGGCAACAACTGGGCCACGAGCAGCGCGAACACCGCCACCGCGATCACCAACGCCCCGGTACCGGGATCGACGCGCTTGGCCGCCGAGACACCCACCTGGTCGATCTCGTCCCTCAACCGGGACAGATCATCGGACTCACCGGTCACTGGACGCCGCACCCGGCCACCACCGGCAGCGGCGCGGGAGCCCCGAACGAGGGCAGGCCCAACGCCGTGCCGGGCGTCTTGGGCTTGATACCGGCCTCGGACTGGTCCCCGGCCTTGGTGCGCCGATGGCTGATCAACGGGCCGTCGGCGACCACGTAGTGCGGCGCGCCGTAGGTCACGACGGTCTCCACGACATCACCGGGCCGCACCGACGCGTCGCCGGGCGTGAAGTGCACCAGACGGCCGTCGCGGGCGCGTCCGCTGAGTCGCAGGGTCTCGGCGTCCCGCTTGCCCTCGCCGGTGGCGACCAGCACCTCGATCTTGCGGCCGACCTGCTCCTGGTTCAGCTCCAGCGCCATGGCCTCCTGGAGCTCGATCAGCCGGTCGAAGCGCTCCTGCACGACCTTCTTCGGCAACTGGTCCGGCAGCGACGCGGCGGGCGTGCCAGGGCGCTTGGAGTACTGGAACGTGAACGCGTTGGTGAACCGCGACCGGCGGACGACGTCGAGGGTCGCCTGGAAGTCCTCCTCGGTCTCGCCGGGGAAGCCGACGATGATGTCGGTGGTGATGGCCGCGTCCGGCATCGCCTCGCGCACCTTGTCCAGGATCGACAAGTACTTGGCCGAGCGGTACGAGCGGCGCATCTCCTTGAGCAGCCGGTCGGAGCCGGACTGGAGCGGCATGTGCAGCGAGTGGCACACGTTCGGCGTCTCGGCCATCGCCGCGATCACGTCGTCGGTGAAGTCCTTCGGGTGCGGCGACGTGAACCGCACGCGCTCCAGGCCCTCGATCGCGCCCGTCGCGCGCAGCAGCTTGCCGAACGCGAGCCGGTCGCCGAACTCGACGCCGTAGGAGTTGACGTTCTGGCCGAGCAGCGTCACCTCCAGCACGCCCTGGTCCACCAGCGCCTGGACCTCGGCGAGCACGTCGCCGGGGCGGCGGTCCTTCTCCTTGCCGCGCAGCGACGGGACGATGCAGAACGTGCACGTGTTGTTGCAGCCCACCGACACCGACACCCAGCCCGAGTACGCCGAGTCGCGCTTCGCGGGCAGGGTCGACGGGAAGGTCTCCAGGGAGTCGAGCAGCTCGACCTGGGCCTCCTGGTTGTGCCGGGCGCGTTCGAGCAGCACCGGCAGCGACCCCAGGTTGTGGGTGCCGAAGACGACGTCCACCCACGGCGCGCGGCGGACGATCTCCTTCTGGTCCTTCTGGGCCAGGCAGCCGCCGACGGCGATCTGCATGTCCGGGTTCGCGGTCTTGGCGGGCGCGAGGTGCCCCAGCGTCCCGTACAGCTTGTTGTCGGCGTTCTCCCGGACCGCGCAGGTGTTGAACACGACCACGTCCGGCGCGTCGTCCCCGGTGGCGGGCGCGTAGCCGGCGTCCTCCAGCAGGCCCGCGAGGCGCTCGGAGTCGTGCACGTTCATCTGGCACCCGAACGTGCGAATCTGGTAACTGCGGGTCACTGCGGCCATCCTTCCGTCGGGTTCAGGGTAGAGCGCGAACGTGACACGATGCGCAGGTGGCGGGAACAGGGCGGCGGGTACACGCGGCCGGGGCCGTGTTGGCCCTGGCCGCCATGGCGTTGAGCGCGTGCGGGAACGACCTGGCGGCGCTCAAGCTGACCATGGCGTCGGGCGTCGAGAAGGGCGTCTACAACCGGTTGAGCGCGGCGCTGGCCGACGCGTGGACCGAGCAGCTCGGCATCGAGCACCCGCAGGTCGCGGCGACCAAGGGCTCGGTCGACAACCTCCAGCGGCTGCGCGCCGGGCTCGCCGACGTCGGGTTCTCGCAGGCCGACGCGGCGGAGCGGGCCGCGGTCGACGAGCCGGGCAAGCGCAAGCTGTACGCGCTGGCCCGGATGCACGACGACTACCTCCAGGTGGTGGTCCGGGACGACCTCGTGGTGACCCGGCTCGTGGACCTGAAGGGCCTGCGGGTGTCGATCGGGTCGGAGACGTCGGGCGTGCGGCTGATCGCCGACCGGCTGCTGGCGTCGGCGGGGATCTCGCCGGACACCGACCTGCGGGTCCAGCACCTCGACCTGAACGAGGCGAGCGAGGCGATGCTCGCGGGCTCGCTGGACGCGTTCATCTGGTCGGGCGGCCTGCCGACGCAGCAGGTCACGCAGCTCGCCCAGTCGGTGAAGGTGAAGATGCTCGACCTGAGCGACGTGCTGCCCGAGCTGCGCAGGCAGTTCCCGGTGTACGGCTCGGCGACGCTGCCCGCGTCGGCCTACAGCCAGCCGGACAAGCCGGGCAAGGCCGTGACCACGCTGGTCGTCCGCAACTTCCTGCTGGTGAACGACCTCATGAGCGACGAGGCGGCCGAAGCGCTGGTGGGCGGCCTGTTCAAGGCGCAGCCCCGGCTGGAGGCGGCGAGTCCCGCCGCCCGCTCCATCGAGATCCGCGCCGCCATCGAGACCACGCCGCTCCCCCTGCACCCCGGAGCGCTCCGCTACTACCGGGGCTCCAAGGTCTAGTCGACCGCCGGGATCGTCACGATCACGGCGAGACCGCCGTCCTCGGGGCTCTCCAGCACGACCTCGCCGTCGACGCGCTCGACGACGCGCCGCACGATCGACAGGCCGAGGCCGGAGCCGGACACGTTCTGGTGGGCCTGGCTGCGCCAGAACCGGTCGGTCGCGCGGTCCAGCTCGTCCGGTTCCAGGCCGGGGCCCTGGTCGCGGACCGAGATCTTCACCCAGCCGTCGCGGCGGCGGACGTCCACGTGCACGAGGGTGTCCTCGCGGGTGAACTTGAACGCGTTGTCGAGCAGCGCGTCGAGGATCGCCTCGACCCCGCGCGGCGGCGCGAGCGCCGTGCCGCCGGGTTCGCCGTCCAGGACGAGGTGCACGTTCTTGGCCACGGCGGCGGGCTGCCACGCCGACAGCCGTCCGGCGACGGCGCGGTCGACGTCGACCACGACCGGGTCGACGGAGCTGGACTCGGCGCGCGCCATCGACAGCAGCTCGTCCAGGATGCGGTTGAGCCGGTCGGCCTCGGCCAGCGCGGCGACCTGGTGCACCTCGGCTTCGGCGTCGACGTGACCCTCCAGGTTGGACAGTCGGAGCTTCAGCGCCGTCAGCGGGTTGCGGAGCTGGTGCGACGCGTCCGCGACGAACGCGCGCTGCGCGGCGAGCGCGTCGCCGACGTTCGCGGCCATCTGGTCGAACGACCGGCTGAGCTGCCGCAGCTCGGGCGGCCCGCTCGAACTGCCGACGGGGGTCACGGGACGGCCGGACACGACGGCGGCCAGCAGCTTGCCCGTCGCGTCGTCGAGCCGCTGCACCGGCCGCAGCGTCCACCTGACCAGCGGCAGCGCCGCGAGCACGCCCAGCGCGAGCACGAGCGCGCTGCCGGTGAGCAGCACGCTCCACCAGATCAGCACCTGGCTCCGGGACTTGTCGGTCGGCGAGAACGTGACGACCGCGCCGCGCACCTCACCGCCGATGAGCACCGGTTCGGCCAGCACGAGCTGCTCCCGGTCCCACGGCATCAGCACCGGCGGTGCCGACGGCAGGCGTCCGACCAGCGCGCCCGCGATCATGTCCGGCACGCCCTCGCCGGTCACGTCGACGTCCTCGCTCGACGTGGCCAGCACGTTGCGGTCGCGGTCCAGCAGGACGACGGCGATGCCGTAGACCTCCTCGTACCGCCGCATCGCCGGTTCCAGCAGCTTCGGCTGGCCGTCGATCAGCGTCTGCTGGGCGACGGAGGCGAACCGGCTCGTGTCGGTGAGCCGGTCGAGGAACAGCTCCTGCTGCTCGGCGGCGGCCACACCCCTCCCCAGCGGGAGGCCGAGGCCGAGCAGCACCAGCACGACCAGCGCCAGCACGATGCCGAGGAGCCGCGACCGCACGTCAGCGGCCCGAACCGGGGGTGCCGAGCCGGTAGCCGACGCCGCGCACGGTCTCCAGCAGGTCCGACCGGCCGAGCTTGGTCCGCAGGGTGGCGACGTGGACGTCGAGCGTCCGGTTCGCGCCCGACCAGGTGCGGCCCCAGATCTCGGCGAGGATGCGCTCACGGGTGCAGACCGCGCCGCCCGCGGCCACGACCAGCGCCAACACCTGGAACTCCTTGCGCGAGAGCGCCACGACCGAGCCCGCGACGGTCACCTCGTGCCTGGCCAGGTCGACGCGCACGTCGCCGACGGTGAACACCTCGGACCCGGTGCCGCCGACGCCCACCGGGTCGCCGCGCCGCCTGCGCACCGCGTGCACGCGCGCCACCAGCTCCCCCACGTCGTAGGGCTTCACCAGGTAGTCGTCCGCGCCCGCGTGCAGACCGAGGATCCGGTCGTCGATCTCGCCGCGCGCGGACACCACGATGATGGCCACGTCGCTCGCCGCGCGGATGCTGCGGCACAGCGTCACACCGTCCACATCGGGCAGTCCGAGGTCCAGCAGGACCACATCCACCCCTAACAATCGATCCAGAGTACCCCTACCTGTAGCTTGACGATCCACGGTGAAACCGCGTCGGGTCAGCGCCGGGACCAGCGCTTCTGCGACACGGTCGTCATCCTCGACGAGCAGCACACGCACTGTGGTCCCTCTCGGGTAGGGGTCGCCGACCTGTGACAGAGTTGAGACCCTAAGTCTTGCTCAATGTCGTGGACTGGTGTGGTGGCGCACACCTAGGTTTTGCCCAGCGCTGACAATTGCCAGTTGGAGGATCGGATGACTGCCCCCAATCCCGCACCGCCGATGATCAAGATGGCGGGCGTGGACAAGTTCTTCGGCCCTCTGCACGTTCTGAAGAACGTCAACCTGGAGGTGCCCAAGGGCCAGGTGGTCGTCGTCCTGGGCCCCTCCGGCTCCGGCAAGTCGACGCTGTGCCGCACGATCAACCGCCTGGAGCCCATCAACTCCGGGACGATCGAGGTCGACGGACAGCCGCTCCCGGCCGAGGGCAAGGAGCTCGCCCGCCTGCGCGCCGACGTGGGCATGGTGTTCCAGTCGTTCAACCTGTTCGCGCACAAGAGCATCGTCGACAACGTGCTGCTCGCCCCGACGAAGGTGCGCAAGGTGCCGTCGAACGAGGCCTTGGAGCACGCCACGGAGCTGCTGGAGCGGGTCGGCATCGCCAACCAGGCCGAGAAGTTCCCCGCACAGCTCTCCGGTGGCCAGCAGCAGCGCGCCGCCATCGCGCGCGCGCTGGCCATGCGCCCGAAGGTCATGCTGTTCGACGAACCCACCTCCGCGCTGGACCCGGAAATGGTCCAGGAGGTGCTGGACGTCATGACGACGCTGGCCAAGGAAGGCATGACCATGCTCGTGGTCACCCACGAGATGGGGTTCGCCCGGAAAGCCGCCGATCGCGTCATCTTCATGGCGGATGGCGAGATCGTCGAGGACTCGACGCCGACGGAGTTCTTCTCGGCGCCGAAGTCCAACCGCGCGAAGGACTTCCTTGGCAAGATCCTCACCCACTGAAGTCTCGGCATTTCGCGACGCCCCGACAGGCGTCGTCTGATCTACAAGAGCAGGAGAAGGACGATGAGGGCTCGTACCCTTGCGGCGGTGCTGCTTGCCGGCGGCCTGGCGTTGACCGCATGTGGCAAGGAAGGCACCCCCGGAGACACCGGCGGTACCGCCCCTTCCCAGGCAGCCGCCACGGACGTGAAGATCGACGGCTCGCCGACGTTCGAGAAGATCAAGGCGCGTGGCCGCGTCATCATCGGCGTCAAGGAGGACCAGCCCGGCCTGGGCTTCAAGGACCCGACGACGAACAAGTACAGCGGCTTCGACATCGAGATCGCGAAGCTGATGGCCGCGAAGCTCGGCTACGCCGAGGACAAGATCGACTACAAGGCGGTCGCGTCCGCCGGTCGTGAGCAGGCCCTGATCAACGGCGACGTCGACTACTACGTCGGCACGTACACGATCAACGCTGCTCGCAAGGAAAAGATCGCCTTCGCAGGCCCGTACTACACGGCCGGTCAGGACCTGCTGGTGCGCAAGGACGACACGTCCATCACCGGCAAGGACACCCTCAAGGGCAAGAAGGTCTGCTCCGCGACGGCGTCGACCCCGATCAAGAAGATCCGGGACGAGAACCTGACCGAGCCGGAGAACATCACCGAGTTCCAGCTCTACTCGCAGTGCGTGAGCAAGCTGGCCGAGGGCGCGGTCGACGCCGTCACCACGGATGACGCGATCCTCAAGGGCTTCGCCGCTCAGGACCCCGACAAGTTCAAGGTCGTCGGCAAGCCGTTCTCCCTGGAGCCGTACGGCATCGGCCTGTCGAAGGAGGACACCGCCCTGCGCGGCAAGTTCTTCGACGTGCTGGAGGCGGCGCTGAAGGACGGCACCTGGCAGACGATCTACGACAACACGCTGGGCAAGTCCGGCTCCGCGGCGACCAAGCCGATCATCGAGCGCTACTGACCCACGAGAGTGGCCGGTGACCACGCCTTTTGCGGGCTGGTCACCGGCCATTCCTCTTGAGCCCTCCGGCAAGGAACCCCGATGAGCGTCCTCACCAACTTTTCCAGCCTTTTCCTGAGCGCGTTCGGCACGACTCTCAAGCTGTTCGCGTTCTCGGCCGTCGGGTCGCTCATCCTGGGCACCTTCCTGGCGATGCTGCGGGTCAGCCCGGTACCGGTGTTCCGCGCGGCCGCCACCACCTACGTCGGCATGCTGCGCAACACACCGCTCACGCTGGTGTTCTTCTTCTTCACGTTCGCCTATCCCCTGCTGAAGATCCTGAAACTCGATCCCGACCCCACGGCGATCGTCGCGCTGACGCTCTACACGTCCGCGTTCGTGTGCGAGGTCGTCCGCTCGGGCATCAACACCGTGCCGGTCGGCCAGGCCGAGGCGTCGCGGGCGCTGGGACTCACGTTCTCGCAGATGCTCGCGAGCGTCGTCCTGCCCCAGGCCCTGCGCGCCGTCGTCCCGCCGCTGGTGAGCACCATGATCGCACTGCTGAAGAACACGACGGTCGCGGCGGGCTTCTCGGTCCAGGACGCCGGGTCGATCAGCTACTCGCTGTCCGAGGCGGGCGCCGACACGCTCGTCGGGCTCGGCTGGGTGGCGTTCTTCTTCGTGTTGCTGGTGATCCCGCTGACCCTGCTGCAACGCAGCCTTGAGAAGCGCTGGAGCGTGGCCCGATGAGCTCGGTCCTTTTCGACGTACCCGGCCCGAGGGCTCGATTCCGCCACCGGGTGCTCGCGGTGGTCGGCGTGCTCGGCGTGGTCGGCCTGCTGGGCTTCATCGTCTACCGGTTCGCCGACAGCGGCCAGTTCGAGCCGCGGCTCTGGGAGTGGTTGCAGTACGAGACCATCCAGATCGGCTTGATCGAAGGCCTGCTGAACACGCTGAAGGCCTTCGCGCTCGGCGCGGTGCTGGCCATGGTCTTCGGGGCGTTCTTCGCCGCGGGCCGCCTCTCCGAGCACGCGATCTTCCGGGGCCCGTCCTCGGTGGTCGTCGAGTTCTTCCGCGCGGTCCCGCTGCTGATCATGATGTTCACCTTCTACTACGGCCTCCCGCAGGTCGGGGTGAAGATGACGCCGTTCACGGTCGTCGTGCTGAGCCTCATGCTCTACAACGGCTCGGTGCTGGCCGAGATCTTCCGCGCGGGCATCAAGTCGCTGCCCAAGGGCCAGACCGAGGCCGCGTACGCGCTGGGCATGCGCAAGACCCAGGTCATGGTGCTCGTGCTGCTGCCGCAGGCGCTGCGCTCGATGATGCCGACGATCATCAGCCAGCTCGTGGTGCTGCTGAAGGACACCGCGCTCGGCTTCATCATCACCTACGAGGAACTGCTGTACTACGCGCGCTTCATCGGCTCGCAGGGCCAGTTCGGCAGGCCCCTCGTGCCGATCACGATCATCGTGGGCGCCATGTACATCACCATGTGCCTCCTGCTGACGCTGCTCGCGAACTACCTGGAGAAGCGAAACCGGCGGAACAAGAAGGTCCAGACGGCGGTCCCGGTCGAGGACATCGCGCCCGCTGGGGCGACGACGGGCGCCTGACCTCCGTTCGACTCGCACGAAAGGGTGGCTCCGACTTCGGAGCCACCCTTTCGTGCGTTATCAGCGAAAACCACGATCTATTCGGATGAAATCACGATCCACACGTGAACGCGTTTCATCGAGAATGAGCCGCAGAAATCACGGGCCGACGTACAGGCCCCAGTAGAGGACGTTGTTGTACCAGGTCTCCTCGCAGTAGTAACCCGTGGACCCGTCGGCGTACGACTCCCCCTCGATCTGGCACGCGCGCAGCCCAACCGCGGAGTACGACCACAAGGTCACCAGCTTCCAGGCGGACGCGTGAACCCCGCCCTCAGCAGCGACAACAGGCGCGGAAGCCGCACCTGCGGAAGCCGACGCGACCGGTGCGACACCAATTCCAGCCCCCAACAACGCTGCCGACATGATCGCAGCACTAATAAACTTCTTGCAAGACACAATCCCCCCTGACCAATTTCCCCAATCAGTACAAGATCGAAGCTACTCAGGGCGCAGTGCGGCAGCAATACTCCATACGGGATGAATGCAGTGCGCCATTCCGGGCAAGTAGGCATAACGCCGTGTGATCACCGCAGAACCGTGGGGGCACCCAGGCGAGCCGCGTGACGAAACGGCGAAGGGCGCCCCCGGAGGTCCGGGAACGCCCTTCGTGGTTCACCGCGGGAGCAGCCCGCTCACGAACGTCACGACGACGTGCCGCCGTCGCAACCGCTCGACCCCTCACCATCGCTTCCGGACATGTCCACCTCCCCGATCGCATGCCGCCACCACCAACGGTAGCCAGATCTCGACAGCAGGCAACCAGTTCAAACGCACACGATCAGGTGGAGTTCAGGCTCACGATTGGCGACGGAAGATCTTGTTGCCCAGCCAGACGACGGGGTCGTACTTGCGGTCCGCGACCCGTTCCTTCATCGGGATCAGGGCGTTGTCGGTGATCTTGATGTGCTCCGGGCACACCTCGGAGCAGCACTTGGTGATGTTGCACAGCCCGAGCCCGTGGGTCTCCTGCGCGGCGACGGTCCGACCGCCCTCGTCGAGCGGGTGCATCTCCAGTTCGGCGACCCGCATCAGGAACCGCGGCCCGGCGAACGCCTCCTTGTTCTCCTCGTGGTCGCGGATCACGTGGCAGGTGTCCTGGCACAGGAAGCACTCGATGCACTTGCGGAACTCCTGCGAGCGCTCCACGTCGATCTGCTGCATCCGGTACTCGCCGGGGGCGAGGTCCTTCGGCGGCTTGAACGACGGGATCTCGCGGGCCTTGGTGTAGTTGAACGACACGTCCGTCACGAGGTCTCGGATGATCGGGAACGTGCGCATGGGCGTGATCGTGATGGTCTCGCCCTCGGTGAACGTGGACATGCGGGTCATGCACAGCAGCCGCGGCCTGCCGTTGATCTCGGCCGAGCACGAGCCGCACTTGCCCGCCTTGCAGTTCCACCGGACGGCGAGGTCGCCCGCCTGCGTGGCCTGGAGGCGGTGGATGACGTCGAGGACGACCTCGCCCTCGTTCACCTCGACGGTGAAGTCCTCCAGCCCTCCCCCGTCCTCGTCGCCGCGCCAGACCCGGAAGTTCCCCTGGTAACCCATCGTCAGCTCCCCAACTCGTCACCGGTGAGGTACTTCTCCAGCTCGCCCCGGTCGAACAGGTCCAGCAGGTCCTCGCGGATCGGGATCTGCGGCTTCTCCACCACGTCCACTTCGGACGGTCCGGAAGCCGTGCACACCAACAGCTTCCGCCGCCAGTCCGAGTCCATCGCGGGGTAGTCGTCACGGGTGTGGCCGCCGCGGCTCTCGGTGCGCAGCAGCGCGGCCTTGGCGACGCACTCGCTGACGACGAGCATGTTCCGCAGGTCGAGCGCGAGGTGCCAGCCGGGGTTGAACTGCCGGTGGCCCTCGACGGTCAACGTCCTGGCGCGGACCTTGAGGCCCTCCAGGCGTTCCAGCGCCCGCTCGATCTCCTCGGCCTTGCGGATGATGCCGACGAGGTCGTTCATCGTCTGCTGGAGCTCCATGTGCAGCGTGTACGGGTTCTCCCCGCCGTCACCGGAGAACGGCGCCAGCGCGACCCGCTCAGCCTCGGCGATGGAGGCCTCCGACGGCACCGGCCGGACGCTCAGCGCCGCCGCGTAGTCCGACGCCCCGGCGCCCGCCCGGCGGCCGAACACCAGCAGGTCGGACAGCGAGTTGCCGCCGAGCCGGTTCGAGCCGTGCATGCCGCCGGACACCTCGCCCGCCGCGAACAGGCCGGGCACCGACGACGCCCCGGTGTCCGGGTCGACCTCCACCCCGCCCATGACGTAGTGGCAGGTCGGCCCGACCTCCATCGGCTGGGCGGTGATGTCGACGTCGGCCAGTTCCTTGAACTGGTGGTGCATCGACGGCAGCCGCCGGGTGATCTCCTCGGCGGGCAGCCGGGTCGACACGTCCAGGAACACGCCGCCGTGCTCGGTGCCGCGACCGGCCTTGACCTCGGAGTTGATCGCGCGGGCGACCTCGTCGCGGGGCAGGAGCTCCGGTGGGCGCCGGTTGTTGTCGGCGTCGGTGTACCAGCGGTCGCCCTCGGCCTCGCTGTCGGCGTACTTCTCCTTGAAGACCTCGGGGATGTAGTCGAACATGAACCGCTTGCCTTCGGAGTTCCGCAGCACGCCGCCGTCACCGCGGACCGATTCGGTGACCAGGATGCCCTTCACGCTGGGCGGCCAGACCATGCCGGTCGGGTGGAACTGGATGAACTCCATGTTGATCAGCGAGGCCCCGGCGCGCAGCGCCAGCGCGTGGCCGTCGCCGGTGTACTCCCACGAGTTCGACGTGACCTTGAACGACTTGCCGATGCCGCCGGTCGCGAGGATCACCGAGGGGGCCGTGAACAGCACGAACCGGCCGGACTCGCGCCAGTAGCCGAACGCGCCCGCGACCCGGCCGTCCTCGATCAGCAGGTCGCTGACGGTGAACTCCTGGAACACCTTCAGCTTGGCCTCGTAGTCGCCGGTCTCGGCGTGGTCCTCCTGCTGGAGCGACACGATCTTCTGCTGGAGGCTGCGGATCAGCTCCAGGCCGGTGCGGTCGCCGACGTGCGCGAGCCGCGGGTACTCGTGGCCGCCGAAGTTGCGCTGGCTGACCCGGCCGTCCGCGGTCCGGTCGAACAGGGCGCCGTAGGTCTCCAGCTCCCAGACGCGGTCCGGCGCCTCCTTGGCGTGCAGCTCGGCCATCCGCCAGTTGTTGAGGAACTTGCCGCCGCGCATGGTGTCGCGGAAGTGGACCTGCCAGTTGTCGTTGGAGTTCACGTTGCCCATGGCCGCGGCGATGCCGCCCTCGGCCATCACCGTGTGGGCCTTGCCGAACAACGACTTGCAGAGCACCGCCGTGCGCATCCCGTGCTCACGGGCCTCGATCGCGGCACGCAGTCCGGCGCCCCCGGCACCGATGACGAGTACGTCGAACGAGTGCCGTTCCAGCTCGGCCAAGGTTGTGCTCCCTAGTTGACGATGCGCAGGTCGCCGATGACCCCGGAGGCGACGAGAGCGATGTAGAGGTCGGTCAGGCAGACGAAGATCAGCGAAGCCCAGGCGAGCTGCATGTGCTTGGCGTTGAGCTTGGAGATCTTCTGCCACATCCAGTAGCGGACGGGGTGCTTGGAGAAGTGCTTGAGCTTGCCGCCCATGATGTGCCTGCACGAGTGGCAGGACGCCGTGTACGCGGCGAGCAGGCCCACGTTGACCAGCAGGATGATGTTCCCGAGGCCGATGCCGAAGCCCTTCTCACCGACGAAGGCGGTTATCGCGTCGTAGATGTTGACCAGCAGCAGGAGCGACGCCGCGTAGAAGAAGTAGCGGTGCAGGTTCTGCGCGATCAGCGGCGCCTTGGTCTCGCCGGTGTACGTCTTGTGGGGCTCCGCCACGGCGCACGCGGGCGGCGACATCCAGGCCGCCCGGTAGTAGGCCTTGCGGTAGTAGTAGCAGGTGATCCGGAACCCCAGCAGGAACGGGATGATGAAGATCGGCGGCGTGAGGAAGCCGGGCAGCTCCGGCAGCGGCTGGCCGAAGTGGCTGGCCGCCGGGACGCACTCGGCGCTCAGGCAGGGCGAGTACATGGGTGTCAGGTAGTGGTACTCCGACACCCAGTAGTAGTCGTTCATGAAGGTGCGGATCGCCGCGTAGACCGAGATCAACCCCAGCCCGGCTACGGTCAGCAACGGCGAAAGCCACCACCGGTCCGTGCGCAGCGTTCGCTCGGAGATCTGCGCCCTCACCAACTGGCCCACCTCGGTTCCACTTCGTTGTGGCTGCAAAGGCCTCGGCCCCCGCATACCAGCGAGGGCCGAGGAGGAGTGTTGCAGATCACCTATCGCTGACGGTAGCCACCCAACCCCTCGTCGTCGGCGTCCTGCCACAGCGACGAGTCGTAGGGCGTGTCCGGGACGACGACCACCTCCCGCTCCACCAGAGGCGCCCTCCTGGGCGGTGGCGGGGAGTCGATGTCGATCAACTCCGTGGCGTCGATGTCCATGCGCTCGATGTCGTTCGCAAGCCGCTGCACTGCGGCAACGTCGCCATAGCGCCCGCGCAGGGAGCCGACGCACTGCCTGAGCTGACCCAGCGCGCGCCTCAACTCGACGATCTCCGTGGACGTCATGTCGCACCTCCGTTACCGAGGTCCCCGTCAGTGATCTCGACGCCGACTCTGCCTTGTCCAGCGCCATGTGACAAGCGACACACGCCAAGATTTAATTCGCACTTACCCCCCGGTTACTGAATCGGTCACTGAATCGGTTCTGGGTGAATACGCGCTGGTGAACTACCCTGTGATTGTCACGACCGTTCGTGCGACGCCAGCGCTGTCGTCCACTGGGCCCCACCACGGCCCGTGATCACCGGAGACAGTCATGAGCCAGACGCACCCCATCGTCGCCGAGGTGACCGAGCGCATCGCGGCCCGCAGCGCCGCCGGACGCGCCGTCTACCTGGAGCGCGTGGCCGCAGCGGCTAGCGAGAGCACCACCCGCACGGGCATGGCGTGCAGCAACCTCGCCCACGGCTTCGCGGGCATCACCGGCGGCGACAAGGCCGCCCTGCGCGCGCTGCGCAAGCCGAACGTGGCGATCGTGTCCGCCTACAACGACATGCTGTCGGCCCACCAGCCGATGGACGAGTACCCCGCGTGGATCAAGGACGCCGCCCGCCGGTCGGGTGGCATCGCCCAGTTCGCGGGCGGTGTGCCCGCCATGTGCGACGGCATCACCCAGGGGCGCGACGGCATGGAGCTGTCGCTGTTCAGCCGCGACGTCATCGCCATGTCCACCGGCGTGGCCCTGTCGCACGAGATGTTCGACGCGACGCTGCTGCTCGGCGTGTGCGACAAGATCGTGCCGGGGATGCTGATCGGCGCGCTGTCGTTCGGGCACCTGCCGACGATCCTGGTGCCCGCGGGCCCGATGAGCTCCGGGCTGACGAACTCCGAGAAGAGCCGCGTCCGACAGCTCTTCGCCGAGGGCAAGGCCACCCGCGAAGACCTGCTCGAGGCCGAGGCCGCGTCCTACCACAGCCCCGGCACCTGCACGTTCTACGGAACGGCGAACTCGAACCAGCTCGTCAACGAGGTCATGGGCCTGCACCTGCCCGGCGCGACCTTCGTGCCGCCGGGCACGCCGCTGCGGCGGGCGCTGACCGAGGAGGCCGCCCGCCGCGCGGTGAAGATCAGCCGCGGCGAGGAGTACACGCCGATCGCCCGCGTCGTCGACGAGCGCTCCGTCGTGAACGGCGTCGTCGCGCTGCTCGCCACCGGTGGCTCGACCAACCTGACCATGCACCTGGTCGCCATCGCGTCCGCCGCGGGCATCGAGCTGAGCTGGGACGACTTCTCCGACCTGTCGTCGGTCGTGCCGCTGCTGACCAGGGTCTACCCGAACGGCAGCGCGGACATCAACCACTTCCAGGCCGCGGGTGGCGTCCAGTTCCTGGTCGGCACGCTGCTCGACGCGGGCCTGTTGCACGGCGACGTGCACACGGTCGCGGGCTTCGGCCTCGACCGGTACCGCGAGGAGCCGGTGCTGATCGACGGCGAGCTGCTCTGGCGCGACGGCCCGACCAAGAGCCTCGACAAGGCCGTCCTGCGCGGTGCCGACGAGCCGTTCGCCGCCGACGGCGGCCTGCGCATGATGACCGGCAACCTGGGCCGCGCGGTGATCAAGGTGTCCGCCGTCGCGGAGGAGAACCGGGTCGTCGAGGCCCCGGCGCGCGTGTTCACCACGCAGGAGGCGTTCGCCGAGGCCTTCCAGGCGGGCGAGCTGGACCGCGACGTCGTGGTGGTGGTCCGCAACCAGGGACCGCAGGCCAACGGCATGCCGGAGCTGCACAAGCTCACGCCCCCGCTGGGCGTCCTGATGGACCGCGGCCACCGGGTCGCGATCGTCACCGACGGCCGCATGTCCGGTGCCTCCGGCAAGATCCCGGCCGCCATCCAGCTCACCCCCGAAGCCGCCGTCGGCGGCCCGCTGGGCAGGGTGCGCGACGGCGACGTCATCCGGCTCGACGCGGGAACGGGCACCCTGGAGGTGTTCGTGGACGCGGCCGAACTGGCCGCCCGCCCGCTGGTGGACTTCCCCGCCGACGCGCAGGCGTGGACCGGGACGGGCCGCGAGCTGTTCGCCGCGCTCCGCCGCGCGGTCGGCCCGGCGGACCGGGGCGCCAGCGTCTTCGGGCCCGTCGCCGCCTCCCACTTCGAAGGCCGCTGGGAGACCAGCCCCGCGTCGAGGTAGAGGGCCGTTCCCGCACCACGGCAGTGGATCTTGACCACGGTCCGCGCCGCACGTCACGACTAGGCTGCCCGGTTGGCGGCCGGTTCCGACCGCGCCGCCGACCGGCCAGCACCCGACCACCCAGAACCAGGAGGGCTTCGCGGTGACCACCAGCGCGGACCTGCTCACGCTGTCCCCCGTCATCCCGGTCGTCGTCGTGGACGACGCCGCTCACGCCGTGCCGTTGGCGCAGGCGCTGCTGCGCGGCGGGATCGGGGTGATCGAGCTGACGCTGCGGACGCCCGCCGCGCTGGCCGCGATCGAGCGGGTCGCCGCGGAGGTGCCGGAGATCGTCATCGGCGCGGGCACGGTGACCACGCCGGAGCTGGCCGAGCAGGCGGTGAAGGCCGGTGCGGCGTTCCTGGTGACCCCCGGCTGCACGGAGCGGCTCCTGAACGCCGTGGAGGACACCGGACTGCCGTTCCTGCCGGGCGCGGCGACCGTGTCGGAGGCGCTGCGGCTGTACGAGCGCGGGCTGACCGCGCTCAAGTTCTTCCCCGCCGAGGCCGCGGGGGGCGTGGACTACCTCAAGTCGATCGGCGGCCCGCTGCCGCAGTTGCGCTTCTGCCCGACCGGCGGCATCACCCCGCAGACCGCGCCCGAGTACCTGGCGCTGTCGAACGTGGGCTGCGTCGGCGGCTCGTGGCTGACCCCGAAGGAAGCACTCGCCGCGGGCGACTTCGGCCGCGTCGAGACGCTCGCCAAGGTGGCTTCGGGGCT
Source organism: Umezawaea endophytica (assembly GCF_025061645.1). Classification (GTDB taxonomy): domain Bacteria; phylum Actinomycetota; class Actinomycetes; order Mycobacteriales; family Pseudonocardiaceae; genus Umezawaea; species Umezawaea endophytica. The sequence goes on along the minus strand of NZ_JANYMP010000002.1, from coordinate 707,363 downwards.
CAAGTAGGGAACACCCTCCGCACCGGCGCCCGTCTCCTCCGGACCGCGGCGCCGGTGCGGTGTTCTCGCGAGACCGGGGCCGTCCTCGCCGGGCACGACCGGAGAACGTCCTCGCGGCGATGACGATCTTCGACGTCCGACCGCGCCCGCCGCGGCGCGAGGTGGGCGCCCCGCTGGCCATCGTGACGGCGCTGAGTGTCCCGACAGGGCGGTCCTAGTCCAGCAGCGCCAGTGCCTCGGAGATCGAGTCGGCGACCGGCGCCCCGGTGGCCTCCAGCTTGGCGCGGCTCATGACGCCGGTCGTGACGAGGACGCTCGACGCGCCGACGTGCGCGGCGGCCTCGGCGTCGTCGACGACGTCACCGATGAGCACGACGTCGGCCGGGTCGAGGTCCAGCGCGGTCAGGTGCGCCGCGAGGTGCGCCGCCTTCGACCCGCCCTGGGCGTCCTCGCGCAGGCCGTCGACCCGGCTGAACAGCTCCGTCAGCCCGTACTGGTCGACCAGCACGACCAGCTCGTCGTGGTACCACATCGACAGCAGCGACTGGGTGAGGCCGCGCTCGCCCCACGCCCGCAGGTGCTCGGGTGCCCCGTCGGCGAGGCGGCAGAGCGGCAGGAGACCGCGGTAGTGGTCGTGGTAGACCGTGTCGACGCGCGTCCACCCCGCCGCGTCCAGCGGCTGTCCGAGCAGGCGCTGGTAGCAGTCGAGGAGCGGGCGGCTGAACACCGAGCGCCACTGGTCCAGCGTGATCGGCTCGCGCCCGAACCCGGCGCAGACGACGTCCACGGCCGACGGCCCGTTCGAGGGCGGCCCGCAGGTGACGCACAGGCACTCCACCCCAGCCTGAGCCGGGTAGAAGTCGCGGATCACCCTGTTCACCGACGCCATCACGGCGACGTTGTCCGCCAGCAGGGTCCCGTTCCAGTCCCACACCACGTGTTTCGCGCCCACGACGGCACTCTAGTGCGGTACCGACGGCCACCGGGCGGTTCCCACCCGCCCGCGCTAACGGCCGGTGTCGACCCACTCCACGTGGTGCGCCTCGGTCGGGTCCGGTGTCTCCCACTTGCCGATCAGCCGGTCCACCACGGCTTCCGGCACGGGTTCGGCCCTCGCCCGGTTGCGGGCCCGCACGATCGACGGGGCCGCTTCGAGGCTCACGAGCGTGACCCGCGCGCGGTAGTCGGCCGCCAGCCCGACGCAGCGCTCGCGCACCTGGCGCGACACGTTGGTCGCGTTCCAGACGAACCGCTCCCCCGCCCGCAGGTGCACCCGTGCCTGCTCGAACGCCGCCGCGACGACGGCCCGTTGATCACCACCCGGCTTGACGCCCATCCGGTCCCGCAGCACGTCCAGGCTCACCACCGGCCACCCCGCCCGGTGGGTGGCGGCCCAGTGGTCCTTGCCGACGCCCGGCAGTCCGGACAGGACGGTCACGTCCATCCTCGTGTCGTCGAACGCGGCGTACTCCGGATCACGCCCCGGCGTGCGGAAGTACTGGAACCGCGCGTGCTCCGACGCGAACCCCTTCGGCTTGTCCAGGCAATCCAGTTCGCGGCAGTACTCCCGGAACAGCTCGATGTTGTCCAGCACGCCCGCCGCGTCCCCGCACACCCGTCCCAGGATGTCCGCGGTCGCCAGGATCGCCAGGTCGTCGTTGCGCGCCACCAGGCTCACCCGGTACGCGATGCGCGTCAGGTCCGGCCGCTCCAACGCCCAGAACGGCACCTGGTGGTGGTTCACCAGCGCGGCGACGTGCTCGCGCCACGGCCGCGGCGCCCCCAGTTCCCACAGGATCCGCCGCGCCAGCAGGTCGCCGTGCCGCGAGTGGCCGTGCGCGGTGACCCGCCCGTGCTCGTCGACCTGCGTCCGGAACGGCTTCGCGCAGTCGTGCAGCAGCACGGTCGCGAACAGCCGCGTCCGCTCGGGCTCAGGCCTCGCCCGCCACTCCGGCAGCGACACCAGCGCCTCGCACGCCATCCGCGTGTGCGTCGCCACGTCGCCTTCCGCGTGGTGCACCGGGTCCTGCACGACACCGCGCATCCGCCGAACCCACTCGAACGCGGCTTCGACCTCCGACCACCGCACCGTCCACTCCGGACCGCGCGGGCACAGCTCGTCAAAGATCCGCACGAGAGCCCCCGGCCAGCCGGTTCGGCAGGATCGGCCGGGAAGCCCAGTGGCTGCCCGAATCCAGGACCGCGGTCAGGAAGCTGGGCCGCACCCACTTGTACCGGTCGACGGTCTCGTCACCGACCTCGACCTTGAGGTACAGGCCTTCCATGAGGTCGTCCGAGTCCGTCTCCACGACCACCTGGTCCGGGTCCAGCCCCGCGGCGCCCGCGGCCTCGCGCAGCACGGCACGCCACCTCGGCGTGCGGCAGGTCGACGTCCCCAGGAACGCCGTCACCGCCACGAGGTCCTCGATCACCCCGGAGTGCAGCACCGGCACGGACACCACCGGCGCACCGGCGAGCAGTTCCGCCCGCGCGGGCGTCGACAGGAACCTGCCGCTCTCCCGGTCGTACACGTCGAACTCGCAGAAGTAGTGCGGCAGCGCGTCGTAGAACACCGTGTGCTTCGCGAAGAGCCACTCCCCGTACATGACGTACCGGGAGCCGAGGCGGTCCCACAGTTCCGGGCGCACCTGCGCCGCCCACGCCTTGAACCGCGCGAACTGCCGCTCCCGAGGCCCACCGACCAGGTAGTGCCCCCGGCTCTGCAACCTCAGGGTCCCGTCCGGGTCGAACCCGACCCCCGCGTTCGCCCCGTCGAGCTTCTCCTCGACCACCACGTGCCGCCCCCGGATCGCGGCGAACGCCACCGAGTCCAGGTCTTCGTCCCCCGGCTGGAGGCGCGACCCCTCGAGGTGCCGGGTTCGGGGGTACTTGAGGAGCATGACGTCTTTGTACGCACCGACACCGGTCCCGGCCAGCGAATATGCGCCCGCGGCCGGAACGGCCCACGTCCACCCACAACGCGGGCAGGGCGAGGCTCCGGGCGACCTGCCGTGTGCCACCGCACGACCCGATGGCCCGCGGACGAAAGCACCTCAGTCCGGCAGGGCCTCGTCCAGCAGAGCGGCGTCCGCACCCTCGGCACGCAGTTCCTCGCGCACCACCTGGTAGGCCATACCGCCCGAATAACCCTTCCGCGCCAACGCACCCACGAGCCGACGGATCTTCGCCGTCTCGTCGACACCGCTCATCCCGCGCAGCTTCTTCCGCACCAGTTCACGGGCACGGTCCTGTTCGGCCTCGTCGTCCACCGCCGCCACGGCCTCGGTGACCAACTCGTCCGCGACACCCTTGCGCTTCAACTCCATCGCCAGCGCGCGGCGACCGAGCCCGTTGTAGGTGTGCCGGGACCGGACCCAGATCTCCGCGAACGCCGCGTCGTCGATCAGGCCCGCCTTGTCGAACTTGCCGAGCACCAACTCGGCGAGTTCCTCGGCGATCCCCTTGCGCAGCATCGCGTTCTTCAGTTCGAGACGAGTGCGCGGCTGTGCGGCGAGTTGCGTGAAGCAGATCTCCTTGGCCCGCTTCTGCTCCTCGACGGGATCCGGCGGCGGGAGGTCGGGTTCGTCGTCGTCCGAACCGAATCCGGGCCGCCGACGACCCCGACCCCTGCCACCGTGGAACGTCATGGTGCTGCTCAGAAGTCGACCGGCGTGGGCGCCGCCACGGTGACGTCCTCGTCGAGCTTCGCCCCGATGCCGAGCTTGTCCTTGATGCGCTTCTCGACCTCATTGGCGACGTCGGGGTTCTCCAGCAGGAACTTGCGGGCGTTCTCCTTGCCCTGCCCCAACTGGTCGCCCTCGTAGGTGTACCAGGCACCGGACTTGCGCAGGATGCCCTGGTCGACGCCCATGTCGATCAGCGAGCCCTCACGGCTGATGCCCTTGCCGTAGAGGATGTCGAACTCGGCCTGCTTGAACGGCGGGGCCACCTTGTTCTTCACGACCTTGACCCTGGTGCGGTTGCCGACGGGCTCGCCTCCGTCCTTCAGGGTCTCGATGCGGCGCACGTCCAGGCGGACCGACGCGTAGAACTTCAGCGCCTTGCCACCGGTCGTCGTCTCCGGCGTGCCGAACATGACGCCGATCTTCTCGCGGAGCTGGTTGATGAAGATCGCCGTGGTGCCGGAGTTGCTGAGCGCACCGGTGATCTTGCGGAGCGCCTGGCTCATCAACCGGGCCTGGAGGCCGACGTGGTTGTCGCCCATCTCGCCCTCGATCTCGGCGCGGGGCACGAGCGCCGCCACCGAGTCGATGACCAGGATGTCGAGCGCGCCGGAGCGGATCAGCATGTCCGCGATCTCCAGCGCCTGCTCACCGGTGTCGGGCTGGGACACCAGGAGCGCGTCGGTGTCGACGCCGAGCTTCTTCGCGTAGTCGGGGTCGAGTGCGTGCTCCGCGTCGATGAACGCCGCGATGCCGCCCTGCTTCTGGGCGTTCGCGACCGCGTGCAGCGCGACCGTCGTCTTACCGGACGACTCAGGACCGTAGATCTCGACCACGCGACCGCGCGGCAGACCGCCGATGCCGAGGGCCACGTCCAACGCGATAGCGCCGGTCGGGATGACGGCGATCGGGGCGCGGCCCTCTTCGCCGAGACGCATGACCGAACCCTTGCCGAACTGCTTGTCGATCTGGGCAAGGGCCAGCTCTAGGGCCTTGTCCCTGTCGGGTGCTGCGGGAGCCATCTGGTGTCCACCTCGGGTTGTCTCGGATCGCTTTTTCATGTTGGGCCCGACGCTACGGGGAGGGTCCGACAATTTTTGCGAGGGCCGGGCGAGCAGCGGTTCGGACACCCGGTCGTGCCGGGAGCTTAGCCGAACAGGTGTTCGATCGCAGCCCCGACACGCTCGCTCATCTCCGCTGCTCGGGGACGTCGAAGGCGTCGCAGACCGCGAGCCAGATCTCTTTCGGGGGTAGTCCGGATTCCAGTGCCTGATCAGGTGTCAGCCCGCCGAGCGCGGACAGCACGTGGTCGTGGGCCACCATCTCACCGCGGACGGAGCCGAACTCGTCGGCCATCAGCTTGCGGAACACCGTGATGCGCATCGGGTCCAGGCTAACCTCAGGGCGTGGTGCTGCTCCAGCAAGACCCCAGTGGCCTGTCCTCGCCCGTCGGCCGGATCGCGGTGGTGGCCATGCTGCTGATCACGATCGTCATCGGCCTGCGCTTCTGGTGGGGGAACCGGCGGAAGTGACTCACGCCGTCCGCTGGAGCGTCGTGTAGACGCAGACCGCCAGCAGGGGCAGCGCGACGAACCCGACGATCAGGCCGAGCGCCGCGAACGACCACGCGGTGACGACCAGGCCCGCCGTCACGCCGCCGATCGCGCCGCCGACGTTCATGCAGAGGTCGGACAGGCCTTGGGCCGCGGGCCGGTCCGGCACCGCGACGGACTCCGTGAGCAGCGCGGACCCGGACACGAGCGCGGCGGACCAGCCGAACCCGAGGACGGTGAGCCCGGCGGCGAGCTGCGGGGCGTTCTCCGACGGCGCCATCCCGGTGATGCCGGACGCGGCGACGAGCAGCGCGGCCCCGATGGCCAGGACGGGGATCCGGCCGAGGCGGTCGGCCAGCCAGCCGAACAGCGGGCTGGCCCCGTACATCGACGCGACGTGCAGGCTGATCACGACGCCGACCACCTGGAGCGAGGAGCCCGCGTGGTTCATGTGCACCGGGGTCATCGACATCAGGCCGACCATCGCGGTGTGGCTCAGCGCGATGGCCACCAGCGCGAGCTTCGCGCTGGACCGCAGCGACCGCCACACGGCGGCGCTGCCCCTCGTCGGGGCCTGGCCGCCCGCGCAGTGGCCGGGCGCGACCGGTGCGGGTTCGGCGTCGCGCACGACCACGAGGGGGTCCGGCCGGAGGAAGACGCCGATGACCAGCGCGGCGACCCCGAACACGACGGCGGCCAGCAGGAACGGGCCTGCGCCGACCGGGAGCCCGGAGGACGCGGCCAGGCGGCCCGCGGGGTCGGCGAGGTTGGGTCCGGCGACGGCTCCGATGGTCGCCGCCCACACCACGATCCCCACCGAACGCGCACGTCGATGGGGATGTGCGAGGTCGGTGGCCGCGTAGCGGGCGGCGAGGTTCGCGCTGCTCGCGCCACCGAACAGGATGAGCGCGGGCAGCAGGAGCTGCCACCAGCCGAGTACGACGGCGAGCGCGGCCACCAGCGCGCCGAGCGCGCCGACGCCGTAGCCGAGCACCAGCGCGGGACGGCGACCTCGGCGCTGCGCCAGCCGGGCCGCGGGGAGCGCGAGGAGGGCGGCGCCCACGACGGCGCTGGTCTGCGCGAGACCGCCGATCGCGTCGGAACCCGACAGCGCGGCGGCGATCAGCGTGCTGAAGGCGAGCCCGATGGTGACGCCCGCGGCCCCCAGGACCTGGGTGGTCGTGAGCACGCGGAGCACCCTGCGCTGGAGGTGCTCGACTGCGGGCGCGGCCGTCTTCATGATCGCGATGGTGACACGGTCCCGCGGACCCCTGCCAGGGCCGTCCGGGTCACGTACCAGGCTGGACGTGCTTCTCGAAGTAGTTCGCGACCTCGTCGGCGGTGAGTTCCCCGCCGCCGGTCTTGCTCACGATGCCCAGCAGCGGCCGGTCCGTCGCGGTGAACGCGAGCAGCCCGACGCCGCCGTCCGCCGACGACCGGTACCTGCCCTCCAGGCCGTTGCCCGCCCACTGCGCCTCGACCACGTCGGCCTTGAGCGACCCGACGACGGCGTCCGCGCCCTGCTGCGCGCCGGTGACCGTCTCCGTGAGCACGTACTGCACCTGGTAGTCCTCGGCCAGTTCGCAGCTCACGACGGTGCCCTTGATGGCGTTGACGCCGGACACGCCCGCCGAGCCGCCGGTCTCGCACTTGCCGCCGTCCGGCACGACCCCCGCGAGCTGGCGCAGGCACTTGGTGAAGCCCTTGTCGTCGGTCGCCGTGTCGGACTTGCACTCCTGCGCGTTCGGGATGTCCGGACCGCTCAGCGCGAAGACGCCGCCGACGACGGCCAGCACCAGCACGACCGCGCCGCCCACGGCGAGCAGGACGGTCCGGTTCGGCTTCTTCTTCGAGGAGGAGGCGGCGACGGTGCTCGGGAAGTTGAACTGCTGCGGCCCGGTCGACGGGTACTGGGAGTTGACCGAGAACGAGGTGTTCACCGAGTACGGCGAGGTCACCGGGTAGCCGCCGCTGATCGCGGGGTTCACCGGGTACGGGCCGCTGGCCGCCGGGTTCACCGGGAAGGGACCGCTCAGCGCCGGGTTGACCGGGAAGGACCCGCTCTGCACGGGGTTCTGCGCCGGGAACCCGCCGGTGGCGGGCATGTTCTCGGTGGGGAAGTCGTCGACGGGCTCCGTGACGACCGTGGGCACCTCGGAGCTCTCCACCGCGACGGCCGACTGCTCGTCGGTCGCCCGCAGGGTGATGCCCTCCTTCGGCACGTGGTGCGCGCCGAGCGCGACGGCCGTCTCCGGCTGGTCGAGGCTGGTCGGCGCGACCCGGACCTGCTCGACGATCATGGTGCTGACCAGCGGGATCCGGCTGGACCCGCCGACGAGGTAGATGCCCGCGAGCTGCTCGGGGGCCATGCCGGTCGAGTGGATCGTGGACGCCAGCAGCTCGGCGCTGCGCAGCAGCCGCGGCCGGACCAGCGCCTCCATGTCGGAGCGGGTCACCACCACGTCGGCGAACGGCTCGGGCATCGGCACCTCGGTCTGCTGGTGCCGCGACAGCGCTTCCTTGGCCGAGCGGACGTCGTCCAGCAGGGTCCGGCGGACGCGGCGGTCCGCGGTCGACTCCGGCCGCATCAGCCGCTGCCAGTGGCCGGGGTCGCCGTGCGACACCTGGCGGCCGATGTGCTCGAGCAGCGCCTGGTCGACGTCCAGGCCACCGAGGTCCGGCACGCCGTCGTGGGCCAGCACCTCGAACCCCTTGCGGGTGACGCCGACGATGGCCACGTCGAACGTGCCCGCACCCAGGTCGTACACGGCCAGCGCCTGGCCGGCCGAGAAGTTCCGGTCCAGCACGGCGGCGAAGTGCGCCGCGGCGGCCACCGGCTCGGGGACCAGCACGATCTCGGCGGTCACCCCGGCCAGCAGCGCGGCGGACATCAGCACGTTGCGGCGCGTCGGGCCCCACTGCGCGGGGTGGGTCAGCCGGACCTCGTCCAGCGCGGCGCCGTTGAGCTGCCGCTCGGTCTCCTCCAGCACGCGGCCGAGCACGGCGGCCAGCGCGTCCGAGACAGCCACCATGGAGTCGCCGAGCCGCAGCACGCCGTCGTCCACCCGGCGCTTCGGGTTCGGCTCGAACCGCGACGGGTCCAGGCGCGCGCGCCGCTCGGCGTCGCGGCCGACGACCAGGGTGCCGTCCTCTTCGCAGAAGATCGCCGACGGCATCGCCGACGCGCCGTCCACCTCGACGACCCTGGGTGGGCGGCCGTGTGCCGACAGCACCGCCACCGTGTTGGAAGTTCCCAGGTCAACGGACAGGACGCGCACGCTCTCCCCTTAGTCGGCGGACCGGCTGATGGTGCCACGTCCGTCGAGGGGTGCGCCCAGGGGTTGGCCGGATTGGGTCGTTCGAGGTCAGGTGCCCTCCAACCGGAAATTGTCGGACCCGCGGTTCATGATGGGCCGTATGGACGCGTTGAAGGCTTTCTCCCCCGCCACCCGGCAGTGGTTCACGGGTGCCTTCGCCGCGCCGACGGACGCGCAGGCGGGGGCGTGGCAGGCCGCGGCCGCGGGCGAGCACGCGCTGGTCATCGCGCCGACGGGGTCGGGCAAGACGCTGTCGGCGTTCCTGTGGGCGCTCGACCGGCTGGCGTCGACACCGGCTCCGGAGGACCCGAAGGCGCGGTGCCGCGTCCTCTACATCTCCCCGCTGAAGGCCCTCGCGGTCGACGTGGAGCGCAACCTGCGGGCGCCCTTGGCGGGCATCCGGCAGGCCGCGCGCCGGTTGGGGCAGGCGGAGCCGTCGATCACGGTCGGAATGCGGACCGGTGACACGCCCGCGGACGAGCGGCGGGCGTTCATGAAGACGCCGCCGGACGTGCTGGTGACCACGCCCGAGTCGCTGTTCCTGCTGCTCACGTCCGCCGCGCGCGAGTCGTTGCGGGGGGTGCGGACGGTGATCCTGGACGAGGTGCACGCGGTGGCGGGCACCAAGCGCGGCGGGCACCTGGTGCTGTCGCTCGAACGGCTGGACGCGCTGCTCGAGCAGCCCGCCCAGCGGATCGGGCTGTCGGCGACGGTCCGGCCGGTCGAGGAGGTCTCGTCGTTCCTCGCGGGCGGGCGGCCCGTGCGGGTGGTGCAGCCGAAGACGGCGAAGACGATCGAGGTGCGGGTCGAGGTGCCCGTGGAGGACATGTCGGTCCTCGGGCAGCCGACCGGGGAGGTGACGGGGTCGGCCGCGGGCGCGGAGCAGAAGGCGTCGATCTGGCCCGCCGTGGAGCAGCGGATCCTGGAGCTGGTGCGGGAGCACCGGTCGACGATCGTGTTCGCGAACTCGCGGAGGCTGGCCGAACGGCTGACGGCCAGGCTGAACGAGCTGGCGGAGGAAGCGGTCGAGCTGGAGCGGTTCCCCGCCGAGGCGATCGGGCAGTCCGGGCTCACGACCCAGACGGCCCCGGTGGTCGCTCGCGCGCATCACGGGTCGATGGCGCGCGAGCAGCGGACGGTGGTGGAGGAGGAGCTGAAGTCCGGGCGGCTGCCGTGCGTGGTGGCGACGTCGTCGCTGGAGCTCGGCATCGACATGGGCGCGGTCGACCTGGTGGTCCAGGTGGAGGCGCCGCCAACGGTGGCGTCCGGGATGCAGCGGGTGGGCCGCGCGGGCCACCAGGTGGGGGCGGTGTCGCGCGGGGTGATGTTCCCGAAGTTCCGCGGCGACCTGGTGTCGTGCGCGGTCGTGGCGGAGCGGATGCGGGACGGGGCGATCGAGGCCGTCCGGTACCCGCGCAACCCGCTCGACGTGCTGGCGCAGCACGTCGTGGCGATGGTCGCGCTGGAGCCGTGGACGGTGCAGGAGCTGGCGGGGCTGGTGCGGCGGGCGGCGCCGTTCGCGGCGCTGCCGGAGTCGGCGCTGGTCGCGGTGCTGGACATGCTGGCGGGCCGGTACCCGAGCGAGGAGTTCGGGGAGCTGCGGCCGCGCATCACCTGGGACAGGGTGACCGGCGAGCTGCGCGGCAGGCCGGGAGCGCAGCGGCTGGCGGTGACGTCGGGCGGCACGATCCCGGACCGGGGCATGTTCGCGGTGATGACCCCGGCGTCGGACCGGGGGCCGGGGTCGCGCGTCGGCGAGCTGGACGAGGAGATGGTCTACGAGTCGCGGGTGGGCGACACGTTCCTGCTGGGCACCTCCGCGTGGCGGGTGGAGGACATCACCCACGACCGGGTGATCGTGGTGCCCGCGCCGGGGCAGCCCGCGCGGATGCCGTTCTGGAAGGGCGACGCGCCGGGCAGGCCGTTGGAACTGGGGCGGGCGCTGGGGAAGTTCCTGCGGGAGATGTCCACGGCGGACGGTCCGGACGCGGCGGTGCGGGCCGCCGACGCGGGCTTGGACGCGTGGGCGGCGAGCAACCTCGCCGCGTACCTGGGCGAGCAGCGCGAGGCCACCCGGCACGTGCCGAACGACCGGGTGCTGCTGGTCGAGCGGTTCCGCGACGAGCTGGGCGACTGGCGGCTGGTCGTGCACTCGCCGTTCGGGGCGCAGGTCAACGCGCCGTGGGCGCTGGCCATCGCGGCCAGGCTGCGGGAACGGCGGGGCGTCGAGGTGCAGGCGGCCCACTCGGACGACGGCATCGTGGTGCGGCTGCCCGACGCGGTCGACTCCGACGGCGCGGACGTGGTGGTGGGCGCGGAGGACGTGCTGCTGGACCCGGAGGAGGTCGAGCAGGTCGTCGTGGCCGAGGTGGGCGGGTCGGCGCTGTTCGCCGCCCGGTTCCGGGAGTGCGCGGCCCGGTCGCTGCTGCTCCCCCGGCGCGACCCCCGCAAGCGGTCGCCGCTGTGGCAGCAGCGGCAGCGGGCGGCGCAACTGCTGTCGGTGGCGTCGAAGTACGAGAGCTTCCCGGTGGTGCTGGAGGCCATGCGGGAGTGCTTGCAGGACGTCTACGACGTGCCGGGGCTGCGGGAGCTGATGACCGACGTCCGGGCGCGGCGGGTGCGGGTGGTGGAGGTCGAGACGCCGACCCCGTCGCCGTTCGCCCGCAGCCTGCTGTTCGGGTACGTCGGCATGTTCCTGTACGAGACGGACACGCCGCTGGCCGAGCGGCGGGCCGCCGCCCTGTCCCTGGACTCGACGCTGCTCGCGGAGCTGCTCGGGTCGGAGGCGATCCGCGAGCTGCTGGACCCGGAGGTGGTCGAGGAGGTCGAGCGCAGCCTGCAACGGCTCACCGAGGACCGGCGGGCGCGGCACGCGGAGGACGCGGCGGACCTGCTGCGGTTCCTCGGCGACCTCTCCGAGGCCGAGGGGCTGGAGCGCGGGATCCAGCCGTCGTGGTTCGCGGAGCTGGTCGAGCAGCGGCGGGCGTTGCGGATCAGGGTCGCGGGCGAGGAGCGCCTGATCGCGATCGAGGACGCGGGCCGCTACCGGGACGCGTTGGGGGCGGCGCTGCCGGTCGGGGTGCCGGAGGTGTTCACCGAGCCGGTGGCCGACCCGGTCGGCGACCTGCTGAGCCGGTACGCCCGCACGCACGGGCCGTTCCCGGCGCTGGACGCCGCGGCGCGGTTCGGGCTCGGGATCGCGGTGGTGACGGGTGTGCTGGAACGCATGTCCGGCACCGGGCGGCTGGTGCGCGGTGAACTCCGGCCCGGCGGCACGCACACCGAGTACTGCGACGCGGAGGTGCTGCGCAGGCTGCGGCGGGCCTCGCTGGCCCGGCTGCGGGCCGAGGTCGAGCCGGTCGAGCCCGCCGCGCTGGGCCGGTTCCTGCCGAGTTGGCACGGTGTCGGCCGACGGCTGCGGTCGGCCCCGTCGGTGGACGACGTGCTGTCGGTCGTGGAGCAGTTGGCGGGCGCGCCGCTGCCCGCGAGCGCGCTGGAGTCGCTGGTGCTGCCCGCGCGGCTGCCCGGCTACTCCCCCGCGCTGCTGGACGAGCTGACCGCGTCGGGCGAGGTGACGTGGACCGGCTGCGGTTCGCTGGCGGGCGGCGACGGCTGGATCGCGCTGGCGCCGACGGACGTGGCCGACCTGCTGCTGCCGGACCTGGTGCCGGAGTCGGCCCCGGAGTCCCCGCTGCACCTGGCGGTGGTCGAGGCGCTGGCGGGTGGGGCGCTGTTCTTCCGGCAGCTCGTCGACCGGGTGTCGTTGCAGGGGCCGACCACGGACTCCGACGTGGTCGGCGCGCTGTGGGACCTGGTGTGGGCGGGGCTGGTCACCAACGACACCCTCGCTCCGCTGCGGTCGCTGGTGTCCGGCAAGAGCGCGGCGCACAAACCCAGACGGTCGGCTCCGCGCGGCCGGTACGCCCGGATGCGGGCCGGGCGGCCGGACATGCCGAGCCGGACCGGGCCGCCGACGGTCGGGGGCCGGTGGTCGTTGGCGGTGGTGCCCGCGACCGACCCGACCCGGCGGGCGCACGCGAGAGCCGAGGCGTTCCTGGAACGGCACGGCGTGCTGACCAGGGGCGCGCTCGACACCGAGCGGGTGACCGGCGGTTTCAGCGGTGTGTACAAGGTGCTGCGGGCGATGGAGGAGTCCGGGCAGGTCGTGCGCGGGTACGTCGTCGAAGGCCTCGGCGCCGCCCAGTTCGCCGCGCGCGGTGCCGTCGACCGTCTCCGGGCGCTGTCGAGACCGCCCGGTCAGGACCACCTCGGCACGCCGGAGGCCGTGGTGCTGGCCGCGTCCGACCCCGCCCAGCCGTACGGCGCGGCGCTGGACTGGCCCGCGCCGGTCGGTGACGGCAAGCACCGCCCGGCCCGCAAGGCCGGGGCGCTGACCGTGCTGGTCGACGGGGTGGCCGTGCTCTACGTCGAGCGCGGTGGTCGGTCGCTGCTGTCGTTCACCGAGGACGAGGGCACCCTGCGGGCCGCCGCGCAGTCGTTGAGCCGGGCCGTGCGCGACGGGTGGCTCGGCCACCTCGCCGTGCAGCGCACCGACGGCGAGAACGCGCTGGGCACCCGGTTGGCGGGCGTCCTCCAGGAGGCGGGTTTCCGCGCGACGCCGAAGGGGTTGAGGCTGCGGGCGTGAGTGGGAAAGCCGGTGGATCTGGGACACTGGGGCGATGGGCAGAGGACGGGCGGTGGCGGCGGCGGTGACCGTCGCGTTCGCCGTGTCCGGCGTCCTGGTGGCTCGCGCGGACGAGACGGGCGTCGCCCACTGGGGTGAGTGCGAGTTCGGCCTGTGCGGCACCGTCGTCAACGACCTCGAACTCCCCGTGGACGTGGCGCTCTCGTGGTGCGAGTGGGCTCCGTGCGAGACCGAGCCCATCCGCACCATTCCGGCCAGGAGCAGCAGCGATGCCGGGGGCAAGATCGACATCGACGCGTTCCACGTCCCCGAGGGCCTCCGCTACCAGGTCGTCCTCAGCCACACGTTCAGCCGGGAAACCGTCTGGCTCGGTCCCGGCTGGCACAAGATGAGCACCGACACGGTCGCCCACATCACCGCGCACCAGGTCGGCCCGGTGGTCGGCCGAGCCCTGTAGCCCGCCCGGCCCCGGCGCCGCGTGCGTCGATCAGGTGAACAGGGTGCTGTAGGCGTTCAGGGCGGGTTGGCCGCCCAGGTGGGCGTAGAGGACCTTCGAGTCGCGGGGGATTTCGCCGGTCGACACGAGTTCGACGAGGCCTGCCAAGGACTTGCCCTCGTACACCGGGTCGGTGATCATGCCTTCCAGCGAGGCGCCGAGGCGCATGGCGTCCAGTGTGGACTTCCCCGGCACGCCGTAGACGCCTTCGTGGAAGCGTTCGTCGAGCAGCACGTCGGCGGGGTCGAGGGGGACTTCCAGCAGGGTCGCGGTGGCGGTGGCGATCCTGGTGACCTGGTCCAGGGTCTCGGCGGGTTTCGCGGAGGCGTCGATGCCCAGCACCCGGCGGGGCGTGGGGCTGTCCGCGAAGCCCGCGACCATGCCCGCCTGGGTGCTGCCGGTGACGGAGCAGACGACGACGGTGTCGAAGAAGAGGCCCAATTGGGCTTCCTGGGCCTCGACCTCCTTGGCCCAGTTGGCGAACCCCAGGCCGCCGAGGCGGTGGTCGGAGCCGCCCGCCGGGATCGGGTACGGGGTGCCGCCCGCATCGCGGACGTCCTGGATGGCCTGTTCCCACGCGGGTTTGACGCCGATGCCGAACTCGGCCTCCACGAGCCGCACGTCGGCGCCCATCAGGCGGCTGAGCTGGATGTTGCCGACCCGGTCGTAGCCGGGATCGGTCCACTCGACCCAGCTCTCCTGCACCAGCACGCACTTCAGACCCGCGCGGGCGGCCGCCGCGGCCACCTGGCGGGTGTGGTTGGACTGGACGCCGCCGATCGAGACGAGCGTGTCGCAGCCGGTCGCCACGGCGTCGGCGACCAGGTACTCGAGCTTGCGGGTCTTGTTGCCGCCGTAGGCGAGACCGGAGTTGCAGTCCTCGCGCTTGGCCCACACCTCGGCGCCACCGAGGTGGGCGGTGAGGCGGTCCAGGCGGTGGACGGGTGACGGGCCGAACAGCAGCGGGTAGCGGGGGAAGTCCTGCAACACCGGGGGTCTCCTCTAGTCGTCGGACTCAAGCAGGTCGGTCAAGGTCGCCCAGTTCAGGGACACCCGTTCGGCGGCCAGGTCGGCGTCCGGGAGGGCGCAGGCCGCGATGACGTCGGCGTGCATCGCCACGGAGTGACGGCCGGGAGGGGTGGCGAAGCGCAGGCGTTCGAGCCTGCGGACCAGCGGCGTGTAGCGGTCGATGGTCGCCGTGACCGCGAAGTTGTCGGCGCGGCGGACCGCGACGTCGTGGAACTCGTCGTCGGCGGCCAGCGCGGCCGTCACGTCACCGGTCGCCAGGGCTTCTTCGAAGCGGCTGTTGGCGGCCCGCATGGCGTCCAGATCCGCGGGCGTCATCAGCGGAACGGCCAGTCGGGCGGCGAGCGCGTGCATCGCCTGCACGACGGCGTGCGCGTGCCGGACGACGGCGGTGTCCAGCGGGGTGACCCTGGTGTAGCTGTGCGGCTTGCTCTCGACCAGACCTTCGTCGGTCAGCCTGGCGAGCGCCTCGCGAACAGGCGTACGCGACAACCCCAGTTCCTCGGCGAGGTCGACGTCCTTGATCGGAGTGCCCGGCGCCAGGTCGCCGCCGACGATGGCGTCGCGGATCGCCGTTAACGCGCGGTCGCGGTAGAGCGAGCGGTCCAGGCGACCAATATATTGCATATCGGCACTGTCGCCGACGAACTCCTCCAGGTCAAGGGGATGTGACAAGGGGGGTGGCGGGACGCTGCCCAGGCGGCGACCGCGGCTTCCTCAGGCGGCTGCCGCACCAAACGAAGGCGGAACAACACCGCCCGGCACGGCAAACGCAACCTCTACGCCCGTGGTGGCGCCAATCGGGAGGCGACGGCGTCGCTCAGCTATCGCCGACAGCCGCTCCACCGGAGGCCTCGCCCGCGAGACCAGAAGCCACGCCAGCGGGTCCAGGGCCGTACCCGCGGCCGGAAGCCGTGTCCGCAGGGCTGGAGGTCCGTGTCTGGCGAGGCCGGACGCCCTGCCAGCAGGACCAGAGGCCGTGCCTGCGGCGCCGAAAGCCGTACCCGCGGTGCCGGAGGCCGCGCCCGCGAGACCGGAAGCCTTACCCGGTGCGGCCGGAAGTCGTGGCTAGCGGGGTGAGAGGACGCAGAATTCCTGGCCCTCCGGGTCGAGCAGGACGACGTGGGTCCAGTCCGTGGGGCCGGTGTCGATCACCTTGGCGCCCAGCGCGACCAGGCGCGCGACCTCGACCGCCTGGTCGTCGTGCACCGCGGGTGCGACGTCGAGGTGGACGCGGTTCTTGGCGCGTTTCGGGTCGTCGCTGTGCAGGAATTCCAGCCACGGGCCCGATTCGCGGCGCAGCGACGCGAACTCGGCTGTGCGGTTGACGATCGTCAGGCCGGTCGCCTCGGCCCAGAAGTCGGCTTCGACGCCGGTGTCGGCGACGTCCACGACGATCGCGGCGACCGGGCCGGTCCCGCGGTACTCCGGGCGTGGTTCCAGCACGCAGAACTCGTTGCCCTCGACGTCGGCGAGCACCACCCACGGCACGCCCCGCTGTCCCAGGTCGACGGGGCGGGCGCCCAGTGCTCTCGCCCGGTCGACGGTCGCGGCCTGCTCCTCCGGCGACGAGCTGGCCAGGTCGAGGTGCAGGCGGTTCTTGGTGACCTTCGGCTCGGGAACCGGCACGAACGCCAGCTCCAGACCATCTGAGACGAAGACGTCGACTTCGTCCGGGTACTCGCCCACGACGCGCGTACCCAGCAGCTCCGACCAGAACCGACCCAGCGCGACGGGGTCCGCGGCGTCGACCACGACGTTGTTCAGCCTCGTTGCCATCCGCCAAAGGTAACGTCTGCCCCATGGCGAAGCTGGTTCTCGGCCCGGTGCTGCGGCACGTGAACGCGACGTCGGCGACGGTGTGGGTGGAGACCGACACCGCGACCGAGGTGGCAGTCGTGGGCCACAGCGCCCGGACGTTCCAGGTAGGGGCGCAGCACTTCGCGCTGGTGCGCATCGAGGGCTTGGAGCCCGGCACCACGACGGAGTACGACGTGCGGCTGGACGGCGACCTGGTGTGGCCCGAGCCGGACTCGGAGTTCCCACCGTGCCGCATCAGCACGAAGTCCGATGAGGACTTGACGCACCGCATCGTGTTCGGCTCGTGCCGCGCCGCGAAGCCGCAGAAGCCCGCGGAGGAGGACTCGCTCGGGCCGGACGCGCTGGACGCCTACGCGCTGAGGATGGCGAAGCAGCCCCAGAACGAGTGGCCGGACGCGCTGCTGCTGCTCGGCGACCAGGTGTACGCGGACGAGCCGACGTCGCGGACGAAGGAGTGGCTGCGGAAACGACGCGGTGGCAAGGATCCCGTCGACGAGGTGCTGAGCTTCCGCGAGTACGCGCAGCTCTACCACGAGTCGTGGGGCGACCCGGAGATCCGGTGGCTGATGTCGACCGTGCCGACGTCGATGATCTTCGACGACCACGACATCCGCGACGACTGGAACACCTCGCGGCCGTGGCGCGAGCAGATGGCCGCGACCTCGTGGTGGCCGGAGCGCATCCGGGCGGGCCTGGCGTCGTACTGGGTGTACCAGCACCTGGGCAACCTCGGGCCGGACGAGCTGGCGCGCGACGAGCTGTACGCGAAGGTGGTGTCGGCGGGCGGTGACGTGCAGCCGATGCTGGAGGAGTTCGCCGAGCAGGCCGACGCCGAGCTGGACGGCCGGAAGTCGACGTGGTGGAGCTACCGCCGCGACTACGGGCGGGTGCGGCTGCTGGTGATCGACACCCGGTGCGGCCGGATCCTCGCGGGCGACACGCGGCGGATGGTCAGCGACGAGGAGTTCGACTGGATCGAGCGCAACGCCGAGGGCGACTACGACCACCTGGTCATCGGCTCGTCGCTGCCGTGGCTGATGCCGTACGCGATCAGCCACGGCCAGTCGATCAACGAGCGCGCCGCCGCGAGACCGGGCAGGCGCGGCCGGTTCGCCGAGCAGGTCCGCCAGATCGCCGACCTGGAGCACTGGCCCGCGTTCCGCGACTCGTTCGAGCGGCTGTCGCGGTTCCTCGGCCGGATCGGGCGCGGCGAGAACGCGCCCAGCACCATTTGCGTCCTGTCCGGCGACGTGCACCACAGCTACGCCGCGCAGGGCCACTACGCGGAGCCGACGGAGAGCGCGATCGTGCAGCTCACCTGCTCCCCCGTGCACAACGACCCGCCGAAGTTCTTCCGCCCGGTGTTCCGGCTGTCCTGGTGGCCGCCGATGGGCCGCCTGATGCGCAGGCTCGCCGACCGCGCGGGCGTGCCCGCGGACCCGTTGGAGTGGAGCCGGTTGACCGGGCCGCACTTCGGCAACTCCATCGCCGTGCTGGAGGTGGACGGGCGGCGGGCCCGGTTCCGCCTGGAGTCCGCGACGCCCGACGGCAGGGGGTTGGTCGAGGTCGCGGACCTGGGCCTGCCGCCCGCCTAGTCGGTGCCCGTGGCCGTCCGGCCGTCGGACGTGTCCACGGGCACGACGGTGGAGCCCGTCGTCACGTCCCAGGTGATGACGTCCGCGGCACCGGCCGGGAGCCTGGCCCGCACCGACGCCCAGACGCCGTCGCGCTGCCACGTCCGGAAGAGCCCGTAGGCGGTCTCCCACGGTCCGTAGCGCTCGGGCAGGTCGCGCCACGGCGCCCCGGTGCGCACCCGCCACCGGATCGCGTTGACGACCTGGCGGCGGTCCCGGCTGGGGCGTCCCACGCGCTGTTCGGGTGGCAGCAACGGTTCCAGCACCGCCCATTGCGCACGGGTCAGGTCACCACGCGCCAACGGAGGCCCCCAGCAGGACGGGAGTCGATCTCGTCGGCGTGGACGGTCGGTGAGCGGCGGTCACTTCGTCGCCAGCCGCAGCAGGGCCCAGAGCTGGGCGATGGCGTCGTGGTCGCCGTTGACCTCGACCTCGCGGTCGGAGATGCGGCCCCACAGCCAGCGGTAGACGTTGAGGGGGACGCCGGTGACGTCGGCGTCGGCCGGTTCGGCCTCCTCGGGTGTCGCGCGCCACGAGGTGGAGCCGGTCGGGCCCGACTGGGCGAGCCAGACGCGGCCCGCGGTGCGGACGGCGACGACGCCGTCCCTGGTGCCGCGGACGCCCATGACGCCCAGCCGGTGGACGAACCAGAGGGACAGGACCTCGTCGACGCCGTCGGCGACGACGTCGTCGGCCACCGGGTCGAGCGGGGTCATCGCGGCGGCCTGGACGTCCATCCGGTGCACGGTCGTCTCGTGGGCCAGCCTGCGGGCCCAGAAGCCGTAGTTGGGCTCCTCCGGCCACCACGTGCCGCACGGGTCCTCCTGCTCGTGGGCCGCGAGTTCGTCCAGCAGCGGTTCGACGCCGTCGCGGACGAAGTCGGCCAGCGTCTCGCCGGGGGCGGGGTTCTGCTGCCACGTCACGGGTTGGCGGCCGTCGCGCAGCCAGGACAGGGTCATGCGGTAGGTGCTGCCGACGTGCCTCGCGGTCTCGCCGAGGTTCAGGCCGGGGCAGGCGGGGACCTGGCGTTCGGGGCGCTGCCCCTCGGTGGAGGAGGCGAGCGCCTCCGCTTCGGCGGCGAGGACGTCGAGCAGCCTGCCGTAGTCGATCAGGGCCTTGGTCACGTGCGCGCCTCGTGCATGATCAGGTCGACCAGCGCGACGAACTGGGCGGCCTGGCGGACCAGGTCGTCGGCGGAACGAGTGGTGACGACGCGGGTGATGCCCGCTTGGACGGCGGCTCGGGTCGCGGACCCGGACGCGAAGAACGCGGCCCACTCCGCCAGTTCGGGGGCGATGCCCGCGAGCAGGACCCAGACGCTGGTGGGTTTGGCGTGGCCGCGGTGCGGCCTGCCGCGCAGGGCGAGCACGGCGGCGCCCGCCCGCAGCGCGGCGAGGTACGCGACGGCGAAGCGCTCGGCCGGGTCGGTCGCGGCCTCGGCTTCCGCGATGCCGTCGTGAGCGTTCCGCAGGAGCCCGACGGCCGCGGTCGGGGGGAGGGGAACCGGAACGGGGATCCGGCTGGGCTTGGGGAAGTCGATCGAAGCTGACATCGGCGGCCTCCTCGCGGCGTCGGTGAACTCGACGACCACCGCGGGGAGACGGCGGCTCCTGGTGGTGGGGCGCTTCCCCCGCCCCACCACCAGGGCATCACGATCGAACACATGTTCGATCCAGGTCAGCGTAGCGCCTGTCACCGACATTCCTCAACCCAGGACCCAGCGACACCCCGATCGTGATCCGTGGTCTGATTGGACGCGTGAGCGCACTGGACCACCCGGGCATGCAGAAGGTCGCCGCGGCACTGACCGA
Organism: Umezawaea endophytica; assembly: GCF_025061645.1. GTDB lineage: Bacteria > Actinomycetota > Actinomycetes > Mycobacteriales > Pseudonocardiaceae > Umezawaea > Umezawaea endophytica. The sequence goes on along the minus strand of NZ_JANYMP010000002.1, from coordinate 687,377 downwards.
GGCGGGCCACCACGAGGCCGCACAAGGCATCCGGGTGCTCGCGGACGCGGTCCGCACCGCCGCGCAGGCCGCCGAGGCGGTCGGCGTGCCCGTCGGGGCCATCGCGAACAGCCTGGTGTTCACGGCGGTCCGCGCGGAGGTCCCCGCACCCCTGCTGGTGCTGACGTCCGGCGCGCACCGCGCGGACACCGACCTGCTGGCCGGGCTCGCGGGCGCCGACCGGATCGAGCGCGCCACCCCGGACTTCGTGCGCGAGCACACCGGTCAGGTCATCGGCGGGGTCTCGCCGGTCGGCCATCCGACGAGGATCATGACGTTCGTGGACGTGGACCTGGAGCAGTACCCCGTCGTCTGGGCGGCGGGCGGGCACCCGCACGCGGTGTTCCCCACGACGTTCGCCGACCTGGTCGAGCTGACCGGCGGCACCCCCGCGAGGGTCGCGCGATGACCGCCACGCCGTCCCCCCGCACCGAGCGGCTGGTGGAGTTCTCGCCGCAGGACCTGAACGGCCGCCTGCACGAGGCGCTGGAGCTGTACGTCACGGCGATGAACTACCCGCCGAGCACGGTGGAGCAGCGGGCGCCGATGTGGCTCGCGCACATGCTGCGCGAGGACTGGCGGTGCGTCGTCGCGCTGGACGACCGCGACGAGCTGGTCGGCATCGGCTACGGCTACCGCGGTTCGAGCGGGCAGTGGTGGCACGAGCAGGTGCGCCGCGGGCTGACGACCGTGTCGGGCGCGCAGGCCGTCGACGAGTGGATGGACGACTACTTCGAGCTGACCGAGCTGCACGTGCTGCCGCGCGCGCAGGGCCGCGGGCTCGGCGAGGCGCTGCTGCGGAACCTGCTGGGCGGCGTGCCGACGACGCACGTGCTGCTGTCGACGCCGGAGGGGCCGAGCAACGCGTGGCGGCTGTACCGGCGGGTGGGTTTCCAGGACGTGCTGCGGCACTACCAGTTCACCGGCGACCCGAGGCCGTTCGCGGTGCTGGGGCGGGAACTCCCGATGACGTGAGGGGCTGCCCGGTCGCACCGGGCAGCCCCTGCCCCCGTCAGAGCTCGGCGAGCCGTTCGCGGAGCGTGTCGAGCCCCATGGCGCCCATCTCCAGCGCGCTCTGGTGGAACTCCTTGAGGTCGAACGCGGCGCCGTGGCGGGCGCGGGCGTCGTCGCGCGCGGCGAGCCAGAGGCGTTCGCCGATCTTGTACGACGGGGCCTGGCCCGGCCAGCCGAGGTAGCGGTCGATCTCGTCGTGGACGTGCGAGGCGTCGGTGATGGTCCGGGTGAGCATGAACTCCAGGCCCAGCTCGGGGGTCCACCGCTCGCCCTCGTGGAAGCCGGTGCCCTTCGGGATCTCCAGTTCCAGGTGCATGCCGATGTCCACGATCACGCGGGCCGCGCGGAAGAGGTGGGCGTCGAGCATGCCGAGCAGGTTGCCGTCGTCGTCGAGGTAGCCGAGTTCCCGCATCAGCCGTTCGGCGTAGAGGGCCCAGCCCTCGCCGTGGCCGGAGACCCAGCAGAAGAGGCGCTGGTAGTCGTTGAGCTTGTCGGCGTGGTAGACGGCGGTCGCGACCTGGAGGTGGTGGCCGGGAACACCCTCGTGGTAGACGGTCGTCAGCTCGCGCCAGGTGGAGAACGACTCCTTGTCGGCGGGCACGGACCACCACATGCGGCCGGGGCGGGAGAAGTCCGGGGTCGGGCTGCTGTAGTACGCGCCGACGCCGCCGCCGGGCGGGGCGATCCGGCACTCCAGCTTCATCAGCTCGTCCGGCAGCGCGAAGTGCACGTCGCGCAGGTCGATCAGGGCCTTGTCGGAGAGCTGCTGCATCCACGACTGGAGCCCGGCCTGGCCGTGCACGAGGTAGCGGGGGTCGGCGTCGAGCGCCGCCGCGGCTTCGGCGAGCGTCGCGCCGGGCTTGATCCGGCCGACGATCTGCTTCATCTCGGTCTCGATGCGGGTGAACTCCTCCCAGCCCCACTCGTAGGCCTCGGCGAGGTCGAGGCGGGAGCCGATGAAGTACCGCGAGGAGAGCCGGTAGACCTCTTCGCCGACGGCGTCCTTCTCCGGGGCCTTGGCGGCGAGGTCGTCGCGCAGGAACGCGGCCAGGTCGCCGTAGGCCTCGGACGCGGCCGTCGCGCCCCGTTCCAGGTCGGCGCGCAGCGCGTCGTCCACCTGCGCGCCCTCGACCAGTCCGGCGAAGAAGGACTTGCCGCCGCGGCGGCCGGACCACGTGTCGCACTGGTCGGCGACCTTGGTGACCTGGCGCAGCGCGGCGGTCCTGCCCTTGTCCGAGGCGTAGGTCAGGCCCGCGCGGAGGTTCGCGACCGCGGCGGGCATCGCGGCGAGGCGGCGGGCCACGACGGCCCACTGCTCGGGGGTGTCGGTCGGCATGTGGTCGAAGATCTCGCGCAGGTTCTGCACGGGGCTGGCGAGCACGTTGAGGTCGCCCTCGGACCGGCCCGCCTCGTGCAGGTCGGTGGCGACCTCGCTGCGTTCGAGGAAGACCGCCTTGGCGTCGCTCTCGGACTTGTCGACGGGCTCGGTGGCCTCGATGTCGCGGACGGCCTTGACGGTCAGCTCGTACCGCGCCGCGTGGCCTTCCGGCGAGTAGTCGGTGAGCTGGTCCTCACCTCCGGGCAGACCGAGCTGGGTCGCCGCGATCGGGTCCAACGCCGCGTAGTCGGTCACGAACCGGTTGCTGATGCCGTGCACACCAGCCGAAGAGGAAGCCATGTCCGGCACGCTACCGCCCGGTTCGGACACCCGAAAGGTCTTTAGGCTTGCTCACGATTACCAGTCGAACGGTTGGCTGACAAGGTCCACACCGCTCCTTGCCGGCAGGATGACCAGGTGTCCAGAGCCCGTGTGCTCCTCCTGCCGGTCTTCCTGCTCCTCGCGGCGTTCTCGCTGTCGGGGTGCGTCCGCCTGCACGCCGCCATGGCGGTGTCGGAGGACGACCGCGTGTCCGGCGAGATCATCGCCGCGACCCCGCCGACCGCGGACAACGATCCGGGCCCCCAGTTGCGGGTGCCGTCGGAGCTGGCCAGCCGCGTCACGACCAAGCCGTACAAGGTCGACGCCTACGCGGGCACCCAGCTCTTCTTCAACGGCCTGACCTTCGACGAGGTCCGCACCCTCTCGCTCGCCACCAGCTCGTCCAGCAGCCGCTACCAGATCAGCTTCCGCCGCTCGGGCAACCTGGTCACGATGTCCGGCTCGGTCGACCTGACGCAGGTGCCGATCGACCGCGCGGACATCCAGGTGAAGATCAGTTTTCCTGGCGGGGTGGTCAACACCAACGGCCGCGAGGAGGAAGAGGGCACGATCGCCTGGAGCCCCAAACCCGGCCAGGCGTCGATGCTGAACGCGACCGTGCAGTACGCGGGAGCGAACTCCGAGGGGCTGATCGGGTGGGTGTTCCTGGTCGGGGCGCTCACGGGCGGGGCCGCGCTGATCGTCGTGGTGCTGGCGCTCGTCGCGCACCGGAGGAGCCTGGTCGCCTGATCGAGCGTCACCGGGACGGGTGATCCTCTAGCGCCCGCGGTGCTCCCAGGCCTGGACGAGGGCCGAGGACGCCCTGCTCCCGTACTCGGAGAACGGCAGCACGGTCGGCCGCGCGCCCTGGACGCCCGCGCAGACGAACAGGACGCGGGTGTTCCGGTCCAGCACCAGGCGGTGGGTCATGCCGAAGTCGGCTTCGAGGGTGGTGCCCGCGAGCGCGTTCACGTCGCTGACCGCGATGGCCTGGTGGACGGCTCGGATCCGGGCTTCGCGCTCGGCCGTCCTCTCCCTGCGGACGCTGGACTTGAACCGGTCGCTGAGCAGCGCGCCGTCGGGGGTCAGGGTGGCCCAGGACGGGGTGGCCAACTGGAGGCCGAAGCGCTTGCCGAAGCGGTCCGCCGCGGTGTAGCGGGGCGGGGCGGACAGCACCGACGGCAGGTCCGGGAGTGACCAGCCGTCGTCGGTGGCGACGGGCACCCGCGCCACGCGGAGCACGGCCGCCATGTCGCGGCAGACCCGTGCGATCACCGGCGCGGCAGAACGCATCTTGGCCTCGAAGTCGTCGGCCAGGCCGCGCTTGTGCGCCTCGGACCGGGCTCGCCGGGCTTCGGCCGCGTTCTTCTTGAAGTTCTCGTCGAAGGCGGACATCCGCACCTCCTCACGTGCGCGCGGGGACCAGGCCCAACCGGGCCACCACTTCCCTCGTCGCCTTCGAGCGGTTCAGGGTGTAGAAGTGCAGGCTGGGCACGCCTTCGGCGAGCAGCCGCTCCCCCATCTCCGTCACCAGGTCGACACCAGCTTTCCGGAAGGCCACCGGGTCGTCCACGAAGGGGTCCAGTTTGCGGGCGACCGACGGGGGGACGTCGGCGCCGGACAGCTCGATCGTCTTGGCCAGCGTGCGCGGGGTCGTCAGCGGCATCAGGCCGGGGATCAGCGCGGCGTCGCAGCCGAGCGCGGCGACCCGGTCGCGCAGCCTCAGGAAGTCCTCCGGCTCGAAGAAGAGCTGGGCGATGGCGAAGTCCGCGCCCGCGCGCAGCTTGCGGACCAGGAACTTCGTGTCCTCGTCCACGTCGCCGGACCGCGGGTGGCCGTACGGGAACGCCGCGACGCCCACGCAGAAGTCGCCGAGCTCGCGGCAGAGCCGGACCAGCTCCTCGGCGTAGGTGAGGCCCTCGGGGTGGGCGATCCACTCGCCGTTGGGGTCGCCGGGCGGGTCGCCGCGCACGGCCAGGATGTTGCGCACGCCGACGGCCGCGTACCAGCCGATCACGTTGCGCAGCTCGGCGACGGAGTGGTCGACGGCGGTCAGGTGCGCCATCGGCACCAGGGTCGTCTCCTGCGCGACGCGGCCGGTCGTGCGGATGGTGAAGTCGCGGCTGGACCCGCCCGCGCCGTAGGTGATGGAGACGAAAGCGGGGTCGAGCGGCTCCAGTTCGCGGATCGCGCGCCACAGGACCAGCTCTTCCGCGCTGTCGCGGGGAGGGAAGAACTCGACCGAGAACAGGGGACCTCGCCCGTGCAACCGCTCGACCACCGTCGTCATGACCACCACCCTAGTGGGGTGTCCGACGCGTGGGAGACACCATTCACTTGCTGGGACGAGGGCCCCGGTGCGGCGGTGGAGCGCCGGAGAGGTGACCATAGAGAGGTGTCCGCCCCAGAACTGCTCCACCCGTTGGACCTCGCCCTCCCCCAGCACGTCGACGAGGCGTTGGCGGCCTACCTGGCCGACCGGCGCGCGTTGGGCGAGCTGATGGACGACAACTTCACCGGGGCGGTGGACGGCCTGGCCGCGTTCGTCCTCAGCGGTGGGAAGCGCATCCGCCCGACGTTCGCCTGGTGGGGCTGGCGGGCCGCGGGCGGTGACCCGGAGGGGCCACTCGCGGAGTCCGTGCTCACGGCGGTCAGCTCGCTGGAGCTGATCCAGGCGTGCGCGCTGGTGCACGACGACCTGATGGACGCCTCCGAGGTGCGCCGCGGCCAGCCGACCGTGCACATCGCGTTCGCCCAGGAGCACCGCGACCGGCGCTGGCTCGGCGAGCCGGAGCGGTTCGGGCTCGCGGCGGCCGTGCTGATCGGCGACATCGCGCTGGCCTGGGCGGACGACATGCTGTTCGCCGCCGGTCTGCCGACGGACGCGCTCCAGCGGCTCAGCCTGCCGTGGCGGGACATGCGCACCGAGATGCTCGCGGGCCAGTACCTGGACGTGCTCACGCAGGCGCGCGGCGACTCCTCGCCGGAGGCCGCGCTGCGGATCGACCGGCTCAAGACCGCCGCGTACACCGTGGAGAGGCCGCTGCACATGGGCGCCGCGCTCGGCGGCGGGTCGCCGGAGCTGATCGACGGGCTGCGCCGGTTCGGCGCGGACATCGGCGTCGCCTTCCAACTGCGGGACGACCTGCTCGGCGTGTACGGCGACCCCGCGGTCACCGGCAAGCCCGCGGGCGACGACCTGCGCGAGGGCAAGCGGACGCTGCTCGTGGCGCTCGGCATGGAGTACGGCGCCGACGTGCTGCACAAGGCGCTCGGCAACCCGGAGCTGGACGTGGAGACGGTCGACGAGGTGCGCGACGCGCTGATCGGCGTGGGCGCCGTGGACGCGATCGAGGACCGGATCACCGAGCTGACCACGTCCGCGATGGCCGCGCTGGAGGCCGCGCCGGTCGTGGCCCCCGCAGGAGAGCGGCTGGCGGAACTGGCCGTCAGCGCGACGAAGCGGGCCTACTGACATGAAGACGCTACCGGGGCGCACCGACCACGTCGTCGTGGTGGGCGCGGGCCTCGCCGGGCTGTCCACGACGCTGCACCTGCTCGGCGCGGGCCGGGCGGTGACCGTCGTCGAGCGCGACCCCACGCCCGGCGGCCGGGCCGGGCGGCTGGACCTGGACGGCTACCGGATCGACACCGGGCCGACCGTGCTGACCATGCCGGAGCTGGTGGAGGACGCCCTCGCCGCGGTCGGCGAGTCGCTCTCCGACCGGCTGGACCTCCTGCCCGTCGAGCCCGCCTACCGGGCGCGGTTCGCCGACGGCGGCACGCTCGACGTGCACGCCGACGCGGACGCGATGGAGGCCGAGGTCCGGCGGTTCGCGGGTGGCGCGGAGGCCGCGGGCTACCGGCGGCTGCGGACGTGGCTCACCGAGCTGTACCGGGTCGAGCGCGACCAGTTCATCGGCGGCAACTTCGACTCCCCCACCGACGTGCTCGGCCCGTCGCTGGCCAAGCTGGCGGCGCTGGGCGGGTTCGGGCGGCTCGGCCCGGCCATCGGGCGGTTCCTGCGCGACGAGCGCCTCCAGCGCGTGTTCTCGTTCCAGTCGCTCTACGCCGGGGTGCCGCCCCGGCGGGCGCTGGCCGCGTACGCCGTGATCGCGTACATGGACACGATCGCGGGCGTGACGTTCCCGCGCGGCGGGATGCGGGCGCTGCCGGACGCGATGGCGGGCGCCGCGGCCACCGCGGGCGCGACCTTCCGCTACGACACCGCCGTCGCCTGGCTGGAGCGCATCGGCAGCCGCGTCACGGCCGTCCGCACGACCGGCGGAGAGCGGATCCCGTGCGACGCCGTGGTGCTGACCCCCGACCTGCCGGTGGCCTACCGGCTGCTCGGCAAGGCCCCGCGCCGCCCGCGCCCGGTGCGCTGGTCGCCGTCGGCGGTCGTGCTGCACGCGGGCACGAACCGGACGTGGTCGGAACTCGGGCACCACACGATCTTCTTCGGCGACGCGTGGGACCGGACGTTCGACGAGATCACCTCGACGGGTCGGCTGATGAGCGACCCGTCGCTGCTGGTCACCCAGCCGACGCTGAGCGACCCGTCGCTCGCGCCCGCCGACCGGCACCTGAACTTCGTGCTCGCGCCCGCGCCGAACCTGGAGACCGGGCCGATCGACTGGCCGCGCGTCGGCCCCGCGTACCGCGACGAGCTGCTGCGCACCCTCGAGGCCCGCGGGCTGACCGGGTTCGAGGCGTCGATCGAGACGTCGCGGCTGGTCACGCCCCAGGACTGGGCGGACCAGGGCCTCGCCGCTGGCACGCCGTTCTCGGCGGCGCACACGCTTGCGCAGACCGGGCCGTTCCGGCCGCGCAACCTGGTCGATGGCGTCGACAACGTGGTGCTGGCGGGCTGCGGCACCACGCCCGGCGTCGGCGTCCCGCCGGTGCTGATCTCCGGGAAGCTGGCCGCGTCACGGGTCGCCGGCACGCCGCTGCGCACCCGTTCCGCACGGGCCAGGACGTCCGTCGTGAGCTGATCGAACCGCGCGCCGCCCCGCCGCGAATACTCCACATGGGCACTGCCCGGAGCGATCTCCACGTGCGAAGATCCTCCGGGACGCGGGAGCCCCGCGGCGCTTGCCCGCCATCGCGTTCCGGCGTGTGAGCGCGCTGTGCAACGATGTTGCCGCGATGGCTTCAACTCCGTCCCCTCCCAGATCGGGCGCCGCGTCCGTGCAGCAGGCGCCGTCCGCTGCTACGCGCGCGCCCGCGGAACCGACCGGTATCCCGATCAGGACGATCCTGCTGGGGGTCGTGGGCGTGACGCTGCTCTCGATCGGCGGCGCGGGAGCGGGCGCGGTCCTGAAGATCGATCCCCTGCTGACGAACACGTCGTTGAGCTGGGTCCGGTACGGGCACGGTCGTGATCTGGCGACGGGGGTGCTGTACGCGGGTCTGGGGTTGGTGATCTGGGCGTGGGTGCGGCTGGGTCGGATGGTGCGCAACCGGTACGTGGGCAGTGCGGCGGTGGTGATCGCCATCGCGGCGTGGACGTTGCCGTTGTTGTTGTCGCCGCCGTTGTTCTCCAAGGACGTGTACTCGTACTTGGCGCAGGGGCAGTTGGCGTTGCACGGGTTCGATCCGTACCGGGTGGGGCCCGCGGCGTTGCCGAGTCCGTTGAGCGACAACGTGAGTTGGGTGTGGCAGAACACGCCCGCGCCGTACGGGCCGCTGTTCATCCTGATCGCCAAGGGCGTCGTGTGGGCCACCGGCGGCAGCGTGATCACCGGTGTCGTGCTGATGAGGATCATCCTCGCGGCCGGGCTCGCGCTGCTGTGCTGGTCGCTGCCCGGGCTCGCCCGCCACCTCGGCGGCCGTCCCGCCGTCGCGCTCTGGCTGGCGGGGGCCAACCCGTTGATGCTGGTCCACCTGATCGGTGGGGGGCACAACGACATCCTGATGGTCGGGTTGATGGCGGCCGGGGTGCTGCTGGTGTTGGACCGGCGGCACGTGATCGGGATCGCGCTGGTGACGTTGGCGGTGGCGATCAAGGCCACCGCCGTGATCGCGTTGCCGTTCCTGGTGCTGGTGTGGGCCGCGCGGCTCGACGGCACGCAGCGGGCGCGCTTCGCGAAGACCATCGGCGGGGGGATCGCGGTGTTCGCCGCCGTGTTCGCCGTCTGCACGGTCGTCGCGAAGGTCGACCTGGGCTGGATCCCGGCCCTCAGCTCGTCCTCGACGATCGTGAACTGGCTGTCGCTGCCCAGCGCGGTCGGTGACTTCGCCTTCACCGTGGTCAACACCTTCGTGTCGGTCGAGCCCGGTGTCTTCATGACCGTCGCCCGCGGCGCCGGGTCGCTGCTGCTGATCTACATCGCCTGGCGGCAGTGGCGCGCGGCGGAGGACGGCGGACCCAACGCCATCCGGCACGCGGCGTTGACCATGCTCGCGGTCGCCCTGCTCTCACCCGCCACGCTGCCCTGGTACTTCAGTTGGCCGCTGGCCCTCGGCGCCGGGCTGGCGTGGACGCTGACCGGCCTGCGGGCCGTGGTGTTCTTCTCCTGCGTGCTGCTGCTGGTGACGTTCCCCAACGGCGACACGGGGCTGTACTCGTGGTTCTACCTGGCGTTCGTCGTCGCCGTGTCCTCGCTGGCCACCGTCTCGCTGGGGCGGCCGGACCCCCTGGAGCTGTCGAGCAGGTACGGGCCACGCCCGTGAGCGACCGGGAACTCGACGCCGCGGGGGTCACCGACCCGGCGGTGCGACTGGCCTACGCGCGCTGCAAGCGCCTGAACGCGAGCTACGGGAAGACGTTCTACCTGGCCACGCGCCTGCTCACGCCCGCGCAGCGCCCTGCCGTGCACGCGCTGTACGGGTTCGCGCGGTGGGCGGACGAGATCGTGGACGCGAACTCGTCGGCCGAGCGCGGAGCGGAGCTGGACCGGCTGGAGAAGCAGCTCGGCGCCCAGCTCGACGGCCACCGGACGGACCACCCGGTCCTCGCCGCGCTCGCGGACACCGTCGAGCGCCACGGGATCGAGCGGACCCTGTTCACCGACTTCCTGGCGTCGATGCGGATGGACCTGGAGGTCACCGAGTACGCCGACCTGGCCGCGCTCGGCCGGTACGTGCACGGGTCGGCCGCCGTGATCGGCCTCCAGATGCTGCCGGTGCTGGGCACCGTCGGCCCGCGCGACGAGGTCGAGGCGGGAGCGGCGGCGCTGGGGGTCGCGTTCCAGCTCACGAACTTCCTCCGGGACGTCGGCGAGGACCTCGACCGGGGGCGGCTCTACCTGCCGCTGGACGTGCTGGACGCGTACGGCGTCGACCGGGACCTGCTCCTGCGGTGCAGGCGGACCGGGCGGTCCGAGCAGCGGGTGCGGCGGGCTTTCGCGCACCTCGCCGCGCACACCTACGCCGTCTACCGCGAAGCGGAAAAGGGCGTGCCGGGGCTGCGGCCGGTCTCCCGGCCGTGCGTCGGAACGGCGCTGACTCTCTACCGGGACATCCTGGACGGCATCGTGGCGGCCGACTACCAGGTGTTCTCCCGACGGGTGGTCGTGCCGCGGGCGCGACGGCTGGCCGTGGCGCTACCTGGTCTGGCCCGCGCCGTCGTGGCGCGGGCCGTCCATCCGGGAACGGGTCAGAACGCCAGGGCCTGAGCCCGGCGCTTCACCTCGCGACCACGGTCGCCGCGCAGCGCCTCGATGGGCGTGCCGGGCAGCGTCTCGTCCTCGGTGAAGAGCCAGCGCAGGATCTCGTCGGTCGAGTAGCCGGAGTCGCGCAGCACGGTGACCGTGCCGAACAACCCCTTCACGACGCCTGCTGCGGCGATGAAGTCGGCGGGGACCACGAGCACACCGGCACGCCGTTCGGCGAGCAACTGCCCGTCGCGGAGGAGCTGGTGGACACGGGTGATGGGTAGGCCAAGGCGGTCGGCGACCGTCGGGAGGTCGAGGACCTCCAGGTCGGGGGCCAATACATCCGCAGCGGCGGGAATCGCACTCACGGGGGTCACGATGCCATAACCTCTCTTTGAACGCCCTGCGCCAACCGGGTCATCCTCGTCCTCCGTACGATCGGTAGTTGTGGAGAGGTCTGGTACGAACGTGATCGGCGGATTGCTGGAACACCGCTACCGGGTGGACCGCGTGCTCGCTCGTGGCGGCATGTCCACCGTCTACCGCGGCGTGGACACGCGCCTGGACCGCGCCGTCGCCATCAAGGTGATGGATCCCCAGTTCTCCGCGGACCGCGCCTTCGTCGCCCGCTTCGAGCAGGAGGCCCGCACGGCGGCCCGCCTGAAGCACCCCGGCATCGTCGCCGTGCACGATCAGGGGGTCGACAGAGGCACACCCGACGGTGAGCACGTATTCCTCATCATGGAACTCATCGAGGGCGGCACCCTGCGCGACCTCATCACCGAACGGGGCACCCTGAGCACGCCGCTCGCGCTGAGCGTGCTCGAACCGGTGCTGTCGGCGCTGGCCGCCGCGCACCAGGCGGGCCTGGTGCACCGGGACGTGAAGCCGGAGAACGTGCTGATCGGCCACGACGGGGTGGTCAAGGTCGCGGACTTCGGACTGGTCAGGGCGGTCGCGAACGCCAGCACCACCAGTGACAGCACCATCCTGGGCACGGTCGCCTACCTCTCCCCCGAGCAGGTGGCCACCGGCGCTTCGGACTCCCGCAGCGACGTGTACTCGGCCGGGATCGTGCTCTACGAGATGCTGACCGGGGTGACGCCGTACCTCGGGGACACGGCGATCTCGGTCGCCTACCGGCACGTCAACGAGGACGTCCCGGCCCCCAGCACGCTCAACCCCGGCATCCCGCCGGAACTGGACCGGCTGGTCGTGCGAGCCACCCGGCGCGACCCGGCCCAGCGCCCCGCCGACGCGGCTGCGTTCCTGGCCGAGGCCGAGCGGGTGCGGCTCTCGCTCGGCGTGTCGAAGACGCCCGTCCCGGCGCCCGCTCCGGGCCAGCACGACGCGACCGTGAGGGTCCGCCCCGTGCAGGCACCGGGGCAGGGTTCGCCGCCCGCCGAGCTGACCATGCCCGTGCTGGCCTCTGCCGCCGCTTCTGCGGCCACCGTCATCACCAGGGCACCTCGGCTACCCGGTGGGCCCGCGGGTGGGGTTCAGGACGGCGCTCAGGGTCCTCAGGGGACCGTGGCGCTCAACCGCACCTCCTTCCAGCAGGCCCCGCCTCCCCCTCCCGCCGCGCCGACCAAGCCCGCGGCCCGGAAGCGCCCGCCGAAGAAGACGGCCGCCGAGCTGTACGAGGAGGAGCGGAAGAAGAACAAGCGCCGTTTCGCCCTCTGGGTCAGCCTCGTCGTCGTGCTGGCCATCCTCGTGGGCGTCACCGCGTGGTGGATGGGCAGCGGCCGGTTCACCGCCGTTCCCGGCGTGGTCGGCAACGAGGAGGAGAGCGCCGTCGTGCTCCTCCAGGGCGCGTCGCTGAAGTCCACGATCTCGCTGGAGGCCAGCGACACGGTCCCCAAGGGCAAGGTGCTCCGCACCGACCCGCCCGAGGGCACGGAGAAGCTGCGGGGCGACGCGGTCAAGGTGTTCGTGTCGCTCGGGAAGCCCGTGGTGCCGACCGTGCAGGCGGGCATCGACCCGGCCGTGGCGCAGAAGGACATCGAGCAGGGCGGCCTGAAGTCCGCGCTGAACCCGGAGGACGACGCGTTCAGCGACACCGTGCCGAAGGGCAAGGTCGTGACGCTGAAGCCCCAGCCCGGCACGCAGGTCAAGGTCGGCTCGACGGTGATCATCGTGCTGAGCAAGGGCTCCCAGCCCAAACCGGTGCCGAACGTCGCCGGGAAGACCAAGGACGAGGCCTTCGCGGAACTCACGTCACTGGGTTTCGAGCCCGTGGAGGGGCCCGCGGAGAAGAACGGCAACGTCGAGGGCGGCCGAGTGGTCCGCACCGATCCCCCGGCCAACACCGTCGTGCAGCCCGGAACCAACAAGCGGGTGACGGTCGTGCTGTCGTCGGCGCCCGAAGGGGTGACCGTGCCGAAGGTCGAGGGGAAGAAGCTGAAGGACGCGAAGAAGCAACTGGAAGACCTCGGGTTGAAGGTGGACCTGCAGTTCAGCCGGAACGGGAACGCGACGGTGCTGAACCAGTCCGTGCCGCCGGGGTCGAAGGTGGAGAAGGGTTCGCGGATCACGTTGACGGCGCTTTAGGTGTTCGGGGGAATTGACCGGTGGTCAATTCCCCCGAATAGTTCGCTCGATAGTGGTTCCCTTTCTTGCCCGGTGCGCTGCTAGCGTGCAATTGTGGAAGTTGTGGAAATTGCACGGGTAACCGCGGATGAACTGCTGCACGATCTCGCGGGAGTGCTGGAGCGGGTCGCGGCGGGCGAGAACGTCGAGGTGGTCGAGGACGGTGTCCCGATCGCCGTCATCAGCCCACCGGATTTCGCCGAGGCGATGATCGGCGGCATGGTCAAGGCCGGGATCCTGCCATCGGACTGGCAGGAGAAGCAGGCGGAGCTGAAGCGGTGGCTCTTGACCGACCCGCCGCTAGCCGCTCAACCGCACGAACAGTCCCTGTCCGAAACCTTGATCGAAATGCGCGAGGAAGAAACCCGATGATCTACCTGGACTCCTGTGCACTGGTGAAGCTCGTTCAGGCGGAGGAACACAGCGGAGCACTGGCCACCCATGTCGGCCTGAGCTCGGAAATGCTGTTCAGCAGCGAATTGGCACAGGTGGAGATCGGGCGCACACTCACCCGCCACGGCGCGGGCAAGGCGGCTCACGACAAAGCGGCCGCTCTTCTGGAGAAGATCACCAAGCTGCCGATCAACGTGACCATTCCCCGTGCCGCGACGCTGCCGGGCAAGCACCTGCGCAGCCTGGACGCCTTGCACCTCGCCAGCGCTCAGATGCTCACCCCGACGCTGACCCAGTTCATCACCTACGACAAGCGCCTCGCCCAAGCGGCGCACGACGCGGGTCTGCCCGTCGTGACACCCGGTACGACCATCTGACCAAAAACGAACCGGCCCCCGACAACGTCGTTGTCGGGGGCCGGTCGTCGTTAAGCGTTCCCTACGAGCGGAGCATCTCCGCGACCAGGAATGCCAGTTCCAGCGACTGCTGGGTGTTCAGGCGGGGGTCGCAGGCGGTTTCGTAGCGGCCGGAGAGGTCGGCGTCGGAGATTTCCTGGGCGCCGCCCAGGCATTCCGTGACGTCTTCGCCGGTGAGTTCGATGTGGATGCCGCCGGGGTGGGTGCCGAGGCCGCGGTGGACCTCGAAGAAGCCCTGGACCTCGTCGACGATCCTGTCGAAGTGCCTCGTCTTGTAACCGGTGGACGACTCGTGCGTGTTGCCGTGCATCGGGTCGCACTGCCAGATGACCTGGTGGCCGGAGGCGGTGACCTTCTCGATGATGGGGGGCAGCAGTTCGCGGACCTTGCCGTTGCCCATGCGCGAGATGAGGGTGAGCCTGCCCGCCTCGTTGCGCGGGTCCAAGCGCTCGACGTACTCGACGACCATCTCCGGGGTGGTGGAGGGGCCGATCTTGAGGCCGATCGGGTTGGCCAGGAGTTCCGCGAACGCGATGTGGGCGCCGTCGAGCTGCCTGGTGCGGTCGCCGATCCACAGGAAGTGCGACGACAGGTCGTACAGCCTGGCCTCGTCGTTCGTGGTGTCCAGGCGCAGCAGGGAGCGCTCGTAGTCGATCAGCAGCGCCTCGTGCGAGGCGAAGATCTCGGTGGAGTGCAGCGACATGTCGTTGACGCCGCAGGCCGACATGAAGCGGAGGCCGCGGTCGATCTCGGACGCCAGCGCCTCGTAGCGCTCACCGGCGGGGCTGGTGCGGACGAAGTCCTTGTTCCAGTCGTGCAGGCGGTGCAGGTCGGCCATGCCCGCGCTGGTGAGCGCGCGCAGCAGGTTCATCGTGGCGCCCGCGTTGGCGTACGCCCTGAGCATGCGCGACGGGTCCGGGACGCGGGCTTCCGGCGTGGCCACGAGGGAGTTGATGATGTCGCCGCGGTACGACGGCAGGCCGAGCGCGTCGATGCCCGACGAGCGCGGCTTGGCGTACTGGCCCGCGATGCGGCCGACCTTCACCACGGGGACGCTGGCGCCGTAGGTGAGGACGACGGCCATCTGGAGCAGCGTCCGGATGTTGCCGCGGATGTGCGGCTCGGTGTTGTCGGCGAAGGTCTCCGCGCAGTCGCCGCCCTGGAGCAGGAAGGCTTCGCCGCGGGCGACCTCGGCCAGGTTGGCGCGCAGCCGGTCGATCTCGGCGGGCACGGTGATGGGCGGCACGCTCTCCAGCACGGTGCGCACCTTCCGCACCTGCTCCGGGTCCGGCCACTCCGGCTGCTGAGCAGCCGGGCGAGCCAGGGCGGCGTCCAACCGAGCACGCATCTCGGGGGGAAGCGGCGGTAGCTCGGGAAGCGTGTCCACGGGCACGTCCACGGTCCAGTTCACAGTGAACAGCGTAGGTGTTCCACACTGAGAGACGCGATGGGGGTTTCCGCAGTCAGGGAAGCCAACGGACGGCCCCTGCGCGAGAAGCGGGATCGCCTGCATGATGAACGCATGAATTCCACCCGATTGGATGACCCTACGGCCGCACGGCTGCTGGCGACCGCTGTGGCCAACGTCCAACGGGACCACCCGGTGCACTGGACGATGCTGATCACCTCCGACGAGGAGCTGGTTCCGCACCGCGTCCTGCACCCGGTGTTCGCCGGGTCGTACGACTGGCACTCGTGCGTGCACCAGACGTGGCTCGCGGTGCGGCTGCTGAGGTTGCGGCCCGCGTTGGACGGGGCGGCCGAGGCCGCCGCCGTGTTGGACTCGCTGCTCACGCCGGAGAAGTGCGAGGTCGAGGCCGAGTTCTTCCGCGGGCCGCGCGGCAAGCACTGGGAGCGCCCGTACGGCTGGGGCTGGCTGCTCGTGCTGGACGCCGAGCTGAGGACGTGGGGCTCGGAGGACGCCCGGCGCTGGTCGGCCGCGCTGGCACCGCTGGCGACCGTGCTGCGCGACCGCTTCCTGGCGTGGGTGAGCACGGCGCGGCTGCCGATGCGGACCGGCACGCACGGCAACACCGCGTTCGCGACCGGCCTGGTCCTGGACGCGGCGCGGGCCGTCGGCGACGACGAGCTGGCCGAGGCGTGCGCGGAGGCGGCGCTGCGGTGGCACCGGGAGGACTCCGGTTACGGCGGGTTCGAGCCCGACGCGGCGGACTTCCTGTCCCCCGCGCTGGTCGAGTCGGACCTGATGCGCCGGGTGCTGGACACCGAGGCGTTCGCCGCGTGGTTCACGGCGTTCCTGCCGAACCTCGACGAGGCGCGGTGGAAGGTCCTGCGGGAACCCGTGCCCGTGGACGACCCCGCCGACCCGTACGGCTCCCACCTGTCCGGGCTCGCGCTGTCGCGGGCGTGGAACTGGAAGGCCATCGCCGAGGCGCTGCCCGAGGGCCACCGCTACCGCGAGCTGGCGGTGACGTCGGCCGAGGCGCACCGCGAGGCGGGGTGGCGGTACGTGTTCGGCCACGGCTACGCGGCTGAGCACTGGCTGGGCACGTTCGCCGCGTACTTGGATCTAGGCGCTTACTGAAAGCAAGAGGGCCCCGAGGAAGTCCTCGGGGCCCTCCCTCAGAACACGTCTACCCGAAGAAGACCTCGGCCTCGGCCAAGCGGTGCGCGGGGACCGTCTTGAGTTCGGCGGTCGCCTCGGCCAGCTTGACGCGGACGATCTCGGTGCCGCGGAGCGCCACCATCACGCCGAAGTCGCCGTCGGCGACGGCGTCGGCCGCGTGCAGGCCGAAGCGGGTCGCGAGGACGCGGTCGTACGCGGTCGGGATGCCGCCGCGCTGGGTGTGGCCCAGCACGACCGCGCGGGACTCCTTGCCGGTGCGCTGCGCGATCTCCTCCGCGAGCCAGGTGCCGACGCCGCCGAGGCGGACGTGGCCGAACGCGTCCTTCTCACCGGAGTGCAGGACCTCGGCGCCGCCCTCGGGCACAGCGCCCTCGGCCACGACGATGATCGGCGCGTACTGCTTCTCGAAGCGCTGCTCGACCCAGTTGACGACCTTCTCGACGCTGAACGGGCGCTCCGGGACGAGGATGACGTTCGCGCCACCGGCGAGACCGGAGTGCAGCGCGATCCAGCCCGCGTGCCGGCCCATGACCTCGACGACGAGCGCGCGGTGGTGCGACTCGGCGGTGGTGCGCAGCCGGTCGATCGACTCGGTCGCGATGTGCACCGCGGTGTCGAAGCCGAACGTGTAGTCGGTCGCGCCGAGGTCGTTGTCGATCGTCTTCGGCACGCCCACGACGCCGATGCCGTCGTCGGTGAGGCGCTTCGCGACGCCGAGGGTGTCCTCGCCGCCGATCGCGATCAGCGCGTCGACGCCCTCGTCGGAGAGCACCTTGCGGATCTTGTCGACGCCGCCGTCGACCTTGTACGGGTTCGTCCGCGAGGACCCGAGGATCGTGCCGCCCCTGGTCAGGATGTCCTCGACGTCCGCGAGGCCGATGGGCTTCGTCAGCCCCTCGATCGGCCCCTGCCACCCGTTGCGGAAGCCGACGATGTCCCAGCCGTGGACCTCGACACCCTTGCGAACGACGGCCCTGATGACCGCGTTCAGGCCAGGGCAGTCCCCGCCGCCAGTGAGCACACCGATGCGCATCTGCTTCGCCCAATCTCTCTCGAAGACCGTTTGGTCGAGTGTCGCCCAGGGCGTCGGTGCCCGGCGTCACTACCTCGGAGCCCGAAGCGTGTCACGGACTGGATCGGTGCAGCAACACCGCGGTCACATTTCTGTGCTCACGCCACCGGGAAACCGCGCTTCTTGCGCTCCTGTTCGATCACCTTCCAGCGCGCCAGGTTGTGCCTGGCGTCCGCGAGGGCGTCGTGCGCGTCGGCGGGCGCCTGCGGCAGCCGGGGCCTGCCCACGTCGTCCCAGCGCTGCCTGAGGTCGCGGGTGAAGCGCGGCAGGCTGCGCGGCAGCGCGGGCATGGCGCCCCAGAGCTGGGCGAGCGCGACGTGGTCGTACGCCGCGAACCACGCCCACAGCTCGACCTCGTCGCGGGCCGCCTTCGGCCCGCCGAGGAAGTCCAGCAGGTCGCGCCGGAGCTTCTCCCGACTGCGCCAGGTCGGGTCCGCGGGCGGCGGGAGCTGGTTGAGCACGTTGTTGCGCACCCAGGGACCGGCCTTGGCGGGGTCGAACTCGGTCGAGACCGCGTAGAACTCATCGCCCTCCTCGGTCACCACACCGATCGAGATCAGGTCGATGGTGGTGCCGTCCTCGATGAATTCGCAGTCGTAGAAGAAACGCACCGCGCCACCCTAGGTGGCCGCTCAGCCCGCCTTCGTCTCGGGCACGCGATCGGCCGACTTGGCGTCCTGCTGCGCCGGGACCTCGACCGCTCCCGCCTCCGCGGCGGCCTGGTCCTCCTTGGCCTTCGCCGCGTAGACGTCCACGTACTCCTGGCCGGTCAGCTCCATCAGCGCGTACATGATCTCGTCGGTGATGGACCGCAGCACGAACCGGTCACCGGAGAGGCCCTCGTAGCGGGAGAAGTCGAGCGGCTTGCCGATCTTGATCGTGATCGGGGTCGGCTTCCACATGCGGGAGCCGATCGGGTTGGCCTTGTCGGTGCCGAACATCGCGATCGGGATCACCGGCACGCCCGCTTCCAGCGCGATCCAGGCGACGCCGACCTTGCCCTTGTAGAGGCGGCCGTCCGGCGAGCGGGTGCCCTCGGGGTAGATGCCGAGCAGCTTCCCCTCGCGCAGGATCCGCACGCCCGTCGACAGGGCTCCCTGGGCCGCCGAGGCGCTCGACCGGTCGATCGGCACCTGGCCGACGCCGGACATGAACGACCTCTGCAACCAGCCCTTGATGCCCGTGCCCGTGAAGTACTCGATCTTGGCAGGGAACGTCACCCTCCGCGACAGCTTCAGCGGCAGGAAGAAGGAGTCGGAGACCGCGAGGTGGTTGCTCGCCAGGATGGCGCCACCCTCCTTCGGGATGTTCTCGGCGCCCTCGATGATCCGGGGACGGAAGAACACCTTCAGCACGGGTCCGAGAAAAATGTGCTTCATCAACCAGTACAGCACTGCTGGGAGCGCCTCCCTCACCGACCTTGATCCGACCTCAGCCTACGTAGCCGACGGCACAAGGCACAACGAACGCGCGTTGCCAGTAGGTGCGGGTCCACATCCGCCCGGCTGCCGGAGCCCGGAACGCCGGGCGCGCGTGGGACGATGACAGGGAAGAAGACGACGCCCGGACACGGGAGGGCTGGAGCACGCCGATGGATTCCCGACGCGACTCGACCGACGGCCCCGAGGACGTGGACGCGGCCTTCGCCGAAATCGTCGCGAGCCTGGAACGGGACGGGATGGGCGCCAACTGGCCCGATCCCCCCTCGTTCGACGAACCCGCTGACGAACCGGTGGCCGCCGGGATCCGACCGGAGGGGCAGCCGCGGGTCGCGGTGCCCGAACCGGACGACGAGGACGACGACGAGCACTTCGTGCCGCCGGACCCGCCACCACTGCCCCGGCTGCGGGTGGGGACGATCGCCGCGCTGGTGATCATCGTCGTGGGTGTGGTGCTGCTCGTGGTGCCGCAGCTCTTCGGGCTGTCGACGCAGATCAGCGTGCCGGTGGCGCTCGTGGTGTTGTGCGGGGGGGTTGGGTGGCTGGTGATGCGGGTCAAGCCCGGTCCACCGCCGGACTCCGGATGGGATGACGGGGCGGTCCTGTAGGTCGGTGGGGGGTCGACCGGTTATGTAGAAGTGGGTTGGTGGTGGGTGGGGTTCCAGCGTGGGTGGGGGTTCCAGCGTGGTGTGGCCGATTTGACTTGGGGCCCCGCTTTTTGGCGCTAGTCGGGCCAAAACGGCAGGTGGAGAGCTTGCCGCCCGACTGAGTTTAGCGCCAAAAACCCCAAGTAAAATCGGCCACGGTTTTAGGGCCCTGGCTGCGGGTTACGTAGTGGGTCGCTTGTTGGATGCCGGTTTGTTGTGGGTCGCCCGTCGGCTGCCGGTTTTGCTGTGGGTCACCTATTGGCTGTGCAGGTCAAAGCCCTAAACGGGCGCGTCTGGCTAGCGCTTTCGGCCGTTGGGGGTGGTGTGGCTTGCCAGGTCGCGTGCAAGTGTTGCTGCGCCTACCAAGCCTGCGTCGTCTCCCAATTGGGCCGTTCGGATTCGTGCCAATGGGCGGTGGCCTGCGCCGGTGATGGTTTCCGCGTAGCGTTCTCGGGCGTCGTCCAGGAATAGTGGTGCGGATTCTGAGACTCCGCCGCCGATCACTACCATTTCCGGGTCGTAGACGTCCGCGACCAAGGCCAAGCCGTCGCCTAGCCATTTGGCCAGGTCCGCCATGGCTCGTAGGGCCAGTGGGTCGCCGTCGCGGGCTGCTGCTGCTACTCGTCTGCCGGTGATGGCGCGGGAGTCGTGCAGGGCTTCTCTGACCAGGACCGTTGAGACGCCGGGGTTCTTCGCCAGCAGTTCTACGGCTGTGGTGCTGAGGGCGGTGCCGCTGCAATAGCGTTCCCAGCAGCCGTTCTTGCCGCACGGGCAAGGGCGGCCGTCGGGGACCAAGCGTAGGTGGCCCAGTTCTGGTGCGACGCCGTGGGCGCCGCGGTAGACCTTGCCGTCTATGAGCAGTGCGCCGCCGATGCCGGTGCCCAGGGCGACCATGACGGCGATCTTGGCGCCTCTGGAGGCGCCGAAGCGGTGTTCTGCCAGTGCCGCCGCGTTGGCGTCGTGTTCCAGCACTACCGGTAGGCCGGTGCGGCGGGAGAGGCGTTGGGCTACTGGGGCTTGGCGCCATGCCAGGTGGGGGGCGAAGCGGACGGTGCGGCGGTCGGTGGCCACGAAGCCCGCTACGGCTAGGCCGACCGCGGAGATGTGGTGGCGGGTGGCCAGTTCGGCGACCGCGGTGGTGATGGCGTCTTCTAGCGGGCCTTCTTCGCCTGGGGTGAGGGCGCGGGTGATGTCGATGACGGCGCCGTCGGCGTTGACGACGCCCGCGCGGACGCTGGTGCCGCCGATGTCGACGCCTACCGTCAGCACTGCGAACCCTGGTCGGACTTCCGGCGCACCACCTGGATGTGCTGGACCCGCGGTTCGTCCTGCTGGGGTTCGGGCTGGGCTGGGGTCGCTGGGTCGGTGAGGGCCATGCGGAGCAGGGTGAGCAGGCCGGAGACGTGTTCGGCGGCCTTGGCGGCCAACTCCGAGCGGTCGCCCTTGATCAGGGCCGCGGCGTTGCAGACCGGGCACCAGCCGCAGGTCTGCGGGTTGTGGTCGCCCGCGCCCTCGGTGGCGATGCGGTGCAGCCACGGTTGGGCGCGTTCGGCGGCCACGTCGACCAGCAGTCGCAGTTCTTCGACGAGCTTCGCCGTCTTGTCGTCCGCCACAGGGTCA
Source organism: Umezawaea endophytica (assembly GCF_025061645.1). Lineage (GTDB taxonomy): Bacteria > Actinomycetota > Actinomycetes > Mycobacteriales > Pseudonocardiaceae > Umezawaea > Umezawaea endophytica. The sequence goes on along the minus strand of NZ_JANYMP010000002.1, from coordinate 666,261 downwards.
CCGCATCCACAGGTTGGGGTCGGGTCGGAAGCTGACCGCCAACCCGGTCTCGTCCATCTCGGCGCCGGTCACGACGCACCGGCGCAGCAGCGACGGCAACGCCACCAGCTTGCGCCTGCCGTCGACCGTGACGGCCAGTTCGTCACCCACCCTGGCGAGGTCCAGCGCCACGTCGTCGCCCAGCGGCAGCACGATGCGCAGCAGGTACTCGGCCTCGGTGCCCTTGCCGCCGCCGCTGACCTCCAGCAAGGGCGCGGCGGACGCCTCGACGCCCCGCAGCGGGTCCTCGCCCCGGTACAGCTCGGCGGCCACGTCCAGCAGCGCCTGCACGCCGACGGGTTCGGCGGCGCGGTGGTCGACGACCCGCACGTCGCCCATGCCGGTCAGCTCGGCGGACTGGCGCAGCTCGGCCAGCACGGCGTCCTGCTCACCGCGGCGGGTGCGCAGCCACGTCGCGGACGGCCCCTCGGCGGAGCCGGGGTCGGGGACGAGGCGGTTGGCGACGACGCCGTCGACGCGGATGCCCTGCAACGCCAGCGCGGTGAGCGTGCGGCGGGTCTCGGCGGCGACCACGCGTTCGGGGGTGAGCACGAGGCGGACGGTCGTCGTGGTCTGGTCGGCGAGCAGCGCGCGGAGCAGGTCGAGGTGTTCGGCGAGCCTGCCGAGCGCGTCGGCGGTCGCGTCCCACTTCTCCACGGTCGCCGTGCCCGCGACGCCCGCGAGCAGGCCGCGCACGACGCGCCGGTGGGTCGGGAAGAGGCGTTCGAGGTAGCCCGCGAAGGCCTCGGGCAGCGCGAGCAGGCGCAGGGTCTCGGCGGTCGGGCCGCAGTCGACCACGACGGTCTCCCACGGGCCCGTGGTGGCGAGGCGGTGCACCTCGGCCAGCGCCAGCAGCTCCTCGACACCGGGCAGCACGGTCAGCTCTTCGGCGTCGAGCTCGTCGACGCCAGCGCCCGCCAGGATGGTCCGCAGGTGGCCGCGCAGGTCGCGCCACGCGTCGTCCACGAGGCCGCGCGGGTCGATCTGGGCCGCGTAGAGCCCGGAGTCCACTTCGGACGGCTGGCCACCGAGCGGGACGCCGAGCGCGTCACCGAGGGAGTGCGCGGGGTCGGTCGAGACGACGAGCGCCTTGCGCCCGTCGGCGGCGAGCTGGGCCGCGGTGGCGGCGGCGAGCGTCGTCTTGCCGACGCCGCCCTTGCCGGTGAAGAGCAGGACGCGCGTCATCCAGCGTTTTCCACGCGCCGCTTGAGCTCCTTCAGGGCGGTGTCCATGATCATCTTCTCGGCCTTGCGGCGGAACAGGCCGATCATCGGGACCACGAGCTGCACGGACAGCGTGTAGGTCACCTCGGTGCCGCCGCCGGAGGTCTTCAGGCGGTAGCTGCCCTGCTGCGACTTCTGCATGTTGCCCTTGACCAGGGTCCAACTGACGCCGTCGGCGGCCCACTCGTAGGCCAGCACGTACTCGTCCTTGATGGGGCCCTGGTCGATGTTGAACTTCACCTGCGCCGCCCGACCGTCCTCACGGGATTCGAGCACCTCGGTGCGCTTCACCCCGTTCGCCCAGTCCGGGTACGACTCGAAGTCCGCGATGACCGCCAGGATTTCCTCCGGCGGCGCGTCGATCACGATTGACTGGGTGGACTCGTCGGCCATGCGCAGCAGGTTACCCGGTAGTTCACCAACTCAACGCGTACGGCCTGCCCAGGCGCTGGAAGTGGCCGACGTTGACGCACTCGGTGCGGCCGATCCGGACCCTCCGCGACATCGGCTGGTGGACGTGGCCGAAAACGGACCAGCGCGGTTGTTCGCGGTGGATGGCTTCGAGCAGTGCCGTGGAGCCCGCCTCGGCACGCCTGGCGACCACGTCGTAGGTGAGTTCCGCCACGGACGGCGGGATGTGGGAGCAGAGGACGTCGACGTCGGTGAGCTTCTCGACCGCGGCGGCGAACTCCTCCTCGCGGCGGAGGTACGGGAGCCACGGCGCGTCCGGGCGCAGGACGTGGCCCCTGCCCAGCAGGGCGCCGCCGGTGAAGCCGAACCGCAGGCCGCCGATCTCGACCACCTGGCCGTCGACCATGTGCAGGCCCTCTCGGGCGAACTCCGGCCACAGCGCGGGCGAGTCGACGTTGCCGGGGATGGCGTAGGTGGGGGTGGTCATGGCGGCGAACATCTCCGCGTACTGGGTGCGGACGGCCTCCTCGACCACCGCGCGCGGGTCGTCCAGGCTGCCCCAGAGGGACCGGAGGAACAGGCCTGTCTCCGGGCCCATCGGGCCGCGGCGGAGTTCGGCGAAGACGCCGACCTTCTCGGCGCCGAAGACCTGGCCGAGGATGCCGCTGCCGTGGTCGTGGTAGTCGACGAAGTCGACCAGGTCGCCCAGGACGACGAGCGCGTCGGCGCCGTCCCCCGCGCGGGCCAGCGCTTCGGTGTTGCCGTGGACATCGGAGACGACGTGAACCCGCACTCCCCAAACCTACGACACGAGCGGCGGGCAACCGGGGGCGCGACCCGCTTCCAAGGTCATCTTGAGGCCGAGGGAAACCTCCTTCGCCGCGAGCTGGCGGCGGCGGATCTCGCGGCGGACGCGCTTGGCGGGCACGTCGCCCGGCAGCTCGGCGCGGAGGAAGTAGTGCAGCAGGGTGCCGTCGAGCACCTCCTCCAGCCAGACCTCCATCGTGCCGGTCAGCGCGCCGCCGACGGTCCACCGCAGCCCCTGGTCGCCGCGGTCCAAATAGACTTGGAGATCGAGATCGGGCCAGAATCGACGCCAGGCGGAGGGCGGCGCGAAAGCGGCGGCGACCACCGCTCGCGGCACCACCAGGAAGGTCTCGTCAACCACGTCGACACTCGCCACGGCTCGGAAGAGTGCCACGACACGGTCACGGAACACCCCACCGGCCTGGTGTATCGCCGGAATCACAGGCTAAGTTTCCCCACCGGTAACAAACAACCGTCCGGAGGTCGACGTGCGTGAGTTCAGCGTCCCCGCCACCAGCCCCGTGGCTGCCGAGGAGAACCTCACCGACATGGTGTGGGCGAACGCGGAGCGCTTCGGCAACGCCGTCAGCTTCCGCCGCCGCGTCGACGGCACCTGGGTCGACGTCACGGCTCGTGACTTCGCCGCGCAGGTCCTCGCCGTGGCGAAGGGGTTGATCGCGTCGGGCGTGCAGCCCGGCGACCGCATCGGCCTGCTGTCCAAGACCCGCTACGAGTGGTCACTGCTCGACTTCGCCATCTGGTCCGCCGGTGGTGTCGTCGTGCCCATCTACGAGACCTCGTCGGCCGAGCAGGTGGAGTGGATCCTGTCGGACTCCTCCGCCAAGGCCGTGTTCATCGAGACCTCCGCGCACCGCGCCACCGTCGACTCCGTCGTGGACCGGCTGCCCGAGGTGCGCCACGTGTGGCAGATCGACGGCCCGGCCTCCGACGGGGCCGCGGGCGCGATCGACGAGCTGACGGCGCTGGGCGCCGAGTCGTCGGACGACGACGTGCGCGAGCGCCGCAAGCAGGTCGGCGCGGACGACACCGCGACGCTGGTCTACACGTCCGGCACGACCGGTCGCCCCAAGGGCTGCGAGCTGACCCACGCCAACCTCCTGTCCGAGGTCAGGGGCGCGCTGGTCGCGTTCCCGGAGCTGCTGATCGCGGGCAACTCGCTGCTGGTGTTCCTGCCGCTCGCGCACATCCTGGCGCGGGCGCTGGCGATCTGCGGCGTGTACTCGCGGGTGACGCTGGGCCACACCTCGGACGTGAAGAACCTGGTGGAGGACCTGGCCTCGTTCCGGCCGTCGTTCGTCGTGGCGGTGCCGCGGGTGTTCGAGAAGGTCTACAACGGCGCCAAGCAGAAGGCGCACGGCAGCGGCAAGGGCAAGATCTTCGACGCGGCCGAGGCGACCGCCGTCGAGTACAGCGAGGCGCTCGACAAGGGCGGCGCGGGCCTGGTGCTCAAGGCCAAGCACGCGCTGTTCTCCAAGCTCGTCTACACGAAGCTCCAGGCAGCGCTCGGCGGTCGCTGCATCGCCGCGGTGTCGGGCGGCGCGCCGCTGGGCGCCCGCCTCGCGCACTTCTTCCGCGGGATCGGCGTGCCGGTGTTCGAGGGCTACGGCCTCACCGAGACCAGCGCGGCGTGCGCCGTGAACACCAGCAAGGCGTTCCGGGTCGGTACCGTCGGCCTGCCGATCGGCGGCACCTCGATCCGGATCGCCGACGACGGCGAGATCCTGATCAAGGGCGACGTGGTGTTCCGCGGCTACTGGAACAACGCGGAGGCGTCCAAGGAGTCGCTGGACGACGGCTGGTTCCACTCGGGCGACATCGGCGAACTGGACGACGACGGCTTCCTGAAGATCACCGGGCGCAAGAAGGAGATCATCGTCACCGCGGGCGGCAAGAACGTCTCCCCCGCCGTGCTCGAGGACCGCCTGCGCGCGCACCCGCTGATCAGCCAGTGCATGGTCGTCGGCGACGCCCAGCCGTTCATCGGCGCGCTGATCACGATCGACCCCGAGTTCTTCCCCACCTGGAAGAAGCAGCACGACAAGGGCGAGGACGTGACCGTCGCCGACCTGGTGACCGACGCGGACCTCGTCGGCGAGATCCAGACGGCCGTGGACGAGGCGAACCTCGCCGTGTCGAAGGCCGAGGCGATCAAGAAGTTCCGGATCCTGCCCGCGGACTTCACCGAGGCGAGCGGGGAGATCACGCCGAGCCTCAAGCTGCGCCGGACGATCGTGGCGGGCAAGTACGCCGACGACATCACGGCCATCTACACGAGGTAGGGATGTGAAAGGGGGCGGCCTGGCCACGGCCGCCCCCGGCGAGGCCGTTTTCCGCAAAACGGCCCGAAGTTAAGACGGGTGGCTCACGACGGTGAGACCGTGAGCCACCCGACCCCCAGTAGATCGCGTATCCGCTTCGCAGCGGACCCGATGAAGTTCGCGTCCCGATCCCCCAACCGGGACGTCTCCTAGACTGCCGTACCGCTCTGTCGTATCGCTGACGCCGCAATGACACCCGCCGTCAGCGCCCGAATAGGCTTGGGGGCGGTGAACGGGTCGAGGGGATTGATCATGGGATCGGCTGGCGAGTTCCGGTTGCTGGGACCTCTGGAGGTCCGCCGGGACGGCCGGGTGGTCCCGATCCGAGCGGGCAAGCACCGCGCCCTGCTGGCGTGCCTGCTGCTGAGCGCGAACCGCCCCGTCCCGATCGCCGACCTGGTCGAGGCGCTGTGGGGCGACGCGCCCCCCGAGCGGACCCGCGGCACGTTGCAGACGTACGTGATGCGGCTGCGGCAGGTGCTGGGCGAGCCCGAGTCGATCGTCACGACGTCGACGGGCTACCAGCTCTCCGTGCCGCTCGACCGGATCGACGTGCACCGGTTCGCCACGGGCGCGGTACGGGCGCGGGAAGCCGCCGAGGCGGGCGACCTGGTGGCCGCGCAGGAGATCTGCGCCGAGACGATCGCGCTGTGGCGCGGCCCCGCGTTGGCGGACGTGCCGTCGGAGTCGTTGCACCGCCACGAAGCTCCCCGGCTGACCGAGGTGCTGATGGAGCTGCACGAGCAGCACGCCGACGTGGAACTGGCGCTGGGCAACCACGCGCAGCTCGTGCCCGTGCTGCGCGGCCTTACCGTCGACCACCCGCTGCGGGAGCGGTTCTGGGCGCAGTTGATGCTCGCGCTCTACCGCAGCAGCCGCCAGGCCGAGGCGCTGGAGGTGTTCCGCCAGGTCGACCGGATGCTCGACGAGCAGCTCGGCGTCGACCCCGGCGAGGACCTGCGGGCCGTGCACCAGGCCATCCTGACCGGCGATCCGCAACTGGCCGCGCCGCCCGCCGCCGCCCACGAGGAGCCGCTGCCGGGCAGGCTGCCCAACGACCTCGCCGACTTCGTCGGACGCGCGGCGCTGGCGCGGCGGGTGGTCGAGCTGGTCGCGTCGGAGGACCCCGGCACCGCCGTGCCGATCGTGACGCTGTCCGGTCCGGCGGGCGTCGGGAAGACCTCGCTCGCCGTGCACGTGGCGCACCAGCTCCGCGACCGGTTCCCCGACGGCAGGCTGTACGTCGACCTCCGCGGCTACGGCCTCGGGCCGCCCACGGCGACCGTGGACGTGCTCGCGCGGTTCCTGCGCGCGCTCGGCGTGCCCCCGCAGCAGATCCCGCTGGAGGCCGAGGAGCAGAGCACGCTGTTCCGCTCCCTGCTGACCGGCAGGCGGATGCTCCTGGTGCTGGACAACGCTTCCGCGCCCGACCAGGTGCGCCCGTTGCTGCCCGGCGCGGCGAGCTGCCCGGTGATCGTCACCAGTCGCGGCGACCTGCGCGGCCTCATCGCGATGAACGGCGCGCGGCGGCTCCCGGTGGAGGCGCTGGAACCCGTGGAGTCGGTGGCGCTGCTGACGGGCATCCTCGGTGTGGGCTCGGACGGCGCGTCGGTGGAGGAGTTGGCACGCCGCTGCGCGCACCTGCCGCTGGCGCTGCGCGTGGCCGCCGCGAACGTGGCGACCACGTCCGGCGGCACGGTCGCGAGCTACCTGGCCGAGCTGCCCGCCGACCAGCCGCTGGCCGCCGTCGACCTCGCGTACGCCGCGCTCCCCCCGGAGCAGCAGCGCCTGTTCCGCTTGCTGAGCCTGGTGCCGGGCAACGACTTCACCGCCGAGGCCGCCGCCAACGTGGCCGACGTCGACGTGCCCGTGGCGACCAGGCTGCTCGCCAGGCTCAGCGAGGTGCAGTTGCTGCTGAAGCCGTCACCGGGGCGCTACCAGTTCCACGACCAGCTCATGCTGTTCGCCGCGAGGCGCCGGGCCGCGCAGGACGACGAGGGCGAGCAGCGGGCGGCCCGCGTCCGGCTGCTGGAGTTCTACGTCCGGACCGTCGACCGGTGCGCCGAACTGCTGTACCCGGACCTGCTGCGCCTGCCGAGCGGTGAGGCGAAGTCCGTGCGGCTGCCCAGGATCACCGTTCCGCCGCAGGCGCTGCGGTGGCTGGACGGCGAACGCGCGAACCTCACCGAGGCGATCCGGTCGGCGACCGAGCAGGGGCCCGCGTCGATGTCGTGGCGGCTGGCCGACGCGCTGCGCGGCTACCTGTGGATCGGCAAGCACGTCAGCGAATGGCTCGTCACCGCCCGCTACGGCCTGCACGCGGCCCACGAGGAGCGCGACCTCGCCGCCGAGGCGGCCATGCACGGCAACCTCGGGACGCTGCACTGGAAGCTCGGCGAGTTCGCCACGTCCGCGTCGCACTACGAGCAGGCGCTGGAACTGCACCGCTCGCTCGGCAACACCGCCTCGGAGGTGGGCGCGCTGAACAACCTGGGCCTCGTGCACGTGGAGTCCGGCGACCTCGTCGCGGCCCGGCGGGTGCTGCGGCTGTGCCTGGACCTCATGAGCGGCCCCAACGGCGTGAAGGCCGCGCGCAGCACCGTCCTCATCAGCCTGGGCATGCTGGCGATCGAGACAGGCGACCTGACCGAGGCGCACACGCACCTGACGGAGTCGCTGAAGATCAGCAGCGCCAACGGACTCAAGGGCAGCGAGGCCACGTGCCGCAACTTCCTCGGAGTCGTGCTGAGGCTGCGCGGTGAACCCGAGGCGGCGCTGGCGCAGTTGGAGACCGCGCTCGCGGTGAGCCTGGAGGTGGGCGCGAAGGAAGCCACCGCGCGGGTGCTGGAGAGCACGGCGGTGACCAACGTGGACCTCGGCAGGCCCGTCGAGGCGCTGGCGGTGGCGGGCCGGGCGCTGGACGAACTGGCGGAGAGCGGCGACCAGCAGACCACCACCAACGTGCTCGTGGTCATGGCGGACGCGAACCGGCTGCTCGGACGGCTGCGGACGGCCGACGAGCAGTTCCAGCAGGCGCTCACGAAGGCGAACCGGATCGGGTTCCAGCCCGCCGCGGCGCGGGCGTTGATCGGGCTGGCCACGACGCGACGGCTGCTGGGCGCGCCGCGGGAAGCGCTGGAGCTGTGCGGGAAGGCGTTGACGATCGCGCTGGACGTAGGGCTGCGGATCACGGAAGCGTTGGCGCGCGCCGAGTTGGCGACCATCCACGACGCGCTCGGCGACGCCGGGGCCGCGGAGGAGCAGGCCGCCGCCGCGGCTCGGCTGCGCCGCGACACCGGCCTCGCGGGCTGACGGTCACCGCGCCCGCACCGGCACCGGCGCGCGCATCGGCACTGGCGCCCGAGCTGGCACCGGCACTCGCGCCGGCACCGACGCCCGAGCCGGCACCGACGCCCGCACCGGCGCGGGTGCCAGGCCTTCGCGCTTGCGCCACACCGCGTCGCACGTCGGGCACGTCGGCCAGCACCACTCCGCCTTCGTCCCCCGCTCGCGCGGAACGGTGATCGGGACGCCGCACAGCGTGGCCCCCTCGTCGGAGACGACCAGTTCGACCGGGATCGCGTGCCGCCGACCGTCGGCGGGGAACCAGCGGAACAGCCGAACGCCCATCACGAGATTTCCCCCTGGTCAATTCCGATTCGCGTCGCGCGCTGGTCGCACAGGACGCCGATCTCCCGCGCGATACCCGCCAGTTCGCCCAATCTCCGAGCTGCCAGGGCCGGGTCGGGCTGATTACCGAGGAGATCCGTGAACGCGAACGACAACCGGCTCAAGCACTCCCTCACATCATCGAGGTCATTTGTTGACCACCGGTCCATTTATGCCTCCCACCTGCAATGTCCATTCAGAATTACTATGGACATGGAAGCCGTCAATTACCTGATCGAGGGACTTCCGCAGGTCAGAAAAGCGCTTAGGCTGGCCGCATGATCCGCAACACCCCGAAGGCGATCGCCTTGGGCGCCAAGCTTCGAGCTGCCCGCGAAACAGCAGGAATCAGCCAGCGGATGCTCGCGAAGCAACTTCGGTTGGACCAGTCCGTGGTCTCCCGCAGCGAGAGCGGTGAGCGGGTACCGAGCCAGGACGAGGTGGCGGCGATCCTGGACGCCGTCGGTGTGACCGGCGCGGAGCGGGACGAGATCATCGAGTCGGCCCGCGACACGAGCGGATCACCGTGGCAGGGCGCGGACCTCCCGGAGCAGCCGGTTCAACTCGCGGCGCTGCTGGACGTCGAGCAGATGACGCAGGACTACGTCGAGTGGTCGCCTTTGGTCATCCCCGGTCTGCTCCAGGTCAGCTCTTACGCGCGGGCGATCATGCGGGCCGCCGGAGTGCCGGACGGCGAGATCGAGACCAGGGTCGCGATTCGCATGGGCCGCAAGGACATCCTGACCCGCAAGAAGGCGGCCCGCTGCACCGCGCTGATCGGTGAGTCGGCGCTGCGGCAGATGATCGGCGGTCCCGAGGTCGTCGTCGAGCAGCTCGACTACCTGCTGGCGATGAGCGGTCTTCGCACGATCGACCTGAGGGTCGTCACCACGGGCACGGACTGGCACCCCGGCCTCTACGGGCCGTTCGTTCTGCTGACCATGGAAGGCGGGGTGTCGGTCGTGCACCTGGAGAACGCCCGCAGTGCCGTCTTCGTGCCGGATGAGGACGACGTCGCGGTCTACCAGTCGGCCGTGCTGGAATTGCTGGGCATCGCGTTGAGCCCGGAACAGTCCACCGAGCTCATCAGAAGCGAGGCGGAACGGATCGCGAGGACCCATGACAGTCACGTGGCGGAAGTCGACCAGCAGCGGAGCTAACACGAGCTGCGTCGAGGTGGCGAACAGCCTCGACGCGGTGCGCGACTCGAAGAACCCATCCGGCCCTGTTCTGAGTGTGGACCGGGCCGAGTTCACGGCGTTCCTGGCGGACGTGAAGTCGGGCCGGTTCGACGGCTGAGCGCTGGAGGCCGTGGCCCGGCCACGGCCTCCAGCCAGCTTCCGAACAGCCGCCGACCATCCCTCGGTCAGCCCTCAACCAGCGCTCGATCGGCCGCCGCCCAGCCCTCGGTCAGCCCTCAGGTCAGCCGTTGATCAATCCGCGCAGCCGCGCGGCCAGGTCGTCCCAGTTCCACCGCTCCGACGCCCACTGGCGGCCACGCGCGCCCATCTTCGCCGCCTGCTCCGGGTCGGCCAGCAGTCCGGCGACGGTGCTGGCGACCTCCGCGACGTCCTGCCCGTCGACGATCCGGCCGGTCTCGTGGTCCAGCACCGTTTCCGGTGCCCCGCCCGAGTTCCCCGCCACCACGGGCAGCCCCGTCGCCGACGCTTCGAGGAAGACGATCCCCAGGCCTTCGACGTCCAGGCCGCGGCCTCGGGTGCGGCACGGCATCGCGAACACGTCACCCGCGGTGTAGTGGGCGGGCAGCTCCGACCACGGCACGGACCCGGTCAGCACCACGTGCTCGGCGACTCCGGTGGACGCGGTCAGCGCCTCCAACTTCGCCCGGTACGGGCCGCCGCCGACGATGAGCAGCGCCGCGTCGGGGACCTGCTCGCGGATCGCGGGCAGGGCGCGGATCAGCACGTCCTGGCCCTTGCGCGGCACCAGGCGCGACACGCACAGCACCACGGGCCGGTCACCGAGGCCGTAGCGGGCGCGCACCTCGGCGCGGGCGGCCGGGTCGGGCCGGTACACGTCGGTGTCCACTCCGGACGGCAGGTGCTCCAGCGCCGCCAGTCGGCCGAACGCGGCGGAGAACCGGGAGCGGGTGTACTTGCTGACGTAGGTGACGACGTCGGCGTCCGAGCCGATCAGGCGCAGCGCCTGGCGGGCGCCGGGGAGCATGGACCAGCCGACCTCGTGGCCGTGCGTGGAGGCGAGGACGCGCTCGACCCCCGCCCTGCGCAGCGACGGCCCGAGCAGGGCGAGCGGGGCCGCCGCGCCGAACCAGACGGTGTCGCAGCCCTCGGCGCGGACGACGTCGCCTGCGCGGCGCAGGACGTCCGGGGTGGGCAGCATGAGGCTGGTGGGGTGGCGGACCACCTGGAACGGCTGCGCGGCGTCGAACTCGGGGTGGCTGCCGGTGGGCGAGTCCCACGACGGCGCGTAGACGACCAGGTCGTCGGCGGGGAGCCTGGACGCGAAGGCGTGCAGGTAGGACTGGATCCCGCCGGGGCGGGGCGGGAAGTCATTGGTCACCAGGAGGGTCCGACGCACCCGACCTACCGTACTTACCGCGGGAACTCGGCCCGCAGGAACTCCCGCCAGCCCTCGGTCAGGCCCGCGCGGTCGGTGCCGATCGCGGCGCGCAGCACGCCGTCCACATCGGACTTCTCCGCGGCCAGCGCCCGGTACAGCGCGACCAGGCCCGGTTCACCCAGCAACCCGGCGAGGTAGCGGTTGACCGACCACGCCTCCTGGTAGGCGAGGTCCATGGTCGGGCCGCGGAAGTCGGCGTCCGACGGCAGTGCGGTGGGCAGCGCGGTGCGCACGCTCGCGGCCAGCGCGGGTGCCGCCTTGGCCGCCGGGACCTCGCTGCCGCGGAACCCGACGTAGTCGGCGAAGCCCTCCAGCAGCCACATGGGGGCGCCGTCGACGGTGTTGCCGCGCACGGCGACGTGGGTGATCTCGTGCCGCAGGAGCACCCGCAGCGACAGCGGGGACAGGGCCGTGGCGCTGGCGGGGTTCAGGACGACCCGCTGGCCCCTCGCGGTGTGCGCGACGGGGTCGATCTGCTCCGCGACCGCGACGCCCGCGATCGAGCCCACGGCGAACGCGGGGCCGACCAGCGCGCGCATCTCCTCCTGCCCACCGGGCACCAGCACGGCGACCTGGCGCGGCCACGCCGTGCCCCACACCTCCGTGACGACGGCGACGGCGCTGTCCAACTCGGCGAGGACCCGCGCCGCCAGCGCCTCACCGCCGGGGTGGCTGAGCACGAGCCCGGAGGGCGACGTCAGCACGTGGCACGGCCCGAAGTCCCACGGACCCCGCCACGTCTCCCCCGCGGCCGTGTCCGACGCCAGCAGCCACCGGTCGCCGTGCCGGGCGAACAGGTAGCCCATCGGCCGGGTGCTGGGCTGGGCGTCCACGCCCTCGAGCCGGTACCTCAGCCGGACGGCGGGCGCCCACAGTTCGTCGGCGGCGGGGCGGGCGGTCGGCGTGGTCTGGGCGGCGGGATCGACCTCGTAGCCCCACTCGGCGAGCGGGACGCCCGCGAGGTTGTGGAACAGGTCGCGCTGGTGGTCGAGGAACACCGGGTCGGCCGGGTCGACGGTGGCGAGGAACGCGGCTTCGTCGCGGTCCCTCAGCGCAGCGGCGCGGCGGTCCAGCAGGGCCCGGACGACGGGCGCGCGGACGTCGGCGGCGGCGGGAGCGGCCTGCGGCGGCGGGGTCGACGCGCCGACCGGCTGGACGACCTGCGAGAGCCCGGCGAGGAACGTCGCGACGATGGCCGCGACGAGCAACGCCCGTACCCGTGATGCGGTGGAGGCCACCGCCCCGACAGTAGTCGGTGCGGTGGCCTCCACCGGATCGGAGCTCAGCCCGCGACGCGCCGCATGGCCGAGATCGAGCCCGGAGCGTCCAGGGGCACGATCTTGACCGGCACACCGTCGGTGGACGCGTGGACGACCTCGGTGTTGCTGATCGCCAGCGCGACGTGGCCGAAGCCGTTGTAGGCGATGATGTCGCCCGCGGTGACCTCGCCACGGCTGACCGCGCGGCCCGCGGAGCCCTGGCCCTGGCTGGTGCGCGGCAGGTTCACGTTCGCCGACCGGTAGGCCATCATCACCAGGCCGGAGCAGTCCCAGACGTCGGGGCCGGTCGCGCCGTAGGAGTACATGTCGCCGCGCTTGCTGAGCGCGAACGCGACGGCCATGCCCGCGGCACCCGACGGCACGGCGATGTCGCTCATGTCGCCGGAGTCGGTCAGCGTCTTCTTCTCGGACCCCGACAGCTTGGTCAGCGCCGCTTTGACGTCCTTCTTCTGGGTGTCGAGGTCGGCCGCGCGCTTCTTGATGTCCTCGGTGATCTTGATGGCCTCGTCGTTCGCCGACTTCGCGCGCGCCTGGGCCTCGGTGGCCTTCTTGGTCGCGTCCGAAGCCTGCTCCACCGCGCCCGAGAGCTTGTCGAGCGCCTCGAAGTTGTCCGAGGCGAGCACGCCGAGCGCCGACATGCGGTTGAGGAAGTCCTGCTGCGAGTCGCTGACCAGCAGTGCCGAGAGCTGGTTGAACCGCGCGCCCTCGAAGGACGCCTCGGTGAACTTGTCGACCTGCTGGCGGAACGTCTCCTCGTCGGCCTTCGCCTGGTCGCCGACCTGCGCGGCCGCCGCGACGTCGGCCGTGGCCTTGTCGAGCTCCTCCTGGTTCTGGCCCTGCTTCTCCTCGGCCTGGAGGAGCTCCTCGTTGAGCTTGGAAGCCTGCTCGGACAGCTCGTTGTACTGCTTCAGCGCCTCGGAAGCGGTCGCCGGGGTGTTCGGCTGGGCCACCGCTGACGCGGGGGCGATGCTCGCTGCCACGGCGGCAACCGCAGTGGCTGCGATCGCCCCGCGCATACCGCGCTTGAGTCGTTGCGACGCCACAGTCGCGCATGTCTCCTTCGTGATGAACCGCCCACCGGGGGCTGGCGGGACTCAAGGCGCGCGGGGCGCGCCGAGCCGTTGCACAGCCCGCAGATCGATCTTCTCCGGCACGGCTCCCCGACGGGCCGTTTCGGCGGTGATCCCGTGTCGCCGTCCAGGGTGGACGACCACCTGCCACGAGGTCTCGGCCAGGTTACGAAAAGTGAGCGCCCGCGTCCACCTGGTGATCGAGAAAAAATGCACAAGCGTGACCTTGGGCGTCCGGATGGCGCACGGAGGGGTGAGAAAAGCCTCAAACCCGACCGAGTCGAGCCAGCAGCACCGCCGACGGCACCGGGTGCGCGCCGCGCCTGCGGACCGAGTCCGCGACCGCGCGGTCGGACGTGACGACCACGACGGGCCGCCCTTCCGGCTCGGCCGTCACCAGTGCCCGGATCACGTCGTCCGCGAGCACTCCGGGATCGCTGAACAGCACGCGGACGCCCCGCGGCGCGGCGGCGGGCACGGCGACCACGCCCGCGCCGTCGAACACCAGCGTGACCTCGGCGCCCGTGCGCGCGGCCAGCACGGCGAGCTGGTGCACCAGCCGGTCGCGCTGGTCCGACAGCGGCAGGTCCGGGTAACCGGTCTTGGTGACGTTGTAGCCGTCCACGATCAGGTGAACAGCGGGCAGCGCGAGCAGCCGGTCCAGCGCGGCGGGGTCCTCGACCCGCCCGACCGCTCCCTGCGCCGCGCTGGCGCCGCGCACGAGGTCCGCGGGGCGCGGCCCGGCGCCCCCGAGCGCCAGTTCGCGGCGCAGCCCGTTGACCGCGCCGTCCAGGGTGTCCACGAGCAGCGCCAGCCGGACCTCGTCGGCCTGCCTGGCCTCGCGGGCGGACTGGCGGGCGACGTCCGCGTCCGCCTCCGCCCGCGCCGCCTTGGCCCGCTCGGTCTCGGCCCGCTCCCGTTCCCGGTCGCGTTCGGCGGTCAGGCGGACCAACTGCGCCTGCGCCTCCGCACGGGCCTGCGCGACCTCCGTCGCCGCCGACTCCGCCCGGTCCTTCGCCTCCTTGAGCCGCACACCCTGCTCGCGCAACCGCTTGCGCAGGCGTTCCAGCTCGACCTCGGCCTCCTCGCGGATCTTCTCCGCGAACCCGGTCGTCTGCGCCCGCTCCGCGCGCAGCCGCTCCAGCTCGGCGTCCATCCGCTCGGCCTTCAGCACCGCCGCGTCCCGCTCCAGCCGCAACGCCGCGTCACCCGCCCGCCGCGCCACCAGCTCCACGTAGTGCGTCGCCACCTCGTCACCGAGCAGCACCGCCGCCGCGGCGGCGGCCACCGGGTCCGGCGCCGTCAGCTCCAGCGTCGACGGCCGGTTCTTGCGCAGCCACTCGACCACCGCTGTCCGGAAGTTCGCCGACGTCTTCAACCCAGCGATCAGCGACGACCCGCCCAGCCGCGCGCGCTTCGTCGGCGCGAACCGCGCCACCGACCGCAGCGACTGCGGCACGTCGACCTTGGCCATGTCCCCGAGCGCGTCGGCGGCCAACTCCGCCAACCTGGCCCGCAGCCCGTCCGGCAGCCCACCCCAGTCCACAGTGGACTCGACGGCGAGCGTCGGCTCGGCGTCCTCCAGGTCAGGGGGCGCGAGCTCGTCGGGTTCGGGGTTCGGGTCGTGCACCGGTACAGGCTACGGCGCAGTAGCCACGCACACCGTGTTGGATGGCCCGCGTCGACGATTCCACCGAGCCCTCGATCAAAAATGTCGTACCCCTCGATTAGTTTCCCGACTCGTGAACGCGCAACTCTCGTTCGACGAACTGGGCACCCCGCTTCGCGACACGACGTTCGTGGTCTTCGACCTGGAGACCACCGGGGGCAGCGCGAACGACGACGCGGTCACCGAGATCGGCGCCGTGAAGATCCGCGGCGGCGAGGTGCTGGGCGAGTTCGCGACCCTGGTGGACCCGGAGCGGGGCATCCCACCGCAGGTCGTGGCCCTGACGGGCATCACGCAGTTCATGGTGACCGGCGCACCTCGCATGGATGTGGTCCTCCCCGCGTTCCTCGAGTTCGCCGCGGGCGCCGTGCTGGTGGCGCACAACTCCGGCTTCGACGTGGGCTTCATGAAGGCCGCGTGCGAACGCCACGGCTACCACTGGCCGAAACCGAGCGTGGTCTGCACGGTCCGCCTGGCCCGGCGCGTCCTCAGCCGCGACGAGGCACCGAGCTGCCGCCTGGGAGCACTGGCCCAACTCTTCGGCACCGCCACCACCCCGACCCACCGCGCCCTGGACGACGCCCGCGCAACGGTCGAGGTCCTGCACCGCCTGCTGGAACGGGTAGGCCCACTGGGCGTCCAAACCCTGGAGGAGCTGCTCGCCTACCTACCAGAGGTAACCCCCCAACAACGACGCAAACGGGAAATGGCCGCCCACCTCCCCCACGAACCGGGCGTCTACCTGTTCCGCGGCCCGAACGAAGAGGTCCTGTACGTAGGCACGGCATCAGACCTGCGCAAACGCGTACGGCAGTACTTCACCGCCAGCGAGGGCCGCGCCAGGCTCCGCGAAATGGTCGCACTGGCCATCCGAGTCGACTCCATCTCGTGCGCCCACTCCCTGGAAGCGGAAGTACGAGAACTACGCCTGCTCGCCGCGCACAAGCCCGCGTACAACCGCCGCTCGAAGAACCCCCAGAACGCCTGGTGGCTCACCTTGACGGAGGAGGCATACCCACGCCTGTCCATGGTGCGAGAAGCCCGCACAGGCGCCCTGGGCCCCTTCAGATCCCGCCGAGCAGCCGAGACAGCAGCAGACGCGGTCCTGGAAGCCCTACCCATCCGCGCCTGCACCCAACGAATCCCGCTGAAGGTCCAACGCGGCACCCCCTGCGCCCTGCACGAACTAGGCCGCTGCGCCGCCCCCTGCGCAGGCAAGCAAACAGCAGTCGAGTACTCCCCAGCCGTAACCGCCCTACAGGAACTGATAGCCGGCCGCGACGTAGCCCCACTGCACGGCTTGGTCGCCCAACTGGACTCCTACGCCACAGCACACCGCTTCGAGGAAGCCGCGGGCCGCAGAGACCGAATGGCCGCCCTGATCCGCGTGCTGGACCGGGGACAACGATTGGCCGCACTGGCCGAATTGGCCGAACTGGTAGCCGCAAGACCCGACGGCGAAGGCGGCTGGGAATTCGCCGTAGTCCGCCACGGCCGCCTGGCCTCAGCCGGGGTAGCGAAAAGAGGCACCCGCTACCTACCGATCGTGGACGCATTAGTGGCTTCGGCAGAAACAGTCCTGCCAGGAGAAGGCCCCCTCAGGGGAGCCACACCCGAGGAAGCGAGCCTGGTACTGCGCTGGCTGAACCGCCCAGGAACCCGCTTGGTCCGCTGCTCAGCCCCCTGGACCTCACCAGCAGCAGCCGCAGGCGCCTGGCGAGAGTGGGTGGAGCTGGCCGACGCCGGAAGAGACCAGTACCGGGAGTACGACCACTAGACCAGACCACCGACAGAGCCGCCCCCACGGAACTGCCCAGCCAGTCTCGATCCAACCAACCAGTCTCCCCTTGATCCCTTTATTTCCCCCACCACGACGAAACGCGCCACGCCCCCCTCAACCGTGGCCGATTTTACTTGGGGTTTTTGGCGCTAAACTCAGTCGGGCGGCAAGCTCTCCACCTGCCGTTTTGGCCCGACTAGCGCCAAAAAGAGGGGCCCCAAGTCAAATCGGCCACCCCACCCCCAAACCGGCGCCCCCAGGCGACCACCAAGCCACCCCCGGCACCCCCGGACCCACCCCCGGCACCCCATCACGACCCCAGCCACCACACCCAACCCACCAGGGCCCTCTAGCATTGCCCGCACACCATCTGACTAGGAGGACCCAGTGATCAACGCGATCGTGCTGATCCAGGCCGCTGCCGAATCCATCCCCGACGCAGCCCAGACGATCGCCGAGATCGAAGGCGTCACGGAGGTCTACTCCTGCGCGGGTGACGTGGACCTGATCGCCATCGTCAAGGTGGCCCGCCACGAGGACCTGGCCGAACTGGTCCCGGGCCACATCAGCAAGGTCCCCGGCGTGCTGAACACCGACACCCACATCTCCTTCCGCTCCTACTCCAAGCGGGACACCGAAGCCGCCTTCTCCATCGGCCTCGAAGAAGGCTGAGACCAAAACGACGAAGGGCCCCGCACCCAAGAGGTGCGGGGCCCTTCAACGATCAAACTCAAGCGTCAGGCTGCTGCGGCTTGCCCGCCAACTCACCAGGCATGTTCTCCGCCGAGATCTCCTCCGACACCCCGTGCGCCTTCCGAGCGTTGACCAACGCGATGGTCTCCTCAGGCGAGTCGGGGGTCAGGAAGCTACCCGGAACCGGATGCCCGGCGGACCCCAGCTTGTTCATCTTCTTCGGCACCGAAGCACCCTGGTAGGCCAGCGGCAACGGGTGCCCGTGGTCGTCGACCGGACCCAGCGGCTGGTGGACCTCGATGAACTCACCGTGCGGCAGCCGCTTGATGATGCCGGTCTCCACGCCGTGCTCCAGCACCTCGCGGTCAGCGCGCTGGAGACCCAGGCACAACCGGTAGGTGATGTAGTACGCCAGCGGCGGCACCAGCAGCATGCCCACCCGGCCGACCCACGTGAGCGCGTTCAACGAGATGTCGAACTTCATGGCGATGATGTCGTTGCCGCCCGAGAGCAGCAGGACCATGAAGAACGAGATCGCCATCGCGCCCAGCGCGGTGCGCACCGGGACGTCGCGCGGACGCTGGAGCAGGTTGTGGTGCGCGTAGTCCTTGGTCAGCTTCTTCTCGATCCACGGGTAGACCGCGGCGATGCCGGTCAGCAGCGGGAGACCGAGGAGGAACGGCAGGAACGGCGCCGGGACGGTGTAGTTGCCCAGGTACAGCTCCCACGCGGGCCACAGGCGGATCAGGCCGTCGGTCCAGCCCATGTACCAGTCGGGCTGGACGCCCGCGGACACCTGCGCCGGGTTGTACGGGCCGAAGTTCCACACCGGGTTGATCTGGAACAGGCCGCCCATGATGGCGGTGATCGCGACGACGACGGCGAAGAAGCCACCGCCCTTGGCCGCGAACACCGGCATGATGCGCACGCCGACGACGTTGGTCTCCTTGCGGCCGACGCCGGGGAACTGCGTGTGCTTCTGGTACCAGACCAGCGCCAGGTGGACCGCCACGAGACCCAGGATGATCGCGGGGATCAGCAGGATGTGCAGCGTGTAGAACCTGGGGATGATCTCCGTGCCGGGGAACTCCCCGCCGAAGGCCAGCCAGTTGATCCAGGTGCCGACCACGGGGAACGAGATCAGCAGCGCCGCCATCACGCGGAGGCCGGTGCCGGACAGCAGGTCGTCGGGGAGCGAGTAGCCGAGGAAGCCCTCGATCGCGCCGAGCATGAAGAGCAGGATGCCGATGACCCAGTTGATCTCACGCGGGCGGCGGAACGCGCCGGTGAAGAAGATCCGGAACATGTGCACGACGATCGCGCCCATGAACAGCAGCGCGGCCCAGTGGTGCACCTGGCGGACGAACAGACCGCCGCGGACCTCGAACGAGATCTGGAGGGTCGACTCGAACGCGCGGGACATCTCGATGCCCTGGAGGTTCGTGAACGCGCCGTTGTAGACGACCTCCTCCATGGAGGGGTCGAAGAACAGCGCGAGGTACGTGCCGGACAGCAGCAGGATGATGAAGCTGTAGAGCGCGATCTCACCGAGCAGGAACGACCAGTGCGTCGGGAAGACCTTGTTGAGCTGCTTCCGCATGCCGCCCGCGAAGTGGTAGCGCTCGTCAGCGGCCTTGGCGGCCCCGCCGACCGCGCGAGCAGCCGCGTTGGGCTGCTTCGTCGGAGTGGTGATGGCACTCATGACTTACGCTCCCAGAACGCCGGACCCACGGCTTCGATGAAGTCACCGCGAGCGATCAAGTACCCGTCCTCGTCCACCGTGATGGGCAACTGCGGCAGGGCACGGGTGGCCGGACCGAACCGCGGCTTCGCGTAGTGGAAGACGTCGAACTGCGACTGGTGGCACGGGCAGAGCAGCAGACCGGTCTGCTGCTCGTACAACGAGGTCGGGCAGCCCAGGTGGGTGCAGATCTTCGAGTACGCGTAGAAGTCACCGTAGTTGAAGTCTTCCTGACCTGCACGCTTGACGACCGGCTGGCCGGGACGCAGGCGGATCAGCATGACCGGACCGTCGGCGCTCTTGATGGCGTGGACGAGCTTGTCCTCGTCGTCCCGGTCGGACTCGCGGAACGGGAAGACGGTCTCGAAGCCACCGGCCTCCAGGTCCTCCGGGCGGACCAGCTCGACCTCGTGGAACCGGCCGGTGTGGCGGCGGAGGTAGACCTTCTCGCCGTTCTCCGGCTTCCACGCGGTGTGCCAGAGCGACTTGCTGCTCTCGCTGTCCTGCCACGGGTTCTTGATCAGCCCGCCGAGCGGGACGGCCAGCACGCCGAGGCCGAAGATGCCCGCGCCGAGACCGGCGGTCTTCTTGATCAGCGACCGGCGGCCGAGGGTGCTGCGCTCACCGGCGTCGGCCAGTTCGGCCAGCACCGTGGCCTGGTCGACCTGCGACGACGGGCCGTCGTGGCGCTGCTGGACCGCGAGCTCGTCCGGGATGAACTTCTTCGTGTACAGCAGCGCGCCGACACCGAGGCCCAGGATCGCGATGCCCAGGGTGATGCCGATGATCGGGTTGTACAGGCTGTACAGCAGGTGCTTGTCGGTGCCGGGGGCCTCGTAGCGCCACGGCCAGAACAGGAACGCGGCGAGGAAGGCGACACCGCCCAGCGCGGCGATCAGGAACCAGAGCGCGACGAGGCGCTCCGCCCGCTTCTCCGCGCGCGTGCCCTTGACCGGCCACTTGTCCTCGTAGTGGACGAGTTCGACGCCGTCCATCTTCAGGCCGAGCTTGACCAGCTCGTCCCTGCTCATCTTCCCGAGCTCGTCCTCAGTGGGCAGCTCGGTCGGCGTGTCGCCGCTCATGCCTTGGCTCCGATCCAGAGGGTCACGCCGATCAGGGCGGCGATCCCCACGATGAACGCGATCAGACCCTCGGATACCGGGCCGAGCCCGCCGAGGGCGGCACCACCGGGGTTGTTGTTCCCGTCGGTGACCGACTTGATGTACGCGATGATGTCCTTCTTCTCCTCCGGCGTGAGCTGCCGGTCGGAGAACTTCGGCATGTTCTGCGGGCCCGTGAGCATCGCGGTGTAGAGCTGCTCCTCGGTCACACCGTCGAGCTCAGGCGCGAACTTGCCGGACGACAGGGCACCGCCGCGGCCGGTGAAGTTGTGGCAGGCCGCGCAGTTGAGGCGGAACAGCTCGCCACCACGGGCGGGCTCGTCGCCGCGCAGCGCCTGACCGGATTCCTCCGGGTTCTCCGGGCCGCCGCCCCTGGACTGGATGAACGCGCCGAGCGCGTCGATCTCCTCCGGCGTGAACTTGACCGGCTTGCGCTGGGCCTGCGCCTCCTGGCGCGCCATCGGCATGCGGCCGGTGGAGACCTGGAAGTACACGGCGGCCTCGCCGACGCCGATGAGGCTCGGGCCGCGGTCCTTCACGCCGTCCAGCGCCGTGCCGTGGCAGCTCAGGCAGGTGTTGTTGTAGAGCTGTTCACCCTGACGCACCAGGGCCGGGTCGTCCTGCGCCTGGGCGGTCTGCGGGTTCGGCGCGAGCGCCGTGAACAGAAAGCCCGCGCTGAGCAATGCGAACCCGAGCGCGAGGAGGCCCGAGATCCGCCTGCGCAGCTTGGTGCGCGTCCGGGCCCTCTTGGTGTTGGTGGTCATGTGTGCGGCAACCCTTGCTGTCAGTTCGGGGCTTCGTGCTTCGTGGTGGGTCAGGGCACGATGTAGATGACGGCGAACAGGCCGATCCAGACGACGTCGACGAAGTGCCAGTAGTACGACACGACGATCGCGGACGTCGCCTGCGCCGGGGTGAACTTGCTCAGCTTGGTGCGGATGAGCAGGAACACGAAGGCGATCAGGCCGCCGATCACGTGCAGGCCGTGGAAGCCGGTCGTGAGGAAGAAGACGGTGCCGTACGCGGACGACGGGATCGTCGTGCCGTGGTGCACCAGCTCGTAGTACTCCCCGGCCTGTCCAGCGACGAAGATCGCGCCCATGATCAGCGTCACCGTGTACCAGCGGCGCAGACCGAAGACGTCGCCGCGCTCGGCGGCGAACACTCCCCACTGACAGGTGAAGGAGGAGGCCACCAGGATGACGGTGAAGAACAGGGCGTAAGGCCTGTTCAGCTCGGTCGGTTCCGGGGGCCAGGCACCTTCGTTCTGGGCTTTCACCGTGAAGAACATGGCGAAGAGCCCAGCGAAGAACATGAGCTCACTGGACAGCCAGACGATCGTGCCGACGCTGACCATGTTCGGGCGGTTCAGCGAGTGCACGCGCTGGCCGGTGGAAGGCGCTGCCGTTGTCACGTGACGCATTATTGCTTGCAGGTTTTCCGTCCGCCCATCGGGTCCAACCGGGGTGAACGGCGGCTCACCGGCTGTCCGGATCACGGAGGGTGAACGAATCGCATGGGGATGCTCGGCTGGTTGCGTGAACGGCTCGGCGGGGATCGGGAACCCGAACTCCTGACCGGATCACCCGGACTGGTCGTGGTCGTCGAGGCCTTCGACCCGGCCGAGGCGGACTCGGCGGCGCTCGCCCGCTCGCCGCGCTGGCGGCCCGATCGGCCCGCGGTGCTGCGCCACCACCTCGTCCTACCTCCTGACCAGGTAGAACGTGCCGCTTCGATGCTCGCGCAGGACGGTTACGAGCTGCGTCCGAGCGACCGGGGACCGGGTTGTTGGGAGGCCGTTCGGGTGCAGGTGCTGGACGCGCTGCACTGCGCGCAGGAGCGTTCGCGGATGGCGGGCCTCACCCAGCGGCTCGGCGGTGACGCACCGGGGTGGGATGCGCTGCAACCGGAGCCCGGCTAGGCCGATAGCATCGCCACACCTGGTCACCCGACCCGCCGGAGGATCGTCCACATGAGCACGCCGACCACGAAGATCCTGGTGTTCAGCCACCGCCCCGAGGTGCGTGAGACGATCATCACGGCCGTGGGTCGTCGGCCCGCCCCGGACCTGGGCAAGGTGGACTACATCGAGGTGGGCACGATCGCCGAGGTGCTGTACGAGGTGGACAACGGCAACGCCGACCTCCTCATCCTCGACGGCGAAGCGCAGCCGACCGGCGGCATGGGCCTGTCCCGCCAGCTCAAGAACGAGATCACCGACTGCCCCCCGATCGTGGTGTCGGTGCGCCGCCGGGACGACCGGTGGCTCGCCACCTGGTCGCAGGCGGACGCGGTGGTCGTCCACCCGCTGGACCCGCTGGCCGCCGCCGAGACCGTGGCCGAGGTGCTGCGGACCGCGGTGTCGCTGCCCGTCGTGCGCGGCTGAGCGGCAGGCCATGTCCAGAACCTGGCCGCTGCTGCTGAACCAGCTCGTCGACAAGGTCGACCTCTCGGCCGAGGACACCGGCTGGGCGATGAACCAGGTCATGACCGGGTCCGCGACGAGCGCCCAGATCGCCGCGTTCGTCGTGGCGCTGCGCTCCAAGGGCGAGACGCCCGAGGAGGTCGACGGGTTCGCCACCATGATGCTGGAGCACGCGCGCCGCTTCACCGTGGACGCGCGGGCCGTGGACATCGTCGGCACCGGGGGTGACAACTCCGGGTCGGTGAACATCTCGACCATGGCCGCGATCGTGACGGCCGCCGCCGGGGTGCCGATCGTCAAGCACGGGAACCGGGCGGCGTCGTCGAAGTGCGGCACGGCCGACGTGCTCGAAGCGCTGGGCGTCGCCATCGACCTGCCGCCCGCGGGGGTCCAGGCGACCGTCGCGGAACTCGGGGTCGGGTTCTGCTTCGCGCCGATCTTCCACCCGGCGCTCCGGTTCGCCGGGCCCACCCGCGGTGAGATCGGGATCCCCACCGTGTTCAACCTGCTCGGGCCGCTGACGAACCCGGCGCAGCCCGCCGTGGGCCTCGTCGGGTGCGCGCGGGTGAACGCCGCGCCGCTGATCGCCGGGGTGTTCGCGCGGCGGGGCAAGACGGCGCTGGTGGTGCGCGGGGACGACGGGTTGGACGAGATCACCACGACCACGACCACCGCGGTGTGGGTCGCCGACGGCGGCACCGTGCGGACCGATGTGATCGACCCCTCCCGGCTCGGGGTGCGTCCGGCGCTGCCGGAGGACCTGCGCGGCGGTGACGCGGCGGTGAACGCCGAGGTGGTCCGCGAACTGCTCGCCGGGAAGCCCGGCGCGGTGCGGGACGCCGTGCTGATCAACGCCGCCGGGGCCATCGCGGCTCACGGCGGGTTGTCAGGGGACCTGCACGCGGACCTGGCGGGCGCGCTCGGCAGGGCCGGTGAGGCGATCGACTCCGGGGCGGCGGCGGAACTGCTGCGGCGCTGGGCCGTCCTGTCCACCGAGCTGAAGGCCCAGCCGACGGACTGATGCCGAACTGAGGGCCCAGCCACCGGACCGATGCCGAACTGACGGCCCAGCCACCGGACCGATGCCGAACTGACGGCCCAGTCGACGGACCGATTGCGCCGTTCGGGCAGATTCGGGGACTGTTGGCTGAGGTTTCAGTCACTGGTTCACGCCACCGCAACGATGCGGGTTCATGCTGGTACTACGAACGCGGTCGGATCCGGTGGCCGCGTCACCCCGTTGCGAGCCTTGAGCGAGCGAGGAGCGATGACACTGCTGTCCACGGTCATGACGCGAGTGGTTTCCCCCATCGCGCGGATGGTGTACCGACCGACGGTCGAAGGCTTGGAGAACATCCCCGGCACAGG
This sequence comes from Umezawaea endophytica, assembly GCF_025061645.1. Taxonomy (GTDB): domain Bacteria; phylum Actinomycetota; class Actinomycetes; order Mycobacteriales; family Pseudonocardiaceae; genus Umezawaea; species Umezawaea endophytica. The sequence goes on along the minus strand of NZ_JANYMP010000002.1, from coordinate 642,025 downwards.
GCCTGTGATCCTCGCCGCCAACCACCTGTCGTTCGTCGACAGCATGATCATTCCGATCGTGGTGCCGCGGCGGGTGTACTTCCTCGCCAAGGCCGAGTACTTCGAGGGGACCGGGATCCGCGGGGCGCTGTCGCGGTGGTTCTTCACGGGGATGGGGAACATCCCGGTGCGGCGCGGGCAGGGGCGGTCGGCTCGGGACTCGCTGGACACCGTGATCAAGGTGTTGGGGGACGGGGAGGCCTTCGGGATCTATCCCGAGGGGACCCGGTCATTGGACGGGATGTTGCACCGGGGGCGTACCGGGGTGGCTCGGATCGCTTTGGAGTCCGGGGCTCCTGTGGTGCCTATCGGGTTGGTGGGGACCGACAAGGTGATGGCCGTTGGGGGGCGGTTGCCGAAGATCGTGCCGGTCACGGTGCGGTTCGGGAAGCCGTTGGACTTTTCCCGGTATGCGGGGATGCAGGATTCGTTGCCTGTGTTAAGGTCGGTTACGGATCAGATTGTTTATAACATCCTGGAGTTGTCCGGGCAGGATTATGTGGATAACTATCAGGCTAGTGCTGCGGCTTGATCCTCGCTTGAGCTGCTGGTCGGGTTGGTTGGGTGAGTGCGGTTCCAGCGTGGGGTTGAGTGCCGGTTCCAGCGTGGTGTGGCCGATTTGACTTGGGGCCCCTCTTTTTGGCGCTAGTCGGGCCAAAACGGCAGGTGGAGAGCTTGCCGCCCGACTGAGTTTAGCGCCAAAAACCCCAAGTAAAATCGGCCACGGTTTTAGGGATACCGTGGCTGCCTGTGGGTGGTCAATCGGCTTTTCAGGCGGGTAGAGCAAAGCAGAGCAAGTACAGCAGAGCAAAGAGAAAAGGGCCGCCCCGGTGGGGCGGCCCTTTTTTCGCTGTGTGCTGTTGCTACTCGTGGTTGGGGCCGGTGTGGTATTCGAAGACCAGGCCGCCGATGGTGATCAGCAGTAGTGCTACTGCGATTACCAGTAGCCAGATGTGCCAGAAGGCCATTGCCAGGCCTGCGATTGCTGCTGAGGCGGCCAGGGCGATGGGCCAGTAGCTTCCTGGGCTGAAGAAGCCCAGGTCGCCTGCGCCGTCGCTGATTTCTGCGTTGGGGTTGTCTTCTGGGCGCTGTTCGATTCGGCGTGAGACGAAGCGGAAGTAGGTGCCGACGATCAGTGCCAGGCCGCCGGTCAGTGCCAGGGCCACGATGCCCACCGGTTCCTTCGACCAGACGCCGTAGACGACGGCCATCAGGAATGAGAAGACGGTGATCAAGTCAAAAATCCGGGCTTCGACCTTCATTGTTCTTCCTCGCTCTCGTGCTCGCTGCCCGGACTACTTCGAGCCGCCGCCGGACGCCTCGCGGGCGGTCCGATCGGTGTTGAAGGGCTCGGTCGTGGTCGCGTGCGGCGTGCACCAGTCGGCGCAGTTCAGCTCGGTGAGAGCCTCGGCGGCCGTGTAGGTCTTGCCGGTCTTCTCGTTGACCTGCTGGCGCAGCTTGATGTACTTGTCGAAGTCGGCCGACTCGAGGGCGCGGACCTCGAAGTTCATCACCGAGTGGTAGGTGCCGCACAGTTCGGCGCAGCGGCCTACGAAGGAGCCCGGACGGTCGATCTGGTCGATCTGGAAGACGTCGTCCTGGTTGTTCTTCTTCGGCTCGGGGAAGACGTCCCGCTTGAAGTGGAACTCCGGCACGAAGAAGGAGTGGATGACGTCGGTCGACCTCAGCGTGAAGCGGATCGACTTGCCGGCGGGCAGCACGAGCAGCGGGACCTCGCCGGAGCTGCCGATGGTGCTCACGGCCTGGTTCGCGTCCTCGGTCTTGAAACCGGGGTACTGGAACTCCCAGTTCCACTGGAACGCGATCACGTCGACCGTGACGTCAGCGGGCTTCGACTTGTCCGTGACGTAGTTCTGGGTGATCGCGGTGAAGTAGAAGAGAACCGCCACGATGATCGTCGGAACGACGATGAGCACGAGTTCCAGCGGCAGGTTGTACGCCGTCTGGCGAGGCAGTTCCTCGCTCTTCTTGCGGTGGAACGCGATCGACCACGCGATCAGTCCCCAGACGATCACACCCACGACGAGCGCGGCGACCACGGACCAGGTCCACAGCTCGCGCATCCTCTCGGCCTGCGGCGTGACGGCCACGGGCCATCCGAAGCGCAGGACCTCGTCCGTGGAGCAACCGGTGGCCCCGATGCCTACCAGGCCTACCAGCCCGGCGACCTTGGCCGTCCGTGCTGCCCTGGTGCCCTCCTTCAGGCCCACTGCTCGCGCCTCCTCAAAGACGGTGCGCGGCCCGCGGTGGTGGTCTGCGGGCCGGTGAAAAACACGCTGTCCGACCGAGAGGAATTCCTGGCCGGGATCATGCGGGAGCGTAGCTCAGCACGGTGGGGCGCACCGCTCGGGGGCAGTGCGCCGTAGTGCAGTTTCGGTCACACCGAGCCACCCCGGCATACTGGTGCCTTCCTTACACGCGACACGAAAGGTGCCAATCGCTGTGTGCGGCTTCGTGGGACTGGTTAGCCCTGGCAAGAACGAGGCAGAGCACGCGCGCTCCGCGGTGGCGGCGGCGCTGCGCTGCCAGCGGCACCGCGGGCCTGACGAGAGCGGGACGTGGCAGGGCGACGAGGTGGTCTGGGGCTTCAACCGCCTGTCGATCATCGACGTCGAGCACTCCCACCAGCCCATGCCGTGGGGACCGCCGGAGGAGCCGGGTCGGTACACGATCCTGTTCAACGGCGAGATCTACAACTACCTGGAGCTGCGGGCGGAGCTGACGAGCAAGTACGGCGCGCGCTTCTCGACGGACGGCGACACCGAGACCATCGTCGCGGCCTACCACTACCTCGGCCCGGCCGCCGTGGCGCGGCTGCGCGGCATGTTCGCGTTCCTGATCTGGGACTCGCAGCGCAAGGTCGTCTTCGGCGCGCGGGACCCGTTCGGCATCAAGCCGCTGTACTACGCGGTCGGCCCGAACGGCGTCGCGCTGTCCAGCGAGAAGAAGAGCGTGCTCGCCCTCGCGGACACCATCGGCATCCGGCCCGCGCTGGACCGCAAGGCGCTCCAGCACTACCTGATCCTCCAGTACGTGCCCGAGCCCGAGTCGCTGCACGGCGACATCCGGCGCATCGAGTCCGGCACCTCGTTCACCATCCGCCCCGGCGGCAAGCCGGTCATGGAGCGGTACTTCCCGGCGACCTTCCGGCCGCGCGCGGTCCGCGGCGAGTCGGACGAGAACCGCCTGTACGACGAGATCGCCGAGGCGCTGCGCGACTCCGTGGCCAAGCACATGCGCGCGGACGTGACGGTCGGCTCGTTCCTGTCCGGCGGCATCGACTCCACGGTCATCGCCGCGCTGGCCAAGGAGCACAACCCGGACCTGATCACCTTCACCACGGGCTTCGAGCGCTCGGGCTTCTCCGAGGTCGACGTGGCCGCCGAGTCGGCCGCCGCGATCGGCGTGAAGCACGTCGTCCGGACCGTGACCGCGCAGGAGATGATGGACTCCCTGCCGCTGATCACCTGGTACCTGGACGACCCGGTGGCGGACCCGGCGCTCGTGCCGCTGTGGTTCATCGCCCGCGAAGCCCGCCAGCACGTGAAGGTCGTGCTGTCCGGTGAGGGCGCGGACGAGCTGTTCGGCGGCTACACGATCTACCGCGAGCCGCTGTCGCTGGCGCCGTTCGAGAAGGTGCCCGGCGCGCTGCGCAAGGCGATGGGCAAGGTCTCCACGAAGATCCCGCAGGGCGTGCGCGGCAAGGACCTGCTGCGCCGCGGGGCGCTCACGCTGGAGGAGCGCTACTACGGCAACGCGCGCATCTTCATGGACGACCAGGTCCGCGCGGTGCTCAAGACGTACGACCCGAGCGTGACGCACATGGACGCCACCGCCCAGGCCTACCGCGAGTCGGCGAACTGGGACCCGGTGACCCGCATGCAGCACGTGGACCTGTTCACCTGGCTGCGCGGCGACATCCTGGTCAAGGCCGACAAGGTGACCATGGCGAACTCGCTGGAGCTGCGCGTCCCGTTCCTGGACCCCGAGGTCTTCAAGATCGCCTCGCAGATCCCGTCCGAGCTGAAGATCACCAAGGACACGACGAAGTACGCGCTCCGCAAGGCGATCCGCGACATCATCCCGTCGCACGTCATCAACCGCCGCAAGCTCGGCTTCCCGGTGCCGATCCGGCACTGGTTGAAGGAGGAGATGCACGACTGGTCGTTGCAGATCGTGGCCGAGTCGCAGACGGACCAGTACATCGACAAGGCCGCGGTGCGGCGGATCATCGAGGAGCACCGCAGCAACGTGCAGGACCACAGCCGCCGCATCTGGGCGCTGCTGGTCTTCATGCTGTGGCACGGGATCTTCGTCGAGGGGCGCATCTCCCCCGTCGTGCCCGAGCCGCACTACCCCGTCAAGCTGTAGCCGCTGGACCGCGAAAGCCCCCGCCTCGGCGGGGGCTTTCGCGCGCGGTGGGGTGGCTCACCCGGCCGGAGACTACCGTTTGGTAGGGCTATCGCAGGTCAGACCGTGCGTCCTACGGTCGGGGGGTGACTACGCCAGAGGCTGCCACCATGACCGAGTTGATCGAGGACTGCGCCGGTATCCCGCGCTCGATCACGCACGCGGAGCACCCGCTGCCCGCACCCCGCGCCGCCGCCTCGTGGGAGGTCGACGAGAGCACGGCGCGGCGGTTCGACGCGCTCAACGACTACGGCGTCTGAGTTCCGCCACCCCACCCGGCGGAACGCCGAAAGGGCGGCCGCCCCGGTGGGGTGGCCGCCCTTTCGCGGTGAGGACTAGTGGAACGAGTCGCCGCAGGCGCACGAGCCGCCCGCGTTCGGGTTCTCGATCGTGAAGCCCTGCTTCTCGATGGTGTCCACGAAGTCGATGACGGCACCCTCGACGTACGGCGCGCTCATCCGGTCGACGGCGACCTTCATGCCGCCGAAGTCGCGGACGGCGTCACCGTCGAGACTGCGCTCGTCGAAGAAGAGCTGGTAGCGGAGGCCCGCGCAGCCGCCGGGCTGGACGGCGATGCGCAGGTGCATGTCATCGCGGCCCTCCTGGTCGAGCAGCGCCTTCGCCTTCGCGGCCGCCTGGTCGGTGAGCGTCACGCCGTGCGTGGGCGCTTCAGGAGCCGGTGCGGCTGCTTCGGTGGAGGCTGCTGCGTCCTGAGCGGTGGTCATAGCTCTCCCTCAGAGGTCGAAACGGGCGGTCAGCCCTGTCAACACGGGCGGTACCCGCTTTGTTCCACCACCCATGGTGGCACAGGAGGCCGACAAGTCGGACGTCACCGTGACCACTGTCCCGCGACCTGGGCCGCGAGGGCGCCGAGCGTCCCGGCGGGATCGGCCATGGCGGCGGCCACGGAACCCGCGTGCTCGGCGACCGCGTAGGAGTCGGTGATGCCCGCCGCGCCCGCCTCCCGGCGACCGACGCTGACCTGGCCCGCGAGCACCAGGCAGGGGATGCCGCGGGCCGACGCGCCGGAGGCGACCGCGGTGACCAGCTTGCCCCGCAGCGACTGCCAGTCGAAGCTGCCCTCGCCGGTGATGGCCAGGTCGGCGGCGGCGAGGGCGGCGTCCAGGCCGGTCAACTCCCGCACCAGGCCCGCGCCGGACGTGACGGTGGCGCCCAGTGCCAGCAGGGCCGCGCCGAGGCCGCCCGCCGCGCCCGCTCCCGGCAGGTCGCGGACGTCGCGCAGGCGGTCCATGCCCGCCAGCCTGGCCTCCAGGCGTGCGACGGCCTCCGGGGAGGCGCCCTTCTGCGGGCCGAACGTGGCCGCGGCGCCGTGCGGGCCGAGCAGCGGGTTCTCCACGTCGGACGCGGCGACCAGCCGGGCGGTGACGTCGGTCACGACGGACAGCAGGCCCTCGCCGCCGTCGGTGGTGCCGGAGCCCCCGAGGCCGACCACGATCGTGTGCGCCCCGGAAGCGGCGAGGACCAGTTCGCCGACACCGCGGGTGGTGGCGCGCTCGCACCACTCGGCCCGCTGGTCGGCGGGCACGAGGTGCAGGCCGCACGCCTCGGCGGACTCGATGTAGGCCGTGCCGTCGTGCTCCAGCCACCGCGCGGGCACGGGCGTGCCGAGCGGGCCGGTGACCTCGACCACGTGCAGTTCACCGCCCAGCGCGGCGTGCAGGACGTCGACGAAACCAGGCCCGCCGTCGGCCAGCGGCCGCAGCAGGAGTTCGTCGTCGGGAGCGGTCGCCCGCCAGCCGTCGGCGATGGCCGAGGCCGCCTCGCCCGCCGTCAGGGTCCCGCCGAAGCAGTCAGGAGCCACCAGTACGCGCACCTCGCGAAGGGTACGGAACGGACTGTCATACCCTTGTCGGGTGAGGTTCCTGCGCCGCAGCTCCGACGAGACCACCGCCACCGTTGACGAGACCGTCCCGGAGGTGGTGACCGACGAGGGCGACAAGAGCCGCACGCCGGGCAAGGGTCGTCCCACCCCGAAGCGGCGCGAAGCGCAGGGCAGGCGGACCGGCCCGGTCCCGCCGCCTCCCCGCACGCAGCGCGAGGCGCTCAAGCGCGCCCGCGGCAACAAGAGCAAGCTCACCAAGGAAGAACGCCGCGCCGCCGCGGCCGACCGCCGGGCGAAGATGATGTCCGGCGACGAGAAGTACCTGCTGCCCCGCGACCGCGGCCCGGTCAAGGCCTACATCCGCGACCTGGTCGACGCGCGCCGCAACCTCATGGGCCTGTTCATGCCGCTGGCGATCGTGGTGTTCGCCGCGCTGCTGACGCCGCTGGTCATCGTGCAGCAGTACGCGACGCTGGTGACGACGTTCATGCTGCTGGCGATGGTGCTGGAGGGCATCATCCTCGGCCGCATCGTCGCCAAGAAGGTGCGAGCGAAGTTCCCGAACGAGACGATTCGCGGTTTGTCGATCGGCTGGTACTCGTTCATCAGGGCAAGTCAGCTCCGCCGCTTGCGCGTACCGAAGCCACGAGTCTCGCCTAGTGACACGATCAAGTAGGTTCTTAGCAAGACGAACGACACCGGTCTAGGCTCGGGCTCATGGAGTTTCGACGTCTTGGCCGCAGCGGCCTGAACATCAGCGAGATCTCGTACGGCAACTGGCTCACGCACGGCTCGCAGGTCGAGGAGGACCAGGCGACGGCCTGCGTCCGGGCCGCTCTGGACGCGGGCATCACGACGTTCGACACGGCCGACGTGTACGCCAACACGAAGGCCGAGGAGGTGCTCGGCCGCGCCCTGAAGGGTGAGCGCCGCGCCTCGTACGAGCTGTTCACGAAGGTGTACTGGCCCACGGGTCCCAAAGGTCCGAACGACAAGGGCCTGGGGCGCAAGCACGTCCTGGAGTCGATCGACGGGTCGCTGAAGCGGCTCCAGACCGACTACGTGGACCTCTACCAGGCGCACCGGTACGACCGGACGGTGCCGCTGGAGGAGACCATGCTGGCGTTCGCGGACATCGTCCGCTCCGGCAAGGCCCTCTACATCGGCGTGTCGGAGTGGAACGCCGAGCAGATCAGCCGAGGCGCCGCGCTGGCCCGTGAGCTGAACGTGCCGTTCATCTCGAACCAGCCGCAGTACTCGATGCTGTGGCGGGTCATCGAATCGCAGGTCGTGCCGACCTCCGAACGCGAGGGCCTGAGCCAGATCGTCTTCTCCCCCATCGCGCAGGGCATCCTGACCGGCAAGTACGCGCCGGGTCAGCCGGCACCCGACGGCTCGCGGGCGACCGACGAGAACGGCTCGAAGATGATCTCGCGCTGGATGCGCGACGACGTGCTCGCCAAGGTCCAGGAGCTCAAGCCCCTCGCCGACGAGGCGGGCCTCAGCCTGGCCCAGCTCGCGGTCGCCTGGGTCCTCCAGAACCCCAACGTGGCCTCGGCGATCATCGGCGCGTCCCGCCCAGACCAGGTGAACGAGAACGTGAAGGCGGCGGGCGTGAAGCTCGAGGCCGAACTGCTGGCGAAGATCGACGCCGTGCTCGACGGGGTGGCCGAGACCGACCCCAGGCTCACCGTCACCGTGTAGTGCGGAAAAGGCCCTGCGGGGTTCACCCGCGGGGCCCTACCGTGCCGGGATGATCGATTTTCGCGCGTCGGTTGAGGGGCTGCGGCCCGACCAGCTCGACGGCTTCTTCGTGGGCTGGCCCTCGCCGCCCTCACCCGAACAGCACCTGGCGCTGCTGCGCGGCTCGGCGCACGCGGTGGTCGCAATGGACGGCGACCAGGTGGTCGGGTTCGTCACGGTGCTGACCGACGGGGTGCTGATGGCGAGCATCCCGCTGCTGGAGGTGCTGCCCGGCCACCAGGGCCGGGGCGTCGGACGAGCACTGGTCGAGGTCGCGGTGTCCCTGGTGGAGGAGCTGTACCAGGTGCAGCTCTGCTGCGACGACGACGTGCGGCCGTTCTACGAGAAGCTCGGCTTCCAGCGGGTGGACGGGATGGTGCGGCGGCTCTAGTCCGCTTGGGCCAGCGACATCGGGCCGTAGACCTCGGACTCGCTGCGCAGCAGCGTCACCTGGGTGATGCCCGCGTCGGCCAGCTCCTGCCACTGCGCGCTGAACCAGTCCTCGGCGTCGTTCTGGTCGGCGAAGGTCTCGGCCGGGCCGTCGACCTCGCGGCCCTGCTCGTCCTGGTAGCGCCACCGGTAGTCCACGACGGCCTCCTGGGGATGTCCTCCGGGTAACGTTCCAGGTCAGGCTAAGCGATCGGTGGACGGAGTTCGGTGTGACGCGTCGGACACTCGTGCTCGGCGGCACCCGGTCCGGGAAGTCCGCGCACGCCGAGGGCCTGCTGACGGACCCCGTGGTGACGTACGTGGCGACCGCCCGCCGCTACCCCGGCGACGACGACTGGGACCGGCGGATCGCGCGGCACGTCGAGCGCAGGCCGAGCACGTGGACGACGGTCGAGGCGCCTGACCTGCCGGAACTGCTGGCGGCGGCGCCCGCCGACGGTCCGCCGCTCCTCGTGGACGACCTCGCCACCTGGCTCACGGGTGTGCTGGACGACGCGGGCGCGTGGGAGGGCGGCGGGGCCGACGAGGTGGAGCGCGCGTGCGCGGACCTGGTCGACGCGGCGGGGCGGTGCCGGGCGAGGCTGGTCGTCGTGTCGGCTGAGGTCGGCCTCGGCGTCGTGCCGTCCACCCGCTCTGGCAGGCTCTTCCGTGACCACCTCGGCTCGCTGAACGCACGGCTGGCCGAGGTGTGCGACGAGGTGCTGCTGCTCGTCGCGGGAATCCCACTGACATTGCGCGAAGCCGGAGGTACTGGGCCGTGAGCACCAGCGAGGACACCGACGCGGGCTTCACGTTCCCGCCCGTGGCTGCGCCCGACGGGGAGGCCCTGCTCCAAGCGCTGGCCCGGTTGGACACGCTGACGAAGCCGGTCGGCTCGCTCGGCACCCTGGAGGGCGTCGCCGCGTGGGTGGCGTCGTGCCAGGGCGTCTGCCCGCCGCGGCCGTTCACCCGGCCCCGCGTCGTGGTGTTCGCGGGCGACCACGGGATCGCCAAGCACGGCGTGTCGGCCTACCCCAGCGAGGTCACGGCCCAGATGGTGGCCAACTTCCTCACCGGCGGGGCCGCGGTGAACGTGCTGGCCACGGTCGCGGGCGCGACGGTGCGGGTGGCCGACATCGCGGTCGACGGCGACACGCCGGACGTGGTGAGCGCCTTCAAGGTGCGCCGGAGCTCCGGGTCGATCGACCGCGAGGACGCGCTGACCCGCGAGGAGGCCGTGCAGGCGATCACCGCGGGCATGCGGATCGCCGACGAGGAGGTCGACGGCGGCGCCGACCTGCTGATCGCGGGTGACATGGGCATCGGCAACACGACTCCGGCGGCGGTGCTGATCGCGTCGCTCACCGGGTCGGAGCCGGTGAGCGTGGTCGGGCGCGGCACGGGCATCGACGACGCCGCGTGGATGCGCAAGACGGCCGCGATCCGCGACGCGCTGCGCCGGGCCCGAAAGGTGATCAGCGACCCGGTGGCGCTGCTGGCCACCGCCGGCGGCGCGGACATCGCCGCGATGGTCGGCTTCCTCGCGCAGGCGGCGTTCCGCGGCGTGCCGGTCATCCTGGACGGCGTCGTGGTCGGCGCGGCGGCGGTCGTGGCCGAGGAGCTGGCTCCGGGCGCCCGCGAGTGGTGGAAGGCCGGGCACCGCTCGGCCGAGCCGTCGCACGCGCTCGCGCTGGGCCACCTAAACCTCCAGCCGCTGCTGGAGTTCGACATGCGCTTGGGCGAGGGCACCGGCGCGGTGGCCGCGCTGCCGCTGGTGATGATGGCGACGAGGGTCCTCGCGGAGATGGCCACGTTCGACAGCGCGGGCATCTCGGGCAAGGAGTAGCCGGGTGGCACGACGAGGGCGGGCGGTGGACGACGTCCGCCCCGCCCGGACGACGGGCGCGGGCTAGCGGTGGACGGTGTTCGGCTCGCACTGTCCTGGCTGACCGTGCTGCCGGTGCGCTCCGGTGACGTCGACGCGCGGGTCGCGCGGCAGGCGATCACGCTGGCGCCGCTGGTGGGCGTGCTCCTGGGTGCCGTCACGGCCGCGGTCCTGCACGGCCTCGCGTGGCTGGACGCGCCGCCGATGCTGGCGGGGCTGCTGGCCGTGGGGCTGCTCGGGCTCGGCACCAGGGGGATGCACCTGGACGGGTTGGCGGACACCGCCGACGGGCTCGGCTGCTACGGGCCGCCGGAGCGGGCGCTGGCCGTGATGAAGGACGGCGGCGCGGGTCCGTTCGCGGTCGTCACGCTCATCGTCGTGCTGGGCGCGCAGGCGTCCGCGTTCGGCGCGGTGCCGTGGGGCGCGGTGGTCGTGGCGCTGGCGGCGGGGCGGGCGGCGTTCGCCGCGTGCTGCCTGAAGGGGGTGCCCGCGGCGCGGCCGGAAGGTCTCGGCGCGCTCGTGGCGGGCAGCCAGTCGTGGCCCGTGGTGGCGTTCTGGTGGACCGCGCTCGCGGTCGCGAGCTTCTTCGTCGTGCCGCACGGCCCGGTCGCCGTCGCGGTGGCGCTCGGCGTGGTGCTGCTGCTGGTGAGGCACACGCGCAAGCGCTTCGGCGGCATCACCGGCGACGTGCTGGGCGCGGCCTGCGAGCTGGCGACGCTCGTGGTGCTGGTCGGCTGCGCGCTGGGGTGAGAGGCCGGGAAGCCCCTCACCCCGCCCGCTCTAGCCGAGCCTCGACATCCAGCCGTGCGCGTCCTCGACCGTGCCGTGCTGGAGGCCGGTCAGCCGCTCGCGCAGCTTCTTGGTCACCTCGCCGGTCACGCCGCCGGACACGCTGAACTCGCCGTCCGCGTGCTTCACGTGGCCGACGGGCGTGATCACCGCGGCGGTGCCGCAGGCGAACACCTCGGTCAGCTCACCGGACTCGGCCTTCTTCTCCCACTCCTCGGTGGAGAAACGCCGCTCCTCGACCGGGAGGCCGAGGTCGGCCGCCATCCGCAGCAGCGAGTCGCGGGTGATGCCGGGCAGCAACGTGCCGGTCAGCTCGGGCGTGACGACGCGGGCGTCCGCCCCGGAGCCGAGGACGAAGAACAGGTTCATCCCGCCCATCTCCTCGACCCACCGGCGCTCCACGGCGTCGAGCCACACGACCTGGTCGCAGCCCTTCTCGGCGGCCTGCGCCTGCGCCACCAGCGAGGCGGCGTAGTTGCCCGCGAACTTGGCCGCGCCCGTGCCGCCGGGGGCCGCGCGGACGTACTCGGTCGACAGCCACACGCTCACCGGCTTCACGCCACCGGGGAAGTACATGCCCGCCGGGGACGCGATCAGCACGTACAGGTACTCGGCCGACGGGCGGACGCCCAACCCGACCTCGCTGGAGATCATGAACGGCCGCAGGTACAGGGACTCCTCCGCCGCGGACGGCACCCAGCGCTCGTCGACGGCGACCAACTGCCGGATGGACTCCAGGAACAGCTCGTCCGGCAGCTCCGGCATGGCGATCCGCTGCGCCGACAGGCGGAAGCGGGCCGCGTTCGCCTCGGGGCGGAACGACGCGATGGACCCGTCGGGCCTGCGGTACGCCTTGAGGCCCTCGAAGATCGCCTGGCCGTAGTGCAGGACCATGGAGGCCGGGTCGAGTTCCAGCGAGTGGTAGGGCTCGACGGCCGGGGAGTGCCACCCCTGTGCCCGGTTCCAGCGGATCGTCACCATGTGGTCGGTGAAGTGCTGGCCGAAGCCCGGCTTCGCCAGTACCTCCGCTACGCGTTCCGGGGTGGCCGGCTGCGGGTTGGAGGTCACGGTGAAAGGCAGCGCTGTCGTCATGGGTAGACGATAATCCCTACTCTTGCTTCAGAAAATCGCCATCCCGAGAATCGGACGTCCGACCTTCCCGCGGCGGGACCTGTTTCACCCTCGAACGGGCGCCGATCCAGCCGCCCAGCCCCAGCAGCGCGGCCCCCACGAGCGTGGTGACGGCCGTCGTGAGCAGAGCCACGATCGGCGCGCTCATCGCCAGCAGCACCGACAGGCCGAGCCCGACGCAGGCGGTGCGCATCGGCCACGTGCGGTCCTCGTGCAGCAGCAGCCGCGCCGAGGCGTTCGTGAACGCGTAGTAGAACAGGGTGCCGCACGCGCCGATCGCGAGGGCCGTCGCGGGTGGGACGAACAGCACCACGACGGCGACGGCCGCGCCGCCCACCAGGTCCAGCGCGGGCGCCCGACCAGCGGTGGGGGCGAGCCGGACGGGCAGGTCGCCGTTCGACGCCAGTCCGCCGAGCGTGCGCCGGAGGCCGCCGAGGACGGGGACGAGCACCGCCAGCGCCGCGACGACCGCGCCGAACTGGACGAGCGGCACGAGCCAGCCGCCGTCCGCGGCGAGCAGCGCGTCGCGCAGCGGGGCGGGCGAGAGGGCGAGCCGGGCGGAGCCGAGCTGGTGCCGCGCGGCGGCGGCGACGGCGAGGGTCACGCCGAGCGTGAGGGCGATGAGCAGCGGGATCGCCACCCGGAGCGTCCGGACGGAGTGCACGGGGTCGCCCCGCAGCGGGGCGGTGATCCGCTCGAAGCCGGAGAAGGCGACGAACATGATCGCGGCCACGGCCATGAACGACGTGAAGCCCTCGTCGACGGGGGGCGCGGCGGGGGCGGGGGGCGGTGCCACGCCGAAGCAGGTGACCACGACCAGCGCGAGCACCGCGAACACCACCAGGCCCACGAGCAGGAGGACGGCGCCGCTCCAGCGCACGCCCGTCGCGGCGAGCACCCCGGCGCAGACGAGCACGAGCAGCGCGACGAGCGTCCGGTTCTCCGGGAAGGCGTACGCGGCGGCCATGCCTGCCAGTGCCGCGGCGACGCCCGCGCGGCCCAGCAGGTAGGCGCTCGCGCCGAGGCGGGCGGGCCACGGGCCGAGCTGGTGGCGGATGTAGCCGTAGCCGCCCTCCGCCGCGGGGAGTGCGCGCGACTGGTCGGCGGTCGAGAAGGCGCTGCACAGCGCGGCCAGCGCCGCGACCACGACGGCCGGGAGGAGCCACCGGCCCGCCACCGAGGCGGCGGGGGCGAGTCCGAGGAAGACGCCGGCACCAGTGGTCGAGGTGAGCCCGAGCACCAAGGCCGCGGGCACAGCCGAACGGCCATGAGGCGATTGCGTCACGACTACACACTGGCAGATTGCCCGCAGGAACCGTAACCGGCCGACGGCGGTCCCCCGATCGTGTTAATTGTTACTCCGCGCAATCGATGGTGCCGTCGACAGTGGAGGTCGGAAGACCTTTAGCATCCATCAGGATCCACCCCCGTTCCCGCCGCACAGATAAGTAGTGCCGGGAGGAATCGCCAAGGAGCACCACGTGACAGGGCCGAAGCTGGCGCTTACTGACAGTGACCTCACCACCCTTGCCGCGGATGTCGTCGTGCTGGGCACGGTCCAGGGTCCGGACGGCCTCGCGCTGGCCGACGGCGGCGCCGCCGTCGACGCCGCGTTCGAGGGCGGGCTGGTCGCCCTGCTCGACACCGTCGGCGCGAAGGGCAAGGCCGAAGAGGTCGTCAAGCTGCCGACGCTCGGCAAGCTGGCCGCGCCGCTGCTGATCGCGGTCGGCCTCGGCAAGCCGGACGCCGACGGCGCCATCACCGAGGAGCAGGTCCGCCGCGCCGCCGGTGCGGCCGCCCGCGCGCTGACGGGCCGCAAGCGCGCCGTGACAACGCTGTCCGCCGTCCACCTCGGCGCGACCGTCGAGGGCACGCTGCTCGGCGGGTACGGCTTCACCACCTACAAGTCCGAGGCGGGCGACGGCCCGGTCGGCAAGCTCGACCTGGCCGTCCCGGCCACCGGCGCGCTCAAGGACCACCGCGCCTCGCTCAAGGCGGCCACGGCCATCGCCGAGGCCGTCACCACCACGCGCGACCTGGTCAACACGCCGCCGAACGACCTGTTCCCGGCGTCGTTCGCCGACCGCGCCGCGGCGCTGGGCAAGGCCGCGGGCCTCGACGTCGAGGTGCTCGACGAGAAGGCCCTGCGCAAGGCGGGCTACGGCGGCATCCTCGGCGTCGGCATGGGCTCGTCCCGCCCGCCGCGCCTGGTGCGCCTGACCTACACCGGCCCGAAGGCGACGAAGAAGGTCGCGCTGATCGGCAAGGGCATCACGTTCGACACCGGCGGCATCTCCATCAAGCCCGCCGCGGGCATGGACGAGATGACCTCCGACATGGGCGGCGCCGCCGCGATCGTCGCGACGATCGTGCTGGCCGCGAAGCTCAAGTACCCGCTGGAGATCACCGCGTGGGTGCCGATGGCGGAGAACATGCCGTCCGGCGCGGCCTACCGGCCCGGCGACGTGCTGACCATGTACGGCGGCAAGACCGTCGAGGTCCTCAACACCGACGCCGAGGGCAGGCTGATCCTCTCCGACGCCATCGCGCGCGCCTGCGAGGACGACCCGGACTACCTGATCGAGACGTCCACGCTGACCGGCGCGGCCGTCGTGGCGCTCGGCAAGAAGACCGCGGGCGTCATGGGCTCCGACGAGTTCCGCGACCGCGTGGCCGCCACCGGCCGCGCCGTGGGCGAGAACGCCTGGGCCATGCCCCTGCCCGAGGAACTGCGCGCCGACCTCGACTCGCGCCTGGCCGACCTCGCGAACGTCATGGGCCACCGCTGGGGCGGCATGCTCGCCGCGGGCATCTTCCTCCGCGAGTTCGTGACCGACGGCGTCCAGTGGGCCCACATCGACATCGCGGGCCCGTCCTGGCACTCCGGCGGCCCCACCGGGTACACGACCAAGGGCAGCACCGGCGTCCCGGTCCGCACCCTGGCGGCCGTCCTCGCGGACATCGCGGCCAACGGGTAGTCACGCTCGGTAATGGAAATGGGTGGGCTCCCGCGTTTCCCGCCGGGGGCCCACCCATTTCGGTCTTTACGAAGCGTTGGGTCGTTTCTTCTGCCTGGCCGTGTAATCGCGCATGCGCTGCGGGTAACCCACGATGCCCGCGTCGTAAATCGGCATCCCGAGTTTCCGGGCGAACTTCTTCGCCCCGTCGGTGCCGTCGATCCGCCTGCGGGTCCACTCGCCGTCGTGTGCGACCAGCACCACAGTTGTTTCGGTCACGGTCGTCTTGGGCTCGACGAACGCCTCGACGCCGTGGCGCGCGGCGGCCCACTCCTCCAGGTGCCCGGTGTCGTTCGACGACGCGGTGCGCAGCACTCCCGGCTTGGGCTTCCTGCGGAAACGATCTAAGAGCCCCACGGGGCCACCTCCTCCGAGACCTGTACCCCCATGGTGCCGGCAGCCCTGTGAAGCAGGCGGCAAATCGTCCCGAAGGGACACCCGATCGAGGCCCCGTCGCCGCTTGCTCCGAGCTAGTGACAAGATGACTTGAGTACCCGCGCGCACCCGCGCGGATGTAAGGCATGTTCACCACTGTCGAGGAGTTCGAAGTGACCGACACCTCCGCCGACCTCGTCATCCTCGGCGGCGGCTCAGGCGGCTACGCCTGCGCGTTCCGCGCGGCTGAGCTCGGTCTGTCCGTCGTCCTGGTCGAGAAGGACAAGCTCGGGGGGACCTGCCTGCACCGCGGCTGCATCCCGACGAAGGCCCTGCTGCACGCGGCGGAGGTCGCCGACAACGTCCGCGAGGGCGACCAGTTCGGCATCAAGAGCTCGCTCGAGGGCATCGACATCGCGGGCGTCAACTCGTACAAGGACGGCGTGATCAGCAAGCTCTACAAGGGCTTGCAGGGTCTGGCCAAGGCCAACAAGGTCACCCTGGTCGAGGGCGCGGGCACGTTCGTCGGACCGAACACCGTCGTGGTGAACGGCGACCGCTACACCGGCAAGAACGTGGTCCTCGCGACCGGTTCGTACGCCAAGAGCCTGCCCGGTCTGGAGATCGGCGGCCGGGTCATCACCAGCGACCAGGCGCTCAACCTGGACTTCATCCCGGAGAAGGTCGTCGTGCTCGGTGGCGGCGTCATCGGCGTGGAGTTCGCCAGCGTGTGGCGCTCGTTCGGCGCCGAGGTGACCATCGTCGAGGCGCTGCCGCGACTGGTCCCGGCCGAGGACGAGTACGCCTCCAAGCAGCTCGAACGCGCCTTCCGCAAGCGCGGCATCAAGTTCAAGACCGGCGTCCGGTTCACCGGCGCCACCCAGACCGACTCCGGCGTGTCGGTGTCGCTGGAGTCCGGCGACGTCATCGAGGCCGACCTGCTGCTGGTGGCCGTCGGCCGCGGCCCGAACAGCGCGGGCCACGGCTACGAGGAGGCCGGTGTCACCACCGAGCGCGGTTTCGTCATCACCGACGAGCGCCTCCGCACCAACCTGCCGAACGTGTTCGCCGTCGGCGACATCGTGCCCGGCCTGCAACTCGCGCACCGCGGCTTCCAGCAGGGCATCTTCGTCGCCGAGGAGATCGCGGGGCAGAACCCGAAGGTCATCGACGAGGCGGGCATCCCCCGCGTCACCTACTGCAAGCCCGAGGTCGCCTCGGTCGGCCTCTCCGAGGCGGCGGCCAAGGAGAAGTACGGCACGGTCGAGACCTTCATCTACGACCTGGCGGGCAACGGCAAGAGCCAGATCCTCAAGACCGCCGGTGGCGTCAAGCTCGTGAAGGCGCCCGACGGTCCGGTCGTCGGCATCACCCTCGTCGGCGAGCGCGTCGGCGAGCTGATCGGCGAGGCCCAGCTCATCTATAGCTGGGAGGCCTTCCCGGAGGACGTGGCTCCGCTGATCCACGCCCACCCGACCCAGACAGAAGCCCTTGGCGAGGCCTTCCTCGCCTTGGCCGGCAAGCCGCTGCACGTGCACGGCTGACCGTCGCAAACAAGTCAGCCGAACCTGCAACTCAAGCACGAGGAGTCAGCGAACGATGGCCTTCTCCGTCCAAATGCCCGCACTCGGCGAGAGCGTCACCGAGGGCACGGTCACCCGCTGGTTGAAGCAGGAGGGTGACCGGGTCGAGGTCGACGAGCCCTTGCTGGAGGTCTCGACCGACAAGGTCGACACCGAGATCCCGTCGCCCGCGGCCGGGGTCTTGCAGAAGATCGTCGCCCAGGAGGACGAGACCGTCGAGGTCGGCGCCGAACTGGCGGTGATCGGCGACGGCGCCGGTGAGCAGACCGCGCCCACCGCGACGCCTTCCGAGGAAGCCCAGCCGGAGCCCGAACCCGAGCCCGAGCAGGCCCCCGAGCCGCAGGCCGAGGCCCCCGAGCAGGAGCAGCAGGAGGCGCCCGCGCCGTCCGGCGGCTCCGGCGGCGGCACCCCGGTCGTCATGCCCGCGCTCGGCGAGTCCGTCACCGAGGGCACCGTCACCCGCTGGTTGAAGCAGGTCGGCGACTCCGTCGAGGTCGACGAGCCGCTGCTGGAGGTGTCCACCGACAAGGTCGACACCGAGATCCCGTCGCCCGTGGCGGGCACCGTGCTGGAGATCACCGCGGCCGAGGACTCGACCGTCGAGGTCGGCGGTCAGCTCGCGGTCGTCGGCTCCGGTTCCCCGGCGCAGTCCTCCGCACCGCCCCCCGCGCCGACGCCCGCTCCCGAGGCGCCGAAGCAGGAAGCCCCGAAGCAGGAGGCCCCCAAGCAGGAGGCTCCGAAGCCCGCCGCCGCGCCCGCTCCGGCCCAGTCGGCACCTGCCCCGGCCGCCGCGTCCGAGGAGTCGTCCAACGGCACCCCGTACGTGACGCCGCTGGTCCGCAAGCTCGCGTCGGAGAACGGCATCGACCTGAACTCGCTGACGGGCACCGGTGTCGGTGGCCGCATCCGCAAGCAGGACGTGCTGGCCGCGGTCGAGGCCAAGAAGGCCCCGGCTCCCGCGCCCGCCGCCCCGGCTCCGGCCGCCGCCGCTCCCGCCCGTGCCGCGGCCCCGGCCAAGGCCGACCAGAGCGGTCTGCGGGGCAGCACGCAGAAGCTCCCGCGCCTGCGCCAGATCGTCGCGCAGCGCACCCGCGAGTCGCTCCAGATGTCGGCGCAGCTCACCCAGGTGTTCGAGGTCGACGTGACCAAGATCGCCCGGTTGCGCACCCGCGCCAAGTCGGCGTTCGAGCAGCGCGAGGGCGTCAAGCTCACGTTCCTGCCGTTCTTCGCGAAGGCCACGGTCGAGGCGCTCAAGCAGCACCCGAAGCTGAACGCCTCGATCAACGAGGAGGCCAAGGAGGTCACCTACTACGGCGCCGAGCACCTCGGCATCGCGGTGGACACCGAGCGCGGCCTGCTCAACGCGGTCATCCACAACGCCGGTGACCTCAACCTGGCCGGTCTGGCGCACAACATCGCCGACCTCGCCGCCCGCACCCGTGCGAACAAGGTCACCCCGGACGAGCTGTCCGGCGGCACCTTCTCGCTGACGAACCTGGGCAGCAACGGCGCGCTCTTCGACACCCCGATCATCCAGCAGCCGCAGGTCGGCATCCTGGGCGTCGGCGTGGTCAAGAAGCGCCCCGTGGTCATCACGGACGAGAACGGCGACGACAACATCGCCATCCGCTCGATGGCGTACCTGGCGCTGACCTACGACCACCGCCTGGTGGACGGGGCCGACGCCGGTCGTTTCCTCACCACCATCAAGAACCGCCTGGAAGAGGGCGCGTTCGAGGCCGACCTCGGCCTGTAATCCCGCTCGCGACGAGCCCCCCGGTGCGGTGTCCGCGCCGGGGGGCTCTGTCTTGTCACCGTGAAGCACGTCCGTTTTGTGAGAATTGCCCCCCGCTGTGCACGAACCCCACCCTTGGGAGACGATCAACCCATGCGCGTCGTGATCGCCGGTTCATCCGGGATGATCGGAACCAGCCTGGTGGCGGCGCTGCGCGGCGAGGGGCACGAGGTGCTCCGGCTGGTGCGGCGCACACCGAAGGCGCCCGACGAGCGGGGCTGGGACCCGCCCGCCGGTCGCCTCGACGACGGCGCCCTCGACGGCGTCGACGCCGTGGTGAACCTGTGCGGCGCGGGCGTGGCGGACAAGCGCTGGACCGACGCCCGCAAGCAGGTGCTGCGCGACAGCCGGAACGTGCCGACCGAGGTGCTGGCCGCCGCCGTGGTCGAGCACGGCGTGCCGACGCTGGTGAACGCGTCGGCGATCGGGTTCTACGGCGACACCGGCGACGCCGTGGTGGACGAGACCCGCGGTCCGGGCACCGGGTTCCTGGCGGACCTGTGCCGCGAGTGGGAGGCGTCCACCGCGGTCGCCGACCAGGCCCCCGACGTGCGCGTGGTGCGGCTCCGCACCGGTCTGGTGATCGGGCCGGCGGGCGGCCTGTTCGGCCGGATCAAACCCCTGTTCTCGTTCTTCCTCGGCGGCAGGCTCGGCGACGGCACCCAGTACATGCCGTGGATCTCACTGGACGACGCCATCTCCGCGATCCGCTTCGCCGTGGAGCACGAGTCGGTGCGGGGCCCGATCAACCTGACCGCGCCGAGCCCCGTGACGAACGCCGAGTTCACCCGCACCGTCGGCCACGTGCTCCACCGGCCGACGCCGTGGATCGTGCCCGGCTTCGTGCTGAAGGCCGTGCTGGGCGACCTGGCGGAGGAAGGCGTGCTGGCGGGTCAGCGCGCCATGCCGAAGGTGTTGGAGCGCAACGGTTTCCACTTCCTGCACCCCGCGCTCGGAGCGGCGGTGTCGGCAGCGGTGAACGGTTGAGCAGGCTGCGCGTCGCTCTCGTCGGCCTGCTCCTGGTGGGGCTCTCGGGGGCCCTCGGCTTCGTCGTGCGCGACGAGGTGCCCGCACTGGACGCCCGGCTCAACGGCTACCCGCCGCTGCACACCCGCCCGCTGACGTTCGCCGCGGAGTGGATCAGCTTCGTGCTCAGCCCCGGCCTCGCGACCATCGCGCTGCTGGGGCTGGCCGTACGGGCGTGGCTGGCGAAGGACCCGCTGGTGTTCCGCTTCGCGGTGCTGCTCGGCCTGTGCTGGGTCACGGTCCTGCTGCGCTACGCGTACCGACGGGTGCGGCCGATCGACTTCCCCAAGTGGAGCTACCCGAGCGGGCACGTGACGGCGGTGACCGCGATGGCGTTCACGTCGGTCGTGGCGTGCGCCTGGCTGGCGCACCGGTGGCTGCGCGCGGTCGTCGTGCTGGCGGTGACCGCCGTCGTGCTGACGGCGGCGAGCCGGGTCGTGCTGCGGATGCACTGGTTCACCGACACGGCGGGCGCCGTCTCGGGCGTCGTGGGCGTCGGCCTGCTCGCCGGGCTCGCACTGGGCCTGGTGAAACCGGGAGTAATCTCGGACCGTGACCGGACCTGACGTCTCCTGCCGCACCTCGAACCACCCCTTCGACGTGCGTGAGCTGGGCACCATCGACTACGTGGCCGCCTGGGACCTGCAACGCGACCTCGCCAACGCCCGTGCCGACGGCACCGCGGGCGACACGCTCCTGCTGCTGGAGCACACCCCCGTCTACACCTGCGGTCGCCGCACCGAGGAGGCCGACCGGCCGGTGAACAGCGCCATCCCGGTCATCGACGTCGACCGCGGCGGGAAGATCACCTGGCACGGCCCCGGCCAGCTCGTCGGCTATCCCATCGTGGAGCTGACCGAGCCGATGGACGTGGTCCAGTACGTGCGCAGGCTGGAGCAGGCGCTGATCCACGTGTGCGACCAGCTCGGCGTGCGCACGGGCCGGGTGGACGGGCGCAGCGGCGTGTGGCTGGCGGCGGACGACCGCGGTCCGGAGCGCAAGATCGCCGCGATCGGCATCCGCGTGCAGCGCGGCGTGACCATGCACGGTTTCGAGATCAACTGCAACGCCGACCTGGCCCCGTTCGGCGACATCATCCCTTGCGGTATCAGGGATGCCGGTGTCGCCTCCTTGTCACAGGAGCTGGATCGGGACGTGTCGGTTGCCGAGGTGCTGCCCATGGCCCGCGATGCCGTGCTGGCCGCGCTGGACGGCAGCCTGCGGCTGACCGACCGGGTGGTGGAACGCCGTGAGCCGAACGCCGCCGGGATCACGTTCGCCGTCCGAACGGGCTGACAAGCCGACCCGGTTCCTCTAGAGTTCCGTAATTACGGACAACTAGAGGGGGAATTGTCGTGCTCTTGAACCGACGACAGGTGCTCACCGCGACGGGCGTGGTCGGTGCCTCGATGTTGATCGGTACCGGGCAGGCGGCGGCAGAGCCGAAAGGGTGGCTCGGCTGGATCGCCGGGAATCGCGACCACGTCGGAGTGGTCCTCGACGACGGACGCGGAGGCCGGTTGAGCCATCGGCCCCACCAGGAGCAGGTCCTCGCGTCGGCGATCAAGGCCGTGCACGCGGCGGGCTACGCGCTCGCCGTCGAGCAGGGTCGTGCCAGGCCGGACGAGCAGGTGCGCGTCGGCGACTGGGAGGCGTACTACCTCGGCCTCGACGGCGGGGCGCACCAGCGGGCGCTGACGGATCTGGCGATCCCGTTCTCCAACGGCGTCACCGCCGACGACCCCGACCGGCTCGTGCCGCTGGACGACCTGGTGAAGGTCGCCCTGGTGCACAGCGACAACGCCGCCTCGGACTTCGTGCGGACGCGTGTCGGCGACGCGACCCTCCGGGCGGCGGCCCTGCGCTGCGGCTGGCCCGGCGCGGACACCCGGTCCATCGCCGGCGAGATGCTGCTGCTGATCCTCCCCGAGCGCGCGCCCGCCAACCCGGCCCACCGCAAGCGCGTGGGCGACGCGCTCGCGGCACAGGCCCTGCGCGACCCCCAGCTCCAACTGGAGATCATCGGCCGCCTGCCCCACATCCCCTCCACCTACGACGGTCAGCGGCCGTGGACGCGGCAGACGTGGCGCGGCTCCGCGGCGCACCTGCACCGCCTCCACCGCTCCATCGCGGGCGGTAAGTTCCCCGCCGCCCGAGTCCACCTGGAACGCGCCTTCGCGGGCTCGCTGCCCCCCGGCGTGAAGGCCATCGGGTTCAAGGGCGGCGCCCTGCCGGGCGTGCTGACGCTCGCGTTCACCGTGCGGTGGGAGGACGGGCGGATCGGCACCGGGGTGCTGCTGACCGAGGAGGTCCCCTTGGAACTGTTCTCCCGGGAGGGCGAACTGGTCGACCTGACCCTCAACGCCCTCCTCGACCCGGCTGCACTGCGAGAACTGCGGGACTCAGTCGTAGGATGACCACGGTGGACGTGGCACGGAGGCTGGCCGAGCTGGAAGAGCGCGTAGCCGCGCTGGAGGGTGACGAGCGCGCGACCGTCGAACTCCCCCGGAGCGGGGACGGCGGCGGCTCGATCGGCTACCGCGGCCTCGTCACGCTGGGCGGCGGCGAGGTGCGCTGGCAGATCGACGTGCAGGCCGAGCGCGTGCTCGGCCTGCCGGACCGGGGCCCGATCGACGTGCTCGCCGCGCTGGCCCACCCCGTGCGGGTGGGCATCGTGCGCTCGCTGCTCGTGGACGGGCCGCAGCCCGGATCGGCGTTGCAGGAAGCCGCCGGACTGGGGTCGACCGGGCAGCTCTACCACCACCTGAAGTCGCTCACGTCCTCCGGCGTCGTGGAGCAGGACAAGCGCGGCAGCTACCGGCTGAGGACCGCCGCCACCGTGCCCGTGCTGGTCCTGCTGACCGCCGCTTCGGACGTCGCAGGTCAACTGAGGTGACGTTTTTCCCTGTGGGATAAGGGTTTGACAGCCGCGGCGGATTTTCCCCAGACTGCGCTCTCGCCCCCGCTACCTGGGCGGGTGGCGGTGGGGTTGGGGGCTCAATGGCGCTGGTCGAGGCACGTCGGCTGACGAAGGTGTTCCGGCGGCCGGACAAGCCGCCGGGGCTGGCGGGGTCGCTGCGGCACCTGGTCAGCCGCAAGTACGTGGAGAAGGTGGCGGTCGACGGCGTCGACCTGTCCATCGAGGCGGGTGAGGCCGTCGCGTACGTCGGTCCGAACGGCGCGGGCAAGTCCACGACGGTGAAGCTGCTCAGCGGCATCCTCGAACCGACGTCGGGCGAGGTGCGCATCGACGGAATGGTGCCGCAGCGCGAGCGGATGGCCGTGGCGCACCGGATCGGCGTGCTGTTCGGGCAGCGCACGCAGCTCTGGTGGGACCTGCCGGTGGCGGACTCGCTGGCCGTGCTGCGCGACCTGTACGGCGTGGACAGGGCGACCTACGAGAAGCGGCTCAAGCGGTTCGACGACGTGCTCGGCACCGGCGAGCTGATGGCCGTCACGGGGCGGAAGTTGTCGCTGGGCCAACGGATGCGCGCCGACCTGGCCGCCGCGCTGATCCACGGGCCGGACGTCGTGTACCTCGACGAGCCGACCATCGGCCTCGACCTCGCGGTGAAGGACCGGGTGCGCGAGTTCTTCCGCGACCTGCGCGACGAGGGCACGACGGTGATGCTCACGAGCCACGACCTGGCCGACATCGAGGGCTTCTGCAAGCGGCTGGTGATCATCGACGAGGGTCGGCTGGTGTTCGACGGCGACCTGGAGGCGGTGAAGGACGAGTTCGCCCGCGAACGCATCCTGCACGTGAGCACGGAGCAGCGGGTGGCGTCGGACGTGGTGCGCGACGCGCTGCCCGGCGCGGTCGTCACGGCCGGGGAAACGCCGCTGTGGCACACGATCCGCTTCGACCGGTTCGCGCTCACGGCCGGGCAGGCGGTGGCCGCGGTGAGCGGCGTGGCGACGGTCGTGGACTTCCGGATCGACGAGCCCGGCATCGAGGACGTGATCCGCCGGGTCTACTCCGGCGACCTCCTGCTGACCTCCGACTCCGCGCTGTGAGGGCCTACCGGGCGCTCGCCAGGACGTCGGCGAAGAACGCGCTGACCTACCGGACGTCGTTCGCGCTCGGCCTGTTCGGGGTCGGGTTCCAGCTCGTGGCGCTGCTGGCGGTGTGGCGGGTGCTGCTGGAGGACGGCTCGGCGGTCAACGGCTTCACCTGGCCCCAGATGCGCGGCTACCTGCTGGTGGCGTTCGCCTCCGGCGCGCTGGTCGGGCTGCTGGCGGACTTCCGGATGTCGTTCCGGATCCACAGCGGACTCGTCGCGCTGGACCTCGTCAAACCCGTGCGGTACCAGGAGGCCCGGTTCGCCGAGGCGCTGGGCGCGGTGTGGATCGAGGCGCTGGTCGTGCTCGGCGTCGTGGGCGTGACGGTCGCGGTCTCCGGTCCGCTGCCGCTGCCGGAGGGCGGTGAGCTGGCGCTGTTCATCACCAGCGTGGTGCTGCTCGTCCCGTTGAAGTTCCTCGTCGTCTACCTGGCCAGCCTGGCCTCGTTCTGGACGCAGAACTACATCGGCGTGCAGTGGGCGCGGGTGGCGATCGTGAACCTGTTCTCCGGCGCGCTGGTGCCGCTCGCGTACCTGCCGGGCTGGCTGGCGACGGTGGCGACGTGGTCGCCGTTCGCCGGGATGACCTCGACGCCGGGGCTGATCCTGATCGGCCGGGTGGACGGCTCGCAGGCCGCGCTGCTGGTCGCCGCGCAGCTCGGCTGGGTGGTGCTGCTCTGGTACGGCGCGAAACTGCTGTGGCGCGGCGCGCTGCGGCGACTGACCGTGAACGGGGGCTGACGGTGCTGAGGGTGATCCGGCTCTACTTCCGGTTCCTGGGGCTGCACCTGCGGGCGCTGCTGGAGTACCAGTCGGACTTCTGGGTGATGGCGGTCGCGACCGTGCTGATGCAGGTCGTGAACCTGGTGTTCCTGTCGGCCGTCTTCGCGAAGGTCCCGGCGCTCAACGGCTGGTCGTTCTGGGCGGTGGTCGCGATGTTCGCGATGATGGCCATCGCCGAGGGCGTCGGCTCGTTCTTCTTCGAGGGCACGTGGCGGCTGTCGATCGCCATCAACGAGGGCACGCTGGACTACGCGCTGGTCCGGCCGTACCCGGTGGTGCTCCAGGTGACCAGCATGGAGGTCGGCATCAACGGGCTGACCAACATCGTGACCGGCGGCGCGATGCTCGTCGTCGCGCTGTCGCGGGTGGACGTCGCGTGGTCGGCGCTCACGGTGCTGCTCGCCGTCGTGCTGCTCCTCGGGGCGGTGTTCATCAAGGTGGCGATCAACCTGGCCACGAACTCGATCTCGTTCTGGCTCTCCGGGCCGAGCCCGATGTTCGCCATGGCGGTCCACCAGGTCGGTGAGCTGGCCCGCTTCCCGCTGAGCATTTACCCGCTGGCGCTCAAGGCGACGCTGGGGTTCGTGGTGCCGTTCGCCTTCATCAGCACGTTCCCGATCAGCTTCCTGATGGACGCGGGGTCGACCCCGTGGCTCGGCCTGCTGACCCCGCTCGTCGCCGTCTACTGCGTGGCGGTCGCGCTCGTGGTGTTCTCCAGGGGCCTGCGCCGGTACGAGAGCGCGGGCAACTAGCTCACCGACCAGATCGCCCAGCCGGCCGCCGCGTTCTCCACCCGGAGGACGCGGCCGTCGGTCGTGCGGGCGGTCACCTCGGTGACGTCGGTGCGCGCGTCCTTCACCGGCGTCAGCGGTCCGGTGACCGTCCAGTCGCCGATGACCGTCCACTCCGACCACTCCCCCGCGGAGTCGTCGGTGTGGATCAGCCTGCCGTCGACGCCGCGCGCGAACACCTCGGTCGTGCCGGTGTTCGGCTGGTGGACGGCCAGCGGGTCGCCCGCGAGCCGCCGGTCGCCGATGACCGACCACTCGGACCAGCCCTCGCCCGCGTTGTCGGCGTGCACGAGCCTGCCCTCGGTGTCCCGCGCGAACACCTCGGTGGACCGGGTGGCCGGCTGGTGCACGCCGCTCGGCGTGCCGACCACGGGTCGGTCCCCGATCGGCGTCCACGGCGTCCAGCCCGCGCCGGTGGCGAACGTGTGCAGCACCACGCCGTCAGCGCCGCGCGAGAAGCCCTCGGCGACACCCGGCAGGTAGGGGGTGTCCGGGCGCTCCTGCGGGGTTTGCGGGATCAGCTTGCCGTCGGGACCGGCCTGCTGCGGGACGGCGGGACCGCCGACGCTCCGCGGGGCGTCCTCCTCGGCGGTCGCGGGTGCGGCGAGCACTACCAGGACGGTCATCCCCACCAGGGCCGAGCCGAGCTTGGTCGTGTTCCGCACGTGTTCCCCCCATGATCCGGTCCACCAGCGTGATCAACGCTAGGGACCGGACCTTGGAGGAATCTCAAAGCGCCCTTCAAGCCAGCTTCGGGGCCACCTCTGCGGCCACGAGCTCGATCTGGTCCAGGTCGGCCAGGTCGAGCACCTGGAGGTAGACGCGGCTGACGCCGGTCCTCTCCCGCCACTCCGACAGCCGTTCGACGGCCTCGGCTGGCGTGCCCGCGATCCCGTTGGCGCGCAGCTCGTCGACTTCGCGGCCGATCTTCGCGGCCCGCGCCGCCACCTCGGCGTCGTCGCGCCCGACGCACAGGACCAGCGCGACGGACCGGGTCAGCTCAGCCGAGTCGCGGCCGATGTCGGCGCACGCGGCGGCGACGCGGTCGAACTGCCGGATCGCCGTGGTGTAGTCCTGGAACGGCAGGTTGAACTCGGTGGCGAACCGGGCCGCCAGCGCGGGGGTGCGCTTGGCGCCGACTCCGCCGACCAGCACGGGCACGGGCGACTGGATGGGCTTGGGCAGTGCGGGCGAGTCGACGAGCCGGTAGTGCTCGCCCTCGAAGGAGTACGGGCCGTCGGCGGCCCAGAGGCCGGTGATGACCTCCAGTTGCTCGGCGTAGCGGTCGAAGCGCTCGGCGACGGACGGGAACGGGATGCCGTAGGCGTTGTGCTCGGCCTCGAACCAGCCAGCGCCGAAGCCGAACTCGACCCGGCCGCCGGACATCTGGTCCACCTGCGCGACGGTGATCGCGAGCGGACCGGGGTGCCGGAACGTGGCGGCCGTCATCAGCGTGCCGAGCCGGATGCGGGACGTCTCGCGGGCCAGACCGGCCAGTGTCGTCCAGGCGTCCGTCGGGCCGGGCAGCCCGTCGCCGCCGCCCATCTTCAGGTAGTGGTCGGAGCGGAAGAAGGCGTCGTAGCCCGCGTCCTCCGCGGTCCGCGCGACGCGCAGCAGGTCGTCGTAGGTCGCCCCTTGCTGGGGCTCGGTGAAGATCCGGAGTTCCACGGCCCCAAAGTAGTGGCGCCGGGCGACCTAGTGCCGTCGGGACCGGGGGCGTCCACGGACCGGGATCGGCACCGGCTCGCCGTCGCGCACCCGCAGGCCCTCGACCACGCGCACGATGGTCCACTCGACCTCGGCGCTGGCCTTCTTCGGGTCCGACGCCGCCGCGATCGTGCTGGCGCCCGCCGAGAGCGCGCCGAACAGCAGCCTGCTGGTGGTCTCGACCGGCATGTCCTCGATCTCGCCCGCGTCGACCAGCAGCTCGATCGCGGTGCGCAGCAGGCCGTAGCTGAAGTGCTCCTCGGCCTCGCGCCAGCGTTCCCAGCCCATCACGACCGGGGCCTCGTGGATGACGATCCGCTGGTAGGAGGGTTCCAGGCAGACGCGGACGTAGGCGCGCAGGCCCGCGATGGCGGTCTCCCACGGGTCGCCGGGGGCGGAGACGATCTCCGACAGGCGGCGCATGAACTTGTTCTCCACGGCGTCGAAGGCCGCTTCGAACAGGGCCTGCTTGCCGCTGAAGTGGTGGTAGAGCGCGCCCTTGGTCACCCTGGCGCGCTTGGTGACCTCGTCGAGCGACGTGCCCGCGTACCCGCGCTTGGTGAACAGCTCCACCGCGTTGTCCACGAGCGCCTGCCGCGTGGACTCCGAGTACTCGACCCGCCTGGACCCCGTTGTCACCACGCTCACAACCGTACGACATACCGCCGGTACGTACCGGTGGTATGTTCGCCTCATCGGGTCATACCGGCGGTATGCGAAAAACCGCGAGTACGACCACGGTCACCCACACGAGGAGGCGTGACGATGGGCTGGAACGACTTCTACCGACGGCGCGACGCCCTGGACGCCGTGCTCCGCCGCGACCCGGCGGGTCCGCTGGAGTTCGACCGCACGGCGTTCGAGAACGCCGACGACCTGCTGCTCGCGCTGCACCACCGCTGGCTCCAGCAGCTCACCGGCCGCCTGGGCGTCGCTCTGGCCGACAACGACGACCGCGTCGCCGCCGTGCAGACGACCTGGCGCGCGCTCGCCGCCGAGCAGCCCGCGCTGCGCGGTGTGCTGGACGCCCACCTGCGCGACCCCGAAGCCGTCGAGCGCGAGGAGCGCCTGCTGGCGCTGACCTCCGGCCTCGCCGAGATGTCCGAACCCGCGCCCGAGGTCTCCCGGATCGGCGCCGCGTTCCTCGCGCTGATCCGATCGGAGCCCGCCGCGCGAACGTCCCGGAACAGGCTGCTCAGCCGCGCCTGAACAACCTTGGTTAGGTGGACGCATGTGGACCGAAGCCGACATCCCCGACCAGACCGGCCGCACGGTGGTCATCACCGGCGCGAACTCCGGGCTGGGCCTGCGCTCGGCCGAGGTGCTCGCCGCCAGGGGCGCGCGGGTGCTGATGGCGTGCCGCTCCCCCGAACGCGGGGCCGACGCGCTCCGGCGGGTCCGGGCGAACGGCGAGGCCGAGCTCGTGGCGCTGGACCTGGCCGACCTGGCGTCGGTGCGCGCGGCCGCCGCGGACGTCCGCGAGCGGACCGGTGACGCGGTCGACGTGCTGATGAACAACGCGGGCGTGATGGCCACCCCGCGGGGCTGGACCGTCGACCACTTCGAGACCCAGTTCGGCACCAACCACCTCGGGCACGCCGCCCTCACGTGGCTGCTGATGCCCGCGCTGCGCACCCGGCCGGGGGCGCGGGTCGTGACGCTGTCGAGCCTCGGCCACAAGATGGGCGGCTTCCAGGTCGCCGACCCCAACTTCGAGGCCCGCCGCTACTCCGCGTGGCCCGCGTACGGCCAGTCGAAGCTGGCGAACCTGCTGTTCGCGAACGCCCTGGCCAGGCACCTGGCGGCCGCGGGCCTCGACGTGACCTCCGTCGCAGCCCACCCCGGCCTGACCGCCACGAACCTCGGCGTCAACCACGCCAAGTCGCACAGCAGCGCCCTGCTCGGCGGGATCGTGCGGGCGTGGGACGCGGTGGGCACGCAGAGCGTCGAGAAGGGCGCGTTGCCGCAGCTCCACGCGGCCACCGCGCCCGGCGTGCGGCAGAACGACTACTACGGGCCCGACAAGCTCGGCGAGACCCGCGGCCACCCGAAGCCCGCCGCGCGGTCCAAGGCCGCGCGGGACGAGGTCACGGCCGACCGGCTGTGGGACCTCACGGCCACGCTCACCGGCATCAACCCGGATCCGGCGTGACCCCGGACACGCGCGCGCGGAGCGTAGGGTGACGGCTGTGACTGTGGTACCAGAGGGTCGGAAGCTGCTGCGGCTTGAGGTGCGCAACAGCCAGACGCCGATCGAGAAGAAGCCGTCGTGGATCAAGACGAAGGCCAAGATGGGCCCCGAGTTCCGGGAGCTCAAGGGCCTCGTCAAACGCGAAGGGCTGCACACGGTCTGCGAAGAGGCCGGCTGCCCCAACATCTACGAGTGCTGGGAAGACCGCGAGGCCACCTTCCTCATCGGCGGCGAGCAGTGCACCCGCCGCTGCGACTTCTGCCAGATCGACACCGGCAAGCCCTCCGACCTCGACCGCGACGAGCCCCGCCGGGTCGCCGAGTCGGTCCAGGCGATGGGCCTGCGCTACTCCACCGTGACGGGCGTCGCCCGTGACGACCTGGAGGACGGCGGCGCGTGGCTGTACGCGGAGACCGTCAACCAGATCCACGCGATGAACCCCGGCACCGGCGTCGAGCTGCTGATCCCGGACTTCAACGCGGTCCCCGAGCAGCTCGCCGAGGTGTTCGCCTCGCGCCCCGAGGTGCTCGCGCACAACCTGGAGACCGTGCCGCGGATCTTCAAGCGCATCCGGCCCGCGTTCCGCTACGAGCGGTCCCTCGAGGTGATCACCAAGGCCCGCGAGTACGGCCTGGTCACCAAGTCGAACCTGATCCTCGGCATGGGTGAGACGCCGGAGGAGGTCACCGAGGCGCTGCGCGACC
Organism: Umezawaea endophytica; assembly: GCF_025061645.1. Lineage (GTDB taxonomy): Bacteria > Actinomycetota > Actinomycetes > Mycobacteriales > Pseudonocardiaceae > Umezawaea > Umezawaea endophytica. The sequence goes on along the minus strand of NZ_JANYMP010000002.1, from coordinate 611,702 downwards.
TGCACGAGGCGGGCTGCGAGATCATCACGATCACCCAGTACCTGCGGCCCTCGCCGCGGCACCACCCGGTCGAGCGCTGGGTGAAGCCCGAGGAGTTCGTCGCGCACTCGGACGACGCCAAGGCCATGGGCTTCTCCGGCGTGATGGCCGGACCGCTCGTGCGCTCGTCCTACCGCGCGGGCAGGCTGTACGCGACCGCCGTGGAGAAGCGCGGCGAGACCCTGCCGGAGAACCTCCAGCACCTGCTCCAAGCGGGCTCCGCGGCCCAGGAGGCCAGCTCGCTGCTCGCCCCCCGCTAGCGTCCCGTGCCCCGGCGTCCGCGTCGGGGCACGGCTACGTCCGGACCGGCTCGTCGATCGTGACGCCGTCGAGCGTGCGCACGAAGTCCGCGCCGAACGCGCTGGACGGCGTGTGCGCGCCCGCGGGCACACCGCCGACGAGCAGCAGGTCCACCGCGCGCAGGACGGCGTCGGCCGTGAGGTCGTAGCCGTTCGGCCCGGTCATGGCGATCGACACCGTGTGCCCGTCGACGTCGGACACCTCACCCCAGAACTCCGACCGGCTCTTGCCCCGCGCGCGCTCGTTCGGCCCGGAGATCCGCTGGGCCACGGCCTTGCCGAGGCGCTGCACCAGCGAGGTGCGCAGCAGCGGCCCGAAGATCGCCTGCAACTGCCCGGTGAGGCCCGGCACGTCGGTGAACGTGGTGATGTTGGGGATGCCCGTCGACCGGTAGGCGGTGCTCACGTCGCCCCACGGGATCGACCCGACGTCGTGCGCGCCCGACCGGAACGCCGCGCTGCGCCTGCGGTGGCCGATGCGGACGTTCCGCAGCTCGCCGTCGACGCGGGCCCGACCACCGGACGCGCTGCCCTCGACGGACGTCTTCGACGTTCCGGGGCTCGCGCCGCCGCCCGCCAAGAACGCGAGGTCCAGGTGCGTCGCGCCGGGCAGTTCGGCCTTGAGCAGCGCCGCCAGGCAGTCGGTCGGCACCACGTCGAAGCCCGCGCCGGGCACCAGCGCCACCCCGGCCGCCTTCGCCTCGACGTCACGGCTCGCGACGGCCTCGAACACGTCGATCTCACCGGTGATGTCGACGTAGTGCGTCCCGGAGGCCAGGCAGGCGTCCACCACCGGCCGCGACGTCGTGGAGAACGGGCCCGCGCAGTGCACGACGACGGCGGTGTCCCGCAGGTTCTCCGCCGCGTCCGCGAGCTCGAACACCACGTGCTCCAGCCCCAGCCGTTCCGCCACGGCCGCGACCTTCACCGCGGACCGCCCGGCCAGCACCGGCCGCTGCCCCCGGCGCACGGCCAGTTCCGCGATCAGCTCACCGGTGTACCCGTTGGCGCCGTACAGCATCCACGTCATGGACGAGACGCTACCAACGAGTAGCTAGTGGCGGGAGCGACGTCTGCCCACCAGCCCACCCACGGCCAGCAGCACGCCACCACCGATCGCCATCGGCAGGGCCCAACCCATCCGCTCGCTCCGCAGCCGCCCGCAGATCCCGACGAACGTCGGATCGATCTTCTCGACCGCGACCGCGTCGAAGCCGATGCCCAGCGCGTTGCCGCACGACACGGGCGAACCGCCGGGGGTGTCCGACGACATCGGCACGAACATGATCAGCAGGCCGGCGAGCAGGAATGCGAGACCAATCACCATCGTGACCGTCCTCGGCGCCATGGGGAGAAGTTACGTCCGAATTGGACTTCCGTACAGAGCCCGAACGGCCCATGTTGATCAACCGCGTACCAGTTGGTGGAACACCGAGTTCTCCCTGAACGGCCCCTGCCGGAGGACCAGGCGCCCGGTTAGCTTCCGACCAGGACCGATGACGGGAGCAACCTGAGTGAAACTCGACATCTTCAACGAGATCCAGGACCCGCGACCGTGGGCGGAAGGCCACGAGCACACCAGGATCCTCCAAGCCATCGAACAGGCCGAGTTGGCCGATCGGACCGGGTACGGCTGCTGGTGGCAGGTCGAGCACCACGGCGCCGAGGAGTTCAGCCTGTCCTCGGCCCCGGAAATGCTGTTGGCAGCGCTGTCCCAGCGCACCTCCCGCATCCGCCTGGGCCACTCGGCCGTCCTCGCCCCGTCCAGGTTCAACCACCCGATCCGCGTCGCCGAACGAGCAGCGTGGCTCGACCACCTCAGCGGCGGCCGCGTGGAACTCGGCCTGACCCGCTCGACCACACCCGAGTGGCGCCTGTTCAACACCGACCCCGCCGAGGTACGCGACCAGGCCTCCGACGCGTTCGACATGATCCCTCGCATGTGGACCGAGGACCGCTTCTCCCACTCCTCCAACAATTACCGGATCTCCGACGTACCGATAATCCCGTCCCCGTTCCAGTCCCCGCACCCACCGCTCTGGCAGGCCGCCACCAGCCCGTCGTCCTTCGAGGAGGCGGGCCGCCGCGGCGTCGGCGTACTCGGCACCACGATCTGGGAGTCGCTGGAACGGGTCGAGCGGATGGTCGAGCTGTACCGCTCCGCGGCGTCGACGTGCGAGTCCCCTGTCGGCGCCTTCGTCAACAACCAGGTCGCGTTCTTCACGTTCGTCCACTGCGCCCCGACCGACGCCGAAGCCATGCGCAACGGCGCCGCCGCCGCTGCGGCCTGGTACACCGTTCGGGCGTTGCGCTTCTTCGAGGCCGCCGACGCGTTCGTGACCGAGCTGGCACGCCAGCAGGAGGTGCTCGCCGATCCTTCCGGGGGCGGACTCACGGGCGACTTCCTGCGGGCCGAGGCGGCGGCCGTGCTCGGACCCAACGAGGCGCAGTTGGTGATCGGCCGGATCCTCCAGGGCGAGGACGTGGACGACGAGGAGGTGTTCGAAGCCCTGAACGCGCAGGACTCGCTGATCGTGGGTAGCCCGGACACGTGCCGCAAGAAGCTGCGGGTCTACGAAGAACTGGGGATCGACCGGCTGATGAGCTTCCACCAGGTGGGCGCTCTGCCGCACGAGCAGGTGATGAGGTCGATCGAGCTGTTCAGCACGCTGATTCCGGAGTTCGACCGCTGACGGCCCACCTCGCGCGCGATGATCGCCCGAACACCCGTCGCGCGAGAGGCAGGCAATGACCCGATCCCTCCCCCGCGCCGCCGCGAGCGTCGTGCTCGCGGCGGCCCTCACCGCGTGCACGACCCAACTCGGCGGCCACCAGTCCCCCGACCCGTCCGCACAGGTCGATCCCGCCGGGCAGTTGTCCGCGACCGGCGCCCCCAAACTCCGCTTCCGCCCGGTGCTCGCGACCACGGCCCAGAACCGCCCGACCGGACGACAACAGGTGGAACCGACGAAGGCGACCACCCCGGAACGCCTGCGGGAGATCGCCGACGAGAAGAAGACCCGCCAAGGCGCCGATTTGTCGAACCGCGACGACCCGGCCTACCAGGTCGTCCTCCAGGCCTACGAATGCCCGGCGACGGACCCTCTGACCGGCGAGGACGATCCGGCGCTACCGCTCATCACCTGCAACCAGGACAACACCGAGAAGTACGTGCTCGGCCCGGTGTTCCTCGACAACACCCAGGTCAGCAGCTCCGTGGCGAGCGTCGACCAGCAGGGTGCCGGAAGCGTCATCACCCTGAAGTTCACGGACCAGGGCACGAAGGTGTGGGCCGACTTCACCACCGCCAACGTCCAAGAACAGGTGGCCCTGGTCTTCAACACGACAACGATCTCCGCCCCGACCATCAACGAACCGATCCTCGGCGGCACCACACAGATCTCCGGCGCCTTCACCCTCCCCGAGGCCAAGCGCTTGGCCGACCAAATCGCAGGCCGCTGACCCGAAGCACCCGCCCAAGGCGACCACCACGGGGGCGAAGCCAACCGGGCGAGGACCGGGAGTGGCGCCCCTGGGAAACACATCAGGAGCGAGGCGGTCCGCGCTATCCGCGAACACACCTCGCCCATCGCGGGTGGGCGCGGCAGGGTTCGAACCTGCGACCGCTCGGGTGTAAACCGAGTGCTCTTCCGCTGAGCTACACGCCCTCAGTCGGCCGTCAGTGCGGCCACCGCATGGTGCCATGCCGTCTGGTCCCGTGGTTCGCCGGGTTCGTTCACCTGGGCGTACCGGATCTCCCCGGCGACGTCCACGAGGAACGTCCCGCGGTTGGCCATGCCCTTGGCCTGGTCGAACGTGCCGTACGCCCGTGCGACGGCGCCGTGCGGCCAGAAGTCCGACAGCAGCGGGAACCGGTAGCCGCGGTCGTGGGACCACGCCTTGAGGCTGTACGGCGTGTCCACCGAGATCCCCAGCACCGCCACACCGGCCGCCGAGTACACCTCCAGCCCGTCCCGCAGCTCGTCCAGCTCACCTTGGCAGGTGCGGCTGAACGCGTACGGGTAGAACACCAGCAGCACCGCGCTGGTGCCCCGGTAGGACGACAGCGTCACAACCTGGTTGTTGCTGTCCCTGAGGGTGAAGTCGGGGGCTTGCACGGTCTCCCCAAAGGCGTGAGCACAGGCCCCCGTACGTCCCGGGGTGCCCGTGCTCAGCCTTCGATCAGCGCTTGACCTTCGCCGAACTGGGGCGCACGAGCCTCGTGCCCGACCAGTCCTCGGCGACGGTGATGTTGGACGTCTGGGACAGCCCTGCGGTCGGCACCGCTTCGGCGATCTCACTCGGCTCGACGTGTCCAGGGCGTCCGGTCTTGGGCGTCAACACCCACACCACGCCGTTCTCGGCCAGCGGACCGGTCGCGTTGATCAGGTCGTCGACCAGATCACCGTCACCGTCCCGCCACCACAACAGGACCACGTCGACAACATCGTCCGCGTCCTCGTCGAGGAGATCGCTGCCGATCCTCTCCTCGATGGCGGCACGAACGTCGTCGTCAACGTCCTCGTCCCAGCCGATCTCCTGAACTGCCTGGCCCGGTGCAATCCCGAGCTTGTCGGCGACACCGCCCTTGTCGGCGTCTCCCGCGGCGACCACGGCTTCCACTCCTCCAACTACGCAAGAGCGGCAGTCGACTCGACTGCCGCGCGATGTATCAACACCTGTCGCGGCTAGCGAACACTGACAGACGGCCTCCGCGCAACCGTTGACCTCATGACACGCCGCAATCCGACCCCCCTGAACTGTCACCCGACCGGATGACGCACACTGAACACACCTCATACCGCGCGCGCGAGGGACACGATCCAGAACTACTGGTCGGTAGGGGGTCCTCTGGGGTGTCCCACGGGCGCTGATGAGGAATCATGGACAGGCAAACCGCCTGAACCCGCAGTGAACGCCGGCAGAAGTCGGCTGCAACCCTGGCGAGGAGAACCCTTGGCCCCGCAGAACAACGGCACCGCCCCCGAACGGGTGCGTGTCATCCGTGACGGTCTCGCCGCACACCTGCCGGACATCGATCCGGACGAAACGGCGGAGTGGCTGGAGTCGTTCGACGCCGCGCTCAAGGGTGGCGGCCAGCAGCGTGCCCGTTACCTCATGCTCCGACTCCTGGAGAAAGCCCGTGAGGGCGGCGTCGGCATCCCGTCCCTGACCAGCACCGACTACGTGAACTCGATCCCCACCGAGCGGGAGCCGTGGTTCCCCGGTGACGAGGAGGTCGAGCGCCGGTACCGGGCGTGGATCCGCTGGAACGCGGCCATGACGGTGCACCGCGCGCAGCGACCCGGCGTGGGTGTCGGTGGTCACATCTCGACGTACGCGTCCTCCGCGAGCCTCTACGAGGTCGGTTTCAACCACTTCTTCCGCGGCAAGGACCACCCCGGCGGCGGCGACCAGGTCTTCATCCAGGGCCACGCGTCGCCCGGCGTCTACGCCCGCGCGTTCCTCGAAGGCCGCCTGTCGGAGGACCAGCTCGACGGGTTCCGCCAGGAGTACTCGCACGGCGGTCTCGGCAAGGGCCTGCCGTCGTACCCGCACCCGCGGCTGATGCCCGGCTTCTGGGAGTTCCCCACCGTGTCCATGGGCCTCGGCCCGATGAACGCGATCTACCAGGCGCGGTTCAACCGCTACCTGTCCGACCGCGGCTTCCGGGACACGTCGGACCAGCACGTGTGGGCGTTCCTCGGCGACGGCGAGATGGACGAGCCGGAGTCGCGCGGCCTGCTCCAGCTCGCGGCGAACGAGCAGCTCGACAACCTGACGTTCGTGGTCAACTGCAACCTCCAGCGCCTCGACGGGCCGGTGCGCGGCAACGGCAAGATCATCCAGGAGCTGGAGTCGTTCTTCCGCGGCGCGGGCTGGAACGTCATCAAGGTCGTCTGGGGCCGCGAGTGGGACTCGCTGCTGCACGCGGACCGCGACGGCGCGCTGGTGAACCTGATGAACACCACGCCCGACGGCGACTACCAGACGTACAAGGCCAACGACGGCGCGTACGTCAAGGAGCACTTCTTCGGCCGCGACCCGCGGACGAAGGAGCTGGTCGCGCCGATGACCGACGACGAGGTGTGGAACCTCAAGCGCGGCGGCCACGACTACCGCAAGGTCTACGCGGCGTACAAGGCGGCCGTCGAGCACCACGGCCAGCCGACGGTCATCCTCGCCAAGACCATCAAGGGCTACGGCCTGGGCCCGCACTTCGCGGCACGCAACGCCACGCACCAGATGAAGAAGATGACCCTCGCGGACTTGAAGATGTTCCGCGACAGCCTGCGCATCCCGATCACGGACGAGCAGCTCGAGAAGGACCCGTACCTGCCGCCGTACTACCACCCCGGCCCGGACTCCCCGGAGATCCAGTACCTGCTGGAGCGGCGCAAGCAGCTCGGCGGGTTCGTCCCGGAGCGGCGGACCCCGGCGAAGGCGCTGAAGCTGCCGGACGACAAGGTCTACGACGTCCTCAAGCGCGGCTCGGGCAAGCAGCAGGTCGCCACGACCATGGCGTTCGTGCGGCTGGTGCGCGACCTGGCGAAGGACCCGGAGATCGGCAAGCGGATCGTGCCGATCATCCCGGACGAGGCGCGGACCTTCGGCATGGACTCGATGTTCCCGTCGCAGAAGATCTACAACCCCAACGGGCAGATGTACACCTCCGTGGACGCCGAGCTGATGCTCGCGTACAAGGAGTCCGAACAGGGCCAGATCCTGCACGAGGGCATCAACGAGGCCGGGTCGACGGCGTCCTTCACGGCCGTGGGCACGTCCTACGCCACGCAGGGCGAGCCGATGATCCCGATCTACATCTTCTACTCGATGTTCGGGTTCCAGCGCACTGGTGACGGCCTGTGGGCCGCGGCGGACCAGATGGCGCGGGGCTTCGTGCTCGGCGCCACCGCGGGCCGCACGACGTTGACCGGTGAGGGCCTCCAGCACGCGGACGGCCACTCGCTGCTGCTGGCGCACACGAACCCCGCCGTGGTCGCGTACGACCCCGCGTGGTCGTTCGAGGTGGGCCACATCGTGCGGGACGGCCTGCGGCGGATGTACGGCGAGGACGCCGAGAACATCTTCTACTACATGACCGTCTACAACGAGCCGTACCAGCAGCCCGCGGAGCCGGAGGGCCTCGACGTCGAGGGCCTGCTGCGCGGCCTGTACCGGTACCAGGCGGCGCCGGAGGGCGAAGGCCCCCGCGCGCAGCTCCTGGCGTCCGGTGTGGCGATGCCGTGGGCGATCGACGCCCAGCGCGTCCTCGCCGAGGAGTGGGGTGTGCGGGCCGACGTGTGGTCCGCGACCTCGTACTCGGAGCTGCGCCGCGAAGCGGTGGAGGTCGAGCGGGAGAACCTGCTGCACCCGGAGAACGAGCCCGGCGTCCCGTACGTGACGAAGGTGCTCTCCGAGTCCACTGGGCCCGTGATCGCCGTGTCGGACTGGATGAAGGCCGTTCCGGACCTCATCCGCCCGTACGTGCCGACGGACATGCACACGCTCGGCACCGACGGGTTCGGCTTCTCCGACACCCGCCCGGCCGCGCGCAGGCACTTCCTGGTCGACAAGGAGTCGATCATCGTCGCGACGCTGGCCGCGCTGGCCAAGCGCGGCGAGATCGACCCGGCGGTGGTCGTGAAGGCCGCCCAGCAGTACCGGATCGACGACGTGATGGCCGCGGGGCCGTCGACGGGCGACGCCGGTCTGGCGTGAGCGCGTGAACCACGAGGGGAGTCCCGGAGCCGGGGCTCCCCTCGTGGCGTTTCAGGCGGTGGCCTGGACGGCGGAGCGCTTGGCCGCCCTGTTCCAGTCGAGCCAGCCGCGGACCACCAGCACGGCGAACACGGTGTAGATCAGCGCGCTGAAGTACAGGCCGGACCGGATCTGCAACGGCACGCCGATGGCGTCGACCACGAGCCAGACGATCCAGAACTCGACCAGGCCGAGTCCCTGGAGCGCGAACGCCAGCACGGTGCCGACGAAGATGGCGGCGTCCGGCCACGGCGCCCACGAGGCGTCCAGCGCGTCGAGGACGAGCGCGAACGCGACCGTGCCGACGACGAACGCCGCCGCGACGGCGACGCGCTCGACGGTGGACCCCTTGCGGACCACCACGCCGAACACCGGGTCCCGCCTGCGCAGCCACGCGTACCAGCCGTAGAACGCGATGAGGCCGACGACGACCTGCCGGATCGCCAGCCCGCCGAGCTGGGCGGACAGGTAGACGGTGAACAGGAGCACGACGGAGGCCAGTTGGACCGGCCACGTCCAGAGGGACCGGCGCTGCGCCAGGAACACCACGGCCAGCGCGAACAACTGGCCGAAGAACTCGGCGTAGGCGATCTTCTGCCCCAGAACGGTGAAACCCTGCTCCAACAACACGTGCACCGCGTCCTCCATCCCCAGGGCGGTCCGGGGCGTGGCGCGGCACCGGTGCACGGGCGCGCCGAACACCGGTGGCGTGCGCGCCTCTCATCCGGACTCTCACCGTCGGCCCCGGAGTTCCACCGGGTCAACCGCGGGCCACGGGGCTCGCGGGTCGTGGGCTGTCACCACCGGTTCGGACTTCCACCGACCCCGGAACGCACGTCTCCTTGTTGCTCGAACATCGTCGCGCGGATCCGGTGTTCCGTCCTCCTTTGTGACGTGCGGCACCCGTTCGCCGTACATCGCCGGTTCACCTCGGCTCGCTAGCGTCCGGCGCCATGGTCCCCACCTCCCTGGTCCTCCCGCTGGTGCTGCTGATGGCGCCCGTCCCCGCCTCCCCCGCGGTGGTCGTGCCGGTCGCGCAGACACGGGCGTTCGTGGACGACTCCTCCGCTTCCCCCGCCAACGCCGACGCGGACGACCCCGCCGTCTGGGTGCACCCGCGCAGGCCGGACCGCACCGTCGTGCTGGGCACGCTCAAGGAGGGCGGGCTCGCGGCGTTCGACCTCGGGGGCCGGACGCTGGGCACGTACCCGGCCCCGTCCGCGCCGACGCCGGACGCCAAGCCCGGCCGGTTCAACAACGTCGACGTGCTCGCCGGGGTGTCGGTGGGCGGCCGGAAACGGGACCTGGCGTTCGTCAGCGACCGGGGCCGCGACCGGATCCGGGTCTACGAGGTGGACGGGCGCGGGTCGGCGGCGGGTTCGGACGTACTCGACGACGTGACGGACCCGAACGCCCGGCCGGTGTTCTCCGCGTCCGAGGCGGAGGTGGACGACCAGCGCAACGCCTACGGGCTGGCCGCGGGCGTCGACCGGCGCACCGGCACGCCGCTGGTGCTGACGAGCAGGCGCAGCGAGACCCGGATCGCGCTGCTGCGCGTCGTGCCGGGCGCGAACGGGTCGGTCGGCACGACGCTGGTGTCCACTGTGGACCTTCCGGTCGGCTTCACGCTCCCGGACGGCACGACGTGGACCCCGTGCGGCGACCCCGGCGACCGGCCCCAGGCCGAGGGGATGGTCGTGGACTCAGCGCACGGCGTCGCGTACGTGGCGCAGGAGGACGTCGGCATCTGGCGGATCCCCCTGCGGGCGACCGGATTCGGGTCACCCGAACTGGTGGACAAGGTTCGCTCTTTCGGGGCACCCCAACGGTATGACGAGGCGACGGAGGAGTGCGTCCCGGACGGTCCGGACCCCGGTTTCGGCGGGAAGTGGCTCAGCGCGGACGCGGAGGGCCTGACGATCGCCGAGGGGCGGCACGGCGGCGGCGAGCTGATCGCGTCCAGCCAGGGCGACTCGCGGTTCGTGCGCTACGAGCGGACGGGCCGCAACCGCGTGCTGGGCGAGTTCGTGGTGGGCGCGGGTCGCGGCCTGGACTCGGTGGAGCACTCCGACGGCGCCCAGGTCGTCACGGCCGACCTGGGCCGCGGTTACCGCGAGGGTCTGCTCGTGCTGCACGACGGCGAGCGCCGTCCCGCGGTCAGGGACCAGGCCACGACGGGGTTCTCGTACGTCAGTTGGGGCGATGTGGTCCACAAGGGACAGCGCTGACCTGCGGGTGTCGGCCCGATTACGCCCAGCGAACGTGACGTACCCTCGCTTGTACCTTAACGGGTGTTTAAAAGTCGCCCACTGATCCACCCGTGACCACAGCGTTGCCAGTCGGTGACCTTAGGAGCACTGGTCGTTGCTACGGTCGCGTGCTGTATCACCCGTACGGGTGGCCCCTCATTGCATTTCACATCGCGTGATCTCGCACGTATCCAGAGCAGGAGACCACATGGCAGGCAGAGTTCTCGGTGCGATCACGGTGGCCGCCACCTCAGGCCTGGCCTTGCTGGCACTGGCGATCCCGGCTTCCGCGCACACCCCTTCCTCGAAGGCGGAGTGCGTCAAGGAGAAGGCCGTGCTGAGCGTCAAGCTCACCCAGTACGCCAGGAGCGGCAACACCATCGTGGTCAAGGACGGCGAGACCGAACTGGTCAACGCGCCGTTCGGTGAGAACTTCGAGAAGTCCTGGACCCGCGCGGGCGACGTCGCCCACACCTTCACCATCACGGTGAAGGCCTCGGACGGCGACAAGTACAACTACACCAAGACCCACAAGGTCGAGGCGTGCGTGAAGCCCACGTCGTCCAGCAGCACGACCACCACCACCACGACGACCACGACCACCACGTCGTCCTCTTCGGAGTCCACTCCGCCGAGCTCGACGAGTGAGAGCACGCCCCCCACCGAGGTGACCACCACCACGGCCCAGTCCTCTTCGGAGACGGTCCCCGTGACCACCACCACGACCCCGGTCGCGGGTGGCGGCGGCGAGGCCCAGCCTCCGCTGGCCTCCACCGGCGCTTCGCCCGGCTGGGCGCTGCTGGCGGGCCTCGGCCTCGTCGGTGCGGGTGCCGGCGCGGTGTTCGTGGTGCGTCGCAAGCGCGCCGCCTAGTACCGATCCGCTCGACCCGGACAGGGCGCTCCCACCTCGGTGGGGGCGCCCTGTTCGCGTCGGTCCCCACCGGACCGGCGGCAAACGCTTGCGGAGCAACGGCCCGGAACGCCGCGAGGGCCGTCCCGCGTCAGCGGAACGGCCCTCGCGGAGGAGAACGGCGCGACTACTCGCCGGACTGCGCCTGCATGCCCGCGGGCGGCGTCGGGGCGTCGGCCGCCGCCTGCTGCGCGGCGGCGTGGCGACGAGCGCCCGCCGTCACCGGCTCCTGGGAGCGGCGCGGGGCCGGGGCGGTCTGGGCCGCCTCGGCCTGCGCACGGGTCAGCCAGCCCTCCCAGCGCTGCTGCATGGGGCGGACGAGGCCACCACCGACGCCGATGACGATGACGCCCGCCACCGTCGCCAGCACGGCGATCAGCACCGGCATGGTCACCGAGACGGCGATGCCGAGCTGGTTGAGCGCGGCGATGACACCGAGGGCCATGATGAAGCCGTAGGTGATGGTGCCGAGCATCCTCGTGTACGACCGACCCGCGAGGGCGCCCGTCACGAGGCCCTGCACGGCCTTGGCGATGGCCGAGGCGACCAGGATGAGCACCAGCGCCACCACGATGCGGGGCAGGTAGGCGATCACGTCGTTGAGCAGCGCGCTCACGGCGTTGCCGGTGCCGAAGACGCCGAACGCGAGCTGGAGCGCGATCAGCAGCACGAAGTAGTAGACGAGCTTGACGATCAGGCCGGACGCGTCCACGGGGGACTGCGCCATCATCGAGCCGAGGCCGGACCTGTCGACCAGGCGGTCGAACCCGACCCGCTTCAACAGGAATCCGACGGCCTTCGACAGCGCCTTGGCGATGAACCAACCAACCAGCATGACGAGCGCGAAGCCAAGGAGCTTCGGCACGAAAGTGGCGATCATGGCCCAGGCCTGTCCAAGACCTTCGGTGATCTGGGAGCCCACGACGCCCTCCTTACTTTCTTCGTTTACCTGTTCACGGTCGGTGGAAATGGTTTCCGAACCGGTACCGGTGGGCAATTCGGCGCGCTGGCACGAAAGGGTGACCGACTGGCGGTTCCCGCGAAGCCGGTTCACAGTGGACGGACCGGTGGGGACCGGGGAGAGGGAGCCGCCCGGTGCCAGTGGCACCGGGCGGTTCCCGTCTAGCGGGTGACGCCGTGGTCGATTCCGTCCAAAAAGGACTCCACCGACCCCGCGGACGCCCGCGCGGCATCCGGTCGGGGGTCGCCCGGACAGGTGTGGCTGCTGCCCGGCAGCACGCCGTCGACCAGGTAGCGGTCGACGGCCGCGTCCACGCAGGCGTTCCCGGTGCCGTAGATCCCGTGCTTGCCCTCGTCCAGGACGGTGATGAGGTTGTCGCCCAATCGGGCGGCCATCGCGGGGCCGCTCTCGTACTGGGTCTGCGTGTCGCCCTCGGCCTGCACGACCACGCCGACGGGGTAGCCGTCGCGCCGGAGCGCCACCATCGGCTCCGGCGGCGTGAACGTGCGGAAGGTGCACGCGGTCGGCGCGGCCCGCAGGACGCCGAAGCCGTACGGGTAGCGGTCGCGGAACACCCGCATCTCCTCGTAGTAGCCCTCCAGGTCGCGCGGCCAGTCCGCCTCGCAGGTGACCGCGTCGTAGACGCCGGGCCGCAGCTCGGCGCGCGCCGAGTCCGCCATCCGTGCGCTCAGCTCCACCGAGCGCCGCGGGTCGGCACCCCCGTCCAGGTCGCTCACGATGGCGGCCAGGTCCGTCCACAGCGGGCGGAAGCGGGCGCCGACGCCGACGGCGGCGTCGAACTCGGTCCGGTCGTGGCCGCCGACGGGTGCCACCGCGAGCCGGGCGGCGACCTTCTCCACGGTCGCCAGCACGTCGGCCGGGCTCGCGCCGAGCTTGGCCGCCCCGTTGCCCTGTGCCACCCACGCGGCCCACAGCTCGACGTTGTGCCGGGTCGCGACGGCCTGGCTCTTGAGCTGCCCGTGCCACAGCCGTTCCGGGTGCACCGCGGAGTCCAGGACGGAGCGGTCCAGGCGCTGCGGGAACAGCGAGCCGTAGACCGCGCCCAGGTAGGTGCCGTAGGAGAACCCCAGGTAGTTGATCTTCTGCTCGCCGAGCACCGCGCGGATCACGTCCACGTCCCGCGCCGTGTTCGCGGTGTTGACGAACCGGCGGATGCCCCCGCCCGACTGCTCGCACGCCTCCTCCGCGGCGCGCGCCTCCGCGGCCCACTTCGCGAACTCCGAGTCCGGCGGGCGCGAGTCCGTGGTGGCGATCTCGGGCACCGAACGGCAGGTGAGCGCGGTCGAACCGCCCACCCCCCTGGGGTCGAAGCCGATCAGGTCGTAGGCCCGCCCCAGCGCCGAGTTCGCGAAGAACGCGGGCATCCCCAGCCCCGAACCGCCCGGCCCGCCGGGGTTCACCACGAGCACCCCGCGCCGGACCCCGGACGCCTTCTTCCGGCTGACCGACAGCGAGATCCGGCCCGCCGCCGGGTCCTGGTAGTCCAGCGGCGCGACGACGGTCGCGCACTCCAGCTCCTGCGCGCAGGCCGCCCACGCGGGCTTCTGCTCGACGAACTCGGCCAGCGGGTCCGGCGGGTCGGAGCCGGTCGGTAACGACACTCCGGCCGAGGCCAGCACCGCGACCACCGCCAGACCGACTGAGACGAAACTCCGCACGACCGGACCTCCTGCCATCGGGGCACCACCACCGAACGTAGGGCCGGGCGCACCCTCCGGGACGTTGTGTCACCCGGACGTGCGATCGTTGTCGAATGACCAGCTCAGCCGGTGCGGATGGGCAGCAGGCCTGGCCCGAGCTGTCCCGCTCGACGCTGCGCGACCTGGAGCGGGCCTCGGGTGACCTGGCCGCGTCCAGCGTGTCGGAGATGGAGCGCAGGCTGCCGTGGTTCCGCCGCATGCCCGCGGACCAGCGGGCCAGCGTGCTGCTGCTGATCCAGAACGGCGTGGCGGGGTTCGTCTCGTGGCTGGACGACCCCCGGCAGGCCATCAAGCTGACCGCCGAGGCGTTCCGGTCGGCCCCCAAGGACATCTCGCGGTGGGTCAGCCTGCGGCAGACCGTGGAGCTGGTCCGGATCGCGCTGGAGCTGTTCGAGCAGCAGCTCCCGCGGCTGGCGGCCGACGACGAGGAGCGGGCCCGGCTGACCGAGGGCGTCCTGCGGTACGGGCGGGAGATCGCGTTCTCCGCGGCCACCTCCTACGCCGCTGCGGCCGAGGCCAGGGGCGCGTGGGACGCGCGGCTGGAAGCGCTCGTGGTGGACGGGATCGTGCGCGGCGACGCCGAGGAGTCGCTGCTGTCGCGCTCCTCCGCGCTCGGCTGGGACCCGGCGGCGGAGGCGACCGTGCTGGTGGGCAACCCGCCGTCCGACGACCCGCCCGCCGTCGTCTACGAGGTGCGCAGCCGCGCGGCCCGCAGCGGGCGGCCGGTGCTGCTCAGCGTGCAGGGCTCGCGGCTGGTCGTGGTGCTGGGCGGCGAGACGGACGAGGGCGACGTGCTGGGCAAGATCGCCGAGGCGTTCGGCGACGGCGCGGTGGTGGCCGGTCCGACGGTGGCCAGCCTCGCCGAGGCGCACCGCAGCGCCAGCGACGCGCTGTCCGGGCTGCGGGCGGTCGTGGGCTGGCCGACGGCCCCGCGGCCGGTGCGGTCGCTCGACCTGCTGCCGGAACGGGCGCTCGCGGGTGACCCGGAGGCCGAGTGGCAGCTCGTGGACCGGATCGCCCGGCCGCTGGAGGAGGCCAGCGGGGCGCTGCTGGAGACCGTGGACACGTTCCTCGAAGTCGGCGGTGTCCTGGAGACCTGCGCGCGCAAGCTGTTCGTGCACCCGAACACCGTCCGGTACCGCCTTCGGCGGGTCACCGAGCTGACGGGCCGCAACGCGCACGACGCCCGCGACGCCCTCGTGCTGCGCATCGCGCTGTCCGTGGGGCGGCTCGCGAAGGCCCGCGGTTTGTGGTGATCGGGACCGGAATGTCGCTTTGCTCCGCCGAGGTGTGACCGACACCGCACGCTTTGGTGGGTGACACAGGTCGCTGTGCACAACACGCCACGACGTTCTTCGGACACTTCGCGGCAACTTTTGTAGGAAACCTCCAAATCCCACCGCCGTACTTCGTGTGCAACGGCATCAGCGGGAGAGGCCTCGACCGTGTTCAGTTGCACTGTGATCGCACTCCTCGCACCCGGACAGGGTTCGCAGACTCCCGGCATGTTCAGCCCCTGGCTCGAACTAGAGGGCGCCGAGCAGCGGGTCTCGTCCTGGTCCAAGGCCACGGGCCTGGACCTGGTGCGCCTCGGCACCACCGCGGAGGCCGAGGAGATCAAGGACACCTCCATCACCCAGCCGCTCGTCGTGGCGCTGGCGCTGCTCGCGTTCGAGGAGCTGCGCAGGCGCGTCGAACTGCCCGCCGACACGATCATCGCGGGCCACTCCGTCGGCGAGCTGGCCGCCGCCGCGATGGCGGGCGTGCTCAGCGCCGACGACGCCGTGGCGCTGGCCGCGGTGCGCGGGGCCGAGATGGCCGCCGCGTGCGCGCTGCACCCCACCGGCATGGCCGCCGTCCTTGGCGGCGACGAGGCCGAGGTGCTGGCGGGGCTGGAGGAACTGGGCCTGGCGCCCGCCAACCGCAACGGCGCGGGCCAGATCGTGGCCGCGGGCCCGCTGGAGGCGCTGGACCGGCTGGCCGAGTCGCCCCCCGGCACCGCGAAGATCCGCAAGCTCCAGGTCGCGGGCGCGTTCCACACCTCGTTCATGGCCCCGGCCGAGGACGCGCTGCGGACCCGCGCCGCGGGCATCACCACGCACGACCCGGTGCTGCCGCTGCTCTCCAACGCCGACGGCGCGCTCGTCACCGACGGCGCGGACGTGCTGCGCCGGCTGATCGCACAGGTGACCCGCCCCGTGCGGTGGGACACCTGCCAGGCCACCCTGGCCGAGCACGCCGTGCACGCGGTCGTCGAACTGCCGCCCGCGGGCGCGTTGACGGGCTTGGCCAAGCGACAGTTGAAGGGCACCCCCACCTTGGCGCTGAAGACTCCGGAGCACCTCGACAAGGTCGCCGAGCTCCTGGCCACCGCGGAGGCGTCCCGATGACGACCTTCAGCATCCCCGCGGCGACGACGGGCACGCGCATCCTCGGGATGGGCAGCTACCAGCCCGAGACGATCGTGAGCAACCACGACCTCGCGAAGGTGATGGACACCAACGACGAGTGGATCCGCGAGCGGGTGGGCATCGTCAACCGGCGCTTCGCGGGCAAGGGCGAACTCCTCGTCGACATGGCCGCGGAGGCGGGCGCGAAGGCCATCGCCGACTCCGGCCTCCAGCCCACCGACATCGGCGCGGTCATCGTCGCGACGTGCACCATGCCGTCGCCGATACCGAACGCCGCCGCGCAGGTCGCCGAGCGCATGGGCTCGAAGGCCGCGCCCGCGTTCGACGTGAACGCCGCGTGCGCCGGGTTCTGCTACGCCCTGGCGACCGGCTCCGACATGGTCCGGTCGGGCAGCGCGAAGAACGTGCTGGTCATCGGGGCCGAGAAGCTCACCGACTGGGTGGACCCGACGGACCGGTCCACCGCGATCATCTTCGCCGACGCGGCGGGCGCTGTCGTCGTCGGCGAGGGCGACGAACCGGCCATCGGGCCGGTCGTGTGGGGCAGCGCGGGCGACATGGCGGACGCCATCGCCATCGCCGACCGCAACTCCTCCATCCACCAGGAGGGCCAGGCGGTGTTCCGCTGGGCGACCACCCAGATCGCCCCCGTGGCGATCCGCGCGGTCGAGCTCGCGGGCCTGGAGCTGTCCGACGTGGACGCGTTCGTGCCCCACCAGGCGAACCTCCGGATCATCGAGCTCATCGCGAAGCGCCTGCGCGCCAAGGGTGCGCGTGAGGACATGGTCGTCGCGCGTGACATCGTGGACTCCGGCAACACGTCCTCCGCCTCGATCCCGATGGCGCTCGACCACATGCGGGCGGCGGGCGAGATCTCCAGCGGTGACGTGGTGCTGCTCATGGGCTTCGGTGCGGGCCTGTCCTACGCGGGGCAGGTCGTCCGGTGCCCGTGATGTCGGGCCCCAACAGTGTTCCGGCTGGACGGGACTGCCGTTCCAGCCGTCCGATGCACGAAGGAAGGGATTTTCAGTGAGCAACGAGGACATCCAGAAGGGGCTTGCCGAGATCGTCGAAGAGGTCGCCGGTGTGGCCGCGGACGACGTGACGGCCGAGAAGTCCTTTGTGGACGACCTGGACATCGACTCGCTGTCCATGGTGGAGATCGCCGTGCAGGCCGAGGACAAGTTCGGCGTGAAGATCCCGGACGACGAGCTGGCCAACCTCAAGACCGTGGGCGATGCGGTGAGCTACATCGCTGGCAAGGCATGACGACTAACCACGACGTCGTCGTCACCGGGCTGGGTGCCACCACCCCGCTCGGTGGCGATGTCGCCTCCACCTGGGACGCGCTGCTCGCCGGTCGCAGCGGCGTGTCGACCATCGACATGGACTGGGTCGAGCGCTTCGACCTGCCGGTGAGGATCGCCGCGCAGCTCGCGGTCGACCCGACCGAGGTGCTCCCCAGGGTCGAAGCCCGTCGGCTCGACCGCAGCGAGCAGGTGGCGATGATCGCCGCTCGCCAGGCGTGGGCCGACGCCGGGCACGGGGACGACACCGTGGACCTGGACAGGCTGGCGGTGATCGTCGGCACCGGCATCGGTGGCGCGATGACCCTGCTCAACCAGGACGACCTCCTCGAGCAGCACGGCCTGCGCAAGGTCTCGCCGCTCACCATCCCGATGCTGATGCCCAACGGCCCGGCCGCGCACGTGGGCCTGGAGTTCAAGGCGCGCGCCGGGGTGCACGCGCCGGTCTCGGCCTGCGCGTCGGGCGCCGAGGCGCTCGCGTGGGCGTGGCGGATGATCCGCACGGGTGAGGCCGACGTCGTGGTGGCCGGAGGCGCGGAAGCGTGCATCTGCGCCATCCCGGTGGCCGGGTTCTCCCAGGCCCGCACCATGAGCACGCGCAACAACGACCCGGCGGCGGCTTCACGGCCGTTCGACACGGGCCGGGACGGCTTCGTGCTCGGCGAGGGTTCCGGGATCATGGTGCTGGAGCGCGCGGAGTTCGCGGCCGCTCGCGGCGCCAAGGTCTACGGCCGTCTCGCGGGCATCGGCACCAGCTCCGACGGCTACCACATCACCGCTCCCGACCCCGAGGGCACGGGCCAGGCGCGGGCCATGACGGCCGCGCTGCGCACCGCGGGCCTGTCCGGCGGCGACATCGGCCACGTGAACTGCCACGCGACGTCCACCCCGGTGGGCGACGTGGCGGAGACCGTGGCCGTGCGCAAGGCGATCGGCGACCACCCGGTGCTGACCGCGCCGAAGGGCGCCCTCGGCCACATGCTGGGTGCGGCGGGCGCGGTGGAGGCGATCATCACGGTGCTGTCGCTGCGGGACGGGATCGTGCCGCAGACGCTCAACCTGGACAACCTCGACCCGGCCGTCGAACTCGACGTCGTCGCGGGCGAGCCCCGCAAGGTCAAGCTGGACGCGGCGATCAACGACTCGTTCGGCTTCGGCGGGCACAACGTGGCTCTCGCGTTCACGCCCGCCTAGTCCCACCGGTTCCGCGTCCCACGGCCCGTCTCCTCCCCGGAGGCGGGCCGTGCCGCTTCCGTCAGCAGGCCTCGAACTGGGGCGTGTAGCCCTCGGGGCCGATGTCGACGCGGAGGGTGCCGCCCTCCTCCCGCACCGGGTAGACGACGCGCCAGCGGATGCAGTCGACGGGGAGTTCGGCGGGGGCCTTGGCGACGTCCTGGACGCTGACGAACCCGGCCATCACCCGGAGCCGCTCGCTGGAGGAGGCGTCGATCCGCTGGACGACGACGGTGCCGTCCGACGTCGTCTGGTAGTTCGACGTCCACTGCGGTTCGCGCAGCCTGCCGGCGAACTCCGACGTGACGGCCCCGGTCCACGCCTGGTAGTCGCGGGTGTTGATGGCGTCGAAGTACCGCTGGAGGAGCCCTCGGACGCGTTCGCCGTCCGGGTGCAGCGTGGCGTCCACGCTGAGCCGCACGGCCCGGTCACCTGGCTGCGCGGACCGCGGCACCGAGGTGGACGGCCTGCTGCTCGGGGTCGAGGCGGGCCCGGTCGAACTCACCGCGGCGGGCCGCTGGTAGACGTCGCGCACCAGGAGACCGCCCGCCACCGAGCCCGCGGCCACCACGAGGGCCGTCGGCAGGACCCACAGGGCGCGAGGACGCCTCGGTTCTTCGGTCGTCACCTTTCGAGCGTGCCACAGCGGGCAGGCGCCCAGGGAGCCGGCCGGCCGTTAGCCGTATCCACGGGTGAACCGTTTAAACCACCCATTCGGGTGACGAAAGCTCGGTAAACTCACTGAATACTGCATGAGGAACGCTCATAAATCCCGAACGAGTGACAGAAACAATCCTATCGACACCATTAGGATGACCAATAGGCCCGCCAAGAGTCCACGCTCGCGAGTTGCACAAATCGGCGGACCCACTCCGTAAATGCCGACCGGTTGACGCAACGACCTGCGGAAAGGCATACCCATACCGCCAAATGGGGACTGCGAACGGGGCGAAAGATCCCGCTTTCGAGCAAGCCCAACAGGCGTAACCGCAACTCTCGGTAACCAGCACTCCAACGAGCACCGATTCTCCGAGCCGGGTCCAGGAAAGCGCTGGTAGCGACGGGTCCCATTTCCTGAACGAGTGAGTTTCGTTTAGTTGAAAAGATCGTTTTGCGAACGGCGTTACACCCCAACAAACATCGCGATCGGGTGAATCCACGGAGTGACGGTCGACAATCCGTCGAAAAACCGAGGGTATGTCACACATTCCGCATCCTCGAACGGATCAAACTCCATCGCCCGTGTGGCGGATTGGAAACTCTCCGCAAACTGTGCGGAAATATGGCCGTCGCATTAACGGCGACCACATCGCACCGCACTTCCGAGGGAGGGAATTCCAGTGGATCTTCGCTATGAGGCTTACTGCTTCGCGGACCGTCACTTCTACGACGTCCAGAGCCACGCGGAAACCTCCGTCGACGATTTCTCCCGCGAGCTCCCCGAGCTGCCGGAGGGCTGGTCGCAGGGTGAGAAGAACATCTGGCGGCACCTGCACCCCAAGGGCAACGTCCTGGCGAAGCAGGGCTGGAAGATCCACGTGTCGGCCACGGTCGCCAACGCGGGCCGCGTCCTGAAGACCACCTACGACTACTGCGTCGAGCACCGGATCTCGTTCAAGTACCTGCGCACCCAGTCCATCGTGCTGGCCCGGAACTCCAAGTACGCCCCCCGCGAGGCCAGCGGCAAGCTGATCGCGATCTACCCGGCCGACGAGGTCGAGCTGGAGCGCATCCTGGTCGAGCTGTCCGACCTGCTGGAGGGCGAGGACGGCGCGTACATCCTCAGCGACCTCCGCTTCGGCGCCGGTCCCCTCTACGTCCGCTACGGCGGGTTCGTCGAGCAGTGGCTGGAGCAGGACGGCAAGCAGGTGCTCGCCATCGAGGGCCCGGACGGCGAGCTGGTCCCCGACCAGCGCAAGCCGAACTTCTGGGTGCCCGAGTGGGTCGAGCTGCCGCCGTTCCTGGTGCCGCACCTCGCCGCCCGCAACGGCGGCGACCCGGACGAGTTCCCCTACGACGTGGTGCGCTCGCTGCACTTCTCCAACGGCGGCGGCGTCTACCTCGCCACCCGCAAGTCCGACGGCGCCGAGGTCGTGCTGAAGGAGGCCAGACCGCACGCGGGCCTCGACCGCGACAACGTCGACGCGGTCGCCAGGCTCGACCGCGAGTTCAAGATCCTGACCATGGTGGACGGGATCGCGGGCGTGCCCCAGGTGTACGACCGGTTCACCGTGTGGGAGCACCACTTCCTGGCCATGGAGTACATGCCCGGCAGACCTCTCGGGCAGTGGCTCGGCATGCACTACCCGTTGACGCACAACGGGATCAGTGACGAGCGCCTCACCGAGTACCGGACGCGGGCGCTCGCCGTGGTCGACGAGGTCGAGCGGACGGTCCGCGCGCTGCACCGGCGCGGGGTCGTGTTCTCCGACCTGCACTCGCTCAACGTCCTGCTGGACGACGACGACCGGATGTCGCTGATCGACTTCGAGCTGTCGTTCCACGTGGACGAACCGCGCAGACCCACCCTCGGTGCGCCCGGCTTCCAGGCCCCGCCGGACCGCGAGGGCTACGAGATCGACGAGTACCCGCTCGCCGCGCTGCGGCTGTGGCTGTTCCTGCCGCTCAACGAGGTGCTGGAACTGGCGCCGTCGCGGTTGAGGTCCCACCTGGACTTCATCCAGCGCCGGTTCGGGCTGTCCGACGAGTACTGCGAGCGGATCGCCGCGGTGCTCACCCCCCGCGTCGATGTCCCCCCGGCGCCGGAGCGGACGACGCTCGACCAGCCCGCGCCGGACTGGCGCGCCGTGGGCGAGGACATCGCGAAGGCAATCCTGGCCAGTGCCACCCCCGACCGCACTGACCGGTTGTTCCCCGGCGACATCGAGCAGTTCGAGGTCGGCGGCGCGTGCTTCGCCTACGGCGCGGCCGGTGTGCTGCACGCCCTGCACGTCAGCGGGCACGGCCGGTTCCCCGAGTACGAGCAGTGGCTCCAGGACTCCGTGCGGCGCGACCCGCCGAAGCAGCCCGGTTTCTTCACCGGCGCGCACGGCATCGCGCACGTGCTGGAGAACTTCGGCCACCACGACCTGGCGACCGACCTGGTCACCGAGTACGCGAAGACGTTGCCGGGCACGGCGGACCACGGACTGGGCAGCGGCCTGTCCGGTGTCGCGCTGAACCTGCTGCACTTCGCGGACGTCCGACAGGACGACGACTTCCTGGCCCAGTCGGTCGACATCGCCGACCGGCTGGGCCGGGAACTCCAGTTCGCGGAGCCTCCCGGCCCGAAGGCGAAGGCCGGTCTGCTGCACGGCTGGTCCGGCCCGGCGCTGCTGTTCCTCCGGCTGTTCGAGCACAGTGGCGACCGCTCCTGGCTCGACCTGGCCGGGCAGGCGCTGGACCGCGACCTGGCCGAGTGCATGGTCGCGCTCGACGGGTCGACGCAGGTGCGCGACGGCGGCTACCGCACGCTCCCCTACGTCGAGGTCGGCGGCGCGGGCATCGCCATGGTGCTCAACGAGTACGCCCGGCACGCACCCGACGCGGAGAGCGTCACCCGACTTCCCGACCTGCTGCGCGGCGCGGCGGGCGAGTTCGTGATCCACCCCGGCCTGGTCCTCGGCCGGATGGGTCTGCTCGCGACGCTCGCCCAAGCCGTGCGGCGGAAGCCCGACCCGGTGTTCGAGCAGGCGATGCGACGACACCTGGCCGCGCTCGCGTGGCACGCCGTCCCCTACCGGGACGGGCTGGCGTTCCCCGGAATGCAGCTCCGCAGGCTGTCGATGGACCTGAACACCGGCGGTGCCGGAATCCTGCTGGCGCTGGCGTCCGTGGTGGACGGAGACGGATCAGTCCTTCCGTTCCTCGGAGCGTCGCCCACCCCCCAGAACCCCCGGTCCCGAGTGGCTGGTGGAGCAGTAACCCCGAATAGTTCGCTGAATGAGGAGTAAGACCATGGGATTCATCCTCGACATGCAGGAGCTCGAGACCCCCGAGGCCCCGTCCAACGCGATGGCCAGCGGCCACGGCGGTGGCGGCGGTGGCGGCGGCAGCACGACGGCCTCCAGCGCGAGCCTGCTGCTCCCCTGCAGCCACTCCTCCGCGAGCCTGATCCTCTGCTAGGTCTCGCCAGAGAGGTTGGGTGAGCGGCACAAGCGAAGTGTGCCGCTCACCCGGTGACACGAGGGTCCGATGGCAGCGACCGACCACGAATCGGTCCGTCTGCCGTCGGGCCCTTTCCCATGATGCGCCCACCCGTCCCCGGAGGGAACAGGCATGGCCCAACCGGGCGACACCCTGCTGGTCGAGGCGGCGAACCACGACCGCCGCTGGCTCCTGCTCGTGCTGAACGCCGCGCTGGCCACGACCGCCGGCCTGCTGCTGCCCGCCGCGCTGGCGAGCACCGTGGACATGGCGCTGGCCGGGCGGTACGACCCCTCCACCGTCCTGTGGCTCGTCTCGATGGTGTCGATCGAGGTCGTCGGCGACGCGATCGGCGTGGTGCTGGCCGCCGCGATCACCGCGAAGGTCACCGCCTGGCTGCGCCACCGCGTGGCCGCCCACCTGCTCGGACTCGGCCACCCGTCGCCGTTCGCGGCGGGTGACGCGGTCAGCCGCGTCACCGGCGACTCCGCCATCGCGGGTGGCGTCTCGGTGATCCTGATCGTCCTGACCGTGACCGTCCTCAGCTCCGTCGGCGCCGTCGTCGCGCTGGCGTTGATGGACTGGCGGCTCGCGGCCGTGTTCCTGCTCAGCGTCCCGCTGGCGACGCTCCTGGTGCGCACGCACATGCGGCTGACGGCGGACGACGTGGCCACCTACCAAACCGTGTCGGGTGACCTGTCCGCGCGGCTGCTCGACGCCGTCGCGGGTCTGCGGACGATCGCCGCGTCCGGTACCGCCGAGCAGGAGTCGGAGCGCGTGCTGCGTCCACTCCCGACGCTCGCCGCGGCCGGGATCGGCATGTGGCGCACTCAGGCGAAGATGATCTGGCGGGCCGGGCTGCTGCTGCCCGCCGTTGAGCTGGCCGTGCTGACCGCCGCGGGGTTCGGCGTCGTCGCGGGCAGGCTGTCGATCGGCGACCTGCTGGCGACGCTGGGGTACGTGGCGCTGGGCATGGGGATCGTCGGCCAGTTGCCGATGCTGACGACGTTCGCGCGCACCCGTGCCAGCGCGACCAGGCTGGTCGAGGTCCTCGACACCCCGCTGCCACACCGCGACGCCCCTGGCCCGCCCGCGAACCCCGGTGACCTCGAACTGCACGACGTGTCGCTCGACGGCGCGCTGCACGACGTGCACCTGCGGATCCCCGCGGGCACGTTCACCGCCGTCGTCGGCCGGTCCGGCGCGGGGAAGTCCGCGCTGGCGTCCATCATCGGCGGACTGTCCACACCGGACTCGGGCGAGGTGCGTCGCGACGGGACGGTCGGGTACGCGTTCGAACGGCCCGCGCTGCTGGGCGCGACCGTCGGCGAGGCCATCCGCTACGGGGCCGACGCGGGCAAGCGCCGGGTGCGCGCGGCCTGCGTCGCCGCGCAGGTGCACGACGTGGTCGTGCGACTGCCGGACGGCTACGACACCCCCATGGCCGACACGCCGCTGTCCGGTGGCGAGGCGCAGCGCCTCGGCCTGGCGCGGGCCCTCGCCAGGGACCCGGACGTGCTGGTACTGGACGACGCGACGGCCAGCCTGGACATGGTCACCGAGGCCACCGTGGACAAGGCGATCGAGGCCGCGCTACCCGGCCGCACGAAGGTCGTGGTCACCCACCGAGCCGCCACCGCCCGCCGCGCCGACCTCGTCGTGTGGCTGGTCGACGGCCGGGTCCGCGCGACCGGCTCGCACGAAGCGCTGTGGCTGGATCCGGGCTACCGGGCCGTGTTCACCGGAGGAGACGCCTGATGGACGTGCTCGAACCCTGTAAGATCGAAGACCGGTCGACCGACGGAACAGCCTACTGGCCCGACGTCCGGCTGCTGCTCCAAGGATTGCGGGCTCGCGCGGTCACACCGCGCCAGGACCGCGCCATCCGCCCCGAGGGCGGTGTCCGGTGACAGCTCGCGGCATTCGACTGTTAATCGAAGGGTTACTGGTTCGAGTCCCTTCCCCCCGTCACGCCGGAGGCGATCTCCCGTGGACGTGATGCGGCTGTACCTCGGTGCCCTGGCCGGTCAGCGGCGGGGTGTGCTGGTCCTGCTCGGCTGGTCGGTGCTGGAGGGCGTGCCCGCGTTCCTGTCGGGGCGGCTGGTGGCGCTGGCGGTGGACCGCGGGTTCGCGGCGGGGCGGCCGTTGGTCGGTGTGGGGTGGCTGCTGGTGTTCGCCGTGGTGGCGGTGCTCGGCGGGTTCGGTCTGCGCCAGGTGTTCCAGCACCTCGGCGCGGTGATCGAGCCGATGCGGGACGCGCTGGTCCGGGTCGTGGTGCGCGGTGTGCTGCACGACGGCACGTCGCACCGGCGGCAGCCCGACGCGAGCGCGGTCGCGCGGATCACCCGGCACGTCGAGGTGGTGCGGGACGCGACGGCGGGTGTGCTGGTGCAGGCGCGCGCGCTGCTGGTCACGACAACGGCGGCGCTGATCGGCCTGGTGACCACCGTGGCCGACCTGGCGTGGCTGGTGGTGTCGCCGGTCGTGGTCGCGCTGCTGCTGTTCGCGCTGCTGCTGCCGTCACTGGCGCGCAGGCAGCGGGACCAGGTGATGGCCGACGAGAACAGCGCGGAGGCGGCGGGCACGGTGCTCGTCGGCATCCGCGACGTCACCGCCTGCGACGCCGTGCGGGAGGCGGGCGACGGGGTCGGCAGGACGATCGACCGGCAGGCCGAGGTGGCCGTGCGGGTGGCGTGGGCGAACTCGCTGCGCGGGCTGGTGATCGCGGTCGGCGGGTTCGCGCCGTTGGCGCTGCTCGTGGTGGCCGCGCCTGCGAAGGTCGCGTCCGGGCAGCTCACGGCGGGCGCGGTGCTCGGCGCCGTGGTGTACCTGAGCACGAGCGTGCAGCCCGCGCTGCGGCGGCTGGCCGACACGACGAGCACCGTGGTGCTGCGGCTGATGGTCGCGCTGCGCAGGCTGTCCGAGGCCGCGCCCGCCCCCGCGCCGCCCGCCGGTGACGAGGTGCCCGACGGGCACGCGGTGACGATGCGCGGGCTGACGTTCGGCTGGGGCGAGCACGCCGAACCGGTCGTGCGGGACCTGGACCTGGACCTCGCGCCCGGCGACCACCTGGCGGTGGTGGGTCCGAGCGGGATCGGGAAGTCCACTGTGGCCGGTCTGCTGACCGGGCTGATGCCGCCGCGGTCGGGCACCGTGAAGCTCGGCGGTGTCCCGGTGCACCTGGTGCGGCCCGCCCTGCGGCACGAGCGGATCGCGTTGATCCCGCAGGAGACCTACCTGTTCACCGGGACGTTGCGGGAGAACCTCGCGCTGTTCACGCCGGGCGCGTCGGACGAGGACCTGCTCGCGGCGGTCGACGCCGTGGGCGCGTCGGAGCTGGTGGCGCGGATCGGCGGGCTGGACGCCGCGCTCGGCCACGCGGGCGCGGGCCTGTCCGCGGGTGAGGCCCAGCTACTGGCGGTGGCCAGGGTCCACGCGTGCCCGGCGTCGCTGGTGATCCTGGACGAGGCCACCTCGCACCTGGACCCGGCCGCCGAGGCGAGGGTGGAGCGGGCGTTCGCGGAGCGCGGCGGGATCCTCGTGGTGATCGCCCACCGGCTGTCGTCGGCGTTGCGCGCCAAGCGGGTCCTGGTGATGGACGGCGGTCCGCCGCTGCTCGGCGACCACGCGGACCTGGTGCGGTCCTCGCCCGCCTACGCGGAGCTCATGCAGGCCTGGCTGCCTGCCGAGAGCGTCCGGCCGTCGTACTGACGATTCCGAGGTGCGATTCGCCCGCCGTTGAGGACCCCCGCTCTCCACGGGGGTCCTCAACGGTGACGCGGATCAGCCAACGCGGTGCAGCCAGGTGACCGGCGCGCCGTCCCCGGCACGGCGGAAGGGCTCCAACGCGTCGTCCCACGCGGCGCCGAGCAGTTCGTCGACGCCGTGCGCGAAGGACTCGCCACCACGAGCGCGCAGCGCGAGCGCGCGGAGTTGGTCCTCCGACACCACGATGTCGCCGTTGGCACTGGTCCGCGCGTGCCACAGGCCCAGTACGGGGGCAAAGCAAAAACGCTCGCCGTCCACGCCGTCGCTCGCATCCTCCGTCACCTCGAACCGGAGCATCGGCCACGCCCGCAACGCGGACACGAGTCTTCCGCCCGTCCCGGCATCGCCGGTCCAAGCGCATTCGGCGCGCAACTGACTTGGCGCCGCGGGCTGCGCCGCCCACCTGAGGTCCACTCGCTCACCGAGGGTGCCCGAGATAGCCCACTCGACGTGCGGACAGACCGCAGACGGCGACGAGTGGACGTAGACCACGCCACTGGTGCTGCCACGGGTGCTCACAGCTGACCTCCGCTACTCGACGAGGGACGTCTTCCCCTACGACCTGTCGAAACGGACGATCAAGTGAATTCCCGCTGCGGCCATTCTGCCTGCTGCCGGTGCTGTCCGCCAGAAGAACCAGTGCGATCATCACCCAGGTGGGGCAGATACAGGACTTTCGACCCTAAAGTGCGTGCAGACGGCCCAAATAATGAACGATCCTGCCAAAACCCGAGATCAACGCGTGATCTACACGTGATCATCCGGCGATCAGCGGCCTCGGACCACGGAGAACACTCGTGATGGCCGCCACGCACCGCAGTGCTTGTGCCCCAAGGGGTACCCGCTCCGCGACCGGTCGGGTGGAATCCGTGATGACCATCACGGACCGTGACAGCCGTGAGCCTGTCGGCCTCCCACCCCCCTGCGGGGCTACCGTGTCCGACCGTGTGGAGTTTGGTGATCTCGTGCGGTTGATCAGGCTGGGGAGCGTTCCGACCGAGGTCGGCGCCGACGTGCGCGCGGCGTTGAGCACATGGGGTGCCGGGGACGCGGTGCTGGGCGGTGTCGCGCTGCTGGGCGTGCAGCCCCCCGGCAGCCCCAAGGCGGTGGACGCGGTCGTCGTCCTGCCCCGCGGCGTCGTCGTGGTCGTCGGCGTGGACCTGCCCGACCCCGCCGTGCGCCTGGAAGCCCCGCTCAGCGGCCAGTGGCGGATCGACGGCTGGCCACTGGTCCGCCCCGACGGTGCCGTCAGCCCCGCCGCCGAAGCCCTGGAGGCCGCGCTGGCCGTGGGCAAGCGCATCCAGGAGATGCGCGCGGAACCACTGCCCGTCACCACGGTCGTCGCCGTCGGCCCGTACGTGGGCACCGTCGTCCAGCCGACGGTCGACCTGAACCGCGGCGTGCGCGTGCTCCACCCCAAACCGACCTCGCTGCTCGCGGCCGTGCGCGAACTGGCCACCAGCGACCGCCCCTGCTCCGTGGGCCACGCGGAGAAGCTGCTGGCCGTCCTGTCCCCCACCGGCACCCCGCCCACCACCCGCGACCTGCTGGCCGAGGGCTTCGCCGACGCCATCACGAGCGACCTGGCCTCCGCCAGTACCGTGCTCATCCCGAAGCTCCCCACCGCGGGCAAGACGAAGCAGTTGGCCGCGAAAGCCCCGAAACTGCTCCCCTACGCCGCCGCCGCGCTGGTTGCGCTGCTGGCCGTGGTCGGCATCATCGTCGCCACGTCCGACGACAGCAGCCCCCGAACGGCGGCCCCCACCACGTCGGAGCCCCTCCCCACCACGGTCGTGGTGGACGGCGAGAACTTCACCCCGCGCGGCACCGGCCAGGACACCGACTGCGCCGCCCACTCCTTCGGCGACGTCAGCGCCTGGCTCTCCAAGCACCGCTGCACCGCGCTGCACCGCGCCCAGTACGAGACGAAGATCGGCGACCGCCCCGTGGGGGTGGCGGTCGCCGAGGTGGCGCTGGCCGACGCGCTCAGCGCCCAGGAACTGCACGGCGTCGTGGCGACCGCGGGCTCCGGCGGCATCACCACCCTCCTCAAGGAGGGCAAGAGCTGGCCGAACAGCCCCAGGTCCTTCGACCGGTCGGCGTTCGCCAGCACGGTCAAGAACACACGGGTGCTCCTGGCGCAGGCGGTCTGGGTGGAGGGCGACTCGACCGCCACCGACCCGGACCTGCTGAAGGCGGCGGAACGCGCGCTCCGGCTTCCCGCGAGCCAGTAGCGGGCGAAAGTTGCGACGCCGCCACCGTCACCTCAGGTGCGGGTTCTCGTCCACCTTCAGCAGCCCCACGGCGATCAGCCCGAACACCGCGTGCAGCACCATCACCACACCGGCCACGGCTCCCAGCCGCTCCGTCCCCTCGACCCCGTGCACGGCCCCGAAGGCGAACAGCCACCCCAGGACGGCGGCCCCGAACCACCCGGCCACCACTCCGCGCGGCACCAGCGCGATGGCCAGCAGGGCATCGGAACTGGCCCGCCACAGCGTGTGCAGCACGACCGGCAGCACCAGCACGGCGGGCACGTACACCACGACGGCCGGCAGCGGTGCCGCGTGCCGGAACGTCGTGGCGATCACGAAGGCGCACCAGAGAACGGCGGCACTAGCGGTGATCACCACGGCCCTGGTCACCGCTTCAGCTTAGTTAACCGCCCCGACCGGCCTAACGCGCGCACCGTTCCGTTACAGCCCGTACGCCTCCAGCAGTCGCAGCCACACCTCGCTGATCGTCGGGTACGACGGCACCGCGTGCCACAACCGGTCCACGGTCACCTCCCCCACGATCGCGATCGTCGCCGCGTGCACCATCTCCGCCACGTCGGGCCCGACGAACGTGACGCCGACGAGCGTCCGGGTGCCCTCGTCCACGACCATCCGCGCCTTGCCCCGGTACCCGTCGCCGTGCAGCGACGACCCGGCCACCGCGATGTCCACGTCCACGACCCGCACCGAGAGCCCGGCCTCGCGGGCCTGCGCCGACGTCCTCCCGACGAAGCCCACCTCGGGATCGGTGAACACCACCTGCGGCACGGCCGCGTGGTCGGCGGTGGCAACGGCGACCGACCACGGCTCCGGGTCACGGGCGTCCGCCAAGATCGCCGACCCGACCGCGCGGGCCGCGTACTTGCCCTGGTGCGTCAGCGGCGCCCGGCCGGTCACGTCGCCGCAGCCGTACAACCAGTCCACTCCGGACACCCGGCCGGTGTCGTCGACGGGCAGCGCCTTCCCGGCCTCCAGCTCGAAGGCCTCCAACCCGAGGTCACTGGTGGCGGGCACGCGCCCGGTCGCGACCAGCAGGTGCTTGCCGACGATCGACGTCCCGTCAGCCAGCTTCAGCTCGACCCCGCCCTCCACAGTGGACACCGAGGAGGTCTTCGCGCTCGCGTGGACCACCACGCCGTCCTCGCGCAGCCCGTCGGCGACGTACTCGCCGACGAAGTCCTCGAACTTGGCCAGCGGCCGGTCCTGGGAGATCACCAGGGTGACCTCCGACCCGAGCCGGGCCCACGCCTGCGCCATCTCGACGCCGACCACACCGCCGCCGAGCACGATCAGCGACTCGGGCACCTCGTGCGCGGACGTCGCCTCGCGCGAACCCCAGAACGGCACCTCGGACAACCCCGTCAGGGAGGGCAGGCGCGGCACGCTGCCCGTCGCGAGCACCACGGCGCGGCGGGCGGTCAGCACGCGGCCGTCGACGGTGACCTCGCGTTCACCGGTCACGACACCCCGGCCGCGGATCGGCACGATGCCCGCGCCCTCCGCCCACTGGACCTGGCCCGCGTCGTCCCAGTGGGAGGTGAACTCGTCGCGGCGCGCCAGCACCGCCTTGGCATCCAGCCGGTCCCCGACCGGCACCCCCGGCAGGCGCTTGGCCGCCGCGAGGGCGTGGCCGGGGCGCAGCAGCGCCTTGCTCGGCATGCACGCCCAGTAGGAGCACTCGCCGCCGAAGCGCTCCGCCTCCACCAGCGCGGTCCGCAGGCCTCCGGCGGCGGTCCGCCCCGCCGCGTTCTCGCCCACCGGGCCGCCACCGATCACGATCACGTCGAACTCGTCGCTCGTCACGGGACCAGCCCACACCACCCCGTCAACCGGGGCAAGTCAGCTCGGGTCGAGAACCTCGGCGAGCATCGTGGAGATCACCTGGTCGGCCTTGCGGAGCACGTGGAACCGGTCGTCGCCGGAGAGCTGCGAGGCCAGGGTGAACAGGCTGTCCGCGGTCTGGGCGGCCATCCGGAACGTCAGCCGCACCGGACCGTCGCCGGGCGCGCCGAACCTCTCCACGAACAGCTCCGCCAGCCGTTCGGCCATCAGCTCGTACTGGTCGACGCTGGAGTCGAGCCGGTGCCCGTCGAGCAGGTCGCTGAACCTGATGCGCCCGAAGCCGGGCACGTCGATCAGCATCCGCATGTAGACGCCCACGACCTGGCCCATGGCCTGGCGCCAGTCCTCCGACAGCGTGCCGCCCTCGAACAGGACGTCGACCTCGGCCAGGTACTGCTCCATGCCGCGCAGCGCGAGCGCGTGCACGACCGACCTCTTGTCCGGGAAGTACTGGTAGAAGGACCCGATCGGAACGCCTGCCATCTCGACGATCCGGGCGGTGGTGATGTCGTCGTAGTCCTGCTCGTTGAGCAGCGTCGAGCAGGCGTCCAGTATCGCGGTGACGGTGGCCGCGCCCCGCTGCTGGACCGGCTGCCGACGCATGACTCTGGCGAGTCGCCCTCTGGCGGGATTGTCAGACACTGCGCATCCTTAAGTGTTACGGACCGGTAGTGCTCAGCACGGGCATCGTCGAACTCGGATCGGGTCGCCGCATTTGCACCTGACCGATCGGAGATTAACTCTCGTCAGGTCGACCATGAGCCATTATCGCATTAGTCGGAGCGTCCGCACCCGTCGCCACCTGCACATGCGTGATCCAAATTGAGGGGAAACGACCCGTATCCTCATCGGACATCGCTCGTTTGAGGTGTCTTTAGTGGGGTCGGGTTATAAAGCGGAGATCACTCAATCGGCTCCTTTCGGAGGCGCGAGCGAAACCCGATCGCTATGGTCGACGCGTTACGAAACTCGAACGTCTCGCTCGAATGGGTGAGTTTGAGACGGTGACGACAC
Source organism: Umezawaea endophytica (assembly GCF_025061645.1). GTDB lineage: Bacteria > Actinomycetota > Actinomycetes > Mycobacteriales > Pseudonocardiaceae > Umezawaea > Umezawaea endophytica. The sequence goes on along the minus strand of NZ_JANYMP010000002.1, from coordinate 579,765 downwards.
CCGAAAAGCCGTCTGGGTGTGCGTCCTCAGGTGGTGGAGTCGGCCTCCGCGCGTCTGCCGCTGTCGACCCGCTGCCGCGGGACGCGCGCACGGGTCGGGTCCGGCCGCGGCGGCCTCGTCACGTACGGCCGCACCAGGCCCGCGACGAGCAGGCCGGGCGCGAGCAACGGCACCACGGCCGACAACGTCACCGCCGTCGCCCCGGCGTGCAGCACCCCGCGCGGCAGCAACGCGATCCGGTCGACCACGAACGCCCGCCGCCCCAGCAGCGACAGCAGCGCGAACACGCCGATCACGACGGCCAACGTCACCAGCGCCCGGTGCACCGCAGCCGCGTACCCGATCGCCTCCGCCGCCACCAGCACCGCCAACCACCCACCAGGCGCAGCCAACCGCCCGCGCTCGGTCGTCACAGCCCACAACCCTCCGGCCAAGAACGCGAACCCGGCCAACACCCCTTGCCGCGCCCGCACCCACTCCCCAGCCGCGTCCACCCACCCACTGGGAATCCCAGCCCAGTCCACCGGCGCCCGCAGCACCCCCAACGGCGACACGGACACCCCACCGACCTGCCCGAGGATCCAGGCGAAAGTCCAGGCCGACACCACAACGGCCACCACCACCTGCCACCGCGGTCCAGCCACCACACACCGGCACAGGCGCACGAACTCCCGACGCTGATCCCTCACCAACCCCAGAGTGCCGCGAACCCCCAGCCCGCAATACCCATTCACCCCGCTGCCCAGCCGTTACCGCTCTTCAGGGGGAGTCCGGTCACTGGCCGTGCCCTGGTGGAGGGGTGGAGGGGTGGAGGGGAATGGCCGGGGTGGTCGAGGGGAATGACGGGGGTCGAGGAGGGTGGCGGGGCCGGGGTTGGCGGGGCGAGGAGGCGGGTGAGGTGGCGGAGGGCACAGTGAACGGGCCGTTCAGGCGCCGGGTGGGGTGAGGACGGCGGGTGGGGTGGACAGGCCAGCCCAGCCGATCGAACGCTTGGCGGGACCAGGTCGCGAGTGAACGGGCCGTTCAGGCAATGAGTTGGGGTGGGAACGACAGGTGGATGGCCAGGCCGGGAAGCCGGGAGTTAAGGGCCGGACAGTTCGATCGGACGCTAAGCGGGACCAAGTCGCGGGTGAACGGGCCGTCCAGGCCATGGCCAGAGAGAGCCATGGGGGAGACCGATGGAAGGGCCGATTCGGAACCGGGACCGAGACACGGGTGAACGGGCCGTTCAAGCCATAGCTGGGTGAGAACGACAGGCGGGGTAGACGGCCGGGCTGATGGGCCAGCCAGCCGATCGGTGCTGGACAAGATCAAGAAGCCGGTGAACGGACCGACGACACCGAATCGGGGCTGCGAGGCGGCGTCTTCACACACCACCTCAACCACTCGACACCAGTTGAACGGCCCGCTCACACCACCACAGCCACTCGACACCAATTGAACGGCCCGTTCACACACCACCCCGACCGCTCGGCGCCGGAAGAACGGCCCGTTCGCGCTTCCAAACCGCTCAGTGCCCGTTGAACGGTCCGTTCACGCGCCGTCACCGCCGCTCGGCATCGAGTGACCGGCCCGTTCACTGGCCAGCACGACTCTCAAGGGTGTGTGAACGGTCCGTTCATGCGTCGGAGCGGAGGTTGGGAAGTCGATGAGCGGGCCGTCGAGTCAGGTCATGAGCGGGTGGCCAGCGTCCGTGAGCCGAAAGCGGCGTGGCTTGAAACCCCGTGGGCCGGAGACCCATGATCCGGAAGCCGCGAGCCTAGAGCCCGAAAACCGAGAGCCAGCAACCCGAAAGCCTGTAACCGGGAAGTCCGTCAACCACGCCGAACAGCTCTCACCCCACCAACACGACCGGACCGCACACCCAGCCGCACACCCCCACCCCCATCCCCATCACCCCTTCCCGCCCAACACCCTCCGAGCCGCCAAAGCCGCCCCAATGCGCTGAAGATCCACAGGCCGAGCCGGGTCCAGCCCCGTCAAAGCCACAACCCTCCGCAACCGATAATCCACCGTGTTCGGATGCAGATGCAGCCGCGCCGCAGTACGGCGCCGGTTCAGGTCCTCCGCCAAGTACAACTCCAACGTCGGCAACAGATCCGGGTTGTCCGACAGCGGGTCCAGCAGGGCCGCCAACGCGGCCGTGGCCGGTGTCACCTGGCCGAGTTGGTACTCCAGCAGCACGTCCTCCAGCCGATAAGCGCCCGGCGGCCGTCCGAGGCGCACGACGATGTCGAGCACGTCGCGTGCCTGCCGGTGGGCGGCGGGCAGGTCGGGGGTGTCGGCCAGGACGTAGGCGGCGGTGGCGTGGGCCACGGTGCCGAGGCGGTCGACCAGGGCGGTGACGGGCTGGTCGGGTGGGAGTAGGAGGACGCCGCCGTGGGCGTCCAGCAGGTGCAGGGTGGTGCGCAGTTCGTCCTGCACGCGCCTCAACGCGCGGCGCGCGGAGATCCCCTCGTCGGGGTGCCGTCCGAGGGACAGGACGACCAGCGCGTACCGATCCAGCACGCGGTCGGCGACCGGTTCGCCCGCCAGCAGGGCTCTGACCAGGGCGTGACGGGTGTCGCGTTCGTGGCCGGAGATCGTTTGGTGTTCCTCGGCGTACGCGGTCGCGACGACCGAGACGGCGGTCTGCTGGAACCGGAGCACGAGGTCGGTGGCGCTCAGCACGTCGGCCAGGTCGGACGGGGAAGCGTCGTCGAGCAGCGCGTGCCACATGGCGCGGATGCCGATGCTGTACGCGGTGAGCACGGCCCCCAGCGGTACGCCCTCGGCGGCGCGGCGGGCGGCGGAGACCGCGAGGTCGCCCAGGTCGGCCTCGGTGGGCGGGACGCCGGTGCGCAGCACCCGCTCGACGATCCGCAGGTTGGTGGCGGTGATGCGGGTGATGTCGCCGTCCAACTCCTCGCGCGGCAGCGCCTGGTAGAGCGGGATCTCCGCGACGAACCGGGCGACCAGGTCGCGGGCGATGGACCGGCCGCGCACGAGTTGTTCGTGCAGCGGACGACCGTTCACGGTGAGCTTGTGATCCGTCACAAGTACCTCGATCGGGTTTTGCGTGAACTCCCAGCGGCAAGACGCGCCGGCAGCCCACATCATGTCATCCAGGCCAGTTGGTGACACTCGGGAGATAATCATGCGCAGGCTGCTACCAGTGCTGTTGGCGGCGTTGTCGATCACGGCGGTGACCGGGACGGCGTCCGCCGCGCCCGCCTTCACCGAGTACGTCGCCCTGGGCGACTCGGCGGCGGCCGGGCCGCTGATCCCGGACCAGGACGTGCTGAACCTCGGCTGCCTGCGGTCGTCGCGGAACTGGCCGAGCGTCCTGGCGGGCAGGCTCGGCGTGGCGACGTTCCGCGACGTCACGTGCTCGGCGGCCGTCGCGGACGACTTCGAGGGCAGCCAGACGACGTTCCTCGGCGCGGTGCCGCCGCAGTTCGACGCGCTCACCCCGACCACGGACCTGGTGTCGCTGACCATCGGCGGCAACGACATCGGCCTGGTCGGCGCGGCGCTCGGCTGCGTCAACCTGCTGCCGGAACCGGTCGGCTTCTCGTGCCAGAGGAGGCTGACGGCGGGTGGCGTCGACCAGCTCGCGGTGAAGATCGACGCGTTCGGGCCGGAGTTCGCGGCGGTGCTGGACGGGATCCACGCGCGGTCGCCGCACGCCAAGATCGTGGTCGTCGGCTACGGCACGTACATCCGGCCCGGCGGGTGCTACCCGGCGCAGCCGCTGTGGGGCCGCGACTCCGACTACCTCCAGGCGAGCATCGCCCGGCTGAACGGCGTGTTCGCCGCGGCGGCCGAGGAGCACGGGGCGACGTTCGTGGACATCGCGCCGCCGAGCGTCGGGCACGACGTGTGCGCGCCGATCGCCGAGCGCTGGTTCGAGGGCCTGGTGCCGACGACGGCCGCCGCTCCCCTGCACCCGAACCAGCGCGGCATGGCGGGCATCGGCGGCTACCTCGCGGACGCCTTGTCCGACAGCGTCTCGTAGACCTGGTAGACGCCGCTGTGGTCGTCGTCGCCGAACCCGAGTGCGCACATCGCCGAGTAGAGCTGCTCGACGGTCGCCGTCACCGGTAGCGGCACGCCGACCTCGCGGCCCGCCTCGACCGCGAACACCAGGTCCTTCAACTGGTTCACCGCGCGACCGCCGGGGGCGAAGTCGTGCGAGAGCCACTTCTCCTTCTTCACGTCCAGCACCCGGCTGCCCGCGAGCCCACCCTGGAGGACCTCCACGACGACCGCCGGGTCGAGCCCGCCCTTGACGGCGAGCGCGAGCGCCTCGGACACGGCCGTGAGCGTGGCCGCGACGACGATCTGGTTGCACGCCTTGGCGAGCTGGCCCGCGCCGAGCGGCCCGAGGTGGCGGACGGTCGTGCCGAGCGCGGCGAAGTGCGGCCGCAAGCGCAGCACGTCGTCGGCGTGGCCGCCGACCATGATGCTCAACGTCGCCGCGTCCGCTCCCACGTCACCGCCGCTGACCGGGGCGTCGACCAGCCGGACGTCCGGGAGCCGGGCACCGAGCTCGCGGATCGCCGTCGGCGACACGGTGCCCATCACGACGAGCAGCGGCCGTTCGACGCCCGCGCGCTTCCAGCCCGCGAGGAGCCCGTTCTCGCCCGCGAGGACCTCGACAACGTCCGGCAGGTCCGGCAGGACCGTGAGCACGATCGGCAGCGCGGCCTCGGCCGGGGTCGCGACGGCGACCGCCCCGGCGCTCCTGGCCTCGCCGTCACGACCGGGTGTGCGGTTCCAGACGGTGACCGGGAAGCCCGCGCGGGCCAGGTTCCTGGCCATCGGCAGGCCCATGGCCCCCATGCCCAGCACGGCGATCGGATCTTGGCGCATCCAGGCATCCTGGCCTCGTCGCGCCGGGTCGGCAACGGCTGCGTCGTCCCATGACGGGTGGTTCCTATGATGGGTGACCATGAGCGTCGAGCGGCCGAGGCGGCACTCCGGTCACCCGCTGTTCGAAGGGTTGACAGCGGTGGAGCGGGACCAGTTGGCTGGGTTGTTGCCGAGGGCCTGCGCGCAGCACGAGTCGCGGCGCTGAAATGACGTTCCGGGGTGTAGATTAGATGTTCTGCGCGCGCTCCTGGGGGCAAGCAGAACTGTCAGGCCAAAAAACCTGACGACAAAAGACGGTATCGAGAAATGAGGCACGTTGTCAAGCCCCTCCGATGACCTCCGGCTCCGGGAAATCTCCTCGGAGCAGGAGTACGTGTCGATGCTGTACGGCAGGCTGGACGACCTCCGCGAGCAGAGTTCGAAGCGATTGGCGGGTGCGCTTCGGCAAACCGGTGGCACGCACCAGATGCGCTCGGAGCGGGACACCTCCGTCGCGATGTACTCGGACCAACTCGCCCAGTACAGCGCGGTGGAGAACGGTCTCTGCTTCGGCAGGCTGGACTTCCACGAAGGCGAGCGGTTCTACATCGGCCGCATCGGGTTGTTCGACGAGGACAAGGAGTACGAGCCGCTGCTGATGGACTGGCGCGCCCCCGCGGCCCGCCCGTTCTACCTGGCGACGGCGGCGTCGCCCGACGGCGTGCGCAGGCGCAGGCACATGCGCACCAAGCAGCGCACCGTCGTGGCGTACGACGACGAGGTCCTGGACATCAACTCGACCGAGCCGAGCCGCAACGAGGGCCTGACCGGTGAGGCGACGCTGCTCGCCGCGGTCAACGCGAACCGCACCGGGCAGATGAGCGACATCGTCGCGACCATCCAGGCCGAGCAGGACCGGATCATCCGCACCGAGCTGAACGGCGTCGTCGTCGTGCAGGGCGGTCCGGGCACCGGCAAGACGGCCGTCGCGCTGCACCGCGCGGCGTACCTGCTGTACACGCACCGCAGGCAGCTCGCGAAGCGCGGCGTGCTCGTGGTCGGCCCGAACGCGACGTTCCTGCGCTACATCGGCCAGGTGCTGCCGTCGCTCGGTGAGACCGGCGTGCTGCTGTCGACCGTCGGCGAGCTGTACCCCGGCCTCAACGCCGTGGGCCGCGAACCCGTCGAGGTGGCGGCGATCAAGGGCCGCCTCCAGATGGCGGACGTCATCGCGCACGCGATCAAGGACCGGCAGGAGGCGCCGGGCATGATCGAGATCCCGTTCGAGCAGGACACCCTGCGCATCGACCGGCGCGCGATCACCGAGGCCCGCGGCCGGGCCCGGCGCACCCGCAGGCCGCACAACGAGGCCAGGCGCACGTTCGTCCGCGAGATGATCTCCACGATGGCGAACCAGGCCGTGAACAAGCTGGGCAGGCACCTGCTCGACGCCGACGACATCGACGAGATCCGCCGCGAGCTGCGCGAGGACGAGAACGTGCAGCGCGCGCTGGCCCAGTTGTGGCCGACGCTCACCCCGCAGCGGCTGCTGTCCGACCTGTACTCCTCGGCCAAGCGGCTCTCCGCCGCCGCGCCGCGGATGCCCAAGGAGGAGCGGGCGCTGCTGCTGCGCCCCGCGGACGCCGAGTGGACGCCAGCCGACGTGCCGCTGCTGGACGAGGCGGCGGAGCTGCTGGGCGAGGACGACGCGGACGCCAAGGCGAAGGCGGAACGCCAGCGCAGGCAGGCGATCGACTACGCGCAGGGCGTGCTGGACATCCTCGACCTCGAGGACGACGCCGATCCCGAGATCCTGATGGCGCACGACCTGATGGACGCCTACCGGCTCGCCGAGCGGCACGGCGGCGAGACCTACGAGACCGCCGCCGAGCGCGCGGCGGCCGACCGGACGTGGACGTTCGGGCACATCATCGTCGACGAGGCGCAGGAGCTGTCGGCGATGGCGTGGCGCACGCTGATGCGCCGCTGCCCCAGCAAGTCCATGACGGTCGTGGGCGACATCGCCCAGACCGGCGACATCGCGGGCGCCACGTCGTGGGGCCAGGTCCTGTCGCCGTACGTGATGGACCGCTGGAAGCTCACCGAGCTGACCGTGAACTACCGCACGCCGTCGGAGATCATGGCCGTCGCCGCCGACGTGCTCGCGAGCGTCGACCCGGCCCTCGTGCCGCCGACGTCCGTGCGCGACAGCGGTGTCGAGCCGTGGCACGCGCGGGTCGACGACTTGGCGGCCGAGTTGCCCGCGCTGGTCGCGCGCGAGTCCGCCGAGATCGGCGAGGGCAAGCTGGCCGTCATCGTGCCGCTGGCCAGGCTGACCGAGCTGGGTGACGCCGTCACCGCCGGGGTGCCGGGCTCGGCCGTCGGCAACCAGTCGTCGGCGCTGGACTCGCGCGTCGTGGTGCTCAGCGTGGTCGACGCCAAGGGCCTGGAGTTCGACGCCGTGGTGGTGGTCGACCCCGCCGGGATCCTGGCCGAGTCGCCGCGCGGCGCGAGCGACCTGTACGTCGGGTTGACGCGGGCCACGCAGCGGCTGGGTGTCGTGCACGCGGACGACCTGCCCGAGGTGCTGAGCCGGTTGAAGGACGCGCCAGTGCCCGCGTGACGAAAATGGGCTGTCGAGGCCACCGCAGAGGGGTGGTGGCCTCGACAGCCCGACGTGGGGGCATTATAGGAACTGATGAGATCAGCAATACTGGAATCCGGTTGCGTCGACCGGAAACAATAACGTTGTCAGCGAATGACACCGTTATCACCTTCCGCCCGCCAAGCCCCGCTCCAGGGCAGGGAGCTGGGACTTCACGGTCGAACACGGTGCGTACAGCTATTACACCGTCAGAGTCATAATCAAACGCCTTTCGTCTGACAATCTAATCTTCCTCGCCACCCCGGACGTTACCGAAGAAATGTCGTAACTATCATTGAGCCAAGTGGACCAATGCATTGACCGGGTCGGACCGACGGAGCCACCGCAGAGGGTGGTGGCCCCATCCGTCACCAAGTGCGCCCCCCTGAGCGGGCTTGTCCGACCAACGAGCGGACGCCGTCGGGGATTCGGTGCGGAACGCCGTTCGGTTCGATTCGTGATGTTCGCGCGACGAGGTTGGACCGGTCGGTCTAACCGGCCAGGGCCGCCAGGAGCAAGCCCGCTTGGGCCGCGGTCAGACCGAGGGCGAGCGAGACGCCCACGTTCAGCAAAGCCTTGCCGCGGGCGCCCTTCTCCACCAGCTCCAGCGTGTCGAGGCTGAACGTCGAGTAGGTCGTGAGCGCACCGCAGAACCCCGTGCCCAGCCCGGCCAGCACGGCGCCGTCCGCGGGCAGCCCGACCAGGAACCCGAGCAGCAGCGAGCCCACGACGTTGACGAGCAGGGTCCCGCGCGGGCCGGGGAAGGCACGGCCCGCCAGGTAGCGCAGCGGCGCGCCGACAGCGGCGCCCAGCGCGACCAGCAGCGCGGTCATCGCCGCACCCGACGGGTCAGCGCGGTGCCCGCGAACACGGCGGCCAGCGCGGGCAGCAGCGTGCCGAAGAGGTAGAGCAGGGCGACCGCGGGCCGCCCGTCGGCGAGGAACCGCTGGAGGTCGACCACGTACGTGGAGAACGTGGTGTACCCGCCGAGGAACCCGGTACCGAGGAAGGCGCGCGGCACCGGCGCCTCGGTCGCGGCGGCCAGCACCCCGATGAGGAAGCAGCCCGACACGTTGACGACCAGGATCGTCCACGGACCGTGCGGGAGGACCACGCCGAGCCCGTAGCGCGCCAGCGCGCCGAGGACACCGCCGCACGCGACGGCTCCGAGGAGTCTGGGCACCGTGGTCCTCCCGAACGGTCACCCCTTCTCGGGCAGCTCCGAGGAGTGGTGGGTCACGATCATCCACTTCCCGTCGATCTTCTCGTAGACGAACGTGTAGCGGGCGTCGACGTGCGCGGTGCCGCCGTTCTTCTTCAGGGTGAATCGGCACACGCCGGAGTCGATGGCCTCCGTCGAACGCAGCACGCGCACGTACGACTTCAGCACGACGCCCAGCGGCCGTAGCTGCTGGAACTGCGCGAAGTAGTCCACGATGCCCGCGCGGTCCGTCCGGACCTCGTTCGACAACGTGGGCAGCAGCACGGCGTCCGGCGTGTACCGGTCGGCGACCAGGTGCGGGTCCCCGCTGGCGAGCGCGGCGTTCCACTCCCCGTACAGCGCGGCGATCTCCCCCACGGCAGGCCAGTAGGTGATGGTGCGGGTGGTGTCCAGCAGTTCGCTCATGGCGGTTCTCCCCGAGACCTGAGGAAGTGACTCCGTCCACTGTCGACTCGGAAAGCCCGCAGGACATCCCCTGTTCCGCGCCGGAGCACCCCAGGAAATGGGTAGGGGTGGTTTGACGGCCGCACTCGAACATGTGTTCTACTGGCCGCGTGAGGTCGCAGGACATCCCCGAGAACCCCCTGGTGACCGGAGTGATCCAGGCATACCGCTTCGCCCTCGCACCGACCCCCGAGCAGGACGACCTCCTGCGGTCGCACTGCGGCGCGCAGAGGTACGCCTACAACTGGGGGCTCGCGCTGGCCAAGGCGGTGATGGACCAACGCCAAGCAGAGACCACCTACGGCATCCCTGACACCGGGTTGACCCCGCCGCTGAACTGGTCGGCGTACAGCCTGCGGAAACTGTGGAACCACAGCAAGGACGACGTCGCGCCGTGGTGGGGTGAGAACTCCAAGGAGGCGTACTCGTCCGGCTTGGCGAACCTCGCGACGGCGCTGACCAACTGGAACGCTTCCAAGCACGGTGCCCGGCGTGGCCCCAAGATCAGGTTTCCCCGCTTCAAGGACAAGCGGCGCAGCATGTCGTGCCGGTTCACCACCGGCAGCTTCGGCCTGGCCGACAGCGACCGGCGGCACGTCAAACTGCCTCGCATCGGTGTGGTGCGCACCCACGAGTCGACCCGGAAACTGGCCCGGCACGTCGAACGCGGCACCGCCCGCATCCGCTCGGCCACCATCACCCACCACGGTGGGCGCTGGTTCTGCTCGCTGTCGGTGGAAATCCACCGCACCGATCCGGCACCGGCTCGACCCGCTTCAGCGGTCGGGGTCGACCTAGGCGTCAAGTCGCTCGCGGTGCTCTCGACCGGCGAAATCATCACCAACCCCCGCCACTTCGATCTGGCCGTGCCACGGCTTCGTCGCCTACAACGTCAAGCCGCTCGCCGCTCCGACCCCGACCGGCGGACCCGCAGGCAACCGTCACAGCGGTGGCACCGGACCAGGGCGCGTATCGCGAAACTGCACAACGCCGTGGCGAACGCACGTCGCGACAGTCTTCACAAACTCACCACCCACCTCGTGAGGACGCACGGCACGGTCGTGGTCGAGGACCTCAACGTCGCCGGAATGCTCAAGAACCGGCGGCTGGCCCGGCACGTCGCCGGGGTCGGCATGGGCGAGTTCTGCCGCCAACTCGACTACAAGACCGCCTGGACCGGCGGCACGCTGCACGTCGCGGACCGCTGGTACCCCTCCTCCAAGACCTGCTCGGCCTGTGGCGCGGTGAGGACCAAACTGCGCTTGGCCGAACGGACGTTCCACTGCGACGAGTGCCCGCTGGTGCTCGACCGCGACCTCAACGCCGCCCGCAACCTCGCCCACCTCGTGGTCGGGTTCGCGGACGGCACGTCCTCCCCGAGTTGCGGGGCGACGCGAAACGAGCCCGCTGGAAACCCACGTCAGACCCGCACCGCGCGGGCAGCGGGTATCGCCACGGGAAGCCCCGGACCTCATCCGGGGCAACGCCGCCACCGCAAGGAGACGGCCGCCTCGAGCACGGGTACCCACACCCGGTTCAGGTGACGGTGGTTTCAGCGCAGGTGGTCCACCAGGTGGTCCAGCGCGGCCAGCGCGCGCACCACGTCGGCGCGTTCGACCTCGTCCAGCTTGTCCAGCGCGTCGCCGATGCGCTTCTCGTGCGCGCTCTGCCACACCGCCAACTGGTCGTGCCCCTGCGCGGTCACGGACAGCCGGGCGACGCGGCGGTCGGTCGGGTCGCCCGCGCGGGACACGAGGCCGGACTCGATGAGTTGGCCGACGAGGCCGCTGACCGTGTTGGGGGCGAGGCGGAGTTCGGCGGCCAGGTCGCCCACCCGCATGGGCGGCCGTTCGGCCAGCGTCTGGAGCAGTTCGATCTGGGCCATGGGCAGTGATTCCCACGGCCAGTCCGACCTGATGCTCGTCCGCAGCGCCCTGCGCAACCGGGTCACCACGTCGGTGAGCGTCCGGGCCTCGTCTGACATGGGGAGGAGATTACTGACCACGATACCTCTGACTCCGATATACTCGGTAGCAGATGGATCATGCGACGCGCGGGTGGCGGTGGTTCGTCGCGGAGTCCCCCCGTCCGCGGCGGGTCGCGAGCTGGGCTGGTGCGCCGTGGCTGGTGATCGCGACGGTCTGCTTCGGCGCGTTCATGGGCCAGTTCGACGCGAGCATCGTCACGCTCGCCCTCCCCGCGCTGGCCGCGCGCTTCGACGCGCCGCCCGCCGCCGTCGAGTGGGTGTCGCTGTCCTACCTGCTGGCGCTGGTGGCGCTGCTGGCCGCCGTCGGCGGGCTGGCCGACGTGCTCGGCCGCAAGCTCGTCTACGTCTACGGGTTCGCCGTCTTCACCGCCGCCTCGGTCGCGTGCGCGCTCGCGCCGGACCTGACGACGCTGATCGTCTTCCGGGTCGTGCAGGGCCTCGGGGCCGCGATGCTCCAGGCGAACAGCGTGGCGCTGGTCGTCACGAGCGTGCCGCGCGAGCGGATGCGGACCGCGCTGGGCGTGCAGGCGGCGGCGCAGGCGCTCGGGCTGGCGCTGGGGCCGACGGTCGGCGGTGTGCTCGTGACGACGCTCGGCTGGCAGTCGGTGTTCGCGATCAACGTGCCGATCGGCGTGGTCGCGATGGTGGCGGGCCACTACCTGCTGCCGCGCACGGTCGACCGCGCCGAGCGCTCCCGGTTCGACGTGCTCGGCACGCTGCTGCTCGCCGCGACCACGACGGCCGCGCTGCTGGCGCTGTCGGGGGCGTCGGGGCTCGCCGTGCCGGTGCTGCCGCTGCTCGCCGCCGCCGTGGTCGCCGGGGTGCTGCTGTGGTGGTGGGAACGGCGGGTGGACGCGCCGCTGCTGGACCTCTCGCTGCTGCGGGCCGCGCCGATCAGCCGCGGCCTGCTCGGCGCCCTCTGCGGCTACCTGGTGCTGTTCGGGCCGCTGGTCGCGGTGCCGTTCGCGGCCACCGGGTCGCCGCTGTCGACCGGGCTGGCGCTCACCGCGCTGCCCGTCGGGTTCGCGCTCGCGGCGACGCTCGGCCAGCGGCTGCTCCCCCGCTCGTGGACCTCCGCCCGCGTGGGCGCGTGGCTGGCCGCGGTGGCGGCGCTCGTGCCCGCCGTCGCGCCCGCCGCGCTCGTGCCCGCGCTGGCGCTGCTGGGGTTCGGGCTCGGCGTGTTCACGCCCGCCAACAACGCGGCGGTCATGGCGGCGCTCCCGACGGGCCGGGCCGGGCTGGGTGGCGGGCTGGTCAACACGACCCGCGGTCTCGGCACCGCGCTCGGGATCGCGATCAGCACGTTCCTGCTGCACACCGGGGGCACCGAGGCCCTCCGGACCACGTTCGCCGCGCTGTCGGTCGCGGCAATCGCGTGCGCGTTGTCCACACCGGTACTCCGAACCGGTAGCGAGACCTACACTCGGTAGCTCCTACGGTCTTGGCCGGAGCTGGGAAGGCGCGCGGTGGAACTGGCGAACTGGGTACCGGCGGGTTCCGACACCGGTCTTCCCAGCGCGGCCCGCCTCTACGACTACCTGCTCGGCGGCGGCCACAACTTCGCCGCCGACCGCGCCCTCGCCGAGGAACTGCTGGTGGTCGAGCCGAACGCGCGGGCCATCGCCAGGCACAACCGCTCGTTCCTCCGCCGCGCCGTGCTGTACATGATCGACCAGGGCGTCCAGCAGTTCCTCGACCTCGGGTCGGGCATCCCGACCGTCGGCAACGTGCACGAGGTCGCCCGCCGCGCGGCCCCGGAGACGCGGGTGGTGTACGTCGACTTCGAGGACATCGCCGTCGCGCACAGCAGGCGGATCCTCGCCGCCGACCCGCTCGCCGCGATCGTGCAGGAGGACCTGACCGAGCCCACCGCGGTGCTCGACGCGGCGTCGCGCACCGGTCTGCTCGACCTCGCCGAACCGGTGGGGCTGCTCGCGGTGAGCGTCCTGCACTTCGTGTCGTCCACCGCCGACGCGGCGGGCGCGCTCGGCGTCTACCGGGACGCCGTCGCGAGCGGGAGCCACCTCGCGCTGTCCCACGCCACCGCGGACTTGCAGCCCGTCGAGATGGCCGGGATCGTCGAGGTGATGAAGAGGAGCGCCAACCCCGTGTTCCCGCGCTCCCACGCGGAGGTCCACGGCTTCTTCCTCGGCTTCGACGTGGTCGACCCCGGCGTCGTGCCGGTGCCGAGGTGGCGGCCGGAGAGGGCCGCCGACGACGACCCGGCGAGCGCCGGTCTCTTCGCGGGCGTCGGCCACAAGGGGTGACGTCGTCGCGGATCCGCCGAGCACGAGGAAAAGGAGCATGACACCGCAGGAGCCGCCGCCCAGGACTCGTCGGCAGGAACTCGCCCGCGAGTGGATGAAGGCCGTCTACTCCACGACGTACGTGCCGATGTCGTCCACCGAGATCGAGCTGTACCTGCTCGACCTGGTGGACGTCATCGCCGACGCCATCCAGGCCGAGCCGTTCTCCGCCGAGCCGGTCGGGGCCGTCGGCGACCGGATGGTGTCCGCCCACTTCACCGGCCTGGAGACGTTGCAGCGCACGGTGGAGGTCCTCGGTCACGCGCTGCTGTTCACCCCGGAGCTGGCGGGCGTCGACCGGCTGGCGGAGAAGGTCGTCGCGATCCTCGGCGCGCTCGCCGCGCGGTTCGCGACCGCGATGCGGCTCGACGCGTTCGACCAGCAGGAGGAGATCAAGTGGGCGCTCCTGCAGGCGAAGCAGGGCGTCGAGCGCACGCTCAAGCTGAGCGAGGCCCGGTTCCACGAGGTGTTCGGCTCCTCCGCGCTGGGCATCGCGATCACCGGGCTGGACGGCACCGTCATCGAGGCGAACGACGCCATGGCGGCGATCCTGGGCGGTGACGGCGACCTGGTCGGCGAGTCGCTGCTGGCGCGCTTCCACCCGGACGACACCCACGTGCTGACCGAGTCGTACCGCGGGGTGCGCGAGGGCGTGGTCGACCGGTTCCGCGAGCAGCACCGGCTGATCCGCTCCGACGGCGAGCCTGCGTGGGTCTACCTGGCCGTGTCGCTGCTGCGCGACGCCGACGGCGAGCCCGCGTACCACGTGACGATGGTCGAGGACGTCAGCGAACTGCACCTGATGCAGAAGAACCTGGACTTCCTGCTGCTGCACGACTCCCTCACCGGCCTGTCGAACCGGCAGCACTTCATCACCCAGCTCGAGGCCGTGCACAGCCGCTCGGAGCGCGGGATCACGCTGTACCACCTGGACCTCGACTCGTTCTCGCTGATCAACAACGGCCTGGGCCACGCGACCGGCGACCGGCTGCTCAAGCAGACGGCGCAGCGGCTGACGGCCGTCGTCGCGGGCGAGAACACCGTCGTGGCGCGCATCGGCGGCGACGAGTTCGCCATCGTGGTGGACAACTCGGCGACGACACCCGGTGTCACCACGATGATCGACATGATCAACGACGAGCTGGCCGAGCCGACGTTCGTCGACGACCGCGGCGTCGCGCTGACCGCCAGCATCGGCGTGCTGGACCGCCCGTCGCGCGACTGGACCGTCGGCGAGCTGCTGCGGGCGGCGAACATGACGCTGCACCGGGCGAAGGCCAAGGGCAAGCGGCAGTGGCTGCCCTACGACCCGCACGAGGACTCGCGGCACCGCACGTGGGCGGACGTCGCCGCGTCGATGCCCGGCGCGCTGGAGAACGGTGAGATCGAGGTCGACTTCCAGCCCGTCGTCGCGCTCGCCGACCGCACCGTCGTCGGCGTCGCCGCGCAGCTCCGCTGGGGCACGTGGGGTCACCGCCAGTGCCTCGAACTGGCGGAGGAGACCGGACTGTCGTTACCCGTCGGCCAGTGGATGCTGCGCCACGCGGGCGAGCTGGTGGCCCGGTGGCGGGAGGACGCGGAACTGGCCACCGTGCCGCTGCACGTGTCGCTGGGCCCGATGCAGTCCCGCGACGAGGACCTCGTGGGCGCGGTCAAGCGCACCCTGGACGAGACCGGGCTGCCCGTGTCCGAACTGCGGATCTCGTTGAACACCCGCGCGGTGCTCACCGGCGGTGGCGACGACAACGTGCAGGTGCTGGCCGATTCCGGCATCAGCACCGGCCTCACCGCCTTCCACGGCGGCCAGGACGAACTCGCGCTGCTGACCGAGCTGCCCATCACCTCCGTGACCATCGCGGGCGCGGACGTGCGGAGGCTGGCCGCCGAACCGGACCGGGACTCCCTGCTGCACAACGCGATGGCCGCCCTCGTCTCGGTCGTGCACCGGGCGGGCGTGACCGTGGTGGCCACCGGGGTGGCGAGCGAGGACGAGGCCGCCTGGTGGGCGGCGATCGGCGCCGACGCCGCCCAGGGCGAGTTCTTCGCCCCTCCCCTGACCGCCGACGAGGTCACCGGCCTGTTCCACCGGAACTAGAGCTGCTTCACCGCCGCCAGGAGCTTGGTCAGCGAGTCCTTCGCGTCGCCGAACAGCATCGTGGTCTTCGTGTTGTAGAGCAGTTCGTTGTCGATGCCCGCGAACCCCGGCCGCATGGAGCGCTTCATGAACACCACGGCCCGCGCGCGGTCGACGTCGAAGATCGGCATGCCGTAGATGGGGCTGGCGGGCTCGTCGCGCGCGCCGGGGTTGACGACGTCGTTGGCGCCGACGACGAGCGCGACGTCCATGCTCGTCATGCCGGGGTTGACGTCGTCCAGTTCCTTGAGCTGCTCGTAGGGCACGTCGGCCTCGGCGAGCAGGACGTTCATGTGGCCGGGCATCCGGCCCGCGACCGGGTGGATGCCGTAGCTGACGGTGATGCCGCGGCCTTCGAGCAGCGACACCAGTTCGCGGGCGGCGTGCTGGGCCTGCGCCACGGCGAGGCCGTAGCCGGGCACGATGACGATGGAGTGCGCGTACCCCAGCAGGATCGCGACGTCCTCGACGGTGCCGGAGCGGACCGTGCGCTGCTCCTCGCTGTGCGCCTGCGCGACGGTCGCGGTGAACGCCCCGAAGAGGATGTTCGCCAGCGGCCTGCCCATGGCCTGCGCCATCATCCGGGTCAGCAGCGTGCCGGACGCGCCGACGAGCGTGCCCGCGACGATCAGCAGGGTGTTCGCCAGGACGTAGCCGGACGCGGCGACCGCGAGGCCGGTGAACGCGTTGAGCAGCGAGATCGCGATCGGCACGTCCGCGCCGCCGACCGGCAGCACGAAGGCGATGCCGAGCAGCAGGCCCGCGACCGTCAACGCGACCAGCAGGGCGGTGGACGACGTGGCGAGCACGGCCACCGCGAGCCCCAGGCTCACGACGACGATCCCGATGCTCAGCACCCGTCCCGCGGGCAGCACGACCGGGCGGGTCGTCATGATCTCCTGGAGCTTGGCGAACGTGACCAGGCTGCCGGAGAAGCTGACCGCGCCGATCAGGACCGTCAGCACGGTGGCGACGCGGAACAGCAGCTCGCCGCCGTCGTGGAACTCGGCCAGCGCCACCAGTGCCGCCGCCGCGCCGCCGACCCCGTTGAACAGCGCCACCATCTGCGGGATGGCGGTCATCTTCACCGAGCGCGCCGCGGGGACGCCGACGACCGTGCCCAGCACGATCGCCAGCAGGATCCACAGTCCGTTGTGGACGGCGCCGTGCAGGAACGCCGTGACGACGGCGAGCGCCATGCCCGCCGCGCCGAGGAGGTTGCCCGCGCGGGCGAAGCGGGGCGTGCTCAACCCCTTGAGCGCCAGCAGGAAGCACAGCGCGGCGACGAGGTAGGCCAACTGGACGCTCATCGCTTGTGCCCCTTGAACATCTCCAGCATCCGGTCGGTGACCACGAAGCCGCCGACGACGTTGACGGTCGCGAGGAACACCGCGAGCAGGCCGAGCACCACCTGGACGCCGCTCTCGGCGGCACCGGTGATGAGGATGGCGCCGACGAGGATCACGCCGTGGATGGCGTTGGCGCCCGACATCAGCGGCGTGTGCAGGATCGTGGAGACCTTCGAGACCACCTCGAACCCCACGAACGCGGCGAGCACGAAGATCGTCAGCAGGTCGATCACAGCAGCCCCCTGGTCGGCTCGTGCCGCACCTCGCCCGCGTGCGTCAGGCAGCACCCGGAGAGCACCTCGTCGGTCAGGTCCGGCTCCACGACGCCGTCCTTCGCCATCATCATCAGCAGGTTGGCGACGTTGCGCGCGTAGAGCTTGCTGGCGTGCACCGGCATCCCGCTCGGCATGTTGCGCGCGCCGTGCACGAGCACCTCGCCGACCCAGACCTCCTCACCCGGCACGGAGCCCGCGCAGTTGCCGCCCGACTCGGCCGCGAGGTCGACGACCACCGAACCGGGCGCCATCGCCTTGAGCATGTCGGTGGTGACGAGCACCGGGGCCGCCCGGCCGGGGACGGCGGCGGTCGTGATCACCACGTCGGAGGCGGCGACCCGCTCCGCGATCAGCTCCCGCTGGCGTTCCAGGAAGGTCTCCGACTGCTCGGCCGCGTACACGCCGGACTGCGCCTCCAGCGGCAGCTCCACGAACCGCGCGCCGAGGCTGCGCACCTCCTCGGCCGCCGCCGCGCGCACGTCGTACGCCTCCACGACGGCCCCGAGCCTGCGGGCGGTCGCGATGGCCTGCAACCCGGCCACGCCCGCGCCGAGCACGAGCACCTTCGCGGGCGGCACCGTGCCCGCCGCCGTGGTGAACATGGGCAGGAACCGCGGCAGCCGTTCGGCGGCCACGAGCACCGCCCGGTACCCCGCCACGAGCGCCTGCGACGACAGGGCGTCCGCGCCCTGCGCCCGCGTCACGCGCGGCAGCAGGTCGAGGCTGAACGAGGTCACGCCGCGGTCGGCCAGCACCCGCACCAGGTCGAGCTCGTTCGACGGCGACAGGAGGCTGATCGTCACGTCGCCTTGGCGCAGCTTCCGCGCCTGGGCGATCTCCAGTGGTTGGACGGACAGGACGACTTCCACTTCGCCGACCGGATCGTGCCCGACGACCTGCGCGCCCGCCGCCCGGTACGCCGCGTCGGCGGCGTGCGCGTGCGTGCCCGCACCAGATTGGACGTCCACGGCAAGACCCGCGCCGAGCAGGGTGCGCACCGTGTCCGGAACGCACGCCACCCGGCGCTCGGCGGGCCGCGTCTCCGCGGGAATGCCGACTCTCACACCTGGTCACACTAGACACCTGAAGGTGATCTAGGCCACAGATCACCTTTAACCGTGATCGCCGTACGCCCGTACGGGTTAGTCGTCCCGGCGGACCCGTGAGGTGGGGAGGCTGTTATTTTCGCGCCTCCAAGTCCTGGGGGGATTTCCATGCGCGTTCCGCGCTGCCTGTTCACCGCCGCCCTGATCACGGTCCTCGCGGGCTGCTCGGGCGGCACCACCGCCGCACCGCCGAGCGCGTCGTCCGCCGCGCCGACCACCACGACCTCCGCCGCACCGCCCACGGTGGAGCAGATGCCGCCGGAGGAGGCCGACGCCGGGCTCCGCCGGGGCATGATCACCGAGGCCCGGCTCGGCGAACTGGGCTACACCACCGCGGAACCGTTCACCATCAGCAGGAAGCCCAGCCACGTCGTCAGCACCTGCGGCGGCGAGACGGAGGTCAACGACCGCGTCTACGGCTGGGCGCTGGCGAAGTACACCCGCGCGGGCGTCGCGCTCACCACGCAGGTGTCGCACTTCGAGCTGATGACCGCCGGGGAGGCGCTGGAGCAGGTGCGCGCGCTGGCGACGTGCCCCGGTTACCAGCAGCCCGACGGCAGGGCGCTGACGATGCACTACGACGTGACCGTGCCGCCGGTGGCGGGCGTCGACGGCGAGCTGTCCTACTGCGCCGAGGCGGAGGGCGGCGTGGGCTTCTGCCACCTCCTGCTGACCCACCAGAGCTTCCTCAGCGCCACCACGGTGGTCGCCCCCTCCCGCGCCGCCGCTCTCGGCCTGCTGGGCGAACTGGCCCCCGAGCTGGGGGCCGCGATCATCACGGCCTAGCTGTCACGCCCGGCGCACCTCGGCGGCGATCCAGTCCAGCACCGGGACCCGCGACGGCGACCACCCCAGCGCGCGGGCCCGGTCGGCCCGCACGCGGACGTTGGACGACATGGTGAACGTCGCCGCGCCCTCGCCCCACAGCTCGGCGGCGGCGGCGAACTCCAGCGGGCGCGGCGGCGCCTCCTGGCCGAGGGCCCGACCGATGGCCGCGGCGAGGTCCGCGAACGACGCCTCGCCGTCCTCCGCGAACAGGAACGTGCCCGCCTCGCCCTTTTCCACCACCAGGACGTACAGGTCGGCCAGGTCCGCGACGTGGACGGCCGACCACACGTTGAGGCCCTCGCCGACGTGGCCGGGCACGCCGTCGCGGCGGGCCAGCTCGACGAGCTGCGGCACCTGGTAGCTGTCGCGGCGCAGGCCGAGGCCGTGACCGTAGATGAGCGTGGGGCACACCACGACCGTGCGGATCCCGCGCCCGGCCGCGGCGAGGATCGAGCGGTCGAGCGCGGCGCGCGCGGCCTTCTCCGGCTCGGGCGTGAACTCGTCGTCGTCGGACAGCACCGGACCGGCCGCCGCGGCTCCCCTGGCCTGGTCCGCGACAACACCCGCGCCGCTGGTCTGCACGTACGCCTTCCCGCTGCCCGCCAACGCGTCCAGGAACACGGCCACCGACGCGGCGTGGTCGGAACTGGCCGCGTTCACGACGACGTCGGCGGCACGGGCCTGCTCGGCGAGCAGGTCGGCGTCGTCGAGCGTGCCGAACACCGGCTCGACGCCGAGCTCGCGCAGGGCCGGACCCGCGTCGGTGGACCGGGCCAAGCCGACGACCCGGTGCCCGGCGGCGAGCAGCGCGGTCGCGATCGAGCCGCCGACGTACCCGGTGGCCCCGGTGAGGAAGACCTTCATACCGCCACGCTAGCGGCAGTCGGATCGCCGCGAACGCGATCCCGAGGGGTGGTCCGCCCCGGCAGGGGGACGGCGTCGCGGCGCGTGGAGGTGCCGCGTCCAGTCGTGGAGCCTCCACGCGCCGCGTGCCCGCTAGTGGATGACCGGGCAGACCCCGGTGGTGCCCACGGGGAAGAAGTTGGGCACCATCTCCTCCGTGTCGTAGTACCGGTGGAACACCGGGGTCAGCGACCCGGACATGGGCGGGACGATCCAGGACCAGTCGGCCGGGCACTTGCGGCCCGCCGCCTCCTCCTTCTGGACGTGCGTCAGGAAGCGCTGCGACTCGGTGTGGTGGTCCGTGATCGTCACGCCTGCTTCGGCGAACGAGTGCAGGACCGCCCGGTTCAGCTCGACCAGCGCCCGGTCGCGCCAGAGCGTCTGCTCAGACGAGGTGTCGAGCCCCATCCTCTTGCCGAGGTAGGGCAGCAGGTCGTAGCGGTCGTTGTCGGCGAGGTTGCGGGCGCCGATCTCGGTGCCCATGTACCACCCGTTGAACGGCGCCGACGGGTAGTCGACACCACCGATCCGCATCCGCATGTTGCTGATGACGGGAACGGCGTGCCACCGCAGGCCGAGCTTGGCCAGCCACGGCAGCTCGGGGTGGCTCAGCGGGACCTCGAGCACGGCGTCCGGCGGGAGGTCGACCATGCCCGTCTCGGCGTCCGTGCTCTCCACGAGCACCGGCAGGACGTCGAAGGGACCTCGGGTCCGGGGCGGCTGCCAGCCGCGGGTGATCGCGAGGTCGGTGAGTTCCAAGTTCCGGCGGTCGCCTAAAACACCGCCGTCCGGTCCGCGGTAGGCGGCGTACCGGATGAGCTGCTCGTTGCGGATGCGGGGACCGGGCTGACCGGGCTCGTCGGGGGCGAACACGGACATCACCGGGCGGATCTTCCCCGCGTTGGTGGCGATCCGGAGGTGCTCGACGCACTCGTCCGCCACCTCCTTGGGGTCGCGGAGATCGCGGAGGTCGCGCACCTTGAGGCTGCGCCAGTAGAGCCTGCCGATGCAGCGGGCGCTGTTGCGCCAGGCAACCCTGGCGCCGAAGGTCAACTCCGTTGTGGTGTGCCGGTAGGTGCCGGTCGCCGCGATCTCCGCGTGCACTTCGGCGAGTCGGTCTTCCACCGGTCCTAGGTCATGGTTTTCCTCGTGGTGCAGCCGGACGAACGCCTCTGCTTCCGCGATGTCGATCTCGGCCGCCTGCGGGGCGGCGGCGTTCTCGACGAGTGACGGAGGCAGCGGCATCACGTCTTCCGGACACGTGGGGACGGGGGCCATGGCGGGACACCGTAATTGCACTTTCGTGGTCGGTGCACCGCCGTGCCGGTCACCGAGTTACGCCGACGAGGCACCCGAGGTGGACACCGTAAGTGCTTGATCCGTCAACCGGGTGACCAGACCTGCGATTACGAGTGGTGTTGCAATCGTTACGCCTCGGAAGCCTTCCGGTTACCCGTGGGCAAGATCACATAGATTGTTCAGTCGATACGGTGACGAATTCACCTTGTCAAGCGATGCCCCCCGCGTTCATCCGTCGTTCACCTACCGGCATACTCGGCGGACAATGATCAACACCAGTGCCGAGCTCTACCTGCTCATCACGCGCTTCGCGCAGAGCACCCCCGAATGGGTGCACTCGTTCGCTGACGTAGGCACCGACGCGGGTCTGCTGGTCTTCGCGGCCCTCTTCGCGTGGAACGGCTGGCGCACGAGGGGAACGCCCACCCACCGCCTCGCGCTGGTCGCGCCGCTGGCCGTCATCGGCGCCTACCTGGTCAGCGAGGTGACCAAGTCGCTGATCCAGGAGGACCGCCCGTGCCGGGCCGTGGCGGGCGCCGTCCCCATCGCCGAGTGCCCGAGCGTCGGCGACTGGTCCTTCCCCAGCAACCACGCCACGATCGCGGCCTCCTGCGCCGTCGTGCTGGCGGTGCTCTGGACGCGCCTCGCGCCGCTGGTCATCCCGCTGGCGATGCTGATGGCGTTCTCCAGGGTCTTCGTCGGCGTGCACTACCCGCACGACGTGGTCGCCGGGTTCCTGGTCGGCTCGGTCGTCGGCGTGACCCTCGCGCTGCTCGCGGTCAGGCTGGTGGGGCCGAAGGAGAAGGCGGCCGTGCCACGAGCACCGGTGGCCGCCAGGCGCTGAACCGCGCCATCCCGGACACCGCGACCTTCGCCGGGACCGCCCGCAGCAGCGCGTTGCGCGCCGCGACGGCCACCGGGTTGCGCAGGCCGTGCCCGGCACGGCCCATGAGCCGCGACGCCCTGGCCACGGCCTGCGTGCGGGGCCTGCGCTCGCGGTCGTACCGGGCCAGCGCCTCCGCCACGGTCGCGCCGTCCGCGCACGCGGCCGCCAGCACCACGCCGTCCTCGATCGCCTGGCACGCGCCCTGCCCGAGGAACGGCGTCATGGCGTGCGCCGAATCGCCCAGCAGGGCCACCCGGCCGCGCACGTACGTGGGCAGCGGGCTCGCCAGCTCGTGGACGTCGTGGCGCAGCACGGACTCCGGGTCGGTGGCGGCCAGCAGCGCCGGGATCGGGTCGTGCCAGCCGTCGACGAGCCTCTTCACCTCGGCGAGTTCGTCGTCGGCGCGCAGGCCCGCGGGCGACAGGGTCGCGGCGTACCAGTAGACCCGGCCCGCGGCGAGCGGCAGGACGCCGAACTCCGTGCCCGGCCCCAGGGTCTGGCCGATCTCCAGCGGGCCGTCGTGGTCGACGACCGCGCGCCACGCCGTCGTCCCCGCGTAGACCGGTTCGGGCGCGTCCGGCCAGAGCGTCGAGCGGACCCGGCTGGCGATGCCGTCCGCCGCGACCACCAGGTCCGCCTCCAGCTCCACGGGCTCGCCGTCCACGAGGTAGCGCACGGCGGGTTCCACCTCCACGACGTCGGCCGAGGTGACGAGGCTGTCGGCGGGCAGCGCGGAGCGCAGGACCCGGTGCAGGTCGGCGCGGTGGATCGCGACCAGCCTGCCCAGGCGGTCGAGACCGTCCTCGTCCAGGTGCCCGAGCGCCCGACCCCGGTGGTCGAGGACGCCGCCGGGCAGGCGCGGGGTGCCCTCCCGGCGCACGGCGTCGCCGAGGCCGAGCGCGTCGAGCGCGCGCAGGGCGTTGGGCATCACGCCGATGCCCGCCCCGACCTCGCCGAACTCGGGCGCGCGTTCGAGCACGGTCACCCGCCAGCCGACCCGCCGCAGCGCGACCGCCGCCGTCAGGCCGCCCAGTCCCCCGCCGACCACCACCGCCGTTCCCCGCATGCCGCCCCCTCGTTTTCTACAGGTGTAGAGCCGCGATACTACAACTGTAGAAACGAGGTGTCACCGTGACCGACCGCATGGACCTGCTCGCCGACGCGGCCATCGAGGTCGTGGCCGCGCACGGGATGCGCGGCCTGACCCACCGCGCCGTCGACGCCGAGGCGGGGGTGCCGCCAGGGTCGACGTCGGCGTACTTCCGCACCCGCAAGGCGCTCGTGGAGGGGCTCGTCCAGCGGCTCGCGGACCTCGACGACGCCGAGATCACCACAGCCCGGCTGGACCACCTCGCGGTCGACGGCCCGGCGGACGTCGACCGGCTCGCCGAGGGCGTGGCCGCCCTGCTGGACCACTGGCTCACGGTGGGGCGGTCCCGGTCGCTGGCGCGGTTCGCCTGCCTGCTGGAGGCCACCCACCACCCGGAGCTGCGCACGATCCTCGCTCACGGGGACCGGCCGCGGGCCCAGGCGCGCGCGGTCGTGGCGCTGGCGGGCTCCACCGACCCGGACCGCGACAGCCGCGCGCTGGTGGCGTTCGTCGACGGCCTGCTGTTCGACCGGCTCGCGGGCGCGGGCGTGACGACCGCACCGCCGCCCGGCACGCCCGAGAGCCGCGACCAGCTCCGGCACGCGTTCCGCGCCGCCCTGCTCGGGGTGCTGCGGGGGTAAATCGGTGGCGGGCCGCCGGGCCCGTCCCTATCGTCGGGGCCATGGGATCACCTTTCGGCGTGTTCTACCTCTGAGTTCGGCCACGGTTCGGCGTGCGGTCGCACGCCGGTCCTCGATGTGCCCGAAACGCTCGCCACCCCGGCTTGAGCACCAGAACCAGTGGAACGCGCCCCGCTCTCCTCGGCGCGCGTCCCCGCCGTCAAGAGGTGACCTGTGCGCGCTGTGCCACAACCGACCCACCACGCCCACCTGCGGGCCGAAGACCTGAGCAAGGGCTTCGAGGAACGACCCGTCCTGTCCCGGATCTCGCTCACCGCGTCCGCCGGTCAACGCCTCGGCGTGATCGGCGAGAACGGCCGGGGCAAGTCCACCCTGCTCGGCCTGCTCGCGGGTGACCTCGAACCCGACGCGGGCTCCGTGACCCGCCACGGCTCGGTGGCCGTGGCGGCGCAGGAACTCCCGTTCGCCGACGACGACACCGTCGGCACGGTCCTCGACCGCGCGACGGCGGCGGCACGGGCCGCGCTGTCCGAAGTGGACGGTTCCGCCGCGGCGCTGGCCGAGGCCGAGCCGGGCGCGGACGACCGCTACGCGGCAGCGCTGGCCGAGGCGGAACGCCTGGAGGCGTGGGACGCGGAACGGCGCGCCGACCTGGCGCTCGCCGCGCTGGACGCGCCCGCCGACCGGTCCCGGCGGCTGGCCGAGCTGTCCGTCGGGCAGCGGTACCGGGTGCGGCTCGCCTGCGTGCTCGCCGAGCGCGCGGACGTCCTGCTGCTGGACGAGCCGACGAACCACCTGGACGCGACGGGGATGGACTACCTGACCGCGCGCCTGCGCGAGCACCGCGGCGTGGTGGTGCTGGTCAGCCACGACCGGGTGCTGCTCGACGAGGTGTGCACGGCCCTGCTGGACCTGGACCCGAACGCCGAGGGCGAGGTCGTCGCGCACGGCGGCGGCTACTCGGCGTTCAAGGCCGCGAAGGCGGCGGAACGCGCGCGGTGGGAGCAGCGGTACGCCCTGGAGTCGGCCAGGGACGCCGAACTCCGCGAGAAGGTCGCGGCGGCCGAGGCGCGGCTGATCACGTCGTGGCGGCCTCCCAAGGGGGCCGGGAAGCACAAGCGCGCGACCCGTGCGCCGGGCCGGATGCGCACCGTCGCCCGCAGGCTGGACGAGCTGACCGGGCAGCGGGTGCCGAAACCGCCGGAGCCGCTCCGGTTCACCGGCCCGGACCTGGCCGCGGGTCCGGACGAGGTGCTGCTGGGCGCCTCCGGCGTCACCGTGCCCGGCAGGCTGCGCCCGCACCCGGACCTGGCCGTCGCCGCGTGCGGGAGGCTGGTGGTGTCCGGCGCCAACGGGACGGGCAAGTCGACGCTGCTGGCCGTGCTGGCCGGGCGGCTGGCGCCCGCGACCGGCGTCGTCCGGCACGGGGCCGGGACCCGGATCGGCCTGCTGGCGCAGGAGTCGGACTTCGCCGACCCCTCGCTGAGCCCGGCCCGCCTGGTGCGCGACCCCGAACCGCTGCGCGCGCTGGGCCTGCTGCCCGACGTCGACCTGACCCGGCCGGTCGGGCGGCTGTCCACCGGGCAGCGCAGGCGGCTGTCACTGGCGTTGCTGCTGCTCGGGTCCCCGCACGTCCTGCTGCTGGACGAGCCGACGAACCACCTGTCGATCACGTTGGTGGACGAGCTGACGGAGGCCATCCGGGTGACGTCCGCCGCGGTCGTCGTGGCGACCCACGACCGTCGGCTGCGGCGTGACCTGGACTCGTGGCCTCGCCTCGACCTCATATGAAAACAATGTTCTTCACGGAGTCGTAAATCTTCTGTAGCTTCTGAAGTAGGTCCCTTAACGCACTGGGAGGTGTGCAAGATGACCGAAACGATCTCCACGGGTCTGCCCATGACCCGTGACAACCCGTTCGACCCACCCGCTGAGCTGGGAGTCCTCCGCGAGGAAACACCGATGAACCGGCTCCGGTTCCCGGACGGGCACCTCGGCTGGCTCGTCACGGGCCACGAACTGGTCCGCCAGGTGATGGGCGACCGCCGCTTCAGCTCGCGATCCGAGCTGCACCACATCGCGATCCGGCGTGGCAACACCCCGATCGGCCGCAGGCCACCGGCGACGCCGGGCATGTTCATCGGCATGGACGCGCCCGACCACACGAAGTACCGCAAGCTGCTCACCGGCCAGTTCACCGTCCGGCGGATGAACCTCCTGTCGGCCCGCGTCGAGGAGATCGTCCTCGGGCAGATCGCGGAGATGCGGGAGCGGGGCACGTCCGCCGACCTCGTCACGGCGTTCGCGCTGCCCGTGCCGTCGCTGGTGATCTGCGAACTGCTGGGTGTGCCGTACGAGGAGCGGCACTCGTTCCAGGAGGACACCGCGACGGCCCTGCGGCTGGAGTCCAGCGTCGACGAGGCGATGGCGGCGTTCGAGCGGGTGAAGGACTTCATCCGCGACCTGGTGCGGCGCAAGCGCTCCGAGCCCGGCGACGACATGCTCAGCGGGCTGATCGCCGCCGACGAGCACCTCGACGACGAAGAGGTCACCGGCATGGGGGTGCTGCTCCTGATCGCCGGTCACGAGACGACGGCGAACATGCTGGGCCTCGGCACGCTGACCCTGCTGAGCAACCCCGACCAGCTCGCCGCGCTGCGGGCCGACCCGTCGCTGATCGACAACACCGTCGAGGAACTGCTGCGGTACCAGACGATCGTGCAGTTCGGCGCGACCCGCACGGCGCTGGAGGACGTCGAGATCGGCGGCCACCAGGTCAAGGCGGGCGAGACGCTGTCGCTGTCGCTGCCCGCGGCGAACCGCGACCCGCACAAGTTCGACCGCCCGGACGAGTTCGACGTCGAGCGCTCGGCGAGCGGCCACATGAGCTTCGGCCACGGCGTGCACCAGTGCCTCGGCCAGCAGCTCGCGCGGATCGAGATGCGGATAGGCTTCGCCGCACTGTTCCGCGAGTTCCCCGACCTCCGCCTCTCGGTGCCGGTGGACGAGGTGCCGCTGCGCACCGACATGGCGATCTACGGGGTGCACGCCCTACCGGTGGGGTGGTCATGAAGGTAGAAGCCGATGCGACGAAGTGCTGCGGTTCCGGCATGTGCGTGCTGACCGACCCGGACGTCTTCGACCAGAGCGAGGACGACGGCACGGTCGTCGTGCTCGACGCCGAACCCGCCGCGTCGCACCACGCGGCGGCGCGCGAGGCGGCGGCGCTGTGCCCCGCGGGCGCCATCACCGTGCACGAGTGAGCACCCCCCGACACCCCGTCCGCTAGCCGGGCGGGGTGTCGGGTCCACCCGCTCTGACCTGCCCTTCCGCGACGATAGGGGTCGCATTGGGGGCCGTCAGGGGTGTCGTCCCCACGAGCCCGTCACTAGCTTTCGACAAGCGATCTGTGCCGGGGAATTGTCGTGCGGGCTTCGTGAAAAGGGTGGCGCTGAATGTCCAACGAGGAGAAGCTCCGCGACTACCTCAGGCGGGTGACCGCGGACCTGCACAGCACGCGCCACCGGTTGCAGGAGGTCGAGAACGCGGGCCAGGAGCCCGTGGCGGTCGTGGCGATGGGCTGCCGCTTCGCGGGCGGGATCACCTCACCGGAAGAGCTGTGGGACTTCGTCGTGAACGGCCGGGACGCCGTCGCGCCGTTCCCCACGGACCGCGGCTGGGACCTGGAAGCGTTGTACCACCCCGATCCCGACCACCAGGGCACCTCCTACGTCATGGAGGGCGCCTTCGTCGACGGGGTCGCCGAGTTCGACCCGAGCTTCTTCGGCATCTCGCCGCGCGAGGCGATCACGATGGACCCGCAGCAGCGCCTGCTGCTGGAGACCGCGTGGCACACGTTCGAACGCGCGGGCATCGACCCGCACTCGTTGCGCGGCAGCCGAACCGGTGTGTTCACCTCCACCAACGGCCAGGACTACTTCACCAACCTCCAGGGCGAACTGCCCGAAGGCCTCGAGGGCCACGTCGGCACGGGCACGGCGGCGAGCATGATCTCCGGCCGCCTGTCCTACACGTTCGGCCTCGAAGGCCCCGCCGTCACGGTCGACACGGCGTGCTCGGGTTCCCTGGTGACGCTGCACCTCGCGGTGCAGGCGCTGCGCAACGGCGAGTGCGACCTCGCGTTGGCAGGCGGCGCGACGATCATGACCTCCCCCGGTGCCTTCATCGACTTCAGCCGTGCCCGCGGCCTGTCGTGGGACGCGCGCTGCAAGTCGTTCGCGGCGGGCGCCGACGGCACGAGCTGGGGTGACGGCGTCGGCCTGGTGCTGGTGGAACGGCTGTCCGACGCGCTGCGCAACGGCCACGACGTGCTCGCGGTCGTCCGCGGCATCGCGGTGAACCAGGACGGCGCGTCCAACGGCCTGACCGCCCCGAACGGCCCGTCGCAGCAGCGCGTCATCCGCCAGGCGCTGGCCGACGCGCGGCTGTCCGCGATGGACGTCGACGTGATCGAGGCGCACGGCACCGGCACGAAGCTCGGCGACCCGATCGAGGCGCAGGCGCTGATCGAGGCCTACGGGCCCGAGCGCGACACCCCGCTGCTGCTCGGTTCGGTGAAGTCGAACATCGGCCACACCCAGGCCGCGGCGGGTGTCGCCGCGATCATCAAGACGGTCCTCTCGCTCCAGCACGGCGTCGTGCCCAAGACGCTGCACGTGGACGCGCCGTCGCCGCAGATCGACTGGAGTTCCGGCGCGGCCGAACTGGTGACGGAAACCCGCCCGTGGCCCGAGACCGGGCACCTCCGCCGGGCCGGTGTGTCGTCCTTCGGTTACAGCGGCACGAACGCGCACGCGATCCTGGAGCAGGCGCCGGAAGCCGCCGCCGAGACGATCGAACGTCGTGCGCTGCCACTGGTTCCGGTGGCGCTGTCGGGCAAGACCGAGGAAGCCCTGCGCGCCCAGGCCCGCAACCTCCTGGACTGGGACGGCGACCTCGCCGACCTCGGCTTCTCCACCGCGACCACGCGGGCGCACCTGGACCACCGCGCGGTCGTCGTGGCCGAGGACCGCGACGACCTGGTCGCCGGTCTCCAGGCCCTCGCCGACGGCTCCCCCGTGGCGAGCGAGGCGGTGGAGGGCCGGACGGCCGTGCTGTTCACCGGCCAGGGCAGCCAGCGGATCGCGATGGGGCAGGCGCTGCACGCCGCGTTCCCGGTCTACGCCGAGGCGTTCGACGCCGTGTGCGACCGGTTCGACCCGCGGCTCCGCGAAGCCCTGAACGACGCCGACCTGCTCAACCAGACCGAGTTCACCCAGCCCGCCCTCTTCGCCATCGAGGTCGCCCTCTACCGCCTGGTCGAATCCTGGGGCGTCACACCGGACTTCCTCGCGGGCCACTCCATCGGTGAACTCGCCGCCGCGCACGTCGCCGGAGTTCTGTCGCTCGACGACGCCACGACGCTGGTCGCCGCGCGCGGCAAGCTGATGCAGGCGTTGCCGACCGGCGGTGCGATGATCGCCTTGCAGGCCACCGAGGACGAGGTCCGGAAGCACCTGACCGACCGCGTGTCCATCGCCGCGATCAACGGGCCCCGCTCGATCGTCATCGTGGGCGACGAGGACGCGGCCACCGCCGTGATCGCCCAGTTCACCGACCGCAAGTCCAAGCGGCTCACCGTGTCCCACGCGTTCCACTCCCCCCGCATGGACGGCATGCTCGCCGAGTTCCGCGCGGTGGCGGAGGGGCTGACCTTCAACGCTCCCACCACCTCGATCGTCTCCACGTTGACCGGCAAGCTCGTCACGGACGAGGAGATCACCTCGCCGGAGTACTGGGTCCGCCACGTCCGCGAGGCCGTCCGCTTCGCGGACGCCGTGCGGACGCTGGAATCCGAGGGCGTCACGACGTTCCTGGAGCTGGGCCCCGACGGCGTGCTGACCGCGATGGCCTCGGAGACCGCGACCAGGGCGCGGCTCGTCCCGTCGCTGCGCAAGGACCGCGACGAGGTGCGGGCGATCGTCACCGCGCTCGGCGCCGCGCACGTGAGCGGCGCGCCGGTCGACTGGACCGCCTTCTACGCCGGGTCGGGCGCGCGGCGGGTGCCGCTGCCCACCTACGCCTTCCAGCGCGAGCGCTACTGGGTGGAGAGCGGCCAGGCCGCGCAGGACGTGACCTCGGCCGGTCTCGGCTCTGCCGACCACCCGCTGCTCGCCGCGGTCCTGTCCGCGCCCGGCGGCGGCACGCTGTTCACCGCCCGCCTGTCGCTGGCGGGTCACGCGTGGCTGGGCGACCACGTCGTCTCCGGCAACGCCGTCGTGCCCGGCACCGCCCTGGTGGAACTCGCGATCCGCGCCGGTGACGAACTCGGCTGCGGCCACCTCGAAGAGCTGCTGCTCCAAGCACCGCTCGTGCTGCCCCAGCAGGGCGCGGTGACGCTGTGCGTCTCGGTCGCGGAACCGGACGCCTCCGAGCGGCGCGCGATCACCGTGTACTCCCGCCAGGACACCGACGAGTGGACGACGCACGCGATCGGCGTGCTGACCGACGAGCGCGTGCCCGCCGGGTTCGACCTCGCCACCTGGCCACCGCCGGGCGCCGAGACCGTCGAGCTGGGTTCGGTCTACGAGGACCTCGCCGAGTCGGGTCTGGTCTACGGCCCGGTGTTCCGGGGCCTCAAGGCCGCGTGGCGCGACGGCGACGACCTCTACGCCGAGGTCGGCCTCCCCGACGCCGAACACCGCCCCGCGTCCCAGTTCGGCGTGCACCCGGCGCTGCTGGACTCGGTGCTGCACGCGCTCGGGCTCGGCGCGGAGAAGCAGGAGACCGGCTCGCTCCCGTTCTCCTGGAACGGCGTCAGCCTCTACGCCGCGGGCGCGACCACGTTGCGCGCCAGGATCTCCCCCGCCGGGCAGGGCGTGTCGATCAGCGTCGCCGACGGCGGCGGCGCACCCGTGGCGCGCGTCGACTCGCTGGTGCTGCGGCAGATCGGCGGCATCAAGTCCGGCGGCGCCAAGTCCGACTCGCTGTTCCGCGTCGACTGGACCGCGTTGTCGTTGGAGGGCCAGGAGAACGCCGCCCGGCCCGTGGTGCTGCACGCCCCCGACGGCGACCCCCGCGAGGTCACGGCCCGCGTGCTGGCCGACCTCCAGGAACACCTGGCGGGCGACGACGTGCTCGTCGTGGTCACCAGCGGCGCCGTCGCGGTGCTGCCCGGCGAGGACGTGCCGAACCTCGCGCACGCCGCCGCGTCCGGGCTCGTGCGGGCGGCCCAGTCCGAGCACCTGGACCGGATCTTCCTGGTGGACACCGACTCCCCCGACCAGCTCGACGCGGCCGCCCTGGTCGCCGCCGGTGAGGGCGAGGTCGCGATCCGCGGCGGCAAGGCGTTCGCGCCGCGCCTGGTGCGGGCGTTCGCGGGCACCGTGCCCGCGTTCGAGGGCGACGGCCCGTGGCGGATGGACTTCACCGAGCAGGGCACGGTCGACAACCTCGTCACGATCCCCTGGCCCGAGGTCACGCGCGACCTGGAGCCGCACGAGGTGCGGATCGGTGTGCGCGCGGCGGGCGTGAACTTCCGCGACGTGATGAACGCGCTGGGCATGTACCCCGGCGACGCGGGCCTGATGGGCCTGGAAGCCGCCGGTGTCGTGCTGGCCGTCGGGTCCGGTGTGGACGGTCTCGCGCCGGGCGACCGGGTGATGGGCATGATGGACGCGGCCTTCGGGCCGGTCGCCGTCGCCGACCACCGGATGGTGTGCCCGATGCCCGCGGGGTGGACGTTCACCGAGGCGGCCGGTGTGCCGCTGGTGTTCCTGACCGCGTTGTACGGCCTCGGCGACCTGGCCGGTCTCGGCGCGGGCGAGTCGGTGCTGATCCACGCCGCCGCCGGTGGTGTCGGCATGGCCGCCACGCAGGTGGCCCGCCAGTTGGGCGCGGAGGTCTACGGCACCGCGTCCACCGGCAAGTGGCACGTGCTGCGCGCCGCCGGGATCCCCGACGACCACATCGCCTCTTCCCGCACCACGGAGTTCGAGCGGCAGTTCACCACCGCCACCGGCGGTCGTGGTGTCGACGTCGTCCTGGACGCGCTCTCGGGCGAGTTCGTGGACGCCTCGCTGCGCCTGGTCGGGCTGGACGGCGGCGGCCGGTTCGTGGAGATGGGCAAGACCGACGTCCGCGAGGTCGACGAGGTCGCCGCCCAGTACCCCGGCGTCCGCTACCGCGCGTTCGACCTGATCGAGGCCGGACCGGACCGCATCAAGGAGATGCTCCACCAGCTCTACGACTGGTTCTCCGCGGGCAGCCTGCGCCCGCTGCCGGTCACCGCCTGGGACCTGCACCGCGCGCCCGAGGCGTTCCGCTACCTGGGGCAGGCCAAGCACATCGGCAAGGTCGTGCTGACCATCCCGGCGAAGCTCGACGGCACCGTGCTGATCACCGGCGGCACCGGCGGGCTCGGCGCGGAACTGGCCAGGCACCTGGTCGGCCAAGGCGTTCGGCACCTGGTCCTCACCTCCCGCCGCGGCCCGGACGCCCCTGGCGCGGCCGAACTCGTGGCCGAACTGGACGCCCAGGTCGACGTCGTCGCCTGCGACGTGTCCGACCGCGCCTCGCTGGAAGCGCTGCTGGCGGGCATCCCGACCCTGTCCGGCGTCGTGCACACGGCCGGTGTCCTGGCCGACGGCATCGTGGAATCCCTGACGCCGGACCGGATCGACACCGTGTTCGCGCCGAAGGTCGACGCCGCGTGGCACCTGCACGAGCTGACCCGCGACCGCGACCTGGCGATGTTCGTCCTGTTCTCCTCCTCCGCGGGCCTGCTTGGCTCACCGGGGCAGGCCAACTACGCCGCCGCGAACACCTACCTCAACGGCCTCGCCGCCCACCGCCGCTCGCTGGGCCTGCCGGGCATCGCGCTGACGTGGGGGCTCTGGGACCAGAGCGCGGGCATGGGCGCGGGCCTGTCGAAGGTCGACCTCGCCCGCATGGCCCGCGCCGGGATGCCCGCGCTGGCGATGGCGGAGGGCATGGCGCTGTTCGACTCCGCGCTGGTGCTGGACGAGCCGGTCACCGTGCCGATCAAGCTCGACCTCGGTTCCCTGCGGTCCGCCAAGAACGACCTGCACCCGTTGCTGCGCGGCCTGGTCCGCGTGCCGGTGCGCCGGGCCGCTGCGGGCAGTGGCGCGGAATCCTCGCAGTGGAGCCAGAAGCTCGGTTCGCTGAGCCCCGCCGAGCAGGACGAACTGCTGCTGGACATGGTCCGCGGCCAGGTCGCCGTCGTGCTCGGCTTCTCCTCCGCGCAGCAGGTCCAGCCGGGCCGGGGTCTGGTCGACATGGGCCTGGACTCCCTGTCCGCCGTGGAACTCCGCAACACCCTGAGCAGCGCCACCGGACTCCGGCTGCCCGCCACCGTCGTCTTCGACTACCCGACGCCGCAGGCGCTCGCGGGCCACCTCCGCACCGAACTCGTCGACGCGGCGGGCAGCGGTCCGGCTCAGGCCGTGGCGGCGACCGTCGGCTCCGACGAGCCCATCGCGATCGTGTCGATGGCGTGCCGCCTGCCCGGCGGCGTCCGGTCGCCGGAAGACCTGTGGGACCTCGTGTCCACGGGTCGCGACGCCATCGCGCCGCTGCCGGTGGACCGCGGCTGGGCCGTGGAGGACTTCGACTTCGACGTCGCGGGCGGCGGTTTCGTCGACCACGCCACGGACTTCGACCCGGCGTTCTTCGGCATCTCCCCCCGTGAAGCCCTCGCGATGGACCCGCAGCAGCGGCTGCTGCTGGAAACCACGTGGGAGACCTTCGAACGCGCCGGGCTCGACCCGGCCGCGCTGCGCGGCAGCCAGGCCGGTGTCTTCATCGGCGGCAGCGCCACGGACTACGGCAGCGGCGGCGTCACCGTCCCCGACGAGCTGGCGGGCCTGCTGCTCACCGGCAGCACGCCCAGCGTCATGTCCGGCCGCATCGCCTACACGTTCGGCCTCGAAGGCCCGGCGATGACCGTCGACACGGCGTGCTCGTCGTCGTTGGTGGCGCTGCACCTGGCCGCTCAGGCGCTGCGGCGCGGTGAGTGCGACCTCGCCCTCGCGGGCGGCGTGATGGTCCTGTCCACCCCCGCCCTCTTCGAGGAGTTCGCCAAGCAGAGCGGTCTGTCGGCCGACGGCCGCTGCAAGGCGTTCGCCGCGGGCGCCGACGGCACCGGCTGGGCCGAGGGCGTCGGGATGCTCCTGGTCGAACGCCTGTCGGACGCGCGGCGCAACGGGCACGACGTGCTCGCCGTGGTGCGGGGTTCGGCGGTCAACCAGGACGGCGCGTCCAGCACGCTGACCGCCCCCAACGGCCCGTCCCAGCAGCGCGTCATCCGCCAGGCCCTCGCCAACTCCGGCCTCTCGCCCGCCGACGTCGACGTGATCGAGGCGCACGGCACCGGCACGAAGCTCGGCGACCCGATCGAGGCGCAGGCCGTGCTCGCGACCTACGGCCAGGACCGCGAGAACCCCGTCCTGCTCGGCTCGCTCAAGTCCAACATCGGCCACGCCCAGTCCGCCGCGGGTGTCGCGGGCGTGATCAAGATGGTCCAGGCGATCCGGCACGGCATCGCGCCCAAGACCCTGCACGTGGACGAGCCCTCCCCGCACGTCGACTGGGCTTCCGGCGCGGTCGAGCTGCTCACCGACGCGCGGGCGTGGCCCGAAACCGGCAACCCGCGTCGTGCGGGTGTGTCCGCGTTCGGCATCGGCGGCACCAACGCGCACCTGATCCTGGAGCAGGCGCCCGAAGCCGCGACCAGCGGCTTCGGCAGCTCTGGTCCTTCCCGGCCCGTCGGTGGGGCTGCGCAGCGCAAGCCGTTGCCGCTGGTGCCGGTCGTGCTGTCCGCCAGGTCGCCGGAATCGTTGCGGGCACAGGCGGACCGCGTCGCGGCGCTGCCGCCGACCGACCTGACCGACCTGGGCTTCTCGTTGGCCACCACCCGGTCGCTGTTCGAGCACCGGGCCGTGGTCGTCGCCGAGACCCACGAAGACCTCGTCCGCGAACTCGCCACGATCGACGCGGGCTCGGCGTCCGGCGGCAGGCTGGCGGTGCTGTTCACCGGCCAGGGCAGCCAGCGGATCGGGATGGGCCAGGAACTCCACGCCGCCTACCCGGTGTTCGCGCAGGCGTTCGACGCGGTGTGCGACCAGTTCGATCCCCGCGTCCGCGAGGCCTTCACCAACGCCGACCTGCTCAACCAGACCGAGTTCACCCAGCCCGCCCTGTTCGCGCTCGAGGTCGCGCTCTACCGACTCGTCGAATCCTGGGGCGTCACACCGGAGTTCCTCGCTGGCCACTCGATCGGCGAACTCGCCGCCGCCCACGTCGCCGGGGTCCTGTCCCTGGAAGACGCCGCGACCCTGGTCGCCGCGCGCGGCAAGCTCATGCAGGCCCTCCCGACCGGCGGCGCGATGATCGCCTTGCAGGCCACAGAGGACGAGGTACTGCCCCACCTGACCGACCGCGTGTCCATCGCCGCCGTCAACGGCCCCACGTCCGTCGTCGTCTCCGGCGACGAGGACGCGGTCACCGCCGTGATCAGCCGGTTCGGCGACCGCAAGTCCAAGCGCCTCACCGTCTCCCACGCGTTCCACTCACCGCGCATGGACGACATGCTCGACGAGTTCCAGGTGGTGGCGAAGGGCCTCGACTACGCGGCCCCGCGCGTCCCGATCGTCTCGACGCTGACCGGGAAGCTCGTCACCGCCGAGGAGATCACCTCGCCCGAGTACTGGGTCCGCCACGTCCGCGAGGCCGTCCGCTTCGCCGACGCGGTCACCACCCTCGAAGCCGAGGGCGTCGGCACGTTCCTCGAACTGGGCCCGGACGGTGTGCTCACCGCGATGGGCGCGGACAGCGTCCAGCAGGCCGTGCTGGTCACGGCCCTGCGCGCGGACCGGTCGGAACCGCGCACGCTGCTCAAGGCCTTGGGCAAGGTCCACGCCCGCGGCGTGGACGTGGACTGGGCCGGGATGTTCGCGGACACCGGCGCCCAGCGCGTCGCCCTGCCGACGTACGCGTTCCAGCACGACCGCTTCTGGCTCGACGCCGCACCGAGGTCGAGCGCGAGCGCCGCGGCGGACGCCGAGTTCTGGGCCGCCGTCGAGCAGGAGGACCTGGCCTCGCTGGCGGGTCTCGACCTGTCCGGCGACCTGCCGCTGCGGGACGTCCTGCCCGCGCTGTCCACGTGGCGGCGCGGCAGCCGCGAGCGCTCGGCGGTGGACGGCTGGCGCTACCGCGCCCGCTGGCAGCCCGTCGACCCCGGCTCCACCACCGCGTCCGGCCGCTGGCTGGTCGTCGCGGACCTGCACGAGGCCGCCCTCCTCGCGGGTCTGGCCGCCCACGGCCTCGACGTCGTCCCGGTCGACGCCTACTCCGACCGCGGCGCGCTGGCGAAGTCCATCGCCGACGCCGGTCCGGCCGACGGCGTCCTGGCGCTGGCCCGCGACCCCGAGGCGACCCTCGTGCTCGTCCAAGCCCTCGGCGACGCGGGCCTCGACGCACCGCTGTGGTGCCTGACCCGCGGCGCGGTGTCGACCGGCAACGACCACGTCGACCCCCTCAAGGCCGCCGTGTGGGGCCTGGGCCGGGTCGTCGCACTGGAACACCCCGAGCGCTGGGGTGGGCTGGTCGACCTGCCGTCCACGATGGACGGTGAAGGCCTGCACCGGCTCCTCACCGTGCTGGCGGGCCGCGAGGACCAGGTGGCCATCCGCGCGGGCGGGGTCTTCGGCCGCAGGCTGGCCCACGCCCCGGCCCGTGCGAACGCCCGGCCGTGGACGCCCGGTGGCACCGCGCTCATCACCGGCGGCACCGGCGCGCTCGGCGGTCACGTCGCCCGCTGGCTCGCCGCGGCGGGCGTCGACCACCTGGTCCTCACCTCCCGCAGGGGCCCCGAGGCGCCCGGCGCGGCCGGGTTGACCGCCGAACTGGAAGCGCTCGGCGCCCGCGTCACGGTCGCCGCGTGCGACACGACCAACCGCGCCGCCGTGGCCGCGCTGGTCGCCGAACACCCGCCGACCTCCGTGTTCCACGCGGCGGGCACCGAACTGGTCCGCCCCATCCACGAGCACGACACCGACGAGTTCGACGCCGTGCTGGCCGCCAAGGTCACCGGTGCCCGCCACCTCGACGAGCTGGTGGGCGACGTGGACGCGTTCGTCCTGTTCTCCTCCATCTCGGCCACCTGGGGCAGCGGAGCCCAGGCCGCCTACTCCGCGGCGAACGCCGCGCTGGACGGCCTGGCGGAAGCCCGGTCGGCCCGCGGCGCGGCAGCCCTGTCGGTCGCCTGGGGCCCGTGGGCCGGTGGCGGCATGGCCGACGCCGAGGCCACGGAAGCCCTGCGCCTGCGCGGTGTCGTGGCCCTGCCGTCCGCGCAGGCGCTGACGGCGCTGGGAGAAGCGCTGGCCCAGCACGACACCACCGTCACGGTCGCCGACGTCGACTGGCAGAGGTTCGCGGCCGTGTTCACCGCCGCCCGGCCCAGTCCGCTGATCGCCGACCTGCCGGAGGTCGCGCAGGCCCCGCGGGCCGCCACCCCGGACCGCTCGACCCTGGTGGGCGAACTGGCGGCGCTGACCCCGATGGAGCAGGACCGCCACCTGATGGACCTGGTCCGCTCGCGGGTGGCCGCCGTGCTCGGCCACAGCGGGATCGAGGCGGTGCAACCGGATCGCGCGTTCGGCGACCTGGGCTTCGACTCGCTGAGCGCCGTGGAGCTGCGCGACACCCTCGGCTCCTCCACGGGTCTGGCCCTGCCCGCGACGCTCATCTTCGACTACCCCACGTCGACCGCGCTGGTCGAGTTCCTGCGCACCGCGCTGGAACTGGACGACCAGGTCCACGTCCCGGTGCTGGACGAACTGGCCCAGTTGGAGAACGCGGTGGCCAGGACCGACCTCGACGGCGACACCCGCGCCGCCGTGGTCGGGCGCCTCCAGTCCCTGCTGACCCGCTGCGCGCCGTCGGGCGGCGGGACCAGCATCGTCGACCAGATCGACGCGGCCGACGACGACGAGATGTTCGCCCTCATCGACCAGGAGTTCGGGGCCTAGGAGCGGGGTTCCCAGCGGAAGTAGCGGATGGCGAGGCCGGACCCGATCGCGACCCACGCGACGAGTGCGGCCAGCGCCATGCCCACGTTGTCCGTCGGCCCGCCCCAGGCGGCCTTGATCAGCTCGGCGACCTGGCCGCCGGGCACCAGCAGCACGCGGTAGTCGACGGTGTCGGTCACCAGCGCCCAGATCGCGCCGCCGAACAGGGCGAAGAAGAACGGGGCGGTGGTGATCTGGGCGAGTTCGGGGGTCGAAGTGATGCCGCTGGTGGCGACACCGACCGCGCAGCACATCGCGGTGCCGCCGACGACCGCGAGCGCCAGCAGCAGCGGGCGTTCCGGCAGCGGCGCGCCCGCGATCTTACTCATCCCCATCAGCACCACGGCCTGCACGAGGCCGAGCACGACCGTCGGCACGAGCAGGCCCGCGACCACCACCTGGTCGGAGGCCTCGCCGGTGCGCAAGCGCTTGAGGTAGAGGTCCTGGCGGCGGCTGACGAGCGACGTCGTGACGGTCATGTAGACGGTGAACCCGAGCATCATCACCAGTTGCAGGACGATGATGAACGTCCAGCCGGACGGGCCGTTCACCATCAGCAGCGCGCCGATCAGCAGCGGCATCGCCAACGCCAGCGAGGCGGCGGTCTTGTTGCGCAGCAACAGGGTCAGCTCGGTGCGGCTCAGTGCGAGGATCATCGGGACATCACTTTCTCGTCGGCCCGGACGGCGTGGAACACGTCTTCGAGCGAGGCGTGGTTGGCCCGCAGGCCGGTCAGGACCCGGCCGTCGCCGCGTGCCCAGTCGAGCAGTTCGCCGAGGTCGCGCTGGAGTTCGCCGGTGCGC
The DNA here is from genome assembly GCF_025061645.1 of Umezawaea endophytica. Classification (GTDB taxonomy): domain Bacteria; phylum Actinomycetota; class Actinomycetes; order Mycobacteriales; family Pseudonocardiaceae; genus Umezawaea; species Umezawaea endophytica. The sequence continues at coordinate 540,928 of NZ_JANYMP010000002.1, read as the reverse complement.
ACCTCGACGCGGCCGGACGGCTCGTGCACGACGTCACCGCGCAGCATCGGGAGCACCCCGACGTCGAACCCGGCGGGCACGTCGAAGCCGATGCGCGCGGGCTGCCGCGCCAGCACGTCCGACACCCGGCCCGACACGGCGATCCGGCCCGCGTGCATGATCGCGATCCGCTCGGCGAGCGACTCGGCCTCCTCCAGGTAGTGCGTGGTCAGCACGACCGTCGTCCCCTCGGCCAGCAGGCCGCGCACGACCTCCCAGACGCGCAGCCGGGACTCCGGGTCGAGCCCGGTCGTCGGCTCGTCGAGGAACAGCACCTCGGGCTTGCCGAGCGTGGCGAGCAGCAGGTCGAGCCTGCGCCGTTCACCGCCGGAGAGCTGCTTGATCCGCACGTCCCGGCGGTGCGCGAGGTCCAGCGCCTCGATGGCCGAGGCGGCGTCGGACGCGCGGCTGCTGGTGGCCTGCCAGAACGCGACCATCTCCGCGACCGTCAGGTCACCGGGGAAACCGCTGTCCTGCAACATGATCCCGATCCGCGGCCGGACCACCCCGCGGTCGGTCAGCGGGTCGGAACCGAGCACCCGCACGGTCCCCTGTGTCGCCTTCCGCAGCCCCTCGACGGCTTCCATCGTGGTCGTCTTGCCCGCGCCGTTCGTGCCCAGCAGCCCGAACAGCTCTCCCTGGGCGACTTCGAAGTCGACCCCTCGCACGGCTTCGAAGTCGCCGTAGGAGCACCGCAGCCCCTCGACCTGGATCACCGGATTCGTCATGTCCACAATGGTGGTCGCGCGCCCGGCGCGGGCGTAGTGCCGGAGAACACCGGTTCCGGTGACAAATGTCAGCAGACGCGGGCGGCCCGGTGTCCGTAGGTTCGTGCTGTGAGCAACCCGATGGGTCGACTGCGCCAGTACACCTGGTTCTCGTTGGCCATGGGTCCGGCGCTGCTGACGTTGGGCGGGACGCTGGACCTGGCCACCAGCGGCTACGGCGCCGTCAGGACGACCGGGTTGGCGTTGGCGCTGGCCGTGGTCGTCGTGCAGCACTCCAGGTACCTGTCGCTGGCCATGCGCGGCGGTTCGGGGAGCGTCCGGTGGCCGGAGCACGCCGCGACGTTCGCGGTCGCGCTCGGCTCGTGGGCCGTCGTGTCGACCCAGCACCCGGTGAGCGGCCTGTGGGCGTTCGTGCCCGGCGCCGTGATCGCGCACGTCGCCCTGCTGACGCCGATGGCCGCGCGCGTCGCCATCGGGGTCGGCGGCACCGCCGCGATCGTCACGGTCGGCGCCTGGGGCAACGCGGAGACCGGCGCGGACGACGTGATCGGGGTGGTCGCCCTCGTCGCCACGCTCGCGTTCGTCGAGCTGACGACGATGTGGTTCTGGCGGCTGGTCCAGGAACTCGACCGGGCCCGCGACACCGCGCGGGCGCTGGCCGTGGCCGAGGAGCGGCTGCGGTTCGCCGCCGACCTGCACGACATCCAGGGCCACAACCTCCAGGCCATCGCGCTCAAGGGGGAGCTGACCGAGCGGCTGGTCGGCCGGGACGACGAGACCGCGCGCAAGCTGGCGGCCGAGATCGCGGACCTGGCGCGGACGGCGTTGGCGGAGACCCGCGAGGTCGTGCAGGGCTACCGGCGGGCGGACCTGGGCACGGAGATCACCAACGCCGTCGGCATCCTGGAGGCGGTCGGCATCACGACGACGGTCGTCGGCGACGCGGGCGAGGTGCCGGAGCAGCTCCAGCAGTTGTTCGGCGCGCTCGTCCGGGAGGGCACGACGAACGTGTTGCGGCACAGCAAGGCCGAGCGGTGCACGGTGCTGATCTCCGTGCGAGGGGAGGAAGTGCGGGTGCGCCTCCAGAACGACGGCGTGGCGGGCGTCCCGGAGGAGCAGGCGGGATCGGGACTGGCCGGTCTGCGCGAGCGGTTCGCGGCGGCGGGTGGCCGGGTCGACGCGGGCCCTACCGCGGAGGACGGGTACGAGCTCTCCGGTAGTGCCGGGGTGCGCGCGTGATCCGCGTGGTGCTGGCCGACGACGAGGACCTGATCCGCGGCGCGCTGGCGGCGTTGCTGGAACTGGAGGACGACATCACGGTCGTCGCGGAGGTCAGCGACGGCGACGCGGCGGTGCGGGCCGTGCGCGAGCACCGACCGGACATCGCGGTGTTCGACCTGGAGATGCCGGGCCGTGACGGGGTGCGTGCGGCGGAGGCCGTTCGGGACGTGCCGGACCTCGTGGTCGTCCTCGTCACCCGGCACGCCCGGCCGGGCGTGTTGAAGCGCGCGCTGGCCGCGGGGGTGCGTGGATTCGTGCCGAAGACCACACCGGCGTCCCGACTGGCGTCGATCCTGCGGGACGTGCGGGCGGGCAGCCGGTACGTGGACTCGGACATCGCGGCGGCCGCGTTGACCGAGGGTGCTTGCCCGCTCACGGCGCGCGAACTCGAAGTGCTGCGCCACGCGCTGCGCGGCGGCCCGGTGGCGGGCATCGCACGCGAGTCGAACCTGGCCGCCGGAACGGTGCGGAACTACCTGTCCTCGGCCATGACCAAGCTCAACGTGAGCACCAGGCACGAAGCGGCACGCCTGGCGTGGGAGGAAGGCTGGATCTGACGGGGCCCGTTTCGAGGATCAGGCCCCGTCAGGTCTCTCACCAGCTAAGAACGCTTGCCTTCCATGGCTTCCAACCCGAGCATCTCCAGCAGGCGCTGGCAGTCGTCGGCGTTGTCGGCGTGATCGGCCACCGTGCGGGCGGCCTTGCCGTTCTGGATCACCGTCTGGATCTTCTCGTCGGCGCGTGCCTCGGCCAACCGGTCGCGCTCACGCACAGGTCCGATTCGTCGTTCCGTGATCAAAGGTGCTCCTCATCCGGTTCCGGAATCGCCGCGGGGGATGACGCGATTCCGGTTTGGCGCCCGCCCCGCACCGGTAAAGGCGCAGGTCGGTACCCACCGAGACTACGCCGTCCAGGTTGCGTTGGGGATACATCTGGTCGGATCGATACCTGAAGAAGACCCGAACGCCCGTCACTGAGCGTCGAGGTCGAGGTTCCGCAACTGGCCGCGGGAGGTCACGCCGAGCTTCGGGAACACGCGGTAGAGGTGCGAGCCGACGGTGCGCGGGCTCAGGTGCAGGCGCTCCCCGATCTCGCGGTTGCTGTAGCCGACGGCGGCGAGCTGGGCGACCTGCAACTCCTGAGGGGTAAGCGTTCCGGCGTCGCGCTGGAACGATCCACCCGCCGCGCGCAGTTCACCCTCCGCCCGCCGGGTCCACGCGGTGGCGCCGAGGCCGCCGTACAGCTCGGCCGCGGCCCGCAGGTGGACCCGCGCGTCGACCCCGCGCCGCTCGCGCCGCAGCCATTCCCCGTACAGCAGGTGTGTTCTGGCGCGGACGAACGGCCGGTCGCGGCCATCCTCTGTGGACAGTGCCCCCAGGTGGTGCGGTTCCGGGTCGTCGGAGAGCAGCGCGTGGCACTGGTGCAGCCGTTCCCGCGTCCACACCCGGTCACCGGCCCACTTCTCGAACCACTCCACGTGCCGCAGCGCCAGGTCGCGCTCGCCGACGCGCACCGCGGCCTCGACGACGTCGGTCAGCGCGCCGACCGTCATCAGCGGCTGGACGTCCAGTTCGGCCAGCAGGGCGAACGCCCCGGCGTCGTCGCCGTCCCCCAGCGCGAGCAGGCCGAGCGCCGCCCGCACCATCCCCGCCGCAGCGTGCTGCCGCAGCGGCACCGCGATGGCGAGCGCGCGTTCGGCGTACTCCTTGCACGCCACGGCGTCACCGCGCGCGGCGGCGAACCGGGCCAGCACGGCGAGCAGGTTCGCGGTCCACCCGCGCTGCCCTGCCTCGTGGGAGAACCGGACGCCCTCCTCGGCGTGCGCGACCCCTTCGGGCCACAACCCGAGCCGGTAGGCGATGTCGGCCTGGTAGTACAGCAGTTCCGAGATCGCGCCGGTCGCGGCCACGGCCCGCAGCCTGGCCCCCGCGGCCTCGGCGAGCTTGCGGGCCTCACGCTGGTCGGAGCCGAGCCAGGCGATGACCGTGGCCCACATCCACGTGCGCTCACCACCGTCCGGCTGGTGCTCGGCCAGGTCACCCGGCAGCTCCCACAGCTCCTGCGACGTGATCACGCCGTCCAGGAGCGCCCGTGCCGCCCGGAGCGTGGCGGGTGAGCAGTCGAGGTCGAGGATCCGCTCGGTGGCCGTCCGCGCGCCGATCATGTCGCTCGCGAGGAAGGCGCCGGACGAGGCCAGCGTGAACGTCCACGCCGCTTCCTCCGGGTCGTCGTCGGCCAGCAGCTCGCCGCACCTCATCAGGTGCCCGAAGGCCACCGCCGGGTCGCCGCTGTACAGCTCGACGGTGCCGTTGAGCTGCGCCAGCGTGACCGCGGGAACGCGGTCCACCATCACCTCGCCGACCAGCGCCCTCGCGACGTCCGGCTGACCCGAGTCCAGCGCGACGAACGCCGCCGTCACCAGCCTGCGCCGCCGCCCGTCCACCGTCTCGCTCAACCGCGCCGCCCGGCGCAGCACCGCCACCGCGGCGGCTTCCCCGCCCCGGCGGCGAGCCTCGTCCGCACCGCGTTCCACCGCCTCGGCCAGCCGCTCGTCCGGCCCGGTCGCGGCGACGGCCCGGTGCCAGGTGGCCCGGTCCGTGCTCGACCCGAGCTGGTCCGCGATGGCCAGGTGCGCGGCCCGACGGCGGTGGAACGTCGCGTCGGCGTACACGGCCGACCGCACCAGCGGGTGGCGGAACCGCAACTCCGTCCCCACCACGGTGAGCAACCCGGACTCCTCCGCGGCGCCGAGCGCGTCGTCGGCCACGCCGAGGCGCCGCGCGGCGCCCAGCACCGTGTCCAACCGCCCGGTGTCCTCGGCCGCCGCGACCAGCAGCAGCGACCGCGCCGACGGCGGCAGCGCCAGCACCCGCCGCAGGAACGCCTTGCGCACCCGCGTTCCCACCGGGACGGTCCCCGTCAGCGCGAAGTCCGCGACCACCGGGCCCAGGTCGTCGTGCTCCGCGAGTTCCACCAGCGCCAACGGGTTCCCGCCGGTCGCGGAGAGCACGGCGTCACCCGGCCACTCCTGCCCGCGGTCCTCCAGCAGCCGGGCCGCGTCGGGCTTCGCCAGCCCCTCCAACACCACCTGGGGCAGGTCCGATGTGTCCACAGTGGAATCGCGGACCGCGAGCAGCACCGCGACGGGCTCGTCGACGAGGCGTCGGCACGCGAACAGCAGCGCACCGGCGGACGCCCGGTCGAGCCACTGGAGGTCGTCCACGACCAGCAGCAGCGGCCCCTCGGCGGCCACGGCGGCGATCAGGGCCACCAGCGCGGCCGACACGACGAACTCGGACGCGCCCCCGTCCGCGATCCCCAACGCCCCGCGCAGCGCGTCGGCCTGCGCCGGGGGCAGCCCGTCGACGTGCCGCAGGACCGGCCGCACCAACTGGTGCAGCCCGCTGAACGCCTGTGCGACCTCCGACTCCACGCCCGCGCAGCTCAGCACCAGCGCGCCGGGCGCGCCCGCGACCGCGTGGCGCAGCAGCGTGCTCTTCCCGATCCCCGCCTCACCGCGCAGCACCAGCACCCCGCCGCGCCCCTCCGCCGCGCCCGCCAGCAGCGCGGCGACGACGTCCTGCTCGGCCTGACGCCCGTGGATCACCCGACGACTCTAGTACCGACCTCAGTCGGTTTGACCGAAGCGCCGGGGCCGCTCGGCCGGGGAGGCTGACCGCACACCGAGGGGGAATCGAAATGAGCACCACCGTGGCCTTCTGGCGCCGTCCGTGGATCGCGCCACTGCTGTTCGTGACCGTGGCCTTCCTGGCCTTCTCCGTCCCGCGCTACCTGACCCTTGACCCGACGCGGTCCCTGCTGCCCATCCGGGAGAACGCGCCGCTGCACTACCCGGCACTGGTGCTGCACATCTTCCTGGGCTCGGTCGCCCTGCTGGCGAGCTGCTTCCAGGTCTGGCCCTGGTTCCGCTCCAGGTACCCGTCGATCCACCGCCTGCTCGGCCGCGCCTACGTCTCCACGGCCCTGCCCGCCGCCGTCCTGGCCATCCCGGTCTCCATCTACGGCCACACCGGTTTCGTCGGCTCCGCGGGCAACCTGCTGCTGTCGACGGTCTGGTTCGCGACGACCGTCGCGGGTTTCCGGATGGCCAGGCAGCGGCGCTTCCAGGAGCACCGCAGGTGGATGATCCGCAGTTTCGCGCTGGGCATGTCGATCGTGGTCAACCGCCTGTGGGGCGTGCTGATGATCGCCGTGGTCGTCCCGCTGATCACCTCGACGGACGCCGAGGCGGAAGCGCTGATGATGCCCGCGTTCACCGCGACCGTGTGGCTGAGCTGGGTGGTCAACCTGCTCCTGGCCGAGTGGTGGATCGAACGCACGAGCAGGCGCCGCCCGACCGCCGCCCCGAGGCGCGACGACCGGACCAGCGGGACGCCTAGCCTCCAGCCACCCGAGCCCGCTCAGCGATCCAGTTAGCGATCTGCGTGCGGGAGCTGAACCCCAACTTCTGGAGGATCCGCTCGACGTGGCCCTCCGCGGTCCGTCGAGCGATCACCAGCCGCACCGCGATGTCCTTGTTCGACAGCCCGCCCGCCACCAGGTCGGCGACCTCCTGCTCGCGCCGCGTCAACGGCGTCGGCGCTTCCTCCACCACCGCGAGGACGGGCTCCTCCAACGCGAACCGCACCGCCTCCGCGAGCCCGAACGCCATCCCCCGCCGCAGCGCCCGCCCGAACGCCCGGTCGCCCAGCACGTCGATGGCCGCCCGCTCGCAGTCCCCGTGCGGCGCGCCGAAGTGCCGCGACCCGAACATCGGGTACCCCACGGACTGCCAGATCCGGTGCGCGGCCCCGAGCAGGGTCGCCGCCCGCTCGGCCGCACCGCGCCCGGCGGCGCTCCAGGCCAGCACCTCGATCGCCAGCACCATCCCGAGCAGGTCGTCGAACGTCCGCTTCACCCGCAGGCACTCGCGCGCCAACGCCTCCGACCGGTCCCAGTCGCCCCGGACGAACGCGCACATGGCCAGCACCCACGTCGCGTACGCGGTGGCCCACTGCTCGCCGTACCGCTCCCCCAGGTCCCGCGCCTCCTCGCACAGCGAGGCCGCCAGCTCGAAGTCGGCGCGGAACACCGCCACGATGCCGAGTTCGACCCGCGCCAGCAGCACGTTGCTGTCGAACAGCCCCAGCCTCCGGTAGCTGGCCAACGCCTCCTCGAACAGCCCGGCCGCGCGGTCGAGGTCGTCGCCGACCAACATCGTGCACGCCAACCGGTGGGTCGAGTACGCGAGCGCGGACTCGTCACCGGCCTCCTCCGCGTACTCCCGGCACTCCTCCAGCATCGACACCGCCGCGTCGAGGTCGCCCTGCAAGGTCGCGAGGTACCCGCCCACCCACAGCACCTTCGCGCGGCGGCGGCCGGGTCCGGTGTCGAGCGCCAGCACCCGGTCGACCCACCTCCGGCCCTCGCCGAGCGCGCCGCACCCCGCCCAGTAGAACCACAGCGTGCCGACGAGGTGCAGCCCGGCCAGGTGCTCCTCCGGCGAGCCGAGGCAGTGGTCCAGCGCGACGCGCAGGTTGGCGTGGTCCAGGCGGGTGCGGTCCTGCACGTCGGGCTGGTCGGGGCCGAACCACTCGCGCTCACCGCGTTCGGCGAGCGCGACGAAGTGGTCGCGGTGCTTGCGCCGCAACGACTCCTCCTCGTCGACGGCCCGCAGCCGGTCGCGGCCGAACTGGCGGAGCGGCTCCAGCAGCCGGAACCGCACCCCGTCGACGCCCTGCTCGACGATCAGCACGGACTTGTCGGCGAGCGCGCCGAGCACCTCGAGGTCGCCGTCGCACACGTCCTCGGCGGCTTCGAGGCCGAAGCTCCCGGAGAACACCGACACCCGCCGCCACAGGCTCTGCTCCTGCTCGGTGCACAGGGCGTAGCTCCACTCAACGGCGGCGCTCAGCGTCTGGTGCCGCGGCAGCCCGCCGCGCCTGCCCGCGGCGAGCACGCGGTAGGTGTCGTGCAGCCCGTCGCGCAGGTGCTCCAGCGGCAGCAGCCGCAGCAGGACGGCGGCCAGTTCGATGGCCAGCGGGATGCCGCCGAGCAGGTGGCAGATCTCCGCGACCAGCAGCTCGTTGTCGGGGGTCAGCGCGAAGTCGGGGACCACGGCGGCGGCGCGGTCGGCGAACAGGTCGAGCGCCGCGTACCGCGTCCCCCGCTCGGGGCGCTGGGGGTCGGGCAGCGCCAGCGGCGCCACCCGCCACAGGTGCTCGCCCTCGACGTCGAGCCGCTCCCGGCTCGTCACGAGCAGGCGGAGGCCGGGAGCCGCGCGCAGCAGCGTGCCCGCGAGGTCGGCGACGGCGTCCAGGAGGTGTTCGCACCCGTCGAGGACGAGCAGCGCCTGCCGGTCCCGCAGGTGCGCGACGAGCACGGCGGTTTGGTCCCGGCCGGTGCCGTCGCGGGCTCCCAGCGCCTCGACGACCGTGTGCGCGAGCAGGTCCGCGTCGACGATGTGGGCGAGCTCGACGAACCACACGCCGTCGGCGAAGGCCCGGCGCAGGTCCGCGGCGACGCGCAGGGAGAGCCTCGTCTTGCCCACCCCGGCGACGCCGGTCAGGGTGACCAGCCTCGCCTTCGCCAGCAGCCGCTTGACCTCGGCCGAGTCCTGCTTTCGACCGGTGAGACCCGTGGTGCTGGCGGGGAGGGTGCCGACGTGGCCGGACGAGACGGAAGCTCCCACGCCGGCACCATATGGTCGGGCCGACAACCGGTCAATCCGGTGTTCCGGTGGGGCTGGACAACACGGGTAATTACCCCCTGGACGGGGGACACGGGCACGTCGGACCCTGGTCTGATGGCAGTGGAAGACGAGTTGCGCATCACCACCCGGCACCGCGACGGGGTGCTGGTGGTGACGGTGGCGGGCAGGCTCGACTGGTCGACCTACCTGCGCGTCCAGGACGAGTTGCTCGACCACGCGGGCCGGGAGCCGCTCGGCGTCGTCGTGGAACTGGACGACCTCGTGGTCCGCTGTCCCGTGCTGCTGGTGGCGTTCGACATCGTGTGGACGTCCGCGGCCCGCTGGCCCGGCACCCCGCTGATGATGGTCGTCGACAACCCCGAGGTCGCGGCGCTGCTCGACGCCAAGGGGCTGCCCCGCCACATGCCGAGGTTCCGCACGACCGACGCCGCGCTGGCGGCCGTGGCGGCGCTGCGGCACGGCGACCAGGTCACCGAGCCGCTGCCCGGCTGCCGGTGCAGGCCGCACGTCGCCGAGGAGATCACCGAACGGGCGTGTCGCCGCTGGGGCGTGTCGTCGCTGCTGGAGATCGCGCCGCAGGTCGCGGGCGAGATGGTCACGCACACGGACGACGACGCCTCCGTCTCGCTGGTGCTGCGCCGCCGGGACCGGGAGCTGTCGATCGGCGTCCGCACCTCCGCCCGCCTCGCGACCAGCGAACGGCTGACGCTGCGGCACAACATCGCGTCCATCGCGATCTGCGACTTCCGCATGGGCGAGACCAGGGTCAGCTCCGACCGGATGGTCCTCTGGACCGTGCTGGACATCCCCACGGATCAGCCCGCCGTGGCCAACTGACGGCGCGGTGCCCGGACAGCAGAACGGGGTGCGGCCCCGGAAGGCCGCACCCCGTTCACGCGTTGCCCTGACTAGCAGTACAGGTTGTTGCCCGCACTGGTGCCGAGGATCCCGACGAACCGGTTGTACGCGTCCACGCGGCTCTGGACCTGGGCGGGGTTGCGCCCGCCGCACTCCAGGCTGCCGTTGATGCTGCGGATCGTCTCGCCGAACCCGGCGCCGTTGACCATCGCGTTGTGCGGGGTCATGGTGCCGGGGCCGGACTGCGTGTTCCAGTACCAGAGGCCGGTCTTCCAGGCGACCGACGCGTTCCGCTCGACCTGCCACGGGTCACCGAGCAGGTTGATGCCGAGGGCGTCGCCCGCGGCCTTGTAGTTGAAGTTCCAGCTCAACTGGATCGGCCCGCGACCGTAGTACGCGGCCTGACCAGCGGGGCAGCCGTAGGACTGGCTGGTGTCGCAGTAGTGAGGGTAGTTCGCCTGGTTCTGCTCCACGATGTGGACCAGACCGCCGGTCTCGTGGTTCACGTTCGCCAGGAACGCGGCCGCTTCCTGCTTCTTGACCGTGTCGCTGCCGCTGTTCGCGAACGCCGGGTAGGCGCTGAGCGCCGCCGTCAGACCGCTGTAGGTGTAGAAGGAGTTCCGACCGGGGAACATCTGGTTGAACTGCGCTTCCGAGACCACGAAGCCACCGGGGATCGGCGGAGGCGTCGTGCCACCACCGCAGGTGAACGGGTCCCAGAACCAGGTGCTGATGATCGGGTCGTAGCCGGGGTTGTCGTGCTCGGCGATGTAGTACTTGCCGTCGGTGTACTTCACGATGTTGCCCGTGACGTAGTTCCGACCGGCCACCCAGTTCGGGTAGTCGCAGGTGGGCGTGTTCCCGCCGCCGTCGCAGGCGAACGGGTCCCAGAACCACGTGCTGATGATCGGGTCGTAGCCGGGGTTGTCGTGCTCGGCGATGTAGAACTTGCCGTCGGTGTACTTCACGATGTTGCCCGTGACGTAGTTCCGACCGGCCACCCAGCTCGGGTAGTCGCAGGCGGCCGCGCTGACGCTGCTGGTGGCCGTCGCCGAGGTCGGCAGGACGACCGCCAGCGCGGTCGCGCAGGCCACCGCGGCGAACGCGGCGATGATGCGAAGCCTCGACACTTGATCACTCCCTCGTGCGGTTGCAGGGCCGCACATCTTTGACGACAAGGCCGGTTTCCAGGCACGCCGAACAGACCGGACGAGCCGACTCGTCCGACGAATTCCTGTGACCGGTGACACAGTGAACCGCAGGTGGTATAGACCAGTCAAGGGTTCAGACCATTTTCGGAACCCCGAAGGACCTGATCTTCAGGAGTGTGAACCCGCTGGCCGGGGACTCGGCGCAGTGAACAAACGGTTTCAGGAACGAACAAAGGTCAACAGTGGCGTCGAACACACCTGATCAACAACGCCCCTGAACGACCAAAGGGGTGAACCGCTCCCAGCCGTGCCGCAAAGCCCACCGACTTCGGCAGCATGGGGCTGTGAGCGGTCAACCGGTCGACAGGGGTCGCGACGCGTTGCGGGCCGCGGGCCGCTCGACGCCGTTCCGGAGGGGCGACCGCCTGATCGCGGTGGGCGCCGCCAGCGACAAGGTGCTGCTGGTCGAGGCCGGGCTGGTGAAGGTCGTCCTCTCGGGCGTCGACGGCGTCGAGACCGTGGCGAACGTCCTCGGCCCCGGAGCGCTGATCGGCGAGAACGGCGTCCTCAGCGGCCAACCGCGCAGCGCGGAGGTGCTGGCCGTGCTGGACGGGTGGGCCGTGCGGGTGGCTGCGGGCACGTTCCTCCGGCTGGTGGACGAGAACGTCGCGGTGCGCCGCTTCCTCACCCGGACCTGGACGGACCGGCAGCGGGACGCGGACAACCACCAGCTCGACCAGGCCCACGACGTGCCGACCAGGGTCGGCATGACGCTGCTGAGGTGGGCGCGGTCTGTCGGCACCCCGACGTCCTCGGGGCTGCTCGTGCGGGGCCTGCGCCAGCGGGACATCGCGCAGGCCGTCGCCGCCTCCGAGAAGCACGTCGAGGTCGCGCTCGCACTGCTGCGCGCGTCGGGCCTGCTCACCACGCACCGGCTCGCCTACCTGATCACCGAGCCGGACGAGCTGGAGGCGCTGCTCGCCCGACCACGCCGCGGGCCCGATCGCCCGTAGTCCCGGATTTCCGGGAGAAGGGCGACCGGAACGCCCCGAGAATCTGCCCCGACATCATCGGAGGGGGAGGTACTCGGTGGAACTCGTTCCACAACACCGGGCGTTGCTGGGCGTGGACGTCGTCGGATCGGCGGCGAATCCCGGCTACCACTTGGCGGCGGTGCACCGCACCGTGGACGACGTGCTGGACCGGGCGCTGGCGAGCAGCGACATCGAGCCGTCGGAAGTGCTGGACAGGGAGATGACCGGCGACGGCGCCCTCCTGACCCTGCCGAGCGAACGGCTGGGCGTCCTGCTGGACCTGGCGCACGACATGGAGGACACGCTGGCCGAGCGGAACCGTTGGCAGAAACCGGAAGTGCGGCTGCGGATCGCGGTCGAGGTCGGCCCGGTGGGTGACGAGCCCGGCCTGTACGCCGCGAAGGTCACGCTCAGCAGGCTGCTGGACTCGTCGGCGTTCAAGGGCATTTTCGTGCGCTGCCTGGAAGAGCAGGGCGCCGACGGCGCCAACACGGCGCTGATCATCTCGGACCACGCCCTGCGGACCGCGTTCAGCGGGAACCACACCCGGACGGTCCGGCAGCGCGAGTTCACCCCGTTGTCGGTGCAGGACAAGGAGTACGCGAGCACGGCCTGGATCCGGATCCCCGGTTTCGACGCCGGTGCCGCGACCAGCTCCCCGCCCACGCCCGAGCACCGGGAACGCGGTCGGGTGGTCAACCTGGTCAACGGCACCATGAAAGGGATCCAGGCGGAAACGGTGTACGGCGGCATCACGTTCGGCACGGCACCGCGATGACCGAACCGCAGGACGCCCCGGTCGCGGGCGAGGACAAGGCCGCCCTGTCACCGGGCGAGCAGCGGCTGATCCCCGACCTCGACCGGTCGAACACGACCAACGGCAACATGTACGGGCTCCAGGCGGGCACGGTCAAGGGCAACGTGACCATCCTCGATGCGACGGGGTCGGCGCCGGACCTCATGCTGCGGCGCGCGACCGCGGAGGAGATCGACGAGGTCCGAAAGCACTTCGTGGCACCACAGCAGATGGACAAGGCGCGCAGGCTGCTGCGCGAACACCACGTGGTCGTGCTGTGGGGCCGGGGAAGCGGCCGGATGTTCACCGCGCGACGGCTGCTGGTCGACGCCGGCTGCGGGGCGGTCATCGAGATGAACCGCGACCGCACCCCGCGCTCGGTCAAGGAATCCGACCTCGTCCGCGGGGAGGGCTACATCTGGGACCTGAGCGACTCGGGCGGCACCCCCTTCGCCGACTGGGAGTTCGACAACCTCGCCGCGCTGGTCAGGGGGAAGGCCTGCGAGCTGGTGATCGTCCTCGACCGGCGGAACCAGGTGGTGGGCACCGCGCACGACGTCGCGGTGGGGTTGACACCACCGTCCGCGGTGGAGGTCGCGCAGGCCACGATCAGGAAGCTCGAGCCGGACGCGCCGGAACAGCCGTCGACGCTGCTGAAGTCCGAGTTCGCCGAGGCGTTGACCGACGAGGACCGGCCGGAGAAGGCGGTCAGGGCGGCCCGGCTGGCGATCCGGGTGGCTCGCGGCGAGCTCGACGCGCCGTCGGCGCTCGCCGAACTGGAGGAGGACGTCCGCGACGCGGTGGCGCAGTGGTTCGGGGAGCAGAACGGGATCGAGATCCCGAAGGCGCTCGCCGTGGCGCTGCTGGAGAACCAGCCCTTCGAGGAGGTGATGCGGCACGGGATGAACCTGGACCAGCGCATCCGGAGCGCGGAACTCCCCGAGGACAAGAAACTCCGCCCGCGTCGGGTCTTCGCGAAGTCGAAGGAGGCCCTGCTCCGGGACATCCGCGCGGTGCCCACGGTCCGCGACCACCCCCGGCACGCGGGGCTGCGCGAGGAAACGGTCCGCTTCGAACGCCAGGACTGGGCGAAGACCGTGTTCTGGCACGTGTGGGGCGAGTTCCCGTCGGCGCGGGACGTGCTGACCGACTGGATGTGCGACCCGGCGATGCTGGGACGCTTCCCGGACGCGACCAGGCGAACGCTGTGCGCGATCATCGCGGAGGTGCCCGCGCACGACCCGCTCAGGCTGGTCGACCAGCTCGCCACGCGGTCCAGCGTGGCGCAGCGCAGGCTGGCCGCGGCGATGCTGGAGCACCTCGCCGACGACCACGACCTGCTCCCCCTCGTTCGCCAGACGCTGGAGGACTGGGCGGACCGCGGTTCGGCGTACCGGCAGTGGACGGCGGCCACCGTCTACGGCTCCCCCTTCGGCCTGCGCGACCTGCCGACGGCGTTGCTGCAACTGGCCAAGATCGGCCGCACCGACCGGCCGTCCCCGCAGAACGCCGTGGTCGCGGGAGTGCTGGCCATGCTGGGCGACCAGGAGCACCGCGAGCACGTGCTGAACACGGTGGTGTCGTGGACGAACGGCCAGAACCGGCGCAACGGCCTGCGCACCGTGTCGCTGAGCCTCGGCATGTGGATCACCGGGATCGTGCCGTCCGACCTCGACTCGCGCGAGTTCGCCGAGGACTACCCGGACCAGGTCAGAACCCTGGTCAACCGGGTGCTGGCCGATCCGGAGTTCGGCGACGTGGCCCTGTCCCAGTTGGCCGACCTGGCGGCGTACGCCCGGTGGGACGAGCGGGCCGCGGCGGCGCTGGTCGACCTGACGACGCTGGTCGCACCCAACCTGCGCTGGTGGACACGCCGGAGCACCGTCCTCACCCTGGTCCGGACCCACCCGGCCTGGCGGACGTCGATCCACCACGTCTTCCGCACCGCGCGGCGAGCGCAGCGGGCCAAGCGCTAACGCCCCTTGGCCTCGTCGTACCTGGCGTTGGCCGCCCTCACCTCTGGCATCCGCTCCTCGACGAAGTCGATCAGCCGCAGCAGCAGCTCGGCGGCCTGCTCACCGCTGGCCGTCAGGCTGTACTCGACCTTCGGCGGGATCGTCGGCTGCGCCTCCCGCACCACGAACCCGTCCCGCTCCAGTGCTTGCAGCGTCTGCGCGAGCATCTTCTCGCTCACCCCGCTGACCCGACGGCGCAGCGCGTTGAACCGCAGCGTGCCGTCCAGCAGCGCGACCATCGCCAGGGTGCCCCACCGACCGGTCACGTGCTCCAACGTCACCCGCGACGTGCACGCCCTGGCGAACACGTCGGCCACCAGCCGCGCGTGCTCGTCAGTCGGCTGAACGGGCATTTCGCTCATGTTTTCACGGTACCTCGTACACAGCACTCTCCATCGTGACAGCACTCACTCGGGGTTGGCACTTTCTAGAAGTTAGTGCAATCTACGAGTAAGCATACAGTCGGTTCACGAGGGAGCACCCATGATCGTCGTCACCGGAGCCACCGGCCACCTGGGCAACTTGGTGGTGGAGGGCCTCTTGCGGAAGATCCCGGCGAACGAGATCATCGCCGCCGTCCGCAGCCCCGAGAAGGCCACCGACCTGACCGCCCGCGGCGTCCAGGTCAGGAAGGCCGACTACAACGACCCAGCCACCCTGACCGCCGCGTTCCAGGGCGCGGACAAGGTCCTGCTCATCTCCGGCTCCGAGGTAGGCCAACGCGTCGCCCAGCACACCGCCGTGGTCGAAGCCGCGAAGCAGGCAGGCGTCAGCCACCTCCTCTACACCAGCATCCTGTTCGCAGACACCACTACGATGCTCCTGGCCGCCGAACACAAGGCCACCGAGCAGGCCATCCGCGACTCCGGCATCCCCTTCACGTTCCTCAGGAACGGCTGGTACACCGAGAACTACGCCGCCACGGTCGCCCAGGCACAGGCAACCGGCTCCTTCGCAGGCAGCGCAGGCACGGGCAAGTTGGGCGCCGCCCCCCGCTCCGACTACGCCGACGCCGCGGTAACCGCCCTCACCACGGACGGCCACGAGGGCAAGGCGTACGAGCTGGCAGCCGACGAACCGTGGAGCTACACGGACTTCGCCGCAGAACTCTCAGCAGCCACCGGCAAAACCATCACGTACCAGAACGTCCCCGCGAGCGAACACCAGCAAATCCTGGAATCCGCAGGCATCCCCCAGGGCTTCGCCACCATCCTCGTCGACTCCGACCGCGGCATCACCGACGGCGAACTAACCGCAACCACCAACGACCTAAGCACCCTCGCAGGCCACCCCACCACGCCCTTGCGCGAGTCGGTAGCCCTGCTCCTCAAGAACTGACCACCCACCGTCCCGATGGCCGCCCTCATCCGGGGGCGGCCATCGGCATGTCCGGCCAAACCCCAAGCACTCCAGCGGTCTTCGACACGGCGGTTGAACACACACTCACTTCGACAGACGCGCTGACAGGAGGTTTGTGCGTTACCGATGACAATCCCGCGCTACACCCACACCAGCACGGTCGACCACCCAACGCCCCATAGCCACAACCCAACCAACGGTGGGGCAGGTGGGGTTCGAACCCACGACCTGACGGATTCTAGGTCCGCTTTCCCGTTGTCTACCAACGACTTCCGGCACCTACCGCCAACAGCGGCGACCGCTCACCCGACCGTCCATCACAGACCGTCGTCCGGGGTCCTCTGCCGTCATTTTGTGGGGCAAAAGTGGGGCATTGATCTTGCCTCAACAAGAGAGGGGCCTCTGTGCCATCCCGTCGACCTGGCGCAGCCCGATCACGTCGTCGCCAGGGGGCAACATCCCCTGCCAACATCCACGCTACCGCTCAAGCTTGCCCCCTGGCGACGACGTGATAGCCCTTGTGGAGGTCGACGGGATGGCACCAGGCTCCGAACGGACCGCAGCATCCCGCCCTCCCCACCATCCCGGAGACCCTGCCCGTCCGGCGAGGACAGAAATTCACTCAAAGTTTTTCACTTCACCGAAACCGATCAAGACCTTTTTGATTTCGAATTTGCCAGGCGCAAAATAAGCGCCCCAACCACGTGGACCGTTAGCCATGCATCCTCCACAGAAACTTTGGTGGCGGAGTGCGCATCACCTGATTCGCTTCGATCAGCGGACACCCAATGCATGATTGACGCAATACCGTCTACCATTCGGGCATCATGCGCGGCGATCAATCCATTCGCTTTGGCCGATTTAATCAGAGGACCAAGTGCATTTCCGGCACAACCAAGCAAGGTCAAAAGCTCTTGCAAGGCCGTTCCAGCATCAGTTATCGCATCCGCACCTGCACCGTTAGAAATCTCCTTAAGCGCATCTTGATACGCAACTTCGACTCGCCTCAACTTCGAGTCACCCGCTAGAAGCTCAAGCACAGGAGCAACCACAGATACATGCATTTCCCTGGACGTGAACTCCACCATCTGATTATTGATCATTTCGTAGCTTACGCGAGCTTCTCGCAAAATATCCTTCAAAACTTCGGTGAACGCCCAAGGATCAACCGAACTTGAACGACCTCCGCGCATGCCTTGGTACATGGCCTCAATAACCATTGGCATTTCTTCATCGTCGCATGCCATCATGTACTCAAAGAAGTCTTCCGCCTCATTCAACATATTATTGTGAAGAAAAAATTTACCCTCATCACGCAAAATGAGATCTCGCGCAAGAGACGCGCACGCAAAAGTATAGGCCCCGGTAGCGTCCCCAAATGCGTGAAATATTCTAATTCTGACATTTTCAGTGAACTTATTTGACCAAAAAGACTCCCCTTGCCGCTCTTTTTCGGCAATTCGTTCCAAACGCTTGCGTCGACTGAAAAGCATTCAACTTCCTTGACCTTGTGACATCAGCATGATCCGAGGAGCTTACGCCAACACGTCCTCTACAATCCGATCCGAAAAGATCAGACTCCGATGGATTCCGCTGAAAACTATCTGGCGATTTGATCATATTACCTTGCGGCGGCTGTCGGGGCCGGTCGCGCCTCCGGCCGTCGGCGGGCCAGGGTGGCGGAGCCGGGCCCCTGGGCCTGCCGAGCGGCCATGAGCAGAGCGGCGCGAGCGGCCCCGGCAGGGGCCGCCTTGATGAAGAAAAGAAACTCTGGACACAGGTGTCGAGGCGAGGGCGCTACTCCGGTGGAGACCAGGTCACCACGACTTTGTCATCGTGGCGCTTGGGACGCGGTAGGTCAGCACCGTTTGGATCTTCCTCGGCTTCCCAGCGGTGGAGCATGGCGAGCAAGTCAGCCAGTGCCGGTTCGTCCATGCCTGCGACGTCACCCCACTGGATGCCAAGGTGGTCGATCGTTCGCTGAGCCCCATCAGTCGCCAACACACACCAGTCCACATCGGACAGCGCGAAGGACTGAACGATCGCGTTGGAAGCCGCTCGTTCGTCCGCTTCCGCAATCCAGTAGCCGCCTGGAGTGTTCCGCTCCCCCAACTCCTGAGCTTGCAACTGCCTCAAGATCGCACGATGGTCGCCGTCGTACCCCGCACCCGTCTTGAGCCGCTGCCTGTATTGCTCACGTAGATCAGTGGCTATGTCGGACAAACGTGGGTCGGTCGTCCGAATCTCCCCGCCGGTCCTCGTGTGCACGATGGCAGTGCTGTCG
This sequence comes from Umezawaea endophytica, assembly GCF_025061645.1. Classification (GTDB taxonomy): domain Bacteria; phylum Actinomycetota; class Actinomycetes; order Mycobacteriales; family Pseudonocardiaceae; genus Umezawaea; species Umezawaea endophytica. The sequence goes on along the minus strand of NZ_JANYMP010000002.1, from coordinate 522,671 downwards.
CCTAGTACCAAAACCTCGAACCGTTCGCCCAACACACGCGTGAGCAGCACCGTGGATGACGGCGCCTGTCCCGCCTTCAACTGGAGGCTTGACGCCACCGAACGGATTGCCTCACGGAGCACGTCCACCAGGCTGCGATCGTCGCTCTGCAACAGGCGGGCGAGCTGTCGACTGAGCGGATCAACGTACTCGTCGGCCTGGACGATGGCGGGCCCGAAGCTCGATGCTCCGTCGAGCACCGCGGCTGCGTGCCCAACCTGTACCCATCGGTCTTGGCCACTCCCCCGGCTTCCGGGTAGGCCCGCTCCGCGGTACACGTCACGACCACTTTCGAGGCGGCACCAGGATCTTTGGCTGCTTCGGAATCAGCCCGTCGAATTCAGTGGTCACCGCCATGCTGAACTCCTCATCGCCGTACTCGGCGAACAACTCGGGAACCGACTCCATCACGTAACGGGCAGCTCCTACCGACCCGAGCGCGTGCAGTCCGGCGATGTGCACGATGACGTGACTCCCCCGCTTACGCCGGGCTATGTAGGCATGGTCCGCGCGCTTCGGGTCGGGCTCGTCCAGGGGCGACAAGAACCGGTCACCCGTGACCTCGTCGACGAGGTACCACTGGGCGTTGTCCCCGATGGCCATCCGCAACACGGGATCGCGGGACATAAGGGTGTGGCCGATGTGAGCGGATGCCGGACCGCAAACGATCACCGCGTCGCCTGTTGGCTCCCATTCCTCGCGGGGATCGATGATGACCCGCTCAGTGATGAACGACAGCTTTTCCAACTCGCTGATCAGGTTCGCGCCGGTCTTGTCGTCCTCGGCGGCGATCACGACGTCGTCGCGGTCACGGATGATCCGGCCGGGCAGGGCGACAGCGAGCGGTCCGACACCGAAGAACGCTCGGTGTGCGGGCGGCGCGGTCGCTCGGATCTGCGTGATCCGCCCCTTGGTCAGCCCGAACGCCTTCGCGACCTCGGTGTAGCTGCCTCCGAGCAAGTCACGGGCTTCCTCGATCGCGGCTCGGCGGATGCGCGCAAGTTCTGTGGATCGCTGCTGGTAGACGGCCAGCAAGTCGGTTGCGCGTCGTCCACGCCTGATCGGGTCCGGGTCGGTGCGGAGCCCATCGAAGTCCTCTTCCACACGCGGAGTTTAGACCCCTTGACGACCTGAGACCAGACGGGTACCTTGCTGTTTAGACCCCTCAACAACGCCAAGTATCCGAAGCGTTTAGGGGGGTAAACCACACTGGAGGCAAGCCATGAGGAACATCCCGGTCAACCTGAGCGGCTACAAGCTGATCGTCACGGAGGCTCCCGTGATGAAGACCCGCAAGACCGACGACGGCCGGACTGAAGAGATCGTGACCGACCGGGAAGGCGTCGCGCTGTTCGTGGTCTCGCTGATGTCCAAGACGCAGGGCGAGAAGGGTGAGGAGATCAAGGTGACCCTCACGACCGACCCCACGGCGCAGGGCGACGACTTCGAGTTCGGTTCGCTGGTCGAGCTGATCGGCGCGACCGTGTCGCCCTACAGCTTCAAGAACGACCGGGGCGAGACCGTCTCCGGCATCGCGTTCAAGGCGCAGGGCCTCAAGCCCGTCGGCTGATCAGCCGTCGCAAGACCGCCTCGTGGACCGCCCATCGCGGTCAGGCCCTTGTGGACAGTGAACCCCTCCGATTCGTCGGGGCAGGCATTGCGCCAATAGCGAGGAAATCCCGTTTGTCCTTTGAGAATTCAATAGTGGGCCGAACTATGCCTTCTTCCGGTGCCATTCGCGCACCGGGAGATTCCTTGATCCCCGGACATCGCCAATCCGTTGCCGGGGGTCTTGGTCTCTCCCGTACCACCGAAGAAAGGGCACACCGTGGCATTAGAAGTGGTGAACAAGGTGGCGCAAGAGCGCTACGCCACGTTCAAGACCGCGATCACGCTGCTGCAAGGGGTCATCGACGACTCAGTGCGCGGCACGATCGCCAAGGTCGACGACTCCAAGCTCCCGACCGACGCGTGGAGCCTGCCGACGTCGGACGACCTGAAGTCGTTGGCGGACAAGGCCGTTGTGGTGATCGAGGACCTGACCGCGACCGCCAAGAAGTACGAGGCGGACCTGATCGCTCGCGGCTGGAGGGTCTGACATGGCTGCTCGTTTCGCCACCAACCAGGTCACCTCGGACATCGACGCCGCGATGACGCAGCTCAAGGAAGCGATGGATCAGATGCCGTTCGCTCGGCACCGGTTCATCGGGAAGTTCAACAAGGTCACCACCGCGATGGGGCATCTGTCCGTCGCGCTGGAGGACGTCAAGCCCTACCTCGACTAACCCCCACCGTTCGTGCCGGGGGCTCGATCACGCCAATTCGCTGATTGGGTCCCCGGTTTTCATCTGCCGATAAGGAGGCAGCAATGCCGAAGCCAACCCGAACGCAGGGAATCGAATTCCACGCTCTCAAGTGGGGTTTCCGTCACCCCGGCATGGTGACGGTTCCGCCCGCGCTGGCCGCTGCTGCCACCACGTCGGCGCTCGAACTCGGCCTGACCACCACGGGCGGCATGGTCGGAGGTGCCGCTGTGGGGATGCTCGGCTGGTACCGAGGACACCCGGCCTCGTTCGACCACCTGATCGGTCCGCGGCTGCGGGCGTTCCGCCGTCGGTGGTTGTCCTACGTGGGTCGGCGCTGGTCGGACATCCTGTTGGACTGCGACCTGGTCAGTATCAACCGCCGCACCGATGGCATGGTCGTGCCCCGGATCATCAAGGTCCGCTCGGCGTCGCCGTCGATCGACACGCTGTTCGTGCGGATCAACCGTGGTCAGACGCCGACGATGTTCGAGGAGAAAGCGGAGGCGCTGGCGCACGCGTTGGTGGCTCAGCGGGTCGCGGTGATGAAGGTGAAGCCTCAGGTGATCGCGCTGGTCATCGAGCGCACCAACCCCTTCGACGCCGACCCGATCCCCGCGATCGATCTGCCGCACGACTCGTCCGAGGTCGACCTGTCCGCGATCGAGCTGGGCGACGACGAGTACGGCAACGCCTGGACTCAGTCGCTGATCGGCCAGCACCTGTTCGTGGCCGGTGCCACCGGGTCAGGCAAGGGCTCGCTGCTGTGGTCGCCGTTGCGCGGAATGGCTCCGCTGCTGCGGGACGGGATCGTCCAGGCGGACGTGATCGACCTCAAAGAGGGGATGGAGACCGAGGTCGGCGCTCCGATCTTCCACCGCCGGGCCATCATCTGGGACGACGCCGTGGAGACCGTGGAGGCCTTCCGCGATGAGCTGAAGGAGCGTCAGGCGGAGCTGCGTGCGCAGGCTGTCCGGAAGTTCACGCCGTCGGTGGCGACGCCGTTGCGGCTGTTGCAGATCGACGAACTCGGGATGATGACCGCCTACGGCCCGTCCTCCGAGGTCCGAGCGGTGCTCAAGCTGCTCGCGGAGATCATGACGCAGGGCCGGGCTGCCGGGTTCGGGGTCTGCGGGTACGTGCAGGAGCCGACCAAGGACACCGTGCCGGTCCGGGAGCTGTTCACCTCCCGCGTGTGCCTGTCGGTGACCTCGCAATCCCAGGTGGACATGGTCCTGGGCGACGGGATGCGTCTGCGCGGTGCGCTCGCCGACGAGATCCCGCTGGACCCCGCTCATGCCGGGATCGGCTACGTCGTCCAGCAGGGCTCCCGCACCCCGCTTCGCGTGCGTGCCTCCTACCAGGACGACCAGGACATCCGCGATCTCGTCGCGTTCGTCACCGCCGGTCGTCCGGCGCTGCGCTCGGTCGCCTAGCCAGAAACACAGGAAGTCGTTGCCGCACAACACATTCACTCATCACTGGAGGTTGTCATGTGGAACTTGGGTATCCGGCTGTGGGCCGCCTGGCGGTTCGCGCTGTTCCTCGCGCTCGTCGCGGCGGTGCTGTTCGTGGTCTACCAGGTCGACGGCATGGGCAAGATCTTCGGCTGGACCGTCGCCCTGTCCGGCTTGGGCACGGTGGCGGTGTTCTTCACGCTGCGGGACTTCGTCCGGCGGGAGATCAATCACCGGATCGGCGGACGGTTGTGACCGCGCGGCGCACGAACGTCGGACAATTCGACCTGTTCGCCGACGCGCCCGAGGTGACCCCTGCCCCGGCGGTCGAGCGTGGCACCCCGGCCGGATACGGCGGTCAGCCCGACGTCCTGGTGCTCGTGCTCGATGACATCCACGACGGCAAGTACGGCGAGATCGACCCGACCGGTCGGGTGGTTCGGCTCGATGGTGACGGGCATTGCCGCCACGCCGACGACGACGTGACCACCATCGTGGAACACCTTGTCTCCCAACGGTTCGCCGAACAGGGCGAGTTCACCTCGCAGCTCCAAGGGGTGATCCGGCGCAAGGTCTACAAGTTCAAGCTCACCACCGCCGGTCGCAAGATCCGCACCCGCTGGTTCCACCTGCGAGGTGTCCGATGATCCGCAACGCCTTCGACCTCGCGACCCCCACACCTCGGCGGAGCGGCACGTCGTCCGGCGCTCAGACCGCTGCCCTCTACGGGCCGATTCCGGAGCTGACGGAGCGGTTCAACGACCTGGTGCTGCGGCACGCCGACGACAACGGGGAACTGCCCGACCGCCAGGCCGTGGAAGCCGCCGAGATCGCCCACAAGCTCTACCAACTCCACGACTCCGAAGCCGACCACTACCGGCGGCTCTCACTGGAACACAGGGAAGGACGGCGGTCCCGATGACCGACACCTCAGACGAGTCCTGGCCGCCCGAGGATCTGCGCAACAGGGTGGACTTCGTGATGGTCCAGGCCCGGCACCGCATCTACCTCGCCGACGACGAGACCGGCGAGAGCGGCTGGCGGGTCGACTGGGGCTACCCGACGGAACGTATCAACCCCACGATGACGGCGGTCCTGGCCGTCCTCATGCGGCGGGGCGCGTTCACGTTGGGCCACCGCCACACGATCAGCCTGGACGGTGCCGAGCCCGTCCACGCCTACGAGCTGGAGATCACCCCCTCCGGTCATGTGCTTCACGACCGGGTCACCTACGGAAACGGACTGGAGTAGACCGTTGCAGGACAACGACTCTGACGAGATCGACGTATCGGCCGGGGTCACGAAACGAGTCGTTGACCTGCGGCGCAAGAAAGCCGAATCCAGTCAGCTCCGCGGCTTGGTCGACGACCCGGACATGCTCGCGGTCCGCATCGAGGGCCAGCGCCGGACGATCACGCGGGGCATGTGGTTCTTCCTCACCCTCGGCCTCGGGTTCACCACCGCCGGGGTTCAAGACTTCCTCGCCGGACACCGGCCGATCACCGACCCGCTTTGGTGGGCCGCCTGGCTCGCTGAACCGATGTTGGCCGGAATCCTGATCATGCTCCTGGTCTTCGAATCGGAAGTGCTCTCCCACGGCCTGGCCGTCGACGACGTCTGGGTCCGGCGGCTCAAACGGACCCTGCTGACCTCGACGCTGTTCATGAACGTCTGGCCCGCCCTCGCGCCGATCTGGGGGACGGGCAAGGCGTTCGAGTTCGGCAACCTCGCCATCCACCTGATCGTGCCGCTGGTCGTGTTCATGGTCGCCGAGGTCATGCCGGTCATCCAGCAACGGATGAACGAAGCCATCCTCAAGGCCTACCGGGCCGCCAAGACCACTCCCCCACGACCTGAACTCGCTCCAGCGACACCACCACCCGCTCTGGTCACCGCGACCCGGCTCAAGCTGCCGGAATCGCTCACCAGCGCCATCAAGGCCAAAGCCGCTGAGGTCGCCTCTGAGGGCCGCACGCTCACCGTGGACGACGTCCGCGCGACCGTCCGGGTCTCGGCCGACATGGCGGAGCAGATCGTCCGTGAGGTGCACACCAACAACGGGCACGCCTTCACGCGCTAGTCACCACCTCACACCAGCGGGGCACGGCCACCACCAGGCCGTGCCCCGCTTCGTCTCTCCAACCACCGACAGGAGGTCGTACGTGGTGTTCACCCTGGAAGACCGCATCATCGCGCGCCTTCGAGCCCCTGGCTACCTCGACTGGCGCGACCAGGTCACCGCCATCAACGGCTGTGCTCAACCGATCCGGCTGTTCGGCGCCTGGCAGGTTCACGACCAGGCGGGCTCGGTCCTGGCGCACCACGGCGGCAAGGTGTTCGTGCCGTGTGGCAACCGGCGTGCCTCGGTCTGCGTGGCCTGCTCGGACCGGTACGCGGCGGACGCCTACCACCTGATGCACGCCGGGCTGGCCGGTGGCAGCAAGGACATCCCGACCACGGTCACCGAGAAGCCCCGCGTGTTCGCGACCCTCACGGCTCCCTCGTTCGGCAAGGTCCACAGCGGACGCAAGAGCAGCCGCGGGAAGACCCTCCCCTGTGCCTGCGGTGGCTGGCACCACCCGGATGACCCGCGCATCGGCGGCGCAGTGGACGACCTCACGTACGACTACGTCGGCTCGATCCTGTGGCAGGCCAACGTGGGCGAGTTGTGGAGCCGGTTCATCCGCAACCTCAAGCGCGCCCTAGCGCAAGCCGCTGGCTACCGTGCCGACGACTTCAAGAAGCACGCTCGGCTGTCGTACGCCAAGGTCGCCGAGTACCAGCGGCGCGGGCTGGTCCACTTCCACGCGGTGATCCGCGTTGACGGGCCTGACGGGGCCGCTGACCCCACTCCGAGGTGGGCGACCACTGAACTCCTGGAGCACTGCATCCAGGCCGCCGCACGGGCTGTGCAGCTCGGCGCCACCCGACCGGGCGGCGCCGCACTCCAGCTCGGCTGGGGCGCTCAGGTGGACTGCCGCCACATCCGCCCGTCGTCGGCCGCCGAGGTCGAGGAGAACGGCGAGATCAGTGAATCGCGGCTGGCCGCCTACGTCGCCAAGTACGCCACCAAGGGGACGGGCAAGTCGGAAGCGGTGGACAAGCCGATCCGGTCTCAGCTCCACCTCGACCACCTGCGGATCTCCACCCACCACCGCCGGATGATCCAAACCGCCTGGGACCTCGGTGAGCTGCCCGAGTACGCGGCGCTGAACCTGCGGAAGTGGGCTCACATGCTCGGGTTCCGCGGGCACTTCCTGACGAAGTCCAAGCACTACTCCACGACCTTCGGCGCGATTCGCAGGGAGCGGCGGACGTTCCGCACCCTGCAAGCCCTCGACCGGCTCGGCCTGGACCCGGCGACGGTCACGGTCGTCAACGACTGGAAGTACACGGGCTCGGGTTACGACTCCGACGCCGAACGGGAACTGGCCACGGCGATAGCCGAGGGCACACGTCAGCAACGCCAACGCAAGTACGAAAGGGAGGTAGCAGCATGACCAAGCTCTGGAGCATCGAGGAACTTGCCGCCCATCTCGGCATCCCCAAGCAGACCATCTACCAGTGGCGCACCAAGGGCTACGGGCCTCCCGGACGGCGGGTCGGCAAGTACGTGCGGTTCGTGCCCGAGGACGTGCAGGCGTGGGTCAAGTCGTTGCCGACGGGGCTCGTCTGATGGCGCGACAGCCGCTTCCCCTCGGCACCTACGGCAAGATCCGGACCTACCAGGTGGCGACCGGGTGGCGGGCTCGGACGAAGTTCCGGGACTACGACGGGGTCACACGGGACGTCGAGCGGCTGGGCAAGACCGAAGCCGCTGCGGTCCGAGTGCTCAAAGAGGCGCTGAGGGACCGCACGACGCCCGTCGACTCCGACGGAATCAAGCCGGACACGAAGTTCCGCGAAGCGGCTGAGGTGTGGCTCAAGGACTTCCAGCAGGCGATTGACGCGGGCAAGCGGTCCCCCACGTCCAGGGAGACCTATGAGAGCCGGTTGAACGGCCTGGTGCTGCCCGCGATCGGTGACCTCCGGGTTCGGGAGCTGACCGTTCCGCGGCTGGGCAAGGTCGTGGCGGCGGCGCAGAGGCTCCACAGCTCGTCCACCGCCAAGACGGTGCGGACGATCCTGTCCGGGGTGTGCGGGCTCGCGGTGCGGCATGGCGCGCTGGCGTCCAACCCGGTGCGGGACATCCAGCGGCTCGACGGCGGTAAGAAGGTCCGTTCGCGGGCGCTGTCGTTCGATGAGCTGGCCGATCTGCTGTCCAAGCTGGACTCCGACGAGGTGGCCGTTCACCACGACCTGCCGGACCTGGCTCGCTGGTACGCGGGCACCGGGGAACGGACCGGTGAGGGCTTGGCGGTCCACTGGCACCACCTCGACCTCGACGCGGGCACGGTGGACTGGGCGGGCAGCGTCATCCGCGTCAAAGGCGAGGGGCAGTCCATCAACCTCGGGAAAACCGACGTGTCCGAGCGGGCATTGCCGTTGTCGAGCTGGCTGGTCGTCATGTTGAAGGAACGGCGGGTGCGGTTGGCCGAGAAGTTCGGGGTCCCGCACGACGAATTGGCTGGTCCGGTCTTCCCGAACACGCTCGGCGGGCTCCGGGACAAGCACAACACCCTGGCGAGGTGGCGGGAGTTCAGGCAGAGGGCCGGGTATCCGTGGGTCACGTTCCGGACGTTCCGCCGATCGGTGGCGACGCTGCTCGATGAGGCCGGACTCACGGCGCGGGAGATCGCGGACCAGCTCGGTCACTCGAAGGTGTCGACTACACAGGACGTCTACATGGCGCGTCGTGTGACCAGCCGAAAAGCGGCGGACGCACTGGAATCGGTTAGGTGGTCGCGCCCATAAAGTGGGGCAAAGGTGGGGTGGTGATCTTGAGCCTCCCTACCCGCAGTACGCTGACCAGGCAAAAGAGTGGGGCAGGTGGGGTTCGAACCCACGACCTGACGGATTATGAGTCCGCTGCTCTGACCAGCTGAGCTACTGCCCCTTGCACGTGTCGCAGCCCACCTGGAAGTTGGGTTGCGCTGCTGCGCTGTGGAGAGTACCGATCAGGGTTCGGCGCGTCTCAAGAACCTCTGGTTCTTCGGTGGCCGATGTGGTTGGGGGCTCCTGGTGGTGGGTAATTCGCTCGATCGTGTGTAGTTGCTAAAGGTGCCGCGTGGGGGCGGTGGTTGCGGGGTGGGGATGGTGGGTACCCCGCTGTCATGAACGAGAAAAACCCCAGGTCCGGGGACCTGGGGCCATCTGACTGCTCCCCCTACTGGATTCGAACCAGTAACCCTTCGATTAACAGTCGAATGCTCTGCCATTGAGCTAAGGGGGAATGTTCTGTTGTTCCGCCTGGCCTCTTCGGCCTGACAGGTGAGAACTCTAGCGCATCCGGATCGGGGCTCGCACACACCCCCCTCCGATGCGACAAGATGGGTGCGACCAGGCACGACACGAGAGGAGACCTCGATGAAGGGCATCCTGCTGGGCGCCGCTGTCGGTTACGTGTTGGGTGCGCGGGCCGGACGTGGGCGGTATGACCAGATTGTTCGGACCTACCGGCGGCTCGCGGATCACCCCGCTGTTCAGGGGGCGGCCGGGATCGTTCGGGCCAAGGTCGGGGAGAAGACCGGGTTCGGGCAGCGGGCGCACACGAACGGGCAGGCGCCGCGGCGTGAGTCCGTGATCCCGCGGGCGTAGGCGCGTGGGACCCGCCGGAGGCGTTGAAGGGTCGCCTTCGGCGGGGTAACTGGGGGGATCCGAGGTGGTGGAAGGTCGCCTGCGGCGGGGAGTGGCGGAGGCGACCGTGTGAAGGCAAGGTCGCCTGCGGCGGAGAAGGCGTAGGGCAAAGTCGCCTGCGGCGGGAAGTGGCGGGAGATCTAGGGGCAAGAGCGAAGGTCGCCTGCGGCGGGGAGTGAGTGGGTGGAGAAGCAGTGGCTAGAGGACCCTGGCTACTGCGAAGACGCGGCGGAACGGGAACCAGGTGGTGCCGTCCGGGCGTGGGGGGTAGGCGTTGAGGAGCTTGGGGGCCAGTTCGGCGCGGAAAGCGGTCCAGGCCTGGTCGTCCAGGCGGGCGCGGATGGGGCGGAGGGCGGTGCCGGTGATCCACTCCAGGATGGCGTCAGGGCCCTCCAAGCGGTGCAGGTAGGTGGTTTCCCAGGCGTCCACCTCGCAGGCGCTCAGGAGGTCCGCGTAGCCCGTCGGATCGAGTACCGGGATTTGGTCGCGCAGGACGTCCGTGAGGGACGGCCAGGCGGTCTTGATCTGGTCGCGGACCAAGGCGTGGGACGGGCTTTCGAAGTTGCCCGGTACCTGCATGGCCAGCCAGGCGCCGGTGGGCAGTTCGGCCGTCCAGCGTCGCAGCAGGTCCGGGTGGGTGGGGATCCACTGGAGGACGGCGTTGGTGATCACGACGTCGGTGTCGGGTGCCGGTGACCACGCTGTGGCGTCTGCCACGTGGGCGTCCAGGCCGCGTGATCGGGCCGCCTCGACCATTTCCGGGGACGAGTCGAAGGCCTCCAGGGTGGCGTTCGGCCAGCGGGGGCGCAGGGTTTCGGTGAGGTTGCCGGGGCCGCAGCCCAGGTCGACTACTCGGCGGGGCGTGGGGGTGTTGATCCTGGCCACCAGGTCGTGGAACGGCCTGGACCGGTGGTCGGCGAAAGCCAGGTACTTCGTGGGGTCCCACATGTGCGCCTCCGTAGCAGTACGGTTGTACTGTAACAGTACGCGCGTACTACTCAGAGGGCTTGAGGTCCTTCATCTTGGCCGCCACGCCTGCCGCGATGTCGCGGAGGGCGGTCACGTCGGCGTCCGGGTCCGGGCGGACCTGGAGCACGACGCCGCCGCGGCCGGGGACCTTGCGCTGGAGGTACCAGGCGTCGCCGATGTGCTGCCTGGTCTTGATGGAGCCGGTGACCCTGGTGTGCACGACCTGGGGGATCTTGCCGGGCTCCTCCAGCGTGAACCGCTGCGGTGGCAGGTCGCGCAGGAGCATGGCGTCACCGGCCTCGCCGTCCTCCTCCGCCTCCACGACCGCGAGCGCGCTGCCGCCCCAGGTCGCCTTGCTGATCAGGTGCCAGCCGACGCGCCTGGGACCGGGCAGCCAGAGGCCGAGTGATGTCGCCACGAGGTACCCGCCGCCGCGGACGGCGGCGTGGGCCAGCACGGCCTCCTCGCCGTCGAGGGAACCGGTGAAGTCGGCGGGCAGGCCTTGCTTGAACAGCTTGCGCCACAGGGCGTTCAACATCTAAAGGCCTCCAACAGCCTGTTGGCCCAACGCCTTGTGGTACTCCTCCAGCGCCACGAGGTCGCCGAACAGGGCGCGGTACTCGTCCGGGTCCTGCACCGGCGAGATGCGGTGCAGCCTGGACTTGATCTCGGAGATCTGGCCGAAGACGAGGATCTGCTGCAACCGCGCGAGCACCGCGGAGACGTGTCGGAACTCGTCGTTCGGCTTGCACTCCAACGGTTCCACCGCCAGTTCGGTGAGGACGGACCGGCCGGAGTCCTCCTGGCACGCCTGGCTGACGGCCTCGACGAACGCGGGACCGGACAGGCCGCACGAGGCGCCGCCCGCGTCGCGGATGGCGTGGTGCAGCGCCAAGTACATCGGGTGGCTGAACACCTCGTCCGGCAGCGCGTCGTAGTACGGGCCCGCCAGCTCGGGCACCTGGAGCGCGGACTTCAGCGCCTCGCGCTGGTGCCACAGCCTGGGGTCGCGCTTGTCCGGGCGGCGGGTGACCTGGACGGGCATCGCGGCCTGGTACGGGTCGACCTCGGGGGGCGCGGAACGGCGCTGCTGCTTGGCGGGCGCCGGACCCCCGCCCGCGGTTTCGCGGACGCGGCGGACGATCGCGGCCTCGTCGTTCCAGCCGACCCACCAGGCGAGCTTGGTCGCGTAGCCGTCGCGCTTGGCCCGGTCCTTGATCTGCGCGACCAGCGGAACGGTCTTGCGCAGCGCCTCGACCTGGCCGTCGACCGAGTCGAGGTCGTACTCCTTGAGCTGCGTGCGGACGGCGAACTCGATCAGCGGGGTGCGCCGGGCCACGAGGTCGCGCACGGCCACGTCACCCTTGTCCTGCCTCAGTTCGCACGGGTCCATGCCGTCCGGCGCGATGGCGATGTACGTCTGCGCGGAGAAGTTCTGCTCGCCCTCGAACGCCTTCATGGCGGCCTTCTGGCCCGCCGCGTCGCCGTCGAAGGTGAAGATCACCTCGCCGTTCATGTCGTCGTCGATCAGCAGGCGCCGCAACAGGTTCATGTGGTCGGTGCCGAACGCGGTGCCGCACGACGCCACGGCCGTCGGCACGCCCGCGAGGTGCATGGCCATCACGTCGGTGTAGCCCTCGACCACCACGACCTGGTGCCGCCGCGCGATCTCCTTCTTCGCCAGGTCCAGGCCGAACAGCACGTGGGACTTCTTGTAGATCGGGCTCTCGCTGGTGTTGAGGTACTTCGCCTGGATCGGGTCGTCCTCGAAGATCCGGCGCGCGCCGAAGCCGACGACGTCGCCGCTGATGTCGCGGATCGGCCACAGCAGCCTGCGGTGGAACCGGTCGATCGGCCCCTGGCGGCCCTCCTTGACGAGCTGGGCCTTGAGCAGCTCGTCCAGCTCGAAGCCGCGGCCGAGGAGGTGCTTGGTCAGCTTGTCCCAGCCGCTGGGCGCGAAGCCGCAGCCGAACATCGCGGCGGCGGCCTCGTCGAAGCCGCGCTCGGCCAGGAACTCCCGCGCCTTCAGCGCGTCCGGCGTGCGGAGCTGCTCCAGGTAGTAGTCGGCCGCGGCGCGGTGCGCCTCGATCATCCGGGTGCGGGTGCCGCGGTCGCGCTGGACGGCGGAGCCGCCGCCCTCGTAGACCAGCGTGACGCCCACGCGGTCCGCCAGCCGCTCGACCGCCTCAATGAAGCCGAGGTGGTCGACCTTCATGACGAACTTGATCACGTCGCCGCCCTCGCCACAGCCGAAGCAGTGGTAGGTGCCGTGCGACGGCCGGACGTTGAACGACGGCGACTTCTCGTCGTGGAACGGGCACAGGCCCTTCAGCGAGCCGCCGCCCGCGCTGCGCAGCGAGACGTGGTCGCCGACGACCTCGTCGATTCGGCTGCGGTCACGCACCAGCGCGATGTCGCTTTCACGGATGCGTCCTGCCACGTCGTCGAGTCTAGTGCTGGCACACTGGTGCTCGTGACCGCTGCCGACCAGTTGCTGGCGAGGACGTTCACCGGGCACCGCGCGCACCTGATCGGCGTGGCCTACCGGCTGACCAGCAGCGTGGCCGACGCCGAGGACGCGGTGCAGGAGTCGTGGTTCCGCCTGGCGGGGCTGTCGGAGACCGCCCGCGAGGACATCCGCGACCTGCGCGGGTGGCTGACGACGGTGGTCGGCCGGATCTGCCTGGACCGGCTGCGGTCGGCGGCCGTGCGGCGCGAGTCCTACGTCGGGTCGTGGCTGCCGGAACCCGTCGTGACGTCGCTCACCTCGACCGGTGAGGACCCGCTGGACCACGTGGTGCGCGACGACGGCGTGCGGCTGGCGGCGCTGGTCGTGCTCGACCGGCTCTCCCCCGAGCAGCGGGTCGCGTTCGTGCTGCACGACGCGTTCGCGATGCCGTTCGACGAGATCGCCGAGGCGCTGGGCTGCTCAGTGCCGACCGCGCGGCAGCACGCGTCACGGGGTCGCAGGGCGCTGGCCGACGCGGACCCGCCGCCGCGGGTCGCGCTCGCGGAGCAGCGGGTGGTCCTGGAGCGGTTCCTCGCGGCGCTGGCGACCGGTGACGTGCGGGCCGTGATCGACGTGCTGCACCCGGACGCCGTGGTGGTCGGCGACGGCGGCGGCAAGGTCCGCACGGCGGTCAACCGGATCGTGGGCGCGGACAAGGTGGCGCGCTTCCTGCTCGGCCTGGTCGCCAAGTACCGGGTCGACCCCGCCGAGGTGGGTGTCGTGGCGCTGGTGAACGGCGACCTCGGGCTGGCCATCCCGGACTCCCCCGCGGGCGGCACCGGGCAGGTGCTCCCCCGCCGGGTCGACGCCGTGGTCGTGCGCGACGGGCGGGTCGTGGCGATCTACGACCTGGCGAACCCGGACAAGATCGGCCACGTGCCGTTCGGGTCCTGACGGTCGCCCCAGGAGCCCCGGCACGGCCCTGATCAGCCGGTTCACCGCCGCCGGGGGCCCTGGACACGGGCCGACCCGGACCCCGATCGGGGTCAACACGCCAAACGTGACCCCACCGGGTGACTGATGAGACCGGCGGGAAAGCCCTACGGTCCAGCAATGACCATGTCGAAGGGCTTCACCCTCGATCTCGACCCCGAAGCCGCCGGACTCCTGGCGGGCACCCTGCTGGCGGGCGACTCGTGCGCCGTGCAGGTGCGCCACGGGAAGTCCGGGACGCTGCTGCTATGCGCGCTGCCGGGTGAACGCGGCCAGGGGATGCGGCTGCACCTGAGGATGCCGGACGCGGCTACCGACTGACGCGGCGCAGGAAGGAACGCCACCGCGCGGGCGGGAACAGGAGCACCGGGCCCCGCGCGTTCTTCGAGTCGCGGACGGCGACGTCGCCCGCGAACGAGACCTCGACGCAGTCGCTGTCCGCGATGCCGCCGCTGCGGCTGCTCTTACGCCAGCTCCGGGTCATCGTCGCCCTCCCGAGGCCGGTCGTACTCGGCCATGTACTCCATCATCAGCGTGCGCGACTCCTGCCGGGGGACGGAGAACACCGCGAGGCGTTCGAAGATGAGCTGACTCCGGGCGATGGCCTGCGGCTCCGTGGAGAACGACCTGGTCATCTCGGTCTCGGTGTAGACGAGCGGCACCGTGTCCGGGTACTCGATCAGCTTGCACCCGGCGCTGAGCGCGCCCGCGCCGCCGACGGAGGCGGGCACGATCCGGATGACGCAGCGGGCGCTGGTGGCCTGGAAGATCAGCCGCAGCAACTGGTCCTCCATCACCCGGTCGCCGCCGACCCTCATCCTCAGCGCGTTCTCGTGGATGTAGAACGTGCAGATCGGCCCCGAGTACGGCCGCAGCATCGCCTGGCGGCCGATCCGGGCGCGCACGGCGGGCGTGATCTCGTCCGGGGCCGTGAGCCCGAGCTGGTCGAGCAGCGCCCGCGCGTAGTCCTCGGTCTGGAGCAGGCCGGGGATGGTCGCGAGGTCGAAGCTGGTGATGGCCACGGCACCCGCCTCGGCGAGCGTGAGCGCCCGCAGGTTCTCCGGCAGCCGGTCGCAGCCGGGCCGCGACAGGTACGGCTCGACCGCCGACTGGTGGCGCGCGACGAACCCGTCGATCGCCGTGCGCTCCAGGCCGCAGTGGACGAGCAGGCGCAGCAGGTCCAGTTCACCGATGCGCGCCCGCCCGAGTTCCACCTGCGCGAGCGTGGTCGCGTGCCAGCCGAGCCGGTCGGCCAGCAGGGCGCCGTCCAAGCCGGTCAGGTCGCGCAGCCGCCGCAGCTCCTCACCCAGTTCCCGACTGGACGCCGTGGAGTCCGTGCTCGTCATGCTGTGACGCTAGGCCGTCTGATCAGCCTTTTCGCCCTTTCAGGCCGGAAACCCCACTATCGAAGGACGACTTGATCACCAGTCAGGATGGATCTACGACCTGCGCGAGGAAGTAGACGGCGCCCGTGCCCGCGTGCCGCACGAGGAGGACGTACGGGCGGTCCACGCGCACGGTGTGCGGCTCGACGTAACCCTCGAACGCGACCGACCGGAACACGACGGCGGTCGCGGCGGCGCCTTCGAGGCCTTCCTCGTCGATCTTGAGGACGGCCTCGTGGACGATGTCGTCGACCAGCACGCGCGGGTCGGGGGTCAGGCCGGTCAGGTCGCCGTCGGGCTCGAACAGCCTCGTGACGCCCAATCGGGTGAACACGGACTTGAGGGTCTCGGACGCGGTGAGGGCGAGCTTCGGCAGGAACAGCTCCACCTGGCGGAACTCCAGCGCCCCGACCAGCGCCTCCAGCCGGTCCGGGGTCAGCGCCGCCAGATCGCCGTCCGGGAGCAGGACGACCGCCTCCACCTCGCCGTGCGCGGGCAGCGACACGGCCTGCCAGCCGTCGACGGCGGCGTGCCGCATCTTCGCCTCGCGGCGCATCGTGGGCACCTCGACGGCACCGGCAGGCGCGTGGAACGGCAGCGGCGCGGTGTCGGAGAACGTGCCCAGCCAGGCGGTCTTCAGGTACAGGGCGTTGACCAGGGTGGCGACGGTGTCCGTGCCGACCTGGCCGGACTTGATCAGCTCGGGGATGAGGTCGTTCGTCGTGTCGGCCACGTCCGCGTTGATCAGCTTGCGGGCGCTCTCCGGGTCCGTCTCGAAGGGTGCCTGCCGCGACCGGCCCCCCGGCCACGTCGCCAGGCCCTTGGTGAAGCCGGGCACGATCTCGACGCCCTCGGCGGCCCACAGCGTGTTGGCCACGGCGAACACCGCCTCGTCGTTCGGCACGCTCCCCGCCAGCAGCTCGGCGTTGTCCTCGCCGAGGAGCGCGACGATCTGGTCGCGGGTCTCGCCCTTGGCCGCCAGGGAGGCCAGGCCGAGAGCGCTGGCCACGGAGTACGGCGACCAGCAGGCGTTCGCCGTCCGGTCGGCGGCGAGGACGTCGTGCAGGGCAAGGGTGAACGCGAGGTGCTCGGTCACGGGACTCCTCAAGGCAGGGGACCCGGTCGAGTCTGCCACCGCGGGACCGTCAGCGCCCCGACCCGAGCTTCCCGTGCCACGCCACGGCTTCCGCGTCCGTCAGCAGCGCCACCTGGTCGACCACCACGCGCAGCCGGGCGGCGTCGTCGGCCGCGGCGTCCCACGCGGGCACGAAACCGGGGTCCAGCGCGTCCGGCCCGCGATCGGACAGGGCGGCCACCAGTTCGGTGATCAGCTCGCGCTGCCGGACCTGCATGGTCAGCCGCACGGGGTCCGACATCACGTAGCGGACGGCGACCGCCTTGAGCAGCGCGACCTCCGCGGCGACCAGCCGGGGCACGGCGAGGTCGGCGGTGTAGCGGGTCAGCGGGCCGTCGCCGTGCCGCTCGCGGGTCTCCGTGACGGCCGCGGAGGCGAACCGGCCGACGAGTTCGCTGGTCAGGCGCTTCAACGCCACCTGCGCGCCCAGCGACCCGTCGTACTCGGCGTGGGCGAGGTCGGCGACCACCGGCAGGCGGAGGAGTTCGCGGGCGGCCTCCTCCAGTTGTGACACCGGCTCGGTGGAGAAGTGCTTCGCGGCGAGTTCGGCGACGGCGGCGCGCTCGGACGGGTCGACCAGCGCGGTGAGGCTGATCCGGTGGGCGAGCACGCCGTCCTCGACGTCGTGCACCGAGTAGGCGACGTCGTCGGCCCAGTCCATGACCTGGGTCTCCATCGGGCTGCGGCGGGCCGGGGCGCCCTCGCGCATCCACTCGAACACGGCGAGGTCGTCCGGGTAGACGCCGAACTTGGTCACGCCGGGCGTGTGCGGCCACGGGTACTTGGTGGAGGCGTCCAGGCAGGCGCGGGTCAGGTTGAGGCCGCTCGCCGTCTTGGGTTCCAGACGGGTGAGGATGCGCAGCGTCTGGGCGTTGCCCTCGAAGCCGCCGCACGGGCCCGCGAGGGCGTGCAGGGCGCGTTCACCGTTGTGGCCGAACGGCGGGTGCCCGATGTCGTGGGCGAGACCGGCGGTGTCGACGACGTCCGGGTCGCAGCCCAGCGCCTCGCCGATGCCGCGGCCGATCTGGGCGACCTCCAGCGAGTGCGTCAACCGGGTGCGCGGCACGCCGGAGCCCTCCCCCGGCCCGACGACCTGGGTCTTGCCCGCGAGGCGGCGCAGCGCGGCCGAGTGCAGGACGCGGGCCCGGTCCCTGGCGTACGGGGTGCGGTGCTCGCCGAAGCCACCCGTCAGCGACGCGCCCTTCGGCTCCTCCTCGACCAGCCGAGCGGCGTCGCGGTCCGAGTAACCCTGGCTCATCCGGTCAGAGTAGTCAGAGCGTGATGCCGTCGAAGGCTCCGGCGGGCGCCTTCATCAGGTGGTAGTACAGCAGCGCGGCGGTCTCGCGGCGGATGTAGAACAACTGGGTTTCCCTGGTCTGCACGTTCGGCCCGCTGCGCGTGGGCGACGGCCACGCGTCCAGGCCCTCGTCCTCGGCCATCGTGCGGGCGCGCAGCGAGTGCCACGGGTCGCTGACGATGACGGCGGTCTTGAGGTTGCGCTCGCGGGCGGCGACGCCGAGCGCGCGGATGCTGCCGAGCGTGTCGTTGCCCTCGCCGACCTCGACGATCCGGTCCTCCGGCACCTCGTGGTCGACCAGCCAGATCTTGCCCGCCTGGCCCTCGGTGAAGTTGTCACCGGTCTGGCGGCCCCCGGTGGTGACGATGTAGCTGACGACGCCCTGCTCGTACAGCTTGCGGGCGTGCTCCAACCGGGCTTCGAGCACCTCGGACGGAACGCCGTTGTACTGGGCGGCGCCGAGCACGACGGCCATGTCCGCGTGCGTGCGGTCGTCGTCCCTGGCCACCTGCCACACCCGGAAGGCGGTGCCGCCGACCACGAGCGCGGTGATCACCAGTCCGCCGAGCACCGTGCGCAGCAACAACCGCGTGAGTCTGGCGAGAGGAGTGAGGGGCACGCGTTCATAGTCCCAGAATCAGAGCCACCCGTGTTCTTCGGCCAGCCGCACGGCTTCCGCCCTCGTGCGCGCGCCGGTCTTGCCGATGGCCGACGACAGGTGGTTGCGCACCGTGCCGTCGGACAGGTGCAGGGCCCTGGCCAGGTCCGACACGGTGCCGCCGTCCTGCGCGCGGAGCAGCACGTCGCGTTCCCGCTCGGTCAACGGGCTGGCCCCGCTGGCCAGGGATTCGGCCGCCAGCACCGGGTCCACGACCCGCAGACCGGCGTGCACGCGGCGAACCGCGTCGACGAGCTGCTCCGGCGGGGCGTCCTTCACCACGAAACCGGACGCGCCCGCGGCCATCGCCCTGGCCAGGTAGCCGGGGCGGCCGAACGTGGTGCAGACGATGACGCGGCAGCCCAGCACGGCGGCCCGCAGGTCCGCGGCGGCGGTCAGGCCGTCCTTGCCGGGCATCTGCACGTCGAGCAGCGCCACGTCGGCGCGGTGCAGCCGGGCCGCGTCGACGACCTCGTCGCCGGACCCCACCTGGGCGACGACCTCGATGTCGGTCTCCAGCCCCAGCATCGCGGCCAGCGCTCCGCGCACCAGCGCCTGGTCGTCGGCCACCAGCACCCGGATCACGAGACCTCCGCCCTGAGCAGGTACCCGCCGTCGGGCAGCGGACCGGCGGCCAGCTTCCCACCGACCTGGCCCAGCCGTTCGGCCAGACCGCTGAGCCCACCGCCCGCCGGGGCGTCGCCCGCGCCGCGGCCGTCGTCGCGCATCTCCAGCCACGTGTCGCCCAGCCGCACCTCGCAGCGCGTCGCGCGGGCGTGCCGCAGCACGTTCGTCACGCCTTCCCGCACCACGTACCCGAACACCTCCTGGAGTTCCGGCCGGACGTTGTCGACCGCGTGCGGCAGGTCGGGTTCGACGCCCGCCGCGCGCAGCACGGCCCGCGCGCCCACGACCTCCGCCGACAGTGACACCTGCCGGTAGCCGGACACGGTGGCGCGGACGTCCCCCAGCGCCTGCCGGGCCAGGTCCTCCACCTCGCGGATCTCCTCCCGCGCCCGCCGGACGTCGCCGGAGCTCTCCAGGACGCGCCGGGCGAGACCGGCCTTCACGGTGATCGTGGTGAGGCTGTGGCCGAGGATGTCGTGCAGGTCGCGGCCCAGCCGGTGGCGCTCCTCGGCCACGGCCAGCGCGGCGATCTCGTCGCGGGCCTTCCGCAGTTCGGCGTTGGCGCGCAGCATCCGGCCCATGAACATCATCCCGAACGAGACCGAGAGCAGCGTGCCGAACTGGTCGAAGTCCGACCCGATCTCCCCGAACAGGTAGGACGAGACGACCAGCAGGGCCAGCACGGAGCCGTCGATGACCACGGCGTGGACGAACGGCAGGATCATCGCGGTCGCGGACATCACGTAGACCATGAGCCCGGCCGAGCCCAGTCCGAGCCCGAAGACCACCGCCAGGCCGAGCGCGGTGAGGGCGAGGCTGCCGATCAGCCGGGTCCGGACGTCCTTGTCGACCCAGACCAGGTAGGGCATCGCGAGCCAGCCCGCCGAGTAGACCACCAGTCCGGTGATCAGCAGGACCCGCGACCACAGCGGACGGTCCCCGGTGGCGACCTGGTAGACCACCACCGGGACGTAGAGCCCGAGGAACACCAGACCGACGAGGATCCAGCGGGACGTCCCGCTCCAGAACCGATCGACCACACCGCTCACGGTAGGCCTCAAGCCCGTGCCGCGTCCGTCTGGAACCGCTTGGCCGCGACGAACCCGAGCGCGAGGACCCAGCCGCCAAGGACGAGCACCGCGGTGCCGAGGTCCGCGCCGCCGACGAGCGGTGCCTGGCCGACCAGCTTCACCCAGTACGTGGGCATGACGTGCATGACCGCGGCGAGCCAGCCCGGCGCGACCTCGGCGGGGATCCAGATGCCGCCCAGCAGGCCGAAGGCCATGGACAGCACGCCGGTGATCGCCTGCATGCCGTCGGCGGTCGCGAGCAGGCCGATGACGATGCCGATCAGCACGAACGGCAGCGTGGCCAGCCACAGCCCGCCCGCGACCTCGACCCACTGGAGCGCCGACATGCGGACGTCCTCGACGACCGCCCCGAGCACCAGGACCAGCAGGATGCCGGGCAGCGCGAGGACCATGCCCAGCGCGCCCTTGGTGAGCACGTAACCGGAGCTGCTCAACGGGGTCAGCCGGAGCTGCCGCTGCCAGCCGGTGCTCCGCTCGACGGCGATCCGGGCGCCCGCGGCCAGCGGCGCGGACATCAGGCCGAACACGGCCATGTTGATCATCAGCGAGGTCGTGACCGGCAGCCCGTTGGGGAACACCTGGTCCTTCGCGCCGTAGAGGTTGACGAACAGCAGGAACATCACCGACGGCATGACGATGGTGAACAGCAGGTAGCGGGCGTTGCGGACGGCGCGGCGCACTTCCAGCGCCAGGAACCGGGCGTTCATCGGGCCTCCTCCGGTGCGGTCAGCGCGAGGAAGGCGTCCTCCAGGCCGACAGCGGTGATCTCGACGTCGTGGGCGGCGGGCCAGCGGGCGAGCAGGGCCCGCAGGGCGGCGTCGGAGTCGGCGCACGCCAGCTCGACGCCGTCGCCGCGGACCTCGACGGCCCGGACCCCCGGCAGCGCTTCGAGGTCGGCCACCGGGGCTCCGGGGACGACGGCGCGGAGCGTGCGGCCGGACACGGTGGCCCGTACCTCGGCCACGGAGCCGTCCGCGACGACCCGGCCGGAGCGCATCAGCACGACCCGGTCGGCGAACTCCTGCGCCTCCTCCAGGTAGTGCGTGGCGAACAGGACCGTGCGGCCGGAGTCGGTGTACTCGCGCATCCCGCGCCAGAACTGGCGGCGCGTCTCCACGTCCATCGCGACGGTCGGCTCGTCCAGCACGAGCAGGTCGGGGTCGCAGACCAGCGCCAGCGCGAAGCGGACGCGCTGCTTCTGGCCGCCGGACAGCTTCGTGCACCGGCGGTTGGCGAGGTCGGCGACGTCCGCGCGGGCCAGCGCCTCGGCGACCGGCAGCGGCGCGCGGTGCAGCGCGGCGACCAGCCCGACGGCCTCGGCGACGGTGGCGTCGTCGAGCAGCGAGCCGTTCTGGAGCATCGCGCCGACGGTGCCGCTGACGACGGCCTCGCGCGGCGTGAGGCCGAACACCGACGCCTCGCCCCGGTCGGGCGCGGTGAGGCCGAGCAGCACGTCGACGGTGGTGGACTTGCCCGCGCCGTTGGGGCCGAGCAGTGCGACGACCTCGCCCGGTGCGATGACCAGGTCGACGCCGTCGACCGCGTGGACGTCGCCGTAGGCCTTGTGCAGCCCGGAGAGCGCCACCGCGGCGTGGAGTGCGGTTGTTCGCGTCATACGACGATCGTGGCTCCGCGAGGTCGGCGGGCGAGGGGCCGGGCGTCACGACCTCGGCGTGACAGGTGTCATGGCCGGCAAGATCACCGCCATGCCCGCACCAGAACCCACGATCCTGGCCACGTCAGGTGGTTACCGCTACGGCCGCCGCACCGAACTCGAGTTCGGCAAGCTGCTGCACTTCGCGGTCGAGCTGTCCGGGGTGGACGGACGCCGCCCGTCCGTCTGCCACGTCAACACGGCGGGCGGCGACCAGCGCGCGGACAACGCCCGCGTCTCCGAGGCCGGTGGGCTCGTCGGCTGGGACGTCTCGCACCTCAACCTGTTCCCCATGCCGCCGACCGACGACCTCCGGAGCTTCGTGCTCTCCCACGACGTGGTGTGGGTGGGCGGCGGGTCGGTGGCGAACCTGCTCGCCGTGTGGCGGGTGCACGGGCTCGGGGAGGTGCTGCGCGAGGCGTGGCAGGCAGGGGTCGTGCTCAGCGGCGTGTCCGCCGGGTCCATCTGCTGGCACGTGGGCGGCACCACCGACTCGTTCGGGCCGGAGCTGCGGGTCGTCACGGACGGCCTCGCGCTGCTCCCGTACGGCAACGGCGTGCACTACGACTCCGAGAAGACGCGCCGGCCCGCCGTTCACGCCGCCGTGGCGTCCGGCGAACTCCCGCTCACGTACTGCACCGACGACGGCGCCGGATTGCTCTACCGGGGGACCGAACTAGTCCAAGTGGTGTCCGAAGTGTCCCACGGTGGCGGTTACGTAGTGCAACGAGATGAGTCTTCAGGAACCGCACAGGAGGAAAAGCTCGACATCAGGAGGTTGTGAAGCGTTCAGTTACTAACTGTGGGTGAACGTGCGCGACGGATCGGCCTCTCCGGGGTGATCGCCTTGATGGTGGCGATCACCTCCTCCGCGTTCCTCGCGCAGGACTCCGACTCGCCGGACACCTCGCCGCCACCCGCCGCCGCGGCCGCTCCGGACACCAGGGGCTACGCGGCCCCGCCCGCGGCGGACACCACGCCCGCCCAGCCCGCGCCTCGGGTCGACCTCGGCACCGGCTTGGCGGCGGCGGAGGAGTCGGCGAGCGACTCCGTGGACCTGGGTGTCGCGATCATGGACTTGCAGACCGGCGAACTGGTCGGCCGCGGCGGCGAGAAGCCGTTCTACTCGGCGTCCCTGAGCAAGCTGCTGCTCGTGGTCGACATGCTCGACCGCCGCGCCGCGGGCGAACTGGGGCTGTCCGACGAAGACCTCGACCTGGTCGAGCGCGCGCTGAGCTACAGCGACGACAGCGCGATGGACGTGATGTGGACCAGGTTCGACGGGATGGGCGCGGTGGACCGGGTCGCCCAGCGGGTCGGGATGACCGGCACGCACCCGCCGGACGACCCGTCCCAGTGGGGCGAGGTCGTCGTGACGGCCGACGACATGGTGCGGCTCTACCAGTACGTCCTGGGCGGCAAGATGACCGAGGCTGACCGAGACCTGGTCGTCGACGCGCTGACCGACGCCCGGCAGGAGGCGGCGGACGGGTTCGACCAGTTCTTCGGGCTGCTCGACGGGGCCGCGCGCGGCAGCCGCGCCGCGTACGCCAAGCAGGGCTGGATGTACTACCAGCCGAACGACGTGTACCTGCACAGCTCGGGTGTCGTGGACGGCCGCTACGCGGTCGCCGTGCTGACCGTCCAATCAGGAGTGTCCACGGACGACGCCAAGTCGCGGGTCGCGGCCATCGTCAGCGCCGCCCTCACCCCGCTGCCCGCCACCTAGCGCCCGCGCTCCCCGTCCCAGGACAGGAAAAAAGGCCACCCCGCCGCCGAGGTGGCCTTCTTCCTACCGCGCAGTCGCTACGCGGGAGCATCTACTCCTTGCAGGTCTTGCCCTTGTTGACGCAGTTGACGAGGCGGTTCATGATCTTCTGCGACATCACGTTCGCGAAGTCGTCGTGGTCGCTGACCGGGTTGTGGTCCTCGTTCGGGAACGAGTCGACCTTGTACTGGCCCTTCACCTGGATGTCCCTCGGGATGTCGTAGGTGAGGGTGGTGCGGAGCTGCGGCACGGCCTTGAAGCCCTCGGCGCACTTGCCGGTCGCCGCGTCCGGGAACACGATGTGCGTGCGGTGGTTCGCCGAGTCGGTGTTCTTGCCGTCCCAGCAGCTCGGGAAGTCGTGGATCCGCTTGACCTTCTTGCCCTCGGGGCAGATCACGTACTTGGCGAGCTGCACCTTGTCCTCGAAGCCCTCGCAGGTCCACGAGTCGCGGGCGTTCTTGGTGCCGTTGATGGAGATCTTCGCGTCACCGTAGAGGATCTTGAGGAACTTCGGCATCGCGGTGACCTTGCCGACCGGGCTGCCGCGGAAGGTCAGCTCCGCCTTGAGGGGCTGCTGGATCTCGCCGTCGTTGCCGGGGAGTTCCTGGTTCTCGTCGGGCTCGTTGCCGGGATCGGCCTCCACCGGCGGCTTGTCGCCGTTCTCGGAACCGTCACCGATGGGCGAGGGCTGCCCCGGCGGCTTCACCGAGCAGCGCGAGAGGGCGCCGAAGTCGATCGGCTGACGGCCGGGGCGACCCAGCGCGAGGGTCATCCGGTCGAGGATGGCCTTCCGCTTCTCCAGCAACGGGTTCACGACCTGGGCGTCGACGGCGTTGGCGTCCACCGCTGCCGGGAGCTTCTGCTCAGCCTCCTCGGTGACCTTGTCGACCTCTTCGAGCGCCTTGTCGACGTCGGCCTGCGCCTCGTCGGGCACCTCGTCGAGCTTGCTGGCGATGTCGGGGCACACCAACTGCGGGCGGCCCTTCTTCCTGGCGTTGGCGTCGGCGGCGGCCTGCTGGTCCTGCGCCTGCGCGGCGGCGGCGTCGACCTCGTTCTCCTCCTCGTCCGCGGTGTCGATGCGGATGACGGGCCAGAAGTAGGTCGACTTGTCGCCGTTCTTGCAGGTGGTACCGGCGGCCTGGAGGCTCTCGTTGGTCGAGTTCGCGTTCGTCGACAGGTTGCCGACGTAGTCGTGGAGGTGCTCGGCACCGTTCTCGACACCGGGCGCGGCGATGAAGTTGTCGCCGTTGAAGTGCTCGTTCTCGTTGACGCCGCAGTCGACCGTGAACGTGCCCCTGGACGCGTTCCCCTGCTTCTTCACCTGCTTCACGTTCGGCTGCACCGTCGTGATGTCGACGAAGTTGGAGATGTCCACGCCGTCAGCGGAAGCCTGGTCGTCACTGGTGGCCGTCACCACGACCACGGCCCCAGCCGCGATCGCCACGGCAGCGCCGATCGAGGCGATCTTCGTTCTGCTGGAGATTTGGTGTCGCCCACCGGTCCGGGTCATTCGATGCTCACCTCTGTCGTCGGGTTGCTTCCGAAGCGGCGTTTGAGGCCGACTCACTGGGGCATACGCACGGTCGACGTGAGCACCCTCAAACGTACTCGGCCCGTTATCAATCCGTTACATCAACACCAGTTCCCGAAGAGGTCTGAAATCTCACCCAGCGCATACCCCCACTCGAATCGACCGTCGAACAGGCCCCCACGAGTCAACCCAACGCCACCTGTGAGATATCTTCGCCGCCATGCCCAGTGATCTTCAGGAACCCCAGGAGCAGCTCCGCCGCATCGGCGGGCTCGTCCGCGATTCGCGCAAGCACCGCGGTTGGACCCAGTCGCAGCTCGCCGACGCGCTCGGCACCAGCCAGAGCGCGATCAACCGGATCGAGCAGGGCAACCAGAACCTGACCGTCGAGATGCTCACCAGGATCAGCGAGGCGCTCGACTCGGAGATCGTGTCGCTGGGCCGCTCCGGCCCGGTGCACCTGCGCGTCGAGGGCGGCCACCGGCTGTCCGGCGAGATCAACGTGAAGACGAGCAAGAACGCGGGCGTGGCGCTGCTGTGCGCGTCGCTGCTCAACGAGGGCCGCACGATCCTGCGCAAGGTCGCCCGCATCGAGGAGGTCAACCGGATCCTGGAAGTCCTCGCCAGCATCGGTTTCCGCACCCGCTGGCTCAACGAGGACAACGACCTGGAGGTCGTCCCGCCCGCCCGGCTCGACCTGGCCAACATGGACGTCGAGGCCGCGCGCCGCACGCGCAGCATCATCATGTTCCTCGGTCCGCTGATGCACCACGAGACCACGTTCGAACTCCCCTACGCGGGCGGC
The DNA here is from genome assembly GCF_025061645.1 of Umezawaea endophytica. Classification (GTDB taxonomy): domain Bacteria; phylum Actinomycetota; class Actinomycetes; order Mycobacteriales; family Pseudonocardiaceae; genus Umezawaea; species Umezawaea endophytica. The sequence continues at coordinate 496,774 of NZ_JANYMP010000002.1, read as the reverse complement.
TGCGCGCTGGGCGAGCGCACGGTCGAGCCGCACATGACCGCGTTGCGCCCCTTCGGTTTGCAGGTCAAGGCCACCGCGGGCAGCTACCACGCCGAGGTCGGCGACACCACCGGCCCGCACCGCCCGATCGTGCTGACCGAACGCGGCGACACCGTCACCGAGAACGCGCTCATGGCCGCCGCGCGCCGCGACGGCGTCACCCTGATCCGCAACGCCAGCCCCAACTACATGGTCCAGGACCTGTGCTTCTTCCTGGTGGAACTGGGTGTGCGGATCGACGGCATCGGCACGACGACGCTGACCGTCCACGGTGTGCCGAAGCTGCGCAAGGACGTGGACTACTCGCCGTCCGAGGACCCGATCGAGGCCATGAGCCTCGTGACCGCGGCGATCGTGACGTCGTCGGAGATCACCGTCCGCCGCGTGCCGATCGAGTTCATGGAGATCGAGCTGGCGCTGCTGGAGGAGATGGGCCTGGACTACGACCGGAGCGACGAGTACCCGGCGGCCAACGGGCGGACCAGGCTCGTCGACCTCGTGGTGCGGGCGTCCGCGCTGCACGCGCCGGTCGACAAGATCCACCCGATGCCGTTCCCCGGCCTGAACATCGACAACCTGCCGTTCTTCGCGCTCATCGCCGCGGTCGCGCAGGGGTCGACGCTGATCCACGACTGGGTCTACGAGAACCGGGCGCTGTACTTCACCGAGCTGACGAAGCTGGGCGCGAAGGTGACGCTGATGGACCCGCACCGCGTGTACGTGGAGGGCCCGACGCACTGGTCGGGCGCCGAGGTGATCTGCCCGCCCGCGCTGCGGCCCGCCGTGGTGGTGCTGCTGGCGATGCTGGCCGCGAAGGGCTCCTCGGTGCTGCGCAACGTGTACGTGATCAACCGCGGCTACGAGCAGCTCGCCGAGCGGCTGAACCTGCTCGGCGCGCGGATCCACACCTTCCGCGACTGACCGACCGAGGGGGCGGCGCGCCAGCACCGCCCCCTCGGCCCGTCAGCAGCCGACGAGACGAGCCGCGAGGTAGCCCTCCAACTGGTCCATGGCAACGCGTTCCTGCGACATCGTGTCCCGCTCCCGCACCGTGACGGCGTGGTCGGTGAGGGTGTCGAAGTCGACCGTCACGCAGAACGGCGTGCCGATCTCGTCCTGCCGCCGGTAGCGGCGGCCGATCGCGCCCGCGTCGTCGAAGTCCACGTTCCAGTTGCGCCGCAACGCCGACGCGAGGTCGCGCGCCTTCGGCGACAGGTCCGCGTTGCGCGACAGCGGGAGCACCGCGGCCTTGATCGGGGCGAGCCTCCGGTCGAGCTTCAGCACGACCCGGCGGTCCACGCCGCCCTTGGCGTTCGGGGCCTCGTCCTCGTGGTAGGCCTCCAGCAGGAACGCCATCATCGGACGGCCGACGCCCGCCGCGGGCTCGATCACGAACGGCCGGTAGCGCGAGTTCGTGGCCTGGTCGAAGTACGACAGGTCCACGCCCGAGTGGTTGGAGTGGGTGTTGAGGTCGAAGTCGCCGCGGTTCGCGATGCCCTCCAGCTCACCCCACTCCTGGCCGCCGAAGCGGAAGCGGTACTCGATGTCCACCGTCCGCTTGGAGTAGTGCGACAGCTTCTCCTTCGGGTGCTCGTACTGCCGCAGGTTCTCCTTGGCCAGCCCCAGATCGGTGTACCAGCGGGCGCGCTCGTCGATCCAGTACTGGTGCCACTCCTCGTCCGTGCCGGGCTCGACGAAGAACTCCATCTCCATCTGCTCGAACTCGCGGGTGCGGAAGATGAAGTTGCCCGGCGTGATCTCGTTGCGGAACGACTTGCCGATCTGGCCGATGCCGAACGGCGGCTTCTTGCGGGACGTGGTCTGCACGTTCAGGAAGTTCGTGAAGATGCCCTGCGCGGTCTCGGGGCGCAGGTAGTGCAGGCCCTCGTCCGTCTCGATCGGGCCGAGGTGCGTCTTGAGCAGGCCGTTGAACATCTTCGGCTCGGTGTACTCGCCGCGCGTGCCGCAGTTCGGGCACGGGACGTCGGCCAAGCCGCCCTCAGCCTTGCTCGAACGCTCGGCGTACTCCTCCACGAGCGTGTCCGCGCGGTAGCGCTTGTGGCAGGAGTTGCACTCCACCAACGGGTCCACGAACGCCTCGATGTGGCCGGACGCGGCCCACACCTCGCGCGGCAGGATCACCGAGGAGTCCAGGCCCACCACGTCGTCGCGGCCCTGCACCATGAACTTCCACCACTGGCGCTTGATGTTGTCCTTGAGCTCGACGCCCAGCGGCCCGTAGTCCCACGCCGACCTCGTACCACCGTAGATCTCGCCGCACGGGTAGACGAAGCCACGGCGCTTGCACAGGCTGACGACGGTCTCGATGCGATCGGCTGGCACGGGTACTCCCCAGGAGGGCTGGTTGAAGGGAAAGGGCCAAGCCTAACGCGCCCGCGCGCACCTCCAATGGGCGACCGGGGGCCGTCTGTGCTTACCCTGCGGAGATGGCGGACGAGTTGCGCGAGATGTGGGACTTCGCCGATCTGTCGGCGACCGAGGAGAGGTTCCGCGCCAGGCTCGCGGAGCCGATCACCGACGGCGGACGGGCCGAGGTGCTGACCCAGCTCGCCCGCGTCGAGGGCCTGCGCGGCGACTTCGTCGTCGGCCACCAGTTGCTGGCCGACGCCGAGGCGCTGGCCGCACCGGACTCGCCAGGCCGCGTCCGCGTCCTGCTGGAACGCGGCAGGCTGCTGCGCTCCTCCGGCGCCGCACCGGAGTCACTGCCCCTGTTCGCCGCCGCGTTCGTGCTGGCGAGCCACCGCGGCGACGAGTACCTGGCCGTCGACGCCGCCCACATGGCGGCGCTGGTCGACAGCGCCGAGGAGTGGACGCAGCGCGGCGTGGAACTGGCGCTGAAGTCCGCCGACCCGCGCGTGCGGGGGTGGATCGGCCCCCTGCTGAACAACCTGGGCTGGGCCCACTTCGAGGCGGGCCGGTTCGAGGACGCGCTGTCCGCGTTCCAGCGCGCGCTGGTGGCCCGCGAGCAGAGCGTCGGCGACCCGCACGAGGTGGAGGTCGCCCGCTACGCCGTGGCCAGGACGCTGCGCGCGCTCGGCCGACCCGCCGAGGCCGCCGAGCTGATGAACCGGGCCGTGGCGTGGACCCGTGAGTCCGGCGTGCCCGACGGGTGGTTCCACGAGGAGCTGGCCGAGGACTACGCGGCGCTGGGGCGGCCGTCCGAGGCCGCCGAGCAGGCCGCGCTGGCACTGGGGCTGCTCGACGCGAACCAGGCGCCGGACCGGGTGGGCCGCCTGCGGCACCTGGCGTCGTTCCGGCCCGCTCACCCGAGCGACCCCGCGGTCCTCGACCCGTAGTCCGGCAGGCGCAGGGAGTTCGCGGCGCGCGTCGTCCCGTCGCCGAACACCTTCACACCCGCGAGCAGCGGCTGCGCCCGCACCGCCTGGTTGCGGAACCACAGGCCGTGGCGGGTCGTCGGGATGACGGCGTTCGCGCCGAGCGCCAGGGCCTGGTTGCGCTCGACGAAGTCGGCCGCGGTCCGCCGGTACGCCGCGAACGCCTCGGTGTGGTCGGTGGCCGTGGCCAGCTCCCCCGCCAGGACGTACGCGCCGACGACCGCCAGGCTCGTGCCCTGCCCGGACAGGAACGACGGCGCGAAGGCGGCGTCGCCGACCAGCGCGACCCGCCCGCTGCTCCACGCGGGCATCCGGATCTGGCTGACGCCGTCGGCGAACACGTCGTCGGCCGCGCGCAGGTCGGCCAGCAGTTCCCGCGCGGCGGGCCCGTCGTCCTCGAAGGTCCGCTCGGTCAGCCGGATCCACGAGTCCAGGTCCCGCACCTCCTCCTTGGTCGGCCGGGTGCCCGTAAAGCCCATGATGACGCTCACCACCGGTCCGCTCCCGACGGCGTAGACCGTGGTCATCCGGCCCGGCGCGTTGCGCATCACGGCCTGGCTGTCCAGGCCGTGCCGGTTGGGCGCGGTGAACCCGGTGAACCGGTAGCCGAGGTGGCGCACGTGGTCCTCCTCCGGCCCGAACACCAGCCCGCGCACCGCGGAGTGGATGCCGTCGGCCCCGATGACCAGGTCGAACGTCCGGCGCGTCCCGCTGCGGAAGGTCACGTCGACGCCGTCCGCGTGCTCGGCCAGTTCGGCGATCGAGTCGCTGAACAGGTGCTCGACGTCGTCGCGGGTCACGTCGTGGAACGCGGCGGTGATGTCGCCCCTGGGGATCTCCAGGTCCGCGCCCTCCGCACCTCCGGTGAGCACCTCGGGCGTCACGGCCCCGATCCGTCGCCCGTCCGCCGTCAGGAACGCGACCTCGCGCGTCCTCGTCCGGGCGTCCCTCAACCGGTCGAACAGGCCCATGCGCGTGACGACCTCGACGGCCACGCCGCGCAGGTCGACCGGGTACCCGCCACCCCGCACCGCCGGGGCGATCTCGACGACCGTGACGCGGAAGCCGTACCGGTGCAGCCAGTAGGCCAGCGCGGGCCCGGCGATGCTCGCCCCCGAGATCAACACGCTGCGAGTGGTCATGGGAACCCCTTAAGTTAGGTACATGAGTGTTCCCTATCAAAAGTACACGATAAGGTACGCGAGTGAGCCTTGAGCCGTCGAAGCGTCGCCGCGGGACCGAACTGGAGCACGCGATCCTCGACGCGGCCTGGGAGGTGCTGGTGGACGGCGGCTACGGGGCGTTCACCGTCGAAGCGGTCGCCGAACGGGCGCAGACCAGCAGGCACGTGCTCTACCGCCGCTGGGCGACCCGCGGCGACCTGGTCCTGGCCGCCATCCGCCGCCAGTCCGACCGCACCGCGCCCGCGCTACCGGACACCGGATCGCTGCGGGGCGACCTGCTGGCGTTGATGACCAACTCGAACGGCGACCGGATGCGCATGGCGGCGGTCCTGAGCGTGCACTTCGGCACGTACTACCGCGAGACCGGCACGACCCCGGCGGACCTGCGGAACTCCCTCGTCGGCGACTACGAGGGCTACCTGGACACCATCTTCGGCCGCGCGGCCGAGCGCGGCGAGATCCCCGCGGGGGGCGTGAGCGCGCGGGTGATGAACCTGGCGGGCGACCTGCTCCGCCACGAGGTGCTGATGACCTTCGCGCCGGTCCCGGACTCGACGATCGTGGAGATCGTCGACGACGTGGTCCTGCCGCTGGTCCGGAAGACCTAGCCGACCTCGCGCACGGTCACCGGGGCGTCGCCGAGGGCCCGGACGCCTCACCGAGCCGGACCGTCCCGGCGTCCCGCGCCAGCAGGCTGACCTGGCGGCCGACCGCGCCACCGGACGCCACCAGCACCGGCTCGTACGCGGCGGGCTCGTCCACCAGTGCCTCGGACAGCAGCGGGACCACGTGCTCGCGCACCTCGAACGGCGACAGCGCGCGCCGGTACGCGACGACGGACTCGAACTCCACCGTCAGCACCCACCGGTCGGGCTCGTCCATGGACTGGCTGAGCAGCCCGCGCAGGCAGCCGGGCCGCGCGATCAGCAGTTCCAGGGCCCGTTCGGCGCGCGCGGTGAAATCGGCGACATCGGGTTCGAGCACGGTGAACCGGCACACGAGCAGCACGGTGCAAGGATGCCACGGTGGCGAACGACTCCAAGCGCACCCTGATCCCCGGCGACGGACCACTGGCCAAGGTCACTGGCACGGTCGCGTTCCTGCTGGTCATCGCACTCTTCGCCGCCGGTGTCCTGATCCGCGGGGCACTCGGCGCGGCCCTGCTCGGCGTCCTGCTGGCAGGCGTGCTGGCGCTGCTGGCGGCGACGTGGAAGCTGCTCCCGCCCGCCGGACGCGTGCTGCGGCTCGTCGTCGTCCTGGTGCTCGTCGCTGTCATCATCTCGGTTCTGCCCGGATAGCGCCTAGGATTGGTCTTGATAATCCATTCCAGGTAGAGCGGGAAGAAGGTGCGTGCGCTTGACCCAGGACGCGACGACGGTCCCGGTGCGCGGCGAGCACACCCACTCCCACGAGCGCGACGCCCCCCGCCCCGCCCCGCCGAGGTCCGCCCGAACGCTGGCGGCCGCGGGCGAACTGCTGCGCGCGCTGGCCGCGCCGGTGCGGATCGCGATCGTCCTGCAACTCCAGGAAGCCGAGCGGTGCGTGCACGAGCTGGTCGAGGCGCTCGGCGTCGCACAGCCGTTGATCAGCCAACACCTGCGGGTGCTCAAGGCCGCGGGTGTCGTGCACGGGGAACGCCACGGGCGCGAGGTCGTCTACCGGTTGGTGGACGAGCACCTGGCGCACATCGTCGTGGACGCGGTCATCCACGTCGAGGAGGGTGGGGGGACTTCAACCCGCCCGGTGGTCGCTGGTATCAACGAGACCGACCGGACCGACCGGACGGAGGATCTGTGACCACTAGCGAGCGCCCCACTACCGCGGTGCCAGGACTGCGCTCGACCAAGCAGCGCACAGCGGTGTCCAAGCTGCTCGACCAGCTCGCCGAGTTCCGCTCGGCGCAGGAGCTGCACGAGGAACTGCGCAAGCGCGGTGAGGGCATCGGCCTGACCACCGTGTACCGCACCCTCCAGTCGCTGGCCGACGCGGGCGAGGTCGACGTGCTGCGCACCGACTCCGGCGAAGCCATCTACCGGCGCTGCTCCGCGCACCACCATCACCACCTGGTGTGCCGCACGTGCGGCCGCACCGTCGAGGTCGAAGGCCCCGCGGTGGAGAAGTGGGCCGACCGCATCGCGGCCGAGAACGGCTTCTCCGAGGTCAGCCACACCGTCGAGATCTTCGGGACGTGCGCGGGGTGCACCCGCAAGAGCTGAGTCAGCTCTCGTAGGTGTCGACGGGGGTCGCGACGGGCGCGATCTCCGCGACGGTGAACGTCGGCACGTAGGCGGTCTCCTTCGTCGCCGAGCCGGGCACGACCTTGCCCGTGACCTCGACCCACTGGTCGGTCGGCATCGAGTCGAACCCGGTGCCGGTCATCCGCACCTTGATCGGCGACGCGTCGGCCGCGCAGCACGAGATCGCCAGCCGGGCGACGTAGGTCGCGTCGTTCTTGCGCACCACGAACCCGGTCAGCTTCACCACCCGGTCGTCCAGCGACCCCGAGTCGTCCCACGCGGTGCGCGTGACGAACTCGCCGAGGCTCAGCGGGATGACCGCGCCCTCCGGCAGCGCCGCGAAACCGTTGGCGCTCTTGGACTCCTGGGCCGCGTTGCGGTCCGACCGGTTGACCGTGTCCGCGCCGAGCGCGGGCGGGGCGATCAGGAACACCGCCAGCACGGGCAGCAGCAGCATCCACGGGCTGCGCGACGACTTGTGCTCGTGGTCGCCGTGCGCCTCCTCCGCCTCCTTCGGAGCGCGCAGGTCGCGGACGATCGCCAGGCCCGCCAACAGGATCATGACCGCGCCCGCGGCGATCAGCAGCGGCTGGAGGCCCGCCTTCACGTACCGCAGGTACATGTCGGTGAAGCTCAGCTTCAGCAGCGCGCCACCGAGCAGGATGAGCAGGATGTTCTGCGTTTCGCGCCTCACAGGAACACGGCTCCGGCGGCTAGGGCGCTCGCGATGGCCACCACGAACGTGGCGGGCGCGAAGCGCAGGGCGAAGGACTTGCCGAACGTACCCGCCTGGAGGGCGAACAGCTTCACGTCGACGGCGGGACCGACGACCAGGAACACCAGGCGCGGCAACAGGGGCAGCGCGGTCATCGACACGGCGACGAACGCGTCCGCCTCGCTGCACAGCGCCAGGATCACGGCCAGGAACGCCATGACGATCACCCCGAGCACGATCTGCGCGCCGAGCGTCTCCATCCACGCGGTCGGCACCAGCACGTTGAACGCGGCGGCGAACACACCGCCGAGCACCAGGAACCCGCCCGCTTCGACGAGGTCGTGCCGCGCGGTCTCGGTGAACACCGCCCAGCGCGAGGTGCCCTCCTTCTCCTCGAACTTCCGCAGCGCGCGCTCGGCGATCCACTCGGCCTTGCCGAACCTCGTCCACAGCCAGCCCATGACCATCGCCGTGAGCAGCGAACCGACGAACCGGGCGGGCACCATCATCGGCGCGTCCCGGAACGCGACGGCGGTCGCGACCAGCACGATCGGGTTCACCGCGGGCGCGGCCAGCAGGAACGACAACGCCACCGCGGGCGGGACGCCCTGCTGCATCAGCCTCCTGGCCACCGGCACCGAGGCGCACTCACAACCCGGCAGCGCGACCCCGGCGAGGCCCGCGACCGGCACGGCGAGCGCCGTCTTCTTCGGCAGCAGCCTGCGAAGGGCGCTCGCGGGCACGAAGGCCGCGATGGCGCCGCTGATGAGGACGCCGAACACCAGGAACGGCATCGCCTGAACGCAGACGGCCACGAACACGGTCGACGCCGTCCGCAACTGCGGGGCGTCGAGCACGCCGATGAGCCAGTCCTGGAGGACCAGCGCGAGGACCAGCAGCAGGCAGAGCACCTCCAGCGAGGTGACCTTCCCGCGCAGGGGCCCACGACCGCGGGGCCGCGGATCCCTGATCTCGGAAGTGATTGTCACTTCCGAGATGATGCCAGGCACACGCCCCGCGGTCCCACCCCCCTGATGTCGGGTTTCCGCCAAGGTCGGCCGGACGCGCCGTGGGCGGGCGATTTCATTGACAGAGACGTGCGTCACAGGCCACAGTGCACTCCGGTTGTAACGTTTCAATTCACCGCGAGGAGACCTGACGTGAGCCGAAGACGCGATGGCGGCGGTGCCGTCGGACCACTCCTCCACGCCGTGGCGGCCGCGGTCGTGGCGGCGCTGTGCACCGTTCCGACCACCGCGGCCGCGGACCCCCTCGACCGCGGGCGCACCAGCGACAACTTCGCCCCCGCGAGCCGCACGGTCACCCCGGTCAAGGTCACCCGGTCGTCCGGCACCGTCGCGGACCCCGGCAACGTCCTGCGCGGCCGCACGACCACCCTCACCGGCACCGGCTCCTCGGTGACGCTGGACTTCGGCAAGGAGGTCGGCGGAACCGTCAGCGTGCGCTTCCCCGCCTCGGCCGCGCCCGGCGGACGTCTGGGGCTCGCGTTCACCGAGTCCTCGCAGTACATCGGCCTCACCAGCGACGCGAGCAACGGCGGCTCCGGCCCCGACGGCGCGCTGACCGCCGACGTGGTGCCGGGATCGACCTGGACGACGCCGAAGGCCAAGCAGCGCGGCGGCTTCCGCTACCTCACGCTGTTCGTCGACTCGGCGGGCTCGATCGCGATCGACCGGGTGTCGGTCGACATCACCTTCGCGCCGACGATGACCGACCTGCGCGACTACGAGAACCACTTCAGGTCGAGCGACCCGCTGCTCAACAAGATCTGGTACGCCGGTGCGTACACCGTGCAGACCAACATCATCCCGCCCGACACCGGCCGCGTCTGGGGACCGCCCGGCACGGGCTGGGACAACGGCGCCGTGGTCGGCGCGGGCGACACCGTGCTGGTCGACGGCGCCAAGCGGGACCGCACCGTGTGGCCGGGAGACCTCGGCGTCTCGGTGCCGACGGAGTACGCGTCACTGGGCGACCTCACCCCCACGCGCAACGCCCTGACCACGCTCTACCAGCACCAGACCGCGTCAGGCGAACTGCCGTTCGCCGGACCGCAGGTCAACTTCTACGGCTCCGACACCTACCACCTGTGGACGCTCGTCGGCACGGCCACCTACGTCCAGTACACCCACGACGAGGCGTGGCTGCGCGACATGTGGTCCGACTACCGCAGGGGCCTCGACTACTCGCTCGCGAAGATCGGCCCGACCGGCCTGCTGCGCGTGACGGGCACCAACGACTGGGCGCGCGGCGGCCAGGGCGGCGAGAACATCGCGGCCAACGCCCTGATGCACCAGGCGCTCCTGACCGGCGCCGAACTGGCGGAGGAACTGGACGACCCGTCGTCGGCGACCGCGTGGCGCGCGAAGGCGGCCACGCTGAAGGCGGCCGTGAACGCCACGCTGTGGGACGAGCGGGCGGGCCTGTTCCGCGACAACCCGACCAGCGCCCTGCACCCCCAGGACGGCAACTCGCTCGCGGTGTCGTTCGGCCTCACCGACCCGGCCCGCGCCCGGCGGATCAGCGCCTCGCTGACGTTGAACTGGAACGCCTACGGCGCGACGACCCCCGAGAAGAACTCGGAGATCGGCACCTTCCCCGGTTCCCTCGAGGTGCAGGCCCACCTGAACGCGGGCAACGCGACCCGCGCGCTGGAACTGATCCGCCGCGAGTGGGGCTACATGCTGAACTCGCCGCTCGGCACGGGCAGCACGTTCTGGGAGGGCTACCTCGCCAACGGCCAGTTCGGCTACGGCGGCGCGTACATGAGCGCGGCCCACGGCTGGGCCACCGGCCCCACGTCGGCGCTGACGTTCTCCGTGCTCGGCATCCAACCGCGCACGGTGGGCGGCGGCTACCTGGTCAAACCCCAGCCGGGCGACTTGACCAGCGCCGAGGGCAACCTCAAGACCCCGCTGGGCAACATCGAACTGGCCTGGTCCCACGACCCGCGCCGGGGCACGTTCACCGGCGACCTGACCGCCCCCGCCGGAGCCGTGGACCGGGTCGAGGTGCCCACCTTCGGCGCCAAGACCCAACTCCGGGTCAACGGCAGACTGGTCTGGAACGGCACCCGCGGCCTGGCGCACGACGCACACCTGGAAGGCGACTACGTCGTGCTGAAGGGCCTGCCCACCCGCGCCAGGTTCGACAGCCGCTCCACCGGCACCGTCCCTTCAGGACTGGACGTGCGAGTCACCTCGTCCGACAACACCCCGGTCCGCGCGGGCGAGGACCACACCATCGCGGTCACCGTGACGGCAAGTGGCACCAAGGCACTCACGGGCAAGGTCGACGCCACCGCCCCCACCGGCTGGACCACCACCCCGGCCCCGTTCACCCTGGACCCGGCCAAGGGCATCACCAGCACCGTGGTGAAGGTAGGCGTACACGCCCCCACCGGCCCCGGCGGCCAACCACAGATCCGACTGAAAGCCACAGCAGGCAGGCTGACCGCGGAAACCACCACACCCTTGACCGTGTTCGGCCTCTGGCCAACAGGCACCACCGCCACAGCGTCGAGCGAAGCAGCACCCAACGTCTTCGAAGGCCAACCCCGCACCTACTACGCGGCCAACTCCATCGACCGCACCCCCACAACGTTCTGGAACGACGCCAGCCCAGGCCAATTCCCCGACACCCTGACCCTCACCACACCAACACCAATCACTTTGAACGGCATCGGCTTCCAGTCCATCGTGGACGGTGTGGTCACCGACTTCACCATCCAAACCTGGGACGGCACAACGTGGACAACCCAGTCCACCACCACCGGCAACACAGACCTGACCAGGTGGCTCCCCTTCACCCAGCCGGTCACCACAACCCAACTGCGCTTCACCGCAACAGCTTCACAACCCCAAAACGGCAACTACACCCGAGTAGCCGAACTAACCCCGTAACCCGGCCCCAGCCCCCATCCCACCCGCACCCACAGGGCATAGCCCAGTCCCCACCCTGCCCCCGATCCCCAGCGCCTTCATGCCGAATCCGGTTTGTCAAGGCATCTTTCCCGCCTTGACAAACCGGATTCGGCATCGAAACACTCGCGCCTCGGGGGTAGCCCCCCACCCAAAAGCCCCCACCCCCGAGGGCCCAGGCCCCTACGACCCAGACGGATCCGTAGCAGCCAACAACCGCCGGAACGTCCTCTCCATCCCAGCCCGAACTTCCTCAGGCGTAGGCGGCTCGAAGTCGTCCGCGATCTCCTCCTCCACCAGGTCCGTCTCCCCCAGCGTCAAATCCACATGGGTCCCGTTGACCTTCGGCTCGACCAGGCCGTCGTCGAACTCGTCAACCTCCTCGACCTCCTCGTCCGCCTCCCGCAGCTCGTCGATGGTCGCGAGGACCTCGTCCGCGCTCAGCACCGGCAGCATCGGCTCGACGACGGCGAGCATGCCGTCCTCGGCCAGCGCCACGGCCTCGGCCAGCGCCACCGCGTGGGCGCGCTCGTAGGGTCCGCAGACGAAGGAGTCCCACTCCTCGCCGCCGGACGGCTCGAAGGTCACCACCCAGGGGAACTCCAGCACGGCGGAGTCCTCGTCGGGCTCGTAGATGATCACGCCACCCATCAGGTGGTCCTTTCGTCGGCGAGGAGTTCGCCGCGCAGTTGGGATGCGGTGGAGACCACGAGCATCAGCAGGGTGCTGAGTGGTTCGGGCTTCATGCCCTCGGCCGGGAACGCGTACCGCAGGGTCACGTCCATGCCGCGATCGGTGTGCACGACGCCGAGCGTGCCGAAGAGGCCCTGCCCCGCCCGTTCCGCCGCGGACACCGCGAGGTCGCGGTCCTCCGGCAGGTCCCACGCGACGACGCACGTGAGGCTCAGGACGGTCAGGCCCTCGGCGAGCTGCATCGCCTGGATGGCGCACGGGACTTCCCCGTGCAGGAAGCTCAACGCGCCGTCGTCGTCGACGTGGACGTCGTGGAACAGCTCCAGCGCCTCGCGGGCTGAGGTCAGCAGTGCCGCGGTGATGGCGGCGGCGTCTTCGTCGGTCACGCGGTGCTCTCCTCGTCGGGCTTGTCAATGGCGCCGCCGAACCGGCGGTCACGGCGGGCGAAGACCTCGCACGCCGCCCACAGGTCGCGGCGGTCGAAGTCGGGCCACAGGATGTCCTGGAACACCAGTTCCGCGTACGCCGACTGCCACAGCATGAAGTTGGACGTCCGCTGCTCGCCGGACGGGCGGATGAACAGGTCCACGTCCGGCATGTCCGGCTGGTACATGTGCTTCGCCAGCGTGCGCTCGTCGACCTTGTCCGGGTTGATCTTCCCGGCGGCGGCGAGGCGGGCGATCTCGCGGGCGGCGTCGCCGATCTCGGCCCGGCCGCCGTAGTTGATGCACATCGCCAGGTTCAATTCTTTGTTGTCCTTGGTGCGCTCCTGCGCGTCCTCCAGCTCGGAGATGACGCTGCGCCACAGCTTCGGCTTGCGACCCGCCCAGCGGACGCGGACGCCGAGGTCGTCCAGCTCGTCGGTGCGGTTGTGGATCACCTCACGGGTGAAGCCCATGAGGAACCGGACCTCCTCGGGGCTGCGACGCCAGTTCTCCGTCGAGAACGCGTACAGCGACACCCACTTGACGCCAAGCTCGATCGCACCCCGTGCGACCTCGACCACGACGCCCTCGCCCCGCTTGTGCCCCTCGACCCTGGACAGGCCGCGCTGGTTGGCCCAGCGGCCGTTGCCGTCCATGACGATCGCGACGTGCTTGGGCACGAACTCCGCCGGGATGGCGGGCGGCTTGGCGCCGGAGGGGTGCGGGTCCGGGGGTCGGGGGACGCGCGTCTCGCGTTCGGCCCGCCGTCGGCGCAGCATGGTGTTGGGATTCCTCTCGAAGACTGTGCGGTGGCCGAACTTTAGCCCTCGGTCGGACGTGCCGTGCGCTCGACCAGAGGTAGCGAGCGGAGCTGCCGCTCCATGTGCCACTGGAGGTGGGCCGCGACGAGCCCGCTCGCGTCCCGACGCGCGCCGACGGGCAGCGCGTCGACCACGTCCCACTCGCCGTGCAGCAGCGCGACGAGCAGCCGCAACGTCTCCACCGACGGCGTCGCCGAGCCCGCCGGACGGCAGTTCGCGCACACCACCCCGCCCGCCTGCACGTTGAACGCGCGGTGCGGGCCTGGTTCGCCGCAGCGCGCGCACTCGTCCACGGCGGGCGCCCAGCCCGCGATGGACATGGCGCGCATCAGGAACGCGTCCAGCACCAGCGACCCGTCCCGCTCCCCCGCCGCCAACGCCCGCAGCGCGCCCGTGACCAGCAGGTACAGCCGCAGCGCAGGCTCGCCCTCCTCGGCCGCGAGCCGGTCGGCCGTCTCCAGCACCGCGCACGCCGCCGTGTAGCGGGAGTAGTCGCCGACCAGGCTGACGTGGAACGCGTCGAGCGTCTCGACCTGCGTCACGACGTCGAGCGAGCGGCCGGGGTAGAACTGCACGTCCACGTGCCCGAACGGCTCCAGGCGGGCACCGAACCGCGACGACGTGCGGCGCACGCCCTTGGCCACCGCCCGCACCTTGCCGTGCTTCTGGGTCAGCAGCGTGATGATCCGGTCCGCCTCGCCGAGCTTCTGCACGCGCAGGACGATCCCCGTGTCGCGGTACAGGTTCGCCATCTAGAACCCCAGGCGGCGGAGCTGCTTCGGGTCGCGCTGCCAGTCCTTGGCGATCTTGATGTGCAGGTCCAGGAACACCTTGCTGCCCAGCAGCGCCTCGATCTGCTTGCGCGAGGTGATGCCCACCTGCTTCAGCCGCTCGCCCCGGTGCCCGAGGATGATCGCCTTCTGGCTGGTGCGCTCCACGTACAGGTTCGCGTGCACGTCGATGAGGTCGTCGCGGCCCTCGCGCGGCGCCATCTCCTCGACGAGCACCGCGATCGAGTGCGGCAGCTCGTCGTGCACGCCCTCCAGCGCGGCCTCGCGGATCAGCTCCGCGATCAGCGTCATCTCCGGCTCGTCGGTCAGGTCGCCGTCCGGGTACAGCGGCGGGCCCTCCGGGAGCCGGTCGAGCAGCAGCTTCTCCAGCGTGTCGACCTGGTAGCCGTCCACGGCGGACACCGGGACGATCTCGGCGAACTCCATGATGTTCTGCAACGCCAGCAACTGCTCGGCCACCTGCTGCTGCGGCACGAGGTCGGTCTTGGTGATGATGCCGATCACCGGCGTCTTCTTCGCGATCTTCTGCAACTCGGCGGCGATGAACTTGTCACCGGGCCCGACCTTCTGGTCCGCGGGCACGCAGAACCCGACCACGTCCACCTCCGACCAGGTCTCGCGGACCAGGTCGTTCAGCCGCTGGCCGAGCAGCGTCCGCGGTCGGTGCAGACCGGGGGTGTCGATGAGGATCAACTGCCCGTCCTCGCGGTGCACGATGCCGCGGATGGTGTGGCGGGTCGTCTGCGGCTTGCTCGACGTGATCGCGACCTTGGTGCCGACCAGCGCGTTGGTCAGCGTCGACTTCCCCGCGTTCGGACGGCCGACGAAGCACGCGAACCCTGAGCGGTAACCATCCATCCGTCCATTGTCCCTGGTGCTCGATGCGCTGACCGGGTGGGGCCTAGACCGTCTCCACGACGGTGCCGGACGCGTCGGCGCGCAAGATCGGGCCGGTCGCGGTCAGGTCGCGGACGGCCGCCGCGGAGTCCGCGTCGACCTCGGCCGCGCCCGTCACGACGGCGGCGGCTTCGAGGGCTTCCGCGCCGCTGGACACGGCCGCGGCGACGGCCGCCTGGAGGGCCGTCAGCTTGAGCGAGGGCAGCGCCACGGTGGCGGCGGCGTACGTGCGGCCGTCGGTGTCGCGGACGGCCGCGCCCTCGGCGGCGCCGGTGCGGGCGCGCACCGAACGGGCGAGGGTGACGATCTTCTGGTCTTCGGGGTCCAGCTCGGGCACGGTCGTCCTCGTCTTCGGTTCGGCGGCAGCGGGGTTCAGCGGCAGCAGGGCTCGGCGGCAGCAGGGCTCGGTGGCAGCGGGTTCGGCGGCAGCGGTCCACCCGTGCCGGTCAGGCGCGGTTGTCCTCGCGCTCCTTGTCCTCGGCCTGGTCGGGCAGCGCCACGGGGCGCACCAGCACGGTGGTGATGCGCATGCGGCCGCGTTCGTCCTTGCCGCCCTCGGCGCGCATGCGGAGGCCCGAGATCTCGGCCTCGGTGCCGGGCAGCGGGACCCGGCCGAGGCGCTGGGCGAGCAGGCCGCCGACGGTCTCGACCTCGTGCTCGTCCAGCTCGGTGCCGAACAGCGCGTCGAGGTCGTCGACGGGGAGGCGGGCGCTGACCCGCACGGCGCCGTCCACCAGGTGCTCGACCGGCGGCCGGTCGTCGGTGTCGGACTCGTCGGTGATCTCGCCGACGATCTCCTCGATGATGTCCTCGATGGTCAACAGGCCCGCCGTGCCGCCGTACTCGTCGATGACGATGACAAGGTGGGTGCGGGAGAGCTGCATCTCGCGCAGCAGGTCGGCCAGCGGCTTCGAGTCCGGGATGAACGTGGCGGCCTTCATCAGCTCGCCGACGGTGGTGCCGTTCGCCTCGTCGGCGAACGTGACCCGCACCAGGTCCTTCAGGTTCACCACGCCGACGACGTCGTCCACGCTCTCGCCGATCACCGGCACGCGGGTGTAGCCGGTGCGCAGCGACAGCGCGAGCGCCTGCCGCAGCGACTTCGCCTGCTCGATCCACACGATCTCGGTGCGCGGCACCATGACCTCGCGGGCGATGGTGTCGCCCAGCTCGAAGACCGAGTGGATCATCTCGCGCTCGCCCTCGTCCACGACGCCGCGCTCCTGGGCCATGTCGACCAGTTCGCGCAGCTCGACCTCGGACGAGAACGGGCCCTCGCGGAAGCCCTTGCCGGGGGTGATCGCGTTGCCGACCAGGATCAGCAGCCTGCTCAACGGACCGAGCACGCGGCCGAGCACCCGGATCGGCGCGGCGGAGACCAGGCCGACGGCGTACGGGTGCTGACGGCCGATGGTGCGCGGCCCGACGCCGACGAGGACGTACGACACGACCAGCATCGACAGGCCCGCCGTCACGACGGCCAGCCACGGCGGCGACACGAGCCGCAGGCACACGACCGTGACCAGCACCGTCGCCGACAGCTCGCACGCCAGCCGGAGCAGGAGCAGCAGGTTCACGTGGCGGGGCCGGTCGGCCAGCACCTGGAGGAGCTGGCTGGCCCCGGTGCGGCCCTGGCGCTGGAGGCCTTCGACCCGTGCGCGGGACACCGTGCCCAGCGCCGCGTCGGCCGCGGCGAACAGGCCCGCCGCCAGCACCAGCACCACGGCCAGGAAGATCAAGCTCGCGGAACTCGTGGTCACCGGTTCGACCTCTAGGCGTTGGGGTCGGAGGGTTCGGGATGGTCCGAGTGCTCGAGGCCGACGGCGCCGAGCACCTTGGAGTCCGACGCCCGCTGCACGGCCAGCCGCTCCGCCTCGGCGGTCGCGGACCGGAAGTCCGCCAGGATCCGGTTCTGGAGCGTGAACATCTCGCGCTCCTCGGCGGGCTCGGCGTGGTCGTACCCGAGCAGGTGCAGCACACCGTGCACGGTCAGCAGGTGCAGCTCGTCCAGCAGGCCGTGGCCCGCCTTCTTCGCCTGGTCCTTGGCGAACGCGGGGCACAGGACGATGTCACCCAGCAACGCCGGACCCAGCCCGGCCGCGTCGGGGCGGCGGGCCGAGTCCAGTTCGTCCATGGGGAACGCCATCACGTCCGTCGGACCGGGCAGGTCCATCCAGCGTTCGTGCAGGTCCGCCATCACGTCCAGCTCGACCAGCAGGACGGACAGCTCGGCCAGCGGGCTCACGCCCATCCGGTCGAGGGCGAACCGGGCGGCCGACACGATCGACGGCTCGTCGACCGCGACCCCGGACTCGTTGGCAATCTCGATGCTCACGCGCTCATCGTCCCCGGCGCTGCTCACCACGCCGCGCACCGGGTCCGCTCTGGCGCCCGTGCTGGTCGGTGTTGTCCTGCACGACCTGCCACTTCTCGTACGCGTCGACGATGTCGCCGACCAACCGGTGCCGAACCACGTCACCGCTGCTCAGGACCGAGAAGTTGACGTCGTCGACGCCTTCCAGGATCTCCCGGACGACCCGCAGACCACTGCGCTGGCCACCGGGCAGGTCGACCTGGGTGATGTCACCCGTGACGACGATCTTGGACCCGAAGCCGAGCCTGGTGAGGAACATCTTCATCTGCTCGGGCGTCGTGTTCTGCGCCTCGTCCAGGATGATGAACGCGTCATTCAACGTTCTTCCACGCATGTAAGCCAGCGGGGCGACCTCGATCGTGCCCGCCTGCATCAGCCGGGGGATCGACTCGGGGTCGACCATGTCGTGCAGCGCGTCGTACAGCGGCCGCAGGTACGGGTCGATCTTGTCGTTCAGCGTGCCCGGCAGGAAACCGAGCCGTTCGCCCGCCTCGACCGCCGGTCGGGTCAGGATGATGCGGCTGACCTGCTTCGCCTGCAACGCCTGCACGGCCTTCGCCATCGCCAGGTACGTCTTGCCGGTGCCCGCGGGGCCGATGCCGAACACGATCGTGTTGGCGTCGATCGCGTCGACGTAGTGCTTCTGGTTCAGCGTCTTCGGCCGGATCGTCCGCCCCTTGCGGGACACGATGTCGAGGCTGAACACCTCGGCGGGCGACTCCGTCGTGTTCGCCGACAGCATCGCGACCGTGCGGCGGACCGTGTCCGGGCCGACCTGCTGGCCGCGGCTCGCCAACTGGATCAGCTCGGAGAACACGCGCTCCGCGAAGCCCACCTCGGCGGGCTCGCCGGACAACGTGATCTCGTTGCCCCGCACGTGCACGTCGGCGTCCAGCAGGTCCTCGGCGAGGAGCAGGTTCTCGTCGCGCGACCCGAGCAGCGCGAGGACGGCCTCGTCCGGCACGGCGATCTTGGATTGGGCGTACGTCGAGGCCTGGCCGGCCGACGACGACTTCCTGGTCCCGTTGGCGGGGCTCGCGGCAATGGTCACCGGGCGCTCCTCCGGGAATCGGGCGGCTCCACCCGCTGCGGTACCCACCACGTGGTCTCGGGCCTGCTTCCTGCGCTTTCGCGCCAATCCTGGTAGGTCATCGTTGACAGGGCCGATATTAGTCGTCGACACCGACAAAACGCATCGAATTGACCTCCACCTCGCCTGAAGGCGGTAATCCCGCCCCGTGGAGGCAGCGGCGAACCGGGTGGACGGACGGTGTGTACTGGACCACCGTGGACACCGATCTCACCTTGCGCGAACTCGCCTACGACGACCTGGCCGCCTGCCTCAAGCTGGCCTCCGACCGCGGCTGGCCCGCGGAAGACCGCAAGTGGGGCCTCCTGCTCGACCAGGGCACCGGGTACGGACTCTTCGACGGTTCGGGCGCGCTGGTGGGCACCACCCTCGTCACCCGGTTCAGCGGCGAGCACGCCGCCCTCAGCATGGTGCTCGTCGCCTCCACCCACGGCGGGCAGGGTCTCGGCACCCGGCTCGTGGAGCACGCGCTGGAGCACGCCGGGTGCCCGGTGGTCTCGCTGCACGCCACGGCGCTGGGCCGCCCGCTCTACGAGAAGCTCGGCTTCCGGAGCGTGGCCAGGCTGACCACGTACTCCGGCTCGTTCGCCCCCGGCGAGCTGTCCGGCACGACCCGCGCCGCGCTGCGGGCCGACCTGCCCGCGGTCGTCGAGGCGGACGCCGCGGTGTTCGGCGCGAACCGCGGCGAGCTGTGGAAGGACTACTTCCGCCTCGCCGACCAGGTGCGCCTCGACGGCGCGGGAGGCTTCGCGGCCACCTGGCGGAGCGTCGACGGCCTCGCGGTCGGCCCGGTGGTGGCGGGCTCCGTCGAGGAGGCGAGGACGCTGATCTCCGACCTGGCCGTCGGAGCGGACGGCGACCTGAAGGTCGACGCCTACCGGGACGAGCTCGGCTCGTGGCTGGTGCGGAAGGGCCTGGTGGAACGGGGTTCGGTCGACCTGATGGTGTTCGGCGCGACCGACGTCCCCGGTGACCGGGCCCGCCTGCACGTACCGCTGATGCAGGCGCTGGGCTGAGCGTCGGCGTCAGGCGAGCGGGCCAAGGGGTTTGCCCCCGAGCAGGTGCAGGTGCGCGTGGAACACGGTCTGGCCCGCGTCCGCGCCGGTGTTGAACAGCAGCCGGAAGCCGCTGTCGGCGATCCCCTCGGCCACGGCGACCTCGCCCGCGGCCACGAACAGGTCCGTCAGCTCGCCGGGCGCGCGCTCGGCGAGCGCCACCGCGTGCGGCTCGTGCAGCTTCGGCACGAGCACCACGTGGACGGGCGCCTGGGGCGCGATGTCGCGGAACGCGAGGGTGGTCTTGGTCTCGTGCACGACGGTCGCGGGGATCTCCCCGGCGACGATCCGGCAGAACAGGCAGTCGTCCGACATGCGGCGAGGTTACCGACCCGCCAGCCGCAGCGCGGCTTCGCGGCACACCTTCCACGCCCCGGTGCGCACGTCCACCAGGTCCATGTGCCCGACGTCCGCGAGCCGGACGAGTTCGCAGCCGGACGCGGCGCTGAACGCCTCGGACTGGCCGACCGGCACGTCCACGTCGGCCTCGCCGTGCACGCAGACCACCGGGACGCCGATCGGCAGCAGTTCGATCGGTGACGCGTCGGCGTAGTCGGGGTCCGGGCCGAGCAGGTACGCCGACCGGGGGTGCGCGGCGAGGTCCAGCACGCCCGCCTGGGAGACGGCCCCGGTGACCCGGTCGTGACGGGCCGCCGCCCACACGGCCAGGTGACCGCCCGCGGAGTGGCCCAGCGTGACGACCCGGCCGAGGTCGAGCCGGGGGTCGTCCAGCGCGTCGATGGCGGCCAGGACGTCGGCACCGGTCGCGGGCCAGCCGCCGCCGTCCCCGATCCTGCGGTACTCGACGTTGTAGGCCGCGACGCCGTGCGCGACCAGGTCCTCGGCGAGCGGGCGTCCCAGGTCCAAGCCGTACCGCTGCATCCAGAAACCGCCGTGGACCACCACGACGACCGGAACGGGATCGGCGTCCGCGGGAACGGTGAGTTCGGCGAACTGGCTCGGGTGGTCCCCGTAGGCGATGCGGTCCATGGGCTGGATCAAACCAGGGTCCGGACATAAAGGTGCCGCGGCGCAGGGGGACCTGGGGGTCGTCCCGCTGCGCCGCGGCGACGCCGGACCGAGGGGGGAGGTGTCCGGCGAGTTATGGTCCGAAGAGGCCAAACGTGTTCGCCCCCTCAGGTGATTAGAGTAACTCCTTTGCGCACTAGTTCGCTAGGAGTAAGCAAAAAGGCCCGCAATGTTCACTCCCAGCGACTGGTGAGTACACCCAGCGCACCCAACGCGACGGCCGCGGCCGTCGACGCCCGCAGCACGGTGGGGCCCAGTCGCACAGCGTGAGCACCAGCTTCGGTGAGCGTGACCAGTTCCTGGTCCGTGATGCCGCCTTCGGGGCCGACCACCAGGAGCACGTCCCCGTCCTCCGGCAGCTCGACCGACCCCAGCGCCGCGGTGGCCGACTCGTGCAGGACCAGCGCCAGTGCCGACGTCGTCACCAGCCGCGCCAGCCCCGCCGTGCCCACCGGCTCGGCCACGGAGGGCACGCGGGCTCGGCGGGCCTGCTTGGCGGCCTCACGGGCGGTGCTGCGCCAGCGGGCGAGTGCCTTCGCGCCGCGCGGGCCCTCTTCCCACTTGGTCACGCACCGGGCCGCGCGCCACGGCACGACGCCGTCGACGCCCGCCTCGGTGGCGAGTTCCACGGCCAGTTCGCCGCGGTCGCCCTTCACCAGCGCCTGCGCCAGCACGACGCGCGGCGCCGGGTCCGGGACGGTCCAGCGCTCGACCACGGTCAGGCGCAGGGCGTCCTTGTCCAGCACCTCGTCGATCACGCAGCGCACCTGGTCGCCGGAGCCGTCGGAGAGCACCAGCTCCTCCCCCGCGCGCAGCCGCCGCACGGTGGCCGCGTGCCTGCCCTCCGGGCCGTCGAGCAGTCCGCGGTCCCCCGCGGGCAGCTCGTCGACCAGGAAGACCGGCAGCGTCACCTGTTGCCGCGGCCGGAGCGCAGGCGGGAGAACAACCCGCCGCCGCTCTTGCCGTTGTGCGCCAACGTGGGCTCTTCCTCGCCCCGCTCGGTGGCCAGTTCGCGCAGCAGTTCGGTCTGCCGGGCGTCGAGCTTGGTCGGGACGACGACCTCCAGGTGCACGTGCAGGTCACCCCGCCCGTCCACCCGGCCGTTGGACCGCAGCCGGGGCATGCCCCGGCCGGTCAGCAGCAGCTCCGTGTTCGGCTGGGTGCCGGGCTCGATGTCCAGCTCCTCCTCGCCGTCCAGGGTGGGCAGCGGGACGACAGCGCCGAGCGCGGCGGCCGTCATCGGGATGCGCACCACGCAGTGCAGTTCGGCGCCGTCGCGCTCGAACACGTCGTGCTGCTGCTCCTCGATCTCCACGTACAGGTCACCGGCGGGGCCACCGCCGGAGCCGACCTCGCCCTGGCCCGCGAGGCGGACGCGCATGCCCTCGGCGACACCGGGCGGGATCTGGACGTTGATGGTCCGACGCGAGCGCACCCGGCCGTCGCCGCCGCACTGGCCGCACGGGTCCGGGATGACCTCGCCGAAGCCGCGGCACACCGGGCACGGGCGGGCCGTCACGACCTGGCCGAGGAACGACCGCTGCACGGACTGGACCTCGCCGCGGCCACCGCAGGTGTCGCAGGTGATCGGCGAGGTGCCGTCGGCGCAGCCGCCGCCGTGGCAGCGGTCGCACAGGACGGCCGTGTCGACGGTCAGCTCGCGGCTCGTACCCGCCGCGCACTCCTCCAGCGTCATGTCGAGCCGGATCAGCGCGTCCGAGCCGGGTTGCACGCGGCTGCGCGGACCGCGCCCGCCGCCGGCGCCGCTGTTCGCGCCGAAGAACGCGTCCATGATGTCGCCGAGGCCGAACCCGGAGAACGGGTCGCCGCCCATGCCCCCGCCACCGCCGCGGCCACCCGACTCCAGCGGGTCGCCGCCCAGGTCGACGACCTGGCGCTTCTTCGGGTCCGACAGGACCTCGTAGGCGGCGGTCACCTCCTTGAACTGCGCTTCCGCGTCCGGGTTCACGTCCGGGTGCAGTTGCCTCGCGAGCTTGCGGTAGGCGCGCTTGATCTCCTCCGGGGTCGCGTTCTTCCCGACCCCGAGCGTGCCGTAGTAATCCCTCGCCACCGTGTTGTCCTCCTGCGGGTGCGATCCCGCGCCCGCTTGCGTCTGTTCCCGTGCTCGCGTACCGAAACGTCGAACGTGACTGCGTTCTCCGCGTATTCCGCGCCCCTCAGCGCGCGGTCAGGATCTCCCCGACGTAGTTGGCGACCGCTCGAACGGCCGCCATGGTCCCCGGGTAGTCCATGCGGGTCGGGCCCACGACCCCCATGCCGCCCAGCAGGTTGTCATGGCTGCCGTAGCCGATGGACACCACCGAGGTGCTGCGCATCTCGGCGGCTTCGTTCTCCTCGCCGATGCGCACCAGGATCGTTCCCGGATCACGCGCGGCGGCGAGCAGCTTGAGCACCACGACCTGCTCCTCCAACGCTTCCAGCACCTGCCGGAGCGAGCCGGGGAAGTCTGCCACGTTGCGGGTGAGGTTCGCGGTGCCGCCCAGCACCAGGCGTTCCTCCGGGTGTTCCACCAGCGACTCGATGAGCACGGTGCTGATGCGGATCATCACGGCGCGCAGGTCGCCCGGTGACTGGTCGGGCAGTTCGGCGACCTTGGCGGACGCCTCGGCCAGCCGTCGGCCGACCATGGCGGAGTTCAGCATCGCCCGGAGCCTGGCCACGTTGTCCTCGGTGATCACGTCGCCGAGGTCGACGGACCGCTGGTCGACGCGGCCGGTGTCGGTGATCAGCACGAGCATCAGCCGCGCGGGCGTGATGCGGAGGACTTCGAGGTGCCGCACGTTCGACCCGCTGAGCACCGGGTACTGGATGACGGCGACCTGGCGGGTGAGCTGGGCCAGCAGCCGGACGCTGCGGCGCAACACGTCGTCCAGGTCGAGCGCCTCCTCCAGGAAGGTGTGGATCGCCTTGCGCTCGGCGGTCGACAGCGGCTTGATCTCGGCGAGCCGGTCGACGAAGAGGCGGTAGCCCTTGTCCGTGGGCACGCGGCCCGCGCTGGTGTGCGGCTGGGCGATGTAGCCGTCCTCCTCCAGCGAGGCCATGTCGTTGCGCACGGTGGCGCTGGAGACCCCGAGGTTGTGCCGTTCCACCAGGGCCTTCGAGCCCACGGGCTCCTGGTTCGAGACGTAGTCGGCGACGATCGCGCGCAGCACCTCGAATCGGCGTTCATCCGCGTTCACGAAAGGTCACCTCCAGTAGTTGAGCGCTCCTGGGTCAAGTTTACGGAGCCGGGACGTCCACCGGTGCACCGATCCGGCCTCATGTGAGCCGGTGCACGACGGCGTCGGCGAGCAGCCGCCCCCGATCGGTCAGCACGCAGCGACCCGCGGCGAGCGCGTCGGGCTCCAGGAGGCCGTCGTCCGCGGCGAGCTTCGCCTCCGCCTGGCCGTCGGTGTCCAGCACGTCCAGCGGCAGGCCGTCGCGCAGGCGCAGCTCCAGCAGGACGCGTTCGACACGGCGGTCGTCCGAGGTCAGCAGCTCGCGCCCGGCCGCGGGCGACTGGCCCGCGGCGAGCACCTCGGCGTAGCGGGCGGGGTGCTTCACGTTCCACCAGCGCAGGCCGCCGACGTGGCTGTGCGCGCCGGGTCCGGCGCCCCACCAGTCGTGGCCGCGCCAGTACAGGAGGTTGTGCGCGCACTGGGCGGCGGCGTCGGTCGCCCAGTTGGACACCTCGTACCAGGGCAGGCCCTGTGCGGTCATGGCCGCGTCGATCTGCTCGTACTTGTCGGCGAGCACGTCGTCGTCGGGCATCGGCAGCACGCCTCGGCTGATCTTGCGGGACAGCGCGGTGCCCTCCTCGACGATCAGCGCGTACGCGGACACGTGGTCGACGCCCGCCGAGTACACGGCGTCGAGCGAGCCCTTGAGGTCGTCGGCGGTCTCACCGGGTGTGCCGTAGATGAGGTCGAGGTTCACGTGCTCGAACCCGGCGGCGCGGGCCTCGCGGGCGGCGTCGACCGGCCTGCCGGGCGTGTGCTTGCGGTCGAGGACCTGGAGCACGTGGCGGGCGGCGGACTGCATGCCCAGCGACACCCTGGTGTAACCCGCGTCACGGATGCCCGCGAAGAACTCGGCCGACGTCGACTCGGGGTTGGACTCCGTGGTCACCTCCGCGCCGGGCGCGAGGCCGAACGAGGACCGCACCGCGGCCAGCACGTCGGACAGCCCGTCGGCGCCCAGCAGTGACGGTGTGCCACCGCCGACGAACACGGTGTCAGCGCGGGGTGGGGTGCCGAGCACCGACGCGGCCAGGTCCAGCTCCCGTCGCAGGCCCTCCAGCCACGACTGCGGGGAGGCGGAAGTGCCCAGTTCACCGGCGGTGTAGGTGTTGAAGTCGCAGTAGCCGCAGCGGGTCGCGCAGAACGGGACGTGGACGTAGACGCCGAACGGACGGCTGCCGAGCCCGGCCAACGCCGACGGCGGCAGCGAGCCGTCGGCGGGTGCGGGATCACCAGCGGGAAGAGCGGAGGGCATGGGGTCCAGTCTCCCACTTAACACAGGTTCGAACGCCGTCCCATCATTCGGTTGGCTGTGGACCACGGGGTGGACAGGTGGCACTCTCAAGCCATGACCTCGACCGGAGTCCGCCTGGTGGTACGCCGCCACGTCGACTTCCGTCGTGTCTCCAGCGCGTTGTGCCGTCCTTCGGCATAGCCCGCGCCTGCTATTGACTTGTTCCCGTCGGCGCCGGGTGCGCTGACGAGACCCCCACCACGGCTCCACCGGGACTCGGCTGCGCGCGCCCAGCGCCCCGAAACCCCGGAGGACGACGATGGTCCCCCCGACTACGACGTCTCAACGCGGCACCAAGCAACGCCGTGGTGAGGGGCAGTGGGCGCTCGGCTACCGCGAACCGCTCAACCCCAACGAGCGCAGCAAGAAGGACGACAACCCGCTCAACGTCCGCGCGCGGATCGAGAACATCTACGCGCACGGCGGTTTCGCCTCCATCGACCCGGCCGACCTCCGGGGCCGTTTCCGCTGGTACGGCCTCTACACGCAGCGCAAGCCCGGTATCGACGGCGGCCGGACGGCCACGTTGGAACCGGAGGAGCTGGACGACGAGTTCTTCATGCTCCGGGTGCGCTCCGACGGCGGTCGGCTGACCACCGAGCAGCTCCGGGTGCTCGGCGAGGTCTCGCAGACCTACGCGCGCGACACGGCCGACATCACCGACCGGCAGAACATCCAGTACCACTGGATCCGCATCGAGGACGTCCCCGCGATCTGGCAGAAGCTGGAAGGCGTGGGTCTGACCACGATGGAGGCCTGCGGGGACAGCCCCCGCGTGGTCCTCGGTTCCCCGGTCGCGGGCATCGCCGTGGACGAGGTCGTCGACGGCAGCCCGGCGATCGACGTGATCCTGGAGCGCTACATCGGCGACCCGGCGTACTCGAACCTGCCGCGCAAGTTCAAGACCGCCATCTCCGGGCTCCCGGACGTGGCGCACGAGATCCACGACATCGCGTTCGTCGGCGTGGAGCACCCCGAGCACGGCCCCGGCTTCGACCTGTGGGTCGGCGGCGGCCTGTCCACCAACCCGATGATCGGCAAGCGGCTCGGCGCGTGGGTGCCCCGCGACGAGGTGCCGGACGTGTGGGCCGGGGTGATCAGCGTGTTCCGCGACTACGGCTACCGGCGTCTGCGGCACCGCGCGCGGATCAAGTTCCTGGTGGCGGACTGGGGGCCGGAGAAGTTCCGGGAAGTCCTCGAAACCGAGTACCTCAAGCGGACGCTGATCGACGGCCCCGCGCCGGAGGTGCCCGCGCAGCCGCGCGACCACATCGGCGTGCACCGGCAGCGGGACGGCCTGTTCTACGTCGGCGCGGCGCCGATCGCGGGCCGGGTGTCCGGGTCGACGCTCGTCGAGGTCTCCAAAGCCGTCGAGCGCGCGGGTTCCGGTCGGGTTCGCCTGACGCCGCAGCAGAAGCTCGTCGTGCTGGACGTGGCCGAGGCGGACGTGCCCGCGCTGCAAGGCGACCTGGCGAAGCTGGGGCTCCAGACCGAGCCGTCGCCGTGGCGGCGCGGCGTGATGGCCTGCACCGGCATCGAGTTCTGCAAGCTCGCGATCGTGGAGACCAAGGCCCGCGCGGTCGACCTGGTCAGCACGCTGGAGAAGAAGCTGGCGGACGTCGTCGGCGACATCGACGCGCCGGTCAGCATCCACATCAACGGCTGCCCCAACTCGTGCGCCCGCATCCAGACCGCCGACATCGGGCTCAAGGGCCAGATCGTGACGGACGCCGACGGCTACCAGGTCGAGGGCTTCCAGGTGCACCTCGGCGGCGGCCTCGGGCTGGACGCGGGCTTCGGCCGCAAGGTGCGCGGGCACAAGGTGACCGCCGCCGAGCTGTCCGACTACGTCGAGCGGGTCGTGCGGCACTACGTGGCGCAGCGCACCGAGGGCGAGCGGTTCGCCCAGTGGGTCCTGCGCGCCGAAGAGGGTGACCTGAAGTGAGTGCCACGGAAAGGGCCACGCCCTTCTACTGCCCCTACTGCGGTGACGAGGACCTGCGTCCCGAGGAGGAGCCCCACGCGGCCTGGCTGTGCACCGGCTGCCGTCGTGTTTTCACGGTGAAGTTCGTTGGACTGCATCTTCCTCAGGAGGTGAAGCGATGACCACGACCACTCGGACCGAGGAGTTGAGGGTGATCGCGGAGGCCGCGTCGGTCGAACTGGCCGACGCCACCGCCGCGGAGGCGCTGGAGTGGACCGCGCGGACGTTCGGCGAGAGCTGGATCGTCGCCTCCAACATGCAGGACGCCGTCCTGGTCGACCTCGCCGTGAAGGCGAAGCCGGACATCGACGTGCTCTTCCTGGAGACCGGCTACCACTTCGCCGAGACCATCGGCACCCGTGACGCGGTGGACCTGGTCTACCCGGACGTGCACATCGTCAACGCCGCCGCCGAGCAGTCGGTGGCCGACCAGGAGGCCGAGTTCGGCCTGCTGAACAAAACCGACCCCGGCCGGTGCTGCGCGCTGCGCAAGGTCGTGCCGCTCCAGCGGACGCTGTCCCAGTACGACGCGTGGGTCACCGGCGTTCGCCGGGTGGACGCGCCGACGCGGGCGACCACGCCGATCGTGCAGTGGGACGAGCGCAACGGGCTGGTGAAGGTCAACCCGATCGCGCCGTGGACCGACGACGAGTTCAACGCCTACATCGCCGAGCACGGGATCCTGGAGAACCCCTTGGTGCAGGCCGGTTATCCCTCCATCGGCTGCGCGCCGTGCACCGCGAAGCCGCTGCCGGGCCAGGACGCCCGCAGCGGTCGGTGGGCCGGGCAGTCCAAGACGGAATGCGGGCTCCACGGATGAACGAAGATCTGCTTGCAGGATCGAGCGTAGACACGGTGCCGACTCCTCAGACGACCCTGGACCGCCTTGAATCCGAGGCGATCCACATCTTCCGCGAGGTGGCGGGCGAGTTCGACCGACCGGTGATCCTGTTCTCCGGCGGCAAGGACTCCACGCTGCTCGTACACCTGGCGATCAAGGCGTTCTGGCCCGCGCCGGTGCCGTTCCCGCTGCTGCACGTCGACACCGGGCACAACTTCGACGAGGTCATCGAGTTCCGGGACCAGGTCGTGGCCCAGCACGGGTTGCGGCTCGAAGTGGCGAAGGTCCAGGACTGGATCGACGACGGGCGTCTCGAAGAGCGCCCGGACGGCACGCGCAACCCGTTGCAGACGGTGCCGCTGCTGGACTCGATCACCTCGCACAAGTACGACGCGGTCTTCGGCGGCGGTCGGCGCGACGAGGAGCGGGCACGGGCGAAGGAGCGCATCTTCAGCCTGCGCAACAGCTTCGGTCAGTGGGAGCCGCGCCGCCAGCGCCCCGAGCTGTGGAACCTCTACAACGGTCGGCACCGCGCGGGCGAGCACGTGCGGGTCTTCCCGCTGTCCAACTGGACCGAGCTCGACGTGTGGAACTACATCGAGCGCGAGGGCATCGAGCTGCCGTCGATCTACTACTCGCACCAGCGCGACGTGTACCTGCGCGACGGCATGTGGCTGACCGAAGGCCCGTGGGGCGGTCCCCGGCCCGAGGAGACCGTGCTGCACAAGACGATCCGCTACCGCACGGTCGGCGACGGCTCGTGCACCGGCGCGGTGGAGTCCGAGGCGTCCGACATCCGCGAGGTCATCGCCGAGGTGGCCGCGTCGCGGCTGACCGAGCGCGGCGCCACGCGGGCCGACGACCGCTTGTCCGAAGCAGCCATGGAAGACCGCAAGCGGGAGGGCTACTTCTAAATGAGCGACCTGTTGAGGCTGGCGACGGCGGGCAGCGTGGACGACGGGAAGTCCACGCTGGTCGGGCGTCTGCTCTACGACACCAAGTCGGTGCTGGCCGACACGCTCGACGCCGTGCACCGCGCGAGCGCCGACCGCGGCCTGACCACCCCGGACCTCTCGCTGCTCGTGGACGGCCTGCGCTCGGAGCGCGAGCAGGGCATCACGATCGACGTGGCGTACCGGTACTTCGCCACCGACAAGCGCTCGTTCGTGCTCGCTGACACCCCCGGCCACGTGCAGTACACCCGCAACACGGTGACCGGCGCGTCCACCGCGCAACTGGCGATCCTGCTGGTCGACGCGCGCAAGGGCGTCATCGAGCAGACCCGTCGGCACGCGGCCGTGCTGGCGCTGCTGGGCGTGCCGCAGCTCGTGCTGGCCGTCAACAAGATCGACCTGGTCGACTTCGACGAGACCACGTTCGCCCGCATCTCCAAGGAGTTCACCGCGCACGCGACAGCGCTGGGCTACAGCCCGGACGCGGTGGTGCACATCCCGGTGTCGGCCCTCGCGGGCGACAACGTCGTCGAGCACTCGGCGAACACCCCCTGGTACTCCGGTCCGACGTTGTTGGAGCACCTGGAGAGCGTCCCCGTCGAGGCCGACCCGCACGACGCGGTCTTCCGCTTCCCGGTCCAGTACGTGATCCGGCCGCGCACGCCGGAACACCTGGACTACCGGGGTTACGCGGGCCTGGTGGCGTCGGGCACGGTCAAGGTGGGCGACGAGGTCGTCGTCCTGCCCGCCGGGCTCCGCAGCACCGTCGAGAAGATCGACACCTACGACGGGCCGCTCGACGAAGCGGCGGCGGGCCAGTCCGTGACGCTGCTGCTGGCCGACGACCTGGACATCTCCCGCGGCGACCTGATCGCCGCGGCGGGCACTCCCCCGCAGGTCACCGACGAGTTCGACGCCACCCTGTGCTGGCTGTCGGAGAAGCCGCTCACGCCGGGCGCCCGCGTGCTGGTCAAGCACGGCGCCCGCACCGTGCAGGCGATCGTCACGGAACTGCGCGCGCGCTTCGACGAGCAGCGACTGGCCAGTGTGGACAGTCCTTCCTCGTTGGGGCTCAACGAGATCGGCCGGGTCGCGATCCGCACGGCGGAGCCGCTCCCGGTGGACGGGTACTACAGCAGCAGGCGCACCGGCGCGTTCCTGGTGATCGACGCGGCCGACGGCGGAACGCTCGCCGCGGGCCTCGTGGGCGCGGGCCTCCCGGTGCTGGACGGCGTGGATAGCTGTACCGAGGGCGGGAGCACCGCCCCCCTCACCGACGACCACGCCCTCGTCTCCCCCGGCCCCTGAACATTCCCCGAAAGGTCCCCGCAGCCGTGAGCAGCAACCGCAGAATCCTCGCCACGTCCCTCGCCGTCCTCACGACCTTCGCCACGCTCGCCGGGTGCTCACGGGCGGGCGGCGACGACACCTCAGCGGCCCCGGCCGCGTCCGACGACAAGGGTCCCGCCGCCGAGGTGCGGTTGGGCTACTTCCCGAACGTCACGCACGCCGCCGCCCTGATCGGCGTCGACAAGGGCCTGTTCGCCAAGGAACTGGGCTCCACCAAGCTGACGACGCAGACGTTCAACGCGGGCCCCGACGAGGTCAACGCGCTGCTGGGCGGGTCGCTCGACGTGGCGTTCATCGGTTCCGGCCCGGCGATCAACGCCTACGCGAAGTCCAAGGGCGAGGCCGTGCGGCTGGTCGCGGGCGCGACCTCTGGCGGCGCGCAGCTCGTGGTGAAGTCGGACATCAACTCCGCGGCGGACCTCAAGGGCAAGACCATCAGCACGCCGCAGTTGGCCAACACGCAGGACGTGTCGTTCAAGAAGTGGCTGGTGGACCAGAAGTTCGCCGTCGGCAGCGCGCCGGACCAGGTCAACGTGACCAACACGGAGAACGCGGCGAGCCTGGACCTGTTCAAGCAGGGCGGCATCCAGGGCGCGTGGGCGCCGGAGCCGTGGTCGTCCCGGCTGGTGATCGACGCGGGCGCCAAGGTGCTGGTGGACGAGAAGACGCTGTGGGACCAGGGCAAATTCCCCACCACCGTGATCATCGTGCGCACCCAGTTCCTCAAGGAGCACCCGCAGACTGTGGAGGCGCTGCTCAAGGGTGAGGTCGCCGCGATCGACTGGGCCGTGAACAACAAGGCCGAGGCGAAGACCGCGGTCAACGAGTCGCTGAAGAAGCTGACCAGCAAGGCGCTCGGCGAGCCGGTGCTGGACCGCGCGTTCGAGAACATCGAGCTGACGGTCGACCCGCAGGCCAAGCACTTCCCGCAGTTGGCGAAGGACGCCGTGACGGCCGGTGTGGCGAAGGAAGCGGCGGACGTGACCGGCTTCGCCGACTTCACCCTGCTGAACAAGGTGCTCTCCGCGGCGGGCAAGCCCACCGTCGACACCGCGGGCCTGGACAAGAAGTAGCCGAACAGCCGAGGGAAGGCAGGCACACCATGACCGCCACACTTGAGGCCCCGACCCCGTCCGACGTCAACGCCGCGGTGGCGCTGTCGGGCGTGCGCAAGGTGTTCGGCCACGGCGCGGGCGCCGTCGTCGCGCTGGACGGCGTCGACCTGCGGGTCGCTCCGGGGGAGTTCGTGTGCCTGCTGGGCGCGTCGGGCTGCGGCAAGAGCACGCTGCTGAACCTCGTCGCCGGACTGGACGCGCCCACCTCGGGCGAGATCGCGCTGACCACCTCGCGGCCCGCCGTGATGTTCCAGGAGGCGGCGCTGATGCCGTGGCTGACGGCCGCGCGCAACGTCGAGCTGCCGCTGCGCCTCGCCGGGCTCAAGAGGGGTGCCCGGCGCGCCAAGGCGAGCGAACTGCTGTCGCTGGTGCGCCTCGGTGAGGCTGGTGGCAAGCGGCCGCACGAGCTGTCCGGCGGCATGCGGCAGCGCGTGGCGCTCGCCCGCGCGCTCGCGTCGACGCTGGGCAGCGCGGAAGCGGGCACGCCCGGTCTGATGCTGATGGACGAGCCGTTCGCCGCGCTCGACGCGATCACCCGCGACGTGCTCCAGGCCGAACTGGTGCGGGTGTGGCGCGAGACGGGGACGGCGATCGTGTTCGTCACGCACGACGTCCGCGAAGCCGTCCGGCTCGGCCAGCGCGTCGTGCTGCTCTCGTCCCGACCCGGCCGGGTCGTGCGGGAGTGGAACGTCGACGGCCTGACCGGCGCGGACGAGTCGAACTCGATCGAGGAGATCACCGCACACCTGCGAGAGGTGATCAGTGGCCACGCCGCAGCCTCCTGAGACCCTCGAAGCCGACCGCGGCCTGGCCGCGGTCGGCGCGGGCCTGGACGCGCTCGACGCTCCCGCGCAGAACCGGCGGAAGTCGCCGTGGCAGCGGTTCCTGCACACGGCCGTGCCGCCGATCGTGGCGTTCGGCCTGCTGCTCGGCACCTGGCAGGCGCTGTGGGCCTCGGCGATCTGGCCGGAGTTCCAGCTACCCGCGCCCGCGGCCGTGTGGGACACGATCTGGGCGACGGTGCAGTCCGGCGACGCGGCGGAGATCCTGTGGACGTCGGTCTCGCGCGCGGTGCTGGGCTTCCTCGTCGCGGTGATCATCGCGACCCCGCTGGGGTTGCTGATCGCCAAGGTGCGGGTGGTCCGCGCGGCCATCGGCTCGCTGCTCACGGGGTTGCAGAGCCTGCCGTCGGTGGCGTGGGTGCCCGCCGCGATCCTGTGGTTCGGCCTCACGCCGTCCGCGATCTACTTCGTGGTGCTGATGGGGTCCGTGCCGTCGATCGCCAACGGCCTGGTGTCGGGCATCGACCAGATCCCGCCGCTGCTGCCCCGCGTCGGCCAGGCGCTGGGCGCGGGCAAGCTGTCGTCGGCGCGGCACATCCTGCTGCCCGCCGCGCTGCCCGGTTACCTCGCGGGCCTCAAGCAGGGCTGGGCGTTCTCCTGGCGCTCGCTGATGGCGGCGGAGATCATCGCGACCTCCCCGCAGCTCGGTCTCGGCCTCGGGCAGTTCCTGCACAACGGCCAGTCCCTCAACGACATCTCGATGGTCATCGCCGCGATCTTCCTGATCCTCCTCGTCGGCATCGGCATCGAACTCCTCCTCTTCCGCCCGCTGGAACGCGCCGTCCTGCGGGCCCGCGGTCTCACCGGAGCACTCGGATGACCCCGCTCATCGCCGTCGCGCACGGCAGCCGCGACCCCCGTTCGGCAGCGACCGTCACGGCGCTGCTGGACGTGGTCCGCGCCCTCAACCCGGCCGTCGACGTCCGCGCGGCCTTCCTCGACCTGTCCGCGCCCCGGCTCGGCGACGTGCTCAGGACCGTGCACGGCGAGGGTCACCGCCACGCCGTCGTCGTGCCGCTGCTGCTGGGCAAGGCTTTTCACGCACGCGTGGACGTGCCCGGCGCGGTGGCCGACGTCCAGCGCCAGTTCCCGCGGCTGTCGGTCACGATCGGCGACGTCCTCGGGC
Organism: Umezawaea endophytica; assembly: GCF_025061645.1. Taxonomy (GTDB): domain Bacteria; phylum Actinomycetota; class Actinomycetes; order Mycobacteriales; family Pseudonocardiaceae; genus Umezawaea; species Umezawaea endophytica. The sequence goes on along the minus strand of NZ_JANYMP010000002.1, from coordinate 463,383 downwards.
CGGACCCGTGGCTCGAGTCGGCCGCGCTGCGCAGGCTCGCCGAGGCGGGCGTCCGGCCCTTCGACCGGACCACCGGCATCGTGCTGGCGGGCGCGGGCTCGTCGCACGCCCCGGCGAACGCCGCCGTGGCCGCGATAGCCGCCCGTTGGGCCGCCCGCTCCGGCTGGGCGGGCGTGGAACCCGCGTTCGCGTCGGCGGGCGACCCCGACGTGCCCACGGCCATCGCTCGCCTGCGGGCCCGCGGCGCCACCCGCGTCGCCGTCGCGTCGTGGTTCCTCGCACCCGGTCTGCTCCCCGACCGGATCACCGCCAGGACGTTGGAGCTGGCGCCGGACGCCCGGATCGCCGCCCCGCTCGGCGCCGACCCGGAGGTGGCCGAACTGGTGCTGCACCGCTATTCCACGGCCTTGACGGGAAGCGAAGTTCGTCAATACGCGTGATTCGTCCGATCAGGCGACAGGGCCTTGACGTGAAACTTACTCACAAGTAGTCAGTTAGACACGCCGCTTCCGCTGGACGCCCTCCCACCTCAACGGGGAGAGGGAAACATGAAGACAGCCGTATTCGCAGCGCTGGCCCTGCTGCTCGCGACGAGCACACCAGCGTCCGCCGAACCGCACGCGATCACGTACAAGTTGAAGGCGACCGCACTCGGCCAGAGTGCGGAGTTCACCCTCGACCAACCGCTGGACGCGACCGCGCCGGGAGCGGTCGCGCCCGGCGGTGTCGTCACCGCGGTCATCGACCCGGCACCGAACAAGGTGCCCGCCGAAGCCGCCGGTTACACCGTGCGCGAGATCAGGACCATCAGCCTGTCGCTGCCCGTGCCCGCCAACTCCACGTTCCAGTCCGCCACCGCCACCGGCGGCTCAGGACTAGGCGGCACACCGACGATCGCCCTGTCGGGCACCGACGTGGTGCTCAAGGTCGCGGGCCCGATCAAGGGCGGCGCCGACTTCGAACTGCCCACCATCACCCTGAACCTGGTGGCGGGCGCCTCCGGCACCATCAGCACCCAACTGGGCGGCACCAGCTACACCGCGCCGGGCCTCACCTTCACCGCGGGCATCTCAGTCTTCGGCTTCCCACTCGACGCCCCGGCCACCGGCTACCCGGACCCCAACCCGATCCTGACGACCACCACCATCGGCTGACACCAGATCGCCGCGTGGAGTTCTCCGGAACTCCACGCGGCACCCGACCGTGGACCGGTGGTCCAGCAACCACTTCCGCGAACCGACCGATTGCCTTCCGAGCAAGTCCGGATGGGATCCTGTCCGGATGCACATGTTCGTCGACGAGTCCGAACGCGGCAGCTACCTGCTCGCCGCGACCCTGCTACCACCGCACTCCCTGCACCTCACGAGAACGGCCATGCGCGAGATGCTGCCCGCGGGCTGTCGACGACTCCACTTCAAGACCGAGCGGGATTCGAGTCGGAGACTGATCGCCTCCAAGTTGGTCCGCAGTGGACACCCGGCCTACGTCTACCAAGGCCGAGGGCCCAGTGAACTGGTCAGGGCGATCCTGCTGGAACGATTGGTGACCGACGCCATCGACAACGGCGTGACCCGGCTCGTGCTGGACTCGCGCGACGCGACGGCCAATTCCCGAGACCGGCAGACCATCGGTGTCCACACGAAGGCCCATGCGGCCGGGCTGATCTACGAACACATCGAGTCGTGGACCGAACCCGCCCTCTGGATCAGCGACGCCGTGGCCTGGTGCCACGGGGCCGGGGGCGACTGGAAACGACGAATCAGCCCGATGGTGGCCGCCGTGACCGACATCGGCACCGCGAAAAGCGCGAAGCCCAGGCAGCGACCGTCCGGACGCGCACCTGGGCTCACTTCCTCTCCCTAGCGGGAAAGGCTGGCAAAAGCGTATCAGGGCATCGCGGACGTGAAAACCACCCTCACCCCATCCGGTGACTCACCCCCGGTCCGCGTCCAAGTTCGCCACCAGCCGGTTCATCACGTCCAGCGCGCCCCGCAACTCCTCCGCCCCAACGGAAGCCGTGATCCGGTTCGCCCACGCGTACTGCGCCTCGCGCAGGCTCTCCACGGCGGTGTGCCCCGCCCCCGTCGGCTGGAACAGCTTCGCGCGCCGGTGGGCCGGGTTGGGCAGGTACTCGGCCAACCCCTTGTCCACCAACAGGTCCGCGATGCGCTGCACGCTCTGCCGGGTCAGTCCCATCTCGCGCGCGATGCCGGACACGGACAGGGGTTCCTTCAGCACCGCCCCGAGCACCTGCCACCACGCCGCCGTCAGCCCGACCGGCTTCGTCATCACCTCGGCGGCCTCCAGGAAGCCGCCGTACAGCCGGAACGTCCGCATGACCACGTCGGTCAGCACGTCTCCGGCCTCGGACCGCGGCTCGATCACGACGTGGCCGCCACCAGCTTGCCGAACCACGACGGGTCGCCGGTGCTGAACAGCCCGTACCAGGCCTCCAGGACCTCGGGCGAGTACAGGTCCAGCGCGGCGAAGATCTCGCGGGCGAACTCGACCGGGCTGGCCGCCCCGGCGGTGACCAGGCCACGATCGGTGACCGCCCGCTCGGCCCGGAAGCGCGCGGCGCCGCCGTAGCCCGGTGCCTGGGACAGCTCCTCGACGGCGTTGCCGGTGTGGTCGTAGGAGTCGAGCAGGCCGGAGGCCGCCAGGCCGACCGTGGCGCCGCAGATGGCCGCCACCGGCACGTCCGAGTCGAGGAACCGGCGGGCAGTGGTGGCGAACGGCGCCAGGTCGCCGGTGGCCCACAGGCCCGCGCCGGGGAGGATCAGCATGGCGCTGTCGGCGGGGTCGAGGTCGGCCAGCACGGTGTCCGGCGTGATGCGCAGGCCGCCCGCGGACGTGACCGTGTCGAACGTCAGCCCCACCGTGCGGATCTCGTAGCGGCCCGGCACCCGCTGCCACTCCGGGGTGTTGATGCCCGCCGTGGCGAACCCGAACTCCCAGTCGGCGAGCGTGTCGTAAACCGCGAGGTGCACCGTCGTTGTCACGACAGCAGCCTGTCATAACGACAGCATCCTGTCAATCAAGCCGGGATCGTAGAGTGCGGGTCATGGCAGACGAGCTGGTCCACTACGAGGTGCGGCGCGGCATCGCGACGATCACGCTGGACTCCCCCCACAACCGCAACGCGCTCTCGGCCCGCCTCAGGGCCGAGCTGTCCGCGCACCTGAAGACCGCCACGGCCGACGACGCCGTGCGGGTGGTCGTGCTGAGCCACACGGGAACCGTGTTCTGCTCCGGCATGGACCTCAAGGAAGCGGGCGGGGCGAACGCGACCCAGCAGGGGGTGAACGAGTTCCCGGCGATCCTGGAGCAGATCTGGACGAGCCCGAAACCGGTCGTCGCCCGGCTGGCCGGACCGGCGCGGGCGGGTGGCGTGGGGATCGTGGCGGCCTGCGACATCGCCGTGGCGGCCGAGCACGCGACGTTCGCGTTCAGCGAGGTGCGCATCGGGGTGGTGCCCGCGGTGATCTCCGTGACGGTGCTGCCCCGGCTGCTCCCCCGCGCCGCGCACGAGCTGTTCCTCACCGGCGAGGCGTTCGACGCGGCAAGGGCGAAGGACATCGGGCTGGTCAACTCGTCCGTGCCCGCCGACCAGGTGGACGCCGAGGTGCGGCGGTACACGGACATGCTGGCGCTGGGCGCTCCCGGCGCGCTGGCCGCGACCAAGCGGATGCTCCAGGAGCCGCGCCCGTCGACGCTCGGCGAGGCGTTCGCGGACCTGCTGGAGCTGTCGGCCCGGCACTTCGGCGGACCGGAGGGCCAGGAGGGGATCGCGGCGTTCGTCGAGAAGCGCAAGCCCTCCTGGGTTCCCACCGGGGATGACGCCTAGGGCCTGCCGTCAGCGGGACGCCCGGTAGTGCGCGAACCCGCCCAGGAACGACGTCCCGCGGCTCACCTCGACGGCGTCGCGCAGGCCGGCCTCGGTCATCAGGGCCTGCGCGACCCCGCCGGGCGAGTGGCCGTGCCCGTGGCCGCGCTTCGGCCTGAGCAGCCTGTGCACCGGCGCTGGCTCCTGGTGGTCGAAGTCGAGCAGGTGCAGGCTCCCTCCCGGCGCGAGCACCCGGTGGACCTCACGGAGCGCGTCGAGCTTCTGCTCCCCCGGCAGGTGGTGGAACATGAACGACGACAGCACCCGGTCGACGCTCCCGTCGTCGTACGGGAGCCGGTCGGCGTACCCGCGGTCGAACCGGACGGCCAGCCCCGCGCGGGCCGTCTTGCGCCCGGCGACGGCGAGCGCGTCGGCGTCGGGGTCGAGGCCGATCAGCGTCGCGCCCGGTGCCACGCGCCCGGCGAGCACCAGGACGTTGCCGGTGCCGCAGCCGATCTCCAGCACGGTCCCGCCGGGCGGCAGCGAGGCCTGGGCCACGAGCTGCCACTGGGCGTCCTTGGCGCCGAACAGCGTGCTGAACACGTCGTAGAACGGCAGCAGCGAACTCTTGCCCATCGCGGGCAGGTAAGCGCGGTCGGTGGTCACGGTGTTCTCCAAGGAACGAAGTTCGGCTGACAACTGCTAGCCTGTCAAGGCTCTGAACAGCCAACAAGTGACGAAGTGCGGCTCTGATGGCACATTCTTCCGATCGTGGAAACGCACAGCGCCCGACTCGCCTCACCGCGCAGGGCGTGCCGCTGGTCGACTACGTCCGCACCGCCGGGCTGCCGTCGGTGTCGGTCGAGCACTGGACCGGTGGCGACGCGCGGGAGCACACGTCCTCGATGGGCACGCACGCCCACGACTTCCTCGTGCTGTTCTACGTCGAGACCGGCGACGGCGTGCTGCGCGTGGACGGCGAGGACTGGGCGCTCTCGGCGGGCGACGCGTTCGTCATCGCCCCCGGCGCGGTGATCACGCCTCGCCACAGCGGGCAGGGCGAGGCGTGGGCGGTGTTCTTCCCGGCTGACGCGGTCGACCCGACGGCCCCGGCGTCCCTGGTCTCCTGGCGCACCCACCCGCTGCTGTCCCCGTTCATCGGCGGCCTCCGCGGCGGCGGGCAGCGGTTCCGCGTGCCACCGGACGACCGGCCCACCTGGTCACGGCACCTCACCGACCTGGACGCCGAGCTGACCAGCAGGCGGGACGGCTACGCCGACGCGACCCGCGCGCACCTGACGCTGCTGCTGGTGCGGCTCGGCCGCCTCCAGGTCGACCTGCCCGGCGATCCGGGCGTGGAACCGCTGCTGGCTGCCGTCTTCGACGTCGTGGAGAACCGGTACCACGAGCCGATCTCGCTGCGGGACGTCGCGGAGGCCGTCGGGCTGACGACCGGGCACCTCACCACCGTCGTCGGCAGGCGGACCGGGCGCACGGTGCAGCAGTGGATCACCGAGCGGCGGATGCGGGAGGCGCGGCGGGTGCTGGCCGACACGGACCTCACCGTCGACGAGATCGCGCACCGGGTCGGCTACCGCGAGGCGGGCTACTTCGTCCGCCGGTTCCGCGCCGCGCACGGCGTGACGCCCGCGGCCTGGCGGAGGGCCGGGCGCTAGTCCGCGCGGACGACCGTCAGGACGCGGCCACCGAGTTCGGTGGTGCGGCGCACGGCGTCGTCCAGCACGGCGTTCACGCTCTCGCCGCCGCGCGGGTCGCGGCGGGCCAGTTCGGCCGACCGCGGCCAGATGAGCACGTGCTCGCCCTCCGGTAGCCAGGACAGGTCGGTCAGCGAGTCGTACAGGGCGTCCAGGTTGTGCCCGAACCACTCCGGGAACGACAGCGCGGCGGCGATGGCCTCGATGGCCTCGTGCCGCGAGGTGATGGTGTCGCCGCGCAGGACGTGCGGGTGCGCTCCGCGCTCGCGGGCCGCCTTGACGGCTTCCTGGACGGTCACTTCTTCACGTCCACGACGACGAAGGAGTCGTAGTGGTCGGAGGTGTAGTAGACCTCCGACTGGTTGCCCGTGATCAGCCGCCGCGCGCCCCGGTCCTGGCTGCCGGGGGTGGGCACGGTGTACTCCTTGTAGTACTCGCCGGTCTTGGCGGGCAGGCGCTTCTCGCGGTTCTGGAACTGGACGCCGTCGTTGCGCGGGTACGGGAACGGCCCGTTCTTCTCGATCAGCTTCCACGTGTCGGCCGCCTGCGACGGCAGGCTCGACAGCGCCTTGACCTCGAACCCCGACTCCGTGCCCGCCACCGCGCCGCCGGGGGCCGCGGACGGCTTGGCGCTCACCGACCCGCTCACGGACCCGCTGGGTGGCGGGGTCGCGCCGCCGGAGGACGACAGGTCCTTGAAGACCCACCCGAAGACGACCAGGGCGATCAGGCCAACGAGAGCGACGGAGAGGCGCCTACCAGGAGTCACCGGGTCAGCCTACGAACCGCCGCCGATGTGCAGCGTGTGGGGCTCTCGGACGTCGGTCGGCAGCGTCCCGACCGGGGGTTCGGCGTCCTTGTGGGGTGTCACGCGGGCCGACGCGCGGTCGACCACGCGGTCGATGAGCCGGGCCGCGAACAGGCACAGGGGCAGCATCAGCCCCATCATGAGCGGGAACTGGAGCACGAAGGGGAGCTGGGTGAGCCACAGCTCGACCCCGTCCCACCACTGCGCGATCCCCTCAGGCACAGGACCGAGCCTAGTCCGGTGACGTGTCTCACCGCAGGTCGCCCTGGTCAGGTCGGTATGTTCGGCCCATGTTCGCCGTCTACGCAGCCGAGCCGAGCCCGCAGGACCCCCTTGCCGCGTTGCGGGTGGGTGAGCGTCCGGAACCCGAGGTACCGGACGGCTGGGTCCGGGTGGGGGTGCGGGCGGCCAGCCTGAACATGCACGACCTGTGGACGCTGCGGGGCGTCGGCATCAAGGCCGACCGGTTCCCGATGATCCTGGGGTGCGACGGCGCGGGAGTGCTCGACGACGGCACCGAGGTGGTGCTGCACTCCGTGATCGGCGACCCGGAGTGGTCGGGCGACGAGACGCTCGACCCCGGCCGCACCCTGCTGACCGAGAAGCACCAGGGCACGTTCGCGGACTACGCGGTGGTGCCGAAGCGGAACGCGCTGGCCAAGCCCGCCGGGCTGTCGTTCGCCGAAGCGGCGTGCATGGGCACGGCGTGGCTGACCGCGTACCGGATGCTGTTCGTGAAGTCCGGGCTGCGCCCCGGCCAGACGATGCTCGTGCAGGGCGCGTCCGGCGGGGTGTCGACGGCGCTGGTCCAGTTGGGCCGGGCGGCCGGGTTCCGGGTCTGGGTGACCGGGCGCACCGAGGAGAAGCGGGCGCTGGCGGAGTCGCTGGGCGCGCACGCCTCGTTCGAGTCCGGCGCGCGGCTGCCCGAGCGGGTGGACGCGGTGTTCGAGACCGTCGGCAAGGCGACCTGGTCGCACTCGATGAAGGCGCTCAAGCCCGGTGGGATCGTGGTGATCTCCGGCGCCACCAGCGGGGACGCGTCGGCGGCCGAGTTGCAGCGGCTGTTCTTCCTCCAGTTGCGCGTGGTCGGCTCGACCATGGGCACGCGGGAGGAACTCGGCGACCTGCTGGCGTTCTGCGCTCTCAACGACCTCAGGCCGCAGATCGGTCTGGAGTTGCCGATGGAGCGCGCCGAGGAGGGCCTGCGGTCGATGCTCGACGGCGAGACCTCCGGCAAGATCGTCTTCACGAGGTAGGTCGAGGGGGGGCGCCCGCCGGGCGCCCCCTGATCAGCCGCGCAGCAGTTCGAGGATGACGGACGGGTCCTGCGCGCCGGACACACCCCGGTTGCCGACCACGAACGTCGGCACCGAGCGCACGCCGATCCCGACGCCCTCGGCCAGTTCCTGGCGGACCCGCGCGGTCAGCGCCTCGTCGTGCAGCGCCTCCTCGGCCCCGGTCAGCCCGGCGTCGGCGGCCAGCTTGACCAGCACGTCCGGGTCGCCGACGTGCTGCCCCTCGGTGAAGTTCGCCCGGAAGATCCGCTCCTGCAACGCCCCCTGGACGCCCTGCTCGTAGGCGAGGCCGATCAGCTTGTGCGCGTCGAGCGTGTTCGCCTGCCGGGTCGCGCCGAGGTGGTACTCCAGGCCGACGCTCGCGGCGACCTGCTCCACGCGCTCGTGCGCGGCCTTCACCGCGGCCGCCCCGCCGAACTTCACGGCCAGCGCCTCGGTCATCGGCGCACCGTCGTTCGGCGACGCCGGGTCGAGCTGGAACGGGCGCCAGCGCACCTCGACCGGCTCGCCGTCCCACGCCTCCAGGGCGCTCTCCATCTTCCGCTTGCCGATGTAGCACCACGGGCAAACGACGTCCGACCAGACTTGAAGTTCCACGACAGACCTCAACACCCGCCAAGAGCACCTTGTTCCCGTATCGCCGCGCGCCCTCGTCGGGAATACGTTCGACTGGATCACAGTGGCGAGGGGAGACGACCATGACGTCAGCGGGTGGCGGGTTCGGACGCGGCACCGGGGTGTTCCGCCGCAAACCGATCGAGCAGATCGGCGACGACACCTCCGACACGAGCCTGACCAGGACGTTGGGGCTCTGGCAGCTCACCGCGATCGGCATCGGCGGCATCATCGGGGCGGGCATCTTCTCGCTGGCGGGCGCCGTGGCGAACAAGACGGCGGGTCCGGCGGTGCTCGTCTCGTTCCTCATCGCGGGCATCGCGAGCGCGGCGGCGGCGTTCTCCTACGCCGAGTTCGCCGGGATGATCCCCAAGGCGGGGTCGGCCTACACCTACGGCTACGCCGTGCTCGGCGAGATCGTCGGCTGGTTCATCGGCTGGGACCTGCTGCTGGAGTACACCGCGATCGTCGCGGTGGTGGCGATCGGCATCAGCGGCTACTTCACCGAACTGCTGTCGCTGCTGGACATCCACCTGCCGACGTGGATGCTCGGCGCTCCCGGCACCGAGACCGGCGACGTCGCGGCGGGCAGCTACAAGGTGAACCTGTTCGCCGTGCTGCTGTGCCTGCTGATCGCGTTCGTGCTCAACCAGGGCATGCGCAACGCGGCCAGGTTCGAGACCACCCTGGTGTACCTGAAGGTCGCCGTGGTGCTGCTCGTGGTCGTGGTCGGCGTGTTCCACATCGACACCGCCAACTACAACCCGTTCTTCCCGTTCGGCGTCTCGGGCGCGCTGACCGGTGCGGCGACGGTGTTCTTCGCGGTGTTCGGCTACGACGCGATGAGCACGGCCGCCGAGGAGTCGAAGGACTCCCAGAAGCACATGCCGAAGGCGATCCTGTACTCGCTGGCGATCTCGATGGTGCTGTACGTGCTGGCCTGCCTCGTGCTGACCGGCATGGTCAACTACAAAGACGTCGACGCCGAGAGCGCCTTCGCGACCGCCTTCGCCGACGTCGGCCTGAACGCGCTGGGCGTGGTCATCTCGATCGGCGCGATCCTCGGCATCACGACGGTGCTGTTCACGTTCCTCATGGGCGCGAGCCGGGTCGGCTACTCGATGAGCCGCGACGGGCTGCTGCCGCCGTGGTTCGCGAAGACCCACCCGGTGAAGCACGTGCCGAGCCGGATCACCTGGGTGCTGGGCATCGCGTCCGCGGTGATCGCCGGGTTCCTGCCGATCGCCGAGGCCGCCGAGCTGACCAACATCGGCATCCTGCTGGCGTTCGTGGTCGTGTGCGTCGCGGTGATCGTGCTGCGCTACCGGCAGCCCGACCTGCCGCGCGGGTTCCGCACGCCGGGCATGCCCGTGGTGCCGGCCATCGGCGTGGTGTTCTCGCTGTGGCTGATCACGTTCCTCAACCCGGAGACGTGGCTGCGGTTCGCCGTGTGGTTCCTGATCGGCCTGGTCGTCTACTTCGCCTACAGCCGCAAGCACTCGGTGATGGAGAAGGAGGAGTCACCCTGACGACCACCGCTCGACCACGTCGGCGAGCACGGCCATCGGCAGCGGTCCGCCGCCGAGCACCAGGTCGTGGAACGCCCTCAGGTCGAACGCGGCACCCATCCTGAGTTCGGCTTCCCCGCGCAGGCGCTGGATCTCCAACCGGCCCACCATGTACGCCAGCGCCTGCGCGGGCGTCTCGACGAACCGGTCCACCTGGGCCTGGACGTCCGCGTCCGGCAGGCCGGTGTTGGCCCGCAGGTAGTCGACGGCCTGGTCGCGGGTCCAGCCGAACGCGTGCAGCCCCGTGTCCACCACGAGCCGGGCGGCACGGGCCGAGTCGGACGCGAGCATCCCGAGCCGGGCGGTGTCGTCGCTGTAGAGCCCCATCTCGTCCGCGAGGCGTTCGGCGTACAGCCCCCAGCCCTCGATGTAGGAGTCGACCAGCGCGGTGCGGCGCAGCAGCGGCAGGTCGTCCAGCTCCTGCGCCAGCGAGATCTGGAAGTGGTGGCCCGGCACGCCCTCGTGGAACGCCAGCGCCTCGCCGATGGTGCGGTCCTGCTCGTGCGGCCGCCGCGTGTTGACGTAGTAGGTGCCCGGCCGGGACCCGTCCAGCGCCGGGTCCACGTAGTACGCGGGCGAGCTGGTCTCCTGCTCCGCCTCTGGCACCCGTTCGACCACGCACCGGCCCTGCGGCACCCGCCCGAACCACCGCGGGGCGACGAGTTCGGCGCGGGCGACCGTCGCCTCGGCCGCCGTGACCATCTCGTCGGCGTCGCGCCAGCGCAGCGCCGGATCGGTGCGGATCCGCTCGCGGACCTCCTCCACGCTGCCCAGCCCGAACACGCGGGCCCCGACCTCCAGGTACTCCCGTTCCAGTGCGGCGATCAGCTCCAGCCCGGTCCGGTGCAACTCGGCCGGGGTCGACGCGGTCGTGGTGTACCGGCGGACCAGCAGCGCGTACTTCGCCTCGCCGCCGGGCAGGTGGCAGAGGCCCGGCCGGTCGTCGGGACGGCCGTGCGGCAGGACCTCGGCGGCGAGGAACTCCCGGTACCCGGCGAACGCGGGCCGGACCTCCTCGGCCAGCAGCCGGTCGCGGTCGGCGGCGAGGTCGGCGGTCAGCTCCGGGGTGCGCAGCGGGTCGCCGTCCGGGTCGGCGAGGTACCGGTCCAGGAAGTCGATCCCCTTGCGCGCCAACCGGGCGAGCGGCACGGCTCCCGCGCGCACGGCGGCCCGCTGCCGCCGCCGGACCCCGGCGAGGAACGGGGGCACGGCGGCGAGCCTGGCGACGTAGTCCCGCCTGCCCTCGTCGTCCGAGGGCCGGATCAGCGGCAGGATCGTCAGCAGCCCGGACGCGGGCGAGTGCCACGCGTGGGCGAACGTGAGGTCGACCAGGCCCGCGTCGAGCTTCTCGATGAGCGACCGGGCCTCGTTGGCCACCACCGCCGACGTCACGTCGTCACCGACCGCGCGCCGCAGCACGGACTCGGCCCGTGCGCGCAGTTCCACGTCCGCGGCCGGGTCCCGCAGGAGGTGGTCGCGGCCGGGCAGGCCGAGCAGCGTGGCGGAGAGCGGTTCGTCGTCGAGGAGCAGGTCCATCATCTCGTCGGCGAGGTCCGTCACGGGAACCGCCGTTCGACCAGGCGGGCGAGCGAGTCCATCGGCAGCGGGCCGTTGGCGAGCACGAGGTCGTGGAACGCCCGGAGGTCGAACCCCTCCCCCGCGCGCTGGGCGGCCTCGGCGCGCAGGCGCTCGAACTCCAGGCGCCCCACCATGTACGCCAGCGCCTGCCCCGGCATCTCGATGTACCGGTCGGTCTCGGACTGGATGTCCACTTCGGACATCACGGTGAACTCCCGCAGGTACGCCACGACCCGGTCGCGGGTCCAGCCGAGCGCGTGCAGGCCCGTGTCCACCACGAGCCGGGCGGCCCGCATCGAGTCGGCGGCGAGCATCCCCAGCCGGGCCACGTCGTCGGTGTAGAGCCCCATCTCGTCGGCCAGCCGTTCGGCGTAGAGCGCCCAGCCCTCGATGTGCGCCTCGATCGCCGCCATCCGGCGCACCAGCGGCAGGCCCTCGACCTCCTGGAGCAGCGCGAGCTGGAAGTGGTGCCCCGGAACGGCTTCGTGGAACGCGATGGACTCGGCGGCCGTGCGGTCCTGCTCCAACACCCGGTGGGCGTTGACGAAGTACGTTCCGGGGCGCGACCCGTCCATCGCGGGGTCCAGGTAGTAGGCCTTCGGCGCGGTGAGCTCGTCGGCCTCGGGCACCTGCTCCACCACGCACTTCGCGGCGGGCACCCGGCCGAACCACGACGGCGCGGCCCGTTCGGCGCGCTCGATCGTGGCGCGGGCGACGGCCAGCATCTCCTCGGCGTCGCGCCACTTCAGCGCGCTCATCCGCGCACGCGCCGCGGCCAGCGTCGGGTAGCCCAGCGCCGCGTACTCCTCGGCGAGCCCGGCGATCAGGTCCAGCCCGATCCGGTGCAGCTCCTCGGGGGTGCGGTCGGTGGTGGTGAACATCCGGACCAGGTTCGCGTACGCCACGTCACCGCCGGGCAGCGCGCACAGGCCGGGCCGGTCGTCGGGGCGGCCGTGCGGCTCGACCTCGGCCACCAGGAAGTCCCGGTAGGCCGCGAACGCGGGTCGGACCTCGTCGGCCAGCAGGCGGTCGCGTTCGACGTCGAGCCCGTCGTCCAGCGGAACGACCTTCAGCGGGTCGTGGTCCGGGTCGTCGAGGTAGCGCTCGATCCTGGCCACGGCGTTGCGGACCAGGTGCGCGAGCGGCAGCCGTCCGGCCGCGATGCCCGCCCGGTTGCGGTCGGCCACCTCGACCAGGAAGCCGGGTATCGCCGCGAGCCTCGTCAGCGAGCCGCGCCGCGCCGCGTCGGTGGTCGGCCGCACGAGCGGCAGCAAGCCGAGCAGCCCCGTGACGGGAGCGAGGAACGACTCCGAGCAGGTGTGCTCCACCAGCTTCGCGTCGATCCGGTCCACCAGGCCGTCGGCCTGGTGCAGGACGACGGCGACGGTCAGGTCGTCCTGGTCGGCGGCACGGGCGCGCTCGCGGATCGCCACGGCCCGTGCCCGCAGCTCCGCCTCCCCGGCCTCGGTGACGTCGCGGAGCCGGTCGTCGCGGCCCCCGACCCCCAGCAGCGTGGCGAACAGCGGATCGGCGTCCAGGACCAGTTCGACCATGTCATCCGCCAGATCGCCCACCGGCTACTCCCCTCCGAACCTCGCGGTGGCGTTCCGGATCGCCGTCCGCGCTTCGTCGTTCAGCCTCCGCACCAGTTCCGCGGCCGGTGCCGCCTCGATCAAAGAGTAGGTCTGCCCGGCCCACAAGGACATCAGTTCCGGATCACCCGTGGCGCGGATCGGCTTGGTCATCAGGTGCAGGTTCGGGTACGCCGCCGGGGCGTGCGCGGTGTTCTCGCTGAGGAACCGGTTCACCAGCCCGCGGGCGGGCCTCCCGCTGAACGCCCGCGTGAGCGCGGTCCGGCGGTTCTTCTCCCGCAGCGCCATCCGGTAGCCGGGAGCGGTCCCGGCCTCCGGGCACAGCAGGAACGCCGTGCCGAGCTGCGCGGCCACCGCTCCGGCCGTCACGACCGCGGCGACGTCCCCGCCCGTCGCCAGTCCGCCCGCGGCGATCAGCGGCAGGTCGACGGCGGCGGCCACGAGCCGCAGCGCCGCCAGCGTGCCGAACAGCTCGCCACCACCGGGTGAGACGCCGTCGTCGGTGAGGGTGCCGCGGTGCCCGCCCGCGTCCGACCCCTGCACGCACAACGCGTCCGCGCCGATCTGGGCCGCCTGCTTCGCCTCGGCGGGGGTCGTCACGGTCACGACGACGTACGAGCCCGCGGCGCGCAGCCGCCGCACCTCGTCGACGTCCGGCAGCCCGAAGGTGAACGACACCACCGGGACCCGCATGGCCAGCACGAGTTCGAGCTTCGCGGCGTAGGAGTCGTCGTCCCACACCGGGTCGCCGGGTTCGACGCCCGCGAGCGCGGCCTGGGCCGCCACCCGCTCGCGGTAGACCGAGAGGTCCACTGTGGACTTCGACCCCGGCACGAAGAGGTTGACGCCGAAGGGCCGGTCGGTCAGCTCGGCGAGCGCGGTGAGCTGACCGGCCAGCGCTTCGACGGTGAGCAGGCCGGCGGCCAGGAAACCCAGGCCACCGGCCGACGCCACTTCCGCGACCAGCTTCGGGGTGGACAGACCACCCGCCATCGGCGCGGCGATCACGGGTACCGCCAGTCGTTCCAGCATGCACCCGACGATAACGCCTACGGCAGCGAGTCCAGGTGCGGAGCCACGGCGTTCGCGAAGGCCCAGCCGTTGCTGGCGTCCCAGTTGATCGACCAGGTCATCGCACCGCGGATCGCCGGGTACGTGGTCGACGGCTTGAAGCCGCCGCAGTTGGTGCCCCTGGCCAGGCAGCTCAGGGCGTTGTTCACGGTCTGCGGCGACACGTACCCGCTGCCTGCGCCCGACGGGGAGGCGGGCAGGCCGAGGCCCACCTGGTCCGCGCGGAGGCCGTTCTGGAGCTGGATGCAGGCCAGCGAGGTGATGAAGTCGACGCCGCCCTGGCTGTAGACCTTCTGGTCGCAGCCGAGCATCGAGCCGGAGTTGTAGTACTGCATGTTGACGATCGTCAGGATGTCCTTGATCGCCAGCGCGAGCTGGAAGTAGCCGCCCGCGGTGGACTGCATGTCGATGGTCTGCGGCGCCATCGTGATGATCTTGCCGCCGCCCGCGTGGATCTTCCGGAGGGCGGACGCCATGTGGGTGGCGTTGATCCCGTTCTCCAGGTCGATGTCCACGCCGTCGAAGCCGTAGTTCGCGATCAGCGAGTTCACGCTGTTGGCGAAGTTGTTCGACGCGGTCGCGTCACCGACGCTGATCGTGCCCCGCTCGCCGCCGACGGACAGGATGACCTTCTGACCTCGCGCCTTCACGGTCCGGATGTCGGCCTTGAACTGCGCGTCGGTGTAGCCGCCCAGCGCGCTGGACAAACCGGGGTCGAGGTTGAAGGTGACCGCGCCGGGCGTGCCCGCGACGGCGTCGGCGAACGAGACCGCGATGATGTCGTACGTGGTCGGCACGTCGGCGATCTTCAGCACCCGCGCGCCGTTGTTGAAGTTCTGCCAGTAGCCCGTGAGCACGTGCTTGGGCAGCGACGTCACCGGCGGCTGACCGGTGGTCGTCGTGGTGGTCGTGGTCGTGGTCGTCGTGGTGCTGGTCGTGGTGGGCGGGGTGCCCGGACCGTCCACGGCGACGTCGTCCGCGAAGTACGGCGGCTGGCCGTACCAGCCGTGCAGGTAGATGGTCACCGTGGTCGCCGAGGCGCTGGTGAAGTCCAGCGACAACTGCGTCCACGAGCCCGAACCGGGCGTCCAGGTGCTCTTCTCACCCGTGCTCGTGCCGGTGACACCGAGGTAGGTGTAGCTGCCCTGCACCCACGCGGACAGCTTGTACGCGGTGTTGGGCACCACGGTCACGGTCTGCGAGCAGCGCGAGTTGTCCTGCCCCGCGGGGGCGCCGGACAGCGCGAACGACCCCGACCGCTTCGGGCTGGTCACCGCGGAGGCGCCGCCCGAACAGGTCCACGAACTGGTGTTCCCGGCCTCGAAGCCGAAATTTCCCACCAGGTTCGCCGCGGACGCGTTGCCCACGACGATCAAGCCGAGGCCCGCGAAGGCCACCAACGCGCTCAGGACTGCGACCAGCGCTCGTCTCGTCTTCGTACCCACGTGCACCTCACCAGATCCACTTCGGCGGCCGCGGCCCGGACACGTGATGTGGGCCACCCGAAAAATGGACTAGACCACTACGAGCTGTCAAGGTTTCCCGGCGCGTTGGGCCGAAGGCTCCGCCGCGACTGGGCCAAACGGCCTGAACCGGGGCGCGACGCGTTTATCCCGTGGTGAACTGGGAATGCAGGGCTCGAACAGGCAACACGGTCGTCCGACCGTGGAGGTCGGAGGAAGATCATGACGTTCACGCTGCCGGATGCCGTCAACCTCGCCCGCCGGGCGCACGAGGGCCAGGTCGACAAGTCGGGCAACCCGTACATCGACCACCCGCTGCGGGTGATGACCCGAGTGGACGGTGTGGCCGAGCAGATGGCGGCCGTGCTGCACGACGTCGTGGAGGACACGACCGTCACGCTCGACGAACTGCTCGACCTGGAGTGCCCGACGATCGTCGTGCGCGCGGTGGAGGCGCTGACCCACTTCCCCGAGGAGCCCCAGTCGGCCTACCTCGCCAGGGTCGCGGCCGACCCGATCGCGCTGGTGGTGAAGCGCGCGGACATCTCCGACAACCTGTCGCCGGACCGGACGGCGCTGCTCGAACCGGGCGAACGCGAGCGCCTGCGGGAGAAGTACGAGACCGCCCTGCGACTGCTGGATTATTACGAGAACGGGTGAACGTGCCGTATACCACATGTAACGGCATCCTGCGAGACAGATCACCCTCGGAATCGATGCAGAAGTGCGGAAAAAGGTGAAGGATGGGTGGTGCAAGAGATCGAGAACCACTAGTCGAAGGACGAGATGACACACCCCACGACCGCCATCCGGACACTGCGCGACAGCCTGTCGAGCCGCCGCGCGGCCCGCATGAGCCGCCAGAGCCTCGAGCGGCAGTTGGCCAGCTACACCACGCCGAGCGACCGGCTCGACCTGGACGCGATGCTGGACCGGCACGACTCGGAGGACGCCGCGGAGATCAAGGCGATCCTGCACAGCCAGTCGATGGAGCGGATCATCCGCACCGGGAGCTGACAGCGCCACCGTTCACCGTCGAACGCGTCTGCGCGCCCGGAAGGGCCGCGATCTGACAACCGGCTCGACGCAACCCCAGAGGCCACCCCGGCAACGCTGCCGAGGGTGGCCTTCGTCGTCGCGGGACACGCGAAAGCGCCGCACGCGAGTGGCGTACGGCGCTTCCGGTGCGAACGGTCGCTACTACTTCTTCTTCTTGTCGTCGTCCGTCGACAGCGCGGCCACGAAGGCCTCCTGCGGGACCTCCACCCGGCCGACCATCTTCATCCGCTTCTTGCCGACCTTCTGCTTCTCCAGCAGCTTCCGCTTGCGGGTGATGTCACCGCCGTAGCACTTGGCGAGGACGTCCTTGCGGATCGCGCGGATGTTCTCGCGCGCGATCACCCGTGAGCCGATGGCGGCCTGGATCGGGATCTCGAACTGCTGGCGCGGGATCAGCTTGCGCAGCTTCGACGCCATCTGCGTGCCGTAGCCGTACGCGGAGTCCTTGTGGCAGATGGCGCTGAACGCGTCGACGGCCTCGCCCTGGAGCAGGATGTCGACCTTGACCAGCTCCGAGCTCTGCTCGCCCGACTCCTCGTAGTCCAGCGACGCGTAGCCGCGGGTGCGGGACTTCAGGTTGTCGAAGAAGTCGAAGATGATCTCGCCGAGCGGCATCGTGTAGCGCAGCTCGACGCGGTCCTCCGACAGGTAGTCCATGCCGCCGAGCTGGCCGCGCTTGCTCTGGCACAGCTCCATGATCGCGCCGATGTAGTCGCTGGGCGCGATGATCGTGCACTTGGTGACCGGCTCGTAGATGTCGGCCATCTTGCCGTCGGGCCAGTCGGACGGGTTGGTCACGGTGTGCACCGCGCCGTCCTCCATGACCACGCGGTAGACCACGTTCGGCGCGGTGGAGATCAGGTCGAGCCCGAACTCCCGCTCCAGCCGGTCGCGGGTGATCTCCAGGTGCAGCAGGCCGAGGAAGCCGCAGCGGAAGCCGAAGCCCAGCGCCGCCGACGTCTCCGGCTCGTAGGTCAGCGCGGCGTCGTTGAGCTGGAGCTTGTCCAGCGCCTCGCGCAGCTCCGGGTAGTCCGAGCCGTCCACCGGGTAGAGGCCGGAGTACACCATCGGCCGCGGCTCGCGGTAGCCCGCGAGGGGCTCGGTCGCGCCCTTGCGCTCGGACGTGACGGTGTCGCCGACCTTCGACTGGCGGACGTCCTTCACACCCGTGATCAGGTAGCCCACCTCGCCGACGCCGAGACCGACGCTGGCCTTGGGCTCCGGCGAGATGATCCCGACTTCCAGGATCTCGTGCACGGCGCCGGTGGACATCATCTTGATCCGCTCGCGCGGGGTGATCTTGCCGTCCACGACCCGGATGTAGGTCACGACGCCGCGGTAGGTGTCGTAGACCGAGTCGAAGATCATCGCGCGGGCCGGGGCCTCGGCGTCGCCGACGGGCGGCGGCACCTTCAGCACGACCTCGTCGAGCAGCTCCTGGACGCCGAACCCGGTCTTCGCCGAGACCCGCAGCACCTCGTCGGGGTCGCACCCGATGATGTGCGCGATCTCCTTGGCGTACTTGTCCGGGTCGGCCGCCGGGAGGTCGATCTTGTTCAGCACCGGGATGACCGCGAGGTCGTTCTCCAGCGCCAGGTACAGGTTCGCCAGCGTCTGGGCCTCGATGCCCTGCGCGGCGTCCACCAGCAGCACGGCGCCCTCGCAGGCCTCCAGCGCTCGGGACACCTCGTAGGTGAAGTCCACGTGGCCGGGCGTGTCGATCATGTGGAGCACGTGCGGCTTCTCGGCCACCTGCCACGGCAGGCGCACGTTCTGCGCCTTGATCGTGATGCCGCGCTCGCGCTCGATGTCCATGCGGTCCAGGTACTGGGCGCGCATCAACCTCGGGTCGACGACGCCGGTGATCTGCAACATCCGATCGGCCAGGGTGGACTTGCCGTGGTCGATGTGGGCGATGATGCAGAAGTTCCGGATGAGCTCCGGAGGCGTGAACGTCTTGTCGGCGAACGTGCTCACTCAAGTTCCTCGCGCAATAGGACGGGGGACACCACATCATCTCATGGCGCGGGCTACCGCTTTTACCTGCTCAGGTGAGACCCAGGCCATAAGCTCTGCCGGTGTTCGCAAATGGAGAGGACGCCCGCCCGCTGAAGGGCGCGGTCCGCGAGGTGCACTCGGCCGCTGTCGCCGCCACCCTGGAGTACTCCCCCGACCTGGACGGACTCGCCGATCCGGGCGAGATCGTGTGGGCGTGGGTGCCGTACGAGGAGGACCCGCGGCGCGGCAAGGACCGCCCGCTGCTGGTCGTGGGCAGGCACCGCCGCTCGCTGCTCGGCCTGATGCTGTCCAGCAAGGAACCCGACGACCACGAGCTGGACGACTGGCTCGACCTCGGCTCCGGCCAGTGGGACCGCGACGGGCGGCACTCCTACCTGCGGCTGGACCGGGTGTTCGAGCTGGACGAGCACGACATCCGCCGCGAGGGCTCGGTGCTGGAGCCCGAGCGGTTCGGCAAGGTGGTCGACGTGCTGCGCTCGCGCCACGGCTGGCGCTGACCCGCGCGAGTCGCGTCCCCCCGTGCCGGGCGAGGCACGGGGGGACGCGACCAGCGGGACGTCGAACCGCTGGCTTGAGGGGGCGCTAGCCGCGGAAGCGCTGCTTGGCGCGACCGCCGAGGAGCATCCTGAGCCCGACGAGCGTCACCACGATCAGGACGCCGCCGATCACCACGATGAGCGGCATGCTCATCTCCGGGCCGACCGCGGTCTTGACCTGCGGGGTGGCCGCCGCCCCCGCCGCGGGGGCGATCGTCGCGATCGGGATGTTCTTGGTGTCGGTGAAGTCGACCTTGCCGGTCTTCTCCAGCACCGTGATGTGGTCGAGCACCGTGCGCATGCAGACGTCGGCGTAGTCGCGGATCAGGGTGTTGCGGGTACCCGCCCGGACCTGCGACAGGAAGATGTAGACCTTGCCGTGCGCGGCGCGGAGCCGGTTGGCGTAGACCTTGTCGAACTCCTCGCTGCCCGCGGGGGCGGCGGTCATCTCGCGGAGCCAGCCCTGCTGGTCGGCGTTGGGCGCCGTGGGCAGCGGGACGTTCAGCATCTTGCCCAGCTCGATCACGCGCGCGTCGAGGTCGGTGTGCCCCTCGATCAGGTGCCGTCCCGCCTCCTGCACGAGGGGGTTGGCCGACTTCTCCACCCCCATCTGGCCCGCCGGGCCTTCCCAGAGGCCCGCGAGGCGGACCTTCACCAACATGTCGCGGGCCGCTGCGTCAAGCGGCCCCCACTGGGTCTGCTCGACCTCGGTGTTCACCGGCTGGCCGATCGCGGTCCCGGCCAGAGGCAGGAGGAGCGCGGCGAAGACAACGACCAGCGACGCGGCAGCAGATCGAAGGAGGCGCATGCCCCTGACTACGGATGAGACGCGGTAGGGGTTCAAGCCAACCGGGTAACTTCCACCGTCACGTCCAACGCCGACGCCGACCCGCCGGAGTAGGTGCCCTTGAGGGGCGCCACGTCGGCGTAGTCCCTGCCCAGGGCCACCCAGATGTGCCTCGGCCCGACCGGGATGGCGTTGGTCGGGTCGTACCCCCACCAGCCTCCCGTCCAGGCCTCGATCCACGCGTGGCTCTCGCCCCGGACGGTCTCGCGCACGGCGCCGTCCGGCTTGGTGTGCAGGTAGCCGGAGACGTACCGGGCCGGGATGCCCATCGCCCGCAGCAGCACCAGCGTGAGGTGCGCGAAGTCCTGGCAGACGCCTTCACGGGCGCGCCACGCGTCGACCGCGGAGCTGTGCACGCCGGTCGTGCCGGGCTGGTACTTGAGCTGCTCGTGCACCCAGTGGCACGCGGCGAGCACCGCGTCCGCCGGGGTCGCGCCCTTGCGCAGCTCCCGCGCGACGGCCGCGAGCTCCTTGTCCTTCGGCACGTACGACGTCCAGTCCAGGAACTCCGTGTACCGGTCGACCAGCGCGTCGGCCTTCAGGTCCGGCCAGCTCCCGGAGCGGATCGGCTCGTTCTCCTCGCCGGTCTCCACGACCGACGACGCGACGACCTTCAGCTCCACGTGCGGCGCGTGCAGGTCGAACGACGTGACCTCGGTGCCCCAGTAGTCGGTGTACCGGTAGGCCCTGGTCGCGGGCGTGGTCTCGACCCGGCTGACCACGACGTTCTGCCGCCGGTCGCCGCGGGGGGTCAGCCGCGCCTCGTTGTAGGACTGGGTGACCGGCAGGTCGTACCGGTACCCGGTGGTGTGCACCACCCGCACGCGCCAGCTCATGACGTCACCTTCGCGTTGGTCCACGCCACCCACGGCACGGAGTGGAAGTACTGGAGGGAGACGGCCTCGCCGACGTCGCGGACGGTCGTCTGCAACGCCTTGAGCCGCCGAGGCAGGTCTTCGAGCAGGTCGTGCGGGCGCAGGAACTCCAGGTCGCTGCGCGCCTGACCGAGCAGCCTCAGCGCTTCGGCGCGCGCGCCGACCCGCACGCTGGGCTGGTGGTCGAGGTGCTCCAGGCACGACTCCGCCTGCCGCAGCGCGTGGAACACCGAGCGCGGGAACAGCCGGTCGAGCAGCAGGAACTGCACGACCCTGCCCGCGTCCAACGCGCCCCGGTAGGTGCGCAGGTACGTGTCGTGCGCTCCCGCCGAGCGCAGCACCGTGACCCAGCCCGGCGAGGACGCCTTGTCGCCGACGCGGGACAGCAGCAGCCGGACGATCATGTCGACGCGCTCCACGGAGCGGCCGAGCACGAGGAACCGCCAGCCGTCGTCGCGGCTCATCGTCGAGTCGGCCAGCCCGGCGAACATCGCCGCGCGCTCCTCCACGAACGAGAAGAACGCGTGCGGGCCGACCGTGCGGGCGTAGCGCTGCCGTTCGGGCACCGCGTTGTACATCGTGTTGAGGCACTCCCACATCTCGCTCGACACGACCTCGCGGGCGCCCTTGGTGTTCTCCCGCGCGCTGTTGACCGACGCCACGATCGACCCGGCGTTCTCGCCCGAGTACGCGACCAGCTCGGTCAGCGACCACACGTCGAGGACCTTGCCGTCGTCCGGCGGTTCGATGCCCAGCACGGCCAGCAACTGGCGGCTGGTCGCGTCGGGGTCGACGGTCGCGTCCTCCAGCAACTGGTGCACCGAGACGTCGAGGATCCGGGCCGTGTCGTCCGCGCGTTCGACGTACCGGCCGATCCAGTACAGCGACTCCGCGTTACGAGCGAGCATCAGGCCTCCTCGGTCCGGTGCGAAAGCTGCTGCTGTTGTTGTTGCTGTTGCTGGGAGTTCGACAGCTCCGGTCCCTGTTCGGCGGCGATGGCGGCCACCTTCTGCGGGCCCGCGAGCCCCGGCTCGGCCAGTTCGCGCTCCACAGTGGACGACCGAGGCGCGAGCACCCACGTGTCCTTGGAACCGCCGCCCTGCGAGGAGTTCACGACCAGGCTGCCCTTCGGCAGCGCGACCCGTGTCAGCCCGCCGGGCAGCACGAAGATGAAGTTGCCGTCGTTGACCGCGAACGGCCGCAGGTCGACGTGCCGCGGCATCAGCCGGTCGCCGATCTTGGTCGGCACCGTCGAGAGCTGCACCACCGGCTGCGCGATCCACCCCCGCGGGTTCATCTTGATCCGCTTCCGCAGGGAGTTCAGCTCCTTGTTCGTCGCGTACGGGCCGAACACGATCCCGTAGCCGCCGGACCCCTCGACGGGTTTCACGACCAGCTCGTCCAGGTGGTCCAGCACGTGCGCGCACTCCTCGGGGAGCCAGCAGCGGAACGTGTCCACGTTCGGCAGCAGCGGCTTCTCGCCGAGGTAGTACTGCACGATCTCCGGCATGTAGGTGTAGACGAGCTTGTCGTCCGCGACCCCGTTGCCCATCGCGTTGGCGATGACGACGTTGCCCGCCCGCGCCGCGTTCAGCAGCCCGGCCACCCCGAGGACGGAGTCCGGCCGCAGGTGCACCGGGTCCAGGAAGTCGTCGTCGATGCGGCGGTAGATCACGTCCACCTGCCGCTCACCCTCGGTGGTCCGCAGGTAGACGAGGTTGTCGCGGCAGAACAGGTCCCGCCCCTCGACCAGTTCCACGCCCATCTGCCTGGCCAGCAGCGAGTGCTCGAAGTACGCCGAGTTCGCCACACCGGGCGTCAGCACGACCACGTTCGGGTCGGCCGCGTTCGGCGCCGCCGCGTTGCGCAGCGCCCGCAGCAGGTGCACGGCGTAGTCGCCGACGGCCCGCACCCGGTGCCGCGCGAACAGGTCCGGGAACACGCGCGCCATCGTGCGGCGGTTCTCCATCACGTACGACACCCCGGACGGGCACCGCAGGTTGTCCTCCAGCACCCGGAACACGCCGTCCTCATCGCGCACCAGGTCCACCCCGGACACGTGGATCCGCACCCCGTTCGGCGGGTTGATCCCCGCCGCTTCCCGGTGGAAGTGCTCGCAGGACGTGATCAACCGCCGCGGCAGCACCCCGTCGCGCACGATCTGCGCGTCCCCGTAGATGTCGGCGAGGAACATCTCCATCGCCCGCACCCGCTGCACGATGCCCCGTTCGAGCTTCGTCCACTCCGACGCCGTCAGGATCCGCGGGATCAGGTCCAGCGGGAACGGCCGCTCCTGCCCCGACAGCGAGAACGTGATGCCCTGGTCGACGAACGCCCGCCCCAACGCCTCCGACCGAGCGGTCAGGTCCTCGACCTCCGACGGCGCGATCGACTCGTACAGCGCCCGGTACGCCGACCGGACCCCTTCGTCGGAGGTGAACATCTCGTCGTACGCGTCCGCGTGCGGACGATCCGGATCCAGGTAGCCGTCGAACAGCTTGCTCAACCGCGAGGCCGTCACGGCACGGCTGCGCCGCAGTGCTGAAGTGCGCGTTCGACGTTCCATGGTCGACATACTGACCCGCCGAGAGCCGTTTGCGCACTACCCGCGGCAGGGGAAGTCCAGGACGGAAACGTGGCGGAAACATCCTGAGTTCGACATATCGGTCACGCGGGGTGACCGCCGGGACCAGAACGGTCACGTGGAGCCCGCACCGAGCACGTCGCCCGTGCTGCGAATCGAAACGCGCGGTCAGGTGAACCCTGAGTACGTGCCCTTCGCCCGGGTCGGCGCGTGCTCACGCCGGGTCGCGGCGACCACCCTGCGCGCCCTCCTGGACGACTGCGACGCGCAGGCGGTCGCCGCGATGGCCGAACGCCTGCTCTAGGCCGCGCCCGGACCCACGTCCGCCTTCGTCAACGGCTTCCGCGCCACCGATCCGCCGAACTCGTCGGCGCCCACGTCCAGTGCCCCGGTCCGCGCGTGCGGGTCGAAGTCCGTCGTCACGGTCGGGTAGCTCCCGACCGCCGTGTCGATCGCCGGGCTGCCCGCCGACAGCCGTGAGAGCCCAGCCGCGTCGACGACCAACCGGGGGTCGACGTTCCGGTAGCCGCTGGGGATGCCCGCCGTCGCGCCGAACACGATGTTGCCCTCGTACTTCACCGTCGACCCGCCCGCGATGTCGATCAGCCGCGTCTGGGCGGTCCCGCGGACGATGTTGTTGGCCAGCACGCAGTCCTTGGGCAGGAACGCGCCGCCGTCGTTGTCGACGACCTGCCCGGTCCCGATGAGCGTGTTGAACGCGACCGTGACGCGGTCCGGCCGGTCGTGGCCGGTGCTGGTCGGGCCGCTGTCGGCCTCGCTGCCGGTGCCGAACACGATCGCGCGGTCACCGGGGTTGGAGACGTAGTTGTTGACCACGAGGTGGTCGTTGCCGTGGAAGCGGATGCCCGAACCGAGGAGCACGTTGCCGTCGACCAGGTTGCGGTTGCCGTGGCGCAGCACGATGTACCCCGTGCTGTCGCGGATCGTGTTGTGCCGGATGACGTTGTCGGACGACTTCACCGAGATCGCCTCGGGGTCGCCGTTGGCCTTCTCGAACAGGTTCAGCTCGATCACCGCCCGCGCGGACTTCGACTGCTTGTGGCTGTAGCCGAGCCGGATGGACTCACCGCCGTTGGAGCCCGCGAAGGTGTGGTTGGCGAAGTAGTTGTGGTGCACGCGGGTCCGCTGCGCGATCTCGGTGCCGGGGCCGGTGATCTGGAGGAACACGCCCTCGGTGCTGCGGTTCTGGAACGTGTTGCGGTCGACCTCCACGTCGTCACCGCTGACCGTGACCCAGTTGCCGCCGCCCGTGAGCTGCACGGAGTTCCGGGTCAGCCGCAGGTGGTGGGCGTCGCCGGGCACGGACAGGCCGCCGCCGTGGCGGAGGGTGAAACCCTGGAGCACCACGTCGTGCAGCCCGGCCGCGAACGAGAAGCCGGTGCTGCCCTTGATCTCGGCCTTGCCGACGTTCGCCGCGGTCACGGTGATCGGCGCTCCGGACGTGCCGGACCTCTTGATCGCGATGGGGGTGCTCGCGGTGTACGAACCGTCCGCGAGTTCGACGCGGTCGCCGGGGGCGGCGTTGTTCAACGCGGTTTGCAGCGCCGCCAGGCTCGTCACGCGCACCACGGCCGCCGACGCGGGAACCGCCGCGGCCGCGCAGATCACCGCGGCCGACAGGATCACAGGGAGAACTCGCCTCATTGCCAACTCCACAGGGTCCGCTGGCGGCGGCTCCCGCACGGTAGCCGATCTAGAGGTCGAGGGCCATGCGGACGTGCGACGGCTCCCCGCCCCGTTCGACCTCGCGCCAGCCGTGGCGGACGTAGAAGCCCTGGGCGCGGGTGTTGGGTTCGAACACGTCCAGGCCCGCCACCGGCACGCCCGCCGCCCGCCAGATGTCGACGCACGCGGCGTGCAGCGCGCTGCCGACGCCCCGGCGCCAGTCGGCGGGCCGTACCTGGAGCTGGAGCAGTTCCGGGCCCGCGACCAGCGC
Organism: Umezawaea endophytica; assembly: GCF_025061645.1. GTDB lineage: Bacteria > Actinomycetota > Actinomycetes > Mycobacteriales > Pseudonocardiaceae > Umezawaea > Umezawaea endophytica. The sequence goes on along the minus strand of NZ_JANYMP010000002.1, from coordinate 437,975 downwards.
GAACCCGACGACGACGCCGGAGTCCTCCGCGCACAGCCAGGTCCGGCCGGGTCGTCCTATCCGGTCCGCGTAGCCGGTGGCGCGGACCACCTGCTCCCACTCGAGCAGCTCGGTCTCCGGGAGGTGGCCCTCGTAGTAGCTGCGGCGGGCCGGGACGTGGATGTCGACGATGGCGGGTGAGTCGGCGGCCTTGGCCGCGCGCACGACGAGGTTCCCCATGCGGAGTGGACGCCCCAGGAGGCCGGAGGTTGCACGCGGCCCTATCAAAGTGATATCACTTTAATAGCACGCAGGACGAGGACAAGGGGTGGGGACGATGAACGCGACGACCGACATAGTGGAACGGATGCCCGCACCGGCGATCAGGGAGCGCGAGGCGTTGGGGCTGGCGGGCATCCCGGCGTTCTTCATCGGGTTCGCCGTGACGCTGGTGGGCGCGGCGACGATCGTGCTCAGCGTGGTGAGCGATCCGGACGACCCCAGCGTCTTCCTGATCATCGCCGGCTCGCTGGTCGCGGTGGCCGGGGGGATCGCGCTGGGCGGGCTGTTCACGGTGGCGCCGGGCGAGGCGCGGGTGCTCCAGTTCCTCGGGCGGTACGTCGGCACGGTCCGCACGGACGGGCTGCGGTGGGCGAACCCGTTCACCACGCGCAAGAAGGTGTCGACCAGGATCCGCAACCACGAGACGTCGGCGCTGAAGGTCAACGACGCGGACGGCAACCCGATCGAGATCGCCGCGGTCGTGGTGTGGCAGGTGGACGACACCGCGCGGGCGATGTTCGAGGTGGACGACTTCGTGCGGTTCGTCGGCATCCAGACCGAGACCGCCGTGCGGCACATCGCGAACAGCTACCCGTACGACAACCACGACGAGGCCGGGCTGTCGCTGCGGGAGAACGCCGACGTGATCACCGAGACGCTGTCGATCGAGATCGCGGCACGGGTGCAGGCCGCGGGCGTGCACGTGATCGAGTCGCGGCTCACGCACCTCGCCTACGCGCCGGAGATCGCCCACGCGATGCTCCAGCGGCAGCAGGCGGGCGCCGTGGTCGCGGCCAGGTCGCGGATCGTGGAAGGCGCGGTCGGCATGGTGGAACTGGCGCTGGAGAAGCTCGCCGAGCACAACGTGGTCCAACTCGACGAGGAGCGCAAGGCGGCTATGGTGTCCAACCTGCTGGTCGTGCTGTGCGGCGACCGGTCGACCCAGCCCGTGGTCAACACGGGATCGCTGTACACCTGAGGACGACGTGGTAGAGCGCAAGAGCGTCCTGCTCAGACTCGACCCGGCGGTGCACGACGCGCTGACCAGGTGGGCGGGCGACGAGCTGCGGAGCGCCAACGCGCAGATCGAGTTCCTGCTGAGGCGCGCGCTCAAGGAAGCGGGCAGGCTGCCGGGAACGGCGGCCGAGCAGCCCAAGCGCGGCCGACCGCGCAAGGAACCCGAGGAGTGACCGGCCGCGCGACCCCCCACGGGGCGCGCGG
>NZ_JANYMP010000002.1:411578-436468 GCF_025061645.1 Umezawaea endophytica | reverse complement strand
GACCCCGCCCGGGTCGCGCGGCCGGTCCGCACCCCCGAGACTGTGCGGGTGATCGAGGGAAGCAGGCCATGAGCGAACTGACGACTCCGTACGCGCACGGCACGCCGGCGTGGGTCGAGCAGTTGACGACGGACCTGAAGGCCACGAAGGACTTCTACCGCGGGCTGTTCGGCTGGGACTACGAGACCGACGGGTACACGATGGCGCTGCTGCGCGGGAAACCCGTCGCCGGGCTCCGCGAGATGCCGCGCGACGCGCTGTTCTCCGTGGTGTGGACGACGTTCCTGGCCACGGACGACGTGGACGAGTCGGTGGACCTGACGGCCGAGCACGGCGGCACCGTGCTGGTGCCGGTGTTCGAGATGGAGGGTCCCGGTCGCGGCGCAATCGTGGCGGACTCCACCGGCGCCTCGTTCGGACTGTGGGAGGCGGGCACGCACATCGGCGCGTACGTCGTGAACGAGCCAGGCGCGGTGGTGTGGAACGAACTGGCGGCCAGGGACCTGGACCGGGCGGCGGAGTTCTACCGCGAGGTGTTCGACGTCGAGGTGGAGAGCGCGCCGGAACTGGGCTACACGCGGTTCAAGGTGGAGGACCGGGCGGTCGGCGGCGCGTACGCGATGACCGGGGCGGTGCCCGCCGACATCCCGCCGCACTGGATGACGTACTTCGGCGTGACGGACGTCGAGGAGGCCGTCGCGCGGGTGGTGGAACTGGGCGGGATCGCCGTCGGTGAACCGACCGACTCCGCGTTCGGTCGCTTCGCGACGGTGGGCGACCCGCTCGGCGCCCCCTTCCGGGTCCTGGACGTCGCGGCGGGCTGAGCCTCCCCGTCGGGGAGGACGGTCGTGGTCGGCACGGGGCGCTGACCAGCCCGATTCCTGCTGGTCCACGACCTGCTGCTAGTCTTGCTGGCCGTACCCGCGTGGCATTCCGCACTGGAGGAAACCTGCCCTCACCGGCAGGGCCGACACACCAACGCGGTACACCCCAAACGTAAGAGAATGAGGGCGTCAGCATGGCCAACATCAAGTCCCAGCTCAAGCGGATCAAGACCAACGAGAAGGCTCGGCTGCGGAACAAGTCCGTCAAGTCTTCCCTGAAGACCGCGGTGCGCAAGTTCCGCGAGGCCGCCGACGCCGGCGACAAGGACAAGGCCACCGCGCTCCTGCAGGACGTGTCCCGCAAGCTCGACAAGGCCGCGACCAAGGGCGTCATCCACGCCAACCAGGCCGCCAACAAGAAGTCGGCCCTGGCGAAGCGCGCCAACCAGCTCTGATCGGCCGCTCGCGCGACGATCGAGTCCTTCCCGAGAGGGCGTCACCCCGCACAGGGGTGGCGCCCTCTCGGCGTTTCGTGGAAAACTCGGCATTTCATGGACAGAACAATGACAAGGATCCGATGTCCCCCTGATCGAATCAATTCACGGGTACGACGAATGCCCTGATACCGACACAGCCATTCAGCCGATAGTCACCTCAATTGGAATCGAGTAGCGTTCCCCGCGAATCGTCCATCGATCCTGCCTGGGGGCTGGAAATGCGACTATTGGCAAAATTCTTCGCTGTCTTCTGCGTGTGCGCGGCAGCGGTTCTCGGCCTGTCGGCCACCGCTATCGCGTCACCCGCAGATCCCACCTCGGCGGTGGCGCCCGCGCGCGTCGCGGCCGCTGAAACGTTCGCGCCGGACGTGTCGGCGGCGGCGGTCAGCGGGTCGAAGTGCGGGGCCACCACCGGCTGGGGCAAGATCCGCTACCAGCCGTGCTTCAGGTACGTCTGCACCAGCGTGTGCGTCACGCAGGGGTACCTGGGCATCATCAACACCGCGACCAGTTCACGTACCGTGACCTGGGACCTCGACGTCAAGTCGCCGTGGTTCGACGAGCACGACGACAGCGGGACGTACACCCTGGCCGCGGGTGACCAGCAGACGATCTACTCGCGGTGGGAGTACCACCACCCTGGTTGCAACTTCAGCTTCACCGAGTACCTGAAGGTCTCGTACGACAGCGCGGGCTTCAGCCCGCGGGTGCCCGCCACCGCGACTCTTCCGTGCGGCTGACGCCACCGGCGTGAAAGGCGGTCGGGTGGCTCACCAGCCACCCGACCGCTTTCGGTGAAGTCACGAATAAATCATTAACGCCGACCGTGCACAGCGACGATTCGCAGCACGGCCCTTTCCAACGCGTAATCCGCGTCGGCGGCAACGCCTTTCACGTCGGCGTTCAACAATGCGACCACCGACATGGCCTCGGCCAATCCGGGAGAATCCCATCCCCGAGCCTGGCCCTGGGCCTTCTTCACCTTCCAGGGCGGCATCCCCAGCGACCCCGCCAACTGGAACGGGTCCGCCCGGCCCGCGGCCGACACGCGCGCGATCGTCCGCACCGAGTCCGCCAACGCGTCTGCGACCAGCACGTGCGGCACGCCGAGCTGCATCGCCCACCGCAGCGCCTCCAGCGCCCCGGCCCGGTCCCCCGCCACCGCCTTCTCGGCCACGGCGAACCCGGTCACCTCGGCGCGCCCGCGGTGGTACCGCCGCACCTCGTCGGCGTTGACCTTCCCGCCGCTGTCCGCGACGAGCTGCGACGCGGCCGCGGCCAGCTCCCGCAGGTCGGTGCCGACGGAGTCGATCAGCACCGAGACGCCCTCGGGATCGATCTTCCCGCCCGCCGCGCGGACCTCGTTGCGCACGAACGCTTCGCGCTCGGCGGCCTTGGTGATCTTCGGGCACTCGATCAGCGCCGCCCCGGCTTTCTTCAACGCCGCGGGCAGTTCCTTGGCCGCCTTGCTGCGCCCGCCACCGGAGTGCACGACCACGAGCGTGATGCCGTCGGCGGGGGCCTTGGCGTAGGCGATGACCGTGTCGGCGATCTCCTTGCCCGCCTCCTGCGCGGCTTCCAGCGCGATGACCCGACCCTCGGCGAACAGCGACGGGCTGACCAGTTCGGCCAGCTCGGGAGGGGTGAGGTCAGTCACCCGGACCCTGGTCAGGTCGGCTTGGGCGTCGATGGCGCGGGCCGCGTCCAGGGCCGCGCGGATCGCCCGTTCCACCAGCAGTTCCTCGTCGCCGACGATGAGTTGCAACGGATCCGGGGCTACAGCGGCAGCGCTCACGGCGCGAATCCTCCCACGGTCGCCCGGCTCCCGAAGTGTGGACACCGGTGGTCGAGGGGCGGGAGTGTGCCGTAACTTGAGGGGCACAACTGAATACCGCTCATCCAGAGGGGCAGAGGGATCGGCCCGAAGAAGCCCCGGCAACCCGATCGTCAGGTACTCGCGCGCGTGCGGGTGCTCGACGGTCACGGTGCCAATTCCGACCCGCGCTGCGGGACAGATGAGGAGTTACCTCGCGATGACTGCTGTCAGTGTGCCCACGAGCACCTCGTTCGACCTCGGCCCCGCCCGCGCGCTCTCGTGTCGCGAGTGCGGCCACGAGACCCCTCTCGCCGCCGAGTACGCGTGCGTCGAGTGTTTCGGGCCGCTGGAAGTGGCCTACGACTTCGGCCGGATCCGCCGTGAGGACATCGAGTCCGGCCCCCGGTCGATCTGGCGCTACCGCGGCCTCCTCCCCGTGCCGTCGACCGTCCAGTCACACCCCAACACCGAGCCCGGCGGCACCCGCCTCGTCCAGGCGGACCGGCTCGCCAAGGCGCTCGGGCTGCGCAAGGTGTGGGTGAAGGACGACACCGGCAACCCCACGCACTCGTTCAAGGACCGCGTGGTCGGCGTGGCCCTCGCCGCCGCCCGCGAACTCGGCTTCACGGTGCTCGCCTGCCCGTCCACCGGCAACCTGGCGAACGCCGTCGCCGCCGCCGCGGCCCGCGCGGGCTGGGAGTCGGTCGTGCTGGTCCCGTCGTCGCTGGAGCAGGCGAAGATCCTCATGACCGCCGTGTACGACGGCGCCCTGATCGCCGTGGACGGCAACTACGACGACGTGAACCGCCTGGCCCAGGAACTCGCCGCGGAGCACGAGGACTGGGCGTTCGTGAACGTCAACGTCCGCCCGTACTACGCCGAGGGCTCCAAGACGCTCGGCTACGAGGTCGCCGAGCAGCTCGGCTGGCGCCTGCCCGACCAGATCGTCGTACCGATCGCGTCCGGCTCGCAGCTCACCAAGGTGGACAAGGCTTTCCGCGAGTTCGGCGAACTCGGCCTGGTCGAGCAGACCCCGTACAAGGTGTTCGGCGCACAGGCCACCGGCTGCTCCCCCGTGTCCGCCGCGTTCAAGGACGGCCACGACGTGGTCCGCCCCGTCCGCCCGGACACCATCGCCCGCTCCCTGGCCATCGGCGCCCCCGCCGACGGCCCGTACGTGCTGGACGCCGTCCGCCGCACCGGCGGCGCCATCGAGGACGTGACCGACGAAGAGGTCGTCGAGGGCATCCGCCTGCTGGCCAGGACCGAGGGCATCTTCGCCGAGACCGCGGGCGGCGTCACCGTCGCGACGGCGAAGAAGCTGGTGGAAACCGGCAAGCTCGACCCGGACGCCGAAACCGTACTGCTCATCACCGGCGACGGCTTGAAGACCTTGGACGCGGTCTCCCACACCCTCTCCCCCCTCGCCACCGTCCCCCCATCAGCCCAGGCCGTCCTGGACGCCCTGGCCAAGCGCTGACCCACACACCCACGGCGCCCCAGGACCACTGAGCCTCCGACCCACCACGAATCGACCAGGCCCAGAGGCCCAGCCAGCACGCCCAGGCCCAGGCCGCCGGATCTAGGTCCAGGCCGAAGCCACCAGGTCCCGGACCAAGCTGGCCAGGCCCAAGTCGGCCCGCTCAGCCCAGGCCGAGACCACCTGGTCCAGGCCACCAGGTTCAGGCCGGAGCCGAACCTGGGCCGAGCCCGACAGGCCAGGCCCAGTTCCAAGAGATCTGGGCCCTGGCCACCAGGCCACGACGCTGATGACGGGGCCGCACCCGACCGGGTGCGGCCCCGTCGTCGTCAGCGCAGCAGGTAGGCGTCGATGATCGTCTGCTCGACGGTGTTGCCCGAGCGATCACCCGCCTTGGCCCGCAGCGACACCGACTTGGCGTCCTTCGGGTGCGACAGCCGCAGCACGCAGCCGCCGTTCACCGCGACCGACCGCCACGTGGCACCACTGTCGTAGGACACCTCGGCCGACGTGATCCTCTTCCTCGCCTGCGCCGCACCGGCCTGGTTCTGCACCGCCACCGGCACCTGGAACACCCGACCGGCGGGCGCCGTGCCCGCGGCGTCGAGCTTCGGGGTGTACCGGATCACCGAGATCGGCAGCGCGGTGACCTTCGTGGTCCGGTCCGACTTGAACGTCCACGCCGCCGACACCCTGGTGCTGAACGGTGACGTGCTCCGAGTGGCCTCGGTCGTGAGCCGGTAGTTCGCCGCACCGTCCGGGAGCGCGAAGCGCCCGTAGCCGGGTGACGTGTTCTCGGCCAGCAGCTCACCGTCGCGGTAGACCTTCATCGTGCCCGTGGTCGTCGCGTGCCCCGCGTTGCCCGCGCCGTCGCCGAACAGCGGCAGGTTCGCCACCAGCTCGGAGTCGTTGCGGTACAACCAAGGCCAGTCACGGTTGTCCGTCAACGACGGCCCGAACACCGCGTGGTAGAACGACTCCTCGTACGACTTGCGCGGCACGTACGACTTCGGCGGCCCGTCCAGCCCACCCCGGTAGCCCTGCGGGCTCTGGACGTTGAGCCGCCGCGCCCAGTCCGCGTTCTCGCCACCGTAGAACTCGGTGCGCACACCCGGCGCGGCGAACGACTCGATCGCACCCCAACCCCACTTGCCCTGACCGTGCACGGTGGACACGTTGCCGATGGTCACGGACTCCCCCGGCTGCGGCGCGCCGACGTCGACCTTCACCGTCGCCAGGTCCTCCTTCCGGATCACCTTGGTCAACCCGGTGTGCGTCCGACCCCTGAGGTACCAGGCCAACCCGTAGAACTCGGCCCCCTCCTTCGCGACCCAACTGGTGCTCAGCTTCCCGACGACCTCGTTCGCCGGAGCCTCCGGCCCGAGGTGCGCCAAGCCGACGTGCGAAACGCTGCCACCGAACGAGAACCCACCGATCTGGTACGTCCTAGACCCGTACACTCGCTGGAAACCCGTCTCCAGCAACGACAACCGCGCCGTCGGGTCCGGCAACGTCACCACGATCGGCTTCGCCAGCCGCGCGTCCAGGTCGATCGTCGTGGGCCCGCTGACCGTCAGGTTCGGGTAGCTGAACGAGTCGTGCGTGTACTCCGCGCCCGACCCCTGCACGGACCCCGACAGCAGGTACTGACCGATCGGCACCCGCCTCCGCAGCGTCCCGTCGGCATCCTTGTCGAGGAACAGGAGTTCACCCGTCTTCACGTCGGTCATGAACGCCGAGTAGTACGCGGCCTTCTCCCCGGACCGCTGGATCCCGTTCACGACCAGCTCGTAGCTCTCGGGCTCCAGGTCCACCACGACCGCGGTCCGTGCGCTCACGCTGCCCGACGTGGCGACCAGCGCCCCGCCGAACTGACCACCGGCGGGCGCCTTGCCCACGTCGGCCGTGACCGTCACGGTCGCCGTCCCACCAGCGGGCACGGTGAGCTGAGCGGGCACGACGGCGAACAACCCGGCAGGCGCGGGCGCGCCACCCGGCGCCGTCGTGTCGACCCGCAGGTCGAGCGTCAACGGCACCGCGCCGTCGTTGCTGTAGCTGACCTCCTTGGTGATCAGGGGTTCCCCGGTGTGCGGCCACTGGTGCGCCCCGAACGCGACGCTGTTCGGCAGGCTGGTGATCGACTGGCTCATCGCCCGAGCCGAGTCCACCCGCCCGGCACCCTGCTCGAACGGCGTCAGCCCCGCGGTCGGAGCGGCCGACGCGATGAGCCGCGCCTTGAGCTGCTCACGCGTCGCCTCCGGGTACTGCTGCGCCAGCAGCGCCGCCGCACCCGCCACGTGCGGAGTCGCCATCGACGTACCGGACAGCGCGGTGTACCCGTCCACGACCGGCGCCCCGATACGACCATCGGCGTGCCGAGCGGCCACGATGTCCACACCGGGCGCCGTGATGTCCGGCTTGATCACCCCACCGCCCACCACGGGCCCGCGGCTGGAGAAGTCCGCGATGGCGTTGTCGCGGTCCACCGCGCCAACCGTCAGCGCCTCGTCCGCAGTACCCGGCGACCCGATCGTGCTCGCCCCCGGCCCGGAGTTGCCAGCGGCGATCACGAACAGCGTCCCGTACTTCGTCGACAGCGTGTTCACCGCTTCCTCCAGCGGATCGACGCCGGGACTGTCGTACCCGCCGAGGCTCATGTTCGCGACAGCCGCACCCTGCTCGGCCGCCCACTGCATCCCGGCGATGATCCCCGAGTCCGCACCGCTGCCGGAGTCGTTGAGCACCTTGACGTCCAGGATCCGCGCACCGTGCGCGACACCCTTGTACTTGCCGCCCGCCTTCACCCCGGTGCCCGCGATGATCGACGCGACGTGCGTCCCGTGCCCGTAGTGGTCGACGGCGTCCTTGGAAGCCGAGAAGTTCCGCTCCGCCACCTCCCTGTCGGCGAGATCCGGATGGGTCTGGTCGACCCCCGTGTCGAGCACCGCGACCGTCACACCCTCACCGGTGTACCCGGCCTGCCACGCGGCAGGTGCCCCGATCTGCGGCACGCTGTGGTCCAGCGACGCCGTCCGAACGCCGTCCAGCCACACCTTCTCGATCCCCGAGGACGCCAGCGCGCCGACCCCGGTCAACCCCGTCCACAACCCGGAGTCCGCCGACTTCTCGGCGTCGACCGCGACTCCGCCGACGCTCGGCAGGTCGAGCGTCACCGTCGTCCCCGCGGTGGCGGCGAACGGCCGCTGGCCCGACCGGTAGGTGACGATCAACGGCACCGTGTCGCGCCGCTCGTCCCCGTACCCGGAGTCGATCAGCTCGGTCACGTCGAACAACCGCTGGTCGAGCACCCCCTTGGCCAGCAACGGCTCCGCGTCCGCGGGCACCACGTAGCTGTGCCCTTCGGTCTCGAACGTCGAGAACCGCATCCCCTCCCGCCCAGGCCCCGGCTTGAGGTATCCGGCCGAGCCCTTCGAACCGGGGAACACCTGGTCACCGGTCAGCAACGTCACCGACCCACCACCGCTGCCCGACCCGGTGCCAGACGGGCCCGACAACGCTGTCGGCGCGGCTTGGACGGCCTGCGCACCACCCACGATCAAGGCACCCGTGACGAGTGCGACGACGGCTCTTCTCGGGGGTCCACCGCTCCGACCACGCACTGATGCCTCCAAGTCACTGGGTTGTCGCGGACAGTAAAGAACTGTTCGCTCGCCATTGACAAGGGTTCTTAACAAATATGGTCTAGACCTGACCCGGATCGGGCAACAGCGTCCCAGTTGGCCGGAATCGCCCACACCTCGGACGCCGCCGTCAGGGCGCTCTACCGCAGGCACCGGGCCGTTCAGGTCGAGTCACAGGCTGATCCTGTCGCTGCGCAACCAGCCGGTGCGGGGGAACCGGGTCAGTTCGGGGAGCAGGTGAGGTCCGACGGATTCGGTGGCGGTCCGCCAGGCCGTGATGCGCTGGGGCCAGGGTGCTCCTGCCTTGGAACGGTTGTAGGCGTTGGTGTGCCAGGGGAGGTCGTCGATCGACAGGGTGTCGTCGAAGAGGCGTTCGGCGACGAGTTCGTGGGCCGCGTCGGGCGACACCACCTCGGTCGGGGGAAGTAAGGCGGTCACGGTGGCACGGGCGATGACGCCGCGCCCTCCGCCCCGCAACTCGTCGCAGGCGTAGTAGGTGAACGCGGGTTTCAGCTCCGCCGTCGGCCACGGCGCAGGCGTGTAGCCCGGCTGCCAGAGCACCCAGCTCAGCGCGGACCCACCGTCCGGCGGCGTCCACCCGAGGCGCAGCCTGATCCAGGTCTCCCTCATCGTTCCTTCAGTCCCTTCACTTCTTGCGTCGTACGACGCGCGGTCCGGTTTCTCCACCGAGGACAGCGGTGTCGCCGTCCCGGTCGGTGCGCAGCACCAGCGCCCCACCGCGGGTGAGCGCGTCGAGCACGGTGCCGTTCGGGTGGCCGTAGCGATTGCCTTCGCCAACGCTGACGAGCGCTATCCGCGGCTTGACCTGGGCCAGGAACTCCGGCGCGGAGAACCGGGACCCGTGGTGCGGAACCTTGAGCACCTCGGCGGACACGTCGACGTGTCCGCCGAGCAGGTCCGCCTGCCCCTCCAGTTCGATGTCGCCGGTCAACAGCACCCGACCCGCGGCGGTGTGGGCGCGCAGGACCAGCGACGAGTCGTTGATCGCCGTGTTGTCGTCTCCTACCGGAGCCGTTCTTCCCTTGGGCCCCAGCACTTCCAGCGTTAAACCCGGCCACTCCAGCCGCCGACCCGCTGTCAGCTCGACCAGGTCCACTCCGGCCGCTCGGGTCTGGCGGCGAACCTCCTCCCAGGCCCAGTTCGGTTCGTGCGACGGTCCGATCGCGACCGCGCCCACGCTGCGATCCGCGAGCACGGCGGCGAGCCCACCGATGTGATCCGCGTGCAGGTGACTCAGCACCAGCAACGGAACCCTCCGGATCCCCAGGCGGCGCAAGCAGGACGCCACCGGCCCCGGATCTGGTCCGGTGTCCACCAGCACCGCCCGACCGGGTTCAGCCGTGGCCAGCACGACCGCGTCGCCTTGGCCCACGTCGCACGCGACAACCGACCAGTTGTCCGGCGGCCACCCCGGTGTCACGACGCTGGTGGGGACCAGCACCACCACCGCGCCCACCAGCACGGCGGCCAGCAGGGTGCGTGTTCGCCGCGCCTTGAACAGCCCGTAGGCGAGCAGGAGGACCACCGCGAGGAGCAGCCCGCCCAGCCACCCGCTCGGCCAGCGAACGGACGCGTTGGGCACCTCGGACGCCCGCCTGCCCACCGTGATCAGCCAACCGGCCTCCGGCCCGGCCAACTCGACCAGCAGCCGGGCGGCGCCCCCGTGGACCGGAGCGACCACCGCCGCCAGCACACCCAGCACGGTCGCGGGCGCGACCACCGGAGCGACCAGCATGTTGGCCAGCACGGCGACCAGGCTGATCCGCCCCGAGATGCCCACCACCAGTGGCGCGGTGGCCAGGCTCGCGGCCACCGGCACCGCCAGCGCTTCGGCGAGACCGATCGGCACCCCGCGATCCCGGAGCGACGCCGCCCACCTCGGTGCGAAGAGGACCAGCGCCGCCGTTGCCACGACCGACAGGGCGAAGCCCGGATCGGTGCCCAGCGCCGGGTCGTAGAGGACAAGCACGATCACCGAAGCCGCCAGAGCAGGCAGCGCCGACCGTTCTCGGCCCAGCACCAGCGCGAGCAGGGCCACCGCACCCATCACGGCTGCCCGCAGGACACTCGGCTCCGGGCCCGCCAGGATCACGAACCCCACCAGCGCGACAGCGGCACCCGCGGCACACCCTCGTGGACCGACGCGGAAAACCCGCAACAGCAACAGGACCGCGCCGCACAAGATGGCCAGGTTGGCACCGCTGACGGCCAGGACGTGGGCCAGGCCCGCCGTGCGGAACTCCTCCACGACCCGTGGCGAAAGTTCAGCCGTGTCGCCGACCACCAGAGCGGGGAGCAAGCCCGCGGGTTCGGGATCGAGGGTGGTGCTGGCTTCGCGGAGACCGGAGCGCAGGACCTCGGCCGCTCGCTGCCACACCGGGGCTCGGGTGACGTCCTGCGGAGGGCCTCGGACTCGCAGCACCGCCACCGTCAACTCGCCCTGGCGAGCGGGCGCCAGGACTCCGCGAGCGGTGACCTGTTGGCCTGGCAGCAGGTCACGCCAAGCTTTGGCGGGCGCCACGAGCACCACCTCACCCCGTTGGTCGTGGGTCCGGCCTGCCACGAGGAGCCAGTGGATGTCGGCCTGGACGACGACCGCTTCAACACCACCGGGTTTGGCGGCGAACCCCTCCGTGCGCACGCCTCGCGGACGGGTCGAGAGCTCGGCGCGGATCACGACCGCCTCCGCTTGCACGGCGGCGGACCGGGCGGGGTGCGCCGCCGACTGGTGGATCCTGAAACCGATGGACACCGCCGCGATCGGAGCCGCGACCACCAGTGCCAGCGCGCACGATCTCGCGCACCAGTCGCGGTGGACGGCCAGCGCGCCCACCAGGCAGGCGAACGCGCCGGTGAGGACGGCGATCGGCCAGTTCCCCAGCAGACCGCTGAGTGCCACCGCCCAGACCGCGAGGGCGGCGGGGACCAGGCGCAACCTCGGGTTCACGACGCACTCAGCCGGAGGCGGACGCACGAGGCGAGGGTGGCGGACCGTGGGACCGGGATGAATGCTCCGTCCGCTGCCGGTGGACGGGTCAGGGGATGGACGAGCGGTGTGGAGGTGCGCTCGTGGTCCGTGGCGGACGCGACCAGCAAGCGGATGCAGGCAGTTCGGTGAACGGGGCGTGCGGGCAGGTCGGGGACGACGTGCAGCGGGTCCGGTAGGTGGGTGGGGCACGCGAGCGGGTCAGGGTCCACGTCGGGAGTGGTCGGCGGGCAGAGCACGGAGGACCGGCGGCCGCGAAGCGAGTGGGAGACGAAACGCCTGAGTCGATCAGAGATGCGCCCGTGGCGCTTGAGACGGACGCCCAGCGCGTGGAGAACAAGGCGGGCGACTGAAGCGGTGGTCTCGTGGTCGGTGGGAGTCAAGGAGGAACGGCTGCCGGGTGGGCGAACCGGTGGCCACGGTGGCGGATATGACGCGTCCAGGCGGCTCGCGGGTCGGCACGGGACAAGACGTGCGAGAAGGCCGGACGCGCGACTTTGGTTCTTGGCCGGACGGACCGCGAGCGGAACGGGGCGGGCGAGCGGGGTGGCGGGCTCGTGGCTGGTGACCGGAACGACAGGCGGGCGGCTGCCTGGTGCACGGACAACGGGCCATATCGGCTGGTGAGGTGCCTCCACCTGACCGGAAGCGGCGAACCGATGGAAGCGAAGCAGGCGGGGAACGAGGTTCGTAAGTGGACCGGGAAGGAGTCCGTCGCCCTTGGCGGAGGCGACCGGTGGGCGGGCACCGAGTGCGCTGGAGCCGAGGTGTGAGTCGAAGGTGGACTCGTGGCTCGTGATGGGAGGGGCGGGTCGGATGAGGTGGGGTGGCCAGAACGGGCGGGTGAGGATGCGCCAGTTGCGGATGAGGCGGTGCAGGGTGTGGGGCTGCGAGGTCGGTGCGGGTGAGGTGCCGAGGTCTGGGCAGGTGTGGCGTCGAGTGGTCACAGGCGCACCAGCTCACGGAGCTTGACGAGGCGGTTGTCGCCGATGCCCTCGATCTCGCGCAACTGGTCCAGCGAGGTGAACGGTCCGCGCTTGGTGCGGCGGTCGAGGATCCGTTGCGCGGTCACGGGGCCCACGCCCGGCAAGCCGTCCAACTGGTCCTTGGTGGCGGTGTTCAGGTCCAGCTTCTCGTCGGGGCTCGGCTCGGCCGCCGCGGGCGGGGGCGCTGTGCCCACGGAGACCTGTTCACCGTCGACAACCTTGCGCGCCAGGTTCACCCCCAGTGGACGGATACCGGGGTTCACGCCGCCCGCCGCGGTGATGGCGTCGGCCACCCGTGCTCCGCTGGGGACGGTCACCAAGCCGGGTGTGGGGACTTCACCCACGACGTTGACGACCAGCGGCGCGGGTGGGTTCGAGGTGACGGCCGCTACCGCCACGGGTAGGTCGGGTGGGGCTTCCGGGGTGGGGGCCTGCCACCAGACGGCCACGAGCACGGCCAGCCCGGTGGTCGCCGCGACGGAGGCGTAGAGCGCGCGGCGTTTGCGAGGTGGCGCGGCGTCGGGCAGCCAGCGCTCCACCAGTCTGTCCGCCTTGCGGCGGGCCCAACGGAATCGCGGGGGCGGATCGGCGACGCCGTCGGAACTGGTGAACACGACCGTCTTCGGGGACGGATCGGCCGACGCCTTCGCGGCCAGTGCTTCCAGGCGGGTACGGGAGGTTTCCGAGGTGGTTCGGTGGTCGAACATGGGTTCGACGTTAGGGCGGTGGCGTTCCGGGGCGAAGCGCGAGTTCGTGAACTGTGGACAAGTGGTCGGGGTGTGGACAAGTTCGGATCTTGAAACCGGTTTTGTCGGTGGCGCATGACATCATGCCGCCGCCCTCCGTCTACTCCGGACGGTCAGACGTCCCCCGGCAGGACCACGACACCCAGGACCCCCGGCCCGGTGTGGGCCCCGATCACGGCGCCGACCTCGGAGATCAGGCAGCCGGACGAGCCGGGGATGCGTTCGTCCAACCTGGTCGCCAGCTCGGCCGCGCGCTCGGGAGCGGCGAGGTGGTGCACGGCCAGCCCGACGGGACCGTGGCCCGCGGCCAGTGCGGCCAAGTCGACCAGCCGCCCGATGGCCCGGCTCATCGTCCGCACCTTCTCCAGCGGCACGATCCGGCCGTCCTCCACGTGCAGCACGGGCTTCACCGCCAGCGCGGTCCCGACCAGCGCGGCGGTCGCGGTGATCCGGCCGCCGCGGCGGAGGTGGTCGAGCGTCTCGACGCAGAAGTACGCGCGCAAGCGTTTGGCCACGCCTGCCGCCGCCGCTTCCACGGCCTCCGCGGACTCCCCCGCCTCCGAGGCGGCACAGGCCGACAGCACGGCGAACCCGAGCCCCATGCCGGTCGCGCGGGAGTCGACCACCCTGATCCGGGTGGGATCGACCTCCTCGGCGGCCAGGCGCGCGGCCTCCCACGTGCCCGACAGCTCGCGGGACAGGTGCACGGACACGACGGACGTCGCCCCGCCGTCGAGCACCGAGCGGTACACCTCGGCCAGTTCACCGGGTGTCGGCCGGGACGTCGTCACGCGGCGGTGCTCGCCGAGCGCCGTCGCGAGTTCCGCGGACCCGAAGTCGACGCCGTCCAGGACGCTGCGGCCGTCCACCGCCACGTGCAGCGGCACCACGCTGATGCGGTGGCGGTCGGCGAACCCCTCCGGCAGGTAGGCCGTGGAGTCGGTGACAACGGTGGTGGGCACGGGACCGGACATTACGGCTCTCACTCGGTCGAGTGGCTCACCGCCACGGACCTGATGAGATCCGCCATGGCGGAACCGATCAGGTCGTGGCCTTCCCAACCCCAGTGCATGCCGTCCGGGTTACCGCGCCCCGACCGAACGTGATCACCGATGACGGCGGCCACGTCCAGCAGCGGCACGCCCGTCCGCCCGCTCCACGCGCGCACGGCGCGTTCAGCGGCGGGCCGCCCGGTGTGCACGCCGCCGTACGCAGCCGAGCGGTGCACGGACGGCACCATCCCGATCGGTTTGATCCCCGGCTCCAGCGCGTGCACGGCCCGCACCGAGTCGTCCAGGTAGCGCACGGTCAGGTGCGGCGGCAGCGCCACCGGTCGACCGCCCAGCAGCCGCGACAGCGCGGGCTGGGCGGCCTTGTAGCCCGTGCGGGCCCACCGGCGCAGGCCGTCCGGCCGCAGGTACCGCAGCCCTTGCCGCAGGTAGGTCGGCAACGGCGACGGCAGCGTGTCCATGTGCCCCACCGCGAACACGATGACGTCCGTGCGCGGCAGCAGCGACCAGACGCGCGGGTCGCCGGTCAGCGACCACCAGGCGTCGCGGGCCGTCCACCCGAAGCCCGCCGCGAGTTCCACGTGGCCGTCCAGCGCCTTGGCGGCGATGTTCGGCCACAGGCCCGCGTGGTCAGCGGGCAGCGGGCCGTCCGGGCCGTGGAAGGCCAGCGAGTCGGCGAGGACCAGCAGCCTCAACGAGTCGGTCCGGCGTTGTACGACGACAACCGCCACTGACCGTCGCCGTCGGGCCGCCGGGTGAACACCGTCCAGTGGCAGTTGCCGATGCCGCCGAGCTGCCCCCACGACTCGACGGGCAGGTTCAGCAGCCTGCCCGTCAACGCGGAGATCAGGCCGCCGTGCGCGCAGAGCATGACGGTCCCGTCGAACTCGCGGTCCACGTCGTCCACGACCTCGGAGGCCCGGTCCGCGACCTCGATCCGGGTCTCGCCGTCCGGTGGCGCGATCGTGGGGTCGGCCCGCCAGAGGTCGATCATGCCCGGCCACTCGGCCTCGACCTCGGAGTTGGTCAGCCCCTGCCACTTGCCCAGGTTGGTCTCGCGCAGGCGTTCGTCGATCCGCAGCGGGATGCCCACGGCGTCGGTGAACACCGTCGCCGTGTTCGTGGCCCGCCGCAGGTCCGACGCGACCACCAGCTCGGGTGCGAACTTGGTGAGCACGGGCACCGCGAACCTGGCCTGGTTCCACCCCGTCTCGGTCAGCGCCGAGTCGAGGTGGCCCTGCCAGCGTCCCGTGGCGTTGTAGTCCGTCTCACCGTGCCGCCACAGCACGAGCCGGTTCAAGGTCATCTGGTGCTCACGCCTCCGCCGTCTGGTCCTCTGCGGGGGCGTCCGCCGATCCCTCGAACTCGATCTGCGGGCAGTCCTTCCACAGCCGCTCCAAGCCGTAGAAGCTGCGTTCCTCGACGTGCTGCACGTGCACCACCACGTCGACGAAGTCCAGCAGCACCCAACGGCCCTCGCGGGCGCCTTCACGGCGCACCGGCTTGCGGCCCGCTTCCCGCATCTTGTCTTCGATGTTGTCCACGATCGCGCCGACCAGCCGCTCGTTGGGAGCGGAGGCGATCACGAAGCAGTCCGTGATCACGAGCTGGTCCGACACGTCGAGCACGATCACATCGTGCGCCTTCTTCTCGTCCGCCGCGCTAGCGGCGACCAGCGCCAACCGTCGTGCCTCGTCGGTGGCTGCCACATCTCTCCTCACCAGCGACCCGAGGATCCGGGTCGTACATCACTTCGATGCGCGCGGATACGCCCGCACGAGTTAATGAGGGTACCGGCGAGCGGAGCTAGTCCGGCACCGAGTAGAGCGAGCGCTTGGAGATGTACTGCACGACACCGTCCGGAACGAGGTACCAGACGGGCAGTCCGGAGGCCGTGCGAGCCCGGCAGGCGGTCGACGAGATGGCCATGGCGGGCACCTCCACGAGGGATACGGCCCCCTTGGGCAGGTGCTGACCGTTCAGTTCGTAACCCGGCCGGGTGACCCCGATGAAGTGCGCGAGGTCGAACACGTCGGACGCGCGGCGCCACGACACGATCTGCTCCAGCGCGTCCGCGCCGGTGATGAAGAACAGGTCGGCGTCGGGGTGCTCGGCCTTGAGGTCGGTGAGCGTGTCCACGGTGTACGTGGGGCCCTCGCGGTCGATGTCGACCCGGCTGACGGAGAACCGGGGGTTCGACGCGGTCGCGATGACCGTCATCAGGTAGCGGTCTTCGGCCCGGCTGACCACGCGGGACGTCTTCTGCCACGGTTCGCCGGTGGGGACGAAGACGACCTCGTCGAGGTCGAACCTCGCCTGCACCTCGCTGGCCGCCACGAGGTGGCCGTGGTGCACCGGGTCGAAGGTTCCACCCATGACCCCGATCCTGCGCCGGTTCGACATGGCTGGTCAGCCTACGGTGCCGGTGGGCAGGCGGCCGTCCGCTCCCGTGAACGGCCACCTGCCCACTTCGGACTCCCCGTCCGCGGCCTTGGGGGAGTGGGCCGCCTCCGGTCTGCGCGTCCCGCCCGAAGCGAGGTCGCGTACCGGTGTGACGGCGCCGCTCCGGGGGCATGACGCCGGTCGGGCGAACTTCTTTCACCGCTTCGGGGATCAGACCTCCGGAGCGATCACCGCACCGTCGCCGTCGCGCACCAGGATCGCCTCCATCGGGCAGGACTCGGCGGCGTCGACCACCAGGTCGTCGGGCTCGATGAAGTCCTGGGCGGCCGTGGCCCTGCCGTTCTCCAGCCGGAAGTACGCCGCGGCGCTGGAGGCGCACATGCCCGTCCCGATGCACGCCTCGCGGTCGACCTGGACCTGCCACTTGGCCATCGGGCTACCACCTCACCAGGAGTTCCCGCGGGCCGCGCACCAGCCTGCCCTTCTTGAACGGCACCTCGTCCACGGGCACGGCGAGCTCCAGCGCGGGGTAGCGGCTCAACAGCGTGCCGATGGCGACTTGCAGCTCCATCCGCGCCAGCGGGGCGCCCACGCAGTGGTGCACGCCGTGTCCGAACGCGACGTGCGCGTTGTTCTCCCGGTGGAAGTCGATCCGGTTCGGGTCCGGGAACACCGCCGGGTCCCGGTTGCCCGCCTGTCCGATGAAGACCGCGTCGCCCGCCGGGATCGTCACGCCGCTCAGCTCCACGTCCTCCGTCGCGATGCGGGGGAAGCCCGCCGACCCGCCGAGGGGTGTGATGCGCAGCAGTTCCTCCACCGCCGCGGGCACCAGGTCCGGGTCGGCCCGCAGCTCCGCCAGCCGGTCCGGGTTGGACAGCAGCGTGTAGAGGAAGTTGCCGAGCTGGTTCGCCGTGGTCTCGTGGCCCGCGACCAGCAGCGTCACGCCGAAGTTGACCAGTTCCTCCTCGGTGAGCCGGTCACCTTCGTCGCGGGCCGTCACGAGCGTCCCGAGCACGTCGTCGGTCGGTGACTGGCGCCGCTCGGCCACGAGTTCGGCGATGTAGCCCTGGAGGTTCTCGAAGCCCGCCGTGATCTCCTCCGGCGTGAACGCGGTGATCGCGAGCGCGCGGTCCGACCAGTTCCGGAACTCGGCGCGGTCGTCGTAGGGCACGCCGAGCATCTCGCAGATGATCGTGATCGGCAGCGGCATGTTGAGCGCTTCGACCAGGTCGGCGGGCGAGCCCTCCTTCTCCATCTCGTCGAGGAGCCCGTCCACGATCTCCTGGGCCCGGTCGCGCAACTGCTCGACCCGCCGCATGGTGAAGCCCTTGGCGACCAGCTTGCGCAGCCTGCCGTGCTCCGGCGGGTCCATGCTCAGGATCGACTGCCGGTCCTGGATCATCGGCATGGCCCTGGGCACGTCCTGGCCGAGCACCGCGGCCCGGCTGAACCGCAGGTCGCTGAGCACGGTCTTCACGTCGTCGTACTTCGTGACCAGCCACGCGTCGCCGCCGTACGGCAGTCGAACCCTGGCCACCGGCTCGGTTCGGCGCAGCTCCTCGTAGGTGGGGTCGAGTTCCAGCCGGTCGGCTTCGCCGAACGGGTAGTTCCTGGGTTCCTGACTCGTCGTCATGCCCCCGCACTCCTCCCAAAGCGCCTTGTAAGCAACTGCTTACATTGGTCGACCCTAGAGAAGCCGCTACGGACCGTCAACGTTCCATCTCGGTGAGCGCTTGCTCCTCCGTGCGCTCCAGCAGCGTGCGGGCGGCGCTGAGCACCAGCCGGATGATCTCCTCGGTGTTCGCGCTCTTGAGCGGCTCCTTGGCGGAGGTGGACCGCACCATGCTGATGCCGATCACCCAGGCGAGCACCAGCTCGGCCCGCAGGTCGCCGTCCTCGGCGTCGGTCAACGCGCTGAGCGCGCGGATGTAGTCGTCGCCCAGCGCCTTGCGGATCTCCGCGGCGGCGCTGTCCACCCCCTCGGACCGCAACGCCGTGAACAGCAGGTGGTCACCCGGCCGCGGCGCCTTCTCCAGCATCCGCCGCAGCACCGTCTCCAGCAGCCGCTCCGGCTGCTCCACCTCCAGCAGCTCCCGCCCCTGACCCGCCATGACGGCCGCGTACAGCGCGTCCTTGCTGCCGAAGTAGCGGAACAGCAGCGCCTGGTTCACCCCCGCGTGCGCGGCGATGTCGCGCACGGTCGTGCGGGCGAACCCGCGCTCGGCGAACAGCTCCGTCGCGGCGTCCAGGAGCGCGGCACGGGTCGCCGCCGAGTCACGGCGGCGGCCGGGTTCGGCTGTCACGAGGTCGGCCGGACGTGCCCCTCGCCCCAGACCACCCATTTGGTCGAGGTCAGCTCGGCGAGACCCATCGGGCCCCGCGCGTGCAGCTTCTGCGTGGAGATGCCGATCTCGGCGCCCATGCCGAACTCGGCGCCGTCGGTGAAGCCGGTCGAGGCGTTCACCATCACCGCCGCCGCGTCCACCCTCGTGGTGAACCGGCGAGCGGCCTTCACGTCCGAGGTCACGATCGCCTCGGTGTGGCCCGAGCCGTGCTCGTTGATGTGCGCGATGGCCTCGTCGATCGTGCCGACGACCTTCGCCGCGATGTCCATCGACAGGTACTCGGTGTCCCAGTCCTCGGCCGTCGCGGCCACGACCTCGGTGCCGGACAGGTCCGTGAACAGGGGGTCGGCGTGCACGGTGACGCCCGCGGCGTGGAACGCCTCGGAGATGCGCGGCACGAACACGTCCGCGATGTCCGCGTGCACCAGCAGCGACTCGGCCGCGTTGCACACGCTGGTGCGGCGGGTCTTGGAGTTGAGCACGATCCGCTCGGCGTCGTCGAGGTCGGCCGACGCGTCCACGTACACGTGGCAGTTGCCGACACCGGTCTCGATCGTCGGCACGGTGGCGTTCGCGACCACGGTGGAGATGAGGCCCGCGCCACCTCGGGGGATCACCAGGTCCACCAAGCCGCGCGCGGTGATGAGGTAGTTGACCGACGCCCGGTCGTGGCACGGCAGCAACTGCACGCAGTCCGCGGGCAGCCCGGCCGACTCCAGCGCGTCCCGCAGCACGGCGACGAGCGCGGTGTTCGAGTTCTCCGCGGACGACGACCCGCGCAGCAGCGCGGCGTTCCCGGACTTCAGCGCGAGACCCGCCGCGTCGACGGTCACGTTCGGCCGGGCCTCGTAGACCATGCCGACGACCCCGAGGGGGACGCGCACCTGGCGCATGTCCAGCCCGTTGGGGAGCAGACCGCCGCGCAGCACCTCACCCACCGGGTCGGCCAGGCCCGCGACGGTCAGCAGGCCCTCGGCGACGCCGTTGATCCGCTGCTCGGTGAGCGCCAAGCGGTCCAGCATGTTCTCGGTGAGGCCCGCCTCGCGGCCGGATTCCAGGTCGGCGGTGTTCGCCTTGAGGATCTCCTCGGACCGTTCACGCAGGGCGGCGGCCATCTCGCGCAACGCCGCGTCCTTGCGTTCGCGGGTCGCCAGGACGAGTTCCTCGGAGGCCACGCGGGCTCGACGTGCGGCGGCGTGCACCTCTTCGCGCAGTTCAGCGGTCACGTCGTCCAGCTTAGGACCAATCGGACTTTGATCGCGTATGGGTATCCCGGATCCTGAAACCAGTTTCTGTCGGTGGTCCGTGCCATGGTTGGCACATGGACGAACTCGCCCTCCGGGAGATGGCCGACGAGCGACTGAGGGCCCTCGCCGGTCCGGGAGCGGTGCTGCGCGACGACCAGTGGACCGCGATCCACGCGCTGGTGGCGCAGCGGCGGAGAGCGCTCGTGGTGCAGCGCACGGGGTGGGGCAAGTCGGCGGTCTACTTCATCGCGACGGCTCTGCTGCGGGAGTTGGGCGAGGGGCCGACGGTGATCGTGTCGCCGTTGTTGGCGTTGATGCGCAACCAGGTCGACGCGGCGGCGCGGGCGGGTGTGCGGGCGGCGACGATCAACTCGGCGAACACGGACGAGTGGGAACGGGTGCAGGACGCGGTCACGTCGGGTGAGGTCGACGTGCTGCTGGTGTCGCCGGAACGGTTGAACAACCCGGACTTCCGGGACACGGTGCTGCCGTCGTTGACGGCGTCGGCCGGGCTGCTGGTGGTCGACGAGGCGCACTGCATCTCGGACTGGGGCCACGACTTCCGGCCGGACTACCGGCGGCTGCGGACGTTGCTGACGGAGCTGCCGCCGGGGGTGCCGGTGCTGGCGACGACCGCGACGGCGAACAACCGCGTGGTGCGGGACGTGGCGGAGCAACTGGGGCTGGGGTCCGGGTCGGACGCGCTGGTGCTGCGCGGGCCGCTGGACCGGGAGAGCCTGCGGCTGTCGGCGTTGAGGCTGCCGACGGCCGAGGCGAGGCTGGGGTGGCTCGGCGAGCACCTGGAGAAGCTGCCGGGGTCGGGGATCATCTACACGCTGACCGTGGCGGCGGCGGACGACGTGGCGGCGTTCCTGAGGGAGCGCGGGTACGAGGTGGCCGCGTACTCGGGGCGGACCGATCCCGCCGAGCGGCAGCGGGCGGAGGAGGACCTGCTCGCGAACCGGGTGAAGGCGCTGGTGGCGACGTCGGCGCTGGGCATGGGGTTCGACAAGCCGGACCTGGGGTTCGTGGTGCACCTGGGCGCGCCGCCCTCCCCCATCGCGTACTACCAGCAGATCGGCCGTGCGGGCCGTGGTGTGGAACGGGCCGAGGTGCTGCTGCTGCCCGGCCCGGAGGACAAGGACATCTGGGCGTACTTCGCGTCGCTGGCGTTCCCGCCGGAGCGGATCGTCCGGCAGGTGCTCGACGCGTTGGCCGACGCCGGGCGGGTGCTGTCGACGGCGGCGCTGGAACCGAGGGTCGAACTGTCGCGGACGCGGTTGGAGGTCGTGCTGAAGGTCCTGGACGTCGACGGCGCGGTGAAGCGCGTGCGCGGCGGCTGGGAGTCGACCGGGCAGCCGTGGTCCTACGACGGGGAGCGGTACGACCGCATCGGCGAGGCGCGGGCGGTGGAGCAGCAGGCGGTGCTCGACTACCTGGGCACCACCGGCTGCCGCATGGAGTTCCTGTTGCGGCAGTTGGACGATCCGCACGCGAGCCCGTGTGGACGGTGCGACAACTGCACGGGCGACCGGCCGTCCGCCGAGGTGTCGTCCGGAGCGGCAACGGTCGCGCGCGAACGGTTGCTGCGGCCGGGTGTGGACGTGGCGCCGCGCAAGCAGTGGCCGACCGGGATGGCGGCGATCGGCGTGTCGCTGTCGGGCAAGATCGCGGCGGGCGAGGCCGCGGAACCGGGGCGGGCGCTGGGCAGGCTGACGGACATCGGCTGGGGCAACAGGCTGCGGGCGCTGTTCGCGGCCGAGGACCAGGCGATCCCGGACGACGTGTTCCAGGCGTGCGTGAAGGTGTTGAGCGCGTGGGGCTGGGCGGAACGCCCGGTGGGGGTGGTGACGGTCGGGTCGCAGAGCAGGCCCGCACTGGTGGGCAGCTTCGGCTCGCGCATCTCGGAGATCGGCAGACTGCCGCTGCTCGGCCAGGTGTGGGTGGGCGAGGCCACGCACCGGGCGAACAGCGCGCAGCGGCTCGCCGGGCTGTGGAACGGGGTCCAGGCCCCTGATCTGTCCACGGTGGAAGGTCCGGTGCTGCTGGTCGACGACCGGATCGACACCGGTTGGACGATGACGGTCGCGGCACGGGCGGTGCGCAAGGCCGGGGCGTCGGCCGTGCTGCCGTTCACCTTGGCGGTGACGGCCTAGGTGGTGGAGCGGAGTCTGCCCGGCGGGTTCGTGAACGAGGTCGTCCGGGTCGGCGACACCGTTCGGCGGCCGCGATCGGGCGAGTTCGTCCACCGGGTGCTGGAGCACCTCGACGGGTGGCCGGGAGCGCCCCGGCTGCTCGGCGTGGACTCGCGGGGCCGGGAGGTCCTGGAGTTCCTCGACGGGCACGTGGCGTGGGAGGCCCGGCAACCCGCGGCGGTGTCGTCGGACGAGAGCCTGGTCCGGGTGGCCCGGTTGGTGCGGGAGTTCCACGACCTCACGGTCGCGCTGGCGGGCGACCAGGAAGTCTTGTGCCACAACGATCTTTCGCCCAAGAACACCGTGTACCGGGATCTCGGCGGAGGGTTGCGGCCGGTGGCGTTCATCGACTGGGACCACGTGGCGCCCGGTCGGCGGGTGCACGACGTGGCGCACGTGTGCTGGCAGTACCTGGCGCTGGGGCCCGGAGCCGACGTCGACGCGGCGGCGCGGGGTGTCCGGCTGATCAGCGAGGCGTACGGGTTGGCGGACCGGAACGCGCTGGTCGACACGATCCTGTGGTGGCAGGACCGGTGTTGGCGGGGCATCGTCGCGGACACCAGGCCCGCGGGCGAACGGCTGCGGGCCGCGGGTGTCGTGGAGGAGGTGCGGGCCCAGTACGAGTGGGTCACGGAGCACCGAGGACCGCTAGATCCGGGAAGGAGCTGATTAATCGACTTCCGCTTACTCTATTCAACTAGCTTTGAGCTGCGAGAACAAGACTTGATCTTTGGTTTTTCGCGGCTCACCCTCGTCACCATGAGGTGGGGACCTTCAGGTGAGTTGAGCACTGTCCTGTGGATCGGCGGAGCGCAGTGGGCGGGGAAGTCGACCGTCGCTTGGCTCCTGTCCCGACGGCACGGGCTGACCGCGTACCACTACGACTTCCACGACAGCAGGGGCCACGCGGACCGCGCGCTGGCGCACGCCTCGCGGTACCCGTACCGGCACGCGTGGCAGGTGCTGGGCGCGCACGACCCGGACCGGGCGTGGGTGCGGTTGACACCGGCGGAGTTGGCCGAGAACAGCAGGCACAGCTTCGTCGAGCGGTTCGGGATGGTCCTGGACGACCTGCGCGGGCTGTCCAGCGGTCGGCCGCTCATCGCCGAAGGCTGGGGGCTGCGACCGGAACTGGTGGCGCCGCTGCTCGCGTCGCCGCGGCAGGCGGTGTTCCTGGTGCCGACGGAGACGTTCCGGCAGCGGCAGTCGCGCGAACTGCCGCGGGCGGGCCGGGTCGCGGCGAACGTGAGCGATCCGGAACGGGCGCAGGCCAACCGGCTCGAACGGGACCGGCTGCTGGCGGATGAGGTCGTGGAAAGCGCGCGGCAGCACGGACTACGGGTGATCGAGGTCGACGGGAGTCTCAGCGTCGGCGGGTTGACGGACGTCGTGGCGAACCACTTCGAGGAGTGGCTCGCGGTCAGCCGGTGAGACGGCGCGCGAGGCAGCGGCGGAACGGCACGCGAGTGAAACGACGTGCGAGACAACGGTGAGACGGCACGGGGGTCGGTGGTGACCGCCGACCCGCGTGGGTGAAGGCCGTCGAGGTGTCACTGCCGTGGGAGGCGGGAAGTCCGCGTCGCGCAGGACTTCCGGCCGCCACGGGGTGAAGTGGGCGCCCGTGGTGCGGGAGCGGCAAGGGAGGGCCGCCCGCACAGCGGACCAGTGCCCGCTGGTGAGCGGAGGAGAGGGATCACAGGCCCTCTCCTCCGCTCACCGACACTTGCTGACGATCAGTGGCGCTCACCAGGGAGCAGCGGCGCAGAAGGCCGCGCAACTTCGACGACGCCACGAACGCGACGACCAGCACGACAAGGCCGCCACCGAGGATCAGCGGCGCTCTCCGACGATCAGCGGCGCAGGAGACCGCGCAGCTTCGGCGACGCCACGAACGCGATGCCCAGCGCGACGAGGCCGCCGCCGAGGATCAGCAGCCACATCGAGCCGAAGCCGGTGCTCGCCAGGTCGTCCTTGCCCGCGCCCGCCGCGGCGGCCGGGATGGTCGTCGTGGTCACCTTCGTGGCCGGGGTCGTCGTCCACGTCGTGTCCGGCGTCGAAGCACCGGTCGACGTGGACGCCGTTGAACCGGACGTGGTGGTCGTGGTCGTCGAACCGCTGGACGTGGCCGTCGCCGAGCCGGACGTGGTCGTCGTCGTCACGCTGGGCGTCGTCGTCGTGGTGACCGCGCTGCTCGACGGCGCACCCCTGGTGCCACACAGGAACCAGTGGCTGATCTCGGCGGGCTTGCCGCTCTCGTTCTGCGGGGCGTGCAGCCGCGTCCACGGCAGTTCGCCGAGGTCGGACACGGAGTACGTGTGGTACGAGGCGCCGCCCTTGACCACGATG
Source organism: Umezawaea endophytica (assembly GCF_025061645.1). GTDB lineage: Bacteria > Actinomycetota > Actinomycetes > Mycobacteriales > Pseudonocardiaceae > Umezawaea > Umezawaea endophytica. The sequence continues at coordinate 411,925 of NZ_JANYMP010000002.1, read as the reverse complement.
GCGGTGATGTCGTAGTCGCCGATACCGGTGACGGTGAGGTACCGCTTGCTGTCGATCGAGTACTCGACCTGGTCGGAAGCGATCGTGTCGCCCGTCCGCTGCGCCTGCGGGCACGTGGTGGCGTTGTTGTCCCCGTACGTCTCGCCGCCCTTGGCCGCCGCCGGGGCGCCGCCGGCGAGCACCAAGACGGTGGACGCCGCCAGCGCGAACGCTCCCGCGGCTCGGACCAGGTGGCGGACCGTCTCGGAGGTGGTGCGCATGCGTGACTCCAGCCATGTCGTGAGGGGATGATCGGCAGAACCCGTGCCGCCGATCGGACCACTATGCCACTGGGCCATTTGGACCTA
>NZ_JANYMP010000002.1:363398-411566 GCF_025061645.1 Umezawaea endophytica | reverse complement strand
AGGAGAGGGATCACAGGCCCTCTCCTCCGCTCACCGACACTTGCTGACGATCAGTGGCGCTCACCAGGGAGCAGCGGCGCAGAAGGCCGCGCAACTTCGACGACGCCACGAACGCGACGACCAGCACGACAAGGCCGCCACCGAGGATCAGCGGCGCTCTCCGACGATCAGCGGCGCAGGAGACCGCGCAGCTTCGGCGACGCCACGAACGCGATGCCCAGCGCGACGAGGCCGCCGCCGAGGATCAGCAGCCACATCGAGCCGAAGCCGGTGCTCGCCAGGTCGTCCTTGCCCGCGCCCGCCGCGGCGGCCGGGATGGTCGTCGTGGTCACCTTCGTGGCCGGGGTCGTCGTCCACGTCGTGTCCGGCGTCGAAGCACCGGTCGACGTGGACGCCGTTGAACCGGACGTGGTGGTCGTGGTCGTCGAACCGCTGGACGTGGCCGTCGCCGAGCCGGACGTGGTCGTCGTCGTCACGCTGGGCGTCGTCGTCGTGGTGACCGCGCTGCTCGACGGCGCACCCCTGGTGCCACACAGGAACCAGTGGCTGATCTCGGCGGGCTTGCCGCTCTCGTTCTGCGGGGCGTGCAGCCGCGTCCACGGCAGTTCGCCGAGGTCGGACACGGAGTACGTGTGGTACGAGGCGCCGCCCTTGACCACGATGGCGGTGATGTCGTAGTCGCCGATACCGGTGACGGTGAGGTACCGCTTGCTGTCGATCGAGTACTCGACCTGGTCGGAAGCGATCGTGTCGCCCGTCCGCTGCGCCTGCGGGCACGTGGTGGCGTTGTTGTCCCCGTACGTCTCGCCGCCCTTGGCCGCCGCCGGGGCGCCGCCGGCGAGCACCAAGACGGTGGACGCCGCCAGCGCGAACGCTCCCGCGGCTCGGACCAGGTGGCGGACCGTCTCGGAGGTGGTGCGCATGCGTGACTCCAGCCATGTCGTGAGGGGATGATCGGCAGAACCCGTGCCGCCGATCGGACCACTATGCCACTGGGCCATTTGGACCTACAAATCCCCTCAACGCCGTCACGCCTTCGTGAAAATCGGAGCGGTTCGACCCGCCGTGCCGATCACAGGCCGTGATCACCTACTCAACGAGGACCCGATGTGGGAAGGTCCGAAGATGGTGGAGGTGGAGCGGCAGAGGCATCGACTCCCGGTTCGCAGGCTCATCGCGGCGAGCATCGGCAACGCGATCGAGTGGTACGACTGGACCATCTACGCGACGTTCAGCATCTACTTCGCGACCGCGATCTTCCCGTCCGGCAACGCGGAACTGGCGCTGCTGAACACGTTCGCGACCTACGCGCTGGCGTTCTTCTTCCGACCGCTCGGCGGGTACCTGCTCGGGCGGTTCGCCGACCTGCGCGGCCGGAAGCCCGCGATGATCCTGACCATCGTGCTGATGGCGGGCGGGTCCACGGCGATAGCGCTGCTGCCCACCTACGAACTGGTGGGGTGGCTGGCGCCCGTTCTCCTGCTGCTCGCCCGGATCGCGCAGGGGCTGTCGCTGGGCGGGGAGGTCTCCAACGCGTCGGCGTACCTGGCGGAGATCGCGCCACCGGCGCGGCGCGGGCGGTACTCGTCGTTCTTCTACATCTCGACGGGCACGGCCGTGCTCGTCGCGTCGCTCATCGGGTTCACGCTCGCGCGGACCATGAGCAAGGCGCAGCTCGAATCGTTCGGGTGGCGGATCCCGTTCCTGGTCGGCGGTCTGCTCGGGCTGCTGGGGCTGTGGCTACGCCGGAGCCTGGAGGAGACGGAGCAGTTCGAGCAGAACAAGGTGAAGGCCGAGCGCCTTCACCGACCGCTGCTGACGACGCTGCGGGAGCACCCGAAGGCGGTGGGGCGGCTCGTCGGGTTCACCATGCTGTCCACGCTCTGCTACTACACGTTCTTCTCCGCGCTGACGCCGTTCGCGGTGAAGAACCGCGGGGTCGACGCCGTGGACGTGTTCCTGGCGCTGTCGATCGCGACGGTCCTGTTCATCGCGCTCCAGTACCCCATGGGCGCGCTGTCGGACCGGTTCGGGCGCAAGCCGCAACTGCTGGTCTGGTCGGCGGCCACGGCCGTGCTGGTGGTGCCGCTGTCGTCGTTGCTCAAGCCGGGGCTGACCGGTCCGCTGGTCGTGTTCTGCGTCGGGCTCGGGCTGTACACGATGATGACGTCGATCGCGCCCGCGGCGATGAGCGAGCTGTTCCCGACCGAGCTGCGCGGACTGGGGATCGGCGCCTGGTACAACCTCACGGTGGCGCTGTTCGGCGGCACCGCCCCGCTGGTGATCGCCTGGCTCGCGGGCCGCGGGCTGTCGGACGTGTACTTCTACTACGTGGCGGCGGGCGCGACGATCGCGTTCCTGGTGATCCTCACCCTGCCGGAGACCAAGGGGTCAGAGTTGCGCTGAGCGCAAACCGGTGAAGATGATCGCCAGGGTGCGCTCGCGGAGGTCGGCGTCCCAGCCGGAGTGCAGCGCGCCCTGACTGGTGGCCGCCAGCAGCGCCATCACCTCGTCCAGCAGCACGTTCGACCGCACGACTCCGGCCGCCTGGGCCTGGTCGAGCAGGATGCCGACCGCTTCGCGGAGCAGTTGGAGCTGTTCCGACACCCGGATGTCGACGCCGAGCAGGTCGACCACGGTCTTGCGCGAGGACGCGCGCTCTACCAGGTGGGCGAAGAACGTGAACAGCGACGTGGCCGGATCTCCTTGTCGGACAAGGGATTCGACCTCTGCGGCGAGTTCGCGCACGAGTTCCTTCATCAGCGCGGTCAGCAGGTCGTTCTTGGTCGGGAAGTGCCGGAAGACCGTGCCGATGGCCACCCCCGCCTTGGCGGCGACCTCCTCGGTCGACGCGGCGGCCCCCTTGGCGGCGAAGACCTCGTCGGCGGCGGCCAGGATGCGTGCCCGGTTGCGCTGGGCGTCCGCGCGCATCGCGTTCCCTTCGTTGACAAGTTGAGTCATGACTCATTATCGTCCGAAGCTGAGTCTTCGCTCATCTTACTGGAGGGTTCCGATGACCGCACGCGAGGTGTACGAGTCGATGCGTCGAGCCTGGATCGACGACCCGGCGGCCGTGGACGACCTGTGGGCCGACGACGTCGTGGTGGAGACACCGTTCGCCGCACCAGGCCGACCCAAGCGGTTCGAGGGGCGGGAAGCGTTCGTCGCGTTCGCCAAGGCGGGCCGCGAGGTGTTGCCGGTGCGGATCGAGGACTGCCGGGACGTCGTCATCCACGACACCGCCGATCCCGACGTGATCGTGGTGGAGTACGTGCTGGTGGGACGGTCGACGATCACCGGGAAGCAGGGGTCGGCGGCGTTCGTCGGGGTGCTGCGGGCGCGTGACGGCAAAATCGCGCACTGGCGCGAGTACCAGGACACGATGGCCGTGACCGCCGCACTCGCCGGCTGAGCCACGGCTGCCAAGCGAGCAAAGGCACTGGTGGCCACGCAACCGCGCGGCAGTGAGGGTTAACGGCCGGGGTGACGCGGAGTCCTCTGGCGCCAGGTGGTCGAGGGCGGTGGCAAGGTGACCAGGGACGCGGTGTCACTGGCACCGGGTGGTCGGGGGGCAACGCGATGCCATCCGGCGCAAGGTGATCCGGAGTGCCGCGGTGCTGGCCCGGCACGGGTGGTCAGGGGCGGCGGAGGGAGACCAGGTCGTCTGCGTGGACGACCTCGCGGCGGTGTTCGGCTGGGAGGTCGTGGGTGGAGCGGCCGATGAGGGCTGGGAGTTCGGTGGCGTCGTAGGCGACCACTCCCCTGGCCACGACCTGGCCGGTGAGGTTCGCCAGTTCGACCACGTCGCCCGCCTCGAACGTGCCCTGCACGGCGGTGATGCCCGCCGCCAGCAGGGAACGCCTGCGGTTCACGACGGCGGCTACGGCGCCGTCGTCCAGCACCAGGGTGCCGTTGGCGTCGGCGGCGTAGCCGAGCCAGAAGCGGCGGGCGGTCAAGCGGGTGCCGGTGGCGGCGAACGCGGTGCCCACGTCGGGGTCGCCCAGGGCGCGGGCGGCGTCTCCCGCGCCTGCGAGGAGGACCGGGATGCCCGCGGAGGCGGCGAGGGTGGCGGCGGCGAGCTTGGAGGCCATGCCGCCGGTGCCCAGGGCGCCGCCGGTGCCCGCCCGGACGCCGTCCACGTCGTCCGGGCCGCCCACCTCGGTGATGCGGCGGGCGTCGGCCAGGCGCGGGTCGCCGTCGTACAGGGCGTCCACGTCGGACAGCAGGAACAGGGCGTCGGCGCCGATGAGGTGGGCCACCAGCGCCGCGAGGCGGTCGTTGTCGCCGAAGCGGATCTCCTCCGTGGCGACGGTGTCGTTCTCGTTCACCACGGGCACGACCCCGAGCGCCAGCAGGCGCGAGAGGGTGCGCTGGGCGTTGCGGTAGTGCGAGCGCCGGACCACGTCGTCAGCGGTCAGCAGGACCTGGCCGACGGTCAGCGAGTACCGGCCGAACGAGTTGCCGTACGCGTGGGCCAGCGCGAGCTGGCCGACGCTGGCGGCGGCCTGCTGGGTCGCCAGGTCCTTCGGACGGCGGGACAGGCCCAACGGCGCCAAGCCCGCGGCGATGGCACCCGACGAGACGAGCACGATCTGGCTACCAGCGGCCCGGCGGGCGGCCAACGCGTCGACCAGGGCGTCCAGCCGGGACGGGTCGAGCCCGCCCTCGGCTGTCGTCAACGAGGAGGACCCGACCTTCACGACAACCCTGGTGGCCGAGGCCACCGCCTTGCGGGCCAACGAGACCTCCACGCCGCCGATCATCACTCCTCGAAGTCGTCCTCGTCGTACACACCGGGCAGCCGACGCGCCTTCTTGAGCGCCTTGCGCTCGTGCGCGCCGATCCGGTCGTTGCTCTCCAGCCGCAGGTCGGTGCCGCGGCCGGTCATGGTCATCGCGATGCCCGCGGGCGTCGTCGGCTCCCAGTCGAACACCAGGTCTCCGATGGTGACCTGGGCGCCGGGCACGGCACCGCGCTTGACCAGCACCTCTTCCACGCCCATGCGGGCGAGGCGGTCCGCGAGGTAGCCGACGGCCTCGTCGTTGGAGAAGTCCGTCTGCCGGATCCAGCGCTCGGGGCGGTCGCCCTTGACGATGAAGCCGCCCTCGGTCTCCGGGTCGTCGTGGACGGTGAAGCCCTCGTCGTCCACGGCGGTCGGCCGCAGCACGATCCGGGTCGACTCCTGCTTAGGCTTGGTCGCGCGGTACTCCTCGACGACCGCGCCGAGCGCGAACGTCAGCTCGCGCAGGCCTTCGCGGGTCGCGGTCGAGATCTCCAGCACCTGCAAGCCGCGGGCCTCGATGTCCTCGCGCACCAGCTCCGCGAGTTCACGCGCCTCCGGCACGTCGATCTTGTTCAGCACGACCAGGCGCGGCCGGTCCGACAGGTCGCCACCGAGGGACGGCGTGTACTTCGCCAGTTCCTCCTCGAGCGCGTCGATGTCCGACAGCGGGTCGCGGCCCGCCTCGAACGTCGCGCAGTCGACGACGTGCACGAGGACCGCGCAGCGCTCGATGTGGCGCAGGAAGTCCAGGCCGAGGCCCTTGCCCTCGCTGGCGCCGGGGATCAGGCCGGGCACGTCCGCCATGGTGAAGACGGTCGCGCCCGCGGTGATCACGCCCAGGTTCGGGACCAGGGTGGTGAACGGGTAGTCGGCGATCTTCGGCTTGGCCTCGGAGAGGACCGAGATCAGCGACGACTTGCCCGCCGACGGGAAGCCCAGCAGGCCGACGTCGGCGACGGACTTCAGTTCGAGGACGAAGTCGCCGTTCTCGCCGGGCTCGCCGAGCAGCGCGAAACCGGGCGCCTTGCGGGCCCTGGACGCGAGCTGCGCGTTGCCGAGGCCACCACGGCCGCCGCGCGCGGCGATCATCCGGGTGCCCTCGCCGACGAGGTCGGCGACGACCTTGCCGTCCTCGGTGAGGACCACGGTGCCGTCCGGCACGCGCAGTTCGAGGTTCTCGCCGTTCGCGCCGTCGCGGTTGGCGCCCTGGCCCTGCTTGCCGTTCGTGGCGGAGGCGTTCGGGCGGAAGTGGAAGTCCAGCAGCGTGTGCACGTTCGAGTCGACGACCAGGACGACGTCGCCGCCCTTGCCGCCGTTGCCGCCGTCAGGACCGCCGAGCGGCTTGAACTTCTCCCGGTGCACCGACGCGCAGCCGTTGCCACCCTCGCCTGCGGCGACGTGGATAACCACTCGGTCGACGAACCGGGACACGGGAACTCACTTCCAGAGGATCAACGAAAACGGGGACAAACGCCGAGCGCCGTGGGTCCGCGGTGGCGGACACACGGCGCTCGGTGGATTCAGGTCAGAGCTACGCAGCGACCTTGGCCTCGACGGGCACGATGTTGACAGTCTTGCGACCGCGCTTCGTGCCGAACTCGACCGCGCCGGGGGCGAGGGCGAACAGCGTGTCGTCCTTGCCGCGACCGACGTTCACACCGGGGTGGAACTTGGTGCCGCGCTGGCGGATCAGGATTTCGCCGGCCTTGACGACCTGACCACCGAACCGCTTGACGCCCAGGTACTGAGCGTTGGAGTCGCGGCCGTTACGGGAGCTGGATGCACCCTTTTTGTGTGCCATGGCTAGTCAGGTCCTCACTTACCGGTGATGCCGGTAACCTCGACGCGGGTCAGCTTCTGACGGTGACCCTGCCGCTTGTGGTAGCCGGTCTTGTTCTTGAACTTGTGGATGCGGATCTTGGGACCCTTGGTCTGCTCGACGACCTTGCCGGTCACCGAGATCTTCCCGAGGGCCTCAGCGTCTGCGGTGACGTCAGTGCCGTCCACGACGAGTAGCGCCGGGAAAGTGAACTCAGTGCCCGGGGCGCCCTCGAGCTTCTCGACCTCGACGACGTCGCCGACAGCCACCTTGTACTGCTTGCCGCCAGTCTTGACGATCGCGTACATCAGGACGGAAGTCTCCTGCTACTCGACGGTGACGGGGCCGTGCGCGCCCAGGCTTTCGTGAATCACCATTACGTGAATCAGAGTCGCCGGGCTACACACGACAGGGCCCACCGGACGGCGGGCCGTGTACCAGGTTACGTGGCCGTGTGCGGCGAGGTCAAACTGGGGTCCACGAGCCCTGAACCCGCTGGTCAGCGGCAGGATTCGAGGCCCGGAAAACGGTGCGCCCACGGGTGTTCGCGGCACTTCGACCCGCCGTCCGCTGTGCCCGACACCACAAAAAGTCGAAGGGCCCGCACCGGATCGGTACGGGCCCTTCGCCGTGAAGCCCTGTCAGCCCTCGGTCACGCCGACGGGCGGGCCCGCGGGACGGGTCGCCGCGCGACGCGACGTCCGCCTGCGCGGGGCCACCACGGTGGGCGGCTCCTGGTCGGCCTGCTCGGGCACGTGACCGTTCAGGGGCGCTTGCGGCGCAACCGGTTCGACCACAGCCGGAGCCTCGACAACAGCCGCCACGACAGTCTCAGGAGCATCACCTACGGGCTCCTGGACCTGCTTCGCCGCACCCGCGTCCCGGCGCGCACGGCGGCGCTCCCGGTTGCGGTCGCGGCGGTCGCGCTTGGCACCGTCCTGGCCCGCCTGCGCGTCCTGGTCGAGCAGCACGGCCGCTTCGCTCGTGTCCACAACGGGATCCACCACCGGGACGTCCGGAGTGGACGGTGCGACGGGCGCCTGCTCGACGACCTCGGCCACCGCCGCGGGCTCGACCTCGACCGGCGTGGTCTCGACCTGCTCCGCCGACTCGCCGCCACCGCGGTTGCGCTGCCGGGACTTGCGGCTCGGCTGCTGCTGTTGCGGCTGCTGCTGCGGGGCGGCAGGAGCCTGCGCCGGGGCGCCGTGCGCGTGCACGGGGTCCGTCGACACCACGACGCCACGACCGCGGCAGTGCTCGCACGTGGTGCTGAACGCCTCCAGCAGACCGGTGCCGACCCGCTTGCGGGTCATCTGCACCAGGCCGAGCGAGGTGACCTCGGCGACCTGGTGGCGGGTGCGGTCGCGGCCGAGGCACTCGGTGAGGCGGCGCAGCACCAGGTCGCGGTTCGACTCCAGCACCATGTCGATGAAGTCGATGACGATGATGCCGCCGATGTCGCGCAGCCGGAGCTGGCGGACGATCTCCTCCGCCGACTCCAGGTTGTTGCGCGTCACCGTCTCCTCGAGGTTGCCACCCGATCCGGTGAACTTGCCCGTGTTGACGTCGATGACCGTCATGGCCTCGGTGCGGTCGATCACCAGGTAGCCGCCCGACGGCAGCCAGACCTTGCGGTCGAGCGCCTTGAGCAACTGCTCGTCGATGCGGTGCTCGACGAACGCGTCCGACTGGCCGATGTGCTTGCGCAGCCGGTCCTGGAGGTCCGGCGCCACGTGGCGGACGTACCCGTCGATCGTCTCCCAGGCGTCCGCGCCCTGGACGATCAGCGCGGAGAAGTCCTCGGTGAACAGGTCGCGGACGACCTTGACCAGCAGGTCCGGCTCTTCGTACAGGAGCTGCGGCGCCTGCGCCTTCGGCGTGGCGGCCTTGTCCTTGATGACCTGCCACTGCGCCTGGAGGCGCGTGACGTCGCGGCCCAGCTCGTCCTCGGCGATGCCCTCGGACGCGGTGCGGATGATGACGCCCGCGTCCTCCGGGACCACGCGCTTGAGGATGTCCTTGAGGCGCTTGCGCTCGTTGTCCGGCAGCTTGCGGCTGATGCCGGTCGCGCCGCCGCCGGGCACGTACACCAGGAAGCGGCCGGGCAGGCTGATCTGGGTGGTCAGGCGGGCGCCCTTGTGGCCGACCGGGTCCTTGGTGACCTGGACCAGCACGCTGTCGCCGCTGGAGAGGGCCTGCTCGATCTTGCGGGACTTGCCCTCGAGACCGGCTGCGTCCCAGTCCACCTCACCGGCGTACAGCACGGCGTTGCGGCCGCGGCCGATGTCGATGAACGCGGCCTCCATGCTCGGGAGCACGTTCTGCACCCGGCCGAGGTAGACGTTGCCGACCAGCGAACCGGTGCCGGACGAGGTCACGAAGTGCTCCACGAGGACACCGTCCTCCAGGACTCCGATCTGGGTTCGGTCGCCGCGCTCGCGGACGACCATCGTGCGCTCCACGGCCTCGCGGCGGGCCAGGAACTCGGCCTCGGACAGCACCGGCACGCGGCGACGCCCGGCCTCGCGGCCGTCCCTGCGGCGCTGGCGCTTCGCCTCCAGGCGGGTCGAGCCCCGGATGCTGCGCACCTCGCTCTGGGCCGCCTCGGAGTCGGCCTTGTCGTCCCGCGCATCGCGGGATTCCCGCACCTCGCGGACGTGCACGACCGTGTTCGGCGGGTCGTCCTCGGTGACCGCGGGCTCGTCCTCGGCGCCGGTCTTGCGGCGACGACGGCGACGCCGACGGCGGCTGCCGCCGTCCGTGCCCTCGTCGGAGCCCTGGTCGTCCTGGTCGGCGGACGCCTCGGCGTCCTCCTCCTCGGACTCCTCGGTGCCCTCGTTCTCCTCGCCGCTGTCCTCGGCGCCCTTGCCGCGACCACGGCCGCGGCGGCCGCGGCGACGACGGCGACGGCTGTCGCTGTCCTCACCGGACTCGTCGTCGGCGGCGTCGTTCTGGTCGGCGTCCGCCTCCAGCTCGGCGTCCTCGTCGTACTGCTCGGCGGGCTCCTCGACGACGACCGGCTTCGCCCGGCCGCGGCCCCGCTTGGGCGCGGGCTCCTCGGCCTGGGGGGCGGGCGCGGTCGGCGCCATGAACACCGCGGACGGCGGCGCGAACAGCGGGGTGAGCGCGGCCAGGTCCCTGACCTGCCTCGCCGGGATCGCGGGCTCCTCGTGCACCTCGACGTCGACCTCACCGGAGACGACGTCGTCCCAGTTCAGCAGGCTCTCGGCCACCTTCAGCGCGATGTCCCGGCTCACGCTGGACTGGACCCCGCGCACCGTCTCGCCCAGATCGGCGAGAGCGGCCACGACGTCCTTGCTGCTGGCCCCCAGCAGCTTCGCCAGCGCGTGCACGCGGAGCTTGGCCGGTAGATCGGCCAGTTCCGGGTGTGCGGATGTGACGTTATCCCCGCCGGGGTTACCGGCAGGCTTGTCCGTGTTCGACATGCAGCTCCTCCGCCCCCGGGCGCGTCTAGCAGAAGACGCGGCCGCGCAGGGGCCTCTCTAGTCCACTCTCCGCCGCGGCTGGCGGCGGGAATCCTTGCCTTCGCCGACCGGTATCCGCGCTCTTCGAGCACGGGCGCACAGCCGGCAGGTCCTCAACGAAGACACCCTTAGCGGCGCCCCTGCTCCCCGGTCACCGGCTTGGACTCCGCCACCCTGTCCTGGGCTAACGGGTCTACCAGTGCACCATCGTCGTCGAGCCGTCCCTGTGCCATCCGGGTCGCCTTCGCGGGCACCGGCGGAACCAGGTCGGCGACGACGCGGAGCGCGCTCAGCACGTCATCGGGTCGAACGGTAGGTGTTGTCTGCCGTACGACCGTCACGAGTATCCCACACGGTCGTGACAAATCAGGCCCATCGTGGCCTGCGTCGCTCGATTGGTCCTCCACCAGCGCCGACACCACGGCCGGACGGACGTCGATGATCCTCTTCCCGTCCTTGGTCGCGCGCTCCACCTCGACCGATTCGGCGGCGAGCAGCGCGGCTACGGCAGTCCGCAGTTCCGCGGGCGACACGCCGTCCAGTTCGACCCGCCACTCGCTCGCCTCGATGCGCTCGGTGAGGTTCCCGCCGGACGAGACGACGATCTCCAGCACGTCCAGGCCCGGCGGCAGCGCCTCGTCCAGCGCGACCCGCAGCCTCTCGACGTCCAGCAGCTCCACGACCTGGACCTCGACGTACTCGGCCTCGCTGGCCACCCCGGTCGGCGACGCGCCGATCCAGGACACCTTCGGCCGGGGGCTGAAGCCCTGCGAGTACGCCATCGGCACGCCTGCCCGGCGCAGCGCGCGCTCGAAGCTGCGCGCCACGTCGCGGTGCGAGGTGAAGCGCAACCTGCCACGCTTCGCATAGCACAGGCGGAGCTTCTGCACCGCCGCGGCGGACGGGTTGTTGGGCTGGTTCTGGCGACTCAGCGTGTGCTCCTCACGGGCGGGCTCCTCCGGCCGGGCTGTCGGTGTGACCAGCACCCCAACGGCCCAGGCTGCTACTCCAGGGGGACGGTACCGTGGAGGGGTTCCACCCGTTGAGGTTGTCTGGTTCGCCGCACGTCGTTACCGTCCGCCTACAACGGTCACCCGGCGCCGTCGAACACCGTCCGCCCAGCGATGGAGGTCCCCCGTGCCTCTGCTCCGCCGCGCCCGAGCGGTCGCGGTCAGCGTTGTGCTGCTCGCGAGCGGGAGCACGGTGGCGTCCGCCACCGCGGCCGCGCAACCCGACCCGTTCACGGCGCCGATCGCGAGCTGCGTGCAACCGGGCCCGACGCTGCGCTACCTCGTCGTCTTCGACCAGGGCACGAGCCAGCCGATCGCGGAGGCCCAGATCGCGGCCGCGTGCGGCACGTCGACCGTGTACTACCCGCAGATCTCCGTCGCCGTCGCGACCTCCCCCGACCCGACGTTCGGGCGGCGGATGGGCGCGGACCGCGCGTACAGCGCCCAGGCCGAGGCGATCTCCAAGCTGAACGGCGCCGTGACGCGGAAGAAGGTCGACGAGACCGGGATGGGCAAGGCGTCGCGCGGCGGGGCCGTCGACCGGACCGTCGAGCAGTGGGACATGGACCTGATCAGGGCCGCCGAGGCCCACGCGATCAACAACGGCAGCCGCGACGTGGTCGTCGGCGTGCTGGATTCCGGCATCGACCCGAGCCACCCGGACCTCGTCGGAGCGCTGGACCCCGGCCTGTCGGCGGGCTGCGCGACCAGCGGCAGGGCCGACAGCTCGGTCGCCGCGTGGTCGCCGACGACCTCGGCGCACGGCACGCACGTGGCCGGGACGATCGCCGCGGCGGACGACGGGCGCGGCACGACCGGTGTGGCGCCGGGCGTGCGGATCGCGTCGGTGAAGGTCGTGGACGACGACGGGTACATCTACCCCGAGTACGCGGTGTGCGGGTTCATGTGGGCCGCCGTGCACGGCATGACGATCACGAACAACAGCTACTTCATCGACCCGTGGGTGTTCACCTGCCAGAACCAGGTCGGGCAGCGGGTCGTGTACGAGGCGGTGCGCCGGGCGGTCGACTACTCGTCCGACAGCGGTGTGCTGACCGTGGCCGCGGCGGGCAACAGCGCGACCGACCTGAGCAAGCCCGGCCGCGACTCGCAGAGCCCGACCAACGCGGAGGAGCTGCGGCCCCGCGCGTTGGACAACACCTGCCTGGTGCTGCCCGCGCAGTTGCGGTCGGTCGTGGCGGTGTCGTCCGTCGGCGCGGACAAGGTGAAGACCGGGTACAGCTCGTACGGTCTCGGCGCGGTGGACCTGACGGCGCCGGGCGGCGACCGCAAGCAGGTGCCGGATGACGCCGTGGACGGCTGCGTGCTGTCGACCGTGCCGGCGGGGTACGACTACTCGTGCGGGACGTCGATGGCGACGCCGCACGTGTCCGGTGTCGCGGCGCTGCTGGCGTCGGTGCACCCGGAGGCCACGGCACCGCAGTTGAGCCGGATGCTGAACGACCAGTCGGAGACCCTGCCCTGCCCGGCCGACTACGACCTGAACGGCACCGGGGCGCAGGACGCGTACTGCATGGGGTACTCCGAGTACAACGGCTTCTACGGCCACGGGCTGGTCGACGCGCTCGCCGCCGTCACCAGGTGAGCGCGGAGCGGGGGTCGCCCGTCGTGGAGGACCCCCCGACGCACACGGTACGGGTGGGGTCCGACAGTTTTGCCCTGCCGAGTGGCGAGAGCGCTCCCACCTCGTGAGCAGCGGCGCCTAGCCCGACTGGGGGGCGCGGTGCTGGCTGAGGGCTTCGGCGAGGTCCGTGCGGCCGGTGATGCCGAGCTTGCGGTAGGCGCCGGACAGGTGCAGCTCCACGGTCCGGCGGGTCAGGAAGAGGGCCTCGGCGATCTGGCGGTTGGTCAGCCCCTGGGCCGCCATGCCCGCCACGCGGGTCTCCTGCTTGGTGAGGCCGTGGACCGTGCCCTCGGCGGTGACGGGCTCGCAGGCGCGCAGTTCGTCGCCCGCCAGGCGGATGAGGGGCTGGGACTCGCACTTGGCGCTCAGCTCCACGGCCCGGCGCAGGTACGGGATGGCCCGCTCCGGCTGGCCCCGCCTGCGGAGCTGGGCCCCCAGCTCGAAGAACGCCTCGGCGAGCTGGAGCCTGCCGGTGGACTCCGCCAGGTACTCGGTCGCCTTCAGCAGCGCCCTGGTGGCCGCTTCCTCGTCGTCGGCGCTCAGGCCGATGGACAGCAGCGCGGTGCCCAACGACCTCGGCGACCCCCACTGCCGGGCCATCTCGTGGTCCTCCTTGGCCAGCGTCGCGGCGGACTCCCGCTGCCCCAGCGCCAGGTACGCGCGAACGGCCAGCGCGCGCCACGGGATGACCGCGGGGCTGTCGACGGCCGAGGCCTCCAGCCGACGCCCGCACTCCAGCAGGTCGGCGAGCGCTCCGTCGTCGTCCCCGGTGGCCAGCTTGAGCTTGCCGCGCGAGTAGAGCACCAGGTTGTGCTGGAACAGCTCAGGCAGCTCCCCCGCGAACCCACTGCGGACGAGCAGGTCGCGGGCCTCGTCGACGCGGCCGAGGTCGACCAGCACCTCGGTGAGGCGGGCGGCGCAGAGGATGGCCATCGGGCAGTCCTGGACGGCGCCCAGTTCGTCGAAGAGGCGCATCTGCCACTTGAGCAGCGTCTTCGCCCTGATCAACTCACCCGCCGCGAGGAAGTCCATGCCGTGCGCCAGCGACACGACGGTGCCCTTGCGCAGGTGGAAGTCGTGGGGCTCGGACGTGCTGCCGATCATCCGGCGGAACTTGTCCGACAGCTCGGGCGCGTCGACCAGGAAGCACGTCGAGAGGGTGAACACGAACGGCTGGACGAACACGTCCATGCGGTCGCCCGCGAGCGCCTCGTCGGCGTACCGGACGGCTTCGAGTGCGGAGTCGCCGCGCAGCGCGTGGCCGAGCGACATGATCACCGAGTGGAGCTGGCGGAGCCTCGGGTCGTCCGGCACCTCCGCTTCGAGCTCCTCGGTGAACAGGCTGGCGCGCAGTGCCAGACCGAGGTCGTTGCCCGCCGCGGCGAGGTAGCAGATCGCTCGCAGCTCCCAGTGCTCGTCCTTCTCCTGGGAGCTGAGCCGGGACTGCACCTGGAGGCCGATCGAGAGGGCCAGCCGGGCCTCGTGGGCCGTGCACGCCCGCAGCAGCATCGTCACGGCCTGGCCGACCGCGGAGCGGACGTCGTCGGCGTGCGCCAGCGCTTCGCGCAACCGGGCCATGCCCTTGGCCGAGTCACCGAGGAACTCGACGTGGACCAGTTCGAGCTGCACGGCCAAGCGGTCGTCGGGGGTGAGCGGTTCGTCGAGCGCGCGTTCGAGGAGCGCCACCGCCAGGTCGAGATCGCCGTTGTGGGCGGCGGCGCGGGCGGCGCGGCGGAGCACGTCCAGGCCCCAGGCGACGTGGATGCCGCGCGCCTGGAGGAGGTGCGCGGCGATCTGCACGTCCGGCGCGTCGGCGTCGGCGAGGAGCCGGGCCGCGCGGGCGTGGTCGGCGGCGCGGGTCGCGACCGGGAGGTCGTGCAGGACGGCGTTGCGGACGAACGGGTGTCGAAAGGACACCGTATGGCTGTTGCGGAGGATTCGCAGGCGCACCAACGCGTCCATGCCGCGCAGCGCCTGGGTGTGGTCCACTCCGGACATCGCGGCGACCATGTCCACGGTGGCCTCGTCGCCCAGGACCGCCACGGCGCGCACGATCTCGGCGCAGCCCGGCAGCGGACGCAGGCGGACCCGGAGCTGCTCGCCGATGTCGGTGCCCGCCAGCTCGTGGACCTCGGTGGGGGTGACCGCGCCGATCTCGCCGCCGAACCGGGCCCGCAGCGCGCCGAGCATGGAGTGCAGCAGGTACGGGTTGCCCTTGGTGACGTCGAAGCACGCGGCGGCGAGGTCGGCGTGGACCGGGGCGGCGATGTTGGCCTTGAGCAGTTCGGTGACGCCGCGGAGGTCGAGTCCTTCGAGGACGACGGTCTCGGCGCTGCACCCGGTCAGCTCCTGGAGCGACACCTCGCCCGCGGGCGGGTGGCCGGTGGTGGAGCCGAGCATGATGAGGACGGGCTGGTCGGTGGTCCGGCGGCGGATGTAGGCCATGGACCGCATCGACCAGATGTCGGTGACGTGGATGTCGTCCACGATGATGAGGAGCGGCCGCTTCTCCGCGGCCTGGCGGACGAGCCGGTAGAACGACTCCAGCGACGAGACGCGGTCGGGGCGCAGGTCGACGTCCGCGCCGTCCAGGTCGTCGGCGAGCTGGCGGATGACCCCGCCGTCGAGGTGCGTCTCCAGCCGGGCCCCGTGGCCGACGGCGACGGCGAAACCCATGCTCCTGGCGAGTTCCGCGGTGGCGTCGAACAGCACGGACTTCCCGACGCCGAGCTCACCGGTCATCGTGACGATCGCCGACCGGCCGACGGCCACCTTCGCCAGCATGGACCGCATGGTCCGCAGCTCGGCCTCGCGACCGAGGCAGGCCGTCTGCGCCGCGGGCACGAGCACGGGTCTGTGGACCACCCACGCGGGCACTGGGGATGTCACTCGTGGCTCCGATCTGCGGCGCCTGGCACGGTGCACGCGAGGCCGTGGGAGCGGGGAGCACCACCGTATGGCATGTGTCCAGACCGGGCGTTCCGCTCGGCCTTCGGTACCGAGAGCCCGCTCCGGGTCGGACCCGGATTTCCTTCGGTACCCACCGTAGAGACGTGGCCGTCCCGTTGAGCGAGACTTGACCCCAGGAAGTCGTAGGCCGATCGGCGGTACGGCGCGATCGGACGGTGGGTCAGCCCCACGATCGCAACACCGACGAGAGGTGGTCGTCGGCCTGGAGCGCCCCGTGGCCGACGGGCAGGGAGATGACCAGCGCCGCCACCACGGCCACGAGCAGCACACCGGCCGCGATGAACAGCAGTCCCCGAACCGGTGCACCGCAGTCCTCGAACCGCCGCTTGTCCGAATGGGGCGAAGTGGGAATTCGACGTGCCAATAGCCCGAATTGCTCGGCCTGCGTGAGCACCTGCGGAATCGTCCGGAATTCGTCGAGTTCCCGCTGACAGCGAACGCAGAGCACCAGATGGTCATTAAATGCGAGCTCGGCGCCCTCATCGAGGACGCCGAGCACGTACGCGGCGACGTCGGAATGTGACGACATCGGCCTCGCCCCTCTGCGGTGTCAGCTTCGCTCGCGCAGTGCGCCTCGAAGAATCTGCATGGCCTTGTACAGCCTCGACTTCACCGTGCCCTCGGGAATCCCGAGCACGAGGGCCGCCTCTTTGATCGTCCGGCCGCGGACGTACGTTTCGTAGATCGCCGCCCGGTGTTCCTCGCCCAGCCTGCCGATCACCTGCGTGATTACCATGAGTGAGAGGGCCTGATCCGTTTCATCCGGCGCTTCCATGCTGTCCGGCGAGGTCAACTCCACCTCCTGCGGCCTGGCCTGACGCGTGCGCCACCCGTCGATCACGATCCGGCGGGCCACTGTCAGTAGCCATCCGCGCAACATGCGAGGATCGCGGACGAGGTTCTCGGAGTTCTGCCACGCCCTGATCAACGTCTCCTGCACGACGTCCTCGGTCCATTGACGATCATGACCCGTGAGGCCGAGGACGTGTGCGAACAACGCTCCTCTGAACTGTCCGTAGAGCTCGGTGACCAGCTCCTCGGCCTGACGCTTGGAGGTGCCGTTCTCGACCTGCTTGCGAGGATCCGCCAAGGCTCCGCCCAGCGCATTCATGGAGAAACCAACCTCCCGGAGTCCCAGCGGCGGATGGGGCACCCCGACCTCCTTATCGGCGACCGGAAGTGCGCCTGCGATCTAATTGATACAACAGGATCGTACGGCACGCTAGATGGCAATCCAAATCTCTGATAAAAACTTCGGTACAGTATCTTTCGGAAAGACATCGACAGAGTTCCGCAAGCTGACGCCATAGTTCGAAGGGAGTTACGCAAGAGTACTGTGATGCAGATCACGGGCAGGATAGACTACTTGATCGAACCACTCCGACGGCGGTTCGTAGTACTTATCGGGCCGCACACTAAAACGATCTAGACCTTGTCGGGGGAAATGTTATGAACGCTCACATCGTGCAAACGGTTGTAGCGGCCACCTCATACGACGCGGGCGTCCGCGCGGTCTCCGCGCTGTCGGCGCGCATGGCCTACGTCGCGATGTGCCTGACGCTGTGCTGGGGCGTGCTGACGGCCACCGGCTGGGTCCACCGGTTGACGGGCAGACAGGCCCTGCGCGGCGGGCACATCGTGCTGGCGACCTTCACGCTCGCGACCGGCCTGACGCACGGACTGGCGTTCCTGCTGCTCGACTCGGGCGGCCTCGGTTTCCTCCAGGTGGTCCTGCCGTTCGTCGACGGCGGCCTGGCCAGGCACGCGCTGGGGATCGTCGGCCTGGAACTCATGATCGCCGTGGCGATCACCGCGGGGCTGCACCGCGTCCTGGAGACCTCGCAGTGGGTCAACTTCCACCGCTTCTCCTACGTGGGCGTGTGGCTCGTCGCGATGCACTCCTGGCTGGGCGCGGCGGCCAACGGATCGGTGTCCACGCTGTGGCTGGGCGGCATCACGCTGCTCGCGCCCGCGATCACGTTGACGATCCTGCGGTTCCTGCCCCCCGAGCACCTCGCGCGCATCGGCCTGGTGGACACACCCCACGTGGTCGTGGACAACTCCCCCGCGCCCGAGGAGCCCACGCCCGTCGTGGACCCGCGGAACCCCCAGTCCGCGACCGTGCGCACCGAGGTGAAGGACAAGATCGCCGTCAGCGTGGACCACCAGCGGTGCCACCACTACGGGATCTGCGCGTCCCAGGCGCCGAAGGTGTTCCGGCTACTGGAGGACGGTCGGCTGCGGTACGCGAAGAACCCCGAGGCCTCCCAGACACCACTGGTCGAGGCCGCGGCGCACGCGTGCCCGATGCGCGCCATCAAGATGAACCGCGTCGTCGAGTGACCCGAGTTCGCGGGAATTGCGTTCTTTCAGTAGTTCTTTTGCGTTCGTCCACAGTGGCCCCGAGTTCCGCAGGCGACAACGGGTTTTCTTCGGCGGCTCTCGCGAACCGCGTCGCCATCAGGAAACCGGGAACGCTCCCGGTGTCCTAATTGGTCAGCGTGCTGAGGGACGGGTTGCGGACCGGGGAACCGCCGCCGACGGGCGTCAACGGCAACAGGGTGCGACCGGTCGGCCCGACCTCGATGTCGGTGCCCATCGCCGGGCAGACGCCGCAGTCGAAGCACGGGGTCCAGCGGCAGTCGTCCTGCTCCCGCTCGTCCAGCGCGTCCTGCCAGTCCGCCCAGAGCCACTCCTTGTCCAGGCCCGAGTCCAGGTGCTCCCAGGGCAGGACTTCCAGCTCCTCGCGCTCACGCGTGGTGAACCAGGCGAGGTCGACGCCGAACGCGGGCAGTTCCGCCTCGGCCGCGTTGACCCAGCGGTAGTAGGAGAAGTGCTCGGACCAGCCGTCGAACCGGCCGCCCTCGCGCCACACGCGCTCGATGACCTTGCCGATGCGGCGGTCGCCGCGCGACAGCAGTCCTTCGATCAGCGACGGCTTGCCGTCGTGGTAGCGCATGCCGATGTTGCGGCCCAGGCTGCGGTCGGAGTTGATCGCGGCCCGGAGCTTGGCCAGCCTGCTGTCCACGGTGTCCGGGTCGCACTGCGACGCCCACTGGAACGGCGTGTGCGGCTTGGGCACGAATCCGCCGATGGAGATGGTGCAGCGGATGTCCTTGCGGCCGCTGACCTCGCGGCCCGCGCGGATCACGTTCTTCGCCATCTCGGCGATCTGGAGCACGTCCTCGTCCGTCTCGGTCGGCAGGCCGCACATGAAGTACAGCTTCACCTGCCGCCAGCCGTTCGCGAACGCCGTGCTGACCGTCCGGATGAGGTCCTCCTCGGACACCATCTTGTTGATCACCCGGCGCAGCCGCTCGCTGCCGCCCTCCGGCGCGAACGTGAGGCCGGACCGACGGCCGCCGCGCGACAGCTCGTTCGCCAGGTCGACGTTGAACGCGTCCACGCGGGTGCTCGGCAGCGACAGGCCCGTGTTGGTGCCCTCGTAGCGGTCCGCGAGGCCCTTGGTGATCTCGGCGATCTCCGAGTGGTCCGCGCTGGACAGCGACAGCAGGCCGACCTCCTCGAACCCGGTCGCCTCCAGTCCGCGCTGGACCATCGCGCCGATGCCCTCGATGGAGCGCTCGCGCACCGGGCGGGTGATCATGCCCGCCTGGCAGAACCGGCAGCCGCGGGTGCAGCCGCGGAAGATCTCGACGCTCATCCGCTCGTGGACGCTCTCGGCGAGCGGCACGAGGGGCTGCTTCGGGTACGGCCACGCGTCGAGGTCCATCGTGGTCCGCTTGAACACCCGGTACGGCACGCGCTCGCGGTTCGGCACCACGCGCTGGATGCGGCCGTCGGGGAGGTACTCGACGTCGTAGAAGCGCGGCACGTACACGCCGCCGGTCTCCGCGAGCCTGGTCAGCACCTCGTCGCGGCCTCCGGGACAGCCCTCGGCCTTCCACGCGCGAACGATGTCCGTGATCTCCAGGACGGCTTCCTCGCCGTCGCCGAGCACCGCGCAGTCGATGAAGTCCGCGATGGGCTCCGGGTTGAACGCCGCGTGCCCGCCCGAGACGACGATCGGGTGCTCGTCGGTGCGGTCCACCGAGTGCAGCGGGATGCCGCCGAGGTCGAGCGCGGTGAGCATGTTCGTGTAACCCAGCTCCGTGGCGAAGCTGATGCCCATCAGGTCGAACGCGGCGAGCGGGCGGTGCCCGTCGACGGTGAACTGCGGGACGCCGTGCTCGCGCATCAGGGCTTCGAGGTCCGGCCACACCGCGTAGGTGCGCTCGGCGAGCACGTCCGGCAGCTCGTTGAGGATCTCGTACAGGATCATGACGCCCTGGTTCGGCACCCCGACCTCGTACGCGTCCGGGTACATGAGCGCCCAGCGGACGGCCGCGGCGTCCCAGTCCTTGACGGTCGCGTTCAGCTCGCCCCCGACGTACTGCACGGGCTTCGAGACCCTGGGCAGCAGGGGTTCCAACATGGGGAAGACCGACTCGACCGTCACGGAGAACCAGGGTAACGGCATCCTTCCGGGTGGACGAACCGGAGAGCCGCCCGTGGCCCCCTCCACCTCACTTCAGCAGCAGCGTTCCCAACCTCCTGGCGGCGATGACCAGGCCCACGGCGGCCATGACGGCGAAGTAGGCGACGTTGCCGAGCATGCCCCAGCCGACGACCCCGGTCGTGAGGCCGCGGAGCAGTTCGATCGCGTGGTAGAGCGGGGTCCACGTGACGACGGTCCCGAGCAGCGGCGGGTAGACCGACAGCGGGAAGAAGGTGGTGGAGAAGAGGAACAGCGGCAGCACGGCGAGCTGGACCAGGTCGAAGTCCTGCCACGAGCGCATGAACGTCGTCGCGGCCATGCCGACGGCGGCGAACGCGAAGGCGACCAGGAGGCACGCGGGCAGGGCGAGCAGCGCCCACGGCGAGGTGATCAGCCCCATGCCGAGCATGACCGCCAGGAACGCCCCCGAGTACATGCCGCCGCGCAGCAGCGCCCAGGAGATCTCGCCGATCGCGATGTCCAGCGGGCCCATCGGGGTGGCGAGCATGGCGTCGTAGAGCTTGCCGTACTTGAACTTGAAGAACACGTTGTAGGTCGAGTCGAACACGGCGCCGTTCATCGCGGACGCGGCGAGCAGCGCGGGGGCGACGAACAGCGGGTAGCTGATCAGGTGGCCGCCGGGGCCCTCGACCTCCGACACCAGCCTGCCGAAGCCGTACCCCAGCGACAGCAGGAAGAACAGCGGCTCGAAGAAGCCGGACACGAACGACAGCCACAGGCGCCGGTACACGAGGAACGAGCGCTCCACGAGCACGCTCGCGCGCCCCGCGTACAGGCCGGGCGGCACGATGCGGAACGACAGGCCCGCGCCGGGACGGGGGTCCGCGCTCTTCTGGTCGACCGTCTGGGTCACCGTCTACACCGCCAGCCTGCGTTGGTAGTACCTGCGACCCAGCACGACCCCGACGGCCACCATCGCCACCAGGTACCCGACGTGGCCGAGGGCCGGGAGCAGCCGCAGCGTGCCGAACGTCGCGCCGCGCGCCAGTTCGACGCCGTGCCACACCGGGGTGACCCACGCGATCGGCCGCAGCCACTCGGGAAGCTGCGAGATCGGGAAGAACGCGCCGGTGAACAGGGTCATCGGGATGACCACGAACCGGAACAGGCCGCTGAAGCCCTCCGCGGTCTCGCGGGTGGCCGAGAACGCGACCACGGGCGCGGCGAACGCGAGGCCCGCGAGCACCGCGAACGGCAGCGCCAGCACCACGCCCGGCCCGCTGACCGCGCCCAGCGCCGCCGCGACCAGCAGGAACACCGCCGCGCTGCTGACCAGGCGGAACGCGATCCAGGTGAGCTGCGAGGAGAAGATCTGCGCGGGCGTCACCGGGGTCACGACCGCGCCCCAGTACGACTTCTGCCAGATGAACGCGGACAGCACCGCGTACGTCGACTCCCAGGTCGCGTTCTGCACCGCCGTCACGACCACCAGCGCGGGCGCGAGGTACACGAGGTACGTCTGGCCGCCGGTCGCCTCGCCGGGCTGGACCTGCGAGCCGAAGCCGAAGCCCATGGCCACCAGGAACAGCACCGGCTG
The DNA here is from genome assembly GCF_025061645.1 of Umezawaea endophytica. GTDB lineage: Bacteria > Actinomycetota > Actinomycetes > Mycobacteriales > Pseudonocardiaceae > Umezawaea > Umezawaea endophytica. The sequence continues at coordinate 389,798 of NZ_JANYMP010000002.1, read as the reverse complement.
GAGGAAGCTGGAGATGGCCGTCGCCCGCCAGTTGCGCCGGTACCACGTCCAGTGCTTCTCGACGCCGATCAGGGTCGCGCGCACCGGGCTCAGCACCACACCGGTGGACCGGCTGGGGATCGTCGTCTCCACCATCAGTCCACCAACGTGCGGCCGGTGAGGTGGAGGAAGACGTCCTCCAGCGTGCTGCGGCGCACCAGGCTCGACAGCGGGCGCACGCCCCGCCCGTGCACGGCGCCCAACGCGCCCTCGCCGTCCTTCGTGTAGAGGAGCAGCCGGTCCGGCAGCACCTCGACCCGCTCGGCCAGGTCGACCACCGACGGCACGACGGCCTCCTGCGTGCCGGGCGCGAACCGCAGTTCGAGCACCTCACGGGTCGAGTAGCGGCTGATCAGCTCGCTCGGCGACCCCTCGGCCGCGATCTTGCCGCCGTCCATGACGACGAGCCGGTCGCACAACTGCTCCGCCTCGTCCATGTAGTGCGTGGTGATGATGAGCGTGACGCCGGACTGCTTGAGCCGGAACAGCCGGTCCCACAGGAGGTGGCGGGCCTGCGGGTCGAGGCCCGTCGTGGGCTCGTCGAGCAGCAGCAGGTCGGGGTCGTTGATCAGCGAGCGGGCGATCGTCAGCCTGCGCTTCATGCCGCCGGACAGCGGCTCGACCTCGTGGTCGGCCCGGTCGGCGAGCTGCGCGAACTCCAGCAGCTCGATCGCCTTCTCCCGGACCTGCGCGCGGGACAGGCCGAAGTACCGGCCGTACGTCTGGAGGTTCTGCCGCACCGTCAGCTCGGTGTCGAGGTTGTCCGTCTGCGGCACCACCCCGAGGCGCGCGCGGATCGTCGGCCCCTGGGTGTTCGGGTCGAGGCCGAGCACCGACAGCTCACCGCCCGTGCGCGGCGACGTGCAGGAGATCATCCGCATGGTCGACGACTTGCCCGCGCCGTTCGGCCCCAGGAAGCCGAACGCCTCCCCCCTGCGCACCTCGACGTCGATGCCCCGCACCGCTTCGAAGTCGCCGAAGTGCTTGGTCAACCCGTTGGCCCGGACGAGGACCGGTTCGGCAGTGGTCACGTGATCGACCCTAACCGGGTGCACCGACAATTCCTGCCGGGTTTTAGCCTCGTCACGTGGAAATCGACCTCGACCGGCCGAAGGACGCCGACGACCGGCTGCGACGCGAAGTGCACGAGGTGCTGCACGCGGTCGTGGCCGCGGGTGGCGCGATCGGCTGGCAGACGCCCCCGGACCGGACCGCCACCGACACGTGGCTGGACGGCGTGCTGACCCGCGTCCGCGCGGGCGACGCGGCGCTCGTGGTGGCACGCGTCGACGGCGTCGTGCGCGCGACGGCGACGTGGCAGCGCGACCCAGCCAAGGTCTTCGAGAACTGCGCCGAACTGGGCAAGGTCACCGCCCACCCGTCCGCCCGCGGCCTTGGCCTGGGGCGGGTCGTGGTGGAGGCGGTCGTCGAGGACGCCCGGTCCGCGGGCCTGGAGGTGCTGTACCTCGGCGTGCGCGGCAACAACCTCGGCGCGATCGGGCTGTACGAGGAACTGGGCTTCCGCGAGTGGGGACGACTCCCGAACTCCATCGCGGTCGGCGACCAGCGCTTCGACTCGGTCCGCATGCACCTGCCGCTGGGCCACGCCCCGCACGTCGAACTGCGCGGCTCGACACCGGGCGGCAACGGCTCCTCACCCCGCAGGCGCACGCCGTGAGGGAGACCCCCACGGCGTGCGGTGGGGTGTCAGAGAGCCGGGAACCAGAGCTTGATCTCGCGCTCGGCCGACTCGGGCGAGTCGGAGCCGTGGACGAGGTTGAACTGGACCTCCAGGCCGAAGTCGCCGCGGATCGTGCCGGGCGTGGCCTTCTCGACCGGGTCGGTGCCGCCCGCGAGCTGGCGGAACGCCGGGATCGCGCGGGTGCCCTCGACGACGATCGCGACGAGCGGGCCGCCGGTGATGAACTCGACGAGGTCGCCGAAGAACGGCTTGCCATCGTGCTCGGCGTAGTGCTGCTCGGCGGTGGCGCGGTCGACGGTCCGCAGTTCGAGTGCGGCCAGGGTGAGGCCCTTGCGCTCGATGCGGGCGATCACCTCGCCGACGAGACCACGGCTGACGCCATCGGGCTTGACCAGGACCAGGGTGCGCTCAGACACGGCCGTCTGTACTCCTTCGTACGGGGAATGGCCGAACCCGTGACACGGGGGCCACGCACAGGGTAGCGACCGCTCGGCGCGCGCCCCGATGGGATAGTGCTCGCCGTGACGACCGAGCCGGAGACGACCGAGCCCGCCAAGAGCCACGCGGGTTCGATGCTGACCAGTGCCGCCGTGCTGTTCGTGCTGCTGAGGCTGCTGGCCGTGTCGCACTACGACTGGCACACGGCGTTCGCGCTCCTGCACACCCTGGACCTGGACGACGCGCCCGGCCTGTTCCTCGGCACGTTCATGGCGGACTCGCGGATCAGCAGCGTGCTGCTGATCGTGGCGCTGCCGTTCGCGTTCCTGTACCTGGCCGCGACCCGCGTCGACGGCAAGCGGGTGCGCTTCGGCGGGACGCTGGTGCTGGTCGTGCTGGTGGCGCTGCTGATCTCGCACGTGAAGACCTACCACCGCTGGTGGGTGCCGATCGGTGCCGCGGTGCTGGCCGTCGTGCTGGTGCTGCTGGAACGGGCGCACCGGCACCCTCGGCTGCGCGACCCGATCACGTTCCTGCTGCGGCGGTCCCGCGTCTCGGTGGTGGTCGCGGCGCTGGTCGTCGCCGCCGTGGGTGCCGCTGGAACGCGTGGAGACGACCAGCGGCACCCACGAGTACTACGTCGTGGACACGCCTCCCGGCTTCTTGAAGGTGATCGGCGCCGACGACCGGAAGTTCGAGATCCTCCGCTCCGACGAGGTCCTGTCGCGCACGGAGCTGACCGACCACTAGCTAGTGGAACGCCATCGGCCGGGGCGCGTCGGTGGCGGTGACCGCGATCGGCCGGACGACCGTGACGGCGACGACCAGCGCGAGCGCGACGAGCCCGGCGCTGATGCCGAACGCCAGGTGGAACCCGCTGGTCAGCGCTTGCGCGGTGGGCACGCCCTCGGCGAGCAGGGTCGCCGTGCGCGAGGTGGACGTGGTCGCCAGGATCGCGAGGCCCAGCGCGCCGCCGACCTGCGCGGTGGTGTTGACCAGCCCGGACGCCAGGCCCGCGTCGTCCGGCGTCGCGCCGGACATGGCGAGCGTCATCAGCGCCGGGAACGACAGGCCGACACCGATGCCCAGCGGCAGCATCACCGGCAGCAGGTGCTCCAGGTAGGTGCCGTCCACGGGCGCGCGCACGAACAGCAGCAGGCCGACGAACACCAGGACCAGGCCGAGCACCAGCACGTTCCGCTCGCCGAAGCGGGCGTTCAGGCGGGCCGAGAAGCCGACGGACAGCGTGCCGATGGAGACCGCGACCGGCAGGAACGCCAACCCGATCCGCAGGGCGTCGTAGTCCAGCACGAACTGCATGTAGAGCGTGCCGAGGAAGAACATGCCGAACATGCCCGCGACCATCAAGACCTGCACGGCGTTCGCGCCCGCGACGTTGCGCGAGCGGAACACCCTGAGCGGCAGCAACGGGTTCGCCGCTTTCGCCTGGCGCACCACGAACCCGACCAGCAGCGCGACGGCCACCGCGCCGAGCACGAGGGTGCGGGCGTCCGGTCCGGCCTGGACGATCGTGTACACGCCGAGCATCACCGCGCCCGTGACCAGCACCGCGCCCAGGATGTCGGCGCCTTCGCCGAGACCGATGCCCGCTTCGGTGCGGATGAGCCGGGACGCCAGCACCACCGCGGCGACGCCGATCGGCACGTTGACGAAGAAGATCCAGTGCCAGTTCAGACCCTGGGTGAGCACACCGCCCAGCAGCAGGCCGATCGAGGCGCCCGCGGCGGCGACGAAGCTGAACACCCCGATCGCCTTCGCCTGCTCCTTGGGCTGGGGGAACATCTTGACGATCATGCCCAGCGTCACGGCGGTGGACAGCGCGCCGCCGACGCCCTGGACGAAGCGGGCGCCGATCAACATCTCCGGCGTCGTCGACAGGCCGCAGAGCAGCGACGCGACGGTGAACACGACCAGTCCGAGCACGAACACGCGCTTGTGGCCGATCAGGTCGCCGAGGCGGCCCGCGAGCAGCAGCAGACCGCCGAAGGCGATGAGGTAGGCGTTCACGATCCACGCGAGGCCGCCCTGGGTGAAGCCGAGGTCGGCCTGGATCGCGGGCAGCGCCACGTTCACGATCGTCTGGTCGAGCACGATCATCAGCATTCCGGCGCACAGGACCACGAGGGCGAGCCATCTCGAGTCCACGGGCCGTCGTGCGGTGTCAGTCATCGGTCCCCCTGGTTCGTCGATACCAGAAGCGACCGTAGCAGATAGTTCCGAACGGGACTATCTATTAATGAACTACCGACTTCACGGCCCGTCGCCGCGGCGGGTTCTCGCACTCCACCTTCTCCGCCAGCCTGCCTTCGAGCAGCCCGGACAGCCCGTCCACCAGCGCCGCGCTCTGCTGCTCGGGCAACGACCCCAGCACGTCGTCGTACAGCTCCTCGACCACCTGACGAGCCTTCGCCACGACCTCGCGCCCGTCGTCGGTCACCACGATGATCCGCGCACGCCGGTCCGTGCTCGACAGCCGTCGCTCGGCCAGCCCGGCCTTCTCCAGGGCGTCCATCGTCACGACCATGGTGGTCTTGTCGAGGTTCGACAGCTCGGCCAACTCGCTCTGCGTCCGCTCGCCCGCGAGCGCGTTGGTCAGCACGCACTGCGCGCGCGGCGTGACACCGACCGCCGCGAGCCGGGCCGCCAGCTCGGTCTCCAACGCGTGGCCGGTCACCTTCAGCAGCATCAGGAGGTCGACGTTCTTCGAGGTCATGCGCCCAGCATAGACCGAATCGTCCGGAGCGGAACTATTCGCGCGCGGAACGTTCTGATGACCATCGGTTTCAGTGACCTTCCTGTCGACATCGACAGCTCCCGCGGCGGCGGATGTTGGGAAAGTGGTTCGACGCCGCCGCTTCCCCTCGTCGAGGAAGAGGACAGATGAAAGGCACAAGATCACGGCTCGCCCTGCTGTGCGCCGCGGCCGTGCTCGTGACCACCGGCACCGCAACGGCAGCCCCGGACGACCGGACCGGGTTCACCACCACCGCCGACACCTACTACGGCGGGTACCGCACCGTCAGCGCCCACGAACAGCACTTGGACCAGGTCGCCCGCGAGCACCCCGACCTCGCCACCGTCGTCGACTACGGCGATTCCTGGTTGAAGACCCAGAACCGGGGCGGGCACGACCTGCGCGCCCTCTGCGTCACCCGCAGGCAACCCGGTGACTGCGCCCTCTCCCCCAACACCACCAAACCCCGCTTCTTCGTCATGGGCCAGCTCCACTCCCGCGAGCTGACGACCGGCGAGATCGCCTGGCGCTGGATCGACCACCTCGTCGGCAGCACGGCCCCGGAGATCGCCACCCTGTTGGACACCACCGAGTTCTGGATCGTGCCCATCGCGAACCCCGACGGCGTGGACAACGTCCAGCGCGGCGGTGACACCCCGATCCCGCACCGCAAGAACGGCAACGACACCAACCTCCAGGGCACCACCTGCGGCGCGCTGTCCTACGACCACCACGGGGTCGACCTCAACCGCAACACCAGCTCGAACTGGGGCCTCCAGAACGCCTCCGAACGGCAGTGCGACCAGGACTACCGGGGCCCCGCGGCCGACTCCGAACCGGAGACGCGGGCGTTGGAAGGGCTGTGGCGCTCCCTGTACCGCGACCGCCGCGCCACCGACCCCGCCCAACCCGCGCCCACCGACACCGCGGGCGTGGTGCTGTCCCTGCACAGCTACGGCAACTACTCGCTGTTCCCGTGGAGCGGCGGCGCGACCACCCGGCGCGTCGGCAACGACGCGGCACTGCGGGACCTCGCCCAGGACTTCGCCGAACTGGCGGGCCCAGGGTGGAAGTACGGGCAGGCCGGGCAGGTGCTCTACTCCGCGTCCGGCACCACCGAGGACTGGGTCTACGACGAACTCGGCGTCGCGTCCTTCGTGTGGGAGATGGGGTCGGCGCCCGAGGAGACGTGCGGCGGGTTCTTCCCCGCCTACTCGTGCCAGAGCGGGACCTTCTGGCCCAAGGCGCTGCCGATGCTGATGCACGCCGCGCGCAACACCGCAGCCCCCTACTCGCCGGTGCCCGAGCCGACGACCCCGTGCGCCACGCAGGTCAACGACACCGACACCCCCGTGGTCAGCCGCGTCCCGGTGACGGTGACGGTGGGCATCACGGTCACCGCCTGCCAGGGGAACGCCCGGTCCGCGTCGGTCGTCGACGTGCGGTTCAAGAACATGACCGTCACCCCGATCATCACCCTGGACCTGGTCGCCCCGGACGGCACGTCCTACCACCTCCAGGAACGGGTGGTGGGCACGGTGCCGGACAACACCTACTCGTTCACCCTCGACCTGTCCCGCGAAAGCCGCGCGGGCACCTGGAAGCTCCAGGTGTACAACGTCATGTGGCTGGGCACCGGTGACCTCGACCGCTGGAGCCTGACGATGTAGCCGGAACGGGGGGCCGCCCGCCGCGACCCCCCGCGCGGACTCAGCGCACCAGGACCACCACCGACCTGCCGGGCACGGTGGCCGTGCCGCCGTCGAGCGCGGTGGCCTTGGCGTCGGTGCTCAGCGGGTGCGCCGACCACCCCGTGCCGGGCAGGGTGACGGGCTTGGCCACCGGGTACGGGTTGACGATCACCAGGACGCCCCGTCGGGCTGGATCGACTTCCGGCCCGACGGTGTCGTCCAGGTGGGCGACGACGATGCCGGGTTCGGCCGCGGGGAACGTCAGCTTCTGCTGGACCAGCGCGCTGTCGTTCAAGGTGAACAGCGGCGAGGACTGGCGGACGCGCAGCAGTTCCAGGGTGTTGTCGAGCGCGGTGCGCTGGTCGGCCGACGTGGGGCGCAGCGCCGGGTTCGCCAGCAGCGGCTGGGAGTACGGCCACTTGGCCTCGTTGTCCGGAGCGGGCGGGAGACCCGAGCCGAAGCCGTTGCCGTGCAGGGACGGGTCGTAGCGGTTGAACCAGTCACCGGAGTCGTAGCTGTTGCGGTCCAACGACTTCGAGCGCAGGAACTCGCTGCCCGCGAGCATGAACGGCTGCCCTTGGCCGAGCAGGACGGGGGCTTGGGCGACGTTCTGCATGCGGACGCGGTCGGCCATCGACGTGGTCGGCGGCAGCTTGAACGCCAGCGCGTCGTACAGGGTCTCGTTGTCGTGCGCGTCGACGTAGGTGATCGCCTCCGACGGCGAGCCCGTGTACCCGGCGGGTGAGCCGTTGTAGCCGACCTCGCGGCCGGTGGTGTCCGGTCCCGCCGTGGAGCGGAAGCGGAAGTCGGCCATGTTGCCCGCCATGCCGAGCTTCACCAGGTCGCTGTAGTTGAGCAGCCTGGCCTGCACGTCACCGTTGTTCGGCGAGGAGTTCAGGTCGCCCGCGAGACCGGAGCCGAGGCCCTGCACGCGCGGGTCGTCGTCGAACGGACCGCCGCCGCGCACCGCGTCGCGCAGCCGGTCGCTGAACGTGCCGATGCCGGTGCCCGCCATGTTCGCCTGCGTGGCCTGCACGAACCGGGCGTTGCCCGCGACCTCGCCGAAGTCCCAGCCCTCGCCGTAGACCCGGATCTTCTTGCCGTCCACGCCGTCGCGCGCGACCGTCAGGGCGTCCAGCGCGGCGCGCACGGCCAGGATGTTCGCCTTCGGGTGGTGCCCCATCAGGTCGAAGCGGAAGCCGTCGACCTTGTACAGCTTGGCCCAGCGGACGACGGAGTCGACGACGAGCTTGCCCATCATCGCGTTCTCCGGCGCGGTGTTCGAGCAGCACGTGGAGTTCGCGATCGTGCCGTCGGCGTTGAGCCGCTGGTAGTAGCCGGGCACGACCTTGTCGAGCACGGACGTCGCCGCGTCACCGGCCGCGGCCGTGTGGTTGTAGACGACGTCGACCACGACCCGATTGCCGTTGTCGTGCAACGACTTCACCATCTCGCGGTACTGCTTCGACCGGGCCCAGCCGGTTTGCGCGTCGGCCGTCGCGTAGGAGCCCTCCGGAACGTCGTAGTGGAACGGGTCGTAACCCCAGTTGAAGCCGTCACGGGCGGCGGTCGCGGCCACGCACTCCTGCTGCGCCGGGGAGTCCGGCGGCAGCGAGGCCAGGTCGCACGCGGGGGTCTGCTGGTCGGCGCGGCGCTCCGGGATGGTGGCGATGTCGAACGTCGGCAGCAGGTGCACGGTGTCCATGCCCGCCTTCGCCAGCTCGCGCAGGTGGGTCATGCCGGTCGACCGCGGGTAGGTGAACGCCTGGTACGTGCCGCGCGCGGCCGGGGGGACGGTCTGGTCCCCGATGGAGAAGTCCCGCACGTGCAGCTCGGTGATGCCGTGCTCGGTCGGGTCGCCGTCCAGACCCCGTGCCACGTCGCGGGTCCAGTCCGCGGGCATCGTGCGCGGGTCGGCCAGGTCGGCGAACTGCGAGTGGGTCGAGTCGACCGACAGCGCCAGGGAGTACGGATCGGTCACGACGACCGTGCGGCGGGCGTCGGTGACCTCGAACTGGTAGTAGCGGTCCTTCCAGTCACCCGACAGCGACCACGAGCCGGACGCGTCGTCACGCCGCAGGTCCAGCACGCGGGTCGGCTCGCCGGACGGCGTGGTGAACAGGCGCAGCCGCACAGACTTCGCCGTCGGCGCCCACAGCCGGACGCTCGCCCGGCCGTTCGCGAACGTCGGACCGTAGGTCAGCTTCGAGGCCTCGGCGGCGAACCGGTCGTCCAGCGCGCCCGCGACCTGCACGCCGGTCCGGTGCCGGATCGCACCGGAGGAGTCCACGTGCACGGCGGACAACCGCTCCCGCACGGCACTGTCCACATCGGACGACAGCACCCGGTACACGGGTTTCCCGGCCAGGTGCGGGAACCGGGCGGGCACGGGCGTCGAGTCGGGCACCAGCCGGAACTGGCGGTCGCCGTAGCGGAGCTGGTAGCCGTCGGTCGAGACGGCGGGCACGTCCCAGACCACCAGGTCCTTCGTGATCCAGATGGCCTTGGACTTGGTCAGGTCGTCGTCCGCGGCCGGTGCGACGGACGGGGGCAGCACGTAGGAGGCGGAGCCGTCCGCCTTGGCCGAGCCGGACACGAACCACACCTCGTTCCCGGTTCCCGCCACGTCCAGGAACTGGTCCGCGCCGGGGTCCTTGGTGTCACCGCGGTGGATGATGTTGCTGAGCCCTGGCGCGCCCGGCGCCAGCGGGACCGACCAGTACGCGCCGAACCCGTCCGACCCGTCCGGCACCCGCGACTGGTTCCAGCCGGGACTCGGCTCCAGCGAGCCGGTCCAGTGGTAGAGCGCCCAGTCGGTGTAGTCGCCGTCCGGCCGGTGGTAGTGGATGACCGCCCGGTTCTCGGAAGCGGCGAGCGAGGTGAACACCTTGCCGCCGTTGACCCACACCGACCCGGCGTTGCGGCCAGTGACCTCGGTGGTCCCGCCGCGCACCAGGGAGAACTCGACGGGCGCGGTCGCCGGGATCGCCGCCACCCCGTTGGAGAACGGCACGTCCACACCGCCCGAGCGGGCCACGAGTCCCGTGGTGTCCCCGGCGTAGTGCACGACGGCCTGCCCGGTCGCCGCGACCTCGGAGGCGAACACGGTCGACCTCCCCTGCCCGAGCCACACCTGCGGCGTCACGCTGGGATCGATGAACCGGTCGCCGTCGGTGTCCTTCTCATCGCCCTTGTGCGCGATGAACCCGACGGACCGCGCACCGGGCTTGAGCTTGACCCACGCGAACCGGCCGTACCCCGTCTGCCCCGCGAACGGCAGGGGCGCGTCCCACGTCGGCGCGTCCACGACGTCACCCCACACGTGCAGGCCCCAGCCGTCGTAGTCGCCCGCGGGCCGGTCGTAGTGCACGACCAGCCAGTCCGGGCTCTGCGCGCCGCCGGGCTCCTCCACGGGCGGCGCGGCGGCCAGCGTCACGGTCGCGCCGTCGGCGGCGAGCCGTCCGGCGGCGTCCTTGGTGACGACCCGCAGCTCCACCTTCTTGCCCACGGCCGCGCCCGGCAGCTTCGCGAAGTCGGCGAACACCCGATACGGCGCGGCGTCGTCCGTGCCGAGCGCCGTCCACTCCCGCCGCCCCTCGACCTTGGCGGCGAAACTGGCCTGTGCGAACGGCGACGTGATGCCGTCGGCCCGCAGCTCGACCCGCTGGTCCAGCACGGTTCCCACCGGCGGGGCGACCAGCGTCGGGATCGACGTCGACGCGGGGAGCCTGCCGGTCGCCTTGAGCACCAGCGCGGACAGCGGCGGCACGGTCACCCGCACCTTGCCGTCCACCCGCGTCGGACCGGCGCCGGTCGTCGGCCACACGGTCCGGAACGCCGACGCGGCAACGGGCACGTCCACGGTCGTCGCGGCCAGACCGGCGTTCGCGACCACCACGTGCTCGGTCTGCTCGGCGGCGGCCACGCGGCTGAACGCCACCACGTCGCCCTCGGCGTACCGGAGCACCTGGTTCCCCTTGCGCCACACCGGGTCGCCGTCGACGAACTCCGCCAGCGACGCCAACTGCCGGTAGAGAGGCGAGTCGGTGCGGAAGTTGTCCTGCGCGCCCGTGCGGTCGCTGCCGACCAGGTTCTCGGCCGCGTACTCGGGCGTCCTGCTGGCGAACAGGTCCTGCCGGGCGAGCTTGTCGCCGCCACCACCCGCGAAGCCCTGCTCGTCGCCGTAGTAGACCACCGGGTTCCCGCGCCACAGGTACATCAGCGCGTTGCCGAGCTTCAACCGGTTCAGCAGCTCGTCCTCGCCGACGCCCGGCCGTTCGGTGCGCAGCATCCACGCGACCCGGCCCATGTCGTGGTTGCCCAGGAACGTCGGCAGCGACGAGGCGTTGGAGTCGGCGTCGGTGTACTGGTCGTCGGCCAGCAGCACCTCGCCCAAGCGGGCGGAACCCTTGCCCGCCAGGAAGTTCACCGCGCCGCTCTGGAACGGGAAGTCCAGGCTGGCCTGCATTTTCCCGGTCGTGGTGTACGCGGAGGTCAGGGTCGGGTCGGAGCTGAAGACCTCGCCGAAGACGAAGAAGTCCTCCTTGCCGCGCTTGGCCGCGTACGCCTTCACGTGCGGCGCGAGCGCCTGCCAGAACTCCATGTTGACGTGCTTGACCGTGTCGACCCGGTAGCCGTCGATGTCGAGGGTGTCGATCCAACTGGTGAAGATGTCCTTCATGCCGTTGACGACCTTCGGGTTCTCCGTCATCAGGTCGTCGAGACCGGAGAAGTCGCCGTACTCGCTGGACTCGCCGCTGAACGTCGAGTCGCCTCGGTTGTGGTAGAGCGTCGGGTCGTTGAGCCAGTCCGGGGTCTTGCGCACGCCCGGCTTCGCGACCGGCGTGTAGGGGAAGGACTTCGCGGCGTCCAGCTCCGGGAAGTCCCGCGATCCCGCGAGCGCCTTGATGTCGACGGGCTTGTTGTCGGAGTCCAGGTACGGCACGGCTCCGGTGCTCACGTACTCGTGCTTGCCCTCGGCGTAGTCGATGACGTCGGCGGTGTGGTTGGCGACGATGTCGAAGAACACCTTGATGCCACGGCGGTGGGCGTCCTTGATCAGCTCTTTCATCTCCCGCGTCGTCCCGAAGTGCGGGTCGAGCCGGGTGAAGTCGGTGGTCCAGTAGCCGTGGTACCCGGCGGACGCGTCGACACCGCTGCCCTGCACCCACTGGTTCGCGAACATCGGGGTCATCCAGATCGCGGTGATCCCCATGCCGTCGAGGTAGCCGAGCTTGTCACGCAGTCCGGCCAGGTCACCGCCGTGGTAGAAGCCCTTGTCGGACGGGTCGAACCCCGACTTCAGCCGGTCGTCCGGCTGCCCGGCGCGGTCGTTGCGCGGGTCGCCGTTGGCGAACCTGTCCGGCATGACGAAGTAGAACCGCTCGCCCACGAGGTCGTCCCGCAAGGCGTTGCGCGCGAGCCGCTGATCACCACTCCGAACCCCCGCCGCGAGGTCGCCCACTGCTCCGATCGCCAACCGGGAGACCGCGGGCGCGGCGGCGGATTCCACCGGCACCAACGGGATGAGCAGCAACGACACCAGTGCAGCGAAGACGCGGCGCACGGCGACCTCCTTGTCGCAAGAACTTGCAATCACCCGGACTCAGTCCGAGCGCTTGCACCTCACCACGACAGGATTGGTCCAACAAGCGCCGATGAGCTGAAAATACTTGCGACTACGGGATCGGGCCGAACGAGAGGGCCAGTCGCGACGGGTGGACGTCCCAGGTGGTCGTGGCGTACATGGCGAGCAGACCACCGCCGCGAATGGTCTCGGGCGTCGCCGGGCCGCTCATGGTCTGGCCGGTCGCGGCCTCGTGGACCAGTTGGTCGTGCCAGATCGGCGCGTCGTCGGGCACCGGGGACGTCTCCACGACCGAGATCCGCTGGCCGTTGTGCTGCTTCACGACCATCAGCACGTACGGCTTCTCGCGGTGGGTGATGCCGCCCGCCTCGACGGCGACGTACTCGCCGCGGTCCGCCGCCGCCTCGGACGCGAGACCGACCCAGCGGAACGCCTCCAGCACCGTCTCGGCCGTCACCGCGGCACGGGCCTCGCCCTCGGGGACCCGCACCAGCGGGGTGGCCGGACCGGACACGCCGCCGTGCTCGTCGCGGTAGCGGTTGGTGAGCATGATCGTCGAACTGGTCTGGTCGAGCGCGACGAGGTCGCGGAACCTGTTCTCCAGCACCGGGGTGCGGGCCAGCGCGCCCTTGCCGAGCGTGCTCAGCACCGTGTCCGGGTCGCTCATCCGCCAGTAGCTGACGTCGTCGTCATCCATCCACAGCGGCAGGTAGCCACCGATCGGCAGGCCGGGCACGACGGTCGTCAGCGCGGCGCCGACCTCGGGCGCGGACTCGAAGGCGGGCAGCGCGGCGAACCGCGGGTCGACCTGGCCGGTCCGCGCCACGTGGTGCGCCCAGGCACGGGCCCGCGACAGCGGGTGCTGCGGGAACTGCGCGTCGAAGCGCGGGTCGTCGCCGACGTGGAACGGCAGCTTCCCCTGCACCTCGGGGGCGTACGGGTGCGGCTGGAACCAGTTGTCGAACCCGACCTGTGCCATCAGCACGGCTTCGCGCATCCCGGTCATGCCCTGCTCGACCGCCTGGAACTTCAGCACCGCGCTCGCGTTCGCCTTCGGCACCGTGAACGACGCCAGGAACGCCTGCCCGCTCGGCTGGTTCGGTATCGGCAGCTTGACTATCTGGAGCAGCGAGGGAACCTGCCCCAGGTGGACGACGTGCGCCTCGACCAGACAGCCGACCTCGCTCGTCAGGTGCGCGAGCCCGTGCCGCAACGACGCGATGTCGTCCAGCGCTGCGGGCAGGTCGGGCACCTGCTCGAAGTAGTTCAGGCTCACCTGGTCGTTCGTCGAGGGGTTGAACCAGGTGGTCTGGTCGTGCTGCTGAAAACCGGCGGTGTCGAACGCGATGGGCACCGGAACACCCTATGTGCCCCGTCAGCGAAGGGGCAGGGGTTCAGCGCACAAGGATCTTTCGTAGGCCCTCATTCCCTTTTAGCAGAACGGTTTTCGTGAACAGCACACCGATGCGCCGCGCAACCGGTGGGAATTCCCCGGATCGCGCGGTGGACATGGTCGGCCCCTCAGATCCGGGGACGGATGCGGTGCGTAACGGACTTCGGGCTCGGTTCGACTACGACAGTTACCAGCCCGGCTTCCTTCGGAGAACAGCATGAGCACCCCCGCCACACCGCCAAACGACGCTCCGCAGGCGGCTCTGGACGACGAACACGTCCAGGCAGCGGCCCCATCCCAGCGCGGAACCTTCGGTTTGTTCATCGGCGGGACGGCGTTGGCACTGGTCCTCGCGGTCGGCGCGATCCTGATCTTCGGCGGGAAGGATGAACCGCCGTTGCCGAGTGAACCTCAGGCGTTCGAACTGAAAGGCCACTTCGCCCTGATGAAGAGCGCGACGGGCGCGGCCGTCAAGGGCGAGTGCGAGGGATACCGCGGCTACGACGACATCGCCGAAGGCTCACAAGTGACGGTGTACAACGCCTCGGGCAAAGCCGTGGCGCTGGGTGTCCTGAAGGATTCGGACTACGTGGGCGGCGTGTGCAGTTTCCGGTTTGCCGTGCCCGAGGTTCCCGCCGGGGACGAGATCTACCAGGTCGAGGTGACGCATCGCGGCAAGATCTCGTTCAGCGATGAAGCGGCCCGAAAGGGCGACGTGTCACTCACCCTGGGCTGAGATCCGCGCCGGTGTCCGACCGCTTGTCGAACACCGGCGGGTGAACCCTCAGACCTGTTGGCTGGGCAGGCGGCCTTCGGCCATGCGCTTGGCGAGGTCGCGGCGCATCCAGAAGACGCACGCCCACACGAGGCTGAACACCACGCCGACCGCGCCGAGCGCGGTGAGGGCGAACCACGACGCGACCATGACCACGTGCAGGCCGACGATGAGCCAGAAGCTCCACTTGTGCTTGAGCAGCGCGCACGTGGCGATGAGGCCCACGATCAGGGCGAAGGCCAGCGCGCCCGCGGCGGTGCTGAAGCCGCCGCCGAGCTTGGCGATCACCGGAAGGGCGAGCGCCACCACGATCACCTCGATGATCAGCGTGCCCGCGGTGATGCCGCGGAACGCCTTCATCGGGTCCTTGGGCGGCGGCTTCACCGGTGGGGTGGTCATGACGGCTCCTTGCCGAACAGCGCGCGGGCCTCGCCTGCCGTGACGACGGAGCCGGTGACGATCACGCCGCCGCCGGACACCACGCCCTCCTCGTCGTCCTCCTCGGTGCGCAGGACGGCCTCCTCGATGGCGTCGGCCAGCGACGGCTGCACGAACACCCGCTCCTCGCCGAACACCTCCATCGCGAGGTCGCCCAACGTGTCCGCGTCCATCGCGCGCGGCGAGGAGTTGCTGGTCACCACGATCTCGTGGACGACCGGCTCCAACGCGGCGAGCATGCCCGCCGCGTCCTTGTCGTCCATCACGCCGACGACGGCGATGAGCTTGCGGAAGCCGAACTCGTCGCGCAGCGCGGTGGCCAGAGCCGTGGCGCCGTGCGGGTTGTGCGCGGCGTCGACCAGGACGGTCGGCGCGGAGCGCACCCGTTCCAGCCTGCCGGGCGAGGTCACGGAGGCGAACGCCTCGCGGACGGCCTCGACGTCGAGCGGCTGTTCCTTGCCCGCGCCGAAGAACGCCTCGACGGCCGCGAGCGCGAGCGAGGCGTTGGACGCCTGGTGCGCGCCGTGCAGCGGCAGGAACACGTCGTCGTAGACGCCGCCGAGGCCCTGGAGCTTCAGCACCTGCCCGCCGACGGCCACGGCCTGGTCCAGCACGCCGAACTCCAGGCCCTGGCGGGCGACCATGGCGTCCACCTCGGTCGCCCGTTCGATCAGGATCCGGGCCACCTCGTTGGTCTGCTCGGCGAGGATCGCGACGGAGCCCGCCTTGATGATCCCGGCCTTCTCCCGCGCGATGCCCTCGACGTCCGGCCCCAGGTACTCGACGTGGTCGACGCCGATCGGCGTGACGACGGCGATCCTGCCGTCCGCGACGTTGGTCGCGTCCCAGCTCCCGCCCATCCCGACCTCGACGATCGCGGCCTCAACCGGGGCGTCCGCGAACGCCGCGAACGCCATCCCGGTGAGGACCTCGAACTTCGACATCGGCACGTCGTGCTGACCGTCCACCATGGACAGGTAGGGCTCGATGTCCCGGTACACCTCGACGTACCGCTCCGGCGAGATCGGCTCGCCGTCGACGCTGATCCGCTCGGTCGCGAGCTGGAGGTGCGGGCTCGTGTAGCGGCCCGTGCGCAGCCCGATGCGGGACAGCAGCGCGTCGATCATCCGCGAGGTCGACGTCTTCCCGTTGGTCCCGGTGATGTGGATGACCGGGTAGGAGTGCTGGGGGTCGCCCAGCACGTGCGTCAACGCCCTGATGCGGTCGAGCGACGGCGCGATCTTCGTCTCGGGCCAGCGCTTGTCCAGCTCCGACTCGACGGCGCCGAGTGCTTCCAGCGCCGCCGGGTCCGAGCTCACTTCGCCTCCGGCAGAGCGGCGATGCGCGCGTTCAGTCGGTCGATGTCGGCGTTCGCGGCCGCCAGGCGGGCCTGGATCTTGGCCACGACGTCCGCGGGCGCCTTGTCGGTGAACGCGGGGTTGTTCAGCTTCCCCTCGCACTGCGCGCGTTCCTTCTCCGCGACCGCGAGGTCCTTGGTCATCCGCTTGCGCTCGGCGACCACGTCGATCGTGCCGGACGTGTCCAGCTCGACCTTCACGGTGCCCTTGGGCAGGCCGACCTCCAGCGACGCGGACACGGCGAAGTCGTCGCCGGGCTCGGTCATCCTGGTCAGCGCCTTCACCGACGACACCTGGTCGAGCAGGTCGACGCAGCACGCGCCGCGCACCTTGCCCGCCACCTTCTGCGTCGGCCGCAGGCCCTGGTCGGAGCGGAAGCGGCGGATCTCCGTGACGAGCTTCTTCAGCCCCTCGACCCGCTCGGCGGCCACGGCGTCGCGCTCGACACCGGACGGCTTCGGCCACTCGCTGATGACGAGCGACTCACCACCGGTCAGCGTCTTCCACAGCGTCTCGGTGATGAACGGGGTCAACGGGTGCAGCAGCCGCAGCACGACGTCGAGCACGTGCCCGAGCACCGACTGGGTCGCCTCGGCCCGCTCGCCGCCCTCGGCGATCTGGACCTTCGCCAGCTCCAGGTACCAGTCGCAGAACTCGTCCCAGGTGAAGTGGTAGAGCGCCTCGGACAGCTTGGCGAACTGGAAGCCCTCGAACTGGCCGTCCACATCGGACACCAGTTGGTCGAGCAGGTCCAGGATCCAGCGGTCCGCGTCGGTCAGCGCGTCGCGGGCGGGCAGCGGCCGGTCGACCGTGGCGCCGTTGGAGAGCGCGAACCTGGTGGCGTTCCACAGCTTCGTGGTGAAGTTGCGGGCGCCCGCCGCCCACTCCTCGGCGACGGCGAGGTCCGAGCCGGGGTTCGCGCCGCGCAGCAGCGTGAACCGGGTGGCGTCGGCGCCGTAGCTGTCGATCCAGGCGAGCGGGTCGATGCCGTTGCCGCGCGACTTCGACATCTTCTTGCCGTTGGCGTCGCGGATCAGGCCGTGCAGGTACACGTGGTCGAACGGCTGGACCTCGTCCATCGCGTACAGGCCGAACATCATCATCCTGGTGACCCAGAAGAAGAGGATGTCGTAGCCCGTCGACAGCACGGAGGTCGGGTAGAACTTGGCCAGGTCGGCCGTCTTGTCCGGCCAGCCCAGCGTCGAGAACGGCCAGAGGCCGGACGAGAACCACGTGTCGAGCACGTCCTCGTCCTGGCGCCAGCCGTCGCCGGACGGCGGCTGCTCGTCCGGTCCGACGCAGACGACCTCGCCCGCCGGGCCGTACCAGACCGGGATGCGGTGGCCCCACCAGAGCTGGCGCGAGATGCACCAGTCGTGCAGGTTGTCGACCCAGTCGAAGTAGCGCTTGCCCAGCTCGGCGGGGTGCACGGTGGTGCGGCCGTCGCGGACGGCGTCACCCGCGGCCTTGGCGATGCCCTCGACCTTGACCCACCACTGGAGCGACAGGCGCGGCTCGACGACCGTGCCGCAGCGCTCGCAGTGGCCGACCGAGTGCACGTACGGGCGCTTCTCGGCGACGATCCGGCCCTGGTCGCGCAGCGCGGCGACCACGGCGGGACGCGCCTCGAAGCGGTCGAGGCCCTCGAACGGGCCGCGCACGGTGATGACGCCCCGGCCGTCCATGACGGTCAGGTTCGGCAGGCCGTGGCGCTGGCCGATCTCGAAGTCGTTCGGGTCGTGGGCGGGCGTCACCTTGACCGCGCCGGTGCCGAACTTCGGGTCGACGTGCTCGTCGGCCACGATCGGCACGCGGCGGCCGGTCAGCGGCACCTCGACCTCGGTGCCGATCAGGTGCGCGTACCGCTCGTCATCGGGGTGCACGGCGACGGCCGTGTCGCCGAGCATCGTCTCCGCGCGGGTGGTCGCGACGACGATCGAGTCCGCGCCCTCGCCGTAGCGGATGGACACGAGTTCGCCGTCGTCGTCGGAGTGCTCGACCTCGATGTCCGACAGTGCGGTCTGGCAGCGCGGACACCAGTTGATGATGCGCTCGGCGCGGTAGATCAGGTCGTCGTCGAACATCTTCTTGAAGATCGTCTGGACGGCGCGGGACAGGCCCTCGTCCATGGTGAACCGCTCGCGGGTCCAGTCGATGCCGTCGCCGAGGCGGCGCATCTGGTCGAGGATCTTGCCGCCGTACTCGTCCTTCCACTCCCACACGCGCTCGACGAACTTCTCCCGGCCGAGGTCGTTGCGGGAGAGCCCGTTGTTGGCCAGGTCGCGCTCCACGGCGTTCTGCGTCGCGATGCCCGCGTGGTCCATGCCGGGCAGCCACAGGACCTCGTACCCCTGCATCCGGCGCCTGCGGGTGAGGGCGTCCATGACGCTGTGGTTGAGCGCGTGGCCCATGTGGAGGCTGCCGGTGACGTTCGGCGGGGGCAGCACGATCGTGAACGGCGGCTTGTCGCTGGTCACGTCGGCGGTGAAGTAGCCGTGGTCGACCCAGCCCTGGTACAGCTCCGCCTCTACCTCGGACGGCTGCCACGCCGCGGGGAGTTCGGGACGCTGTGGAGTGGTGCTGGATTCGGTCACACCATGAGTCTACGAACCCTTCGCTATCGACTTACTCCCACATACCTGCTAACGCCCGTGCCCCGTCGTCCGATCGTCCAATGACGGGTGGCTACGGGGGAGTTGACGTGAGAGCGCAGTGCGTGGAGAGCCACCCAGGGTGGCCGCGGGCGGTGATCGGCCGCCTCGCGAGCGAGGTCCGCCGGGTCCGCCGAAGAACCTGGCTGGTCCGGCACGGCAACAAGGTCGTCACGGGCCTCGCGCTGCTGGCCGTCGTCGCGCTGGGGGTCGGGCTCCGCGCCACGCTGGGACCCACGACCGAACCGGCTCCCGCGGCGTCGCCGACGGCGATCACGAAGGTGGACCTGACCGACCCGTTCCGCGGCACGCCCGCCACCTACTGGCCCGACGGCGAGGCGGGCCTGGTCGTCCCCCCGGCCGCGGCGATCGGGACGTTCAGCGCGGAGCAGGTCGCCGAGGCGTACGCGAAGGCCCGCACCGCCGTGGTCGCCGCCCGGCTCGACCGCAGGGTGGTGGAGGGCCACGACGTGGAACCGCTGCTCGGCCTGTTCGCGCTGGACGACCAGGAGGGGCTGCGCCCGCTGTTCGCGGGCGGCCGCGACGACGAGGCGGGCCTGGTCGCGACCAGGATCGCTCCGGGAACGGCGCTGCTGCCCGTCCAGCCGAAGGTGAGCGGCAAGATGACGATCGAGGCGAAGAGCGCGGGCGAACTGGTGGTGCACACCGACTACGTGTTCGCCTACGCGTTCTCGACCGACGACGTCGGGAAGCTGAACGGTCCGATGGACATCGTCGCGGTGACCCGGATCCAGTACGACTACATCATGCGGTCGGGGCCGACGTTCCGCGCCGAGAGCCAGGGCATGTGGTCCGGCCCCTCGACCGAGCACAGCTACTCGATCGGCTGCGCGGCCTCGCGCGAGGGCTTCCTCGCGCCGTCGTTCACCGAGCCGCGGTCGACGCACGTCTCGACGCTGGTGGACGGCAAGCCGGACGACTACTTCGACCCGTCCAAGCCGATGCCGACCATCAACACCTGCCCCGGCTGAGGTCACCCGAACGGATGCTGTCGTTGCCATATGACTCAGTTCACACTCAACAGGATTGGCCAGCTCAGAAGGCGTAGAAGTCGGATTCACGGACTCAACCGAACCCCTTGGAGCCCGTGGCAGCGGTCCGCTCCGCCTCTCTCGGCGAGCCAGTCGCGGTCCCCCATCGCCGCGCTCTCCCGGCACGCGGCGGTGAGGGGACCGCTGGTTTTTGGTCGACACGTCAACCAACATCACAGCGACACGACCTGCCCCGCGATTTCAGCGGATACATACTTGGAGGCATGACCCGGAAGCCACCGCAGCAGGATGTCGACGAGTCGCAACTCGACGTGACGAAGCCGAAGGGGTGGGCCGCGGGCATCCCCGGTGTCGCGGTCTCGCTGAAACGCGGTGTCGAGCAGATGGGCGTGACGCGGACGGCCAGCACGCTGCGGCTGCTGAACCAGCGCGAGGGCTTCGACTGCCCCGGCTGCGCGTGGCCGGAGCCGCAGGGGCACCGCAAGCTGGCGGAGTTCTGCGAGAACGGGGCCAAGGCCGTCGCCGAGGAAGCGACCAGGCGGCGCGTCGGGCGTGAGTTTTTCGCCGAGCACACCATCACCGACCTGGGCGAGAAGACCGACTACTGGCTCGGCCAGCAGGGTCGGATCACCGAGCCGTTCGTGCTGCGCGAAGGCGCCACGCACTACGAGCCGATCGCCTGGGACGCGGCGCTCCGGCTGGTCGCCGAGCAGCTCAACGGGCTGGCGAGCCCGGACCAGGCCGTGTTCTACACGTCCGGCCGCACCAGCAACGAGGCCGCGTTCCTCTACCAGCTCCTGGTCCGGTCCTACGGCACGAACAACCTGCCGGACTGCTCGAACATGTGCCACGAGTCCTCCGGCGCCGCGCTCAGCGCGACCACCGGCATCGGCAAGGGCTCGGTCAGCATCAACGACGTCCACGGTGCCGACCTGATCGTCGTCATGGGCCAGAACCCCGGCACGAACCACCCGCGGATGCTGTCCGCGCTGGAGGAGGCGAAGGGCAACGGCGCGAAGATCATCGCGATCAACCCGCTGCCCGAGGCCGGGCTGATGCGGTTCAAGAACCCGCAGAACGTGCGCGGCCTGGTCGGCAAGGGCACGCCGCTGGCCGACGAGTTCGTGCAGATCAAGCTCGGTGGCGACCAGGCGCTGTTCCAGGCGATCGGCAGCCTGCTGCTGTCGTGGGGCGCGGAGGACCGCGACTTCATCGCGAAGTACACCCACGGCTTCGAGGACTACAAGGCGCACGTCACCGAGGTCGACTGGGCGTCGGTCGACACCGCGACCGGGCTGTCGCGCGAGCAGATCACCAAGGTCGCGCGGATGTTCGCGGACTCGGAGCGGACGATCGTCTGCTGGGCGATGGGCCTGACGCAGCACAAGCACTCGGTGCCCTCCATCCAGGAGATCACCAACGTGGTGCTGCTGCGCGGCATGATCGGCAAGCCCGGCGCGGGCCTGTGCCCGGTGCGCGGGCACTCCAACGTGCAGGGCGACCGGACCATGGGCATCTGGGAGAAGATGCCGGAGAAGTTCATGTCCGCGCTGGAGCAGGAGTTCTCCATCCGGGTGCCGCGCAAGCACGGGTTCGACACCGTGGCGGCGATCCGCGCCATGCGCGACGGCGACGCCCGCGTCTTCTTCGCCGTGGGCGGCAACTTCGCCTCCGCCTCGCCGGACACGCCCGTGACCGAGAAGGCCCTGCGCGGCTGCGACCTGACCGTGCACGTGTCGACCAAGCTCAACCGGTCGCACTTCGTCACCGGCAAGGTGGCGCTGATCCTGCCGACGCTGGGGCGCACCGAGAGCGACCTCCAGCACTCCGGCGAGCAGTTCGTCACCGTCGAGGACTCGATGTCCGTCGTGCACCGCTCCCGCGGCAGGCTCGCGCCCGCGAGCGACCACCTGCTGTCCGAGGTGTCGATCGTCTGCCGCCTGGCCCGCGAGGTCCTCGGCGGCGAACACCCCGTGCCGTGGGAGGAGTTCGAGAAGGACTACGACGCCATCCGCGACCGCATCGCCAACGTCGTGCCCGGCTGCTCCGACTACAACGCGCGGGTCCGGCAGCCGGACGGGTTCGTCCTGCCCCACGCCCCCCGTGACGCGCGGGAGTTCAACGCCACCAAGTCCGGCAAGGCGAACTTCACCGCGAACGAGCTGACCGTGCTGCACGTGCCGGAAAGCCGGTTGCTGCTCCAGACCATGCGCAGCCACGACCAGTACAACACCACGATCTACGGCTTGGACGACCGCTACCGCGGTGTGAAGGACGGACGGCGGGTCGTGTTCGTCGCACCGGACGACCTGACGTCGCTCGGCTTCGCCGACGGCGAGGTCGTCGACATCGTCAGCGAGTGGCCGGAAGACCCGACCGGCGTCACCGAACGGCGCGCCGAGTCGTTCCGGATCGTCTCGTACCCGACGGCCGTCGGCTGCGCCGCCGCGTACTTCCCGGAGGCGAACTCGCTGGTACCGCTGGACTCCACGGCCACGACGTCCGGCACGCCGACGTCCAAGTCGATCGTCGTGCGGCTGGAGCACCGGGGCTAGACCTGTCCCTCGGTCGAAGGCCGCACTTGCGGGAACGAGGGAGCCGCGGAACCGAAACGTCGCCAAGCTCGCCCTCTGGGCAGAACAGCGTGGCTCCAGGACGGCATGGCTCTCCGACGGCGTGGTCTCTCCGACAGCGTGGCCCCCAGGACGGCGTGGCCACTAGGACAGGGAGCCCATCGCCTCGGTGAAGCGCGTCCTCGCCCTGATCGCGGCACCGTGCCTGCCCGCCGCGGTCAGGGCCTCGACCAGGGCGAGGTGGGCCTGCTCGTCGTAGGGGTCCTTGGCCAGCAGGCGTTGCAGGTAGTACCCGGCCTCGTCGACGTCGGACGCTCGGGTCGCCAGCGTGCGGGCCACCCGCAGGTACACCGCGCGCGCCTCCTCGCGCAGGGCCACGGCCCAGTCGTCGTACGGCTCGTCCTCGAACAGGTCGCCCGTGTACGCCGCCTCGGCGGCGACCAGGGTCGCCTTGTCGCCCG
The DNA here is from genome assembly GCF_025061645.1 of Umezawaea endophytica. GTDB lineage: Bacteria > Actinomycetota > Actinomycetes > Mycobacteriales > Pseudonocardiaceae > Umezawaea > Umezawaea endophytica. The sequence goes on along the minus strand of NZ_JANYMP010000002.1, from coordinate 366,924 downwards.
TCCGCAGCCCCTCCTGGGCGTCCGCCAGGAAGTCCTCCAGGTCGATCGCGGCCCGACCCGTGTCCAGCGCCACGGTGTGCTGGTCCGCCAGCACGAGGTCGCCCGCCGGGTCCAGGACGGAGCGGACCGTCGACAGGGCGACGGAGAGCCGGTGGCCGACCCGGTCGGAGTCGTCGGCCCACAGCAGGCGGGCCAACTCGTCGCGGGCGATCCCGCGGCCGCGGCGGACCACCAGTATCCGCAGCAGGTCCCTCGCCTTGCGCGACTGCCACACGGACCTCGGCAGCGGCTCCCCCGCGACCCGGACCTCGAACCGGCCGAGCGTGCGGATCACCACGGGGTCGACCGGTGACGGGATCCCCCGAGCCGCGAGGGATTCCCCAGCCGCCCTGGCGTCCGCGCGCTCGGCCGCGGACGCGTGCGGCACCGCGCCCAGCAGCACGGTGATCCGCAGACCGTCCACCACGGCGCCGGTCTCGCGCCAGATCGCCTTCGCCTCCACGAGCGCGGTCCTCGCCTTCGCGGGCCGGGCGGTGGCCAGCAGTTCCAGGGCTTCCGCCAGCCGGGCGCGGTCCCGGTGCAGGCGTGCCTTCTCCGCGGTCCGCGTGGCGAGGTCGGCGGCCCGCTGGTGGTCGCCGCCCCGCTCGGCCGCCCAGCCCAGCGCCAACAGGGTGCGGATCACGGCGGGCCCCACGGCGGAGCTGTGCGCCCGTTCAGCCAGGTCAGCCGCTGTGCTCGGGTCCTGCGACGCCACCAGCAGCGCCAGCCCGACGAGCGCGGGCACCAACCCCTGACGGTCGCCCTCGGCGCCGCAGACCCGGATCGCCTCCTCGTAGGACGCCATGGCCAGGCTCGTCCGACCGCGCACCCGGTGCACGTCGCCCAAGCCCGCCAGCGGGTACGCCAACCGCTGCGACCCGACCGTGTGCTCCACGGCCAGCGCGCGGTCGAACCGGTCGCACGCCGCGTCCAGGTCGCCCAGCCGCAGGAGCGCGTCCCCGCCGTTGCAGAGCGCGATGCCGAGCACGGTCAGGTAGCCGACCTCCTCGGCCTGCGCCACCGCCAGGTCCGCCATCGCGGCGGCTTCGGCGTACCGCGCCTCGCCGAGCAGCCGCGACGACAGGTTGGTCCGCATCCGCGCCGACTCGACCCGGTCCCCCGCGGCCTCCGCCAGTGCCAACGCCTTCTCGTAGTGGTGCTGCTCCGCCGCGCAGTCCCCGACCATCTCCGCCGCGAACCCGAGCGCCACGTGACTGGCCACCATGGCCCGCCGGTCGCCCGACTCCGTCGCGGCCAGCCACGCCCGGTCCGCGTGCTCGCGGCACTTCGCCTCGTCGCCGATCGCCCAGTGCGCCGTCGCCGTCCACGCCAGCAGCAGCGCGTCCGGCGGCCCCTTCGCGTACCACTCCAACGCCTGCCGCGGCCTGCCCCGCCGGTACTCCAGGTGCCCCAGCAGCCGCGCCACGTCGGGAGCGCCCCCGTCCGCCAGCGGCAGGCAGATCGCGGCCGCCGCGTCAAGGTCACCCGCCAGCGCCAACACCTCCGCGTGCAGGCAGTGCACCTCCGTCGAGCGCTCGGCCACGGGCACTCGTTCGATCCAGTCCAGCGCGGCCCGCACACCGCGACGCGCCAGCAGCCGCCTGCCCTCCGACTCCACCGGACCCCCGTGATCTTGAGCGCACGCTGATCCAACCCTGACACCCGTGCGGAGTCTGGTGGCCGACCGGAAATACCGCGCTGGAGGGGAACCGTGAGAGCGAACAGATCCATCCTGCTGGCAGGCCTCGTGCTGAGCCTCGTGGCGACAGTCGCGCCACAGGCCGCCGCGGCACCGGCCACGTGCGTGACCGATGGCCGGATGAAAGCCGTGACCTGCGCCGACGCGGCAGCGGCGACGACCGAGGGCTACGGCTGGGTGTGGGCGAACGACCCGGCCCACGTCGTCGGCGAGTGGTACTCGCCCAGTGCCCCGTACCAGTACAGCTCCGCCACCGGCGGCCCGGCCAACCTGGTCCGGCACGTCGGGGTGGGCACGTACACCGTGTTCGTCGAAGGGATGTCCGCCACCGCGGGCATCACGCACGTGACCGCCTACGGCTACGACAACCGGACGCGCTGCAAGAACACCGTCACCACCCCGACCGTCGACGGGCAGTACCTGACCGTCCGCTGCTACACCTTCGGCGGCGCGCTGGTCGACAGCACGTTCACGGCCTCGTTCACCAACCTGCGGAGCAGCTACTACGGGTTCGGCTACCGCGCGACCAACAACGGCACGGTCACCGCGCACAACTCCACCACCAACGCCGTCGTGCACGCGCGGGAGGTCCTCGGGCAGTACAAGGTCTCCTTCAAGGCGCTGGGCGGCAACGCGGGCGGCACCGTCCTGGTCACCGCCACCGGGCAGACGAACACGTGGTGCAAGACCGCCGACTGGTACCCCGACACGATCTACCACCACGTGCTTGTCCGCTGCTTCACCCCGACCGGGGCGCCTGCCGACGGCGACTTCAACGTCACCTTCGTCGACAAGGGCAACGTCGTCGGCGACAAGAACCCCTCACCCGGCCTCGTCTCCGCCTACGGCTGGATCAGCACCGTCCCCAGCGCCCCCACCACCTGGGCCTACCCGCTACCGACGTGGACCATCACCACCCCGATGCCGGGCACCCGCGCCCTGACCCCGTCGCTGCTGCTGACCGGCGGCGACTTCCAGGTCACGGCCTACGACACGACTTCCGACTCGTGCGCCATCGCCTACTGGACCGGCGTGACCGCCACCGTCCAGTGCTACACCGCGGCAGGCGCCCCGGTGAACGCCCCGTTCGACATCGCCTACGTGGGCGAGCACGACTGAACCCTCGTGCCGCCGGGTCGTCCGCCCGCACACCGCGGACGACCCGGCGACACGGGCGACACGGGCGACACGGCGACCCATGATCCGGACCGGCCCGCGTCTTCGGGCCGCAGCTCGGGCGTCTCCCGCCGCTCGGCCGTGCGCGCGAACCGCGTCGATCTCGGCCCGCACCGAGGAACGAGCTGCTGAGCAAGCCGGGACAGGTGCCGAGGAGCGAGCCGGGGCAGCTCGCCACCGCGCCACGAGACGGGGCAGGTCGTCAGCGAGTCGCCGCTCGTCGCGCGCCGAGCAGCGCCATAGCCGCGTTGTGACCACCGATCCCGCTGACCCCACCACCCCGCCACAAGGCGAGGCAGGCCGTCAGCGAGTCGCCGCTCGTCGCGCGCCGAGCAGCGCCATAGCCGCGTTGCGACCACCGATCCCGCTGACCCCACCACCCCGCCACAAGGCGAGGCAGGCCGTCAGCGGATCGCTGCTCGTCGCGCGTCCAGCACCGCCATAGCCGCGTTGTGACCGCCGATGCCGCTGACCCCACCGCCGCGCCGCGCACCCGCGCCGCAGACGAACACGTTGGCCACGTCGGTCTCCACGCCCCAGCCACCCGCCTCGCCATCCTCCGCGAACGGCCACGCGAGGTCGCCGTGGAAGATGTTGCCGCGCGGCAGCCCG
>NZ_JANYMP010000002.1:0-363386 GCF_025061645.1 Umezawaea endophytica | reverse complement strand
CAACCTGCGGAGCAGCTACTACGGGTTCGGCTACCGCGCGACCAACAACGGCACGGTCACCGCGCACAACTCCACCACCAACGCCGTCGTGCACGCGCGGGAGGTCCTCGGGCAGTACAAGGTCTCCTTCAAGGCGCTGGGCGGCAACGCGGGCGGCACCGTCCTGGTCACCGCCACCGGGCAGACGAACACGTGGTGCAAGACCGCCGACTGGTACCCCGACACGATCTACCACCACGTGCTTGTCCGCTGCTTCACCCCGACCGGGGCGCCTGCCGACGGCGACTTCAACGTCACCTTCGTCGACAAGGGCAACGTCGTCGGCGACAAGAACCCCTCACCCGGCCTCGTCTCCGCCTACGGCTGGATCAGCACCGTCCCCAGCGCCCCCACCACCTGGGCCTACCCGCTACCGACGTGGACCATCACCACCCCGATGCCGGGCACCCGCGCCCTGACCCCGTCGCTGCTGCTGACCGGCGGCGACTTCCAGGTCACGGCCTACGACACGACTTCCGACTCGTGCGCCATCGCCTACTGGACCGGCGTGACCGCCACCGTCCAGTGCTACACCGCGGCAGGCGCCCCGGTGAACGCCCCGTTCGACATCGCCTACGTGGGCGAGCACGACTGAACCCTCGTGCCGCCGGGTCGTCCGCCCGCACACCGCGGACGACCCGGCGACACGGGCGACACGGGCGACACGGCGACCCATGATCCGGACCGGCCCGCGTCTTCGGGCCGCAGCTCGGGCGTCTCCCGCCGCTCGGCCGTGCGCGCGAACCGCGTCGATCTCGGCCCGCACCGAGGAACGAGCTGCTGAGCAAGCCGGGACAGGTGCCGAGGAGCGAGCCGGGGCAGCTCGCCACCGCGCCACGAGACGGGGCAGGTCGTCAGCGAGTCGCCGCTCGTCGCGCGCCGAGCAGCGCCATAGCCGCGTTGTGACCACCGATCCCGCTGACCCCACCACCCCGCCACAAGGCGAGGCAGGCCGTCAGCGAGTCGCCGCTCGTCGCGCGCCGAGCAGCGCCATAGCCGCGTTGCGACCACCGATCCCGCTGACCCCACCACCCCGCCACAAGGCGAGGCAGGCCGTCAGCGGATCGCTGCTCGTCGCGCGTCCAGCACCGCCATAGCCGCGTTGTGACCGCCGATGCCGCTGACCCCACCGCCGCGCCGCGCACCCGCGCCGCAGACGAACACGTTGGCCACGTCGGTCTCCACGCCCCAGCCACCCGCCTCGCCATCCTCCGCGAACGGCCACGCGAGGTCGCCGTGGAAGATGTTGCCGCGCGGCAGCCCGAGTTCGGCCTCCAGGTCCAGCGGCGTCCGCGCCTCGATGCACGGCCGTCCGTCGGCGTCGAGCGCCAGGCACGACTCGATCGGCTCCTCCAGGTACCGGTTCAACCCGGCCAGGTACCGCTCGACCAGCGACGACCGCAACTCCTCGTTGCGCCCCTCGAACAACGCCGCGGGCAGGTGCAGCCCGAACAGCGTCAGCGTGTGGTGCCCGCTCAACGACGGCCCGAGGATGGACGGGTCGGTCAAGGAGTGGCAGTACATCTCGCCCGGCAGCACTGACGGCACCTCACCGGCGGCGCTCTCCGCGTAGGCCGTCTCCAACTGCGAGTACGACTCATCCAGGTGGAACGTCCCGGCGAACGCGACCTCGGCAGGCACCCCGGACCGCAACCGGGGCAGGCGGGTCAACAGCATGTTGACCTTCAACTGGCAGCCCTCACCCCGCGACACCACCTCCTTCCCCAGCAACGAGTCCAGCACGGCGGGCGCCACACCGGACAGCACGAACCGAGCACCCACCTCTCGGCCGCCGAACACCACGGACCCGGACGCGCCGTCGGCGGACACCCGTGTCACCGGCTCCCCGGTGACGATCTCCACCCCGGCGGCCGACGCCACCCGCAGCAGCTCCGCGGTGACCGCGCCCATCCCGCCGACCGGCACCCTCCACTCCCCCGTGCCGTTGCCGATCACGTGGTAGAGGAAGCACCGGTTGGCGGCCAGGTCGGAGGACTTCAACGACGTGTGCGTGCCGATCAGCCCATCGGTCGCCACCACGCCGCGCACCACGTCGTCCGGGAACAGCTCCTTCAACGTCACGCCGAGCGGACGCTCGAACACCGGCTCCCACAGGTCGCCCGCAAGCGCCGCGAACTCGGCACGGGAGCGCAACGGCTCCAGCATCGTCGGCGCCAGCACCGCGGCCAGCGCGTCCAAGGAGGCGTACCAGCGCTGCCACGCCTCCCAGGCCGAGCCGGACCCCGTCAGGGCGCGGAACGACTCGGCGGACGCCGGACCGGGATCGCGTTCGACCAGCAGCCCACCGCTGCCGAAGGGCGTGTACGACGACGACGCGCGCGACCGGAGCTCCAGCCGCAGGCCGAGGTCGGCCACGATCCGGTCCGGCAGCAGGCTGACCAGGTACGAGAACCGCGACAGGCGAACGGGCACGCCCGCGAAGGGGGACGCGCTCACCGCCGCCCCGCCCACGTGGTCCAGCTTCTCGACCACCAGCACCGACAACCCGGCCCTCGCCAGGTAGGTCGCCGCTACCAGCGCGTTGTGCCCGCCACCCACCACCACGACGTCATAGGAGTCCACCCGGCCAACCTAGCGCCGTGACCACGGTCTTCACCGGGCCCGGGACGCAGCAAACCCGCATTAACGCCACCACGGCGGATCACGGCCCACGAAGAGCCGCACCACGAACCCACCGCGCCCGAGCACGGGAACGACCCCCGCCGGGACGCGCGAGGCGAGAGCCGCCAGCGCGCCCCGGAGCAGGAGCCAGAAGAACAGGAGTGCCATGCACCCAGTAGACCGACGAGCACCGACAAAAACCGGCCCTCGGCCGTCACCCGATCAGGTAGAGGCTCAACTCGTGAAGAGCGGCGTCACCCGACGCACCAGTTCCACCAGGCCGTAGGCGAGCGGAACACCGACCCACACCCACGCGAACACGATCAACGGTCGCCTCATCGGGACGCCTCCTCCAGCTCGGCGGGCTCGTGGAACTTCGCGTCGACGGGCTTCACCAGCTCGTTCGCGACGAACCCGATGGCCAGCAGCGCGATCATGATGAACAGCGAGTTCGTGTACAGGTCGGGCCCGGACTTGCCCGCGGCCTTCTGGCTGTCGGAGATCGCGTTCACGATCAGCGGCCCGAGCACACCGGCCGTCGACCACGCGGTGAGCAGCCGACCGTGGATCGCACCGACCTGGTACGTGCCGAACAGGTCCTTCAGGTACGCCGGGATGGTCGCGAAACCGCCGCCGTAGAACGACAGGATCACCATGGCGCACACCACGAACAGCGCCGTCGACACGTTGCCCGCCAACGCGATCACGAGGTACATCGCCGCGCCGACACCGAGGTAGATCCGGTAGATGTTCTTGCGCCCCACCAGGTCCGATGTGGACGACCACACGATCCGACCGGCCATGTTGGCCAGCGACAGCAGTGCGACGAACCCGCCCGCCGCCGCGACCGCGATCGGTGTCGCCGTCTGCGCGAAGAAGTCGGTGATCATCGGGGCGGCCTTCTCCAGGATGCCGATGCCCGCGGTCACGTTGAAGCACAGGACGATCCACAAGAACCAGAACTGCGGCGTGCGGATCGCGTTGCGCGCGGACACGTTCGCCGTCGTGATCATCTTGTTGACCACCGCGACGGCCGGTTCCCAGCCGGGTGGCCGCCAGCCCTCGGCGGGCACGCGGATCAGCAGCACGCCCAGCGACATGAACACCGCGTAGACGACGCCGTGCACGGCGAACGACTCGGCGATGCCGGTGTTGTCCTTGCCGAACGACTTGAGCATCTGCGTCGACCACGGCGACGCGATCAGCGCACCACCGCCGAAGCCCATGATCGCGATGCCGGTCGCCATGCCCGGCCGGTCGGGGAACCACTTGATCAGCGTCGACACCGGCGAGATGTAGCCGATGCCGAGACCGATGCCGCCGACGAAGCCGTAGCCGATCACCACCAGCCAGAACTGCGAGGTCCACGCGCCGAGCGCGGAGATCAGGAAGCCCGACGAGAAGCACACGGCGGACACGAACATCGCCCAGCGCGGTCCGTTGCGCTCGACGAGCGTGCCGCCGAACGCGGCCGACAGGCCGAGCATGACGATGCCGAGTTGGAACGGCAGGGCGCTCTGCGTGCCGGACAGGCCGAGCGCCCCTTCGAGGGGCGACTTGAAGACGCTCCACGCGTAGGCCTGCCCGATGGCGAGGTGGACCGAGAGCGCGGCCGGCGGGATGAGCCAGCGGTTCCAGTCCGCGGGTGCGACTGTTCGGGAGCGGTCGAGGAAACCCACTGTCCGACACCTCCGTAACCTGGTTGGTGACCACCGGAACTTATTGCCCACCGATGGTGTTCGCACGATCGGGGCCGATGAGCGGTAGGTCATGGGCGGGGAACGGCTCGAAGTGAGGGGTTGTCGAGATGGGACGCGTCACGGTTCGACGTCCGGTGATCAGCTTCTCGCCCCGCGGGGAGCGCAGGAAGATCGACGCGCTGGCGGCCGAGGAACCCCTGGAGTTGCGGGTGGACGGTCGGGCGCTGGCAGTGACGATGCGCACACCCGGCCAGGACGTCGAACTGGCGCACGGCTTCCTCCTCAGCGAGGGTGTGATCACCGACCTGGAGGACATCTCCACCGCCCGGTTCTGCGAGGGCACCGGTCCCGACGGGGAGAACACCTACAACGTCCTGGACCTGGCGCTCGCACCCGGCGTGCCGCCGCCGGACGTGGGTGTCGAGCGGAACTTCTACACCACCTCCTCGTGCGGGGTGTGCGGGAAGGCCGCGCTCGACGCCGTTCGGCTGAAAACGTCGTTCTCGCCCGCGGGAGACCCGTGCCGGGTGGGTGTCGACGTGCTGACCACGCTCCCGGACGTGCTGCGGACCCAGCAGAAGGTGTTCGCCTCGACCGGCGGGCTGCACGCGGCCGGGCTGTTCACGTCGTCCGGCGAGCCGCTGGTGGTGCGCGAGGACGTGGGCAGGCACAACGCGGTCGACAAGGTCCTCGGCTGGGCGCTGATGAACGGTCGGATCCCGCTGCGCGACCACGTGCTGATGGTGTCCGGGCGGGCGTCGTTCGAGCTGGTGCAGAAGGCGGCGATGGCCGGGATCCCGGTCCTGTCCGCGGTGTCCGCGCCGTCCTCGCTGGCCGTGGAGCTGGCCGAGGAGCAGGGCATGACCCTCATCGGCTTCCTCAGGGGCGACTCGCTCAACGTCTACACCGGTGCCGAGCGCGTTGAAGCCCCTTGACGACGTCCTGGTGGTCAGCTTCGAGCAGGCCGTAGCCGTCCCGTACGCGACGCGGCTGCTGGCCGACCTCGGGGCGCGGGTGGTCAAGGTCGAACGGCCGGGCACCGGCGACTTCGCGCGCCACTACGACTCGGCGTGCGGCGAGGTGTCGTCGTACTTCGCCTGGACGAACGTCGGCAAGGAGTCCCTCACCCTCGACCTGGCCCACGAACGGGCGGGCGAGGTGGTGGCACGGCTGGTCGCGGCGGCGGACGTGGTGCTCTGCAACCTCTCCCCCGGCGCGGCCCGGCGGCACGGGCTGGACGCGGACGCGCTGCGCGCGGGCAGGCCGGACCTGGTCGTGGGCGAGCTGTCCGGGTACGGCGACGGCGGCCCGTACGGCGAGCGGAAGGCGTTCGACGCGCTGGTCCAGTCCGAGGCCGGGCTGGTGGAGCTGACCGGCGACGGCGACGTGACGGCGCGAGCCGGGATCTCGGTGGCCGACATCGCCGCCGGGGTGCAGTTGCAGTCCGCCGTGCTGGCCGCGCTGCTCGCCCGCGCGCGGACCGGGCAGGGCGCCACGCTGCGGCTGAGCCTGTTCGAGGCCATGGCCGAGTGGATGCACCAGCCGATGCTCTACGCGGCGGGCACGGGCCGAGCGGCGCCCCGCAACGGTGCCCACCACCCGACCATCGCCCCGTACGGGCCCTTCCCGTGCGGTGACGGCGCGGTGCACCTGGCCGTGCAGAACGACCCGCAGTGGCGGCGGCTCTGCGCCGAGGTCCTGACCAGGCCCGACCTGGCCGACGACCCCCGGTTCGGCACGGTCGCCGACCGGGTCCGGCACCGGGCCGAGCTGCACGCCGAGCTGGACTTCGGCTCGTGGACCGCGGACGCCCTGCTGGCCGCGCTGGACGCCGCCGACGTGCCCGCCGCGCGCACCCGGAGCGTCACCGACCTGCCCGACCACCCGCAACTCGTGGCCCGCGACCGGCGGCACGGGGTCGCGGTGCCCGGCGGGTCGGTCATGATGCTCCGGCCGCCCGTCGACGGCTGGGACTGGACGCCGGGCGCGGTGCCCGCGTTGGGCGAGCACACCGATCACGTCCTGCGCACGCTCGGCTACACAGCGGCGGAGGTCGTGGAACTTCGGGCAGACCTGGTCACCTGAACCCCTGACTTGATGGCGAAACACCACGCGCTCGGCGCACGATGTGTGGTGCGGAGGGCGGGGGAAATGGACGAGAGACTGCGCGCGGGCGTGCACCGGCGAACGGTGCTGTCCGCGCTCGGCGTGGCCGGGGTGACGGCCGCGGGACTGGGGTTGACGCTCAACGGCACCGCGCCGCTGGGTGAGGCGCTGCGGCTGGCCGTCGGCGTCGCGGGGCCGAAACCCGCGGGCAAGCGCCCGGTGGTGACCGTGGACCGGGTCCACTCGGCCGCCAGGGGCCGGGACGTCGACCTGGTGACCATCCTGCCGCCCGGCCCGACGCCGAAGAACCTGCCGATGTCGATCCTGCTGCACGGCCTCCACGGCAACGCCCGGTACGCGGCCGTCGCGGGCCTGCCCGAGGTGTTCACCTCCGCCGTCGTGCGCGGCGCCGTGCCCAAGTTCGGGTTCGTGGCGGTCGACGGCGGCGACAACTACTGGCACGAGAACGTCCCCGGCGACGACCCGATGGCGATGCTCCTGGAGGAGGTCCCGCGCTGGCTCGCCGACCGCGGCCTCGGTCCGCTGCCGTTCGCCTGCACGGGCGTCTCCATGGGCGGCTTCGGCGCCCTCCTCTACGCCCGCCGCCGCAACGAGCGCCGCCAACCCCTCGCCGCCGTCGCCACGATCGCCCCCGGCCTGCTCACCTCGTGGACCGAGATGGCGAAGCGCAAGGCCTTCGCGAACGCCGACCAGTGGACATCCCTCGACCCGCTCAAGCACCAGGCCGAGCTGGGTGACGTGCCGATCGGGATCTGGATCGGCGACAAGGACCGGTTCATCGTCGGGGCGCGGAAGTTCATCAAGGAGAAGAAGCCCGTGGTGGGGTCGATCGGGCCCGGCGGGCACGACGATCGGTTCTTCCGCCGCGCCGTGCCGGACGTGATCCGGTTCCTGGGGAAGCGCGTGCCGAAGCCGGGGCGCGACTAGCGCGGGGTGAGCGGGGTGCGGTCGCTGCGGACCCACTTGAGCACGGCGGTCCACGGGCCATAGCCCGCGTCGACGTTCAGGTGGGCGCCGCCGACGATGACGTCCAGTTCGACCCGCAACGCCTCCGCCAGCAGTTTCGCCTGGTCCAGGGTGCAGTACGCGTCGCCGTCGCCGACGACCAGCCGGGTGGTCGCGGCGGCCCTGCGGAGGCCGTCCGCGTCCGTCGGGGCGGGGACGAAGGTGGTGATGGCCGGTTCCGGGCAGTCGACGCTCGGTGGGGCGACGAGCAGCACCCGGTCGACGCGCGTGGCCGGATCGGGTGAACTCGCGGCGTGGTGGAGCCACAGCAGGCACGCCAGGGAGTGGGCGACGACCACACGTTCACCCGTTGTGGGGGCGGCCATCAGGTGAGCCCGGAGTTCCGGCAGCCAGACGTCCAGCGCAGGGCCGTCGGGTTCGGTGAACAGGGGCATGTCGACCTGGGCCCCGTGGTGGGCCAGTTCGCCCGCGAGCCAGTTCTGCCAGTGCGTCGGCCCCGACCCGTTCAAGCCGTGCAGCAGGAGGACGTAGGGCAGCGACACGGTTTTCCCTCCGAAACACGAGCGGGCGCACTCCGGGACCGGAGTGCGCCCATCCGCGATGGTGCTCTACGCCGACTTCTCGCGGCGTTCGCGCCTGCTTGGCTGACGGGCGACGATCGTCGGGTTCACGTTCTCCTTGACCGTCTGCTCCGTGATGACGACCTTGGCGACGTCGGTGCGGCTCGGGATGTCGTACATGACGGGGAGCAGCACCTCCTCCATGATCGCCCGGAGCCCACGGGCACCGGTGCCGCGGAGGATCGCCTGGTCGGCGACGGCCTCCATGGCGGTCTTCGTGAACTCCAGCTCGACGCCGTCCATCTCGAAGAGCTTCTGGTACTGCTTGACCAGCGCGTTCTTCGGTTCGGTGAGGATCTTGACCAGGGACGGCTTGTCCAGGTTCGTGACGCTCGCGACCATCGGGAGACGGCCGATGAACTCCGGGATGAGGCCGAACTTGATCAGGTCCTCGGGCATCGAGTCGGCGAAGTAGTCCGCCGCGTCGACCTCGGCCTTGGTGCGCACCTCGGCGCCGAAGCCGAGCCCGCGCTTGCCGACGCGGTCCTGGATGATCTTCTCCAGGCCCGCGAACGCGCCCGCCACGATGAACAGCACGTTCGTCGTGTCGATCTGGATGAACTCCTGGTGGGGGTGCTTGCGACCACCCTGCGGGGGCACGGAGGCCGTGGTCCCCTCCAGTATTTTCAGCAGCGCCTGCTGGACGCCCTCACCGGACACATCACGGGTGATGGACGGGTTTTCACTCTTCCGGGCGATCTTGTCGACTTCGTCGATGTAGATGATGCCGGTTTCGGCGCGCTTCACGTCGTAGTCGGCTGCCTGGATGAGCTTCAGCAGGATGTTCTCGACGTCCTCGCCGACGTAACCGGCCTCCGTGAGGGCGGTCGCGTCCGCGATGGCGAACGGAACGTTCAGCATCTTCGCCAGCGTCTGGGCGAGGTAGGTCTTGCCACACCCCGTCGGCCCGAGCATCAGGATGTTCGACTTCGCCAGCTCGACGCCGTCGTCCCTGCCCTCGCGCCCTCGATCACCAGCTTGGATGCGCTTGTAGTGGTTGTAGACCGCCACCGCGAGAGTCCGCTTCGCTTCGCTCTGACCGATGACGTACTGGTCGAGGAACTCGTGGATCTCAGACGGCTTCGGCAACTCATCGAGCTTGACGTCGCCCGCTTCCGCGAGCTCCTCCTCGATGATCTCGTTGCAGAGGTCGATGCACTCATCGCAGATGTAAACGCCGGGGCCAGCGATGAGTTTCTTCACCTGCTTCTGGCTCTTTCCGCAGAAAGAACACTTCAGCAGGTCGCCGCCGTCACCGATACGCGCCATGACCGCTGACCTCTGTCCCCTCCGGCGCACACCCTGATGTGCGGCGCCTGATCGTGTGGCGAGACCCGCTGGACACGAGTTCCGCCCATTCCTCTCGACGGTACCTGGCCAACCCGTCCAAGCGGGAGGACCAGCGTCCCCCGGACCCGCCGAACCAACCGGTAAGCCCGGTCAGCTCGGCGTGTCGGACGTCACTTGTTGGCCGAGAGCTTCCGGTACGGGAGCACGGCGTCGACGATGCCGTACTCCTTCGCGGCGTCGGCGGTCAGGATCTTGTCGCGCTCGACGTCGAGCCGGACCTGCTCCGGGGAGCGGCCCGTGTGGTGCGCCAGCGTGGTCTCCATGAGGCGGCGAACGCGCTGGATCTCGTTCGACTGGATCTCCAGGTCCGACACCTGACCGTAGACGCCCTCGGTGGAGGGCTGGTGGATCAGGATGCGGGCGTTCGGCAGCGCGTGCCGCTTGCCGGGGGTACCCGCGGCGAGCAGGACGGCGGCGGCCGACGCGGCCTGGCCGAGGCAGTACGTCTGGATGTCCGGGCGGACGAACTGCATCGTGTCGTAGATGGCCATCAGCGAGGTGAACGAGCCACCGGGCGAGTTGATGTAGAGCAGGATGTCGCGGTCCGGGTCGTCCGACTCCAGGCACAGGAGCTGAGCCATGACGTCGTTCGCCGAGGCGTCGTCGACCTGCACGCCGAGGAAGATGATGCGTTCCTCGAACAGCTTGTTGTAGGGGTTGGACTCCTTGACCCCGTAGCTGGTGCGCTCGACGAACGACGGCAGCACGTACCGGGACTGAGGCGCGTAGGACTGGTCCACTTGAGGTCTCCTGGGTTGTGCCGCGGTCAGGCGTTCGAGACGCGGGTGGGGCGGGTGATCACCTTGTCGACGAAGCCGTACTCCAGGGCCTCGGCCGCGGTGAACCAGCGGTCGCGGTCCGAGTCGGCGATGATCCGGTCCACCGGCTGCCCGGTGTGCTCGGCGATGAGCTCCGCCATCTCGTGCTTCGTGCGGGTCAGCATGTCCGCCTGGATCGCGATGTCGGCCGCCGTGCCGCCGACGCCCGCGGACGGCTGGTGCATCAGGACGCGCGCGTGCGGCAGGATCGAGCGCTTGCCGGGAGCGCCCGCGGAGAGCAGGAACTGGCCCATGGACGCCGCGAGGCCCATGGCGGTGGTGGCGACGTCCGGCTCGATGAGCTGCATCGTGTCGAAGATGGCCATGCCCGCGGTGACCGAGCCGCCCGGCGAGTTGATGTAGAGGGTGATGTCCTTTTCAGGGTCCTCAGCGGCCAGCAGGAGGAGCTGCGCGGTGATCTGGTTGGCGATGCCCTCTTCGACCTGGGAGCCCAACACGATGATCCGCTCTCGGAGCAGCCGCTCGAAAACCGAGTCGTTGAGGTTCATCCCCGCGGACGACCGCATCTCGGGCGTCGGGAAGGAGTGCTGCGTCACGTCTGCCTGCCTTACTCCAGGAGGAACGGGGAGGACTGCTCCGCCGTGGCTTGACTCTGTATCTGATCCCGTCTGCCGGAATCCCTACGAGCGACCTTAACGAAGACGGGCGGTGTCAACTTCCCGACACCGCCCGTTTTCGCTCAGGGCTTTACTGCTCGGCGGATTCCTCAGTGGAGGCGTCCGACTTGGACTCGCCGAACAGCTCGTCCAGGTCCAGCGTGTTGCCGGTGGCGTCGGTCACAGTCGCCTGGCGGACGACGGCGGCGAGGGCCTTGCCGCGGCGGACGTCGGCGAAGATCGCGCCGAGCTGGCCGGACTGCTGCGCGCGCTTGACGTACTCGTCCGGGCTGATGCCGAAGCGCTGGGCCTGGTAGATGATCCGCTCGGTGAGCTCGGCGTCGGTGACGCTGATCTCCTCGGCGTCGGCGATCGAGTCGAGCACGAGCTGCGTCTTCACGGCCTGCTCGGCCGCGGTGCGCACCTCGGTGTCGAACTCCTCCTGGGTCTGGCCCTGCTCGGTCAGCCACTCGGCGAAGCGCGCCTCGTCGTGGTCGAACGAGTGCACGGCGTCGTGCTTGCGCGCGTCGACCTCACCCTGGACGACGGCCTCGGGCAGCGGGACCTCGGTGGTCGCGAGCAGCGCCTCGAGGACCTTGTCGCGGGCCTCGACGCCCTGCTGCATCTTCTTCACGCGGCCGAGGCGGGTGCGCAGGTCGCCCTTCAGCTCGTCCAGCGTGTCGAACTCGCTGGCGAGCTGCGCGAACTCGTCGTCCAGCTCGGGGAGCTGGCGCTCCTTGACGCTGTTGAGCACGACGCTGACCTCGGCCTCGCGGCCGGAGTGCTCACCGGCGACGAGCGTCGTGGTGAACGTCTTGGTCTCGCCCTCGGACGCGCCGATCAGGGCGTCGTCGATGCCCTCGACGAGCTGGCCGGAGCCGATCTCGTAGGACAGGCCCGCGGTCTTGGCCTCCTCGACCTCCTCGCCGTCCACGGTCGCGGACAGGTCGACGACGACGAAGTCGCCCTCGGCCGCTTCGCGCTTGACGCCGGTCAGGGTGCCGAAGCGGGCGCGCAGCTCGTCGAGCTGGGTGTCGACGTCCGACTCCTCGACCTCCTGGTCCTCGACGCTCACCGACAGCTCGCCGAACGCGGGCACGGTGATCTCGGGACGGATGTCGACCTCGGCGCTGAACGCGAGGGAGTCGCCGTCGGCGATGTTCGTGACCTCGAACTCGGGACGGCCGAGGGTGCGCACCTCACCGCTGTTCACGGCTTCCAGGTACTTGGCGGGGATGGCCTCCTGGACGACCTCGTCCAGTACGGCGCCGCGGCCGATGCGGCTCTCCAGGACGCGCGCGGGTGCCTTGCCGGGGCGGAAGCCGGGGATGCGCACCTGCTTGGCGAGCTTGCGGTAAGCGCGGTCGAAGTCCGGCTTGAGCTCGTCGAACGGCACCTCGACGTTGATCCGGACCCGCGTCGGGCTCAGCTGCTCGACGGTGCTCTTCAACGTGGTCTCCTCGTAACGAACATGACGTGCGGAACAGCCCGAAACACCACGACAGGCGTCGGGATTCCCGTCGAGTCTAGGTGAGCGGCCCGCCGCGCCGACCTGCCGGGGTGCGCTGGCCCCCTATCCGCCGCGGTCGGGAAGCCCTACCGTGATGGGTCTGGACCAATGCGAGGTGGCGGATGGCTGTTCGCGCGGTGGCCGCGGCGTTGACCGGTTTGGCCCTGCTGGCGGCGTGCACGCCCTTCGACCCGACCGCCGACCCCCACTCCGGGCACCACCCGACCACCTCGCGGGTGATCGCGCCCGCGGGCCCGTTCAGCACCCTCGAAGACGTCGTCGCGTGGACCAGGGACGCCAGCGGCGGCCAGTGCTCCGACGCCCGGACCGCGACCATGCCCGAGTTCGCCGCCTACCTCGGCGCCGACCGGGCGAGGCTGTACGAGCCGTTCGTGGAGTCGTGGGCGACCTGCGCCGTGCCGCCGTTCCAGAAGGTCGGCCTCGTCCTGTTCAAGCCGGGCGGCGTGCGGTCGCTCCAGGAGTTCTGGAAGGCGGGCCTGGCCGACGGGACGCTGACCGAGAACCCCGACTTCGGCTTCGGTGACGGGTTCGCCGTCACGTCCGAGGAGCTGGGCACCGGCGAACTCGGCCTGCGGCACCTGTGGTGCGAGCCCGTCGAGGGCACCGACGCCGTCGAGGAGCCCGCCGGGGTCGACGGCTGCGTGTTCGCCACGACCACAGGGCACCACTAGCCGGACGTCGGGAACCGACCGGCCCGCGCCGGCGTCGGACAGGTGGTCGCGGCGCCCGAACGCGGTGTTGGGCCGTTCGGGGGTCTCCAGATCGCTGACCACGGAAAATCGGAGCACACGTGAGAGCGCTCTCCGGAGTAGCCGCGCGTGCGGACAGCCCACGGCGCAGGACCGACCGGATCATCCGGTACTAGCCGGTTCAGCAGAACGTTAGGCCATTCGAGTGGCAATCACATCCGTTCACTCTCCGAAGCCATACACGGGACGCTCCGGTTACCTACAGTTGCCCGAGCTTCACTACTGCCGTAGTCGATACTCACCGACCGCGACCGAAACCTAGGGGGGTTACGCACAACGAGTGAATAGAGGCCAACCGGAGTAGCGCCTCATGGAAAACTTTCACTTGTTGAGATGACTCCACTCGCCGTAGTCCATTCGTGTGCAGGTCAGGTAGCGTAACGCGCGAGCCTGGGACCACCTTGCTCACCTGATGAAAGTTGCCGGACGTTCTGGGGGGACCAGTAGCGGACGCAACCGGTAACGGGACGCAAGAAACGAGCGAGACAATGTCATCGAGCTTTTCAACCACCTACCAGACAAGGTGTCGATGACCCGATGAGATCCATTCCGCCGCTGCCCCCGACCCACCGCGTGCTCCCGCCCGCTCCCACCACCCACCTCGACGCCAGGCCCTACCGCTCGGCACCGATGTGGTTCTACCAGTTCTTTTCGGCACCCAGCACGGTCGCCCGGCGATGTTGACACCCCAGCCGACCTGACCGCCCCTACCCGCGGCCAGGTCAACTGTCGCCAACGCACCGGTCCCCACGACGCCGTCCTACCCCGGCGTTCGTGGATCACTCTGTTTACGCACCGTTGGGGAGCTCCATGGAGACGCGTCAGCTTTTGGCGTTCACAACTGTGGTTCAAACGGGAAGTTTTACGAAGGCCGCCGCCACTCTGAATTGCTCGCAGCCCACGATCACTACCCGTATCAAGGCACTCGAGGAGACGCTCGGGGTTTCGCTGTTCCGACGTCTTCCGCGAGGCATCCAGATGACGTCCGCGGGCGTTGAGCTACTGCCCTTCGCACGCAACATCATCACCCTTACCGACAAGGCCAGAAAAGCCATCACGATGAACGGCGAGCCGCACGGCAAGCTGGTCATCGGCAGCGCACAGAGTTTGACCGACTACCGGCTGTTACCCCTCATCGAGTACATGTGCTGGCGCTATCCGAGCGTCCAGATCTCGCTGCACTCGCGGAACACGCAGTCGAACCTGTCGTCGGTCCGGGAAGGACGCCTCGACTGCGCGTTCTTCATCGGCCCGATCGAGCCCCGCGAGGGACTCGAGTCGACGGTGCTCTGCCCCGAGCCGCTGGTCATGGTCAGCGGACCGACGCACGCCCTCACCAGGCGGTCGGTGATCACCGAGGACGAACTGCGCGGCAGCACGCTGGTCAGAGCTGAGAACGGCGCCAGCTACTACGAACAGTTCGAGCAGGCACTGGGGTTGCACGACAGCGAGTCGAGATCGCCGGTGCTGGCGCTCGACTCGATAGACGCCGCCAAGCGCGCGGTCGCCTCCGGCCTGGGGATCTCTCTCGTCCCCGAGGTCACGGTCGCGGCCGAGCTGGCGGACGGCAGGCTGCGCAGGCTGCCCTGGGTCCCCCCGTTCCGGGTGTACACGCAGTTCGCGTGGCGCCAGGACAACTCGGGCAACCCGTCGGTGACCGCGCTGGTCTCCGCCGCGGCCCAGGTGGTCAGCGAACAGGTGGCCACACCTGCATGACACGGGACCGTTCTTGGGCTCTTCGGGCGCGAAAGCGTCCAAGAACGGTTCCAGCGGCACCACTCCCGACCGGTGGCGGTACCGGTCGACGTCGACCTGGTCCGGGCCCTCACCAGCCCCGTTGACCTCGACGTGACCGACGGGACCACCCCTCTTCTGGTTGGCTGGCGGAATGACCTACAGCCGGTTGACGCACCTGGACTGCGCCCGCTGCCACCGCCGCCACGACGCCGACGTGCTCGCGAACCTGTGCGACTGCGGCTCACCTCTGCTGGCCCGGTACGACCTGGCGGCCGTGCGCGAGACCGTCACCCCCGCTGACCTGGCGGGCAGGCCACCGACGCTGTGGCGGTACCACGAGGTGCTGCCGGTGCGGGACGAGGCGAACGTGGTCAGCCTGGGCGAGGGCATGACGCCGCTGCTGCCGCTCCCCCGGCTCGGCGAGGCGCTCGGCGTGCCGGGGCTGCTGATGAAGGACGAGGGCCTGGTGCCCACCGGGTCGTTCAAGGCCCGCGGCGCGGCCGTCGGCGTCTCACGGGCTGCGGAATTGGGCGCGAGCACCATCGCAATGCCGACCAACGGGAACGCGGGCGCGGCGTGGGCGCTGTACGCGGCTCGCGCCAGCCTGCGGAGCGTGGTCGCGATGCCCGTGGACGCGCCGGAGATCACCCGTGCCGAGTGCGCGGTCAGCGGCGCGGACCTCTACCTGGTCAACGGCCTCATCGGCGACGCCGGGAAGATGATCAGCGAGCTGGTGTCCTCTTCGGACGGTGAGCTGTTCGACACCTCGACGTTGAAGGAGCCCTACCGCATCGAGGGCAAGAAGACCATGGGCTACGAGATCGTCGAGCAGTTGGGCTGGCGCTGCCCGGACGTGATCCTCTACCCGACCGGCGGCGGCGTGGGACTGATCGGCATCCACAAGGCGCTGCTGGAGATGCGCGAGCTCGGCTGGATCACCGGGAAGCTGCCGCGGCTGGTCGCGGTGCAGGCCACCGGGTGCGCGCCGATCGTGAAGGCGTTCGAGGCGGGCGAGCGGACCGCGGAGCCGTGGCCGGACTCGAAGACCGTGGCGTTCGGCATCAACGTGCCGAAGGCGCTCGGGGACTTCCTGATCCTCGACGCCCTGTACGAGACGGGCGGCACGGCCATCGCGGTGGACGACGAGGCGCTGCTGGCGGCCCAGGAGCTGTGCGCGCGGCTCGAAGGCGCGTTCGTCTGCCCGGAGGGCGCCGCGGCGTTCGCGGCCGTTCGGCTGCTGCGCAAGGAGGGGTGGCTCGCCGAGGACGAGGAGGTCGTGGTCCTCAACACCGGGGCGGGCATCAAGTACCCGGACACGGTTACCGTCTCCGTGCCCACGTTGGAGATCGGCGAGAAGCTACCGCGCTAGGAGACTCATGGTCGTCGTGAACGGGCTGGAGATCGCCCACCGGCAGAGCACGGGCACCGGGAGACCGGTCGTGCTGGTGCACGGGAACTCGTCGTCGTCCAGGACGTGGCAGCCGCTGCTGGACGGGCCGTTCGGCAAGCGCTTCCGCTGCCTGGCGCTGGACCTGCCGGGTCACGGGGGCTCGCAGAGCCCGGACGGCGGCTACTCGATGGCGACCTTCACGGCCGCCGTGAGCGGGTTCGCCGACGTGCTGGACGTCCCGGACGCGGTGTTCGTCGGCTGGAGCCTGGGCGGGCACATCGTCCTGGAGGCCGAGCCCCAGCTTCCTGACGCGGCCGGGTTCGCGATCTTCGGCACGCCGCCGCTGCCGAGCCCGGCCGCGGTGCCGTCGGCGTTCCTGTCGAACCCCGCGATGGGCGTCGGGTTCTCCCGCGAGGTGGGCGAGGAGGACGCGGCGGCGTACGCGGCGAGCTTCGTCGCGCCCGGTTCCGCGCTGCCGCTGCACGGGTTCATCGCGGACATCCTGGCGACCGACCCCGCGTCGCGGGAGGGCATCGGCGCCGCCATCGGGTCGGGCGCCATCTCCGACGAGGCGGCGATCGTGGCGGGGCTCAAGCGTCCGCTCGCCGTGCTGCACGGCGGCGAGGAGCAGCTCGTGTCGCTGGAGTACCTGCGGGGCCTGGACATCCCGACGCTGTGGCGCGGTGACGTGCAGGTGCTCGACGGCGTCGGGCACGCGCCACACGAGGAGGCGCCCGAGGCGTTCGCCGAGCTGCTGGCCGCGTTCGTGGACGACCTGGACTAGCGCGGCGGGCCGGTGCTGCCCCGCGGGACCAGCACCGGCACCTGGTCCTCGACGTCCGCGGGCGGCTCGCCGTCCAGCACGGTGAGCAGGGTCTTCGCGGCGCGCTCACCGAACGCGAACGTGTCGCGCGCCAACGCCGTCAGCGGCGGGTGCAGCAGGCGGCACAGCGGCGAGTCGTCCCACGCCACCAGCGACACGTCGTCCGGCACCGCGACCCCGAGTTCGGCCGCGACCCCGGCGCCCGCCACGGCCATCACGTCGTTGTCGTAGACGATCGCGGTCGGCGGTGTGCGGCCGGTCAGCAGGTCGCGGGTGGCGCTCGCGCCCTGCTCGTCGGTGTAGTCGGTGGCGACGCACTCGGCGGCCGTGATGCCCCACGCGGCGGCGGCCTCGTGGAACGCGGTCGTGCGGCGCTCGGTGTGCAGCAGTCCGGGCAGGCCCGCCACCCGTGCGATCCGCCGGTGCCCCAGCGCCCCCAGGTGCTCGATGATCGACACCATCGCCGCGGCGTCGTCGGCCCACACGCTGGCGAGACCGCCGTGGTGGCCGGGGCCGCCGATGACGACGGCGGGCATCCGCAGCCGTTCCACGAGGTCGATCCGCTGGTCGTCCACCCGCAGGTCGACCAGGAACACACCGTCGACGCGCTGCTCGGACGACCACCGCCGGTACAGCTCGATCTCCGCCGCCTGGTCCTCCACGACCTGGAACATCAGCGCCACCGACCGGGTCGACAGCTCGGCCTGGAGGCCGGAGATGAGCTGGAAGAAGAACGACTCGACGCCGAGGGTGCGGGCGGGCCGGGCGAGCACCAGGCCGACCGAGTCGGCGCGCGCGGCGGACAGGGCCCGTGCGGCGCTGTTCGGCCGCCACTGGAGCTCGTCGGCCACGCCAAGGATGCGCCGACGGGTCTCCTCCGAGACACCGGGCCTGCCGTTGAGCGCGAGCGAGACCGCGCCTTTCGAGACGCCCGCGCGCAGGGCGATGTCTCGGATCGTCGGACGTTTCACACGCACCAGCCTGTCCGGAAGTAGACAAGTGAATCGATTGAGGGTAGCTCCAGCTATACCGGTTTAGCTACGGTCGGGACAACACGGAGGTGCGCCTGATGCGGACGACTCGACGCGTATTCCTGATGGGCTTGGCGGCAGCGACCCTCGCCGGTTGCGGACTGTCCGGCACGAGCCAGGAAGGAGGTGCGGTCGGCGGCGAGGTCAAGGGCGAGATCACCTTCCAGACCTGGGCGCTGAAACCCAAGTACACGGAGTACGTCGAGGGCGTCATAGCCGCCTTCCAGCAAGAACACGCCGGTACGACGGTCAAGTGGATCGACCAGCCCGCCGACGGCTACCTCACCAAGGTACTGGCCGACGCGTCAGCGGGCTCGCTGCCGGACGTGGTCAACGTGCCGCCGGACCTGAGCTTCCCGCTCGCCAAAGCGGGCCAGCTCGTCGACCTCGACCAGGCCGCGGGCGACGCGAAGAACGACTACCTCGACAATGCGTGGGCGGCTTACGCCATTCCGGGTAAATCAGGTACGTACGGTTTCCCGTGGTACCTGAACACCGGCCCGGTGTTCTACAACAAAGCGCTGTTCCAGCAAGCAGGCCTCAATCCCGACAGCCCGCCGACGACGTTCGCCGAACTGGAGACCGCCGCGCTGGCGATGGCGCAGAAGACCGACCGGCGGGTCGCGATGCTCGGCCAGACGCCGTCGATCGCCGACTTCGGGCTCTACGGCGTGGAGATGATGAACGCCGACGGCACGAAGTTCACCTTCAACTCGGCCAAGGGCGTCGAGCTGGTCGACGTGTACAAGCGGATGTACGACGCGGGCGGGCTGGTCGCGGAGGCGTTGACGCAGAACTACACCGGGTCCGGCGCGAAGTTCATGGCGCAGCAGACCGCGCTGACGCCCGGATCGGCGTACGACCTGGGCAAGTTCAAGACCGACGCGCCGTCGCTGTACGCGAACATCGGCATCACCAAGCCGATCACGAACACCGGCAAGGCCAACATGTACGTCCACGGCGTCTCGGTGCCGAACTCCAGCAAGAACAAGGCCACCGCGCTGGCGTTCGGCCGGTTCGTGACGAACGCGCGGAACCAGCTCGCGTTCTCCAAGATCGCGACGATCTTCCCCAGCACCAAGGGCGGCATGCAGGACCCGTACTTCACCACCGAGGACGGGACCGACGAGGCCAGGGTGCGGGTCGCGGCGGCCAAGCAGCTCGGCGACTCGGTGAACTACACGCCCGTGCAGTTCAGCCAGCAGATGCAGGACTCGCTGCGGCAGAACCTCGCGGACGCCATGCTGGGCAAGAAGTCCTCGAAGCAGGCGCTGGACGACACGGTCGCCGAGTGCGACCGGCTGCTCGGGTGAGCGTGGGCCACCACCGGTCCTACACCCCCTGGTTGTTCCTGCTGCCCGGACTGGCCGTCGTCATCACGTTCAGCCTCGTGCCGTTCGTGAACATGCTCGTGCTGGCGTTCACCAACGCCACCGCGCTCGGCGGCGGCCGGTTCACCGGGTTCGCGAACTTCCAGCGGATGCTGGACGACCCGAAGTTCTGGGTGGCCCTGCGCAACAGCTCGCTGTACCTCGTGTGCATCGTGCCGCCGCTGGTCGTGCTGCCGCTGCTGATCGCGTTGCTGGTGCAGAAGAAGCTGCCCGGCATCACGTTCTTCCGCACCGCGTTCTTCACGCCGGTGATCGCGTCGGCGGTCGTGGTGGGGCTGATCTGGACGTGGCTGTTGGACAGCCAGGGCCTGGTCAACACCGTGCTGCGGGCGCTGGGGTGGGTCAGCAGGCCGGTGCCGTTCCTGACCGACGAGTGGCTGCTGCTGTTCAGCGCGATGCTCGTGACGGTGTGGAAGGGCCTCGGCTACTACATGATCATCTACCTGGCCGCGCTGGGGAACGTGCCTGCCGACCTGCACGAGGCCGCCCAGGTCGACGGCGCGGGGCCGATCCGGCGGTTCTTCGCCGTCACCGTGCCCGCGCTGCGGCCGACGATGGTGCTGGTCGCGGCGCTGTCGGCGGTCAACGGGTTCCGGGTGTTCTCCGAGATCTACCTGCTGTCCGGTGGATCGGGCGGGCCCGGTGGCGCGGACACGTCGCTGGTGATGCTGATCCAGCAGACGGGCACCGGCCTGACCGGCAACGTCGGCTACGCGTCCGCGCTGAGCCTCGTGCTGTTCGTGATCACGCTGGGGCTGCTGCTGATCACGTTGCGGCTCAACCGGCGGGAGGAGGCGCTGTGAAGCGGGTCGCGCGGTACGCGTTGCTGCTGCTCGTGCTGGCGATCACCATCGGGCCGTTCCTGTGGCAGCTCTCCACGTCGTTGAAGGGCGCGGGCGAGGACGTGTACGCGCCGGTGTTCGTGCCGTCGGACCCGACGCTCGCGAACTACGCGGGCGTGGCCGACGCCGTTCCGGTGTGGACGTTCGCGCTGAACTCCTTGCTGGTGGCCGTGGTGAACGTGGTCACCAACTGCGTCGGCGCGTCGATGGCCGGGTACGCGTTGGCGCGCCTGAGGTTCCGCGGCCGTCGGCTGGCCGCGCTGGTGTTCGCGTCGGGCATCCTGGTGCCGTTCGAGGTCATCCTGATCTCGCTGTTCCTGGTCATGCGGTCGTTCGACCTGACGAACACGCTCACCGCCGTGGTGCTGCCGGGAGCGATCGGCGCGTTGAACGTCCTGTTGATGCGCAACGCCTTCCTGGCGCTGCAACCGGAGGTCGAGGAGGCCGCGGTCATCGACGGGGCGAACGCGTGGCAGCGGTTCTGGCGCATCGCCGTGCCCTCCGCGCGCGGCACGATCCTGGTCGTCGCGCTGTTCTCGTTCATGTTCAGCTGGGACGACTTCCTGTGGCCGCTGGTGGTGCTCAGCGATCCCGACAAGTACACGCTGACCATCGGGCTCGCGTACCTCCAGGGCACGTTCTTCCAGAACCAGCGGCTCGTCGCGGCGGGGACGATCATCGCCGTCGCGCCGCTGATCGTGTTGTTCATCAGCCTCCAGAAGCACTTCTTCCGCGGGGTCGGAGAAGGTGCGATCAAGGGCTAGAAGGGAACGCCTTGCCGCGATTCGGTGTCAACTACACCCCGTCCTCAGGATGGTTCCACCACTGGCTGGACTTCGACCTGGACGCCGTCCGGGCCGACCTCTCCTCGATCGCCGAACTCGGGCTCGACCACGTGCGGGTGTTCCCGCTGTGGCCGGTGTTCCAGCCCAACCGGGGGCTCGTGCGGCCCCAGGCCGTGGACCAGCTCGTGTCGATGGTCGACGCCGCCGCGGAGTTCGGCCTCGACGTGCAGGTCGACGCGTTGCAGGGCCACCTGTCGAGCTTCGACTTCTACCCGTCGTGGGTGCAGACGTGGCACCGCCGCAACATCTTCACCGACCCGGACGTGGTGTCCGGCCAGGCGTTCTACCTCCGCACGCTGCTGGAGGCCTTGCGGGACCGGCCGAACTTCCTCGGCCTGACGCTGGGCAACGAGACCAACCTGCTCACCGAGTCGAACCCGCTGACGCCGCAGGAGGCTTCGCACTGGCTGGAGTCGCTGCTGGCCGTGTGCGACGAGACCGCGCCGGGCCTGCCGCACGTGCACTCGGAGTACGACGCCGTCTGGTACGAGGACGGGCACCCATTCCTACCGTCACACGCGGCGGGGCTCGGCGCCATGACGACCGTGCACTCGTGGGTGTTCAACGGGACCGCGCAGCGCTACGGCCCGTTGAGCGTGGAGAGCGTGCACCACGCCGAGTACCTGGTGGAACTGGCCAAGGCGTGGGGCGCACCGAACCGGCCCGTGTGGTTGCAGGAGATCGGGGCGGCGCAGCCGGAGATCAGCGCCGCGGAGGCGCCGGAGTTCGCCGAGCGGACGCTGGAGAACGTGCTGACCTGCTCGAACCTGTGGGGCGTCACGTGGTGGTGCTCGCACGACGTGGACCGGTCGCTGGTCGACTTCCCCGAGCGCGAGTACGAGCTGGGGCTGCTCACGACCGAGCGCAAGACGAAGCCGTTGGGCGAGACCGTGGCGCGGATCGTGGCCCTTGCCCGCTCCTCTCCCCCCGCCGCGGTGGCGCGGACGACGTCGCTGGAATTGACTGGGGAGCGGTCGGCGTGGGGGCCCGGTGGCGCCTTCTTCGACGAGTGGATGGGCCTCGCGCGCGACGGCGTGCGAGCGGCGATCGAAGTGGAGCGATAGGTGCACGACGAACGCGCGCTACTGGAAGAACGGCTGAAGCGGACCCTGCGCGAACGGATCCGGCCCGCGCTCTACAGCGGTTCCACGCCGGTCGAGCTGTCGGTGTGGCACGCGCCCGGCGAGCCGGTGCCCGTCGCCGAGGCGCTGGCCGCGCCGTACGAACCGGCCCGCGTCGGCAGCGCGTGGGGAGCGCCGTGGAGCACCAGTTGGTTCCGGATCTCCGCGCAGGTGCCGCCGGAGTGGGCCGCGCTGCGGGTCGAGGTCGTGGTCGACCTCGGGTTCACCCACCCCGGCCCCGGTTTCCAGGCGGAGGGCCTGGCGTACAGCGCTTCCGGTGAGCCGGTGAAGGGCATCGAGCCGCGCAACACGTACCTGCCGGTCACCGGGTCGGAGGTGCTGTACTACCTGGAGGCGGCGGGCAACCCGACGATCCTGGACTTCGAGCCGTTCGTGCCGACCCCGTTGGGGGACAAGGAGACCGCCGGGACCGAGCCGCTGTACCGGATCCAGCGAGCCGACCTGGCGGTGTTCAACCCCGAGGTGTGGCACCTGATCACGGACCTCCAGGCGTTGCAGGGGTTGATGGACGAGTTGCCCGCCCACGAGCCGCGGCGGCACCGGATCCTGCACGCCGTCGACCGGTCGTTGGACCTGTTGGACTTCCAGGACGTTCCGGGCAGCGCCGCTCGTTCCCGGTCGGCGTTGGAGGAGGTGCTGTCGAGGCCCGCCAACGCGAGCGCGCACCGGGTGTCGGCGGTCGGGCACGCGCACATCGACTCGGCGTGGCTGTGGCCGCTGCGGGAGACCGTGCGCAAGTGCGCCAGAACGTTCAGCAACGTCACCGCGCTGATGGAGGAGTACCCCGAGTTCGTGTTCGCCTGCTCGCAGGCGCAGCAGTACGCGTGGATGAAGGAGCACCACCCTGCGGTGTACCGGCGGATCACCGAGCGGGTGGCTTCCGGGCAGTTCGTCCCCGTCGGCGGCATGTGGGTGGAGTCGGACACGAACATGCCCGGCGGCGAGGCGATGGCCCGCCAACTGGTGCACGGCAAGCGGTTCTTCCTCGACGAGTTCGGCGTGGAGACGGAGGAGGTGTGGCTGCCCGACTCGTTCGGCTACAGCGCCGCGCTCCCCCAGTTGATCAAGCTGTCGGGATCCCGCTGGTTCCTGACGCAGAAGCTGTCGTGGAACCAGATCAACAAGTTCCCGCACTCCACGTTCTGGTGGGAGGGCATCGACGGCAGCCGGGTGTTCACCCACTTCCCGCCCGTAGACACGTACAACTCGTCGCTGTCCGGCGAGGAACTGGCCCGCGCCAGCAGGCAGTTCGCCGAGCACGCCGTGGCGACGCGGTCGCTGGTGCCGTTCGGCTACGGCGACGGCGGTGGCGGGCCGACGCGGGAGATGCTGGAGACGGCGAAGCGCGTGGCGAACCTCGAAGGCTCGCCGACCGTGACGATCGAGACGCCAGCGGCGTTCTTCCAGGGGGCGCAGGACGAGTACCCGAACGCGCCCGTGTGGACCGGTGAGCTGTACCTGGAGAAGCACCGCGCCACGTACACGACGCAGGCGCGGACCAAGCAGGGCAACCGGCGCAGCGAGCACCTGCTGCGCGAAGCCGAGCTGTGGGCGACGGCGGCCGCGCTGCGCGTCGGTTCGGCGTACCCGTACGACGAGCTGGACCGGCTGTGGAAGACCGTTCTGCTGCACCAGTTCCACGACATCCTGCCCGGCAGCTCGATCGCGTGGGTGCACCGCGAGGCCGAGGCGACCTACGCCCGCGTGGCGGCGGAACTGGGCGGGATCATCGACGGCTCGGTGGCCGCGCTGGCCGGTGAAGGGTCGACGCCGCTGGTGTTCGACGCCTTCTCCACCGGAGCGACCTCGGTGCCCGTGGCGCCTCCCGTCGCACCGGTCGACGGCGTGCTGGACAACGGCCTGCTGCGGATCACCGTGTCCCCCAACGGTTTGCTGACCTCGGTGTACGACCTGGTGGCGTCGCGCGAGGTCCTGCCGCCCGGCGCGGTCGGCAACCTGCCGCAGGTGCACGCGGACACGCCGAACCAGTGGGACGCCTGGGACATCGACCCGTTCTACCGCAACAGCCGCGTCGACCTGACCGACGGCGAGGTGACGCCGTTGGCCGACGGGCTGCTGGTGCGGCGGCAGTTCGGCAAGTCGACGATCACGCAGACGTTGCGGCTGCTGGAAGGCGCGCGGCAGGTGGACATCGACACCGAGGTGGAGTGGCAGGAGGTCGAGAAGCTGCTGAAACTGGCGTTCCCGCTGGACGTGCGAGCCGAGGTGTCGACGGCCGAGACCCAGTTCGGCCACCTGCACCGACCGATCCACGTCAACACCTCGTGGGAGGCCGCCAAGTTCGAGATCTGCGCGCACCGCTGGCTGCACGTCGGCGAACCCGGCTTCGGCGTCGCGCTGGCCAACGACTCGACCTACGGCCACGACGTCACCCGCACCACCCGTGACGACGGCGGCACGACGACAACGGTCCGCCTCTCCCTGCTCCGCGCGCCCCGTTTCCCCGACCCGTTGACCGACCAGGGCACGCACCGCTTCCGCCACGCGCTAGTCGTCGGCGCGGGCATTCTCGACGCCGTCGCGGCCGGGTACCGGATCAACCTGCCCCAACGCGTCGTCCGGGGTGCGCGGGAGGTGGCGCCACTCGTGTCCGTCGACAACCCGGCCGTCGTGATCGAGGCGGTCAAGCTGGCCGACGACCGCTCGGGCGACGTGGTCGTCCGACTCTACGAATCCCTGGGCGGCCGAGCCCGCACGACACTGCACACCTCGTTCCCGGTGCACCGCGTAGTGGAAACCGACCTGCTCGAACGCCCCCTGTCCGACACGACGGTCGACTTGGAGTTGCGCCCCTTCCAGGTACTCACCCTGCGACTCGCACACGAGGCCTGAGCCCCGCTGCGGATCCCTCACACCTCCGCGTAAGGGATCCGCAGCCGGTTCCACGTGATCTTCCGATGCCCGACTCACCCCCTCAGCACGACTCTTCGGTCAACACACGAACCGGAGGAGATGGGTCAGATGGAGTGGACGCCCGAAGCGCTCAAGGCGGAGGCCGAGTACCGGCAGTGCGCACGACGCACAGCCGCCCACCACACCCGGCTAGCCCGCAAGACCAGCCGCGGCTGGTGGCACCGCCTGACCAACCGCCACTAGGGGCAGAAAAACGCCCCTGACCACCATAATGGCTGGTCAGGGGCAACCGTCGGGGCGACAGGATTTGAACCTGCGACCCCCCGCTCCCAAAGCGGGTGCGCTACCAAGCTGCGCCACGCCCCGGTCCCCCGTAGCTTAGCGCGACACGCTAAGCTATTTCCGCGCCCTCCCCCAGAGGGCCACGCGGGTGTAGCTCAATGGTAGAGCCCCAGCCTTCCAAGCTGGTCATGCCGGTTCGATCCCGGTCACCCGCTCCACCACGTTCTTGCTGGTAGAACCCTTGAAGACCGTCCCCAGTGGACGGTCTTCTTGCGTTAGATGATCTTCCGTGCCCCCCGCGTGCCCCATCTCCTCAGAAACCACCTCCGAAACGCCCTCAACGACCACGGTCTTATCGCCGCCGTTTGTGATCTGAGACACCATCACCTCGATCCCCGCCGCGATGCTCTTACCGCGTTCCTCCCGAGCGTGGAGGTAGATCATCGCGGCGCGCGTCGAGCTGTGGCCCATCCGATCCATCAGCTCCCGCAGCGTCGCCCCCGTCTCAGCCGCGAGCGTGTTCCCCGTGTGCCGAAGATCGTGCAAGTGCACCTCCGGCATCCCCGCCGCCTTCCTAGCCACGTTCCAGATGTTCCAGAAGTTGTTCCGCTTCGGCCGCCCACCCTTCGGCCCGACAAACACCCACGCATCCGGCTCCGACCCCACGAACGCGTTCAAGTGCGCCTCGATCTCCGCGACCAGGAACGGCGGCAACGTCACCGGCCGCTTCCCCTTCGCCTTCGGGTCGTCATCGAACAACTCCCCCGAGTCGGGCTGGACGGTCTGCCGGTCGACGCGCACCACGCAGAACCGGTGTTCCCCGTCGTCGAGCATCGAGAAGTCCCGCCGCCGCAGCCCCACCATCTCCGCGAACCGCAGACTGCCGAACGTCGCCAGGAGCACCACCAGTCGGTAGCGATCCTGAATCTCCTCAGCCGCCTTGAACACCTGTTGCAGCGTCGCCGTAGGCCGCTCCGGGTTCTCCTCTTTGCCGCCGCCCTTGATCGTGCACGGGTTGAACTTGAGCAACCGCCCCTCTGGTGCCGACGCCGTGTTGAGCACCGCTCGCACGAACCGGTAGGCCTTCGTCACCGTCACCGTCATCCTGAAGTTCCTTGCGCCGCCTACCAATCCGCGCCGGAGTCAGGTCCGACAACACCACATGTCCCAGCTTCGGTCCCACGTGGTTCCGCAGCAGCCCGGTGTACAACTCGACCGAGCTTCGAGCATTTCCGGATGTCCGGACTACTTTTGCTGACTTGGTTACGAGTGTACGGAAAACTTAACCGGTACCGTTGCGCCGGAATTGAGGCATATTAATAACGTCACCGACGCTCGTAAGGCTTTAAGCCTGGGCGGGCTGGTCAGATGCTGGGAGTTCGGGAGTGCATTTGGCTTGATGTCAAAGAAGGGCCATACAGGCTTGACGACGCCTCTAGCGCCGCGGAACTCCTGAAAGATGTAGCCGCATTTGCCAATTCCGAAGACGGCCTGATTGCCGTTGGATACAAAACTCGGGCCAACGGTGAAGTTGAGGTAGTTGACAAAATTCGTGCCGCTCCAAAGAATTTGGTCGACATGGATCGCTATCGAAAAGTTCATTCGAAAGAATCTGGCTACACATGTTCGCGGGTTGAAGATATCGTGGCATAAAATCGGGGAGGATAGGGGGATTTTGGAAATTGACATCCCGATTCAGGCCGAGTACGACAAGCAATTCGTTGTTCCTGGGCCCGACGACCCGAAGGGCTTTCCTGCGGCGGGAGTGCCTATTCGAGACGCTGATGCCACACATTGGCTCGCGAGGTCTGAGCTGCAGAGACTTCTAAGCGGTGGCTGGAACTCCGGGCGCAGCTACGTGACTAGTGAGCTAGATGAACCTGAGTAGTTCAAGATCCGTCATCTGGCTCGACACCGAGC
Source organism: Umezawaea endophytica (assembly GCF_025061645.1). Lineage (GTDB taxonomy): Bacteria > Actinomycetota > Actinomycetes > Mycobacteriales > Pseudonocardiaceae > Umezawaea > Umezawaea endophytica. The sequence goes on along the minus strand of NZ_JANYMP010000002.1, from coordinate 335,970 downwards.
CATTAAGCTGTTGCTGAATTCGGCTTTATTGGATCAAGGCACGCCGCCTGCGGCGGCGCGCTCTGGGCCAGCCACCTTCCAGCGTGGGCACCCATCCATCCCGACCTAGCCGACCTCCGCTTCGCTACGTACTGGCCGGGAGGCGCGGCCCCAAAGCGTGCGGCGGCGCACCACCGCAGGCGACACACCGCTAGAAGCCTGTTTGCAGGTGAGCTCAAGTCGGACGATCGCGCACATGGTCGACCTGATCGAGCTGGGCACGGCGATCGGCTGCCGAGACGGCTTCGCCCTCTTGCCAACGAACGTCAATAAATTTCCCTATTAAGTACTTGCTCAATAGCTACGGAAGCGAGACCGTACGTTAGAGTCTTACCCGTGCCCGCCCATGTCTGGGCATTCCTACAGACGACCAGTATCCCTGAATTCAGGAGTTGCTCAACCTGATCTTCCCTTGGAGCAAATCCCAAAACCACAACAGGAGTGACGCCACTACGAGACATCTTACCTTCACGCTCGGCCAGATCGAAAAGGCTGAGAATACTCCCCATAAACTCAGCCATTCTAATGCTATCGTATTTCTCGAATACAAACCGAAATAGCCTACCGACAGGGGACGCCATATCAAATCCCCACCTCTGAGGATAACCATCAAAAAGATAGAATCCCCTGCCCTGCAGGAACGAAAAATAATCATCCCACAAAGAACCCTGCTCCAGAACGCCGATTGCAGAAAACTCCGGACCACTTTGTGAAACCTTGTCAACATTGTCGATCGAGAGAAGAGACTCTACTTCCACAGGCACATCCAGGAGCTGATTTGCATACTTAAGGAAATCTCCAGGCTGGAGAATAAAGACTCGCACGCCTGCAAATTCCAAAATTTCTTCACAAAGCTCGTTCCGTGGCGCTTTCGGATTCCCTCTACCATCGAAGCGCCACCAGTCCTCCTTGGTATCAGCTGTAATAATTAGGACATCCACACTTCTCTTCCTCGCCTCAAGAAGCGTCTGTCTCCAAACTAGATAATCTCCCCGAACTTTAGCGTCGCCCTTTTTTCTATCCATAAAACCCGGAGGCACTTTACTCGAGATTCTTCGTTCCGCCTCTTTTTCAGCATCGGTTCGCTCTTTCGAATCGAGCTTCTCTCCAACTCGGCCATCAAGGAGAGAAGCGATACTTGCAAGAATGGAATCCTTTTCAGTATCACGTTCCGGCGCAGACTCCTCGTGCGTGAGCTGATTTATATGCTCAATTACTGCATCAATTCCGGATCGCAAAGAAGCTTCAACTTCGCCCAACTGCTCTTCAGATATAGAAATTCTTTTGGCCCAGTGTCGAATATGACCCTGCAGTGTGCCATAGGATCCCTCCGCCTGCTCAATCAGATCTTTACCACTATCTTCCCTTCCCTTAAGAACCCCTTCCCTGTTGCGCCAAAATTCCACCATGACCTGGTGAGGTATCCACAATCGAGGACCGATAAGGGTTAACGCATCCATGAAATCGCGCCTAGCAGCGGTCGTATAACGATAGAGATTCAATAGGACATTGGTGTCTAGAACTACAAAACCATCGCTAAATATGGATCTATAGTCTTCTTCCTGAGGCGTTCGATAGCTATCAAACCGATCAAAAATGCCGAACTTGACAGTTTCATCGATACCATCCTCAGTAGCCACAGATTCAACAGCAGCTCCGCTAGGCTCAACCTCTGGACTCTCATCTTTACTCAATTAGCCTATCCACCTTTCACGCCCGAATAAGTCAGATATATTACCTGAAATTTCTCACATCGACAGTCCAGCAGACTGAATCCGCCCGGTGTACGTACCTCCGGGCCGCAGCACCGCATGCTCGACGTCTCGCCGCATGCCCTGCAATCCTTCCAGTTCGTGCGATTAGCACCGGCCAACAGGGGGCCAACTGCAGACAACCGAGACTGCCCCTGCACCAAATGGACAGTGCTAACCAGGGCTTGCCACCACTCTTCAAAGCTGGTTGAGCCCGGTTCGCACTCGTCCGCTCGGCCCAGGACGGGTACGCGGTCGTGCCCCCTCGCGTGCCCCATCTCAGGGTCAGAGGCGGTAAATCAGGGGTACTGGCGGTTAGTGCGGGTGGCTACGCCGCAGGTCAGAGAGTTGGCTGGTCAGGGGCATGATCGTTGCTTGACCTTCCGAGTTGGTCATGCCGGTTCGATCCCGGTCACCCGCTCCACACCGGAAGTCCAGGTCACGCAGCGTCTGCTGTGGACCTGGGCTTTTGTTTTGGGCGAGCCTGTGACCCGCGGTGCCAGATTCGTGCCGCATCAGTCCGCCGAGTCCTCGCCAGCAGCCTCATCGCCCACAAGATCGCGTCCGCGTGCATCGACCAGTTGCTAGGCTCGATGGGTGTCCGAGCGCCGCCCCCTTCCGCTGTGGGCGGGGCGTGTGGTGGCGCTGTTGGGGATCTTGCTCGTTGCGTTCACCCTGCGGCAGGCGGTTGCGGCGGTATCGCCGATCCTTGGTGACATCCGGGTGGACATCCCGATTTCAAACATCGGTGTCGGGCTGCTCGGCACGTTGCCGCCGATCCTGCTCGCGGTGTCCGGGTTCATCGCGCCGCGCGTTGCCCGCGGCATCGGGCTCGACGGCGGCATCGTGCTGGCGCTGCTGCTCATGACCATCGGGCATCTCGTGCGTGCGTTTGCGCCTGGCTTCGCGGTGTTGCTCGGGGGCAGTGTTGTCGCGCTTGCCGGTACGGGGATCGGCAACGTGTTGTTGCCTCCGATCGTTCGGCGCTACTTCCCCGATCGGGTGGCGTTGTTGACCGCCGTTTACGTTTGCGTCGTGGGGTTGAGCACGGCTCTTCCCGCCGCGCTCGCGGCTCCGGTCGCCGAGCGGATCGGTTGGCGGTTCTCGCTCGGCATCTGGGCGGTGACCTCGGCGGTCGCGCTGGTTCCGTGGCTCGTCATCATCGTGCGGGAGCGTCGTCGGCGGATCTCGGATGATGTCGAATCCTCGGCTCCCGCCCACGTCAAGCGGCTGTGGCGGTCGCGCGTGGCCCTGTCGATCACTGTCGCGTTCTCTACCAGCACGATCTGCACGTACGCGGCTTTCGCGTGGCTGCCCGAGATCCTCATCGACATCGCAGGCTCGACGCCGACCGAGGCCGGTGTGCTGCTCGCCGTCACCGGCCTCATCAGTGTGCCCGGCGCGCTCGTCGCGCCCCTGCTCGTCGCGCGGCTGCGCAACGTCGGCTGGCTGATCGCCGCCGGCATCGCGAGCTTCGTGCTCGGCTACCTCGGTCTGCTGCTCGCGCCCGCGACGCTCACGCTGCTCTGGGTTCTGCTCATCGGCTCGGGGTCGATCCTGTTTCCGATCAACCTCGTGCTCATCAACGATCGCACCCGGACCCAGGGCGGCACCGTCGCGTTGAGCGGTTTCGCCCAAGGGGTCGCGTACGGGCTCGGGGCGCTCGGGCCGCTGCTGGTCGGGCTACTGCACGACGTGAGCGGCGGGTGGACGCTGCCGCTGCTGTTCCTGCTCGCCGTCATCCTCGTGACGGTCATTCCGGCGATCACGCTTGCCAAGCCCGCGTTCGTGGAGGACGAGCTCGCACGGGCTGTTCCGGCCGGGGTGGCTTGACTCGTCGGGCCGCTTGAGGTTGACGCTTCCAGGAGAAGGGGGCGTTGGGCGGGATCAGGTGGTTTTGGGGTGGCGCCACAGTTCCACGGCCAGCCAGGCGCAGCCGGCGGCGATGAGGGCGCCGTGGGCGATGCGGAACGGGGCCGTGGTGAAGAACTGGGGGATGAAGAGGGTGAAGCCCGCGGCTAGTGGGATGGCGCTCCACCTGGGCTGGGCTGAGCGCCAGATATGCGCGGCGGTGGTGATGGTGCCTGCGGCGATCAGGAGTAGGCCGGTGGCGAACATCGTTGCGGCGTAAGGGTTGTAGCGGATGGTGTCGACCATGCTCAGCAGACTTGTGGTGCCGTCGGCCACCGAGCGGTCGCCGATGGCGTGCAGGCCGAAGATCTCGGCGCCGTAGTACGGGAGTGTGAGTCCTACGCCGAACCAGGTGAGCAGGAACGCGGTTCTGCTCGCCCGCAGGGCCTGCAAACCCAGTGGTAGCAGGATGAAGCCGAGCACTGCCGCCAGGTGGGCGGTGATCCACGCGGTCGTGGTGAACGAGCGCAGGCCGTCGAAGGTGGTCTCGTCCTCGTAGGGGCGGAACACCGGGTAGGCGAGGAAGAGCAGGCCGGTGGTGGCGAAGACGGCCGCGCCCTGGCGGGTGGAGATCACGGTGCAACTCCTGGAGTCGATGGTCACTTTAGTGAGCAGTGCTCTCAAGGCCAGTGTCACGGGAGCGGGGTGGGCAAGTCAAGAGCACCGCTCTCTTCAGTCTCATGCGCTCTAAGATGAGCCCCATGACTCCACGACAGCGCGCCCGCGAACAGGCGATGATCGACATCAAGCGGATCGCGCGGGAGCAGCTCGCGGTGCAAGGGGGTGCGGCGCTGTCGTTGCGGGCCATCGCGCGGGAGTTGGGGATCGTGTCGTCGGCGATGTACCGGTACGTGCCCAGTCGGGACGAACTGCTGACGATGCTGATCGAGGACGCCTACAACTCGCTCGGGGACGCGGCGGCGGCCGCTGATGAGACGTGCGAGCGGGCCGATCTGGTGGGGCGGTGGAAGGCGGTCGGGACGGCGGTTCGGGACTGGGCGGTGGCATCGCCGTCGGAGTACGCGCTCCTCTACGGCAGTCCGGTGCCCGGTTACGCCGCTCCCCCGGAGCGCACCGTGGCGCCCGGCAGTCGGGTCACGCTGCTGCTGGTCGGTCTGGTCGACGCCGCCGAATCCGCTTACGACGGACCGAACCCGCCGGTTCCGCCGACCGTGCGCGCTGACCTGGACGGGATTCGCGAAGGGCTCGGCGTGCGGGCGGACGACGACCTGCTGGCGCGCGCGATCCTGGCGTGGACGGCGTTGTTCGGGCTCGTCAGCTTCGAGCTCTTCGGGCAGTTCGCCGGCGGGGTGCACGACCACGCGGCGCACTTCGACCACCAACTGGACCGGCTGGCGCTGCTGATCGGGCTGTCCGGCCCGGCGAACATGTCGGTTTGACGTCCGGCGGCTGAACGGCGGCCTCGCACGGCGGCCGGTTGGCCGAGTGCTTTCGTTGCCGCACAACGGAGTTCCCGAACCACCTCGACCTGTGCAAGCCCCCTACCTGCGGTGGCCCGCCAGTTCTGCCGGTCGTTCTGCCTGGCATTCCTCCGTCACGTTGGGTGCAGTGGGGGTCACTGTCGATCGGAGGGCTCCAGGGTGCAGCAGGTTCTTGTCGATTTCCGCACCGAGGCACCCTCGGGTGGTGGGAACGCCGCACTGCTCACGGCGTCGTCCGGCGCGCTGTTCCGCGGCGACCACTGGGTGATCCGCGCGGGCGGTGAGGCGGTGATCGGCTTCTGCTGCTCGGCGGGCACCCAACTGGGTCGGGTCACGCTGGTCGGCTCGCCGCGGGCCAAGGCGCGGCGGCCGGTGGAGATCCGGATGGAGGCCAACGGCACCCTCGTGTGGACGCGGGAGGGGCTGCCGGGCACCAGGACGCGGGAGCTGGAGCGGTTCGACATCCCGGCGGCGGTGCTGCGTCCCGGCCAGAACGCGCTGACGGTGCGGAACTGCGGCTCCGAGGGTTCGGTCTACCGGCTGTACAAGGTGTTCTTCGAACCGCTGTCCTAGTGTTCCCGCATGCGCGCACGCCTCCAGCAGATCGTCGTGGACAGCCGGGACCCCGCACAGCTCGTCCGCTTCTGGGCCGCGCTGCTCGGCGGTGAGCCGGTCGACCGGGCGCTCGGCTGGTCGCACGTCGAGCCGCCCGAGTCGCCCCGCATGTCGTTCCAGCCCGTGCCGGAGCGCGAAGCGGGGAAGAACCGGCTGCACCTGGACGTCGACGTCGACGACATCGAGGCCGCCGCCGTCCGCTGCGAGGAACTGGGCGCGACCAGGGTCGGTGGTCTCGTGGTGGACGAGTCCGGCTCGTTCCAGGTGCTGACCGACCCGGAGGGCAACGAGTTCTGCCTCGTCCGCCCGGCGGGGTGACCGAGCGGGAAACCCCTGCGCGCCAACGGGATCCGCGGCCGTGGAGGCTCAGCGCTCCAGCACCCGCCACAGCTCCTCGCCGAGCCTGATCGCCAGCAGCACCAGCAGCAGGCCGAACGTGAACGTCACCAGGCACCGCAGGATCACTCGCCAAGCACGGCCCTTCATGGGGATCTCCTCTACCCGGTCGCGCGGCGCGGGGTCGGCGGCGTCGGCGCGGATCGCACCGGCCGGTACGTGGGGGTCCATCGGGGAAGTTTCGCCGAGCGATCTCCCGCTGACCAGACCCGGCGGCGGAAAATCCGTCGCGGAGGCGAGCGGACGGGCGTATGACTTCGGGCATGGGCCTGACGATCCGCACGCTCCGCGAAGCCGACTACCAGGCGTTCGGCGACATGATCGCGGCGGCGTTCCTGGCCGACCCCTCCCCTTCGGACGCCGCGCTGGAACGCCCGCTCTACGACCTCGACCGGGTGCACGGGGTCTTCGAGGGTGCTGAACTGATCGGCAGCGCGGGCGCGTTCGTCAGGACCATGGCCGTGCCGGGCGCCGCCCCCCAGCCGACCGCCGCGGTCACGTCGGTCGGCGTGAAACCCGGCCACCGCAGGCGGGGTGTGCTGACCAGCCTCATGCGCGCCCAGTTGCACGGCCTGCACGACGACGGCCTGGAGGCGGTGGCGGCGCTGTGGGCGTCGGAAGGGGCCATCTACGGCCGGTACGGCTACGGGCTCGGCGCGCAGTTCACCGACCTGCGCCTGCCGAGGGGCGCGGCGTTCCACCCCGGTGTCGACGTCGGCGCCGACCGGGTGCGCGAGGCGCCCCGCGAGGAGGCCCTGCCCTTGGCACGGGCGCTCTACGACCGGGTCGCGGCGAACCGGCCGGGCTACCTGAACCGCGGCGCGGCCGAGTGGGAGTACCACCTCGCCGATGACGAGTCGCACCGCGACGGCCTGAGCGCGTACCGGTTCGTCCTGCACCCCAGGGGTTACGCGGTGTACCGGGTCAAGAACGAGTGGGACGACCGAGGTCCGCGGCACGAGCTGAACGTCCGCGAGCTGACGGCCGAGGACGACCAGGCGTACGCGGCGCTGTACCGGTACCTGCTCGACGTGGACCTGACGGCGGAGCTGCGGTACTTCACCGGCTCGGACGACCCGGTGTTCCACCTGCTGCGCAACCCCAGGCTGGCCAGGCGTTCCAACCGGGACTCGCCGTGGGTCAGGCTGGTCGACCTCGACCGGGCGCTGACGGGCCGCGGCTACCTGTCCGATGTGGACGTCGTGCTCGACGTGACCGACGACTTCTGCCCGTGGAACGCGGACCGCTGGCGGCTCACGGTGAAGGAGGGCGAGGCGGCCGTGCGGCGGGTCACCGACGAGCCGGATGTGACGCTCGACATCAGCGCGCTCGGGGCGGCCTTCCTCGGCGGCACCCGGCTGACGACGCTCGCCAGGGCCCAGTTCGTGCGGGAGCGCAGGCCCGGCGCGGTGCGGGCCCTGTCGCACGCGTTCCTCGGTGAGACCGCCCCCCATTGCCCTGAGGTGTTCTGACGTCACCGCCAGTGATCTTGATCATCCCAGCGCACTGCCCCGAGCTGTTCTGAGGGAACCGACGGCGGCGGGTCCTCGTTGAGCGGATATCTACCTCAGGAGGCACCGGTGGGCACAGTCGTGTTGCTCGCGATCGTCCTCGTGATCCTCGGTGGTGTCCTCTACCTGGTGAAATCCAGTGCGGACACCAAACGCCGGGAGCTCGAGGACGCCAAGTCCGAAGCCCGCCGCTGGGTCGAACGGCTCGGCGGGCAGGTGATGAACCTGTCCGGCACCGACACCGCGTCCCAGCAGGCCATGGCGGACGCGTCCGAGCGCTTCACCGCCGCGGGCTCGCAGATGGAACAGGCGCAGACGAAGGAACAGGCGCGGCAGGTCACGCAGACCGCCATGGAGGGCCTGTACTACGTGCGGGCCGCGCGCGTCGCCATGGACATGGACCCCGGTCCGGAACTGCCGGACCTCACCGGTCAGAGCCGCGCGGGCCAGGTGTCGGAGGACCGCGACGTGACCGTCGAGGGCCACGAGTACGCGGCTTCGCCGAAGCCCGGTTCCCGCACGCCGCACTACTACCCCGGTGGTGTCGTCGCGGGTCGCCCGGTGCCGCAGGGCTGGTACAGCGAGCCGTGGTGGAAGCCCGCGCTCGTGGCGGGCGCGTGGGGCGTCGGCTCGTTCCTGCTGTTCGACGCGATGTTCTCCGGCATGGCCGGGTACTCGGGCGGCGACATGGAAGCCGCCTACGCGGACGGGTTCCAGGACGGCGCCGCCGACGGCGGTGACGTGGGAGGCGACTCCGGCGGGTTCGACGCGGGCAGCGACGGGTTCGACGCCGGCGGGTTCGACGGCGGCTTCGACTTCTAGTCCGTCCCGGTCACCTCGGCGGAGGGTTCCGCCGAGGTGACCGGCTCTCACCCGGGCTGGCAGGTGGGGCACCAGTAGTTGTTGCGCCCCGCCAGGTCGCCCATCGCGACCGGTGTCCCGCAGAGCAGGCAGGGCATCCCGGTGCGGCGGTACACGTACACCTCACCGCCGTGCCGGTCCTTGCGCGGCGCCCGCCCGGTCACCTCGGGCAGGTGCTCGGGCCGGACCGTGTCGATCCGGCCGACCTTCACGCCGTCGCGCATCAGCAGCACCAGGTCCGTCCACAGCACGTCCCACAGCGCCCGGTCGATCCCCCGACCGGGTGTCAACGGGTGCACGCCGTGGCGGAACAGGACTTCCGCCCGGTAGACGTTGCCGACGCCGGACAGGACCTTCTGGTCCAGCAGCAGCACCGCGATCGGCGTGCGGGACTTGGAGATCCTGGCGAAGCAGAGGTCCGGGTCGGCGTCGCGGCGCAGCGGGTCCGGGCCGAGGCGGGCGTGCACGGCCGCCACCTCGACGTCCGTCAGCACCTCGCACGCCGTCGGCCCGCGCAGGTCCGCCCAGTGCGTGCCCCCGACGACCCGCATCCGCACCTGCCCCACCGGGGTGGTCGCGGGCAGCGGGTGCTCGTCGAACGTCCCGTACAACCCCAGGTGCACGTGGACCGTGGCGTCGGGGCCGTAGACGTGGAACAGGTGCTTGCCGTGCGCCTCGGCGCGCTTGAGCACCCGACCGTCCACAAGGGACGCCGAGGACGCGAAGCGCCCTTGCGGACTGGACACCTCGACCGGCTTGCCCGCGAACCTGCGCTGGTGCAGCCTCGCGAGCCGGTGCAGGGTATGACCTTCCGGCATTACGGCAGCGGCGGGACGACGTGGGTGGCCTCGTACTCCGAGACGATCCCGATGCGGCGGGCGTGCCGCACCTCGCCGGAGAACTTGGTCGTGAGGAACGCCTCCACGATCGCGGTCGCCTCCTCGGTGGAGTGCATCCGCGCGCCGACGCCCGCCAACTGGGCGTTGTTGTGCTCGCGGGACAGCGTCGCGGTCTCGACGCTCCACGCCAGCGCGCAGCGGGCGCCGGGCACCTTGTTGGCGGCGATCTGCTCGCCGTTGCCGGAACCGCCGATCACGATGCCGAGGCTGCCCTCGTCGGCGACGACGCTGGTCGCCGCGGCGACGCAAAAAGCCGGGTAGTCGTCCTCGGCGTCGTAGACCGCCGGGCCGATGTCGACGACCTCGTAGCCGGTGGCCGTGAGGTGCTGGACGAGGTGGGACTTCAGCTCGAAGCCCGCGTGGTCGGATCCAAGGTAAACGCGCACGTCCGGGGAGTCTGCCATCCCGTGCCGGCATGCTTGCAGGATGTTCGGTCAAGAGGGGTTCGGGCTGCGGCTCGAATGGGGTGGGGAAGGCGTCGCGGCCCTGGGCGAACTGTGCGCGGTGCTGGTCGTGGTGGACGTGCTGTCCTTCACCACGTCGGTCGACGTGGCCGTCGGCCGGGGCGCCGCCGTGAAGCCCGTGCGCTGGACGGACCGGGCCTCCGCCGTCCCGACCGCCAACCCGGCGTGGACGCTGCGCCCCTCGTCCCTGGCCACCGTTCCCGCCGGTGAGCTGCTGGAACTCCCCTCCCCCAACGGCGCGACCCTGTGCGACCTGGCGAGCGGCACCGGCGCCGCCGTGCTCGCGGGCTGCCTCCGCAACGCCGACGCCGTGGCGCTCGCCGCGCTGGAGATCGCCGACGGCAGGCCCATCGGCGTGATCCCGGCGGGCGAGCGGTGGGGCATCGACATCAACACGACCAAGGCGGAGCAGGTCTTCGGCCCACTCCGGCCGTGCGTCGAGGACTTCCTCGGGGCGGGCGCGATCCTGTCCGCGCTGGTGGAGCGCACGTCCGCGCGGGCGTCGGTGGAGGCGCGGGTGGCGGCCGACGCGTACCGGGGCGCGGCCGAGCGGCTGGACGAGGTGGTCGCCGGGTGCGTGTCCGGACGTGAGCTGGTCGAGGCCGGTCACGCGGGGGACGTGGAGGTGGCGACGCGGGTGAACGTCAGCAAGGCGGCTCCCCGGCTCGTGGACGGGGTGCTGCGGGGCTGACCCGCGGCGCTCGCGCCGGTGCGAACGCCGCGGGCCGTGCGGTCAGCCGTTCGGCGTGGTGATCACCGCGAACGTCGAGCCCTGCCCGGCGACGCGTTCGTTGAGCTCGGTGATGATGGTCTCGATCGGCACGTAGTTGTTCAGCTCACCGAGCTGGCACGGGCCGGAGCGGGCCTGCTGGCTGCCCTCCAGGATGCCCAGCGCGGTGTGGTCGACCTGGCTGAACAGCGGTCCGCCGCTGTCGCCCGCGCGGGCGCAGATGTCGGTGTTGATGCCGACGTCGGTGGACAGCACCCGGCCGCACCGGGTGCCGACCAGGTAGTCCTGGCCCGCGCCGCTGTCGACGGAGTCCGGGTAGTTGATCGCGCTGGACCCCGACCCGGTCGCGCAGACGATCCAGCCCGCCTTGATCTCGGCCAGCGTGTGCGTGCCGGTGATGTACTCGTCCACCGAGGTCGCCTGCTGCCCGCAGGGGGTGTCGGGGTTGCTGTCCAGCCCGCCGTTGCGGCAGTACTTCAGCACCCGGTTGCGGCCGGTCTGGCCGTCCAGCCAGGTCGTGGCCGCGGCGGCGTTCACGTAGGGCAGGGCCGCGTAGTCGTACGGGTAGGCGTTCTTCTCGATGCCGTGCTGCTGCACGACGTCGTTGCCGTTGTGCTGGGTCGGCGTGCCGTTGGTCTTGGTGGCCATGCAGTGGCCCGCCGTCAGCACCCACGCCTTGCCGGGGAACCCGCCTCCGGTCGACCGGAGGTTGAAGGCGCTGGTGCAGCCGCCCCAGGTGCCGTTGTCCCGCTTCATGTCGAGGCGCAGACCACCGCGCATCGGGCCGTAACCCGTGCAGTACAGCGGGTGGCAGAAGCCCAGGTCCACGTTCGGCGTCGCCATCGGCTGCGGCTTCGCCAGCGGGCGGACCACCGCGAGGCCGGGCTCGGCGTCGACCGCGCGCTTCGCCGTGTCCGAGGCCGCCGACAGGCTCGCGGCCTGCGGCGCCCACGCGCGTTCCCACACCACCACGCGGTTCTCGACCTCGCTGACCGCGGGCAGGTACACGGCGTCCGGCCCCGCCCCGACCCTGGCGGCGATCCTCCCGCGCGCCTCGGTCAACTCGGCCAGCGAGTGCTCGACGGTCCGCGTCCGCACGTGCGAGCGGTCCGGCAGCTTCGCCAGGTGCAGTTCGGCCGCGGCGGTGTCGGTCATCGCGACGACCAGCTCACCGCCCGCCGCGTGGTCGATCCACATGCCGCCGTACTCGGCGCTCGCGTCCTTGCGCAACGCCCCGTCCAACTCGTCCGCCTGCTTCTGGAGGTCCAGCCTGCGCAACGCCTCGCGTTCCGGGACGCCGTACGCCTCCACCAGGTAGCGCACGGATTCCCCCACCGACGCCCGGTCGACCGACGGCGCCGCGGCCGCCCCTCCCGACGGGCTCAGTCCCATCGTCGTAGCGGCGACCACCGAGGCCACCACCACCCCCATACGCACGACCTTGACCACGAATCCCCCTGTCGTCAACGGAAACAGGAGTCACTCCAACAGTCCGGGGCCGATCGGGTGGGGCGAACCGTCGAGGTTGGATCAGTTGCCGCAGCGGGTTGGGACGTTCAGCGCTGGATGGACTTGACCTCGCAGAACTCGTCCAGCCCGAACCGGCCGAACTCGCGGCCGTTGCCGGACTGCCGGTAGCCGCCGAACGGCGCGCTGGTGTTGAACATCCCGCCGTTGACGTCGACCTGGCCCGCGCGCAGCCGCTTCGCGACGGCCAGGGCGCGGTCCGGGTCGGCGGAGAACACTGCACCCGCTAGGCCGTAAATGGTGGCATTCGCGATCCGCACGGCGTCGTCCTCGTCGGTGTACGGCATGACCGACAGCACCGGGCCGAAGATCTCCTCCCGCGCGATGGTCATGTCCGTCGTGACGCCGCCGAACACCGTGGGAGCGACGTAGCTGCCCTGGTCGAGAGGGGCGTCCGGGCCGCCGAGCGCCAGGGTCGCCCCCTCCTCCACGCCCGTGCGGATGTAGCCGACGACGCGGTCGCGCTGAGCGGCGGACACGGCGGGGCCGATGCGGGTCGTGGGGTCGGACGGGTCGGCGGGGCGGTACTTGGCCGCCGCCGCGACGGCCAGTCCCAGCGCCTCGTCGTGGCGGTCGGCGGGGACGAGGAGCCTGGTCCAGGCGCTGCACGCCTGGCCGTTGTTCATGAACGCGTTGGCCACGCCGATCTTCACGGCCCGGCCGAGGTCGGCGTCGTCGAGGACGACGCAGGCGGACTTGCCGCCCAGTTCCAGCGCCACGCGCTTCACGGTCTCGGCGGCCAGCGCGGACACCCGGCGGCCCGCCTTCGTGGAGCCGGTGAACGACACCATGTCCACGTCCGGGTGGCTGACGAGTGCTTCGCCGACGACCGGGCCGGTGCCGTGGACCAGGCTGAACACGCCTTCCGGAACGCCGGAGGCGGTGACGATCGAGGCCAGCAGGTCCGCGGTCAGCGGGGCCAGCTCGCTGGGCTTGAGGACGACGGTGTTGCCCGCCGCCAGCGCGGGGACGATCTTGGCCACCATCTGCTGGAGCGGGAAGTTCCACGGCGTGATGGCGGCCACGACGCCGATCGGCTCGCGCAGCACCAGCGAGTTGCCGATCTCCTCGCCGTCGAAGTAGCCCTGCTCCAGCACGTCGGCGACGCCGTTCGCGATGCCGACGGGGTTCGGGACCTGCACCTTCGTCGCGAACGTGAGGGGCGTGCCCATCTCGGCGGTCATGGTCGCGGCGAGTTCGGCGGTGCGCTCGACCAGGCCTTCGGCGATCCGCCGGACGACCCCCACCCGCTCGTCGACGGACGTGGCGGACCAGGCGGGGAACGCCGCGACGGCGGCGGCGACCGCGGTGTCGACGTCGGCGGGGGTACCCGCGACGACCGTGCCGATCACCGCTCCGGTGGCGGGGTTGACGACCTCGATGTCCATGCACCCACTCCTTGTGACACCTGAAACGCGGAACGCCCCCAGAGTGTCACATCCGGGGGCGTTCCGCGTCAGGGGGCTCAGGAGAAGTCGAGACCACCCGTCCGGGTGCGCTTCAGCTCGAAGAAGTACGGGAAGCTCGCCAGCGCGCGAGCGCCGTCGAAGATCTTGCCCGCGTCCTCGCCCCTCGGGATCTTGCTCAGCACGGGCCCGAAGAACGCGACGCCGTCGATGTGGATCGTCGGCGTGCCGACGTCCATGCCCACCGGGTCCATGCCGCGGTGGTGGCTCGCCTTGAGCTCCTCGTCGTACTCGGTCGACGTGGCCGCCTCGGCCAGCTCGACGGGCAGGCCTGCCTCCTCGAGAGCGGCCTTGATCGCGCCCTCGTAGTCCTTCTCGCCGTTGTTGTGGAACCGCGTGCCCAACGCGGTGTACAGCGGCAGCAGCACCTTGTTGCCGTGCGCCTTCTCGGCCGCGATGGCCACGCGCACCGGCCCCCAGGCCTTGTCCAGCAGCTCGCGGTACTCGGTGGGCAGGTCGCGGCCTTCGTTGAGGACGGCGAGGCTCATCACGTGGAAGCTCAGGTCGATCTCCCGGACCTTCTCCACCTCGAGGATCCAGCGGGACGAGATCCACGCGAACGGACACACGGGGTCGAAGTAGAAGTCGACCTTCGCCTTGGCCTCTGACGACATGCGGTGAGCCCCATTCCTGTTCACGTTGTGTGCGGGCGCCGGGTACGGGGCGCCCCGAACAGAGCAACAACGCCCGGTCGGCAGGTCTTCCCGATCCTGGAGTCCACTTCCGGCCGTGTCACGTGATTGGATGCGGATGTCTCGTGTCACGGACATGACGACTTCCCATTCCGACGACGTCGGTGTCGAGCACGGGGGCGCCGGCAGACGAGGTGACCAGTGGCGGCACCCAACCTCACTCGCGACCAGGCCCAGCAGCGCGCGGCGCTGCTGGAAGTCGACTCCTACCGGATCGAGCTGGACCTGACGGACGGCGGCGGCAAGCCGGGTTCGGACACCTTCCGCTCGACGTCCACGGTTGCGTTCCGCAGCCTGAACGCGGAGGCGTCCACCTGGATCGACATCGTGGCCGCCACCGTGCACCGGGCCGTGCTCAACGGCGTGGAGCTGGACGTCTCCGGCTACCGCGAGGAGGACGGCATCCCGCTGACGGGCCTCGCGGACGTCAACGAGCTGACCGTCGAGGCCGACTGCCGGTACATGAACACCGGCGAAGGCCTGCACCGGTTCGTCGACCCGGTCGACGGCGGCGTCTACCTCTACTCGCAGTTCGAGACGGCCGACGCCAAGCGGATGTTCGCCTGCTTCGACCAGCCCGACCTGAAGTCCGTCTACGACATCACCGTGACGGCGCCGACGGACTGGAAGGTCATCTCCAACTCGGCGATCGAGTCCACTGAGGACGCTCCCGGCGGTGCGGACAAGCACCACTTCGGGGTCACGAAGCCGATGTCGACGTACCTGGTCGCGCTGGTGGCGGGCCCGTACGCCGAGTGGCGCGACGAGTTCACCGACGGTGACTTCACCATCCCGCTCGGCCTGTACTGCCGCGCGTCGCTCGCGCCGCACATGGACCACGAGCGGCTGTTCACCGAGACCAAGCAGGGTTTCGGCTTCTACCACGAGGCCTTCGGCGTCAAGTACCCGTTCGGCAAGTACGACCAGTGCTTCGTGCCGGAGTTCAACGCGGGCGCGATGGAGAACGCGGGCTGCGTGACGTTCCTGGAGGACTACGTCTTCCGGAGCCGGGTCACGCGCTACCTGTACGAGCGCCGGTCCGAGACCGTGCTGCACGAGATGGCGCACATGTGGTTCGGCGACCTCGTCACCATGCGCTGGTGGGACGACCTGTGGCTGAACGAGTCCTTCGCGACCTGGGCGTCGGTGCTCGCGCAGGCCGAGGCCACCGAGTACAAGCACGCGTGGACCACGTTCGCGAAGATCGAGAAGTCCTGGGCGTACCGGCAGGACCAGCTCCCGTCGACGCACCCCGTCGCGGCGGACATCCCGGACCTCCAGGCCGTCGAGGTCAACTTCGACGGCATCACCTACGCCAAGGGCGCCTCGGTGCTCAAGCAGCTCGTGGCGTACGTGGGGCTGGAGAACTTCCTGGCGGGCCTGCGGGTGTACTTCGCCAAGCACGCGTGGGGCAACGCCACCCTGGCCGACCTGCTCGGCGCGCTGGAGGAGGCGTCGAGCCGCGACCTGTCGTGGTGGAGCGCGCAGTGGCTGGAGACGACGGGCCTGAACCCGTTGCGCCCCAAGTTCTCCGTCGACACCAACGGCAACTTCGCCGACTTCGCCGTGCTCCAGAGCGGCGCCCGGCCGGGTGCGGGCGAGCTGCGCACGCACCGGATCGCGGTCGGCGTGTACGACGACGACGGCAGCGGCAAGCTCGTCCGCACGCAGCGGGTCGAGCTGGACATCACCGGTGAGCGCACCGAGGTGCCCGAGCTGGTCGGCCTGTCGCGCGGCAAGCTCGTGCTGGTCAACGACGACGACCTCACCTACTGCACGATGCGCCTCGACCCCGACTCGCTCACCACGCTGGTCGACCGAATCGCCGACATCGCCGAACCGCTGGCCCGCACGCTGTGCTGGTCCGCGGTGTGGGAGATGACCCGCGAGGCCGAGCTGAAGGCCCGCGACTTCGTGAACCTGGTCCTCGGCGGCCTGCACGCCGAGACCGAGGTCGGCGTCGTCCAGCGCCTGCTCCTCCAGGCCCAGACCGCGCTGTCGTCCTACGCCGACGCCTCGTGGCGCGACGAGGGCTGGCGCCGCTTCACCACCAAGACGCTCGAACTGGTGCGCGCGGCCGAGCCGGGTTCCGACCACCAGCTCGCCTTCGCCAACGCACTGGCCGGTTCGGTGCTGGACGACGAGTCGCTGGCCGTGATCCGCGGCTGGTACGACGGCACCGACGTGCTCGACGGCCTGGAGGTCGACACCGACCTGCGCTGGCGCCTGCTCCAGGCGCTCGCCGCGCACGGCGCCGCGGACCTCCCGGAGATCCAGGCGGAGGAGGAGCGCGACCCCACCGCCACCGGCCACCGCCGCGCGGAGTCCACGCGGGCCCTCCGCCCCACCACCGAGGCCAAGGACGAGGCCTGGGACCGCGCGGTCAACGACGACGACATCCCCAACGCCGTCAGCGAGGCCATCATCGGCGGCATCCCGCACCCGTCGCAGAAGGCCCTGCTGGCCCCGTACGTCGAGCGGTACTTCGCCGACGTGAGCGGCGTCTGGGAGCGCCGCTCCAGCGAACGCGCCCAGTCGATGGTCGTCGGCCTGTTCCCGGCCTGGTCCATCACCCCGGAAACGGTGAAGGCGTCCGACGAGTGGCTGGCGTCGGCGGAACACCCGCCCGCACTGCGCCGCCTCGTGTCGGAGGGCCGGGCGGGCATCGTCCGAGCACTGGCGGCCCAGGAGTTCGACCGCTCCTGAGCCCGAATTTTCACCAGATTTCCGACTACCCGCAGTACCGAAACACCCGCACACACGACGAAGGCCGCGCCCACAGGACGCGGCCTTCGTCATGCACAGCGCTCCACAAGCACCACAAAACCGATGCCCAGACCAGCAACAGCAACCACCACGAAACCGGCACCCAGAAGCACCGCAAAACCGGCGCCCAGAACCACCCGACCACCTACAACCCGCCACGCCGCCTACGCAACCGTGGCCGATTTTACTTGGGGGATTTGCCCCTTAAACTCGCGTCGGACGGCAGCTTCACCTCTGCCCTTTATTGTCCGACGAAGGGGCAAATCTAGGGGCCCCAAGTCAAATCGGCCACCCCACCACCAAGATCCGGCCCCCAACACGACCCACACGAAAAAGACCGCACCCCCCAACGGAGCACGGCCTCAATCGCACGATCGAATCAAACCTTCGGCGCGGACCCCGCCTGGTCGGTGAGCATCCGCAGGCCGCCCACCAGGCCACCCGCGATGTCGCCTTCCTTGAACGAGGCCACCATGCTCATCACGGCCAGCTTCGCGCCGCGGTCGTTGACCCGCCGGTGGGACTCCTCACCGGTCACGATCTCCACCACCCGCTGCCCCGGCGACACCGCGACCAGCACCGCGTGCGAGGCGCGCGCGCCGATCGACGCGTGCATGGCCTCGGCCGCCGCGCGCGTGTCGCCCTCCAACGGTCCGAGGTAGACGCTGAAGTCCAGCCCGGTCTCCCGGCTGGACAGCGTCAGCGCCTCGTCCAGGCTGGCCAGTTGGTTCGGCGTGAACGGCAGGGCCGGGGCGTGCGGCGTGTACATCCGCGCGACGGACAACCGGCCGCTGTTGGTGATCACCTCGCCGACGGCGAGGTCGGACGGATCGACTAGCGGGCGCTGGGCGACTTCACCAGTTGCCACGGGCACCTCCCCTGGCGGTGCGCGCGGGCACGGCGCCGCCGGCCTCGACGGCGTCGGGCGTCTGGTGGGTCGAGCTGACCCCGGCCGGGTTCCCGCTCCACCACACCGGTGCGTAGCCCCACTCCTGCCCAGGGCGGTACCGGGTGATGCGGGTGGCCTTAGGCCTCAGCGTCAGTAGCGTGATCACGCCGTAGATGGCCAGCGGGATCAGCGCGAAGACGAGCACGGTCTCCACGATGGTCACGGCGGTTACGGTAACCGATCGCCCACGTGGGGGCGCTTTCAGGTGCGCATGAGCGGGCGCGCCAACACCAGCGCGGTCGTCGCGGTGACCGCGCCCGCCACCAGGTAGACCACGCCGAGCGACGTCGTGGCGGCCAGCGGGCCCGCGACGGCGGCCCCGACGGGGGACAGGCCCCAGGCCAGGACGCGGTAGGCGCTGGTGACGCGCCCCATCAGCGGAGTCGGGGTCAGGCGCTGCCTGCGGGTGGCCGACAGGACGTTCCAGCCCGCCGCGGCGGCCCCGAACAGGAGCACGGCGACCAGGGCCGCGCCCAGCAGCGGCACGGCGCCGTACAGGGCGAACGCGCCGCCCAGCAGCACCAGCGCGCCGACCATGACCCGGCCGACGCCGAGCCTGGCGGCCAGCAGGGGGCTGATCCGGGCTCCCGCCAGCGCGCCGAGCGAGATCACCACCACCAGCCACGGGACGGTCGACGGCGGCAGGTCCAGTTCGGTGATCGCGTACAGGGCGAACATCGCGTTCACGGCCGACGCGCAGACCGCCGTCACGGCCACCGCGATCACCAGCACGCGCAGCTCGGACGACCGGAACAGGAAGCCCACGCCTTCGGCGAGCTGGGTGCGCAGCCGGGCGCGCGGAGGCCGGTCGGGCCGCACGACGGGCAGCCGGAACACGAAGTACGCCGCGACGACGAACGTGAGCGCGTCCAGCGCGAAGCACGCGGCGGGCTGCCACCAGAACAGCGCGCTCGCGGCGAGCGGGCCGACCAGGTCCATGCCGACCGTCTCGACGGTCACGAACCGCCCGTTGGCCCGCTCCAGGTCCTCCGGGCCCGCCAGCTCCACCAGCAGCACCTGGGAGGCCGTGTCGGCGAACGTCTCGGCGCCGGTCAGCAGGAACGCGAACGCGCACAGCAGCGCCACGCCCGCCCGGTCGGCGAACACGGCCGCGGCGAGCAGCGCCGTCACGACCGCGCGGAACACGTGCGCGACGGCGACGACACGCCGGGGCGGCCAGCGGTCGACCAGCACCCCAGCGGGCAGCGCCACCAGCAACCACGGCAGGGCCGTCGCGACGGCCACGGCGGACGCCGCCAGCGGGCTGCGGGTGCTGATGGCGGTGTAGAGCGGCAGCGCGACGGTGCGGACGCCGTCGCCGACCAACGACGTCGCCCAGGCACCGGTCAGCCGCCGGAATCCGGGTGTCCGGACCCCCTGGGCGTGAGGCGCGTGAACCACCCGGCACGACCTCGCTTCAACCGTCGACGACGAGGGAACCCCGGTGACGTTACGCACCGTGTCCAGACGGTGACAATCGAACCAACGAAGGGTGTTCCCGCGGGTCAACGGCTACGTCCGGACGGTCTCGGACCGGACGGCGGCGGACGGCGGCCGGTTTGGCGTCTTGTCTCCGAGCCACTCGGCTTCTAGCTTTTCACCTATACGGGTCTTGCATTTCCTCTATCGAGGTCAATCCGAGCCTCAACGAGTCCAGGAGGACACAACATGTACATGATCCCCGCTGTCCAGACCGCTGCCGTCACCCTTTCGAAGTACGGCCAGGTAGCGCAGAGCGTTACCACTGTTCAGCGGCGCGATCTGCCGCTCACGTCCGTTCGGCCCACCATGGACGACTCCGTTCGGATCACCGCACTGGACTCCGTTCGGATCACGGCGACCGACGACTCGGTCCGGATCACCGCGGAGGCCGATTCCGTGCGCATCACGGCCCTCGACTCGGTCCGGATCACGGCCAAGACCGACTCCGTGCGCATCACCGCGCGCGACTCCGTTCGGATCACCGCCGCGGACTCGGTGCGCATCACCGCGCGTGACTCCGTGCGCATCACGGCACTGGACTCGGTCCGGATCACGGCTCACGACGACTCCGTCCGCATCACGGCGCACGACGACTCCGTCCGGATCACGGCGCACGACGACTCCGTCCGGATCACGGCGCACGACGACTCCGTCCGGATCACCGCGCACGACGACTCCGTCCGGATCACCGCGCACGAGGACTCCGTGCGCATCACCGCGCGCGACTCCGTGCGCATCACGGCACGCCAAGGCGAACTCGCGCTGGCGGCGTAGGGGAACCACCAGCAGCGAGCCCGTCGGCAGGTCAAGCGGCGGGTTCCCCGAGGTAAGGCAACCAGAGCGGGTCGGCCTCGGTGACGCCTGCCAGCAGCCGCCAGTGCGGCCCCCTCGGCGCGTTCGGCACCACGCGGAGCCGCCACCCCAGCTCGGACAGCAGCTTGTCCGCCTTGCGGTGGTTGCACTTCGCGCAGCACGCGACGCAGTTCTGCCAGGTGTGGGGTCCACCCCGGCTGCGCGGGACGACGTGGTCGATCGTCTCGGCCCGGCCACCGCAGTACGCGCACCGGAAGCGGTCCCGGTGCATCAACCCGGCTCGGGTCAACGGAACGCGCCCCCGGTAGGGGACGCGTACGTAGGTGCTGAGCCGGATCACGGATGGCACTATGACCTCGGCCGAAGAGGAGTGGACCATGGAACCCGCCGGGTCCCCGTGGACGACTTCGGCCTTGCCGCAGACGACGAGCACGACCGCGCGTCGCAGGGACAGCGCGGTCAGGGGCTCGAACGTGGCGTTGAGCAGGAGCACTTTTCTTCTACCCCAGGGGAACACGACCGGCGCGTGACCGGTACCCTCCCCATTGCGGTCCCCGTCCGTCACGGAGCGGACAATGGCCTGTTTTTGGCCAGCAGGGACCGTCGGCGCTACCCCGGCCGTGGCCAGGGCGCCGATCGGGGTCGGTTGTCGGTCTGGCACGCGACCACCTCCACCGGTACAGCCATAGCAGACCACAGATCACCCCCAAAAGGCACGTGTGCAAGCCCACCCGAGATCGAAATGTGGGTGAACACCGCCCTATCGGTGATGGTTGTCAAACCCACGCTACGCTCGTGCGGGTGACTGAGGTTCCCCCCGCAGCTCTGCCTGCGACGATGACCTATCCCTCGACCGAACGGCTGGACCTCGTCGAGGACCTGCACGGCCACCCGGTGGCGGATCCCTACCGCTGGCTGGAGGACTCCTCCGACCCCCGCACAGCAGAGTGGTCTGGATCACAGGACCTACTCGCGCGGGCGTGGCTCGACGGCCTGCCGGGCCGCGAGGCGCTCGCCGACCGGCTGCGGGACCTCATGCGGACCGGCTCGGTGTCGACCCCGGTGTGGCGCGCGGGACGATCCTTCTTCACCCGTCGCGACCCCGGTCAGGACCACCCCGTCGTGCACCTGCGGGAGGCCGACGGCACCGAGCGCGTGCTGCTCGACGTGAACGGGCTGGACCCGTCGGGCGCGACGACGTTGGACGCGTGGTCGCCGAGCGACGAGGGCACGCTGCTCGCCTACCAGGTCTCGGTCGGCGGCGACGAGCGGTCGGTGCTGTTCGTGGTCGACGTCGACTCCGGCGAGCGGGTCGAGGGCCCGATCGACCGCTGCCGCTACTCCCCCGTCGGCTGGCTGCCCGGCGGCGAGGAGTTCTACTACGTGCGGCAGCTCGACCCGGCGACCCTGCCGGAGGACGAGCGGCTGTTCCACCGGCGGGTGTGGCGGCACCGGGTCGGCGCCGACCCGGCGACGGACCTCCTCGTGCACGGCGACGGGCTGGACCACACCTACTTCTACGGGCTGAAGGTCTCCCCCGGCGGCCGCTGGCTGGTCGTCAACGGCGCTCCGGGCTCGGTCCGGCGCGATTCGCTGTGGATCGCGGACCTGCACGGCGACCAGGAGCTGCGGCAGGTCGTGGACGTCGAGGCGGGCGCGCAGTGCACCGCGTGGGTGGCCCGCGACGGCAGGCTGTACCTGCACACCTCGCTCGACGCGCCCCGGTTCCGGCTGTGCGCGACCGACCCCGCGACGCCGACGCCCGAGCACTGGGTGGACGTCGTGCCCGAGCAGGACGACTCCGTGCTCGACGGTGCGAAGTGGCTGGACGACGCGCTGGTCGTGCTGCGCACCCGGCACGCGGTGTCCGAGCTGCACCTGCACGACCCGGTGACCGGCGAGCACCGCGGCGAGATCCCGTTGCCGAGCACCGGCTCCGTGCACGGCATGTCCACTGTGGACGACGAGCGCGGCGACGACGTGTGGTTCGGGTACTCGGACTTCGTCACCCCGCTGTCGGTGTTCCGCTACTCGCTGTCGCGGGGCGTGACCGAACTGCACGCGGCGGCACCGGGAGCCGTCGACCTGCCGGAGGTGACGACGCAGCAACTGGAGTACGCGTCCGCCGACGGCACGACCGTTCGGATGTTCGTGGTGTCCGCCGAACGGACGCCGGACTACCCCCGTCCGACGCTGCTGTCCGGGTACGGCGGTTTCGCGGTCGGCCGCGGCCCCGGCTACGCCGCCACGACGCTGGCGTGGGTCGAGGCGGGCGGCGTGTGGGTGCACGCGTCGCTGCGCGGCGGCGACGAGGAGGGCGAGCAGTGGCACCGTGCCGGGATGCGCGAGCACAAGCAGAACGTGTTCGACGACTTCCACTCCGCGGCCGAGGCGCTGATCCGCGACGGGTGGACCACGCCGCAGCAGTTGGCGATCATGGGGGGCTCCAACGGCGGGCTGCTCGTCGGGGCCGCGCTGACCCAGCGACCGGAGCTGTACGCGGCCGTGGTGTGCTCGGCCCCACTGCTGGACATGCTGCGGTACGAGAACTTCCTGCTCGGGCGGCTGTGGGCGGAGGAGTACGGTACGGCCGCGGAGGCGGAAGAGTTCAAGTGGCTCTTGTCCTACTCCCCGTACCACCGGGTGCGCCCCGGTGTTGAGTACCCTTCGGTGCTGTTCACGGTGTTCGAGTCGGACAGTCGAGTAGACCCCAACCACGCCCGCAAGATGTGTGCCGCACTCCAGCACGCGACCGCGTCCGACCCGGCGAAGCACCCGGTGCTGATCCGCCGCGAGACCGAAGTCGGTCACGCGGGCCGCTCGGTGAGCCGCGCGGCGGGGCTGGCCGTGGACCAGTTGACCTTCCTCGCCCACGCGACGGGCCTGAACATGTAGGAGGAAAGCGTTCGTGCAGGGACTGGATGACGCCAAGCAGGCGCTCGCCATCGACTGGTGGGTGGAGAACGGACCGAAGCTCGCCCAGGCGGGACTGCGCATCGCGCTGATCGTGCTGATGGCGATCGTGGTCCGCTGGCTGCTGCGCAGGCTGATCGACCGGTTGACCAGGGGTGGCAACGCGGACCGCAAGCCGTCGCTGCTCCGTCCACTGCGCGAACGGGCGCCGCAGGCCTTGGGAGCGCTGGTCTCGGAACGCCGGGACCAGCGGGCCAAGACGATCGGCTCGGTGCTCAAGTCCGTCACGACCATCGGCGTCTTCGGGATCGCGTTCATCCAGGTGCTCACCGAACTGGGCATGAACGTGGCGCCGATCCTGACGTCCGCGGGCATCCTCGGCGTGGCGATCGGCTTCGGCGCGCAGAACCTGGTCAAGGACTTCCTGTCCGGCATGTTCATGATGCTGGAGGACCAGTACGGCGTCGGCGACGTCGTGGACCTCGGCCCCGCGACCGGGACGGTGGAGGCGGTCGGCCTGCGGATCACCACGATCCGCGACGGGAACGGCACCGTCTGGTACGTCCGCAACGGCGAGATCCTGCGCGTCGGCAACTCCAGCCAGGGTTTCGCGGTCGCGGTCGTCGACCTGCCCCTGGCCTACGGCGCGAACCTGGCCGAGGCCAGCGAGGTGCTGGAGAAGGTGTCGCTGGAGGCCACCGAGGCGGAACCGCTCTCCAAGGACGTCATCGACAAGCCGCAGGTGCTCGGCGTCGAGAAGGTCACCGCGGAGGGCATCACCATGCGCGTCACCGTGAAGGTGCGCCCCGGCCGCCAGTGGTCGGTGCAGCGGGCGCTGCGCGCGAAGCTCATGCCCGCGCTGGAGAGGTCCGGTGTGACGACCGTCAAGGACGACTCGGGTGTGACCACCGCCAAGTCCTGATCCGGCCACGACATCCGCCCCCCAACGCGCGCGGGGGCGGGTGCGTGAGTCAGGATGGACGGGTGGCCACTCCGGAGAACTTCTACGAAGCGGTGGGCGGGTACGACACCTTCCACCGGATCGTCGCGCGCTTCTACCAGGAAGTGGCCACCGACGAAGTGCTCCGGCCGCTCTACCCCGAAGAGGACCTCGGTCCCGCGGAGGAGCGCTTCCGCCTGTTCCTCATGCAGTACTGGGGCGGGCCGCACACGTACTCGGACACCCGAGGCCACCCGCGGCTGCGGATGCGGCACCAGCCGTTCACCATCGGCCCGATCGAACGCGACGCCTGGCTGCGCTGCATGAAGATCGCGGTCGACGAGGAGAACCTGTCGCCGGAGCACCGGGCGCAGCTCTGGGCCTACCTGGAGATGGCCGCCAACAGCCTCATGAACGCCTGGGTCTGATCCCCCGGCACTCCCCCGCTCGGCCCCTTGACCGGGACGAACCACGCCACCCCGAATGGCAGGATGAACACTCGTGCGACGATCCTCCGACCTCCAACCAGAGATCGCCGACGAGGCCGCCTGGTGGCGTGACGCGGTCTTCTACCAGGTGTACGTGCGCTCGTTCGCCGACTCGAACAACGACGGCATCGGCGATCTCGACGGCATCCGGTCGCGCCTCGGCTACCTGGAGCTGCTCGGGGTCGACGCCCTGTGGCTCACCCCGTTCTACCGCTCCCCGATGGCGGACCACGGCTACGACGTGGCGGACCCCAGGGACGTCGACCCGATGTTCGGTGACCTGGCCGCGTTCGACGCGCTGGTCGCGGACGCGCACGCGCACAACATGCGGATCACCGTCGACCTGGTGCCGAACCACACCAGCGACCGCCACCCGTGGTTCCAGGCCGCGCTCAACTCGCCGCCCGGCAGCCGTGAGCGCGCCCGGTACGTGTTCCGCGACGGCGGCGGCTACGACGGCTCGCAGCCGCCGAACAACTGGACCAGCCTCTTCGGCGGCCCGGCGTGGACCAGGGTCCGCGACGGCCAGTGGTTCCTGCACCTGTTCGCGCCGGAGCAGCCCGACCTGAACTGGGACAACCCGGAGGTCTCCGCCGACCTGGAGCAGACGCTGCGGTTCTGGCTGGACCGAGGTGTCGACGGCTTCCGGATCGACGTGGCGCACGGCATGGCGAAGCCGTACGACCTGCCGAACATGGACCCGCGGGTGCTGGGCACGTCGGGCGTGCTGCACGACGACGTGCGCGACCCGCGGTTCGACGACGACGGCGTGCACGAGATCCACCGGATGATCCGCAAGACGCTGGACGCGTACCCCGGCACGATGGCCGTCGGCGAGGTCTGGGTGACCGACGACGAGCGCTTCGCCCGGTACGTGCGGCCCGACGAACTGCACCTGGCGTTCAACTTCCGCTTGGTGGAAGCCGGTTTCGACGCCGACCAGGTCCGCTCCGCGATCGACCACTCCATCGGCGCGGTCGCCCCGTCCGGCACCCCGCCGACGTGGACGCTGTCCAACCACGACGTGGTCCGGCACGTGAGCCGCTACGGCGGCGGTGACCTGGGCCTCAAGCGGGCGCGGGCGATGATCCTGGTCGAGCTGGCGCTGCCCGGCGTCGTGTACCTCTACAACGGCGAGGAACTGGGCCTGCCCAACGTCGAACTGCCCGAGTGGGCGTTGCAGGACCCGACGTGGGAGCGCTCCGGCCACACCGAGCGGGGCCGCGACGGCTGCCGCGTGCCGATCCCGTGGGAGGGCGGCGTCCCGCCGTTCGGCTTCTCGGAGAACGCGCACACCTGGCTGCCGGTCCCCAACGAGTGGCACGACCTGACCGCCGAGGTCCAGCTCGAGGACCCCGGTTCCATGCTGTCGCTGTACCGGCACGCCCTGGAGCTGCGGAAGTCGCAACCGGGCGTCGCGGGTGACGAGCTGGAGTGGTACGGCGCCCCTCCCGGCTGCTTCGCGTTCCGCCGCAAGGGCGGTGGGCTCATCTGCGCGCTCAACACGTCCGGCGCCTCGGTGCCGCTGCCGCCCGGTGAGATCCTGATCTCCAGCGGGCCCATGGACGGCGCGCAGCTCCCGCCGGACACCGCGGTGTGGCTGGTCTGACCGCACGGCGCTTCGGCTCCCCGAACCCGCGGGCGTGACGCACACTGACCGGTGTGAACGGTGGGCTCGTCGGGCGACGGCGGGAGCTGGACCTGCTGCTCCGGCTGCGTGAGGACGCGCGGGGCGGCCGGGGTTCCACCGTGCTCGTGCTCGGTGAGGCGGGGATCGGGAAGTCCCGGCTGGTCGAGGCTCTGGACGGGCCGGTGCTGGTGGGCCGGGCGGTGGCGGACGAGGGCGCGCCCGCGTTCTGGCCGTGGACGCGGCTGCTGGGCGGGCCGCACGCGCGGGCGCTGGGGCTGGCGCCGGACCTGCTGTGCGTGGACCCGGCTCCTGCGGCGCGGTTCCAGGCCATCGCGCGGTGCGCCGACGCGGTGCTCGCGGCCCGGCCGGAAGCGCTGGTGCTGGAGGACTTCCACTGGGCGGACGACGCGTCGCTGCGGCTGCTGCGGTACCTGTGCGCGGAGGCCGGGCTCCTGGTCGTGGTGACCAGCCGGACGCCGCTCGACGGGCTGTCCGGCGCGCACGAGGTGCGGCTCGGTCCGTTCGGCCGCGACGAGGTGGCGGAGTACCTGGGAGCCGACGCCGACCCGGAACGGGTGTCGGCGGTGCTGCGCGGCAGCGGCGGAATCCCCTTGTACGTCAGGGAGATCGCCCGCGCGGCCGATCCGGGCGCGCCGGTCGACCTGGCGCGGCGCCGGTTCGCCGGGCTGAGCGCGGGGTGCGGTCGCCTGCTGGACGCCGCCGCGGTGCTCGGCGACGAGGTGGACCTGGCGGTGCTGCGGGCCGACCGGACGGCGGTGGCGGAGGCCGTGCGGGCGGGCGTGCTCGTCGACGACCCCGGCGCGCCGGGCACCGTGCGCTGGTCGCACGCGCTGGTCCGGGAAGCCCGGTACGACGGGCTGTCGCGGGACGACCGGATCGAGTGGCACCGCGGGCTCGCCGAGGTGGTCACGACGGCGTCGGAGCGGGCCCGGCACCGGCTGCGCGCGGTCGTGGACCCGGCCAGCCGGGCCGCCGCGATCGGCGCCTGCCGCGAAGCGGCCGCGGAAGCCGTGGAGCGGCAGGCGTTCGACGACGCCGCGGGCTGGTACGGACGCGTGCTCCCGTTGCTGGACAACGACGTCGAGCGCCTCGACTGCCTGCTGTCGACGGCGGGGGCGTCGCACCGGGCGGGGTTGGTGACCGAGGCGGTCGAGCACTGCCGGGCCGCCGCGGACCTGGCGGACCGGACCGGCGACGAGGATGCGCTGGCGCGAGCGGCGGTCGTGGTGCGGGACGTGCAGGGGCCGCCGAGCCGACCGGTCGCCCAGCTCTGCGCGCGGGCGCGGGCCGTGCTCGGCGACGAGGACAGCCCCCGGCACGCCCGCGTCCTCGCCCAGCACGCGGCCGCACTGGTGGACCTGGACGACTTCGGCCGGGCGGGACCGCTGAGCGCTCGCGCGCTGGAGATGGCCGAGCGGCACGGCGACACCGATGCCCTGCACCGCGCGCTCAGCGCCCGCCACGTGCTCGCGGGCAGGCCGACGGACGTCCCCGAGCAGTTGCGGCTCGGCGGCCGGATGCTCGCCCTCGGCGTGCCGGAAGCCTCGCTGTGGGGCCACATCTGGCGGATCGACGCCGCCATGCAGCTCGGGTCGATGGCCGAGGTCGACTCCCAGCTCATCGACCTGGAGGCCATGGTCGACCGGCTCGGCTGGCCGCTCGCCCGGTGGCACCTGTTGCGCGCCAAGGCTTGCCGCGCTCTGCTGGTGGGCCGGTTCGCCGAGGCCGACCGGCTGGCACGGGCGTTCGACGAGGTGTCCGCGCGCACCGAGGACATCTCCGCGCAGGGGTTCTACCTCGCCTTCCGGTGGCAGCTCAGCCGCTGGACCGGGCAGCCCGAGGCCGTGGACCCACCTGGGCTGGCGGCGGGTGAGGACATCCCGATCATCATGGCCATCCACGGCTCGCACCTGCTCCTGAGCGGGCACCGGGACCGCGCGCTGCTGCGGTTGAGGCAGCTCGCGCCGCTGCTCGCGGACCTGCCCGTCGACGGGCGGTGGCTGGGCACGGTAACGTACTCCGGCAGGCTCGCGGCGGCGCTCGGCGACCGGGCGACGGTCGCACTGGCGCACGACCTGATCGCCCCGCTCGGGGCGTACTACGGGAACGCGAGCACGGGGGTCGACGGGTCGATCAGCCGTCACCTCGGGGAGTTCGCGACGGTGCTCGGCAGGCACGACGAGGCGGTGGCGCACCTGCGGGACGCCATCACGATGGAGCGGCGGATCGGCGCGCTCCCCTGCCTGGCCGTCGCCCACCTCACCATGGCCAGGGCGCTGGTCGCCGCGTCGGCGCCCGGCGCGGTCGAGCACCTGGACGACTGCCTGCACCTGAGTCGGCAACTGGGCATGGCGCCCGCGACGGCCGAGGCGACGGCGCTGGTGGAGGAGCTGACGGGCGTGCGCGGCGGGGTGGCGACGTTGACCGCCCGTGAACGCGAGATCGCCGGGCTGGTCGGGGAAGGGCTGCCCAACCGGGCCATCGCCGAACGGCTGGTGCTGTCCGAGCGGACCGTCGAGACGCACGTGCGGAACGTGCTGGGCAAGCTCGGGCTGACCAACCGGACGCAGGTCGCGGGTTGGGTGGCCCGCACCGGGTTGCGTGGCTGACCTACGTGGTCGCACTGAGGCGCGGACAGCGCCTCCAGGACGAGCATTCCGGTCGACAGCCACTACCCCGGAGGTGACCGGATGTTCGCCAAGATCGAGCACACCGACCAGATCCCGAGCGGCGCCGCCGTCGCGCACCTGATGACCGAGATCGGCACCGGCAGGCAGGTGGTGCTGTCGCTGCACGACGACGGCGGCGAGTTCACCGTGCTGGACCGCTGGAGCGGAGCCGCGGGCGACCAGGAGCCCGCCGCGGTCTCGCTGGTCCACTTCGACGGGCCGATGAGCGAGGCGCGGAAAGCCGCGGGCGAGCGCGGGTTCGAGGAGCGGATCAAGCCCGCGCTGCGGGAGGTGCCCGGTTACGTCGGGGGCATCGTGCTGAGCGGGCCCGGCGACTCGGTGGTGGTCGTCGGGATGGCGACCTCGCTGGAGGCGCTGGAAGCGGGCGGGGTCGCGGTCAACTCGACCGATCTGCTGCCCGACGAGGACCCCGCGCTGCTCACCGGGCCGGACCGGTTCGTCGCGCACCGGGTCGACCGGACCGTCACGCGGGGTTGAGGACGCTCTGCGGGCGTGGTTCCCGCGCTTCCCGGCTGCCGTGCCGCTCGAAGATCGACAGCGCCTCGGTCCACGCCAGGTCGGCCGCTGGCCGGTCGCCGAGAGCGGTCAGCACGGACACCAGGTCGCGCAGCGTGCGGGCCCGCCACACCGGCAGGCCCAGCGCGGTCCACCACTCCAGGGAGCGCTCCAGGTAGCGGTGGGCCACCTCCGGGCGGCCCGCCGCCGACTCCAGCTCGCCCAGCGTGCGCAGCAGCAGCGCCTGGCCGAAGCCGTCCTGCATGTCGTTGCACGTGGCCAGGCACTCCAGCAGGTCGCTGCGCACGGCGTCGCCGCGGCCCTGGCGGATGCGGACCTTCGCCAGGGCCTGCACGGCGTAGGCCGACATCAGCCGGTCGCCGAGCCCGCGCATGATGTCGACGGCCGCCTCGCAGCGCTGGGCGGCCTCGTCCAGCCTGCCTGCCGCGCGGAGCACTATGCCGACCGACCGGAGCGCGATGGCCGTGCCCCGCCGGTCGTCGAACGACCGGTAGGCGGCGAGGGTCCGCTCGCACGTCTCCAGCGCGTCGTCCAGGTCGCCCTGCTCGGTGAGCACCCGGCCCAGCTCGTGCTCGGTCTGGGCGACGGCGTGCGGCTCGTCCAGTTCGCGCAGCTCCACCAGCGCGAGCTCCAGCGACTCGTGCGCCTTGGTCAGCTCGCCGCGCTCGCGGCGCACGGTGCTCGACGCCAACCGGGTCAGGGCCTGGCCGCGGGCGTCGGCGGTGTGCGCGTACGCCTCCAGCGCCTGCTCGAAGTAGCCGGAGGCCTCGTCGAAGCGGTCCTGCTCGTAGCGCAGCCAGCCGAGGCCGGACAGCAGCCGCGCCTCGCCGGTGCGGTCGCCGACCCGGCGGGCGGCGGCCAGCGCGGCCGAGTGGGTGCGCCACCACTGGCCGAACAGGTTGCGGACGGAGAACCGCGACGAGCACAGCGCGGCGGCCAGCCTGGTCGCGATGTCGGTGAGGTCCAGTTCGCTGATCCGCTCGACCACACCGACCAGGTCCGACTGCTCGGCGTCGAACCAGGCCTCGGGGTCGGCGAGCAGCTCCGCGGCCACACCGTCGTCGAGGTAGGGCGACGGGGTCGGGGTCGCGCGGTCGCCGAACTGGGCGTGCGGCATCCGCTCCCCCGCGGTCTCCACGAGCGTCAGCCACGTCTCGGCGGCACGGGTGCAGGCCGCGCGGATCTCGGCCTCCGACTCCTCAGCGTCTCCCCGTTCCCGCGCGAACGCTCGGGTCAGGTCGTGCACCTGGTAGCGCAGCAGACCGCTGTCGTCGCTGGTCACGACGTCGAGGAGCTGGGCGTCCACCAGCCGCTCGACGACCTCCTCGCCCTCGTCCGGCGGGCAGTCGATCAGCGGGGCGACCAGCCAGCCGCCGAACGTCGACACGTCGAGCAGGCCGAGGCGGCGCAGCGCGGCGCGTTCGCGGGCGGCCAGGCCGTCGTAGCTCAGCGCCAGGCTGCCGCGCACCTCCAGGTCGCCCAGCGTCAACTCCTGGAGCACCCGGCGCTGCACCCGCAGCCGGTCGGCCAGGCGTCCGAGCTTCCACTGCGGGCGGGCGGCGAGGCGGGCGCCCGCGATGCGCACGGCCAGCGGCAGCCGTCCGCACAACCGCACGATGTCCTGCGCGGCCTCCGGTTCGGCCCGCGCGCGACCGTCGCCGATGACCCGGTCGAGCAGGTCGAACGCCTCCGCCTCGTCCAGCACGTCCAGGCCGAACTGCGCGGCGCCGCCGAGCGCGCCGAGCCGTTCCCTGCTGGTCACGAGCACGGCGCAGGTGGGGCTGCCGGGGAGCAGGTCGCGGATCTGGCGTTCGTCGGCGGCGTCGTCCAGCACCACGAGCACCCGCTGGTCGGCCAGCAGGGTGCGGTAGAGCTGGGCGCGTTCGTCGAGGTCGGCGGGCAGCGCCGGGTCCGCGACGCCGAGCGCGCGCAGGAACCCCGCCAGCACCTCGGCCGGGTCCGCGCGCACGGCTTGGACACCGCGCAGGGTCGCGTAGAGCTGGCCGTCGGGGAACTGGTCGCGGACGGCGTGCGCGACGTGCATGGCCAGCGTCGACTTGCCCGCGCCCGGTTTGCCGGAGATCGCGCAGAGCCGCACCGCGGGGCCTGTCGAGGACAGGTGCTCCGAGAGCTGGGCGACCTCGCCCGCTCGGCCGGTGAAGTCGGCGATGTGGAACGGGAGCTGGCTGGGCCGCTGCGGCGCGACGACCACCTCCACGGCCTCCAGCCTCGACACGGGCGGCGCGGGTGGTTCGTCGTCGGAGCGCAGGATCCGGTCGTGCGTCGAGCGCAGCGCCTGCCCCGGCTCCAGGCCCAGCTCGTCCAGCAGGACCTGGCGGCCCTCCCGGTAGCAGGCCAGCGCGTCCGCCTGGCGGCCCGACTGGTGCAGCGCGAGCATGAGCTGGCTGCGCAGGCGTTCGCGCAGCGGGTGCGTGGCGACGGCGGCGCCCAGCTCCCCGACCAGCGCGGCCCCGCGCCCGATCGCCAGCTCGGCGTCGACGCGGTCCTCCAGCGCGGCGAGCCGCAACTCCTCCAGCCGGGACCGCTCGCCCTCGGCCCACCGGCCCTGCGCACCGCCCAGCGCCGGTCCGCGCCACACGGCCAGCGCGGCGGTGAAGCGCGCCGCGGCCTCTTCGAGGTCGCCGTCCGCGAGAGCCCTGCGCCCCGCGACGACCTCGGCGCTGAACACGTGCAGGTCGACCTGGTCGAGCCCGGCGGCGAGCAGGTAGCCGCCACCGGTGCGCGAGATCGCGTCCGCCTCGTCGGCGAACGCGCGCCGCAGCGTCGACACGTAGGTGTAGACGGCGGCACGGGTCTGCTCAGGGGGCTCCTCGCCCCACACGGCGTCCACCAACTGGTCCTGCGAGACGACCCGGCCCGCGTGCACGGCGAGCAGCGCCAGCATCGTGCGCGGCTTGGGCCCGCCGACGGGCACCGCGACGCCGTTCACGAACGCCTCGATCGGCCCCAGGACCCGGAATTCCACGCGCCTCCCCCACCCCGACGGACGCGACTAAAGCAGTACCGCCACCGTAGTCGAAATCCGATGTCGGCTCACACGAGCAGAGGCAGCATCGAGTGCCGTCGGCGGACGATCGCGCCGAACCGCGCGTCGATCCGCAGCCACGAGTCCGTCGCGGTCACGCGCACCTCGTCCTCCTCGGTCGTGCCGAGGAAGCCCATCCCGGACAGCGCGAACAGGCACCTCAGCGGCACCTTCACGTCCAGGCCGGACCCGCTGACCGTGATCACCGTCTGGTCCAGCAGCGACGCGGGCGGCGTGCCGTGCGGGCCCGCGTTCTCCCGCGCCACCGCCACGCCCTCGTCCGCGAGCCCGGACACGACGCTGCCGGGCAGCCGGTCCACCGGCAGCCAGCCCGCCGTCGGCGGCAGCGCCGAACGCCACATCAGGTCCTTCGCCGGACCGGGGTCGACCGTGGCGCTGCGCACGACGGCCAGCCCCATCAGCAGGTCGCTGCCCGACACCGTCACGTCCGACGGTTCGAGGTGCCCCGCGACCGTGCGCGTGGCCAGCGCGTCGAACGGCGTCGCCACCCACGCGTCCACCAGGCCGCTGTCACCGCGGTTGCGCAGCCGGACCACCGCCTGCGGCTCCAACCGGACGGCACGCGCCACGAACGCGCCGAGGTCGTCCCTCTCGGCGGGATCGGCCAGGACCAACTCAGGCACCGTTACCTCCGGCACGCCAGCCCGCGAGGAAGTCGCGCTCGGCTTCGTCGAGACGCCGCGGCCGTGCGGCCGTCACGTTGTAGGGCACCAGCAGCGTTTCCGCTTTCGTCACGACAACGCTGTCGTCACCGCGCTGGTTCCGCACGGTGTAGTCCAGCAGGAACGACGCCGTGCGCAGCTCGCGCACCGACATCTCCACGACGATCTCGTCACCCGTGAACACGATCGGCGCTATGTAGTCCACCACGAGCCGGGCCACCACGACGCCCTGCGTCATGTCCGTCACGCCGTGCCGCGCGGCCTCCGTGAACAGCAGGTCGATCCGCGCCTCCTCCAACAGCGTCACCGTGTTGGCGTGGTTGACGTGGCCGAACGCATCCATGTCCGACCACCGCGGCCGGACACCCGTGACGAACACACCCAACGGAACGCGCCTCCTGCAAGTCTGTGGAATTCCTCAGCCTAACGAGTGTCCTCGCCCGCCGACCGCCGGACTTCCCCACCCCGTCCGGGCGGGAACGGGCTGACCACCACCTCGTCGCCCTCCCGCTTCCAGGTACCCACCACCCGCCCGTCCACGACCACGTGCGGGGTGAGGAACCCGCCGCCCGTCTGGACCTCCGGGGCGTCGGCCGGGGACAGGGCCAGCGACCGGTCGCGGTAGCCGAGCAGGTAGGTGTCGAAGTGCCCGAGGAACCTGGTGGCCCCGGACGGCTCGGCGGGCACCGTGCCCTCCGGCACCAGCCCGAACCCCGTGTCCCACAGGCCTTCCAGCGGGATCCGCCGAACGTCCCCCAGCCTGAGCCCCGTCCAGGCGGCGAAGTCCTCGACCGTCGCGGGCCCGTAGGCCTCCAGGTAGCGGTGGAGCAGGTCGACGAGGCCGCGCGGGTCGTCGTCCCCTCCTTCGAGCAGGCCGTACCTGTCGTCCAGACCGCGCTGGACGACACCGGAGTTGGCCGCGAAGGCGAGGAGGTGCGCGGGCGCCTGGCTCCGCGGGTCCACCACGACCCCCACCTCCGCCAGCGCGCGAACGGTGTCGGCGCGGTCCTTCGGCTCCTGGAGGACCTCCCCGAACGCCGCCAGCGCACGGGCGCACAGCTCGTCGTCCAACCCGAGCTGAGCGCGCCGACGAGCACCGACGGCGATGAAGTGCGGGCCGAGCAGGCCGACGACCCACCGCGCGTCAGCCGGGTGGAGCAGGTGCAGCGTGCCCCGCATCGCCCAGGTCCGCACCCCCTCGACGGCCAGGCCGCGGTTGGCCGCGGCCACCTCGACGGCCCGCACGTCCTGCGCCTGCAAGGCGACGACGTCACGGAGGTCGGCAGCAGGAGCGACCAGGCGCTGAGCCCGCATCCGCGTGGCGAGCGCCTGCTCAGCGGTCATCGAGAGCCGCACGAACACCCCCCAAAACCGGCGGAAGGCCCCCGGAGCCGACCGGCTCCGGGGGCCTTCGCACCGCTCACGTCACAGCACCATGCTGCGGATCTGCCGCGCGGCGACGGACAGCGTGGCCAGGTCCAACCGGTTGGCCTGGTTGATCTCCTCCAGCGCCGCCCGAGCCCGGCCGAGCCGGGATGCGTTCATCTGCTCCCAGGTGGCGATCTTCTCCTCCGCGCTGTCGCCGGGGTCCGAGATCCGCAGCACGTCCAGCGTGATGGCCCGCAACGACGAGTAGAAGTCGTCCCGCAGGGCCAGCCGCGCCAACGCGTGCCAGCGGTTCCCGCGCTCCAGCGAACTCACCGAGCTCAGCATGTGGTCCATGCCGAGGTGCTCGGACAGCGCGTGGTACAGCTCGGCCGTCTCCAGGTGGGACCGCTCGGGCAGCAGCCCGGTGCCGTCCCCGGCCTCGCGCTCGGCCAGCTCCGCGATCTCCGTGATGTCCAGCAGGCTGTACGTGAAGAGCTGCGAGGCCACCCGGCACGCCAGGTCCTGCGACACGCCCGCGTTGACCAGCCGGGCGACGTGCAGCTCCAACGACGTGCGCTCGCGCCCCTGGAGCAGGTCCGGGATCTTGTCCGCCAGCTCGGACACCACACCCGCGAACCGGGAGATCGTGGACCCGACCTGGAGGGGCTGCGGGCGGTTCGACAGGAGCCACCGGGACGCGCGGTCGAGCAGCCGCCGGGACTCCAGCACCATCTCGTCCGCGACAGCCGTGTCGAGCAGGTTGTCGAGCCCCCGGATCTCGTCCCAGTGCGCCTTGAGGCCGAAGATCTCGGTCACCACGGCGAACGCGCGCACCGCGTCGGTCGGGGACGCGCTGATCTCCTCGGTCAACCGGAACGGGTACGAGATGCCCGCCCCGTCGATGACCTCGTTGACCAGCACCGTCGTCGTGATCTGCTTGCGCAGCGGGTGCGCCGGGATCACGTCGGTGAAGCGCTCGCGCAGCTCGCTGGGGAAGTACCCCGGCAGCTTGCGGGCGAACGTCTCCACCTCCGGCAGGTCGCTGGCGAGCACGTCCTCCTTGAGCGCGAGCTTCACGTGCGCGAGCAGCGAGCACAGCTCGGGCGACGTGAGGCCGCTGCCCGCCTTCTCCATGGCCCGGAACTCGGCGGCGCTGGGCAGCGCCTCCAGTTCGCGGTCCAGGACGCCGCGCTGCTCCAGGTCCGCGACCAGCCGCGCGTGCACCGACAGCATCGGCACGGCGTGCGCCCGGCTCACGCCCATGACGGCGTTCTGCGAGTAGTTGTCCGCCAGCACCAGCTCGCCGACCTCGTCGGTCATCTGGCCGAGCAGCTCGTCGCGCTGCGCCTGGTCGAACTTGCCCTCGCGGACGAGCTGGTCCAGCAGGATCTTGATGTTGACCTCGTGGTCGGAGCAGTCGACACCGGCGGAGTTGTCCAGCGCGTCGGTGTTGACCTTGCCGCCCTTGCGGGCGAACTCGATCCGGCCGCGCTGGGTCAGACCGAGGTTGCCGCCCTCGCCGACGACCTTGACCCGCAGGTCGGCGCCGTTGACGCGCAGGCCGTCGTTGGCCTTGTCGCCGACCTCGGTGTGCGTCTCGGCCGCGGCCTTGACGTACGTGCCGATGCCGCCGTTCCACAGCAGGTCGACCGGCGACAGCAGGATCGCCTTCATCAGGTCCTGCGGCGACAGCTTCTCGACGCCGTCGTCGATGCCGAGCGCCTCGCGCACCTCGGCGGTGAGCGGGATGGACTTGGCCGTGCGCGGCCAGACACCGCCGCCCGCGCTGATCAGCGACAGGTCGTAGTCCGCCCACGACGAGCGCGGCAACTCGAAGAGCCGCTTGCGCTCGGCGAACGACGGCGCGGCGACCGGGGTCGGGTCGATGAAGATGTGCCGGTGGTCGAACGCGGCCACCAGGCGGATGTGCTCGGACAGCAGCATCCCGTTGCCGAACACGTCGCCGGACATGTCGCCGACGCCGACGACGGTGAACTCCTCGGACTGGGTGTTCACGCCCAGCTCGCGGAAGTTGCGCTTCACGCTCTCCCACGCGCCCTTGGCGGTGATGCCCATGGCCTTGTGGTCGTAGCCGACCGAGCCGCCGGAGGCGAACGCGTCACCGAGCCAGAAGCCGTAGGAGACGGCGACCTCGTTGGCGATGTCGGAGAACTGGGCGGTGCCCTTGTCCGCCGCGACCACCAGGTACGTGTCGTCGCCGTCGTGCCGGACCACCTGCGGCGCGGGGATGACCTTGCCCGAGTCGAGGTTGTCCGTCAGGTCCAGCAGACCGGAGATGAACTGCCGGTAGCAGGCGATGCCCTCCGCCAGGAACGCCTCGCGGTCCAGCCCCGTGTCGCCTGTGGTGGTAGGCGGGCGCTTGACGACGAACCCGCCCTTGGCGCCGACCGGCACGATGACCGCGTTCTTCACGGCCTGCGCCTTGACCAGGCCCAGCACCTCGGTGCGGAAGTCCTCGCGCCGGTCCGACCAGCGCAGACCGCCGCGCGCGACTGCGCCGAAGCGCAGGTGCACGCCCTCGATGCGGGGCGAGTACACGAAGATCTCGAACCGCGGCCGGGGCTGCGGCAGCTCCGGGATGGCCTGCGGGTTCAGCTTCACGGCCAGGTACGGCCGGGCGTTGCCGCTCGCGTCGCGGAAGAAGTAGTTCGTCCGCAGCGTGGCCTGCACGAGCGTGAGCAGGCTGCGCAGGATGCGGTCCGCGTCCAGGCTCGTCACGTCGTCGATCAGCTTCACCAGGCCGTTGGTGATCGACTCCGTGCGCGCGGACCGGTTCGCGTCGTCCAGCGCCGGGTCGAACCGGGCCTCGAAGAGGTGCACGAGCTCGCTCGCGACCTCCGTGTGGCCGAGCACGACGTCCTCGATGTAGTCCTGGCTGTACGGAGTACCCGCCTGGCGCAGGTACTTCGCGTACGCGCGCAGCATCGCCGACTGCTGCCAGGTCAGACCGGCTTGCAGCACCAGCGTGTTGAAGCCGTCGACCTCCGCCTCACCGCGCCACGCGGCGGCGAACGCCTCCTGGAAGCGGGTCTGCACGGTGTCCAGGTCCGAGGTGTTCAGCCGGTCCAGGATCTTCGGCTCGATGCGCAGGCCGAAGTCGTAGATCCAGCACTTCACGCCGTCCTCGCGGACCAGGTCGTACGGGCGCTCGTCGACCACGACGACACCCATGCGCTGCAACATCGGCAGCACCTGCGACAGCGTGATCCGGTCGCCCGCCAGGAACAGCTTGAACCGCCGCTCCCCCGGCTCGGCGTCCTCCGGCACGTAGAACACCATGTCCAGGTCGCCCGGTCGGAGCGCTTCGATGCGGCGGAAGTCGGCGAGGCCGTCCGCGGCGGAGAAGTCCTCCTTGTAGGCCTCCGGGAACGCCACGGCGAACCGCTGGCCCTGCTCGTTGGCCGACTCGGTGCCCAGACCGCCGTTCTGCCCGCCGTCGGCCTGCTCGGCCAGCACGGCGTCGACCATCCGGTCGTCCCAGCTCCGCACGGCCTCGGCCAGGCGGTTCTGGAGGTCCGCGGTGTCGACCTCGACCGCGCCGCGAGCGGGATCGGTGTGCACCATGAAGTGCACGCGCGCGAGGGCCGATTCCCCTATCCGCGCGCTGTACTCCAGGTTCACGCCGCCGAGCGCGCCGATCAGCACCTCCTGCATGGCCAGCCGCGACGTCGTCGTGTAGCGGTCGCGCGGCAGGTACACCAGGCACGAGTAGAAGCGGCCGTACGGGTCCCGACGAAGGAACAGCCGCAGCCTGCGGCGCTCCGCGAGCGCGATGACCCCGGCGACGGTCGCGTAGAGCGTGTCGGCGTCGACCGAGAACAGCTCGGTGCGCGGGTAGTTCTGGACGACCTCCAGCATCCGCTGCCCCGAGTACGAGTGCAGCGGGAAACCCGCGCGGTGGATCACGTCGCGCACGCGGCGTTCGATCACCGGGATGTCCAACACGTCCTCGTGCAGCGCGGTCGTGCCGAACACGCCGAGGAACCGGTGCTCTCCGGTCACGTTGCCGTCGGCGTCGAACGTCTTCACGCCCACGTAGTACGGGTACACCGAGCGGTACACGCTCGACTGCGCGCTGGCCTGCGTCAGCACCAGCAGCTCCGGCGACAGCGCCTGCGCGCCCGCGTCCGGCCCGGCCGTCAGGCTGCGCGCGGCCAGGCTGTCCTGGCGCAGCACGCCGAGACCCGAGGCGAGCACGGCTCGCAGCGCCGGTTCGCCGTTGGTCGCGGGGTCGTCGCGGATCAGCTCGTACTGGCGGTAGCCGAGGAAGGTGAAGTGGTCGTCGGCGAGCCAGCGCAGCAGCTTCGCGCCGTCGCTCGTCTCGTCCTCCGACAGCCGCGGCGGGTCGCTCTCCAGGTGGTCGGCGAGCTGGTGGGCCGTCGTGGTCATCTTGTCGGTGTCCTCGACGACCTCGCGGACGTCGTTGAGCACCGCGTGCAGCCGGGTCTCCAGCTCACGGGCCCGGTCCGGGTCCGTGATCAGGTCGACCTCGATGTTCATCCACGACTCGGCGATGGCCTCGGCGGGCGGCGCCGACGGGTCCGCGAGCGGCAGGACCTCGTGCAGCGCGCCGGTCACCGGGTCGCGGCGGACCACGACGATCGGGTGCACCACGCGCTGGACCTGGACACCGCCGCGGGTCAGCTCGGAGGCGACGGAGTCGACCAGGTACGGCATGTCGTCGGTCACGACCTGCACGACCGTGACCGGGCACGCCCAGCCGTCGTGCGCGCGGGTCGGGTTCAGGATGCGCACGGCCGGACGGCCCGGCACCCGCGACTCGGCGAGTTGGTGGTTCGACCGCACCGCGCCCAGCAGGTCCACGGGGTCGTCGTCGTTGACTTCCTCGGCGGGCACGTGGCGGTAGTACAAACGGATGAGATCGGCGAGTTCCGGCGCGGCGGCGGCAGCCCGTTCGATCAATTCATCCCGAACCTGCTCGGGGCTGGCCGATCGGCTTTCGCCTGGCTCGGCGCGGCCGGCATCGAGCTCGGAACGGGACGGGGCTCCAGTCGAGGTCATGTTCAGGCGACTCTCCAAGCTATCCGGCACCTCTGTGTACCGGGTCCGTGGACCACAGTAGATGGCCGGTTCGAACGGGGTGGCAATGCCCTGGGTACTGAATCGAACAACCTGGACTACTTTCGGGAAAGCCGTTTAACGCGACTTTTCTCGTATTTCTCGTAGACCAGGGTGTGTTACTGGCCGGAAACCTTATTAAAACCTCAAATCATATTCTCATGATTCGGGAAGCGTCCATCTGTCGTAGGGCGGATCGGGCTCGCCGTCCGGACCGGACTCCCAGATGGGGGCGGTCGACTCGACGTCCCGCACCGGCGTCAAGTAGGTCGTCTTCTCGGAGTCGGTCGGCTGAGCCCTCGGCCGCGGCTCGGGTTCGGGCGCGGGCTCCGGGTGCGGCTCCGCCACGTGGTGCCCGGCCCGTTCCAGCCGATCCGGTGAGATCGGCGACACAGGCGTCTCAGCCGACGAGATCCAGTCCGCGATCTCCTCGCTCGCCGTCTGGTCCGCTTCCGGATCGGACCGGCGACCGGTCTCGTACGCCACCAGCGCCTCGGTCAGCAGCTCGGCCAGGCTCAGGTCGCTCTTGTGCCGCCGCGACGCCCGCGCCGCGCTGGGGACCTCGATTGTCCGGTCACCGACCACGACGGCCGTCACGAACGGGTCCGGTTCCGCGGGTGGTGTCTCGGCGGGCACGCGCCTGGGGAGTTCGGGCAGGTCGTCCTCGACGTCGGCAGACGTCAGGAACCGCGACCGCCCGAGGTCGAACCCGCTGCTGGTCGGCGGCATCGGGATGGGCGCAGGCTGCGGGATCGGATCGGGGTCCGGGATCGGCGGAATCTGGTCCGGCTCCGGGACCGCGGGGACCTGGTCCGGCTCGTGCTCCGGCGTCGGCGCCGTCGGGGGTTGGGGGACGGTGAGGGAGTCGGGCGCGGACGACAGGTGCGCGAAGTCGGCGCCGTACGAGAAGTCGGAGAAGTCCGCCCCGACACCGGACGTCCGGGCCCCGGAACCGGGGTAACCGCCGGAGTCCCGCGCGTCGCCGGGCGTGAAGCCGGGGTCACCCGCACCGGTCGATGGGAAGCCGGAGTCCCCCGCGCCGGTCGGCGTGAAGCCGGAGTCCCCTGCGCCGGCAGGTGTGTAGCCGGAGTCCGCTGTGCCGGTCGGTGTGAAACCGGAGTCCCCCACGCCGGTCGGCGTGAAGCTGGGGTCCCAGGTGGGACGCACGCCAGGGGCCCAGGTCGGCGAGTCGGACTCGACCCGAGCCGACTGGTCGGAACCCGAGCCTGCGGCCGACCGCGTCCCGGCATCCTGGTCCGACTGGCGCCCGGCGGTGAACTCGCGACCACTGTCGGACTGGCGCCCAGCGCCGAAGTCATGACCAGCGCCGGAATCGTGGCCCGCGGCGAACTCGCGACCAGCGCCGGACTCATGGCCTGCGGCGAACTCGCGACCGGCGTCGGTCTGACGTCCGGCGCCGAAGTCATGACCGGTGTCGGAATCGTGGCCTGCGGAGAATTCGTGGCCGGCGTTGGACTCCCGGCCCGCGTCGGAGGACCGGCTCGTCCCCTGACGTCCCGTGCCGTGGTCGGACTGGAAGCCATCGCCGAAGCCGTCGATGTCGACGGAGTAGCGCGGGTCGGCGCCGAAGCCCTGATCGGACCGGTGGCGCGACTCTGGATCGGGACTGCTGCCTGCCGCCTGCCGTGAACCGGCTACGAAGCCCTGGTCTGTCTGGGTGCGCGGGTCAGGGCCG
Source organism: Umezawaea endophytica (assembly GCF_025061645.1). Taxonomy (GTDB): domain Bacteria; phylum Actinomycetota; class Actinomycetes; order Mycobacteriales; family Pseudonocardiaceae; genus Umezawaea; species Umezawaea endophytica. Next base: position 294,565 of record NZ_JANYMP010000002.1, on the reverse strand, counting down.
AAGTCGTCTTGCCCTGGTCGGGTCTCGGGGGGTGCGGTCGGTGCTCGATCGGCCGTCGTGGCCCAGTCCGGTGCGTCGGCGAACCCCTGGCCAAGGCCGGGGTCCTGCTGGTGGTTCTGGGCGGGGCCGCCGTTCGGGTCCGTGGATCGGGGGCCGCCGTGGGCCGGGCCGGTTTCGGCTGGGCGTGGCACGCCGGACGTCCAGTCCGGCGCGTGCGAACCGGGACCGCCACCCGTGGCCCAACCGGGGGTCGAGCGACCCTCGTTCGCGGTGGTGTCGTTCGTCGTGGCCCAGTCGGTCGAGTGGGAAGCGGAGTCGGGTTGATGGCCGGTGGCCTGACCGGGTGTGCCGCCCGCGGCCCAGTTCGGTTCCGCGTCGCGCCCGTTGTCCTGGTGCTGCCCGGTTCGGGTTCCTGGTTCGGCGGGGTGGCTCGCGGCCTGCGCGGTGTCCGGTGCCCAGCCCGGCTGGTCCGCGCCCGAGCCGCCGTTGCGGTTCGACGCGGTGGTCGCCGACCAGTCCGGTGACCGCGACGTCGAACTGTGACCGGGCGCCGAGCCGGAGCCGCCGTCGTGGGCCCAGTCCGGGGTGCCGGAGGCAGTCGGCAGGTCGGGGGTGAGGGGCGCGTCGTGGCCCGTGGCGGCGGAGGGCCAGTCGTGCGGAGTGGTGGGGGTGGGGTCCGCCGGGGGGTTGGCGGTTCGGAAGCCGTCGCGGCCGAAGGAATCGGCGGACAGCCTGAAGTCCGGGTGGCCCGGTGTGGCCGCTTGAGGACGTGGGGAATCCGCGGCGCCCTCCGCCGGGAACGGCTGCTCCGCGGGCGGGCGGTTCGAGGCTGGGCGGAAACCGGAGCGGCCCAGGGAATCCGCGTCCAGGCGGAAGTCGGGGCCCACGTGGGGGGTGCCGGTGTTGTGGTCGGCCGCCGGGTTCGCGTCTGGCCGGCGCGGGGACTCGGGTGGGCGCGGGGGCTCCAGGGCCGAGGGGGTTTGGGGGGCGCGGGCGGTGGGGATCGCCGGGCCCTTGGCGAAGGCCGCGCCGAGACCGGTCGACGGGCGCTCCACCGGCAGGCCGTCCGCGCCGACGGCGGGGTGGACCGTGGTCGGGGCGTCGAAGAGGTCCGACGGCGGCGGTTTCGGCTGGTCGTCCTCGGAGCGGAGGCGCGGCGGGGGCTCCACGCGCCACTTCGGGGTTTCCGCCGCCTGCGGCTGAGCGGGCTCGGACGGCGGCTCCGGCTGAGGAGCGGCCGCGGACTCGGCGGGCTGTCGAGGCGGCTCCGCCTCGTTCCCGGAGTCGGGTGCCCGCCTGCGCCCGCCCGACCGGCGTTTGTTCAGCAGGCCCGCCGCTTCGAGGGAGTCGAGGACGTTCGCGACCTCGGGGCTCGTGTCGGAGGCGCTGTCCGGAACGGCTTCGGGAGCCGGTTCCGGCGCGGCCTCCTGCGCGGCCCAGGGAGCTGTGGGGGCCGACGGTTCCGCGGGCGAGGCCTGCGTGGGCGTGGTGTCGTCCTCAGCCGCTTCACGGGCGGCGCGGCGGCGACCGCTGCGCATCGCCCCGGCGGCGGCGATCAGGCCGGTGGCGGGGACGGCGGTCTCGTCGCCCTGCGCGGGGGTCGCCGGGACCTCGGTGGCCGCGGACTCGCGGTCCTCGGCCCGGCGCCTGCCGCCCGAGGGGGCGACGGGGTCGGCGGCGGAGTCCTGCGTGGTGTCCGGCGCGGTCGCGCCGAACGGCTGGACCATGCGCCAGCGGTCGGCCGCGTGGGCGCGGGCCGCGGAGATGCCCTCGACCGTCATGTCCTCGGCGGCGCGCAGGGACCGCTTGACCCGCACGCCCTCCTGCTTGGGGACCTGGGTGGGCCGCCACTGGCGGAGCTGCTGCTTCAGCTCGGGCGCCAGCACGGCGTCGGCGGGCGGCTGGCTGCCGCGCATCACGCCCTGCGCGGACGACGGCCGTCCGTCGCCGGGGCGCAGCAGGCTGCCGAGCTGCTCGTGCGGGCTCACCGGCTGGCGGTGCGCCCCGGAGAACTCCGCGGCCAACCGGGCGCGCACGGCGTAGACGGCACGGGCCCGACGGCGTTCGGCGGCGTGGGCGGAACGCAGGTCGGTCAACGCTTCCGCCAGGTCGCCGGACACCTCGTGGACGTGGGCCAGCGCCAGCAGGCTCTCCGCGAGGAGGGTGTCCAACTGGTGGCGCTGAGCGCTGTCCGCCGCGTCGCGCAGCAGACCGCGGGCCAGGTCGACCCGACCCGCGGGCAGGTGGACGCGGGTGGCGAGCGCCAGCCGCAGCCAGCCGACGTCCCCAGCGGACGGGGCGCGGACCGGGAGGTCCAGCAGCGGGGAACCGACCTCGGAGGCTTCGCCGAGGCGGTTGGAGTCCATCAGGGCGCAGACCAGTTCCAGGGTCAGCTTCGCCCTGACCTGGCCGCTGTCGACGGACGGGTCGCCCAGCCCGGCCAGCAGCTCCAAGCCCTTGCCCGCCGCGTCGGTCGCCGCCTGGAGGTCGCCCCACCGGCGGTGCTGCGCCGCAGCCGAGGCGTGCAGAAGACCGCGTTGCAGCAGGCGGGTGTCGGCGTCGAGCAGGGTGTCGGCCACGTAGAGCTGGTCGGCCTCGCTCAACGCCATGCCCAGTTGCGGACCGCGGCCGATGGTGACCAGGCAGTCGCTCGCCTGGACCAGCGCGGCGGCGCGGAGCGCGTGCGGCACGCCGTCCGCCGCCAGCACCGGGCGGACCGCGCCGAAGCCCGTCAACGGGGCTCCGACGGCGGTCGCGCACGCGGCCAGTTCGATCCGCAGGCGCCAGGAGGTCTCCTGCTCCTTCGCCTTGTCCGACGCGCGGAGCGCGTCGAGGGCGCGGTCGGCGATGCGGACCCCGCGCCCCATCCGGTTGCTGGCGAAGATCACCAAGGACTCCGCCCGCAACCGGTCGATCTCGTCACGGCGGGTCGAGGCGAGCGCGACGGCTCGCTCACCGAGCACCAGAGCGAGCTCCGGTGCCCGCCAACGCAGCCGCCAGGCGGGCACGACCAGCGTGCTCACCTCGACGTCCGCCTGCGCTTCGCCTCTCGCCGCCATGCGTCCCGGCTCAGTCCCGAGTCAGCTTGCGGTAGGTGACCCGGTGAGGCCTCGCGGCCTCGGCGCCGAGGCGGACGAGCTTGTTCTTCTCGTAGCCCTCGAAGTTGCCCTCGAACCAGTACCACTTGGCCGGGTCCTCGTCCGTGCCCTCCCAGGCCAGGATGTGGGTGGCCACGCGGTCCAGGAACCACCGGTCGTGCGAGATCACGACGGCGCAGCCGGGGAACTGCTCCAGCGCGTTCTCCATCGAGCCGAGCGTCTCGACGTCCAGGTCGTTCGTCGGTTCGTCCAGCAGGATCAGGTTCCCGCCCTGCTGGAGGGTCATGGCCAGGTTCAGCCGGTTGCGCTCACCACCGGAGAGCACCCCCGCGGGCTTCTGCTGGTCCGGACCCTTGAACCCGAACGCGCTGACGTACGCCCGCGACGGCATCTCGACGTTGCCGACGTGGATGTAGTCCAGGCCGCCGGAAACGGTCTCCCACACGGTCTTCTTGGGGTCGATGCCCGAGCGGTTCTGGTCGACGTAGGACAGCTTGACCGTCTCGCCGACCTTGACCTTGCCCTCGTCCGGGTCCTCGAGCCCGACGATGGTCTTGAACAGCGTCGTCTTGCCGACGCCGTTCGGCCCGATCACGCCGACGATGCCGTTGCGCGGCAGGTCGAACGTCAGGCCGTCGATCAGGACCCGGTCGCCGAAGCCCTTCTTCAGGTCGTTGACCTCGACCACGACGCTGCCCAGGCGCGGGCCCGGCGGGATCTGGATCTCCTCGAAGTCGAGCTTGCGGGTCTTCTCCGCTTCGGCCGCCATCTCCTCGTAGCGGTCGAGGCGGGCCTTGGACTTGGCCTGGCGGGCCTTGGCACCCGACCGGACCCAGTCCAGCTCGTCCTTCAACCGCTTCTGGAGCTTCTGGTCCTTCTTGCCGGAGATGGCCAGCCGCTCGGCCTTCTTCTCCAGGTACGTCGAGTAGTTGCCCTCGTACGGGTGGGTCTTGCCGCGGTCGATCTCCAGGATCCACTCGGCGAGGTTGTCCAGGAAGTACCGGTCGTGCGTGACGGCGAGGACGGCGCCCGCGTACCCGGCGAGGTGCTGCTCCAGCCACAGGACGCTCTCCGCGTCCAGGTGGTTGGTGGGCTCGTCGAGCAGCAGCAGGTCGGGCTTGCTGAGCAGCAGCTTGCACAGCGCGACCCGGCGGCGCTCACCACCGGACAGCTTGGTCACGTCCGCGTCCGGCGGCGGGCACCGGAGCGCGTCCATCGCCTGGTCGAGCTGGGAGTCGATGTCCCACGCGTTCGCGTGGTCGAGGTCCTCCTGGAGGGCCCCCATCTCCTCCATCAGCTCGTCCGAGTAGTCGGTGGCCATCTTCTCGGCGATCTCGTTGTAGCGGTCGAGCTTCACCTTGATCTCGCCGAGGCCCTCCTCGACGTTGCCGAGGACCGTCTTCTCCTCGTTCAGCGGGGGCTCCTGCTGGAGGATGCCCACCGTGTAGCCGGGAGCCAGGTACGCCTCACCGTTTCCCGGGGTGTCCAGACCGGCCATGATTTTGAGGACGCTCGACTTGCCCGCCCCGTTGGGGCCGACGACGCCGATCTTGGCACCGGGGTAGAACATGATCGTGACGTCATCAAGGATGACCTTGTCCCCGTGCGCCTTGCGCACCTTCTTCATGGTGTAAATGAACTCGGCCATGGCCGCGATCGTAGAGCGGTGCCGATCGGGCAAGAACCGCGGTTGCCAGCAGCGCGTCTTTCGACACTGAAGAGTTAACTCCGCCGAGGGTCACCCACACCTGCAACACACCCCCTTCGGGGTACGTGATCAGTGGTTGCGCAGCGCGTTGACCAGCTCATCCTTGGACATGCCCGACCGGCCGTCGATGTCAAGTTCCGACGCCCGCTTCCGCAGGTCCTTCACGGTCCACTCCTCGTAACTGGCGGCGCGGCCACCCCTGGCGCCGATCTCCGACCTTCCCTCCTTCGCACTCGCGTTGGCGATGCGCGCGGCCTTCTCCTGGGAGGCGCCCTCGTCGCGCAGCTTCCGGTACATCTTCTCGTCCTTGATGCTCGGATTGGGCATCTTCTCCACCTCCGGCCGAGGGTTACCCCGACCGGACGCGCACCCAACCCCCAACCGTCAGAACGGCACGGCGACCACCTCCGGCACTCCTTCACCCTCCTTGCGGGGCGCGACGACGTCCGGCAGGCCCGGTATGGGCACGTCAGCCGTGCCGGTCCGGCTGTGCTCGACCACCACCCGCCCCCACTGGAGGTTCGCGCCGACGGCCACCGCCTCGATCTCCGAGACCTTCCGGCGCTCGCCGTCCAGCTCGTAGTCGCGGTTGCGGAGCTTCCCCGTGACGATCACCGAGTCGCCCTTCGCCAGCGCCTTGCCCACCTCGTCGGCCAGCCGCCGCCAGCACGTCACGTTCAGGAACAGCTTGTCCCCGTCCACGAAGTCCTTCTTCTCCGCGTCGTACCGCCGCTCCACGGACAGGACCCGGAACGTGGCACGGCTGTAGCCCAGGGCCAGTTCCCGGTGCGTGACCTCGCTCGCCACCACGCCGACAACCGTGATCGCCGTTGTGTTCCACCCCATCGCCGTACCTCCCGCTTCTCTGCCGCCCGTTCCGTCCCCACAAGCTTCCGACCTGCGCCGGGAGCGGGGAAGCGCGAGTTCCGAAACTGTGGACAACCACCCCGCCTGTGGACAGGTAGCGATCTTGGAACGGGAATCGTCGGACCCCCGTGGTATGGGCGAGCTAGACTGAGTGAGCACTCACTCCTTGACATGAGTGAGTGCTCACTCATACAGTGGCGACATGCCCGACGAAGCCACCCCCCGCCGCCGCCGAGCCCCGGCGATGAGCCTGGAAGACCGCCGCGAAGCGCTCGTCCAGGCCACGATCCCGCTGCTGCTCGTGCACGGCGCGAACGTCACCACCAACCAGATCGCCAAGGCCGCCGAGGTCGCGGAGGGCACGGTCTTCCGGGCTTTCAAGGACAAGCAGGAACTGCTGACGTGCGCGCTGCGCAGCGCCATGGAGCCGAACACCGAGATCGAGTTGATCGACCGCATCGAGGTGACCGCCCCGATCGAGGAGCGGCTGACCGGCGCGGTCAAGGCCGTCACGGGCTACCTCGACCGCCTCTGGTCGCTCATGAGCGCCTTGCGCGACACGGGGTTCGAGCCGCACAAGGAGGGCGGCGAGCGCAAGGGCCCGCCCGAGGAGATGCAGCGGGTCATGCGGCGCGTCGCCGAGCTGTTCGAGCCCGACGCCGACCGGCTGCGGGTCGAACCGCTGCTGGCGGCCCGGCTGCTCATGGGCTTCGTGTTCACGAACCGCATGCAGCACCAGGGGTTCGGCGAGGGCGCGGCGGAATCGGAGCAGCTCGTCGAGCTGTTCCTGCACGGCACCATCCGGACAGGGGGAGAGCAATGACCGACCTGATGATCGAGGCGCGGGACGTCGTCAAGGCGTTCGGCGACGTGAAGGCGCTCGACGGGGTGAGCATCGCGGTACCGAGGGGCACCGTGCTCGGCCTGCTGGGCCACAACGGCGCGGGCAAGACGACCCTCGTCAACGTCCTGACCACGTTGCTGCCGCCCGATTCCGGCACCGCGCGGGTCGGCGGGTTCGACGTGGTCGGGCAGGCGCACGACGTGCGCAGCCGGATCGGCCTGACGGGCCAGTTCGCCGCCGTGGACGAGCAGTTGTCCGGCACCGACAACCTGGTGCTGATCGCCAGGCTGCTCGGCGCGAGCCCACGGGAGGCGCGGCAGCGCGCCGCTGAACTGCTGGAGCTGTTCGACCTCGCGGACGCGGCGAAGCGCCCGTCGCGCACCTACTCGGGTGGCATGCGCAGGCGCCTCGACCTGGCGGCGGGCCTCGTCGGCCGCCCGGACGTGATCTTCCTGGACGAGCCGACGACCGGGCTCGACCCGTCGAGCAGGCTGAGCATGTGGGAGATCGTGGAGAAGCTGGTCTCCGACGGCACGACCGTGCTGCTGACCACGCAGTACCTGGACGAGGCCGACCGGTTGGCCGACTCGATCACCGTCCTGTCCGAGGGCCGCGTCGTCGCCTCCGGCACCAGTTCCGAGCTCAAGGCCCAGGTCGGCCAGCGCTCGGTCACCGTGACCCTCGCCTCCGCGACGGACCTGCCGAAGGCCGTGGAGTCGCTGGTGCGGGCGGGCCTGCACCCCGTGCTCGACGTCGAGCACAACACCCTCACCGCGCCCGTGACCGCGTCCCGCGAGCTGGCCGTGGTGGTCCGCGCGCTCGACGAGGTCGGCCTGGAGGCCACCGAACTGGCCCTCGGCGAACCGACGCTCGACGACGTGTACCTCACCCTCGCCGCCAACAAGGCCGCCTGAACAGGAGATGGGCATGACCTCCACACTCGCTCCGGCGCCCACCGCGGCGACCCCCACCGCGTGGCGCGGCAGCGGTTTCGCCACCCAGGTCCTCGTGCTGACGCAGAGATCCCTCCGCGCGGTCGTCAGCGATCCGCGCATGGTGGTCTTCAGCGTCCTGCAACCGCTGATCATGCTGACGCTGTTCAGCCAGATCTTCAGCAGCATCGCGAACACGCCGGGCTTCCCGCAGGGCGTGGCCTACATCGACTTCCTGATGCCCGCGATCCTGGTCAACACCGCGATGCAGTCCGCGCTCCAGGCCGGTGTCGGCCTGGTGACCGACATGAAGAACGGCGTGCTGGCGCGGTTCCGGTCGCTGCCGATCCGGCTCAGCTCGGTGCTGATCGCGCGCAGCCTGTCGGACCTGGTGCGCAACGCGATGCAGCTCCTGGTCATGATCGCCTTCGCGGTCACGATCTTCGGCTTCTCCCCCGCCGGTGGGTTCTTCGGCGTCCTCGGGGCGCTCGCGCTCTCGCTGGTCGTCGGCTGGGGCCTCGGCTGGGTGTTCCTGGCCATCGCCGCGTGGCTGCGCAACGCCGAGCTGATGCAGACCGTCGGCTTCCTGGCGATCTTCCCGCTGATGTTCGCCTCCAGCGCGTACGTGCCGATCAGCGGTCTGCCGGGGTGGTTGCAGGCCATCGCGAACGTCAACCCGCTCACCCACGCAGTCGACGCGGCACGGGGTCTCGCACTGGCCCAGCCCGTCACCGGCGCGGTGGCGGCGATCGTGACGAGCCTGGTGATCGCCGCCGTCGGCGGGGCGTTCGCGGTGAAGGGCTTCCGCAAGCCGCTCTAGTCCCCCGACATCTTCTTCAGCATCGCGTTGTACGCGGCCAGGTCCGCGTCGCCGTCACCGTCCGCCCGCCGGTCCGACCGGCGGGCGTCGCGGTTGTCGGACCTGGCCCACTGCACGAGCAGCGCCACCATCACGACCAGCAGCGGCAGTTCACCGGCCGCCCAGGCGATACCGCCGCCGAGCCGCTGGTCCTCCAGCCTCGACGTGACCCACGGCAGGCCGAGGGCGCGGTAGAAGTTCTCGCCGATGACGGTCTGCGAGCTCATCAGCGTGATGCCGAAGAACGCGTGGAACGGGATCGACGCGAACAGCAACCCGAGGCGCCCCAGCGGGGGCAGGCGGTTCGGCGCCGGGTCGATGCCGATCACCGGCCAGTAGAAGACGTAGCCGACCAGGATGAAGTGGGCGTTCATCGCGAGGTGCGCCCAGTGGCTGGGCAGCGCGGCGTCGAACAGGCCGGAGAAGTACAGGCCGTAGAACGAGCCCACGAACAGGAACAGCGCGACGAACGGGTTCGTCAGCAGCTTCGCGACCGGCGACTGGACGAACGCCAGGATCCAGTCGCGCGGACCGGTCGGTCCGTCCTTGCCGGACGTCGGCAGCGCGCGCAGCGCGAGCGTCACGGGGCCGCCGAGCACCAGCAGGATCGGCGCCAACATGGAGAGCAGCATGTGCGCCCCCATGTGCACGCTGAACATCGCGGGCGCGTACCGGCCGATGCCGGAGGACGTGGCGAGCAGGATCGTGGCGCAGCCGAGCACCCAGGCCACCGTGCGGCCGACCGGCCACGCGTCGCCGCGCTTGCGGAGCCTGCGGACGCCCGCCAGGTACAGGACCGCGAGCGCGATGGACGCGGTGCCGAAGATGAGGTCGAACCGCCAGTCGAAGAACAGCCGGAACGAGGTGGGCGCGCCCGCGAGGTCGTAGCCGATGTACAGCTCGACCCTGCTGGGCAGCGACCTGCCGTCGGTCGGCGGGGGCGTGCGGCTCAGCGCCGCCGCGATGCCGAGCGTGACGAACATCAGCAGGACCTCGATGCCCGCCAACCGCAGCAGCGCGGAGCTGGAACCGGTCCGCACGACGTCGCGGACGCCGCGGACCCGTTGCAGGTAGCCGAACCCGCCGAGCAGGAGCAGAGCAGCGATCTTGGCGACCACGAGCAGGCCATAGTTCGTGGTGAACAGGTCGCCCAGCGGCAGCCGCACCAGCGCGTTGATCACGCCGGAGACGGCCATCACGATCCAGCAGACGAGCGCGATGGCGGAGAACCTGGTCGTGGCCAGCGCCAGGTCGGACCCCCTGCGGCGGCCGTGGGTCAGCAGCGCGATCAGGCCCCCGACCCACAGCGCGGCGCCCACGAGGTGGAACAGCAGGCTGTTGGTGGCCATGTCGTGCGAGCCGCCACCGGAGGAGTGCCCGGTGACCGCGACCGGGAGCAGGGCGAACAGCGACAGGAAGAACAGGACCGCCGTCCAGCCCCACGACAGGACGATCGTGCTGCCCAGCGCGATCAGCGCCACGACGACGGCGGTGATCATCCACGCGCGGGCCTGCTCGATGAACCCGGCGGCCTGGAGCAGCTCGGCCGGGTTGAACATGACGGACACGGGTTGCCCGACGGCGTCGGCGGCGGTGAACGGCACGGCCAGCACGGCGCCGAGCGTCCACAGCAGCGCCGTCCACCCGGCGGTGCGCAGCGCCGCGTACCCGTCGGCGGCCAGCAGCCCGGAACTCTGCGGCGGCACCAGGAACGCGGCCAGCAGCAGCGACCCGATGGTCACCACCGCCGCGGACTCGGTGAGGACCCGGACCACGATCAGGCCGGTGCGGTCGTTGCCCGTCGCGGCCAGCAGTCCGGCCGCGACCAGAGCCGCGACGCCCGCGCCGACCACCAGCAGGGGGACGAGTCCCGTGCGCCTCCTGCGGGGGCTCGGCGCGGACTCGACGTCGGTGAGGGCTTCGGATGACACGCATCGAGCCTAGGCCGCCTGTCACGCCCCTGTTCCCCGGCCTGTTCCCGCACGTCGGCGGCGGGCGTGGCCGAGCGGAGGCGGCACGCGCGCCACCCACTACGGTTTCGCCCCGTGAACCGCCCTTCTCGCGCGCTGCCGTTCGCGGTGGCGGCCTTGGCCCTAGCGGGCTGCAGCTACTCGATCAACGGCTCAGCGCTGCCCGATCCGAGCGTCCAGACGACGACCTCGACGAAGTCGTCGGCACCGTCGTCGTCGGCCCCCGGTGGGCCCGCCCCGAAGGTCGCGACGCCCCGCACGGTCGCGGGCGTCGACCCGTGCAAGATGCTGGACGCGAACGACCTCAAGGGCATCGGCGTGCTCAAGCGCGACCCCCGCCGCCAGGACGACACGATCCAGGAGTCGTGCCAGTACCTGCTGAACGACGGCAGCCAGAACGGGCGGACCGTCGTCACGGCCCTCTACCAGCGCTACGAGCAGGTGCGGGAACGGCAGAAGGGCGGCAAGGAACAGCTCGTGGAGGGCCACTCGACGTGGATGTTCTGCCAGTTGAGCGGCCCGGAGGAAGTCTGCACCGCGACGGTCGCCGTGAACGCGAACCGCAGCATCCTGGTGGCGATGGCCCAGACGGGCGGTGTGCCCGACCAGATGGTGGTGGTCATGGCTCCGCTGCTCAAGGCCGCGCTGGCACGGATTCCGGTGGCGTAGCGGCGAGTTCTCGGGCGCGGGAGCGGGCGGCGAACCAGACGGCGGGCACCATGAGCGCGCAGACGCCCGCGACCACGCCGAGCGACACCGTGAGCGAGCTGAGGTGGGCCAGCCCGCCGACGATGGGCGGCCCGGCCAGGAAGCCGGTGTACGCCACGGTCGTGACCAGGCCCAGTTCCCTCTCGCCGCCGGTTCCGTCGGCTCGACGTCCCGCCTCCCCGGCCAGGTCCATGACCACCGGGAACGCGAACGCCAGCCCCAGCCCGGCGAGCGCGAACCCGAGGTAGCCCGAGGCGGGTGTCGGGACGACCACGGCGGTGGCCAGTCCGATGGACGCGACGACCGCTCCGCCGATCAGCAGCCGGTAGGGGCCCCACCGGCGCTGGACGGGCTCGCCGGACAGCCGGGCGACGGCCATGGTGATGGAGAACACGGCGTACGCGGCGGCAGCGGCGGCGTCGCCCATCCCCCGTTCCCGCACCAGGAACAGCGCGGACCAGTCGGCCGACGCGCCCTCCGCGATGGCGGAGCAGAACGCGATGCCCGCCAGCAGCCACAGCACCGGACGGCGCAGCACGGTCGGCTGCGGGCCGACGGCGACCTCGCGGTCGCGTTCACCGGACTCGCCGGGCACCCTGCGGTGGACCAGCAGCAGGACCAGGAGTCCCACCGCCGCGGCGACCAGGAAGTGCGGCAGCGGCTTCCAGGACGCGGCGGCGGCGACCGCGGCGCCGATCGAGCCGATCAGGCCGCCGAAGCTGAAACCCGCGTGGAACTGCGGCATCAGCGGCCGGTCCAGCTCCCGCAGGACGCCGACCGCCGCGATGTTCATCGACACGTCCAGCGCCGCGATGCTCGACCCCAGCAGGAACAGCACCAGGCCGAGGTGCAGCGGGGTCGACGCGAGCGCCAGCAGCGGGAGGACCAGCGCGCTGGCGACGCCGCTGGCCAGCACGACGCGGCGGGCGCCGAGGGCCGCGCAGACGCGGGCGGCGAACGGCGCGGTGAGCGCGAGGCCGACGCTGGCGCCGAGCAGCGCGAGTCCGAGCGTGCCCTCCTGGGCGCCGACCTGGGTCGCGAGCGCGGGCACGCGGGCGGCCCACGAGCCGAAGACCGCGCCGTTGAAGACGAAGACGACGAAAACGGCCAGTCGGGGTGACGGCAAGGCGGTCCTCCTCCACGGATCGCCACCAGCATGACTGAAGCGCTTCAGATCCGTCCAGTCCGATCATCGCGGCCGATGGCTACCCTCTGCGGTGTGGACATCGCCCGACCGCGCAAGCCGACCCTCGACACCGTCGCCGGTGTCGTCGGGGTTTCGCGCGCCACGGTGTCCAACGCCTACAACCGGCCGGACCAGCTCTCCACCGCGCTGCGCGAGCGGATACTGGCCGCCGCGCTCGAACTCGGCTACTCCGGCCCGGACCCCGTGGCCCGCAGCCTCGCGACCCGGTCCAGCGCCGCCGTGGGCTTCATGCTCGGCCAGCCGCTGACCGCGGCGTTCTCCGATCCGGCGGTCAGCGTGGTGCTCGACGGACTGGCGTCCACTGTGGACGGTCGTGACCACTGCCTGGTGCTGATGCCGGGGAACGAGACCGGTGGCCCGAGGCCGGAGACCGTGGCCAGGGCGCAGGCCGACGTGTTCGTCGCGTACTCCCTGCCCGACGACGCGCCCGCGCTCGCCGCCGTGCGCGCCCGCGGGCTGCCCATGGTGGTCGTGGACCAACCCGTGCTCGCGGGCGCCGCGCGCGTCGAAGTGGACGACACCGGTGGCGCCCGTTCGGCCGCAGAGCACCTACTCCTGTTGGGGCATCGCCACTTCGGCGTGCTCACGTTCGCGCTGCGCCCCGGCGGCAGGACCGGACCGGTGGACGAGCGCCGCCGGGCCGAGGCGTCGTTCCGCGTCACCAGGGACCGGCTGGCGGGCTACCTCGACGTGCTGGCGGACGCCGGGATCACCGACGTGCCGGTCTGGGAGGCCAGCGGCAGCAGACGGGAACTGGGCCGCGCGGGCACGAGATGGCTGCTGGAGCGGGATCCCAGACCCACCGCCCTGCTCTGCGCGTCCGACGAACTCGCCTTCGGCGCCCTGCGGGCCGTGCGCGACGCCGGGCTTTCCACGCCGGACGACGTGTCGGTCACCGGCTTCGACGACGTGCCGGACGCCAAGCACGCCGACCCGCCGCTGACGACGGTCAGGCAGCCACTGGCCGAAAAAGGGCGAAGAGCGGGCGAACTGGCGCTGAGACTGCTCGACGGCGAGAGCCCCGGCGGACCGATCAGGGTGCCGGTGGAACTCGTGTTGCGGGCATCCACCCGGCCCCCAAGGTGATCTGCGTCACTTTCGGCCTTTCTTAACCAGTATTCGGGTCTCCGAACGGAAACGACCAAACGTCCTCCGGCGATGAGACCGTTGGGGACGGCTACGCTGCTACGGCACGTGGTCGGCATCCCCTCTAGCCTCCGTAGCTCAGTGGAGAGAGCGAGGGACTTCTAATCCCGAGGTCGCAGGTTCGAATCCTGCCGGGGGCGCTGCTGGTCAGATCGATTCGGAACACCGGGCATGGTCGAAAGTCGCCCGGTTCCCGATCGGTCGGAGCGGATCGTGTGGTCGCATGTGGACGGTTTTGCCGGTCACATGCGACCACATCCGCGGAACGCAAACGAGTGACTGTCACCGAAGGTACGCGTCGAATCACGCAGTGCTTCGCGAACGGTCACCCGTTCACCGATCTCGACGGCTTCCCGTCATGATCCGCCCGGTTCTCGGGCCTACTCGAAGTCCGCGCGGTGGTCGCGCGCCCACTCGGCGAGGGTGCGGCCCGGCCTGCCGGTCACCCGCTCGAAGTCCGGCGAGACCTCCGGCGGCTCCTCGGCGAATTCCGCCTGGTAGCACAGGATGTACTCGGCGATCTCCATCGGGAACCCGCCCTCGATGTAGCTCCGCCGCGCCTGGCCGAAGGTCAGCGGTTCGAACCTGAGCGGCCTGCCGATGCCCTCGGCGACGGCGGCGGCCTGCTGCCGGTGCGTGAGCCTCTCCGGGCCGGTCAGCGTGTACGCCCTGCCGTGGTGCCCGTCCTCCAGCAGCGCGACGACGGCGACCTCGGCGATGTCGGCCTCGTGCACCGGAACACCCGTGCCGTCCGGGAAGGCGTTGCGGACAACGCCTTCCGTGCGAACCGAGTGCGCCCACACGTCGAGCTTGTTCACGGCGAACTCGTGCGGCCGAACATGCGTCCACTCCAGTCCGGATGCCTCAATGCGTTGCTCCACCTGGAGCAGCAGCTCGAAACTGCCGGGCCGACGGGTGGTGATCGCGCTGCCGGTGAGGGCGACCACGCGGCGCAGCCCCGATTTCACCGCCAGCGCGAGGAAGTCCTCCGCCCGGTCGACGGCCTGCTGGTCGCGGGCCCCGGCAGGCAGGTAGTAGACCCGGTCGACGCCGTCGAGCACGGCGCCCAGGTCGTCGGGGCGGTCGAGGTCGCCCTTGACGACCTCGACGCCGTCGGGCAGGTCCGCGGTCGCCGGGTTTCGGGTGAGCGCGCGGACTTCCTGCCCCGCGGTCAGGAGTGCGTGGACGACGGCGCGGCCGGTGGTGCCGGTCGCGGCGGTTACCAGGACGGTCACTGGACTTCCCTTCGGTATTAAAACTTGAATACCGACGCTAGCGAGGCCGAGGGCTTACGTGCACATGGAAATTTCTGTGACTCAGGTCACCAGGCCGCTACAGGCTCCCGGCGGAGGCAGTTCCCCGGCCGCGAACCGACCCGGCGAAACACCCATGACGTCGCGGAACTCGGCCGTCATGTGGGACTGGTCGTAGTAGCCCGCCTCGGCCGCCAGGCTCGCCAACCCGCCCGGCCGAACCCCTTCGAGCACCGTGCGGACGCGGTCGATGCGCACGAAGTGCTTGGGCGAGACGCCGACGGCCTCGGTGAACACCGAACGCAGGTGCCGTTCGCTGACGTTCAGCTCGCGGGCCGCGGCGCCGACCGGCCGACCCCGCAACAGGTCGACGGCCGCGCGCACCAGGTCCCCGCGCTCGTCGCGGGTCGATCGGCGGGCGAGGGCGCGGCGGACCGCGGTGACGTCGGCGGAGTCCCGCTCGCCCCAGAGCTCCCGCAGCGGCACGACCCGGTCGACCAGGTCCCGCGCCGGGAGTCCCAGCAGGGCACCGGCCCGGCCGGGCTGGAGGCGGATCATCACGCAGGACCGGAACCGCTTCGGCACGTGGTAGCGGGCACGGGTGCGCGGACCGATCACCACGAACGCCCCCTCCCGCAGGGCGAGCGTCGTCGCGTGGTCGGGTTCGGCGAGCACCGCGTTCACGGTGGCACCGCCCGGCGTCGCGACGGTGACCCGCGCGATCCACGGCCGCAGCCCGTCGGGCACGCGCAGGACCTGTTCGTCGAAGCTCACCCGGTCGACGGTAGGCGCGTTCGCGGCTCGCGGGTGTGCCGGAACTTCCTATCCGGCGGGTGGTTCCCGGCGGCACCGTGGCGGCATGATCCTGATCTCCGGTGCCACCGGCACCATCGGCCGCGAGGTCGTCCGGCAGTTGACCGACCTCGACGTCCCGCTGCGCGCCATGTCCCGCGGCGGCGGTGGACCCCACGGGGTGCGCGCGGACTTCGACGACCCGAAGTCGCTGCGCCGCGCGGTCGACGGCGTCGACGCCCTGTTCCTGCTCACCGCTCCCGCCACGGCGACCTCCCGGCACGACGTGGCGATGCTCGACGCGGCACGCGAGGCGGGCGTGGCGAAGGTCGTGAAGCTGTCGGCGATCGGGACCGGCTCGACCACCGCCGACGGTCGGGTGATCGGCGCGTGGCACCTGGCGGGTGAACGGGCCGTGCGGGCGAGCGGGGCGGCGTGGACGATCCTGCGGCCGTCCAGCTTCGCGTCGAACGTGCTGCGGTTCGCGGCCGAAGGGCGGCTCGCCAACCTGACCGGGGACGGGAAGCAGGGCGTGGTCGACCCCCGCGACGTGGCGGCGGTGGCCGTCGCCGCGCTGACCGCCGACGGCCACGCCGGGCGGACGTACACGCTGACCGGTCCGGAGCTGCTGAGCGTGCCGGAGCAGGCCGCTCAGCTCGGGCAGGTCCTCGGCAGGGCGGTCGGGACCGTCGAGGTGCCACTGGAACACCTGCTGGGCTCCGGGATGGACCCCGCCGCCGCGGAGGAGGTGACCCGCGGCACGGCGTGGGTGCGCGCGGGCCACAACGCGGTCGTGACGGACGACGTCGAGCGGGTGCTCGGTCGCCCGCCACGCCGGTTCGCCGACTGGGTGCGGGACAACGCCGGGTTGTTCGGCTAGCCGTCGAGCCTGCCGTGCGCGCGGTCGGGCTGGGTGACGACCTGGCCGACGGCCAGGTGGGTGGTGGCCTCCGGAACCGCGCCGACCACCGGCAGCCGCACCGAGGTCCCGGCGAGGTCCAGCATGACCTTGGGGAGCCGGGACGGGGCGCTGATCTGGCTGGTGTCGGCACCGGCGATCACCAGGCCGAGCCGGTGGCCCTGCCGGACGACGTGGTCCGTTGTGGACAGTCGGAAGGTCATCGTGTACTTCGTGCCCGCGACCAGGGTTGTCGGCGTGGTCAGCGACGCGTGGTTGGCCAGGTCCGCCCAGCCGCGCGCGATGATCTCGGCCGTGACGGACGTGGTGGTGGTCGCGGTGTCGAGGTAGCAGGCGTCGTCGCCGGTGCGGCTCTCGCCCCAGCACGACTCCGTCGTCAACGTCCGGATGCCCTCACCGCTGCGGATCGTGGCCGGGCCGTAGTCGACCAGGAACGCCGAGAGGTGCGCGGTCGACGTGGACGGCGTGGCCGCCACGGTCAGGGAACTCGTGCCGGAGATCCTCAGGTCCGACGTCAGCGCGCCGGTGCGGAACAGCGTCCTGGACGCCGAAGTGCTGTCGGGGGAAGCGATCCAGGCGTTCGCGGAGCCGCTGCCGTTGTCGGTGAACGCGGCGGCGCCGGTCGACGGCGAGGTGGTCAGCCCGCCGGACTCGGAGGGGCGGAACACCTGCCGGGCCGTGCCGGCGGGCGGCCAGGTCAGGTCCTCGGTCCAGGTGTCCGGGGTGCGCTCGACGCTCGCCTGCGGCTCGGTGTCGATGCCGTTCTGAACGTCGAGCAGGTAGTGGTCGAACCAGCGGTGCAGGGTGTCGACCCACGCGCCCCGGCGGAAGTCGAACGGGTCGACGTGGCCGGTCTGGGAGAGCCAGAGCTTGCGCGGGGTGCTCGCGGGCAGGGCGTCCCACCACTGGCCGTAGTTCAGGGTCTTCACGTTGAGGTCGGCCTGGCCGTGGACGGCGAACACGCTCGCCTTGACGTTGGCGGCGTTGCGGACGAAGTCGCGCTGGGTCCACATCGGGGTCACGTCGCCGTTCGACGGCGAGCCGTTGGTCATCTCGGTGCGGACGGCTCCGCAGCGGGACCTGGCGTTGGCGTTCTCGTGGCCGGAGGCGAGGCTCGTCGGGGAGCCGAACCCGCTGAAGGAGACACCGTCGGAGCGGAACCAGTCGTACCAGGAGCTGATCGCCGCGATGGGGACGATGGTCTTCAGGCCCGCGACGCCGGTCGCGGCGACGCCCTGGGTGATGGTGCCGTCCCAGGACTTGCCGATCATGCCGGTGGCGCCGGTCGACCAGGTCGCGGCCACCGCCGTGCCGCCCGTGACGGCGGTGTAGCCGGTGGCGCGGCCGTTGAGCCAGTCGATGACGGACTTGCCGGAGGAGATCTCGGCCCGGCCGCCGGTGTCGAGGCAGCCGCGTGACCGGGAGGTGCCCGCGAAGTCGACCAGGACCACCGCGTAGCCGCGGGGGACGAAGTAGTTGTCGTAGAAGAGGGGGAACTTGACCGCCCTGCCCGCCGAGTCGTAGGTCTTCCGCTCGCTCTCGTTGCCGCGGCCCGCCGACTGGTAGTACGGGCTGGCGTCCATGATCACGGGCACTTTCTGGGCGGTGGCCGGGCGGATGACGTCCGCGGCCACCCGGTCCCCGACGCCGTCCGCGTCGAGGTCGAGGCCGGTGTCCACGTAGACGGTCTCGCGGATCGCGTCGGCGAAGGGGAAGACGGGTTGCGTCACGCCGTCCCTGATCGTGGTCGACGGAGGGGCGGCGGTCGCCGGGGTGACCCCCGCGGTGAGGACCAGGAGGGTTGCGGCAGCAGCGATGAGCGATCCGCGACGCGTCATGAGGTGGACAGTACGAAGGGGTGCCGGAGGTGGGGAAGAGCCGAAAGTCGGATGCGGTGGTTTCGTCACAGCGGGACGCGGCGAGGTGGGAGCCGAACGGAGCAGCGGACGAGGCGTTTGGCGCGCGCGTTTTTTGTCGGACCTCGCCCGTAACGTCAGGGGTGGTGGTTCGGTCGTCTCGGTCGTTCGGAGGGGAGCGCTGTGGACACGATCAGTGTTACGGCCCTGTCGTTCACGGAGTACGTGATGAGTGGGCAGCGGGGGCGGATCAGCATCCTCGGGGAGCAGCGGGCGATGTACCTGGCTGAGGACCCGAGGATGTGCGGGTTCTACAACCCGGTGCGGGACGCGATGCGTCGGGCGGTGTCGTCGCCCACGCCCGAGGTGGAGATGCGCGAGGCGGTGTTGGCGGCCAACCGGAACGGGCAGTTGCGGGCGTTCGAGGAGTTGGCCGAGGGGTTCCTGCCGTGGTTGCGGAAGGCTCGGGTCACCGGGGTGCCGGTGTCCTCGGCTCGGTGGACGGCAGGGGACCTGACGCTGAAGGTGAGGCCGCACCTGGGGTTGCGGCTGGCCAACGGGTCGCTGGCGGCCGTGCTCGTGTACGTGAAGGAGGCGCCGTTGACGCGGGAGGCGGCGACGGTGGGGCTGCGGATCTTGCAGCAGACGATGGACGAGACGCTGCCGGGCGGGGAGCCCTGGGTGCTGGACGCGCGGCGGGGGCGGGTGTTCCGGCTGGGGAAGCGGACCAACCTGGGGAAGTTGGACGCGTTGATCGCCGCCGAGTCGACCGGGTACGTGACGCACTGGCGGTTGAGCGCCTGAGGGGTGGCCCCTCTCCCGATCCGGCCGAGGGGGAGGACTGAGGACCTGCCCGGTCGTCGGTCCGCCGGATCGGAACCCCCAGTAAGGTCGGCCACGCCGTGCGCCGGTCGGGGTTGGGGCCCGGCAGGCCGCGGGGTGGTTCGTACGGGTGGTGTGCGCGGTCGAGTTCGCCGTGCGCGTGCTCGTGTCGAGGGTGGTCGGGTGCGGGTCGGGGATGCCGCACCCGACCATCCGTCGTGTCAGGCGCCGTCGAGGTTCGCCGGGTTGTGCACCGGTTCGCCGCCGACGAGGGTGGCGAGCACCTCGATGGCGCCGATCTTCTCCGCCTCGCGGCTCCTCGGGTCGTCCGCCAGCACCGCGAAGTCGGCCAGCTTGCCCGCGGCGATCGTCCCCCTGGTGTCCTCGACGCCGCAGGCGTAGGCGGAACCCCTGGTGTAGGCGGCCAGCGCCTGGTCGACGGTGATCGCTTCCGCGGGCCCGATCCTCGCGCCGTTCCGCGCGGTGCGGGTGACCATGAACTGCACGGCCCTCAGCGGCGCGCCCTCGGTGACCGGGCGGTCCGAGCTGCCCGCGATGGTGATCCCCTTGTCCAGGAACGACTTCCCCCGGTAGAGCCAGTCCGTGCGGTGCTCGCCCATGATGGCGCTGTAGTCGTCTCCGTTGTCGTAGAGGAACGTCGGCTGGATGACCGGGATGGCGTTCAGGTCGGCGATCCGGTCCAGTTGGTCCGGCCGGGTGGTGCCGCAGTGCTCGACGCGGTGCCTGGTGTTCTCGCGCGGGTGGCGCCTGCGGGCTTCTTCCAGGGTGTCCAGGGTGAAGTCGAGGGCGCGGTCGCCGATGGCGTGGATCGCCAGTTGCCAGCCCGCGGCGTGGCCGTCCAGGATCGCGGCCGTCATGCGCTCCGGGTCGTCCTGGAGCTGGCCGCTGTTGTCGGTGCCCTCGTAGGGTTCCGTCATGGCCGCCGTCCTGGCCATCATGCCGCCGTCGGTGAAGACCTTGAGGGCGCCGAGGCCGAGCCGGTCGCCGCCGAAACCGGTGCGCAGGCCGAGGTCGATCGCCCTGGTGACGCGGTCGTCCCGGTGGGACGTGATCGGGTGCAGCACGTCCGCCGAGACCATGAGCTGCACGCGCAGCGGGAGCCGGTCCCGTTGGTACGCGGCGATCTCCAGCGGGCTGCTGCCCACGATGCCGCCCGCGACGCCCGCTTCGGCGGCGGTCGTGACGCCCTGGGCGAGGCACTGACGGGCGCCGAGCGCGACGTGGTCGGCGATCTCGTCGACCGAGTAGGGCAGGCGCAGGGCGCGGACGGCCGTCTGGGCGCCTTCCGCCAAGCCGCCGGTGGGGGTGCCGTCGCGGTCGAACTCGACGCCGGGGGTGCCGGGGGCCAGCACCGCGGCGGGGAGTTCCCGCAGGACCAGGGAGTTCACCACGCAGGCGTGGCCGGAGCGGTCCTGGACGTAGACGCGGCGGTCCCGCGTGACGGCGTCGAGGTCCGCGGCCGTCAGCGGCCGGTCCAGGACGCGGTGGTCGTAGCCCGCGACCTCCAGCCAGCCACTGGTGGGGGTGATCTCCCGCAACCGGGCGATGATCTCGGCGACGGTGCGGCAGCCGGACACGTCGGCGGTGACGCTCGCCCGGCCCGCCCACGCGAGGTGGGTGTGGGCGTCGACGAAGCCGGGCAGGAGCACGGCGCCGTCCAGGTCGACGGTCCGTTCGGCCCTGAGGCCCGCGACCTCCTCGTCCAGGCCGACGATCTGCCCCCGCCACACGCCGACGGTGGTCGCTTCGGGTCGTTCGGGGTCCATCGTGATGATTCGGCCGCGCACCAGCTTCATATCGAGGATCACAAATCGGCAGGTTACGCAGCTTCGTCCAGTTCGGTTAGCCTTCGGTTACTTAGGTTAGGCTGACTTGTCTTTTATCGAAGAAGGGATGGCCATGCGGGTTGTCATGTTCGGCTACCAAACCTGGGGGCACCGGACCTTGCAGGCGTTGCTGGATTCCGAGCACGACGTCGTCCTGGTGGTCACCCACCCGAAGAGCGACCACCCGTACGAGCAGATCTGGAGCGACTCGGTCGCCGACCTCGCGGCCGAGCACGGTGTCGAGACGCTGATCCGCAACCGGCCCGACGACGAGGAACTGGTGTCGCGCCTCAAGGAGGTCCAGCCGGACGTCATCGTGGCGACCAACTGGCGCACCTGGATCCCACCGCACATCTTCACCCTCCCCGAGCACGGCACCCTGAACGTGCACGACTCGCTGCTGCCGTCCTACGCCGGGTTCTCGCCGCTGATCTGGGCGCTGATCAACGACGAGAAGGAGGTCGGCGTCACGGCGCACATGATGGACGACACGCTGGACGCGGGCGACATCGTGCTCCAGAGGTCGGTGCCGGTCGGGCCGCGCGACACGACGGCCGACCTGTTCCACAAGACGGTGGAGCTGTTCGGGCCGATCACGGTCGACGGGCTCGCGGAGATCGCGTCCGGCAAGACCGAGTTCACGAAGCAGGACCGCGCCAAGGCGTCGTTCTTCCACAAGCGCGCGGACGAGGACCTGCGGATCGACTGGACCTGGTCGGCGGAGGAACTGGACCGGCTGGTGCGGGCCCAGTGCGCGCCCTACCCGAGCGCGTACGCGTTCCACCGGGGCAAGCGGCTGGAGATCGTGGAGGCCGAGGTGTCCGAGGCGAAGTACGGCGGAACGCCCGGCCGGATCTTCTACCGCGAGGGTGACGGCGTCGCGATCGTCGCGGGCGCGGAATCCCGCCGCGGCCGGAACCACGGGCTGCTGGTGAAGCGCGTGCGGACCGAGGACGGCACCGAACTGGGGGCCGCGCAGTACTTCACGACCATGGGCGGTTACCTCGCCAGCCGCCCGTAACGGGACCTGCCCGCAGCCCGTCCTCGGTGATCGCTGATCATAGGCCCGTCGATCACCGAGGACGGGAGAGCCGGGCGCATGGACCGCAAGCAGGCCACGGCGTTGACGAGCCTGGTCATCGTGATCGTCCTGGCGGCGCTCGCCTGGTACCTGGACAGGGCGAACACCGACTCGCCCACGACCGCGCCTCCCCCGTCCGCGGGCGACTCGACGGCTCAGCTCGCCGGGCTCGCCATCGCGCCCGAGGGCAAGATGGCCGGTTACAGCCGCGACCGGTTCCCGCACTGGGCGGGCCAGGGCAACTCCTGCGACACCCGCGAGGTCGTGCTCCAGAAGCAGGGCACGAACGTGAAGAACGACAAGGACTGCAAGGCCGTCGAAGGCACCTGGGTGAGCCCGTACGAGGGGCTGACGATCACCAACGCGGGTGAGATGGACATCGACCACACGGTGCCGCTCGCCGAGGCGTGGCGCTCCGGCGCCGCCGCGTGGACCGACGACCAGCGCAAGGCGTTCGCCAACGACCTGGGCGGCGTCCAGTTGATCGCCACGTCGGCCAAGACGAACCGGTCCAAGGGCGACCAGGACCCGGCGAAGTGGAAGCCACCGGCCCAGGGCTACTGGTGCAAGTACTCCAAGGACTGGATCGCCGTGAAGGCGGCCTACAAGCTGACGATCGACCAGGCCGAGCACGACGCGCTGGCGTCGATGCTCACCACCTGCGCCCCCTGACCGGGGTCCGCGCCCCCTACAGCCGCAGGCCCTTCATCTGCTCCGACACGTCGCCGTAGACCTCCGTGCGGCGCACCCACGCGGCCGAGCCGGAGGACGCGGACGGGATCGGGCCGAGCGGCCGCACGGGGTCCGTCACCCCGTACTCCAGGCGGTACGCCACCAGCCCGGTCGCCGCCAGCAGCCACGGGGCCGGGTCCGGGCAGATGATCTCGCCGAGACCGATCCGGAACCACACCGGCAGCCGCAGGTCGGCCGCCAGCGCCCGGTCGATCTTGGACCGCGCGGCGGCCCAGATCTCCTCGCGCGCCTTCTCCCCCGCGACGATGGCCTCCAGCCGCCACGCCTCCTGGGTCGCCCGCTCGTCGGCGGCGAGCCGGTCGGCCGCCTCCTGGGCGTTGCTCTGCCGCGCGCCGATGTGCCAGTCCAACTGGTGGATCTCGTGGCCGATGCTCTCGCGCTCGAACTTGGGCTTGCGCCCGGCCTCCAGCCTGCGCCGCCCCGCTTCGCGGCGGGCCTTCAGCTCCTCGAACTCGGCGACCTCCTGGCGGACCCGCACGCGCACCGAGTCGGCCAGCACCTCCTGCTCGGCGTCCCACGCCTTGCGCAGCGCTTCCACGACGTCCGCGATCTCCTCGTCGACGGCGTCGAGGTCCTCGTCCAGACCGGCACCCGCGCCCGACAGGCGGCGTTCGAGCACCAGCAACCGCGCGCTGACCCTCCTCAGTTCGAGGTCGAGCCTCTTGGCCTCAGTGTCGAGGCCTGCGACCGCGGGCTCGACTACGTCGAGCCGCTCCTTCTCCGTGGGTGCCACACGTCCAGCCAACCGCAAGTGGCGCTCCCGCTGACGGCTCGACCGCGAAAACCACGCGGACGGGCCCACGACTACCCCCGGCCAGGTCAACGGTCGGACACGGAACGTGACACCCCCCTGAACAGGACTGAACGGACATCGGAAGGTGTATGTCTAGAAGATGTCGACCTCCGTGCACGAGACCGAACGCAAGTACGAAGCCCCGGCGGGCAGTGACCTGCCGCCGCTCGACGGGTTCCCCGGCGTGGCCGCGGAGGCCAGGCCGGAGCGGATCGAACTCGAAGCCGTCTACTACGACACCCCGGACCTGCGGCTGGCCCGCGGTGGCGTGACGCTGCGCAGGCGCACCGGAGGGGACGACGCGGGCTGGCACCTGAAGCTGCCGGTCGGCGAGGACACCCGCGAGGAGGTCCGGGTGCCGCTGGGCAAGGCGAAGAAGCCGCCGAAGGAGCTGACCGGCCTGGTGCAGGTGCACGCGCGGGGTGCGGCGCTGGCGCCGGTCGCGCGGATCCGGACCACCCGCGAGCGGTGGCAGCTCGTCGACGAGCACGGCGACCTGCTGGTCGAGGTGGTCGAGGACCTGGTGTCGGCGGAGGTCGTGGACGAGGGGTCCACGACGGACTCGTGGCGGGAGATCGAGGTCGAGCTGGGCGAACGCGGCGGGCGCGAGCTGCTCGACGTCGTGGAGCGCAGGCTCTACACCGCGGGCATCCGCAGGTCGACGTCGTCGGCGAAGCTGACCCGCCTGCTGGCCGACCGGATGGGGCCCAAGCCGCCCGGTCCGCGCACCGGGCGCAAGGCGACCACGGGCGACGTGGTGCTGGCTTACCTGCACGAGCACGCCGCCGCGCTCAAGCACTACGACCCGGCGGTGCGCCGCGACCAGGACGACGCCGTGCACCAGATGCGGGTGGCCACCCGGCGGATCCGCAGCGCGCTCCAGGCCTACGGCAAGGTCGTCGACCGCGAGCGGACGCGGGAGTTGACGACGGAGCTGAAGTGGCTGGCCGGGGTGCTCGGCGAGGCGCGCGACCTGGAGGTGCTGCGGGAGCGGTTCTCCGACGGCGTCGCTCGGCTCGACCCGGACCTGGTGCTCGGCCCGATCGCGGCCCGGCTGACCAGGCACTTCTCCCCGCTGGAGCAGGCCGCGCACGCGACCAGCGTGGCGACCCTCAACAGCGCCCGCTACTTCGCGCTGCTCGACGCGGTCGACGCGCTGCTGGCCGCGCCGCCGTTGACCCCGCTCGCGGCGGAACGGGCGACCAAGGCGCTGCCCGCCCTGGTCGACAAGAGCTACCGCAGGCTGGCCCGGCACGCCGAGGAGGTGCTCGACACGTCACCCGGCGAGGTGCGCGACGTGGCGCTGCACGAGTCGCGCAAGGCGGCCAAGCGCTTGCGCTACACGACGGAGGCGGCCGTGCCGGTGTTCGGCAAGGGCGCCAAGGCGTACCGCAAGCGGATCAAGGGGATCCAGACGCTGCTCGGTGAGCACCAGGACAGCGTGGTGGCCCGGCCCGCCCTGCGGGAACTCGGCGTGCAGGCGCACCTCGACGGCGAGAACGGGTTCACCTTCGGTCTGCTGCACGGCCTGGAGAGCGGCGCGGCGGCCCTGATCGAGCAGCGGTTCCCGGCCGTCTGGCGGAAGGTCGGGAAGCCGAAGCTGTCCTGATTGGTCTGGACCTTGACAGCTCCAGGGCTGGCTGTAACGGTGAAATCAGCCGCCGCCGCACGGTTGGTTCCAGCCTGGCCAGGAGGATTTCGTGGGGATCGGTGGAAAAGCACGGCGGGTGCGCGGTGCCGCTCTGGCACTGCTGCTCGCCGGAACCACAGCGGTCGCGGTCGGCGCGGCGAGCCCAGCTCAAGCAACCCCGGAGACGTCGTTGCGCCAGATCGTGCCCGCGCCCGTCAAGGTCACACCCCGTCCAGGGGTGTCCTACTCGCTGACCGCGAACGCGAGGATCCAGACCCAGCCCGGTTCGCCGGACGCGCGGAAGGTCGGCGAGTACGCGGCCGAACTGCTGCGCCCCGCGACCGGCTACCGCCTGCCGGTGTCCTCCGGCGTGACCCCGAGGGGCGTGACGCTGCTGCTCGTCGGCGCCGACCCGAAGGTCGGCAAGGAGGGCTACCAGCTCGACGTGACG
Organism: Umezawaea endophytica; assembly: GCF_025061645.1. GTDB lineage: Bacteria > Actinomycetota > Actinomycetes > Mycobacteriales > Pseudonocardiaceae > Umezawaea > Umezawaea endophytica. Next base: position 269,029 of record NZ_JANYMP010000002.1, on the reverse strand, counting down.
CCGTGGGGCGTCGTGATCCGCGCACGGGCCGCGGCTGGCCTGTTCGCGGGCGTCCAGACGCTGCGGCAGCTACTGCCCGCGAAGATCGAGGCGAAGACGAAGCAGTCCGGGCCGTGGACCGTGCCCGGCGGCAGCGTCCTCGACTACCCGCGCTTCGGCCACCGCGGCGCGATGCTCGACGTGGCGAGGCACTTCTTCTCCGTCGACGAGGTGAAGCGGTACGTCGACCAGATCGCCGCGTACAAGGTCAACTACCTGCACCTGCACCTCGCGGACGACCAGGGCTGGCGCATCGAGATCAAGAGCTGGCCGAGGCTCGCGACGTACGGCGGCAGCATCGAGGTCGGTGGCGGCAAGGGCGGCTACTACACCCAGGAGCAGTACAAGTCCCTGGTGACGTACGCCGGATCCCGTGGTATCACGGTGATCCCGGAGATCGACATGCCGGGCCACACCAACGCGGCCCTCGCGTCGTACGCCGAGCTGAACTGCGACGGCGTCGCGCCGCCGCTCTACGACGGCACCGAGGTCGGGTTCAGCTCGCTGTGCATCGACAAGCCGATCACCTACCGGTTCGTCGACGACGTGCTGCGCGAGCTGGCCGCGTTGACGCCCGGCCCGTTCCTGCACATCGGCGGCGACGAGGCCCACTCCACGACCGAGCCGGACTTCAAGACCTTCATGGACAAGGTGCTGCCGCTGGTGAAGAAGCACGGCAAGCTGGCGCTGGGCTGGCACGAGTTCGTGAAGACGAACCCGGCCACCTCCGCCGTCGCCCAGTACTGGGGCACCGACACCGAGGACGCCGACGTGGCCGCCGCGGCCGCGCGGGGCAACAAGGTCCTGCTCTCGCCCGCGTCCAAGGCGTACCTGGACATGAAGTACGACGAGAACACCGAGCTGGGCCTGGACTGGGCGGGCTACACCGACGTCCAGGACGCCTACGACTGGAACCCCGGCGCCTACCTGAAGGGCGTGCCGGAGTCGGCCGTCCGCGGCGTCGAGGCTCCGCTGTGGACGGAAACCCTCGACGAGTCGTCCGACGTCGAGCAGATGGCGTTCCCGAGGCTGCCCGCCATCGCCGAACTCGGGTGGTCGCCGCAGTCGACGCACGACTGGACGGACTTCTCCAAGCGGCTCGCCGCCCAGGGACCCCGTTGGCAGGCTGCGGGGGTCAACTACTACGCCTCGCCCCAGGTGCCCTGGGGGAATTGATCGCGCAACGGGGTGAGGACCCGCGCGTAGGTCCTCACCCCGCTCGCTCAACGACCGTTCAGGCCGTCGAGGTACTCCTGCTCGAACTTCTCACGGTCGGCGCCGTAGGCGACCCGGATCTTGTTCCCCCGCTGGGAAACCACGGTTCGCCCGCTCTGCGGGCCGTCCTGGACGACGGTGATCCGGGTGTCGCGCTCCTCGGTGATCACGCCCTCGTCGCGGAACGCGCGCAGCGCGGCCACGGCGTCCCACCAGAAGTAGATGCCGAGCGGAATTCCGTTCCTCATCACGGGTTGCGTCATGATCGCGTGGACGATCCGGGCGCTGGGCGTGGTGAGGTCCGCGCCGAGCCGGTCCACGTAGTCCTGCGTGATGGGAACGTGGTTGGTGGTGTCCAACGGGGTCAGGTGCACCCCTGGCAGCGCGCGGAGCACGGCGGCGGTGGCCGCCGGGTCCATCCAGGCGTTCAACTCCTGGGTGTTGTCGAACCCCGGCAGGGCCGAGCCGAACAGGTTGCCGGGCACGTGGACCGCGCCGTTCATGGCGTGCACCGCCGCGATCCGGCGGGTCAGCCGGTCCCCCTCGGGCAGGGCTGTCGCCAGGTTCGACAGCGGGCCGGTGGCCAGGATCGTGACCTTGCGCGACGACGACGCCAGTGTTCGGCGGATCAGGTCGGCGGCGGTTCCCGTTGCGGGACCGGGGTTCTCGTCCCGGTCGCCGAGCGCGCCGGACAGCACGTCCTCCACGTCCACGCGCGCTTCGGCGGGCGCCGGGTGCACGGCCTCGTGGACGCCTTCGGCGACCGGGACGTTCGGCAGGCCGCACTGGCGGAGCACGCTGATCGCGTGCTGCCGCACCCGGCCGGGATAGCCGAAACCGCTGGTGGTGACCGTGACGGCCCGCAGGTCGATCCGGCCGCGGTGGTGTTCGGCGCACAGGTAGGCCAGGGTCGCGGCGTCGTCGATGTCGAGGTCGCTGTCGTAGATGACCGGCGGTGGCCCGCCGGCGGACGCGGGTGTGGCGAGTGAGAGCAGGCCCGCGACGAGCGCGAGCAGCAAGGTCCTCATCGAGTTCCCCCCGGAGTGGTCGATGGATCACGACCACGATAGCGAGGGGAACCCGACGAGGAGGGCCTAACCGTTCAACGCCAACGATTCCTCGTCGGTGAGCAAGCGCGAGCGGATCAAGAAGCGCACACCTAGCGGAGCCTCCAACGAGAACCCGCTGCCTCGCCCCGGCACGACGTCGATGGTGAGGTGGGTGTGGCGCCAGTACTCGAACTGCTTGGCGGACATCCACACCGGGACGGGCTCGTCGTCCACGACGAGGTCGCCCAGGTGGGTATCCGAGCCGCCCGTGCGGAACTCGCCCGCCGGGTAGCACATCGGGGCGCTGCCGTCGCAGCACCCGCCGGACTGGTGGAACATCAGCGGCCCGTGGTCCGCCCGGAGGCGGCGGATGAGTTCCGCCGCCTCCTGCGTGAGGGCTACCCGGTCCATCAGAAGAAGCCCTGCGCGTTCTGCGAGTAGCTGACCAGCAGGTTCTTCGTCTGCTGGTAGTGGTCCAGCATCATCCGGTGGTTCTCGCGGCCGATGCCGGAGTCCTTGTAGCCGCCGAACGCCGCGTGCGCCGGGTAGGCGTGGTAGTTGTTCACCCACACCCGGCCCGCCTGAATGTCGCGGCCCGCGCGGTACGCCGTCCCACCGTCGCGGGACCACACGCCCGCCCCGAGCCCGTACAGCGTGTCGTTGGCGGTCTTCACGGCGTCGTCGTAGTCGTCGAACCGGGCGACCGACACGACCGGGCCGAAGATCTCCTCCTGGAAGATCCGCATCTTGTTGTCGCCCTCGAAGATCGTCGGCGTGACGTAGTAGCCGCCGGACAGGTCGCCGCCGAGGTCGGCGCGCTCGCCGCCGGTGACCAGCTTGGCGCCCTCCTGCTTGCCGATGTCGATGTAGGAGAGGATCTTCTCGAGCTGGTCGTTGCTGGCCTGCGCGCCGATCATCGTGTCGGTGTCCAGCGGGTTGCCCTGCTTCACGGCCTTGGTGCGCTCGGTCGCGTCGGCCAGGAACTGGTCGTAGATGGAGCTCTGGATGAGCGCGCGCGACGGGCAGGTGCAGACCTCGCCCTGGTTGAGCGCGAACATCGTGAAGCCCTCGAGGGCCTTGTCGTAGAACGAGTCGCGCGTCGCGGCCACGTCCTCGAAGAAGATGTTCGGGCTCTTGCCGCCCAGCTCCAGCGTCACCGGGATGATGTTCTCGCTGGCGTACTGCATGATCAGCCTGCCGGTGGTGGTCTCACCGGTGAACGCGATCTTCGCGATCCGGCTGCTCGACGCCAGCGGCTTGCCCGCTTCGACGCCGAACCCGTTGACCACGTTGAGGACGCCCGGCGGCAGCAGGTCCGCGATGAAGCTCAGCAGCACGTGGATCGACGCGGGCGTCTGCTCGGCGGGTTTGAGCACGACGCAGTTGCCCGCCGCCAGCGCGGGGGCGAGCTTCCACGTGGCCATCAGGATCGGGAAGTTCCACGGGATGATCTGGCCGACGACGCCGAGCGGCTCCTGGAAGTGGTACGCCACCAGGTCCTGGTCGATCTGCGAGATCCCGCCCTCCTGGGCGCGGATGACGCCCGCGAAGTAGCGGAAGTGGTCGATGGCGAGCGGGATGTCGGCGGCCAGCGTCTCGCGGACGGGCTTGCCGTTCTCCCAGCACTCGGCGACCGCTATCGCCTCGAGGTTCTCCTCCATGCGGTCGGCGATCCGGTTGAGGACGTTCGCCCGCTCGGCCGGGGAGGTCCGGCCCCACGCGCGTGAGGCGCCGTGCGCCGCGTCCAGCGCCTTCTCGACGTCCTCCGCCGTGCCCCTGGCGATCTCGGTGAACACCTGCCCCGTGACGGGGGTGGGGTTCTCGAAGTAGGCGCCCTTGGCCGGGGCCACGTACTCGCCTCCGATGAAGTGGTCGTACCGCTCCTGGTACGCCACGACGCTGCCCTGCTGACCAGGTGCCGCGAACTCCGCCATGTGTCGCCTCCCGCTTCTTTGCGTGATGTGGGTCTCACGGTAGGCAGCCCTACGTTGCATGTTCGTTTCATCCGTTCGGGTGAACCGGCAGGTTGCGGTCACGGGTAATCGCGGGTCATCCTGGGTGTTGGAGGTCGCATGCACCCAGCCGACGACGCCCAGCGGCGCTCGCGCGCGCTCAGCCGGGTGTACGACTCGGTGCTGTCGGGTGTCGGCGGCGAACCCCGCCCGGTCATCTCCGAGTCGTGGCACCGGTCGCTGGCGGCGCGGGTCGACCCCGAGCAGCGCGTGGCGCCGGTCGTGTACGAGGCGTCGCAGGTCGTGGACCTGCGGGACGCCCACCCGCTCGCGTCCGTGCTGCCGCTGCTGCGCGAGACGCTGGTGAGCATCGCGGACGAGGCCATGCACGTCATGATCATCACCGACGCCGACGGGAACGTCCTGTGGTGCGAGGGCGAGTCGGGGATCCGCCGGGCCGCCGACCGCGTGCACCTGACCGAGGGCGCGCAGTGGAGCGAGTCCGCCAGCGGCACCAACGCGATGGGGACCGCGCTGGCGCTGGGCAAGCCGGTCACCGTGCACTCGGCCGAGCACCTGGTCCGGGCCTACCACGGGTGGACGTGCGCGGCGAGCCCCGTCCGCGACCCCGACACCGGTCGGATGCTCGGGGCGGTCGACATCAGCGGCCCGCTGCGGACCGTGCACCCGGCGATGGGGGCCCTGGTCTCCGCCGCGGCCCGGCTCGCCGAAGGGCAGTTGCAGGTGCAGGTCGCCACCCGCGACGAGCGGTTGCGGGCGCGGAACATGCGTCACCTCACGGCGTTGCGGGGTGAGCCGGGCGCGTTGCTGAGCCCCACCGGGCGGGTGCTGGCGACCGAGCCGCTGGGGATGCTGCCGAACCGGATCCCGGTGGCCGTCGACCGACTGGTGCTGCCCGACGGACGGATCGGGGTGCTCGAAGCGCTGGCCGAGGGGTACCTGCTGCGCGTGCCCCGTACCGGTGGCCCGGCCCGGAAACCGTTGCTGTCACTGGATTTCCTCGGCACGGACCACCCCGTGGCCGAGTTGGACGGTCGGCGGCTGCCGTTGTCGCTGCGGCACGCCGAGATCCTCACCGCGCTGGCGCTGCACCCCGCAGGGCTGACGGCGGAGCAACTGGCGCTGCGGCTGTACGGGGACCGGGGGAACCCGACGACCGTCCGGGCGGAGATGCACCGGTTGCGGGCCCAGTTGGGTGATGGCGTCCTGCTGACCCGGCCCTACCGGCTGCTGGCGGACGTGCGCGGGGACTTCGTCGCCGTCCGGAAGGCCGTACGGGGTGGGGACGCCACCGCCGCCGTTGCCGGGTACCGGGGCGCGCTGCTCCCGAGGTCCGAGGCGCCCGTGGTGTGCGAGGAGCGGGAAGACCTGCTGGCCGGGGTGCGCCGGGCGGTGATCAGCCGCGGTGACGCGGAGAGCCTGTGGGAGTTCACCCGCACCGACGACGGGCGCGACGACGCCGAGGCGCTCGACCGCCTCGCCGGTGCGCTGCCCCGCGAGGACCTGCGGCGGGAACTGGTGGTCGCGCAGCTCCGCCGGGCGTTGGCGGACGACTAGGGCCCGCCGGGTCCGATCAGTACGCCACCACCATGTTCTTCGTGTGCTGGTAGGACTCGACCAGGTCGCGGCGCTCGGCCAGGAACCCCGCGTGCGACGGGTGGTTGTTCACCCAGACCCGGCCCGCCCTGATGGCCCTGCCGGTGCGGTAGCCGACGCCCGCGTCCCGCGACCACACGCCCGCGGACGGGCTGGGCGGGACCTCGTTGACGGCCTTCACGGCGTCGTCCACGTCGTCGAAGCGGCTGACCAGGGTGATCGGGCCGGTGAAGTCCTCGTGGACCACGCGGGTCTTGTGGTCGATCTCGAAGATCGCCGGCGCCACGTAGTAGCCGCCGCCCAGGTCGACGGGGTCGCCGCCCATGACGAGGCGGGCGCCCTCGCGGACGCACTGGTCGACGCGGGTCAGGGTGCGGGCCAGGTGGGCGGCGCTGACCTGCGGGCCGGCCGTGGTGGTGGGGTCGAGCGGGTCACCGAGGCGGACGGCTCCCGTGCGGGCCGTGGCGTCCAGCAGGAAGTGGTCGTACGCCTTGTTCTGGACCATCGCGGTCGAGGCCCGGTTGAGGGTGAACCCGGCGAACCCGTCCAGGGCGCCGGTGTAGCGGGCGTCGTGCTGCCGGGTCAGGTCGGCGAAGTAGACGGTCGGGGTCCAGCGGGTCTGCTCGGGGACGATCACGGCCTTCGCGATGCGGCGGTTCGCGGACATCGGCGCGGCGGCCTCGACGTCGAAACCGGTGACGACGTTCAGGACCCCCGGCGGGAGCAGGTCGCTGATCAGGCCCACGAGCACGTGGATGGACGCCGGGGTGTGCTCGGACGGCTTCAGCACCACGGTGTTGCCCGCCGCGAGCGCGGGAGCGAGGTGCCAGGCGGTGGTGAGCAGCGCCGACGTCCACGGGACGGCGATGCCGACCACGCCGAGCGGCTCGTGGAAGTGGTGGGCGACCAGGTCGCCGTCCGACCTGGAGATGCCGCCCTCCTGGGCGCGGGCGACCGCGGCGCAGTAGCGGAAGTGGTCGGCCGCGGCGGGGAGGTCCGTGAACAGCGTCTCCCGGATGGGTCTGCCGCTGTCCCAGGTCTCGGCGACCGCGATGACCTCCAGGTTGTCCTCGACGCGGTCGGCGATCTCGCACAGCACGGTGGCGCGGTCGGCGGCCGACGTGCGGCCCCACGCCCGTGCCGCGCCGTGGGCGGCGTCGAGCGCGTGGTCGACGTCCTCGGCCGTGCCCCTGGCCACCCTGGTGAACACCTCGCCCGTGACGGGTGACGGGTTGTCGAAGTAGAAGCCCCGTGAAGGCGGCACGTACTCGCCACCGACGAAGTGGTCGTACTGGTCGCGGAACGCGACGATGCCGCCCGATCGGCCCGGTGCCGCGTACTTCGCCATGTCGGGGTCTCCAGCCTGGGGTGCGTCGAGGGAACCAGGACGGTAGGAAGATCGACGTTGCAGTCGCGTTGCATCGCGGGCGGCTTGCCGCGACGACCCGGCGCGCGTCATCCTGACGGCGGAAGCGGGGGGAGGACCGATGCACCGGGGTGACGACCAGCGCGTGGTGGCGCGCGTGTTGAGCCGGGTGCACGAGGAGACCCTCGCCGGAGGACCGACCGGGGTCGCGCCCCGCGCGCTGATCTCCGAGTCCTGGAGCCGTTCCCTGGCCGCCCAGGTCGATCCGTACCGGCACGAGGCGCCGATCGTCCTCGGTCCGGACGAGGTCGCGGAGCGCTGGGCCGGGCACCCGCTGTCGACCGTGCTGCCGGTGCTGCGGGAGACGTTGATGGGCATCGCGGAGGACGCGATGCATGTCATGATCATCACAGACGCGGGCGGTCACATCCTGTGGACCGAGGGCGAGCGGGAGGTGCGCCGCAGCGCCGAGGACGTCGGCCTGACCGAGGGCGCGCGGTGGACCGAGGAGGCCATCGGCACCAACGCGATGGGCATCGCGCTCGCGGTCGACACGTCGGCGGTCGTGCACTCCGCCGAGCACCTGGTCCGGACCTACCACGGGTGGACGTGCGCGGCGAGCCCCGTGCACGACCCGGACACCGGGCTCACGATCGGCGCGGTGGACATCAGCGGACCGCTGAGCATCATGCACCCCACCATGGGCGCGCTGGTGTCGGCCGCGGCTCGGCTGGCGGAGAGCGAGCTGAAGCTGCGGCTGGCCGCGAGCGACGAACTGCTGCGGTCGCGGAACATGAGGCACCTCATCGGGTTGCGCGGCGAGCCGGGCGCGCTGCTCAGCCCCACCGGCCGGGTGCTCGTCGCGGAACCGCACGGTCTGCTGCCCCGGCGGGTGGACCTCACCTCGGACCGGGTGCCGCTCGGCGACGGCCGCGAAGGCGTGCTGGAACCGCTGGCCGAGGGTTACCTGCTGCGGGTGGCGAGGCCGACCGGACAGCAGCGGCAACCGTTGCTGTCGTTGACGTTCCTGGGCGTCGAGCACCCCCGCGCCGTGCTGAACGGCCGCGAGCTGCCGCTGACGTCCCGGCACGCGGAGCTGCTGACCGCGCTGGTGCTGCACCCGCGGGGGCTGACCGCGGAGCAGCTCGCGCTCAAGCTGTACGGCGACCGGGGGAACCCGGCGACCGTGCGGGCCGAGCTGCACCGGCTGCGCGCGCAGGTCGGCACGGGCACGCTGCTGACCAAGCCCTACCGGCTGCGGGCGGACGTGCAGGGCGACTTCGTCGCGGTGCGGGAAGCGGTGCGGCGCGGGGACGTCGCCGCCGCCGCGGTGGGCTACCGGGGAGCGCTGCTGCCGCGCTCGGAGGCGCCGGTGGTGCGCGAGGAGCGGGAGGACCTGCTGGCGGGCGTCCGCCGGGCCGTGCTCACGCTGGGGGACGTGGAGAGCCTGTGGGAGTTCACCCGCACCGACGGCGGGCGCGACGACGTGGAGGCGCTGCGCCTGCTCGCGCGGGAGCTGCCGCGCGACGACACGAGGTGCGAACTCGTGGCCGGGCAGTTGCGCCGCGCGCTGGCCGCGGACGGCTGAGGGGGAGCCCGACGTGGGCTCCCCCTCAGGTCGTTCCGGTGAGCACCGCCCACCACCGGGACTAGTAGATGACGTCCGAGCAGGAGTAGAAGGCCTCCGGGCTGTCCGAGCGCTGCCAGATCACGTAGATCAGGTGGCGGCCGGTCTTGCCGGACGGGAGCTTCACGTTGATCTGGTACGCGCCGTTGGCGATCGTCGGCTCGGTGACCTTCGCGAACGACGAGTCGAGGTCGCTCCACTTGAGCGGGGCCGAGGGGTTCCAGCCGGTCTTGGTGCTGAACAGCTCGAACGTGCCGCGGTGCGGGGCGGTGGCCTTGAGCTGGAAGGTGATGTTCGCGCCGCTGGTCAGCTTCGTGGCCGCCCAGTCGGTGCGCGGCAGGTCGAGGCCCTTGTACTTGTCGCGGCCCGCGCTGCACAGCTTGCCGTCCGGGATGATCGACCGGCTGTTGCCCGCCGCGTTGGCGATGTTCACCTCGTGCCAGTCGTACATGGCCTGCGTGCCGCCCGCGGCGATGGCGGCCTTGCAGCCGCCGGACGTCGGGGCTTCGGGGTTCTCGTTCCACCGGCAGTTGTACGTGCGGCTGAACGGTCCCTGCGCGGAGCCGTGGCCCTGCGCCACACCGGTCATGAGCATCGGCAGCGCGACGGCGATGGACGCGAGGACGGCCACCAGACCGAGTTTGCGAGCTTTCACGTGGTCACTCCCTACAGTGTTCGGTTGGCGGCCTGGCACCCAGCAGAGGACTAGACCTTTAGTCTCATAGGTCCAGACCTGTTGCACCAGGACCGGATGGGCGTATCCACCCCTCTAGGCTGGGCGCATGGGGTATTTCCAACCGGGGGCCACGGTTCTGCGTCGCGAGGTCCTGCACGGCGCTCCGTGGGTGGTGACGCCGTCGCGGGTGGTCGTGGACGAGCCGGACCTGCTGGTCGTGTTCCTGGTGCCGGGAACGAGGTTCGGCTACCCGCCGCACCCGTGGCCGCACGAGAAGCAGCTCGCGGGGAACGCGACCTGGCGCGGGCACGGGAAGCTCCAGATGCACCGGCCGGACGACGCCTACTCCGTCGACCTGTACTGGGAGGGGCCGTCGCGCCGGTTCCACGGGTGGTACCTGAACCTCCAGGACCCGTACCGGCGGACGCCGCTGGGGTTCGACACGCTCGACCACGAACTGGACTACTGGGCGCCCGCGGACGGGCCGTGGGTCGAGCGGGACCGGGAGGACTTCGAGCGGCAGGTGGTCGAGGGCAAGTACTCGGCGGAGCTGGCCGAGCGGGTTCGACGGCAGGGCAAGGAGATCGAGGCGATGCTCACCGCGGGCACGACGTGGTGGGACCCCGCGTGGGCCTCGTGGGAACCCGACCCGGACTGGCCCGTGCCGACCCTGCCCGACGGCTGGGAGGACTACCCGCAGCCGTGAAGGTCCGATCGCTGACACCCGAGACCCTCGTCGCCGAACTGGTCGAGCGGATCGACGCCCTCCCCCGCGCCGGGTGGACCCGCGTGGTCGTGGACGGCGCCGCACCCGCCGCGCCCGGCTCGCTGGCCGACGCGCTGGTCGACCCGCTGAGGGCTCGCGGCCGTCCGGTGCTGCGGGTGTCGGCCGCCGACTTCCTGCGGCCCGCCTCCGTCCGCCTGGAGCACGGCCGCACCGACCCGGACGCGTTCCGCGACGACTGGCTCGACGCGGGCGGCCTGCTGCGCGAGGTGCTGACCCCGTTGGAGCCGGGAGGCTCCGGCAAGGTGCTGCCGTCGCTGTGGGACGCGGCCGCGGACCGGGCCAGCCGCGCGTCCTACGTGACGCTGGGCGAGGGCGGGGTCCTGCTGCTGGACGGCACGCTGCTGCTCGACCGCGGCCTGCCCGCCGAGCTGACCGTGCACCTGTGGCTCTCCGCGGGCGCGCTGGACCGCAAGACGTCCGCCGAGCAGCGGTGGACGCTGCCCGCGTACGACGGCTACGACCCCGCCGCCGACGTGCTGCTCCGCTACGACCACCCGGATCGCCCCGCCCTGGTGCTCTGAGTCGGTACAGTGGCGCCATGACGAAACGGCAGCGGCTGCAACTGCTGCTCGTCATGCTGTTCCCGGCCCTGTACGCGGTCACCCTCTTCACCCAGCCCACCGAACTGCTGGCCGCGATCACCGCGCTGGCCGTCGTGCTGCTGCTGGTGGCCGGTCCCGTCGTCCCGCGGGCCGCGCCCGCGTGGACCCGCTCGCTGTCGTTGCGCGAGAAGGCGATGCGCACGGCCTTCCTGCGCCTGCGCGACCCCGACGCGGCGGGCCGCCCCCGTCCCCGAGCGCCCGGACGCAGCGTTCTCGCTGCCTAGTCCGGTTTTCCGCTCGAACTGACGGAGTGCTCCCTTGTTCTACTCGCTGGGCTCTGCCCTGGCCGGGTTCGTCGCGCCCGCCGCCGCCATCGTCCTGTTCACCATCCTCATCCGACTCCTCACGCACCCGCTGACCCGGTCGGCCGTCCGGGCCGAGAAGGCCAGGAACGCCCTCGCGCCGGAGGTGCGGAAGCTCCAGGAGAAGCACGGCAAGGACGTCGTGAAGCTCCAGGAAGCCACCATGAAGCTCTATCAGGACTCCGGGACGTCGATGTTCGCCGGGTTCCTGCCGATGTTCGCCCAGATCCCGTTCTTCATGGTCGTGTACCGGCTGGTCACCACGCCGAACCCGCTGCTCGACTCGACGTTCCTCGGCGCGCCGCTCGGAACGGGGTGGCTGACCGGGTTCGGGCACACGCCCGTGTTCCTCGGGCTGTTCGCCGCGCTGGCGCTGGTCGCCCTCGGCAGCGTGCGCTGGTCGGCGATGATGGCCGAGCGGAACGGGGTACCGCAGACCCCGTTGACGCGGGTTCTGCGGTACCTGCCGTTCGGCACGGTGCTGATGGCCGCCGTGCTGCCCCTGGCGGCCGGGATCTACCTGCTGACCACGACTACCTGGACGCTGATCGAGCGAGCTTGGCTGCACCGCGCAGCGGCGCGCCCGCCTCGTGCAGGTGCTGGAGCACGTAGCCGTACGACCTGAACAGGCCGCACTTGGCGTAGGAGATCGAGTGCTGCTCGCAGAAGTCGTGCACCAGCGCCTGCGCGCGGCGCAGGTTCGGCCGCGGCATGCTCGGGAACAGGTGGTGCTCGATCTGGTAGTTCAGGCCGCCGAGCGCCAGGTCGGTGAACCAGTTGCCGTTGACGTTGCGGGAGGTCAACACCTGCTTGCGCAGGAAGTCGAACTGGTGCTCGTCGGTCAGGACCGGCATGCCCTTGTGGTTCGGGGCGAACGAGACGCCCATGTACAGGCCGAAGATCCCCTGGTGGACGAGGATGAAGAGGACGCCCTTGAGCGGTGACATGACCAGGAACACCGCGGCGAGGTAGCCGACGAAGTGCACGGCCAGCAGTGCCGCCTCCAGCGCCCAGCCCTTGACCTGGCGGCGGAACACGGCGTTGACGCTGATGACGTGCAGGCTGAAGCCTTCGAGCAGGAGCAGCGGGAAGAAGAAGATCGCCTGGTGCTTCGTGATGAAGCGGAAGATCCCCTTCTTCGTGAGCGACTGCTCGGAGGTGAAGGCGAGCACGGAGATGTCGACGTCCGGGTCCTCGTCGATGTGGTTCGGGTTCGCGTGGTGGCGGTTGTGCTTGCCGATCCACCAGCCGTAGCTGACACCTGTCAGGAGGTTCCCGTGAACCAGGCCGACGAGGTCGTTGCCCTTCCGGCTCTGGAAGATCTGGCGGTGGCCCGCGTCGTGGCCGGTGAAGGCCAACTGGGTGAACACCACACCCATCACGACCGCGACGGCCAGTTGCCACCACGAGTTGCCGACCACCACGAAGGCGGTCACGGCGAGCGCGAGCGCCAGCGCGTTGCCCGCCAGCCGGAACGTGTAGTAACCGATCCGGCGGTCGAGGAGACCCGCCTGCTTGATGGTCCGGGACAGCTCAGCGAAGTCGCTGCCCCGCTTGCCTGCCGCGTCGACGGTCAACAGCCCGGTTTCCTTTCGATGTGCCCCCTTCCCGCAGAGTAGAGGGGCGTCGCAAGAATCGGGTAAAGCATGAGGAGAACCTCAGCCCAACCTCAGTTGCAGTTGGGCGAACAGGCGCTGCAACGGGTCGCCCAGATCGACCCCGGAGACCTCGGCCGCCCGCCGCACGCGGTAACGGAGCGTGTTCGGGTGGACGTGCAGGAGCTTCGCCGCCGACCGGACGTCGCCGAACGCGTCGAGGTAGGCGAGGACGGACCTCGCGAGCTCCCCGTCCAGCTCCGCCAACCGGGGGTCGCGGATGCGCGGGTGCTCGGCGAGCAGGGCGAGGGTCTCGCCGATGAGCACGCGGGACCGGACGTCGTCCAGGGTCGCCACGTCGACGTCCAGGTCGCGGTCCATCGCGTCGAGCACCCGGTCCGCCTCCTGCCGCGACGTCCCCGCCTCGTCCAGGGTGGGCACCGTCGAGCCGACGGCCGCGCGGACGCCGAGGCCGATGTGCTTGTGCGCGGCGGCGACGATCTCCTTGGTGAGGCTCAGGAGTTGGGCTCCGGGCGGCAGGTCGGGCAGCAGCGCGTAGGTGCGCGCGCCGACCTGCGTCACGAGCGCGCTGCGCCGGTACGCCGCCGCGTGCACGGAGATCAGGCCGGTCAGCTCGGACCGCCGGAGTTCGGCCTCGGTGCGGTCGGCTGACTCGTCGTGCGAGGCGAACACGACGACGGCCGCGGGTTTGCCGGGGTCCGCGCCGATCTGCCCGGCCACCGACTCGGCGTCCGTCCGACCGTCCAGCAGGGACGCCAGCAGGTTCTCGCGGAACGCCACCGTCGGCTCGTTGCGGCGTTGGACGAGGTGCAGGGCGGTCACGCGGGCCGCTCCGAGCAGCGCCCGTTCGGCCTGCTCGGTCAGCGGTGCGTCACCTTCCTGGACCCAGATCGTGCCCAGTGGAGTGGTGCCCGCGTGGATGCCGATGGCGATCCGCCGCCGGATCCCGAGTTCCGGCCGCTCGTCGATGCGCACGACCTCCTCGCCGGACCGGAGGAGCTGGTAGACGCCCCAGTCGCGAAGCATCTTCAGGTACGGCTCCGGTCCCTGCCTGCCGAGGATCGACAGCCGCCGCAGCTCGTCGACCTCGTCGCTGGACCGCGAGTACGCGAGCACCCGGCTGGAGGTGTCCTCGATGCTCACGATGCCGCCGGTCAGCGCGGCGATCGTCTGGGCCAGCGCGAACAGGTCGCCGAGCACCTCACCACCCGCCGCCGGACTGACCAGAACGCCCCTGACCAGCGACTCCAGGTGCTCCCACCGCACTTCGGGGCGCACGGCGACGAGCGCCACGCCCGCGTCCAGCGCGGCCTGCCTGAGCAGCGGCGACAGCACCCCGTCCGCCTTCACCACCACCGCGGCGGCCCGGCGCGCGGCCCGCACCAGCGGCACCGCCGCCCGGCCGCGCGCGCCGATGACCAGCGCCAGGTCACCCGGCCGGACGTCGGGGACGTCGTCCGGGTCCAGGATCACGACGTCCAGCACGTCCACGTCGAGGCCCTTCGGCGCGACCTGGAGCTCGACCAGCGGGTCACCGAGCGCGATCAGCACGTCCTGGAGGCTCATCTTTGTCCGTTCAGCCAAATGGGTACCCCGATATTAGCCAGTCGAACAAAGGTCGGACGGTCTCCGAGACCTACCGTTGGAGGGGACATCCGCTGTTGTGGAGGAGCTGCTCGTGGACGCTGTGACCAGGGTTCCGTCGCCGGTGAACGAGCCGGTCTTGCAGTACGCCCCCGGTTCGCCGGAGCGCGCTGAGCTGCAAGCGAAGCTCGTCGAGCTGGTCAAGGAGCCGCTCGAGGGGACCCTGACCATCGGCGGCGAGCAGCGGGCGGGAGGCGGCCCGAAGTTCGACGTCGTGCAGCCGCACAACCACCGCGCCGTGCTCGGCACCTTCACCAGCGCGACCCACCAGGACACCGAGGCCGCCATCGCCGCGGCCCGCGCCGCCGCCCCCGCGTGGCGGGCGCTGTCCTACGACGACCGCGCCGCGATCCTGCTGCGCGCGGCCGACCTGCTCGTCGGGCCGTGGCGGTCGACCATCAACGCCGCCACCATGCTGGGCCAGTCGAAGACCGCCATCCAGGCCGAGATCGACGCCGCCTGCGAGCTGGCCGACTTCTGGCGCTACAACGTCGCGTTCGGCCGCACGCTGCTGGCCGAGCAGCCCACCAGCTCCGCGGGCGTGTGGAACCGCACCGACCACCGGCCGCTCGAAGGCTTCGTCTACGCGATCACGCCGTTCAACTTCACCGCCATCGCGGCCAACCTGCCCACCGCGCCCGCGCTGATGGGCAACGTGGTGCTGTGGAAGCCGTCCCCCACCCAGAGCTTCGCCGCGCAGCTCACCATGCGCCTGCTCGAGGAGGCGGGCCTGCCGCCGGGCGTCATCAACCTGCTGCCCGGCGACGGCATCGCCGTGTCCGACGTGGCGCTCGCGTCCCCGGACCTCGCGGGCATCCACTTCACCGGCTCCACCAAGACGTTCCAGCACCTCTGGGGCCAGGTCGGCGCGAACATCGCGAACTACCGGAGCTACCCGCGGATCGTCGGCGAGACCGGCGGCAAGGACTTCGTGCTCGCCCACCCGTCGGCCGACGTCGACGTGCTGCGCACCGCGCTGGTCCGCGGCGCCTTCGAATACCAGGGCCAGAAGTGCTCGGCGGCGTCCCGCGCCTACGTGCCCCGCTCGGTGTGGGCCCGGATGAAGGACGCGTTCCTCGCCGACGTGGCCGCGCTGACCGTCGGCGACGTGACCGACTTCGACAACTTCATGGGCGCGGTCATCGACCGCCGCTCGTTCGACAAGCTCTCCGGCGTGCTGACGGCGGCGCGCGGCACGGACTCGCTGGAGGTCGTCGCGGGCGGCACGGCCGACGACGGCGTCGGCTTCTTCGTCCAGCCGACCGTCCTGCTCGGCACGGACCCGGCGCACGAGGTGTTCACCACCGAGTACTTCGGCCCGGTGCTGGCGGTGCACGTCTACGACGACGCCGACTACGACAAGGTGCTGCGCCAGATGGAGAGCGCGTCCCCGTACGCCCTCACCGGCTCGATCATCGCGCGCGACCGCGGCGCCATCGCCCACGCCCAGCAGGAGCTCCGCTTCGCGGCGGGCAACTTCTACGTCAACGACAAGCCGACCGGCGCGGTCGTCGGCCAGCAGCCGTTCGGCGGCGGCAGGGCGTCGGGCACGAACGACAAGGCGGGTTCGATCCACAACCTGCTCCGCTGGGTCAGCCCCCGTTCCATCAAGGAGACCTTCGTGGCTCCGACCTCGTACCGCCACCCGCACCAGGGCTGAGGGAGAACCGCCATGCTCCGCTCCACCCTCCTGGCCGCCGCCCGCTCGACCGGCGCGCGCAAGCTCGTGGAGAGCACGCCGTTCACGCGCCCGGTCGTGGACCGCTTCATCGCGGGCGAGGACGTGGACGCGGCGATCCGCGCCACCGGCGCGCTGGTGGCCGACGGCCGCACCGTGACGCTCGACCACCTCGGCGAGGACACCCTGGACGCGGAGCAGGCGGACGCCACCGTCGCCGCGTACGGGGAGCTGCTGTCCAGGTTGGACACCGCGGGCTACGCGGACCGGGCCGAGGTGTCGGTCAAGCTCTCCGCCGTGGGCCGGTCCCTGGCGGAGGACGGCGAGAAGATCGCGCTGGAGAACGCCAGGCGGATCTGCTCGGCGGCCGAGGCCGTCGGCACGACGGTCACGCTGGACATGGAGGACCACACCACCACGGACTCCACCCTGGACGTGCTGCGCGAGCTGCGGGTGGACTTCCCGTGGGTCGGCGCGGTGCTCCAGGCCTACCTGAAGCGCACCGAGCAGGACTGCCGCGACCTCGCCCACGCCGGGTCGCGGGTGCGGTTGTGCAAGGGCGCGTACCAGGAGCCCGCTTCGGTGGCGTTCCAGGACAAGGCCGACGTCGACCTCTCGTACGTGCGCTGCCTGAAGGTCCTCATGGCGGGCGAGGGCTACCCGATGGTCGCCTCGCACGACCCCAGGATGATCGCCATCGCCGCCGACCTGGCAGGCACGAGGCCGCTCGACGGCTACGAGTTCCAGATGCTCTACGGCATCCGCCCGGAGGAGCAGAAGCGGATCGCGGCGGCGGGCAACACCATGCGCGTCTACCTGCCGTACGGCGACGAGTGGTACGGCTACTTCATGCGCAGGCTGGCCGAACGCCCGGCCAACGTGGCGTTCTTCCTCCGGTCGCTGGTGACGACCGGCTGACCAGAGCCGCGGTAGGGCGGTTCGGGTTCGGTTGACGGCGGGCGTCGCGGGAGCGGTGCCCGCCGTTTCCCGTGCTAGCCAAGGCCGAGCAGCGGGCGGAGCCAGGTCGCGATGGCGGCCAGCGTCCGGTCCGCCTCGGGGGCGCGGCCTGCCATCGTCGTGTGGACGTGCTGCATCCCCGGCACCACCTCCAGGGTCACGTCGACCCCCGCGGCGCGGGCCAGTTCGGCGAAGCGCTGGGCGTTGTCGAGCAGCCCCTCGTCACCGCCCGCGCTGAGGTACACCGGCGGCAGCCCGGTCGGGTCGGAGCGCAGGGGGTTCGCGAGGGGGTCCCGCGGGGAGCCGTCCGCACCGAGGTACATGCCCGCCATGGCCTGGATCAGCGGTCGGTTCAGGAAGGCGTCCTTCGCGGCGTTCGTGTCGAGCGTCCCCTCCGCGGCCTCCAGGTCGTACCACGGCGACATCGCCACGATCGCGGCCGGAACGGGCCTGCCCTCGTCGCGGAGCCTCAACACCGTGCCGGTGGCCAGGTTCCCCCCTGCCGAGTCACCCGCGGTGGCGATGTTCCCGGCCTCGAAACCGTTGTCCAGCAACCACCCGTAGGCGGCGACGGCGTCGTCGAGCTGGGCCGGAAAGGGGTGCTCGGGCGCGAGCCGGAACTCGACCACGAGCGCGCGGATCCCGGCGGCCTTCGCCAGGTGCGCGGCCAGCTTGCGGTGGCTGCTAGCGGAGTTGCCCAGGAACCCGCCGCCGTGGAAGTACAGGACGACGCGGTCGTCCACGGCTCCCACGGGGTTGCACCAGAGCGCCGGACGATCGCCCGCGACCACCTCCTCGTAGGTGACCCCGGTCGGTTCACCGGCCATGGTGGACAGTCCGTCCACCATGTCGCGCAACTCCGGGAGACCCATCGCCGGGTTGGCGGTGGTGCGCTCCGTCATCCGCGTCATGAGGTCCCGGAGCGCGTCGGACTGGGTGCTGGGCATGGCGGTTCTCCGTTGTCCGGTAGGCGGAACAGCCCTGATCGGCTGCTGCTCCGGAGTTTCCGCAGGCAAAAATGGAATGTCAATTCCAGTCCGTGCTACCGTCGCCGACCGTGTCGACCGGTGAGAAGAACCTGACCAGCCGAGGCCGCGCCACCCGCGACCGGATCGTCGAGACGGCGGCGCGGGTGATCATGGCCCGCGGTGTCGCGGGCACGACGATCCAGGACGTCATGGCCGAGGCCCAGGTCAGCACTTCGCAGGTGTACCACTACTTCTCGGACAAGGCCGCGCTCGTCGCGGCCGTCATCGAGTTCCACGCGGGCCTCGCCGAACCGGCCGAACCGGCGGACCCCGACAGCGTCGAGAAGCTGGAGAGGTGGTGCCGCAACGCGATCACCACCCAGATCGAGCGGGACTTCGTCGGGGGCTGCGAACTCGGCAGCCTCGCCAGCGAACTCGCCGAGACCTCCGAGGGGGTCCGGATTCAGCTCGTGCAGGCGTTCGCGCGCTGGGAAGCCCCGCTCAGGCGGGGGCTGCGGGCCATGCGCGCCCGCGGCGAACTCCGTCCGGACGCCGATCCCGACGCGCTCGCGCTGGCGCTGCTGGCGGCGTTGCAGGGCGGCATCCTGCTGACGCAAACGCGCCGGAACATCGACCCGCTGCGCGCCGCGCTGACCACGGTGATGGCCCAGGTGCGCAGTGCCGTGATCACGCCGTCCCCCTGAGTCCTCAGCGCCACAACGGTTCCGCGCTACCCTGCGGCATGGCGGAAACCCAGCGGGAACCTGTGCCACGGGTCGACTCGGGCGAACTCGACACGGCGCTGGCGTTCCTGTCCTTCGCCCGGCACTGCGTGCTGAAGAAGGCGGACGGCCTGACCGACGAGCAGTCGCGCCGCGCCCTGGTCGACAGCGGCACCTCCGTCCTGGGGCTGGTCCAGCACCTGGCCGAGGCCGAGCGCTACTGGTTCGGCCACCACCTCGCCGGGGCCGCGTGGACCGGGGACGGGGAGCTCGGCATGGCCGTCCCCGCCGACCGCGCCGCCGAGGACGTGCTGCGGGACTACCGCGAGGCGATCGAGGGCAGCGACCGCGCGATCCTCGCCGCGGGCGATCCGGACGCGCGCTTCGCCGTGCCGGTCGACGGTACGCGGCACACGCTCCGGTGGGTCCTCGCCCACATGACGAGCGAAACCGCCAGGCACGCCGGGCACGCCGACATCCTCCGGGAGCGGCTCGACGGCACCACGGGTCGCTGACGCCCGTCAGGACGGCGTGGCCACGGCGTCCAGGACGAGGTCCACAGCGGTCAGGGCGCGGGTCAGGCCCGCTGGCGAGGTGTTCGCCGTGCGGGCGACCCGCACCGCGCGGTGGGCGGCGTCGAGGGCGTGTTCGAGGGCGGTACCGGTGGCGGCGCAGAGCCTGGCGTAGGTGGCGAGCGCCTCGGAGTAGCCGATGTCCGCCGCCAGGTTCTCCGGGGTGCGGAGCAGGTGCCAGAGGACGACGGCCGTGTGCGCCACGTCGCG
The DNA here is from genome assembly GCF_025061645.1 of Umezawaea endophytica. Taxonomy (GTDB): domain Bacteria; phylum Actinomycetota; class Actinomycetes; order Mycobacteriales; family Pseudonocardiaceae; genus Umezawaea; species Umezawaea endophytica. The sequence goes on along the minus strand of NZ_JANYMP010000002.1, from coordinate 249,430 downwards.
GGCCTCGTCGTGCCGACGGGCTTGGCCGAGCGCGAGTGCGAGGCGGTGCAGGGCGTACAGGTGGGCGGCCGGGTCGGTGAGGTCGCGCCACAGCACCACCACCAACTCGGCCAGTTCCACGGCCTTCCCGTGGTGCCGGACGGCGGACAGCTCGTCCGACAGCGCCACCACCGCCCGCGTGACCCGAGGCCCGTCGACGACCAGCGCCTGCCGCGGGAGCAGCCGGACGATCAGCAGCACCTCGTCCACGGCCCGGTGGGCCTCGTAGTCGCGCCGGTCGTAGAGCAGCACCCCGGCCAGCGTCGCCCACGCCACCGCGAGGTCGACGCGGTGCCCGCCGGTGCGGCGCAGCAGGTCAACGGCCTCCTCGGCCGCGGCGAGCCGGTCCTCGAACCGGTCGGACGTCTCCACGAGGTGGCACAGCGCGGCGGCCAGCGACGCCTGGTGCCCCGGCAGCCCGGACTCGGCGACCCGCCGCCGAACAGCCACCGCCTCCTCCGCGAACCGGACGGCGTCGACCCGCCGGTCCGCCTCCAGCAGCAGCGACGAGCAGGACGTCAACGCCACGGCCAGGTCCGGCTCGAAACCCCGCGGGTTCACGGCGACGAGCCGCCGCAGCACCACGATGGACTCCTCGACCACCTCCACGGCCTCGGCGCGCAGGTCGTTGCTGCGCAACACCATCCCGATCTGGGCGAGGGTGCGGGCGAAGTCCGGTTCGAACCGCGGATCGGCCTCCGCGACGACGCGCCAGGCCTCGACGGTCCGCTCGGCGACCTCCGACGCCTCCGAGGTCCGGCCCACGTCGAACAGCCGAACGGCCAACTGGTGCCCGGCTTTCGCGAAGTCGAGCCGGAACAGCCCCGGACTGGCCACCGCCAACCCCTGGTACAGCGCCGTGGCCCTCCCGATCGCCTCCACGGCTTCCTCGCGCAGCCCCAGGGCCGTGCACCGCTGGGCGAGTTGCTCGAACGCGGCGGCCAACTGCGGCGTGCGCTCCGGGTCCTCGCCCACGACCTCCTCGCACAGCGCCACCGACTCCCGCGCCGCGAGCAGCGCCTCACCGGGCTCCCCGACGGCGACGAACCGGAGTCCCAGGTCCCCCAACGCTTCCGCGAGCGCCGGCCGGTGCTCGGTCTCGTCGTCCACGGCGAGTTCCCGGTACAGCCCGACTTCACGGTGAGCGGCGACCAGTGCCTCGTCCCGCAACGAGGCGAGCGCGGCCCGAGCCCCCAGCATCCCGTACAGCTCGGCGTGCTCCAACGGGTCCGACCCGACGGCGACGGCGTGCTCGACCAACCGACGGGTCAGCACCGCGGGCAGCACGTCCCCGGTCAGCCGCTGCTCGTCGAACACGTGCGGGGCGATGGCCCGCAGCAGCGGGATCGACGACATCTCCACCAGCGCCAGCAGGGTCGACGCGCTGGCCGTGCGCGCGAGTTCGGGATCGGCCGTGAACAGGGCCTCGGCCCGCTTCCGCAGGTGCGGCCACCGCCGAGCGGCCTGCACCAGCGTGCCCAACCCGGCGGCGGACACCTCGGCTTCGATCCGGGGGTCCAGCAGCGCGACCGCCAGGAAGTCCTCACCCAGCCTGGGCGACCCGACCGGAACGCCGTCCCGGCTCATCAGGTGCCGCACCAGGTCGGAGCGCCCGGACCCCGGCGCCGCGCCGAGCACGAACGCGAGCGCCGCCATGTGCACGTCGAACGTCGTGTCCGCGTGCCGCGGCTCGGCCGACGGCCGGTCCACCCCGAGCGTCCTCGCGAACGTCGAGCAGGCCACCGCGTACTGCTCCGCGTGCTCCTCCGGCCGGTCCACCAGCGGCAGGTCCGTCATCACGTGCCCGATTTCGGCTCCGCGCTGCCGGGTCGACGACCACCACCAGCCCGCGAGCCGGGACAGCAGCAGCACCCGGCTCTCGGCGGACGTGCGCTGCCACGGTTCCCGCAGCAGGTCGCGCAGGTCCGCCCACGGCCACCGGTCGGCGTCGTCGACGACCACCAGCAGCCGGGTGGAACTGGCGGCGGGGCGCAGGTCGGCGGAGCCCTCACCGTGCCGGGCCACCAGCACCGTCCACCCCGCGGCGCGGCTGTCGACGACGAACTTGTTGGCCAGCCTGGTCTTCCCGACCCCCGCGACGCCGTGCAGCAGCAGGGTCGCCATCCGTGCCGGGTCGTCCCGCCAGCGGGTCAGCGCGCCCAGTTCGCGGATCCGGCCGTGGAAGGGGACGACCTCGTTGCGCGCGTCCAGCAGACCGCCGGGCCCTGTGTCCGCGCCGACCACCGCCGTGCCGTTCGGCGGGGGGTCGAGTCGGTAGGAGGCGCCGCGATTCCGTTCCACTGCGCCATAGTGCACTCCCCCGTGAGGCCATTGGCACCAACCACGGGTTTCCGCGTTGACCCGCGCGGTATCGCAACACTACTTTCGAAACATGTCTTTCGAACGGCGTCAGCTCACGGACGCGCGTGACCTCCGCGCGTTGAGCCACCCGCTCCGCGTGCGGATCACCGAGCTGCTCGCCAGGGAGGGCGCGCTGACCGCGACCGAGGCGGCGGCCGAACTCGGCACCACCCCCTCGAACTGCTCGTTCCACCTGCGCCTGCTGGCCAGGCACGGTTTCGTCGAGGAGGCCGAGGGCGGGGTCGGCAGGCAGCGGCCGTGGCGGCTCGTGGAGCAGGACACGCGCATCGTGTCGCGCGAACTGGACGAGGAGGGCTTGACGGCGCTGCGCGCGCTGGACGAACTCCGCCAGGTGCGGCGCGGGCACCAGCAGGCGGAGTGGTGGCGCACCAGGGAGGACTACCCGGCCGAGTGGCAGGGTGCGGCTTCGGACTTCCACGCCGTGCTGCACCTGACCGCCGCCGAGGTCGTCGAGCTGCGCGACGCGCTGCACGCGGTGGCCGAGCGCTACCTGGACCGCGGCGTGGTGTCCAACCGCCGCCCCGGCACCGCCCCGGTCGACATCTCGGCCTCGATGATCCCGCTCCGACTTCCACTACCAGGGGGAGAAAATGGCTGAACCACAGGACTTCGCACCGAAGCAGCGGTTCCGCTCCAACATCGCGCCGTCGCCGGACGGGAGGTCCGTCGCCTACGCGGCCAACCCGGACGGGCAGCACAACCTCTACGTGGCACCGGTTTCCGGTGGCGAGGCCCGCAAGCTCACGGACCACGAGCACAACTCGGTCCGCCAGATCGCCTGGTCGCCGGACGGGAAGTCCCTGCTGTACACCGCCGACTTCCAGGGCAACGAGCAGTTCCAGCTCTACCTGGTCGACGCCGACGGCGGCCAGCCCAGGGCGCTGACCGACACGTCGGACCGCCAGCACGTGCTCGGCACCACCCTCGACGACGCCGTCCCGGTCGCGCCCTTCACCCCGGACGGCCGGGCCGTGGTCTACGCGGGGAACGACCGCGACGCGGCGCTGCAAGACCTGCTGGTCCAGGACCTGGACACCGGCGTGGTCACGCGGTTCGAGACCACTCCCGGCACGGAGCTGCACGCCGCGTCCGTGTCGCCGGACGGGCGGTGGCTGCTCGCCTCGGGCTTCCACAGCCAAGCGGACAACGACCTCCTGCTGGCGGACCTGCACGAGCCGAACGCGCCGCTGCGGCTCCTCACCGCGCACGAGGGCAGGCGGCTGCACCAGCCCGGCCCGTGGACGGCGGACTCGTCGGGCTTCCACGTGCGGCACAACACGGCGGGCGAGTTCCTCACGCTCGGCCGGTACTCGCTGTCGACGGGCGCGATCACCGATCTGGTGACCCCCGCCTGGGACGTGGAGCAGGTGGCGACGTCCGGCACGACGACGGCGTGGACGGTGAACGAGGACGGCGTGTCCCGGCTGCTGGTGCGGCGCGACGACGAGCTGCTGGTCCTGCCCGAACTGCCCGCGGGTGTGATCGGGTCGTTGACGATCGCCGGGGACCTGGTGGCGTTCCTGCTGACCACCGGCACCAGGCCGACCGAGGTGGTGGCGCTGGACCTGGCCACCCGCACCCTGAGCTACCTGACGGACAGCGCGCCGGAGGTGGCCGTCGCGTTCGTGGAGCCCGCACTGGTCCGCTACCCGACCCACGACGGCCGCGAGGTCCCGGCGTGGCTCTACCGCCCGCACGGCGACGGCGTCCGGGGCGTGGTCGTGTCGATCCACGGCGGTCCGGAGGCGCAGGAGCGGCCGTCCTACAACTACGCCGGGCTCTACCAGTACCTGCTGTCGCAGGGGGTCGCGGTGCTCGCGCCGAACGTCCGCGGTTCCACCGGGTACGGCAAGACCTACCAGGGCCTCGTCCTGCGCGACTTCGGCGGCGCCGAACTGGGCGACTTCGAGCACGCGGTGGAGTCCCTGCGCGGCCTCGACTGGGTGGACCCCGAGCGCATCGGCGTCTGGGGCGCGTCCTACGGCGGCTTCGCGACCCTGTCGTGCCTGTCCAGGCTGCCGGACCTGTGGGCGGCGGGGGTCTCGATGGTCGGACCGTCGAACCTGCTGACACTGGCGCGGTCGGTCCCGGAGACGTGGCGGATCGAGATGGTGGACCTGCTCGGCGACCCGGACACCGAGGCGGACTTCCTCCTGGAACGCTCGCCGATCACCTACGTCGACGCCATCAAGGCACCGCTGTTCGTGATCCAGGGGGCCAACGACCCACGCGTCGTCAAGGCGGAGAGCGACCAGATCGTGGCGGCGCTGCGCGAACGCGGGGTGGACGTGCGGTACGACGTCTACGACGACGAGGGCCACGGGTTCACCAACCGGGCGAACGAGCTGAAGGCCATCGGCGACACGGCCGAGTTCCTCCTGGCACACCTGCGGCAGTGAGTTCCGCGAGGCCGACTCCTGGCGGCCGAGCCGCCGTCTCCGGAGGAGCGGCCATGTTTCTGTCGGACCTGTGACGCACAATCACGGTTGTGCTGGTCGCGGTGGTGTCCGAAGGCGAGAACAGCGGCAGGTTCCAGCCGTTGTCGGACTCCGGCGTGCCCGAAGGGCCTGTTCAGGCCGCTGACGACCTGAGCAGAGCCGTCGCGGAGATGGAGGCGGCGTTCCGCCCGCGGTGGATCTGGGCCCACACCACCGAGGTGTACCCGGACCTGCTGGCACGGGGTGTCCGGGTGGAACGCTGCCTCGACCTGTGGCTGGTCGAGGGCCTGCTGCTGGCCTACCAGGGCAGGCACCGGGAGCCCCGGCACTTCGCGGCGGCGGTGGCGCGGCTCAGGGGTCTGCCCGTCCCCGAGGACCACGGGCCGCGCAAGAAGGACTCGCAGCCGACCCTGTTCGAACCCGAGCAGGAACGGCTGCCCGGCGACGCCGACCCGCTGGAAGCCGTCGTCGCCGTCCACGCGGAACAGCAGCGGACCCTCGCGGCGCTGGGGCACGCGGACCGGCTCCGGCTGCTGGTCGCCGCCGAGTCGGCCAGCGCGCTGGCGGCGGCGGAGATGACGCACTTCGGTCTGCCGTGGAGGGTGGACGTCCACCAGGACCTGCTGGAGGAGATGCTCGGTCCCAGGCCGCGTCCGGGGGCCAAGCCGCGCAAGCTGGCCGACCTGAGCGACCGGATCTCACTGGCGTTCCACGGGAAGCCGATCAACCCGGACAACCCGGCGAGCATCGTGAAGGCGTTCGGGCGGGAGGGCATCGACGTCCCGTCGGCGCGCGCGTGGGTGATCAGGGAGGTCGACCACCCCGCGGTCGAGCCGATCATGGAGTACAAGGAGCTGTCGCGGCTCTACGTGGCGCACGGGTGGTCGTGGATCGAGCAGTGGGTCGCGGACGGGCGGTTCCGGCCGGACTACGTGGTCGGCGGCGTGGTGTCGGGGCGGTGGGCGACGAACGGCGGCGCGGCGCTGCAACTCCCCCGCACGCTGCGCACCGCGGTTCGCGCCGATCCCGGCTGGCTGCTGGTGGCCGCGGACGCGGCGCAACTGGAGCCGCGGGTGCTGGCGGCGCTGTCGAACGACCGCGAGCTGGCCGAGGTGGCGGGCGACGACGACCTGTACACGAACCTGGCCGGGGACGCGTTCGACGGCGACCGGGGTCGGGCCAAGATCGCGATGCTGTCGGCGATGTACGGGGGCACGAGCGGCGAGGCCGTGCCCGCGCTGGCCGTGCTGCGCCGCCGGTTCCCGGTCGCGGTCGGGTACGTCGAGGCGGCGGCGCAGGCGGGCGAGCAGGGCCGGATGGTGCGGTCCAGGCTGGGGCGGACGAGTCCCACGCCGTCGGAGGCGTGGCACGACATCACCGGGAACACCGACGGTGGCGAGGACGCCCAGCGGAGGTCGCGGCGGGCCGCGCGGGACTGGGGCAGGTTCACCCGCAACTTCGTCGTCCAGGCGAGCGCGGCGGACTGGACGGCGGCGCTGCTGGGGGCGTTGCGGCGGCGGTTGCACCAGCGGGCTCCGGGCGCTCACCTGGTGTTCTTCGTGCACGACGAGGTGCTGGTGCACTGCCCGGCCGAGGTGGCGGAGGTGGTGCGCGAGGAGATCACGGCGGCGGGCGCGGAGGCGTCGCGGCTGGTGTTCGGTGACACGCCCGTCCGGTTCCCGCTCAAGGCCGTCGCGATCAGCAGCTACGCGGACGCCAAGTAGGTGTTGGGCCGTTCGGCTGCTTGCCCGGTCCGGGTGAGAGCGCTCTCATGGTGACCAGCACCACCCGAGTGACAAGGAGGTCACCCGCGCATGGAGCTCATCACCGGTCGCAGACGTCGACTCCTCGCAGCCGCCGCCGCGCTGCTCGCCGCCATCCCGATCACGCTGGTCGCCACGGCCAACGCGTCCATCCCCACGCCCCCGGCAGGCTGGACCCTGGCCTGGGGCGACGACTTCAACGGCACCAGCGGCTCCCCGCCCTCGTCGGCGAACTGGATCGTCGACCTCGGCCACGCCTACCCCGGCGGCCCGGCCAACTGGGGCACCGGTGAGGTCCAGAACTACACCAACAGCCCCAACAACCTGAAGCTCGACGGCGCCGGGAACCTGCGCATCACCGCCCTGCGCGACGGCTCCAACAACTGGACGTCGGCCCGCATCGAGACGCAGCGCGCGAACTTCCGGCCACCGTCCGGCGGCAAGGTCGCCATGGAAGCCCGCATCCAGATGCCGAACGTCACGGGCAACGCCGCACTCGGCTACTGGCCCGCGTTCTGGGCGCTGGGAGCGCCGTACCGCGGCAACTACTGGAACTGGCCCGGCATCGGCGAGTTCGACATCATGGAGAACGTCAACGGGATCAACTCCGTCTGGGGCGTCCTGCACTGCGGCGTGAACCCCGGCGGGCCGTGCAACGAGACCACCGGCATCGGCGCGAACCGGGCGTGCCCCGGATCGAGCTGCCAGTCCGCGTTCCACACCTACCGGTTCGAGTGGGACCAGAGCACCAGCCCGCAGGCGTTCCGCTGGTACGTCGACGGCCAGCAGTTCCACAGCGTCACGCAGAACCAGCTACCCGCGGACACGTGGGCGAACATGACCAACCACGCGGGCTACTTCATCCTGCTGAACCTGGCCATCGGCGGCGCGTTCCCCGACGCGCTCGCGGGCCCGACGCCCACGGCCGCGACGGTCCCCGGCCACTCGATGGTCGTCGACTACGTCGCCGTCTACACCGCGGGCGGCGGCACGACACCTCCGACCACCACGACGACGACCCCGCCGGGCGGCAGCGGTTTCGACGCCTACAGCCAGATGCAGGCCGAGAGCGCGACCTCCCGCAGCGGCGGCACGATCGAGACGACCTCGGACACCGGCGGCGGCCAGGACGTCGGCCAGCTCGCCAACGGCGGTTCGCTGCGCTTCTCCGGCGTCCGCTTCGGCGGCACCACGGCCACGCAGTTCACCGCCAGGGTGGCGTCCGGGGCCGGTGCCGGGATCAGCGGACTGGTCGAGGCGCGGATCGACAGCCCGACCGGCGCGGTCGTGGGCAGCTTCGCGGTCGCCAACACCGGCGGCTGGCAGAGCTGGCGCACGGTCCCGGCGAACATGTCCGGGGTGACCGGCACGCACGACGTCTACGTCACCTTCACCAGCGGCCAGCCCTCGCCGTACGTGAGCGTGAACTGGGTGCGCTTCGGCACCTGACGGGAGCGGGTGGCGGGCCGTCGTCGCGTGCGGCCCGCCACCCGCCACCGCTACCGTGGCGGCATGCGCGTAGCGGCGATCCAGACCACCCCGATCGCGCTCGACGTCGAGCGCAACGCCGTCGAGCACGCGCGGCTGATCTCCGAGGCGGCCTCGGACGTGTGCGTGTTCCCCGAGCTGTCCCTCACCGGGTACGAGCTGGACCCGCTGTCCCCGATCACCGAGGAGGACGGTCGGCTCGACCCGATCCGCCAGGTGTGCCGCACCGACGAGGTGTACGCGCTCATCGGCGCTCCCCTGTCCACACCGGACGGTCCGCTGGTGGCGACGCTCGTCGTCGGGCCGACCGGGGAGGTGCTGGGCCACTACGGGAAGAAGCACCTGCACGGCGTCGAGAACGAGCTGTTCGTCGCCGGTGACCACCACCTGGTGCTGGAGGTCGACGACTGGCGGTTCGGCGTCGCCGTCTGCTACGACGCGGCCGTGCCGGAGCACGCGGAGGCCGTGCGCGAGGGCGGCGCGGACGTGTACCTGGTGAGCGCCCTGTTCGAGGAGGGCACCGAGCAGCGGCTGGTCGACCAGGCGACCGCTGCGGCCGGGCTGGGCATGTGGGTCGTCCTCGCCCAGTACACCGGCCGCACCGGCGGCTACGACGCGTTCGGCGGCAGCGGGGTGTGGCGGCCCGGTGGCGGGGTCGAAGCGCGGCTCGGTCGCGAACCGGGCATCGCGAGAGCGACCCTGGTCCGCCCGTGAGCTACGAGGAACGGCCCGCGCTCGGCGGCCTCGGACTGGCCTGGACGAAGACGTCGTCCGGGGCGGGGCCCAGCCGAGTCGTACCGGATGGCTGCACGGACATCATCTGGTCGCGCGACGCGAACGAGCTGTTCGTCGCCGGGCCGGACACCTGCGCGAAGGTGGGCGCGGGGTCGTCGAGCACCCTGTTCGCCGTGCGCTTCAAGCCCGGTGTCGGTCCGGCCGCGTTCGGCGTGCCCGCGCACGTGCTGCGCGACCTGCGGGTGCCGCTCGCCGACCTGTGGCCGAGCGCCGACCGCCTGGTCGACGAGCTGAACGCCGCGACCGACCCGTGCGCCGTGCTGGTGGACGCCGCGGGGCGCAGGCTCCGCGAGACGCCGCCGGATCCGGCGCTGGGCGCCGTCGTGGCGGCCGTGCGGGACCACCGCGTGCCCGAGGTGGCGGACCGGCTCGGCATCGGCGCCCGGCAGTTGCACCGGCGGTCGCTGGCGGCGTTCGGCTACGGCCCGAAGGTGTTGGCGCGGGTGCTGCGCTTCGACCGCGCGATGGGCCTGGCGTGGGCCGGGGTGCCGTTCGCCGAGATCGCCCACCGCGCGGGCTACGCCGACCAGGCCCACCTCTCGCGCGAGGTGAAGGACCTGGCGGGCGTGCCGCTGGGCGTGCTACTCGGCCGGTAGCCGCCCGTAGGCCTTCAGCAGCACCAGGTTCTCGATCGTCACGATCGGGCCCCACTCGTACTTCGTGCCCGGCGTCCAGCTCGGCCAGGCGAACGTCCAGCCGCCGTCGTCCTGCTGCCCGGCGGCGACCTCGTCCAGCGCGCGGTCGAATTCGGCGTCGCTGAACCACTTCCGGGCGAGGGAGGACGGTTCGGGCGCGTAGTCGGTCGGCTGGTGCACCTCACCGGCCGAGTAGCCCTCGACGGCCTCGATCGGCTCGCCGAGGTCGACCAGCCGCTGGTCGCGGACCAGCCCGCCGACGCGGGCCATCTGCGCTTCGGCCCGCTCGCGGTCCGGGACGTGGTCGAGGAACCGGGCGGCGGCGTTCGCCTCGTACGGGTGGGTCTTGGTGAGCGCCTCGATCCGGTCCCAGCAGAACCCGGTGGCGGCGGTGAGCCACGGGTGGTCGACCTCGTTCTTGTGCAGCAGGCCGGAGATGAGCGCGGTCGGCAGCAGCGAACCGGCGTCCTCGATGGCCCACCACGGCGAGTGCGGGTGGTGCTCGGAAGCCTTGACGCCGGTCGGCACCCCGCCGTCCGGGAACGTCACCGTCGTCAGGTAGTCGCACGCGTCCAGCGCGTGCTGGGAGCCACCGAGCCCGAGTTCGTCGAGCCTGCTCAACGCGCTGAACACGTGCAGCGGCTGGCTGTTCGGCCCACGCCCGTCGGGTTCGAGCGCGTGGCCGAACCCGCCGTCGGCGTTGCGGTAGGCCAGCAGGGCGTGCAGCACCGGCTCGACGGGACCGCCGTCGAACAGGAACTCGAACCGCCGCTGCTCCAGGACGCGGGCGTGGTGCCAGAGGAAGGACCGGGCTTCTTCGATCATGCGAGCCACCCTAGGCACGGCACCACGCCGCGGTCTTGCAGGAATCGGACGTCAGCGCCTGGCCCGCAGCGCGTCCCGGTTCAGCTCCGCCGGGCTGCGGTGCCCGGACAGGCCGAGGGTGAGGTCGAAGTCGGCGAGCAGGCTGCGGAGCACGTGCCGGACGCCGACCTGGCCGCCGTGCGCGAGGCCGTAGGCGAACGGCCTGCCGACGAGCACGGCCTTCGCCCCGAGCGCGACGGCCTTCACGATGTCCGCACCCGTCCGGATGCCGGAGTCGAACAGCACGTCGACCTGCTCACCCACCGCGTCGGCGATCTCGGGCAGTACTTCGAGCGACGCGACCGCGCCGTCGACCTGCCTGCCACCGTGGTTCGACACGACGATGCCCTCCACGCCCGCGTCGACGGCCTTGCGCGCGTCGTCGACGTGCTGGATGCCCTTGAGCAGGATCGGCCCGTCCCAGTTCTCCCGCAGGAACGCCACCTGGTCCCACGACTTGTCGGTGCCGGTGAACAGGTGCACCCAGCGCAGGATCGCCATCGGCAGGTCGTCCTCCGGCGACTTCTCCAGTCCCGCGCGGAACGCCGGGTCGGTGAACGGGATCGCGGTGCCGACCGCGCGCAGGAACGGCAGGTAGGCGCGGTCCAGGTCGTGCGGGCGCCACGCGAGCGTCCACGTGTCCAGGGTGACGACGAGCGCCGTGTACCCGGCCTTCTTGGCGCGGTCGAGGATGCTCAGGCACACCTCGGGGTCGTTCGGCCAGTAGAGCTGGAACCAGCGCGGCGAGTCGCCGCCCGCCTCGGCGACGTCCTCCAGCGAGTGCGACGCCGCGGTCGACAGGATCATCGGCACCCCCAGCTCGGCGGCGGCGCGGGCGGTCGCCAGCTCGCCGTCCGGGTGCAGGATCGACTGCACGCCAACGGGTGCTAGCAGTACCGGAGCGGGCATCGCCGTGCCGAGCACGGTCGTGCCGAGGTGGCGGGTCGTCGCGTCGGTCAGCATCCGCGGCACGATCCGCCAGTCGTCGAACGCCTCCCGGTTCGCCGCCGCCGTCGCCCCGGACCCCGCGGCACCCGCCACGTACCAGAACGGGCCAGGTCCCAGCCGTTCACGCGCGGAGGCCTCCAGCCCGTCGGGGTCCGTCGTGAACGGCGGCACGCCGCCCGAGAGGCCCTGGAGGTAGATCTCGTTCTGATACCCGGCGAAGGTCATCCCGGAAGTCTGCTACCGAGCCCGCGACACGTCCACCTGGGCGGGACCGGCCGCACGGGATCCCGTGCGGCCGGCCGGCCGTCAGACGACCGCGCCGTGACCGGAGCGGACCTTCGGCTTGGCGCGCTTGGGCGCGCCGCGCTTCGTGCCGGGGTACTTCCCCTCCAGGACGATCGCTACGGGCGCGGCGGTCAGCACGGTCGACGCCGTGCCCGCGACCAGGCCGATGAGCAGCGCGGTCGCGAAGTCGGCCAGCGACCCGTCACCGAGCACCAGCAGCGCGGCGAGCACGAACAGCACGCCGATGCCGGTGTTCACCGTGCGCGGCACGGTTTGCAGGACCGCCGAGCTGACGACCTCCGCGTACGGCCGTTTCCCGCGCGACCGCGCGAGTTCCCGGACCCGGTCGAACACCACCACCGAGTCGTTGACCGAGTAGCCGATCACGGTCAGCAGCGCCGCGAGGAACACGCCGTCGGCGGTCTTGCCGAGCCAGGCGAACAGGCCGACCAGCACGACGACGTCGGTGACCAGCGCGACGACCGTGGCGACACCGAGCCGCCAGTCGAACCGGACCGCCAGGTAGCCGAGCTGCGCCGCGACGGCGATGGCCAGCGCGATCAGGGCGTTGCGCCGCAGCTCCGAGCCGAGGCTGGGGCCGATCAGCTCGTTGCCGACCTGCTCCGCGCCGCCGGTCGCGCCCGCCACGACGGTGCCGAGCCGCGCGGACGTGGCCTCGTCGATCGGGCCGACCCGCACGGACACGCCGGTCTCGCCGGACGTGGCCACGACGGCGTCGGAGAAGCCCGCGTCGGCGAGCGCCGCGCGCACCCGGCCGGGGTCGACGGCCTGCGCGGCGGTGTAGTCGAGCATCCGGCCGCCGGTGAACTCGACGCCGAGGTCGAGACCCCGGAAGGCCAGTCCGGACAGGCACAGCACGGCCACGGCGACCGCGGCGAGCAGCCAGCGGACGGGACGGCGGAAGAGCTGCCCGCCCCGCTCGACCAGCCAGGACCGCACCCGGCCCAGCGTGTGCAGACCGCTCAGCCACGGCCTGCGTTCGACGAAACGGCTGCCCAGCACCAGTTCCAGCAGCACCCGGCTAAGCACCAGGGCGCTGAACATCGACGCCAGCACACCGATCGACAGCGTGACGCCGAAGCCCTTGACCGGCCCGGTCGCCACCCAGAACAGCAGCCCGGCCGCCAGCAGCGTGGTGATGTTCGAGTCGGCGACCGCGCTCAACGCGCCGCGGAACCCGCCCTGGACGGACTTCAGCAGCCGTCCGCTCCGGGGTCCCTTGGCCGCGTACTCCTCGCGGGCCCGTTCGAACACCAGGACGTTCGCGTCGACCGCCATGCCGATCGCCAGCACGAACCCGGCCAGGCCGGGCAACGTCAGCGTCGCGCCGATGGCGAGCAGCGCCGCGTAGGCGACGGCCGCGTACCCGACGAGCGCGGCCACCGCGAGCAGGCCCGCGAGCCGGTAGACGACGATCAGGAACAGGCCGGTCAGCGAGATGCCGATGATCGCGGCCCACGAGCTGGCCTCGATGGCCTCCGCGCCGAGGGTCGCGCCGACCGTGCGCTGCTCGATCACCTCCACCGGGACCGGCAGTGCGCCGGACCGGACGACCAGCGCCAGTTCGGAGGCCTCGGCCTGACTGAACGAGCCGGTGATCTGCGTCGTGCCGCCCATGATGCCGGTGCCGCACGGGACGTCCGTGCCGACCTGCGGGGACGACACGACCTTGTTGTCCAGCACGAACGCGATCTGCCGGGTCGGGGCGCCCGGTGCTTCGCACGCGGCTTGCGCGGTGATCCGCTGCCAGGTGCTCGGTCCGTTGCCGCCGAAGTCGATCGAGACCTCGTGGCCCGCGCCGCGCTGGCTCGCGGACGACTGGGCGCCCTTGATCTCCTCGCCGGTCATGACGGCGGGGCCGAGGAGCAGCGGGACGCCTTCCGGGCTGGGCAGCGCGATCTGGTTCTCGGCGGCTTGCTGGCCCGCGCCGACGACCGGGTGCACGGCGAGCTGCGCCGTGCGGCCCAGGACCTCGAGGGCTTCGGCGGGGTCCTGCACACCCGGCAGCTCGACGAGGATCCGGCGTTCACCGGACCTCGCCAGGACGGGTTCGGCGACACCGAGTTCGTCGACGCGCCGGCGGAGGACCTCCATGGAGCGGTCCGTGGCCTCGCCGTCGGCCTTCGTGGTGGGTGAGTCCTTCGTCTCCAGGACGATCTGGGTCCCGCCCCGGAGGTCGAGGCCGAGTTGGGGCTGGCTGGTGAGCAGCAGGAAAGCGGACGCGGCGAGAACGCCGAGGGACAGGAGTCCTCGGACGAGCGGTTCTCGCCGCGCTGGGGTGCGCGGCATGGGGTTGTTGCCTTCCGGGCAGGAGCGGGTGTGGGCTCTGCTACACGGAGGTCGCCGGCGGGGCGCGGTCGCCCAGCGGGGTGCTGCTGATGGTCTCCGGGGCGCGGTGGACGCGCTGGGCGACGTCGATCAGGACGCGCAGCCGGATCGGGCGGGCGCGGTGGGTGAGGTCCACCGGGGCGTGGCCGATGAAACCCTGCTGCTGGATGTTCGTCGGGTTCGACCTGGTGGTCGAGGTGGGCAGGTGGACGGCCTGGACCAGGGCCGTCACGGCGGCCGTGTGCTGGTCCGGCTGGTCGGACTGGGGCAGGGCGACCACGGCGAAACCGGCGATCAACGCCAGGACCGCCAACAGCGCGCGCCTCGTCATGACCCTCCCCTCCGGTGGTCCAGGCTACAGAGGTGCTGGTGGGGGTGGCCGCCGCTAGCGGTGGTGGCCGCCCAGCACGACGACGCCGCCGCCGATCAGCGCGGTGATCCAGGCGATGACGACCGGCTGGAGCGTCGTGGCGCCGAAGGCGACGGCGATCGTCCAGCCGACCAGCAGCAGCGTCGAGACGGCGAACAGGCCGAGCACGAAGGCGAGTTTCGGGCGGTGACGCGGTAGGTGCAGGACCGCCCGCCGGTTGCCCTTGCCCGCGAACAGCACGGTCTTGCCGATGAGGCCCGCCGCCACTACCACCAGCAGGGCCGAGAACCAGCCGAGCAGGGGTGAGGGGCTGGGCATGCCCGACAGGAGCAGCAGCAGTTCACCGCCCACCAGCACCGCAGCCACACGGGTCAGCGCCTGCCAGCCGGAGGTCTGCACGGCGGCCAGCGCGTCCGGGGTGGGCGGGGCCGTGCCGGGCCGCGGGGCCTTCCTGCGCTGCTGCGCGGTGGCGAGGTTGGCGCGGACGTCCTGGTCGGTCGGGTCGAGCTTCAGCGCCGCCCGGTACGCCCACTCGGCGGTGCCCCAGTCGCGGGCGCGGAGGGCGGCGTCACCCAGGACCTGGAAGGCGCGGGCTTCGGTGGGGGCCAGGCCGGTGGCGTGCTTGGCGACCCGCACGGCTTCGGCGCGGGTCTCGGGGGCGACCGCCAGCACCTCCGACAGCACGACCTGGCACCGCCAGTCCGCCGGTTTGCGGCGCACCGACTCGCGGGCGGCCACGACGGCTTCGGCCTGCCTGCCCAGTTCGCTGAGCGAGAGCGCCGCCAGGCGCTGGGCCCAGGACTGGTCGCCGTCCAGGACCAGGGCGCGCTTGGCCGCGACCAGGGCCGGGTCGGGTTCGCCCGCGTCCAGGTGGGCGGCAGCCAGGCGGCACCACGCCTCGGCGTGGTGGGGGTGCGCCGCCACCGCGGGCCGCAGCAGGTCGATCGCCTGGCGCGGCCTGCCGGAGGCGGTGAACTCGGCGGCCCGCACCAGTACCGCGGTGATCGGCTCGGACATCACACCTCCCGGATCGCCGACCAGTGTGACAGCGCCGCTCCACCCCCACGTTCGGGTGACGGGCGGAAAGCGTTCGAACGAGAGTGAACAAAAGCGCACAGTGACCCGATGAATGGCCTTTCGGAGCGGTAATTCACGACACAACTACCCTGAGTCATCCGATGATCGATGTGAGACGGTCGCGGTCGGAATATCCGCCTTTTGCTCACCCGGAATACACCGAACGGCCTAGCTGAAGACCGATCAGTCCGAAGAAATGGTCACAATCTGTTGCGATTTTGGCACTTTTCCACCATCCAGGTGACTCAGCGAGAGCTACGTGCGACGCTGTCTGAGCTCGGCACGGTTGCCGACCGGGTAGCGCGAACAATTCCGTCCGCGTCCCGTCACGCCACCAATCCGCGTGCGTCTCACCCCCGCGAGCGCACGGATTGGTCCGAGCACCCGTGACGAGATATCAGGAGGTTGGGGGCCGTGAGCACTGGCAAGGAATGGCAGATCACCTGCCGCGACATCGCATCCCGCAGACGCGACATGACCGTGTTCGTCAGCCAGGGGCATGTGGTGGTGACCGTGCCGCCCGGCGAGGCGGCCGTGCTGACCCCGCTGGAGGTCGGACGACTGCGCGCCGCGCTGCGCGACGCCGTGGTCAACGCCTCCGGCGCGCCGGAGGCGTGATCGTCCGTCCCGGCGGTCCTCCGGACGTCGGCGTCGTGCTCGGCCTGCTCGACGAGGCCGTGCGCTGGCTGATGTCCCGCGGGCGGACCGGGCAGTGGGGTTCCGAGCCGTTCTCGACCAACCCGAAGCGGGTCGAGGCGCTCGAGGCCTGGACGGACGACCTGCACCTCGCCGAGGTGGACGGTGAGGTCGTCGGCGCGCTGGCGATCGGGCCCGCGCCGGAGTACGCGCCGCCCGCCGTCGGGCCGGAGGTGTACGTGACCGCGCTGGTCGGCAGCCGTCGCGGCCCCGGCGCGGGACGGCTGCTGCTGGAGCACGCGCGCGCCCAGGCGGTGAGCCGGGGCGTGGACCGGATGCGGGTCGACTGCTACGCGGGCGGTGGTGGCGCGCTGGTCGCGTACTACGTCTCCAGGGGCTTCACGCCGACCGCGACGTTCACCGTGGAGGGCGACTGGCCTGGTCAGGTGCTGGAGATGCCGCTGCGGGGGTGAAATCCGGCCCAACTCTTCCTACTCGCGGGTAGGTAGTGCGAGTATCGGACTCGTGACCACCTACTTCGTGACCGGAGCGACGGGTTTCCTCGGTCGGCGGCTCGTCGCGGCGCTGCTGGCGCGCGCCGCGTGCGAACAGGTGTTCGCGCTGGTCAGACCGCACTCGGTGGGCAAGCTGCCCGAGCACCCGAAGCTGACCGAGGTCGTCGGCGACCTGACCGGGCCGATCGACGGGCCGCGGGTCGACCACGTGGTGCACCTCGGCGCGCTCTACGACCTCACGGCGTCGCTGGAGGACCACACGGCGGCCAACGTGGACGGCACGCGCGCGGTCGTGGAGTTCGCCGCGCGGACCGGCGCGGGCCTGCTGCACCACGTGTCGTCGATCGCCGTGGCCGGTGACCACCGCGGCCGCTTCACCGAGGCCGACTTCGACCTCGGCCAGGGCTTCGGCTCGCCGTACCACTCGACGAAGTTCGAGGCCGAGAAGATCGTCCGCGAGCAGGCCGTGCCGTGGCGCGTCTACCGGCCCGGCGCCGTGGTGGGCGACTCCCGGACCGGCGAGATCGACAAGGTCGACGGCCCGTACTACTTCTTCTCCGCGCTCGCCGCCGTCGCGCACGTCCCGTCGTGGCTCCCGCTGGTCGGCCCGAACGGGGGCGCGACGAACCTGGTCCCGGTCGACTTCGTCGTCACCGCGCTCGACCGGCTGATCCACGCCGACGTCGAGCCCGGCAGCACCTTCCACCTCACGGCGCCGAGACCGCAGCCCCTCTCCGAGGTCTACAACGCGCTGGCACGGGCCGCGCACGCGCCGCGGATCGCGTTCACGGCGCCGCTCCCGCTGCCGACGAGGACCGGCGCGGTCGGCACCGCCGTGCTCGCCGAACTGGGCGTCCCGGCCGCCGTCCTGCCCCACCTGACCACGTCCGCGGACTTCGACTCGACCGCGACCCGCGCGGTCACCGGCCTGGAACCGCCCGCGTTCGACACCTACGCGAAAGCCCTGTGGCGCTACTGGCTGCGGCACCTCGACCCCGACCGCGCGGCCGGCGGTCCGGCGCTGGCCGGACGGACAGTGCTGATCACCGGGGCATCGTCGGGCATCGGGCGGGCAACCGCGCTGGCCGTCGCCCGGCGCGGCGCGATCCCCCTGCTGGTGGCCCGGCGCGCGGACGAGTTGGCGAAGGCCGTCGCCGAGATCCACGCGGCGGGCGGCAAGGCGTTCGCCTACCCGTGCGACCTCACCGACGGCGACGCGGTGGACGCGCTCGTGAAGCAGGTGCTCGCCGAGCACGAGGGCGTCGACGTGCTGGTGAACAACGCGGGCAAGTCGATCCGCCGCTCGGTGCTGCGGTCCGTCGACCGGCTGCACGACTACGAGCGCACGATGGCGTTGAACTACTTCGCGCCGCTGCGGCTCATCCTCGGGCTGCTGCCGCACCTGACCGAACGGCGCGGCGGGCACGTCGTGAACGTGTCCACGATGGGCGTCCAGGTCCACACCCCGCGCTTCTCCGCGTACCTCGGGTCGAAGGCGGCGCTCGACGAGGTCTGCCGGGTCGCCGGGGCCGAGACGATCGCCGACGGCGTCACCTTCACGTCGGTGCGGATGCCGCTGGTGCGCACGCCGATGATCGGCCCCACCAAGGCGTACGACGCGCTGCCCGCGCTGACGCCGGAGAAGGCGGCCGACCTGGTCGTGCGGGCGATCGTGGAGAAGCCGGATGAGGTCAACCCGCCGTTCGGCGTGGTCGCGGACCTCGCCCGCCGGGTGGCCCCGAGGACGACGAGGGCGTTGGCGCACCTGGCCTACCGGGTCTTCCCGGACGACTCGACCCCTCCGCTCGCGTCGGTCGCCGCGGGGGTCACCCGCCTGGTGCTGAGGGGTCTGCGGTGAAGCCGGTGCGGGACCTGGTCACGCTGGTGCGGGCGGGCGTCGTGCGGCCGATGCGCCCGGACCGGCTGGTCGGCGTGCTGGCGGGGTACGTGCACTGGGACATCACGGTGGCGTGGGGCTACGCGATGGGCGCGGCCCGGCACCCGGACCGGCCCGCGATCGTCGACGACGACGGGGTGCTGACGTTCGCCCAAGTGGACCGGCGCACCACCAGGCTGGCCAACGGCCTCGTCGGACGCGGGGTGCGGGCGGGCGGCAAGGTCGCCGTGCTGTGCCGCAACCACCGGGGTTTCGTGGAGACCATGGTGGCGTGCGCCAAGATCGGCGCGCACGCCGTGCTGCTCAACACCGGTCTGAGCGCGAGCCAGCTCGCGACCGTGCTGCGCGAGCAGGAGGTGGCGGTCGTGGTGGCGGACGAGGAGTTCACCGACCTGCCGCCGGACGTGCAGCGGGTCACCGACGTGGCCGAGCTGATCTCCGAGGGCGCGGCGACCCCGCTGCCCAGGAGGCCGCCGCGCGGCAGGCTCATCGTGCTCACCTCCGGCACGACCGGCGCGCCGAAGGGCGCTCGCCGTCCGGAGCCCGCGGGCCTCTCCCCCGCCGCCGCGCTGCTGTCGCGGATCCCGTTGAGGGAAGGGGAAACCATCGCCGTGCCCGCCCCGCTGTTCCACACGTGGGGGTTGGCGGCGTTCCAGATCGGCCTGGTCCTCGGCGCGACCCTGGTGCTGAGGCGCAAGTTCGAGCCTGAGGTCCTGCTGGCCGACGTGCGCGAGCGGGGGTGCGGCGCGGTGTTCGTCGTTCCCGTGATGCTGCAACGGGTCCTGGAGCTGGCGGACCGGGACGTGCCGAGCCTGCGGGTGATCGCGTCGAGCGGGTCCGCGCTGCCGCCGCCGGTGGCGACGAGGTGCCTGCGCGAGTTCGGCCCGGTGCTCTACAACCTGTACGGCTCGACCGAGGTGTCGTGGGTCAGCATCGCGACCCCGGCCGAGCTGGCGGAGCACCCGTCGACGGTCGGGCGGCCACCGCGCGGCACCCGGCTGGCGATCCTCGACGAGCACGGGGCACCGGTGCCGCCCGGCGGCACCGGGCGGATCTTCGTCGCCAACGAGATGCTGTTCGACGGCTACACCAACGGGATGGGCAAGGAGGTGCGCGACGGGCTCATGTCCACCGGGGACGTCGGGTACCGCGACGGGACCGGTCTGCTGTTCGTGGCGGGCCGGGACGACGAGATGATCGTGTCCGGCGGCGAGAACGTCTACCCGGCGGAGGTGGAGGCGCTGCTCGCCGGTCTGGACCAGGTTCGGGAGGCCGCCGTCGTGGGGGTGCCGGACGAGGAGTTCGGCCAGCGGCTGGCGGCGTACGTCGTGTGCGACCGGCCGGGAGTGCTGGACCCCGAAGCCGTGCGCGACCACGTTCGGACGCACCTGGCCAGGTTCTCCGTGCCGCGCGACGTGGTCTTCCTGGACGCGCTGCCGCGCAACGCGACCGGCAAGGTGCTGAAGCGGGACCTGCCTCCGTATCCTGTCCGAGGCGAAACCTGAGCTGTATTGGCGGGCGGATGACGATTCCTTTGCCTCGCACGGAAGAGGCGGGCGATCCACGGGTGAACGCCTCGGTGAACCTCCGGGAGGCGCGCATCGCGCTCGACGAGGACCGGTCGGGCGACGCCGTGGAGTTCGCGGAGAAAGCGCTTGCCGCCTACGCCTGGCTGGAGGACGCCGAGGGCGTCGCGGAGAGCGTGCTCGCCCAGTCCGTCGCGCTGGGCCAGCGCGGTCTGCTGGCCGAGGCGCTGGACACCATCGACCACGTGCAGGGGATCGCCGTGGCGAACCGGCACGTGCGGCTCCAGTCCCGCTGCGGGCTGTCGCGGGCGCTGGTGGAGCTGCGGCTGGACTCGTCCGAACGGTCGCTGCGCTCGCTGGCGCGGGCGCTCGGGCTGGCCGAGGTGGGCGGCGACCCCGAACTGATCGGCACCATCCTGTTCGAGCAGGCCAAGGTGCTGCGCGGTCCCGGCGCGCACGAGCGGGAGCTGCGGCGTGCCGAAGCCCTGTGCGCGCACGTCCGGGACCGCTGGAAGCAGGTCGACGACGGTGTGCGGCTGGCACGCGTGACGGTGCTGCTCGCCCACGTGCGACTGGACCTGGGCGAGGTCGAGCGCGCCCACCGGTCGTGCCGCCGGGCGGAGGAGTTGCTCGCCGGGCACGACCGGCCCGCGCTGCGCGCCGAGCTGCTGCTGGCGCAGGCCAGGGTCAGCGGCGCCCGCGACCGGGTCGGCGAGCAGATCGCCCGGCTGCACCGCGCCGCCGAACTGGCCGTGGGCGGCCTGGCGCGCGGGGTGGCCGTCCGGGCGCACGACGCGCTGAGCGCGGCCTACGAACGGGCGGGCCAGCTCGGGCCCGCGCTGCGGCACGCCCGCGCGCAACTGGAGCAGCACCGGCTGCGGGAGCAGCAGGACGGCCGGGAGCTGCTGCGGCTGCGGGACCACGACCTGACGGCCGGGCTGGCCGGGCTCAGCTTCGCGCCGAACGGCCCGAAACCGTTGCGCCCCACCACCGCGACGGCCGAGCGGACCAACAGCCGGATCGCGCGGGCGTTGCGCGCGGGGCTGACCCGGCGCGGCATCGAGGTGCTGCAACTGGTCGTGGCGGGGGCGAACACCAACACCATCGCGGGGCGGCTCGACCTGTCGCCGAAGACCATCCAGAACCACCTCCAGCGGATCTACCGCACGCTCGGCGTGCACGGCCGGGCGGGCGCCGTGGTGTGGTGGATAGACCTCGACCCGGACGCCGTCGACCCGCAGCCGGAGCCGGTGGGTTGACCGGCGGATGACAACGCCGGGTCATCGCGGCGGCCCCGTCGCCCGGACAGCGGCTTGTACCCGACGACCCGATTAACGGTGTTGGGTCATTTGCCTATCGAAGTGCGGCATAACTGGGTGATGAAAAGCATGACTCCCATGTGTCATGCTCCGGTCGGACGTGCGCGGGGCGCGTCCGGAAGAGCTGAGCGGCGGTGCGGCGATGCTGGAGCGCGGAACTGTGCGCGGAGCGGCGTCAGTGCTGCCGCAGCGCCACCCGTGCGACGTCCCGCCAGAGCACCGGGTCGACCGCCTCGGGCGCGACGTCGTCCAGCAGCCCGACCAGCAGTGCCCGAGCGTCCCGGCAGGCGTCGTCGGACTCGTCCGCGACCCGCACCAGCAGCAGCGCGCAGCGCAGCCGGTCCTCCTGGCCGAGGCCGCCGATGTCCAGCGCCTGCCTGGCGAACCGCTCGCAGCCGTCCAGTTCCCCGTGGCGCAGCAGGACCTCGGCCCGCAGCGCCTTCGCCTGCGCGGTCACCTCGCACGACCTGCCGAACGGCGTGGCCTCGACCTCGTCCAGCCCCGCCGCGATCCGGTCCAGGTCCGGGTCCTCCGCGCGCAGGCCGATGGCGGCCCACGCCAGCCGGACGCGGCAGCGGAAGTCGTGGTCCCCGGTGAACGTCCCGGCCAGCTCGTGGGCGCGGTCCATGCACCGGGCCGCGGCGGCGCGGTCGCCGAGCCGGTCGAACACCCGCGCGCGCACCCACCAGGACGAGATGAGCAGCCGGTCGCAGCCCAGGTCGCGGACCTCGTCACCGAGCCGGTCCGCCACGGCCTCCGCCTCGGAGGTCCGTCCCGCCGCGACCAGTTCCGAGCACAGCGCGATCAGCGCGCGAACCCGCACCCTGGCGACCTGGTCGCCACCGCCCCGTCCGGTGAGGTCGAGCGCGAGCCGCGCGGCGCGCACGGCGTCGTTCGGCCTGCCCAGCACGCGGAACGCGGCGGCGCGCTGGATCTCCACCAGCGCGTCCACGGCCGGGCCCGGCGACCAGCCCGTCCGGAGCAGGTCCGCGACGCGCAGCAGCGCCGCCCCGTCGTCCAGCCTCGACTGCACCATGACGCGGGTCCACTGCACGCACCAGCCGAACACCTCGCCGCCGGTGCGCGGGCCGAGCAGGGCCAACAGGTCGACGGCCCGGTCGACGTCGCCGTCGTGGTAGGCGATCAGGGCTTCGCACCAGGCGAGTGCCAGGTCCTGCGCGACCTCGGTCCGGTCGCCGACCAGTTCGCTCGGGTCGACCTCCAGCAGGGCGGCCAACTTCCGCACCACCTGGGACGACGGTGTGCGGTGGCCGGATTCCAGCCGGGACACGTAGCTCATCGACACACCGGGGCAGGCGAGGTCCTTCTGCGCCAAGCCGCGCCGCTGCCTCGTGGCGCGCAGCCGCGCCCCGAATCCCGTACCCACGTGCGTTCGCGGGCCCGCGCTCGCGCCTTCGCGTTCTTCCAAAAGCCGCTGCCAATCGAACGGAGCTCGATGATGGTTGTGAACTCTATCCGCCGGATCTTGGTCGCGGTGGTGCTCTGCCTGGGTATCACCGGTGGTTTCGGCGTCGGCCTCGCCCAGGCCGACGTGCACGTCACGACCGAACCCGGTGAGGTGTTCACCCCGCCGTACCAGGCGAACTGACGCACGACCTCAAGGCCGGGCCAGTGCGGGGTCCGGTCTTGAGGCAGAGTGGTGTCGTGACCACTGAGCAGGTGAGGCTGCGTGCGCCGCGGCACCAGGTAAGCCGGAAGTCGATCACGCTTTGGACCCTGCACGCCGTGATCGGCTGGACGGTCGTGCTGGTGCCGCAGCTCGTCGTGCTGCTGTTCGTGGACTCGCCGCCGCCGTGGCAGCTCACGGCCGCGGTCGTGACCGGCGTGCTGGCGGTCGCGCACACCGTCGTCATGCCCCGCTGGCGGTTCCGGGTGCACCGCTGGGAGGCCACGCCGGTCGCGGTGTACACGCTGACCGGCTGGCTGAGCCAGGAGTGGCGCATCGCACCGGTCTCGCGGATCCAGACCGTGGACACGAAACGCGGTCCGCTGCAACAACTCCTGGGGTTGTCGACGGTGACCGTGACGACCGCGTCGGCCGCCGGTCCGGTGCAGATCGAGGGGCTCGACCACGAGTCCGCGGTGCGGTTGGCCGACGAGCTGACCACCACCACGGACGCGACCCCCGGAGACGCCACGTGACCGCGCCGGAGTTCCCGAGCGCGCCCGAACTCGTGGAGGCCTCGCCCGCGCTGGAGTGGCACCGGCTCGACCTGCGGATGCTGGTGGTGCGGCCGCTCAACGAGCTGCTCGGCCTGGTCCCCGTGCTGGTCGGCCTGATCGTGCTCGGCGGCGGCGACAAGTGGCGGATCGGGATGAGCGTGGGCGTCATCGTCCTCGTGGTCCTGTTCGGCCTGCTGAGCTGGTTCACCACCCGCTACCGGATCACCGACGAGCAGGTGGAGCTGCACACGGGTCTGCTGGTGCGCAAGCGGTTGGCCGTGCCGAGGGAGCGCATCCGGACCGTCGACCTGACGGCGAAGCTGGGCCACCGGCTGTTCGGGCTGTCCGCGATCCGGGTCGGCACCGGCCAGCACGAGAAGGCGGGCGAGAACGGCGGCGTGACGCTCGACGCCGTGTCGTCGCAGGAAGCCGAGCGGCTGCGCCAACTCCTGCTCGACCGGGCGCGGGTCGTCGTCGTGTCGACGGACGCCGACGCGCCCCCGCACGAGGCGAGCAAACCGCTGGCGAAGCTGGACCCGAAGTGGCTGCGCTTCGCCCCGCTGACGCTGTCGGGCCTGGTCGCCGTCGGTGGCACGTTCGGCGTGCTGATGAACTACGCACAGGAGCTGGACCTGCGGCGGTCGGCGTTCTCGGGCCTGCACGACGTGGTCGAGTGGGTCACGAACGCGCCGCTCGCGCTGACCATCGCGGTGCTGCTCGGCGTGGTGCTGGTGCTGGCCGTGATCGCGTCGCTGCTGGTGTACGTCGTGCAGTTCTGGGGTTACCGGCTCACGCGCGAGGCCGACGGCACGCTGCGGGTGCGGCGCGGGCTGCTGACCACGCGCTCGGTGTCCGTGGACGAGGACCGGCTGCGCGGCGTCGAGGTGCAGGAGCCGTTGCTGCTGCGGCTGGGCCGCGGCGCGCGGACCACCGCCGTGGCGACGGGGCTCGGCACCAAGGGCGAGAGCAGCCTGCTGCTGCCCCCGGCCCCGGTCGCCGAGGCGCACCGGGTCGCGCACGAGGTGCTGCGCGAGTCGGAGTCCCCGACCGGTTCGACGTTGCGGCGGCACCCGCTGGTGGCGCTGCGGCGGCGGGTCGTGCGCGCCGTGCTGCCGGTGCTGCTGCTCGCCGGGGTGCTCGCGTACTTCGCGCCCGCGTGGGCCTGGCAGGCCGCGCTGGCGCTGCTGCCGTTCGCGGTGCTGATGGGCTGGGACCGGTACCGGGCGCTCGGCCACGCGCTGACCGACCGCTACCTCGTCACGCGCAGCGGGTCGGCGCTGCGGGAAACCGTTGCGCTGCAACGCGGCGGCATCATCGGCTGGCGGGTGTCGCGGTCGTTCTTCCAGCGCAGGGCCGGGTTGGCGACGGTGTCGGCGACGACGGCGGCGGGTGACGGCGTCTACCACGTGATCGACGTCGACGAGGAGACCGGGCTGCTGCTGGCCGACGCGGCCGTGCCGGACCTGCTGCGGCCGTTCCTGGAACGCGTGGACCGCCCTTCGTGACACCTCCGGGCGGCTCCGGGCCGGAGGACGTGATTCCGGCCATGCCCGCCGCCCAGCCACTGGCCACAGACGTCGGATGGGCGGATGCTCGCCCGGTGAAGCAGAGCGAGGCCCGCACGGGCCGCACCCTCCACTGGGCCTGGGTGGTGGCCGCGGTGGCGTTCATCGCGCTCATCGGCGCGGCCGGGTTCCGTTCGGCTCCCGGCGCGCTGATCGAGCCGTTGCAGCGGGAGTTCGGCTGGTCGCGGGCGACGATCTCGTTCGCGGTGTCGGTCAACCTGCTCCTCTTCGGCCTCACCGCCCCGTTCGCCGCCGCGCTGATGAACCGCTTCGGCGTGCGCCGGGTGGTCAGCCTCGCGCTGCTGCTGGTCTCGGTCGGCAGCGGTCTGACGGTGTTCATGACGGCGAGCTGGCAGTTGGTGCTGTTGTGGGGCGTGCTGGTCGGTTTGGGCACCGGGTCGATGGCGCTCGCGTTCGTCGCGACCATCACCGGCCGCTGGTTCGTCAAGCACCGCGGCCTGGTGACCGGCGTGCTCACCGCGGGCGGCGCCACCGGTCAACTGGTGTTCCTGCCGGTGATCGCCGGACTCGCCGAGTCCTCGGGCTGGCGCGCCTCGTCGCTGGTCATCGCCGGTGCGGCGCTGCTCGTCGTGCCGCTGGCGTACTTCCTGCTCCGGGAGCACCCGGCCGACCTGGGGCTGCCGCTGTACGGCGGCACCGAGGTCGTGACTCCCCCGGTCGCCACCGGCGGCGCGGCGCGCAACGCGGTCAACGCCCTGCGGACGGCCGCGCGCACGCGGTCGTTCTGGTACCTGGCGGTCGGGTTCGCCATCTGCGGGATGACCACGAACGGGCTCGTGGGCACGCACTTCATCCCGGCCGCGCACGACCACGGCATGCCGTCCACGACGGCCGCGGGCCTGCTGGCGCTGGTCGGGCTGTTCGACATCGTCGGCACGATCTTCTCCGGCTGGCTGACCGACAAGGTCGACTCGCGGGTCCTGCTGGCCGTCTACTACCTGCTGCGCGGCGTCTCGCTCCTGCTGCTGACGCAGCTCTTCGCCAGTTCCGTGCACCCGAGCATGCTGGTGTTCATCATCTTCTACGGCCTGGACTGGGTCGCGACCGTGCCGCCGACCGTCGCGCTGTGCCGGGAGATCTTCGGCGAGGCCGGTCCGGTCGTGTTCGGCTGGGTGTTCGCGTCGCACCAGATCGGCGCGGCCATCGCGGCCACGGCCGCCGGTCTGGCGCGCGACCACTTCGGGGACTACGCGCTGACGTTCTTCGTGGCGGGTGGGCTGAGCATCGGGGCGGCGCTGCTGTCGCTGCGGATCAAGCGGTCACCTGCGCTTCCGCGCGGTGCCGAAGAGGCCGCGGGTGATCTCGCGGCCGATGGCGCTGGCCGCTGACCGCAGGAACGACTTCACGGCGGAGTTCCCGAGCACCTTCTCCACCAGACCGGGGTCCTGGCGCTCCTTCTCCTCCGGTTCGGGCCGCCCCTCCTCGGCCCGCGGCACGACCTTCGCGGTCAGCTTCTCGTAGGCGGACTCGCGGTCGATCGTCTCGGCGTACTTGCCGTGCAGGTCGGACGAGGCCGCGGCCTGCCTGATCGCGTCCTGCCCGATGGTGTCCATGAGCGACCGGGGCGCGCGCAGCCTGGTCCACGCGACCGGCGTCGGCGTGCCCTTCTCGCTGAGCACGGTCACGATCGCCTCGCCGGTGCCCAGCGACGTCAGCGCCTTCTCCAGGTCGTAGTGCGTCGACGTCGGATAGGTCTTCACCGTGCGGGACAAGGCTTTCTGGTCGTCCGGGGTGAACGCGCGCAACGCGTGCTGCACGCGGGCGCCGAGCTGCGAGAGCACGTCGTTCGGGATGTCCGTCGGGAGCTGCGTGCAGAAGAAGACGCCGACGCCCTTGGACCGGATCAGCTTCACGGTCTGGGTGATCTGCTCCAGGAACGCCTTCGACGCGTCGGCGAACAGCAGGTGCGCCTCGTCGAAGAAGAAGACCAGCTTCGGCTGGTCCAGGTCGCCCTCCTCCGGCAGCTCCTGGAACAGCTCGGCCAGCAGCCACATCAGGAACGTGGAGAACAGGGCCGGTTTCGACTGGAGCTCGGCCAGCTCGAGGAGCGTGATCACGCCCTTGCCGTCGACCTGGCGCATGAGGTCGGCCGGGTCCAGCTCGGGCTCGCCGAAGAACGTGTCGCCGCCCTGGGCTTCGAGGTTGACCAGCGACCGCAGGATCACCCCCGCCGTCGCGGACGACACGCCGCCGATGCCCTTCAGGTCCGCCTTGCCCTCCTCGCTCGTGAGGTGGTTGATCACCGAGCGGAGGTCCTTGGTGTCCAGCAGCGCCAGACCGCGGGTGTCGGCCCAGTGGAAGATCAGCCCGAGCGTCGACTCCTGCGTGTCGTTGAGCCCCAACACCTTCGACAGCAGGATCGGGCCGAAGCTGGTGATCGTCGCGCGCACCGGGACACCCGCGCCGCCCGTGCCGAGCGACAGGAACCGCACCGGGTGCGCCCGCGGCTCCCAGTCGTCACCCGTCTCCGCGGCCCGGCTGGTGATCCGGTCGTTGCCGGAGCCCGCCTGCGACAGTCCGGAAAGGTCACCCTTCACGTCCGCCATCACGACGGGCACGCCGGCGGCGGACAACTGCTCCGCGATCAACTGGAGGGTCTTCGTCTTGCCGGTGCCGGTCGCGCCCGCGACGAGCCCGTGCCGGTTCATCATCGCGAGCGGCAGCCGCACGTGCGCGGTGGGCTCGACAGCGCCGTCCACCAGGACCGCACCGAGTTCGACCGCCGGACCGGCCGACGCGTACCCGGCCGCGATCTCGGCCGCCGCGGACTGCTGCTGAGTCATTCGCACCAGCGTAATGAGGTCGCGGGGACGCGCCACTCGAAGCGCGGACGTCCCCAAGGTCAAGAGAGACTAGGCTCTCGCGGGTGATGGATCGTCTGGTGTGGATCGACTGTGAGATGACCGGCCTCGAACTCGGGAAGGACGCCCTGATCGAGATCGCCGCGCTGGTCACCGACGCGGATCTCAACGTGCTCGGCGAAGGCGTGGACGTCGTGATCCACGCGGACGACGACGCGCTCGCCGGCATGCCCCAGGTCGTCGTGGAGATGCACGCGAAGTCCGGCCTGACCGAGGAGGTGCGGCGGTCGACCGTCAGCATCGCCGACGCCGAGGCCCAGGTCCTCGCGTACATCAAGGAGTGGGTGCCGGACCCGCGCACCGCCCCGCTCGCGGGCAACTCGATCGCGACGGACCGCGGCTTCATCGCCCGCGACATGCCCGCGCTCGACGCCCACCTGCACTACCGGATGATCGACGTGTCGTCGATCAAGGAGCTGTGCAGGCGCTGGTACCCGCGCATCTACTACGCGCAGCCGGAGAAGGGCCTCTCGCACCGCGCGCTGGCGGACATCAAGGAGTCCATCCGCGAACTCGCGTACTACCGGCGCACCGCGTTCGTGGCCCCGCCCGGCCCGAGTTCGGAGCAGGCCCAGGCCGTCGCGGCGGAGCTCCTGAAGGCCGACGGACTGGGCTGACCACCCGATTTCAGACCTGACCGGTGCACACGCTATGCTTCTTCTCGCCGGTCAACCGGTCTTGGTGGGTGTAGCTCAGCTGGCAGAGCACTGGGTTGTGATCCCAGGTGTCGCGGGTTCAAGTCCCGTCACTCACCCCAAGCGAACGCCCCCTGACCTAGCAGGTCAGGGGGCGTTTTCACGTCTGGAGACCCCTGCATGAGCGCCACCCTCGTCGCCAAGGACCTCGCGGCCGGACACGGCGACCGCGTCCTGTTCTCCGACCTCCAACTGGTGGTCGCACCCGGTGACGTCATCGGCTTGGTGGGCGTCAACGGCGCGGGCAAGTCGACCTTGCTGCGCACCCTCGCCGGCCTCATCCCGGCCGAACAGGGCACCGTCCGGCTGAGCCCGCCGTCCGCGACCGTCGGCCACCTCCCGCAGGAGCCGGACCGGCGGCCGGGCGAGACCGTGCGCGAGTTCCTGGCCCGCCGCACGGGCGTGGCCTTCGCGCAGCGCGTCCTGGATGCCGCGACCGAGGCGTTGAGCATGGGCACGTCGGGTTCGGACGACGAGTACGGCGACGCGCTGGAGAACTGGCTCGCGCTGGGCGGCGCGGACCTGGAGGAGCGCTCGGTCGAGGTCGTCGCCGACCTGGGTCTCGCGGTCAGCCTCGACCAGCCGATGACGTCGCTCTCCGGCGGTCAGGCCGCCCGCGCGGGCATGGCGTCCCTGCTGCTCAGCCGCTACGACATCTTCCTGCTCGACGAGCCGACCAACGACCTCGACCTGGACGGCCTCGACCGCCTCGAGAGGTTCGTCGGCGAACTCCGCGCGGGCACGGTCGTGGTCAGCCACGACCGCGAGTTCCTCGCCCGCACCGTCACCCGCGTCGTCGAACTCGACCTCGCC
The DNA here is from genome assembly GCF_025061645.1 of Umezawaea endophytica. GTDB lineage: Bacteria > Actinomycetota > Actinomycetes > Mycobacteriales > Pseudonocardiaceae > Umezawaea > Umezawaea endophytica. The sequence goes on along the minus strand of NZ_JANYMP010000002.1, from coordinate 219,965 downwards.
CAGCAGCAGGTGCGGACGTTCGGCGGCGGCTACGCGGCGTACCTGGAGGAGCGCGAGGTGGCCCGCAGGCACGCCCGCGAGGAGTTCGAGGAGTTCGCCGACACCAAGGCGGCGCTGGAAGCGCGCGGCCGGATGCAGCGCGCGTGGATGGAGAAGGGCGTGAAGAACGCCCGCCGCAAGCAGACCGACAACGACAAGAAGGGCCGCGCGTCCCGCACCGAGGCGACCGAGAAGCAGGCCTCGAAGGCCAGGCAGACGGAACGCATGATCGAACGCCTGGACGTCGTGGAGGAGCCCCGCAAGGAGTGGGAGCTGCGGATGGAGATCGCCCCGGCGCCCCGCGCGGGCGCCATCGTGGCGTCCCTGCGCAACGCCGTGGTGACCCGAGGCGACTTCACCCTTGGCCCGGTCAACCTCCAGATCGACTGGGCGGACCGCGTGGCCATCACCGGCACCAACGGCGCGGGCAAGTCGACGCTCCTGGGCGCCCTGCTGGGCCGCGTCCCACTGGACGAGGGCCACGCCACCCTCGGCAACGGCGTGGTCGTAGGCGAAATCGACCAGGCCCGCGGCCTCTTCCTGGGCGAACAACCATTGGTGGACGCGTTCGAACTGGAAGTACCGGACATGACCCCCGCCGACGTCCGCACCCTGCTGGCGAAGTTCGGCCTCAAAGCAGCCCACGTACTACGCACAGCGGCGTCCCTGTCCCCAGGCGAACGCACCCGCGCAGCCCTGGCACTGCTACAGGCCCGCGGCGTCAACCTCCTGGTCCTGGACGAACCCACCAACCACCTGGACCTACCAGCGATCGAACAACTCGAATCAGCCCTGGAGTCCTACACCGGCACCCTGCTGCTGGTAACCCACGACCGCCGCATGCTGGACGCCGTACACACAACCCGCAGGCTCTCAGTGGCAAACGGCACCGTCACCGACCTCTGACCCGCCCACCACCACAACCGGGACCCACCGGACCACCAACTAACGGGACCCACCCCACCACCGACTAACGGGACGCACCCACAAAGGAATGCGCCCACACTCCCCCCGCCGCCCCGATCCCCAGCGCCCTCAGCTTCGCCCCCGGTTTGTCAAGGCATCTTTCCCGCCTTGACAAACCGGGGGCGAAGCTCGAGACACTTGAGCGAACGGGGCGACTTCCCCCACACGCCCGCCCCCGTCACCGATTCCCGGCAACCCACTCCGGCCACGGAACCTGCCAGTCCCCGAACCCGTCCCACGACTCCAACGCGGGCCCACCCGAGTTAGCCACGATCACCACATCACCCGGCCTGGCGTTGTCGAAGAAGAACTTCGCGTTCTCCGGCGACATGTTCAAGCACCCGTGGCTGACGTTCCGGTTCCCCTGGTCCCCGATCGACCACGGCGCCGAGTGCACGAAGATCCCGCTGTTGGACATCCGCGTGGCCCAGTCGACCGGCGTCTTGTACCCGCCGTCCTCCAACGACAGCCCGTACGTCGTGGAGTCCATGACCATGTGGTCCCGCTTCTCCGTGATCACGTACGTCCCGACCGGGGTCGTGTTGGCCGCGTTGCCCATCGACGTGGGCACGGTCCGCACGACCTGCCCGTTGACCTTCGTGACCACCTGGTGCGACGCGCCGTCGGCCTCGTGGATCACCGAGTCACCGATGGTGGCGTTGATCACCCGGTCCTCCTGGCCGTAGATCCCGTCGCCCACGTGCTTGCCGTACACCTTGGCGTTGATGGTGATCTTCGTCCCGGCGGCCCAGAAGGCCTGCGGTCGCCAGTGCACTTCCTTTTCGTTGAACCAGTAGAAGGCGCCTTCTACCTTCGGCTCGGTCGTGATCTGCAACATGGACTCGGCCGCGAGCTTGTCCGCGATCGGCTCGTCGAAGTAGAACGCGATCGGCTGGCCCACCCCGACGACCGCCCCGTCCTGCGGGTTCGTCTCGACGTGGGTCAGCGTCCTGGGCTTGACGGTCGAGAACGCCGACGTCGCGGTGACGGGCTTCCCGTCCGCGCCCTGCCCGGTCACCGTCATCGTGTACGCCTTGTCGTACGCGAGCGCCGCGCTGTTCGCCCACTGGAGCCCGTCCGGGCTGATCTGGCCCGCCACGACGGCCCCGTCGGCGGCGGTCAACGTCACGTCCGTGAGCTTCCCGTCAGCCGCCGTCGCGATCACCGGCAGCCCCGGAGCGACCCCCGCCGCACCGTTGGGCGTGCCGAGCGTCAACGTCACCGGCGGCGGAGGCGGGGTGCTGCTGGTCGACGGCGCGTTCTTCCCCTGCACCGGGACCTCGGGCGACGAGGAGCACCCTGTGATCAACATCGCGACCACGCCCACCGCGACCAAACCGAACGCCCCGCGCTTACCCGTCATCCCCATCGCACCCATCCGTTCGCCCGGTCCCCCCGTACAACGAGACAGCCCTCCAGCAGGTGTTACCTCAGCCGTCCCACTCAAGAAGACGCCGTCCTGCCTACCCGCGTTGCTCCGGATACTCGATCGTTACCGGCGCGAAGTTCTCCCCCATCCAACCCCCCCCCAAACCCGGTCTGACCAGCCGATTGGGAACTGCGCGAACCGCTGTGCTAATGTTCTTCTCGTCGGAACGGAGCAACACGGTTCAGACAAGAGAACAAGATGAAGTGCCAGCGCCGCTAGCTCAGTTGGTTAGAGCAGCTGACTCTTAATCAGCGGGTCCGGGGTTCGAGTCCCTGGCGGCGCACCTGGTTCAAAGAAGTGGTCCAGCATTTACGCTGGACCACTTCTTTGTTTTCCGGGTAAGCGCCCCGCACCCCCTGTGACCTGCGGCCCCCTCCGCGCCCAGCTCCCGTAGCCATTCACGACGGCCGTTCGCGACAAGGCCCGATCGCACTCCCGATCGCCTTAGCGAGCCCGATCCCGCTTCCCTTGTCCGCCTTCTCCGGCGAAAGCACCCACAACGGCACGGATCGGATTCCCTCCCCATTCCCCAGTGCGCACGAACGACTACTCGGCGACCACTTCTCCACCCACTCCGAGCCGCCACATGTGAGGATCACTCACGTTCCAGGCTCGTCCTCTGCGTCCCGGAGCCCCCCGGTGTTAGATTCGTCCTGTCCGGACGGTCACCAGCAAGCCCGTGAGCAGGGTCTATGCCGAGCTTCCGTGGAATCTCCACCCCGCTGGAGAACGCGCTCCTCGTGCAGTGCGCGCCCGCGCAAGCCCTCCGTGCCGCCGAACTGGCCGACCGAGCGGGCGGCGGACTGGTGATCTCCGGATCGACAGCCGCGGCCCAAGCCTCGGCGCTGCGCCGCCAGGGCGCCGCGTTCCCGATCCTCTGCGACGCCCAGCGCTACACGGGCCGCAAGCGCGCGTTCGCGGACGCCGACTTCAGCCCCCAGTGGCTGGCCGTGCAGCGCGCGCTCGGCGGCCCGGTGCTCACCGACTCGGGTTACGTCGCCAAACGCGACATCACCGGCCTGCGCTCGATCCTCCGACGGACGCTCCCACTGGGCGACGCCGTGTTCGCCACCCTGCCCCTGCACGCCGACTGGCTCAAGGACCAGCAGGACCGCGAAGTCCTGCTCCACGAGGTGTCGTTCGCCCGCGTCCCCATCGCGCTGGCCCTGGAGCACGCGGCCGACCCGCTGGGCGTCCAGCAGGTCCTGCGCGGTCTGCTGGACCTGCTCGCCACCGACGTCCCGGTGCTCCTGCTGCGCTCGGACGTGTCCGCCATCGGTGCCCTCTGCCACGGCGCGCACGCCGCCGCGATCGGCACGACCACCGCGCTGCGCCACGTCTACCCGCTGCCGAAACCCGGCGCGGGAGGCGGCGGTCGACGCGCGGGCGTCGCCGTGTTCGTGCCCCACTGCCTGAGCTACCTGGGCGCCGACAAGGTCGCGGGCGCGGTCCAGCGCACCCCCGACATGAGCCACCTGTGGGCGTGCGACTGCACCGCGTGCGGCGGCCGACCCATGGACCACTTCGCCACCACCACCGACGAACCCACCCGCACCGACACCGCGTTCCGGCACTCGATCGACCGGCTCCACGAGCTGCGCGACGAACTCCTGGCCCCTCACCTCACCGACACCGACCGCAGGCTCGCCTGGCACGAGCGCTGCACAGCGGCGTCCACCCACCACGCCGAGATCGCCACCGAACTCTTCGGCTGGCGCCCACCCCCGTTCCTCACGGCGTGGCGGAAGGCCTGGCAACCGGTTCCAACACCCCGTCCACGATGAGCCGCTGGTACACCAGTTCCTCAACCCACCGGTCCAACGTCCGCCGCCGCGCCCCCACAGCCCGCCCACCCCGAGGCACCACCACCACAGTCCCCTCCACCACCAGTCCCACCCCCGCGTACGCACACTCCAACCGACACCGCTCCTCATCCACCCCCACGATCGCCACCGCACAAAACCCCGACAACCGCACCGCGTCCCTCAACGCCCCCCGCCAGTGCGTGCCGGTCGCCACCACCCCGACCAACCGCACCACCTCGGGCTCCCGCACCGCCTCAGGCCACTCCCATGTTGCCAACACGTCCCGATCAAGCACCGGCCCCGCACGCCGAGCCGCATGCGCGACAACATCAACCCGAACCACAACATCCACCACCACCCCGAGCACCTTCACCCGAGGCACAACCGTCCCCACCCAGCCGAGCGCACGAGCCTCGCCGCTCACGTCCTCCCCTCCACGGGCTCGTCCCCCAGCAGGTCCTCGTAGGCGTTCGGGATGTCCAGGCACACGTCCGGCTCGCACCTGCCGAGAAGGTCGTCGAGCCGTGCGGCCAGCTCCACGGGAGGCAGGTCGCACGCCTCGCACAGGTTCAGGTGGAGATCCGCGAAGCTCTGGGTGACGGGATCGGTGTCGAAGTCCTCGCGGCTGTCGAGCAGGTGCTCCAGGAACGTCGACCACACGACGACCGCTTCCTCGACCACGTCGAGCAGCTCGACGGTGGCGGGCCGCTCGGCGAGCACTTCCAGCTCGACCGCCATGTCCCGTCCGGCCGTGACCAGGTCGTGCAGTTGCCACCTAACGCTCCCGCCCGGAATCGCGGCGGTCGCCTCGACCATCCGCCTCGCCGTCTTGATGTCCTTCGCGCTCGGCGCGGAGAGCAGCCCCGCCGCCGCGAGCAGCGCCGCCGCGAACCGCCGGTCCTCCGCGGCGTGCTCGGCGACCAGCCGGTTCAGCTTCCGACGGCCGAGCGCGCCCGCGACGCGCAGGAACCGCTCCTGATCTGGATCGGAGCCCGAACGGGACGGGATCGAGGTGAACACGACACCGCGTTCCGGTGCGGCCAGCGCCACCGCGACGGCGTGAGCGCAGAGCCCCTCGACCGAGCAGTCGCACTCCCCGACCAGCTCACCCCCGACGACGGCGACCCACACGTCGGCCCGCCCGAAACCGGGGTCCACCACCACGGCGGTGACACCACCCCGTTCGCCTTGGACGTCACCGACCCGCGCCACCAGCTCCTGCCCCAGCAGCGCGGTCTCGGAACCCACGGCGCTCAGCAACGCGTCCACGTCAAGTCTCACGGCCACCCGAACAGTGAACCGCAGCCGATCGAGTCGGACCTATCCGAGCCCCAGCCGCTGCTGCTCCGCCAGCACCACGCGCTTCTCCACCGACACCGACGAGTCCAACGCCGACTCGTGGCTGTGCTTCGTGTCGCTCTCACGCGCGTAGTGGTCGAACAACAGCGTCTTGTGGTCGCGAATCTCCTGGACCCGCGCGTCCACGCTGTCCTTCACCAGCAGTCGGTGGACGTGGACCTTGCGGACCTGGCCCATGCGGTGGCAGCGGGCGATGGCCTGGTCCTCGGTGCTCGGTTTCCACTGCGGTTCGGCGATGATCACGACGGACGCCGCCTGGATGTTGAGGCCCACGCCGCCCGCCTCGATCTGCGCCGCGAGCACCGCGTGGCCCTCGTGGGCGGTGAAGTCGTCGACCAACTGCTGGCGGCCGGACGACGAGGTGCTGCCGGTGAGCGGGCCGTAGGCGCCGGTGTGCTCGGCGACCGTGGCGAGGACGTCGAGGAAGTAGGAGAAGACGACGACCTTCCAGCCGTTGTCGCGGGACTCCTCGATGATCTCCAGCATCCGCTCCAGCTTCGCCGAACCGTCGGGGACGGCCGGTTCGTACGCGGCGCGGCGCATGGCCATCAGGTTCCCGGCGCGCACGGCCTCGTAGTACGCCTCCTGGTCCGCGCCGTCGAACTCGACCCAGTCCTCGACCTCCAGCAGTTCGGGCAGTTCGCCGAGCACGTCCTCCTGGTTGCGCCGCAGGTACACCGGCGCGACCAGGCGGCGGAACGCCTTGGCGCCTACGACGGCGTCGGTGCCGGTGGTGCGCGCGGCGAGACCGGGCTGGAGGTAGGAGACCAGCGTGCGGAACTCCTCGACGCGGTTCTCCATCGGCGTCCCGGTCAGCAGGACCGCGCGGTCGGCGCGCTGCACCACGGCGTTGACGGCCTTGGAGCGCTGGGTGTCGCGGTTCTTCACGAAGTGCGCCTCGTCGACGACGACCAGCGCCGGGCGGAACCTCTTCGGCAGGGCCAGTTTCGGCAGTGTGCCGAACGTCGTCACGCCGACGCCGCCCTGCTTGAGCCACTCGCCCACCGCACCGTCCCGGCCGGCGCCGTGCAGGCGGTGCGGCACGAGGTCGCTGTGCCGGGCGATCTCGTTGACCCAGTTGACGACCACGCTCGCCGGGCAGATCACCACGAACCCCCGTCCGCCGCGAGCGGCGAGGCTCGCCATGACGGCGATGGCCTCGATCGTCTTGCCCAGCCCCATCTCGTCACCGATGATCACGCGGCCGCGGGCGAGCACGAACTTGGCGCCGAACTCCTGGTAGCCGCGCAGCGACACCTTCAGCCGACTCGTGTCGAGCGTGACCGAGTCGACCTCGCGCTCGATGTCCGACGGCACGAAACCCTTGGCGGCACTACGATCCGCCGCCGCTTCCGCGCCCGCCAGATCGGCCAGCGCGGTGTTGTACGCGGCGGCGTCCAGCTCGTAGTCCCGCCACAGGGCGCGGTGGTCCAGGTCGGGCACGTGCAGTTGAACGCCGACAGCTCGCAGCGCGGCGACGTCCCGGCTGCCCAGCAGCTCCTCCAGCCGGGCCAGCGAGGCGAGGGCGGCCTCCTTGTTCTTCTTGAACGAGAAGAACATCCGCACGCCGCTCGACGCCCGCGACGCGGCCCGCACGTCGGCGTCGACGCGCGCGAGCACGTCGGTGATCGGCTCGCGCAGCGGCGCGACGAGCTGCGTGGCCCGCCGGAGCTTCGACAGGAGCTGGAGCAGCTCGGTCTGCGCCCGTCCGGTCCTGTCGGGATCCAGCCGGACCGTCGTGTCCCGCCTGAGGGCGTCGACGATGGCCTTGGCCGCGTCGAGCACCTGCCGCGCCGACTGCGGCCCGACCCCCGGCACCCCGTCGAGCCGGGCGAACGACGCCCCGGCCACGTCGGCGACGGTCTGGAACCCCGCGGCCCGCAGCTTGCCGAGCCGCAGACCGGCAGCGGCGTCGCGCAGCTTCTCCACCGGCATCGCCCGGACCTGGTCCGCGACCTGCGAGTCCCGCACGTCCTCGTACCGCGCCAACGCCAACGCGCGCAGCCGGTCCGGTTCCGCGCGAACGCCTTCGGCCTGCGTGCGGAACGCGGCGGCGGCGGCGAGCAGTTCCCTGGCAGGCTTGCCGATCTTCGACGAGTCGTTCACGCACGCCCCTTAGCGGCTGGCGGACTGGCTCCGGTGATGTCGCCGCAGTGTGCCACCGGGGCGTCCCGCCCAAACAAGGCCTAGCCGAAGGCCAGCGCGATCCGCCGGTTCGCGAGCAGCCGGGTCCGGTGCACCTCGGGGTCGACGGTCAGCCCCGGCCGCCGGTCCAGCCTGCTGTAGGACTTGGCGAGCATCCAGTGCGCGGCCGCGGGGTTGATCTCCTCCAGCGCGCCCATCCGCTCCCTGGCGACGTCCACGTCCCTGGTCACGAAGGCGTTGCGGATCACCCCGCCCGCGACCTCGTCGATCAGGAACACCATCGCGTGCTCGTCGGAGCCGTGCGCGTAGGTGCACAGCAGCGCCAGGTAGCCCGCGTCCAGCGACCGGTCGCAGATCCACGAGCCGCGCACGGCGAGGGAGTCGACCACCGGCGGCGCGAACGCCACGGCCCACTCCCCCGACCTGCCGGTCAGCAGCACGGCCATCGCGCGCAGCAGCGCCAGGTTGCGGCGGCTGGGCAGCGCCACGGCGTGGTCGATCAGCTCGACCCAGAACTTCTCGTCGGCCACCCCCGGCGGCACGGCGGAGCTGAGGGTCAGCTCCACCTCCAGCGGATCGGTCATCTGCGGGAGGCCCCGGCACGCCTGGACGACAGCCTTCTGCACCGGTCCGAGGTCCGTCCCGTGTGGACCGCGCAGCGACCTCACCACCACGATCGGGCGGTGAAGTGGCTGCTTGCGGCCCTGTGTCCCACGACTCACCAGCGGAGGCTGGCACGGTTGTGGACGCACCGGCCGCAGCCACACCAGAGCGACGGGGGAGAATCACCCATCGTGGACACCGTAGGCAAGGCACTGTGGGAAGCCGCGGCGAACCCGCGCCTCCGGATCCCGAAGCTCGACGCGGTGTCGTCGGCTGACCTGGACCGGGCGCTGGCGGACGTGCTGCACCGCGAACTGGACAACCTGTGGAACGCGGGCTGGCTGCCGTACGACCTCGTGCAGGTCGTCGAGCGGCACGACGACGAGCGGGCGGTCTCGATGCTGGTCGACGCCATCGCGTCGGAGGTGGAGCGGTACCCGGAGGCGACGATCCACCCGCGCTGGCGCGACCAGCTCACCGAGATCGAGGCGACGGTCTGGTGGGACCGCGACCAGCCGCACGTGGACGAGTGGGCGCGCAAGCACATCGAACTGCGGCAGGACGCCGTCGAGGTCGCCGTGGCGCTGCTGTCCCGGCTGCTGCTCCTGCCCCGGTTGCAGAACATCCTGCCCCGGCCGGGCTCGGCGGCGATCGAGATCACCCATGTGGGGGTCAGCTCCAAGGTGCTGAACCGGGTGCGCGGGCTGCTCGCGAAGGCCGAGTCGACGCAGTTCCCGGACGAGGCCGAGGCGCTGTCCGCCAAGGCGCAGGAGCTGATGAACCGGCACGCGTTCGAGCGCGCGGCGATCGACGCGGACGCGCACGTGCCGCAGACTGCGACCTCTCGGCGGATGTGGCTCGACAAGAGCTACTTCGACGGCAAGGCGCAGCTCGTGCACGTGGTGGCGAAGGCGAACCGGTCGCGGGCCGTCGTGTACGGCAACATCGGGTTCGTCGCGCTGGTCGGCGACGAGATGGACCTGGAGATCGTCGAACTGCTGTCGACGTCGCTGCTGGTGCAGGCGACCAGGGCGATGGTGGCGGCGGGCTCCGGCGCGTCCAAGGGTGCCGAGGCGCGCAGCCGCGGCTACCGCAAGTCGTTCCTCTACTCCTACGCGCACCGCGTCGGCGAACGGCTGGAGGCCGCGACCGAGGTGCACGCGTCGGACGACCGGTTGCTGCCCGTGCTGTCGGAGCGCAAACAGGCCGTGGACGTGCTGTTCGAGACCCTGTTCACCAAGACGAAGTCGAAATCCGTGACGGTGCGCAGCGAAGCGGGCTGGGACGCCGGTCGCACTGCCGCCAACTCGGCGAACCTGACGGTGAACCGGACCGCGCTCGGTGGTGGCCCGGCAACCTGACCTGGTGGCCGAAACCCTGATAGGCGTAGAAGACCTCGAACCGCCGCGCTGGGCGTCCGTGGACGCGCAGGTGGCCGCCGCCGGAACGTGGCGGACGCTGGCCGCGGTGCCCTCCGCGACGGGGCTGGTGATCCGGCTCGCGTGGCGCACGTCACGGTGGCTGACGGCGTTGGCGGGCGTGGTCCAGGTGCTGTCCGGGTGCGTGACGGCGTTCGGGCTGCTCGCCACCGCGAGCGTGTTCACCCGGCTGCTGGAGGAAGGCCCCACACCGCAGCGGCTGGTGGCCGCGCTGCCGTCGATCGGGCTGCTCGTCGGGTCGTTCGCGCTGCGCGGGCTGCTGGACAGCGCGGCGGGCGCGGTGCAGGGCGCGTTGACGCCGCGCGTGCGGCACGCGGCGCAGGACGCCCTGAACGCGGCGGTGATCGGCGTCGACCTGGCGGCGTTCGACGACCCGGACTTCCGCGAACTCGTCCGGCAGGGCGGCCGGTACGCGATGAACTCGATCGAGGTCGCGAACCGGGTCGTCACGGACCTCGTGTCGGCGGTGATCTCGCTGCTGGCCGCGATGGTCACGGCGGGCGTGCTGAACCCGTGGCTGGCGCCCGTGCTGCTGCTCTCGGCCATCGCGGACGGCTGGTCGGCGATGCGGGTCGCGAAGCTCGGCTACCGGAACTTCCTGCGGATGGTGACCCGGCGCCTGCGCCTGTTCGTGGTGGAGAACCTCATGGTGGCCAGGGACGTGGCCGTCGAGCGGTTCGCGCTGACGCTGCAAGAGCCGCTGATGACCGAGCACCGGCGGATCGCGGACGACGTGACGTCGGAGGAGGTTCGGCTGGAGGCGCGCAAGACGCTGGTGCGGCTCGTGGGCCGGACGCTGGCGGGCGTCGGCACGGGGATCGCCTACCTGGTGCTGGGAGTCCTGCTCTACACCGGCGCGATGCCGCTCGCGCTGGCCGGGGCGGCGGTGGTCGCGATGCGCACCGCGTCGACCTCCTTGTCCACCACCATGTACGCGGTGAACCAGCTCTACGAGCACTCGTTCTACATCGACTTCTACCGGCGGCTGCTCACCACCGCGCACGCCCGCCACCACGTGTCGACCGGCGTCACCGCGCCGACCGACCCGACCGTGATCCGGTTGGAGAACGTGACGTTCACCTACCCGGACGCCGACCGGCCCGCGTTGGGCGGCATCGACCTGGAGATCAACCGCGGCGAGGTCGTCGCCCTCGTCGGCCAGAACGGTTCCGGCAAGACCACGCTGGGCAAGCTCATCACCGGTCTCTACACGCCGGACGAGGGGCGGGTGCTGTGGGACGACGTGGACATCGCCGCGGCGGACCGGGAGTCCGTGCACACCAGGATCTCGGTGATCTCGCAGGAACCGGCGCACTGGCCCATGACCGCGGGCCACAACATCCGGGTCGGCAGGCTCGACCGCCACGACCCGTCCGGCGCGGGGTGGGCGGAGGCCGTGGACCAGTCGGGCGCGCGTGCGGTGCTGGAGGCGTTCCCGCGCGGTGAGAGAACGGTGCTGTCCAAGGAGTTCAAGGACGGCCACGAGCCTTCGGGCGGCCAGTGGCAGCGGATCAGCGTGGCGCGCGGCATCTACCGCGACGCCGCCATCCTCGTCGCCGACGAACCCACGGCCGCGTTGGACGCCAAGGCCGAGGCGACCGTGTTCGCCGGACTCCAGCACGCGACCCGGTCGAGGACCACGATCCTGGTCACCCACCGCCTGGCCAACATCCGCAACGTGGACCGGATCGTCGTGCTGGACGACGGCCGCATCGTCGCCCGCGGGACGCACGACGAACTGATGGCCGCCGACGGCCTCTACCGCGAGCTGTACGACATCCAGGCCCGCGCCTACGAGCGCTGAGCCACCGCGATCCGCCGCGCCACCAACAACTTCACCACGTACACGTCCGGATCGATCCCCAACCCCGGCCCGCCGTCGACCTTCCCGTACGCCTCGGCCAACCGCCGGTGCGCCTCGTCGGCCGCGATCTCCTCGACGGTCCCGTGATCCCCGAGCATCGTCCGCGCGGTCTCGACGTCCTTGGTGATGAACGCGTTCTTCACCACCCCGCCCAGGTTCTCGTCCACCAGGTACAGCCCCGCGTGCACCTCGTCGCCGTACGAGTACGTGCACAGCAACGTCAGGTGCCCCTCCTCGGCCACCTGGTCGACGACCCAGCACTCCCCGACCCGCAACCCGTCCAACGCCCCCAGCCACCCCGGCTCGGCCTGACCGACGAGCTTGTCCGCCTCAACCCCGGCCCCCGACTCGGGCACCAGCACCGCCACCGCCCGCAACAACGCCAGGCTCCGCCTGCTCGGCACCGCCACGGCATTCGCGACCACCCCCGGCCACACGTCCTCGTCCACCGCGGGCGCCACAGCCGCGCTCAACGCCACCTCGACGTCCAGCGGGTCGGTGAACTGCGGCAACTGGCGGGCGGCGTCGACAACGGCCCGCTGGGCGGGCGTCAACGGGGGCAGGGCGCCGCGGTGGGACTTCACGGGGATCGGCTTGCGGATCGGCGTCTTGCGGCTCATCACCCCAACGCTGCCATCCCGCCCCGGAGGCAGCCACACCGGGTTTGCCCGGTTCGGCGCAACCGGGCCCGCTCGCCGGGGAAATCCGCTAGATATCTCCCCGTGACACGTGGATTCCGCGAACTGCTCGACGAACCGCTGTGGCAGGAGCTGCTGACCTTGGGCGTCGAGCACCGCTACCGCCCCAAGTCGGTGCTGGTGCGGCAGGGTGATCCGGGAGGTCACCTGCTGGCGCTGACCAGGGGCCGGGTCTCGGTGCTCGGCAACGAGGAAGACGGTTCCGGGGCGATGGTCGCGCTCCGCGGCCCCGGTGACCTCATCGGCGAGATGGCCACCCGTTCGGGGTCGACGCGCACCGCGACCGTGGTGGCGCTCGACGAGTGCCGGGCGTCGAAGCTCCCGGCGGAAGCGGTCCACCGCTTGCTCGACGCCCGTGACGCCCGCGGCGCGATGAACGACTACCTCGTCGCGAAGCTGTCGGAAACCGTGCCCTACCAGGTGCGAATGGTGCACTTCAACGCGGGCCAGCGGTGTGCCCGGCTGCTGCTGGAGGTCGTGGCGCTGGCCGGACCCGAGCACCGGGACCCGATGCGGGTGCCGTTCTCCCAGGAGGCGCTGGCGGCCGCGCTGGGGCTGTCGCGGAGCACGGTCACCAACCAGATCGCCGCGTGGCGCAAGGACGGGACGCTGGCCGCCGGACCGCGGCTGGTGGTGGCGAGCCTCCCGCTGCTCGCCCGGCACGCGGGCGTGACCAGCGTCACTTCCTGACTGTCCGGCGCCGGACAGTCCGCCCGCGGCGACCCGGCGACGCTCACGGCCATGACGAGCAAATCCAAGCCGCTCCCGCCCTATCGAGCGCTGCTCATCGTCGACGTCAAGGACTTCAGCGCGGTGCCGGGCGCGCACCACGCGGAGCTGACGGAGGCGATCCCGGAGATCCTGCGCCAGACGTTCCGCCGGGGCGGCCTCGAACGCCTCTGGAACGACGTCAAGTTCGAGGCGACCACCGGGGACGGCTACGTGCTCGGCTTCGCCGCGAAGAACCTGCCGTTCCTGCTGCATCCCTTCCTGCCCGCGCTCCAGGACGAGTTGGACTACCGCGCCGCGGTGGAGGCGGTGTCCGGGCAACCGCAGGCCTTGCGCATGCGGGTCAGCGTCAACGTCGGGCCGATGACGGACTCCGGCGCGAAGCGGTTGGGCGACGGCAGCGGGGACGCGCGGATCGAGAACCACCGCCTGCTGGACTCGCGGCCGGTACGTGAACTGCTGGAGCGCTCGGGCCCGAGCACACGGGTCGGCGCGATCGTGTCGAGCCGCGCGTTCGACGACGCGGTGGCCTCGGGGTTCACCGACGACGACCGGAACGAGTACGTCCCCGTCGACGTCGAGGTGAAGTCGTACCGGGGATCCGCCTACGTGCGGGTGCCCAAGCCGACCGGGGACCTGCTCAAGAACGGCTTCGCGCCCGCTCTCCCCGCTCCCCCGCGGCCCGAACCGCGAACCGGGGGCATCGAGAGGATCAGCGGGGGCGTCGGCAACGTCTTCAACCACCCCACCGGCCCCATCTCCGCCGACAACGTCGGCTCGCGCAAGCGCGGCGGGAAGTGATGGAAGGCAGCGGCATCGGCCGCATCTCGGGTGGGGTCGACAACGTCTTCAACGACACCCGAGGCCCTGTCAACATCAACTACTTCCAGGAAAGCTTCCGCCGCGCGCGCGACCCCCGTGTGCTCAACGCGAACCTGCTGGCCTGGTTGCACGAGCGGTTCGTGCCGCCGAACGGTTACGCGGCGGCCGAGGCGATGGTGCGCGAGTGCGGGCTGGTCGTGGTGCACGGGCCTCGCGGCGCGGGTCGTCGCACCGCGGCACTGATGTTGTTGCACGGGGCGGACTCCTCCTCATCGGACTACCGCGAGCTGTCGAACCACCCGGACGAGGAGGACGAGCCGCTGGACTCCACCGCGGTGGAGGAGGACGACCGGCTGCTGCTCGACCTCACCGAGACTCCGGAACAGGTGGTCGAAGGGCTCCGAGGCGACCTGGACTCGTTGTGCGCCAAGGTGCAGAACGCCCGCGCGATCCTGGTGGTCGCGATCTCCAGCGAGCAGTGCGACCTGCTGGCGCCGCTCTCCCCGTGGTTCGCGGCCATCGGGAAGCCCGACGGCCGCGAGGTGTTCCTGAGCCACCTCGCCGCGAAGGGCATCGAGCCGACCCGCGAGGACCTGTCCGCCGGGCACGTGGCGGAGCACCTCGCCGGGGAGACCACGTCGTCGGTCGCGAGCTTGGCCGCCGTGGTGCACGACGCGCGGAACGCCGACCCCGACGGGGCGTTCAACGCCTGGCTCGACGCCGCGTTCACCGCGCTCACCGAGCAGGGCGGGGCGGTGGCCGAGCAGGTCAAGGCCCATCGGGACGGCGGGTACCGGGCGCTGCTCGTGACGGCCGGGTTCTTGGAGCGTTCGTCCGCCGACGCGGTGTTCAGCGCGGACCGTGACCTCCAGCGCGTGCTGGACCTGCCCACGGAGGAGGTGCACGCGCTGGAACGCGCCGACTTCACCGAGCGGCTCACCGACATCGGCGCGTCGATCGACGACGACGGACTCGTCAGGTTCACGAAACTGGCCTACGACGCGGCCGTGCGCACCCACTTCTGGCGCAACTTCCCCGATCTGCGGCAGCGGTTCCGCCAGTGGACCGGGGACGTGGTCCGGCAGCGGAGCCAGTCCGAGGAGCAGGCAGGCAGGCTCGTCGACCACTTCGCGGACCAGTGCCTGTCCACCGGGGGACACCGGGACCTGTTGTGGTTGACCGACTTCTGGACCAGGGAACCCGCCAACCCGTCGGCCGCCCGGCAGGCGCTCGTCCGCGGACTGGCGGACCGCAAGGTCGACTGGGTCTTCCGGCAGGAGATCTACCGGTGGTCGCGCAACACCGCGCTGGGCGCGTGCCTCGCGCACGTGCTGATCTCGGTGTGCGCCGAGGAGATGATGTCGACGCGCCCGGAGCAGGCGCTGGTGCGGTTGAAGAACCTCGCGCGCAGCCGGGACGAGTCCGTCGCGCGGAGCGCCGGTGCGACCCTGAGCCGCCTGGCGCACAACGACGACCGGTTCTTCCGCTCGCTGTTGCGGCGGATCGCCGGCAACCCGAACGACCACGGTCTGTTCCTGCGGTTGACGTCCCCGTTCCGGCTCGTCGAGCCCACGCACGGCGGGGCGCGTCCGCTCATCGCCGACGGCGGTGTGCGGACGGCGCTGACCACCGGGTGGTCCTCCCTGCTGGCGACCGAACCCCGGCAGGTGTTCACCGAGCGCGTCGTCGCGTGGCTGCCCGACGAGCGCTTGGTGGACCTGCTGGTCACGGCCTGCGGCACGCGTGCGCGGGACTTCAACACGCTCTACCTGATCACGCGCGACTGGGTCCGCTCCGCGGCGGACGCCGACGACCGCGCTCACCGCCACCAGGTCGCCGCCCGGCTCCACCGCGCGACCGACACGGCGTTCGGACTGACCACCGAGGAGAACCTCCGATGAACCTGGATCGTCAGCTCTTCCCCGCGCTGCTCGCGTGCGCGGTGCTGTTGCCCGCGGGCATCGGCCTGGGTCTCGGCTGGCCACCGTGGCTGTGGATCCTGCTGTCGCTCGCGGTGCTCGGCGCCCTGCTGACGTACCGGCGAACCCAGCTCCGGCAGGAGGAGGAGCAGCAGCTCAGGCGTCACGTCGAGGTGCCGGCACCACGGGTCGAGGTCGTCACCTCCAGCTCACCGCTCGCCGTCACGCCGCTCAGCAGCGCGAAACCCGACTACGACTTCCTCTTCGCCTGCACGATGAAGTGGCGGCCCGCCGAGCACGGCGCCGGGCCGGACCAGGGGGACCCGAGGTCGGTCGTCGCCGACAACCTGCTGGGTCGGGCCGCCGCGACGGTGGCGCGCGAGTCCCCCGGCGACCTGGCGTCAGCCCGTCACCGGTTGTCGGCGGCGTTGGCGCAAGCCGGGTCGGACAGGTCGGGCCGGTACCTGGTGTGGGCGGAGGACGTGTCGCTGGTCGTGCCGGAAGCCGACGCGATCCGCCTCCGCCAGCTCGCCGACCTGCGCAAGCGCGAGGAGTTGTGGGAGCACGAACGCGACCACGAGCGGAACGTGCGCGCCTACCTCGGTGAGGACGTGCTGAAGGACACCGGCACCGCGGTGGTGTGGTGGCTCGCCAAGCACACCGAGCAGGTGACCGAGACCGTCGGCCTGATCGGCGCGTTGGCCAGGCTGTCCGCCGCGGCGAACAACACCGAGGTCGTGGACCCCTCGCAGGCTCCGCAACCGGTGGTCACGCACAACGGCAACGGGTCGTCACCGGACCACGTCCACCGCTACCTGCCCGAGTTCGAGGAGTCCCACGCGGTGTTCGGCCACCAGTTGTCGACCCTGCTGCGGGCGCACGAGGAGCAGGAACGGGCGCAGAACGTCGAGGACAGCTACAACCCCGGTGGCGAGGAGTCGGTGTCAGGTGATCTGGACGAGCCTGACCTGGACTGATCGGAACTGTCGGTGCTCGGTCGTACCCTCGCTGTCATGACCGAACGCATCACGACGGCGGCCGAGGTCCGGCGGTTGTTCAACGTCACCGAGGCGTCGAGGGACCGCTTCAACAACTGGCACAGCACTCGGCCGCGGGTGGCCGCGCACGCGTTGGGCCACGCTGCCGCGGTCGTCAACGCCGTCACCTCCGCAGACGCCGAAGCCGTGTTCCGGCGCGACTCGCTCGAAGCCGCGTTGAGCGCGCGGGGGCAGCCGGTGCTGGAGATCGACGACTGGAGGCCGGAGTTCGCGCTGGCGCACACGTTCCACCACGCCGTGGAGGAGCTGGGGCGATTACCGGGGTGGGCCGAGTTCCGGGCGTTCTGCCAGGCCGACGAGCAGGCCGTGGCGATGGTGTGGGGGCCCGCCGCCGACCTGGTCGACCGGATGGTCGGCCGCGGGGTCGAGGGGTCTGTCGCGCGGGCCGCGATGCGGCGGCGGATCGGTCGGGAGTACGCGGCGTTCGTGCGATCCGTGCACGTGGCCGCCGCGCTGCGGGAACGTGGCCTGCCCGCGTTGACGCACCCGTTGGCGGAGGCGGTGTTCGGGGTGGACGCGTGGGCCGGGCGTGTGGTGTTCGTGCTGCGCGACGGGCCGCACCGGGCCGAGGAGCTGCTGTTCCAGGCGATGCCGCCGTTCTTCTTCGAACGCGTGCCGGGCTTGGGGAAAGGGTTGCCGTCCGATCGCGGGCTCGACATCGTGGTGCGGCGGCTGACGCCTGCGCCATGATGTGCCGATGGAGCGGCTGGCCACCACGGAAGCGACACGCGCCCGGATGAGCGGGCAGAAGTCCCGCGACACGGGCATCGAGGTGGCGCTGCGCCGCGAGCTGCACCGGCTCGGGCTGCGCTACCGGGTGCACCGCAGGCCGTTGCGCGCCGTGCGCCGGGAGGCGGACGTGGTGTTCGGGCCGTCGAAGGTCGCCGTGTTCGTGGACGGCTGCTTCTGGCACGGGTGTCCGGACCACGCGACCTGGCCCAAGCGCAACGGCGAGTTCTGGCGGGCGAAGATCGAGGCGAACCGGACCCGAGACGCGAACACCGACGTGGTGCTGGCCGCCGCCGGGTGGCTGTCGGTGCGCGTGTGGGAGCACGAACGGCCGGAGATCGCGGCGGTGCGGGTGCGCGAAGCCGTCACCAGCCGTCGTTGAGGGTTCGAACGGCGGTGTGGCCAGGCAGGGCGCGATCCGGATCGCGGTGATCGGCGAACTCGCGCGAGCCCTTACGCTGGTCGGGTGACCGAGCAGCCCATACCGATGATCGACTTGTTCGCCGGCTGCGGCGGCATGACGTCGGGGTTCGTGGCGGCGGGCGGGTTCGAGCCGGTCATGGCGGTCGAGTGGGACCTGCACGCGGCGGCGACCTACGCGGCGAACTTCGGCGAGGCCCACATGAGGTGGGCCGACATCGCCACGATCCCGGACGCCGAGATCCCGAAGGCGTCGGTGATCATCGGCGGCCCGCCGTGCCAGGGCTTCTCCAGCCTCGGCGCCCAGGACGTGCACGATCCGCGCAACAAGCTGTGGCAGGAGTACATCCGGTTCGTGCGGCACGCCGAGCCGGAGGTGTTCGTGATCGAGAACGTCGACCGCTTCCTGGCATCCGGCGAGTTCGAGCTGCTGCGGTCCGAGGTCCGGCCCGGCGGGCTCTTGGAGGAGTACACGCTCACCGTCGCGCTGCTGCTCGCGGCGGACTTCGGCGTGCCGCAGCGGCGCAAGCGCGCGATCGTCATCGGCTCCCGCGTCGGCGAGATCCCGGTTCCCGCACCGACCCACGCGCGCACCGGAGACCTGCCTCGCTGGCACTCGGTGCGCGACGTGCTCACCGGCCTGCCGGAGCACCCCGCCCGCACGTCGCTGCCCGCGTCGAAGGTCGAGTTCTTCGGCGTCGAGGTGCCCGGCCGCTTCAAGGCCGAAGACCTGCACATCGGCCGCAACCCGACCCCGCTGTCGCTCCGGCGCTACCGGTCGATCCCGCCCGGCGGCGGCCGGTTCGACCTGCCGTACGAGCTGATGCCGCGCTGCTGGCAGGAGAAGAAGACCGGGACGACGGACGTGATGGGCCGGATGCGGTGGGACGAGCCGTCCCTGACGATCCGGACCGAGTTCTACAAGCCCGAGAAGGGTCGGTACCTGCACCCGCAGTGGGAGCCGGGCGAGGACGGCCACCGCGTCGACCGGCCGATCACGCACCTCGAAGCGGCCCGCCTCCAGACCTTCCATGACACTTTCGAGTGGTGCGGAACGAAGATCCAAGTGGCGAAGCAGATCGGCAACGCGGTGCCGCCGATGCTGGCGAAAGCCTTGGCACAGCACATAAAGCCGTACCTGACGGGCACCGATCCGACGCCGTCGCGGTGCGGTCTCTGCCCGCTGTAGCCGACCCGGCCCCGCCAAGAATTGTCGGACCCCGTCCCTAGCGTTGCGGGCATGACGACGACCAGCACGTACGACAGCCAGACGCAGCTCGGCCCGATCAACTACCGGGTGCGGGCGACCGCCCAGCAGGACGTCCTGCTCGAGGTGTTCGGCGCCGATCCGGAGGGCGCCGTCGTGGCCGAGGGCATGATCCGGCTCCCCGTGAGCGGTGGCGCGGCGGTCGGCAAGCTCCTCGGGCGCGTCCTCGACGGGCTGACCAGGATGGGCGCGCCTCCGCCGGGCAAACCGCAGCCCGCGAACGCGAAGCAGCCGTGGACCGCCGAGCTGGACGAGGAACTGCGCGAGGCCTGGCTGGACCGGGCTGACCAAGCGCCCGTGGCGGAGCTGATCAGGTCGCTGGCCGACCGGATGGGCCGCTCGCCGACGTCGATCCGCTCCCGCCTGCCCCGAGTGGGCTGCGACCCGGACGTCGTCGGCAGGCCGCTCTCGCAGGAAGCCGCCCAGGTCCTCGGTGTGACGCCGTGATCCGCAGGGTCGTGTCCGCGGTCCGCGGGCGGATCGCCGCGCTCCTGGGCATCCCCGTGGGCCGGCTAGCGCTCAACCCCGCGTGGAAACGTGCCTGCTCCCCGTGGCTGACCACGGGGAGCAGGCACGGCAGGGGCCGCAGGGTCGGTGGGCTACCAGTTCGTCAGTCCGGCTCCGAACGGGTAGAGGGGGTTGCCGTAGGTGCTGGGCACCGGTTGGCCCGCGTCGATCCTGGCGCGGATCTCGGTGCGCTGCGCCGCGGTCGCCCCGAGGTCGTAGGGCAGGTCCCACTGCTCGGTGGCGTCGGCGGGGATGTCGGTGCCGCCGGGCCGCAGGACGTCGTTGAGGCTGCGGGGCAGCTGCCACGGGAGCTTGCCCTTGGGGGTGTAGTCGCCGAAGAGCAGGCTCGCGAGCGCCGGGCCCATCTCCTCACCTCCTCGGTAGGTGACCACGATGGAGCTGGCCAGGTCGTTCCACTCGGTGATGACGTAGGGGCGCGGCAAAACGAGCACCACGACGACGGGGATGCCCTGGTTCTTGAAGTTCTGGATCAGCGCCAGTTGGTCGGCGGGCAGGTACGGCTGCTCCTTCACCCAGCTCGTGGCGTGGGTGTAGGAGGTCTCGCCCACCGCGACGACCGCGAGCTTCGGCGCGGGCCCGGTGTCCTGGTAGACGTTCACGCCCGCCTGGGTCGCTCTCGTCCTGATCGCCTCGAGCATGGTCTGGGAGCCGTACTCCTGGTGCAGGAAGCTGGTCCAGATGCAGCACGCGGCCGTGTCGTTCGCGCGCGGCCCGGCGACGACGATGTTGTCGCCCGCGTTCAGGCGGACCGGCAGGGTGCCGTTGTTCTTGAGGAGGGTCATGGCTTCCCGCGACGCCTGGTTGGCGAGCGCGGTGTAGGCCGGGGTGTGGAACCGGTAGGGCCCGTTGACCGGGTCGCCGTAGGGGTTCTCGAAGACGCCGAGCTGGAACTTCAGCCGGAGGACCCGGCGCACGGCGTCGTTGATCCGGGCGGCGGGGACGTTGGCGGTGAAGCCCGCGATGGTGAAGCCCACCGCTCCGGGGTCGGCGCCGCCCATGACGTCGGACCCGGCGTTGGCCGCGCCGATCCACGAGCCGGAGGGCAGCCAGTCGGTGGTGATCAGGCCGGTGAAGCCGAGGTTCTGCCGCAGGTAGGCCAGGATCTTGGCGCTGTCACCGGCTCCGGGGCCGCCGGGGTCGATCAGGGAACTGCCCGCGTAGCCGGGCATGATGTTGACCGCTCCCGCCTCCATCGCGGCCCGGAACGGGATCATGTGGTACTTCACGGTCACCTGGTCGTACACGATGAGCGCTTCACCACCGGCGCCCTCGCCCGGCCAGTGCTTGACCGTGGCCAGCACGGACGCCGGGTTCAGCTCCGGGCCGCCCTGCAAGCCCGCGACCAGGGCGCGCACCTGGGCGGCGGCGACCTCGGCGCTCTCCCCGTTGCCCTCCTGGATGCGCGGGTAGAGCACCTTGGTGCCGACCTCGGCCAGCGGGCCGAGCACGCCTCGGGTGCCGACCTCCAGTTGTTCACGGCGCTGCATGTCGCCGAGCTTGTAGTCGAGCGGGTAGTTCTTGGCCGCGGCCAACGCGCTCTGCGTCGGGTAGGTGGTCTTGTAGCCGTGGATGGTGTCGCCCGCCGACACGGTCGGGATCCCCAGCCTGGTCCCGGCCCCGGCGAGCAGCACGTTGTGCAGGTCCTGCGCCTCGGCGGGCCCGAAGTGCCAGCCGGACTGCGGGAACTGCTGGGCGTTGTAGAACATCTGGTAGGCCTTCTCCTCGATCGTCA
Source organism: Umezawaea endophytica (assembly GCF_025061645.1). Taxonomy (GTDB): domain Bacteria; phylum Actinomycetota; class Actinomycetes; order Mycobacteriales; family Pseudonocardiaceae; genus Umezawaea; species Umezawaea endophytica. The sequence continues at coordinate 198,414 of NZ_JANYMP010000002.1, read as the reverse complement.
TGCGCCCGAGGAGGTCGTTCACCCGCGTCTCGACCGGCTGGCGCCAGTCCTCGTACGGCTCGATGGAGCCGTTCTTGTTGAGGTCGCGGCTGCCGTTGACGGTGCGGACGCCGTCGTTGACCGTGGTGAGGGTCGGCAGGTAGAGGCTGAAGGTGCGGATGTTCGAGGCGCTGGTGGCGTTCGCGCCGTCGACCGCGACGACGTACCACCTGTAGGTCCAGCGGTCGGAGATGTCCCAGGTCGGCGTGTAGGTGGTGCTCGTCGTCTCGGCGACCTTCGTGTAGAGGTCGATCAGGTTGCCGGAGGCGGCGAAGTCGTAGTCGGTGCGGCTGACGTTGAGCCACACCTGGTAGCGCGCGGTCCCACCCACGGCCGCCCAGGAGAACGCGGGGCGCCGGGTGTTGGTGATCATGGCGTTGTCGGCGGGCGCGGTCAGGGCGAAGCGGCCGGTGACGGCGGGCGCCTTGGTCGGGCCGGACAGCAGCGGCGCGGTGGTGGCCGACTCGTCGACCGTGCCGAAGACCTGGAACTCCCAGAGCGAGTAGCCGTAGCCGGTCGCTCGGGCCGTGCCGTAGAACCGCAGGTAGCGGCCGGTGCCGCTGACGGTCAGGTTCTCCGTGCCGCCCGCTCCGGTCGTGGTCGAGTAGATGGGCGTCCAGGCGTTGCCGTCGTTCGACACCTCGATCCGGTAGCCCGTGGCGTAGGCGGACTCCCAGGTGAGCGAGACCCGATTGACGGTGGCCGTGGCGCCGAAGTCGACGCGCAGCCACTGCGGGTCGCTGCCGTGCTGGCTCGACCAGCGCGTGCCGGACCGCCCGTCCAGTGCCGCAGCGGGCGCGTTGCCGCCTTCCCACGAAGACGCGGAGACCTGCTTGAACTGGGAGATCGGCGTGCCACCGACCGGGCCGCCGCCAGTGGTGCCGTACACCTGGAACTCCCAGAGCGAGTAGCCGTAGCCGGTCGCTCGGGTGGTGCCGGTCAGCCGCACGTAGCGGCCGCTACCGGCCACGGTCAGCGTCTGGGTGCCGCCTGTGCCCGTCGTGGTCGTGTAGATCGGTGTCCACGCGGTGCCGTTGGCCGAGGTCTCGATGCGGAAGGCCGTGCCGTAGGCGGATTCCCAGTTGAGCACGACCTGGTCGATGGCAGCGGTGGCTCCCAGGTCGACCTGCACCCACTGAGGGTCGGCGAACGCGCTGGACCAGCGCGTTCCGAGGTTCCCGTCGGTGGCGGCGGTCGCCGGTGTGCCCGCGTTCTCGACCGTGGAGGCGGTGGTGGGCTTGCCCTGTGACAGCAGGGCGCTCGCGGCCTCGGCGGGGCGGGCGGTCGAGAGGAGGTAGCTCGCGAGCAGGGCGGCGACCACGGTGAATACGAGCATCAGGCCTCTGCCCCGGCGTCGGGACAGCGGTTGGACGAGGGACGAGAAGGGCATGGCGACTCCTGGCAGGGCGAGAGCACGACTCGACGCCGCCGACGACGGTGCGGGATCGACGGCGGTACCGACATCTGGGAGAGCGCTCTCCCGATCAGCGTTGTTCACCCGACCCGAATCGTCAAGGCGTTCGACGACCGGTTCTTTTCGAGCCGACCGAGCACCCCCCAAGTCCACCCGACTAGGGTCCGACGGGTGTTCGTGCTGCACGGCCTGTGCATGGCCGATGGCCGGTTGGCGCTGTGGGCAGAAGACTCACAGCCCACCGAACGCGCCCCCACCACCCCCACCCAGGCCCCCACTGCCGCACACGACCAGGCCACGTCCGCCACACCGGGCGAGGCGACCTCCGACGCACCCGATCAGGCCATCCACAGCACACCCGACCAGGGCGTCTTGGACACACCCGACCTGATCGGCCTGGGCACATCCGCCCATGCCACCTCCGGCGCACCCACTCAGCCTGACCTGGGCACGCCCGACCAAGGTGTCCTGGGCACACCCGCCCAGGCCGCCTCCGGTACTCCCGATCAGCCCGACCTGGGCACGCCCGATCAGCCCGACTTGGGCACGTCCCGCCTCGGCGCCTCCGGCACACCCAGCCGCGACGCCGTCGGCACCACCGCCACACCCGACCACGACACCCCTCGCGGGCTCAGACAGGAGGCCTTCAACCCGCTCGGGCGGGAACCCTCGGACACAGCCGAGCGCTCTCCCTCCGCCCTGCTCAACCGAAGTGCCCGCGGCACCTCCACCCGCGTCGTCTTCGACACCTCCGACCGCGATCCCTCCACCTCACCCCGCCAGAAAGCCTCCGGCTCGACCGGCGAGGCTGCCTCCGGCACGGCCGGCCGGAATGTCGCAGGCACGCCAAGCCAGGCTGCCTCCGACACCGCTCACCGGACTGCCACCGACACGCTCGACTCTGCTGCCGCCGACACACTTGGCACCGCTGCCGCGGCTGCGCATCCGTTCGCGGTTGGTGGTGATGTGCTGGTGGAGTTGCTCGGCGGTGGCAAGGCGGACACGGTGGTGGTGCGGTTGCCGTCGTACTCGTCGGCGCCCGCCGCGTCGCCGGAGTTGGTGCGTGGCTCGCTGACCGTCGAACCCGCGCTCGAAGGGGCGTTGCGGTTGCGGGGGTGGGTTGTGCCGGTTGTCGTTGTGGACGTGCTGCCGGAGTCTGTCGTGGACTGTCGGACCGGTGCGTCGCTGCGGTACCTGGTGGACGTGGCGGAGTTCGCGCGTGATCTGGTGGCGCGCGGGCGGGTGTTGCCGTCGGTTGACTCGGAGGCTCCCGTTGCTCGGTGGGTGCCCGCGTTGTCCGGTGTGGACTCGGTGCGGTTCGCCTCGTTGCGCGAGGCGATGCCGCCCGTGTGCCGGGGTGCCGAAGGGGTGGGCAGTCCGGAGGCCGCGCTGCGTGGCGTGCTGCACGTGTTGTTGGACAACGAGGTTCGTGGTGCGCTTCGTGGTGTTGGCTCGCTGACTAGGGGGCGTACGCCGGTCGACCTGTGGTTGCGGGCACTGGTTGGTGAGCCCGTGTTCGAGGCTGATGCTGTGGATCTCGTCGAGTTGCGTGCGAAGCTCGGGGCGTGGCGGGCCAGTGCTGAGCGGGAAAACGCGGTTCGGGTGTGCTTCCGGCTCAGTTCGCCGGACCAGGGTGGGTTCGCCAACGAGGGGTGGCGGCTGGAGTTCCTGTTGCAGGCGGTGGACGAGCCCAGTGTGGTCGTGCTCGCGGAGCAGGTGTGGCGGGACGACGGTGTGCTGTGGCGCTGGGTCGACCATCCGCAGGAGGTGCTGCTGGCCGATCTCGGGCGGGCCAGCAGGCTGTACCCGGAGTTGGACGTGGCGCTGCGGGAACGGCATCCAACGCGGCTGGACCTGGACGCGGCCGGGGCGTACGAGTTCCTGACGCGGGCCGCGCTGCTCGCGCAAGCGGGGTTCGGGGTGCTGCTGCCGACGTGGTGGCGTGAGCCGCGCAGGCTCGGGCTCAGGCTGACGACCACGACGGCGAAGCGCGGTGATCCGGGCGTGGTGGAGTCGGAGAGCAAGCTCGGGTTGAAAGCGCTGGTGGGGTACCGCTGGGACCTGGCGCTGGGTGAGGAGCTGCTGACGGAGGAGGAGCTGGCCGAGCTGGCGGCGGCGAAGATGCCGCTGGTGAAGGTGCGCGGGCAGTGGGTGCACGTCGACCAGCAGCGGTTGACGGCCGGGCTCGCGTTCCTCAAGCGCGGTGGCACCGGGAGGATGCCCGCGGAGCAGGTGCTGTTGCAGTCCTGGTCGGAGGAGGCCGACGACGGGTTGCCGCTGCCCGTCACCGGCGTGCACGGCGACGGTTGGCTCGGTGATCTGCTGTCCGGGGAGGCCGAGCAGCGGCTGGAGCTGGTCGAACCACCCGCGGGTCTGCACGCGACGTTGCGGCCGTACCAGGTGCGCGGGTTGGCGTGGCTGGCGTTCCTCGACGAACTGGGGCTGGGCGCGTGCCTGGCCGACGACATGGGGCTCGGCAAGACGGTGCAGCTCCTGGCGTTGGAGGTGTGGAAGCGGCAGGACGGCAAGAGGGCGCCGACGCTGGTGGTGTGCCCGATGTCGGTGGTCGGCAACTGGCAGCGGGAAGCCTCGCGGTTCGCGCCGGGGTTGGACGTGCACGTCCACCACGGAGCCGATCGCCTGTCCGGCGCGGAGTTGCGCGCCACCGTCGCGGCGCACGACCTGGTGATCACGACGTACGCCATCGCGACGCGGGACGCGCTGCCGCTGGCCGAGGTCGAGTGGGACCGGGTGGTGCTGGACGAGGCGCAGAACATCAAGAACGCCTCGACCAGGCAGTCGCGGGCGGTTCGTGGGTTCCCGGCGCGGCACCGGGTCGTGCTGACCGGCACGCCCGTGGAGAACCGGCTGGCGGAGCTGTGGTCCCTGATGGACTTCGCCAACCCCGGCATCCTGGCGACGCTGAACGCGTTCCGGGCGCGCTTCGCCGTCCCGATCGAGCGCTACCGCGACGAGGACGCGGCCGTGCGGCTGCGCAAGATCACCAGGCCGTTCGTGCTGCGGCGCCTCAAAACCGATCCGCGGGTCATCACCGACCTGCCGGACAAGCTGGAGATGAAGCAGCTCTGCACGCTGACCACCGAGCAGGCGACGCTCTACCGCGCCGTGGTCAACGACATGCTGGAGCGGATCGAGGACGCGCAGGGCTTGCAGCGCAAGGGGATGGTGATCGCGGGCATGTCGAAGCTCAAGCAGGTCTGCAACCACCCCGCTCAGCTACTGGGTGACGGCTCGCGCGTCGCCGGGCGGTCCGGCAAGGTCGACCGGCTGGAGGAAGTGCTCGAAGAGATCATCGCCGACGGCGACAAGGTGCTGTGCTTCACCCAGTTCACCAGGTTCGGCGACATGATCGTCCCGCACCTGGCGGCGAGGTTCGACACGGAAGTCCTGTTCCTGCACGGCGGAACGCCCAAGGGTGCTCGGGACCGGATGGTCGAGCGGTTCCAGTCGGCGACCGGGCCGTCGATCTTCGTGCTGTCGCTGAAGGCGGGCGGCACCGGCCTCAACCTGACGGCCGCGAACCACGTCATCCACCTCGACCGCTGGTGGAACCCCGCCGTCGAGGACCAGGCGACCGACCGCGCGTTCCGGATCGGGCAGCGCAACCACGTGCAGGTGCGGAAGTTCGTCTGCATCGGCACGCTGGAGGAGAAGATCGACCTCATGATCGAGGAGAAGCGCTCGCTGGCGCAGCTCGTCGTCGGCGCGGGCGAGAACTGGCTGACCGAGCTGTCGACCGGACAGTTGCGCGAGCTGCTCACGCTGTCCCCGGAGGCCGTCGGTGGTTGAGTGGCACGGCGTTCCCAGACCGGCGGCGCACCCGGTTCGCATCGACGGCGGGCTCACGTTGCGCAGCAAGCGCGGCGAGGTCGCGCAGACGTGGTGGTCGCGGCGGTTCATCGAGGTGCTGGAGTCGTTCGGCATGGCGAGCCGCCTGGAACGGGGCCGCGCCTACGCGCGCACCGGCCAGGTCATCAGCATGTCCCTGTCGACCAGCCTCGTGGTCGCGCTGATCGCGGGCACCCGGCCTGAGCCGTACCGCGCGCGCATCGGCGTGAAGAAGTTCAACGACGAGGAGTGGCGCCGGATCGAGCGGGCGCTGGCGAGCCAGGCGATCTTCACCGCCAAGCTCCTCGCGGGTGAGATGCCGCCCGAGATCGAGGGCGTGTTCACCGAACTGGACCTCACCCTGTTCCCCGAAACCATGCGGGAACTGTCGATGGACTGCACCTGCCCCGACTGGCAGGCACCCTGCAAGCACCTGGCCGCGACCTGCTACCTGCTCGCGGAGTCGTTCGACACCGACCCGTTCGAGATCTTCGCGTGGCGCGGTCGAAGCCGCGAGGAACTGCTGGAGAACCTGCGCGGCCTGCGCGGATCGCTGAAGGCGCAGGAACAGCGGGCGGAGAAGCCGGTGGTGGCGCTGGAAGACTGCCTCGACCGCTACTGGGAACAACCACCCGCGCAGACCGTCCCGACACCGGACCTCGTGGTCACCCACCACCCCGACGCCCTGCTGGACCAGGTCGACCCGCTGCCGCTGGAAGTCCGCAAGCGCAAGGTGGTCGACCTCCTCCGCCCGGCGTACCGCGCGATGGTCAAGGGCGCCAACCGCTCCACGTAGACAACGTGCGCTGGAACGACACGACAGGGAAGCCGGACGCACGGACGCCGTAGCGCCGCATGGGCGCGGAAGCTGGGCCACACGACCAGGCGAGCGCGGGTTCGCCGCGCGATCACGGGAGCACGGGTTCGCCGCACGACCACGCTGGCGCGGATTCGCGGCACGACCATGCGGACGCGGATTCGCTGCACAAACGCACAGGCCCACAGACGCGGGAACTGGCCGTACGACTGCGTGAGCGCGGATTCGCCTGGCGACCGCGCGGACCTGGGTTCATGGCGCGACCGCGGACACAGGATTGGCCGTGCGACCTCGTGAACGCGGACTCGCTGTGTGACCGGGTGGGTGCGGGTTCGTGGTGCGGCCGAGCCGGTGTGGGTTCGTTGTGTGGCTGCGTGGGTGTGGATTTGGGAGTTGGGTTCGGGGGTGTGCTTGTGCTGGCGAAAGAAAGGGTGGCGGCGGAGTGGACCCGGTTGTTACCCAATACGGCGTGGAGGGTCGCGTCTGTCGTGCGGCGCGGCCCTCGTTGTGGCGGACAGAAGCCTTGACGACGCGTGAAAAGGCGGCGCCCATGCGGTCGGCCGATTACACGAGCAAGCCCGCAGGCTGCGCGCGTAAGCCGTGGACCGGCGCGGGGAGGCGGAGAACCCCGTGGACCGGCGCGGCCTCCGGGTGGCGGTGGGTGGGTGGGTGGGTGGGTTAGCCGCCCGCTACTGAGGGGAGGACCTGGAGTTCGCAGCCGTCGTGGAGGATGGTGTCGGTGCCGGAGAGGCGGCGGCATTCCTCGCCGTCGACGTAGAAGTTGACGTAGCGGCGCAGGGCTGACTGCTCGTCCCTCAGGCGGCGGTCCAGCAGTGGGTACTGGGCGGCCAGGGCGTCGAGGGTGGCGCCCAGGGTGGCGGCGTCGGCCACGTCCAACTCCAGCTTGGCGTTGCCGTTCACCGCAGATCTGAGGACGCCGGGGACCAGGACGACGACCCTCATGTCGGGATCACCGCCGCGCGCACCGTGAGGACGTCCGGGAGGTGTTCGAGCACGCGTTGCCAGTGGTCGCCCTCGTCCGCGCTGGCGAAGACCTCGCCGGTGCGGGAGCCGAAGTAGACGCCTGCGGGGACAGCGGTGTCGACGCAGAGGGCGTCGCGGAGCACCGAGCTGTAGAAGCCGGAGTCCGGCAGGCCGCTGGAGAGCGCCGTCCAGGACTTGCCCGCGTCGTCCGTGCGGTAGACGCGGCACTTCGCGCCAGGCGGGAAGCGGCGTTCGTCGGCCTCGATGGGGAAGCTGTAGACCACGTCCGGCTTGTGCGGGTGGACGACCATGGCGAAGCCGAAGTCCGTCGGCAGGCCGTCGGCGATGGACTCCCAGGTGTCGCCGCCGTTGTCGCTGCGGTACACGCCGTGGTGGTGCTGGAGGTACATCCGGTCCGGCTGCTCCGGGTTGGTGGCGACCTTGTGGACGCACTGGCCGAACTCCGGGTACTCCTCGGGCAGGAAGCTCACCCGGACGCCGGTGTTGCTGGGCCGCCAGGAGTCGCCGCCGTCGGCGGTCCGGTAGACGCCGCCGGTGGACATGGCGACGAGCACGCGCTGGTCGTCCGCCGGGTGCGGCAGGACGGTGTGGACGGCCTGCCCGCCGCCTCCGGGGAACCACTCCGGGCGGTGGGGGTGGTTCCACAGGCCTTCCACCAGCGAGTAGGTGAGGCCGCCGTCGGTCGAGCGGAACAGGGCCGACGGCTCGGTGCCCGCGTAGACCACCTCGGGGTGGGACGCGGGGCCGGGGGTGATCTGCCAGACGCGCGCCAGCGAGGCGTCCGCGCCCTCGGGGAAGGCGATCGGGGCGTGGTCCGGCTCCTGCCAGGTCAGGCCCAGGTCGTCGCTGGTCGAAATGCTGGGGCCGAAGTGCTCGCTGGTGACGCCCGCGAGGATGCGCGGGGTGGACCCCCTGGTGTCGATCGCCACGGCGTACACCTCCGTCATGGCGTGGTGCGGGCCGGTGACGGCCCACGTCCTGCGCCCGTCGTCGCTGGTGGCGAGCCAGAGGCCCTTGCGAGTGCCGATGGCGAGCAGAACGGTTTCGTTCTCGTGGTCGCCCATGAATCCCACCTCCCGAGTGTGACCTCCGGCACGCTACGCCCGGCCTCCGACAATTTCCCGCCCGCGACCGCCGACCACTTAAGTTACTGACTGGTAGCGTGCGGCGGAGCGGACATGACCCGAAGGGAGCCACGGTGGCGGACTCGCTGTTCGACCCCAACAGCTACGACCCCGATCACCTCGACGAGGAGAGCAGGCGGCTGCTGCGGGCGACGATCGACTGGTTCGAGGGCCGCGGGAAGCGGCAGCTCACCAAGGACGACCAGGAGCGGGTCTGGTACACCGAGTTCCTCGACTTCGTGAAGCGCGAGAAGCTGTTCGCGAAGTTCCAGACGCCCGCGGCGAACGCCGACGGCGACCCGGACAAGCGCTGGGACGCCGCGCGCAACGCCGCGCTGAGCGAGGTGCTCGGCTTCTACGGCCTCCAGTACTGGTACGCCTGGCAGGTCACGATCCTCGGCCTCGGCCCGATCTGGATGAGCGACAACGCCACGGCCCGCAAGCGCGCGGCCGACCTCCTCGACGACGGCGCGGTGTTCGCGTTCGGGCTGTCCGAGAAGGAGCACGGCGCCGACGTCTACTCCACCGACATGATCCTGACGCCGGACCCGGACGGCGGCTTCAAGGCCAACGGCGGCAAGTACTACATCGGCAACGGCAACGTCGCGGGCCTGGTGTCGGTCTTCGGACGGCGCGCCGACGTAGAGGGCCCCGACGGGTACGTGTTCTTCGTCGTGAACAGCCAGGACGAGCACTTCCACCTGGTGCAGAACGTGGTCGACTCGCAGATGTTCGTCAGCGAGTTCCGCCTGGAGGACTACCCGATCTCCGCGGACGACCTGCTGCACAGCGGCGCGGACGCGTTCAGCGCCGCCCTGAACACGGTCAACGTCGGCAAGTTCAACCTGTGCACGGCGTCGATCGGCATCAGCGAGCACGCGTTCTACGAGGCGATCACGCACGCCCACAACCGGATCCTCTACGGCAACCCGGTCACGGACTTCCCGCACGTGCGGCAGAGCTTCGTCGACGCCTACGCGCGGCTGGTCGCGATGAAGCTGTTCTCCGCCCGCTCGGTGGACTACTTCCGCTCGGCCTCCCCCGAGGACCGCCGCTACCTGCTGTTCAACCCCATCACCAAGATGAAGGTGACCAGCGAGGGCGAGCAGGTGATCGACCTGCTGTGGGACGTCATCGCGGCCAAGGGCTTCGAGAAGGACACCTACTTCGCCAGGGCGGCCCGCGACATCCGCGCCCTGCCGAAGCTGGAGGGCACGGTGCACGTGAACCTGGCGCTGGTGCTCAAGTTCATGCCGAACTACCTGTTCAACCCGACCGAGTACCCGGCGGTGCCGACCCGGCACGACGCGGCGGACGACGAGTTCTTCTTCCGCCAGGGCCCGGCCCGCGGCCTGGGCAAGATCCGGTTCACCGACTGGGAGGTCCCCTACCGCGCGTTCGCCGACGTGCCCAACGTCGGGCGCTTCCACGAGCAGGCCTCGGCCCTGAAGGCGCTGCTCACCACGGCCGCGCCGGACGCCGACCAGCAGAAGGACCTGGACTTCCTGCTGAACCTTGGCCACCTGTTCACGCTCGTGGTCTACGGCCAGTTGGTCCTGGAGCAGGCCGAACTGACCGGCGTCGACCGCGACGTCCTGGACCAGGTCTTCGACGTCCTCGTCCGCGACTTCTCCGGCTACGCGGTCGCCCTGCACGGCAAGGCCTCCTCGACCGACGCGCAGCAGGCGTGGGCGTTGGGCCAGGTCCGCAAGCCCGTCGTGGACGAGACCCGCTTCGGCCGGGTGTGGGAGCAGGTCAAGGCGCTGTCCGGCGCCTACGAGACCCGCCCCTAGACCGGCACGACCCGGCCGACCTCCCGGCCGCCGCCCAGCACCGGCACGCTCAGGTGCTCGGCGGCGGCCGAGACGTCGAAACCCAGGTCCCGCAACGCCGCCAGCGCGATGGCCGTCGTGGCACGGGGGCTGCCGTCGATCACCTTCACCGCCACCGCGTGCCCTTCCGAGGTCGCCAGCACCAGCACGCCTTCCGCGCCGCCCTTGGCCAGCACGCCGGGCAGCAGCCGCATGACCTCGGTGTTCACGTGCCCCGGCCCGCCGACATACTCCGGGTGCGCCCGCATCGCGTCGGCCACCGGCGTCTCGGACAGCCCCCGGATCGCCTGCGCCAAGCCGGTCAACGTCATCGCGAACAGCGGCGCGCCGCAGCCGTCGACCGCCGTGTGCGTCGACCCCTCCCCCGCCAGCGCCTCTACCCCGGCTCGCACCAGCCCCTGGAACGGGTGCGCGGGGTCGAGGTAGTCGTCGACCGACCAGCCCGACGCGACGCAGCCCGCGAGCATCCCGGCGTGCTTGCCGGAGCAGTTCATCCGGATGCGCGACGGCGAGCCGCCCGCCCGGATCAGCGCGTCCCGCGTCGGCTCGTCCTCCGGCCACGATTCGACGCACCGCAACGCGTCCGCCGTCAGGCCCGCGTCGGCGAGCATCCGCGAGACCACCTCCACGTGCCGGTCGAGACCGGTGTGGCTGCCCGCCGCGATGGCCAGCGCGGGCCCGACCAGCGGCGCACCGGCGGCCAGACAGGCCAGGGCCTGGAAGGGTTTCGCGCTCGACCGGGGCAGCACCGGGTCGTCGACCGGCCCGCGGCGGAGCGCCACGGCACCCGACGGGTCGAGCCCGACGACGCTGCCGAAGTGCCTGCTCTCCACGAAACCGGACCTCGTGACCTCAGCGAGCGGAACGTGCACCACGGGCCTCCAGGTGGCGGGCGAGCTTGGACAGCGACGCGTTGACGACCAGGTAGACCAGCCCCACCACCAGGAACGTCTGGATCAGCAGGTGGTTGAAGTTCGCCAGCACCCGGCCGCTCTGGAGCAGTTCCAGGTAGCTCACCACGTACCCCAGCGCGGTGTCCTTCAGCAGTCCCACGGTCTGGCTCACCAGCGACGGCAGCACGTGCCGGACCGCTTGCGGCAGCACGACCAGCCGCATGTTCTGCGCGTGCGTCAGCCCGAGCGACGCGCCCGCCTCGCCCTGGCCCCGGTCGACGGCCAGCACGCCCGCGCGGAAGACCTCGGCGAACTGCGCGGCGTGCGAGACGGCCAGGGGCAGCACGAGCTTCCAGAACAGCGGCAGGTCGAGCCCGTAGGCGGGCAGCACGAACAGCACCACGTAGATCAGCAGCAGCACGGGGATCGTGCGCACGACCTCGATGTAGGCCTTGAACGGCCAGGGGAACGACGACATGCGGCCGAAGGCCAGCGCCAGCCCGGCCACGGCCGCCAGCAGGAAGATCATCGCGGCGGCCAGCACGGTCGCCCACAGCCCGGTCAGCAGGTACCGCCACACCGGCCACGTCAGGAACGGCCGCCACTTCGCGACCTCCAGTTGACCCGCGGCGTCGAACCTCCGGACGGCGACCAGGACCAGCGCCAGCACCACGACCACGGCCACCGCGGAGGCGATCCGGCTCCGGCGACGTCCGCGCGGGCCCGGCGGGTCGAACATCACGTCGCCAGCCTCCGCTCCAGCACGCCCGCGAGCCCGCCGATCCCGGCCGCCAGCAGCGCGTAGCAGAGCCCGGCGCCCACGAAGATGGGGATGGGCAGCGCTTCCACGAGGTTGACCCGGTTCGCCGACGCGGTCAGCTCCACCACCCCCGCGACGGCGGCCAGCGACGTGTTCATCGTCAGCGCGATCCCGATGTTCCCCAGCGGCTGCACGACCCGGCGCGCGGCCTGCGGGACGACCACGTGCCGCAGCGTCTGCCCGAACGTCAGCCCGAGCGCCCGCGCGGCCTCGCCCTGCCCCTGCGCGACGGTGTTGACCCCGGACCGCAGCGCTTCGGCGACGTAGGCGGCCTCGTACAGGGAGATCACCACGACGGCCGTCGTGAACAGCGGGAACCGCACGCCGACCTCGGGCAGCCCGAACACGAACAGCACCAGCCACACCAGCAGCGGGATGTTCTGGAACGTCTCCACGTACCCGGTGCCGACGGCCCGCAGCACCCGCAGCGGCCCGACGCGCAGCACCACGACGACCACGCCGAGCGCGAACGCGCCCGCGGCGGACAGCGCGACCAGCGCGAGCGTCGTGAGGAAGCCGCCGACGAGGTCCGGGAGGTGGCTCACGAGCCCTGCGCGGAGCCGATCACCGGCGGGGTCGGCGGGTCGCCCTTGACCACCGTGCCGATGGAGTCGCGCCAGACGTCCTGCCACAGGCCGGACTTCTGGATCTCGCGCAGCCAGTCGTTGACGAACTGCTTGAACTGCTCGTCACCGTGCTTGAGGCCGATGCCGTACGGGTCGGTGGTGAACGGCTCGCCGACGACCTCCAGCTCACCGTCCTGGGCGGCGTCGGCGATCAGCAGCGCCTGGTCCTGCACGTACGCCTCGCCCCTGCCCTGCCGCAGCGCGGTGAGGCACTCCGGGTCGGACCCGAACTCGACGATCTCGGCGGTCGGCGCGGCCGCCTTGATCGCCGCGATGGCCGGGGTGTTCGCGCCCGCGATCACCTTGCGCCCGGCCAGGTCCGCCGGTTTCGCGATGCCCGTGGTGCCGCGCCGGACCGCGATGGCCTGGCCGGAGGAGTAGTACGGCCCGGCGAACGCCACGCGTTCGGCCCGCTGCGGCGTGATCGTGTACGTCTGGAGGATCACGTCGACGGTGCCGTTGGCCAGCAGCGGTTCCCTGGTCTCCGACGTGGAGGTGACCAGCTTCGTCTTCGGCTCGCCGATGATGTACTTCGCCAGCAGCTTGCCGAGGTCGGCGTCGAAGCCGGTCAGCTCGCCCGTGCCGGGGTTCTGCTGCGACAGCAGGGGCGCGTCGAGCGAGCCGCCGATCAGCAGCTCGCCGCGGTCCTTGATCCGGGCCATCGCCGAACCCGCCGGGATGGCCGTCGCGACCGGGGCCTTGGCCAGCAACCGGTCGATCGCCGACGGCGGGGCGCCGCCCGGCACCGCCGACTCGCCGCCGGAACAGCCGGCGACCGCGAGCAGGACCACAACCGACAACGTTGTCCAACGCATGAAACCCGAGGCTAACGGTCTGGATCAAGACAGGTCAACGGTTTCAGGCGCGCGCGAGCACGGCCTCGACGATCACGTTGTCCCGGTAGCTGCTCGCCGTCTGGTCGAACGTGCCGCCGCAGGTCACCAGCCTCAGCTCCGACGCGGGCGTCGGGCCGTAGACGAGGTCGGTGGGGAACGCCGCCTTGTCCACCGAGTACGTCCTGTCCACCAGGAACTTGACCGCGCTGCCGTCCGCCCGGTCCACGAACACCTCGTCGCCCGGCTTGAGGTCGGCCAGCCGGAAGAACACGCCGGGCCCGGTCTTGGAGTCCACGTGGCCCGCGATCACCGCGGGACCCGCGTCACCGGGCGCGACGCCGTCGGCGAACCAGCCCAGCACGTCCGCCCGGTCCGGCGGCACCAGCACGCCCGTCGCGGAGTCCACGGACGTCTGGGTGACCACGTTGTCGACCGCGATCGACGGGATGCGCACGGACACCGGACGCGGCGCGGCGACGGCCTCGTCGTCGCCGGACTTCACGGCGTACGCCGCGAGGACCAGCACGCCGATCGCCAGGACGGCCTTGCCCTTGCTCACGGCGCGACCCGGTCGCGGCGGGCCCAGAGGACGGCCGCGCACACCAGCACGGCGGCGAACGGCACCACGGGCCACTCGGTCGAGCCCTCGCCGTCGGCCATGCCGCCCCAGCCGGTCTCCTGGCCGCCGCCGGGCACCACCTCGGACGCCTTCGCGTCGGCCCGGATCGTGGCGGTGACCTTGCCGTCCAGCTCCAGCACGACCACGGTGTACACGCCGCCGGGCTCGATGGTCGCCGTGAGGCTGGCGGGCTCGGCCCCGCGGGGCACGACCTGGAGCGTGGCCGTCTCGGGAGCGATCGACGTGTAGAGCGTCGGCTCGGCGTACACGGCCTGCCGCAGGATCGCCGTGCCCTCGCGGACGAGGTCGGCCGACGCGGCGCGCGGGGCCGCGTTGACCATCCTGATCCTGGCCTGGCCGCTGCCGGGGAGGGTGATGTCGTCGTCCAGGACCTTCAGCGCCAGCCGGTCGGCGTTGCCGAGGCCCGCGACCGTGTACGCCTTGCCCTGGGCCGCGTTCACCGTCGTGCTGGCGGTCGCCTTGCCACCGGGGTCCGACCCCAGTGGCCGCCACTCGACCGTGTAAGGCCCCGGCTCGACCCGCCGGTAGTCCAGCAGGTCGCCGTAGTCGACGCCGGTCGTGCGCACGGCCGTGCCCGCCGCGGGGATGAGCGTGATGTCCTGGCTGCCCGTGCCCGGCGAGAGGTGCGCCAGCCGGATGTAGGTGCCGGTGGCGGCGTGCGCCGGGGGCGTCAGGACCAGGAGGAGGAGCAGAACGGCACAAGCACGAACAGCGCGCACCGCGCACCTCCCTCCGCAGGTCCGGATGACGTACTCGACGGTACCTTGCCCGGACACCACGTCGGGAACGGGAAAAGCGAGAGCCGCCAACCCCGTGCGGGATTGGCGGCTCTCGCGAGTCCTGGGGACTCGGTGTGAGTCAGGAGACTCGGATCAGCCGAGCGGACGAACAGACTGGGCCTGCGGGCCCTTCTGGCCCTGTCCGATCTCGAACTCCACGCGCTGGTTCTCCTCCAGGCTGCGGTAGCCGCTGGTCTGGATCTCCGAGTAGTGCACGAACACGTCGGCGCCACCGTTGTCCGGGGAGATGAAGCCGAAGCCCTTCTCCGAGTTGAACCACTTCACGGTGCCTTCTACAGCCATCTTGCTACTTCTCCTCTAACAGGTGCGCTGGGACCGAAGTCGCAGTTGCGGCAACTCCCGCCTGACCCGGAGGAAAGCTTCGCGCCCGCAACGTCGTTCCGCGAGCGTGGTCAAACACGAACACAGAAACTTTTTACGACCTCGGACAGTCAACCACGGGGGACCTCCGCGCGTCGAGCTGAGATTTTTTGGCCGCCCGCGACTGCTACCCTGGGCTATCCGCGGTCACTCTGCGACGTACGTGGACAGCCACGAGCCACAGCCGACCGAGCCCGAGGAGCGACGCCATGCCGGAACCCGTCCTGCTGTCCATCGCCGTAGCGGTTGCCACGAACGCCGTGAAGGGGCTCTACGAGCTGGTGAAGTCGAAGTTCTCCGGCGACCCGGTGGCCACCGGGGTCCTGGAGGCGGCCCAGGACGCGGCCCCCGACTCCCCCGAGGTCGCCCGGCTCGGCGAGGCGCTGGAGAAGGCCGAGGAGCAGGACCCGGAGTTCGGCGAGCGGTTGCGCGGCCAGTGGGAGAGCACCGTGACCGTGACCCAGACCGGCCACGTGACGAACCAGATGTCGGGCACCGTGAACGGCAACGTCCTCCAGGCGGGCGACGTCCACGGCGGCGTGAGCTTCTAGGCCCGCCACCGGACCGAACCGACCGGGCTCCGCACCCGTGGGCGTAATGTCCACTTCCCCAGTGCGAACCGGAAGGGATCACCGCCAGTGCCCGTGCCCCTGTCGCAGTCGACGGGCTCAGACCTGGTCAGCTCCGGCAGCGAGCGCCTGCTGTTCTTCTTCGTCGGGCTCGTCGTCACGTTCGTCCTCATCCGGATCAGCGTCCGGCTGATCCGGGCCAAGGTCCGCTGGTGGCCGGGCAACATCACGCCCGGCGGCACGCACATCCACCACGTCGTGTTCGGCACGGTCTTCATGCTCGTGGGCGG
This sequence comes from Umezawaea endophytica, assembly GCF_025061645.1. Classification (GTDB taxonomy): domain Bacteria; phylum Actinomycetota; class Actinomycetes; order Mycobacteriales; family Pseudonocardiaceae; genus Umezawaea; species Umezawaea endophytica. The sequence continues at coordinate 182,500 of NZ_JANYMP010000002.1, read as the reverse complement.
CGTGGCGGGCCTGGCGGCGCCGGACGACGTGCACTGGCTGCGCCTGGCCGCCGCCGCGCTGCTCGGCGTGGGGGCCGCGCTGGTGCTGGACGAGTTCGCGCTCATCCTGCACCTGAGGGACGTCTACTGGACCAAGAACGGCAGGCTGTCGGTCGACGCGGTGTTCCTCGCCATCGGCATGACGGGCCTGCTGCTGCTCGGCGCGCGCCCGCTCGGCTACGACGACTTCCTCACCCCCGGCCAGACGGGCGGCGACACCGTGCTGCTCCGGCTGCTCGCGATCCTGGTCAACATCGGCTTCGCGATCGTCTCGCTGCTGAAGGGGAAGATCTGGACGGGCCTGCTCGGCCTGCTGGTGCCGGTGCTGCCGGAGATCGGGGCGATCCGACTCGCGCGGCCCGGTTCACCGTGGGCGCGGTGGAGGTACGCGGACGATTCCCGCAAACTCCGGCGGGCCTACCGGCGGGAGGCCCGCGTCCGACAACCACTCATTCGGATGAAGATCAGGATCCAGGAGTTCATCTCCGGCCGTCATGATCTACCGGATTAAGTGGCGACCGCTCCGGCTTTCGCCGGAGCAATCGCCGCTCGATTAATTGATAACGATGTTGTTGGCCGCGCAGATGGCGACAAGATCGTTCACGCACAGCTCCGCGGATTTGACGACACCCTCGGCCACGAGGCGGCGCACGGTCGGCTTCGTGATCAGGTCGGCACCCAGGAGCACCGACTTCACGTCGCGCTTGGCGACCAGGTCCCTGAGGTTGCCGGTGGCCAGGTCGTCCGCGCCGTCGAGGTCACCCTTGGCCACGGCGATGGCGAGCCTCGCGGCGGCCTCCGCCTCGTCCCTGATGGGCTTGTAGACGGTCATGCACTGCTCACCGCGCAGGATGGCCTGCAACCCCGCCAGGGTGGCGTCCTGGCCGGTCACGGGCACCTTGATGCCCTTCTCCTTGAGCACCTCGATCACCGCGCCCGCGAGGCCGTCGTTCGCGGCGATGACGCCGTCGACCTTGTCGGCGTTGCCGGTGAGGATCTGCTCGAACTGCTGCCTCCCGATGACGGGGTCCCACTTGTCGATGGCCTGGCTCTTGACCAGCTTCAACGCCCCGGAGTCGTACTTGGCGCCCATCTTGCGCCGCTGGCCGTCGGCGAACAGCGTCGCATTGTTGTCCGTGGGGGCGCCCTGGATCTCGATGATCTGGCCGCCCGGCTTGTCCCCGAGGCAGGACAGCAGGCCCTCGGCCTGGAGTTCCCCCACGGCGACGTTGTCGAACGACACGTAGAACTCGGCGGTGCCGCCGAGCGTGACGCGGTCGTAGTTGATCACCGGGATCTTGGCGGCCTGCGCCTTCCGCTCGACCGCGGCGCCGCCCTCGGGGCTCAGCGGGGTGGTCATCAGGACCTTCACCCCGCGCCTGATCATGTCGTCCGCGATGCTCGCGAACTTCGCCTCGTCACCGTCGGCGTTCTCGATGATCGGCTCGATGCCCGCGAAGCCCAGCGCCTGGGAGAGCAGGGGCCGGTCCTGGTCCTCCCAGCGCGCGGAGGACGTCCGGTCGGGGAGGATCACACCGACCGTCGGCTTCGCCTTGGACTGCCCGGTCGAGTTGGTGGTGTCGTCGGTCGCCGTTCCACAGGACGCGACGAGCAGCACCAAAAGACCGCATGAGGCCGCACGTGCAAGTCTTCGCATTCGCCAGTCCCTTGCAACTGAAGTCGTCTGTGACCCCAAATATGAGAATGCGAAAGTTCATAACGCCGAGGGTGCGTTAGTCAAGCCTCACGCCTGCGCAAGTGGGAAAGAAGCGCATCTTGGCCACGGTTCTGAACCTTTTTCGCAGGGACTGCGTAGCACTTTCCACCAAACCTCCATCACGGAGCGCACGTGATCGACTACGGTTCGCTTCTTCGGGGTTTGGAGAAGACTCCTACCAACGGTGCTAACGCGAACCACACTTCTGTGTCAGGGTGTCGCCCTTGACAGGGTGTCGGGGGCCGTGTCGTGGTTCGACCATGGTTCGGGTGTGAGGAGACAACACAGGTGAGAACTAGGAAGATCGTTCCTTCAGCGCTGGTGGTGGCCACCACCGTGGCACTGCTCGCGGCGGGGGCGCCCGCGGCGGGCGGGGCTCCCGCCACCTCCGTCCAGCAGGGCACCACCGACTACACGGTGATCCTGGAGGAGGGCCGCAACCGCGACATGGCGATCGGGGCCATCCGCGCCGCGGGCGGCGAGGTCACCCGCGCGAACGACGCCGTCGGCGTGCTGACGGTGAAGGCCCCGGCGTCCGGGTTCATCGAGAAGGTGTCGGCGTCGGACGCCGTTCTCGGCGCGGCCCACGTGAAGCCGGTCGGCCACTCCCCCGCGCAGCCCAAGGTGACGCAGGAGCAGGTGAAGCGCGCGGAGGTCGAGTCCGAGAACAAGACCACCACGCCGAACGCCTCCCCGAAGGGCAGCAAGGCCAACACCGCCGGTCTCGACCCGCTCGACGGCGACCTGTGGGGCCTGAAGATGGTCCGCTCGGACATCGCGCGCGCCAAGCAGGCCGGTGACAAGCGCGTGTACGTCGGCATCCTGGACACCGGTGTCGACGGCACCCACCCGGACATCGCGCCGAACTTCAACAACGCGCTGTCGCGCAACTTCACCATCGACATCCCGTTCGACTCGGACGGCGGCGAGTTCGACGGCCCGTGCGAGTTCCGCGGCTGCGTCGACCCCGCCAACCACGACGACGGCGGCCACGGCACGCACGTCGCGGGCACCATCGGCGCGGCGGCCAACGGCTTCGGCGTGTCCGGTGTCGCCCCCAACGTGTCGCTGGTCAACATCCGCGGCGGCCAGGACGCGGGCTCGTTCTTCCTCCAGCCCGTCGTCGACGCGCTCACCTACGGCGCCGACGTCGGCCTCGACGTGATCAACATGTCGTTCTACGTCGACCCGTGGTACATGAACTGCAAGGCGAACCCGGCCGACAGCGCCGAGGAGCAGATCGAGCAGAAGGCGATCATCGCCGCCGTGCAGCGCGCGCTGAACTACGCGCACCGCAAGGGCGTCACGCTGATCGGCGCGGGCGGCAACAACCACGAGGACCTCGGCAAGCCGCGCACCGACGTGGTGAGCCCGAACTACCCGCCCGGCCACGCCCGTGACCGCGCGATCGACAACGCCACCTGCCTCAACCTGCCGACCGAGGGCGACCACGTCATCTCCGTGTCCGCGCTCGGCCCGTCGACCGCCAAGGCCGACTACTCCAACTACGGCCTGGAGCAGGCCTCCGTGTCCGCTCCCGGCGGGTACTTCCGCGACGGTCTGGGCACCGACTGGTACCGGACCAACGAGAACCTGATCCTGTCCACGTACCCGCGCAACGTGGCGCTGGCCGACGGCGCGATCGACGCCGCGGGCGAGATCACGCCCGCCGGTCTCGCCGCGGGTGTCAAGAAGGCCTGCAAGGACACCACCTGCGGCTACTACCAGTTCCTCCAGGGCACCTCGATGGCCGCCCCGCACGCCACCGGCGTCGCGGCGCTCATCGTCAGCCAGTACGGCAAGCGGGACGCGAAGCACCCCGGCACGCTGACCCTGGCGCCGGACAAGGTCGAGAAGGTCCTCACCAAGACCGCGACCGCCCGCGCCTGCCCGGTCCCCCGGACCGTGTCGTACGTGCCGGTCGGCCGCACGCCGGAGTTCGACGCCACCTGCGAGGGTGACACCAAGTTCAACGGCTTCTACGGCTACGGCATCGTGGACGCCTACGGCGCGGTCACCCGCGGCGGCAACTTCATCTAGTCCGCTCCACCCGAAGGGCCCCCGGTGCGCCGGGGGCCCTTTCGTAAACTCCGGCCGTGGCGAAATCGGCAGCTCAGAAGAGGCGGCGCAAGCAGCGGCGGCAGGTGCAGGCGCGGAACGCCCGCCCGTACGCACCTCGGCAGCCGCGGCAGACGTGGTCCGCGGGCAAGGTGACGCTCTGGACCACCCTGGGCGTCTTCGCGTTCATCGGGCTGGTGCCCGCGTTCTGGTACTGGATCGCCCCCGCGATCAGCGACCTCGTCGGCCCGGTGCCGGTCCTCGCGGTCATCGCGGGCTGGCTACCCGTGGGCGGGCTCGTGGCCGCCGTCGGGTTCTACCTGGTCCTCCGCGACGACCTGCTGCCCAAGACGCGGGTGAAGCTGGCGTGGGTGCTCGGGGTGTGGGGCGTGCTGGCGCTGGCCACGATGCCGATCGACGTCAACTCGCCGCCGTTGAGCGACGACTACTACTCGGGCCTGCGGATCGGCTTCCTCGGCGCGCTCGTGGGAGCGGTGCTGGTGCCGATCGGCGTGTACGCGCTGTGGAAGCCGTTCAACCGGCGCAAGGAGCCCACGACGGCGGTGTGGGGCTACGCGTTCGCCATCTTCGCCGTCTGCCTGCTGCTGTCCGCCGCGGCCCTGGCCTGGCTGCCGTAGGCCCCCTGGTGCGCGCCACGGCGTGACGCGCACCAGGGGCGGTGGATCAGGCCAGCGCGGTGCCCAGCGCCTGCCAGTCGAGCACCGGGGCCGCGTGGTCGCGGATCGACGCCAGCAGGCCGAGCCTGGCGGCCTTCACGGCCGGGTCCTCCGCCATGACCAGCACCTCGTCGAAGAAGGTGTTGATCGGGGCGGTCAGCACGACCGTGGCGGCGACGAACACGGCCAGGCCGTCCGGGCGCGCGCCGAGATCGGCGAACGCCTGGTGCAGCGCGACCTCGGCGGGCTCGGTCAACGCCGAGGCGTCGTAGCCCGCCGCGGTGTCGGCGGGCACGATCCGGCGCACGCGCTGGAGCGCCGCGACGAGCTCGCCGAACGCCGGGAGCGCCGCCAGCTCGGTGAGCTGGGCCAGCGTCTCGTCGGCGACCACGGGGGCGTCGGCGAGCGGCAGGACCGCGTTGACGAACCGGTGGTCGTGCCCGGCGTCGAGCACGGCCTGCTCGTAGCGGCGGAGGGTGAACTCGCGGGCCGCCGCGACGGTCTCCTCCGGCACGTCCAGGCCCAGCCGCGCACGGGCCGCGGACAGCGCCACGGGCAGCGTGATGGCCCGCAGCTCCGGGAACGCCCGCAGGATGCTCACGGCGCCCAGCGCGGCCCGGCGGAGGCCGAACGGGTCGGAGCTGCCGGTCGGGTTGGCCCCGATGCCGAACAGGCCCGCGAGCAGGTCGAACCGGTCCGCCAGCGCGAGCAGCGCGCCGGGCGTCGAGGCGGGCAGCGGGTCACCGGCGGACCGGGGCTGCTCCATCTCGAACAGCGCCTGGGCGACCTCGGGGGTCTCCCCGGCGTGCCGGGCGTACTCGCGGGCCATCGTGCCCGCGAGGCTGGACAGCTCGATGACCATCTGCGAACCGAGGTCGAACTTCGCCAGGTCGCCCGCCCGCTTGAGCGTCGCCTCGCCGTCGCCGAGGTCGATGTGACCGGCGAGCGTGGCCGCCAGCGACGCGATCCGCTCGGCGCGGTCGGCCATGGAGCCGAGCTTGTCGGCGAACGTCAGCTTCGCCAGGCCAGCCTTCATGTCCTCCAGCGGCGTCTTGAGGTCCGCGCGCCAGAAGAACGCGGCGTCCTCGTAGCGGGCGCGCAGCACGGCCTCGTTGCCGGACCGCACGCGGTCGGTGTCGACGGTGCCGTTCGCGACGGCGACGAAGTGCGGCAGCAGCTCGCCGTCGGCGCCCCGCACCGGCAGGTACCGCTGGTGCTTGCGCATGACCGTCGTGAGGATCTCGCCGGGCAGGTCGAGGTAGCGCTCCTCGAAGCCGCCGAGGATCGGCGTCGGCCACTCGACCAGGTTCGTCACCTCGGCCAGCACACCGGCTTCCGCGGCGAAGTCCACCGTGCCGCCGACGGACGCCGCCAGCTCGGTCGCGGCGGCCACGATCTTGGCCTGCCTTGCCGATGCGTCGGCGTCGATCCCGTGCCCCGCCAGGAAGTCCAGGTAACCGTCCGCTGTGGACACCTGCACGACGGGCTCGACGGCGGTGCGGTGCACGCGGGTCGTGGTGCCCGCCTGGACCGTCGACACGGCGATCGGCACGGGCGTCTCGCCGAGCAGCGCGAGCAGCCAGCGGATCGGGCGGGTGAACGACAGCTTCGGGTCGTTCCACTTCATGTTCTTCTCGGACCGCAGCTCGCCGACGACCTCCGCCAGCAGTCCACTGAGGACCTCGACCGCGCCGCGACCCGTCTCGGTCTTCACCAGCGCGACGTGCTCGACGCCGTTCTCGGTCACCCGGCCCAGCTCGGACAGCTCGACCTTCTGGCCGCGCGCGAAGCCCTGCACGGCCTTGGTGGGCTCGCCGTTCGCGTCGAACGCGGCGGCGACCTTCGGTCCGCGCACGGTGCGCTCGGCGTCCGGCTCGCGCGGCGTCACGTCGGCGACCAGCACGACCACGCGGCGCGGGGTGCCGTGCACCTCGACGGCGCCGTGGGTCAGGCGGGTGGCGGCCAGCTTGTCCGTGACGGCCGCGCGGACCGCGGCGACCGTGCGGGTCACCTCGGCGGGCGGCAGCTCCTCCGTGCCGATCTCGAACAGCAGCGTCGCGGGCTCGGTGACGGTCGCGAACGCCGTCGGCGCCACGGCGGGCGCGGGCGTCTCGGCGATGCCCAGCGGGTGCCCCAACTCCGCGCGGCGCTCGGCCCACAGGCCGGAGACCTCGCGGGCCAGGCCGCGCATCCTGGCGAACGCGCGGGCCCGCTCGGTGGTGCTGATCGCGCCGCGCGAGTCGAGCACGTTGAAGGTGTGTGAACACTTCAGCACGTAGGTGTGCGCGGGCACCGGCAGGCGCAGGTCGAGCAGGCGCTTGGCCTCGGTGGCGTACTCCTCGAAGAGGCGCTTGTTGGCCTCGACGTCGGCGTCGTCCAGGTAGTACCGGCTCATCTCGTACTCGGCCTGGCCGAACGCCTCGCCGTAGGAGATGCCGGGCGCGTAGGCGATCTTCTTGAAGTGGTCGACGCCCTGGAGCGCCATCATGATCCGCTCGATGCCGTACGTGACCTCGACGGACACCGGTTCCAGGGTCTGGCCGCCCGCCTGCTGGAAGTAGGTGAACTGGGTGATCTCCAACCCGTCCAGCCACACCTCCCAGCCGAGGCCCCACGCGCCCAGCGCGGGCGAGGCCCAGTTGTCCTCGACGAAGCGGACGTCGTGCGCCCGGATGTCGATGCCGAGCGCCTCCAGGCTGCCCAGGTACAGCTCCTGGGGGTTGCCGGGGTCGGGCTTGAGGATGACCTGGAACTGGGTGTGCGTCTGGAGGCGGTTCGGGTTCTCGCCGTACCGCGCGTCGTCGGGTCGCACGCTGGGCTCGACGTAGGCCACCCGCCACGGCTCCGGGCCGAGCACCCGCAGCACCGTCGCCGGGTTGAGCGTGCCCGCGCCGACCTCGGTGTTGAAGGGCTGCACGACGATGCAGCCGCGGTCGGTCCAGTACTTGGTCAGCGCCAGGAGCGCGTCCTGCATGGTCAGCACGGTGACAACCTTGGATGGGGGGTGTGGGGCCGGTCGCAGTCTACGAAAGCCGGTGCGCGGGGGACGCCGCTGGTCAGCTACCCGACCGACCCGTATCACCACGGCCGAAACACGCCTGTGTCACCCTTTGCGCAACCTCGCGGACCGTACGGGCGTCCTACTGTGACGTACCCGCGCGACCGTCGGAGCAGCGCTCACGAGTAGGAGATGGGTGTGGACAAGCGGCCGCCACGGCCAGGTGACGCGGGGGACCCCCGCGACCGACCCGTGCCTCCACGTCGTCCCGCCGCAGGTCAGCCGGGTCGCCCGCAGGGCAGAGCAGGCCGACCGGATCCCGCGCGCCGCCAGCCGCCGCCTGCCCGCCGCGAGCCGTCCCTCCCGCCGCCGGTGCGCCACGAACCGGTGAAGCGGGCCGAGCCGCGCCGCAAGCCGATCTCGGCCACGGCCCCGACGGAACGCGTCGAGCCCGCCCGTCCGCCCCGCCAGCCCGAACGCCCGCGGGTCCGCCGCACGCCCCCTCCTCCGCCCCCGCGCAGAGCGGTGGGCGGCGCGTCGGCCACCGGCAAGGCCATCCTGTCGATGCTGTCGGTCGCGGTCCTGCTGGGCACCGGCTACGCGTGGCAGAACCTGAAGTCGTTCGAGGACAACCTGACGACCACGGACGTCATCGCCGAGGGCGCGGGCGGCGAGAAGCCGGCCGACGGCGCGATCGACATCCTGATGGTCGGCATGGACAGCCGGACCGACGCCAAGGGCAACCCGCTGCCGCAGCAGATCCTGGACGAGTTGCAGGCCGGTGGCAGCGACGACGGCGGCCTCAACACGGACACCCTGATCCTGATGCACATCCCGAACGACGGGAAGAAGGCCGTCGCGATGTCGTTCCCGCGCGACTCCTACGTCAAGATCGCGAACGGCTACGGCAGGCACAAGATCAACTCGGCGTTCTCCTACGGCATGAACGACGCGGCGGAGGAGCTGACGGCGAAGGGCGGCCTCGACGCGGCCCAGATCACGGTCCAGTCGAAGAAGGAGGGCGCGAAGAACCTGATCGCGACCATCCAGGACCTCACCGGCGTCACCATCGACCACTACGCCGAGATCAACCTCGTCGGGTTCTACGAGATCACCAAGGCCGTCGGCGGCGTCGACGTGTGCCTCGCCGAGGCCACCCAGGACGACTTCTCCGGCGCCGACTTCGCCGCAGGTCCGCAGACCATCGAGGGCAAGGCCGCGCTGGCGTTCGTCAGGCAGCGCCACGGCCTCCTGCGCGGCGACCTGGACCGGGTCGTCCGCCAGCAGGTGTTCATGGCGGGCCTGGCGAAGAAGATGCTCTCGGCTGGCGTCCTCTCCGACCAGACGAAGACGAAGAACCTGATCAACGCCGTCACCAAGTCCATCGTGCTGGACCAGGACTGGGACATCCTGAACTTCGCCAACCAGATGAAGAGCCTGTCCGGCGGCGCCATGGAGTTCCAGACCATCCCGACCGGCAACCCGGAACTGGAAACCCCGGAGGACGGCCAGGCGATCGAGATCAACGAGGCCGAGGTCAAGCGCTTCGTCAAGAGCCTCACCGAGGAACCCAACCCCTCCGGCACCTCCTCCACCCCGGCCAAGCCGTTCGACAACAGCACCGTGACCGTCGAGGTCCGGAACGCCTCCGGCGTACCGGGCCTGGCGGGCCAGGTCCTCCAGTCCTTGACGGCGAAGGGCTTCACGTCCGGCGACGCGGCCAACGCGGACCAGAACACGAAGACCTCCGTGGTCAAGTTCGGCAAGGGCGGCGACGAAGGCGGCGCGGCGGTCGCGAAAGCACTGGGCGGCAGCATCGAGACCGAGCAGGACAACAACCTGCAAGCGGGCTACGTACGGGTCTTCGTGGGCTCCGACTACTCGGGACCGGGCGCCCAGAACTTCGCGGGCGGCACACAGATCGGCCTGGACGGCGCCCACCAACAGCCCTCAGGCGAGGCCCCCATCACGGCCGACGGCGTCCGCTGCGTGAACTGACCACCAGCCACCGCCCCAACCCGCCCTAAAGCCGCCCACCGGCCCAACCGAGCGCTCCCCCCTGCCCTAAACCCAACCACCGCCTCACCGAGCCTCCGGCCCTTCCGAGCACTCCTCCCCCGCCGCCCCGATCCGAAGCGCCCTCATAGTCGATCTTGGTTTGTCAAGGCATCTTTCCCGCCTTGACAAACCAAGATCGACTATCGAGACAATCACGCGAGCGGGGTGAGGAACAGAGGCCCCACCCACCACCCCAATTCCACCCCAACCGGACAACAGCAGCCCCCCAAAACCCACCCCAAACCCACCCTCCCGCCCAACCCACCCCAAACCCCAGAAGCCCAAAAGGACTACTGACAGTACTACTCGGTTAGCCCGATCGGGCGATAAACCGGGCAAGTCACGTAATCAACCCACTTTTTGCACCTTTCCTCTGCGTTGGGGCCGAACACCCCACGTGAACAGGTGGAGGAAGTGACGGTGCAGATCGACACAGCGGCGTACCAGCGCGTGCTCGGTGATGAGCTGCGCAGCCTTCGCAAGCAGCGCGGATGGACCCGCAAGGAGTTGAACAGCCGGCTCCAGAGCGAGATCTCGCTCCAGACGCTGGCGACGTACGAGCTCGGCACGCGCCAGGTGTCCGTCGTGCGCCTGGTCGAGATCTGCGCGGCGCTGGCCGTGCCGGCGCACGAGGTGCTGGCGCGCGTGCACGAACGTGTGTTCGGGGACACACCCACGGGACACCTCTCGCTGAACCTCGTCGCGATCGTCGCGGACGAGCGCCCCGAGCTCCAGCCGTTGCGGCGCTGGGCGCAGGGGCGGCTGCACACGCTGCCGCTCGGCCAGACCCCGCAGGTGCACCTCGATCTGCCCGCGCTGGAGTACATGGCCCAGTTGTGCCAGCTCAGCACGGTCGAGCTCATCCGGGCGCTGCGCGATCTGGGCGGGACCGCGCGGAGGTAGCGGGGCACCAAGCTAGACTCGCCGCCGTGACCAGGGGCGCGCCCGTTCCAAATGCAGGAAGTCGCTTGCCTAACAACGCTAATGACGATCCAGCCTCCCCAGCCCGTCTGCCTTTGCGGACCGCGGCTGCCGTGCGCTTGGGCAACATGAGTTCGAAGCTGTCCCAGAAGATGGGTCTCGGCGCAGGCGGCATGATCGGTGGCCGGGTGGCGTTGAAGCTGGATCCGCAGGCGCTCCGGCGCCTGACGTCCGGCAGGCGGGTCGCACTGGTGACCGGCACCAACGGCAAGACCACCAGCACCATGATGCTCAGCCGCGCCGTGACCGCTCTCGGCGAGGTGGCCACCAACCACAGCGGCGCCAACATGCCCGACGGGCACGTGACGGCGTTGAGCAAGCAGCCCGACGCGCCGTACGCGGTGCTGGAGGTCGACGAGGGGTACTTCCCCGCCGTCGCCGCGGCCGCCCAGCCGGACGTCGTGGTGCTGCTGAACCTCAGCCGCGACCAGTTGGACCGCGTCGGCGAGGTGCGCACGATCGAGCGCTCCCTGCGCGACGTGATCTCCAGGCTGCGCGGCTGCACGGTGATCGCGAACTGCGACGACATCATGGTGACGTCGGCGGCCAAGGACGCCCACCGCGTCGTGTGGGTCGCCACCGGCACCGGCTGGCACCACGACTCGGCGTCGTGCCCGAGGTGCGGCGAGCCGATCCGCTGGCAGGGCGAGCACTGGACGTGCAGCACCTGCGACCTGGCCCGGCCCAAGCCGGACTGGGTGACGACGGACGGCTTCCTGATCGCGCCGAACGCCAGCAAGGTCGCGCTCCAGCTCCGCCTGCCCGGCAAGTTCAACCAGGCGAACGCGGTGATGGCCACGGCCGCCGCCGCGACGATGGGCGTGCAGATCGAGGAGGCCGTCCGCCGCCTGCGGGGCGTCTCCAACGTCGCGGGCCGGTACCGGACGATCCAGCGCAGCGGGCACACCGCCAGGCTGCTGCTGTCGAAGAACCCGGCCGGGTGGAGCGAGACCCTGACCGTGGTCAAGGAGTCCGACCACCCCGCGGTACTGGTGATCAACGCCAACGAGGCCGACGGCCGCGACCTGTCGTGGCTGTGGGACGTGCCGTTCGAGCGGCTGCGCGGTCGGACCGTCATCGCCTCCGGCGAGCGGGCCACCGACCTGGCCGTGCGCCTGACCTACGCCGAGGTGGAGCACCAGATCGTGCCCGACCCGCTGCTGGCCATCGACGCGCTCCCCAAGGGGGCGGTCGAGGTGATCGCGAACTACACGGCGTTCCGCGACCTGAACGCGAGGTCCACCGGTGAATGACTCCGCTGTTCGGATCGCGTTGGTGCTGCCCGACCTGCTGGGCACGTACGGGGACTTCGGCAACGCGGTGGTGCTGGACAAGCGCCTCGCCTGGCGCGGGATCTCCTCGGAGATCGTGACGGTCAACTTCGGCGACTCCGTCCCGGACTCCTGCGACATCTACGTCGTCGGCGGTGGCGAGGACACGGCGCAGACGCTGGCCGTGCGCCACCTGCGTGACAACCCCGGTCTCCAGCGCGCCGCGGCTCGCGGTGCCGTGGTGCTCGGGGTGTGCGCCGGTATCCAGATCTTCGGCGAGAAGTTCACCCGCGCGGACGACGTGACCCACCCCGGTCTCGGGTTGATCGACTCCGTCTCGTACGCGGGTGGCTCGCGGGCCATCGGCGAGGTGCTCGCCAAGCCCGCCAACGGGTTGTTCGAGGGGTTCCTCACGGGCTTCGAGAACCACCAGGGCCGCACGGAACTCGGTCCGGCGGCCCAGCCGCTGGCCCACGTGACGGTGGGGACCGGCAACGACGGGAAGGTCGAGGGCGCGGTGCAGGGCAAGATCCTGTGCACGTACCTCCACGGGCCCGTCCTGCCGCGCAACCCGCAGATCGCCGACCTGCTGATCGAGTGGGCGACGGGCACCAAGCCCGCCCCGCTTGACCTGCCCGCCGTCACGCTCCTGCGGGCGGAGCGCTCCAAGGCGGCCGGGCAGCGCGCCGACGCCTGATCTTCCGCGCGGAGGGGGCGTGTCCACACCGGACACGCCCCCTCCGCCGTCTCACACGGGCACGCGGGCCTTCGACGAGAGCACGAAGTCGTCCGCCCGGACCTTCCTGGTGCGCATCCAGTACCGCCAGGTGAAGCCCGGCCAGATCGTCCGGTTCACCCCCTGCGCGTCCAGGTACCAGCTCCGGCAGCCGCCCTCGGTCCACACCCCGCGGCTCAGCTTCCGCTGGATCTCCTCGTTGAACCGGCGCTGGACCTCCGGCCGGACCTCCAGCTCGTCGGCGTCCGCCAGCAGGCCAAGGCACTGCGAGACGTACTTGATCTGCGACTCGGCCATGAACACCACGGAGTTGTGCCCCAGCCCGGTGTTGGGCCCCAGCAGGAAGAAGAAGTTGGGGAAGCCCGCGACGGTGATCCCGAAGTGGCTCTGGATCCCCTCCTGCTTCCACTCGCCCGCCAGGTCCCGACCGTCCTTGCCGGTGATCGACAGGTACCCGAACGCGTCGATCACGTGGAAGCCCGTGCCGTAGATGATCGCGTCCACCTCGTGCTCCACGCCCGCGGAGTCCACGACGGAGTTCTCGCGCACCTCGGCGATCCCGTCGGTGACCAGGTCCACGTTGGGGCGCGCCAGGGCGGGGTAGTAGTCGTTCGAGATCAGCACCCGCTTGCACCCCATCGTGTAGTCCGGGGTCAGCTTCTCCCGCAGGGCGCGGTCCGGGACCTGCCGGGCCATGTGCCGCTTGGCGATGGTCTGGGCCAGCTTCATGATCCTCGGGTTCACCGCGAACCCCAGCGCGGTGGACTCCCTCGTCCAGTAGACGAGGTCGCGGTACAGCCGCTGCGCGAAGGGCACCCGCGCGAACACCCGGTGCTCGCGCTCGCTGATGGGCCGGTCGCCCTTCGGCATGATCCACGGCGGCGTCCGCTGGAAGATCGCCAGCGACTCCACCTGGTCGGCGATCTTGGGCACGAACTGGATGGCGCTGGCGCCGGTCCCGACCACGGCCACCTTCTTGCCCGCCAGGTCGTACGAGTGGTCCCACCGCGCCGAGTGGAAGACCTCGCCGCGGAACCGCTCCACGCCGGGCAGCTCCGGCACGTTGGGGATGTGCAGCGCGCCGACGCCCATCACCAGCGCCTTGGCCGTGTACGTGTCGCCCGTGCCGGTCGAGACGTGCCAGACCTTGGCGGCCTCGTCCCACCGCGCCCCGGTGAACTCGGTGTTGAACCGGATGTGCCGCCGCAGGTCGTACTTGTCCGCCACGCCTTGGAGGTAGGCCCAGATCTCCGGCTGCTCGGCGAAGGCGCGCGACCAGTTCGGGTTCAGCTCGAAGGAGTACGAGTACATGTGGGACTGCACGTCGCACGCGCAGCCGGGGTACCGGTTGTCGCGCCAGGTGCCGCCGAGGTCGGACGCCTTCTCCAGGACGACGAAGTCGTGCCTGCCCGTGCGCTTGAGTTCGATCGCCATGCCCAGCCCCGAGAATCCGGTGCCCACGACCACTACTTCGGTGTCCCGGTGCGTGCCCATCAGTGCGCAACCTCCGCCGTCCGGCTAAGTACTCGCCAGTAGGTTACTCGAAGTAAGTTACTCGCGGTAGTACCCTTCGACCGTGACCAGCACCCAGCCGGTGCCCCGCCGTCGCATGCCCAAGGCGGAGCGCAAGGCCCAGATGCTCGACGTGGCCGAGGTGGTCTTCGCCGAGCAGGGCTACCTGGCGACGTCCATGGACGAGATCGCCGAGCGCGTCGGCGTCTCCAAGCCGATGCTCTACGAGTACTTCGGCTCCAAGGAGGGCCTGCTCATCGGGTGCATCCAGCGGGCGCGGACCGAGCTGCGGACGAAGACCGAGACGGCGATCGTCGGCGCGGAGGGTCCGGAAGACCTGCTGCGCAGGGGTTTGCTGGCGTTCTTCGAGTTCATCGTCGACCACAGCCGGTCGTGGGCGCTGCTGCGGCAGGAGGCGGCGATCAGCGTGCCGTCCGCCGAGGAGGAGATCGAGGGCATCCGGACCCAGCAGACGGCGCTGATCAGCGCGGTGATCGCCGGGTTCTCCCCCAGCCTCGAACCGCTGGAGGCGGAGGCGTTCGCGGAGATCGTCGTCGGGTCGTGCGAACGGCTCGCGCTGTGGTGCGAGCGCAGGCCCGAGGTGGGGCCCACGCTCGCGACCGACTACGTGATGACCGTGGTGTGGCAGGGCGTGGCGTCCCGCCTCACGGCTTGACGACCACCTTCAGCGCCTTGCGGTCCTCCATCGCCCGGTAGGCGTCGGCGACGTCCTCCAGCGGCATCGTGCGGTCGAACACCGGGGAGGGGTCCAGGCGGCCCGCCAGGACGTCCGCCAGCAGCTCCGGCAGGTACTGGCGCACCGGAGCGACGCCACCGCCCACGCCGACGTTGCGGTTGAACAGGTCCTTGAGCGACAGGCCGTCCGGACCGTGCGGGACGCCCACGTAGCCGATCCGGCCGCCGTCGCGCACGATGCCGAGCGCGGTCTCCCACGACGGCGCGGTGCCCACGCACTCCAGCACCGCCGACGCGCCGAGCCCGCCGGTCAGCTCGCGGACCCGCTGGACCGCCGCCTCACCGCGTTCGGACACCTGGTCGGTGGCGCCGAACAGCCTGGCGACGGCGGCGCGGTCCTCGTGGCGCCCCATCGCGATGACGCGCTCGGCACCGAGCCTGGAGGCGGCCAGGACGCCGCAGAGGCCCACCGCGCCGTCGCCGACCACGGCGACCACCGAGCCCGGTACGACACCGGCGGAGAGCGCGGCGTGGTGGCCCGTGCCCATCACGTCCGAGAGCGACAGGAACGCGGGCAGCAGCTTCGCGTCGGCGTCCCTGGGCACGGCGACCAGCGTGCCGTCCGCCTGCGGGACCCGAACGGCCTCGCCCTGGCCGCCGTCGTGCCCGGTCTGGCCCCAGATGCCACCCCGGCGGCACGAGGTCTGGACGCCGGCCGCGCAGTACTCGCAGGTGCCGTCGCTCCACGTGAACGGCGCGATGACCCGGTCGCCGACGCGCACGGACGTGACCTCGGAGCCGACGTCGACCACCTCGCCGACGAACTCGTGCCCGATCCGCTGGCCGGGCTTGCGCTTGGAGACGCCCCGGTAGGCCCAGAGGTCGCTGCCGCAGACGCAGGCCAGTTCGACCCGGACCACGGCGTCGGTCGGTTCCGCCAGAACGGCGTCGGGCACGTCTTCGACGCGGATGTCACCGGGTCCGTGGATGGTGGTCGCGCGCACCGTTCCCCCTCGTGTCGACTGACTTCGTCCGCTCATCCTGACCCTTCCGAACGGTTCACGCGCAGGTGGCCCGCTTTTACGAATCGCATTCGTGTTCGGGTCGTGTTCGGGAACGAGGGAGGCACACGCGGAACGGAAGAACACGCCTAGGATGTTTCAACCGTGCCCGTGCAGGAGAAAGGTGGCGTGGTTTTGGCCACACCCGCGTTCAGCGAAGAATCCCGCTCACCCCAACGTGGACGGCCGCGTGACGCGAGCCGGGACGACGCGCTGCGCCAAGCCGCGCTGGAGGTGATGGCGGAGGTCGGCTACCGCGCGCTGACCATGGACGCCGTCGCCGCCCGTGCCCGTGCGGGCAAGGCGACCATCTACCGGCGCTGGGAGTCCAAGCTGGACCTGGTGATCGACACCTGCGCCCAGCTCGCGAGCCAGAACCTGGCCGCGCCGGACACCGGCTCGCTCGCCGAGGACCTCCGCGAATTCCTCAGCTCGTTCGCCGCATTCCTGTCCGGCCCCATCGGGAAAGCGGCGCAGGCGCTCGTCGGTGAACTCCCGCACGAGCCGGAACTCGCGGCGGCATTCCGCGAAACTTTCCTCATTTCCCAGCGGGACGTGCTGCGTGGAATTCTGGAACGCGCTCTCGAACGCGGCGAGATTCGCCCCCACGCCCCGCTCGGCCTGACCGTCGAACTCGCGGGAGCGGCGCTCATCTACCGGCTCATGCTCACCGGCGACCCGCTGGACCAGCCGTTCGTGAACAAGGTCGTGGACCAGGTCCTGCTCCCGCTGGTGGGCAAGCAAAACTGATCAGGGCAGCACTATTGCGGACACGCCGAGCGGTATTCGACAGTATTGTCGGCAAGATCGGCGAATGGTGTCGCGCACATGGGAGGCTGCCATAGTCCAGCCACCGCAGCGACGAACGCCCGGTTGGCCGAAGGCGACGTTGCTGGGCCAGTTGCGCCCGCTCACCCGCGACCGGCTGCTGGCACTCGGCACGACGGTGGTGTACCGGGACAACGACGTGATCCTCACCCACGGCGAGCCCGGCGACAACGTGGTGCTGCTGCTCAGCAGCGCGGTCAAGGTCGTGGTGCACAGCGAGCACGGGCCGACGGCGCTGCTGGCGATCCGAATCCGCGGCGACCTCGTCGGCGAGCAGTCCGTCATCGACCGCAAGACGCGCTCGGCGAGCGTCATCGCCTGCGGCGACGTGCGGGCCCAGTCCATCGGCCGCAGCGAGTTCGAGGCGTTCCTCAAGCGCACGCCGGACGCCGACCAGCAGTTGCGCAGCATGATGAGCGAACGCCTGCGGTGGGCCGACCAGCGCCGGGTCGACTTCCTGGCGCTCAAGGCGTACGCCAGGGTCGCCCGCGTGCTGGTGGAGGTCGCCAAGACGTGCGGCTGGGAGGACGAGGAGACCTGGGACATCACCATCCCGCTCACGCAGGAGGAGCTGGGGTCCCTGGCGAGCATCGCCAGGCGCACGGTCGAGCAGCAGGTGCGGAAGCTGATCGAGGCGGGCCTGGTGCGGACCGCCTACCGCAGGACGTCGCTGCTGAACATGGCTGAACTGCAGCGCGTGGCCGATTCCCGCTGAGCATTATTGCGGACACGAACAACCTCATTCCACAGTACCCTCGAAAACGCTTGCGAATAACGCAGCGAAAGGGGGGACGGCCATAGCCCAGCAGCCACACGGCCGTACCCCCGATTGGCCGAAGACGACATTGCTGGGCAGGTTGAGCAACGAAACCCGAGCGCAGTTGCTGAAATTGGGCACCGCTCGCACTTACGGGCACGACAAACCGATCTTGGAGCAGGGCGCCTCCAACGACCACGTGGTCGTCGTGCTGCGGGGCACGGTGAAGGTCGTCGCCTACAGCGAGTACGGCCCGGCGCTGCTGGCGATCCGGGTCCGCGGCGACCTCGTCGGCGAGCAGGCGGGCATCGACAAGAACCCGCGGTCCGCGAGCGTCATCGCCTGCGGCGAGGTCCTGGTCCGCACCATCCCGCTCAACGAGCTGAAGCGCCTGCCCGACGTCGACCACCAGGTGCAGCGCATGGTCAGCGAGCGCTGGCGGTCGTCCGACCAGCTCAGGGTCGACTTCTTCGGCCGGAACGCCCGCGCGCGGCTGGCCAGGGTGCTGATCGAGATCGCCACGATGGGCGGGTGGCAGGCGGAGCCGCGGTGGGAGCTGAAGATCCCGCTGACGCGCGCCGAACTGGGCTCGTTGGCCTCGATGAAGGCGGGCACCGCCGAGAAGCAGATGCGGCTGCTGATCGTCGAGGGGCTGGTGGCCGCCGACCAGCAGCGGATCACCCTGCTCGACACCGACGCGTTGCGGCTTATAGCAGAATCGACGTGATCCCGTCCCGCCAAAATGCGGGCTGAAGGCCTTTCGCGTCAGCGACAGTGAACCGCGTCAGCTCAAGCAGCGCGGCGCGTTCGCACGCACCGAGCCCGTGCCGAAGGGATTCGCGTCTCTCCATGGACGAAAACCCGACACACCACTCGTTCGTCATCGCCGACATCGAAGGATACGGGCGGCGCTCCGACGAGGACCAGAGGTGGTTGCGCAACGAGCTCTACTGGGTCTTCCAGACCTCGTTGATGAAGGCGGACGTCCCGTTCGCGCCGAAGCTCACCCAGGACAGGGGTGACAGCGTCATCCTGCTGGTGCCGGGCAGCGAGCCGAAGCGCAACATCGGCGACGCGCTGGTCCAGCAGTTGGACCGGGAGCTGACCAGGCACGCCCGCCGCAGCAGCGAGCCCGCGCGGATGCGGCTGCGGCTCGCCCTGCACGCGGGCGAGGTCGCGCGGGACGGGCGCGGCTGGATCGGCCGGGACCTGAACACCGCGTGCAGGCTCGCCGACCTGCCCGCCGCGCGCGAGGCGCTGGCCGCGGAACCCGACGCGAACCTGGTGGTCGTCGTGTCCGACGAGTGGTACCGCAGCGTCGTCCGCCCGGACCCCGTCCTGGTGGAGCACTTCGCGTTCCGCCGGGTGCCGTTCGTGGTGAAGGAGGTCGACGACCACGCCTGGATCCACGTGCCGCGGAAGCGGCCGTGACGCGCACGCGGTCCAGCGAGCCCTCCGGCTCGCTGGACCGGCGCGTCAGCGGAACAGCTTGCGCACGACCAGCAGCCCGACCACGACGCCCACCGCGATGAGCGCGTAGCGGACCTTCGGGTCGTCGAACTTGGCGCGCACGGTGGCCTTGCCCTCGTCGACGAAGCGCTGGGGGTTGGCCCTCGTGCCCAGCTCGTCCAGGGTCGTGGCCAGCGCGTCGCGGGCCTGCTCGATCTCACGCTGGATGGTGTCGGGGTCGCGAGCCACATGTCCTCCTGTCAGCGGTGCCCTAGGGCTTGCCCCACCGTAGTTGGTCAGAGGCCGAGGCGTGTCGATAGGCTTGCCGAAGGGGGCCGTAGCCCAATTGGCAGAGGCACACGGTTTAGGTCCGTGCCAGTGAGAGTTCGAGTCTCTCCGGCCCCATCCCGGCACCCCGCCCACCGGACTCCCGGCGGGCGGGGCGGCCGCTCGGCGCGAGCCGCGCGCTTCGAGGAGGATCAGGACGTGAGCACCTCGCTGCACGACACGCTCGCCGGCCCGGCGGCCGACGCGCGCTCGCGGTTCGCCAGGGACGACAACGGCTACCTCCAGGGCTCGACCGTCGTGCACGCCGTCCGCCTTCAGGACTGGCTGGGCGTCTCCGTCCCCGGCCCCGGCTGCCACGTCGGCACCGGCGGCTGGGACTTCACCCGCTTCAAACCGACCCGCTCACCGGTCGACTGCGGCCGGTGCGCGAAGTCCGGCATGCGCGGCACCACCGACGACACCGACAAACCAGGCCAGCTAGCCCTCGACCTGCACACCTGACCTCCACCCGAAGGTGTGACAGCTCGCCCTCCGGCGTGGTGATCGGCGTGCGCTCCGTCCTGTCGGGACCGACCGGGAACAGGTCCACGTCGCCTGCGGATACCCTCCTCCGGGTGTCGATCCAAGACCCTCCGCGACCGCCCGGCCACGACCTCACCACCCCTCCCCGACCACGCACGCGCTCGGTGCTGCTCGGGGTGTGTGCGGTGGTGCTGGTGGGGATCGGGGCGTTGGCCGTCGTGCGTGCCACCGGGCTCGACGCGGGCACGGTGTTCGCGGTTGTGGTGGTGGGGGTGCCGTACGCCGCTGTGGTCACGGTCGTGGTGGGTGTGGTGCTCGCCGTGCTGAAGGCGCGGTGGTTGTTCGGGGTCGCAGTGGTGTTGTTGGTGCTCCAGGTGGTGTGGTTGGCGCCGCGGTTCGTGGCCGACGGGGGTGAGGTGCCTGCCGCGGCGGCGCGGTTGCGGGTAGCGACGATCAACGCGCACGTCGGTGGGGTGGACGCTCAGGCGGTGGTCGACTTCGTGCGGGAGCGGCGGGTGGACGTGTTGGCGGTGGAGGAGTTGACGTCCGACGCGATCCCGGCGCTGGACGACGCCGGGTTGCGCGAGTTGCTGCCGTACCGGGAGCTTCGGCCGCAGGACGACTCGTCGCTCTACTCGCGACTGCCGTTCACCGCGAGCGGCCCGCTGGCCGCGCCCACGACGTGGCCCCAGACGACCGGCACGATCGACGTCGACGGTCGCGCGGTCGTGGTCGTCGCCGTGCACACCTACTACCCGGCGGGTGACGCCGGGCTCTGGGCGAACGACATGACGGCGTTGAGGGCCACCGCGGGCGAGAACTCGGTGGTGCTGGGCGACTTCAACGCCACGCTGGACCACGCGCCGATGCGGGAGCTGCTGGCGGCGGGCCTGGTCGACTCCCACGCCGAACTCGGGAACGGGTGGGCGCCTACCTGGCCCGCCGACAGCGTGCCGGTCGTGCAGTTGGACCACGTGCTGCACGGGCGCGGGCTGGTGGCCGTCGCGACCGGCGAGCACACCCTGCCCGGCTCGGACCACCGGTTGGTCTTCGCCGAGCTGGCGCTGGTCTAGTCGCCGGTGAGCCGCATCGCGCGGGCCCCGACCAGGACCCCCGCCACCGCGAAGCCGACCGCGCTGAGCACGCCGTAGAGCACGGACGTCCCGGTGAGCTGCCCCGCGAACAGGGCCCGCTCGGCTTCGACGACGTAGGTCAGCGGGTTCACCCGCGACAGCGCGCGCATCCACGACGGCGCGTTGTCCAACGGCAGCAGGACGCCGGAGAGCATGAGCAGCGGGAACATCAGGGTCTGCTGGACGACGTAGAACGCCGACTCCTGCTTGCGGGCGACGACCGCCAACGCGCAGGAGAACGCGCCGAGGCCGACGCCGATGACGGCCAGCAGCAGCATCGCGACCAGCGCGCCGACGACGTGCAGCTCGAAGCCGAACGGCAGCACCACGAGGATGATCAGCACGGACTGCGCGACCAGCATCACGACCTCCTTCGCCGTGCGGCCGACCAGCATCGCCGACCGGCTGACCGGCGTGACGAGCATCCGGTCGAGCGAGCCGCCGGTCATCTCCGTCATGAGCATGTAGCCCGCGGAGACCGTGCCGCCCAGCCCGAGCATGATCAGCATCCCCGGCACGAACCACTGCCAGGCGGCGCCGTCACCACCCCAGGGGACGCCGGACAGCAGCGAGCCGAACAGGACCAGGAACACCACCGGCTGGGCCATGCCGAACAGGATCGCGACGGGGTTGCGGAGGTTCGGCCGCACCTCCCTGGCGAACACGATCCCGGTCTCGGTCGCGAACCTCACGCGGGCACCCCTTCCGCTTCGCGCAGGCTGCGCCCGGTGAGGGCGAGGAAGACGTCGTCGAGCGTCGGCCGCTGGACCTCCGCACTCCGCACGTCCACCGTGGCGGCGTCCAGCGCCCGCAGCAGCACGGGCAGCACGGCCGCGCCGTCTGGCACGGCCATCCGCACCGCGTCGCCGTCGACGGTCACGCCGCGCGTCGACGGGATCCGGTCGGCGATCCGCGCGGTCCGCGCCGGGTTGTCGGTCCGGACGGTGACGTGGTCGCCCGCGAGGTCGGCCTTGAGGCGCTCGGCCGTGTCGTCGGCGATGATCCGGCCGTGGTCGATCACGACGACCCGTTCCGCCTTGGTGTCCGCCTCCTCGAGGTAGTGCGTGGTGAGGAAGACGGTCGTGCCGAGCAGGTCGCGCAGCCGCAGGATGTGCTCCCACAGGTTCGCCCGGTTCTGCGGGTCGAGGCCGGACGACGGCTCGTCCAGGAACAGCAGGTCCGGCTGGTGCACCAGGCCGAGCGCGATGTCGAGCCGCCGCCGCTGGCCGCCGGACAGCGAGCCCGCGTCCCGGTTCGCCAGGTCCTCCAGTTCCATCGTGCCGAGCAGGTCGTCCGCGCGCCGCCGGGACACCTCGGCGCTGAACCCGTAGCAGCGGCCCTGGGTCACCAGTTCGTCGCGGACCCGGAAGTACGGTCCGGCGCCGTTGCCCTGCCCGACGTACCCGATGCGCCTGCGCACGGCGGCCGCGTCGGAGAGGACGTCGTGGCCCGCGATCCGGGCTTCACCGGACGTCGGCCGGAGGAGGGTGGTCAACATTCGGAGGGACGTCGACTTGCCCGCGCCGTTCGGGCCGAGAAAGGCGACCAGTTCTCCTTTCTCGACGTCGAGGTCGAGCCCCCTCACCGCCTCCACGATCTGACGTTTTACCTTGAAATTCCTGGTCAACCCCCGTGTGCGGATCAACGAAACCTCCTGATTCCGGACATGCGCCAGCCACGCTGGAGAGCCGGTTCGACGATGGATTGGCGGTGAGAGCCCGAGAAGAATAGGGCAACATTTCACGTTTCCGTCAGGGTGCCTGACAATCGACGCCATGCGGCCCCCCGTTCCGTACCTGCTCGCCTACGCCCACACGATCGCGTCCCGCCTGGCCGACGCCGAACTCCGCCGGTACGGGCTGACCGTCCGGCAGTTCGGGCTGCTCGCGCAGCTCCGCGTCGAGCCGGAGCTGACGATCACGGAGTTGTCCCGGCAGCTCGGGATCACCCGGCAGTCGCTGCACGGGATGGTGGACGACCTGGAGCGCGGCGGGCACCTCGTGCGCGAGGCGGGCGCGTCCGGGCGCACCCGCAGGCTCTCGCTGACCCCCGGCACCGAACGGCTGCTGGCCGACGCGCACGGTCCGCTGGCCCGCGCCGAGGCCGAGTTCCTGCGCGGGGTGTCGGCGCGGGACCGGGAGGCGCTGCGCGTGCTGCTCCAGCGGGTGCTGGCGCGCGCGACCGACGACGAGGCGTGGCTGTAGCGCACGGCCGCGGGTCGGCGTAAGGTGAACTGTACGTTCAGTTTACTTTTGGGAGATCACGATGACCAGCACGTTCTCCATCGGCGGCGACCTCGAAGTGTCCCGCCTCGGCTACGGCGCGATGCAGCTCCCCGGCCCCGGCGTGTGGGGCGAGTCCCTCGACCCGGAAGGCGCGGTCGCCGTGCTGCGGCGCGCGGTCGAGCTGGGCGTGACGCTGATCGACACCGCTGACGCGTACGGCCCGAACGTCGCCGACCTGCTCATCAAGCAGGCGCTGCACCCCTACGCCGACGACCTGGTCATCGCCACCAAGGTCGGCTTCACCCGCCAGGGCCCCGGCCGGTGGACCGCCGTCGGCCGCCCCGAGTACCTGCGCCAGCAGGTCGAGCTGAGCCTGCGCCACCTCGGCCTGGAGCGGATCGACCTGCTGCAGCTCCACCGCGTCGACCCCGAGGTCCCGCTGGCCGACCAGATCGGCGAACTCGCGCTGCTCCAGCAGGAGGGCAAGATCCGACACATCGGGCTGAGCGAGGTGACCGTCGACGAGGTCGAGGCCGCGGGCGAGTTCGCGACCATCGCGTCGGTGCAGAACCGCTACAACCTGACCCTGCGGACGTCCGAACCGGTCCTCGACCACTGCACGGCCAACGGCATCGCCTTCATCCCGTACAGCCCGCTCGCCAAGGGCAAGCTCCTCGAGGACGGCGGCCCGTTCGACGTCCTCGCCGCGCGGCATGGAGCCGGCCGGTCGCAGCTCGCGCTCGCGTGGCTGCTCAAGCGCTCCCCCGTGGTGCTGCCCATCCCCGGCACGGCCTCGATCGCGCACCTGGAGGACAACCTGGGCGCGCGGTCCGTCGAACTGGCGGACGACGAGTTCGCCTCGCTGTCGTCGTGAGCGCCGGGTGATGCGACCGCAGAGCGTCCGGGCGCGGGAGTCCGTCCTCACGGCCACCTGCGCGCTGCTCGCCGAAGGAGGGCTGCCCGCGGCGACCGTGGACGCGATCAGCGCCCGGTCCGGCGTCAGCAAGGCGACGATCTACAAGCACTGGCCCAGCAGGACGGCGGTCGCGGCGGAGGCCTTCGGGATCAGGATGGCGGGCGCGGTTCCGCTGCCGGACACCGGTAGTGCCGTCGGCGACTTCACCGAACAGGTGCGGCTGGTGAGCGAGTTCTACGCCAGCCCGGCCGGGGGCACGTTCGCCCAACTGCTGGCCGCCTGCGTGACGGATCCCGCCGGGGCGCCCTACTTCCGCGAGTTCTTCCTGACCGGGCGGCGGGAGGCGGTGGCGGTGCTGTGGCGGCGGGCGGTGGAACGCGGGGAGGTCCGCGAGGAGGTCGACGTGGACACGGCCACCGACCTCCTGTTCGGCCCCCTGGTGTTCCGGTTGGTCAGCGGGCACGCGCCGTTGGGGCTCGGGGAGGCCGAGTCGATCGCCGAGGCGGCCCTCAGGGGGTTGCTGGTCCGTTAGCGCTACGGCTTCGCGGCGAGTTCCCCGTGGTGCTCCACCGCCCACCGCGCCAGTGCGGACAGCGGCACCAGGAGGGACTCGCCCAGCGCCGTCAGCGCGTACTCGACGCCGGGCGGGTTCGTCGGGAAGACCTCGCGGCTCACCAGGCCCTCGTGTTCCAGGCCGCGCAGGGTGCGGGTGAGCATGCGCTGGCTGATGCCCTCGATCGAGCGGTGCAACTCGTTGAAGCGGAAGGGTTTCCCACCGAGCAGCACGATGACGACGACGCTCCAGCGGTCGCCGACGCGGTTCAGCACGTCGGTGACGGGGCACGCGCGGTGTTCCGCCAGCGGCACCGGCGTGGACAGGGTCATGGCTGGTGGGCACATTGATGTGCCTCCTTCCGCCGCACGGGAGGCTGTTCGACAGTGAGCCTATGGGAAAAACGATCGTGGTCGCCGGTGGCACCGACGGCATGGGGCGCGGCATCGCCGAAGCGCGGGCGGCGGCCGGGGACAGCGTGATCGCCGTCGGCAGCAGCACCCGGAAGGGGCTGTCGGAGGACATCGAGTTCATCAGGGCCGACCTGAGCCTGATCGCGGAGGTGGACCGGGTGGTGGCCGCGCTGCCCGACCGGGTGGACGTGCTGGTGCTCACCGCCGCCCGGTTCAACCCGAGGCGGATCGTCACCGCCGACGGGCTGGAGGCGACGTTCGCGCTGTACTACCTGAGCCGGTACCTGTTGGCGCACGGCGTGGACGCGGGGCTGGTGGTGGCGTTCTCCGCGCCGGGCACGACCGTCGGTCGGGTGCGCTGGGAGGACCCGCAGCTCGAACGCGGGTACTCGGCCGTGAAGGCGCAGATGCAGGCCGGGCGGATGAACGACCTGCTCGGCGTCTCGGTCGGGGCGGAGAAGGCGTACGTGCTGTTCCACCCCGGATTCACCGAGACCAACGCGATCTCGCAGTACCGGCAACCGATGCGCGCGGTGATCAGGACGGTGGAGAAGCTCTTCGCGCAGCCGGTCGCCAAGGCGATCGGGCCGTTGCTGCCCCTGATCGAGGAGCCGCCTCCCGTCGGGTTCCACCCGAACGACCGGGGCAGGCCGGTCGACCTGTCGCTGAGGACGTTCGACCCCGGCGACGCCGCGCGGTTGGACGAGCTCACGCGCGAGATCGTTCGTGGAAGGCGATGAACTGCTCCATGGCCGCGTTCACGCCGTCCAGGTCGTTGGTGGCCACCAGGTCCAGCAGGAGGCCCCGCGACACGGCCAAGCCGAGGCGGGCACGGGCGCGGGCCTCCGGGAGCGGGACACCGGTGCTGTGCTCGTAGGCGGCCAGTGGGTCGATCCAGGAGTCGACGATGCCGTCTAGCAGCGCGCTCGTGCCGGGGCGGCCCTGGACGGCCTGGCCGTACAGCTCGAAGAAGAGGCGTTCGTGGGCCCGCAGGGCGGGGTCGGTCAGGCGTTCCCAGAACCGGCGGGCCAGGTCGGCGGGGCTGCTGTCGCGGTCGGCGGTGAGGTCGGCCAGCGCTCGGCGCTGGTTCTCCTCGACGGCGCGGACCACGGCGACCAGCAGGCCCTCCTTGTTGCCGAAGTGGTAGCTGAGCATGCGGTGGCTGGTGCCGACGGCGGTCGCGAGCGAGCGGAGGCTCTGGTCGGCCAGGCCGTGCTCGGCGATGTGCTCGATCACGGCGGCCAGCAGGCGATCCCCTTGTCCTGACATGTACCAGATGGTACATGTACCACATGGTACAGAGAGTGGACGCCACCGCGCGGACGACGGCCGCCCCTGAACGGGTGTACGCGCTGGTGAGGGACGGGGCCTCCTGGCCGGGCTGGTCGCCGCTGGACTCGTTCGCACTGGAGCGGGAGGGCGCCACCGAGCGCGAAGGGATCGGCGCGGTCCGGGTGTTCCGCACGAACCGGTTCCCGAAGCCCGTCGTGAGCCGCGAGGAGATCGTGGAACTGGTGCCGAACCGCAGGCTGGGGTACGTGCTGCTGTCCGGGCTGGCGGTGCGGGACTACCGGGCGTCCGTCGACCTCGAACCGGACGGGGAGGGCACGCGGATCCGCTGGCACTCGTCGTTCCGACCGGTCGTCCCCGGCACCGGGTGGCTCTACCGGCGGGCGTTGCAGCGGATCATGGAACGGTGCGTGCGCGGTTTGGCCGACCGCGCCGCGGGTACCACCTGAGGAGAACCCCACCCCGACCGTGCGGTCGCCTCCAGTGCGGGCCTCAGGGTCCTTTCCCTAGCTTGGAGGCCATGAGCAACCCCGTAACAGCGGTCATCGAGTGGGTCACCGGGCTGATGACGACGCTCGGCGCGCCGGGCGCGGGCATCGCCATCGCCCTGGAGAACCTGTTCCCGCCGCTGCCCAGCGAACTGTTCCTGCCACTGGCAGGTTTCACCGCCAGCCGCGGCGGGATGAGCCTGGTCGCCGCCATCGCGTGGACCACGGCCGGGTCCGTGGTGGGCGCGCTGGCCCTGTACTGGCTGGGCGCGCTGCTGGGGCGGGAGCGGATCCGGGCCATCGTGAGGAAGCTGCCGCTGGTCGACGTGTCCGACGTGGACCGGTCCGAGGCGTGGTTCGGCAAGCACGGCTCCAAAGCCGTGTTCTTCGGGCGGATGATCCCGGTGTTCCGCAGCCTGATCTCGATCCCGGCGGGCATCGAGCGGATGCCGCTGCCCAAGTTCATCGGGTTGACGGCGGCGGGCAGCCTCATCTGGAACACCGCGCTGATCATGGCGGGCTTCCTGCTCGGCGAGAAGTGGCACCTGGTCGAGCAGTACGCCGGCTTCGTGTCCACCGGCGTGCTCGTGGCGGTCGGCGTCGCGCTCGTCTGGTTCGTCGTCTCCAGGGTGAACAGGCGCAAGCAGGACAGTCACGACCCCAGGTAGCGCAGCACCGCGAGGACCCTCCGGCTGTAACCGTCCACACCCGACAGCCCGAGCTTGTCGAAGACGCTCGCGACGTGCTTCTCCACGGCGCTCAGCGACACGTGCAGCCGCGCGGCGATGGTCGCGTTCGTGCAGCCCTCCGCCATCGCGGACAGCACCTCCCGTTCGCGCGGTGTCAGCGCCCCGATCTCGCGGGTCGTGCGGGACAGCAGTTGCCGCACGACCTCGGGGTCGAACGCGGCGCCGCCCGACCCGACGCGGTGCAGGGCGTCGAGGAACTCGTCCACCCGCACGACCCGGTCCTTGAGCAGGTAGCCGACGCCGTCGGAGGGCCCGGTGAGCAGGTCGACGGCGTACCGCTTCTCCACGTACTGCGACAGCACCAGCACCCCGACGGCAGGCCAGCAGCGGCGGATCTCCAACGCCGCGCGCAAGCCCTCGTCGGTGTTCGTCGGGGGCATCCGGACGTCCGCCACCACCACGTCCGGCCGGTGGGCGGCGACCGCGCTCACCAGCGCGCCGCCGTCGCCCACCGCCGCGACGACCTCGTGCCCCTCCTCGGCCAGCAGGCGCGCCAGTCCTTCGCGCAGCAGGGTCGAGTCCTCGGCCAGGATCACCCGCACGGCAACTCCGCGGTGATCTCGGTCGGTCCGCCGACCGGGCTGGTCACGGCGAACCGCCCGTCCAGCGCGGACACCCGCCGCGCCAGGCCTGCGAGCCCTCCGCCGTCCGGGTCCGCGCCCCCGCGCCCGTCGTCCTCCACCCGCACGCGCACGACCTCCTCGTCCCGTCCCACCTCCACGGTGATCACGCCCGCGCCGGAGTGCTTCGCCGCGTTCGTCACCGCCTCGCACACCACGAAGTACGCCGCCGTCTCCACGGGCGCGGCCACGTCCCCGGCCAGCTCGACGTCGATCCGCACCGGGATCGCCGACCGGTCCGCCACGGCGGCCAGCGCCTCGCGCAGCCCCAGCGAGTCCAGCGCCGTCGGGTACACCCGCCACGCGACCTCGCGCAGGTCCTCCAGCACCCGCGAGGACTCCTCGTGCGCTTGGCGCAGCAGGTCTTCCGCCTTCGCCGGGTTCCGCCGGGCCCGACCGAGGAGCATCCCCAGCGTCACCAGTCGCTGTTGGACACCGTCGTGCAGGTCCCGCTCGATGCGCCGCCGCTCGGCGTCCACCGCCTCCACGATGCCCGCGCGGCTCAGCGCCAACTGGTCGATCCGCCGCCGCAGCAGTTCCCGCTCGCCGGGCCCGAGGAACCGGTGCGCCACCCCGCGCTCCAGCGCGACGACCCCCAGGATCCCCTGCGCCTCCACGAACAGCAGGACCACGCCGACCAGCGCCGTCCACCCGACCTCGACGAAGGTCGACGGGCCGAGCACACCGGTGGCCACCCGCCAGCCGATGACCACCGCGAAGTACAGGCCGTAGAACAGCCACACCAGCACGAACCCGCCGAGCAGCCCGACCGGTGCCCGCACCGCCACGAACCGCCGCGCCTGCCGGTCCAGCGGTTCCGCGCTGTCGATCCCGAGGAACACCAGCAGCCGTCGGCGTTCCAGGTCCGCGAGCCGCGCCACGACCCGGTCCGACGACCAGGCGACGGCGAGCAGCGGGAGTTCGACGACGGCGCCGAAGAAGCCCAGCATCAGACCGACGACCACCCGAAGTGCTTTCCCCACCGGCCGTTCCCCCGCCCGTCACCGTCCCCCGCGCAGCCGGGGACAAGCGTGACACGGGCGGGATCAGCCGACCGGCACGGGGGCCAGCAGGTCCTTCAGCTCGCGCACGGCGGCACGGCCCGCGCGCGACGCGCCGACGGTGCTCGCGGAGGGCCCGTAGCCGACCAGGTGGATCCGGGGATCGGCGACCACGCGGGTGCCGTCGAGCTTGATGCCGCCGCCGGGGCCGCGCAGCCTCAACGGCGCCAGGTGGTCGATCGCGGCCCGGAACCCGGTGGCCCACAGGATCGCGTCGGCGCGCACCTCCCGACCGTCGTCCCAGGCGACATCGGTCGGGGTGATCCGGTCGAACATCGGCAGCCGGTCCATCAGGCCCGCCTCCTGCGCGGCGCGCACCTGGGGCGTGCGGAACAGGCCGGTGACGCTGACGACGCTGGCGGGCGGACGGCCCGCCCGCACGGCCTCGTCGACGCGGGCGACCACGGCCCGGCCGATGTCGTGGGTGAACGGCTCGTCGGTGAACAGCGGCTCGCGCCGGGTCACCCACGTGGTCGTGGCGACCTGCTGGATCTCCAACTGGAGCTGGATCGCCGACGAGCCACCGCCGACGACGATGACGTGCTGCCCGGCGAACTCCTCGGGTCCCCCGTAGTTCGCGGTGTGCAACTGGCGGCCCCGGAACAGCTCCTGGCCGGGGTAGTGCGGCCAGAACGGGTGGGTCCACGTGCCGGTGGCGTTGATCACCGCGCGGGCGGACCACGTCTCGTCGGCGCTCTCGACCAGCAGCCTGCCGTCGTCGCCGTTCCGGACGGCGGTCACGGACACGGGTCGTTCGACGTGGATGTCGTTGCGGCGCTCGAAGTCCGCGAAGTACGCGGGCAGCACCTCGTTGGCGGGCGCGAGGTCGTCCACGACCTCGAAGGGCATCGCGGGCAGGTCGTGGATGCCGTGGACGGTCGCCATCCGCAGCGTCGGCCAGCGGTGCTGCCACGCGCCGCCGGGGCCGCGGTCGGCGTCCAGGACGACGTGGTCGATCCCGGCCCGCCGCAGGAAGTACCCGGCGGACAGCCCCGCCTGCCCCGCCCCGATCACCACGACGTCCACGCTGATCACAACCGGTAGAACGCGCGGGACCCGAAGTCGCTTCCGTCGCCTGCGTCACAGGGCTAGGTTCGGCCGCGTGCACAAGATCCTTTCAACCGTCCTAGCGCTCGCGCTCGTGACGGCCGCGGCGGTTCCCGCCCAGGCCGACCCGGCCACCGACGCCCGTGCCGCGGCACCGCCGGACGTGACGGTGGCGTTCGCCGTGTACGACCGGGATTCCGCCCGCACGACCCTCCGCTTCAACGAGCACCAGCAGATCCGGTCCGCGTCGATCGTGAAGATCCTGATCGCGCTGGACTACTTCGAGACCTACGGCGCCACCACGCCGATCCCGGAGGCGGACCTCGCGCTGCTGGTGCCGATGCTGCGCTCCAGCGACGACGACGCGGCCAGCGAGCTGTGGGTCCGGCTGGGCTGGGAGAAGATCGTCGAACGCGCGGTCGTGCGGCTCAACCTGCGCGACTCCGCGCCGCCGGTGAACGTCGGCTTCTGGGGGTACACGGCCCTCAGCGCGGCGGACGTCGTGACGATCTACCGGCACGTCCTGGAAGACGCCCCCGCGCCCGTGCGCGACTTCGTGATGGGCAACCTGTCCGAGGCGACCAAGTGCGCCACCGACGGGTTCGACCAGTCGTTCGGCATCCCGTCCGCGGTGCCCGGCCGGGTGGCGTTCAAGCAGGGCTGGTCGCGGTTCGGCGACGTGCCGCCGCGCCCGTGCGTCGAACCGAAGCCGCGCCGGGACCTCGGCGCGTCGAAGGACGGCCCCGAGCGCGCCGCGACCCCGGACCTCACCCGGCCCGCGATGCACACGACCGGCACGTACGGCCACAAGATCATGGCCGTGCTGACGCTGGAGCCCGAGGGCACGACGTGGGACGAGTCCGCACGTCGGATCACGGCCCTGACCGGCGCCGTCTACCTCGCGGACCGCATCATCGGCGGCTGAGCGCTGTGACCGGCGGCACGGGCGGGAATGTTCCCGCCCGTGCGCGCGGTTGCCCTTGGCATGAGCCGACTCCGCGACGTCCCGCTGTCCGTTCTCGACCTGGCCACGATCGGCAGCGGCTCGAACGCGACAGAGGCGCTGCGGGGCACCACCGAGCTCGCCCAGCACGTCGAACGCCTTGGCTACCAGCGGTTCTGGCTCGCCGAGCACCACAGCATGCCGGGCATCGCCAGTTCGGCCCCGGCGATCCTCATCGGCCACGTCGCGGCCGCCACCACCACGCTGCGCGTCGGCTCCGGCGGCGTGATGCTGCCCAACCACGCCCCGCTCGTCGTCGCCGAGCAGTTCGGCACGCTCACCGCGCTGCACCCGGACCGCATCGACCTCGGCATCGGCCGGGCGCCCGGCACGGACCAGAAGACGGCCCGCGCGCTGCGCCGGTCGGCGGGTTCCCTGTCGGCGGAGGACTTCCCGCAGCAGTTGAGCGAGCTGATGGGCTACTTCGACGGGACCGAGGACATCACCGCGGTGCCCAGCACGGGCAACAAGCCGCCGGTGTGGCTGCTGGGTTCCAGCGGCTACAGCGCCCAAGTCGCGGGCCTGCTCGGCCTGCCCTTCGCGTTCGCCCACCACTTCAGCGCGGAGAACACGCTGCCCGCGCTCGCGCTGTACCGGCAGAACTTCCGGCCTTCCGCCGTGCTCCAGGAGCCGTACGCGATGGTCTGCGCCGCCGTGATCGCGGCCGACACCGCCGAGCACGCCCGGTGGATCGCGGGCCCGTCCGGTCTGGCGTTCCTGCGGCTGCGCGGCGGCAACCCCGGCCTGTTCCCGTCGCCGGAGGAAGCCGCGGAGTACCCGTACAGCGACATCGAACGGATGTTCATCGAGAGCCGCGCGTCGTCCATGGTCATCGGCGACCCCGCGACCGTCGAGGCCGGGCTGGAGGAACTGCTCGACGAGACGCTGGCGGACGAGCTGATGATCACGACGATGGTGCACTCCAACGCCGACCGGATCCGGTCGTACGAGCTGGTCAAGGAGCTGGCGGGCCGGTCGGTCGCCGTGTGATCAACTAGCCCGAACGGGTGAATCGGTGGACGGGCTGTAGCACCTTTGGCACACCGTGCGATGTGGTAGTTGAGCGCGCACGCCCCCCGACGCGCTCAACTACTGCCGGGCTTTCGGGCCCGGAGTGCAGCACGAGATATCGGCCGCCGCCGCGATCGGCGTGGGTGGTGCCCCTGTGGTGCCGCCCACGCCGTCGGCCGCTGGTCATCACGGCTTGGCCACATCCCGGCACCAGGTGCGAATCAAGCACCCGAATCGGCCCCGCGCGTCCCAAAACACCGTCATGGTGGTGGCAGTCGCAGTCGCGCCCACCGCCGGGGCGGAAAGGGGAGTTCGTGAAGTTCGCCAAACTGGCCGTCGGCATCTGCCTGACCTTGGCCGTGGCGGGATGTGCGGGCGCCCCCGATCTCGTCAGCGCACCCGTGGCCCAAGCGGGCGAAACCCCGTCCGTGCGCCAGGGCGGCGTCGCCGGGGCCCCCTCGGACGGCCCCTCCACCGCCTTCGGCGCGCAGCACGTGTGGACCACCGGCCTGTCGATCACGATCGCCCAGCCGAAGTCGCTGCAACCCAGCGACACGGCGTTCCCGCAGGCGCCCCGCATGGCCGTGTTCACCGTGACGATCACCAACGGCAGCAAGGCCGAGTACCGCCCGACCCAGCTCTCGATCCGCGCGCTCACCAACGGCAAGGCCTCCCAGGAGGTCATCGACTCCGTGCAGGGCCTCAACGGCATCGCCACCGCGGTCCGCGAACTCCCACCGGGCCGCGACACCACGTTCACCCTCGCGTTCGTGGCCCCGAAGGAGCCCGCCACCATGCGGCTCGTCGTGGAACCGAACGGGGCGGGCCAGGAACCCAGCGCCACCTTCGAAGGCCAGGCCTGAGTACCGTCTGCTGGCATGAGCGAGCAGAAGCGCCTCTCCCCCGGCGACCAGGCGCCGGCGTTCACCCTCCCCGACAGCGAGGGCAAGCCGGTCTCCCTGTCGGACTACCTGGGCAGGTCCGTCGTCGTCTACTTCTACCCGGCGGCGAGCACGCCCGGCTGCACCAAGCAGGCGTGCGACTTCCGCGACAGCGTCGGCGCGCTCGGCGAGTCCGGCTACGACGTCGTCGGCATCTCCCCCGACAAGCCGGAGAAGCTCGCGAAGTTCGCGACCGCAGAGGGCCTCAACTTCCCGCTGCTGTCCGATGTGGACCGTTCGGTCCTGGCGGCGTGGGGCGCGTACGGCGAGAAGCAGAACTACGGCAGGACGGTGGTCGGCGTGATCCGCTCGACGTTCCTCGTGGACGCCGAGGGCAAGATCGCGAAGGCGATGTACAACGTCCGCGCCACCGGCCACGTCGCCAAGCTGCTGCGCGAACTGCCCGCCTGATCACCCGTGCGGCGGTGACTCCTCCGGTCCGGGGAGTCACCGCACCGGGCTAGGCCAACGCCCTCAGGTTCGGCAGCAGCAGCCGCAGCGCCCGCCCGCGGTGGGAGAGCAGGTCCTTCTCCTCCGGGCTGAGTTCCGCCGACGTGACCTCGTGGCCCTCGGGCACGAAGATCGGGTCGTAGCCGAAGCCGTTGGTGCCCCTCATGGCGCGGATGATGGTGCCGCGCCACTCGCCGCGGACCACCGTCGACTCGCCGCCGGGCACCACGAAGGCCGCGGCGCAGACGAAGCCGCCGCCGCGGCGGTCGTCCGGGACGTCGCCGAGCTGGGCCAGGACTAGGTCCACGTTGGCCTGGTCGTCGCCGTGCGCGCCGGACCAGCGGGCCGACAGGACGCCGGGCATGCCGTTCAGGGCGTCGATCGCGATGCCGGAGTCGTCCGCCACGGACGGCAGGCCGGTCGCGGCGGCGGCGTCGCGGGCCTTCGCCAGTGCGTTGCCCTCGAAGGTGGGATCGGTCTCCGGGGCTTCCGGGAACTCCGGCACGTCGTCCAGGCCGATGACCTCGATGCCGTCCAAGCCCTCCGCGGCCAGGATGCGGCGAAGTTCTGCCAACTTCTTGGCGTTGCGGGACGCCAGCAGGAGCTTCGTCATGAGCGCGACTTCTTCGGCTTCGGCTCCGGCAGGACGCCGGGGTACGGGAGGGCCAGGGCTTCGGCCTGGAGGCGGTTCAGCTCGGCGCAGCCCTCCAGGGCGAAGTCGAGCATCTTGTCCAGGGTGGACCTGGCGAAGGTGGCGCCCTCGCCGGTGCCCTGGACCTCGATCAGCGTTCCGGCGTCGGTGGCGACGACGTTCATGTCGACCTCCGCGCGCGAGTCCTCCTCGTACGGGAGGTCCAGGCGGACGCGACCGTCCACGACGCCGACCGAGACGGCGGACACGGCGCACGCCAACGGCTTCGGGTCGGCCAGCCTGCCCGCCGCGCCGAGCCACGTGATGGCGTCGGCGAGTGCGACGTAACCGCCGGTCACGGCCGCGGTGCGCGTCCCGCCGTCGGCCTGGATGACGTCGCAGTCGATGACGATGGTGTTCTCGCCCAGCGCGGCCAGGTCGATGCACGCGCGCAGGGAACGGCCGATCAGCCTGCTGATCTCGTGGGTCCGACCACCGATCCGGCCCTTCACCGCCTCGCGGTCGCCGCGGGTGTGGGTCGCGGACGGGAGCATCGCGTACTCGGCGGTCACCCACCCCAGGCCGGAGCCCGCGCGCCACCGGGGCACGCCCTCGGTCACGCTCGCGGCGCACAGCACCCTGGTGTTGCCGAACTCCACCAGCACCGATCCCGCGGGCCACTGCTGGTAGCCGCGGGTGATCCGGATGTCGCGCAGCACGTCGTCGTTCCTGCCATCGGTCCTCAGCACGCTTCTACCCTAAGGTGCACGCCAGGTGAACCAAGGGACGGCCCACCGGCGTAGGGAGAGGCATGGCACTCGCAGACGACCTGTGGACGATCGCAGGGATCCCGGCCCACCCGCTCCTGGTGCACGCGGTGGTGGTCCTCCTGCCGCTGGCGGCGGCGGGCGCCATCGCGGTCGCGGTCCGGCCGGGGTGGCGGCAGAAGTACGCGTGGCCGGTGCTGGGCCTGACGCTGGTGGGCGTCGGCTCGGTCCCGCTGGCGCAGAAGGCGGGCGAACAACTGGAAGCCAGGATGGCGAACCTGGAGAACCCGCTGATCCAGCGGCACGCCGACCTGGGCAACGACCTGATGCCGTTCGCGCTGGGCTTCGGCGTCGCGGTCGTGCTGCTGGTGGTCGCGGGCCGGTTGGCCGACCGCGAGCGGACGGCGGCGGCCGAGACGCCGGAGATCCCGAAGACGTGGCGGCGCGTCGCCATCGTCATCGCGGTCCTCGTCGTGTGCACCGGCGTCGCCAGCACGGTGCAGACCGTGCGGATCGGGCACAGCGGCGCGACGGCCGTGTGGGACGGCGTGGGAACGAGCTGAACCACGGGAACTTGCGCCGACCGGACTTCGCGTTCAGAATTCCGCCATGTTCAGAAAAAATGAACATGGCGGAATTCTGAACGAACTGGGCGACCGGCTGCGTGAGGTCGGCCTCCAGGTCGCCGTGGAGGAGCACGCCACCGACCTGGTGGTCCGGATCAGCCGCGCGTCGGGCGCGGCTCGGCGGTACGCCGTCGTGGTCCAGCGGTCCGTGCCCGCCGAACTCGCGACAGCGCTCCACCCGCACCCCTCGCTGCCCACCCTGGTCGTGGCCGGTTCGATCACCGAGGAGGCCGCACGCCTGTTGCGCGAGCGGGGCGTCGACTACGTCGACGAGGCGGGCAACGCGCACATCGCTTGGGACAACGTGCTCATCGACGTCCGGGGTCGCCGCAGGGCCAGCGGGAACACGACCAGGTCCTCGGCGCGCGGGATCAAGGCGTTCAGCCGCGCGGGGTTGCAGGTCGGGTTCGTCCTGCTCACCTGGCCGTCCACGGCCGCAGCACCGCTGCGCGGGCTCGCGAGGGCCAGTGGGGTCTCGCTCGGCACGGCCCAGGCCGTCGTCGACGACCTGACCAAGGCGGGCTACCTGCACGACGTGGCCGGAGAACGCAGGCTGGGCAGGGCCGGAGAACTGCTCGACCGGTGGTCGGAGGCCTACTCGACCAGGCTCTCGCCCGCGTTGCCCCTCGGCGACTTCCAGGTCCCCGACCTCTCGTGGTGGCGGGACTCGGAGGACGAGTTGACGCGGTCGAACGCCCAGGTGGGCGGCGAAGCCGGTGCGAGCCTGCTGGACCGGCACCTCGTCTCGTCCACCCTCACCCTCTACGTCGACGAGCAGCCGCGCTCGCTCATCGGCAGGCACCGGATGGTGCGCGCGGAACAGGTCGGCAACGTCCACGTGCGACGGCGGTTCTGGACGATGGAGGGCCAGTCGTGGATCGTGCCGTCCACGTTGATCTACGCTGACCTGCTCGCGTCCGGCGACCCCCGTCAGCGCGAGCACGCGGACAGGATCAGGACCAATGACGATCGACTTGCGGGCCTCGACCGACTTTGAGGTCCTCCGGGCCGCTAGGGTGCTGGCCCGGATCGATGACACGGCAAGGGAAGCAGGCGTCACCTACCTGGTCGTGGGTGCGACCGCGCGGTCCCTGATCTCGACCGGTCTGCGGGGCGCGAGCCCGGAACGCCGGACCAGGGACGTCGACATCGCGACCGAGGTCGAGTCCTGGGACGCCTTCGCCGACCTGGTGCGGAACCTGGAGCGGCACGGCCGCCACGAGCACAGGTTCATCGTCGAGGGGACCGAGGTCGACGTGCTGCCCTACGGCGGCGTCGAGCAGGCGGACCGGACGATCAGGTGGCCGGACGACCACGTCATGAACGCCCTCGGCCTTCGCGAGGCGGTCGACTCGGCGCTCACGGTGATCCTGCCGGGCGACCTCTCCGTCAAGGTCCCGTCGATACCGGCGCTCGTGCTGTTGAAGGTCTTCGCCTGGCAGGACCGCCACCACGACGACGTCCGCGACGCGCTCGACCTGAGGACGATGATCGAGTGGTACTCGTCCGAGAATCACCTCGACCAGCTCTACGACGAGCACTTCGCCACGCTCGAGCGGTTCGACTACGAGCCGACGCAGGCAGGGGCGTGGCTCCTGGGATCGCGCGTACCGGGTCTGCTCGACGACGAAGGCGTCGCCACGCTGCTCCGCGTCCTGGACGACCAGGAGCTGATGGGGCTACTGGCGAGGGACATGGGCGGCCATCGCCCCGAACTCCTGGTGCGGGCCGTGGGCCAGGGTGTCCGCGACGCCGCGGCGGAGATCAAGCGGTCGCGCCCCACGTGATCCGGACCTAATCGGTCGCCGCGCCCGGCAACGTCAGCGGCGTCGTGGCGGACCTCTTCAAGGTCCGGGTGACGGTGCACAACTGCTCCACGGCCCGGCGCACGACCACCTCCAGCGCTTCGCGCTGGGCGTCGTCCAAACCGGACAGGTCGTAGTCGAGCGAGACCGGCACCGTCGCCACCTCGTGGGCGCCCTCGACGCTCACGTGCTCCGCGTGCGCGGTGAACTCCCCGACCCGGCGCGTGAGCAGGGTTTCCGCCGTGACGGCGACGCACCCGGCCGCGGCGGCGAGCAGGAGTTCTACCGGGCTGAACGAGCCGTCCTGGTCCTTGCGCCCGATCCGGACCTCGGCGCCCCTGCCGTTCGACGCGACGAAGACGTGCTGACCCGCCTGGCGGACCTCGATGTTCGACACCCCGCGAAGCTAGCCGATCCCCGCCGCGCCCGTACCGGCGCGGCGGGGACCCGGTGGCTAGTCGATGCGGTCGGCGGTGGCCTTCGCGAGCCGTCGGACGTACTCGATGTCGCCGCAGCCGTCGGAGATCCGCTCCTGCCGCGCCTCCAGGAACTCATTGCCCAGTTCGTCGCGGCGCTCGTCGGCGACCTCGGAGCGGGCGTCGTTGAGGATGGTCCGCTCCTCCTCGTCGACGTGGTGGTTGAGGGCTTCGACCAGCTCCTCGAGCTTCTCCTCCCACTCCTCCGACTCGGTGTCGGAGACCTCCATCAGCGCGAGCAGGGCCTGGTGGCCCTCCGCGTGCTCCTCGGCGCCGTGGTCGACCTCGTCGTCGTCGACCTCCTTGTACCGCTTGAGCGCCGGGTAGACCTTCGTCTCCTCGGCCTCGGCGTGGGCGACGAGCAGCTCGGCGAGGTCGCCGAGGAGCGCGGTGCGGTCCGAGGTGCGGTCGCGCAGGTCGCGGAACAGCTCCTCGAACCGGCGGTGGTCGGCCAGGATCAGCTCGACGACGTCGGTGGGCATCTTCATCCTCCAAGTGGTGGGTAGCTGCGGATACCCACCACCGCCGCTAGCCAATCCGATAGCTGGTGCCCTGCCGCGCGAGTTCGACCGGTCCGGTGAACGCGGCCCGCGCCGCGTCGAGCAGCGGGGCCGGGTCGTCCCACGGCGCGATGTGCGTGAGGATCAGCATCCCGACGCCCGCGGTGGTCGCCACGGCCCCCGCTACGAGGTCGGCTTCGGCCAGCAGGACGTCCGCGCCCGACGCCAGCTCCGGCGCGGACCCGTAGACCAGCGACGCCTCGGAGGTGGCGATCCGCAGGCCGAAGGCCTCGCCGATCCGCACGGCGCTGATCTCGAACGGCCCCCGCCGGATCGTGCCCTCCACGAGCGGCTGGAAGTCGTACACGTCGGACAGGTCGGTGATCGCGAGTTCCTCGTCGTTCTCGGCGTACGCCCTGGCGAACCGGTCCGGCGCCCCGCGCGGCGCGTGCACCTCCAGCTTCCGCGCGGTCGTGTCGTACGGCGGGTTCGAGTGGTACCGGCGCAGCACGGTCAGCGCGGTGACGTCGCTGCAATGGTCCGGCCACAGCCTCGTCAGGACGAGCGCGTCGATGGCGAAGGGGTCGCACCGCGTTTGCAGCGCGGCGAGGACGCCGCTGCCGAAATCGAGCACGAGGCGGAAGCCGTCGGCCTCCACGAGGTAGCCGGAGGCCGCGGCGTCGGGCCCCGGTAAGCGGCCTGAGCAGCCGAGGATCGTCAGTTGCACGCGTGCGAGCCTCGCACGTCACCCCAGGGCGTGAAACGCGGAAACACCCAGTTGGGGTAGGAACCGGCGGGCCAACCTGGCGAACGTCGGCAGGTCGCCGGTGGAGCTGAACCGCTGATCGGGTTCACCCTCGCGGAACTGGTCGCGTTCGTTCAGGACGCGCATGACGTCCTTCACCGTCTCCTCGGCGCTGGACACCAGCGTCACGCCCTCCCCCATCACGATCTGGAGGACGCCGGTCAGCAGCGGGTAGTGCGTGCAGCCGAGGACGACGGTGTCCACGTCCGCCTGCTGCAACGGCTCCAGGTACGCCTGCGCGAGGCCGAGCACCTGGCGGCCGGACGTGGTGCCGCGTTCCACGAAGTCGACGAACCTCGGGCACGCCACCGCGGTCACCTCGACGCCGCGGGCGGCGGCGAACGAGTCCTGGTACGCCTCGGAGGTGATCGTGCTGACGGTGCCGATCACGCCGACGCGGCCGCTGCGGGTGGTGGCGACCGCGCGCCGCACGGCCGGGACGATCACCTCGACCACCGGCACGTCGTAGCGCTCACGGGCGTCGCGCAGGCAGGCGGCGGACGCGGTGTTGCAGGCCATCACGATCATCTTGGCGCCGTCCGCCACGAGCCGGTCCGCGAGCGCCAGCGCGTGCTTGCGGACCTCGGCGATCGGCAGCGGTCCGTACGGGCCGTTCGCGGTGTCGCCGATGTACCGGATCCGCTCGCCGGGCAACTGGTCCATGATCGCCCGCGCGACGGTGAGACCGCCCGCTCCGGAGTCGAAGATGCCGATCGGGGCGTCCGCGGAAGTCACATCGGCAGACTAGCCGGGGTGGGCGTCGGCACCCGGCGGGCGTCCCTGGCCACTCCCCACGCCGCGAGCACGCCGCCGACCGCGCCGAACAGGTGGCCTTCCCAGGACACGCCGGGCTGGCCGGGGAGCACGCCCCAGAGCGCCCAGCCGTACGCGACGAACACCAGGACGGCCACCACGATCTGCCACGGGGCGCGCGCGAAGATGCCGCGCACCAGCAGGAACGCGAGGTAGCCGAAGATCAGCCCGGACGCGCCGATGTGGCTGGCGGTCGAGCCGACGAGCCAGATCCCGAGCCCGCTCGCCAGCCAGATGACGGCGGTGACCTGCGCGAACTGCTTGAGACCGCCGGAGGTGGCGAGGAAGCCGAGCACCAGCAGCGGCACCGCGTTGCCGGTCAGGTGGCTCCAGCCCGCGTGCAGCAGCGGGTACCAGATCAGGTTGTCCCACTGGCTGAAGTCGCGCGGGATCACGCCGTCGTCGTCCAGCGAGTGGCCGAGCGCGGTGTCGACGCCCTCGATCACGAAGAGGAGCGCGACGAACCCCACGACGACGGCCGCGGACAACAGCGGCTTCGGCGGGACGATCCGCTTGGAGAGCTGCTTCGGCGCCTGCACCTGGGTCGGGTCCACCCGTCCAGGTTACGTGCGGGAACGCGAAAACGGGGTGGCCGCCTAAGGTGGTCCCGTGTCGATCGAAGTAGCGGTGCGCATCCAGGCCGAACTGGGCGAAGGACCGACCTGGGACCGGGCGAGCTCCACCCTCGTGTGGGTGGACGTCCTCGCCAGCGAGGTGCACCGGTACGCGCCCGCCAGGGACGACGACGCGGTGCTGTCGGTGCCCCAGCACGTGGGCGCGGCGAAACCGCGGTCGATGGGCGGGCTGGTGTTGAACCTGCGCGACGGGATCGCGCTGGTCGACCGCGACGGCGGCAAGACGTGGCTCGTCTACTGGGCCCGCGACGGGGTCCGCGGCAACGACGCGGCGGTCGACCCGGCGGGCAGGCTGTGGGCGGGCACCATGCGCTACGACACGGCGCCCGGCGGCGGCTGGCTGGCGCGCGTGGAGCCGTCCGGCGCGGCGAAGGTGGTGCTGGACAAGGTGACCATCAGCAACGGCATCGGCTGGAGCCCGGACCACTCGCGGATGTACTACATCGACACACCGGAGCAGCGGATCGACGTGCTGGACTACGACTCCGACACCGGTGAGGCCACCGGGCGGCGGCCGCTGTGCTCGGTCGAGGGCACGTCGGGGAGCCCGGACGGGTTGACCGTGGACGCCGACGGCTGCGTGTGGGTGGCGCTGTGGGGCGGGGCGGCCGTGCGCCGCTACACCCCCGAGGGCGTGCTGGACCGGGAGATCGCGCTGCCGGTGGACCAGCCGACCGCGTGCTGCTTCGGCGGTGACGACCTGACCGACCTGTACGTCAC
Organism: Umezawaea endophytica; assembly: GCF_025061645.1. Taxonomy (GTDB): domain Bacteria; phylum Actinomycetota; class Actinomycetes; order Mycobacteriales; family Pseudonocardiaceae; genus Umezawaea; species Umezawaea endophytica. Next base: position 141,174 of record NZ_JANYMP010000002.1, on the reverse strand, counting down.
GACCGCCCGGACCGGCCTGGACGAGTCGGCGCTGGCGGCGCGTCCGCTGTCCGGCTCGGTGCTGGTGCTGCCCGGTGTGGGTGTCGGCCTGCCGTCGTTCGCGTTCGCGGGCTGACCCCTCCCCCTGGTCTTCCGGTGGTCGAGCGCGGCCACCTAAATAGTTGACATCGACTATTCGAGCATGGATAGTCGATCCTGACTACGAGATGAGGATGTCGTGGCGAAGCGGCGGAAGGTGTCGAACCCACTGGCCTTGGCGGTGCTCGCCCAGCTCTTGATGGGGCCGACGCACCCGTACGAGATCGGCAGGCGGCTGACGGCCCAGGACAAGGGCCGGAACGTCAAGTACACCCGCGGCTCGCTGTACATGGTCGTGGAGCAGCTCCTCAAGGCCGGTTTCATCGCCGAGGACGGGACGGTGCGGGACACCCAGCGGCCGGAACGGACGATCTACGCGCTCACCGAGGACGGCAGGGCCGAGCTGTACGACTGGCTGCGGGACCTGGTCGCGAAACCGGAGCACGAGTTCCCGAAGTTCGGGGTCGCGCTGTCGCTGCTGGTCGTGCTGGCCCCGGCCGACGCGGTCGACCTGCTCGGCAGGCGCCTGGTGGCGCTGACCGAGGAGGCCGAGCAGATCCGCGCGGACGTCCGGCAGGCCGTCGACGGCGGCCTGGAGTGGGTGTTCGTGGTGGAGGAGGAGTACCGCCTCGCCGTGCTCGACGCCGAAGCCCGCTTCGTCACGACCCTCGTCACGCGTCTCGGGGAGCCGGAGTACGTCCGGAAGTGGCAGGAGATGTTCGAGGGGAAGACATGAGCCGAGCGAGAACGGCACTGGTCATTGGCGGCGGACTGGCGGGACCGGTCACGGCGCTGGCGCTGCGCAGGGTGGGCGTCGAGGCGACGGTGTACGAGGCGTACGGGACGACCGCCGACGGCATCGGCGGCCAGCTCACGGTGGCGCCGAACGGGTTGGACGCGCTGGAGGCCGTCGGCGCGCGGGAGGTCGTGGAGGCGGTCGGGCTGCCGATGCGGCGGACCGTCATGGCCAACGGCCGGGGCAAGGTGCTCGTCGAGTTCGACGCGCTGCCGGACCTGGCGCCGAGCCGGACGATGTGGCGGTCCGAGCTGTACCGGGCGCTGCACGACCACGCGGACGCCGAGGGCGTGCGCACCGAACTCGGCAAGCGGCTGGTGGGCGTGGACGAGAGCCCCGACGGCGTGACCGCCCGGTTCGCCGACGGCACCACCGCGTCCGCCGACGTCCTGGTCGGCGCGGACGGCGTGAACTCGACCGTGCGGACGCTGATCGACCCGACCGCGCCCGGCCCGTCGCACGTGCCGCTGCTGAACTTCGGCGCGGCGGCGGACCTCGCGGTGGACGTGGAGCCGGACGCCACGCACTTCGTGTTCGGCAGGCGGGCGTTCCTCGGCTACTGGATCCAGCCCGACGGGCGCACGTCGTGGTTCGGGAACCTGCCGCACCAGGCCCGGATGACGTCCGCGCAGGCCCGCGAAGTGCCTGCTGCGGAGTGGCTCCGGCGGTTGCGCGAGGTGTACGCCGACGACGTGCCGGGCCGGGACCTGCTGGCGCACACCGATCCGGCGATGCTGTCCGCGTTCGGGTCCATGGAGGTCCTGCCGAAGGTCCCGACGTGGCACCGCGGCCGGATGGTGCTCGTCGGTGACTCCGCGCACGCGCCGTCGTCCAGTTCCGGCCAGGGCGCGTCGCTGGCCGCGGAGAGCGCGGTGCAGCTCGCCCGGTGCCTGCGGGACCTGCCGGACGTGCCGAGCGCCTTCGCCGCGTACGAGCGGTTGCGCAGGCCGCGGGTGGAGAAGGTCGCCGCACGGGCCGCGAAGACCAACGGCACCAAGGGCTTCGGGCCCGTCGCGAGTGCGCTCATGGGGGTGGTGATGCCGCTGGCGCTGAAGACGTTCCTGACGCCGGAGAAGATGCTCGGGCTGGAGCAGCGCCACCGCATCGACTGGGACCGGCCCGTCGCGGTGTGACGGCTACACGTCGTAGACGGCGTCCTGCTCGACCAGCGACGACCGGCCGGGGAACACGTGGACCGCGTCGGCCAGCACGGCGTCGCGGTTCGACCACGGCAGCACGTGCGTGAGCAGCAGGCGTCCGACACCGGCCTCGGCCGCGATCTCCGCCGCCTCCCGGCCGCTCATGTGCAGGTTGTCCGGCCGCGACCCGCGGTCCTGCCACGCGGTGTCGGCCATCAGCACGTCCGCGCCGCGGGCCAGTTCCACCAGCTCGCGGCAGGCGGCCGTGTCGCCGGAGAACACCAGTGACCGGCCGCCCGCCTCGAAGCGGAACCCGTACGCCTCGCAGATGTGCCGCATCTGCGCGACCGTGACGGTGACGGGGCCGAGCCGGAAGGTGCCGGGGCGCAGCGTGGAGAACTCGAAGACGTCTTCCAGCGACTCGGGTTCGGAACGGGTCGCCGCGTGCGCGTTGGCCAACCTCGCCGACGCGCCGGAGGGGGCGTGCACGGGCAGCTTGCGCACGCGGGGGTCGTACGGCGGGCGGGGGTGGTGTCTTCGGAACGTGGTGAGCGCGGCGAAGTCCGCGCAGTGGTCCAGGTGCAGGTGCGACAGCACCACGGCGTCCACCTCGAACGGCGAGCAGCGGGTCTGGAGCTTCCCGAACGTGCCCGCGCCGAGGTCGGCCACGATGCGGAAGCCGTCGACCTCGACGAGGTAACCCGACGTCGGGAGACCGGGACCGGGCACGCTGCCCGAGCAGCCGAGCACGGTGATCTTCATCGGAGGAGGATAACCCGCAGGTCAGGCCCAGAGGTGACCGTCGAGCCGTTCCGACGCCTCGTCCAGGGTGCCCGCGTAGGCGCCCGTGGACAGGTACTTCCAGCCCGCGTCGGCGACGACGAACACCACGTCCGCCGACTCACCCGTGCCCGCCGCCTTCTCGGCGACGGCGAGCGCCGCGTGCAGGATGGCGCCGGTCGAGATGCCCGCGAAGATGCCTTCGGTTTCCAGAAGCTGCCGGGTGCGGCGCAGCGCGTCGTACGAGCCGACCGAGTACCGGCCGGTGAGCACGGACGCGTCGTACAGCTCCGGCACGAAGCCCTCTTCGAGGTTGCGCAGGCCGTAGACGAGTTCGCCGTAGCGGGGCTCGGCGGCGACGATCTGCACGTCCGGCTTGTGCTCCCGCAGGTACCGGCCGACGCCGACGAGCGTGCCCGTCGTGCCGAGACCGGCCACGAAGTGCGTGATGGTCGGCAGGTCGCGCAGGATCTCGGGGCCGGTGCCGGTGTAGTGCGCGAGCGCGTTCGCCGGGTTGCCGTACTGGTAGAGCATCACCCAGTCCGGGTTCTGCTTCGCCAGCTCCTTCGCGGTCGCCACGGCCTGGTTGGAGCCGCCCGCGGCGGGCGAGTAGACGATCCTGGCGCCGTACGCGGCGAGGAGCTGCTTGCGCTCCGACGACGTGTTCTCCGGCATCACGCAGACCAGGCCGTAGCCCTTGAGCTTGGCGGCCATGGCCAGCGAGATGCCGGTGTTGCCCGAGGTCGGCTCCAGGATCGTGCAGCCCGGTGTCAACGTCCCGTCGCGCTCCGCCGCCTCGATCATGGCCAGCGCGGGGCGGTCCTTGATCGAGCCGGTCGGGTTGCGGTCCTCCAGCTTCGCCCAGATCCGGACGTCCTCCGACGGCGAGAGCCGGGGCAGGCCGACCAGCGGGGTGTCGCCGAGCGCGTCGAGCAGCGAGTCGTACCGGGCCACGGGGGTCAGCCCCCCGCGACGGCCGGGAGGATCGTCACGTTGTCGCCGTCCTTGACGGCCGCGTCGAGCCCACCGGAGAAGCGGACGTCCTCGTCGTTGACGTAGACGTTCACGAACCGGTGCAGCGTGCCCTCCTTGACCAGGCGCGACTTCAGGCCGCCGTGGTTGGCCTCCAGGTCGTCGATGACCTGGGCGAGCGTCGTGCCCGCGGCCTCGACGGACTTCTGCCCACCGGTGTGGGTGCGCAGGATGGTGGGGATGGAGACGGTGATGGCCATGCGGGAACCTCCGGGAAGGAACGGGAAAACGGACGAGCGGAGAAGCGCTCAGGAACCGTCGGGGGTGTCGTCCACCCCGGTGTGGGCGAACATGTACGACTCGACGACCTGCACCGGCTCCTCGGTCACGACGCCGTCCACGATCCGGTAGGAGCGCAGCTCGTGCTCCTCCGGGTCCGAGGTGCCGATCAGCACGTAGTGCGCGTCCGGCTCCTGGGCGTAGGAGATGTCGGTGCGCGACGGGTACGGCTCGGTGGCCGTGTGCGAGTGGTACACGACCACCGGCACCTCGTCGTTGCGCTCCATCTCCCGGTGCACCTTGAGCTGCTCGGTCGCGTCGAAGCGGTAGAAGGTCGGCGAGCGCTCGGCGTTCAGCATGGGGACGAACCGCTCGGGGCGGTCCGACCCCTCGGGCCCCGCGATCTGCCCGCATGCCTCATCCGGGTGGTCGCGACGGGCGTGCGCCACCATCGCTTCCACCAGGTCACGGCGAATCACCAACACGCCCCCATCCTACGTGGTGGGGGAAGGTGTCCCGCCTTGTGAGAAGCCGCACTACACCGGGTCGAGCAGGTCCGCGGCCGCCGAGCAGAGCCGGTCGAGGTCGACCGGCGATGTGGTCCCCCGGTGCCCGGTGGCCAGGGCGAACACCGTGGCCGGACCCCGGTGGCCCGCGCGGACCAGGCCGTCGTGGGCGGAGAGGGCGATCCGGCGGCACTCGGCCTTGGTCAGCGGGGCGTCCGTGACGACGATCCCGACGCCGGGCAGCGCCAGCCCGCCGATGGTGTGCTCGCCGACCTGGGTGGACGTTCCCAGGTCGACCGGGGTCGAGCACGCGGCGTACCCGTCGTCCGGGGTCGACGGGTCCCCGTCGAACACGACGGCGGCGGGCACGAGCGGCACGACCTGGTGCGGTTCGGCGCCGACCGGGAAGCCGTGGTGCCGCTCGGCCAGCCAACGGACGACGCCGTCCACGGCGGCCAGGCCCCGCGTGCCGCCGCTCGGCACGCACACGGCGTGGACCCGCTGGACGAGGTTCGGCGGGTCGAGCAGGTCGAGTTCGCGCGTGCCGAGCGGAGCGCCGCGGGTGTCCGCACCGGCCACCGCGCCCTCGGGCACAAGCACGACCACCACACCGCCGGAGCGGCCCACGGCCACCCCGGCGATCACGACATGACGGCTTCGACGAGCGTCTCCTGCACCCACGTCAGCCAGTGGTAGACGCCGAGGTGCGGTGAACGCGGGTCGTCCGGGGGCAGTTCCTCCGGCATCTCGTCGTTCACGTCCAGCGCCGTGCCCAGCGCGAGCCGCACGTCGTTGAGCGACGCCAGCCACGCCTCGGCCTCGTCCGGCCGCAGCCGGACCTCACCGCCGTCCGGCGGGCAGGTGTCCAGCACGACGCCCGCGACACCGGTCTTGATGTCCAGCAGCTCCGGCTCGTGCAGCGATCGCAGCGCGGCGGCCGAGTCGAGGTCGCCGGGGTCGGGCGCGTCGTCGTCCAGGCGGTGGAAGTCCGGCAGCAGCCTGCCCAGGATCGGGTCGTCCGGTGCTGTCGACGGGCCCGTTCGGATGCCCGTCAGCTCGGACAGCTCGTCCTGCGGCGCTTCCTCGGCACGTGCCAGCAGCATGTCCTGGATCTGGCTGACCAGACCGCGCACCACGGCCGCCTCCTGGCGGTCGAAACGGCCGACAACGATGTCGCCGTCGCGGCTCCACTTCTTCACGACGCGCGCTGCATGGTCGCCCAGAGGCCGGCGGCGTGCAGCTTCTTCACGTCCACCTCGACCTTGTCCTTGGTGCCCGAGGACACGATCGCGCGGCCCTTGTGGTGCACGTCCAACATCAACTTGGTCGCCTGGTCCCTGCTGTAGCCGAACAGCTTCTGGAACACGTACGTCACGTAGGACATCAGGTTCACCGGGTCGTTCCAGACCACGGCCTGCCATGGTCTGTCCTCGGCGCGGACCTCCACGCCTTCCGGCTCAACCTGCGTCCGTTCATGCTCGACGGGCGTGGTCATACCGCCAATGGTGTCATGGCCCACGCTCCGGTGGCGCCCCGAGGGGCGACTAACCGTGGCGCACTCCATAGAGCCATCCGCTGCGCCGCGGAGCACGACCCGCTTAGGCTCCTGACCATGTCGACCGCGCTGCTCACCGACCACTACGAGCTGACGATGCTGGCCGCCGCGCTGCGCGACGGGACGGCGGACCGGCCCTGCGTCTTCGAGGTGTTCGCCAGGAGGCTCCCCGAGGGCAGGCGCTACGGCGTGGTCGCCGGGACGGGCCGCCTGCTGGACGCGATCCGCGACTTCCGCTTCGACGAGGCGGAGCTGGCGCAGCTCGCCGAGGCGAACGTGGTGGACGAGCGGACGCTGGCGTGGCTGGCGGACTACCGGTTCACCGGCGAGGTCGACGGCTACCCCGAGGGCGAGCTGTACTTCCCCGGCTCGCCGCTGCTGTCCGTGCGGGCGTCGTTCGGCGAGGGCGTCGTGCTGGAGACGCTGGCGCTGTCGATCCTGAACCACGACAGCGCCATCGCGTCGGCCGCGGCGCGGATGGTCGGCGCCGCGAACGGCCGCCGGATGATCGAGATGGGCTCCCGGCGCACGCACGAGGAAGCCGCCGTGGCGTCCGCGCGGGCCGCGTACCTGGCCGGGTTCACCGCCACGTCGAACCTGGAGGCCGGGCGCCGCCACGGCATCCCGACCGCGGGCACGTGCGCGCACGCGTTCACGCTGCTGCACGACACGGAGGAAGAGGCGTTCCGCAGCCAGGTCGAGGCGCTCGGCGCGGACACCACGCTGCTGGTCGACACCTACGACATCACCAACGGCATCGCACTCGCGGTGAAGGCGGCGGGCCCCGAGCTGGGGGCGGTGCGGATCGACTCCGGCGACCTCGGCGTGCTCGCCCGCCAGGCCCGTGAGCAACTGGACTCGCTGGGGGCCAAGAACACCCGGATCGTCGTGTCCGGCGACCTCGACGAGTACTCGATCGCCGCGCTGCGGGCCGAGCCGGTCGACTCGTACGGCGTCGGCACGTCGCTGGTGACCGGGTCCGGGGCGCCGACGGCGGGCATGGTCTACAAGCTGGTCGAGGTCGACGGCCGCCCGGTCGCGAAGCGCAGCTCGCACAAGGAGTCGCGCGGCGGCCGGAAGGGCGTGCTGCGCAGGCACAAGGAGACCGGCACTGCGCTCGAGGAGGTCGTGTTCCCGTTCGGCGAGCAGCCGGAGACGGGCGAGCACGACCGGCTGCTGCAAATCCCCCTGTTGCGCGCTGGACAGCCGACCGACGAGGTGCCCACGCTGGCCCAGAGCCGTGAACGGCTGCGGGCGGCGCTCGTGACCGTGCCGTGGGAGGGCTTGAAGCTGTCCCGCGGCGAACCCGCCATCCCGACGACGTTTCTGTAGAGGAGTGCTCCGGTGACCAAGGCGCTGATCGTCGTGGACGTGCAGAACGACTTCTGCGAGGGCGGGTCGCTGGCGGTGGCCGGTGGCGCGGCCGTCGCGGCGGCGGTGTCCGCGCACATCGCGGCGGGCGGCTACGACCACGTCGTGGCGACCAGGGACTACCACGTCGACCCCGGCGGGCACTTCAGCGAGACGCCGGACTTCGTCGACTCGTGGCCGGTGCACTGCGTCGCGGGCACGGCGGGCGCGTCGTTCCACCCGGAACTGGACGTCACGGCCGTGCAGGCGGTGTTCTCCAAGGGCGCGTACGAGGCCGCGTACTCCGGTTTCGAGGGCAGCAGCGGCGGCGGCGAGCAGCTCACGGACTGGCTGCGGGAGCGGGGCGTCGAGCAGGTCGACGTCGTCGGCATCGCGACGGACCACTGCGTGCGGGCGACCGCCGTCGACGCCGTCCAGGCCGGGTTCGCGACGACCGTCCTGCTGGACCTGACCGCGGGCGTCTCCGCGGCCACCGTGGACGGTGCGCTGGAGAAGCTGCGCGACGCGGGGGTCGTCCTGCGCGGCGACCCCCGCGTCGGCTGACCTACGGCGTCGGCGAGCAGGCCGCCGAGCCGAGGACGACCTCGCCGCTCACGCTCGACTCGGGCGTGAAGCGGATGTGCAGCGCGGTGATCGAGAGGCTGCCGTCGTTCGGCTCGGGCAGGACAACCTCGCTGAACGTCGCGGTCGCGAGCACGACGCCCGTGGACGACTTGACCTGGTGCACGTAGTTGGACGGGATCTGGGCGGGCAGGTCGGGGAAGCCGACCAGTCCGCCTGCCTGCCAGCCCGCGTCCGTGCCCTTCTCGGTGCCGACGCACACGGCCTTCCAGGTCCCGACCCTCAGCGTCGGGCCGCCGTCGGAGGCCAGCGCGGACAGCTCGAACTTCTGCCCGGACGCCTCCGAGGTCGACTCGGTGTTGCCGCCGTCCACGGCCTTGGTCGTGCAGGACGACGTGCCGCCGCCGAACTTGAGGCCCGGCTGGTCGTTCACGGCAGGCGCGGAGTTGGACGTCGCGCCGTCCACGGCGCACGGCGCCTGCACCGGCACCGAGGTCTTCTTCCCCGCCTTGGTGAACTCGACGAAGCCCAGCGAGGCGGCCCCGGCCGGGTTGGCAGCCAGCGCGGGCGCGGCCGACGCGACGAGTCCGGCGACGATCCCGAGCGCCACCACTCCCGCACGGCGTGCGGTGGTGCTGTTCATCAGGTGCTCCCCTTCCACAGTTTCCCCCGAAAGCCGGTCAGGTTCTCGAAATGCCGAACACCGGCGGATCCACCCCTCGTTGAATGATCGATCGGGATGGGGTCCGCCGGTAACAGCTCGGCACCCCATGTCACTCGTTGGGGCAAGTGCAGTACCCGACCGAGTTCATAGCGAGCTGGTTGTCACGGATTGCTGTCGAGGCAAAACGTGAATGATCACCTCTCTTTCCGGGCACGGGGAACGGGACCTGACGGAGTCCTCACCCGCTGACGACCAACTGGTCCCGCCAGCGGATCGGCCTGGTGGCCGGGGCGAGCCCCAGCAGCCGCTCCAGCGCCGCCCGCACGCGCCCGGCCGCGAGGCCGTCGCCGAACGGGTTGCGGCCCAGCGGGAGCCGCAGCCGCGAGCCGAGCACCCAGCCCGCCTCGGCCAGGATGCGGGTCGGGTCGGTGCCGACCACCCACGCGCTGCCCGCGTCGACGGCGGCGGCGCGCTCGGTCGAGTCGCGCAGCACCAGGACGGGCACGCCGAACGACGGGGCCTCCTCCTGGATGCCGCCGGAGTCGGTCAGCACGAGCGAGGCGCGCGCCAGTGCGCGGACCAGGTCGGAGTAGTCCAGCGGCTCGGTGATCACGATCCGGTGGTGGCCGCCGAGCACCTCGCGGACCTGGGCGCGCACCACGGGGTTCGGGTGCGCGGGCAGCAGGACGACCACGTCGGGGTGCCGGTCGGCGATGGAGCGCACGGCCGTCAGCACGCGGTGCAGCGGCGCGCCCCAGGACTCCCGGCGGTGCGCGGTGACCAGCACGAGCCTGCCACCGGTCGCGTCCAGGTCCTCCTCCAGCGCCGCCAGGTCGGGGTCCCTGGCGGGCAGCCCGGCCGCGGCGACCCTCAGCACGGCGTCGACGACGGTGTTGCCGGTGACCACGATGTCGTTGCCCGGCGGGCGTTCCGCGCTCAGCGCGCTGGCCGCCTCGTCCGTCGGCGCGAGGTGCAGGGACGCGATCCGGGAGATCATCTGCCGGGTCCCCTCCTCGGGGAACGGGCCTGCCAGGTCGCCGGTCCGCAGGCCGGCTTCCAGGTGCGCCACGGGAATCCCGCGCCAGAACGCGGCGAGCGCGCCCGCCAGCGTGGTCGACGTGTCGCCCTGCACCACGACGGCGGCGGGCGCCCGTTCGGCCAGCACCCGGTCGAACCTCGGCAGCAGGCCCGCGATCAGCTCCGCCTGGCCGCCGTGCGACCGCGGCACGTCCAGCACCACGTCCGGCGCGAGCCCGAAGGCCTCCAGCGCCTGGACGACCATGTCGGCGTGCTGTCCGCTGTGGACGATCGTCGGCCTGAGCACCGCGTGGTCCGCCAGCGCGAGCGCGACGGGGGCGATCTTCACGGCTTCCGGCCTCGTACCGGCCAGCAGCAGGATTTCCTTGGTCACCGTTCTCCTTACCGAAGAGGTCGCGGACGGTCCGGCGGGGGCGGGCCGGACCGTCCGCGGGCTACTGGGCGGGGAGCCGGGGCGGGACAGCCCTCCCCATAACTCGCCTGGCCACAACTCACCATCGGTGGACACCCCGTGGGATTAAGAGTTGCTGACCGTAAGGAGTGATGGCCTCCACCCAATTCGCCCAATCGAGCCCACCCAAAGTCGAGGAACTGCCAGGAAAAGCGGTATTTCGTCACCCGATCCGGGGATCTTGACCTTTACCAACCTGGCCGATGGCGCTCTGGATAGCTCTTTTGGTCATTCTCCAACGGCTGATGAAAACTGCTCGGCGGCGCCGGTGCTGCCCGTGTGGCAGGCCGGCGGGCTAACGACTCGGAGCTGATCTTCGACAAGCCGGGCATGAGCACGTTCAGCTACCGCGACGCCGTCAAGATCATGGGCGCGTCGGAGCACAGGGCCGTCGCCGTGCTGGACAAGGCGCTCGGCGGTGGACTGCTCGCCGGGACGGCGATGGGCGCGCTGGACCTGCTGGGGTGGTTCGACGCCAAGGCGGACTTCGTCCGGCTCTCGCACGAGTACGCCGTCCGCTGGTCGGAGAGGCGCAGCGGGATCTCCCGCCACGACCGCACCCAACGCCTGCACGCGGCGCACACGATGATCGTGCTGGCGTCGTTCTTCGAGGCGCTGGACGAGTCCGGTGTCCCCACCAGCACCGAGGACCTCGGCCTGAAACCCGACGGGATCCTGCCGAAGGTACCCGCGGAACTGCTCGGCCTCGCCTCCGCGCCGGTCCCGCTGGTGACGCCGGACAGACCGTACGAGGCCAACCTGACCGCGCTGTCGGAGTACTACGCGGGCCTGGCCACGGGATTGCGCTCGTTCCTGACCGGACTCGCCGTATGGGACGACATGGACGACCGGCAGCGCGGCCTGCTCGACACCCTCCACGACCTGGCGTGCCGCCGGTACGAGGAGAACATCCGCAGGCTCGCGACCGACTGCCCGGAGTTCGCGTTCTGGTCGTCGTCACAGGACCACCAGGCCACGCGGGTCGTCGTGCGAACGGCGTTGGCGGAGGTGGAACGGCTCTTCGCGACGGTCACCGTCGGCAGCCCGTCGGCGGTGCGCCGCACGGAACTGACCGCTCGCTACCGGTCGGTGCTCGACCAGGGAATCATCAAGCCCGACCAGGTGCCGGACGGCCTGACCATCCCGCTCGTCCGCGACTGCTACGTCGACCCGCGCTTCCAGGTCGGCAGACCGGAACACCCGGCGCGGACCGGCTCGTGGGAGGACGTCCCCGTCCGGGACGACGTCCACGACTTCCTCATCGGCCACCTCACCTCGCCCCTCGCGACCCGGTCCCCGCTGCTGGTACTGGGCGACCCCGGCTCCGGCAAGTCCGTGTTGACCAAGGTCCTGGCGGCCCGCCTGCCCTCGACGGACTTCCTGCCGCTGCGGGTCGAACTCCGCACGGCGCCGACCGAGGCGGAACTGCTCCAGCAGATCGAGCACGGCCTCTGGCTGGCCCTGCACGAGACCGTGAGCTGGGCCGCGTTCGCCAGGTCGGCGGACGGGGCGCTGCCGGTGGTGATCCTGGACGGGTTCGACGAACTGCTCCAGGCCACTGGCGTCAGCCAGACCGGGTACCTGAAGAAGGTCGAGCGGTTCCAGCGGGAGAACGCCGAGTTGGGCCGACCGGTCGCCGTCGTGGTCACCAGCCGCATCAGCGTGGCCGACCGCGCGGACCTCCCCGACGACGCCGTGGTCATGCGCCTGGCGCCGTTCGACCCCGACCAGACCGGCCAGTGGGTGCGGGCGTGGAACGACACCAACCACCGGTACTTCTCGACCGCGCTGAAGCCGCTCCCCCTCAGCGCCGTTCTCGCCTACCCGGACCTGGCGGAACAGCCGCTGCTCCTGCTGATGCTCGCGCTGTACGACGCAGACCGGAACGCGCTGCAGAACAGCACGGACTCGATCAGCGAGGCCGACCTGTACGAACGGCTCCTCAGGAGGTTCGCCGCCCGCGAGGTCGAGAAGGACGGGGAGGACCGGTCGGAGGGGCAACTGGCCGAGGAGGTCGAGGGGGAACTCGAACGGCTGTCGCTCGTGGCGTTCGCGATGTTCAACCGAGGGGCCCAGTGGATCAAGGAACACGAGCTGGACCGCGACATGGCCGCGCTGCTCGGCGGCGTGCCGCAGAAGGACGGCGTCCGGGAGCCGCTGGGAGCGGGTGAGGCCGTGCTCGGCAGGTTCTTCTTCATCCAGCGCGCCGAGGCCACCCGCGACGCGAAAACCCTGCGCACCTACGAGTTCCTGCACGCCACCTTCAGCGAGTACCTGGTGGCCAGGCTGACCTGGCACACCCTCAGGGGGCTGCTCGCCGTCGAGAGGTCGGCCCCTCGCCTGTCCCGCGGTCGCGCGCTGGACGACAGCACGCTGCACAGCCTCCTGTCGTTCGCGCCGCTGACGACCCGGCAACCGGTCGTCCGCTTCCTGACCGAGATGGCCGACACCGACCCCGATCGCCCCCACCTGGCGAAGATGCTCATCCGCGTGTTCCAGGACTCCGACCGCCACCGCGAGAAGTCGGACTACGAACCGGTCGCGCTGCCCGTGACGTCCCGGTACGCGATGTACAGCGTCAACGTCATGGTCATGGCGGTCATCACCAGCGGTGAACTGGACGTGGGTGAACTCCTCCGGCCCATCGCCATCGGCTGGAGGCGCCACGCCCTCTTCTGGAAGTCGAAGATCGTCGACACCGCCTGGGGACAGTTGATCGACACCATCCAGTTGAGCAAGGTCGTTCGGGACGGGAAGAAGGAACTCCTGCTCCACATGAAGGATTCCAGCTCCGACACACCCCTGCCGGACCTGGACTGGCACTTCCGGCACCGCGTGGACGAAAGCGCGTTCGGCTTGGCACGCATCAGGGACTCGCGGTTCCTGTTCGACACCGAGGCGGACCTGGACAGGAACTCCCTGGCGCCCATGAACGAGGGTGACGTCACCTGGCTGGTCCAGGTGGGTGGTGCCACCTTCACCACCACGCACGCCGTGCTCCGCTTGCTGCTGGGCGACCACGAAGATCCTGAACGCGAGCTGCTCTGGAACGCGCTCGCGCGTGGTCGTTTTCCACAGAGCGCGAACATCCCGAGGCTGCTGGCCAGAATCCTGCGACCCGATCCCGAGATCGACCGGGTGCTCCCCGTGCTGTTCGACCGCCTCCCCTACGACGACGCCATCGACCTGCTCTTCGACCGCTTGGGCAAGAGCGACGGGATCACGCCTCCAATCCTGGAATTTCCCGCGGACTTCGAGGCGCAGGTACCCGCGTTCGACGCTGTTCTGCGGATGTGCGAACGGGGCGAGGAGTTGCACGAGCTCACCGTTCGCCAATCAGTGCACATCGTCGACCTGCCCCGGCTCGCCGCAGCCCGCCCCGACCTCGTCAAACGCGCCCGCTACGCCGCTCAGGAGCAGGGGTGGTCCGACGAGGTCGACTGGCCCTAGACCCTTCTGACCACGTGCAGCAGGTATTCCTTGCTGTCCAACGGGTTGCCGTCGGTTCGTGGTCGCCGCGGCGCGACGCCCGCCACGGGCCGGTGGTTGTCGAAGCGGCTGACCAGGACGCCCGAGCCGTGGCTCAGGCCCGGTAGGACGGTGGTGAAGGCCTGGATGGTGCGCAGGGGGATGGTGCCGTCCACGAGGCACGTCGGGTGGTGGGTGGTGACGGTTTCGGGGATGGCGCCGTGAGCCGCCAGTGCGGCCAGGGTGGGGCCCGCGGTGTCGGCCGGGACCTCCAGGTCGAAGTGGGCGACCGGTTCCAGGACGGTGGTTCCCGCGCGGCGCAGGGCTTCCAGCAGCACCAGCGGGGTGAGGTTGCGGAAGTCGGCCGCGACCGACACGGGGCTGGAGTAGGCGGCGTGGGTGAGGGTGACTCGGACGTCGTGGACGGCCCAGCCGTGCAATCCCTGGTCGAGGGTGGCGAGGACGGTGTCCTCGACGGCCTTGTGGAACGCGAGGGGCAGGCAGCCCAACTCGACCTCCAGGCCGTACGCGCGGCCCGGACCGGGTTCCACGCGGAGGCCGATGGTGGCCACGAACGGGTTCGACGGGCCCATCTCGTGCAGCGATTCGCCTGTGCCGGAAGGGTTTTCCACGCACACGACGGTGGTGGGGGCGAAGTCCACGGCGATGCCGTACTCGTCGAGGAGGGTCGCGGCGATGACCTCCTTCTGGACCTCGCCGTACAGCGACACGACGATGTCCGCTCCCTTGCGGACGTTGATGAACGGGTCCTGTTCGGACAGTCGTTCCAGCGCCTCGTACAGGCCCGGTGAGGGCGAGGTGACCACGGTTTCCAACGTGGGCGGGGCGAAGAGGCCGTGGTCGGTGAAGGCGTGCGGGCCGCCGAGCTGGTCGCCGATGCGGATGCCGCGCAGTCCCCGGACCTTGGCGATGTCACCCGTCGAAGCCGGGCCCGGACGGGCGCGGGCGCCGTGGTCGAACACCGCGACGTCGACGACGCGGCCGGTGGAGCGGACCTCGCCCCGGTAGTGGTCGACCTGGGTGCGGGCCGCCAGCGTGCCGGAGTGCAGGCGCACGTAGGCGGTGCCGTCGCGGTCGATCTTGAACACGGTGGCGCGCAGGCCGTCCGACGCGGTGTTCAGCGGGAAGTAGCGGGTGATGCCGTCCACCAGTTCCGGGATGCCCGCGCCGGTCACGGCCGAGCCGAAGAACACCGGGTGCAGGCGGCCGGTGGTGGACTGCCTGGCCAGCTCGGCCCGGCAGTCGTCGTAGGTGAGGGTGGTGTCGAGGTACCTGGCCAGGAACGTGTCGTCGTGCTCGGCCAGGTCGGCGGCGAAACCGCGCGGCACCGGCGAGGCGTCGGCGCACCCGATGTCGGACACGGTGCCGAGCGGGACGATCCCCGGCGCGAGCAGCCGGAGGTCGTTCACCAGGTACCGGGCGCCGCGGCGGTCGATCTTGTTGACGAACACCACCACGGGCATGCCTAGCCTGGCCAGGGTGCGCATGAGGAGCCTGGTGTGGGCCTGGACGCCCTCGACCGCGGAGACGACGAGGACCACCCCGTCGAGCACGGCGAGGGCCCGTTCCACCTCGGAGATGAAGTCCGGGTGGCCGGGTGTGTCGATCAGGTTGACCTTGACGTCGTCGACGGTGAAGCTCACGACCGCCGAGCGGATCGTGATGCCCCGCCGCCGCTCCAGGTCATCCGTGTCGGTCTGGGTGTCGCCGCGGTCGACGCTGCCCACGTGGTCGATGACCCCCGTGGCGTGCAGCAGCCGTTCGGTCAGGCTGGTCTTCCCGGCGTCAACATGGGCGAGGATCCCGATGTTCACGGTCTTCATGACGTGCTCGTCCCCTGTGTTCGGTCTTCACGTGCGGAACCGGCGCAACACAGGTCTTCCGGGACATGCCGTCTCTCCTCGAATCGGCGACCAGGGTTCGAACGTAGCAACGGGGGCAACCGATTAACCCGACGGCGGACCGGCCCCGTCCGGCGACCGGGTGACGTTGACGAGCGTGAGGTTCGCAACTTGTCGATACGGACGACGCCGCTGGGCACCACCCCCGGTTAGCCTGCTGTGGAGTTGCCGCGACCACACCGGGAGGTCTCCGTGTCCGTGCTAGCCATTCCCCGCCGTGCGGTGCTGGCCGACTTCGTGCCCGGCTCGATCGCGCGCGACGTCGCGCTGGTCATCGGCGGTGCCGTGCTGACGGGCGTGGCCGCCCAGGTCGCGTTCCCGGTGCCGGGCAGCCCGGTCCCGATCACGGGCCAGACGTTCGCCGCGCTCCTGGTGGGCGCGTCGCTTGGCTGGCAGCGCGGGGCGACGTCGATGCTCCTCTACCTGATCGCGGGCGTGGCGGGCGTGCCCTGGTTCCAGGGCGGCGCGTCCGGCGCCCCCGCGTCGCTCGGCTACGTCGTCGGCTTCGTCTTCGCGGGCGCGCTGGTGGGCACCCTCGCCAGCCGGGGCGGTGACCGCACCCCGTTGCGCACGGTCGGCACGATGGTCGTCGGCAGCCTGGTCATCTACGCGTTCGGCGTGCCGTGGCTGATGACCGCCGCGGGCCTCGGCTTCGGCCAGGCGCTGGCCGTGGGCGTCGTGCCGTTCCTCCTGGGTGACGCGCTGAAGGTCGCGCTGGCAGCGGGCCTGCTGCCTGCGGGATGGGCGCTGGTCCGCCGCTCCAGGTGACCGCCGGGCGAGTGGGCACCGGCGCACACCGGTGCCACCGCCCGCCTGCCACTGGCGTGCGAAACCGTCGGACCCTCCGGGTACCTTCTCGGGTGTGCCCGCCAAGACCGCGATTCCCGACACCCGCGCCCTGCTAGCCACCGCCGTGGAGTCGGTGGGCGGAGCCGAGCGGTCGGGCCAGGTGGAGATGGCCGAGGCGGTCGACCACTCGATCCGCACGGGTGAGCACCTGGCGGTCCAGGCGGGTACCGGTACCGGCAAGTCCTTGGCGTACCTGGTGCCCTCCCTGCGCCACGCGGTGGCCGAGGAGGCCACCGTCGTGATCTCCACGGCGACCATCGCCCTCCAGCGGCAACTGGTCGACCGCGACCTCCCCCGCCTGTCCAAGGCCCTCAAGAAGGAACTGGGCCGCGAACCCGACTTCGCGATCCTCAAGGGCAGGCGCAACTACCTGTGCATGCACCGGCTGCACTCCGGTGCCCCGGACGAGCCGGACAACGGCGCCCTCTTCGACCCCTTCGCCGTGTCCCGGCTGGGCCGCGAGGTGAAGCGCCTCCACGAGTGGTCGTCGGAGACCGAGACCGGCGACCGCGACGAGCTGGTGCCCGGCGTCACGGAGCAGGCCTGGAAGCAGGTGTCCGTCACCGCCCGCGAGTGCCTGGGCGTCGCCAAGTGCCCCATCGGCGTCGACTGCTTCGCCGAACGCGCCCGAGCCGAGGCGGGCAAGGCCGACGTGGTGGTGACGAACCACGCGATGCTCGCCATCGACGCGCTCGAGGGCTTCCAGGTGCTCCCGGAGCACGACGTCGTCGTGATCGACGAGGCGCACGACTTGGTCGACCGGGTGACGTCCGTGGCGACCGAGGAGCTGAGCGCGGCGGCCATCGCCGCCGCCGCACGGCGCTGCGGCAGGCTGATCGACCAGGACGTCGCGGACCGCATGGCCGAGGCCAGCGACGGCCTGGCGATGCTCCTGGAAGACCTGCCCGTCGGCCGGATGGACGAACTCCCCCGCGCGCTGGCGGGCACCCTCGCCGCCATCCGGGACGCCTCCCACGCCTGCATCAGCTCGCTGGGCCCGGAGCGCAAGGAGGACGTCGAGGGCACGACCAACCGCAAGCTGGCGCTGTCCCTCCTCGAGGAGGTCCACGACGGCGCCGTGCGGATCCTCGACGCCTTCGACGAGGAGCGCGACGTCGTCTGGGTGTCCGGCGACTTCGCCGACCGCGGCCGGGCCCCGACCCTCCGGGTCGCCCCGCTCGGCGTGGGCGGCCTGCTGCGCGAGAAGCTGTTCGGCAAGCGCACCACCGTGCTGACGTCGGCGACGCTGACGTTGGGCGGCACGTTCGACACGCTCGCCCGCCAGTGGGGCCTCCCGGCGTCCTCGCAGAACCGCAAGGCCGAGGGCACCGCCACGGAGAAGGAACCGCCGTCGGACGCGGCGCCCATCCGCTGGACCGGCCTCGACGTCGGCTCCCCGTTCCAGCACGGCAGCAGCGGCATCCTGTACGTGGCGAGGCACCTGCCGCCTCCCGGCCGCGACGGGCTGCCGCCGTCCTACGTGGACGAGATCGAGGGCCTGGTCAACGCGGCGGGCGGGCGCACCCTGGGCCTGTTCTCCTCCATGCGCGCGGCCAAGTCCGCCGCGGAGGCGTTGCGGGACAAGCTGGACTACACCGTCTTCTGCCAGGGTGACGACGCCACCGGCCAACTGGTGAAGAAGTTCTCCGAGGACCCGAGGAGCTGCCTGTTCGGCACCCTGTCCCTCTGGCAGGGCGTCGACGTCCCCGGCCCGTCGCTGCAACTCGTGATCATGGACCGGATCCCGTTCCCCCGCCCCGACGACCCGCTCGCGTCCGCGCGGCAGAAGGCCGTGTCCGAACGCGGCGGCAACGGGTTCCTGACGGTCGCCGCGACGCACGCCGCCCTGCTGCTGGCCCAGGGAGCGGGCCGCCTGCTGCGCTCGATGAACGACAAGGGCGTCGTGGCGATCCTCGACCCCCGGCTGGCGACGGCCAGGTACGGCGGCTTCCTCCGCGCCTCGCTGCCGCCGTACTGGACCACGTACGACCCCGAGGTGGTGCGGGCCGCGTTGAAGCGCCTGGACGCGGCGGTGGACGCCTAACCGTCGACGAGCAGGCCGCGCAGCGGACCCTGCAACCTCGCGGCCCGGCGGGAGACGCTGGGCAGCTCGGTCAGCCTGCCCTCGCCCTCCATCGCGGGCCGCCAGATCCGGTCGACGACCTCGGCCGGGTTCCCGTCGATCTCGCGCACCGGGCGTTGCAGGTGCTCCGACCAGAGCCGGAGCCGGGTGTCCCGAGCGATGGCCGGGTCGTCGGTGACGATGTTGACCTCGGTGTCGTTGAACAGCGAGTGCTCGTTGAGGTTGGCCGAGCCGACAGTGAGCCAGCGGTCGTCGACGATCCCCAGCTTGGCGTGCACGTACACCTGGGTGGTGCGCTCGCCGTCGTGGGTGTGGATGGTGGACGCGACGAGGCGGCGGCCACCGTCGTCGGCGTCGAGCAGCCGCCCCAGTTGCCCCCTGGTCGTGTCGGACCCGTTGCTGGGCTTGCGGGGCAGGACCAGCACGACGCGGAAGTCGTCGTTCGGCGGGTCCTTCAGCTTGTCGATCAGGATCTCGGTGACCTCGGGCGACCAGAGGAACTGGTTCTCCAGGTACACCAGGTGTTCCGCCGACCGGAGCGCGCGCAGGTACGAGTCGAGGATGCTGAACTCGCCGCGCGGGGCGAAGTCGTAGTTCCGCTCCGGGATCGTGCGGGTGACCTGGACGGACGAGGTCCCCACCTGTGCCGGGACCGCGGGCTTCGGCAGTTCCTGCCCGGCCACCTCGGTCCACCGGCTGCGGAAGTGCTCGGCCACGTCCGCCACCGCGGGCCCCTCGATCCGCGAGCTGAGGTCGTGCCAGCCGATGGGGCGTTCGGCCGGGTGCTCGTGGCTGTCGTGCCGATCGCCGTCGAGAGCGGTGAAGTCGATGCCGCCGACGAAGGCGACCTCGTCGTCAATCACCACGATCTTCTCGTGGTGGCAGTGCATCGAGCGTTCGCGGGAGTCCAACACGCACTGGACCGCGCTGTTCTCGGTGAACCTCTTCTTGTTGCGCAGCACGCGTTTGCGGGTCGGCTCGAACATCGGCACCGGCGGACCGGCCCACAGCAGCAGCCGGACCGGCACCCGGTCCGCCACGGTGGTGAGGAGTTCGCTGAAGGTGGGCTCGCCGGGCTCGCGGCTCAACCGGAAGTCCGGATCCGCGCACCACGAAGCGATGTGGACGTGCGACCGGGCCCCCTCGATCGCCGCGGCGATCATCGGCAGGGCTTCCGACCCGTCGACGAGCACCCGCACCCGGTTGCCGTGCCGGACCGGCGAACGGGGTGAGAACCACCCCGTGGCGCCGTCCCCCAGCACCTCTCCCCAGCCGAGCTTCGTCAGACGTCGATCGTGGTGGGCGCAGAGCACGCCCTCCAGGCGGTCACCGAGGCGGTCGTCGAGCGTGTCGAATAGGCCCACACCTCGTCATTACCCCAATTCGGGCCCGCCTCAAACCCCCGGCCACTCGGCGATGACCGTCGTGGTGCCCGGTTCCACCTCCGTGAAACCCGCGTCCCGCACGGCCACCGCGCCGCCGTCCAGCAACGCCTGCCACTCCTCGACCGACGGCGTGCGGACGGCGGTGCGGAACTCGTTGGCGGCCCAGGACTTCAGCCGTTCCTCCGACAACGTCGGCGCGAGCAGCATCGTGCCGTGGCCGACCTGCGCCGCCGCCTTGCCCGCCGTCATCGGCACCTTCGGGTTCAGCCACAGCACCGGCACGTCCGCGGGCACCGGACCCGGCTCGTCCTCCGGCAGTTCGCTGCCGGAGATCTGCAACCGGGTCAGCTCCTTCGGCGCCGCCACGACCAGGCCGGGCACCAGTGCCCGCGCCTCCGCTCCGCCCACCGAGATCGTCACACCGGGCAGCGCCTGCACGGCCTCCCAGTGCGCGCCACGGGCCCGCCGGGTCACCTTGCGGATCCGGCCGTGGATCCACGTGACCACCTCGTCGTGCCACTCCCCCTCCGGCTCGGCCCTGGGGTCGAGGCAGACGGCGATGGCCGCCGCCGCGGCGGCCTCCAGGATCGCGGTCCGGTTCGGCGGCTCGGCTCGTTCGATGTGCAGCACCACGGGCATCGCGCGCACCAGCGCGGGGTCCTCCGCGTCGGTCGAGTAGCTGCGGCCGACCAGCAGTTCCAGCACCTCGTTCACGGCCGGACCAGCTCCAACCCGTCAGCGGCGTCCGCGGCCTCGACCTCGCCCCTGGTCACGCCGAGCACGAACAGCACGGCGTCCAGGAACGGGTGGGACAGGGCGGTATCGGCGACCTCGCGCAGCGCGGGCTTGGCGTTGAACGCCACCCCGAGACCAGCGGCGCCGAGCATGTCGATGTCGTTGGCGCCGTCGCCGACCGCCACGCACTGCGCGAGCGGCACGTCCGCCTCCTCGGCGAACCGGCGCAGCGCCACGGCCTTGCCCGCCCGGTCGACCACGTCGCCGACGACCCGGCCGGTCAGCTTCCCGTCGACGACCTCCAGCTCGTTCGCCGCGCAGAAGTCCAGGTCCAGATCCTCGACCAGGCCCTTGATCACCCTGGTGAACCCGCCGGACACGACCCCGCAGCGGAAGCCGAGGCGCTTGAGCGTGCGAACCGTGGTGCGCGCGCCGGGCGTCAGCTCCAGGTTCGCGCCGACCTCGTCCAGCACCTCCTCCGGCAGGCCCTCCAGCAGGGCGACGCGGCGGCGCAGCGACTCGGTGAAGTCCAGCTCGCCGCGCATGGCGGCCTCGGTGATGTCGCGGACCTTGTCCTCGCACCCGACGTGCGCGGCCAGCATCTCGATCACCTCGCCCTGGATGAGCGTGGAGTCGACGTCGAACACCACCAGCCGCTTCGCCCGCCGGGCCAGGCCGGCCCGTTCCACGGCCACGTCCAGTCCGACCCGCACGGACACGTCCGCCAGCGCGGACCGCAGCTCGGCGTCGCTCTCCTCGGTGTCGTCGGCGACCGAAACCCGCAGCTCCAGCCCCGTCACCGGGTAGTCGGCCACCCCTCGGATGGCGTCGATGTTCACGCCGAGCGACGCGAGCCTGCGCGCCACCTCGGTGAACGCCCGCGCCGTCACCGGACGGCCGAGCACGATCAGCACGTGGCTGGACTCCAGCCGCGCGGTCCGCCTCGAGTCCGCGCCCAGCTCGATCTCCACGTGCATGGACACCGTCGCCATGGCCTGCTCGACGGCTTCCTGGAGGCCCTCGGGGTCGTGGTCGGCCTCGACCAGCACCCCCAGGACCAGCCTGCCGCGGATGACGACCTGCTCCACGTCGAGCACGTCGACGCCGTGGCGGGTCAACACCGCGAACAACACCGAGGAGACCCCCGGCTTGTCCGGTCCGGTCACCGTGATCAGCACTGGCGTGGCCTTGGCCATGGTCACTGAACTCCTCCGGAATGCGAAGAACCCCGACAGCCGGGGCGGCTGTCGGGGCTCGACGTTGAACCTGCGCTCAGGCTACTTGTGGTCGGGCTCGGCGGCGCCGGCCGCCGTGCCGGACTCCACCACGTTCGTGGCCATCTCGGAGAGGGCCGGGGTGGCCTCGTCGTGCGGGATGGTCTTGCCGGTGAACGTCACGTGCGCCTCGTTGTGGATGCGCTCGATCATGTGCGGGTAGTGCAGCTCGAACGCCGGGCGCTCGGAGCGGATCCGGGGCAGCTCGGTGAAGTTGTGCCGCGGCGGCGGGCACGACGTGGCCCACTCCAGCGAGTTGCCGAAGCCCCACGGGTCGTCCACCGTCACGACCTCGCCGTACCGGTAGCTCTTGAAGACGTTCCAGATGAACGGGAGCGTCGAAGCGCCGAGGACGTACGCGCCGATCGTCGAGATCGTGTTCAGCGTGGTGAAGCCGTCGCTGGCCAGGTAGTCGGCGTACCGGCGCGGCATGCCCTCGTTGCCCAGCCAGTGCTGGACGAGGAACGTCGCGTGGAAGCCGAGGAACGTGGTCCAGAAGTGCAGCTTGCCCAGCGGCTCGTCGAGCATCCGGCCGGTGATCTTCGGGAACCAGAAGTAGATGCCAGCGAACGTGGCGAACACGATCGTGCCGTAGAGCACGTAGTGGAAGTGCGCCACCACGAAGTACGTGTCCGAGACGTGGAAGTCGATCGCCGGGGCGGCCAGCAGCACGCCGGACAGACCACCGAAGAGGAACGTCACGATGAAGCCGATGCTGAACAGCATCGGGGTCTCGAAGGTCAACTGCCCCTTCCACATCGTGCCGATCCAGTTGAAGAACTTCACGCCGGTCGGGACCGCGATCAGGAAGGTCATGAAGGCGAAGAACGGCAGCAGCACGGCGCCGGTGGCGTACATGTGGTGCGCCCACACGGCCACGGACAGGGCCGCGATGCCCAGCGTCGCGTAGACCAGGCCGTTGTAGCCGAACACCGGTTTCCGGCTGAACACCGGGAAGATCTCCGACACGATGCCGAAGAACGGCAAAGCGACGATGTAGACCTCCGGGTGGCCGAAGAACCAGAAGAGGTGCTGCCAGAGGATCACACCGCCGTTGGCCGGGTCGAACACGTGCGCGCCGAGGTGTCGATCGGCCAGCAGGCCCAGCAGGGCCGCGGTCAGGATCGGGAACGCCAGCAGCACGAGGATGCTCGTCACCAGGATGTTCCAGGTGAAGATCGGCATGCGGAACATCGTCATGCCGGGCGCGCGCAGGCAGACCACCGTGGTGATCATGTTCACGGCGCCGAGGATCGTGCCGAGACCACCGATGACCAGGCCCGTGATCCACAGGTCGGCGCCGACGCCGGGCGAGTGGATGGCGTTGCTCAGCGGCGTGTAGGCGAACCAGCCGAAGTCGGCGGCGCCGCCGGGCGTCACGAAGCCCGACATCACGATCAGGCCACCGAAGAGGTACAGCCAGTACGAGAAGGCGTTGAGCCGCGGGAACGCCACGTCGGGCGACCCGATCTGCAACGGCAGGATGAAGTTCGCGAAGCCGAACACGATCGGGGTCGCGTACAACAGCAGCATCACGGTGCCGTGCATCGTGAAGAGCTGGTTGTACTGCTCGCTGGACAGGAACTGCATCCCGGGCTGAGCCAGCTCGGTGCGGATCAACATGGCCATCGCGCCGCCCACCATGAAGAAGGCGAACGAGGTGACCAGGTAAAGAATGCCGATCTGCTTGTGGTCCGTGGTGCGGAACATCCGCAGCAGGAACGAACCCTTGACCGCTTCGCGCGCCGGGAAAGGACGCGTAGCGATCGGCTGCGGGGCTACGGCCGTCACGGTGCCTCCTGCACTGTTCACCTACATGGTGGCCTTGGTGGGACCAACGTCGTTCGGGCGCCATCGAACGGCGAGGACCGCCCAGTGGCTCACCGGATCGTAGACCGCGCTATCAGCGGCGGCGTGTCGGGGGATGACCACCCCGCACGCGCGTAGCCCAGGTCACACCCGCTCGGCGGGTAAGGTCGCCCCGTGCTCACACGGGGCTTGGTGGTGCTCGCGCTGCTGTTCGGCGTGCTCTCCATGCACCAGGTGGCGGCGCCGGTCCACGCGGCTTCCACTGTGGAGATGTCCGTTGTGGATCCGCACCACGCGCCCGCGGACCACGAGGAGCGCGACGGCGGCCTGCACCTGTGCCTCGGACTGGTCATCACGGCCTTCGGCCTGCTCGCGCTGCGCCTGACCAGGGGCGGGGTCCTGCCCGTGACGACGGCGGCCGAGCGCGCGCCGGTCGTCTGCCGCCCCCGTGAGCGGTCACCCGCGTGGCGCGCCCCCGACCTGTCCCGGTTGTGCGTGCTGCGGCTGTAGGAGCGATCCGCTCCCGCCCCGGCACCTACTCCGAACAGGACTTTCCCATGCGCACCGCGTTCCTCGGCGCGGCCATCTCGGCCGCGCTCATCACCCTGACCGCCTGCGGCTCCGCCAACGACGCCGACGTGGCGTTCGCCCAGCGGATGATCCCGCACCACGCCCAGGCCGTGGAGATGGCCGACCTCGTCGACGGCCGCACCACGAACCCCGAGGTCGTCGAGTTGGCCACGGCCGTCAAGAAGGCCCAGCAGCCGGAGATCGACACCCTGACCGGCTGGCTGGAGGCGTGGGGCGAGCCCGTCGAGGCCGGTCACTCCGGTCACTCCGGTGACGACATGGCGGGCATGGTCGACACGTCCGCGCTGACCGGTCTGACCGGCGCGGACTTCGACCGCGCCTGGCTGACCGCGATGGTCGAGCACCACGAGGGCGCCCTCGACATGGCGAACCAGCAGTTGTCCGCGGGCTCCGACGACAAGGTCAAGCAGTTCGCGGCGGGTGTCTTCGCCGCTCAGCGGGCCGAGATCGACGAGATGAAGGCCCTGCTCGAACGGGGCTGAGCACGCGGGAGGGGGCCCGCCGGTGTCGGCGGGCCCCCTCTGTCCAGGGCAGCGGGTTACGCGACAGCGCTCACGGCGGCGACGATCAGGGCCACGACCTCGTCCGGGCGGGACACGGCGATGGCGTGCGACCCGCCGTCCACCTCGACGGTGGTGGCGCCGAGGCGCTTGGCGGCGGCGCGCTGCGAGTCCGGGTGGATGGCGTTGTCGGCGGTCGCCACGGCGAACCACGACGGCAGGGTCTTCCAGGCGGGCTCGACGCCCAGCGGCTCACCGAGCGCGCCCTGCGCCACCGGGCGCTGGCTGACGGCGGCCGTGGCGGTGAACTCGGCGGGCAGGTCGGCGGCGAACACGCTGGCGAACGCGTCCTGGCGGATGGTGAACTCGGTGTCGGTGCCCTCGGCGGTCGGGAACTGCCGCGGTACGAGCGACGTGCCCAGTTCGACCTCGGGGAACTCGGCGACGGAGCCGAGCGCGCTCTCGCCCTTGTCGATGCCGAACGAGGCCACGTAGACCAGGCCCTTCACGTTCTCGGCCTTCGATCCCGCGTGGGTGATGACCGGGCCGCCGTAGGAGTGGCCCACCAGCAGGACCGGGCCGTCGATCTGGTTGACGACGCTCGCCACGTAGTCACCGTCGTAGGTGAGGCCGCGCAGCGGGTTGCTGACCGCGAGCGAGTCGATCCCCCGCGCCCGGAGGCGTTCGACGACCGGGGCCCAGCTCGAACCGTCCGCGAACGCGCCGTGGACCAGGACGACGGTGGGGTTGGTGCTCATCTCGTTCTCCTTCAGGTCGAAGCCGATGCCACGAAGCTAGCGCACGTTTAACTTGTGCGCAAGTTACTTTTAGGCGGACTACTGGGGTACGTGGCATCATGGGAGCAGCGACCTGGAAAGGGTGACCGATGACCACGACTCCGGAAGACCGCACGTCAGCCGTCGACGACCTGCTGTGCTTCGCGCTCTACGCGGCGTCCAGGGCGCTGACCGCCGCCTACCGCCCGCTGCTCCAGGACCTGGGCCTGACCTACCCCCAGTACCTGGTGATGGTCGCGCTGTGGGAACGCGAGTCCATGCCCGTCAAGGACCTCGGCGACGCCCTCCAGCTCGACTACGGCACGTTGACCCCGCTGCTCAAGCGCCTGGAGGCCGCGGGGCTGATCACTAGGCAACGCCGGATCGACGACGAGCGCTCGGTGCAGGTCGGCCTGACGCCCGAGGGGTCGGCGATGCGCGAGGCGACCGGCGCCATCACGCCCGCCATCGGGGCGGCGATCGGCATGTCCGAGGCCGAGGTCGAGCGGCTCAGGGTCTCCCTGCGGCGGCTCACCTCCAACGTGGCCGGCCGTGGATGAGCTGACCCGACGCGGCGTGCGCGCCGCGGTGGCCGCCGCGGGCTCCCTGGGCCTGCGCGCGACCGACCCGGTGGTGCTGCGCGACGTCAGCAACCTCCTCGTCCACCTGCGCCCGGCCCCGGTCGTGGCACGGGTCGCGACCAGCACGGCGCTGGCGCGGGTGGACGTGGTCGAGCACTTCCGGCGCGCGGTGGACGTGACGACCTACCTGGCGGACCGCGGCGTACCGGTCGTAGGCCCGCCCGCCGACGTGCCCGCGGGCCCGTTCACGCAGGACGGGATGGTGGTCAGCTTCGCGACCTGGGTCCCCCACGACCCCACCCGCGTACCCACCGACTTCGCCGTCCGGCTAGCGGAACTCCACACCGAACTCCGCTCCTACCCCGGCCCACTCCCCACCCGCGGCCCCTTGGCAGACATCGACGCCGCCCGCGCGGGCTGGACCCGTTCACCAGCCGAACTGGCGTCCTTCACGGCCGTGCGCGACGCCCTGGTGGCGCACTGGCCTGCCGACGACGTCCAACCACTGCACGGCGACGCCCACCCCGGCAACCTGCTCATGACCGCCCGCGGACCGCTGTGGAACGACTTCGAGGACACCTGGCGCGGCCCCGTCACGTGGGACCTGGCCTGCCTCGCCCTGACCGGCAGACTCGACGGGATGCACGCCGCCTCCACCTACCTCCACCCCCGCGGCGACCTGGCCTTCCCCCTACGACTGCGGCGCCTCCACGCGGCCGGGTGGCTGACGGTCCTGGAACGGCGGTTCCCGGAGTACCGGGACGCGGCGGACGACCAACTCGAAGCGGCACTAGTGCCGCCGGTCGACCGGCGGCACTAGTCCACCGCCGAGTGGGTGGTCCTTCGCTCCCGCGAGGACTTCGAGTGCGTTGAACTGCTAGAACCGTCTGTTGAACGGTGCGGTTTTGATCGTCCGAAGCCAAACCACAGCGCCGCTACCTGGGACCCGAACGCCATCGTCAGCGAACTAAGGGGGAGTGGTGGCCGCGCCGCCCGCAAGACGAGTCCTGCCGCGATCACTGACGTTCTTCATCTCGATCATCTCGATGATCGTGCTGGTCAACACACCCGCTCCGGGAATCGTGATCTCCGCCCTGTTCGGCCAGAAGGTCGGGGAGAGCATCGGCGCCAGCTTGCGCGGCTTGACGCGCGACCTGTTCCTGCTGCTGCTGGTTTCGCTCTACTTCGAACTGGTGCGCTCACACATGCAGGCCAAGACGTTGAGCACGATCGAGCAGGACTTGAGCGACCTCAAGATTCAGGTGCGCGACGTCCTCCCCGAAAGAGCCACCTCCATGGCCATGGAGTCGGCCGATCCCAGGGAGATGCTCAAGCGCGCGGCACAACGACTCTTCAAGAGCACCAAGGAGATCGAATCCGTCGTGAGCCAGATAGCGTCTCCCAAGACGCCCTACGACGAGGTCACCGTCGAACTGCGAACACTCGAAGCGAACGAGAAGACCGTTTCGGTCTTCATGTCGATCGGACTCGAGGCGGAACTGACGAACGTCCACCTAGGAGTCACCAAAGGCGCGGAGTACACCACCGCCCTCTCGACATCGAGCTTCGGATTCTTCGACATCATCTCCATCCCGAGCGACATGGACCTGAAGACCATCCAGAAGTACCTCCAGGCAAGGATCAAGCTCTACCACAAGGACGACTCCGGACGGTTCCAGGAACTGCGATTCATCCCAGTCCCTCGAGCAGAGCAGGCAACCCTCCTCTCACCACCAACGGGGATGACGCACGACGACTTCATAGTCTTCCGCCTACCCAAGGGGACGGTACTCACCGGAACCCAGAAGGTACGAGCCGAGTACAAGTTCGACATCAACTACGACGAGCACTTCTTGTACTGGTACGCCGACCGCCCCATGTTCCTCAGGCAGATCACCGTGGACGCGAACTCCGTGGCACTGGTCAGCGGGCACAAGGTCAGGTTTCAACTGTTCGTCGCCGACTCCGAGTCCAGCATCGTGGACATACACGACTCACGCCTGTCGATGAAGCTCGACAAGTGGTTGCTCGACGGCCACGGAGTCGCGGCAATATGGTGACACCATACTCATCGGGTGACCTAATTCGAACAGAATCAGTCGGCAACTCCGCCAATCAACTGTGGAAGCCAAGAGTTCGAATACTTCAGCTGAATCATCTTCCAACCAGAACAACCTCGGCGGTGAACCGGGTTAGTCCAACCACAACATGCCCCGCCGACAGCAGACCACTTGAGCGCACGTTCGGATTCGCCAGGTACGAATCGGCCGGAAGCGCTGATCTGACCGGAATCCTGGACACCCTCGAACCCAGCACGCCATGCACCGACTGCTCTTCGAACTGTGGCCCTTGCTTGTCATTTGTGCACTCCTGCTGGCCGTCTACGAGCTGTACCTACACCACCGGTTGCTGTCGGAGATCGCCAGGATCGCCGGGCCGGGAATCGTGGAAACCCTGCTGCCGCAACAGGTGATGCGGACGTTCCTGTCGTCCATCTACGGCGAGAACGACGCGAACGACGACGTGCTGACCGGCGTGCTGGGCGGTGAGGGGCTGCGCCCGCTCGGCGGCGACCTGACGATCAGCACCCACACGACGGTGGACTACGAGCTGCGGGCCGTCGACTACGAGACGTACCACCTGACGTCGACGGTGAGCTACAGCTTCAAGAAGAACGTGGCCGTGGACCAGTTCGTCATCTTCGCCACGAGCAACGCGCTGCTCCGGGACTCGATCATCAACGGGTCCCGGCTGCCGCTGTTCGAGCTGTGGTTCATCCCGGACACCTCGCTGTTCCGGGACTCCACCGAGGACATGGTCCAGTCGGTGCGGATCGGCATCGACTACATCGACGGCGAGGGCCAGCGCCGGGTCGCCGAGTCGAGCCGGATCCGGTTGCTGGACGTGAAGTTCGACCGCTGGGCCGACTACCTGACGTTTTTCCGCGAGTCGATGGGGCCGCTGCCCCGGCAGAACCCGCGCAGCCACATGTCGGACCTGCGAATCTTCAAGTGCGACCTGAGCGGGATCGCCGACGACGACCACGTGGTGCACGCCATCGAGCGGCTCACGGTGCGGTCGACGACGAGGCAGCGGATCGACGACGGGTACTGCTACTGGCAGTCGCCGTACCCCTGCTACGTCGAGCGGATCACCATGAACGCGAAGGAGCTGACCCTTGACGGCGCCCCCACCAGGGAGTTCCGCATCGTGCCGTTCACGTTCCGGTCCAACACGTCGTCGGCGCGGTGGCTGCGGGCGGACGAACTGGGCGACCTGGACGTGCGGTCGTGGCTGCTGCCGGGGCACGGGGTGGCGTTGCTGTGGCGTGACCAGGTGCCGTGATCGACGGTCTTTGCAGAACCCGAACATTCGTCGCACGATCCACTCACCCGCGCCCGTCACAGTTCTCCCCATGACCACTTGGACTCGCATCATCGCCGTCGCGGGCACCTCCGCGGCGCTGGGGCTCGCGCTCTCCGGCATGGCCAGCGCCGATGAGACCCCGACCGGCCCCGCACCCATGACGATCAGCGCCGAGCAGGTGAAGAAGCGGTGTGAGGAGCGTGTGCCGAAGATCGAGGCGCGGATCAAGGCCGCGACCGATCGGATCAACGGCGACGCGAACACGCGCGGTTCGACGAAGTGGTTGGAGGCGCAGGCCAAGATCGCTCGGGACGCGGGCAAGGAGTCGAAGGCGAAGTTGTTCGACGCTCGCCGGGAACTGCGGGGTGAGCGCGTCACGAAGCTGGGCGACGCGCAGAAGCGGATCGACACGTTCCAGACCGAGCACTGCGCCTACCCCGGCGGCACGAAGTGAGGGCGTTGGCCGTCGTCTTCGCGCTGATGGCCGCGGTGGGGCTCTCGGGCTGCCAGGACGAGTCCGCGCCGCGGACCGGTGACCCGGACTCGGAGTTGAGCAGCATCGAGTCGACGCTGAACGGCATCGAGGCCGACCTCGACGAACCGTGACAGCATGGCCCACCGTGCAACCGGACCAGTCTGCTCGCGGCCTCGTGCTGGTGGTCGAGGACGAGCGCGCCATCGCCGACCTGATCTCGCTCTACCTGCGCCGGGACGGTTTCGGCGTGCACGTCGAGTCCGACGGCCTGGCGGCGCTGGCCGCGGTGCGGCGGTTGAAGCCGGTCGCGGTGCTGCTGGACGTCGGCCTGCCCGGCATCGACGGGGTCGAGGTGTGCCGGACGATGCGCGCGGCGGGCGACTGGACGCCGGTGCTGTTCGTGACGGCGCGGGACGACGAGGTCGACCGGGTGCTGGGGCTGGAGATGGGCGCGGACGATTACGTCACCAAGCCGTTCAGCCCGCGTGAACTGGCGGCTCGCGTGCGCACCGTGCTCCGGCGCGGTGCGCACGCGAGCGCGCCCGAGCAGGTCGTGGGCGCCGTGCGGCTGGACGCGGAGCGACGGCGGGTGTGGGCGGGCGACGCCGAGGTGCCGCTGACGTCGACCGAGTTCGAGCTGCTCGCGCACCTGATGAAGCACCCCGGCCGGGTGTTCGAGCGGGAGCAGTTGCTCAGCGCGGTGTGGGGGTACGCGGCGGTAGCGGGCACCCGCACCGTCGACGTGCACGTGGCCCAGTTGCGCGCGAAGCTCGGCGCGCACAGCCCGATCCGCACCGTGCGGGGCGTCGGCTACTCGGTGGAGGCGCCGTGAGGTCCAGCCTGGCGTTCCGGATCACCGCGCTGTGCCTGGCGGTCGCCGGGATCGCGGTGATCGTCGCCGGGCTGGTGTCCTTGCGGCTGGTGGTGAACACGGCTCGCGAGGTGAGCCGGACGGCGTTGGCGAACCAGGCCGACACGGTGGCCGACCAGATCGGGGAGACGCCGCGCGGCCGGGTCGTGGCCGTGTTGCAGGGGCAGAAGATCTCCGTGGTGCGGATCGGCGGGAACGGGGTCCTGCGCGGGGACGAGGCCGCCGTCCAGGCCGTTCGGGACGCCGGGCGGAAGAGCGAGGTCACCGGCGGGTGGATCGTGGAGGTGCGCGACCGGTTCGCCCTGGTGCAGGAGGCCGACTACGGGACCTCCACGACCCGGAAGCTGGTGCGGAACATCGCCTTGGCGCTGGGGCTCGGGCTGCTGATCGCCGGGGTGGCCGGGTTGGTGCTGGGGAACCTGCTATCGCGGCCGCTGCGCCGCACGGCCGGGGTGGCGTTGGCGATGAGTTCGGGGCGGCGCGACCTGCGGGCGCCCGAGCACGGGCCCACCGAGGTCGCCGAGGTGGCCGGGGCGGTCAACGGGCTGGCGGACGCGTTGCGGCGCAGCGAGTCGCGGCAGCGGGAGTTCCTGCTGTCGGTGTCGCACGAGCTGCGGACGCCGTTGACGGCGGTCATCGGGTTCTCCGAGTCGTTGGCCGACGGCGTGGTGACCGGCCCGGACGTGGTGGACGTCGGGCGGACCATCCAGGGCGAGGCCAGGAGGCTGGACCGCCTGGTGTCGGACCTGCTGGACCTGGCCAGGCTGGGGGCGGACGACTTCCGCCTCGACGTCGCCCCCGTCGACCTGGTCCCGGTCGTCCGCGCGGCAGCGGACGTGTGGCACGCCCGCTGCGCGGCCAAGGGCGTCGTGTTCAGCCTGGAGGTCCCGGACGCCCCCGTCGTGGTGTCGACCGACGCCCGGCGGATCCGGCAGGTGATGGACGGGTTGCTGGAGAACGCGGTCCGGGTCACGCCCGCGGGCCGGGTGGTGGTGCTGTCGCTGGGTTCGGTGCTCCAGGTGCGCGACGGCGGGCCCGGACTGTCCGAAGAGGACTACGCCATCGCCTTCGACCGGGGCGCGCTGCACGCCAAGTACTCGACCACCCGACCGGTGGGGACGGGCGTGGGGTTGGCGTTGGTGCACGGTCTGGTCACGCGGTTGGGTGGGACCATCACGGCGGGCCCGGCTCCCGAGGGCGGGGCCTGCTTCACGATGACGTTGCCGAGCGGGGTGTGAGTTGGAAGCACTGTGGGACGACGCTGTTCGCGCGCTGGGCGGGGTACCCCGGCCCACCGACCTGTGCGAGAGGTACACCGAGCCGCACCGCGGCTACCACAACGCCGACCACGTGCGGCAGGTCGCGCGGGACGCGGTGGCCCTGTGCGCGGAGCACGACGCCAGGGAGATCGCCGTGGTGACACTGGCGGCGCTGGCGCATGACGTCGTGTACGACGGGAAGCCGGGGGACGACGAGCGCCGCTCGGCCGAGTGGGCTCGAGACCACCTGACCGGGGCCGGG
Organism: Umezawaea endophytica; assembly: GCF_025061645.1. Classification (GTDB taxonomy): domain Bacteria; phylum Actinomycetota; class Actinomycetes; order Mycobacteriales; family Pseudonocardiaceae; genus Umezawaea; species Umezawaea endophytica. The sequence goes on along the minus strand of NZ_JANYMP010000002.1, from coordinate 108,778 downwards.
GTGGCGACCGGGGACGTGACGCGGGTGGAGAACCTGGTCCTGGCCACGTTGACGCACGAGGCCCCGGCCGGGGACCGGCTCGCGGAGGCGCTGCTCGACGCGGACCTGGCCGTGCTGGGATCCGACCCGGCGGGCTACGAGCGCTACCGGGCGGCGGTGCGACGCGAGTACGCGCACGTGCCCGAGGACGCGTGGCGGGTGGGCAGGGCCGCGGTGCTGACCTCGCTCGTGAAGCGGGACCCGCTCTACCTCACCACAACGGCACGGGAACGCTGGTCCGCGCCTGCCCGCCACAACCTGACCACGGAGCTGGAGTCCCTGACCAGCGGAAACCGGAACTGACCCCTCCGCCACCCCGGTACGGGACGGGGCGGCGGAGGAAGCGGTCTCAGCCCCGATGACCGGCCATCAACACGTCGAACGTCGGGAACCCCTCCGCGATCGGACTGCCGGTGAAGTTCCCCACCCACCCGTCGTCGTCGTGGAAGAACCGGATCGAGATGTAGTCCGGCGTGGTCCCCATGTCGAACCAGTGCGTGGTGTTCTTCGGAACGCTCAACAGGTCCCCGGCCTCGCACAGGACGCCGTAGACCTTGCCCTCCACGTGCAGGTAGAACACGCCCGCGCCACGGGCGAAGAACCGGTCCTCGTCGTCGTCGTGGGTGTGCTCCGCCAGGAACTTCTTCCGCGCCGCGGCCGCGTTCGCCACCCACTCCGGGTCGTCGGACGGGGTCATGTGCATGGCGTCCACGAGGACGTACCCCTCGGTCTCCACCACCCGGTCCACGTGCGGGCGGTAGGCGGCCAGCACCTCCTCGGACGTGGGCGTCGGCGGCAGCCCGTCGACGACCGGCCAGTTCTCGTAGCGCACACCGAGCCGCATCAGCTCCACGGCGATCTCGGCGGGCGCGCTGGTCCGGGTGAGGACCTCGGTCGGGTCCGAGTCGGGCCACACGGTCAGCAGGGTCATGGGATTGCCCTCCTCGTCTCGACGGTGAAGCGGAGCAGCCAGTCGAGGCACTCCGCCCGGTGCCTGGCCTGGCGCAGGTCGTCCCCCCACACGTACACCCCGTGCCTGGCCACGATCAAGGCGGGCGTGTCCGCGCGGTAGCCCGCCTCGAAGGCGTCCCCCAGCACCCGCATGTCCTGGGAGTTCGGCACGACGGGGATCAGCACGTCGTCGTCGTGCGCGGCCCGGCCGAACCCCTTGAGCATCTCCAGGTCGCGCAGCGGAACGCCGTCCGGCCAGTGCTCCCCCGCGACCACCGGGGCCATGGCGTGGACGTGGACCACCGCGCCCGCGCCGGACACGGCCGCGATGCGACCGTGCAGCCCGGCCTCCGCCGAGGGGATCTTCACCGGGTCGGCGGTCTCACCGGCGGCGTCGACCACCACCACGTCGTCCGACGTCAGTTCGCCCTTGTCCTTGCCGCTGACCGTGACGGCCAGCCGGAGCGGGTCGCGGTCCAGCACCACCGACAGGTTGCCGGAAGTCCCGCGCATCCAGCCCATGGCGGTGTACCGGGCGCACTCGGCGGCCAGGGCCCGACCGGCATCGTCCAGGTTCACGGGAGGGTGCGGACCGTCCTGTGCGGGGTGAAGTCGGCTTCGCCGTACGGCTCGCCGATCCGGGCCACCCCAACGGTTCCCCAGCCGGCCGCCGCGGCGGCGTGGAGTTCGGCGGGCACGTCGGAGTAGAACACGATCTCCTCGGGAGCCGCTCCGAGCACGTCCGCGATGGTCTTGTAGGACTGCTCCTCGCGCTTCGGGCCCGCGTTGACGGTGTCGAAGTGGTGCTCCAGCAACGGGGTCAGGTCGCCGTCGGTGGTGTGCGCGAAGAACGCGACCTGCCCGGCGACCGAGCCGGACGAGAAGACCGCCAGGCGGGAACCGTTGTCGTGCCACGACTTCAGCGCCGGGACGACGTCGGGGAAGAACTCCGCGACGAGGTCCCCCACGGCGTACCCGCGCTGCCAGATGAGACCCTGCAACACCTTCAGCGGCGCGATCTTCTGGTCGCGGGTCATCCAGTCGTGCAGCACGGTGACGACGTCCGCGGTCGTGGCGTCGGCGGGGAGGCCCGCGAGGTCACGGACCTGGGCCACCGCCTCGACCACGGTGGGGTCGTCGGGGTGCTCGTCGATCCACGGGCCGAGGCGGGGGCGGGCGTAGTCGTAGAGGACCACGAGCACCTGGTCGGTCGAGCTGAGGGTGCCCTCGATGTCCAGGACTACCCACGTCGGGGTGTTCACCGCTGTTCTCCTAGGTAGTAGTCGGCCAACTGGTCCGGAGCGTAGACACCCCGGTCGGTGACGACCGACGTGACGAACCGCGGCGGCGTGACGTCGAACGCCGGGTAGTGCCCGCGCACCCGGAGGCTGGCGGTCCGCCGCCCCAGCGTGGACAGAACCTCGGCCCCGTCGCGGTACTCGATCGGCACGTCGGCCGCGGTGGGCGCCAACCGGTCCGGGGCCTGCACCAGCGCGTGGAACGGCACGTCGAACGCCCGCGCGGCCACGGCCAGGCCCAGGGTGCCGACCTTGTTGACCACGTGCCCGTCCATCGTCACCCGGTCCCCCGCCGTGACCAGCGCGTCCACCTCGCCGGAACTGAGCACGGCCGCTCCCATGCCGTCGGTGATGACCGTCGTGTCCACGCCCATCTCGGCCAGCGTCTCCGCGGTCAGCCGGGCCCCCTGGAGGTACGGACGGGTCTCCGTGCAGATGAACCGCAATCGCTTGCCAGCCCGCTGAGCGGCGGCGACCGTCTCCGTCAGGTACAGGTCGGCCCAGCAGTGCGTGAGCACGCAGGCCTCGTCGGGCAGCAACGCGGCGGTGGAGGTGCCCAGCGCCCGGCTGCGGGACCGGTAGCGCTCGTCACCCGCCTCGGCGCCCGCCAGCGCGGCGGCTTCGAGGGCGGTGCCGGTGGTCGGGCCCGCCGCGTCCACGGCCGCCAGCACCGCGGCGACGGCCTTGCGCAGGTGGTTGTTGGTGCGGCGGGTGTTCTCCAGCCGCTCGGCCGCCCGGCCCAGGTGCGCGCGGGCGTCCGCCGCGGGCAACGCCCCGGCTTCCCGAGCCGCGAGGACCATCCCCCACAGCACCGCGAAGTACGGCCCGGACGACTGCGTGACCATGTCCTCGATGGCCTTGGCCACGTCCTCGACCGTCTCGCAGCGGACCCAGTTCCGCTCGAACGGGAAGTCGCGGCGGTCGAGGACGTGCACCCCGTCGGCCTCCAGCCGGACGCTGTTCGCGAGCACCGGCTCCATTAGCTGTACCCAGTGAACGGTGCCCGTCCGCCGGTCAGGAAGTACTCCCCCACCTCGCGCGCCTTGTAGCTGACCGGGTCGTGCAGGGTCAGGGTGCGGGAGTTGCGCCAGAACCGGTCGAAGCCGTAGCCGGAGGCCGTCGCGCGGGCCCCGCACAGCTCGAACACCTTGCTCGTGGTGTCGTTGACGACCCTGGTCGAGAAGACCTTCGCCGACGAGATCGCGGCGGCCGTCGCGCCGCGCTGGTCGACGGTCAGCGCCGTACCCGCGTCGGACGCCGCCAGCAGCGCCTCGGACGCGTGGTCGGCGAGCAGCCCCGCGGCCTCGACCTGCGCCACGAGTTCGCCGTAGGTGGCGAGGACGTACGGGTCGGCCGCGGCGGTGTCGACGCCGCTGAGGAACCACGGCCGCGTGGTCGACCGCGTGTAGCGAGCGGCCTCGCCGAGCGCGCCTTCGGCGATGGCGACGTAGAGCTGGGCGAGCACGAGCTGGAAACCCAGCGCGGCCAACGACAACCGCGGCGATCCGTCGCCGTCGGGTTGCGCGCCGAGCACGTTCGCGGCGGGCACGGGGACGTTCTCGAACACCACGCCGCCGCTGGCCGTGAGGCGCTGCCCCATGTTGTTCCAGTCACCCGCGAACGACAGGCCGGGCGCGCCGCCGTCGAGCAGGAACGTCAGCTTCTCGCCGTTGTCCTCGCGGGTCGCGCTGACGACCAGCTTGTCCGCGAGCGCGGCCCCCGTGGCGAACGTCTTCCGCCCGTCGACGACGAACCCGCCGTCCACCGGCGTCAACCGCAGCGCCGCGTCCAGCGGGTTGCTGACCCCGGCCCAGAACAGGTTGTCACCGGTCTCGAACGGCGTGTCGAACAGCCCGCTGCGCCAGATCTGCAGGTAGTGGTACCCGAGCAGGTGCCCGATGTTCGCGTCCGCGGCACCGATCACCCTGGTCACGGCCTGCTGCGTGCCCCAGTCCGGGATCGTCAGCAGCCCGGACTGCCTCAGCAGCTCCAGCTCCCGCACCGGCGACTCGCCGAGCCGATCGCGCTCAGCCGCGTCGACGCGCAACGCCGTCGCCAACTCCTCGGCGACGGTCAGCCACTTCTGCCGCCCCTCGGTGAACGTCATGCACTGCCTCCAGGCTCCGCCTCACGCCCGGTCAGCCGGCCGCACCACCGAGCCTAATGGCTGGTCACGGTGCGTGGATGAGCGTCTCGCCACATGAACACCGTCGGGTCTACCTGACGAGGGCCGGGGCCTTCCGACGCACGGTGACCTTGGCGGCAGCGGACAACCCCAGGCTGGTCAGAGCCGCCCGCGACCCATCTCCCGCCGGGTGCCATTCGACGAACGCCCGCCACACCTGGCGGTCCTGCCGCAGCGCGTCCAGGTAGTCCACGCACAGCTCGGGCGTGATGGTGAGGCACCGGCCGCGCGCGGCCTTCAGCGAGGCGACCATGAGCCGGGTGTCCGCCGGGCTCCGCCGGGCCAGCTCGACCTTGTCGAGGACGTCGGTGATCAGCTCGCGGCGGCTCTCGAGGAAGTCGCGCCAGTACCGGGCGTCGGCGTCGGTGATCGGACGGCCGTCGTCCAGCAGCGCGAAGACGCCTTCGGCCAGGCAGTCGCCGAACTCCTCGACACGCGCCCTCAGCTCGTTCGCGAACGGGTCGTACGGCTTCTGCTCGGCCCGGCCCGTCACGGCGGTCGGCAGCAGGCCGTCGTCGTCCAGCAGGAAGAACCAGTCCTCGTTGTAGACGTTCGGGAAGAAGGAGGTCATCGACCGCCTGCCGATCGCCAGCGCGCCACCGCCGACGAACGTGTTCTGGAACCCGCCGACCGCGCGGTAGGCGTGGCAGACCACCGAGTTGTCCGGGAAGCCGCCGATCTCCAGGCCGACCCCGGCGTAGTCGTCGACCAGTCCGGCGGCCCTGGCGAGGTCCTGCGGGTCCGGGACCCGGATGTCGTCGTCGAGGAAGACCACCCGGTCCCAGCCCGCGGACCTCGCGAACAGCAGTCCGAGGTTCCGCTTCAGGCTCGTGTCCGTCTTCCGCTCGAACCGCTGGCTGGCCAGCATCGTGGTGGTCCTGAAGCTCGGCAGGACGTCGGGGCGCACGTGGTCCACGTCGATCGCGGTCACCTCGACGCCGTAGTCCTCGGCGAGCCTGAGGGTGCTCCCGGCGTCGGCGCGCCCGCTGCACAGGACCAGGAGGTGGCTGTCGACGTCGCGGGCGAGGCCCATGACCGTGCGGAGGTAGGGCGGCGTCCGGTTGGTCGGGACGATCAGCGCGTCCACGTCCGCCACCCGTCCGTCCACACTGGCCAGCAGCGAGGTGTGGTCACCGCTCTGCTTCACCGGTGTTCCTCGGACCACTCGTGCAGGACGTTCTCGGACAGCGTCCAGTCCGGGGTGAGGACCTTCCTGTTCACCACCGAGACCCTGGTGATCACGCTGTACGCGTCCTGTCCGTCGAACCGGTGCTTGAGGTAGCCCTCGTTGCGGTCGCGGAACTTCGAGTCGGTCAGCGCCCGAACCGCGCCGAGGGTGCCGCGACCGAACATCCCGCTGCAAATGGTGACCGTGCGCTTCCTGTTGTACGGGTTGAGGCCCCGGTAGAACTGGGCCACGTCCTGGACCAGTTCCCCATCGGCCAACACGGGCGAGAAGACCGTCGTCCTCCCGTCCTCCACGACCTCGAACCCCCCGACGTCGGATACGTTCGGGCGGCCCTCCTGGTTCACCGGCACCTCGGTCTGGTCGATGACGGCCCTGGTCGCGATGTTCCAGTCCACACCGCCGAGCAGCACCAGGTGGGTCGTGTAGTCGTCCTCGCTGAGCGCGTCGGCCGTGCGGAAGTGCACCACGCTGCGGGGGTTCACCGACCGGATGTGGCCGTGCAGCTCGATCAGCGAGTCCAGGTCGGCGTAGGAGTACAGCTCGACGTAGTCGGGGTTCGCCGGGTCGGTGAACGGGGTCCGCGGCACCTCCTCGGCGGGCAGCTTCGCGACGACGATGGTGATGATGTGCGAGTCCGGGAAGTACCAGAACCCCCGGCCGGGGTTCACCGAGGCGCCGGACTCGGCCAGGCCGAGCAGGTCGGCGAGCAGGCGTTCGCGGACCTCGGTCTCGGCGGCGGTCAGCTCGGACTCGTCGAGGACCCGGTAGGTCTTGCCCTCGACCGAGCGCTTCGTGGCGAAGAACGTGGCGTAGGCGGCGAGCCGGGCCGGGGGCGGCACCTTGCCGTTCTCCCACGAGGAGAGCAGCGGGGTGCTCGCGCCGAACACCGCGGCCAACTGGCCCTGGGTGATGGAGAGGCCTGGCCAGCGCTCCACGCGCAACGCCCTCAGGCGACGCGCGAGCGCTTGCGGCGGACGGTCGGCAGGCACGTGCCAACACCCTTCAGTGAAGTTCAGCGCATGTACTGAAGTGAGCAAGATACATGATGGATCTCCTGCCTGGATCGCGCCATCCGAAGTCGTTCACAGACTGATCGATCGGTCATAGACCAGCTTTTGTCACTTATTTCGTCTTGCTGTGGCCCGCGTCACCCCATACAGTCAACTTGCTGAAACTTCACTGAAGTTCAGTGACCCACCTGAAAGTCCCACCAGGTCCATCTACCATGGGGGCACCGATGCACACACTTCAAGCAACAGCCCAGGCAACCCAGTCAACCAACTGGAGCCCGTTCATCCTGATGGGGCTCATCGGCGCCATGATCGTGGTGCTCGGCCTCTCCCGCCTGCTCCGCAACCTGATCGGCGTGATGTCCAGCCTGCTCATCTCGGCGGGCAAGGCCATGAGCGGCATCACGACGGTTCTGACCATGTTCACGCTGGTCGTCGCGGTCTTCATGGCGGTCTCCGCGGTGTGACCGGCGGTGCGGGGGCGGACAGCGACCTGGCGCGATCACGAACCCCGGACGCCGGGCACCCCGTCCCCCGCACCTATCGTGGTCCACCATGAGAAGCACTCGGGCGGCTCTCCACAGCGCTGTGGACCGGTCCGCTGACGGGCGGCCCGCGCACCTGGTCGTGGCGGAGCGGTTGATCGACAACCTCCCCGTCGGCCGGAACACCTACAAGGACCCGGCGCAGCGGAACGTGGTCAGGTGGGGCAGGCGCGGGGTTCCCGAGAGCTGGGTGAACCAGAGCCAGTGCGCGTCGTTCATCACGGCCGTGTTGCGGCGGGCCTACCCGAGGTGGGCCACGCGGTGGTTCTTCGCGAAGCACTTCGGGTCGCGCAGCCCGTACGCGCGGGGCTACCTGAACGCCTTCGCCAGTGGCGGGGTGCCGCACTTCGCCGTGGTCGCCGAGGTCGCGGACCTGCGGCCCGGTGACCTGATCGCGATCGACTTCCGCCAGGACCAGGGCACCAACACGGGGCACATCGTGATGGTGCGGGAGGTCAAGGAGGTCTACGACGGCCGGAGTTCGTTCGAGGGCGAGACGCAGTACGCGGTGGAGGTCGTGGACTGCACGTCGGAGCCGCACGGGGTGTTCGGGGTGGGTGACTACCCGGCGTTCCCGGACAGCCGGATCGTCGACGGGTCCACGCAGCACACCGGCGCGGGCTACGGGCACATGATGTTCTACGCCTCCGACGCCACCGGCGGGTTCAGCCGGTACCGCTGGAGCGTCAACAGTTCCGCGTCGTGCACGACCGGCGAACGGCCGATCGTCGCGGTGCGCGTGGAGCCTGGGCTGTTCGGGTGAGCCGCGCGCGACAGGGCTAACACCCCTCCGACACCGGGCGACAGCAAGGTGATCGGAGAGGAAGTGCCCCATGGCCCCCAGGAAGTCCGCCAAGGGCCGCGACGAGCTGATGGTCTCGCTGCGGCGGTTCATCCGCGCCAAGGGCTCCGACTTCCTGCGCGACGGCAACGTGTCGTCCATCGGCGTGGGCTACAAGCACCAGGACGGCAAGCCCACCAAGGAGATCTCCGTCCAGTTCACCGTGCGGCAGAAGGCGCTGCCGGAACAACTGGAGGCGCTGGGCACCGTCGAACTGCCGTCGGTGATCGTCGTGGACGGTGTCGAAGTCCCGACGGACGTCCTGCAACGGGACTACAAACCGGACTTCAGGGTGGTGTCCGAAGCCGCCGCGGTGGAGCGCAAGACCCGCGTCGACCCGATCGCGCCCGGTGCGAGCGTCGGCCACGTGAAGGTCAGCGCGGGCACGATCGGCTGCATCGTCTACGACAGGGCCGACGGCACGCCGTACGTGCTGAGCAACTGGCACGTGCTGCACGGGTCGAGGGGCGCGCTGGGCGAGGACGTGGTGCAGCCCGGCCCGCACGACGACAACCGGATCGACCGCAACCGGCTGGGCAGGCTGGTGCGCTCCTACCTCGGCAAGGCGGGCGACTGCGCCATCGCGTCCATCGAGGACCGCGAGTACGACACGACCGCGATGGAACTGGGCGTCGCGGTCAACCAGATCGGTGAGCCCGAACTGGGCGACAAGGTCGTCAAGAGCGGCCGGACGACCGGTGTCACGCACGGGGTCGTGCGGCGGGTCGACACCCTGGTGAAGATCGACTACGGCGGTACGGCCGGCGAGTGCGAGATCGGCGGCTTCGAGATCGGTGTCGACGAGCGGAACAAGCCCGCCGACGGCGAGATCAGCTCCGGCGGCGACTCGGGCGCGGCCTGGGTGTTCAAGCTCGGCAACGGCCGTCCGAGCAAGGTGTTGGCGGGCCTGCACTTCGCGGGCGAGGGCGGTGGCGATCCGGACGAGCACTCGCTGGCGTGCCTGCCCCGCTCGGTGTTCGAGAAGCTGGAGATCACCCTCGACCCGCCGCCCGTCCCCACCGAGGCGGTGCCCGCGGGTTTCGACGTCGACTTCCTCGGCACCCGCGTCGGGACACCCGCGCTGACCGCGTCCACTGTGGACGACGCCGTGCTGGTCGGCGGCACCGAGCGGATCGACTACACGCACTTCTCGTTGGCCATGAGCAAGTCCCGCCGGTTCGCCCTGTGGGTGGCGTGGAACGTCGACGGCGGCTCGATCCGGAAGCTCGACCGCAGCGGCATCCCGTTCGTCAAGGACCCCCGCGTGCCCGCCGAGTTCCAGGTCGGCGACGAGCTGTACCAGAACAACCGGCTCGACCGCGGGCACCTCGCCCGCCGCGCCGACCTGCTCTGGGGGTCGAAGGCCACCGCGACCAAGGCGAACACGGACTCCTTCTACTTCACCAACATCACGCCGCAGATGGACGACTTCAACCAGAGCGCCCGCAACGGGCTGTGGGGCAGGCTGGAGGACGCCCTGTACGCCGACGTCGAGGTGGACGGCCTGCGCGTGTCGGTGAGCGGCGGCCCGGTGTTCGGCGCCGACGACCGGGTCTTCCGCGGGGTGGCCCTGCCACGCGAGTTCTGGAAGGTCATCACGTTCGTCGAGGCGGGCGTGCTGAAGACCAGCGCGTTCCTGCTGACGCAGAACCTCGACCAGCTCGAAGCGCTCGACCTGGACGAGTTCCGCGTCTTCCAGGTGACGCTCGCCGAGCTGGAGCGGCGGACCGGGCTCGAGTTCGACCGGGCGCTGCACGGCGCCCAGGTCACGGCTCCCGAGGTGCTGGAGGCGGCGGACCGCGCGCCGCTCTCCAGCACCGAGGACATCCGCTGGTCGTGAGCGCTACAGCCTGCTCAGGTCGACCACGGCGGCGAGTGCGGCGTTGCCCGCGTCGGACGGGTGCAGGTGGTCGCCCGAGTCGTACTCGGCCTTGAGCCTCAACGGATCCCGCTCGTCGCGCAGCGCGGCGTCGAAGTCCAGCACGCCGTCGAACAGCCCGCCGGTGCGGATGAACTCGTTCACCGCGCCGCGCGTCGCCTCCATGGACTCGGTGTAGGCGCCCCAGCCCTTGATGGGCGTGATGGTCGCGCCGAACACCTTGATCCCCTTGGCGTGCAGCCGGGTGACGAGGTCCCGGTACCCGTCGGCGAACTTCCGCGGATCGGCCTGCCGGGGGTCCTGGTGGAGGTCGTTGACGCCCTCCAGCAGGATCACCGAGCGGACGTTCGCGCGGTTCAGCACGTCGTCGTCCAACCGTGCTGACGCACTGCGCCCGTAGGCGAGTTCGCCGCCGTCGAGCAGCAGGCGGTTCGCGCTGATCCCCGAGTTCACGACGCCGAGCCGGGAGGTGGCCGGAAGCTTGTTGATCCGGTCCGCCAGGTAGTCCGGCCAGCGGTGGTTGGCGTCGGTGGTCGAGTAGCCGCCGTCGGTGATGGAGTCGCCGAGCGCCACGACGGTGCCGAGCGCCCGCGACCCGCGCACGTCGACGTCCTCGACGTAGAACCAGGACCCGGTCCTCCGGTCGAACCGCGCGCCGGACGTGTCCATGGTGAAGTCGCCCGCGTTGCTCAGGAACGACGTCTGCTGCGCCGACGGGTGGTAGCTCACCGGCCCGGCCGCGTACGAGCTGTGGGTGCTGATGAGCAGGTCCGCGTCCTCCGGCACGGTGAAGTCGAGCGGGTCGCTCCGGATCTCCGCCCCGGCCGGGATGGTGACGCCCTGGCGTCCGCTGAACGTCAGCGCGCGCACCGAGCCCTCGACCGCGTCGGCGTTCTCGGCGTTGGCGCGCAGGGCGATGGACGTGTGGTCGAGCACCAGCGGGCCGGTGCCGAACCTGTTGGAGAACCGCACCCGCGCCGCCGTGCCGCCGACGCTCGTGTGCACGACGCTGCGGATGGTCTCGTTGGTGAACCAGCCCTGCGAGCCCACGATCGGCGCGGCTTGAGCGGTCCCCCACGTGCCGACCCAGTCACCGTCCGAGGCCGGTTTCCCGCCGTGCACCTCGACTTCCGCGAGCGTCAGGTAGTCCTTCTTGGACAACTGCAACATCACGTACCGGCCGCGGACACCGGGCTTCTCGACAGTCACGACCGGCGCCGGACCGGTGTGGTGGCTCGACCAGACCCCGGCCTCGCGGGACTGCCGCTCCGGGGTGAGCGAGGTGTCGAACGGCTGCTCGGACACGAACGTCCAGTGGTCGTCGAGCCGCGCGGTGCAGCAGTCGGTGCGGTTCCACACGTTGATCGCGGAGATCGGCTCGGACGCCCCGAGGTCGACCTGCCACCAGGCGTTCTGGTCCTCGTTGGTGTGGCTCACCGAGTTGTTGCCGAACACGCCGTTGGTGTCACCGTCGACGACCCGCGAGGCCGCGCCGCCGTAGGCCTCGGAAGACGCGACGGCGGGCTTGCCCCGCGCCAGGTTCGGACTGCCCGCCAACGCCATCGCGAAGATGTGCAGCGCGGGCACGTCCACACCCACCTCGGAGCCGACCTGCGGCAGCTTCACCGACTTCACCGTCTTGGCCGGGTCGAGCGCGACCTCGGCCGCGAAGACGTAGACGCTCCTGTTGTCCCGCCCGTTGTTCGGCGCGTTGCGGTACGGCGTCGTGATCACCGGCGTGACCCCGTCCGGCGGCGCTTCGGCCCAGTTCGGCGCTCCGACCGTGTAGTCCAGCGTGGTGCCGTCGGTGTAGTTGACCGTTCCCTTGCCCGAGGTGGCGTAGGTGCTGGTGAGCAGGAAGCCCAGCGTCGGCGACGAGCCGATCAGGCCGACGGTCTGCCCGGCGGCGAGGGTGTTGTTCGGGGTGCCCGGTGACGCGGTGGGCCAGGTGTAGGTGATCCCGTTCCACCGCAACGGCCCGCCGGGCACGACGCCCTTGGTGGCCAGCGCCTCCGCGGAGTACGTGTAGCCGAAGCCGTCGACGTTGCCCGGCCCCGTGTTGTCGTCGGACGTGACGCCGACGTTGCTCGACGTGGTGCTCAGCCCGCGGCACAGCGTGGTCGTGGCGTCCACGTCGGCCGCGCTCGTGCCCGAACGGGTCGTGACGGACACCGCGCCACCGCTGGAGTTCTTCGGCAGCTTCACGGTCAGGTGGTTGGAGGACACGAAGACCGGCCGGACCGCCCTGCCCGCGACGGTGACCTTCGCCTGCGGGGTGAAGCCGGAGCCGGAGATGAGGATGTTCTCGGTGCAGGTCGGACTGGCGAGCGCCACGACGGGCGCGCTCCTCGTGGTCAGCTCGCGGTACCCGCCCTGGAGTCCGGCGGCGGCGAGCACCTCGTTCGGCACCTCGCCCGCCTGCGGGTTCTGGCCGATCAGCTTGTTGCCGCCCAGGTCCTCGTTGCCGACCGGCGCGGGCGCGCAGCCGAACGAGTTCAGCGTGCCGACGCGGTAGTTGTCCTCGCGGCGCAGGTGACCCGTGGTCGAGCAGCCGCCGTTGAAGCCACCGGTGTCGTTGTACTGGACGTTGCCGGTGATGGTGACGTAGTCGCCGCCCTCGTCGTTGTAGATCGTGTTGGCGGTCTTGGCGCCGCTGAAGTTCACGTTGCCCCGCACGGTCAGCCCGTGCTCGTAGCTCCGGCCCTGCGGCCCGCTGGTGTACACGGCGCCGCCGTCGTACCGCACGAGCATGTTGCGGTACACCAGGTTGTAGGAGATGTCGTTGTCCCCGTTGTGGTTCGGGTTCTCGTCGGGGAACGTCGAGTTGGTCCGCCACCCGCCCCACCCGGCGGAGATCCCGCTGTACGGCACGTCGGAGATCTCGTTGTGGGTGATGGTCGTGCCGCGCGTGTACCCGGCGACGATCGACGGCGCCCCGGTGAACTCGACACCCGTGCGGTGCAGGCGGTTGTTGTCGATCGTGTTGCCCGTGGGGAACGCGTCGCCTTCGGCCAGCGGGTTGTCGACCGAGCCGAGCAGCAGACCGATGCCGGAGATGTCGGTGAAGGTGTTGCCGCGCACCACGGCGCCGACCACGCCGTGCTGGAAGCCGAGTCCGGCTCCGCCGAGGTGCTGGAACGTGTTGTCCAGGAACTCGACGTCCTTCGTGCCGGTCAGGTCGACGGCGGCGTCCGGCCGGGTCCAGGACGCGAACGGGCACGTGCCCTTCGGTTCGGAGTAGCCGCACAGCCCCTGCGACTTCGAGCCGCCGACGCCGGTGATGGTGAAGTTCGCCTGCATCTCCACGAAACCCTCGTCGGACGCGGGCCGCAACCACGTGGAGTGGGCGAACTCCAGGCCCTGGAACGTGACGTCGTGCAGCGGCGCGTCAGCCGTGGTGGTCGTGCGCAGCAGCCCGTCGAGCTTCGCCGCGGTGAACCTCGTCCGGCGCGGGTCCTCGCCCGGCTTCGCCTGGTAGTACAGGACGTGCGTGGTGTCGTCGAGGTACCACTCGCCGTCGCTGATCAGCTCGAACGCGTTCTCGACCAGGCTCGGCCGCGCGTCGGTGGGGAACGTCGGGAACCCGCCGTGCGGGTTGTCGCCGTATGGCCCGCGGGGACCGTAGGGGAGGTCCATGTTGTCCCAGCACGGCTGCCGCATCGTGATCGTCGTGCCGCTGATCCCGGCCACGGCGCAGCGCGGTTCGCTCCACGAGCCGTGCCCGTCGGCGAACACGAACTCCAGGCTGCCGGGGTTGCGCCACGACGCCATCGAGCTGTCGGCGGCCGTGTAGCCCGTGGCCGTCTGCGTCAGCCCCACCGGAGCCGTGCCGCCCGCACGGGTCAGCCGGACGCCGTCGGCGTAGAGCTGCCGGGTCCTCAGGTCGGCCGGGGCCTTGGCGCTCCACAGGTTCCCCGCGCCCCTGGTCCACCCCGAGATCGGCACGCCGCCGCTGAGCACGGGTGTGCGGCCGCCTGCCGCCTCCCAGCGAACCCGGTGGCCGTGCGTGCCGGAGTCGGCGGCGGTGAACGTCAGCGGCGCGCCGAGCGCGTACGTGCCGCCCTCCAGGCTCACCACGATGTCGCCGCGCATGGACGGGGCCAGTTCGCGCACCTTCCGCTGCGCCTGCGCGATCGAGCAGGGGGAGCGGTCCGCGCACGTCCCGCCGCCTCCCGGTGACACGTGCAGCGTGGTCGCCCGTCCCGCCGAAGCGGGGCTGACCACGACGGTCAACGCGAGGAGCGCGCTCACCAGAGCGGCGGTGAACGATCTCGACACCATTGTCGTTCGCTGTCCTTCCGGTGGGACCAGGGACCGGGACGATCAGATATCAGATATGAAACTGCTCCTTCCTACCGCCGCGCCTGACGCGCGTCAACAGGTCAGAGGTCGGGCTCGTCACGGCCTCCGCGATTGGTCCAGGACCAAACCGGCCACATGGGGTAAGATCGGATATCAGATATGAAGTAGTCCTCATTTTGCCCACGCCGACTCGCTCGTGGCGGCGGTCGGCGAACGCGAGGAGCGGGCCTAAGATCGAACGACCGGGTCGGAAGGGAACGAGGGAGGTTGACCACAGTGCCCAAGGACGCGCCGTCAGGTCTGCCGCGGTTGACACCGCCACCGCGGACGATGCTGCGCGACACGGTCTACGAGGCCATCAAGGGCATGCTGATGGACAACGACCTCGCTCCCGGCGCCCGGCTCTCCATCGACGGCATAGCGCGCGAGCTGGAGGTCTCCCCCACCCCGGTCCGCGAGGCGATGACCAAGCTCGAATCCGACGGCCTGGTCGCGAAGCGCCCCCACGCGGGCTACATCGTCGCCCCGCTCATGGACCAGGTGTCGCTGGACAACCTGTACGAGTTCCGCCTGCTGATCGAGCCCGCCGCGGCGGGGCTGGCGGCGAGCGGCGCCTCCAAGTCCCAGGTGAACCACCTGCACAAGGTCGTCAACGACATGGCGAGCCGTCCCAACGGCGAGAACTACCAGGGCTACCGGGACTTCGCGGTGCTGGACGCGCTGCTGCACCGGACGATCGCCGAGGCGTCGGGCAACCACCTGATCGTCGACGCCCTCTCCCGGCTGCACGCGCACACGCACAACTACCGCCTCTACTTCCGCACCGGCATGGCGGACGAGACCAAGCGCGAGCACGAACTGGTGGTGCAGGCCATCGCCGACCAGCGACCCGACGCCGCCGAGGCCGCCATGCGAGCCCACCTCACCTCTTCCAGGGCCCGCCTCCGCGCCGCCTACCCGCGGCAGTAGCCAACCTCCTCCCCGACGCCCGGAACCACCCGATCGACGGTGTGCTCCCACCCGTCGGGACCTGTCGGCGTCGCCCGGCCGTCCAGCACCCTGGACGGCTACGAGGGGGGACGATGGCCGCACGGCGCCGCAAGAAGGCGTTCAGGGGTTGGTGGGTCGGCGGAGCAGTCGCCGCGGTGTGGCTGGCGGTGCTCTTCGTCCAGGCACACCCGGGGTGGTCCGCCGCGATCTTCGCCGTGCTGTCGGCGATCGGCACGGCCGTGCTGGTGGTGCGGCAGCGAAGGCGACTGGCCCACGAGGCGTGGCAGGCCGAACGGGACCGGGCGATCGAAGTCACCGACGGCATGGGCGGAACCGACTTCGAGTGGTGGACCGCCAGGCTGTTGGGCCGGTCGGGGTGCGTGGACGTGCGGGTCGTCGGTGGGGCCGGGGACCTGGGCGCCGACGTGTCGGCCATCGCGCCGGACGGCTACCGGATCGTGGTGCAGTGCAAGCGCTACAGCACGAACAACAAGGTCGGTTCCGCGGCGTTGCAGCGCTTCTCCGGCACCGCTCGGGCCGTCCACGGGGCACACCACGCGGTGATCGTCACGACGTCGACGTTCACCAAGCCCGCCAGGGACTTCGCCGCGACCATGGGGATCGTCCTCGTCGACCGCCCCGCTCTTGCCGAGTGGGCACGCACCGGCGTCGCCCCGATCGCTTTCACTCCGCGTCCTGGTGGATCAACCCCATCACGCGGTGGCTGGTCGGTTCGTACTCGTGGTCGTTGACCACTTCGCCGCACACGTGGAAGTCCCGCATCACCACGATCCGGTCGGCGAGGGTGACCATCTCGACCAGGTCGCTGGTGATCAGCAGGACGGCGAGGCCGTCGGTGGCCAACTGCCAGATCAGCTCGTGGAACGCGGCCTTGGTGCGGACGTCGATGCCGACCGTGGGCTCGTCGATGATCAGGATCTCGGTCTCCGCCGCCAACCACTTGGCCAGGCTGACCTTCTGCTGGTTGCCGCCGGACAGCTCGCCGACCAGCTTGTCCGTGGACGACAGCCGGATGCCCAGCCGTTCGACGTAGGTCTCGGCCAGCGCGCGCTCGCTCTTCGCGGAGACGCCGCCGATCCGCGTCCGGAGCCGGTCCCACACGGCCACGGCGATGTTCTTCGTCACCGGCTGGTCGAGGAAGAGCCCTTCCTCCTTGCGGTCCTCCGGCACGTACCCGATGCGGTGCCCGCGCAGCGCGTCGCGCACGTCCTTGATGTTCACGGCCTTCCCGCGCACCCGCAGCTCCCCCGCCGTGATGGCGGACAGCCCGAGCACGGCCTTCGCCAGCTCGCTCCGCCCGGCGCCGACGAGCCCGTAGAGGCCCAGGATCTCCCCCGGCCGCAACGAGAGCGAGATGTCGCGGTGGCCGGCGGCGGTGGAGACGGCCGACAGCTCCAACACCGGTTCCGCGGTGACGGCGGGCCGCGCGGGCAGGTCGACGGCGCTGTGCGCGCGGCCGACCATCGCGCTGATCAGGTCCTGCTTCGCCAGGTCGGCGAGCGGCGTGGACTCCAGCACGGACACGCCGTCCCGCAGCACAGTGACCGTGTCGCAGAGCTCGTAGACCTCTTCCAGCTTGTGGCTGACGAACAGCACGGCGGTGCCGTTGTCCCGCAGCTTCCGGATGACCTCGAACAGCCGCTCGACCTCGCTCGGCGTGCTGGCGGTGGTCGGCTCGTCGAGCAGCAGGACGCTGCTGTCCATGGACAGCGCCTTGGCCACCTCGATCAACTGGAGCTGCGACACCGGCAGTCCGCGCACCCGGCGATCGGGGTCCAGGTCGAGGTCGAGGAGGTCGAGGCACCGCTTGGCCTCCGCCCGGATGGCCGCGCGGTCCAGCAGGCCCCCCTTGGCGGGCAGGCGTTGCAGGACGATGTTCTCCCCGATGGAGAACTCCGGCACGAGGTTGCGCTCCTGGTGCACCACACCGACTCCCGCGCGGGACGCGGCCTGCGGGGAGTCCAGGTGCACCTCGACGCCGCCGACCGACAGCGTGCCGCCGTCCGGCCGGTACACCCCGGTCAAAATCTTGATCAGGGTGGACTTCCCGGCCCCGTTCTCGCCGAGCAGCGCGTGCACCGACCCCGGCTCGATCCGGAGACTCGCCCCGTCCAGCGCCCGGACGCCGGGGAACAGCTTCACCAGGTCTTGTGCGATGAGCACTACGCCGCCCCTCGACGGTGGGTGAGCACGACGGTGCCGAGCACCACCGCGCCGACCACGAAGTTGACCCAGCTCGGGTTCAGCGAGAACTGGGCGCGGGCCACGTCGACCAGCCGGATGATGACGGCGGCCAGCACGGTCCCGGACACCGACACGGCCCCACCGGACAGCGCGACCCCGCCGATGATGGGCGCGGCGAAGCTGGCCAGCAGCCAGTCGCCGCCGATGCTCTGGTTCACGCCCGGCGCGGACGCCAGCGTGACGACCGCGGCGACACCGATCAGCAGCCCGGACAGCGCGTGGGCCACCACGATCGACCGGTTGTTGGAGATGCCGGAAAGCCTGGCCGCCAACGGGTTCCCGCCGCTGGCGAGCAGATGTCGACCCGGCACCGCCCGGCGCAGGAACACCGCGAGCACGACGGCCGCGGCCAGCGCGACCAGGAACACCACGGGGATGTGGAAGATCGCGGCCCGGCCGAGGTCCCGCAGCACCGGCGAGTAGTCCGACACCGTGGTGGTGCCGACGAGTTCGTACTGGAGGCCGGTCAGGATCGTCATGGTGGCGAGCGTGACGATGAACCCGTTGATCCGGGTCAGCACCACCAGCAGTCCGTTGAGCACGCCGACGAACGCGCCGAGCGCCAGCGCGCCCGGCACCGCCAGCCACACCGGGACCCCGTGCTGCGCCATGGCGACACCGCCCGCGCAGGCCACGAACCCGCCCAGCGCGCCGACGGACAGGTTCATCTGCCCCACCGCCAGCGCGACGAGCTGCGCGAGTCCGATGAGGACCGGAACGGCGAGGTAGGCGAAGAAGGTCTCGATGGCGGACCCGCTGAGCAGCGAGCCGCCGGAGGTCACCACGAGCGCGGTGTACCCGACCACCGCCACCACGGCGAGCGTGGTCTCGTTCGACCTGAGCCGTGCGTCGAGCGTGATCACCGCCGGACCGCCTTCCGCTCGGAGATGACCTGGCGCACGCGGTCGAGCGACAGCGCCGCCAGCAGGATGATCCCCAGTGAGATCGACAGGCTCTGCACGCTGGCCCCCAGCATTGTGAGCCCCTGCCGGATGACCTGGGTCAGCGACGTGCCGAGGAACGTGCCGATGATCGACACCGCGCCGCCGGTCAGCAGCGTCCCGCCGAGCACCGGCCCGAGGAACGACGGGAGCATGAACTCCGACCCGATGGTCGCGGTGAACGAGCCGCTGGTGACCGCGAGCATGAAGCCCGCCAACGCCGCCAGCCCGCCGGACAGCGCGTGCGCGCCGACGATCCGGCGGTCTACCGGGATCCCGGACAGCTCGGCGGCGACGGCGTTGCTGCCGACCATGAGCATCTCGCGGCCCGTGCGGGCGCGGGAGTACAGGTAGCCGACCGCGAGCATGGCCAGCACCGCGAAGATCGCGAGCTGTGGGATTGCGCTCGTGCCGCAGACCGGTCCGACGCACACGTCGGCGAGGGAGAACGTCCGGAGTTCCTGCATCCCGGCGGGTTTCGTCGTGAACGCCGCCGAGGTCGTCAGCTCCGAGTACACCAGGGACACGAACCCCAGCAGCGCGAAGTCCATCGCCAGCGTCACGACGAACGAGTTGACCCCGGACGACGTGATGATCAACCCGGTCAGCGCGCCGATCGCGGCACCGGCGGCGACCCCGATGACCAGCCCGGCGTACAGCGGCAGGTGCCACTGCTCGTAGGCCAGCCCCATGAACATCGCGCCGAACGCCGCCATCCGCCCGACCGCGATGTTCAGGTGCCCGATGGACAGCACCGCCAACTGCGCCAACCCGACCACGGTCAACGTGGCCACGTCGCGCAGCAGCGGGAACACGACGAACCGGTCGTCGAAGAACGTGGGGATCAACGACCCGAACACCACGACCAGCAGGACGAGCAGCAGCACCAGCCCGGTGCGCTGGTCGGCGAGCGACCGCCGGAGGACCTGGAGGGTCACGCGACTCTCCGGTCGTCCATGGCGTCGCGGTCCCACGCGATGCCCAGGCCCGGCGTGGACGGCGCGACGGCCTGACCGTCCTCGACGGACATCTCCGCCGTCGTGATCGCCCGCAACTGCGGGATGTGCTCGACGTACCGGCCGTTGGGGACGGCCGCGGTGAGGCTCACGTGCAGCTCCATCAGGAAGTGCGGGCACACGGCCACGTTGAACGCCTCGGCCAGGTGCGCGACCTTGAGCCACGGCGTGATGCCGCCGACACGGGCCACGTCCACCTGCACGATGGACGCCGCGCCGCGTTCGAGGTAGTCGCGGAACTGGCCGACGGAGTACATCGACTCGCCGACGGCGATCGGGATGCTGGTGGAGCGGGCCAGCCGTTCGTGCCCGGCGACGTCGTCGGCGGGCAGCGGTTCCTCCAGCCAGAACAGGTCGACGGGCGCGAACGCCTCGGCCCGCCGGATCGCCTCGGCGGCCGTCATGGACTGGTTGGCGTCGACCATCAGGTCGAACCGGGGTCCGACGGCGTCCCGCACGGCCATCAGGCGTTCGAGGTCCTCGTGCGCGGTCGGCTTGCCCACCTTGACCTTGATCCCGTTCCACCCGGCGTCGACGGCGGCCTTCGCGCCGAGCACCAACTCGTCCGTGCTCAGGTGCAGCCAGCCGCCTTCGGTGTCGTACAGGGGGACCTTCGGCCGGAACCCGCCCGCGACCCGCCACAGCGGCTCGCCCGCGCGGAGGCACTTGAGGTCCCACAGTGCCGTGTCGACCGCCGCGAGGGCGAGCGACGTGATGGCTCCGACGGTCGTGGAGCGGGTGGACGCGAACAGGTCGTGCCACACGCCTTCCACGAGCCGGGAGTCCTGGCCGACGAGCCTCGGCAGCAGGTGGTCGCGGAGCAGCGCGTGCACCGCGGTCCCGCCCGTGCCGATCGTGTAGGAGTAGCCGAGCCCCACGGCGCCGTCGTCGGTGCCCACCTCCACGAAAATGGTCTCCTGCTTGAGGAAGGCCTGCACCGCGTCGGTGCGGACCTGTTCCACCTCCAGGTCGACGATGAACGCCTCGGCTCTGCTGACGACGGCCACCGCGGGCCCCTCTCCGTGCGCTCGTTCAGGTCAGGAACACTTGAGGACGCTGCTCTTGAACTGCTCCGTGAGCTGCGTCGTCTTGGCCTTGCGCTCGGTGTCGTAGGTGTCGACGTTGGTCTTGGTGATCACGAACGAGCCGGAGTCGACCGTCGTGCCCGGCGTCGCCATCGTGCAGGCGCCGGTGGCGAGCTGGGCCAGTGCCCACCCGCCCACGTAGGCCTGACCGGTCGGGTTCTGCGCGATGGTCGCCGCGACCGAGCCGTCCTTGATGCCCGCCAGGATGGTCGCGTCGTCGTCGATCGCCACGACCTTGATCGGCAGACCGGCCGACTTCACGCCCGCCGCCGCCGCGACCGCGGGGTTGTACGCCGTCGTGACGATGCCCTGGATCTGGTTGCCCTGCGCGGAAAGCAGGTCCGCCACGGCCTTCTGCGCGGTCTGGAGGTCCTTGTCGATGTCCGGGATGGTGGTCAGGATGCTGACCTTGCCGCCGGTCTCGTCCACGGCCTTCTGCACGCCCGCGATGCGGCGCTGGGTGTTGGCGTCGACGTTGTTGCCGGTGAGGTGGACCAGCTTGCCGGTGCCGTTCATGGCCTCGATGGCGGTCTTGGCCGCCTTGTACGCGGCCTCGCCGACGTCGGTGGAGAGGCAGAAGTCCGCCTCGTCCTTGTCACCGGCCGGGCAGGAACCCAGCGAGGCGACGGTGATGCCCTTGGCCTTCAGGTCGGTGAACGTGCTGTTGATGTCCGTCGGCGAGACGCCGAAGATGCCCATCGCGTTGTAACCCTGCGACGCCAACGAGTTCAGCGCGCTGTTCTGCTTCGCCTGGTCCCACTGGCTGGTCTCGTCGAAGACCGTGCCGCCGACCTTGAAGTCGGCCTTCACCTGGTCGGCCGCGGCCTTCCACGGCTGGAAGTAGGGGTGCGGGCCGCCGGGGACGAAGGCGACCTTGACGCTCGACACGTCCTTCTTGTCGGGTCCGGCCGCCGACTGCCCGGCGTCCGACCCCCTGGTGGTGCATCCGACCGTGACCGCGAGCAGCCCTACGGCCACCGCGCACAGCCTGGTCCGCTTCGCGAACGGCCTCATTGCCAGCCTCAATCCTATAGGATATTGGATAGCTGATTTCTACGACACGGTGAACGAAGTGTCAACAGGGGTGCCGCGCAGGACGTGGACAATCGTTACCAGCCCGCACCACACGTGTCACGCCGGTGCCGGGGCGGTGATCTTCGGCGCGCGCGGACCAGCGCTTCTGCTTACCCTCCGGTGATGTCCCAGTGGACCGGTCAGACCCTGTTGGCGCTGTTGGGCGGGTTCGCGCTGGCGTTCGTGCTGGTGCTCCCCTTCGTCGCGCGCAGCTACCGGCTCCGCGGCACGCTCGGCATCGGCCGGGCCGTCCTGGGGCTGGCGTTCCTGGTCTACGCGCTCGCGCTGGTCACCTACACGCTGCTCCCCCAGCCCGTCGTGGACGCCCAGTTCTGCGCGGCGAACACCGCGCTCGCGCAGCCGGTGTGGAACCCGCTGGAGTTCCTCTCCGACATGCGGAAGTTCCGCACCGGCCTCCTGTCGAACCCGGCACTCCAACAGGTGGTGTTCAACGCCGTGCTGTTCATGCCCTGGGGGTTCTTCCTGCGGCGGCTGTTCGGGAAGGGCGTCGGGACCGCGATCGCGACGGGCTTCGGGGTCTCGCTGCTCATCGAGTGCACCCAGCTCACCGGCGTGTGGTTCCTGTTCCAGTGCCCGTACCGGCTGTTCGACACGGGCGACCTGCTGTTCAACACGCTCGGCGCGGCCGTCGGCGCGCTGCTGACCAGGCCCGCCGCCGCGGTGGCCGCGGCGGACGCGGCGGCACCCCGGCCCGTGACGACCGGGCGGCGGGTGCTCGGGATGGTGCTGGACCTGATCGGCGTCACCCTCGCGGGCGTGGCGCTCGTCGTGGTCGCCAGCGCGGTCGAGTACCTCTTCTCGAACAACCGGTCGCTCGCGGTGCTCGACGCGCACCCCGTGCGGGACGCGGTGCTCGGCGAGTGGCTGCCCGCCGTGGTCCTGCTCCTGGTCGTGCCGCTGTTCAGCCACGGCGCGACGCCCGGCCAGCGGTCCGTCCGGCTGCGACCGGAGGGGCCGCCGGTGCTCTGGCGGGCGCTGATCCGGTTCCTGACGGGGTCGGGCGGCTACTTCCTGGTCAGCGGCCTGGAAACCGCGACCGGCTCGAACTCGTGGCAGGGGCTGCTCTCGCTGTGGCTGTTCGCGAGCCTGGTCGGGGCGTGGCGCACCAAGGGGCACCGCGGCCTGTCCGGGGTGTTCGCGGGCCTGCGGGTCGTGGACTCGCGGGAGGTCAGCCGTGAACCGGTAGCCGCACGGTGAACGCCGACCCCTGACCGGGCGTGCTCGCGGTGGTCGTCGGGGTGCTGGCGGGCATCCACCCGTCGATCCGCGCGGCCAGGCTCACGCCCACCGAGGCGTTGGCGACGGTCTAGCCGCCCAGCACCACCGGCAGGGCTTCGACGCCGTACACGACCGAGGTCTTGCGGAACGCCAGGTCGGCCTGCGTGCCGTGCAGCCGCATGTTCGGGAACCGCCGGACCAGCGCGGGGTACGCGGCGCGCAGCTCCATGCGGGCCAGCTCGGCGCCGATGCAGCGGTGGATGCCGTAGCCGAACGCGAGGTGGGACGGGGACTTGCGGGACGGGTCGAACGCCTCCATGTCCTCGCCCATCGACTCGTCGCGGTTCGCCCCGCTGAGGGAGCACACGACGACGTCGCCCTTGGCGATGTGCTTGCCGCCGATAACCACGTCGGTGCGGGCGAAGCGGGGGAAGGCGACCTGCACGACCGTGAGGTGGCGCAGCAGCTCCTCGACGAACGGGTTCACGACCGAGTCGTCGTCACGGATCTGGGCGAACGCCTCGCGGTCCTCCAGCAGCACCAGCGCGCCGAGCGCGAGCATGCTGGCGGTGGTCTCGAAACCGCCGGTCAGCACGCCGTCGGCCAGGCCTGCCAGCTCGCGGTCGCCGACCTCGTCGCCGTGATCCTTGATGATCATGCCGAGGAGGCCGTCACCGGGGTTCTCGCGCTGCTTCTTGACCACGTCCATGAAGTACGCGAGCGACTCGGACATGGCGCCGAGCGACGGGTTCGCGCCCGCGAACAGGTCGAACCTGGTCATGCTGAGGCGCTGGAAGTCCTCCCGGTCCTCGTACGGGACGCCGAGCAGCTCGCAGATCGCCAGCGACGGGATGGGCAGGGCGAAGGCCTCGACCAGGTCCACCGGACCGTCGGCGGCGGCCATGGCGTCCAGGCGCTCCTCGACGATGGCGTCGATGCGCGGGGCCAGCCTGCTGAGCCTGCGCATGGTGAACTCGGGTGTCAGCAGGCGGCGCAACCGGGTGTGCACGGGCGGGTCCGCCATCCCCAGGCCACCGGGGTTGCTCTCCGCGGAGAGGCCTCCGGACGTGCCGACGAGGTTCGCGAAGTCGTTGCTGAACTCGTCGACCTTGCCGAGCACCTCCTTCGACTCCTCGTAGCCCGTGACCAACCACACGTTGATGCCGAACGGCAGCTTCAGCTTGCTCACGGGCTCGCGCCTGCGGCGGGCCCCCAGTTCCGGCACGGGGTCGACGCCGTCGCGGCGCAACGGCATGAGGGCGGAATGGGGGAAGAAAGACAGCGTCGAAAGGTCCAAGGGCTTTTTCTGCAAGCGCGCGAAGTAGCCCCTTCCGAGCCTGGCGAGCACCCGAGACCGCAGATTCCCCATAGTCGACATCTTCCCCACCGTCGTTCGGTTCTCAATTCCGTCGGGGCGCACCTGGCCACCGGCGGGCCTCGCGACCCCATGGCTACGATAACCAACGACGCCACGGGCTACGGCGTGTCCACCGCGATCGGCGCGGCTCGGCCCCGGAATTCGCGTCCACGAAGATCCGGATAGGACGGATCAATCATTGCGGCGGCGGAGTTCTAAGCTTCCGGGTGATGCGCATCGGGATCTTGGGGCCGCTGGAGGTTCGCGGCGCGGACGGCACGTCGCTGGCGGTCGGCGGCGGCGGTCCGAGGGCGCTGCTCACCCGGCTCGCGCTGGCACGGGGCCGGGTCGTGGGCACGGCCGCGCTGTGCGCCGACCTGTGGCCGGACGAGCAGCCCGCGGAACCGGTGGCGGCGTTGCAGTCGGTGGTGGCGCGGTTGCGGAGAGCGCTGGACGCGGACACCGGTGTCGGACGGGCCGCGATCGTGCTGGAGCCGACCGGGTACCGACTGGACCTGTCGGCGGACTCGGTGGACCTGTGGGAGTTCGAACGGCTCGTGGCCGAGGCTCGGGCCGTGGAGCCGTCCCGTGCCGCGCTGCTGCTGCGGGCCGCGCTGGACCTGTGGCGCGGCGATCCGCCGTTCGACTCCCCCGCGCTGGTCGAGTCGCGCGTCTCCGCGCTGGAGGACCTGGCCGACACGGGCGTGGCCGGACTGGTGCCGGAGTTGGCGGAGCTGTGCGCGGCGCACCCGCTGCGGGAACGGGCGCACGCCCGGCTGGTGCGGGCCCTGTGCGCCGAGGGCAGGCACGCGGAGGCGTTGCGGGCGCACGAACGCGTGCGGCTCGCGCTGGTCGAGGAACTGGGCGCCGATCCGGGGCGGGAACTGCGGGAGGCGCACCTGCTGGCCCTGCGGGGCGAGGCGGCTCCGCGACGCGGCAACGTGCCCGCGCGCTGGACGACGTTCGTCGGCCGGGACGCCGACCTCGACCTGGTGCGGGACCGGTTGCGGGACAACAGGTTGGTGACGTTGACCGGCCCCGGCGGCGTGGGCAAGACGCGGCTCGCGGTGGAGGTCGCGGCCCGGCTGGCGGACGAGGCGTGGATGGTCGAACTGGGGGCGGTGACGGACCCGGAGCGGGTGGCGCCGACCGTGCTCGCGCTGCTCGGACGGCCCGGTGTGGGCGTGCTGCCCGGCCGGACGGACGCCGTGGACCGGCTGGTGGAGGTGGTCGCGGACCGCCGGGTGGTGCTGGTGCTCGACAACTGCGAGCACCTGGTCGACGCCGTCGCGAAGCTCGTCGGCGTGCTGCTGGCGCGCACGCCGTCGGCGCGGGTGCTGGCAACGAGCCGGGAACCGTTGGGGATCACCGGCGAGGCGCTGCACCAGGTGTCCACTTTGGACTCTACTGCTCAGGTCTCGCTGTTCCGCGACCGCGCTTCGGCCGTACGGCCCGGTTTCGTGGTCACGCCGGACGTCGAACGGGTGTGCGCCGAGCTGGACGGGCTGCCGCTGGCGATCGAACTGGCGGCGGCACGGCTCCGGTCGATGACCCCGGACCAGCTCGCCGCGCGGATCGGCGACCGGTTCCGACTGCTGGACCGGGGCGACCGGACGGCGGCGGCCAGGCACCGCACGCTGCGGGCCGTGGTCGACTGGAGCTGGGACCTGCTCTCCGACGACGAACGCGCGCTGCTGGCCCGATTGTCGGTGTTCGTGGGCGGCGCTTCCGCCGACGCCGTGCGGTGGGCGTGCACCGACGACGATCCGCTGGACCTGTTGTCCGCCTTGGTGGACAAGTCACTGGTGGGCGTGACCGAGCACGACGGCGACGTGCGGTACGGGCTGCTGGCGACCGTGCGGGAGTACGCGGCGGAGAAACTGGCGGACGACGGCACGGCGACGCGGCACGCGGAGTGGTTCACGTCGTTCGCCGAACTCGCGGAACCCCACGTGCGCGGGCGTTCGCAGGCCTTGTGGCTCGCCAGACTGGACCGGGACCGCGGCAACCTGGACGCCGCGCTCGACCACGCGCTGGCCGCGGGCCACGCCGACCTGGCGCTGAGGATGTTCGCCGCGCGCCTGTGGCCGTGGTTCGTGCTGGGCGCGCGGCGGGAGGCGGCCGAGCGCGCTGCGGCGGTGCACGCGGCGGCGGGCGAGGCACCCGACGGTCTGGCGGACGCGTTCACCCTGTGCCGCTTGGCTTCCGGGCAGGACGTCGAGGACACGGCGATAGTGCACCCGGCGGTGTTCGCGGCGTGGACCATCAGCACCTGGATGCCGTCCGACCCCCTCACGCACGCCACGGCGCTCGGGGACCGCTTCGTCGGCGACGCCGACCCCTGGCTCGACGCCTTCGGGCACCTGGTGCACGGCATCGTGGCCGCCGAGCTCACACCCGGCGGAACCCCTTCCGCGGAGCGGCACCTGCGTTCCGCGCTGGCGGGGTTCGACGTCGCCGGGGACCGCTGGGGGCGGACGTTCGCCTGCTACGAGCAGTCCGTGGTGCTGGACAACCGGGGTGACGCGGCGGGCGCGGTGGCGGCGTTGGACGACGCCCGCGCGAGCAGCGCCGTGCTTGGCGGGGACGACGCGCTGCTCGGGCCGGTCATGCTGCTCACCACGTCGGCCAGGATGCGGGCCCGCGCGGGGTGGTGCGACGCCGCCGAGGCGGAACTGGTGCGGGCGTGGGAGATCGCCGCCCGCTCGGACGACGTCGCGCTCGCGCGGGTGCACCACGCTCGGGCCGAGGTGGCCTGCCGCCGGGGCGACTGGGCCACCGCGGACCGGTGGCTCACCGAGTCGTGGCGGCTGGTGCGGGCCGTCGACCCGGCCGCCGAGGCGCAGCCGACGCCGCACTTCGTCGTGCTGCTGCACTCCACCGCCGCCGTGGTGCTCGCGCGGTTGTCGCGCTTCGACGAGGCCCGTGAACGGCACCGGGTGGCGGTGGAGGGGGTTGCGGCGATCCTCGACGGGCCGCTGCGGGGTCTGGTGATGGAGAACGCCGCTCGGTGGTGCGTGGAGCAGGGGTTCCCGGACCTGGCTGCGGGCGCGTTGGGTGCGGCGGCCGGGTTGCGGGGTGTCGAGGAGACGCTGGATCCCGAGGTGCGGGAGTTGCGGGCCCGGTGCGCCTCGGAGTTGGGAGAGGAGGGGTACCTGAGGGCGTTCTCCCTCGGGTACCGGTCTCCATCCACAGCCTCCGCGATTTTCGTCGGGCCGTGACCTGGTCTTTTCGGCGTCCGTTGACAAGTTGTCCACAGGCCCTGGAGTTGTCCACAGTTTCCGGTTTCACCCTTTGCGGACTACTCCATTCGCCCTAACGTCGACGTATGACCTCCCTGCCCTCACCGGCTGACGGCCAGTGTTCCCGCCTCCAGGTACTCGCCGACCGCGTCCCGGTCGTCCGTCGTCAACCCGATGTAGCCGTCGGGACGCACGAGCACGAACCCCTCCGCGCCGTACGCGGCCCGTGCGTGGCCGTCGACGTCCAACAGCGTGCGGTCGCCGGCGATCACCTCGCCATCGCGGAGTTCCAGCACGGTCCACCCCGGTCCCCGGAACAGGTCGAACAACCGCACCGGTTCACCGTCCTCCTGGCACGGCGCGTCCGGCGCGCGGTCGCCTGCCCGCACCGGCCCTGGCGTCGATCGGTCGTCGCGGCTCAGCGGGCCACCGCGGTAGTTCAGCGCCAACTGGTGGAACTCGGCTCCGCGCTGGTGCGCGTCCTCGTCGCCGTCGACGTGCCGCCGCAGCGCCCGCGCGGCCAGGTCCAGCACGCCACGGGCGATCGGCTCCCGCTCGGCGGCGTAGGTGTCGACGAGTTCCCTCGGCCCCGCGAGCTTCCAGCCCAGGTTGTACGAGTCCTGCACCCCGGTGTTCAGCCCCTGGCCCCCGGTGGGCGGGCAGACCTGCGCGGCGTCGCCGACCAGCAGCACCCGGCCTTCCTGGAACCGGGAGGCGACGCGGACGTTGGCCCGCCACACGGTCGCCCAGACGACCTCGCGGATCCGGATGTCGGTGCGCCCGGAGGCGTCGTCGACCAGCCCCTGGAGCAACTCGGAGGTCACCGGAGACCCGTCGGCGGGCGGCTGGCCGGTGAGGGTGAACAGGTCCGTGCCCGCGAGGGGTGACAGCGCGATGCCGCCGGTGACCCAGGCGTACCCGTAGGCCGGGTCGAGGCCGTCGACGCGGACGTCGGCGAGCATGGCGGTGATCGTCTCGTCGGTGTCCCCGACGAACTCGATGCCCGCCTGCTTGCGCACGGTGCTCTTCCCCCCGTCGGCCCCGACCAGGTAGTCCACCCGCACCACCTCGTCCACGCCGTCGTGGCGGAGGGTGGCGGTCACACCATCGGCGTCCTGGGTGAAGGCGACCAGTTCGGTGGCGAGTTCGACCCGACCCCCCAGTTCGACCAGCCGGGCCCGCAGGATCTCCTCCGTGCGGAACTGCGGCACGAACCAGAGGTTCGGGTAGGGCACGTCGGGCGTGGGCTCGGTCGGCTCGGCCATGCGCATCTCCGCCACCACCTCGGCCCCGTCGTAGACGCGCGTCAACGGCGCCGTGCCACCGGCTTCCAGGATCGCGTCGAGCACGCCGAGGTCGTCAAAGACCTCCAACGTGCGGGGCTGCAACCCGTCCCCCCGCGACCCGAGGAAGTACGAGGGCGCTTTGTCGACAAGTCGAGCGGTCACCCCGCGCCGCGCGAGATCACACGCGAGAACAAGGCCAGCCGGACCGGCACCCACGATGAGGACCTGCAAATTCATGGCAACTCCACGATCGATCTCAACAACCCGTCCCCACCACCCTCACCACCCCCACTGCCACTCCACCGACATCCCACTGTCATCCCCTGTCACCACGCACAACCACCCCCTCACCCCACAACAGCCCCCACCTCCACAACCGCCGCCACCCCACCACCACGACCACCCCCGCAACCGCCGTCATCTCCAGCCACCACCACTTCCACCTCCGCAACCGCGCCCGACCGCCGCCACCCCCACCGCAACCGCCCCCACCTCCACCACCTCCGCTGCCCCACCTCCACAACCGCGACCGCCGCCACCCCCATAACCGCGACCACCTCCACAAGCGCGGTCATCTCCGGCCACCACCACTACCTCCGCTTCCACCACCGCTTCCACTTCCGCCACCCCTTCCACTTCCGCTTCCGCTTCCACCCCCCTTCCGCCACCGCCACGGCCACCCCTTCCCCTTCCGCTCCCACCGCCCCTTCCGCCACCGCCATCGCTTCCGCC
This sequence comes from Umezawaea endophytica, assembly GCF_025061645.1. Lineage (GTDB taxonomy): Bacteria > Actinomycetota > Actinomycetes > Mycobacteriales > Pseudonocardiaceae > Umezawaea > Umezawaea endophytica. The sequence goes on along the minus strand of NZ_JANYMP010000002.1, from coordinate 79,312 downwards.
TCCTCTTCCGCGCCCGCTTCCGCTTCCGCTTCCGCTTCCGCTTCCGCTTCCGCTTCCGCTTCCGCTTCCGCTTCCGGCCACCGTCACCACCCAGCCGGCCCCATCACCCCCACGACCACCGCCCCATCACCCCCACGACCACCGCCCCCTCCCAACCACGGCCAGTTCCGGCCTCACCACCTCCGGCCTCCACCTCTCCGGCCGCGGTCGCCGCGACCATCCAGCCCTCCATCCCCACGCCCACCACCCCCGACCACCGACACCTCCCCAGCCGCCTCTCCCCACGCCCCCTGCCACCCAAGCCCCCTGCCACCCCACCCACCTCGTCCCCTTCGCCCCCCTGGAGGCCATCCATCAAAAATCCTCATACCTCCGACCCGCCCACCACCTGAAGGCGCAGGTAGAAGATCTTCTGCCACCATGAGCCGGTGGTACGACCTGATTGGGCACCGAACGAGATCGACCTGGAACGACCGAGCATCGCGAGGGTCTACGACTACTGGCTGGGAGGCGCGCACAACTTCGCGGCGGATCGGACGTTGGCCAACCAGGCGTTGGGCATCATGCCCAGTCTGAAGTCGGCGATCCTGATGAACAGGGCGTTCCTGCGCAGGGCCGTTCGGCATCTCGCGGCGGCGGGTGTGCGGCAGTTCCTGGACCTCGGTTCGGGGATCCCGACGGTCGGCAACGTGCACGAGGTGGCTCGTCAGGCCGCTCCGGACTCGAAGGTCGTCTACGTCGACCTCGATCCGGTCGCCGTGGCGCACAGCCGGTTGATGCTCGCGAACGACAACCAGGTGGCGGTGCTGCAAGCCGACATCCGCGACCCCGAGACCGTGTTGGGGTCGTCAGAGGTCCGGGGTCTGCTCGACCTGGGCGAGCCGGTGGCGGTGCTGATGGTGGCGCTGCTGCACTTCGTGCCGGACTCGCAGAACCCGGCGGGCATCATCGCGGGCTACCGCGACCGCCTGGTCGCCGGGAGCCACCTGGCCCTGTCGCAACTGGGCGCCGAACCGGGTGAGGAACCGGAGGGTTGGCAGCGGTACCGCGACCTGTACGCCGCGTCGGTCACGCCCCTCTCGTCGCGGGGTCACACCGAGGTGACCGCGTTCTTCGACGGCTTCGACCTGGTCGATCCGGGCGTGACCCGCATCCCGCTGTGGCGTCCCGAATCGCCGGAGGACCTGGGGCCGGACGCGGCTCGCTTCCCCGGTTTCGCCGGGGTGGGACGGCTGTCCGCCTAGCGAGGGCGATCGACCAGCCGACAACCGCCGGAGGGTGTACGACTGACCCATGACGATCGTGATCCTGGGCGGCGGTTTGGCGGGTGCCAAGACCGCTGAGGCCCTGCGCGCGCAAGGGTACGACGGTGTTGTGGTGCTGGTGGCGGGTGAATCCCACCACCCGTACGAGAGGCCTCCGCTGTCCAAGGGGTACCTGGGCGGCAAGGACGACCGGGTGAGCTTCAAAGCGTTGCCGGACGACTGGTACGCGAAGAACTCCGTCGAGCTGCGGCAGGGCACAACGGCTACCGCGGTGGATTTCGCGGCGCACCAGGTCGTGCTCGACGACGGGTCGCGGCTCGACTACGACAAGCTGGTGCTCGCGACGGGGTCGTCGCCGCGGGTGCCGTCGATCCCCGGTGCGGAGTCGGCGCTCTACCTGCGGACCGTCGAGGATTCCGACCGGCTGCGGGAGGTGTTCGCGGCGGGCTCGCGGCTGGTCGTGGTCGGGGGCGGGTGGATCGGGTTGGAGGCGGCCTCGGCGGCTCGGCAGGCCGGGGTGGAGGTGACCGTCGTGCTCTCGGCGGCGTTGCCGTTGCAGCGCGCGCTCGGTGTCGAGTTGGCGCGGGTCTTCGCGGACCTGCACGTCGAGCACGGTGTGGAGTTCCGGTTCGACAGCCGGGTCGAGGAGATCACCGCGACCGGTGTGCGGCTCGACGACGGCACGGTGCTGCCCGCCGACCACGTGCTGGTGGCGGTCGGCGCGACACCGAACGTGGAGCTGGCCGAAGGGCTCGACGTGGACAACGGGGTGGTCGTGGACGCGACGCTGCGCACGAGCGACCCGGACGTGTACGCCGTGGGTGACGTGGCGAACGCGTTCAACCCGGTGCTGGGCAAGCACCTCCGCGTCGAGCACTGGGCGAACGCCCTCAACCAACCCTCGACCGTCGCCGCCGCGATCCTCGGCAAGGGCGCGAGCTACCAGGAGCAGCCGTACTTCTTCACCGACCAGTACGACCTCGGCATGGAGTTCGTCGGCGACATCGACGGCTACGACCAGGTCGTGTTCCGCGGTGACGTGCCGGGTCGCGAGTTCGTCGCGTTCTGGTTGAAGGGTGGTGTGGTCGTCGCGGGCATCAACGTGAACGTCTGGGAGGTGAACGACCAGATCAAGTCGCTGATCGGCACCTCGCCGGACGTGGACCGCCTCGCCGATCCGAACGTGGATCTCGCGGCCCTGACCAGGTGAAGCGCCAGAGCTGTCACCGGTCTACGGGTCCAGGAGGCGCTTGGGGCCGATGGTCGTGGCGCCCAGGCGATCATCGGGGTTGACCAGGACGCACTTGTCGAAGGACAGGCAGCCGCAGCCGATGCACTCGGTGAAGCGGTCGCGCATGCGTTCGAGCTTCTCGATCCTGGCGTTGATCTCCTCGCTCCAGCAGCTCGACGCGCGCTCCCAGAACTCGCGGGTCGGCGGGACGCCCTCCGGCAGCAGGGCCAGTACGGCGCCGATGGACGCCAGCGGGATGCCGAGGTGGTGGGAGGCGCGGATGAAGGCGATCTGGCGGAGGACCTCGCGGCCGTAGCGGCGTTGGTTGCCGGGTGTTCTGCGGCTGCGGATCAGGCCTTCCCGTTCGTAGAAGCGGAGGGCCGAGGTGGGTACACCGCTGCGTTCGGACAGTTCGCCGATCGTGAGTTCGTGAACGTTCGCCGGGAGCTGAGCCATGATGACCACCGTAGCTTGACTTGAACCTTGGTTTAAGTTTGATGCTTGCGCCATGCCGAAACCACTACGGCTCGCGATCATCGTGGGCAGCACCCGTGCCGGCCGCTTCGGACCGGTCGTCGCCTCCTGGTTCACCAGGCTGGCCGAGCAGCGCGCGGACTTCGCGGTCACCGTGGTCGACCTCGCGGAAACGCCCCTGCCCGCGACGATGACCAGCGACCCGACGCCGGACGAGGTCGCGCAGTTCGCCGCCGTGTCGCCGAAGTTCGCCGAGGCGGACGCGTTCGTGGTCGTGACGCCCGAGTACAACCACAGCTACCCGGCCGCGTTGAAGAACGCGATCGACTGGCACTTCACGCAGTGGCGGGCGAAGCCGATCGGTTTCGTGTCGTACGGCGGGATCTCCGGCGGGTTGCGGGCCGTCGAGCACCTGCGGCAGGTCTTCGCGGAACTGCACGCCGTCACGGTCCGGGACACGGTCAGCTTCCCCAACGCGGGCGGGCAGTTCGACGGCGACGGCGTGCCGAAGGAACCGGAGGGCTGCACGCGCGCGGCTGAGGCGATGCTCGACCAGGTGGCCTGGTGGGGTCGCGCGCTGCGCGACGCCAACACCCGAACCCCCTACGCGGCTTGAGGAGCGACCATGCCTGACCTGGAACGCGCGGACGTCGACGTGGTGCTCGTCACGAGCTGGACCACCGACGACCCTGAGGCCGCCGTCGAGAAGGCCTTGGCGGGCGAGAAACCCGAAGGGCTGCTGGCCGCGTCGGGGTACGCCGAGTTGGGCGGGAAGACGGCGCTGGTCTACGAGCAGTGGCACGGCGAACCGACCGAACGACGCGAAGGCGCCGTCGAGTACCGGATGTACCGCGGCCTCACCCAACCGAACCCGCCCACCGTCGGGTGCGTCGTCATCGTCACCGCCGAGTTCGACGGCATCGCCAACCCGCAGGAATGGGTCGACACGGTCTTCGACGCCCTCGAAACCGACAAAGGCCCAGCCCCTGGCGGGATTTCGGCACACTTCCACCTCGGCACCGACGGCACACGAGCCCTCAACTACGCCCAGTGGACGTCGGAGGCGGCGCACGTCGCGGCGCTGGAGAACTCCGGCCAAGGCACGGTCGGGCTCGGCGAGAAGTGGCGCAGGGTCAAGGAGTTCCCCGGAATGACCAGTGGCGAGTTCACGAGGTTCCGGCTGGTGCACGAGATCTAGACCACCGGGAGGGGCGGGCGGCGAGGTCGACTTCGCCTAAGAGACGGGGCGGCGAAGCCGAATTCAACTGAGGGTCAGCAGGGTCTGCTTCACCTGGGGGCAGGGTTTGGCTTCATCTGGGGGCCGCTCCACCCAGGATGGGGGCCTACTTCGGTCAGGGACAGCGGAGTCCGCTTCACCTGGGGGACAGCCTCGCCGCGAGCGGCTGGCCCCTGCGCCCAGGGCGGGGCTCGCTTCACCCCACTTGCGGCAGACTCCGCTTCACCTGGGCGGGGTCTGCCGCGGCCAGACACAAAGCCCCGGTGCCTCGGGTCTCCTCAACGACTCGTGGCAGCGCGGCGGCATCAAAGTGGGTGCGAAGGCGGGGGCGTGGTGTGACCATCGAGGTCGCCCACGGGAGGAGTGGCTGGTGGATCTGCTTGTGCGGCAGGAGCAGCTTCAGCGGGAGGCTGAGCGGGTTGTTGGCGATCTTGACCTCATGGCGCTGCTGGGTCGGATCGGGCGGGTTCAGGTGATCGGTAGTGCGGCGTCCGGGCTGATGGTGTGGCGGGATCTGGACATCAGCGTCTACACGTCGGCGGGGCGTGGGGAGGTGGCCGACGTGGTGCGGGAGCTGGTGGCGCATCCCGAGGTGGTGGACCTGCACTTCGTCGGGCCGCACACGCCGTCCGGGTTGGCCAAGGACTGGCGCTACTACGCGGTCGTGCACTACCGGGACTGGAAGATCGACCTGTCCCTGTGGACCAGCACCGGGCCGTCGGGTGGGTTCTCCGACGCCGTCGCGCTCCGCGACCGGCTCGACGACGAGACCCGGCTGGCGATCCTGACGATCAAGGACCACTGGTGTCGGCTCGACGAGTACCCGGACGTCGTCAGCGGTGTCGACGTGTACGACGCGGTGCTGAACCACGGGGTTCGGACCGTGGACGAGTTCCGCGCCCGTTTGGGCTAAGGGGCGGGCGCGGGCCGTCTACGGATGTGTGGACCGACCGGGCCCCACGAGCATGGGGGCCATGGGACACAGGAGATCACTGGGGGTCGTGCTGGCGGTGGTGGCGGGGTCGTCGCTGCTGACCGGCACGGCTGGGGCGGGGGCGGGGGTCTCGTTCGAGGTGCAGAGCCTCGACGGGACGGGGAACAACCGGGCGCACCCGGAGTGGGGCGCGGCGGGTGGGAGCTACTCGCGGGTGGCGCCCGCGCACTACGCCGACGGCGTCGGGCAGCCCGTCACGGGGCCGAGCGCGCGGTACCTGAGCAACCGGGTGTTCGCGGACGGCGGGGTAACGCAGCCGTCCGAGCGGATCACCCAGTGGGGCACGGCGTGGGGGCAGTTCCTGGACCACTCGTTCGGGCTGCGCGCCTCGTCGAACGAGCCGGGCAGCATCCCGTTCGTCAACGGCGCCCCGATGGAGACCCACCACAGCGACATCCCGTTCGTGCCGTTCAGCCGCAGTGCCGCGGCACCGGGCACGGGGGTCACGACGCCGCGGGAGCAGCCGAACAAGCTGAACTCGTACCTGGACGCGGAAGCCGTGTACGGCAACAGGCCCGACCGGCTGACGTGGATGCGCGACGGCGCGAAACTGCTGATGCCGGACAACCTGCTGCCGCGCCGGGACGCACGGGGTGACGTCGCCACGGCACCGCAGGCGGACGACCCGGTCGGCATGGGGGCGCGGGCCGTCGTGACGGGCGACGACCGCGGCAACGAGAACGTGTCGCTCACGGCCGTGCAAACGCTGTTCGCCCGCGAGCACAACAGGATCGTGTCGCTGCTGCCGTCGTGGCTGCCGGAGGAGCAGCGGTTCCAGCTCGCCCGGCGGGTCGTGATCGCCACGCAGCAGCACATCACCTACACCGAGTTCCTCCCCGCGCTGGGGGTCCGGCTGGCTCCCTACCGGGGCTACGACCCCTCGGTCGACGCGACGCTGTCGAACGAGTTCGCCACCGTCGGGTACCGAGCGCACAGCATGCTGCGCGGCAACGTGCTCGTGAGGACGGAACTCTCGCGGTACTCGTCGGAGCAGCTCGACGCGTTGCGCGCCAAGGGGGCGCAGGTGGTGGAGAACGGGACCCGGGTGGAGATCACCATTCCCCCGGCGCTCGGGGCGTTCCGGCCGGAACTCGTGGGCGAGGTGCAGCTCGGACCGCTGCTCAAGGGCCTCGCGTCGCAGGCGCAGTCGCGCAATGACGAGCAGATCGACGACGTGGTGCGCAGCCTGGCCCTCACCCAGCCGGGGTGCACGTCGGGTTGCCTGACGGCGATCTTCGACATCGCCGCCATCGACGTGGAACGCGGGCGGGACCACGGGATGCCGTCGTACAACGAGCTGCGGCGGGCGTACGGGCTGGCGCCGAAGGCGTCGTTCCAGGACCTCACCGGTGAGTCCACCGAGGCGTTCCCGGCCGACCCCGAGCTGACGCCGGGCGCGGAGGTCGACGACCCGGACAGCATCGACTTCGTCCAGCCGGGTGTGCGGCGGACCAGCGTGGCGGCCCGGCTGAAGGCGTTGTACGGGGACATCTCGACGCTGGACGCGTTCGTCGGGATGAGCGCGGAGCCGCACGTGCCCGGCACGGAGTTCGGCGAGCTGCAACTGGCCATCTGGCGGAAGCAGTTCACCGCCATGCGGGACGGCGACCGGTTCCACCTGGGCAACGACCCCGTGCTGGCGATGGTGCGGCAGAGGTTCGGCATCGACCACCGGCACGGCCTCGGCGACCTGATCGCGCTGAACACCGACGTCCCGCGCCGGGATCTGGCCCGCAACGTGTTCCGCACGTCCTAGCATCGGGGGATGCGCATGGGGTCGCGCGGCCTGGTCTGGCTGGGGTGCTTGGGGCTGCTGGGTTTCGGCGTGCTGATGTGGGCCGTCGGGCACACGGCGCGGCCCAGCCTGCCCGCGGTGGTCGCGATCACGCTGGTGGTGGTGACGGCGGCCGTCGGGCCGTGGGTGGCGCTCGTGCGCGCCAGGCTGGGCGACGACCCGGAGCTGCTGGGGCTGTTCCGGGTCGTGGTGGCCACGGCGGTGGTGATCGCCGTGGGCGGGGTCGGGTTCGCGGTGGCGCTGGGCTACCGCGAGACCGTGGCGTCGCCCGCGGCGATGCTGTCCGTGCTGGCCGCCGGAGGGGTCGCGCTGGCGGGCGCGGTGGTGTTGCCGTGGCTGTTCCTCACCACCCGGATGCTCGCCAGGGAACGCGCCGCCAGGGCCCGCGCCGAGGAGCGCGCGGACCTGGCGGCCCACCTGCACGACTCGGTGCTCCAGGCGTTGACGCTGATCCAGAAGCAGTCGGACTCGACCGAGGTCCGCAAGCTGGCGCGGAGCACCGAGCGCGACCTGAGGTCGTGGCTGTACGGGCGGCAGCCCGTGGCGGGCAACGACTTCGCCGCCGCCGTGACGGCCACGGCCGAGGTCGTGGAGGACACGTTCGACGTGGTCGTGGAACTGGTGTCGGTCGGCACGTGCGCGATGGACCCGCGGTCGCGGGCGGTCGTCGGCGCGGTGCGCGAAGCGCTGACGAACGCGGCGAAGCACGGCGGTGTGCGGCGGGTGTCGGTGTTCGCGGAGGTCAGCGAGTCCGAGGTGTTCGCGCTGGTCCGCGACCGGGGGCGGGGCTTCGACCCGGTCGTCCGCGGTGGGGCGAACCGGCGGGGCATCCCGGACTCCATCGAACGGCGGATGCGGCACGAGGGCGGCGCCGCCACGATCCGGACGGCGCTCGGCGAGGGCACCGAGGTGGAGCTGCGGATGCCGTTGGGGCACGGGTGATCCGGGTGCTGGTGGTCGACGACCACGCGCTGGTCCGGTCAGGTGTGCGGGCCGAGATGGACGACGGGCTGGACGTGGTCGGCGAAGCGGAGGACGTGACGTCCGCGCTGGAGGCCATCCGCGCGCTGGTCCCGGACGTGGTGCTGCTGGACGTCCACCTGCCCGGTGGTGGCGGTCGGGCGATCCTCGAGGCCGCCGTGCCCGCGTTCCCGGCCGTGCGGTTCCTCGCGCTGTCGGTGTCGGACGCCGCGCGGGACGTGATCGCGGTGATCCGGGCGGGTGCGCGGGGGTACGTGACGAAGGCGATCACCGGGGCCGACCTGCGCGCGGCGATCCGCCAGGTGCACGACGGCGACGCGTACTTCTCGCCGCACCTGGCCGGTTTCGTGCTGGACGCGTTCCGCGGCGACCCGGACCTGGACGGGCTCACGCCGCGGGAACGGGACGTGCTGCGGCTGGTCGCGGCGGGGTACACGTACCGGGAGGTCGGCGAGCGGCTGTCGATCTCCGGGCGCACGGTCGAGACGCACGCCGCCGCCGTGTTGCGCAAGCTGCAACTCCCCGATCGGCGAGCGCTGTCCCGGTGGGCTCGCACCCGCCTCTGACCGGCCCGGCCGCGATTGGGTACCGATCGGTTTCCACGTAGGCGCAATTCTACGTGAAATGGGGCAGAACAATCGATACGATAATCCTATGGGGACTTCAGGCACGGATTTCGCACCACCGCTCAGCCCGCGCAGACGCCTGCTGGCGGCGTCGACCAGCCTGTTCTACCGCAACGGGATCCAGGCGACGGGGGTGAGCGAGCTGTGCGAGGTCGCGGGGGTCTCCAAGCGCACGCTCTACCAGCTCTACGGCGGCAAGGACGAGCTGGTCGCCGCGTACCTGGAGCACGCGCGCGACAACAAGGTCATCGCCGCCGAGCGGGCCCTGTTCGACGATTCCCTCCCACCGCGCGAACGGCTGGCGCGGCTGTTCGACCGCCCCGATCCCGTCCGGTTCCGGGGCTGCCCGTTCCACAACGCGAGCGTCGAGCTGACGACCGCGGGCCACCCCGCCGAGCAGGTGATCCGCTCGTACAAGGAGGGCTTCGAGCGGCGGATCGCGGAATCGGCGCGCGAGGCCGGGTGCCGCGACCCCGAGGGGCTGGGCCGGGTGCTGATGCTGCTGTTCGAGGGAGCGATGTCGCTGGCGACCTCGACCGGCGACCTGACGTCGTTCGACTCCGCCCGGCCACTGGCCGAGAAGCTGGTCGCCGAGGCCACCGGGGCCTGACCGGTCGGTCCACTGTGGATCCCACGTGTCCCGGACCACACGGGGATGGCGAGTTCGAGCCACGCGCCCACGTGCGTGAACGGGAACTTCGCCTGGTAGGGCGCGTGCCGCTCGGGTGTCGAGCCCGGCGGTGGGCCGTCTTCGGCTCCTAGCATGGAGCCGTCCCCCGATCGCCGAGGAAAGCAGGACTCGAATGCGCAGCGCCGTTCTCCGTCGTGCCCTGGTCGTCGGCGCCGTCGCGGTCGCCTGGCTCGGCGGTCTCGCGGGCGTCTCGTCCGCCACCCCCGGCACCGGCGTGTCCGCGAAGCTGCTCTTCCAGAAGACGGTCGGCGACAAGGACTACGTCGTCCGCGAGATCACCATCCAGCCCGGCGGCGCGACCGGGTGGCACTTCCACGACGGCAGGCTGTTCGGCGTGGTGAAGTCCGGCACCCTCACGCACTACGACGACACCTGCTCCGTCGACGGCGTGTACCGGGCGGGCGAGTCGATCACCGAGTCGGGCGGCGCCGAGTACGTCCACATCGGACGCAACCTGGGCACGACGCCGATGGTGCTGGAGGTCCTCTACGTGAACCCGGCGGGCTCCCCGCTCTCCAGGGACGCCGACGCGCCCGCGTGCGACCGATGACCGACCTGCGGTCCGAGGCCCCGCTGCGGGTCAACCGCCGCTTCGTGCACGACCCGCACGAGGTGTACCGCGAACTCCGCGGGACCGGCCCAGTGCGCCGGGTGTCGATGACGGCGGCCCCGGACGCTTGGCTCGTCACCGACTACGCCGGGGCGAGGGCGCTGCTGGCCGACCCGCGCGTGGCCAAGGACCACCTCCGCGCGCTGGAGCTGTACCCGGCCGACGTGGGGCTGGCGCTGTCGAGCGACCTGTCGCACAACATGCTCCAGAGCGACCCGCCGGACCACACCAGGCTGCGCAAGCTGGTGTCCAAGGCCTTCACCGCGAAGGCGGTGGCGCGGCTGACCCCGAGGATCGAGCGGGTCGTCGACGACCTGCTGGACGACGTGGCCGCGCGCGGACGCGTCGACCTGGTGGAGTCGTTCGCCCTCCCGCTCCCGATCGAGGTCATCTCGGAACTGCTCGGCGTCCCGCACGCCGACCGCAAGAAGGTCCGGGAGTGGTCGACGCCGTTCGTGCTCGCCTCCTCGACGGAGGAGGTGGCGAAGGCGGGCCGGGAGATCAAGGCCTACTTCGCCGCCCTGATCGTGGAGAAGCGGGAGGACCCCGGCGACGACCTGCTGTCGGACCTCGTGCACGTCATGGTGGACGGCGACCGGCTGTCGGAGCCGGAACTGGTGGCGATGGCGTTCCTGCTCGTCTTCGCGGGCCACGAGACGACGGCGAACCTCATCGCCAACGGCGTCCTCGCGCTGCTGCGGCACCCGGACCAGATGGCCGCGCTCAAGGCCGATCCGACGGGCCTGCCGACCGCGATCGAGGAGTTCCTGCGCTACGACAGCCCGATCCACATCGCGACCACGCGGTTCACCACGGAACCCGTGCGCGTCGGTGACGTCGAGATCCCGGCCGACCAGTTCGTGATGATCTCCCTGCTGGCCGCCAACCAGGACGGGGCGAGGTTCCCCGACCCCGACACCCTCGACACCACCAGGCCCGCGACCGGCCACCTGGCCTTCGGGCACGGGATCCACTACTGCGTCGGGGCGCCGCTCGCGCGCCTGGAGGCCAGGATCGCCCTCGGCGCGCTGCTGGCGAGGTTCGACGGGCTGGCGCTCGACGGGGCACCCGACGAGCTGGTGTGGCGCAGGAGCACGCTCGTGCGCGGCTTGAGCGCGCTGCCGGTCAGGGTGCGCTGACCGGGACCCGCACGAGGTGCAGGCGGCACACGCGGCGGACGTACCGGCTGGACCGGCCGTCCGACGGGACGACCAGCGTCGGCCTGGTCAGGACGACACCGTTGTACCGGGTCGCGAGCAGGGCCGAGCAGCCGCCGAACTCCGGGTCGATCTCGGCCCACGACAGGAGCGCCTGGAAGCCGTCCTCCGACCGGGCGAGCACGGCGAAGTTCAGGTGGTCCATCTTGCCGCCCTCCGCCAGCAGCAGGCAGGCCCGCCGCAGGACCCGGTGCAGCGGCACGCCCTGGACGTGGTGCACCTCACGGCAGCGGGTGGTGACGTACTGGACGTCGACCGGCAGGCCCGCGTGGGCGTGCAGGTCCGGCGTCGCGATCACCCATTCACGGGTGACGTCGCCGCTGACCAGCACCTGGTCGTCGCGCAGCGGTGGCCGCGGCGCGGGGATCCGCACGTCCGGCAGTGAGTCCATGACGTCCACGGTAGGTCGGGATCGGCCTCCGCAGAAGCCACCATCAGGGGAACATCCGATTTCCGCGAACACGTGCTGTTCGCTCTCAGTGATCCGCTTCTGCGGATGTTTGTCACAATTGGGCCCGCATCCACGGATGACGTGGACTGCCGCGAACGCGGCTATAGACTTCGCGGTATGCCGAATCTGCGGATCAGCGAAGCCGCCGCCCTCCTCGGGGTCAGCGACGACACCGTGCGCCGGTGGGCTGATCAGGGCCGACTCCCGGTCGTCCACGGGGACAACGGGCGGATGGCCGTCGAGGGCAGCGCGCTGGCCGCGTTCGCGCAGCAGCTCGCCGACAACCCCGAATCGGGGAGCACGGTCGCCGCGTCCGCCCGCAACCGGATGCGGGGCATCGTCACCCGCGTGGTGAAGGACGGCGTGATGGCGCAGGTCGAGATGCAGGCCGGTCCGTTCCGGGTGGTGTCCCTGATGAGCAGGGAGGCCGCCGAGGAGCTCGGGCTGGAGGTCGGGGTCGTCGCCGTCGCCTCGATCAAGTCAACGCACGTCGTGGTCGAGATCCCGGAGGCCTGAATGTTCCGTCGCACCGCTGTGCTCGTGCTCGCCGCGGCGCTGTCGCTGGCCGGGTGCTCGACGAAGGACACCGCGGAGCCGTCCGCCCCGTCGACGTCCGGCGCGCCCGCCGTCACCGGGGCGCTGACGGCGTTCGCCGCCGCGTCGCTGACGGAGTCGTTCACCGAGCTGGGGAAGCGGTTCAAGGCCGCCAACCCCGGCGTGGAGGTGACCTTCAACTTCGCGGGCAGCTCCGCGCTGGCGCAGCAGATCAACTCCGGCGCGCCCGCCGACGTGTTCGCCTCCGCCGCGCCCGCCAACATGAAGCAGGTGAGCGACGCGGGCGGGATCACCGGCACCGCGACCACGTTCGTGAAGAACAAGCTGGAGATCGTGGTGCCGAAGGGGAACCCGGCGAAGGTCACCGGGCTCGCCGACTTCGGCAAGGCCGACCTGAAGATCGCCCTGTGCGCCGAGCAGGTGCCGTGCGGCGCGGCGGCCAAGAAGGTGTTCGAGGCGGCCGGGACCACGGCCGCGCCGGACACGCTGGAACAGGACGTGAAGGCCGTGCTCACCAAGGTGAAGCTCGGCGAGGTGGACGCCGCCCTGGTCTACAAGACCGACGTGAAAGCCGCGGGCTCCGAGGTCGAGGGCATCGAGTTCGCGGAAGCCGACAAGGCCGTGAACGACTACCCGATCGCGCCGCTGGCGAAGGCGCCGAACGCCGCGGCGGCCAAGGCCTTCGTCGACTTCGTCCTGTCGGCCGAGGGCCGCGAGGTGCTGTCCGGCGCGGGCTTCGCCGCTCCGTGACCCGCCGAGCGGGCACGCGGGGGCGGCTCCCCGCCGTCCTCGTCGTGCCCGCGGTGATCGGGCTGGCGTTCCTCGTGGTCCCGCTGGCGGGACTGCTGGTCCGCGCGCCGTGGCCGACGCTGCTCGACCAGCTCTCCAGCCCCGCCGTCGGCGAGGCGCTGGCGCTGTCCCTGGTCTGCGCCAGCCTGGCGACCGTCATCTGCCTGGTCCTCGGCGTCCCGCTGGCGTGGCTGCTGGCGCGCGGTGACGTGCCGGGGCGCGGGTTCCTGCGGGCGCTGGTGACCGTGCCGCTGGTGCTGCCGCCGGTCGTGGGCGGGGTGGCGCTGCTGCTGGTGCTGGGACGGCGCGGGCTGATCGGGACCTACCTGGACTCCTGGTTCGGGATCTCGCTGCCGTTCACCACGACCGGGGTCGTGATCGCCGAGGCGTTCGTGGCGATGCCGTTCCTGGTGATCTCCGTCGAGGGCGCGCTGCGGGCGGCCGACCCGCGGTTCGAGGAGGCCGCCGCCACGCTCGGCGCGTCCCGCTGGCTCACGTTCCGGCGGGTCACGCTGCCGACGATCATGCCGGGGATCGTGGCCGGGACCGTGCTGTGCTGGGCGCGCGCGTTGGGCGAGTTCGGGGCCACCATCACGTTCGCGGGCAACTTCCCCGGCCGGACGACCACCATGCCGCTCGCCGTGTACCTGGCCCTGGAGACAGATCCGGACGCGGCGATCGTGCTGAGCATCGTGCTGCTGCTGGTGTCGGTCGTCGTGCTGGCGAGCCTGCGCGACCGGTGGATCAGGGGCGCGACGTGACCCTGAAGGCCGACATCCGGGTCGAGCGGTCGGCGTTCCACCTCGACATCGCGCTCACGGTGGCACCCGGCGAGGTCGTCGCGCTGCTCGGGCCGAACGGCGCGGGCAAGACGACGGCGCTGCGCGCGTTGGCGGGGCTGCTCCCGCTGGACGGCGGGCGGATCCAGCTCGACGACACCGCGTGGGACGAGCCACCGTCGGTCTTCCTGCGCCCCGAGCTGCGGCCGGTCGGCGTGGTGTTCCAGGACTACCTGCTGTTCGCGCACCTCACCGCCGTGGAGAACGTCGCGTTCGGCCTGCGGGCGCGGGGCGTCGACCGGCGGTCCGCGCGCCGGACCGCCGCCGAGTGGCTGGAGCGCGTCGGGCTGGGCGACCACGCGGGCGCCAAGCCCGGTGCGCTGTCCGGCGGGCAGGCGCAGCGGGTGGCGCTGGCGCGGGCGTTGGCGACCACGCCGTCGTTGCTGCTGCTGGACGAGCCGCTGGCCGCGCTGGACGCCGGGAGCAGGCTCATGGTGCGCACCGAACTCGGGCGGCACCTGGCCGACTACCCCGGCCGGACGCTGCTCGTCACGCACGACCCGCTGGACGCGATGGTGCTGGCCGACCGGCTGGTGATCGTGGAACGCGGACGGGTCGTGCAGACCGGTCCGCCGACCGAGGTCGCCAGGCAGCCGCGAACCGACTACGTGGCCCAGCTCGTCGGCCTGAACCTGTACCGGGGGGAGGCGTCCGGCACGACGGTGGAGCTGGCCGACGGCGGCGCGCTGACGGTCGCCTCACCCGCGTCCGGTCCGGTGCACGTGGCGTTCCCGCCGTCGGCCGTGAGCCTGCACCCGTCCCGGCCCTCCGGGAGCCCGCGGAACACCTGGGAGGTGACCGTGGTCGGCGTCGAGCAGCACGCGCACACCGTTCGGGTGCGGCTGTCCGGGAGTCCGGCGGTGCTGGTCGACGTGACCACCGCCGTCGTGGCGGAGCTGCGCCTGGTGGCGGGCACCCGGCTGTGGGCGGCGTTGAAGGCGACCGAGGTCCACACCTACCCGGCGTGAACGGGTTCAGCCGCCGAGCGCGGTGATGACCGCCTTGGCGTCGTCGTCCTCCAGGACCACGCCGAACACGTCCGCGAGCGCGGTGATCACCTCGGCCGGGGCCAGTTCCCGGTCCTCCCGGCCCGCGGGCTGGTGGTGGGTGGTGAGGCGGGTGCCCTCCAGGACCACCAGCCTGTCGTCGCCCATGCGCTGGGCCACGACGCGGCCGTGGAAGTGGGAACGCGGGTGCGTCGCGATGAAGTGGTTGCTGACCAGGAAGTCGATCGGGTAGCGCGGTGACTCGGTGAAGGCGTGGACGGCCAGCCAGCGGTCGACCCGCCACGAGTGCAGGACCCACTCGGGCGCGTCGCGGGTGAGGCGGTAGCGCCACCCGCCCTGGGCGGACTCGGCGCCGTCGGCCAGCTCCACCGGTTCCAGCGGGCCCGCGCCGAAACCGGCGTCGCACAGCCAGACGCGGTCGTCGGCGGTGACGCGCAGGACGTTGTGGCTGGACGGGAAGATCTCCGCGGTGCCGCCGAGGCGGACGCGGCCCTGCATGCCGGTCACGGGAAAGCCGAGGCCGTCCAGCGCGGCGGCGAAGAGGGTGGTGTGCTCGGAACAGGTGCCGCCACGGGTGCCGTGGACCAGCTTCGCCTGCAACGCGGGCACGGCCAGGTCGACCGGGCGGGCCAGGACCATGTCCAGGTTCTCCCAGGGGATCGACGTGACGTGGGCACGCTGGACGGCCCTCAGCGTCCCGGCGGTCGGTGCCCGGTCGCCGTCGTACCCGATCCTGGCCAGGTAGGCGTCCAGGTCCAGCTCCGCCCCGCCCCACACCGCGTCCACGCCCCGAACCTACTCAGGTGGGGGAACGGCGGTACCGCCGTTCCCCCACCGGGATCAGCCCCGCACGCGGTGGGCGGCGGCGACCAGCGTGCGCAGCGCGGGCTCCACCTCCGCGTAGCCGCGGGTCTTCAGGCCGCAGTCCGGGTTGACCCACAGGAGTTCGCCGGGCACGGCGTCCAGCGCCGCGCGCAACAGGTCGACGACCTCGTCCTCGGTCGGCACGGTCGGCGAGTGGATGTCGTACACGCCGGGGCCGACGGCGCGGCCGAAGCCGATCGACCTCAGGTCGTCCAGCACCTCCATGCGGGACCGGGCGGCCTCGATGGTGGTCACGTCCGCGTCCAGGCCGTCGATGGCGTCGATGACGTCGCCGAACTCCGAGTAGCACAGGTGGGTGTGCACCTGGGTGGCCGTCGCCGCGCCCGCGGTAGCCAGCCGGAACGAGCCGACGGCCCAGTCCAGGTAGTCCTCGCGCTGCTCGGCGCGCAGCGGCAGGAGTTCCCGCAGCGCGGGCTCGTCGACCTGGACGATGCCGATGCCCGCTTCCTCCAGGTCGCGGATCTCGTCCCGCAGGGCCAGCGCCACCTGCTCGGCGGTGGCGGCCAGCGGCTGGTCGTCGCGGACGAAGCTCCAGGCCAGGATGGTGACGGGACCGGTGAGCATGCCCTTCACCGGCTTGCCGGTCAGCGACTGGGCGTAGGAGCTCCAGCCGACGGTGATCGGCTCGGGGCGGGACACGTCGCCGTGGATGATCGGCGGGCGCACGCAGCGCGAACCGTAGGACTGCACCCAGCCGAGGTTCGTCGACGCGAACCCGTCCAGGTGCTCGGCGAAGTACTGCACCATGTCGTTGCGCTCGGGCTCGCCGTGCACCAGCACGTCCAGCCCGATCTCCTCCTGCAACCGGACCACGCGCTCGATCTCGGCGCGCATCCGCTCCGCGTACCCGGCCTCGTCCAGCGTGCCGTCGCGGAGGCCCGCCCTGGCCTTGCGGACCTCGCCGGTCTGCGGGAACGAGCCGATGGTCGTCGTCGCCAGCGGGGGCAACGCGAGCCTGGTCCGCTGCACGGCGGCGCGCTCGGCGTACGGGGCGCGGGTGCGGTGCTCGGGCCCCAGCTCGGCGATCCGGGCCCGCACCCCGGCGTCGACCGAGGGGGTGCCGCCGGTCGCGGAGCCGATCTCGGTGCCGTCGCGCCGCAGCGCGGTGCCGAGCAGCACCACCTCGGCCACCTTCTGCCGCGCGAACGCCAGCCTGGCCACGACCGCCGGGTCCAGGTCCGTCTCGGCGTCCAGGTCGTACGGCACGTGCAGCAGCGAGCACGACGTCGACACGGCCAGCTCGCCCACCGAGCCGAGCAGGGTCGCGGCCGTGGACAGGGCGCCGCGGAGGTCGGCGCGCCACACGTTGCGGCCGTCCACCAACCCCGCGACCAGCGTCTTGTCCCGCAGTCCCAACAGGGTCGGGATCCGGTTCACCGAGGCGGGCGCGGTGACCAGGTCGACCGCGACGGCCTCGACCGGGGCGTCGGCCAGCACGGGCAGCGCGTCGCCGAGGTCGCCGAAGTAGCCCGCGACCAGGATCGCCGGGCGGGCGGTGGCCTCACCCAGCCTGGTGTACGCGCGGCGCAGCGCGGCCAGTTCGGCCTCGGTGCGGTCCGCCGCGAACGCGGGCTCGTCGAGCTGCACCCACGGCGCGCCCGCGTCGGCCAGCGCGGACAGCAGGTCGACGTACCGGTCGACGAGCCGGTCCAGCAGGTCCAGCGGGGTGAAGTCCGCAGGCGCGGCGGCGGAAGCCTTGGCCAGCAACAGGAACGTGACGGGACCGAGCAGCACCGGCCGGGTCGTCACGCCGAGGTCGAGCGCCTCGCGGAACTCCGCGATCGGCTTGTCGCCGGTCAGCGCGAACCGGGTCGACGGGTCCAGCTCCGGCACGAGGTAGTGGTAGTTGGTGTCGAACCACTTGGTCAGCTCCAGCGGCGGAACACCGTCGCGACCGCGAGCGGCGGCGAAGTAGGTGTCCACAGGGGACAGTCCCAGGTCGCGGAACCGCCGCGGCACCGCGTCGAACAGCACGGCCGTGTCCAGCACGTGGTCGTAGAACGAAAAGGTGTTGCCGGGCACCGAGTCCAGACCCGCGGCGGCCAGTTCCCTCCAGGTGTCCGCACGCAGGTCGCGGGCGACGACGGCCAGCGCGTCGGCGTCGAGGCGGCCCGCCCAGTAGGCCTCCACGGCGCGCTTGAGTTCACGGCGGGGGCCGATCCGGGGATAGCCCAGGACGGTGCTTCCGATGGCGGGGGTGTTCACAGCTCTCTCCTCGCGAGCGTGCCGACGAGACCGAGCCGCCGCGGGGCGCGCGAGGAGGAGCGACGCGCACGCCGCCCAAGTCCGCGCGAACCTTCCCACGAGGTCCCGGACTCCACGCGCACCGGTGGTGCGCGTACCGGTGGCAGGTCTTCGGACTCGCGGGCACCCACCGGAGGACCGGTGGACCTACTGGCCGTCGCTTCCCAGGCCCGCGGGCCCAGTGCTCTCGTGACGGCGGTCGTTCCCGCTCACCGCTGCGGGGCAGTCCCGGATTCCCACCGGGTTCCCTCTTGCCTCGCCCCGCCCCGAGGGGATCGGCGAACCACCAGCGTGACCGAGCGTAGCGGATTCGGAACAGGTGTTCCGAACGGTGGGAATGATCGTTGCCAACGCAATGATCGACCGGAACGCGGCGGCCGAGG
The DNA here is from genome assembly GCF_025061645.1 of Umezawaea endophytica. GTDB lineage: Bacteria > Actinomycetota > Actinomycetes > Mycobacteriales > Pseudonocardiaceae > Umezawaea > Umezawaea endophytica. Next base: position 61,038 of record NZ_JANYMP010000002.1, on the reverse strand, counting down.
TGTGAAAGTGCAGCCGCCGGGGTACCGGTGACCACAGATCGGCGATTCCCGGCCTTTCGCGGAACGACGGTGGTCTACTCGGACCAGACCCGTCAACGAGGAAGGGGTAGGCCTTGATCTGCTGGGACCGCGTCGGCGACCACCTCGTGCTGGGCCTGTTCGACCAACTGGAGATCGACCGGCTGCGCGGCTACCTGGTGGGGTTGCGGGAGGTGCTCGACGCGAGGTTCGCGGAGTACACCCACGACTGCCCGCCCGGCAAGCAGCTCGGCGTGCCCTACCCCCTCGTGGAGAGCGGTGACAAGCGGCTGCGGGCCATCATGCGCCGCCGCGTCGGCGAGGTCGGCCCGTGGCGCGAGCCCGAGGTGTTCCGGCCGCTGCACAAGGCGATCACGCGGGTGCTCGCGTCGCTGCCCGACAAGGGCGGGCTGGTCCAACTGCACTCCACCGACTGCGCCGCCGCGTGGTCCCGGTCGCTGACCGACCTGCGGGTCGCGATGTCGGCCGCGGCGCGCGACGCCGACCCCGTGCTGTCCAGCCGCACCCGGTTCACCACCCGGTGGCTGAAGTCCGTGGTGCGCTCGCTCGACACCACGGCCAACAAGGCGGTCGAACCCGTGCCGCAGGACCTCGTCGACAGCATCAACCAGGTCCGCACGTACTGGATCTGACACCGGGAGACCTCCCGGCCGGTGAGCCGTCCGCTACAGCCACATGCCGTGCGCGTAGTGCTCGACCTTGAGGTAGCCGCCCGAGATCTCGTGCAGCGCGGCCTCCACCCGGCCGAGCGCCTCCGGCATCCTGGCGGCGGCGCTGTCCCAATTGGCCTTGTGGACCGCGTAGGCCTCGCGCGCCGCACCGTCCCACCCGGCCATGCTGCTCGTCGCCATGGTGTCGAGGTCGTCGAGCTGGTCCAGCACGGCCCTGGTGCAGGACGCCATGGTGTCGCGGACGCTGTCCGCGATCTGGAAGTTGAAGGCGTAGGTGGGCGCCATCGCGCTTTCCTCTCGGCGTCGGGGAGCAGGGGCGGCGGGACTAGCCGACCGCGTTTTCGTCTTCCCGCGCACCGGACACCGCGGTGCCGCCGCCCATGGCCTCGGCCACGGCGCGCAACTCCTGGATGACGACGGCGAAGTCGTTCGCCCAGTCCTCCAGCGCGGAGCCGAACTTCACCGACGTGCCGCCCGTCCAGGTGGAGCGCAGCAGGGCCACCTCGTCGTCGACCTGGTCGAGGTGGCCGGTGAAGGTCGAGGCGGTGTTCTCGAACTGGGTCCGCGCCTGACCCATGCCGACCACGACTGCTGAGGTCCTGTTGGCTGCCGGCACTGGAACCCTCCTCGGGCTGGGGACACCTCGGTTCGGCCCGGCCGGAGAGCGTTGTCGGCCCTCACGCCTGGACGTGAACGAGAGGTGAACGGTGCTGGGTGCGGAACGGTCCACCGGACCGGACGTGACGGCCGTGACCGGCGACCGCTCCTCGTCCCACGTGAAGCTAACTTCAGGGAACTCGGCTCTCGCAACCAACACTGCCCCAGGGGTACCCCCGCGCTGCCCTTCCGGACATCACCCGTGAACGGCGGCTCCCGCACGAGGTCGCACGACCGGTCGGCCCTCCCCCACCGGCTCCCCGATGAGCCCGAGGCGCTGCGCCGCCACACCCGCCTGGAACCGCGTCTCGACGCCGAGGATGCGGTAGATCTCCGAGATCCGCCGTGCCAGCGTTCTCGGGGCGAGGCAGAGCCGACGCGCGATGGAGCGGTCCGGCAGCCCACCGGCCAGCATCTGCATGAGCTGGAACTGCTGCTCGTTGAGCATCGCCAGTTCCGGCGAGAACTTCGCCGCGCTCTCGCGCTGGCGCTGCGGGGCAACCCTGTCCACTCGTGTCGAATTGTCGGAAGCAGTCATGGTCTCTCCATACCCACGCGAGCGAAACCTGGGAACGACACCTTCACGGGGCCCGGCTCCGCGGCGGAACTCCAAGAGCGCGGCCCGAGCACGCGGATCAGCGTAGGCAGGCGCGTGTGGAGAAAGAGTGACCAAGTAGTGACGCCGGACGTGCCGGGTCGTCACACCGGCGGACGCGCACGCGGTACGGCTCGCGCCACGATAGGCCGGCCGGGGAGGCCGACGCCATCGCATGGCGACTTGACGCCACGACAACGCCTGGTCAGGCCCCGGTCCGCCCTCGGGGCCGCCGCCGAGCGCACCGTCCCGAGGCCCTCCGCCGTCACGCGGGAAGCGCTTCCCGTCACGGCCGGGAGGCGTGGGCCGGACGACCGGCGGGTACTACTCCCACCCGGCGGAAATGCCCACGGCAGAAGGACACCCCGTCGGTCCGGGGATCCGGAGGGCGATTCTCCCGCCGGATCGGACTCGTTGCACGAACAACGAAAAGCGCACCCCGAGTCGAGTCCCCACCGCCTCGCGTCGCACTAGGATCGTGGCAGTGGTCCTCATCGGAACGTCGCCGTCGCCGCACCGCGACGGCGCACGTCGTCGGTCACCGCGGTGGTGACGCACGGGACGCGAGGGAGGGTTGCCCGGATGTCGGCTGCGCACGGCGGTTCCCCGCGCGTCCGGTTCTCCCTGCTCGGCCCGCTCCGGGCGTGGCGCGAGGACGAGGAACTGGACCTCGGCCCGCGCCAGCAACGCCTCCTGCTGGCGGTCCTGCTGGTCAACCCGGACCAACCCGTCGGTCTCGGTGAGCTGATCGCGGCGCTCTGGGGTGAGGACGCCCCCGCGAGCGCGGCGAACGTCGTGCACCGGCACGTGGGGCAGTTACGCCGGGTGCTGGAACCGGACCTCCCCCTGCGCGCGTCGGGCGACTGGCTGCTGCGCGACGGCGGCGGCTACCGGCTGCGGGTGGACGCGGAGTCGTCCGACGTGCCCCGGTTCCGGCAGCTCGTCGCGGGTGCGCGGGCCGCCGCGGCGCGCGGGGCGGACGTCGAGGCGGTACGGCTGTTCAGGGAGGGCATCCGGCTGTGGAGCGCCCCGTGCGCGCAGGGGCTGCGCCGGGAACCGCTGGAGGACCAGGACTTCGCGGCGCTGGACCGCGAGTGCCTGTCGGCGGTGGCCGAGGCCGCCGACGCCGCGCTGCGCTGCGGTGCGGCCCGCGAGGTGCTCCCCGTGCTGCGCCGGGTGGCCCCGTACGACCCGTTCAACGAGGAGCTGCACGCCAGGCTGATCCTGGCGCTGGCCGCGTCCGGCGAGCAGGCCGAAGCGCTCGAGGTGTACCGGTCCCTGGTCGGGCGGCTGGCCGACGAACTGGGCATCGACCCCGGCACCCGGCTGCGGGCCGCCCACCGCGACGCGCTCGGCGGGGGACAGCCGGAGCACATGGCGGTCCGCCCCGCGCAGTTGCCGAAGGACCTGGCGACGTTCAGCGGCCGCGACGCCGAGCTGGCCGGGATGGTGGCGTCGCTGCGCGACCGGGACCGGCCGATGTCGCTGGCGCTCATCGACGGAATGCCCGGCGCGGGCAAGACCACCGTCGCTATCCGGTTGGCCTACGACGTGGCCGCCGACTTCCCGGACGGCCAACTCTTCGTGAACCTCCGCGGCTACGACCCGAGCGGGTCGGTGATGGAGACGGCCGAGGCGCTGCGCGGGTTCCTGTACGCACTGGGCACGCCGAGCGCCCGGATCCCCGCGGACCTGGACGCGCAGACCGGCCTGTACCGCAGTCTCCTCAAGGACAAGCGGATGCTCGTGGTGCTGGACAACGCCCGCGACGTCGAGCACGTGCTGCCGCTGATCCCCGGTTCGCCGGACTGCCTGGCGATCGTGACCAGCCGCAACCGGCTGACCGGGCTCGTCACCGCCGAGGGCGGGCAGACGTTCACCCTGGATCCGATGGCCGTGGACGAGGCCCGCGCGATGGTGGCGCTGCGGCTGGGCCACGCCCGCAGCGCCCGCGAACCCGACGCGGTGGACCGGATCGTGGAGATGTGCGGACGGTTGCCGCTCGCACTGGCCATCGTGGCGGCCCGCGCGGCGGCGTACCCGGACGTGCCGCTGAGCGCCATCGCCAGGGAACTGCGCGACGCGCAGGGCGGGCTGGACGCGTTCGCCTACGACGACACCACCGACCTGCGGGCGGTGTTCTCCTGGTCCTACCGCACGCTGAGCCCCCGCGCGGCCAGGCTGTTCCGGCTGCTGGCGCGCACCAGGGGCCCGGACATCTCGCACGCGGCGAGCGCCAGCGTGCTCGGCGAGGAACCGCGGGCCACGCGCGCGGCGCTCGCCGAGCTGAGCCGCACCAGGCTGGTGACCGAGCACAAACCCGGCCGGTTCCAGTTCCACGACCTGGTGCGGGCCTACGGGCTGGAACTGGGCGACGAGCTGGACACCGACACCGACCGCGCGGCGGCCCGGCTGCGGACCGCCGACCACTACCTGCACTCCGCGCACCGGGTCCGCCAGTTGTTCCAACCGCACCAGCAGTCCGTGCCGGTGGGCGAGCCCGCCCCCGGCGTGACCCCGGAGGTGGTGCCGAACACCGACCGCGCGATGGCGTGGTTCATCGCCGAGAACGAGGTGCTGCACGACTTCGTCGAGCACGCCCCGGCCGACGGGTTCGGCGGCCACGCGTGGCGGGTGGCGCTGGACATGCAGGAGTTCTTCCAGCGCAGGGGTGTGCACCTGTCGTGGGCGGCGACGATGCGCGCCGCGCTGGCGGCGGCGCGCGGGACGGGTGACCGGATCGGCGAGGCGCGGACGTTGCGCAGCCTGGCGGGGGCGCACTACTTCGCGGGCGACACCGACGAGGCGCTCGCCTGCCTGCGCGCCACCCAGGCCCTGCTCGACGAGCTGGGCTGGGTCGGTGACCAGGCCTACGTGCAGCGCAACATCGGCGACGTGCTGGCGCGGCGCGGGCACGGCATCAGCGACGGCGACTACCCCGCCGCGTTCGCGCACTACGAACGCGCCCACCGCTTGTTCCTGGAGATGGGCCACCAGCAGGGCGAGGCGCTCTCGTTGGAGGGCATGGGTGTCTGCGCGCTGCGGATGGGCCGGTCCGAGGAGGCGCTGGAGATGCTGGACCAGGCCATGGACACGTTCCGGCTGTCGAACGACCTGCACGGCGAGGCGAACTGCTGGGCGGAGTACGGCGAGGCGTACGCGAGCCTGGCGCGGCACGAGGAGGCCATCGCCTGCCTCCGGCGGTCGGTCGACATGCACCGCGAGCAGGCCAGCCTGGTCGGCGAGGTCGAGAGCCTGGTGCTGCTGGGCGACGCGCTGGCCGGTTCCGGCGACCGAACGAAGGCGCGGGCGGTGTGGTCGGAGGCCGCGGGCCTCATCGAGAACGGCCGCATCGCTCGCGTCGGACCGTCGCTGTTCGCGATCGACGAGGTGCGGGAGAGGATCGCCCGACTCGATCAGGCCTGATACTTTGACCCCGCTGCGCCCCCGTGCCCCCATTCGGCACCAGAGGCGTCCGGGGGTGACCGTCCAGCAGATGAGCACACCGACGCCTTGAGGAAAACAGTGAAGGTGCAGGAAGCAAGCGGCAAGCAGGTGCACGTCGAACTGCTGGGCCCGGTCCGCGCGGTGCTCGGCGGTGTCGAGATCCCCCTTGGCCCCAGCAGACAGCGCGCCGTGTTCGCGGTGCTCGCCTCACGGGCGGGCCAGGCGGTGTCCCGCGAGGAGCTGATCGACCAGGTGTGGGGCGAGTCCGCCCCGGTCAGCGCCCCCGGCAGCGTCTACACCTACGTCTCCGCACTGCGCCGCGCCCTCGCCGAGGCCGGGGTGGCCGACAGCAAGGACACGCTGTTCTCCACCAAGCACGGCTACGCGCTGCGGCTGGACCCGCACCGGGTCGACACGGTGGCGTTCGACAAGCTGTTCGCCCGCTCGCAGGTCCTCGCCGGTTCCGGTGACCACCGCGGCGCCGCGGGCACGCTGGAGCAGGCGCTCGGCCTGTTCCGCGGTGAGCCGTTCTCCGGCGTGCCGGGTCCGTTCGCCGACCACATGCGCACCCGCTGGGCCGAACGCCGGGTCGCCGCCGTGGAAGCGCTGGCCACGTCCCGCCTGGTGCTGGGCGCGCACGTCGAGCTGGCCGCCGAGCTGGGCGCGCTGGTGCAGGACTACCCGCTGCGCGAGTCGCTGCGGGCGCTGCTGATGATCGCGCTGAGCCGGGGTGGGCGGCAGGCCGAGGCTCTGGCGGTGTTCCGCGACGCGCGCGAGACGCTGGCGCGCGAGGTCGGGGCCAAGCCCGGTCCCGCGCTGCGGCACGCGCACGCCGTGGTGCTCAGCGGCGAGGAGGCCCCGAGCCCCGCCGAGCCCGCCGAGGAGGAACCGGAGGAGGAGCCCGCGGGCGTCAGCGTGCTGCGGCACGCCAACAGCCAGGTCTTCGTCGGTCGGGAAGCCGAGACCGACCGCCTGCGCGCCCGTCTGGTGGACGTCGCGGCGGGTGTCGGCGGCACCGTGTGGATCGAGGGCGAGCCGGGCATCGGGAAGACCGAGCTGCTGGCCATCGGCCTCGCCGACGCCGAACGCTTGGGCTGCCACGTCGGCTGGGCGGTCGCCGACGAACTGGCGGGCCGGTTCCCCCTCCAGGTGCTGCTCGAATGCCTCGGCGTCGACCAGTCCTCTTCGGACCCCGACCGCGCCGACCTGGCCCGCAGGCTGCGCACCGGTGAGCCGAGCAGCCGCGGCACCGATGACGACGACCCGATCCAGAGCGCCGTGGACCGGCTGCTCGCGCTGGTCGACCGGATGTGCCACCGGGCCCCGACCGTGCTGGTGCTCGACGACCTCCAGTGGGCGGACGAGTCGTCGGTGTCGCTGTGGCGGCGCCTCGCCGCGGCCACCCGCCAGCTCCCGCTGCTGCTGGTCACCTGCTCGCGGTCGCGGCACGGCCGCGCCGAGCTGGACCAGCTCCGCTCCCGCGTCCGCGCCAACGACGGCGACGTGCTGGTCCTCGAACCGCTGACGTACCTCGACGTGGACTCGATGACCGCGGAGATGGTCGGCGGCCGTCCCGGCCACCTGCTGCGCAGGCTGACCGCGCGCGCCGCTGGCAACCCGCTGTACCTGCGGGAGATGGTGGGCGCGCTGGTCCGCGACCAGGCCGTCGACCTGATCGACGGCGTGGCGCACGTGGACGAGGCACAGGCCGACGACGCTCCGCGCACCTTGTTCGCCGCCGTGCAGCGGACGTCCCAGGCCCTGCCCGAGCGCACGCGGGAGGTGCTGCGCTGGGCGGCCGTCCTCGGTGCCGAGGCCACGATCGCGCAGATCGCCGCGCTGTCCGACCGCCTGGTGCCCGAGGTGGCCCGCGCGGTCAAGGACGCCATGGCCGCGAACGTGCTCGGCCACGGGGAGCCGCGGCTGCTGTTCCGGCACCCGCTGCTGCGCGAAGCCGTGTACGGCAGCATCACCGCGCCCATGCGCGGGGTGCTGCACAAGCAGGCCGCCAGGGCGCTGGCCGAGGGGGACGCGCCCCCGAGCCGCGTCGCGGAGCAGCTCGTGGCCGCCGCGTCGGACCTGGACCCGTGGGTCGGCGACTGGCTCATCGGCAGCGCGGCCGAACTGTCGAACCGCGCGCCGCTGATCGCCGCGGACCTGCTGGAGCAGTCGCTCGACCTGGTCGGCCCGCGCGACCCGAACCGCGAACTGCTGCTCACCGCGCTGGTGCGCGTGCTGTTCCGGCTGGCCCGCAACCCCGACGCCGAGGCGCGGCAGGCGCTGGCGATCTCCACCGACCCGGCGCGCTCGGCCGAGCTGCGCCAGTTGCTCGCGGCCACGCTGCTGCGGCAGGACAAGCGGGAGCTGGCGCTGCGGACGCTGACCGAGGTCGAGGTCGACCCGTCGGTGCCGAAGATCTGGCAGCTCCGGCACAAGTCGCTGCTGGCGCACCTGCGCCGCGACGTGACCTACATCGACGAGGCCGAGGTCACGGGCAAGGCCGCGCACGCGGAGGCCGTCTCGAACGGCGACGCCTACCTGATCGCGCACGCGCTCCAGACGCTGTGGCTGGTCGAGTCGGTGCGCCGCAACCACCGGACCGCGCTGCGGTACGTGGACGACGCCATCGCCGCCGTCGTGGACGCGCCCGAGCTGGCCGGGATGTACTTCAACCTGCTCGACAACAAGATGTTCACGCTCCAGAACCTCGACCAGCTCGACGAGGTCGACGTCGCGCTGGCCACCGTGGACGAGCTGACCGTGAAGCACGGCCTGCCGGTCGGGCCGCAGATCTCCGCCGCGGTGCACCACTACTGGACCGGCCGCTGGGACGAGGCGCTGCTGGAACTGGACACGGTCACCGAGGACGGTCCCGCGATCAGCTACAGCGGGCTCGTCGACCCCGGCCCCAACGGCCTGCTGCTGCACGGCGTGTCCGCGCTGATCGCGCTGCACCGCCACGACACCGCCGCGTCCACCGCGCACCTCGACGCGGCCGACGAGCTGCTGGTGGTCACGGCCGCCGAGCGCGAGGCGTGCGACTTCCTGCTGCTGGCGCGCTCGCTCGCGGCCGTGCAGAGCGGTGACGTGCGGCGCGGGCTGGACGCCGTGAAGCGGATCCTGAACCCGGCGTACGCGGACATGATGCTGAGGCACCAGTGGCTGCCGGACATCCTGCGGCTGGCGCTGGAGGTCGGCGACCACGAGCGGGTGGCCGAGGTCATGGAGGTCGCCGAGCTGGAGGCGGCCCGCGAGGCCGTGCCGACGCGGGCGTACACCGCGCTGCACCGGTGCAAGGCGCTGGTGACCGGCGATCCCGAACCGGCGCTCGTGGCCGTCGGCCACTACCGCCAGGTCGGCCGCCGGGTGGAGCTGGCCGCGGCGCTGGACGAGGCGTCCGTGCTGCTGGCGAAGGCGGGGAAGCGGGCGGACGCGCGCGGCGCGTTCGCCGAGGCGGCGGAGATCTTCACCGAGCTGGACGCCAAGTGGGACCTGGCGAGGGCCCAGGCCAGGATGGACGAGTTCGGGATCCGCCACGACGTCGCCGCGTCCGCGCGCGCGACCGGCGGCTGGGACACGCTCACCCCGGTCGAGCGCCGCATCGCCGAACTGGTCGCGAGTGGTCAGTCCAACCCGGACATCGCGATCCGGCTGTCGCTGCCGCGCCGGATGGTCCAGGCGCACGTCACCCGGATCCTGGGCAAGCTCGGTGTCCGGTCGCGCTCCCAGATCGCCGAACGCCACCACGAGTCGGGTCGCTCGGCCACCGGCCGCTGACGTCCCGTTCAGCGTCCCGTTACGGGCCGGTCATCTCGTTTGGCGGCACTCGCGCAGATGCACGTGCAGAAGAAGGTCTTGAAAAGCGGATGACCGGGGCGTGCGGACGCCCCGGTCCATCGTCCACGCGCACCCGCGGTGGTGCGCGTGTCCTCTTTTCCGGCGATCGTGCGGTCGATCGCCGTTCGCGAAAACGGTGTCCGCCGGACCAGAGCGCTCGCGTGGCGGCGCGCGCGGTTCCTCGGCGGCAATAGGTCAAGCGGTGAACGAACTAAAGGTCACTCGGTGAACCAAACGAACTTCAGCGAACAATACGAACAATCGGGCCTCAGATGACTCCGGCTCGCAACGCGTACGCGACGGCGTGGGCGCGATTGCGCAACTTCAAGCGGTTCGTGACGTTGTAGATGACGTTCTTGACGGTGCGCTCCGAATACTGAAGTTCTTTCGCGATTTCGTCGGTTCCCCATCCCTCGGCGATCAGCCGCAGGACGTCGACCTCGCGCGGCTCCAGGCCCGCGACGTTGAGCCCGTTGGGCGCCAGCACCTCGCGCTGCAACATCTCCACCCTCTTGAGCAGCTTGCCGAGGATGTCGCGCGGCATCACGCCGTTGCCCGCGGCAGCGGCCATGATGCTGTCGACGAGCTGGTCACCGGTCACCGCGCTCCTGGGCAGGATCGCGACCACACCGCACTCCACCACCGCGAGCAGCGGCGCCTCGGTGAGCTCGCTCGCCATCAGGACGGTGGGCACCGTGCGTTCCGCCGAGAGCGCCCGAAGCCTGTTCATGGCCTCCGACGTGAGCCGCTCGGTCGAGAACACGGCGACGTCCGCGTGACCTGCTTCGTGCTTTTCGACGATGACCATTTCGGGGCGCGACTTGAGGTAGCTCGTCAGCCCGACGTAGGTCATGGGGTCCGTGCTGTGTACGACGACCCGTACCCGTGCCATGAGTGCCTCCACACTTCGATCTCTGAATCGAAGTGTGGACAAGCGACCTCTACGAACTCTTGACGCCTCGCGCACAGCGCGCGTCGCAGTCTTGACGCCGTGTGAACTTACTATGAGACCGTCCCCCAAGAGCGCCGAACAGTCACGCGGTTTTGATACATCATGGCCTTTTGACCTGCGATGGTTGCCCGGAAGCACTTCTGGACCTCTGGCCTCCACGGCCTGCTCCACGACCTTGCAGCCCCCGTCTCATTTCGTCGCCAACCGTCAAGACGCCCGTCGGCGAGCCCACCGCGACGCCGCCGACCCGTCATTCATCAACGTTGTTGCCTTTTCCACGCAAGGGTTTTCGGCGTTACGACCGGTAAAGTGGACTTCTGGCACCGGCGGTGCCCGCGTGGGGATGCGGACGCGTTGTGAACCAGGAGCGGCGGAGATGTCGACGGAGTCAGCCGAACCGCTGCGGGTCCAACTGCTGGGCGTGGTGCGCGCGTGGCGCGGGGACACCGAGCTGGCGCTGGGTTCCGCGCGCCAGCGGGCGCTGTTCACCGTGCTGGCGATGCGCGCGAACCAGGTCGTGTCCCGCGAGGAGCTGGTCGACGCCATCTGGGGCGAGTCGCCGCCCGGCGCCGTCGACAGCAGCCTCTACACCTACGTCTCCCGGCTCCGGCGCGCGCTCGAACCCGTCCGTTCCAAGTGGACCGGCGGGCAGATGCTCGTCTCGGCGGGCTCCGGGTACAGCCTCCGGCTGGAGCCGGGCCTGCTGGACGTCCGCGAGTTCGACCGGTTGCGGGAATCGGCGCAGCAGAGCTGGGACCGCCGGGACGCGGCGAGCGCGAAGGAGGCGCTGGACGCCGCTCTCGTGCTGTGGCGCGGCGACGCCCTCACCGGCATCGACGGCCCGTTCGCCGCGCTGCACCGGGGCAGGCTCGCCGAGCTGCACCTCGACGTCCTGGAGCGCCGGGCCGAGATCATGCTGGAGTCCGGCGACCTCACGGCGGCCGTGGACGAGTTGTTCGACCTGAGCACGGCGTACCCGCTGCGCGAGACGCCGAGGGCGCTGCTCATGCTGGCGCTGCACCGGTCGGGGCGCGGGCACGAGGCGCTGGAGGTGTTCCGCGAGACCAGGGAGGTCCTGGTCGAGCAGCTCGGCATCGAGCCGGGCGCCAAGCTGCGCAAGGTCCACGACGAGATCACCGCCGCCCGCGACCGGGTGGGCGGCCAGCCCGCCGCCGCGCCGCGGTCGCCGATCCCGCCCTACCCCGAGGTGTTCGTCGGCCGCGAAGCCGAGCTGTCCGCGCTGCGCACCGCGCTCCAGGACGTGCTGGCGGGCAGGGGGACGGCGGTGTGGGTCGAGGGTGAGCCGGGCGTCGGCAAGTCCGCCCTGCTGGCGACCGGCCTCGCCGACGCGGTCGACCGGGGCTGCGAGGTCCTGTGGCACGCGGGTGACGAGATGGGCAGGCGCTTTCCACTGAGCCTGGTCCTGGCCAGTTTGGACATCGACTCGCTCTCGCCGGACCCGCGCCGGGCCGAGTTCGCGACCGGGCTGCCGGGCCGCGCGGTCGAGCCCGGCTACCCGTGGCAGTCCGAGGACCCCGTGCTGGTGGCGGTCGACCGGCTGATCGGCCTGGTGGACCGCGTCATCGGCTTCGTCGACGAGCTGTGCGAGGACGGCCCGGTCGTGCTGGTGCTCGAGGACCTCCAGTGGGGCGACGACGCCAGCCTGCTGGTGTGGCACCGGCTCGCGAAGGCGACCCGGCACCTCCCCCTGCTGCTGGTCGGCTCGTGCAGGCCGCACCCGCGGCGGGCCGAGCTGGACCCGTTGCGGACGATGGTGTCGATGGGCGGCGGCGAACTGCTGCGGCTGGAGCCGATGGCCGAGGACGCGTCGACCGAGCTGGTCCGCAGGCTGCTCGGCACCGAGCCCGGCGCGGAACTGCTGGCCACGACCGACTGCGCGGGCGGCAACCCCCGCTACCTCCAGGAGATCGTCGACGCACTCGTGCGCGACGACGCCGTGGCCGTGTTCGACGGCGTCGCGGACATCGCGCACGACCACACCCGGTACCCGTCGCAGCCGACGGTCAACACGGTGGTGACCAGGCGGCTGGACCACCTCGACGACACGACGCGGGACGCGCTGCGGTGGGCCGCGCTGCTCGGCGTCGAGTTCGACCTCAGCGACCTCGCCACGGTGATGGGCAAGCAGGCCTCCGAGCTGCTGCCCGCCGTCGAGGAGGCGTCCGCGTCCGGCGTGATCGGCGAGTCCGGCCAGCGGTTCGCGTTCCGGCACACGCTCGTGCGGCGCGCGCTGTACGAGGCCATCCCGGCCACCGTGCGGGTCGCGCTGCACCGGCAGTCCGCCGAGACCCTGGACACCGCGGGCGCGCACGTGGAGCGGGTGGCGGAGCAACTGCTCGGCGGCTCGGTCCCCGCGGACGCGTGGGTCGCGCAGTGGCTGCTGTCCCACACGAACGCCGTGGCGGGCCGGTCGCCCGCCATCGCGGCCGAACTGCTGGCGCGCGCCGTGACCGACCCGAGCCTGCGGGACCGGGCGCGTGAAGCGCTGACCATCCGCCTGGTGCGCTTGCGCTTCTGGCTGGACGAGCGGCCCGCGGCGGAAGCGCGCTCCGTGCTGACCACGACGGACGACCCGAACCGGGCGGCCGAGATGCGGCTGGTGCTCGCCTACCTGGACCACTGCGCGGGTGAGGGCGACCGCGCGGCGGAGGCGCTGCGGCTGGTGTCGGCCGACCCGACCGTGCCGGACCGCTGGCGGGCGAGGCACCGGGCGCTGCTGACCGAGATCGCACCGTCCACTGTGGTCCGCAACGACCCGTTCTCCCGCGCGTTCGCCGAGGAGCGCCTGTGGGAGGAGGCTTCCGCGCAGGGCAGGCACCGCGACGCGCTGGCGCACGTCGAGACCGCGCTGGCCGCGGTGACGGGCGACTCGGCGCACGTCGACCTGGAGCTGTGCCTGTCCGAGGACAAGGTCTTCACCTTGCAGAACCTCGACGAGATGGACGAGGCGGACCGGACGCTCGACTGCGCCCGCAACACCGTGACCCAGCGCGGCCTGTCCACCGGCCCGCACCTGCCCGCCGCGGTGCACCGGTACTGGCTCGGCCGGTGGGACGAGGCGCTGGCGGAACTCGACTCGGTGGTGCGCGACCGCCCCGAGATCACCTTCCACGCGGTGCGCCAGCACGGTTCGATCCGGCTGCTGCACGGCGTGCGCGCCCTGATCGCCGCGCACCGCGACGACTCGACGGCGTTGGAGACCCACCTCAAGGCGGCCGACGAGTACCGGCAGGTGCCCACCGCGATCCGCGACGACTTCCTGCCCATGGCCACCTCGCTGGCGATGGAGCAACTGGGCCGCCCGGACGAGGCCATGCGGGTGCTGCTGCCCCTGCTGGGCGACGACTACCCGCGCCTGGTCCCCCGCCACCAGTGGCTGCCGCGACTGGCCCGGCTGGCGCTGGACCTCGACGAGGCCGACATCGCCGAGGCCGCGCTCACGACATGCCACCTCGGTGCCGACCGCGAGCAGTCACCGGCGCGCGCGGCGCTGGCCGCGCAGTGGTGCCGAGCGCTGGTCGAACGCGACCCGGTCTCCCTGGCCGCCGTGGCGAAGCACTTCGGCACCGTGGGCCGCAAGGTGGAACAGGCCTGCGTCTCGGAGGACCGGGCCGTGCTGCTGGCGGCCGAGGGCCGCACCGAGGACGCGCACACCTCGTTCTACGACGCCCTGACCGTCTACACCGGACTGGACGCGGCCTGGGACGTCCGCCGCGCGGAGTCGAGGCTCAAGCCGTTCGGCATCCGCTGGCGGGTGGGTGGCCGCAGCGCCTCCGACGGCCGCCCGCTGGACCAGGTCGAACGCCGCGTGGCCGACCTGGTGGCGGCGGGTTGGCCCAACTCGGACATCGCGACCAGGCTCAGCATGTCCCGCAACACCGTCCAGCTCCACATCACCAGGCTGTTGCAGAAGCTGGAGGTCGACTCCAGGCTCGGCGTGACCCGCAGGGCCGTCGAGCGCTACGCGGGCGGCTTCGTCCCCACGACCTGAAGCCCCCTCGACCGTTCGGCGCAACCGTCCGCATCCGTGTTTCCGGCGTACCCGTCGGGGGTAGTGATCCCCCACGGGCCCGACCGCGAACGGATGGACATGCTGAGTTCGTACCTGGAGAACATCCGCACCGGCTTCCTGGCCTTCGTGGGCATGGGCGCGCTGATCCTGCTGCCGCTGGTCGCGCTGCACTACTACCGCTACGGCCGGATCGAACCGCGCCGCGCCCTGGTGCTCTACGGCCTCGTGCTCTACGGCCTGGTGGCGCTGGCCCTGATCTTCCTGCCGTTCCCCAACCGGGAGAACCTCTGCCAGGACCAGCAGATGCTGTCGACCGTGCCGTTCCAGTGGGTCACGGACATGCGCAACAACATGGAGGCCTACGGCAGGTCCGGCATCGTCGCGATGGCCACCTCCACCGCCTTCATCCAGCAGGCCTTCAACGCGGCCCTCTTCGTGCCGCTGGGGATCGTCCTGCGCAAGGCCTACGGCAAGGGCGTGCTGGCCACCGTCTTCATCGGCCTGGCCATCTCCCTCATCGTGGAAGTCGTGCAGTACACCGGCAACATGGGCATCTACCCGTGCCCGTACCGCATCTCGGACGTGGACGACCTCATTTCCAACACCTCGGGCTCCCTGCTGGGCTGGATGATCGCCCCGGTAGCGATCGTCGTACCGGCGCTACCGGACCCCGACGAGTCGGTGGTGCGCCCCGGCACCGTGAGCGTCCCCCGCAAGGCACTGGCGCTGGTAGCGGAAGCCGTGGTCTTCCTCGTGGTGGCCCGCCTGCTCTTCCCCACCAACGCGTGGCTACAGGTAGGCCTGGCGGTAGCGATGCGAATCGTCCTCCCCGCGGCCACCGGAGGCTGGACCCTGGGGAGCTGGCTCATGCGCTACCGGACACGCGCCTTGAACGGCTCCCGCCCGTCCCCGGCCAGGATCGCCGTACGCGAACTGCTGGGCATCACCGGCCTGGTCGCCTACGCACTGCTGCTCTCACCACACCTGACCAACTGGACCGGCTTCGGCCTCGACCTGGCCGCGATCACCCTCGTCCTGCTGGGCACCTTCGCGACCCCGGCATTCCGCCGCGACCAACAGGGCTGGCACGAACGAGTAGCAGGCACCAGAGGCGTACTACAGGCCCCGGTACCCGTCCCCCAAGCAGCCCGCTAAGCGCGCGCCCTGCTCACCAAGCCCCAGCCCCACAAAGCCCTCGCCACAAGCCCCTGCAAACCGCCCGCGCAAGCAACCCCACATCCGCGCGCAAGAAGAAGACACCCGCACTTCCCCCGCCCCCAAACCCGCATCCCCCTACAACTCCCGCGACCCCACCCCCTTCAAGCACTACGCCCCTGCCGCCCCTCCTCCCCCCTCCCTTCCTCATCGGACCCGGACCCGTCCCCTAAATCCCCCGCCCACTCCGGCGTGAGCCATTCCCCGATCCTCCGCCGGATCCGCGCCAACCGCGCCCTCTCCGCACACCTCCGCTGCCCCCACCGCGCGACCAGCGCGACGACCACCACCCCCGGCAGCGCCACCAGCACGACCTCCACAGCGCCACCTCCACCCCGCTACCAGGGCACCTCCACCGCCCGAAGCGACCACCGACCCGCGCCGCCAACCCAGATCACCAGCCCGGACCACCGGACACAACACCCGGTATTCCTCCCGCGATGACATTGTGATGCACCCCACTGACTTTGACAAAGAACCGAAAGCCTCTAGCCGGGTAGACCACCAGCAGCTCACTCCACCGCTAATCGGCCGCGGCAGAGCGCTCAACCGGCAGATCCGTAGGCAGTTCTCCCTAAACAACCCCCGGAATGACCGGACTCCAACGCGACAACTTGTTGCCACGACAATCTTCGCGAAGCCGGTTTCACATTACCCACCAGTTACCGGTGACTTTGTTCCACATTCCGCGAAACCGGCGCGTCCGGGCAGGCCGCCGTGTCCATCGGGGCAAGAGGTTTGCGCAACAAAGAAAATCGACCTAATGTGAGGGAGTCTCCAGGGATGAGCGCGGGCGCATCACAGCCCGTGAGGAACTCCGGAGAAAAAACTACGAAGAGCTTCGCCCTCGCGCTTTCGCACGCTTTTTTGCGGCGGGGGCGTTCGGCGCCGCCGGTGGCAGGGACCGTCGCGCGCCATACCGGTCGAGGGGTCGGCAGGCCACGCCATCGTCAGCCGACCCCTTGACCGGCTAACTACATCAGGCCTGGTCAGAGCGGCGCAGCCCGTTTGTACGGACATCAGTCCCACGGTGCAGGGCACGAGGACACGAACGAGTCCTGATCAGCACCAGACTTGTTCGACCACGTCAGGGAGATGGTTGTCTCAAATGCGAAACTCGACCGGGGAACGCTCGATCCCGACGCCCACCGAGAGCACGGACGACCTCGACGAAATGCTGGGGCTGGTTACCAGCACCTCGATGAGGACCACACCGACCTGGACGTGGTGGACCGAGGACGACGACCAGGTACTGGTCATGCGGATGCCGCACCCGGTGGGCACGGTCGTCGGCCAGCGCACCGTCCGGGAATACGGCCACACCGTCCGGGTGGAACTGAAGGTCCGGCACAGCGACTCCCCCGTGCGGCCCGCCGCGCGGGGCGCGATGGTCATGTCCACGTTGCGGACCGCACTGCACCGCCCGGTCGGCGGGCGGGAACTCGTGGTGTTCGCGAACGGCATTCCACGGCCCGCCGTGCGGATGCTCGACGGATCGCACCAGGTCATCTCGGCCGAGGCGCACGAATATCCCGACGGTCCACACCGCGCGGCCGATCCGGTGCGCGCGGGAATTCCCGACGACGGCCGGATCCCGCGCTACTACCGCGCGAAGACCCGGCTGCTCGACCTCCTGCAAGAGCTGGGCCAAGGCGCCCCCCTACCCCCGGAGCGAGAACTGTCAGCTCAGTTCGGCATCGCGCGCATGACGTTGCGCCAGGCCATCGGCGAACTCGTCGTCGAGGGCAAGGTCCGGCGCAGGCAGGGCAGCGGCACGTACGTCGCGCCGCCCAAACTGGTCCAGTCCCTCGGCATCGCCACCGGCGAGTCCGGCACCGAGGAGGCGGGCGAGGTCCGCAGGCTGGTCACCGCGGAGCACCTCGCGGCGGACGCCGACCTGGCCCACGACCTCGACATCGACCCCGGCGACCCGGTCGTGCACATCGAGCGGCTGACGATCGCCGACGAGGAGCCGATGCTGCTCGAGTCGAGCTACCTGTCGGCCAAGCGGTTCCCGGACCTCATCGAGGCGTTCGACCCGGAGAAGTCGCTGCTCGACTGCCTCCGCGACCGCTACTTCACGGTGCCCACGAGAACCGACGAGCAGGTGGAGACGGTGCTGGCCTCACCGCGCGAGGCCAGGTTGCTCGCGACCGCGCCCGCCGCCCCCATGCTGCTGCTGCACCGCGTCAGCCACGACGCCGAGGGCAACCCGGTGGAACGGGTGCGCGCGCTGTTCCGCGGCGACCGGTTCACGTTCGCCGTCCGTTCGGGAACAGTCGACTGACGCTGCTGACCGCGGTCACAAACTAGTCACCAGTTGGGCACTGCGGTTGTCCTACCGTCGTGGAACCGCCGACCGCGTCCGCCCCACCGGTGCGGTCGGCGGGCCCCGTACCCGAGTGATCAGCAAGAGGTGAGGAGTCCGGTGGTGGTCCGATCCGCACGAGCCGAAGCCGTCGCAGGCGAGTTGCTGGTGCGCAGGCTGTACGAGGAGCACGGCCGCGCGATCCTGGCGTACGCGACCAGGCTGACCGGGGACCGCGGCGCCGCGGAGGGCGTGGTCGAGGAGACCCTCGTCCGGGCGTGGCGGTACTCCGACGCGATCGTGCTCGGCGGCGACTGGGTGCGCGGCTGGCTGCTCGCCACGGTGCACAACGTCGTGCTGGAGGGCTCCAGCGAGCGCTCGGCGCCGCCGTGGCGGGTCAAGGCGGAGCCCGTGCGGTTACCGGCCGTGCTCCGGTCGGCCATCCGCAAGGTGAAGGTCAGCCGGATGAACGCCGTGCGCACGTCCGAGGCCCCGCTCAGGTCGGTGTCCTGGAGAGCGGTCAGCGCACCGTCCCGCTGAACGTCCGGTGTGGACCCGCCACGCCGTCGAGCCACTCCGCGCCGCTCAACTCGTCGAGTCCGGCGAGGGCGCCTGCGATGGCCATCTCCAGGAACGGCCTGCTGGACGGGTGCACGAGGTCGAGCACCGCGGCACCCTCCTCCACCAGCCGCCTGGCCTGCCGCACCACCACGTCGACCGGTTCGTCCGGCAGGTAGCGGCGGCCGGTGCGCAGGTCGTGGCCGTGGTCGCGGCTGACGTCGAGCAGCCGGAACACCTCGCCCAGCAACGACATCTCGCGCTCGGCGGGCCGCACCGGTTCCAGCAGCGGGAGTGTCAGCCTGGCCGGGGCGCCGCCCGCGCCCCGCAGGAAGCCGCGCAGGTCCTCGAACGTCGCGCAGCGGCGCGGCGCTTCCCGGTCCTGCCGGATCGTCTCCAGGAACTCGTCCAGCACCAGCACGTCCAGGCCGCGGGTGCGCACGGTGTGCGCGAACGCCTGCCGGAGCGGGTGGTCACCGAGCCCGGTCCGCACCTCCGCCCCGGTTTCGGCCGCCCAGTCGGTGAAGCAGTCGTCGGCGATGTCCTCGGTGGCCGCGAAGTAGGCGTGCAACGCGTGGAGGTACCGGTGCTTCGACGCGGGCAGGTACGTCCTCACCAGGTGGTGGGTGTCCGGGTCCGCGGCGGCGTGCACGCGGTCGCAAAGCTCGAACGACGCCCGCAGCGCGGGATCCGGAACGCCTGCCAGGTCCAGCGAGTTCACCATCAGCACACCCCGTTCTCCGCAGTGGGGACTGATCATTCAGCTACAGCGGGGGGAAAAACGAGCGCGGGCCCTGTTTCGGTCGAAAAGACCAAGGGATAGCCCGAATCGGTGAAGGATGGTCACCGATCGTCGCGGACGACCGCGACGACCGGTGACCGGGACGGCCTACTCGCCCTCGTCCTCGAACGCGAAGGACTCGCCGACCTCTTCGAACACCTCGCCCAGGACCATGCCGCCGACGACGCCCGCGGCGACCCCGCCGACCACCGCGCCCATGCCCGGACCGCGACGACCGTGGTGGTCGTGGTCGTCGTAGCCGTGACCGCCGAAGCCCTGCTGGCCGTGGCCGCCGAACCCGTGCTGGCCACCGCGTTCCACGACCTGCGTGAGCCACTGGCCGACGACGGACGTCCAGTCCGTGGCCTCGGCTTCGCGGTGCGGCAGGGCGAAGTGGCCGAACGAGTCGCCACCGGAGCTGAACATGCCGCCCCGCTTGTCGGCTTCGAGGACGACGTACAGCTCGTGCGGGTTCGCGACGAACGTCAGCTCGACCTGGTTGAGCCTGCCCGCGTACTGCTGCGGCGGGAAGAACTCGATCTCCTGGTAGAAGCCGAGGTCCTGCGGCACGCCGTGCAGGCGGCCCGCTTCGACGTCGGCCTTGCGGAACTGGAAGCCCAGCGCGCCGAACGCGTCCAGCACGCGGTCCTGGGACGGCAGCGGGTGCACGGAGATCGGGTCGAGGTCGCCCTTGTCTGGGGCGCCCGCGATCACGAGTTCGGTGCGCACGCCGACGGTCATGCCGTGCAGGTGGGTCGAGCCGACCGCGGTGAGGGGTGTCTCCCACGGGATCTGGAGCTGGAACGGGACCGGCAGGAGTTGGCCGGCCGCGACCTTGACCGCCTGCGCGACGACCACGCGGTGGAACTCCGCGGTCCCGTGGCCCTCGTGGTCGCCGTGCTCCACCTCGACGCGGGTCACCAGGGAGAGGACGACCTGGCCGATCTCCACGTCGTTGCTGCCGCCCTGGATGCGCACCTGGCCGGTGACGGCACCGCCGGGCGTGGCGTGCGGTGAGTCGAGCACGGTGTCGACGGACGGTCCGCCCACACCGAACGCGCTCAGCATCCGCTTGAACATCAGGTTTCCTCCGGGGATGGGGAGTGCCGGCGCCAAGCGGCGCCGGTCAACTTCGGGGATCGGTCTCGTCCTCGAACTCGCCGATCAGCTCTTCGAGCAGGTCTTCCAGCGCGGCTATGCCGACGACGTCGTCGTTCGGCGCCACGACGAGCGCCAACTGCGCGCGGTGGTCCCGCATCGCCGTGACCGCTCGGGCCACCGGCAGGTCCGCGCTCAGCCGCAGCGGGGTGGTCATCAGGTCGCGGCTCGGCGGGTTCGCGCCCGCGGCCGTGGCGCGGACGACCTCGCGGATGTGCACGAGCCCGACGAACCGGCCGTTCGCGTCGGTGACCGGGAACCGGGACCGGCCGCAGCGGCGGCTCAGGTCCTCCACCTCGGTGGCCGTCGTGGTCTCGGTGACCTTGAGGACCTCGTCGACGTGGACCACGACCTGGGTGAGGGTGGTCTGCTGGAGTTGGAGCATCCGGGTCAGGAGCCGCTGCTGGCCCTCGGGGATCAGGCCGTGCTCGCCGGACTGGCGGACCAGCACGCGCAGGTCCTCCGGCCGGTGCGCCTGGGCCAGCTCGTCCTGCGGTTCCACCTTGACCAGCCGCAGCAGCCCGTTCGTCAGGGCGTTCAGGGTGGTGAGGAGCCAGCGGACGGAGCGGGCGAAGGCGCGGAACGGGAGGGCCAGCAGCAGCGCCGAGCGCTCGGGGTGGCTGATCGCCCAGGACTTCGGGGCCATCTCGCCGACCACCATGTGCAGGAACACCACCAGCACCAGGCTGATGAGGAACGCGACGGCGTGCGACACGGCCGTCGGCACGCCGACCGCGATCAGCAGCGGGTCGAGCAGTTCGGCCACGGCGGGTTCGGCCAGCGCGCCGAGGCCGAGCGTGCACAGGGTGATGCCGAGTTGCGCGCCCGCCAGCATGATCGACAGTTCGTGGATGCCCGCGACCGCCGCGCGGGCCGCCCGCCTGCCCTCGGCGGCCGACCGTTCGAGGCGGTGCCGCTTCGCGGAGATCAGCGCGAACTCGCCCGCGACGAAGAACGCGTTGCCCGCCAGGAGGAGCAGGGAGAGGAGGAGGCTCATCCGGTCTCCTCGCGCAGGACGACGGTGCGGGGCACGTGTCGTTCCACGGCGGCGACGCGCAGGGTGACGTGCCTCGGGGGGAGGTCTTCGAGGGACTGGGTCTCGATGGTCAGCGCGACCTCGTCGCCCACGCGGGCCGTGCGGCCGAGGTGGTGGAGCAGCAGGCCGGAAACCGTGTCGTAGCCCTCGTTCCGCGGCAGCGGGACACCGGTGAGGTCCGCGACCTCGTCGACGCGGAGCCTGCCGGGGAGGGCCCACGTGCCGTCGGGGAGCCGTTCTGGGATCTCGCCGACGAGGTCGTCCTCGTCGTGGATCTCGCCCACCAGTTCCTCGGCGAGGTCCTCCAGCGAGACCACGCCCGCGAAGCCGCCGAACTCGTCCACCACGCAGGCCAGTTGGCGGTGCTC
Source organism: Umezawaea endophytica (assembly GCF_025061645.1). Classification (GTDB taxonomy): domain Bacteria; phylum Actinomycetota; class Actinomycetes; order Mycobacteriales; family Pseudonocardiaceae; genus Umezawaea; species Umezawaea endophytica. The sequence goes on along the minus strand of NZ_JANYMP010000002.1, from coordinate 39,383 downwards.
GGTGCGCAGTCGTTCCAGGACATGGTGCAGGGGAAGGGTTTCGGGGACCAGGACGGTGGGGGCGACGATCTCGCGGATCTCGGTGGTCGCGCGTTCGGCCGGGGCGAGGGTGAGCAGTTCGGCCAGGCCGACCACGCCGATGACGTCGTCCAGGTCGGCCCCGACCACCGGGAACCGCGAGTGGCCCGTGTCCAGCAGCTCCACGACCCTGGCCGCGGGTTCGTCCGCCCTCACGGTGTGGACCCGGACCCTGGGGGTCATCGCCTGCTCGGCCACCAGCGTTCGGAAGTCCAGGCCGCGGTCCAGCAGCCGCGAGAGTTCGGGATCGAGGTGGCCCTGGTCCCCCGCCTCGCCGATGATGTGCACCAGTTCGGCCCCGGTGGCGCCCTGCGGCAGCTCCTCCACGGGTTCGATGCCGACCGTGCGCAGGAGGCGGTTCGCCGACGCGTCGAAGAACTTGATGACCGGTCCGGCGACCTTGAGGTACACCAGGGTGGACCCGCTCAGCGCCCTCGCCAGCTCCTCGGGCTTCGCGATGGCCAGGTTCTTCGGGAGCAGCTCACCGAGGACCATCTGCACGACGGTCGCGAAGACCAGCGCCGTGGCCACCGACAGGGAGAGACGGGCGGCCTCGGACCAGCCGGTGAAGCCCAGCAGGCCGGAGAGGCCAGCGCCCAGCAGCGGTTCGGCCACGAAGCCGACCAGGAGGGCGGTCACGGTGATCCCCAGTTGGGCACCGGAGAGCATGAACGACAGGCGCTGGGTCACCCGGTACGCCCGGTCGGCGGCTTTGTCGCCCTGTTCGGCCAAGGTCTGGAGACGGCCTCGGTCGACTGCCATGTAGGTGAACTCCTGGGCGACGAAGTAGCCCGTGGCGGCCGTGAGGACCACGATGGCCACCAGGCCCAGGAAGATCAGCATGCGGTGCCGGACCGGGGAAGCATGCAGTCGACACTAGCACGTGGCGCTGTACGGTTTGCGGTTCAGCGGGAACGAGACCTGAGTGGGTGACCGGTGGCCCACGTGGTGTCGCCGCGGCAAGACCCGGCAGGACCTGGCGCCGGACCGCTCAGCCGGGCCCGGCGATCAGCGCGTAGGACGGCAGCGGTTCGTTCCCCTTCTCCCTCGCCAGCGCGCCCAGCACGTCCACCTGGCTGTCCACGAAGGCCCGAGCGAGGTCCGGCAGGCGGGCCGAGGTCGACTCGACGAGGCGCAGGCAGGCCTCGATCTCCCAGTCCGCGTCCTGCAAGGCGGCCCCGTGCAGGGCGCGCTCCGACAGCACCGCCCAGCCGGAGCACTCCAGGCCCCGCAGGAGGCTTTCGCGGGAGAACGGCGTGCGGACGTTCCCGTCACCGCGAACACCCGCGGCCTCGACCTGCCCCTGCACGAGGACGGCCAGCAGGTGGGGCACCTGGTCCACGGACGTGGGGCGCAGGTCCCACTCGGCGAAGCAGAGCCGCCGCGCCCACGGCCTGACCCGCCGCAGCACGCGCTCCACCTGGTCGACGGAGTCGAAGTACCACGCGCAGTGGGACAGCACCACGTGGTCGAACTCGCCGTCGGCGAAGGTGACGGCGGCGTCCAGGACGTCCACCTCGAACCGCATGTCCACGCGCCCGCCCAACGGGCTCGCCATCAGGAACGCGGCCGAGTCGCCGACGGTGATCGGCGCGCCGTAGGAGGGGTCGGCGATGTCCAGCCCGACCACCCGACCTGCGGGACCGACGGCGTCGGCCAGCACCGCGGTCATGTCGCCCTGGCCGCAGCCGATCTCCAGCACGGACTCGCCGGGGCGGATCCCCCACCCGTCCACCAGTTCCACGCGGAAGGCGGTCTGGGCGAGTTGCACCGAGGGCTCGGTGGCGTTGGACGCCATGCTGCCGACGATCGTTTCCAGCCTGTCCACGCACTGCTCCGTTCGGACGAGGAAAACCCGATCGTAGGAGCGGAACGGCGAAGGCCGCCACGGGATAAGAACCGTGGCGGCCTTCGGGTGCGGCGTCGTGTCACATGTGGACGGCCGGGGCGGCGCCCTCCATGTCCGGTGCGCCCGAGCGCAGCAGGAGGCCGGAGATGACCGCTCCCACGAGGAACACGCCCGCAGCCCAGGTGAAGGCCGTGCTGTAGCTGTGGATGGCCGCGTCGGCCAGCAACTGCGGGGTGGGCTGCTTGCCCTCCACGAACGACACCGCCGCGTCGGCGGCGAGGGTGCTGAGCAGGGCCGTGCCGATGGAGCCGCCGATCTGCTGCATGGTGTTCACGGTCGCGGAGGCGACGCCCGCGTCGTGCGCTTCCACGCCCAGGGTCGCGACGCTCATCGCCGGGGCCATCGAGAGGCCGATGCCCACGCCCAGCACCATCAGCGGCAGGAGGACGCCGTTGCCGTAGGTGCTGGTGAGGGTGATCTGGCTGAGCCAGAACAGGCCGACCGCGCCGATGACCATGCCCAGCGGCACCAGCGGGCGGGCGCCGAAGCGGGGCAGGAGGAGTGCGGTGGCCGAGGTGGCGCTGATCATCAGCGTGGCGACCATCGGCATGAACGCCAGTCCGCTCTCGATGGGCGTGAACTGGAGGTTCTGCTGGAGGTAGAACGTGAGGAACAGGAAGATCGCGAACATCCCGATGCCGAGCAGGAACACCGAGGCGTAGGCGCCCGCCCGGTCGCGGTCCAGGACGATGCGCATCGGCAGCAGGGGGTGCGAGGTGGTCGTCTGGATGCGGACGAACACGGCGAGCAGCACGACGCCCGCGAGCAGGAAGCCCCACACCGACGCGGAGGACCAGTCGTGGCTCTCCTTGTTGGCGAAGCCGTAGACGACGGCGAACAGGCCCGCGGTCGAGGTGAGGGTGCCGGGGATGTCCAGCTTGGGGCGGTCGGCCGCCGCGACGGGCTCGTGGCGCAGCAGGACGTAGGAGCCGATCAGGGCGATGACGGCGAAGATGATGTTGACGAACATGCACCAGCGCCAGTCGAGGTACTCGGTGAGCACGCCGCCGAGCAGCAGGCCGATGGCGGCGCCGCCGCCCGCGATGGCGCCGAAGATGCCGAACGCGCGGCCGCGTTCCTTCGGGTCGGTGAAGGTCGTGGTGAGCAGCGACAGCGCGGCGGGCGCGAGCAGGGCGCCGAACACGCCCTGCGCGGCGCGGGCGGCGAGCAGCATCTCGATGCTGGTCGCGGCGCCGCCGATCGCGGAGACGACGGCGAAGCCGCCGAGGCCGATCAGGAACGCGGGCTTGCGGCCGAAGATGTCACCGACGCGGCCGCCGAGGAGCAGGAGGCTGCCGAACGCGAGCGCGTAGGCGGTGACGACCCACTGGCGGGCGTCGTTGCTGAAGCCGAGGTCCGCCTGTGCGGACGGCAGGGCGATGTTCACGATGGTCGCGTCGAGCACCACCATGAGCTGCGCGAGACCGATCATGACCAGGATCAGCCAACGTCGAGCGTGGTGCGGGTTGTCGCCGTGCCGGCTGACGACCCGCGGTGCCTCCACCGTGGCGGTCGGTGAATCTGGCATGGGAGAGTCCTCACAGGTTATGCGGAGTTGGTATCTCCGTTTACCGTACACTCGAAGTGGAGGAGCAATCTCAACTTCGGTTAGGATAGGGGCATGACACGGGACACAGTCCCCGTCGCAACGGTGCGACCCCTGCGTCGGGATGCGGAGCTCAACCGCCGCAAGATCATCGAATCCGCGCGGGTCGTCTTCAGCGAACGCGGTTTCGGCGCCACCCTCGACGACATCGCCCACCACGCCGGTCTCGGCGTCGGCACGGTGTACCGCCGCTTCCCCGGCAAGGAGCAGCTCGTCGAGGCCATGTTCGTCGAGCGGATGGACGAGGTCCGCGAACTGGCCGAGCAGGCGCTGGAGGAGGCCGACCCGTGGGAGGGGTTCGTGACCTTCCTGACGCGCACCGCCGAGCTGCACTCCGACGACCGCGGGCTGCGGGAAGTCATGCTGTCCAACAACTTCGGCCAGGAGCGCGTGGCCGCGGCGAAGGAGCGGATGATCCCGATCGCGGTGGAACTGGTGCGGCGGGCCAAGGCGTCCGGCCAGTTGCGCGCGGACTTCGAGGAGACCGACCTGGCGATCATCCACATGATGATCGGGTCCGTCGCCGAGTACACGCAGGAGGTGCGGCCCGAGTTGTGGCGGCGCTACCTGGGCGTGCTGCTGGACGGCCTGCGGGCCGACTCCGGCGAGAAGCGCCCGCTGTTCCCCGAACCGCTGGACCTGCCGTCGCTCGACGTCGCCATGTGCGCCTGGAAGCCGCGCCACTGACCTGAACGGGTGCACGCCCCCGCGTCCTCGCCGGTTCGCTACGTTGGGCGGACAGCTTGGACGAGGGGGGACCCGCCCATGATCACTGTGTCCGCGGACTCGACGTTCGTGCCGCCGGGGGTGCGGGACTTCTTCCCGCCCGCGATCGTCGGCGGTGTCACCAAACCGATGGTGCTGCTGGTGCTGTCGGTGGTCATCATCCTGGCGTTCTTCCTGATCGCCATGCGCAGTCCCGCGATCGTGCCCGGCAGGCTCCAGTTCGCGGCCGAGGCGGTGTACGGCCTCGGCCGCGACTCCATCGCCAGGGAGCAGATCGGCGGCAAGGACTTCAAGCCGTACGTGCCGCTGATCGTGTCGCTGTTCACCTTCATCCTGGTGAACAACGTGTTCGGCATCGTCCCGCTGCTCCAGTTCCCGACGATGGCGCACGCGGGTTTCCCGCTGGCGCTGCTGATCGTCCTGTACCCGCTGTTCCACGTCGTCGGGATCAGGCGGCACGGCCTCGGCGGCTACCTGAGGAACCAGCTCTTCCCGGCGGGCGTGCCGAAGCCCGTCTACCTGATGCTGACGCCGATCGAGCTGTTCCTGCGCTTCTTCATGGACCCGCTCGCCCTCGCGATCCGGGTGTTCGCCGCCATGTTCGCGGGCCACCTGATCCTGCTGGTGTTCACCCTCGGCGGCGAGTTCCTCCTCCTGGAGGCGAGCGCCTGGCTCAAGCCCGTGTCAGTGGTCGCCTTCGCGTTCGCCATCGCGATGACGTTCCTGGAGGCGCTGGTGCAGGTGCTCCAGGCGTACATCTTCGCCCTGCTGACGGCGAACTACATCGGCCGCGCGCTGGCCGCCGACCACTAGCCCGCGGTCAGAGCCCGGCGAGGAAGTCGACGCAGCGCCGCCACATCAGCTCGGCCGCGCGCTCGTCGTAGTCCGGCAGGCCCTCGTCGGTGAACAGGTGCCCGACGCCGGGGTAGGTGAACGCCTCCGCCTTCGCGCCCGCCGCGTCCCGCATCCACCCGGCGACCTTGTCCGGTGTCGCGTACGCGTCCGGGTCCGCCACGTGGAGCTGCATCGGCAGGCCCGGCCGCACGTTGTCCGGAACGGCGCCGGTGCCGTGCAGGAACAGCACCCCCGCGGACTCGGGGCGTTCGGCCAGCAGGCCGCCCGCGATGCTGGCCCCCATGGAGAACCCGCCGAGCACGGTGTCCGCGGGCAGGCCCCGCAGCACCGCGCGCGCCCGTTCGGCGATGGTCGGCCAGCCGATCCACTCGGCCAGCGTGAACCCGTCGTCGAGGGTCTCGGCGATCCCGCCGTAGTAGAGGTCGGGCGTCACCACGGCGTGCCCGGCCTGCCGGAACCGACCCGCGGCGGCGAGGACGGCGGGCCGGAGCCCGTAGGCGGAGTGGAACAGCACGACGGTGGTCATGGGCCCATTATCGACTTGATCGCGAACGCCGCGACCAGCCCCACCACGTAGCAGCGCGGGGGACGTCGACGGGGTCGTGGCTTGACCGCGTGGAGACGACCGCCCATATTGGGTCGACCACCGGTGGAGGAGCAGCCATGGCCAGGCCGAGCGTGCGGGAGCAGATCGTCGACGCGGCGTTCGAGCAGTTCCACCTCAACGGCTACAACGCCTGCGGCGTCAAGCTCGTCACCGACACCGCGGGCGTCCCCAAGGGGTCGTTCTACAACCACTTCGCGAGCAAGGAGGCCCTCGCGCTGGAGGTGCTGGAGCGCTACGCCGCGTCCCGCGGGATGGAGGCCCTGGCGGAGGACGACACCCCGCCGCTGGCCAGGCTGCGCGGGCACTTCGAGTTCCTGGCGGCCGAAGCCGCGCACTTCGGCTACGCGCGGGGTTGCGTGTTCGGCAACTTCACCACCGAGGCGGCCGACCACAGCGCGCCGATCGCCGACGGCGTCAGGTCCGGCTTCGCCACGTGGACCCGAGCCGTCGCGGCGCTCCTCCGCGAGGCGCGGACGGACGGTTCCCTGCCCGCGCACCACGACCCCGACGTGCTGGCCCTGTTCGTCGTGAACGCCTGGGAGGGCGCCGTCGTGGGCGCGCGGGCGGCGAAGGACGGCTCGTCCTTCACCGCCTTCTTCCGCGTCGTCTTCGACTCCGTGCTCGCCTAGGACCTCGTCACCCACCGGCACGCGCTCCGGCGAACCGGGCACCGGCCGCTCGCGGCGATTAGGGTCGATGACCGGCCACCACGGCACCACCCCGAGGAGAGTCATGATCTTCATCACGGCCAAGTTCCGGGTCAAGCCCGAGCACGCCGACGACTGGCCGGAGATCGCCCGCGAGTTCACCGAGGCGACCCGCGCCGAGCCCGGCTGCCTGTGGTTCGACTGGTCCCGCAGCGTCGACGACCCGACCGAGTACGTCATCGTGGAAGCGTTCCGGGACGACGACGCGGGCGCCGCGCACGTCGGCTCCGACCACTTCCAGACCGCCCGCAAGACCCTGCCGCCGTACCTGGTGGCCACGCCGCGGATCGTGAACTTCAAGGTCCCCGGCGAGGAGTGGTCCGAACTGGGCGAGATGGCCGTCTAGGAGACGAAAAAGCCCGCCGACGGGAGTCGGCGGGCTTCCTCACGTGGACGACCTCAGCCGCGCAGGCCCGCGACGATCCCGTCGATGGCCTTGCCGAGCTTCCCGTACTTCTCGGTGTAGAGCACCGGGAACGTGCCGGGGCTGTCGGCGGGGCGGTTCACGTCGACGTAGTCGGTCCCCAGGTTCGAGAACACGGCGACCACGTAGTGGCGGTTCTTCGCCCCCGGCAGCGAGCGCACGATGCCCGCGTCACTGCCGGTGGTGTCCACCCAGCCGGTCTTGTGCGCGAACGTGACCTCGGCCGCCGCGTCGCACGGCCGGGTGTCCCGGTCGTAGACGGCGCCGCCCGCGGTGACGTGACCGGTGGCCGGGTCGACCCAGCGCTTCGGCGTGACCTGCGGGATGCCCGGAGCCGGGTAGCCGCGGCCGCACCAGTTGGTGGTGGACAGCATCTCGTTGTGGCCCTGGTCGGCCAACGTCCTGGCGAACAGCTCGCGTGAGGACGGGCTCAGCGCGTCACGGGTGACCCGCTTGCCCGCCGTCGTGGTCCACAGCGTGCCGGGGCCGCCGTTGACCAGGAGCAGGAGCTTCGCGGTGTCGATGGAGCTCATGTTCGCGCCGATCCACCGGCCGCCGTTGGCGGGGTTGGTGCCGGTCACCATGAGCGTCGGCAGGCCGAGGTCGACGAACCCCTGGTTGACCTGGTCCCACGCCCCGAGGTCGTGCAGCATCTTGATCAGCGCGCACGTCGACTCGTTCTTCGACAGGGTGATCATCTCGTCGAAGTACTGCCGGATCGGCTTGGTGGACGCGGTCCCGCAGGACGCGTTCGCCACCGTCGGCTCGTAGACGTAGTTCGCGTCCAGGGACACGCGCCCCTGGTCCGCCAGGCTGAGCACGCCGAAGCCGACCATCAGCTTGAGCACCGACGCCGGGTACGGCGAGGAGAAGTCGATCGACGCCCCCTCCCGCCCGGCGAGCACGTCCCTGGTGCCCTGCCCGCCGTTGGCGTCCCACTCGTCGTCGTCCCACCAGCGGTAGCGCACCTGGTCGGTCGCCAGGGTGCTCTTGCTCAAGGGCACCACGACGCCGTTCGGGTACCGCGGGCTGAAGAGGACGTCGGCCATGGCGGTCGGACGGCCGAGGTCGTCGAGCTCGATGACCGCCGCGTCCAGGTTGGGTGCCTGGTGCAACGGCTTCGGCTCGGCCGCCGCGGCGATCCGCGCGGCCACGTCGGCGGTGGTCACGTCGTACTTCTCCGGCGCGCCCACCTTCCGCGCGGCCCGCGCCGCCACGCCGCTCACGGGCGGCGTCACGTCCAGCACGTCCTTGAAGTCCTGAGCGGAGATCGCGGCCCGCAGCCGCTCGGCGAGCTGGTTGCTCACCGACGCGTCGGGACCCGCGGCGGCCGTGGTGGTCAGCGCCACCGTGGTCCCGCAGACCAGTGCCGCGGCGGCCGTCAAGGTCAGCATTTTGCGTTGGAACAAGCTCGGACTCTCCCCCGAATGATGGAAACGGCTACTTCGGGAGACCGTAGGGGAATTCACCCGTTCGAACGCACGCGCTCCGGGTGATCTTGCCCATTTCGCACAACTCCCGCACAACCCCGAGAGCGTCCGCACAACCCGGAACACGCTTTCCACCTGCTGGTTTACCGACACCTATGCGTTCTCCGACCGCGGTGGCCCAGAGTTCGCGCTGTCCGGCCGACCGGTTCGGCTGGACACCCGCTCACCGGGAAGACCACGGCTCCCCCCGAGGAGAACGATGCTGACCCGCACGTCCACCGCGCTGAGGCGCGCCGCCACCGGCCTGCTGGCCCTCGCCTTCGCCTGCGCGGCGACGGGGGCCACCACCGGCTCCGCCTCGGCGGCCGAGGAACGCACCTACCAGGTCAAGACCACCCTGGACGGTCGGACCGTCAAGGACCCCGACGTCGCGGTCGGCAGCAGGCGGATCGCCGACGTGTACCCGGCGGGCAGCCCGGTCACGCTGGTCTGCCAGGACCGCGGGCCCAGCTACGGCGGCAGCGACATCTGGGACCTGACCGACGACGGCCTGTGGATCCCGGACGCCTACGTCGACACCGACTCCACCGGGATGGTGATGGGTGAGTGCGCCGTCCCCAAGTCCTACCCGGCGAAGGCGGACCTCAACGGGCGCACGAAGAAGGGTGGCGCGGCCACCGCCCCCGGCGCGGTCGTCGACAAGTACCGCGCGGGCCAGTCGGTCCCGGTCGACTGCCAGGCGCTGTCCGGCGGCTCCATCTGGGACCACACCACGGACGACCTGTGGGTGCCCGACGAGTACGTGAAGACCGGCGTCACCGGCTTCGTCAAGGGCCTCCCGCGCTGCGACGTCGACGGCCTGCGCCCCGGCGGCGGGGACGGCGGCACCAACACCCACGGCCGCAACACCGGTCCGGCGGGCCCGACCACGGGCACCCGCCAGCAGAAGGTCGACCGCGTCATCGCGGCGGCGAAGTCCCAGATGGGCAAGGGGCTCCTGTACTCCTGGGGCGCGGGTGGCAAGGGCGGTCCGTCGTACGGCATCCACCACTACCCGGACAACAACCCGGCCAACGGCGACGACTACGACCGCCGCGGTTTCGACTGCTCCGGCTTCACGCTGTACGCGTTCTGGAAGGGCGCCGGGATCGACATCGGCGCGAACACCACCGCGCAGTACAAGTCGCGGCACTTCGTCCCGCTCACCCAGCTCCAGCCCGGCGACCTGATCTTCTGGGGCGACGGCGACGACCGCAACACCACCACGCACGTCGCGCTCTACCTCGGCGACGACCAGATCCTCGAAGCCGCTCCTCCCCGTGACGGCAACAGCGTCCACATCCGCGGCACCTACGGCCGCGGCTCCTGGACGGCCCACGCCGTCCGCTACATCGACTGATCCGACCGAGCGGTCCCGGAAGCGCCGGGACCACAGATGGGGGCTGGAAAGCATGAGGCTCAACAAGATCGTAGCGGCGGGCATCGGCCTGCTGGTCAGCGTCGGCGGCGTGGCCGTCGGCTCCGGGACGGCCGCGGCGGCCCCGAACTTCCAACTCCCGTTCCCCTGCGCCCAGACCTGGGACGGCCAGACCCGCACCAACCACAGCCCGGCCAACGCGGTGGACTTCAACCGGGCGAACGACGAGGGCGACGCCGTGGTCGCGTCCTCCTCCGGCACGGTGAGCCGCGTCGCCAACGAGGGCTCCACCAGCTACGGCAAGTGGATCGAGATCAACCACGGCGGCGGCTGGACCACCCGGTACGCCCACCTCTCCGCCCAGCGGGTGTCGGTCGGCCAGAGCGTCTCCACCGGGCAGACCATCGGCAACGTCGGCAACACCGGCGGCTCGACTGGCGCGCACCTGCACTTCGAGGAGCGCCTCGACGGGTCCGCGGTGCAGGCGAAGTTCAACGGCACCACCGCCCTCTACTGGGGCACCAGGAGCTACCGGAGCAGCAATAGCTGCGGTGGCGGCGGTTCCGACGACAACCCGTACGACGCCGAGGAGGTGTGCGGCTCCGGCTACAAGGTCGTGGACTCCGCGGCGCTGGGCACCAAGGGTCGCGTCTACCTGACCTACAACGCGGGCAACGGCAACAACTGCGCCGTGACGATGAAGCACACCAAGCTGGGCACGGCCTCGGCTTCCTCGGCCTTCCTCGAGGTCCAGGGCGGGGCGCGGACCACCGACTCGGGCAACTACTCCTACTACGCGGGCCCGGTCCGCAAGGCGGCTCCCGACAAGTGCGTGAAGTGGGGCGGCTCGGTGGACTCGGAGTCCTACACCAGCGGCTTCGAGCACTGCGGCTGACAACGGGACGGCCAACGGGTCGCTCCGGTCCACTGTGGACCGGAGCGACCCACCGTCGCGAAGGGAGGGTGAGGTGTCAGTCGACGAGGACCGGGTCGCGGTAGCCGAGGAACGACTCGAAGAACGCGGGCAGCCGCACGTCCACCCCTCCGAACAGCGACCGCGCGGTCCGCTGGTGCCAGGCCGCGGTGACGACGTCGCCCTCGGCCAGCAGCGCGCGGGCCGTCTGCCGGTGCCCCGCCGCCCGGCCGTACGCGCTGCCGAGCCTGCTGGTCATCGCCAGCGACGCGCTCGCGTCGGCCAGCGCCGCGGCCGGGTTCCCCTGCCGCAACCGGATCTCCGAGCGGCTGAGCAGCGTCGTCCACTCGTCCTCGCGGTTGCCGACCTCCCGCGCCCGCGCCATGCACTCGTCGAGCAGCGACAACGCCCGGTCGTGGTCGCCGAGGTGCCCGTAGAGCAGGCCGAGGTCGGCCACGCAGATGGCGATGCTGTGCGGGGCGTGGTGCTCCCGCGCGAGGTCCAGCGCGTGCCCGGCCAGCGACAGCGCCGTGGCCCCTCGACCGGCCAGGTGGTGCGCGCGGGCCAGCACGTGCAGCGTGCCGACACCGGCTCCCGGCGCCCCGTGCTCGTCCAGGATCGCCAGCGCCCGGTCCAGGTGCGGGACGGCCTCCTCGGGCAGGCCCGTGTAGTTCGTCAGCAGCCCACCCAGGCTGACCAGCACCCTCGCCCGCCCCAGCGGGTCGTCCTCGGACAGCGCCAGCGCCCGCTCGTACCGCTCGCGGGCGAGCCCGTAGCGGCCCGCGACCTGGTCCGCGAACGCCCGCACGACCAGCGCGAGCCGTTCGGCACCGGGCTCCAGCCCGTGCTCCGCGACCGTCACGCCGATGCGCCCGGTCAACGCGATCTCGGCGTGCAGGTCCTGCTTCCACAGGTGTTCCTGGAGCACCAGCGCGATCTCCAGCGCGAGCACGCCGCCGTCCGGCCGGGTCGCGGCCTGCGTGGCGGCGACGAGCAGGTTCGGCGTCTCGGCGGTCATCCAGGCCAGGCAGCCCTCGATCCCGCCGTGCCGCTCCGGCGCCCCGGCCGGGTGCGAGACGTCCAACGGCCGCAACGTCGACTGCACCTCGTGGACCGTGTCGCGGTAGTAGGTCAGCGCGCGCACCACGGCCGCGGCCCGCTCCTCCGCGGTCTCGTCGCGTTCGGCCTGCTCGATCGCGAACAGCCGGAGCAGGTCGTGCATCCGGTACTCCCCCGGCGCCTCCACGTCCACGAGCCCCGCGTCCACGAGCGGGTCGATCGCCCGCTCGGCCTCGATCCGGTCGAGCCCCAGCAGGGCCGCCGCCACGGGCAGCCGCACCGTCGGCAGGGCCAGCAACCCCAGCAGCCGGAACGCGTGCGCCGCGACCCGGCCGCGCTCGGACCCGTCGCGGACCAGCTCCTCGAAGCTGAGCCGCACGCTGGACCGCACCGCGAGGTCGTCGAACCGCAGTTCGTCCAGCCGGTGCCGCTCGTCGTCCAGCCGGTCGGCCAGCGACGCCAGCGTCCAGTCCGGCCTGCTGCGCAGCCGGGCTGCGGCGATCCGCAGCGCCAGCGGCAGGTAGCCGCAGCTCCGCGCCACCCGTGCCGCCGCGAGCCTGCCCGCGTCGTCCGCGACCAGCCCGGTCACCGCGCCGAGCAGCGCGACGGCCTCGTGCTCCGGCAGCGGGTCCAGCGCGAGGTGCAGGCCGTCCAGGGTAGCCAGCACCCGCCTGCTGGTGACCAGGATCGCGCTGCCCGCCCCCGCGGGCAGCAACGGGATCACCTGGGTCGCGTCGATCGCGTTGTCCAGCACCACGAGCACGCGGCGGTCCGCGAGCATCGACCGGTACAGCGCGGCGGCCTCGGCCGGGTCGGCGGGGATCGCCAGCGGCGGGGCGCCGAGCGCGCGCAGGAAGTGCTGGAGCACCTGGGCCGCCTCGACCGGCTCGCGGCCGGGGGTGGAGCCCTGGAGGTCGACGTAGAGCTGGCCGTCCGGGAACAGCTCGGCGGCCAGGTGCGCGACCCGCAGCACCAGCGCGGACTTGCCCCGGCCGCCGGGCCCGTGGACCGCGCCCACGACCGGCTCGTGCTCGGCGCGGGCCAGCAGGTCGAGCAGCACCTCCCGTTCGCGGTCGCGGTTGACGAACACGGCCGGGTTGGCCGGCAGTTCCCGCGGCGCGAAGTGCCTCTCCCGCACCACGACCGGGGTCACCGGCTCGACCGGGACGTCGTCCGCCAGCACGGCGGCGTGCAACGCCCGCAGCTCCTGCCCCGGATCGAGACCGAGTTCGTCGGCCAGCAGCCGTTTCCCCTCCGCGAAGGCGTTGAGCGCCTCGGCCTGGCGGCCGGAGCGGTGCAGGGCGAGCATCAACTGGCCGCGCAACCGTTCCCGCAGCGGCTGCTCGGCGACCAGCGCGGTCAACTCGGGCACGAGGTCGCGGTGCCGCGCGGCCCGCAGGTCCGCGTCGACGCGGTACTCCACGGCGCCCAGCCGCTCCTCCTCCAGCGCCTCGCCCAGCCGCCCGCCGCGACCGGTGTGGCGCAGGTCGGGCACGGGCGTGCCGCGCCAGAGGCCCAGCGCCCGGCGCAGCAGGTCGCCCGCGGCCACCGGGTCGGCGGTGGCCGTCGCGCGGCGCACGAGGTCGCGGAACGCGTCCAGGTCCAGCGCGCCCGGCGGGATGTCCAGCCGGTAGCCCTGCCGCGACCCGGTCAGCTCCACGCCGGGTCTCCCGGCCAGCAGCCTGCGCAACTGCGAGGCGTAGACCTGCACGACCTTGCGCCCGCTCACGGGCGGCTCGTCCTCCCACAGCAGGGCGAGCAGGCTCTCCACCGACACGACCTGCCCCGCGCTGAGCAGCAGGCCGGTCAGCAGCCTGCGCTGCTGCGGGGCGGCCACCTCGATCGCGCACCCGTCGCACCGCACGTCCAACGGGCCCAGAACACCGAACGACCAGCTCACACATCCACCAGACACGCGTCGGCCGACCATGGTCCCCAGCACCGACCGCGGGCGTTTCCGGGCACGTCGAAGCCGCCCCGATCAGCTAGTCGGCGACGCTAACAGCCCACCGATCCGCCCACCGCTGTTTGACCGGTGAGCGAATCAGCGGGCGCTACCGCTCGTCCGCGGACGGGTCAGTGCTCCGGCGAGGCCGACGTCTTGAGCGTGGTCGAGCCGAACGCGGTGAGGAACCTGTCGCGGAACTCGTCCATCCGCCAGACGGGCGCCTTCTCACCGGGCTTGAGCCCGTCGTCCCAGCCCCAGCCCGCGACCCGGTCCAGCACGGCGGGGTCCTTGGCGACGATCGTGATCGGCACGTCCTTGCCCGCGTCCGCTCCGGTGACCACCTGGGCCGGCTGGTGGTCGCCGAGGAAGACGAGCACGAGATCGTCGTCGCCGTAGGTCTCCACGTAGGAGATCAGGGTCTTCACCGAGTACTCGACGGACTTCGCGTAGTCGGCCCGAACGCTGCTCGGGTCACGGCCGAAGATGGCTTCGGGCGGGTCGGTCCCCGACACCATCGAGTTGTAGGTGGAACCGTCGCCGACCTCGTCCCAGTCGACCGCCTCCGGGATGGGCGACCACGGCGCGTGGCTCGACAGCAGCGGGATCGCGGCCATCACCGGCGCGTGGCCGGGCGTGGAGCGCTCGCGCTGCTGGAACGCGGACAGCGTGTACTGGTCGGGCATGGTGGCGTAGCCGAAGCGCGGTCCGCGGTAGCCGAGGTCGCCGCCCGCGCGGATCTGGTCGTAGCCGAAGTAGTCGCCTTCCGGCCAGGCCTGCGTGATGCCCGGCATGATCCCCACGGACCGCCAGTCGGCGCGGCCGAACGCGCTGGGCAGGCTGAGGCGGTCGCTCGCGACGAGCGTGCGGTACCGCTGCTGGTTGTCGATCCACAGCCCGGACAGCAGCGTCGCCTGCGCCAGCCAGCTCCCGCCGCCCGCCGTCGGCGAGGTCAGGAAGCCGCTGCGGGACGCGTACCCGGCCGCGCGCAGCTCGGCGCTGCCCGCGTCGAGCGCCGCGGTCACCTTGGGCGCGATCTCCGGGTTCTCCAGCGCGTCCCGGCCGTAGCTCTCCACGAACGTCAGCACGACGTCCTTGCCGCGCAAGCCGGTCAGCAGCTCCGCGCCGGGGGTGTCGCGGAACGCGTCGACCGCGGCCTCCTTGGCGAACTCCTCGCGGTCGTTCAGCCCCGCCTTCACCGCTCGCGCGTGGTCGTAGACGAACTCCGCCGCGCCACCCGAGGAGATCGGCACACCGGGCACGGCGAGGGTGATCGACGCGACCGCGAGCAGCGCGACCGCGCGGATCGAGGCGGTGCGGTGGCCGACCACGACGCGGGTCAGCCGCAGGACGGACCGGGTCGTCAGGACGACCAGCCCGATCACCAGCGCCACCACGGCGACCACGGCGCCGATCGACGCGACCCGGCCGACCGTGACGTCGACGTAGTCGACCGCGGGCCCGAGCAGCGGCCAGTCCAGGACCAGGTCGAACGGCCGGTAGAGCACCGCGTCGAAGCCGATGTCCATGACCTTCACCACGAGCAGCAGGCCCAGCCCGGCACCGCCGACCACCGCCGCGATCCGGCGGGGCCTCGGCGGCAGGACCAGCACCAGCACCACGCCGAGCAGGCCCTCGACCGGGACGCGCAGGAACGCGCCGGGCGTGAACCGCTCGAAGTCGGCGGGGGCGACCAGCGCCACCAGCACGAACAGGCCCGCCAGCACGGTGGTCGCGGGTGCCGCGACGCGCCGCCACCGGCTCCCGGCGCGCGGCTCGTCCGGGGTCGCGGGCTCAACGGGGGACCGCTGGAACCGGGTGATGAGCGACATTCTCCGAACCTCTCCTGCGCGGGGCACTGCAAGGGGTAACGCGGCCCACCGGCGGAAGGTTCAGCCGGTGGTGGAGTTCGGCGGGCCGACTACGGTGGGGAGCGTGACCCGACCGCACGTGCTGCTCAGCGTCGCCGTCAGCGTCGACGGCCACATCGACGACCGGAGCGGTTACCGCTTCCCACTGTCCAATGCGGACGACTTCGACCACGTGGACCGGATCCGCGCCGAATCGGGGGCGATCCTCGTTGGCGCGGGAACGCTGCGCGCGGACAACCCGCGGCTGCTGGTGAACAGCCCGGAGCGGAGGGCGGCCCGAGTCGCGAGCGGACGGTCCGAGTTCCCGGTGAAGGTCACCGTTTCCCGGTCCGGCGACCTGGACCCGGACTGGAAGTTCTGGCACCACGGCGGCGACAAGCTCGTCTACAGCACCGATTCCGGCGCGGCACGGGCCTCCGCCGCGCTCGGCGACCTGGCGGACGTCGTGGCGCTCGGGTCCGAGGTCGACTTCGGCGCCCTGCTGGACGACCTCGGCGACCGCGGGGTCGAGCGCCTGATGGTCGAGGGCGGCGAGGCGATCCACACCGCGTTCCTCGCCTCCGGGCTGGCCGACGAGATCCGCGTGGCCGTCGCCCCGATGCTCATCGGTCAGGCGGACGCCCCGCGCTTCCTCGGTCCCGCCGAGTTCCCCGGCGGGCCCGCGCACCGCTTCCACCTGGAAGAGGTGCTGAAGCTCGGTGACGTCGCCGTGCTGCGCTACTTCCCCAAGCGCTGACGCGAGCCGCTGACCTGGTCAGACGTGGACGTAGCTCCGCGCGACGACCGGCTCGGCGACGGTGGCGGCGGCAGCGGTGACGCGGTGGCGGAACAGCCACGCGGTGTCCCGGCCGAACGACCACACCAGCGTCGCCAGCGCGAAGCCGACGAGGTACTCGGAGAACGGCACGACCCCGGACGCGGCGACCACCAGCAGGACGCCCTGGATCGCGGCCACGGACTTGCGGGCGTAACTGCCGGGGAGGTCGGCGCGCAGCCAGGCGAACGCCCAGGAGGCCGCCACGAAGACGTAGCGCATCGCGCCGATCGCCAGCACCCACGGGCCGAACGAGAACGCCACGTGCACGCTCAGGACCAGGATGAGGAAGGCGTCGACCTCCATGTCGAACCGCGCACCGAGCGTGGACGCCGTGCCCGTGCGGCGGGCGACCTGGCCGTCCACGCAGTCGAGGGACAGCGCGACCGCGGTGAACGCCACCATCATCGCCGTCGGCACCCCCTCTCCTACGCGGTCGACCACGATCGCCGTCACCGAGCCGACGAGCACACCCCTGCCGAGCGTGACCCGGTCGGCGGGCCCGAGAGCGGTTCCGGTGCGCTGCAACGCGTAACCCAGGAGGGACCAGGTCGCGACCGCGTAGGCGATACCGGTGAGCCAGCCCATCGGGCCGAGCCCGACCGTGCGCTCGACGATGCCGAGCAGGATGATCTGCGCACCGGCCCACGCCGCGTGCTCGGGCACGGCGGACGCCGTCTTGCTGTGCTGAAGTGTGGTCATCGTGCCCCTTTGAGTGGGCCCCGTTTTTGTCGGAGGTTCTTGGATGACACGCGCGGCGAGGGCACTTTGGTTCACCTCAAGCGGAAAAAGTGAGATCCGACCTGTCCGGATCGCTCCTCCCGGACCCGACGAGGTGCTCGTCCGCACGCTCTACTCGGGTGTGAGCCGCGGCACCGAGACGCTCGTCCTGCGGGGCGGTGTGCCCGAGAACCAGCACGGGGTGATGCGGGCCCCCTTCCAGGACGGCGAGTTCCCGTGGCCGGTGAAGTACGGGTACCTCAACGTCGGCGTGGTCGAAACCGGCCCGGCGGACCTGTTGGGCCGCACGGTGTTCTGCCTCTATCCACACCAGACGCACTACGTGGTCCCGGTCAGCGCGGTCACCCCGGTGCCGGACGCCGTGCCCGCGGCGCGGGCCGTGCTGGCCGGGACGGTGGAGACCGCGGTGAACGCGCTGTGGGACGCGGCTCCCCTGATCGGCGACCGGATCGCGGTCGTCGGCGGCGGGATGGTCGGGTGCAGCGTCGCCGCGGTGCTCGCGAAGTTCCCCGGCGTCCGAGTCCAACTGGTGGACACCGATCCCACGCGCGCGACCGTCGCCGCCGCGCTGGGCGTCGGGTTCTCGTCGCCCGAGGACGCGGACGGCGACCTGGACCTCGTCGTGCACGCCAGCGCCACCGAACGGGGTTTGGCGCGATCACTGGAACTGCTGGCGCCGGAGGGCCGGGTCGTCGAGCTGAGCTGGTACGGGGACCGCAGGATCAGCCTGCCGCTCGGCGAGTTCTTCCACTCCCGCAGGCTCACCGTGCGCAGCAGCCAGGTCGGCGTGGTCGGCCGTCCCGACCGGACGTACGCGCAGCGGCTCGCGCTGGCGCTGGACCTGCTGGCCGATCCGGCGTTCGACGCGCTCATCACCGGCGAGAGCCCGTTCGACGACCTGCCGGACGTGCTGCCGAAGCTGGCGGACGGCGGCGTTCCGGCGCTGTGCCACCGGATTGACTACCGTGCCGCGCATGCACCTGCTTCCGAGTGACACCACCGTCGAGGTCCGGGACCGCGCCGCGACCGTGGCCGTCCTGCCCGTCGGCAGCCACGAGCAGCACGGCGCGCACCTGCCGCTGGCCACGGACACCGTCATCGCCTGCACGATCGCGCGGGCCGTGGCCGACGCGCACCGCGTGCAGCTACTGCCACCGCTGACGATCACGTGCTCGCAGGAGCACGCGGCGTGGCCGGGCACGGTCAGCATCTCCGCCCGCACGCTGTTCGCGGTGGTGACGGACATCGCGGACTCGCTGCGCCGGTCCGGCGTGCGGAACCTGGTGCTGGTCAACGGCCACGGCGGCAACTACGTGCTGGCCAACATCGTCCAGGAGGCCGAGGGCATGGCCCTGTTCCCCGGAATCGGGGACTGGACGGCGGCTCGGGAGTCGGCGGGGGTCGAGACGTCCGCCGACAGCGACATGCACGCGGGCGAACTGGAGACGTCGATCCTGCTGCACGCGCACCCGGACCTGGTGCGGCCCGGCTACGAGACGGGCGACCACCTCGCGGACGACCGGCGGCACATGCTGACGCTCGGTCTCGCGCCGTACACGGAGTCGGGTGTGGTCGGCCGCCCGTCACTGGGATCAGCTCGCAAGGGCGAGGCCCTGCTCGCGAGCCTGGCCCAGTCGTTCGGGCAGTACCTCGACCTGCTGGAGGCGTGAAGCGCGACCGCGGAACAGCACCAGCACACCTGGCAGCGCCGCGACCATCGCCAGCACGCCGTAGACGACACCGGTCGTGAGCCCCTGCGCGGCGCCGAGGCCCGCGGCGCCGAACGCCACGGCCAGGAACGCCTCGCGGGGGCCGAAGCCGCCGATGTTGACCGGGAGCCCCATCACCAGCAGCGCCAACACGATCAGCGGCACTAGCTGGGCGGCGGACGCCGTGGACCCGGCCGCTCTCGCGGCGACCAGGAAGAGGGCGACGTGCCCGGCCAGCGTCGCCGCGGACAGCGCCGCGACCCTGGGCATGGCGTGCCGGGAGAACAGGCCGACCCGCGCGTCCACCCAGGTCGTGGCCACCGCGCGGCGCACCTTCGCCGACCGCCCGGCGAGGGCGGCGACGGCGGCGAGCCCGACCAGGACCGCCACCAGCACACCCGCGTTCGGCGTGAGGTCGACGGCGAGCACGGGCTGCGTGAGCAGCACCGCGACGCCGACGGAGATCAGCACGACCTGGCCCGCGAACCGCTCGAACACGACCGCGCGCACCCCGCGACCGACGTCGCCGGACTGCTTGCCGTGGTTGACCGCGCGGTCGACGTCGCCGAGCACGCCCGCGGGCAGCACGGAGTTGAGCAGCAGCCCGCGGTAGTAGTCGGCGACGGCCGTGCCGAGTGAGAGCGGCAGGCCGAGGGCGCGCGCGATGACCACCCAGCGCCACGCGCTGAGCACCGTGGTCAGCAACCCGATGCCCAGCGCGGCGAGCACCGCCCAGCCGTCGACGGCGCGCAGCCCGTCCAGGAACGCGTCGGTGCCCAGGCGCGCGCCCAGCGCGACCAGGATCCCGACGGCCACGAGCAGGCGCAGCCACGGCCAGGCGCGGCGCATCAGGCGGCCCTCGGCAGGGCCAGCAGGTCGGTGTGGTGCACGACGGCGGTCAGGTCCGCGTCGAGCCGCCTGCGCAGGTACGCGGGCGCCTCGTCGGCGAGACCGGGTTCGTGCTCGACGGCGGCGGCCACCCATCCCCGCAGCCACTCCCCCGTCAACGCGGCCTGATCGGGCCCCAGGCGCCACGGACTGGGCCGGGTGATCACCTCGGCGCCGGAGCGCTCGAAAGCCGCCACAGCGGCCGTCACGGCGTCCGGGCCGAGCAGCCGCCGACCGTCGACGACCCGCCGCTGGTGGGCGTTGAACGCGTCCTGGAACTCGACGTCCAGCGACTCGGCCGGGTCCAGCTCGACCCGACCCGCCACGGACAGCGTGAACAGCACCGGGACCCCGGCGCACGCCCGTGCCAGCCGGTCCACCTCCTCGGAGGTGAACAGGTCGAGCAGCGCCGAAGCCGTCACGAGGGACGTGCCGACGAGGTCGTCGGCACGCAGCGCGGTGAGGTCGCCCTCCCGCGTCTCCACGGTCACGCCGGCGCCCGTCATGCTCGCACCGGCCAGTTCGAGCAGACGCGGGTCGAGGTCGTGCAGCACCCAGTGCTGCGGACCTCCCAGCCGTCCGGCGAGCCATCGCCCCATCGATCCCGTTCCACACCCTAAATCACGTACAACTAGGGGTGTTCGGTTCAGAAGTGTTTCGCGGAGGGGGTCGAGCAGGTCCACCGCGCGGGCCTCGGCGTCGGCCCTTTCCCGCAGTGCCAGCCATTCGGGAGCGAAGCTCATCCGCGCACCCTAACCAGCACCCGGACCATCGACCCGGCGGCTTCGCCCCACCCCGTGAGCTGGTCCCTCCGCCTCCGCGCGGCCTCCCGGAGGTCCTGCCGGGCCCGCTCGTCGCCGAACCAGCGCCGGAGCTCCGCCGCGAGCGCGGCGACGTCACCGGGCGGCACGAGCACGCCGCCGCCACCCAGCGCGTCCGGCACGGAACTGGCCACGACCGGGATGCCGCGGGCCAGCGCCTCCGTGACGACCATGCCGTACGTCTCGGCGCGGGAGGCCAGCACGAACAGGTCGGCCGCCGCGTACGCGCGGTCCAGCGGCCCGCCGCTGAGCGGCCCGGTGAACCGCACCCGGTCGCCGTACCGCCGGAGGGCGCTCACGTGCGCCTCGGCCCCCAGCGGCCCGACGCAGTCCAGCGTCCACGGCGCGTCGACCAGGGTCGCCAGCGCGTCGAGCAGCACGTCGTGCCCCTTGCGGGGCGTGACCGACGCCACGCAGAGCAGCCTCGACACCCCGTCGGTGCCGGGCGCGAGCGGTGCCGGGTCGACACCCGGCGTGACGGTGTGCACCCGTTCTGGGTCGAGCCCGTGGTGCTCGACGAGCCGCCGCGACGCCCACGGGCTGGTGCCCACGACCGCGGCGGCGGACCGCAGGACCTCCCGTTCGGCGGCGTCCAGCGCCGCGGCCACCTCGGGTGCGAGCCCCGTCTCGTCGGCCAGCGGCAGGTGCACCAGCACCACCAGCCGCACCCGCCGGGCGTGGGGCACGACGACGTCCGGCACACCGCACGCCACCAGGCCGTCCACCAGCACGACACCGCCGTCGGGGACCTGCGCAAGCGTTCGCGCCAACGCCTCCTCGTCCCCCTCGCCGGGCCACGCGCCGCCCACGGCGGTCTCCCGCACGTCGACGCCGAGCGCGACCAGTTCCCGGCACATCCGCCGGTCGTAGGAGTTGCCGCCGCTCGGGACCGACGGGTCGTCGACCCCGCTCGGCAGCACGACGTGCACGGTCACAGAGCGCGTTCGTAGCTCGCCCACGCCACGTGCGACTCGTGCAGCGAGACCTCGATCGCGGCCAGTCCCCGCGCCCCTTCGCCAAGCGCCCCGGCGTGCACGCGGTCCGCGAGCTGGTCGGCGACGTGCTTCGCCAGGAACTCGGTCGAGGTGTTGACCCCGGCGAAAGCGGGTACCTCGTCCAGGTTGCGGTAGTTGAGTTCGGCTAGGACGGTCTTGAGCTCCTCAGTGGCCAGTCCGATGTCGACGACGATGTTGTCCTCGTCGAGGTCGGTTCGTTTGAACCGCGCGTCCACCACGAACGTTGCCCCGTGCAGACGTTGTGCCGGACCGAAGACCTCGCCGCGGAAGCTGTGCGCGACCATCACGTGGTCGCGGACGGTGATGCTGAACAGGGTGACCTCCATCGGGAGAGCGGGTTACGGTGCAACTTCCGGCCGAGCGTAATGACGATCGGCCGGTCTCGGGCGATGAGGGGATCGGATGTACGAGGAAGCCATCGGCCACGAGGACGTCGCCGAGTCGGATCTGGTGACCCGCCGCGGCACGTTCCGCGCCGTCGCGTTCCGCGCGGACGGTCACGAGCACATGGCGCTGGTCTACGGCAAGACGCGGATGAGGGAGAACGTGCTCATCCGCGTCCACTCCGAGTGCATGACCGGCGACATCTTCGGCGCCATGCGCTGCGAGTGCGGGGAGCAGCTCGACGCCGCCCTCAACCGGATAGTCGCCGAGGGGAGCGGCATCCTGATCTACCTGCGCGGCCACGAGGGTCGCGGGATCGGCCTGGTCGAGAAGGTCCGCACCCACGTGCTGCAAGACGAGCAGGGTCTGGACACGCTGGACTCCGCGACGTCGCTGGGACTCCCCGTCGACGTCCGCGACTACGGCCCGGCGGTCAGGATCCTCAAGCACCTCAGGGTCAACTCGGTCCGGCTCATGTCCAACAACCCGGACAAGATCGAGGCGCTGGAGTCCAACGGCATCACCGTCGCGGCCCGCGTGCCGCTGCTCGTGCAGCCGAACGACCACAACATCGGCTACCTCACGGCCAAGCGCGACCGCCTAGGCCACGACCTCCCGCAGGTGGACGTGTTCGCCACGGACCTGCCCCGCGCAGTGGACCGGTGAACCACCACGACCTGCTGCCGATCGCCCGCGAAGCCGTGGCGATCGGCAGCGGGATCATCACCACCCGCGCCGTGGGTTCCGTCACCACCAAGTCGGAACGCGACCTGGTCACCGACATCGACCTCGCCGTGGAGGACGCCGTCCGGACGTTCCTGCTGGCCGAGGCGCCGCACGTCGGCGTGCTCGGCGAGGAGCACGGCCACACCGGCCCCACCGACCTCTGGTGGGCCCTGGACCCGGTGGACGGCACCACCAACTTCGCCCGCGGCATCCCCCTGTGCGCGGTCTCCCTCGGCCTGGTCGCCGACCGCACCGCCGTCCTGGGTGCCATCACCCTGCCGTTCCTGGGCGTCGACTACCACGCCTCCTCGGGCCACGGCGCCTACGCCAACGACACCCGCATCCGGTCCTCGACGGTGGCAGACCTGCCCAACGCCGTCATCTCCATCGGCGACTTCGCCGTGGGCACCGACGCCACCACCAAGAACGCCGTCCGCATCGCCCTGCTCACCCGCCTCGGCGCTACGGCGCAGCGGATCCGCATGATCGGCACCGCCGCGATCGACCTGGCCTGGGTGGCGGAGGGCAAGCTGGACGCCACCGTGATCCTCGCCAACATGCCGTGGGACACCCTCGCGGGCACCGTCCTGGTCCGCGAAGCGGGCGGCCTGGTCGTCGACCTCGACGACACCACCCACAACGCCGACTCCACCGCCACCATCGCCGTCGGCGCGGGTCTTCGACACCAGGTGCTGGAGGCCCTCCGCCAGTCCTTCGACGACGCTCAGGCGTGACGCAGGTCACTCTCGCTGCGCACGGCGGTAACCTCGATGCCGTCGCGCCGATAGCGCACCTCGCCCCTGACCAGACCCGAAAAACGAACGGTCCGGGGCTCGTGCAGCACGTGAGCCCCGGACCGTCCCGTCAGATCAGCCGATCTTCCGCTTGACCGCCGGAGCGGACGCGGTCTCCCGTGCCGACCGCGCCGACGCCTGGTCCGTCGACGTGTACGGCGGGACGAACCACATCGCGTAGTTGCCGTCCGAGAAGCGGATGAACACGCGCTGCTCGTTGCCCACCCCGGCGGCCAGCACCGGGTCGACGGACGAGGAGTGCGTGCTGTAGTCCCAGTTCTGCCGCCAGGTCGTCGATCCCGGCGCGGTCTGGCCGCCCCGGTAGACGCCGCCGCCCGCGCTGCGGATCACCGTCTCGACGATGCCGTGCGCGTTGACGATGGTGCTGGGGCTGCCCGCGAAGGTCCCGACGTCACCGCTGATGTCGGTCCACCCGGCGAAACCGGACGCGCCTTCCTTCTGGGTGTACAGCTTGCCGTCCGACGCGCGGACCACGAACTGCACCTTGCCGTCGGCGAACGCCACGGCGCTCGGCGTGCCGACACCGGTGATCCCCGACGCGACCCGCTGCGGCGACAGCGCCCCGTTGCTGAACTTCTTGACGGCGACCGTGCCCACCGGGTTCAGGTAGGCGATCTCGAAGTAGTTGCCGTGCGGCACCACCGCGAAGCCGGACGTCATCGTGTACGACACGGGATCCGCGGCCTGGCGCCACGCCTTGAACCCGAGGTTGGCGCCGAGCTGCTCGGCGTACCAGAGCTTCCCGTTGCCGTCGACGGCGAACGCCGTCAGCAGGTCACCGCTGCGCGCCAGCACCGGGCTGGTGTTCAACGCCCCGTTCACCCCGACCGGCGCCACCCACCTGTCGCTGCCCGCCTGCTGCTGGACGTGGGCCTTCACCTGCGCGTCGGTGCCCCTGGCCATCGCCACGAGCTTGCCGTCCTGCTGCTGCGCGAGCGCCGCGCTGCCCGCGTTGCCGGTGCTCGACAACGCCTGGAACTCGACGACCTCGGTGCCGGACGTGCTCTGCCACCCGCGCCTGAGCACCCCGGAGTCCTCGACCCAGGACACCTCGAACCGCTGCTTCTGCGGGTTGTAGATCATCTGTGTGCGCTCGTCGAGCGGCGCGGGCACCGACGGCGGGGTGATGGTCTCCGGCGCCTTGAGCTTGCAGGCGTCGATGTCGGCCACGATCTCGTCGACGTTCTGCCACCAGGCGATGTACTCCCGCCCGGAACCCTCGGAACTCAGGGCGAAGTCCTTGGTCGTGGCGTCCCAGCGGTACCAGTAGACGTCCCAACCGGACAGACCGTAGATGACGTCCGCGCCGGGGGAGACGATCTGCTTGAACATGTTCCAGCCCGTGCTCGCGGCGCGGGCGTAGTCGATCCAGCGGCGGTTCTTCGCGTCGTAGTGGAACCGGTAGAGCGCTCCTCCGGCGATCGACGGGTCGCGGGCGTAGAGCACGCCGTCACCCGCGGCGAAGACCTGGTCGAACCTGCCCCAGCCGCCCTCGATGACCTCCTCGGTGAAGGACTTGTCGGCCTCCTTGAACACCCAGCGCCGCAGGTTCCCGTCCGCGGCCACGCCGTAGAAGTCACCCTTGGCGTCGATGGTGAGCCGGTGGCGGTAAGCGTTCTCCGTCCAGCCGCCCCAACCGGTCGCGGTGATCAGCTCGCTGGTCCCGCCGTTCGCCCACCCCGTACCGAGCCAGCGGTGCCGGACCATCGAGCCGTCGGGACGGACGATGTACTTGTAACCACCGGGGGCCGACATGAACCGGGTGCCGTTCCACCCCGCCCCGACGGTGACCTCCGGGTCCCAGTTGGTGATGCCGGTCTCGGGCTCCGGGTGCGGCTTGATCCGGAAGGAGGTGTCGGCCATCGCGCCGAACACGTTCGCCGACGGCTTGCACTCCACTTCGGACGCGAGCGCGCCGAGCTTGCACGTGTCGATCGCCGGGGCGATCTCGTCGACACCGGTCCAGGTGGTGATCCGTTCTTTCCAGTTGCCGTACCCGCTGTTCGCCCAGGTGTCGGTTTCCGGGAGGTAGCGGTACCACCAGGTCTCGCCGCCCGCGAAGGTGCCGTAGAGGACGTCGGCGCCGGGAGAGCTGATCTGCTTGTAGCCGTTCCAGCCGTTGCCGACGTTCTTGTCCTTCTGGGAGAACGTGTTCGTGCGGTAGTCGTGCTGGAAGCGGTAGAGCGTGCCACCGGCGACATTGGGGTCCCGCGCGTAGAGCACGCCGTCACCCCCGGCCAGCACCTGGTCGTACTTGTTCCAGCCGGTGTCGACCACCGTGCTGGTCAGGACCTTGGTGGTCTCGTTGAACCGGTGCAGGGTGAGGTTGCCGTCCTGCGCGACGGAGTAGATGTTGTTGTTGGAGTCGACGGTGACGCGGAAGTGGTACGCGGGGAGTTCCCACCCGCTCCACCCCGAGCCGATCAGCTCGGAGACGCCCGCGTTCTCCCACCCCGTGCCCAGCCAGCGGTGCCTCCGGAGCTCACCGTTCTCGATGAAGTAGACGTAACCGTTGGCACCGGCCATGAACCGGACGTCCCAGCCCCACCCGATGCCGTCGTCGCCTTCCCAGGTGGGTTGGCCGGACACGGGTTCGCGGTGCTTGCGCAACCGGAAGTCCGGGCTGCCCGCCATGCCGAGGAAGACGTTCGCGGTGGCCGAGCACTGCGCGGTCTGCACCGCGTTGGCCACGTTGGAGGTGCTCGTCAGCAACGGGATGCCGACGACCCCCAGGATGGCGGCGAGCGCGATCTGCACCAGGCGTCTGAGCGACTGGCGCGGCGTTGTTCTCATTGAGCTTGCCCCTCGTCCGGGCGCGCTCGAATACACGTGGGAGGTCCACGCGTCCCGGTAGTTGTCGCCCCCCAATTGATGCCGACAGAGCAGGTTGTACCAGACAAGTCGGGCTCCTGGGGAGCCCTTGCGAGGGGCATCTCCCACCCGAAGATCAACTACTCTCGGTGATCACTGTCACGGCTCTTGTGATGGCGGCCGCCCGAACATATGCTCCGCACCGGCTGCTTCTTGGGGCCTGATGCTGGGGGGATTCACACATGGTCGGCCGTCGTGCCGCGCGCTTTCGCGCGCCCAGATTCTTCGTCCCGTTCCTGGGGTTGTTGCTCACCGTGACCTTGGTCGTCGGGTTGGCGGGGCCCGACTTTTCGCGGCTGCCCTGGGTCGGGTTCGGGTCCGACAGCGCCGATCAAGCCGAGCAGGCCGAGCGGGTCGCCACGGCCAGGGGCCTCGCGGCCCAACAGGAATGGGGCACGGCGGACGGCCTCCCGTCCGAGGGGGACAGCCGGGACGGCAACTGGGGCATGCCGGTCTCCGAGCGGTCCAAGTACGCGACCGCCGTCGAGCGGAAGTCCGGCGACGGGGTGCGCAACACGGCCCAGGTCGTCGAACCCGTGCTGAACCGCACCGGGTTCGACGCCAACGCGAGCGTCGAGGAACCCGGTCGGCGCGAACGCAACGAACGCACGTACCGGAACCCGGACGGCACCCGGACCACCGAGTTCAGCGACGCGCCGCTGAACTACCGGCGGTCGGACGGGACCTGGGCACCGATCGACCCGACGCTGGTCGGCCAGGACGGGCGGTACCGCAACAAGGCCGACGACGTCGACCTGCGGCTGGCCGGATCGGCCTCGGCCGCCGACCTCGTCACGATCAAGCTCGACGACGCCCACGAACTGGCCTACGGCCTGAGCGGCGCCCGCGACGTGGCGGGCCGGGTCGACGGCGCCACGATCACCTACCCCGGCGTGGCCGACCACGTCGACCTCCAGGTCGAATCGCTCGCGGGCGGCGCCAAGGAAACCCTGGTCCTGCACGACCGCGCGGTCTCGCGCACGTGGGACTTCCCCTTGCGGCTCAAGGGTCTCACCGCCGCGGTCGTCGACGGCGCGGTGTCCCTCTCGGACGGCGACGGCAAGGAGCGGCTGCGGATCCCGGCCGGTTTCATGACCGACTCGGCGCCCAGGACCGAGGAGTCCGCCCCGGCGCTGTCGCACGGCGTCCGGTACGAGGTCGTGGACAACGGCAGGACGCTGCGCGTCGTGCTCGACGCGGCGTGGCTCGACGACCCGGCGCGCACGTACCCCGTGCTCGTCGACCCGAGCGTCTTCGAGGCCCGCGGCACCACGAGCATGTACCTGAGCGGCACCACTCGGCAGAACAACCCGAGCGAGCTGCTGGTCGGCAACGGCTACACCTCCTACGTCCGGTTCCCCGGCGTGGTGGCCAACCTGCGCAACAACAAGATCTTCGGCGCCGCGCTCCAGGTGGTCAACTTCGACTCGACCACCTGCACCCCCAAGGGTCTGACCGTGCACCCGGTCGGCGCGGGCTGGGGCGCGAACGGCGCTCCGGCCCCGCCGCTCGGCCAGGCCGTGGCGGGCGCCTCCTTCTCCCACGGCTTCATGGCCGTCGGCCAGACGCGCTCGCCCTGCCCCGCCGCACCCGAGCTGATCGACCTCGGCGAGGCGGGCACCCAGGTGGTCCAGGACTGGGCCAACGGCGCGGCCGACAACGGTCTCGCGCTGCGCGCCGTCGACAGCGGTTCCGCCGGGTTCAAGAAGTTCACCGGCAGCAACTCGGCGAACCCGCCCAGGCTCTTCGTCACGCACAGCCCGTACAACGCCAAGTACGTGATCGACCAGCCGATCCCGAACCCGCCGGTGACCAGGGTCCAGGACGGCAAGGTGAGGATCAAGGTCACCAACACCGGCGCCACCGCGTGGACGAAGTCCGCGTACGGCCTGTCGTACAAGCTCTTCGACGCGAGCAACAACAACCTCATCAGGACCGTGGCCTCGGCGGACCTGCCGCGCGACACCGTGGCGCCCGGCGAGGAGGTGGAGTTCGAGGCGAAGGTGGAGAGGCAGGACCAGGGCGTCTACGTCCTGGACTTCACCATGCGCCACAACAACGTGCTCTTCACCGACGAACAGGTGGCGCCTGCCCGGATCACGTTGCAGATCTTCAACATCCCGCCGATCGTGAGCGAGCAGTACCCGCCTGCGGGGCACAGCGTCGAGACCCTCCAGCCCCAGCTGTGGGCCAAGGGCGCGGACCACGAGAACGACCCGTTGCAGTACCGGTTCGAGGTCTGCGAGCGCGACCAGCAGAACGCCCCGGTCAACTGCTTCGACTCCGGCAGGCAGCCCAACGTCTACTGGACGCTGCCCGAGGCCAAGCTGCGGTGGGACAAGGTCTACCTCTGGCGCACGTGGCTGTGGGACGGCCAGTCGGAGAGCGAGGGCCTGCCCTTCTCCGCGCTGATCACCTCCGTGCCGCAGCCGGAGATCACCTCCCGCATGGGCAACGCGCCCTACACCGGCAACGGCCTCGGTTTCGACCCGATGGTCGGCAACTACACCACCGCGGCGGTGGACGCCGCCGCCGCGACCGTCGGTCCCGAGCTGAACGTCGCGCGCACCTACAACAGCCTCGACCCGCGACTCGGTCTCGCCTTCGGCTCCGGCTGGTCGTCGCGCTACGACATGCGCGTCGTCGAGGACCTCGACGGCTCGAAGAACGTGGTCGTCACCTACCCGGACGGCCAGCAGGTCCGGTTCGGCCGCAACGCCGACGACACCTACACCGCGCCGCCCGGCCGTTTCGCGACGTTGACCAGGATCCCCGAGACGGAGTCCAGCGGCTGGACCCTGGTCGACAAGGACCGCACCGTCTACACGTTCCTGCGGGGCGGTGAGATCAAGCACGTCCGGGACAACGCGGGCCGCCAGGTCGAGTTCATCTACGACACCGGCAACAAGCTCTGGAAGGCGACCAGCCGCACCAGCAACCGCACGCTGACGTTCCACTGGACCGGCGGGAAGATCGACTCGGTCAAGACCGACCCGGTCGACGGCGCCGCGCTGGAGTGGAAGTACGTCTACGAGGGCGACCAGCTCAGGGAGGTCTGCGGCCCCGACGGTCCCTGCACCCGCTACCAGTACGAGGACGGCTCGCACTACCGCAGCACGGTGCTCGACTCGCGGCCGGACTCCTACTGGCGGCTCGGCGAAGCGGGCGGCGGCGACGTCAACAGCCAGATCAGCGTCAAGCTGGGCAAGGACAAGGGCGCGTTCGTCGGCTTCAGCCAGACCAATTACGGCAAGCCCGGCGCCATCGCGGGCAGCGGTGACAACGCGGTCGAGCTGAACGGCAACGCGCACGTGCGGCTGCCGGAGCAGTCCGTCAACAAGCACCGCGACCTGTCCGTGGAGCTGTGGTTCCGCGGCACGTCGGCCGGACCGCTGTTCGGCTACCAGGACAAGGCGCTCGCCGAGACGCCCGGCGCGGGCGTGCCGGTGCTCTACGTCGGCTCGGACGGCAGGCTGCGCGGCCAGTTCTGGAACGGGCGGATCGACCCCATCGCCACGGCGGGCGCCGTCAACGACGGCAACTGGCACCACGTCGTGCTCACCGGATCCCTCGCCACGCAGTCGCTCTACCTCGACGGCGCCAAGGTGGGCAGCCGCGAGGGCGTGATCGACCACCCGCGCATGGAGCACGCGCAGGTCGGCGCCGCGTTCACGGTCGGCGCGTTCCCGGAGATCCCCGCGGGCCGCCGGACGTACGCGGGCCTGGTCGACGAGCTCGCCCTCTACACCCGCCCGCTGGGCGACACGCAGGTGCGCACGCACTACGAGGCGCGCAACGTCGGTGACCAGATCAAGCAGGTCACCATGCCGAGCCTGCGGGTCGCGGCGCGCGTCGAGTACGACCACGTGAACGACCGGATGAAGTCCTACGTGGACGGTGACGGCGGCAAGTGGCTGCTGGACGTGCCCACGATCGGCGGCTCGGAGACGAACGTCATCCGCTCCGTCCGCGTGGTCGACCCGGCGGGCAGGCCGCAGTACTACGACTTCGACGGCCTCAAGGGCCGGATCCTGCGCCAGGTCACCCCGATCGGGCCGGGCCCACGTCCGGAGGACGTCGTCGGCCGCGACTGCACGACGAACCCGGACGGCGTCGTCACCTGCAACGGGCTCGTGGTGAGCCTCGGCGTCCGGCTGTACGACTACGACTCCTCCGGCTTCCAGACCACCGTCGTGGACGAGGAGGGCAACAAGGCCCAGCTCGTGCACGACGACCGCGGCAACCTCAAGTCGAAGATCAGTTGCCGCGAGGAGGGCAACTGCCAGACGACCTACTACGACTACCACCCCGCGTCCGCCGACCCGACCGATCCCCGCGCGGACAAGCTGATCGCGACCCGTGACGCGAGGTCGTCGGGTCCGACGGACAACACCTACCTCACCACGTCGGACTACAACGACTTCGGCGATCTGGAGAGGGAGACCAGCCCGGACGGCGGGTCCACGTTCCACACCTACACCGGGCTGGACACCGATCCCGCGGTCGACAGCGGCTTCGCGCCGCGACGACTGCTCAAGGCGACCACCGACCCGCGCGGCGCGACGACCCTCAACAGGTACTACCGCAACGGCGACCTCGCCGAGACGGTGTCGCCCGCCGGGCTGCGCACGCGGTTCGAGTACGACGAACTCGGCCGCAAGAAGGCCGCGACCGAGTACTCCGACGCGCAGCCGGGCGGCGTGCGCACGACGTTCAAGTACGACAGGTCCGGCCGCGTCACCGAGGTGACCTACCCGGCGACGACCAACGCGGTCTCGGGCGGTACCCGCACCGAGACGGCGAAGACCGAGTACGACCAGGACGGCAACACCAAGGCCGCCGAGGTCGTCGACTCCGCCGACACCGGCAACCCGCGCAGGTCGACGTTCGAGTTCGACGAGTACGGCCGGATGACCAAGGCGACCGGGCCCACGGGCAACGAGGCGTCCTTCGGCTACGACCAGTTCGGCAACCGGACGTGGGCGGTCGACGCGAACGGCGTGAAGACCACCTACACCTACACCGCCCGCAACCGGGTGGCGCAGGTCAGGCTCGTCGGCTGGCACGGCAGGGCGATCACGCCGGGCGCCACCGAGGTCCCGCCCGCCGCCGACCCCGAGGCCCCGCTGCCCGACCTGGTGCTGGAGTCCAACCAGTACGACCACTCGGGCAGGCTGTCCGTCCAGGTCGACGCGATGGGACGGCGCACGCAGTACGGCTACTTCGGCGACGGCCTGGTCAAGGAGATCAAGGCCAAGGCGGACGGCAAGTCCCCCACCGAGGCCGTCCTGGTGCAGCAGAACACCTACGACGCGGCGGGCAACCTGGTCCAGCAGGTCGGCGCGGGCGGCAAGGTGGTCAAGCACGAGGTCGACGCCACCGGCAGGCTCGCGGCGACCGTGCAGGAACCGGACACCCTCCGCAGGCGCACCGAGTACAAGTACGACCTCAGCGGGAACATCACGCAGGTCACCAGGACCGGCGCCTACTCGAACGCCGGGTCGTTCAACGCCTGGTTCGGCGAGATCGTCGACTTCGAGTACGACACCTGGGGCAGGCAGGTCAAGGAGACGCTGCGGGGCGGGGCGACCGGCCCCGTGGTCACCCGCACGACCTACGACCAGCGGGACCTGGTCAAGTCCGTCATCGCCCCGCTGGGCAACGTGACGGGCGCAGTCGCGGCCGACCACACCACGGAGTACCGCTACGACGAGCGCGGCCGCACCGCGTCGGTGGTCCAGCCGCCGGTCATGACCGAGGAGAACGGCCAGGCGCCGTCGCTCAAGAGGCCGACGACGTCCACCGGGTACAACGCCTTCGGCGAGGTCACCGAGATCCGCAACCCCGCGGGTGGCGTCATGAAGCTGGCGTACGACAAGGGTGGCCGCACGGTCCGCACCGAGTCGCCGTCCTACCGGGCGCCCGGCGCGGCCGACCCGGTCGTCGGCGTGGTGTCCGCGGAGTACGACGCGATGGGCCGGGCCACCAGGACCACCGACCCGGCGGGCTCCGTCATCCGGATGTACTACGACCAGCGCGGTCGCCTGGTGGAGAAGCAGGACCCGAACCCCGCGAACCCGTCGGAGCCCGGCGGTAGCTGGCGCTACAGCTACACCCACACCGGCGGCGTGCTGTCCGAGACCGACCCGACCGGCGGTGAGACCCGCAAGACCTACGACCAGTTCGACCGGCCGGTCACGTCGACCGCCATCGAACTGCGCCCGCAACCCGCGGCGTTCGAGACCAAGCTCGCCTACGACGCGGCGGGCAACTTGGAAACGGTCACCTCGCCCAAGAACGAGGTGACGAGGTTCGCCTACGACAAGCTCGGCCAGCGGACCACCACCACCGACCCGGCCGGGGTCGTCAGCCAGTTCGGCTACGACAGCTTCGGCAACCAGGTGTACTCGAAGGACGGCCAGGGCCGCGCCAGGTACAGCAAGCTGGACCAGGCGAGCAACCAGGTCGAGCAGTACGAGTTGAACCCCGCGGGCCAGATCATCCGCACCCTCAAGTTCGGCTACGACAACGCGGGCAACCGGCTCACCACGACCGACGGCGCGGGCAAGGTCACCAGGTCGTCCTACGACGCGCTCGGCAAGCTGGTCCAGCAGGTCGAGCCGGTGTCGGCGACCGAGTCGATCACCACGTCGTTCGGCTACGACACCTCGGGCCGTCCGACGCGGTTCACCGACGGCCGCGAGAACAGCTCGTTCTTCACCTACAACGCGCTGGGCAAGCTCGAATCGACGGTCGAGCCCTCGACGACCGCCCACCCGGCACCGGCGGACCGCACGTGGACCGCCGCCTACGACGCGTCGGGCAGGCCGACGGTCATGACCAACCCCGGCGGCGTGACCAGGACCCGGAGCTACGACGGCCTCGGGCGGTTGAAGAAGGAGACGGGCGCGGGCGCCTCGGTCGCCACCGCCGACCGCGAGGTCACGTACGACGCGGTCGGCAGGCCGAAGACGATCAGCGCTCCGGGCGGCACGAACACCTACGAGTACGACAACCGAGGTCTGCTGACCGCGACGGCGGGCCCGTCCGGCCAGTCGTCGTTCACCTACGACGAGCAGGGCAGGCCGTCGTCGCGCACCGACGCCGCGGGCACGACCGGGTTCGCCTACACCGGCGGACGGCTGTCCTCGGTGCAGGACGGCGTGACCGGGGGCGTGATCGGCTTCGGCTACACCGCGTCCGGCCTCCTGGAGACGATGAACTACGGGGCGGGCCGGATCCGGACGTTCGGCTACGACGACTTCGGCCGCGAGACCTCGGACGTCACCAAGAACGCCGCGGGCGCCGCCCTGTCGTCGGTCACCTACGCCTACGACAAGGTCGACCGCCTCACCAAGAAGGTCACGGCGGGCACGGCGGGCGCCGGTGAGCAGACCTACACCTACGACGACCTCGGCCGCACGCTGTCGTGGACGTCGAACGGCGCCACCACGGCCTACGGGTGGGACAAGTCGGGCAACCGGATCCTCAACGGCGGCAAGGCGGTCACGTTCGACCAGCGCAACAGGATGCTGTCCGACGGCGACTACACGTACGCGTACACCCCGCGCGGCACGCGGGCGTCCAGGACCAGTTCGGGCCTGGCGGAGACGTTCGACTTCGACGCCTTCGACCGCCTGCTCAAGGTCGGCGCGACCGAGTACGCCTACGACGGCCTCGACCGCCCGGTGTCCCGCGGCGCCAAGAAGTTCCAGTACTCAGGTGTCGAGATCGACCCGGTCAGCGACGACACCGCGACCTACGGCCGTGGCCTGTCCGGCGAACTGCTGTCCCTCTCGTCGGGTGCCGACAAGCGCTTGTTGTTGTCCGACAAGCACGGCGACGTCGTGGGCGGCCTCGACCCGGTCACCTCGACGCTCAAGGACTCCACCGCGTACGACCCGTGGGGCAAGCCCACCGCGAGCACGGGCACCAAGCGGAACGTCGGCTTCCAAGGTGACTGGACCGACCCGGACAGCGGCCGCGTCAACATGGGGGCGCGCTGGTACGAGCCGACGGCGGGTTCGTTCATCTCCCGCGACTCCGTCACGCAGGGCGGGCCGGGTTCCGCGGGCTTCAACCGCTACGTCTACGGCGTCGGCTCCCCGTTGAACGGCTTCGACCCGGACGGCCACGGCTGGTTCGACGACGCGGTCTCCTGGGTGGGCGACAACCTCTCGACCGTCGGGCACACCGCGTTGGACGTCGCGGGCCTGGTACCCGGCTTCGGCGAGATCGCCGACGGCGTCAACGCGCTGTGGTACCTGGCGGAGGGCAACTACGTCGACGCGGGCCTCTCCGCCGCGGGCATGATCCCGTTCGGCGGCTGGGGCGCCACGGCGGCCAAGTGGGGCAACCGCGGCATGGACGCGGTGCGCCGGGGCGACAACGTCCCGACCCCGCGCACGCCCGACGCGCCGAACGTCCGCCGCTCCCCCGACGGCAAGGCGGGCAAGGGCCCCGACGGCATGCCGATCAAGAAGGGCGACGTCCCGACAGCGGGCAAGGCGGTACCCGACCCACGCGCCCTGGCGGCCGCCGCGGCAGCCCAACGAGCCGCCGCGGCAGCCGCCGCGTGGCAGGCGGCGGTCCGCCGCACCACGGCCGCCAAGGCCGCCGTGGCGACCGCCGTCAAGTCCAACCCGATGCCCGCGATGGCCGCGGCCCTCAAGCCGCGCATGGCCAACGCGAAGAACATCGTCTCCTCGGTCCCCAACGCCCCGGCCCGCATCGTGCAGGCCACGGTCACGAACGTGCAGGACCTCAACAAGGTCTACGACACGATCAAGACCGCGATGCTCGGCACCGGCCACGAGATCATCAAGGAAGCCGTACAGACCCAGGTCGCGGAAACCCTCGCCACGTCCGGCATCCCGTACGCCGAGGACCTGATGGACCTGGCGGGTGCAGGCAGGAAGAAGCCGGGCTCCAAGGGCAAGCAGGCGAAGCAGTCAGCGGCCGCGGGCGGCTCCTGCACCGTCCCGTGGGCGAAGAACAGCTTCACCGCCGACACCCCCGTCCTGCTGGCCGACGGCTCCCGCAAACCCATCGCCGACATCGCGGCGGGCGACGTCGTCCTTGCCACCGACCCGACCACCGACACGACCGGCCCGCGCGAGGTGACGGACACCCGCTCCCACCAGTCGGAACGCCTGCTCCACGAAATCACCATCACCACCGACGCGGGCAGCGGAACCCTCACCTCAACCGACGAACACCCGTTCTGGGTGGACAACCTCAACACCTGGGTAAACGCAGAAGACCTGAAACCCGGCTACACCTTCACCACAGCCGACAACCGCCCAGCCACGGTCACCGGCACCAGACCGTTCGCCAACTCCCGGCTGGTCTACAACCTCACGGTCGACGGCCTGCACACGTACTACGTGTTCGCCGGTGACACACCGGTACTGACCCACAACATCAACGACCCCATTCCTGGTGTGTGCCCAACACCTGGGGTGTCGGTCCACGCCATTCCCAGCGGCTCCAGCAACGGCCCTGGAGCGGGGAAGTCGATCCCGGCGAGCATGCGCAAGGACTACGGCGTGGGAAAGCAATGGCATCCTCCGCTGAACCAGCCCCAGTGCGCCTATTGCAGGACGAACATGGCGCAAGCCATCGATCACGTGGAGTCCCGAATCGGCGGAGGTGACCTGACGGACTTGAACACCGCGCCGATTTGCGTCTTCTGCAACAGTTCGAAGCGGGACAGAGTAGCGCCGATGAATCCGCCACCGAACTTCTCAGGACAGTGGCCCCCCGCTTGGTGGCCTGCCAACATGCGGGCAACGGTGGCAAGTCCCAGGGTGATCCCATAGGTTGAACGTGGCAGGCCGTCCTGCGGCCTGCCACGTCTTCATCCTCGAATTTCGCCGGAGGGCATCTTGCAGGTCGCCATTGATGGAATCACCTACGTCAGTCATGAGGATCCCGTGTGGCGACGCGACAAGAACTTCATGGCCCTGGTCGACCTGACGCCGTACGACCTCGACAACACCCTTGAGCAACTGTGGCTCCAAGAACTCGAGGAAGACGCCGGCTACGAGGTGTGCTGCATCCCCTTCTACGTCTACGGCCTCGCACTGGGCGATGTGGTGAAGAAGAGCCATTCGGACTCCGTCGAAAGTGTGATCAGCAAGTCGGGCCGCCGAGTCCTGCGGGTGCTGTTCGCAGAACCACGCCCCTCGAAGGACAGTCGATTCGCGCTGCGCGATGCCGTGGAGGCCGCCGGACTGCTGAGCGAGTGGAACGGCGACCACCACGTCGCCGTCGACGTGACGGAAACCTCAGAAATGCAGCAGGTCTTCGATTCGGTCCAGGAAGAGATCAGCAATCAAACCGCATTTTGGGAATGGTCGGATTCCAAGGATTTCGTGTCTCCCTGACGACGGCGCTGAGCCACCACTCGTGCGCGACGCTGTTGTTCACGATGGGAGTGGAGGCGGCGACCGTTCAACGAATCCTGCGGCACAGCTCGATCACGGTCACGACCGGAACCTATGTCGAGGTGATCGAGCGTGTTCAACGTGACGCGCTGGACACCATGGGAACGTTCTTCGACGCTGACTGAGAGAGCGTCAGTTAGCCCGCCGTTGCGGTACTGGTTGCGGTAAAAAGGCCGCTTACCGTGATCGGTAAGCGGCCTTAGTACTGGTGGAGCTGACTACACAGCATGAGAACTCTATTGTGGCTGCTCATGGCCCTGAGTTGGCCATCAGGCCCGTAGGTCCCCGTGGTGCCAGCTAGCTGACAGGCAGCAAGGCTTGAGGGGCATCAACCCCCTCATGCCTTGCTCCACCTCTCTCACAGCTTCACGCCCACCCAGCGGGCCATGCCTGCGAGAGACTCGGATCGACGGCGATCATGTTCGGCAAGTGTCACCAGGGTTTCGCGGACCTGAGGGTGATAGCGGGCCTGCTGAGGCGCAACCCTCCTTGCCACCACCAGTGTCGATAGCGCACGTTCACGGTTCCCATGCAACTGATACGCCCTAGCCAGGTCGATCCAATGGTGGCCGACACGCTCACGCGGGGTCGAGGACCGGAATCGAAGACCATCTGCGCGCTTTACCGCTTCGGTACCGTCAAGTCGCTCTACCGCCAAACCGACCGACCAAATCGCTACCGAGTCAGCATCAAATGCAAGCCGGTAGTAATCGCTCCCCGGCTGGACACGACTGGCCGTGTCACGTGCCTCATCAAGATGGCTATCTGATGTGACGGCATCGCCCGCGCGTGCTGCGGCAAGACCGGACTTCAAGTGGAGAACCCCGTACATGGATAGAGCTGCCTCGTTGCCCGAACGTGCCTCGTCCTCAATCCGGTGCCGAGCATCGTCAAGGTATCTCAACGCTCCGCTCCACTCGGCTGCTGCGATCAATTCACCGGCGACGTAGAAGTCTGCGGCAGCAATCGCGAGCGGGTCACCAGACTTCCTCGCAGCCCACTCCACACGTTCCGTTGTCAGCGAGGACAGGTCTGGATAGCCAAGCTTCCAGACAACCTGTCCAGCGGCGGCATAAGCTTCGGCCAACAACCCGTAAAGCTTCATTCGGTCCGATGGATTCGCCCACTCTATGGCGACTCGAATTTCGGAAAGAACACCCGGAAGTTCAGCTCCTAGGGTGTCGAGCGTCGCAGCGTGGCGCTTCTTCGAGACAGCAGCGACCGCTTGAGACAGGTCGGAGTACGAACGCGGCTGAACCTTGTCATCGACCGGAAGTCGATACGAAGCGATCTCACGCCGAAGGCCGGGGATGACCGAGTGAACGCTGCGACCGTCCTGATCATCCAACAGGTAAGGCTGCGACAGGAGGGTTGCGGCGTCGGTCAGGAGAGCACGGGATACAGATGCGATGAACGCGGCAGACGCGGGAACTCGACCCTGCTCCACTGCTTTGACCAGGCTCTTGCTGACGTTTGCCGCGTCAGCGAGTTGCTGTTGAGAAAGCCCTCGAAGCTTGCGTTGCGCGCTCACACGCTTGCCGGCCCAGTCGAGGCCTTCATCTGTGGGCATGGCGACCTACTTCGCTACAGGAGGAGTCAGGCTCCCTCCACGGTACAGCGAACGCACACCGGCAACCTTTGTCCCTTCCTTGTCCCTTCAGCCGTCGACGCGCACATAGCGTTACCTCCTGCAACCGGAGGTGACGTCGATGGCAATCAACACAACCCGACAGAGACCGAGGCCCTGCCACCTCTCAGCCATCGACTTTGCCGTCACCAGACGGGCAGAGGTTCTCTGATGGCCATCGCCGAATCGAGCAGGAATTTTCCTCGTGAACCAGGCCCCACCGTGTACGGATACGTGCGGCACGACCAGGCAGACGAGGTCCTCATAGCTTTCCAAAAAAAGGAGATTCAGCAGTTCTGCCGCGCACGATCCATCCAGCTCCAAGAGATATTTGTGGATCGCCACACGGGCGGCAACGATGCCGGCCGAACGAGCTTCATTCGACTAGTGGACGCGCTTTCAATTGGCAACTCACTTGGCGTAGTGCTACCGGACCTGAATCATCTATCACCTAATGAAGTCGTTCGCCTCCGCCTGCTCGATCAGATCGTCCCCACGGGCGCAGACGTAATTGTGATTCCAGATGATCCGGACTTCAGAGTGGACGGCGCATAGTCCACATTGGCTTCAATGGTCGAACACGGAACTAAATGATCAGCCAAGAAGCGTCTCCCGCGTCCGATTGACGGATGCCTCAGGAGATGAAGCGGGTGGCGTCGAGCTGCATAGCGGTCCCGACCCGCAAGCGCCCACGCCACCCGCCCCTGAACGGCGGTGGGGTTGATCGGCACCAGAAACGGTCGACCCCACTGCCCACCAGCTTATCCCGTCGACGGGAGGTAACAGTGATTGTTAAACAGAGGGTCGCGATGATGAACCGTCCCGCAGGGACCGTGCTGGATGTACCCGGCCAAGTCGGAATCGTATGGAAGTTGGCTTTCCTCGCCGACGCAGTACCTGATGGCACGAAAGTCACTTGCGAACTAACCGAATCCGAGAAACGTGAAATGGTCTTGGGACCTTGGCCTCAAGTGGT
>NZ_JANYMP010000001.1:839101-896689 GCF_025061645.1 Umezawaea endophytica | reverse complement strand
GCGGCAGTGCCCGGTACGAGCGGGCCGCCCTCATCCAGTCGAACTACGGCAACCCCGGCAACCTGGAGGTGCTCGCGACCGATGACGCGGGGAACCTGGACTTCTTCTGGCGGCTGGACCGCGCTCCCTGGACGTGGTCCGGACCGTTCCGCGTCACGACCGGACTGCGCGGCACGCCGTCGCTGATCCAGGGGCGGCACGGGGCCAAGGGGAACTTCGAGGTGGTCGTTCCCCATCGCGATGGCGGTTTGGCGCACCTGTGGCGGAACAACGACGCGGGCATGGTGTGGTCCGCACCCGGCCGGTTCGGCGGCAGTGCCCGGTACGAGCGGGCCGCCCTCATCCAGTCGAACTACGGCAACCCCGGCAACCTGGAGGTGCTGGCGACCGACGGCGCGGGGAACCTGGACTTCTTCTGGCGGTTGGACCGCGCGCCGTGGACGTGGTCGGGCCCGTTCCGGATCGGCGCGGAGGTGGGGTTCGACGTCCGTGAGTGCGACTACTCGTGGCGCGCGGCCTACCACCAGGCCGACACGCACGTGTCGATCCGGATCCAGCTCAAGCCGGACTCGGGCATCACGGACGCCACGATGGCCACCCTGCGCACCCGGTGGCGCGACGGCATCATCGCCAAGTGGGCCGACCGCTTCGACTGCGTCGGCGACGGCGACCGCAAGCGGATCACCTTCGACGTCCAGTGGGTCGGCGCGGGCGCGCACCACGTGGTCCGCGTGCGGTCCGGCGAGGCCAGGTCGAGCATGACCCTGTGGGACACCGAGGACACCGGCGACGTCGCCTCGCACGAGTTCGGCCACATGCTCGGGCACCCCGACGAGTACGCCTCCTCGGCCTGCCCCGCGCGCAACCCGGTCGGCACCGGGACCGTGATGGACGACAACACCGAGACGGTGTCCAGGCTGTACAACAGGATCGCCGGGTTCCACTGCGGTCACGCGCCGTCGGCGGCACCCGGTGAGGGACC
This sequence comes from Umezawaea endophytica, assembly GCF_025061645.1. Lineage (GTDB taxonomy): Bacteria > Actinomycetota > Actinomycetes > Mycobacteriales > Pseudonocardiaceae > Umezawaea > Umezawaea endophytica. Next base: position 895,707 of record NZ_JANYMP010000001.1, on the reverse strand, counting down.
GTCCTCAGTGGAGGGAGACGCCGTGGTGGGGCTCCGCTCGATCGACCGGCTCGGGGCCGGGGCGCGCGCCTCGGTGCTCGCGCGGCTGCGCTCGGTGGGCGCGGCGGACGTGGTGGAGGACGTCGAGGGGACCGAGGTCTCCTTCGAGATCAGCGGCGGCGCACCCGGTGAGCGCTACGAGTACCGGATCGCCGTGACCGGCTCGGGCGAGGCGGGACGCCGACTGCTCGACGAGTTCTCCGACGTGCCGGTGGTGGACGTCGGGGCGCGGGTGGACACGCTCCTGGCGACCGGCGTGTTCGCCGCCGCGGAACGGGCGGGCCTGCTCTCGGACGAGCCGCCCGTCCCGCCCGTGGGCGACCTGCCGCCGGATTCGCTGATCGCCGTCCTGACCGTGCGCGACGGCGACGCCGTGCGCCGGGTCAGCGTGCCCGCCGCGGAACCCCTCGCGGGGAGCGGGCAGCCGGAGGAGGCGGTGGACGTGCCGCTGGAGACGCACGTCCGGTTGGCGAGGACGGGCGTCGACGCGCTGCGGCCGGTGCTGGAGGCGCTGCGGGCGGTGGAAGCCGCGCTGTGACGGCCGGGACCTACCGGGGCGCGTCCGCCAGCAGCGAGCGGAGGGCGTGCAGGTCCGGCAGCAGGGCGTCGACCTCCAGGAACGGCATGAACGGCGGCTCGTGCGTGCCCGCGTCCTCCACGAGGATCGCCGCGCCGGCCCCGGCCCGCCGGGCGCACAGCGCGTCGCGGTCGTAGTTGTCGCCGACGTACCAGGTCGACCCGACCGGCACGCCGAGCGCGGCCGCGGCGGCGGTGATCATGCCGGGGTGCGGTTTGCGGATGCCCAGCTCGTCGCTGTAGACCTGCACGGCGAAGCGGCCGTCCAGCCCGTGGTGCCGCAGGTGGTCGCGGTGCACGGCGCCGGACAGCGCGTTGCTGACGATGCCGACGGGCACGCCCAGCCCGTCGGCGGTGTCCAGCAGGTCGTGCAGACCGGGCCTGAACGTCCGCTCCTGGCCCAGCTCGCCGAGGCGCCCGCACAGCGCCGTCGCCTCGGCGTCGACCCAGGCGCGGGCGGGCGCGGGCCAGTCGGCCGCGACGAAGTCGGCCCAGAACCGCCGGTGCGCCAGTTCGAGCGGTTCGGGCGTCCGCGACACCGCGTCCCGCCACCGCCGGGCGGCGGCCTGCCCGTACTCCACGTCCTGCCGGATCCGGTCCTCGTCCGGCTCGTCGAAACCGAGGCGCGCGAACCGGCCGTGTATCTCGCCCGCCAGTTCCTTCGCCCACTCCGGCCTGCGCCGCGAGGTCACCACGACACCACCGAAGTCCAGCAGCAGCGCCAACGGCCTGCTCACCATCGCGTCCCCCCACGTCGTCCTCACCCCGACAGTACGGGGGTCCGGTGGCGGTCGGTGATCTTGCGTATCCTGGCGGTCGTGAGTGCGACGAGCGCGGCCAGGCTCCCGGCGGCGGGCGCCGACCGCGCGCGGCTCAGCCAGGCGGGGGAGCCGCTGGACCGCCAGGAGGCGGAGCGGCTGGCGAAGCTGCTCAAGGCCGTCGCGGACCCGGCGCGCCTGCGGCTGCTCAGCATCATCCACTCCGCGCCGGAGGGCGAGGTCTGCGTGTGCGACCTCGTCGAACCGCTGGGCCTGACCCAGCCGACCGTGAGCCACCACCTCAAGGTGCTCACCGACGCGGGCCTGCTGACCCGCGAACGCCGCGGCACGTGGGCGTACTACCGCAGCGTGCCCGAGGGCTGGTCCTCCCTGGGCGCTCTGTTCGGGTAACCGGCCCGGTCAGTGCCCGCCGGGGTCGGGCTCGTCCCGCCGCGACTGGGTGTCGCGGCGGACGCGGTCCGTGTGCTCGCCGATCACGCCGATGCGGGCCGCCAGGTCGGGGTGCGTCGCGCTCAGGTGGTCGTGCGCCCCGGCGAGCGGGCTGAGCAGCGCGGCGGCGTCGTCCTCGCCCAGCGCGCGGTGCACGGACGGGTCGAGGTCGCCGATCTGGCCCGCCAGGCCGCGCAGCACCGCGGAGTTGTCGCGGGCCCAACGGGACACGGCGCGGTCGCCGGCACGACGGTCGCGTTCGGCCTTCACGCGCTGCTCGCCGGTCGACCCGCCGACCTCGGACGTGCGCAGCCGGAGGAAGCGGCGCTCGGCGGCTTGGCGGCTGGCCACGCCGAGCGCGGGAGCGAGGTCGGCCCAGCTCGCTCCTCCATCACGGGCCGCGGCGATCAGCCGGGGCTCCCAGTCCGCGAGTTCGGCGCGCAGTTCGCGGAGGAGTTCCAGCGCCGCCAGCACCTGCGCCGCCTCCAGGCGGTCGGAGGCGGTGGCGGCGGCCCGCAGGGTCTCGTAGTCACCGATCGGCATTTGTCATCCTTTCGACGACAGAGGGCTTGTCATCACTTGGACGACATGTTACAACAGTGGTGCGCGTTGACGGAGACGAAGACTCACGAGGAGGTGCCGGATGTTGATGCGCACTGACCCGTTCCGGGAACTGGACCGGCTGACGCAGCAGGTGTTCGGGGGCCAGGGCACGTGGTCGCGGCCCACGGCGATGCCGATGGACGCCTACCGGTCGGGCGACGAGTTCGTGGTGGCGTTCGACCTGCCGGGCGTGTCGGCGGACGCGATCGAGTTGGACGTCGAGCGGAACGTGCTGACCGTGAAGGCCGAACGGCGTCCGAGGGCGGACAAGCGGGACGTGGAGATGCAGGTCGCCGAACGGCCGCTGGGCGTGTACTCCCGCCAGTTGTTCCTCGGCGACACCCTCGACACCGAGGGCATCACCGCCGACTACGACGCGGGTGTCCTGACCCTGCGGATCCCGGTGCTGGAGAAGGCGAAGCCGCGCAAGATCTCGATCACGAACACCGGCGGCGCCCAAGAGGTCAAGCAGATCGACGCCTGACGGGGGAGTCCTCGCCGCGCAGGGGATGTCGACCCGCGGCAAGTCCTTTGAGGACGGACAACCCGGAAGCGCTCCACCCGATCCGCTCACGCCGGGCTCGGGGGCGTGCACCACGTCCCCGAGCCCGGTCGCACGGGTCGGCCTGGTGGCGGTCTTCCCGGCCCGGCGACTCGAACACCTCGACCTCGACGGATCCGGCCGCGCCGTCGAGGTGACCGCCCTCGCGCCGGTTCCGACCGGCACCCGGTCCGTTCGAACGGGTGCGGGTCCCCGAAGTTCCGGCACGACGCTCCACAGAGGAGGAGCCAGCGGATGAAAATTCTTCGAATCCGAGGTGTCCTCACGCCTGTTCCGGGGTAGCCCCGCTACGAGCGTGCCGAAGGGGCACTTGGGATGTAGGGAGCGGACATGCCTTGGGTTGACCGACACCGCCGCCGTCTGCCTGGCAGTTGGTTCCGCACCACCACCGTGCAGGCGCACCACCGCAGGAAGCCGGGGTTCCACTGGATGGTGCTGGCCATCGTGCTCGCGGTCGTCCTGCTGCTGGTCGTCATCTTCTAGCGCGAAATGGTCCGCACCACCAGGTTCCGGCCGGTGGAGACGCCGCTCAGCCCGGACAGCTCCAGGATCCGGGCGGGCGCGGACCCCTCCTCGGCCAGCACGGACAGGGACCTGCCCGCACGGGCGGTCGCGCTCGCGGCTTCCAGCAGCAGCGCGATCCCCGAACTGCTCAGGTGGTTCAGCCCGGTCAGGTCGACGTCGGTGCGCGGCTGGGCGGCGGCGGCGACCCGGTCCAGCACCGCGGCTCGCAGGCCGTCGGAGGTGGTGAGGTCCAGGTCGCCGGTGATCCGGATGACCTGGACCGACTCTCCGGTGTCGTCGACGGTCAGCCCGGTGGGCGTCTCCACGTGGTCGGTCTTCCGCCGCCGAGGAGGGGCTGTCGGTTCGACGAGCACGAAGTCGATCGTGGTGCCGTGCGCGCCGTGGTCGAACGAGGAGCTCTCGGACAGGGCCCGGATGATCCGCAGCCCCCGGCCGCGGTGGCCGTTGTCCGGCGGTACCGGCCGCCACCGGCCGTGGTCGCGGACGACGACGTGGACGCCGCCTCGGTCGTCGCGGGCCACCTCGTAGTCGAAGTCGCCGGACCCGTCCGGGTAGGCGTGGTCGACGGAGTTCGCCGCCGCTTCCCCGAGCGCGAGTTGCAGGTCGTCCAGCAGGTCCGCCGAGAGCCCGGCCGCGCTGCCCCAGAGACCCACCCTGCGGCGCATCCCGCTGAGTTCCCCCGGTTCGGCGGGCAGGCTCTCGCGCAGCGGCGCGGGGACGTGCCGGACGACGACCAGCGCCACGTCGTCGTCGTGCCCATCGGCCAGCAGGGCCCCGGTGATGGCGTTCGCGAGGTCCTCGGGCGGCAGGTCGCGCGCCTCGGACGCCGTTCGCAGCAGCCTGTCCAGGCCCTCGTCGATCAGGCTGCCCCGTCGTTCCACCAGCCCGTCGGTGTACAGCACGATCGACGTTCCCGGCTCCAGGACCGTCCGGTGCTCGGCGTAGCGCCCGCGGTCCGGCACGCCCAGCACCGCGCCACCGCTGTCCGACAGGAACCGCGAGGTCTCCGACTCCACGACCAGCGGCGGCGGGTGGCCCGCCGCGGTCCAGCGCAGCTCGCCGGTGTCGTGGTTGAAGGTGAGGCACGCGCAGGTGCTGCCCGCGGCACCCTTGATCCGGTCGGCGAACCTGTCCAGCCGTTCCAGCGCGGCGCCGGGGGAGTGGCCTTCGAGCAGGTACCCCGCGAGCGCGCTGCGGAGCTGCCCCATCACGGCGGCGGCGGTCGGGCCCTTGCCGACGACGTCGCCCACGGACAGCGCGACGACGTTGTCACCGAGCGGCAGCACCTCGTACCAGTCGCCGCCGGTCTGGGCGTGCGTCGACGCGGGCAGGTACCGGGCCGAGGCCGCCAGCCGCGCCAGTTCGGGCAGTTCACGGGGCAGCAGGCTCTGCTGCATCGCCTGGGCGATCTCGCGTTCCCGCTGGAGCAGCTCGTCCTGCTCGACCTCGGCGCGGCGCCGGGCGGTGACGTCCCGGCTGATCGCCTGGAGCCCTCCGGGCGTGCTCTGGACGCTCAGCTCCACCGACAGCACGGTGCCGTCGGCGCGGCGCACGTCCCACACCTCGGTCACGACCTGCGGGGTCGGCCGGTCCGCGACCAGGTCGGCGAGCCGGTCCTCGTTCTCGGCGACGACGAGGTCGGTCACGGCCATGCCGAGCAGGTCTTCGCGCCGGTAGCCGAGCAGCTCGCACGCCGCCGCGTTCGCGTCGACGAACCGCAGGTCGCGGTCGACCATCCAGATGGCGTCGGTGGCGAGTTCCACCAGCAGCCGGTAGTGCTCCTCGCTCTCGCGCAGCGCCCGGCTCGCGTGGGTCCGCTGCATCGACTCCCAGCAGCGGTTGCCGACCACGACCACCAAGTCGATCTCCGCCCGCGTCCACCGGCGGGCGGTCGCGTGGTGGACCGCCATGGCGGCGACGAACCGGCCGGACTTGTGCAGCGGAAGGCAGACCACCGCGCGGATCCCGGTCGCCCGGTAGACCGCCAGGTCCTCGGGCAGCAGGCGGTCGTCGTCCGCGCTGTCGTGCACCACCCACGGCTCGCCCGCCCGCATCGCCCGCAGGCAGCCCGAGCCGAACTGCGACATCGCGAACCGGCCGACCAGGCTGGGCAGACCGGTGGCGTGGTCGCCGCTCATGACGAAGTGGTCCTCGTCCGGCTCGGTCCGCGCGTACGCGCAGCGGTCCACGCCCAGGTGGGTGCCGAGCGCGCGGGTCGCCAGCGCCATCACGGCCTCGGGGTCCTCCAGCGCCTGCATCCCGAGTTCGAGGTCGGCGGTGAAGGCCGTCGCGGACGCGGTGCGCGCGACGACCGCGAACCCGCTGTCCTGCGCCGCGCAGACCAGGAACACGTCGACGGTCCGGCCGTGCACGCCGAGGGCGAGGTCACCGGCCCAGACCCGGTCGCGCGAGGCGGTGGCCAGGACGCGCTCCGCGGCGCTCCCGCCGCCGAGCACCAGGTCGGCCAGCCGCAGCCCGGTGGCGTCCGCGTCGGGCGCCAGGCCGAGCAGCTCGCGACCCGCGTCGTCCAGGCGCGACAGCCTCCCGTCACCCTCGACGAACGCGATGAGGTCAGGCGTCCGCCCACCCGTCGCGTATTGCCCGTCGACACCAGCCACGCGCTGTCCCACCTCGTTCCGGACGACTTGATCGAGATGATTTCACGTCTACCGACGTACCGCTGAGCAGCACCGCCCGTGCGTGGCGACCTTCGGGCCGGGAAGTCGTTCGGTAGGCTCAGGACCGTCTGTCGGTGATCGGGAAGAGGGCGTCATGACCACGAGCGAGGCGAAGGCGGTGCGTGCCGGGTCCGCGACCGAGCACGAACTGCTGGCCGAAGCGCGGTTGCGCGTCGACCTCCTGGGCGAGGTCACCTCCGCGCTGACCGGTTCCCTCAACCTGCGGCGCACGGTGCTCCGGCTGCTCGACCTCCTCACCCCCCGAGTGGCGGACTGGGCGATGGTCGTCCTGGTGGACGACACCAGCGGCCTCACGCTGCACGGCGGCGCCGACCCCACCTTCGCCACCAGCATCCCCCGAGCGCTGATCGAGGGCACCGGCGTGGAGCGCGTGCTGCGCTCCGGCCAGGACGAGCTGCTGCACGTCTCGGTGGAGCTGGACAGCACCGAGGGCCTGGACACGATGATCCCGCACCCGCGGTTGCGGGAGGAGGCCGTCGAGCTGCGGCCCGCCGACGTGCTCAGCCTGGCGCTGACGGCACGGGGCAGCACGATCGGCACGCTCGTGATGATCCGCGGCGCCGGTCGCGGCTTCCCGGACGACGACGTCGAGTTCGCGGGCCAGATCGCGAGCCAGGCGTCGATCGCCCTCGACTCGGCCAGGCTCTACCAGGAGCGCGGCCGGGTCGCCTCGATCCTCCAGGCCAGCCTGCGCCCGCCGGACCTGCCCGCCATCCCCGGCGCGCGCGTCTCGGCCCGGTTCCGGCCCGCGGCGGAGCACCTCGACATCGGCGGCGACTTCTACGACGTCCACGGCGCGGCGGACGACTGGCTGCTGGTGCTGGGCGACGTGTGCGGCAAGGGTGTCGAGGCGGCCGTGCTGACCGGTCGGGCCCGGCAGGGCATCCGGATGGCCGCGTACTTCGACCGCAGGCCGTCCGCGGTGCTCAAGGCGTTGAACGACGTCCTGTGCGAGAACGACTCCTCGCGCTTCGTGACGGTCGTGTGCGCGCGGTTCCACCCGTCCCCGGACGGGAGTTCCGCCGAGGTCGACATCGCCGTGGCCGGCCACCCGGCCCCGATCGTGGTGCACGCGGACGGCGAGGTGGAGCAGGTCGAGGTGGCGGGCATCGTCGCGGGCGTGGTGCCGGGCGCCTCCTACACCGAGGTGCGGGTCCGCATCGAGGCGGGCGACACGATGCTGATGTTCACCGACGGCGTCGACGAGGCCAGGGGGTCGGACGGCTTCTACGGCATGGACCGGCTGCTCGGCCTGCTGCCCGACTACGCGGGCGCGGGTCCGGTGGCGCTGTGCGAGGCCGTGGAGCGGAGCGTCGTCGAGTACCTCGACGGCCGGGCCCACGACGACATCGCCCTGCTCGCGGTGTCCTGCGAGAGGTGATCGGGGTGGACCGGGCCGTCGCCGAGTTCGACCGGGCACTGTCCGCCGTGGACGGACGTGCCGCGACGTCGTTGGTGCGGGAGCTGCTGGACGCGGGCGAGGACCCGCTCGCGGTGCTGGTCGACGTCATCGCCGCGGGCCAGCGGACGGTGGGCGAGCGGTGGCAGCGCGGCGAGTGGTCGATCGCCAAGGAGCACGCCGCCACGGCCGTCGCGGTTTCGGCGACGGAGGTGGTCGCGCGCTTCGCCGAACGCACCCCGGTCACCCGTGGCCGGGTCGTGGTCGCCTGCGCGGAACGGGAGTGGCACGCGCTGCCCGCGCTGATCATCAGCTCCGCGATGCGCCTGCACGGCTGGGACACCACACTGCTGGGCGCGAGCACGTCACCCGCCCGGCTCAGCCAGTGCCTGCACGACGTCGGCCCGGACGCGACCGCGGTGAGCTGCTCGGTGCTCGGCGCGCTGCCCACGACCCGCCGGTTCATCGAGGCGAGCACCACGGCGGGCATCCCCGTCGTGGTCGGCGGTTCGGCGTTCGGCTCGGACCCCACCCGCGCGCTGGCGCTCGGCGCGACGGCGTGGGCGCCGAACGCGCAGGGCGCGGTGGCGCTGCTGGACGAACTGCCCGCCGTGGTGCGCCGGGCCGCGCCGCTGCCGAGGGAACCCCTGGCGGAGCAGTCCGCCATCGAACTGGGCCACCACCGGCTGGTGGAGGTCCTCAGAGGACGGTGGTCGCCCGCGGCCCGCGCGGCCCCGGACGACCCCTTGGCGCGCAAGCTGTTCTCCGCCGCCTGCGGGGAAGTGCTCCACCAGGCCCTGCACGCCGTGTCGGCCACGCTGCTCACCGGCGACCCGCGGCCGATCCCGGAGACGGCGGCGTGGATCGACCGGCTGCTGACCGCGAGGGGCGCGGACCCCCGGCTGGCGGCCGAACTCGGCGACGTGCTCGCCTCGACGCTGCGGGACTTCCCGACGGCGCACGGGCTCGTCGTCCGCCACTGGGCCGACGGCCTTGTCCTGCAAGGGGAAACCGCATCGTGAACGAGTTGTCCTGGACCGTCGAACGCGAAGCGCGACGAGTGGTCGTCGTACCGGTCGGCGCGGTCACCATCACCACCTCGGGGGAGTTCGAGGGGGTGCTCCTCGCCGCCGCGGCCGAAGCCGACGTGGTGCTCGACCTCGCCGGGGTGACGTTCGTCGACTCCAGCGGGCTCAGCGCGTTCGTCGCGGCGTACAAGGCGGGGGTGGCGCACGGCCACACCGTGGTCCTCGACCCGGTGCCGCCGTTCCTGGCTCGGGTGCTGAAGGTGACGGGGCTCGGCACCCTCCTGCTCTCGCCCCAGAAGGTCATCTAGAAGGAGTCTGGCAGCGCGCCCTCCGCGCGGGTAACTTCCGGAACGCGCGACCTGTGGAGGAGCGGACAGCGGGGGGTGGTCCCGGTGAACGACGACCTGCCTTTGGCGGATGAACTGGCGGCCGTGACAGCGCGGATGTGGGGATTGCTGCTGTCGCACGAGACGCTGGGCACCGTGCTGGGACTCGTGACGTCCCTGGCGAAGGGCGCCATCCCCGGCACCATCGGGGCGGGCGTGTCGCTGGTCGACCCGAAGGGGCACCGGACCAGCACGTCGGCGACCGACGCGGTGGTGCTGCGCGCGGACGCCCTCCAGTACGAGCTGGACGAGGGCCCGTGCTTGACGGCGTGGGAGACCCGGACGCTGGTGCGCGTCGACGACCTGGACCACGACCGGCGCTGGCCGCGGTGGACCCGTGCCGCCCGGCCGCTGGGCATGAGGGCTTCGCTGAGCGCGCCGCTGGTGACCGAGGACGACGCGTTGGGCGCCCTCAAGGTGTACGCGGCTCCGCCGAACGCCTACGGGGAGCGCGAGGAGCACCTGCTGACGCTCTTCGCCGCGCAGGCCGCCGTGCTGGTCGCCAACGTGCGCACGGTGGAGGCGGCGCAGCGCGTCGGGGACGAGCTGCGGCGGGCGTTCCGCAGCCGCGACCAGATCGCCATGGCCAAGGGTGTGCTGATGGCCCGTCACGGATCGGACGAGAACACCGCGTTCGCCGCGCTGGCCGACCTGGCCCGGCGCCAGCGCAAGACGCTGCACGACGTGGCGCAGTCCCTGTTGCGCACCACCTCGGAGGCGGGGCGCTGACCCGTGGACGCGGACAGCAGGCTGGAGGCGCAGCGCCGTGCGCTCACGGCATCGCTCCGCCGGGCCGACCTGACGCTCGAACAGCTCTGGATCAGGTACTTCTCCCTCGGCGGTGAGGTCGGCCTGACCGAGGTGGAGGCGTACCTGCACGGGATGATGCCGTTGCCCGCCGACCAGTGCGACGTGCTCGCCCACGCGGTCAACGAGCGGCTGGACGAGCTGACGTGGCCGCACCGGGTGCCCTACAACCACCCCGACGACGACACGGGGCCGAGCAGCGGTCCGCTGGCCGCGCTGGTGGGCCTGCTCGACGGCGCGTACCTCGCGCCACCCGAACGGCTGCCCGCCGTCGTGGAGGTCGCGTGCCGCGCCGCGGGACTGGGGGTCGAGGTCTACCTGGTCGACCACGGGCAGCGGTTCCTGGTGCCGCTGCCGGGGCCCGGTGGCGGGTACCGGCAGCCGCTCGGGGTGGACACGACGGTGCCGGGCATGGTGTTCCGGTCGGTGCGGACCGCGTCGTCGGAGAAGCGCGGGAAGCGGACGCTGTGGCTGCCGCTGCTCGACGGCGTCGAGCGGCTGGGGGTCGTCGGGTTCACGCCGTCCGACCCGGCGGACGCGGACGACCGGACGCTGCGGGCGCAGTGCCGGTGGATCGCCGCCCTGATCGGCTACCTGGTGGCCGCGATGGCGAGGTACGGCGACGGGCTGGACGCCGTTCGGCGGGACGGGCCGAGTTCCGCGGCGGCGGGACTGGTGCGGGGCCTGCTGCCCCCGTCGACCGCGGGTGTCGGGTCGTTCGTGCTGTCCGGCCTGGTGGAGACCGGGTCCGACGGGGGCGGCGACGCGTTCGACTACGCGCTGTCCGAGACCACGGGGGCACTGGCGATCTTCGACGCGGCGGGCGGCACCACGGCGGACGGGTTCGTCGCCGCGGCGGCGCTGGCCGGGTACCGGGGCGCCCGGCACGTCGGCGAGTCGCTGGTGGAGCAGGCGGCGGCCGTCGACCGCGCCATCGCGGACCGGTTCCCCGGAGGCGCGGCGGCCACCGGGGTGCTGGCCGAGCTGGACGTGACGTCCGGCCGGTTGCGCTACCTGAACGCGGGTCACCCGGAGCCGCTGCTGTTGAGGTCCGGCAAGGTGATCAGGAGCCTCATCGGCGGCCACCGGGTGCCGTTCGGGCAGCGACCCGGCTCGTTCGCGGTCGCCGAGGACGTCCTGCGGCCCGGCGACTGGGTGGTGCTGCACACCGACGGCGTCACGGAGGCCCGCGACGACCGCGGCGAGTGGTTCGGGGAGGCGCGGCTGGTCGACCTGCTCGAACGCGAGGCGGAGGCGGGCAGGTCACCACCCGAGGCGGTCCGCCGACTGGTCCGCGCCGTGGTCCGCCACCGGAAGGGGGAGTTGCGCGACGACGCGACGGTGCTGCTCGCCCGGTGGGCGAGGCCGGACGACGCGGCGCTGTGACCGGGGGGCGAGCGCGCCGGGCGGAGCGGTCGTGCGGGTGCACACGCTGCTGCACAAGGGATCCCCCGAACGCCGAGGTCGAACCGATTGCATCCGGGAACGGCGGGTGAGTACGGTGGTGACGCGGCCAGTTCCGCGTCTCCAGCACGGGCCGTGCGGGTTCCGGCCTGGTCGGTCGAGTCGAGGAGAGCGCGCAGTGGGGGAGTTCCGGTCGCCGGAGGAGCAGATCACCGTCGACTTCACGATGCACGGCGAGATCTCGGTCGTCTGCGTCGCGGGCGAGGTGGACATGACGACGTCCACGTCGGTCGGGGAGACCCTGCGCACCCTCCTGGAGTACCGGCCGACCGCGCTCGTGCTGGACCTGACCGAGACCGACTACTTCGGGTCCGGCGGTCTCGCCATCCTGATCGACACGGTCGAGCGGACCACCCGCGCGGGGGTCGGGTTCGCGGTGGCCTCCGGGCGCGCGTGCGTGCTCCGACCGCTGCGGGTGACGAAGGTCGACACCGTCGTCCGCGTCTACCCGGACACGGACGCCGCGCTGCGGGCGCTGGAACTGGCGCTGTCCGCCCGCGCCGCGGGCTGAGGCCCGGTCGGGATCACCTGGTGTCGGACCTGGTCCCCCGTCGGCGCGAGCCCGCCGAGATCGCCTTCCGGTAGGCGTCCACGGTGGTGGCGACCACCCGCGCCCAGGAGTAGGCCGAGCGCGCCCGGTCCGTGCTCGCGACCGCGAAGGTGTTCCGCCGCACCGGTTCGGCGAGCAGGTCCCGCAGCGCGCGCCCCAGCACGGTGGGGACGCGCGGTGGCACCAGCAGACCGGTCGTGGTGTCCACGACGAGGTCCCGCAGCGCTCCGACGGCGGACGCGACCACGGGGACCCCGCACGCCATGACCCGCAGCGCGGGCGTGCCGAGCGGGTCGTGGGACGGCACGCGCACCACCACGTCCGCCGAGCGCAGCAGCGCGGGCAGGTCCGCGCGGCCGACGGGACCGGTGAAGCGCACGCGATCGGCGACCCCGAGGTCGCGCGCGTGCCGCAGCAGCCTGGTCACCTCGGGGCTGTCGCGCGGCACGGCGTGCCGGATCCGGCCGGTGATCAGGAGTTCCGCGTCCGGGACGCGGGGGAGCGCGCCGATCGTGGTGTAGAAGCCGCTGTGCGGCTCCACGTCGCCGAGGCCCAGCAGCCGGTGCCCCGGCCTCCTCGTCCAGGTGGCGCCCCCTGGACGGAAGTGGTCGGTGTCCACGCCCGTCGTCGCGAGCGTCATCCGCTCGCGGGGGATGCCGAGGAACGCCAGCGCGGTCCGCTCCTCGTCGTTGGCGGTGATCACGTGGTCGGCGGCCAACCCGACGAGGCGTTCGATCTCCACCAGCCCGCGCACACCGGCGGAGGGGCGCTGCCGGGTGGCGCGGAGACCGTGGAACGACTGCACCACCGGGATGTCGAGCGCCCGCACGGCCAGCCCGGACGTCCACGAGTGCAGGTGCGCGACGTCCGGTGGGTGACCGCCCCAGTGCTTGTCCAGGTTGGCGGCGAACTCGTCGAGGTGGGGCAGCAGGTCCGCCTCGGTCAGCCTCGCCGCGGGACCGGCGGGCACGCGGACCAGCCGTTGGGGGCCGCGGCGGAAGGGGCCGGGCGAGTCGCGCCGGGTGTAGAGGGTGACGTGGTGGCCGCCGCGGGCCAGGCCGTGGGACAGCTCGGAGATGTGCGTGCGGCGCTCGTCGGTGTCGACCTCCCACGAGGCCGCCCCCATCGCGATCCGCATCCCCACCACCGGTCTCCCGCCGCGGCCTTCCGCGGTGGGAGATGGGGTGCGCACCCGTCGCCCGACGGGCGGAACGCCCTGTGAGTGCCGTGCCTGGTGGTCGACGGTATCCGTTTCCGGCACTGGCCGACAAGGGACGCGTATGTCCACAGTGGACTGAAGGCGGGTGCCGTCGCCCCCGACCGGGGTCGTGGGCGACGTGCGGGCTCCTCGAACGGGACGGCCGGGCCTACCTGGCCGCGGCGAGCGCCTCGTCCAGCGTGGCGTGCAGCGGCAGCAGCCGGTCCATCGCCGTCGCCTCCAACGACCGGCGGACGCTCCGGCTGGCCACCACGTGGACCGGCCGGTCCCCGCTCTGCTTGCCGTACTCGCGGGCGTGGGCCAGCGCGGCGATGCCGGACGACGCGAAGAACGTCACCTCGGACAGGTCGAGCACGAGCGTTCTGGCACCGCCGTCGAGCGCGTCGACGAACTGCTTGCGGAGCGAGTCGCTGTTGGACATGTCGACTTCGCCCGCGATGCGCAGGACGGTCGTGCCGTCGTCCGCGGTGGACTTCACCGCGTCGTTGGAGAGGGTCATCCCCTGATTCTGGCGTGTGCGGAGCCGTCAGGCCAGCCTGGGAAAATCATGGCCTCAAGAGGTTTGAAATCGCTGACCAGCGGAAACCCCCTTCGATTGTGGAGTGCCGTGCTCAGCACGCCCGCGCGAGGGCGGCCGTCGGGTTCCACTGCCGGAGCCGCTGGTCCAGGGCGGTGTAGACGTCCGGGTCGAAGCCCATGCCGGTGTGGGTGCTCCGCACCTCCACGCAGTCCGCGTGCGGGTCCTGGCTGCACTGCCACGGCACGATGCCGTCCGAGCGCGAGTAGAGCGACAGCGCGGGCACCTCCAGCGGACGGCCGAGCGCGGTGAAGTTCTCGGTGAAGCAGTCACCGGTGAGGCAGTCGCCGTTCATCAGCCCCGGCACGCCCATCGCCGACAGCCGGGTCAGCAGCCGGGCGATGGCGAGCACGTCCCGCTGGGCGCTGAGTGGCTCCACGACGGGGCTGCCCATCATCACCAGGCCGCGCACCAGGTCGGGCCTGCGGACGGCCGTCAGGCGGGCCACCATGCCGCCGCGGCTCTGGCCCAGGAGCACCACGGGACCGCCGGTCGCCGCGACGTGCCGTTCGAGCACGCGCTCGACCCGGTCGACCAGGTCCGTGGTGCACCCGACGGTGAACCCGACGCGGGCGCCGGTCGGGCGGTACCCGCGGGCCTTGAGCCACGCGGTGGTGAGCGCCAGCGACTGGTCGTGCGCGCCGAAACCCGGCACGAGCAGCACCCCGAGGCCCTGCCCCTGCTCCGGGTCGACGTCGGTCCACGCGCGGTGGCGCAGGAGGCGGGGGATGCCGAGCACGGCGGCGAGGACGTGTTCGCGGGAGGCGACCCTGATCGTGTCCACCGCCCGCTCGCTGACCAGGTGTGGGATCCGCATCGGCCGCTCCGTTCGTCGCACGCTGTGCAGGCCGGTTACCCCGCGTCGCGCATTCCGACACCTGGCGGTCTCGATGGACGGCGTGAGTCACGTGTCAACTCGTCCGGACCGGGTAACCGGGCGTGGTGCGCGAGCACCAGACCCAAGGCCGGGAGGCGCGGTGGACGACTACGACGCGGTCGTGGTGGGGGCGGGTCCGAACGGTCTCGTGGCGGCGAACCTGCTGGCCGACGAGGGCTGGAGCGTCCTCGTCCTGGAGGCCGCCGACACGCCGGGCGGTGCCGTCCGGACCGCCGAGATCACCGCGCCAGGCTTCCGCAACGACCTGTTCAGCGCGTTCTACCCGCTCGGCGTCGCCTCGCCGGTGCTGGCCGGGCTCGGGCTGGCCGACCACGGGCTGACGTGGGTGCACGCCCCCGAGGTGCTGGCCCACGTGTTCCCGGACGGCCGTTCCGCGCTGCTCTCGCGCGACCCCGAGCGGACCGCCGCCTCGGTCGGCGCGTTCGACGAGCGCGACGCCGACGCGTGGCTGGCCGAGTTCGAGGTGTGGCGGCGCGTGCGCGACGACCTGTTGGGGGCGCTGCTGCGCCCGTTCCCGCCGGTCCGCGCGGGTGCCCGGCTGCTGCGTGAGCTGGGCGCGTCCGACGCGCTGCGGTTCGCGCGGATGGCGACGCAGCCCGTGCGCGCGTTCGGCGACGAGCGGTTCCACGGCGACGGGGCGAAGATCCTGCTGGCGGGCAACGCGCTGCACACCGACCTCGGCCCCGACCAGGCGGGCGGCGCGGTGTTCGGGTGGCTGCTGGCGATGCTCGGCCAGGAGGTCGGTTTCCCCGTGCCGCGGGGCGGGGCGGGTGAGCTGGCCGCGGCGCTCGTGCGCAGGCTCGAAGCCCGCGGCGGCCGGGTCGAGTGCGGCAGGCCCGTCCGGCAGGTCGTCGTGGCGGACGGGAAGGCGCTGGGCGTGCGGGACGCGGACGGCGGCCTCGTGCGAGCCCGGCGCGCGGTACTCGCCGACGTGCCCGCCCCCGCCCTCTACCTGGGCCTCGTCGGCCCCGACCACCTCCCCGCGCGGCTGCTGGAGGACCTGGACCGGTTCGAGTGGGACGACGCGACGATCAAGGTCGACTGGGCCCTGTCCGGTCCCGTCCCGTGGCTCTCCGAGGACGCCAGGAAGGCCGGGACGATCCACCTCGGCGCCGACCTGGACGGCCTGGCCGACTTCGCGAACGACCTCGCGTGCCGCAGGCTGCCGCGCCACCCGTTCCTGCTGCTCGGCCAGATGACCACCACCGACCCCACCCGGTCGCCGGCGGGCACCGAGTCGGTGTGGGCGTACACCCACGTCCCGCGCGGCGAGACGTGGTCGCCGGACCGGCTGAGGCGGCGGGCGGACCGCGTGGAGCAGGTGTTGGAGACGCACGCGCCGGGGTTCCGCGACCTGGTCATCGCCCGGTCGGTCAGCGGGCCCGGCGACTTGCAGGCGCGCAACCGCAGCGTGGACGGCGGCGCCATCAACGCGGGCACGGCGGGGATCCACCAGCAGCTCGTGTTCCGGCCGACGCCGGGGCTGTCCCGTGCCGACACCCCGGTCGACCGGCTGTTCCTGGCGAGCGCGTCCGCCCACCCCGGAGGCGGGGTGCACGGCGCGTGCGGCGCGAACGCGGCCCGCGCGGCGCTCGCCCGGCACGGCCACGCGGGCGGCGCGTACCGGGCGGTGGTGGGAGCGGCGCTGCGCGCGGTCTACCGCTGATCGCCGCGCAGGACGAGGTCGGCCAGGCGCTTCAGCGTCTCCCGGTTGCGGGGGATGAGGAAGACCGCCTGCGCTGGCTCGGGCAGCAGCGAACCGGGCCCGCTGATCGCCTTCTCGTGCATCGTAACCCGCGTGCCGCCGCTCGTCGTGGGGTTCAGCTCGAACCGGATCCACGCCGTGCCGACCGGCCACAGCTTCGCGTGCAGCTCCAGCGACCTCCCAGGCTCGACGGCCTGCACGACGGTCTCGTCCTCGATCTGCAACGGCCACGCCCCGACGCTGTGGTGGATGCGCGTGCCCGTCTCGGGCCACCGGTCGTCCACGTCGCGGATGTGCGTCGCCCCGACCACCCAGCCCGCGTAGGACCAGCCGTCGGAGAGCACGGCGAACACCTGGTCGGGTGAACGGGGGATGTCGAGATCAACCTTCGTCATGCCTGTGACTACCCCTGTGGGGGCGTGCGGAACCCTCGACGCACCAACGAGTCCTCTTTGAGCCCTCGACGCTTGGGAGGCCCGGCGCCGGGTACCCGCCGACCCCGTTCGAAGGTTCCCGGAGGAGAAACGCGATGCCCCCCAAACGCCAGCGCGACCAGGCCGCACCGAAACCGACGAGCCCGACGGGCAAGGTGGAGGTGGGCGTGAGCTTCGGCGACGACCGCCGCGCTCAGGCGGGGGAGCACCTCACCACCGCCCAGGGGCTGCGGCTGAGCGACACCGACCACTCGCTCAAGGCCGGGGCGCGCGGACCGTCGCTCCTGGAGGACTTCCACCTCCGCGAGAAGATCACGCACTTCGACCACGAGCGCATCCCGGAGCGCGTGGTCCACGCGCGGGGCGCGGCGGCGCACGGCACGTTCCGCGCCTACGGCAACGCCGAGTCCGTGACGAAGGCGGGCTTCCTGGCCAAGGGCCGCGAGACGCCGGTCTTCACCCGGTTCTCCACCGTGCTGGGCTCGCGCGGCTCGGCGGACACCGTCCGCGACGTGCGCGGCTTCGCGGTGAAGTTCTACACCGAGGAGGGCAACTTCGACCTCGTCGGCAACAACATGCCGGTGTTCTTCATCCAGGACGGCATCAAGTTCCCCGACGTCATCCACGCGGGCAAGCCGCACCCGGACCGGGAGATCCCGCAGGCGCAGACCGCGCACGACACGTTCTGGGACTTCGTGTCGCTGCACACCGAGGCCACCCACCACGTGCTGTGGGCGATGTCCGACCGGGGCATCCCGCGCTCCTACCGGACCATGGAGGGCTTCGGCGTCCACACGTTCCGGCTGGTCAACACGGCGGGCGAGACCTCGCTGGTGAAGTTCCACTGGAAGCCGGTCGCGGGCGTGCACTCCCTGGTGTGGGAGGAGGCGCAGATCGCCGCGGGCGCCGACCCCGACTTCCACCGGCGGGACATGGCCGACGGCATCGAGGCGGGCGCGCCGCTGGAGTACGAACTGGGCCTGCAACTGCTGCCCGACACCCCGGACGAGACGTTCGAGGGCATCGACCTGCTCGACCCGACCAAGATCGTGCCGGAGGAGCTGGCCGAGGTCGTCCTGGTCGGCAAGCTGACCCTGGACCGCAACCCCACCAACTACTTCGCCGAGACCGAGCAGGTCGCGTTCCACACCGGACACCTCGTGCCGGGCATCGAGATCACCAACGACCCGCTCATGCAGGCGCGGATGTTCTCCTACCTGGACACGCAGTTGACCCGCCTCGGCGGCCCCAACTTCACCCAGTTGCCGATCAACTGCCCGCACGTGCCGGTCAACGACAACCTGCGCGACGGCATGCACCAGACCGCGATCCACCAGGGCGTCACCCCCTACAAGCCGAACGGCATCGACGGCGACCGGCCGATCGCCGACGACACCGGGTACGTCCACCTGCCCCGCCCGGTCGAGGGCGTGAAGGTCCGGGCCAACCCGGTGTCGTTCGACGACCACTTCACCCAGGCCACGCTGTTCTGGCTGAGCATGAGCGCCGTGGAGAAGGCGCACATCGTGGAGGCGTTCACCTTCGAGTTGTCCAAGGTGTACGAGATGGCGATCCGCGAACGCGAACTCGCCGTGCTGGCCAACGTGGACGGTGAGCTGTGCGCCAGGGTCGCCGCCGGGCTGGGGCTCCCCGCACCCACCGGCAAGCCCGCCAAGGGGGTCGTGCCGTCACCCGCGCTCTCCCAGGTCCCGGTGGCGCCAGGGCCGATCGCGGGTCGGGTGATCGGCGTCGTCGCCTCGCCGGGCGCCGACGTCCCCGGAATCGCCAAGCTGCGCAAGGCCGCGGAGGCGCGGGGCGCCGTGGTGCGCGTCATCGCCGAGGTGGGAGGTCAACTCGGCAAGGGGGCCACGAAGGAGGTCGTCGAGCGCACGCTGCTCGCGACCCGCTCCGTCGAGTTCGACGCGGTGGTGGTCGCGGGCGGCGCCACCGTAACCGATCCGCGCCTCCCCGTGCTGCTCCAGGAGGCGTTCCGGCACTGCAAGGTGCTCGGGGCCTGGGGTGGCGGCGCCGACCTCCTGCGAGCGGCGGGGATCGACACCGACGCGCCCGGCGTGCTGCTCGCCGACACGATGGTCAAGGCTTCCGCGATCGCGCTGCTGGATGCGGTCGGCCTGCACCGGGTGTGGGACCGGGCGGTGCCCGCCGGAGAGGCCTGACCGGTGAGCTGGTGGCGCCCGCGGACCGGGCGCCACCGGCTCAGCCGAACGCCTGGTGGGCGGCCGGGCCCCGGACGAGCTGGGCCCTGCGGCCACCCGCGAACCAGCCGATGCTGCCCAGGAACGGGAAGCCCAGCACCACCGCGATCCACAGCAGCTTGCCGCCGCCGGTCAACCGCGGGTCGCGGGCGACCGACACGATCGCCGCCACCCACAGCACGAACGCCGCCACGCTGAGCACGGCGATCACCACGAGCAGCCCGACGCCGAGCCCGCTGAGGTCCTGCTCCGTTCCCTGTCCCATGTGGACGATGGTAGGCACGGCCCTCACCGCCCCACCAGCCGTGCCACACGATCGTGCTCCGTCAGCGGCCCGTGGCGGCCAGGACGGCGGTGGCGATCTCCTGGTGGCCCGCGGGAGTCGGGTGCACGTCGGTGTGGCGGCAGAAGTACGTCAGGGCGCACACCTTCGCCACCGGGGTGGGGATCGGACCGTAGGTCGGGTCCTGCGTCACCTCCGTCAACGGCTCGTACCCACCGGTCGCGGCGGTCACGTCGACGAACGACGCCCCCACCTTCCCGTACTCCTCCGCCAGCGCGGTGTTGAGCACGTCGCGGAACAGCGGCACCGACAGCCGCGCCAGGGCCTGCCCGTTCGGGAACTCGGACGACACCCACGCCCCGAGGAACACGTCCGGGTAGGTGAGCCCCACGATCGGCGCGTCACCCGCGGCCTCGCGCAGCGCGGGCAGCACGGAGGCCAGGTTGGCGCGGATGCCCGCCACGGCCTGCGTCGCGCACGCCACCGCGTCCGACGACAGCGCGCACGGCGCCAGGTCGTTGCCGCCGATCACCACCGTCACCAGTCCGACGCGCCCGGCGTTCTCCCGCAGCGCCCGCACGGCGGCGTCGAGCTGCGTGCTCCCGGTCACGTCGACCCCGTCGACGGGCCGGTTCCGGAGCGCGCAGCCGGTCTGGTCGCGCAACTGCGCGGACGTGGCGCCGCTGCACGCGACGTTGATCAGTTCCAGGTCGGCCTGGTCGGCGACGAGGTGGGCGAACCCGTCCTCGCTCGGACCGGCGGGCACACCCGCGTCGGTGGGCCGGTAGCCGGTCGCGTACGAGTCGCCCAGCGACACGAGCACGCGTTCGACGGGCGGCGGGCTGGTGGTGGTCGACGTCGGCGCCGGACCGTCGACAGGGCCCGCGGAACAGGCTCCGAGCACCACGAGCAGCGCGCCGACGAGCGCGGGACGGACTCCGCGGTTCACCACGGGCGCACGTCGGCGCACGTCGGGGCAGGGGAGGTCGGCAACGCGATCGGCAACGGGAGGGGCATCCGTCCAGTATCCCGCAGATCCGGCCGGGCACCGGTGCGCACGACGCGCGAGCCCGGCCGGGCGCTGGTGCGCACCGGCTGAGCGCGCACCGGCTGAGCGGACCCTGCCGAGCCGGCCTGGCCGACCAGCGGACCCTGCCGACACGCGGGCCCGTCAGGACC
The DNA here is from genome assembly GCF_025061645.1 of Umezawaea endophytica. Lineage (GTDB taxonomy): Bacteria > Actinomycetota > Actinomycetes > Mycobacteriales > Pseudonocardiaceae > Umezawaea > Umezawaea endophytica. The sequence continues at coordinate 875,350 of NZ_JANYMP010000001.1, read as the reverse complement.
GCTTGAGGAAGCGGGACAGCAGCGTGGTGCGCTTGGACGGCAGCCTGCCGTTCACGGCGTCGTCGACCAGCGCGGCCACGGTCTCCGCGGCGCAGGTCTTGTTGGCGCCGATGCCACCGGTGGAGCCGCGCTTGATCCAGCCGACCACGTAGGTCCCCGGCCGGCCCGCCACCCGTCCTCCGGTGTGCGGGACGGTGCCGGTGCCCTCGTCGAACGGCAGGCCGGGCAGCGGGGTGCCGCGGTAGCCGACCGCGCGGACGACCTGGCCGGTGCCGATCTCCACGTCGTCGGCGGGGCCGGTCACGCGGAGGCCGCGCACCGCGGTGTCGCCGACGACGGCGACGGGCGCGGAGTGGAAGCGGAGTACGACGCGCCTGCCGGGCGGGGGAGGTGCCGACCAGTCGACCACCTCCCGCGCCACCCGTTGCAGCACAACGGCTTTGCCGGTCGGGGCGGCGGTGTCGACGGCCCGCGTCGTGCGGTCGTCCTGCGCGTCGACCACCACGTCCACCCCGGTCCGCTCGACGAGGGCGAGCAGTTCCGACCTGCTGCACGCCGCCGCGTCCGGGCCGCGGCGGCTGAGCACGACGACCTCGCGAACCCGGCTGGACCTCAACCGCGCCAACGCCCGCGGCGCGATGGACGTGCCTTCGAGGGTCTTCGGGTCGGCGGTCAGGATCCGTGCCACGTCCAGGGCGACGTTGCCGCCGCCGACCACGACGACGCGCTCGGACGACAGGTCGACCGCGTCGTCCGCCACGTCGGGGTGGCCGTTGTACCAGGCCACCACGGTCGTGGCGGCGACGCTGCCCGCCAGGTCCTCACCTGGCACGCCGAGTGGTTTCGCCGCCGACGCGCCGACGGCGTAGACCACCGCGTCGTGCCGTGCCGCCAGGTCCTCCGCGGTGATGTCCTTCCCGACCTCGACGCCCAGGCGCAGCCGGAGCCGGGGGTGGGTGTGGAAGCGGGCGAAGGCCTCGCCGATCCGCTTCGTCGACGGGTGGTCGGGCGCCACGCCGTACCGGACCAGGCCGCCCGCGACCGGCATCCGGTCGAACAGCGTCACGCGGGAGTTGGTGCGCAGCAACAGGTCCTGGACGACGTACAGGCCCGCGGGACCGGTGCCGACGACCGCGACGTCCAGCGACTTGAAGTCGGCGGGGGTCGCGCGGGTGAACGCGGGCGGGCCCCAGCCGTGGAAGTTCGGCGCGGGATCGGGCGCGTCCGCGGTCGCCGCGTAGTAGTCGGCGTTGACCTTCGCGTAGGGCTTGAGCGGTCCGGTCAGCGCGTCCACGGGGAAGATCGCGTCGACCGGGCACGCCTCCGCGCACGCCCCGCAGTCGATGCAGGCCTTCGGGTCGACGTGGAGCACGTCGGTGGTGCCGAAGTCCGGCTCGTCCGGCGTCGGGTGGATGCAGTTGACCGGGCAGACCGCGACGCACGACGCGTCGGCGCAGCAGTTCTGGGTGATCGCGTAGGCCATGGGTCAGATCAGGTTGGCGCGCTGGTAGATCCGGGTGGCCGCCCTGGTGAGCAGGCCCGCGGAGTGCAGGAACTCCATCAGCCCCGCGCAGCTCGACCGCAGCATCGACCTGTGGTGCTCGTTGGCCCTGGCCTCGCGGATCGCGCGCTCGGGGTCGAGCCCGGCGTTCGCGTACACCTTCTCGCTGACCATGCTGGTGACGATGCAGTACGACGCGATGGCCACGACCAGCGCGTTGAACTGCCTGCGCAGCGGGCCCGCCCCCGCGAGCCGGTCACGGGTCTCGCCGCGGGCGAACTCCATGTGCCGCGACTCCTCGACCACGTGGATGTTGTTGATGGTGCGGACGAAGGGGGCGACCCGCTCGTCGCGCATCCAGTCGCGCTGCATGACGTCGAGGACCTCCTCGGCGACCAGGATCGCCGCGTAGGCGGCTTCGCCGACGGCGACGGTCTTGAACGCCCGGCCCAGCTCGACCACGAGCCGCCGCGGCCGGTAGGCGGGAGCGCCGAGCTTCGCCGCGCCGCGGGCGAACATGATGGAGTGGCGGCACTCGTCGGCGATCTCGGTCAGCGCCCACTGGAAGGCGGGGTCGGTCGGGTCCTTCGCGTAGAAGTCCCGCAGCACCATCTGCTGGAGGATCATCTCGAACCAGATCCCGGTGCTCGCGACGGACGCGGCCTCCTGCCGGGTGAGTTCGCGCTGCTGCTCGGCGGACATCTCGTCCCAGTACGGCGTCCCGTACAGGGTGCTCCACTCCGGGCTCGTGCCGTGGAAGTCCTTGTCCAGGGGAGTGTCCCAGTCGACCTCCTGGACGGGGTCGTACGACAGGGCCTCCGCCGAGTCCAGCAACCTTCGGGCGACGGCCTGCCGGTCGGGTCGGGACCCGACCGCTCCACCTCGGGTATCCGCGCTGGTCATGAGGCCTCCCTGATGACGAGTTATGTGCTACCCATGGTTACAGTTACCTAAGGTAACACGAACGGGTCGTCGGGATCGACCCCTCGTCGCGAGGTCAGGCGTCGAGCTTGGACACCTGGTAGTGGCTGATCAGCCAGGTGTCGTCGATCCGCCGCAGGACCACACCGAGGTGCAGGCTCAGCGTCGGCCGGTCCGTGAAGCCGAAGTCGACGGCGAAGTAGCCGAGGACGACGTCGTCGGCGAGCCGCCGGGACTCCCGCAGCGCGAAGTCCGCGGTCAGGCCGAGCGGTTGGCCGTCGTAGTAGGCGGCCACGCCCTCGCGGCCGACGGTGTAGGGGTGCAGCCCCTGGAAGATCGCGTCGTCGGTGAACACCGCGGCGACCCGATCCGGCTCGTGGGCGTCGACGGCCGACTTCCACTCGGACAGGACGCCGACCAGGATGTCGTTCTCGTTCATGGTGCTTCTCCGTTTCAGAGCTTGCTCGCGAGGGTGGTGAGGGTGTCGGCGACGGGGCGTTCGCGCACGTGCCGGTAGCCGGTCCCGGCCCAGAGGTTGACGTGCTCGGGGTCGTCGGCCGCGGCGGCGGCCCGGCGGACGGGGCTGGTGAGGTGGTGCAGTGCCGGGTAGCCGGACGGCGCGTGGTCGTGGTGGGCGGCGGTGAACCGGTTGGGCAGGGCTCGGGCGGGCCGCCCGGTGAAGGCGCGGGTGACGACGGTGTCGCCTCGGTCCGCGCCGAGCAGCGCCCGGCGGTGCGCGGTGGACGTGCCCGCTTCCGGCGCGAGCAGCAGCGCGGTCCCGACCAGGACCGCGCGGGCGCAGCAGGCGATCATCGCCGCCACGTCCTCGGGGTCGACGACGCCACCCGCGGCGATCTTGGGCAGCCCCGCGGCGTGGTTGATCTCGGCCAGCAGCTCCCGCAGCGGTGTCGCGGGCGGGATCCGTTGGGGTGTCAGGGTTCCGGAGTGGCAGCCCGCGGCCGAAGCCTGCACGACGAGCGCGTCGACACCCGCGTCGACGGCCCGCAGCGCCTCGTCGGCCGAGGTGACCGTCTGCACCAGGACGCTGCCCGCCCGGTGCAGCGCCGCCACCGCGCCCGCGTCGGGCAGGCCGAAGGTGAACGACACGATCGGGACGGGGTGCTCCAGCAGCACGTCGACCTTGTCGCGCCAGTGGTCGTCGTCCTCGACGGGCTTGGCCGGGACCGCGACGCCGAACCGTTCGGCGTCACCGCGCACGGCGTCGCGGTAGCGGCGGTAGGCCGCCGCGTCGACCGGGACCGGGTTCGGGGCGAACAGGTTCACCCCGAACGTGCCGGTCTCCGACCGCACGGCCGCGAGCTGCTCGCCGAGCAGCGCGGGCGCCTTGTACCCGCCCGCCAGGAAGCCCAGCGACCCGGCCCGCGCGGCGGCCACGACGAACTCGGGTGTCGAGGGACCGCCCGCCATGGGGGCCGCCAGCACCGGCAGCCGCACACCGAGACCGTCCAGGAAACCGGTGCTCATCATCTCCTCCTCCGGTGGAACCGTCCTAAACCGACGGTGGGCCCGCGGTCCTATACTCGTGGATCATGGATGTCGAGCTGCGCCACCTCAGGGCGTTCGTCGCGGTGGCGCAGAACCTGTCGTTCACCCGTGCCGCCGAGCAGTTGCTGATCACCCAGCCCGCGTTGACGCGCACCGTCAAGCAGTTGGAGGCGGCGCTGGAGGTCGGCCTGCTCGACCGCGACTCCCGCCACGTCTCGCTGACCCCGGTCGGCGCGGAGTTCCTCGAACGGGCCCAGCAGGTGCTGCTCGCCATGGACCAGGCCCTCGCGTCGACGCGCGAGCAGGTGGCCCTCCGGATGGGGTTCAGTTGGCTGCTGCCCGATCCCTGGGCCCAGCGGACCCTGGCCCGCTACGAACAGCTCACCGGCAGCCGGGTCTCGCTGATCCGGGTCGACGACCCGCTGGCGGCCGTCGTGCAGGGCCACATCGACGTCGCCGTGGTGCGCGGGCCGGTCGACGGGGGCTCGCCCGCGCGGGTCGTGCACCTGTTCGACGAGGCGCGCGTCGCCGTCTGCTCGGTCGACTCCGCGCTCGCCGCCGCCGACCGGCTGCGCTGGGACGAGATCGCCCGGTGGCCCCTGGTGGTCAACACCGTCAGCGGCACCACCGGCCCGTGGTCGTGGACCGACGGCGGCGGGCCCTCGGAGGTCGTCGAGACCGGCAACTTCGACGAGTGGCTGGAGTCGGTGGCGGCGAACAGGGGCATCGGTGTCGTGCCGGAGGTGGCGATGCGCCGCAACATCCACCCCGCGGTGCGCTTCGTCCCGCTCACCGGTGCCCCTTCCAGTCCGGTCTCGATCGCCTTCCTGCCCGACCACCTGCCCCGGCTGCTGCGCCGGTTCGCCGAGGCGGCCGTCGACTCCGCCCGCTGACCGGCCGGGTCAGTGCCCGGCGCTCTGCCCGCCGTCGACGTGCAGCACCTCACCGGTGACGAACGGCGCGTTCTCCAGGAACAGCACGCCGTCGACGACGTCGCTCGTGGTGCCCAGGCGCCCCACCGGGTGCAGCGACGCCAGCGCCTCGTGGGTCTCGGGGGCGTGCATCGGCGTCAGGATGATGCCCGGCGAGACGGCGTTCACCCGCACACCCCGCTTGGCGTACTCGACGGCCAGCGACTTCGTCGCGGACTGGAGGCCGCCCTTGGTGAGCGAGGCGAGCACCGACGGGACGCCGCTGTTCGCGTGGTCGACCAGGCTGGTGGTGATCTGGACGACGTGACCGCCCCCGCCCTGCCGCAGCATCTGCGCCACGGCCAGCTTGGTGGTGGTGAAGAAACCGGTGAGGTTGACGCCGACCGCGGCCCGGAAGTCGTCCTCCGTGTAGTCGGTGAACGGCTTGGCGATGAAGACGCCCGCGTTGTTCACGAGCGTGTCCACGCGGCCGAACTCCCGCACGGCGGTCTCGACGACCTCGGTGGCGACGGCGGGGTCGGCGATGTCACCGGCGACCGTGACGTAGTCCGCCTCGCGCGCCGGGGCGATCGAGCGCGAGTTGGCGACGACCGCGAAGCCCAGCTTCCGGTACGCCTCGACGAGCGCCGCGCCGATGCCCTGCGAGGCGCCGGTGATGATGGCGACCTTCTGGTCGGTGGTGGTCATGGTGGTTCTCCTGTTCGCGGTTGGTCGATCAGCGGTTCGCGGGCGCTTCGGCCGTGGTGGTCGAGCATCCACAATGGACTCCAACCGTCCGTTGTGGACACCCTCCCTCCGCGTCCGGCGCGGTCCCCGCCGCCACCACGAAGCTAGTGGCGCCCGAGAGCGCTGTGAAATGCCTGCTCCGGCCGATCCATGCCGCACGGACATGGATGCTCTTCGGCGGCTCGGGCCCCTACGACCCGACCTCGCGCAGCCCCCGCTCCCAGCGCTCCCTGCGCTGCTCGGGGGTCTGCTCCCACCACGGGGTGCCGCGCTCGCCCAGTGCCACCTTGGCCACCTGGACCCGTGCCCGCGCGGACGCCGGGTCCTCCCCGGCGCGCAGCGCTCGGCCGACGTCCCGGCGCGCGGCCATCAACGCCTTGCGCAGCTCCGCGGCGACGGCCTCCGGGATGTCCGGGTCGGTGGCGCGCCAGCGACGACCGGAGACGACGATGAAGTGCCCGTCCTCGGTCTTCGGCGGCGGCTCGTCGCCCTTCACCGCTCCACCGCCGCGGCGGGGAGCCGACAGGGCTCGGTCACGTCGTCGCGGCGATCAGCAGCCCGACGTCCAGGACGGCGATGGCGATCGTGATCCGGAACGCCGCAGGCCCGTCGGGGGCCCGCAGGGCGGCGACCACCGCGCCGAGCGCGCCCGCGACCCCTCCGGTCACGGCGACCAGGGCGAACACCCTCGACGTGCCCGCCGGGCCGAAGGCGAGGACGACGGACGCGGACGCCAGCGCGACGGCCATGACCACCACGCCCCACCGCGGGCCGAGCCGCTGCGGGAGGCCGCGGACCCCGGTGGCGGCGTCCGCGCGCAGGTCGGGCAGGACGTTCGCGAAGTGCGCGCCGAACCCGAGCAGCGCCCCGACCACCGGCACCCACCACGGCGGCCAGGGATGGCCGGGCAGCGCCAGGTAGGGCCCGAGGGGGAGGGCGCCGAAGGCGAGCAGGTAGGGCGCGCCGGACCAGGCGGTCGCCTTCAGCCCGAGGTTGTAGGCCCACCCCGCGGCGACGCCCACCAGGAGGGCGGTGGCGGCGTAAACGCCCAGCAACGCGGACAGCGCGATCGTGGCCGCCAGCGCCAGTCCCGCCGCCGCGGCGACCACGGGGACCGGGACCCGGCCCGTCGCCGCGGGCTTGGCCGTCCGTCCGGTGGCGCGGTCCCTGGCGCTGTCGACCCAGTCGTTCGACCACCCGACCGACAACTGCCCGGTCAGCACGGCGGCGCCGATCAGCAGCACCCCGCCCACCCCGTGCCCGACACCGATGGCGAGCAGCACCGCCACGGTCGTGACGGCCAGCGACGGGACGGGGTGGCACGAACCCGCCAGACCGCTGACCAGCGCGCGATTCGTTGGTGCGAACGGTGTTCCCGTCATCTGCGGAGTGTAGGCGCGACCCGTACGGTGAGCAGGATGACAACGGTAGCGGCGGTGCACGGGGTTTTGCCCCCGCACCGCTACCCGCAGCGGATGCTGACCGACCTGTTCGCCCGTCTCTGCCTGCCCGACCCGACGTCACGCGCCCTGGCGGAGCGCCTGCACGACAACACGGGGGTCGCCACCCGCCACCTGGCCCTGCCCATCGAGCGCTACCCCGAACTGGACGGGTTCACCGCGGCGAACGACGCCTTCCTGTCGGTCGCGGTGGACCTCGGCTGCGAGGCCGTGCTCGGCGCGCTCGCCGACGCGGGCCTCGAGCCGGAGGACGTCGACCTGGTGATGTCCACGACCGTCACGGGGATCGCCGTCCCCTCCCTCGACTCCAGGATCGCCGCCCGGATCGGGATGCGGCCCGACGTCAAGCGCGTGCCGATGCTGGGCCTGGGCTGCCTGGCCGGTGCCGCGGGCGTCGCCCGGCTGCACGACTTCCTGCGCGGCTGGCCGACGTCGGTCGCGGTGCTGGTGTCGGTCGAGCTGTGCTCGCTCACCTTGCAGCGCCAGGACCCCAGCACCGCCAACACGATCGCGGCGGGCCTGTTCGGCGACGGCGCCGCCGCCGTGGTGGCGGTCGGCGCGGACCACCCCCGCTCGGCGGGCGGCCCGCGGGTGGTGGACACCGTCAGCCACCAGTACCCGGACTCCGAGCGGGCCATGGGCTGGGACGTCGGCAGCGGCGGGCTGAAGATCGTCCTGGGGGTCGAGGTCCCCGACCTGGTGCGGACCTACCTGGCCGCCGACGTGGAGCAGCTACTGGGGCCGCACGGCCTCGGCGTCGACGACGTGGCGCGGTGGATCTGCCACCCCGGCGGACCCAAGGTCATCGAGACCATCCAGTCCGTACTCGCCCTCGACGCGGAGGACCTGGCGATGACCTGGCGCTCGCTCAACCGGATCGGCAACCTGTCCTCCGCGTCCGTGCTGCACGTGTTCGCCGACACGCTCGCCGAACGGCCCGCCGCGCCGGGGGACTGGGGCGTGCTGCTGGCGATGGGGCCCGGCTTCTGCGCCGAACTGGTGCTGCTCCGGTGGTGAGCCAGGCCTGGTACTCGGTCCTCATCGGCCTCGTGGCGGTCGAGCGCCTGGTGGAACTCGTGGTGGCCAAGCGGAACCTGGCCTGGAGCCTGGTGCGCGGCGGTCGGGAGAGCGGGTTCGCGCACTACCCGTTCATGGTCGTGCTGCACACCGGGCTGCTGGCGGGCTGCCTGGTCGAGGTGTGGGCGCGCGACACGGGCTTCCGGCCCGTGCTCGCGTGGTCGATGCTGGCCCTGGTGCTCGCCGCCCAGGTGCTGCGGTGGTGGTGCGTCCGCGCCCTCGGCCACCAGTGGAACACCCGGATCGTGGTCGTGCCGGGGCTGGAGAAGGTGACCGGCGGCCCGTACCGGTTGTGCTCGCACCCGAACTACGTCGCCGTCGTCGTCGAGGGGTTCGCCCTGCCGCTGGTGCACGGCGCGTGGCTCACGGCCGCGGTGTTCACCGTGCTGAACGCCGGGCTCCTGGTCGTCCGGATCCGGGCCGAGGACGAGGCCCTGCGGTCGGCGTATGCGTGACGTCGTGGTGGCGGGCGGCGGCCCGGCCGGGCTCGCGGTGGCGTTGGGCTGCGCGCGGGCCGGTTTGGACGTCGTGGTGTGCGAGAAGCGCGCCGGGGTCATCGACAAGGCGTGCGGGGAGGGCCTGATGCCCGGCGCGGTGCGGGCGCTGGCCGCTCTCGGCGTCGACCCGCCCGGCCACCCGATCAACGGCATCACCTACCGGCAGGGGGCGACCGTCGCGCACGCGGCGTTCCGCGACGGGGCGGGGCGGGGCGTCCGGCGCACCGTCCTGCACGACGCGCTGCGCGCCGAGGTGGCGCGGCACGGCGTCCCGGTGCTGACGCGCCCGGTCGCCGGGATCGTCCAGCACACCGACCACGTGCGGGTGGGCGACCTGCGCGCGCGGTACCTCGTCGCCGCCGACGGCCTGCACTCCTCGCTGCGCGGTGAGGTGGGCCTGGCCGTCGACGGCGGTCGGGGGGCTCCCCGGTGGGGGCTGCGGCGCCACTACGCCGTGCGCCCGTTCAGCGATTCGGTCGAGGTGACGTGGGCTGAGCACTCGGAGGCCTACGTGACCCCGATCGCGGAGGACACCATCGGCGTCGCGGTCCTGTCGTCCGTCCGCGGCGGTTTCGCGGACCAGTTGGCGGCGTTCCCGGAGTTGGCCGCCCGGCTGGCCGGGGCGCCCCCGGCCTCCGCCGTCCGGGGAGCGGGTCCGCTGCGCCAGCGGACCTCCGGCCGGGTCGCGGGCCGGGTGCTGCTGGTCGGGGACGCCGCCGGCTACATCGACGCGCTGACCGGCGAAGGGCTGGCGCTGTCCTTGACCGCCGCCGCCGAGCTGGTCCGGTGCCTGAGCGCCGACCGGCCCGGTGACTACGACCGCGCGTGGGCGGGCACGTCGCGCCGGTCCCGCTGGCTGACCTCCGGCCTGCTGTGGACCCGTGGCAGGCCCGCGCTGGCACGCCGCGTCGTGCCGCTGGCCGCCCGCGCGCCGAGGGTGTTCTCCCTCGCCGTCGACCAGTTGGCCCGATGAGCGGGCGCGACGAGTGGGACCTCGTCGTCGTGGGGGCCGGGCCCGCGGGGTCCACGGCGGCCCTCGCGGCGCTGCGGGCCGACCCGAGCGCGCGCGTCCTGCTGCTGGACGCGGCGGACTTCCCCCGCGACAAGGTGTGCGGCGACGGCGTCGCACCGCACGCGCTGGACGTGCTCTCGGACCTGGGCGTCGACGTCGACGCGCTCGTCGGCGGAACGCGCCCGATCACCTCGCTGCGGCTGGTGTCACCCCGCGGGGTCGTGGCCGCCCGCGCGTTCGCCCGGCCCGCCGCCGTGGTGCCCAGATTCCTGCTGGACGAGCGCCTCGTGCGCGCGGCGGTGGAAGCGGGCGCCGTGCTGCGCCGCCACCGGGTGCGCACGGTCACCGCCGTCGACGGCGCGGTCCTGGTCGACGGGACCGTCCGCGCGCGGGCGGTCGTCGGCGCGGACGGTGCCGAGTCGGTGGTCCGCCGCCACTGCGGTGCCCGCCCCGCCCGCCCCGGCACGGTGGCCATCGCCCTGCGCGGCTACGCCGGTTCCGGGCCGTGGCGGGAGGGTGAGCAGTCGCTCACCATGACCGCCGAGCACTGGCCCGCCTACGCCTGGGCCTTCCCCGTCGGGGACGGGACCGCGAACGTCGGGTACGGGCAGCTCGTCCGCGCCACCGCGCCCACGCGGGCGCACCTGACCCAACGGCTGCGCGACCTGCTGCCCGGCCTCCCGGCGCTGCGGCTGCGCGGGCACCGGCTGCCGCTGTCGACCGGCCGACCCGACGTCGGTCACGGCCGGGTCCTGCTCACCGGCGACGCCGCGTCGCTGATCAACCCGCTGACCGGTGAGGGCATCTACTACGCGGTCCTGTCCGGTCGCCTCGCGGGCGCCGCGGCGCTGACCGCCGACCCGGCGGCAACGTACCGCCGCGCGCTGCGCCGTCACCTGGGCACGCACCTCCGCCACACCGACGTGCTGGCCCGGCTCACCGGGCGCCCGTGGCCGCTGGACGTCGCGACCGCCGCCGCTCGGGACGGCCAGGGCGCGTTCGACCGGTTCGTCGAGATCGGCCTCGGAGCGGGCACCTTCGACGTCCACCTGGCGCTGGCCATGGCGGGAGCTGTCCGGAAGCGGTGACTACCGCGGCGCGGCCGGTGCGGTGAACCAGCGGTCGAGTTCGTCGAGCACGTTCTCGACGATGCCGCGCAGCTCGTCGGCGATCCGGTCCTGGTCCTGGCCCTCGAGGGTGCGTCGGCCCGCTTCGCCGATGATGATCTGGAAGACGCCCGAGAGCGCGATGCCGTGCAGCCTGGCCACTTCCGGGGACAGGGGCGTGGTGTCGCCGATGGCGGCGGCGAGCGCGGTGGCCTGGCGGTCGGTCAGGTCCAGCGCGAGCCTGCGGACGGTGGGGCTGATGGCCGCCAGGTGGCCGAGTTCGCCCGGCCAGATCTCGGCGGGGACGGCGCGGATCGCGTCGACGGACGCGAGGGTGTAGTCGCGGATGGCCGCCGCGGGGCTGGTGCCCGCCGGGCGGGAGCGGACCAGGTCGCACAGCCGGTCCTGTATCTGCTGGTCGCGGTCGGTGACCAGGTGCTGCTTGGTCTGGAAGTAGTTGTAGACGGTCTGCTCGGAGACCTGGGCCTCGCGCGCGACGTCGTTGACGGAGACGTTCTCGTAGCCGTGCTGGGCGAACAGCCGGGCCGCGGTGTCCGCGATGAGTCGTCGGGTGCGCGCCTTCTTGAGCTCGCGGATTCCGGGGCCGGTCATCGGGCCAGCCTAGACGAACGGGAACGAACTTGTAGTCAACTCTAAAATTAGGGTGTACTCTAAAAATATGCCCGGACCGGCCACAATGGACGAACAGGAGACGACACGATGATCTTCATCAGCACCGCGGGCAAGGTGGGTGCGGAGGCGGCGCGGCTGCTCGCCGGACGAGGGGTGCCCGTGCGGGTGCTGGTCCGCGACGAGGGGAAGGCGACCGAGCTGGCGCGGGCGGGCGTGGACGTCGTGCGGGGCGACCTCGGCGATCCGGCGACCGTCGACGCGGCGGTGAAGGGCGCCTCGGCCGTGGTGCTCGTCAGCCCGGCGGTCCCCGCGCAGGAACTGGCCGTGGTCGACAGCGCCGTCCGCGCGGGCGTCGACCACGTCGTCAAGATCACCAGCAAGGCCTCCGCGGACTCGCCCATCGCCCGGCGGCGCGACCAGACCGAGATCGAGAACGGCCTGATCGCGTCCGGGCTCGGCTGCACGCTCCTGCGGAACAACGCCTACATGCAGAACTTCCTCGTGCTGGCACCGGGGATCGTCAAGGCGGACGGCTTCGGCTCGTCGGCCGGTGACGGGCGCGTCGGCATGGTCGACACCCGCGACGTCGCCGCCGTCGCCGCCGAGATCGCCGCCGCCCCCGCCCCGCACCGGGGGAAGACGTACTGGCTCACCGGCCCGGAGTCACTGTCCTACGCGGACGCGGCGGCGGTGCTCACGAAGGTGCTCGGCAGGAGGATCGCCTACCGCCCGCTCACGTTCGAGGAGCAGAAGCGGGCGATGGTCGACGCGGGTGTTCCCGAGGTCGTCGCCGGGATGAACGCGCAGGCGCTCAGCCTCTTCGCCGAGGGCGACTCCGACTGGCTGACCGACGACGTGCCGTCGATCGTGGGCAGGCGGGCGCGGTCGTTCGAGGCGTTCGTCACCGACCACGCGGCGGCGTTCTCGTGACACCGGAACGGAAACGGCCCACGGTCCTCGACGGACAGCACACCGAACCCTTGGAGGACAGGTGAAAGCCATCCGGTTCAGCGGATACGGCGGGCCGGAGGTCCTGGACCTCGTCGACGTCGACGACCCGGAGCCGGGGCACGGCGAGATCCTCGTCGCCGTCCGGGCGGCGGGGGTCAACGGGATCGACCACAAGCTCCGCGCCGGTCACCTGAAGGACTTCATGCCGCTCTCCCTCCCCGCAGGCACCGGGTTCGACGCGGCGGGCACGGTGATCGCCGTCGGCGGCGGGGTCGAGGGGGTCGTCGTCGGCGACGAGGTCTTCGGCAACGGCCGCGACACGCTGGCCGAGTCCGCGGTCCTCACGAGCTGGGCCCTCGTGCCCGACGGCCTGTCGCCCGAGGAGGCCGCCGGGTACCCGCTGCCGGTCGAGACCGCGATCCGCGTCCTCGACGTGGCCGCGGTGCGGCCGGGCGAGACCGTCGTGATCAGCGGCGCCTCGGGCGGCGTGGGATCCGCCGCCGTCCAGTTCGCGCTGCACCGGGGCGCGCGGGTGATCGGCACCGCGAGCGAGGAGAACCAGGCCTACCTGCGGTCGCTCGGGGCGACCGCCACCACCTACGGCGACGGCCTGGTCGAACGGGTCCGCGCGCTCGCGGGCGGGCCCGTCCACGCCGCGCTCGACATCGCCGGGTCCGGTGTCCTGCCCGAGCTGGTCGACCTCACCGGCGACCCGGAGCGGGTCGTGACCATCGCGGACTTCGGCGGCGCGGGCCTCGGGGTCCGGACCTCATCCGCGGCGGGGGACCACCGGGCGGCGCTGGCCGAGGTCGTCGACCTCGTCCGCCGGGGCCGGTTCCGCATCCCCGTCGCCCGGTCGTTCCCGCTGGACCGGGCGGGCGAGGCGCACGAGTCCTGCGCCCGCGGGCACATCGCGGGTCGAACGGTGGTGACCGTCCGGTGAGCCGGGGCGGGGTGTTCGGGCTCGGCACGTTCGCCGTGGGCGCGGACCGGTTCGCCGGGCTGGTCGTCGACGACCGGGTGGTCGACCTGCGGCCGTCGCTGGGCGACGACGTCACGACGGGCGCGCTGCTGGACGACTGGGACGTGTCCTTCCCGCGCCTGGAGGCGCTCGTGGGCACGGCGCACACCGGACCGCCGCTGTCCGAGGTGCGTCCACTGCCCCCCGGTGTTCCCGTCGGGCCAGGTCTTCTGCGCGGGCGCGAACCACCGCGAGCACACCGTGGAGATGTCGCTGGTGCTGCTGCGCGGCGACCCCGAGGAGACGCGGCCCGACGCGGAGCTGGTGGAGGAGGCGACGGCCATCGCCGACCGCGTGGAGGCCGGGGACCCGTACGTGTTCCTCGGACTGCCCAGCGCGCTGGCGGGCGCCCGCGACGACGTGGTGCTGTGGGGCCCCGGCGTCCAGCACGACTGGGAGGTGGAGGTCGCGGTCGTGATCGGCCGGACGGCGCACCGCGTCGCGCCGGAGCGGGCCCTCGACCACGTGGCGGGCTACACCATCTGCAACGACGTCAGCACCCGCGACCTCATGGTCCGGCCCGGCTTCGCGCTCAGCGACTTCCTCATGGCGAAGAACCGACCGACGTTCTTCCCGATCGGCCCCTACCTCGTGCCGCGCCGGTTCGTGCCGGACCACCGCGGCCTGAGGATGCGGTTGGAGGTCAACGGCGAGGTCATGCAGGACGGCCGGGTCGGGGACCTCGTGCACGGCGTCGAGGAGCTGGTCTCCTACCTCTCCCACGCGACGGTCCTCTCGCCGGGCGACGTCGTCCTCACCGGGACCCCGGCGGGCAACGCGGGCGCGCGCGGTGGCCGCCGGCTCCGGCCCGGTGACGTGGTGGAGGCGACCGTCACGGGCTTGGGCCACCAGCGCACCCTGTGCGTCGCCGACCCGACGGCGGCGGGCCGATGACGATGCGGGCGGTGGTCATGGAGGCGTTCGGCGGACCCGACGTGCTGAGGCCGCGGGCGGTACCGCGCCCGGAACCCGGTCCCGGTGAGGTCCGGATCGCGGTCCGGGCGTCCTCCGTGGCCTTCGGCCGGGACGTCACCACCCGCGGGGGCCGTCATCCGGTCTTCCGCGGGCTGGTCACCCCGCCGCACGTGCTGGGCGGTGAGCACGCGGGCGTCGTGGCCGCGGTCGGCCCCGGTGTGGACGAGGCGGTGCTCGGCCGCCGCGTCGCCGTCAGCGCGCCCGTCGTGTGCGGGACGTGCGGGGCGTGCGCCGACGGGCGTCCGTGGGACTGCGGCGCCGTCACGGCATCGGTATCCAGCGTCCGGGGTCCAACGCGCAGTACACCGCGGTCCCGGTCGCCAACACCGCCGAACTCCCGGCCGCGACGCCGTTCGACCACGCCGCCGCGCTCGCGGCGAGCGGCCCGCTGGCGTGGGAGGAACTCGACGTGGCCAGGGTGGGTTCCGGCGACTGGGTCCTGGTCCCCGGCGCGGCGGGGTCGGTGGGCGTGCTCCTGGTGTCGCTGGCCCTCCGGCGCGGCGCGCGCGTCGTGGCCGCCACCAGGGGGCGGCGCGCGGCGGGCGAACTGCTGGCGCTCGGGGCCGACGCCGTGGTCGACACCCGCGACCCGGACCTGGCCGACCGGCTGCGCTCGCTCGCCCCGCGCGGGGTGGACGTGGTGGTCGACAACGTCACCGATCCCGATCTGTGGCGGCGGTACTGGCCCGCCGTCGCCCGGCGCGGCCGGATCGTCACGGCGGGCCGGGCGGGTGGCCACGGCGAACCGCTGCCCGTCGACGTCGTCTCGTTCTACAACCGCCGCGCCTCGCTCACCGGCCTGGTCGTCGGCGACCCGCGTCCGGTGGACGCCTTCTGGGCCGCCCAACACCGGGAGCCGCTCACGATCCCGCCCGAGCTGGTCACGGTGTTCCCGCTGGAGCGGGCCGCCGACGCGCACCGGCTGGTCGAGGCGGGGACCAAGGTCGGGCACGTGGTCCTGTCGGTCGACGGGAACGCACCGTCCGAAGAGGAGGGATGACGGTGGTGGAGTCCACTCTGGACACGGGGTTGCTCCGACGTGCCTTCGGCATGTTCCCCAGCGGGGTGACCGCGATCTGCGCCCTGGTCGACGGGAAGCCGACCGGGATGGCGGCCAGCTCGTTCACCTCGGTGTCGCTGGACCCGCCCCTCGTGTCGGTCTGCATCGCCCACACCTCAAGCACGTGGCCGGTCCTGCGGACGGCGACGCGGATCGGGGTGAGCGTGCTGGGGGAGGGGCACCGCGACGTCGTCCGCAGGCTCGCCGCCCGCGGGGGCGACCGCTTCGCGGGCCTCGGACACGACGTCGACGGCGACGCGCTGCTGCTGCACGACGCGGCGATGCGGGCCGTCTGCTCGCTCGACCGGGAGGTGCCCGTGGGCGACCACCTCATCGCCGTGCTGCGCGTGCACAGCGTCGACCCGCACCCCGAGGTCGAGCCGATCGTGTTCCACGCCAGCGGTTTCCGGCTGCTCGAACGCTGACCCCGCGCGCCTACCCCCGAGCGCCGCCGGGGTGCGCGGTGTCGATCCGGTAGCCGACACCGGGCAGCGTGGCGATGAGCCACGGCTCGCCGAGCCGTTTGCGCAGCGCGGAGATGGTGATGCGGACGGCGTTGGTGAAGGGGTCGGCGTTCTCGTCCCAGGCCCGCTCCAGCAGCGCTTCGGCGCTGACGACACCGCCTTCGGCGGCGACGAGGACCTCGAGCACGGCGAACTGCTTGCGGGTGAGCGCGACGTAGCGGCCGTCGCGGAAGACCTCCCGGCGGAAGGGGTCCACCCGCAGGCCGGCGATCTCGCGGACCGGGGGTCGGGCGTGGGCGCGCCTGCGGTCGAGCGCCCTGAGCCGCATGACGAGTTCCCGCAGCTCGAACGGTTTGGTGAGGTAGTCGTCGGCCCCCAGTTCGAACCCGGAGGCCTTGTCGTCGATCCGGTCGGCCGCGGTGAGCATCAGGATCGGGATGCCGCTGCCGGAGGCGACGATCCGCCGGGCGACCTCGTCGCCGGACGGGCCGGGGATGTCGCGGTCGAGGATCGCGAGGTCGTAGGAGTTGACGCCGAGCAGTTCCAGCGCGGTGTCGCCGTCACCCGCGATGTCGGCCGCCATCGCCTCCAGCCGGAGACCGTCACGGACGGCCTCGGCCAGGTACGGCTCGTCCTCCACGATCAACACGCGCATACCCCGGAGCCTAGGGGGTGATCACCCCCGGTGGTGAAGCCTCCGAGTGGCTCCACTTCGGTGGACGCCACTTCACCAAGCGTCACTTCGGCCGAGCCACAACACTTCCACAACACTTCCGCACCGTCGCGGCGGTCATCCTCCTCCCACGACGAGGGAACGGGGAGGACCGATGCTCGTACGACACGCCGCGGCGCTCGCCGCCGTGCTGGCCGTGGCCTGCTGCGCCCCGGCCCCCGACGAGGAACCGACGCCGGTGCTGGTGGCGAGCGCGGACCTGCGCCTGCCGCTGGACGAGTACCTGCTGTCACCCGGTCAACTGCGCGAGCTGGGGCGGGCGCGGGTCGCGATGACGCGCGAGTGCATGCGGGGAGCGGGATTCGACTTCCCCCCGGCCGAAGAGCGGGTCGACGTCGGGCTGACCAGTTGGAACGAGCGCCGGTACGGCATCACCGACGAGGCGTTGGCCGCGGTCGACGGGTACGGGCTGGGAGCGCGCGATCCGGCGGCGCGGCCGTCGACGCCGCGGCCCGAGCCCACGCCGGAGCAGCGGGCGGCGCTGGAGGGCGCGGACGGCTGCATCGAGCGGGTCGAGGCCGGACAGGGCCGGGACGAGCCCTCCGGCGTCGACCGGGAGCTGCCGCTGCGCCTCGCCAACGAGAGCTTCACCCGTTCCCGAGGAGCCCCGCGCGTGCGCGCCGTCGTCGAAGCGTGGTCGGAGTGCGTGCGCGCCAGGGGTTTCGACTCCACCGACCCGCTGGCACTCGCGTCGGACGACCGGTTCGCGGGTCCGGTGACCCCGGCCGAGGTGGCCGCGGCCACGGCGGACGTGGAGTGCAAGAGGTCCACCAACCTCGTCGGCACCTGGTTCGCCGAGGAGCGGTCGATCCAGCGCGACCTGGTCGCGGCGAACCGCGCGGCACTGGCCTCGGTGCGCGAGGCCAACGCGGCGGACGTCGACCGGGCGCGCCGGGCGCTCGGCCCCTGAGACAGCACGGCCACACGCGCCGTGCGAGAGAAAGGAACACCAAGATGCGGAACATCCTCTCCCGACTGGGATTGCTGCTGGGCGCAGGCGCGCTGGCGGTGGTCGGCTTCACGGGCACGGCCTCCGCCGCGCCCGCCGCCTCGACCGCCGACACCATGACGGCACCCGCCGACACGAAGTCGAGTCCGGTCCGCGCCAGATCCGACGTCAAGACGCAGGGCTACTACAACGGCTACTGCGAGTACTACGAGCTGTGCATGTTCCACCTGAACGGGTTCCAGGGCAGTGGGATCGACTTCCCCGCCATTCCGGGATTCCGGGACGGGACCTACCGCGACAACGCGTTCGTGTCCCCCGGCGAGGGGCAGGGGCAGAGTCCCGCGAACAACGCCCGCAGCCTGTTCAACGCCGACCCGTACTACTACGTGCTCGGCTGCATCGACGAGAACCTGCTCGGCATGTGCGCCTACCAGCCGCCGCTCTCCGGCGGTGACCTCTTCCCGGACTACTTCCTGAACCTGGAGTCCCACACCTACTAGCCACGACGAGTCCGGAGGGGCCCGCCGCACCCGCGGCGGGCCCCTCCGCCCGTGTCCACAGTGGACGAATACCGTCCGGTCACCGCGCCAGGCCCGCCAGTTCCGCCCGGACCTGTCGGGAGGCGGTCAGCCCCAGCTCGGTGTAGATCGCGAACGCCCTGTCGTAGTGCGGGCGGGCGGTGTCGTCGGCGGTGGTCCGGGCGAGGCCGAGGTGGGCGCGGGCGACCTGCTCGTGCGACCCGATCCTGGTGGCCACGGTCAGGGCCTCGGCGTGGCTCGCGCGCGCCGCGGCGGTGCTGCCGCACGCGTGCAGCGCCTCGCCGAGCCCGTTGAGCGACCACGCCTCGCCGTCCCGGTCGCCGTACCCGCGGAACAGGTCGAGCGCCTGCCGGTGGTGGGCGGCGGCGTCGCACGGACGGCCGCGCATCGCCTCGGTCCTGCCGAGCCCGTCGACGGCCCACGCCTCGCTGTCCCGGTGGCCGCACAGCGCGAACAGCGCGGCCGCTTCGGCGTGCAGCCCGACGGCGTCGGCCAGCCGCTCCCCGGCCGTGGCCAGCTCGCCGAGCCCGATCTTCACCCACGCCTCGCCGAAGCGGTGCCCGGCCCGCCCGTGCAGCTCCAACGCCTGCCGCAGGTGGCTCCTGGCCGCGTCCTCCAGGCCGAGCCGGGCCTCGATCGTGCCGAGCCGGGTCAACGCGTGCGCGCAGCCGGTCACGTCGTGCACCCGGCGGTACCCGGCCAGCGCGCCGGTGTAGTGGCGGACGGCCGCACCGTGGTGTCCGCTCCGCTCTTCGAGCAGGCCGACGTTGCCGAGCGCCCGCGCCTGGCCGCCGACGTCGCCGATCTCGGTGAACAGCTCGAACGCCGCCCACGTGTCCGCCGCCGCGACCTCCGCCCGGCTGGCCTGGAGGTGCACGCCCCCGAGCGCGGTCAGCGCGGTGGCCTCCGCTGCCCGGTCGCCGGTGTTCCGCGCGGCGACCCTGGCGTGCTCGTGGATCTTCAACGCCAGCGCCTCGGCGTACCCGTCGAGGAAGCGGAACAGCAACGCCGACAAGGAGATGGCGTGTTCCGGCGCGCCGGTCGCCACCGCGTGCGCGGCCAGCACCTCGACGGTGGCCAGTTCGGCGTCCAGCCAGTCGCGGGCGTCGTCGGGGCCGGTGAACTCCGGCACGGGGCTCGCCGCGGGGAGCACGGTGGGGCGGCGGTGGGCTTCACCGGGGTACAGCAGGTCCATCGCCGCGGCGGCGGTCGCCAGGTAGTAGCGGTGGACCCGGTCGAGCGCGGCGTGCTCGTCGTCCCCGCCGCCGGTCTCCGCGGCGTACGCCCTGAGCAGGT
This sequence comes from Umezawaea endophytica, assembly GCF_025061645.1. GTDB lineage: Bacteria > Actinomycetota > Actinomycetes > Mycobacteriales > Pseudonocardiaceae > Umezawaea > Umezawaea endophytica. The sequence goes on along the minus strand of NZ_JANYMP010000001.1, from coordinate 855,991 downwards.
CGTGCATGCCGTACCGGTCGACGCCCGCCCGCTGGACCAGGTGCGCGCGGACGAGGACGTCCAGCACGGCCCTGGACTCGTCGAGCGGGCGGTCGGTGAGCGCGGCGAGGACGTGGGCGTCGAACACCGGCGCGGGGTGGCGGCCGAGTGCGGAGAAGGCCCGGACCGCCTCCGCCCCCAGGTGCCGCAGCGACCAGGAGAACACCGTCCGCACGGCGGCCCGTCGATCACCACCGCCGTTGAGCAGGTCCAGGGTCCGCTGGTCCGCGCGCAGCTCGTCGACGAGCCGGGACAGCGGGGAGGCCGGTCGGGACGCGGCGAGTTCGGCCGCGAGGCGGAGCGCCAGCGGTAATCGCACGCAGCGGTCGGCCAGCGCGGCGGCGGACTCCGGGTCGTCGTCGACGCGGGAACCCACGAGGCGGCGCAGCAGCGCGACGGCGGTGGCGCCGGGCAACCGGTCGACCGGGACGCGGTGGGCGCCGTGCAGGGCGACGAGCCCGGCGAGCGAGTCCCGGCTGGTCACCACCACGGCGCACGAGGTGGTGCCCGGCAGCAGCGGGCGGACCTGGTCGACGGTGGCCGCGTTGTCCAGCACGATCAGCATCCGCCTGCCGGAGACCTCGGTGCGGAACCGCGCCGCGCGCTCGGTCGGCCCGAGCGGGATCTCCGCGCCACCGGGCAGCAGCGCGGTCAGGAACGAGGCGAGCGCGTCGGTCGGCGCCACGGGCTGGTCCGGGTCGTACCCGCGCAGGTCGACGTGCAGTTGCCCGTCGGGGAAGCGGTCCCGGACCCGGTGGCCCCAGTGCACCGCCGTGGCCGTCTTGCCAGCCCCGGCGGTGCCGGTGAGGCACACGACCACGGGTTCCCGGCCCACGCGGGCGGTGACGCGGTCCAGCTCCGCCAGCTCCTCGCCCCGCCCGGTGAACGCGGTGACGTCGGCGGGCAACTGCGCGGGTGCCGACGTCACGGCCCGCGACGGTAGGTCGTTGCGCAGCACGGCCTGGTGGACGGCGGCGAGTTCGGGCCCCGGATCGGCGCCCAGTTCCTCCCGCAGCGCCCGGCGGACCCGCTCGTAGCGGGCGAGCGCGTCGGCCGCCCGCCCCACGGCGTAGAGCGCGCGCATCAGCGTCGCGGCCGTGCTCTCCTGCAACGGGTGTTCGTCGGCGAGTTCGGTCAACCTGGTGATCGTCACGGCCGCGTCGCCGGCGCGGATCTCGGCGTCCGCCCACGCCACGACGCAGGCCGTGCGCTCCTGGCCCAGCGCGTGGCGGGTGCGTTCGGCCCAGTCGCCGCGCAGGCCCGCGAGCGGTTCGCCGTGCCAGAGGTCGAGCGCCGCGCGCAGGGCGGCGCGGTCCGCGGACCCGCCGCGCTGGAGGTCGCGGAAGCGGAACAGGTCGACTTGGTCGGCCCGGACGTCGAGCCGGTACCCGCCCGCGTCCCGCACCAGCGCGGCACCACCCGGTTCGGCCTGGTCGAGCACGCGCCGGACACGGGTGAGGTGGGCCTGGAGGGAACGACGCACCTGCTTGGGCGTCGCCTCCCCCCAGACCCGGTCCACCAGCGCGTCGACACCGACGGTGCGCCCGGCTTCGAGCAGCAGCACCGCCAACACCGCCTGCTGGCGCGGTTCACCGACCGCCAGCACCCGCCCGCCGGCACACAGCCGCACAGGCCCCAAGATCCGAAACTCCACGCCGGACCCCCAGATGGTCGTCGCGCGTGCTCGCTCGTCCGCCGAGCCAGGAATGGTAGGAGCCGAATCCCGTCGCGACGACACCTTTTCCGCACACACCTTCGGACCCACCCGGTCCGCACCGCCGGAGGTGCCGGGTTCGTCGTCAGGGCTGGACGTTCTCCAGGTCCTCCAGGAGGCCGGGGTGTTTCGGGGTCCAGGCGAGTTCCTGCCGGGTTCGGGTGCTGGACGAGGGCTGGTCGGCGGCGAAGATCGGGCCCAGCGGGCCGAAGCTGTCGGCGGGCACCGACTCGACCGGCAGGCCCAGGCGTCGGCCGATGACCGTCGCGATGGCGCGCACCTCGTCCCCCTCGTCGGCCACGGCGTGCCACGAGGTGCCGGGGGCCGCGTGCTCCAGCGCCAGCCGGAAGAGGACGGCCGCGTCGAGGGCGTGCACGGCGGGCCAGCGCTGCGCGCCGTCGCCGGGGTAGCCGGACACGCCCGTGCGGCGGGCGATGCCGGTCAGCAGGCCGGCGAACCCGCCCGCGCCCTGGTTGTGGACCGTGCGGGGCAGGCGCACGGCGGTGCTCCGGACGCCGCGCGAGGCGAGGTCCAGCACGGCCGCGACCGCGCGACCGCGACCGCCGACCGGTCCGTCGGTCGACACCGGGTCGGCCTCGGTGGAGGCGCGGCCCGGCACCAGGGGCGTGCCGGAGACGGTGACGAGCGGGCGGTCGCTGCCCAGGAGTTCCTCGCCCAGCGCCGCGAGGGCGGCGCTCTCCTCGGCGATGGCCTTCGCCAGGGCTTCGGGGCTGCTGAAGTCGTTGGCGAACGCCAGGTGGACCACCCCGTCGGCCTGCGCGGCGCCCGCGCGGACGACGTCCAGGTCGGCGAGGGCGCCCCGGAGCGGCTCGGCGCCCGACGCCTCGGCGGCCAGCGCGGACGCGTCGGAGCGGGTGAGTGCGAGGACGGTGTGGCCGTGGTCGAGCAGTTCGGCGACGACGGTGGACCCGATCAGGCCGGTGGCACCGGTGACGAAAACGCGCATGGAACTCTCCCGCAAGTGATGGGACTCTTGTCCCGTCACTGTAGCAGTGTGATGGGACAAAGGTCCCGTCGCCTATGATGGACCCATGGGTCGATGGGAACCGGGAGCGCGCGAACGCCTGGTCGTGGCGGCCGTCGACCTGTTCACCGAACAGGGGTACGACGCCACGACGGTCGCGCAGATCGCCGAGCGCGCGGGCGTCACCAAGAGCACGTTCTTCCGGCACTTCCCGGACAAGCGCGAACTGCTGGTGGCCGGGCAGGAGGCGCTGTGCCTGCTCCTGACCGAGGGGATCGCCGAAGCGCCGGACGACGCCGGTCCGCTGGCGGCGGTGGGGGCGGGCCTCGAACGCGCCTCGACCGCGATGGGTCCCCTGAGCCGCGAACTCGCCCCCCGACTGAAGGCGGCCGTCGCCGCCAGCGCCGAACTCCAGGAGCGCGACGCCCTCAAGAGCGTGAGCCTCGCGGCGGCCATGACCGCCGCGCTGGTCGCCCGCGGCGTGCCCGACCCGACCGCGGCCCTCGCGAGCGAGATGGGGGTCCTCGCGTTCAAGCGCGGGTACGCCGAGTGGTCCGAGGGCGACGCGGAGGACGACCTGGCCCGGTACGCGCTGGCGGCACTCGACGAGCTGCGGGTGGCGAGCGCGTCACTGGGCTGACCACACCGGACACCAGGATCGGGACAACGGATGATCATCGAGGACGTGTCGTTCCCCGCCGGGCGGCACTGCGAGACCACCACGCTCGGCGCGCTGCTGCGCCACGAGGGCCTCACGCTGTCCGAGCCCATGCTGTTCGGTCTCGGCGAAGGCCTGGGATTCGTCTACTGGGACGCCAAGAACCTGGACTTCCCGTTCCTCGGCGGTCGCACCAAACCGACCACGATCACCCGGACCGCCGCCAGCCGGCTGGGACTGGCGCTGCGCGTCCAGGAGACCTCGTCGCCCCGCAGGGCGTGGCAGAACGTCGTCTCCGCCCTCGACGCGGGCCGTCCGGTCGGCCTGCAACTGGACTCGTACCACCTCGACCACTTCACCACGAAGGTCCACTTCGGCGGCCACTTCGTCGCGATCCGCGGCTACGACGACACCCACGCCCACCTGATCGACACCGCCCAGCAGGGCGGCCAGGTGACCACCACGCTGGCGAGCCTGGAACGCGCCCGGAGCGAACGCGGACCGATGACCGCCCGCAACCTCTCCTACACCGTCGCCCGCCTCCCCGGTGAGCCCGACCTCGCCGCCGCCGTCCGCACGGCCGTCCGGAACAACGCGCGCGCCTTCCTCGACCCGCCCATCGCCAACCTCGGCCACCGCGGCGTCGACAAGGCGGCCCGGCAGGTCACGCGGTGGCTCGACCGCTCGGACGACCCCGCCCACGACCTGCCGCTGGCCGCGACGCTGATGGAACGCGGCGGTACCGGCGGAAGCCTCTTCCGCGCCCTCTACCGCGACTTCCTCGCCGAGTGCGCGACGATCGTCGACGACGACGCCATCCACGTCGCCCACCAGCGGTACGCCGAGATCGCCCCGCTCTGGACCGAGGTCGCCCGGCACATCACGACCGCCGGGGAGACCGGCGACCAGGACCACCTGGACCAGGCCTCGGCGATCCTCACCGACCTCGCCGACCGGGAACGCCGCGCGATGCGGGCCCTGGCGGGCTGACCGCCGCGACGAGGGCCCGGCGTCGCGGTTCTCGGCGTGGTGCCAGGCGGGTCACCACCCGTCCGGCCGGGTGCGGGACCGAAGTGTTCTGCCGCGGTTCGGTCGGTTCTCCGCTTGATCGCTGCCAGACTCGGGCGCCGTCAACGATCTTCGGCAGAAATGGGGATTCCTGTGTTACAGCAACACCTGAGACGTCTGGTCGCCGCGGTCGCGCTCGGGACCGCGTTGGTGTCGGTCCCGACGGGCCAGGCCGGTGCCGCGGCCTGCACGTGGCAGAAGACCCTGTGGGACCTGCCTGCCGGCGCCGCGCTCGGCGAGGTCGTGGGCTACGACGGGAGTCGGTACGCGGTGGGCGTCACCGGGCCGAAGTCGGTCTTGGGCACGCTGTACAACCGCAGGGGGACGCTGTGGGACGACGGGAAGGTCGTGCTGCGGGTCGAGGGTGAGATCCCGCACCTCCGCGACGTGAACGCCGCCGGGCTCGTGGTCGGCGACACCGTCGTCAACGACCGGTTCGTGGCCGTCACGATCGGGCACGACGGCCGGACCACCGCGCTGCCCGCCAACCCCGCGTGGACCGGGTACTCGGCCTGGGAGGTCAACAACGCCGGTGACGTCGTCGGGTGGGCCACGAAGGACTCGAAGACCATCCTGGTCGTGTGGCCGGCGAACGCGCCCGGCACGTACCGCGAGGTGCCCACGCCGACGTTCTACGCCAACACGATCGTCGACCTCGACGAGCAGGGCCGGGTCGTCGTCCAGACCGGCCCCGGCGGCGGCTACGTGGTGACCGCCGGTCAGTGGCACCAGCTCGCGGCCGGGAGCCCGGACGGCTCCGGCACGCCGTACGCCATCCGGGACGGTCGGGTCGTCGGTGGCGTCAACGACGCGAGCTACGCCGCGGCCGAGTGGGACGCGCAGGGCTCGCTGGTCCGCACCATCCACGACGGCGCCGTCCTGGTGCGCTCCGTCGGCGGTGCCGGAACGCTCGCGGGCTACGCCTTCGTGGGCTCGGTGCAGCGCGTGGTGCTCTGGCGCGGCGGCGTGGTCGTGGCCCAGCCCATCCCGGCGGCCTTCGCCCTGACCGGGCTCAGCGACGACGAGCGCACGATCGTCGGGGCCGAGGCGAAGCGCCCGGCGCACTACCGCTGCTCGTGAGGCCGACCGGGGCGGGGGAATAGACGCGGCGCGGCGGCCGTTGGATCATGGCATGTCGGACGAAACCGTGGCACTCAGCCCCACCTCGTGGGTGCAGGACCAGACGAAGAAGATCCTGGAGACGGGGACCACCGAGGGGATCAAGGTCCTCGGGGCGCCGATCGTGCTGTTGACGTTGCGCGGGGCGAAGACCGGCGCGCTGCGCTACACCCCGGTGATGCGCGTGGAGCACGAGGGCCGGTACGCGGTCGTGGCGTCCAAGGGCGGTGCCGCCGAGCACCCGACGTGGTACCACAACATCAAGGCGCACCCCGAGTTCGCGTTGCAGGACAAGACCGTGAAGAAGACCTACGCCGCGCGCGAGGTCGAGGGGGAGGAGCGGGCCGAGTGGTGGGAACGCGCCGTGGCGGCGTTCCCGTCCTACGCCGGCTACCAGACGAAGACCGAACGCCAGATCCCGGTGTTCGTGCTGGAGCCCCAGGACAACGCGTGACGGTCGTCCTCGGGGGACGTCCCCGGTGAGCCGTGGACGGGCGCCCGCCGCCGGGACCCCGGTGATCACGAAGGCATACTGTGCGCATGTCGCACAGTGATCTCGGGCTGTTGCACGAACTGCGCGCCCTGTCCCTCATGCTCGAGGAGCGGAACGTGACGCGGGCCGCCTCCCGGTTCCACCTGAGCCAGTCGTCGATGAGCCGGACGTTGCAGCGGCTGCGCGCGCTGTTCGGTGACGAGCTGCTGGTCCGGTCCGGCGGCGACTACGAGCTGACGCCCCGCGCGCGGGAGGTGCAGCACGAGCTGGCCCTCCTCCTGCCTCGCCTGGAGGGCCTCCTGGCGGGCGAGGGCTTCGACCCCTCCACGGCGACCGGGACCGTGCGGATCATCGGCACCGACTACACCACCGCGACGCTGGGACCGCACCTGCTGCCCCGGCTGTTCCTGGCCGCGCCCGAGCTGGAGGTGTGCGTCCTGCCGAGGGACGACGACACGTTCGCGGACCTGGAACGGGGCCGGGCCGACCTCGCGCTGTCCGTGCTCCGCCCGGCCGACCCGCTGCGGTGGGAGCGGCTGTTCACCGACGACGTGGTCTGCGTGGTGGACCGCGACCACCCCGTGCGGGACCGCTTCTCCCTGGCCGACTACACCGGTGCCCGCCACGTGGTCGTCACGCTGATCCAGCGGGAGCAGCCGATGATCGAGCGCCGGTTGCAGGAACTCGGCCGCAGCCGCCGGGCCGCCGTGCGGGTCGCGGACTTCGGGTCGGCCTTCCCCGCGCTGCCCGGCACGCCCCTCGTGGCGACGATCCCGCGCAGGCTGGCCGAACAGCGCGCGGAGGTCGACCCGCGGCTGCGGCTGGTCGAGGCCCCGGAGGAGTTCGACGCCTTCCCCTACGGGATGGTGTGGCACGCGCGGCTGGAGTCCGACCCGATGAACTCCTGGCTGCGCGGTGTGGTCCGCGCCGCGGCGGTCGAGATGACCTCGGTCGGGTGACGGCCTTCCTCAGAGCAGCTTGTCGAGCGTGATCGGCAGGTCGTGGACGCGGGTCCCGGTCGCGTCGAACACGGCGTTGCCGATCGCCGCGGCGACCGAGACCAGGCCGATCTCGCCCAACCCGCGCGCGCCGAACTCGCTGATGTGCGGGTCCGGGTGGTCGAGCCAGTGCACGTCGATCTCCGGGGTGTCGGCGTGGACCGGGACGAGGTAGTCCGCCATGGTCGCCGCCGCGAACCTCCCGTCCGGCTCGATCGGGTCCGCCTCCAGCAGCGCGTGCCCGACGCCCCAGATGATCGAGCCCCTGAGCTGGCTGCGGGCCGCCTTCGCGTTGACGACGCGGCCGACGTCGAACACCGACGTGAAGCGGGCGACCCGCGGCTCACCGGTCAGCCGGTGCACCCGCACCTCGCAGAAGTGGGCGCCGAAGCAGTGGAACCGGTACGGGGACGTGGTGTTCGGGTCCGTGGCCCCGACCGCCTCGACGAGCGGCACGCCCATGGCGTGGAGCAGGGTGCGGAAGTCGACCGACCTGCCGCGCGCCTCGACCCGGCCGCGCCGGTAGCGCACGGCCGCGGGGTCGAGACCGGCGAACGGGGAGCGCGGGTTCTCCACGGCCGCCCGGACGAGCGCTTCGACGGCCGCCCGGCACGCGGCCTGCACCGCGGGCACCGTGCTGGTGGTGACGCTCGACCCGTACGCCCCGACACCGCCGGGCGGGAGGGCGGAGTCGCCGACCTCCGCGTCCACGGAGCCGACCGGCACACCCAGCTCGTCCGCCCCGACCACCGCCAGCACGGTGAAGGAGCCGGTGCCGAGGTCGGAGGTGGCCGACGACACGGTGACCCGGCCGTCGTCGCCGAACCGCACCCGCGCCGTGGCGGACTGGCGCCACGCCGGGTAGATGGCGCTCGCCATGCCCGTGCCGACCAGCCAGTCGCCGTCGGTCCGGGACCGGGGACGCGCGCGGCGCCCGCTCCAGCCGAACCGCTCGGCCCCGACCCGGTAGCACTCCTCCAGGTGCTTGCTGGAGAAGGGACGGCCCTCCACCGGGTCCTCCGTCGCGTGGTTGCGCAGCCGCAGCTCCACCGGGTCGACCCCGGTGCGCACGGACAGCTCGTCCATCGCGGTCTCCAGCGCGAACATGCCGGGCGCCTCGGCCGGTGCCCGCATCGACCAGGTCGGCGGGGTGTCCAACGTGACCAGGCGCTGGTCGATCCGGATGTTCGGCGTGCGGTACATGACGGCCGACGTGTCGCGGCCGGGCATCATCTGCCAGCCGCCCGCCGCGGGCAGCTCCCCGTCGCTCTCGTGGCTGAGCGCGAGGAGCCTGCCGTCGGTGTCGGCGCCGAGCCGGATCGTCTGCCGGACGGCTCCCCGGTGGCCGATGGCGGTGAACACCTGTTCGCGGCTCAGCACCACCTTCACCGGACGTCCGAGCGCGCGGGCCGCCGCGGCGCAGAGCAGGGCCTCGTTCCACACCGGGGAGCGCTGGCCGAAACCGCCGCCGGTGTAGCGGCAGAGCACCCGGACCTTGGCGGGGTCGACGCCGAGGCGGGCGGCGATCGTGGCGGCGGCCCGCTGCGGCGCCTGCGCCCCGGTGTAGACGGTGAGGTGGTCGTCCACCCAGACCGCGGTCGTGGCGTGGGGTTCCATCGCGATGTGGTGCTGGGCGTGCTGGGAGACCGAGGTGGTGACGGTGACCGGGCTCGCCGCCAGCGCGGCGTCGATGGACGGCACGCCGTCGGCCAGCTTCTGCACGACGCCCTGCGCGACGCCGGGGCTCCCGTCGGCCAGCGAGGTCCGCGACGGCGTGACCGCGTAGTCGGCGGAGACCAGCGCGGCCGCGTCCCTGGCGCGTTCGGGGGTGTCGGCCACGACCAGGCCGATGACCTGGCCGCGGAACCGGACCGCCGTGTCCTGCAACGCGCTGTAGTTCTCCCCGCTCTGCTGGGGGCTCGGCGGGTTCAACGGGAGTGGGCGGAACGGCGTGAAGACGGCCACGACGCCCGGTGCGGCCTCGGCGCGGGACACGTCCACGCGGCGGACCGAGCCCCGGCCGACGGTGGCCTGGACGAGGTGGGCGTGCAGGAGGCCTTCCGGCTGGTGGTCGGCGGCGTACCGCGCCCCGCCCGCGGCCTTCAGCGGGCCGTCGACGCGATCGGTCTCGCGTCCGATGCGTCCGATGGGGGAGGTGGTCATCGGGTCTGCTCCAGTTCCAGCAGCGCGCGGACCAGCGTGCGCTTCATCAGTTCGGGCTTGTAGGCGTTGTGCCGCAACGGTCGGGTCCCCTCCACGGCGGTGGCCGCCGCCGCCACGTACGTCTCCTCCGTCGCCCGGCGGCCGACCAGCGCCCGCTCGACCGCCGTCAGCCGCCACGGCCTGGTGCCCATGCCGCCGACCGCCACGCGCGCCTCGACGATGGTGTCGCCGTCGAGCCGGACCGCCACCGCCGCCGACGAGAGCGCGAACTCGAACGACCGCCGGTCGCGGATCTTCACGTAGGTCGAGCGCCTGGCCCAGGGGAGGGCGGGGACGACGACCTCGGTGACCAGTTCGCCGGGCCGCAGGTCGTGCTCCAGGTGCGGGGTGTCGCCCGGCAGCAGGTAGAAGTCGCGCAGGTCGACGGTGCGCGCGCCCTCCCGGCCTTGCAGCCGCACCTTCGCGTCGAGCGCGACCAGCGCCACGGCGAGGTCGCTGGGGTGGGTGGCCGCGCACGAGCCGCTGGCGCCCAGCACGGCGTGCGTCCGGTTCTCACCCCCGATCGCCGGGCACCCGCTGCCCGGCAGCCGCTTGTTGCAGGGCGTGCTCACGTCGCGGAAGTAGCCGCACCGCGTGCGCTGCAACAGGTTCCCGCCGATGCTGGCCATGGTGCGGAGCTGACCGGAGGCGCTCAGGTCGAGTGCCTGGCCGAGCACCGGGTAGGCGCGGCGGACGCGGGGGTCGGCCGCCACGTCGCTCATCCGTTCCAGCGCCCCGATCCGCAGGCCGCCGCCCGTCGTGTCGAGCCCGCGCAGCGGGAGCCGGTTGATGTCGAGGACCCGGTCGGGCGTCATGACCTCGAGCTTCATCAGGTCCACCAGCGTGGTCCCGCCCGCGAGGAAGGCGGAGCCGGAACCGGCGCGCCGCACGGCGTCGGTGACGGTGCCGGGGCGCTCGAACGCGTACGAGCGCATCAGCGCATCTCCGTCCGCGCCTGGCGGATCGCGGCCAGGATGCCGGGGTACGCGCTGCACCGGCAGATGTTGCCGGACATCTGCTCGCGGATCTCGTCGTCCGTGCGGGCCCGCCCCTCGGCGATGACCGCGGCGGCGGACATGATCTGACCGGGGGTGCAGAACCCGCACTGGAGGCCGTCCTGGTCGACGAACGCCCGCTGGAGCGGGTGCGGGCGGTCGCCGTCGGCGAGGCCCTCGATCGTCGTCACGGACGCGCCGTCCAGCGTGGCCAGCAGCGTCAGGCAGGAGACGACCCTCCGCCCGTCGACGTGCACCGTGCACGCGCCGCACTGGCCGCGGTCGCAGCCCTTCTTGGTACCGGTCAACCCCAGCCGCTCCCGCACCGCGTCCAGCAGGGTCACGCGCGGGTCGGCGGTCAGCGAGGTGGCCGTCCCGTTGACGGTCATCCGCACGGTGACCTCTCCGGTGTCGGGTTGCGCCGCGGCGCTCCCGCCGCCCAACGGGACGGTGGCGGCCGCCGCGGCCGTGCCCACCATGCCGAGCAGGCCGCGTCTGGTGATGCCTTCGTGCTGCGTCATGCGGTCCAGCGTTCACGGCGGTCGGGGCCACCGCCAACGCGAGTTGCGGGTCACCGCCATGCGTCCGGCGCATGGCGGTGACCCGCGACGCGGTCGGAGGTCCACTGAGGACCGGACGTCGTGGTGGCGGCCGCTCACCGCGTTCCGTTGTCCTCAAAGGACTTCGGCACGCGGGGCAGGGTGAGGGTGAACACGGCGCCACCCTCGTTGTGGACCGACAGGCCGGCTCCGTGGGCCCGCGCGTTCTCGCGGGCGATGGCGAGGCCCAGTCCGCTCCCGCCGGTCGCGGCACGGGAGCGGTCGCCGCGGACGAAGCGGTCGAAGAGGATCGGGACCAGGTCCTCCGGCACACCGGGGCCGGAGTCGGCGACGCGGACCACCACCCCGTCGGGCCCCGTACCGTCGATCGCGACCGTGACGGGATCCGCGCCGTGCTGCCCGGCGTTGGCGAGCAGGTTGCGGGCGATCGCGTACAGCCTGCGGGGATCCGCGACCACCAGCGGATCACCGGTGGTGCGCGGCTCGACCGGGACGCCGGTCACCGCGACGGCGTCCAGGAACAGGGTGTGCAGGTCGACCGGCTCCGGGCGGAGGTCGGCCGCGCCCGCGTCGAACCGGGAGATCTCCAGCAGGTCCTCGACGAGCTTCGCGAGCCTGCGGGACTGGGTGCCCATCAGGTGGGCGGCACGGGAGCGGGCCTCGGGATCGGTGTCGGCGAGGCTGTCCGCGACCGCGACCATCGACGCCACGGGGGTGCGCAGGTCGTGGGTGACGTCGGCGATGAACCGGCGCTGCTGGAGGTCCTTCGCCGTCAGCTCCTCGATGGACCTGCCGAGCCGCCCCGCCATGACGTTGAACGAGCGGGCGAGGTCCGCCAGCTCGTCCCGGCCGCGGACCGGGAGGCGGACGTCCAGTTCCCCCTGCCCCAGTCGGCCCGCCGCGGCGGTGACGCGGCGCACCGGGCGTTGGACCGCGTGCGCGGCCAGCAGGGCGGCGAGGACGCCGACGGCCGCGACGACCAGGGCGATGAGCACGAGTTTGCGCTGGAGGGACGCCAGCTCCATCCGCACCGACGCCAAGTCGTAGACCTCGACGAGCACGAGGTCGTCGCCCAGCGGCGCGGCGAGCGCCAGCACCGACACCTGGTCCGTCACCACCGTGGCGTGGTTGAGGGCGCCGCGGTGCCCGTTGTCGACGAGATCGGCGGGCAGGTCGGTCATCCGCGACAGGGGACCGGGCTCCGCCGCCCTCGTGTTGGTCCGCGCCGCGCTGCTCACCGGGTAGGAGCCGCGCACCGGGGGCGCGACCTCGGACCGGAAGTCGAACACCGCCCAGTCGACGCCGTGCCTGCCCCACAGGTAGTCGGTGGTCGCCCTCAGGACCTGGTCGCTCGACTCGACCCGCGTCGCGACCGCGCGGGCCTGGTCGGCGTCGGACCGGAAGTCGGCCAGCGCCGCGGCGAGGAAGCGCCCCTCGGTGGAGTTGGCTTGCAGCCGGTAGGCGGCCACGGCCGTCACCGTCGCCGTCGCGGTGGTGATGAGCACGATGACCAGCGTGATCCTGGTGCGCAGCCCCAGGTGCGGCCTCACACGGGCACCAGGCGGTAGCCGAAGCCGCGCACGGTCAGCAGCAGCGCCGGGGCGACCGGGTCGTCCTCGACCTTCGCGCGCAGCCTGGCCATCGTGGCGTCGACGATCCGCGAGTCGCCGACGTACCCGTAGTCCCACACCCGCTTGAGCAGCACCTGCCTGCTCAGCACCTGGCCGGGGTGCCGGGCGAACTCGATGAGCAGCCTCAGCTCGGTGGCCGTGAGGCGCAGGTCGACGCCGTTCTTCGTCACCAGCATCGCTGACGGGTCGACGGTCAGCGCGCCGAACCGCAGCACGGGTTCCGGCGCGGTCGCCCCGGCCGTCGCCCGGCGCAGGACGGCCTTCATCCGCGCGTCGAGCACCCGCGGCTCGGCGGGCTTGACGACGTAGTCGTCCGCGCCGCCCTCCAGACCGACGACCACGTCGACGGGGTCGCCGCGCGCCGTCAGCATGAGCACCGGCACCAGGCTCTTGGCCCGGATGCGGCGGCAGACCTCGAAGCCGTCCAGGTCGGGCAGCATCACGTCGAGCAGCACCACCTCGACCGCCGAACCGGGGCCGAACAGCGCGGCCAGGCCCTGCGCGCCGGTGCGGGCCACCTCGACCCGGTGTCCCAGCCCGCCGAGCCCCAGCGCCAGTGCCTCGGCGAGCGCCTCGTCATCCTCGACCAGGAGAACTCGTGGCATGGCAGCACCCTAGCGCCAAGGTGATCTTGTCGAGGAAAGCGTGCGCAACAGTCACGGAACCCGAACACTCCGCGGCCATGGTCGTGGTCATGAGACGACTGAAACGACCACCGGGCCCGGTTCTGCTCGCGGCGGTGCTCACGTTCGCCCTGGTGGCCCCACCCGGCGGCGCTCCGGCGCAGGCCGCGCCCGCGGGGGACCCGGTGTCGACACCGGAGAGCCGGGTCACGCTGATCACGGGCGACCGGGTCACCTCGTCGACCATCGACGGGCGGACCTCCGTGCGCGTGGAACCGGCCGCGCGCGACCGGACCGCGTCCTTCCGCGAGTTCACCCGCGACGGCGACACCTACGTCGTCCCGGCGGACGCCGCGGGCGCGGTCAGCTCCGGCCTGCTGGACCTCGAACTGTTCAACGTCACCGGCCTGCTCCGGCAGGGCTACGACGACGCGCACACCCCGACGCTGCCGCTGCTCGTGCAGCAGGACGCCGCGGCACGGGTCGCGACGCCGTCCGGCGGCACCGTCCGGCGGGAGCTGCCGGACGTCGGCATGACGGCGCTCGACGCGACCAAGGCCGACGTGGCCCGGTTCTGGGGCGACCTGGCCACCGGGGAGCGGGCGCGGGCCGCGGGTGCCGTGCGGAAGGTGTGGCTGAACGGCCGCGTGCGGGCGAACCTGGACCAGAGCGTGCCGCGGATCGGCGCGCCGACGGCGTGGGCCGCCGGGCTGACCGGGCGCGGCGTGCGCGTCGCGGTGCTGGACACGGGCATCGACACCGACCACCCCGACCTGGTCGGGAAGGTCGAGCAGAGCCAGGACTTCTCCGGCAAGGGGACCGTCGAGGACGGCCACGGGCACGGCACCCACGTGGCGTCCGCGGTCGTCGGCTCCGGCGCCGCGTCGGGCGGCCGGAACAGGGGAGTGGCCCCGGACGCCGGGCTCGCCGTCGGCAAGGTGCTCGACGACTACGGCAGCGGCAGCTTCGACGCCATCATCGCGGGCATGACCTGGGCGGCGGCCGAGACGGGCGCGAAGGTCGTCAACATGAGCCTCGGCGACGGTCGCCCGAGCGATGGCACGGACCCGATCTCCGCGGCGGTCAACACCCTGACCCGCGACCACGGCACCCTTTTCGTGGTCGCCGCGGGCAACTCCGGGGCCGACGGGTCGGTCAGTTCCCCCGCGGCCGCCGACGCTGCGCTCGCGGTCGGCAGCGTGTCCAAGCAGGACGTGCCGAGCCCGTTCTCCAGCAGGGGACCCCGCGACGGCGACGGCGCGGTCAAACCGGAGATCGCGGCGCCCGGCGAGGACGTCGTGGCCGCGATGCCGTCCGGCGTCCCACCGCTCGGCGAGCCGGTCGGGGACGCCTACCAGCGGCTGTCCGGCACGTCGATGGCGGCGCCGCACGTGGCGGGCTCGGCGGCGATCCTCGCGCAGCAGCACCCGGACTGGACCTCGGGTCGGCTGAAGGACGCGCTGGTGAGCAGCGCGGTCGAGGTCGCGGGCACCGGACCGTTCGGGGTGGGCGCGGGCCGGGTGGACGTCGCCCGTGCCACGGCAACGCCCGTCGTCGCGACGGGTGCCGTCTCGGCCTTCCTCCCGTGGCCCAACCGGGGCGCACAGGAGAAGCGGACCGCGACGTGGCACAACTCCGGCGCGGCGCCGGTCACCCTCGCCCTGCGCGCGGACCTGCCGGGCGCTCCGGACGGGCTGGTCGCGCTGTCGGCGTCGAGCGTCACCGTGCCCGCGGGCGGCGACGCGTCGGTCGAGCTGACCGTCACGGCCAAGGACCGGCCGGGCACGTTTCCCGGTGTCCTCACCGCCACCAGCGGCTCGGTCACGACCCGGACCGCGCTGTCCGTGCGGCAGCAGGAGGAGATGTACCACCTCTCCGTGACGGCGACCGACCGGAACGGGGACCCGGTCCCGGCGGACGTCGCACGGGTCACGGCCCAGAACCTGGACACCGGCCGCTTCACGAGCGTCGGTGCGGAGCCGGTTCGACTGCCGAAGGGCCGGTACGTCGTGGACGGGCTCATCCAGACGCCGCGGCCGGGCCAGGAGCCGTCGTCCACCCTCATCAGCCATCCCGAACTGGTGCTCGACCACGACGTCACCCAGGTGCTGGACGCCCGTGACGGCAAGCGGTTCTCCGCCGAACCGGACAACGCGGCGGCACGCGGTGGCTCCCACGAGGTCGGGAGCCACCGGAAGGTCACCGCGTGCGACTGCACGTGGTCCCACACGCTGTCCGTCGACCCCCGGTTGGAGGAGGTGTACGGGGGGACCGTGCCCGGCACCGGTTCGGACGGCTACGCCATGGCGCAGGTGCGCCGGGCGACCGAGCCGGTCCTGGAACTCGCCGCCGACGACGGGCGGCGCTTCGACGTGAAGGCCAATTGGCTCGACCGAGCCGGTCCGGCCGAGAGCCTGGCGCTGCCCGTGGCCCACGGCGGCGCGGGCACGCCGGAGGACCTGGCCCGGATCGACGCCAACGGCAGGCTGGTGGTGCTGGAGTTGCCCGCCAACACGGGTTTCGACGAGTTGGGCAGGCGCGTCGCCGCCGTCAAGGCCGCGGGCGGCAGGCTGGTGCTGCTGGTCTTCTCCACCAGTGGCCTGGTCCAGCTCCGTTCCGCACTGCCGGAACCGTTCGCGCTGCCGACCATGTACAGCATGTACAGCGTGACCGGGACGCGGTTCACCGCGTACGCCAGGACGGCGGGCGCCACGGCGACCTACGCGAGCAACCCGCTGCCGGAGCACCGCTACGAACTGGTCTACGGGGTGGAGAAGCAGGTCACGGCGGACCAGGTGCACCGACCGAGGACCAGCGACCTCGTGGAGGTGACCACGGCGTACCACGACAACGCCGCGGGGGAGGTCAGGTACAACGCCGCGCGGGAGTTCTTCGGTCGCTGGGTGGGTTTCGGCCTGACCCAGCCCGCGGCCGCCCAGCAGGAGCGGAAGGAGTACTTCACGCCGGGCAGGTGGCAGCTCATGTGGAGTTCGGCCTGGCGGGGCCTGCTGACCGACACGCGGGAGCTCACGGTGGGCGGACAGCACCGGATCGCCTGGAACAAGGCGGTGGCGAGCCCCTCGCTGCGCGGTCTCACCCAGACCTACGTCAGCGAACCGCCGCGGCCGTGGGCGTGGCGCAAGGACGACGTGTTCGACCTGTCGCTGCCGATGCACGGCGACGCGGTGGGCAGGCCGCGCAAGCTCGACGTCTTCCCGGAGATGGGCATGAGCGGATCGATCAGCCTGTACCGGGGCGGCACGCTCGTGGCGACGGTGCCGGAACCGGACCGGGCGACCATCCCGGTGCCCGCGCAGGACGACGCGTACCGCCTGGTCGTGGAGAACCACGTCGCGTCCGACCGCTGGCCGCTGTCGACGACGGTCTCTGCGGAGTGGACGTTCCGCTCGTCGTCGGCCGCCGACGCGAAGGCGTTGCCGTTGTTGACGACCCGGTTCGACCCGGCGGTGGACCTGCGCAACCGGGCTCCCGCCGGGAGGCTGTTCTCCTTCCCCGTCCACGTCGAACGCCATGATGGCGCGGTGCCGGGCGTCCGGCCCGCCGTCGAGGTGTCCTACGACGACGGTCGGACCTGGGAGCAGGCGGGCGTGCGGGCCGCCGGTGACCACTGGACCGCCACCGTGCGGCACCCCGGCAGCGGCTACGCGTCCCTGCGCGCCACCGCGACCGCCGCCGACGGCACCTCGGTGCGGCAGACGGTCCTGCGGGCGTACCAGGTAGGCGGCTGAACCGGTGGTGGGGACGTCCGCGGACGTCCCCACCCCGTGGCGACCCGGCGCCGCGC
>NZ_JANYMP010000001.1:800212-839076 GCF_025061645.1 Umezawaea endophytica | reverse complement strand
GGGGTGGGTGGGGCCGTCCGCGGACGCCCCCACCACCGCGTGGCTACCGGTCGCCGCGCAGGTAGCGGGTCACCATGGCGACCAGCTCGTCCTCGAACGTCTCGACGGGGGTGGTTCCCCTGTCCGCCATGAACTTGTGCGTGTTGATCTCCACGGTGAGCAGGATCATCTCCGCGGCGACGGCGGGGTCGCCCACGTGGACGTCCGGGTGCCGGACGACGACGTCGAGGACCTGGGCCGTGCGCTGCTTGCCGTGCCGGTCGATCGTGTCGCGCAGCTCCTGCGAGACCGGCGCCTCCTCGATCATCACCCGGAGCAGCGCGGGGTCGTCGCTGTGGTTGTCGATCGCGTCGCGGACGAGCGCCCGGACCGTCGCCTCCAGCGTCCCCGGCGAGAGGTCGAGCTCGTCGGCGCCCGTCCAGGTGCCGCGGTCGATGTGCCGCACCAGTAGTTCGGCGAGGATGGCGTCCTTGTTCGGGAAGTACTGGTACAGCGAGCCGATGGAGACGCGGGCGCGTTCGGCGATGCGGTTGGTGGTGCCCGCGGCGTACCCGCTCTCGGCGAAAACGTGAGCAGCCGCCGTGAGGATGCGGTCGCGCGTGAGTTCGGCGCGCACCTGGCGGGGCTTCCGACGTGGCTCTAAGCGGCGGTCGGCCGAGGGCATCCCGGTCCTCCTCAATGGACGGCAAAAGCGAGTGGAAATTAGCTGAGCTAATGCTCACAATAGTCCTATGAACTGCGAAAACACGAATCCGGGCGGTGTCTCGTGATCCCGGTTCGGTCGAGCGGCCTCCACCGCATGACGACGGTCGAAGAGGTCGAGGCGGCGCTGGGGAAGCCGCCATCGATGATCATGCTGAAGCAGATCGGCGCCCTCGACGACGGCTGCCGGGCCGTGCTGGCGCACTCCCCGCTCGCGGGCTTCGGCTACCGCGACGCCCGCGGTGCGAGCCGCACGACGTTCCTCGGTGGCGCACCGGGATTCGTGCGCGTCCACTCGCCCACGCGGATCTCGTTCACCCTGCCCGACGGCGAGGCGCACGGCCCGGTGTCGTTCGTCTTCCTCCTGCCGGGCGTCGGGGAGACGTTGCGCGTCAACGGTTCCGTCGCCAAGAGGAAGGGTGCCGAGACGTTCGTCGACATCCAGGAGGCGTACGTGCACTGCGCGCAGGCCGTCATCCGCGCGGGTCTGTGGCAGCCGCCCGCCACCACGCGGCCCGAGCCGGTGACCGGGATCGAGGGTCCGCTGTCCGGACCCGGCGTCGCGGAGTTCCTCGCCGCCGCGCCGTTCCTCGCACTGTCCACCTGGGACGGTTCGGGTGGCGGGGACACCAGTCCGCGCGGGGACCGGGGGACCGTCGCGCGGATCCTCGACGGCCGGACGCTCGCCATCCCGGACCGCAAGGGCAACAAGCGCGCGGACAGCCTCCACAACCTGCTGCGGGACGACCGGCTCTCGTTCGCCGCACTGGTCCCCGGCCGGTCCGGTGTGCTGCACGTCAGCGGCCGGGGCTCGATCACCGACGACCCCGCGCTGCTGGCCACGATGGCGTTGCGCGGGACGCCACCGCACGCGGCGCTGGTCATCGACGTCGACCACGCCGAGGTGACCGCCTCCGACGCCGTGGCGCGCTCGTGGGTGTGGACCGCGGCGGCGCACGTCGACCGGGGCGCGGTGCCGGACCTGATGGTGCTGGCGGGCGACCACCTCGCCACCAACCTGGCGGGGGCCGAGAAGGGCCTGGTGGCCCGCGTCCTCAAGGGCGTCGCGGCGATCCCCGGCATCGGCCGGGTGCTGCGGCTGGTGATGAACCGCGCCTACGGGGCCGGGCTGCGCAAGGAGGGCTACGACGACGTCCAGGTCGGCCCGCGGCGGGACGGGCGGTCGACGGGCCCGGCCGTCGAGCAGGTGGGGAACCGGCTGCGCGAGGTACGGGTCGCCGAGGTGCGCCGGGAGACGCCCAGCGCGGTCACCCTCGTGCTGGAGGACGCCGAGGGCCCCGCTCCCTTCGACTTCCGGCCGGGGCAGTTCTTCACGCTGGTCACGGACATCGACGGGCGGACGGCTCGGCGCGCCTACTCGGCGTCGTCCGCGCCGGGGTCGTCGCGGCTGGAGGTCACGGTCAAGCAGGTGGAGGGCGGTCGGTTCTCCACCCACGTCCACCGGACCCTGCGCGCCGGGGACCGGCTGTCGGTGCGCGGTCCGTCCGGGGCGTTCCACGTCGACCCGGCGGCGGCGCACGAGGTCGTGATGGTGGCGGCGGGCAGCGGTGTCACGCCGATGATGAGCATGATCCGCACCCGCCTCGCGGCACCGTCCGCGGGCCGGACCTCGTTGCTCTGCGCCAACCGCGACGAGGAGGAGGTCATCTTCGCCGCCGAACTCCGCGGTCTGGTGGCGGGGAACCCGGAGCGGCTGTCGGTCACCGACGTCCTGACGCGGCGGAGCGGACGGCTCGACGCCGCGGGCGTGCGGGGGTGGCTCACCGCGCTGCGGCCGTCGGAGGACGCCCGGTACTACCTGTGCGGCCCCGAGGCGTTGATGGACGTGGTCCGGGGTGTCCTGACCGAACTCGGTGTGCCGGGGGACCACGTGCACCGGGAGAGCTACGCGAGTGGAGCGGACACGGCGGCCACCACGACCGCGCCGCAGGAGATGGTGGTGGAGGACGGGGAGCACGAGGTCGGCTCCGCGGTCGTGGAGCCCGGTCAGACGCTCCTCGACGCCGGGCTCGCGGCGGGGCTGCCGATGCCGTACTCGTGCACGGTCGGCAACTGCGGTGACTGCGTGGTGCGGCTGCGCGGCGGGGAGGTCGCGATGAGCGGCCCGAACTGCCTGACACCGGCGCAGGTGGCCGACGGGTTCGTCCTGACGTGCGTGGGCAGTCCGCTGTCCAAGGTCACGCTGGACATCGCCGAGCCTTGATCGGCGGGCGTCCACCCAGCCTGCGGTAGATCCACTGTGGAGAGAAGCGGGGGTCGTCGTGCCGGACGCGGTCCGACGACCACCGCGAGTAGCGGGGGCGCACCAACGATCGGCTTGATACGCCAAAGGCAGCAATGGTTTTCGCCGGTGGACGGCGGCTGCTCCCCACGGGTGGACATTGGACCGGGATCGTCGCCGCGCTATGCACCGATGCGCGCTTTCGTTAGCCTGCAACACATGATCGCCACAGTGGTGTGGGGTACCGGGAACATGGGCCGAGCGGCCATCCGCGCGGTCGAGGCCAATCCAGCGCTGAAGCTGACCGCCGTGCTCGTCCACAACCCGGAGAAGGTCGGCCGCGACGCGGGCGACCTCGCCGAGATCGGGGCCGAACTCGGGGTGGCGGCGACCGACGACGTCGACGCGGTGCTGGCCGCGAGTCCGGGTGCCGTGGTGTACGCGGCGTCCGGCGACATCCGGCCGGACGACGCACTCGCCGACATCACCAGGGCGGTCAGGGCGGGCGCGGTGGTCGTCACCCCCTCCCTGTACGCGTTCTACGACAAGCTCAGCACCCCGCCGGAGTCGCGGGAGCCGGTGCTGGCCGCCATCGCGGCTGGCGGGGGCTCGCTGTTCGTCTCCGGCGTCGATCCCGGCTGGGGCAACGACGTGCTGCCGCTGCTGATCAGCGGGCTGGGCAGCGTCGTGGACGGGATCCGCTGCCAGGAGATCTTCGACTACTCCACCTACGACCAGCCGGACGCGGTGCGGTTCCTGATCGGCTTCGGCCAGCCGATGGACTACCAGGCGCCGATGCTCATGGCGACGGTCCCGACCATGGTGTGGGGCGGGCAGGTCCGGCTGATGGCCAGGGCCCTGGGCGTCGAACTGGACGAGATCCGCGAGACCGTGGACCGGCGCGCGCTCGACACGACGGTGACGACCAGCACCATGGGCGAGTTCGAGGCGGGCACGCAGGGTGCGGTGCGGTTCGAGGTGCAGGGGATCGTCGGCGGCGAACCGCTCATCGTCGTCGAGCACGTCACGCGCATCCACGCCTCGTGCGCGCCGGACTGGCCGGTGCCACCCTCCGGTTCGGGCGCTCACAAGGTGATCGTCGAAGGGCGCCCGCGCATCGAGGTCTCGGTCGAGGCCACCGACGAGGGCGAGAACCGCGCCGCAGGCGGGAACGCGACCGCGATCGGTCGGCTGGTGAACGCCATCGACTGGCTCGTGGAGGCGGAGCCCGGACTCTACGACGCGCTCGACAT
This sequence comes from Umezawaea endophytica, assembly GCF_025061645.1. GTDB lineage: Bacteria > Actinomycetota > Actinomycetes > Mycobacteriales > Pseudonocardiaceae > Umezawaea > Umezawaea endophytica. The sequence goes on along the minus strand of NZ_JANYMP010000001.1, from coordinate 834,879 downwards.
CCCGTTGCGGCCCGCGGTCGGCAAGCTCGGAAGGACACCACGATGAACATCGACATCCCGCAGGGCAAGGACCCGATCGGCTACGTGTGGGGCGAGATGGTCCCCGGCATCGGGATCGCCGCCGCGAACCTCTCGCTGTCGGTGTACAGCCACACCACCCTGGGGCTGCGCGAGTTCGAGGCCGCGCGGCTGCGGGTCGCCCAGATCAACGGGTGCCTGTTCTGCCTCGACTGGCGGACCGACCGGGACGGTCAGAAGGTCGAGGAGGAGTTCGCCGACGCGGTGACCCAGTGGCGCACCACCGACGCCTTCGACGACCGCACCAGGCTGGCCGCGGAGTACGCCGAGCGGTACGCACTGGATCACCACGGCATCGACGACGAGTTCTGGTCCCGGATGACCGCGCACTACAGCCAGGTGGAGATCGTGGAGCTGAGCATGAGCATCGGTTCGTGGCTCGCGTTCGGCAGGTTGAACCGCGTGCTGGGCCTCGACACCGCGTGCGTGCTGCCGAAGCCCTGAGCCAGGTTCCCGCGGAGGACCGTCGTCACAGGTCGGTGGCGATGATCTTCTCGATGTTGCGCTCGGCGAGCGCCGTGATGGTGACGAACGGGTTCACGCTGGTGTTGCCGGGGATCAGCGCGCCGTCCACGACGTACAGACCGGCGTACCCGAGCAGGCGACCGTAGTTGTCGGTGGCCCTGTTGAGCACCGCGCCGCCGAGCGGGTGGTACGTCAGGTGGTCGCCCCAGATCTTGTAGGTGCCGAAGAGGTCGGTCCGGTAGATCGTGCCCTCCTTCGAGTTGATCTTGTCGAAGATCGTCTTCGCCGCCGTGATGGACGGTTCCTTCCAGGCGGTCTGCCAGTTCAGGTCGGCCTTGCCCGCGGCGGCGTTCCAGGAGAACTCGGCGCGGTTGGTGTTCTTGGTGATGGACAGGTAGAACGAGGCGAAGGTCTCGATCCCGGTCGGTAGCGGTGCCACCTCGGCGAAAGCGCCCCCGGCCGCCCAGTTGTCGATACCGGCGGTGGGGATCGACGACTGGAGGCTGCCCGTGGGGTCCCACAGGTGGTTGGCGCGTCCGCACATGACGTTGCCGTTGTCGCCCCAGCCCTTGCCGACCTCGGCGCTCAGGTTCGGCAGCGCGCCGGTGGACCTCAGCTTGACCAGCAGCTTGCTGGTGCCGACGCTGCCCGCCGCGAAGAACACCTTGGCCGCGGTCACGATCTTCGTGGCCACCGTGTCGCCGTTGGTGTTGATCTGGTCGATGGTGACCGTGTACCCGCCACCGGTCGCGGGCGCGACCGAGGTGACCTTGTGCAGCGGCGAGATGGTGACCCTGCCGGTCGCCCTGATCCGCGCGATGTAGGTCTTCTGCAACGACTTCTTGCCGTGGTTGTTGCCGTAGAGGATCTCACCGGCCAGCGCCGACTTCGTCGCGGTCCCGGCCGCCTCCTGCTTCATGTACGTCCAGTCGTACACGGACGGCACGTAGACGAACGGGAAGCCGGACCGCTGGGCGTGCTTGCGACCGACCCTGGAGTACTGGTAGCACTCGGTGGTGTCGAACCAGGCCGGGTCGATGTAGCTGACCCCCAGTTCGGCGTTGGCGCGCGGGTAGAAGACGTTGTACATCTCGTCGGCGTTGACCGTGGGCAGGACGCCGCTGAAGTACTCGCGCTTGGGCGTGACCGCCATGCCGCCGTTGACGAGCGACCCGCCGCCGACGCCGCGGCCCTGGTAGACGGTGATGCCGCTGAACTCCTCGGCGTCGAGGACCCCGGTGTAGCGCGGGATCGCCTTGTCGATGGGGAACCCGAGGAAGTTGCTCAGCGGCTGCTTCGTCCTGGTGCGGAGCCAGAACGACCGCTGGTCGGGTGTCGTGGTGTTGGCGAAGATCTTCCCGTCGGAGCCGGGCGTGTCCCACGCCATGCCCATCTCGACCATGTGGACGTCGACCCCCGCTTGCGCGAGGCGGAGTGCCGCCACGGAACCGCCGTACCCGGTGCCGATCACCAGTGCGGGGACGGTGGCCGCGTCGGCTATGGGAGGGGCCGCGGCTTCAGCTCGTGCCGCGGAAGCGTGACCGCCGAGGGCCACGCCCCCAAGAATAGAACCGGTTCCAGCGATGAAGGTGCGTCGGGTTAAGCCCTCGAAACCATTGGCACACGTCATTGTGTTGGTCATGTGATGTTCCTCACTCTTGACCTATGAGAACAAGTTATACCGGGGGTTGCGCGGTTAGTCACTACCTTCCGGTACCGGTTCACCTCGGACGTGAGGGGCGGGCGGTGGTGCCGGGAGCGGCTGAAGATCGCCTGGTCGCGGCCGTGGGAAGCCCTTGCCGTGCGCGGCCGGGGAAACGGGGCGACAACCGGTCCGCGCCGGATTAGCGTCGACCGGATGCGCGAACAGCCCCCCTCCCTGACGTGGCGGCCCCTCACCACCGAGGACGCCAAGGCGTCGGCCGACCTCCTCAACGCCATCGAGACCGTCGACCGGATCGGCGAGAACTACGACGAGGAGGACACGCTCCAGGAGCTGGTCGACCCCTACGCGGACCTGGAGCGCGCGAGCCTCGCCGCGTTCGACGGCGACGTGATGGTCGGTTACATGAAGATCCGCTACCGGCCGGTCGCGGAGGAGGTCCACCGGGTCTTCCTGGACGGCGGGGTCCACCCCGACCACCGCCGCCGGGGTGTCGGCGCCAGGCTGCTGGACGCCGGGGTGGCGGCGGCGGAGGTGGTGCACGCGCTGCACCACCCGGCGCTGAAGCTCGTGGTCGACGTCCACAAGGCGGAGCACATCGCCGGGGTGGACGAACTCGTCCGCTCCCGCGGCTTCGCGCCGGTCCGGTACTACCGGTACCTGGAGCACCCGCTGGCCGGCGCGCTCGGCGACGCGGCGATGCCCGACGGGCTGCGGGTCGAGGCGTGGTCGGAGGAGAACGACGAGGACTTCCGGCTCGTCCGGAACGAGTCGTTCGAGGACCACTGGGGCTCGGCGCCGATGCCCGCCGACCAGTGGCGGAACAAGATCACCAACCAGACGTTCCGGCCCGAGGTCAGCTTCCTGCTCCGGGACGGGGCGAGCGGGGCTCCGGTTGGCCTGGTCGTGACCATGTGCTGGGACGCCGACACGGCCGCCACGGGCGTTCGCGACGCGCACCTCATGCTCGTCGGAACGGTGCGGGCCCATCGGCGGCGCGGTGTCGCCGGCGCGCTGATCGGGCACGCGCTGCGGGCCGCCGCCGACCAGGGGTACGACCGCGCGAGCGCCAGCGTGGACTCGGCGAGCCCCTTCGGGGCGTCCGGGATCTTCGAGAAGGCCGGGTTCGTGCCCACGACGGGGCACGTGCGCTGGGCGCTGGAGGTCTGACCCGACCTGCCGGGGTGGCGGACCGGGTCGGTCCGGTCCGGCATCACCGTTGTTCACCGTGACGTGCAGGCAATCCGCATAGTGAACATGTTGTCCTCTTTGTACCGGTGAGAACACCCGGTCTTGAGGTCTGGCCACCGATTCCGCTGCCTCTCATGGCTGCTGCGACACAAGTCCACTTCGGTCATCAGCGCTGGCCAGGCGCCCTTTTGGGCGCCCCTTGGCCCTGGTCGCGGGCAGGCGCGCATCGTCGTTGTCGTAGACAGGGTCCAGTGCGATCCGTATGCTGAACGAACTGTTCACAGTCCGTACCTCACGGAGGTCGCACATGCTCTCAGCCGGGGAAGCGCAGCCGGTCTCACCGGCGTTGCTGAAGGTCCTGAACGGCGCCGTGGACCTGCACTGCCACTCGGGGCCCAGTCCGTTCCCGCGGCGGCTGAACCACGTCGAGGCCTCCTACGACGGGGCGCGCATCGGCATGCGGGCGATCCTCGTCAAGTCGCACCACCACAACACGGTGATGGACCTGCTCGCCATGAGCACCTGGCTCGCGGACGCGCCGACGCCGGTGTACGGCGGGGTCGCGCTCAACAGCGAGGTCGGCGGGATGAACCCGTCGGCCGTCGCGATGAGCCTGCGGATGGGCGGGCGGTGCGTCTGGGCGCCGACCACGTGCTCGCGCCAGCACATCGACCACCACAGCCACGGCGGTGACTTCCCCGCGGCCGCCATCGACCTGGCCGAGACGGAGGTGTCCATCTTCGACGAGTCCGGGGAGGTCTCGGCGGGCACGCGCGGCGTCGTCGACATCGTCGCCGAGACCGGCGCGCTGCTCACCGGCGGCCACCTGGGCGGCGAGCCCGCCAAGGCGCTGTTCCGGGTCGCCAAGGACAAGGGCGTCCGGCGGCTGCTCCTCCAGCACCCCGACTTCATCGTCGGCGCGTCGGAGTCCGACATCGAGGAACTGGTGGGGCTCGGCGCCTACGTCGAGCACGAGATCGCCATGTACCACCCCGAGGTGACCGCGATCGGGTGGCCGATCAAGCAGCTCCTGGACTGGATCGACCGCGTCGGTCCCGAGAGGACGGTCATCTCGTCCGACCTCGGCCAGGAGGGCAACCCGCTGCCCGTCGACGGCTACCTCTACCTCGTCGGGGCGCTCCTCGACCACGGTGTGCCCGAGAAGGACGTCCGGCGGATGATCGCGGGCAACCCCGCGTTCCTGCTGGGCCTGGAGGACGACCCGTCGTGATCGCCGCGGACCGCGTGATCATCAGCGTCGCGGTGACGGGTTCGGTCCACGTGCCGTCGCAGAGCGACCACCTGCCGATCACGCCCCAGCAGATCGTCGAGGAGTCGCTGGCCGCGGCGGAGGCCGGAGCGGCCGTCATCCACCTGCACGCCAGGCACCCGGAGGACGGCAGGCCCGCGTTCGAACCCGAGGTGTTCGAGGAGATCATCCCGCCGATCGCGGCGGCGTGCGACGCGGTCGTCAACATCACCACCGGCGGCGCGTCGTCGATGACCATCGAGGAGCGGCTCGCCGCGGCGGCCCGGTTCAGCCCCGAGCTGGCCTCGCTCAACATGGGCTCGATGAACTTCGTCTACTCCGGCATCGCCGACAAGGTGACGAACTGGAAGCACGCGTGGGAGAAGCCCTACGTCGAGAACACCTACCGCAAGCCGTTCATCAACTCCTTCGAGCAGATCGAGTACTCGCTGCGGGAGCTGGGGGAGCGGGGCGGGACCAGGTTCGAGTACGAGTGCTACGACATCGGCCACCTGTACACCCTCGCCCACTTCGCCGACCGCGGTCTCGCCAAGCCGCCGTTCCTCGTCCAAGGCGTCTTCGGGATCCTCGGCGGCATCGGGGCCGACCACGCCAACCTCACGCACATGGTCGCCATCGCGGACAAGCTCTTCGGCGACGACTACCACTTCTCCGCCTTCGCCGCGGGCCGCCACCAACTGGAGTTCTGCACGCACAGCGCGTGGCTGGGCGGTCACGTGCGCGTCGGCCTGGAGGACAACCTGTACATCGGCAAGGGCGAGAAGGCGACCGGCAACGCCCAGCAGGTGCGCAAGGTCCGGGAGGTCCTCACCGGACTGGGCAAGGAGATCGCGACGCCCGCCGACGTCCGCAAGGCGCTGGTCCTCAAGGGCGCGCGGAACACCACCACCCAACGATCACGAGAGGTGTCGACATGACGATGTACGCCAAGGACGACATCAGGTCGCAGTTGGCGAGCGTCCCGCCCGACCGGGTGGCGGTCGACCCGTCCACCCCCGTCGCCGCGGCCCAGTACCTGGAGTTCACCGGTCAGCCGCCGACCACCGTCAGCCCCGCGGGCAGCCGGACCTGGGTCGTGCGCGGGCAGAACGTGGTGCTCGCCTACACCGACGCGGTCGCGGGCGACTGCTTCATCCGCGACGACCAGCCCGACGAGTACGCCCTCCTGCTGCACTCCGACAGCGCCTCGATCCGGGTCGTCGCAGGCGGCGAGAAGGCGGAGGTGGCCGAGGAGGCGTTCGTCGTGGTCCCGCCGGGCGACAGCGTCGTCGAGGCGCGGACCGCGGGCCCCGTCATCCGGGTGTTCTCCTCCGTCGCCGAGGACCTGCGCGCCGCGGCGGCCAACGCCGACGCCTACGCCGAGCCGGACCCGCGCTGCGCCCCGCTCGTGCCGTGGCCGGACCCGGTGGGCGGTTTCCGGCTGCGCGTCCACCGGCTCGCGGAGACGCCGATCGCCGAGGGCAGGTTCGGCCGGATCTTCCGGACCACGAACCTGATGGTGAACTTCCTCGCCGAGGAGCGCACGCCGCGCGACCCGCTCAAGCTCTCCCCGCACCACCACGACGACTTCGAACAGCTCTCGCTGGCGCTCAAGGGCGAGTTCATCCACCACATGCAGTACCCGTGGGGGCCGGACTCGACCGCCTGGCGGCCCGAGGACCACGGCCGGGTCGGCTCACCGTCGGTGACCGTCATCCCGCCGCCGAGCGTCCACACGACCCAGGGCGTCGGACCGCACCAGCAGCTCGTCGACATCTTCTCCCCGCCGCGGCAGGACTTCTCCGCCCGTCCCGGCTGGGTGCTCAACGCGACCGACTACCCCGCCCGATGACGGCGCCGCGCAGGAGCCTGTTCCGCGCCGCGCTCGCCCGTCCCGACGGGCCCGCGCTCGGCACGTGGGTGAAGCTCCCGGTGGTGGAGAGCGTCGAGCTGATCGCGCTGGCGGGCTTCGACTTCGTGGTGATCGACCTCGAGCACTCGCCGATCGACCTGGAGACGGCCTACCGGCTGATCGGCACCGCGAGCCACCTGGGCGTGGCGCCGATCGTGCGGATCCCCGCGCTGGACGCCGGCGTCGTCCAACGCGTCCTCGACTCGGGCGCGGAGGGGATCATGCTGCCGCACGTCGACACGGTCGCCGAGGCCGAGGCGGCGGTGCGGGCCGTCCGCTTCCCGCCGCTGGGCACGAGGGGTGTCGGCGCGACGAGCCGCGCGGGTGCCTGGGGCGCGCTGGACCGGGCCGAGTACCTGCGCTTCGGCCAGGAGGAGGTCGTGTTCATCGCGCAGGTCGAGAGCGCGGACGCGGCCAGGTCGGCGAAGGAGATCGCCTCGGTGGACGGTGTGGACGCGCTGCTCGTCGGCGCCGCGGACCTCAGCACCTCCGAGTCGACCACCGAGGGCGACCCCCGCGTCGTCGAGCTGATCGCACTGGCCATCGCGGGCTGCACCGCCGCGGGCAAGCCGATCGGCAACGCCGGAGGGGCGACCGAGCAGTCGGTGCGGGCCGCCGTCGAGGCCGGGTACACGTTCACGATGCTCAGCAACGACGCCAGCCTGCTCGGCGCCGCCGCTGCCGCCGCCGTCCGGGCGGGACGGTCGGTCGGCCGACCGGCGGGCGAACACCGCTGACGGGCACGAACCGGCACGTCGTGCCAGGGTCGGCACCAAGATCACACCGAGAACCGGGAGGCGGACACCTTGTCCGACAACGCACAGGCGCAGACGCAGTCGGGAACCGGGCTGCTCGCGGGCAAGGTCGTCCTCGTGGTCGGCGGGAGCACCGGCATCGGGGCCGACGCCGCGAGGGTGTTCGCCGAGGAGGGCGCCTCGGTGATGATCGCGGCGCGCTCGGAGGAGACGCTCGCGGCGCTCACCGACGACCTCACCGCGGCGGGCCACGACGTGGCCCACACCGCGGGTGACGTCAGCGTCGGGGCCGACGTCGCGCGCTTCGTCGACGCGACGCTCGCCAGGTTCGGCAGGCTCGACGGCGCGTTCAACAACGCGGGCGTCAACCAGTACGGCAGGCTCGACGACGTGTCGGAGGAGGACTTCGACCGGGTCATGGCGGTGAACGTCAAGGGCGTCTGGCTGTGCCTGCGCGAGGAGATCCGGGCGATGCGCGAGTCCGGTGGGTCGATCGTCAACACGAGCAGCGTGGGCGGGTTCCGCGGCAACACCGGCCTCGGCGCCTACCAGGCGACGAAGCACGCGGTCATCGGCCTCACCCGCACGGCGGCCCACGACAACGGGCCGCTCGGCATCCGCGTCAACGTCATCGCCCCCGGCCCGACCGAGACCCCGATGTTCGCGAAGTGGCGGGCGGAGGACCCGGCGGCCGTGGAGCGCAGGCTCGCCGCGGTCCCGCTGCGGAAGGCGGGCACGACGACCGAGACGGCCAACGCCGCCGCGTGGCTGCTGAGCGACCGCGCGAGCCACGTCAGCGGCGTCGTCCTGCCCGTCGACGGCGGGTACAGCGCCTGACACGGTCCGTGTTCGGGATGCGAAGTCAAATTTCGCCTGTTTCCGCTGTTCGCGTGCACTCTGGCCACAGAGAGTTCACGATCTGAACCTCACGATTGCGACCTGAACAACGGCTTGCTTTACTGGCCGTCAGCTTCGAGCCGGAAGGGGACAAGGATGTCCTCGAACAAGATCAGGTGGTCGAGTTGGCTCCCGCTGGTGCCCGCGCTCGCCCTGCTGGCCGGAATCCTGCTGGTACCGCTCGGCAAGACCTTCGTCCGCAGCGTGTCCAACCCGGACCTGACGCTGGCCAACTACGAGCACCTCTTCACCGACGGCGTGACCATGACGGTGCTGGGGCGCACTGCGCTGACCGCCGCCACGGTGACGATCGCCGCCCTGCTGCTCGGCTACCCGTACGCGTACCTGATGACACGGGTGAGCGCCCGCACGCGGGGGATCCTGCTGGTGGTCGTGCTGATCCCGTTCTGGACGTCCGTGATGGCCCGCAACTTCGCCTGGATCATCATCCTCCAGGACGGCGGGCCGGTGCAGAGCGCGTTCGAGGCCGTCGGCATCGACGACGTGGTCCTCTACGGCACCACCGCCGGGGTCACGATCGCGATGACCCAGGTGATGCTCCCGTTCATGGTGCTGCCGCTGTTCAGCACGCTCGGCGCGATCGACCGGAAGCTGCTGCTCGCCGCCAGGGGCCTCGGCTCGTCCCCGACGGCCGCGTTCTGGAAGGTCTTCTGGCCGCTGTCCCGCGGCGGGGTGATGGCGGGCGTGATGCTGGTGTTCACGCTCAGCCTCGGGTTCTACGTGACACCCGCCCTGCTCGGGTCGCCGCAGCAGTCGCTCGTCGCCCAACTGCTCGCCCAGCGCACCACCCTCCTGCTCGACTTCGCCGCCGCGGGAGCGCTCGGCATGGTCGTGCTGGTCATCACGCTCGTGCTCGTCGTGTGGGCGAACCGGGTGGGCGGCACCGTGTCCGCGATCGGTGTGGTCGCGACCAGCCAACCGAAGGACCGATGATGAGCAGCCCAGCGCGCACCCGTCGGCGACCCGACACCGTCGACCCGATCCCGTGGTGGCTCAAGGTCGTCGGCGGCCTCGTCATCGCCTTCTTCATCCTGCCGACGCTGTTCGTCATCCCGATGAGCTTCAGCTCCGCGACGACGTTCCAGTTCCCGCCACCGGGCTTCTCGTGGCGGCTGTACGAGAACTTCTTCACGAACCCGGTGTGGCTCGACTCGCTCGGCAACTCGTTCCTGGTCGCCTCGCTCACCGCGGTGCTGGCCACGACGGTGGGCACCGCGGCGGCCGTGGCGCTGTCCCGGTTGGACGGCAGGGCGGCCAGGTTCGTCCGCACGTTGCTGATGGTGCCGATCGTCTCGCCCGCGATCGTCGTCGCGGTCGCGGTGTACATCTCGTTCCTCGGCTGGCGGCTCACCGGCACGGTGACCGGGTACGTGCTCGCGCACACCGCCATCGCCGTCCCGTACGTGCTCGTCTCCGTCACCGGGGCGCTCGGCGGCTTCGACCAGCGGCTGCTGAAGGCCTCGGCGTCGCTCGGCGCCTCGCCGCTGACCTCGTTCGTCCGCGTGACGCTGCCGCTGATCAGCCGCGGCGTCCTGACGGGCGGGATCTTCGCGTTCATCGTCTCGTTCGACGAGGTCGTGATCGCGCTGTTCCTGCGCTCCCCGCTGTTCCAGACCATGCCAGTCCAGATGTACAACAGCGTCACCGTCGAGATCGACCCGACGATCTCGGCCGCATCGAGCCTGATGGTGGTGGCCGTGACCATCATCTTCATCCTGCCCCTGCTGCTCCGCGGCCGGGCAGGCAGTCGACAGGAGCCGCGACCATGACACGTCAGACCACCGTGGAGGTCACCGGATCGCCGCGGGAGACCAAGCGGGGCACCGAGATCCGCCTGGAGGGCGTCACCAAGGACTACGGGCTCGCGGCCCCCGCGGTCGACGACATCTCGCTGACGATCGAGCCCGGCGAGTTCATGACGCTGCTCGGGCCGAGCGGGTCGGGCAAGACGACCACGCTGAACCTCATCGCCGGGTTCGAGACCCTCACCGCGGGCACGATCTCGCTCGACGGGGCCGACGTGAGCGACGTGCCGCCGCACCGCCGCAACCTCGGCATGCTGTTCCAGAACTACGCGCTGTTCCCGCACATGACGATCGCGCAGAACGTCGCGTACCCGTTGCGCCAGCGCAAGGTGGGCAAGCAGGAGATCGCCAGGAAGGTCGCCGAGGTCCTGGAACTCGTGCAGTTGACCGGCCGCGACGACACCCACCCGTCGAAGCTCTCCGGCGGGCAGCAGCAGCGGGTCGCGCTGGCCCGCGCGATCGTCTTCGAACCCAAGGCCCTCCTGCTGGACGAACCGCTCGGCGCGCTCGACCGCAACCTGCGGTCGGCGTTGCAGACGGAGATCCGCCGGATCCACCGCGAGGTCGGGTCCACGTTCGTCTTCGTGACGCACGACCAGGAGGAGGCGATGAACCTCGCCGACCGGATCGCGCTGTTCAACAACGGGCGCATCGAGCAGGTCGGCACGCCGCAGCAGCTCTACGCCGAGCCGGAGACCCTCTTCACCGCCAGGTTCCTCGGCGACTCGAACGTGTTCGAGCTCGGGCAGGCCGACCTCGGCGGGGCCGTCGCGTGGGAGGGCGAGAGCTGGGGCGTCGACCCCGCCACCGTCGCCGCGCACCCCGGTGTCGGCAAGGGGAGCGCGATCGTCGTGCGACCCGAGGACGTCGAGGTCGCGGCCGGGCGCGACGCCGTGCCCGTCGGCGCCAACGCCGTGCGGGCGGCGGTTCGCGACGTCGAGTACATGGGCTCGTACCGCACGCTGCTGCTCACGATCGGGGACCGCGGGCTGTTCGGCCGCGCCCGCGTCAGCGCGCTCCGCGGCGACTACGCCATCGGCGACGACGTCGTGGTGTGGTGGCGGCCGAGGGCGCAGCGGATCGTCGCGGCCTGACCGGGGCCCGGTCCTCCCCGCCCGATCGTCCGAACGGAACGCGCCGCCGTCCCCCGACGGCGCGTTCCGTTCGCGTGCCCGCGTACTGGCGGACCCGCGGATCGCAGGACGCGTTTCGGCCACGAACAGGGCCGTTCAGGGCTTCAGTGCTGTACCTACCAGGCATTCGCGGCTATTCTGTTCACATCACGGAGTCGTAAGTTCACCTGGTGAACAAGTGTCGATCGGCTGGCAGGCAGGCTCCCCACGAGAGGTTTGGACAATGGTGTCTCGATCAAGAACCGCCCTTGCGGGCGCCACCTTCGCCGTGGCGACGCTGCTGCTGGCGAGCTGCGGAAGCGCCGACGACGGGAGCGCCAGCGGCACCGGTGGCCCGGAGAAGCTCACGTTCGTCTCCTACGGCGGGTCCGGGCAGGACGCGCAGATCAAGGCGTTCCAGGAGCCCTACACCGCCGCGCACCCCAACATCACCTTCGCCAACTCCTCGCCCGCCGACGTCGCCCAGGTCAAGGCCCAGGTGCAGGCGGGCGTCGTGCAGTGGGACGTCATGTCGGTGGCGCCCGCCGCCGCGAAGCAGAACTGCGGGACGCTCTTCGAGAAGCTGTCGGTGCCCAAGCTGGACCCCAAGGACTTCACGCCGCAGGCGATCGGGGAGTGCTACGTCGGCAACTGGTCGAACGCCACGATCTTCGGCTATAACGCGGCCAAGTACCCGGAGGGCCCCAAGACGCTGAAGGACTTCTTCGACACGGGCAAGTTCCCCGGCAAGCGCGGCGTCATCACCAACCTCCAGAACGGGATCCTGGAGTTCCCGCTGCTCGCCGACGGCGTCGCGCCGGACAAGATCTACCCGCTCGACGTCGACCGCGCGCTGAGGAAGTGGGACACCATCCGGAAGGACACCCTGTTCGCCGCGAACGTCGGCGCGTTGCAGCAGGCGGCCAGCGCCGACCAGGTCGACATGTTCCTCCTCCCCGACTCGCGGATGATCTCCCTGCTCAACGACAAGAAGAACGTCAAGATGGTCTGGGACACCACCGTGGTCACCCTCAACGCGCTCGCCGTGCCGCTCGGCTCGAAGCACAAGGCGGCGGCCGAGGACTTCCTCCAGTCGCTGGTGCAGCCCGAGCCCGCGGCGAAGATCGCCGAGGCCCTCGCGGTCGTGCCGATCAACCTCAACGCCAAGCCGAACCTCTCCGAGAACGGCAAGCTCCTGGAGGTCAACGGGCCGGTGAACACCGGGAAGTCGGTGATCCAGGACATCGACTGGTACTCGCAGAACTTCGACGCGGTCACGACCAAGCTCGGCAACTGGCTGGTGGGCTGAGGTGTGGCGCGGAAACCCGCATCTCGCACCGATTCTGTTCTCGATGTGAACTACAGTTCTGCCATGACGAACGTTGACTCGACCGGTGACGCCTCCGGCTCCGACATCCAGGCCGTGCAGCGGGTCGGCCAGATCTGCTCGCTCTTCGGCCCGCACACGACCGAGTTGACGGCGGCCGACGTGGCCGAGCGGCTCGGGCTCAACCGGACGACGGCGTACCGGTACTGCACCTCGCTCGTCACGGCGGGCATCCTCGAGCGCGGGCACCGGCGGGGCACGTTCGTCCTGGGCGGCATGATGTTGCAGCTCGGGATGCACGCGCTGCAACGGCGGGTCATCAAGATCGCCCCGCCGTACCTGTCGGAGCTCAGCGCCGCCGTCCGCACCACCACCGTGCTCGCCGTCTGGGGCGCGCACGGGCCGGTCGTGGCGCTCGTCAACGAGGACCTCAGCCGCACGGTCGTCGTGACCGTCCACACCGGAACCCAGCTCGACCTCAGCTCCGCGCAGATGAGGGTCTTCCTGTCCTGCCAGGACGAGCAGGCGTTCGAGCGGGCCACCGAGGGCATCTCGGACGCCAAGCGGGCGGAGGTGGAGGCCGCGGTCTTCATGGCCCGGCGCAACGGTTACGGCATCGTGAGCCACTCCGACGGCCTGTTCGCCGCGGCGGCCCCGGTGTTCGACGAGTACGGCATCTGCGCCACCATCGCGCTGCTCGGAGCCGACCAGATGGCCGACCTCTCGTCCGGGTCGCCCACCCTCGCCAAGCTGGTGAACACCGCCGCCGCGCTCAGCGCCGAACTGGGCGGCCAAGAGAGGAATCGTGTTGCCGACCTATGACGAGCTGTCGAACGCCGAGACCGCGGGGTCGAGCTGGGACGTCTTCGGGCGGGACGACCAGCTCGGCACGGTGAACCTCCTCACCCCCCAACGGGTTGCCGCCGCCGCCAGGCTGGTCCGCACCGGACGCCGGTTCAACCTCGACTACCCGGTCAACGCCTTCGAGCCCTACCCGACCGGGACCAGGCCCCGCACCGAGCACCACGTCTTCGCCAACAACGAGTTCCACCGCGACGACTGGCTCGACTCGTTCTACCTCCAGTCCACCTCGCAGCTCGACGCGCTGCGGCACATCGGGCACCCGGAGCACGGCTTCTACGGGGGGCTCCCCGCCGCTGACAACAACGAAAGCTCGACGGCGCTGGGCATCCACAACTGGGCGCAGTCGGGCATCGCGGGCCGGGGTGTCCTGCTCGACGTCCCCCGCTACTTCGCCTCCGAGGGCCTGCCGTACGACTGCGAGCAGACGATCGCGATCGACGACGCGATGCTCGACGCGGTCGCGCGGTCGCAGGGCGTCGACTGGCGGGGCGGCGACATCCTGCTGCTCCGCACCGGGTGGGCCGAGAACTACACCGCGAAGACCGTCGAGGAGCGCGTGGAGTTCACCAAGCGCAACAGATCACCAGGGCTGGCGCAGCGGGAATCCGTCCTGCGCTGGCTCTGGGACCACGAGATCGCCCTCGTCGCGGCCGACAACCTGGCGGTCGAGGCGGACCCCGTGGTCGAGTCCGACTTCCGCTCCGCGGACGACCGGCCCCCGGAGCGGGGAGTGGACCACAGCGGGATGCTGCACCGCCCGCTCATCGCGCTGCTGGGCATGGCGATGGGCGAGCTCTGGAAGCTCGACGACCTCGCGGCCGACTGCGCCGCCGACGGCGTCCACGAGTTCTTCCTGACGTGCAAGCCGCTGAACCTCGTCGGCGGGGTGGGGTCGCCGCCGAACGCGCTCGCGTTCAAGTAGGGCCCGACGCACATCGAGGCAGGAGGACGATGAACCACGTCATGACCGGGACGCTCCGGCTCCCGACCCGCGTCCACTTCGGCTACGGGACGCGCGAGCAGTTGAGCGAGGTGCTCCGCCTCAGCGGCCACCGGGTGCTCGCGGTCGTCGACCCGTTCCTGATCGGGTCCACGATCTTCGACGAGGTGCTCACCCGGCTGCGGGAGGACGGGTTCGACGTCGCCGTGCACAGCGACGTCCTGCCGGAACTGCCGACCGCGTCGCTGGAGGCCGCGGCTGCGTTCGCCCGCGAGCACCAGCCCGACGTCATCCTGGCCGTGGGCGGTGGCAGCGCGCTGGACGCCGCGAAGCTGGTCGGGCTGCTGGCCGTGCACGGCGGCCCGTTGAGCCGGTACTACGGCGAGAACCTGGTGCCGGGGCCGTCCCTGCCCGTGGTCGCCGTCCCGACGACCGCCGGGACGGGGTCGGAGGTGACGCCCGTCGCCGTGGTGTCCGACCCCGAGCGGGAGATGAAGGTGGGGATATCGAGCCCGTACCTGATCCCCACCACCGCGATCGTCGACCCGGAGTTCACCCTCGGCGCCCCGAGGAGCGTGACCGCGTTCGCGGGCGTCGACGCGCTCGTCCACGCGGTCGAGTCGTTCACCGCCGTCCAGTTCGACCCCTCCTGGGGCACGACGCTCCCCGTCTTCACCGGCCGCAACGCGTTCTCCGACGTGCTGGCGCTGCGCGCGGTCGAACTGCTCGGGACCTCGCTGCCGGTGGCGGTCGACGAACCGGGGAACCGCCGGGCGCGGGAGGAGGTCGCCTTCGGCAGCCTCGTCGCGGGCGTCTCGTTCGGCGCCACCGGGACGCACCTCTCGCACGCCCTCCAGTACCCGATCGGCGCGGCCACCAAGACGCCGCACGGCCTCGGGACCGGGCTGCTGCTGCCGTACGTGCTCCAGGCGTGCCTGTCCGACACCGGGGTCGTCGAGCGGATCGCGGCGGTCGGCGGAGCCCTCGGGTCCGCGTCGTCCACTGTGGACGACAAGGCCCGTGACGCCATCTCCTCGATCGTCGCGCTCAACCACGCGATCGGCGTTCCCGCGTCGCTCCAGGAGATCGGGATCTCCCGGCAGCAGTTGCCGCAGCTCGCCGAGCTGGCCTCCCGCTCCGCTCGGCTGATCGCGATCGCGCCGATCCCGGTGGACCAGGCCGTGCTGCTCGACATCCTCCACAACGCCCACACCGGGACCCTCGCGGAACGGAGCGACCGATGACCTACCTCGCCGACCTCTTCATCGACGGCGTGTGGCGCCCCGGCGGCGGTGGCGAGCGCTTCGACGTGGTCGACCCGTCCGACTCCAGCGTGATCGCCCGCTTCGCCGCCGCCACCGAGGCCGACTGCTCGGACGCCGTCGACGCCGCCGCCAACGCCCAGGAGAGCTGGGCCGCCACCCCGCCGCGGGAACGCGGCGAACTCCTGCGGTCCGCCTACGAGGTGCTCACCGCCGAGGTCGAGCGGTTCGCCGAGATCATCGTCCGCGAGAACGGCAAGTCCTGGGCCGACGCGGTTGGCGAAGCCAACTACGCCAAGGAGTTCTTCCGCTGGTTCGCCGAGGAGGCCGTGCGGATCCCAGGGGAGTACCGGCTCTCGCCCGCGGGTGACAAGCGCATCATCGTCGACCGCCAGCCGATCGGCGTCTCGCTGCTGATCACCCCGTGGAACTTCCCCGCCGCCATGGCGACGAGGAAGCTCGCCCCCGCGCTGGCGGCCGGGTGCGCGACGATCCTCAAGCCCGCCAGGGAAACCCCGCTGACGGCGGCGTACGTGGTCGAGGTGCTGCGGCGGGCCGGGGTGCCGAGCGGTGTGGTGAACCTGGTGACCCCGGTGCCGACCGGACCCCTCGTGGCCGGGATGATCGACCGGCCGGAGGTGCGCAAGCTCTCGTTCACCGGGTCGACCGAGGTCGGCCGCGACCTGTTGCACGCCTGCGCCGACAGCGTGGTGAGCGCCTCGATGGAACTGGGCGGGAACGCGCCGCTGATCGTGCTCCCCGGCGCCGACATGGACGTCACGATCGAGGGCACGATGACGGCGAAGATGCGCAACGGCGGCGCGGCCTGCACGGCCGCCAACCGCGTGTACGTGCACGGTTCGCGGCACGACGAGTTCGTCGAGAGGCTGACCGCCGAACTGGCCGCGCTGACGGTCGGCCCCGGCCTCGACCGCTCGCACCAGGTCGGGGCGCTCGTCTCGACCACCGAGCGCGACAAGGTCGCGGCGATCGTGGACACCGCCGTCGAGGAGGGCGCGACGCTCGTCCACGGCGGGAAGTCCTCTGAGAAGGGGGCCTTCTACGACGTCACCCTCCTGACGGACGTGCGGCACGGGTCGTCCATCAACGCGGTCGAGATCTTCGGTCCCGTCGTCGCGGTCGTGCGGTACGACGACGTCGACGAGGTGGTGCGGATGGCGAACGACACCATCTACGGCCTGATGGCGTACGTGTTCGGCGAGGAGCGCGAGGCCGTCGCCGTCGCCCGGCGGCTGGAGGCGGGCATGGTCGCGGTCAACCGCGGGGTCGTGAGCGACCCGGCGGCGCCGTTCGGCGGGGTGAAGCAGAGCGGGCTCGGCAGGGAGGGCAGCTCCGACGGCATCCTGGAGTTCCTGGAGGAGAAGTACATCGCCCTGAGCGAGACCTCCTAGGCAGGGCGGGGGAACCGCTCTCCGCCGGGCTCAGCGGCAGAGAGCGGTCTCCCGTTCCACCCGTGACAGCTTCTCGGGGTTGCGGACGGCGTAGAGGCCGGTGACCAGACCGTCGTCGAGGCGCAGCGCCAGGACCGTGTCGACCTCACCGCCCTGCCGCAGGATCAGCGCCGGGTGCCCGTTGACCTGGGCCGGTTCGAAGGTCGCCGTGGCGGCCACCCGGCCGAGGCCGGTGACGAGCAGGCGGGCGACCCGGTCCGCCCCCACCAGCGGTCGCAGGATGGCCTGCCTGATCCCGCCGCCGTCGCCGATCAGCACGACGTCCGGCGCGAGGACGTCCAGCAGGCACTGGAGATCACCGGTCTCGGTCGCCCGCCGGAACGCCTCGAACGCGGCTCGGGTCTCGTCGGAGGACACGACCCCGCGCGGTCGGCGCGCGGCGACGTGGGCCCGCGCCCGGTGGGCGACCTGGCGCACGGCGGCGGGGCTCTTGTCGACGGCCTCGGCGATCTCGTCGTACCCGAGGTCGAACACCTCGCGCAGCACGAACACCGCCCGCTCCGTCGGCGCGAGCGTCTCCAGCACCAGCAGCATCGCCATGGACACGCTCTCGGCCAGCTCGACGTCCTCGGCCACGTCGGGAGTGGTCAGCAGCGGCTCGGGCAGCCAGGTGCCGACGTAGGACTCCTTGCGGCGGCCGAGCGCGCGCAGCCGGTCGAGCGCCTGGCGCGTGGTGATCCGGACCAGGTACGCGCGCTGGTCCCGCACGGTGTCGAGGTCGACGCCCGCCCACCGCAGCCAGGTCTCCTGGAGCACGTCCTCCGCGTCGGCGGCCGAGCCGAGCATCTCGTAGGCGACGGTGAAGAGCAGGTTGCGGTGCGCGACGAACGCCGTGGTGGCTGGGTTCGTGGTCTCGCCGCGATCTTCGTCGTCGGTCATGGTGACTCCTGTCCGCCTTCGCCCGTGTCACCCAGCAGACGCCGGACGCCCCCGTTCCGTGACAGCGGGCGTCCATGGCACTCGTCACATCCCCGTGCTGTCACGGGGTTCGCGGAGGCGACGTCTTCTGGTCGTCCACCGCACGACGACGAGTGAGGACCACGTCATGAACGCCCGATTCGACCTGCTCGGCAACGAGATCGCCGCGAAGTTCGGCAAGCGCTTCTTCGCCGCCGCCCAGGTGCTCGACCAGGCGGCGCTGCCGAAGCCCACCCAGGAGCTGGTGCTGCTGCGCGCCAGCCAGATCAACGGCTGCGGCTTCTGCGTCGACATGCACAGCAAGGACGCCGCGGCCGCGGGCGAGACCCCGGTCCGGCTCAACCTGGTCGCCGCCTGGCGCGAGGCCACCGTGTTCACCGACGCCGAACGGGCCGCGCTGGCGCTCGCCGAGGAGGGCACCCGGATCGCCGACGCCCACGACGGCGTGTCGGACGAGACCTGGGCCTTGGTGCGCAAGCACTACGACGACGACCAGGTCGCCGCACTGGTCTGCGTGGTCGCCCTGATCAACGCGGCCAACCGGATGAACGTGATCGTGCGCAACCCGGCCGGGTCCTACGAGCCGGGCATGTTCGCCGCCGCGAAGGAGTGATCCACGGGTGGCCCCGGAGCCGGGGCCACCCGTGGATCAGCCGGGTGACCGCTCGCGTCCCGGGGGTGGCGAGCGGTCGCCGCGCTAGGCACTCCGGTACAGGTCCCGGACCTCCGGGAGCCGCCGGAACCCGGCCGACTCGTAGGTGGCGACGGCGCCGGTGTTGGAGCTGGGGGTGCAGACGATCGCGCTCGACGAGCCCAGGTCGCGGAGAGCGGCCGCGGCGGCGACGCTGATCGCCCTGCCGTGGCCGCGCCGCCGGTGGTCCCGGTGCACGCCCATCGGTTCGAGGAGCCCCGGTCTGCCCGGACCGGCCGACCACACCGTCACCGCCGCCACCGCGGTGCCCTGCTCGTCGTGGGCGACCAGGCACCGGGCGTCGGCGTAGAGCGGACCGGCCGCCATCGCGCGCCAGCTCCCGTCGGTGAACGTCGACCGGTCGAACGACGCGCGCTGCACGGCGGCCCGCACGTCCGCCGACCCCGGCCCGACCACCTCGACCCGCACGCCGGGGTCCTCCACCGGCTCGGTGAGGTCGCGGCGCAGCGGTGTCCACGGCTCGTCGGTGGTCCAGCCGTGCTCGGGCAGCAGCTCCTGGAGCAGCGCGTCCGCAGGCGCCTCGACGTTCGCCCTGCCCGCGGGCAGCACCCCGCGCTCCGGCCCGGTCAGGTCCACGACCAGCCGCCGCGCCAGCTCCTCGTCCCGCCGGGCGTCCGGCGCGGTCGTCAGCCGCACCAGGCCGGGTCCGTCGAGCAGGCCGACGGCGAGGACCCGCCCGGCCCGGCTCCAGGTCCGGACCGCCGCGGCCGTCGCCTCCGCGCCGAACCGCCGGAACCAGCCCAGGTCACCGGGGTGCAGGTGCGTCGGCGCCCCCTCGGCCTGCCACGCCCGCAGCGCGTCCCCGGCCCTGTCCGGCCCGTCGACCCCCGGCTGGTCCACCTCGATCGCCATGCGCGGATCAGACACCACCGGGCCGGTGGTCCGCACCTGGTTTCCGGTGCCGTCGGGCCGGGTCGACCTCGGTTGCGGCCGACTTCCCGTCCAGGCCCCAACCCTTCTCATACGCCGAGGCGAAGGCGTCCTCGCCGAGGGACGCCCGCCCTCGACGGGTCAGCTCGCGGATCTGCCGGTCGGTGCGGTCGTGGGCGCCGCGCAGGCGGGAGGCGGCGCCGAGCAGGACGGCGGCGTCGTCGTGACGGCCGCGCGCGTCGGCGAGAGCCGCCGCGTTCACCGCCACCAGCGACAGGATCGGCAGGTCCCGAGAACTCAGCGCCGCCGCGTACGCACTGGCCAGCGACTCCTCCGCGCCCTCGAGGTCACCCGTTTCCAGGCGGAGCGCGGTCCGCACGCTGCCGATCAGCGTCCGCACGTGGTCGCCGGAGAGCGTGGCGCCGCCGTGCGGGCCGCGGTCGGCGGTGTCGAGCAGGTCGCGCGCCCGGTCCAGGTCGCCGAGCCGCACCCGGAAGTCGGCCTCCCGCGCGTCGAGCAGGACCAGCATCTCCTCCGAGGCCGCGCGCCGCGCGCGCTCACGGGTCGAGTCGATCATGGTGATCGCCAGGTCGGTGTCGCCGCGCCGCAGGTGCAGGTCGATCCAGCGCAGGTCGCCGTACACCTCGTCGCCGAGGCTGAGCGGGCCGAACTCGTCCGCCAGCGCCCTGGCCTCGCGCAGGTCCGCCAGCGCGCCGTCGAGGTCGTCGTACTGCCGCGACTGGGAGCGCGTCTGGAGGGCGTCGGCCTGGCACCAGCGGTCGCCGACCTGGCGGAAGCTCACCAGGGCCGCCTCCAGGTCCACGCGCATCCGGTCGAGTTCGCCCGCGTTCTCGGCGAACTGGGCCCGGAACAGCCGGGCCAGCCCGGACAGCCACACGTCGTCGCCGTCGGCCAGGCGCCCGATGATCGCGAGCCAGGTCTTCTCCCCGTGCAGGTGCGCGGCGAGCGCGGCGTGCGGGCCCGGCAGCTCCGGGTACGCGAGCAGCCGGTCGGCCAGCTCCCGCCGCTGCGCGTCCGCGGTCGGGCCCGGCCGGTTGAGCAGGAGGATCGCCTGGGCGCAGTCCCGGTCGGGAGTCGGCTCGCCGCCGGGCACCGCCAGCGCCTCGCCCAGCCAGTACAGCGCGTCGGGCAGCCTGCCGAGCATCCGCCAGTACCAGGTCAGGCTCAGTGCGAGGGCGACCGCACCCGCGGCGTCGCCGGTGTCGCACCGGCGGCGCAGGGCGGCCAGCGCGTTGTCGTACTCGGCACCGATGGTCCGGATGGCCGTCACCTGGTCGGGCCCGCGCAGCTCGGCATCGCACCGGGCCACCAGCCGGGTGAAGTGGTCGGCGGCCAGGTCGCGGACGGTGCCGAGGGCGTCCGTCGAGGCCAGGCGGTCGACGCCGTACTCGCGGATCGTCTCCAGCACCCGGTAGCGGCCGGGGTCGGGCGCGAGGTGCAGGAGCGACCGGTCGACGAGGCCCGCGAGCAGTTCGGGGATCTCGTCGGCCGGGACCGCCGTGCCCGCGCAGACCGCGGTGGCCGAGGCGCGGGTGACACCGCCGGGCAGGACCGAGACGCGTTCGACGACCGTGCGCTCGTGCTCGCCGAGCAGGTCCCAGCTCCAGGCGATGACCGCGCGCAGCGTCCGGTGGCGGGGCAGCGCGGTGCGGCTGCCCGTGGTGAGCAGGCGGAACCGGTCCGAGAGCCCGTCGGCGAGTTCGGGCAGCGACAGCGTCCGCAGCCGGGCCGCGGCCAGTTCGAGCGCCAGCGGCATCCCGTCCAGGCCGCGAACGACGCGCACGACGTCGGGCAGCGTGGTGTCGTCGACGGCGAAGCCGGGGCGCACGGCGACGGCCCGCTCGGCGAACAGCCGCACCGCCGCCGCTCGCCGGGCCTGGTCGACGCCGTCGTCCGGCTCCGGCAGCGCGAGCGGGCCGAGCGGCACCAGCGCCTCGCCGTCGACGGAGAGGGGTTCCCGGCTGGTGGCGAGCACGCGCAGCCCGGCGCACCGGGACAGCAGCGCCGTGACCAGGTGGGCGACGGCGTCGACCAGGTGCTCGCAGTTGTCGACCAGCAGCAGGACCTCCCGGCCGCCGAACCGGTCGACGAGCAGGTCGACCTCGTCGCCGTCGGCCCGCGGCCGGGCCTCGAACAGCGCGCCGCCGCGCGACCCGGTCCCGGCGAGCACGGCGGCGCCCACCTTGGCCGGTTCGGTGACCGAGGCCAGGTCGATCATCCAGGCGCCGTCGTGGTGCTCGCGGCGGCGGACGGCTTCGACGGCGAGGCGCGTCTTGCCCGCGCCGCCGGGACCCAGCACGGTGACCAGGCGTCCGGCGGCGAGCAGCGCGTCGATCCGGGCCAGGTCGGCGTCACGGCCGACGAAGCTGGTCAGTGGAACGGGCAGGGTGCTCGGCCTGGTCCGCTCGACGGTGGGCCGTTCGGCGCGCAGCAGGCCCAGGTGGCGTTCCCGCAGAGCGGTGCCGGGATCGGTGCCGAGGACGTCCGCCAGTGCCTCGCGGACCCGCTCGTACAGGGCGAGGGCGTCGGCCTGGCGCCCGCCCGCGGCGAGCGCGTCCATGAGCAGCGCGGCGGCGCGCTCGTGGACGGGGTGCTCGGCGAGCAGGGCGGTCAGGCGGGTGGCCGCCGCGTCGGCACGGCCGAGGGACAGTTCGGCGTCGGCGAGGTCGGCGACGGCCTCGACGGAGGTGTGGGCCAGCCGGGTCGCGGCGGCGGGCGCCACCGCGGCGACGGCCGTGGGCTCAGTGCCCGCGCGGTTGCCCCACAGCGCCACGGCTTCGCCGAGCACGGCCGCCGCGGCGTTCGGGTCACCCGCGCGCAGGCGCTGCCGGCCGTCGGCGGCGAGCCGTTCGAACCGCGGCGCGTCCACGTCGGCCTCGTCCACGGCGAGCCGGTAGCCGCCCGCGACCTGCGTGACGGCGTCGGGGGAGCCCAGCGCCCGGCGCAGCCGGGAGACGAGGGCCTGCAAGGCGTGGGCGGCGCCCGCGGGCGGGGCCTCGGCCCAGATCGCGTCGACGAGGACACCCGGCTCGACCGGCCGTCCACCCGCCAGCGCCAGCCGCACGACCAGGCCGCGCAGCCGAGCGCCCGGAACGGGCAGGACGACGTCACCGCGCGACGCCTGGAACGCGCCGAGCAGCGTGACGCGCAGCCGGTTCATCTCCCGATCTTCGCGTGCGCGGCCCCGTGCCGCCAAAACGTGTGAGCGCCGCGTGCGCCCCGTGTGAGCGGCCCGCGCGACTGTGCGGGCACCACGGACGACGGAGGAAAACGATGACGCACGGCTCGGATCGGACCAGCGGGCGCGCTCCCCTGGAAGCGCTCGACCCACCCCTCGGCTCTCCCGCGCACGACGTGGTGATCGTCGGGGCGGGTCCGGTGGGCCTGTTCCTGGCCTGCGAACTCGGCCTCGCGGGCTGCTCCGTCCTGGTGCTCGAACGGGAACCGGAGCCCCGCACCCCGTGGAAGGCGAACCCGCTCGGGATGCGGGGGCTGTCCGCCGGGTCGGTCGAGGCGTTCTACCGGCGCGGGATGCTGGACGCGCTGCTGACGGCGTCGGGCGTCCGCGACGCTCCGGGCGGGGACGAGCCGCGAGCACCTCGCGGTGTGAGCCACTTCGCCGGGATGATGCTCGACCCGGCCGACGTCGACGTGACCGCGCTGCCGTTCCGGCTGCCCAGCCCGGTGGTGGACGGCGTGATGACGAGCCTCGAAGCGGTCGAGGCGGTGCTGTCCGAGCGGGCGGAGAAGCTCGGCGTGGAGGTTCGGCGCGGTGTCGCGGTCTCGGCCGTCACGCAGGACGAGGGCGGCGTGGTCGCGCACGCCGGTGGGCACGAGCACCCGGCGCGCTGGCTGGTCGGCTGCGACGGTGGCCGCAGCGCCGTGCGCGGGCTCGCGGGCTTCGACTTCGTCGGCACCGAGCCGATGTTCACCGGCTACGCCGTGCACGCCACCATCGCCGATCCCGAGAAGCTGCGCCCCGGCTTCACGCTGACGCCGACCGGCATGTACCTCCAGTCGCCCTTCCCCGGACACCTCGGCATCCAGGACTTCGACGGCGGCGCGTTCGACCGCTCCCGACCGCCGACCGCCGAGCACCTCCAGGCGGTCCTGCGCCGGGTGTCCGGCACCGACGTGACGCTGAGCGAGGTCCACCTCGCCTCGACCTTCACCGACCGGGCGATGCAGACGACGACCTACCGGCGGGGCCGCGTCCTGCTCGCGGGCGACGCCGCCCACATCCACTCCCCGCTGGGCGGGCAGGGGCTCAACCTCGGCATCGGCGACGCCGTGAACCTGGGGTGGAAGCTCGCGGCGACCGTGCGGGGGCACGCGCCGGACGGGCTCCTCGACACCTACACCCGCGAGCGGCACCCGATCGGTGCGCGGGTGCTCGACTGGTCGCGCGCCCAGGTGGCGACCATGCGGCCGGGCTCGCACGCCGAAGCGCTCCAGGGCGTGGTCCGCGACCTGCTCGGGACCCGCGGCGGGACGACCTACGTGTTCGACCGGACGTCGGGGACCTCGATCCGCTACGACCTCGGCGACGAGGACCCGCTGATCGGCCGCAACGCCCCGGAGTTCCGCCTGGAGGACGGGACCCGCCTCGGCGACCTGGTGCGGGACGGGCGGGGCGTGCTGCTCGACTTCAGCGCCGACGAGCGCCTGCGCGCTCCGGCCGCGGGCTGGGAGGACCGCGTGCGGTACGCGGCCGGGCGAGCGGTGGACGACCTGGGACGCGGCGCCGTGCTCGTCCGCCCCGACGGCGTCGTCGCCTGGACTGGCGACCGCGAGCCCGGTCGTGAGGGGTTCGAGCGGGCCGTTCGGCGGTGGTTCGGTGAGTAGGGGCCGGTCGGGGAGTGGCCCGGTGGTCGTGCGGGTTCTCGGCGGTGGTTCAGCCGGGTGGGGGCCGGGTCGGATGGGTCGTGACTCCCTTGTGGACCGTCCACCCGACACGGTCGCCGGGAAATCCACGGGGGCGGGCCGGAGTGGTGTCAGGGTGGGCGCGTGACCGAACTGCTCGTGGTGATCGTGACCGGGTTCGTGGTGATCGCCGCCGCGACCGTCTTCGGCCCGCGCCTGGGGGTCGCGGCGCCGCTGGTGCTCGTCGCGATCGGGGTCGCGGCGAGCTTCCTGCCGGTGTTCGAGTCGGTGCACGTCGAACCCGAGTGGATCCTGGAAGGAGTCCTGCCGCCGCTGCTGTACTCGTCGGCGGTGTCGATGCCGTCGATGAACTTCCGCCGCGAGTTCGGGGCGATCAGCGGACTGTCCGTCGTCCTCGTCGTGGGCACCGCGCTGCTGCTCGGGTGGTTCTTCACGCTCGTCGTCCCCGGCCTCGGGTTCGCGTGGGGGGTCGCGCTCGGGGCGATCATCAGCCCGACCGACGCCGTGGCGACGTCGATCGTCAAGCGGACGTCGGTGTCCAAGCGGGTCGTGGCGATGCTCGACGGGGAGAGCCTGCTCAACGACGCGACCGCGCTGGTGCTGTTGCGCACCGCGATCGTCGCGACGGCCGCGACGTTCTCGTTCTGGGGCTCGGTCGGCACGTTCTCCTACTCGGTCGCCGTCGCGCTGGTGATCGGCGGGCTGGTCGGGTGGCTCAACCTGGTGGTCCGCAAGCGGGTGACGGACCCGACGGTCAACACGGTCCTGTCGTTCACGGTGCCGTTCCTGGCGTCCGTGCCCGCCGAGCACCTCGGGGCGTCCGGTCTCGTCGCGGCCGTCGTCGCGGGTCTCGCCACCGGCATCCGCGCGCCGCGCGACCTCTCGCCGCAGAACCGCCTGTCGGACTGGCAGAACTGGCGCACGGTGGAACTGGTCCTGGAAGGCGCGGTGTTCCTGTCGATGGGCGTGCAGATCAAGTCGGTCGTGGAGAACGTCGAGCGCGACCACGCCGGGGTCGGCGCGTCCGTGCTCGTCGCGGCCGGGGCGCTCGCGCTGACGGTCCTGGTGCGCGCCGCGTACATCGCCCCGCTGCTCCGCACCCTCGCCAGGCGCGCCAGGCGGCGCGAGAGGATGCAGCCCAGGGTCCAGGGCATGCGGGACCGCATGGGGACGCCGGAGGGCGTGCAGGAGACGTTCGGGGAGGTGAACACCCGCGGGCGGCGGCCGTCGGAACGGGAACTGGACCGGTTCGCGCTCCGGGTCACCCGCCTGCTCGCCGACATCGACTACTTCCTCCGCCAGCCGCTCGGGTGGCGCGACGGCACGGCGGTCGTGTGGGCGGGCATGCGCGGCGCGGTGACCGTGGCCGCGGCGCAGACGCTCCCCGAGGACACCCCGCAGCGCTCGGTGCTCGTGCTCATCGCGTTCGCGGTCGCGCTGATGTCCCTCGTGGTCCAGGGCGGCACCATCGGCCCCCTGCTCCGCCGGATCACGCCCGCCGCCGACCCCGCCGCGGCCGACGAGCAGACCGCCGCCGAGTGGGCCGGGATCGTGGAGCTGCTGAAGTCGAGCGCCGAGACGGTCCCGCCGCTCCCCGAGGTCGAGCGCACGCCGGAGGGGTTCACCACGGCGAAGACCCACCGGCTCGCGGTCATCGCGGCGCAGCGGTCGGCGCTGCTGGACGCGCGCGACAACGGCACGTTCGACGCGGACGTCCTGGCGAACGCGCTGGCCAACCTCGACGCGGCGCAGATCGCCATCGAGATGCGCGGGAAGCTGGGCGGCTGACGCGAGCCGTCACGGCAGGGCGGCGACCGCCGGGCTCAGGCGGAAGCGGCTGGGGGACACGCCGTACTCGCGGCGGAACGCGGCCGAGAAGGCGAACTCGGTCGAGTAGCCGACCTGGCGGGCGATCGTGGCGAGGGTGGCGTCGGTCTCCCGCAGGAGCCGGGCGCCGCTGCTCAGCCGCCAGCCGATCAGGTAGCTCATGGGCGGCCTCCCCACCACCGCGGTGAAGCGCCTCGTGAACGCCGTTCTCGGCAGGCCCGCCACCTCGCTCAGCCGGGCGACGGTCCACGGTCGCCGCGGGTCGTCGTGGATCTGCCGGAGCACGGCGGCGATGGCCGGGTCGTCGGTGTCCGGCCACCCGGCCGTGCCGTGCCGCTCGTGCCACAGGCGGAGCACGGTGACCAGGATCAGGTCCAGGATCGCGGGCAGCGTGGCCCCGGTGCCCATCCGCGGCCCGGACACGTCCGCGCGCAGCAGTTCGACCAGCGCCCGCATCTCGGGGTCGCGCTCGGGGTCCGGCGACACCGAGATGAGGTCGGGCAGCGCGCGCAGGTACTGCGGGGCGAGGCCGTGGTCGAGCCGGTAGGCGCCGCAGAGGAACTCGAAGTCGAAGGCCCCCGGCGCGGGCGGGATCGGGCCCATGACCGCCAGGGGCAGGTCTTCCAGCGCGCACGGGACGTGGCTGAGGCCGTGCTCGGCGCCCGAGGAGGTGAGCACGACGTCGCCCGGCGCCAGCGCGAGCGGGTCCTCGTCCTCGGTGATCAGCCAGCAGGAGCCGCGCAGGACGACGTGGAACCCGCTGCCGGAGAAGGCGGAGAACCGGACCCCCCGTGACTGCCGGATCAGCCGGCTGCCGACGCCGCCGACCCGGATGGAGCGGATCACCTCGCTCAGCAGGTCCATGCGGCCGATGCTAGCCACGCGGCACAACCCCGCATGGACCGGTGCGGCTCGCGCATGGCCGCGCGCCCGGCGTCGGTGATCGGATCGACACCATGATCGACTACACCTCCTGGGACGAGACCGGCGCGATCCTGCGCGCCCACGCCGAGAAGACCGAACAGGGCGATCGGCCCGCCGCGGAAAGCCTGGACGCGCTGCGCGCGGACGGGACCTTCGCCCTGCGGGTGCCGAAGGAGCACGGGGGCGCCTGGGCGGGCTCGGAGACCGTCGCCCGGCACCTCGCGGGCCTGGGCCGGGCCTGTCCGTCCACGGCCTGGGTCGCGGGCACGTGCGTGACCGCGAAGAACATCGCCGTCAGGTGCTTCCCGGATGCGCGCGAGTACTTCGCCGACCCGGACGCGCTGTTCTGCGGGTCGGGTGTCCCCGCGGCCAAGGGCGAGCACGTGGCCGGAGGTGTGCGGGTCACCGGCCGGTGGCCGAGCGTCTCCGGGTGCGAGGACGCGGCGTGGGCCTCGCTGGCCGTGGTGGTGGACGGGCGGTTCTCCATCGCCGTCGTGCCGGTGGCCGACCTGGCCGTGGAGCGGACCTGGCAGGTGGCGGGCATGCGCGGCACGGGCAGCCACACCCTGGTCGCCGAGGACCTGCTGGTGCCCGTCGAGCGGGTCGTGGCGGCGGACCGGTTCGCCGCGGGTGACCTGCTGCTCTACTCGATGACGGTGCTCGGCCCGGTGGTCGGGGCCGCGCGGGGCGCGCTCGACGTCGTCGAGGCGATGTTCGCCTCGGACCGCAAGCCGTTCATGACCGCGTACTCCCGGATGGGGGAGTCCGCAGGCGCCCGGCACTGGCTGGCGGAGGCGACCCACCTGGTGACCCGCGCGGAGAACACCATGCTGGCGGTCGCGCGGGTGGCGGACACGACGGAGGTGTCCGACGCCGACCTGCCCCGCCTGCGGATGGACCTCGCGGACGCCGGCTCCGACTGCCGGGCCGCGATCGAGCGGATGCTGGACCTGCACGGCTCGGGCGGCTTCAGCACGGCGAACGCGCTCCAGCGGTTCTGGCGGGACGTCGCCGTCGGCAGCCGCCACCCCCACCTGAACCCGTACCTCGCGGTCGAGACCCTCGGCGCGGCGCTGGCCGACCGCCCCTGATCGCGGCGTCCCGGCGAAAGGCGAAGCCGTTCGAGGCCCGAGGGACCGGATGTCCGGACGATATGACAAAGGATGTCCGGTCCATTGGGCCACTTGGCCCTTCACTTTCGTCGAACACGTGCATAAGTTTGCCATTAGTTGACGCAGAACAAGCGAAAGGTCCGCACTGAAGCGCCAGGCGAACAACGTCGGCAACCACCCGTGGAACCACTTTGCGGATGGTGCCTTCGAGAGTGGAAATGCGTATACCGATATTCGCGTACCACCGTGCCCTCATGCTGTCGTTCCGGTTCCGGGACCGCCGGTCCCGTTCTGAACCGATTCCAGTCAACCCGGATGGAGAATGATGGACGAGCGCGCCCGGCCCGGCTGGTTCACGACACTGGTGTCCCGACGAGCGGTGCTGGCCACCGGCACGGCGGGGCTGGTCGCACCGGCGGCCATGACGCTGGGAGCGGCGGGGTCCCACGACTCCGCCAGTGCTCGGGCGGGAACGGTCCGGAAGGTCACCGTGTACGCGGAGGCGTTGCCCGGAAACCTGTACGGCTACGGCCTCGAACCCGGTCGGGCGACGATCCCCGGACCGGTGCTGGAGATCTACGAGGGTGACACGCTGGAAATCACCCTCGTCAACAACACCGACCGCCGAATGTCCATCCACCCGCACGGCGTGGACTACAGCGTCGAGTCCGACGGAAGTCCACTCAACGCGTCATTCAACAATCCGGGCGAAACCCGCACCTACATTTGGCGTTCGCGGGAGATGTTCCTCGCCTCCGGAAGGCGTTGGATGCCGGGCAGCGCGGGATACTGGCATTATCACGACCACGCCATGGGCACCGACCACGGCACGTTGGGCATCGCCCGCGGCCTGTACGGCGCGCTGGTGGTGCGCCGCCGCGGTGACATCCTGCCGGACAAGCAGTTCACCGTCGTGTTCAACGAGATGTCCATCAACAACCAGGTCGCGCCGAACACGCCGATGTTCGAGGCCAACCTCGGCCAGCGGGTCGAGTGGATCGCGATCGGCCACGGCAACCAGTTCCACACCTTCCACCTGCACGCGCACCGGTGGGCCGACAACCGCACGGGCATGCTCGAGGGCCCGACCGACCCCAGCCAGGTGGTCGACAACAAGGACCTGAACCCCGGCAGCTCCTTCGGGTTCCAGGTGCTGGCGGGGGAGGGCGTCGGACCCGGCGCGTGGATGTACCACTGCCACGTGCAGAACCACTCGGAGACCGGGATGTCCGGGATCTTCCTGGTGCGCACGGCCGACGGCGGCATGCCGCCCGGCGCCCAGGAGGCGATCGACCGCTTCCACGGGCACGCCCACGGCACGGCCGCCGCGCAGGCTCCCGAGCCCGCGCCGAGCCCGGCCGACGGACAGGCACAGCACCAACACTCGTCATCACGATGACCTCGTGGCCTTGCCACGGCTAAGGAGTGAGGGATGGGGCCAAGGACCTCTCCACGCGGACGCCGCGGGAGGACGGGCACGAACGTCTTGTTGACGATCACCGCCGTGGTGGCGGTGATCGGTGGTTCGCTGACTTCCGCGTCCGCGGACGCGGCTCAACCGTCACCGGCCCCCGCGGCCACCGCCGCCGCGGCGGTGTCCGTCCTGGTCTTCCACGGCGCCGCCGCCGAGCAGCAGGACCCCGTCGAGCGCGCGGTCGAGGCGATCCGGGAGATCGGCGCGGCCAACGGCATCGCGGTGCAGTCGTCGTCGGATCCCGCCGCGTTCACGGCGGACAACCTCGCCCGCTACCGCGGTGTCGTGTTCCTGTCGGCGAAGGGCACGACCCTCAGCACGGAGCAGGAAGCGGTGCTCCAGAGCTACGTGAAGGCGGGCGGCGGGTTCCTCGGCGTGGCCGACGCGGCCAAGGCGCAGGAGCAGTCGACCTGGTTCACCGGCCTGATCGGCACCCGGCCGGTCGGCAGCGAGCCCGTGGTGGAGGCGGTGACGGCGAGCGGGGAGAACCCGCCGAACGAGACCAAGGAGAAGCTGACCGACGGCAACGCGGCCACCAAGTGGCTCGCCCGCACCCCGACGGGGTGGGTCGCCTACCGGCTGCGCGCGGCCGTCGCGGCGAAGCGCTACACGCTGACGTCGGCGAACGACAGCCAGGGCCGCGACCCGAAGGACTGGACGTTGCAGGGCTCGGCGGACGGCACGGCCTGGACCGACATCGACCGCCAGACCGGTCAGGCGTTCCCGGAGCGCCTCCAGACCCGGACGTTCACCATCGCGGACCCGAAGCCGTTCCTGCACTACCGCCTGAACATCACGGCCAACTCGGGTGAGCCGCTGCTCCAGCTCGCCGACCTGCGGCTGGTCTCCGGCGACCAGCCGCCGACGCCGGACGTGCACGAGTCCGTGGTGAACGTCCTCGACCGGCAGCACCCGGCGACCGCGAGCCTGCCGATGAACATCACGCGCTCCGACCGCTGGTACAACTGGGACCCGAGCCCGGTCGGGCTCGTGCACACCGTCGCCCAGGTGGAGGAGTGGCGGTATGACGCCGGTCAGGGCGCCAACGGCCCGTTCCACCCGGTGTCCTGGTGCCGCGACTACGAGGGCGGGCGGTCCTTCTACACCGGCATGGGCCACACCGAGGCCAGCTTCGGCGAAGAGGCGTTCCGCACCCACCTGACCGGGGCCCTGAAGTGGACGACCGGCCTGGTGCGCGGCGACTGCCAGGCCACCATCGCCGCGAACTACAAGATCGAGCGGCTGACCGCGGCCAACCAGACCGGTCAGCTCGACCAGATCGGTGAACCGCACGGCCTGACCGTCGCCTCGGACGGCACGATCTTCTACGTCGGCAAGGGGGCCTGCCCGAGCGGCCCGGTCGTCGAGTGGACCGACCCGAAGGTCGGCCTCGGCTGCGGCACGATCCACCAGTTCAAGCCCGCCACCAAACAGGTCTCGCTGCTGGCCACGCTGCCCGTGATGGGCAACCGGGGCAGCGGGTCCGAGCTGGTGAAGAACGAGGAGGGCCTGCTGGGCATCGTGCCCGACCCGGCCTTCGCCGAGAACGGCTGGCTCTACGTCTACTGGATGCCGCACGACACCGTCGACCGGGAGAAGCGGACCGGCAAGCGGACCGTCTCGCGGCTCACCTACGACCGGGCCGCGCAGACGATCGACCTCGCCACCCGCAAGGACCTGCTCCAGTGGGAGGTCCAGCAACACAGCTGCTGCCACGCGGGCGGCGGCATGGCCTTCGACGCCAAGGGGAACCTGTACGTCGGCTCCGGCGACAGCAACTCCTCGCAGGGTTCCTCCGGCTACTCCGGCAACAACTGGACGGCCGACTGGCAGGGACTGTCCTTCCAGGACGCCCGGCGCACGGCGGGCAACACGAACGACCTGAACGGCAAGATCATCCGGATCCACCCCGAGCCGGACGGCACGTACACGATCCCGCAGGGCAACCTGTTCCCGCCCGGCACGGACAAGACGCGCGCGGAGATCTACGTGATGGGCGTGCGCAACATCTCCCGCCTCCAGATCGACCCGACCACCCAGTGGCTGACCGCCGCGTGGGTCGGTCCGGACGCGAC
The DNA here is from genome assembly GCF_025061645.1 of Umezawaea endophytica. GTDB lineage: Bacteria > Actinomycetota > Actinomycetes > Mycobacteriales > Pseudonocardiaceae > Umezawaea > Umezawaea endophytica. Next base: position 803,049 of record NZ_JANYMP010000001.1, on the reverse strand, counting down.
CTCGCCGAGCCCGGACCTCGGGCCCGCCAAGTACGAGACCGCGACGATCATCACCGAGGCGGGCAACCACGGGTGGCCGTACTGCATGGGCAACAAGCAGCCCTACCGGGACCGGAGCACCACCGACGCGACGAAGCTGACCGGCTGGTACGACTGCGACGCGCCGAAGAACGACTCGCCGCGCAACACCGGTCTGGTAGACCTGCCGCCGGTCAAGAACAACATGATCTGGTACGCGCCGGACGGCGGCGGCCCGGTCTTCCCGGACCGCCCCGACGGCAGCGGCATCCCCAGCTACAAGGCGGCCGAGGCCACCTACACGCAGCCGTACCTGCGCGGTGGCGGCCAGGCCGTGATGACCGGGCCCACCTACCACCGGGAGCTGGTGAACACCGCCAGCGGTGTCGCGTGGCCGGAGTACTGGGACGACAGGTGGTTCATCGGCGACCAGTCCAACGCCGCCAACCGGATCGCGGTGACCGTCGACCCGGCCGGTGTCCCGACCGCCGCCCCACCGGTCTTCGCCGAGTCGCTGCGCGCCATCATCCCCGGCGGCAGCGGGAACGACCGGCTCCAGAGCTGGATGGACGCGAAGTTCGGCAACGACGGCGCGCTCTACCTGCTCGACTACGGCGGCGGGTTCTTCACCCTGCACGCCAACCAGAAGCTGATCCGGGTCACCTACCAGGGCGGCGCCAAGACGCCCGTGCCCGCCGCGACCTCCGTGGCGGTGCAGGACAAGCCGCTCACCGTCGGCTTCACCGGCTCCCGGTCCGGCGGCGCGTCCTACCGCTGGGACTTCGGCGACGGCGGCTCGTCGACCGAGGCCGACCCGCGGCACACCTACGCGAGGGTCGGGACCTACCAGGCCAAGCTCACCGTGACCTACGCGGACGGGGAGACGCAGGTGGTCCCGGTCGCCGTGAACGTCGGCTGCGCGGTGTCGGACGGCCGCGGCACGGTGTGGCTGGGCGATTCGGACTCCGGTGTCGCCAACAAGCCCGTCGGCGGCGGGTGCACGGTCAACGACCTGATCGACGACGAGAGCCCGTGGCCCGACCACGGCGCCTTCGTCCGCCACGTCACCGCGGTCGCCGACCAGTTGCAGAAGGACGGGGTGATCACCGCCCGCGAGAACGGCGCGGTGGTCCGCACGGCCGCGGGGTCGGACATCGGCAAGCCGGGCAACACCGGGTACGAGTCGATCTTCGACGGCACGGCGAAGTCGTTGCAGGACTGGGCGCAGGCCCCGAGCGGGTCGTTCTCGATCCAGCAGGACGGCTCGCTGCGCTCCTCCGGTGGGCTGGGGATGCTGTACTACACGGGCAAGCAGTTCGGCGACTTCTCGGTGCGGCTCCAGTTCCGCGACATGTCACCGGAGGGCACCCGCGCCAACAGCGGCGTCTTCACCAGGTTCCCGGATCCGCGCACCCCGCTGGCGGAACGTCCGCCGGGCAGTTGCGGGACCGTGGGCTCGGCGCGGACCTCGCCCGCCTGGGTCGCGATCTTCTGCGGGCACGAGATCCAGATCTACGACGGCGACACCGGCGAGCCGCAGAAGACGGGCTCGGTCTACAACTTCGACCCGAGGACCCTGCCGGACGCGGGCGCGACCCCGAAGGGCGTGTGGAACGACTACGAGATCCGGGTGGTCGGCCAGCACTACACGATGATCCGCAACGGCGTGGTGATCAACGAGTTCGACAACACGCCGGGCAAGCAGTCCTCCCGCGCGGGGGACCCGCCGACGGACCTGCGCCAGTTCGCCTCGGGCTTCCTGGGGTTGCAGAACCACGGCACCAACGACGTGATCGACTTCCGCAACATCCGGGTGCGGTCGCTGTAGTCGTCTCCGGCGGGCCGGTCCACACCGGCCCGCCACCGCCCCTGAGGGAAGGTGCAGCATGTTTCGACGCGTGATCGCCGGTGTGGCCAGTGCCCTGCTCTCGGTGTCGCTGACCGCGGTCGTCCCGGCCTCCGCGGTGTCCGCCGCACCCGTCCAGGTCCAGGAGCAGGTGCTGACCTGGACGGCCGACAACGACGTGACCCGCTACAAGACCGCCCCGACCACGGCCGTGGCAGGTGTGACGAAGATCGTCTGGGAGAACAGCGAAGCCACCGGCAACACGACGGGCATGCCGCACACGCTCACCTTCGACACCTCGGCCGAGGGCTACAACCACGACGTCGACCTGAACATCCTCGCGAACCCGTTCGACACCCAGAACGGCAGGCACGAGGCCACCATCACGCTCACCCCCGGCAAGTACCGCTACTTCTGCTCGATCCCCGGTCACGGGTCGATGACCGGGGAGTTCACCGTCGCCCCCGCGGGCGAGGACGTCACCCCGCCGACGGTGTCCGCGACCGTCACGGGCCAGAAGAACTCCGCGGGCGATTTCCTCGGCAGCGCGACGGTCACCGTGAACGCCTCGGACGCGGGCTCCGGCGTGCGACTCGTCGAGCACGAGGTCGACGGCGGCGGCTTCACCCCCTACACCCAGCCGGTGAACGTCACCGCGCTCGGCGACCACACCGTGCGGTACCGGGCGACCGACGTGGCGGGCAACACCTCCGAGGCCGGATCGGTGTCGTTCCGCGTCGTCGCGCCACCTTCCGACGTCACGCCGCCCTCGGTGTCGGCGGACGTGGCCGGGACGAAGGACCCGAGTGGTGCCTACGTCGGCAAGGCGACGGTGACGATCACGGCGACGGACGCGGGTTCCGGTGTGGAGTCCCGTGAGTACCAGGTGCATTCGGGTGCGTGGACCGTCTACACGGGACCGTTCGACGTGACCGAGGTGGGGTCGCACATGGTGCACTTCCGGGCGACCGAC
>NZ_JANYMP010000001.1:798466-800200 GCF_025061645.1 Umezawaea endophytica | reverse complement strand
GTGGAGTCCCGTGAGTACCAGGTGCATTCGGGTGCGTGGACCGTCTACACGGGACCGTTCGACGTGACCGAGGTGGGGTCGCACATGGTGCACTTCCGGGCGACCGACAAGGCCGGGAACGTGTCCCCGGTGGGCATGGTCGGCTTCACGGTCGTCCCGGTGCCGCCGGTCGACACCACGCCCCCGACGACGTCCGCCGCGCTGTCGGGCACCACCAACCCCGACGGCCACTACGTGGGCAGGGCGACGGTGACGATCACCGCGACGGACGCGCAGTCCGGGGTGCGGCTGGTCGAGTACGCGCTGGACGGCGGCGCGTGGACGGCGTACTCGGCGCCGGTCGTGGTGAGCGCCGTGGGCGCGCACACCGTGCGGTACCGGGCCGTCGACAACGCGGGCAACGCCGCGGCGGAGCGGTCGGTGTCCTTCACGGTCGTCGGAGGCGGGTCCGACGCCTGTCCCGACTCCGACGAGCGCCCGACGGTGGTCATCGGGCTGGACGACACCGGGGTCGCGAACGTCGACACCGGCGACGGCTGCACCATCAGCGACCTCGTCGACCAGGACCGCGGGTACCCGGACCACGGTGCCTTCGTCCGACACGTCGAGCAGGTCACCGAGAACCTCGTGACCGGCGGCGTCCTGACCCGCAGGCAGCAGGGCGCCATCGTGCGCGCGGCCTCGCGATCCGACATCGGCAAGTAGCTTCGCAGAGCAGGGAGAACGAAGATGGCTGCACGGACCGCATCCGCGCTCGCGATCGTGAGCGCCGTCGTCACCGCGTCGGTGATCGGCACGGCCCAGAACGCGAACGCGGACCTGGTGACGTACTGCGTGGGCAGCGGTGGAGCCGTCACCGTCCCGAACGACCTCTACGTGCCGCCGGGCGAGTCGTGCTCGCTGCGGGGCACCACCATCACCGGCGACGTGCGCGTGGCCGCCGGCGGCAACCTGGTGGTCAGCGGCGGCACGGTCAACGGCGCGGTCGCCGTCGCGGCCGACGGCTACCTCGACTCGACCGACACCCGGATCGACGGCGCCATCACCCTGGCCGCCGGTGGTTTCGGCGTGTACCTGAAGAACACCGACATCGGCGGCGTGGTGCTCCAGCCGAAGGGCTCGACCACCATCGAGGGTTTCCTGTACGCGGAACGGGGGTCGAAGGTCGACGGCGGCGTGACCGCGGGCGTCGGCGAGGTCTCCCTGACCGACAGCGAGGTCACCGGCAACATCAGCACCAACGGGGCGTACCTGACGGACGTGCACGGCACCTTCGTCGACGGAACGCTGTCCGTGCTCAACAACGCGACCGGCAGCGTGGTCTGCGGCAGCGCGGTCCAGGGCAAGGCCACGTTCGCGGGCAACCTCGGCGGTGTCCAGCTCGGACCGAACGGCGGCCTCGACACCTGCGCCTCCGGCGGCTACTTCGCCAGGGACGTCGGCATCTCCAACACCACCGGTGGCCGCACGACGCTGGACGACAACGTGATCAACGGTTCGCTCGCGCTGACCGCGAACAACCCGGTGGCCGAGGTGGCGGCCAACAACCGGGTGCGCGGCGGGGTCGTCGGCGAGCGGACCGACCCGTCGGCGGCCGACGCCAAGTCCGCCGAGCACTCCCGCGGCACCGCCAAGGAGCGCGCGGCGGACCGGCTCGCCCAGGTCGGCGGGTCCGTCGCGGCGAAGGGCAAGGCACGGCTCTGAGGCCCGGCCGGGCGTGGCGAGCACGCTCGC
>NZ_JANYMP010000001.1:261590-798454 GCF_025061645.1 Umezawaea endophytica | reverse complement strand
TCGCCACGCCCGGCGGCTCAGCCCGCCGCGCCGATCCCGTCCAGGTCGGCGAGGTCCTGCTCGGAGAGCGGGAGCGCAGCGCCGCCGACGTTCTCGCGCAGGTGCGCCGTGGACGACGTGCCGGGGATCAGCAGGACGTTCGGTGACCGGCGCAGCAGCCAGGCCAGCGCGACCGACATCGGCGTGGAGCCCAGCCGGGCGGCCACGGCCGACAGCGCGGAGGACTGGAGCGGGCTGAAGCCGCCGAGCGGGAAGAAGGGCACGTAGGCGATGCCCAGCCCGGCGAGTTCGTCGACCAGGGCGTCGTCTTCGCGGTGGGCGAGGTTGTACCTGTTCTGCACGCACGCGATCGGCGCGATCGTCCGGGCCTCGGCGACCTGCTCGGCCGTCGCGTTGCTCACGCCGAGGTGCCGGATCAAGCCCTGCCGCTGGAGTTCGACGAGCGCCTCGAACGGCTCGGCGAGCGACCCGGCCAGCGGTCCGGTGGCGTCGCCGAGCCGGAGGTTGACCAGGTCGAGCACGTCGAGGCCGAGGGTGTCGAGGTTCTCGTGGACCGAGCGGCGCAGGGCCTCCGGCTGCCGGGCAGGCGGCCAGCCGCCGTGCTCGTCGCGGGTCGCGCCGACCTTGGTCACGACGTGCAGAGAGTCGGGGTACGGGTGCAGCGCCTCGCGGATCAGCCGGTTGGTGACGTGCGGCCCGTAGGCGTCGCTGGTGTCGACGTGGGTGATGCCGAGTTCGACGACCTCGCGGAGGACGGCGAGCGCGCCGTCGTGGTCGGCGGGCGGTCCCATGACCCCCGGACCGGCGAGCTGCATGGCCCCGTAGCCGAACCGGGTGACCTCCAGGTCCCCGAGGGTCCAGGTGCCGCCGGGGAGCGAGGTGGTGGAGAGCGTGCTCAAGGTTCTGCCCTTCGTGGTGCGCCGGGGTGGTGCCTGACGGCTCCTTGCACCAATACTGGGTGGGTAGCTTCCTGACGGGAAGTACGCACTTCGAAGTGCGTAGGCCACCCACGGGTGAGAGGAACGGGCGATGGCGACGACGACGGCGGCCCAGCAGAGGGCGCGCGCCAAGGCCGAGTACGACGCCTTCCTGGCGCTGTGCCCCAGCCGCAAGCTGCTGGACCGGATCTCCGACAAGTGGGTCACGCTGGTCCTGTCCGCGCTGGGCAGCGACGCCCCGCACGAGTTCGGCGGCGACTGCTCCGGGCAGCCCCGGTCGATGCGCTACTCGGAGCTGTCCCGGCTGCTGGCCGGTGTCAGCCAGAAGATGCTCACCCAGACGCTGCGCTCGCTGGAGCGCGACGGCCTGATCACCCGCACCGCCACGCCGACCGTGCCCGTCACGGTCACCTACGAGCTGACCGACCTCGGTCTCTCACTGCACCGGATGGTGCGCGGCGTCAAGGCGTGGGCCGAGGCGCACATGGACGACGTGCTGGCCCACCGCGCGGCGCACGACGACCAGGCGGCCGGTCAGGCCCGCGTCCTGCCGACGTAGACCTCGCGGGCCCGGTAGTACGTCTCCGCGGACGGCCCCGGCGCGCCGGACGAGCCCTCCATCTGGAGGTTCAGGATGATCCACATCGGTTGGTTCACGAAACCCGCGCCGCGGTGCTGGCCGACCCACGTGCCGTCGAGGTAGTAGTGGATGTCGACGTCGGTGGCGTTGATCTTGGCGATCCACGCCCGGTAGCCGTGCCAGGCGCCGGGGTTGGCCACGGTCTTGATCGTGCTGGACCAGCCGCCGGCGGCGTTGCGGTAGGTGTTGAACCAGTTCCTGTTGTCGCCCTTGAACTCCAGGACGTCGCTCTCCGGCGGCCAGGTGTTGGCTCCGGTGAGCCAGAACGCGGGCCACGTGCCCCGTGCGGAGGGGGCCTGGAACTCGCCCTTCACCTCCCAGTTCGGGAACTGGTCGCTGACCCGGACCTGCTGCTTCGCGTGCACCGCGCCGGAGTGGTAGTGGATCGGCAGGTGCGGGTCGGCCGAACTGCTGCCCTCGTCCCAGGTGATGCGGGTCGCCCTGATGGCGAGGACCCCGCCGGACTCCAGGAACACGTGGTTGCGGTCGGTCGCGCTCGCGTACATCCGGGCGCTGCCGTTGTGGTCGGATCCCCAGGGGTAGCGGAAGTTCCACGCCGCCTGGAGGGTGTCGTAGTTCGCGAACGAGCCGCTGAGCACGGTTTCCCAGGTGGCGGCGCTCGCGGGGGTGCCGAGCGCGGTGGCGGCCAGGCCCGCGCCACCCGCGGCCAGAAGACGACGTCGGTTGAGCGCCACGATGAGTCCCTCCACGCGCTTTCGGTGCCGCGGCACGACGTGGCGGAGGTCGGCGACGCTGGGTAAGCGCTTTCCACCGTAGGAGGTCAAGCGCGTCCACGTCAACGCCCGGTTGGCGGATGACGCGGAACCCCTGCGGGGGAACAAGGTGGTGAATCTGCCGCCGACACCGCCCGTCGACCGACCACAGGAGAACGTGATGTCCGACCACCCCACCGCGAAGGCTGCGGCGCGCCCGTCGCGCGTCGAGACGCCCCCGTGGTCCTCCGGGAAGTCCGCCACCAGGGCCAAGGCCGCGATCGCCGTGGTCGTGGCCGCCGCGGCGCTGCTGGTGCCCACGGGCTCCGCGTCCGCGGCCCCCGGTGCCACCCTGGTGTCCGACACGGTGCTCGACCCGTCGGCGCTGTACTTCGTGTCCTACGACGGGCTGGTCAACAACGACTCGTTCCAGCAGGACGCGATCCTGACCTACGCGGGCCACCAGTACACGGCCTGGTACACGAGCAGTCGTGACGCGGTGGTGGCGCGGCGGGCGCTGACCGGGAACACCGCCTGGCAGAAGGTCGTGCTGCCGCACCGGTTGAGCGTCGACGACTCGCACAACGTGATCTCGCTGGGCGTCTCGCCGCAGGACGGCAGGCTGCACGTCGCGATGGACACCCACAACACCCCGGTGTTCTATCTGAAGTCCGAGGCGGGCCTGGTGTCGCAGGCCGCCTCGCGCGACTGGACCGCGGCCCGGTTCGGCGCCGTGCAGCGCTCCCTCGACGGCGTCGACCTCGGCGCGATGACGTATCCGCAGTTCGTGGTCACGCCCGAGGGCAGGCTCCAGTTCAGCTACCGCACCGGCGGTTCCGGCAACGGCGTCAACGAACTCGCCGAGTACGACGCGGGCACGTGGCGCAAGCTCGGCGCGTGGTCGTCGGCGACGGGGTCGTGGACCGGTCCCAACGGGGTCGTGTCGACCACCAGGAACATGTACCTGCACGGGCTGACCTACGACCGCGGCGGGCGGCTGCACGCGGCGTTCACCTGGCGCGAGGGTTACGCGGCGGTGCTGTGCAACGGCGGCGGGCTCACCAACCACGAGACCGGGTACGTCTACAGCGACGACCGCGGGCGCACCTGGCGCAACGGCGCGGGCACGCAGGTCGGCACCACCGGTGGCACGCGCGTCGGGATCGGCTCGCCCGGCCTGGTGGCCGATCCGCTCGACCCGAACCACGGGCTGATGAACCAGGAGGGTCAGGCGGCCGACTCGGCGGGCACCCCGCACGTCGTGATCAGCTACGTGCCGGGCCGGTTCACCCAGTGCGTGTCGAACTACGCCCAGCAGCGCGCCCAGTACGGCCGCGCGTTCCACCTCGTGCGCGGGTCGAACGGCGCCTGGACCAAGCGGGAGGTGCCGGTCGCGCCGGGCTCCACGCAGCGCACCAAGATCGTGTTCGACCGCGCCGACAACGCGTACCTGGTCATGCCGAGGGCGCGGATCGTGTCGGCGAGCAAGGCGAGCGGCTGGACCGACTGGACGCTGGTGTTCGACCGGTCGAGCATGAACGCCTTCGGCGAGGTCAACGTGGACACGTCGAGGATCGCGGCGGACGGCGTCCTGTCCGTGCAGTACCAGCAGGCCTCCAGCGGCACGACCCCGTCGCCGATCCGGGTGGCCGACATCCGGCTCGGATAGCCCTCCCGGCCACCCACCGAAGTCGGAACCCGGTTGATTTCGACTATTTCGAAAGGAAGGACTTCGAATTCGTCGAATTCGCGGAATCAGCCGGGCAAGGCCTTTCCAATGATCGCCCACCGGGCTCTTGACTGGAGTTCTCCCGTCGATAGCATCGAATGAAAGGTCAGGTCGGAGCGCCGAGTGGGGCGCGAGTCGTCCGGTTTTCCGCCGTTTTCTTCCGGGGAGGAAACCTTGGTGGTCGCACGAGTTCTCGCCGCGCTGCTGCTTTCGACGACGGTCTTGGCGGGGTGCGGCGGGTCCTCGGGCGACTCGAACCCGAACACGCTCAGGCTCTGGCACTACGAGGGGCCGGAGAGCGCGATGGGCGTGGCCTGGACCGCCGCCATCGCGAAGTTCGAGGCCACCCACCCCGGTGTGCGGGTCGAGTTCGAGGCCAAGGGGTTCGAACAGGTCCAGAAGACCGCCGCGATGGTCCTCAACTCGAACGAGGCGCCGGACGTCCTGGAGTACAACAAGGGCAACGCGACCACCGGGCTGCTGTCCAGGCAGGGGCTGCTCACCGACCTCAGCGAGCAGGCGGCGGCCCGAGGGTGGGACAAGCGCCTGCCCGCGGGCCTCCAGACGACCGCCCGGTACGACGACCGGGGCGTCCTGGGCTCCGGCAAGTGGTACGGCGTCCCGAACTACGCCGAGTACGTCACCGTCTACTACAACAAGGACGCGTTCGCCGAGCGCGGTCTGGCGGTGCCCACGACGCTCGCCGAGTTCACCGCGGCGATGGACGTGTTCGTCGCCGCGGGGGTGACCCCGCTGGCGGTCGGCGGCGCCGAGTACCCCGCCCAGCAGATCCTGTACCAGCTCGCGCTGGGCAAGGCCGACCGCGGCTGGGTGGACCGGTACCAGCGCTACACCGGCGACGTCGACTTCCACGACGCGGCGTGGGTCCACGGCGCCACCACGTTCGCCGAGTGGGTCGCCAAGCGCTACCTCGGTCCCGAGTCGAGCGGCATGAAGGCCGAGGACATGGGACTCGCCTTCATGCAGGGGAAGTACCCGATCATGGTGTCCGGGAGCTGGTGGCAGGGACGGCTCAAGAGCGGGATCAAGGGCTTCGGGTGGGGGTCGTTCCCGTGGCCCGGCAACAGGATGAGCGCCGGGTCGAGCGGCAACCTGTGGGTGGTCCCCGCGGGCTCCAAGAACAAGGAGCTGGCCTACGACTTCATCGACATCACGCTGTCGCAGGAGATCCAGGACCAGCTCCGCGACGCGGGAGGCGTCCCGGTGTCGCCCGGCGCGGTGGAGAGCACCGACCCGGCGGTGAAGGCGCTGATCGGCGACTTCGACACCCTCGTGCGCAACGACGGCCTGGCGTACTACCCGGACTGGCCCGCTCCCGGCTTCTACGCCGTCTTCGTGTCCGCGACGCAGAAGCTCATCACCGGCGCCGCCACACCGCACCAGGTGCTCGACGAGGTGGCGAAGCCGTACGCGGAGAACCGCGCCACCATCGGCGGATGAGCCTCGCCCCGGCCGCGGCCCGCCCCTCCGCGGCGGAGCCCCGCCCGTCGGCACGACGTCGTGGCGGACAGGGGACCTACCTGCTGTTCCTCGTCCCCGGCGCGGTGCTCCTGGTCGCCGTCGTCCTGGTGCCGTTCGCCATGAACGTCGGGATCAGCCTCACCCGCTGGAGCGGGGTGGGCGACCCGCGCTGGATCGGCCTGGAGAACTACCGCAGGCTGTTCGCCGACGCGGCGTTCTGGGCGTCGTTCCGGCACAACGTCGGCCTGGTCGTCGCGATGGCGGTCCTGCCGACGGCCGCCGGGCTGGTCGTCGCGGCGGCGCTGTTCGACCACGTGGCCAAGCGGTTCGGCCCGCGCGCCGCGAGCGTGCTGCGGGCGTGCTTCTACCTGCCGCAGGTGCTGCCGATCGCGGTCGCCGGGATCGTGTGGAGCTGGATACTGGCGCCGAAGGGCGGCGCGCTCAACGCGGCACTCGACGCCGTCGGCCTCGGCTCGCTGGCGCGGGACTGGCTCGGCGACCCGGACATCGCGCTGTACAGCGTGATGGGGGTGCTGGTGTGGATCCAGCTCGGCTACCCCGTGGTCATCTTCATGGCCGGGATGCGGCGGATCGACCCCGCCCTGCTGGAGGCCGCCGAACTCGACGGCGCGTCCTGGTTCGGCCGGTTCTGGCACGTCACCGTCCCGCAGATCCGGCCCGAGCTGTTCGTGGTCCTGCTGACCTGCTCCATCGCGGCGCTGAAGGTGTTCGGGCCGATCTACGTGCTGACCGGCGGCGGACCGGGCGGGGCGACGACCGTGCCGTCGTACTCCTCCTTCCAGAACTTCTTCGAGAAGACCCAGGTCGGCTACGGCGCGGCGATAGCGACGGTGCTCACGGTGCTGATCCTGCTGCTGACGACCGCTTTCCTGCGCGCGCAGAGCCGGGGGGAGGAGCGGTGACGGCGACCGTCCACCCGCGACACCGGCGGGACCCGGCGCGGCACCTGGTGCTGTGGGGCCTGGTCGTGCTCGCCGCCGTGATGCTGGTCCCGTTCGCGATCATCGTGCTGAACGCGCTGAAGTCACCCGCGGAGTACGCCGCCTCGGGACCCCTCTCGGTGCCGGACGAGGTCTACACCCAGGGGATCGTGGACTTCTGGCAGCGCGTCGACTTTGGCGTCAAACTCCTCAACAGCCTCGTCATCTCCGGGTCGGTCGCGGTGCTGGCGGTCGTGGTCTCGGTGCTGAACGCCTACGCGCTGGGCATCGGCCGGATCAGGGGACGGCTGTGGGTGCTGACGCTGTTCCTCATCGCGAACACCCTGCCCCAGGAAGCCCTGGTCTACCCGCTCTACCACCTGTTCAAGCAGGTCGGCCTGTACGACACCCGGCTCGGGGTGGTCATCGTGTTCACGATCGTCCAGGCCGCGTTCGGCACCTACCTGCTGTCGTCGACGCTGAGCGGGTTCCCCCGTGAAGTCCTGGAGGCGGCGCGGGTCGACGGCGCCAACCGGTGGCAGGTGCTGGTGCGGATCGTGGTGCCGATCAGCAGGCCTACGCTGGGCGTGCTGCTGGTGTTCTTCTTCATCTGGACGTGGAACGAGTTCCTCATCCCGCTGGTGCTGCTCATCTCCGACGAGAACCAGACCGTGCCGGTGGCGCTGGGCGTCCTCCAGGGCCAGCGGTCGATGGACGCCACGACGACCAGCGCGTCGGCCCTGCTGGGCGTGCTGCCCGCCGTGGTGTTCTTCCTGCTCTTCCAACGAACCTTGACGCGCGGGATGACGGTGGGGGCGATCAGGTGAAGTTCAGCGACGGTTACTGGCGGCTCCGACCGGGTGTGGTGGCGGCGCACCCGGTCGAGGTGCACGACGTGGTCGCGGGCGAGGGGTCGCTCGTGGTGCACGCGCCCACGAAACCGATCCGGCGCCGCGGCGACCTGCTCCGGGGGCCGGTCGTCACGGTCCACCTCTCCTCCCCGATGCCCGACGTCATCGGCGTCACGATCACGCACTTCGCGGGTGAGGCGCCCGCGGAGCCCCGGTTCGAGCTGACGACCGAGTACCCCGACGCGTGTGTGTCCGAAGAGGACGGTGTCGCCGTGCTCACCTCGGGCGCGCTGTCCGTGCGGGTCGGCGACGAGGACGGGTGGAGCGTGGACTTCACCGCGGGCGGTCGCACGCTGACCTCCAGTGGTGCCAAGGCGATGGGCTTCCTGACCGTCGACGGCGAGCACCACGTGCGCGACCAGTTGACCCTGGGCGTCGGCGCCGTCGTGTACGGCCTCGGCGAGCGCTTCGGTCCGCTGGCGCGCAACGGCCAGGTCGTGGACGTGTGGAACGCCGACGGCGGGACGGGCACCGAGCAGGCCTACAAGAACATCCCCTTCTACCTGACGAACGCGGGTTACGGCGTCTTCGTCGACCACCCCGGCGCCGTGTCGTTCGAGGTGGGGTCGGAGGTCGTCTCACGGGTGCAGTTCAGCGTGCCAGGCCAGTCGCTCCGGTACTTCGTCATCCACGGTCCGACGCCGAAGGACGTCCTGCGCAGGTACACGGCCCTCACCGGCAGGCCCGCGCTGCCGCCCGCGTGGTCGTTCGGGCTGTGGCTGTCCACGTCGTTCACCACGTCCTACGACGAGGCGACGGTGACCGCGTTCGTCGACGGCATGGCCGAGCGGGACCTGCCGCTGAGCGTGTTCCACTTCGACTGCTTCTGGATGCGGGAGTACCACTGGTGCGACTTCCTCTGGGACCCGGCGACGTTCCCCGACCCGCCGGGGATGCTGGAGCGGCTCCGGGCGCGGGGCCTGCGGGTGTGCGTGTGGATCAACCCGTACATCGGGCAGGCATCGGTCCTGTTCGCCGAGGGCGTCGCGGGCGGGTACCTGGTCCGGAAGCCGAACGGCGACGTGTGGCAGTGGGACGAGTGGCAGCCCGGCATGGCGCTGGTCGACTTCACCAACCCGGCGGCGCGCGAGTGGTTCGCGGCGAAGCTGGGCGCGGTGCTGGACCAGGGCGTCGACTGCTTCAAGACCGACTTCGGCGAGCGGATCCCGACCGACGTCGTCTACTTCGACGGCTCCGACCCCCAGCGGATGCACAACTACTACCCGCTGCTCTACAACCGCACCGTCTTCGAGCTGCTGCGCGCCCGGCGCGGTGACGGCGACGCCGTCGTGTTCGCCCGGTCGGCCACCGCCGGGTCCCAGCGGTTCCCGGTGCACTGGGGTGGCGACTCCGAGTCGACCTACGAGTCGATGGCGGAGAGCCTGCGCGGCGGGCTGTCGCTGGGGATGTCCGGCTTCGGCTTCTGGAGCCACGACATCGGCGGCTTCGAGGGCACCCCGCGCGCGGGCCTGTTCAAGCGCTGGATCGCGTTCGGCCTGCTGTCCTCGCACAGCAGGCTGCACGGCAGCGGCTCGTACCGGGTGCCGTGGCTGGTCGACGAGGAGTCCGTGGACGTCCTGCGGGTGTTCACGAAGCTCAAGGCGCGCCTGATGCCCTACCTGTTCGAGGCCGCGCGGCAGGCGGTCGGTTCCGGTGTGCCGGTGATGCGGGCGATGGTCCTGGAGTTCCCGGACGACCCCGGCTGCGCGCACCTCGAACACCAGTACCTCCTGGGCGACTCGCTGCTCGTCGCGCCGGTGTTCACCGACGACGGGACGGTGTCCTACTACGTCCCCGCCGGGACCTGGACGCGCTTCACGACCGGCGAACGGGTGCTCGGCCCAGGGTGGATGACGGACCGCTGCGGCTTCACCGAGATCCCCCTGCTGGTCCGGCCGAACGCCGTGGTGCCGGTCGGCGCCGTCGACGACCGGCCGGACTACGACCACGCCGACGGCGTGACGCTGCACGTGTACGAACTCGCCGACGGCACGACCGTGACGACGGCCGTCGGCGACGCGGTGTTCACCACCTCGCGCCGCGGCGACGTGATCACCGTCGAGGCGTCGGCCGCGCCGCCCGGCTGGCGGGTGCTGCTGGTCGGTGTCCGCGCCGTCGGCTCCGCCACGGGCGGTCGTGTCGCGGAGCACGACCACGGCGTGCTCATCCAGGCCGACCACGCTCGCGTGGTCGTGCGCGGGAACGACTCGGGAGGACGGTCGTCGTGAGGGTGCTCGCCTCGTTGCTGCTGGTGGTGGTGCTCGCGCTCGGCGCGGGAGGAGCGGCGGCCCGGCCGGTGGACGCCGCGCCCGACCGGGTGGGCGGGCGCCACCAGGTCGGCTACGACCGGTACTCCCTGACCGTCGACGGCGAGCGGATCCTGTTGTGGGCGGGGGAGTTCCACTACTTCCGCCTGCCGAGCCCGGACCTGTGGCGCGACGTGCTGGAGAAGATCCGGGCGGCGGGCTTCAACGGGGTGTCGCTGTACTTCCACTGGGGCTACCACTCGCCGAAGCAGGGCGTGTACGACTTCACCGGGGTCCGCGACGTCGACCGGCTGCTGGGGATGGCCGAGGAACTGGGGCTGTACGTGGTCGCCCGGCCGGGGCCCTACATCAACGCCGAGACCACCGGCGGCGGGCTGCCCGCCTGGCTGAAGCAGGTGCCGGGACGGGCCAGGTCGAGCGATCCCGGCTACACGGCGGCCTACCGCGACTGGCTCGACCACATCGACCCGATCATCGCCAGGCACCAGGTCACCAGGGGCGGATCGGTCATCGCCTACAACGTGGAGAACGAGTACGGCGCGAACGTCGACCCGCTGTACATGGAGCAGGTGCAGCGGAAGGCCCGCGAGGACGGCATCGACGTGCCGATCACGCACAACAACTGCTGCGGCGGGAACTTGCCGAACTGGTCGTCCGGGCAGGGCGCGGTGCAGATCCCCGGCGTGGACGACTACCCGCAGTCCTTCGACTGCCCCGACCCCGACACGACCTGGGGGCCGTGGGGCGACGGGATCACCCGGCGGCTGCGCGAGGACGCCCCGGTGTACGCCGCCGAGTACCAGGCCGGCGCCATCGACCTCTTCGACGCCGGGTACGAGAAGTGCCGACAGCTCACCGGTCCCGACTACATGCGGGTGTTCTACAAGTCCAACGTCGTCGGCAGCGGTGCGACGATGCTCGGCTACTACATGGCTTTCGGCGGTACGTCGTGGGGCTGGCTGCCGCAGCCGAACGACGTCTACACCTCTTACGACTACGGCGCGGCGATCACCGAGGGCCGCGGGCTCACGCCGAAGTACGACGAGTTCAAGCGGCAAGGCTACTTCGCCACCTCGGTGGCGCCGCTGACGAAGACCGACCCGTCCGCCGCGCCCGTTCCCGCCGACGCGGCGGTGGGCACGCTGGCCAGGAGCAACCCCGACACCGGGACGCAGTTCGTCCTGGTGCGGCACGCCGACCGCGCGAGCGCGGCGGACGTGACCACGACGCTGGACTGGTCCACACCGGACGGTCGCTACCGGGTCCCGGTCCGGATCGCCGGGCGGGACGCCAAGATCCTCGTGGCGGGCTACGACCTCGGCGGCCAGCGGCTCGTGTGGTCCACCTCGGAGGTCCTCACCCACGCGGCCATCGGCGGCCGGGACGTCGCCGTGCTGCACGGCCGTGACGGCGAGAACGGGTCCACCGTGCTGCGGTACTCCTCGGCGCCGTCGGTGCGGGTGCTGGACGGCCGGGTCGCCTCCTCGTACGACGCCGCGACGGGCGACCTGCGGCTGGACTACCGCCACTCGGGCCTGGCGAGGGTGCTCGTGTCCGGTGGCGGCAGGCCGCCGCTGCTCCTGCTGCTCGGCACCGCGGAGGAGGCGGCGCGGTTCTGGCGGCTGGACACCGGGAGCGGCACGGTCCTCGTCCGCGGAACGGCGCTCGCGCGGTCCGCGAGCGTGCTCGGCGGCACCGTGCGCCTGCGGGCCGACGTGGACCGGGCCGGTGAGGTCGAGGTGTTCGGCCCGTCCTCGGCGCGCGGGCTCGTCGTCGGCGACGAATCGGTCCGGGTGCGCCGAACGCCCAGCGGCAGCCTCCTCGGTGAGGTCTCGGGCCCCCGGCCGGTGGTGCTGCCGTCCCTGACCGACTGGCGGCACCGCGTCGACGTCCCCGAGGCCGCTCCGGGGTTCGACGACTCCCGCTGGACCAAGGCGGACCGGACGACCACCGAGAGCCCGATCAAGCCGAAGACCCCGCCCGTGCTCGCCAGCGGCGACTACGGGTTCCACCACGGGAACACCTGGTACCGCGGCCGGTTCACCCCGACGGGCGCGGAGACCGCGATCTCGCTGAACGCGATCACCGGGCGGCGCGGCATCTACCTGGTGTGGGTCAACGGCCGGTACGTCGGATCGGCGGCCGGGGGAGTGCAGGCCGACTCCGAGCCGGTGAACCCCGATCCGGGCCGGGGCGACTTCGCCATCCCGGCCGGTCTGGTCGAGCCGGGGAAGCCCGCCACCGTCTCGGTGCTGGTGGAGAACATGGGCCACAACGACGACTGGACCGCCGACGACACGCGGTTCAAGCAGCCGCGCGGGCTCTTCGGCGCGCGGCTCGTCGGCTCCGACGCGCCCATCACGTGGCGGGTCCAGGGCGCGGAGGGCGGCGAGGACCTGACCGATCCGGCGCGCGGGCCGCTGAACACGGGCGGTCTGCACGGCGAACGGGTGGGAACGCACCTGCCCGGCTACCCGGACCGGACGTGGCAGCGGTCGAGGTCGCTCACGGACGTGCCGCTCCCGCCGGGGGTGTCCTGGCACCGGACCGAGTTCCGCCTCGACCTGCCCAAGGGGCACGACGTGCCGATCGCGCTCCGCTTCGCGGAGGACGGGTCGCCGAACCAGCGGGTGCTGGTCTTCCTCAACGGCTGGAACGTGGGCCAGTACCTCGGTGACCTCGCCGCGCAGCAGGACTTCGCGCTGCCCGCCGGGCTGCTGCGCGAGCACGGCGTGAACTCGCTCGCCCTGGCGGTGATCGACACCGACGGCGCCGACGCGGGACCGGGCGGGGGCAGCCTGGTGACGACGGGCGCGTCGCGCGGCGGTGTCCCCGTGCGGGACGTCCCGGCTCCGGGGTACGCGGAACTCCACGGCGGCTGAAGCAAGGTGTTGTCGTCACGGGTGAAAGTCCTCACGGCGGGCACGGGGGCGGTGCTAGCTTCGCCCCCGTCATCAGCGGCCGACCGAGGGTGGGTTCGTGATCGCCTCCGCGCAGACCGACAAGTTCGCCGCGTACCTCCGGGCGCTGAAGGCCCGCAGCGGGCGCGGCTTCGACCGGCTGGCCAAGCAGGCGGGGATCAGCGGGTCGAGCCTGCACCGGTACTGCTCGGGTCTCAGCGTGCCCGCGGACTACCGCGTGGTGCACAGCTTCGCGAAGGCGTGCGGGGCCAGCGCGGAGGAACTGCGCGAGCTGCACCGGCTCTGGGCACTGGCGGACGCGGACAAGGACGCCGTGGCGGGGCCGGACGCCACCCCCGGCACGGCGGACCCACCGCGGCGGACGGCGACCTCGCGCACCACGGTGCTCTTCGCGGTCCTCGTGACGCTGGTGGGCGTGCTCGTGTGGGTGTCGGCCGACCGGTCGGCCGAGTCGTCCGCGGAGACCGGCGGGCGACTGCTGTACTCGCCGAAGTGCCCGTCGGTGACCATGGGGCAGCGTGACGAGTGCGTGGCCGAGGTGCAGGGCCTCCTGGCGCGGGTGGACGGGAAGCTGGCCGTGGACGGCAGCTTCGGGCCGGAGACGCTTCGCAGGCTGACCGCGTTCCAGGTGCTGGCGGGCCTGCCGGCCAAGGGTGTGGTCGACGTGCCCACCAAGGACGCGCTCTACGCGCAGCGGACGAGCATGGAGACCTGGTCGCCCGCGCGGGTGGAGGGTCGCATCCGCGAGGTGTTCGTCGAGGCGCCCGACACGGCGGTCGCCATCGCCCGCTGCTCGTCTTTCCTCGACCCGCTGTGGGTGCTGCCCAACACGAACGGCAGCCGCAACTGGGGTGTGTTCCAGCTCTCCGACGCCCGCCTCCGCGACCTCGACGGCACCGCGCTGCGGGCGTTCGACCCGGCCTGGAACATCGAGGCGGCGCACCGGCTGTGGACCGCCCGTCACGACTTCCACGACTGGCCGTCGTGCGAGGCAGCCCTGACGAGCACGGCGCACTGAGGCCGGGGAGCCATCCGCCGACGGCTCCCCGGCCCGCGCGCTAGATGGTGCCGCTCTCCCACCACCACGCCCGGCCGAGGTCCGCGCGGCTGTCGACGTGCTGGTGGTCGACGGTGTAGCGCTCCAGCCCGGAGAAGCCGCAGGTCTCGGCCTTCTGGTAGACGGTCCGGTTGGCCACGCCGGGCACGTTCAGGTCCGCCGCGGTGCCGTAGAGGTGCATGCTGTCCGAGGCGCCGCCGACGTCCGCGTTGTGCTGGATGCTGCGGAACCCCGAGTTGACCGTGATCGCCTTGTCGCCCAGCTTCTTGCGCAGGGCTTCCAGCTTGTACATCGCGCGGCGGGCGTTCTCCTTGGTCGCGGCGGCGCTCAGCTTGCCGCCGGAGAAGGTGCCGCTCACCCGGTCGGTGAACTCGCTCCAGTTGAAGTGCGTCGTCGACCCGTCGGACTGCTCCAGCGCGTTCAGCTTCGTCCAGGTGGAGGGCCCGACGTTCCCGTCGGCGCTGAGCCCGTAGGCCGCCTGGAACCGGCGCACGGCGGCGGCCGTGCCGGGGCCGAACTCCCCGTCGACGGCCACCCTGCTGTGGCTCGCGCTGTCCGCCGCCCAGCCCGCGACCCTGATCTGCAACTCGGTCACGTCGGCCCCGGTCGAACCCTGCGTGAGGGTGCGCGACCACGGGTACGCCTCGGCGACACCGGCGAGCGCCAGCGGGGCGAGCACCACACCCACACCCGCCACCAGGGCACCGCGCAGCACGGCACGGCGGTTCGGGGAGATCTCGGAGGTCATCGTCGTCCTTTCGGGGATGGTGAGTCAGTGCACGGTGGCACCCTCCGGGCGTGCCAGGGCGTCGCACCGCCCGAGCCGGGACGGCGGGACGTCCCACCGCCTCCGACCTAAGGGGACCGGCGGCCTGCGGGACGGTGGTGGGACGGGCCGTCGTCGAGCTTCCCCGAGGTCGGGTCCTGCTCACCGGTCGCCGCGCACCGCGGTCGACCGGCTCCTTGGCCCGCTTTGCTTCACTGGTGCTGCCAGCTCTCGCAGCCCCGAGTGGAACGGACGCCGTCATGCCGCTCTTCCGCAAGAAGCCGGGCGCCGCCCGCCGGTGGGTGTTCCTCGCCGCCGCGGGCGCCGCGGTGGGTGGGTACGTCGCTTTCCTGAAGCCGTCGGGGACCGTGTCGCGGTACGCGGAGCACCTCGTGGACGACGACCGCGACCTGCGCGCCGGGGAGGTCCGGGTCACGTTCCTCGGCACCACGACGCTGCTCGTGGACGACGGCGTCACTCAGGTGCTGTTCGACGCGTTCATCACCGACGTCCCGCTCACCACGGCCCTGTTCGGCGCCCTCCGGACCGACGAGGACAAGGTCGACCGGACGCTGGCGCGGGTCGGGGCGGACCGGGTGCGCGCGGTCTTCGTGTCGCACTCGCACTACGACCACTCGCTCGACGCCGCGTACCTGGCCCGGTCGACGGGCGCGGTCCTGCACGGGTCGGAGTCCACGCTGAACATCGGGCGCGGCGGTGGTGTGCCCGAGGAGCGGCTCGCCCGCTATGAGGTCGGACGGCCGGTGCGGATCGGCGACTTCACCGTCACCGTGCTGGCGTCGAAGCACTCACCCGGCACGATCGGCGGCGACGGCACCCCCATCGCCCGTCCGCTCGCGCAGCCCGCGCGGGCCGGGGAGTACCTGGAGGGCGGGTCGTTCGACTTCCTGGTCGAGCAAGGCGGCCACTCGCTGCTCGTCAAGGCGTCGGCGGGTTTCCTGCCCGGTGGGCTGGACGGGATCAGGGCCGACGCGCTGTTCTGCGGCACGGCGGGCTCGTTCGGCAAGGACGCCGCGTTCCGCGAGGAGTTCTACCGCCAGGTGGTGTCCACGGTGGACCCGAAGCTGGTCGTCCCGTTGCACTGGAACGACTTCTTCACCCCGGTCACCGGTGACCTCGGTACGAACAGGAAGGCGATCGACGACGTGGCCGCGGCGTGGGACTTCCTGGTGGCGCGCCTGGGGAAGCGGTTCGCCGTGCTCCAGGGCTACCGCGCCGTCGTCCTGTTCGGCTCGCCGGACCGCGCGGCCTGATACCGGTAGGCTGGGGCCTGATGCCGGAAACCCGCCACCTCACCCCGCCTGCGGGGACGACGCCCCGCGGTCGGGGGTGGCTCCCGCACGGCTTCCACCTCGGCACCCACTCGCACACCGAGGGACAGCTCGTCTACGCCGCCGCGGGCGCGCTGGCGACCACGACGGAACGCGGTACCTGGGTCGCCCCGGCCAACCGGGTCACGTGGACGCCGCCGGGGTTCGACCACTCGCACCGCTTCTACGGCAGGACCGACACCCGACTCGTCGCCATCCCGGTGGAGCTGTGCGGCGGACTCGTGGCGCACCCCGCCGTGTTCGCGGTCAGCCCGCTGCTGCGGGAGGCGCTGCTGGCGCTGACCGACCGGCGGGACGTCCGCCCCGGAGCGGACGACCGGCTGCGCGCGGTCGTGATCGACGAGCTCGCCGATCCGCCGGAGCAGTCCCTGCACCTGCCCGAACCGCGCGACGACCGGCTGCGCGCCGTCACCGACCTCCTGCACGCGGACCCCGCGCGGACAACTACGCTGGCCGAGCTGGGACGGGCGGCGGGGGCGAGCGAGCGCACGCTGAGCAGGCTGTTCCAGACCGAGCTGGGCATGAGCTTCCACCGCTGGCGCACCATCCTGCGCGTCCACCACGCCCTGGTGCGCCTCACCGCGGGCTGGTCGGTCACCGACACCGCGACGGAGTGCGGGTGGTCCAACCCGTCGAGCTTCATCGACGCGTTCACCGAGGTCGTCGGCCAGACCCCCGGCCGCTACCAGGCGGGCCTGCGCGAGCGGTAGGGCGCGTGAAGTTGGCGGGTTTCCGGTATTCGGCGTCTTCCCACCGGTTGGTGGCGACCGCTGTCGAGTCCACAGTGGAGACCGACGCACCACCGCCTTCAGCGAGGAGCCACCGAACACATGACCGACATGACTGACAGGACCGCGGTAGTCGTTGTGGGAGCGGGAGTCGCCGGACTCGCGCTCGGCAACTTCCTGCTGCGCAACGGAATCGGCTGCGTCATCCTGGAGAAGCACGGCCGCGCGCACGTCGAGGCCAGGCAGCGGGCCGGGACGATCGACAGCTTCGGCGTGCGGATGTTCCGCGAGTGGGGGCTCGGCGAGGTGCTGGAGGGCGATCCCATCCCCGAGGCCCGGAGCGGGTTCTGGATCGACGGCGAGGAGATGCCGGTCGACTTCGGGGACGACGACCACGACGACAGCCTCTTCTGCCCCCAGCAGGTCCTCGTCCGGAACCTCACGGACGTCTTCCTCCGCGAGGGCGGCGACCTCCGCTTCGAGGCCGCCGACGTGTCCCCGGAGGGGTGCGACGGCGACCACCCCACAGTGCGCTACCGGGACACCACCGGGGCGACGAGGGTCGTCGCGTGCGACTTCGTCGCGGGCTGCGACGGCGACCGAGGCGTCAGCCGGACGACCATCCCCGCGGGCGTCCTCACCCGCCACTCGCACGAGTTCGGGTACGCCTGGCTGAGCGTCCTGGCCGAGGTGCCCGCCCACCCCTCGGGCATGGCGATCCACTCCCGCGGCCTCGCGGGGCTGATCCCGCGCGGCGCGAACGCCAGCCGCCTCTACCTCCAGTGCCCGCCCGGCGACACCCTGGAGCAGTGGCCGGACGAGCGGATCTGGAGCGAGCTGGAAGCCCGCTTCGGCACGCCGGTCGCGACCGGCCGGATCGTCGACAAGCGGCTCGTGCCCCTGCGCGGCGTGGTGCACAGCCCGATGAGCCACGGCAGGCTGCACCTGCTCGGCGACGCGGCGCACCTCGTGCCCCCGATGAGCGCCAAGGGGATCCACCTGGCCCTGCACGACGCCGAGGTGTTCGCCCGCGCCGTCATCCACCAGGTCCGGGAGGACGACCCGAGCCTGGTCGACGCCTACTCGGAGACCTGCCTGCGGCACGTCTGGAACTACCAGGCGTTCGCGACGTGGATCACCGAACTCATGCACAACGCGGGCGACGCGAGCTACGCGGGGGAGTTCCGCAAGCAGGTCGCCCGCGCCGAACTGGAACGCCAGTTCACCTCTCCCGCGGCGAACCGCCTCTTCAGCGAACTCAGCGCCGGGGTGAACTAGCGGGCCCGGTCACCCCCGCCAGCCACCGCCACAGACGACGGTCTCGCCGCTGATGTAGTCCGATTCCTCGGTGCAGAACAGGAAGACGGCGTTGGCGGCCTCGACGGGCGTGCCCGCGCGGCCGAGCGGGATGAGCGAGGCCGCCGCCTCCAGGATGGCGGGGTTGACGCCGACCTTGACGCGCCGCCCGTCGACGTCGATCTCGCGCTCCCCGGCGGACGCCTCGGTCAGGCGGGTCTGGATGAGGCCGAACGCGACGGTGTTGACGGTGACGTTGTAGCGGCCCCACTCCTTGGCGAGGGTGCGGCCCAGGCCCGTCACGCCCGCCTTCGCGGCGGCGTAGTTGGCCTGGCCGGCGTTGCCCGCGAGGCCCGCGACCGAGGCGATGTTGACGACCTTGCGGGCCCGCGCGCGTCCGGTCGAGGCGGCCTCCGCCTTCGCCGCGGCCGAGATCACCGGCTGCGCGGCGCGCAAGATGCGGAAGGGCGCCATGAGGTGGACGTCGACGATGGCCCGCCACTGGTCGTCGGTCATCTTCTGGATGACGTTGTCCCACGTGTAGCCGGCGTTGTTGACGATGATGTCGAGGCCGCCGAAGCTCTCGACGGCCGTGCGCACGAAGCGCTCGGCGAAGCCGTCCTCGGTGACCGACCCGACGCACGCGACGGCGTGGCCGCCCGCGCCGACGATCGCGGCGACGGTGTCGGCGGCGGGCTCGGCGTCGACGTCGTTGACGACCACGTTCGCGCCCTCGCGGGCCAGTTTGAGCGCGATCTCCCGGCCGATGCCGCGGCCGGAGCCGGTCACGATCGCGGTGCGGTCCTGCAAGCGCATGGGGAACCTTCCAGTGGTCAGGGGAGGGCGACGAGGGCGGTGCCGCGCAGGGTGGTGGTGCCGTCCTCCAGGCGCACGGACAGCTCGACCGTCGCGACGCCGTCGTCGACGGCCGTCACGACGCCCTCGCAGCGCGGGGACGACAGCACGGGGGTGATCGCGGTGAAGCGGACGCGCCAGGAGCGCAGCCTGCTCCCCGGCACCCACCCGGTGAGGAGCCTGCCGAGGTAGGCCATGGAGAGCATCCCGTGCGCGAAGACGTCGTCGAGACCCGCCGAGCGCGCCACGTCCAGGTCGACGTGGATGGGGTTGGTGTCGCCGGACGCGCCCGCGAAGAGGGCGAGGGTCGTGCGCGAGACGGGAGGGAGGGCGAGGGCGGGGAGCGTGGTGCCCGCTTCGACGCGGGGGCTCACGGCGCGGTCACGATGACGACGGCTTCCGCCTCGGCCACGAGTTCGCCGCCGCGCAGGAAGTCGGTGTGCTTGACCAGGAAGTCGCGGGTCGGGGACTTCGCGTAGGCGTTGGACACCCGTCTGCGGCACTCGATGGTGTCACCCGCGTGCACGTCGCGGTGGTAGGTGAACGACTGCTCGCCGTGCAGCACCCCGCGCAGGTCGACGCCGAGGTCGGTGAGCCACCCCAGGGGCGGGTCGGTCTCCAGCTCCAGCGAGAAGAGGAACGTGGGCGGCGCGAGCACGTCGGGGTGACCCGCGGCGCGCGCGGCCTCGACGTCGGAGTGGACCGGGTCGGTGTCCCCGATCGCGCGGGCGAACGCCCGCAGCCTGCCGCGCTCCACCAGCGCCACCACCGGCTCGATCGGCCGGGCGAGCGCGCGGGCGAGGTCGACCGCCATCAGCCGACCTTCTCGTACAGGGTCACGACGGCGGCGCCGCCGAGGCCGATGTTGTGCTGCAGGGCCAGTTTCACGCCGTCCACCTGGCGCGCGCCCGCCGTGCCGCGGAGCTGCCAGACGAGTTCGGCGCACTGGGCCAGCCCGGTCGCGCCGAGCGGGTGCCCCTTGGACAGCAGGCCGCCGGACGGGTTCGTCACGACGCGCCCGCCGTAGGTGTTGTCGCCGTCCTCGACGAACTTCTCGCCGGTGCCCTCGGGGGTGAGGTCGAGCGCCTCGTAGCTGATCAGCTCGTTGGTGGCGAAGCAGTCGTGGAGTTCGACCACGCGGATGTCCTGGGGCCCGACGCCGGACGCCTCGTAGACCTGCCGCGCCGCGGCCCGCGTCATGTCGGCGCCGACGAGCTTGCGGAGGTCGTCGGACTCGAACGTGCCGGGGGTGTCGGTCGTCATCGCCTGGGCGCGGACGACGACGCTCGCGTCGACGCCGTGCCGGGCCGCGAACTCCGGCGTGCACACGACCGCGCTCGCCGCTCCGCACGTCGGAGGGCAGCACATCAGCCGGGTGAGCGGGTCGTGGATCATCGGCGAGGCCATCACCTGCTCGACCGTCACGGGGTCGCGGAACACGGCGTAGGGGTTGTGCGCGGCGTGGGCCCGCGCCTTCACCGAGATCTTCGCGAACGTCTCGGGCCTCGTGCCGAAGCGCTCGACGTGGACCCGGCCCGCCCCGCCGAAGTACCGCGCGGCCATCGGGCCCTCGCCAGCGCCCTGGACGCGGTCGTTCACGGCGTCGAAGGCCGCGAAGGGGGAGGTGCGGTCGCTCCACGCGGTCGAGAGCGCGCCGGGCGTCATCTGCTCGAACCCCAGGGCGAGTGCGCACTGGACCGCGCCGGACTCGACGGCCTGGCGGGCCAGGAACAGGGCCGTCGACCCGGTCGAGCAGTTGTTGTTGACGTTGAAGACGGGGACGCCGGTGAGCCCGACCCCGTAGAGGGCGGCCTGGCCCGAGGTCGAGTCGCCGTAGACCCACCCCGCGTAGGCCTGCTCGACGTCGGTGTAGTCGAGGCCGGCGTCGCTCAGCGCGGCGCGCACCGCGCCCGCCGCCATGTCCTCGTACCGCGCCCCGGCGCTCGGTTTGGTGAACGGCACCATCCCCACCCCGGCGATGACGGCTGCGCCCATGCGGATCTCCTTCGCTGCGGGCCGCCGATCGGCGACCACGGCGACTATGACCCCCACCGATGGAATTAGTCAAGGCGTACTAGTCAAGCGATGGTTATGCTGCGCGGATGGTTACCTCGGCAGGCGCGCCCCTCCCCGTGCAGCAGCGAGCGTGGGACACGCGCGAGCGCATCCTCCGGGCCGCGGTCGAGTGCCTCGCCGAGGACGGCTACCAGGCGACGACGACCTCGCGCATCCAGCAGCGCGCGGGCGTCTCGCGCGGCAGCCTGCTGCACCAGTTCCCGGTGCGCGACGACCTGCTGGTGGCGGCCATGAAGCACCTCGCCGCGGAGCGCATGGTCGCCATCGCGACGTTCGGCGAGTCCTCGTCGGGGAGCCTCGACGAGGCGGTCGACGCCCTGTGGGACACCTACCACGGGCCCCTGTTCATCGCGTCGCGCGAACTCTGGTTCGGCGCCGCGCACAACCCCGACCTGGCCGCCGCCCTCGCGCCGCACGAGCACGCCCTGATGAAGGTCATCCGCGAGCAGGTGCTCCCCGCGCTGTTCGGGGCGCGCCGCGCGGCCCACCCCGCCTTCGGCGACCTCACCGCCCTGCTGATCTCTAGCATGCGCGGCGTCGCGCTGACCTACGCGTTCGAGCCGCGCGACCACCGGAGGGACCCGAACCGCGCGCTGTGGCGCGGCCTCGCCCACTCGGCGCTCGGCGAGTGACGGCACAATTGGGACGTGCTGACTAGTATGCCTTGACTATTCGGCTGGACCACGGTTGGCTGGCGATCGACGCACCGACGCCTCGACCGGAGGGCCGATGTCCGACACCGCCCGGCACAGCGAGATCCTCGACCCCGGCACCCCCTTCGTCACGGCCGTCCGCCGCCTCGCGGAGGAGAGCCCCGACGTCGTCGCGCTCACCGACGACCGCGGCTCGCTGACCCGCGGCGAACTCGACCGGCGCAGCAACCGCCTGGCCCGCGCGTACGCGGCGCTCGGCGTCGGCGAAGGCGCGTTCGTGACCGTCGGGCTGCCGTCGGGCAGCGCGTTCATCGAGGCCGTGCTCGCCGTCTGGAAGCTCGGCGCCACACCCCAGCCCGTGTCGTCCCGCCTGCCAGCCCGCGAACTGGCGGCGATCGTCGACGTCGTCCGGCCCGCGCTCGTCGTCGGTCTCGACGCGGGCGCCGGCGCGCCGTCGGTCCCCGTCGGGTTCGAGCCGGACGCCGCGCTGGACGACGGCCCGTTGCCGCTGCTCGTGTCGCGGTGGTGGAAGGCCCCGACCTCCGGCGGCAGCACGGGCGTCCCCAAGGTCATCGTGGGCGACCAGCCCGCGACCGCCGACGCGCTGGTGCCCCTGATGCCGCTCGTCCGGATGCGTCCGGGGAGCACGGTGCTCGTCGCCACGCCGCTCGGGCACAACGCCGGGTTCCTGTGGGCGACGGCCGGGCTGATCACCGGCGGCCACGTGGTGGTCATGCCGCGCTTCGACGCCGAGCGGGCCCTCGACCTCATCGGGCGCCACCGCGTCGAGTGGGCGTGCCTCGTGCCGACGGAACTGCACCGCGTCGCCCGGCTCCCCGAGCGGGTCCGCGCGGCGGCCGACCTGTCCAGCCTCGCCGTGGTGGCGACCGGCGCCGCGCCCTGCCCGCCGTGGCTGCGGACGTTCTGGATCGACTGGATCGGCGCCGACCGGCTCCTGGAGTTCTACGCCGCGACCGAGGGGCAGGCGATCGTCATCACCGACGGCCACGGGTGGCTCTCGCACCCCGGATCTGTCGGGCGGGTGCTCGTCGGCGAGATCGAGGTGCGCGACGAGGACGGCGCGGTCGTGCCGGACGGGACCGTGGGCGAGCTGTGGATGCGCCGCACGGCCGAGAAGTCCGGTCCGTACTTCTACCTCGGCGCGTCACCCCACCGCGACGAGCGGAACTTCGAGACGGTGGGCGACCTCGGGTCGATGCGGGACGGCTGGCTCTACCTGGCCGACCGCAAGGCCGACATGGTCGTCGTCGGCGGCGCCAACGTGTACCCGGCCGAGGTGGAGAGCGCGATCGAGGAGCACCCGCTCGTGGTCTCCAGTTGCGTGGTGGGCGTTCCCGATGACGAGTACGGCAGTGTCCTGCACGCGATCGTGCAGGTCTCGGCCCCGGTGAGCGACGAGGAACTCGTGGCGCACGTGCGTGAACGCCTCGTCCGCTACAAGGTCCCGCGCACCTTCGAGCGCACGGCCGAGCCGCTCCGGGACGACGCCGGGAAGGTCCGCCGCGCCCTCCTGCGCGACCGCGTGCTCGCCGAGCGCGCGACCACCACCGCCGAGCGAAGGCAGATCCCATGACGCACGTGACCACCGAGCACGGCACCGTCGCAGGCGTCGTCGTCGACGGTCTGCACCTCTTCCGCGGGGTGCCCTACGCCGCTCCGCCGTTCGGGCCGCGGCGGTTCCTGCCGCCCCAGGCGCCGGAGAAGTGGGACGGCGTGCGCGACGCGACCCGAGCGGGCGCGCTGGCGCCGCAGCCCATCACGGCCGACGACCCGCTGGCGCCCGTCTTCGCGCCCTCGGACGCGAGCGCGATCGGGGAGGACTGCCTCACACTGGAGGTGTGGACGCCCGATCCGGGGGCTGCGGGTCTGCCGGTGGTCGTGCACATCCACGGCGGCGGGTACCTGACCGGGTCCGGGTCGTTCGCCGGGTACAGCGGCCGGGCGTTCGCCCGTGACGGCGTCGTGCACGTCGGCGTCAACTACCGGGTGGGGATCGACGGCTTCCTGCACCTCGGCGAGGGCCGTGACAACCTCGGGCTGCGGGACCAGCAGGCCGCGCTGGAGTGGGTGCGGCGCAACATCGCGGCCTTCGGCGGCGACCCGGACCGGGTCACGATCATGGGCCAGTCCGGTGGTGCGGTGAGCGTCATGTTCCAGCTCGCGATGCCCGGTTCGGCGGGCCTGTTCTCGCGGGCGATAGCGCAGAGCGGCTGCTCGGTGGCCAGCGTGGACGCGGACGAGGCCACCCGCGTGACCCGCCTCGCCGCCCGCCGCCTCGGGGTCCCCGCGACCCCCGAGGGGTTCGCGGGCGTGTCGCTGGAACGCACCGCCGCCACGTCCCAGTGGCTGATGGTGCGGTTCCTGCTCGGATTCCTGCGCGGCGACCCGCGGTCACTGCTGCTGAGCCCGTTCCGCGCGGTGCACGGCACGGACCTGCTGCCCACGTCACCGCTGGACGCCGCCGCGGGCTCGGACGTGCCCCTGCTGACCGGGACCGTCCGCAACGAGACCGTCGACTTCGTCGCGGCCCTCCGCGCACTACCCGTGATCGGCCCGCTCGCCCTCCGCGGCCTCCGCCGCACGATCGGCCTCGACCGCGCCCTCGCGGACGCCTACCGAACCGGCGGCCGCCACCTCTCGGACCGCGCCGAACTCGCCGAAGCGGCCTGGAGCGACTGGGGTTTCCGCATCCCGACGATCCGCCTGGTCGAGGCCAGGAAGGTACCGTCGTGGCTCTACGAGTTCCGCTGGGAACCACCGACCGCCCGCCGCGGCCAGTCGTCGTTCCACGGCATCGAGATCCCCTTCACCCGCGACGACCTGGCCGTGGTCGACCAACTCCCACCACAGACCCGCACCAGGTTCACCGACGCACCGACCGCCCTCGCGACCGAGATGCACCGCGCGTGGGTCGACTTCGTGACCACCGGCGACCCCGGCTGGCCGACCTACGACACGGGGGAGAGGTCGACGATGGTTTACGACACGCCGTCCGCGGTGGTTCCGGACGCCGCGGGGGTCGAACGGGGGGCGTGGGACGGGCGTCGGTGAGGATGGGTCCACTGTGGACGGACGCTAGTCGTGGCCCCTCTCGTCCGTGCCGTTCCGCGAGGAGTCCTAGGCTGGTCGAATGACGGGAAGCCTGCTCAGTCAGGGAGACAGCGACGACGCGCTTCGCACCCTGAACGATGCCGATCACCATCGGGGCAAGGTCAAGCTGGCCTATCTGGCGCCACCGTGGGACACGAATCGGATGGTCGAGCACGAGGACGTTCCCGGCAAGCCTTCCTGGCTCGGTCTGATGCAGGAACACCTGCGCCTGGTGCGCGACCTGCTCTCCCCTGATGGCTCGGTCTGGGTGCACCTCGACGACAACCGGCTGGCCGACTGCCGTCTGCTGATGAACAAGGTCTACGGCTGGTCGAATTTCGTGGCCACGGTCGTCGTTCAGAACGCCGGCCGTAGGGACTCCCGTTACTTCACCACCAGCCATGACTACCTCCTCGTCTTCGCGAGGGACATTTCGACGTGGCAGTCGAACCCCCTTCCCCGCACAGCCGAGTCGGAGCCGCGATACGGAAACCCCGACAACGACCCCCGCGGGCCGTGGCTGGCGGGTGACCTGTTCTCTCCTGTCCCACGTGAGCACCTGCGTTACGAGGTACGGGGTCCGAGCGGCGCCGCTGTGCGGCCGCCTGCCCACCGATCTTGGCGATTCACCCGGCACCGCTTCGAGGAACTGGACAGCGAAGGACGCATCGCCTGGTCATCCGGCGGCCGTCCCCGGTTGAAGCTCTACCTGTCCGAAGCCCCTGACGAGCTGCCCGGCACGGTGTGGGACCTGGCTGACGGGCACCGTTCGGTTCCGCCGTCCGAACGACTGCTGCGCCGTCTTCTCCCGATCGCGACCAACCCCGGCGACCTCGTGCTCGACTACTTCGGCGACTCGGACACGGCCGCCGCGGTCGCGCACGAGACCGGCCGCCGCTGGGTCGACGGCGGGTCGCACTTCGTCCGTGACCGGCAGGACGAGGTGATCGCCCACGAGAACGTGCGGATTCAGGCCGTCACGTACGGCGAAGACGGGGGGAGTCGTTCCCGCGCTGGACCCGACCGAGGAGGAACGCCGGTCGGCCGAGTTGGCGGTGATCAGCCAGCGTCGCGAACTGCTGAAGGACCTTCGTGAGATCGTCGCCGACAAGAAGACGACGGAAGCCGCGGTTCAGCGGCTGATCGGGCGCAGCCACTGGATCTTCGGTGGTGAGTACACGGAGACGGCCGACCGGCGTGACCTGATGCCCCTCGGGCAGCACGACATCCTTCTGGTGCGCGCTGACCGCAGCGTTCACGTCGTCGAACTCAAGAGGCCCGGAGCCAGGCTGGTCAAGGTGCAAGGCGCGAACCTGGTCATGTCGGCCGACGTGCACGACGCGGTGAGCCAATGCAGGGGCTACGTCCAGATGATGGACGACGCGGGGCCGACGCTGGACAGGATCCACCGCGACGCACTCGGTCAGGACTACGACTACCGCCGTGCCGAGGGCACTGTGGTGATCGGTAATCCCGACCACGTGGAGATATCCGGGGTTGCCGCGGAGACGGTCGCCACGGCCGTCCGCTCCTTCAACGTGGGCCAGAGTCGAATCCGGGTGCTCACCTACCTGGACCTGATCAAGCGCGCGGAAGAAGCGCTCCGCTTCACCGAGGACGAACTTGAGAGCTCCTGAGGCGAGAGGCCGCCACGCGAAACGGCCCAGCGACTCAGGAGTAGGCCACCTGTCCTCTCACCGACCCCCCTCGTCCGTGCCGTTCCCCCTGATGTCGCGGGGTAGGTGACGTGCGCCCGCCACCAGGACGAGGCCTGCCGCGATGGACGCGGTCGGGGCGATCGCGGCGATGGCCGCTTGGGCGCCCCAGAGCGACTCGGCGATCCTGGTGGCGACCGCGCCGCCGAGGCCGCCGACGAACGCCAGGCTGAAGCCCACCAGTGCGAACGCGGTGGCGCGGATCTCGGGCGGGGTGATCGCGGCGACGGTGATGCTCAGCGGGACGATGCCCGCGAACAGCATCCCCTGGGTGAGCGTGCCGATGACCACGAACGTCGCCACGTCGGGGGAGTACGCCTGGAAGGCGAAGCCGATGCCGAGCGCGGCCAGCGCGCCCGCGGCGAGGTGGAGGGCCGTGGTGGGGCTGCGGCGGAACAGGCGGTCGCTGTGGACGCCCGCCAGCGCCGCGCCCACCAGGCCGCCGACCGCGCTGATGGCGAAGATCGTGCTGCGGGCGACCATGCCCTGCCCTAGGCGGTCTTCGAGGATGAAGGTCAGGTGGATCGGCACGGCGACCACGCACAGGCCGAACGCGCCCATCGCGATCAGGACGAAGGTGAACGTGCGGATCTCCCTGAGCCGCGCGAACGCGGCGCGCAGCGGCACGGGGGCGGGGACCGGCCGTGGCGTCTCGCGGTCGAAGCGGCCCCTGGCGGGTTCGCGCAGGCGCAGGGCGGCCACGCCCAGGACCAGGCCCGGCAGGGCGAGGAAGGCGAACGCCCACCTCCACGGTTCGTGCTCGGCGGGAACGGTCGCGGCGAAGACCGCGGCCAGGACGGGACCGGCGACGATGCCCAGCGGTTGGGCGGCGCGGTGGAGGCCGAGCACCCGACCACGGCCGGCCCGCGGGTAGGTGTCGGTCAGGAGCGAGACCTGGATGGGCCCCTCACCCGCCTTGCCGACGCCCGCGACCACGCGGGCCAGCACCAGGTGCCAGAGGTTCTGGACCACGCCCACGAGCGCGGCCGCGAAGGCCCAGGCGAGGGTGTAGGCGCCCGCGATGGTGGTGCGGCGGCGGCGGTCCCCGAGCCAGCCGAGCGGGAGCGCGGCGAGGGCGACCATGATCCCGGCGAGCGCCGCGACGACGGTGATCTCCGTCGACGTGAGGCCGAGCGACTCGCTGATCTCGGGCGCGAAGATGCCGAACACCGCGTTGTCGACGCTGTCGAGCACCTGGAACCCGACGACCACGCCCAACGTCATGCGCCCGCCGACGGACACGACCTCCTTGAACGCCATCTCCGGCGGCGGTGCGGGATCGCTGGTCACGGCACGGTCCTGTTCGGTCATCGGTGTCCCTCCTCGGCGGTGCGCTCCCACGAGGTGGACCCCCGGCGCGCACATCTCTATGCTGACCAACACAGAGATATCATGTCAACATAGAACTGCGGGAAGGGTCGTGCTCATGAGGGACTGGAAGGGGTCGGTCGCCTTCATCACCGGCGGCGGTCAGGGCATCGGGCTGGGGATCGCGCGGGCGTTGGGCAGGCGCGGTGTGCGGCTCGCGCTGGCGGACGTCGACGAGGAGGCGCTCGCGCGGAGCGGGGCCGAGCTGTCGCGGACGACGGTCGTCGAGACCGTCCGGCTTGACGTGCGGGACCGCGCGGCGTTCGCCTCGGCCGCCGACCGGGTCGAGGCGGAACTGGGGCCCGTCGACCTGCTGTTCAACAACGCGGGGTTCGCGCCGTACTCGGCGGTGGCGGACCTGCGGTACGAGCAGTGGGACGTGGCGCTCGGCATCAACCTCGTCGGCGTGGTCAACGGGGTCCAGACGTTCCTGCCCCGCATGGTCGACCGCGGCGAGGGCGGGTACGTGGTGAACACCGCGTCGGGCGCGGGCCTGGTGGCGGGCACCAACGTGCTCTACTCGACGGCCAAGTTCGCGGTGGTCGGGCTGTCGGAGTCGTTGCGGCTGGCGGCGGGCGAGCACGGCATCGACGTGAGCGTGCTGTGCCCCGGCCCCGTCGCCACCGACATCCTGCGCAACTCCCGGTCGGCGGGCGAGGACGTCTCCCCGGACCGGTTCGGGGAAGGAGTCCTCCAGGCCACCGAGGCGTTCCTCAAGGCGGGCACCGGGATCGACGACGTCGGCGAGATGGTCGTCGCCGGGATGGAGGCCCGGTCGCCGTGGATCCACACCGACGCCTCGATGCGGCCTTGGGTGCGGACCCGGATGGAGGCCATCCTCGACTCCATGCCCGAGGCTTCCTGACCCGACGGTGCCGGGTCCGGCGGCCCGGCGCCGTCTCAGGATTCGGGCGGGGTGGTCCAGACCTCGGCCAGGTTCTTCTCGAACAGGGTCGCGACCGACCGCATGGCCTCGTCCAGGTCGAAGCTGTCGGGGTCGATGAGCGCCTGGAGGTGGATGCCGATGAGCGCGCCGTTGAGCGCCACCGCGAACCCGCGCTCCCGCGTCGACGCGGTCTCGGGATCCACGCCTCCGGGCCGTTGCGCGCGCACCCACAGCTCGAGGCCGTCGCGCCGCCGGGCGAGGAACTCCTGGTACCGGCTGTGCACGGTGCCCGTGCTGCTCATGGCCTCGGTCAGCAGCATGAACGTCAGCGCCGAGTTGCCGCTGCGCACCCACGCGGCGTAGTCGTCGAGCAGGTCGGCCAGCGGCGGCAGCGCCGTGTACCGCTCCGGCACCATCACCCGGTCGATCGCGCGTTCGACGACGGCCATCACGAGGCCGTCCTTGTTCTTGAAGTGCCACGGGATCGACCCGCGACTGATGCCCGAGCGCTCGGAGATGTCCACGAACGACGTGCGGTCGAACCCGCGATCCGCGAACAACTCCTCGGCCGCGTCGAGGATGCGGCGACGGCTCTCCTCGCCGATCTCGTCGATCCGGCGCTGACCTCGGGGGCTCACGGTCGTCATCCTAGAGCGGCCCCGCGCTCCGCACGGGCGGCGGTGACCCGCAGGTGGCGTTCAGAACGACCACGACCGTTTCGTGCAAGACACCCCCGCGCGGCCGCCCCCATGCTGGGGGTATGACTGTTGACCTCTCCCGTGCCGCCTCGTTCCTCGCGAGGCACGGTCGTGTGCTCGACCGCCGTCGTTTCGACCTCCTCCTCGGCCGGACCGGACCGGAGGCGGTGTTGGCCGCGGTGGACGGTTATCGCAATGCCGATGGTGGTTACGGCTGGGGGCTGGAGCCGGATTTGCGGGCGGGCGAGAGTCAGCCCGCGGGGGCGTTGCACGCGTTTGAGGTGTTCGAGGACGTCGCGCCGTTGACGACTCCGCGCGCGGTCGAGTTGTGCGATTGGCTCGATTCGGTGACGTTGCCCGACGGCGGGTTGCCGTTCGCGTTGCCGGTCGCCGATCCCGCGGGGTGCGCGACGTTCTGGGCTGGTGCCGATCCGGTGGTGTCGGCGTTGCAGAGCACGGCGTTCGCCGCCGGTGTGGCCCATCGGGTCGCGGTGCACGACGCCGCGGTCGCCGCGCACCCGTGGCTGGCGCGGGCGACCGCGTACTGCCTGGACGCCATCGCCTCGGTGGAGACGCAGCCGCACGCGATCGAGCTGTCGTTCGCCATCCGCTTCCTCGACGCCGCCCACGACCGGCACCCCGAGGCCGCGCCATTGCTGGAGCGGCTCGGGAAGTTCGTGCCGGACACCGGCCTCGTCCCGGTCGAGGGCGGCAGCGAGGGGGAGACCATGCGCGCGCTCAACTTCGCGCCGGTACCGGGCACGCCCGCGAGCGCGTTGCTGCGGCACGGGGTGATCGAGGCCGAGCTGGACCGGCTCGCCGAACGGCAGCTCGACGACGGCGGCTGGGTGGTCGACTTCGCCGCCTTCTCCCCGGCGGCGGAGTTGGAGTGGCGCGGGTACGCCACCGTCCAGGCCGTGCAGACGCTGCACCGGGCCGGTCGCTTGACGACCTGACCGGGCTACAACGCGAAGGAGCCGTACGTCGGCTTGCCGACGGGCCGGTACACGCACGCCACGACGCCGCCGTCGGTGGTGCGCGTGGACACCAGTTCGAGGCCGCTGGGGACGGCGCCGTCGCCGAACAGCCGCTTGCCGGTGCCCAGCACGACGGGGAAGACGGTCAGCCGGTACTCGTCGACGAGGTCGTGCTCGATCAGCGTCTGCGCCAGGTCGAGGCTGCCGATCACCAGCAGCTCGCCGAGGTCGCGCTCCTTCAGCTCCGCGGCGGCGGTGGGCACGTCGGCGCCCAGGAGCGTGCTGTTGTCCCAGTCCGCGGAGCCGAGGGTGCGGGACGCGACGAACTTGGGCGCCTTGTTGAGGACCTCGGCCATGGCGGCGTCGTCGTGGTCGGCGGGCACGTTCGGCCAGTGCGCGGCGAAGATCTCGTACGTCCTGCGGCCCAGCAGCAGACCGCCGAACCCGGTGTGCCACTCGCCGACGATCTCGCCCAACTGCTCGGTGAAGTGCGGCACCTGCCAGCCGCCGTGCTCGAAGCCGCCGTCCCGGTCCTCGTCCGGACCGCCGGGCGCCTGACCGACGCCGTCGAGCGTGAGGAACGTGTTGATCGCGATGGTGCTCAAGGTGACTCCCGTGGTCGGTGGTTCCTTCACCCGTGCGTCGAACGGCGGGGCACCGGATCGACACCGCCGGGAAACTTTTTTCCCGGACGATCGCGCGGCCCGTCGACCAGGGCGCCTAGAGCGCGAGCATCGCCGCGGCGACCTCGTCGGCGGCCGCGTCGGGGATGGTGGTCGAGGCCTGGTCGAGCACGAGCAGTCGGGCGCCGGGGATCTCGCGCGCCAGCGCCTCGCCGTTGCCGACCGGGAAGAACGGGTCCCGACGTCCGTGCACCACGAGTGCGGGCAGCGCGATCCCCGGCAGGCGTTCGCGCCAGCGCGGCGCGCAGTCGAGCCTGGAGAACACCGCGCCCTGGTGGTTGGCCATCGCGACGGCGGGGTCGGTGCTCGGCGCGCGGTCGAAGACGCGCTCGGCGACCGCGCGTGCCGCGGCGGGGTCGTCGCCGAGGATCTCCGCGCTCGCGGCGGCGTACTCCGCCACGGCGCCGCGGTCGGACCAGTCGGGCATCGGGAGGCTGAACAGCCGTTCCAGCGCCGCCCCGTCGTGGTCGGGCAGGTCGTCGTCGACCGGGCCCGGCGCGACGGGCCGCGTCCCGACGAGGGTGAGCGCGGAGAACGCGGCGGGGTGGTCGAGCGCGGCGACCTGGGCGACCATCCCGCCGACACCGATCCCGGCCAGGTGCGCGGGCCGGTCGTCGAGGCCGCCCGCGAGCGCGGCGGCGTCGGCCGCGAGGTCGCGGAGCGTATAGGCGGGCTCGTCGGGGTCGACGGTCGTCGACGTGCCGGAGTCGCGCAGGTCGTAGCGCACGACGTGGCGCCCGCCGCGCGCGAGCGCCTCGCAGAGCGCGTCGGGCCAGGAGAGCATGGTCGTGCCGCCCACCAGCAGGACGAGGGGCTTCGACGCGTCGCCGAAGTGCTCGACCCCCAGCATGACGCCGTCGGGCGTGCGGAACGAGTGCATCGTCGACCTCCGGGACGGGTGCGCGGTCGCGGCACACGTTACGTGGGCCGCGACCGCTACCGCCGGGTGGTCAAGACGCCGTCACGGCGACGTCCGCAGAACGGGGAAGACCTCCGCGGCCCGCGCCGGGAACGCCCTGAGGTAGGCCTGCCACTCGCCCCGGCACCCGTCGCACAGCTCGACCCCACCGAACCGGCCGACGCCCTCCGCCCCGTAGGAGAGGCGGTGGCGGCAGTCGTCGCAGTGCCCCGCGGCGGAACCCTCCAGCAGCTCCACGAGTCCGGGGAACATCAGCTCGTCGCTGCGGGCGGCGAGGGTCGCGTAGCGCGCGTCGCGGACGCTCCGGCCGGTCACGTCGACGCGGTTCCACAGCTTGACGTTCCGCCTGGTCTGGGTGACCACGTGCTCGTCCTCCGGCAGGCCGATCGTCAGGTCCTCCTCGGTGAACCGGTAGCGCCGCATCATCATGTGGATCGGCCCGCCGAAGTAGCGCAGGAAGTTGAGGACGGGTCGGTGCGCGGGGGAGCGCGCCCACGCCGCGTCCAGCGCCCACAGGACTTCCCGGCACCGGCGGTAGCCCTCGTTGCGCAGTTCGTGGCCCACGTAGGCGAAGGTGCTGTTGGTCTCCCCCTCCGCGCGGTGCTTGTAGTAGGCGACCGCGTCGTACAGGGTGTCGCCGAGTTCGGTGAGGACCTCGAACTCCTCCTCGGTGAACCAGGTGTCGTCGTGGTCGTTGCACGCCAGCGCGGCGGCGATGGTGAAGCGGGCGAGTGCGTCGCAGTCGCGCAGGCGGAACCAGTCCCGAGGGGACCTGGCGAGGGCGGTCACGTACCGGTGGAACAGCTCCGAGTCCCGCCGGTCGCTGGACTTGTCCCCGGTGACGAGCAGGAACGCGCGGTACTCGCGGGCCATCTCCCGGTGGCCGGGGGTGCCCTTGAACACGGTGTCCAGCAGGTCGTCGAGGTCGTAGCCCAGCGGGTGGTCGTCGGCCGCCACGTCCACCAGGTGGCCGCGGAACTCCGCGATGATCCCGATCACGATGATCCGGGTGAACGCGAGGTAGCGGTCCCAGTTGGTGAACTGGGGGATCACGCACCGGGTGTACTCCCAGGCGCAGGCGAGGGTCTCGGCGACGACCTCGGGCGGGAGGCCGGAGTCCGCCAGGTCGTCCGCGATGTCCGCGGGGTAGAACCAGGTGTCGGCGCGCACGGTCACGAGGGCACCGCCCGTGACCGCAGGTGCAGGGCGCGAGGTCTGAGCACCAGGCTCGTCGCCGGGCGCGTCCTCGACCGCGGGAGTGGCCGCATCGACCACCTCTGCGTGATGGTGGACAGCATCAACGTGGCTTCGAGCAGCCCGAAGGTGTCGCCGACGCAGCGCCGCGCGCCGCCGCCGAAGGCGAGGAACGCCCCGCGCGGCGGGTCCTCGCCGTCGGACCACCGGTCGGGGACGAAGCTCTCGGGG
Organism: Umezawaea endophytica; assembly: GCF_025061645.1. GTDB lineage: Bacteria > Actinomycetota > Actinomycetes > Mycobacteriales > Pseudonocardiaceae > Umezawaea > Umezawaea endophytica. Next base: position 765,347 of record NZ_JANYMP010000001.1, on the reverse strand, counting down.
TTCGGGAAGTGCTCGGCCCGGTGCTGGACCACGTAGGGGCTGTAGGCGACGGTGCTGCCCGCGGGCAGGCGGTGGCCGCCGAGTTCCACGTCCTTGGTGACGAGGCGGGTGAGCAGGAAGACCGGCGGGTACAGCCGGAGCGTCTCCAGGACGACGTGACGCGCCAGGGTGAGCCGCGCCAGGTCGTCCGGCGTGACGTCGCCGCCGGTGAGGACCTCGGCCGCCTCGGCGCGCAGGCGTCGTTCCACGCCGGGGTGCCGCGACACGAGGTGCAGCGCCCAGCCGACCACGTTCGCCGTGGTCTCCGTGCCCGCGAGCAGGAACGTGAGCACCTGGTCGTGGACCTCGTCGTCGGACAGGCCCGGTGTGCCGTCGCCCGGATCGCACGAGGCGAGCAGGCCGGTCAGCAGGTCGGCGTGGTCGCCGCCGCCCGCGCGGTGGTCGGCGATGACGGTGGTGACGACCCGCCGGAGCCGCTCCTGCGCCCTGCGGTAGCGCCGGTTGGCCGGTGTCGGGACCCGGTCCAGGCTCTTGGGGAGCAGCGACCGCCACGCGACCCCGGCGAGGACGACGTTCATGTCGTCGACCACCTCCTCGACGGCCGACGAGGACAGGCCGCCGGGCACCATCGTGCGAGCGGTGACGGACTGCATGTCGGCGAGGACGTCGACGGTCCCGCCGTCCCGCCAGCGCTCCAGCACCTCGTCGAGCCGCGCGCTCATCACCCCGACGTAACCGGGGAGCCGGTCGCGGTGGAACGACGGCTGGACCAGGCGGCGCTGCCTGCGGTGGTCGCGGTGGGCGCAGCTCACCAGGCCGTTGCCGCCGGTCTCCCGGATGCGGTCGAACAGGTAGCCGCCCTTGTCGTACGTGCGGTCGTCCCGCAGCACCTCGTGGCTCAGCTCCGGGCTGGTGACGACCAGCGCCTTCCACGGCCCGACGCGGACCCGCACGAGGTCCCCGTGCGCGGGCAGCCGCCGGAGGAACTCCAGCCTGTCGCGCACCAGCGGGACCAGGTGGCCGATCAGCGGCAGGCCGCCGGGCGCGTTCGCCACGACGGCCGTCATGACCGCTCACCGCGGGCGCTCGGCGGATCGGGGGGTGGCGGTGAGCCTGCGGTCGGCGCGCTCCTGGTCATGGATGGGCATTGTGCTGGCGCTGGGACACCGCGTAGTCACTCCGCGGGGTGTTGCGGGACCTCCTTGCGGCACAACGGTTTCTAGGGGTGGTCAACCGATCGAATTGGTCCACTCGATGACGGCCCGGTGGTAGTCCGGCGCGCCGGCGGAGTAGTTGAGCGAGTGCCCGTAACCGGGGACGACGTGGGTGCGAAGCCGGGCCTCGGGCGCGTAGAACCGGCCCTCCGACAGCCGGAGCGCGTCGTCCGACGAGCAGTCCGCGCCGAGGGGCGGGCCGCAGAAGTTCCCGTCGCCGCCGCCCATGACGAGCATCACCGGCACGGTGATCTGCCGCGACAGCGGGACGAGGCTGCCGACCAGCACCGTGCCCAGCGTCTCGGTCGCCGTGACGACGTCCTTGGTGGCCTCGTCGAAGGCGAGCGCGCCCGGCTCCACCACTCCGGGGGTGTGGAACGACGAGTAGCGGGAACCGGGCGTGGTCGTCAGGTAACCGGGGTTGAGGCCGCGGTCCTTGAGGACGGGGTCGAGCAGCGTCGGGATGAGGGTGGTGAACACGGGCACGGCGCCCGGCAGGTTGATCTGGTGGGAGAGCCCGGTGATCACCACGCCGTCCACGTCGTGGTGCGAGACCGCCTCCACCGTGGCCACCGCCGAGCCGATCGAGTGGCCGACGAGCACCACCCGGTCGAACCGGGGCCGCAACGACCGGACCACGGCGTGCACCGCGTTCGCCTGGGCGGACACGGTGACCAGCGCGCTCAGCGTCCGGGAACTGCGGCCGCTGCCGAGCCGGTCGACGGCGATCGTGGCGATGCCCGCCCTGTTCACGGCCTGCCGGTACGACCGGGTCTCCGGCGCGTAGCCGATGTCCCAGTACGCGCTGGTGTACGTGCCGCCCGGTACCAGTACCTGCACCGTCGTGGCGCCCTCCGGCACGCACAGCCTGCCGTACATCGTCTGCGGCAGCAGGTCGACGGTCACCGGCACGTCGACGTCCTCGCACGTCGTCCGCGGCGACGCGGCGGAGGTGCCGGGTGCGAGACCGACGCCGACGGCGAGCAGCAGAACGGCGCCGAACCGGCGGTAACGCGATAAACCCACGGAAGAACTCCAACTCAGTAGCGGGGGACCGCCGTCATCAGCATGCGGCTGGGGTACGCGGCGGTCGTGAACTTGACCCGGACGGGCTTGCCGGGCACGGGGACCAGCCGCCACCGCGACGCGACGGTGGCCGCGGTGATGAGGATCTCGGCCCGTGCGAACAGGTTCCCGACGCACTGGCGCGAGCCCGCGCCGAACGGGACGAACGCCCCCTTGGGGATCGACGCGGCGCGGTCGGGCGACCAGCGGTCGGGGTCGAAGCGGTGAGGCTCCCCGAACGACGCGGGGTCGTGGTGCAGCGCGTGCGGGCTGAAGATCACCTCGGCGCCCTCCGGCAGCGCCACCCCGCCCAGTTCGACCGGCGCCAGCGCGCGCCGCATCAGGAACCAGACCGGGTACATCCGCAGCACCTCGTCGACGACCTGGTTGAGGTAGACCAGGTTCGCGGCGTCGGCGTAGGTGGGCGTCCGCCCGCCCAGCACCTCGTCCACCTCGGCGTGGACCAGGCGCTCGACCTCCGGGTGCCTGCCGATCTCGTGGAACGTCCAGGCCAGCGCCAGCGCGGTGGTCTCGATGCCGCCGATGAGCAGGGTCATGACCTCGTCGTGGACCTGCTCGTCGGACATCCCCGCGCCGGTGTCGGCGTCCTGGGCCATCAGCAGCATCGACAGCAGGTCGCCCCGGTCGACGCCCTCCTCCCGCCACCCGCGCACGACGTCGAGCACGATCGAGCGCAGGCGTCCGACGGCCCGGTCGAACTCGCGGTTGCCGCGCAGGGGCAGCTTCTCGACGAAGGTGGGCGACAGCGCCCGGACCATGCCCTGCTTGAGCACGGTGAAGATGGACCGGCGCACCTCCTCGACCGCGCGTCGACCGATGTCGGTGGAGAACAGCGCCTCGCCCACGATGGTGACGGCGAGCGCCTGGGTGTCCTCCTCGATCACCCGCACCTGGCCGGGGTGCCACGTCGCCGTCAGGTCGGCCGCCGCGCGGGCCATGGCCCGGCAGTAGAGGGCCACGCGCTCCCCGTGGAACGCGGGCCGCACCATCCGGCGCTGACGGCGGTGAAAAGCGCCGTTCGACGTGGCCAGACCGTTTCCGAAGACCGGTTGGAACTTGTCGAACAATGCGCCCTTCCTGAATGAAGCACCCTTCTGGACCAGCAGTTCGTGGACGACGTGCGGATTCGTCACGAAATAGGTGGGCATCGTTCCGAGATCGATCCGGACGATGTCACCGTGATTCCGCAAATCTGCGGTGAAGTCGTTCCGCCGACGAAGCATCTGCACGGTATGGCCCAGCAGGGGAAGGCGGCCCGGAGCCACCGGGACGGACATATCCGCTCCTCGCCTAAACCTAGTGGATGTGCAACGATAAAAGCCATTCAGGTGAAAGTGGGAGCGTCCGATCAGGTGGTCTCTACCACTCTCCTGGGGCAATAGGATCGGCCTATCGGCCGCTAGGATCATGCCACCCAATCCGAGGAGGGGCAGCGGTGGTCCAACAGGAATGGATTCCGCGGAGCGTTGACGTGTCGGTCCCGAGCATGGCCCGCACCTATGATTTCCTGCTCGGCGGCGCCCACAACTTCGCGGTGGACCGCGAACTCGCGGTGCACGTCTCGCGGGTGATGCCGGACGCGCGTTCGGCGGCGCGCGTGAACAGGGCGTTCCTCGGTCGGGCCGTCCGGTTCATGACCGATCGGGGGGTCAGGCAGTTCCTCGACATCGGGTCCGGGATCCCGACCGTGGCCAACGTGCACGAGGTCGCCCAGGCCGAGTTCCCTGAGAGCCGGGTCGTGTACGTGGACAAGGACCCGGTCGCGGTGGCGCACAGCGAGCTGCTGCTGGCGGACAACGACCGCGCGACCATCGTGCACGCCGACATGCGCGACCCCGAGTCGATCCTGGACCACCCGGAGACCCGCGACCTGCTCGACCTCGACCAGCCCGTCGGCCTGCTGATGCTGATGATGCTGCACTGGGTGCCGGACGCGGACGACCCGTGGGAGCTGACGGCCCGGTACCGCGACGCGCTCGCCCCCGGCAGCCACCTGGCGATCACCCACGTCACCGCGGACGGCCAGGACGAGCGCCTGTCCGAGGTGACGGGCCTGATCGAGGAGAGCCGCAGCGCCGACCGGCTCACCGAACGGCCGCACCACCGGGTGCGGGCGCTGTTCGGCGACTTCGAGCTGGTCGAGCCCGGCCTGGTCGGGTGCGCGGCGTGGCGGCCCGCCGGGCGGGGCGACATCTCCGACACCTCGGAGATGAACACGGTGATCTACGGCGGTGTCGCCCGGAAACCCTGACACCGCCCCGCCCCCGCCGAAGACCGCGGTCGTCGAACCGAACCCCGCGACCGCGAGCGAGCCCGTGCCGTCCTCCGGCGGGTGAGCCGCCGCGCTACCAGAACGAAGCAGGTCTGAACCGATGTCCTCGCCAGGCTCCACCCCCGATCCCCGGCCGGCCTCCCCGGACGGCTCCCGCGCGCGAGATCTCCTCGCCCGCAAGTGGGGGTACCTGCTGAGCGGCGCCGAGATGATCCCGCTGACCGCCGAGGAGCTGGAACGGGAGCTGCGCGAGCAGCTCGACGTCCTGTGCGCGGTGCTGACCCGCGACCCGCTGGACCTCGCGGCGGTCGAACGGGTCGGCGGGCACGTCGTCTCGCTGGGGCACGTCGGCGAGGACGGCTTGCGGCACACCGCCGAGGTGCTGGCCGCCGGCCTCCCCGCGCTGCCGGAGTTCCAGCCCGCCGGGGCGCACGCGGACCGGATCACCCGCGCGATCGGCGCGCTGGCCACCGGTTTCCTGGTCGCGAACCGGCGGTCCGTGCTGGAGCAGCAGGAACGGATGCAGCTCTCGCTGCTCAAGGCCGTGCGCGACGCGAAGTGGAACCTCAAGGAGAGCCAGGCGCGGTTCGACGAGGTGGTCACGTCGTCGGCGAGCGGCATCGTGATCGTCGGCGTCGACGGAGGGCTCATCCGGGTCAACAGCGCGATCTGCGACATCCTCGACCTCACCGCGGGTGAGCTGATCGACAAGACCCTGTTCGACCTCGTCGACCCCGGCACGGTCGGGAAGCTGCGCGCCGCGATGCTGGCCGTGGTGGAGGGCAGGCAGGACCGCGTCCGGCAGTCCCAGCGGCTGGTGCGCAGGAACGGCGACGTCGCCCGGATCTCGCTGACCGCGTCGCTGCTGCGCGACGCCGACGGCGAGCCGGGGCACTTCGTCGTGGTCGTCGAGGACGGCACCGAGCTGGTGTTGCTCCAGAGCGAGCTGAACCGGCAGGCGTTGAACGACGTGCTCACCGGCCTGCCGAACCGCCAGTTCTTCAGCAGCTACCTGGAGGGCGCGGTGCGGCGGGCCGACCCGGTGCACGGCGTGACGCTGCTGCACCTGGACCTCGACGCGTTCGGCATGGTGTGCGACAGCCTCGGCTGGCGCACGGGCGAGCGGCTGCTGGTGCACGTCGGGCAGCGGCTGAAGTCGTTGCTGGCGCTGGAGAAGGCGATGGTCGCCCGGTTCGACGGCGACGAGTTCGGCATCCTCGTAGAGAACACGGCCGCCACCCCGGACATCGCCACCATCGCCGCCGCCGTCAACCGGGAGCTGGCCGAACCCCTGTACGTCGACGGCCGCGGCCTGGCGCTGTCGGCGTCGATCGGCGTGGCGCGGGGTTCGGCGCGCGACCAGGACCACACCGAGCTGCTGCGGGCGGCCGACCAGGCGTTGCGGCGGGCCAAGGCGGAGCGGCGCGGGCAGTGGGTGCTGTTCGACCCCAACCAGGACACGGCGGCCCGGTCGACGCACGCGCTGGCCGTCGGCATGCCGGGCGCGTGGGAGCAGGGTGAGCTGTCCGTCCGCTACCGGCCGGTGGTGCGGCTGTCGGACGGCGTCGTCGACGGCGTGGAAGCGGTGCTGCTCTGGGAGGGGCCGCAGCGGCCCGTGGCGCACGAGCGGTGCGTGGAACTGGCCGAGATGACGGGCCTGATCCTGCCGCTCGGCGAGTGGCTGCTCGGCACCGCCGCGGGCCAGGTCCGGTGGTGGGGGCAGGGCGGCGGCGTCGCACCGCCGCTGACCGTCGCCGTGACCGCGCACCAGGCGTCCGACGCGGACCTCGTGTCACGGGTGGTGCGGGTGCTGGAGAACACCGGTCTGCGGGCGGACCGGCTGGTGGTCGGCGTCCCGGTGGGCGTGGTGGCGGTGCCCGAGGCGGCGGACAACCTCGGCGTGCTGGCCGAGATGGGCGTGCGGACGGCGTTGGAGGACTTCGGCCTGGGACCGGACGACCTGGCCGCCGCGCAGGGCTTCGGCGTCCGCTCGGTTCGCGTGGCCAAGCGCCTGGTGGACCTGGGGACCGGGAGGGGCGCGGGGTTCGCGAACGTCCTGATCCCCGTGCTGCACGAGACGGGTGTGCTCATCGCCGTCGACGGCGTCACCACGGAGGCGCAGGCGACCTGGTGGCGGGACCGGGGCGCGGACGTGGCGACCGGCCCCCACTTCGGGCCGGACCAGCCCGCCGCGGCCTTCTACGAGGGCCTCCAGGTCCACCTGTAGTCGAGCCCGTCGACTCACGGGTCCGCGAGCAGGGCGCGGGGGACCACGTCGTGGAGCCAGGCCTCCGACTCGTCCAGCGACCAGCCGAGATCGTCCGTGCGGATGAAGTAGGCCGCGTTGCAGAGGTGCAGCCAGAGCAGGTCGACGGCCCGCGCGACGTCGACGCCCTCGCGGAGCGCCCCCAGGTCCGCCAGGCGCTGGGCGGAGTGGCCGAAGCCCCCGCGGATGCTCTCGTGGGCTATCCGCTGGCACTCCCGGACGCTCGGCTCCCGCGGCGCCGCGGCGGCGACCTGCCGCATCAGGTCCGACCACTGCTCGAACTTGACCCTGGTGGCGTGGACCAGGAACCGGACCAGGACGCGGGGATCGTCGATCGCCTGGATCCCGGCGATGATCTCCTCGATGTCCTCGGCCTCGGTGCCGGACTCGATCAGCTTGCGCAGGATGCCGTTCTTGCCGCCGCCGACCGCGTAGACCGTCGCGGGCGCCACCCTCGCCGTCCTGGCGATCTCCTCCACCTTGGTGCCGAAGTACCCCTTGCGCACGAAGAGGTCGTGGGCGGCGTCCAGGATCGCCTGCTGCGTGGCCTGGGCGTACTCGGCCCGCCTGCCGACGGGCGCGGTGTTGTTCGGCGGAGGTGGCACGGGGTGGATCATATCTGGCCAGTGTTCGCCAGAGTCGGCTCTGATCATCAGAGAGCGATATTGTGGATCAACCGCGGTCCGCGGGAGCCCACCGTTCGCGTCGAGGTGGTCGACGCGCCCCAGCCAGGAGTCCAAGCACATGCGAATGCTGTTCAGCGGAAGCCCCTCCGCGGGTCACCTCCTCCCGATGATGCCGATCGCGGACGCCGCCCGCGCGGCCGGGATCGAGACGGCGGTGCTGACCTCGCCCGACCTGGCCCCGCTGGTCGCCCCGACGCGCGTGCTCCCCGCCGGACCGTCCATCGAGGACCTGCTCGGCGAGACGACCAGGCGCACGGGGGCGGACCCCGCGCAGCCCGGCCCGGCGGCGGTGGAGCTGTTCGCGGGCGTGCGCGTCGACCTGACCTTCGACGACGCCGTGCGGCAGGCCGACGAGTTCGGTCCCGACCTCGTCGTGTGCGAGGAGTTCGACTTCGTCGCCCCCATGGTCGCCGCCGCGCTCGGCGTCCCCTGGGTCGCGCACGGGATCTCCGGTTCGGTGCCCGGACCGCTGATGGACGCGATGCGGGAGCGCCTGTCCCGTGAGTACCGCGCCCGCTCGCTGACCCCGGTGCCGAGGATCGCGTTCGTCGACCCGTACCCCGACGTCCTGCGGTCGGCGGATGTGCCGACGGCGAGCGACCGGATCACCATCCGCCCCTCGGTGAACGAGCACGGCGCGGAGCGGACCTCCTGGCAGGGCGTCGAGTCCGAGCTCCCGCTCGCGCTGGTCACGGTCGGGACCACGGTGCTCGACGACGCCGCCCTGTCCACGCTCACCTCGTCGGTGGCCGCCGCGGGCTTCACCGTGGTCGTGACGGCGCGGGCGGACCAGCTCTCCGGCGACGCCGACCCGCGGGTCCACCCGGTCGGCTTCGTGCCCCTCGCCGAACTCCTGCCGACCGTCGACCTCGTCGTCACGGCGGGCGGGACCGGCACGCTCCTCGCCGCACTGGCCTACGGCCTCCCCATGGTCGTGCGCCCCTTCGTGGCAGACCAGCCGTGGAACGCCGCCCGGCTGGCCGACCTGGGCGCGGGCATCGTCATCGACGACCCGGCGGAAGCGGGTGACGCCGCCCGGCGGATCGCGGAGAACCCGAAGTACCGCGAGGCGGCTCGCGGCGCGGCGGCGGAACTGGAGTCGATGAACTCCGCGGAAACCGTGCTCCAGCACCTCCTGGGCCTGGTGGGCCGGTCCGCGGGCTAGTAACCGTCGAGCAGGGCGTCGAGGGCGGCCTTCGCCTCGGCGGGGGTGGCCCCCGTCGCCTCGCGCCAGGTCCTGAGCGCGGCGAGTCGGTCACCGGCGCGGGCCTGCGCGACGGCGGTCCTGGCGTGCGGCGGGTGACCGGGCAGGTGCGCGGGGACGGGGCGGCCTCGGGGTTCGCCCGACCGGCCGCTGGGGTCGTGCTCGTCGAACGCGGGGTGCAGGTCGCCCATCGGACGGCGGTCCGGCGGTGCCGTGCTGATCGCCGTCAGCTCCCAGGCGGGGCCGTCGTGGCGGATGCCCAGCAGGCCGGGGTCGTCGAGCAGCAGGCAGACGTTCCGCACGACCTCGTGCTGCATCGCGCGCACCACGTCGGTGAGGTCGTCCGCGTCGGCGCCCGAGGCCAGGACCCGGTGCAGCGCGGCGGCCGTCGGGTGGTCCGGGGCGGTGCCGGGCGGGGTGCCGCGGAACCAGGACTCGATCCACGCCGGGACCCCGTCCACCCGGCCGTCCTCGTCGACGACGAGGCTCCACAGGTCGGTCAGGAACAGGTCTCGACCGCGACCGGCCCGGTCGTCGTCACCGCTCATCGGACGATCCTGGCACGGGTGGGTGTGCCGCACCCACCCCGACGCGTCCTCCCCGGACGGCGCCCCGAGCGCGATGCTGGAACCCGAACGCCCCGCGGACCACCGACGACAGGAGCACGGGACCGTGTCAGAAGCCCTGGAGATCACCACCTTCGCGCCGGCGGGCGACCACACCGGCGCGGACTTCGTCGCGGCCAACGCCGACATCGACGACTACCTCCGCCGTCAGCCGGGGTTCCGGTGGCGCAGGACCACCGTCCGGGACGACGGGATCGTCGTCGACATCGTGGCGTGGGGGACCAGGGGCGAGGCCGAGTCGGCCGCGCGCGGGATCACCACCGAGATGGGCGGCTCGCCGGTCCACTCCCGGATCGACCAGGGCACGGTGGACTGGCAGATCGTCGAGGTCCTGCACAGCCTGTGAGCGACGGCGGGCGGCGCGGGGCGTTCGGTGACCGCGAACACCCCGGCGCCGTTCGGTCCTCTGTGGACGCTACCGGCACGGCCCGGCCGCGCACAGCCGGGACATCACCTCCTCGGGGTCGAGGTCCCACCTGATGACGCGCGGGTCGGGGCCGGAGGACGCGAGGTCGTTGGCCGGGTCGAAGACGACGGCGTTGACGGGGCCGGTGTGGCCGGTCAGCGTCGCCACGTGCGTGCCGTCGCCGACGTGCCACACGGTGATCAGGCTGTCGTTGGCCGCCGCCGCCACGGTCGTGCCGTCCGGGCTGACCGCGATCGACTCGACCTCGCCGCGACCGGTGACGAGCGTGCGCTCCTCGCCGCCCTCGTCCCACAGCGCGACCTCGCCGCCCGTGTCGCCCACGGCCAGCAGCGACGAGTGCGGGACCGCCGCGATCGACTTCACCGCCGGACCGCCCTCGCGCACGACCGAGACGGCCCCGGAGGCCGGGTCCCAGCGCAGCACCCGGCCGTCGGCGCCGCCGGACGCCAGCGCCGACCCGACGAACGCCACCGCGTTGACCGGGCCGGAGTGGCCGGTCGGCAGGGTGCGGCCGGGTTCCGCGGAATCGAGGTCCCACACCACGACGGAGGCGTCCGTGCCGCCCGTGGCCGCCTGCCCGCCGGACGGGCTCAGCGCCAGGCTGGTGATCCCGCCCTGGTGCCCCTGCCAGGTGCGCACGAGCCGGTCACCGCGCCACAGCGCGAGCGTGCCCTCCACGTCCGTCGCCACGAGTCCGCCGTCGGGGCGGAACGCCAGCGCGGTCACGTGCGCGGGGACGTCGATCCGGCCGACCTGCCTGCCCTCGCGGTCCCACAGCAGGATCATCCGGTCCCGGCCGCCGGTGGCCAGCACCTGCCCGTCGGGGGAGAGCGCGATGCCGTCGGGTGGGCTGGTGTGCCCGGTCAACGGCGGCAGCGGCACCCGCCAGAGGCTCACGTTCTCGTCGCCGCCCGCCGCGAAGTGGGAGCCGTCGGGGCTGAGCGCCGCCGCGTGGAACGGGTGCGTGCGGGTGATCAGCCCGGTGAGCCACCCGCCGTTCGGCACCGACCACCAGCGGATGCTGCCGTCGTCGCTGGTCGACACGACCTTCGTGCCCGAGGCGTCGAACTGCACGGACCACACCGATCCCACGTGCCTGCGCAGGCCGGACTTCGCGCCGGTGGCCAGCACCCGCAGCACCACCTGGTAGTCGTCACCACCGGACGCGAGCGTGCGGCCGTCGTGGCTCAGCGCGACGGTGCGCACGGCGGCGTCGTGGTCGGCGAACGCGCGCGGCACCCCGTGGTCCACGACCAGGACGCCCCCGGCGCCCGCGACCGCGAGCACCGCGCCGTCGTCGCTGACCGCGAGGCCGTTGACCTCGCCCAGGTCGTGGGCCACGTCGCCGGTCCGCGTCCAGTCCTCGGTCCGCCACAGCGAAACGACGCCGTCGGCCGACGCGGTCGCGGCGGTCCGGCCGTCCGCGGTGAACACCAGCGCCCGCACCCCCGCCTCGACGGTGACCGTCCTCAACGGCAGGCGCGTCCTGGTGTCCCACAGCACGATCCGGCGGTCGTCGCCCGCCGACGCGAGCACCGAGGTCCCCGGCTGGAACGCGAGCGCCCGCACCGCGCCGTCGTGCTCGGCCAGCACGGCCGCGGCGTCGGCCGCCGCGGTGGCGCGCAGCAGGACGGCGTGGTCGTCGCCCGCGGTGGCGAACACCGTGCCGTCCTGGTTGAACGCGACCGCGCGCACCGGCCCCCGGTGGTCCTTCAGCACCGTCCGCACGGGTTTGTAGGCGGCGGTGCTGAGCAGCGCGCCCCGTGCCTCCGCGGTGGGGGAGGTGCGGTACGCGGACACGGCCAGCAGCGCGGCGGCGTCCGGCCAGGACGCGCTGAGGTCCTGCGCCTGCACGGCGATCTGGCGCGACTCGGCGACCAGCCGCTCGCGCACGGCGCTGCGGCTCTGCACGACGGCGATCGACGCCACCACCAGGCACACCACGGCCAGCGCGGCCAACGCCTTCACCAGACCGCGCAGTCTGCGCGCGCCGCGGCGCTCCGCCTCCCGCTCGGCGCTCTCCTCGTCGACCGCGGCCCGCAGGAACTCCCGCTCCAGCTCGTTGGACGACACCGCCCACTCGATCCGGCCCGCCAGCTCGCGCATCGCGGCGAGCCGGGCGCCCCGGTACAGCAGCCCCGGATCACGGTCCGTCGACTGCCAGTCCGCCGCGGCCGTGGTGAAGTCGCGGTGCAGCCGCAACGACTCCCGGTCCTCGTCGATCCACTCGCGCAACCGGGGCCACGCGCGCACCACGGCCTCGTGCGCGAGTTCCACGACGTTGTCCGCGACCACGACCAGCCGGGCGTTCGCCAGCACGTTCACCACGTGCGCGGTGTCCGTCGGCTTGCCCGCGGCCAGCACCTCGTCCAGCGGCGCGCGTCGGCGCAGGTCGTTGGCGTCGTCGTAGGTCTGCACCAGCCGCAGCAGCACCGCGCGGGCGACCACCTGGCCCCGTGGCGACAGTTCGGCGTACGTGCTCTCCGCGGTCGCGGCGACGGCCCCCGCCGCCCCGCCGCTGGCCCGGTACCCGTCGAGGGTGAGCGTGCCGCGCTCGCGCCGCCGCCACGTCTCCAGCAGCGCGTGCGCGAGCAGCGGCAGACCGCCCGATCTGCCGCGCACGTCCGCGATGGCGGCGGCGAGCATGTCCGGCTGCACCTTCAGCCCCGCCCGCGCGGCCGGTCGTTCCACGGCCGCGCGCAGGTCGTCGTCGGTCATCGGCCCGACCAGCACCTGCGCGTCCCGCAACGACTCCACGAGCGCGGGCAGCGCGGCGCAGTGGCCGAGGAAGTCCGCGCGCACGGCCAGCACCACCCGGTGCTCGCCGCCGAGCAGCGAGGCCACGAACGCCTCCCGTTCGGCGGCGTCCGGGACGTGCGTGAACAGCTCCTCGAACTGGTCCACGACAACGAGGTCGGCCTCACCGCCCCGCCACGTCGCGGGCGTGGTGGTCAGCACGGTCCAGTCGTCCAGCGCGGGCAGCAGACCCGCGTGGATCACCGACGACTTGCCCGATCCCGACGGCCCGAACACCCCGACCACGCGCTGCCTGCGGACGCGCTCGACGAGGTCGGCGACGAGGTCCTCCCGGCCGAAGAACCGCTCGGTGTCCTGCCGCCCGAACGGCTGGAGTCCTGGGTACGGCGGGAAGTCGTCGCCCTCACCGGTGGCGGACAGCCGCCACCGCTCCTCCCACTCGGCCACGTCGCCGCCGCACGCCCGGACGTAGGCGAGCGCCACGGCCAGCGACGGCAGGTGCTCGCCGCCCGCCGCCTCGCTCAGCGCCGTGGCGGAGTAGTGCGCGCGCTGCGCCAGCGACCGGTAGCTCGGTGAGCCCGCCTGCTCCCGCAACCGCCGCAGTTCCCACGCGAACCGCTGCACAGGACCGCTGTCGGGGTCGATGGAACGTTCTCGTCTGCCCACGGATCTCCTCGCCGCTTTGACTTCTTTTGATTGACCAGCGCCAGCGCTGCTGCTGATCAACCCCGTCCGCTCTAGACCTGGTGTGCACCGGGACGAGCGGGAGTGATCATGGGCAAACGTTGGCGCACGGTAGTTCTACTGGTCTGCACGTACGCGTTGGTCGCGGCGTTGCCGGTACGGGCGGAGGAGGCCGACGACCTCGTGCACAGCAGGCCGGTCGACGCGTTCACGCTGACACCGGACTGGAGCCTGGAGCCCTACGCGGTGAAGCTGGAGGCGGCGCTCGGCACCACCAGGTCGGTCGCGGCGGTGCTCGGAGACGCCAACCGGCCGATCGAAACCTGTTCGGCCACGCAGCAGCAAGCGCTTCCCGAGCACTACGCCCGAACGGACTTCCCGCTGGGATCCGGGCAGATCCTGCACAGCAGCGACCGGTTCTGCTGGGACGAGGGCGACAGCAAGGTCACCTACTGGGTGCCGCAGGGCATCACCGGCTCGTCCGACGCGGACGACGACGGCCTGTGGGGCGAGAACCGCGTCATGCTGGTCAGTTGGTACTACGACCTCACGGGCCCGGACAAGGGCGTGCGGGTGTCGTTCCTGGACGTGGCGAACCGCAGGTACCGGCACGTGCTGCTCGTCGAGCCGACGCGGACGACGACGCCGAACTACCAGGCGGTGCCGATCCACGCGGGCGGGTTGGCCTGGCTCGGCCACTACCTGTACGTGACCGACACGGTCGGCGGGCTGCGGGTGTTCGACGTCAACCGCATCCTGGAGGTCTCCGACGCGCAGGACGTCATCGGCAAGAGCGGCAACGCCTACTACGCCCACAACTACAAGTACGTCCTGCCCCAGGTGGCGTCGTACGTGCACTCCGTCGCGGAGAAGTGCGTGCCCAGCGCGACGCAGTTGTGCTTCTCGTCGTTGTCGCTGGACCGCAGCACCACGCCGGACACGCTCGTCGTGGGCGAGTACCGCGACGAGCGCAGCGCGGACGCCGCGGTGGACGGCGGTCGCGTGGTCCGGTACCGGGTCGACGCGAGCACCCGGCTGCCGGTGCTGACGAACGGCAAGGCGGTCGCGCACGACGCGGTGACCAGCCCGCGCAGCAACGTGCAGGGCGTGCAGACGTGGGAGGACCGCTACTACTTCGGCCGCAGCTCCAACCGGCAGCACAGTTGGATGTACTCCGCCGTGACCGGCGGGGCGACCACCACCAATAGCTGGGCGGTCGGCGGCGAGGACCTCTACCACGAGCACGGCCCCGGCATCACCGCCGGGAAGCTCTGGACCGTCACCGAGCACGCCTGGTCCGTCGACCGCGGCACGTTCATCGACAAGCGCGCGATCTTCGCCGTCCCGCTCACCGAGATCGACTGAGCCCACCGGCGTCGTCCCGCCGCCTACACCCGCTCGCCGTCACCGGCCGAGCCACCAGGACCCCGCCCCTCGCGGAGGGGCGGAAGTCGTCACAACGGAGAGGTACACATGCGCAAGATCATCTTGTCCCTGTCGATGGCCGTCGCGGCCGTGATCGGCCTGGCGATGCCCGGCACGGCGATGGCGGTCGACTACGAGACCGACTACGCGGTCGTGGGCACCCCGCCGTCGGGCGAGCTGCTGAGGTGCGACGTGCTCAGGGTGGGGGTCCAGGTCTGCTTCGAGGTGAGCGGCGACCGCTGGTGGGTGCTCGACAACGACTCCGACGGCAAGTCCGCCATCGTGGACTGGGAGAACTACCGCGGCGGTTCCCTCTACCGCAGCGGCCGGTGCGTGAACAGCCACACCGCGGGCACGTGGGCCTCGTGCAACAAGAACTACTACGAGGGCAGCGTCCTCTACGGTCGCGCGGGTGTCTGGAACCGCAGCACCGGCGCCGAGCCGGTCTACGCGGGCTGGCTCCAGTTCATGTGACCGGCTCCTCCGCCGCTCGGTCCTTGACGAGCGCGCACCGCTGACCGTCCCGGTCCGCCGTTCGCACCACCGGCGGGCCGGGACCCTGGCGTACGGCGGGACCGCGGTGGGCCAGGTGCCGTCCCCACGCCCGGCCGGGCCGTTCGACGTAGCGGTAGGTCAGCACGCACAGCGGTAGCAGCACGACGTAGAACGCCACCTCGACCACCACGTCGTCCCGCGGTCCGCGGCCGACCGTGCCGTCGCTCACCGCCAGCAGCACCGGGTGCACCAGGTAGACCGAGTAGCTGATCGCGCCCAGTCCCAGCAGCAGGCGCGGCGTCCGCAGGCGGCGCGTCGCCAGTCCGACGCCGAAGGTGGCCAGCGCCAGCAGGAACGCCGCGATCCAGCTCTGCCGGGTGAACCGGGCGTCGTCGCCCGACCACCAGGCGCTGCCGACGGCGCAGGCGACCACGACGGCGGTCGCGCAGGTCGCGTGCCACCAAGGGGTCTGACCGCTGTCGGCCCGGTACACCGCCGTGCCGAGGAACATCACGGCGAGGATCACCACGCCCTCCCACACGGTGACGGTGCCGTTGGTGGCGACCAGGGCGAGCGCCAGCACGCCGCCCAGGACGCCCCCGACGACGCGCAGCGCGGGCGATCCGGCGCAGGAGCAGCAGATCGCGGCCACGACGGCGATGGAGACCAGCGCGACCAGCGCGCCCGTGCCGACGACGCCGGAGAGCGCGGAGGCGGGCAGCAGGATCCCCGCGCTCGCGGCGGCGACCACGGCCAGGACGACGGCGACCGCGGCCGACCGCCGGTGCAGCCGGACCGTGAAGAGCCCGACGACCAGCAGGTAGAACGCCATCTCGTAGGAGAGCGTCCACAGGACCATCAGGAGGTTGGGCGTTCCCAACAACTCCTGGAGCAGCGTGACGTGGGCGAGGGCCGTGGTGGCGGCGTTCTGCCCGGTGCGGATCTTCGCGAGCCCCAGCAGCCCGGCGACCAGGAGCGCGGTGACGACCACCGCCCACAGCGGGTAGATGCGGAACACCCGGCCGATCCAGAACGCCCGGACGCTCCCCCTGCGCTCCAGGGAGGCGGGGATGATGTACCCGCTCACGAGGAAGAACACCATGATGCCGTACCTGCTGGTGCTGACCTCGTGCACCAGTTCCCGCCGGAACTCCGGCAGGTACGAGTACGACGAGTGGTCGAACACCACGACGAGCGCCGCGATGCCGCGCAGCGCGTCCAGCCAGCCGAGCCTCGACGGATCGGCGGGCACGACGGAGGTGAGCGGCTCGGTGGTCGACCGCTCCGGCGCTCGGGGAGGTCCGGGTTCCATACCTCCGTCACGAGCCGCACCCCGCCGAGGTTGTACGGCGGCGGTCGTCCACCGTGCGGGCTCGGCGGCGCGAGGAGGACAGGAGTGCTGCTGTGCAGGCGAAACGCGCCGAACCGGGAAACGCATTCCACGCCGACGCGACTATCCTGGCCGCGTTCGCGATTCCGCGCGACCGGACCATTCCCGGTTGGTGCATCCGACTCAGGCAAAGCGGTATTCACCCGCCATTAGTTCGGTAGGTTCCCGAAATAAATGGCCTTCGCTGCGCCGTTCGTCTCAACTTTTTGTCTAAACCAGCCGACTTTCGTTGACCTCGAACGAAAGTGTTCGTAACTTTTGACTTCGGCGATGTCCCTGCCATCCCTAGAGGAGCGACGATGCTTCCGTATGTCGCCATACGCGGTCGCGCGTTCACGCGGCCGTTCTCCCTGTTGATAGTCCTGCTGGTGGCTTTCCTGGGCCTGGTGGTCGTCCCACCCGCCCGTGCCGCCGTCCCACCGCAGGAACCCGGCGTGACGCTGCGGGTGTTCGACGTGCAGACCAGCATGAACCGGTTGTGCACGCTGAAAACGGGCCAGACGCCCAACGTCGACAAGCTGATGTCGACGATCAACTGGTCCACCACGGCCGAGTTCGTCGTCAACGACTACTTCGTGTCCGAGGTGACCGGCAACATCAACATCACCACGGCGGGCACCTACCAGTTCCGGCTGACGAGCGACGACGGCTCGCGCCTGTCGATCGACGGCAACCGCGTGATCGACAACGACGGCCTGCACGGCCCCACGGCCGTGACGGGGTCGGTCAACCTGTCGACGGGCTACCACGCGCTGCGGATCGAGCAGTTCGAGAACGTCGGCGGCCAGCAGATCACCCTGGACTGGCAGCCGCCCGGCTCGTCGAGCTTCGTCCTGGTGCCGAACTCGGTGCTCAGCACCGATTCCGGTGTCGTCCGGGTGACCGCGCCCGGCCGCAAGGAGTGCGTCGGTGGCACCGACACGCCCGGTGACGGCCTCCCGCTCGACAGCGTGTACCCCGGCTTCACACTGACCAACCTGCGGCCCAGCGGTTTCCAGCCGCAGGTGACCGGGATGGACTGGCTGCCCGACGGCAGGCTGGCCATCGCGACCTGGGGCGGTTCGACCAAGACGCTCGGCGAGGTGCACCTGATCAGCAACGCGACCGGGGGCACGGACCCCTCCCGCGTGCGGACGCAGCGCATCGCCAGCGACCTGAAGGAGCCGATGGGCATCAAGTATGTCGACGGCAAGCTGTACGTGTCGGAGAAGAACCGGCTCGTGGAGCTGAACGACACCAACGGCGACGGCGTGACCGACAACTACCGCACGGTCGCGACCTGGCCGTTCGGCGGGAACTTCCACGAGTTCGCGTTCGGGCTGCTGTACAAGGACGGCTTCTTCTACCTGAACCTGTCGGTGTCGATCAACGAGGGCGGCGCGACGACCGACCCGCAGCCCGCGCCGAACCGGGGCACCACGCTCAAGATCGACAAGAACACGGGCGCGGTGTCCTACGTGGCCGGTGGTCTGCGGACCCCGCACGGCATCGGCTGGGGTCCCGAGGGCGACGCGTTCGTCACCGACAACCAGGGCGGCTGGCTGCCCGCGTCGAAGCTGGTGCGCGTCAAGCAGAACCGGTTCTTCAACCACTACATGAACCCGGCGGGCCCGTACGACTCGCAGCCGGTCACCGCGCCGGTGGTGTGGTTGCCGCACAACGAGATCGCCAACTCGCCGAGCAACCCGGTCCAGTTGACCCAGGGCGTGTTCGCGGGCCAGATGGTCTACGGCGACGTGACCTACGGCGGTCTGCAACGGGTGTTCCTGGAGAAGGTCAACGGCGAGTACCAGGGCGCGGTCTTCCGCATGACCCAGGGCCTGGAGTCCGGCGTGAGCCGCATCAGCGTCGGCCCGGACGGCGCGATCTACACCGGCGGCATCGACGGCGGCGGCAACTGGGGCCAGCCGGGCAAGCTCGCCTACGGCTTGCAGAAGCTGACCCCGAACGGCGTGTCCGCGTTCGACATCCTGGCGATGCGCGCGGTGCCGGGCGGGTTCCAGTTCGAGTACACGCAGCCGCTGTCGGCCGCGACCGTCCAGGACCTGGCGGGCAAGTACCAGGTCCAGCAGTGGCGGTACGCCCCGACCGTCGCGTACGGCGGCCCGAAGCTCAACGAGCAGACCCTGTCCGTCGAGTCCGCGACCGTGTCGGCGGACCGCAAGACCGTCACGCTCAAGATCCCCGGCCTCCAGGCCGGTCGGGTCGTGCACGTCCGGTCGCCGCGTCCGTTCGCGTCCGAGGCCGGAACGCCCCTGTGGAGCACGGAAGCCTGGTACACGCTCAACTCCCAGGTCGGTGGCGTGCCCACCGCCGTGACCTACGAGGCGGAACGCGCCGCCATCAGCGGTGGGGCCGAGATCACCACCAGCCGCCCCGGCTACACCGGGACCGGCTTCGTCTACGGCTACTGGAACCAGGGCGCCACGACCACGTTCTCGGTGAACGCGGCGACCGCGGGCGCGCACAACGTGTCGCTGCGCTACTCGAACGGCCCCAACCCCTCCGCGGGGACCAAGTCGGTGAGCGTGTACGTCAACGGCACCAAGGTCAGGCAGGTGAGGCTGGCCAGCACGACGACCTGGGACGAGTGGTCGACACAACCAGAGACGCTCAACCTGAACGCGGGGAACAACACCGTCGCGTACAAGTTCGACTCCGGCGACGTGGGCAACGTCAACCTGGACAACATCACCGTCACGGCGGTGCAGCGGGTCCAGTTGTTCGGCGGGACCGACCTGAACGCGTGGGAGAAGCGCGCGGGCGGCGCGGCGACGTGGCCGGTGTCCGGTGGTTCGGTGGAGTCCAACGGCGGTGACATCCGGACCAAGGAGAAGTACGGCGACTTCCGCCTGCACGCCGAGTGGAGCGAGCCGAACTACCCGTCGTCGGTCACCGGCCAGGCCAGGGGCAACAGCGGCATCTTCTTGCAGGAGCGCTACGAGGTCCAGATCCTGGAGTCGTTCGGGGACACCACTCCCGCGAACGACGAGGCGGGCGGGATCTACTCCAAGAGGGCGCCGGACCGGAACATGGCCACGGCTCCGCTGACGTGGCAGACCTACGACGTCACCTTCCGCGCCGCCCGGTACGACAGCGCGGGCGTCAAGACCGACAACGCCCGCGTCACTGTCGTCTGGAACGGCACGGTCGTGCACGACAACGTCGAGATCAACGGCGGCACGGGCGACAACATCGCCGAGGACGCGTCGCCGGGGGCCATCAGGTTGCAGGACCACGGCGACCCCGGTGAGAACCCGAGGTTCCGCAACATCTGGATCGAACCGATCGCCTAGCGGGACGGGTGCCTGCCGGCTGAGGACTCGATCAGCCGGCACGGCCACCCGCGGAACGGCTGTGCGCCGCGGCGGTGTCCGGAGTCGTGGTTCCGGTGCCGCGGGCCGGGGCGACCCGGCGGAGTTCGACCGAGTTCCCGGTGCCGCGAGGGCTTCTCGCCCTCGCGGCACCGCTGCTTTTCGGGCACCTCCGACCCTCCACCCACCTCTCGGCGCATTCGGCCATAAAGCCGTTCCCCACCCCCTGCCGGGCTTGTAGCCTCGAAACGAGAAATGAATCGTTTCAATCCGAGCGCGGACCGGCCTCAGGGGTGTGTCCACGGGGTTGGGGGCTGGGGTGGCTGGCCGCTTGCGGGGCTCGTGGTTCCGGATGGTCGTCGTGGTGGGCGCGGTGGTGCTGCTCCCGGTGAGCCCGGCGGTCGGGACGAGCGCAGGCGCGGCGCACCTGGCGGTCGGCGCGCTGCGCGTCGACCGGGCGGTCGACCCGATCAACGTCGACACCACCACCCCCGCCCTGTCCTGGCAGGTGACGTCGCGGGACAACGGCGAGCGGCAGACGGCGTACCGGGTGCTCGTCGCGAGCAGCCCCGACCTCCTGCGGCGCGGTCGGCCCGACGTGTGGGACACCGGGCGGGTCGAGGGGGACGGGGTGGTGTCGGTTCCGTACGGCGGCCCCGAACCGCGGGCAGGCGGGCGGTACTTCTGGACCGTGCAGGTCTGGGACTCGAAGGGACGGCGGTCGGCGCTCGGAGACGTGGCCCGGTGGGAGACGGGGCTGCGCGGGGACTGGCAGGGCGCGGGCTGGATCACCCCCGACACGGCCGACGACAAGACGTGGGCGGACTTCACCCTGGACGTCGACTTCACCGTGCGGGCCGCGGCGGCGAGCGTGGTGTTCCGCGCGGAGGACGCCTCCAACTACTACCTCTGGCAGGTCAACGCGACCACCACCCCCGGCAAGGTGATGCTGCGGCCCCACGTCCAGGTGGACGGCCGCTTCACCACCCTCGGTGAGGTCGACCTCGCCCCGGTCGTCACCCCCGACACCCTGTACGCCCGGCACCACCTGAGGGTCCGGGCCGCGGGGACGACCATCACCACCTGGGTCGACGGCGTCCAGGTCGACGTGCGCCAGGACGCGGCGCACGCGCGGGGGACGCTGGGCTTCCGCTCCTCGACCAGCGGCGGCGTGCCGGAACGGGCCCGCTACGACAACCTCGCGGTGCACGACCTCGCGGGCGCGCCGCTGTTCTCCGACGACTTCTCGACCGACCCCGACCCGCTGTTCCCGCAGACCACCGTCGTCGACGGGCAGCTCGAACCCACCGGCGACCCGACACTGGTGCAGCGCGACCCCGCCGCCCCGATGCTGCGCAAGGACTTCACCCTCGACAAGCCGGTCGCCAGTGCCCGCGCGCACGTCTACGGCCTCGGCTTCCACGAGCTGCGCCTCAACGGCGGCAAGGTCGGCGACCGCGTGCTGACGCCCGCCAGCACGCCGTACGACCGGCGCAACCTCTACGAGACCTACGACATCACCTCCGCCGTCCGAAGTGGACCGAACGCCGTCGGCGTCTGGCTCGGCAACGGCTACGGCGCCCGGTACAACCCGTACGGCTTCCGCTGGCTCGGCCCGAAGCAGGCCATCGCGCTGATCGAGGTCACCTTCACCGACGGCAGCCGTCGGAGCGTCACGACCGACGGGACCTGGAAGTGGTCGAGCGGGGCGGTGCTCGCCAACGACATCTACGCAGGCGAGACCCACGACGCCCGGCAGGACCAACCGGGCTGGGACGCGCCGGGCTTCGACGACTCCCGGTGGCTGCCGGTGCGGACGGCGTCCGCACCGAGCAACGACCTGGCGCCCAACACGATGCCCGCGATGCGCGTGGTGGACACGCTGCGCCCGGTGGCGCTCACCGAACCCCGGCCGGGGGTGTTCGTCTACGACCTCGGCCAGAACATCGCGGGCTGGGCCCGCCTGCGCGTCAAGGGACCGGCGGGAACCGCGGTCAGGATGCGCACCGCCGAGGAGCTGGGCCGGGACGGGACGCTCGACGTCACCACGAACCGGAACGCCGCGGCGACCGACACCTACGTCCTGGCAGGCCGCGAGCAGGGCGAGACCTACGAGCCCCGGTTCACCTACCACGGCTTCCGCTACGTCGAGGTCACCGGCTTCCCCGGCAGGCCGACCGCGGAGAGCCTCGACGGGCGGGTGGTGCACGCGGACGTGAGGTCGACCGGCACTTTCGAGTCGTCCAGCGAGATGCTCGACCGGATCTGGCGCAACAACCGGTGGAGCGTGCTGAACAACTCGATGAGCCTGCCGACCGACACCCCCGTCCGCGACGAGCGGACCCCGCCCGCCATGGACGTGCAGGCCTACCACGAGGCGTCCGTGCGCGAGTTCGACCTGAACTCCTTCTACGCCAAGTACCTGCGGGACCTCCCGCCCGGCACCGCGCTGCCCAGCGACGCGGTCAAGGCGCAGTACCCCGACATGGCGGGCGGGCAGGTCACGCTGGCCTGGACGCTGTTCGAGCAGTACGGCGACCGCGCGACCCTGGCCGAGACGTACCCCGCCATGAAGGCGTTCGTGGACCGGAACGCCGCCGACGTCCCGTCCCGGATCTGGCCCGCGAACCAGGGGTTCGGCGACTGGTGCCCGCCCGACCACGGCCCGGAGTCCAACGGCGGCATGGGCAGCCCGTCCGCAGGCGACTGCTTCAGCGAGGTGTCGCTGGTCAACACCGCCCTGTCGTTCCAGCAGGCGGCGAACGTCGCCAAGGCCGCCGACGCGCTCGGCCACCCGGACGACGCCCGCCGCTACACCGACCTCGCCGAGAGCATCAGGACCGCCTTCAACGCGCGCTTCCTCAGCGCCGACGGCACGACGTACGGCAGCGGCCGCCAGGTCACCAGCGTGCTGCCGCTGGCCTTCGGGCTGGTGCCCGCGCAGAACGTCCGCGCGGTGGGGGAGCGGCTGGTGGACACCATCCTGACCAAGGACGGCGGCCACCTCGACACGGGCATCTTCGGCACCCGCCACCTCGTCGACGCGCTGGCGCGGATCGGCCGGGTCGACGTCGCGATGACCGTCCTGCACCAGGAGACCTATCCGGGGTTCGGCTTCGAGATCGCCCACGGCGCGACGACCTCGTGGGAGCAGTGGCTCTACAGCTCGTCCATGGAGACGCACGACCACGCGATGTTCGCCGGGGTCAACGCCTCCCTGTACACCGTGCTGGGCGGGATCAGGCCGACCGCGCCCGGCTACCGCACGGTGGCCATCGCTCCCCGGGTGCCCGCCGGGCTCGACCACGTCTCGGCGTCCCTCGACACGGTCCGCGGTCCGGTCTCCTCCACGTGGCGCAGCACCGATCGCGAGTTCACCCTGACGGTGACCGTCCCGGTGACCTCGACCGCCGTGGTCGAGGTGCCCCTGCGAGGTGGTCGCCAGGTCCGGGCCACCACCGGCGCGGAACTCGTGCGCGTCGACGGCACGACGGCCCACTACGAGGTGGGAGCGGGGACGTGGACGTTCCGCGTCCGGTGAAGGACGTCACCGCGCCGCGGACCGGATCTCGCACTCCTTGGCGTGCTCCATGCCCAGGGAGATCGACTGCTCGTCGTTGTTGGGGCCGCCGAACGCGTAGCTGACGATGGCCTCGCCGGGTTCGTTCACCACCTCGACGTACCGGACGCCCTTCTCCCGCAGGCACTGCACGACCCGGTTGGCGAAGTCGACCGCCTCGGGGTTGGTGGCGTCCCGCTCCCACGGCGGCAGCGGGTCCTTCGACTCGCACGTCTTGAGCGCCCGGTCGACCTCCTCCTTCGACGGCTCGGGGCGTCCGCTGCCGGGTTGTGCGCGCCCCTTCGGGTCCATGCCCAGCTCGGCCATGCACCGCTTCCACGGTGCCACCAAGGCCTCGTAGTCCTCGGGGGTCATGTCGAGCCGTTCCCGCGGCCGTTCCTCCGTGGGCGCGGAGGCCGACGCCGCGGTGCTCGCCGGGGTCGACAGGGACGCGACCTCCGGCGCCTTCGGGCCCTGCGCGGAGCAGGCCGTGAGCGCCGCGAGTGCCAGCAGCGGGACGAGCGTCTTCATGGATGTCCTTTCACGGTGCGGAAAGTGCCTGGGTCGGGGTGAGCCGCGCGGCGCGGATGGACGGGTAGAGGCCTGCGAGGGCACCGACGACGAGCGCGGCGAGCAGGCCTCCGGCCAGGGTGGGCGAGGGGATGACGACCGGCCAGTCGTGCACCGCGGCGTAACCCGCGACGCCGAGCACGCCGAGGACCGTGCCCGCCGCGCCGCCGAGCACGGACAGCAGGACGGCCTCGGTGAGGAACTGGCCGCGGATGTGGCCGCGGGTGGCGCCCAGCGCGCGGCGGAGGCCGATCTCGCGGCGGCGTTCGAGCACGGAGATGACCATCGTGTTCGCCACGCCCACGCCGCCGACCAGCAGCGCCACCCCCGCGAGGCCGAGGAACAGCGCCGAGTAGGAGTTCTGGGTGGCGCGCTTGGCGGCCAGCGCGTCGGACGGGCGGCTCACCTGGACCAGGCCGGGGACCTCGGGGTGCAGGGTCGCGGGCAGCACGGCCCGGACGTCCTCGATGGACTCCTCCAGCGCCTTCACGTAGACGACGGTCGGGTGGCCGTCGAACCCCAGCTCGTCGCGGGCCGCCTGCCAGCCGACGAGCACGGACCGCTCGATGTCGGGAGCCAGCGGCATCGGGTCGAGCACGCCGATCACGGTGAACCACCGGTCGCCGACGTACACCGCCGGGGTCGCGTCGTCGCGGACGTGGCTGATGCCGAGCCTGCTCGCGGCCACGTGGCCGAGCACGACGGTGGGGAACGCCCCGTCGGTGAGGAACCGGCCGCTCCGCACCCGGCCGTTGACGGTCTCCAGGAGGCCGGGGCTGCTGGCCAGGACCGCGATGTCGGAGCTGTGCGCGGGGTCGAGCCGATCGGAGCGCCGGACGCGCGCGTGGGTGTTGGCCACCGCGGCGGACGCCGTCACCGGGCCGATCCGCGCCGCCATCGCCGCCGCCCCCTCGGGCAGCAGGACCGGGTCCTCCTGGCGGGGGGACGGCTGGGCGCGCAGCGTGTTCGTGCCCAACGCCGTCAGCTCGTCGAGCAGCGCCCGCTGGCTGGACGCCGGGATGCCGGTGACCACGACCATGGTGGCGATCCCGAGCGCGATGCCCAGCGCGGAAAGCGCCGCGCGCGGCTTGCGGGTGCTCAGGCCGAGCGCGCCGAGGTGGAGCAGGTCGAGCGGCGACAGGCGGGGCGGCTTCACGGCGTGCTCCCGGTGTCGGCGACGATCCGCCCGTCGCGCAGCTCGACGCGGCGCGGCAGGCGGCGGGCGATCTCGCGGTCGTGGGTGATCACCGCGATGGTCGTGCCCTGCCGGTTCAGCTCGGTCAGCAGGTCCAGCACCGCGTGGCCGTTGGCGGTGTCCAGCGCGCCGGTGGGTTCGTCGGCCAGCACCAGCGCGGGCCGGTTCACGACGGCGCGGGCTATCGCGACCCGCTGCCGCTCGCCGCCGGAGAGCTGGTGGGGGAGGTGGTCGGCGCGGTGCTCCAGACCGACGCGGGCGAGGGCCTCGAGGGCGGGCGCGCGGCGGGCCCGGCGCGGCACGCCCGCGTAGAGCAGGCCCGTGGCGACGTTCTCGGTCGCGGTGAGGCCGTCGGCGAGGTGGAACCGCTGGAACACGAACCCCAGCTTGCGGCCCCGCAGCGCGGAGAGCTGCCGGTCGGGGAGCCGCGAGACGTCGTGGCCGTCGATCTCCACGACTCCGCGCGTCGGCTGGTCGAGCGTGCCGACCAGGTGCAGCAGGGTCGACTTGCCGGAGCCGGACGGGCCCACGATCGCGAGCAGTTCGCCCGCCTCGACCCGCAGGGACACCGAGTCGAGCGCGGTGACGCCGCCGGGGTAGCACCGGGTGACGTCCCGCACCGAGAGCACCGGGGTCACTGCGCGGTCACCACCTGGAGGCCGTCGACGATCCCGTCGCCGCTGACCTCGACCCTGTTCAGCGAGTACAGGCCGGTCTTGACGGCCTTGAGCCCGCCGTCGGGCAGTTGCAGGGCGTACCCGCCCTCCTTGAGCGCGATCAGCGCCTCCAGCGGCACGGTCAGCACCCCCGTGCGGCTCTCGGTCGTGATCTTCACCTGGACCGGCGCCGTCGCCAGGCCGGTGACGTCGTCCGGCCGGTCGAGGGTCACGACGACCTCGACCCTCGGGTCCTGGCCGCCGTCCGGCGGGGGCGCGAGCGGGGCCGTGGAGGCGATCTTCCCAGGGGTCTCCCTCCCGTCGGGGAGCACGACCAGCACCGGCGCGGCGGCCGTCACGCCACCCGCGTCCGGCGCCGGGACCCGTGCTGTGACGAGCCGGGTCGTGGGCGTGACCTCGAACAGCTCCTCGGTGGGGGTGGCGCCGAGCTGCGCCTTGACCGACGCGACCCGCGCGGGACCGTCGAGCACCAGCACGCGGCCGGGGTCGAGCGCGCCGGTCTGCTCGACGCCGACGGCCTGCTGCCACCTCTTGAGCGCGGCGACGACCTTGGGCGTGAACTCGGCCTTCGTGTCGTCGTCCGGCCGGAGGCCGACCTGGTGGCCCAGCGCGGCGAGGTTGTCCATCAGCACGGCGACGTCGGAGCCCTTCGTACCGGGCGCCTCCAGCCTGCGGAAGAACGGCGTGGCGCCGAAGAAGACCGTCACCGGCTGGTCGTCCACCCGGAACAGCACCTCGCCGCGTTCCGCGACGTCGCCCACGGCGGGCAGCTTCGTCACCGTGCCGGTGCCGGTTCCCTTCACCGGGCGCGGCGCGCCGAACCCGAGCTCCGCGGCCAGCGACCTGGTGTTGGCGAGGTCCGCCTTCCGCACGGTCGTCGTCTTGACGGCGGGCGCGGGCGGGTCGGCGGCGGGCGGGCGGCTCCGGAGGAGCGGCACGGCCACGCCGATCGCGGCGATCACGACGAGCGCCCCGGCCGTGGCGACGGCCGTTCGACGGAGGGTGGTGCGCATGCCGAGATGGTCGACGGCGATTGTGAGGGACCTGTGGGGAACCGGTGATCGTGGTGAGGGCGAACTTATGATCCGTCGGGTGAACCCCCTGATCCTGGTCGCGGAAGACGACGAGAACCAGGCCGAGCTGGTGCGGCGCTACCTGGAGCAGGACCACCACCGGGTCGTCGTCGTGCATGACGGGCGCGAGGCGCTCGACGTGGCCCGCACGCGGCACCCGGCGCTGGTGGTGCTGGACCTGATGCTCCCCGGCCTTGGCGGGCTCGACGTGTGCCGCGCGCTGCGGGCGGAGTCCGACGTGCTGGTGATGATGCTGACGGCCAGGTCAACGGAGGACGACCTGCTGCTCGGGCTCGGGCTGGGCGCGGACGACTACCTGACCAAGCCGTTCAGCCCGCGCGAGCTGGTGGCGCGCGTGCGGACGCTGCTGCGGCGGCAGCGGGGCGAGAAGCCGGAGCCGGTGCTGCGGGCGGGCCCGATCGAGGTGGACCCGGTCCGGCACGAGGTGCGGGTGCGCGGCGAGCGGGTGGAGTTCACACCGGGGGAGTTCGGCCTGCTGGAGATCCTGGTGTCCGAAGTGGACCGGCTGTTCAGCCGCGAGCAGTTGTTGCGGCGCATGCACGGTTTCGACCGCTACCTCACCAACCGCACGATCGACACGCACGTGAAGAACCTGCGCCGCAAGATCGAGGTCGACCCGCGCGAACCCGTGCACCTGCTCACCGTGTACGGCATCGGGTACAAGCTGACGGCGGGTCGCGCCGGTGCGCCGTAGCGTCTTCGCCAGGGTGCTGGCGGTCGCGGTGCTGGTCGCGCTGTGCTCGATCGCGGCGACGGCGTGGCTGGCGACGCAGTTGACCCGCGCGTCCATCGAACGCGAGCAGGGCCGCGAACTGGCCGCGGACAACCGGATCTACGCGACGCTGCTGGAGCACGCGACCCGGCACCGCGACTGGTCGGACGCGGGCGGGGTGCTGGCCTCGCTCGTCGAGGCGAACCCGCACCGCCGGATCACGCTGGTGGCCAAGGACGGCGGCACGCTGGCCGACGTGGGCGGTGACCGCGGTCCGCTGCCGTCCACGGCCGCGGCGGTGGTGGACGCGCTGGCCGTGGACCCGGTGCTCGTGCCGGACGCGCCGGCCGACCGCGTCGACGAGCGGGTGCTCGGGCCGTTCCGCACGCCGATCCAGTTCCGCGAGCGGGAGGACCGCACGGGCTCGCTCGGTTGCCTGCGGGACACCAGGAAGGGCCGGGACGCGAAGGACTGCCAGGAGTCGCGGCTGTCGTTCGACACGGCCGCCGACTTCGCCGCCCTGCTGGACCTGGAGGACATCGCCAACGGCTGCCTGGCGCGCAAGGGGCTGCCCGAGGTCGAGCTGGACCCGGACTTCACCCCCGCCCGCAAGCAGAGCACGGGTTCGGGCGTCCCCGACGAGCCCGCCGTGGCCGGGTGCGTGGCCGCCTCGCGCAAGGAGCAGCTCGCGCCGTACGTCGCGCCGCCCGCGCTGCTGTACCTCTCGTCCCCCTCCACGGCCGCGATCTCCCTGTCCGGCAACGGGTGGCAGGTCGCGGGCGCGGCGGGCGCTGTGCTGCTCGTCGCGGCGGGCGTGACCGCGCTGGTGGGCGCGCGCATCACCCGTCCGCTGCGCGCGTTGACGGCAGCGGCGCGGCACATGTCCGACGGCGGCGTCGCCCCGCCGGTGCGGGTCAGCGGCCACGACGAGGTCGCGGACCTGGCCAGGGCGTTCAACACCATGGCGGCCAACCGGGCGCGGCTGGAACAGGCGCGCAGGGCGGTGGTCGGCGACGTCGCGCACGAGCTGCGCACCCCGTTGAGCAACATCCGCGGCTGGCTGGAGGCCGCCGAGGACGGCGTCAGCGACGGCGGCCCGGAGCTGACCGCGTTGCTGCTCAAGGAAGCGCTGGTGCTGCAACACGTCGTGGACGACCTGCAAGACCTCGCCGTCGCGGACGCGGGCGAGCTGCGCCTGGTGGTCGAGGAGGTGCCGGTGGCCGAGGCGTTCGAGCAGGTCCGCGCCGCACACGGACCGCAGGCGGCGCAGGCCGGTGTCGTGCTGTCCGCCGCTGCTGCGGAACTGGTCGTGGTGGCGGACCCGGTGCGGCTGCGGCAGATCCTCGACAACCTCGTGACGAACGCCCTGCGGTACGTGCCCGCGGGAGGGTCCGTCGCGCTGGCGGCCACCCGCGACGGCTCGGACGTGCTGATCACCGTGGCGGACACCGGCGGCGGGATCGCGGCCGACGACGTGCCGCACGTGTTCGACCGGTTCTGGCGCGCGGACAGGTCCCGCGCCCGCGCCACCGGGGGGAGCGGGCTGGGCCTCTCGATCGTCCGCAAGTTCGTCGAGGCGCACGGCGGGTCGGTGGCGGTGGCGAGCACCCTGGGCAAGGGAACCACGTTCACCCTGCGCTTCCCGACGTGACCAGGAGAGGGCCGCACCCCGGGCGCGACCCCCTCCTGGTGCGGTCAGTCAGCCAGTGCCGTGCCGGTCAGGTCGAGGGTCATCGTGGCCGACGGGGTCGTCTCGTCCGGTCCGGGAGCGCCGGGGCACCCGCCGTCGACGCGCCCGGTGGTGAAGTACCCGACCAGGTCGGCGGCGCACTCGGGCACCCGGAGCACGGACCCGTGGACGTCGTCCTCGACGGTGTAGACCTTGCCGCCCACCGCGTTCCGCATCTCGGCGGTCCACTCGAACACCGACACGGTCTCGTGCCGGTGCCCGGCCAGCACCAGCGATCCGGTGCCGCGCCGGACGCGGTACTCCTGGACGGGCAGCGGCCACGCGCCGCACCCGGCCGAGAACCGCAGCGAACGACCGGTCACGGGGTTGTCCGCGAGGCGCTTCTCGAAGGCCGCCCAGGCGTGCTCGAAGTCGAGCCTGCTCGGGTCCTCGTTGCAGAAGGTCGCGCGGCCCATCGTCGAGTTCTGCCGTTCCGGCGTACCCGGCGGCGCGGGCTCGCGCGGCGGTCCCACCAGGATGTCCTTGACCGTCGGCGGCGCGGTCGGGCCGGTCGACTCCCGCAGCTCCTTGAGCACCGTTCCGGCCAGCGGCCAGATCTCCGAGGGCTGCACGGTGCTCACGGAGACGAGCGACCCGTCGACGGGCTCGGGGACGTCGGTGTACCGCCTGGGGTTGGTGTCGAAGTCCTGGACCATGGCCAGGACGGTGGCGCGCACCTGCTCCGGCGTGGCACCGAGGCCGTAGGTGTCGTGGTGCTCCGCGAGCCACGCCATCTGCCGGGCGGAACTGCGCTCGCCGGCCATCGCGCGGCCGTTCTCGAAGGCGTCCAGCCGGAAGTGCGGCGGCGCCACGCTGTCCAGGAACACCCGTCCCGCGGTGGCCGGGAAGGCGCTGCGGTAGACCGCGCCGAGCCACGTCCCCCAGGACACGCCGAGGAAGTCGAGCTTCGGCTCGCGCAGGGCGGCTCGCACGACGTCGAGGTCACGGGCGACGTTCTCCGCGGTGAGCTGCCCGAGGAAGGCCGGATCGCTCTCACCGCACGCCTTGAGGGCCGCGGACTCCCGGTCGAAGGAGGCCCTGGCCGCCTCCTTGGTGATCGGGCCCGGCTCCGGCTCCTCGCCTCCGGGACCGGGCGGGGAGCAGGTCACCTTGGTGCTGTAACCGACGCCGCGCGGGTCGAACCCGATCAGGTCGTACCGCCGGCCGAGCTTCCTGGTCTCGTCGTTCAGCAGGGTGAGCTGGACCCCCATCAGGTACCCGCTGCCGCCCGGTCCGCCGGGGTTGAGCGCGAGCGAGCCCAGCCGGTGGGCCTGGTCGGTGGCCTTGAGCCGGGTGATCGCGACGTCGATCTTCCGGCCGCGCGGTGCGCGGTGGTCGAGCGGGACGCTGACCGTGCCGCACTCCATCCTGGCGAGCTGGGGCCGGGCCTCCGGCAGCACCTCGTCGGGGAAGCCGATGGCGCGGAGCACCTCGTCGGAGTACGCCGGGCAGGTCTGCCAGGCGACGGTCGGCGCGGACCCGCCCCCGGTCGCGGCGGCCGGGACGACCGCGAGCGACGTCAGCGCGACGGCGGCGACCGCCACCGCGGAACCCTTGCGTTTCAGCACTTGTCGTCTCATGCGGTCAAGGCTGGCGCCGTCCGGCTTCCCCCCGCGTCCACCTCCGCGCCCATGATCACGTCTGTCGCGCGATGTACTCCGGGCGGCCGAAATACCTCTCCCGACGGACGCGGGCGCACGTGATCACGTCCTACGCTCGCGGGCCATGAGGGAGCGGCTGGGGGGATGGGCGCGCCTGCCCGCGGCGCGGAACGCGGTGCTCGCGGCGCTGCTGCTGGTCACGACCCTGGTGGTGAACGGCCCGAACGCCGTGTGGAGCGGCGACCTGGGGCCGACCCGGATCGTCGACGACTCGGACCAGGCGGCGGTCTGGTGGACGGCGTCGGTGGCCGTGGTGGTCGCGGTCGCGCTGCGCGGCCGGTGGCCGGTGCCGATGGCGGCGCTCGCCGCCGCGGCCGTCACGACCCACGTGCTGCTGCCCGCGCCGATCGCACTGGTCGACCTGGGCGTGCTCCTGCTGCTGTACACGGTCGCCCTCCGGCACCGGCGCGCGGTGTCCCTCGCGGTGCTGGGCTGCCTGGTGCTGCTGGCCACCGGGTGGGCCCTGGCCAACGCGCTCGCCAACCGGCAGTCCGCGGAACAGCCGCCGCCACCGCGCCCGCCGCGCGTCGTCCCGGCGCCGCCGCTGCCCAGACCGGAGCCGGTCTTCCTGCCCAGCGAGGACGCCTGGGACACCTCGCGCAGCGAGCTGACCGTGTTCGCGTCCGCACTGCTCGCCGCGTGGGCCGTCGGGTCGAGCACCCGCAGCAGGCGCGCGCACCTCGACGAACTGCGGGCACGGGCGCGGGAACTCGAACGGGACCGCGACCTCCAGGCGGCGTTCGCGGTGGCGGCCGAACGCGGGCGGATCAGCCGCGAGCTGCACGACGTGGTGGCGCACGGGCTGTCGGTGATGGTGATCCAGGCGCAGGGCGGCGCCGCCGCGCTGGACAACCGCCCGGCCGACACCCGGTCCGCGCTCGACGCCATCGTCCGCACGGGCCGCGAGTCGCTGGCCGACATGCGCCGGGTGCTGGCGGCGGTGGGCGCGGTCGACGACACGTGGCACCCGCAGCCGGGGCTGGCGCAGCTCACCGCGCTGGCCGCGCAGGTGCGGAAGGCGGGCACCCCGGTGGACCTCAGGGTCGACGGGACCACCGTGCCCCTGCCGTCCACAGTGGACCTCTCGGCGTACCGGATCGTGCAGGAGGCGTTGACCAACACCATGAAGCACGCGGGCAAGGGCGCGAAGGCCGAGGTCGTGCTGTCCTACGGGAAGGCGGAGGTCGGCATCAGGGTCAGCGACGACGGGCGCGGAGCGGCCGACCGGACGGGCGGCGGCAACGGGCTGCGGGGGATGCGCGAGCGGGTGCGGCTGCTGGGCGGCAGCCTCGTCGCGGGACCGGGCCCCGCCGGTGGGTTCGTGGTCCGCGCCGCCCTGCCGATCCAGGGGGGCGACGCGTGATCCGGGTGCTGATCGCCGACGACCAGACCCTGGTGCGCACCGGGTTCCGGATGATCCTGGAGAACGCGGGCGACATGCGGGTCGTCGGCGAGGCGGGTGACGGTGCCGAGGCCGCAGCCATGGCGTTGGACCTGCGACCGGACGTCGTGCTCATGGACGTGCGGATGCCCGACGTCGACGGGGTGGAGGCGACCCGCCGCATCTGCTCGGCGGACGTCGGCGCGCGGGTGCTGATGCTCACCACGTTCGACCTCGACGAGTTCGTCTACGCCGCCGTGCAGGCGGGCGCCAGCGGCTTCCTGCTCAAGGACACGCTCGCCGCCGACCTGCTGTCGGCCGTGCGCGTGGTCGCCCGCGGCGACGCCTGCGTGGCCCCCAGCGTGACCCGCAGGCTCCTCGAACGCCACATCGGCACGGGGTCCCCGCCCGCCTCGGCGGTGCTGGACGTGCTGACCGAGCGCGAACGCGAGGTGCTCGGCCTCATCGCCCGCGGCCTGTCCAACAGCGAGATCGCCGTCCACCTCTTCCTGTCCGAGGGCACCGTCAAGACCCACGTCAGCCGCGTGCTCGCCAAACTCGGCCTGCGCGACCGCGTGCAGGCCGTCGTGCGGGCCTACGAATGCGGACTGGTGCGCGCGGGAACGGCCTAGTGGCAGCCCTCGAGACCGCATGATTGCGGCTTTGCCTTGTGGTGAAAGGGAGTTGTTGCCGGAGTTGGTGACATCGCGGCGGTCGTACGGGCAGGATCAGGGGCGTGCGCAGTGCCGAACCACCAGACCGCCCCGACGGCGCGGGCGACGCCGTGCCGCCCCCGGCGGTCGACCAGCGGGCGAAACCGTCGGGTGGGAGCACGGCCGTGCAAGCGGGGCGGGACGTCACGTTCATCGCCGAGCAGCACGTCCACCAGTCCTCCTCGACCGGGGCACCGGCGGGTCGACCCGGTGGCCGGGCGGCGGGGGGCCGCGACGCGTTCGGCGAGCTGGTGGACGCGCTCATGGAGGTGGACTCGATCCGCGAGGACTCGGCGCGGAGCGTCGTCCTCTCCCTGCTGCCCGTGCGCATCGCGGGCGCGGTGCCGCACCACCCGCGCGCCAGGCTGCACGTGATCGGGTTGCTCCGAACCTGCCTCGACCACGAGGACGGCCTGCTCGAACTCGTGGCCGTGCTACGGGAACTCGAAGGGGATTCGCTTGCGATGCGCCGGTTGACAGCGCGAACGAGCGAATGGACAGGTCGTTAATGGCATTCTCGACCGGTCGCGATCCGACCGCGCCTGTTCCCGAGTTCCGGTAACAACCGCGCTCGTGCCGACGACTTAGCGAGGATGGCCGGACCTGAAACCGGCTCAGGAGAGGAAGCCGCGATGGACTGGGCGGAGGACCGCGCGGATCACAGCGCGCTCTGGCCGATAGTCCAAGCCCTCCTGCGGATTCCCAGTCTGACTGATGCGAGTGGCCGCAACCTGGTGGTCCGAATGGTGTGCGACGAACTCGACGAACGCCTTCCCGTCGAAGAGCACAAGAACGCGATCGGTCACCTCTACAGCATCGTCGAGGTGTGCGGACGTCGCCCGGACGGCCTAGCGACGTTGCAGGTGGTGATCGACCGGATCGAGCAGGATTCGAAGCCCGCGAGGGCGCTGCGCGAGATCATCGACCAGTCGACGGCGCTGAGCATGTTCCCCGCGGGGGAGCGGAAGAAGCTCTTCTCGCTGCTCGCCGGGGTCGTGGTGCCCAACATCGCCGACTACTACCACGTCGCCGCAGGTCCAGCCGCTCCGCGCCTGCGCGAGCAGACCACGTACCTGGAGGTCTTCCGCGCGCTGGAGACCCTCAACGCGGGCCCGAACGGGCTGCCGAAGCCACTGGTCTTCATCGAGCACGTCGCCACCATCGTCCGCCCCGAACTCGGGATCGAGTTACGCCGTTGGGTGGACAGACAGGCTGAGCAGCTCCATTTGATGCCAGAGTTGAAGGCCCTGCGGAACGATCTGCTGCACAGTTCGAAGACGTCGAGCCCACCGCCCCACGCGGAGGCCTACCTGGTGTTCCAATTGCAACGAGAGGGGGCCACTGGGGACCAATACCGGCTCTACCATTGGCGTCAGCTCGACTTGTCGACCGGGTGGTACCCGATACGAGGCGGTGACGAGGTGGGCAGTCTGGCTTCCATGAAACGCTCCGTCGCGACACTGATAGAACAGGTGGAGAGCGACTGGGCGCAGCACGTCCCGACGATCAACATCGAATTCATCCTGCCCGGTGAAATCCTGAACCTCGACGTCGACCAGTGGTCGTGGGAAGTGGAAAGCCTCATTCCGATGCCGCTCGGTTGTCGGTATCCGACGGTGGTGCGGAGCCTCGACCGCATGGTCACCAGGAAATGGCTCCGGTCGTGGAACCAGCGGTGGATCCAGCTCACCGAGCAGTTGAACGGCGCGGGCGTGCTCGACAGGTCCGGCATCTGCCAGGGCCACGCAGGCACCCCCGAGGGCATCCGCGAACTCGCGTCGACCTTCGAACAGCGGCCGAACCTCGTCGCGCTGGTGCTCAGCGCGCCACCCGTGCCGGAGACCCGCGGCCAGGACGAGGTCGCCGTCGGCCTGCGGGCCGGTGTCCCGGTGATCCTGTGGCACCGGGAGAACTGCGCGTCCGAGGAGTTCCTGGCCACCGCCCACTCGGTGTTCCACAACGACGACGACAAGGACACCATGCTCGAACGGGTTCGCCGCACCCGCGTGACCGCGTTCCGCGAAGGGCCGCGGAGCGGGCACGTGGGCAACCAGTTGACCATCCTTTGGGACGACCCGAAGAGGACCGTGACGCTGACCAACGCGGCACCACCCGAGGAGGCGGCACCGTGAGCGCCGGTATCGATTCGACGAGTTCCACCTCGGCCACCACGCCGGAGTGGCAGGTGTACCGGGGGACGGGGCTGATAGCCGATTCGCCGATCGAGGGCCTGCCCAAACCCCCGCCGTGGCGCCGGTTCACCGGCGAGGGCACGGTGCTCAGGCCCGCGGACGACCGGGGTGAGGGCGACCGGCACGTCGGGCGGGCGCTGAACACGCCGAGGAAGCCGAACGTCCAGGAGATAGCGATGGTGAACGCCGCCATCCACCTCAGGCGCCCGCTCCTGGTGACCGGCAACCCCGGCACCGGCAAGTCGTCGCTGGCCTACCTGATATCGCGCGAACTCGGTCTCGGGCCGGTGCTGAGATGGCCCATCACCAGTCGCACGACGCTGAAGGACGGCCTCTACCTGTACGACGCCATCGGGCGCGTCCAGGCCTCCGGCGGACGGCCGCAGGGCAACGACGCCGACATCGGCAACTACATCCACCTCGGACCGCTCGGCACGGCGCTCCTGCCGTACGACCTGCCCCGCGTCCTCCTGGTCGACGAGATGGACAAGGGCGACATAGACCTGCCGAACGACCTGCTCAACGTCTTCGAGGAAGGCGAGTTCGACGTGCTGGAACTCGTCAGGTTCGCCAAGAAGCAGCCCGAGGTCTCGGTGATGACCCGCGACCGGGGCGGATCGGCGGTCATCAGCCAGGGCGTCGTGCAGTGTCGCGAGTTCCCCATCGTGATCATCACCAGCAACGGCGAGCGGGAGTTCCCCCCGGCCTTCCTCCGCCGCTGCCTGAAGCTCCACATCGGCCCGCCCACCTACGAGCAGCTCGCCGGGATGGTCGCGGCGCACTTCGGCGAGGCCGAGGGGATCGACATCGCGCGCCTGATCAACGCCTTCCTCGACCGCAGCGCGGAACTCGGCGGCCTGGCCGCCGACCAGTTGCTCAACGCCGTCTCGATGGCCACGTCCGGCGCCTTCCAGGCCGACCACGACTGGAACAGCCTGCTGAAGGCGATCTGGCACCCGCTGGCGAACCCCACCGCGGAGTCGCCATGAGCAGATCACCGTTCGGCGACCTGCCAGAAGAGGACGACCTCGACCCGGTCGGCATCCACACCGCGCTCCTCCAGCAGTTCGAGAGCACCGCCCTCCCCGAACGCCTGCGCGCCGCCGACCTGACCTACCGGGAACTGCGCGACGGGCTCTGGCTGGCCCGGCGGCTTCCCCGACCGGTCGAGCCCGACCACCCACCCCAGCCCGCGGAGGACAAGAGCCCGCCCGAACAACCCGCTGTGGAAACCCCCCGCTTCGAGGACTCGGCGCCAGAACAAGACAATACTCCCGATGACATCGATCCGCCTACCTTTCTCGACAACGCGTCGGAGGCGGGCGGAAAAGAGGACTGGGAACCCCGAACGGCTGTTGTGAACTCCGGTTCGACGCTCTCGGAGGCGAATGGCGGGGTCGACGCCAGAGCGGCGTGGCCGACCATTCCCGCGCTGTCGGAAGCGGCCCGGATCTCCCAGGCACTGCGACCTTTCGCGCGGCGGTCGCCGTCACCGTGGCGGAAGGTGCTCGACGAAGAGGCGACGGCGATCCGGGCCGCTCAGGAAGAGTTGTGGATACCCGAGTGGAAAGCCGCAGAATGGCGGCGTTTCGAGGTCGTGCTGGTGATAGACGCCTCTCCTTCGATGGACATCTGGCAACGCACCGCGCACGAATTCCGCGAACTCCTGCTGCGCCAGGGAGCCTTTCGCAACGTCCGCTGCTTCTCCCTCGACGGGTCCCGGACGTCCGTGGAGGACCTGGTGCTGGTCCCGGAGAGCGGGACCGGTGCCCCGCGGCACTGGTCCCACCTCGTCGACAACACCGAGCGGCGCATCGTCCTCGTCCTGACCGACGCCATCGGCGCGGGCTGGCGCAACGGTGCCGCGGCGAGCCTGCTGCACCGCTGGGGCCGGACGATGCCGGTGGCCGTGATCCACATGATGGCGCAGCGCCTGTGGCACTGGGGCGGCCTGGTGGCCAAGCGGGTGCGCCTGTCCGCGCCACGGCCCGGCGCGGCCAACAAGCACCTCGTGGTGGCACCGGTCGACCCCGACCTGGCCGTGGACGGGGACGAGCGGTCCGGGATCGCGGTGCCCGTGCTGGGGCTGTCCGACGAGTGGTTCACCGGGTGGACGCGGCTCCTCACCGCGCCCGACGGCGAATGGATCGAGACGACCGCGGCGCTCGTCCACCTGAACGGTTATGAAATCCTCCCCGATCCGGTGACAGATCCGGCGCCGCTCACCGCTCGGGCGAGAGTTTTGCGCTTTCGCACCGTCGCGTCGGTCCAAGCGTTCCGACTCGCCGGTCTGCTCGCGGCGACCCCGATGAACCTCTCGACGATGAAGCTGGTCCAGCGTGTCCTCTTACCGGGTTCCACCTTGTCCACGCTCGCCGAGGTTATGCTCAGCGGTTTGGTGACGAGATCGGCTCCGCAGGGGTCGTCGACCGGTCGCGGTGTCGTCTCCTACGACTTCTCCGCCGGTGTGCGGGAAGAACTGCTGGCAGGGGGCACTCGGGCCGACACGGCGCGGGTCGCGCGAATCCTCGGCGACTACGGCGGTTCGGAGGTGTCCGCGCTGCGGAACTTCCGCGAGGCCGTCAACGATCCGGAGGAAACGGAGATCCCGCAGATCTCCGACGCGACGCTTCCTTACCTCCGGGTCCAGGAGGCCGTGTTCCGCGCTCTCTCCGGCGGATATGCCTCACGGGCCAGGGAATTGCGAAAACTGCTCAGAGTTGCCGACGAACGATCGTCCGACCAAGATGTGCGCGGAATGGAGTCCGGCGCTCTTGAGGAGGACGACGCGTTGACCACGGCTGACCCCCTGCCGCTGCCACGGCAGTCGGAGGACCGGCCGTTCACCGAAGGAGATTTCATGTCCATTAACGAAACCACTTCTTCGGCAGACCCGCGGGGCGGCACACCGAGGCGGCCGCAGGTGTGGGGTCCCGTCCCCTTGAGGAACCCGGATTTCGTCGGACGCAAACAACTCCTGGAGCAATTGCGCCAGCGCCTGATCGAACCGGGCGCGACGGCCGTCTTACCCGAAGCACTCCACGGAATGGGCGGTGTGGGCAAGTCCCAGACCGTGGTCGAGTACATCTACCAGCACGCCTCCGAGTACGACGTCGTGTGGTGGATCTCGGCCGAGCACCCGGCGCAGATCACCAGCAGCTTCGTCGAACTCGCCAAGCGGCTCGGCGTGCCCGCCTCTGGCACCGCGGACACCGCCGTCCCGGCCGTGCTGGAAGCGCTGCGCCGGGGTGAGCCGTACTCGCGCTGGATCCTGGTGTTCGACAACGCCGACCGCCCCGAACTGGTGCGCCCCTACCTCCCCGCCGGCTCCGGGCACATCGTCGTGACCTCCCGCAACTCCGACTGGGCCGGTGTCGCCAGGGCGGTCGAGGTCGACCTGTTCACCCGCGCCGAGAGCAAGGAGCTGCTGGGCATGCGCGGCGGCGCGCTGGACGACGCCGACGCCGACCGGTTGGCGGAAGCCCTCGGCGACCTGCCACTGGCGATCGAGCAGGCCGCGGCGTGGCGCGCGCAAACGGGCATGCAGGTGTCCGAGTACCTGGAGCTGCTCCAGCAGAACCGGATGGAGCTGCTGTCCACGGGGACCGCCACCGGCTACCAGCTCCCGGTCGCCGCGGCGTGGAACGTCCCGCTGGAAAAGCTCAAGAACGAGCACCAGGCCGCTCTCCAGTTGCTCCAGGTCTGCGCCTTCTTCGGACCGGAGCCGATATCTCGAAAACTCTTCAGCGGCGTACGCGGGACCCCGGTGCCAGAAGCACTCGACGAAGCGTTCGGTGACCCGATCAAGCTCAACCGGGCGATCAGGGAAATCAGCAAGTACAGCCTGGCAAAAATCGACCACCGGAACAACAGCCTCCAACTGCACCGATTGGTGCAGACGGTCCTGAAGAACCGGTTGAACGAAGACGAGCAGAACAAGATGCGGCATTCGGTCCACCTCCTCCTGGTCAACGGCGATCCTGGCGACCCAGACGCCTCGGCCAACTGGCCGCGCTACGCGGAACTCCTGCCCCACGCCACGATGGCGCTCGCGGTGCAGAGCAAGGACAAGTGGGTTCGCGAACTGATCCACAACCTGGTCCGGTACCTGCTGAACAGCGGTGACTACGGCGCGGCGCGCGACCTCGCGGTCCAGGCGGTCGACGCCTGGAAACCGCTGCTGGGCGACTCCGACCTCGACACCCTGGAGATGACCCGCCGCTACGCCATCGCCCTGCGCAGGCTCGGGCACACCGAGGAGGCCCAGCTCCTCAACGAGAAGACCTACGAGACCCTGCGGCTCACCGTGGGGGACGACCACGAGAACGTGCTGGGCATGCTCGACACGGTCGCCGCCGACCGCCGGTCCCAGGGGCTGTTCGCCGAGGAGCTGGAACTCCAGCAGGACGTCTACCAGCGGTCCCGCCGAGTCCTCGGTGAGGACGACCCGGCAACGCTGATCTACGCCAACAACCTCGCGAGCTGCTACCGCCTCATGGGCGACTTCTTCCGCGCCCGCGACATCGACGAGGACACGCTGCGGCGCCGCACGGCCGTTCTCGGTGCCGACCACCTGCTGACGTTCCGCTCGCTCAACGCGCTGTCCATGGACCTGCGCGAGTGCGGCCTGTACGTGGAGGCGGCCCGGCAGCAGGAGTCCACGCTGGCGAAGCAGATCGAGATCTTCGGCCGGGACCACCCCAGCATCATCGGCGCCACCAGGAACCTGGCCGTGGCCAGGCGCAAGGCGGGCGACCACGACGGCGCGAAGGAACTCGCCACGGACTGCTTCGACCGCTACCGCAGGCAGTCCGGCGACAGCCACGTCGACACCGTGACCGCGATGATGACGCTGTCGACCGACCTCCGCCACCTGCACGACATGGACGCGTCGGAGGAGCTCGCCGAGCGCAGCCACCGGCAGTTCAGCGAGGTCCGCGGTCCCACCCACCCCTACACGCTGATCGCCGCCACCAACCTGGCGGTCACCCTGCGGCTGCGCGGTGACGTGGAGAAGGCCCGCAAGCTGGACGAGTTCGCGTCGGTCTCGCTGCGGGAGGTCTTCAACAGCGACCACCCGTTCACCCTGGTGAGCACGACCAACCTGGCGAGCGACCTCGCCGCGCTCGGCGACCACACGACGGCGGAGACCCTGGACAGGGACACGTTCGACCGCTCGATCCGCGTGCTGGGGCCTGAGCACCCGTCGACGCTCGCGGTGGCGCTCAACCTGGCGATCGACCTCGGCCAGCTCGGGAAGGACGACGAGGCCGCGATCCTGCACACCAAGACCGTGACCAGCTTCCGCAAGGTCCTCGGCGACGACCACCCGGCCACGACGGCGGCGAGCCAGTCCGTCCGGGCCAACTGCGACACCGACACGATGCAGCTCTGACGCCGTGACCACCGACCGCCGGTCTTCCGGCTGGTCGGTGGAGCCCGCGCGGCCTGGGTCCGTGGTCACCTCACTGGCGCGGTGACCTCCGGTCTGGTCGGTGGAACTACACGGCTGGGTCCGTGGTCAGCGCACTGGCGCGGTGACCTCCGGTCTCCGCCGGGCTTTCCGGGCCGGATGGCGTAACCGCGCGGTGAAGGTTCGTGGTCACCGCATCGCCGGCGCGGTGACCACCTACCGCCGTGCGGTGGCCTGGGCCGCGGGGTGGGGGACGGCCGGGTCCAGCCAGGCCGCCAGCCGCGTCGGGTCGGGTGGGGTGCCGGTGCGGGTCAGCACGGCGTCGTGCACGGCTCGTGCCACCTCCGGCCGGGTCAGCAGCGCCGGTGACCGCAGCGCCATCCCCAGCCCCACCCAGGCGTCCCCGCCGTCGGGGTTCGACCTGAGGTGCCGCAGGTACCCGGCCGCCGCGCCCGCGCGGTCGCCCAGGGCGTACCTGGCGTCCGGGCCGACGGCGCCCGCCATCCGCTCGCGCCGGTCGGGATCGAGCACGAGAGCCTTCAGCAGGGCCGCTCTGCCCGTCTCGCCGCGTTCCCGGCTCGCGACGACGTCACCGGCGACGGACAGCGGTGACGAGGGCGCCAGACCGGCGGACCACCGCTCGACGAGCACCGCGACGTCGGCGGGCCGTGGCCGGACGTGCCGGAGACGCCAGGTCGCGTAGTGGTCTTCGAGGAGGCCGGTCACGGCCGCGGTCACGTCCTCCGGCACGTCGGCGGTCTCGCAGGCCGCCAGCCGCACCGACACCCCGGCGACGAACCGCCGTCCGAGGTCGGTGAGCCCCGCGGCGCCGCGCAGGTCGTCCACGGCCCGGCGCACCTGGCGGGCGCGCAACGCGAACGTCAGGTCGGCGCGCCGCGAGTGCGGCTCCGGGACCAGGCCGCGCTGCACGTGCCAGAACTCCACCACGCTGACGAACGCGTAGATCCCGTGCAGGGCACCGACGACGGGACGCGGATCGTCCCTCCAGCCCGCGTACCGCACCGAGGGGTCCGGCCCGTCGTGCAGCCGCACCAGGTCGGACAGCGCGTTGAGCTTCGAGTGCTGCACCTCGTGCACGAGCGCTTCCGCGAGTTCCGTCGCGGACCGCTTGGGGGACAGCGCGATCCCGCCGAACGCGGCGGAGGACGACGACGCGACCACCTGGAGGGCGGCGTCGATGGGGATGAGCGCGGTCAGCCCCGCGGACAGCTCGGCGGCGTAGCCGGGGTGCCACCGCACGAGCAGGCGCCACGCCTCGTCCAGGAGCTTGCGCCACTCGTCCACCTCCACGCCGTCCAGCGGACTCGGAGGCGCGAGGCCGGAGAACTCGCGGTAGGGGTCCTGGTCGTCGAGCACCACGTCGAGCGAGCGCCCGTCGGCGGTGCTCCGGTGCGTCCGCGCGGGCCGGAAGCCGCGGTCGAGGGTGGTGATCGACACCCGGCTGCCGAACGCGGTCAGCACCGCGCCGTCCGGGGAGGCGCGCAACTCCGCGTGCCCCACGGGGAAGCTGTCCTGCGGCAGCCGGAACTGCCCGACCGTGGGCAGCGTGACGGCACCGTGCACGACCGGCACGGGCAGGGTGGCGACGAGTCCGCAGCGCACCGCGCACGCGCCCGCGATGGCGTGCAGGACACCGACTTCCGACCACAGCGGGGTGCTGTCGTCCGCGGCGCCGCAGGCGTTGCGCAGCACCCTCGACGACCAGACGCCGACCGCCGGGTGCATCAGGACCGCCTCCACCACCTCCGGCGCGACGGCTTCGGCGTCGGCCAGCACGGTCCACGCGTGGTCCACGTCCGAGAACGGGCCGAGCGACCTCGTCGAGGAGTCCAGTGCTTCCAGGAGGGCGCGAAACATCAATTTGCGGAGGCTGTACTGACCATTCCGCAAAAATGCCATTCCTGTTCCGTCGATCGGCCCGGAGCAGATCTGGTCGAAGACGGATCTGGGCAGGCGGTGAGTGCTCGGTTCTCGTCCGAGCGGATCGGATCCGCTAGTCACGCTGGGATTGGACCGCGTCGTCGTGCTCGCCGAGTCGCACCCCCGCGATGGTGCGGTGCACCGCCCTGTCCAGCACCGACGACGGCCTGTCCCGGAGCGCGCGGAGGGAGGTGCTCGTGAGGTCGACGACCTCCGACGGAAGATCCGATGCTGAATTCGTCATCACGTCAACTCCTCCGTGCCCACCCGAGTGATTCCCATGATGCCCGAGCCGAGGACATCCCGGTAACGGCCGGTTGGCTGTCATCGTGCCCTTTCGGGATCAAAAGTCGCCGCCGAATGCAGCAATGCCGGGCGCGGTGGCGTGAAAAGGGGGATGTCGTGCGGACCGGGGGAGCGCGGTGGCGTCGGACGGGCCGATCGACGCCGTCGGGGCCGCCTGCCCGCCGCGGGTCGACCGCTCGTGGTCCCGGCTCACGCGAGCACCTCCGGCACCGCCGATCGGGTCGGCCCGCCACCAGCGCAACCCGTACGGCCCAGCGTCAGCACACGATCCGGGACTGTGCCGGGCCGCGTGGGCTGCCCGACAATCGAGCCATGTCCGAGAACACCGAAGTGGACGGTCGGCCCGCCGTCCTGGTCGTGGGGGCCGGGATCTCCGGGTTGGCCGCGGCGCGGGCCTTGCGCGAACTGGGCCACGCCGTCACGGTCCTGGAGGCGCGCGACCGCGTCGGCGGGCGGATCTGGACCGACCGGCACGGCGTCGACCTCGGCGCGCACTGGATCCACGGCACGGACGGGAACCCGATCACCGAGCTGGTCGAGGACCTGGGCATCCCGTACAGCTACGTGGGCGGGGACAGCGCTTACACCGGTGGCTTCGACAGCCTGGACCTGTTCGCCGCGGACAACCGGATCGCCGACCACAGCAGCAAGAGCCGGACCAGGGAACTGGCCGACGACGTGCTGCACGAGCTGGAGCGGCGTGCCGAGACCGCGCGCAAGGGTCAGCACCCGGACATCCCGCTCGGCGAGGCCGTCCGGCAGGTCCTGGCCGAGCGCGGTCTGTCCGCCGAGGACGGACAGGCGGTCCGCTACCACCTCAACGTGATCCTGCGCGAGGACGTCGGGGAGGACGCCGACAAGCTGTCGCTCAAGTTCTGGGAGGACGGCTACCTGGTCTACGGCCACGGCGACAGCACGCTGCACCAGGGCTACCAGTCCGTTGTGGACGCACTCGCCGAGGGGCTGGACGTGAGGCTGCGCCACGTGGTCACCCGGATCGACACCGGAGCGGGCAAGGCGCGGGTCACGACCGACCGCGGTGACTTCGAGGCGGACAAGGTGCTGGTGACGGTGCCGCTCGGTGTGCTCAAGGCCGACGTGGTGCGCTTCGAGCCCCCGC
Source organism: Umezawaea endophytica (assembly GCF_025061645.1). GTDB lineage: Bacteria > Actinomycetota > Actinomycetes > Mycobacteriales > Pseudonocardiaceae > Umezawaea > Umezawaea endophytica. The sequence continues at coordinate 721,238 of NZ_JANYMP010000001.1, read as the reverse complement.
TTTCCGAGTCGAAGCGGTCGGCCATCGCCCGGTTGGGCTTCGGCACCCTCAACAAGATCGCGCTGCACTACCGCGAACCGTTCTGGCCCGAGGACCAGTACGTCTTCGGGTACCTGTGCCGCGACACCGACCGCTACCCCACGGTCGTCATCAGCATGTGGAAGTCGCACGGCAAACCGGTTCTGGTGATGCTGCTCGGCGCCTCGCTCGGCCGCGAGCTGGAGACGTGGTCCGAAGAGGACGTCTCGGCCTACGCCACCACCGTCGTCGGGGACATCTTCGGCGCCGGAACCCCGGCGCCCGAACACCTCTCGCGCACCGCGTGGTCCACGGACCCGTTCGCCCGCGGCTCGTACACCTGCATCGGCGTCAACTCCTCGTCGAAGGACATCGGCACGCTCGCCGAACCGGTCGGCGACCGGCTGTTCTTCGCCGGTGAGGGCACGAACCCCTACCACTGGGGCTGCGTGCACAGCGCGTACGAGTCCGGCAGGCGCGAAGCCGCGCGGATCGGCGGCGACCCGACGCTCTACGCCCCGCCGAGCACCGGCGCCTCCCGCCGCCAGACGCGGAACACCGACCGCATGCAGCGGTTCGTGCGGATGCGGATGACGCACATCAGCGAACGCGACCTGGCCGCGCGGGTGGCGTGCCTGCGGGAGAGCGCCGATCCCCACGGGGTGCGGCTGTTCGCCCCGCTGGCCGACCCCGAGCTGGAGACGCTCGCGTCGATGTTCGACGAGATCCCCTACAGCGCAGGCGATTCCCTCTGCCGGGAGGACGACACCGCGCACGGGGTCTTCCTCGTCACGAGCGGTGAGGTCGAGGTCGACTTCGGCGGGATCTACGAACCCGCGCTGCTCGGCCGCGGCGCGCTGCTCGGCCACCACGACCTGTTCTTCAACGCCCGCACCACATCCGTCACGGCGCGCAGCGACGACGTCGTCGTGTTCTACCTGGACCACTACCGCTACCAGAGCTTCCTGCACGCGTTCCCCGACGTCCTGATGCTGATGATGTCGGACCTGGTCACGCGGTGGGAACAGGTGGAGAGCGCGCTCGGTTCCGCGACGCTGCCGATCGCGCGCCGGGAAACCGGTGTGGGGTAAGCGATCCGCGTCGGTGGACGAGCGTGGTCCACCCGCTGTCACTGCCCGTAGGAGTAGCGGAGGTCGGCGAAGAGGAGCTGGTTGAGCCGCTTCCTGAGGTGTCCTGTCTTGCTCCGGTCCGGGGCCTCGTCCGGGGTGAGCAGGGTGAACCCCAGCGAGGTGCCCCCGTCGCCGGAGGGCGTCAGCACGAAGCGCACCTGGTCGTTCGGCCTGCTGGGCCACAGCGAGGACCACACCACCCGGCCGGGCGCCTCCGCGGCCAGTACCACGGGGTCGACCTCGTCGGGCAGCAGGACCAGCCACGGTCGGGCTCCCGGTCGGCGGGGTTCCACGAGCGACTCCCAGACCACCAGGGGAGGGGCGGGGAGCGTGCGCGTCCGTGAGCCGATCTCGATCACCCGTGCAGCCTAGACCCGTTGCGCCGCACCGGGGAGCCGTCTCATTTGAGTTGGTCCTGACAGGTGGTGTGGGTGGTCCGGACCTTCTCCGACCAAGATCGACATCACTAGACTCCGGACAGGGCGGTGACAACCGCCCAAGCGTGAACCTCTTGGAGGACACACATGAGATCCACCCGCAGTGCCGTCAGGCTGTTGGTCGGCCTGGTGGCCATCCTGATGCTGATGGGCAGCGCTCCGGCGCTCGCCAGTTCCGGCGGCGGTACGAAGCCGACGTGGGAGCTGCGCGACATCGACCAGCAGATGTGCGTCACGTCGGACTACGGCCACCCCAACACGTACTACGTCGCCCCGGTCTTCGGCACCTGGTCGAGGACGATCCAGACCGGCATCCGGAAGCTGCCGCCCGGATCGAGCAGCATGGGCGGCACCACGCTCCCGCCGGGCTCCAACACCGGCAGCGTCATCGTCGGGTTCGTCCACGTGTCCATCGCGCCCGCGCCGGTCGGCGTGTACACGCCGGAGGTCTGGGCCACCGACGGCGTGGTCACCCAGGCGGTGCCGGTGAAGCTCGAGATCCTGGACGACTGCTACCCGTGATCTGATCCGGAGTGGCGGTGGTGGCGGCCATCGTCATTCCGACGACCGGAGGGGGAGCGAGCGGACCGAGTCCGAAGTGGACTCCGCCGTCCGGGTCGCTCAGCGGGCAGGCTGCGGCTCGGCGCCCTGCCTGCGCACCATCTCGGCGATCCAGTCGGGCGCGAACGGGGACGTGCAGTTCGGGGGAGTCGGGTAGTCCTTGAGGACCTCCAGGCGCTCGCCGATTGAGATCGCGCGGGTGCGGTGCGCGGGGTGGTCGATCCCGATCTGGGCCAGGCAGTGGTTCATCGCCCACTGGAGGCGGTCCGGGGCGCCCTTCATCTCCGCCTCGACGACGTCCAGCAGTCCCGACAGGTCCAGGCCTTCCGGCTTCTTGGCCACGCGTTCGGTGGTCAGTGCCCAGCCCGCGCTCGCGACCACCGGGTCCGGATCGGCGAACCAGGCCACCCGCAGCACTTCGGCGTGCGCGTTCTTCTTCACCACGTAGTTCACGAGCCAGTCGTGCACCTTGGGGGTGCGGGCTTCGCGGAGCATGGCGTCCAGCTCGTCGCGGTCGAACGCCTTCGGACGGCAGACCAGGAGCGCCAACAGCCTCGCCGCGGTGTCGTCCGTCCGCCAGAGCTGCCGCGCCAGGTCTTGCTGGGTCTTCAGCCTCTTCGCCAGCGCGCGCAGCTTCCCGAGGTTCACGCCGTGGTCGTCGCCGTGCTTCTCGTTCACCTGGCGGATCCTCGGGTCGGCCAGCTCGGCCAACTCGGCCATCACCTCGGTCACCGTCACCTGGTCCTCCTGCTGTCGTGGTGCGGTGCAGCCTACGAGGTGGCCGGGAACACGAAGCCCTCGTCCCGGATGTACTGGTAGCCGACGCTGGTCTGGTCCTCGGCGCACGCGTCGGTCACGCACGTGGCGTTGTCCTCGCGCTCGGCGTTCCAGAACAGGCGCAGCGGCACCGTGCCGGGGCGTCGCTCGGCGTAGACGTAGCCCTCGTCGCGGAGGAAGCCGTAGCCCGCGAGCTTCTGCTCGCCCGCGCACGCCTCGGTGCCGCAGGTGGCGACGTCCCCGCGAACCTCGTTCCAGAAGGTCTTCAGCGGCACCGTGCCCTCCTCGCGGGTGGCGAGCACGAAGCCCTCCTGGCGGACCGCGCCGTACTTGGCTCGGTTCCGGCCCAGGCAGTCCTCGCTGGGGCAGGTCGCGTTGTCCTGGAGGTCGCCGTTCCAGAACAGCCGCAGCTCCTTCCGGGCCGCCGGCTTGGGCGCGGACGTCGTCGGCGACGGCTTCGGAGCGGTCGTCGTCGGCGCGGAACTGGACGCGGGGGCGGGCGGGGTCGAGCTCTGCGACGACTTGGCCGGGCCGCCGCTCGCGGTGCCGGACAGCGGCCACTTCTGCCAGACGACCGCCCCGCCCGCCAGCAGCGCGACGACGGCCGCCGCCGCGACGGCCACCAGCCCCCACCGCGGGCCCCGGCGCGCGGGCGGCGGCGTCACGGGCGGCTGAGTCACGGGCGGCGGACCGACCAGTGACTGCTCGCCCGCGGCGAACACCGAGGTCGGGTTCGGTCTGGGCACCGCCACGCGGATCGTCTGCTCCTCCGGCGGCTGGGAGTGCGGGCCCGCGGGCAGGTAGCGGGCGACGGCGGTGCGCTGGTCGTCGATCATCCGGTGGACGGCGGGGAGCCAGGGGCGCACCGACGGGGGGACCGGGTGCGCCAGGTCCAGGACCTGTTCGGGCGTCGGGCGCCTGCTCGGGTCCTTCGCCAGGCACCGCTCCACGATCAGGAGCACGCGCGGCGGGAGCGCCGAGAGGTCGGTGCGGACGCTCACCACGTTGTTCAGGGTCTGCAACGTGGACGCGCCGGTGAACGGGCTCCGGCCCGTGCACGCGGCGGCGAGCACCGCGCCCAGGGAGAACACGTCGCTCGCCGGGCCGAGCGTGCCGTCCTCGATCTGCTCCGGCGACATGAACCCCGGCGAGCCGACCATGGAGCCCGCGCGGGTGAGGTTGTTGCCGGGGTCGTCCACGGCCTTGGCGATGCCGAAGTCGATCACCCGGAGGCCGTCGTCGGTCAGCAGCACGTTGGACGGCTTGAGGTCGCGGTGGACCAGGCCGACCCGGTGGATCTCCATCAGCGCCGTCGCCAGTCCGGCCGCCAGCCGCAGCGCGGACTCCTCCCGCAGCGGCCCGGCGGTCGCCACGGCGTCGTGCAGCGACGGACCCGGCACGAACACCGACGCCAGCCAGGGGACGTCCGCGTCCGCGGCGGCTTCGACGACGGCGGCCGTGTACGCCCCGGAGACCTTCCTGGACGCCTCGACCTCGCGGCTGAAGCGGACGCGGAACCCCTCGTCCCCGACGAGGGAGACGTGGATCAGCTTGACCGCGACGAGCCGCCCGTCCGGCCCGGACCCCAGCAGCACGCGGCCCATGCCGCCGCGGCCCAGTTCGGCCAGGATCCGGTATCGGCCGATCGTGGTCGGGTCGGACGCTCCGAGCGGCTTCACGGCTACCCCTTCGCCCTGGTCGGGTGGGCGCCGCGGATCCGGGCGCTCCGGCGATCTTCCGCCGGAGCGCGCCCCGGTGAGACCGTGCCCCATCCTACGTATGATCAACTTCGCGCGAGCACGGCCTTCCCGTCGCGGGTAGACCGACCGGTCCTCTGTGGACGCGCGCCGCGACCCCTGGTGGACCGGTTTCCGACGTGGACTAGGCGTTGGCGCGGCGGAGGCGTTCGGACGCCTGGGCGCGAACGGCCTCACCGGACACCGGGGGATCGCCGTGCAGGGCTTCCCAGCGGGCGTTGTGCGCCGCGGTCCACAGGCTGGCCGCCCACGCGACCTCCAGCTCCTCCTCGGTGAACCGGCGGCCCCTGAAGTCCTGGTAGGCCACCAGGAACGCCGCCGAACTCGCGATCGGCGCCAGGGTCGGCGGCGAGGCGCTGGCGAACGCCCCGCACGCCGCGCCCACCAGCGCCGCCTCCGGCTGCCACGCCAGGCTGTCCCAGTCGTGCACCGCCCACACCCGGCCGTCCCGCCAGCGCAGGTTCTGCGCTTCGAAGTCGGCGTGGCCCAGCACGCGCGGCAGGTCGGTGGCCAGGAGGCGCTCGCGGGCCCGGACCGCCGCGTCGACGACGTGCGCGGGCACGGCGGACTGGTCGCGCGCGTCGAGGAACCCGATCGCGGGCCACAGACCGGGATCCGCGTGGTCCCACCGCGCCCAGCGCGGGTTCGGCAGCGGTGGCGCGACGGCCACGGCGGCCAGCTCGGCCATCAACCGGGCGAACACGGACGCGCAGCGGGTCGCGACGTCCGGCGAGTCGCCGCGCAACTCCTCACCGCCGGGCCGGAACACCTCCGCGTGCACGGCCAGCGCGCCGACGGCCACCACCGGCGTGACCGGTGCTGGACAGGGGAACCCGCGTTCCGCCAGCCGGGCCTGCGCGGCGACGCACGACGCGGCCCGGCCGTCGTCCTCCCGCGCCTTCACCACGACGTCCCGCCCGCTCGCCAGGCGCAGCCCGAACACCACCGAGATCGAGCGCAGCTCGAACAGCACGTCGGCGGGCTCGGCCCCCAGGTGGTCGGCGCACCAGGCGGGCAGCCAGTCCGGCAGGTCGTCCGCGGTCACGGCGCGGGGCGGTCCGCGCTCAGCGCGCCGAGCCGGGTGAGCGCCTCCGCGCTCGCGCTGCCGGGGGACGCGGTGCCGACCAGGAGCTGCTGGCCGGGCGCGTCGCGCACGTCGAAGGTCTGGTACGTCAGCTCCACCCGGCCGACGACGGGGTGCACGAACACCTTCACGGTGCGGTGCAGGCCGCTGGTGCTCTGGCTCTCCCACAGCGCCCGGAAGTCCGGCGACTCCCGGCTCAGCTCGGCGACGACGGCCCGGATCCGCTGGTCCGCGGGGAAGTAGCCCGCGTTGAGCCGCAGGGCCTGGACGGTGGCCGCGGCGAGGTCGCGCCACTCGGTGAAGACGACCTGAGCCTGCGGGTGCGTGAAGAGCACCCGCAGCATGTTGTCCGTGCCCGCGAAGGGGGACAGCAGCGCGGCGGCGATGGTGTTGGTGGCCAGGACGTCGAAGACGGGGCTGAGCACGTACGCCGCCGACGCCGGGAACGACTCCAGCAGGTCGAGCAGGGACGGGTGCACCAGGTCGCGGGCGCTGTGCACGGACAGGACCGGGTTGAGGCCCGCGATCCGGTAGAGGTGGCCGCGCGCGTCGAGGTCGAGCAGGAGGACCCGGCCGATCGCGTCCAGCACCTGTGCGGACGGGTTGCGCTCGCGCCCCTGCTCCAGCCGCGCGTAGTAGTCGCCGCTGATGCCCGCGAGCACGGCGACCTCCTCCCGCCGCAGACCCGCGACCCGACGGCTGCTCCCGCCCGCGGGCAGGCCGCGGTCGGTGGGGTCGATCAGCGCCCGGTGCGCGCGCAGGAACTCACCGAGCTCGTTGGCCCTCGCAGTGCCCATCCGCCCAGCCTAGACGGGTCGTGCCGCCGTGGCGGGGTGTGGCGCACCCACCCCCGGACGTCCTTCCGCGGCCACGGGGGAGCGGGGAGGGTTCGGTGCGCAGGAGCCGCTTGACGGGAAGGACCGACCATGACCACCGAGCACGCCACCACCCCGATGTCCGCCGAACGGGCGGTGGAGAACCTGATGGCCCGGTACAGCTACATGGCCGACGCCGGGGACTTCGCCGGTCTCGGCGCGCTGTTCGCCGACGCCGAGTACTCGTTCGACGGCCGGGTCCTGCGCGGCGCGGAGGAGGTCGAGGCGTTCGCGCGCGGGACCCTGTTCCTGCACGAGGACGGGACGCCCCGGACGAAGCACGTCGTCACCAACATCCTGATCGAGGTCGACGAGGCGGCGGGTTCCGCCACCGCGCGGGCCTACTACACGGTCTTCCAGTCGCTGCCGGACTTCCCGCTCCAGGCCGTCGCGGGCGGCGAGTACCTGGACCTGTTCCGGCGCACCGACGGCACGTGGCGCTTCGCCCGCCGGGACGTGTCGGCGACGATGTTCGGCGACCTGAGCAGGCTCATGGACCTCCCGTCCTGACCGCCGCTCAGGTGGGGAGGTTCAGCGCGGCCAGAGCCGTCGCGCGGCGGTGCACCGCGTCCCTGACCGAGTCCGGCGACAGGACGCGGAACGGGACGCCGAGCCGCAGGAGGCGTTCCGCGAGGGACTCCGGGTCCAGGCCGCCGAGGGTGACGATCGTGCCGTCCGGCCCGTCCTCGTCGTGCGTGCCCGCGGTCGGGTGCACGAGGCGCCGCGCCTCGTCGACCGGCCGGTCCAGCCGGATCCTCGCGTACACCGGGTAGTCGCTGGTGATCATGCGCGCGACGAGCCGCGCCGCGTCCGGCGGGTCGGTGATCTCGGTGGGCCGCCCGGTCGTCCGCGCGTCGACGACGCGGTCGGCGCGGAAGGTCCGCCACCGCCCGCGGGAGACGTCGAGTGCGACGAGGTACCAGCGGTGGCCGGTGAACACCAGCCGGTGCGGGTCCACCTCCCGCACGGACTCCCTCGCCTGGAGGTCGCGGTAGGACAGCCGGAGCCGCTCGCCCCGGCGGGCGGCGTTCGCGAGCGCCGCGAGCAGCGCCGTCGACAGCGGCTGCTCACCCGCGCGGTCCGTGTGCTCGAACGTCGTGTCCATCGCGGCGAGCCGGGCCGCGACGCTCGCGGGCACCAGGCGGCGCAGCTTCAGCAACGCCGACAGGACGGCCTGGTCGCCGCCCAGGATCCCGCTCCGCGCGGCCTCCCGCAGCGCGACGGCGACGGCGAGCGACTCCTCGTCGTCCAGGATCAGCGGCAGGGCCCTGCCGCCCTCGCCCAGCCGGTAGCCGCCCCACGGGCCGGGGTCGGACTCGACCCCGTAGCCGAGTTCCCGCAGCCGGGCCACGTCCCGCCGGACCGTGCGGTCGGTGACCTCCAGGCGCTCGGCGAGCGCGGTCGACGTCCACGACGGCCGGGACGAGAGCAGGGCGATCAGCCGCAGCAGGCGGGCGGAGGTGCTGATCACACCTCAGGACGCTACGGCACGACCCGGACAGTCCCTGTCCGGAACTCGTCCTAGCGTCCGGGGGACACCGACCGAGCGGAAGACGAGGACCACGCGATGAACGCACGCCTGCTGATCTACGGAGCCACCGGCTACACCGGGAAGCTCATCGCCCACCGGGCGCGGGAGGTGGGGCTCGACTTCGCCGTCGGCGGCCGGAACGCCGACCGCGTGACAGCGCTGGCCGACGAGCTCGGGGTGCCCGCCGTGGTGTTCCCCGTCGACGACGAGCACGCGCTGGGCACCGGCCTGGAGGGGTTCTCCGTGGCGCTGAACGTGGCGGGCCCGTTCAGCGCCACGGCCGGGCCGATGATGCGCGCGTGCGTCCGGGCCGGGGCGCACTACCTCGACAGCACTGCCGAGTACGCCGTCTTCGCGCTCGCGGAGTCCCTCGGCGACGCCGCGGCGGCGGCCGGGGTGATGCTGCTGCCGGGAGCGGGCTGGGACGTCGTCCCCAGCGACTGCGTCGCCGCCCACGCCGCACGGCGGGTGGACCGGCCGCGGACGCTGCGGATCGGTCTCAAGCTCTACCGCGGTCCCGACCCGGACGAGGCGTTCGCGGGCGGGTCGATGTTCTCCCGCGGGTCGCTCGCGAGCAACGGGTCGATCGTCGACCTCGGCGCGCTCGTCCGCGCCGACGGCCGGATCACCGCGCTGCCCGGACCGACCTCGGTCGACCTCGACTACGGCGACGGGCCGGAGAGCTCCGTGCTGCTGCCCATGGGCGACCTGATCACCTCGTGGCGGTCGACCTCGGTGCCGAACATCGAGGTGTACTTCGAGAACGCCCGCGCCCTGCCGTCGCCGGACGGCGACCTCGCGGACCTGCCCGACGGGCCCACCGAGGCGCAGCGGGCACTCGGCCGCAGCCGGGTGGCGGCGGAGGTCGTCGGCGACGACGGTGGTGTCGTCCGGTCCTACGTGGACACGCCCACCGGGTACGGCTTCACCCGGCTGTCGACCGTCGAGATCGCCAGGAGGGTCCTCGCCGGGGACTTCGCGCCGGGGTTCCAGTCACCGGCTTCCGCCTACGGACCGGAGCTGGTCGCGACCATCGCGGACAGCCACGTCGTCGACCTCTGAAGGAGCGGACCATGACCGAGCACGACAGCGAGCTGAGCGCGGCGAACAGCCGGGCCCTGCGGGTGCGGGCCCTCTACGAGCGGCTCGAACTGCACCTCAACGGCAAGGTGTGGACGTCGCACGAGCTGATGCTGGGCTTCGCCAACGACGTGGGCCAGGTGGGGAGGCTGCTGCTCGCCCACGACGGGACCTGGGCCGTCCAGGGCGATCCCCGCGCGGAACTGGAGCACAAGCTGGCCGAGAGCGTCTGGTGGTGCCTCGTCCTGGCCGACCGGCTCGGCATCGACCTCGGCGAGGCCTACCAGAACACCATGGGGCGCATCGAGCACGACCTCGAACGCGCTGTCGCCGACCTGGGCGGCCACCGCACCTAGGAGTGCCGCACCCACCCCGGCGCGTCCTACCCGTGCGGACCGGACGGCGCGATGCTGGTGGCGAGGCACCGGAACCCACCAGTGAAGAGGAAACGCATGCCACTCGACTCCTACCGCACCCTCGGCCGCAGCGGGCTGCGCGTCAGCCCGCTCGCGCTCGGCGCGATGAACTTCGACGACGGCAGTTGGGGATCGGGCAACGAGACGTCGTTCGCGATCCTGGACCGCTTCCGGGAGGCGGGCGGCAACTTCGTCGACACCGCGAACATCTACAGCGACGGCAAGTCCGAGGAGGCGCTGGGCGCGTACTTCGCCCGCGACCCCGGCGCCCGCGACCGCCTGGTGCTGGCCACCAAGTTCGACGCCAACACGCACCCCGGCGACCCGAACGCCGGTGGCAACGGCCGCAAGAACATCCGCAGGCAGGTCGAGGACTCGCTGCGGAGGCTGAACACCGATTACGTCGACCTCTACTGGCAGCACATGTGGGACCGGCACACCCCGGTCGAGGAGACGATGTCCACACTGGACGACCTCGTGCGCGCCGGGAAGATCCGCTACGTCGGGGCGTCCAACACGCCCGCCTGGGCGGTCGCCGAGGCCACCACGATCGCCCGGCTGCGCGGCTGGGAGCCGTTCATCGCGCTCCAGGTCGAGTACTCGCTCCTGCGCCGCACCGCGGAGGGCGAGCAGTTCGGCGTCGCTCGGGCGCTCGGGCTCGGCGTCACGCCGTGGAGCCCGCTCGCCAGCGGTGTCCTCTCCGGCAAGTACACCCGCGCGAACTCCGACCCCGACGACTCCCGGCGCGCCGCCTACGCGGCCCCGCACCTCACCGAGAGCACGTTCGCGCTGCTCGACGTGCTCCAGCGGATCGCGAAGGAACTGGACACCGGGGTGGCCGCCGTCGCGCTCGCCTGGGTCCGGAGCCGGAGCGAGGTCACCTCGACCCTGATCGGCGCCCGCACGCTCGCCCAGTGGGACGCCAACGCGGCCTCGCTCGACGTCCACCTGTCCAGGGAGGACCTCGCCGAGCTGGACGGTCTGACCGCGCCCCGGCTGGACTACCCCGCCGAGGTCGTCGACGGCATGGGCATCGGCTTCCAGCAGGGCGGCACCACGATCAACGGGCTCTCGTCCGACACCTTCCAGCGCGCCTGACGCTCGGCGGGCGCGGTCGCCCACCGAGCGGACGCACCGGTCTCACCAGGTGACCGGCAGGGCGTACAGCCCGTAGATCGCCGCCTCGTCCTTGAACGGCAGCTTCTCCAGCGGCTCGGCCAGCGCGAGGCCGGGGAGGCGGCGGAACAGGGTGTCGATGACGATCTGGAGCTCCATCCGGGCGAGGTTCTGCCCGAGGCACTGGTGCGGCCCGAAGCCGAACGCGACGTGGTGGCGCGCACCGCGTTCGAGGTCGAGGCTGTCGGGGTTCTCGAAGGCCTCCGGGTCGCGGTTGGCGGAGAAGCCGACCCCGATCACGCCGTCGCCCGCGTGGATGGTGACCCCGCCCAGTTCCACGTCCTCGGTCGCCAGCCGCGCGGTGACGACGTCGACGATGGTGAAGTACCGCAGCAGTTCCTCCACCGCGGGCAGCGTCTTCGCCGGGTCGTCCCTGACCAGTGCGAGCTGGTCCGGGTTCTCCAGCAGCGCCACCGTGCCGAGGGAGATCATGTTCGCGGTGGTCTCGTGGCCCGCGACCAGCAGGAGGAACGCCATGGCCACCAGCGCCTCGTGCCGGTACGTGCCCTCCTCGCGGCCCTTGAGGATCTGCCTGCCCAGCAGGTCGTCCTCGCCGGGGGCGTCCTCCTTGAGCTTGATCAGGTCGCTGAGGTAGTCCTCGATCGCGCGGACGGCCTCCTGGCGGGCCTGGCCGGAACTCATCCGGTCGACCATCGTCGCGGTGTGCTCCTGGAAGAACTCGTGGTCGCTGTAGGGGACCCCGAGCAGTTCGCAGATCACCAGCGAGGGCACCGGCAGGGACAGTTCGCGCACCAGGTCCGCGGGCTGCGGCCCGGCCAGGACGGCGTCGATCCGCTCGTCCACGATCTCCTGGATGCGCGGGCGCAGCGCCTCCATCCGGCGCACGGTGAACTCCCCGAGCACCGCGCGCCGGGCGGGCCCGTGCTCGGGCGCGTCCATGGAGATGAGGGACTTCTCGACCTTCTCCTCCGGCGGCCGGAGCCGCCCGCCGGAGGCCAGGACCGGGAAGTCCGGGTGCGTCCGGTCCGCGCTGAACCGGGGGTCGGACAGCACCGTCCGGACGTCCTCGTGCCGGGTGACGGCCCAGGCCCACTTCCCGTCGGGCAGGTGGATCCTGGCGATCGGGTCCTCCTCGCGGATCTCGCGGTACTCCTTCGGCGGTGAGAAGGGGCACTCCCTGTTCAGCGGGAACTGCTCGGGGCGCATCGGCAGCACTTCCGTCATCGCGATCTCCTGGTGTCCGGCGTCGACGAGAACCGTGAGTATGCGGAGGATTACCTTCCGCTTCTCTCCAAGTTAGCGAAGCGGAAGAAAATCGTCCACCTACTTCGGGGCGAAACTCCCCGGTTTCCGTTACGCCCGGTTGCGATCACCCGCGTGCGAGAATCGGACCCCCGGTTCGAGCGGAAAGGCGTCGCCCCATGGCAGTCGACCCCGGCACGCCGCTGCGCGCCGACGCCCGGCGCAACCGCGACCAGATCATCGCGGCGGCCAGGACGATGTTCGTCGCGCAGGGGCCGGACGCCCCGATGGAGGAGATCGCCCGCGCCGCGGCGGTCGGCGTCGGTACGCTCTACCGGCGCTTCCCCGACCGCGAGACGCTGATCCGCGAGGTCGCGCTGGACAGCTTCACCCGTGCGATGGAGGAGGCGCGGGCGTCCATCGAGGAGGAGCCGACCGCGTGGGACGCGCTGGTCCGGTTCGTGCGGTACTCGCGGGAATTCCGGCTCAGCATCCACCTCGCGATGATCTCCGCGCAGGCGGGAGCCGTCATCCGCGACGACCCGACGACCGAGCGGTTCCGCCGGGTGCTGCTGTCCGACCTCGACCACATGGTCAAGGGGGCCCAGGCCGAGGGCCAGGTGCGGCCGGACATCGGCACCGGCGACGTGGCGCTGCTGTTCGTGCTCCTCATGCGACAGCTCCCGCACCAGCTCGACAGCATCGACGGCGCGGCGGAGCGCTGCATGGCGCTCATGCTCGACGGCCTGCGCGCCCAACCGGGGAGCCCGCTGCCCAACCGCCCCATCACCTGCGAAGACCTGCTGCCCTGAGCACGCGCTCCACCTCCGGCGGACGCGCCCGTCTCGACCGGTCGGCGTCTGGCAGGGTTGGCCGGGTGGGCGAAGGGGAGACCGTGGTGCTGCGCCGGTACCTCCAGTACGCGCTGGACCAGGTGACGGTGATGGTGGCGACCGCGTCGGCGACCCTGTGGGGAGCTGCGGCTGCCTACGCGCTGGTCGTGAAGGTGGGCGCCCCCGGCGAGGTCCTCTACCTGCCGCTGGTGATGCTCGTCGTGGTCGCACTCGGCGGCACGCTGTGGTCCGAGGTGTGGGTGCCGCACACCCAGGGCGGCGCCACGCCCGCGATGCGGCGGCTGGGACTGCGGATCGTCCGGCTCGACGGCACGGCGCCGACCCTGCGGGACTACCTCGTGCGGTGGCTGCTGTTCGCGGTGGACGGCCTGTTCCTCGGCCTGCTCGGCGCGGTGCTGATCGCCGTCACGCCGCGGCACCAGCGCTTCGGCGACATCGTCACGCGCACCGTGGTCGTGCGGGTGAGGTCGTCGGGCGGGACCTAGGGGTTCCGCCCCGTTTCCGGCGCGACGAGGGCCAGGACGGCGGCCGACCTGCCGGGGTCCAGGAACCGCAGGCCCATGAAGTTGTCGCCGACCGTGAAGCCGGGCAACGCCCAGACCGCCTCGTAGGGCACCCGGACCGGCCAGTACCCGCGCAGGCTGTAGACGTTGCCCCAGACGCACTTCCCCGGAGCGGGGTTCCACAGCAGCCTGGCGAACGCGGGATCGCGGAAGCGGTGCCCGACCTCGCCGATCGCCAGCACGTGCTTCCGACCGGTGAGCAGCACGACGTCACCGGCGGTCACGGTGTCCATCCGCCTGTCGTGCTTGGCCGTGGCGCCCCAGAACCGCGCGGAGCCGCTCGGGTGCGCGGTGCTGAGCCCGGCGAGGTCGGCAGGGGACAGCGTTTCGGCGTAGCGGGCGTCCGTGAACGGCACGCACGCGTCCAGGGTGGCCCTCCCGTACCCGCGCGCCTCGGGAGTCCCGTACGAGGGCTGGATGAAGACCTGTGCCACAGCGGAACCGTACCCGCCGCCCGGATGGGCCGAGCACGGGCGGACAGGGGGCGAGGCGGGTCCCCCAGTCCCCGCGAACTAGGGGGTCGGCCGAAAGGACTAGGCGGAACGTCGTTGCGCTGCACGGCATCCCGGACGGAAATAGCTTTCGGCCATGGCTACCGAAACGCACACCCAGACCCCTCCGACCACGATCATCACGGCCTTCTTCGGCTTCCTCGTCTCGACCGCCGTGAGCCTCGCCGCCGCCGTGCTGCTGGCCGGGTCCCGCCAACAGCTCGTCGACACCCTGCGGGAGTCCAATCAGGACGCGCTGACCGAGGAGCAGATCCAGGGATCCGCCACGCTGGGCCTCGGGTTCGCCATCGGGGTCACGCTGGTGGTCGCGCTGGTGCACCTGTGGCTCGCGTTCAAGCTCAAGGCGGGCCGCAACTGGGCCCGCGTCGTGCTGACCGTGATCACGCTGCTCCAGCTCGCCTCGATCGCCGCCACCCAGGGCAACACGGCGGTCGGGTACGCCAGTTGCGCCGTCGCGCTCGTCGCCGTCGTCCTGAGCTACCTGCCCGCGTCCAACGCCTACATCGCCGCCGTGAAGCGCTCCGCGTGATCGACGCGCGGGCGGCGGACCGACGGCGGACCCGGTGGGCGGCACCGGGCGCGGGATCGGGATGATCGTGCCCATGACCCCAGCCGGACCGCCGGCACGTCGCGGCGTGCTCGTCGCCGAGATCACCGCGCTGGTGGTGGCGACGGTCGTGGACAGCGTGCTGGTGGTCCGGCAGGGCCAGGGAGGCGCGCGGGGCGTGCTGGGGCCCGTGCTGGCGGCCCTCGTGCCGTACGTGGGCACGGCGGTGGCGGTGCTGGCCGTGCTGCGCCGCCGCTTCCCGGACCGGGTCGCGCTGCTCGGCTGGTCGGTGATCGGGTTCTCGCTGATCAGCACGGGAGCGGCGGCGCTCGTGGGCGCGGAGGCCGGTGCCCAGCCGGTCGCGACCGAGGTGCTCGGCATCGCGCTGCTCGCGGGCGCGGGGTGCAGGCGCCTGCCACCGGTCGCGGCGGCGGTGCTGGCGGTGGCCGCGGGCGCGGCGGTCGTCGCCGCGCCGGTGGTGCGCTACGGCGTCGCGTCGCCGGTGGCGCTGGCCGCCGTGCCCGCCGCGCTGCTGTGGGGCACCGCGCTGGCCTTCGGCCTGGTGCTGCGCGACGCCGACGCCCGGCACGTCGCCGCGCTGGACCGGGTGCGCGAGGGCGAGCGCCTGCAACTGGCCAGGGAGCTGCACGACCTGGTGGCGCACCACGTCAGCGGCATCGTCGTCCTCGCGCAGGCCGCGCACGCGCTCGCGGAGAACCCGGCGGTGCCCGACCAGGACCCCGTCGACGTGTACCGCGAGGTCGAGCAGGCGGGCGCCGAGGCGCTCACCTCGATGCGGCGGCTGGTCGGGATGCTGCGCAGCGACCCCGCGCCGTCGCCGCCCGACGGCACGCTCGGCGACGCCGTCCGCGCTGCCGCGGACGGTCGCGCGGACGTGGTCATGTCGGAGGAGCTGGACGCCACGGCGGTGCCGTCGGACCTGGCGGGCACCGTGAACCGGATCGTGCTGGAGTCCATGACCAACGTGCGGCGGCACGCCCCGAACGCCACCGAGGTCGTCGTCGGCGCCCACACCGCCGACGGCCACCTCGTGCTGGAGATCCGCAACGACGGCGCGAGCGGCGACCGCTCCGGTGGTGGCTACGGTCTCGTGGGTATGGCGGAGCGGGTCACCGCGCTGGGCGGGAGCCTGCACGCCGGGCCGGAACCCGGCCACCGCTGGCGCACCACCGCGCGGCTCCCGCTGCGCGCCGGGGAAGGGGTCTGATGCCGATCCGGGTGCTCATCGCCGACGACCAGACCCTGGTGCGCACCGGGTTCCGGCTCATCCTCGACGCGGACCCGGAGATCCAGGTCATCAGCGAGGCCGCCGACGGCGAGTCCGCGGTGCGGCTGGCCCGCCGGTTCCGGCCGGACGTCACCCTGATGGACATCCGGATGCCCGTGCTCGACGGCATCCGCGCCACCGAGCTGCTCGCGGGCCCGACCGTCGCCGACCCGCTGCGGGTCGTCGTGGTGACCACCTACGACGTGGACGCGAACGTCTACGCGGCGCTGCTCGCGGGCGCGTGCGGGTTCCTGCTCAAGGACGCGGGCCCCCGGCTGCTGCTCGAAGCCGTGCACGCCGCGGCCAAGGGCGAGTCCATGGTGTCGCCGTCGGTCACCGTGCGGCTGCTGGCGCACTTCACCAGCGACCCGAGCCGCACCCTCGTGCGACCGGACACCCCGTTGACGACGCGGGAGATGGACGTCGTGCTGGCCGTCGCGAAAGGACGGACGAACGCGGAGGTCGCCGAGGACCTGGAGATCTCCCTGTCCACCGTGAAGACGCACCTGGCGAGCGTCCAGGGCAAGCTGGGCGTGCGCAACCGCACCGAGATCGCCATCTGGGCGTGGCGGCACCGGCTGCTCGTCTGAGGTCGCGCCTGCGCCGTCGGGAGGGATCCGCGCCGCGAACGGCCGCCCGCCGCGGGCGAACGGCTAGATTCGGGGGTGAGCGCACCAGGCAGGGTCAGGAGGCCACGTGTCGATCGGTGATGATCGTCGAGGCGAGTGGGTCGACCCGCTGCGCGCCGAGCGCGAGACGCGGGGTGACGCCGTCGTCGTGCGCGCGTTCGGCCAGGTGGACTCGCACACCGCGTCGGAGCTGGGTGAACAGCTCGCCGCGGCGTTCACCGACGCCGCCGCGGGCCGGGGTCCGGTGGTGGTCGACCTGACCGGTGTCGACTTCCTCGCCTCGGTCGGCCTGTCGCTGCTGGTGGAGTACCACCAGCTCGGCGTCCGCCGCGGCACCCCGTTGCGGGTGGTGGCTCCCGCCCGCAACCCGCTGCGCGCACTGCGGGCCACCATGCTCGACCAGACGCTGGAGCTGTACCGGACCGTGCCCGAGGCGCTCTCCGCCGTGTCGTGACCTCCTGGACCGACGTGCTCTGTTCGGGTCGTCCTGACGGCGTGGCGGGGGCCGTGTCGGCGTGCCGCGGTGCGGAACCTGCACACTGGGTGGTGATCAGCAGCTCTCGGGAAGGCGGTGTGGTGGGCGCATCGAGCACGGCGCGGCAGCCGCGGGTCGGGTCGCGCCAGCAGGCGGACCTGCTGGCGCTGCTGCGCGACGAGGGCGCCATCTCCAGGGTCGCGCTGGGGGAGCGGGTCGGTCTGCCGCGGGCGAAGCTCACCGCCGAGCTGGGCAAGCTCGTGGACACCGGGCTCGTCGAGGTCGGCGGCCCGGCGGCCAGCCGGGGCGGGCGGCGGTCGACCTTCGTGCACCTGGCGGACGACCTGCGCCTGCTCGGCGTGGACGTCGGGGCCACGTCGATCACCGTGGCCGTCACCGACGGCCGGTGCGAGGTGCTGGCGCACGCGAGCGAGGAGTGCGCGGTTCGCGAAGGACCGGTGGTGGTGCTGGGCCGGGTGCTCGCGCTGGCCGAGCAGGTGCTCGCCGAGGCGCCGGGGCGGCTGATCGGCGCGGGGATAGGGCTTCCGGGGCCGGTGAGCTTCCGGGACGGCATGCCCGTGGCGCCGCCGATCATGCCCGGCTGGGACCGGTACCCGGTGCGCGACGAGCTGGCGGGCAAGTGGGGCTGCCCGGTGACGGTCGACAACGACGTGAACGTGATGGCGTTGGGGGAGCGGCACGCCGGGGTCGCGCGGTCGCTCGACGACCTGATCTTCGTGAAGGTCGGCACGGGCATCGGCTGCGGGATCGTGCTCGGCGGCCGGGTCTACCGGGGCGTCGCCGGGACCGCGGGCGACATCGGCCACATCAGGCTGGACGACTTCGGGCCCGCGTGCGCGTGCGGCGAGGTCGGGTGCCTCGAGGCGTACTTCGGCGGCTCGGCACTCGCCCGCGAAGGCCTGACCCTGGCCCGCAGCGGCCGGTCGGCGCTCCTCGCCTCCGCGCTGGAAGACCACGGCCGCGTGACGGCGGAGGACGTGGGCCGCGCGGCCAACTCCGGCGACTTCGCCGCGGCCAGCCTGGTGCGCGAAGGCGGCAGGCGGCTCGGGCACGTCGTGGCGTCGCTGGTGAGCTTCCTCAACCCCGGCATGGTCGTGATCGGCGGCGGCGTGTCCCGCCTCGGCCACTCGCTGCTGGCCGAGGTCCGCGGCGCGGTCTACCGCCGCTCACTGCCGCTGGCGACGGGAAACCTGCCGATCGTGCTGTCCGAACTGGGCGACCTGGCGGGCGTGACGGGCGCGGCCTGGTCCGCCACGGACCGGGCCTTCTCGACGGTGACCTGAGCCGTCACGCCGAGGGCGTGGTGGGGTTCGGGTGTGGTGCCGCGGGGGCGGGTTGGTCCGCTGCGGGCCGGGCTTTCGATGACGACCTGAGCCTTCACGCCGCTGGCGTGGTGGTGGGGTGGTGGGGTTCGGGTGTGACGCCGCGAGGTGGTTTGGTCCGCTGCGGACCGGGCCTTTTCGACGGTCACCTGAGTCCCCACGCTGCGGGCGTGGTGAGGGCCGGGTGCGGGCCTGGTCTGCCACGGACCGGGCCCCTCGACGGTCACCTGAGTCCCCACGCCGCGCGTGTGGTGAGGGCCGGGTGCGTGGTTTGGTCCGCTGCGGACCGGACTTTTCGATGGTGACCTGAGCCGCCACGCCTCGGGCGTGGCGGGGGCAGGGTGTGCTGTGGACTGCCACGGACCGGGCCTTCCTCCACGACCACCTGAACCCCCACACCGCGGGCGTGGCGAGGGCCGGGCGCGTGGCCTGGTCCGCCACGGACCGAGCCTTCCCGACCGTCACCTGAGCCCCTCGCACCGCAGGTGCGGGGTGCGTGACAGGCGCGGGCGCTACGCGGCGTTCGCTGACCTCGGCGCGGCACGGGCCGATCCGCCATGCCCGACCTCGCCGACCAGCAGCAGCCATCCACCCGTGGTCCGCCGACCGCCAGGCGCCTTTCCGCAGCTCACAGCGCCCCCACGCATCTGCCTGCCCATGATCGACCCGGCACCTCCACCCGCCCGGCAGCCCCGCCGCCCACGGCCTCCCCGCGCTCGTCCCACCCGTCCGATGAACGCTGCGTCACCGCCAAGTTTCGTGTCGATCCGACCGACTTTTGTCGAAAATCAGCAAAAGTCACCTCCACTTCTTGCTCTAGATGGCCTATTGCGTCCGATATGGGTGGTAGTTCAGGCTCTTTTGTGAGCTGAGACACCGACTTTTGATCGGCTCCTCAACGAAGTGGAGCACCAGTGCTGCGATATCCGGGCCCGGCGGACCGGACAGGGTCGCGTCGAGCGAACCTGGTCCTCCTGCTGCGGACGTTGCGCGAGCAGGGGCAGGTTTCCCGCGCGCAGCTCGCGGTGCACTCCGGGCTCTCCAAGGCGACCGTGTCGTCCCTCGTCGGAGACCTGGCGCAGCGCGGGCTCGTCCGGCCCGCGGGCACCACGGCTGGCGGGCAGGGCAGGCCCGGTGAGCTGGTCGAACTCCGGCCGTCCTCGGCCTGCGGGGTCGGGCTCGACCTGAACGTGGAGCACGTCGGCGCGACCGTCATGGACCTCACCGGCGAGGTGCTGCTGCGCAGGCAGATCGCCTGCGACGTCCCCGCCTCCGGCCCCGAACGCGTGCTCGACCTCCTCGCGGAAGCGCTGGCGGGCGTGCTCGGCGACGTCCAGGCCCGCGGCGGGTGGGTCGTGGGCGCCACGGTCGCCGTGCCGGGACTGGTCGACACCGACGGAGCCGTGGTGCGGTTCGCCCCGCGGCTGCGGTGGCGGGAAGTCGCCCTGCGCAACGGTCTCGCCGCCCGCACCGGCCTCGCCCTCGACTTCTTCGGCGCCGACAACGACGCCAACCTCGCGGCCATCGCCGAGCACCACGCGGGCGCGGCGGCCGGGCTCGACGACTTCGTCTACCTCACCGGCGACCACGGCGTCGGCGCGGGCGCCTTCTCGCGCGGTGAACTCGTGCGCGGCCACCTCGGCTACGCGGGCGAGGTCGGCCACATGACGCTGGACCCGCTGGGCCCGTGGTGCTCGTGCGGGCGGCGCGGCTGCTGGGAGACGCAGGTCGGTCTCGGCGCGCTGCTGCACGCCTGCGCGACCCCCGACGACCCGGTGCGCGACCCGGCGCTCGACCCGGACTCCCGGATGGCGCTGGTCAGGGCGCGAGCGGTGAGCGGCGACCGGCGCACCCTCGACGCCCTGCACCAGATCGGCGCGGCGCTCGGCGCGGGCGTCGCGGTGCTGGTCAACCTGTTCAACCCGGCCGCGGTGGTGCTCGGCGGCTACTTCGCCGCCCTGCCCGAGTGGTTGGTCGAACCGGTCCGCTCCGAGGTCGCCGCGCGCGTCCTCGCGGAGGGCGCGGGCGGCGCGACGATCGTCGCGTCCCGGCTGGGGTTCCAGGCCCCGGCCACGGGCGGCGCGGCGCACGCGCTGCGCCGCGTCCTGGACGACCCGGCCACCGTGCCGATCGAGGAGCACACCGAGCACACGGAAGGAATGGTGGCCCCATGAGCGCTGTGGACGACGCCACGCAGGACCACGGCCACACCGAGGGGCAGGAGCACGTCGACGCCGGACCGGACGACCTCGGGCAGCCGCTGCTGAGGATGACCGGCATCGTGAAGGAGTTCCCCGGTGTCCGCGCGCTCGACGGCGTCGAGCTGAGCGTGCTGCCGGGCGAGGTGCACTGCCTGCTCGGCCAGAACGGCGCGGGCAAGTCCACGCTGATCAAGGTCCTCGCCGGGGCGCACCGGCCGGACCACGGCGAGATCCTGTGGCGGGGCGAGGCCACGTCGCTGCCGTCACCGGTCGCCGCGCTGCGCCTCGGGATCGCGACGATGTACCAGGAGCTGGACCTCGTGCCGGGGCTCTCGGTCGCGGAGAACGTGTTCCTGGGGCACGAGAAGTCCCGGTTCGGGTTCAGCCGCAGGGGCGCCGCGAACGCCGAGGCCGCCGCGCTGATGCGCAGGCTCGGCCACGCGGAGATCCCGCCGGAGCGGGAGGTCGGCCTGCTGTCCGCCGCCGGGCAGCAGCTCGTGTCGATGGCGCGGGCGCTGGCCCACGACGCGCGGCTCATCGTCATGGACGAGCCGACCGCCGCGCTGGCCTCCGACGAGGTGGACAACCTGTTCCGCATCGTCGGCGAACTGGCGGCCGACGGCGTGTCCGTCGTCTACATCTCGCACCGGCTGGAGGAGATCCGGCGCATCGGCAGCCGGGTCACGGTCCTCAAGGACGGCCGGACCGTCGCCTCCGGGCTCGCCGCGGACACGCCGACCTCGGACCTGGTGAACCTCATGTCCGGCCGCCAGGTCAGCACGGTGTTCCCGGTGCGCGCGGAGTCCACGGCCGACGAACGGGCCGAGGTGCTCAAGGTCGAGGGGCTGACCAGGGCGGGTGAGTTCGCCGACATCAGCTTCACCGTGCACGCCGGGGAGGTGCTCGGCATCGCGGGTCTCGTCGGGGCCGGGCGCAGCGAGATCCTGGAGACCGTGTTCGGGGCCCGCAGGCCCGACTCCGGGACGGTGAGCGTCGACGGGGTGCCGCTCAAGCCGGGCAGCGTCTCCGCCGCCGTCAAGGCCGGGATCGGGCTGGCCCCCGAGGAGCGCAAGAGCCAGGGCCTGCTGCTGGAGCTGCCGGTCGCGCACAACGTGACCCTGGCGAGCCTCGGCGCCTACAGCACCGCCGGGTTCACCGACCGGGCGCGGGAGATGAAGGACTCGCGCGAGGTGCTGGAGAAGCTGGAGCTGCGGCCCGCCGACCCCCGGCGGCTCGTGGGCACGTTCTCCGGCGGCAACCAGCAGAAGGCCGTCGTCGCGCGCTGGCTGGTGCGCGGCTGCCGGGTCCTGCTGCTGGACGAACCCACCCGCGGCGTCGACGTCGGCGCGCGGGCGGAGCTGTACCGGTTGGTGCACGAACTGGCCGCCGACGGGGTGGCCGTGGTGCTGGTGTCCAGCGAGGTCCCCGAGGTGCTCGGTCTCGCCGACCGGGTCCTGGTGCTGCGCGAGGGCGTGGTGCTCGCCGACCGACCGGCCGCCGACCTCACCGAGGCGGCCGTGCTCGACATCGTGATGGAAGGCAGCGCCGCGACCGAACTCGCGGGCGTCGCAGAGGAGGCATCGTCGTGACCAGCAAGTCCTCGACCCCGGTGCTCGCCACCGGTGACCAGATCGCGCCCCCGCCGGAACGGGAGAGCCCGCGTCGCGGCGGGTTCACCGTGGACGTGCGCCTCGCCGGGCTCGTCGGTGTGCTGGTCGTGCTGTGCCTGGTCGGCTACATCACCCGCCCGGACGGCTTCCTGACCGAGGCCAACATCTCCACGATGCTGCGGCTCGCCGCGGCCATCGGCGTGGTGAGCGTCGGCATGACGTTCGTGATCATCAGCGGCGGCATCGACCTGTCCGTCGGGTCGATCGTGGCGTTGAGCAGCGTGTGGATGACCACCGTCGCGACGCAGTCCTTCGGGCCCGTCATGATGGTGCTGTGCGGGCTGCTGGTCGGCCTGGCCTGCGGTCTGGTCAACGGGGTGCTGATCTCCTACGGCAAGATCGTGCCGTTCATCGCCACCCTCGCCATGTACGCCTCGGCGCGGGGCCTGGCCGAGCGGCTGTCCGGGCGGCGCACGCAGGTCGTGTCGGAGACCGGCTTCACGTCGTTCTTCCGCGGCGCCTTCCTGGGCATCCCGGTGCTGATCTGGATGCTGGCGCTGGTGTTCGCGGTCGGCTGGGTGCTGCTCAACCGCACCACGTTCGGCCGCCGCACGTTCGCCGTCGGCGGCAACGCCGAGGCCGCCCGCCTGGCGGGCATCGACGTCAAGCGGCACACCGCGCTGGTCTACGGCATCGCGGGCCTGTGCTGCGGCATCGCGGCGATCATGGTCGTCGCCCGCACCACGTCGGGCGCCTCCACCAACGGCCTCTTCTACGAACTGGACGCCATCGCCGCGGTCGTCATCGGCGGCACGCTGCTCACCGGCGGCCGGGGCAGCCTCATCGGCACCCTCGTCGGAGTCCTGATCTTCACCGTCCTCAACAGCATCTTCACCCAGAACAACCTCGACACCGACATCCAGAACATCGCCAAGGGCGTGATCATCGTCGCCGCCGTGCTGCTCCAGAGCACGAGGCTGCGCCGCCGCGTCCGAAAAACCTGACGGCGAACCACCGGCCTCCTGCGTCCGGCCCGCCAGTGCTCCACCCGTTTTCCCGTCCCGCCAGGCCACCAACACCCACACCGCTGGAGTTCGCCATGCCATCACTCGACCGTCGCCGCTTCCTGTGGGGCACCACCGCGATCGGCGCCACCGCAGTCCTCGCGGGCTGCACGTCCAACGAGTCGCCGAACGCGGGCGCGTCCAACGCCGCCGTGGCCGGGGGAGCGGGGGAGAACAGCCAGCCCGGCAAGGCCATCACCATCGGCTTCTCCGCGCCCGCCGCCGACCACGGCTGGATGGCGGCCATGACGAAGAACGCCCGCGCCCAGGCGGGCCGGTTCTCCGACGTGACCCTGAAGGCCACGGAGGGCACCAACGACGTCAACCAGCAGATCGGCCAGGTCGAGACGCTGATCAACGACAAGGTCGACGTGCTGGTGATCCTGCCCTTCGACGGCAAGGCGCTCACCGAGGTCGGCAGGCAGGCCACCGACGCGGGCATCCCGGTCGTCAACGTGGACCGGATCTTCGACACGCCGCTCGCCTACCGGGCGTGGATCGGCGGCGACAACTACCGCATGGGTGTCAACGCGGGCAACTACATCGCCTCCCAGATGAAGGCGAAGAACATCTCCGCCCCGATCATCGGCGAGGTCGCGGGCATCGACTCGCTACCGTTGACCCAGGAACGCAGCAAGGGCTTCAAGGACGCGCTGGCCCGCGCGGGCTTCTCCGTCGGCCCGCGGGTGTCCGCCCAGTTCACCCCGGAGTCCGGCGAGCAGCAGACCGCGAACCTGCTCCAGGGCGCGAGCAAGCTCGACGCGCTGTGGAACCACGACGACGACCAGGGCATCGGCGTCCTCGCGGCGATCGACGGCGCGGGCCGCAAGGACTTCATCATGGTCGGCGGCGCCGGGTCGCGGAACATGATGGACCTGATCAAGGCCGACAGCGGCGTGGTCAAGGCGACGGTGCTCTACAGCCCGTCCATGGCCTCCTCCGCCATCGCGCTGGCCCGCCTGCTCGGCCAGGCCAAGGGCATCGGCGACCTCGCGGAGCACGAGATCCCGGCGCTCATCACGACCTACTCCGCCGTGGTGAGCAAGGAGAACGTGGACTCCTACCTCGACGTCGGGTTCGACTCCTGACGGGTGGTCCCGGCGCCGCAGCGCGGCGGCGCCGGGACCCCGTGGCGAGGTGGAACCGCAGGAGCGACGAAGGGCCTAGACGGATGAACGACAACCGCGGGGAGATCGGCGTCGGGATGGTGGGGCACGCGTTCATGGGCGCGGTGCACTCCCAGGCCTGGCGCAACGCGCACCGCTTCTTCGACCTGCCGCTGGTGCCGAGGCTCTCGGTGCTGGGCGGCCGCGACGCGACCCGCACGAGGGAAGCGGCGGACAAGTACGGCTGGGCCGCGGTCGAGACCGACTGGACCGCGCTGGTCCAGCGCGACGACGTGCACCTGGTCGACATCTGCACGCCCGGCGACTCGCACTGCGACATCGCGGTGGCGGCGCTGGAGGCGGGCAAGCACGTGCTGTGCGAGAAGCCGCTGGCCAACTCGGTCGCGGAGGCGGAGAAGATGGCCGCCGCCGCGGTGGCCGCCGCCGCCCGCGGTGTGCGGTCGATGGTGGCGTTCAACTACCGGCGGGTGCCCGCGCTGGCGTTCGCCCGCAAGCTCGTCGCGGACGGGCGGCTCGGCGAGGTGCGGCACGTCCGCGCCGTGTACCTCCAGGACTGGCTGTCCGACCCGGCTTCGCCGATGACGTGGCGGATGGACCGGGAGAAGGCGGGCTCCGGCGCGCTGGGCGACCTCGGCGCGCACATCGTGGACGCCGCGCAGTTCGTTACCGGCCTCACGATCACCGGCGTGTCCGCGCTGACCGAGACGTTCACGACGTCCCGCCCGGACGGCGCGGGCGGCACGGGCCAGGTCACGGTGGACGACGCGGCCCTGTTCCTGGCCCGCTTCACCGGCGGCGCGGTCGGCAGCTTCGAGGCCACCCGCTACGCGCTGGGCCGCAAGAACGCGATGCGCCTGGAGGTCAACGGCTCGCGCGGCAGCCTGGCCTTCGACTTCGAGTCGATGAACGAACTCCAGTTCTTCGACGGGGACTCCCCCGACTCCGAGGCCGGGTTCCGCCGGGTCCTGGTCACCGAGGGGGACCACCCGTACGTCGGCGCGTGGTGGCCGCCCGGCCACCTGCTCGGCTACGAGCACACGTTCGTCCACGAGGTCGTCGACCTGGTGGGCGCCATCGCCGCCGGGACCGACCCGGCGCCGAGCTTCGCCGACGGGCTCCAGGTCCAGCGGGTGCTCGCGGCGGTGGAGGACAGCGCGGTGGCGGCGAACTGGCAGCCGGTGCCCGCCTGACGGCACCCCGAGAACGGTCCGGAGCAAGTGCGGCACCGACCCGGCGGACGGGCCGGGTCGGTGCCGCGACACGAGAGGAGGGTTTTCCCAGCCTTCCGCGGTTCCCAGTTCGGTGAGAACGAGGAGAGAATACCCGTGCGTGGTAAGCGAAGCGTGGAGCACGACCCGCAGTTGCGGACACCACCCCCGAACCTACGTCCACCGGCGGCGCGCCTCGGGGTCGCCGCCCTGGCCCTGTTGACCGGCGTGGGCGCCGGTCTCGTCGGCGCCGCCGCGCCCGCCGCGGCCCACCCGGACGGCGAGCACGTCCTGGTGTTCTCCAAGACCGCGGGCTTCCGGCACGACTCCATCCCGGACGGGATCGCCGCCATCCAGGCCCTGGGCGCGGCCAACGACTTCCACGTGGAGGCCACCGAGGACGCGGGGGCGTTCACCGACGCCAACCTCGACCGCTTCGACGCGGTCGTGTGGCTGTCGACGACCGGTGACGTCCTGAACAACGACCAGCAGGGCGCCTTCGAGCGGTTCATCCAGGACGGCGGCGGCTACGCGGGCGTGCACGCCGCCGCGGACACCGAGTACTCGTGGCCCTGGTACGGCGACCTGGTGGGCTCGTACTTCAAGTCCCACCCGGCCATCCAGCAGGCCGACGTCCTCGTCGAGGACCACGACCACGCCTCCACGGCGCACCTGCCGGACAAGTGGACGCGCACCGACGAGTGGTACAGCTACCAGAGCAACCCGCGCACCGACGTGCACGTGCTGGCGGCGCTGGACGAGACCAGCTACACGCCCACCGACCCCGCTGGCGACCACCCCATCGTGTGGTGCCACACGCAGGGTTCGGGCCGTTCCTGGTACACGGGGATGGGCCACACCAAGGAGTCCTACGCGGACGCGGCGTTCCGGCAGCACCTGCTGGGCGGCATCAAGTACGCCGCGGGCTCCGCGGCCGCCGGATGCGAGCCGGGCGGCACGACGCCGAACGAGCCGCCGACCGACGCGGACTTCGACCAGATCACGCTGGCGCTGGGCGAGGAGAAGACCGGTGAGCCGATCGCGCTCGCCGTCCTGCCCGACCGCCGGGTGTTGCACACCTCCCGCGACGGTCGCGTGTGGCTGACCACGCCGGAGGCGACGACGTCGCTCGCGGGCCAGATCGCCGTGTACAACCACGACGAGGACGGCCTCCAGGGCATCGCGGTCGACGCGGACTTCGCCACCAACAAGTGGGTCTACCTCTACTACGCGCCACCGCTGGACACCCCCGCGGGTGACGCGCCGGAGAACGGCACCGCGGCGGACTTCGAGCGGTTCAAGGGCCACAACCAGCTCTCCCGGTTCACGCTGTCCGACGACGGCACCCTGAGCCTGGCGAGCGAGCAGAAGATCATCCAGATCCCGGCCGACCGCGGCCTGTGCTGCCACGCGGGCGGGGAGATCGACTTCGACGCGCAGGGCAACCTGCTGCTGTCCACCGGGGACGACACCAACCCGTTCGCCTCGGACGGCTACTCGCCGATCGACGAGCGCGCCGACCGCAACCCCGCGTTCGACGCCCGCCGCTCCTCGGCCAACACCAACGACCTGCGCGGCAAGATCGTCCGCATCAAGGTCGCCGCCGACGGCTCGTACACGGTGCCCGCGGGCAACCTGTTCGCGCCGGGCACCGAGAAGACC
Source organism: Umezawaea endophytica (assembly GCF_025061645.1). Lineage (GTDB taxonomy): Bacteria > Actinomycetota > Actinomycetes > Mycobacteriales > Pseudonocardiaceae > Umezawaea > Umezawaea endophytica. Next base: position 694,110 of record NZ_JANYMP010000001.1, on the reverse strand, counting down.
CGTCCCGAGATCTACGCGATGGGCTTCCGCAACCCGTTCCGGTTCGCCGTGGACAAGAAGACCGGCTGGATCCACCTCGGCGACTACGGTCCCGACGCCGGGTCGGCCAACCCGAACCGCGGTCCCGGCGGGACCGTCGAGTTCAACCTGATCAAGGAGCCGGGCAACTACGGCTGGCCGCTGTGCGTCGGGGACAACCTGGCGTTCAACGACTACGACTTCGCCACCGGCACGTCCGGCGCCAAGTTCGACTGCGCCAACCCGCGCAACGACAGCCCGCACAACACCGGTCTGGTCGACCTGCCGCCCGCCAAGGCCGCGTGGATCCCCTACGACGGCGGTTCCGTGCCGGAGTTCGGCACCGGCGGCGAGTCGCCCATGGGCGGCCCGACCTACAACTACGACCCGAACCTGAACCAGGTGACGAAGTTCCCGAAGTTCTTCGACAACAAGAACTTCGCGTACGAGTGGGACCGCGGCTGGATCAAGACCATCGACGTCGGCGCGAACGGCGAACGCGGCGCGATCACGCCGTTCTTCGACTCGATGACCCTGACCAGGCCGATGAACCTGGAGTTCGGGCCGGACGGCTCGCTCTACGTCCTCGACTACGGCAGCGGCTACTTCGGCGGGGCGGCCGACTCGGCGGTCTACCGGATCGACTACACCCAGGGCAACCACACGCCCGTGGCGAAGCTGGCGGCCGACAAGACGTCGGGCCCGGCGCCGCTGACGGTGAACTTCGACCCGACGGGCACCACCGACGAGGACGGTCCCGAGCTGACCTGGGCGTGGGACTTCGACGGTGACGGCACCACCGACTCCACGCAGGCCGGACCGGTGAGCCACACCTACGACACCGTCGGCCGGTACAGCGCGAAGCTGTCGGTGACCGACCCGACCGGGCTGACCGGCTCGGCCAGCGTGGTGATCAACGTCGGCAACACCGCCCCCGTGGTCACCCTCAACACCCCGCTCGACGGCTCGGTGTTCAGCTTCGGCGACCAGGTGCCGTTCTCGGTGACCGTCGTCGACCCCGAGGACCAGCCGGTCGACTGCTCCAAGGTGGTCGTGGAGTACATCCTCGGCCACGACAGCCACGGCCACCCGCTCAGCAGGGCCACGGGCTGCCAGGGCACCATCCCGACCCCGGCCGACGGCGGTCACGGCGCGGACGCCAACGTCTTCGGCGTCATCAACGCCACCTACACCGACAACGGCGCGCCCGGTGCCCCGGCGCTGACCGGCTCCGACGAGGCGGTGCTCCAGCCCAAGCACAAGCAGGCCGAGTTCTACACCGGCGCGCAGGGCGCGCGGGCGCTGGAACGCGACACCGCGGAGGGCAAGAAGCGCGTCGGCGAGATCGAGAACGGCGACTGGATCAAGTTCAGCCCGGTGAACCTCGCCGGGGTGACCGGGATCGGGTACCGCGTCTCGTCCGGCGGGTCCGGCGGCACGCTGGAGGTCCGGCTCGACGCGCCGGACGGCCCGCTCGTGCAGTCGCTGTACGTCGCCAACACCGGCGGCTGGGACAACTACGTCGACCTCGACCCGACCCCGATCACCGATCCCGGTGGCACGCACGAGATGTACCTCGTGTTCAAGGGCGGCTCGGGCGCGCTGTTCGACGTGGACTCGCTGACCTTCAGCACCGACCAGCCCGCCGCGTGCACGCCGGTCACGCCCGAGGAGGGCTACCGCAGCCTCTACGACGGCACGCCCGGCAGCCTGGAGGCGTGGAACCAGGCCGGTCCCGGTCGCTTCGTCCACCAGAACGACTGCTCCATCCGCTCCGAGGGCGGCATGGGCCTGCTGTGGCACGAGGGCGAGCTCGGCTCGTACAGCCTCAAGCTCGACTGGAAGCTCGCCGGTGACGACAACTCCGGTGTCTTCATCGGGTTCCCCGACCCCGGCGACGACCCGTGGGTCGCGGTGAACCAGGGCTACGAGATCCAGATCGACCCGACCGACGCCGTGGACCGCACCACCGGTGCGATCTACACGTTCAAGGCGGCCGACATCGCCGCCCGCGACGCGGCGCTCAAGCCGGCGGGTCAGTGGAACGCCTACGAGATCCTCGTCACCGACCAGCGCATCCAGGTGCTGCTGAACGGGGTGAAGATCAACGACTACACCAGCACCGATCCGGCCCGCGACCTGACGCGGGGCTTCATCGGCCTCCAGAACCACGGCGACTCCGACGACGTGCGGTTCCGCAACGTGCGCGTCAAGGACCTCGACGTGGTGGCGCCGGTGACCACCGCCAAGACCGGCACGCCCCCCGGCGGATCCGGTTGGTACACGGCGGCCCCGGTCTCGGTGGAGCTGGTCGCCACCGACGCGGGTGGTGTGGCGCGCACCGAGTACCGGCTCGACGGCGGTGACTGGACCGCCTACACCGAGCCGGTCGTGGTCGCCTCCGACGGCGCCCACAAGGTCGAGTACCGCTCGACCGACACCTCGGGCAACGTCGAGCAGGTCAAGGCGCTGGACGTCAAGATCGACGGCACCGCCCCCGTCACCACCGCCACGTTCGCCGCACCCGGCGAGAGCGGCTGGCACGGCGGCGCCGTGTCGGTGGCGCTGACCGCCGCCGACCCGGCCTCCGGGGTGGCGCGCACCGAGTGGAGCCTGGACGGCGGGGCGTGGACGCCCTACCTCCGCCCGGTGGCGGTGTCCGGCGACGGCACCCACACCCTGCTGCACCGGTCGGTCGACGTCGCGGGCAACACCGAGGCCGACCGCGCGGTGACGATCGAGATCGACGGCACCTCGCCCACGCTGATCGTCGCGGGCGTGGCCAACGGCCGGGTGTACGGCGACGCGACCGACGTGGTCGTGTCGTGGGAGGCCGGTGACGCCACCTCCGGCGTCCGCGCGGTCACCGCGACCGTCGGCCAGCGGGCGCTGACCTCGGGCGCGGCCCTGCCGCTGCACGAGCTGGCGCTCGGCGTGCACGAGTTGAAGGTCGTCGCGACCGACGTCGCGGGCAACGCCACCACCAGGACGGTGCCGTTCGCGGTCACCACGTCGCTGCGGGACGTGTCCCAGCTCCTCGACCGGTTCAAGGCGACCAACCGGCTGCCGAAGGCGTCCTACGACAAGCTGACCAAGCAGCTCGCCAAGGCGCGCAAGGCGGAGGCGGACGGCAACGACACGAAGGCGGTCAAGGAGCTGCGGGCGTTCCGCGTCCTGGCCGTCGGTGTTCCGGACACCGGCGTGCGCGCCGTGCTCGTCCGCGACACCGACGCGGTGATCGCCCTGCTCGACGGCACGTCGCGGCGCTTGAAGTAGGCCGCACACGGGTCGGGCGGGCGCGGTCACCCGCGTCTGCCCGGCCCCGCACCACCCAGCTTTCCCCCTGCGAAGAAGGGCGGCCGTGATGGCGGACCAGCGGACCGGGCTGTGGTTGATCGGGGCGCGCGGATCGGTGGCGACCACCGCCGTGAGCGGACTGCTCGCCTTGCGGGCGGGACTCGCGCCGCCCACCGGGTGCGTCACCGCGAGACCGGAACTGGCCGAGGTCGACCTGCCGTCGTGGGACGACCTGGTCGTCGGCGGCCACGACGTCGTGACCACCTGCCTGGAGAAGCGCGCCGAGCAGCTCGCGCACGCGGGCGTCCTGCCGCACCACCTGCTGCCGTCGCTGGTCGACGGGCTGGCCGCGGTCGACGCGGAGGTCCGCGAGGGCTACCACCCGGCCACCCACCGCGGCGCGCAGGCCACCGCCGCCCAACGACTCACGGCCGACCTGGTGTCCTTCCGGGAGCGGCACGACCTGGCGCGGGTCGTCGTGGTCAACGTGTCCTCCACCGAACCACCCGTGCCGCACCTGCCGGAGCACGACGACCTCGCGCTGCTGGAGGCCGCGCTGGCCGACCCGGAGCGCGCGGTCCTGCCGCCCAGCTCGCTGACCGCGTACGCGGCGCTGCGCGCGGGCTGCCCGTTCGTCGACTTCACCCCGTCCACCGGTGTCGCGCTGCCCGCGCTGCACCAGCTCGCCGTGGACCTCGGCCTGCCCTACGCCGGGCGCGATGGCAAGACCGGCGAGACGCTGCTGCGGACCGTCCTCGCGCCCATGTTCACCGCCCGCGGCCTTCGCGTGCGCTCCTGGTCGGGCACCAACCTGCTCGGCGGCGGCGACGGGGCGACGCTGGAGGACCCCGAGCACGCGGCCAGCAAGCTGGAGTCCAAGGCCCGCGGCCTGGCCGCGCTGCTGGGGGAGCCGGTCACCGCGCCGCTGCACATCGACAACGTCCCCGACCTCGGCGAGCAGAAGACCGCGTGGGACCACGTGTCGTTCGAGGGGTTCCTCGGCGCGCGGATGAGCCTCCAGTTCACCTGGACCGGCCTGGACTCCTCACTGGCCGCGCCGCTCGTGCTCGACCTGGCCCGCCTCGTGGCCGCCGCGCACGCCGACGGCCAGTCCGGCGCGCTGGGAGCGCTGGCGTTCTTCTTCAAGGACCCCCTCGGCCACGACGAGCACCGCTTCGCCGAGCAGACCCGCGACCTGCACGCGTGGGCCCGTGAGCTGGGGAGGTACGGGGCATGAGGGACGTCGTGTGCGCGCCGGCCCAGAGCGGCGTGCAGGGTGTCGGGTGCGCGGACCTGCCCGTTCCGGGTCGGTTCGCGGTCGTGCGAGTGCGCGGGTCGAGGAGGTGGACGGCGTGAGGGCGTACGTGGAGCTGGTGCGCGCGCCCGCCGCGCTCACCGTCCTCGGTGACACCGTCGCCGGGGCCGCGGCGTCCGGGAACCCGCTGCGCGGCCGTCGTGCGCTGCTGCCGCTCGCGTCGGTGGCGCTGTACTGGTCGGGCATGGCCCTCAACGACTGGGCCGACCGGGACCTCGACGCGGTCGAGCGGCCGGAGCGGCCGGTGCCGTCGGGGCGGATCTCGCCGAACCGGGCGCTGGCCGTCGCGGCCGGGCTGAGCGCCACCGGTCTCGGGATCGCGGCCTGGGCGGGTGGACGGGACTCGCTGCGCGTCGCCGTGCCGCTCGCGCTGGCCGTGTGGTCCTACGACACCGTGCTGAAGTCCACCCCGGCCGGTCCGGTCGGGATGGCCGCGTGCCGGGCGCTGGACGTCCTGCTCGGCGCGGGCGCACTGGACGCGCGGAGGGCGCTGCCCGCCGCCGCGGCCGTGGCGGGGCACACCCTCGGCGTGACGGCGCTGTCGCGCGGCGAGGTGCACGGCACGTCCGCGCCCGTCGCCCGCGCGGTGCTCGGCGGCACGGCGCTCAGCGCGTTCGCCGCCGTCGTCGGGCCGTCGGCCTGCTGGCGGCACCGCCTGGCCGGGCTCGTCGCGGCCACCGGCTACGCCGCCACCGTCGGCCGCGCGCAGCTCGACGCGCTGCGGACGCCCGACGCGGCGTCCGTGCGGACCGCGACGAAGGCGGGCATCCACGGCATGGTCCCGCTCCAGTCGGCGCTCGCCGCACGGGCCGGGTCGGTCGTCGGGGCCGCCGCCGTCGCTCTGGCACTGCCGCTCGCCCGGCGGCTGGGCCGGAAGGTGAGCCCGACGTGACCTTCCACCTCGGTTACGGCACCAACGGGTTCTCCAACCACCGCCTCGACGACGCGCTCGACATCATCGCCGGGCTCGGCTTCACGTCCGTGGCGCTGACCCTGGACCACCACCACCTCGACCCGTTCGCCGACGACCTGCCCGCCAGGGTGTCGCACGTCGCCGCGAAGCTCGACCGGCTCGGCCTGCGCTGCGTCGTGGAGACCGGCGCCCGGTTCCTGCTCGACCCGCACCGCAAGCACCACCCGACCCTGGTCAGCGAGGCCCAGGAGGTCCGGGTGGACTTCCTGCTCCGCGCGGTGCGGATCGCGGCCGAGCTGAACGCCGACTGCGTGTCGTTCTGGTCCGGCATCAAACCGGCCGACGTGCCCGCTGACGAGGCCTGGAACCGGATGCGCTCCGGCGTCGCCGCTGTGCTGGAGGGCGCCGAACCGCTCGGCGTCACCCTCGGCCTCGAACCCGAGCCGGGGATGTTCGTGCAGCACCTCACCCAGGCGCTGCGGCTGCGCGAGGAACTGGGTTCGCCGTCGCTGTTCGGCGTCACCCTCGACGTGGGGCACTGCGTGGCCGTGGAACCCGACGACGCCGCCACGTGCGTGCGCCGCGCGGGTGGGCTGCTGGTGAACGTGCAGCTCGACGACATGCTGCCGGGCGTGCACGAGCACCTGGAGTTCGGCGAGGGCGACCTGGACCTGGGTGCCACCCTCGCCGCGCTCGCCGCCGTCAACTACGTCGGCGTCGCCGCCGTCGAACTGCCCCGGCACAGCCACGCCGCCCCCGACGTGGCCCGCCGGGCGGTGGAGGCGCTCAAGGCGGCGATGCCGGACGAGCCCGCCAAGCCCCGACACCCGTGGCTGGCCGATGCCCAGCGCGCGGTGCGCCGCGACCCCGCCGTCGTGGGACGGCTGTTCCCCGCGGTGGGCCGTCGGGTCGGCCGCGGCCTCAACCGGCCCGACGACCCGCAGGGCCTGGTGCACGGCAGCGTCGACGACGCGGCCCGCGCCGAACTCCTCGGCGCGCTCGCCACCATGCTGGACGACGACGCCCTGTCCGCCGAACTGCTCGCGCTCTACCGGCACGGCGACGACGCGGAGAAGCGCGGCGTGCTGCGCGGCCTCGCCCTGGTCGGCGACCGGGCGTCGGCCGCGGGACTGGAGGTCGTCCGGGACGCCTTGCGCACCAACGACGTCCGCCTCGTCGCCGCCGCGCTCGGCCCGTTCGCCGCCGACCACCTCGACGACCACGGCTGGCGGCACGGCGTCCTCAAGTGCCTGTTCACCGGCGTGCCGCTGGCCGCCGTGGCGGGGCTGGAGCGGCGGACCGACGACGAGCTGCTGCGCATGGTCGCCGACTACGCCGCCGAACGCACCGCCGCGGGCCGTGACGTGCCCGCCGACGCCGCACGACTGCTCGGGAAGGGTGAGTGAGGATGCGCATCTTCGACCCGCACGTCCACATGACGTCCCGCACGACCGACGACTACGAGGCCATGCGCGCGGCCGGGGTGCGCGCACTGGTGGAACCGGCGTTCTGGCTGGGCCAGCCCCGCACCTCGGTCGGCTCGTTCACCGACTACTTCGACGCGCTCATCGGGTGGGAGCGCTTCCGCGCCGCCCAGTTCGGCATCCGCCACCACTGCACCATCGCGCTGAACCCCAAGGAGGCCAACGATCCGCGCTGCACGCCCGTGCTGGACGTGCTGCCGCGCTACCTGGAGAAGGACGGCGTCGTCGCGGTCGGCGAGATCGGCTTCGACTCGATGACCCCGGAGGAGGACGAGGCGTTCGCCCGCCAGCTCCAGCTCGCGGTCGAGCACGACCTGCCCGCGCTGGTGCACACCCCGCACCGCGACAAGGCGGCGGGCACGCGCCGAACCCTCGACCTGGTCAAGGAGTCCGGCCTTCCGGTGGAACGGGTCGCCGTGGACCACCTCAACGAGACGACCGTGCGCGCGGTCGCCGACTCCGGCGCGTGGATGGGCTTCTCCATCTACCCGGACACCAAGATGGACGAGCACCGGATGGTCGCGCTCCTCAAGGAGTACGGCACCGAGCGGGTGCTGGTGAACTCCGCCGCCGACTGGGGCCGGTCCGACCCGCTCAAGACCCACAAGACCGGACTGGCGATGCTGGAGGCCGGTTTCAGCGAGTCCGATGTGGACGACGTGCTGTGGCGCAACCCGGTGGAGTTCTACGGGCAGAGCGGACGCCTCCTGCTGGACGACCTGCCCGGCTTCACCGCGTCCTCGGACACGTTCTCCGGCAACTCCGTGCTGCGCGGCGGCGGTGACCGCTGATGGACCTGTCCTACTGCACCAACGTGCACCCCGCCGAGGACCTGCGCGGCGTCCTCGCCCAACTCGACCGGTTCGCCCTGCCCGTGCGCCGACTGCTCGGCGTCGACCACCTGGGCCTCGGCCTGTGGCTGTCCGCGGATGTGGCCCGCGGCCTCGCCGAGGACGAGGTGTCCCGGCGGCGGCTGCGCGCCGAACTCGACGCGCGCGGCCTGGAGGTCCGGACCCTCAACGCCTTCCCCTACGGCGGTTTCCACGACGCCGTGGTGAAGCACTCGGTGTACCAGCCGCGCTGGACCGACCCGGAACGGCTGAGCTACACCACCGACTGCGCGACCGTGCTCGGCGACCTGCTGCCCGACGACGCCGCGAGCGGCTCCATCTCCACGCTGCCGCTGGGGTGGCGCACCCCGTGGACCCGGTCGGACGACACCCTGGCGTTCGCCGCCCTCGAGGAGATGGCGCGGGTGCTGCGCGCGCAGGCCGCGTGGACCGGCAGGCCGATCGCGCTGGCCGTCGAACCCGAACCGGGCTGCGTCCTGGACACCGTGCACGACACCGTGACCCGGCTCGCCGGGCGCGTCGACCCCGAGCACGTCGGGATCTGCCTGGACACCTGCCACCTCGCGGTGTCCTTCGCCGACCCGGCCGCCGCCGTCGCCGAGATCCGCGCGGCCGGGCTGCGCGTGGTCAAGGTGCAGGCCTCCGCGGCGCTGGAGGTGACCCGGCCCGGCTCGCCGGAGAGCCGCCGCGCGCTGGCGGCGTTCACCGAACCCCGCTACCTGCACCAGGTCCGCGAACTGCGCGGGGGAGTGGTGTTCGCCTCCGACGACCTGCCGCAGGCCCACCACGAGCTGCCCGGCCGGGACCCGTGGCGCGTGCACTTCCACGTGCCGCTGCACGCCCGGCCCGCCGCGCCCCTGTCGGCGACCACGGACGTGCTGCGCGAAGCCGTGGGGGCGCTGGCCGCCGACGGTCCGCTGCCGCACGTGGAGGTCGAGACGTACACGTGGAGCGTGCTCCCCGGCGCCGTCGGCCAGGACGACACCGCGCTCGTCCGCGGCATCGCCGCCGAACTGCGCTGGGCCCGCGAACACCTGGGAGCGCTGGAGAACGCGGTCCCCGCGCGGGACCTCACCGTCGAGGAAGGGGCGCGCCCGTGAAGCCGCTGGTCGTGATCGACGTCGTCGGGATGACCCCGGCGCTGCTGCCGCACATGCCGAACCTCTCGCGCCTGGGCTGGCAGGCGGAACTGGGCACGGTGCTGCCCGCCGTGACGTGCAGCGCCCAGTCCACGTTCCTCACCGGCCTCACCCCGGCGGAGCACGGGGTCGTCGGCAACGGCTGGTACTTCCGCGACCTCGGCGAGGTCCACCTGTGGCGCCAGCACAACCGCCTGGTGGGCGGGGAGAAGCTGTGGGAGACCGCGCGCCGCGCCCACCCCGGCTACACCGCCGCCAACGTCTGCTGGTGGTACGCGATGGGCGCGACCACCGACGTGACGATCACGCCCCGGCCGATCTACCACGCCGACGGCCGCAAGTCGCCCGACGCCTACGTCCGCCCGCCGGAGCTGCACGACCGGCTCGTGGCCGCGCTGGGCGAGTTCCCGCTGTTCCAGTACTGGGGTCCGACGGCGTCCATCGCGTCCAGCCGCTGGATCGTCGGCGCCGCCCGCAAGATCCTCGTCGAGCAGCGCCCCGACCTGCTGCTGGTCTACGTGCCGCACCTGGACTACGACCTCCAGCGGTTCGGCCCGAACTCCCCGCAGGCCGTGGCCGCCGCGAAGGCCGTGGACGCGGAGATCGCGCCGCTGCTGACCGACGCGCTCGGCGCGGGCGCCACCGTGGTCGCCCTGTCCGAGTACGGCATCACCGAGGCGCGCCGAGCCGTCGACGTGAACCGGGCGCTGCGCGGGGAAGGCCTGCTGGAGGTCTACTCGCAGGCGGGCATGGAGTACCTCGACCCGTGGACGTCGCGGGCCTTCGCCGTGGCCGACCACCAGATCGCCCACGTCTACGTCGCGGACCCGGCGGACGTGCCGAGGGCGAAGGCGGTCGTCGAGGCGCTGCCCGGCGTGGACCGCGTCCTGGACCGCGCGGCACAGGCGGAGTTCGGCCTCGACCACGAGCGCTCGGGCGAACTCGTCGCGGTCGCCGAGCCCGACGCGTGGTTCACCTACTACTACTGGCTCGACGACGACCGCGCGCCGGACTTCGCGCGGGGGGTGGAGATCCACCGCAAACCGGGCTACGACCCGGCCGAGCTGTTCTTCAACCCGGCCGATCCGCTGGCGAAGGCCAAGGCGGGGCTGAACCTCGTGCGCAAGAAGGCGGGTCTGCGGTACGCGATGAGCGTGGTCCCGCTCGACCCGTCCCCGGTCCGGGGCAGCCACGGCCGCCTGCCGGACGACCCCTCCGACGGACCGGTCCTGCTGTGCTCGGACACCACCGTCGAGCCGCGCGAGCGGATCGCCGCGACCGAGGTCAAGGACTTCCTGCTGGAACTGCAAGGACTGCGGGCACCCGCGGTGCACACGAGAGGAGATCGCTGATGAGCCGACCCGTCACCCTGTTCACGGGCCAGTGGGCCGACCTGCCGTTCGAGGAGGTCTGCCGCCTCGCAGCGGGCTGGGGCTACGACGGGCTGGAGATCGCCTGCTCCGGTGACCACTTCGAGGTCGACCGGGCGCTGGCCGAGCCCGACTACGTGCCCGCGAAGCTCGCGCAGTTGGAGTCCCACGGGCTCAAGGTGTACGCGATCTCCAACCACCTCGTGGGCCAGGCCGTCTGCGACGACCCGATCGACGAGCGGCACCGCAACATCCTGCCCGCCCGCATCTGGGGCGACGGCGAGCCGGAGGGCGTGCGCAAGCGCGCCGCGGCCGAGATCGCCGACACGGCCCGCGCGGCGGCGAAGCTGGGCGTGGACACCGTCGTCGGCTTCACCGGGTCGAAGATCTGGAAGTACGTGGCGATGTTCCCGCCGGTGTCGCAGGCCGTGATCGACGACGGCTACACCGACTTCGCGAACCGGTGGAACCCGATCCTCGACGTGTTCGACGAGGTCGGTGTCCGCTTCGCCCACGAGGTGCACCCGTCCGAGATCGCCTACGACTACTGGACGACCCGCAAGACCCTGGACGCGCTGGGCAACCGCCCGGCCTTCGGCCTCAACTGGGACCCGTCGCACTTCGTGTGGCAGGACCTCGACCCGGTCGGCTTCATCCTCGACTTCGCCGACCGGATCTACCACGTCGACTGCAAGGACACGAAGAAGCGGTTCGACGGCCGAAACGGCCGCCTCGGCTCGCACCTCGCGTGGGCGGACCCGAGGCGCGGCTGGGACTTCGTGTCGACGGGTCACGGCGACGTCCCGTGGGAGCAGTCGTTCCGGGCGCTCAACGCCATCGGCTACACCGGACCCATCTCCGTCGAGTGGGAGGACGCCGGGATGGACCGGCTGCGCGGCGCCGAGGAAGCCGTGAAGTTCATCAGGGGGCTCGTGTTCGACCCGCCCGCGGCGGCTTTCGACGCCGCGTTCTCCACCCGAGAAGAATCCTGAGAGGACAGCGCGTCATGACGCAAAGCCCGTCCAGAAGAGCAGTTCTCGGCGCACTGGGAGCGGCCGCGGCCGTCGCGGCGCTGCCCGGCACGGCGTCCGCCACCGGCGGCGGGTGGCACGGCCGCCGCGTGCCGCGCGAGTCGATCAGCATCCAGCTCTACACGCTGCGCGGTGTCATCGGCGACAACCCGGCGCCCGTGCTGGAGGCGTTGGCGGACATCGGCTACCGCAAGGTGGAACTGGCCGGGACCTACGGCCGCACCGCCGAGGAGTTCGCGAAGCTCCTGCGCAAGTACCGCATCTCGGCGACGTCCGCGCACGTGGGCATCGACGGCGACCTGAACAAGCTGGTGGCGGACGCGAAAGCGCTGCGCAACACCTACGTCAACGTGCCGTACGTGAACTACCCGACGCTCGCCGAGTGGGTGTCGTTCACCCAACGCCTGGACGCGGCGTCGAAGGTGCTGCGCAAGGCGGGCCTGAAGATGGGCTACCACAACCACGCGCACGAGTTCCAGGTGCTGGAGGGCAAGCGCCCGATCGACGTGATCGCGAAGGGCACGTCGCGGCGGGACGTGCACCTGGAGGTCGACCTGTACTGGGTCGTCACGGCGGGGGTCGACCCGGTGGAGGTGTTCCGGCAGAACTTCCCGCGCGTGCGGCAGTACCACGTCAAGGACCGCAAGCCCGACGGCAGCTTCGCCGACCTGGGCAAGGGCACGATCGACTTCGGCCGGATCTTCCGCGAGACCTGGCACCACCACGTCGACGAGTACATCGTGGAGAACGACCAGCCCGCGGACGCGCTGGTCACGGCGGAGGTGGGTTACAAGTACCTGCGCGACCTGAGGTTCTGACCGGACACCGTTGGCGCGCCCCGAATTCCGGGGCGCGCCCGCGCCGGTCCCGGCGTCCGGATCGGACAGGGTCGCGACGCGGTTGATCGTCGGACGACCCCCGTGTGTTCTACTCCTGGACATCGGCGCGGAGCACGTCCGCGCGACCAGGGGGGCGACGGTGGGCGCAGTTGTGGTGAAGGGCGCGGTGGTCGCGGTGCTCGCGGCCGTGGTGCTGGTGCCGGAGGCGGGCGCGGCGGGGAACCAGGTGAGCGGGAGCTGCCGTTCCGGTTCCTTCAGCGGGAGCTTCACGCTGGCGTACGAGGCCGACGGGGAGGCCTACCTCCCGACCGCTGTGCGCGGCGGTGTCGGCCCGTACATCGGCGACTCGGGCACGGTGAAGATCCGGCTGTCGCACGTCGACGCCACCGGAGTCGAGCACGAGGCCTACCTCAAGACGAGGACGGGCGTCCCGGCGGGCCGGTTCAGCTTCACCATCCCCTCGGGCACCAGCCTGCCCAGGACGAACGAGGCCGCCGTCGCGGTGTCCTTCTCCGGCGGGGGCTCCGGCTGCTCGGCCAAGGCCGAGCTCAGGTAGCCCGTGCGCTACCGCCTGCTGGGACCGGTCGCGGTGCTCGGCGCCGCGGACGCGGCCAGGCCCGGTGGCGAGAAGCAGACGTCCGTGCTGGCCGCGCTGCTGCTCAGCCCGAACCGCGTCGTGCCGGAGGACCGGCTGATCGACGTGACCTGGGGCGAGCACGCGCCGCGCAGCGTGCGCGGCAGGCTCCAGGTGCTCGTCTCCGACCTGCGCAAGCTGCTGGGCCCCGACGCGATCATCCGGCGGTCGTCCGGCTACGTCCTGGAGGTGGCGCCCGGCGAGCGCGACCTCGACGTGTTCGAGGAGACGGCGGCACGGGCGCGGGCCACCGGGGGTCCGGCCGCGGTCGAGCTGTTCCGGGCCGCGCTCGACCTGTGGGAGGGCACCCCGCTGGGCGGGGTGAGCCCGGAACTCGCCGAGCAGGAGCGCCCGGCCCTGCACGAGCGGAGGCTGGTCGTGCTCGAAGAGCTCTACGAGCTCGAACTCGCCGTGGGCGGGCACGCCCGGATCACCGGCGAGCTGCGGCGGGACGTCGACGCGAACCCGTACCGGGAACGGCTGCGGGCCGCGCTGGTGCTGGCACTGCACCGCTGCGGTCGCACACCGGAAGCCCTGGAGGCCTACGACCAGGCGCACGAGCGGCTGGTCGACGAACTCGGCATCGAACCGGGAAAACCGTTGCGGGACCTGAGGCAGCGCATCCTGCGCGGGGAGGACGAGCCGCCGGTACCCGCGCCGCCCGCGCCCCAGCCGCCCGCGCCGCGCCCGGCCGAGCTGCCGCTGGACGTGCGCGGCTTCGCGGGCCGGTCGGCGGAACTGGCCGAACTGGACGGACCCGGCGACGTCTGGGTCGTCACCGGATCACCCGGCGTCGGCAAGACCGCGCTCGCCGTGCGGTGGGCGCACGCGTCGCGCGACCGCTTCCCGGACGGGCAGCTCTACGTGGACCTGCGCGGTTTCCACGCCCACGACGAGCCGCTGACGCCCGCCGCGGCGCTGGCCCAGCTCCTGCGGACGCTCGGCGTGGACATGCGGGACGTGCCGCTCGGCCAGGACGACCAGAGCGGGCTGTACCGGTCGCTGCTGGCCGACCGGAAGGCGCTGGTGGTGCTGGACAACGCCCGCGACGCCGAGCAGGTCCTCCCGCTGCTGCCGTCGTCGGGCCGGGTGCTCGTGACGAGCCGCCACCGGCTCGGTGAGCTGGTCGCCCGCACCGGCGCCCGGTCGCTGACGCTGGCGCAGCTACCCGAGCGGGACTCGCACGCCCTGCTGACGGCCGTGGTGGGCGGCGACCGGGTCGCCGCCGAGCCGGAAGCCGCCGCCGAGCTGGCCGCGCTGTGCGGCCACCACCCGCTCGCGCTGCGCATCGCCGCGGCGAACATCGGCGAGACGACGAGCTTCGCGGCGGCCGTGGCGGAGCTGCGGGGTGACCCGCTCGGTGAACTCGCCCTGGACGGCGCCGAGGAGAGCGCGGTCACCGCCGCCTTCTCGGTGTCCTACCGGGCGCTCACACCGGACCAGCGCCGGGCGTTCCGGCTGCTCGCGCTGGTGCCCGGCCCCGACTTCACGTCGTACGCGACGGCCGCGCTGATGGACGTCCCGCCCGCCGAGGCGACCCGGCGGCTGCGCGGGCTGGCCGCGGCGAACCTGGTCGAGGCGCGCACGCCCGGCCGGTTCCGGTTCCACGACCTCGTCCGGCGCTACGCCGGGGAACGCGTCCGCACCGAGGAGGACGAGGTCACCCGCGCCGCCGCGTGGGAGCGGCTGTTCGGGTGCTACCTCGCCGCGACCGACGCGGCGGTCGCGCTGCTGGGCGCGCGGATCGTGTCGCTGCCCAGGGACGGGTCGCCCGCGCCGGACAGCCCGGTGCGCTTTGCCGACGCCGCCGAGGCGGTGGCCTGGCTGGACGTCGAGGTGCCGAACCTGTCCGCCGCGCTGCGGCACGCGGCGGCGCACGGTCCGCACCCCTGGGCGTGGTACCTCACCGACTCGTTGCGGCGGTTCTTCCACGACCACGGCAGGCGCGCGGAGTGGCTGGAGCTGGCCCCGGTCGTGCTGGACGCCGCCGTGCGGCGCGGGGCCCGTTCCGCCGCGGCGCTGGTGCACCTGAGCATCGGCGGCGCGTACTTCCGCGAGGGCAGGCACGAGGAGGGCGTCCACCACTCGACGGAGGCGGTGCTGGCCAGCCGGGCGTGCGGGTGGCGGGAGTGCGAGGCGACGGCCGTGGCGAACCTGGGCTCGATGCTGGAGTGGACCGGCAGGCTCACCGAGGCCGTCGAGCACAGCTCCCGCGCGATCGAGCTGTTCCGCGAGCTGGGCAACCGGTCGGGGGAGAACCTCGCGCTGAACTCGCTGAGCTGCCACTACCGGCAGCTCGGCAGGCTGGCGGAGGCCGAGGAGCGCCTGGGTGAGGCGATCGCGCTGTGCCGCGGGGAGGAACTCGGTTTCTGGGAGGCCGCGAACCTCGCCGACCTCGGGTCCGTCCTGCTCGGCACCGGCCGGGCCGCGGAGGCCGAGCTGACGCTGCTGCGCGCGCTGGAGTCGTTCGGTGCCCTGGGTTCCCGGTTCGGCCAGGCGACCGCGCTCAACGGGCTGAGCGCGCTGCACGAAGCGGGTGGGCGGTACGGGGCCGCCGGGGACGCGGCGGAGGAGGCACTGGGGTTCGCCCGGCAGGACGGTGACCGCCCGGTCGAGGTCGGCGCGCTGATCGCGCTGGGTCGGGCCCGGCAGGGCCTGGGCGACCTCGCGGCGGCCGAGGACCACCTGCGGTCGGCGTGGGAGACGGCCACCCGGTCCGGGTTGCGCGTCCACCTCGCGGACGCGTCGGCGGCACTGGCGCGCGTGCTCGCCGCCACGGGTCGGGTGGTCGAGGCGGACGAGCACGCGCGCGGTGCGCTGGAGTCGGCGCGGGCGGGCGGCTACCGGCTGCTGGAGGCCGAGGCGCTGATGAGCGCGTCAGCCGTGGAGATCGCCGCCGGACGGCCCGCCCGAGCCGAGGACGCGGTGCGCGAGGCCCTGCGCATCTGGCAGGCCACCGGGCACGTCACCGGTGCGGCGCGGGCGACGCGCTCGCTGGAGGACCTCGCCGCACGCGCGCCGCGCTAGCTCCCGTCGGTTCAGGCGACGCCGGTGTCGGTGTCGCAGAACTTGAGGGTGGCGCCCTTCTCCTTCTGGAGGCACACCTGGAGGTACACGGTCGTGCCCTCGGGGATGTTGAAGTCCTTCGTGTACTCGGAGCAGCTCAGGTCCGGCCGGTCGGGCCAGTGACCGTTGTGGTGCCAGAGCTTCCGCTCGTGCGACCCGCCGCTGTCCGTCCAGGTCAGCTTGCCGCGCACGCCGAGCGAGTCGTTCTGCCGGTCGCAGACGCCGAAGTGCTCTCCCTCCGCCACGAACCAGGCCATGCCACCGGGGTTGTCGTCGTCGCTGTAGACCTCGGTGTTGGTCTGGGCAACGGCGGGCGACGCCGTCGCCACCATCCCGAGCCCCGTGGCCAGCGCCATGAACGTCGCCGCCGCCAGGCGTTTCGTCGCCACCATGCGTTTCACCTTTCCTCGTGGACCAGTCACGTGGAAGGTAGGGAGGAGCCCTTCGCCGCGGCTTCTCCCGCGCTTCGCCCGCCGGTGAACCAGCCCGCGTAGGTCAGCAGGAGGCCGATCACCGCCAGGACGCCGAAGAAGACGCGGGCCAGGGTCAAACCGGTGGGGGACAGGACCGTGGAGACGGCAGCCGATCGGATCGTGTCGGGGGTGACGACCAGGAGGAACCCGCGCACGGCGACGAACCAGCCGAACAGCGACACGGTGACCGCGAGCGGACCGCGCCAGTTGCGGTGCGCGCCGATGATGACGAGTCCGGCGCCGAGCATCAGGGCGCCGAGCAGCCAGACCAGCACGGGTTGGGCCAGCAGGTCGTCGAGCAGCCCCAGCAGGTCGGGCAGGCGGAACGCGTAGAACGTGGTGAAGGTGGCGACGTAGGGCCCGATGACGCGGGCGAACGCCCTGGTGCGCTCCTGGGCCTCGACGGTGGCCGTGGACATGGTGGCTACTCCTCTTCCGCTCGTCGGTGACCGCCGGGCCGGTACCCGGCCTGGTGGAGCACGGCGCGCAGGAACCGTTCGGCGTCCTCGACCGCGCAGGTGTCCGGGTGGACGGCCAGGTGCTGCCAGCCCGCGCCGGTGAGCAGGTCCAGCAGCACGTCCGGATCGGTGTCCGCGGGGAACTGCCCGAGGTCGCGGGCCCGCCGGAACACCTCGCGGCGGGCCTGGTCGCGCTGGTCGCCGAGGGAGCCCTGGTAGGCGCGGGCGACGTCCGGGAAGTCCTCGATCGCGCCGTAGAGGCGGCGCAGGAGCCGCCGCAGGCGCGGGTCGGCGAGCACGGACGCCCACCCGGCCAGCAGGTGCTCCACGTCGACGATGTCCGGTGTGGGCGGGGGATCGCCGTACGCGGCCTCGACCGTGGCGATCAGCAGGCTGACCTTGTCGGGGAAGCGCCGGTACACCGTGGCCCTGGTGACCCCGGCTCGCCGGGCCACCTGCTCGATGCTGGTCGCCTCCGCGCCGCGCTCGATCAGCAGGTCGAGCGCGGCGTCCAGGATCGCGGCGTCGGCTTCCGCGCTCCGCGGTCGTCCGGGGGCGCGGTCGTCGGTGTCCATGACGGATACAATACAGTGCAGAACTGTATTGTAAAGGGGGATCAGCTCGCTGGGACGTCCTTGCGCATGACCGGCCTGCGGAAGCCGCCGTAGGTGTACTTGCCGGTGATCCGCTGCTCCTCGTCGAAGTGGAAGATGTCGGTGCCCTCCCAACTGATCCGCTTGCCGTAGCGGGCGAGGAGGAACCAGCGCAGCAGCGGGTTCCCGCCGCGGGCGGGCCCCGCCGTGAGGTCGAGGCGGCAGGTCCAGCGGATGGCCGCGCGGCGGGCCGGTTCGTCGATGAGCCGGTCGTGCTCGTCGAACGTGACCAGTCCGAACGCCCCGGAGAACATCGGCTCGAACGCCGCGCGGATCTCGGCGTGGCCGCGGTGGGTCTTCCCGTCGCCGGGAAGGTACTCGGCGCCGTCGGCGAAGAAGGACATGGTGTCGTCGAGGTCCTGCACGTTGAAGCTCGCGACGAAGCGGTCGATGGTGTCGGCTGTGGTGGTCACGTGGTGGTTCTCCCGATCGGTGGAACGTCCTGAGCGGACATCCTGCCGTTCGCCCCACGCCGGGTAGTCACTCCGCCGGGGGAGACGAACCCCGGTGCGGGGTCAGCGGCCCGCGGTCGTGGCGAACGAGTGGACGTAGGCCAGCGAGGCGTTCATCGCCGCTTCGAGCGGTCGCACGTGGAGCATGGTCTGCGAGAGCAGGACGCCGCCCTGCAAGGCCGTGAGCAGCGACAGCGCGAGTTCGTCCAGGTCGGCGTCCGCGCGCAGCCCCCCGCGGTCCCGCATGGCCCGCAGCCCGTCGAGGATGAGGTCCTTCCAGCGCAGGAAGCCGGTGGCGAGGTCGGTCCTGGACTCCTCGTCGCTGACGCTCAGCTCGCCGGCGAGCGAGCCGAGGGTGCAGTCGCCGCGGCAGCCGTTCTCCCGCTGCCGCTCGATCGCGGCGTCGGCCCAGGCGCGCAGCGCGTCGAAGCTGTCCAGCGCCGTGACCCGCGGTTGGTCGGGGTGCAGGACCGAGTCGGCCTGCCTGGTGATGACCGCCCTGATCAGGGCCTGCTTGCTGTCGAAGTAGTGGTAGAGCTGCGAGCCGCTCACCCCGGCCGCCGCGCGCACGTCCTCGATGCCGGTGCCCGCGACGCCGTTGCGGGCGATCAGCTCGGTCGCGGCCTCGATGATGCGGTCCCTGGTCGCCCGGCCCTTCGGGGTCAGGCGGCGCGGCTTCGGTTCCTCGGTCACGGTCACAGCCTACCTCGGACTGGGTTGCGCAATCCAGAATTCGTCCCTACGGTTCTGGACAGAACAACCCAGAAAGTGAGGTCGTCCCATGACCACCACCCGAACCGCCCTCGTCACCGGAGCCACCGCGGGCATCGGCCGCGCCGTTGCGATCGAACTGGCCGCGGGCGGCATCGACGTGATCGCCCACGGCCGCGACCCGGAGCGGGGTGCCCGGCTCGTCGAGGAGATCGGCGCGAAGGGCGGTACCGCCCGCTTCGTCACCGCCGACCTCACGAACCCCGACGAGGTGCTGGCACTCGCCGCGGAGGCGGGCGACGTCGACATCCTGGTCAACAACGCGGGGGTCTACGCGTTCACCAACACGCCGGACACCACCGCCGACAGCTTCGACCGGCAGTTCGCCCTCAACACCCGCGCGCCGTTCCTGCTGGTCGGCGCGCTCGTCCCGGCGATGGCGGGCCGGGGGCACGGGACGGTCGTCAACATCACCTCGACCGCGGCGACGTCCCCGGCGCCCATCGGTGGCGCGTACGGCGCCTCCAAGGCGGCCATCGAACTGCTGACCCGCTCGTGGGCCACCGAGTTCGGGGCAAGCGGTGTCCGGGTCAACGGTGTCTCACCCGGCCCGGTCCGCACCGCGGGCACCACCGCGATGCTCGGCGAGCACGTCGACGCGCTGGGCCGGGCCAACCTCCGCGACCGGATCGGGGAGCCGGAGGAGATCGCCGCCGTCGTCCGGTTCCTCGTCGACGCGGGCAGCAGCTACATCAACGGCACCGTCGTCGTGGCCAACGGCGGCGAACCCAGCTCGCTGCCCTCGTGAACGTCCTCGTCGTCGGCGCCACCGGCTTCGTCGGCGGGGGGATCGCGCGCCACCTCGCCGGGAACGGCCACCGCGTCACCGGCCTGGCCCGCTCCGCCGACTCGGCCCGGAGCCTGGCGGCGGGCGTCATCCCGCTGCCGGGTGACCTGGACGGGGGACTGGCCGAGGTCGTCGCGGTGGCCGCGCGGTCCGACGCGGTGGTGTTCGCCGCCCAGTTGGCGGCGGCGCACGAGGAGCACGTCGTCGCGGAGCTGCTCGCCCCGCTCGCCGGGAGGACGTTCCTGTTCACGTCCGGCAGCGGCGTCCTCCTCCAGCGCACGGCGGGCGGGTGGAGCGAGGACAGCTTCGCCGAGGACGACCCGTTCACCGTCGAGCCGCTGGCCGCCCGCCGACTCGCCGTCGAGGAGGCGGTGCGGGCCGCGGCCGACCGGGTCCGGGCGATGGTCGTCCGGCCGGGGCTGGTCTGGGGGCCGGGCGACCACGGCCACGTGTCGAAGGTCTACCGCTCGGTCGCCGTGACGGGCGCCGCCTGCTACGTCGGGGAAGGCCTCAACACCTACTCCAACGTGCACGTCGACGACGTGGCGGCGCTCGTCTCGCTCGCGCTCACCAATGGGTCACCGGGAGCGCTCTACCACGCGGTCGCCGGTGAGACGCCGGGTTGGTGGATCGCCCAGGCGGTAGCCGAGGACCTGGGCCGCCCGACGCGCGGCCTCTCGCCGGACGAGGCCGTCACCGTGTGGGGGGAGTTCGACGCGCTGATCCTCTCCGCGTCCAGCCGCATCCGCGCGCCGCGGGCCCGCGGGGAGCTGGGGTGGCGGCCCGAGCACACCGACATGCTCACGACGGTGGGCGATCCCCGGCTGCGGATCATGGCCACCGCCTGACCCGCATCACCCCGGAGGGGGAGGAGTGGTCGATCCGCGGAGGGAAGATCGGGGCCCTCCGGGTTTCTACTGTTCCGGCATGGCACTGACCAAGCCCGGCCCCCGCGTCGTCGCACTCGCGATCACCGGGGGCGTGCTCCTCTCCCTCGTCTACCTGACCGCCCGGCCGGACCCCACCCTCGCGGTGCCAGACGGGGCGGGGGCGGGGTCGCTCGCACTGGAGCAGTGCGACTTCGACACCGAGGCCGGTCCCGTCGCGGCCGACTGCGGCACGCTCGTGGTCTCGGAGAGCAGGCGCGACCCGTCGTCCGACCTGATCGCGCTGCCCGTGGTGCGGGTGCGCGCCAGCTCCCCGAACCCCGGCGCACCGGTCTTCCGGCTCGCGGGCGGTCCCGGCGGGACCAACATGGCGTTCCCGCAGGCGAGCAGGCTCAACGCCGACCACGACGTCGTCCTGGTCGGCTACCGCGGCATCGACGGGTCGCGCAGGCTGGACTGCCCCGAGTTCGAGGGCGCGATGCACGCCTCGGACGAACTCGCGGGCGCGAAGGACCTGCCCGCCACCACCCGCGCGTTCGAGCTGTGCGCGACCCGGCTGACCCGCGAGGGCGTCGACCTCACCGGCTACTCGGTCGTCCAGCGCGTCGAGGACCTGGAGGCGGCCCGCACCGCGCTGGGCTACTCGAAGATCAACCTGCTCAGCTCCAGCGCCGGGACGCGGACCGCCATGGTCTACTCCTGGCGGCACCCCGAGGCGCTGCACCGGTCCGCGATGGTGTCGGTCAACCCTCCCGGCCACTTCGTCTGGGACCCGCGCATCACCGACTCGCAGTTCGCCCAGTACGCCGAGCTGTGCCGCGCCGACGCCGACTGCGCCGCGCGGACGCCCGACCTCGCCGCCTCGATCCGGGACGTCGCCACGACCATCCCCGAACGCTGGGGCCCGTTCCGCGTCAAGGACACGAACGTCCGAATCCTGAGCCAGTACGGCATGCACCACAACGGCGCGGGCTCGGCGCCGAACAACGCGCCGACCCTCGTCGACGCCTACCTCAGCGGGGACACCGGCGCGCTGTGGGCGATGTCGGTCCTCGGCGACGTCATGCTGCCCAGTTCGATCGTCTGGGGCGAGTTCGCCTCGTTCGCCATGATCGACGCCCCGGCGGCCCGGCGCTACTACGAGGGCGGCGGTGATCCCGGTTCGGTGCTGGGCAACGCCTCCTCCGACTTCCTCTGGACCGGGAAGTCGGGCTTCTCCACGGTGTGGCCGGACAGCCCCGACAACGCCGAGTACCGGGAGCTGCGGCCGAGCGACGTCGAGACCCTCCTCGTCAGCGGCTCGGTCGACTTCTCCACCCCGTCCCAACTCGCCACCGACGAACTCCTGCCCACGCTGTCCCGCGGCAAGCAGGTGGTCCTGCCGGGGCTGGGCCACACCAGCGACTTCTGGGAGCACCGCCCCGAGGCGAGCGAGCACCTGCTGACGACGTTCTACGACACCGGCGAGGTGGACGATTCCCGGTTCGACGCGCGGCCGGTCGGCTTCGGCGACGTGCCGATGAGCATGTCCACGATC
This sequence comes from Umezawaea endophytica, assembly GCF_025061645.1. GTDB lineage: Bacteria > Actinomycetota > Actinomycetes > Mycobacteriales > Pseudonocardiaceae > Umezawaea > Umezawaea endophytica. Next base: position 672,135 of record NZ_JANYMP010000001.1, on the reverse strand, counting down.
GCCAAGCTGCTCGTCGGGATCACCGTCACCGTCACGGTCCTGGCCCTGCTGCTCCTCGGCGCGATGGCCCGCAGGCGGCACGTGCGCGGCGGTTTCAGCCCGCGCGCGGGCGTCTGGCTCCGGGTGCTGACGGTGGTCCCGCTCGGGCTCGGCGGGTGGTTCCTGGACGTCCTGCTGGTGTGGACGGTCAACCCGGACGACTTCATCGCCAGCACGACGGTCATCGCGCCCGGCGTGAGCCTGATGATCGGCGTCGGGGCCTACCTGGCGTGGGCTCCCCGCGACCTGCCGCGCCGGGCCCGCAGGACGTTCCTGGCCGCGGTGATCGGCGCCGCGTTCGTCGGCGCGGTGCTGGGTTCCGGCGCGGCCGACGGCCTCGTGGCCCCGTTCACCGCCATCGTCGGAGCGGCCGCGGCGGCGAACCTCGCCCTGGTGGCGCTGGGTTCCTCGTCCCGGTTCCACAGTGGACGTATCGCGGGCGGGCCTCCGCTGGCGGCCCCGGTGACCGTCGGCTGAGCAGGCGGAAGGGGGACGGTGTCGTCCCCCTTCCGCGTGACGGGGTCAGGCGCGGCGCGCGGCCCACGTCGTGCGCTCGGTGCGCACCGCCAGGTCCGGCCGGCGCAGGATGCTGGCGGGACCGTCGGTGTCGAGCAGCCGGTCCAGGGCGTCGAGGTCGGCGGTGTTCAGGGCGGGGGCGGCCTTGCCGCGGATGAGCCCCAGGCTGGTGAGCGCGTACCGGCCGACGGCCTCGTTCCCCGCGCCCTCGACGTTCGCGGTGATCGTGCGCTCGCCCTCGACGGTGAACCCGGCGGCCGTCAGCTTGGGGCCCCAGTCGGCGCCGCGGTGCGGGACGCGGTCGGCGTGGTCGTGCGCGAGCGCGGCGTGGCAGCGGTTCTCCAGGCCGGGCCGCTCCTCCGGGGCGTCGGCGGGCAGGAAGCGCGGGAAGCCCGCCAGTTCGACGACGGCGAACAGGCCGCCGGGCGCCAGCAGGTCGTGGACGGCGCGCAGTGCCCGGTCGGGGTCGGCCACGTGGTGCATCGACGCCGACGCCCACACCAGGTCTGGCCGGCCCAGGTCGGGCCAGTCCGCGTCGAGGTCGGCGAGCACCACGCGCACCCGGTCGGCCACCCCGAGCGCCTCGGCCTTCGCCTGGAGGCGGTGGAGGTGGTCCGCCGACGCGTCGACGGCGGTCACCTCGGCGTCGGGGAAGCGGGCCAGCAGGGCGAAGGTCCCCGCTCCGGTGCCGCACCCCAGGTCCAGGACCTGGCGCGGGTCCTCCTTGACGGGCAGCCAGGCCGTGATGGCCGCGAGGTGCTCGGCGAGCACCTCCGCGTCGAGGTCGAGGATCTCCGCCTGGCTGGTGGTGTGCGAGTGGTGGTGGGTGTGCGGGGTGTGGGCCATGGGGACGACGGTAGGTCGGTCTTGCCGCCCTGGCATCACCAATCCCGGAAAACGCAAGAAGTCGGCGGGATGGGTGGCCGATCGCGCAACCAGCCGGGGTGGCCGGTGCGCGGTGAGGATGGGTCCGGCCCGCGCTGGGCCGGAACGCCGTGACCGGACGGCTCCCCGGTGTCAGCGGTCCGCGGAGATGAACTCCATGACCAGCTTCGCACCCTCGGGGGTGGACGTGGGCGTGTGGCCCGCGTCCTTCACCTCGACGAACCGGGCGTTCGGGAACTGGGCCGCCGCCTGCTTCCCGGACGTGGTCGAGGTGTTGGCGTCCAGGTCGCCCGCGAGCACCAGCGCGGGGACGTCGGCGAGCTTCGTGCCCTTGGGGAAGGGAGCGCCCGCGGTCGGGTCGTTCGGCCAGTCGAGGCAGGCGCCGACGTCGTAGAAGTCCCTGGAGAGCCAGGCGGTGGGGGAGAAGGGGGCGTAGTCCTCGGTCTTCAGGCGCTTCACCGAGTCGTCGAAGTCGCGCTCGCGGTCGGCGGCGCCGTCGGAGTAGTCGAAGTCCTGCGGGTAGTCGTGGCAGGTGGTGGCCCACAGCAGCGCGTGCGAGACGACCGAGGGGCCCAGGGCGAAGATGCTCGCGAGTTCCACGAGGTGCGCGCGGACCACGTCCTGCACCGGGGCGAGGTCGCCGGTCCTGGCGGCGGCCAGTGCCCTGGCCAGCTCCAGCTTCTTGTCGACGTCCGCCGAGCCCGCGTAGAGCTTGCCGACGGTCCCGGCGAGCATCCGCTCGTCGAGGACGATCGGGTAGGTCTTCCCCTCGTACTGGAGGTCCGTCGGCACCGGGGTGGCGCGCAGCCTCGCCGCCAGCGCGTCGAGGTCGCCCAGGACCGCGTCGCCGGAGCACGAGGTCGTCCGCTCGCACACCAGGCCCACTGCGCGCCGGAGCGCGGCGATGGCGACACCGCCCGCGACGTTGTCGTCGGTGTGCACCGGGTAGGCGCCCGACAGCACGACGGAGCGGACGTGCTCGGGGTGCCGCGCGACGTAGGTGGCCATCAGGTACGTGCCGTAGGAGTCGCCGAGCAGGTCCAGGCGGTCGAGGCCCAGCGCGGCGCGCACGTCGTCGAAGTCGTCGGCGACGGCCGCCGTGCCGTAGTACCGGGCCTTGTCCCCCAACTGCTTCCCGCACTCGCCGATGGCGGCGCGCTGCCCGTCCGCCGACGCGAAGACCATCTCCGGGCCCTCCAGGGCGGGACAGTGGATCGGGCTGGACCGGCCGACCCCGCGCGGGTCGACGAGCAGCAGGTCGCGCCGGTCCAGGATCGGCTTCAGGCCGTCGGCGTAGACGTGGCCGACGGCGTCGACCGCGCCGGTGCCCGGCCCACCGGGGTTGGTGACGACGGTGCCCAGCGACGGCTGGGCCTGATCGGTGCGCGGGACCAGCGTGAAGCCCACCGTGGTCGTGCCCGCCTCGGGGTTGGCCCGGTCCAGCGGGACCGTGACGCTGCCGCACTGCGCGGTGGGGATCTCCGGGACCTCGCACGGGGACAGCCGGGCCGGGGCGACCGGGGTCGTGGTGGGCGGCGCCGACGACTCGTCGTCCTCACCGCAGCCCGCCACCAGCAGGACGGCGGCGACGACCGCGGCCAAGGATCGTTTGCTCATCGGAGAAATCCCTCGATCGGTTGCACGGAAAGGTGGCGGCACACTGCTCGCCCACCGCCGAAAATTACCGACGAGAACGTCGCGGTGCGTTGGGGTCGACTTCAAAGTCGCGCGGACGCGTTGTGCGGAGGCCACCAGCCACCACGACGAGCCGCAGGTCGGGGCCGCCATCCACAGTGGACCGGAGTACTTGGCGCGCGTGCGGTCTGACGAGGGCCACCAACCGGGGCGGGGCGCTTTGGCCGATTCCACAAAGCTTTCGCGGCGGTGGGCCGCCGAGACTGCGGTGGACGTTTCCCGCGGACCGACGACGGATGCCACTGGTCCGCTGATGAAGGGTATTCAGCCCATGAAGCGCACACTTCGAGTGATGGTGGGGATCGCCGCCGTCACGGCGGCGACGGTTTCCTGCTCGGCGGGGGGAGGCGGAACCGGCGAGCGTGCGGTGGTGAGCGGTGGGACGCTGACGCTGGCCGTCCCGGTCGACCTCGGGAGCCTTGACCCGCACAAGTCGGCCACCAACGCCAACGCGGTGGCGTCCACGCTGGCCTACGACACCCCGCTGAGCCTCGACTCGAAGAACGAGCCGGTGCCCGGCGTGGTGACGGCGTGGCGGAACGAGCCGGGCTCGGGCGCGTGGGTGCTGACGGTGCGGCCGGGCGTGACCTGTTCGGACGGCAGCCCCCTGGACGCGAAGACGGTCGCCGACAACATCAACTACGTGGCCAACCCGGAGAACGGGTCGCCGTTCACCGGGCTCGCCGTGCAGGCCGGGACCACGGCGGTCGGGGACGTGGCGGCGGGCAGCGTGGCGGTGACCAGTTCCTCGCCCGCGCCCTTCTTCATCCAGAACCTCAGCCTGCTCCAGCTCGTGTGCGCGCCGGGGCTGGCGAACCGCGACCTGCTCACGTCGGGCAGCAGCGGGTCGGGCGCGTACGTGGTGTCGCAGAACGTGCCCGGCGACCACGTCACGTTCACCCTGCGCAAGGGGTACTCCTGGGGCCCGGCCGACCACCCCGGCACCGACGTCGAGGGCATCCCGGAGACGGTCGTCGTCAAGACGGTCACCGACCCCACCACCACGGCGAACCTCCTGCTCAACGGCCAGCTCAACGCCGCGTCCGTGGTGGGTTCGGAGCAGAAGCGCCTCAAGGGCGCGGGGCTGTTCTCCGCGGGCCCGTCGAACCTGAACGACGAGCTGGTGTTCAACCAGGCCGCGGGGAACCCCGGCGCCGACGTCGACGTGCGCCGCGCGCTGGTGATGGCGCTGGACCTCGGCCAGCTCAGCGCCGTGAACAGCGGCGGGCTCGGCGGACCGGCGGCAGGGCTCCTGCCGGTGCCGAGGATCTGCCCCGGCGACGTGATGACCGGCAGCACCCCCGCCCACGACACGGGGCAGGCGAAGGCGCTGCTGGACCGGTCCGGGTGGGCGGTCGGCCCCGACGGCGTCCGCGCCAAGGGCGGCGCCAGGCTGACGTTGAGCCTGCTGCACCTGAGCAACCAGCCGCAGACCAGCGCGTCGGCCGAGTACATCGCCTCGCGGTGGAAGGAGGTCGGCGTCGAGGTGACCCTGGACCAGCGACCCTCCGACCAGGTGGCGAGCGGCCTGCTCGGCGGAACCGTGAGCTGGGGAGCGGCGCTGATCATCATCAACGTCTCCACCCCGGCCGCGCTCGCGCCGTTCTTCTCCGGCACCACGCCGCCCAATGGGCAGAACTTCGCCGCCATCGCCAACGACCGGTACCGGTCGCTGTCCGAGCAGGCGGTGGTGAAGACCGGCACCGAGGGCTGTGCCGACTGGAACGCCGCCGAAGCGGCGCTGATCGGGAGCGCGGACGTCACGCCGCTGTCGATGAGCCCGAACCTGTGGTGGGGCAAGAACGCCACGTTCGCCGTCAACGACGCCACGAACACCATCGTGCCGACCAGCATGCGGCTGCTCGCCCCGTGACGGCCGACGACCGAGCCGCCGCGTCCGGAGGCGTTGACGTGACCGCCGGACCAGCGCCGCGGGGGGACCGGATCCGCTCCGGCCTCCGCGGGCCGTGGCCGGTGTTCCTGGGACGGCAGCTCGGCCGGTTCGCCGCGTCGATGGTCGTGCTGGCGACGGCCGCGTTCGGGATGGTGCACGCCATCCCCGGCGACCCGGTGCGCAACGCGCTCGGGCTGAACGCGCAGCCCGCCGTGGTGGCCGCCACCCGCCGGACCCTGGGCCTCGACGATCCGCTGTGGACCCAGTACGCGCGGTTCCTGCGCGGCCTGGTGACATGGGACATGGGCGACTCGCTGATCAGCCACGTGCCGGTCGCGCAGGTGATGACGCGCCTGATCCCGGCGACCGTCGGGCTCGCCGCCGCGGCGTTCGTCCTTGCCGTAGTGGTGGCGATCCCGCTCGGCCTGCTCGCCGGGATCGCCACCCGCGACGGGCGGTCGCGCGGTACGCACGTCGCCTTCACCTCGGTGACGGGCGTGTTCTCGGTCGTCCCGGACTTCGTCCTCGGCGTGGGGCTCGTGTTCGTCTTCTCGGTGACGTTCAAGGTCCTCCCGGTCGCGGGCCAGTCCGGGCCGGAGTCGTACGTCCTGCCGGTGATCGCCCTCGCGGCGGGTCCGGCCGCGCTGCTGGCCCGCGTCGTCCGCGTGGAGGCACAACGCGTGCTGGCCGAGGACTACCTGCGGACCGCCAGGTCGAAGCGGCTGCCCGCGCGGCTGGTGTACCTGCGCCACGCGCTGCCCAACCTGCTCACCGCGGCGCTGACCATCAGCGGGCTCGCCCTCTCCTCGCTGCTGGCGGGCACGGTGCTGGTGGAGAGCGTCTTCGCCTGGCCGGGCGTGGGCAACCAGCTCGTGCGATCGGTGCTGTCGAAGGACTTCCCCGTGGTGGAGGCGATGGCGGTCTTCTTCGGGGGGTCGGTGCTGCTGATCAACCTGGCCGTGGACGTGCTGATCGCCGTGGTCGACCCCCGTTCGGTGATCAAGGAGACCTGATGCGACGAAGCACGTCCGGGCGCGCCGCGGTGCTGCGGACCCCGCTCGGGATCAGCACGCTGGTGCTGCTCGTGGCCGTCGTCGGGGTCGCGGTCGTCGCCCCGCTCGTGCTGGGGTCGCGGGCGGAGACCATCGACGTGGCCGCGATGGACCAGGGCATGTCGGCCCAGCACCTCTTCGGCACCGACCCGCTGGGCCGGGACCTCCTGGCCCGAACCCTGGTGGCGACGCGGCTCTCCGTCGTGCTCGCGGTGATCACCACGGTCGTGGCCGCGGTGGTGGGCGTGCTGGCGGGCGCCCTGCCGTTCGTGCTGGGACGGCGGCTGGGACGCCTCCTGGTCGCCACCATCAACCTGAGCGTCGCCTTCCCGAGCCTGCTGCTGGCCCTGTTCCTGGCGATGATCTTCGGTGTGGGGGCGCAGGGGGCGGTCCTGACGCTGGCGCTCGCGATGGCGCCCGGCTTCGCCCGGCTGACCCACAGCACGGCCGCGGCGGTGGCGGGCAGCGACTACATCGCGGCGGCCCGCCTGCTCCGCGTCGGCCGGGCCAGGATCGTCCTGCGGCACATCCTGCCCAACATCGCCGAACCGCTCGTGGTGAACGCGACCACGACGGTCGGCACGGCGCTGCTGTCCCTCTCCGGCCTGTCCTACCTCGGGTTCGGCGTGCAGGCGCCCGACTACGACTGGGGGCGGCTGCTGAGCGACGGCCTCGGCAGCATCTACACCACCCCGGCGGCGGGCCTCCTGCCGTGCGCGGCCATCGTGGTCGCGGGCTTGACGTTCATCCTTGCGGGCGAGGTGGCCACGCAGGTGGTGTCCGGCCGCTCCCGCCGTCGCGGAACGGCGCGGCGGGTCGTCACGGCACCGGTGGCGCCGGTCGCGGAGGACACCGGCCCGGCGGGCGACGTCGTGCTCCGGGTGGAGGACCTGACGGTCACGTTCCCCGACCGGGGCACCAGGCCGGTGCGCGGCGTCTCGTTCGAGGTGCGCGCGGGCGAGGTCGTCGGCGTGGTCGGCGAGTCCGGCTCGGGCAAGAGCCTCACCGCGGCGGCCGTGGGGGCGCTCGTGCCCCACCCCGGCGTGGTCGAGGCGACCCGGCTCGACCTGGCGGGCCGGGACGTCCGGCGGCTCGGCCGCGCCGAGCGCGACCGGGTGCTGGGCACCTCGCTGGCCACGGTCTTCCAGGACCCGATGTCGGCGCTGAACCCCGCCGTCCGGGTGGGCCTCCAGCTCGCCGAGGTGTCGCGGGTGCACCAGGGGCTGTCCCGGCGCGCCGCCGCGGCCAGGGCCGTCGACCGGCTGGCCGCGGTCGACATCCCCTCGCCGGAGCGGCGCGCCCGCGAGTACCCCGGAACCTTCTCGGGCGGCATGCGGCAGCGCGCGATGATCGGCATGAGCCTGATGGCCGAACCGTCCCTGATCATCGCCGACGAACCCACGACCGCGCTGGACGTGACGGTGCAGCAGGGCGTGCTGGCGCTGCTGCGGGACGTCGTCCGGCAGCGGAACGCCGCGCTGCTGTTCATCAGCCACGACATCGCGGTCGTGTCGCGGATCGCGTCGCGCGTCCTGGTGATGTACGCGGGGCAGATCATCGAGGAGCTGCCGGTCTCGGCACTGGTCGACGACGCGGCGCACCCCTACACCCGCGCCCTCGTGGCGAGCATCCCCGACATGGGGATGGACCGGCGGCTGCCGTTGGCCACCATCGACGGACGGCCGCCCGAACCGGACCGCCTGCCCGTCGGCTGCTCGTTCGCGCCGAGGTGCCCGCTGGCCGACGTCGGCTGCGCGGAGCAGGCACCGCCGCTGGTGGCGATCGGCGAGAACCGCCGGGTCGCCTGCTGGAAACCGCCGTCGGACGTCGGCGGCCCCCGTTCCACCGCGGGAGAGGGAGGTCGGGGATGAGCGTCCTCGAACTGCGCGACGTGGTCGTGCGCTTCGGTTCCGGGGCCCACGCGACGACGGCGGTCGACCACGTCGACCTGGTCGTCGACGACCGGTCGGTCGTGGGGCTGGTGGGCGAGTCCGGGTCGGGCAAGTCGACGCTGGCCCGCGCGGTCGTCGGGCTGGCGCCCCTGCGCTCCGGGGAGGTCCTGCTCGACGGGCAGGTCATCAGGTCGGCGGGGAAGCGGCAGGACCGGGCCGTCCGCGACCGGGGCGCGCTCATCCAGATGGTCTTCCAGGACCCGTACTCGTCGCTGGACCCGCGGATGACGGTCGGCGACTCGATCGCCGAGGGCATCGCCGCGGGCCGGAGGCTCCGCGACGCGCGGCGCACGGTCGGCGGGCTGCTCGACCTGGTCCGGTTGAACCCCGACCACGAGCACCTGCTGCCCCGGCAGCTCTCCGGCGGCCAGCGGCAGCGGGTGGCGCTGGCCAGGGCGCTGGCCGCCGACCCCGAGGTGCTGATCGCGGACGAGATCACGTCGGCACTGGACGTCTCGGTCCAGGGCGCCGTGCTCAACCTGCTGCGCGACATCAAGGACGAGACCGGGGTCAGCGTCCTGTTCATCTCGCACAACCTCGCGGTGGTGCGGTACCTGGCGGACCACATCGCGGTGATGGCGGGCGGGTCCGTCGTCGAGTTCGGCGACGCCGTCCAGGTCACCGAACAGCCGCGGAACCCTTACACGCGAACGCTCATCGCGGCGGTACCGACCTTGCTCCGGTAGCTCCGCGCGCGGTGGCTAGAGTCGTGATCATGGTCGACCACGACGCCCTCAGCACGACCCGCGAGGCCTACGACGCCGTTGCCCCGACCTACGCGCGGATGTTCCGCGACGCCCTGCGCGACCGGCCCCTTGACCGCGCGATGCTCGGCGTCTTCGCCGAGGTCGTCGGACCGGGCGGTCGGGTCGCGGACGTGGGCTGCGGACCCGGCGACGTCACGGCCCGGCTGGCCGAACTGGGGTTGGCGGTGTTCGGCGTCGACGCCTCTCCCGCGATGGTCGAGCTGGCGCGGGTGGCCTGTCCGGGGCTGCGGTTCGACGTGGGCACGATGGCCGCGCTGACCACCGCCGACGGCGCGCTGGACGGCGTGCTCTCGCGGTGGTCCATCATCCACACCCCGCCACCGGAGGTCCCGGCGATCCTGGCGGAGTTCCACCGCGTGCTGGCGCCCGGCGGCCACCTCCTGCTGGGCTTCTCGGCCAGCGAGGGGCCGTCCCACCCGACGCAGGTCTTCGACCACGCCGTCGCGCCCGCCTACCGGTGGTCGCCCGACCACCTCGCCGCGCTGCTGCGCGAGGCGGGGCTGGCCGAGGTGGCCCGGATGGTGCGCGAGCCCCAGCCCGACGACCGGCGGCAGTTCCGCGAGGTCCACCTGCTGGCCCGCAAGGACCCGGCTACCGGGTGACGAGGTCGCGGCGCGCGTCGGCGAGTTCCCGCCGGTACGCCTCCACGGTCGTCAGCTTGATCGCCTCGTAGCCCCGGATGACGTCGGGGAGGTTCGCGATCCTGACGACGTGGTGGGCGTTCTCCGGGGACGACGTCGCGAGCGACGCCTCGACGGCCGCGCGGTACTCCGTGACGAGCCCGCGTTCGACCTTCCTGACCCCGGCGTAGCCGAACAGGTCGAACGGCGTGCCCCGGACGTGCCGCAGCGCCGCCAGCAGGCGGAGGACGGGCGTGAACCACGGCCCGAGGCTGATCTTGTCGCGCATGCCCATCGCCCGCAGCACCGGCGGGTGCAGGCGGTAGGAGATCCGGGCGTCCGGCCCGTAGTGCGCCCGGACGGAGTCGAGCACGTCCGGCAGCAGCGAGAGCCGCGCGACCTCGTACTCGTCCTTGTACGCCATGAGCTTGTGCAGGTGGCGGGCGACGGCCTCGGTGACCGCCGTGGAGCCGGGGACCCGCTCGGCCTCCGCGCGGCGCACCCGCCCGACGAACTCGGCGTAGTCCGCGGCGTAGCGGGCGTTCTGGTAGCCGATCAGGTCGGGGACGCGGATCGCGAGCAGCCGGGCCAGTTCGGAGCCCGGCTCGGCGCCGACGACGTCCAGGACGCCTTGGGCCACCGGGGAAACCGGTGGGGACGGGTCGGGTCGCGGTCCGACGGCGGCGTGGAAGGCGTCGGGGTCGGACACGAGCTGCCTGCCCCGGCGGAACGCCTGGACGTTGTTCGCGACCTGGACGCCGTTGAGGTCGATCGCCCGCTCGATCGACTCGGCCGGGATCGGCAGCGCGCCGGACTGGTAGGCCGCGCCGACCAGCAGCAGCGTGGCGTGCTGGTCGCCGCCGAACAGGGCGTTCGAGGCGGCGCGGGCGTCGACGAACACGCTCGCCGCGGCGTCGGTGCCCTCCCGGACGCGGTCGACGAGCGCGGTGAGGTCCGGGTACGCCTTGGTCTTGTCCGACACCATGCCGCCGGTCGGCACCTTCCCGGTGGACACGACGGCGACGGTGCGGCCGGGGTCCGCCGCGCCCAGGTGGGCCGGGTCGGCGGCGACGAGCAGGTCGGCGCCGAGGTACAGGTCGACCTCGCCCGCGGCGGCCTTGTTCGCGCCGTCGAGCGCGTCGCGGCCGATCTTCACGTCGGACACGACGGCCCCGCCCTTCTGCGCGAGACCGGTCTGGTCGAGCGCCTGGACGTGCAGACCGGCGTGCGCGGCGGCGGTGCCGAGGACCTGGGCGACCGTGACGACACCGGTCCCGCCGATGCCGAGGACGCGGGTGGTGTGCCGTCCCGTCGTGCCGCGGAGGACCGGGGGAGGCAGCGAGTCCGCGTCCACAGTGGACGATGGCGGCCTGGTCGGTCCCGCCTTGCCGGGTGTGACGGTCAGGAACGACGGGCAGTCGCCCTTGAGGCAGGAGTAGTCCTTGTTGCAGGAGGACTGGTCGATCCGCGTCTTGCGGCCGAACTCGGTGTCGACCGGCTGGACCGACAGGCAGTTGGACCGCACACCGCAGTCGCCGCAGCCCTCGCACACCCGCTCGTTGACCACCACCCGCTCGGCCGGGTCCGGGGCGAGGCCGCGCTTGCGCTTGCGGCGCAGCTCGGTCGCGCACTCCTGGTCGTGGATGAGCATCGTGACGCCGTCGACCGCGGCGAGTTCCTCCTGCGCCTCGACGAGCCGGTCGCGGTGCCAGACCCGGACGCCGCGCGGGAGGCGGACCCGCCGGTAGGACCGGGGGTCGTCGGTGGTGACGATGATCTTCCGCACGCCCTCGGCGGTCATCGCCCTGGTGATGTCGGCGACGGACATCTGCCCCTCGGCCCGCTGCCCGCCGGTCATGGCGACGGCGGAGTTGTACAGCAGCTTGTAGGTGATGTTCGCGCCGCCCGCGACCGCCGCGCGCACGGCGAGGCTGCCGGAGTGGTGGAACGTGCCGTCGCCGAGGTTCTGGAGCAGGTGCCCGCGTGACAGGAACGGCGCCATCCCCAGCCACTGCGCGCCCTCGCCGCCCATCTGGGTCAGCCCGGTGATGTCGCCGACCAGGGTCGGGCTCATCAGCAGCGCCAGGGCGTGGCAGCCGATGCCCGCGCCCACGAGCGACCCCTCCGGCGTCTTGGTCGAGCTGTTGTGCGGGCACCCCGAGCAGAAGTACGGCGTGCGGACCGCGAGCGGCAGCGGGACGCGGGACGACGGCGGGCGCCGGGCGGCGCGCCAGGCCGTGACGGTCGGCGCGTCGCCGTGGGCCAGAATCCGGGCGGCGAGCGCGGTCGCGATGGCGTCCGGGCCGAGTTCCCCTTGCGCGGCCAGCAGTTCACCGCCGTCCGGGGACTTCTTGCCGGTCACGACCGGCGCGTCGGGCCTGCCGTACAGCAGGTCCTTGAGCGCGGCCTCGATGAAGGACCGCTTCTCCTCGACGACGACGATCTCGGCGAGCCCGTCGGCGAACCGGGTGACGACGGTCGGCTCCAGCGGGTGGATCATCCCGAGCTTCAGCAGCCTGATGCCGCGGGCGACGAGTTCGCCCTCGTCCAGTCCGAGCATTCGCAGGCCCTGGCGCACGTCGGCGTAGCTCTTGCCCGCGGCCACGATCCCGATCCGCGCGGCGGAGGTGGCGCCGGTGATGGTGTTCAGGTGGTTGAGCGCGGCGTAGCGGAGGGCGAGTTCCAGTCGCGGCCCGTTGCGGCTGCGTTCGAGCGCCAGGAGGGTGGGTCCGGCCAGCTTCGCGGTGACCGTGTGCGCGAACGGCCGCCCGTCCACCTCCGTGCCGGGCATCCGGCGGGTCAGTCGCCCCGGATCGACGTCGACCGTGCCGGAGCCGTCTGCCACGTTGGTGACGATCTTCAGCGCCGTCCACAGCCCGCTGGCGCGCGACATCGCGACCGCGTGCAGGCCGAGGTCGAGGACCTCCTGCGGGTCCGCCGGGTAGAGCGTCGGGAAACCCAGGTCGGCGAGCAGCATCTCCGACGCCCCCGGAACGGTGGAGGACTTCGCGCTGGGGTCGTCCCCGACGAACGCGACGGCCCCGCCGGAGTGGTGGGTGCCGCACAGGTTGGCGTGCCGCAGCGCGTCGGCGGCGCGGTCGGCACCGGGCGACTTGCCGTACCAGAAGCCGGTGACGCCCTCGACGACCTTGTCGTCCATCGTCGCGGCGAGCTGGGTGCCCGCCACGGCGGTCGCGGCGAGTTCCTCGTTGACCGCCGGGCGGAAGACGACGCGGTGCTCGTCGAGCAGCGCGGAGTGCTTGTGGAGTTCGAGGTCGTAACCACCGAGGGGAGAGCCCTCGTAGCCGGAGATGAACAGCGCGGAGTCGTGGCCCGCCAGCTCGTCGGCCCGCCGCACGTCCAGCGCCAGCCGGGCGAGCGCGTGGACACCGGTCATGTGCACGACGCCCTCGGTCGCCAGGTAGCGCTGGTCGAGCGAGGTCATCACGGCTCCTTGCGCGCTGTGGCCAGGCCGCTGACGTGCACGTAGCGCGTCCCGTCCGCGAGCCGGTAGAACACCACCGGCAGCCACCCCGGCCTGCCGGGGAACCGGGTGAGGAACGCGTCGGGCCCGAAGGGGACCAGCGGGCCTTCGAGCTGGTCCGTGCCGAGCGAGGTGGCGACCACACCGCTGGGCCGGGCGATGAGCACGGCACCGTCGGCGCGGTCCTCCACGACGCACGCCATGGAGGGCCGGTCGTAGCTGCCCGCGATGTCGGCCGACGTGGCGGGCAGCGGTTCCGCCGGTGGCCGCGGAGGCGGTGGCACGGTGACGTTCGCGTGGTCGGCCAGCAGTTCGGTGAACAGGTCCTGGTAGAGCTGCTCGGCGTCGCCACCGGTGGTGAGCAGCGCGACGACCACCGGCACCGGTCCGGGGACGATCCGCAGGAACGCGTGCTGCCCGAGCGTCGACCCGTCGTGGCCGTACACCGGCGTGCCCCAGTCGAACAGCATCCAGCCGAGCCCGACGTGCGAGCCGGACGTCCACGGCTCGGGGATCGCCACCTCGGCGCGGCGCATGGCCGCCGCCGAGTCGGCCGACAGCAGCCGCCGCCCGGTGGCGGTGACGCCGTCGGCGAGGTGGAGCCGGGCGAACGCCAGCAGGTCCGCCGCGCGGGCGTGGATCAGCCCGGCGGGGCCGATGCACCGGGGCAGCCCCCACTGCGGCGTGACCTCGCCGCCGATGTGGCCGACGGCCGCGCCCCACAGCAGCGCCTCCTCCGGGAGGGTGCCCGCCGCGTCCAGGCCGAGCGGGTCGAGGAGGTGTTCGCGCAGCACCTCGTCCCACGTCGCCCCGCGCAGCACCTCGACGAGCCTGCCGAGCAGGGAGAACCCGGCGTTGCTGTAGCTCATCGTCGCGCCGAGCGGGTGGCTCGCGGCGAGGTCGGCCATCTCGGTGACGAAGCGGGAGAGGTTGTCGTCGCCGCGGCCGGTGTAGGGGAAGAAGTCCCCGGCGATGCCGCTGGTGTGGTTGAGGAGGTGGCGGGCCGTCACCGACGCCGTGGTCTCCTCGTCCAGGACGCGGAAGTCGGGCAGGTAGGTGACGAGCGGCGCGTCGAGGTCGAGCAGCCCCTCGTCCACGAGCTGCATCGCCAGCGTGGTGGTCCAGATCTTGGTGATGCTGCCGATCTGGAACACGCTGTCCGCGGTGGCGGGCGCGCCGGTCCGCAGGTTCAGCACACCGGACGCGGCCACGGCGGTGTCGTCGCCGACGGCGACGGCGAGGCCGGCCCCGACGACGTGGTGCCGGTCGGCGAGAGCGGTGAGCCGGTCCTGCAACGCGAGCTGGTCCATCACGCCTCCGGGAGGAAGATTCCGACGGTGTCGACGACGATCCGGGCGACGGCGCCGTCCGGATCGAGTTCCGCGGTGACGCCCACACCCGGCATGGTGGGGCAGCGGAACGCGGTCCCGCCCGCACCGGTGAGGACGAGGTCACCCAGGACGGCGGAGGACGCGACGAGCCCGGCGCCCCGGCCGCGGACCACCAGCGTCATCGGCCCCATCCGGTAGGTGCCGACCATCGCGGTCAGCAGGTCGGCGGGCACGGGCTCGGGCAGGCGGTCGAAGATCGCCGGACCGACCGCGGGCTCGGTCGCGACGACGAGCCCGGTGACGGCGCCGTCCAGGTCCTGGGTGAAGACGAGCGGGCAGGTGACCTCGTCCTCGACGAACACCAGGTCCCACGCGTCGTGGCCGCGGTGGTCCAGCCGCACCCGGTCCCCGGCGTCGTGGAAGTCGGGGACGAGCCCGTCGCCCTCGGCGCGGATGACGAGGTCGCCGTAGGCGGGGTGGGTGTAGGTGCCGGTGAACCCGGTCAGCGGGCGCGACGGGGGAGCGGCGGACGCCCTGGCCCGGTGGTGCTCGCGGGCCTCGTCGTGACCGGTGTGCACGGCGGTCTGCACCGAGTGGATCCTCTTGCCCCAGTGGGCGTCGGCGTGCCCGTGCAGCGCGTCGATGATCGAGTACACCAGTGGCAGGCGCAGGTAGCTGCTGTCCAGGTTGGTGAGCACGGCGACGCCGATGCCCGAGGCGGGGACCACGCACACGTCGGAGGAGTAGCCGAGCGTGTTGCCGCCGTGGTGGACGATCCGCGTGCCGCGGTAGCTCTCGACCTGGCAGCCGAGCGCGTAGCCGAGCGAGGTGATCTCGTCGAAGAGGTCGGTGGTGATCCCGCCGAGCATCGCCGGGCGGTGCAGTTGCTCCACGGCGGACGCGGGCAGCACGTCGGGGCGGTGGCCGAGCCGGGCCAGCAGCCACCGGGCGAGGTCGGCCGCGGTGGACACGAGACCGCCCGCGGGCCCGGCCTTGCGCGCGGTCGTCCGGGCGGGCAGCGCCTGCCGGGCGAAACCCGCGCGGGTCGCCTTGTAGGGCAACGCCAGCAGGTCGACCACCTCGTCCTGCACCGCGAACCCGGTGCCGGTCATGCCGAGCGGGGTCAGCAGCAGCGACCGCACCGCGTCGGGCCACGGCGTGCCGGTCACCACCTCGGTCAGGTGCCCGGCGGCGATGTAGCACAGGTTGTTGTAGTCCCAGGCGGTCCGCACCGGTCGGCTCGACGGCAGGTGCCGGAGCCCGCGGGTGGTCTCCTCCAACGACATCGGGGTGTCGCCGAACCACACGAGGTCGTGGCGGGGGAGTCCGGTGCGGTGGCTGAGCAGGTCGCGCGGGGTGACGAGGTCGGTGGCGTGCGGGTCGTGCATCGCGAACCACGGCACCACCTCGCGGACCGGCGCGTCCAGGTCGAGCAGCCCGCCGTCCGCGAGCAGGCAGGTCACGGCGGCGGTGAACGCCTTGGTGTCGGACGCGATCGGGAAGTGCGTGCCCGCCCCGACGGGTTCACCGGTGTCGAGGTCGGCGTGGCCGAACCCCTCGCACAGCACCACGTCGCCGTCCAGCACCACGGCGACGGCGACACCGGGGACGCCGAACCGCGCCTGCTCGGTCGTGATGACGTCGCGCAGCTCGTCGATCATCGGGCGCTCCCACCAGCGGTTCGGGTCATGTCGGCAAGCTATCCGCGGGGCGGTGGCGCCGTCCTCGTGCGCGAGCGCAACCCCGGCGGCGGTGCTTGGTGGAGCGCCACCAACCGCCCTGACCGGATGAGCGTGCCGCCCGCCGAGGTGGTTTGCTCCGTGCCAAAGCGCCGCGCCGCGGCCGGGAGGAGGGGCCTGTGCCATCCGTGCGCGACCTGGTGACGCGGCTCGGACCCGAGCTGATCACCGCGCCGGTCGGGCCGTCCGACCTGGCCGTCGAGTTCACGTCGGTGGTCGTCCACGACCCGCTGGACGTGCCCGCGTTCGAGTCCGGCGACCTGGTGCTCGCCGTCGGCGTGGCCGCGGCGTCGCCGTTGGCGCTGCGGCTGGCGGCGGCCGGGCCCGCGGCGCTGCTGCTGCGCCACGACGGCCCGCTGGGGCAGGCGCTGCTGGCGGAGGCGCTCAGCGCGGGCGTGGCCCTGCTCGTCGTGCCCAGCGGGTGCAACTGGTCGCACCTGCACAGCATCGCCGCGTCGTTGCCCGGTCGGATGCCGCCGGTCCGCGCCGACTCGGTGTCCGGATCGGAGTTGATCAGCGACCTGTTCGTGGTCGCCAACGCGCTCGCCGACGCGCTCTGCGCGCCGGTCACCATCGAGGACAACCAGTCGCGGCTGCTCGCGTACTCCGCGCTGCACGAGGTGGCGGACGTGGCCAGGTCCGCGACGATCCTCGGCCACCGGGTGCCCGACGCTTTCCTCAAGCAGGTGCGCCGCCTCGGCGTCGTCAAGCGGCTGCTGACCGAGACCGAGCCCTTCTTCCTGGTCTCGACCACACCCGGCATCAGCTCCCGCACGGTGGTCCCGCTGCGCGCGCACGGTGAGCTGCTCGGCTCGATCTGGGCCGTCACGGACACCCCGCTCGACGCGCCGCGCACGGCGGCGCTGGCCGAGGCGGCGCAGAACATCGCCGTCCGGCTGGCCCACCACCGGCTCACCACCGACCTCCAGCACCAGCACCAGACCGCGACCATGGGGCTGCTCCTGCGAGGCGGGGAGTCCGCGGTGGAAACGGGCCACCGGCTGGGGATGACCGGTCCCGGCTACCGGCTGGCGGCCGTCACGGCCACCCGCGCGGACGGCCGCCGCGACGACCGGCTGCTCGACCAGTGCGCGACCGCGCTGGTCCGCCAGCTCTCACTCGCCCGCGCGGTCGGCGCGACCGCGCGCATCGAGGACACCGTGTACGGGGTGGTGCCCGGACCCGCTGATCCCGTCGTGAGCCTGCGGGAGCTGCGCGGCCTGCTGCTGTCCGCCCGGACCGCGGCGCGCCCGGACTCCCCGGACCTGGTCACCATCGGGATGAGCGGTCCGGTGTCGACGCTCGCCGACCTCAACGAGGCCAAGGAGGAGGCCGACCAGGTGGTGCGGGTCCTGTGCGGCGCCCGCTCCCACGACGGCTGCGCGGAGGTGGGGGAGGTCGGGCTGGCGGTCAGCGTGCTGCGGCTGGCCGACCTGGAGTCGGCCAGGCGGGCCGGGCAGCGCAGCGTGCTCGACGACATCGACGACCACGACGTCGCGCACGCCGCCGACTACGGCCGGACGCTGCGCGTCTACCTGTCGTCCTTCGGCGACCCGACCGTGGCGTCGAAAGCCCTGAACGTGCACACCAACACCCTGCGCTACCGGCTGCGCCGCCTGCACGAGATCTTCGGGCTCGACCTCACCGACGCGGACACCCGGTTCGCGCTGATGGTGGACATCCGGCTCAAGGCGCACCCGCCGGACCGGGGCTGACGGGTCAGCGCCCGCGCCGCAGCCGCCTGCCGGGGCGGGCCGGGAGGGCTTCGCCGTTCGCGAGCACCGGTTCGCCGTTGACCAGGACGTGGACCATCCCGGTCGCGTACCGGCGGGGGTCGTCGTAGCGGGCGGTGTCGCGGACCTCCGCTGGGTCGAACGCGATCAGGTCGGCGAACGCGCCGGGGGCGATCCGGCCGCGGTCGGTCAGCCGCAGCGCGTCGGCGGGCAGCGAGGTCATCTTGCGGATCGCCTCGGCGAGCGGGAACAGGCCCAGGTCGCGGCTGTAGTGGCCGAGGACCCTGGCGAAGCTGCCGTAGGCGCGCGGGTGGGTCAGGTCGTCGGACGACGAGCCCGGTCCGACGGCCTCCGCGTCGGAGCAGATCGACACCCACGGCTGGGCGAGGCCGAGCCGGACGCCGTCCTCGGACATGACGAAGTAGCAGACCTGGAGGTTCGGTTCGGCGCGCACGACGTCCAGCAGCGCCGCCGCCGGGTGGGTGGCGCCGAGCGCCGCGGCCACGTCGACCAGCGTGCGACCGGCGGCGGGAGTGCCGTCGGCGAGGTCTGCCAGGAAAACGATGCCCCGCCCCTGCTCGGCGCCGAAGTACAGGTTCTCGAAGTCGCCGTCGGCGGAGTCCAGTTCCGCGACGATCTCCGCGCGGACGGCCGGGTCGGACAGCCGGGCCAGCAGCGCCGCCGTTCCGCCCGCGTGGTGGCGAGGGGGGATCGCCGCCGCGAGGTCGGTGCAGGCGGCGACGTACGGGTACATGTCCGCGCCGACCTGCTGGCCGGTCGCGCGGACCGACTCGATCACCTCGATCGCCACCCGCATCTTGTGGTGGTTCCGTGTTCCGGCCGCCTTCAGGTGGTAGACCTGCGCCCGGCACGCCGCGTCCCGGCCGATGGTGATCAGCTCGTCGAGCGCTTCGAGGAACCGGTCGCCCTCCGACCTCAGGTGGGAGATGTAGAGGCCGTCGTGCCTGCCCACCACGGCGCACAACCGGGTCAGCTCCGCCGTCGTCGCGTAGTTCTCCGGCGCGTAGATCAGCGCGGTCGCGATGCCCAGCGCCCCGGCGGCCATCTCCTCGTCGACGAGCGCGCACAGCGAGTCCAGCTCGTCGTCGGTCAGCGGCCGGTCGTCGGCGCCCGCCGCCAGCGCGCGCAGGTTCTGCCCGCCGAGGAACGAGGCGACGTTGACGCTGGTCCCGAGGGCTTCGACGTGGTCGAGCCCGTCGGAGAGCCGGGGGAAGTCCAGCCGGGCGCCCTCGCGCACGGGCACGACGTCCAGCAGCGCCGGGCTCGACGGGCCGAGGGACACCGCCTCGCCGAACACCTCCGTCGTCACCCCCTGCACCAGGTCCGACAGGCAGCTCCCGTCGAGCTGGATCGTCTGCCAGGCGTGGCTGAGCACGTTGATCAGGCCCGGTGCGACGACCAGCCCGGTCGCGTCGACCTCGGGGCACCCCGCGGCCGGGACGTCCCCGACGGCCGCGATCCGGTCCCCGGCGATCCCCACGTCGGCGCGGCGCGGCTCGCCGCCGAGGCCGTCGTGGACGAGGCCGCCGCGGATCACCCTGGTGAGGGCCTGTTCGGTGGTCATGCGCGCTCCTCGGTGGGGTCAGCGGTCGAGCGCGGTGCGCGCCCGGCCGGGGTCGATGGCGGCGGCCAGCACGGCGTCGTCCAGGGTGCCCGTTCGGAAGAGCCGCGCGCCGACCCCGGCCAGCGCGGGCGCCATCTGGATCCCGTAGCCGCCCTGGCCGACGAAGCTGAACAGCGTCGGCTCCTCGGGGTGCGGACCGACCACCGGCGCCCGGTCCGGGGCGAAGGTCCGCAGCCCGGCCCAGCTCGTCCGCACGCTGCGCAGGTCCAGCGTCGTCGCGGCGTTGACCCGTTCCAGCACCAGCGCGACGTCGAGGGGGTCCGACTCGACGTCCCCCGGCGGAACCTCGGTCTCGTCGCCCGGCGACAGCAGCAGCGCCCCGCTCTCGGGCTTGAAGTACCAGGCTTCCGCGAAGTCCGCGACGACCGGCCACTGGGCCGGGATCGGCACGCGCGAGCGGGCGATGGCCACCGTGCGCCGCCGCGGCGACAGCCTGTGCCCGACACCGGCGCAGAGTTCCGCGACCTGGTCGCCCCACGCGCCCGCCGCGTTCACCAGCGCGTCGGCGTGCCACGTCCGACCGTCCGCGGTGCGGACCTCCCACCCGGCCCCGACCCTGTCCGCCGCCACCACGCGGGCACCGGTCGTGATCCGCCCGCCCCGTCGGCGCAGCGTCCCGGCGTAGTGGCCGTGCAGTGCGGCGACGTCGATGTCCCGCACGTCCGCGTCGAACGCGCACCCGGCCAGCTCGTCGGTCCGCAGCACGGGGCACAGCTCCCGGACCCGGTCGGCGGTCACCGCGACCATGGACGGGCTGCTCGCGACGGCGGCCGTCAACGCCGCGGCACTCGGCTCGTCCCACGTGGTGAAGAGCCCGCCGCGGGGCGTCAGCAGCGGGGGCACGTCCGGCAGCGCCGACAGCCGGGCGAACTCCGGTTCACTGCGCCGCGTCAGCTCGCGGACGGGCGGCGGACCGTAGTCCGCGAGGAAGAGCGCGGCCGACCGACCGGTGCTGTGAACGGCGAGCGACGACTCGGCCTCCAGCAGGACCACGTCGTGGTCGACGGCGAGCTCGCTGCCGAGGGAGACCCCTGCCATGCCCCCGCCGATGATGAGGATTCGCTGGCGTGCCATGACCGGAATCATCAGACGTGCCAAGGGGGCAGGGCTTGTGCTTGCGACGACAAGAGCCGGACCGGACGTCTGCACCACCGACAAGCTCCCGTGCGCGCCAGTGGCCGGGGTCCGTCGACGAGGGCCTGGTCGCCACCACCGGCACCCGTCCGGGCCGCGTCACCCCGTGACGCGGCCCGGACGGGGCCCGTGTCAGCCCGCGCGGTTCAGCACCTCCTGGGCCGTGCGGGCCACCGCGGCGTCGATGAGCCTGCCGTCGTCGTCGACGGCGATGCCGGACGCGGAGTCCGCCAGGCGTTTCAGGACCCCGGTGGCCGCGGCGACCTCCTCCGGTGTGGGGGTGAACACCGCGTTGATCACCGCCACCTGGGCAGGCGTGATGGCGGTGCGTGCCCGGAAGCCCTGGTTGAGCAGCAGCGTCGTGGTCGCGCGGAGCGTGCCGGTGCCGCGGGCGTCGGTGTCGACCGGTCCCGTGGGTGCCGTCAGGCGTGCCGCCGCCGAGGCGACGACGACCTGGGACCTGATGGGCCACAGCTCGGTGCGCCACTCGTCGGGGCGGATGCCCAGTTCCCCGGCCAGGTCCGCCTCGCCCAGTCCCAGCCGCACCACCCTCGGCGCCGCGGCGACCGCGTCGAGCTGCCGGATGCCCCGTGCCGTCTCCAGCATCGCGATCACCGGCACGGGGGAGCGGTCGAACGCCGCCAGCAGCCGGTCGACCTCGGCCAGCGACTCCGGTTCGGCCTTCGGGACCACGACGCCCGCGAGGCCCGCCGCGCCGCCGATCGCGGCGACGTCGGCCGCCGCCGTGTCGGCGTTGATCCGCACCCACGCGCTGACCCCCGGCGCCGCCAGGTGGTCGGCGACGACCTGGCGGGCGAGGTCCTTGCGGGGCGCCGAGACGGCGTCCTCCAGGTCCAGGATCAGGGCGTCGGCGCCCCGACCCGCCGCGCCCGCCAGCTTGTCGGGCTGGTCGCCCGGCACGTAGAGGTAGCTGCGGGGCGTCATGCGCCGGTGGGGCGCTTGAGGTAGCGGCCGACGGGGTCGCCGACGACCTTGCCCGCGGCCAGGACGTGGTGGCCCCGCACGAAGGTGTCGGTGACCGCCGCGGTCATCGAGAAGCCCTCGAACGGCGTGTACTCCTGCGTCGACTCGGAGTCGGCCGCGCGGACCGTCCAGTCGACGGCCGGGTCGACGAGGCTGAAGTCGGCGTCGAAGCCGACCCCGATGGCGCCCTTGGTGCGCAGCCCGAAGCGGGTGGCCGGGTTCCACGCGGTGAGCTTCGCGATGTCGCCCAGCGACAGCCCGCGCCGCACGCCCTCGGTGACCAGGCCGGGCAGCAGGTACTCGGCGCCGCCGAACCCGGACTTGGCCACGAACACGTCGTCGCGCGGGTCGCCGAACTTGTCCTCGTCGCGGCAGCACGCGTGGTCGCTGACGACCCAGTCCACCTCGCCCGCGAGCACGTGGCCCCACAGCGCCTCGACGTCCTCGCGCGGCCGGATGGGCGGGTTCACCTTGGCGCCGATGCCGGACGCGGTGTCGATGTCGGCCAGCAGGTGCCCGACGGTCACCTCGCGGCGGAACCGGATGTGCGGGAACGCGGTCGCCATCCGCAGCGCCGCGTCCATCGCCTTGGCCGACGACAGGTGCAGCAGGTTGATCGTGGGCAGCCCGGTCTCGTGCGCCAGGTAGGACGCGATCGACACGGCCAGGCCCTCGGAGTGCTGCGGCCGGGACGCGCTGTAGGCGGCGAGACCGGTGAGGCTGCCGTCCTCCTCGACGAGCTTGGTGTAGGCGCTCATGATCTCGGCGGTCTCGCAGTGCAGCGACAGCGAGATCTCGTCGGCCAGCTCCGGGAACCGCTCGCGCGCGGCCTGGATGCCGCGCATGACGAACTCGAAGTGCGCGTAGTCGTAGCGCTCGCCCTCCGGGATCATCAGGAACGAGTTCTGGTCCGCCGACCGGCCGTGCAGGCCGTGGCTGCCGTAGAACATGAACACCTTGAACGAGGTCACGCCGTGCTCGGCGACCAGGTCCGGGATCTCCTCGATGTGCCTGCGGGACATCGGCGCGAGGTGGTAGGCGTAGTCCACGTAGGACTTGCCCTCCGAGGCGGCGAGCACCTCGGGGAACACGTCGGCGTAGTCGCCGCCCCGGTTCAGGTAGTACTGGCCGGTGCGCATGTAGTTGAGCGCGGTGGTGACCCCGCCCTGGGCGCACGCCCGGCTCTCGGTGGCCGCGTCGACCCCCAGCGGGTTGTAGATGCCCCAGTGCTGGTGGGCGTCGACCACGCCGGGGAACGCGAGCCTGCCGCCGCCGTCGACGACGGTCTTCGCCTCGGCCGGGTCGATGCCGGGGGCGACGCGCACGATCCGCCCGTCCACGACACCGATGTCGGCGCGTTCCGCTTCCGGCCGGTCGTGGTGGACGACGCGGACGTTGGTGACGAGTAGGTCAAGGGACATCGTGATCGTCTCCAGTCGTCGGGGTGTGGTCGGTGGCCAGTGCCAGCGGGCGCAGCAGCTCGCCCACGTCGGTGACGTCCTCCAGGCCCAGCACGAGGTCCCGGACGGAGGCCGCGATCTCGGGCGGTAGCCGGTCGGCCACGTTGTCGGTGAACTTCGCCGCCAGT
This sequence comes from Umezawaea endophytica, assembly GCF_025061645.1. Taxonomy (GTDB): domain Bacteria; phylum Actinomycetota; class Actinomycetes; order Mycobacteriales; family Pseudonocardiaceae; genus Umezawaea; species Umezawaea endophytica. Next base: position 649,077 of record NZ_JANYMP010000001.1, on the reverse strand, counting down.
TCGGCGTCGGTGAGGGGGCGCTGCGGACCGCCGCGGTTGGTGAGCACCTCGGCCGTCCACTCGCGACCGTCGGTGCCGCGCACGGTGACGACGGCCGGGAACTGGTGGGGGAAGATGGCGTCGCAGCGCTCGTCCGGTACGACGTCCACAGTGGACATCAGCGCCCGGCGCAGCGGGTCGGCGGCGAGGTCGTCGCTGTAGTCGGCCAGCCCCGCCCCGAGCCCCGACCCGCCCAGCAGACCGGTCACCACGGCGTATGGGCCGCTGAACTGGGCCTGGTAGCCGGTTTCCGGGGCGCGCTTCGTCTCGATGGGCTGACCGATGGTGCGGATGACGGCGTTCGGCACGCGCAGCTCGATCGAGGCGACGTCGGCCGGGTCGGTCGGGGCGCCGTCGGCGCGCAGCCGGAGCCCGGCGTCGATCGCGGTGTGGGTGAAGTGGTTGGCGGGGTAGGGCTTGAAGAAGATGCCCGGCACCGCCCAGTCCTCGCCGAGCCCGTCGGTCACCTGGTCGAGGTCGACCTGGCCGCGCAGGAACGACTGGAAGAACCCGAACCTGCCCTCCAGCACCGTCGGCGGCCCGGTGAAGCCGCGCCGGACGAGCTGCGCCGCCGTCACGCCGGACTGCGCGGCCCAGCCGCAGTGCAGCCGCTTGACCGTGCCGCCGGTCCGGTTGGCCTCGATGACCCCGGAGGCGAACGACGCCGTGACGCCCATCGCGTTCAGCACGCCCTCCTCGCCGAGCCCGTAGAGCAGCGCGGCGGCCGCCGCGGACCCCATCGCACCGCAGATCGACGTGGCGTGCTGACCGTGTTCGAAGTAGACGGAGTTGCCCAGTTCGCTGTCGTAGCCCGCCATCCCGAGCCGGACGGTGATCTCCAGGCCGACCGCGACGGCGGCCACGACGTCCGCGCCGCTCGCGCCGGACGCCTGCGCGGCGGCCAGCGCGGCGGGCACCACGCTGGCGCTCGGGTGCAGCACGGACGGCAGGTGCGTGTCGTCGTAGTCCAGCGAGTGCGCCAGCACGCCGTTCACGAACGCGGCGCCCACGGCGGGGACCTGCGCGGCGACGCCGATGGCGGTCGCCTCGGCCCGGCCGCCCTGGTCCGCGACGTGCGCCGCGATGGCGTGGCTGGTCGGCAGCCGGTAGGCCGCGACGCACAGCCCGAGCACGTCGAGCACCCGTCGTCGGACGCTGGCGGCGACCTCGTCCGGCACGCCGTCGGCCAGCGCCGTCGAGGCGAAGGAGGCGAGCCGCCGCGCCGCGGTGGGGGAGGCGATCGTCGTCACGCGCCCACCACCGCCAGCGGGCGGACCGGGGAGCCGGTGGCGCCGAACAGCGGCAGCGGGGACAGCACGAACAGGAACTCGTGCACGCCCGCCGCGGCGATGCCGTCCAGCACCAGGGTTTCGATGATGTACACGCCGCGCTCCACCAGCAGCACGCGGTGCGCGGGCAGCGAGGCGTGGCCGCCGCCGGGGGCGAGCCGCTCGAACGCGATCGTGTCGGCGCCCGCCGCGTGCGCGCCGCGGTCGGCGAGCCACCGGGCTCCCGCCTCGCCCACACCGGGTACGCCGGTCTCCTTGCCCTGGTAGACGGTCCGGTCGGGGTCGTCGAACAGCCTGCCCCAGCCGCTGCGCACCAGCACGACGTCACCGGGGCGCACGGGCGTGCCCTGGAGGCGTTCGGCGGCGGCCAGGTCGTCGGCCGTGATCTCGTAGCCCGCCGGGCAGCCGGTCGGCTCGCCCAGCGCTGCGGGCACGTCCAGCAGCACGCCCCGGCGCACCATCGGCTCGATCGTGTGCACGCCCAGTTCGGCGAACCGGCCGCCGCGGCCCGCCTCCGCCGCGTCGGAGCCGTCGAACAGCTTCCCGTCGTGGGAGACGTGGGCGAACGCGTCGATGTGCGTCCCCACGTGCGTGCCCATGGTGATCAGGTCGTTGGCCGCCGATCCGCCGTCCGCCCGCACCACGTCACCGTGCCTGCGGGGCAGCGCGTGCCAGTACGGCGGGTGGTTGGGCGACTGCGGCATCCCCTGGACGAGCTGCCTGCCAAGGTCGTGCACGGCCAGTCCACCCGCGACGGCCGCCAGCAGCGCGGCCGTTCCCTGTGGTGTCGTCAAAGTCGCCCCCATCACGCCACGGTCCGATCGGCTCGCAGGCGCGCCACCTCGGGCGCGTGCACACCGAGTTCGGCGAGGATGTCGTCGGTGTCGGCGCCGAGCGCCCTGCCGGTGAACCTGATCCGGCCGGGAGCCCCGGCGCTGCGCCACAGCACGTTCTGCATGAGCACCGGCCCCAGGTCGTCGTCGGGGACGCTGGTCAGCATCCCCGTCTCGCGCACGTGCTCGTCCTCCACCAGGTCGCGGGCGGAGTAGATCGGGGCCACGGCGGCGCCCGCCGCCTCGAAGGCCTCGGTCACCTCGGCCTCGGTCCGCTCCGCGATCCAGCCGCCGACGTGCCCGTCGATCAGGTCGGCGTGCCCGGCGCGGCCCAGCCCCGTGGCGAACCACGGCTCCTCGACCACCTCCGGGTGCCCGACCAGCCGCAGGACCCGCTCGGCGATGCTCTGCGCGCTGCTGGACACGGCCACCCAGCGGCCGTCCTTGGTGCGGTAGGTGTTGCGGGGCGAGTTGTGGGTGGAGCGGTTGCCGTGCCGCTCGCCCACCTCGCCGAGCTGGTCGTAGACGGTCGGGCCGGGGCCCACCGCCGCCATGATCGGCTCCAGCAGGTTGATGTCGACCACGTCGCCGCGACCGCCGTTGCGCTCCCGCGCGAACAGGGCCGTCATCGCGGCCGTCGAGGCGGCCATCCCGCAGATGCTGTCGGCCAGGCCGAACGCGGGCAGCGTGGGCGGCCCGCCCGCCTCGCCGGTCAGGTGCGCGAAGCCGCTCATCGCCTCGGCGAGCGTGCCGAACCCGGCGCGGCCGGCGTACGGACCGGTCTGGCCGAAGCCGGTGACCCGCACGACGACCAGACCGGGGTTGACCTCGTGCAGCCGGTCCGGCCCGATGCCCCAGCGCTCCAGGGTGCCGGGGCGGAAGTTCTCCACCAGCACGTCGGCGGTGGCGGCCAGCCGCAGCAGCAGGTCGGCGCCGTCCGGTGTGGACAGCTTCAGGCCGAGCGCGCGCTTGTTGCGGGAGATCTCCTTCCACCACAGCGGCACGCCGTCCTTGGCCTGCCCGTGGCCCCGCATCCCGTCACCCGCCTCGGGGTGTTCGACCTTGATGACCTCGGCCCCGTGGTCGCCGAGGATCCGGCAGCACAGCGGGCCGGCCAGGATCGTGGAGACGTCCAGCACCCGCACTCCGGTGAGCGGTCCGTCTTGCACAGCGGCCCCTTTCGTCGCGTTCCCTGTTCCGCTGAGGCGAACGCTGGTCCGCTCAGAGGTTAGGTCGGTGTCCTTGTCGGGGTCAACACCCGGTTCTTCGTCGGAGGTCGCCAAGATCCGCCGGTTGGCCAGCGCGGCGACCCCGGCGACGGCGACCAGCGCCGCCATCGCCGCCCACGCCACCGCGTACGAGCCGTGCTCGACGAGCACGCCCATCAGCAGCGGCCCCACCACGCCGCCGACGCACCCGCCCGCCTGGACCAGCGCGGTGGCCGCGCCGGGAGCGCCCGCGTGGGCCCGCACCACGGCGTGCCCCAGCACCCCCGTCCAGCCCCAGCCCGCCGCCCCGGCGACCACCGCGCCCACCAGGGCGGCGACCGGGAGCGGCACGGTGAGCAGCAGGAACCCGGCCACGCCGAGGAACAGCAGCCCGCTCACCACGACCCGGCCGGACACGCGGGCGCCGACGACGCCGGACAGCATCCGCACCCCGATCGTCGCCGCGCTCATGACGGCCAGCACCACCCCGGCGGTGCCCGCGGACAGGCCGAGGAATACGCCGTAGCCGACCAGGAACGTGCTCAGCGCGGTCGCGGCGGCCGAACCCAGCACGAACATGCCGACGACCAGCAGCAGCGGCGCCAGCGGCCGCAGCGGTGTCCTGGCCGACGACGTCACCGCCGCCCGGCCCACGTGGGGCACCGGCAGCAGCAGCACGAGGGCCACCAGCACCGCGGCGCAGAGGAACACCGCCCGCCACGGCAGCACCGCCGCCAGCGTCGGCACGCAGATCCCCGCCACCAGCGTCGCCGCCGGGATGGACGAGCGCTCCAGCGCGAACGCCAGCGCCCGGCGACCGGGCGGCACCCCGCGGGCGATCAGCATCCCGCCGACCGGGGCCGCGACCGCGGACCCGACCCCGCCGACCGCCATGGCGACGCACAGCCCGGCGTAGGTGCCACCGAGCGCGGCCACCGAGACCAGGCACGTCGCCGCGCCCACCAGCGCCAGCCGGACGGCGGGCCCCGGCCCGGTGCGGTCGACGATCCGACCGCCCACCGGCATGAGCACCGCGCCCACGGCGAAGAACACCGAGATCGCCGCGCCGAACGCCGTCGAGTCCAGGCCGAGGTCGGTCCGGACGGCGACGCCCACCGCCCCGGTCAGGTAGAGCGGGAACATGTAGCTCGCGCCGATCAGGACGGCGAGCGCCACGGCCCGCCCGGCGGTGTCGTCGGCGGGCGGGCTCGTCACCCCTGGATCTCGTCGGCGTAGGTGATGTTCACGTCGGTCCGCCAGCCGGTGGCGGGGTCGGCGCCCCACTTCTCCCGCCAGCCCGCCGCGTGCGCCAGGACGGTCGGGTCGCCGTGGTGCAGCGCGCCGCCCGCGTGGAAGGCGTCGAGGTCCTCCACGAACATGAGGTCGAAGTGCTTGAACCACTCCTCGCCGCGCGCGTTCTGCCGCACGACGTAGTTGGAGTAGTCCACGACGCCGGGGTGCGCGCGGAAGATCGGGTAGTCGACGGAGCGGGTGTACTCCTCGTACTCCTCCAGCGGGACGCCCGGCTTGATGTTGTAGGTGAGCAGGACGAGCTTGCGGGCCATGGGTGTCCTCCGGTCGTTCTAGAGCGCGCGACCGAGGGCGTGCCCCTCGGCCATGGCTTCCAACAGGGAGCGCGGGGCGACGGCGTCGCCGATGACGTGCACCGGCACCCCCGCGTCGAGCAGCGGGGCGACCAGGCCGTCCTCGGCGTGCGGCGGGTCGAGCACGACCACGTCGGTGACGGCGAAGGCGGTCGTCGTGGAGACCAGCGAACTGGTCACGGTGGCGGTCCCGTCGGCGAACCGGACGTCCGCCGAGGTCCAGAGCTGCACCCCGAGGCCGCGCAGCCGCTGCACCGCCGTCATCCGGCTGTACTCGCTCACGCCCCAGAGCGGTGTGCCCGCGCGGGCCACCACGTGCACGGCCGCGCCGCCGCGGGCGGCGGTCTCGGCGACCGACGACGCGGTCCAGCCGCCGTCGCCGTCGAGCACCACCACCGTGCGACCCACCCAGGGGCGTCCGCGCAGCACGTCCTTCGCGGTCAGCGCGAGGCCCCAGCCGGGCACGTCACGGGCGTGCCGGGTGGCGCCGGTGGCGACCACGACGACGTCCGGCGGATCGGCGAACACGTCCTCCGGGGTGGCGGGCACGCCCGTGCGGACGGTGACGCCGAGCGCGGCGAGCCGGTGCTGCTGGTGGTCGCGGAGCCGGTCGAGGTGACCCCGCCCCGCGCCCCGGCGGCCCAGCCGGAGCTGGCCGCCCAGTTCGGCGTCGGACTCGCGCAGCGAGACCTCGTGCCCGCGTTCGGCGGCGACCTTCGCGGTCTCCAGCCCCGCCGGGCCGCCGCCCAGCACCAGCACCCGCTTCGGCAGCGCGGCGGGCTCGGGTGTTTGCGGCCAGCGCTCCTCGTTGCCGACCGCGGGGTTCACCATGCACGTCATCGGCCGGTGGCCCGCGATCTCGCCGATGCAGAAGTTGCACGACACGCAAGGACGGATGTCCCGCTCCCGGCCCGCCGCGGCCTTCGCCAGCAGGTGCGGGTCGGCGATGTGCGCGCGGGTCATCGCGACCGCGGCCAGCCCGCCCGCCAGACCGCGTTCGGCGTCGTCGAGGTCGACGAACCGGCAGGCGGCCAGCACCGGGGTGGACGCGCACTCCGCCGCCACGGCGAGGGTCTGCGCCAGGTACGGGGTGTGGCCCTCGCTCATGTCCGCCACGTGGTGGCCGATCGACGGGACCGTGTACGACGCCACCGAGACGTTGAGGAACGCGAGCGGCCGGGTGGTGTCCAGCAGGTGCGCGAGCCGCCGTCCGGCGGCGAGGTCCTGGCCGCCCTCGACGAACTCGTCCGCGCTCATCCGCACGCCGACAGCGAGGTCGCCGCCCACGGCGTCGAGCACCGCGTCCAGCACTTCGAGGGGGAACCGCAGGCGGTTCTCCTCCGACCCGCCGTAGGCGTCGGTCCGGTCGTTGGCGGCGGGGGAGAGGAACTGGTGCGGCAGGTGGCCGTGGCCGAAGTGGACCTCCACGCCCTGGAACCCCGCCGAGCGCGCCAGCCGGGCCGCGTCTGCGTACGCGTCGCGCACCTCGGCCATGTCGCGCCTGGACATCACGTGCGGCACCGCGCCGGACGTGGCCCACGGCCTCGCGGCGGGACCCCACGCGGCGGCACGGCGGAACACGTTCTCGCTGTGCCTGCCCGCGTGGGTGATCTGGGTGAAGACGGCGGCGCCCTCCGCGCGCACCGCCTCCACGATCCGGGCCAGCCCCGGCAGCGCGGCGGGATCGGCGGACAGGCCGCCCGCGCGCCCGAGGCTGGTCCCGTGCACCCGCAGCGGTTCCGTGACGATGAGCCCGACCCCTCCGCGGGCCCGCTCGGCGTGGTAGGCCACGTGCCGGTCCGTCGGCAGGAAGTCGACACCGAAGTTCGTCGTGTGCGCCGACACGAACACCCTGTTGCGCAAGGTGATCCCGCCGATCTCGACGGGCGAGAACACCCTCGGGTACGCGGTCACGGGACCCGCCACCGCTCGTCCAGCTCCTCGGCGGTGCGCGCCAGCAGCACGCCGGACTCCGCCAGGTCGTTCCACACCCGCTGCTCGACGACCAGCCCGTCGCGCACCAGGAACCGGTCGACGTACCGCACGCCGTCGAAGGCGACGCCGTGGATGTTCTCGCCGAACAGCCTGCCGAGCGAGTACACCACCTCGCCGTCCACAGTGGACAGCGTGTCGTACTCGTCGCGGTGCTTGTCGACGAACCGGTACCGGCCCGCCGAGCCCTCGGCCAGCTCGGCGAGGGTCCGGTAGGTCTTCCCGCCGGGGAAGACCAGGGTCGCGTCCGGCGACAGGTGCCGCCGGGCGTCGTCGACCCGGCCCGCGCCCATGGCGGCGAGGTAGTCCTCGACCAGCGCCACGGCGTTCATCAGCTCTTCCGGCACGGTGACTCCTTCACGCACGTCGTGGCGCAGCCGGAGGCCTTGCGGACGGCGGAGACGATGGTGTTGTACCCGGTGCAGCGGCACAGGTTCCCGTTGAGGGCGGCCAGCACCTGCGCGTCGTCGGGGTCCGGTGTGGACTCCAGCAGCTCCTTCGCCGTCAGCAGCATCCCCGGCAGGCAGAAGCCGCACTGGAACGCGAACTCGTCCCAGAACGCCTGCTGCACGGGGTGCAGGTCGTCGCCGTCGGCCAGCGATTCGACGGTGTCGACCGCCGACCCGTCGGCGGACAGGGCGAGCACCGAGCAGGACTTCGCGGTGCGCCCGTCCAGCACGACCGTGCAGGCGCCGCAGTCCCCGGTCAGGCACCCGACGTGCGTGCCGGTCAGCCCGACCTGCTCGCGGATCGCGTGCACCAGCAGGGTGCGGGGGTCGACGTCGATCTCGCGCTGGACCCCGTTGACGGTCAGCCTCATCGCGGTCATCTGTCCTCCTCCAGGGCACGGCCCGCGGAACGGGCGGCGATCACCGGGGCGATGCGCCGCCGGTACGCGGCGGGGGCGAGCACGTCGGTCCACGGCTCGGCCGCGTCCAGCGCGGTGTGCACGGCCTCGCGCACGTGCTCGCGCCACGCCGGGTCGTCGGAGCCCACCGACGGCCGGTCAACGTCGACCGCGACCGGCGTCGCCGCCGCACCGCCGACGACGATCCGCAGAGGACCTCCCGTCGGGGCGAAGGTCGCCGCCGTGACGATCGGCCAACTGCCCTCCGCGAGCTTGAACTTCAGGTAGCCCAGTGCGGCGCCTCCCAGCGGTGGCACCACGAACGCCTCCAGCACCTCGTCCGGTCGGCGCGCGGTGCGGAACCCGCCGAGGAAGAACTCCGCCGCGGGCACCTCCCGTGCACCGCCCGCGCTTGCCAGCCGCATCCGCGCGCCGAGCGCGACCAGGCACGCGGGCACGTCGGAGGCGGGGTTGGCGTAGCAGGCCGAACCGCCCGCCGTGCCGCGGTTGCGGATCTGCGGGCCGCCGGTGATGCCCGACGCCACGGTGGACAGCAGCGGCACGTCGGACGTGATCAGGTCGGTGTAGGTGGTCATCGCGCCGACCACCGCGCCGTCCTCGCCCGCCGTGACGCCCGCGAGCCCGGCGCGCGACAGGTCGACCACGACCGCCGCGCTGGTGCGGCCGTGGGTCATGTCCGGCACGACCATCGTGCCGCCGCCCACCACCACGCCGTCGCCGTCGGCCAGCGCGGCCGTCACGCCCGCGAGGTCGCGGGGCGCCGAGTAGCGCGGGGTCATCGGGTCACCTCGTCGGGGGTCGCGGTCGGGGCACCGGTCAGGTCGCGCGGGCTCATCGGGCCGCCGCCTCGTCGATCAGGCCCAGCACCACGGGCGGGGTCAGCGGCACCCCGCGCACCGCCACGCCGAACGGGGCGAGCGCGTCCTCCACGGCGTTCGCGACCGCGGCCTGCGCGCCGCCGACACCGGCCTCGCCCGCGCCCTTGTTGCCGTGCATGGTGAACGGGCTCGGCGTCACCTGGTGCACCATCCGCAGTTCCGGCACGTCACCCGCGCGCGGCAGCAGGTAGGTCTTGAACCGGTCGCTGAGCAGCGCCCCGTCCTCCCCGAACACCAACTGCTCCGACAGCGCGCTGCCGAGCCCCATGGCCACGGCCCCGCGTGCCTGCCCCTCGACCAGCGCGGGGTTGATCATGGTGCCGCAGTCGTGCGCCATCACGTAGTCGAGCAGCACGACCTTGCCGGTCTCGACGTCCACGTCGACCACCACGGCGTGCAGGCTGCTGGAGTACGTGGGGTACGGCTGGATGCGGCCGAACTGGTCGGGGACGTGGTCGATGTTGCCCGGCTTGTACGCCCTGGTGGACTCCAGCACCGGTTCGATGCCGTCGGCGATGGCGAACGCCCTGGTGAGCAGCGCCCGCGCCACGTCGGGCACGGCCAGCGCGCGCTCGTGGTCGTCCACGACCCGCACCACGCCGTCGGCGACCTCGACCCGGTCGACCGGCACGGCCAGCATCCGGGACCCCAGCAGGGCGAGCTTGTCGCGGACGTCCCGCGCGGCCAGCGTCGCGGACCCGCCGCCGACGACCATGCTGCGCCCGCTGAAGTTGCCGAAACCGTTGGGGCAGCGGTCGGTGTCGCCCTGCACCAGTTCGACCCACTCGATCGGCACGCCCATCTCGGTGGCGACGATCTGCGCGATGCCGGTGTCGTTGCCACCGCCGGGGGAGGTGACGCCGGTCAGCACGGTCACCATCCCCGTGACGCTCATCCGCACCGTCGTGGTGTCGAAGCCGGAGACGAACGTGCCGGGGCTGTCGGAGGACTCCGGCGTCAGCTCGAAGCCCAGCCCGATGCCCAGGTACCGCCCGAGCGGGCGGAGTTCGGCCTGGCGGCGGCGGATCCCGGCGTAGTCGACCGTGTCGCAGACCTTGTCCAGCAGACCGACGAAGTCGCCGCTGTCGATGTTGAGGCCCGTCGAGGTGCGGTAGGGGAACCGGTCGGCGGGGATGAAGTTGCGCCTGCGCACCTCGGCCGGGTCCAGACCCAGTTCGCGGGCGACGACGTCGACCGCGCGCTCCATCACGAAGTGCGCCGCGTCCTTGCCGAAGCCGCGCGCGGCGTTCACCGGGGGCTTGTTGGTGACGACGATGTCCAGCTCGATCCGGCAGTCCGGCACCAGGTAGCCCGAGGGCAGCGTGGTCGCCGACATGTTCGGCATCGCCCAGCCCGCCTGCGCGGTGAGCGCGCCGACGTCGGCCACGATGTTGTTCACCAGCGCGGTGATCCGGCCGTCGGCCGTCGCGCCGACGGTGAACCGGTGCACCTGCTGGCGCGCGCCCGCCATCAGCGTCTCGCGCCGGTCCTCGATCCACTTGACCGGCGAGCCGGTGAGGATGCTCAGCAGCGCGACGAGCGTCTCCTCGGGGTGGCCCTGCATCTTCAGGCCGAAGCTGCCACCCACCTTCGCGGTGACGATCCGGATGTCGCCCTCGTCGAGCCCGAGGCTGGTCGCCAGCATCCACCGCATCTGGTGCGGGTTCTGGCAGGACGCGTGCACGGTCAGCTTGCCCTCGGCCGCGTTCCACGACGCGAGGTAACCGCGCGGCTCGATCGGGGACGTGGTGGAGCGGCCGATCCGCAGTTCCCCGGACACCACGACGTCCGCGGCGGCCAGCGCCGCGTCCGTGTCGCCGGTGCCGTAGCGGTTGTGCATCACCACGTTGCCGGGCCAGTCCGGGTACAGCCTCGGCGCGTCGGGCAGCAGCGCCTCCTCCGCGTCGAGCACGTGCGGCAGCACCTCGTACTCGACGGCCACCAGCGCCGCCGCCTCCTGCGCCTGCTGGCGGGTCGCGGCTACCACGGCCGCCACCGGCTGGCCGACGAACACCACCTCGTCCACCTGGAGGCAGCGGATGTCCGTGCGGTTGCCCCCGCGCGCCGCCGGGTCGATGAAGTACGGCACCGGCCCCGCCGACTCCGCCGCCCGCTTCCCGGTGAGCACCAGCACCACACCGGGCACGGCCTCGGCCGCCGCCGTGTCGATCGACAGGATCCGCCCGTGCGCCACGGTGCTGCGCACCACGTGCGCGTGCAGCGCGCCGTCCGGCTGGTGGTCGTCGACGAACCGCGCTCGGCCGGTCAGCAGCGCGGCGCCGTCGCGCTTGCGCGCGGAGCCGCCGATCGCGGAGTCGGGAAGGGTCGGCGCGGCCATCAGGGCATCTCCACCCGCAGGCGCGCGCCCGTGCGGTGCAACGGGTTGCGCTTGTCGACGTCGAGCTTGTGCACCTCGCCGTTCTCGTCCACTGAGGACTGGAGGCCGCCGGTCACGCCGGGGGTGCTGGTGATGAAGAACTTCTGCCCGTCCTGGGTCGGGAACGGGGGCTCGTGCCAGGTGCCGCGGTGGATGTTGAGGACCACGTCGCCGGGCACCAGGAACGCGCGCACCTCGGCGAAGTCCGGGAACCCGTCCACCAGCGGCGCGTCCGGCCTGGCGACCACCGAGACGTACGGGACCCCGCCCAGCGGGATGAACGTCTGCGTCATGCCGTGGTGGCGCTCCAGGTAGCGGATGTCGCCGCCCCGGTAGCCGACCCGGAACAGGATGAACTCGGGCGCCTCGTCGACCTCCAGCAGCACCGGGCCGTGCACCGCGTTGAGGCCCGAGTACAGGTTGATCGGCAGCTTCGGCGTGGTGTCGAACGAGACCACCTCGCCGAACGGCGCGAACGCCTCCGCGGTCACGGGTTCGGGGACGATGGTGTGGATCCGCACGTCCGTCTCGGACATCGTTGCTCCTAGGTTCGGGTGACGGCCAGCAGGCCGGTCAGGACGCGGACGGGCAGGTCCGCGGGCTGCGCGAGCAGCGCCGTGGCGACGCGGTCGGCCGTGTCGGTGTCGAACGCGGGACCGACGTAGCCGCCGAACTTCGCCACCAGGTCGTCCGTGCTCAGCGGGGCACGGCTGTCACCGGCGGGCACGTCCACCAGCCGGGTGAGGCTCCGGCCGTCGTCGGTGGTGATCGTGACCCTGGTCGCGGTGAACTCCGGGTAGCGCGCCTCCAGGTCCGCGGCGGGCCGCAACCGCACTAGGTCGGCCACCCGCAGCACCCTCGGGTCCTCGCGCCGCTCGGTCGCGTACTGGTCGCCGCCCAGCGCGCGGTCGGTCAGCGCCGCGCCCACCGTGTACGGCAGGCTCAGCGTGCACGCGACCGTGGTCGGCCGGTCGTCGACCGGCCGGTCGACCAGCAGCAGCGCGATGTCGTAGGTCTCCACGTCGACGGCGGTGACCCGGTCGGGGTCGAGGTCGTGCTCCACGGCCAGTTCCAGTGCCGCCTGCGCCGCGCCGTGGGTGTGCCTGCACCCGGCCCAGCGCTTCTGGTGCACGTCCAGGACCGTCCACTCGACACCGAGCGCGGTCGCCGTCGTGTCGGTGACCGGCGTGCCGCCCAGGACCGACACCAGGCCGCGCGGGTGTTCGACCACCTCGCGCCACCCCGTCAGGCCCGCCGCCGCGGCGAGCGCCCCCTCGACGCCCGCGCGGGCGATCTGGCCCGCGAACGCCGGTTTGGCCGACGGCGCGACGAAGATCGACTCGATGAGCACGGCGGGGGCGAAGAACGAGGCCGCGCCGATGGCGTCCGCGATCCGCGCGGCGGGCAGGCCGAGCAGCTTCGCGCAGCCCGCCGCCGCGCCGAACGACGCGGCGATCGGGAACCAGCCCGCCCGCGTGGCGCTCGGGTGCACGGCCCGGCCGATGCGGTTCGCCACCTCGTAGGAGGCCGCAGCCGCGGTCAGCAGCGACCGCAGGTCGGCGTCGACGTGCTCGGCGACGGCGAACAGCGCCGGGAGGGTGTGCGACGGGTGGAACCCGCCGAACCGGTAGCCGTCCTGGTGCTCCAGCACGTCCGCCGCCACGCCCGTGCAGAACGCCGCGTCCGCCACCGGCGCGGAGAACCCCGCAGCGAGCACGGTCGCCTCCGGCGTGCCTCCCCGCCACCGGATGAGGTCCACCAGCGCCACGACCTCCGGCGTGGTCGACCCGCCGACCGCGGCGCCGAGGAAGTCCAGCACCAGCGCGCCGACCTTGGCCGTGACCTCGGCCGGGAGGTCCTCGTAGGACAGGTCGGCGACGAACTCGGCCAGTGCCAGGGTGTCCGGCACCGCTGTCACTGGTGCCTCCGGCACGGAGACCGCTGGTGCCTCCGGCACGGAGACCGCTGGTGCCTCCGGCACGGAGACCGCTGGTGCCTCCGGCACCGAGCCCATTGGTGCCTCCGGCACCGTGTTCACCGGTGGCCGCCGAGCTGCTTGCGGAGGTGGCCGACCTGCTCGCCGAAGTGCGGCTCGGCGGTGACGGCCAGGTCGCGCGGCCGGGCGAACTCGACGTCGACGACGTCCTGCACGCGACCGGGGCGCTGGGACAGCAGCACCACGCGGTCGGCCAGGAACACCGCCTCGGTGATGGAGTGCGTGACGAGCACGATCGTCTTGCCGGTGTCGAGCCAGAGCTGTTGCAGCAACAGGTTCATCTGGTCGCGGGTCATCGCGTCGAGCGCGCCGAACGGCTCGTCCATCAGCAGGATGGACGGCCGGTGGATCAGCGCCCTGGCGATGGCCACCCGCTGCTGCATGCCGCCGGACAGCGCCTTGGGGTAGTGGTCGAGGAAGTCCGCGAGCCCCACCTTCTCCGCCATCTCGGCGGCCCGCTCGCGGCGTTCCGCGCGCGTGGTCCCCTTGCCCTCCAACGGGAGCGCGATGTTGCGCCACACCTTGCGCCACGGCATCAGGTTGGGCGCCTGGAACACGAAGCCCAGCGAGCCGAGCGCGTCGCGGTCGGGAGTGCTGTTGCGGCCGGTGAACAGCGGCTTGTCGCCGATGCCGATCGTGCCCTCGGTGGGGGAGATCAACCCGGCCAGCATCCGCAGCAGCGTCGTCTTCCCGCAGCCGGAAGGACCGAGCAGCACCACGAACTCGCCGGGCGCCACCTCGAGGTCCGTCGGCAGCAGGGCCTGCACCGGGCCCGCACTCGCCTGGTAGGTCTTCCCGACACCGCGCACCGAGATGGCCGCGCCGGACCCCACCACAGCCGGTGGACCGCTGTTCGCCTCGCTCATGGACCTCTCCTGGCTGGTCGTCGTGGTGGTGCTGCCCGCAGCTTCAGTCGGCATACGCCTGCCTCGCCAGTTCGTCCCACGCGCCGCCCGCGGGCGGGTCCCGGTACTCGGTGGTGGTCGCCTTGTCCGACCGGATGAACGACATCGTGCCGCCGCGCGAGTACAGCGGCCCGTGGAAGACGTCGGGGGAGCGGAAGAAGTACGCGCCCTCGCGCATCACGCCCCGCGCGCCCATCAGCACGTCGCCGTAGATCTTGAACGACTCCTCGTACACCGGGTGCGCTTCCTCGGCTTCCGAACGCCAGCCCGGCATCATGCCCGCGAGGTAGATGAACGCCCTGTCGTCCTCGCGCAACGGCTTGGCCATCGCGCCGGGGTCGAGCTTCACGTCACCGCTCCACTCGGCGGGCTTCCACTTCAGCAGTTCGGTGCGGGTCACGGTCGCCTGTTCGCCGCCCTCGCCCGCGCCGAACGCGGGCGGACCCCAGAAGCCGCAGTACAGCACCAGACCACGGGGCCCGGCGACCAGGTCGACCGCGGTGCCCGCGAGCACGTGGACGTAGTCGTTGACCTCCAACGGATTCCCGTCCAGCGTGCCCGAACCGGACAGCACGAACAGGTCGACCTCGGAGGCGAACACGCCGCGGTGGCGGTCCACCAGCCGCACGACGGACGTTTCGGCCCCGTCACCGGGATCGCGGCTGAGCAGCCGCTTCCGACCGCCGCTCGCGGCGCCGAACTCGCCGTCGGCCACCGCCAGCCACGGCACTTCGGAGCTCTGGATGAAGTCCACATCGGACCTATCCCACATCACGACCTCCAGGTTGTGGTGTCGACGCCCGCCGCGCGACGGCCGAGCAGACGGCCGAAGGCGAGGGCCGGGGTCACGCTCATGCCGCTGACGAACGACTTGCCCGACAGCGCGCTGCCGCCGAGCACCTCGCCCGCGGCGAACAGGTTCGCGAAGGGGCCGTCCCGCCCGACGACCCGCAGGTCGCCGTCGACGACGAGGCCCGCCGGGCTCTTGAGCGTGGTGCCGTGGTTCAGCACGGCGTGGAACGGGCCCTGCTCGATGGGCAGCGGCAGGTGGGTGCGCCCGAACCTGTCGTGGCCGGACGCGACGGCGGCGTTGTACTCGGCGACCGCCGTCACCAGGCCGACCGCGTCGATCCCCGCGGCCTCGGCCAGACCCACCAGCGTGTCCGCGGTGGTGAAGGACGGGTGGTCGGCGAACGCCGCCGCCAGGTCCTCGGCCGACCAGCCCGGCATCAGCGCGGGAGCCTTGCGCCGTACCGCGTCGTCGTAGACGACCCAGAACCGCAGGCCCGGCTGCGCGAGCAGGGCGTTCTCCCGGACGTCCACGCTCTCCGCGTCCTCGGCGACGAACCGCTCGCCGTGCGCGTTGACGTGGATCTCCCACGGCGGGCGCGACTGCGGTGTCAGCGCCGGGTAGTCGTCCAGCGGGACCGTCCTGGATGGACTGTCCCGGAGCAGGACGCCGCCGTAGGTCGGCAGGAACTTGTCGCCGCCCCGCACACCCGCGCCAGCCTCCACCGCGGCGAGCAGCCCGCTGCCGGTCGACGTCGGCGCGCCGGGGCCCGCCAGCGGCGACCCCTCGGTGAGCCGCGGGAACAGCTCGGCGTTGCCGGAGTAGCCGCCGCTGGTGAGGACGACGGTCGCCGCGTCGATGTCGGTCACCTCGCCGTCCGGTCCGGTGACCGTCGCGCCGACGACCCGGTTCGGGCCGTCCGTGCGCAGCGCCGTCATCGTGGTGTTGAGCAGCAGGGTGACCGCGCCGTCCGCGCAGGCCCGTTCGAGCCGGGGGAGGAGGACCTCCAGGACGGACCGGCCGCCGTTGCGGCCCCAGTACGTGCGGGGGACCGAGTACGGCTCGTGGAAGTACAGGATCGCGGGGGCGTCGGGGTCCATGTCGAACCCCGCCGACATGAGCCAGTCGACCGCCTCGGGGGCGTGTTCCACGGCCAACCGCACCAGCGTCGTGTCGGCGGTCCGCTTGCTGATCCGCATGACGTCGTCGTAGTGCAGTTCGGGGGTGTCGTGGATGCCGCGCGAGAGCTGGAGGGCGGTGCCCCCGGCGGACATCTGCGCCCACGAGCGCCAGAGCGTGCCGCCCGCCTGGTCGGCCTGCTCGACCACGGTCACCCGCAGCCCGTGCCTCGCGGCCTCGATCGCCGTGGGCAGACCGGCGGTTCCCGCCCCGACGACCAGCAGGTCCGTCTCGATGTGGTCGGCCATCCGGGTCAGACCTTGTCCACGAACTCGGACGTGACGATGTCGGAGAGCGGCCGGTTCTTGTCCTTGACGATGCCGGACTTGCGCATCAGCTCCAGCGCCGACTCCCACGCGGGCATGTCGATCGACAGGTACTTGCCGTTGGCGGGCTTGCAGAGCTTGGCCTGCGCCTCGATCTTGAGCCGCGCCAACTCCTTGTCCGACACCTCGACGGTGTTGAACGCGCTCATCGCGGACAGCACCTTGTCCAGGTTCGCCTTGTCCTCGGTGAATTCGTAGGCCTTGCGGCACGCCCGCAGGTAGCCGGTGATCTCCTCGCCCTTGGACTGCGCGTCGGACTTCTTCACGAAGTACGAGTCGCCCGGCACCTTGGCGAACTTGTCGGTGTTGAGGTAGTTCAGCTCGACGCCGCGCTGCCGGAGCGCGGTCTCGGAACCGAGGAACGTGATGAACCCGTCGACCTCGCCCCGCTTCAGGAACTCCAGCGAGCCGACGTCGGCGCCGGTGACCACCTTGCGCACGTTCGCGGGATCGAGTCCGGCGGTCACCGACATGGCGTCCAGCAGGAGTTCGGTCGACCCGCCCTTGGAGATGACGCCGATGGTCTTGCCCTGCCAGTCGCTCGGGTTGTTGAGCGGCTTGGCCGGGTCCGACGCGACGCTGTACTGGCTGACCTGGTCGTTCTGCCCGACGGTGATGATCTCGGCGCCGGTGTCGAGGATGAGCGGCGCGGTGATCACGCTCGCGGCCTTGCCGAACATGCCCTGCCCCGCGGTGACCTGGGAGACGGAGCTGGCCGTGCCGGTGCCGCCGATCGGCTTGACCCGCAGGCCCTCCTGCTCGAAGAAGCCCTCCTGGACGGCCACGTACACGTCGATGTAGTTGATGATGTGCTGGAAGGGCGTCACGAAGGCGACTTCGGGGAGGTTCGGGTCCCCGGTCGCGTTCGACGCGGAGTTGCGGGTGGTGGGTGCGCAGCCGATCAGGAACGTGCCTCCCGCGGCCGTGGTGACCGCGAACGCGCCTGCACGGAGGAATGAACGTCTGTCCATGGTGCTTACTCCTGGTTTCCGGCTAGAGGGAGGTGGCACGCCCCGACGATTCGTGCCAGGGGATAGCGAATCGCCGGATGCCCGCCACCACGGCGTAGAGCAGGAATCCGAGCAGCGTCATGATGATCACGACGGCGAAGAGCTGGTCGGTGCGCAGGCTGGCGAGCATGACCGTCGCGAGCGCGCCCAGCCCCTCGTCACCGCCGAGGTACTCGCCGACGATGGCGCCGGTGATGGCGAAGACGATGCCCAGTTCGATGCCGGTGAGCACCGCGGGCAGCGCGGCCGGGATGTCCAGCGAGATGACGCGCTTCCACCACGGGGCCTGGATCACCCGCATGAGGTCGCGGTGCCCCGGCTCGATGGAGCGGATGCCGAGGATGGTGTTCTGCGTCATCACGAAGAACGAGATGATCGCGGCCATGAAGATCTTCGACGTCAGCCCGAAGCCGAACCACAGCAGCAGCAACGGGACGATGGCGACCTTCGGGACGACCTGGGTGGCGACCAGGAAGGGCGAGAGCACCCTCTCCAGCGACCGCACCTTGCCGAGCACGATGCCCAGCGCCACGCCGAACACGACCGCGATGAGGAAGCCGACCATCGTCTCGTAGAACGTGACGTAGGTGGCCTGGTAGATCATGGGCTGGCCGAGCAGCTCGATGAGCGCGAACCACACGTCCTCCGGCGGCGGGAGGATCAGCTCGCCGATGTCGAACACGATCGTGTAGAGCTTCCAGCCGCCGATGAACGCCGCCAGGATCAGCGGCGTGGTGACCCACAGCAACCACCGAGGGCCTGTTTCCCGCCGTGTGCCGGAGGGGTCCCGGGTCGTCGGTGCCTGCGGTTCGCTCGCCATTCGGTGACCTCCACGCCAATCCTGGATGTCCCGCCCGTGTCGCTTAGCGGAACGCCGTACCGGATTGCGGTATGCTAAGCACCGTTTACGTGCAGGGTCAAGGACCCTCGGGGCGAATTCAGCAAGACGAGACGCCCTGGTGGGCGGTCCGCAGTGGACCGAACGCGCAGGGTGAACTTCGACCATCGCACGTCACACCAGGACACGCGCGCGCAACGTCCACATCGGACGCGCAGGGGTGAACGGGTCCGCTGGGCGGAACGGTCAGGTGCCGTGGGCGTGGTAGGCCGGGCCGGACGACACCGCCGCGGGGACGGTCGCGGTCACGCGTCGTGGGCGCGGTAGGCAGGACTCGTGGACGCCGCCGCGACGGCTGCGGGCGGGAGTTGGTGGTCGCGGCGACCCTGGCCGGTGAACACCGCTGCGTGACGGCCGCGGTGGATCAGGCCGGTGGACGCCGCTGAAGCGGTCGAGGTCAGGCGTCGCGGCCGCGGTAGCCCAGGCCGGTGGACACCGCCGAGGCGGCCTCCACGATCAGGGCTCCGTACTCCTCGACCTTGTCGTCGCTGATCCGCGCGACCGGCCCGCAGATCGACAGCGACCCGTAGACGCGGCCCGTCGCGTCGAACACCGGCGCGGCGACCGAGCCCGCGTCGACCTGCCGCTCGCCCCGGCTGACGGTGTACCCGCGCCTGCGGATGCGCGTCAGCTCGGCCACCAGTTCCTCGCGGCTGGTGACCGACATCGTGCCGGTCAGCGCGCGGTCGAGGTAGGCGTCGATCTCGGCGGGCGTCAGCGACGCCAGGATCGCCTTCGACGACCCGCCGACGTGCAGCGGGAACAGGTGGCCGAGTTGGACGGCCATCCTGATCTCCTGCGGGGAGAGCACCTGGGTGAGGTACATGCGCTGGTCGCCGTACCGGGCGGACAGCGTGGCGGTCTCCGCCGTGCGCGCCACCAGCCGCTCCATGTGCGGCTGGGCGACCTTCGGGACCTCCAGGCGGGCCAGCGCCGCCAGGCCGACGCTCACCGCGCCCGGCCCGAGCCGGTAGCGGCGGGTCCGCTCGTCCACGACGAAGAACCCGGTCGCGACGAGCGTGCGCACCACCCGGTGCACGACGGTCTTGCTCATGCCCAGCGTGCGCGCCAGTTCCGACACGCCCACGTCGGGCTCGGAGGACTCGGCCACCGCGAAGACCACCTGCAACGCGCGGGCGATGCCGCTGCTGGTCTCGCCCTCTTCGACCTCCGGCGCGCCCGGCCCACCGCTCACCGCACACCCCTCCGCCGTCCGAACAACCTGGACGCGGATTGTAGGTGATCACCTCGGCAAACCGTGCTCCTGCTCACCACCGGTGCCGTGACCAGGCGTGTTAGAAACGGGCATGACCCACACAGCACTCGTCGTCGGGGGCGCGGGCGGCATCGGCGCCGCGTGCGCCGACTGGTTCCGCGCCGCGGGCGGCGACGTCGTCGTCCTGGACCGTGCGCTCGGCCACGACGCCGCCGACCCCGACTCCGTCGCCGCGGTGCTCTCCGACGTCCCACGGCTGGACGCCGTGGTGCACGCGGCCGGGTCCGTCGGGCACGGCGGCATCGAGGACCTCGACCTGGCCCAGTGGCGCCGCGTGCTCGACGACAACCTGACCTCCGCGGTCGTGGTCGCGAAGCTCGCGCTGCCGCTGCTCGCCGACGGGGGCTCGGTGGTGCTGTTCAGCTCGGTCAACGGGCGGCACGGCGGCAACCGCCTCTCGGGCCCGGCGTACGCGGTGGCGAAGGCGGGGATCATCGGCCTCACCCGGCACCTGGCCAAGGACCAGGCCCACCGCCGCGTCCGGGTGAACTGCGTGGCGCCCGGTCCGGTGGCGACCCCGATGATCGACCGCCTCTCCGACGACGAGCTGTCGGCGCTGCGGGCGACGATCCCGCTGGACCACATCACCGCGCCCACCGAGATCGCCGAGACCGTGGGCTGGCTGTGCTCTCCCGCCGCCCACTCCGTCACCGGCGCCACGATCGACGTCAACGGCGGCATGTGGATGGGCTGAGCCCGACCGTCCTGTCAGGACCGCGGCGCGCGGACGCCCACACCGTCCAGGAAGGACTCGACGAGCGCGAGCCCGGCGGTGTCGACCACCGCGGCGACGTACCCGTCCGGACGGACCAGCACCCACTGGTCGGTCGAGAGGCCGTACGCGGTCCGGAAGTGGTCGTCGGTGTCGGTGATGTCACCGCGCGGCCCGGTGGTGTGGACGTGCAGACCCGCGCGCGGGGCCGGCGCCGAGGACGCGTGGACGTCGTGGCCGAGCAGGGTCCAGTGCGGTCCCCGCAACAGGGTGAACAGGCGGGTGACCAGGCCTCCCGCGCCGGTCACGGGCGCGTCCGGCGCCCGGTCGCCCGGCAGCACGCCCTTGTCGCGGTCGGCGGCGGCGACGGTGAGGGACGAGTCCGGGTAGCCGAGGTCGAGCTGACCCACCTCGCGCCCGCGCCGGATCTCGCGCTCCTTGGCCGCTTCGAGCAGCCGCACGGACAGGCCGAGCACACCCTCGGCGACGGGCCTGCGCTCCTCCTCGTAGGTGTCCAGCAGCGAGTCCGGTGCGCCGTCGAGCACGGCGGCGAGCTTCCAGCCGAGGTTGTAGGCGTCCTGGACGCTCGTGTTCAGCCCCTGCCCCCCGGTCGGCGGGTGGCAGTGCGCCGCGTCGCCCGCCAGCAGCACCCGCCCGCGCCGGTAGCCGTCGGCCAGCCGGGCGTTCATCTCGAACGCGGACGCCCAGCGCACCTCGCGGACCACGAGGTCGTCCCGCCCGGTCCGCTCGCGCAGCAGCGCGGTGAGCCCGGCGGCGGACAGGTCCACGTCGACGTCGAACGGGACCGGGCCCTGGAACTGGAACATGTCCGTGCCGCGCAACGGGCACAGCGACGTCAGGTCCCAGCGGTGCCAGGCGTCGGACGTGACGCCGTCGACCAGCACATCGGCCACGACCGCCCGGACGCCGAGGGTCTTGCCGGGGAACCCGACGCCGAGCGCCTTGCGGACGAAGCTCGACCCGCCGTCGGTGCCGACCAGGTACCGGGCCCGCACGGTCCGCTCGCCCATTGGGGTCGCGATCCGGGCGGACACCCCGTCGTCGTCCTGGTCGAAGCCGACGAGTTCGTGGCCGTGCAGCGGGACGTGGCCGAGTTCGGCGAGCCGGTCGCGCATCCGCCGCTCGGTGAGGAACTGCGGGACCATCAGCGGGATCTGGTACGGCTCCTCCGGTGTCGCCTGCGGTGGGGCGATGACGGGTTCGTCCACCGCGCCGCCATCGGAGTAGTGGCGCTGGAACGGGTACAGGCCGCCGGAGGCGACGACCCGGTCGATCAGCCCGAGGTCCTCGAACACCTCCTGGGTGCGGGGCTGGATCCCCTTGCCGCGCGAGCCCTCGAACGGGTGCGGCGCCTTGTCGATCAGCAGGAACCCGACGTTCCTGCGGGCGAGGTCGATGGCGAGGGTCAGCCCCGCCGCCCCGGACCCGGAGATGATCACGTCGGTGTGGTCCGTGTCGTCAATCGTGTGCATGATGCACACGTTATGGCTCGGCGGTGAGGCCGTCAACGGTGCCGCGGCCCGGTTTCTTCGTTGACTCGCCTGGAAACTCGGCCTTGAGCTGCGGGTTCGGCTGTCGGTCGCCGGGCAAAAATATGTGCTCGATGCACAGAACTTGTGGAGTGATCGACCGGGGCGCGCTCGCGTTAACATGAGCGCGCCCGTCCTGGGCGGACCGAGAGGCAGGTGCGGCGGGATGACCGCGAGACGTCGACTGGTGGCGCGGCGGCACCTGCACGAGTCCGTCGTGGACCTGATCGCCCTCATGAACCTGCCGCAGCGCGACGACGTCCTCCTCGCCGAGGCGGGGGTGACGCTCGACCGCGCCCTGTTCACGCTGCTGGTGGGCATCGAGCGGTTCCAGCCCATCGGCGTCGTCGAACTCGCCGACCGGGCCGGGCGCGACCACACCACGGTCAGCAGGCAGGTCGCCAAATTGGCCGAGCTGGGCCTGGTCGAACGCCGCCCGAGCGCGGCGGACCGGCGGGTCAGGGAAGCGCTGATCACCTCCGAGGGCCGCCGCGTCACGGACGCGCTCGACGCCGCCCGGCACCGGCTCACCGCGCCCGTGTTCGAGCGGTGGACCGACCGCGACCTGTTCGAACTGGACCGGCTGCTGCGCAGGTACGTCGACGACCTGCTCACCATGAGGGCCCCCGAGGACGACCCGGACGCCTAGCGCGGTCCCCGCTGTCGGGGAATGGGCATTTCCCGACAACGGGAACCCGTGGCATAGGCCGACCCGATGGTCCACCGGTCGGAGCGGAATGGGCGCGCCGATTTGTTCGTAAAGAAAATAGCGATCCCGCACGGATGCGGTGATGAACGACCCGCCGGTGCGGTTACCTGTGGAATTCGCGCGGTCGGGCAGGTCGTTGACGCCCATGGGGGACTGAAGATGAGTAAATTTATCAATTTAGAGCCGGTGGTGTTATCGACCCATCAGGTCTGCTCCGCGACCGACGCGGCCACCGTCAACCAGGCTGCCCGTGACCTCCACGTGCACACCTCCGCCGCCCAGGCCCCCGGACTGGGATCGCTGACGATCCCGGACGAGGTGGCGCACACCGTCCGGGGCCGCGACACGCTGCTGGACGAGCTGGAAGTCGTGGTGAAGCAGGGCAACCAGGTGGTGGTGCTGCACGGCAACGGGGGCTACGGGAAGACCACCGTCGCGGTGGAGCTGGCGCGGCGCCTGCGCGACTGGGTGCACGTGTGGTGGGTGGACGCGACGAGCGGGACCAGCGTGACCGAGGGGCTGCGGGAGGTGGCCGTCCGCGCGGGCGCCCCGCGCGACTCGGTGCGCGCGGCCTGGTCGGGCCAGGCGTCCGCACCGGACCTGCTGTGGAAGGCGCTCGACGGCTTCCGCGAGCCGTGGCTGCTGGTGCTCGACAACGCCGACGACGCGCGGCTGCTGGTGGCGGACGACCACCGCGTGTCGACGGCCCGCGGCTGGCTGCGGACCCCGCGGACCGGGGGAGCGGTGGTGGTGACCAGCAGGGACGGTCGCCGGGCGGTGTGGGGGCACCGGCCGCGGCTGCACCCCGTCACCGTGCTGGAGGAACGGGACGGGGCGGCCGTGCTGCGCGAGCTGGCGCCGGGCGTCGGCACCGAGCGGAACGCCAGGGACCTGGTCGCGAAGCTCGGCGGCCTGCCGCTGGCGCTGAGCCTGGCGGGCAACTACCTGGGCGCGATCAGCACGACGCCGAGGCTGCCCGGCTCGACCCAGCCCCGCAGCTACGCCGAGTACGGGACGGCGCTGGACGAGAGCTTCCGCGACACCACGACGGCGGCGGCACCGGGCACCGAGCTGGGCGAACGGGAACTGCTGTCCCGCACCTGGGAGCTGTCGCTCGCCTTCCTGACCAATCGCGGGCACTTCGCGGCGAGGCCGCTGATGCGCCTGCTGTGCACGCTCGCCCCGAGCCCGATCCCCGTCGCGCTGCTGGGTGCGTCGGCGCTCAGCGCGTCACCGCTGTTCCAGGGCGTCACCGCCCAGAGCCTGACCACGCTGGTCGGCGACCTGGGCGGCTTCGGCCTGATCGAGCACCGCGCCGACGCGGTGGACACGATCACGCTGCACCCGCTCGTGCGGGAGGCCAACCGCGACCAGGTGGACACCGTCGAGCACCGCGACGACTTCGCCGCGGCGCAGGTGGCGATGATCCGGCGGGTGGTGGCCGACCTCGACGGCACGGACCCGGCGCAGTGGCCGCTGTGGCGACTGCTGCTGCCGCACTGCTCACAGCTCTCCTACGGCGTCCCGGCCGTGGTCCACGCGGACCGGCGCTCGGCGCTCGACCTCGCCTCGGTCCAGAGCGGGGCCGCCGACTTCTGCGCCGCCGTCGGGTTCGGCCTCCAGGCCGAGCAGTTCTACCGGCGGGCGCTGGCGACCCGCCTGGACCTGCTCGGGCCGGAGCACCCGGAGACGCTGCTCACCCGGCGGAACTTCGCCGGGATGCGGCGCGATCGGGGTGAGCTGGCGGCGGCGGAAGCGGAGTACCGCGCCATTCTCGCGGTCCACCTCCGCGTTCTCGGCCCGGAGCACCCGGATACGCTGACAACGCGCGGCGATCTGGCCACGACGCTCCACCACCAGGGTTATCTGGCGACCGCGGAAGTGGAATACCGGGACATTCTCGCCGTGCACCTCCGGGTACTCGGGCCGGAGCACCCGGATACGCTCACCACCCGCAGCGATCTCGCCTGGACGCTCCACCACCAGGGTTATCCGGAGACGGCGGAAGCGGAGTACCGGGACATTCTCGCCGTGCACCTCCGCGTTCTCGGCCCGGAGCACCCGGATACGCTCACCACCCGCGACAACCTGGCGTCTACGCTCCGCCTCCGAGGCGATCTGGCGACGGCGGAAGCGGAGTACCGCGACATCCTCGCCCTCCGGGAAAGCGTGCTCGGCCCCGAGCACCTCGACACGCTGACGACCCGGAACCACCTGGCCTCGACGTTCCACAAGCGGGGGGAGTTCGCGGCGGCCGAGGTCGAGTACCGGGACGTGCTGGCGATCCAGCAGCGCGTCTTCGGGCCCGAGCACCCGCACACGCTGCTCACCCGCAACAACCTGGCCTCGACCCTCCGCAGCCGGGGTGACCTGGACGTCGCGGAGGTGGAGTACCGCGACATCCTCGCCCTCCGCGAACGCGTGCTGGGGCCGGACCACCCGGACACGTTGACCACCCGGAACATCCTGGCCTGGGTCATCTCCCGGACCAAGACCGCCCCGCGGGTGGTCGGGCCGGAGGAGGACGGGTGAGGTGGCGGCCCGCCGCCTTTTCGGTGAGCGGTCGCTCAAGGGCGATCACCGACGCCGAAGTCCGCGGGTAGGGGGAATAGTGCGATTAATCCACGTTTCAATAGTTCCGTCACTCATTCCCGGATGAGCCGGATACTCACACTTTCGTATGAAGGCCATTCCTGTCGACCTGCGAAGATCGTCTTCGTTGGCCTGAACGGGTGATGTCGGCGCGGGTACGTTGGTTTGGCAAGGCGTTTATCCCGATCGTCGAGTGATAAGCGGAGGTGAACGGGCGTCGACCGCTCATCGTCGCCCGGTCGCCGTTCGGCGGAAGGGGTCTCGGGGAGTTGCCGGGGTTATCCCCGGTCGTGCATCATGGACGCCGGACCGGTGGTCAATCCCGACAGCCGTGAAATGTGCGCGATCAATCAAAAAAGACGCGACCCCCTGATGTCAGCAGAGGGCCGCGTCCAGAGCGTTGTCCCCCAAGCACGATTGAGGAATCAACATGGTGATCTTACGTCCGGACACCCCCCAGCCGCATGACAGCGAGGGCTCGGTCGCCCGCCGCACCCTCGTCCTCGCCGGGCCCGGCGACGGCGCGCTCGTGAAGCGCGCTGGTCGGAGAGTCGGGGAGGCGCGACCCGGAGTCGGCTCGGTGCGACCCCGGCAGGCGGCGTCCGGCCGCCACCGCACCGTCACCCCGGCGCCCGCACCGTCCGCTCGCGGCGACTGGTGCGCGATGGCGCACTCCTCGGTCGTGGTGGTCGTGGTGGCCGCGTTCCTCGTGGTGGCGTCGTTGTCGCTGTTCGCGGCGTTCGGGGCTGGAGGAGTGGCGCCGCTGGTCGCGCTGGTGGTCGCGCACCAGGGGCTCTGCGGACGTCGCCACGGCCGGCGTGGGCGGTCGCGGGCGCCGAGGGTTTCGGGAGTCGGGGAGTAGGCCGCCCTTTCGGTCGGCTCCACCCCGTTCGCGCAGGTCACCGGCATGGCCTCGGTCGTTGCCGGAGCCGGTGCGCGTCCGGGCCTCCGCACGCCCGTCGACATCTCGGAGGGATGCATGCCTTCGGTGAACTCGGTCGCCGTTGCCCCCATTTCCACGGATCGTGGCACCCTTTCAGCTTTCGGGAGCCTCGATGTGAAAAGCGCCACCGGTCGGTCGCGTGAATGTGCTTCGCTTAATAAGGTGATTATTCCCCCGTGGTCTGCCAAGTCAGGTGGCGCCATCTATTGCCCGCCGAACGCCGTTGTCGCACTATTGAAAGCACGAATCAACACGACAACACTTCGGGGGTGCTCATGGACATCAACGCGCGACAGGGTGGAAGCACATCGGGGCTGCCGGTGGTGGGGTGGCGGACGGCTCACCACTGCGGGTCCGACGGCGGCAACTGCGTCGAGGTCAACTCCGCGGCCGTCGAGGTCGTCGGCGTCCGCGACACCAAGCGGCCGGGTGGACGACCGCTGGTGTTCCCCGCGACGGGGTGGCGGGGCTTCCTGCTGGCCGCGCACGACGGGCGCTTCGACCGCTGACCGGACGAGCGGTCGAGTCCGGCGTGGACGGTCGGGAGAGGACGGTCCGCCGCTGACCGTCGGACCGCCTGCCCGCGGCACGGAGGCGTTCTCGTGACGCGTGATTCCCCACCGAGGCGCGTGCCCGCCACCACGAAGGCGGGGCGCAGCCTGGGCGCCCGGATCAAGGCCGAACGCGGCGCGCTCAGCCAGACGGCGCTGGCGGACAAGCTCGGCTGGTCGCAGTCGAAGGTGCAGAAGATCGAGTCGGGTGTGTCCAGGGTCGAGTACATCGACCTGATGAAGATCATCGAGGTGCTCGACGTCACCTCGGAGGTGACCAGGGCGATGATCGCCGACCACTCCGCGGACAAGCGCCCGCGACGGCCGAGGGGGACGAACTCGCCCCGCTACTTCCACCGCTTCCTGACCTACGAGCAGGAGGCGGAGCGGGTGCGGGCCTGGAGCCAGGGGCAGATCCCCGGAGTCCTCCAGTCCGACGCCTACATGGTCGCCGTGCTCGACTCGCCGGACGTCAGGAGGACCGCCGAGCTGATCCGCATCAGGGAGGAGCGGCGCGACGTCTTCCGGTCCAACCCCGACGCCGAGCACACCTACGTGATCGGCGAGTCCGCCCTGACCAACGTCCGGCGCGGCGGGCCGGGGGCCGTGGCGGTGGACCAGGTCGACCACCTGGTCCGGCTCCTCGACGCGCTCCCGACCCTGCGGCTGCACGTGCTGCCGCACTCGGCGCCGCTGCGGTACATGGTCCCGGACTTCACCCTGTTCTCCCTGACCGACCGGCGACGGCCCCGGCTCTACGTCGAGATCGCCGAGGACGCGATGTACCTCGACGACGCGCACCGGGTGGCCGCGCACGAGAGGAAGTTCGAGGAGCTGCTCGCGGTGTCGCACAGCCGGGAGGACACCTGGCAGCACCTCCTGGACCTCCTCGTCCGGCTCAGGGCGGGGAGGCCGACCGGGTGACCCGCGTCGGGGCGGCACCGCCGCGAGCTACTTTCGTCCGGGCAGGGGGAGGGCACGATGGGAGGAGAACCGTGACCGTGCCGGAGGGCGGGGCATACCCGCCGCGCGACGTGGACCTGGAACGGCCGAGCGTCGCGCGGGTGTACGACTACTTCCTCGGCGGCAGCACCAACTGGGCGGTCGACCGGGAGTTCGGCGACCGCGTCCTGGCCGAGTTCCCGCTCGCGCGCGACATGGCGGTGGCGAACCGGCTGTTCCTGCACCGCCTGGTGCGCCACCTGGTCGTGAGCCGCGGCGTCCGCCAGTTCGTCGACATCGGCTCCGGGGTGCCGACCATGGGCCACGCCCACCAGGTCGCCGACGAGGTGGCGCCGGGCGCGGCGCGGGTCGTGTACGTCGACCACGACCCCGTCGCCGTGGCCCACTCCCGCCTCCTGCTGGAGGACCACGGCGACCCCGAGCGCCACGCGGCGGTCCAGGCCGACCTGCGCGACCCGGACGACCTCTGGCGGCGGGTGCTGGCCACCGGCGTCATCGACACCGGGCAGCCGATCGCCCTGCTGCTCATCGCGGTGCTGCACGTCCAGCAGCCCGACCCGGTCACGGATCGGGACATCGGGCCCGCCGTCGTCGCCCGCTACCGGGACCTGCTCCCGGTGGGCTCCTACCTCGCCCTGTCCCACGTCACCGACGACGGCGTCCCACCCGACGCGCACGCCAGGCTCGCCCGTCTCAAGCAGCTCTACGACGCCGCGGGCAACCCGGTGGTCTGGCGGAGCCGCGCCGAGATCACGGCGCTGTTCGGCGACTTCGAGGTGGTCGACCCCGGATTGGTCTGGACTCCGCTCTGGCACCCGGAGAACTCCAGCGCGTCCGCGCGCACGGTCACCTTCGCCTCCCCGAACGGCTCGGCGGTCCTGGCCGGGGTCGCGGTGCGGCGGTGACCCGTCAGAGGTCCCCGGCGGTCTGGTGGAGGGTCCGCACGGCGTCGGTGAAAGCCGCGCCGTTGAGGTCGGCGGTGGTGCCGTCCTCGTTGACGGTTCCCCTGCTGGTGACGGAGAAGAGGGTTCCCCTCCCGGTGGCGGGGTCGAAGTCCCTGAGCCACGGGCCGCCGCTGGAGCCGCCCGCCATGTCGCAGTAGGACTGCCACGACGAGTACACGGAGTTGGTCTTCAGGGTGGAGGGCAGCGCGCAGGACACCAGGGACTCGCCCCTGGCGAGCCGCGACACCGGGTAGCCCAGGATCGTCGTGCCCACGGGGGACGCCACCGGGTCGAACGAGATGTCCTGCGTTCCGGCGACGTCGGCGACGTGGGCCCCGCCCACCGGGTCGACGGCGATCACCGCGTCGTCGTCCAGCGCGCTGGACGGGCCCCGGTAGGTGTCGGGCCAGGCGAACGCCCGCACCGGGAACACCCCGTGCGGCCCCTCGCCGTCGTGGTAGCCGGGCACGAACACGACGTTGGAGACCTTGATCGGGTTGTCCCACCGGTCCAGGCCGCCGTTGACGCAGTGGCCCGCGGTGAACGCGACGTCCTTGCTGGAGCTGGGGACCACGGTCGCCGTGCAGGACGCGTCACCGCCGGGCGTGAAGGTGAGGAACAGCCGCCCCACGCCGGGAGGCGTCGCGCCACCCCAGACGGTGGCGGTGGTCTCGGCTGGGGCCAGGCGGTCGTCCGAGCCGAGGAGCGCCAGGCGCTCCGGCGTCCAGTAGGACACCGCGGCGACCCGGTCCGCCTCCGGCACCGTGGTCACCACGGTGCCTTCACCGGCGGCGTTGGCGGGCGCGGTCGTCATCGCCAGCACGGTGCCGAGGATCGTGAGGGTCGCGGCGGAACGCGCGGTAGTCGAGGTCATGCACAGTGGACGTCCGGGACGCGCGTGAGGTTGTGCGGCTTGATCAAGTGGTCGAGCGCGGTTGTCCACAGGGGACGGAGACGATCCGGCCGTGGAGGGCTCGGTGAGACCCTCCACGGCCGGGCGACGACCCCGTGTCAGGCGCAGGCGGCCGGGTCGGTCTGGAGGGCCGGGTCGTCCCGCTTCCCGGAGACCGGGACGCGGGACGTCTCGGTCGCCACGCTCCCGGCGAGGGAGTAGGTGATCCGGTCGCCGGAGTAGATGAGGGTGTTCCAGTCGACCGACGTCGACACCTGCACGAGCCTGCGGCCGCCGCCCGCCTGCTCGCACCCGTACGCGGAGAGGCTGGAGATGCCCCCGCCTTCCCACACCTTCATGACCTCGCCGTTCGGCCAGGTCACCGGGCGCAGGCCGCCGTAGAGGCCCCAGGTGCTGACCGTCACGGTGTTGGCGCCCAGCGCTTCGGTCACCATGACCTCGTCGGTGCCGTCGTCGTTCAGGTCGACCACTTGCAGCGGCGGGACGCCGATGCGGGAGTAGAGCGGCACGCGGGCGTCGAGCCGCACGCCGTTGATGGTGGCGACCAGGAGCTGTTCGTCCGGGTTGCCCTCGATGGCCTGGGCGACCACCGTGTCGAGCACGCCGTCACCGTTGAGGTCGGCGCGGGCGGTCACCTCGTCCGCGGCGGTTGCCTCGTTCGCGGCGTTCGCCGGTGCGGCGAACGTGAAGACCGAGGTGAGGACGAGCGAAAGCACGGCGAATCTCATGGTTGACCCCCTTGGGAAGCGGGCCGCGAATACCCCCCGCGGCACCGCCACTCGATGACGCGATCTGCGTCCGGAGTGGTCACGCGGGATCGGGTAATCCAGTTGCCGTGACCTGGGTCACATGTCGTGCCGTCGGGTCAGCCGTTCTCGGCGCGGCGCTCGCGGAAGGCGATCATGTTCATCCGGTTGCCGCACCGCACGCCGCAGAACCGCTTGAGGCCGTTGCGGGACAGGTCGAGGACGAGTCCGGCGCAGTCGTCGGCCTCGCAGATCCTCAGGCGGCCCATCTCGTTCATCCGGATCACGTCGATGAAGGCCAGCGCGGCCTCCACCCTGAGCCGTTCGGCCAGCGGGGCCTCCGGCTCGGTGGCGTGCATGTGCCAGTCCAGCGAGTCGTGCCGCACGAGGTGGGGGAGGGCCTTGGCGTCGCGCAGCATCTTGTTGACCGCCTCGACGGCGTCGTCGCGGTCGAGCGTCCACACGTGCCTCAGCAGGGCCCGCGTGCGGTGGACGTCGCGCAGTTCCGCCTCGTCGTGGTCGATGCGCCCGGTGTACGGGTAGCGGCCCAGGAGTTCCGCGAGCTGCTCGACGGTGGCCAGCTCGTCGGTGCCGCTGCGCGACGCCGCGGGGTCGGTGTTGCAGAGCACCACGATGACGGCCAGCGACTCCTCCGTGTCAGGGGCGAAACGCAAATTGACTCCTTACCTGGACCGGCCTAGCGTCAGGGGTGACATCCAGGTTAGGTCATGACAGCGCTCGGATCGGGGAGGCAGGCATGAAGGTTCCGCCGATGTCCGCGGGCTTGATCGCGGCAGCGGTCTCGTTCATCTCGTTCGGCACGTCCGGGGCGTTCGTCAAACCGCTGCTGGAGGCGGGCTGGTCCCCGGCCGCCGCCGTCACGGCCCGCGCGCTCGTCGCCGGACTCGTGCTCCTGCCGTTCGTCGTCGTGTCGCTGCGGGGCCGGTGGGCCGTGCTCTGGCAGGCGCGGTGGCCGGTGCTGGGCATGGGCGTCGTCGGCGTGGCGATCACCCAGGTCCTCTACTACGCCGCGATCCAGCGCATCCCGGTGGCGACCGCGCTGCTCATCGAGTTCCTCGCCCCCCTGATCCTGGTCGGGTTCACCTGGGCGGTCAGCAGGCGGGTCCCCGCGCCGGTCGTCCTGGTCGGCTCGGTGCTCGCGGTCGGCGGGCTGGTGCTGGTGATCGGCCCCGGCGCGATCCGGGCCGTGGACCCGATCGGCCTGATCGCCGCCTTCGGCGCCGCCATCGGGTGCGCCGTGTACTTCACGATCGCCGCCCGCGCCAACAACGGCCTCCCCCCGGTCGCGCTCGCGGGCGCCGGGATGCTGCTGGCCGTGCCCGTCGTGGCGCTCACCGGCGCGCTCGGCGTGCTCCCGTTCACCGCCACGTTCGGCGCAGTCCCCTTCTTCGACCTCACCGCGCCGTGGTGGGTGCCGCTGCTCATCGTCGCGGTCGTCGGCACCGCGCTCGCCTACGCCTCGGGGATCACGGCGTCCGGGATCCTCGGGTCGAGGCTCGCGTCGTTCATCGGACTGCTGGAGGTCGTGTCCGCGTCGGTGTTCGCCTGGCTCCTGCTGGGGGAAGCGCTTACCCCGTGGCAGTTGGTGGGCGGCGCGCTGATCCTCGCGGGCATCGCCGCGGTCCGCGCCGAACGCCCGGCGGAGGCCGCCGTTCCGGCGCTCAGCACACCGCACTCGTAGCGGGGTTCGGCAGACTGGGGCACGTGACGAGCGACGTGCGGAAGTTCTGGGACGCCCAAGCCGCGAGCTTCGACGAGGAACCGGATCACGGGCTGCTCGATCCGGACGTTCGCGCCGCGTGGGAAGAGGTGCTGCTGCCCGAGATGCCGCCCGTCCCCGCGCGGGTCGCCGATCTGGGGTGCGGGACCGGGAGCGTCACGGCCCTGCTGGCCGGGGCGGGGTACGACGTGCGGGGCGTGGACCTGTCCGACGCGATGGTCGCGGCGGCGAGGGCCAAGGTGGGCCTGTCGGCGCGGGTGAGCCAGGGCGACGCGGCGGATCCACCGTTCGACCCCGCGTCGGTGGACGTCGTGTTCGCCCGGCACGTGCTGTGGGCGTTGCCCGACCCGGACGCCGCGCTGGCCCGCTGGCTGCGGCTGCTCCGCCCCGGCGGACGGCTGGTCCTGGTCGAAGGGCTCTGGTCGACCGGTTCCGGGATCAGCGCCGCCCGGTGCCGCGACCTCGTGGGACGGCACAGGACCGAAGTCCTCGTCCGCGCGCTGGACGATCCTCGGCTGTGGGGCGGTCCCACCTCCGACGAGAGGTACCTGCTGACCAGTCGCGGGTGAGCACCGGTGGAATGGTCCAAACCAGTGAACCTCCGGTGCGTCCCCGCGCGTCGGTGGTAGCGTCCCGGTGGATCTTGGTCGGCCGTCGACGGTGAGAGCGGGTGGGCCGGGTGCGGAAGGTCGTCGTGGCGGGGCTGGCGGTCGTGGGACTGGCGCTGTCCCTGGTGATGGCGCCGGGAACCGCTGGTGCGCAACGGGATCACGGGTCGGACAGCGGGTATTCCCGTGAGTGCCGGACGCCGTCGATCGACCGGTTCCAGCAGTGGCTGGCCAGTGGGGAAGGCGCCACCGTGCCCGCCACCGGCAGCCTGCTCACCCCAGTCCGCGAAGGGCACGGCAGGACCGGCTACACGGCCAGGGTGTCGTTCCTCAACGCCGAGTGGCACGTCGTGGTGCTCTGGCTCGCCAACCAGTTCGAGGCCCAGGTCGACCTGTCCCGGTCCGCGGGTTTCCGGCTGACCTACAGCGCGACCGACGACGTGTACCTCCAGTTGCGCCCCGCGTCGCACTGGAGCGGCGGCGACAAGTGGCTCACGCTCGTGCCGTCCACCGGCGGGCGAACGGTGACCCGGTTCTTCAGCTTCCGGCCGGAAGCGTGGACCACCCTCCCGGAACTCGGGAAGCCGACGTACTCGTTCGACTCCGCGCTCCGCGAGGCGCGCGGGTTCGTGTTCGTCGGCAAGACCGCCAACGAGCTGGAGTTCCGCGGCCTGCGCGTGCACGGCTACCGGCCGCCTTGCCTGTGACGGTCATGTCGCCTCTCCCCGGAACGCCACCTACCTAGCCGAGTGGTCTTGGTGTGGTGAGGGGCAGGACGACCGGAGGTGCCGGCACCATGTGGACCGCTGGTGCTCGCCGTCGTGGCGCGCTCCGCGAGCGGGAGGTGGCCGTGGTGGTGGCACGGGTGCTCGTGGTCGGGCTCGACCCCGCCAAGCTCGACGGGTGGGACCCGGAGCCGGTGCGGGCGGCGCTGGCGCGTGGTCGGGCGCGGTTCGAGGAGCGGGGCGTCGAGGCGGACTGGTGCCTGCTCGCGGTGGACGAGGGCCTGGAGGCCGCGGTCGTGGAGGCGTTGACCGGCGCGGAGTACGGCTGCGTGGTGATCGGGGGCGGCCTCCGGACGCACGAGCCGCTGGTCGAGGTGTTCGAGAAGGTGGTCAACCTGGTGCGGCGGCACGCGCCCGACGCGGCCATCGCGTTCAACAGCCGCCCGGAGGACTGCGTCGACGCGGCGCTGCGCTGGCTGTAGCCGCGTCGAGTTCCGGGATTCGGGAGCTGTCGTGTTCGCCCGGTGACTTCGGCGGACGCGAATACCGGATGTCCGGCGCGACCGCCCGTCGGCCTTTTGCGGGCGGATTCTGTTCACGAGTATGACCATTCGCGTCTATTTCCGGTCGAGAAGGCGTGACGGGTGATCGATTCGACGGTAGCCGACCTCGGTATTCGATCCTGTTCGACGTTCCTGACGTGGGACTTCGTCGAACGCGACTGCCGTTGACCGGCCAGTTCAACGGTGTCTAGCATTCGGCGTGAGAGCGGTTTCCGTACAGCGACGTAGGGAAAACCCGGAGGCGCTGCCTCGGTCGTCCGACGGCGGATCGGTGAATTCCCGATTCGGCACGGGTGACCGCCTCCTTTCCTCGGGTCGCAGGGCTGAATCGGTCGGAGAGGCCGTTTCGCCGTGCTCTTTCGAATCGTGTCCACCGCTGATCCCAGGGAAGTCGGAGTCGTCATGAGCACACCGGTTCAACCCCCGACCACGCGCGCGCCACGGCGGTGGCGCGTCGGTCTGGCCGCGGCGGCGAGTGCCGCGGCGCTGGTCGCCACCGTCGCGGCCTGGCCGATCGCCTCGACGGCGCAGGCCGCCGTCGGCGCCGGGACCTACGCGGTGACCAACGCGGGCAGCGGGCTCTGCCTCGCCGCACCGAGCGCGGACGCGGGTGCGCAGCTCCAGCAGTCGGCGTGCGCGGGCCAGAGGTGGACGTTGACGGCGGTCAGCGGCGGGTTCCGGATCGCGTCGGCCGCGGGTGGGCTGTGCGTCGGTGTCCGGGACGCCTCGACGTCGGCGGGCAAGGTGATCGAACTCCAGTCGTGCACCGGGTCCGCGGGCCAGACCTGGTCGCTGACCGAGAGCGGCAGCGCCTACCGGGTGGTCGACACCAACGGCGGCAAGTGCATGAACCTCAAGGACAACTCCACCTCCGCGGGCGCGCTGGTGCAGACGAACTCCTGCGACAGCGCCTCCACCAAGCAGTGGACGTTCACGCCGTCCGGTGGCGGGACGAACCCGACCACCACCACCACGACGACCACGACCACCACCACGTCACCGCCGCCCGGCGGTGGTGACGGCAGCGGGTCGTGGCCGTCCGACACCGGCAGCGTGCACCAGACGACGACCAAGGACGTCGGCACGTTCTTCGACGGCGGGATGAAGCGCTACTACGGCATCGGCGACGGTGGCCAGGGCGAGAGCCAGGACCCGATGTTCGTCGTGGCCAACGGCGGCACCATCCAGAACGTCTTCCTGGACGCGCCCGCCGGTGACGGCATCCACTGCGAGGGGTCCTGCACGATCCGCAACGTGTGGTGGAACGACGTGGGCGAGGACGCCGCGACCTTCCTGAGCTCCAGCTCGTCGGCCACCTACCTGGTGGACGGCGGCGGCGCGAAGTCCGCTTCGGACAAGGTCTTCCAGCACAACGGCGCGGGCACCGTCACCATCCGGAACTTCCAGGTCCACAGCTCCGGCAAGCTCTACCGGGCCTGCGGCAACTGCACCAACTCCTACCAGCGGCACGTCGTGCTCGACGGCGTGACCGCCCGGTCCACGAAGGTGCTCGCGGGCATCAACACCAACTGGGGCGACACCGCCCGCTTCTCCCGGATCACCGTCTACGGCAGCACCTCGATCTGCGACAAGTACAAGGGCGTCCCGAAGGGCAGCGAGCCGACGAAGATCGGCTCCGGCGCCGACGGCGTGAACTGCCTCTACCAACCGTCCGACATCACCCAGAAGTAGCGGCCGTCGGAGCCGGGACCGCGGTCCCGGCTCCGCACGTCCCAACCCCACCACCGCAGGAGGAAATCGATGAGGGCGACGCTGCTCGTCGCGGGAACCGCCTTGGCCGTGGCCTCCGTCCTGGCGGCACCGCCGCTCGACGCGGCCCCCGCGCCGGTCGACGCCCTGTACGTGGCCACCGGCGGTGACGACGCCAACCCCGGCACGCTCGCCGCGCCGCTGCGCACGATCCAGAAGGCGGTGGACCTCGCCCGGCCCGGCACCACAATCTCCCTCCGCGGCGGCACCTACGCGCCCGACACCAACGTCCGGCTGCTGCGCGACGGCACGTCGAGCCTGCCGATCACCTTGCGCAACCACGGGGGTGAGCGGGTGGTCGTCGACGGGGAGAACATGCCGCACACACCGGGCGCGGTGGGGTCGAGCATCCCGCGCGCTGAACGCGGCGCCATCCACGTCGAGGGCGACCACTGGCGGATCGTCGGGCTGGAGGTCGTCCACGGCCCGTACGGGGTGTTCGCCCTGGACACCAACGGCAGCGTCTTCGAGCGGCTGGTCACCAGGGACAACTACGAGTCCGGACTGCACGTCCAGGGCGCGTCGAGCGGCAACCTGGTCGTCGACCTCGACTCCTACGGCAACCGCGACCCGCGCAAGAACGGCGAGAGCGCGGACGGCCTGGCCATCAAGGAGGGCAGCGGCGCGGGCAACGTCGTGCGCGGCGCGAGGCTGTGGAACAACTCCGACGACGGGCTCGACTACTGGATGTTCTCCTCGCCGATCCTCACCGAGCTCACCCTCGGCTGGGGCAACGGGTTCAACCGCTGGAACCTGCCCGGCTTCACTGGTGACGGCAACGGGTTCAAGCTCGGCGGCAACGGCGTCGCGGCCGACCACACCGTCCGCGACGGCATGGCGTGGGACAACGCGGCGAGCGGCTTCGTGGACAACGACAACCCCGGCGGGCACCGGATCGAGCGCAGCACGGCCTGGGACAACCCGAAGACCGGGTTCGCCTTCGACCGCTCCTCCAGCACGCTGACGAAGAACCTCGCCGTGGCCAACGGCATCGACGTGTCGGTGGGCTCCGGTTCCGCAGGCGTGGGCAACTCGTGGACAACGTGGTCCAGCTCTTCCGCGAGGACGACGGCGCCTACGGCCGCTGGCTGGCCAACACGGCGCTGTACTCCGGGGTGAGCGCGGTCGGCGCGACGGCGCTCGCCGCGGCGGCGGGGTACGGCCTGGCCCGCTTCTCCTTCTGGGGCAAGCGGTTCTTCGAGACCGCGCTGCTCGGCATGATCATGGTGCCCGCCACGGCGCTGGTGCTGCCCACGTACCTGATCCTGTCGCGGCTGGAGATCGTCAACACCGTCTGGGCGATCATCCTGCCGTCGCTGCTCAGCCCGTTCGGCGCGTACCTGGTCCGCGTGCACGTCACCGAGAGCGTGCCGGTGGAGCTGATCGACGCCGCCCGCGTCGACCGGGCGGGGGAACTGCGGATCTTCTGGCAGATCGTGGTGCCGATGATCCGGCCGGCGCTCGTCACCGTCTTCTTGTTCACGCTCGTGGCGACGTGGAACAACTACTTCCTGCCGCTGGTGATGCTCAGCGACACCGACCTCTACCCGCTGACCGTGGGGCTGACGACGTGGTTCAACACCGCGCAGCAGGAGGCGGGCACCAGGGTGCTGTTCAACCTCGTCGTCACGGGGGCGCTGTTCGCGATCGTCCCGCTGATCGCCGCCTTCGTCCTGCTCCAGCGCTTCTGGCGGGGCGGGGTCGGCGCGGGCGCCCTGAAGTAGTCCCTGCCCACCACCGAAACCGCGACCACCTCCGGGGGAACCGTGCTCAACGCGTCACTCGTCCTCAACCCCGACCACGTGGTCGCACCCGTGCGGCGGCGGATCTTCGGGTCGTTCGTCGAGCACATGGGCCGCTGCGTCTACACGGGCATCTACGAACCGGGGCACCCGACGGCGGACGAGGACGGCTTCCGCGGCGACGTGCTCGCGCTGACGCGGGAACTCGGCGTCTCGCTCGTGCGCTACCCGGGGGGCAACTTCGTGTCCGGCTACCGGTGGGAGGACGGGATCGGCCCGGCCGCGTCCCGTCCCGTGCGCCGAGACCTGGCGTGGCACAGCATCGAGACCAACGAGGTCGGCGTCGACGAGTTCGTGCGCTGGGCGCGCAAGGCCGACGTCGAGGTCATGTACGCGGTGAACCTCGGCACCAGGGGCGTCGCCGAAGCGCTCGACGTGCACGAGTACCTGAACCACGAGGGCGGCACGCACCTGTCGGAACTGCGCCGCGCCAACGGGTCCGAGGCGCCGCACGGCGTGACGCTGTGGTGCCTGGGCAACGAGCTCGACGGGCCGTGGCAGACCGGCCACAAGACCGCGCACGAGTACGGCAGGCTCGCCGCCGAGACGGCGAGGGCGTTGCGCCAGGCCGAACCGGGGCTCGAACTCGTCGCCTGCGGGAGTTCCCACTCGGCCATGCCCACCTTCGGCGAGTGGGAGGCGACCGTCCTGGAACTGGCCTACGACCAGGTCGACCACATCTCCTGCCACGCCTACTACGAGGTGCTCGACGGCGACGTCGACAGCTTCCTCGCCTCGGCGGTGGACATGGACTACTTCATCGACCGGGTCGTGGCCACGGCGGACGCCGTCGGCGCGCGGCTCAAGAGCCCCAAGCGGATCGGCCTGTCGTTCGACGAGTGGAACGTCTGGTACCAGAAGCGGTTCCAGGCCGATCCGCCGGTGGAGTGGGAGGTCGCGCCCCGTGTCATCGAGGACCGGTACGACGTCACCGACGCCGTCGTGGTGGGCAGCCTGCTGATCTCGTTGCTGCGCCACAGCGACCGGGTCGCCGCCGCGTGCCAGGCGCAGTTGGTCAACGTCATCGCGCCGATCCGCAGCGAACCGGGCGGCCCGGCCTGGCGGCAGACGACCTTCCACCCGTTCGCGCTGACCTCCAGGCTGGCCGGGGGACAGGTGCTGCGGGTGGAAGCCGTCTCGCCCACCTACCCCACGGCGC
This sequence comes from Umezawaea endophytica, assembly GCF_025061645.1. Lineage (GTDB taxonomy): Bacteria > Actinomycetota > Actinomycetes > Mycobacteriales > Pseudonocardiaceae > Umezawaea > Umezawaea endophytica. The sequence continues at coordinate 610,618 of NZ_JANYMP010000001.1, read as the reverse complement.
GCTACGGCGACGTCCCGGTGGTCGACGCCGTGGCGACCCACGACCCCGCCACCGGCGACGTCGTGGTGTTCGCGGTGAACCGCCACCGCGCGGAACCCGTGGAACTGCGGGTGTCCCTCGCCTTCGGCGCCGTCGAGGTGGCCGAGTCGTGGACGCTCTCCGACCCGGACACCTCCGCGACCAACACCGAGCACGACCCCGACCGCGTCGTCCCACGCCCGCAGCCCACCGACCTCACGGGCGACACCCTGACCGTCGTGCTCCCACCGGTGTCCTGGAACACCGTCAGGCTCGTCCGCTCACAGGGGTGACGTCCCCGCGGGCGTCGTCCTCCGTCAGATGAAGGAGTCCCTGGTGTCCTCGAAACTGCCGACCCGGTTGTACACGCGGTTCGTGCCCTGGTAGTGGAAGATGACCATGCGGCCCTTGAAGCTCTTGTCCACCATGGCGATGATCTTCGTGACGACCTCGGCGCGCTGCTTGTCGTTGGTGATGTTCACCAGGTCCACGATGACGGCGGTGGCCTGGGTGTTCAGCTTGTCGCTGACCATGCTGACCGAGCCCGCGGGGTTGTACCGGTCAGGGGTGTACGCGTCGATCGTCCCCCAGTAGTTCTCGTTCTCCTGGACCTCCAGCAGCGGCTTGGCGACGCTCAGTTCGCTGCCCCCGGTGTACACGGTGAAGTCGGCCGTCGAGCCGCTTCCCCCGATCGCGGCTCTGTGCCCGCTCGGCGGTAAGAGGACCACCGTGTGCTTCGGGGGCAGCAGTCCCGCCAGCGCTCGTCCACATCGGACCTCGCTCTCCGACGCGTCGTTGCCCGTTCCCGCTGTGGCATTGATGAAACCGCCCATTGCACACTCCTCCACGGATGAACAGCTCGAATGGAATCGCGGGCTGAATTGCCCATCGGTGAATACGTCGGGCTCGGGGAAGCGTTAATGGCCCCTTCGCACGTTCGCTCGACCGGACCGGAGCCGTTCGTGTGCACCCACCCGAGCGCTGAACCGGGTGGGTCAGCCGCGCTCGGCCGTGCTGCGCAACAGGTCCCACAGCGCCGCGACGTCGGCGGCCGTGGTGGGTTCGGCGCCGATCGACACGCGGACCGACCAGCGGCCGTCGAGCTTGGCGGGGGTGATGAACGCCCGGCCCGAGTCGTTGATCGCGTCGACCCAGGAGAGGGTGTGCGCGTCGAGGGCGGCGCCGTCGAGGACCTCGCCGTCCGGTGACACCACGTCCGGTGGTTCGTGGCGCAGCACCACGGTTTGCAGCGACACCGGTGCCAGCACGCGCCAGCGCGGCGCCGCCTCGACCTGGTCGGCGAGCCACCGGGCGTTGGCGAGGTCGCGGCGCAGCCGGTCGCGGATCGCCTCCACGCCGTCGAGGCGGAGCTGGAACCACAGCTTGAGCGCGCGGAAGCGGCGGCCGAGCGGGATGCCCCAGTCCTTGAACTGGGTCACCGAACCGTCCACTGTGGAGCGGAGGTAGGACGGGTCGGTCGCCATGACCCGCACCAGGTGTTCCGGGTCGGCGACGTACATCAGCGAGCAGTCGAGGACCGTGCCCATCCACTTGTGCGGGTTCCAGGTGAGCGAGTCGGCGCCCTCCAGCCCGTCGACCAGGCCGCGCTGCTCGGGGAGCAGGAGCGCGGAGCCCGCCATCGCGGCGTCGACGTGCACCCACATGCCGTGCTCGCGGGCGATCGGGACGATCTCGGCCAGCGGGTCCACGGCCGTGGTGCCGGTCGTGCCGATGTTCACGACCACGGCGACCGGGCGGCGGCCCTCGGCGACGTCCGCCGCGATGGCCTCGGCGAGGGCCGCGGGACGCAGGGCCCGCGTCCACGGGTCGGTCTCGACCACCCGGAGGTTGTCCATCCCGAACCCGGCCAGCGCGACCGCCTTGGGGATGGACGAGTGCGCGTACTCGGTGGTGTAGACGGTCATCGGCGCGGGTTCCGCCTGGAGGCCGCCGCGCGTCTCGGAGTAGTCGGTGGCCCGCTCGCGGGCGGCGAGCAGCGCCACCAGGCACGCGGTCGACGCGGTGTCCTGGATGACGCCGTACCAGGTCTCCGGGACGCCGGTCAGCTCGCGCAGCCAGGCGACGACGACCTCCTCCACCTCCGTCAGCGACGGCGCGGACTGCCAGGTGATGCCCAGCGCGCCGAGGCCCGCGGTGGCGAAGTCGCCGAGCACGGAGCTCAGTGTCGCGTTGGACGGGAACCAGCCGTAGTAGTTCGGGTGCTGCACCTGCGTGATGCCGGGCACGACCACGTGGTCGAGGTCGCGCAGGACGGCGTCGAAGGACTCGGGCGCGGCCGGGGCCGAGACCGGCAGCAGCCCCGCCACGTCACCGGGCTTGACCTGGGACTGCACCGGCAGCTCCGGGATGCGCTCGCGGTAGTCGGCGATCCAGTCCACCAGCGCGTGCGCGGCGGCGCGGAACTCCTCGGGCTCCATGCGTGGTCCGTTCTGCCTCGACGTGCCGGTCCGGGTGGAATCGGCGTTCCACGATGCTACAAACGGCGGGAGGGCGGCACGCTGTCGGTCATCCGGTCGACGCGGGTTCCCGCCGGGACGTGCACGCTGGGGTGGGCAGTCCGTTCGTGCGGGAGGGGAACCCGGCCATGGCACAGCGACCGTTCGTCCTCGACGTCACCGGCGGTGACGTCCAAGCCGAGGGCGCGCGCCTCCGCGCGCTGGGGGAGGTCGTCCGGGTGGAGCTGCCGGGCGGTGTCGGGGTGTGGGCGGTGACCAGCCCGACCTTGCTGCGCGAGCTGCTCATGGACCCGCGGGTGTCGAAGGACGGCACCCGGCACTGGGCGGCGTGGACCGGCGGCGAGATCGCGGAGGACTGGCCGCTCCGGCTCTGGGTTTCGGTGCGGAACATGTTCACCGCCTACGGCGAGGACCACCGGCGGCTGCGGTCGATCGTGGCCGGGGCGTTCACCGCCCGCCGCACGGAGGCCATGCGGCCGGTGATCGAGCGGATCGTCGGCGGGCTGCTGGACACGATCGCCGCCGCTCCGCCCGGCGAGCCGGTCGACCTGCGGTCGCTGTACGCCAACCCGGTGCCGGTCGAGGTGATCTGCCGGCTGTTCGGCGTGCCGGAGGACAAGCGGAAGACCATCCGCGGCGCGGTGGACACCGTGTTCGACACGACCGCCACGCCCGAGGAGGCGATGGCGAACACCACGACGATCTACACCACGTTCGGCGAACTGGTCGCCGAGAAGCGGCGCTCGCCCGGAGACGACCTGACCAGCGCGCTGATCGAGGCGCAGGAGGGCGCGCTCGACGAGGTGGAACTCGTCGACACCCTGCTCTTGCTGCTGACCGCGGGCCACGAGACCACGGTGAACCTCCTCGACCAGGCGATCACCGCCCTGCTCACCCACCCGGACCAGCGGGAGCTGGTGCTCACCGGGCAGCGGTCGTGGAACGACGTCATCGAGGAGACCCTCCGCTGGCAGGCCCCGGTGCCGTACCTGCCGCTCCGCTTCGCGGTGGAGGAGATCGCGCTGGCGGGCGGCGGCACGATCCCGAAGGGCGACGCCGTCCTCGCGGCCTACGCCGCCGCCGGACGCGACCCCGAGTACTACGGCGACGGCGCGGACGACTTCGACATCACCCGCGAACTGAAGCAGCACCTCGCCTTCGGGCACGGCGTCCACCACTGCCTCGGTGCCCCGCTGGCCCGCCTGGAGGCGCGGATCGCCCTGCCCGCGCTGTTCGACCGCTTCCCCGGAATGACCCTGGCCGAACCGGTGTCCGCGTTGACCCCGGTGCACTCGTTCCTGTCCAACGGGCACACCAGGATCCCGGTCCTGCTCGGCTGATCCGAGGACCTCAGGCCAGCCGGTCGTCGTGGGCGATGGCCTGGAGCCGGTCGCGCAGCTCGTCCGCCTCGGCGGCGCCGGTGGCCGAGCGGTAGCGCTCCTGCGCCGACCGCCACAGCTCGTGGGCCTGCCGGTAGCGGTCCCGGCCCGCCTTCGTGAGCACGACGATCCGGCTGCGGCGGTCGTCCGGGTTGACCTCGAACTCGATCAGGCCCTCCCGTTCCAGCGGCCGCAGCGAGTGGCCGAGGCCGGAGCGGTCGAGCACCAGGACCTCGGCCAGCTCGCCCATGGTCGGCGGCCCCTGCGTGGGTTCGCTCAGCTCGGCGAGGATCGAGAACTGGGTCGAGCGCAGACCGGACGGCGCCATCGCCTCGTCGTAGAGCTGGGTCAGCCTGCGCGACGCCTTGCGCATGGACGTGACGTAGCAGTCCGGCACACCTGACACGCGCATCACCGCACCCGGCTCTCTGGTCCGCTCGAAGGAGGGGAGTACGCCCGCGAACGATACGGGCATACTCCCCTTTTTGCCAGTCCGATCACCAGAAGGCCCAGGACCCCTTGTCCTCGAAGAACTCCTCGTTGCGGACGGCGTACTCCGCGACGGTCATCGGCACCTTCCCGCCGACGGTCGCGACCACGTCGTCGGTGCCCGCGAAGATCCCGTTCCGGTAGTCGACCGCGACGCTGCGCAGGTGCTGGACCGTGTGCGCGCCGAACCCGCGCGCCTCCAGCGTCGCGGTGAACTCGTCCAGGCTGATCGGCTCGTAGGAGAGTGGCCTGCCGAGCGCGCCGGACAGCTCCGCGGCGATCTCGGTGTGGTTCAGCTCCACCGGCCCGCGCAGGAGGTACACCTCGCCCGCGTGCGGTTCGGGGTCCTCCAGGATCGCGGCGATCACGTGCGCCTGGTCCTCGGCGGCGATCGGGGCGTGCCTGCCGTCGGCGAACGGGAGCCGGAGCACACCCCGGTCGTCCAGGAAGGTGATCAGCCACTCGGCGAAGAACGTCGGGCGCAGGTGGGTCGTCGGCACGGGGGACCAGTCGAGGACCCGCTCCGCGATCCAGTGCTGGCGCGCGGCGTCGCTGACCGCGTCGCGCCGTGCGGAGATCTGGGACATGTTGACGATCGCCCGGACGCCCGAGTCGGCCGTGGCCTCGGCGAACACCGCGGTGGCGTCCACCAGGCCGGGCACGATCGGGTAGGCGAAGTAGGCGGTGTCGATCCCGCGGGTCGCCGACGTGACCGAGGCGAGGTCGAGCAGGTCTCCCACCGCCACCTCCGCGCCCAGGTCGGCCAGGTGGGCCGAGCGCTCGTCGAGGCGGTGCACGAGCGCTCGGACGTGGTGGCCGCGTTCGAGCAGGAGGCGGGTCGTGTGGACGCCGGTCTTGCCGGTGGCGGCGGTGACCAGGACGTTCTTCGGCTGCGACATGGGCTTCTCTTCCTTCTTCTCGGGTGCTGTCGCCAGAGTATGGGCATATGCCCCTAATTGGCAAGCGGGGTGGTGGACCGCTGGTCCCGTCCGTCGTCGCGGCGGACGGGACCAGCGGCATCAGGCCCGGAGCAGGCGCTCGCTCAGCTCCCAGAGCCGCCGCGCGGACTCGGGGTCGACGGCGTGCGGCACGACGTCGGCCGGGATGTACCGCTCGGTGCCGAAGTTGATCTCCCTCGGCGTGTCCAGCGGCGAGACGTCGTTGTCCTTCAGGTAGACGCCGCCGATGTCGGCGAGCAGCGGGCTGGTCGCGGCGAACACGCTCGTGGCGATGCCCTGCCACACGGTCTTCTGCCCGCGCTCCGGGTCGATGATCGGCAGGCCGTCGTCGTCGACCAGCCCCATGGCCCGCAACTGGTCCCCCGTCACGGCCTGCCCGTCCTCGGGCCGCGACGGCCCCAGTTCGGTGCCGACGATGACGCCGGGGTGCACGGCGTAACCGCGGATCCCGTCCGCGGCCCAGCGCCGGTCCAACTCGACCGCGAACAGGACGTTCGCGGTCTTCGACTGGCCGTAACCGAGCATGGGCTCGTAGCCGGTGGCGAAGTGCGGGTCGTCCCAGCGGATGTCGGACAGCCGGTGGCCGCCGGACGTCAGGTTGACGACCCGCGCCCCGCGCGCGGCACGCAGGGCGGGCAGCAGGGCCAGCGTCAACTGGAAGTGGCCGAGGTGGTTGGTCGCGAACTGCGACTCGTAGCCGCGCTCGTCGCGGACCAGCGGGCCGCCCATGATGCCCGCGTTGTTGAGCAGGACGTGGAGCGGGCGGCCGGAGTCGAGGTAGCGGGCGGCGAAGGCGTCGATCGACTCCGGGTCGAGGAGGTCCAGCCGCTCGACCCGGACGCGCTCGATCCCGGCCACCGCGGCGGCGGCGCGCTCCGGGTCGCGCGAGCCCACGGTGACGGACGCGCCCGCCCCGCTGAGGGCGCGGGTGGTCTCCAGGCCGAGTCCGACGTGGCCGCCGGTGACGACGACGTCCCGGCCCGACAGGTCGACTCCGTCGAGGACGTCGTCGGCCGTCGACGCGGCGGTGAAACCGGATCCGATGGGGTGCTGTTTCTGGGTCACGGCACCACGCTAAGCGCGGCCGTCCGGACTTTGAATAATTGACGATCCGCATTTCTTGCGCGAGAGTACGGACGTGGCCGCCGATCATCTGTCCGAGGTGTTCGACCTCGTCGAGGTCCGCAGCGTGCTGTCCGGCGGGATGTCGGTGCGGGGCCCGTGGGAGTCGAGCGGGGTCGTCGAGACGCGGCTGAAGTTCTTCGCGATGGTGTCCGGGCGGGCCCGGCTGACCACCGACGGCGTCGACGGGCCGGTCGACCTGGAACCGGGCGACGTCGCCGTCCTGAACAACCGGTCGTGGCTGCGCGTCGAGGGCGGCACCGGTGACGGACCGCGCCGCGTGGTCGTGCCGGACGCGGACTTCGCCGTCACCCGCCTCGACGGTCCGGAGGACGTCATGATCGGCGGGCGCGTCGAGCTCAACCCGATCGGCGAGGAACTGCTGCTGCAAGCGCTCCCGCCGCTGGGGCACGTCCGGGCGGCGGCGCGCTCGGGGGTCAACCTGCGCGGCAGCATCCACCGGCTGTTCGACGAGGTGGCCGCGAACCGCGTGGGCTCCGCGTTCGCGATCCGGCAGCACTGCCAGCTCCTGCTGCTCGAAGTGCTCCGCGCCCACGTCGACCAGACCGAACTGCCGCCGGGGTGGCTGCAGGTGCTGACCGACGAGCGGGTCCGGCCCGCGCTCGGCCTCATGCACGCCGACCCCGCGAAGTCCTGGGGCCTGGAGGAGTTGGCGCGCGCCGCGGCGATGTCCCGGACGACGTTCGCCGAGCGCTTCCGGGCCGCGGCGGGCGTGCCGCCGCTGGCCTACCTCAACCGGTGGCGGATGCTGCTGGCGCAGCGCGCGCTCCGGGACCGCGACGTCCGGGTCGGGTCGCTGGCGGTCGAACTGGGCTACGCGTCGGAGAGCGCCTTCAGCACCGCGTTCAAGCGAGAGGTGGGGGAATCGCCGCTGCGCTACCGGAACCGGGCACGGGACACCTCGGCCGCCCCGCGGCGTGACGGAGTTCGGTCACCGACCGCGCGCCGGCATGGTGGCGCGTAGGGATCTCACGATGGGAGGCACCCGTGCGCGGCACACCGGTGAGCGACTGGGCGCGAGCGGCGATCGAGACGCTCGACGCCACGCGTGAGGCGGAGGGGACGACGCCGCTGCGGCGGTTCCCGTTGCCGGGGGACGATTCCGTCGGCCTGTTCGTCAAGGACGAGTCGGCGCGCCCCACCGGCAGCCTCAAGCACGGGCTCGCCCGCGGCCTGCTCGTCGACGCGCTGCACCGCGGGCTGATCGACGAGGGCACGCCGCTGGTCGAGGCCACCAGCGGGAACCTGGCCGTGGCGGAGGCGCACTTCGCACGGCTGCTGGGTTTGCCGTTCACGGCGGTGGTCCCGCGGCGGACCGGGAGGGCGAAGCTGGCGCGGATCGAGGAGCGGGGCGGGCGGTGGCACCCGGTCGACCCGCCGCTGGCCGTGTACGACCGGGCCCGACGACTGGCAGCGGACACCGGGGGCCATTACTTGGACCACCTGGAGCACCTCGGCGGGGCGGTGGACCGCGACGGCCCCGAGAACCTGGCCGCCGAGATCCTGCGCGACCTCGACCGGATCGGCGGACCCGCGCCCGCGTGGATCGTGGCGGGCGTGGGCACCGGCGCCACCTCGCGCGCGATCGGCCGCCACCTCCGCCGGACCGGGAGCCCGACCCGCACGGCCGTGGTGGACTCGGAGAACTCGGCCTACTTCCCCGGCTGGGCGACGGGGTGCGACGACTACGCCACCGGCATGCCCTCCAAGGTCGAGGGCATCGGCAGGCCGCGGATCGAGGCCCCGTTCGACGGTTCGGTGGTCGACCTGGTGATCCCGGTCCCCGACGCGACGAGCGTCGCCGCGACGCGCCACCTGCGCGCCGTCACCGGGTGGGTGGCGGGACCGTCCAGCGGGGCCTGCCTGGTCGGCGCGTTCCACCTCGTGTCGCGGATGCGCGAGCGCGGCGAGAGCGGGGCGGTGGTGATGGTGCTGGGCGATTCCGGGCTCCCGTACGCGGACACCTACTACGACGACGGCTGGGTCGCCGCCAGGGGTTGGGACCTGGCGGCGCCCGCGGCGGCGCTGGAGCGGTTCGCCGACACCGGCCGGTGGGGCGAACCGCCGTCGGCGTGAGCGCTGCCGTCACGAACCTGTTGTGCCGCGGTCGATCCAGGTGCGCAGCGCCCACCACGTGTGCAGGGTGGTGAGGACGTGGGAGCGGTGGGGGTGCGCGGTGTCGCCCAGGTCGACGGCCGCGAGTTCGACCAGGCGGTCCAGGCGGTACCGGACGGTGTTGGCGTGCAGGTGCAGCACGGCCGCGGTGGCGCCGATCCGGCGGCCGTGGTCGAGGTAGCACAGCGCGGTCGCGACCAGTTCGTGGTGGAAGGCGCTCTTGGGGTTGAGCGCGTGCAGGAACTCGTCGGCCAGGGTGTCCGCCATCGCCGGGTGGGACGCCAGCGCGGTCTCCGCCGCGAGGTCGGTGAGCCGGTGGACGCCGCGGGCTCCTCGGGCCGACGCGACGGAGAGGGCCTGCGAGCACATCGGGTACATCCCGCGCAGCGCGGCCACCGGCAGGGCGGGGGAGACCACGAGCAGCGGCGCGTCGTCGTCCGGCCAGGACGGCGGGTGGTGGCTGACGCCCGCCAGCCGTCCCTCGACCAGTCCGTGGACGCCGCCGAAGGCGTGCAGGCGTTGCTCCAACGCCCTGGCGTGGCTCGGGTCGGTCACCTCGGAGACCACGCAGTGGTACCGGCCGCCGAGGTGGAGCCCGACCCGGTGCAGTTCGACGGGGTCGGGGAGAGCGCTGTCCTGGACCAGCAGCCCGCGCAGCACCTGGGTGTTCAGGTCACGGGTCAGGCGCGACTCGGCGGTGTGGTAGCTGCTGATGATGTGCCGCTCCACCGCCGCGACGTAGGAGTCCACGTCCACGATGAAGTCCAGGATCGAGGTGTCGTCGACACCCGTCGCGCGGGCGAACTCCACGCCCGCGCGGATCACCTCGGCGCGGCCCGCGTGCACGCCGCGCAGCAGGCCCGCGATCGAGACGCCCTGCGCCGCGCGGTCGGCCCCCAGCGCTCGGGCGGCGGAGAAGTCGCCGTCCCCCCGTTCGAGGTGGGCCGCCCCCTCGGCGAGCAGGGTCGCGATGTGCCTGCGGTTCTCCGCCTCCGGCAGGCGGGCGACCTCGGGGGAGTTCTCCCGCGCGGCCTCGACGACCCTCGCCACCACCCCGTCGTCGGCGGCCATCGCGCCCATGACGCGCAGGGCGATCTCGGTCATCCGGTGATCCCGCACGGCACCTCCGGGACGTCGTTGTGGATGGGGCACAACGGGATCGACGGCGATTGGTGGCACGACCCTATCCCCGGCCGGGCCCTCACTGGTTACGTGACTACTCGACAGTAACCGTCCGGACCAGCCCGCGGTCGCCGCCGCCGACCAGCCACACCTCCCGTTCCACTGAAGGGCTCAACGATGAGTTCACCTCGCAGCAGGAACATCAGCCGACGCCACCTCCTCGCGGCCGGAGGCGCCATCGCCGCGACCACCACCATGAACACCCTCGGCCTGGTGCAGGCCTCCGCCGCGCCGAGGGTCGACGCCGACGTGATCGTCATCGGGTCCGGTCTCGCGGGGCTCGTCGCCACCTCCGAACTGGCCGCCGCGGGCAGGCGGGTCCTGCTGCTGGACCAGGAACCCGAGGCGAGCCTCGGCGGTCAGGCCTTCTGGTCGTTGGGAGGGCTGTTCTTCATCGACTCCACCGAGCAGCGGCTGGCGGGCATCAAGGACTCCCTCGACCTGGCCAGGGGCGACTGGTTCAACACGGCGGGCTTCGACCGCGGCGTCGACAACCCGCTGGGCGCCGACCACTGGGCCGCGAAGTGGGCCGACAAGTACCTGGAGTTCGCCGCGGGGGAGAAGCGGGCGTGGCTGGCGAGGCTCGGCGTGAGCTGGGTGCCCATCGTCGGCTGGGCGGAACGCGGCGGCCAGTTCGCCGACGGACCCGGCAACTCCGTGCCCCGCTTCCACCTGACCCTCGGCACCGGACCCGGTGTGGTGGAACCCTTCGAGAAGCTCGTGCGCGCCGCGGTGGCGCGGGGCCTGGTCACCTTCCGCTTCCGCCACCAGGTCGACGGGCTCATCACCACCAACGGCGCCGTCACCGGCGTGCGCGGCAGCGTCCTGCAACCCAGCAGCGCGGCGCGCGGCACCCCGAGTTCCCGCACGAAGGTCGGTGACTTCGAGCTGTACGCCCCGATGGTCATCGTCACCTCGGGCGGCATCGGCGGCAACCAGGAGTTGGTCCGGCGCAACTGGCCCGCCCGGCTCGGCACGCCGCCCACCCGCCTGGTCACCGGCGTGCCTGCGCACGTCGACGGGCGCATGCTGGCCATCAGCGAGCTGGCCGGGGCCCGGCTGGTCAACCCCGACCGGATGTGGCACTACACCGAGGGGTTGGCCAACCACACCCCCATCTGGCCCGGCCACGGGATCCGCGTGCTCGCCGCGCCCTCGTCGCTGTGGTTCGACGCCACCGGCCGCCGCCTCCCCAACCCCGGTCTGCCGAGCTACGACACGCTCGGCACCCTGGAGCTGATCCAGCGCACCGGACACCCGTACTCGTGGTTCGTGCTGAACAAGAAGATCATCGACAAGGAGTTCGTGCTCTCCGGGTCCGAGCAGAACCCCGAACTCACCAGGAAGGACCTCATCGGCTACCTCGCGAGCCGGTTGCTCAACAGCACACCCCCGCCGGTCAAGGCGTTCATGGACAGGGGCGAGGACTTCGTCGTCGCGAACTCCCTGCCGGACCTCGTCGCGGGCATGAACAGGATCGCGGGCGGCAACCTGGTCAACGCCGACGCGCTGCGCAGGCAGATCACCTCGCGCGACCAGCAGGTCGACAACCCGTTCACGAAGGACGTCCAGATCATGGGCATCCGCAACTCGCTCGCCTACAGCGGTGACCAGCTCGCGCGCACGGCCTCGCTGCACAAGATCCTCGACCCGTCGGCGGGCCCGCTCATCGCCATCCGGATGAACATCCTCACCCGCAAGACCCTCGGCGGGTTGCAGACCGACCTGTCCGGGCGCGTGCTCGGCGCCACGGGACAACCGGTCCCCGGCCTGTACGCGGCGGGTGAGGTCGCGGGCTTCGGCGGGGGCGGTGTGCACGGGTACCGCGCGCTGGAGGGGACGTTCCTCGGCGGCTGCCTGTTCACCGGCAGGCAGACCGGACGCGCCGCCGCGGCGGAAAGCGCCTGACAGCGGTGTGGCCCGGTCGACGATCGACCGGGCCACACCCCTCGACTCACTCCCCGGTCCGGTAGCGCGGACTGGTGGAGTGCCACTCGAAGCCGCCGCCCATCCACGCCCGCAGCCCCCGCAGGAACCGCCGCACCTGGGGTGAGGGCGACGCCTGGAGCTTCCGGTGCAGGGCCTGGAAATCGCGGACGAGTCCGTTGTGGAGTTCCACCGTGGCCTCGGTCGCCTCCTCGATCGAGCAGTCCCGCTCGGCCGCGATCTGCAACACCATGTTGCCCGGCGGGTTCTCGTCCGCCAGGTCCTTCGTCACCGAGAACAGGTCGTTGACGAGCACGGCCGCCGTCCCGGCCTGGATCGCCGCCCGCCGCACGTGCGGCTCGTAGTAGACGTTCGAGTCCAGCTCGTAGCCGCCGAGCACGTCGATGAGGGTCATGGACGTGTAGAAGCTGTCGTGCTGCCGGGCCGCGAGGTACTCCCACGCGGGCGGCTGCTCGTCCTTGTGCTTCCAGGCCGCGTAGGCGGTCCAGCTCACGAACATCGCGAACGTGGAGTAGCAGACCCGCTGGACCTGCGCGGGGCTGCCGTAGCGCGCCAGGTAGTCAACGCCCGACCGCAGCGCGACCAGCACCCGGTCCTCGCGCAGCGCCTCGTCGAGGTCGTGGCTGAACCCGCCCGCGTCCGGCAGCCGGTCCATGGCGGCCATCGCCAGCGCCAGGCGCTGGGGGAGTTCCGCGGGGACGGCCCCGAGCGCGGTGTCGTCCGCGTAGAGGTCGTCCGCCGCCCACCACGCGGCGTTCAGCTTCGCCGAGATGAGCAGCCGGTCCGGGTCGTCGCAGTCCGGGTGGGCGAGCACGACCAGCCTGCCGAACTCCGCCCTCCCGAGCTGCTCGGCCTCCTCCTCGGAGAACCCGCACCCCACCGCCCAGTCGGCCAGCCGCCGGTCGACCTCCTTCCCGAGGACGTCGTCGACGCGCTCGGGCAGCGGGCAGTACAGCGGCGACGCCGTCCCGGCGCCCCACGACCGGAGCGCGTACGCGGGATCGGGCCCGGTCTCGGGATGGCGCGACCCGAGTTCGGCGTCGCTCCCGAGCCGGGCCGCGAACCGCGCGGCCGAGGTGCCCAGACCGGTGAACGTGGACAGGGTGTGGTGCGGGTCCGGCATGACTCCAGCTCCTCCAGTGCCTCGGCCGCGACGATCTCAGACGCGGTCGGCGGCGATGAGCAGGTAGTGGAAGCTGCCCTCGCGGTACGCGGTGAGGAACGGGTCCTCGACGCCGGTGGCCACCGACGACTTGGCCCGCAGCTCCCAGTACGGGATCGTCTGCGCGGTCAGGTCGACGACGGAGATGGGCACGAGGCCGTTCGCCGTCATGGCCTTGAAGTACGCGCTGCGCGGGTGGATGTTGCACGTGTAGTGCTGGTCGATCTGGGCCACGGCCTTGGACCGGCCGCCGGTCACGTCGTTGTAGCAGCCGGTGATGGTGACGTACCGACCGCCGAACTCCAGTTGGCGCGCGTGCTCGGCGAACAGCTCGACCAGGTCGACGTACATCGTGCTCTCGTTGTTCCAGATGGCCCGGCGCGACCCGGTCTCGAACCCCGTGTCCAGCATGTTGCGGAAGTGGTAGCGCACCTTGTCGGACACGCCCCGCCGCGAGGCCTGGTCGTTGGCGAAGTCGACCTGCTTCTGCGAGATCGACACCCCGTCGACCTCGCAGCCGAACCGCTGGTTGGCCATGATGCTGCTGCCACCCCGGCCGCACCCGGCGTCGAGCAGCCTGTCGTGGGGCCGGATGTCGCCGAGGTGGTCGAGCAGCACGTCCGCCTGCGCCGTCTCCAGCCGGTGCATCTCGGCGATGATCCGCGCCTCGCGAGTGGCCTCCGGGCCCTCCAGCACGGACAGGTCGACCTCGCCGATCCCGTAGTGGTGGTGGTACAGCCCGTCCACGTCGCCCAGCCGCAGGTTCACCGGGTCCTGCTCGGCGTTCCAGTAGGACGCGACGGACTTCTGGTAGGCGGTGCGGAGGACTTCGGCGGGAGCGGCACTGACAGCGGTCACAGGAGTGGATCCTTTCCTCGGGGGTGTGGAAAACGCGCAGCGGGGCGGGAACCGCGAGCTAGTCCTCGCGGCTGACCTCCGCGGCGTCGAGCACGGCCAGCGCGTCCGGCACCAGGACGGCGGCGGAGTAGTACGTGCTGACGAGGTAGGAGGAGATCGCCCGGTCGGAGACGCCCGTGAAGCGGACGGACACGCCGGGCTCGTACTCGTCCGGCAGCCCGACCTGGCGCAGGCCGATGACGCCCCGGTTCTCCTCACCGGTGCGCATCAGCAGCACGGAACTGGTGCGGCCCGCGCTGACGGGGATCTTGCCGCACGGGTAGATCGGCACACCCCGCCACGACAGCCGGTCTCGGCCGTCTTCGCCGGTGTCGTTCGGGTAGACGCCCGCCCTGGTGCACTCGCGGAAGAACGCGGCGATCGTGCGCGGGTGGGCGAGGAAGAAGCCGGGTTCCTTGCTCACCAGGGAGAGCAGGGCGTCGAAGTCGGCCGGGGTCGGCGGCCCGGAGCGGGTCGGGACGCGCTGGGCGGGGTCCGCGTTGTGCAGCAGGCCGAAGTCCGGGTTGTTGACCAGCTCGTGCTCCTGGCGCTCGCGCAGCGCCTCGACGGTGAGCCGGAGCTGCTGCTCGTACTGGTCCATCGGCTGGTTGTAGAGGTCCGCGACGCGGGTGTGCACCCGCAGCACCGTCTGCGCCACGCTCAGCCCGTACTCGCGCGGCGAGCTGTCGTAGTCGACGAAAGCCCTGGGCAGCAACGGTTCCCCGGTGTGGCCGGACGCCACGGCGACCTCGGACTCGCCGACGGCGTTCACCGCCGCGCCCGGCTCGGGGGCGCGCCGCACCCACGCCCGCAGCGACTCGGAGCGCCGCAGCACCTCCTCGAAGTCCCGGCGGGCCAACACCAGCGCGGTGCCCCCGGTGATCGCCTTGACGGTGAACTCCGAGATCGCGTCGGCCGAGAGCAGCACCTCCGCGCCGAAGTGGTCGCCGTCCTTGAGCACGCCGAGCGCCGCCTCGCCCCCGTACGCGCCGGGGCCGGACCTCGCGACCTTGCCGTGCGCGATCAGGACGACCTCGGCGGCCCGGTGCCCGAACTCCGCGAGCACCTCGCCCGGCCCGAACTCCCGCTGGGTGAAGCGCCGCGCCAACTCCGGCAGGACCCCGCCGTCGGCGTACCCCCGCAGCGGCGGGAGTTCCGCCAGTTCCGCGGGCACGACCCGCACCGCGGACCCCGCCCTCTCGAACGCCACCCGCCCGTCGCCGACGGCGTGGCTGAGCCGCCGGTTGACCCGGTACGTGCCGCCGTCGACGTCCTTCCACGCGAGCAGCCTCAGCAGCCAGCGGGACGAGACGCCCTGCATCTGCGGGACCGACTTGGTCGTCGTCGCGAGGGTGCGCGCGGCGGCCCTGCTCAGGCTCGACAGGAGTCGAGCCGACCCTGTGTCGGATTCGGTCGCGGTCACGGGTGGAGCCACCAATCGATAGGCGTGCGAGGGAAACCGGATTTCGGTCGGCGGTCGGTGGCGAATTCCCGGAGTCGATGTCGCTTGATCGAAGATATCAAGGCTCGCCGTTGGTGCAATGACACTTTCGGGGCACGTGGAACGCCACTCGACCGCAGCGCTCGTGGGTAATTCGCGGGTGGTGGGAAGTGATGTCGAAAGTGTTCGGGAATACCTGATCGGCCCAGTGGTGATCACCGCTTGGTGGGCGCGTCGGTGATTTCCGTAGCCGAATCGGGGGAATGACGCTCCTCCGGTAACACCTGATCGGATTCGACCGTCCTCCGTGGACCGAACGGCGTGCGCCCTGCCAGGTGATCGCGCTGGTCGTGGCCGCCGGCTCCTTTACACGGTGGAGGCCGGTACCACCAAGAACTCGGCCCGACTTCCCGGCTCCCGTCCCGCACAGTGGATCACCGGGCCCGCGCCTCCCGATCGCACTACTCTCCCCCCACGGTGCCGGCTTCCGGGTGCCGTGGTTGGAGAAGGGGTCGCTGATGCGACGTGTGCTCAGGGGCGTGGTGCTGCTCCTGCTGGTGGTGTTCGTCGCGCCCTCGCAGGTTGCCGCGGCGTCCGCGCGGGACACCGGGCAGCCGGTGGTGCGGGTCGGCACCGAGGGGACCTACCCGCCGTTCTCGTTCCACGACCCCCGGACGCAGGCGCTCGGCGGCTACGACATCGAGGTGGTCGAGGCCATCGCCGACCAGGCCGGGTGGAAGCTGGAGTTCGTCGAGACGCAGTGGGACACCATCTTCCCGGCGCTGGACGCGCGCCGGATCGACGTCATCGCCAACCAGGTCTCGGTCAACGACGAGCGCCGGTCGAAGTACGGCCTGTCCGACACCGACACCTACTCCCACGGCGTGGTCGTGCGGCGCACCGGTGACGACGGCGTCAAGACGTTGGCGGACCTCAAGGGCAAGACCACCGCGCAGTCGAGCACCAGCAACTGGGCGAAGGTCGCGCGGGACGCGGGCGCGAACGTCGAGGCCGTCGAGGGGTTCGCGCAGGCTGCGGAACTGCTCGCGCAGGGACGGGTCGACGCGATCGTCAACGACAACATCGCCGTGCTCGACTACCTCGCCAGCACCGGGTCCGACGACGTCGAGATCGCCGGGAACGCGGGGGAGGAGCTCAGCGAGCAGGTGCTGGCCTTCCGCAAGGACGACAGCGCGCTGGTCGACCAGGCGAACCGGGCCATCACGGCGCTCAAGGCGGACGGCACCCTCGCCGGGATCTCGCGGAAGTACTTCAAGGCCGACGTCTCCGTGCCGGACGGCGGGAGCGCCGACCTGTCCGAGGGGCGCGGCCACCGCGGCACGTGGGAGGTGCTGCGGAGCACCGCGTGGCCGATGCTCGTCGGGCTGGTCAAGGTCACGATCCCGTTGACCCTGCTGAGCTTCGCGATCGGCCTCGCCCTCGCACTGGTCGTCGCGCTCGCGCGCATCTCCTCCTCCAGGATCCTCTCGGGACTGGCCCGCGCGTTCATCTCGATCATCCGCGGCACGCCGCTCCTGCTCCAGCTCTTCATCGTCTTCTACGGGCTCCCGCAGATCGGGCTGAAGTTCCCGCCGTTCACCGCGGCCGTGATCGCGTTCAGCCTCAACGTGGCGGGCTACGCGGCCGAGGTCGTCCGCGCGGCGATCCTGGCGGTGCCCAAGGGTCAGTTCGAGGCGGCGGCGACGATCGGGCTCGGCTACTCGCTCACGCTGCGCCGGATCGTGCTGCCGCAGGCGGCGAGGACCGCCGTGCCGCCGCTGTCGAACACCCTGCTCTCGCTGCTGAAGGACACGTCGCTGGGCTCGGTGGTGCTGCTCACCGAACTGTTCCGCGAATCGCAGCTCGCGGCGGCCGAGAGCAACGAGTTCCTCGCCCTGTACGCCTTCGCCGGGCTGTACTACTGGGTGATCTGCGTCGGGCTCTCCGCCGCGCAGAAACGACTGGAGACCCGACTGGACAGGTACGTGGCCACATGACTGACACGACGGAGCGGAACGCCGAGCGGGCACGGGTCCGGGTGAGCGGGCTGGAGAAGTCCTTCGGCGACAACAAGGTGCTGCGCGGCATCGACTTCGAGGCCCGCGAGGGGACCTCCACCGTCCTGCTGGGACCGTCCGGGTCCGGCAAGACCACGGTGCTGCGCTCGCTCAACGTGCTGGAGACGCCCGACCGGGGCGTGATCGGGATCGACGACGTCGAGGTCGACTTCGCCGCGCTGCCACCGGGCAAGGCGGGCCGCCGGGCGAGCGGCCTGCTGCGCGCGCAGAGCGGGATGGTGTTCCAGGCCCACAACCTCTTCCCGCACCGCACGGTGCTGGAGAACGTCATCGAGGGCCCGGTCGTCGCGCAGAAGCGCCCCCGCGAGGAGGCCGTGGCCGACGCGAGGACCCTGCTCGACCAGGTGAGGCTCGGCGACCGCGGCGACGCCTACCCGTTCCAGCTCTCCGGCGGGCAGCAGCAGCGCGTCGGCATCGCGCGGGCGCTGGCGCTGAAGCCCCGCGTGGTGCTGTTCGACGAGCCGACGTCGGCGCTGGACCCCGAGCTGGTGGGCGAGGTGCTGGCGGTGATCAAGGACCTGGCCGCGGACGGCTGGACGACGGTGATCGTCACCCACGAGATCCGCTTCGCGGAGCAGGTGGCCGACCAGGTGCTGTTCCTGGACGGCGGTGTCATCGTCGAGAAGGGACCGAGCGCCCGGGTCATCGGCGATCCACGGGAGGAGCGGACGCGGCGTTTCCTCAAGCGCGTCCTGGACCCCGGCTGACCGGAGGCGTTCCACCGCGTCGTGGAACGCCCCCGGCCGAGGTCACGCCAGGAGAGCCGCCAGGCCGTCCACCACCGCCAGGTGGAGGTTGACCAGGTCGTGGCCGGACGGCACCTCCCGGTAGCCGCGCACGTCGTAACCCTTGTCCCGCAGGGTGTCGCGGAACGACCGGGCGGCGCTGACCCACGTGGTGCCCGGCGCCGTTCCGGGCAGGCCGACCGGGACGTCCTCCAGCCGCCCCACCGTGACGTGGAAAGCGGTGTCACGGGTGGGTGCCTCGGCGTACCGGCGGACGAGCCAGCCGTCCGGCTCGGTGCCGGGCTCCGGGGTGAACCAGAGCGCGGCGGACATGAGCAGCGCGGCACCGAAGGCGTCCGGTCTCGTCAGCGCGACGTGACCGGCGGCCAGGCCGCCCAGGCTGAACCCCGCGACGACCGTCCTCGACGGCTCCGGTGGCAGGCCGTAGCGCTCGCCGAGGAACGGGAGCAGGCCGTCGGCGAGGGCCTCGGCCAGCGCGGGGTCGCAGGCGAACTCCGTCGTGCGCGAGGTCAGCGTCCTGTTGTGCCAGAACGCCACGCGCAGCGGCGGGAGCGTTCCGTCCGCGACGGCGGCGGCGAGCCTGCGGTGGATGCCGCCGCGCAGGGCCACCTCGCCGTCGAGGAGGACCACCAGCGGCAGGACGTCGGTCGGACGGGCACCCACCGGTTGGTAGACGCCGACCCGCCTGCCGTCGAACTCGTGCTCGTCGACCTCGGTCGGTGGACCGCCGTCGGGCAGCGGGGTGAACGGGCTGTCGGGCAGCGCCAGCACCGAGTCGACCACGTCCTCGGCGCCGACCACCAGCTCCCACGGCATCCGGTCGGGGTTGTGGGGGTCGGCGGCGCTCGCCGCTTCGAGCGCCAGTCGGTGCGCGGTCGCGCGGTCCTCGTCGAGGTGCACGGCCAGCAGTTCGGCCGCGGACCCGAACTCGGCGGGCGGATCGTGCAGGAACCCGTACACCACGGCGGTGTCGGAGTCGGCCCGCACGGTCAGGTGCCAGACGTCGGTGCCCGCGATCCGCCTCATCGGCTCGGCCTCCCGGTGCTGGGGCAGGCGGAGCAGCTTGGTGCGGAGCGACACCGCGGCCACGTCGGCGACGTGGACGAAGGTCACGTCGACCTCGGTGGGCGACACCCGCTCGACCAGGGGGCCGCGCGCGGCCCCGAGGTCGGCGGTCAGGGAGTCCAGCGCTGGTCCCGGATCGGTGGCGTGGTCGCGCTCGAAGCGCGCCAGCCTCGCGGTGACGGGGGTCATGTCGTCCTCCGATCGGCGGGTCGGCTCAGGCGCCGGCCCGCATGTGCTCCCGCGCCCAGGTCTCGAAGCTGGTGAGCGGGATGTCCAGCGCCCTGGCGTACTCCGGGCGGGCGGGCTGCTCGGCCACGTTCATCCACTCGTGCGTGGCGCCCATCCCCGGCATGCCCGCGTCGAGCGCCTCCTGCTCGGTCATGTCCGGCGCGGACACGGGGGTGCCCAGCGCTCGGGAGAGCACCTCGGCGATGCGGGCCATCGACAGTTGGTCGCCCGCCAGTTCCAGTTCGACGCGGTCGAACCGCTCGGGGTCGGCGACGGCCGCGGCGGCGGCCACGCCGATGTCGTGCACGGCGACGAGCCCGAGGCGGGTCTCGGGCTTCAGGACGCTCACCAGGCCTCCCTCGACCCCGCGCGGGAACAGGAAGGCCAGTGACGGCAGGAAGTTCTCCATGAAGAAGCCCGGCTTGAGCAGCGTCCAGCGGGCGAAGCCCGCCGCGCGGACCTCGTCCTGGATGGCGGCCTTGGCGCCGAGGGTGTGCTCCAGCGACTTCCAGCGGCCCGCGTCCCAACCGGGGGTCTCGGTGTGCTGGCCCGCGCCGGTGACGGACGTGTGCACGAACTGCTCCACCCCGGCGGCCTTCGCGCCCTGGACGAGGTTGACGCCCTGGGCGATCTCCCCGTCGTGGTCGAAGCCCTGCCCGGTGAAGGCGGGCATCTGGATGGAGAAGACGGCGCGGGCGCCCTTCGCGGCGCGGACCACGGAGTCGCGGTCGAGCAGGTCGCCCGCGACCAGTTCGACGCCGAGCGCTTCGACGGCCTTGGCCCGGTCGCTCTCCGGGTCGCGCACCAGGGCGCGGACGGGGACGCCCGCCGCGAGCAGGGCGCGGGCGGTGGCGCCGCCCTGCCTGCCGGTGGCGCCGGTGACCAGTACGGGCGCGGACTGTGCGGACACGAGTGCTCCTAGGGTTCGTCGCTTAAACGGCGGGGTCCACCGTTTATCTGGTCGCGACGATACGGCGGGGCCCGCCACTTAGCAAGCGCAGGGGTGTCCTGGGGAGTGGTCGTGCGGGGAAGTGCTGGTGTGGAAAGGAATCGCGGCACTCAGGGCTGGGGACGTGCCGCCGGGTAGTCGAGGCCGCCGGACAGCAGGTCGAACGCCCGCCCGACCAGTTCGGAGTCCGACGCGTCCCGGTCGGTGGCGCGCCACGCGGAGACCGCCGTCTGGATCGCGCACAGCACGACCGACGCCACCAGGTGGGGGCGCGGGTCGGTCGCCGGGTCGACGCCCATCCGCACGCCGACGAGCCGGGCCACCTCGTCGAGCCGGGCGGCGCCCCGTTCGAGGCACGCGGCCATCAGCGTCGGACTGGCGGCGATCAGGTCCCGCATCCGCCGGTGCCGGTCCTGGTCCGAAGTGGACGCTCCGGGTCCGTGGGCCCGCAGGACATCCAGCGCGGCCCGCCGCATGCCGGTCAGCACCGGTACGTCACCCGGCTGCGCGGCGAACCCGTCGAGCATCTCGGTGACCTGCTCGTCCGCGAGCGAGAGCGCGACGTCCTCCTTCGAGGTGAAGTACCGGAAGAAGGTCCGCGACGACACCTCGACCGCCTCGGCGATCTGGTCGACGGTGGTGGCGTCGAAGCCGTTGGCGTGGAACAGCTCGTACGCCGCGTCGGTCAGCGCCTCGCGCGTCCGCAGCTTCTTCCGCTCGCGCAGGCCGGGCTTCTCCACGGGGCCACGATACGGGTGGCCGGCAGCGTGCGCCAAGAGTCGTGCGGTGACTTTTGTCAGTTGACGACAGTTGGCGGACTCTGCCAGCATTGCGGCATGCCGAAACCACCCCCGTCGACGTCCCGCTACTGGAAGTTCCAGCGCCAGTTCGCGCGGTTCAACAAGTTCCTGTTCCGCAAGACCCGAGGTCGGGTGGGCGGCACGTTCCTGGGCGCGCCCGTGCTGCTCCTCGACCACGTCGGCCGCAAGACCGGGCAGGTGCGCACCAACCCGCTGATCTACCTCGACGACGCGCCGCGCCTGGTCGTCGTCGCGTCGAAGGGCGGCACGGACGCGCACCCGGCGTGGTTCCACAACCTGATGGCGATGGCGACCACCGAGGTGGAACTGCCCGGCGGCGAGCGGCGCCGGGTCCAGCCGCGGGTCGCCGACGGCGACGAGCGGGCGGCGCTGTGGGACCGGCTGGTGGCGATCTACCGGCCGTACGCGAACTACGCGACCTACACCGAGCGGCAGATCCCGGTGATCGTGCTGGAACCCGCCTCCCCGTGAGGCGGCGTCACGGCGGTGGGGGATCGCCGGGTGCCGGGGCCGGGGCGCGCCGGTCGTGCCGGACCTGGACCTCGATGTGCGTCCGGTGCGAACCCGGATCCCACATGTCCTCGAACGGCGCCATCAGCGAGTGGCCACCGCCCTGGCGGCGGGCCCGCGCGGCGAACCACGCGAACACGGCCAGGCTCACGGGCAGGCAGGCGAGCGTCGCCACGGCCCCCAGGAAGTCCATGCTCCCGACCGTACAGTAACGTCGTGTATCCAGAAACAGTCCGTTACTGAAAAGGTGGGCATGGCCAGGCTGACCCGCGCCGAGCAGCAGCGGCGCACCCACGAGGACCTGCTGCGCGCCGGGCGGGAGGTGTTCCTGCGCCGGGGGTTCCTGGCGGCGACGGTCGAGGAGATCGCGGCGGACGCCGGGTACACCCGCGGCGCCGTGTACAAGCACTTCGACGGCAAGGAAGGCCTGTGGCTGGCGATCGTCGACGGTCACGCCGAAGCCCACCTCGGGTGGCTGCGGGAAGCCCTCGCCCGCGCCACCACCCGTGACGAGCTGGTCGCGGCCCTGTTCCCCGCGGGCCTGCTGGACGAGGAAGCGGCCACCTGGAGCGCGGTCGCCGCCGAGGTGCTCGCGGCGACGGCGCGGCACCCAGAGACGGCCGCCAGGGTCGCCGCCGTCCAGCAGCGGCACGACGACCAGGTCGTCGCCCTGCTCACCACGCACTCCGAGCGCCTGGGGCTGGAGCCCTCGATGCCGCTGCCACGGGCGGTCGTGCTGCTGGGCGCGCTGGGCATCGGCCTCGCCCTGCGCGCCGCGGTCGCCCCCACCGCCGAGTCCGCCGCCATCCTCACCCACGTGCTGGACGTGCTCTTCCCGCCCGCGGGGCGTTGACCCCCACCGGGAAGCCGACGGTCAGGGCGCGCGTCGGCCCTGCTCGGCGGCCGTCTGGCGGGGGGAGGGAGCGGGCTCCAGCGCGGCGGAGCCGAGGAGGGCGAGCTTGTCCGCGGCGTCCGTGCCCGCGTCGGGGTGGTAGACGACCAGCATGATGCCGTCGGTCCCGCTGATGAGGAGCTTCTCCCGGTTCAGCAGGAGTTCGCCCACCTGCGGGTGGGTGAAGGGCACCGTCGCGCCGCCGCGGTGGCGCACGTCGTGACGGGCCCAGAGCCTGCGGAACAGCGGGCTGGCCAGGGAGAGTTCGCCGACGAGTTCGATGAAGCGGGGGTTGTCGGTGTCGGTGCCCACCGCCTCGCGGAAGCCCGCGAGCAGCCCGGCGCACGCCCTCTCCCAGTCCGGGAACAGGGCCTGCTCCGCCGGGTCGAGGAACACGTCCCGCAGCCGGTTGCCGCCCGTCACCAGGCGCGGTGAGAGGGCCGTCGCCAGCGGGTTCGCGGCGAGCACGTCGAAGTAGCGGCCCTCGATGAACGCGGGCAGCGGGAGCAGCGCCACGAGCTTGGCCGCGCCGGTCGGGACGGTCTCCCTGCGCGGGCGCCGGGCGCGGCGGGGCCGGTCGGCGGCGAGACCGAGCAGGTACGCCCTGGTGTCGTCGTCGAGGCGCAGGACGCGGGCGAGCGAGTCGAGCACCTGCACCGACGGCTTGCGGTCGCGGCCGCGTTCCAGCCGCAGGTAGTAGTCGGCGCTGATGCCCGCCAGCATGGCGACCTCCTCGCGGCGCAGGCCCGGTACCCGCCGCACGCCGTGGACGGGGACGCCCGCTTCCTCGGGGGTGACGAGTTCGCGGCGGGCGCGGAGGAAGGCGCCCAGCAGGTTCGGCTCCTCGGTCATGCGCCCACGGTAGGGGCGGGGACGACCCGGTGCCGGGGCCCTGCCGGACCCCGGGCTGGAGGGGGCGCTGGTTCGGCCCGGTCGCGGGCCGGATCGTGGTCGACGGCACCAAGACCACCACACCGATCAGCGGGGCGACCACATGACCACCACCCAGCAGCGAGTCCTCGTCACCGGCGGGTCCGGTTTCATCGCCGGGCACTGCGTCCTCCACCTCCTCGACCAGGGGTACCTCGTGCGCACCACCGTGCGGTCACCGGAGCGCGAGAGCGCGGTGCGCGCCGTGCTCACCGACGCGGGCATGGTGAACGGCGACGCGCTGAGCTTCGCCACCGCCGACCTCACCCGCGACGAGGGGTGGGCCGACGCCGTCAGCGGGTGCGACTACGTGCTGCACGTGGCGTCGCCCGTCCACATCGGACCCGTCGCCGACGAGGACGACGTCATCGGCCCGGCCCGCGACGGCGCGGTGCGCGTGCTGCGCGCGGCCCGCGACGCGGGCGTCAAGCGGGTCGTGCTCACGTCGGCGTTCCACGCCGTCGGCTTCGGCCACCCCCACACCGACCGCACGTTCACCGAGGACGACTGGTCCGTCCTCGACGGGCCGGGCGTCGACGCCTACGGCCGGAGCAAGATCCTCGCCGAGCGCGCCGCGTGGGACTTCGTCGCGGCCGAGGGCGGCGCGATGGAGCTGACCACGCTCCTCCCCGTCGCGGTGATGGGGCCGGTGATGGGCGGGGAGGTCTCCGGCGCGAACCACATCGTCCAGCGGAGCCTCGACGGGGCCATGCCGGGCTACCCGAACCTGTGGTTCCCGATCGTCGACGTGCGCGACGTGGCGACCGCGCACGTGCTGGCCATGACCGCGCCCGGCGCGGCGGGGCAGCGGTTCCTCCTCTCCAGCGGTCCGGTGATGGCGATGAAGGAGATCGGGGCCGCGCTGAGGGCGCACCTCGGCGACGCCGCGAAGCGGGTGCCCAGCCGGTCCGTGCCCGACGTCGTGGTGCGGATCGCCTCCCTGTTCTCCAAGGAGTTCCGCTCGGTCGTCCCCGACCTCGGCCACGCCAAGAAGATCTCCAACGAGAAGGCTCGCCGCGTGCTGGGGTGGCGGCCGCGCCCGTCCGAGGACGCCGTCGTCGCCGCGGGCGAGAGCCTGGTCCGGAGGTCGCTCGTCCGGAGCTGACGGAGGCGGGGACGGCGGGTCCCGTGCCATGCTGGTCGGGACGACGGATCCGGGGGTGTGCGTGGCGTCGAAGCGCAGGGGAAGCGTGGCGCCGTACGTGGCGCTGGTCATCGCGGTGATCATCTTCGTGCCCGCGCTCCGGGACGCGGTCCTCGGGTGGCTGCCCCCGCTCCTGGACTCGCTGAAGGACCTCAACCCCTTCCGCTCCTGACCGGGCCCCGAAGGCCCTCTCGGGGGTCGAGCAGAGTGGGAGAACCGATGAGCACGGTGTACTGCGACCTGGCGATCTCCCTGGACGGCTTCCTGGCCGGACCCGACCAGCGGCCCGACACACCGCTGGGCGAAGGCGGGATCCTGCTGCACCGGTGGAAGTTCGACGAACCCGAACTGCACGCGCGGGAGAACGCGGCCGTCGTCGACGCGGGCGCGTTCGTGATGGGCCGCAACATGTTCGCCGGACCCGGCCAGGGCCCGTGGGACCCCGACTGGACGGGCTGGTGGGGCGCGGAACCGCCGTACCACGGCCCGGTGTTCGTGCTCACCCACCACGCCCACGAGCCGATCCCGCTGGAGGGCGGGACGACCTTCCACTTCGTCACCGGCGGCGTCGACGAGGCGCTGGACCGGGCGCGGGAGGCCGCGGGCGGGCGGGCCGTGTCGATCGCGGGCGGCGCGGCCACGGCCAACCAGTACCTGGCGGCGGGCCTGGTCGACGAACTGCGCCTGCACCTCGTCCCGGTCCTCCTCGGCCGGGGCGAACGGCTCTTCGACGGCGTGCCGCACACCGGGCTCGTCCAGGTCGACGTCCGCCCCACGCACTCGGTCACCCACCTCCGCTACAGCCTCCGCTGAGGACGCGGTTCCTCACCCGAACGGCGGCAGGCCCGACCCTTCGCCACTCCTCGGCCGTGCGGGCCGACAGCGCGGGCCGGTCCGATTCATCCGCGCGGACGAACTCCCGGCGGCCCCGGCCCGACAGCATCGGAGGTCGGGCGCCGCGGTGGAGCCCGACCGACCCGTTCCGCGCACCCGAGGAGACCCCGGTGACCCGACGCCAGCGCATCGACGACCTGACCTCGTTCGCGGTGCCGGAGCAGCCCGCGCTGTCGCCGGACGGCGAGCGGATCGCCTACGTGCTCCGCACGGTCGACGCGGACGCGGACCGGAACGTCCGGTCGCTGTGGACGGTCGGCGCCCGCACCGGGGAACCCCGTCGGCTCACCAGGGGGCGTGCGGACTCCGCGCCCGCGTGGTCGCCGGACGGGACGCGGATCGCGTTCCTGCGGGCGCAGGACGGGCCCGCGCAGGTGTGGCTGCTCCCGGCGGACGGCGGCGAGGCCGAGCGGGTCACGTCGCTGCCGCTCGGCGCGGGCGCGCCGGTGTGGAGCCCGGACGGGACCCGGATCGCGTTCGGCGCCCCCGTCGACCTGCACGCCGTGGACGGCGAGGACGACCGGGCCCGCGCCCGGCGCGCCGGAGCGCCGGTCGTGGCCGACCGGCTGGACTACCAGGCCGACGGCGCGGGCCTGCTGCGCACGATGCGGCAGCACCTGCACGTCCTGGACGTGGCGAGCGGGAAGACCGAGCAGGTCACCGCGGGCGACTGGCACGCGGGCGCCCCGGCCTGGTCACCGGACTCGGCGAGGCTGGCGTATTCGGCGAGCACCGCGCCGGACGGCGACCTGGTGTTCCGGGCGCCGGTCCACGTCCTGGACCTCGCGGACGGCACCACCGAGCCGGTCGGCCTGCTGGACGGGTACGGCGGTCCGGCGATCTGGACCGCGAACGCCGACGCGCTGCTCGTCGTCGGCACGGAGGGGTCGCTCGCGGGCCACGCGGGTCTGCTGCGCGTGCCGCTGGACGGCACCGCGGCCGTCGACCTGGCCGGCCCGCTGGACCGCAACGTCATGCCGGGTGGCCCGGCCTACCCCGGTGCGCTGCCGCAACTCGTCGACGACGGCCGCGCCGTGCTGTTCTGCGTCCGCGACCGCGGCTGCACCCACCTGTACTCGGTGCCCGTCGACGGCGGCGAGCCCGTCCCGGTGCTCACCGGCGCGGGCCGGGTGGTCGCGGGCGTGTCCACCGCGGGCGGGACGGTCGCCGTCGTGCTGGCCACGCCGGACTCCCTCGGCGAGGTCGTCACCCTCGACCTCGCCACCGGCGCCGAGTCCGTGCGCACCTCGCACGGCACCCTGACCGAGGTGGACCTGTTCCCCCGCGTGGAGCGGGAGTTCACGATCTCCGACGGCACCACCGTGCAGGGGTGGCTCATCGGCGACACGACCACCGCGGGCCCGCTGCTGCTGGACGTCCACGGCGGCCCGCACAACGCGTGGAACGGCGCGGCCGACGAAGCCCACCTCTACCACCAGGAACTGGCCGCGCTCGGCTGGACCGTGCTGCTCGTCAACCCGCGCGGCAGCGACGGCTACGGCTCGGAGTTCTACACCGCGGCGCTCGGCGCCTGGGGCGAGGCGGACGCGAAGGACTTCCTCGAACCCCTCGACCAGCTCGTCGCCGAAGGCGTCGCCGACCCGCGGCGGCTGGCCGTGGCCGGGTACAGCTACGGCGGCTTCATGACCTGCTACCTCACCAGCCGCGACGACCGGTTCGCCGCCGCGGTGACCGGCGGTGTGGTCAGCGACCTCACCAGCATGGCGGGCACGGCCGACGTCGGGCACTTCCTGGCCGAGCTGGAGCTGGGAGCCCTGCCGTGGTCCGACCGGGACCGGTACGAGGCGCTGTCGCCGTTCTCGCGGGTCGACCGGGTGCGCACGCCGACGCTGGTCGTGCAGGGCGCCGCCGACGTGCGCTGCCCGATCGGCCAGGCCCAGCAGTGGCACGCGGCGCTGCGGGAGCAGGGCGTGCCGACCAGGCTGGTGCTCTACCCGGAGGGCTCGCACCTGTTCATCCTCGAAGGCCCGCCGTCGCACCGGATCGACTTCAACCGGCGGGTCGTGGACTGGGTCGAGCGGTACGCGGGCGCCGCCGCCGGGCCGCGCCGCGCCCGGATCGACGCGGCGCACTGGCAGCGCAGGCTCGACGCGCTGGCCGAACGCCACCACGTCCCCGGCGCCGTGCTGGGCGTCCTGCGGCTCGGTCAGGGGAGCGGGCCGGGCGAGGACGAGCTCGTCGAGGTCGCGCACGGCGTGCTGAACACCGGCACCGGCGTCGAGGCGACCACCGACTCGCTGTTCCAGATCGGGTCGATCTCGAAGGTCTGGACGGCGACGCTCGCCCTCCAGCTCGTCGACGAGGGCCTGCTCGACCTGGACGCGCCGATCTCCGAGGTGCTGCCGGAACTGCGGCTCGGCGAGCCCGAGGTCACCAAGAGCGTGACCATGCGGCACCTGCTGACCCACACCAGCGGCATCGACGGCGACGTGTTCACCGACACCGGGCGCGGCGACGACTGCCTGGAGAAGTACGTGGCGCTGCTGGGCGAGGTGGCGCAGAACCACCCGCTCGGCGCCACCTGGTCCTACTGCAACTCCGGTTTCTCGCTGGCCGGGCGCGTGATCGAGGAGCTGACCGGCGGCACGTGGGACCAAGCGCTCCGCGACCGGATCCTCGCCCCGCTCGGCCTGCGGCGCACGGTCACGCTCCCCGAGGAGGCGCTGCTGCACCGCACGGCCGTCGGGCACGTCGACGACGGCGGCACGCTGACGACGGCGCCCCAGTGGGGCCTGCCCCGGTCGGTCGGGCCCGCCGGGCTGATCACCTCCACCGCCGCGGACGTCCTCGGGTTCGCCCGCCTGCACCTCACCGGCGGTCTTGCGCCCGACGGCACGAGGGTGCTGGCCGGATCGAGCGCCGCGGCGATGGCGGAGCACCAGGTGGAGCTGCCGGAGAAGTTCACCCTCGGCGACTCGTGGGGGCTCGGCTGGATCCGGTTCGGCTGGGACGACCGCAGGCTGATCGGCCACGACGGCACCACGATCGGGCAGAACGCCTTCCTCCGGCTGCTGCCGGACGAGGGCCTGGCGGTCGTGCTGCTCACCAACGGCGGCAACGCCCGCGACCTGTACGTGGAGCTGTACCGCGAGGTCTTCGCGGAACTCGCGGACCTCGCCGTGCCCGCGCCGCTGGAACCACCCGCCGAACCCGTCTCCGTAGACGTCTCCCGGCACCTGGGCACGTACGAGCGGGCAGGCGCCCGGCTGGAGGTGCTGGACGGGCCCGTGCTGCGCACGACCGTCACCGGCCCGCTGGCCGACCTGGTGCCCGAGACGACGGAGGAGTACCCGATGGTGGCCGTGCGGGACGACCTGTTCCTGGTGCGGTCACCGAAGGTGCGCACGTGGGCGCCGGTCTGGTTCTACGAGCTGCCGACCGGCGAGCGGTACCTGCACTTCGGTGTGCGCGCGACCCCGAAGGTGGACTGACGTGGACCAGGCGGTCGGGCACGACCAACTCGCACGCCGCGGCTGGTCCGCGCGGACCATGACGGAGAGCCACGTGATCGCGACGATTGTCCCTGTGAACGACCAGGAGAGCGCCCACGTCACCGCCGCCACCGCGGCGGGCGTCGTGGTGCGCGACGTGACCGAGATGGCCGAACTCGAAGCGGTCTACCGCCTCTTCGACGGGATCTGGCGGCCGTCCCCGGACAACCCCCCGGTGACGACCGCGATGCTCCGCGCGCTGTCCAAGGCGGGCAACTACGTGTCGGGCGCGTACGACGGGCCCGCGCTCGTGGGCGCCTGCGTCGGATTCCTCGGCGCGCCCGCGGGGCGGGTGCTGCACAGCCACGTCGCGGGCGTGGCGTCGAGCGCGCTCGGCAGGCACGTCGGGTTCGCGCTCAAGCTGCACCAGCGCGCGTGGGCGATGGACCGCGGGATGGGGGAGGTCGAGTGGACCTTCGACCCGCTGGTCGCGCGCAACGCGCACTTCAACATCACGAAGCTGGGTGCCCTGCCCGCGGAGTACCTGGCGAACTTCTACGGCGACATGACCGACGGCATCAACGGCGGTGACGACACCGACCGGATCCTGCTCCGCTGGGACCTGGGCTCGGCGGCGGTCGTGGACGCCTGCGCGGGCCGACCCCGTCCGGGTGACGCCGAGGCCGAGCGGTCGCGGGGCGCGGTCGTCGCGCTCGGGCGGTCGCCGCACGGCGCGCCGGTGCCGGGGTCGCTGGAGGGCGGGACGCTGCTGGTGGCCGTGCCGCGCGACGTCGAGGCGCTGCGCGCGGCCGATCCCGGCGCGGCGAAGGAGTGGCGGGTCGCGGTGCGCGAGGTTCTCGGCGCCGCGCTCGCGGGCGGGGCTCGGGTCACCGGGTTCGACCGGGCGGGTTGGTACGTCGTGACGAACGGGGAAGGCACCTCATGAAGCTGACCGGAGTGGAACTGCGCCGGGTCCGGCTGCCGCTGGTGGCGCCGTTCCGGACGTCGTTCGGCACCCAGACCGCGCGGGACGTGCTGCTGTTGCGCGCGGTCACCGACGAGGCGGAGGGGTGGGGCGAGTGCGTAGCGATGTCGGACCCGCTGTACTCGTCCGAGTACGTCGACGCCGCCGCCGACGTGCTGACCCGGTTCCTGGTCCCCGCCCTGGGCGCGCGAGGACGGCTCGACGCGAACTCGGTCGCTCCCGCGCTGGAGCCGTTCCGCGGGCACCGGATGGCGAAGGCGGCGCTGGAGATGGCCGTCCTCGACGCCGAGCTGCGCGCGGAGGGACGGCCGCTGGCCCGTGAACTCGGCGCCACCCGCGACCGGGTCCCGTGCGGGGTGTCGGTCGGCATCATGGACTCCATCGGTGAACTGCTCGACGCCGTCGGCGGGTACCTCGACGCGGGGTACGTGCGGATCAAGCTGAAGATCGAGCCGGGGTGGGACGTCGAGCCGGTGCGCGCGGTGCGCGAGCGGTTCGGCGACGACGTGCTGCTCCAGGTCGACGCGAACACCGCCTACACCGTCGCCGACGCGCGCCACCTCGCCCGGCTCGACGCGTTCGACCTGCTGCTGATCGAGCAGCCGCTGGAGGAGGAGGACCTGCTCGGGCACGCGGAACTGGCGAAGGTGATCAGCACGCCGGTCTGCCTCGACGAGTCGATCACCTCGGCGCGCTCGGCCGCCGCCGCCATCACCATGGGGGCGGCGGCGATCGTGAACATCAAGCCGGGCCGGGTCGGCGGTTACCTGGAGGCCCGGCGGATCCACGACGTGTGCGTGGCGCACGGCGTGCCGGTGTGGTGCGGCGGGATGCTGGAGACCGGGCTGGGCCGGGCCGCGAACGTGGCGCTCGCCGCGCTGCCCGGTTTCACCCTGCCGGGGGACACGTCCGCCTCGGACCGGTTCTACCGCACGGACATCACCACGCCGTTCGTGCTCGACGACGGCCACCTCGCCGTGCCCACCGGGGCGGGCCTCGGCGTGGAGCCGCTGCCCGACCGACTGGCGGAGGTGACCACCTCCACCGAGTGGCTGCCCGTGTGATTCATCCACCACGACGAGTGAAAGAGAGGTTTTCGTCCGCGCGGACGAAGTCCCGCCGCGCGGATGGGCCTAGTTTCGTGGGGTGACCCCGCGACCCCACACCGGCCTCGGCCGAGTGCTCGACGACCTCGGCGCGACGCTGCTGGAACTCGTCCACGGCCATCCGGACCGGGCGCGCGCCATCGGCGGCGTCACGATCCACGACCCGCTGGACGACGCGCCGCCACCGCCGAACGCGCTCGTGCTGGGCGTCGGGCTCGGGTCGTCCGAGGACATCGCGGACCTGCTGCGCGCGGCGGGCGGGCAAACCGCCGTGGGACTCGTGGTGCGGGCGCCCGTGCCGGTGTCGGAGGAGGTGCTCGCGGCGGTCGACGAGTCCGGCGTGGCGCTGCTCGGGCTGACCCGCGGGGCGTCGTGGGCGCAGCTCGCCGCGATGCTGCGGGCGCTGCTCGCCGAGGACGACATCGGCGGACTGGGGCCGGAGACGCTCGGCGGCATGCCGTCCGGCGACCTGTTCGCGCTGGCCAACGCGGTCGGCGCCCTGCTCGACGCGCCGGTGACGATCGAGGACCGCGGGTCGCGCGTGCTGGCGTTCTCCGGTCGGCAGGACGAGGCGGACACGGGCCGGGTGGAGACGATCCTCGGCCGCCAGGTGCCGGAGAAGTACGCGCGCGTGCTGGTCGAGCGGGGCGTGTTCCACGACCTGTACAGCACCGACCAGCCGGTGTACATCGAGCCGGTGACGGAGTCGTCGCTGCCGCGCGTCGCCGTGGCCGTGCGCGCGGGGGACGAGGTGCTCGGCTCGATCTGGGCGGCCGTGCGAGAACCGCTCGGCACCGACCGCGCCACGGCCCTGGTCGACGCGGCCAGGCTGGTGGCGCTGCACATGCTCCGCATCCGCGCGGGCGCCGACGTGGAGCGCAGGCTGCGCACGGACCTGCTCGGCACCGCGCTCGAAGGCGGGCCCGGCGCCCGCGACGCGCTGGACCGCCTGGGCCTGGCGGGCCGCCCGGTGGTCGTCCTCGCGATGGCCACCACGCACCCCGGCGGGACCACGGCCACCGAAGCCGCGCTGGCCACCGAACGCCAGCGGCTCGGCGACGCGCTGTCGATGCACCTGAGCGCGCTGCACCCCCGCTGCGCGACCGCGCTGATCGGCGACGTCACCTACGGGCTCGTGCCGTCGACCGCCGACGGGGACGACCGGGCCCTCAGCGTCGCCGCCGACTTCCTCGACCGCGTCGGCGACCGGACCCGCGCCGTCATCGCCGTCAGCCCCGTCGCCGTCGACACCACCGACCTGCCGCCCGCCCGCGCCAACGCCGACCGCGTCCTGCGCGTCCTGCGCGCGGGTGGCGCCCGCCGCACCGCCTGCCTGTCGGACGTCCACGTGGAAGCGCTCGTGCTGGAGCTGCGCGACCTGGCCGCCGCCCAGCGCGACCGCCCCACCGGCGCCATCGCCAAGCTGATCGCCTACGACGAGCAGCACACGGCCAACCTCGTGGAGACCCTGAGCGCGTGGCTCGACGCCTTCGGCGACGTCATCGCCGCCTCCGCGGCCGTCCACGTCCACCCGAACACCTTCCGCTACCGCCTCCGGCGCCTCGCGGAGATCGGCGACCTCGACCTCACCGACACCGAGGCCCGCTTCGCCGCGATGCTGCAACTCCGCGTCCTGTCCTCGGTGCCGCGCAGAGCGCGCTGAGGTGAACGCGGTCCGACGTGGTCGCCGCGCGCCGTCGTGGTGCCCTGCCGACGCTCGACTCGTCGTCCGCGACCAAGCCGGGGCCGTTTACTCGGTCGTGACGACGAACACAGCGGTCCGCTTCGTTCCTAGCATTCCGGTGCATGGGCAACCTCCACGACGTTCACACGTGGCTTGACGAGCGGCTTCCGTCGCTGCTCCGGAAGTACGACGTTCCCGGCGCGGCGTGGGCCGTGCGGCAGGGTGACCAGGTGGTCGACGGAGCCGCCGGTCTGCTCAGCAGGGCGACCGGGGTCGAGGCGACCACCGACTCCGTCTTCCAGATCGGCTCGATCACGAAGCTCTGGACCAGCACGCTGGTCCTGCAACTGGTCGACGAGGGTTCGGTCGACCTGGACGAGCCGGTCCGCGCCTACCTCCCCGAGTTCCGCGTCGCCGACGAGTCGGCCACCGAGCGGATCACCGTGCGGCAGCTCCTCAACCACACCGCCGGGTTCGAGGGCGACATCTTCATCGACACCGGGGTCGGCGACGACTGCGTCGAGAAGTACGTCGCGACGCTGCACGACGTGCCGCAGCTCTTCCCGCCCGGCGAGCGGTTCTCCTACAACAACGCGGGCTACTGCGTGCTCGGCAGGCTCGTGGAAGTGGTGCGCGGCAAGCCGTACGACGTGTGCCTGCGCGAGCACCTCATCACGCCGCTGGGCCTCACCCACGCGGCGACCGGCCCGTACGAGGCGATCATGTTCCGCGCCGCCGTGGGCCACGTCGAGCAGGAGCCGGGCGCGGGGTACGTGCCCGCGCCGATGTGGGCGATGGCGCGGTCGAACGCCCCGGCGGGTTCGATGCTCGCGATGCGGCCCCGCGACCTGGTCGCGTTCGCCCGCATGCACCTCGACGACGGCCAGGCCGCGGACGGCACGCGGGTGCTCGCCGCGGGGACGGCCGCGCGGATGCACGAGCGGGAGGTGGACCTGCCCGAGTTGGGGCTCATGGGAACCTCGTGGGGGCTGGGCTTCGAGCGGTTCGACACGCCGGACGGCCCGATCATCGGCCACGACGGCAACACGATCGGCCAGGCCGCGTTCCTGCGGATCGTGCCCGAGTCCGGGCTGGTCGTCGCGCTGCTGACCAACGGCGGCGACGCGATGGCGCTCCACCACGACATCGTGGGCCACGTGTTCGCCGAGTTGACCGACGTCGCGCTGCCCGCGCTCCCCGCGCCGCCCGTGGAACCGCAGTCGATCGACGCCGAGCGGTTCACCGGCACGTACTCGGCGTCGGTGTTCGACCTGACCGTCAGCCAGGACGCCGACCAGCGGATCTGGATCGAGCAGATCCCCAAGGGCCTCTACGTGGAGATGGGCGGGAAGGTCGAGCGGACCGAACTCGTCCACTACCGCGACGACATGCTGATCCCGGTCGAGGCCGACCGCGGCATGCACATGCCGCACGCCTTCCTCGGCGACGACGGCACCGGCCACGCGCTGTACCTGCACCTCGGCCGCGCGGTGCGCCGCGCAGGCGCTTAACACCCCCTCCCAACGAATCCACCCGAACGCACGGATCGGAACCGCCTTGACTTCCTCTCCCCGTCTTGGACAGGGAGATCTCCGCCCGCCTCACGGCGAACAGTTCCTGTTTCCTTCTCCCCGGAAGGGAGGTCTTCGACAGATGCCCCACCGACTGCTAGCGCCGGTTTGGTCTGACTCCGTCTCCGCAGGCGACGACCGCCTGCCCGGCGGCCAGGATGTTCCGTGCGGCGTTGACATCCCGGTCGTGGACCTCGCCACAACCGGGGCATGTCCACTCCCGCACGCCCAAGGGCAACGTGTCGAGCACGTGCCCGCAGCGCGAGCACGTCTTGCTGGAAGGAAACCACCGGTCCACCACGACCACGGAGCGGCCGTACCAGTCGGCCTTGTAGGTCAGCATGGATCGGAACTCCGACCAGGACGCGTCGCTGATCGCGCGGGCCAGCGCTCGATTGCCGAGCATGTTGCGGACTGCCAGGTCCTCGATCACGATCGTTTGGTTCTCACGAACGAGTCGAGTGGTCAGCTTGTGCAACACGTCCCGCCGCCGGTCCGCGATCCGGGCGTGAACGCGGGCGACTCCCACCCTGGCCTTGGCCCGGTTTTTCGAGCCCTTGGCCTTTCGTGCCAGGTTCCGTTGCGCACGGGCCAACGCGACCCGTTCCCGTGCCTCGTGTCTCGGGTTGGTGATCTTCTCCCCGGTCGAGAGGGCCACCAGACAGGTCAGTCCGGCGTCGACACCGACAACCGCCTTCAGCGGCGTGTACTGGTGGACAGTGGCCTCGACCAGGATCGACACGTGCCACCGCCCGGCCGGATCGCGCGACACCGTCACCGTCGAGGGCTCGGTGCCCTCGGGCAGCGGACGCGACCACACGACCGCCAGCGGGGCATCCATCTTCGCCAGGGTCAGTTCACCGTCGCGCCAACGGAACCCGGATCGCGTGTACTCCGCCGATGCTCGGGACTTCTTGCGGGACTTGAACTTGTGGTACGCGGCACGTTTGCCGAAGAAGTTGGCGAACGCCTTCTGCTGGTGCCGCAAGCACTGCTGCAACGGCACCGACGACACCTCGTTCAGGAATCCGAACTCGTCGGTCCGCTTCCACGCGGTGAGCAACGCCGAAGTGTCCTCATAGTCGACCCGCCGCTGTTCCTGACGCCACGCGGTGGTGCGGGCATCCAACGCCCGGTTGTACACCAGCCGGACGCAGCCGAAGGTCCGCAACAACTCCACCGCTTGCTTTTCGTCGGGATAGCAGCGATAGCGGTACGCACGTTTCACCACCTTCACCGACACGTTCCGCAGACTATCCGGTCTGCGGATGTGGATCGACAGAGCCCGTCCGCTTCGTACCGAACCGTTCCCGACGCCGTCCGCGGATCGGCTCGTGGCAGGTCTGAAGACCGGGGCACCTACCGATTGGAGTTCCCATGAAGCGGACCACAGCAGGCACCTACGGCCTGTCCCTCTGCCTGGTCGCCGCCGCGCTCGCCGGCTGCGGGGGCGCCTCGACCGGTGGCGGCAAGGCCGAGGTCGTCGACGGCGGGACCTTCACCCTCGGGGTCTCCTCGGACCCCGGCAGCCTCGACCCGCAGATGGGCGCGGGCAGCACGCTGTTCACCGTCACCCAGTTCGCCTACGACCCGCTGCTCAGCGTCGACGGCAAGACCGGTGAGATCAAGTCCGGGCTCGCCAAGACCTGGGAGGCCAAGGACCTCGCGGTCACGCTGACGCTGGCCGAGGGCATCACCTGCGCCGACGGCGCGAAGCTGACCGCCGCCGACGTGGCCGCGAACCTCAACTTCGTCGCCGACCCGAACAACAAGAGTCCTTTCCTGGGCACGTTCTTCCCGCCGGGCGCCACCTCGGTCGGCGACGACGCGAAGGGCACCGTGACGGTCACGCTCGCCCAGCCCGCGCCGTTCGTCCTCAACGGACTGGCGAACCTGCCCATGGTGTGCCCCAAGGGAATGGCGGACCGCTCGGCGTTGAAGACGGCCACCGCGGGCACCGGGCCGTACCAGCTCACCGAGGCCGCGCCGGGCGACCACTACACCTACACGGTCCGCGAGGGCTACACGTGGGGCCCCAACGGCGCCACGACCGCGACCAAGGGCCTGCCGAAGACCGTCGTGGTCAAGGTCGTGCAGAACGAGACGACCGCGGCGAACCTGCTGCTGTCCGGTGGGTTGAACGGCGCCCAGATCGCCGGCCCGGACGCGGAGCGGCTGGAGAAGGCGGGCCTGTTCTCGGCCGACACCCCGGCACTGGTGGGGGAGCAGTGGTACAACCACGCCGCGGGCCGGGTCACCAGCGATCCCAAGGTGCGCAAGGCATTGACGCAGGCGCTGGACCTCCCGCAGTTGCGGAAGGTGCTCACGTCGGACAAGGGCACCGCGGCCACCACCCTGGCCGCGAACGAGCCGGTCGCCTGCCCCGGCGACTCCGTGTCGAAGGCGCTGCCCGCGGGTGACGTCAAGGCGGCGGCCGCCCTGCTCGACGAGGCGGGCTGGAAGGCGGGCGGCGACGGCAAGCGCGCCAAGGACGGCAAGCCGCTGGCGCTGGTCTTCCTGTACCAGAACAACAACGGCAGCGCCGGTGACGCGGCGGCCGAACTCGCCGTGCAGCAGTGGAAGGCGGTCGGCGTCGAGGCCACCGCGCGCAGCCAGGACGAGACGACGTTGACCAGCACCATCTTCGGCGCGGGCGACTGGGACGTCACCTGGGTCTCGCTCAACGTCAGCAGCCCGGACCAGCTCGTGCCGTTCCTGTCCGGTCCGGCGGCCCCCGCGGGCACCAACTTCGCCGCCATCACCGACGCCGACTACGAGAAGGCGGTCGCGGCGGCCATGGCGATCCCCGGTGTCGCCGGGTGCGAGGCCTGGCTGGCGGCGGAATCCGGCCTGATCGAGAAGGCGGACATCGTGCCGTTCGCCGCCAAGCTCGCGCGGATGTTCGGCAAGGGCGCCGAGTTCGAGGTGCCGGGCCAGCTCATCCCCACGAGCATCCGCGTGCTGGCGAAGTAGCGACGGAGGAAGGTGGACATGTCGGTGACGTCGACAGCCCCGAGCCCACCCGCGGAGCGGTCGGGGCCCCGGCCCCGACCGTGGGCGCGGTTCGCGGTCAGACGCCTGGGGCGGCTGCTGGTCTCGCTCTGGGTGCTGGTGACGGCGTCCTTCGCCATGATCCACCTCATTCCGGGTGACCCGGTCCGGGGCGCGCTCGGCCCCACCGCGCCCACGGCGCTGGTCGAGGCGCGCCGGGAGGCGCTGGGGCTGAACGACCCGATCCTCAC
This sequence comes from Umezawaea endophytica, assembly GCF_025061645.1. GTDB lineage: Bacteria > Actinomycetota > Actinomycetes > Mycobacteriales > Pseudonocardiaceae > Umezawaea > Umezawaea endophytica. The sequence continues at coordinate 573,112 of NZ_JANYMP010000001.1, read as the reverse complement.
CCAGTACCTGCGCTACCTGGAGGGGTTGTTCACCGGCGACCTCGGGACGTCGATCTCGTCCCAGCTCCCGGTGTCCGACGTCGTCGCGCAGCGGCTCCCGGCCACGTTGTCGTTGGCGCTGCTGGCCTTCGTGGCCGCCGTGGTGGTGGCGATCCCGCTGGGCGTCGCCACGGGCGTGCTGACCCGGCGCGGCCACGGGCGGCGCACCGAGCTGGCCTTCACCACGACCAGCGTCGTCGTGGCGACGGTGCCGGACTTCCTGATCGGCGTCGCGCTGATCTACGTGTTCGGGATCCGCCTCGAACTGCTCCCGGTGGCGGGCGACGAGACCGCCGCCGCGTACCTGCTCCCGGTGTTCTCGCTGGCGATCGGGCCCGCGGCGATCCTCGCCAGGATCGTCCGCGTCGAGATGGTCGGCGTGCTGGAGGCGGACTTCGTCCGCACCGCGCGCGCCAAGCGGCTCCCGGCGCGGACCGTCTACCTGGGACACGCGCTGCCGAACGCCGTGACCGCGGCGCTGACGCTGGGCGGGCTCCTGCTCAGCTCGATGGTCGCGGGCACCGTCCTGGTGGAGAACGTCTTCGCCTGGCCGGGACTGGGCAGCACGATCGTCCAGTCGATCCTCACCAAGGACTACCCGGTGGTGCAGGCGATCGTCCTCGTCTACGGCGTGGGCGTGCTGATCACCAACCTGGTCGTCGACGTCTCGCTCGCCCTGCTCGATCCCCGCTCGACGATCCGGGAGGACTGACGGATGCACGGACGCTGGTCGCGGGTCGTCCGCACCCCGCTCGGCCTCACGGCGACCGTGCTGGTGGTCGCGGTGCTCGCCCTCGCCTGCTTCGGACCGGTCCTGTGGGGGAGCGGGGCGGATGTCGTCGACACCAACGACATCCTGGCCCCGCCGTCGGGTGAGCACTGGGCGGGGACGGACAACCTCGGTCGGGACATCCTCCTGCGGGTCCTCGTCGCCGCCCGGCTGTCGATCCTGCTGGCCCTGATCGCCATCGTGATCGCGGTGGGCGCGGGCCTGTTGCTCGGGTCGGCGCCGTTCGTGCTCGGCAGGCGCGGCGGCAGGCTGGTGACGGCCGCGGTCAACACCGCCGTCGCCTTCCCCGGACTGCTGCTGGCCCTGTTCTTCGCGGTCATCTTCGGCACCGGCGCGACCGGCGCGGTGCTCGCCATCGGACTCGCGGGCGCCCCCTCGTTCGCCCGCCTCACCCAGACGCTGGTGGCGGGGGTCGCGGCGCGCGACTACGTCGCCGCGGCCAGGATCGCGGGCGTGGGCCGGGTCCGGGTCCTGTTCCGCCACGTGCTGCCGAACATCGCCGAGCCGCTGGTCGTCAACGCCACCATCGGCGCGGGCAACGCGCTGCTGTCCTTCGCGGGCCTGTCCTTCATCGGCCTCGGCGTCCAGGCGCCCGCCTACGACTGGGGCCGCCTGCTCTACGACGGCATCAGCGCCATCTACGTGAACGCGTCCGCCGCGCTCGCACCCGGCGCGGCCGTCCTCCTCGCGGGCCTGGCCTTCAACCTCTTCGGCGAGTCGGTCGCGAAGGGACTCGGCGTCCCTGTCGGCATCGGCCTGCGCGCGGCGGCGACCCGGACGGCTGCGGCGAAGAGGCCGGAGCCGACGAGCCACGACGAGCACGTCGGGACGTCCGCCCCGGACGTGGTGCTCGACGTCCGCGACCTCGAGGTCACCTTCCCCGGCCCGTCCGGTCCGGTGCGGCTGGTCCGCGGGGTGTCCTTCGACGTGCGCCGCGGCGAGGCCGTCGGCATCGTCGGCGAGTCGGGTTCCGGCAAGTCCATGACCGCGCTGGCGATCACCCGGCTCATCGCGGATCACGGCCGGGTCGACGCCTCGCGGCTCGACCTGCTCGGCAACGACCTGCTGGCGCCGGACACGGCGGTCCGCCGCCGTCTGCTGGGCACCTCGCTGGCCATGGTCTTCCAGGACCCGATGACCTCGTTCAACCCCACGCGCCGCATCGGGGCGCAGTTGGCCGAGGTCGCGACGCACCACCAGGGGATGACCCGCCGCGAGGCGATGGCCCGCGCGGTGGACCGGCTGACCGCCGTCCGCATCCCGGACGCCGACTCCCGCGTCCGGCAGTACCCCCACGAGTTCTCCGGCGGCATGCGCCAGCGGGCGATGATCGGCATGGGGCTGATGGGCGAGCCCGCGCTGATCGTCGCGGACGAGCCGACCACCGCGCTCGACGTCACCGTGCAGCAGCAGGTGCTCGACCTGCTGGCCGCGATCCGGGACGCCGACGACGTGGCGCTGGTGCTGATCAGCCACGACGTCACGGTGGTCGGGGAGGTCTGCGACCGGGTGCTGGTGATGTACGCGGGCCGGGTCGTCGAGGACCTGCCCGCCGCCGCGCTGGCGACCGCCGCCCGGCACCCGTACACCCGCGCGCTGGTCGAGGCCGTGCCCGACATGGCCACCGACCTGACCAAGCCGCTCGCGACGATCCCCGGCCGCCCGGTCAGCCCGGCCGACGCGCCGCCCGGCTGCGCCTACGCCGCCCGGTGCCCGCTCGCCGACGCCCGGTGCCGGGCGGAGGACCCGCCGCTGGCCGCCGAGCCGGAGCGGCACGGCTCGGGGCGGCACCGGGTGGCGTGCTGGCACGCGGGCGAGCCGCTGCCGCGCGTCCACGAGACCGACGACCTGGTGGAAACGGTGGAGTCCCTGTGAGCGACCTGCGCTTCGACGACGTGACCGTTCGCTACGGCCGGACCACCGCGGTCGACGGCGTCAGCCTGACCGTGCCGGAGGGCGAGGTGGTGGGGCTCGTCGGCGAGTCTGGTTCCGGCAAGTCCACGCTCGCCAGGGCCGCCGTCGGCCTGGCCCCGCTGTCCGGTGGCCGGATCACCCTCGGCGGCGCGCCGGTGCCGACCCGCGGCAGGCCCCGTCCGCTCCAGATGGTCTTCCAGGACCCGTACTCCTCGCTCGACCCGCGGATGACGGCGGGCGAGAGCGTGGCCGAGGCGATGCCGCCGGGCGGCTCGCGCGCCGAGCGCCGGGCGGAGGTGGAACGGCTGCTGGAGCTGGTGCACCTGGACCCGGTGTGCGCGGGCTCCGTCCCGTCGCGGCTGTCCGGCGGGCAGCGGCAGCGGGTCGCGCTGGCGCGGGCGCTGGCCGCCCGCCCGCGCGTGGTCATCGCCGATGAGATCACTTCCGCGCTGGACGTGTCGGTCCAGGGCGCCGTCCTCAACCTGGTCCGCGAGCTCCAGCGCGAGCTGGGCCTCACGATCCTGTTCATCTCCCACAACCTCGCGGTGGTCCGCTACGTCGCCTCGCACGTCGCGGTGATGCGGCACGGCAGGCTCGTGGAGCAGGGCCCCGCCGCGCGGGTGCTCACCGAGCCCGCCCACGACTACACGCGCGAACTGCTCGCCGCCGTACCCGGACGAACCACGCCAAGGAGCCAGTCATGAGCCGACGGACGCGCATCGAGGACCTGGCGGGCGTCGTGGTCCCGTCGCAACCGGTGTTGTCGCCCGACGGCACCGGGATCGCCTACGTGCTGCGGACGCTCGACGTCGAGCAGGACCGCAACGTCGACCAGGTGTGGGTCGTGGCCACCGACGGCGGCACACCCCGCCGTGTCAGCTCCGGCCCGGACGACGCCGCGCCCGCCTGGTCGCCGGACGGCTCCCGGCTCGCGTTCCTCCGCGCCGGGCAGGTCGCCGTGCTCGACGCCGCGGGAGGTGAGCCCGAACTGGTGACGGACCTGCCGCTCGGGGCGGGCGCGCCGCGCTGGTCCCCGGACGGCCGCAGGCTCGCGTTCACCGCGCCGGTCGACCCGACGTCCGGCGGCCCGCGACGGCCGATGGTGTCCGACGGCCTCGACTACCAGGTCGACGGCCAGGGGATGTTCGGCCAGGTCCGCACCCAGGTGCACGTCCTCGACCTCGCGGGCCGCGCGGTCCGGCAGCTCACCGACGGACCGCACAGCGCGGGCGCCCCGGCCTGGTCGCCGGACGGCACGACCCTCGCCTTCACCCGCCGCGCGGGCGCCGACGGCGACCTGCGCCACCGCACCCCGGTGCACCTGCTCGGTGTGGACGAGCCGCACGCCCGGCCGCGCGCGGTCGCGTTCGCCGACGGGGTGGCGAGCACCGCGGGCTGGACCGCCGACGGGTCGGCGCTGCTCGTGGTCGGCTGGGCGGGAGACCCGGTCGGGCACGCCCGCCTGCACCGCGTCGACCTGGACGGCGGCGAGGTCACCGACCTGACCGCCTCCCTGGACCGCAACGTGATGCCCGGTGGCACCGCCTACCCCGGCGGCCTGCCCCAGGAGCACGAGGGCCGGGTGCTGTTCTGCCTCCGCGACCGCGGCTGCACGCACCTGTGGTCGGTGGCCACCGACGGCGGCGACGCCCGCCCGGTCGTCGACGGCGCCGGACGGGTCGTGTCCGGGCTGTCGGTGGCGGGCGGGCGCGCGGCCATCGCGCTCACGACCCCCTCGACGTTCGGCGAGATCGCCGTCGTGGACCTGGGGACCGGCGCGGAGACCGTGCTGACCGACCACGGCGCGGCACCGGACCTGCACCCCCGCGAGGAGCGGTGGTTCACCATCTCCGACGGCACCGACGTGCAGGCGTGGCTGATGCACGACCCCACGCACGACGGCCCGCGGCCGGTGCTGCTCGACGTGCACGGCGGCCCGCACAACGCGTGGAACGGGAGCGCCGACGAGGTGCACCTCTACCACCAGGAACTGGTCGACCGCGGCTGGGCGGTGCTGCTGGTCAACCCGCGCGGCAGCGACGGGTACGGCGAGGCGTTCTACGACGGCGTCCAGGGCGCCTGGGGCGTCGCGGACGCGAACGACTTCCTCGAACCGCTGGACCAGCTCGTCGCCGAGGGGTTCGCCGACCCGGCCCGGCTCGCGGTCGCGGGCTACAGCTACGGCGGGTTCATGACGTGCTGGCTGACCGGCCACGACGACCGGTTCGCCGCCGCGGTCGCGGGCGGCCCGGTCAGCGACCTGGTGAGCATGGGCGGCACCAGCGACGACAGCGGCTTCCTCAGCGCGTACGAGCTCGGCGGTTCCCCGTGGCAGGACCCGGAGAACTACGCCGCCATGTCACCGATCACCCGCGTCACCGACGTCCGCACGCCCACACTGGTGATCGCGGGCGCGGACGACCTGACCTGCCCCGTCGGCCAGGCCCAGCAGTGGCACACCGCGCTGCGCGAGCAGGGCGTCCCGACCAGGCTGGTCGTCTACCCGGACGCCTCGCACGTGTTCATCCTCCTCGGCCCGCCGTCGCAGCGGCTCGACTTCAACCACCGCGTCCTCGACTGGCTGGAGCAGCACACCGCCCGCGCGGGCAAGGCGTCCATCGACGCCGCTCACTGGCAGCGGCGGCTGGCCAGGCTCGCCGAGCGGCACAAGGTGCCCGGCGCGCAACTCGGCGTCTTCCGCCTCGGCACGGGCGGGACCGCCGACGAGCTGGTCGAGGTCGCGCACGGCGTGCTCAACGTCCGCACGGGCGCCCCGGTGGACACCGACTCGCTGTTCCAGATCGGCTCGATCACCAAGGTGTGGACGGCGACCGTGGTGATGGCGCTGGTCGACGAGGGGCTGCTCGACCTCGACACCCCCGTCGTCGACGTGCTGCCCGAGCTCAAGCTGGCCGACCCCGACATCACCAAGTCGGTGACGGTCCGGCACCTGCTGACCCACACCAGCGGCATCGACGGCGACGTGTTCACCGACACCGGCCGCGGCGACGACTGCCTGGAGCGCTACGTCGACGTGCTCGGCGAGGCCGGGCAGAACCACCCGGTCGGCGCGACCTGGTCCTACTGCAACTCGGGGTACTCGCTGCTGGGCCGGGTGATCGAGAAGGTCACCGGGAAGACCTGGGACCAGGCGATGCGCGACCGGCTGTTCACCCCGCTCGGCCTCGAGCACACCGTGACGCTGCCGGAGGAGGCGCTGCTGTTCGCCGCGGCGGTGGGCCACGACGAGCGCGACGGCGAACTCGCCCCGGCCCGTGCCTGGGGCCTGCCCCGCTCGCTCGGCCCGGCCGGGCTGGTCACCTCCACGGTCGCCGACGTCCTCGCCTTCGCCCGCCTGCACCTGCTCGACGGCCAGGCCGCCGACGGCACCCAGGTGCTGAGCGCGGAGAGCGCCGCCGCCATGACCGCCCACCAGGCGGACCTGCCGGACAAGCTCGTCCTCGGCGACTCGTGGGGGCTCGGCTGGATCCGGTTCGGCTGGGACGGTCACCGGCTGATCGGCCACGACGGCAACACCATCGGCCAGGCGGCGTTCCTGCGGGTGCTGCCCGAGCAGGGGCTCGCCGTCGCGCTGCTCACCAACGGCGGCCACACCCGCGACCTCTACGAGGACCTGTACCGGGAGATCTTCGCGGAGGTGGCGGACGTCGCGATGCCGCGACCGTTCGCGCCGCCCGCGGAACCGGTGGAGGTCGACGCGACCCCGTACCTCGGGGTGTACGAGCGGTCCGGGGTGCGGATGGAGGTGGAGGACGGCCCCGACGGCCCGATCCTGCGGACGACGATCACCGGCCCGATCGCCGCGCTGCTGCCGGACCCGGTCGAGGAGCACCCGCTGGTCCCCGCCGGTCCGGCGCTGTTCGCGGTCAAACCGCCGGAGGCGGAGACGTGGGCGCCGGTCACCTTCTACGAGCTGCCGACCGGCGAGCGGTACGTGCACTTCGGGGTGCGGGCGACGCCGCGGGTGTCGTCCTGATGGCGGACGTCCTGGGCGAGCTGCTCGCCGACCTGCGCGTCCTCGTGGAGTGCGAGTCGCCCTCCTCCGACCTGGCCGCCGTGGCCCGCTCGGCGGACGTCGTCGCGCGGGTCGGCACCGCGCGCCTCGGCGTCACGCCCGAGAGGATCGTGCTGGACGGCCGGACGCACCTGCGCTGGCGGCTCGGTACCGGGCCGTCGCGGGTGCTGCTCCTCGGCCACCACGACACCGTGTGGCCGCTCGGCTCGCTGGCCGCGCACCCGTTCACCGTCGAGGACGGGGTGCTGCGCGGGCCGGGCTGCTTCGACATGAAGGCCGGGCTGGTGATGGCGTTCCACGCTGCCGCCGGGCTCGACGGCGTCACCCTGCTCGTGACCGGTGACGAGGAGTTGGGCTCGCCCAGCTCCCGCGAGCTGATCGAGGAGGAGGCCAGGTCGGCGGTGGCGGCGCTGGTGCTGGAGGCGTCGGCCGACGGCGGCGCCCTCAAGACGGAGCGCAAGGGCGTCTCGCTGTACGAGGTGCGCGTGACCGGGCGGGCCGCGCACGCCGGGCTCGAACCCGAGAAGGGCGTGAACGCCACGCTGGAGCTGGCGCACCAGGTGCTGGCCGTGAGCGCGCTCGCCGACCAGGAGGCGGGCACCACGGTCACGCCGACCTCGGCCCGCGCCGGCACCACGACCAACACGGTCCCCGCCGCGGGGTCGTTCGCGGTGGACGTGCGCGCCAGGACGGCGGCGGAGCAGGAACGCGTCCACCGGGCGATCACCGCGCTGTCGCCGGTGCTGCCCGGCGCGCTGATCGAGGTGGCGGGCGGGGTGAACCGGCCGCCGCTGGAGGCCGTCGCGTCGGCGGCGCTGCACCAGCGGGTGCGGGAGACGGCGCAGCGCCTGGGACTACCCGTGCCGGGCTCGGCGTCCGTCGGCGGCGCGTCGGACGGGAACTTCACCGCGGGCGTCGGCACCCCGACCCTCGACGGCCTCGGCGCGGTCGGCGGCGGTGCCCACGCCGCCGACGAGCACGTGCTGGTCGACGAGCTGGTGGGCCGGACCGCGCTGCTGCGCGCGCTGGTCGAGGAGCTGGTGGCGCACGACCGCCCCCTGACGAGGACGTCGTGACCGGCACGAGGGCGGCGGTGGCGGAACCGGCCCGTGCCGCCGCCGTCGCGGCGCGGGCCGCCGGGGTGTCGGTCCGCGACCTCGCCGACCTCGCGGAGCTGAACCAGGTGGTGGACCTGTTCGCCACGATCTGGGGCCGGGCCGCGAACCCGCCGGTGACGATCGAGCTACTGCGCGCGTTCACCAAGGCGGGCAACCACGTGTCGGGCGCCTTCGACGTCGACCGCCTGGTCGGCGCCTGCGTCGGGTTCGTCCACGCCCCTGGGGGACACGCGCTGCACAGCCACATCGCGGGCGTCTCGGCGGCCGCGGCGGGTCGCGGGGTCGGGTTCGCGCTCAAGCTGCACCAGCGTGCGTGGGCGGTGGAGCGCGACCTCGCCGAGATCGTCTGGACCTTCGACCCGCTGGTGGCGCGCAACGCCTGCTTCAACCTGGTGAAGCTCGCCGCCCGCCCGACCGAGTACCTCACCAACTTCTACGGCCCGATGGCCGACGCGATCAACGGCGACCAGGACTCCGACCGGCTCCTCGTGCGCTGGCCGCTCCACGACCCGGCCGTCGTCCGCGCGTGCGCGGGCGATCCCCCCGGCGTCGACCTCGCGGCCGAGATCACGGCGGGAGCGGTGCGGGCGCTGGACATCGCCGCCGACGGCGGCCCCGTCCCCGGACGGCTCGACGGCACGACCTCGCTCGTCGCCGTGCCCCGTGACGTCGAACGGCTCCGCGCGACCGATCCGGAGATGGCACGACGCTGGCGCGCGGCCGTCCGGGCGGTGCTGACCGGGCTGATCGAGGACGGCGGCCGGGTCGACGGTTTCGACCGCGCGGGCTGGTACGTCGTGCGGCGGTGACCCCCGGCCCCGGTCACCGCGTGGTGCAGAGGGTGCCGTTGAGGGTGAACGTGGTCGGCGGGGCGTTGGGGCCCTGGTAGGCGCCGACGAAACCGGTGTTCGCGGTCGCGCCGGGAGCCAGGGGGGCGGTGCCTGCGACCTGGACCGCGGTGCCGGTCTGGGTCCAGGTGGCGTTCCAGCCGCTGGTCACCTGCTGCCACGTGGTGGGCCAGGTGAAGGCCAGGGTCCAGGTGTCCAGTGAGGTGGTGCCGGTGTTGGTGATGTCGACGGCGCCCACGTAGCCGTTGCCCCAGTCGTTGGTGTCGGTGAACGTGACCGCGCAGGTCGACGTGGGCGGGGTGGTGGTGGTGAAGGTGGCAGGCGGGGAGGACCAGGAGACGCGGCCCGCGTTGTCGCGGGCGATGAGGTTGACCGTGTACCGCGTGCCGGGGGTGAGGTTGTGGACGGTGAACGACGTCCCGGTGGTCTCGCCCCACTGCTCGGTGGTCGTGCCGACCTGGCGGTGCACCTCGTACTTCACCCCTGGTGAGGTCGGCGTCCAGGTGAGGGTGGCCTCGCGGTCGGTGACCGCCGCGGCGGTGGGCCGCGCGGGCGTGCTCGGCGCGGCGGTGGAAGCCTTGGGGCGCAAGGTGAGCGTGGTCAGCGAGTACGGCGGCAGCGTCACGGTCGCGCTGCCGCCGGTCGTGGTCGTGATGCCCGTGGCGCCGTTGGTGTAGCTCAGGACCCGCGCGCTCGCGGCGGGCGTGTAGCCGGTGTAGTCCAGGGTGACCGGCTTGGCGGCGTCCGGGTCCTGGTTGACCAGCAGGACCGCCAGCCCGCCGTCGCGCTTGCGGCTGGCGTGCACCTTGACCAGCGGGTCGGACGCGGCGGCCTGGACGAGCTGGTCACCCGGTCCGGCGAACCGCGACGTCATCGCCAGCGCGTGGTACGGCGCGAACGGCGTGTTGAGGGCCGGTTGGCAGATCGTGCCGTCGGCCAGGCACCCGGCGCTGGAGAGCAGGCCGAAGTCGGCGTAGTCGGGCTGCCCCGCGATCGTGGAGAAGCTCGTCGGTCCGTTGTGGACGTTCCACCAGTCGACGGTGAACACCCCGTTCTCCAGCAGGGTCGCGAAGGCGTCGGCCGCGAACAGGGCACCCGGCTGGGTGTTCATCCCGTACGAGGTGTTGACCTCGGTCAGCGCGATGGGCAGGTCCTTGTGCGCGTACCGGGTGGCCTGCTCGCGGGTCATCCGCACGAAGTCGGCGATCCGGTTCGTCTTGGACAGCGATTCGGGGCCGGTCGACCCCGTCGGGTACCAGTGCACGATCCCGAAGTCGACCACCGGCCCCGCGATCGACAGCACGACCTCGTTCCACGTGCCCGCGTCTCCCGCCGCCACGATGCCGTCCGGCCAGTCGCCCGGAGTGGTCAGCACGGCGCCGACCTTGATCGTCGGGTCGACGGCCTTCATCGCCTCGGCGTACTGCTTGACGATGGTCGCGTACTCCGCCGGGGTCTTCTCCGGGTGGTCGTCGGCCTCCCACGCGGATCCGTAGTGGCCGTTGCCGTACAGCTCGTTGCCGATCTCCCAGTACCGCACGCCATACCGCTTCTCGACGTTGGCGTAGCGCACCCAGTCGGCGGCCTCCTGCGGCGTGCCGGTGCCGTAGTTGGCGGTGACGATCGGCTTCGCCCCCGCGCGCCGGACACCCGCCATGAAGTGGTCGAAGTCGGTGTTGGGGGCGACGTAGCCGCCGGGCGCGGTGTGGTCGCGCCAGTGGTAGATGTCGGAGTACGAGCCGCCGGGGTAGCGCAGGGCCTGGACGCCCGCGCCCTTCATCAGGTCGGCGACCTCGGGGGTGCCGAGGGTGGTGTCCCAGATGGCGTGGTTGGCGCCGACGGCGGTGTCGCTGACGGTTTCCAGCCCGGCTCGGGCGTTGACCGCGACGGTCACACCGGGGTCGGCCTCCGCTCCCGCTCGGGGTACGGCGAGCTGTGCGGCGAGGAGCACCAGGGCGGGCAGGACCGTCAGGCGTGTGCGCATCGTCGGATGTCCTCGGTGACAGGTCGGCGACTGGGAGCGCTCCCAGAGTGCTGCTCGGGGGTGTCGGTGTCAATCGCCACGACGGCCTAGCAGCGGTCCGCGGATCCGGCAGGCGATTGCCCGGATTGCGATGAACACCTCAACGAGCAACCGCCGGGACGTCCCGTGCGTGTTCCACCGCAGTAGAAGCCCTCCGGGGACGATCGGCAGAAGGTTTCCCAGTGCGCAAGTTCATGCCCTTGTTCGGGGCGGTGCTGTCCGTGGTGCTCGTGGCCTGCGCCCAGCGGCCCGTCACCCCGGAGGCGCAGCCGGTCGAGCGGACGACCACGACGACCACCACCACGACCCCGCCGACGGCCGTGCCCGGCCCCGGTGGTGTGACGGTGCCGGTGTTCACCCAGCCCTACCCGTTCGGCACGCCCCAGGCGCAGGTGCCGCCGACCACCGACGGGCTCGCCCCGGTGGTCCGGCGGATCGAGACGGACAAGCCGTACGTGTTCATCACCATCGACGACGGCGCGGTGCGCCACCCGCAGGCGCTGGACCTCGTCCGCCTGTCCGGAGTGCGGCCGACGTTGTTCCTCAACACCAAGTACGTCGACGGCCACGGCGACTACTTCACCCCGTTCCAGGGGCAGGCGAAGGTGTCGGTGCAGGCGCACTCCGGGACCCACCCCAACCTCTCCGGGAAGCCGTACGCGACCCAGAAGCAGGAGATCTGCGGCAACGCGGACTTCCTCGCCGGGGTCTTCGGCACCCGCCCGACCCTGTTCCGGCCGCCGTTCGGCAACCACGACCTCACCACCCGCAGGGCCGCCGCCGACTGCGGCATGAGCGCGATCGTCCTGTGGACCGCGTCCGTCAACGACGGCGTCGTGCAGTTCCAGGCGGGCGACAAGCTGAACGCGGGAGACATCGTGCTGATGCACTTCCGCACCACCTTCGCCGAGGACTACCTGGCGTTCCTCACCCGCGCGCGGCAGGACGGCCTCACCCCGGTCGTGCTGGACGACTTCCTCTCCGGCACGCCGCCCAAGACCTGACCGGGCGTCTGGCGTCAGCCGAAGCGCAGCAGGACCTTGCTCGTCGTGGCCGGGTCGGCCGCGACGGCGAGGGCCGCCTCCGCGTCGTCGGGGGAGTGCTCGGCCGAGACGACCGGGGCGAAGAGCGCCCGGTGGGCGGCGATGGTCGCGAGGGTGTCGGCCAGGCCGCCCGCGAACCGGCTGGAGCCGGTGAGGGTGAGTTCGCGCGTCACGGCGAGGTGGAACGGCGCCGTGGTGCCCGTCGCGGGGAGCTGACCGGTCTGCACGAGGGTGCCGCCGGGCCGCAGCGCCCGCAGCGCGGCGGCCAGCGCGGCGGGGGAGCCCGCTGACTCGAGGGCGACGTCGACCTGCGGCAGGTCCTCCCCGGCGGGGACGGTGAGGGTGGCACCGACCTGCCGGGCGACCTCCAGCGGTCGCGCGAACAGGTCCGTGACGACGATCTCGGCGGCTCCGCCGATCCGCGCCAGCGCCACGGTCAGCAGCCCGATCGGGCCCGCGCCCGTGACCAGCACGCTGCGGCCCGCGAGGGCGTCGAGACGGGCCAGCGCGTGCCGGGCCACGGACGCGGGTTCGGCCAGCGCGGCGGTGCGCAGGTCGAGCCCGTCCGGCACCGGCACGAGGCGAGCACCGGGGACGACCAGCCGGTCGGCGAACCCGCCCTGGGTGTGCGGGCGGCGGGCCGCGCTGCCCAGGTAGCGCAGCTCCGGGCACAGGTTGGACAGGCCGCCGAGGCAGTGCGGGCAGGTCCCGCACGTCTGCGCCGGGTGGACCGCCACGGGGGTGCCCTCCGGTGGCCCGGAGCCGTCGTCGGCGGCGCGGCGCACCGTGCCGACCACCTCGTGGCCGAGCACCATCGGGTCGCGCAGCACCGACTCGCCGACCTCGCCGCGCTGCCAGTAGTGGACGTCCGAGCCGCAGATCCCGCCGTACGCCACGTCGACGACGGCGTCGCCGGGGCCCGGCTCGACCTCCGGCCACTCGCGGAGGTCCAGCCGTCCGGGACCGAGCACGGTCAGGGCGCGGCCCACCGGGGTCGCCGTCACTCAGATCACCGCCGTCAGGCCGCCGTCGACGTACACGACCTGGCCGTTCACGAAGTCCGACGCGGCGGAGGCCAGCCACACGGCGGGTCCGGTGACGTCCTCGACGCGGCCCCAGCGCCCGGCGGGGGTGCGGGAGGTGATCCACGCCGTGAACTCGGGGTCGTCGACGAGGCTCGCGTTGAGGTCGGTGTCGAGGTAGCCCGGCGCGAGGCCGTTGACCTGGAGGCCGCCGCGCGCCCACTCCGCGCACATGGAGCGGGTGAGCCCGCCAAGGCCGCTCTTGGCCGCCGCGTACGGCGCCGTGGTGGGCCGCACCAGGTGGTTCTGCACCGAGCAGATGTTGATGATCTTGCCGCTGCCCCTGGCGACCATGCCGCGCGCCACCGTGCGGCCCACGATGAACGCGCTGGTCAGGTCGACGTCCACCACGCGCTTCCAGTCGGCGAGGGGGAGGTCGGTCAGCGGGCCGCGGAGCTGGATGCCCGCGTTGTTGACCAGGATGTCCGGGCAGCCGTGCTCGGCGGTCAGCGCGGCCACCGCCTCCTCGACGGCCGACTCGTCGGTCACGTCGAACGCGCTGGTCAGCACGGTCTCCGGAGGCGCGAGCGCGCGCAGTTCGGCGGCGACGGGCGCCAGCCGTCCGGCGTCCGGGCTGTTCAGGACGACGCGGGCGCCCGCGGCCAGGTAGGCGCGGGCGATGGCGAGGCCGATGCCGCGCCGCGAGCCGGTGACCAGCGCGAGCTTGCCGGTCAGGTCGAACGGCGTCATGTCAGTGCTCCCCTTCGCCCAGTACCTCGACCCGTGCCGCCCGCACGAGCGCCCGCGACACGGCTTCCGCCCGCGCCGGGTCGCCGCTCTCGACGGCGTCGACCAGGTCGCGGTGCCGCAGCAGGGAGTCCGCGGTGTCGTCGCTGAACAGCCGGTGGCCCGAGTACCGGGCGTGCAGCGTGGCGAGCACGGTCTGCACGAGCTGGCTCAGCACGTCGTTGCGCGCGCCGCGCAGCAGCGCCTCGTGGAACGCGGTGTCGGCGGCGGCGAACCCGCGCGGGTCGGTCGCCCGGAACGCGGTCTCCATCAGCGCCAGGTGCTCGCGCAGCGCCGTCGCGGTCGAGCCGTCGTCGTTCGCCGCCGCGCGCTGGGCCGCCACCGGCTCCAGCGCCTCCCTCAGCGTGATCAGCTCGTCGAGCTGGCGCAGGGCGTCGGGGCCGTTGTCGCGCCACGCGATCACCCGCGGGTCCAGCAGGTCCCACGACGACACCGGGAGCACGGTCGTGCCCACGCGCTGCCTGGCCTCCACCATGCCCAGCCCGGTGAGCGTGCGGACGACCTCGCGGACCACCGACCGGGACACGCCGTGGTCCCGCTCGACGGCCTCGGTCGACAGCACCGAGCCGGGCGGGATGCCGCCGTCGGCTATGCGGCTGCCGAGGGCGTCGACGACCCGCGCGTGCAGGCCCGAGCCGAGAGGGTTCACATCGCCTCCAGTTTAAGTATGATTAATCATACTCTAGCGAAGGGGCTGGTATGCGCATCACGAAGGTCGAGTCGTTCCAGGTGGCTCCCCGGTGGATGTTCGTGAAGGTGTCGACCGACGCCGGGGTGTGCGGGTGGGGCGAGGGCGGGCTGGAGGGGTACGCCGACGTCACCGGGGCCGCGGTGGCGGCGCTGGCCGAACAGCTCGTGGGCGCCGACCCGCGCCGGATCGAGGACAACTGGCAGCGCCTCACCAAGAGCGGCTTCTACCGCGGCGGAGGAGTCCTGTCCTCTGCGGTCGCGGCCCTGGACCAGGCGTTGTGGGACATCGTCGGGCGGCTGCACGGCGTGCCGGTGCACGAGCTGCTCGGCGGCCACGTGCGCGACCGGGTCCGGGTGTACGGCTGGATCGGCGGCGACTCCCCGCACGACGTCGCCGCCGCGGCCGACGCGCAGCGCGAAGCGGGGATGACGGCGGTGAAGATGAACGCCACCGCGCAGTTCCCGCCCATCCCGACCGCGGCCGACGTGACGGCCGTCGTGGAGCGGGCGAAGCAGGTCCGCGTGGCACTCGGCGACGGGCGCGACTTCGCCGTCGACTTCCACGGCCGGGTCGGCGCCGCCGCGGCGCCCCGGCTGATCGAGGCGCTGGAGCCGCTGGCACCGCTGTTCGTCGAGGAACCCGTTCTGCCCGGCAACAACCACACCAACCTGCGCCGGATCGTGGAGTCCACCGCGACCCCGATCGCCACCGGCGAGCGGCTGTTCTCCCGCACGGACTTCCTGCCCGTCCTCCAGGCCGGGGTGCGGGTGGTCCAGCCCGACCTGGCCCACGCGGGCGGGATCTCCGAGGTCCGGCGCATCGCCGCGCTCGCCGAGACGTTCGATGCCGTCCTCGCGCCGCACTGCCCACTCGGGCCGCTCGCGCTCGCCGCGTGCCTCCAGGTCGACTTCGCGACGCCCAACTTCCTCATCCAGGAGCAGTCGCTGGGCATCCACTACAACCGCACCGCCGAGCTGCTCGACCACGTGGCGAACCCGGAGGTCTTCACGTTCACCGACGGGTACGTGGACCGCCCGACGGGACCGGGGCTGGGGGTGGAGATCGACGAGGCGTCCGTCCGGGAGGCCCACGAGCGCGGCGGGCAGTGGCGCACACCGACCTGGAACCACCCTGATGGGTCTTTCGCGGAATGGTGATGTGCACAGGGCGCAACAAGGGCGGTGAATAACCCCGAAAATCTTGACTGCCACCGGGGCCCCGCGCACTGTTCGCCCCAGCGTGCTCAATTCGCACAAGGGTGTGCGCATGGTGCAACAAAGGAGTTCGACATGATCTGGAGTCGCGTCCGCACAACCGCCACGGCCATCACCGCCGCGTCGTTCCTGCTCCTCGCGGGGTGCACCTCCGCCGCCGACGACGCGGCGGGCGGGACCGGGGCCGCGCCGGTCGACCTGGAGGGCTCGACCGCGTTCAACGACGCGAAGCTCGGCGAGCTGGCCGGGGCGATCGAGACCGCGCTGAAGGGCAAGGACGTCAGCGGCGTGCGGGTCGCCATGGTGATCAACAGCCCGTCGGCGTACTGGTCCGAGGGACGCGCCGGGATGGAGAACGCGGCGCGGAAGTTGGGCGTCCAGGCCAACTTCCAGGCTCCGGCCGGTGGCGACCTCAACACCCAGTTGTCCATCCTGGACACCCTGCGGGCCGACAAGGTCGACGGGTACACGATCTCCGCGGTCGACCCGGCCGCCGTGCGCGGACCGGTCGGAGCGGCGCAGGGCGAGGGCATCGGCGTCGTCGCGATCGACTCGCCGCTGTCCGGCACGCCGAAGCCGACGGTGTACCTCGGCACGCCGAACACCGAGGCTGGGCGGCAGGCAGGGGAAGCGATGAAGAAATTGCTCGGCGGATCGGGGAAGGTCGCCATTCTGACCGGTTCCCTCACCGCCGCGAATGCGATCCAGCGCATCGCCGGATTCACCAAGGCGCTGGAGGGGAGTGGAATCGAAATCGTCGACACGCTCAACGACGACGCCGACCCGTCGAAAGCGCTGTCGAATGCGCAGACCGCGCTCCAGGCGAATCCCGACCTCACCGGGATGTACACCGTGTGGTCCTACGACGGCCCCGCGGCGGGCCAGGCCGTGAAGGCCGCGGGCAAGGCCGGGAAGGTGAAGGTCGTCGCGGACGACGCCGAGCCCAAGACCGTGGAGTTCGTCCGCGACGGCACGATCCAGGCGATGGTCCTGCAACGCCCGTACCAGCAGGGATACCTGGGCGTGTACCTGCTCACCGCCCTGAAGGTGCTCGGCGAGGACGCCACGGCGGCGCTGCTCAAGCCCTACCTGGAGGACCAGGACGGCGCCACGACGCTCAGCTCCGGCATCGGCCTGGTCACCGCGAAGAACCTGACCACCTACCTCGACGACCTGGTGAAGCTGGGCGTGACCTCGTGACGGCGCTGGTCGAGGCCACCGGGCTGCGCAAGACCTACGGCACCGTCGAGGTGCTGCGCGTCGACCGGCTGTCACTGGCCGCCGGGCAGGTGGTCGCGCTGCTCGGCGAGAACGGGGCGGGCAAGTCGACCCTGGTCCGCGTGCTGACGGGCGCCACCGCGGCCGACGCCGGTCGGGTGGACCTCGCGGGCCGGGAGCTGCGCAACGGCGACCCGGCGCACGCGCAGGAACTCGGCGTCGCGACCGTGTCGCAGGAGTTCCCGCTGGTCGGGGAGATGTCGACGGCCGAGAACCTGATGCTCGGCCGCCGGGCGGGCTCCGGCCGAGTGGTGTTCGACCGCCGCGCGACCGAGCGCGCCGCCGCGGAGGTGCTCGGCCTGATCGGCGCGGACGTCCTGCTCGACCAGCCCGTCTCGCGGCTGTCGGTCGCGCAGCAGCAGCTCGTGGAGATCGCCAAGGCGCTCGGCCGCGACCCGCGGGTGCTGGTGCTGGACGAACCCACGTCCGCGCTCGGGCCCGTCGAGTCGCGGCGGGTGCTGCGCGTCGCCAGGGACCTCGCCGCGCAGGGCCGGGCGGTGATCTTCATCGGGCACCGGCTCGACGAGGTCCGCGAGATCGCCGACCGGGTGCTCGTGATGCGCAACGGCAGGCTCGTGGCCGACCTGTCGCCCGAGGAGGCGACGACCGGGGCGATGATCCGCGCGATGGCGGGCGACGAGGCCGAGGTCCTGGTGGAGGGCGATCCCCCGCGGCCGGGCGCCGGGTCCGTGCTCACCGTGCGCGGGCTGGAGGCGGCCGGGATCGGCCCGCTCGACCTGGACGTCGGCCGCGGCGAGATCCTCGGCGTCGCCGGGCTCATGGGGTCCGGGCGCAGCCGCCTCGTCCACGCGCTGATGGGCGCGGCGCGCACCACCGGCGGCACGATGACCCTCGCCGGGCAGCCCTACGCGCCGAGGCACCCGGCGGACGCGGTGCGTGCGGGCGTCGGACTGGTGCCGGAGGACCGCAAGCGGCAGTCGCTGCTGCCGGTCGCGCCGGTCCGCTGGAACATCTCCCTCGCCGCCCTGCCCCGACTCGCCCGCCGCTCCTGGCTCGACCCGCGCGCGGAGCGGACGTTCACCGAGGACGTGCGGAAGTCGGTCAAGGTCCGCTGCGCCACCCAGGAACAGCCCATCGGCACGCTGTCCGGCGGCAACCAGCAGCGGGCGGTCTTCGGCCGCTGGTTCGCCACCGAACCCCGGCTGCTGCTGCTCGACGAACCCACCCGCGGCGTGGACGTCGGCGCCAAGGCCGAGATCTACCACCTCGTCGAGTCGTTCGCCGCGCGCGGCACGGCCGTTGTCATCGCCTCCTCCGAACTGGAGGAGCTGATGCGGCTGGCCCACCGCACCGCCGTGCTGGCGCGCGGACGGCTCGTCACCACGATCCCGCGCTCCGGCTACAGCAAGCACGCGCTGATGACGGCGGCGAACTCGGAAGGAGCGGCACCGTGACCACGTCCCTGACCGAACCACCGCCACCGCGGGTCGCGCTCGGCGGTACCTTCCTGCGCGGCAAGGAGATCGGCGTCGTCGGCGCCGTCGTGGTGGTCTTCGCGGTGTTCGCGCTGGCCAACGGCAACTTCGCGGGCGTGTCGAACCTCCAGACGATGGGCGTCGACCTGGCCCAGTACGGGCTGCTCGCGCTCGGCGTCAGCTTCGTCATCATCACCGGCGGCATCGACCTGTCCGTCGGGTCGGTGGTGGCGCTGTCCGGCGTGTGGTCGGCGTGGCTGAACGTCCACGCCGGACTCCCCGACGTGGTCGCCATCGCGCTGGCCCTGGTCACCGGGGCGGCCATCGGCGTCGTGCACGGCCTGTCCGTGACGGTGCTCGGCGTCCCGCCGTTCGTGACGACGCTCGTCACGCTCGTGGCGGCCCGCGGTGCGGCTCTCGCGCTGACCGAGGGCTTCCCCATCGACGGCGTCGGCGAGGTGTTCACCAGCATTGCCCAGTACCGGATCGCGAGCGTCCCCGTGCCGACCCTGCTGTTCCTCGGCGCGTGCGTCCTGGCCTGGCTGTTCCTCGAACGCACCTACCAGGGCCGCCAGCTCTACGCGGTCGGCGGCAACGCCGAGGCCGCGCGCCTGGCGGGCATCCGCACCCGGCGCCGGGTGGTCCTCGCCTACGTCGTGAGCAGCACGTGCGCCGCCGCCGTCGGCGTGCTGGTGACGGCCCGGCTGACCGTCGGCCAGCCCAGCATCGCCACCGGCTGGGAGTTGAACGCCATCGCGGCGGCGGTCATCGGCGGGGTCGGCCTCGCGGGTGGCGTCGGCCGGGTGCTCGGCGTCGCGTTCGGCGCGATCCTGCTCGTCCTCATCAACAACGGCCTGGTGATCCTGCACGTATCGCCCTACTACCAGCAGATCGTGCTCGGCGCGGTGCTCGCCGTCGCCGTGGTGACCGACCGGCTGCGCGGCCGCGGGGCCGAACGGGACCGGCGGTGAACCGGGGGAGGAAGTCCATGCCACGTCACCTGATCGCGGCGCTCGTGGCCGCGCTGGTCGTGAGCGGAGCGGCGGTCGCGACGGCCGCTCCGGAGACCACCTACACGCTCGTCGAGGCCACCAGCGGTCACGTCCTCGGCGCCACCGGGTCCGGCGGCGACCCGGTGATGACGATCGACCCGTACGCGGGTGACCGCCGCCAGTTGTGGCGGATCGTCGACCTGGGCGACGGCTTCCGCCGGATCGTCAACGACGGCAACGGCAAGTCCCTGTCCACGGTGAACGGCGGTTCCGGCGACGGCGCCGTTGTGCACCTGTGGGACTACCTGGGCGGCTACCCGGACCAGCAGTGGCGGATCGACGACGCGGGCGGCGGCACCGCCACCATCGCGAACCGGGGGACCGGTGAGCGGCTGATGTCCACCAAGGACGGTCGGACCGCGGCCGGGACCGAGACCCAGCTCTGGAGCCGGGCGAACGGCCGGACCGGGCAGACGTGGAAGCTCGTGCCGACCGCTTTGGTCCGCGAGCTGACCGTGCACGCGGACCAGGTCGTCAGCCAGGTGCCGCGCACGCACGTCGCGGCGGGCCTGGAGGACGTCAACCACGAGATCTACGGCGGTCTCTACAGCCAGATGGTGTTCGGCGAGGCGTTCGCCGAACCGGCCTACGACCCCGGCGTGAGCGGGATGTGGCGGGCGACGTCGAGGGGCGGCGCACGGGGTGAGTACTCCCTCGACACCTCGGCCCCGTTCAAGGGGAAGCAGTCCCAGCGGATCCGGTTCGCCTCCGGGCGCGGCGGCGTCGGCGTGGAGAACCGGGGGCTCAACCGCCAGGGCCTCGGTCTCGTGGCCGGGAAGCCCTACGAGGGAACGATCGTGCTGCGCACCGACCAGACCGTCGCCGTGGCGCTGGAGAACGCGGACGGCAGCGAGACCTACGCCCGCACCGAGGTGCGCGCGTCCGGCGCGGGCTGGCGCACCTCCACGTTCACGCTGACCCCGAACGCGGCCGACGCGCACGGCAGGCTCGTCGTCGAACTGACCCGGCCGGGCACGGCGGACATCGGCCACGTGTTCCTCGAACCCGGTGCGTGGGGCCGGTTCCAGGGCCAGCACGCGCGCAAGGACGTCGTCGACGCCATGGTGCGGCAGGGGTTGAGGGCCATCCGGTTCGGCGGCTGCGCCAACAGCGGCTGCGGCGACGTGTCCGAGTACCGCTGGAAGTCGATGATCGGCGACCCCGTGCACCGGCCCGTCACCAAGGGCTTCTGGTACCCGTACGAGTCCAACGGCTGGGGGATCTTCGAGTTCCTCCAGCTCGGCGAGGCGATGGGGATCGAGGCCGTGCCGTCGCTGAACATCGACGAGACCCCGCAGGACGTGGCCGACCTGCTCCAGTACCTCTACGGGCCCGCGGGGTCGACGTGGGGCGCGCGCCGCGTCGCCGACGGCCACCCCGCGCCCTACGCGGTGCGCCGGATCCAGCTCGGCAACGAGAACGCCGTCGACGAGGAGTACTGGCGGAAGTTCAAGGCGCTCGCGGACGTCGTCTGGACCTACGACCCGACGATCCGGCTCGTGGTCGGCGACTTCTCCTACAGCGACGTGATCGTCGACCCGTACGACTTCACCGGCGGCGGCAAGGTGAACACCCTGGCCGCGCACCGGAAGATCCTGGACCTGTCGAAGGCCTACGGCGCGGTGGTCGACTTCGACATCCACCTGTGGACGCAGCAGACCGACGGCGTCGAGTCGCAGATCCGCGCCCTGGACAGCTACGTCGACCAGCTCGGCCGGATCAGCCCCGGCGCGGACTACCACGTGGTGGTGTTCGAGCTGAACGCCGACCGGCACGACCTGGCCCGAGCGCTGGCGAACGCGTACACGATCAACGCGTTGCAGCGCAGACCGAAGGTGGACGTGGTGTCGTCGGCCAACGCGCTCCAGGTGGACGGGCAGAACGACAACGGCTGGAACCAGGGGCTGCTCTTCCTGAACCAGAACCAGGTCTGGGGCCAGCCGCCGTACCACGTGCACCGGATGAAGGCGGACTCGTGGCTGCCCGACGTGGTCCGCGCGGACCTCACGGGCGGTGACGCGCTGGTCAACGCGACAGCCTTGGCCAGCGCCGACGGCAGGCAGTTGTCGATCGACGTGGTCAACGCCACCGGCGTGCCGCTGACCTACACCGTCCGCCTCGACGGGTTCCGCGCCGACACCGCCGCGGTGACCACTTTGGACGGTCGGCCGAACGGCGTGAACACCGCGGGCAACCCGGACAACGTCGTGCCGCACGACTCCACCGCCCGGCTCACCGGCGGCACCACGCTGACCTACACGTTCCCGGCCAACTCGTACACGTCGCTGCGCCTGCGCGGCTAGCACCCAGGGGAGGAACGAGATGCCGACCTACCAGGCCGAAGCCGTCCTCGACGACCGCGCCGAGCACGCCGAGGGCCCGCTGTGGGACGACGTGCGCCAGGAACTGCTGTGGGTGGACCTCTACGCGGGTCTCGTGCGCCGCGCCGGGTGGTCGTCCGACGGGCTCGACGTCATCGCCACCCACGGGCTGGGGCAGGCGGTCGGCGCGGTCGTGCCGTGCGCGTCCCCGGACGACGGCTGGGTCGTCGCGAGCGAGTTCGGCTTCGCCCGGCTCGGCGTCGACGGCTCCGTGCGGGCGCTGGCCGAACCCGAGCGGGCGAACGGCGGGCGCACCCGGATGAACGACGGGTGCTGCGACCCGCTCGGCCGGATGTGGGCGGGCAGCATGGCCCACGACCGGACGCCGGGAGCGGGGTCGCTGTACCGGCTGGACGGCGACCGGGCGGAGCGCGTGCTCGACGACGTGACGATCTCCAACGGGATCGCCTGGCGCGACCCGGAGTCGTTCCACTACGTCGACACGCCCACCCGGCGCGTCGACCTGGTCGAGGTCGACCCGGACGGTCGACTGGTCGGCCGGAGGACGGCGTTCGGGATAGCCCCGTCGCTCGGCGCGCCGGACGGCATGGCCGTGGACGCGGAGGGGTGCCTGTGGGTGGCGCTGTGGGGCGGGTCGGCGGTGGTGCGGTTCAGCCCGAGCGGTGAGGTGCTGGCACGGGTCGACGTGCCCGCCACGCAGGTCAGCAGTTGCTGCTTCGGCGGCCCGGACCTGTCGGTGCTGTTCGTGACGACCTCGCGGGAGGGGTTCACGCCGGAGCGGTCGGCGGCGGAACCCCACGCGGGCAAGGTCTTCGCGGTCCGGACGGGCGTCGCGGGCCTGCCGGCGGACCGGTTCGCGGTGAGCGGCTCGTGACCGGGATCGCCCTGGTGGGGTGCGGCGCGATGGGCGAGATAGTGGCCCGTTCCGTCTACAGCGGACCGGGAGCGCCCGCGCTGGTCGCCGTCGTCGACCCCGACCCGGACCGGGCGGGCCGGGTCGCGGCGGTGACCGGGGCCGCGCCGTTCGCGACCCTGGCCGAAGCGCTCGGGGCGACCGGCGCCACCGCGGTCGACGTCCGCGTGCCGCACCACCTGCACGCGGAGGTCGTGCTGGAGGCGCTGGAAGCCGGCTGCCACGTGCTGGTGGAGAAGCCCGTCGCCACCACCCTGGCGGAGGCGCGGTGGATGGTGGAGGCCGCGGCGGACGGCGGGCTCGTCCTCGCGGTGGCCGAGAACTACCCGCACCTGCGGGCCGTGGTCGACGCCCGCGCGGCCCTGGAGGCCGGGGAAGTCGGTGCCGTGCTGGCGATCCTGGCCACCCGCGCCTACCGCGTCGACGGCGTGTGGGTGCGCGACGGCTGGCGTCGGGGCACCGGACCGTCCAGCGGAGTCCTGCTCGACCAGGGCACGCACCAGGCGAGCCTGGTCCGGCAGCTCGGCGGCGCCGTCGAAGCCGTGTCGGCGAGCGGGAGGACGCCGGACGCCGTGGCGCTGACCCTCCGGCTGGCGGACGGCGGAGTCGCGCAGACCCTGCTGACCTGGTCCAGCCCCGGACCGGCGGCGCAGGTCGAGGCGGCCGTGGTGGGCACCGGCGGGCGGCTCGACGTCGTGGTCGACTACGACGGCGACGAAGGCGGCTGCCGGCTGTGGACGCCCGACGGGAGCGGGAACCGGGGCGCCGAGAACTACTACGACAGCCACCGGGTCATCGTGGACGACTGGCTCCGCGCGATCGACGTCGGCGGCGAAGCGGTCGTGCCGGGCCGGGAAGGACTCGCCGACCTCGCGGTCGTGCTGGCCGCCGTCGACTCGCTGGAGCGCGACGGGGCGTTCGTCGCGGTGGCGGCGGGATGAGGCCGGACGTCGTGTGCCTCGGCGAGAGCATGGCCCAGCTCGTGCCCGCCGACGGCAAGCCGCTGCGCTCGGCCGAGAGCTTCGTGCTCACCACGGCGGGCGCCGAGTCGAACGTGGCGCAGGGGCTCGCGCAGCTCGGCAGCACGGCCGCGTGGGTCAGCCTGGTCGGCGACGACGCGCTGGGCTCGCGGGTGCTCGCCGACGTGGCGGCCTCCGGCGTGGACGTGTCGCTGACCCGGCGCCGCGACCGGGACCGCACCGGGTTGTTCCTCAAGGACCCGGCGGCGGACGGGTCGCGGGTCACCTACTACCGCGACGGGTCCGCCGCGTCGCACCTGTCGCGCGCCGACGTGGACCGCGCGTTCGCCGCCCGCCCCCGGCACCTGCACCTGTCGGGTGTGACGCCCGCGCTGTCGGCGTCCTGCCGGGACGCCGTCCGGTACGCGCTCTCATCCGCCCACGGGGTGTCGACCAGCTTCGACGTCAACCACCGCCCGGTGCTGTGGCCCGATCCCCGTGCCGCCGCCCTGACCCTGCGCGCCCTGGCGCAGCGGGCCGACGTGGTGTTCGTCGGGCTCGACGAGGCCGCGGCGCTGTGGGGCACGACCACACCGGAGCAGGTGCGCGAGCTGCTCGCCGAACCGGCGGCCGTGGTCGTCAAGGACGGGGCGGTCGACGCCACCGCGTTCACCACCGAGGGACGCTTCACCGAGCCCGCGCCGCCGGTGGACGTCGTGGAACCGGTCGGGGCGGGCGACGCGTTCGCGGCGGGCTGGCTGCACGGGATGCTGATCGGCCTGCCGCACCCGGCCCGGCTGCGCCTCGGGCACCTGATGGCCGGAGCGGCGCTCACCTCGCTGTCCGACCACGGCACGATCACCCGTCCGCCCGGCGACCTGGTCCGCGAGGCGGACCGGGCCACGGCAGCAGGGAGCTGACATGTCCCAGTCCGTCGACCGGGCCGCCGCCATCCTCGACGCCTGCGCGCCCGGCCCGCAGCGGCTCACCCACCTCGCCGACCTGCTCGGCGTGCACCGCTCCACCGTGCTGCGGCTGCTCCAGACCCTCGAACGGCACCGACTGGTGCGCAGGCTCGACGACCTCACCTGGACCATCGGCTACGGGCTGATCGGACTGGCCGTGGAAACCCTCGACCGGATGGACCTGCGCACCGCCGCCCGGCCGCGGCTGGAGCGGCTGGGGCAGGAGATCGGCCACACCATCCACCTCGCGCAGCTCGACGGGCACGACATCGTCTACGTCGACAAGGTCGAGGGGCACGGCGCCGTGCGGATGGCGTCCCGCATCGGCGCGCCCGTCCAGGTGCACACCGCGGGCGTGGCGAAGGCGATCCTCGCCGGGCTCCCGCCCGACCGGTGCGAGGCGGTGCTCGCGTCGGCGACGTTCGAGCGCTTCACCGACTCGACGATCACCGGTCGCGCCGAGTTCGCCGCCGAACTCGCCAAGGTCCGCAAGCAGGGCTACGCCGTCGACGACGGCGAGTACGAGAGCTACCTCGCCTGCGTCGCCGTGCCGGTGCGCGACGGCGGCGGCGCCATCCGGGCGGGCGTGTCGATCACGGCGCTGTGCGCCATCGAACGGCTGGAGAAGCTCCGCCGCCACCTGCCCCGGCTGTGGGCGGTGGCGTCGGAGATCTCCCGCGAACTCGGCTGGACCGGCCCGGCGGGGGTGGGCCGCAGTGCGGGCTGACCTCTTCACGACCCACCTCGGGAGCTTCCCGGTGATGGTGATCCTGCGCGGCCACGACCCCGCGACGACGGTCCGGCTCTGCGCCGACGCCGCGTCGCTCGGCGTCGAGCTGGTCGAGGTCCCCTGGCACGGCGAGGAATCCCGGCCGTCGCTGACCGCCGCGATCGACTGGGCGCGCGACCGGCCCGCCGTGCGGATCGGCGCGGGGACGGTGACCACCCCCGACGTGCTCCGCGCGGTGCACGCGCTCGGCGTCGGGTTCACCGTCGCGCCCGGCTTCGACCCCGCCGTGGTGGGAGCCGCCGCCGCGGCGGGCGTGCCGCACCTGCCCGGTGTCGCCACCGGCACCGAGGTGTCCGCCGCCCTCGCGGCCGGATGCGTGTGGCAGAAGGCCTTCCCGGCCTCCGTGCTCACACCCGCGTGGTTCACCGCGCTGCGCGCCCCGTTCCCAGGGGTGCGCTTCGTGGCGACCGGCGGGGTGGACGCGGGCAACGCCAAGGCCTTCCTCGACGCGGGCGCGAGCGCCGTGTCGTTGGGCAGCGCCTTCACCACCGCCGACCCGGCGGTCATCAGAGCACTCGCCGACTGATCCACTGGAGAACTGGAGACGACGATGTCCCACCCCTCTCGCCGAACCTTCCTCGGCGCGGGCGCCGCCGCCGTGGCGGGCGTGCGCCTCGGCCTGCCGACGGCCACCGCGTCCGCCGCTCCCGGACGAGAAGTCCTGCGCGACACCTTCGGCCCGGTCGCGGGCTGGCAGAGGCAGGGCGTGGTGCTCCGGCAGTCGCTGCCCTGGGAGACCTCCCTGCTCCAGGACCCCTGCCTGGTCTACAACGAGGGCGGCGGTCCGAGGTTCAAGATGTGGTACGGCTCGCTGTACTACGTCGGCTACGCCACCAGCGAGGACGGCCGGAACTGGACCAAGGCCGCGGAACCGGTGCTGGTGCGGTCGCTGGACAGCGACCGCAACAACCTGAACCAGCCCAGCGTCGTGCACCTCGACGGCACCTGGCACATGACGTACTTCGGCGTCGACGGCCAGGGCAAGGGCCGCGTCCACTACGCGACGGCGTCCGCGCCGGGAGGACCGTGGACCAAGCGCGGCGTGGTGCTCGAATCGACCATGCCGTGGGAGGACGACTACGTCTACAACTCGGCGCTGATGTACGACCGGGGCGAGCGGACGTGGAAGATCTGGTACACGGCGGGCAAGATCGCGTCGGCGGGCGGTGAACCCGAGTACATCTGCTACGCCACCGCGAAGAACCCCGCCGGGCCGTGGGTGAAGCACCCGGCCAACCCCGTCGTGCGGCCGATGCGCGACGGCGGCTGGGCGTCACTGGGCATCGGCGGCCCGAACGTGCGGCGCACCGACGACGGCGGGTACGAGATGCGCGTCGTGGGCTGGCAGGCCGACTACCCGTCGCGGGGCGGGAAGCTGCTGTCGCGCGACGGCGTGAAGTGGGAGCTGACGCGGTCCGCCCACGAACTGGACCTCGGCGTCGCGGGCGGGCCGGAGGACTCCATGGTGTACCGGCAGTTCGTGGTCCGGCACGCGGGCGCGGACCACGTGTACTACAACGTGAAGAACAACCGCCCCGGCTGGAACGAGACGGTCGAGCTGGCGATCTGGCGCGAGGCCCAGCAGATCGTCGACCCGGCGAAGTGGACCATGACGCAGGGCTGGGCGATCCCCAGCGGCGCGTCGTTCACCGTGGGCGGCAACCGCGCCACGACCCTGGGCAACGGCGTCGCGGGCTCACCGCAGACGTTGCAGGGCAACGTGCCCATCCCGGCGCTGGACTACGAGCTGACCGCCGACGTCACCCCGCACAGCACCGACGTCGCCGACCGCGACACCGTCCTGATGGCCCGCTGCACGGGTCGCGACAGCTACTACTACGCGGGCATCGCCTCGTGGGGCAACGAGTACGCCATCGGCGTCGTCGCCGACGGCGTGAACACCAGGATCGCCGGGGTCGGCAGCGCCACCGCCATCACCCCCGGCACCACCCACCGGCTCCGCTTCACGCTGACCGGTTCCACCCTCACGCTGCACGACGGCGACCGCCTCGTCCTGTCCACAGTGGACCCGACCCTGATCCCGCAGACCAGCTACGTCGGCCTCCAGTGCTCGACGCACACGGGCCGCTCGTCCTTCGGTGCCGTGTCGGTGCGGTTGGCGGCCGGTCGGAGGCGGTGACCGACCGGCGCTCGGGTGGTGTCGGACCGCGGTGTCCGGCACCACCCGGAGTCGTCACGCCACCAGGCCGTTGCGGTAGGCGTAGACCACCGCCTGCACGCGGTCGCGCAGGTCGAGCTTGGTGAGGATGCGCGACACGTACGTCTTGACGGTCTCCTGGCTGATCACCAGCGTCGCGGCGATCTCGCCGTTGGACAGGCCACCGGCGATGAGCCGCAACACCTCCAGCTCGCGCGGGGTCAGCGAGCCGCCGCCGGTCGTGCCGTCGCCGGGGCGGATCCGCGTCGCGTACCGGCCCACGAGCTGACGGGTGACCTCGGGCGCCAGCAGCGCGGCGCCGGTGGCGACGGTGCGGATGCCGTGCAGCAACCGCGCCGGCGGGGCGTCCTTGAGCAGGAACCCGCTCGCTCCCGCGCGCAGCGCCTCGTACACGTACTCGTCCAGGTTGAACGTCGTCACCACGAGCACCTTCACCGGGTCGGCCACGCCCGCGCCCGCCAGCAGCCTGGTCGCCCCGATGCCGTCGAGCACCGGCATCCGCACGTCCATCACGACCACGTCCGGGCGCAGCTTGGCCGCGAGGACGACCGCCGTGCGCCCGTCCCCGCACTCGGCCACCACGTCGAGGTCCGGCTGGGAGTCGATGATCGTCGTGAAGCCGGTGCGGATCAGCGGCTGGTCGTCGCAGACCAGCACGCGGACCGGCGCGGTCACGACGCGCTCCCCGTGGGGATGCTGGCCCGCACGACGAAACCGCCGCCCGTCCGCGGCTCCGCGCTGAACTCGCCGCCGAGCACGTCGACCCGCTCGCGGAGCCCCGCGAGGCCCCGGCCGCTCCCGCCGGGAGTCGCCGAGCGCGACCCGGAGCCGTCGTTCGCGACCTCCACGGTGGTCTCCCGCTCGCCGTGTCGCACGTGGACGGTGATCCGGCTGCCGTGGGCGTGCTTGAGGGCGTTGGTCAGCGCCTCCTGCACGACCCGGTAGGCCGCGATCTCGGCCCCACCGGTCGTTTCCGCCGGGGTGCCGTCCTGGGTGAACTCCACCGGCTGCCCGGCCTGCCGGGTTTGCTCCACCAGCGCGGACAGCTCGCCGACCGACGGCAGCCGCGGCTCGGCGCCGTGCTCGGGGTTGAGCAGGTCGAGCAGGTGCCGCAGGTCCTTGATCGCCCGCCGCCCGCTGTCGGTGATGGCGGTCAGGGTCTGGTCCAGCCGGTCGGGCGCGGCGGTCAGGTAGCGCGCCGCCTCGGCCTGCACCACCATCGCCGTCACGTGGTGCGTCACGACGTCGTGAAGTTCGCCCGCGATCCTTGCGCGCTCGGCGGTTCGGGTGGTCTCGGCGACGATGCGGCGGTGATCCGCCTCGACGGCCCTGGTCTGCCGCAGCCAGGCCCCGACGCCCCACGAGGCGGCCAGCGCCGCGTAGAACGTCACGTAGCCGATGACGCTCTCGGTCGCCCCGAGCTGGGTCATGGTGACGGCCATGGCCGCGTAGGTGGCGGTGGTCAGCAGCACCGCGGCGCGCCGGTGGTGCTCCAGGTAGGCCGCCGCGCTCAGCAGCGCGAGCGGCACCGCGGTGCCCGCGACCGTGTGGTAGCCGCGGAGCTGGTCGAGCACGAAACCCAGCGACACCAGTGCGAGGCAGAGGCCGGGCAGGCGGCGGCGGATCGCGAGCGGGAGGCCCTGGAGCACGATCGCCACGACGGTCAGCGCGTCGAAGGGGCGGCCGGGCAGCTCGCCGATCTGGGTGCCGTGGTTGTGCAGGGCGGGGATCAGCGCGGCGAGGACGAGCACCAGTCCGAGCGGGAGGTCCCGGACCACGACGTCCCACCGACGCCACGGGGCGGGGAGCCTCCGGAGGTCGATCACGGGGAGACCTTAGCGGTCGCCTGGTCGCCGTTCGCGCGGCGGCGGCGGGGGACGATGTGGCCGCGGCGGTGGGCCATCCGCAGGAACACCAGCGTCAGCACCACGCCCGCCAGCACCGTGTAGACGCTGCCCTCCGGCCCGAAAGCGCCGCCGGTGATCAGGTCCGGGCCGGACGTCGTGGCGTCGAGCAGGCCGTCGGACTCGCCGTTGCCGGACACCGCGACGCCGAACACGCCGCCCAGGGCGAAGTTCCAGCCGAAGTGCAGGCCGATGGGGACCCACAGGGTGCGGGTGGCGGCGTAGCAGGCGGCGAGCATGAACCCGGCCGCGACGGCGATGGAGATGGCGCCCCAGAGGCTGGCGTCGGGGTTGAACAGGTGCAGCAGGCCGAACGCCACACCGGTCAGCAGCAAGGAGATCCAGGTCCCCAGCCGTTCCTCGATGAGGCGGAACAGGACGCCGCGGAAGAGCAGCTCCTCCGTCACGGCGGCGGCGGTCATCAACCCGAACAGCCCCAGCGCACCGGTCACCGACCCGAACCCGTCGACGTGGTAACCGCCCAGGAAGGCGATGTTGACGACGACGAGCGCGCACATCGCGAACCCGATCAGCACGCCGCGACCGGTCCGGGCGACGGCTTCGGCCCGGTCCACCTCCGCGGGGGCGCGGTGTTCGGTGCGCCGCACCACCCACGTGTAGACGAAGATCGCGGCGACGGCGGTGGCGACGCCGAGGAGCAGGGTGAGCCACGCGTTCCCCCGCACCGCGGCGACGGCCTGACCGCCGACGAAGGCGACCGCCGCGACGGCCAAGAGTTGTTTCACCAAACGCATGACGACTCCGTTCCCGAGGTCCGCGGCGGGAGCACCGCGGCTGGGGAGAACGCTAGGGATCCGCCCGGCGGGAATCGTCACCTCGCGGTGGACAGTCGTGGGTAGCTCGCACGGGGGACAAGCGCTACAGCGGGGGAGCCGCGGCCTTCTCCGCGAAGTCCTCGAGCGCCCGCAGCACGCTCGTGAGGTGGACCCGCATGGCCCGCTCGGCCTCCTCTGGGTCGCGCGCGCAGATCGCGTCGACGATCGCCAGGTGTTCCGGCAGCGAGACCGACGGCCTGCCGGGCACCAGGGAGAGCCGGAACTGGTGGCGGACCATCTGCCCGTTGAGCTGTTCGAGGATCCGCGTCGCGGAGGAGTGCCCCGCGACGGACCGCACCTTGCCGTGCAGCCGGGCGTTGAGCTCGGAGTAGAGCACCATGTCCGCGCGCTCCACCGCCGCGGCCATCTCCGCGCCGAGAGCCCGGACCTCGACGACCTCGGCGTCGGTGATCCGCTCCGCCGCCCGCGCCGCGACGAACCCCTCGACGGCGCACCGGATCTCGGTGATCTCGACGGCCTCCTGCACGGAGACCTCGCGGACGCGGGCGCCTCGGTTGGGCCGCAGCTCCACGAGCCCCTCGTCGGCCAGCCGGGTGAGGGCGGTGCGCAGGACGAACCGGCTGGTGTCGTACTGCTCGACCAGGTCGCTCTCGACGAGGCGCTGGCGGGGGGCGTACTCCCCGCGGAGGATGGCCGCCCGGAGGTCGGCCAGCACGTCACTCATCGCGGGCGGGCCACATTCGGTCGGTGCTCCTCGTCGGTGTCGGCGGTACCGGGCAATGGTAATCAACTCCGGGTCCGACTGATTGTCAACAATCCTGCGGACAATCTTGACGGCAATCGCGGGTCGGGCGTAGACAGTGACGGCACGGCGCGTGCGCCCGCCCCGAGGGAGGAAACCCGATGACCACGGCCACCCCGCACCCCTCACCGTCGAGCTGAGGCGCGCGTGACACCCCACTACGTCGTGCGGCACGTCGACCGCGCCGACCCGGAAACGGTCGCCGCGCTCCGGGCGGCGGGCGTCGCCACCGTCCACGAGGCCGCGGGCCGGACCGGTCTGCTCGGCCCCGCGGTCCGGGCGCGCCAGACGGGCGCGGTGGTGGCCGGGTCGGCGATCACGGTGTCCTGCCACCCCGGCGACAACCTGATGGTCCACGCCGCCGTCGAGGTGTGCCGTCCCGGCGACGTGCTGGTCGTGGGGACGACCTCGCGGTCGACCGACGGGATGGTCGGCGACCTGCTGGCGACCTCGCTGATGGCCCGCGGGGTGGTCGGGCTGGTGATCGACGCCGGTGTCCGCGACCTCGCCTCGTTGCGGGAGCTGGGTTTCCCGGTCTGGTCGCGGGCGGTGCACGCGCAGGGCACGGCCAAGGCCGTCCCCGGCTCGGTGAACGTCCCGGTCGTCGTCGACGGCCAGGTGGTGCGGCCGGGGGACGTCGTCGTCGCCGACGACGACGGGGTCTTGGCCCTGCCCGTGGCGATGGCGTCCGACGTGGCCGCCGCCGCGGCGAAGCGCCTGGCCGTCGAGGAGGGCAAGCGCGCCGCGCTGGCGGCCGGGACGCTCGGGCTCGACCTGTACGACCTCCGGCCGCTGCTGGCCGACCTCGGCGTCGTGCACGTGGACCGCCTGCCGGACGGTGTCGGGTGAGCGGCGACGGGGTCCGGTGCATGCAGATGCGCGGCGGCAGCTCGAAGGGCGCGTACTTCCTGACCGCGGACCTGCCCGCCGACCCGCACGAGCGGGACGACCTCCTGCTGCGCGTCCTGGGCTCGCCGGACGAGCGGCAGGTCGACGGGATCGGCGGCGGGCACCCGCTCACCAGCAAGGTGGCGCTGGTCGGACCGTCCCCCGACGGCGGCGCGGACGTCGACTACCTGTTCCTCCAGGTGGTGCCCGGCCGGGCGGTCGTCACCGACGCCCAGACGTGCGGCAACCTGCTCGCGGGCGTCGGACCGTTCGCCATCGAGCGTGGCCTGGTGCCGGTCTCCGGCGAGACCACCGCCGTCCGCATCCGCGTCGTGAACCCCGCGGTGAGCTTCGTCGAGGCGACGGTGCGGACACCGGGTGGCCGCGTGCGCTACGACGGCGACACCGCCATGGCGGGCACGCCGTTCCCGGCCGCGCCGATCCACCTGGAGTTCCCCGCGGGCGACGGTCCCGTCTTCCCGACCGGCAGGCTCGTCGACCGGTTCGCGGGCGTCGAGGTCACCTGCGTGGACGCGGGGATGCCCGTGGTGCTGGTCCGCGCCGCCGACCTCGGCGTCGGGGGCGACGAGCCGCCGGAGGCGCTGGAGGCCGATGCCGGGCTCCGCGCGAAGGTGGAGGCCGTTCGGCTGGAAGCCGGGCCCGCCATGGGGTTGGGCGACGTCCGCGACACCACCGTCCCCAAGGTCACCATCGTGTCGCCGCCCCGGCACGACGGCGCCGTGACGACCAGGACCTTCATCCCGCACCGGGTGCACACCGCGATCGGCGTGCTCGGCGCCGTGTCGGTGGCGGCGGGCGTGCTCGCGCCGGGCACCGTCGCCTCCACCACGACCGTCGGCGACCCGGTGCGCGTCGAGCACCCGACGGGGTTCTTCGACGTGTCCGTGGAACTCGACGGCGACGGCACGGGCACCCGGCTCCGCCGCGGCGCCGTCGTCCGCACCGCCCGCAAGTTGTCCGACGGCCTCGTGTGGCCGCGAAGTGGGAAGGCGAGCGGATGAGCCTCGCGCACGACCCGGACCGCAGGCGGGACATCGCCCACGTCGGGCCGGTCGAACTCTTCACCCCCGTGCTGGAGGAGTCCCGCGACTGCTTCGTGAACGTGCTCGGGCTGCGCGAGGTGCACCGCGACGACACCTCCGTCCACCTGCACACGTGGGACGACTACCAGTCGTGGACCGTCCGCCTGGTGCGGCGGGACGCGGCGGGCGTCGGCCGCACGTACCTCCGGGCCGCGAGCCCGCAGGCACTGGACCGGCTCCGCGCGTCGATCGACGCGGCGGGCCTCGGCCTCGGCGTCACCACCGACGTCCACGGCCTGGGGGAGGTGTACCTGTTCCGCGACCCCGACGGCCACGAGATGGGGCTGTACTGGGACGTCGACTGGTACCAGGCCGACGACACCGACCGGCCCGCGCTGAAGAACCAGGCGGCGGCGTACCCCGGCCGGGGCGCGAACCTCCGGCGCCTCGACCACGTCAACCACCTGGCCGCGGACGTGCCCGCGACCTCGGCGTTCCTGCGGGACGTGCTGGGCGCGCGGTGCACCGAGCAGATCGTGAAGGACGACGGGAGCCCGCAGGCCGTCTGGTACTCGGTGGGGAACAAGACCTACGACCTCGTGTACACCGAGGACTGGACCGGGTCCTCCGGCCGACTGCACCACGTCGCGTTCGCCACCGACACCCGCGAGGAGATCCTCCGGGCCGCGGACGTCTGCCTCGACGCGGGCGTGCACATCGAGACCGGCCCGCACAAGCACGCCATCCAGCAGACGTTCTTCCTCTACGTGTGGGAGCCCGGCGGCAACCGGATCGAGATCTGCAACGCGGGCGCGCGCCTCGTGCTGGCCCCCGACTGGAAGACGATCAGTTGGAACCGCGAGGAGCGGGCGAAGGGGCAGGCGTGGGGGTTGAAGACCATCGACACCTTCCACACCCACGGCACCCCCGTCGTCCCGCCGCCCGGCTCATGACGAGGATCGCGGTGCTGGGGCTGGGGGAGGCGGGCGGCGAGATCGCCCGCGACCTGGTCGCCGCGGGCGCGGACGTCCGCGGCCACGATCCGCTGGTCGTCCCGCCGGACGGCGTCGACCCGAGGTCGGACGACGCCGACGCCGTCCGCGACGCGGACCTGGTGCTGAGCGTCAACAGCGCGCACGACGCGCTGTCCGCTGTGGACGGTTCCCTGCCCGCGCTGGCTCCGGGGACGATCTGGGCCGACCTCAACACCGC
The DNA here is from genome assembly GCF_025061645.1 of Umezawaea endophytica. GTDB lineage: Bacteria > Actinomycetota > Actinomycetes > Mycobacteriales > Pseudonocardiaceae > Umezawaea > Umezawaea endophytica. Next base: position 539,007 of record NZ_JANYMP010000001.1, on the reverse strand, counting down.
GTCACCGCGGGTGAAGCTTGGCCTGGTGGAGCGGCTCGCGGGCCGGGACGTGCCGGTCGTCGACGTCGCGCTCATGGCCCCGGTGCCCGGCAAGGGGGTGCGCACCCCCATGCTCGTCTCCGGCGGGGGCGCGGTCCGCTACGCCGAGATCATGACCGGCTTCGGCGCGGACGTGACCGTGCTGCCCGGCCCGGTCGGGGAGGCGATCTCCCGCAAGCTGCTGCGCAGCGTGTTCTACAAGGGACTGGCCGCCGCCGTGCTGGAGGCGCTGGCGGGCGCCGAGGCGGCCGGGTGCGCGTCGTGGCTGCACGGCGACATCAGCGCCGAGCTGGTGGGCTTCGACGAGCACACGATCACCAGGCTGGTCAGCGGAACCCACCGGCACGCGCGGCGCCGCGCGGACGAGATGGCCGCGGCGAGCGAACAGCTCTCCGAGCTGGGCGTGCGACCGCTCGTCGCCGCCGCGGCCCGCGACCTGCTCGTCGAACTGCGAGACCGGGAGACCCCGTCGTGATCATCGACTGCCACGGCCACTACACGACCGCGCCCGCCGCGCACACGGCGTGGCGCGAGGCCCAGCAGGACGCGTTCAGCTCGGGGCGGCGTCCTCCCGCCTACCCGCGCATGTCCGACGACGAGATCCGCGAATCGGTGGAGGACAACCAGGTGCGCCTGATGGACGAGCGCGGCGTCGACCTCACGGTCTTCTCGCCGCGGGCGTCCGCGATGGGCCACCACTTCGGCGACGGGGAGGTCAGCGCCGCCTGGACGCGGGCGTGCAACGACCTCGTCGCCCGCGTGGTGGGGCTCTACCCGGACAGGTTCGCCGGCGTCTGCCAGCTCCCGCAGTCCCCAGGCGTCCCACCCTCCCGCGCCGTCGGCGAGCTGCGGCGCTGCGTGGAGGAACTCGGGTTCGTCGGCTGCAACCTCAACCCCGACCCGAGCGGCGGGCACTGGACGTCGGCGCCGCTGACCGACCCGAGCTGGTTCCCCCTCTACGAGGCCATGACCGAGCTGGACGTGCCCGCGATGGTGCACGTGTCCGCCGTGACCAACCCCAACTTCCACGCCACCGGCTCGCACTACCTCAACGCCGACACCACCGCGTTCATGCAGTTGCTCCAGGCCGACCTGTTCGGCGCGTTCCCCGGCCTGCGGCTGATCATCCCGCACGGCGGCGGCGCGGTCCCCTACCACTGGGGCCGGTTCCGGGGACTGGCCGACATGCTCGGCCGGCCACCGCTGGAAGCGTTGGCGGGCAACGTCTTCTTTGACACCTGCGTCTACCACCAGCCGGGGGTCGACCTGCTATTCGACGTGGTCGACGTGGACGGCATCCTGTTCGGCTCGGAGGTGCTCGGCGCGGTCCGCGGTCTCGACCCGCGCACCGGCCACCACTTCGACGACACCCGCCGCTACGTCGACGCGCTGCCCCTCACCCCGGCCGACCGGGCGAAGGTCTACGAGCACAACGCCCGCCGCGTCTTCCCGCGCCTGGACGCCGCGCTCAAGGCCCGCGCGAGCTGAAACCGCGGTGAAACCGCCGTGATCCGTGCCCGCGGTTTCGTTCGGGGCATGACGAACACCTCGACCGGGCCCGCCATCGCGGTGACCGGTCTCCGCAGGTCGTACGGCGCCCAAGTGGTGCTGGACGGCATCGACCTCCACGTGCCCGAGGGCACCGTCTTCTCCTTGCTGGGCCCCAACGGGGCGGGCAAGACGACCGTCGTGCAGATCCTGTCGACGCTCATCCGCGCCGACTCGGGCGAGGCCCGCGTCGGCGGTCACGACGTGCTGCGCGACCCCGACCGCGTGCGGGCGGCGATCGGCGTCACCGGGCAGTTCTCGGCGGTCGACGACTTCCTCACCGGTGAGGAGAACCTGCTGCTCATGGGAGACCTGAACCACCTCTGCCGGGCCGAGGGGCGGCGGCGGGCCGCGGTGCTGCTGGAGCGGTTCGGGCTCGGGGAGGCGGCGCGCAAGGCCGGGGCGGTCTACTCCGGCGGCATGCGGCGACGGCTCGACCTCGCCATGGGGCTCATGGGGGACCCGCGGGTGGTCTTCCTCGACGAGCCGACCACGGGGCTGGACCCGCGCAGCAGGCGGGACATGTGGCAGATCGTCCGGGACCTGGTCGCGGACGGCGTGACGGTCTTCCTCACCACGCAGTACCTGGAGGAGGCCGACCAGCTCTCCGACCGGATCGCCCTGCTCGACCGCGGCGGGATCGTGGCCGAGGGGACCCCGGCCGAGCTGAAGCGGCTGGTGCCGGGCGGGCACGTCGAGCTGCGGTTCGCCGACGTGCCCGCGCTGACCGAGGCGGCCGTGCTCCTGGGCGTCTCGCCCGATCCGGCCGACGAGTCGCTGGTCCTGCGGGTGCCCGGCGACGGCGGTGTCCGCGCGCTCAAGGCACTCCTCGACCGCCTCGACGCCGCTGCGATCGAGGTGGACGGGCTGGCGGTCCACACCCCCGACCTCGACGACGTGTTCTTCGCCGTGACCGCTGCCGAGGAGGTGACCTCCCGGTGATCCTCGCCGTCCGCGACTCGGCCACCATGCTGCGCCGCCAACTCCGGCACATGTCGCGCTCGCTGTCCATGCTGCTGATGCTGCTCGCCGTGCCGATCGTCTTCCTGCTGCTGTTCGTCTTCGTGCTCGGCGGCACGCTCGGCGACGGCCTCGGGGGAGGGACCGGCGGACGCGCCGCCTACGTCGCCTACGTCACGCCCGGCATCCTGCTGATCACCATCGCGGGAGCCGTCCAGGGCACCGCCATCGCGGTGGCGCTGGACATGACCGAGGGCATCATCGCGCGGTTCCGGACCATGGCCATCGCACGGGTGTCCGTCCTGACCGGGCACGTGCTGGGCAGCCTGCTGCACGTCCTGGCCAGCCTCGCCGTCGTGCTGGGCGTGGCCGTGCTCATCGGCTTCCGGCCCGGCGCGACGGCGGTGGGGTGGCTGGCGGCCGTCGGGCTGCTCACCGCCACGACGGTCGCGCTCGTGTGGCTGGCCGTCGGGATGGGCCTGGCGGCGAGGACCGTCGCGGGGGCCAGCAACCTGGCCACACCGCTGACGCTGCTCCCGCTCTTCGGCAGCGGGTTCGTGCCCGCCGACTCGATGCCCGCCGGGCTGCGGTGGTTCGCCGAGCACCAGCCGTTCACCCCGATCATGGAGGCGCTGCGCGGACTGCTGCTCGGCACGCCGGTCGGCACCGCGACCGCCGTGGTCGCGGTCGGCTGGTGCGTGGTGATCGCGCTCGTCGGGTACGGGTGGGCGAAGTGGCTCTACAACAGGGATCGCACCCGCTGATCAGTCCTCAGTGGATGGTCGGGCTCCGCGCAGCAGCTCCAGTGCCGCCGCGCGGAGCCCGGCCCCGTCCAGACCGGCGTAGGACGACACGGCCTCGTCGTACGCCGTCCGGTCGGCCCGCACGGCGTCCGCGCGGGCCGACTCGGCCGACATCGTCGGCTGGAAGCCGCGCAGGAACCGGAACCGCTCGGCCAGCGCGATCATCCGGGCCGCCGACCGGCGGAGGGCCGGGTCGCCCGTCGCCAGGTCCGCCTCGGCCACGGCGAGCAGCGCGGTGCCGCACAGCGCCTGCCCGGCCCCGTGCGGCGGCGGGTGCGCGACCAGGAGCGCCAGGTTCTCGCGCAGCACGTCGACGGCGTCGGGGACGAGGTCGACCCGGTCGTGCCTGGCGTGCGCGACGACGGCCACCGACCGCGCCTCCACCACCCACGGGTCCGGGCCCTCGGCGTCGCGGAGCAGGTCGACGACGCGGTGCCACGACCGCAGCCCCGCCTCGACCTCACCGCGGGCGAACAGCACCTCGCCCCGGATGCCGAGGTCGTAGCCGACCGTCCGGGTGTCGTCCTGGTCGAGGTCGCCGTCGAGCGCGATCCGGGTGAGCCCTTCCAGCCACCGCTCGGCCTCGTCGGTGTCCCCGGTGTGCAGGGCCGCCAGCACGAGCCACGACCGGACGCCGACCGCGTCGGTGGTGGACCCGAGCCGCTGGAGCACCGGCAGCGCCGCGAGGAGGTGCTCGCGGGCCTCCGCACCCCGTCCCAGCCGCAGGTGCAGTTCGGCGATCCGGCCGTGGGCGACCGACCGCGGCCACGGCAGGTCCAGGTCGGTGAACACGGCGAGCGCCCGCTCGGCCGCCGTCAGCGCCGCGTCGACGTCGCCCGCGATCTCGTGGCGGTAGCTCGCGACCGCGTTCGCGGCGCCCGCCGTCAGCGGTTCGACGCTCGCGCACAACCGTTGCAGCTCAACAGGATCACCCAGTGCGCCGAACACCAGCGCGAACGCCCGCACCACCGTGTCCGGGCGGGCCGGGCCGAGCCTCCGCAGCGCCACGAGCGCCCGGACGGGCCGCGGGCCGTCGGAGCCGAACGCGTACGCCACGGCTGTGGTCAGCGCCGCCCTGGTCACCTCGACGTGAGCGGGCGCGGGGCGGAAGCGGGACAGCGCCGACACCGTCCGTCGGAACAGCGTCGTGAGCCGGGCGTGGTCGGACCGCAGTGTCCACAGGCCGCCGAGGACGGCGACCACCGCCGCGACGGTCGGGCGGTCGTCGCGGTCGAGGGCCGCCCGGAGCGCTTGCAGCAGGTTCTCCTGCTCCGCCTGGACCGCGGTGACCGCGGTGTAAGGGTCGGACCCGAGCAGGGGCGCGTGGTGGGTCGTGCCGAACGCCCGCGCCCACCCCAGGAACGCGGTCGTCACGTCGTCGACCCCGCCCGCCGCCGCCAGGCGCTCGGCGCTGAACTCCCGGACGGTCTCGAGCATCCGCAACCGGGTCCCGGACGGGGTGTCGGACACCTTGAGCAGCGAGTGGTCGACCAGGTGCTCCAGTACCGCGAGCACGTCCGCCGGGGGCGGCGCGGCGAGCAGCACGCGGGCGGCGTCGGCGGTGAAGCCGTCGGTGAACACCGACAGCGCGCGCATCGCCGCCCGCCCGGCGGGCTCCAGGAGGTTCCAGCTCCAGTCGACGACCGCGTGCAGCGCGTGGTGGCGCGTCGGCGCGTCCCTGGCGCCGCCGCGCAGCAGGCCGAACCGGTCGTCGAGCCGCCGGGCCAGCTCCGGCACGGACATCGTCCGCACCCGCGCGGCGGCCAGCTCCACCGCGAGCGGCAGCCCGTCGAGGTGGCGGCACACCTCCTCCACGGCCGCTGCGGGCAGGTCGACGTCCGGCCGCGCCGCCCGTGCCCGCTGCCCGAACAGCTCGACGCTCGTCGGCAGGCTCAGCTCGGGCAGGTGGTGGACCGACTCCGACGACAGCCCCAGCGGCGTCCGGCCGGTGGTCAGGACCCTCAGCTCGGCGGTCAGCGACACCAGCGCGCGGACCAGGTCGGCCACGCCGTCCACCACGTGCTCGCAGTTGTCCAGCACCAGCAGGGCCGGGCCGGCGGCGAGTTCGGCCGCGACGGCGGCGGCCCCGGTGCCCGTGACGGGACCGGCCGCGCCGGGCGGCCGGTGCTCGCCCACGCCGAGGACCCCCGCCACCTCGCGGGCCACGTCGTCGTTCGCGACGATGCCCGCGAGCGGCACGACGATGACCACCGGCGCCCCGGCGCGGCGGGCGACGACGTTGGCGAGCCGGGTCTTGCCCAGACCGCCCGGCCCGACGATCGACGTCACCCGTGAGGTGCGCAGCAACGCCTCCACGGCGACGACGTCGGCGTCCCGGCCGAGCAGCGGGTTGGGGTCGTGCACCACCCCGTGCCGGACCACGGGCACGGCGCCGCGGAGCAGCCGCTCGTGCTCAGCCCGCAGCTCCGGACCGGGATCGGCGCCCAGATCGTCGCGCAGCGCCCGCCGGTACTCGTCGAAGCGGGCCAGCGCCGTGGCCGGGCCGACCGTCGCCGCCTCGCACCGCAGCAGTTCGACCAGCACCTCCTCGTCGCGCGGCAGCGCCGTGGCCAGGTCGGCCAGTCCTTCGACGGCCTCGGCCCGCCGGTCGAGCCGGGCGAGTGCGAGCGCTCGGGCCCGCACGAGCGCTCGGTGGGTGCCGCGCCGCTCGGACCGCAGCGCGGTGAGCGGGTCGTCGGCGTCGTCGGGCCCGGCACCGTTCCACAGCGCCAGTGCGGACTCGGCGTGCGCGAGCGCGGCGGTGTGGTCGCCCGCCCGCGAGCACCGGGCGCTCAGCTCGGCCGCGACCAGCACCGCGGAGCTGTCGACCTGGTCGTCGGTGAGCGCCAGCCGGTACCCGGTCGGCGTCCGCACGACGACGTCGGCGCCGAGCAGCGACCGGGCCCGCGACACGAGGATCTGGAGGGCCTTGGCGGGGTTCTCCGGCCGCTCGTCCGGCCACAGGCCGTCGACCAGCCGCCCGGTGCCGCAGCCCGCGCGCAGGTCGCCCGCGAGCAGCGCGACGAGCCCCCGCAACCGCGGCCCGGCGATCTCCCGGCCGCGGAAGGACACCCGTGCCAGCAGGAGGAGATCGAGGGCCACAGGCCCAGGGTATCGACCCATCCCGCCGCGATCAGCCGGAACCGGCGGGCGTGGAGGTGAGCCGCGCCGTTCGCACGTCCGGCGCGCGGGCCCGGAGGATCACCCGTCCGGAGTGGACGGTCGGTCGTGCCGCCGGAAGTCGTGGACGGTGTGCGGTTTGGCTCCGGTGAGAACGGGCATCCGGGGTCACCTTCTATCCACAGGAGACAGTCATGGGCCTCGACGACGACATCACCAGCGGCACGGGCGGTCCCGAGGGGCCCGCCGACGGCGGCGCGGGCGCCGTGCCGAACGAGCACGACGGCGGCGCGGACGGCGGTGCGGGTCCGGAGGGTCCGGCTGATGGCGGCGCGGGCGCGGTGCCCGACGAGCAGGACGGCGGGGCCGACGGCGGTGCGGGTCCGGAGGGGCCTGCCGACGGTGGCGCCGACGCCGTGCCGAACGAGCACGACGGCGGCGCAGACGGCGGTGCCGGCAGCGGTCGGGTCTGATGACCGCCGATCCATCCGAGCGCGGCGCCTCCCGGTCTTCGGACCGGGGGGCGCTGCGCCGGTGCGTGGGCGTCGACCCCGACCTGTTCGCCGCCGAGCACTGGGGCCGACGGCCGCTGCTCACGGCCGCCGCGGACCTGCCGGGGCCGTTCGGGGACCTGTTCGACCTCGCCCAGGCCGATGAACTGCTGTCCCGGCGCGGGCTGCGCACCCCGTTCCTGCGGGTGGCCCGCGACGGGTCCGTGCTCGGGTCGTCGCAGTTCACCCGTGGTGGCGGGGTGGGCGCGGAGATCTCCGACCAGGTCGCGGACGACCGCGTGGCCGCGCTGTTCGCCGAGGGCAGCACGCTCGTGCTCCAGGGGCTGCACCGGCTGTGGCCGCCGCTGATCGACTTCGCCACCGACCTCGGCGCGGACCTCGGCCACCCCGTGCAGGTGAACGCCTACCTCACGCCGCCGCAGTCCCAGGGGTTCTCGGCGCACTACGACGTGCACGACGTGTTCGTGCTCCAGGTTGCCGGGCGCAAGCGGTGGCGCGTGCACGAGCCGGTCCACCAGGACCCGCTGCGCGACCAGCCGTGGGCGGACCACGCGGACGCCGTCGCCGAGCGCGCGAACCAGGCGCCCCTGATCGACGAGGTGCTCGCGCCGGGTGACGCCCTCTACCTGCCGCGCGGGTACCTGCACTCGGCGGTCGCCGAAGGCGGGATCAGCGCGCACCTGACAGTCGGCGTGCACGTCGTGACGCGGTACGCCCTCGTGGAGGCGCTGCTCGCCCTGGTGGGGCGGGACGTCGACCTGCGTGCGTCGCTGCCGCTCGGCCTCGACGTCGCCGACCCGGAGCGCCTGGCCCCGCACGTCGCCGACGTCGTGAAGCTGCTGGGGAGCGCGCTGGCCGACGCCGACCCGAGCGACGTGGCCGACCGGGTGCGCCGCCGCGTGTGGTCCGGCAACCTGCCGCGACCGCTGGCGCCGCTCGCGCAGGCCACGGCGGCGCGCGAGGCCGCCGAGGAGGACGCGGTGCGGTGGCGGCCGGGTCTGCGGTTCCGGCTGAGCACCGAGGGCGACCGGGTGGTGCTCGACCTGCCGCACGACCGGATGACCCTGCCCGCCCGCACCGCCGCCGCCCTCGACCTGCTGGCGGAGGGCGGCGTCGTGCGGATCGGCGACCTGCCGGGCCTGCCTGCCGAGGACCAGCGCGTGCTGGCGCGCAGGCTGCTCAAGGAAGGTGTGCTGGTGCCCGCCTGAGCGTGGTCAGCCCTCGTGGACGTGCGGGGACACGGCTTCGGCCACCGACGCGGCGAACACCACGTGGTGCTCCATCCCGGTCAGCGCCATCAGCCGGACCACCTGGCGCGAGCCGATCACGCGGACGTCCGCGCCCCGCCCCACCAGGGTCACGATGGAGGCGAGGCCCACCGAGTCGCAGAACGGCACGGCCCGCAGGTCGAGCACCACGACACCGGCGTCCACGCCGTCCAGGACCCTGGTCAACTCGGGTGCGGTGTCCGCGTCCAGTTCACCGGACGCGGTGACGAGCAGGGCTTCGGGCAGGCGAACCACTTCCACGAAGAAGCCATCCTCCGATTGCGCCATCACGGCGGTCCTCCTCCGGGTCGTTCCGCGGGGTCGATCCTTTCGTCACCTCTGACGGGAACCGCGCCCGGTCGCGCGGTCCTGCACGGCGGAATGGGCGGCGGCGATGGTCGGGAAGGTGGTCGCGGCATTTTCTCGGACGTTGTTCATCACGACCGGAGTATCGGAATGAACGCGGGCCCACGTTACGGGTTTGTGCACCGTGGAAGGTGGGTACAAGTCGCCGGGAATGGTCTGCTGCAAGCCTGCTACCTGCGGTGATGAAGAACTTTCAAAGTTTTTCGCTAGTTGGTGGGAGGATGACGGAATTGACCCGGATGGCCCTCTGGTGATTCGGTCGAGTGGGTCAATCCCGCTTCGCTCCGCCTGATCAGAACAACGTCGACCAATTCATGACCTCGGCGACCACGAAAATCACCACCATCAGGGTCATGACGGAGATGACGACCAGGACGACCGGTCCGATCGCCCGCGACGGGATGGGGGGATCCTTCGGTCCCGCCGGTGTCTGGGCCGAGCCGGGGGGAGTGTCGCCGGGACTGACGCCACCACCCCGTTCGAGGCCGGGGGTGCGCTGCGGGTCGGGGTCCGGAGGCTTCGCGGTCATAGCGGCCGAGTACCCCGAACGGAGCAGCGGGAACCGCGAACCGGTCTTCCCACCTGGGTGGTCGCGTCGGAAGCGCAGACGGCCGATTCCACCTGATTCGCGGGCCCGTTCCCCACGGGAGATGCTGGGGCGGTGTTCGAGGACTTCGAGGCGAAGCGGATCCGGGTGGACGGGGCGTCGATCTTCACCCGGTTCGGGGGAGCGGGGCCGCCGGTCCTGCTGCTGCACGGCCACCCCAGGACCTCGGCCACGTGGCACCGCGTCGCCCCGCTGCTCGTCGGCCGGGGCTTCACCGTCGTGTGCCCCGACCTGCGCGGGTACGGCCGATCTCGCGGACCGGCGCCCACCCCGGACCACGAGGCCCACTCCAAGCGCGCGGTCGCCGGTGACCTGGTCGCCGTGATGCGCTCGCTCGGCCACGACCGGTTCCTGCTGGCCGGGCACGACCGGGGCGGGGCGGTGGCGCTGCGCCTCGTCCTCGACCACCCCGACGCGGTGTCCCGGATCGCGCTGATCGACTGCCTGCCCATCAGCGAGCACCTGTCGCGCATCACCGCGAAGTTCGCCACCGCGTGGTGGCACTGGTTCTTCTTCGCCCAGCCGGACATCCCCGAGCGGGTCATCAACGCCGACCCCGACCGCTGGTACCGCGGCGATCCCCAGGTCATGGGGCAGGAGAACCACGACGAGTGGCGCGAAGCCGTGAGGAACCCCGACGTCGTGCGGGCCATGCTGGAGGACTACCGGGCCGGGCTGACCGTCGACCGGCGCCACGAGGAGGCGGACCGGGCCGCCGGGAACGGGATCCGGTGCCCGGCGCTGGCGCTGTGGTCCCTCCGGGACGACCTCGAGGACCTCTACGGCGACCCGCTGGAGATCTGGCGGCTCTGGGCGCCCGACGTGCGCGGCCACGGGATCGACTCCGGGCACCACGTCGCCGAGGAGGCCCCCGACGACCTCGCGACCGCGCTCGCCGACTTCTTCCAGGACCGATACCCCCGATCGGGCCGTGTGGGGTCCGCCGAACAGGGGTAACTCGTCGGCATGACAACCTCAACCCCTCCGCTGCGCGCCCTCGCGCTCGTCTGCACCCTGTCACCCTCACCGGCCGAGTCCAGCAGCCAGTTGATCGCCGACCAGGTGCTGGACGCGCTCTCCGAGCACGGCGTGACCGGGGAGACCGTCCGGCTGGTCGACCACGACGTGAAGCCGGGTGTGCTCACGGACATGGGCACCGGCGACGAGTGGCCGTCCATCAGGGAGAAGATGCTCGCCGCCGACATCCTGCTCGTCTCCACCCCGACCTGGATGGGCCAGCACAGCAGCGTGGCGCAGCGGGCGATGGAGCGCCTGGACGGCGAACTGTCCGAAGAGGACGACGAGGGTCGACTGCTGACCTACGGCAAGGTCGGCGTCGTGGCCGTCGTCGGCAACGAGGACGGCGCGCACAAGATCAGCGCGGACCTGTACCAGTGCCTCAACGACGTCGGGTTCACGATCCCGGCGGGCGGCGTGACGTACTGGAACGGTGAGGCGATGCAGGGCAAGGACTACAAGGATCTCGACGAGACGCCGAAGGCGACCGCGGGCACCACGAAGACCCTGGCCGCCAACGCCGCCCACCTGGCCCGACTGCTGAAGGCGGACCAGTACCCGGCGAGCTGAGCACGTGATCCGGCACTCGGGTGACCGGCGTTTGCGCCACCCCGTCGGGCGGTAACCCACCGGACGTCGCCCGGTGGAACGAGAGGTGCGCCCGGATGAGGTTCGAGTTCGCGTTCGACCGGAACCCCGAGGTGGGGTTGCGCCTCGCGGGGATCACCCGGCGCAATTCCGCCGTCGTGGTGGACGAGCAGTGGTTCACCGCCCGTTTCGGGCCGTGGACGGTGCGCACGCCGCTCACCAACGTCGTCAGCGCCTCGGTCGGCGGCCCGTACCGGTGGTGGACGGCCGTGGGCGTGCGGATGTCGGTGAGCGACAGGGGACTGACCTTCGGGTCGTCCACGCGGTCCGGTGTGTGCCTGACGTTCCGCGAACCCGTGCGCGGCATCGACCCGTGGGGACTGATCCGCCACCCCGGACTGACCGTCACGGTGGCGCGGCCCGAGGACCTCGTCGCGGACCTGGGCAGGTGAGCGGCCGATGGCTCCCACCGCGGCGGGAGCCATCGGGAGCGGATCAGCTCTGGCGAGGTGCCCGCACGGCGCCGGGCGGCTCATTGCCCTGATCGTCCACATCGGACTCGAACCCCGAGGGCGGGTCGTCCTCGCGGTCGGTCTCGTAGGGGTCGGGGTTGGTCTCGGCCAGTTCCGCGGCCGTTTCCTTCGCCTCGTCGATCAGGTGCTGGGACTGGGCGAGACGCTCGTCCATCCCCGCCGTGTCGACGTCCCGAGTCTCTTCGACCACGTCCGCTCCTCGTGCCTGACCGGGCCCGATTGCCCGGTGCACGGGGATTCCCCCGCGCGCGTCGGGCAAACGTCAGTCCACGGTTCCCCGGCGGCTGCGCTGGTAGTGCCTGCGGGCCTTCATCCGGTTGCCGCACACCGCCATCGAGCACCAGCGGGCGCTGTTCGGTTTGCTGTGGTCGACCAGGAACAGCCGGCAGTCGGGGTTCGCGCACGGTCGCAGCCGACCCGGATCGGACACCCGCAGCGCGTCCCAGGCGAGCACCGCCCGTGCCGCCGCGGTCCGTCCCGCCGGCAGGTCGAGGGTCCACTCGACACCCTCGCCCGCCAGTGCGGCCCGGTAACCCACGCCGTCGACGAACGGGGTGAGCGCCACCGGGAGCGCGTCGCCGCGGACGACGTCCTGGAGGGTCGAGCGCGCGTCGAGCACGGCGCGCCACTCGTCCTCCGAGGACGGTTGGCCGTGGTCGGCGAGCCACCGCCGACCCGCCGCGGCGTCGGCGAGGTCGTCGCTCGGGACCCCGTCGAGGACCGGGGTCGTGTTCAGCAGGTCGAGCAGCAGCGCCTCGTCGGCCTCGATCACCATAGACCTAACCTCCAAACTTGCCCTTGACAGGTTATATCACGCGTGCAGGGCGCGCCGGAGTTCGGCGCGGGAGGTGGCGCCGAACCGCTCGTGGGCCTCGTGCACGAGCGCGGTCGTGGTGTCCAGGCCGAGTGCCGTCCGGTGCGCGATGTCCGCCTCCGACCGGCCTTCCGCCGCGAGGTGGGCGACCCGCCGCAGGCGCGGTGACACCAGGTTCACCGGCTTCGGCCCGTCGGGGGTGACCCCGGTTCGGCCGAGCCCCCGCGCCACGACGTCCCGCAGGGCGACCGCACCGCACTCGTCCGCCGCGACGAGCGCCTCGCCAAGTGTTCGACGGGCATCGGCGGCCCGGTCGGAGCGGAGGAAGGCCGAGCCGAGGTCGGTGAGGGTGAGCAGGCGCTGCCACCGGTTCGGCGAGTTCTCCAGCAGGCGGGCGGACTCCTCCAGGAGGTCGAGTTCGGTGTCCGGCCGGAGGGCGGCGAGCACCCGGAGCGCCTGCCCGCTCGTCGAGGTGTTGCCGAACCGCTCGGCCCGCCGGTGCGCGGCGACGGCGATCTCGTGCGCCTCGTGCGGGGCGGAGAACCGCAGCGCCAGCGCCAGGTCGAGGTGCGCCGGGCACACGGCGGGGTTGCGCAGGGGAGCGGCGTCCAGCCACCGGCAGGCTTCGCGGAGCGCCCCGACGGCCTGGTCGTGGTCGCCGCGCGCCAGGAGCAGCGCGCCGAGCACCGCACGGGGAACGGGCAGGATCAGCGCGTCCGGCAGCGGTCCCCGGTAGTTCCGGGCGGCGCACACGGCGGCGGCCCGGTCGACGTCGCCGCGGGCCAGCAGCGCCTGGACGAGGGTGCCGGTCGCGAACCACTGGGCCGGTGTGCCCGTGCCGCTCCGGTCCGCGATCCGCAGGGCGATGTCGGCGTCGGCGACCGCGTCCGCCAGCCGTCCGGTGAGCAGCGCCGCCTGGCCCCGGTTGGTGTGCGCGAAGGCGAGGTGGGTGCCGTGCCAGCCGTGCCGGTCGAACTCGTCGACGCCCTGGTCGAACAGGTCGTGCGCGATGTCCTGGTGCTCGGAGTACAGGTGGACGAACGCGGTCATGGTCGCCACCTCCATGCCCTGGTCGGCGTCGGCGAACACGACACCGCGCCGGACCACCCGTTCCACCGCCGCCACCGCCCCGGCCAGCGGCTCGCCGCGCTGCACGAGGCTCCAGGCGTGGGCGGTGATCAGCAGCCTCTGCGGATGGGTCGTGCCCGGCAGCGCGGGCGCGATCCGGTCCAGCAGGCCCGTCCGGTCCGACCGGAGCGGGTCGTCGGCCCACCAGGTGGCCCACAGCACCTGTTCGGCTAGCAGCCGCTCCCGCAGCGGCTCGTCCCGGCAGCGGTCGAGCGCGGCGTCCAGCAGCCGGACCGCGTCACCGAGCTGGTCGGCGTAGCCGTGGGTCTTGGCCAGCGCGATGGCCGCCTCGGTGAGCAGCACGTCGTCCGGGGCCTGGTCGTAGGCCGCGCGCAGCTCCGGCAGCGCCACCGCCACCTCGCCCAGCGCCAGCGCCTGGCCGTAGCGCAACCGCACCCGGCACACCGACGACGCCGGTGGCGGCTCGTCGATCGCCCTCTTGAGGTAGCGGGCCGCGGTGGCCGACAGGCCGGACTCGGCGGCGGAGGCCGCCACCGCGGTCATCCGCTCGACCACCCACGGGTTGGCCGCGGGGTGGACGGCGAGCAGGTGCGCGGCCACGGCGTAGGCGTCGGCGTCCTCGCCGTGCAGCAGTTCGGCCGCCGCGAGGTGGGCGTCGCCGCGCCGGGACGGGTCGATGGCGTCGTAGACGGCGGCGCGGATGATCGGGTGGCGGAAGTCCACGGCGGGTCCGGGGTGCAGGATCGCCGCTGCGCACAGCCGGTCGTACTGGAGCTTGGCCTCGTCGGGTGTCAGGTGGGCCAACCGCGCGGCGTGCCGCAGCGCGCGGCCTGGACCCAGCACCGCGATGGCGTGGGCCAGCCGCCGGGCCGCCGGGCCCAGGTCGTGCAGGCGTTCGGCGACGTGCAGGACGACGTGGCGAGGGGTCAGCGTGCCGACCGCGTCGGCGTTGACGGCCGTCGGTGCCAGGCCGCGTTCCCGTGCGACGTCGAGCATCCAACGGAGGTAGAACGGGTTGCCGCCGCTGTGCCGGAGGAGTTCGGCGCAGAACCGCGCGTCGGGTTCGCGGGTCGTGCGGCGGGGGAGCAGGGTGTGGCCGACGATCGTCCGCACCGCGTCCGGCCCGAGCGGCAGCGGCCGCACGACCTCCGCGGCGTGCAGCGCGATCCGCGCGGGCGCGGGCGTCCCCTCGTGCGGGCGGTTGGCGAGCAGCAGCACGACGGGCAGCCCGGACAGCCGGTCGCCGAGGAACTCCAGCCAGTGCAGGGACTCGTCGTCCACCCAGTGCGCGTCGTCGACCGCGAGCAGCAGGCCGTCCTCGCGGTGGCCCGCCCCCAGCAGCGAGGTCGCGTTGACCACGAGCCAGTACAGCGCCTCGGTCAACCCGATCACGCTGGTCGCGCCGGTGCCGCGCGGGTGCGGCAGGCCGAGCGGGACGCGCGCGAAGGCCGCGGCCCCCGCGAAGAGGGCCTCCCGTTCACGGGCGCCGCGACCGGCGACCCAGCGGGCCAGCAGGGTGCGGGCGGCGCCGAACGCCAGCGTCCGGTCCCGCTGGTTGCCGCGCACGGCCAGCGGCACGATGCCCCGCACCGCGGCCTCCGCGCACACGCGGGCGACGACCTCCGACTTGCCGATCCCCGCGGGACCCTCGACGACGATCGTGGCGCCTGCCCGCGTCCGCACCGACTCCAGGACCGCCGAGCAGCGGCTGAGGTCGTCGTCGCGTTCCAGGATCCCGCTGTCCGACGCGGTGTGCCCCGGCAGCCGGAGCGCCCGCAGCACGCGCCGCTCGTCGAGGGGCGCGTGACCGGAGGCGCGGGCGACCACCAGGCAGCCGGAGACGACCTTGGCCACGAACTCCTCCCGCGGCCGCCGCTTCCCCGACATCACCTCGGAGAACGTCGCGGCGGCCACCCCGCTGCGCCGGGCCAGCACCGCGTCGGTGGGACCGCCCACCACCCGCTGCAACGTGCGCAACTGCCGCCGGACGTGATCGTCGGGATCCTGCTCGGCCACACCCGCCCCCGCTCGGAATCGTTCGGTTCTTCGATTCCGATGGTGCTCCGACCCGTCGGCCGCCGACGCTGATCAGGACGGCCGACACCCCAATGGCGGCAGGCGGCCGTCGAGGGGAGGTGAGGGGAGATGAGGTTGGTCCTCACGTCGAGGTTCGTCGTCAGGCTGTGCTGCTGCGCCTTTCTCGTCGGGTTCGTCGCGGGCGTCCTGCTGTGAGGGCGCCCGCGGCTAGCGCGGGGACGCCGCGGCGTGCTTCGACGCCGTGAGCACGAGCGGGGCGCCGTCGGTGACGGCGATCGTGTGCTCGCTGTGCGCGGTGCGGGACCCGTCGGCGGAGCGGATGGTCCAGCCGTCGGGGTCGTAGACGATCTTGTCGGTGGTGCGGGCGAACCAGGGTTCGACCGCGAGGGTCAGGCCGGGCTGGAGCTTGAGCCCGCGGCCCGCGCGGCCGGTGTTCGACACGTGCGGGTCCTCGTGCATGGTGCGGCCGATGCCGTGGCCGCCGAACTCGGTGTTGACCGGGTAGCCGTAGTCGGCGGCCACCCCGCCGATCGCCGCCGAGATGTCGCCGAGGCGGTTGCCCGGCAGCGCGGCGGCGATGCCCGCGGCGAGCGCGCGTTCGGTGGCCTCGATGAGGCGCAGGTCCTCGGCGCGCGGGGTGCCGACGACCAGGCTCCGCGCCGAGTCCGCGGCCCACCCGTCGATGGTCACCGCGATGTCCAGGGTGAGCAGGTCGCCGTCGAGCAGCGCGTAGTCGTGCGGCAGGCCGTGCAGCACCGCGTCGTTCACCGCCAGGCAGATGACGTTGCGGAACGGGCCCCTGCCGAAGGACGGCGCGTAGTCCCAGTAGCAGGACACGGCGCCCCGCTGCGCGATCAGGTCGCGGGCGCGGTGTTCGAGGTCGAGCAGGTTCACCCCCGGCTGGGCCCGCTGCGCGAGGTCGTCGAGCAGGTCGGCGATGAACGCGCCGGTGACACCCATCGCCGCGATCTCCTGCGGCGTCTTCAGTTCCAGCACCGGTCTTGTCCTCCTGGTAGGTCGCTGTTCGGTATTAAAATACCACCCTAGCGGACGCGTCGGTATTTTCATACCGGGAGCGGGTAGGCTGTCGGCGTGGTGCGCCTCCCGTTGACCCCGGAACAGCTCGCGGCGGGCAAGCGCCTGGGCGCGTACCTGCGCCAGGCGCGGGGCGAGCGCACCCTCGCCGAGGTGGCGCGCGAGGCGTCGATCTCACCCGAGACGCTCCGCAAGATCGAGACCGGTCGACTGGCGACCCCGGCGTTCTCCACGATCGCCGCGCTGGCCCGCGCACTCACCGTCCCGCTGGACGAGCTCGCGCACATCTGCCTCGCCCACGTCGACCTGGAGAAGACCGGCTGAACGCGGTTCGACCGCCTGGCCGAATGACTGTGCCGAATGGTCTCCTTCGGCGGGACAACGTGTTGTTCCTGTGTGAAATAGTCGGCGTTAAATACATGTGAGTGATGCTCGGTCGAGGTGCGTTCCCGTCCTGCCGGGCGGCTAAACATTTAATTCCTTGATGCCGAATTATTGGGACTCGGGCGCAGGCTCGTCCTTTCGGCGGTAGCTGTGGCGGATTGGGCGCGGCACCGTATTCTGGTCTGTGTTCACCACCGGATCGCCCGTGGGGTTTCTCCGTGTTCACTCGCCGGGCCCCGGCGTGTCCGGTGTCATCCGTGATCGTCGATGGAGAAGGAGTGCGTCGTGGACGACAACACCACCTACCAGGTCCTGGTCAACGATGAGGAGCAGCACTCGTTGTGGCCGCTGGGGAAAGAACTGCCCGATGGTTGGCGCAGTGCGGGAAAGGAGGGGTCCAAGCAGGAGTGCATGGACCACGTGGACGAGGTGTGGATCGACATGCGGCCGCGCAGCCTGCGGGAACGGATGGCCCTGGACCCGCGGGTCTGACGCCCCGGCCTCGAGTGCCGAGATCCTCCGCGACGCGATGACCTGGTGTCATCGCGTCGCGGGCGTCTGTGCCGGTGGTCCGCGCCGCGGCTTGGTCAAACATGGCGTTCGAGTGAAAACGACTGTCTCGCGCTTACCTTCCGTGCGATTCCACTAAATGTGGACTAATGGCGAAGTTCTCTTCTCGCGGCCCGTAACCTCGATCGCTCGGGCTCGTTGGAGATTGAGTAGAGGGCGGCTGATCTTTTCTTTGCCGGATGGAATCCAGCAAATAGGAACTCATCGGCATGGAGGCTCGTCGAAGTGGGTACATGACGACGTCGGACCTTCGCCCACCGATCGTGGGCGAACTTGTCCGAAGGAATAATTTACTTCCGAGTAGGTCGGTGTCAGAAGTGCGTGGACCAGTGGCACGCGCGTTTTCGCCGTGGACGGATCGGCGGAAACGCGCGGAGACCACCGTGAGGGAGGGGAATCGTGGAAGGCTTGCACAGGGCTCTGGAGAGATCGGCCCGCGAGAACGACGTACCGGGTGCGCAACTCGTCGTGTGGCACGGCGGTGACGCCTCGGAGTTCGAGTTCGGCGAGGAACGGCACGGCACGGGACGCGCGGTGGCGCGGGACAGCAAGGTGCCCATCGGCTCCATCACGAAGGCCTTCACCGCGACCCTGCTGATGGTGCTGGTGTCCGACGGCGACGTCGAACTGGACGAGCCGGTCGCGGAGTACCTCCCGGAGGTGCGGCAGGCCCGCGGCGGGATCGCCGACCTGCTGACGGCCCGCCACCTGCTCAGCCACACGGGGGGACTGCACTCGGAGGTGACGGCGTCCCCCGACGGCCGCTCACCGCTGGCGGCCTCCCTGCTCGACGTCGTGCAGGCACCCGGCGCGGGCTTCTCCTACTCCAACGCCGGGTACGCCCTCATCGGCCGCCTGATCGAGGTGGCGACCGGGATGACCTGGTCGGAAGCGGTCCAGACCATCCTGCTCAAGCCGCTCGGCATCAACCTCGGCTTCATCGCGGGCGCCGACCCCGTGCTCCCCGCGGCGCCCTCGACGGCGAGCGGCCACACCGTCAACCGGGCCCTGCGCCTGGTCCGCCCGGTCGAGCAGGAGCTGATGTCGGTGGAGGCGCCCGCGGGCGGCCTCGCCGCGAGCGCCGCCGACCTGGTCGAACTCGCGAAGATGCACCTGCGCCCCCGGCACGGCGGCAGCGACCACGGCCTCGTCACCCCCGACCACCTGGCCGAGATGCGCCGCCCGGTCCCCGGCGCCGAACCGTTCGGCCTCGCCGACGGCTGGGGCCTCGGCTTCGCGCTGTTCCGCGGTGGTGGCACCCGCTGGCTCGGGCACGACGGAACGGCCGATGGGACGTCCTGCCACCTGCGCCTCGACCCCGAGTCGGGCACCGTGGTGGCCCTCACCGCGAACTCCGCCACCGGCTCGGCCCTGTGGCGCGAACTCCTCCCCGAACTGCGGTCGGCGGGCGTCGACATCGACGAGCCCTCCGCGACGATCGACGCCGAACCGCGCACGGCGATCCCGCGCGAGTGCACCGGCACCTACGTCAACGGCGACATCGCCTACTCGGTGGTCGTCCGCGACGACGAACTCCACCTGGTCGTGGACGACGAACCGGCCGCGCGCCTCGCGGTCCACGACGGGTTCGTGTTCTCCGTGACCGACCTGGCCAACGGCGCGACCGGCAACCCCGGTCGCTTCCTGCGCGACCCCCGCAGCGGTCGGATCGACCGCATCCAGATCGGCGGGCGGGTCGCGGGCAGGCAGCGGAACGGACGCGAAGTGGCCTGACGGCCCGGCACGGCTCCGAACGCACACCCCCCTGGTCCCGTGGCGCTGCTGCGCGCCCGAAAAAGGTTGGACGGCATGACGATCCCCCGCACCGCTCCCGCCGCACCGGTGGCAGGCGGTCAGTTGTCCCCCGAACCCCACGACCTCGCGCCCACGGGCGCCACCGTCCTCGACCTGTTCGCCGAACAGGTCCTGCGAGACCCCTCCGCCACCGCCGTGGTCGCGGACGGCGCGCGGTGCTCCTACGGCGAGCTCGACGCGCGCTCCGACCGGCTCGCCCGGCGCCTGCTGCGCCTCGGGGTGCGGCCGGAACGGCCCGTCGGCGTGCTGGCCGAGCGGTCGGCGAACCTCGTGGTCGCCCTGCTGGCCGTGCTGAAGGCCGGTGGCGCGTACGTGCCGCTGGACTCCCGCGCGCCGGACGAGCGGATGGCGACGATCCTGGCGGAGGCCGGGGTGTCGGTGCTGCTGACCGACGGCACGTGGCGGACGGCCGCCGAGCGCGTCCACGGTGGACACCTGGTCCTGCTGGACGAGGACGAGGCGGAGGACCCCGTCGACGTACCGGTCGTGCTCCCGGACAACCTCGCGTACGTCGTCTTCACCTCGGGGTCGACCGGGGTGCCCAAGGGGGTGGCGGCGCGGCACCGCGACGTGGTCGACCTCGCCCGTGACGCGCGGTTCGCCAACGGCGCGCACGACCGCGTGCTGGTGCACTCGCCGGTGGCGTTCGACGCGTCGACCTACGAGGTGTGGGTGCCGCTGCTCAACGGCGGCGCGGTCGTGGTGGCGCCTCCCGGTGACGTGGACGGGCGGGTGCTGCGGGAGGCGGTCGACCGGGACGGCGTGACGGGGGTGTTCCTGACCACGGGCCTGTTCCGGTTGCTGGCGCAGGAGGACCCGGCCTGCTTCACCGGGCTGCGCGAGGTGTGGACCGGTGGTGACGTCGTGCCCGCGGCGGCCGTGCGGCGGGTGCTGCGGGCCTGCCCCGGAACCGTCGTGGTGGACGTCTACGGTCCGACCGAGACCACTACGTTCGCGACCTCGCACCCGCTGACCGACGTCGACGCCGTCCCCGAGGTGCTGCCGATCGGCACCGCGCTGGACGGCATGCGCCTGCACGTGCTGGACGAGGACCTGCGCCCCGTGCCGGAGGGCGTGACCGGTGAGCTGTTCATCGCGGGCGCGGGCCTCGCCCGCGGGTACCTCGACCGCCCCGGCCTGACCGCCGACCGCTTCCCGGCCGACCCGTTCGGCGGGCCGGGGGAGCGGATGTACCGGACCGGCGACCTGGTCCGGTGGACGCCCGAGGGCGCCGTCGACTTCGTCGGCCGCGCGGACGACCAGGTCAAGGTCCGCGGTTTCCGGATCGAGACCGCCGAGGTCGAAGCCGTGCTGGCCCGCCACCCCGGTGTCGCGCAGGCCGCCGTCCTGACCAGGGTCGACCGGACCGGCACCAAGCGACTGGTCGGCTACGTCGTCGCGAACGGCGGACCGCCGCCCTCCGACGACGACCTGCGCGAGGTGGTGCTGCGCTCGCTGCCCGACTACATGGTGCCGTCGGCGTTCGTGGCACTGGACCGCCTCCCGCTGAACTCCAACGGGAAGGTCGACCGCAAGGCACTGCCCGAGCCCGAGTGGCACGCGGACCGTCGCGGCGGGCACGTCGCGCCCCGGACCCCAGCCGAGAGCGCGGTCGCGAGCGCCTGGGCCGAGGTGCTCGGGCTGGCCCCCGACGGGGTCGCCGCCGAGGACGACTTCGTGTCCCTCGGCGGCGACTCCATCCAGGCCATGCGGGTGGTCTCCCGGCTGCGGTCGGCGCTGGACGTGCCGCTGTCCTCTCGGGACCTGTTCGACGCGCGGACCGTCGCGGGCCTCGCCGCCGTGGTCGCCGCTCGGCGACCCGTCGACGCGGAGGACCGGATCGCTCCGGCCGCGCTCGACGGCGTGGTCCCGCTTTCCCCCGCGCAGCAGCGGTTGTGGTTCCTGCACCGAGTCGACCCGACCGCCACCGACTACAACACCGGCGTCGGACTGCGGCTGTCCGGACCGCTTGACGTCGACGCCCTGCGGACCGCGCTGGACGGTCTGGCCGCGCGGCACGAGGCCATGCGCACCACCTTCGACGAGGTCGACGGCGTCGGCGTCCAGGTCGTCGCTCCACACGGGACGGTGCCGCTGCGCGTGGCCGACCTGTCCGGTGTGGCGCCCGACGAGCGGGACGACGCCCTCGACCGGCTGTGCGCGGAGGAGTTGACCACGCCGTTCGACCTCCGGGTCGGCCCGCTCGCCCGTGCCGTGCTCGCCAGGTTGGCCGACGACGAGCACGTGCTGCTGCTCGACCAGCACCACATCGCCACCGACGGCTGGTCCCTCCGGGTGCAGGTCGACGACCTGCTGGAGCTCTACCGGTCGGCCGTGCGAAGAACCCCGGCCGACCTCCGGCCCCTGCCCGTGCGGTACGCGGACTTCGCGGTGTGGCAGCGCCACCGCCTCGACGACCCGGCCGTGGCCGGGGAACTGGACCACTGGCGGAGCAGGCTCGCCGACCTCGAACCGCTCGACCTGCCGACCGACCGGCCCCGCCCCGCCCGGCGCACCACGGCGGGCGCCGTGCACCGCGAGTCGCTGCCCGCCCCGCTGGTGGCCCGGCTGACCGAGGTGGGCCGGGACAGCGGGGCCACCCTCTTCACCACGCTGGCCGCCGCCGTGCAGGTGCTGCTGGCCCGCTACACCGGGCGGCGCGACGTGGCCGTCGGCACCGCTTCGGCGGGCCGCGGCAGGCCCGAACTGGACGACGTGGTCGGGTTCTTCGTCAACACGCTCGTCCTCCGGTCCACAGTGGACCCCGCTCTGCCGTTCGACGAGTTCCTGGCCGACGTCCGGGAAACCGTGCTCGACACGTTCGCCCACGACGAGGTGCCCTTCGACCGGCTGGTCGACGAGCTGCGACCGGACCGCGACCCCAGCCGCACGCCGCTGGTCCAGGCGCTCGTCCTGCTCCAGCAGCGGATGGTGCGGCCCACCACCGTCGACGCGCTGCGCGTGGTCGAGCACCACCTGCCCCGGCCGCGAGCCCGGTTCGAGCTGCTGGTGGAGTTCTGGCCCGGCGACGACTCGCTGGACCTCTCCGTGGAGTACAACACCGACCTGTGGGACGCGGCCACCGTCGAGCGGATGGCCGGACACCTGCGGGTGCTGCTGGAGGCGGTCGCCGCCGACCCCGGTCGGGCGCTCGGCGACCTGTCGCTGCTCGGACCGGCCGAACGCCACCAGGTCCTGGAGGCGTGGAACGGCACCCGCCACGACCGGCCGCCGACCACGATCACCGCCCTGTTCGCCGACCGGGTCCGCCGCGCGCCCGATGCCCCGGCCGTCGTCACCGACGTCACGACACTGACCTACGCCGAGCTGGACGCGCGCGCCAACCGCCTCGCCCACCACCTCCTGCGCCACGGGGTGCGCGTCGGGGACCCGGTGGCGCTGCTCGTCGGCCGGTCGGCCGACCTCGTCGTCGCCGAGTTGGCCGTGGTCAAGGCGGGCGGGGCCTACGTCCCGCTCGACACGAGGGCGCCCGCCGAGCGGTTGGCCGTGCTGCTGGCCGAGAACGGCGCCGGGGTGGTCGTCACCGACGGGACGTGGTGTGACACCGCGCGGGAGGTCCACGACGGCCGCGTGGTCGTGCTGGATACCGCGGACCTGGCCGCGGAGCCCGCCGAGGCGCCCGACGTGACGGTGCGCCCGGACGACCTGGCGTACGTCATGCACACCTCGGGGTCCACCGGCGTGCCCAAGGGCGTGGCGGTGCGGCACCGCGACGTGACCGACCTCGCCCGCGACGACCGGTTCTCCGGCGGGGCGCACGACCGGGTCCTGCTGCACTCCGCGCCCGCGTTCGACGCCACCACCTACGAGCTGTGGGTGCCGCTGCTCAGCGGCGGCTCCGTCGTGGTCGCCCCGGTGGGGGACCTCGACGCCGACGTGCTCCGCGACCTCGTCACCCGGCACGACGTGACGGGCCTGTGGCTGACCGCCGGGCTGTTCCGCGCCGTCGCGCAGGACGACCCCGGCTGCCTGGCCGGGCTGCGCGAGGTGTGGACCGGCGGGGACGTCGTGCCCGCGCCCGCGGTCCGGCGGGTGCTGCGGGCGTGCCCCGGAATCGCCGTGGTCGACGGCTACGGCCCCACCGAGACCACCACCTTCGCCACCGCGCACCGGATGACCGACCCCGACGCGGTCCCGGACGTCGTGCCCATCGGCCGCCCGCTGGACGGCATGCGCGTCCTCGTGCTGGACGAGTCGCTGTCGCCCGCCCCGGTCGGTGTGCCCGGCGAGCTGTTCATCGCGGGCGCCGGGTTGGCGCGCGGCTACGCGGGTCGTCCTGGCCTGACCGCCTCCCGGTTCGTCGCCGACCCGTTCGGGGCGCCGGGGGAGCGGATGTACCGCACCGGCGACCTGGTGCGCTGGCGGGCCGACGGGACCGTGGAGTTCGTCGGCCGCACCGACGACCAGGTCAAGATCCGGGGGTTCCGGGTCGAGCCCGGCGAGGTCGACACGGCGTTGTCGAGGCACCCCGCCGTCGCCCAGTCGGTGACGGTCGTGCGCGCCGACGACACCGGGCGCAAGCGCCTCGTCGCGTACCTGACCGCCGAGGGCGCACCGCCGGACTTGGCCGGGCTGAAGGACTTCCTCGCCCTCGGGTTGCCCGACTACCTCGTGCCCTCCGCGTTCGTCGTCGTGGACTCGTTGCCGCTCAACGCGAGCGGCAAGGTCGACCGGCGCGCGCTGCCCGAACCGGAGTGGGCGGCGGGCACCACCCACGTCGCGCCCGCCAACGGGCCGGAGACCGTGCTGGCCGGCATCTGGGCCGACCTGCTGGGCGTTGACCGCGTCGGTGCCCGCGACAACTTCTTCGAGCTGGGCGGCGACTCCATCCTGAGCATCCAGGTGGTGTCCCGCGCTCGCCGGGCCGGACTCGCCCTCACCCCCGGCGACCTGTTCCGGCACCCCACCGTGGCAGCCCTCGCGGCCGTCACCACCACGGCCGGCCGCTCCGAGACCGACCAGGGCGCGGTGTCGGGCGACGTCCCCCTCACCCCGGTGCAGCGGTGGCTGTTCGCCACGAACCCCGACCACCCCGAGCACTTCGACCAGGTGCTGACCGCCGACCTGGCGGAGGACGTCGACGTCGACGCGCTCCGGCGGGCGTTGGCGGCGCTGGTGGAGCACCACGACGCGCTGCGGATGCGGTTCGAGCGCACCGGGTCCGGGTGGCGGCAGCACAACGCGCCCGACGAGCGGGGCGAACTCCTGACCACGCGTCGCTCGGCGGGGTTCGACCTGGCCGCCGGTCCGCTGCTCGAAGCCGTGCTGGACGGCCGGGTGCTGCGGCTGGCCGTCCACCACCTCGTCGTGGACGGCGTCTCGTGGCGCGTCCTGCTGGAGGACCTCGTCACGGCCTACGACCAGGCCGCGCGCGGCGAGCCGGTCGAGCTGGCCGCCAAGACCACCTCGTTCCGGGACTGGTCGCACCGGCTGGCCCGGCACACCGCCGACGGCGGGTTCGACGACGAGCGTGACCACTGGGCCGTGACCGCGGACCCGTCGCTGCCCGTCGACCACGACGGGCCCAACACCGCCGGGTCGACTCGCACGGTCACCGTCCGGCTCGACCGGGACACCACGCGGGCGCTGCTCCAGGACGTGCCGGGCGTGTACCGCACGCAGGTCAACGACGTGCTGCTGAGCGCGCTCGGCCGGGTGCTGGCCGACTGGACCGGCCGCCGCCGGGTGCCGGTCGACCTGGAGGGCCACGGCCGTGAGGACCTGCTCAACGGCGTGGACCTGTCCCGCACGGTCGGCTGGTTCACGTCGATCTTCCCGGTCACGCTGGACGTTCCCGACGGGGACTGGGGAACGGTGCTCAAGTCCGTCAAGGACCAGCTCCGAGCCGTGCCGCGCAAGGGGATCGGCTACGGCGCGCTGCACGAGCCCGGCGCGGCCGGCCCGTCGATCAGCGTCAACCACCTCGGCAGGCTGGACTGGTCCGCCGTCGAGGGCGGTGTGCTGCGCACCGTGCGCGGCCTGGACCTCGACAGCGCGCCCGAGGCCCCCCGACCGCACCTGATCGATGTCGTCACCGCCGTCGACCGCGACTGCCTCGACCTGACCTGGTACTTCAGCGACGAGGTGCACGACGAGTCGACGGTGCGCGGGTTGGCCGAGGCGATGGCGGGGGCGTTGCGGGAGGTTGTCGAGCACTGCGCGCTTCCGGGCGCGGGTGGTCGGACGCCGTCGGACTTCCCGTTGGCGGGGTTGGACCAGGCGGCGGTGGACCGGCTGGTCGGTGATGGCCGGGACGTGGAGGACGTGTACCCGTTGACGCCGATGCAGGCGGGCATGGTCTTCCACGGCCTGGTCGACGGAGCGGTGTCCGGCGCCTACTTCAACCAGGTCCGGTTCCGGCTGTCCGGCGTGACCGACCCGCGCGCACTCGGCGAGGCCTGGCAGCGGGTCGTGGACCACAACGCCGTGCTGCGCGGCGAGGTGGTGTGGGAGGCGCTGCCCGAGCCGCTGCACCTCGTGCGCCGCGGCGTCACCCTGCCGGTGACCCACCTCGACTGGAGCGGCCTCGACGTCGACGAGGAGCTGCGAGGCCTGCTGGAACGCGACCGCGCCGCCGGTCTGGACCTCGGGAGCGCGCCGCTGATGCGCGTGGCCATCGCCCGGCTGGCGCGGGACGAGGTGCTGGTCCTGTGGACGTTCCACCACGTCCTGCTCGACGGGTGGAGCGCGGCCCAGCTCTTCACGGAGGTCTGCGAGCACCACGCGGCGCTGACCGGCGGCACGGCCGGGCCCACCGCCCGCCCCGACTTCCGCGACTACCTGCACTGGCTCGACCGGCAGGACCGGTCGGAGGCCGAGCGGCACTGGCGGCGGGTGCTCGACGGGTTCGACGAGACCACCCCGCTGCCCTACGACCGCCGTCCGGTCGAGGCGCACCGGGCGGAGTCCGGTGGCACGGTGCGGTTCGAGCTGACCGCCGAGGGCACCCGACGGCTGCGCGAGGCCGCCCAGCACCACGGCCTGACGGTGAACACCGTCGTGCAGGGCGCGTGGGCGCTGCTGCTGGCCCGGTACAGCGGCGCGGACGACGTCGTGTTCGGCACCACCGTGTCCGGCAGGCCCGCCGACCTGGCGGGCGTCGAGTCGATGGTGGGCCTGTTCATCAACACCGTGCCCACGCGGGTCGCCGTCGACCGCGGGCGCGACCAGGTGTCGTGGCTGCGCGGGTTGCAGGCCGACCAGGCCGAGGCGCGGGGGTTCGAGCACGTGTCGCTGGCCCAGTTGCGCGGGTGGAGCGCGCTGCCCGGTGGCGCGAACCTGTTCGACAGCATCCTGGTGTTCGAGAACTACCCGTTCGACGACGAGGCGATGGCCGCGCACGGCCTGCGGCTGCACGACGTGCACGCGCACGAGCCGACGAACTACGCGCTCACCGTCGTGGTGTCGCCCGGTCCCCGGCTGGTGGTCGACCTCGACCACGACCCGGCGCTGTTCGACGAGTCGACGGTGCGGCGGCTGGGACGGCACCTGCTGATGCTGCTGGACGACGTGCTGGCCGACCCGGCACGACCGGTGGGCGACCTGCGCCTGCTGGACGACGCCGAGCGCCACCGGGTGCTGGTGGAGTGGAACCCGACCGGGCGGGACTTCCCGGTGGACACCCTGCCCGCCCTGTTCGCCGCGCAGGCCGCCCGCACCCCCGACGCCGTAGCCGTCACCTGCGGGGGCGAGGGCCTGACCTACGCCGAGCTGGACGCCCGCGCCAACCGGCTCGCGCACGCGCTGGTGGAGCTGGGCGCCGAACCGGAGCGGTACGTCGCCTTGAAGCTGCCCCGCTCGCTCGACCTGGTCGTGGCCGTGCTGGGCGTGCTCAAGTCCGGCGCGGCGTACCTGCCGATCGACCCGTCCTACCCGGCCGACCGGATCTCCGGCATGGTCGAGGACACCCGTCCGGTGGCCCTGCTGACGGAGTTGCCGGACCTGTCCGGCTGGCCCGCCACCGCGCCGGAGGTGGCGCTTCGGCCGGAGAACCCCGCCTACGTCATCTACACCTCCGGCTCCACCGGCAAGCCCAAGGGCGTCGTCGTGCCGCACGCCAACGTGGCCCGGCTGTTCTCGGCGACGGACCACTGGTTCGGCTTCGGACCGGACGACGTGTGGACGCTGTTCCACAGCTACGCCTTCGACTTCTCGGTGTGGGAGCTGTGGGGTCCGCTGCTGCACGGGGGACGGCTCGTGGTCGTGCCCCACGAGGTGTCCCGGTCGCCCGCCGACTTCGGCGCGCTGCTGGCGCGGGAGCGCGTCACGGTGCTCAACCAGACGCCGTCGGCGTTCTACCAGCTCATCGCCGAGCGGCCGACCGGTCTGAGCCTGCGGTACGTCGTCTTCGGCGGCGAAGCGCTGGACGTGCGCAGGCTGGCCGCGTGGGACGGCCCCGGCGAGCTGGTCAACATGTACGGCATCACCGAGACCACCGTGCACGTCACGTGGACGCCCGCGGACGGCTCAGTCGGCGAACCCATCCCGGACCTGCGCGTGTACGTCCTGGACGACGACCTGCGGCCCGTGCCGCCCGGTGTCGTCGGCGAGATGTTCGTGGCGGGCGCGGGTTTGGCGCGCGGTTACCTGAACCGGCCCGGCCTGACCGCGTCCCGCTTCGTCGCGGACCCGTTCGGCGACTCCGGCACGCGCATGTACCGCACCGGCGACCTGGCCCGGTGGGACGACGGCAGGCTCGACTACCTCGGCCGCGCCGACCACCAGGTCAAGATCCGCGGCTTCCGCATCGAGTTGGGGGAGGTGGAGGCCGCCCTCGAAGCGCACGAGGACGTGTCCGCCGCCGTGGCCGTCGTCCGCGAGCACGCCGGGCGCGACCTCATCGTCGCCTACGTGGTCGCGGCGCGCCCGCTCGCGGACCCGCGCGGCTTCCTGTCCCGGACGCTGCCCGACCACATGGTGCCCTCGGCGGTCGTCCACCTCGACCGGCTTCCCCTGACTGGCAACGGGAAACTCGATCGCGCGGCGCTGCCCGCTCCCGAGTGGGAGGCGGCGGGCAGCCGGTACGTCGCGCCCCGCACGGAGGCCGAACGGGTGCTCGCGGAGATCTGGGAGCGGGTGCTCGGGGTCGAGCGGGTCGGGGTCGAGGACGACTTCTTCGAACTCGGCGGCGACTCCATCGTCAGCATCCAGGTCGTGTCGCGCGCCCGGCAGGCGGGGTACGGCCTGGTGCCGCGCGACCTGTTCACCCACTCGACGGTGGCGGCGCTGGCCTCCGCCGTGCCCGCCACCGCCGTCGAGCAGACCGTCCCGCAGGGGCCGGTGACCGGCGAGGCACCGCTGACGCCGATCCAGCGGTGGTTCCTCGACACCGAACCGCCGCGGCCCGAGCACTTCGACCAGTCCGTCCGGGTCGAGTTCGCCGACGAGGTCGACGTGACCGCGCTGCGGACGGCGTTGGCCGCGCTGGTGGAGCACCACGACGCGCTGCGGATGCGGTTCGAGCGCACGGAATCCGGGTGGCGGCAGCACAACGCGCCCGTCGCGCCGGTCGACGTACTGTCCGAAGTGGACAGTGCGGACGAGGTGCACCGCGGGTTCGACCTCGCCCGCGGACCGCTGCTGCGCGCGGCCCTGCTCACGTCGCGCGGGCTGTTGATCGCCGTGCACCACTTGGTCGTGGACGGCGTTTCCTGGCGGGTCCTGCTGGAGGACCTGGAAACGGCGTACCTCCAGGCCGTGCGCGGCGAGGACGTCGTGCTCGGCGCGAAGACCACGGCGTTCCGCGAGTGGGCGCTCCGGCTGGCCGAGCACACCGCCGACGGCGGGTTCGACGACGAGGCCGACCACTGGACGGGCGTGACCGGCGACCCCACCGTGCCGGTCGACCGGCACGGGACCGCCACGACCGGTTCCGTGCGCGGTGTCACCGCTGAACTCGACGCGGACCTGACCCGCGCCCTGCTCCAGGACGTGCCGGGCGTGTACCGCACGCAGGTCAACGACGTGCTGCTGAGCGCGCTCGGCCGGGTGCTGGCCGGGTGGACGGGCCGCGACCGGGTGCTGGTCGACCTGGAGGGCCACGGCCGCGACGGCGACTTCCTCGACGGCGTCGACCTGTCCCGCACGGTCGGCTGGTTCACCTCGGTGTTCCCGGTGGCGCTGGACGTCCCGGCGGGCGACTGGGGCGACGTGCTGAAGTCGACCAAGGAACGGCTGCGGGCCGTGCCCCGGCGCGGCATCGGCCACGGCGCGCGGTACGGCGGCGCGAGCCCGGCCGTGGCGTTCAACTACCTCGGGCGGTTCGACGGCTCGGCGGGCGGGACGACGTTCCGCGCGGTCGGCGGGTTGACCGCCGACGCCTCGCCCGACACGCCCCGGCCCCACCTGCTCGACGTCGTCGGCGCGGTGGAGGACAAGTGCCTCCGGCTCACCTGGTACTTCAGCGACGAGGTGCACGACGAGTCGACGGTGCGCGGGTTGGCCGAGGCGATGGCCACGGCGTTGCGGGAGGTTGTCGAGCACTGTGCGCTTCCGGGCGCGGGTGGGCGGACGCCGTCGGACTTCCCGTTGGCGGGGTTGGACCAGGCCGCGGTGGACCGGCTCGTCGGTGACGGTCGGGACGTGGAGGACGTGTACCCGTTGACGCCGATGCAGGCGGGCATGGTCTTCCACAGCCTGTCCCACGGCCACGAAGGCCTCTACACCGAGCGGCTCTCGTTCGTCCTAGACGGCGTCACGGACATCGCCGTGCTGGCCCGCGCGTGGCGGGAAGTGGTGGCGCGGACACCGATCCTGCGCAGCCGCGTCGTGTGGGAGGGCGTCGACCGGCCGGTCCAGGTGGTGTGCCGCGACGTCGACCTGCCGATCTCCGAGGTCGACGGGGGTGGGGAACTGGACCTGGGCACCGCGCCGCTGACGCGGCTGGTGCTGACCCGCGAGTCGGACACGGCCGTGCGGGTCGGGTGGACGTTCCACCACGTCCTGCTCGACGGGTGGAGCACGTTCCAGGTGCTGACCGACGTCTTCACCTGCTACGCGGCGTTCAGCGCGGGTCGTGACCCGGAACCCGCGGAGCGCCGCCCGTTCGGCGACTACCTGCGCTGGCTGTCCACACAGGACCCGCGTGAGGCCGAGGAGCACTGGCGGAAGGCGCTCGACGGGGTCACCGCGCCGACACCGCTGCCGCTCGACCGCCCGGCGGAGCAGGGCCACGCCACCCGGTCCTCCGCGTGGACCACCCTCACCCTGCCCGGCGGCGGGCTGCGCGACTTCGCCCAGCGCCACGGCTTGACGCTCAACGCCGTCGTGCAGGGCGCGTGGGCGCTGCTGCTGTCGCGCTACAGCGGGCAGACCGACGTGTGCTTCGGCTCCACCGTGTCCGGCCGCCCGGCCGACCTGCCCGGCGCGGACGCCATCACGGGCATGTTCATCAACACCCTGCCCGTCCGGACCGAGGTCCCGGAGGACGAGCCGGTCGCGGTGTGGCTGCGGCGCTTGCAGACCGACCAGGCCGAGGCCCGGCGGTTCGAGCACGTGGCGCTCGCCGACCTCCAGGCGTGGAGCGGGACCGAGCTGTTCGACAGCATCCTGGTGTTCGAGAACTACCCGGTCGACGAGGCCGCGGCGCACGGGATCGCGCTGCGCGACCTGGACGCCGTGGAGACGACCAACTACCCGCTCAGCGTCGGCGTCCGACCAGGCGAGGACCTGGAGTTCCGGCTCAGCCACGACCCGGCGCTGATCGACGCCGCCACGGTCGAGCGCGTCGCCGCGACCCTGGCCCGCGCCCTGCTCGGCCTGATCGCCGACCCCGACCGGGCGGTCGGGGAGATCGACGTCCTCGACGACGCCGACCGGCAGATCGTCCTCCCCGACCGCGTCCGCGGCACCGTCCCGGAGGTGACGGTCGCCGAGCTGTTCGCCGCCCAGGCGGACCGGACGCCCGACGCCACGGCCGTCGTCGCGGACGGCACGTCGCTCACCTACGCGGAAGTGGACGCTCGGGCGAACCGGTTGGCGCACCGGCTGATCGCGCTCGACGTCCGCGCCGAGGACCGCGTCGGACTGCTGCTGCGCCGATCGGTCGACGTGGTGGTCGCGGTGCTCGCCGTGCTCAAGGCGGGAGCCGCGTACCTGCCGCTGGACAGCCGCGCGCCCGTCGAGCGGCAGCGGCTGGTGCTGGACCAGGCTGGCAGCCGGGCCCTGATCACCGACCGCGACGGCACGCCCTTCGGCTGCCACGTCGTCGTCCCGGACGGCGAGGGCTCGGCGGAGCGGCCCCAGGTGGTCGCGCACCCGGACGGCCTCGCCTACGTCGAGTTCACCTCCGGCTCCACCGGCACGCCGAAGGGCGTCGCCGTGCGGCACCGGGACGTGGTGGCGCTGGCGCTGGACCACCGGTTCGACGGTCCCGCCCACCGCACGGTGCTCGTGCACTCGCCGCTGGCGTTCGACGCCTCCACCTACGAGATGTGGGTGCCGCTGCTGCGCGGTGGCACGGCCGTCGTCGCCCCGCCGGAGGACCTCGACGCCGACGTGCTCCGCGACCTGGTCACCCGGCACGGCGTGACCGCGCTGTGGCTCACCGCGGGCCTGTTCCGCGTGCTGGTCCAGGACTCGCCCGACTGCCTGGCGGGCGTGGCCGAGGTGTGGACCGGCGGTGACGTCGTCCCGGCGGCGGCCGTCCGCCGCGTCCTGGCGGCCTGCCCCGGCCTGGTCGTCGTCGACGGGTACGGGCCGACCGAGACCACGACGTTCGCGTCGGCCCACCGGATGACCGACCACGTGCCCGACACCGTGCCCATCGGCACGCCGCTGGACGGCATGTCCGCCTACGTGCTGGACGACCGGCTGCGCCCGGTGCCGGTCGGTGTTCCCGGCGAGCTGCACCTGGCGGGCGCCGGACTGGCCCGCGGCTACCTCGACCGGCCCGGCCTGACCGCGTCCCGGTTCGTGGCCTGCCCGTTCGGCGCGCCGGGGGAGCGGATGTACCGCACCGGCGACGTCGTGCGGTGGCTGCCGAGCGGGGTCCTGGAGTTCGCGGGCCGCGCCGACGACCAGGTCAAGCTGCGGGGCTTCCGCGTGGAACTGGGCGAGGTGGAGGCGGTGCTCGGCCGCCACCCCGACGTGGCCGGGGTGGTCGTGGTGGTGCGCGCGGACGCGCTCGGCGGCCAGCGGCTCGTGGCCTACCCGGTGCCCGCCGATCCCGGTCGTGCGCCCGACCCGGCCGACCTCGCCGCGTTCGCCGGCCGCCACCTGCCCGACTACATGGTGCCGTCGGTGTTCACCGTGCTCGACGCGTTGCCGTTGAGCACCAACGGGAAGGTCGACCGGGCCGCACTGCCCGAGCCGTCCGCGCCCGCCCCCGCGGCCCGGTACGTGGCGCCCCGGACCGACACCGAGCAGGTGATGGCCGGGATCTGGCAGGAGGCGCTGGCCGTGCCCCGCGTGGGCGCCGAGGACGACTTCCTCGCCCTCGGCGGCGACTCCATGCGCAGCCTGCTCGTCACGTCCCGCTGCCGCGCCGCCTTCGGCGTGCCGCTGACCCCGCACGACGTCCTCACCACGCGCACGGTCGCCGACCTGGCGCGGCTGGTCGAGGAGAAGATCCTGCTCGAACTCGAACGAGTCGCCTTCGATGACGGCGCCACCCCGGACCTGTGAGGAGACACCACACCATGTCGTCGTCGATCGAGGACCGCGTCGCCGCACTTCCGCCGCACCTGCGCGAGCAGATGCGCCGCCGCCTCTCCGGCAACACCGGGCAGGCCGACACCATCAGACCGGTCCGCCGCGACCAGTCCTTACCCCTGTCGTTCCCGCAGCAGCGCCTGTGGTTCCTCGACCGGTTCCAGCCGGGCGGCTCCGGCTACAACAGCGCGCTGGCGCTGCGCCTGACCGGGCGGCTCGACGTGGCCGCGCTGACCGCCGCGCTCACCGGCCTGGTGGCCCGGCACGAATCGCTGCGCACCACGCTCGCCGAGGTCGACGGGCGCGGCGCGCAGGTCGTGCACCCGCCGTTCGACCTCCCCGTGCCCGTGGTCGGCCAGGACGACCCCGCCGGGCTGGACGACGTGCTGGTCGCCGAGTACTCCCGCCCCTTCGACCTGGAGGCGGGTCCGCTGGTGCGGGCGCTGCTGGTCCGGCTCGCCGAGGACGAGCACGTGCTGCTGGTGACCGCGCACCACGTCGTCACCGACGGCTGGTCGATGGGCGTGCTCACCGAGGAGTTGGGCGAGGTGTACGGCGCCGTCGTGGCGGGTCGGGAGGCGTCGCTGCCCGCCCTGCCGGTCCAGTACGCCGACTTCGCCGCCTGGCAGCGCGAACGCCTGTCCGACGACGTGCTGCGCGGCCACCTCGACCACTGGACGCGGCGGCTGGCGGGCACGGCCCCGCTGGACCTCCCGACCGACCGGCCCCGCCCGCCGGTGCGCACGACCCACGGCGCCACGCACCCGTTCACCGTGCCCGCGCCCGTCACCACCGCGCTGCGCGACCTCGCCCACGAGCACGGCACGATCCTGTTCTCCGTGCTCATGGCCGGGTGCCAGGCGCTGCTCGCCCGCTACGCCGGTCAGGAGGACGTGGCCGTCGGCACCGTCACGACCGGTCGCGACCACCCCGGCCTGGAACGGCTGGTCGGGTTCTTCGTCAACACCGTCGTCCTCCGGTCCACAGTGGACACCAGTCGGGCCTTCACCGAGTTCCTCGACCAGGTCAAGGACACCGTCAAGGAGGCCTTCGCCCACGACGAGGCACCGCTGGAGCAGCTCGTCGACGCCGTCCGGACGGACCGCGACGTCAGCCGCAACCCGCTGTTCGACGTGATGGTGCTGCTCCAGAACGCCGAACGCACGCCGCCGTCGCTGCCGGGCCTGCGCGTCGAGCCGATCGGCCTGTCGAGGCGGGACGCCCTGTTCGACCTGACCATCGAGTTCCAGGAGCGCGACGGCCTGCTGGCGGGTGTGCTGGAGTACAACACCGACCTGTTCGACGCCGCCACGGTCGAGCGCTTCGCCGACCACCTCGTGCTGCTGCTCGGGGGTGTGGCGGCCGATCCGCGCCTGCCCCTCGGCGAGCTGCCGTGGCTGTCGGACGCCGAGCGCGAGCAGGTGCTGACGGGCTGGAACGACGCCCACCGCCCACCGACGGCGGCCACGATTCCCGGCCTGTTCGCCGAGCAGGCGCGCCGGACCCCGGACGCGCCCGCCGTCCTCGCGGACGACGGGGTCCTCACCTACGCCGAGCTGGACGCGCGGGCCAACCACCTCGCGCGTCGGCTCCTCGACCTCGGGGTCCGGGCCGAGGACCCGGTGGGGCTGCTCGTGGAGCGCTCCGTCGGCCTGGTCGTCGCCGAACTGGCGGTGGCCAAGGCGGGCGCGGCCTACATGCCGCTGGACGGGCGCGCCCCGGCCGAGCGCCTGAGGCGCGTGCTGGCCGACTCGGGGGTGACCGCGGTGATCACCGACCCCGTTGGGGAGGAGGTCGTCACGTCCGTCCACACCGGACAGGTGCTGGTGCTCGACGGCGACCTGCCCGGTGCTCCCGATCCCGGCGTCGCGGTGCACCCGGACCAGCTCGCCTACGTCATGCACACCTCGGGGTCCACCGGCACGCCGAAGGGCGTGGCCGTGCGGCACCGGGACGTGGTGGCGCTGGCGTTGGACTCCCGTTTCGACGGCGGCGCGCACGACCGCGTGCTGCTGCACTCCCCGTCGGCGTTCGACGCGTCGACCTACGAGCTGTGGGTGCCGCTGCTGCGCGGCGGTCAGGTCGTCGTCGCGCGACCCGGCGACGTGGACGCCGACGCGGTGCGGCGCGCCATAACCGAGCACGGCGTGACCGCGATCTGGCTGACCGCCGGGCTATTCCGGCTGGTCGCCCACGAGTCGCCCGAGGCGTTCGCCGGGCTGCGCGAGGTGTGGACCGGTGGCGACGTGGTGCCCGCCGCGGCCGTTCGCGGTGTGCTCGACGCGTGCCCCGGCCTGACCGTGGTCGACGGCTACGGCCCGACCGAGACGACGACGTTCGCCACCTCGTTTCCCATGACGGACGTCGTGCCCGACGTGATCCCGGTCGGCCGCCCGCTCGACGGCATGGCGGCCTACGTCCTGGACGACGGCCTGCGGCCGGTTCCCGTTGGCGTGCCGGGGGAGTTGTTCCTCGCGGGCGCCGGGGTGGCCCGCGGCTACCTCGGCCAACCCGGTCTGACCGCCGAGCGCTTCCTGCCCGACCCGTTCGGCCCGCCCGGTTCCCGGATGTACCGCACCGGCGACGTGGCGCGGTGGCGCGCGACGGGAGTGGTGGAGTTCGTCGGCCGGACCGACGACCAGGTCAAGATCCGCGGCTTCCGGGTCGAGACCGGTGAGGTCGACGCCCTGCTGACCCGCCACCCCGCCATCGCGCAGGCGATCACCGTCGCCCGCACCGACGACGGCCGCAAGCAGCTCGTCGCCTACGTCGTGCCGACGGCGGACCTGGCGCACGCCGAGCTGCGGACGTGGCTCGCGCGGGAACTGCCGGACTACATGGTGCCGTCGGCGTTCGTGCCGCTGGACGCGCTCCCGTTGAGCGGCAACGGGAAGGTCGACCGCCGTGCGCTGCCCGCGCCGGAGGGCCGCCCGGACACCGGCCACGTCGAGCCCACCACACCCGTCGAACGGGAACTGGCCCGCGTCTGGGCCGAGGTGCTGCGCGTCGACCGGGTCGGCGTCGAGGACAACTTCTTCGAACTGGGCGGGGACTCCATCCTCAGCATCCAGCTCGTGGCCCGCGCCCGACAGGCGGGCCTGCGGCTGTCGTCCAAGGACGTCTTCCTGCACCCCACGGTCGCCGAACTGGCCGCGACCGCCACGGCCGCCGTCGACCACGCGCCGGACACCCCGGCCGCCGGGCCCGCGCCGCTGACGCCCATCCAGGAGTGGTTCTTCGACACCACACCGCGGGCCCCGCACCACTTCACCATGTCCACCCACGTCGAGCTGCCCCCGGACCTCGACGAACGCGCGCTGGGCACCGCGCTGGACGCCGTCGTGGCGCACCACGACGCCCTGCGCACGCGCTTCACCCGCGACGGCGACCGGTGGGTCCAGGAGGTCGCACCCACCGCGCCGACCGGCGTGCTGCGCGTGCGCGACCTGACCGGGCTCGACGAGCGCGAACAGCGGGAGGCCGCGGACGCCGACGCGCTCACCGCCCAGTCGAGCCTCGACCTCACCGCCGGGCCGCTCGTGCGGGCCCTGCTGTTCCGCCTCGGCGCGGGCCGCTCCCGGCTGTTCCTGGCCGTGCACCACCTCGTCGTGGACGGCGTGTCCTGGCGCGTCCTGCTCGGCGACCTGGACACCGCCTACCACCAGGTGTCCCGCGGCGAACCGGTCGCGCTGGAGCCCGTGGGCACGGCGTTCGCCACGTGGGCGCGCAGGCTGGCCGACCGGGTGGCCGCAGGCGACCTGGACGCCGACCTCGCCCACTGGACCGGCTTCGCCGCGTCCGCCCCGGCCGACCTCCCGGTGGACCACGCGGACGGCGACCCCGCCCAGGACGTCCGCGCGGTCACCGTCCGGCTCGGCCGGGCCGACACCGACGAGCTGCTGCACCAGGTGCCCGGCGTCTACCGCACGCAGGTCAACGACGTGCTGCTCAGCGCGCTCGGCCGGGCGCTGGCCGACTGGACCGGGCGGGACCGCGTCCTGGTCGGGCTGGAGGGCCACGGGCGCGAGGACGTGCCGGACGACCTCGACGTGTCCCGCACGGTCGGCTGGTTCACCAGCCAGTTCCCCCTTGCCCTGCACGTGCCCGCAGGGGGCTGGGGCGACGTGCTGAAGTCGGTCAAGGAGCAGGTGCGCGCGGTGCCGCGGCGCGGCCAGAGCTACGCGGCGCTGCGGTACCTCGGTCCCACGGAGGTCCTGCGCGACGACCCGCACCCGTCGATCAGCTTCAACTACCACGGCCAGTGGGACGTGGCGGCCGACGACGACGGCCTCTACCGGGCCCGGTGCGCCCCGATCGGCCGGGACACCGCGCCCGGCAACACCCGCGCGCACCTGCTGGACGTCGTGGGCCTGGTCGAGGACGGCGAACTCGAACTCACCTGGCTGTACTCCGGGCGCGTGCACGACGAGTCGACCGTGCGGGCGGTGGCCGACGCGACGACGGGCGCGCTGCGCGAGATCGTGGCGCACTGCGCGCTGCCGGACTCGGGCGGCCGGACGCCGTCGGACTTCCCGTTGGCACGCCTGGACCAGGCGGCCGTGGACCGGCTGCCCGTCGACGTGGAGGACGTCTACCCGCTGACCCCGTTGCAGGAGGGGATGCTGTTCCACGGCCTGGCCGACCCGTCGTCCACGGCCTACTTCGACCAGGTCAGATTGCGGCTGACCGGCGTCGAGGACGAACGCGCGCTCGCCACCGCGTGGCAACGCGTCGTCGACCGCACGCCGGTGCTGCGCGGCGCGCTGGTGTGGGAGGGCGTCGAGCGCCCGGTGCAGGTGATCCGGTCCCGCGTCGACCTGCCCACCACGCACCACGACTGGCGCGGACTGTCCGAAGAGGACCGTGCGCGCGAACTCGACGTGCTGGCCACCGAAGGCCTCGACCTGCGCCGCGCGCCGCTGATGCGCATCGCCATCGCTTTGCTGTCGGACGACGAGGTGCTGCTGGTCTGGACGTTCCACCACGTCCTGCTGGACGGGTGGAGCCTGGCGCAGGTGTTCGCCGAGGTGTGCGAGCAGTACCGGGCGATCACCGACGGCCGGCCGCCGCGGCTGGCCGCGCGGCGGCCGTTCCGCGACTACCTGCGCTGGCTGGCCGACCAGGACCGGACCGAGGCCGAACGGCACTGGCGCGAGGTGCTGGCGGACTTCTCCGCGCCCACCGCCCTGCCGTACGACCGGCAGCCGCGGCCGGACCACGCCACCGAGTCCTCCGAGGCGGTCCTCGTGGCCCTCAGCACCGAGGAGACCGACCGGCTGCGCCGCACCGCCCGTCGCCACGGCCTGACCGTCAACACCGTGGTGCAGGGCGCGTGGGCGCTGCTGCTGTCCCGGCACAGCGGCGAGTCCGACGTGGTGTTCGGCACGACGGTGTCCGGCCGTCCGGCGGAACTGCCGGGCGTCGAGCAGGTGGTCGGCCTGTTCATCAACACCGTGCCGACCAGGGTCTCCGTGCGCGACGACGGCGACACCGCGGCCTGGCTGCGGGAGGTGCAGGCGGCGCAGACGGAAGCGCGGCGGTTCGACTTCGTGTCGCTGCCGGAACTCCGGTCGTACAGCGCCGTGCCCGCGGGGTCGTCGCTGTTCGACAGCGCCGTCGTGTTCGAGAACTACCCGCTCAACGACGTCGCCGAGGTCGGCGGCATCCGGGCGACCGAGGTGCGGGCACGGGACACGACCACGTTCCCGCTCACCCTCAGCGCCGTCCTCGACGACCGGCTGCGCCTGGACCTCGCCTACGACCCGCACCTCTTCGACGCCGACACGGCCCACCGCCTCGCCGACCGCCTGCTCCTGCTGGTGAACGCCATCGCCGCGGAGTCCGAGCCGTCCCTGATGACGGAGGACGAGCGGCGCGGGGTGGTCGTGGAGTGGAACGCCACGGACGGCGAGGTGCCGGACGCGACGATCGTGGACCTGTTCGAGGCCAAGGCCCGAACCTCGCCGGACGCCGTCGCGCTGGTGGTGGGGAACCGGTCGCTGTCGTTCGCGGAGTTGAACGCGTGGGCAAACCGGGTGGCACGGGCCTTCGTCGCGTCAGGCGTGGGCCCGGAGCGGCTCGTGGCGCTGATGTTGCCGCGGTCGGTGGAGTTCGTGGTGGCGTTGCTGGCGATCTGGAAGGCGGGTGGTGTTTACCTCCCCGTCGATCCGGAGTTGCCCGCCGATCGGGTGGAGTTCCTGCTGGCGGACGCGAACCCGGTGCTGGTGGTGCGCGGAGCGCTCCCCGAGGTCGACGGTCACGGCTCCGACAACCTGATGCCGGTGCGTCCGGACCACTCGGCTTACGTGATCTACACGTCCGGGTCGACGGGTCGGCCGAAGGGTGTGGTGGTCGAGCATCGCAGTCTGGTGAACCTGCTGGTGAACCACCGTGAAGATTTTGTTCAGGGTCGGCGGTTGCGGGTGGCGTTGTCGGCGGTGTTCTCGTTCGACACGTCCCTTGAGGGCGTTGTGCTGATGGCCGATGGTCATGAGTTGCACGTGTTGGACGAGGACATCCGGTTGGACCCGCCCGCGTTGGTGGAGTACGTGGTGGATCTGCGGATCGACTTCCTGGACCTGACGCCGTCCTATGCCCGGCAGTTGCTGGAGGCGGGGCTGTTGGACGGCGAGCACCGGCCGAAGGTGCTGATGTTGGGCGGAGAAGCGATCGGTGAAGGGTTATGGCGGCGGTTGGCCGACTTGCCCGGTACCGAGAGCTACAACTTCTACGGCCCGACCGAGTCCACTGTGGACGCCCTGTCCTGCCTGATCGCAGGGGACGGGCCGCCGGTCGTGGGGCGTCCGCTGCGCAACGTGCGGGCGTACGTGCTGGACGAGCGGTTGCGGCCGGTTCCGGTTGGTGTACCGGGGGAGTTGTTCCTGGCCGGTGCCCAGGTCGCTCGTGGTTACCTGGGTCGTCCGGGGTTGACGGCTGATCGGTTCCTGGCGGATCCGTTCGGTGGTGCGGGGGAGCGGATGTACCGCACCGGTGACCGGGCGCGGTGGTTGGCGAATGGCACCCTGGATTACCTGGGTCGGACCGACGATCAGGTCAAGATCCGGGGCTTCCGCATCGAACCCGGCGAGGTCGAGGCGGCCCTGGTCCGCCACCCCGACGTCCGCGAAGCGGTGGTCGTCGCACGGGAGGACGGCGGTCACCAGCGGCTCGTCGCCTACGTGACCCCGACCGGGGCGGCGGACCCGCGGGCGTGGCTGGCCGAGCGGCTGCCGGACTACCTGGTGCCCTCCGCGTTCGTCGCGCTGGACGAGTTCCCGATGACGGCCAACGGGAAGGTCGACCGCCGTGCCCTGCCCGCCCCCGACCTGACGGCCACCGGCACCGACCACGTCGCGCCCCGCACGGACGTGGAGCGGGAGGTGGCCGACATCTGGTCCGAGGTGCTGGGCGTGCCCGGAATCGGCGTCCACGACAGCTTCTTCGACCTGGGCGGCGACTCGATCCTCAGCATCCGGGTGATCTCCCGGCTGCGGGCCGCGTTCGACGTGGAGATGTCGCCGCGGTCGGTGTTCACCAGCCCCACCGTCGCGGGCATCGCCGCACTGGTCGCCGAGGCCAAGGGCGTCCGGCGGTCCGACATCCCGGTCGTGCCCCGCGAGGGTGGTCTGCCGCTGTCGTTCGCGCAGCAGCGCCTGTGGTTCCTCGACGAGTTCGAACCCGGTGGCGTGGAGTACCTGACGCCGTCGATCCTGCGGCTGCGCGGTCACCTGGACGTGGACGCCCTGGGCACCGCGTTGACGGCGCTGGTGGCGCGGCACGAGTCGCTGCGCACCACCTTCGAGACCGTGGACGGTCGGGGAGCGCAGGTCGTGCACCCGCCCCACCGGGTCGTGGTCCCGGTGGTCGAGGTGTCCGAGGACGACCTGGAACGGGTGCTGGACGGGGAGACCACCACCCCGTTCGACCTCCGGCGGGGCCCGCTGGTGCGGGTGCTGCTGGCGCGGCTGGCCGAGGACGACCACGTGCTCTCCCTGGTGCTGCACCACATCGTCACCGACGGCTGGTCGAACGGCGTGCTGCTCGGCGAACTGGGCGCCTGCTACGAGGCCGCCACCCGAGGCGCGGACGCGAAGCTGCCCGACCTGCCCGTGCAGTACGCGGACTACGCGGTGTGGCAGCGGCGGGAGTCCACCGAGGAGGCGCTCGCGGAGCACCTGTCCTACTGGCGCCGCGCGCTCGACGGCGTTCGGCCGCTGGAACTCCCCACCGACCGGCCCCGACCCGCGACCCGCGGCAAGCAGGGCGCGCTGGTCCACTTCCAGGTGCCCGCCGACGTCACCGGCAGGCTCAAGGCGTTGGCCCGCGAGCAGGACGGCACCCTGTTCATGGCGCTGCTGGCCGCCTGCCAGGTGCTGTTCGCCCGCTGGTCCGGGCAGCGGGACGTGGCGGTCGGCACGGTCGTGTCCGGCCGCGACCGCACCGAACTGGAAGGGCTGGTCGGCTTCTTCGTCAACACGCTCGTGCTGCGCACCCCGGTCGACCCGCGCCGCGGGTTCCGGGACCTGCTGGGCCGGGTCCGCGAGACGGTGCTCGACGCCTTCGCCCACCAGGACGTGCCGTTCGAGCGGGTCGTGGACGAGGTGCACCCCGTGCGCGATCCCAGCCGCACACCGCTGTTCCAGGCGATGGTCGTCCTCCAGAACACCCCGGACGACGGACCGGGCCTGCCCGGCCTGGACGTCGAGGAGCTGCCGCCGCCGTCGGTCGCGGCGGGCTTCGACGTGTCGTTCCAGTTCCAGGAGGTCGACGGCCGACTGGAAGCGGTGCTGACCTACGACACGGCGCTGTTCGACGCCGTCACGGCCGAGCGTCTGGTGGCGCACGTCGGCGTGCTGCTCGACGGGGCGACCACCGACCCGGACCACGCCGTGGCCGACCTGCCGCTGCTCACCGACGACGAGCTGCGGCACGTCCTGCACGACTGGAACGACACCGCCGCCGACGAGCCCGCCCCGGCGTACCACGAGGTGTTCCAGGACCGCGCCGCCCGCACTCCCGACGTGACGGCACTGGTCGCGGGCGACCGGTCGTGGACCTTCGCCGACGTGAACGCCCACGCCAACCGGCTCGCCCACCACCTGATCGCCGCGGGGGTCGGGCCCGAGTCCGTGGTGGCGCTGGCGCTGCCGCGTTCGGCCGAGATGGTCTTCGCCGTCCTGGCCGTGCTCAAGGCCGGTGGCGCCTACCTGCCGGTCGACCCCGACCACCCGGCCGAGCGCGTCGCGTTCCTGCTGGACGACGCCCGGCCGGTGCTCGTGGTCACGACCGGCGACGGCGGGACCGTGCCCGGCGGGCTGCCGCGCGTGGCGCTGGACGACCCCGCCGCCACCGACCGCCCGGCCACCGATCCGACCGACGCCGACCGCACGGCACCGCTGCGCCCGGAGCACGCCGCGTACGTGATCTACACGTCCGGCTCCACCGGGCGCCCCAAGGGGGTCGTGGTCGAGCACCGCAACCTCGCCAACCTCGTCGCCGACCACCACACCCGCCTGCTGCCCCGCGACGGGACCCGCCTG
The DNA here is from genome assembly GCF_025061645.1 of Umezawaea endophytica. GTDB lineage: Bacteria > Actinomycetota > Actinomycetes > Mycobacteriales > Pseudonocardiaceae > Umezawaea > Umezawaea endophytica. The sequence continues at coordinate 496,692 of NZ_JANYMP010000001.1, read as the reverse complement.
CGCGGCATCGCCACGGCCGCGTACTCGTTCGACGCCTCCTGGGAAGGGCTGCTCCTGCTGGCCGCGGGCCACGAGCTGCACGTGGTCGACGACTCGGTGCGGCTGGACCCGCGCGCGCTGGTCGAGCACATCACCCGGCACCGGATCGACTTCCTGAGCTGCACCCCGTCGTACTTCCAGCAGCTACTGCCCGAGGGCGTGCTGACCGGCAGGCGGCACCGGCCGCTGCTGGTGGCGCTGGGCGGCGAAGCCGTCGGCGAACCGCTGTGGCGAGCGCTGGCCGAGGCCGACGGCGTCACCGGCGTCAACCTCTACGGGCCAACGGAGTCCACTGTGGACTCGGTGTGGACGGTGATCACCGACCGCGAACGCCCGGTGATCGGCGGCCCCGGCCGCAACCTGCGCGCCTACGTGCTGGACGCCGACCTGCGGCCGGTCCCGATCGGCGTGCCCGGCGAACTGCACCTGGCGGGCGACCAGGTGGCCCGCGGCTACCTGAACCGGCCCGGACTGACCGCGGACCGGTTCACCGCCAACCCGTTCGGTCCGCCCGGCTCACGGGTGTACCGCACGGGCGACCTCGCCCGGTGGACCGCCGACGGCGCGCTGGAGTACCAGGGCCGCGCCGACGACCAGGTCAAGATCCGCGGCTACCGGGTCGAACCCGGAGAGGTCGAGGCCGCCCTGATCGGCCTGCCGGGGGTCGCGGAGACCGTCGTCGTCGCGCGCGAGGTCGAGCCCGGCACGCACCGCCTCGTCGGCTACGTCGTGGGCACGGCCGCGGTGGACGACCTGCGGGCCGAGCTGAAGCTGCGGCTGCCGGACCACCTGGTGCCGTCGCTGTTCGTGCTGCTCGACGAGCTGCCCAGGACCGACAGCGGCAAGGTCGACCGCCGCGCCCTGCCCGCGCCCGACGCGTCGGCCGGGCTCGCCCAGGGCTACGTGCCGCCGCGCACGCCCGTGGAGCGGGAACTCGCCCGCGTCTGGGCGGAGGCGCTGCGCGTCGAGCGGGTCGGCGTCCACGACAACTTCTTCGGCCTGGGCGGCGACTCGATCCTGAGCATCCAGATCGTGTCCCGGTCCCGCCAGGCCGGTCTGGAGCTGGTCACCAAGGACGTGTTCACCCACCAGACCATCGCCGAACTCGCGACCGTCGTGCGGGCGCGCGGTCCGGAGGCGGACCTGCCCGAGATCGCTGGACCGGCCCCGCTCACGCCGATCCAGCGCTGGTACCTCGACTCCCACCCGGACGACCCCCACGCGTTCACGATGTCGTTCCACCTGGAACTGGCCGAGGACGTGGACCCGGCGGCGCTGTCGCGGGCCGTGGACGCGGTCGTGGCGCACCACGAGGGCCTGCGCACCCGCTTCACCCGCGTGGACGGCGACTGGCGGCAGGACGTCGTCCCGGCCGAGCCCGGTCACCTCGTGGAGCACGACGGGGCGGACACCGGCCTGGACATCACCCGCGGCCCGCTGCTGCGCGCGCGGCTGGTGAAAGGCGAACGGCCGAGCCTGCTCCTCGTGGTCCACCACCTCGTCGTGGACGGCGTGTCCTGGCGAATCCTGCTCGGTGACCTGGAGACCGCCTACCGCCAGGCCGTCGCGGGCGAGCGGGTGGAGCTGGAGCCGGTCGGCACCCGGTTCACCCAGTGGGCCCACCGGCTGGCCGAGCACGTGCGGTCCGGGGCGTTCGACGACGAACTGCCCCACTGGACCGCCGCGCTCGACCGGGCGGCGGGTGTCGTGCCCGTGGACCGCGACGGGCCCAACACCGCGGGCTCCATCAGGGTGGTGTCGGTCCGGCTCGACCGCGAGCACACCGACGCCCTGCTGCACCGCGTTCCGGACGTCTACCGCACGCAGGCCAACGACGTGCTGCTCAGCGCGCTGGGCCGGGCACTGGCGGACTGGACGGGCCGGGACCGCGTGGCGGTCACGATGGAGGGCCACGGCCGTGAGGACGTGCTCGACGGCGTCGACACCTCCCGCACGGTCGGCTGGTTCACCACCCAGTACCCGGTCGCGCTGACCGTGCCCGACGGCGACTGGGGCGCGGTGCTCAAGTCGGTGAAGGAACAGCTCCGCGCCGTGCCGCGCCGGGGCTTTGGCTTCGAGGCGCTGCGGCAGCTCGGATCGGCCGCCGACCTGGCCGGGACCGCCCTGCCGCCGGTCAGCTTCAACTACCACGGTCGGTGGGACGTGGCGTCGGCCGAGGACAGCGGTCTGTTCCGGAAGCGGTTGGACAGCCCCGGAACCGAGGAGGGCGAACGCGCGTTCCTGCTCGACGTGGTCGGCGGGGTGGAGGACGGCGAGCTGGTGCTGTCCTGGCTCTACTCCGAGCACGTGCACGACGAGTCGACCGTGCGGGCGGTGGCCGACGCGACGACGGGCGCGCTGCGCGAGATCGTGGCGCACTGCGCGCTGCCGGACTCGGGAGGCCGGACGCCGTCGGACTTCCCGTTGGCACGCCTGGACCAGGCGGCCGTGGACCGGCTGGTCGACCGGGACGTGGAGGACGTCTACCCGTTGACCCCGTTGCAGACGGGGATGCTGTTCCACGCGCTGGTGGACGACACGTCGACGGCGTACTTCAACCGGTTCCGGCTGCGGCTGTCCGGCGTGTCCGACCCGAACGCGCTGGCCGAGGCGTGCCGCCGCGTCGTGGACCGCACCCCCGTGCTGCGCGCCGGGGTGGTTTGGGAGGGCGTCGAAACCCCGGTGCAGGTGGTGCGCCACCGGGTCGACGTGCCGATCGCCCACCACGACTGGCGCCACCTGTCCGCCGAGGAGCAGGAGGCCGCGCGCCCCGAGGGCGACGCGGAGGGCCTGGACCTGACCCGGCCGCCCCTGCTGCGCCTGGCCATCGCCCGGCTGACCGACGACGAGGTCACCCTCTTCTGGACCGCGCACCACGTCCTGGTGGACGGGTGGAGCTTCGCCCAGGTGCTCGCGGAGGTGTGCGAGCAGTACGCCGCCCTCGTCCACGGCCGGGAGCCGAGGCTCGCGGCGCGGCGGCCGTTCCGCGACTACCTGCGCTGGCTGGCCGACCAGGACGCGGCGGCGGCCGAACGGCACTGGCGGCAGGTGCTCGGCGGGGTCGACTCGCCGACGCCGCTGCCGTGGGACCGCCCGCCGGTCGAGGCGCACCGCGCCGAGTCCAGCGCGTCGGTCCGGGTGGAGCTGGACCCGGAGCGGTCGGCCGACCTCAACCGGGTCACCCGCGCCGCCGGGCTGACCGCCAACACGGTGGTGCAGGGCGCCTGGGCGCTGCTGCTGTCCCGCTACACCGGCGAGTCCGACGTGGTGTTCGGTACGACGGTGTCGGGTCGTCCGGCGGAACTGCCGGGTGTCGGGTCGATGGTGGGCCTGTTCATCAACACCGTGCCGACCAGGATCGCGGTGCGCGGTGACGCCGACGCCCTGACCTGGCTGAGGGAGGTCCAGGCCGCGCAGTGGGAGTCACGGCGGTTCGACTTCGTGTCGCTGTCGGACCTGCGGTCGTGGAGCGGTGTGCCCGCCGGGTCGTCGTTGTTCGACAGCGCCGTGGTGTTCGAGAACTACCCGGTGGACGAACTGCTCGACGCCGAGCAGGGCGTGCGGGTGCTCGACGTCGAAGGCGCCGACACGACGAGCTTCCCGCTGGCGCTGAGCGCCAACCTGGGTGACCGGCTGCGCCTCGAACTCGACTACGACCCGCGCCTGTTCGACGCCGAGACGGTCGAGCGCGTCGCCGCGCACCTGCTGGTGCTGCTGAAGAACCTGGCGACCGACCCGCACCGGACCCTCGCCGAACTGCCGTTGATGGCGGACGACGAGCGGCGCCGAGTGGTGGTGGAGTGGAACGACACGGCCGGTGAGGTGCCGGCGGGGACCCTGGTCGACCTGTTCGAGGCCGCCGTTCGGGCGACGCCGGACGCGACCGCTCTCGTGGTGGGCGACCGGTCGTTGACGTTCGCCGAGGTGAACGCGTGGGCCAACAGGCTCGCGCGGGTCTTCCTGGCCGGAGGGGTCGGTCCGGAGCGGCTCGTGGCGCTGATGTTGCCGCGGTCGGTGGAGTTCGTGGTGGCGTTGCTGGCGATCTGGAAGGCCAGTGGGGTTTACCTCCCCGTCGATCCGGCGTTGCCCGCTGATCGGGTGGAGTTCCTGCTAGCGGACGCGAGGCCGGTGCTGGTGGTGCGCGGGACACTGCCCGCGTCCGACCACCAGGACTCCTCGGAACTGCCGCCGGTGCGTCCGGACCACGCGGCCTACGTGATCTACACGTCCGGGTCGACGGGTCGGCCGAAGGGTGTGGTGGTCGAGCATCGCAGTCTGGTGAACCTGCTGGTGAACCACCGTGAAGATTTTGTTCGGGGTCGGCGGTTGCGGGTGGCGTTGTCGGCGGTGTTCTCGTTCGACACCTCCCTTGAAGGTGTCGTGTTGATGGCTGATGGCCACGAGTTGCACGTGCTGGACGAGGACGTTCGGTTGGATCCGCCCGCGCTCGTGGACTACGTGGTGGATCGGCGGATCGACTTCCTGGACCTGACGCCGTCCTACGCCCGGCAGTTGCTGGAGGCGGGGCTGTTGGATGGTAAGCACCGGCCGAAGGTGCTGATGTTGGGCGGTGAAGCGATCGGTGAGGCGCTGTGGCGGCGGTTGGCCGACGTGCCCGGTACTGACAGCTACAACTTCTACGGGCCCACTGAGTCCACTGTGGACGCGCTGTCGTGCCGTGTCGCGCCTGGGTCTCCCGTCGTGGGACGTCCGCTGCGCAACGTGCGGGCCTATGTGCTCGACGAGGACCTGCGACCGGTTCCCGTTGGGGTGCCGGGGGAGTTGTTCCTGGCCGGTGCTCAGGTCGCTCGTGGTTACCTGGGTCGGCCGGGGTTGACCGCTGATCGGTTCCTGGCCGATCCGTTCGGTGGTGCGGGGGAGCGGATGTACCGCACCGGTGACCGGGCGCGGTGGTTGGCGAACGGCACGCTGGACTACCTGGGGCGTACCGACGACCAGGTCAAGATCCGGGGCTTCCGCATCGAACCCGGAGAGGTCGAGGCCGTCCTGAGCAGGCACCCCGACGTTCGCGAAGCCGTGGTCGTCGCGCGGCAGGACGACGGTCACCGGCGGCTCGTGGCCTACGTCGTGTCGACCGGTCCCGCCGACCTGCGGGCGTGGCTGGCCGAGCGGCTGCCGGACTACCTGGTGCCCTCCGCGTTCGTCGCGTTGGACGCGCTCCCGATGACGGCCAACGGGAAGGTCGACCGGAAGGCCCTGCCCGCGCCGGACCTGCGGGCCGACGCCGCGACCTACCGCGCTCCGCGCACGCGGGTCGAGGACCGGGTCTGCGGCATCTGGGCCGACGTGCTGGGCGTGCCGCGAGTCGGGCTCGACGACAACTTCTTCGAGCTGGGCGGCGATTCCATCCTCAGCATCCGCGTGGTGTCCCGGCTGCGCGCCGAACTGGACGCGCCCGTGTCACCGCGGGTGCTGTTCAGCTCGCCCACGGTCGCCCGGCTCGTCGAGGCGCTCGGTCAGGGCCGGGCAGAGGCCGCGATCCCGCGCGTGCCGCGCGGCGGCGCACTGCCGCTGTCGTTCGCCCAGCAGCGGATGTGGTTCCTGGACCAGTTCGAGCCGGAGAGCACCGACTACCTCTCGCCGTCCATCCTGCGGCTCCGCGGCCACCTGGACGTGGACGCCCTCGGCACGGCGCTGACCGCGCTGGTGGCCCGGCACGAGTCGCTGCGCACCACCTTCGAGACCGTGGACGGGCACGGCGTCCAGGTCGTCCACCCGCCCCACGACGTCGAGGTGCCCGTGCTGGACGTCCCCGAGGACGGGCTCACCGAGGCGTTGGAGCGGGAGTGCACCCGGCCGTTCGACCTCGGTCGCGGCCCACTGCTGCGCCCGCTGCTGCTGCGCGTGGCGGAGGACGACCACGTGCTCCTCCTGCTGGCGCACCACATCATCACCGACGGCTGGTCCAACGGCGTGCTGACCACCGAGCTGAACCTCCTGTACCGAGGCGGCACCACCCTGCCCGACCTGCCGGTCCAGTACGCGGACTTCGCGGTGTGGCAACGGGAACGGCTGATCGGGCCGCTGCTGGACGAGCAGCTCGCGCACTGGCGGGACCGGCTCGCCGGTGTCCCGCCGCTGGAACTGCCGACCGACCGGCCCCGGCCCGCGGTGCGCACCAACCGGGGCGCGGTGCACACGTTCACCGTGCCGGTCGAGGTCGCCGGACGCCTCAAGGCCTTGGCGCAGCACCAAGACGGCACCCTGTTCATGGCGCTGGTCGCCGCGTGCCAGGTGCTGTTCGCCCGCTGGTCCGGGCAGGACGACATCGCGGTGGGCACCGTGGCCTCCGGCCGGGAGCGCGCCGAACTGGAGGGCCTGGTCGGGTTCTTCGTCGACACGCTGGTGCTCCGGTCGACCGTCGACGGGACCCGCACGTTCCGCGAGTTCCTCGGGGAGGTGCGGGGCACGGCGCTGGACGCGTTCGCCCACCAGGACGTGCCGTTCGAGCGCGTGGTGGACGAGTTGCGGCCCGAGCGCGACACCAGCCGCACCCCGCTGTTCCAGGCGATGGTGATCCACCAGAACACCCCGGAGCCCGCGCCGGACCTGCCGGGCCTGGTCGTCGAGGACCTGCCGCTGCCGGTGGTGGCGGCCAACTTCGACCTCACCGTGGAGTTCCAGGAGTCCGACGACGCCCTGCACGGGGCGGTCAACTACAGCACCGACCTGTTCGACGCGGCGACCGTCGAGAGGATGACCGGTCACCTAGGCGTGCTGCTGGAGGGCGTGGTCGCCGATCCCGACCGCCCGCTCGCCGACCTGCCGCTGATGGGCGCCGACGAGCGGCGGCACGTGCTGCACGCGTGGAACGACACCGCCCACGCCGTTCCCGACGCCACGCTGGCGGACCTGGTCGAGGCGCAGGTGGCGCGCACACCGGACGCGACCGCGCTGGTGGACGGCGACCGGTCGCTGACCTACGCGGACCTGAACGCCCGCGCCAACCGCGTGGCGCACCGGCTGATCGCGGACGGCGTCGGCCCCGGCCGGTACGTCGCGCTCTCGCTGCCGCGTTCCGCCGAACTGGTCGTCGCGGTGCTGGCCGTGCTCAAGTCGGGTGCCGCGTACGTGCCGGTCGAACCGGACCAGCCCGCGGACCGGGTCGCGTTCGTGCTCGACGACGCCCGACCCGCCCTGGTCCTGGACGACCCGGAACCGCTGCGGGACACCAACTCCCACCCCGACCTCAACCCGACGGACCTCAACCCGACGGACCTCAACCCGACGGACCAGGACCGGACCCGGCCGCTGACCACCCACGACCCGGCGTACGTGATCTACACGTCCGGCTCCACCGGTCGCCCCAAGGGGGTCGTGGTCGAGCACCGCTCGGTGGTCAACTACCTGGCGTGGGCCTGCGAGGTGTACCCCGGCCTGCGCGGCGCGGCGGTGCTGCACTCGCCGGTCTCGTTCGACCTCACCGTCACGACCCTCTTCGGCCCGCTGCTCGTCGGTGGTCGGGTCGTGGTCAGCGACCTGGACGAGGACGCCGGCCCGGCGGAGCGGACGGCGTTCCTCAAGGCCACGCCCAGCCACCTGCCGCTGCTGGGCACCGTCCCCGCCGACCTGTCGCCGTCCGGTGACCTGGTCGTCGGCGGGGAGCAGTTGCTCGGCGAGGCGGTCGACGAGTGGCGGCGGGCGAACCCCACCGCCGTCGTGGTCAACGAGTACGGTCCGACCGAGACGACCGTCGGGTGCATGGAGCACCGCGTCGAACCGGGTGAGCCGCTGGCCCCCGGACCCGTGCCGATCGGCCACCCGGCCTGGAACACCCGCCTCTACGTCGTGGACGACCTGCTGCGGCCGGTTCCGCTCGGCGTGCCCGGTGAGCTGTGCATCGCGGGCGACGGGCTGGCCAGGGGTTACCTGAACCGGCCGGGCCTGACCGCGGCCCTGTTCGTCGCCTGCCCGTTCGGCGCGCCGGGGGAGCGGATGTACCGCTCCGGCGACCTGGTCCGCAGGCGCGCGGACGGCGTGGTCGAGTACCTCGGCCGCATCGACGACCAGGTCAAGATCCGCGGGCACCGCGTCGAGCCGGGCGAGGTCGAGTCGGCGCTGCTCGGCCACCCAGGGGTGACCGAGGCGGCCGTGGTGGCCAGGGACACCGGCCAGGGCCACGCCCGCCTGGTGGCCTACGTCGTCACCGAGGCCGAACCGGGTGAACTCCGCGCGTTCCTGGGTGACCGCCTGCCCGCGTACCTGGTGCCGTCGGCGTTCGTGCGGCTGCCCGCCCTGCCGGTCACGCCGAACGGCAAGCTCGACCGGGAGGCGCTGCCCGCCCCGGAGCCGACGCCCGATGACGGGATGGGCCACGTGCCGCCGCGCGACCCCGTCGAGGCCGCGCTGGCCGAGGTCTGGGCCGGTGTGCTGGGCGTCGACCGCGTCGGGGTGCGGGACAACTTCTTCGAGCTGGGCGGTGACTCCATCCTCGTCATCCAGGTCGTCTCCCGCGCGAGGAAGGCCGGCTTGGCGTTGACGACGAAGGTCCTGTTCCGCAACCAGACGATCGAGGCGCTGGCACCCCACGTGACCGAGGTCGAGACCGCGCCCGCGGACACCGCGGAGGTGGTCGGCGCCGTGCCGCTCACCCCGATCCAGCGGTGGTTCTTCGAGACCAGGACGGTGGCGCCGCACCACTTCAACCAGTCCATGCTGCTGGAGCTGACCTCCGACCTGGACGAGGCGGCGCTGGAACGGGCGCTGGCCGCCGTGCTGGCCCACCACGACGCGCTGCGGATGCGCTTCGAGCACGTCGACGGCGAGTGGCGCCAGCACAACGCCCCGGTCGAACCGGGTGGGGTGCTGGAGCGGCACGACCTCACCCCGGTCGGCGAGGAGGAGCGGCACGCGCACGTGGTGAAGATCGCCGACGAGGCGCACGCGGGCTTCGACCTGGCCACGGGGCCGCTGTTCCGGATCGTGCTGCTGCACGCCGACGCGATGCCGTCACCGCTGCTGTTCCTGGCCGTGCACCACCTCGTCGTGGACGGCGTGTCGTGGCGGATCCTGCTCGACGACCTGGACACCGCCTACCGGCAGGCCTTGGCGGGCCTGCCGGTGGACCTGGGCGCCAAGTCCACGTCGTTCCGGGACTGGGCGGGCGGGCTCGCCGGGCACGTCGCCGGGGGAGCGCTGGACCACGAGGTCGACCACTGGGCGGCGGCGCTCGACGCGGCGCCGCTGCCGGTGGACCACGAGAGGCCGACACCGGGCGCCTCGGCGGACACGGTGCACGTGGTGCTGGGCGCGGAGGACACCGACGCGCTGCTGCACGACGCGCCCACCGCGTACCGCACGAGGGTCAACGACGTCCTGCTCGCCGCGCTGGCACTGGCGCTGTCCCGGTTCACCGGGCGGCGCACCGTGTCGCTGGACATGGAGGGCCACGGCCGGGAGGACGTCCTCGGCGCCGACCTCTCCCGCACGGTCGGCTGGTTCACCACCCTCTACCCGGTCGGGCTCACACTCCCGGACGAGGACCGGCCCGCGTGGCGCGACCTGGTCAAGGCGGTGCGCAGGCAGCTCCGCACGGTGCCCGGCAACGGGTTCGGCTTCGGGGCGCTGCGCCACCTGGGACGGCCGGAGGTGCGGGAGCGGCTCGCCGGACCGGGACCGCAGGTGGTGTTCAACTACCTCGGCCAGTCCGGCAGCACCGCGGACCACGCCGACGGCGGGCTGTACCGGGCCGTGCTCGACCCCGTCGGACAGGACTCCGACCCGACGGACCGGGGTCCGCACCTGCTGGAGGTGGTCGGCGGCGTGGCCGCGGGTGAACTCCGGTTCACCTGGTACTACCAGCCGGACAGGCACGACGGGGCCACGGTGCGGCGGGTCGCGGAGGACTTCCTCGACGCGCTGCGCGGCATCGCCGCCGACTGCCGGGCCGACTCGTGACGGCGCCGCTGTCGCGCAACCGCGACTACCGGCTGCTGTGGATCGGGCAGGCGCTGTCCGAAGCCGGGTCCAGCGCGTCCACCATCGCGCTCCCGCTGCTGGTGCTGGTGCTGACCGGCTCCGCGGTCGCCTCCGGCCTCGTGCTCGGGGCGAGCGCGGCGGCCCAGTTGCTGGTCGGGCTGCCCGCGGGGGCGCTGGTCGACCGGTGGAACCGCAAGACCGTGATGCTCGTCAGCGAAGCCGTGCAGGCGGTGGCGATGGCCGCGCTCGTCGTCGGGCTGTGGTGGGACGCGGTGGGCCTGCCCCACGTGGTGCTTGCCGTCGTCGTGCTCGGCGTCTGCCGGGCGTTGTCGGAACCCGCCGAGGAAGCGGCCCTGCCCGCCGTCGTGCCCGAGCACCACCTGCCCGCCGCCGTGGCGATGAACGCCGCCCGCGGCTACGTCGGCCAGCTCTCGGGCACCGCGCTCGGCGGCGTGCTGTTCGGCCTGGCGCGCTGGGTGCCATTCGCGCTGGAGGCGGTGACGCACGTGGCGACGTTCCTGTCGCTGCTGTTCGTCCGCATCCCCGCGCGCCACCGCGAACGCCCGGCGCACGGGCGGTTCCACCACGAGGTCCGCGACGGGCTGAAGTGGGTGTGGCACCAGCCCGTCGTCCGGGTCGTCGCGATCTGCGCGGTCGGCCTCAACCTGTTCTTCCAGGCTTTCTACCTGCTGATGATCGCCATCGCCCAGCAGCAGGGGGTGCCCGCGGGCCAGATCGGCGTCATGGGGGCCATGCTCGGCGCGGGCGGCATCCTGGGCGCGCTCGTCGCACCCCGCCTGCACCGACTGCTGCGACCGCACACGTCGATCGTCGGCGTGTTCTGGGCGATCACCGCGCTGATCCCGCTGGCGCTCGTCGTCGACCCCGGTTACCCGACAGGGGTGCTGTTCGCGGCGGCGGCGTTCCTGGCGCCGACCGCGAACACCACGATCACCACCTACCAGTTGCTGCTCACCCCGGACGAGCTGCGCGGCAGGCTGAGCAGCGTCATGGGCGTCGCGCTGGGCATCGCCGCCATCGCGGGCCCAGCGGTCGGCGGCGCGCTCGCGGGCCTCCTGCCACCCACCCAGGCGATCCTCACCTGCGCGGGCGGCGCCGCGGCGCTCACCGTGTTCGCCACGCTGAACCCCACGCTGCGCAGGTTCTCCCGCTCCGAGCAACCCGCCGAGGTGACCGCGGACTAGCCCGGACGCGGCGAGCGCGCCTGGTGGTCGCTGCGGGTCCTGATCGAGCGCGGCTTCGACCCGGACGCGCCGGGGTAGGAGGTTGGCGTGCTCACCGCTCGAACCCGGGAACCCTAGTGCGCCAGCACGATCTTCCCCCGTGCGTGGCGGGTTTCGCTCAGCTCGTGCGCGGCGGCGGCCTCGGTGAGCGGGAACACCGCCTCGACCGGTACCCGCAGGCCGCCGTTCTCGGCGAGCGTGACCGCGATGGCGAGACCGTGCACCGCCAACGGGTCGGCGGAGCCCGCGGCCGTCTCACCGGCGGGCGCTCCGTGGGACAGGTGCACGCCGTGGGCCGCGGCGGTGAAGTCGGGGGCGATCGTCACCACGCGTGCCGCGTCGCCGGCGATGGCGACCAGGTCCGGCAGCGCCCCGCCCGCGCAGTCGAACACCGCGTCCACTCCGGACGGTGCCAGCGCGCGAACCCGTTCCACCAGACCGGTCCCGTACGTCGTCGGCTCCGCTCCGAGGGACCGCAGCAGGTCGTGGTTGCGCTCGCTCGCCGTGCCGATGACGCGCGCGCCGCGGGCGACCGCGAGCTGGACCGCCACGGTGCCGACGCCGCCCGCCGCGCCCTGGACGAGCAGGGTGTGCCCGGCGCCGACCACGAGCCGGTCCAGGACGCGGGTGGCCGTCTCGACGGCGCCCGCCGCGCCGCCCGCCTCCTCCCAGCTCCACGCAGCCGGTTTGGGGGCCCAGGCGGTCAGGACCACGAAGTCCGCGTTGGCGCCGCGCTCGGCGGGCCGGGTCGTGCCGAACACCTCGTCGCCGACGCCGACACCCGTGACGCCGTCGCCGACCTCGTCCACCACCCCCGCCGCGTCGAACCCAGTCCGGTACGGGAACGTCGCGGGCACGACGTCCCGCAGCGCCCCCGAGCGGATGGTGGTCTCGCCGGGCGAGAGCCCGGAAACCCTGGTGGCGACGCGGATCTCACCCGGTCCGGCGTGCGGCGCCGCCACCTCGGCGACGTGCACGACGCTCGGCGGGCCGTACTCGGTGAACTGGACTGCTCTCATGCGCCGGACCGTAACGGAGCACCCCGTCCGGTTGGCTAAAGTGAGAGGGGTGACGGCACAAGTGGGAACGAGCCTCCGGTCGGACGCCCGCGACAACCGCCTGCGCATCCTCGTGGTCGCCCGCGCGGCCTTCGCCGCGGACGGCCTCGACGTGCCGATCCGGGAGATCGCCCGCCGCGCCGAGGTCGGCGTCGCGACCGTCTACCGGCACTTCCAGACGAAGGAAGCGCTGCTGACCGAAGCCTTCGCGGAGCAGATGGCCTCGTGCTCGGCGATCGTGGAGGAAGGCCTGGCGGCGGACGACCCGTGGAGCGGGTTCTGCCTGGTGGTCGAGAGGCTCATGGAGGTGCACGCCCTGGACCGGGGCTTCGCCCGCGCGTTCACCTCGCAGCTCCCGCAGGCGGTCGACTTCGCCGCCGACCGCGACCGCACGGTGCGGATGCTGTTCGACCTGGTTCGCCGCGCGCAGGACGCGGGAGCGCTGCGCCGGGACTTCGTCCTGGAGGACATCAGCCTCGCGCTGATGGCGAACGAGGGCATCCGCGTCGAGTCGCCCGCGATGAGGGTGGCGGCGTCCCGCCGCTTCGCCGCGCTGATGCTCCAGTCGTTCCAGGCCGATCCCGTCCCGGCGGCGCTCCCGCCCGCCGTCCGCCTCCCGCTGTCCCGCGGCTGAGTCCCGCCCCGCCGGGGGTGGTCCACGGCGGATGGCGGTACGTCCGCGTCCGATTGGTTCTCCTCCGTTCGTGTTCCTTTCCGCGATTGGTTGGTCACCGGGCGTGATGGTTGGCCGGTAACGGGAATTCGGCGCACCGGGTTGCCCTCCGCCGGGTACCACCCGGCCATTTCCCCGGTGAACGCCTTCCCGCTCGCCGCGGGCTCGACCTGCGGAAAGGGGGGCGGACGGCCGGGACTCCTTTCCTGGTCTATTCGAGTGTTAGGCCCGCTCGGGTCGAATGGGTAAATCTTTTCCTGTTTCTCCCGGACTCCTGTTCCGCCGATTCTCGGGTGATTTCGCTATGACGATGACCGTGGAATAGATCGCCTGGTTCGGCGTAACCGCATCGTCCAGTCTTGGCCGGGCGGTGGGGACGCGTCGCAGGTGGGAGTCGTAAGGGCTGCTCCGGAGTGGTCGGCGACCGCCGTAGCGGATCTTGCGCTGCTCGTAAAGATGGGCTTCCGCTGAGCGGAAAGGTGTATTCCATGAATTCGGGTTTGCATTTTCGACTATGCCCCTTTCGCTTTCTGTGCCAGCATGTGGACCCGTCGTCGCGTCATCGGAAACCGACCGCAATGCCGGGAGAGGTGTCGAGCCGCCGAAAGCCTGCTCATCGGTTGACGGGATCGCTGATCCCGCGTCCTCGCCTCGTCCGGATATCGCGTCACGTACACCGGGGAGTTCCAGCACATGATCCGTCGAAGCGGCCGACCCGCGCGGACCCTGACCGGGCTGCTGACCGCTGTCGTCCTGCTCACCGCGTCCGGCTGTGGTCTGCTCGGCGACGCGGACGCCGAGTCGGGCGCCGCGGCCGGGCCCGCGCCGGAGAAGGCCAAGATCAAGATCGGGCTGCTGCCGATCGTCGACGTCGCGTCGGTGCACATCGCGATCAAGAAGGGCTACTTCAACGAGGAGGGCCTCGAGGTCGAGCCGGTCACCGTCCAGGGCGGCGCGGCGGCGATCCCGGCCCTCATCAACGGCGACCTCGACGTCACCTTCGGCAACTGGGTCTCGTTCTTCGCCGCCCAGGCCAAGGACGACGCCAAGAGCGCGGACGGGCTCAAGCTCATCGCGGACGGCTACCAGGCCAAGACCGGGATGTTCATGATCCTCGGCAAGGCGAACTCGGGCTTCAAGTCGCCCCGCGACCTGGAGGGCAAGACGATCGCCCTCAACACGTTCAACAACATCGCCGAGCTGACCGCGAAGGCGACGCTGGAGGGCAACGACGTCGACCTGAACAAGGTGACGTTCAAGGCGATGCCCATGCCCGACATGGAGGCCGCGATCGAGAGCGGCGTGGTCGACGCGGGTTTCATGAGCGAACCGTTCATCACCCGCGCCCAGCGCAACGCGGGCCAGATCCCGTTCCTCTACGCGGCCTCCGGCCCGACCGACGGCATCCCGATCGCCGGCTACGGCACGACGGGGAAGTTCGCCCAGCAGAACCCGAACACCGTCGCCGCCTTCCAGCGCGCCATGGTCAAGGGGCAGCGGGACGCGGCCGACCACGCGACCGTGCAGTCGCTGCTGGTCGACTACGCCAAGGTCGACCGGGACACGGCCACCCTCGTCCACTTCGGCGAATACCCCACTTCGCTGGACCTCAGCCGCTTGCAGCGCGTCTCGAACCTCATGAGGACCTACGGCCTGCTGCAGAACGACTTCGACGTCAAGCCGATGCTGGTCACCGGTCGGACCGGCTGAGCGGCAGCACCTTGAGCAGCATCGGCACGGTGACGGCCGCGACGACGACGTGCATCGCGATCAGGGCCAGCGAGTTGAGGAGCGTCGCGCCCGCCGAGAGGATCCCGAAGTCCGGTACGAACGAGACGAGCACCGCGACGGGGACGAGCACCCGCAGGACGGCGCGGGGATCGCGGGCCCGGCTGCGGACGACGTGCCAGACGAGCGTGCCGATCAGGACCCCGGCGACGGTCAGCGGCGCGTACTCCTTCAGCTCCAAGCCCATGCGGACGCCTCCGTCGGGCAGCGCGGCGGAGGCGAGCGCGGCGATCACGGAGTTGAGCGCGATGGAGGCCAGCGAGGCGAGGATGACGCCGATGACGGCTCGGTCGTTCGCGACGGCGGGCCGCTGGGTCCGGGAGCCGCTGGTGTCGGTCATCGTGATGTCCCTCCGTCGTCGCGTGGATCGCGCGCCCGTGATCAGTCCACTGTGGAACGACCGTGGTCAAGTGCCAGGGTAGGGCGGGACCACCGGCCCCAGAACCGACGAATTCCGCATGGATCCCATCGACCGGCTCGATGGTTGTCCTGACCTGCGGCGCTCGCTTGTCACGTCCACCGGCGGGGAGGACAATCACCGCGGTGGCCACGGACTGGGGGAGGCTGGACCTGAACCTGCTGGTCCCGCTGAACGCGCTGCTGCTGGAGCGCAACGTGACGAAGGCGGCGGACCGGCTCGTGATGGGGCAACCCGCGATGAGCGCGGTCCTGGCGAAGCTGCGGCGCCACTTCAACGACCCGCTGCTGGTCCGCGACGGCCGCGCGATGGTGCTCACGCCGTTCGCGGAGTCGCTGCGCCAGCCCGTGCAGACCGCGCTGGTCGCCGCGCGCGAGGTGCTGAGCTCCGGGCGTTCCTTCACCCCGGCCACCGACCGGCGCACGTTCACCTTCATGGCGGGCGACTACGTGTCCGGCGTCCTCGTGCTGCCCGCGCTGCGGGGCCTCTCCGTCGACGCGCCGGGCGTGCGGGTGAACGTGGTGCCGCTGCGCGCGGAACTGGTCGAACTGCTCCGGACCGGCTGGTGCGACGTGCTGTTCTGGCCGTTGCAGCTCCAGACGCCGGAACTGCTGAGCTTCCCGCACGTCCCGCTGTTCACCGACGAGTTCATCGCGGTGGCGGACCGGGACAACGACGCGGTGGTCGAGCCGCTCACCGCCGAGGCGCTGGCGAGCACCCGCGCCGTCCAGGTCAACGGCGTGGCCGGGCAGCGGGTCGTGTCCGAGGTGAAGCTGAGCGAGCAGGGCCTGAGCCAGCCGAGCCCGGTCACCGTGGAGTCGTTCACCTTGGCGTTGCAGGCGGTCGCGGGATCGGACCTGGTCACGTTGACGCCCCGGCACCTGTTCGACCGGCTCGGTCCGGCGCTCGGGCTGCGCGAGGTGCCGCTGGCGATCGAGGCGCCGAAGGTGACGCTGGCGGTGTTCTGGCACCCGCGCAACATGCTCGCCCCGGCCCACCAGTGGATGCGCGAACGCCTGCTCGCCGTGGCGGCCCGGATGTGAGACCGGGCCGCGGTGACCTCGTCAGGCCGAGCGCCGTGCCCTGAGCACGACGTCGTGGGTGTGGTGCTGCTGTCCGGCGCCGCCCGCGGGCGTGTCGCGGGGGCGGTCCTCGTCGACGTGGACCTCCCAGCCGTCACCGAGCAGCGAGGTCACGTCGGCGAGCCAGACGTAGTCGGCGGGGTCGATCCCGCGGGCCCTGGCGACGTCGCCGTCGAACCCGGCGTGGAAGACCACGAGCAGGAGCCCTCCGGGTGCCACGGCCGCCAGCAGCGCCCGTTCGGCGGCGCGGTCGGGGGAACTGGGCAGGGCCGGGTACTGCACGGACACCAGGTCGAACCCGGCGGGCGGGAGCACGGCCTCGGCCAGGCCCGCGTGCACCCACTCCACACGGGCTCCCGCTTCTCGGGCGTGCAGCTCCGCGCGGTCCAGCGCCACCCGCGACACGTCCAGCCCCGTGACCTCCCAGCCCCGGCCCGCGAGCCAGACCGCGTCCGCGCCCTCGCCGCAGCCGACGTCGAGCGCCCGGCCCGGCGGGAGCCCGTCGACCTCCGTGACGAGCGCGAAGTTGGGGCGGCCGCTGAACAACCGCTCCGCGCCCGCGTAGCGGTCGTCCCACTCGGCGGCGGTGTGGGGGGCGGAGGTGGTGGTGGAGTGGTCGTGGCTGTGCGTCATGGTGCCACCCTGCACCGGGTGCCGCGGTCCACGCCACCAACGTTGCCGATTCGGCAAAGGCCAGTGGCGGCAACGACTCCGGGCCGTTCCGGCCGGCCGGCCGCGTTCCGCTGGAACCCGGCGGCCCGTTCGTGGAAAGGTCTTCCCATGCCCTCGTCGACGCCCGCGGTCGCGCACTACGCCGGGATGCTGGCCGCCGAGGTCCTGCCGTCCGAAGCGCTGTGCCTCACCGCCGTTCGGGGCCTGACCACGGCCGAGGCCCTGGCCCGCTTCGGCGCGGACGGACCCACCCGGCTGACGACGATCGTCGACGCGGGCACGGCCACCACCAACGCCTTCCCCGACGAACTGCCGCTGGTGCTGGCGGGCGAGCACAGCGGCTGGGTGGTCCTCGTCGAGGACAACGGTTTCCACGGTTCGCTGCCCGAGACGCTGGCCCGCCTTTCGGTGGGAGGGGTCGCGGTCTGCGCCTACTGGAACGTCGACTTCGACAGCGCGATCAGCCTCGCGAGGGACGGCGAGGTCGTGGGGACCTTCGAGTTCGCCCTCGGCGGTCTCCCGCAGGCAGGACCGCTGACGCCCTTCCTGGTCGGCCTCGACTTCGAGGACGCGGACACCCTGTGCGCGTCCGCGCTGGCCTTCGTCGACCAGGTCACCGGCGTCCGGCTCGGCGCCACCTGGGCCCTGGCCGCCCACCCGGCCGCCGTGATCGCCGACCCGGACTCGCTGTCGGGCACCACGGGCTGGCTGGCCGTGAACGCCCCCGAGGTGTTCGAGGCGCTCCCCGCGGCCGACCCGGACCTGCTGCGCGACCTGGCGGACGCCGCGGCGGCACGCGCCTGCGCCGCCAACGGCATCACCTACCCGCCCGAACACCCCGACGACCTGGCCGCCCTGTCCCACGCGGCCCACCAGCGGGCGCTGGAACTCCGCTGGGACAGGTGCGCGCCCACCGACGAGGTCGACCCGGCCGCGGTCCTGCGGGCCGACTTCGCCCGCAGGACCGCCGACACGACCGCCGAACGCGCCCTGACGGCCAGGGCCCACGCCTACGCCGCCGCGCTGACCGCCCGCTCCGCCGACCCGGTCGACGCGGTCGCGGAGACCATCGCCCACGCCTGCCAGGCCGACCGTCCGCACTGGGACGCCCTGCGCGCGGCGGTCGCGGCCCGGCTCTGACGGCGGGCCGGGCCGTTCGGCCGCGCTGGGACGCCCTGCGCGCGGCGGTCGGTGCAGCCTGATGGTGTGCCGGGGCTGTTGCCCACGCGTGTCAGGCCGGTCGGCCGCTTCGGGGCGCCTTGCGCGCGGCGGTCGCGGCTCTGACGGCGTGCCGGGCCGTTTCCCACGCGGGCCAGGCGTTTGGCCGCGTTGGGACGCCTTGCGTGGCCCTGACGGTGTGCCTGGTGCCTTTTCCTTCCCACCGGCATCAGCGTTGAGGGTGGCTCCCCACTGCGGTGAGCCCGGCCAGGACCTCCGGCAGCGGGCCGCGGTGCAGCACGCCGAGCCGTTGGGTCGCGCGGGTCAGCGCGACGTACAGTTCGGCCGCGCCACGCGGTCCGTCGGCGAGGATCCGTTCCGGTTCCACGACCAGCACGGCGTCGTACTCCAGGCCCTTCGTCTCCGACACCGCGACCGTCCCCGGCACGTCCGGCGGGCCGATCACGACGCAGGTCCCCTCCCGCTGGGCCTCGTCCCGCACGAACTCCTCGACGGCCGCGGCCAGTCCGTCCTCGGTGACCCGCCTCGACCACGGCGCCACGCCGCAGGCCCGCACCGACTCCGGCGGCTGGACGCCGGGCGCGAAGTCGGCGAGCACGGCGGCGGCGACGCCCATGATCTCCGCCGGGGTGCGGTAGTTCACCGTCAGCGACCGGTAGACCCAGCGGCCGGGCACGTACGGCTCCACCATCGGGCCCCACGCCGTCGCCCCGGCCTCGGACCGCCGCTGCGCGAGGTCGCCGACGACGGTGAAGGACCGGCCGGGGCAGCGGCGCATCAGCACCCGCCAGTCCATTTCGGACAGTTCCTGCGCCTCGTCGACGACGACGTGCCGGTAGGTCCAGTCCCGGTCCGCCTCGGCGCGCTCGACGAGGCTGCGCGTGTCGTGCTCGACGAAGCGCTCGGCCAGGTCCTCGGCGAAGAGCAGGTCCGTGGCGAACAGGTGGTCCTCGTCGTCCATCGAGTCCTGGCGGCCGACGAGCCCGTCCAGCACGGCGGCGGCGTGCTCGGCCGCGGCCTTCCGCTCCCGCTCGGCGGCCCGGTCGACCGACTTGTCCGCGCCCAGCAGGTCGACCAGCTCGTCGAGCAGCGGCACGTCCGACACCGTCCAGGCGGAGCCGTCCGCCCGCCGCAGCGCCTCGTCGGCGCCCGCCGCCCGCAGCCGTTCGGGCGATTCCAGCAGCGCCCCCAACAGGTCCCGCGGTGTCAGCACGGGCCAGAGCTCGTCGAGCGCCGCGGTGAACGCCGCGTCGGCCGACAGCTCCTTGACGAGGTCGGCCCGCGTCCGCTCCCACGCCTCGCGGTCCGACCGGGACAGCCAGCCCTTGCCGATGCGGCTGATCGCCCGTTCGGTGAGCACGTAGGTGACGATCTCGGTGAACACCGCGCGGGCCTCGTTGTGCGGCTGGCCGCTCGCCCGCGCCTCGTCCCTGGCCCACGCCGCCGTCTCGGCGTCGATCCGGGCCGTGACGCCGCCCAGTTCGATCGGCAGCGGGTTCTCCGGCAGCCGCTGCCGGTCGGCCACGGCCGCCCTGAGCACCTCCAGGATCTTCAGCGAACCCTTGAGCCGCAAGGCTTCCGGCGTGTCCACGGCGGTGGCGCGCAGACCCGGCACGAGGCCGCCGGTGGTCGTGAACACCACGTCGGACTCGCCGAGCGACGGCAGCACGCGGCTGATGTGGTGCAGGAACGACGGGTTGGGCCCGACCACGAGCACGCCGTGCCGTTCCATCCGCTCCCGCTGGGTGTAGAGCAGGTAGGCGACGCGGTGCAGCGCCACCACGGTCTTCCCGGTGCCGGGACCGCCCTCGATCACCAGCACACCGGGGTGGTCGAGCCGGATGATCTCGTCCTGCTCGGACTGGATCGTCGCCACGATGTCGCGCATGCCGTCGCCGCGCGGCGCGTTGACCGCCGCGAGCAGCGCCGCGTCCCCCCGCTCGTCGCCGTCCGGACGGCCGAGCACCTCGTCGGTGAAGTCGACCACCTGCCGCCCGCGCGTGTGGAACTGGCGGCGCCTGCGCATGTTCTCCGGGCTCGCGGCGGTGGCGACGTAGAACGCCCGCGACGCGGGCGCCCGCCAGTCCAGCAGCACCGGCTCGTAGTCGTCCTCCTCGTCGAAGAGGCCGATCCGGCCGATGTAGGAGTGCTCACCGGAGAGGGCGTCCAGCCTGCCGAAGCACAGCCCGTTGTCCCCGAGGTCCAGCCGCTTCACCTCCCTCGCCGACGTGCGCACCCGGACGTCCCGCTCCATGGGCGTCCCGCCCGTTCCCCCCAGCGCCGTGTCGTACTCGTCCTTCACCCGCGCGCGCTCGGCGTCGAGCCGCGCGTACAGCCCGGCCACGTAGTCCCGCTCGGACCGCAGTTCTTCTTCGTACCCCTGGATCGACACAAGCCCCTCACTCGCCGGTTCCGGCTCCGGTCGATGATTCTGCGGTACCACCGGGGTCTTGCGGCAAGCCCCCCGGTGCGCTATAAGTTCAAGTGGGAAGAGGTGGCCATTCCCCTTTCCGCATCCCCCCGGTGAGGCTCTCCACCACCGTCGCGCGGCGTCCGGACCATCGGCGGACGGGCGTATCCCGAACGGGTGAAGTCGTTGCGGCACAAGTGGTCCCCAACGCTCCGGACTTACCGCGTACGTTGGCGACATGAGCGACGTACACCCGCCGTTCCTCCAGGACAACGTTGTCGACGAGCTTCCGCCGACGAGCACCGGTGATCCGGTTCCGCGGGTGGTCCGCGGCCGGTCGAGCGGGCGGACCGCCGTCGTCGTGGTCGGCGCGCTCCTGCTCGTCCTCGGCTCGGCCCTTTCCGGCGCGGGATCGCTCGGACGCTGGGCCGACGCGAGCCTGCGCGACGCCGACGGGTTCCTCGGCACCGGGTCGAAACCGTTCCACACCAGCGGTTACGCGCTGTCGTTCGGCGCCGTCGACATGCGCTGGACCAAGGCCGGGCTGCCCGTCGGGCAGGACTGGCTCGGTGTCGTCGAACTGGAGGTCGACCAGGACGTGTTCGTCGGCATCGGCGCGGCCGACGACGTGGCCGACTACCTGTCCGGGGTGGACCACGACGTGGTGCGGCCGAACGGGTCTGAATTCCGCTACCGGCACCAGGACGGCGGCCCCGTGCCGAGCGAGCCCGCGGCCCGGCCGATCTGGGTCGCGTACGGGATCGGTTCGCTCGCGTGGCAGGCCGAGGAGGGGAAGTGGACCGTCGTCGTGCTGAACCACGACGGCTCGCGGACGGTCGACACGGCGCTGTCCGCACGTGCCACGGTGCCCGCACTCGGACCGGTCGCCACGACCGCCCTGCACGGCGGAGCCCTGGTCCTGCTCCTGGGCGCGGTGACGCTGGCCGTGACCGCGCCGCCCCCGTCCCGCCGCGCCCCCGAGTAGTCCTGGGAGGGAACCACCGGACCGCTCGGCGGTCGGACGTGTGGTGGACGGCCTGACGGGGTAGCCGTCTTGCGTCTGCCGCCGCCGGTCCCGGACCGACGGCGGTGTCCCGAGCCGAGGAGTCAGGTGAGCACGTCGACGTCGGGCCCGCACCACGAGTTCCACCTCGCCGACCGCGAGGTGCTCCCGCTGTCGCAGGTGCGGGCGTGGATCAGGACCGTGCTGGCCGACGCGGACCCGGACCTCGTCGCCGACACCGAGCTGATCGCCACCGAACTCGCCGCGAACGCCTACGAGCACGCCCGAGCGCCCCGGCTGATCCGCCTGGACCACCGGAGCGGCGAGGGGCTGGTGCGCCTGGAGGTCGACGACGCCGTCCCCGACTCGCCGCTCACACCGGGGACGTCGTCGCTGGGGGAGTTCCGCGGCCGCGGGCTGGTGCTGATCAAGTCGATGGGCGCCGACTGGGGCGTCGACCGCTACGCCGACCGCAAGACCGTGTGGGCGGAGATCCCCGACCCGACCAGGTGAGCGCCCCGGTCGGGTCGGGGACCGCGCTCACGTCCGCCGGAACGCCAGCAGGGCGATGTCGTCCCGCTTGTCCCCGCCGAACCGCTCCAGCAGGCCGTCGCACAGGCCGTCCAGGTCGGCGTCGTGCGCCACCGCCGCCCGCAGCGCCTCCATGCCCTCGTCCAGGTCGCTGTCCGACCGCTCGACCAGGCCGTCGGTCGTCAGGACCACCAGCGTCCCGACGGGCAGCTCGAACCGGGTGGCGGGCGGGTGGGGGAGACCGATGCCGAGCAGCGGCCCCTTCACCCCCAGCACCCGCGTCCCGTCCCCGTCGGACACCAGCGGTGGCACGTGGCCCGCGTTGGCCACGTCCATCGTGCCCTCGGCCAGGTCCACGAGGACCAGGCACACCGTCGTGAGCCCGCCGCGCGGGTGGTAGCGCTGGAGCATGCGGTCGAGCTTGGTGAGGATCGTGGCCGGGTCGTCGGTCTCGATCGCGTAGGCCCGCAGGGCGTGGCGCACCTCACCCATGACCGTCGCGGCCTCGATCGAGTGCCCGCACACGTCGCCGATGGCGATCAGCAGGCGGGAGCCGACGGCCGTGACCTCGTAGAAGTCGCCGCCGATCTCGGCGTTCGCCGACGCAGGGAGGTACCGCGCGACCATCGGCAGGCCCGGCTCCTCCGGCAGGTGGCGGGGGAGCAGGCTGCGCTGGAGCGTCAGCGCGAGCAGGTGCTCCTCGGTGAGCGCCCGCATCCCGTCGGCGGCGACCGCGGTCGCCTGGCCGAGCTGGACGAGCAGGTTGCGCTCCTCGTCGGTCGTCACGGCCGCGGCGTCGACCGCGACGCACACCGGGGCCCGGCCGGCCTTGCTGCGCGCCACCACCACCGAGGCGGGCGTGCCGGGGTTCCACGGCGGGCTGTCCAGCACCACGACCTCGACGCCCTCGCTCGACCCCAGCGTGTCCGCGAGCACGTCGGCGATCAGGTCCAGCGGCTCCGAGGTCAGCGCCGCGGCGCCGGACCCGTCGGTGGTGCCCACCCGGAGGTCCTTCGCCGTGACGAGCACGGCGACCGCGGTGGTGTCCAGCACGTCGGCCGCGCCCAGCGCCGCGGCCGACGTCAGACCGTCGAACGTCGTGGCGGAGTTGATCGCGAGGGTGGCGCGGGTCAGGAGGGTGAGCCGGTTCGCGAGGCGCTCGGCCAGCATCCTCGCGCGGTAGTAGCGCAGCGCGGCCTCGACGGTGGCCAGCAGCTCACCGGGGTCGACGGGTTCCGTCAGGTAGGCGTCCGCGCCGCGGGTCAGACCGGTGGTCTTGTCCTCGGGCTCCACGTAGGTGGCCGACACGTGGATCACCGGCAGCGCCGCCGTCGCCGGGTCGGCCTTGATGATCTCGCACACCTCGAAGCCGCTCATGTCCGGCAGGTGCACATCCAGCATCACCAGGTCGAAGTCCTGTTCGCCCAGCACGGTCAGCGCCTGCCTGCCGGTCACGGCCTCGGTCACGAGGTGCCCGCTGCGGCGCAGCCAGCTCGCGGTGATGTACCGGCTGGCCTCCAGGTCGTCGACGACCAGGATCCTGGCCGGACCGGACAGCGAGACCAGCCGCCGTGAAGAGGTCTGAGCGCTCAACTGGACACCGTCCTTCGCACCGCCACGTGGGCTTCCCGGATCGCCTGCCTCACCGACTCCGGCGAGATCGCCGACCGGGCGAGCAGGGAGGCGCCCAAGGTGGCCGCCATGAGTTCGGTACCGCCAGGGTCGTCCGAGCAAACCACCACCACGGGAACTCGGCACAGGACCGGGTCCCGGCGGAGCACCGCCAGCACCTCGCCACCAGTCACCAGCGGCGCCTCGGCGTCGAGGAAGATCAGGTCAGGCCGCCTGCCGGTGGCCGCGCTGAGCGCCGCCCGCCCGTCCTTCGCCTCGACCACGTCGTCGGTGAGAGCGGTGATCTCCGCCCGCAGCCGGGCGCGGGAGTCGTCGTCGCCCTCGACCAGCAGGGTGTTCCCGAGAGCGGTCAGCGGGATGTCCGCCACGGCCCCGAGCGGCAGCCTGAGCGCCACCTCGGTGCCCTGCCCCGGAGTGCTGGTCAGCGTCAGGTCCCCGCCGAGGATCTCGCTGAGCCTGCGCGCGTAGGACAGCCCGAGCCCGGTGCCCGTGAGCCCGGTCTGGAGGCGGCTCGGCACCTGGTGGAACTCCTCGAACACCCGGTCCTGCTGGTCGGTCGGGATGCCGATGCCGGTGTCGGTGACGAGGAAGCGGAGGGCGTCGCCGTCCTCGACGACGGACAGCCGGACCTCGCCGCGCTCGGTGAACTTGAGCCCATTGGACAGCAGGTTGCGCAGGATCCGCACGAGCATCGTGCCGTCGGTGACGAGCACGGGCAGCGGAGGCAGGTCTTCGTCGACGACGAACCGGACCTCGCCCGAGCGGATCATCGGCCGCAGCGCGCCGCGGAGCTGCACGAACATGTACGCCAGGTCGACCGGCGCGGGCTTCGGCCGCAGGCTGCCGGACTCGGCCTTCGCGGTGTCCAGCAGCTCGTTCACCAGCGCGAGCAGCGTCGTGCCGGAGTCGTTGATGAGCTCCACCTGCCTGCGCTGGTCGTCGGTGAGCGGATCGGCGCCCGGCACGGCGAGCAGTCTGGTCAGGCCGACGACGGAGTTGACCGGGGTGCGCAGCTCGTGGCTGATGTTGGACCAGAACCGGGTGCGCGCCTCGGCGGCCAGGCGCAACTGGGTGGTCTTCTCGTCCAGTTCGGCGTAGAGCGCCACGACGCCGGTGTTGGTCTGTTCCAGCTCGTCGGACAGCTCCTTGTACAGCGCGACGACACCCCGGTTGGTCTCCTCCAGCTCGTCGTTGGCCCGCTCCAGCTCCTGGCGCTTGTGCTCCAGGTCCTCCAGCGTCTCGAGCAGCTCCTGGTTCTGGGCCCGCAGCTCGTCCAGCGCGCTGCCCTCGGTCTTCGCGCCCAGGGCGCCGCGGATCCCGTCGACCTGCTCCGGCGACGGCGCCAGCACCCCGGAGGGCAGGTGCCGCACCATCGTGATGGTGCCCCCGCCGACGCCCTGGTCCAGCTCGACGGAGTGCAGGAGCATCCGCGCCGTGTGCCAGCCGGGACCCGTCGAGGTGATCCCGCCGACCCAGTCGAGGTCCACCACGAGCGCGAGGACGGGGCTGAGCCGCAGCCGGAAGACGGCGGTGGCCTCGGCGGACTGCCGGACCAGCTCCCGGCCGACGTCGCTGAGCGCGGTCGCCACCCGGATCTGGTCCTGGCTGTCCAGCCCGACGGCCGCGGCGACCTGCCTGCCCCGGCCGCGGAGCTGGAACACGTCCGACTCGCCACGGATGGTCATCCGCGTCAGGTCGGCGTGCACGTCGGCGTCCATGGTCAGTAAGTCTGCGCCACGAGGACGCAGGCGTCGTCCTTGCGCACGCCCGCGTCGCGCAGCAGACTGCCCGCGACCACCAGCGGGGCCGCGCTCATCAGGTCGTCGTCGTGCTCCACCGTCCAGCGTTCGGTGAGGCCGTCGGAGTGCATGACCACGACCCCGTCGTCGGGCAGCGGGTAGTCGAACGCGCGGATCGTGCGCGCCTGGTACCCGGCGACACCGGGGACCGAGACCATGCCGCGCTTCTGACCGTCGCCGACCACGGCGGCGCCGATGTTGCCCAGCCCGGCGTACCGGACCGTGCGGGCCACCAGGTCGACCTCCGCGACCGCGACCGCACCGCCGCGGGTACCGCGCAGTTCCCGGTGGATGCGGGCGACCACGTCCTCCGGGGCGGTGGGGGACAGGGAGCAGAACAGCCGGACCGCCGCCTGCGACGCGGTCGCCGCCAGCGGGCCGTGCCCGGACCCGTCGCACATCATCAGCGACAGCCTGCCGGGGCTCCGGCGGATGGCGTAGGAGTCGCCGCAGACCTCTTCACCCCCGATCGCGCGGGTCACGCCCGCGGCGACGTCCTCGGGGAACTCGGCGTGCGGGCCGCGACGCGGGTGGAAGCGCGCGGACAGCGCCGTACCCCGACCCGGTCGCGAGGTGATCGCGCACGAGTCGGCCAGCCGGTTGACGGCACCGAGGCCCACACCGAGCGTGCCCGTGGTGGAGTGGCCGTCCTCGAACGCCAGGCCGACGTCGCGGATGCCGGGCCCGCCGTCGACGGCCAGCAGTTCGACGGCCGCCTCGGTCGTGCCGCGCACCGACCGCACCAGCACCACCCCTTCACGGGCGTGCTTGTGCAGGTTCGTGGCGATCTCGGTCACCGCCACACCGATCTCCGCCACCCGCGCGGCGGGGAACGCCAGCCTCTCGGCCAGCGCCGTGGCGGCCCGCCGGACGCGACCCGCCTCGGCGGGCTCCTCGACCCTGATCCAGGTGACGTCCTCGGCAACGGGCAGGCACGTGGGCTCGCTCAGCGCTTCCACTTCACCACCATCACGACCGTGCCGCGGCCGACCTCGGAGTCCAGGTCGAACTCGTCGACCAGCCTGCGCGCGCCGGACAGCCCGAGCCCCATCCCCTTGCCGCTGCTCCAGCCGTCGGCCAGCGCGAGCGAGAGGTCCGGGATGCCCGGCCCCTCGTCGTGGAACGACGCCCGGATCCCGGTGCGACCGTCCGCGGTGATGATCTCCACCCGCGCGAAACCGCCGCCGCCGTAGACCAGCGTGTTGCGCGCCAGCTCGCTGGCGGCCGTCACGAGCTTCGTCTGGTCCACGAGCGACAGCTTGACCTGCTGGGCGTAGGTGCGCACGAGCTGGCGCACCCTCACCACATCGTCGTCCGCCCTGATGGGGAGTTCCTCCGGCCCGTCGGACCGGGGTGTCACCGAGCCTCCAGGCCGGTGCGCCCGCGTTCGCGACCGATGTTCTCCAGGATCCTCATCCCGCGTTCGAGGTCCAGCGCGGTCCGCACGCCACCGAGCGTGAGGCCCAGCTCGACCAGGGTGATCGCCACGGCGGGCCGCATCCCGACCACGACGGTGTCCGCGTCGAACAGCCGGGAGATGGACGCGATGGTGGCGAACATCCGGCCGATGAACGAGTCGACGATCTCCACCGCGGAGATGTCGATGACGACCCCGTGAGCGCCGGTGGCGCTGATCTTCTCGGCCAGGTCCTCCTGGAGCGCGAGCACGCTCTGGTCCTGGAGGTCGATCTGGATCGAGACGAGCAGCACACCGCCGATCTTGAGGATCGGCACGCGTTCCATCAGAGGGCCCCCCGCTCGCCCTTGCGCACGACCTCGACGCCGTCGCGGCGCAGCGCGTGCCGCAGCGCGTCGGCGAGCGTGGCCTTGGTCGCGATGTCGCCGAACTCGATGCCGAGCGCGACGATCGTCTGGGCGATCTGGGGGCGGATGCCCGAGATGGTGCACTCGGCGCCCATCAGGCGGGCGGCCACCACGGTCTTGAGCAGGTGCTGGGCGACCTGCGTGTCGACCGCGAGCACACCGGTGATGTCGATGATGGCGTGCTCGGAGCCGGTCTCGACCAGCGCTTCGAGCAGCTTCTCCATCACGACCTGGGTGCGGGCGGAGTCCAGCGTGCCGACCAGCGGCACCGCGAGCACCCCCTCCCACAGCTTGACCACGGGGGTGGTCAGCTCCAGCAACTGCTCGGACTGCTCTTTGATGATCTCCTCGCGGGCACGGGCGTACGCCTCGAACGTCAGCAGGCCCAGCCCGTCCAGCAGCGTCGAGAACGACAGGACCTGCCGGAACAGCTCGGCGTCGTCCTGGCCGTTGACCAGCTCGAACACCACCCGCTTGAGCGCGAAGACGCTCGACGCGGTCTCCGACGGGCTGAAGTTCTGCCGGGCGCGCGACCGCGACAGGTCGCCGAGCAGCGACCTGAGCTCCGCGTAGGCGTGTCCGCTCAGGTCGCGGCCGTCCCCGGACGCCACCGGCAGCAGCGACGTGAACAGCTCGCGGAAGTCCCGCTCCAGCTCCGCGCCGGTCGTCCGCCCGCGCAACGTCGTCGCCACGGCCTCGACCCACGCCGCGACCAGCGCGTCGGTGTTCGACCGCAGCAACTCGGTCAAGCGGTGCCCGTGCTCTGCTTCGCCAACCACGCAATCCTCCTAGTACCCCATGCCTTGCCCAGACACTAGTGCGGCGGTGGCAGGCGCGTGGTGCGTGGCGGTCG
The DNA here is from genome assembly GCF_025061645.1 of Umezawaea endophytica. Lineage (GTDB taxonomy): Bacteria > Actinomycetota > Actinomycetes > Mycobacteriales > Pseudonocardiaceae > Umezawaea > Umezawaea endophytica. The sequence goes on along the minus strand of NZ_JANYMP010000001.1, from coordinate 468,548 downwards.
TAAGGGGGTGCGCCCCGTCGGGTGACTCGCGGGTTGAACCCCGGATCACGGGGAAGTCTCCACGGGTGACGAGGCGAGGAGTCGGTCGTGGACGGTGACGTCGAGCTGGACGTGGACGGTCGGTCCCGGACGCTGCGGGTGGACAGCAGGACCACCCTGCTGGACGCGCTGCGCGAGGGATTGGGTGTGACCTCGGTCAAGAAGGGGTGCGACCACGGGCAGTGCGGGTCGTGCACCGTCCTGCTCGGGGGACGGCGGGTCGTCACCTGCCTCACCTTCGCCATCGCGCACGACGGCGCCACCGTCACCACCGCGGAAGGGCTCGGGGCGGGAGGACGGCCCCACCCGGTCCAGGAGGCCTTCGTCGAGCGGGACGCGTTCCAGTGCGGGTTCTGCACGCCCGGCCAGGTGTGCTCGGCGGTGGGTATGCTCGCCGAGGCTCGGGACGGCAGGCCCAGCGCCGTCACCGACGACCTGACCGGCCCGGTCGAACTGTCCGACGACGAGGTCCGCGAGCGCATGAGCGGCAACCTGTGCCGCTGCGGCGCGTACGGGAACATCGTCGACGCGATCCAGGACGTCGCCCGGTGATCCCCTTCGACTACCACCGCGCGACCGACGTCGCGGGCGCGGTCGCCACGGCGGACGCGCGCGAGGCGGTGTTCCTCGCGGGCGGGACGAACCTGGTCGACCGGATGAAGCTGGGCGTCACGTCGCCGGACGTCGTGGTCGACATCGGCGGGCTGGCGCTCGACGGCGTGGAGGAACTGCCGGACGGCGGGCTCCGGATCGGCGCCACCGCGCGCAACAGCGACCTGGCGGCCCACCCGGTCGTCCTGCGTGACTACCCCGTGCTGGCGAGGGCACTGCTGTCCGGGGCGAGCGGCCAGTTGCGCAACCTGGCCACGACCGGCGGGAACCTGCTGCAACGCACCCGCTGCTCCTACTTCCAGGACGTGTCGACGCCGTGCAACAAGCGGGAGCCGGGCACGGGGTGCTCGGCGATCGGCGGTTACAACCGCCAGCACGCCGTCCTGGGCGCCTCCGAGCAGTGCGTGGCGACCCACCCGTCGGACATGGCGGTGGCGATGGCCGCGCTGGACGCGCGGGTCGTCGTGCGGGGCCCGGCCGGTGAGCGCGTCGTGCCGCTGGTCGACCTGCACCGGCTGCCCGGTGACGAACCCGACCGGGACACGGTGCTGACCCGCGCCGACCTGATCACCGCCGTCGACCTGCCGCCGCTGCCGGACGGGACGCGGTCGCTGTACCGGAAGGTGCGGGACCGGGCTTCGTTCGCGTTCGCGCTGGTGTCGGTCGCGGTGGTGCTGCGGGTCGACGGGGGAGTGGTGCGCGACGTCCGCGTCGCGCTCGGCGGGGTGGCGCACAAACCGTGGCGGGCCAGGCGGGCCGAGGAGGTCCTGCTCGGCTCACCGGCGGAGGAGGAGGTGTTCCGGCGGGCGGCCGACGCCGAACTCGCCGCGGCCAGGCCGTTGCCCGACAACGGGTTCAAGGTGCCGCTGGTCCGCAACACGCTGGTGTCCGCCCTGCGTGACCTGAGCCTGGGGGAACGATGACCGACCTGCTGCGACCGCACGTGCTCGGCGCCTCCCCGGCGCGGGTCGAGGGTGCGGCGAAGGTGACCGGCACCGCGCTCTACGCGGGCGACCAGCGGGTGACCGACCCCGCGTACCTGCACCTCGTGCAGGCCGAGGTCGCGCGGGGACGGGTGACCTCGGTCGACGCCGAGGCGGCGCTGGCCCTCGACGGCGTGCTCGCGGTGCTGACGCCCGACAACGCGCCCCGCCTGGCGTCCACGGACGACGCCGAACTGGCCGTCCTCCAGTCCCACGACGTCGACTTCCGCGGGCAGGTCGTCGCCGCCGTGGTCGCGCGCACCCCGGAGATCGCCCGGCAGGCGGGCGCGCTCGTCGACGTGCGGATCGACGAGGCGCCCCACGACGTCCACCTGGGCGCCGACCGCGACGACCTGTACGCGCCGGAGGAGGTGAACGCGGGCGCGGAGACCGACACCTCGCAGGGGGACGTCGACGCGGCCATGGCGGAAGCGCCGTTCACCGTCGACCACACGTACACCACCGCCTGGTACAACAACAACCCGATGGAGCCGCACACCACCACGGCGCTCTGGTCGGACGGCGACCTGGTCCTGCACGACTCCACCCAGGGCGTGCACCCGACCCGCGACACCGCGGCGGAGGTGCTGGGGCTCGACCCGGAGCGGGTGCGGGTCGTCTCGCCGCACGTAGGCGGCGGGTTCGGCTCCAAGGGCACCGCGCACGTCAACGTGATCATCACCGCGCTGGCGGCCAAGGCCGTTCCCGGCACACCGGTGAAGCTCGCCCTCACCCGGCAGCAGATGTTCTCCCTCGTCGGCTACCGCACCCCCACGATCCAGCGCGTCCGCCTCGGCTGCGACGAGGGCGGCTGGCTCCGCGCCGTCGCCGTCGACGTGGTGGAGCAGACGTCGCGGATCAAGGAGTACGCCGAGCAGACGGCCGTGCCGAGCAGGATGATGTACGCCGCGCCGCACCGGAGCACGACGCACCGGCTGGCCGCGCTGGACGTCCCCGTGCCGTCGTGGATGCGCGCCCCCGGCGAGTGTCCCGGCATGTTCGCCCTGGAGAGCGCCGTCGACGAACTGGCCATCGCCTGCGGCGTCGACCCGGTCGAGTTCCGCGTCCGCAACGAGCCGGAGGTGGAGCCCGAGTCGGGCAAACCGTTCTCCAGCCGCAACCTCGTCGCCTGCCTGCGGGAGGGCGCGCGCAGGTTCGGGTGGGACGACCGCGACCCGGCCCCGCGCTCCCGCCGCGAGTCGGACTGGCTGGTGGGCACGGGGGTCGCGTCGTCGACGTACCCGGTCAACAAGATGCCGGGGTCGGCCGCGACCGTCCGCCGCACCGTCGACGGGCGCTTCCGGGTGGAGATCGGGGCCGCCGACATCGGCACCGGCACGTGGACCTCGCTCGCCCAGGTCGCCGCCGACGCGCTCGGCGTGGAGTTCGCCGACGTCGAGCTGCGGATCGGCGACACCGACCTGCCCAAGGCCACCGTCGCGGGCGGGTCGTCCGGCATCACGTCGTGGGGGTCGACCGTGGTGGCCGCCGCTCGGGAGTTCCGCGCCAAGTTCGGCGACGACCCCGACGAGGGCGACGAGCTGACCGCGACGATGCCGGAGGACGACGCCTCCGACGAGTACGCGAAGCACGCGTTCGGCGCGCAGTTCGCGGAGGTCCGGGTGCACGTCGACACCGGCGAGGTGCGGGTCTCCCGGCTGCTGGGCGTCTTCGCGGTGGGGCGGGTCGTGAACCCCCGCCTGGCGCGGTCGCAGCTCGTCGGCGGCATGACCATGGGCCTGTCGATGGCGCTGCACGAGCGGAGCGTGCTCGACGAGCGGTTCGGCCACGTCGTCAACCACGACTTCGCCGAGTACCACATCGCCGCCAACGCCGACGTCCCGCGGGTGGAGGCGCTCTGGATCGACGAGCACGACCCGCACGTCAACCCCATGGGCACCAAGGGGATCGGCGAGATCGGCATCGTGGGCACCGCCGCCGCCATCGCCAACGCCGCGCACCACGCGACCGGCGTCCGCGTCCGGGACCTGCCCCTGACGCTCGACCACTTCCTGAGCTGACCGGTCGGCGGGCCGTCGGTTTGCGCAAGCGCGCCGCCGGGCATCCCGTGGGAGAGCTGAGACGCACAGGAGGTCGGGGGCGTGGTCCCCCGGCGTGGGTGCTACCCGGAAGGTGACTCATGAGCAGCACGATGCCGACGACGTTGAGCAGGCCGAGGAACAACCGCAAGATCGCGGGCGTGTGCGCGGGCCTCGCCGAGCGCTGGGGGATGAAGCCCGGAACGGTGCGACTGCTGTTCGTCCTGTCCTGCCTGCTGCCCGGACCGCAGTTCGTGGTCTACCTGGCGCTGTGGGCGATCCTGCCGTCCCGCTGACCTGACGCTCGTGCGCGGAGGGCCCCGGACCGACTCGGTCCGGGGCCCTCGCCGTGCTTCCACTGTCCTAAGAGGACTTTCCTCGGTGGGACCGGACGCGGGCGCGGGTTGCGCAGCGGGGGGTGCAGTAGCGCTGGCGGGTGTCGCCGCGGTCCGAGAACACCTTGCCGCACACGGGTTCCGCGCACGTCAGGAAGCGCAGCGCGGGGTGTCCCAGGTCGACGGTGGCGCTGGTGACGATCCGGGAAAGCGCTGCGGCGCAGGAGTTCGGGGCGGTGACCGGGTCGTGTTCCGCCGTCGCGGTCGATCGCCGCAGCGCCGCGGTCGCGGCGGCGAGGTCGGGGGAGCGGGGCGGGAGCGGGTGGCCGAGGCGGGTCAGCACGACCGCGCGCAGCGCTTCCCTGACCTCGTGGACCAGTGCCAGGTCGTCCGGGCGCGGGGCGTGGTCCGGCGCGAGGCCGACCGCGTCGAGCCACCGCCGCACATCCTCGGCCGTCGTGAGCGACTCCGCGGGTGCGGGGCCGTGGACGTTCGTCCTGGTCGCGAGGAAGTCTGCCCAGGTGTGCCCCGTGGTGAACGCGAACTCGTCGGCCATGGGTTTACTGTAACGCTAGCTACCGTTACGGTAAACGGGCGCGGCCACGGCGGCCCGCGACGACGAGGAGGGCACCATGCCGACGATCCTGCTCACCGGCTTCGAACCGTTCGGCGGCGAGACGACGAACCCGTCGTGGAACGCCGTGCGGGCGTTGCGCGACGAGTGGTCCGGGCCGGGCGAGCTGCACGCCGTGGAACTGCCCGTCGACTTCCGCGCGGTGGGCCCGGCGCTGGTGGAGGCCGTCGAGCGGTACCGGCCGGACGTGGTGATCTGCACCGGCCTCGCCGGGGGCCAGGCGGACATCGCCGTCGAGCGGGTCGCCGTCAACATCGAGGACCCCGGCGTCCCGGACAACGCGGGCTACCAGCCCGTGGACGAGCCCGTCGACGAGGAGGGGCCAGCCGCGTACTTCAGCACCCTGCCGGTCAAGGCGATCGTGGCCCGGCTGGTGGAGGAGGGCATCCCGGCGAGCGTGTCCAACACCGCGGGCACGTACACCTGCAACCACGTGTTCTACCGGTTGATGCGCACGCTCGCCCAGCAGCGCCCCCACGCCGTCGGCGGGTTCATCCACGTGCCCTACGAACCCGGCCAGGTGGCGGGGATGACCTCGCCGAAGCCGTCGATGGCGCACGAGACGATCACCCGCGCCCTCCGCCTCGCGACCACCGTGGCGCTGGAGTCCCTCGAAGACCGCGCGTGAACCCCGGCCGCTCGGCCGTGCGCGCCTTCCTTCGCGGGATCACCGCGCCCTGAGCGCCCCGGACCTACTGGGTAATGGGTACCCGTGTTTGAGCGTATTCATTACCGGGAATGGTGGGGCGCCTCCCCATTGTCTTGTCGGAGTTGAAGTGGTAATGCGCGGCGGAACTGTTCTCCCGGTAGTCGCACTGAGAGTGTGCGAAGTCGTGGAATATCACGGATCGTGTATGTGTCGACCACCTTCTCCTTGACCCGCGTCAGGTACGGCGGTTGCGTAGCGCAATCATTGTTCGTTACTGACAGTGCTGATTAGCGGTAAACGAACGCGCAGCCAAGAAATGATCATCGAGGAAGCCCTGACCTGCCGGAGGTGGGCGGGTAGAGGTATGGTCGGGATAAGTCCGACGCGGTCGGGTCGATCGGTGCGCACCGGTCGGTTCACCGGGTTGGAGCATTCACCTCTCGTTGACGCCCGTGCTAGGTTCCTCGATAGTTCACCTTCCGAAGTAAATTGTCCTGACCTGCGTGAAGTCTCGATTTCCCTGTTGAACGGTCTCTTCCCGTGAGGTACCGGGAAGATGAACAAGGTGGTCGGCATGTTGTTTTCCGATGGATTCGGCCCGATGGTCGTGGCGTTCGGCGCAGGGCGCCGGGGAATGTGCCGGCTTTTACCCGCGTCCATTGGTTCGCTTCATGCGGTCATCGGGATTCTCAATACCGCCGGGGGTCCGGTTCGCCAAACCGAAGTGGTCGAGGAGCGTGGTGTGCCGAGGTCGGGGAGCGCCGGGTCGTCACGAGGCCGGTGGCGGGCGTGGTGATCGACCGGGTTGACGTGCGTGCCCGGACGGCACCGGGGCACGCGGGTGCCGGACCGGTGATCCCCGCACCCGCCACCCGACTGTCGAGGACCCCGGAGCGAGGCATGGAGTACCGCATTCTCGGGCCGCTCGAAGCGCGGCGCGACGGAGCCGTCGTGGAGATCAGCGGCACGCGTCAGACGACGGTGCTGGCGCTGCTGCTGGTGGAGGCCAACCGGATCGTGCCCGTCGACCGCCTGGTCGACGGGGTGTGGAACGAGGCGCCCCCGGCGACCAGCCGGAGCCAGATCCACATCTGCATCTCCTCGCTGCGGAGACAGCTCTCCGGCGGGCGGGACCTCGTCGACACCTGCGCCCCCGGCTACCGGCTGCGGGTGGACGAGGGGGAACTGGACCTGCACTCCTTCGAGGCCCACGTGGTCGCCGCGCACGCGGCGGTCGCGGACGGGGTTCCGCGGCGCGCCGTGGGTGAACTGCGATCGGCCCTCTCGCTGTGGCGCGGGCCCGCGCTCGCCGGTGTCGGCAGCCAGCTCCTGCGCCGCGTGGCCGCCGCGCTGGACGAGAAGCGCCTGGCCGTGCACGAGGAGTGCCTGGAACTCGAACTGGCGCACGGACTGGGTGCCCCGCACGAGCTGGTCAGCGAACTGGCCGTCCTGGTGGCCGCCCACCCCCGGCGGGAGCGGCTGCTCGCGCTGCTGATGACCGCGCTCTACCGCGTGGGGCGGCAGGCCGAGGCGCTGGAGGAGTACCGCAAGGCCCGCGCGCGGTTCGTCGGCGATCTCGGCATCGAGCCGGGCGAGGAGCTGAGCGGGCTCTACCAGCGCATCCTGGTCCACGACCCCGCGCTGTCCAGACCCGCCGAGCCGCGGCCGTCGCCGGTGCGGAGCAGGGGGCCGCGCCGCCTCCCGGCCGACATCGTGGACTTCACCGGCCGCCGCCGGAGCCTCGAACGCCTCATGGAGGTGTCCGAGCCGCGGGACGGGACCGCCGTCCCCACGGTCGTGGTCACCGGGCGCGGGGGAGTCGGCAAGACCACCCTGGCCGTGCACGCCGCCCACCGGCTCGCCCCGGACTTCCCGGACGGGCAGCTCTTCGCCCGGCTCTCCCACGACGGCGTGCCGGAGGACCCGCACGACATCCTCGGGCGGTTCCTGCGCGCGTACGGCTTCGCCGACCAGGACGTCCCCGACGGCAGGGAGGAGCGGGCGGAGACCTACCGCGACCTCATGGCGGACCGCCGGGCGCTGGTGGTGCTCGACGACGTGGTCTCGGAGAGCCAGGTGTTCCCGCTGCTGCCGGGAACGCCGCTGTGCCGGGTGGTCGTCACGTCCCGGCAGCCGCTCGCCGGACTCCCCGCCGCGGTGCGCGTGCGCCTGACGCCGTTCACCGAGGGCAGCGCGCTCGAACTCGCGGGCCGCATCGCGGGGCGCGCCAGGATCGACGCCGACCACGACGCCGCGGTCGCGCTGAACGAGGCGTGCGGGTACCTGCCGCTCGCGCTGCGGCTGGCCGCCGCCCGTCTCGCCTCGCATCCACATTGGACGGTGGCGGACATGATCGCCCGGCTGGACAGCGGGTCGAGCTGGCTGGACGACCTCGAGGACCAGACCGGCGTGCACCTCGCCTACGCCGGTCTGACCGAGGAGGCCCGCCGCCTCTTCCGCCTGCTGCCGCTCGTCGAGGCGGCGGACTTCGCCTCGTGGGTCGGGGCGCCGCTGCTGGACGTGGGCGTCGCGCGGTCGGAGGCGCTGCTCGACGAACTCGCCGACGCCGACCTCGTGGTCGTCCGCCCGCACGCCGACGGCACCCGCTACTGGGTCCCCGGCTGGATCCTGGGCTACGCGCGCAGGCGGCAGGCCGAGGAGGGCGAGGAGTCGCTGAGGAAGGCGTTCGAGCGCCTGCTGGGCGCCCTGTTGCACCTGTCGGAGAAGGCACACCGGGTGCAGGGCGGCCACCACCTGCAACTGGCGGGCAACGGGGCGAGCCGGTGGGAACTGCCGGGCTCGCTGTCGGAGCGGCTGATCGCGGACTCGGCCGGCTGGTACACCCGTGAGCGCTCCTGGGTGCTGACGGCCGTGCGCCAGGCCACGAGCGCCGGCTTCGCCGAGCACGCCTGGGGCCTGGCGATGTGCACCGTCACCTTCGCCGAGTCCCCGACCCGCCAGGGGCGGCGTCCGGCGCTGCCGATGTGACCGCTCCGCGGCCGGGAGCGGGTGCGGAGCGGCAGGCTCAGACCCGTTCCGCCGCGGCGGTCTGCGCGCCCAGGACGGAGTGCAGCAGGACGTTGGCGCCGTGGACGAGGTCGGCGGGTGCGGTGTCCTCTCCCGGCGCGTGGCTGATGCCCCTCTTGCTGGGGACGAAGATCATGCCGATCGGGGCCACCAGCGCGACGATCTGGGCGTCGTGGCCCGCGCCGCTGGGCATCGTCAGGTGCGGCAGCCCCAGGGTGTCGGCGGCGCCCCTGACCGCGTCCCGGAGCGGGGGAGCGGTCGACACCGAGCGCGACCGCATCGAGGCGCGCGCTTCGACGGCGCAGCCGGAGGCCGCCGACACCCGAGCGCACTCGCTCCGCACGGCTGCCTCACCGCGGACGAGCTTGGCCGGATCGGTGTCGCGCACCTCGACGGTCAGCCGCACGGTGCCGGTGATGGTGTTCGTGACGTTGGGGTGCGCCTCCAGGTAGCCCGTGGTGGCCGTCGCGCACACGGCGTCCTCGGTGGCGATCCGCTGCACGGCCAGGATGATCTCGGCGGCGGCGACCATGGCGTCCCGGCGGTCGGCCATGGGGGTGGTGCCCGCGTGCTGGGCCTCGCCCACCACGTCGATGTCGAGGATCGTGCGCCCGACGATCCCGTCCACGACCCCGATCGGCACGCCGAGGCGTTCGAGCGACGGGCCCTGCTCGATGTGCAGTTCCAGGTAGGCGGCGATGGCGCCGGGCGACCACGCCGCGTCCGCGAGGCGCTCGGGAGAACCGCCGGCCTGGGCCAGGTACGCGCTGACCGGCCGCCCCGCCCGGTCCTCCGCGGCGAGTCCGTCCTCAAGGGACCCGCACAGCGCGCGCGATCCCCAGAACGGTGTCTGGATCAGCGCGCCCTCCTCGTTGGCGAAGGCGACCGCGACCATCTCGACGGGGAGGTCGACGTCGTTCTCGTGCAGGACCTGGAGCACCTCCAGCGCGGCGATCACCCCGTAGGCGCCGTCCAGCCTGCCGCCCTGCACCACGGTGTCCACGTGGGAGCCGACGAGCAGCACGGGCGCCGCCTCGCGCCGGGTGCGCGGGCGGTGGACCAGCAGGTTGCCCGCGGGATCGGTCTCGGTCGCCAGACCCGCCTCGGCGCACAGGTCCCGCAGGTAGGCCATCGCCGCGTTCTCCTGGGCGCTGAGGCCCAGCCGGGTGATGCCGCCCGCGGGGTCGGCGCCTATCTTCGCCAGTTCCTCCAGGCGGTCGAGGAGCCTCGCGCCGTCGATCCGGAGCCCGGCGTGGCCCTCCAGGAAACCGTCGACCGGTCCGCGAGCCTGGAGATTCTGCTTGGGCATAGCTCTTCCTCCCGTTCGCCGGGCGAATACCCGGCGGGACAGCGCAGACGTGGCCTCGGTCTGCCCGGACGACAATAGTGTGGGCCGCCGCGCTACCCGTGTGCTTTCGCTGGGCGATGGGACCCCTATTCGGTTGCTTTGACCTGCTGTTCGAGCGTGCTCGACCGCTTCGGTGAATCGGTACAGGTGGGCCTGGTCGAGGTGGCGAACGGGCCTCTGAGCTGCGAGAATAGTCGAACGATTCGCCGTGGCGCTCACCGGTCGTCGTGAGCGGCACTATTTTCGGTTCGGTCCGTTCCTATTGGGATTCTATTGTCGGGCCATCGTTTCCCTTTTGGGTTCGGGAGCTTCGTTGACCCGTTCGAGTGCGGCTGCCTAGTCTTCGGCAAGACCCCTTTGGTGAAAACGGCCGGATGATTCCATCGGTAGGAAAGGGAAACTCATGGGAAGCCTCCACAAGGACAGGCAGACACCTGCCCCTGCGGTTCTGCGCGCCCGTGCGGCCGAACGGGGTCCGCTCTCCTACGGCCAGCAGCGGCTGTGGTTCCTGGACCGCTGGCTGGCGGGCAGCCCGGTCTACAACACGCCCGTCACCCTCCGGTTCACCGGCCCGCTGGACGCAGGCAGGCTCGCCGCCGCCGTCAGCGCCGTGGCCGCCCGGCACGACGTGCTGTTCACCGTGTTCCGGGAGGGGCCGGACGGCCCGCGCCAGGAGGTGACCGACCGCCGGGAGCTGCCCTGCCCGGTCGTCGACGTGGCGGAGGCCGACGCGCGCCGGCTGGTCGAGGAGGACGCGCGGCGGCCGTTCGACCTGGCCGAGGGCCCGATGCTCCGCGCCCACCTCTTCCGGCTGGCGGAGGACTCGCACTGGCTCCACCTGACGTTCCACCACATCGCCTGCGACGGCTGGTCGGTGGAGGTGTTCCAGCGCCGGCTCCTGGAGGCCTACCGGACCGGGGCCGCGACGGCGGAGCCGCAGGCCGTCGAATACGCCGATTACGCGCTCTGGCAGCGCGACGTGATGGCCGGCGCCTCCGCCGCGCGGTCGCTGGAGGCGTGGACCCGCGCGCTGGACGGCGCGCCCGCCGTCCTCGACCTCGGTGCCGACCGCCCGCGGCCCGCCGAGCTGAGCTACCGGGGCCGCACCGAGCACTTCGACCTGACCGGTGTCCCCCTCGCGGAGCTGGAGAAGTTCGCCGCGGACGCGGGCGTCACGCCGTACGTGGCCCTCGTCGCGGCCTTCCAGGCACTGGTCGCCCGGCACTCGGGCAGTGAGGACGTCGTGCTCGGCTCGCCGACGGCGGGTCGCGGCCCCTCGGCGCTCGACGAGGTCATGGGGTTCTTCGCCGACTCCCTCGTCATCCGCACCAGCCTGGCGGACGACCCGACGTTCCGCGCGCTCGTCGCCCGCACCCGCGCCGGTGTCCTGGACGCGCTGTCGCGCAGCCGGGTGCCGTTCGACGTGGTGGTGAACCACCTGCACCCGGAGCGCGACCTCGGGTACAGCCCGATCGTCCAGGTCGTCTTCGCCCTGCACGAGGAGGACGACGCCGGGGTCCTGGACGACGGTGTCACCTTCGAGCGGAGCACGGTCTCCACCGGCACCGCCAAGTACGACCTCACGTGGTCCGTCTTCCGCCGCGCCGACGGGCTGCGGCTGGAGGTCGAGTACGCGACCGACCTGTTCGACGCCGAGACCGTGCGCGCCTTCGTGGGCCACTGGGAGACGCTGCTGCGCCGGGTCGTCGTCGAGCCCGACCTGCCGCTGAGCGAGGTCGACCTGCTGTCCACCGAGGAGGCCGAGCTGGTGGCGTCCTGGTCCGGCGCCGAGAGCACGCTCCCGGCCGGGACGGTGCACGACCTCGTGGCGCGGTGGGCCGCCGAGCACCCGGACGCCGTGGCGCTGACCGGCGCCGGGACGACGTGGACCTACGGGGAGCTGGACCGGCGCTCGTCCGCGCTGGCGCGGCGGCTGCGGGCGCTGGGTGTGGGACCGGAGGTCTGCGTCGGGGTGTGCCTGGAGCGCTCGCCGGACATGGTGGTGGCGTGCCTCGCGGTGCTGAAGGCGGGCGGCGTGTACGTGCCGCTCGACACGGCGTTCCCCGCCGACCGCGTGTCGTTCATGCTCGACGAGGTCGGCGCGAAGACCGTCCTCGTCCACCCGCCGACCGCCGCCGCCGTCCCCGAGGGCCCGTGGCAGCTCGTCGACGTCGAGGACGCGGTGGAGGTCCACGGCGACGCGCTGCCCGAGGTGGAGCCCGACAACGCCGCCTACGTGATCTTCACGTCGGGGTCGACGGGTCGTCCGAAGGGGACGACGGTGACGCACCGGAACGTGGTGCGGTTGATCGGTGGTGTGCGGGAGCGGTTGCCGTTTGGGCAGGACGACGTGTGGACGTTGTTCCACAGCTTCGCGTTCGACTTCTCCGTCTGGGAGATGTGGGGTGCGTTGACGACCGGTGGTCGTCTGGTGGTGGTGCCGTATGCGACGAGTCGTGATGTGGAGGCGTTCCACGCGCTGGTGCGTGACGAGTCGGTGACGATCCTGAGTCAGACGCCGTCGGCGTTCCGCCAGTTCGAGACCGTCGACGAGCAGGCGGCGGGTGACTTGTCGTTGCGGGCCGTGGTGTTCGGCGGCGAGGCCTTGCACCGGCCGTCGGTGCGGCGGTGGGCTTCGCGGCACGGGTACGCGGCGCCGTTGCTGGTGAACATGTACGGCATCACCGAGACCACCGTCCACGTCACGTACCTCGAACTGACCGAGGTGGACCTGGAGCGCGACCTCAGCCAGATCGGCAGGCCCCTGCCAGACCTGGGCGTGCACGTGCTGGACGCCCACGGCCGACCCTGCCCGATCGGGGTGACCGGGGAGATCCACGTCGGCGGCGCGGGACTCGCCCGCGGCTACACCGGCCTGCCCGCGCTGACCGCCGAGCGGTTCGTGGCCGACCACCGCACCGGCGACGCCGGTGGACGCCTCTACCGCAGCGGGGACCTCGGCCGCTGGACCGCGCGGGGCGGGCTGGAGTACGTCGGCCGCGCCGACGCCCAGGTGAAGATCCGCGGCTACCGGATCGAGACCGGCGAGGTCGAGACGGTGCTGGGGACCCACCCCGGCGTGCTGGAGGCGACTGTCGTCGCCCGCCGCGGGCCCGACGGCCAGACCGACCTGGCGGGCTACCTGGTCGCCGACGGCGCGGCGCCGTCCACGGACGAGCTGCGCGCCTGGCTGCGCAAGCGGCTGCCGGACTACATGGTCCCCCGCCACTTCGTGGCGCTGGACGCGCTTCCCCTGACCCCGCAGGGGAAGGTGGACCGCAAGGCACTGCCCGAACCGGAGGCCGTCCGCCCCGAGCTGGCCCAGGAGTACGTGGCGCCGGTCGGCGAGGTCGAGGAGGTGCTCGCCGAGATCTGGCAGCGGGTGCTGGGCGTGGACCGGGTCGGCAGGCACGACAACTTCTTCGACCTGGGCGGCGACTCCATCCGCAGCATCCAGGTCCTCGGCCAGGCCAGGAACGGCGGGCTCTCGTTCGACCTCCAGGACCTGTTCCGCGACCCGACGACGGCGGGTCTCGCGACCCGCGTGGAAACCGTTGTCGCGCAGGGGACCGAGCCCGTGGTGCGCGAACCGTTCGCGCTGGTGTCCGAAGAGGACCGGGCGCTGCTGCCGGAGGGGCTGGAGGACGCCTACCCGATGGCGGAGCTCCAGGTCGGCATGGTCTACGAGATGGAGCTGAACCCGGAGCGCCGGGCGTACCACAACCTGGACGGGCTCCGGATCGTCGGACCCTACGACGAGGCGGCCTTCCGCGACGCGACGGCACGGGTCATCGCCCGGCACCCGATCCTGCGCACCTCGTTCGACCTCAGCGGTTTCAGCGAGCCGATGCAGCTCGTGCACCGGACGGCGGAGATGCCGTTCATCGTGGCGGACCTGCGCCACCACGACGAGGCGACCAGGGACCGGCTCCTCGACGACCACGTGCTCTCCGAGCGCCGCCGCCCGTTCGACCACTCCCGGCCGCTGCTGCTGCGCTTCGCCCTGCACCGGCTGACCGACGAGTCCTTCCAGTGGACGATCACCGAGCACCACGCCATCTTCGACGGCTGGAGCCTGCACTCCACGATCTCCGAGATCGCCGAGGTGTACCAGCGGCTGCTGGCCGGTGAGGACCCGGTGCTCACCCCGCCCGGTTCCGCCTACCGCGACTTCATCGCCGCCGAACGGGAGACGCTGGCCTCGGAGGAGAGCAGGGCGTTCTGGCTCGACCGCGTCAGCGACCGGCCGGACTGCCGCCTGCCCCGGTGGCCCACCGACCGCCCCACGAGCCTGACCGGGCGGGCGCAGGAGCACGAGTGGCGCGAGCACCACCCCGACCAGGGGTACGGCTCCGTCGAGACGCTGCTGCCGGAGGACCTGTGCGACGGGCTGCGCCACCTGGCGCGCGAGTGCTCCGTGCCGCTCAAGGCCGTGCTGCTGGTGGCGCACCTGAAGGTCATGAGCCTGGTCACCGGCAGTTCGGACCTGCTGGTCGGGCTCACCGCAAACGGACGGCTGGAGGAGGACGGCGGCACCGAGGTGCGCGGCATGTTCCTCAACACCGTGCCGTTCCGCGTCGAGCTGCCCGACGGCACCTGGCGCGACCTGGTGCGGACCGTCTTCGAGACCGAGCGCGAACTGCTGCCGCACCGGCGCTACCCGCTCGGCGCGCTCCAGCGGGAGATCGGTGGCGAGCCGCTGTTCGAGGTGAACTTCGTCCACAACCACTTCCACGTGCTGGACAAGGCCTTCGGGCCGGGCCTCATGCGGATCGAGGACGACAAGATCGACAGCTTCACCACGGACCGCGCCGAACCCACCAACTTCCCGCTCAACGTGGGCGTGATCCGCAACCCGTACTCCAACCGCCTGCTGTTCGGGATGGACTACCACACGGAAGTCCTGACAGCGGACCAGGTCCTGCTCTACCGCGACTACTACCTGCGGGTCATGGCCGAGATGGTGGCCGACCCGGAGGCCCGGCACCGGTGGGTGCCGCTGCTCGGCGAGGACGAGCGCGGGCTGCTGGACTCGTGGAACGCCAACGAGGGCGAGGTGCCGCCGGTGCTGGTGCACCGGATGTTCGAGGAGCGGGTCGCGGCGTCGCCGGACTCGGTGGCGGTGGAGTCGGGCGGGGTCGCCCTGACCTACGGCGAGCTGAACGCGCGGGCGAACCGGCTGGCCCGACGGCTGCGCGACCTCGGCGTCGGACCGGACGTGCCGGTGGCGCTGTGCCAGGACCGCTCGCTCGGCATGATCACCAGCCTGCTGGCCGTCCTGAAGGCGGGCGGCGTCTACGTGCCGATCGAGCCCGAGTTCCCCGTCGACCGCATGGCGTACATGCTGCGGGAGGTGTCCGCGGACCTCGTCCTCGCGGGCGAGCAGGTCGTCGACCGCGTGCCGGACGGACCGTGGCGGGTGCTGGCCGTCGACGAGTCGCTGTGGACCGGGGGCGACGAGCGGAACCTCGACGGCGGCGCGGCGCTGGACAACGGCTTCTACGTGATCTTCACGTCCGGGTCGACCGGGCAGCCGAAGGGTGTTGTGACGCGGCACCGCAACGTCACGGAACTGTTGCACGGCGGCGAGTTCCTCACGCTCAACCCCACCGACACCCTGCTCCAGCTCGCGCCGCTGTCCTTCGACAACTCGACCTTCGAGGTGTGGGCGCCGCTGGTGGGTGGCGCTCGGCTGGTGCTGGCACCGCCGGTGCAGTACGGGCCGCGCGAGATCGCGGAGTGGGTCGTCGACGCGGGCGTGACGGTCCTGCACGCCACGGCGTCGCTGTTCGCGCTGCTGGTCGACCACGAGCCGCAGACCTTCGACGGGTTGCGCCGCTTCCTGACCGGCAGCGAGACCGTGTCACCGCCGCACGTGGAGCGGGTACTGGAACGCTGCCCGGACCTGGAGCTGGTGAACTGCTGGGGCCCGACGGAGACCACGACGTTCTCGGTGTGCGGCGTCTACACCCGCGGCACCGTGCCGTCCGGCGCGCTGCCGCTGGGTTCCCCGCTGGTCAACACGCAGGTGTGGGTGCTGGACCAAGCCGGGCTGCCGGTGCCGGTCGGCTCGTCCGGCGAGCTGTACGTCTCGGGCCCGTGCCTGGCGCGCGGCTACCTCGGCAGGCCGGGGCTGTCGGCGGAGCGCTTCGTGCCGCACCCCTTCCGCGCCGGGGAACGCCTGTACCGCACGGGTGACCGGGGGCGCTGGTCGATCGACGGCCGGGTGGAGTTCTTCGGCCGCACCGACCACATGGTCAAGGTGCGCGGCTACCGGGTCGAGCTGGGCGAGGTCGAGGCCGCGCTGCGCGAGCACCCCGACCTGCGCGAGTGCGTGGTGGTCACCCGCGCCAACACCACGGCGGGCATCGACCTGGTGGGCTACGCGGTGATGGACGGCGCCGCCCCGACGTCCGGCGAGCTGAGGACGTGGCTGGGGCAGCGGCTGCCGAGCTACATGGTGCCGCGCCTGTTCGTGTTCCTCGACGAGCTGCCGCTCACGCCGCGGGCGAAGATCGACCGCCGCGCGCTGCCGGAGCCGAAGGAGATCCGCCAGGACGACGCCGAGGAGTTCGTCCCGCCGGTCGGCGCGGTCGAGGAGCTGCTGGCCGAGATCTGGCAGCGGGTGCTCGACGTCGACCGGGTCGGTCGGCAGGACAACTTCTTCGACCTGGGCGGCGATTCCATCCGCAGCATCCAGGTCGTGGGGCAGGCGCGGACGAAGGGGCTCGTCGTCGGCTTGCAGGACCTGAACCAGCACCCGACGGTCGAGGCGCTCGGCCTGGTCGTCGGGCCGCCGAAGGCCGTGGAACCGCCGCCCGCCAAGGCTTCGCCGTTCGCGATGCTCTCGGACCGCGACCGCGAGCTGCTCGCCGCGCGCACGACCGGCGAGCGGTGACGACCGGATGAGCGCGGTGGAGGACACGGTGATCACGCAGGACCCGCCCCGGCTCGTGGACGCGTACCCCATGTCGGAGCTCCAGGTCGGCATGGTCTACGAGATGGAGCGCGACCCGGAGCGGTTGCCCTACCACAACGTGCACACGCTGAAGGTCGCCGGGGCGTTCGACGAGCGGTGCTTCCGGCGCGCGCTGGCCAACGCCGTGGCCAGGCACCCGATCCTGCGCACCTCCTTCGCGCTGGTCGGGTTCAGCGAGCCGATGCAGCTCGTGTTCGACTCGGCCGAGGTGCCGCTCACCGTGGTCGACCTCCGCGGCCTGGACGCGGCCCCGGCGCTGTCGGCCTACCTGGACGCCGAGCGGCGCACGCCGCTGGACGTCTCGGTGGCGCCGCTGTGCCGCACGGGCGTGCACGTCCTGTCCGACACCGCCTTCCACTGGACGTTCACCGAGCACCACTCCATCCTGGACGGTTGGAGCCTGGCCTCGCTGGTCTCGGAGATCACCGACGCCTACCGGCTCCTCCTCGCGGGCGGGGAACCGGCGGCCGAGTCGCCGCGCTCGACCTACCGGGACTACATCGTCGCCGAGCGCGCCGCCCTGGAATCGGTGGAGAGCACCGAGTTCTGGCGTCGGAGGCTGGCCGAACCGCCGGACGGCCGCCTGCCGCGCTGGTCCCCGGACCGGCCGGTCACGCCGACCGCCGAACCCGTCGCGGGGGAGCGGCACACCCACGACGCGGACCGCGGGTACGGCTCGCTGGTGACGCCGCTGCCCGCGGACCTGCCGCCGCGGCTGCGCGAGCTGGCCCGGTCGTGCCGGGTGCCGGTGAAGGCGGTGCTGCTGGCCGCGCACGTGAAGGCGATGGGCCTGGTCACCGGGTCGGCGGACGTCGTGGTCGGGCTGACCGCCAACGGCAGGCTGGAGGAGGAGGGCGGCGCCGACGTGTGCGGCCTGTTCGTCAACACCGTGCCGCTGCGGGTGCGGTTGGCCGACGGCACCTGGCGGGACCTCGTCCGGGCCGTCTTCGACGCCGAGAACGACCTGCTGCCGCACCGCCGCTACCCCATGGGCGCGTTGCAGCGCGACCTCGGCGGCGCGCCGCTGTTCGAGACCAACTTCGTCTACACCGACTTCCAGCAGATCCCGGCCGAGGCCGACGACGTGCCCGCGGGCGACGTGGCGCGCACGCACTTCGCCCTGGTCGCGGCGTTCGTCCGGCAGCCCGGTGGCGACGGCGTCAACCTGGAGCTCGAGTACGACGCGCGGGCGCTGGCCGCCACCCAGGTCGCCCTCCTCCGCGGGTACCACCTGCGGGTGCTGGCCGAGATGGTCGCCGACCCGGACGCCGCGCACCGGTGGGTGTCGCTGCTCGGCGAGGCCGAGCGCGCCGTGCTGGAGTCGTGGAACTCGACCGCCGTCGAGGTGCCGCCCACGCCGGTGCACCGCATGGTCGAACAGCGGGTGGCGGCGTCGCCGGACGCCGTGGCCGTGGTCTCCGGCGCGGAGTCGGTGACGTACCGGGAGTTGAACGCGCGGGCGAACCGCCTGGCGCGCAAGCTGCGCGACCTCGGGATCGGCCCCGACATCGCGGTCGGCGTGTGCGTGGAGAGGTCTGTCGAGCTGGTCGTCGGCTGGCTCGCGGTGCTGAAGGCCGGCGGCCTCTACGTGCCGCTGGACCCCGCGTTCCCGGCGTCCCGGCTGGAGTACATGCTCGACCGGTCCGCGGCCCCGCTGGTGCTCACCGCGGGAGCCGCCGCGGGCAGCGTCCCCGGAGGGCCCTGGCGGGTGCTGGCGGTGGACGAGCCGCTGTCGGGCGACGACGAGGACCTCGACGGCGGCGCGGGACCGGACCACGGCTGCTACGTGATCTTCACGTCCGGGTCGACGGGACGGCCCAAGGGCGTCGTGACCCGGCACCGCAACGTCACCGAGCTGCTGCACGGCGCCGACAGCATGACCCTGGGGCCGGACGACACGCTGCTCCAGATCGCCTCGGCGTCCTTCGACGTGTCCACGTTCGAGGTGTGGGCGCCGCTGGTGGGCGGCGCGCGCCTCGTGGTGGCCCCGACCGTCCGGTACGGACCGCAGGAGGTCGCCGAGTGGGTCACCGGGTCCGCCGTGACGGTGCTGCACGCCACGGCGTCGCTGTTCGCGCTGCTGGTGGACCACGAGCCGCGGCTGTTCGACGGCCTGCGCCGGGTGCTGACCGGCAGCGAGACGGTGTCGCCCGCGCACGTGGCGCGGATCCTGGAGCGCTGCCCGGACCTGGAGGTCGTCAACGGCTGGGGGCCGACGGAGACCACGACGTTCTCGGTGTGCGGCTCGTTCCGGCGCGGTGACGTGCCCGCGGGTCCGCTGCCGCTGGGCGTTCCCCTGGCGAACACCGAGGTGTGGGCGCTCGACGACGCCGGTCAGCCCGTGCCGGTGGGGACGCCGGGCGAGCTGTGCGTGTCCGGACCGTGCCTGGCGCGCGGCTACCTCGGTCAGCCGGGGCTGACGGCGGAGCGCTTCCTGCCGCACCCGTTCCGGGCGGGTGAACGCCTGTACCGCACCGGCGACCTGGGCCGCTGGTCCGCCGACGGCCTGGTGGAGTTCCTCGGCCGGGTCGACCACATGGTCAAGGTGCGCGGGTACCGCGTCGAGCTGGGCGAGGTCGAGGCCGCGCTGCGCGACCACCCCGCCCTGCGCGACTGCGTCGTGGTGACCCGGCCGAACTCGTCGGCGGGGGTCGACCTGGTCGCCTACCTCGTCGCGGCCGGGGACGCGCCGTCCACCGGCGAGGTCCGGGCGTGGCTGGGGGAGCGGCTGCCGACCTACATGGTGCCGCGGCTGTTCGTGCTCCTGGACGTCCTGCCGCTCACGTCGAACGCGAAGGTGGACCGGCGGGCGCTGCCCGACCCGGACGAGGCGCGGCCGGACGTGGCGCAGGAGTACGTCCCGCCGGTCGGCGAGGTCGAGGAGCTGCTGGCCGGGGTCTGGTCGCGGGTGC
The DNA here is from genome assembly GCF_025061645.1 of Umezawaea endophytica. GTDB lineage: Bacteria > Actinomycetota > Actinomycetes > Mycobacteriales > Pseudonocardiaceae > Umezawaea > Umezawaea endophytica. The sequence goes on along the minus strand of NZ_JANYMP010000001.1, from coordinate 448,991 downwards.
TCGGCGTGGACCGGGTGGGACGGCACGACAACTTCTTCGACCTGGGCGGCGACTCCATCCGCAGCATCCAGGTCCTCGGCGAGACGCGCGAGGCGGGGCTGACCGCGAGCCTGGCGACGATGCTGGCGAACCCGACGCCCGCGGGACTCGCCGCCGCGCTCGAGGACGCGGTCGACACGGTGAGGTCCGAGCCGTTCTCCGTGCTCGCCGACGCCGACCGCGCACTGCTGCCGGACGGGCTGGAGGACGCCTACCCGATGGCGGAGCTCCAGGTCGGCATGGTCTACGAGATGGAGCGCGACCCCGAGCGCAAGCCGTACCACAACGTCCACACCCTGCGGCTGGCCGGAACGTTCGACGAGGCCCGCTTCCGCGCCGCGCTCGCGCTGGTCACCGCGCGGCACCCCGTCCTGCGGACCTCCTTCGCCATGAGCCGCTTCAGCGTGCCCGTGCAGCTCGTGCACCCGTCGGCCGAGATCCCCCTCTCCGTCGTCGACCTGCGTGCGACGCCGGAGGACACCCGGCGCGCGGCGGTGGACGAGCACCTGGATGCCGAGCGGCGCATCTCGCTCGACCTCGCCGCGGCACCGCTGTGCCGGATGACCGTGCACGTGCTGTCCGACAACGCCTTCCAGTGGTCCGTCACCGAGCACCACGCCATCCTGGACGGCTGGAGCCTCACGTCCACCCTCGCCGAGATCAGCACGACCTACGACGCCCTCCTCGCCGGGCAGGACGTCCGGCCCGCCCCGCTCCGCTCGTCCTTCCGCGACTTCATCGCGGCCGAGCGCGCGGCACTGACCTCACCGGAGAGCAGGCGGTACTGGCGCGAGCGCCTGGCGGGCACCGACGGGAGCCCCCTGCCCCGCTGGTCGGTCGTCTCCGACGGGCTGGGGGACACCGTCCCCGGCGAGCGCCACGACCGCGACGAGGACCTGGGCCACGGCTCGCTCGTCACCACGCTGCCCGCCGAACTCCGCGCGGACGTCGAGGCGTTCGCGCGTCGCGCCGGCGTGCCGTTCAAGACGGCCGTGCTCGCGGCGCACCTGCGCGTGCTCTCCGCCGTCACCGGCGGCGGTGACGTGACCACCGGGCTCTCGTTCCACGGGCGGCTGGAGGAGGCGGACGGCGCCGAGGTGCGCGGCCTGTTCCTCAACACCCTGCCGTTCCGGGTCGCGCTCCCGGACGGGAGCTGGCAGGACCTCGCGCGGGCGGTGTTCGAGGCGGAACGGGACGTCCTGCCGCACCGCCGCTACCCGATGGCGGCTCTCCAGCGCGAACTCGGCGGCGCCTCGCTGTTCGACGTCGGGTTCGTCTACAACGACTTCCACCAGTTCGGCGGGCTCGCCGACGGCGACGGCTCGTGGCGGCTGGACACCGCCGACCAGGGGTCGTCCGGGTCGGCCCGCACCAGCTTCCCGCTGCTCGTCTCGGTCAGCCGCGAAGCGGGCACCGACGGCCTGCGCCTGGAACTGGAGTACGACACCCGCAAGGTCGACGGCGAGCAGGCGGTGCTCCTGCGCGACTACCACCTGAGCGCGCTCCACGCGATGACCGCCGACCCCTCGTCGCTCCACACGACGTCCGTGCTCGTCCCGAGCGGCGAGGCCCGGCGGGTGGCGGAGTGGTCGCGCGCGGCGGTCGACGTGCCCGGCGCGACGACCGTGCACGAGCTGGTGGAGGCCGCGGCCTCGGCCCGGCCGGACGCGATGGCGCTGACCGGTTCCGGCGTCTCCCTGACCTACCGGGAGCTGCTGGACCGCGCGGACCTGCTGGCGCACCGGTTGCGGCGCCTCGGCGTCGGGCCGGAGGTGTGCGTCGGGGTGTACCTGGAGCGGTCGTGGGAGACCGTCGTGGCGTGCCTCGCCGTGCTGCGCGCGGGTGGCGTGTACGTGCCGCTGGACACGGCGTTCCCCGCCGACCGCCTGGAGTTCATGCTGCGGGACGTCGGGGCGCCGCTGGTCGTGGTGCACGCCGCGACGGCCGCGTCCGTCCCGAGTGGACCGTGGGAGCAGGTCGACCTCGACGGACCCGCGGAGGCCGGGGACGTCGAACTCCCGGCCGTCCACCCGGACCACGCCGCCTACGTGATCTTCACGTCGGGGTCGACGGGTCGTCCGAAGGGGACGACGGTGACGCACCGGAACGTGGTGCGGTTGATCGGTGGTGTGCGGGAGCGGTTGCCGTTTGGGCAGGATGACGTGTGGACGTTGTTCCACAGCTTCGCGTTCGACTTCTCCGTCTGGGAGATGTGGGGTGCGTTGACGACCGGTGGTCGTCTGGTGGTGGTGCCGTATGCGACGAGTCGTGATGTGGAGGCGTTCCACGCGCTGGTGCGCGACGAGGCCGTGACGATCTTGAGCCAGACTCCGTCTGCCTTCCGGCAGTTCGAGACCGCCGACGAGCGCTTCGGCGGTGATCTCGCGCTCCGCGCCGTGGTGTTCGGCGGTGAGGCGCTGCACCGGCCGTCGGTGCGGCGGTGGGCTTCGCGGCACGGGTACGCGGCGCCGTTGTTGGTGAACATGTACGGCATCACCGAGACCACCGTCCACGTCACCTACCTCGAACTCGACGCCGGGCACGTCGACGGCGACGTCAGCCCCATCGGCGTCCCGCTGCCGGACCTCGGCGTCCACGTGCTGGACCGGCACGGAAACCCCTGCCCCGTCGGCGTGACCGGCGAACTGCACGTGGCGGGCGCGGGGTTGGCCCGCGGCTACACCGGGCTGCCCGCGCTGACGGCCCAGCGGTTCGTGCCGGACCACGTGTCGGGTGTGCCCGGCGCCCGCCTGTACCGCAGCGGCGACCTGGCCCGGTGGAACGCCCGTGGTGGCCTGGAGTACCAGGGCCGGGCCGACACCCAGGTGAAGATCCGGGGGTACCGGATCGAGACCGGCGAGATCGAGAACGTCCTCGCCACCCACCGGAGCGTCCTCGAAGCCGCCGTCACCCCGCGCACCGACGCCGACGGGCGGACCGACCTCGTCGCCTACCTCGTGCCGGAGACGGCCGCGGCCCCGCCGCCGGTCGACGAGGTGCGGGCCTGGCTCGGCGCCCGGCTGCCGGACTACATGATCCCGCGGCACTTCGTCACGCTGGACGCGCTTCCCCTGACCCCGCAGGGGAAGGTCGACCGCCGGGCGCTGCCCGAGCCCGCCGCGGACCGGCCGGAGCTGGAACAGCGGTACGTGTCGCCACTGGGAGACCTGGAGAACCTGTTCGCCGACATCTGGCGCCGGGTGCTGGGCGTCGACCGGGTGGGACGGCACGACAACTTCTTCGACCTGGGCGGCGACTCCATCCGCAGCATCCAGATCCTGGGCCGGGTCAGGGACGCCGGGTTCTCCGTCGGGCTCCAGGAGTTCCTGGACGCCCCCACGCTCGCCGACCTCGCCGCGACCGCCGCGCCCTCCGCACCGGACGAGGACCGCGCGACCCGCCCGTTCTCCCTCCTCGCCGAAGCCGACCGCGCGCTGCTGCCGGAGGGGCTGGACGACGCCTACCCGATGGCGGAGCTCCAGGTCGGCATGGTCTACGAGATGGAGCGCGACCGCGCCCGGAACGCCTACCACAACGTGGAGACCCTGCGGCTGGCAGGCCGCTTCGACGAGGCGTGCTTCCGGGCGGCGGTCGACCACGTCGTGGCCCGGCACCCGGTGCTGCGCACGTCGTTCGACCTGGTCGGGTTCAGCGAGCCGACGCAGCTCGTGCACTCGGTCGTCGAGGTGCCTTTCACCGTCGTCGACCTGCGCCGGACCGACGACCGCCACGAGGTGCTCCTGGAGCACGTCCGGCGGGAGCAGGGCGACCGGTTCGACCTGACCGCGGCACCGCTGCTGCGGATGGCCGTGCACGTGCTGTCCGACAACGCCTTCCAGTGGACGATCACCGAGCACCACGCCGTCCTGGACGGGTGGAGCGTGGTCTCCACCCTCGCGGAGATCACCGACCGGTACCGCGAACTCCTCGCCGGACAGCGGCGGGCGGTCGAGCCCCTGCGCTCCCTCTACCGGGACTTCGTCGCCGCCGAACGCGAGGCCCTCGCCTCGCCGGAGAGCCGGGAGTTCTGGCGGGACCGCCTCGCCGGGGCCCCCGACGGGCGGATCGCCCGCTGGGACGCCGCCCTCGCGGGCGAGCGGGTGGACGGCGAGCGGCACGTGCGCGACGACGCCGCGGGTCACGGATCGCTGACCACCCCGCTGTCCGCCGAACTGCTCCGCGGCCTGGAGGAGTTCGCCGGTCGCGCCTCGGTGCCCGTCAAGTCGGTCGTGCTCGCCGCGCACCTCAAGGTGCTCGCCCTGCACACCGGCTCGACCGACGTGCTGCTCGGCCTGACGTCCAACGGACGGCTGGAGGAGACCGACGGCTCCGAGGCGCGCGGCCTCTTCCTGAACACCGTGCCCCTGCGGGTGCGGCTGCCCGAGGGCGGGTGGCGGGACCTCGCGCGGGCGGTCTTCCGCGCCGAGCGGGACCTGCTGCCGCACCGCCGCTACCCGCTGGCCGCCCTCCAGCGCGAGTTCGGCGGCGACCGGCCGCTGTTCGAGTCCAACCTCACCTACAACAACTTCCACCGGATCGCGCGGCTCGCGACGGACGGCACGATCGACCAGGCGGGCACCGACCCGGTGCTCCCCGGCGTGGCGCGCACGAACTTCCCGCTGGACGTGACCTTCAGCCACGAGCCGGGCGCGGACGGCCTGCTCCTGGAGATCGACTACGCCCTGGACGGCCTCACCTCCGACCAGGTCTTGCGGCTGCGCGACAGCCACCTGCGGGTCCTGCGCGCCATGGTCGCCGACGGCGAGGCGCACCACCGCGCGTCGTCCCTGCTCGGCGCCGCGGAGGAGCGGCTGCTGACCTCGTGGCAGGGCACGGGCGCGCCGGTGTCCGGGCTTCCCGTGCACGAGCTGCTGCGGGCGCGCGCGGTGTCGTGGCCGGACGCCGTGGCGGTGGAGTCGGGTGACGAGCGGCTGAGCTTCGCGGAGCTGGACGCGCGGAGCGAGGTGCTGGCCCGGCGCCTGGTGGCGGCCGGTGCGCGGCGCGGGGACCTGGTGGGCCTGCACCTGCGGCCCGGTGTCGTCGCGATCGTCGCGGTGTGGGCGGTGTGGAAGGCGGGCGGCGCGTTCCTGCCGCTGGACCCGGACCTGCCTCCCGCGCGGCTCGACGTGATGGTGGCGGACGCCGTCCCGGCGGTGGTCGTGTCCCAGGAGGCGACGCCGGTGTCCTGGCGGACCGTGTCCCCGGACCCGGACCCCGAGGTGCCGGACGTGGAGCTGCCGCGCGTGGGTGCCCGCGACCTGGCGTACGTGATGTTCACGTCGGGCTCGACGGGGCGGCCCAAGGGCGTGATGGTCGACCACGGCAACCTGGCGAACTTCGCGGAAGCCCTCCTCCTGCCCCGGATCTGCGGCGGCGGGATCGAGTCGGGGCAGCGGGCCAGGGTGCTGACGGGGACGTCGGCGTTCCTCTCCGACTTCTTCCTGGAACAGGTCCTGCCGCTGCTGGACGGGCACCGGCTGCTGGTGCTGGCCGGACCCGAGGGTCGGGACCCGCGGCGCCTGGTCGAGCTGGCCCAGGACCCGGAGTCCGCGGTGGACGTCATCGACGCCACCACCTCGCAGGTGCAGGTGATGGTGGAGGCCGGGCTGCTGGACGCCCCGCACCCGCCGAAGCTGATCGCCATCGGTGGCGAGGCGTGCCCGCCCGACCTGTGGCACGCGCTTAGGTCCCGTCCGGGCGTGACGGCGCACAACACCTACGGCCCGGCAGAGACGGCGGTCGACGCGACCTTCGCGGACCTCGGCGAGCACGACTCGCCGGTCATCGGCCGCCCGTACGGGAACGTGCGCGTGCACCTGGTCGACGACGCCCTGGAACCGGTCCCGCCGGGGACGGTCGGCGAGATCGTCGTCGGCGGCTCGGGTGTGGGCCGCGGGTACGTGCGGCGGCCGGGCACGACGGCGGCGGTGTTCGTGCCGGACCCGTGGGGTGAGCCGGGAAGCAGGCTGTACCGCACCGGGGACCTGGGCCGGTACACGGTCGACGGGCAGATCGAGTTCCTCGGCCGCGGCGACCACCAGGTCAAGATCCTGGGGCAGCGGGTGGAACCGGAAGAGGTCGAGGCGGTGCTGCGCTCCCATCCCGCGATCGAGGCGGCGGCGGTCTCGGCCCACCGCTTCGGCGCCGACGGACGGCTGCGGCTGGTCGCCCACCTGGTCCCGGTCGGCGGTCCGCTGGACCAGGACGACGTCCGCGCCCATCTCGCGTCCCGACTGCCCGCCGCGGCGGTCCCGGCCGTGCTGGTGCCGATCGCCGAGCTGCCGATGACCGCGGGCGGCAAGCTCGACCGCGCGGCGCTGACCGTGCCGGACGACGTCGAGGCGGGCCTTCCCCACCGGGAGGTGGTGGCCCCGCGCACCGGGACCGAGCGGCGGATCGCCGCGGTCTGGCTGGGGCTGCTGGGCGGCTCCCGCGTCGGCGTGCACGACGACTTCTTCGCCCTGGGCGGGCATTCCCTGCTCGCCATCCGCCTCGCCATGAGGATCAGCGCCGAGCTGGGCGCCGACCTGCCCCTGCACGAGGTGTTCGAACGGCCGACCATCGCCGCGCAGGCCGAGCTGATCGACCGCAGCGCGCCGGTCGCCGGGATCCCCCACGTCGAAGGGCGTGAGCTGCCCGCGTCGCACGCGCAGGAACGGCAGTGGTTCCTCTGGCAGCTCGCGCCGGACAGCTCGACCTACCACGTCCCCTGGGGCTACGAGGTGAGCGGTGACCTCGACGTGGCGGTGCTGGACGCCGCCGTGGCCGCGCTGGTCGACCGGCACGAGTCCCTCCGAACGACGCTGCGCGTCGACGCCGAAGGCCTGGTGCTGCAACGCGTCGGCACCGCGGAGTGGGGTGGTCTGACCGCGCTGGACGCGGACGAGGCCGCTCTGCCCGCGCTGGTCGAGGCGGCCGTGCGGCAGCCGTTCGACCTCGGCGCCGGGCCGGTGCTGCGGGTGACCGTCTGGCGCTTGGCGGCGGATCGGCACGTGGTGCTGTTCGTGGCGCACCACGTCGCGATCGACGAGTGGTCCTCGGACGTCTTCGAGCAGGAGCTGTGGGCGCTGTACCGGGCGGGCGGTGACCCGGCCCGTGCCGGGTTGGCGCCGCTGGACGTCCGGTACGCCGACTACGCGGTCTGGCACCGCGAGCTGGTCGCGCGGCGGTCGGACGAAGACCTCGCCTACTGGCGTCGAACGCTCGAAGGCGCGCCGCCGCCCTGGCCGCACACCCACGGGCAGAAGTCCGCTCCCGCCGGGGCGTCGCACACCGTCCCGGCCGACGCGCTGGCCGGGCTCGACCGGGTGCGCGCGGAGGTCGGGGCGACCGACTTCATGGTCTACCTGGCCGTGTACTTCCTGCTGCTCGCCCGGACTTCGGGCGAGCGCGACCTCACGGTGGGCGTCCCGGTGTCCGGTCGGACGCACGCCGACCTCGCGCCACTGGTGGGTTTCTTCGTGAATACCTTGGCGCTGCGGGTGGTCGTCCACCCCGAAGACGACTTCGCCGCGCACCTGGAACGGGTGCGCGAGGTGGTGCTGGAGGCGTTCGCCCACCAGGAGGCGCCGTTCGAACAGGTCGTCCGAGCGGTCGCGCCGGGTCGCGCCGAAAGCGCGAACCCGTTGTTCCACACCATGTTCTCCTTCACCACGGGCACGGGCACGGGCTCCGGCGACAGGTCCGACCACGCCCCGGACGGACTGGTCGTCGGCGACCTGCCGATCGAGGGCAGCGGCAACCGGTTCGAGCTGGCGCTCGGCGCCACCCGCGCCCCGGACGGCCTGCACCTGACGCTCCAGCTCGACACAGCCCTGTTCGAGGCCCAAGCGGCCCAGGAACTGGTGTCCTCGTTCGCCGACCTGCTGCGCGCGGCGGGTGGATCGCCCCGGCGCGCGGTGGCCGACCTGCTGCGCGCGAGCGACGACGAACAGCAGCGCCTGGCCGCGTGGACCGGCGACGCCACCGTGCCCAGGTGCGCCACGCCCGTCCACGAGCTGTTCCGCGAGCGGGTGGGCCGGTGGCCGGACGCCGTCGCGGTCGAGTTCGGCGACGTGCGGTTGAGCTTCGCGGAGTTGGACTCGCGCAGTGAGGTGCTGGCCCGGCGGCTCGTCGCGGCCGGGGTTCGGCGCGGGGACGTCGTGGGTCTGCACCTGCGTCCCGGTGTGGACGCGGTCGTCGCGGTGTGGGCGGCGTGGAAGGCGGGCGGGGCGTTCCTGCCCCTCGACCCGGAACTGCCCGCCGTGCGGCTCGACGCGATGGCGGAGGACGCGGCTCCGGCCGTGGTCGTGTCGCTGGACCCGGCGACCGCGCCCGGTTCGCGGCCGACGCTGTTCCCGGCGGGCGAGGACGTGCCGGACGTCGTCCTGCCGGTGGTGGGGGAGCGGGACCTGGCGTACGTGATGTTCACGTCGGGGTCGACGGGCCGCGCCAAGGGCGTGATGGTCGACCACGGCAACCTCGCCACCTACGCGGAAGTCCTGCTGCTGCCGCGGATGCGGCGGGCCGGGATCGCGACCGGGCAGCACGCCCGAGTGCTGACCGGGACGTCCGCGTTCATCTCCGACTTCTTCCTGACGCAGGTCCTGCCGCTGCTGGACGGTCACCTGCTGCTGGTCGTGTCCGGTGTGGCGGGCCGGGACCCGCGGCACCTGGTCGCGCTGGCGCAGGACCCGGCGCGGGCGGTGGACGTCATCGACGTCGCGACCTCGCAGGTCCAGGTGATGGTGGAGGCGGGTTTGCTGGACACCCCGCACCCGCCGAAGATGATCACGTTCGGCGGCGAGGCGTGCCCGCCGGACCTGTGGCAGGCCTTCCGCTCGCACCCGAACGTGGTCGGGCACAACCAGTACGGTCCCGCCGAGACGACGGTCGACGTGGCGTACGCGGACGTCGAGGCGCACGGGTCGCCGGTGATCGGCCGTCCGTACGGGAACGCGCGGGTGCACCTGGTCGACGAGCACCTGCACGAGGTCCCGCCGGGGTCGGCGGGGGAGATCGTGATCGGCGGACCCGGCGTGGGGCGCGGTTACGTGCGGCGGCCCGGCGCGACGGCGGCGGTGTTCGTGCCGGACCCGTGGGGCGAGCCGGGAAGCCGCCTGTACCGGACCGGCGACCTGGGTCGGTTCACGGTCGACGGGCAGATCGAGTTCCTGGGCCGCAACGACCACCAGGTCAAGATCCAGGGCCAGCGCGTCGAACCCGAAGAGGTCGAGGCCGTGCTGCGCGCCCACCCGGCGATCGAGGCGGCGGCGGTCTCCGCCCACCGCGTCGGGGGACGGCTGCGGCTGGTCGCGCACCTGGTCGTGGCCGAGGGGTTCGCGCTCGACCGGGAGCGGATTCGCGAGCACCTGGTCGGTCTGCTGCCCGCGCCGGCGGTCCCGACGGTGCTGGCGCGGGTGGACGCCCTGCCGATGACGGTCGGCGGCAAGCTCGACCGCCTGGCGCTGACCTTGCCGGACGACGTCGAGGCGGCGGACGTGGTCGCGCCGCGAACGGTGACCGAGGAACGGGTCGCCGCCGCGTGGCAGGCGGTGCTCGGCGACGTCCGCGTCGGTGTGCACGAGGACTTCTTCGCCGTGGGTGGGCATTCGCTGCTCGCTGTTCGGCTCGCGATGCGGGTCAGGGCGGAACTGGGCGTGGAGTTGGCCCTGCACGACGTGTTCGCGCACCCGACCGTCGCGGGCCAGGCCGAGCTGATCGACCGGAGCGCCGCGGCGGGCGCTGTCGCGGGCATCCCGCGGATCGACCGCGGCGAGGGCCGCGACCTGCTCGCCTCGCACGCGCAGGAACGGCAGTGGTTCCTCTGGCAGCTCGCGCCGGAAAGCTCGACCTACCACGTCCCGTGGGGTTACGAGGTGAGTGGTGACCTCGACGTGGCCGCGGTGGGCGCGGCGGTCGAGGCGTTGGTGGAGCGCCACGAGTCGTTCCGCACCACGCTGCACGTGGACGACGAAGGCCGGGTGGTGCACCGCGTCGCCGCCGGGTGGAGCGGTGGAACGACCGTGCGCGAGGTCGCCGAGGCCGATTTGCGGGCGTTCGTCGACCGGGAGGTGGAGCGGCCGTTCGACCTCAGCGCCGGGCCGGTGCTGAGGGTGAGCGTGTGGCGGACCGCGCCGGACCGGCACGTGGTGCTGTTCGTGGCGCACCACGTCGTGATCGACGAGTGGTCGCTGGACGTCGTCGAGGCGGAGTTCTGGGCGCTGTACCGGGCGGGCGGGGACGTCGCCGCCGCCGGTCTGGCACCGCTGGACGTCACCTACGCCGACTACGCCGCCTGGCACCGGGACCTGGTGGAGAGCCGGGCGGAGGAGGACCTCGCCCACTGGCGGCGGGCCCTCGGCGGCACGGCGTCCTCCTGGCCGCACGCCCTGGCGGAGAACGCCGGGGCGGGCGAACTCGGGCACACCGTCCCGGCCGACGCGCTGGCCGGGCTCGACCGGGTGCGCGCGGAGGTCGGGGCCACCGACTTCATGGTCTACCTCGCCGTGTACTTCCTGCTGCTGGCCCGCCAGTCCGGTGATCGCGAGTTCACCGTTGGCGTGCCGGTGTCCGGTCGGACGCACCCGGATCTCGCGTCGGTGGTGGGTTTCTTCGTGAACACCCTGGCGCTGCGGGTGGTCGTCCACCCCGAGGACGACTTCGCCGCGCACCTGGGCCGGGTGCGGGAGGTGGTGCTGGAAGCCTTCGCGCACCAGGAGGCGCCGTTCGAACAGGTGGTCCGAGCGGTCGCGCCGGATCGCACCGAGGGCGCGAACCCGTTGTTCCGCACCATGTTCTCCTTCACGGATGGCGGGCACCTCGCGGACCGACTCGCCCCCGACGGCCTGACCGTCGGCGAACTGCCGCTCGGCGGCGGGAACGACCGCTTCGACCTGTCGCTCAGCACGACGCGCACGGCCGCCGGGCTCCACCTGACCCTGGAGTTCAGCGGCGACTGCTTCGGCGCACCCGCGGCCGAGGACCTGGTGACGTCGTTCGCCGACCTGCTGCACGCGGTGGCGGGCTCGCCGCGCACCGCCGTGGCCGACCTCCTGCGCGCGAGCCGCCGTGACCGGGAACTCCTGGCCGCGTGGTCCGGGCAGGCCGTCCGGGCCGTGGAGCACCGCGTCGTGCACGAGTCGCTGCGCGACCGGGTCGGGCTGTGGCCGGACGCCGTCGCGGTGGAGTCCGGTGACGTCGTGGTGAGCTTCGCGGAGTTGGACTCGCGGAGCGAGGTGCTGGCCCGGCGGCTGGTCGCGGCCGGTGTGCGTCGCGGGGACGTGGTGGGTCTGCACCTGCGGCCCGGTGTGGACGCGGTGATCGCCGTGTGGGCGGTGTGGAAGTCGGGCGGCGCGTTCCTGCCCCTGGACCCGGAACTGCCCGCCGCGCGGCTCGACGTGATGGTGGCGGACGCGGCCCCGGCGGTGGTCGTGTCGCGGGAGGAGACGGCGCCGACCTCGTGGCGCACCGTGTCACTGGACCCGGACGCCGAGGTGCCGGAGGTCGACCTGCCCCGCGTCGGTGCTCGGGACCTGGCCTACGTGATGTTCACGTCCGGGTCGACGGGCCGCGCCAAGGGCGTGATGGTCGACCACGGCAACCTGGCCCACTTCGCGGAAGCCCTGCTGCTGCCCAGGATGCGCCGGGCCGGGCTCGACGTCGGTGGCCGGTGCCGGGTGCTGACCGGGACGTCCGCGTTCATCTCCGACTTCTTCCTGAGCCAGGTCCTGTCGCTGCTGGACGGCCACCTGCTGCTCGTGCTGTCCGGCGCGGAAGGGCGGGACCCGCGGCACCTGGTCGAGCTGGCGCAGGACCCGGCGCGGGCGGTGGACGTCATCGACGCCACGACCTCGCAGATCCAGGTGATGGTGGAGGCGGGGCTGCTGGACGCCCCGCACCCGCCCAGGCTGGTCGCGGTCGGCGGCGAGGCGTGCCCACCCGACCTGTGGCGGGCCCTCCGCTCGCACCCCGAGGTCGTCGCGCAGAACCTGTACGGGCCTGCCGAGACGACGGTCGACGCGACCTGCGCGGACATCGGCGCCCACCTCACACCGGTGATCGGTCGGCCGTTCGGGGACGTCCGGGTGCACCTGGTGGACGAGACCCTTGGCCTGGTCCCGCCGGGAGCGGTCGGTGAGATCGTGGTCGGCGGCCCCGGCGTGGGCCGCGGTTACGCCGGTCGGCCGGGAGCGACGGCCGCGGTGTTCGTGCCGGACCCGTGGGGTGAGCCGGGCAGTCGCCTGTACCGCACCGGTGACCTCGGGCGGTACACCGCCGACGGGCAGATCGAGTTCCTGGGCCGCAACGACCACCAGGTCAAGATCCAGGGCCAGCGCGTCGAACCCGAGGAGGTCGAGTCCGCGCTGCGCGGGCACCCCGCCGTCGACGCGGCGGCGGTCGGCGTGCACCGCGCGGGCGGACGGCCGAGGCTGGTCGCCCACCTGGTCGTGGCCGAGGGGTTCGCGCTCGACCGGGACGAGATCCGCGAGCACCTGGCGGGCCTGCTCCCGGCCGCGGCGATCCCGACCGCGCTGGTGCCGGTCGACGCGCTGCCGATGACCGTCGGCGGCAAGCTCGACCGCAAGGCCCTGACCGTGCCGGACGACGTCGAGGCTCGGCTCTTCGGCCGGGACGCGGTGGCGCCGAGGACCGCGACCGAGCGGAAGGTCGCCGCCGCCTGGCAGTCGGTGCTGGGCCTGGCGGACATCGGTGTGCACGAGGACTTCTTCGCGGCGGGCGGGCATTCTCTGCTGGCCGTTCGGCTCGCCATGCGGGTCAGGGCGGAGCTGGGCGCCGACCTGGCCCTGCACGAGGTGTTCGCGCACCCGACCGTCGCGGGCCAGGCCGAGTTGATCGACCGGGGCGTCGCGGCGGGCGCGGTCGCGGGGATCCCCCGCGTCGAGGGGCGTGAACTGCCCGCGTCGCACGCGCAGGAACGGCAGTGGTTCCTCTGGCAGTTGGCCCCGGAGAGCCCGACCTACCACGTCCCCTGGGGCTTCGAGGTGGACGGTGACCTCGACGTGGCCGCGGTGGGCGCGGCGGTCCAGGCGTTGGTGGAGCGACACGAGTCCTTCCGCACCACGCTGCACGTCGACGACGCGGGCCGGGTGGTGCAGCGCGTCGGCACCGCGGCCTGGAGCGGTCCGACGGTGCGGGACGCCGTGGAGGCGGAGCTGCCGGGTCTCGTCGACGCGGAGGTGGCACGGCCGTTCGACCTCGGTACCGGGCCGGTGCTGCGGGTGACCGTGTGGCGGCTGGCGGCGGATCGGCACGTGGTGCTGTTCGTGGCGCACCACGTGGCGATCGACGAGTGGTCCTCGGACATCGTCGAGCAGGAGTTCTGGGCCCTGTACCGGGCTGGTGGCGATCCGGCCCGTGCCGGGTTGGCGCCGCTGGACGTGCGGTACGCCGACTACGCGGTCTGGCACCGCGGGCTGGTCGAACGCCAGGCGGACGACGCCATCGCCTACTGGCGGCGGGCGCTCGACGACGCGCCGCCGCCGTGGCCGCGCTCGTCCGGCGGTCGCGCGCAGGGTGGCGCCGCGCCGTTCGAGGCGAGTTCGCGCACCGTCGCGGCCGACGCGCTGGTCGGGCTCGACCGGGTGCGCGCGGAGGTCAGGGCCACCGACTTCATGGTCTACCTCGCTGTGTACTCCCTCCTCCTGGCCCGCCGGTCCGGCGAACGCGACTTCACCGTTGGCGTGCCGGTGTCCGGTCGGGACCACGCCGATCTCGCGCCGCTGGTGGGTTTCTTCGTGAACACCCTGGCGCTGCGGGTGGTCGTCCACCCCGACGACGACTTCGCGACGCACCTGGGCCGGGTGCGGGAGGTGGTGCTGGGGGGCTTCGCGCACCAGGAGGCGCCGTTCGAACAGGTGGTCCGGGCGGTGGCGCCGGATCGGGCCGAGGGCGCGAACCCGTTGTTCCGCACCATGTTCTCCTTCACCGCGGGCACGGACCCCTCCGGCCCGGCCGATCGCGCACCCGCCGACCTGGTCCTCCGGGAGTTGCCGATCGAGGGCAGCGCCAACCGGTTCGACCTGTCCCTCGCCACGGCGCGCACCGCCGACGGGCTCGACCTCTCCCTGGCGCTGAACACCGGGCTGTTCGAGGCTGGCGCGGCCGAGGACCTGGCGGCGTCGTTCGCCGACCTGCTGCACGCGGTGGGCGGGTCCCCGCGCGTCGCGGTGGCCGAACTCCTCCGCGCGAGCGACCGCGAACAGCGCCGCGTCGCCGAGTGGACCGGGGACACCACCGCGCCCGTGTGCGCCACGCCCGTCCACGAGCTGTTCCGCGAGCGTGTGGTGTTGTGGCCGGACGCCGTCGCGGTGGAGTCGGGTGACGAGCGGTTGAGCTTCGCCGACCTGGACTCGCGCAGCGAAGTGTTGGCCCGGCGACTCGTCGCGGCCGGAGTTCGGCGCGGTGACGTGGTGGGTCTGCACCTGCGGCCCGGTGTCGACGCGGTGATCGCGGTGTGGGCGGCGTGGAAGGCCGGTGGTGCTTTCCTGCCCCTGGACCCGGAACTGCCCGCCGCGCGGCTGGACGTGATGGTGGCGGACGCGGTCCCGGCGGTGGTCGTGTCGTCGGACCCGACGGCCGCGCCCGACTCGTGGTCGACCCTGGCCCCGGAGTCGGACGCCGACGTGCCGGAGGTCGACCTGCCTCGCGTGGGCGCTCGGGACCTGGCGTACGTGATGTTCACGTCCGGGTCGACGGGTCGCCCGAAGGGCGTGATGGTCGACCACGGCGGCTTGGCGAACTACGCGGAAACCCTGCTGATGCCCAGGATGCGGCGAGCCGGGCTGGCGGCCGGGCAGCAGGCGCGGGTCCTGACCGGGACGTCCGCGTTCATCTCCGACTTCTTCCTGACGCAGGTCCTGCCGCTGCTGGACGGCCACCTGCTGCTGGTCGTGTCCGGTGTGGAGGGTCGTGATCCGAGGCACCTGGTCGAGCTGGCGCAGGACCCGTCACGGGCGGTGGACGTCATCGACGTCGCCACCTCGCAGGTCCAGGTCATGGTGGAGGCGGGTTTGCTGGACACCCCGCACCCGCCGAAGCTGATCGCGTTCGGTGGGGAGGTGTGCCCGCCGGACCTGTGGCAGGCCTTCCGCTCGCACCCCGAGGTGGTCGGGCACAACATGTACGGCCCCGCCGAGGTGACGGTCGACGCGGCGTACGCGGACATCGGCGCGCACGAGTCGTCGGTGATCGGCAGGCCGTACGGCAACGTGCGGGTGCACCTGGTCGACGACGACCTGCACGAGGTGCCACCGGGATCGCCCGGCGAGATCGTCATCGGCGGACCCGGTGTCGGTCGCGGCTACGTCCGGCGACCGGGAGCGACGGCCGCGGTGTTCGTGCCCGATCCGTGGGGCGAGCCCGGCAGCCGCCTGTACCGGACCGGTGACCTCGGTCGGTACACCGCCGAGGGGCAGATCGAGTTCCTGGGCCGCAACGACCACCAGGTGAAGATCCAGGGCCAGCGCGTCGAACCCGAAGAGGTCGAAGCGGTGCTGCGCGCCCACCCCGCGATCGAGGCGGCGGCGGTCTCCGCCCACCGCGTCGGCGGACGGCTGCGGCTGGTCGGCCACCTGGTCGTGGCCGAGGGGATCGCGCTCGACCGGATCCGCGAGTACCTGCTGGGCAGGCTCCCGGCCGCGGCCGTCCCGGCGGTGCTGGTGCCGGTCGACGCGCTGCCGATGACCGTCGGCGGCAAGCTCGACCGCAAGGCCCTGACCGTTCCCGAGGACGTCGACACCCGCCTTCCCCGCCGGGACGTCGTGGCCCCGCGAACCGGGACCGAGCAGCGGATCGCCGCCGCCTGGCGAGCGGTGCTGGGCTTGGCGGACGTCGGCGCGCACGACGACTTCTTCGGCCTCGGCGGGCACTCCCTGCTCGCCATCCGCCTCAGGATGGCGCTCAGCCGCGACTTCGCGACCGAGATCCCGCTGGCCGACCTGTACACGGCGTCCACCGTCGCGGAGCAGGCCGAACGGGTCGACGGGCTCCTCCGCGGCGGACCGGCCGAGAACCGCGCCGTCGTGCCACTCGGCGGTGTCCGGGGTGCCCGTCCGCTCGTCCTCGTCCACCCCGTCGGCGGCACGCTGTTCAGCTACCGGGACCTCCTCGGCGAGGTGGCGGCCGACTTCGAGGCGTTCGGCGTGCAGGGCCGCATCGGCGGCGAGGACTCCGGCGCGACGGACCTCACCGGACTGGCCGAGCGGTACGCCGACGAACTGGCACCGGTGCTCGGGGACCGCGAGCCGGTGGTCGCGGGCTGGTCGGCGGGCGGCGTGATCGCCCACGAGCTGGCCCGCGCGCTGACCGACCGGGGGATCCGCGTCCACCGCCTCGTCCTGGTCGACTCCGATCCGCGGCGCACCGCCGACGTGGAGGCGGAACGGCTGGACATCGCCACCCTCGCCGCGCTCCGCGGGGCCGTCCTCGACCGGGGACCCGCGCCGCTCCTGGAGTTCGACGGGGCCGACCGCCTCTTCGTGACGCTCGGGGTGGACCCGGCGGCCGTGGCCGGACTCGACGGGCCCACGCTCGCCGCGCTCATGGCCTTCTGGCGCGACGTGTTCACCGGTCTCGTGGAGCACCGCCCGGCGGCGTTCGACGGCCCGACCGACCTCGTCCTCGCGTCCGGTGACGGCGCCGACCTCATCGCCGCCGCGTGGCGCGGCCTGACCGGGACCCTCGCGGTCACGCACGTCGACGGCGACCACTTCCAGCTCATGCGCCGCCCACGGGTGAAGGCCGTCGCCGACGCCCTCCGCGGCTCCACCGCTCAGACAGGAGATTGACGTGCTGGTCCTCGGTTTCAGCGGGCTCGACCGGACCGCTGCGCTCAAGAAGCGGTTGACGCCCGGACTCGACTGGCGGGAGCAGCGCCTGGTGCAGGGCCTCGACTCGGCCGCCGCGCTGGTCGACGAGAACGGCGTCGTCGCGGCGTCGGCGCAGGAGCGCCACGACGGCGTGAAGGGCACCGGCGCGTTCCCCGTGGACGCCATCGAGGCCTGCCTGCGCATGGCGGGCGTGACGCTGGACGACGTCGACCTCGTCGCGCACGGGTTCCGCTACGAGCCATCGCCCGCCTTCGAGCTGGACGACAACCTCCGGCGCTGGTACCGGGAGGCCTACAGCGAGCAGGTCCAGCTCGAGGTGCTGCGGGCGCACTACCCGGACCAGGACTGGGAGCGCAAGCTCGTCCGCGTACCCCACCACCTGGCGCACGCCGCCAGCAGCTACCACCTGAGCGGGTTCCCCGACGCGGTGGTGCTCGTGGCCGACGGCATGGGCGAGGCGGAGTCGACCTCCCTGTTCGCCGGACGCGGCAGCACGCTGGAAACCCTCCGCACGTACCCGATCGCCAGCTCGCTCGGCATCCTCTACAGCGTCGTCACCCAGTACCTCGGGTTCCTGCCCGGCATGGACGAGTACAAGGTGATGGGGCTCGCGCCCTACGGCGACACCGGCGCCTTCCCGGACGTCGAGCTGGTCGAGGTCCGACCGGGCGGCGCGCTGGCCGTGCCGCTGCTGGCCCACGACCGGACACCCGCCGAGCGCGAGACGCACAGCGGCGCGATCCGCCGCCTCGAAGAGCTGTTCGGGCCCGCGCGCCACCCGGACGCGCCGATCACCCAGCGGCACATGGACATCGCCTCCGTGCTGCAACGGGCGGTGGAGGAGGGGCTGCTCTTCGTGCTGCGCGAGGGGATCGAGGGCGGACCGACGTCCTCGAACCTCTGCCTGGCCGGCGGTGTCGCGCTCAACTGCACCGCCAACGGGCTCATCTCCCGCAGCGGCCTGTTCGACCGGGTCTTCATCCAGCCCGCGGCGGGCGACGACGGGACCGCGCTCGGCGCGGCGCTGCACGTGCTGCGCGAGCACGTCCCCGCCGACCCCCAGCCGATGGGGATGCCCTACTGGGGCGACGAGTTCGGCGACGCCGACGTCGAGGCGGCCGTGGCGGCGCTGGGACCCGGCCACCAGGTGCGCCGCCTGCCCGGCGAGTCGCTGCTGAAGGAGGTGTCCGTCCTCATCGGATCGGGCTCCGTGGTCGCCTGGTTCCAGGGGCGCATGGAGTTCGGCCCGAGAGCGCTCGGCAACCGCAGCATCCTGGCCGACCCGACCGCGCCGAACATGCGCGAGCACCTGAACGCGGTCGTCAAGCAGCGCGAGGAGTTCCGGCCGTTCGCGCCCGCGGTGATCGCCGAGGAGGCGGGGGAGTACTTCGAGATCGAGGAGGGCCAGGAGAGCCGCTACCGGCACATGCTGTTCGTCACGCAGGTGCGCGAGCGGTACCGCGAGCGGCTGACGTCGATCACCCACGTCGACGGCTCCGCGCGGGTCCAGGTCGTCGAGCAGGAGTCGGCTCCGCGCTTCCACGCGCTGATCCGCCGGTTCGGCGACGACCACGGCACGCCGGTCGTGCTCAACACCTCGTTCAACCTGCGCGGCCAGCCGATCGTGCGCACCCCGGTCGAAGCCGTCGAGACCTACGCCCGCTCCACCATCGACGCGCTGGCGATCGGGGACTGGCTGGTCGTCCGTGAGCCCGTGGCGGGAGGCTCGGATGACTGAGCGGCCCGACGGTCTGCGCGAGGCCGTCGCGGGCATCTGGTGCGCCATGCTCGGCGTCGACCACGTCAGCCCGGAGGACGACTTCTTCGAGGCGGGCGGCGACTCCGGTCTGGCGGTGGAGACCGCCATCAGCCTGCGGGCCCTCACCGGCACCGATCTCGACCTCGACCTCGTGTACCAGCACCCGGAGTTCGGTGGGCTGCTGTCGTTCCTGACCGACCCCCGGCCCGCGGGTGAGGAGCGTCCGCTCACCCCGGCCGAGGAACGGCTGTGGTTCGCGGAACGGCTGCACCCCGGCTCGCCGACCTACCACATCGCCGCGCTGTACCGGGTTCCCGGACGCGTCGACGTGCCGCGGCTGCGGACCGCGCTCGACGCGCTCGTCGCCCGGCACGACGCCCTGCGCCGGGGCTTCGAGGCACCGGGCCGGGCGGTCACGTCGGCCGCGGCGACCGTCGAGTGCCGCTGGCTGGACGCGTTCGGCCTGCCGGAGACGACCGTGCGGGAGCTGATCGACGAGCACGCCCGCCGCCCGTTCGACCTGGCGAACCCGCCGCTGCTGCGCGCGCTGGCCGTCGACCGCGGCGACGAGGACGACCTGCTGCTGCTCACCGTGCACCACCTGGTGTGCGACGGCGCCTCGCTCGCCGTGCTGGAGGACGACCTCGGCCGCCTGTACTCCGGGGCCGAGGTCGGGCCCAGGGCCGACGCGGTCGCCGGGACGTCCTCGCGGCTGTTCGATCAGGACGAGTCCCGCGCCTACTGGCGGCGCACCCTCGCCGGCGCCCCGCGGGGCATCGCGCTGCCGCACGACCTGCCGCGGACGGCGTCACCGGGCAGCGCGGGCGCCGTGCACGCGCTGGCCTGCCCGGAGGACCTGCTGGCGGGCATGGCGGACCTCGCGGCCGGTGAACGCCTCAGCCCGTTCATGACCTGGATCGTCGCCTACGTCGCGGGCCTCGTCTCGCTGACCGGCGAACGGGACGTGGTGATCGGCATCGCCGCCTCCTCGCGGACCCCGGAGCAGCGCGGCGAGATCGGGATGTTCGTCGACCCGGTGCCGCTGCGGCTGCTCCTCCCGGACGGCACCACCACCAGGGACCTGGCCCGCCAGGTCCGGCGCGCGACCGCCGAGGCCCTGGCCCACCGGGGGGTGCCGTTCCAGACCGTCGTCGAGGACCTCGGTCCCGGCGGCGACCCCGCCCGCGCGCCGCTCGTGCAGGCCGGTCTCACCTACCTCGACGCCGCGGGCACCGCGCTGCGGCTGGACGGGCTGGTGGCGCACCGCGAGCTGCTGCCGACGGGCACGGCCAAGTACGAGCTGCTGTGGTCGGTCACCCGCGGGCCGGACGGCACGACCACCGAGTTCGAGTACCTCACCGGGTTGTTCTCCGCGGAGAAGGCCGTGGACGTCCACACCGGACTGGTCGACGCCGCGCGGGCCGCGTTCGCCCGCCCGGACGCGCCGCTGAGCCTGCCGGGCCGCCCGCCCACCGCCGCCACGTCCCACACCGACCCGGACCGCGCCGCGACCGGCGGCCTGCGGCCCATCCCGGAACTGGTCCGCCTGCGCGCCGCGCAACGGCCGGACGCGCCCGCGGTGCGGCACCGGGGCGTCGAGCTGACGTACCGGCAGCTCGACGAGCGGGCGGTCGCCATCGCCACCGGCCTGCGGGCCGCGGGCCTGCGCCGCGGTGGCGTCGTGGCCGTCCCGCTGCCGCGCGGGATCGACTCGGTGTGCGCGTACCTGGGCATCTTCTACGCGGGCTGCGCCTACCTGCCGCTCGACCCCGACCAGCCGCCGGACCGCGTCCGCACGGCACTGCTCGGCGTGGCCGACGCGGTGCTCGTCACCGGGTCGCACCCGTCGCTCCCGCCGGAGCTGCGCGTCCTCGACCTGGAGGACCTGCTCCGCGCCCGCCGCGCCGACCCGGCGGTCCCGGTGCGGGTCGTCGGCGAGGACCCCGCGTACCTGATCTCCACCTCCGGCTCCACCGGGCGTCCGAAGACCGTCGTCGTCCCGCACCGCGGGATCAGCCGACTGGTGCCCGACGCCGAGGGCATCGTCTACCACTCCGACGACCGCGTCGCCCACCTCTGCAACCCGGCGTTCGACGCGTCCATCCTGGAGCTGTGGGGCGCGCTGGGCTCCGGCGCCGTGCTGGTGGTGGGCGACAAGGAGGACGCCCTGTCGCCGGCCAGGCTGCGCGCGTTCCTCGACGAGGAGCGCGTCACCGTCCTCGGCCTGCCCACCGCGCTGCTCCACACGGTGATCGACTTCGCGCCGGACGCGATGAGCGGCGTCCGGCTGCTGATCTTCGGCGGCGAGAAGGCCGACGAGCAGCGCCTGACGCGGCTGATGGCGCACCAGCCGCCCGCGCGGGTCGTGAACGTCTACGGCCCCACCGAGAACACCACGGTCAGCACCCTCCAGCGGGTCACCCCCGCCGACCTCGACCCCGGCCCGCTGTCGATCGGCCGGGCCGTCTCCGGCTCGACCGCCTACGCGCTCGGGCTCCACGGCGAACCGGTGGCGGCAGGCGTCGAAGGCGAGCTGTACGTCGGGGGAGAGGGCCTGGCACTGGGCTACCACGGGAACCCGGCGCTCACGGCGGCCTCGTTCGTGCCCGACCCGTTCGGTCCCGCGGGCGGCAGGCTGTACCGCACCGGGGACCGGGTGCGGCCGACGGCCGACGGGACGTTCCACTTCGTCGGCCGCACGGACGACCAGGTCAAGGTCCGCGGGTTCCGGGTAGAACTCGGTGAGATCGAGTTGGCGCTGCGGTCACTGCCCGGCGTCACCGACGCTGTCGTGTTCGCCCGCGCCACGGCCGACAGCACCGAACTGCTGGCCTGCGTCACCGGTGGCGCCGACCTGGCCGACGCCGCCGGGATCGGCGAGGCCCTGCGCACCCGCCTGCCGGGGTACATGGTCCCGGCCGTCGTCGTCACCGATCGCCTGCCCCTCAACGCGAACGGCAAGGTCGACCGCGCCGCGCTGCTCGCGTCCCTGCCCGAGGACCTCCCATCGCCGCACGGCGAAACCGGGCCACCGCCGGAGGACGACCCCCTCGCCGAGGCCGTCACGGCGCTCTGGTGCGAGTCCCTCGGCACGGCCGACGCCCGCCCGGACGACAGCTTCGTCGCGCTGGGCGGCCACTCGATCAAGGCGCTGAAGCTGCTCGCCCGCGTGGACGAGTCCTTCGGCGTGGAGGTGGACCTCGCCGACTTCCTGGCCGAGCCCACCCTGCGCGCCCTCGTCACCGCGGTCGCGCGGGACACCGAGAACGCGCCCACCGGCTGAACCCGATCCGAACACCAGCGAGGAGAACCACCATGAGCGAGTCGACCACCACCGCGCCGGAGTACGACGTCGTCGTCAACGACGAGGAGCAGTACTCGATCTGGGCCGTCGGCAGGGCCGTCCCGGCGGGCTGGCACGCCGTCGGCGTGAGCGGCACCAAGGAGAAGTGCCTGGAGCACGTCGAAGAGGTGTGGACCGACATGCGGCCCAAGAGCCTCCGCCTGGCCATGGGCGAGAACTGACCGTCCGCCCCACCCCACCCGCGGCACCGAGGGAACTCTCATGTGGACGCTACTGCGCACCAACCCGCGCTTCCGCAGGCTCTTCGTCTGCGGGGTGGTGACGAGCTTCGGCGAGACGGCCGTCTACCTCTCGCTGGCCATCTGGGTGAAGGACCTGACCGGGTCCAACGCCGCGGCGGGCGCGGTGTTCCTGGCCATCACGGTGCCGGGGCTGTTCGCGCCGCTGCTCGGCCACCTCGTCGACCGGGTCAGCCGGAAGCGGCTGATGGTCGGCATGTACAGCGGCATGGCCGTGCTGTTCCTCGCGCTGCTGGCGGTGCGCGGCGCGGAGCAGGTGTGGATCATCTACGTGGTCACCTTCTGCTACGGGGTGCTCTCCGCGAGCCCGGCCTCGCCGGCGCTGCTGAAGGACGTCCTGCCGTCCGCCGACGCGGCGGCGGCGCGGTCCCTGATCATCGCCGTCAGCCAGGGCGTGCGGATCGTGTCCCCGGCGCTCGGCGCGGCGGTGTACGTCGCGTTCGGCGGCCGTTCGCTCGCGGTGCTCGGCACCGGGACGTTCGTGGTGGCCGTCCTGCTGCTGGTGTCCATCAAGGTCGTGGAATCCGAGCCCGAGCCCGCCGGTGAGCGGTTCCTCACCTCCGTCGTCGCCGGGTTCCGCTTCATCCGCGGCGTGCCGCTCCTGCTCCGCCTCTCGCTCACGACGCTGGCGTTCATGGCCGTCGTCGGCCTGCTGGAGACCGCCATCTTCGCGGCGAACCAGGGCCTCGGGCAGCAGGCCGCGTTCCTCGGTGTGATCACCTCGTTCCAGGGCGGGGGTTCCGTGCTCGGCGGGCTGATCGCGGGCACGGCGGTGAAGCGGTGGGGCGAGGTCAGGGGCACCAGTGCCGGTTACGTCCTGATCGCCGCGGGACTGGGGTTCTGCCTGCTGCCGGGCGTCCCCTTCTTCCTGGCGGGCGTGGTCCTGTTCGGACTCGGCCTGCCGTTCGTGATGGTCGCGCTCGGCACCGCGCTGCACCTGTACACGCCCTCGCGCATGCAGGGGCGGGCGAACGCGGCGGTCAGCAGCGTCACCGACGCCGTCCAGTCGGCGTCCATCGCCGCGGGCGCCGTGCTCATCGGGGTGCTCGGGTACCAGGCCATGTACATCGCGATGGCCGTCGCCGCCGCGCTGTGCGCCGTGTCGCTGTTCGTCGCCCGCGTTCCCGTGCCCGAGGTCGAGAAGTCGGTCGCCGACGTGGACGACACCGACCAGCCCGACGTCGACGCGGAGATCAGCAAGTAGTCGAGAGGAGGAATCCCTTGCACCCCATGGCTTCACAAGGCACGGACCGGCGGGCCGGAGGCTGGATCGTCGGCCCGCCGCACCCGACGGCACCCGCCGTCCGGCTGTTCTGCCTGCCCTACGTGGGCGGGGCGGCCTCGGTCTACCAGCCGTGGCGGGGCGCTCTCGGCGACGACGTCGAGGTCTGCCCCGTCGAACCGCCCGGCCACCAGACCCGCCTGCGGGAACCGGCCTTCGCCCGGCTCGACGCGCTCGTGGACGCGCTGGCCTCGGGCATCACCGACGAGCTGGACGTGCCGTACGCGCTCTTCGGCCACAGCCTGGGCGCGCTCGTCGCGTTCGAGCTGGCGCGGGAACTCCGGCGGCGCGGCGCGGACGAGCCGTGGGCGCTGTTCGTCTCCGGCGGCCCGGCTCCCCGGCTCGCGCGGGAGCACCCGCCGGTGCACGACGGGACGGACGCGCAGGTGGTCGAGCGGCTCCGGATCCTCGGCGGGCTGCCCGAGGAGGTGCTGGAGGAACCGGGGCTGCTGCGGCACTTCCTGCCGACGATCCGGGCCGACTTCGCGGTGTTCGAGACCTACGAGTACCGGTCCGGGAGCCCGCTCACCTGCCCGGTGATCGCGTTCAGCGGCGCCGAGGACACCGACGTCCCCCACACCAGGGTGGAGCCGTGGTCGGCGGAGAGCACCGGCCGGTTCGAGCACCACGTCCTGCCCGGCAGCCACTTCTTCGTCCACACGGCGCGCACGGCGCTGCTGAACCTGGTGCGCGGCGAGCTGGCCGCCCCCGCGCACCTCCGTGACCAGGACAGCCGCCGAGCTGTCGACCAGTGAGCGCTTTCGCCGTTGAGGAGTCGCACCGATGCCGGAGTACTCGATCGCACTGTCCCCCGGAGTACCGGCGGGCATGGCGGAGGAGTTCGCGAAGCGCGTCTACTACGCCGCGTCCGAGATCCACGGGTTCACCCTCGTGCACGGGCTGGGCGGCGAGGTCCGGGAGGTCGAGATCTCCACGGCCGTCGACGTCGACCCGGCCGAGATCGGCCGCAAGCTGAACCTGGTGGTGGGCCGGGACGTGCTGCCGCAGGGCGGGGTCGAGGACAACCCGGCCGTGTGGCAGTCGATGGCGATGCCGCGCGCCTCGCGCGTCGAGTTCGGCGACCTGGAGCGGCACGGTCTCGTGACCAGGATGGGCGACGGGGCCTACGCCGCGGCCGGAGCGCTGGCGACCCTGCTGTACCGGATCGACCACCGGGTGCGCGCGCTGGCCGTCGAGGGGTTCGGGGCGGTCGACAACTGGTACCCGGCCCTGATCCCCACCACCGCGCTGCACCGGGCGGGGTACTTCGACTCCTTCCCGCAGTTCCTGATGACCGTCGGCCGCTTCCACTCCGACGCCGACGTGTACCAGGGGTTCGCGACCGAGTTCGAGGCGGCGGAGGACAAGTCGTCCTTCATGGACAGCCGGACCGAGCACATCGGGTACTGCCTGTCGCCCACGGTCTGCTACCACTCCTACCACCAGCTCGCCGGGAGCCGGGTGCCGGACGGGGGCGCGGTGCTGACGGCCACCGGCAAGATCTTCCGGTTCGAGTCGCGCTACCACCTCACGCTGGAACGCCTGTGGGACTTCACCATGCGGGAGGTCGTCTTCTTCGGCAGCCGCAAGTGGGTGACCGACCTGCGGCAGAACCTCGTCACGGCGGTGTGCTCGCTGGTCGACGACCTCCGGCTCGCGGGCCACGTGGAGATCGCCAACGACCCGTTCTTCACCAACGGCGCCGACGCCAAGCGGGCCATGGTCCAGCGGGCGCTGAGGATGAAGTACGAGCTCCAGATGCCGGTGGTCGACGGGCGCACGATCTCCGTCGGCTCGTTCAACCTGCACGGCACGAAGTTCGGCGAGGCGTTCGACATCACGACCGCGGGCGGGTCGCCCGCGTACTCGGGGTGCGTCGGCATCGGGCTGGAGCGGATCGCCTACGCCTTCCTCTGCCGCCACGGGGTGGACCCGGCCGACTGGCCCGAGATCTGAAGCACGCGACCACTTCCCCAGGAGGACAAGACATGGTGCACGCGGAGTCCCGGAGAGCGCCGACGTCCACGCGGACGGCGGGGCTCGCGGGCAACAGCCTGACCGAGCTGTTCGTTATGGCCCGCGCGAGCGGAGCCATCGACCTGGCCGTCGGGACCCCCGGCTACCCGTCGACCTCGGCGAGCCTCGTCGACGAGGCGACGGCGGCCATGCGGGCCGGGCGGAACCAGTACGAGCACCCGGCGGGCGACGCCGAGCTGCGGCGGCTGATCGCCGACATGCTCGGCGACGGCGCCGACCCGGAGCGGGAGATCACCGTCACCGCGGGCGCGACCGAGGCGCTCTACATCGCCCTGCTGTCCACTTTGGACCCCGGCGACGAGGTCGTCCTGTTCTCGCCGGGCTACGAGCAGCTCGCCGCGTCGGCCGCGCTGGTCGGCGCCCGCCTCCGGTTCGTCCGGCTGCACGGTCCGGAGTGGCGGTACGACCCGGCGGAACTGGCGGCGGCCTTCAACGCCCGGACCAGGGCGGTCCTGCTGAACACCCCGGCCAACCCCACCGGCCGGGTGCTGAGCCGCGAGGAGATGGAGGAGATCGCCGCGCTCTGCGAGCGCTGGGACGCCACGGTGATCTGCGACGAGGTGTACCGCTCCTTCGTCTTCGACGGCAGGGCGCACGTCTCGGCCACCGAGATCCCGGCGTTCACCGGGCGGAACGTCGTCATCGGCTCGCTGTCCAAGAGTCACGCGGTGAGCGGCTGGCGGCTGGGCTTCCTGCGCAGCGACCCCGTGCGCACGGAGACGTTCCGGCGCGTGCACGAGCTGACCACCAACGGCACGGCCGCGCCCCTCCAGGCGGCGGCCGCGAGCGCCGCGCGGTCGGTCGACCTGGACGAGGTGTGCCGCGAGACGAGCCGCCGTCGCGACCTGGCGCAGGAGGTGTTCTCCGGCATGGGGATGAAGTTCGCGCCCGTGGAGGGCGGCATCTTCCTGTTCGCCGACATCAGCCCGCTGACCGGCGGCCGGGAGGACTGCCGGGCGTTCGCGCTCGCCCTGCTGGAGCGCTCCGGTGTGCTGGTCGCCCCCGGCGCGCCGTTCTTCGGCGACCCGGCCGAAGGCCGCGACCACGTGCGCATCGCCTTCAACCGGACGGTCGAGACGCTGCGCGAGGCGGAACGCCGCGTCACCGCGGGCCCGCGGAAGAGCACGTGATGGGCGCGCGGCACGGCGCCGACCACCTCGGGCCGCTCCCGGCGTTCATGACGCCGGGGGACGGTGTCGTCCCGATCGTCACGCCGATGGGCGACAAGATGTGGCTGGTCCGCGACTACGCCCTCGGTCGCCTGGTGCTCTCCGACCAGCGCTTCAGCCGGGCGGCGGCGACCAAACCGGGCGCGCCGCGGTTCAACGACTCCCAGCCCGCGCCGGACGCCGTGATGAGCATGGACGGCGCGGACCACGCCCGGCTGCGCCGCGTGGTGAGCGGGGCGTTCAGCACCCGCCGGGTGGCCGCGCTGACACCGGCCGTCGAACGCCTCGCCGACGAGCGCCTGGACGCGCTCGCCGCGGCCGGGCCCGGCGCCGACCTCGTCGCGGAGCTGGCGACACCGCTGCCGCTGTCCGTGCTGTGCTCGCTGCTCGGCGTCCCGCCCGAGGACGGCGACCTCTTCCGCGACCGGGTCGAGGTGCTGTTCGACATCTCCGCCAGCACACCGAGGGAGAAGTCCCGGCGCCGCCTCGAACTCGTCGACTACATGGCGGAGCTGATCGAGCGGAAGCGGCGGGGCACCGACGAGGACCTGCTCACCGGGCTCATCGCGGCGCACGACCAGGGCACCCTGTCGCAGGGCGAACTGCTGACGCTGGGGCTGTCCCTGCTGATGGCCGGGTACGAGACCACCGTCGGGCAGATCGGTCTGTCGGTACTCGCCCTGCTGTCGGACCCGGCCGCTCACGCGGACCTCCGCGCCCGTCCCGAGACGCTGGACCCGGTGGTCGACGAGCTGCTGCGGCTGACGCCGTCCACCCCGCTGAGCTTCCCCCGCGTCGCGGTGGAACCGGTGCGGCTCGGCGCGGTCACCGTGCAGGCCGGTGAGGCCGTCGTCGTCTCGCTGCTGCACGGCAACCGGGACACCGACACCTGGACGACGCCGGAAGGCCTGTGCCCGCGCGGGCAGGACGTCCCCCACCTGACGTTCGGGCACGGCGTGCACCGCTGCGTCGGCGCGCCGCTCGCCAGGCTCCAGCTCCGGATCGTCCTGGAACGCCTGCTGCGGCGCTTCCCCGACCTGCGCGTCGCCGAGGGCCCGGAGTCGGTGGTGTGGAAGGAAGGCCTGTCGATCCGGGGCCTCGCCCGCCTGCGGGTGGAGTGGTAGCGGACGCCGAACACCGTCCCGCACCTACGGAAGTCGAGTGAGGAGTCACGTGTCCGCCGAGAAGACCCACCGCGTCCCGGAGCCCGAGCTGGAGGCCGTCGCCGTCATCGGCTACGCGTGCCGCTTCCCCCACGCCGACGGCCCCGCCGCCTACTGGAAGCTGTTGGAGGAGGGGAGGAACGCCGTCGTCGACGCCCCGGACGGGCGGTGGGAAGGCGTCCCCGGACCCCGGTGCGGCGGTTTCCTCGACTCCGTCGGCGACTTCGACGCGGCGTTCTTCCACGTCTCGCCGCGCGAGGCCGCGGCCATGGACCCCCAGCAGCGGCTCGTGCTCGAACTCGTGTGGGAGGCGATCGAGGACGCGGGCGTCGTCCCGGCCTCGCTGCGGGCCAGCCGCACGTCGGTCTTCGTCGGCGCGCTGCGCGACGACTACGCGGCACTGGTGCACCAGCAGGGCGAGCGGGCGATCACGCAGCACACGATGACCGGCGTCAACCGCGCGATCATCGCCAACCGGGTCTCCTACCACCTCGGCCTCAACGGGCCGAGCCTGACGGTCGACACCGCCCAGTCGTCCTCGCTGGCCGCGGTGCACCTCGCCTGCTCCAGCTTGCGCAGCGGCGAATCGACCCTCGCCATCGCCGCGGGTGTCAACCTGAACCTGCTGCCCGGCAACGTGCTGGCCGAGCAGCGCTTCGGCGCGCTGTCGCCGGACAGCACGACCTACGCGTTCGACGGCCGTGCCAACGGTTTCGTGCCGGGGGAGGGCGGCGGGGTCGTCGTCCTCAAGCCGCTGGGCCTGGCGCGGGCCGACGGCGACCGGATCCACGGCGTGATCCTGGGCAGCGCGATCAACAACGACGGCGCCACCGACGGCCTCACCGTGCCGAGCGCGCCCGCCCAGGAGGCGATGCTGCGGGAGGCGTACGGGAAGTCCGGCGTCGCCGTCGACGACGTGCAGTACGTCGAGCTGCACGGCACCGGCACCCCGATCGGCGACCCGATCGAGGCCGCCGCGCTGGGCGGTGCGCTGGGCTGCGGTCGGGCCGCCGACGCGCGGCTGCGGATCGGCTCGGTCAAGACCAACATCGGGCACCTGGAGAGCGCCGCCGGCATCGCCGGGCTGATCAAGGTGCTGCTGAGCATCCGCCACCGCAAACTGCCCGCCAGCCTCAACTTCGAAGCCCCCGCCCCGCGCCTCTCGCTGGTCTGGCTGGGCCTGGAGGTCCAGCGACGGCTGACCCCCTGGCCGCGCGAGGACCGCCCGCTGGTGGCCGGTGTCAGCTCCTTCGGGATGGGCGGCACCAACTGCCACGTCGTGGTGGCCGAACCACCCGCACCGAGGACCGGCCCGCCGACCGCCGCCGAGCCGATCTTCGCCCAGCCGCCCACGACCTGGACGGACGCCCTCCTCACCGAACCGCTCGCCGTGCTGGACACCGTCCCGCAGGCCGCGGTTTCGGAGGCAGCCGTTTCGCAGGCCGCCGTTTCGGAGGCCGGGGTGGGGGTGGATGCCGTTTCGCAGGCCGCTGTTCCGCCGCTCGCGGCGCGGATGGACGCGGTGCCGTTGGCCGCTGGTTCGCAGGCCGCGGTGCCCGCGGTCGCCGTTCCGCAGACCGCCGACCGTGACCGTCAGGTGCTGTCGTGGTCGGTGTCCGGGCACACCGAGGCGGCGTTGCGGGCCCAGGCGGCGCGGTTGCGGGAGTTCGTCACCCCGGAGCACTCGGTCGCCTCGATCGGCCACGCGCTGGCCACCCGGCGCGCGCTGTTGGATCACCGCGCGGTCGTCACCGCCTCGAACCGCCACGGTCTGCTGAGCGGACTCGACGCGCTGGCCGCGGGCACGCCGTCGGCCGCGGTCGTGACGGGAGCGGTGGCGCCGGGGAAGCTCGGCTTCCTGTTCACCGGGCAGGGGTCGCAGCGCGCGGGCATGGGGCGCGGGCTGTACGACGCCTTCCCCCGCTACGCCGGGGCTTTCGACGAGGTCGCCGCCGAGCTGGACCCGTTCCTGGACCGGCCGCTCGCGGACGTGGTCGCCGAGGGCGGCGAGGACCTCGACCGCACCGGCTACACGCAGCCCGCGCTGTTCGCGGTGGAGGTGGCGCTGTTCCGGCTGCTCGAATCGTGGGGCCTGCGCCCCGACTTCCTCGCCGGGCACTCGATCGGCGAGATCAGCGCCGCCCACGTCGCCGGGGTCCTCCCGCTGCCCGACGCGGCCCGGCTCGTCGCGGTCCGCTCCCGGCTGATGGGGTCCCTGCCCGAGGGCGGGGCCATGGTGGCGGTGCGGGCCACCGAGGACGAGGTGCGCGACCTGCTGCGCGACGAAGGGGGACGGCTGGCCGTCGCCGCCGTCAACGGCCCCGACTCCGTCGTGGTGTCCGGGGACGTGGAGGCCGCTCACCGCGTCGCCGCCGCGCTAGCCGAGCGCGGGCGTCGGACGAAGCGGCTCGACGTGAGCCACGCCTTCCACTCGCCGCACGTGGACCCGGTGCTCGACGAGTTCCGGACCGCCATCGCCGCGCTCACGTTCCTGCCCCCGACCATCCCGGTGGTCTCCACGGTTACCGGCGCGGTCGCCGACCGACTCACGTCACCCGACTACTGGGTCGAGCAGGTCCGGCGGCCGGTGCGCTTCCTGGACGCGGTCGGCACGCTCGCGTCCGAGGGCGTCACGACCCTGCTGGAACTGGGGCCGGACGGGGTGCTCTCGGCGCACGCGGCGGGTTCCGTCCCGGTGCTGCGCGCGGATCGCCCGGACGTCGACACGGTCCTCGCCGCGGTGGCACGGGCCCACGTCCGGGGTCACGCGGTCGACTGGGCCGCGGTGTTCCCGGCCGCCCCGGACTTCGTCGAGCTGCCCACCTACGCCTTCCAGCGCAGGCACCACTGGTTCGAGGTCGGCGCCGTCGTGCCGCCGCTCGCCGCGCCCGCCGTCCAGGCCCTCCCGGTCGCGCTCGACCCCGCGCCCGACGTCGAAGTGCTGGTGGGCAGGCACATCGCGGCCGTGCTGGGCAGCGGACCCGGCGAACGGGTGCCCGCGCACACCGCGTTCACCGACCTGGGTTTCACCTCGCTGATGGCCACCGAGCTGCGGACGGCCCTCGCGGACGCCACCGGTCTGGTGCTGCCCAGCGGACTCCTGTTCTCCCACCCGACGCCCGCCGCGCTGGCCGCCTTCGTCGAGGCCGCCTCGCGGGACACCGCTCCCGCCGAAACCCCTGCGCGGCAACGGCTCCGGGACGACGAGCCGGTGGCGATCGTCGGGATGGCGTGCCGCTTCCCCGGCGGGGTGTCGTCGCCGGAGGACCTGTGGCGGCTGGTGGCCGACGGCGTCGACGCGGTGGGGGAGTTCCCGACGAACCGCGGCTGGGACGCGGACCTCTACGACGCCGAACCCGGACTGCCCGGCCGCAGCACCGTGCGGCACGGCGGTTTCCTGCACGACGCGGGCGAGTTCGACGCGGCGTTCTTCGGCATCTCGCCGCGCGAGGCCGAGGCGATGGACCCGCAGCAGCGGCTGCTCCTGGAGACCGCGTGGGAGGCCGTCGAACGGGCGGGCGTCGACCCGAGGTCGGTGAAGGGCGGTAACACCGGCGTGTTCGTCGGCGCCACCGCTCTGGAGTACGGGCCGAGGATGAGTGAGGCGCCCGAATCAACGCACGGGCACGTGCTGACCGGCACCACCACGAGCGTCGCGTCCGGCCGCATCGCCTACCAACTCGGGCTGACCGGGCCCGCGCTGACGGTCGACACGGCCTGCTCGTCGTCGTTGGTGGCGCTGCACCTGGCCGTCCGGTCGCTGCGGTCCGGTGAGTGCGACCTCGCGCTCGCCGGTGGCGCGACGGTGATGTCCACACCGGGCATGTTCGTCGAGTTCTCCCGGCAGCGCGGCTTGGCGGCGGACGGCCGGTGCAAGTCGTTCGGCGCGGGCGCGGACGGCACCGGGTGGGCCGAGGGCGTGGGGCTGGTCCTGGTCGAACGGCTGTCGGACGCCCGACGGCTCGGGCACCCCGTGCTGGCGGTGGTGCGGGGCAGCGCGGTGAACCAGGACGGCGCGTCGAACGGTCTCACCGCGCCGCACGGTCCGTCGCAGGAGGCGGTGATCCGGTCGGCGTTGGCGGACGCGGGTCTGGGACCGTCCGATGTGGACGCGGTGGAAGCCCACGGCACCGGCACCGTGCTGGGGGACCCGATCGAGGCCGAGGCGCTGGCCGCGGTCTACGGGACGGGCCGGGTCGGTGACCGCAGGCTGTACGTCGGGTCGCTGAAGTCGAACATCGGCCACGCCCAGGCCGCGGCCGGCATCGGCGGGGTGATCAAGATGGTCGGTGCGCTGCGGACCGGTGTGCTCCCGCGCTCGCTGCACTCCGACCTGCCCACGCCGCACGTCGACTGGGACACCGCGGGCCTGACCCTGCTGTCGGAGCGGCGGGACTGGCCGGAGTCCGGGCGGCCGCGGCGGGCGGGGATCTCGTCGTTCGGGATCAGCGGCACCAACGCGCACCTCATCCTCGAACAGGCCCCCGACGTCGAACCGGATGAGGCGCGAACGGGACCGAGCCTGGGAATTCCGGCCCCGTGGGTGCTGAGCGCCCGGAGCGAGGGCGCGCTGCGGGGCCAGGCCGCGAAGCTCCTGGCCCACCTCGACACGTCCGGGGCCGATCCCGCCGACGTCGGACTCGCCCTCGCCACGACCCGTTCGGCCTTCGAGCACCGCGCCGTGGTCCTCGGGGGCGCCGACCTCCGCTCCGGTCTGACCGCCCTCGCGACCGGAGCCCAGGCACCGACCCTGCACCGCGGCTCGGCGGTCGACGCGGGCCGCACGGCCTTCCTGTTCACCGGCCAAGGCGCCCAGCGCGCGGGCATGGGCCGGGACCTGCACGCGGCGCACCCGGTTTTCGCCGCGGCCCTCGACGAGGTGTGCGCCGCGTTCGACGGCCTGCTCGACGAACCCCTGCGCGACGTCATGTTCGCCGACGACGGCCCGCTGCACCTCACGTCGTACACCCAGCCCGCCCTGTTCGCCCTGGAGACGGCCCTGTTCCGGCTCCTCGACCACCACGGCGCCGTCCCCGGCCTGCTGGCCGGGCACTCGATCGGCGAGATCACCGCGGTCCACGCGGCGGGCGTGCTCTCCCTCCCCGACGCCGCACGGCTCGTCGCGGCCCGAGGCAGGCTCATGGGGGCCGCGCCGAGCGGCGGCGCGATGATCGCGATCGAGGCCGAGCCGGACGAGGTGCTGGACTCGCTGACGGACCGGGTCTCGCTCGCCGCCGTCAACGGTCCCCGCTCGGTTGTCGTCTCCGGCGACGCGGACGAGGCCGAACGCGTCGCCGCCCGGTGGCGCGCGGCCGGTCGCCGCGTGCGCCGCCTCACCGTGAGCCACGCCTTCCACTCCCCGCACATGGACGGCGTGCTGGAGGAGTTCCGCGCGGTCGCGGCGGGGCTCGACTTCCACCCTCCCCTGATCCCGGTCGTCTCGACCGTCACCGGTGAGCGCGCCACCGCCGCAGACCTGGCCTCACCGGACCACTGGACGCGGCAGATCCGCGACGCGGTCCTGTTCGCCGACGCGGTGCGCGCACTCGCCGAGCTGGGTGCGACGGTGTTCGTCGAGGTCGGCCCGGACGCCGTCCTGACGCCACTGGCCGCGAGCGTCCTGGAGGGCGCCGCGACGGTCGTGCCGCTGCTGCGCGCCGGCCACGACGAGGCCGAGTCCTTCAGCGCGGGCATCACCAAGGCGTACGTGAACGGCGCGCCGCTGCGGGCGGGTTCCTTCTTCCCCCAGGCGGTCCCGGCTCCGCTGCCGACGTACGCCTTCCAGCGCGAGCACCACTGGCAGAACGCCGTGCCGCGCACCGACGCGCGGGCGCTGGGACTCGTGCCCGCCGACCACCCCTTCCTCGTCGGCGAGCTGGAGGGCGCCGACCGCGCGGACACCGTGTTCACCGGACGCGTCAGCCCGGCCACGCACCCGTGGCTGGCCGACCACACGATCGGCGGGCGTGTCCTCGTCCCCGCCACGGCCTTCGTCGAACTGGCCGTCGCCGCGGGCGACCGGCTCGGTGTTCCTCGCGTGGCCGAGCTGACCCTGGAAGCACCGCTCGAACCGCTGGGGGACAACGACCTCCAGGTCCGCGTGGCCGCCCCCGACGCCGAGGGCCACCGCGCCTTCACGGTCCACGCCCGCCCGGAAGCGGGGGTGTGGACCCGGCACGCCACCGGCGTCCTCGCCCACACCGCCGAGCCGACCGCCGATCTCGACTGGCCCGCCGACGCGACGGCCGTGCCGGTCGACGGCGAGTACGAGCGCCTCTCGGCACTCGGCTACCACTACGGACCCGCTTTCCAAGGCCTGCAAGCGGTCTGGCGGTCAGGGACGTCCACCTACGCCGAGATCTCGCTGCGGGAGAACAGCGGGAAGTTCCGCGTGCACCCGGCCCTGCTGGACGCCGCCCTGCACGCCCTGGTCCTCGACGGCGGGCGGCTCCAGTTGCCGTTCCACTGGCGCGACGTGACCCTGAACCCCAGCAGCGCCACCGAACTCCGGGTCCGCAGCACCCCGAACGAGGACGGCACCACCACGCTGGTGGTCGCCGAACCCGACGGCACCCTCGTCGCGTCGATCACCTCGCTGGTGCTGCGCCCGGCGCCGAAGGCGGCGAGCACGGTGCTCACGGTGGACTGGCCGGTCGTCCCGACCCCCGTCGCCGAGTCCTCCCCGGAGGACGTCGTGGTCCACGTCGAGACGCTGCCCGGCGTGCTGCGCCTGGTCCAGGACTGGGTGGCCGATCCGGGGGACGCGCGCCTGGTCCTGGTCACCCGCGACGCCGTCGGCGTGCTCCCCACCGATGAGGTGGACCTGGACACCGCCGGGGTCTGGGGCCTGGTCCGCTCCGCCCAGTCCGAGCACCCCGGCCGGGTCCTGCTGGTCGACGTCGACACCGCGTCGACCGCCTTGGTGGCCGCCGCGGTGGCCACGGGGGAGCCGCAGGTCGCCATCCGTGCCGGGAAGCTCCACGTTCCCCGCCTGGGCCGGAGTCGCCGGTTCGGGAAGGCGCCCCGGCTCGACCGGGGCACGGTGCTGATCACCGGCGGCACCGGAGGTCTGGGTGCCCTCGTCGCCCGACACCTCGTCACCGAGCACGGCGTGCGGCACCTGCTGCTCGTCAGCCGCCGCGGCCCGGACGCGCCTGGCGCGGACGACCTCGCCGCCGACCTCACCGCGGCGGGGGCGACGGTCACCACCACCGCCGCGGACGTGGCGGACCGGGCGGCGATGGCCGCGCTCGTCGCCGAGCACCCGCTGACGGCCGTCGTGCACACCGCCGGGGTCCTGGCGGACGCGACCGTGGAGAACCTGACCGAAGCGGGCCTGGCCGAGGTCATGCGGCCCAAGGCCGACGCCGCCCGCGTGCTGCACGAGCTGACCGAGGACCTGGACCTGACGGCGTTCGTCCTCTTCTCCTCCGTCTCCGGCGTCACCGGCACGGCGGGCCAGGCCAACTACGCCGCCGCCAACACCGTCCTCGACGCCCTCGCCCACCACCGCGCGTCCCGCGGGCTGGCGGGCACCTCGCTGGCGTGGGGCCTGTGGGACGCGGGCATGGGCTCCGGCCTGGAGGCCGCCGACCTGGCCCGGTGGGAACGCGCGGGCATCCGGCCGCTGTCGGCCGCGCAGGGCCTCGCCCTGTTCGACGCGGCCCTCGCCGCGGGCGAACCCCTCGTGGTGCCCGCCGCGCTGGAACCCGCCCATGGCGACGTGCCGCACCTCTACCGGGCGCTGGCGCCGCGCCCGGCCGTCCGCGCCCGGCCCACGGCGGGCTGGGCGGGCCGGATCGGCGCGCTGCCCGAGCTCGCACGGGTGGCCGCGGTCCTCGACCTGGTCCGCGCCGAGGCCGCGGCGGTGCTGGGGCACGGGAGCCCGGTGGAGGCGCGGCGCACGTTCGACGCCCTCGGGTTCGACTCGCTGGCGGGCATGGACCTGCGCACCCGGCTGGCGGCGGCCACCGGCCTCCGGCTGACGGCCACCGTGACTTTCGACCACCCCACGCCCGCGCGGCTCGCCGAGCACCTGCTGTCCCTGCTGGGAGCGGAGAAGCCGAAGCCCGAGCCCGTCACGCGGGTCCGGGAGGACGAGCCGGTCGCGATCGTGGGCATGGCGTGCCGCTTCCCCGGCGGGGTGTCGTCGCCGGAGGACCTGTGGCGCCTGGTGGTCGACGGGGTGGACGCGGTCGGCGGGTTCCCGACGAACCGCGGCTGGGACCTCGACCGGCTCTACGACCCGGACCCGGAGCGGATCGGCACGTCGTACACGCGCGACGGCGGGTTCCTGCACGACGCGGACCTGTTCGACCGCGACCTGTTCGGCCTGTCCCCGCGCGAGGCGACCGCCACCGACCCGCAGCAGCGCCTGCTGCTGGAGACCGCCTGGGAGGCGTTCGAGAGCGCGGGCATCGACCCGGAAGCGCTGCGCGGCAGCAACACCGGCGTCTACACGGGCGCCATGTACGACGACTACGCCTCGCGGCTCGCGGGCACACCCGCGGAGTTCGAGGGGTTCCTGCTCGCGGGCAACCTATCCAGTGTCCTTTCCGGACGGTTGTCCTACACGTTCGGCCTGCGGGGCCCAGCGGTCACGGTCGACACGGCGTGCTCGTCGTCGTTGGTGGCGCTGCACCTGGCCGTTCGCTCGCTGCGGTCCGGTGAGTGCGACCTCGTGCTCGCGGGCGGTGTCACGGTCATGAGCGGCCCGACGACCTTCGTCGAGTTCTCCCGGCAGCGCGGTCTGGCGGCGGACGGCCGGTGCAAGTCGTTCGGCGCGGGCGCGGACGGCACCGGGTGGGCCGAGGGAGTCGGCCTGCTGCTGGTGGAACGGCTGTCCGACGCGCGCCGCCTCGGCCACCGGGTGCTGGCGGTGGTACGGGGGACCGCGGTGAACCAGGACGGCGCGTCGAACGGCCTGACCGCGCCGCACGGTCCGTCGCAGGAGGCGGTGATCCGGTCGGCGTTGGCGGACGCGGGTCTGGGACCGTCCGATGTGGACGCGGTGGAAGCCCACGGCACCGGAACCGTGCTGGGGGACCCGATCGAGGCCGAGGCGCTGGCCGCGGTCTACGGGACGGGCCGGGTCGGCGACCGCAGGCTGTACGTCGGGTCGCTGAAGTCCAACATCGGCCACGCGCAGGCCGCCGCCGGTGTCGGTGGCGTGATCAAGATGATCGGCGCGCTGCGGGCGGGCGTGCTGCCGCGTTCGCTGCACTCCGACCTGCCGACGCCGCACGTCGACTGGGAGTCCAGCGGCTTGGCGCTGCTGTCGAAGCAGCACGACTGGCCGGAACCGGGACGGCCGCGGCGGGCGGGCGTCTCGTCGTTCGGGATCAGCGGCACCAACGCCCACGTCATCCTCGAACAGGCCCCCGACGCCGAACCGCAGACCACCGCACAACCCGACCACGGCACCGTTCCGTGGCTGCTGACCGGGGGGACCGAGACCGCGGTACGGGCACAGGCCGCCCGCCTCGCCCGGCACGTCGAGGACCACCCCGACCTGTCCGCCGCCGACGTCGGGTACTCGCTGGCCACAGGCCGCGCCCTGCTCGACCACGGCGCCGCGGCGGTCGGCGCGGACCGCGAGTCGCTGCTGCGCGGCCTCGCCGCCATCGCCGACGGCGAACCGGCGCCGGGGACCGTGCTCGGCCGCCGGACGTCGGGGAAGACCGCGTTCCTGTTCACCGGGCAGGGCAGCCAGCGGCCGGGCATGGGCCGCGACCTGCACGCGACGCACCCCGCGTTCGCGGCGGCGCTCGACGAGGTGTGCCGCCACCTGGACCCGCGCCTGCCCCGCCCGCTCAAGGAGGTGCTGTTCGCCGAGGCGGGCACGCCGGAGGCGGCGCTGCTTGACGACACGGTGTTCACCCAGGCCGCGCTGTTCGCCGTCGAAGTGGCGCTGTACCGGCTGTTCGAGCACCACGGCGTCACGCCCGACCACGTGCTCGGCCACTCCGTCGGCGAGATCGCTGCTGCGCACGTCGCGGGCGTGCTCGACCTGCCCGACGCGTGCCTCCTGGTCGCCGAGCGCGGCAGGCTGATGGGAGCGGCCCGGCGCGGCGGCGCGATGATCGCGATCGAGGCCGAGGAGGACGCCGTGCGCGCTTCCCTCCTGCCGCACAGGGACCGGGTCGCCGTCGCCGCCGTCAACGGACCTCGGGCCGTGGTGATCTCCGGTGACGCCGACGCGGCGGACGAGGTCGCGGCCGGGTGGCGGGCGAACGGCGTCCGCACGTCCCGCCTGTCCGTGTCCCACGCGTTCCACTCGCCGCACGTGGACGAGGTGCTCGACGACTTCCGCGCCGTGGTGGGAACCCTGGCGTTCCGCGCTCCGCGCTTCCCCGTCGTCTCCAACGTGACCGGGACGCTCGGCACCGAGGAGCAGGTGACGTCCCCGGAGTACTGGGTGCGGCACGTCCGCGACGCCGTGCGCTTCGCGGACGGCGTGCGCTGCCTCGACCGCGAGGGTGTCACGACGTTCGTCGAACTCGGTCCGGACGCCGTCCTGACCGCGTTGGCGCGGACCTGCCTCGCCGACGCGGACGCGGAGGTCGTCCCGACGCTCCGGCGCGGCCGGTCCGAGGCGGAGGCGATCGCGCGGACCCTAGCCCTGCTGCGCCTGCGGGGTGCCACCCCGGACTGGGGCGCGGTCTTCCCCGGCGCGCGTCGGGTGGACCTGCCCACCTACGCGTTCCGGCACGAGCGGTACTGGCTGTCGGCGCCCGAGGGGGCCGTCGACGCCGACGGTCTCGGCCTGACCGCCACGGGCCACCCCGTGCTCGGCGCCGTGCTGAGCGCCGCCGACCGCGACACCCACGTGTTCACCGGGCGGCTGTCCACGCACACGCACCCGTGGCTCGCCGACCACGAAGTGGCGGGCGTCCTCCTCGTGCCCGCGAGCGCGGTCGTGGAGATGGTGGTGAGCGCGGGCGAGCACGTCGGGCTGCCGCGGATCGGGGAGCTGACGCTGTCGGCGCCCCTGGTCCTGTCGACGGCGGCCGTGCGGCTCCAGCTCGCCGTCGGCGAGCCGGACGGGGCGGGCCACCGCGACTTCACCCTGCGCGCGCGGTCCGCCGACGGCCCGTGGACGACGCACGCCGAGGGCACGCTGACCCCCGCCTCCGCGGTCGTCGAAGGCCTGACCGCGTGGCCGCCGATGGCCGCTGAGGTCTCGCTGGACGGCTTTTACGACACCGGTTTGGCGTACGGCCCGGCGTTCCGCGGCCTGCGCCGGGCGTGGCGCGGCGACGGCGAGCTGTTCGCCGAGATCGCCCTGCCCGAGGCGCTCCGGCCGGAGGCCCGCCGCTACGCGCTGCACCCGGCCCTGCTGGACGCGGCGCTGCACCCGCTGCTGCTGGACGCGGACGGGCCGCGGGTGCCCTTCGCCTGGCGCGGCGTGACCCTGCCCGCCACCGGCACGTCCACGCTCCGCGTCCACCTCCGGGAGACGGGGGAGCTGACGTCGTCGATCACGGTCGCCGACGCGACGGGCGCGCCCGTCGCCGCCGTGGACTCCCTGGTGCTGCGGCCGTTCGAGCGCGGCGCGGCCCGTGCCGGCGGGCTGCACCGAGTCGCGTGGACCCCGCTGCCGACCGCTCTCCTCGCGGAGGAGGAGCACCCGACCACCGAAGACCTGACGGAGTTCCTCGGTGGGGAACCCGTCCCGGAGACCGTGGTCCTGGCCGTCCGGTCGGCCGGACCTGACCTGCCTGCGGCGGCCCGCGAGGTGCTGGGCCGGACCCTGCGTTCCGTGCGGACGTGGCTGGCCGACGAGCGGTTCGACCGGTCGACCCTCGTCGTCGCCACCCGGGGCGCCGTCGCCACCAACGGCGAAGGCGTCGCGGACCTGGCCGCCGCGGGCGTGTGGGGCCTCCTGCGCACCGCCCAGACCGAGCACCCCGGCCGGATCGTCCTGGCCGACCTCGACACGGACACCGTCCCGTCGGGCCTGGCCGAGCTGGGCGAACCGCAGCTCGCCGTGCGCGACGGCCGGGTGCTGGTGCCCCGGCTGGTCGCGGCGGACGCCGCCGTGCGGGAACCGGTCCGGTGGGACCGGGGCACCGTCCTGATCACCGGGGCGACCGGGGCGCTCGGCTCGCACCTCGCCCGCCACCTGGTGACCGAGCACGCGGCGCGCAGGCTGCTCCTGGTGTCCCGCCGCGGTGCCGGGTCCGAGCTGGCGGGCGAACTCGCCGACCTGGGCGCGCACGTCACGGTCGCCGCGTGCGACGCGAGCGACCGGGACGCGCTGGCGGCCGTGCTGGCGGACATCCCCGAGGACCACCCGCTGACCGCGGTCGTGCACGTCGCCGGAGTGGTCGACGACGCGGTCCTCGCCGACCTGACCGAGGAGGGCCTGGACAAGGTGCTGGCGGCGAAGCTCGACGCCGCCTGGCACCTGCACGAGCTGACCGGGGACCTAGACGCCTTCGTCCTCTACTCCTCCGTCGCCGGGCTGCTCGGCACGGCAGGGCAGGCGGGGTACGCGGCGGCCAACAGCTTCCTGGACGCCCTCGCCGAGCACCGGGCGTCGCTCGGCCAACCCGCGCGGTCGCTCGCGTGGGGGCTGTGGGAGGAGGCCAGCGCGCTGAGCGGGCACCTCGCCGAGACCGACCTGCGGCGCCTGGCCCGCACCGGTCTGCGACCGCTGGCCACCGCCGACGGCCTCGCCCTGTTCGACGCGGCGACGCGCGCGGCCGACGCGGTGCTGGCCGTGACCCGCCTGGACGTCGACGCCCTGC
The DNA here is from genome assembly GCF_025061645.1 of Umezawaea endophytica. Classification (GTDB taxonomy): domain Bacteria; phylum Actinomycetota; class Actinomycetes; order Mycobacteriales; family Pseudonocardiaceae; genus Umezawaea; species Umezawaea endophytica. The sequence continues at coordinate 408,358 of NZ_JANYMP010000001.1, read as the reverse complement.
GCGACCCCGTGCCGCCCCTGCTGTCCGGACTCGTGCGACGGCCCGTCACGAGGACGCCCGCCCACAGCGCCGCGAGGTTGGCCTCCCTGCCCGAGAACGAGGCCGATCGGGTGCTGGCCGACCTCGTGCGCGGTCACGTGGCCGCCGTCCTCGGCCACGGCGACCCGGCCGCGGTCGGCACGGACCGCCCGTTCCGCGAGCTGGGCCTGGACTCGCTGACCTCCGTGGAACTGCGCAACCTGCTGACCAGGAGCACCGGGCTGCGGTTGTCCGCGAGCCTGGTCTTCGACCACCCCACGCCCGCCGCCCTCGTGCGCCACCTGCGCGACCTGGTGGCCGCCGAACGCGCCCCGGTCGACGAACCGGTCACGGCGCGGCTCGGCAAGCTCACCGACGCCGTGCGGCGGGCCGCCGAGGACCCCGTCGCCTTCGAGCGGATCACCGCGGAACTCCGCGCCCTGCTCGACGCCGCCGAGGAGGCGGCGGGCCGCCGCGACGACCCCGCCCGGCTGGACTCCGCTAGCGACGAGGAGCTGTTCGCCTTGATCAACGACTTCACCTGAGCAGCCCCACCCCACCAGACCCGGACGAGCGGCACCACGGCGGAGAGCTGAGATTCACGTGGCAAACGAAGAGGAACTGCGGACCTACCTGAAGAAGGCCGTCGCCGACGCGCAGGACTACCGCAAACGGCTCCGCGAGGCCGAGGAGAGGGACCACGAGCCGATCGCGATCATCGGCACGGCCTGCCGCTACCCCGGCGGGGTCACGTCGCCGGAGGACCTCTGGCGGCTCGTCGCCGACGGCGTGGACGCGGTCGGCCCGTTCCCGGACAACCGCGGCTGGGACCTGGCGGCGCTCTACGACCCGGACCCGGACACGCCGGGGACGTCGTACGCCCGTGAAGGCGGGTTCCTGCACGACGCCGCGAGCTTCGACGCCGACCTGTTCGGCATCTCGCCGCGCGAGGCGCACGCGATCGACCCGCAGCAGCGGCTGCTACTGGAGATCGCCTGGGAGGTCTTCGAACGCGCGGGCCTCGACCCGACGTCGGTGCGCGGCAGCCGGACCGGGGTGTTCGTCGGCGCGATGTACGACGACTACGCGTCGCGGCTCGTCCCCGCGCCCAAGGAGTACGAGGGGTACCTGAGCACGGGCAGCGCGGGCAGCGTCGCCTCCGGGCGGCTGGCCTACACCTTCGACCTCACCGGGCCCGCCGTCACGGTCGACACCGCGTGCTCGTCGTCGCTGGTGGCGCTGCACCTCGCCGCCCAGTCGCTGCGGCGCGGGGAGTGCGCCCTCGCCCTCGCGGGCGGCGTGACGGTCATGGCGACGCCCACCTCGTTCATCGAGTTCAGCAGGCAGCGCGGCCTGTCCGCCGACGGTCGCTGCAAGGCGTTCTCCGAGTCCGCCGACGGCACCGGCTGGGCGGAGGGCGCGGGCCTGCTGCTCCTGGAACGGCTGTCGGACGCGCTGCGCAACGGCCACGAGGTGCTGGCGGTCGTCCGCGGCTCCGCGGTCAACCAGGACGGCGCCAGCAACGGCCTGACCGCGCCGAACGCCGCCGCGCAGGAGCAGCTCATCGAACAGGCGCTCGCCGACGCCGGGGTGTCGGCCGCGCAGGTCGACGTCGTCGAGGCGCACGGGACGGGCACCAGGCTCGGCGACCCCATCGAGGCGCAGGCCCTGCTCGCCACCTACGGCCGGGCGCACACCCCGGACCGCCCGCTGCGGCTCGGCTCGCTGAAGTCCAACATCGGGCACGCCCAGGCGGCGGCGGGCGTCGGTGGGGTCATCAAGATGGTCGAGGCGCTGCGCCGCGGCGTCCTGCCCGCGACCCTGCACGTCGAGCGGCCCACGCCGTACGTGGACTGGTCCGACCGCCGGGTGGCGCTGCTGACCGAGCGGGTGCCGTGGCCGGAGAACGAGCACCCGAGGCGGGCGGCGGTGTCCTCGTTCGGCATCAGCGGCACCAACGCCCACGTCGTCCTGGAGGCCGGACCGGTCGCGGAGGTCGCGGCGGCACGGCGTTCGACCCCGTTGACCACCGTGCCGGTCCTGCTCTCGGCGAGCAGCGCCCCCGCGCTGCGGGCACAGGCGGATAGCCTGCTGAGCCACCTCGCCACCGTCCCGACCGCCGACCTGACCGCGCTCGGCTTCTCGCTCGCCACCACCCGCGGGGCCCTCAAGCACCGCGCGGTGCTGCTCGCCGCCGACCGGGCGGACCTGGAGGCGGGGCTGCACGCGGTCGCCGCCGACGGCACGGCGCCGCGCCTGGTGCGGGACACCGCGGGCGAGGGCAGGACGGCGTTCCTGTTCGCCGGGCAGGGCTCCCAGCGCCCCGGCATGGGGCAGGAGCTGTACCGGGCGTTCCCGGCGTACGCCGAGGCGTTCGACGCCGTCTGCGACGCCCTGCGCCCGCACCTCGACCGCCCGCTGCGGGACGTGGTCTTCGCGACCGGCGGAGCCGACCTGCTCGGGCGGACCGACTGGACCCAGCCCGCGCTGTTCGCCTGCGAGGTCGCCCTGTTCGGGCTGCTGGAGTCGTGGGGGGTGCGGCCGGACGCGGTGCTCGGGCACTCGGTCGGCGCACTGGCGGCGGCCCACGTGGCCGGGGTGCTCACGCTCGCCGACGCCGCCGCGCTCGTCGCGACCAGGGGCCGGGTCATGGCCCGGCTGCCGGAGGGCGGCGCGATGGTGGCGCTGCGCGCGACCGACGTGCGGGCCGCCGCCCTCATCGCGGGTCACGAGCACGAGCTGGCCGTGGCCGCCGTCAACGCGCCCGAGTCGACCGTGCTCTCGGGTGACCGCGAGGCGCTCACGGCCGTGGTCGAGGCGTTCCGGGCGGCGGGTGGCACGGCGACCTGGCTGCGGGTCAGCCACGCCTTCCACTCCCCGCTGGTGGACCCGGTGCTCGCGGAGCTGCACGACGTGGCCGCGGGCCTGACGCCCGGCGAACCGCGGATCACCCTCGTGTCCGACCTGACCGGGAAGCCCGTCGAACCCGGCCAGCTCGCCGACCCGGACTACTGGGTGCGCCACGCGCGCGGCACCACCCGGTTCCAGGACGGCGTGCACAGCCTGGTGGACCTGGGCTGCACGCGCTTCCAGGAACTGGGGCCCGGCGGTGACCTGGCCGCGCTGGCCGCCGACTGCTTGGCCGACGTCCCGGAGCCCGTGACGAGCGCGCCCGTGCCGTCCCTGCGGCCGAACCGGCCGGAGGTCGAGGCGCTGCTGACCGCCGTCTCGCACCTGCACGTCAGCGGGCAGGCGGTCGACTGGGCGGAGGTCTTCGCCGACCGGCCCGCCCGCGTCTCGCTGCCGACCTACGCCTTCCAGCGCGAGCGCTACTGGCTGCCCGCGACCACCCCGCCGGGCCATCCGACCGCGGACCTGCGCGCGGCGGGCCTCACCCCGTCCGGTCACCCGCTGCTGGGCGCGCTGGCCGAACTGCCGGGCTCGGACGGCCTCCTGCTGAGCGGCAGGCTGTCGCTCGCCGACCACCCGTGGCTGGCCGACCACCGCGTCGGCGGAACGGTGCTGGTGCCGGGGACGGCGCTGGTGTCCATGGCCGACTGGGCGGCGCGCAAGGCCGGCTGCGACGTCGTCGAGGAACTCGTGCTGGAGGCGCCGTTCGCGGTGCCGGAGGACGCGGAGTTCCAGGTGCGGGTCTCCGTCACCGGCCCCGACGACGCCGGGCTCCGCTCCGTCACCGTGCACGCCCGGCGTGAGGACGACGAGCCGGGCGAGTGGACCCGGCACGCCAGCGGCACGCTCGCGCACGGGCCCGCCGAGCCGCCCGCCGACCTGCGCGTGTGGCCGCCGGTGGCCGCGGAACCGGTGGACGTGACGCCGGACCGGCTCTACGCCGACCTGTCGGCGAGCGGCCTCGACTACGGGCCCGCGTTCCGGGACGTCCGAGCCCTGTGGCGGCGCGGCGACGAGGTGTTCGCCGAGGTGGCGCTGTCCGACGCCGGGCTCCACCCGGCCGACTACCTCGTGCACCCGGCCCTGTTCGACGCCGCCCTGCACGCCATCGCCCTCGACGGCCTGGGCGACGGCCCCCTGCTGCCCTACGCCTGGGCGGGGGTGCGCACCCTGGCCCCCGCCGGATCGCGGCTGCGCGTCCGCCTCGCCCCGGCGGGTCCGCGCGCGGTGTCGGTCGACGCGGCCGACGCCGACGGGAACCCGGTGGTCTCGATCCGTTCCCTCACGCTGCTGCCGAGGTCCGCCGAAGGGGCGGACGCCGACGGCCTGCTCTTCCCGTCGTGGACCCCGCTGACCGACCTGCCCGACGCGGGCGGCGACCTCCGGGAGGTTTCGGACGTCCACGACCTGGCGGCTCTCGTCGACCCGGTGGCTCCGGACCGGCTCCTGCTGACCTGCTCCGCCACGGACGCGGACCCGGCCGTCGCGGTGCGCGAGGTGCTGCACCGGGTCCTGTCCGTCGCGACCGCCCTCACCTCGGACGAGCGGTTGGCGGGCACGCGGTTGGTGGTGCGCACCAGGAACGCCGTCGCCGTGGACGGCGACCAGGACCCCACCGGGCTCGCGCACCGCGCCGCCTGGGGTTTCGTGCGCTCGCTCCAGGCCGAACACCCCGACCGGTTCGTCCTCGTGGACTCCGACGGAGACCCGGCGTCCGACCGGGTCCTCGTCGCGGCGCTCGCGACGGGGGAGCCCCAGCTCGCTCTGCGCGCGGGAGCCGCCTACCGGCCGACGCTCACCGCCGTGGAGCCCGCCGCGGTGCTGACGCCGCCCGCCGGGGAGCCGCACTGGCGCCTCGACTTCGTCGGCAGGCAGACCTTCGAGGACCTGGCGCTCGCCCCGTGGCCGGAAGCGGCCGAACCCCTCGCGCCCGGCCAGGTCCGGGTGCGGCTGCGGGCCGCCGGGCTGAACTTCCGCGACGTCCTGCTCACCCTCGGGGTGATCCCGCCGTCGGTCGACCCGGACGCCACCAGCACCGGCCAGGGCGGTGAGGGCGCGGGCGTCGTCCTCGAAACGGGACCCGGCGTCACCGACCTGCGGCCCGGCGACCGGGTGATGGGCCTGTTCGCGGGCATCGGGCCGGTCTCGCTCACCGACCACCGGCTACTGGTCCGCGTCCCGCGCGGCTGGACCTTCGAGCAGGCCGCGGCGGTGCCCGTGGCCTACCTGACCGCCTACCACGGCCTGGTGCACCTGGCGGGCCTCGGCGCGGGCGACTCCGTCCTCGTGCACGCGGGGTCCGGCGGGGTCGGCACGGCGGCCGTGCGGCTCGCCCGCCACCTGGGCGCCGAGGTCTTCGCCACCGCGAGCCCGGCGAAGTGGGACGCCCTGCGCGCCGCCGGACTGCCCGACGACCACATCGCGTCGTCCCGCGCGCTCGACTTCGAGCAGCGCTTCCTCGCGAGCACCGGGGGCCGGGGCGTCGACGTGGTGCTCAACTGCCTGGCGGGGGAGTTCATCGACTCCTCCCTGCGGCTGCTGCCGCGCGGCGGCCACTTCCTGGAGATGGGCAAGACCGAGCACCGCGACCCCGATGAGGTGGCCGCGGCCCACCCCGGCGTGTCCTACCGCGCCTACGACGTCCGCGATCCCGGCCTGGACCGGATGCGGGAGATGCTCACCGCGCTGCTCGACCTGTTCGACCGGGGAGTCCTCGCACCGCCCCCGGTGTCCACCTGGGACGTCCGACGGGCGTCGTCGGCGTTCCGGCACCTCGGCGAGGCCAAGCACGTCGGCAAGGTGGTGCTCACCCTTCCGGCGGACGAGCTGTGGGACGCCGACCGGGCCGTGCTGGTCACCGGCGGCCACGGGCACCTCGGCCGACTCGTCGCCCGGCACCTGGTCGTCGAGCACGGGGTGCGGCAGGTGCTGCTGATGGGCCGGAGCCTCCCGGCGCCGGGAGGCGAGGCGGCCCGTGCCGTCGAGGACCTGCGCGGTCTCGGAGCCGACGTCCGCGCCATCGCCTGCGACGCCGCGGACCGCGCCGCACTGGACGCGGCACTGGCCGACCTCGACCGCGACGGCGTCCGCCTCGGCGGTGTGGTGCACGCGGCGGGCGTGCTCGACGACGGCGTGCTCGCGTCGCTCACCCCCGACAAGCTGGAGCACGCGCTGCGCCCCAAGGTGGACGCGGCGCTCAACCTCCACGCCGCCACCCGCGACCTCGGCGCGTTCGTCGTCTTCTCCTCGCTGGCCGGGACCCTGGGCACCGCAGGGCAGGCGGGGTACGCCGCGGGCAACGCCTTCCTCGACGCACTGGTCGAGTCGCGGCGCTCGGCGGGGCGGGCGGGGACCTCCGTGGTCTGGGGCCTGTGGGAGGGCGCCGACGGCATGGGTGCCGACCTGGCCGCCGCCGACCTCGCCCGCCTGGCGCGCACCGGCGTGGCCGGGCTCTCCGACCAGCGCGGCCTCGCCCTGTTCGACGCCGCGATCCGCCGCGCCGCGCCGACGGCCGTCGCCGCCGAGTGGGCGCTCGACGGCCTGCGGGACAGCACCGCGCCGATGCTGCGCGACCTCTCCCGGAGCACCGCCCCGGTCGCGCCCGCCCCGGTCGAGGGACCGTCGCTGCTGGACACCGTGCGGCACGAGACGGCGGTCGTCTTGGGCCACGCCTCCGGTCAGGCGGTGGACCCGCGCGAGCTGTTCGACCGGATGGGCCTCGACTCGCTCGCGGCGGTGGAGTTGCGCAACCGGATCGCCGCCGCGACCGGGACGCGGCTGCCCGCCACGTTCATCTACGACTGGCCGACCCCGGCGCACCTGGCGGAACGCCTGGGTGAGCCCGCACCCGAGGAGGGGACGTCATGACCCTGACCGACAACACCCCGGTCCGCGCGCCGCGGCCACGCAGGCACCCCGCGGCGAGGCTGGCCTGCTTCCCGCACGCGGGTGCCTCCGCCGACGCCTTCACCGCGCTGGCCGCCGCGCTGCCGGAGGACGTCGAGGTCCTGACCTTCCAGTACCCCGGCCGCCGCGAGCGCCGGTCCGAGCCGTGCGCCGCGGACATCGCGGACCTCGCCGGCGAGGCGGCGCGCCTGCTCGCGCCGTACACCGACCGGCCGCTGTCCCTGCTCGGGCACAGCATGGGAGCCCTCGTCGCGTTCGAGACCACCCGGCTGCTGGAACAGCGGGGAGCGGTCGCCCGGCTGTTCGTCTCGGCCGCCCGGCCGCCGAGCGAGGACTGGGGCGAACGCGACCTCGACGCGCTGGACGACGCCGACGTCGTCGCCGAGCTGCGGCGGTTGGGCGGCGTGCCGGAAGCGCTGCTGCGGGAGGAGGACGTGGTCGCGGAGATCCTCCGGCTGCTGCGCGCCGACCACCGGGCGCTGCGCCGCTACCGCTGCCCGCCCGACGCGCTGGTGGCGGCGCCCGTCACCGTGCTGCTCGCCGACGCCGACCCCAAGAACACCCTGGAGCAGACCGGCGGCTGGGCGCGGCACACCACCCACGGCTTCGACACCGAACTGCTGGTGGGCGGCCACTTCGCCCTCACCGGCCGTGATCCGGACGTGGCCAGGCTGCTCGCCGACCGCCTCCTGGAGCGCGGGAGCGCCCCGATGGCCACGCCCGCCGACGCGGTGCGCGAGATCTACCTCGCCGGGATCGGCGGCGGCACACCCGCGCTCACGACGGACCTGACCGCGCTGGAGGAGCAGGCGCGCGCCGTCATGACCCCCGCCGCCGTCGGCTACGTCCTGGGCGACGCCGGGACCGGCGAGACCGGCAGGCTGAACCGGCGGGCGTACGCGCGTCGTCACCTGGTGCCGAGGATGCTGCGCGGTGCCGCCCAGCGCGACCTGTCGGTGTCCCTGTTCGGCCGGACCCTGTCGTCGCCGGTGCTGCTGGCGCCCATCGCGGCCCAGACCGTGGCGCACCCCGAGGGGGAGCTGGCCACGGCCAGGGCCGCGGCGGAGGCGGGGGTGCCGCTGGTCCTGTCCACCGGGTCGTCGCACAGCCTGGAGGACGTCGCTGCCGTCGCGGGGCCGAGGTGGTTCCAGCTCTACTGGCCGTCGGATCGGGCCGTCGCCGCGTCACTGGTGCGGCGCGCCGAGCAGAGCGGCTACACGGCCATCGTGCTCACCGTGGACGCGCCGACGTTCGGCTACCGGCCCACCGACCTGGACAGCGGTTACCTGCCGTTCCTGCACGGGCACGGGATCGCTAACTTCACCTCCGACCCGGTGTTCCTCGCGGGCCTGCCCGACGGGGGCTCCGTCCTCCAGCACTGGGCCCGCGTCTTCGCCAACCCGGCGCTGGACTGGGACGACCTGCCCTGGCTGCGCACCGTCACGTCGCTGCCGATCCTGCTGAAGGGCGTCCTGCACCCGGCAGACGCCCGGCGGGCGCTGGACCTGGAAGCGGTGGACGGCGTGATCGTCTCCAACCACGGGGGCCGCCAGCTCGACGGGACCGTCGCGGCGCTGGACGTGCTGCCCGCCGTCCGCGCCGCCGTCGGCAACGACGTGCCGGTCCTCGTCGACTCCGGCGTCCGCACGGGCAGCGACGTCCTCAAGGCGCTGGCGCTGGGCGCCGACGCGGTCCTGTACGGCAGGCCGTACCTCTACGGCCTCGCCCTCGACGGCCAGGCCGGTGTCGCGCACGTCCTGCGCTGCCTGCTGGCCGACCTCGACCTGGCGATGGCGCTGGCCGGGTGCCGGAGCACCGCCGACGTCACCCCGGACCTGCTGATGCCCGAGGCGCACCCGGCGCCCTACGACTTCGGCTGACGTCCTCAGTGCCGTTCCGGCGCTCGCGGGACGAGCAGCCCCCGGTGGAACGCCTCGGTGACGGCGGCGGCGCGGTCGTTCACCCCGAGCTTGGCGTAGATGTTCAGGGTGTGGGACTTGACGGTGGCCTCGGTGAGGAACAGCTCGGCCGCGGCCTCCTTGTTCGTCGCCCCGCCCGCGACCAGGTGGAGCACCTCCAGCTCGCGCGGGCTGAGCGGGCCGGGAGCGGGGCGGCGCACCCGGTTCATCAGCAGGGCCGCCACCGACGGCGCGAGCACCGCCTCGCCGCGCGCCGCGGCCCGGACCGCGCGCAGCAGTTCGTCGCGGGGCGCGTCCTTGAGGAGGTAGCCGGTGGCGCCCGCCTCGATCGCGGGGATCACGTGGACGTCGGTGTCGTAGGTGGTCAGCACCAGCACGCGCGTCGTGGCCGACAGCTCCCTGGTCGCGCTCACCCCGTCCAGGCCGGGCATCCGCAGGTCCATGAGAACGACGTCCGGGCGCAGGGACCGGGCCAGCCGAACGGCCTCGGCCCCGTCGGCTGCCTCGCCGAGCACCTCGAACCCAGGGTCGCGGGCGAACAGGGACGTGAGGCCGTCCCGCACGACCGGGTGGTCGTCCACGACCAGCAGCCGGATCGGGTCGGTCACCCGGTCACCTCCGTCCGGTGCCGCGGCTCGGGTCCGATCCCGCACGCGCACCCCTCCGCGGGCTCGGCCGGGACGCGGGCCGAGATGCCCGTGCCGCCGCCGGGCTCCGATTCGACCAGCAGTGTGCCGGACAGGCCCTCGATCCGTTGGCGCATCGCGATCAACCCGAACCCGCCACCTCCGGCGGACGGGCCGCGGGCGGTGGTGTCGAACCCCGTGCCGTCGTCGCGGACGTCCAGCGCCGTCTCGCGCTCCAGGTGCGACAGCGTCACTCCCACCCTGGTGGCCCGCGCGTGCTTGGCCACGTTGGCCAGCGCCTCCTGCGCGATCCTGAGCAGCGCGACCTCGGCTTCGGGTCGGACCGGCCGCGCGGTCCCGGTCGTCACGACCCGGACCGGGATGCCGTGCGTCGCGGACCACCGCTCGGCGACGCCCGCCAGCGCCTCGCTCAGCCGGGCCGTGCGCAGCGGCTCGGGGCGCAGCGCGTGCACCGACCGCCGCGCGTCCGACAGGCTCTCCCTGGCGAGGTCCGTCGCGGTGGCGACGTGCCCGCGCCACCCCGCCGGGTCGTCGCCCGCGTGCTCGGCCGCCCGCAGTTGGCTGACGATGCCGGTGAGTCCCTGCGCCAGGGTGTCGTGGATCTCCCGCGCCATCCGCTCCCGCTCGTCCCGCACGCCCGCGTCCCGCGCCTGCGCCACCAGCCGCTCGTGCAGCGCGGCGTTCTCCGCCAGCGACTCCGCCAGCCTGCGGTTCGCCTCGCGCGCCTCGCGCAGCGCCTGTTCCCGCTCCTCCTCCTGCCGCGCCGCGCGCCGGGCGAACCAGGCGAAAGCGCACAGCGGCAGCGCGTTCGCCGCCACGACGACGAGGTAGGTGGCCAGGCCGACGACCGTGGCCTTGTCCACGTCGTACGCCTGCGCCGTGCCCGCCACCACCGCCACCGCGCCGACGCCGACCGGCTGCCACGGCCACGGCACGAGCCGGAACGCGTAGAAGTAGCAGACCGGGGTGAAGAGGCCGAACCACGGAGCCCTGACCACCAGGACGGCCGTGAGCACGATGAGCACGGTGACGAACACGACCATCACCGGCGTCCGCTCGCGCCAGGCCGGGCGGAGCGTGAAGACCCCCAGCACCCACGCCGCCGTGAGCGCGCACAGGACCAGGTCCACGCGCGCCGCCGGGCCCTCGACCGCGTAGGTGGTCGCGGCCAGGAACGCCAGCAGGGCGTGGGGTCCGACGGTCGTCACCGCGGACCACCGCGTCGCCTGCTCGGTCACCCGCGTGATCCTGCCGGCAGCCGGGTCACCGGGGAGGCTGGACGGACAGGGCGTGCCGGAAGACGTCGCGCGGGTCCCACCGGGCCTTGACCCGTTGCAGCCGCGGGTAGTTCTCCTTGAAGTAGAGCCGTTGCGCGGACACGCCCGAGGTGTTCCACGCCGGGTCGGCCAGGTCGACGTCGGGGTAGTTGACGTACGAGCCGTCGTCGACGTCGCCGGGCACGGGCACACCGCCGGTCGCGGAGTACACGTCGCGGTAGAGGTCGCGCACCCACGCGAGGTTGGCCGCGTCGTCGGATTCCTCGGCCCAGACCGCCTGGTACACCGCCTTCATGACGACGTCCCGCTGGGCGACCGCGGTCGCGTCCGGGGCCACCGCGCCGACCTGGCCGCCGTAGCCGATGAGCAGCATCCCGGAGCCCGGCCCGCCGGTGGGGTTCGTCAGGTTGCGGTGCACGGCCGCGAGCTGCGCCTCGGTGAACGAGCGCCGCAGGTAGCCCGCCTTGATCTTGTACCGCCGGGTGACCACGTCACCGGGCTCGCCGCTGCCGGGCCAGGTCATCCGGTGCAGCCACGGCAGCGTCCGCCGGTCCTCGAACACCGGGGCGAGACCGGTGCCCGCGGCGACGGCGGCGATGAACTCCGCGACCCGGCCGTCGGCGTCCGGGACGTCCGCGTCGACCTGCACGGCCAGCATGACGGTGCCCGCGGCGCGGTGCGACGCCTGGAGGATGCCGTACACCGCGGCCTGCGGAGAACCGGGCGCGCTGTTGTGCTCGTGCCACGTCCCGAAGTTCCGCAGCAGCGTTGTGAACGACTGCTCGGTGAGCTGGTCCCAGGCCCAGAACAGCACGTGTTGCAGCATCCGCCGGGGCGCCGCGGGCAGCAGCCGGGCCGGGTCCGCGCCCGTGGCGCCGGGGGAGCGCAGCCAGTACCGGGTGACGACGCCGAAGCTGCCGCCGCCACCGCCGGTGTGCGCCCACCACAGGTCGTGGTTCGGGTCGGCCGGGTCGCGGGTGGCGACCACCGCGCGGGCGGTGCCGTCGCGGTCGACGACCACCACCTCCACGCCGTGCAGGTGGTCCACCACCGAGCCGTGCCGCCGGGACAGCGGCCCGTACCCGCCGCCCGCGAAGTGCCCTCCCGCGCCCACCTCCGGACAGCTCCCGGCGGGGATCGTCACGCCCCAGCCGGTGTGCAGCGTCCGGTACACGTGGCCGAGGGTGGCGCCGGGCTGCACGGCGAACGCCCGCCGGTGGGCGTCGTAGCCGACCGCGTTCATCGGCGACAGGTCCAGCAGCACCCGCACGGCGGGGTCGGCGGTGAAGTTCTCGAAGCAGTGCCCGCCGCTGCGCACCGCGACCCGCCTGCCGGACCGCACCGCCTCCGACACCGCCCGCACCACCTGGCCGGTCGACCCGACCACGCGGATCTCGTCCGGCCGCCCGACGAACCGGAAGTTGTTGCCCCGCAGCAGGTTTTCGTAGCGGGAGTCGTCGGGGCGGATCGTCACCGGCCCGAACGCCGACTCCGCTCCCGCCTCCGCTTCCGCGGCACCGGCCGCCCCGGTGCCCAGCGCCGCGACCGCCGCCGCGCCCGCGCCGACCAACAACCCGCGACGGCTCACCGAGCCCGCGTCCACCTCTGACATGCGTCAAGCTCCCCTCGGACCGAAGGGCTCCAGCCTCCCGGCCCGGCGGCGCTGCACGCGTCGTCCCGACTGCCGGTCCGGTGGCTGAACCTCCCTCCCCACCGGACGGTTGATCGCCTCCACCGATCGGGGGGTGGGCTCGGCCGGAGCGTCGTGAGGGGTCCGGCCGAGCCCGGTCCGGTCAGCTCGCCGGTTCCCCGGAGGGGGCGGCGAGCGAGGTGCCCAGGCGGACGGGGGTGCCGAAGTTCGGCGTGCCGTCGGAGTTCCAGGTGAACCTCTGGGCGCGGGTGGAGCGGTTCATGTCGCAGCCGCCGCCCGCCGAGTCGTTGGCGTGGTAGACGATCCAGTCCTCCGTGCCGTCCGGGGACTTGAAGAAGCCGTTGTGCCCCGGCGCGAAGACGCCGTTGCCGTCGTTGCGCTGGAACACGGGGTTGGCCGACTTCGTCCAGTGCGCGCGGTTCAGCGGGTCGGTACCGGTCAGCGTCAGCAGGCCTAGCTTGTAGTCCGGGCCCCAGCAGGCGCTCGCCGAGTACACGATCATGGTCTTCCCGTTGCGGTACAGGGGTTCCGCGCCCTCGTTCACGGCGCCGGTCTGCCGTTCCCAGGCCAGCGTCGGCTGGCTGATGGTGCGCCTGCTGCCGCTGATCGTGTACGGGTTGCTCAACGGGGTGATGGTCAGGCTCTGCGTGCCGTCCATGGCGCTGCCCATCAGGTACAGCTTCCCGCCGTGCTGGAGAATGCTGGGGTCCAGTTCCCAGGTGCTGCCCAGGTCGGCCTTGAAGGTGTACGGGCCCAACGGGTCCGTGCCGGAGGACTCGAGCACGTGCAGCCGCTGGGTGGGGTTGTAGTCCGGCACGTTCTGGCCCGCGACGTAGTAGAGGTACCAGCGGCCGTTGAGCAGGTGGAACTCCGGGGCCCACATGTTGCAGCACCGGTTGGGGCGCCCGGACAGCGTGAAGACGGTCTGGTCGGCCGCCGTCGACAGGCCCGCCAGCGTGCGGGACCTGCGCATCGTGATCGTCGAGTTCCACGTCGTCGTGGCCAGGTAGTAGTAGCCGTTGTGGAACTGGAGCCACGGGTCCGGGCCGTTGCGCTTGATCGGGTTGGTGAAGGTGCCGGCGGCGAGCTTCACCGGCAGCCACTGCTGGTTCGCCCCGTCCAGGTCGGGCCACTGCACCACCCGCGCGCCGTCGGCGGTGGACCACTCGTAGGTCTCGACCGCCTTGCCGCTGCCGCGGTTGAGCAGCCGCACGTACCCGCCTGCGGAGTCGGCCAGCCGGAACTGCTGGCTGGTGGTGTTGCCGTCGGTCCACTGGACGACGTCGGCCGCGTCGGCGGTCGAGCCGCCGGAGATCTGGAGGACCTTGCCGCTGTGCCTGGACTTCAGCCGGTAGTAGCCGCCGCCGGAGTCGAGGAACTGCCACTGCTGCCACGCGCCGTCGTTGCGGGTGTACTGCGCGATCCGGGCGCCGTCGCCGGTCGCCAGGTCGTAGACGTCCAGCGCCTTGCCGCTGTGCCGGTTGACCAGGACGTAGGAGGCGTTCGTGTCCACGACCGCCGCCGACGCGGCGGGTGGCAGCGCCGAGGTGATACCGCCCAGCAGCGCGGCGGTGGTGGACAGGACGAGGGCGGCCCGTCGTCGACGGACGGCGTTGATCGGTGTCACGGTGTTCTCCCTGTGACGCTGCACGGGTGTCGTGGTGGGGTGGTCAGTGGACGTAGGGCCAGCCTGCGGAGTCGATGGCGAGCAGGTTGATGCCCAGCAGCGACGTGCCGTTGTCGGCGTAGTAGTGGTAGATCAGGACGTCGCCGTCGTTGTCGGCCAGCACGTCCTGGTGCCCCGTCCCGTGGACGCTGCCCTGCCCGGCGAGCACTTCGGTGCCACCGCCGGAGGTGAGCGCCACGCCGTTGCGGTCCACGTACGGCCCGGTGACGCTGGTGGAGCGGCCAACCATGACCCGGTAGGTGCTGGCCGCCCCGCGGCAGCACAGGTCGAACGACACGAACAGGTAGTAGTAGTTGCCGCGCTTGACGATGTTCGGCGCCTCGATCGCACCGCCGTTGCGGCCCGCGACCGAGCGGATCGTGCTGTCCGAGCGCAGGCCGGTGGACGGGTTGAGCGCGATCATCTTGATACCGGACCAGAACGAGCCGAAGCTGAGCCACCAGCGGCCCTGGTCGTCCACCACCAGGTCGGGGTCGATGGCGTTGAAGTTGTCCGACGTCCGCGTCTCGACCACCAGGCCGCGGTGGGTCCACGTGCCGGAGTTGCCGCTGGGGCTCGTGGCCAGGAAGATCGCGGACCTGTTGGAGCCGAACGTCGAGGCCGAGTAGTACAGGTAGTACTGGCCGTTGCGGTAGGACAGGTCCGGTGCCCACAGGTTCCGGCCGCCGCCGGTGTAGGCGCTCGTCCACGACGCGCCGCCGGGGAACACCGAACCCGCGTTGCGGAAGGCGATCCGGTCGGTCGAGGTCTTGAGCGCGATGTCGTTCCCGGTGTGCGCCACCAGGTAGCTGCCGTCCGGCCGCTTGACCGCGCTCGGGTCGTGCACGCCGACGTCACCGGTCACCCGGCCGGGAGCGGGGTAGGCCGACGCCGGTGTCGCCGTCGCGACGATCAACACCAGCGCGACCGCAGGCACCAGGGCGCGTTTCATCGATGGGACCACGGTGTCCTCGATCTCCTCGTAGTGGGTGCGGCGGCGTGCGTACCCGCTGGCCAGAACTACTGGGAGCGTCTTCGGAACGGTAGTGGGCGCGGTCTGATTCGACAAGCGCTCCTGTTATCGCTAACAGGGAAGCCGGAATCGAATTCTTCGACAGGAGTCCCCTCACTGCCAGCACTAGCTGCTCGAACGTGTCGAACCCGGCGATTCTCCGCGACCGAACTCGATCAATGCTGTTATCGCTAACATGCCGGTCGAGGGGGAATGGCGCTCCGGTGCGGCGTGGCCTACCGGTCGAGGAGGCTCAGGACCGCGCCCGCGTGGCGGAAGTCGTCCTCGGTGTCGACCTTCGTGAGCAGCAGCTTCGAGACGCCGAGCGCGCGGTACCGGTCGAGGTAGCCCGCCACCTGCTCGTAGCCGCCGACCAGCACGGGAGCCCCTGTCCGGCCGGTGCTGTAGAGGCCGGTCCAGTACACGTCGTCGTGGACGTCGGCCTCGGACGCCAACCGGGCCAGCCGCCGGTTCCAGTCGGACTCGGACTCGCGCTTCAGGAGCGTCCGCAGCCTGGCCGCCCGGTCCACCCGATGGCCGTCGAGCGCCGCGGCCCAGGCCTCCTCCGCCGTGGGCCGCGCGACCAGCCCGACGCGGATGCCCATCTCCAGCACCGAATCCCGGTGGGAGGCCGCGAAGCTCGCGGCGAACAGGTCGACGGGCTCGGGGTGGGTGATCGTGACGTGGCCGACCTGGTCGCCGAGGCGTCGGCTCGCCTCGGACGACCCCGGCACGAAGACGCGGGGGAGGAGGTGGCGCGGGAGTTCGGTGTTGATCCGCAGGGCCCGGAACCGGTAGTGCTCGCCGTTCCAGGTGAGCGGCTCGTCGGAGCCGAGCAGCCTGCGCAGCAGGGTCGCGTACTCGGCCGCCCGCGCGTAGCGCCCGTCGTGGTCGAGCGGGTCGCCGATCTGGTCCAGCTCCTCCGGCGCCGCACCGGTGATGATGTTGAGGTCGACGCGCCTGCGGTACAGCGAGGTCAGGCCGGCGATCGTCTTCGCGGCGGTGAACGGCGGCACGGCGTACGGCTGCACCGCGACCAGCGGGACCAGCGTGGAGGTCTCCTGGAGCAGCAGGCCCGCCACCACCCACGGGTCGAGGACCAGGTGGTCGTAGAAGACCAGCAGGCCGGTGAAGCCGTGGCGTTCGGCGCGCCGGGCGAGCGCGGCCAGGTGGGGGCGGAAGTCGTGCGAGGGCGGCAGCCACGGGACCGTGGCCGTGCCGATCACCTCCAGGCGCTCGCCCACCTCAGGCCGTCGGGATGGACGAGGAGGCGGGCAGTTCCCGCCACCGGTCGGGGTTGAACAGCCGGTCGAGGAAACCCTGGTCCCACCGCCTGGTCCGGTCCTCCAGAGCGCCGTACTCGTCCAGGTACCCGCGGTCCCGCGGTTCCAGGTGCTTCAGCAGTTCGGCCGGAACGGCGCCGGGGAAGAGCAGGTCGGTGTGGTGCAGCGCGAAGTACAGCTCCCGCTCGGCGCCGACGTCGCGGACGTACCGCGGCAGCCGGTCCAGGTCGCCGGGCGCCGTGGCGCGGAGGGACTCCTTCACGTCGATGAAGCGCTGGAGCACGAGGTCGCGGCCCTGCGCGATGCTCAGGTAGCTGGTCGCCTCCTTGTACAGGTGCAGGCAGATGTCCAGCACCTGGTCCAGCGGGTCCAGCGCGAACGACGGCTCCCCGCAGACCACCGCCCGCCGGGCCCGGTCGAGCACCGCGCCGACCTCGACGCCGCCCGCCGACCGCTTCTGGAACAGGTCGAAGCACAGGTCCACCTCGAACCACCGCACCTCCGGGTCCGTGGTCGTCTTCAGGAACGGCAGGGCGTTGTTCAGGTGCACCGCCCAGAACAGCTTCGTCTTCCGCTCGTGCGGGATCACGCGGTCGCCGTTTGGCGACGGAACCCCTTGCGCGTAGCCGAGTTCCGCGAGGACCTCGGCGGCGTCGTCGAGCGATCCCCGTTCGACCAGGACGTCGAGGTCGCTCATCCGCCGGACGCCGGGGTCGTCGTAGACGAGCGCGCACAGCGACGGTCCTTTCCGGACCGCGTACCTCACCCCGCGCCGGTTCAACGCGTGCAGGATCCGGCCGAACTCGGCGAACAGGCTCCGGTTGCGCCGGGAGTTCGCCTCGTACGCCGCCGAATAGATCCACGGGTGCGGCAGCATCGACCTGTCCCTTGGCAGGTGGCGGCCGATGTTCCGGCCGACCGCGCAGATCACCTGCTGGCTCAGCGCCTGGTCCAGGAAGTACGGCCAGTCCAGGGAAGGGCCGACCTCCCAGTGCTCCCGCACGGTGTCGGCGCTGGTGGTGTCCCAGCGGGGAGCGGCGAGGGCGAGCAGGAGCCGGGCCTCGGGCCGGAGCCCGGTCGTGGACGTCATGCCGGAACCTCCAGGCCGAGGACCTTCCGAACCCGTTCCGGCCAGTCGTGCGGGTCCGCGCCGTGCCGGTGCGCCACGGCGAGCGCCAGCCGTTCGTAGCCGAACGCGAGGCACGCGGTGTGCGCCACCCGGCCGTCCGGGCCGGTGATCGAGAACAGCCCGCCGAACTGGTCGGTGTGGTAGTTGCCCGAGGCGACCGCCTGCACCTGCCCCGGTGCCACCTCCGCGCGCAGCTCGATCTTGAGCCCCCGTTCCACCTGGAGCATCCGCATCATCCGGTCACCGCGGCCGAAGAAGGGGTCGCTGGCGACCTCGCTCTCGGTCTCCAGGCCCAGCTCGGCGAGCCGGTCCCGCGCGGCCGCGAGGCGGTCGTCGCGCCAGGCGAGGCACCGGTCGGCGGTGTCGAGCCGGACGAACTCCCGCATCCGGAACGACCGCAGCCGCCCCGGTTCGGCGCCTGCCTCCTGCCGGAAGCACGTCGCCTCGACGCTCAGCTCCGTCGAGGACTCCAGGCGCGCCCCCGCGTAGACCGGGTACACGCAGTAGCACCCGGCGGGCAGCAGGACCAGGTCCGACTCGGCGGGCGCGCCGTCGTCGGCCCTGGCGGACACCCGGCCCAGCAGGTGCGGGAAGGACCGGTGGTAGCCGACCTTCTCGATGATCTCGCGGGCGATCACCGGTGGCGTGCGGAGCTGCCGCACGTCGTGGGGCGCGAGCGCCGCCAGTGCCGACGAGAGGCCGCGCACGACGGCCTCGAAGCCGCCCGTGGAGAGGTGGACGCCCGCGGCGGTGGTGGGGATCAACGCGATGCCGGGCGTCACCGCGCGACGCTCCCGGTCAGGTCCCGGACGGAGCGCACGATGCTGAAGATGGACGCGAAGGTGGCGTGCCGCAGCTCGCTGTCCGGGAACTCGAAGCCGAAGGTCGATTCGAGCGCGAGCATCACCTCGACGCTCGCCGCGGACGTCATGCCCATCAGCCACAGGCTGTCGTGGATGCCGATGGCCCGCACGGCGTTCCCGAGCCCGGAGTGCTCCCGGAGGATCGTCCTCACCTGTGCTTCCATTGTCCCTCCCTGGGTTCACGCGGTGGGCGTGGCGGTCACCGTCACGGACTCGACGAGCACGGGGTCCGGTGACTCCGCGATCTTCAGCACGACCCGTTCGGACTCTTCGGCGAGCACCTCGCCGAATCCCGCGTAGGACCCTTCGAGGTGCGGCGCGGGCGCGACGGTGATGAAGAACTGCGAGCCCGTGCTGGTCGATCCGGGGCCCGCCCGGTTGGCCATCGCCACCCGGAACGGCCGGTCGAACACCGGGCCCCGGCAGATCTCCTCGAACCAGCGGTAGCCCGCGCTGCCCTCGCCGGTACCGAGCCGGTCGCCGCCGTGGATGAGGAACCCCGGCACCCGCCGGTGGAACACCGTGCCGTCGTAGAAGCCGCCCACGCCCGGCTGCCCGGTCAGCGGGTCGCGCCAGGCCTTGCCGCCCGTGGCGAGCCCGATGAAGTTGTCCACCGTGTACGGCGCCCGGTCGACCCAGAGCCGCAGGGTGATGTCGCCCATCGTGGTGTGCAGGACGGCCAGCGCCGACCGGTAGGTGGTGAGGGTGTCCGGCAGCGGTGACCGGACGCGCATCTTCCGCACCGTGACCGGGCCTCGGAGCAGCGGATCGGTCGCGGGGTCGAGGTCGCCGGGTTCGGCCCGGTTGCCGCAGCCCAGTCCTCCCGGACGGGCGTCGCGCAGGCTCAGCTCGAACCAGCTCGGCCGTTCGCCCGCGGGCGCGGGCCCCTGGCCCCGGTGGTGCCGGTACAGCGCCCGCACCGCGGCCGAGGCGTGCCGCGCCAACAGGTCCACGTCGGTCCTGGCCTGGGCGTCGAGCACGGTCGGCACGTCCTGCACGTCGTAGAACTTGTCGAAGACGGACCCGTTGTTGTGCTCCAGCGTGAAGCACTGGTCGACGAAGACCAGGTCCGGGAGCTCCCCGGTCACGTAGCGGGTCATCATCTCCGCGATCGGGCGCCACGCCGCGCCGCCGAACTCGATCCCCGGCCCGGCGAACGCCTGGCGGGCGAGGTCGAGCGCGCGGGCGTGGCCGAGTTCGGTGCGCAGGCGCGGCCAGAGCACGCGGCTGTCGCCCTCGCCGATCGCGCGCAGGAAGTCCGCCAGCTCCGGTTCGCACAGCTCCAGCGGCACCCGGCTGAAGTGGCCGAGTTCGCTGCCGATGGCGACGTCCAAGTGGCCTGCCAGGTCGGAGCACAACTGGGGGAGCCACCGGGCCAGCCGCGCGCCCGCGTCCCGGTCGCCCGCCGCGGCCATCCACTCCAGCAGGTAGAAGTCCGCCGCGAGGCTCGCCGGGTCCACGTGGTCGACGAACCAGCGCGGGCTGTGCGCCGAGAGGTCTCGGGCCAGGCCGTCCAGGGCCTCCGCGCGGCCGAGGTCGCCGCGCAGGTAGCGGGTCCAGTGCCGCTCCGCGACCGCGAACAGCCTGGGGTACCGCCACTGCGAGCCGAGGACGTCGGAGCAGGGGCGGTGCTCCGGGCGCGCGGCGCGCACGAGGTGGCCCGCCAGCACCTCGACGAGGATCTTGGTCAGCAGCACCCGCAGCCGTCGCTGGTACGGCGCGGAGCCGGGCAGCCGGGTCACCAGCTCGACCGACAGGTTGCTCGGGTCGTCCCGCGTCTCCATCAGGTGCGCCCAGGCCAGCAGGGTGAGCACGCTGTCCGCCATGGTCGTGCCCCGGAAGCGGTTGCAGTCGACGTGCAGGCCGGTCAGCGACCCGTTCTCGGTGAGGTAGCCGACCGCGGGCGTGTGCGGCGCGAACGGCACGAGGTGGAGGTCCAGCACCCGCGTCGTCGGCGGCGACCCGAGCGCTTCGCACAGCCGGGGGAGGTACTGGTCGGGGACGAGGATCGAGTCCAGTTCGGCGGCCGCGCGGTCCCGCATGCCCTCGTACCCGGCGATGATCGGCGCCAGGGTCGGCTCGGCGGTGGCCATCGCCCTCGCGATCAGCTCCGCGCCGGGCACGAGCCGCTCGTCGTCGACGAGCGCCACCAGCTTCTCCGGGTCGGGTGCGGCGGCGACGGCGGCCGGGATGTTGTTCCGGACGATCGGCGCCCAGGACGCGAACCCGTCCCAGAACGCCACCACCTCCGGCACCGTGGGGCGGGGGATGAGCATCGACTCGAACGAGAAGCGGTCGTGCAGTTCTCGTTGCACGGCGAGGAAGAGGTCCAGGGTGGCACTCCGGGCGTGGTCAATCCTCAAGGTGCGCTCCAATGATCAGGGCCGCGTCCGCAAGTTCACGCAGGACGGTGTGGCACCGCCTGCCGGTGAGGCCGTTCCAGGGCTCGGCGAGCGGCCGGAGCGCCTCCGCCCGGCCCACCACCTCGTCCGGGGACGCGCCGTCGCACAGGCCCCACACCAGCAGGGCCTCCGGCGGCGCCCGGAACAGCCGCGCGCCGGGTCCGACGACGACCGTCCCGGCGTCGGACGAGCACGGGACGAAGAACCCGGCCCGCCGCAGCGGTCCGCCCCCGTCCGTCCAACCGGGCCAGTGCTCCAGCGGGACCTCCCACCAGCCGAGGGTCATCGCCGCGACCAGGCAGGTCTGGACGAACGCGGCGAGTTCCGCGAAACCGTGGGGGGAACCCGGTTCCGGTGCGCCGGGGTGCGCGAGGCGCCGGTACTCGTCGAGCGGGAAGGCGGCGGGCGCGCTGCGGGCGAGCTGGTGCCACACCCACTTCTCGCCCTGGTGCAGGTCGCCGCACCCCGCGGCCAGCGCCTTGCCCGCGGCGAGCAGGGCCCGGTGGCCCGCCGTGGCCGCGGCGTCCAGGTCGAGCCGGTCCGCGGACCCCCGCAACCCGGCGACGTCCTCGACGGCCGAGTACGCGACGCGCGCCCACCCGCTGACGACCCTGCGGCGCAACGGGAGCGGGCAGGCGGTCAGCCGTTCCTTCAGGGTCGTGAGGTGGCCGGTGTCGGTGACGACGTCCGCGGTGAGCAGCCGCACGGCCACCGCCAGGTCGGCGTCCCCCACCCGGTCGCGCGAGGGCGCCGGGTAGTCGAGCACGACGCTGTCGACGAGCGCGTCCAGCCGCTCGGTGGCGAGCACCTGGACGTCGACCCGGACGCCGTCGGCGAAGAGCTGCCGCCGGGACTCGCGCAGCCCCGGACCGACCAGGTACACGTCGAGGTCGCTGGATCCGCTGCCGAGCCCCACGGCGGTGCCACCCGCCAGGAAGGCGGCGTCCGCTCCCTCGGACGTCGCCAACCGGGTGGCCACCTCTCGCCCGAGCGCGGGCAGGTGCGCGCCCGCCATCACCAACCGGGGTTCTCGGGCAGGGCGAGACCGAGGTACTTCCCCTCGTCGGAGATCATGATCCCCGCCTGGCAGCACCCGTCGAGGAAGGTCGTCACCCGCTCGACGTCCACGTCGTGACCGCGCGCGGCCACCACCTGCCGCACCTTGGCGGCCGTGTGCGCGGTGTCGCCGCACGCGTCGTAGGCGTCGGCCCGCCAGTCGGTCAGCACCAGGCGGCGCGCCTCCTCGGTCCGCTTGTCGACGATCGTGAGCCTGCCGGGCAACCGCTGCACGACCAGGCTCGCCTTCGCCGCCGAGCGCTCCTCCCAGATCTCGATCGCGGTGTTGACCGCCTTCACCGTGGTGTCGGAGACCCCGGTGGCCTGGTAGTCGAAGAAGTAGGCGATCTTCGCGTGTTCCAGGTCCGCGGGGTAGATGTGCCGGTAGCACTCCTGGGGCCGTTTGCCCGTGATCTCGAAGGACTCGTCGGTGTAGTACGGGCTGAAGCGTTCGAGCCAGATCTTCCGGCAGCCCGACGGCGGCTCCAGGTGGTACAGCAGGGGGATGAGCCGGAGCTGCTCGGCGTAGTCCTCCTCGGTCTCGCCGGGGAAGCCCGCGAGCAGGTTCCACGAGACGTGCACGCCGTAGTACCGCGCCCACTTCAGCAGGCGGACGTTGATGAGGACGCTGGAACCCTTGCGCATCAGCCTGAGCACGTTGGTGCTCAGGCTCTCGATGCCGGGCTGGACGCGCATGATGCCCGCCAGGTGCATGATCCTGAGCTGCTCGCGGGTGAGGTTCGCCTTGACCTCGAAGAACATGTTGACGTCCCAGTGCCGTTCCGCCAGCTCGGCGCAGAACGACGTCAGGTACTTCATGTCGAGGATGTTGTCCACGGCGTCCACGTGCACGATCTGGTACTCGCGCAGGAGAGCGGCCAGCTCGTCGACCGCGCGGGGCCCGGACTTGGCCCGGAACGCCATGTTGAGCGCGTTCAGCCCGCAGAACGTGCAGTGGTGCTTCTGCCCCCACCAGCAGCCGCGGGAGAACTCGACCGGCAGCCGGATCTGGTCCTCCGGCAGGACGTTGAGGCGGCCGAACCTGTTCAGCGCGTCGAAGTAGTCCTTGTACTCCGGGATCGGGAGGTCGTCGAGCCCTGCGGGCCCCAGCCGGTCGTTCGCCGTGGGCGCGGACGGGTGGCCGTGCCGGTGCACGTTCGTCAGCCGGACCTCCCGGCCGTCCGCGATGGCCTTGAGGATCGCCGGGAACGCCACGTCGCCCTCGCCGACCACGACGTAGTCGAGCCAGGGCAGCTTCCGCGCGTACTCGAGGCCCATCTCGCTGTCGAAGTTCGCACCGCCGTAGACCAGGGAGATCCCGGGGTGGTTCTCCTTGAGGGCCTTGCCGAGGGCGAGCGCGGCGGTGTTCTGCAGGAACGTCGAGGTGAACCCGACGACGTCGTAGTCGGCCCACTCCGGCCGCGCGGCGACGTCGGCGATCCACCGCGGCAGCCGTTCCCGCTGCGTCCGGACCAGGTCCTCCCGGTCCCCGTCGGTCCACTCGGCCCAGTCCGACTCGACCTCGGGGAAGGCGGCGAGGTAGTCCGCGGGCGGCAGGACCTCGCCGAACGCGGCGTAGGAGAACAGCCACTCGCCGAGGAAGTAGTCCCGCATCGCGTCCATCATCGCGATCTTCTCGTAGCCGGGACCGCCGAGGAACGCGGCGAACTCGATGTTCAGGTACTGGGTGTCGCAGTCGTGCCCGGCGCGGCGGGTGATGGCCTGGAGGAGTCCGCACTGGATGGACGGGGCGTTGACCCTGGCCCACGGCATGTTCACCAGTGCGACGCGCAGCCGCCTGCTCGGTGGGGTCGCGGGGTCGACGGCCGTCGCCGCGGTGCGCGACGGGAGTAGCGGGATGTCGGTGCGGGTCATCAGGTCCCCCAGTTCGTCGGTGCGGCCGCGGCGGGTCGTGGAGCCGGTCAGGCGAAGTCGTCGTGCCCGTGTCTGGCCGCCCGGCGGGTCTGCACGGCGACGGCGAGCAGGCCGAGCGCGGCCGACGCGAGGCAGATCACCAGTTCCAGCACGGCTTCGGTCAGCCACGGGCGGCCGTCCAGTCCCGCGCGGACGGCGGCCAGTCCGTGCCGGACGGGCAGCACCGAGCCGATCGCGTCGATCCAGCCGACCCGGCCGGGGGGCAGGAAGGCGCCTGCGCAGAGCATCGTCAAGTAACCCAGGATGTTCGGGGCCAGGACGTCGGCGCGCTTGGCGATCGTCGCCGTGGCGGCGGCGATGCCGAGCAGGGCGTAGCCGCACGCCATGAGCGCGAACACCGGCAGCCAGGGCAGCAGGCGCAGGGCGACGTCGGTCATCCCGAGGACGGCCGCCGCGATCGCCGCCTCGGCGAGGAAGAGGCCGAACCCCACGGCGAGGTACGGCACCGCGCGGGCGTAGAGGACCACGGCGACGGGCACGTCGCCGTGGCGGATCCGCCAGAACGTCGAGAAGTACTTGTCCCCGAACGGCACGTTGATGACGTTGACCGTGTTCGTCGTGGTCAGCGCGAGGACCAGGCCGCCGACGAACGCGAACTGCCGGTGGTCCTGGCCCGCGACCACGCCGCCGAGCACGGTGAAGAACACGATCTGCAGCACGCCCTTGGGCAGCGTGGCGAAGATCGAGGCCGCGGGCGGGAGGGTCGCGCTCATCTCGCGCCGTCCGAGCCGGACGGCTTCCGCCGCCCGCCACAGCGCCGTGCTCGCAGGCGTCCGCTCACGCGTGGTCAAGGGAACCCCGCTGCCGCGCCTTGTCGATGGACCAGCGGTAGGTGCGCGTGGCGACGACGCCGTAGGCGACGGTCAGCGCCACGGCGACGGCGAGCGGGGTGGCGGACGGGCCCGGTCCGGCCGCGTCGGACAGGAACTCGTTGATCCACCGCAGGCTCAGCAACTGCGGCACCCAGCGCAGCCACACGGGCAGGACGTCCTGGGGGATCAGCAGCCCGCCGAGGACGAACACCGGGTACATCAGGGCGCCGGACCACAGCAGCCCGTTGCGGGTGAGCAGGAACAGGCAGGACAGCAGCGCCCCGAGCGTGGTGGCGGAGACGACGACCACCAGCAGGCCCACCGCCAGCCAGAACGGGTGCGCCAAGGCGACCGGCAGGCGCAGGGCGAGCACCGTGGCGACCGTCGCGACCAGGATCGTGCCGACGCCGTAGAGCGTCGCGCCGAGGCTCTTGCCGAACAGCACCACCGTGGGCGACTCGACGCCGCACACGCAGCGGGCCAGCGTCCCGTACGTCCGTTCGCGCCGCAGCACGCCACCGCTGGTCCAGACCGTGGACCCCCACAGCGCCGTGAGCATCACCGAGGTGACGATCTGCGCGGCGCGGTCCGCGGGCGGGCGCTGCGCCTCGACCGCGATGACGAGCAGCACGACGGGCAGGAAACCCGCGTTGACCAGCAGCAGCGGGTTGCCGCGCATGGAGCGCTGCTCGGTGCGGGCGGCGGTGAGGAACGTCCACGCCGCGCCGCGCAGGCGGTCGCCCAGCAGAGGTGGTCCGGTCACGGGCGCACCTCGCCGACCCCGGTGCGGCCGTTCGCGGCGAGCTGCGCCGCGACGTGCGAGTAGACGTCCTCCAGCCGCAGCGGCGCGACGTCCACGCCCAGGATGGTGGCGCCGCCCAGCACGGCCCCCAGGTGGCCGAAGGACTCGACGCTCCAGTCGCGCACGCGCAGCCGCAGCGTCCACAGCCCGCTCGCCTCGGTGAGGTCGTCCACGGCGAACCGGGACGCCTGCGCGCCGTCCAGCACGGGCGGGCACCCGGTGCCGCGGACCGTGACGATCGCCGTGTAGCCCGCGAGCTTGGCGAACTCGGCGACCTCGACGTCCGCCGCCACCTCCCCGTCGGCGAGGATGACGACCCGGTCGGCGAGCCGCTCGATGTCGAGCAGGAGGTGGCTGGTCAGCAGCACCGACGTGCCGCGGCTCCGGAGGACGGCGACGTCCTGGCGCAGGCGCTCGGCCTCGACCGGGTCTAGGCCGACGGTGGGTTCGTCCAGCAGCAGCACCGGTGGCTCGTTGATCATCCCGATGGCGAGGTGCAGCCGTTGGCGCATGCCCTTGGAGTACGTCTCCACGGCGCGGTCCGCGACGTCCGCGAGCCCGACGTGGTCGAGCGCGGCCTCCAGCCGGTCCACCAGCCCGCGCCTGCCGACACCCGCGAGCACGGCGAAGAACCGCAGGTTCTCCCGGCCGGTCAGCTTGGCGTAGAGCCCGCGCTCCCCGCCCAGGACGACGCCGGTCAACCGGCGGACCTCCCGCAGGTCCGAGGTGACGTCGTGGCCCAGGACGCGCGCCGTCCCACCGGTGGGCAGCAGGAGCGTGGCGAGGATCTTCGTCAACGTCGTCTTGCCCGCGCCGTTGCTGCCCAGCAGGCCGACGATCTCGCCCTGCCCGACGGTGAGGTTCACGTCCTTGAGCGCCACGACGTCGCCGCCGCGCACCTTGAACGTCCGACCGAGGCCCTCGACCTCGATCGCGGCCCCGCTCACGGCCCTTCCTCCGGGTTCCGGGGCGGCAGTCCGTGCCGGGCGGCGGCCAGCCGGGCCAGCGGGACCCTCGGCGCCGCGCAGGAGATGTAGTCGACCCCGGCGTCGGCGAGGAACTCCACCGCCGAGGCCTCCGCGGCCTGCTCGCCGCACACGCCGATCCGGATGCCGGGGCGAACCCGGCGCGCGTCCCGGACAACCTGCCGGATCACCGCGCCGACACCTTCGAGGTCGAGCCGTTCGAACGGCGAGTGCTCCACCACGCCCAGGTCCCGGTAGGCGGGCAGCAGGTGCCGGTCGGCGTCGTCGCGGGACAGGCCCCACACCAGCGCCGTCAGGTCGTTGGTGCCCAGGGAGAGGGCGTCGACCCGCTCGGCCAGCCGTCCGGCGAGGAGGGCGGCCCGCGGTGTCTCGACCATCGCGCCGATCGCGATCGGCAGCTCCTCTGCGGTGGTTCCGGCGTGGGCGCGCACGTCGTCCAGCAGACCCCGCACCACGTCCACCTCCGCGGGCGTGCTCACCATCGGCACCAGCAGTTCCGGCCGCGGGTCGTGCCCGGACCGGCGGACCTCCAGCACCGCGTCCACCAGCGCCTGGATCTGCGCGACGGTCAGCGCGGGCACGAGGATCCCCAGCCGCACCCCGCGCACGCCGAGCATCGGGTTGTGCTCGCGCAGCTTGGCCAACACCGCCCGCACGCCGTCGGCCGCCGCCGACGCCGGATCGGGCAGGAACTCGTGCCGCGGCGGGTCCAGCAGCCGGATCGCCACGTCCTGGCCGTCGACGACCCTGAGCAGGTCGACGAACTCGGACCGGAGCACGGAGTACACGTCCGCGAGTCCTTCGGTCATCTCGGGCCCCGGACGGGCGATCAGCACGCGTTCGAGCAGTGCGCGCCGGTCGCCGAGGAACACGTGCTCGACGCGGAACAGCCCGACGCCGGTCGCGCCGAGCTCCCGCCCCCGCGCCGCCGCCTCGGCCGAGTCGGCGTTGACCTTCACGGCCAGGCCGGGCAGGTCCGCGAGCGCGGTGTCGAGCCAGCGCAGGATCTCGGTGTTCCCGTGCCCGCCCGCGAGCGGTTCGGCCGGGCGGCCGCGGAACACCGTCCCGCCCGACCCGTCCACCGTCACGACGTCGCCCGCGACGAGGACGTCACCCCGCGCGCCCCTGAGGAGTTCCGCGTCGTCGATGACGACGCCGTCCACGAGGCCCGCGACGGACGGACGGCCCAGCGCCCGCGCGACGACGGCGGAGTGGGTGGTCCGCCCACCCCGCTCGGTGACGACGGCGGTGGCGGCGAGCAGACCCGGCAGGTCGTCCGGCCGTGACTCGGACAGGACCAGGACCGGCTCCAGGCCGTCCGCCCGTGCGGCGACGGCGGCCTCCGTGCTGAACACCAGGGGGCCGCAGGCGATGCCCGGCGCCACGCCGAGACCGTGCACGACGGCGTCCAGACCGCTGGTGTCGGCGGTCAACGTGAGCGCACGCTCCAACTCGTGCGGGTCGACGGCGGCCACGGCTTCGGCGGAGGTGAGCTCACCGCGGGCGTGGCGGGCGGCGACGGCGTTCACGGACGCCGTGCCGCGTGGTGGTGTCGGCGGGGTTCGCGTCACGAGGTCCTCGCCGACCTCCACCACCGGGTGGGCGACGGAGATCGGGTTCGTGAGCGGTCGGGATCGATCGCTCATCTCGTCAACGGACGTTGTAGTACTCCCGGCGGACACCGAGTAGGTACACGCGGTCGTCCACTTCGGCCGCCTCCTCCGGGGTGAGCGGCGAGAACTCGAGTTCGGCCAGGTCTTCTGCTGCTGCGCTGCGCGCGGATTCGGTCATGGCGGCGAGCGTAGGGACGGGCTGTTTCAGATCGCCTTCATCCGTCGGACGGCAGGTCGGGGGCCCTCCGGCCGCGCAGTTGAGCGGCCAGTTCCGCCAGCGGGCGACCCGCGCGGGCCCTGGCTCGGGTCGCCACCCGAGCCAGGGCGAGCGGCAGCCGTCCGCACGAGTCGATGATCTCCACCACGGCGTCCGGCTCGGCGCGGACCCGGTCCGCGCCGAGCCGGTGGGCCAGGAGCTGCCTGGCCTCGTCGACGGTCGGGCGGTCCAACCGGATCGTCCGCGCGCCGAGGGCGACGACGATCCCGGTGAGCGGGGTCCTGGCGGTCACCACCGCGACGCAACCGGGACCGCCGGGCAGGAGCTGGCGGACCTGGGCGGCGTCGCGGGCGTTGTCCAGCACCGTCAGCACGCGCCTGCCCGACAGCACGCTGCGGTAGAGCGCGGCCCGGCCCTCGACGCCACCGGGGCGGTACCGCTCCGGCACCAGGAACGAGTCGAGCAGGGCGTCCACCGCCTCCGCGGGCGACATCGCGCGGCTCGCCGGGTCGCGTCCGTGCAGGTCGACGTACACCTGGCCGTCCGGGAAGCGGTGGGCGACCTGGTGCGCCCAGTGCACCGCCAGCGCCGTCTTCCCGACCCCCTCTGCCCCGTCGATCACGACGATCCGGGCGGCGCGCACTCCTTGGTCCGCCTCGTCGTCGAGCAGCCCGTCCAACGCCTCGACCTCGACCGCCCGGCCTGCGAACCCGTGGACGTCGGCGGGTAGCTGGCGCGGCACCACCTCCAGCGGACGCCTCGGCTCCGGCACCGAGCCGGTGACCGTGCGGCCCAGCAGCTCCCGGTAGATCCGTTGCAGCTCCGGCCCCGGATCGACCCCGAGTTCCCGGCTGATCCGCACCCGGATCACCTCGTAGTGCTCCAGGGCCTCGACCGGCCGGTCGCACCTGTCCAGCACCACGAGCAGCCGAGCCCACAGCGACTCCCGCAGCGGGAACAGCGCCGTCAGCTCCCGCAGCAGCGGCAGCACGTCGGCGCCGCGGCCCGCCACGGCCAGCCGGTGGGCCCGGTGCTCCACCGCCGACAGGTACCGGTCGACCAGCCGCGGCGCCTCGCCCGCCTCCAGCCAGGCCGAGTGCACCCCCTCGAACGGGAACCCGCGCCACAGCGACACGGCCTTGTCCACCAGCTCCGCTTCCCGAGCGGGGTCGACGGCCCGCGCGGCGGCGTCCAGCAGGCTGTCGAACCGCAGGGCGTCGACGTCGTCCGGCCTGGCCCGCAGCACGTAGCCCGCCGGGTCGAACACGATCGACTCCGCGCCCAGCGCGTTGCGGAGCCGGGTCATGTAGGTCGACACGGTCCGGCGGACGTCGATCGGGAG
The DNA here is from genome assembly GCF_025061645.1 of Umezawaea endophytica. Classification (GTDB taxonomy): domain Bacteria; phylum Actinomycetota; class Actinomycetes; order Mycobacteriales; family Pseudonocardiaceae; genus Umezawaea; species Umezawaea endophytica. The sequence continues at coordinate 378,912 of NZ_JANYMP010000001.1, read as the reverse complement.
GTCCGGCCCCCACACCGCCATCGCGAGCTGGTCGACGGTCACCGGCCTGCCCGCTGACAGCGCCAACGTCACGACGAGCGTGCGGAGCCGACCGGTGGTCAGGTCCACCGGACGCCTCCCGACCACCACCTCCAGCGGACCCAGCAACCGCACCGCGAGGCGCTCGGCCGGATCCATTCCACCACTCACGGGCAGCACGGGCCGCCCTCCGCCGGGATATGATCGCATGGCAAATAGACCCCCAGGTCATAGCCTGTCCACAATGGACTCGCGGACCTACTCAACCCCAGACCCGCCAGTGCGGTCCGCGTGATCTACTGTGGCGCACTTGGTCACGGCCCGCAATGATCGCCGTCCGGGGCCCGCGGGCGCGGGGTGGGGTATTTGCCAGACTCGTCCGTTCCGGAATTGCCTCCGGTCCTCTGTGGACCTGGTGATCAAGTCCACTGTGGACTGTCCTTTGCCGCGGTCCGTCCTGGCGGCGGTCCCACTGGGTGGCGGCGCGCCGATCCTCGTCTCCGATACTTGCGGGAGAATTCGGGAGAATTCTGGAAGTTCAGACTTGAACGACCTGTTGAACTGGTCATACACTCTCCGTAGTGCTGGAACTTCGCGGAGAGAGGTCGACGTGATGCCCGAGGTCACCGTGTTGCCGCACGACGTCCGCGTGGACGCCCGAACCGACGAGACGGTGGTCGACGCGCTGCGCCGAGCCGGGTGGCGCAGCCCGTACCGGTGCAGGCGCGGCGGCTGCGGGGCGTGCAAGGGCCGCCTGGTCGAGGGGCGCGTGCGCTACTCGCTGCCGGTCGCCGACTCGGTCCTCGACGACGCCGAGCGGGCCGCCGGGCTGTGCCTGCCCTGTCGGGCCGTGCCCGTCACGGACGTGGTGCTCGACCTCGGCGCGGCACCCCTGCGCGCGGTCCTGGCCACCGCCCCGCCCTGGCGGCTGTGACCGGCCGGGCGTCCCGGTCCACTCGGCCGGAGGTGTGGTTTTCCACAGCGGACCGTGCGGCGCACCCCATGGCCCGCCTGCCCGCCCCGCGCCAGCATTGACCACGTGATCATCAGAAGTGCTTTTACCGCAACGGTGCTGGCCCTGTCCGGCGTGTTCCCCGTGCTGGGCGACTGGGTGGAGGAGGGGTGGGTGTCGGGTGCGCTGCTCACCGTCGAGGACTCGGGGGGTGTGCGCGCGGACGCCGCGGGTGAGGCGCGGGTCGGTGGGTACTTCCGCATCGGCAGCGTGACCAAGACGTTCGTCGCCACGGTCGTCCTGCAACTCGTGGACGAGGGGCGGGTGGGGCTGGACGACCCGGTGGGCGGGTACGTGAGCGGTGTGCCGAACGGGGACCGGATGACGGTTCGGCAGGTGCTCAACCACACGAGCGGGCTCTACGACTACGCCCACGAGGCCGGCTGGTCGACCAACAGGTGGCGGGGCGCGGAGCGGTTCCGGTCCTACGCGCCGGAGGAGCTGCTGGCGGTGGCGGCCTCGCGGGAGCCGTACTTCCCGCCGGGCCAGGGGTGGCACTACTCGAACACCAACTACGTCGTCGCCGGGATGCTGGTGGAACGGGTGACCGGGCGGACCTACGGCGACGAGGTGCGGGCGCGGGTGCTCCGGCCGTTGCGGCTGGACCACACGATCGTGCCCGGCCGGTGGCCCGGCCTGCCGCACCCGCACGCCCGCGGCTACACGACCGTCGACGGCGAGCTGGTCGACGCGACGCTGATGAACCCGTCGCTGGACTGGGCGGCAGGGGAGATGATCTCCACCGCGGACGACCTCACCCGGTTCCTCGACGCCCTGCTGGGCGGGCGGCTGACGTCCGCGGCCTCCCTCGCCGCCATGCGGGAGACCGTCGACACCGGCACGATCTTCGCCTACGGCCTGGGGTTGCAGCGCTTCGACCTGCCGTGCGGCCGTTCGGTCTGGGGCCACGGCGGCGAACTGATCGGCTACCTCACCTACGCCACACGGGCCGACGACGGCCGCCGGGCCGCGCTGTCCTACAACCCGGTGGGCGGGGGAGTGCCCGGCGCGGACCTGATCGGCCTGTTCGGCTCGCTCTACTGCTGACCGCGCACGAGGCGGGCGCGCTCCAGGTGGGTGGCGACCGCGTAGCCGCCGCCACCCGCGACGGCGAGGACCCAGAAGAGTCCTGGGGTGCCGAGGAAGAGCGCGGCCGAGGAGGTCAGCGCCAGCCACGCGCCGAGGCAGTAGTGCAGGACGTTGCGGCGCACGGCGCCCTCGCCGAGGTAGAGCAGCCCGACCACGAGACCGGAACCCGTTGGCCAGAGCGCGGTTTGCAGGTCGGGTACATCCACTGTGGACGACAAGCCGGTGATGGCGAGGAAGAGCGCGGCGAAGCCGCCGATCCACGAGGCGCCGAGGAGCTTGCCGGACAGGACGTCGGGCTCGCTCGCTCCCCGTTGGGCTCGGAGGGCGGCGGCGGTGCTGTACGCGGTGCCCGCGGCGAGCCCGATGCCGAGCAGGGTCATCGGCAGCCAGCCCGGCAGGGCGACCAACGGGTCGTCGCCTCGGGAGAGCGCGGCGGCGCCGTGCCCGAGGACGTAGGCGAGGCCGAAGCTGACGTAGGTGGCGCGGTTGTCGACCTCGCCGACGCGGAGGGCGGGGGTCGGTGCGGGGAGTGTCGCGGTGCTCATGGCTGGTGCCTCCGGTGGGTGTCGCCCGAGCGGGTCAGGCGACCAGGTGGGAGAGGGGGACGGTGATCCGCCGGGTGATGTCGGCGGGCCACGGGAAGGCGCTGCTCGCGGCGCGCTGGTGGGCGAGGCCGTGCAGCCCCACCCACAGCGCGACCGCGTCGGCCTCCGGGTCTTCGCTGGTGCAGCAGCCCGCGGCGACGCAGGCGGTCAGGCAGTCGACGACGAGGTCGACCGCTTCGGCGCCGAGGTCGGCGAGGACGTCGGGGGTGGTGCCGCTGTCGGCGGCGGACGTCCAGATGCCGCCGAACATCGTGCGGTAGCGCCGGGGATGGTCGTGGGAGAAGTCCAGGTAGGCCTGGCAGAGGGCGTGCAGCCGCTGCCGGGGGTCGTCGTCCGCCTGGTCGACCGCGGACCGGAGCCAGTCGACCAGCCCGGCGAACGCCTGCCGCACGACGGCGAGAACGACGGACGACTGGTCCGGGAAGTGCGGGTAGATCGACGAGGCGGTGATCCCGACGCCGCGGGCGACGGCCCGCAGCGTCACGGCGCGAGCGTCACCACTGGCGTCGAGCAGCTCGGTGGCGGCGGCCAGGATCTCGGCGCGGAGCAGGTCGCCCTCCCCGCGGCGGTGCCTCGCGCGGGGGCGAGGCGGACCGGCCGCGTCGCTCATGACCTGGGCGCGTCGGGAACGATGACGACCTTGCCCGCGACGGTGCGCGACTCGGCGAGCGCCAGCGCCGCGGCCGCCTCGCTCAGCGGGTACTCGGCGGCGACCTGCGGGGTGAGGACACCGTCGGCCACGAGGCCCAGCACGCGGGTGAGGTCCTCGCGCAGCTTGGCGCGGAAGCGCTCCAGGCTGCGCTTGCCCGCCCAGAAGTTGTAGAAGTGCGCGTTCCGGCCGTTGGGCAGGTAGTTCCACAGCGCCAGGCGGGCGAACGACTTCAGCACCGGGAGCTGCGAGTTGCCCTCCTCGTCCTTCGTCGCCGCGGTGCCGTAGGACACGAGCGTCCCGCCCTTGCGCAGGAGGTCCCACGACGCGTCCAGGCCGGAGCCGCCGACGTGGTCGAACACCGCGTCCACGCCGTCCGGCGCGATCTCCCGGATGCGCTGGTACATGGCCGGATCGCGGTAGTCGACCGGGATCGCCCCCAGCTCGCGCACCGTGTCGTGGTGCCGCGGGGACGCCGTGCCGATCACCGTCATCCCGGCGTGCTTGGCGAGCTGCACGAGCGTGGAGCCGACGCCGCCGTTGGCGCCCAGCACGACGATCGTCCCGCCGGAGCGCACCCGCGCGATCCGGTGCAGCATCTGCCAGGCCGTGACCCCGTTGACCGCCACGGTCTCGGCGGCGGCGGACGAGACGCCGTCCGGCACGGCCACCAGGTCCCCGGCGTCGACCAGCAGGGAGCTGGCCCAGCCGCCGACCTTGGTGACGGCGGCGAACCGGCGGCCGACCAGCCCGGCGTCCACGCCCGCGCCGACGGCGGTCACGGTGCCGACGACGTCGTAGCCGGGCACGAAGGGGAACGCGGGCTGGTCGTAGTACTTGCCGCGCCGCATCTGCTGCTCGGCGAACGACACGCCGGTCGCCTCCATCCGCAGGACGACCTGGTCCGCGGCGGGGGCGGGCAGGTCGCGGACGTGGACCTCCAGGCCGGTCGGCTCGACCTTGCCGGGCAGGACGACCTCGGTGGCGCGGGTGGCGACGGTGCTGTTCATGGTGTTCCTCCGTGTTCGGCGGGTTGTGGTTACAGGCGTAAGGCTACGACTGTTCGGCTACCGAGCGCAAGAGGCAACACCGATAAGCTTCTTCTTGTAAGCTGACAGCATGGTGGAGAACACGACGGTGGTCGACGAGTCGAAGCCCGCCCGCGCCCGCAACCGGCGGGGGGAGGGGTCCCGTCTGCGCGACGACATCGTGGCCGCGGCGGTCGACCTGCTCGACGAGACCGGCGACGAGGGTGCCGTCACGCTGCGGGCGGTGGCCCGCAAGGTCGGGATCGCCGCTCCCTCGATCTACCGGCACTTCCCGGACCAGCCGAGCATCATGCTGGCCGTCGTGCGGCAGGCCTTCACTGAACTGGAGGAGCGGCTCCGCGCCGGCCTGGACGCCGCGGGCGACGACCCCCGTCAGCGGCTGCTGGCCATCGGCCACTCCTACCTGGAGTTCGCCCAGCACCACCCCGGCCGCTACCGCACCATGTTCGGCGGGCTCTGGATGCCGGACCTGGACAAGACGACCCTGACCGAGAGCGACCTGTCCTCGCTCGGCGACACGAGCATGGGCCTGCTCGTCGAGGGGCTCGGCGCCTGCGTCGAGGCCGGTATCTCCACCAGCGACGACCTGGTCGCCGACGGGGTCGCGCTGTGGCTGGGCCTGCACGGGCTGGCCCACCAGCGGGCCGTGACCGTCGCCTACCCGTGGCCCGCGGACATCGCCGAGCGCGTCATCACCGCGCTGGCCCACCTCCGGTAGGGCGTCAGAGCGGCTTCGGCACGGCCCGCGTCAGCACGTCGTGGACGGTGAACCGGGCCAGTTCGGTGGCGACGGCGTCGGCGACCACCCGGTCGAGCGCCGTCAGCGACTCCTGGACGTCGCGGCCCACCTCGCACGTCGGGTTCGGCCCGTGCAGGCCGAGCACCTGGTCGTCGCCCTGGAGCAGCCGCCAGATCCGCGCGAGCGTCACGTCCGCCGCGTCGACGGCCAGTTCCCAGCCCCCGTGCACGCCGGGCCGTGACCGCACCAGCCCCGCCTCGCGCAGCGGGCCGAGCACCCGGCGCACGTGGACGGGGTTGACGTTGGTGCTCGTGGAGAGTTCGTCCGAGCTCACGGGGCGGTCGCCGGTGTCGCCCGCGAGGTAGGTCAACACGTGCACGGCGACGGCGAACCGGGTGTTCGTCGATCGGGCCACCCGCCCACCTTGTCATATCGCAACCGTTGTGGCTACGGTTGGGGCAATCCGCAACCATGACGATTACGAATTGAGGTCCCATGACCCTCCACCTGCGACGCCTGGCCTGGGCGGGCGTCGAGATCACCCTCGACGACACCCGCCTGCTGATCGACCCGCTGGAGAACGCCGACCCGCTCGTCGCCGTCCTCGGGGAGCCGAAGTGGCCCCTGCTCCCCATCGACCCGGCGCCGGGCACGCACGCGCTGCTCACGCACCTGCACCCGGACCACTACGACCACGAGCTGATCGCCCGGCTCGCGACCACGGGGACCGTCGGCTGCCACGCGCCGAGCGCGCCCGAGCTGCGGGCGGCGGGCGTCGACGCGATCCCGCAGGAACTGGGGGAGCCCCGGCGCATCGGCCCGCTGACGGTGACGCCCGTGACCTCGATGGACTGGCGGGGTGACGAGGCCGCCCAGGTCGCCTGGGTCGTGGAGGGAGCGGGACGGCGGATCATCCACTGCGGCGACACCATGTGGCACGGCAACTGGTGGCGGATCGCCCGCGATCACGGCCCGTTCGACGTCGCGTTCCTGCCCGTCAACGGCGTGATCGCCAGGTTCGAGGGCTACGAGGTCGACGTGCCCGCCACCCTGACGCCCGAGCAGGCGGTCGAGGCCGCCGCCGTCCTCGGGGCGACGACCGCCTGCGCGATCCACCACGGGCTCTTCCACCACCCGCCCACCTACGTCGAGCAGCCCGACGTCGAAGGGCGCTTCCGCCGCGCGGCCGAGGCGCGCGGCATCACGGCGGCGCTGGTCGGCGACGGGCAGCCGGTGCCGCTCGCCGCGCCTCAGAAGGTGTAGTTCACGACGAACGCCGGGTGGTCGGTGCGGGACATCGAGTAGGTCTGGGTCGAGACGAACGCGAGGGTGCGGGCGGTGACGTGCTGCACGTCGCCGTCGCCCTTGCGGAACCAGCCCGACGGGACGCAGTTCTGCGCGTTCGTGGGAGAACCGGGGCTGTACCTGAGGTTCAGGTCGCCCAGCACCACGTGCCGGGTCGTCGGCGAGCCGGTCGGGTCGAAGGACAGGGCCGTGGCGGGCAGGAGTTCACGACACTGCGCGAGCGCCGTGGTCGCGGTGGTGCTCAGGTGCGTGGTGCACGCGGTGAACCCGCGCACCGCGCTCAGCGCGCACGCCCAGGCCCGCATCTCGGTGCCGCCGTCCTGCGCGGTGTACACGCCGGTCCCGCCCGAGGTGATGCCCTCCTTCACGATGATCCCGCTGCCGTACGCGCCGCGGCCCGCCGTGCACTGGTAGTCGGAGCCCGTGGACCTGTTGCGCACGAAGGCGAACCGGTACTGGGCGCTCGCGCCGACCGCCGCGGTGAGACCGGGCAGGTCGGACAGGCACACCTCGTTCACCGAGACGACGTCCGGCTGCCGGTTCCGGATCATCGTCACGGCCTCGCCGACCGCGAGCCCGTCCTGGTAGCAGCCCGCGATCCCGCTGTTGCACAGGTTCATCTGCACCACCTTGAACGCGGTGGCGGCTCGGGCCGAGACGGTCACCAGCCCGGTCAGCAGGATCACGGCCAGCAGCAGGCCGGTGCTCCGGCGCGGTGGGGTCATGTCGACCATGCTCGTGCCGGACCGGTGGCCCGCCGTACCGCCGTACGGGGGCGCGTCAGGCCTCCGGGGCGGGGGTGAACCACGCCCAGGCGAACGTGGTGAGCACCAGCAGGCCGAGGATGATGAGCGGGGCGTCGGCGAGGAAGTGGCCTCGGGCCGCGCTGAACAGGCCCGCCGGGATCGGGACGAGCCACACCACCGGCGGCGGGCGCTGGGACACGGCGTAGCGCGCGTAGGCCCGCGGTTCCGGCACGGTGTAGGAGATCCCCCGGTGTGCCGTGGCGCGCAGGCGCCCGGCGGGCTGGGTCAGGACGTCACCGTCGAGTTCGACCACCGCGCGCCTGCCGAAGCCGTCCTTGATCCGCGCCCGCACCGTCGCGCCGGGCGTGATCGTCTCCACCGCGGGGTGCCAGTAGACGCGTTGCCACAGCAGCCCCGGCAGCTCGCGGGGGAGGGGGTCGAGCCCGCTCAGCGCGTCGGTGTCGAGCGGGGCGTCCGGTGGCGCGAGCAGCAGCGCCACGCTGTCCTTCGTGCCGAGGGCCGAGCTGCGACCGCGGACCGCCACCACCCGCATCGGCACGGGCGGCGCGGCGGCGGCCACCTGGTTCAGCCTCAACCGCGCGGCCCAGGCCAGCAGCACCAGCGCCGCGACACCGCCGATGGCCGCGGTCGGCCACCAGTAGTCCCACCCGGCGTCGTGGTCGGCGTTGTGCGCGTCGGGTTCGCCCGACACGACGTCGACCTTGTCCCTGAGCGCCTTGGGCAGGAACGGCCCCTTGTCCGAGCCCTCCTGAGGGTCGTACCGCACCCGGAACGCCTGCCCCGGAGCCCACCGCCCCGGCTCGTCCAGCGCGAACCAGGTCGACTGCTCGTCCCCCTCCTCGGTCGACCACACCACCAGCGCCTTCTCGTCCGTCGGCCGGAACCCGTCCACCACCCGGCCCTCGACCTCGACGGTCGCCTTCAACTCGACCCCGCGGGCGGCCAGCAGCCGAACCCCCGCGACCCCCGCGACGAGCCCGACCGCCCCGACCGCGGTCAGCACCGAGACCAGCACCACGTCCCGCACGACGCGCTTCGACCGAGCCATCCGGATCTCCACCCCCACGACGACGAACGCCTCCCACGAGCGCGCTCGACAAGGGGTACACCACCCGTCCGGCAGCGACCACCCCTCTCCGGTGAAAGCGTGCGTTCGCCGAACGCCGGGCGGCGCGCGCGTGGTCCGTACGGCCGATGCGAGAGGCCGCCACCGCCCGGCCTCTCACTTGGACGCGATTCGGCCGCGGCCGCGCCTCACCGTGTTAGCGTGATCGAAGTCGGGGCTTTTCCCTTTCAGGGCAACAGGTGTGGAGGATTTCGTGCGAACCGGTATGTGGTTCCCGGAGCGGGTGGTGAACCGGGTCAACGGGTGCGTGGTCGCGCTGCGCACCTCTCCCCGGTTCGGGAAGGCGGTCAGCAGGCGGCTCACCGTCGTGACCTACACCGGCCGCCGTTCGGGGCGCACGTTCAGCACGCCCGTCGCCTACCGCCGCACCGGGGACACCGTGACGATCACCGTCGCCCTGCCGGACTCCAAGACGTGGTGGCGCAACTTCCTCGGCGAGGGCGGGCCGCTCTCGCTGGAACTGGACGGGGTCGACCGCGGCGGGCACGCCGTCGCCCACCGGGACGACCGGGGCCGCGTCAGCATCACCGTGCGCCTCGACGGGTAACGCGGGCCGACCCCGGCGTCAGACCTGCCAGGCGGTGCGGATCAGGTCGGCTTGGCGGGTCAGGTCCTGGTCGGACAGGCGGTCCAGCACGGCCCGCACGGCGTCGTACGGCTGGTGCGGCAGGGCGTTGCGCAGGACCGTTCCGTTCCCGGCGGTCAGGTCGCGGCCGGTCGGCGTGAACTCGAACAGCGGCACGTCGCCCGTGGCGAGTTGGGCGGCCTCGGTGGTCGCCACGGCGTCGGAACCGAGCAGTGCCAACACGTCCCGCTGGGCCTGCGGGCTCGACAGGTGCGCGGGGTGCGCGCGTTCGGCGAGCAGTCTGCTGTAGACGGTCGTCGGGCGGAGCACCACCCGCAGCGCGGCGGTGGACAGCGCGTGCACGGGGCCGCCCGGTGCCAGCAGCGCCTTCCGGGAGCGTGCCAGCCGGTCGTAGGCCTCGGCGAACCCCTCGACCAGGCTGTCGACGTGGTCCGCGGGCCGGGTGCGCGTGCCGTCGACGACCTGGCGGTTCGGCAGCCATGTGGTTCGCGTCCCGGTGGCCCACACCAGGTGCATCGTGTCGGTGCCCCGGTCGCGGACGGTCGGTGACGGCACCGGGTGCGGGCCGGGGGCGCCGCCGCCCAGGCCGCTGATGTCGACGCCGCCGGTGTGCAGCAGGCCGGTGCGCGCCACCGACCAGTCGGCGGGTCGCGCGAGGGGCGTGCACAGGGCTTCCAGGTCGACGGGCACCGGCTCGTCGCCGCGCGCGATGACGTTCTCCTGGTGCATGTCCGTTCCCAGCACCGCGTACAGCAGCGCGAGCAGGGCGCCCGCCCGGCGGTGGTAGGCCCGCGCGTCGGTGCCCGCGCGGTGCTCGACGAACTCGACCCACGCGTAGCCCGCCCCCGGTCGCGTGCCGGGGCAGCGCAGCTCCAGCGCCGGGCCGGTGCCGTTGAACCACTCGACCAGCGCGGCGAACGCGCGGTCCGCGTCGGCGGGCCGGGGCTTGTAGACCACCTCGCCGTCTTCGAACCCGACGATCGCCACACCGCGTCCGCCGCGGTGCCCGTCACCCGCGCCCAGCCGGAGGCTCCGCACCTCGCCGGAGCCGGGCCGGTCGTCGGCGAGCCGGGACGCCAACTCGACCACGGACCGGTGCCACCGGCCGCAGAGACCGCGCACGTGCCCGGCCAGCACCGGGTAGCGGTCCCACACGGCCCGCCTGCCCGCGGGGGTGGCCAGTCCCGCGCAGAACTCCTCGAACCGCCCCCGCGACGTGCCCGCGCCCAGCCCGCCCGCGTCGCGCACCGCGTGCAGGTCGGCGACGACGGCCCGCACCACCACGTCGTGCAGGCTTGAGAGCGGCACGGCGGCGCTGACCGCTCGCGCCAGGCCCGGCAGGCCCAGCCCGCGCACGTCCCGCACCGCCGCGTCCCGGATCGCGCGCGCCGCCGGGAACACCAGGCCCAGCACGCCCATCGGCCGATCGCCCTCGGCTCCGCACAGGTCGACGATGGGATCGGCAGGCTCGGCGCCGCCGTCCACCACGGCGTCCGGCGCGGGCCACCAGTCGGTCGCCCGCCCCCACCGGACGGCGTCCTCGATCGCCGCCAGTTCCGCCGCGCCGCCCAGCAGCGGGCCCGCCGGGTCGGTCGTCACGCCGCCGCCCCGGCCCGGACCGGCGTCAGCCAGCCGTGGTCGGTCGCCCCGGTCACGGCCCGGCGGAACGCCTCCACCAGCGCCTCGCACACCGGTCGGGCGCCGTAGACCACGTCGTCGACCGCCCCGACCGGCACGATCTCGGCGGCCGTGCCGGTGAGGAACACCTCGTCCGCCGCGCGCAGGTCCTCCACCGTCACCGGGCCCTCCTCGGCGGGCAGCCCCAGCCCTCCCGCGAGGTCCAGCACCGACGCCCTGGTGATGCCCGCCAGCACGCTGTCCGCCAGCCACGGCGTGCGGATCCGCCCGTCCCGCACGACGAACACGTTGGCCACGGTCGCCTCCGCCACCCGCCCCGAGTCCGGGTCGAGCTGCACGGCGTCGTCGAACCCCGCGCGCACGGCCGCCGTCCTGGCCAGCGCCGAGTTGGCGTAGGCGCCGGTCGCCTTGGCGCGCACCGGGAACGACGTCGCCGACGGCCGCCGCCACGGCGACACGGTCAGCCTGGCCGCGCCGGTCGGCCGCACATCCCGGCCCGGCGCGGGCCACAGCCCGGTCACCAGCGTGAACGGCAGGGCCCGGAGGTCGACGCCGAGCACGGTGTCGAGCGTCAGCAGCACCGGCCGCACGTACACGTCCCCCTGGTGGGAGGCCGCGGCCGTCAGCACGTGGGAACGCAGTTCCGCCAGGTCGTAGGGGTGGTCGATGCCCAGCAGGCGGGCCGAGGACAGCAGCCTCGCCAGGTGGTCGTCCAGGCGGAACAGGGCCGGTCCGGCCACGCCCGAGTAGCCGCGGATCCCCTCGAACACCGCGGTGCCGTGCTGGAGGCTGTTGCCGCCGAAGGGCGCGGACCCGTCGGGCAGCCGCCGCCCCTCGTGGAACACCGCGAGGCACCGCGTCACGGCGAGCCCCGTTCCGAGAGGGCCGACCGGAGGTCGCCAAGACCGCGCACGCACTCCAGGACCTGGTCCGGGGGCAGGCCGAAGTCCACCAGGCACCCCAGCTCCGTCACACCAGCCGCGGCCAGTTCGTCCACTCTGGACAGACAGGTCGACGGCGAGCCGAACAGGCCTGCCGAGGAGTAGTAGCGGGCGAACCCGTGTTCCAGCAGGAACTGCCGGTCGGCGTCGGTGACGTCCTCGGGGTTGACCCCGAGTTCGGCCGTCGCCTGCTTGGCGAACAGGTCCATGTGCGCCGACAGGTAGTCCTTCAACGGCTGCCGCACCCGGTCGCGCACGGTCTCGTCGTCCGGCCCGACGTGGGTGTGCAGCATCAGCGTCACCTCCGGCCGGGTGAGGTTCCCGGCCGCCACCAGCGCCTGCCGGTAGAGCGACACCTTCGACGCGACGTCCTCCACGCTCTGCTCCAGCAGCGCGGTCAGCACGTTGACGCCCAGTTCGGCGGCGGTCAGCCAGGTCGCCGGGTTGGACGAGCTGGTCAGCCACGCGGGCGGCTCCTGCCGGGGCCGGGGGTAGGCGCGCACGTCGACCACCCGCCCGTCCGGTGCCTCGCGCTTGACCTCCTCGCCCCGCCACAGCCGCCGCATCGTCCGGTAGTGCTCAACGAGGACGGACTTGCGGTTGGCGAACACCTCCGGGCGCAGCACGAAGTCGTGGGCGTGCCAGCCGGACGCCAGGGAGATCCCGGCCCGGCCGCGGCTCAGCGCGCTGAGCACGCCCCACTCCTCGGCCACCAGCAGCGGGTCGTGCAGCGGCAGCACGACGCTGCCCGCCCGCAGCCGGAGCCGCTCGGTGCGCGCGGCGATGGCGGCCAGCAGCACGGCGGGCCGGGGGTAGGGCGCGCCGAACCCGTCGAAGTGCCGTTCGGGCACCCACACCGCGTGCAGGCCCAGCTCGTCGGCCAGCTCCGAGCACCGCAGGATCAGGTCGTACTTCTCCTCCGGCTCGTCGTCGAGGTCGGCGGCGAAGAAGAACAGGCTGATCGCGGGCGGGGTGGGTGCCGGGGTCTCGCCGCCGATCAGCTCCAGGAGCCTGCGGCGCTCCGGTGACAGCTCCATCAGCCCTCCCTCCCCTCGTACTGGGCGAGCAGCGCCCGCACCTCGTCGTCGGACATGGCCTGGATGCGGTCCACCAGCGACGCGTCGTCGTCGGCCGGTGCCGCGACCGGTACCGGTGCCGGCGCCGGCGCCGGTTCGGGAGCCTGAGCGGCGGCCGGGGCCGGAGCGGCGTCGACGCCCGCCTGGTCGGCGGACAGCCCCAGCTCCTCCAGGTGCGTCGCCAGCGCGGCGACGGTCGGCGTCTCGAACAGCTCCACCATCGACAGTTCCAGGCCGAAGATCCGCCGCAGCTTCGTGACGGTCTGCATGAACCCCAGCGAGCTGCCGCCCAGCTCCAGGAAGTTGTCGTGCACCCCGAAGTCCTCGATGCCGAGCAGTTCGGACCAGGTGCGGGCGACGACCCGCTGCATCGGCGTCAGGTTCGCCGTCCTGGCGGCGGCCTTGCGGGGCTGGGCCACGGGTTTCGGCGGTTGCGCCGCGACGGTCCGCAGCCGGGCCGCGCGGGTGCCCAGGTCCACAGTGGACAGGGCGAGCGCGGCTTCCGGCGCACGGGCCAGCAGCACGTCGATCGCCGCCCGCAGCTCCTTGCCCACCAGCGCGTACCGGGTGCGCGGATCGCGCGGATCGGGCTGCGCCTCCTGCCAGTGCTCCCACGCCACCGCGCTCCACCGCACCCCGTCGCGGCCGTCCAGCCGCTGCGCCGTGCCGTCGAGCCAGCCGTTGGCCGCCGCGTAGCCGAACCCGCCCAGTCCACCCAGGACGGACGCGAGGCTCGACACCAGCAGCACCTCCCGGACGCCGTGGGCCGCGGCGACCTCGGCGACGACGCCGGTCGAGTCCCGCTTCACCGCCAGGTGCTCGGCCACCTGCGCGGCCGTGAGTTCGGTCAGCGGCCCGAACGCCGTCGCGCCCGGCAGGCCGACCGCGTGCACGACACCGGCTCCCGGTCCCAGCTCCGCCAGCGCCGCCGAGACCGCCACCGGGTCCGCGGCGTCCCCGACGACCGCCGACCAGCGGCCGTCGTGGTCGTCCGGTCCGGTGTGCCGGGCGGTGTCCAGCGCGATGACGCGGTCCGCGCCCGCCGCGAACGCCGCCTCGGCGAACGCGCGGCCGAACACGCCGACGCCTCCGAGCACCAGCCACCGCGTCGGCGGTGCGGCCGGGCCCGACGCGGGGCCGGGGACGAACGTCGACTCCCACACCGCGTCGTCCCGCACGGCGAGCACCGAGCCGGACTCGAACCGCCACGCCAGCGCCGCCACGGCCTCCGACCCGAGGTCCGGGCCGTCGACCAGGCACGTGCGCAGCGTCGGGTGCTCCTGGCCCGCGACCCGCAGCGCCGCGGCCACGGCCGCCGCCGCGGGATCGGCCAGCGACCGCCCCGGCCGCGGGTCGGCCGCGCCCGTGGTCACCACGGCCAGCGCGAGCCGGGGTCGGCCCGACGCCGCGAGCGCCTTCACGGTGGTGCGCACCAGTTCCAGTGCCTCGTCGACGGGGGTGTCCGGCGCCTGCCGCAGCACGACGGCCACCGGCTCCTCCGCGCCACCGGGCAGGTCGGCTCCGGTGAGCGGACCGTCCACCACCGCGGTCGTCGCGGCGGGCACCGGCGCGTGCTGCGACCAGCTCGGCCGGTGCGGCCACCGCTCGGCGTCCAACCGCTGCTCGGTCTCGACCGCCGCGACCCGCGGCGTCGTGGCGGAACCCTTGGGCTCCAACCAGTGCCGGTCGCGGCGGAACGGGTAGAGCGGCAGCGGCACCCTGCTCCGCAGCTCGCCCTCGTAGTAGGCGGACCAGTCGACGTCGACGCCGCGCGACCAGCAGGCCACCAGCGTGTCCAGCAGGTCCGGCGGCTCGGCTCCCCGCGCGCCGACCAGCACGGCCACGCCGTCGGCCTGCTCGGCCGCGGGCCGCAGCCCGGTCAGCCCCTTGCCGGGACCCACCTCCAGCAGCACGTCGGCCCCGAGTTCCCGCAGCGCGGTCATCCCGTCGGCGAACCGCACGGGCGACACGACCTGGTCGCGCCAGTAGTCCGGGTCGACGGCCTGCTCGGCGGTCAGCACGGCGCCGGTCACGTTCGACACCACCGGCATCGTCGGGGCGCCGAGCGTGCGGCCCGCCACGGCCTCGCGCAGCTCCTCGGCCGCGTCGGCGACGAGGGGCGAGTGGAACGCCCTGGTCACGTGCAGGGACCCGGTGGTCACGTCGCCGCGCTCGGCGAGCAGGGAGGCGAACCCGGCCACCGCGGCGGGCGCGCCGGACACCACGGTCAGCCGCTCGGCGTTGACGGCGGCCACCGCGAGGTCCGACGGCAGGACGGCCCGCACCTCGTGCTCCGGCAGGTCGACGTAGAGCATCGAACCCTCCGGCGTGCCCGCCAGCAGCCGTCCGCGCAGGGCGACCAGCTCGACGGCGTCCTCCAGGGTGAACACGCCTGCCAGCGTCGCCGCCACCCACTCTCCGACGCTGTGACCGAGCAGGCCGCGCGCCTTCACGCCGTAGTCCAGCAGCGTGCGGGCCAGCGCCCACTCGACGGCGAACAGCGCGGGCTGCGTGTTCTCGGTGTGCGCCAACACCTCCCGTGCCTCGGGGGTGTCGCCGCCCGCCGGGTGCAGCAGCGCCCGCAGGTCCAGCCCGCCCAGGTCGCCGAACAGGGTCAGGCAGTGGTCCAGGTGCGCGGCGAACCGGGGATCACCCGCCGCGATCCGCGAGCCCATGCCGACCCGCTGCGCGCCCTGGCCGGGGAACAGCAGGCCGACGTGCGTGGTGCCGGTGATCCGCGTGGTGAGCTGCCTGCTGCTGCCGGAGGTGCCGATGGCGAAGCCCGCGTCCTCCAGATCGGTGGCCACGCCCGCGCGCCGGTGCTCGAACCGGCGCCTGCCGGTGGCCAGCGTGTACGCCACGTCCGCCAGGTCGCGGTGCGCGTTCTCCCGCGTCCACTGCCCGAACGCGGTGCCCAGGTCGTCGAGCGCCAGCGGGTCGCGGGCCGACAGCAGCACCGGGTGCCTGCGCCGCGACGGACCGCTCGCCCGCGTCCGCGGTGCCTCCTCCAGCACCGCGAAAGCGTTGCTGCCGCCCATTCCCAGCGAGTTCACCGCCGCGCGGAGCGGCACGTCGGAGTCCAGCGGGGTCAGTTCCAGCGGCACCACGAACGGCGACCGGTCCAGGTCCAGCTTCGGGTTCGGCCGGACGCAGTTGACCACCGGCGGCACCTTGCGGTTCTTCAGCACCAGCACCGCCTTGATCACGCCCGCGATGCCCGCCGCCGCGTCGAGGTGGCCGATGTTCGGCTTCACCGACCCGAGGTGGCAGTAGCCGACCTCGTCGGTGGTGGTGCGGAACGCCTTGGTCAGCGCGGCCACCTCGATCGGGTCGCCCAGCGGCGTGCCGGTGCCGTGCGCCTCGACGTAGTCGATGTCGCGCGCCTCCAGGCCCGCCCGCTGGATCGCCCGGACCATCGTGCGGGCCTGGCCCTCGATGCTCGGGGCGGTGAAGCTCGCCTTCGTGCCGCCGTCGTTGCCCACGGCCGTGCCGCGGATGACCGCGTGGATCGTGTCCCCGTCCCGCAGGGCCGCGTCCAGCTTCTTGAGCACCACCACACCCGTGCCGCTGCCGGTGACGCTGCCCGCCGCGGCCTCGTCGAACGCGCGGCAGTGCCCGTCGCGGGCCGACGTGCCGCCGGGGTTGGCCAGGTACCCGGCGCCGTGCGGCATCCGCAGCGACGTGCCGCCCGCCAACGCCATGTCGCACTCGTCGTCGAGCAGCGCGCGGCACGCCATGTGCACGGCCACCAGCGACGACGAGCACGCCGTCTGCACCGCCATGCTGGGCCCGCGCAGGTCGAGCTTGTAGGACACCCGCGTGCTCAGGTAGTCCTTGTCGTTGCCGATCATCGTCTGGAGGTCGCCGATGACCGACACCACGTCGGCGTTGGCCATCAGGTTGTAGTGCACGTAGGTGTTCATCGTGGCGCCCGCGTAGACCCCGATCAGGCCGGGGTAGCGGGTCGGGTCGTACCCGGAGTCCTCCAGGCCGTGGTGGGCGCACTCCAGGAAGATCCGGTGCTGCGGGTCCATCACCGCGGCCTCGCGCGCCGAGTAGCCGAAGAAGGACGCGTCGAACGACTCGGCGTCCTGCAAGGGCGCGGAGGCGTTGACCCAGTACTCGTCGTCGACCTGCTCCTCGGAGGCGCCGCGGGCGAGCATCTCCTCCCGGCTGTGCTTCACCACCCGTTCCACGCCCTCGCGCAGGTCGTGCCAGAACTTGGCCACGCCGTCGGAACCGGGTAGCCGGGCGGCCATCCCGATGATCGCGACGGAACCAGGGTGCTCTTCGGCGGGAGTGGTCATGTGTCGGCCTCCAAGTCCATCGCGGCGGTCATCAGGTACTCGGCCAAGGACCTCGGCCGGGGGTGGTCGAACAGGCTGTGCGCCGGGAAGGTCAGGCCCAGCACGGCTTCCAGCCGTTGGTGCACGCGGGTCACGACGAGCGAGTGCGCGCCGAGGTCGAACACGTTGGCGTCCGCGGCCACCGGCACGCCGCCGAGCGCCTGCTCCCACACCTGGCACACGGCCCGCTCGACCGAGCCGGGCGAGCGGGCCTCACCGGGTGGCAGCACCCCGGCCGTCTCGGCGAGGTCGCGCAGCGCCGACTCGTCGACCTTCCCGTTGGGGGTCGACGGGATCCGGTCGAGCGCGAACACCTGCTCCGGCACCAGGTTGCGCGGGAAGTGCCGGGCCAGCCACGTGGTCAGCTCCTCGGGGCGGGCGGCGCCGACCACGAACGCGGCCAGCCGCACGGGCCTGCCGACGGCCAGCACCACGGCGGCGGTCACGTCGTCCCGGCCGCGCAGCACGTGCTCCACCTCGGCGGGCTCGACCCGGAAACCGCGCACCTTGACCTGCCGGTCGGCCCGGCCGTGCACGACGAACCCGCCGCCGGGCCGGACGTGGCCGAGGTCGCCGCTGCGGTAGGCGAGGCCGTCCGGCCCGCCGAACGCGGTGTCGGGCACGAACCCGCCCACCGGTCCGGCGAGGTAACCGCCCGTGACGCCGTTGCCGCCGATCAGCAGTTCGCCCGTGGCACCGACCGGCACCGGCCGCAGGTCCTCGTCGACGACGAGGACGCTGCTGCCCGAGGTCGCCGCGCCGACCGGCAGCACAGCGGGCGGGTCCTCCTCGGTGACCTCGTGGGCCAGGCAGTTCACCGTCGCCTCGGTGGGCCCGTACCCGTTGAAGACCCGGCAGTCCGGCGCCAGCAGGCGGCGCAGCGCCACCACGGTCGCACCGGTCAGCACCTCACCGCCGAGCAGCACCACCCGCAGGTCCGGCAGCGGTTCACCGGTGGCGGCCAGCTCGTCGGCGAACGACGGCGTGGTGAACAGCACCGTCACCGCCGCCCGGCGCAGGAACCGCGCGTAGCGGCGGCCGTCACGCCGGTCGGCCGGGTCGGGGACGACCAGGCAGCCGCCGAACGGGATGGTGGTGAACAGCTCCTGCAACCCGAAGTCGAAGCCCAGTGACAGGGTCTGCGCGATCCGCGTGCCGGGCCCGGACCCGAAGCGGTCCCCGAACCAGGCCATGTGCGGCGACAGGTGGTCGTGCCGGACCAGCACGCCCTTCGGCGTACCGGTGGAGCCGCTGGTGAAGACGGTGAACGCGGGCGCGGTCCGGTCGGGTGGCGGAAGGTCGGTGGTGGTCGTGGCGGAGTCGTCGGCGGTGCTGGCGACGACCGCGACGGTCTGGCCGCCGTCGGCGAGCGCTGCCTGGTCGAGCGCTGCCTGGTCGGCGGTGGCGGGTTTGGCGAGCGCTCGTGCCTGGTCGAGCGGTGGTTGGTCGGCCGTGGCGGGTTCGGCGAGTGCGCGTGTCCGGTCCGCTGTTGGCCGGCCCGCGACTCCCGCATCTCCCGCGTCTCCCGCGTCGATCGCCACCACGACGGTCTTGCCGCCTTCGGCGAGCGTTCGGGCCCGGTCCTGCTGTTCGCGGCCCGCGAGCAGCAGCCGTGCGCCGCTGCCGTCGAGCATCACGCCCAGCCGGTCGTCCGGGAACTCCGGGGGCAGGGGCACGATGCCCAGTCCCGCGCGCCACGCCGCGAACATCGCCACGGCGAGGTCGGCGGACGGGCCCACGAGGAGCGCGACCTGGCGTTCGGCGGGCAGGGCGGCGTCGTCCGGCAGGGCACGGGTGAGCGCGGTGGCGAGTGTGCCGACCCGGTCGTGGAACTCCGCGAAGGTCAGCGTGCCGTCCGGCGCCTCGACGGCGGGCAGGTCGGGGGTCGCCTCGGCGACCCTCCTGACCATCGTCGCGGGGTCCTCGGGCAGCGCGGCGGTGTCCGAGCGGCCGACCCGGTCCAGCCAGTCGCGGTCGCGTGTGGACAGGACGTGCGTGTCGGCGGCGGTCCCGGCGCGCGCGGCGGCGTGGACCATGGCGGTGAAGGTGTCCAGGATCGACCGGGCGGTGTCGTCGGTGAACAGGTCGGCCGCGTAGTCCAGCCGCACGGCGAAGCCGTCGCCCCGCTCGGTGACCACCACGTCCAGGTCGTACCGGCAGCTCCGCCGCGGCACCTCGACGTTGCGCAGCTCCAGCCCGCCCAGCCGGACGGCCGCACCGTCCACACCGGACAGCACGTCCGCGAGCCCGGCCAGCGAGGGCAACGGGTTCTCCGTGAGCACCAGCAGCGTCTCGACCAGCGGCGTGCGGCCGGGCGCCCGCGGCGGGCGCACGGCCTCGACGGCGGCGCTGAGCGGGTACAGGCCCTCCTCGACGCCGTCGAGGAGCTGGCCGCGCACGTCGGCCACCAGGTCCGCCAGCGGTCGCGAGGGGTCGGTGTCCACCGCGACCGGCACGGTGTTGGTGCACAGGCCGACGACCTGGCCGAGCGCGGCGCCGGGCCGTCCGGCCGCGGGCACGCCGACCACGACCGGGCCGGGGGTGTCGTAGCGGCCGAGGCACAGGCCCCACAGCGCGACCAGCGCGGGCACCGGCCCGGACTCGCGCACGAACCGGGCCGCGTCCCCGTCGAGGACGCCGTGCGCGGTCGCGCCCCGGCTGCCACGGCGGGACGTGCGCGGCCGGTCGGTGCGCACGCCCAGCGCCTCGGCCTGCGCGGGCAGCCGGTCGCGCAGGGCGGCCGACCGGGCCGCCGCGGCGGGTGAGGCCAGGTACTCCTCCTGCGCGGCGACGTAGGTGTCGTACGGGGTCACGGCGGCCAGCCGGGGCAGCGCCCCGCGCACCAGCGCGTCGTACGCGGTGGCCACGTCGCGCAGCACCAGGCACAGCGACCACAGGTCCAGCACCGCGTGGTGCGCGACGAGCTGGAGCACGGTGCGGCGCGGGGTCCGCCACAGGTGCAGGCGCACCAGCGGACCCTCCGCCAGGTCGAACGGCACCTCGGCGACGTCGGTGAGCTGGTCGCGCAGCCACTCCTCGCGCACCGGGACCGGCACGGGAGCCAGCACCTCGCGCAGCGCGTCCGGGTCCACCGGCTCGCGCCGCCAGCCCCGGTCGTCGCCGACGATCCGCACGCCCAGCTCGGGGTGCCGCAGCACCGCCATCCGCAGCGCCGTGCGGAACGTCCCGAGGTCGACGTCGTCCGGCAGCTCCACGGCGTGCGAGACGGTGTACTCGTCGCCGCCGGGGTTCATCGCGTCCAGGAACACCAGCGCTTCCTGGGCTTTCGACAACCGTCCACTCGCGACGGTTGTGGCCTGCCGGGCCTTCGGCGCGACCGCCAGGTGCTCGGCCAGGTCACGGGGACGCGCGCCGTCCAGCAGCGCCCGCACGGGCAGCACCACGCCGTGCTCGCGCTCCAGGGCGTGGCCCAGCAGCACCGCGCCCACCGAGTCCAGGCCCTGCGCGGCCAGCGGCACCTCGTCGTCGACCCGGTCCCAGCCGAGGACCTCGCCGACCAGCGCGCCGATCGAACTCGTCGTGACCGCCGCGGCCGTCCGCCGGTGCTCGTCGTACACGCCGTCCCGGTACCGCGCGGCGCACCGGCGGCGCTGGAGCTTCCCGCTGGTGGTCTTCGGGACGCCGCCGCGCGGTACGCCCAGCACCTCCGCGACGGGAACGCCGTGGGCGGAGGCGATCGTGGACGCCGCGCGCTGCGCGTCGGCGGGGGTGAGCACGGCGCCCTCGCGCAGCTCGCCGACCACGACGACCCGGCCGTCCACCGCGAACGCCGCCACGCAGCCGGGGCGGAACGCGGCCACCTCGGCGGTGACCAGCCGCTCGACGTCGTACGGGTGGTGGTTGCGGCCCCGCACGACCAGGACGTCCGACGACCGGCCGGTGACGTGCAGCTCGCCGTCCGCCAGGAACCCCAGGTCGCCGGTGCGCAGCCACTTGCCGTCCCGGCCGACCGGACCGCCGTCGGACCAGTAGCCCGGCGACACCGACGGGCCCGCCAGCACGACCTCGCCCACCTCGCCCGGAGCCACGGCTTCGCCCGCACCGTCCACAACGGACACCTCGCAGTCGCGCGGGGTGCCGCACGACACGACGTCCGCGCCGCTCACCCCGACACCGGGGGAGACCGACGAGACCAGCAGCGTGGCCTCGGCCAGGCCGTAGCACGGCATGAGCGCCCCGGCGTCGAACCCGAGCGGGGCCAGGGTTCGAGCGAACCGGTCCATGCTCTTGCGGTTCACCTGCTCGGCGCCGCAGTAGGCGCGCGTCCAGCCGCTCAGGTCGATCTCCGGCAGCCCGTGCCGTTCGACGGCCCGCACCACGAGGTCGTAGGCGAAGTTCGGCCCGCCGCTGGTGTCCGCGCCGTACCGGGCGACCGCGCGCGGCCACGCCAGCGGGTCGCGGACGAAGTCCAGCGGTGAGCCCAGCAGCAGGCGGGAACCGGTGCGCAGGGCGTGCAGCACGTTCCCGATCAGGCCCATGTCGTGGTAGACGGGCAGCCAGCTCAGGATCGTGCTGTCCGGGCCGTGCCCGAACACCCCGCGGATCGTCTCCAGGTTCGCGGCGAGGTTCCCGTGCGTCACGACGACGCCCTTGGGCGCCGACGTCGAGCCGGACGTGTACTGGAGGAACGCGGTCGCCCCAAGGTCCACCGGGCCGGACGGGCGGAACTCGTCGTCGCCCGGCAGGACGACCGGCAGGCCGACCAGCGGTCCCACGGCCGCGCCGGTCGCCTCGTCGGCCACCAGCGCGGCGGACGCGCCGCAGTCGTCGCGGACGCGCCCGATCACGGCCAGGCCCTCGCCGTCGAGCACCGGGTACACCGGCACCGGCAGGCACCCCGCGTACAGGCACCCGACGAACGCGGGCACGAAGTCCAGACCGGGCGGGAACAGCAGCAGCACCCTGGCACCGGGCTCGACCGCGGCGCGCAGGGCCGCGGCGACCCGTGCGGCCCGCCGGTCCACCTCCGCGGAGGTCAGCACCCCGGTGAGCTCGGACAGACCGTCCAACCAGGACAGCACGGGGTGGTCCGGCCGGTGCTCGGCGTGGTGCCGGATCGCGGTGACCAGGTCGGTGCCCGTCATGGCCTCTCCTCTCCGGTGGGGAACGGCAGCGGCACGAGGCGTCCCGCGACCCAGTCGGCGAACAGCGAGCGGTAGCCGGGGGAGAGCGGGTCGCCGGACTGGCCGCCTGGCCAGCTCACCCGGAACCGGCCCGCCACCGGGTCGCACTCGAAGCGCATGGCCGCGCCGAATCCGGGCGCGGCGGCGTCCACCGTCTGGAGGCAGCCGCGGCGCGGCAGGTTCGGGCGGTCCAGCGCCCAGCTCAGCCGGGGCAGCCTGGCGGAGAGCGGGTGCCGCAGGCCGAGCCGGTTCACCGCGCCCCACGGCAGCGTCGGCGCGTCCGGGCCGAGCTGCTTCTCCAGGTAGCGGGTCGCCGCCAGCACGCACCAGCGCAGCAGGTGCGGCCAGTCGCGGAACCCCGGCGGCAGCAGGTCCGGCGACGCCTCGCCGACGAGCTGGGCCAGTTCGGCGTCCAGCGCGCCCAGCTCGGCCGGGCCGAACAGGTCGTCCGCGGCCACGAGGGGGCGCAGCGGCGCGAGCACCTTGCCGCGCAGCAGGCCGTGCAGCAGCACGAGGTAGTGCAGGCCCGTCGCCTGCACGCCCGCCGTGCCGTCCCAGCCCTCGACGGCCGCCGCGACGGCCGGGAACTTGGTCAGGTACGGGCGGAACACCGCGCGCCACGGCGCGTAGAACGCGGCGTCCACATCGGACTGCACGGTCGCCGTCGGTGTGGACCGGCGCACCAGCGTGGTGATGCGGCGGGCGCGGTCGTGCGGGTAGGCGTTGCTCGACACCGAGCCGTCGGGACCGGGGACGCCGAGGTCGTTGTTGGCGGTCACCAGCACACGGGTCGCCGGGTCGACCACGCGCGGCACGGCGGCGGGCTCCACCAGCTCGTCGTGCGCGAGGACCCGACCGCCGACCGTCCACGCCTGGCGCCCGTCGCGATCGGTGACCAGCAGGCTGATCGGCGGTGACCCCGCGGCGGCGGCCACCTCGCACGCCTGCGCGGCGGTGCGGCAGCGGGGGAGCGCGGACAGCCCGAACTCGACCCCGCCCGGCTCGAGGGCGAGCCAGCGCAGCACGTCCCCGTCCGACAGCACCGGGCCCGCCTCGGCCAGCACCACCCGCGTGCCGGTCTCGGCGTCGACGCGGTCCACGACGACCTCGGTGCCCGGTGAGCCCGCGGGCAGCCGGGCGCTGGTCCGGCCGCACAACCTCGTGGGACCCCAGGCCAGCCACGGGGTGGCGCCCGCGAGGAACACGGGCACACCCGGCCGCAGGAAGCCCTGCACCGGGTCGCCGTCGACGACGGCACGGGCGAAGAACAGGGTGTTCGGCACGCCGAGCGGCAGGTGCACGTCGTTGGCCAGCACCGATCCGACCGACCAGGCGTTGGAGCCGAGCACCGGGGCCGGGCCGCCCGGCTGGGCCTGCTCACGCCCTTCCAGCACGGCGGCGGCGATGGCCTCGCGCAGCAGGTCCAGGCCTTGGGCGTCCGAGCGCGGTGTGCCGTCCACGGCGGTGGTGGTGCCGACGGTGCCCGCGAGCAGCTCCGCGCCCCGGCCCGCGCCGAGCAGCGCGTCCAGCCGGGCCCGCAGCTCGTGCTCACCGGGATCGGTGAGCTGCTGGAACAGGTCCTGCACGACGAGCACGCTGTCGACCGCCGACCACGGGTCCGGCGTGACGCCGAGAACCGTGTGCTCCCAAGGCGTGACGCGCTCCAGCAGGGCGTTGACGCCGTCGGCGTAGGCGTCCAGCAGCGCGCGCTGCCCCGGAGGCAGCGCGGCGACGATCCGCTCCGCGTAGAAGGCGAAGCCGATCCGCCGCTGCCGGGCGTCGGCCTCGGTCGCGGCGCCGCCGAACAGCGCGCCCGACGTGCCCGCGACGCGCCTGCGGGTGAGGTCCATCGTGAAGCCGTGCGACCAGGCCGACGCGAAACCCAGGCCCCGCCACACCTCCGGCTCGGTACCGGCCACCAGCGGCACCCCGCGCCGGTCGACGCGCAGCCGGGGGAACAGGTCGTCACGCGCCTTGCCCGCGGCGCGGTGGAAGCGGCGCATCGCCGCCAGGGCGCGCACCTCCTCGGCCACCGGTCCGCCGCTCACGCCCAGCGCGCTCAGGGCGGCGGCGGTCGTGGCGCCGACCCTGACCGCGGTCGCGCGCACCGCCGTCCGGGCCCGGACGGCGGTGGGGGACAGGTCCCACCAGCGCGGGAGGGCGGTGTCAGCCATCGGCCACCTCCCGCGCCAGGTCGGCGACCGTCCGGTCCGGGGCGGCGCGCAGGAACGCCCGCAGCAGCCGCAGCAGCGTCGTGGCGTCGGTCTCGCCGAGCAGGTCGCCGTCGTAGCCGAGCCGCACCTCGGCACCCTCGCCCAGCCGCACCGCCAACTGCACCGGCTGGAACGCGGGCCGCGGGCCCTCGTCGGCGTCGAACCCGTCGACCGCGCGCAGCGTCGTGCGCGGACCGGCGAGGACGGGCTCGCCGTGGCCGACGAACACCAGCGTCGCCTCGTACAGGCTGGACGCCCGGAAGCCGGGGTGCGCGCCGCGCAACTCCGCGAGCAGCGCGGACAGCGGGACGTGCGCGTCGGCCATCGCCCCCATCGCCGTGCGCCGGGCCCTGGCCAGCAGGTCGCCGACGGTGTCGCCGTCCGCGACCGGCAGGCGCAGCACCGACATGGTGGCGAACAGGCCGATCGTGCCGACGTGCGCGGGGTCGGCCCGGTTGGCCAGCGACGTGCCGATCCGCACGTCCCCCACGCCGGTCACCGCGTGCAGGGCCGCGGCCCACGCCGCCGTGCACGCCATGTTCAGGGTGGTGCCGCGCGAGGCGAGCCGCCGCACGACGTCGTCGAGCCAGTCCGCCGACCACCGGTCGGCCACGACGGACTGCCGGTACCGGCGGCGCTCCGGCGACTTGGGCCAGGTCGCCTTCGACAGCGGCGGCGCCAGTGCTTCGGCCCGCCGCCGCACGGCCGTGCCGTCGGCGAGCAGCGCGGCCTGCTCCAGCGCGTACTCCCGGTACCGGCCGCGAGGCGGCGGCTGCTCGCCGCGCAGCAGCGCCGCGAGGTCGTCGAGGTACACGCCGTGCGAGTGCTCGTCGAACAGCAGGTGCGGCACAGCGGCGAGCAGCACGTGGTCGTTTTCGCCGTGCGACAGCAACACCGCGCGGTGCGGCACGGGGGTGCGCACGTCGACCGGTGTGCCGAGCAGGGCGCGGGCACGTGCCGCGGCGGCCTCGACCCCGGTGATGGGCTCGACCACGAGTTCGGCCGGTTCGGGTGGCCGCACGACCATCCGCGGCTCCGGCTCGAAGGTGAAGTGGGTTCGCAGCGCTTCGTGGTTCCGCACCAGGGCGTCGAGCGCGGCCCGCAGCGCGGGGAGGTCCACCGGACCGGTCACCCTGGCCGCGACGAGGTCCACGTGCGGGGACGGCCCGGCCGACGCCGCGCCCAACATCTGCTCCTGCGCGGGCGCGGTCGGGTGGGTCGCCGCGGACATCAGCGCGACCAGCCGCGCGCGGAGCGGGTCCAGCCCGCCCGCGGTGCTCACGACTTCCCCCGCCACGGCGCGGAGACGGCGTCCAGGCGCTTGGCCATGGTCTCCGGCAGCACCACGGGCACACCCGCGGCGACACCCTCGGCCTGCGCGCGGTCGTGCACGCCGACGATCGGGGTCGCGCCGCGGTGCCGCAGCCACGCCAGCGCGACGGCCGCGGTGGTCACGTCGAGCTTGGCCGCGTACCGGTCGAGCAGCGCCAGCAGCGGTTCCGCCTGCGCCAGCACCTGGACCGGGAACGCGCGGCGGCCGGACATGGCCGTGCCCGCGCGGTAGCGGCCGGACAGCAGGCCCTGGCCGAGCGCGCTGTGGGCGAGCAGTGTGATCCCGTGCTCCCGGCACAGGTCCGGCACGTCCGTCCGCTCGACCCGCCGGTCGCACAGGTTGTAGCGGACCTGGTGCGCCACAACGCGTTCACCGTGTTCCGCCAACGCCTCGACCACGACCCGCAACGCGGGCGCGGACAGGTTGGACGTGCCGATCGCCTCGATGACCCCGTCCCGGCGCGCGGCGGCCAGGTGCGCCGCCCACCGGCGGGCCAGCGCGGCGGGCACCTCGTGGTGCACCTGGTAGAGCTGCACGCTGTCCCGCTTCAACCGCCGCAGGCTCGCGTCCAGCGCGCGGCGGAACTGGCCCGCGCCCAGCCGCCACGGGTAGGGGAAGAACTTGGTGGACACGGCGAAGTCCGGCCGCCCGGCCAGCAGGTCGCCGAGCAGGCGTTCGGAACGGCCGCCCGCGTAGACCTCCGCGGTGTCGAACCACCGCAGGCCCGCGGCGTCCAGCGCCTCGACCGCGGCGCGCAGGTCGTCGTCGCCGAACCGGGTCCGGTAGCCCCAGGTGCGCCGGTCGCCCCAGGCCCAGCAGCCGATCACCACCGGCGCGGCCCGCAACGCGGTCGTCGGCTCAGGCATGGGCGCGCCAGAACGAGTCGTCGACGCTGGGCAGCGCGGTGAGCTTCGGCACCGGCGACCTGGTCAGGAGCAGCAGGGTGAGGGGCAGCGCGCAGACCGCCGCGGCCAGCGCGGGACCCGCGCCCCACGCGTCGCCCGCCACTCCGCCGAGCAGCGCGCCGATCGGCAGCGCGCCCAGCACGAACAGCCAGCTCCCGGCCATCACGCGGCCCATCAGCGGTTCCGGCGTCACCGCCTGCCGCACGCACAGGGCCTGCACGCTGTAGGCGGTCACGCAGAAGGCCCACGTGGCGAACACCGCCGCGCAGAACAGGACCGTCGTGGTGCTCGCGTCGTCGGCGAGCAGCAGGGGTGCCGGGGCGACGGTGCCCGCGGCGAAGGTCGCGACCATGCCGCGGCCGAGCCCGACCGCCGCGCACAGCCGGCGGGACAGGGCGCTGCCCAGTACCGCGCCCGCCCCGGCGCCGCCGACGACCACGCCGACCTGGGTCGTGGACATGCCGAGGCCGGTGGTCGCGTGGACCAGGAACGCCGTGGTGGCGGCGGTGTCGAGCACGTTGTAGGCGGCGGCGACCAGCACGGTGGTGCGCAGCAGCGGGTGCGCGAGCACGGCGCGCACGCCGAGCGTCACGTCCTGGCGGAAGGTTCGGTGCGCGCGTGGCGCGACGGTTTCCCGAACCCGCACGCGCAGCAGCGTCGCGGCGGCCACCAGGAACGTCAGCGCGTCCAGCACGAGCACCAGGCCGAGGCCGATCCTGGCGAGCAGGATGCCTGCCAGGCCGGGGCCCACCGCCTCGGCGAACGACTGGGCGCCGAACAGCCTCCCGTTGGCGCGCGCCAGTTCCCCCTCGCCCGCGACGGTCGGCACGAAGCTCGGGTAGGCGACCTCGCCGATCTGGGCGAGCACCCCCAGCACGACGACACCGGCCACGAACAGGCCGAGCCCGGAGTCCTCGTTGGTCAGCGTCGCCGCGACGGCGACGAGCACGCCCGCCTGCGCGAGCGCGGTCACGACCAGGACCTGCTTGCGCGGCAGGCGGTCCACCCACACCCCGACCAGCGGCGCGGCCACCAGCGCGGGGGCCAGCGCCGCCGCGCGCAGCAGGCCGGTCTCGCCGGAGGTGGCGTGCAGGGTGCCCAGCGCGTAGAGCGGCAGGGCGAGTTTGGTGACCTCGCTCCCGACGAGGCTGAGGAGCTGGCCGGAGACCAGCAGCCGCAGGTTCGTCGAGGTGCGAGGCGCCCGTGGGGGCGCGGTGTTCGTGGTCAATCGGATCCATCCCCCAGAGCGGGCTCGTCGGACGCGTGAGCGCCCGACGAGCCGCGCGTTCATCTAGTCGTCGGACTCCAGGGCCTCGTCGAAAGAGGCCTGCACAGCCGCCGCCTCGTCCGAGTCGAGCAGGGAGTCGTGGAAGGTCGCAGTGGGCATCGTGATCACCTCCTCTCCTGTGGGAACGGACAACTTCCGCCCGTGCGGCGGGCATGCCGAAGCAGACCCGCCGCACGGACGAAATCCATGCGGGGATTGTGGCGACTGAGCCGGTCTACGGCACGTGGTGCGATAGACCGGCAAAGAAAGTGAATCGTGAACCGCGCTCCCCAGCGATTACATCGTGTGATGACGAGTCGCCGAGCGCAAGAGGTAATGCGGTGTGACGCCCATCACAATTGACAGGTCTTCTGGAATGCCGCAATGGTGAGTTCGCGGGCAGGTTCGAGCGGGATTCGCCATCGGAGCGAATCAACTCGGCAGAAGGGAATGCTGCGAGGAGCGAGTCCGCCGCTATTTCGGCGCAGCGGTTGCCGAGCTATTCACCGGGACAAGTCGGGTCGGACGGGGCGTGCTGGCGCGCGTCCGGCCGGACCGGTCCTGCCCACGTCCGGACGAGGAGCGACATGACTGAGCTGATCACGGTGGCCGACGTGCGGCTGACCTCCTTCTGGCACTGCTTCGGCACCGAGCGTCACCGGGCCGACCTGGACACCGTCGTCGGCCTGCTCCGCGCGTCGGGGACCAACGTGCTGCCCATCAACACCCACCGGCTCGACGAGAGCCGTCGCCGCGACGCGCTCGAACACGGCTTCGCCGGCGTCGGCTACGACGAGGTCGGCGAGCGGGTCGACGTCTCGGCCTACGTGAAGATGGTCAACGTCAACCTCCGCACCAGCGCCGACGAGGCCGTTCGCGTGGCGAAGCTGGCCGTGGACATGACCGGGGAGCGCGTCATCAAGCTGGAGGTCCTCACCCCGGACCTCCGCTCCTCGCGCGACGACGAGGTCGTCGAGGCGGCTCGGCGGCTGATCGAGTGGGACCCGTCGCTGATCGTCCTGCCACTGCTGTCCAACGATCACGAGGCCGCTCGGGGGGCGGTCGACGTCGGGTGCCCGCTACTGCGCGTCATGGGCTCGGCGATCGGAGCCCGCGCGGGCATCCTCGACACGGCGACCTTCGTCAAGACCTGCGAGCTGCCCGTCCCGGTCGTCCTGGACGGCGGTGTGGGCACCGTCGACCACGTGCGCGACGCCGCGGCGGCGGGGGCGGCCGGAATTCTGGTGAACAGCGTCCTCTTCGACGACGGTCGTCCCCCGGTCACGGTGATGGAGGATTTCCGAGAAGCCGCGGAATCGCACTTCGGGGTCGGCGAGCTACAGGATTCGCGCACTGCGTGAGCAAATATTCGCGACGATGAGAGTGGTTCGGGTTTCTTTTCTTGTTGTCGTTGTCGCCGTGATTGGTAATTGCGGTGGTGTGGCGGCTATTGGGCTCACGGTGTGAGTGCGGGGTGCCTGTAGTGCGTGTTTTCCGCAGGAGGAAAACAGGTCAAGCCCTTTTGGGTGTGCCTGTCGTCCTCCGGTGAGGGCTCTGCGCGCGGATCGTCGATTCTTCGTGATGGGGTCGCCGCGGTTCGGGGGACGGGTGTCCGTGTCCTGGACGTCCCGTCACGGGGTCGGTGCGTGGGCCCTGCGGTAGGAGGCGGGGGACTGGCCCGTGACGCGCTTGAACGCCACGCTGAGCGCGCTCTCCGAGCCGTAGCCGATGTCGCGGGCGATGACCGAGATCGTGTCCGCGCCGCGGCGCAGGCGGTCCGCGGCGAGTTCGATCCGCCAGCCGGTGAGGTAGTCGACCGGTCCGCGGCCGACCACGTCGCGGAAGCGGGCGGCCATCGTCGACCGCGACACGGCCGCCGTCCGTGCCAGCGCGGCCACCGTCCAGGCGCGGTCCGGATGGGTGTGCAGCGCCCGCAGCGCCGGGGCCACGACCGGGTCGCCGAGCCCCGCCAGCCAGCCGGAGGTCGACCGCGGGTCGGTGGCCAGGTGCCGCCGCAGGACCTGGATCAGCATGACGACCGCGAGGTGCTCGGCGACCAGGCCCGCCGCGGGCCGGTCCTGGCGCAGTTCGGCGTCGACCTGCCCGATGGCCCACAGCGCGGTGGCCGCCTCCGGCGTGCCCGCGGGCACGTGCAGGACCGGCGGCAGGGCGTCCAGCAGCAGGGCTCGGGCCCGCGCGCCGAACGTGAAGCCGCCGCCGATGAGGTCGACGTCCGCGCCCTCACCCGTGCGGGCCGGGCCGCCGTGCGTCACCGCCGCCGCCGCGAAGAGCGGACCGGCGGGCACGGGGGTGGTCGGCTCGCCACCCGCGAGCCGGAAGGCGGTCGGCCGGGTCAGCAGGAAGCAGTCGCCCTCCGCGAGGTCGACCTCGTCGGGCAGCCCGTCGACCGCCAGCCTGCACCGGCCGCGCCGCACGGTGTTGAACTTGACGCCCTCCGGCGGGTCGAACGCCACCGCCCAGCTCCCGCCCGCGACCAGGCCGGACGACAGGTAGCCGCGCGTCTCCAGCAGTGACAGCACGTTCTCCAGCGGATCCACCAGCACCTCCTCCTGGACGATGGCTAAAGGATCGTGGACTCCGAATGATAGTGAGTCCAGGAGGCTGGACCTACGGTCGGTCACATGACCACATCGCTCCCCTTCACCGCCCGGACCACCGCGACGCGGGTCCTCGACGGCGTCGACCTCGTCGGCCGCCGGATCGTCGTGACCGGCGGCGCCTCCGGCATCGGCGCCGAGACCGTCCGGGCGCTCGCCCGCGCCGGGGCCGAGGTCACGGTCGCCGTGCGCGACCCGGCCGGTGCCGCCGCGCTGGTCGCCGAACTCCCGACGGGCGCCGTTCGGGTGGCCGCCCTCGACCTGGCGGACCTCGACTCCGTCGCCGCGTTCGCCCGCGCCTGGTCGGGCCCGCTGGACGTGTTCGTCGCCAACGCGGGCGTCATGGCGATCCCCGAGCGCCGGGTCACCGCGCTGGGCTGGGAACTCCAGCTCGCCACGAACTACCTCGGCCACTTCGCCCTGGCCTCCGCGCTGCACGGCCACCTCCGGGCCGCGGGCCGGTCCCGGCTGGTGGTCGTCAGCTCCGGCGCGCACCGCGACGCGCCGTTCGACTTCGCCGACCCGCAGTTCGAGCGGCGGCCCTACGACCGGTGGTCCGCGTACGGGCAGTCGAAGACCGCGGACGTCCTGCTCGCCGTGGGCGCTTCCCGCCGGTGGGCCGAGGACGGCGTCACGGCCAACGCCGTCAACCCCGGCTGGGTCATGACCGGCCTCCAGCGCCACGTCGACGACGCCACGATGAAGGCGATGGGCGCGATGGACGAGCACGGCGCGATCATCGAGCAGCCGTACTCCCGGACACTGGCCGAGGGCGCCGCCGCCTCGGTGCTGCTGGCGGGCTCACCCCTGGTCCGGGACCTGACCGGGCAGTACGTAGAGGGCAACCAGGTGGCCCCGGTCGCCGTTGAAGGGCACCCCGGCGGCGTGGCCGCGCACGCGGTGGACCCGGAAGCGGCGGAACGGTTGTGGGCACTCGGCTCGCGCGCGCTGGGGTGATGGGGGCGGCGCGGGCGGCTGTAGTCGCGCGGGCTGCGTGCCGGTGCGGTGGGCCGGCTACACTCGGCGCTGGCGGGAGCGCGTCGAATCGGGTGTCCACAAAGGACTTGAGCGAGGGGGTCACCGTGCTGGACGCGGGGCGGGCGGTGGCCGTGGCGGTCACGTTCCTCTGGTTGGGCATGGTACTGGCGATCTCCTTCCTGGAGGCGCCGCTGAAGTTCCGCGCGCCCGATGTCACGGTGCGGATCGGGCTCGGTATCGGCCGGGTCGTGTTCCGCGCGCTGAACACCGCCGAAGCGGTCCTGGCCGTGGTACTCGTGGTCGCGGCGCTCCTCGGCTCGCCGCCCGCCGGCTCCGTGGTCGCGGGTGCCGCGGCGGTCGCCGTGCTGCTGGCGCAACTCCTCGCCGTCCGGCCGCGGCTGACCCGCCGGTCCGACCTGGTGCTGGCCGGGGCGGACGCGCCGCGCTCGCACGCCCACCACGTGTACATCGCCCTGGAGGTCGCGAAGGTCGTGGCCCTCGTGCTCACCGGCGTCCTGCTGCTCAGGTGAGCGACCACCGCTGGTTCGCGCCGCCACCGCAGGTCCACAGCACGATCCTCGACCCGTTCGCCGTGCCGTTCCCGTAGGCGTCGAGGCACAGGCCCGACTGGACGCCGGTGATGGTGCCGTCCGCGTTGGCGTTCCACTGCTGGTTGGTCTGGCCGTTGCAGTCCCAGATGACGACCTCGGTCCCGTTGGCGGTGCCGTTGTCGAACGCGTCGAGGCACTTGGTGCCGTACACGACCAGTTGCTTCCGCGCGTTGGGCACCCACGTCTGGTTGGTGCCGCCCGCGCAGTCCCACAACTGGAGGCGGGTGCCGTTGGTGATCGTGCCGCGGTCGACGTCCAGGCAACGGCCGGACTGCGCGCCGACGACCTCGCGCCCGTTCGTGCCGGGCAGCGGGGAGAGTTCCACGGCGTCAAGGTCCGCCGTCCTGGCGGAGGGGTTGGCGACCGTGATCGTGTTGGTGGTCCCCTTGCGCAGCGAGACGAGGGCGGACACCGTGCCCGCCGTGGTGGAGGAGCCGGTGGGCGGGAGGACGATGGTGGTCGGCGTCTGCCCGTTGACCGTGAGGGTCGCGGTCAACGGGGTCGTCCCGCCGTTGGTGTAGACGATGGAGGCGACCGAGAGACCGGTCGCGGCCGAGCTGATCCCGTTGAACCGCAGCGTGTTCGCGCCACCGCCGCCGATCCGGCCCACCT
Source organism: Umezawaea endophytica (assembly GCF_025061645.1). Taxonomy (GTDB): domain Bacteria; phylum Actinomycetota; class Actinomycetes; order Mycobacteriales; family Pseudonocardiaceae; genus Umezawaea; species Umezawaea endophytica. Next base: position 346,285 of record NZ_JANYMP010000001.1, on the reverse strand, counting down.
TGGACCCGCCGGAGCAGCCCGCGCACGGCTCGACCGCCGCCGAGCCCGCGCGGGTGTTGCCCGCGGCCTCCGCCTCGTACGTCGCGGAGGTCGTCTCGGTGCCCGTCACGGTGAGCAGCGCCGAACCGCCCGCGGGCACGGTCCTGGTGTAACCGGTGGTGGGGCTCCCGAGATCGGTGGCGGCCCAGGCGTCGCGCACCCTCGCCGCTCCCGCCGTGAGGCCGAGATCGGTCCAGCGCACGGTGATCGGCGCGGCGGACGCGGTCCGGTTGAGCAGGAGCACGGCCCGCCGACCGGAACCCGACAGGACCCGGCCGTAGACCTGGAGCCCGGTGGTGTCCTCGGCGACCTTCACGCCTTGCAGGCCACGCGCGTCCTGGTTGACCACGACTACCTCGGGTGACTTCAACGTCGCCGCGGTGGCCGTGCTCATCGTGGCGACGTTGTTGCCCGCCAACAGGGGCGCGCCCGAGATCGCCCACAGGCCCATCTCGGTCCTGCCCTGCGCGTCGGTCAGGCCGGGCATCCCGATGGTGAGCATGTCCGGGTCGTTCACGTACCCGGTGTGCTGCGAGACCGGGTGCTGCGCCTGGTCGAAGTTCGACAGGACCGGCGGCAGGGACGCGGTCTGCCCCCAGTAGATGATGTCCGTGCTCGTGCGCCACATCGGGGCCGTGCCGGGCCCCCAGTTCCACGGGTTCCCCTTGCCCCAGCTACACATCGACAGGAGCAGTGAACGGCCGGTGCGCGCGGTGGCGCGCTGGTTCGCCGCGCTGATCGCCCGGTAGGTGGTCTCCGGGTCGAGGCCCTCGGCGTCGCCGCCGCACCAGTCGACCTTGACGAAGTCGAAGCCCCACCGCTGGAACTGCTCCAGGTCCTGCTCGTAGTGGCCCTCGCTGCCGCTGCCAGGCGCTGCCGGTCGGCCGGTGGGGAAGTAGTAGCCGCAGCCGTCCCGGCCCGCGTCGGTGTAGATGCCCGCCTTCAGGCCCTTGCCGTGGATGTAGTCGGCGATGGCCTTCATCCCGCCGGGCCACTCCGCGGTGTCGACGGTGATGGCGCCGGACGAGTCCCGCGTGCCCTGCCACCAGCCCTCCGACGTCGGTGTCGCCCCGAATGTTAGCGCTCACATTCGGGTCGTCAAGGGACCGCTCGGCCGAGCGACCAGCCCGCGGCAGGAGCGCTCAGGTCCGCCCGAACACCCAGCGACCCGCCTCGCCCCGCGAGGGGTCCAGGCAGAAGTCCCGCACCACTTCCACGACCTCCACCACCGACACCGACCCGCTCCCGTCGTGGTCCACGGCGGCCAGCGCGACGGCGGACTCCTCGTCGGACAGCCCGCACGCGCGCAGCAGGCGGGTGAACTCGGCGGCGTCCGCGACACCGTCCCCGTCGGCGTCGACCAGCCGCACCACGGCCTCGGCCAGCGGCCGGACGTCCCGGTCGAACCCGTCGTCGAGTGCCGCCCCGTCCAGCAGGCGCAGGTACTCGGCCTGGCTGACGGCGCCGTCGGCGTCCAGGTCCGACCGGCGCGCGACCGCCCGCCACAGCTCGCGGTAGTGGTGGCGGACCGCGAGCGCGGTCGGCGACCCCGGCGCCTCGCCGAAGGCCTGGACCAGGCGCAGCGCGAACACCTCGAAGTCGTCCTCGGTGAGCCGCCCGTCCCCGTCGGCGTCGAGCGCGCCGAACCTCGTCACGCCCGGCCCCGCCGGGCGCGCGCTCGCGGCCAGGGTGCCGCTCCACGCGACCACCTGCTCGTGACCCGCCGCGAGCACGTCGGCGTGCGTCGCCCCGCCGTGCCGGTCGAAGCGCACCGCCGTGCCGGTGCGGCGCAGGTCCGCGACGAAGCTTTCCACCACCTCGACCGGCACGACCTCGTCGGAGTCGCCCGCCGTGATGTACACCGGCCGGTCCATCCTGGTGACCGGGACGCGGCAGGCGTGCAGCACCGGGTCGATGCCCGGCCGCGCGCGGATCCCGGTGATCCCGGTGGCGTCGTTGGTCTGCCGGTCGATGGCGCGGAACATGTCCACCAGCGTCGCCGTGGAGGCCACGTCGACGAGCGCGCCGCCCGCGTCGGTGAGGAAGGGCCGCGGGTCGAAGTCCGGGTGCGAGGCGCGCAGGCCCGCGAGCAGGAACGGCAGCAGCACGGACACCCGGCGGCCACCGTCACCGGTCAGGACGTCGACCAGCAGCGGTAGGTGCACCGGGGGAGCCAGCGCGACCGTGCCGAGGAAGTCGAGTTCGGGCGCGTAGTGGTGGGCCACCAGCCCGACGAACAGCGCCGCGTGCGCCCCCTGGGAGAACCCCGCCACGAGCCAGGACCCGCTGACGTCGGGGTGGAGGCCCCGCGCCGCGCGGACGACGTCGATCACGTCGTCCGCGACCGCCTCGCCGTTGAAGTACGGGTGGGGGCCTGAGGTGGCCAGCCCCTCGTAGTCGGTCGCCGCGACGACGTAGCCTGCCGCCAGCCACCGCGCCACGTGGTCGCGTTCCAGCCTGCTCAGCCCCGTTCGCGACGGCGCGCAGTGGTCCGCGAGCCCGGTGGTGCCGTGGGCGAAGCTCACCACCGGCCAGCCGCCCGCGGGCGGCGCTCCGACGGGGAGGAACACCGATCCGCTGACCTCCCGGCTCGCCCCGTCGTAGCCGACGCCCTGGTACACCACCCGGACCGCGTCGGCGGCGTGCGATGGCCGGAACGCTGCGGGCAGGGCGTCGTGGGCCAGGAGCGTGCCCGCCGTCGGGGGTGGGGCCACCGGGTCCTCCTCGTTCGACGGTGCTCTGCGGCGAGGAATGTAACCGGACCAGGCACCCGTTCGGTGGTCGTTCACCCGGTGGTGTCACCCGCGCCGCACCGTCCTCAGTGGACGGGTCGAGTCGTCTCACATGGGCCTACCAGCCGTTCGTCGCTTGTCGGCCGACCGGGCGGCACGCCATGATCACGGGCGCCGACGACCTGGTGGAAGGAAGACCTCCATGCCGCTCCCCGAACCCCGGCCGCACCGTCCTCGGTGGAGGCTCGCGGCCTCGCTCGTCCTGTCGGCGGTCCTGGTCGGGGCAGGCGCCACGGGCACCGCGGGCGCCGAGCCGGACCGGGAGCCGATCAAGGTCATGGTGGTGGGCGACTCGATGTCGCACGGCGCCGAAGGCGACTGGACCTGGCGCTACCGGCTGTGGGAGTGGTTCAGGGGTGAGGACGTGGCCGTCGACTTCGTCGGCCCGTACACCGGCACCCAGGACGCCGCCGTCGCCGCGCCCCCGGCCGTGCCGCCCCTCCAGGGCGAGCAGCCACCTCCACCCGGCCCGCCGCGCACCTCCGGCGCGTACGCCGCGGGGACGGAGCCGTTCGACAGCGACCACTTCGCCGTGTGGGGTCGCCAAGCGGCCCAGGACAAGTCCCTGATCCGCGAGCAGGTCGCGCTGCACCAACCCGACTACCTGCTGGTGGGCCTCGGGTTCAACGACCTCGGCTGGTTCGTCAGCGGACCGGAGGGCACCCTCGACAGCATGCGGACGCTGGTCGAGCAGGCCCGCGCCGCCAAGCCGGACATCAGGTTCGCCCTGGCCAACGTGCCGCAGCGCACCAGGATGGACGGTCGCGAGGACCTGCCCCGCAACACCGACGCCTACAACGGGATGCTGGCCGCCGCGATCCCGTCCTGGAGCACCCCGGCCTCCCCGGTGGCGCTGGTCGACTGGCGCGGCAACTACGCCTGCGAACTCGACGGCTGCCCGGACGGCTACGACGGCCTGCACCCCAACGCGACCGGCGAGTACAAGATCGCCCAGGCCTTCGAGCGCACCCTGCACGACAGCTACGGCCTCGGGTCCTCGGTGCCCGCCCTGCCCGGCACGATCCCGGCCCGGCCCACCCCGGTCCCGGCCGACGTCGTCGCCGCGGCGAGTCCCGGTGGTGTCACGGTCACCTGGGACGCCGTCTTCGGCGCCTACGGCTACACCGTGCGGAGCAGGCTCAAGGGCGCCACGGCGTGGGCCGAGTCGAGGGCGGCGGCGAACCGCCACGACACCACGTGGACCGTGGACGGCCAGGAGTGGGAGTACCAGGTCCGCACCGAGAACGGCGACCAGGTCAGGTCCGACTGGTCCCCGGTCGTCAGCGCCGTCGCCCACCCGGAGACCGCTCGCGGGCCGGAGGACATCGTCACCCGCGCCACGGCGACGGGCGTCGACGTCGAGTGGACCGAGCCGACCGGCGAGCACACGTCGACGATCGACCGGTACCAGATCATCACCCTGGACAAGGACACGCCCGGCGCGTGGATCGGCGGCACGGCGGTCAAGGGCACGTCGGCGCACCTCGACGGGCTGGTGCCCGGCCACCGCTACAGCGTGGCGGTGGCGACGTGGAACGCCGCGGGCGGTGGCATCCCGGCGGGGGCCCGCCCCGTCACGGTCGGCGCCGGGACGCCGCCGCCACCGACGGACCTCCAGGTGACGTCCACCGACGCCACCACGGTCCGGCTGGCGTGGACCGGATCGAGTGGAGCGGCCGGGTACCGCGTGTGGGTGCGGAACACCACCGGTGGTGGTCCGTCCACAGTGGATGGTGGCGTGGTGGAGGGCACCAGCCACGGGGTGGCCTACCTGTTCCCCGGCACCTGGAACTACGAGTTCTGCGTGACGGCGGTCAACGGCGCCGCCGAGTCGGAGAGGTCCAGGTGCGTCGTCGCGCCCCGACCCGAAAGCCGGGGCCACGTCCCGGTTACCGGCTCGAAGGTGGGGTAGGGCGGTAGGAGCACCCCTGGTGCGTCAGCCGAGGCCCGCGGCGAGCCTGGCGTTCACCGCCGCGCCGGTCACCGTGCTCCCGACGCCGCTGAAGAAGATCGTCGGCGACGTGCAGTGGCCGTCCACCTCGTAGCCCCCGGACACCCGGTCGACGAAGGTGTGCGTGCACGCCCTGTTCGGGGCCGACGTCTCCAGCAGCCGGGCCTCGGCGGCGGCGTCGGAGAGGGTGGTGCCGTACGCGGTGATGAAGTTGGTCGGCGAGCTACAGGTCATCCTCAGCGAGTACCCGCCGGTGTCCACCCGGCTCGACGTCCCGCTGCACGTCGGGCCGACGGTGACCTGGAACTGCCGCAGCAGCAGCGCTTCCCGGTTGGCGTCGGTCGAGTCGTTTCCGTAGCCGTCGATGAACGCGGTCGGCCCGCTGCACACGACGCGGACCACGACCCCACCGGGTGTGGACGACGGTGTCCTGGTGCTGCACGACCCCGCCGCCGTCGCCTGCCCCGCCGTGAACACCGACCCGCTCAGAGCCAGCACCGCGCCCAGCACGACCCCTGCCCGCATGATGATCCTCCCGTCCGACTGGCACCACTGTGGCATCGACCGGCACCCGCCGACAGCGGCGGTCGACCCAACACCGGCTCGTCGGAACGCAGTCCGACGACCGCGCGTTCGGCTCAGGCGCGTGGTGGAAAAGGGGAAGCCCCGCCGTCGGCGCTCCTGGCAGGGTGGCGGGCGTGACGCGAACCTTCGTGCCAGGTCTCGAACTGGCGGCCCTGTTCCACACCGAGGTGGTCGCCCCGATCGTGGAGGGGGTGCCGCACTCGGCGGCGTTGATCGGCTGGGGTTCGGAGGTGCAGGGCTTCGACACCGCGCGCTCCACCGACCACGCCTGGGGGCCGCGCCTCCAGCTCTTCCTCGGGGGTGAGGACTCCGCCGCCCGTGCGGCCGACCTGGACGCGCTGCTCGACCGCGAGCTGCCCGCGGAGTTCCGCGGCTACCCGGTCCGCTTCGCGTTCCCGTCGGACGCTCCCGCACGGCACTGGGTGCACGTCGTCGACCTGGACGACTACTTCACCTCGCAGCTCGGCGCTCACCCGGCGGCCCTCACGACCGCCGACTGGCTGGCCGTCCCGACGCAGGTGCTGCGCGAGCTGACCGGTGGCGCGGTCTTCCACGACGGGCTGGGGCGGCTGGAGTCCCACCGGGAGCGGCTCGCCTGGTACCCGGACGACGTGTGGCGCCACGTCCTGGCCTGCCAGTGGAAACGACTGTCCCAGGAGGAGCCGTTCGTCGGGCGCTGCGGCGAGGTCGGCGACGACCTCGGCTCCGCGGTGGTCGCCGCCCGGCAGGTCCGCGACCTGATGAGGCTGTGCCTGCTGGTGAACCGGGTGTACCCGCCGTACGGCAAGTGGCTGGGCACCGCCTTCGCCGCACTGCCCTGCGCCCCGGCGCTGACCGGGCACCTGTCGGCCGCGCTGTCCGCGCGGAGCTGGCAGGACCGCGAGCGGCACCTCTCACCCGCCTACGAGGTCGTCGCCGGACTGCACAACGACCTCGGCCTGACCGAGCCGCTCGACCCGCGGGTCCGCTACTTCCACGACCGGCCGTTCCTGGTCCTCGACGCCCACCGCTTCACCGACGCGCTGGTCGCGACGATCGCCGACCCGGCGCTCCGTGCGCTGCCCCCGGTCGGCGCGATCGACCAGTACGTCGACAGCACCGACCTCACCGACCGGGCGTTCCTCGACCGGCGGCGCCGCTACGTCGCCGGTCCCGGACTCGACGGCCTGGGGTGAAAAGGACGTGCGGCGGACTGATCGCGGTCGTTACGGTCGGGTCGTGGACGACGACGGGTACTTCGGGGAGAGCGTGGCGGCGCGGTACGACGAGTCGTCGGCCGCGGAGTTCGAGCCCGGTGTGGTGGACCCGGCGGTCGCCGTCCTGGCAGGTCTGGCGGGTGCCGGGCGGGCGCTGGAACTGGGTGTCGGCACCGGGCGCCTCGCGCTCCCGCTGGCCCGGCGCGGTGTCCCCGTCCACGGTGTCGAGCTGTCCCGCGCGATGGTCGCCCGGCTGCGCGCCAAACCCGGCGGCGCCGAGATCGGGGTGACGATCGGCGACTTCTCGACGACCAGGGTGGACGGGACGTTCTCGGTCGCGTACCTGGTCTTCAACACGATCATGAACCTGACGACGCAGGCCGCGCAGGTCGACTGCTTCCGCACCGTCGCGGCCCACCTTGAGCCGGGCGGCTGCTTCGTCGTCGAGGTGCTGGTCCCCGAGCTGCGCAGGCTGCCGCCGGGTCAGAACGTCGTGCCGTTCCACGTCAGCCCGACGGGGTGGGCGTTCGACGTCTACGACGTGGCCACCCAGGCGACCAACTCCAACTACGTCGAGGTGGTCGACGGCCGCGGCGAGTACCGCTCCATCCCGTTCCGGTACGTGTGGCCGTCGGAGCTCGACCTGATGGCCCAGCTCGCCGGGCTGCGGCCGCGCGAGCGCTGGGAGGACTGGACGGGCAGGCCGTTCACCAGCGAGAGCCGCGGTCACGTGTCGATCTGGGAGAAACCCCTCACCTGACCGAGGGGGTCACTCGCGGCGGATCGAGTACGCCCGCGGGTACTTCCGGCCGGGGGTCGGCGTTGGTGAGCCGGTGAAGGACACCGGGGTGCCGTTGGGGAGCGGAGTGTGGTCCTCGGGCAGGTCGTCGCGCGAGACGAACCACGAGCCGCCGCGGGTGTCGGTGATGAACCCGTGGGACTGCCCGGCCCGCCAGCCGCTCACGGTGCCGCGCCGCCTGCCCCGCGGCGCGCCGACGGGGGAGGCCACGGCCTCCGTGGACCGCACGAACGGGTGCCGCAACGGGTAGTCGCGGCGGTCGGTCGGGGCGAACAGCGCGTCGAAGGAGGGCGTGGCCGTCGCCGCCGCGCGCAGCGGGGCCGCCGTGCGCGGGGTCCAGGCGGGCGGCGGTGAACCGGGGGAGGACTGGACGTCAACGACCGGCACGACCACCCGCACGCCGCGATCGGCGAGCCTCGAGGCCAGCGGGGAGAAGTCGGCGTCCCCGGTGATCAGCACGACCCACTGGAGCGGCACGGAGGTGGCGCGGTCCCACGCCTCCAGTGCGAAGTGGACGTCGACGCCCTTCTCCTTGCCGCCGTGCAGCGGGAGGTCGTGACGGGTGATCCCGGCCGCCGTCAGGACGTGGTCGAAGGACGCGGCGGGTGTCTGGATGCGACCGCGCACGTAGTGCGCCTCGTGCAGCACGCAGTCGTCGAGCGGCCGGCCGGTCTCCGCGTGGACGTACCAGCGCAGCGCGTCGTGGAAGCCGTCGAGCGAGATCCTCGCCGCCCGCTGGTGCGCGGTGGCGTAGAAGTCGCTCAGGTAGGCGAACCAGGTGCCGTCGTAGAACACCCCGATGCGCGCGATCCGACCCACCGGACGGACTTTACCCCGCACCCGGTCGCGGGCTCCGGGGCCATGGCCACCGCCCGACGGGCCTTTACCCCCGTCCGCGGCTGCTCTAGTCTCACTGTGACTAGTGGAGGTGCTGCCGTGACCCTCGCCGACCACGCGCCGATCGGTTCGGTCGTGCACGACGGTGACCGGGTCCTGTGCCACCTGTGCGGCCACTGGTTCAGGTCCGTCCTGGCGCACCTGCGCGCCCACGGCGTGGACGAGCCCGCCTACCGCCGCGAGTTCGGCCTGGAGCGGAACGCTCCGCTGGAGGGCGAGACGACCCGGCGCCTGCGGGCCGACTCCCTGCGCAGGCGGCGGGCGAGCGATCCCGTCGTGCGGGCGTGGTGCGAGGAGGGGCAGGAGCGAGCGCGGTCGGGCGCGCTGACCGAGGCCGCCGCGAGGGCCGCCCGCGGGCGGCGGCACCCCGAGCAGCGCCGCGCCAAGACGTTGCGCGCCCTGGCCGCGATCTCGCCGGAAGCGCGCAACGCGGCCATCCGGCGCCGCGCGTTCGACCGGCTGCGCATGGCCGCGGCCGAGGTGGCGGCCGAACTCGGGTTCCCGGACATCGGCGCGCTGGTCACCGACCGCGTGCTCGCGGGGCGCAGCCTGGCCGCGATCAGCCGCGAAGCGGGGCTGCACAAGGACTGGCTGTCCCGCCACCTCGCCACCGTCGCCCCCGACACCGCCGTCGCCATCGCGTCACGGGCGCGGGTCCTGCGCCTCGACGCGCCGTGGCTGCCGGTCCTCGCCGACCTGGGCTTCGCCACCGTGCCCGAGTACCTGCGCGACCGACACCTGGGGCGGGCGCGGTCGGTGCAGGCCATCGCCGCCGAGACGGGGCTGAGCCGCACCTCCGTGCGGACCGCGCTGACCCGGCACGGCCTCACCCCCGTCTCGCACGCGGCGGCGCGCCGCGGGTTGCGGGACCGGGCGGACGCCGTGGCCACCCGGTTCGGCTTCGCGGACGTGACCGAGTACCTCGCCGACCGCCGCGCGGCCGGTCTGAGCTGGAAGGCCATCGCCGCCGAGTGCGGTCAGTCGCAGTCCTGGGTCCGCAGGCGGGCCGGGCTGATCCGCTGACGGTCGCCCGCCAGGTCGTCGACGAACCGCAGCGCGGCGGTCGCGTTGGTGTGGCGCCACGACAGCAGCACCGCGTCGAACCCCTCACCCCGGTCGGTCTCGATGGCCGCCACGACCCGTCGCAGCACGACGCGCTGCTCCCGCAGCAGGTCACGGGGATCGAGGCCGCGGCGGTGCAGGAGCGCCAGCTTGACCAGCAGGTGCGACCGGAGCAACCGGACGTGCTCGGCAGGCTGCCCCAGCCACTCGTCGACCGCCGCGTGCCCGGCCGGGGTGAGGGCGTAGACGGTCCGCTGCGGTCCGGGCCCGGACTCCTGGGTCGTGGGGGCGATCAGCGACGCGTCCTCCAGTCGCCCCAACGCCCGGTAGACCATCGGCCGCGGCACCGACCACACCCTGCCGACCGCGCCGCCTGCCGCGGTGAGCGCCGCGATGGCGAACCCGTGCCTCGGCTGCTCCCTCAGCAGCGCGAGCACGGTCCACTCCGGCAACGCCAGCTCCATGTGCGGAGCCTAGTGCGGCGACCGTTCGCCTCCGGGCATTTTCGGGTCCGGCCGCTCGCGAGGCACCGCGTCCTCGCCGGTGGTTGCGGCAAGTCCGCGCAAGAAACTTGGCTAGTTGTGCAAATAGGAAGCTAAAATACGAAACTTCCTTACAGCTTCTTGTGGGTAGTCGAACCGCATCCTAAGGTCGTCTCACCCTGTCGCCGGACGGTCCGTCCCCGAGAAGCTGAAGAAATGAGTCCCTGATGTCACGGAGCACCAGTGGAGTTGCTGCGAGGCGTTCCCACGGGCGGTCGCGGTGGTTCGCGGTCGCGGCGGCGGTGGTGGTCACCGCGAGCCTCTGCCCGGTCGGCACCGCGGTCGCGGCGGCCGGTCCGGTCGTCACGCGCGCCGCCCTGGCGCCGACCCTGGTCGAGGGCCGGGGCGCGAAGGTGGGTTTCGTCGAGCAGGAGGCGGAGAACGCCGCGACGAACGGCACCGTCATCGGTCCCGACCGGACGGCGTACACGCTGCCCGCGGAGGCGTCCGGTCGCCAGGCGGTCAGGCTGGCGCCGGGGCAGCACGTGGAGTTCACGTTGCCCGGCCGGGCCAACGCCATCACCGTCCGGTACAGCATCCCGGACGCGCCGAACGGCGGTGGCATCACCGCGCCGCTCGACGTGTCGGTGAACGGGCGGCACGACAAGACCGCGACCCTCACGTCGCAGTACTCGTGGCTGTACAACCAGTACCCGTTCTCCAACGACCCGAACGCGGGCCTGCTGCACCCGGACTGGTGGATCACCGAGTGCTCCTGCGTCCCCTCGCAGACGACGCCCGCCCCGGTGATCACGACCCCGTTCCGCCCCACCCACTTCTACGACGAACTGCGGGTCAAGCTGGACCGGACCTACGCCGCGGGTGCCAAGGTGCGGCTCACCGCACCGACCGGGACGGCTGCCGCGTGGACGGTGATCGATCTGCTGGACTCCGAACTCGTCGGCCTGCCGCACGTCGACCTCAGGGCCGTGAACGTGCTGCTGTTCGGCGCCGACCCGACCGGCCGCCGCGACTCGGCGAACGCCTTCGACGCGGCTATCGCCGTCGCGAAGCGCTTGCACCGCAAGGTTTACCTGCCGCCGGGCACGTTCCAGGTGAACCGCCACATCATCGTGGACGACGTGACGATCGAGGGCGCGGGCAACTGGCACACGGTGGTCAAGGGCCGTGAGGTCGCGCTGAGCACGCCCGCTCCCGACGGGTCGGTGCACACCGGGGTCGGCTTCTACGGCAAGGACGCCTCCGCAGGCGGCAGCAGGAACGTGCACCTGTCCGGGTTCGCGATCGAGGGCGACGTGCGCGAGCGCGTCGACACCGACCAGGTCAACGGCGTCGGGGGAGCGATGAGCGACTCGACGATCCGCGGCCTGCACATCCGGCACACCAAGGTGGGTCTGTGGTTCGACGGTCCGATGACCAACGTCCGGGTCAGCGACAACATCATCGTCGACCAGGTCGCCGACGGCCTCAACTTCCACACCGGCGTGACGAAGTCGTTGGTGTCGAACAACTTCGTCCGCAACTCGGGTGACGACGGCCTGGCGATGTGGTCGGAGAGGACGCAGAACTCCGGCAACACCTTCGACCGCAACACCGTGCAGACGCCGACCCTCGCCAACGGCATCGCCCTCTACGGCGGCACGGACACCACCGTCTCGAACAACCTGGTCGCCGACCCGGTCCGCGAGGGCAGCGGCATCCACGTCGGGTCGCGCTTCGGCGCCGAGCCGTTCACCGGCTACGTGCGGATCACCGACAACACCACGGTCCGCGCGGGCACGTTCGAGCTGAACTGGAAGATCGGCCTCGGCGCGATCTGGCTCTACGCGCTGGACCAGGACATCAACGCCGACGTCCAGGTCGTCGGCGACCACTTCCTCGACAACACCTACAACGCGGTCATGCTGGTCACCGACTTCCCGGTGAAGGACCGGTACTCGATCACCGGTGTCCACTTCGAGGACATCAGGGTCGACGGGACCGGCACGTCGGTCGTCAGCGCCCGCGCGGCCGGGTCCGCGTCCTTCGAGAACGTGGACGCCCGCAACGTCGGCGCGGTCGGCGTGAACAACTGCGGGTCGTTCAACTTCACCCCGGCCGGCTCGGAGTTCTCGCTCGCGGACCGCGGCGGCAACGACGGCGGCTGGCTCGCGCCGTGGCAACTGCCGAACACCATCACCTGCGACGACCGGCCGCCCGTCGTCCCACCGCCCGCGCCGTCCGCGTGGTGACGCTCGGGTAGGCGGAGGGGGCCGGGCGACCGGCCCCCTCTTCGGGTGTGGGCGGTCCGGGTCCACGTAGGGTCGCCGACCATGGACAGGATCGCGGGATCGTTGTACGGGTTGGCCTTCGGGGACGCGCTCGGCAAGCCGACGGAGTTCCTCGGCGTGACCGAGATCGACGCGCGGTTCGGGCCGACCGGACCGTCCGACCTGGACGGTGATCCGGCGTTGGTCACCGACGACACGCAGATGGCGCTCGCGGTCGCCTGGGCGCTGCACGGGGTCGACCGGTACACCGCCGAGGCGTTGGAGCCGCGGTTGCGGGAGCGGTTCGTGGCGTGGGCGCGCAGCCCGGAGAACAACCGCGCGCCGGGGATGACGTGCCTGCGCGCGGTCGGTGGGCTCGCGGAGGGGCTGCCGTGGGTCGACGCGACCGTCACGGGGTCCAAGGGGTGCGGCGCGAACATGCGCGTCACCCCGGTCGGCCTGGTGCCGGGGCTCGACCTCGACGTGCTCGCCGGGGTGTCCCAGCTCCAGGCCGCGATGACCCACGGTCACCCCACGGCGCTGGTGGCGTCCGAGCTCACCGCGTACGCCACGCGGCTGCTGGTCGACGGCCTCGCCCTCGCCGACGTGCCCGCCGCGCTGCTCCGGCGCTGCGCCGAGCGGCGCACGGTCTACCTGGAGGACTGGCTGGGGACGCTGTGGGAGGTGCCGGGGGCGACCACGTCCGCCGACTTCATCGCCCGCGGCTGGGACGAGTGCGCCGCGGCCCTGGAGACGCTGGTCGCCGCGCTGGGCGAGCCGGACGACGGTGAGGACGCGTGCCTCGCCACCGGCGCGGCCTGGATCGCGGAGGAGGCGCTGGCGACCGGCCTCTACTGCGCCCTCCGGCACGCCGACGACCCGGTCGCCGCCGTGGTGCGGGCCGCCCGCACCAGCGGCGACTCCGACTCGATCGCCGCGCTGGCCGGGGCGTTCGTCGGCGCCGCGCACGGTCTGGCCGCCTGGCCGCAGGACTGGGTGGCCCGCATCGAGTACGCGGACCAACTGGCCGCGCTTACGTCCGGGGTGTGAGTTCAGCGGCTGGGGGTCCAGACGCGCGGAGCCACCTAGACGACGCTGCACCTTGATGATTAATCTTAGATTTTACTAGTCAACAAAGTGACCATGGAGGGCTGATGCACCCGTTCCGGAAAGCCGTGGAGGTAGGCGACCTCGACGCCCTGGAGGCGCTGCTGGCCGACGACGTCGTGTTCACCAGCCCGGTGGCGTTCGCGCCGTACCCCGGCAAGCCGATCACCGCCGCGATCCTGCGCGGGGTCTTCCGGGTCTTCACCGACTTCCGCTACGTGCGGGAGATCGGCGCTCCGGACAGCCAGGACCACGCGCTGGTGTTCACCGCCCGCGTCGGCGACAAGGAGATCAACGGCTGCGACTTCCTGCACGTGAACGAGGACGGGCTGATCGACTCCCTGACCGTCATGGTCCGCCCCCTCTCCGCCGCCGTCGCCCTGTCCGAGGCCATGGGCGCCCAGTTCGGCCGGATCGCCGAGGAGGCCGCGCGGGCCTGAGCCGGGGCTACCGGCCCAGCCCGAACCCGCTGCGGTGGAACACCAGCGGCCGTGACCCCTCCGCGTGCGCCACGGCGTGCAGCCGGAGCAGGACGATGGTGTGGTCACCCGCCTCGACGTGGCGGTCGATCGTGGTGTCGAACCAGGCGATCCCGTCCGCGAGGGTGACCGCGCCACCGTCGCCGAACGTCACGTCCAGCCCGTCGAACCGCGCGTCGGCCGGGCCCGCGAGCTGCCGGGCGACCAGGTCGTGGTGGTCGGCCAGGACGGTCACGCCCAGGTGGTCGGCGCGGCGCAGCGCGGGCCACGTCCTGGAGGCGGTGGCGATCGAGAACGACACCAGCGGCGGGTCCAGCGACACCGAGGTGAACGAACTGGCCGCCAGGCCGACGACCCGGTCGTCGACCCGCGCGGCGACGGCGACGACCCCGCTCGGGAACGCGCCGAAGGCCGCGCGCAGCCGAACGGGGTCCAGTCCGCCCGGAGAGGCGCGGACGGCGTCGCCGCGCGGTTCCCCCGAGCCGGGGAGATCGGTGCGAAGGCCCATCGGAACTCCAATCGGTGGGTACCCCGGCCTCCCGGCCGACGGCGGGACCGGCCCGTCCACCTTCGCCCGCGGCCCTCCCGCGCGTCCAAGCGCCTTTCGCGATCACTTCCCATGCGGGCGCGTGATGGGTTGGCAAGGGCGGGCGGGGTGTTCCCACATGCCGGTCGGGGGTCTCGAACGCTGCTCCGATCGGCTCTAATCGGCGCATGACGACCTCGCTGGACCTCGAACACCTGCGCACGCTGATCGCGATCGCCGAGTGCGGTGGGTTCGGCAAGGCCGCCGCGGTGCGCCACATCAGCCAGCCCGCGTTGAGCCAGCACGTCCGGCTCCTCGAACGCGGCCTCAAGCGCAAGCTCTTCGAGCGGGACGGGCGCACCATGCGCTTCACCCACGAGGGCGAGCGGGTCCTGGCCGAGGCGCGGCGGATCATCGAGGTCCACGACGCGTCGCTGCACCGGCTGGAGGCGGAGCGCGACCGGACCATCGTCGTCGGCTCCACGGAGCACAGCGCCCAGCAGATCCTGCCGGAGATGATCCGGGCGCTCCAGGCCGCGTTCCCCGACTGCGCCACCCGCTTCGAGATCGGCCGGTCGACCCAGCTCGCGGAGGCCGTCGGCAAGGGCGCGGTCGACTTCGCGTTCGTCCTCGACCCCGGCGGGCAGGGCGCCGGGCACGTCGTCGGACGGCTCCCGCTGGTCTGGTACACCGCACGGGGGTGGAGGCCGCGCGACCCCGGCGAGACGTGGCCGCTGATCGCGTTCGAGGAGCCGTGCGGGCTCCGGGAGCGGGCGCTGTCGGTCCTCACCGGCGAGGGGCACCGGGTCGAGGTCACCGCGCAGTCCACGACGCTGGAGGGTGTCCTCGCCGGGGTCCGGGCCGGTCTCGGCGTCGCGCTGCTGCCGAGCGCGGGTGGTCGGCCGTCGGGGCTGACGGTCTGCGGCGACCTGCCCGACGCGGGGACGACGCACCTGCGGATGGTCGCCCGCCGCGGCCTGGCGGCCGAGGTGGAGCGGACCGCGCTGTCGGCGGGGGTCGAGTTCTTCGCGCAGCGCCCCCACCTCCAGCTCGTGCCGCCCGCGGGCACCGCCGCGCAGGGGGCGTGACCCCGTCCATAACGCGGACCTATGGGAATCCATCGCGCACTTGTCTTGGACGCCCGTCCGGGTGCCGACCTACGTTCGGTGCGTGACCAGCGCACCCGCATTCGGCCAGCAGATCCCCGAGTCCGCCTCTCAGGAGGTCGAGTTCATCAGCCTGTCGCACCTGAACCCGTCGACGGAGCTGAACCCGATCCCGACCCGCGGCATCGACCTGGAGTACTTCCGCACCTACGTCCGCTCGCTCGAAGAGGGCGGCTACGACTACACGCTGCTGCCCTACGGCTCCGGCACCGCCGACTCGTTCGTCCTCGCCTCGGCCGTCGGCCAGCTCACCGAGCGGATCAAACCCATCGTCGCGCTCCGCCCCAACACGACGTTCCCGCTGGTCGGCGCCCAGAAGCTCGCCACGCTGGACCAGCTCACCGAGGGCAGGGCGGTGGTCCACCTCATCTCCGGCGGCAGCGTCGCCGAGCAGGCCCGCCAGGGCGACTACCTGCCCAAGGACCGCCGCTACTCCCGCACCTCGGAGTACATCGACCTGCTGCGGCGCGCGTGGACCGAGCCCGCGCCCTTCAGCCACGACGGCGAGTTCTACCGGTTCGACGAGTTCGGCCCCGGCTTCGCGCCCTACGACTCGCCGATCCCGATCTCCATCGGCGGCCAGTCGGACGAGGCCTTCCAGGTGGGTGGCGAGAAGGCCGACATCTTCAGCTTCTGGGGCGAGCCGCTGGACGACCTGCGCGGCGAGATCGAGCGCGTGCGGGCCATCGCCCGTGCCTCCGGCCGCACGACTCTGCCCCGCATCTGGGTGACGTTCCGGCCCATCGTCGCGAAGACCGACGAGCTGGCCTGGCAGAAGGCGCACGAGTACGTCGCCAAGATCGCCGACACCTACAGCAGGCTCGCCTACGGCAAGCAGGCCCTCCAGCAGAAGGGCGTGCCGCAGAACGTGGGCTCGCAGCGGGCACTGTCGTTCGCGGAGAAGGCCGACCTCTACGACCGGGCGCTGTGGACCCGGACGGCCGCCGTCACCAACGCGGGCGGCGCGTCGACGGCACTGGTCGGCTCGGCGGAGACCGTGGCCGCCGCGATCCTCGACTACGTCGACGCGGGCGCGGACCTGGTGAGCATCCGCGGCTACGACACGCTCGCCGACGCCGTGGACTACGGGAAGCACGTGCTCCCCCTGGTGCGCCAGGAGATCGCCCACCGGAAGGCGACCGGCAGGCGCGGCACGCTCCAGGCCGAGCACCTGGGCAACTACGCGGAGGACTACCGGCGGTACGCGACGGCGGGCCGGGCGTGACGACCACCGAGGTGCACGCGCTGCCCGTTCCCGACCTGTCCGACGAGGCGCTCGCGGCCGTCACGGCGGAGGTCGCCGAGACGGCGGCGGAGTACGACCACAGCGGAGCCGTGCCGGTGCGGGGCCTGGAGGTCGCGCACCGCGCGGGCCTGCTCACCGCCACCGTCGGACAGCGGTACGGCGGCCCCGGACTGGGCGCCCGCGAGACGGCCCGCGTCCTGACCGCACTGGGCGAGGGCGATCCGTCCGTCGCGCTGATCGTGGCGAACACGCTGATGGCGCACGCCTCCCAGGCCGCGAACGTGCACTGGCCGACCGCGCTCTACGACGACGTGCTCGCCCGCTCGGTGCGCGGGCCCGCCCCGGTCAACGCGATCCGCGCCGAACCGGAACTCGGCGCCCCGGCTCGCGGCGGCCTGCCGAAGACGACCGCCCGACGCACGTCGTCCGGCTGGATCCTCAACGGCCACAAGGCTTACGCGACCGGCGGCGCGGCGCTGGCCTACCACGTGGTGTGGGCGGTGGCCGACGAGCCGGACGGCGACCCGGACGCCCCGCGCGTCGGCCACGTGATCGTCGCCGGGGACCTGCCCGGCATCACCTGGGTCGACACCTGGGACCACCTCGGTCTGCGAGCCTCCAACACGCACGACGTCGTCTACTCCGACGTCGAGCTGCCCGCGGACGCGTTCATCGAGATCCCCCGTGGAGCGGACGGCGTCTACCGC
Organism: Umezawaea endophytica; assembly: GCF_025061645.1. Lineage (GTDB taxonomy): Bacteria > Actinomycetota > Actinomycetes > Mycobacteriales > Pseudonocardiaceae > Umezawaea > Umezawaea endophytica. The sequence continues at coordinate 328,981 of NZ_JANYMP010000001.1, read as the reverse complement.
GACCCGGCGGCCGCGGCGGGACCGGGCAGCTTCGGCCACCCGGCGCTCTACCTCGGCGTCGCCAAGGCCGCCAGGCGGGCGTTCGCCGACTTCGCCCGGTCACGGGTGCCCGCCGCGCTCGGCCGACCCATCGCCACGACCGAACGGATCCAGGCGGTCGCGGGTGAGATCGACCTCCAGATCGCCCAGGCGGAAACCCTGCTGCACGGCGCTTTGCTGCGCCTCGAAGCCGGCGACACGACGATCACCCCCCACCTGTCGGTGCTCAAGGTGGCCATCGCCCGCGCGGTCGTGGCGGCCGTGCAGACGGCGGTCGCCGCACTCGGCAACCCCGCCCTGTCCCGCCGCAACTCCCTCGAACGCCACCTGCGCGACGTCCTGTGCGTCCGCGTCCACCCACCCCAGGAGGACACGGCGTTGGTCGCGGCGGGGAAGCGAGTTCTCAAGTGATCACCGGTGGTTCATAGGCCAGAACCGGCGGCACCACCCCGTCGTACCGGCTGATCGCCACCAGCACGTGCGCGCCGCTCGTGGCCTGCGTCAACGTCGACGTGCCCACGTCGCGGGTGAGCACGTTCACGTTCCCGTTCACGCAGTCCGCGACCTCCGGCGCACTCGGGTCGAACCACGCCCCGGTGTGCATCTGCGCCACACCGGGCACCAGCGCGTCCGTCACGACCACCCCGGCCAGCAGGCTCCCCTGAGCACTGCGCACCAGCGCCACGTCCCCGTCGACCAGCCCACGGGCGGCGGCGTCGGCGGGGTTCAGACGCACCGGCTCCCGCCCGGCGACCTTGGTCGACCGGCTCGCGGCCCCCATGTCCAACTGGCTGTGCAGCCGGTGCGAGGGTTGGTTGCACAGCAGGTGCAGGTCGAACTCCGCGGCCTGCGGGGAGCCCCACCACTGCGTCGGCTCCCGCCACTCGGCGTGCCCGGCGACGTCGGGCAGCCCGAACTCCGCCAGCGTCGCCGAGAACAGTTCGATCCGCCCGCTCGGCGTCCCCAACGGCTGACCAGCGCGGAAATCGGCGAACACCGTGTCCCGATAGGGGTTCTGGGGCAGCGGAACGCCCCCGTCGCGCCAGAACTCCTCGAACGGCGGCGCGGGCGGCGACCCCGGCGCGGCCCGCCACTCCTCGTAGATCCGCTCCAACCACTGCCGCGAGTCCAACCCCTCGGCGAAGTCCGCCCCCAGCCGCCGGGCTAGCTCCGTGTAGATCCACAGCTCCTCCCGCGCCTCACCACGAGGTGGCACGGCGCGGGGTGACGCCCGCAGCCTGCTGTCCCCCGCTCCCGCGGCCACGTCGTCGCGCTCCAGCGTGCTCGCGACGGGCAGGACCACGTCCGCGTGCCGAGCGGTCGGCGTCCAGTGCGTCTCGTGCACCACAAACGTGTCCAGTGTGGACAGTGCCCGCCGAAGTCGGCGGAGGTCCTGGTGGTGGTGGAACGGGTTCCCGCCCGCCCAGTAGGCGAGCTTCGTCTCCGGGAGCCGCAGCGTCCCGCCGTTGTAGGGGATCTCCGAGCCGGGCAGCAGGAGCAGGTCGCTGATCCGCGCGCACGGGATGAAGTCCGCCACGGCGTTGCGCCCCTGGGGGAACGTCGGCAGCGGAGCCCCCGCGACCCCCACCCCGTAGTCGCCCATCGACCCGAAGCCGTGGACGAACCCGCCGCCGGGCAGGCCGATCTGCCCGAGGAACGCCGCCAGGGTCAACCCGGCGAAGATCGGCTGTTCGCCGCGTTCGCCGCGCTGCAACGAGTACACGACGTTGACCAGCGTGCGCCCGGCCGCCATCCGGTGGGCGAGCGAGCGGATCACCGCGGCGGGCGTCCGGCTGATCGCCGAGGCCCACTCCGGTGTCTTCGGCACGCCGTCCGCCTCGCCGAGCACGTACCGGCGGACCTCGTCGGCCCCCACGGTGTGGGCGGCGAGGAACGCGTCGTCGGCGAGGCCGTCGACGACCAGCACGTGGATCAGCGCGAGCATGACCGCGGTGTCGGTCCCCGGCATGACGCCCACCCACTCGGCGCCGAGTTCGGCGAACGCGTCGTCGCGCTGCGCGGACAGGGCCACGACCTCCGTGGTGCGGCCCGCCGCCCGGACGAGGTCGGACCCGACGTGCCGGGCGTGCCCGCCGGGCACCACCCAGGTGTTCGACCGCCGCACGCCGCCGAACGTGACGAGCAGGTCGGTGTGCTCGGCGACATCTGCCCACGAGGCGGGCTTGTACCGCAGGTCGAGCGCCGCCCGCGCGCCGACGAGGTGGGGGAGCAGCATCGCGCTGGAGCCGCGGCTGTAGTCGTTGACCGAGCGGGTGTAGCCGCCGATCGTGTTGAGGAACCGGTGGAGCTGGCTCTGCGCGTGGTGCAGCCTGCCCGCGCTGCCCCAGCCGTACGAGCCGCCGAAGATCGCCTGGTTGCCGAACGTGGACCTGACCCGGTCTAGCTCACCGGCCAGCAGGTCGAGCGCGGTGTCCCACCCGACCTCGACGTAAGCGTCCTCGGGATCGCCGCGATCGGTGTCCGGGCCGGGGCCGCGTTCCAGCCAGCGGCGGCGCACGGTGGGCCGCGCCACGCGGGAACGGTGGCGGTGGGCGTCGGCGACGTTGCCGATGGCGGGTGCCGCGTCGGGGTCGTCGGGCCGCGCGCGGGCGGCGACGACGTCGCGGCCGTCGGCGGACACCTCGACCAGGTAGGTCCCCCAGTGGGCGCTGGTCTCCTGCTTCCGGCTCACCACGACGATGCTAGCCACCCGCCGTCCGGATCAGCGGTGGGCGTCGATCAGAGTCCTCGATGGATTCCGATCCCCATTTCGTCTTGGACCCCGCGAGGTGCCCGCTCCTAGATTTCGGGGAAGCCCGCCCCACATCGTCCCGAGGAGAAAGCCCCGTGAAGACCTCCCGCGCGGCACGCCGCGTCCGACCCCCCGGCCGCACACTGCGGATGATCGTTGGCCTCGCCACCGTCGTCGCCCTGGCCGCCTGTGGGCCCGGCGTCGCGGCGAACACGGGAGGATCGGGCGAACCGAGGTCCGGTGGGGACATCACGTTCCTGATCGACTCGCTCGGCGACACCTGGATCCCCAACAACAGCGCCATCTCCAGCTTCCAGGGCCACATCTGGGGCCACCTCACCGACAAGCTCGTCTACGTCGACGAGAAGGGCGAGGTGAGCCCCTGGATCGCGGAGAGCTGGGAGCAGAACACCACCGCGACGGAGTTCACGCTGCACCTGCGCAAGGGCGTCACGTTCTCCGACAAGACACCGGTGGACGCCGCCGCGGTCCTGGCGAACCTCGACATCTGGGCCAAGGGCGACGCGACCAGGGGCATCAACCCGATCGGCCTGTTCCCGAAGACCTACGACCACGCCGAGGTCGTGGACCCGGCCACGGTCAAGGTGTTCTTCAAGGCGCCGACGCTGGGCTTCATCCCCACCCTGGGCTACCACGGCTCGATCCTGGTCTCACCGAAGACCATCGCGCTGCCCGCCGCGCAGCAGGCCGACCTCGCGAACGACCTGGGCAGCGGCCCGTTCGTCCTCTCCTCGTGGAAGGAGGGCGACAGCGTCGTCCTCAAGAAGCGCGAGGACTACAACTGGGCCCCCGCCGCGCTCAAGCACCAGGGAGCGGCCTACCTGGACTCGATCACCTACAAGCTGGTCGCCCAACCCTCGGTGCGCACCTCCGCCGTCCAGTCGGGACAGGCCGACGTGGCCTACAACCCGTCCCCGCAGGAGCTGAAGTCGTTCTCCGACCAGGGTTTCACCACCGCGACCCCGCGCTACCTCGGGTTCGTCAACGGGTTCGCCGTCAACACCAGGATCGCGCCGTTCGACGACGTCAAGGTCCGGCAGGCGCTCCAGCACGGCATCGACCGCAAGGAGATCATCTCCACGGTCTACACCGAGGACTGGCTCGCCCCGCAGTCCCTGTTCCAGAGCAACGTTCCCGGCGCCACCGACCACAGCGCCGACTTCGCGTTCGACGCGGCCAAGTCCGACGGCCTGCTCGACGAGGCGGGCTGGGTCAAGGGTGCCGACGGCGTCCGCGCCAAGGACGGCAAGCCGCTGGAGCTGATGCTCTACGCGAACCCCTACCTGGCGACGTCCAAGTCGGTCGACGAGCTGATCGCCCAGCAGCTCGGCAAGATCGGCTTCAAGGTGAACATCCAGGCGTTCGACGTCGTGACCTACGGCGAGCGCGTCAAGATCGGCAGCCCGAGCGTGGCCGCGTACGAGGTCACCAGGAGCTTCATCGACGCGGGCATCGTCGCCGGGGTCCTGACCGACGCCAACAAGGGCGAGAACTGGTTCGGGCTCGGCCAGACCGACCAGAAGCTCGTCCAGCTCGCCTCCTCGGTGGCGAGCGCCGAGAGCGTCGACGCCCGCGCCCCGCTGCTCGACGAACTCCAGGGCCACGTGCTCCAGCAGGGCTACTTCGTCCCGCTCACGCAGATCGTGCAGCGGATCTACCTCCAGTCGCCGAAGCTCCAGGGCGTCAGCTACAACGGCATCGCGTACGCCAACTACTACGCCGCCTGGCTCGGCTGAGGGCGGGCGGCGCCGTGAACCGCGACTACGCGAGGTACGCGCTGAGGCGCGTCCTCCAGGCCATCGTCGTGATCCTGCTGGCGTACGTGTTCACGTTCGTCGTGATCAGCGTGCTGCCCGGCGACCCCGTGACGAACACGCTGCGCAACCCGCAGAACGGGTTCACCGAGGAGGAGATCGCCCGGATCGTCTCCTACTACGGGCTGGACCGCCCGGTGTACGAGCAGTTGTGGGACTCGCTGTCCCGGCTGCTGGTGGGGGACCTGGGCATCTCCCTCCGGTCGGGGCTGCCGGTGGGCAGGCTGATCGGCGACGTGCTCGGGTCGACGCTCCTGCTCGCCGGGTCGGCGCTGGTGGTGGCGCTGGTGCTGGCGTTCGCCATCGGCTTCGGCACCCGCTACCTGCCGAAGCGCTACGGGCAGGGCCTGCTCAGGGCGTTCCCGTCGCTGTTCCTGTCGGTGCCGAACTTCGTGATCGGCCTGGTGCTGATCAACGTCTTCGCGTTCCAGCTCGGGCTGTTCCGGGTGATCGACTCCGAGGGCGGCCTGGCGACGTTCTTCGCCGCCATCGCCCTCGGCATCCCGGTGTCCGCCCAGGTCGCCGAGGTGCTCATCGCCAACCTCGACCACGAGGCCGGACAGGAGTACGCGTCGGTCGCCCGGTCCCGCGGGCTCGGCCAGACCGGGCTGTTCCTGCGGCACCTGCTCAAGCCGTCGGCGCTGCCGGTCGTCACCGTCGTCGCGCTGACCGTCGGGGAACTGCTCGGCGGGGCCGTCATCACCGAGCAGATCTTCGGGCGCACCGGCATCGGCAGCCTGGTGGAGCGGTCCGTGACGACGCAGGACCTCCCGGTGCTGCAAGCCGTCGTGACGCTCGCGGCGGTGATCTTCGTCGTGGTGAACCTGGTCGCCGACCTCGCCTACCCGCTGCTCGACCCGCGGGTGCGGCTCGGCGGCGCCAAGCCCCGTGACAAGGCGGAGGTGGCCCGATGAGCGTCTCCGCCCTCTCCCGCGCCCGGCCGGTGATCCGTCGAGGCCAGGCCTCGCGGTTCCCGCCCACGGTCGTCGCCTCGTTCGCCGTCTTGGCGCTCGTGCTGCTGTGGTCGCTCGTCCCGACCCTGTTCACCGGCCAGGACCCGGCTCGCGGCGTCCCGGCGGACAAGTTCCTCGGGCCGAGCACCGCCCACTGGTTCGGCACCGACCACCTGGGCCGCGACCTGTTCGCCCGCGTCGTCCACGGCACCGCGTCCTCGGTGACCAGCGCGCTGGTCGCGGTGGGCATCGGGGTGCTGGTCGGCGGGCTGATCGGGCTCATCGCGGGGTTCGTCGGGGGCTGGGTCGACGCCGTGCTCGCGCGGCTGGTCGACGTGCTCCTGGCGATCCCGTCGTTCCTGCTCGCGGTCGTGGTCGTCAGCTCGCTCGGCTTCGAGACGATCAACGCCGCCATCGCCACCGGCGTCTCGGCGGTGGGGGTCTTCGCCAGGGTCATGAGGTCGGAGGTGCTCAAGACCCGCCGCGCGGTGTTCGTGGAGGCGTCCTACCTCCAGGGCGGGTCGCGGTGGCACATCCTCGTGCGGCACGTGCTGCCCAACGCGTCCCGCTCGGTGCTGATGCTCGCGGTGCTCCAGTTCGGGCTGTCGATCCTGATCATCGCCGGGCTCGCGTTCCTCGGGTACGGCGACCCGCCGCCCGCGTCCGACTGGGGGCTGTTGATCTCGATCGGCAAGGACTACCCCCTGGCGCAGTGGCTGGTCTACGCCCCCGCGCTCGTCACGATCGCCACCGTCCTCTCCGTGAACAGGATCAGCCGATGGCTCCGCAAGACCGACTGACCCTCGACCGGGTCACCGCGCCCGCCGACGACGCCCTGCTGCGCGTCGAAGGGCTTTCCGTCTCCTACGGCGACAACCAGGTCGTCACCGACGTGAGCTTCGGCCTGCGGCGCGGCGGGAGCCTGGCGCTCATCGGCGAGTCCGGGTCCGGCAAGTCGACCATCGCCCGCGCGGTGCTCAGGCTGCTGCCGGAGGGGACGGGCCGGGCCAGGGGACTGGTGGAGTTCGACGGGCAGGACGTCCTGTCGCTGTCCGAGCGGCGCTTCCGGTCGTTGCGCGGCAGGCGGATCGGGTTCGTGCCGCAGGACCCCAGCACGTCGCTCAACCCGGTGCGCACGGTCGGTTCGCAGGCGCGCGAGGCCGCCGCGCTCCTCGACGAGCCCGGCGGGCACCGTGAGCTGGTGCTGGAGACGTTCGCCCAGGTGGGGCTCGACGATCCCCGCCGCGTCTACGACTCCTACCCGCACCAGCTCTCCGGCGGGATGCTCCAACGAGTCCTCATCGGACTCACGGTGCTGCCGCGACCCGCGCTGATCGTCGCCGACGAGCCGACGTCGGCGCTCGACGTGACCATCCAGAAGCGCATCCTCGACCTGCTCTCGGACCTGCGCCGCGACCTGGACATCAGCCTGCTGCTGATCACCCACGACCTGGCCATCGCCGCGGAGCGGGCCGACACCCTGGTCGTCCTCAAGGACGGTGTGGTGCAGGAGTCCGGCGGCACGGCGTCCGTGTTCTCCTCGCCGTCGTCGGAGTACGCCCGCAAGCTGCACGCCGACGTCCCCGCGCTCAACCCCGACCGCTACCGGCACCTGCGAGAACGCCCGGCGGGCGGAACGGGCGAGCGGCCCAAGATCGAGGTCGGCGGCGTGACGAAGTCGTTCACCGTCGACGGCCGCGCGCTGGTCGCCGTGGACGACGTGTCGTTCACCGTCGAGGCGGGCACCACCCACGCGCTCGTCGGCGAGTCCGGCTCGGGGAAGACGACCACCATCCGCCTGCTGCTCGGCCTGGAGGAGCCCGACCGCGGCACCATCACCGTGGCGGGCGAGGAGGTGACCGGGCGGTCGCACGCGGAGCTGCGCTCGATCCGCAGGCACCTGCAACTGGTGTACCAGAACCCCTTCACCTCCCTCGATCCCACGTGGACGGTCAAGCGCCTGGTGGGGGAGTCGCTCGACCGCTTCCGCGTCGGGACCCGCCGGGAGCGGGCGGACCGCGTGCGCGAGGCGCTCGACTCCGTGGGGCTGGGTGAGAACCTGCTGTCCCGCAAGCCGGGCGCCCTCTCGGGTGGGCAGCGGCAGCGGGTCGCGCTGGCCCGGTCGCTGGTGCTTCGCCCGGACGTGATCGTGCTCGACGAGCCGACGTCGGCGCTGGACGTGAGCGTCCAGGCGGGCATCGTCGAGGTGCTGCTGTCGTTGCAGGCCGAACTCGGCCTGACCTACGTGTTCGTCTCGCACGACCTGGCGCTGGTGCGCCAGCTCGCGCACACCGTCTCGGTGATGCACCGGGGCCGGATCGTGGAGAGCGGCGCGGTCGCGACCGTGTTCGACGACCCGCGCCGCCCCTACACCCGCGCGCTCGTCGACTCGATCCCCGTCGGGGCCGGGACCGTCTCAGGAGGAGTCTCTTGACCGCCGCCCAGTCCGAGGCCCGCCCGGCGCCGACCTTCCGCCCGAAGCTCCGGCTCGGGTTCAACACCAGGGTGTCGTTCACCGACGACGGTGGTCCCGAGCAGGGGCTGCGCGACGGCCTGCGGTTGTTCAGGTCGGCCGAGGAACTGGGCTACCAGTCGGGGTGGGTCTACCAGCGGCACTTCGACCACTACCTCTCCTCGCCGCTCCCGTTCCTCGCGGCGGCGGGCCAGCACACCGACCGCATCGCGCTGGGCACCGCCGTCCTCCCGATGCGCTACCAGGACCCGGTCCTGCTGGCCGAGGCGGCGGGCACCACCGACCTGCTGGTCGGCGGCCATCGCCTCGAACTGGCCGTCGCCACCGGTGCCAACGCCGCGTTCGACGCGGTCTTCGGCGCCGTGGACACCGACGCGCGCACCGAAGCCGAACGCAGGCAACGGGTCTTCCTGGCGGCCGTCGGCGGCGAGGTGCTCCACACCGTCGACGGTCCCGGCCAGGGCGCCCCGGTCGGCACCGAGCTGAAGGTCACCCCGCACAGCCCCGGCTTGAGGTCACGGGTCCGCCAGGGCGCGGCCAGCTTGAACTCCGCGCTGCGGGCCGCCGAACTGGGCATCGGCCTCATCACCGGGACCGTGCTGCACGACCTCGCCGAGGGCGAGACGTTCGGCGAGTACCAGGCCCGCCTCATCGACGCCTACCGCACGGCGTGGCGCGAGAAGCACCGCACCGAGCCACCTCCGGTCGCCGTGGCCGCGTCGATCCTGCCCGGTCCGACCGCCGAGCTGCGGGACACCTACGCCGCCTACGACCGGCAGCGCCGCACGGAGGGCATGCACGCCTCCCGCCCGCAGGGAGCGCTCGACCCGGTCGTCACGGGCACCCTCCCGCCCGGACTCCGCGTCAGCCCGGTCTTCCACGGCACCCCCGACGAGGTCGCCGAGTCGGTGCGGGCGGACCCCGGCATCGCCGCGGCCGACGAGGTGGTCCTCTTCCTGCCACCCGCGTTCGGCCTGGAGGCCAACGACCGGCTGCTCACCGACCTCGCCGCGACGGCGCCGTCGGCGCTCGACTGGACGGCGGCGACCTGAGGCCGTCGGGTGGGGCGCACGCCGGCCGGTAGGGGTTCGCGCTGCCGACCTGTGCTTGAGACCGCCGGTCAGAACCGGCTGCGCCGGCGAACTGGGCAGGCCTCGGTTTCGGTGGATCGATGCCGTCAAGCCGCGCCATACCGGTCCGCCGGTCAGGAGCGGCTGCGCCGGCGACCCGTGCACGCCTCGGTGTCGAAGCCGTCGGGGTCGGGCCACAACGCCGCCGGTCAGGAGCGGCTGCGCCAGGGGACCTTCAGGCCGGTTCGCGGCGGGTGGCCGCCCTCAGCGGTGATCACCTCGCGGGCGATCCGCCGGAACTCCTTGCGGGCCGCGTCGGCGCCCTTGGCCGAGCCCAGCAGGGCGTGGGTGAACGTGGTCGCGTCCCAGGTGACGTGCAGGCCGTGGCGGGCCAGGTAGAAGCCGACGGCCTGGACGCGGTAGCGGTCGGTGGTGTCCAGCCAGGTGTGGGCGGCCAGGCGCCACAGCCCGCGCGCCAGCCGGTCCGGGTCGTCGGTGTCGGTCCGCACGTCCAGCAGCCGGGAGCCGATCAGCAGGTCGGCCTCGGCCCAGCGGGGGACCAGCACGGGCGCCGACACGCCCCACACCCCGGCGGGCAGTCCGCTGCCCGCCTGCCCGGTGTCGGCCCGCTTGAGCGCCGCCGGTCCGGCCGGTTCGGCGTAGTCGTGGCCCCAGCCGCGCCACAGCTCCAGCGGCCGGTCGCGCGGGTCACCGTCGGTCTGGCGCAGCCGTTCGGCCACCGCGGCCAGTTCGACGACCACCGCCTCTTCCGGCAGGTCCCACAGGTCGTCCACCGCGTAGTCCTGGCGCGCGTGCAGTTCGAGCAGTGCCACGGGCAGTTCGGCCGACGCCCAGCCCGCGAGCAGCACGCACATCCGCGCGAACCCGGCCTCCACGTTCGGCGTGCCCAGGATGCCCGCCGCGGCGTGCCCGTCGAGGTAGCGGACCAGGCGACCGAAGAACTCCGACAGCACGGGCTCGTGCCGCGTCGGCGACGACCGCGGCACCGGCCCGTCGAGGTCCACCCACCCGCCGGGAGTCGGCCGCCACGCCAGCCCGCGCGCCGCCCGGCCCGCGTCGAGGCCGCGGTGCGAGGGGAACGACGCCGCGGTCCGATCGGCCCACTCGCGCGACACCAGCCCGGCCCGGACGAGCCCGAACAGCGCCCCGTACGGCGGGGCCCCGTCCACCAGCAGCGCCAGCCGCGCGCGGAACGCGCCGTCGACCGCGACCCGGTGGCCAGGCCCGGCCGGGTCCGCGGACCGCACGGGCTCCACCCGCAGCGCGGCGGTGGCGATCGACTCGACCAGGCGCCCGGTGCCGGGGAAGCGGCCCGCGAACCAGGTGCCGAGCGCCCCGTCGTCGAGTTGGCTGGTCAGGGTCACCGGAGCATCATGCCCTCCGCGGACCGCCCCGGCTCGACCGGTGCTTCAGGGCACGGCGTCCGTGCCCCGAACCGGCTCAGCGCACCACGCGGTGGCGGAGGAAGACGACCCCCGAGTCGAAGGTGCGGGTCTCGACGAGGTCGAGCTCCACCTTGCGGTCGTTCCGGGCGAAGTACGGGGTGCCACCGCCGATCAGCACCGGGTAGACCCTGATCCGGTACTCGTCGATCAGGCCCAGGTCGGCCGCCGCCGTGGCGAGCGTCGAGCCGCCGATCCCGATGGAGCCTTCCCCCGGCTCGGCCCGCAGCCGCTCGACCTCCTCCGCCAGGCCACCGGAGGCCAGCCGGGCGTTGCCCTCCACCGCCGACAGGGTGGAGGAGAACACCACCTTGGGGAGCGGGTTCCACAGCGCGGCGAACTCCTTCTCGTGGTCCGTCGCCACGTTGGCGGGGTCCTCCCAGTACAGCATCGTCTCGTACAGCCGCCGCCCCATCAGGTGGACGTCGACCCCGCGGACCTCGTCCGTGGCGAAGCGGAAGACGTCGTCGTCGGGCGCCGCCCAGTCGATGCCGCCGTCCGAGTCGATGGTGTAGCCGTCGAGTGAGACGGCCAGCGAATAGGTCACATCACGCATCTGAAGTTCCTCCTCAAGGGGTTCGACAGTATGACCACCGAACTCCGCGGAACTCACCGCTCCACGCGGGAAGAGGCCGTCAGACCGGGTCGCGGACCAGGGCCGCGAGGATGATCTCCCGCGCCGCGCGGACCGTGGCCGTGAAGGCGGCCGGGTCGCGGCCGATGCGTTCGGCGCCCGCGCGCATGGCGCCGGACAGCAGTTCCACCACCAGGCCCACGTCGCCGACGTCGCGGAACTCCCCGCTCGCGACCCCGGCCCTGACCACGTTCTCCACCTCGACCACGATCGCGTGGAACGGACCGTCCGGCCCCTTCGGCACCTCGGCGACCAGCGGGCCGGAGCCCGGCCGGAACATGAGCTGCATGGCCTGGTCCGCGGACGCCTCCAGGACCGCCGCGACGATCTCCCGCATCCGCTCGGCCGCGGTGCCCCCGGACCGCGAGGCGACCGCGGTCACCCGCTCGACCAGCGGCGCGCACGCCCGTTCGGTCAGCGCCAGCACCAGCGCGCCCTTGTCGGCGGCGTAGTTGTAGAGCGTGTTGCGCGCGAGTCCGGCCTTGGCCGCGATGTGCCCCATGGTGATCGAGTCGTAGTCGCGTTCCAGCAGCAGTTCCCGCACCGCGTCGGCGAGGTCGGTCCACACCATCTCGTGGTGCTCCTCGATGCTGGCTCCCCGGATCCGCGGCATCCGATCATCCTCCCTCGCCGGGGCTCCCCGCTCGCGCCAGGGCCCGCTAGCCGACCTGGGCGACGCCGGACAGGTGCGCGTTCTCCTGGTACGTCGAGGTGAGCTGCACGCGGCTGAGGCGCCAGCCGTCCGCCGTCCGGACGGCCTCGTTGTCGTAGAAGCCGACGACCAGCCAGCGGTTGGGACCGCCCGCGGCGACCTCGTCCGGGAGCCAGTGCTCGGCGCGAACGTGCGCGTGGACCGTCGCGCTGTCGCCGTCGACGGCGACGACGTGCCCGGTGATGGCGTGGTGGGTCGCCGTGTAGGGCGCGAAGGACCCGCGGAGGATCTCGACGTAGTCGGCGAGCGGCACGGTCATCGGCGGGATGGCCGCGACGGAGGAGAAGTCGAGCGTCACCGGGTCGGTGAAGACCGCGCGGGGCAGGTCGGTGAACTCCTTCTGATCCGCGATGTCGGCGTACAGGCCGAGGAGTTCGATGATCTCGGCACGATCGGCGAGAGCGGTCACGGGACGGTCCTTCCACTTTTATGCGACAACCTGTCGTAAACGTTACGACAGGTTGTCGCATACTTCAAGCGGGGACCGTCACACGTGGACCGGCAGGAGCAGGGCGAGGTCGTCGTCGCCGAGCGACCCGGCGGGCACGCCCTCCGCGACCGCCCGGTGCACCCGGCGCAGGACGGCCTCGTTGAGCGGCGCGGAGCCGCCGTGCAGCCTGGCGAGCAGCACGACCTCGCCGTTGAGGAAGTCCGACTCGACCGGCGCGCCCCTGGCGACGCTCTGCCACGTCGAGCTGCCCGGCCGCTCCTTGCTGGGGATCGGCAGCGCGGTGAACCCGGCCAGGTCGACCGTGCTCTCCGCGCGGAAGTCCGCGACCGGCTGCCCGACCAGGTCGAACACCGCCCTGGCCTCCGCGCGCAGTGCCTCCGCCACGGCGTCGCGCGCCGGGCTGGGCGCGTACACGGCGGTCAGCGCGTTGGGCAGGATGGCCAGGAGCTTGCCCGCCTTCCAGCGCGCGATGTCCGGCACCACCTGCACCGCGAGGTGCGCGGCGGTGAAGTCCGCCGCGAGCGCGTCGAGCGCCGGGTGCGTGCCCGACGGGTACGCACCCACCCAGAACACGCTCGCGATCGGGCTGGACGGGGAGACGACCTCGCCGGGGGCGAGGTGGCTGGTCGCCGACCAGGTCACCGCGCCGAACACGGTCGCGAAGCGGCGCAGCGCGACCCGTTCGCTGTCCAGGCCGTTCTGGAGCAGCACGACGGTCAGCACGGCCGCGGCGGGGCCGTCGTGCCCGACGACCGGCCGCCACGCCCACGCGGCCAGCACCGACTCGACGTCCTGCGCCTTGGTCGCCACCACCAGCACGTCGTCACCGGTCAGGTCCAGCTCGTCCGGCCCGCCGACCACCGGGACGCGCACGGTGGTCGTGCCCTCCGGCCGCACGTAGCGCAGGCCGCCCTCGCGGAGGGCGGCGAGGTGCGCGCCGCGCGCCACCAGCACGCTGGACCCGCCCGCCAGGTGGAGCTGGGCGGCCACGGTCGCGCCGACCGCGCCCGCGCCGATCACCACGTACCGCGTCATCGCGGCGGCTCCCCGGTGAGTTCGTCCCGCACGATCTCCGAGCCCAGCCGCAGCCGCTCCAGGAACAGCACCACGGTCGCCGCCGCGCTGCGGTGGGTCTGGTTGTTGAGCGCGTCGTGGCCGGTCCCGGCGAGGCCGACCAACCGCGCGGAGCCGACCTTCGCGTACCAGTCGCGCACCGCGTCCAGCGGGCTGACCACGTCGTCCGCGCCGTGCACGCCGAGCACCGGGACGTCGACGGCGGTGGGGTCCGCCTGGCCGAACCACTCCGACGGGGGCGGGGCCCAGAGCGCTCCGCGCCGGACGCCCTCGTCGTCGGTGAGCCGGGTGCGGTGGGTCGGGCAGTTGGTGCGCGCGTCCAGTTCGCCCTCCCAGTCCGCCGGGGTGACGGGACCGGTGCCCGGCAGGCCGGAGAGCACCAGCGCGTCGGCGTTGACCGCGCCCGTCGCCACCAGGGCGGCGGCGAACAGCGCGCCGGTGTCGCTGCCGGCCAGCACGTGCGGCACGGGCAGGGTGTCGTCGGCGACCAGCGCGCGCACCTGCTCGGTGACGCGGTCGGCGTCCACCGTGGGATCGCCGACCACCCGCACCCGGTACGCGTCCGATCCCAGCCGCGCCCCCAGTCGTTCGTACACGCCGGGGTGCTCACCCCGGCCGGGGATGACGATGACCGTTCCCCGCGGGTTCAGCCCCTCGGGGTTGTTCCACGCCGCCACCTCGTCGAGCACTGCCACCGCGTTCTCCCTCATTGGACTTCGTTCGTCGGTCACCGTTCGGTGATCGCCTTGCCGGGGTTGAGCACGCCCGCCGGGTCGAACACGGCCTTGATCCGGCGCTGGAGGTCGAGACCGGTCTCCCCGAGTTCGGCGGCCAGCCAGTCGCGCTTGAGCAGGCCGACGCCGTGCTCGCCGGTCAGCGTCCCGCCCAGGTCCAGCGCCAGCGCGAACAGCGCGTCGACCGCGTCGCCCACGGGCGGGCCGTCCTCCTCCACCAGCACGATCGGGTGGAGGTTGCCGTCGCCCGCGTGGGCGAAGGTGAAGATCCGCACGCCGGTGTCGCGCACGATCGCCTCGATCGCCGCCACCGCGTCCGCGAGCCGGGTCGTCGGCACCACGATGTCCTCGATGAGCACCCGACCCAGCCGCTCGATGGACGGCAGCGCCTGCCTCCTGGTGGCCAGCAGCCGGTCCGCCGCGGCGGCGTCACCGGAGGTCTCCACGAGGGTCGCGGTCGCCTTCAGGGCCTCGACCACCGCGGCCATCTCCTCCTCCGCGCCGTACCCGTCCGTCTGGACCAGGAGGAACGCCCTGCCGCGGGTGCTCAGGTCACCGCCCTGGGCGTCGTCGATCGCCACGAGCGTCGCGTGGTCGAGGAACTCGATGGTCGAGGGCCGCAACCCGGCGCGGCGCAGACCGGTCACCGCCTCGACGGCCGTGCGCGCGTCCGGGAAGTACGCGGTGGCCGTCGCGGTCGACCGGGGGAGCGGCAGCAGCTTCACCGTGGCGCCGACGACCACGCCGAGCGTGCCCTCTGACCCGACGAGCAGGCTGGTCAGGTCGTAGCCCGTGACGCCCTTGAGAGTGGTGCGCCCGGTCCGCAGCAGCCGCCCGTCGCCGGTCACGACGTCCAGCGCCAGCACCGAATCGCGGGTCACCCCGTACTTGACGCAGCGCAACCCGCCCGCGTTGGTGGCGATGTTGCCGCCGATGGTGGAGAACGCGGCGCTCGCCGGGTCGGGCGCGTAGCGCAGGCCGTGCTCGGCCGCCGCCCTGTCCAGGTCCGCGGTGATCACCCCCGGTTCCACGACGGCGATCCCGTCGTCCGGGCGGATCTCCACGATCCGGTCGAGCCGCGAGAGGTCCAGCACGATCGTCCCGGTGCCCGCCAGCGCGCCAGCGGACACCCCGGAGCCCGCGCCGCGCGGGACGACCGGGACGCCGTGCTCGGCCGCGTAGGAGACGGTGCGCACGACGTCGTCGACGCTCGTGGCGTGGACGACCGCGAGCGGCAGGCCGTCCGGGACCGCCCCCGACCGGTCGAGTGCCGCCCGCGCCAGCACCTCGGGCTCCGTCGACCAGGAGGGCAGGTGGGCGAGCAGGCCGTCGAGGCCGGTCATGCCCGCGCCGGTCCGGTGGCGACCGGGCGGTCCGGGTGGTTGGCCCACTGCGACCACGAACCCGGGTACAGCGCGGGGGAGAACCCCGCGATCGTGAGCGCGACGACCGTGTGCGCGGCGGTGACGCCGGAACCGCAGTAGGCGGCCACCGGCCGGTCCCCGTCCACGCCCAGCGCGGTGAACCGCTCGCGCAGCCGGTCCGCGGGCAGGAACGTCCCGTCCTCGGCGAGGTTGTCGGACGTGGGAGCGCTGACGGCGCCGGGGATGTGACCGGCGCGCGGGTCGACCAGCTCGGTCTCGCCCCGGTAGCGGGCGCCCGCGCGGGCGTCGAGCAGCACGCCGTCGGCAGGGAACGCCGCGGCGGCGTCGATGTCCACTGTGGACAGGTGGTGCGGGCGCAGCGTGATCGTGCCCCGCGCGGGCCGTTCGGGGCCGGTCGCGAGCGGGAGGCCCGCCGCGACCCACGCGGGCAGGGCGCCGTCCAGCAGGCGGACGTCGGCCACCCCGGCGTCGCGCAGCAGCCACCACGCCCGCGCGGCGGCGAGGTTGCCCGCGCCGTCGTAGACCACCACGGTGTCGCCGTCGTCCAGACCCCAGCCGCGGGCGGCCTCCTGGAGGTCCGCGGTGTCCGGCAGCGGGTGCCGACCGTCCCGCGGGTCCCCGTGGCGCGCCAGGTCCGCGTCGAGGTCGACGTACACCGCGCCGGGGACGTGACCCGCGAGGTGGTCGGCACTCCCGTCGGGAGCGCCGAGGCTCCAGCGGACGTCGAGGACGCGGACGGTGGGCAGGACGGCTGCGAGTTCCGCCGCGGAGATGAGGATCGGCACGACGCAAACCTAAGCCGGACAACGGATCGCCGTCCAAGCACGATCGGTGATGGGTGCCGATCGAGTTGCCTGATGCGTCGCTAGCCCGCGAGCCTCGACGCGGGTGCCGCGTCGAAGAAGCCCTCCAGGGCGTTCATCGCCGTGGCGGCCAGTTCGGCGTCCAGATCCTTGCGGGTGGCCAGGTGCACGCCGATCACGCCGAGATCGGGCAGGTCGTGCCGCTGCACGAGCCCGTGCGGCGTCACCCCGGCCGACGGCAGCACGGCCACGCCGAGCCCGGCGCGGGCCGCCGCGATCACCCCTTCGAGGCTCGTCGACTCCGCCGTCACCTCGACCCGGTGCCCGGCCTCCGCGAGCCGCCGCAGGGCGCGCTGCCTCATGCCGCACGGTTCCCGGTAGGCGACCAGCGACAACGACTGCTCGCGCTGCGGCACCGGCCGCGCCGGAGCCGAGTACCAGCGCAGCGGCAGCGTGCCCACGAGCTGCCCGTGCGTGTCGCCCGCGAAACCCAGCAGCACGGCCAGGTCGATCGAGCCCTTGAGCACCGCCTCGGTCATCTGGGTGGACCGGTCGATGTGGAACTGCACCCCACGACCGGGGTAGGCGTCCCGCAACGTGGTCAGCAGCCGCGGCAGCACCTGCTCCGCGGCGGTCTCGGTCGACCCGATCGTCACCGGCGGCAGGGTCGTCGCGTCCAGCCGCGCCAACGCCTCGTCGTGCGCGGCGAGGATCTGCCGCGCCTCGATCAGCAGCCGCTCACCCGACGCCGTGAACCGCGTCCGCCGCCCGTCCTTCTCGACCAGCGTCCGCCGCAGCCGCTTCTCCAGCAGCCGTACGTGCTGGCTCACCGCGGGCTGGCTCAGGTGCAACGCCGTGGCCGCCCGCCCGAACCCGCCGTGGTCCGCGATGGCGACGAAGGTCCGGAGCTGCCCCAGGTCCAACGACTCGTTCGCCACCAGCCCTCCCCACGTGCGCCACCCGACCGCTGTCCGGGTCGAAGCTACGGACGGGTCCGCCGCTCGGTCAACGGTGATCGCATCGTGGGAACCGCGCGATGACCTGCGCCACAGTGCCGTGGAGTCAGACCACCGCTTCGACCGGACCGCGGGCGAGGATCTCGTCGACGGTCTGCTCCGGCGTCTGGTCGGAGGTGTCGAGCCACAGCCCGACGCGCGGCGTCTCGTGCCGCAGCGCGTCGTCGAGCTGCTCGATCGCCCAGGTCCCGTAGGCGTTCTTGCCGCGCCCGGCCTCGCGGGCCGCGATGGCGCCGGGGCTCGGGGCGAGCACGACGACGAGCAGCGGCCGACTCCGGATCAACGCGATCATCCCGGCGAGTTCCTCCCCGAGCACGACGTCCTGCACCACCACCGTGAAACCCGCCTGGAAGTAGGCATCCCCCACCTCGGCGGCCAACCGGTAGCGCAACCGGAGCTGTTCGAGCGCCTCGTCGGACGCGCCGGGCGCCATCTCCACCCGCCCACCCACGACCATGCGCCGGAACACGTCACCGCGCACGTGCACCGAACGCGGCAGCCGTTCGGCGAGCGCCTGGGCGACCGTCGACTTGCCTGCGGCCTGGATGCCGGTGATGAGGATGACCGCGGGGTCGGTCCAGGGCGTGGTCATGGGCTCCCGTCCTCCGGTCCACTGTGGACCCGGTCGTCTCAGCGCGAGCAGGCCGTCACCGCGGCCGGTGGGGTCGAGGGCCAACTCGCAGCCTGCCGGATCTGCTCCTCGGACACCACCACGGCGTCGATCGCGGCATCGGCGACCGTCGCCTTGTCCAACACCGCGCCCGCGAGGTTCGCCCCGCGCAGGCACGCACCGGACAGGTCCGCGCCGCCCAGATCCGCTCCGGCCAGGTCCGCCCCGCGCAGATCGGCACCACGCAACCGGGCCGCGCGGAGGTTCACCCCACGCAGATCGGCACCCGCCAGCTTGGCACCTTCCAGCACGGCGCCCCGCATCGACGCCCCCCGAGCTTGCCAACCGTCCAGTTGCACATCGCGGAGCACCTGCCCGTCGACGTTGATCACCAGCCCTCTCGCCGCCTTGTCGCGCAACTCGCCGATGTCGGGCGTGGAGGTCGAACCGACGGGTCTGCCGCTGAGGAAACCGAGGCTGTAGCTGAGGTAGACACCGATCAGCACGAGGCAGACCGCCACCGCCACGGCCAGGTGAACGGGGCGTGGGAACACTCCCGCGCCGATGTAGAGCACAAGCACACCGCTGATCCCGGCTCCGGCGAGCAGGGCGCCGAACGGGCCCAGCCACTGGCCGAACGCGGCCATGGCCGCGATGACGACGACCGGCCAGATCCAGAGCCAACGGTCGCGCTTGCGCGGTGCGTCCGGGGCGGGCGGTGGCGCCGCCAGAGCAGCGGAAGGCGTGAACAGGCGGCGCGGTTGGTTCGGCCTGCTGGTCTGGGGCGCCTGTCCGCGTGGAGCGGCGTCAAGCGGTCGTCGCGTGGTCGTGCCCGGCTCACCCCCGTCGTCCTCGTCACCAGCCACAGCGACATGGTCGCAGGTCGTGGGCGGTTGTGGTCATTCGATCTGAGCCTCCTCGGGTGCCGAACCGCAGGATGTCGGCGAGCCGGTGTCCTGCGTGGCGGGCGGGCGCTCGTAGCGCAGGGAAACGTTGCTGTCGAAGGCGAAGATCCTCATCAGCTTCGCGTTCCTCGCGCGTTCCTCGTCTCCGTCGCGCACCTCGGTGAGCCGCAGGCGGTCGTACAGGTCGAACCGGCTGAGGTCGGTCAGAACCGCGAGGCTGGTGCCGTACTCGTGGGCGAGCGCGACCGCGCCCCGGTAGGAGAAGAAGGCGACCGCGTAAGGCACGACGGCGAGCAGCAGCCAGAAGCCGTGACGCCCCATCACGACCAGCGTGACCAGGGTCGCGCACAGGGCGACGAACGCGGTTCGCGTAGCGAGTTCGAGCTGGGTCCGCTGGTCCCGGACGTAAGCGATCTCCCGCTCACCGCCGACCATGGCCAGCCTGGGGATGGTGCTCAGCGGATCCAGTCCGTACGGCTTGCCCACGGAGTTCTCGTAGCGCCGCAGCACATTCCCGAGCGTCGTCGGGAGCACTTCGCCGATCCGCGGATATCCGCCGCGGATCCGCTGGCTCTCGACCCTGGTGATCGCCGCGTGGACGGCCTCGACGGGAACGTCCCAGTACCACAACGCCGCCGGGCCGTGCTTCCGCACGACCGCGTCGGCGGACGCCTCGGCCGAACGCAGTGCTGCCAGTCTGCGGCGGTGGTGAGCGGTTCGGGCCGTGGCCAGCGCGACACCGAGCCTCGAGTTGCCCCAGTACCCCTCGAAGACCTGGATGAGGACGAACTGGAGCGGGTTCGTCGCCAGCGCCAGTACCAGCGCCGCGAGCCCGAGCAACGCGACCTCGTGCAGCGAGACCGAGGCGAGCGCGGACCAGTTCACCGGTCCGGCACCCGCGACCCGGACCAGTACGTAGGTGTACGCGACGAGCAGGGCCGACGGCAGCGTGCTCACCACGGTGAAATACCGGC
Source organism: Umezawaea endophytica (assembly GCF_025061645.1). GTDB lineage: Bacteria > Actinomycetota > Actinomycetes > Mycobacteriales > Pseudonocardiaceae > Umezawaea > Umezawaea endophytica. The sequence continues at coordinate 309,098 of NZ_JANYMP010000001.1, read as the reverse complement.
CGACCTTGCCGGAACCCGACGTGATGGTGCTGATGACGGTGCTCATGAGTACTGCTCCCGCGGCTGTACGGCACCGCAGAGCGCGCAGGTGATCGCGGAGCTGTCGATCAAGAAGACGAAGATTTCCGCTTCGCAGGTCTCACAGGGCCGGTATTGGTAGTAGAAGGTGTGCTCCTCGGGCCCGGCGCAGACGAATTCCTCCTCGACGTTCACTCCGATCGCCTGGCATCGAGGGCAGGGCAGAGCTTCGAACCAGTGCTGGTTCTCGCACTCCCATTCGAGGCCGTTCCAGGTGAACGCGACCGCGCGGCAGTGGAGGCAGTGAGCCCAGCGGAACGGACCGTCCCAGCCGCACTGCGCGCTGTGCGGCGCGATCTGCTCCGACGCGGCTCCGCACACCGGACAGGGCTCTGCGGCCGTCGACTCCCCTCGGTAACCGGGAGGACGGTTCGGCGGATAGCTCAAGAGCACCACCGCCCGGAGCAGCCGATCAGTGCTCGTCCAGGCTAGGCGACCGCGCGTCCCCGGACGTCCGCCATTCGGGGCAGCCGGACGCCCACCGCGGTCTACGTAGGTTTCGCCGACGCGACACCGCCTCCCGCCGCGGGATCGTCGTCCCGGCAGCCCACAGCCGGGATGCCGCCCCGTACGGAAGGACCGCCATGTCAGTCGGAGCCGTTCTCCTCGACCGTCCCACCTCCACCGCCGACCGGGTCGGGCGGGTGCTGTTGGCGTTGTGCGCCGTCTCCACCCTCGGCGCGTTCGCGAACGGGGTCCTGATCATGACGCAGGTGTCCGACGCGCGAGTGATCACCGAGGCGTGGCGGACGTTCGCGTACCTCGTGTTCGCCGGGCTGTGGGCGATGATGGCCGCGGCTCCGCGCAGGCAGCCCGGTGTGTGGGAGCTGGTGCTCCTCCAGAAGACCGCGATCACCGTGTTCGCGCTCGCGGCGCTGGACCTGCCCGACGCGCGGATGACCTTCTTCGTCGACCTGTCCCTCGTGGTGGCGACCACGGCGGCCTACGTGCTGTGCCGGGGTTGGGAGGGCTGGCGGACGTCCGCCGTCAGGTCGTCGTGAGGATGCGGCGGGGGTTGTCGACGAGCATCCGGTCGATCTGCCGCTGGGTCGTGCCGAGTGCCAGCAGGGCGGGGATGACCTCGTCGTGCAGGTGGGTGAAGCGCCAGCGGGGCAGCAGTTCGCGCTTCACGTCGACGTCGAAGTTGTGGGTGAAGCACGCCGCGTCGTGCGACAGGACCATGCGCTCGTCGTAGCCCTCCGCGCAGAGGGCGGCGACGGTGGCGACGCGGTCCTCGAACGGGAGCATCAGGTCCAAGCCGAAGCGGTCCATGCCGATGTACGACCCGGCGTCCATCAGCTTGCGCAGGTACACCAGGTCCGTGGTGTCGCCGGAGTGGCCGATCACCACGCGCTCCAGGTCGACGCCCTCCTCGCGGAAGATCGCCTGCTGCTCCAGCCCACGTTCGGTCAGGGCGTGGGTGTGGGTCGAGATCGGCACGCCGGTGTCCAGGTGGGTGCGGGCGACCGCGCGCAGGACCCGCTCCACGCCCTCCGTCACGCCGGAGCGGTCGGTGGCGCACTTGAGGATCGCGGCCTTGACGCCGGTGTCGCCGATGCCCTGGGTGATGTCGCGGGTGAAGAACTCGGTGAGCAGCTCGGGCCCGTCGACCAGCTTCCCCGGCCCGCGGAACCGGAAGAACATGGGGACGTCGTCGTAGGTGTAGAGGCCGGTGGCGGCGAGGATCTGCACGTCGACCTGCTTGGCGACCTCGACGACGCGGGCGGTGTCGCGCCCGAGCCCGAGGACGGTGAGGTCGACGATCGTGCGCACCCCGCGCGAGGCGACGTCCTGGAGCTTCTGGACGGCGTCCGCCATCCGCTCCTCCTCGTCCCAGCGGCCGGGGTAGTTCGACTCGATCTCCTGGTCGAGGACGAACACGTGCTCGTGCATGAGGGTTTGACCGAGGTCGTCGGCGTCGATCGGACCGAGGACGGACTCAACTGCGGGCATCGCCGGAACTCCTCTCCTGGAGATCAGAACTTCGCGATCACGGTTTCCTGGAAGCGGGCCAGCTCGTCGGCGATGTGCTCCTGGTCGAAGAGCAGCGTCGAGAGGGACACGCGGTCGACGCCCAGCTCCGCGAGCCGGTGCAGGACGTCGAGGTTCGTCAGCTCGTCGCGGTTCTTCGTCCAGCGGCTGGTGATCTCGATGGCGTCGGGGTCGCGGCCGTGCTCCACGGCCTCCCTGCGGCACCGCTTGAGCAGCACGTCGAGCCGGTCGCGGTCGTAGCCGCCGGGGAAGAACCCGTCGCCCAGCCTGCCCGCGCGGATGGCCGCCGGGACGGTGAAGCCGCCGATGTGGATCGGCACCGACGCCCCGTGCGGCCTCGGTGAGCTGACCACGCCGCGGAAGTCCACCGAGCCGCTGCTGAAGTCGGCCGGTTCACCCGACCAGAGCGCGCGCATCGCGCCGATCGTGTCGTTCATCCGCGGCCCCCGGTCCTCGAAGCCGACGCGCAGCGCGTCGAACTCCTCGCGCAGCCAGCCCGCGCCCACGCCGAGCAGCGTCCGCCCGCCGGAGAGCCGGTCGAGCGTCGCGACCTCCTTGGCCGTGATCAGCGCGTTGCGCTGGGGGAGGACCAGCACGGCGGTGCCGAGCTTGATCGTGCTCGTGCGGGCCGCCACGTACGCCATCCAGACCAGCGGGTCGGCGATGGGGTGGTCCGGGGCGAACGGGATCCGGCCGTCGGCCGTCTCGGGGTAGAGCGGTTCGTACTCGGTGGGCAGCACGACGTGCTCGATGGTCCACAGCGAGTCGAACCCGCTGGCCTCCGCCGCGACCGCCAGTTCGACGGCCGCCTCCGGGTTCGAGTAGGGGCCGATGTTCCCGTGGGTCAGTCCGAATCTCATGCCCGGCGACTCCTTGATCTTGTGTGTTCCAGAACACTACTTGACACTGAATTCAGGTTCAAGTTACATGCTCGCAACACCCCAGCCAGTGAGAACCGGGAGCCGCCAGGTGTCTGACGCCGCAACCTTCGCCCCGCCTGCCGCACCCGCGAACGCCGAGCTCTCGGCGATGTTCCGGCCGCGCGCCATCGCCGTGCTCGGCGCGTCCGGTCGGGTCGGCAACCCCTTCGCCCGCCCGTTGACCTACCTCGTCGAGCACGGGTTCGCGGGGGAGATCTACCCGGTGAACCCCGGCTACCGGACCCTCGGCGGCCTCACCTGCTACCCCTCGCTGGAGGACCTGCCCGGTGAGGTCGACCTGGTCCTGATGCTGGTGTCCGCGACCGAGGTCGTGCGCCAGTTGCCCGCCGTGGCCGCGGCCGGTGCGAAGGCGGCGGTGGTGTTCGCGTCGGGCTTCGCCGAGACCGGGCCGGACGGCCAGGCCCTCCAGGACGAGCTGGTCCGCCAGGCCCGCCTGCACGGCGTCCGGCTGCTCGGGCCCAACTGCCAGGGGCTCGTCGCGGTCCACGACCACGTGGTCGCGTCGTTCACCGCCGCGCTCGAACTGGGCGTGCCCGAGCCGGGCAACATCGCCTACATCGGCCAGAGCGGCGCCGTCGGCGGCTCGATCTTCAGCCTGGCCAGGGAGCGCGGCCTGCGGATCGGCACCTGGGCCAGCACCGGCAACCAGGCCGACCTCGGCGCGACCGAGATCGCCAACTTCCTGGTCGAGGACCCGCGGATCGAGGTGCTGACGATGTACCTCGAGAGCCCGGTGCCCGGCGACGAGTTCAACCGGCTGACCGCGAGGGCGGCCGAACTGGGGAAGTCGGTCCTGGTGCTCCGGTCGGCGGTGTCCGGGTCGGGGGCGCGGGCGGCAACGTCGCACACCGGCGCGATCATCGGCGACCACGCGGCGTTCACCGCGATGTGCCGCGAGCGCGGGGTCGTCCAGGCCGACGACGTCGAGGACTTCATCGCCACCGCCCACGCGCTGAGCGTGCTGCCGCGCTCCGGCGGCGACCGGCTCGGCATCATCACGACCTCTGGCGGCGCGGGCAGTCTGGCGGCCGACCAGGCCGAGGCGTGCGGGATGACCGTCGACGACCTCACCGAACCGGTGCGGCGCAGGCTCTCCGAGGTCGTCCCGGACTTCGGCGCTGTGTCCAACCCGGTCGACGTGACCGCGCAGATGTTCAAGGCCAACGAGACCGACGGGTTCATCGCGGTCTGCGACGAGGTGCTGGCCGACCCCACGGTCGACTCGGTGCTGGTCGTCCTGACCATGGTGACCGGCGACCTGGCGACGTCCATGGCCCACGGGCTGTGCGGGCTCTGGGCCCGCGCGACCAAGCCGGTGGCGGTCGTGTGGCTCGCCGCCCGGCAGCAGACCGCCGAGGCCAGGGAGATCCTGCGGGCCGCGGGGATGCCGGTGTTCGACTCGCCGCGCGTCGGCGTCGGCGTGCTGCACGCGCTGGCCACGAGCGCCCCGCCGCCGTCCCGCTCCTTCAGCCAGGTGACCGCGTCGGACATGACCGTCGCGGACGTCCTCAGTGGACTCCACGGCGGTGTGATCACCGAGCACGAGGGCGCGGAGGTGTTGACAGCGCTGGGGATCAGCCGTCCCGAGGAGCGCTTGGTCGGGTCCGCGGACCAGGCCGCCGACGCCGCACGGGCACTGGGCGGCCCGCTGGTGCTGAAGATCCAGTCGCCCGAGGTCCTGCACAAGACCGAACGCGGGGGCGTGCGGCTCGGGGTCGGCGTCGACGAGGCGGCGGCGGTGTACGACGAGATCGTCGTCCGCTTCGCCGCCGAGGGCGCGACCGACGTGCTCGTGCAGCAGCAGGTGGGGGAGGGGCCCGAGCTGCTCGTCGGGATCACCAACACCGAACCCGGCTTCCCGCCGCTGCTCACCGTCGGCATGGGCGGCGTGACCACCGAGCTGTACCAGGACACCACGACCAGGCTCGCCCCCGTCGACGCGCGGACGGCCATGGAGATGGTGCTGGAGCTGAAGGCCGCGCCGCTGCTGACCGGCTTCCGCGGCCAGGCCGGGCACGCGCTGAACGCCGCCGCCGACGCCATCGCGACGCTCAGCAGGCTCGCCGTCCTGGTGGGTGACCGGCTGGTCGAACTGGAGGTCAACCCGCTGCGCCTGGTCGACGCCGGGGAGCGGGCCATCGCGCTGGACTTCCTGCTACGGCTGGGCGACCCGTCCGGCACCACCGAGGAGACGACCGCATGACACCCGAGGTCCGGTTCGAGGTCGAGCACGGGATCGCCGTCCTCACCATCAGCAACCCGTCCATCAAGAACGCGCTCACGCTGAAGATGTCCCACCAGCTCACCGAGTTCTGCGAGCGGATCGACGCCGACCAGTCCATCGGCGCCGTGGTGGTCCGGGGCGACGGCGGCACGTTCTGCTCCGGCGCGGACACCCGCTCGTGGAGCGGGACCTACGCGGACCCCATGAGCGACAGCGCCTACGCCGAGACGGACGACATCTACGGCGCGTTCTACCGGGTCGGGCAGATCAAGGTCCCGACCATCAGCGCCGTGCGCGGGGCGGCGGTCGGCGCCGGGCTGAACCTGGCGCTGGCCACCGACCTGCGGATCGTCGCCGAGGACGCCCGGCTCATCGCGGGCTTCCTCAAGGCGGGCATCCACCCCGGCGGCGGGTTCTTCACCATCTCCTCCCGCGTGGCCGGACGTGAGGCCGCCGCGGCGATGGGCGTGTTCAGCGAGGAGGTCTCCGGCACCCGCGCCGTCCACATCGGACTCGCGTGGGAGGCGGTCGCCGACGACGCGGTCGAGGCGCGGGCGCTGGAACTGGCCGGGCGCGTCGCCGGGGACCCGGTGCTGGCCCGCCGGGTGGCGAAGTCGTTCCGCGCGGAGGCCGACCCGTCGCCGCTGCCGTGGTCGACGGCCATCGAGGTCGAGCGCGGCGTGCAGATCTGGACCCAGGCCCGGCGACTCCGGGGCGCCGTCGAGGGGGATGGCCGATGATCGAGTTCCGACCGTCGGCACTGACCGACGACGAGGAAGCCCTGCGCACGCAGGTGCGCGAGTTCGTGGCCGCGGAGTTCCCCAGCGGGACCTACCTGCCCGAACTGGGCATCAACGCCGCCGCCGACGCGGAGTTCAGCCGCAGGCTGGCCGCCCGCGGCTGGGTCGGCATGGTGGTGCCCGAGGAGTACGGCGGGCCGGGGAGGTCGGCGACCGAGCGCTTCCTCGTCGTGGAGGAGCTGCTCGCCGCGGGCGCGCCGGTCGGGGCGCACTGGGTCGCCGACCGCCAGACCGCGCCGGTCATCCTGAGCTTCGGCAGCGAACGGCTCAAGCGCGAGTTCCTGCCCCGCATCGTCAAGGGCGACGCGTTCTTCTGCCTGGGCATGAGCGAACCCGACAGCGGGTCCGACCTGGCGTCGGTGCGCACCAGGGCGACCCGCACCGACGGCGGCTGGCTGCTCAACGGCCGCAAGGTCTGGACGTCGGGCGCGCAGTACTGCCACTACGCGATGACGCTGTGCCGCACGTCCCCGCAGGAGGGGCGCAAGCACGTCGGCCTGAGCCAGCTCATCGTCGACCTGAGGTCGGACGGCCTCACCGTGTCGCCCATCAGGCTGCTCAACGGGCAGCACCACTTCAACGAGGTGGTGTACGAGGACGTCTTCGTCCCCGACCACATGGTGCTCGGCGAGGTCGGCTCCGGCTGGCACCAGGTCACCTCCGAACTGGCCTACGAGCGCTCGGGCCCGGACCGGTTCCTCACGACCTTCCCGGTGCTGCGGTACTTCCTGGACTTCCGCCGGGCGGCCGGTCCGGAGGCGGAACTCCGCCTCGGCGCGCTCGCCGCCCGGTACTGGGTGCTGCGCAACATGTCCCTGTCCATCGCCAGGGCGCTCGACGAGGGCCAGGTGCCCGCGGTCGAGGCGACGCTGGTGAAGGACCTCGGCACCTCCTTCGAGCACGACGTGCTCGACCTCGTCCGCGACCTCGCGGGCGGCGAGCAGGACCCGGACGGCGACCTGTTCGACCGGCTGCTGGCCGAGGCGACCGTCACCGCCCCGACCTTCACCCTGCGCGGCGGCACCAACGAGGTGCTGCGCACCGTCGCCGCCAAGCACCTCCTGCGCGAGAAGCGGAGAGCGGTATGAGCGACGAACTCGAACTGCTGGACGACACGCTGGCCGCGATCTTCGCGAAGCACTTCGACCGCTCCGCGCGGACCGCCGCGGGCCGCGAGTTCCCGCGCGACCTGTGGACCCTGCTGGACAAGGCGGGGCTGACGGCGCTCGGCGGTGACGGGGCCGGGCTCACCGAACTCGTCGTGCTGGCGCGGGCCGTCGGCCGGGCCGCCGCGCCGGTGCCGCTGGTGGAGACGGCGGGGCTCGCGGCCTGGCTCGTGGCCGAGGCGGGCGTCGACCAGCCCGATGGGATCACGACCTGCGCGGTCGGCCACCCCGACGATGACCTGCGCGTGGTCCGCGACGGCGATGGCTGGACCGTGAGCGGAACGCTGCACCGCGTCCCGTGGGGCAGCGACAGCGACCACGTGACGGCGGTGGTGGACGGCACGACGCTCGTCGTCCTGCCCGCGACGCAGGTGGTCCGGCGCGGGGTGAACCTCGGCGGCGAGCCGCGCGACACCCTGGAGTTCCGCGACGTCCGCGCGCACGCCGTGGTGGACAGCCCCGTCGGGTCGGACGCGCTGCGGGAACGGGGAGCCGTGCTGCGCGCCGCCGCGATGGCGGGCGCGATGGAGTCCGTCCTGGAGCTGTCGCTGACCTACGCCGGTGAACGCGAGCAGTTCGGCAAGCCGATCTCGTCCTTCCAGGCGGTGCAGCAGCACCTGGTCGCCATCGCCGAGGAGACCCTGTGCGCCGGGATGGCGGTGCGCCTCGCCGCGGCCGCCTCGCCGGAGCAGCGGACGTTCGCCGCGGCGGCGGCGAAGAACACGGCGGGTTGCGCGGCGCAGGTCGTGACCAGGCGGGCGCACCAGGTCCACGGCGCCATCGGCGTCACCGACGAGCACGCGCTCCCGTGGTTCACCACGCGGCTGTGGGCGTGGCAGGACGAGTTCGGCTCGGCCCGCGAGTGGGCGGGCCTGCTGGGCCGCGGCGTGATCGCGGACGGTGGGGCGGGTCTCTGGCCACGGCTCAGCGCGAGCGTGGGCACCGGGGAGGACGGATGACCGAGCCGCCGCTGCTGCTGCACGTCGCCGACTCCGTGGCGACGGTGACGCTGAACCGCCCGGACCACCTGAACGCGTTGAGCACCGAGCTGCAACGCGAACTGGTCGAGGTGTTCGCGGACCTGGACCGCGACGACTCGGTCCGGGTCGTGCTGCTCACCGCGAACGGGGACCGCGCGTTCAGCGCGGGCGCGGACCTGAAGCAGATGAACGGGAACGACCGGTCGGGCGCTGCGGCGTACCTGCCGATGGCCGGACCGACCCGGAACCTGTACGAAACGGTGCTGGAGTGCGGGAAACCGACGCTCGCGGTGCTGCACGGCTGGGTCGTCGGAGGCGGCCTGGAACTGGCGATGGCGTGCGACCTGCGCATCGCGAGCGACGACGCGCGGCTGATGCTGCCGGAGTCGAAGGTGGGGCTGGGGGCGAACTTCGGCAGCCAGATGCTGCCGAGACTGGTGCCGATGGGGATCGCGTTCCAGATGCTGTACCTGGGCGAGCCGCTCGACGCGGTCGACGCCCACCGGGTGGGACTGGTCAACTGGCTCGCGCCGCGCGCGGAGCTGGACGACCGGGCCCGCGGGATCGCGGCGCAGCTCGTCGAGCGCGCGCCGGTGACCCTGCGCCGCTACAAGGCGATGGTGCGGGTGGGCTCGACGCTGCCCATCTCGACCGCGCTCCGCCTCGATCCGGGCCCGAGCCCGTACACGAGCGCCGATCGGCTTGAGGGGGCCGCGGCGTTCGTCGAGAAGCGAAAACCGCACTGGACCGGTCGTTGAGGCCGGGTTTTCGCCCGCACGACAGCACGACAACTCCTCGGGCGCGACGCGCCTCCCAATGGCGAGAGGTACCAACGATGGCCACCAACAAGTCCCACGGTCTGCTCGACATCCAGGCGTCCCGCCGCCGCTTCCTGATGGGGGCGGGAGCACTGGGGGCCACCGGTTTCCTGGCCGCGTGCGGTGACGGCGGGTCCGCGTCCGGCGGCAGCGGCGACGGCAACCCGATCACCATCGGCTACGTCGCCTCGCTCACCGGCGCCACGGCGGCGTACGGCACCCAGACCCTCAACGCGCTCCAGTTGGCCGCCAAGGACCTCAACGGCCTCGGCGGGATCCTCGGCCGCCAGGTCGTGATCAAGGCCGTCGACAACCAGTCCAAGCCGGACGCCGTGCCCGCGCTGATGAAGCAGCTCGTGCAGGACGGCTGTCGGATCATGCTCGGCGCGTCCGCCAGCCCGCCCACCGTCGTCGCGGCGACGACCGCCGACCAGATCAAGGTGCCGCTGCTGGTGCCGATGGAGGCCGCCGCGTCGATCATCGGCGACGGCCGCAAGTACGCGTTCAAGCTCGAACCCACGATGCTCGCCGACAAGGGCTGGGCCGCCGCGTCGGTGCGGGCCGTCATGGCGGGCGCCAAGGCCGCGGGCAGCCCGGTGAGAACCGCGCTGATCGTCCACGCCAGCCTCGGCGCCTTCCCGGAGGCGAAGACCGCCTGGGAACGCACCCTCAAGGACGAGTTCCCCGACGTCCGGCTCCTGGAGACGATCTCCTACGACGAGGCGTCCACGAGCGACTACGCGCCGCTGGTGAGCAAGGTGCAGGCGGCGAACCCGGACGTGCTGATCTTCGGCGGAAACCCGCAGGGCACGTTCCAGTTCTACCCCGCGCTCAAGGCGTCCGGGTTCGTCCCGCGCGCCACGGTCGGCGTGCTCGGCGGCAACACCAACACCAAGTTCGTCGAGTCGGCGGGCGACATCGCCGAGAACGACCTGGCGGGCAGCTACTGGACCGAGAAGCTGAAGGGCAAGGAGGGCTCCAAGTTCTCCCCCCAGAAGTTCTACGACGACTACCGGGCGGCCTACGACGGCCAGAAGCCGGACGGCATCGGCGCCTGCTACTACTCGGCGCTCGCCGTCGCCGCCGAGGCGATCACGATCGCGGGCACGGCGGACGACTCGGAGAAGATCGCGCAGGCGCTGCGCAAGGTCGACTTCGACGGCCTGGGCGGTGACAAGAACGGCATGTACATCATCGGCCACGGCGTGAAGTTCGACGAGAAGGGCCTGAACACCAAGGCCGAGGGCATCGTCACGCAGTTGCAGGGCGGCGAGTTCATCCCCGTGTACCCGGAGAACGTCGCCACCGCCAAGATGGTCTACCCGCGCCCCGGAAGCAAGTAAGCGCCATGACCACGCTGGAGATCGAGGGCCTCACCGTGAAGCGGGGCCGGTCCGAGGTGCTGCACCAGGTCGACCTGGTGGTCCGCGAGGGGGAGTGCGTCTGCCTCGTCGGGTCGAACGGGGCGGGCAAGACGTCGCTGATCGAGGGTGTGCTGGGACTGCTGCCCACCAAGGCGAAGACCCTGTCGTTCCAGGGGGAGTCGCTGCTCGGCGTCCGCCCGTGGGACCGGGTCCGCCGCGGGCTGGTCGTGGTCCCGCAGAACCGGGACCTGTTCGCGGGCATGACCGTGGAGGAGAACCTGCGGCTCGGCGCCATCGCGGCGGGTGACCGGACGACGGCCGACACCGTGCTGGCCGAGATCTACGAGCTGTTCCCGCGGCTGGCCGAGCGCGCCGAACAGCTCGCCGGAACGCTCAGCGGAGGGGAGCGGAGCATGCTCGCCATCGGCCGGGGGCTGATGTCCCGACCGAAGATGCTCGTCTTCGACGAACCGTCGCTCGGCTTGGCGCCGCTGGTGGTCACGTCGATCATGCGCACCATCGCGCGGATCAACGAACGCGGGACGACGGTCCTGCTGGTCGAGCAGAACGTGCACCAGGCGTTCGCCCTCGCCTCCAGGGCCTACGTCCTGGAGAACGGGGTCATCGCGGGCGAGGGCCCGACCGACGAGCTGGCCGACTCCGAGCTGATGCGGCGCGGTTACCTCGGCAGCGCCGCGACAGGAGGGGTGGTGACCACATGAGCACGGTGCTCCAACTCGCGTCCACCGGACTGCTCCAGGGGCTCATCTACTCGCTGATCGGCATCGGGCTGTACCTGGTGTTCACCGTCATGCGGGTGGTGAACTTCGCCCACGGCTACTTCGTGCTCATCGGCATGTACGGCGTGCTCTCCCTGGAGCCCAAGGGGTTCTTCCCCTTCCTCGGGGCGGTCGTCGTGGCGGCGCTGGGCGGCGCGCTCGTCGGGTACCTGGTGCAGCGGCTCCTGCTGGAGTCCGGTCTGGCCAAGGGCGGCCACAGCCAGCTCGTGATCACCCTGAGCCTGGGCATCGCCATCCAGTACCTGTTCCAGGTCCTGCACCCGGAACCGTTCGAGACGATCCCCAACCCGTACCCGTTCGAGGCCTTCACCTCGTCCGGCGTGACGATCAGCGCACCCCGGATGGCCGCGGGCGTGCTGAGCCTCGTGCTCGTGCTGGCCGTGTCGTTCCTGGTCTACCGGACCAGGATCGGCACGATCATCCGGGGCTGCTCGGAAAGCCTCAACGGCGCGATCCACGTGGGCATCAACGTGCGCCGCGTCTACCGGCTGACCTTCGCGCTCGGCTGCGGGCTCGCGGCCGTCGCGGGCGGCCTGCTGCTGCCGATCCAGCCGGTGTCGCCCGCGCTGGGGCTCGAACTGACCATCAAGGCGTTCATCGTCGTGGTCATCGGCGGCGCGGGCTCGCTGTGGGGGACGGTCGCGGCGGGAGTCCTGCTGGGACTGGCCGAGGCGCTCGGCAGCCTGTACGCGCCGGGGACCTTCGCGACGGCGCTCGTGTACGGCCTGTTCTTCCTGGTGATCCTGGTCAGGCCGCAGGGCCTGGTGGTGCGGGCGGCTTCGCGGATCAAGCCGGCCGAGACCTCGACGAAGGTGGGTGTGGGATGACGCTCCGGAATCCGCTGCGGTACCTCGACACTCCACTGAGGAGGGTCAACGCCGTCGTCGTCACCGTCGCGCTGCTCTTCGCGCTGGTGTACCCGTACCTGGTGCCGCCGCCCATGGTGGGCGTGGGGTTCGTCGCGCTGCTCTACGCGCTGCGCAACTTCACCTGGAACATCGCGGGCGGCTACGTCGGCCAGCTCTCCCTGTCGCACATCGTGGCGTTCGGCACGGGCGCGTTCTCCGTCGCCGTCCTGACCTGGCGCCACGAGGTCAACGCGTGGATCGCGCTGGTGGTGGGCGTGCTGATCTCGGCCGTGGTCGGGTTCCTGATCAGCCTGCTGATGAGCAGGTTCGGCGTGAACGCGTTCTTCCTGGCGCTCGGCACGCTCGCGCTGAGCCTGGCCGCCGCGGGCGTCGCCGCCTCGTGGACCTTCCTGGGCGACACCAACGGGATCTCCTACTCGGGCAGCGAGGAGGGCTTCGCGCACCTGATGTGGTACATCGACCCGAGCGGCTTCTACTACACGACGCTGGGCTTCCTCGTCGTGATCACGATCGGGATCGCCGCGCTGATGAGGTTCACCCACTTCGGCCGGTCGCTGCCGTTCATCCGGGAGGACCCGGTGATCGCCGCGAGCATGGGCATCAAGGTCGTCCGCAACCAGGCGCTGGCGATGGCGCTGAGCATGGGGCTCACCTCGATCGCCGGAACCCTGATCGCGCAGTACGTCCAGATCGTCAGCTACGAGTCCGTGCTGACCGTGGAGATCGGCGTGGCCATGATGGTCGGCTCGATCATCGGCGGAGCGGGGACGCTCGCCGGTCCGATCGTCGCGGGCATCGGCATCGCCGTGCTGGAGGAGTTCCTGCGCTCGTTCGCCGTCTCCTCGGCGAACGTCAGCAGCTACACGCAGATCGCCTACGCGGTGGTGGTGATCCTGCTGCTGCGCTTCGGGACGGGCGGGATCATGCCGCTCTGGGAGGCCGGGGTGCGGCGGGTGTTCGGCACCGGGCGGAAACCGGTCGCGCCCGCCGCGGCCGAACCGGTCGGCGAACTGGTCGACGGGAGGGTGGGCTGATGCTGACCGTCGCGAACGTCGCCAAGAGCTTCGGCGGGCTCCACGTCCTGCACGACGTGAACTTCACCGCCGAGTCGGCCTCCATCACCGCCCTGATCGGACCCAACGGCGCGGGCAAGTCCACCCTGGTCAACATCATCGGCGGCGTCCTGCGCCCCGACGGGGGGACGGTCCACCTCGACGGCGAGGACGTGACCGGCGTGCCGTCGGCCACCGCCTTCGCCAAGGGCATCACCCGCACCTTCCAGATCTCGGGCAACGTCGGCGCGCTCAACGTCTTCGAATCCGTCGCGGTGGCGGCCTACCGGCAGGCCCGCGGCTACCGGGAGGCCAACGCGCTGGCCCGCGCCGAACTGGAGCGGTTCGAGCTGTGGGAGTACCGCGACCAGCAACTCGGCAGCATCCCGACGGCGCTGACCCGGCTGGTCGACTTCGCGCGGGCGATGGTGTCCCGGCCCAAGGTCCTGCTGCTGGACGAGGTCATGGCGGGGCTCACCCCGCACGAGGTCGACCTGGTCATCCGGCAGGTCGGCACGTGCCGGGAGCAGGGCGTGGCCATCGTTATGATCGAGCACGTCATGCAGGCCGTCGAGGCACTGGCGGACCACGTGGTCGTGCTGAACCAGGGCCAGGTGATCGCGAGTGGCTCACTCGGGGACGTGAGCCGCAACGCGGAGGTCGTCGAGGCGTACCTCGGAACCCCTCCTTCGGAGCGCGACGAGGTTCGCGTTCCCGCCGACAACCCGGCAAAGGGGTAGTGGTGAGTTCAGCCGCAGGGGATTCGTCGACGGAGGACCCGGTCGAACGCGGGGACGCGGCGCAGGCGCCCGCCGAGCAGGACTGGGACGCGGGCATCCTCGTCCCGCGCAGCGAGCGCGGGTTCCGCACCCAGGAGAGGCTCCTGGAGGCGGCGAGCGAGATCTTCGTGCGGGACGGCTTCCTGGACGCGAAGATCACCGACATCACGGCGCTCGCGAAGATGTCGAGCGGTTCGTTCTACACGTACTTCGACTCCAAGGAAGCCATCTTCACCGCGGTCATCAGGAAGGTGAACGAGGGGCTGTACGTCGCGGCGTCCGTGCCGACCGGGTCGTCGCGGGACCCGTTGGAGCGCTTCGAACTCGTGACGCGCGCCTACGTCCGGGCCTACCAGGAGAACGCGGGCCTGCTGGCCATCCTGGAGCAGGTCGCGACGATCAGCCCCCGGTTCCGCGAGATGCGCCGCAACATCCGGCAGATCTTCCGGAACCGGTCGGAGAAGGGCATCCGCCGTCTCCAGAACGAGGGCCGGGTCGACCCGACCCTGTCGCCGCGATGCGTCGCCGAGGCGATCACCTCGATGGTGAGCAACTTCTGCTACGTGTGGCTGGTCCTCGGCGAGGACTACGAGGAGGAAGAGGTGATCCGGACCCTCACGACCCTGTGGGCGTCCGGGCTCGGCCTGAAACCCGCGCCGGAGTCGTGATCCCGACCCCGCCCGCCCGCCGTCGACGACGACCGTGACCGAGGTTCAGCTCGGTTTCCCACGACCGTCGCGGAAAGGAACACCATGACCGTCCCCGATGAGACCCAGGGCAGCGCGCGGCGGCGGGTCGCCGCCACCTGGCTGGCCGCACTCGACGCCGCGCTGGAGGCGGGCGACCACGCCGCGGCGGCGTCGCTGTTCGCCCCCGAGTGCTACTGGCGCGACCTGCTGGCCCTGACGTGGGACATCCGCACGTTCCAGGGGCCGGGCGAGGTCGAGTCGGCGTTGCGCGCGGCCCACGGGCCCAGCGGGTTCACCGATCCCGTGCTGGAGGACGGTGATCCGGTGCCGGGCGTGATCGGCGAGGGCATCGAGACGATCGAGGCGTTCTTCGGTTTCCGCACCGCGATGGGGCGGGGCCGGGGTTTCGTCCGGCTGGTGGAGGAGGGGTCGGGGTCGTTCCGCGCGTTCACGTTCCTCACCACGCTCCAGGAGTTGGAGGGCTTCCCGGAGAAGACCGGCCGCCGCAGGCCGCGGGAGGACCGGCGGCCCGAGGACCACGTCAAGGAGAACTGGCTCGACCGCCGGACCAGGACCGCCGAGTTCCGCGACGAGGACCCCGAGGTGGTGGTGATCGGCGCGGGGCAGGCCGGGTTCACCCTGGCCGCGCGGCTCGGGCAGCTCGACGTCCCCACCCTGGTCGTCGACAAGATGGAGCGGATCGGCGACAACTGGCGCGGGCGGTACCACTCGCTGACGCTGCACAACGAGGTCTGCGTCAACCACATGCCGTACCTGCCGTTCCCGGACACCTGGCCGGTGTACATCCCGAAGGACATGCTCGCGGACTGGTTCGAGTCCTACGCCAAGGCGCTGGAGCTGAACGTCTGGACCGGCACGGAGTTCCTCGACGGCCGCTTCGACGAGACCGAGAAGAAGTGGACGGTCCGGCTGCGCCGCCCGGACGGGTCGATCCGGACGATGCGGCCGGGCCACGTGGTGATGGCGACCGGGGTCAGCGGCATCCCGAACGTGACCGCGTTCGAGGGGATGGACCGCTTCCGGGGCCAGGTCATCCACTCCAGCAGGCACACCGACGACCTCGACGTCGACGGCCGCGCGGTCCTCGTGGTGGGGGCGGGCAACAGCGCCCACGACATCGCGCAGGACCTCTGCCTCAGGGGCGCCGACGTGACGATGCTCCAGCGCTCGTCCACGACGGTCGTGAGCCTGGAACCCAGCGCGGCCAGGGTGTTCACGCTCTACAGCCAGGCGGACGGCGTGCGGCCGCTGGAGGACACCGACCTGCGCAGCGCGTCCGTGCCCAACGCGCTGCTGCGCAGGCTCCACGGCCCGCTGAGCAAGGTGATGGCGGAGGACGACAAGGAGCTGCTGGACGGCCTGCGCGCGGCGGGTTTCGCGCTGGACAACGGTGAGGACGACACGGGCTTCTACCTCAAGCTCATCCGGTACTTCGGCGGCTACTACATCAACGTCGGCGCGTCGGACCTGATCATCGAGGGCCGGATCAAGCTCAAGCAGGGCAAGGGGATCGACCACTTCACCGAGGACGAGGTGGTGCTCGCCGACGGCAGCTCGGTCAAGGCGGACCTCGTCGTGCTGGCCACCGGGTACAAGCCGATGCAGGAGGGCGTCCGCGCGCTGCTGGGCGACGAGGTCGCCGACCGGGTCGGACCCATCTGGGGGCCGGGCCCGGACGAGGAGCAGCGCGGCATGTGGTCGAGGACGGGCCAGGAGAACTTCTACGTCCTCGGCGGGAGCTTCGCGATGTGCCGGATCTACTCCCGGTTCGTGGCGTTCCAGATCAAGGCCACCGTCGAGGGCGTCGCGCCGCCGCGGTGGGCACCGGACACGACAGGGAGAGCGCTATGACCAGGGTGTGCGTCGTCAGCGGATCGGCACGGGGGCTCGGGGCGGCCATCGCCGAGCGGATGGCCGAGGCGGGGTACGCCGTCGTCGGGCTGGACGTCGGCTACCCGGCCGACCGGGACCTCTCGACCCTGCCGGACACCGCGACGCCCGGCGTCCACCCGATCCACGGGGACGTCAGCGACCGCGCGGCGGTGCTCGAACTCGTCGACGTGGTCGGCGAGCGGTTCGGCGGGGTGCACGTGGTGGTCAACAACGCCGCGTGGATCCACTACGCGCTGCTGCCCGACGTCGAGGAGGAGACGCTGGACCGGATGATCGCGATCGGCATCAAGGGCATGGTGTGGCTCAGCCAGGGCGCGGCGAAGGTCATGGGCGACGACGGCGGCTCCATCATCAACATCACCTCGATCACCGCCACGACGGGCTTCCCGAAGGCCACGATGTACGGCGCGCTCAAGGGTGCCGGGGCCAGCATGACGCGGCAGCTCGCCGTGGAGCTGGCGCCGGTCGGGATCCGGGTCAACGCCATCGCGCCCGGCTTCATCCCCACCCCCGGCTCGCTCACCGTGGTGGACCAGGCGGGCGTCGACCGGCGGGAGAGCCGCACCCCGCTGCGGCTCGCGACCCCGCGGGACATCGCCGACGCGGTCGTGTTCCTGGCCTCCGACCAGGCGGGCGCGATCACCGGGCAGACGCTCGTCGTGGACGGTGGACTGACCGTGTCGCTCTGAGCCGTCCGCGACTCCGGGCCGCGCGGTCGCGGGCGGACGGGCGGACGGGTGGGCGGGGTGGGCGGGGTGGTCCATGCGGCCCAAGGCCCTGGTCCGCTCGTCCGTCCGCGACACCGCGCACGTCGTGACGCGCCGCAGTTCTGCGGGGGACGGCTAGGCCGTTCCGGTTGTGGCTGGGCCTGAAGGGGTGAACCGGCGCGGAAGCGGAGCGCGGCGCGGTGCGGCGTCCGCAGACTGTTCGGACTTTCCGCCAGAAGTGCGGGTCGACCGGACAGGAGTCGGATGTCCGAGGGGAGTCGTCCGCTGCCGGGCGTGCGAGGGATCTCGTACAGCCTGGTGGATCGGTTGGTGCCGCGTTCCGCCGACGGCGGGCGCAGGCTGCCGGTGGTGGCCGCGCTGGGGCCCAGGGGCAGCGGCAAGACGGCGCTGCTGAACGAGATCGGCAAGCGCTGCGTGAACCGCGTCCCGTGGGCGCTGCTCGACTTCGAGGAACTGGGCGACGCGCGGCCGAGCAAGATCCTGACCGAACTGGCGTTCGACCTGAGCCGCGAGGTGACCCAGTTCGGCAGGCTCGCCTTCCCCCGCCTGTGGCTGTGCGCGCTGGTGCTGGCGGGCAACGTCAACACCGGGAACCGGCCGAAGGCGTTGGCGGAGCTGAACGAGGTGATGCGCGCCGACCG
Source organism: Umezawaea endophytica (assembly GCF_025061645.1). GTDB lineage: Bacteria > Actinomycetota > Actinomycetes > Mycobacteriales > Pseudonocardiaceae > Umezawaea > Umezawaea endophytica. The sequence continues at coordinate 291,263 of NZ_JANYMP010000001.1, read as the reverse complement.
CCCGCTGGAACTGCACCGCGAGCAGGTGCTGGACCTCGCGCGGCTGGCGGGCGAGACCGGCGGACTGCCCGGTTGGGCGCCGACGGCGACCTCCACGCTGCTCAACGGGCTCAACTGGGTGTCGCGGCGGCGGATGCTGCGGCTCATCCGCAGGCTGTCGTCCGATTTCGACGGTGACGCGCGGGACCTGCTGGTCGACCTCAACAAGAAGGACCGGGGGTCCAGCGCGGACCGCGCCGCGGTGGACGCCACCGTGTTCGACGCGTTCCTCGCGGACCTCGACCAGGCGTTCTCCGGCCCGTTGCGGCGGATGCGGCGCACCGCGAACTGCGTGCTGCTGCTCGACAACGCGCACACCCGTGAGGGCAAGTCCTTCCTCGCCGGACTGCTGGCCGCGCGCGAGCGCTTCGGGGGCGACGACGACCACGCCGTGGTGATCACGACCAGTCGCACGTGGAACGCCGGGTGGAACGGCTCGTGGCGGCGGCCGGGGACCGACGCCGTCGGCGACCGGGAGACGTCACCGCCCCGCGACCCGGCCGAGGTGGAAGTGGACAGCCGCACCCGGACCGACTGGGGCGACTGGTACCTGGTCCTGCTCGGCCGCCTCGCCGCCGCCGACACCGAGGAGGTCGTCACCCGGCGGGGCGCCGTGATGCCGAAGGGGTTCGCCCACCGGCTCACGCACGGCCGTCCCGGCGCGCTGCACGACCTGGTCGACGCGGTGTCCCAGCAGGACGTCCCGCCGACCGGGAACGCGCTGCGCGCCGTGCTCTCGCTGCCCGGTGACGAGGAGAGCGGGAAGTCGTTGGCGGAGCTGGCACTGGGGAAGGTCGGCCGGGACCTGTCCGACCGGCAGGTGCGCGACCTCGTCACGGCGAGCGCGGGCCGGGGGATCGAGTTCATCGCCGACCCCGTCGTGCTGCGGTCGGACCTGCCGGACGGGGGAGGGTCGCTCTACACCTTCCTGGCCACCAACTTCCTGCTGACCGTCGAGCACGACGAGGACGAGAACCCGCGCTCCGCGCTCGACCCGTGGCTGCGCAAGCTGCTGCTGCACGTCCTCGCCGAACGGGCGGACGACGACCCGCTCGGCTGGAACGCGGTGAACCTCCGGTGCCGCGACCACCACGAGGCGCTGGGGAACGTCGCCGAGGCCCGCTACCACGACCTGGCCGTCGGCGACGTCGGCGCCGTGGTCACCCACCTGGCCGCGCCGTTCGTCGACCCGGCGAAGGTGCTCGACCAGGCCACCGCGCTGACGTGGCTGCGCGACCTGGACCTGATCACGTCCGCGCCCAACCGGCTCGCCCGCGCGGTCGACCCGCTCGGCCAGGTCGAGGACCTCGTGCGGGACCTCCCGGCGGACTCGCCCACCCTCGTGCTGTCCCGGCTGGTGATCGCGCTGTGGCTGACGAGCGACCCGCTCGGCGACCCCGAGGGCGTGCTGCGCGGCCGGGTCGAGCACGGCTACAGCCACCTGGCGCAGCAGCGCGGCCAGGGATCGATACTCCTGTACGACCGGGCGGAGAGGTACCGCGCATGAGCTCGTCCATCACCGTCCCGCCGTCCCGCCTGCGCCGACCGCTGTGGATCGGGTCGGCCGCCGTGCTGGTCGTGCTGCTCGTCGCGGCGTTCCTGCTCGTGCGCGACCGCATGGACCGCTGCGACGGGCTGGACGACGTCCGCAGGAGCGACGGCGGTGAGTGCGTCGGCGTCAGCGCCGGGGAGAGCGACTTCGGCCAGCAGGCCCTGTCGGCGGTGATCGGCCGGATCAGGCAGGCGAACGCGGACGTCGAGAAGGGCGAGTACGTGAGCGTCGCGGTGTTCCTGCCGATGACGCCGAGCCCGACGTCGATCATCACCCCGGAGTGGGTCGTCGACCAGTTGGAGGGGGCCAGGCTGGCGCAGGTGCGGCACAACAGGTCCGGCGTGACCCCGAAGGTGCGCCTGCTGCTGGCCAACCCCGGCGGTGACATGGCGCACTGGCGGGAGGTGGCCGACCAGGTCGACGCCCGCCGCCGCACCTCGGACCACGTGGTCGCCGTGACCGGCATCGGCCTGAGCCTGGAGAACGCCCGGCTGGCCATCGGCCACCTCACCGAGGCCAAGATCCCGGTGATCGCGTCCACCATCACCGCGGACGACATCCACTTCGACGGCCTCCTGATCCCCGCGCCGACGAACTCCCGCCAGGCCGCCGCGGCGGCCAAGCAGGCCAAGAACTTCCCGGAGACCGCGGCGCTGATGGTGGTGGACACCAACAAGGAGGACCTCTACCCCAGGACGCTCGCCGACGCGTTCACCAAGCAGTACGAGGACGCCGGGCACCTGGTGGTCGAGCAGGAGCAGCAGTACGACTCGCTGCTCGGCAGCGTCGACAACGCCTTCGCGCAGATGATGCCGAACATCTGCGCCGTCGACACCGGCCTCGTCTACTTCGCGGGCCGGGGTCGGGACCTGGTGCTGCTCGTGGCCAAGCTGAAGGACCGGGCGTGCGCGGACAAGCCGATCCGCATCTTCACCGGCGACGACGTCACCTCGGCGCAACTGGCCGCGATGGACCTCAAGACCAACTCGATGCGGAACGTGGAGATCTACTACACCGAGGTGGCGTCCTCCAGCGCCTGGGTGGTGGACCGGGACAACCCCCTTGAAGAGACGCGGAAGTTCCGCAGCGCGGCCGTCGAGGGCTTCCTGGACCGCCCGCTCGTGTTCGACGACATCCCCTCCTACGACGCGGGGCGGATCATGAGCTACGACGCGGTGCTGACGGCCACTGCCGCCATCAAGGCGGCGGCGGGCAAGGACGGCGGGCTCGTCGACTCGGCGCAGGTGATGCAGACGGTGAAGCTGCTCAACCTGGAGAACGCCGTCTTCGGCGCCAGCGGCGAGCTGTCCTACGGCAACGACGGCCGGGCGCGGGACAAGGTCGTCCCGCTGATGAAGGTCGACGCGGACAGCAGGTCCCGGTACGTCGCGCTGGACTCGACCACCACCCCGTAGCCGCGGGCGGGAGGTGCGGGACGCCGAAGGCGCGGTGCGTCCGTCCGGCCGGGTGCTTGACCTCGGCGCGCCTGCCGGCAGGCTTGGCGGGTCAACTGAAGAACGCGCGCGTGCGGGGGAAGTCCGGTGGGAATCCGGCGCTGACCCGCAACGGTGTGCCGCTCCGGCGGCGAGCCCGATCACCCGCGCCGCGCGTGCGCTCCAGCTCCTGTCGTGGCCCGCGGGAAGGGGAAATCCGTCGTGAGACGTCGTGTCCTGACCGTCGCACTGCTGTGCGTCGCGTCCCTGTTCGTTCCGTCCACCGCTTCCGCCACGCACGACCGCGCCGACGCGGCGTCGGGGTGGCTCGCCCGCCAGTTGGTCGACGGCGAGCGGTTCGAAGCCGAGTTCGGCGGGGTGAAGTACCCCGACCAGGGCCTGACCGTCGACGCGGTGTTCGCGTTCGCGGCGGCCCGCAGCTCGGACGACCACGCGGACCGGGCCGTCGCCTGGCTCGCGCGGCCGGAGATCACCGCAGGCTACGTCGGTTCGGGCGGTGAGGCCTACGCGGGCGCGCACGCCAAGCTGCTGCTCGCCGCCGAGGTCGCGGGGAAGAACCCGGCCTCCTTCGGCGGGGTCGACCTGCCCGCCGGTCTGCGCGGCCTGCTGACGCCGTCCGGCCGGTTCTCCGACCGGTCCGCGTTCGGCGACTTCAGCAACGCGTTCACCCAGTCGCTGGCCCTGCTGGCGCTGGACCGCACGCCCGCGGGCGCCCCGGCGTCCGCGGTGGACTTCCTGGTGGGCACCCAGTGCCCGGACGGCGGCTTCCCGCTCACGTTCGGCGCGACGCCGTGCGCGAGCGACGTCGACTCGACCGCGATGGTCGCGCAGGCCCTGCGCGCCACCGGCAGGAACGCCGACGCGCGGGAGGGGCTGACGTGGCTGGTCGGCGTGCAGGCGACCGGCGGCGGGTTCGGCGTCGGCACGCCGAACGCCAACAGCACCGGGCTCGCCGCGCAGGCCCTCAAGTCCGGCGGCCGGTTCCTGGCCGCGGCCAAGGCCAGGGCGTTCCTGCGGGCGGTGCAGGTCGGGTGCTCGGGTCCGGTCGCCGATCGGGGCGCCATCGCCTACGACGCCACGGGGTTCGACCCGCTGACGGCCACCAGGGCGACCGCGCAGGGGGTCCTCGGGCTCGCGGGCGTCGGACTGGCGGCCCTGGAGTCGGGCGGCCGGAACACCGCGCCCGTCCTCACCTGCCCGTGACGTGCGGTCGGGCGCGGGTCATCCCCGCGCCCGGCCGGGCACGAAGTCGACGACCGGGTCGAACGCCGCCCGCCGGGCGGCCCGGCGGAACACCGCCAGCACCGCGGGGCCGACGAGCAGGATGGCGACCAGGTTCGTGACCGCCCGGCCGGTGTCCCAGCCCGCCGTGGACGTCAGCAAGGTGAACACCGCGAACCGGTGCAGGTTCTCCAGCACCGGCGCGCCCGCGACGAACGAGAGCTGCGTGTCGACGCCCGCGGTGAACGGCCAGAACCACATGTTCATCAGGAAGCCGAAGAAGTACGCCGAGAACACGCCGTAGGCCGCGAGCATCGCGATCTCGGCGCGCCCGGACACCTTGCGCGGCAACAGCCCCGCGCCGAGCCCGACCCAGGACGAGCACAGCATCTGGAACGGCAGCCACGGTCCGACGCCCGCCGTGAGCAGGGCGGACGCGAACAGCGACGTCGAGCCGAGCACGAACCCGAAGCCCGGCCCGAAGACCCGTCCGCTGAGCACCAGCAGGAAGAACACCGTCTCGACGCCCGCCGTCCCCGCGCCGAGCGGCCGGAGCGCGGCGTTGATCGCGGACAGGACCCCCAGCATCGCCAACGCCTTGGAGTCGATGCCGCCGCCGGAGATCTCGGCGAGCACGATCGCGATCAGCACCGGCAGCGTGACGATGAAGATTAGCGGCGCGTCGGCGGCGTGGCCGAGCGAGGCCGGCTCCGGCGGCGCGACCAGCGGCCAGAAGAACATCGCCAGCCCGGCCAGCGAGGCGAGGCCGAGCACGAGCGCGCTGCGCGGCGTGATCCGCACGGTGCGGGGGTCGGTCGCGTGGTCCGTCACGGTGTGGCCTCCAGTGCTCGGGCCACTTCGGCGACGGTGAGGCGTTCCTGTGGGTGGGGGACTTTCGTGACCTGGGGGTCGGTCGTGTGGTCGGTCATGGCGCGGCCTCCAGTGCTCGGGCCACTTCGGCGACGGTGAGCCATTCCAGCGGGTGCAGCACCTTCGCCACCTGCGGGGCGAACGCGGGGGAGGAGACGACCACGTCGGCGGTCGGGCCGTCGGCGACGACCTCGCCCTCGGCCAGGACGACGACCCGGTCCGCGATGTCGGCGACGAACTCCACGTCGTGCGTGGACACCACGACCGCGTGCCCGTCGGCGGACAGCTCCGCGAGGATGGACGCGAGGTGGCGCTTCGCGCCGTAGTCCAAGCCGCGGGTGGGCTCGTCCAGCAGGACGATCCTGGGCGCCGCCGCCAGTTGGACGGCCAGCACGAGCGCCAGCCGCTGCCCCTCGGACAGGTCGCGCGGGTGCCGGTCGTCCGGGATCCCCGGCGCGAGGCGGTCGAGCAGCGCGCGGCAGGTCCCCGGTGCCGATTCGGACTCCTGGTCGGCCTGCGCGCACTCGGCGGCGACGGTGTCGAGGTACAGCAGGTCCGTCGGCGTCTGCGGCACGAGTCCCACGAGCCCGCGCGCCGCGCGCGACTTGAGCTTCGCCGGGTCGACGCCCCCGACGTCGACCGTGCCGGCCTGCCGGGGACCCGACCCCTGCAACGCCCACAGCAGCGACGACTTGCCGGACCCGTTGCGCCCCATGACGGCCACGACCCGGCCGGGGTGCAGGTCGAGGTCGAGCCCGCGGACGGCGACGAGGGCGCCGTAGCGCACGACGATCCCGCGCGCGGTGAGCACCGGCGCGCCCGTGCCCGGCGGGGTAGGGGGACGGGTGAGCCCGGCGAGCCGTTCGCGCAGCCCGTGGGCGACCCGGCGCGCGTCGCGCACGGACAGCGGGAGCGGCGACCAGCCCGCGAGCCTGCCCAGTTCCACCACGGGAGGCGCGATCTCCGACACCGCCATGACCTCGCGCGGTGTTCCGCTGAGCACCGAGCCGTCGCCGACGAGGTAGAGCATCCGGTCGGCGAAGTGCGCCACGCGCTCCATCCGGTGCTCGGCCACCAGGACGGTGACCCCGAGGTCGTGCACCAGGCGGGTGATGGCGGCGAGCACGTCCTCGGCCGCGGTCGGGTCCAGCGCGGACGTCGGCTCGTCGAGCACCAGCACCCTCGGGTGCGCGGTGAGCACCGACCCGATGGCCACCCGCTGCTGCTGCCCGCCGGACAGGGTCCTGAGTGGACGGTTGCGCAGCTCGGCGATGCCCAGCAGGTCCAGGGTCTCCTCGACGCGCTTGCGCATCACGTCCGGTGGCACCGCGAGCTGCTCCATGACGTAGGCCAGCTCCTCCTCGACGGTGTCCGTGACGAAGCCCGCGAGCGGGTCCTGCCCCACGACGCCGACCACGGCGGCGAAGTCGCGGGGCCGGTGCTCGCGGGTGTCCAGCCCGGCGACGACCACCCGGCCGGCGAGCCTGCCCCCGGTGAAGTGGGGGACGAGACCGTTGACCGCGCCGAGCAGCGTCGACTTGCCCGCGCCGGTCCTGCCCGCCACCAGGCACAGCTCGCCCTCGTCGACGGTGAGGTCCACTGTGGACAGCGTGGCCCGGTCGGCGCCGGGGTAGGTGACGGTGACGTCGTGGAACTCGATCACCGGGGAACCTCCGCGGTCGACGGTGGCGGCGGGGCGATCCACGCCGGGAGCAGGCCGATCAACACGCCGCAGGCGGGCAGCGCGGCCAGTTGCGGCCAGCGCAGCGGGCTCAGCGACGGGTAGAGGTTCGCCGCGTCGACCGACGACGTCAGGTACAGCACGGCCGCCGCGGTGACGCCGCACGCCGCCACCGCGACGTCCACGACCCGCCACCGGTCCGGCCGGTACGACGACTTGGCCACCGTGCGGCCGCCGAGCAGGAAACCGGTGCCCGCCAGCGCGAGCCCGGCCAGCAGCAGAGGGGCGCCGAGCGTGCGGGTCGTGCCGTCCATCAGGCCGTACACCCCGACGCACACGCCGAGCAGCCCGACGACCACCAGCGCTCCGGTGGCGCGCCGCAATGCCGGTGGCGCGTCGCCGGACCGGCCGTACCCGCGCACGTCCATCGCCGCCGCGAGCGCGAGCGAGCGGTCCATGGCGTCGGACAGCACCGGGATGACGATGCCGCGCAACGCCCTCATCCCGCGCTGCCCACCTCCGCGCAGCCGGCGGGCTCGCCGGACGCGCAGCACGCTCTCGGCGAGCTGCGGCGCGACGGACAGCGCCACGACGACCGCCGCGCCGACCTCGTACAGCGCGGCGGGCAGGCTCTTGAGCATCCGCTTCGGGTTGGCCAGCGCGTTCGCCGCGCCGACGCAGATCAGCATCGTCGCCAGCCGCAGCCCGTCGTAGAAGCCGCCGAGCAGTTCCTCCAGGGTGAACGGGCCGAGGAGCTGGATGCCCGCCGCGACGTCCGGCAGCGGGATCTCCGGCAGCACCACCAGCACGTGCTCACCCTGCGGGCCGCCCAGCAGGATCCGGAACAGCACGCGCATCACGACGATGACCAGGCCGAGGTAGGCGTAGAGCCGGAAGGCGAACGCCCACGGCGCGTCGCCGCGCCGGTTCACCACCACGAAGGCCACGACGGCGAGCACCATGGCCAGCAGCACCGGGTTGGTGGTGCGGCCCGCCGCCACCGCCATCCCGAGCGCCCAGAGCCACCACGCGGCCGGGTGCACCGCCCGCGGCAGGCGGTACCACGACCTGGCGGCGCGGGTCGGCTCGGCGGTCCGGGTCACCGGCCGTCCGCGCGGCGGCGCCGGATCCCGACCACGCCGCCCGCGATCCCCAGCAGCAGCACGGTTCCCGCGCCGACGAGCACGCCGGTCGGGCTGTCGGACCGCTCCTCGGCGGCGGTGGTCCCCACCTCGCCGGACCACGTGGCACTGTCCGATGTGGATGGTGCGGTGGTTTCGGTGGAGGTGCTCGACGGCGCTGGGCTGGACTGCTCGGGTGGCGTGGTCGTGGTCGTGGCGCCCGGCGCGTCGGGTGTTCCGGGAACACCGGGCCGGGTCGGCACACCGGGTTCGGGCGGGGTGCCGGGCGGGGGTTGGGTGCCCGGCGGCACGACGGGTGGCTTCGTGGTCGTCGTCACGACCACCGGCCGCACGGGGGCGACGCGCGGCGGCGGGTTCGTCGTCTCCGTCTTGTCCAGCGAGAACGACCAGCCCTCGAAGCTGCCCGCCGGTGGCTTGCGGTTCAGCACGCCCTTGTCGCTGTAGGTCCAGGACCCGCCGTTCGGCGCGTGCCAGTACGACCAGTACGCGCGGGCAGGGGGAGTGTCGAGGCACTTCTCGGACTCCGGCGCGGGCTTGCCCTCGACGCGGCAGACGAACCCCTCGCCCCACCGGTTGGTCCCGGTGATCCCGATGCCCGCGTTCTTCAGCGCCGCCAGGCCCGTGCCCTGGTCGCCCGGCGCGCAGCGGACGATCGTCGACCCGCCCAGCTCCTGGAAGTCGACGACCACGGTGACGCCGTTCGCGTCCGGGCAGAAACCGGGGGACCCCTGCGCGGTGGCCGGGTTCGGGAACCCGAAGGTCGTGGCGAGGACGAGCAGGGCGACCAGTGCGAGCCGCGTCACCGCGGTCGCCGCCGTCCGGTGAACCACACCAGCGCGCCGCCGACGACCAGCAGGACGGCCAGCGCGGTCAGACCGATCACCGAGGCGCCGGTGCGCGCGAGCCCGGAGCCCGTCGTGGTACCGGTTCCCGCGTCCGTGGTCTCCGTCGTCGTGACGGTGGTGGTGGTCTGCTCGGGTGACGTCGTGGTCGTCGTGGTGGAGGTCGCGCTCGACGAGGACGAGCTGGAGGACGACGAGGAGGAACTGGACGAGGAGGAAGAACTGGACGAACTGGAGGACGGCGGGTCGGTGTTCTCGCCGAGGTCGCCGAGCGGCACCATCGCGAGGCCCAGCACGGCCTGGGCGGACGCGCGGCGCCACTGGTCGCGGGAGAACTCCGGGATGCCGCCCGCGACCGCCTCGGTGAACGCGCCGTCGTTGTACGCGATGGCCCCGACCTCGGCGGACGCCGCGCCCGCGTTGGCGGCCGTGAGCTGCCGCCCGAGGAGGTACGCGGCGGCTTCGTCGGCGTCGGCCTGGAGCCCGGCCGCGGCGAGCGCCTGGCCCGCGAGGCCGGTGCTGTTGGTGTTGGACGGGTCGGTGGGGCCGGAGCCGCCGAACGACCCGTCCGCGCGCTGGACCTTCGCGAGCCACGCCGCGCCCTTGTCCGCCGCGGCCCTTGCTCCGGGGACGCCTGCCTCGTCCGCGGCGAGCAGCGCCTGCACGGCCATGCCGGTGGAATCGGGGTCGAGCACGGGGTTCGTGGCCTGGTCGCAGGTGGGGGCCGGGGTGCCGAACTGGTCGGGGGAGAGCCGGAAACCACCGGCCGCGCACTGCTGGCGCACCAGGAAGTCCACGACCTCGCGCGGCACCTCGCCCGACCGCGCGAGCCCGATGACCGCGAGGGACTGGGCGAACGTGTTGCTGTTGTCCGGGGTGGTGCCCTTGTCCCGCACGCGCCCGGCGTCGTCACCGTCGGCGGACACCAGGTCCAGCGTTTCCCGCCGCAGGTCGTACCCGCCGAAGTCCTCCGGGTCCGAGCCGGTGGCGACGGCGGCGACCAGCAGCTTCGCCGTCGCGCCCGCGATCCGGACGCCCGGCACACCGAAGTCGTCGTAGCTGTTGTAGCTCCGCACGTGCGAGGACACGGCCTTGGTCACCCGCGTGAGCGCGCCCTGGTCGGAACGGGTGGCCGACAGCGCGAACAGCGCGTCGACCGTCAGACCCCAGTCCGGGCCCGCGAAACCCGGCAGGGCGCCGTCGACCAGTTCGCGCGCCAGCCACGTCGTGGCCTTCGCCGCCTCCTCGGACCTGGCGGCTCCCGCGGGCTGCGCGAGCACCAGGCACGCGGTCGACACCACCGCCACGACCCCGACCACGGCGGCTGCGCGCCGAGAGGGTGCTCCGTCCACGACGACCCCTTCACCAAGAGGTCACGGCAGCGCCCGGAGAGCCGGTTCCGCCCACGCGGAGGCCCGGCCGTCACGACACGCCGACCGTGACCTGCGAACCACGACAGGACCACGAGTCACCCCTCGGGAAGGTGGTCCGGCTCGCGGCGCGACGACCGTCGCGCCGCCTACGGTTGCGGGTCAGCGCCGGACTCAGACCGGCTTCTCCCGCCCGAGGGCTGGTTTCGCTGCGCGGGCGGCACCACCGCCCGGCGCTTCGACGTTAACGCACGTTCGCGTGCCCGCCTAGGACACGGCCGAAGTCGCCGCTCACGGCCGCACCGGCGCCACGTCCGGCGGCGGGTTGTCGTTCGGGCCGTGGTTGAGCGAGAACGACCAGCCCTCGAAGCTGCCGAGCGGGGGCTGACGGCCGCTCGCGCCCTGCTGGCTGTACGTCCAGGCCCCGCCGTTCGGCGCGTGCCAGTACGACCAGTAGGCGGTGGCGGGCGGCGTGGTCACGCACGGCTCGGTCGCGGACGTGGGCAGGCCGTTGATCCGGCAGACGAACGCCTTGCCCCAGCGCTGGGTCCCGGTGACGGCGAACCCCGCGTTCTCCAGCGCCGCGAGGCCGGTGGCCTGCGGTCCGGGCGCGCAGCGGACCTCCGTGGTACCGCCCAGTTCCTGGTAGTCGACGACGACCGTGACGCCGTTCGCGTCCGGGCAGTGGCCGGGGGTGCCGACCAGTGCCGTGACCGGAGCGCTCACGGCGACCGCCGCGGGCAGCGGCGAGAACGCCACCACGGCAACGCACAGCGCCATCACCCGGCGCCGAAGGGACAACCCGCCCATGCCAGCTCCTCCACCCTGGCGGCACAGGTGGGCGACCGCGCCACGAGGGCCGGTCGGCCACCCGTGAACCGCTGTCCGCGACAGTTCACGAGCGCCGCTCCCGGCGGGCATTCCGGCTCACGGCGGCTCACGGCCGACGTCCACGGTTGCGGGTCAGCGCCGGGTTCAGACCGGCTTCCCCCGTCCAGGAGCGGGATCGAGTCGTCCGGCCGCACGACGCGGCCGTCCCTGGACCGTAACCCATGTCGCCGCGTCCGGAGAAGCGTTCACCACCGCTCCTCGTCCACCGCGATCGGAACCCGTCCGCCACGCCGATCGCCCCGGCGTGCCGGGTGTGTCGTCGTTCACCCGGTGCCCATTTGGTCGGACGTCCTACTGTAAGTTCGGCTGACGACAGCGGGCGCACCGTCCGATGTGGACCGACAGGAGTGACCAGGTGGAGCCCGACGACGTCCTCCTGCGGCGCGAACGCGGTCTCGGCCGTGTCGTCCTGAACCGCCCGAAGGCGATCAACGCCCTGACGCACGCCGTGGTCGAGCGGATCGACGCCGCGCTGACCGACTGGGCGGCCGACGACGACGTGCGCGCGGTCGTCATCTCCGGCGCAGGTGAACGCGGCCTCTGCGCGGGCGGGGACCTCAGGGGCTTCCACGCCGACGCCGTGTCCGGGGGCACCGGCACCCTGGACTTCTGGCGCGACGAGTACGCGCTCGACGCGCACGTCGCCCGGTACCCCAAGCCCTACGTCGCGATCATGGACGGCATCGTCATGGGCGGCGGGGTCGGGGTGTCCGCCCACGGCGGCGTCCGCGTGGTCACCGAGCGCACCAGGCTCGCCATGCCCGAGGTCGGCATCGGTCTGGTGCCGGACGTCGGCGGCACGTACCTGCTGACCCGCGCGCCGGGCGAGCTGGGCACGCACCTCGCGCTGACCGCGACGGCGATCGGGGCGGGCGACGCCATCGCGTGCGGCTTCGCCGACCACTTCGTGCCGAGCGACCGGCTGCCGGACTTCCTCGACGCGCTCGCCGTGGACGTCGACGACGCCGTGCGCGCCTTCAGCCTGCCCGCTCCCCCGGCTGACCTGCCGGGGGAGCGGGAGTGGATCGACCGGTGCTATGCCGCCGACTCGGTCGAGGAGGTCGTCGCGAACCTGCTCGACCTCGGTTCCCCCGACGCGAAGGACGCGGCCGAGCGGATCCTGGGCAAGTCGCCGACCGCGCTGAAGGTCACCCTGGAGTCCCTGCGCCGCGCCCGTGAGCTGGAGACGGTCGAGCAGGCCCTCGTCCAGGAGTACCGGGTGTCCACGGCGTGCCTGCGGACGCCGGACCTGGCGGAGGGCATCAGGGCGCAGGTCATCGACAAGGACCGCGCCCCGCGCTGGACCCCGTCGACGCTGGAGGAGGTCACCGACGCGGCCGTCGAGGACTTCTTCGCCCCGCTCGGCGACCGGGAGCTGGTCCTGCCGCCACGGGCTACCCGAGGAACGTGACGAGTTCCCGCACGAGGTCGTCTGGCCGCTCCTCCGCCAGGTAGTGGCCCGCGCCCTTGAACTCGACGAACCGGACGTCCTTCGCCCGGCCCTCCAGCAGGGCGGGCACGAACGGGAAGTAGATGCCGCCGAGCGCGAGCACCGGCGCCGCCAGCACCGGGTAGTCCTCCGCGTCGGCGACGTCCTGGACGAACGTCTGGTACCAGCCGTTCGAGGCCCGCACCGCGCCGGGCGCCTCGTACGCGGCGGCGTAGAGGGCGCGGGTCTCCTCGCTGAAGGCGTCCGGGTCCATGGCCTGGTGGCCGATGAGCCAGTCGACGAGGAGCCGGAACCGGCCCGCCAGCAACTGCTCCGGCAGGTGGTCGACCTGGTTGAACGCGAACCACCACGGAGCGGGTTGGCCGTCCTGCGGCAGCAGGCGCAGCTCGGTGAACGGCCGACCGGGGTGGCCCACCTCCCACAGCGCGACCTTCCGGGTCGCTTCCGGGTGGTTCGCCGCGAAGCTGTAGGCCACCATCGCCCCGATGTCCTCACCCGCGACGTGCGCGGTGTCGTGGCCGAGCGAGCGGAGCAGCTCGAGCACGTCGCGGGCCATGGTCTTCTTGTCGTAGCCGTCGGCGGGCTTGGCCGAGCCGCCCATGCCGCGCAGGTCCACCGCGATCACGCGGTAGCGCTCCGCCAGCTTCGGCATGACCTTGTGGAACTGCCACCAGGTCCTCGGCCAGCCCGGCAGGAGCACCAGCGGATCCCCCTCGCCCCCGATGACGTAGTGCAGCCGGGTGCCGTTCACCTCGGCGAAGCCGTCCTCGAAGCCCTCGATCATCACGGTGTGCCTCCACGGTTGGGCACGCTCGGTAGTTGAGCGCGCGTTCGCAAATCGAAGCTAGCAAGTTTGTGAGCGCGCGTTCAATTTGGGCTACGCTGCCCCCATGCCACGCCCACGCACCTTCGACGAGCAGGACGTCGTCGACCGCGCCATGGAGCTGTTCTGGACCAAGGGCTACGAGGGGACGTCCGTCACCGACCTCACGGCCGAACTCGGCGTGCACCCCGGCTCGCTGTACCGCACGTTCGGCGACAAGCACGGGCTCTTCCTGGCCGCGCTGGCCCACTACCGCGACAGCAAGGCCCGCACCCTGGCCCCCGCGCTGCTGGCGGGAGGCCCGGTGCTGCCCCGCATCCGGGCCGTGCTGCTCGGCTGGATCGAGGTGGCCGCCGAGCAGGACGCCCCGCGCGGCTGCCTGATCGCGAACGCGGCGGGCGAACTGCTGCCGGGCGACCCGGCGGTCGCGTGCAGCGTCCACGAGGTCCTGACCGTCGTTGAGGACGGGTTCCGCCAGGGCCTGGAAGCGGCCGTCCGCACCGGGGAGGCCGCCGCCACGCTGGACGTCCCGGCGGCCGCGGCCATGCTGACGATGCTGCTGGAGGGGCTCCAGGTGATCGTCAAGGCCGACCCCGACCCGCGACGGCTCGTCGCCGCCGTGGACACGGCGCTGCTCGGGCTGGCGTCCGCGCGCTAGAGGTCCGCGAACTCGTCGAGCAGGGCCGCGGCCACCTCGACGTCCGGGCTGAGCTGGCGGTCGACCGTGCTCGGGTTCAGCCTGGCGACGGCCAGGTCGTAGGCGGCGCGGACGGGGGTGCCGTCGGCGGGGGTGGTGCCCCGCAGGCGGAGCGCCCGGAGCGCGGCCACCAGTTCGCAGGCCAGCAGCAGGCGGAACGCGGTCAGCGACCTCAGCGCCAGCCGGGCGGACTGGAAGGCGAAGCTGGAGTGCTCCTCCATGCCCCGCGAGACCACGGCGTTGCCCAGGCTCGCGGGTTCCGCGAGGTGCCGGACCTCGGCCAGCGCCGAGTTCGCGCCGTACTCCAGGATCATCACGCCCGAGCTGCCGACGGCGCCGTCGGCCAGGAACGGGCGCAGGCCCGTGTAGGTCGGCTCGACGAGCGTCGCCAGGCGCGCGGTGGACAACTGGCCGGTGTGCAGCAGCGCCAGCCGCGTCCGGTCCAGCGCCTGGCCGAGGTAGGCGCAGTGGAAGCCGCCGTGGTGGTACGCCGCGTCGTCGTCGGCCCAGATCAGGGGGTTCTCGGCGGTGGCGTTCACCTCGACCTCCACGACCCGGCCCAGGTCGGTGGCCGCGTCCAGCGCTGGGCCGTGGATCTGCGGGAAGCAGCGGAAGCCGAACGGGTCCTGGATCCGGGCGGCGGGCACGGTCGGCGCGCCCAGCAGCCTGCGCAGCTCGGCCGCCGCCCGGACCTGGCCGGGGTGCGGGCGGCCCGCGTGGACGCGTTCGGCCAGCGCCTCGCGGGAGGCGTTCACGGCCAGGAACGCCAGCGCCGCCACGACGTGGGTCGCCTCGAGCAGCCGCCGGGCCGCGTGCCAGGCGAGGCTCGCCATGCCGATGGTCAGCGCGTTGCTGCTCATCAGCGCCAGCGCGTCGCCGGAGTCGATGGTGATCGGGTCCGGCTGGGGGACCGACCCGAGCCAGGGGCGTTCGCCGATGAGGGTGAGGCCGGTCTCGGCGAGCGCGGTGAGGTCGCCGGTGCCGATCGCGCCGAACTCGTGCACGGCCGGGTAGGTGCCCGCGTTGAGGGCGCCCGCCAGTGCCTCGACGACGGTGACGTGCAGGCCCGCGCCGCCCGCCAGCAACTGGTTCAGCCGGACGACCATCATGGCGCGGACCTGCTCCTCGGCGAGCAGGTCGCCCAGTCCGCCCGCGTGGCTGCGCAGCAGGCGCAGGCCGTGATCGGTACGGTCTTCGTGATGGACGACATCGGCGCGGTTCGCCCCGACGCCGGTGGTGCGCCCGTAGACCTCCTGGCGCAGCACGAGGGCCTGCGCCGTGCGCCACGACTCCTCGACGCGGGCGAGCCCGGCGTCGTCGAGCGCGACGGGGGCGTGGGACCGGGCGACCCGCACGACCTCGTCCGCGGACAGCGTCCGTCCGGTGAGGACGACCGGGGCGACCAGGGGTGCCGGGACGTCGACTTCCAGGTGCATGAGCGGCCTTCCCTACGAGGTGGCGCCCGAGTCGGCAGTGGTTTCCAGGGTGTGAACGGGGCCGATGGGGCCTTGACTCGGGTCCACTCGGAGTGAAGCCTGCATGAACGTATTCACAGATGACAAGAGGTGAATCGTTTTGATCAGTTTCGACGCGGTGAACAAGAGGTTCGACGACGGCACCACCGCGGTGCACGAGTTGGACCTGGAGGTCCCCGAGGGCGAGATCACGGTTCTCGTCGGGTCGTCCGGGTGCGGGAAGACCACCACCCTGCGGATGGTCAACAGGATGCTGGACGCGACGAGCGGCGTCATCCGGATCGACGGCCGGGACGTGCGCGAGATCGCCGGATCCACCCTGCGGCGCGACATCGGCTACGTGATCCAGCAGTCGGGCCTGTTCCCGCACCGCACGGTCGCGGACAACATCGCCACCGTGCCGAAGCTGCTGGGGTGGGACAAGAAGCGGGTGCGCGACCGGGTCGAGGAGCTGATGGCGACCGTCGGGCTGGCCGCCGACCTCGGGCGCAGGTACCCGCACCAGCTCTCCGGCGGCCAGCAGCAGCGCGTCGGCGTGGCCCGCGCGCTCGCCGCTGACCCGCCGATCCTGCTGATGGACGAGCCGTTCGGCGCGGTCGACCCGGTCGTCCGCGCGCTGCTCCAGGACGAGCTGCTGCGCTTGCAGGCGGAACTGCGCAAGACGATCGTGTTCGTCACGCACGACATCGACGAGGCGGTGAAGCTCGGTGACCGGATCGCGGTGTTCCGCACCGGCGGTCACCTGGTGCAGTTCTCCACCCCGGCCCAACTCCTCACGCACCCGGTCGACGAGTTCGTGGCCGACTTCCTCGGCGCGGAACGCGGCCTGAAGCTGCTGTCGCTCGCCACCCTGGAGGACGTGCCGGTGCGGCCGACCACGACCGCCCGCGAGGCCGACGAGAGCGGCGGCGACGAGTGGGTGCTCGTGCTGTCCGACCAGGACACCCCGCTGGGGTGGCGGTCGTCGTCCGACCGCGCGCTGATCCCGGCGCACGGCTTGTCCGGCGGCGACTCCCTGCTCGCCGGGCTGGACGCGACGGTCTCGTCACCGACCGGCCTGGCGGTCCGGGTCGACGCCGCCGGCAGGTACGTCGGCGTGTCCGACCAGCGGGCGATCAACGAGTCGGCGACGAGGTTCCGGTCCGAGGTGCTGGTCCCGTGAAGTGGTCGTGGATCCCCGACCACGCGGGCGACCTGGTGACGATCACGTTGCTGCACCTGCGGATGACCGGGACGGCCGTCTTCTTCGGACTGCTCGTCGCGCTGCCGCTCGGCCTGCTGGCCTACCGGGTGCCGCGGCTCAAGTCGGTGGTGCTGGGCGTGTCCAGCCTGCTGTTCACCATCCCGTCGGTGGCGCTGTTCACTCTGCTGCTGCCGCTCACCGGGCTGACGCCGACCACGGTCGTGGTCGGCCTGACCGTCTACACGCTGGTGGTGCTGGTGCGGAACACCGTGGAGGGACTGGAGAGCGTGCCGCCGAAGGTCGCGGAGGCGGCCCGCGCGATGGGCTACGACCGGGTCCGCACGCTCGTGACCGTCGAACTGCCACTGGCGCTGCCGGTGATCATGGCCGGGCTGCGGATCGCGACCGTGATGACGATCAGCCTGGTCAGCGTCGGCCTGGTCATCGGCCAGGGGGCGCTGGGGCAGCTCTTCGTCGACGGGTTCCAGCGGGACTTCGGCGTGCCGATCATCGCGGGCATCGTGATCACCCTGCTGCTGGCGCTGGTGGCCGACGCCCTGCTGGTCGGCGTGCAGCGGGTGCTGACGCCGTGGCACCGGACGGGGAGGTAGCGCCGTGGGCGAGTTGTTCGCGGAGATCCTGCGCTGGTTCACCACCGGCGAGCACTGGAGCGGGCCGGACGGCGTGCCTGCCCAGGTCGGGACCCACCTGGTCTACTCGGTGGTCGCGACTGTCATCGCGGCCCTGATCGCGCTGCCCATCGGTCTGCTCATCGGGCACACCGGCAGGGGCGCGTTCCTGGCCATCAACCTCAGCGGGTTCGGCCGCGCGCTGCCGAGCTTCGGCGTGGTCATCCTGGCGTTCCAGCTCAGCGGCCTCAGCCTGGTGCCGATCTACCTGGCGCTGGTGCTGCTGGCCGTCCCGGTGATGGTGACGAACACCTACGCGGGCATGGCGGCCGTCGACCACGACGTCCGCGACGCCGCTCGCGGTGTCGGCCTGACCGGGTGGCAGGTCCTGTGGCAGGTGGAGGTCCCGCTCGCGTTCCCGCTGATCCTGGCGGGCGTGCGGATCGCGACCATCCAGGTCGTGGCGACGGCGACGATCGCCGCCTACCTGGGCTTCGGCGGCCTTGGCCGCTACGTCTTCGACGGTCTCGCGCAGCGGGACCTCGCGCAGGCGCTGGCGGGCGCGGTGCTGCTCGCCGTCGTCGCCATCGCGCTCGACCAGGCCCTGCGCGCCCTCCAGAAGCCCCTCACCCCCCGTGGACTACGAAGGAGCAACCGATGAAGGTCCGACTCGCCGCCGCGGTGCTCGCCGCGTTCTCGCTGACCGCCTGCTCGGGCGGCGTCACGAGCCTCGACCCGGCCGACAGCGGTTCCAAGGACGCGGGCGCGATCGTCGTCGGCACCGCCAACTTCTCCGAGAACGTCATCCTCGGGCACCTGTACGCCGGTGTGCTCAAGGCCAAGGGCATGTCGGTGACGGTCAAGCCGAACCTCGGTTCGCGCGAGATCATCGTGCCCGCGTTGCAGCAGGGCGACATCGACGTGCTGCCCGAGTACCAGGGGAGCCTGCTCCAGTACCTGGACAAGAACGCCAAGCAGACGTCGGCGGAGGACGTCCAGGCGGCGCTCACCCCGGTGCTGCCCAAGGGCCTGAAGGTGCTGCCGTACGCGGGCGCGGAGAACAAGGACGTCTTCGTCGTCACCAAGGAGACGGCGGACAAGTACAAGCTGAAGACGCTCGACGACCTGAAGGCGGCGAGCGCGGAGCTGGTGCTGGGCGGTCCGGCCGAGGACAAGACCCGGTACGTCGGGCTGATCGGGCTGAAGGAGGTCTACGGCGTGGAGTTCAAGGACTTCAAGTCGTTGGACGCGGGCGGACCGCTGACCAGGGGAGCGCTGGAGGGCGGCGACATCCAGGTCGCGAACCTGTTCAGCACCGACGTGACGATCAAGAACAAGGGCTGGGTCGTGCTGGAGGACAGCAAGGACCTCGTGCCCGCGCAGCACGTCGCGCCGCTGATCAACGAGACCAAGGCGACCGCCGAGGTGACGGCCGCGCTGGCGCTGCTCAACGACAAGCTGACGACCGACGAGCTGAGCAAGCTCGACGCCAAGGTGGACAACGACAAGGAGGACCCGGACAAGGTCGCCGAGGCCTGGCTGAAGCAGCAGGGCCTGACCTCCTAGGGGCGCCCGTGGCCACCGACGGCACAGCCGGGCTGCGCGAGCTGCTGGCGCGGCACCGGCTTTCGCCCGCACAGCGGCGCATTGCCCGCTACCTGCTGGAGAACCCCGACGAGGCGGCGTTCCTCGGCACGGTCGACCTGGCCGAACGCGTCGGCGTGAGCCAGGCGTCCGTGACCAGGTTCGCGTTCGCGCTCGGGTTCGACGGGTACCCGGAGTTCCGGTCCGCCCTGCGGACGCTGGTCCTCGACCGCCGCGCCACCGAACCGGCCGAGGGCCTCAACGACCTCCAGGAGTTGGTCGACTCGGAGATCCGGAACCTGCGGTGGCTGCGCGACTCGCTGGCCGACCCCGGTCCGCTGCGGGAGGCGGCGGCCCTGCTGGCCGCGTCCCGACCGCTGCCGGTGCTGGGCCTGCGGGTGTCCGCGCCGCAGGCCCGGCTGTTCGGCTACTTCGCGGCGAAGGTCCACCTCGACGTCCGGGTGCTCGACGTTCCCGGCACGCTGATGGAGGACGGGCTGACCAGGGCCGTGGACGCGGGCGCGACCTGCGTGCTCGCGTTCGCGCTGCCCCGCTACCCGAGGGAGACGCGCGACGCGCTCGCCTGGGCGGGCAAGGCCGGGCTGACCAGGGTGCTGGTCAGCGACCAACCGATCAACCCGCTCACCGAGCACGCGGAGGTGGTGCTCGCCGCGCCGGTCAGTTCCGATTTCGCGTTCGACTCGCACGCGGCGTCGACCGCGCTCTCGTCGGCGCTGCTGCACGTGATGCTCAACGCCCTGCCGACCGACCAGCAGGCGAGCCTGGAGCGCTTCGAGAGCACGGTCGCGAAGCGGGAGGTGTTCCTCGCCGAGTGACTCAGTCGATGAACCCGCCGTCCAGCAGCAGGACGAACAGCGTGACGACCGAGTAGACGGCGGTGGCCGCTCCCGCGCTCAGCGCGTGGCCCCACCGGGCTCCACGGCCACCGCCGCTCGTCCCGCCCGACTGCCACTGCCAGGCCGCCAACACCGCCAGTGCGACCAGCGACGGCCACCCCAGCAGGAAACCGGTGCCGATCGGCACCACCCCGAGCAGACCGGTCCCGATCGCCACCGGCAACCGCCACCGCGCGGCTTGCCGGACCCGCCCGCCCAGCACGAACGCCGCACCGGCCATCCCGACGACGAGCACCGCCGGTATCGCCACCGGCAGCCACTCGGCCGACCGCCACCACGGCACGGCGTCCCGCAACCGGGCCCGTTCGTCCTCGGTCAGCCCGAGGTCCTCGTCGATCCACACCGACTGCGAGGCGTGCCCGTAACCGAGGACGTGCGCCGTGCACGCCACCCGGCGATCCCCGTGGACGGCCGTGCACGTGCCCGGCTGGACCGGGTTCGGGTGGGGGTACACGACGGTGATCGCCAACTCCCGTCCCCCGACCGGCACCACGCAGGCCGCGGTGTCCCCGACCCGGTGGCAGGACAGGGATTCGGTGGCGATCACGTCACCGCCGACGTCCACCTGGTAGACGCCGCCGGTGACGCGGCTGGGCGCGACCAGCGCCAACAACGCCGACACCCCGAGCAGGGCGGCGATCAGCGCCAGGGGGAGGAGCGGACGCGGATCGGTCAAGCGAACACCGGTGGTCACGAGGTCCCCCCTGAGCGGCACGGCTCCCTGCCCAGGGGATCGCCCGCGAAGCTGGTGCGTTACGAGGTGGTGGTGCGGCCGGGATTTGGTGGAACGTCCTGATCGGCGATGCTCCACCGGGGTGAGTCGCCTCGTTCGGAGGCCCTGAAGTGGGAGAATGGCGTGGATGACCTCGTCAAGCCGGTTGAGGCGCGCGTTGCGGGACCTGGATGTCGCCGTCGGCCGTCCGTCGGCTTCGACGCTGGCCGGTCTCGCTCGTGGACGGGACGAGCGGTTGCCCAGGAGCACCCTCTACGAACTGCGCAGGCAGGACTCGTCACGGGTGCCGTCGTGGCGGACCGTCTTGGCCTTCGTCCGAGCGTGCCTCGCCCACGCCGAGGAAACGTCCGCCGTCGTTCCCGACCCGCTGACGGACCTCCAACACTGGCGGCGGCTGCACGACGAGTGCGCGGACCGGGGAGCGGGGGGAACGCGCAACGTCGCGATCGACGCCGGCGGTTCGGTCTTGCAGGCTCGCGACATCCACGGTGACGTCCACGTCCACGCGCCAGACGGGGAGGAGCCGCGTCGAAGGCCCGCGGTTCGCTCCGCCTACCTGGAACAGGTCGCTCGTCTGGCGCCGGACGTGCTGCACGACCGGGACGACGAACTGGCCGAGTTGGCCGCCTGGTGCGCGAGCGACGACCACGGGGCGTCCTACAGGTGGTGGCAGGCGTCCGCGTGGGCCGGGAAGTCCGCGCTGATGTCGTGGCTCGTGCTGCACCCGCCACCCGGTGTCCGAGTCGTGTCCTTCTTCGTCACCGCTCGGTTGTCCAGTCAGAACAACAAAACGGCGTTCGCCGAGGTAGTCCTCGAACAGGTGGCGGAAATCCTGGGGCAGCCGTTGCCCGAACTGCTCACCGACGCGACGCGGGACGCGCACCTGCTCCGGTTGCTGGCCCAGGCGGCGACCACCTGCCGGGAACGCGGTGAGCGGCTCGTCCTCGTCGTGGACGGCCTCGACGAGGATCGTGGTGTGACCGTCGGGCCGGACGGGCACAGCATCGCCGCGCTCCTGCCCGCCCGCCCGATCGGGGGCTTGCGCGTCGTGGTGGCCGGGCGGCCCGATCCGCCCATCCCTGCTGACGTACCCGAGCGGCATCCGTTGCGGGACAAGCGCGTGGTCCGGCGTTTGGAGCGCTCGGAGCACGCGGACGTGGTGCGGGTGGACGCTCAGCGGGAGCTCAACCACCTGCTGCGCGGCACCCCCGCGGAACGGGACCTGCTGGGCGTGGTGGCCGCGGCGGGTGGCGGCCTGAGCGGGCGAGACCTCGCCGACCTGACCGGATGGCCGGCGTGGGAGGTCGAGGAACAGCTACGAGCGGTGTCCGGGCGGACGTTCAGCCGCCGGACCGTCCACTGGGGACCCGACAGCGCGCCGTGCGTGTACCTGCTGGCCCACGAGCAACTCCAGCAGGACGCGATCCGGATGCTCGGCGAGGCTCGGGTGGCGGGCTACCGGCAGCGGTTGCACCTCTGGGCCGATCGGTACCGGGAGCGGGGATGGCCGATCGGAACTCCGGAGTACCTGCTGCGGGGGTACTTCTGGTTGCTGCGCGAACTCGGCGAGACCTCGCGGCTGGTGGGGTGCGCGCTGGACCGGTCCCGCCACGAGCGGATGCTCGACCTGACCGGCGGCGACAGCGCCGCGCTGATCGAGATCGCAGGTGCGCAGGACGCCGTGGACGGTCAGGATCCGGATCTGTCCTCGATGATCCGGCTGGTGATCTACCGGGCCGAGTTGAGCGATCGGAACTTCCTGATCCCGCCGGGGCTGCCGGAGGCGTGGACCCGGCTCGGGCACCACGCCAGGGCCGAAGCACTGGCCTGGTCGCTGCCGGACCAGGTCCAGCGGACGCGGGCGTTGACGACCGTGGTGGAGGCCGTGGCGTCGACCGGTGACGAGGTGGGAGCGGCATCGATCGCCCGCACCATCGAGCAACCGCCCGTCTTGGGAGAACCACCGGCGCTCGAACTCAACAGGAGGAAGCGGTGGCGGCAGCCGTCACCCGATCTGGTGGCTGACGCCATCACCGCGGGCAAGCTGTCCCACGCCTTGGCGCTCGCCCAGAGGATCCCGCGCGGGGTCGAGCGGTGGGAGGCGTTGGGGAGGATAGTCAGAGCGGTCGCCCGCACCGGTGACATCGCCAAGGCCGAAGCGATCGTCACCACCATCCACAACCCGCGCTGGCGAGCGCGGTCGCTCACCGATCTGGTCATACCGGTGGCGGAGACGGGCGACACCCGGCGCGCGGAGGACCTCGCGACCGGAGCGGAAAGGCTGGCGCGCATCAGCCATCCTCTGGCGCAGCGGCCTGACGTGGTGATGGCCGTGCTCAGGGCCGTTGTCGCGACCGGTGACCTCACCCGTGCGGAGAAACTGGCGGACACCCTTGAGGTGACCGGCAGGCGAGGCCACGCGACGTCCGAGTTGGTCGCGCTGATGTCCGCGAGGCAGGAGCTGGACCGGGCGGAGGCGATCGCTCGTGCGATCACCGATCCGTTCTGGCGAGGGCGAGCACTGATCTCTGTCCACCGGGCCGCGGTGGGTGGCGGCGCGCTGGCCGGGCGGACCGCCGGCGCGGTGCTGACCGCTGTCCGCGCCATCAGGCTCACGCGCGAGCGAGCGGAGGTGTGCGCCGGGCTCTCGGCAGGTCTGGCCGAGCACGGCGACGTCGAGCAGGCCGAAGCACTGGCCCGCTCCATCGGTTACGAACGCCTGCGGGCACAGGCGTTGCTCGACGTCACGGTCGCAGTGGCGCGCAGGGGTGACGTCGACCGGGCAGGAGTGGTCGCCGCGACGATCGCCGACGCCGATCTCCGGGCGCTGGCAGTGATCGCCGTGGCGAGCGCGGTGGCCCACGGCGGGGACGCGGCGTGGGCCACCGCCATGGCGGACGGGATCGCCGACCCGCGTTGGCGGACCAGGGCACTGACGGAATTGGCCGTCGTGGAGGCGGCCAACGGGAATCGCGACGCGGCGTCGCGGCTCTCGGTGGCGGCGGAAGCCCTCGCTTCGACGATCGCCTTCACCGCCCAGCGGGCCGCGGCGATGAGCGAGACCGTGACGGCGGTGGCCGCCTCCGGTGACATCACGAAGGCAGAATCCCTGGCCAAGTCGATCGCGGTGCCCCGGTGGCGCGACCGAGCCGTCGCCGAGCTGGTGTCCGTGGTGGCCGACGACGTGGAGAAGGCTCGGCCGTTGGCCGACACCATCGGCGACCCGGACTTGAAGGCCCGTGCCCTGGTCTCCATCGCGTCTCGGAGCGACGACACCGAGGCACGCGCCCTCATCGCCTCCGTGCTGCGCCTGCGCAGGTGGACCGCGACGCTCGACGTCCTCGCCCGGATCGAACCGGAAGTCGTGCTCGCGGTCTGCGACGGTCTGCTCGGCGAACAGGCGTGACCCTCGTCAAGGAACCTCGCCCACCGACGCCCGGCTGCTCTCCCCGTCCGACAGGAACGTCGCCACGCTTTCCCCCTCCTCCACCACCGCAGCCCGCTCGGCTCGCGAGAACGTCCGCAGCGGGGTCACCGAGACGGTGTCCGCCGTGACCTTCCACGTCGCCGAGACGCGCCCGTCGAGCAGCACCACGCGTTCGCCCGCCACCGACAGGCCGCGGTGTTCGTCGTCGATGATCCGGCTCCGGTCGTGGTAGCCGAGGATCGCGTTGTCGAACGCCGGGAGGAACCGGACCGGCGCGGGGGTGGACGGGTCGGGGCGGGGGGCGTCTGGCAGGTCGAGGAGTTCGCGGCCACGGTCGTCGCGGAAGGAGACCAGGTCGTCGCGCAGGGCGGTCACGGCGGCGGGGAGGCCTGCCAGGCCGCTCCACGCGCGCAGGTCGGCCGTGGCGGCGGGGCCGAACGCGGCCAGGTAGCGGCGCAGCAGGGTCTGGCCGACCGGGTCGGCGGCGTCGTCCGGCAGAGCGGCGATGTCCTGGCCCAGCCACGAGGTCAGCGGGAGGTTGCGGACGCCCGCCCTGGTGCGCCACAGGCCGCGGGGCGGTAGCTGGGCCATCGGGACGAGGGCGGCGACCACCATCTCGCCCAGTGCGCGCGGGCCCGGCGCCGGCCAGCGGTCGGCCAGCGCCCGTGCGATCTCGGCCATCGCGCGGGGCTCGTCGTCGGCCATCAGGTCGCGGGCCGCCGCGGCGAGCTGGTCCAGGTCGACCCCGGCCAACTCGCCGCGGTACACCCCGAGCACCCGTTGCCGCAGCATGGCGTCGTGCCGCGCCCGCCACGCGAGCACGTCCTCGGCCGCGAGCAGGTGGACGGTGCGGCGCATGAGGTGCGTGCGCACGACCCGCCGCCCGGTCACCAGGTCCGAGAGCGCGGCCGGGGTGAAGGCCCGCAGCCGCGACCAGAGCCCGACGAACGGTTCCTGCGGCTCCTGCGCCTGGAGGCCGCAGAGGTGCTCGACCGCGTCGACCGCGGGCAGGTCGGCCCGGTCGAGCAGCAACTGCCTGGCCAGCGTGGCGCGGTTGAGCGCACGGGTGTCGAGGACGGTCACGCCGCGGCCCGCTCGTCGGCCGGACGCCTGCGCAGCGCCGTGCGGGCGATGGCGGGCGGGACGTAGGCCACGTCGATCGGGCCGAGGTCCGTCCCCGGCGGCACGATCCGGTCGATCCGGTCGAGGACGGCGTCGTCCAGCACGGTCGCGGCGCCCGCCAGTAGGTCCTCCAGGTGGTCCAGCGTGCGAGGACCGATGATGGCGGAGGTGATGCCGGGGTGGGCGACGGCGAACGCCATCGCCAGGTGGGTCAGCGACAGGCCCGCCTCCGCGGCCACCGGGATGAGCTGTTCGACGGCGTCGAGCTTGCGCTCGTCGGTCAGGTGCCGCGACACCCAGTGCATCCGCGCGTTGTCCGGCCTGGCCATGCCCTTGCGGTAGCGGCCGGTCAGCATCCCCGACGCCAGCGGGCTCCACACGAGCACGCCCATGCCGTACCTCTGGCACGTGGGCAGGACCTCGTGCTCGACGGCGCGGTTGAGGACGGAGTACGTGGGCTGCTCGGTGCGGAAGCGGTGCAGGCCACGCCTTTCGGCGACCCACTGCGCCTCCACGATCTCCGACGCGAGGAAGTTCGACGAGCCGATGGCTCGCACTTTGCCGTCGCGCACCAGGTCCGTCAGCGCGGACAGCGTCTCCTCGACGTCGGTCAGCGGGTCCGGGTGGTGGACCTGGTAGAGGTCGATGTGGTCGGTTCCCAGTCGCCGCAACGAGTGCTCGACCTCGGTGACGATCCACCGCCGCGAGCTGCCGCCCCGGTTGGGGTCGGCGCCCATCGAGCCGTTGACCTTGGTGGCCAGCACGACGTCGTCGCGCCTGCCCTTGAGCGCCTTGCCGAGGATCACCTCCGACTCGCTGCCGGAGTACACGTCTGCGGTGTCGACGAAGTTGATCCCCGCGTCCAGTGCCCTGTGGACGATCCGGGCGCACTCGTCGGCGTCGGGGTTGCCCGCCTGGCCGAACATCATGGTGCCCAGGCAGTACGGGCTGACCCGGATACCGGTCCGCCCCAGTTCGCGCGTCTTCACGGTGTCATCTTTCCCTGGTTCGGTGGGGTGTGCGGGATGGGGCGGCTAGATCGCGACCAGGAGGCCCGCGGTCAGCAGGCTGCCGACGAGGTTGTACGACCCCGAGATCAGCGCGTACAGCAGCGGGCGCGGGAAGTTGGGGTTGATCGCGATCATGACCGTGTTGGCCGCCAGGTACCCGACGCCGACGACCAGGCCGAACAGCAGCGCGTCCGGGAAGGAGTCGATCTTCAGCACGGCCATCAGGAACGCGCTGGTCGTGCTGACCACCAGTGCCACCAGCGGCGGCCCGGCGAAGAACAGGGGTGACGCCACGGGTTTCGCCGCCGCGTCCCGCCCCAGCGAGGCGTTGTACAACTTGCCGAACAGCACGGCGAACCACAGGCCGCCCAGCGCGGACAGGGCCAGGAAGGCGACCAGGACGCCGATCCAGTTCACATCGCCGAGAACGTCGAACATCGTCATCTCCGAAAGGGGTGTGGGGGTGCCGGGCGGCGAGCGGTCGCCGCCCGGCGGGGGATCAACTGGACTTACGACCGTCGAGCGCCTCGCGCAGGATGTCGGCGTGCCCGGCGTGCTGCGCGGTCTCGGAGATGAGGTGCGCCAGCACCCCGCGCACGCTGCGCACGGCTCCCGGCTCGTTCCACGGGGCTTCCGGCAGCGGGTGGGTCGCGGACAGGTCGGGGATCGAGGCGACGACCTCCGCGCTGCGGGCGGCGACCTCCTCGTAGCGCGCGAGGATCCCGGCCAGCGTGTCGCCGGGCTGCATCCG
This sequence comes from Umezawaea endophytica, assembly GCF_025061645.1. Classification (GTDB taxonomy): domain Bacteria; phylum Actinomycetota; class Actinomycetes; order Mycobacteriales; family Pseudonocardiaceae; genus Umezawaea; species Umezawaea endophytica. The sequence continues at coordinate 264,400 of NZ_JANYMP010000001.1, read as the reverse complement.
GAACTCGTTCTGGTGGTCGATCGCCCACTTCGGGAACTCGCGGGCGGTCCCGGCGGCGAACTCCGCCCAGGTGACGCCCTCCGGCAGGTCGTAGCTCATCGCGGACGGTCCCTCGACCGCGAAGCGCAGCCACCCCTCCTCGATGGACGCGACGTGCTTGACCAGGCCGCCCAGGCAGAGGTCGCTGACCGTCGGGCGTTCGCCGACCTGCTCGTCAGTCAGCCCCTGCGTGGTCCTGACCAGCGCGGATCGCGCGGCTGACAGGGCGGCGAGCAGCTCGGTCCGCTCGGCGTCGAGCGTCGGGGTGGAGGTGGTCGTGGCGGTCACGGTGATCGGGTCCTTCCGGTCGTCCTCGGTGTCGGGCACGGCACAACAGTCGCAGGGGAAGAGGACAGGGTGTGGCCGCTTCTCCATGGCACCATCGATTCATGCAGAAAACTTCGGCACGGCTGCTGTCGCTGCTCTCGCTGCTCCAGTCACGGCGGGACTGGCCGGGGGCGCTGCTGGCCGAACGGTTGGACATCAGCTCGCGCACCGTGCGCCGCGACGTCGACCGCCTGCGCGAGCTGGGTTACCCGATCGCGGCCTTCAAGGGCCCCGAAGGGGGCTACCGGCTCGACGCGGGCGCCGAACTGCCGCCGCTGCTGTTCGACGACGAGCAGGCCGTGGCGCTCGCCGTCGCGCTCCAGATCTCCATCACCGCGGGCGCGGGCATCGAGGAGGCCGCCGTGCGCGCGCTGAACACCGTCCGGCAGGTGATGCCCGCACGGCTGCGCCGCCGCATCGACACCTTCCAGGTCACCGCGGTCGAACGGCCCGCGGTCCGACCGACCCCGCAGGTGGACACCGCCGTGCTCGTGGCGCTCGGCGCCGCCGTCCACGCCCGCGAGGTCCTGCGCTTCGACTACACCTCGCCCGGCGCCGACGCGGACACGCCGCCGCGCCGGGCGGAGCCCCACCACCTCGTCACCTGGAGCGGGCGCTGGTACCTCGTGGCCTGGGACCTCGACCGCGACGACTGGCGCACCTTCCGCGCTGACCGGATCACCCCGCGCACGCCCACCGGGCCGCGCTTCACACCACGCGACCTGCCGGGCGGGGACGTGGCCGCGTTCGTGGTCGGCAGGTTCCAGGGCGAGGGCGGCCTGCCGTGCCGCGGGGAGGTGATCCTCGACCTCCCCGCTCGGGCCGTGTCCCCGTACGTCGGCGACGGGCTCGTCGAGGCGCTCGGCCCGGACCGCTGCCGCCTGGTCCTCACCTCGTGGTCGTGGGCGGGCTTGGCCGCGGCCGTCGGCCGGTTCGACGCCGACATCGAGGTCGTCGGGCCGCCCGAGCTGAAGGACGCCTTCGCCCACCTGGCCCGCCGCTACGCCGCCGCGGCGCGGGACTAGGGCGGTGTCGCGGGTGATCGTCAGGTGCGGTCCAATCACCCGGACGGATGTACCGGAGTCGGGGTGGGGATCAAGTGGGTGAATACGGCTTCGACATCGTGCTGGTCGCGGTGCTGGTGCTGATCAACGCGGTGTTCGCGGGCAGCGAGATGGCGTTGATCTCGTTGCGCGAGGGGCAGTTGCGGGCGCTGGAGCGGGAGGGCGGGCGGAGCGCGCGCACGCTGGTGCGGCTGGCCCGCGACCCGAACCGGTTCCTAGCGACCATCCAGATCGGCATCACGCTGGCCGGGTTCCTCGCGTCGGCGACCGCGGCGGTGTCGCTGGCACAACCGCTGGTGCCGCTGTTCGGGTTCCTCGGCGGCGGGGCGAACGCCGTCGCCGTGGCGCTGGTGACGATCGTGCTGACGTTCGTGACCCTGGTGTTCGGCGAACTGGCGCCCAAGCGGCTGGCGATGCAGTACGCGCTGAGGTGGGCGCTGCTCGTGGTGCGGCCCCTGGACTTCCTGTCGACGATCTCGCGCCCGGTGGTGTGGACGCTGAGCACCGCGACCAACGTGGTCGTGCGGCTGTTCGGCGGCAACCCGGACGCGGACAGCGAGGACCTGACCCCCGAGGAGCTGCGGGAGCTGGTCGCGAGCCAGCGGGGGCTCAACGCGGAGCAGCGCATGATCATCAACGGCGCGCTGGAGATCCACGAGCGCAGGCTGAAGGAGGTGCTGGTGTCACGCCGGGCCGTTTTCACCCTGGACGCGGAGCTGAGCGTCGCGCAGGCGCGGTCCGAACTGGCCGCGTCCGGCTTCTCCCGTGCGCCCGTGGCGCGGGACGGGCACCTGGACGACGTGGTCGGCGTGGTCCACCTGCGCGACCTGCTGGTCGACGAAGGCGTGCTGGTGGACCGCGCTCGCGAGGCCGTGGTGCTGCCGGACTCGCTGCGGGTCGCCGACGCGCTGCGCCGCTTCAAGGCCGAGCACGAGCAGTTCGCGCTGGTGCTGGACGAGCACGGCGCGGTCGAGGGCATCGTGACGCTGGAGGACCTCTTGGAGGAGGTCGTCGGCGAGATCTACGACGAGACGGACCGCGACGTCATGGCGGTCCGCACGGACCCGGACGGGTCGATGGTGCTGGCGGGCACGTTCCCGATCCACGACCTGGTCGACATCGGCGTGGAACTGCCCGAGGCGCCGGACGGCGACTACACCACCATCGCGGGCCTCGTGCTGGTCCTGCTGGGGCGGATCCCCGAGGAGCCGGGGGACCGGGTCGAGGTCTCGGGCTGGAGCGTCGAGGTGCTCGGCGCCGAGCGGCACGCGATCACGTCGGTGCGGCTGCGCCGTGCCGCGAAGGCGAAGGCGGACGAGGACGAGGACGAGGTGGAGCAGGGGTGACCCCGGCGGTCGTGGTCGGCCGGGAAGCGCCGAC
>NZ_JANYMP010000001.1:232077-261549 GCF_025061645.1 Umezawaea endophytica | reverse complement strand
CGCCCCCCCCCCCCCCCCGCGTCCGGTCAGCTCGCGGCGGTGCCGAGGTCCGACAGCGCGGAGGCGAGCTTGAAGTACTTGTTGGTGCCGAGGTCGCGCACGGTCTTGATGCCGAAGGCGGCGTTCAGCTTCTCCGCGTCGGCCTCGCTGACGCCCGCGAGGGCGGCGACCGGGGCGTCCAGCACCTCGGCGATGGAGAGGTTCTCGTAGGCCTTGTCGAGCTGCTTGTCCAGATCGGCGGAAATAGCCATTCGGCACACCCTTTCTCACGTCAGCAACGATTCGGGTGTCACCGTATAGGGTGAATGCGCACGGCGGTTATCCGGGCTGCTCAATTCGCCGTAAGTGCTGATCAGGATGCTTTTTCGGCGTGTCGGACCCGAATTCATCCCAGGCCGATGAAACCCGTTCGAGATGAACATTTCCGAACGGTCGTGCGACGTTCGCGGAAATGGCGCCGAAGTGCCTGCTCAGGCCAGGGGGAGGTCCGGCGGGATCTGCAACGCGATGGTGATGAGCGAGTGCACGCGGCCCGCGATGGCGGCCAGGAGCCCCTGCGCCTCCGGCCCCGCGGCGTCGATCGCGGCCTGGAGCACGTGCAGGTCCGCGTTGATCCGCATCAGCAGGTCGGCCACGTCGGCGGGCTGGGAGCCCAGCGCGCGGGAGATCTCCTCCAAGCTCACGCCCTGCGTCTCCAGCCGCTGGATCACGCCGATGCGGTCGGCGTCGGCGGGGGAGTAGAGGCGGTAGTTGGACGCGGTCCGCTTCGCCGGGTTGAGCAGGCCGAGGCCGGTGTAGTAGTCGACGGTGCGGATGCTGACCCCGGAACGGGCGGCCAGCTCGCCGATCTTGAGCAGCGCGTCGCTCATCCGCGGGCCTCCCCCGGTCGTCGGTGATCCACCAGAACCATACAGTGCCGCGTGCTAGTGTCGAGTGCATGCCGTCAACTGGTGATCCCGAGGGATGTAGTACGCGGCCGGGCCACGCCCGGCTGAACAGCGTGTCGAATGCCCATGCCGCTCCTCTTCCCCGCTCACGGGGTGGGGACGCGGCATGTTGATTCTCTGGGGACTGCTGACGATCGTGGTGCTCACCGCGGCGACCGGGTACTTCGTGGCCCAGGAGTTCGCCTACATGGCGGTGGACCGGGGGCGCCTGCGGCAGATGGCCGAGGCGGGCGACAAGTCCGCCGAGCGCGCGTACCGGGTGACCCAGCGCCTGTCGTTCATGCTCTCCGGAGCGCAGTTCGGCATCACGGTCACCGCTCTGCTGGTCGGCTTCGTCGCCGAACCCCTGCTCGGGTCCGGCCTGGCGGGCGTGCTGGGCTTCACCGGCCTCTCGGAGGCCGCGCGGCTCTCGGTGTCCGTGGCCGTGGCGCTGGTGTTCGCGACCGTGGTCCAGATGGTGCTGGGTGAACTGGTGCCCAAGAACCTCGCCATCGCCAAGCCCGAGACGCTGGCGAAGGCCCTCAGCTCGTCGACCCTCGTCTACCTCGCGGTCGCCGGGCCGGTCATCCGGTTCTTCGACGCCTCGGCCACCAGGCTGCTGCGGTCCATCGGCATCGAGCCGGTAGAGGAGCTGCCGCAGGGCGCGACGCCGGAGGACCTGCACCAGATCATCGACGAGGCGGGCGCCCAGGGTCACCTCGACCCCGAGCTGTCCCGACTGCTCGACCGCGGTCTCGACTTCCGCGGGCTGGTCGCCGAGCAGGCGATGACGCCGCGGGTCGCGGTGCACACCGTGAGGGCGGACGAGCCCGTGTCGCGGGTCGTGGACCTGCTGGACACCGGGCACTCCCGGTTCCCCGTCGTGGGGGCGGACCTCGACGACGTGGTCGGCGTGGTCGGCCTGGCCGAGGTGCTCACCGTCGACCCCGAGGAGCGCGCGGGCACGCCGATCGGGCGGATCGCCTCGCCCGCCGTGCTCGTGCCCTCCACGCTGCCGCTGCCCGCCGTGCTGGAGCGGCTGCGCGCCGAACACCGCCAGACCGCCTGCGTGGTCGACGAGTTCGGCGGCTTCGCGGGCGTGGTGTCGCTGGAGGACCTGGCCGAGGAGCTGGTCGGCGAGATCCACGACGAGGACGACCTGGTCCCGGACTCGGTGGAACACCGGTCCGACGGGTCGTGGGCGGTGCCCGGCAGGCTCCGGATCGACGAGATCGAGGACGCGACCGGCATCTCGCTGCCGGTGGACAACGGCTACGACACCGTGTCCGGCCTCGTGCTGAGCGAACTCGGCCGCACGGCGCGGGTGGGCGACGAGATCGAGGTCGTCGTCCACGTGCCGTCGCCGGACGACGAGCCGCCCCGACCGCACCACGTGCTGGTGCGGGTCGCCGCGGTCGCCAGGAACGTGCCCAGCACGGTCCTGCTGCGCGACCGCCCCGTATCGCCTACCGAGGACGACCAGGAGAAGGACACCGTGCACGAGCGCGACGAGGTGCTGGGCCGATGAGCATCGGGTGGTCGCTGACCATTTCACTGGCGCTGCTGGTGGGCAACGCCTTCTTCGTCGCCGCGGAGTTCGCCCTGATCTCCGCCAAGCGCCACCGGCTGGAGCAGGAGGCCGCGCAGGGCAGCCGGGCCGCCCGAGCGGCCGTCGCGGGCGTGCGGGAGCTGTCGCTCATGCTCGCGGGCGCCCAGTTGGGCATCACCCTGTGCACCCTGGGTCTCGGCGCGCTGGCCGAACCCGCGGTCGCGACGCTGCTCGACCCGCTGTTCCTGCTGACCGGGCTGCCCACCGCCGTGGCGCACGGGATCGCGTTCGTGATCAGCCTGGTGCTGGTCGTGTTCCTGCACATGGTGGTCGGCGAGATGGCGCCGAAGTCGTGGGCGATCTCGCACCCGGAGCGCTCGGCGCTGCTGCTGGCGCTGCCCTTCCGCGGGTTCGCCCGCGGTGTGCGCTGGCTGCTGTCCGCGCTCAACGGCACGTCCAACGCGCTGCTGCGGCTGCTCAAGGTAGAGCCGCAGGACGAGCTGGCCCAGGCGCACCGGCCGAACGACCTGCTGATGCTGCTGCGCCAGTCCGGTGAGCACGGGCTGATCCCCGAGGGCCAGCAGCGGCTCCTGACCCGGATGCTGCACCTCCAGAACACCACCGTCGCCGAGGTGATGGTCCCGCGGGACCGGACCGTCACCGTCACCGAGGAGACCACGGCCCGCGCGGTCGAACGGCTCAGCCGCGACACCGGCCGGTCCCGGTTCCCGGTGCTGGACCCGGACGGCGGTTTCGTGGGCCTGCTGCACATCCGCGAGGTCGTGCGGGCGACCGCCACCGGCGGCGACCCGACGGCCAGGACGATGATGACCACCCCGCTGACGCTGTCGGCCGACCTGCCCGTCGCCCGCGCCGTCACGGCGATGCGCGGGGCGAGGTCGCAGCTCGCGCTGGTCGCCGACGGCGAGCGGACCGTGGTGGGCATCGCCGCGCTGGAGGACCTCCTCGAACAGCTCATCGGGGAGTTCGACGACGAGACCGACCCCCAGGGCTGACCGACCGTCCGGTGTGGACCATCCGTCCACACCGGACACCGACCGGAGGGTGCCCGTCGCGGCCGGGTCGTCATGCCGGCAGGGGACGGCGCATCACCCGGGGGAGTGACTACCCGGTTCACGGGAACCAGCAGAATGCGCGTCATGACCGGCAGAACGATGGACGTGGGCAGGGCGCTCGTCCACCTGGTTCCAGGGCGCGACCACGACGTGGCGCGATCCCTGGCGCGCCAGTCGGTCCTGGTCGCGGCGGTGTGCCTGGTGACCGACGCGGCGAGCTTCGTGACCAGGGGCCCGGCCGACCTGGGGGCGCTCGACGCGCTGATCCTGGTCGGACTCGTCGCCGTGGACGCGGCCCTGGCGTCGTCGCCGCGGTACTCCGGGTGGGTGGCGCTCGCGCACGCCGCGCTGGTCCCGGTGCTGGCCCTCGTCCTGCCGGGGCGCAGCGCGACCACGGCGGGTCTGCTGGTCTCCGCGTACCGGGCGGGCGCCTGGCTGCCACGCCGGTCCGCGGCGCTCTCGTTGACCGCCCTCGCGCTCGGCGTGCTGGTCTCGCTGCTGATCGGCGGGTCGACGGAGCCGTTCGCCGTGGTGACCCTGGTGACCGCCAACTCGGTGCTGCCGTGGCTGGTCGGCCGCTACACCACCGCGCGCAAGGCCCACGTCGACGAGCTGCGCCGCCAGCGGGAGAACGCGCTGCGCGACGCGCAGGCCGAGGTGGACAAGGCGGTGACCAGGGAACGTGAAGCCATCGCCAACGACCTGCACGACGTGATCTCGCACCACGTCAGCGCGATCGGCGTGCACGCCGCCGCGGCGCGGCTGAACCTGGGCGACCAGGCGTCGGCGACCGCGGCCGAGGGCCCGGTGACCACGTCGCTCACGGCGGTGGAGGCGTCCAGCCGGGCGGCGATGGTGGACCTGCGGCGCCTGCTCGACCTGCTGCACGAGGGCGACGAGTCGTCCTCCCAGCCGGGGCTCGGCAAGCTGCAGGAGCTGTTCGACGGCGTGCGGTCGTCCGGCCTCCGCGTGGCCTTCGCCGTCTACAACGACCCGGCCCTCATCCCCGGCCCGGTCGACACCGCCCTGTACCGGGTGGCGCAGGAGATGATGACCAACGCACTGCGGCACGGCGACGGGACGGCGGTGCGGGTGGAACTCGACTACGGCCACGACCACGTGTCGATCACCGCGCGCAACCCGGTCGGGTCCGACGCGGTCCTCGCGGCGCGGGGCGCGCTGGTCGGGCAGCGGGGCTCCGGTCGGGGCCTCGACGGGATCAGGACCCGCGCGGAAGCGGTCGGCGGCTCCGCGACCTGCGGACTGGTCGAGGACGGGCAGTACTGGGAGACGAGCGTGACGATGCCGACCGGAAGCCGCTCATGACCCTGCGCATCGTGATCGCCGACGACCACGCGATGTTCCGCTCCGGCCTGCGGGCGGTGCTGGACGCGCAGCCGGACATGAGCTGCGTCGCGGACGTCGGGGACGGCTACAGCGCCGTCGAGGCGACCCAGAACCTGCGCCCGGACCTGGTGATCCTCGACGTGCGGATGCCCAAGCTGGACGGGCTCGCGGCGGCCCGCGAGCTGATGTCGTCCGGCGCGCGGGACCTCAAGGTCGTGCTGCTCACGACGTTCGACGCCGACGACTACGTGCGCAAGGCGCTGGCGTCCGGTGTGAGCGGGTTCGTGCTGAAGAGCCTGCCGCCCGAGGAACTGGTGACCGCGATCCGCGTCGCCGCGCGCGGCGACACCTACATCGACCCGTCGATCACCCGGCGGCTCGCGCCCCGGCTGGCCGACGCCCTGGTCCCGAGCACCCGGACGAGGAGCACGGCGCCGGGGGTCGACCGGCTCACCGCGCGCGAGCACGAGGTGTTCCTCCTGATGGCCGCGGGGCTGTCCAACGCCGAGATCTGCGAGCAGCTCTACGTCGGGAGCCAGACCGTCAAGACCCACGTGTCGCGGGTGCTGGCCAAGCTGGGGCTCCGGGACCGCGTGCACGCCGTGCGCTTCGCGCACCACTACGGCCTGATCGAGCAGACCGACACGTCCGGGCTGTGACGCGACCAAAAATTGTCGGTGCCGTCTGAGACGCTCTTCCCAGGAGTGAGGACGGGAGGGGTCATGGGCGGTTCGGACGGGGGTCCGCGTTCGGAGGCAGGTGAGGTTGCCGCGCGCCGGGGGTACGGCGAGTTGGTGGAGACGATCGTGCTCGGCTCGTCGTCCAGAGGTTTGGGCGTCGTGGTGGCGTTCGCGGTCCTGGTCGCGGTGTGCGGGGTCTTCTCCCTGACCGGGGCGGCCTTCGGGGTGGTGGGTGGGATCGTGCTCATCGCGTTGGCGGTGGTGGGCCTGACCGTCGGGCTGGTGGGCCTGCGGAAGCCGAAACCGCTGCCCCGCAACGCTTATCTGTTCCGCGGCGGTGTCGTGCTGGGCCACGACGGGGTGCTGGACCCGTACGCGTGGCCGGACCTGGAGCTGACCGAGAGCAGGGTGCGGGCGTCCAACGCGAGACCGGACCACCCGGAGCGGTGGACGACGCTGGTGCGGGTCGGCACTCCGGGTGGGGAAGCGGACTTCATCGTGCCGTCCGGTCGGGTGAAGGCCGTCGCGGCCCTGGCCCGCGCGGGTGGGGCGACGATGTTCGGCCACCGTGCCAGGGTGGACCCGTGACGACCGTGGCCCAGCTCCGCAAGGCCGCGCTCGCGCTGCCCGAGACGGCGGAGCGGAGCGCAGGCGGGTCGGCGGAGTTCACGGTGGGCGGCGAGCGGTTCGCGTCCGTCGGCGCGGACGGGCGGGTGCACCTCCACCTGTCCGAGGTGGACGCTGAGGAGGCCTTGGCCGTGCACCCGACGGCCGAACGGGTCGCGGGTGCCGTCCGCGTGCCGATCGGGGACGTCGACGGGCAGCAGGTGAACCACTGGGTGCGGCGGGCGTGGTTCGCCCGCGCGCCGGAGCGGCTCGCGAGTCGGGTGGCCGCCGGGGACGCGGCCGTTCCCGGTGAGGTGGGCGACCTGCCGTCGGCGATCGGGAAACCGGCCACTCGGGCGCTCAGCGGCGCGGGTCTCACGACCCTCGCCCAGGTCGCCGAGCTGACCGACGCCGAGCTGCTGGCGATGCACGGGGTCGGGCCGAAGGCGGTGCGCGTGCTCCGGGAGGCGATCGGGGGCTGAACCGAGGCGGTCAGGCGGGGTGCGGGTGGGTCGGGTCGAGCAGGCGGCGGCGTTGCATCGTCGCGATCAGGGCGCCGCCCAGCAGACCGATCAGCAGGAGCGCGGTGAACGGCGTCCAGCGCGCGGCGGCGCCGTCGAACTCCAGCAGGGCGCCGACGCCCGCGCTGATCCCGGCCGCGACGAGCGCGGAGACGAGGTAGAAGAAGCCGTAGTAGGTGCCGACCAGCTTCTCGCTGCCGACGACGGGCAGCAGGTCGATCATGAACGGGTTCGCGATGGCGATCCCGACGCTGAACACCACCGTGCCCAGCACCACCGGCGCGACCGCCACCAGCGCGTCCGGCAGGGGGAGCGGGTGCGCCGTGGTCGTGGTGAAGGGGGAGAGCAGGGCGGGTGGTGCGAAGCCCGCGCCGATCAGCAGCAGACCGGTGGCCATCGAGCGGCCCGCGCTCCACCGCGCCCGGCACCACGCCGTCAGGCGCACGCCGAACACGATCCCGACGATCGTCGACACGACGAACACCGCGCTGATCGCGCCGGACCTGCCGGTCACCCGCTGCGCCTCCAGCGGCAGCGCCAGGTAGAGCTGGTTGAACAGGCCGAAGTAGCCGGAGCCCGCGAGGGTGAACAGCAGGAACCGCCGGTTGCCCACCACCTCCCGCCAGTTCCGCAGCACCCCGCGCTCGGGCGCGGTCGCCTCCTGGTGGGGCAGGAACAGCAGTTGCGCGACCGTGAGGCAGGCGAACACGGCGCAGGCGATCAGGCTCACCAGCCGGAAGTCCACCGCGAGCAGCACGGCGCCGAGCACCGGCCCCAGCAGCGTTCCGGTGTTGGCCACGACGTTGTACGTCGCGAACGCCTCGGCGCGCCGCCCCGGCGACTCGTGCGTCAGGTACGTGACGACGGCGGGGCTGAAGATCGCGCCTGCCACACCGGTCAGCACCGTGCCCAGGACGATGCCCGCCACGCTCGTCGTGGCGGCGAACATCCCGAAGCCGACCACCCGCACCGCGCAGCCCAGGATGATCACCGGTCGCGGGCCGAGCCGGTCCGCCGCCGTGCCGCCCAGCAGGTAGAGGCCCTGCTGGCTCAGGGTGCGCAGGCCCAGCACCACCCCGACCAGCGCGGTGGCGAAGCCGAGGTCGTCGCGCAGGTAGGTCGCGAGGAACGGCAGGACCAGGTAGAAGCCGAGGCTGATGCCGAACTGGTTGAGCAGGAGCAGCCGGGCGGGCGAGGAGAGGGCCCGGAAGGACCGCGCGGTGGCGCTCGTTCGTGGGCGCACCGGCCGTGCTCCTCGCTGCCGCTGGGGCGTTCGCCCGGATCGTAGGCAGGTCGGGCTGTTGCAAGTAAGTTGCAGTAGTGTGCGTCACATCGGGTGCGACGGGGTGACGGAGGCCGGACGTGGGTGACCAGGGGCTGGACCAGGCGGTCGCGGAGCGGTGGGTCGAGCGGTGGGACCGCCAGCAGGAGCGGTACATCGCCGACCGCGAGGAGAGGTTCCGGGTGATCGGCGACGTCGTCGAGCACGTCTGCGCGGCGGCGGAGGCGCCCGTGGTGGTCGACCTCGGGTGCGGGCCGGGCTCGTTGTCGACGCGGCTGAGCGCCCGCGTGCCCGCCGCGAGGATCGTCGGGGTCGACCAGGACCCGTTCCTGCTCGCGCTGGCCCGCGCGGGCGGGTCGTCGGTCGAGTACGTGCGGGCGGGGCTCGGCGCGCCGGGGTGGGTCGACTCCGTCGGCGCCGGGAGCGGGTGGGACGCGGCGGTGTCGACCACCGCGCTGCACTGGCTCGCGCCGGACCGCCTGACCGCCGTCTACCGCGACCTCGCCGCGGTGATCCGGCCCGGCGGTGTGCTGGTCAACGGCGACCACCTCCACGACGAGCAGCCCGCGGTGCGGGAACTGGCCGAGGTCGTCCGGCACCGGCGTGCCGAGCGCGCGGGGGTCGTCGAGAACGAGGAGTGGTCGGCGTGGTGGGACGCCGTCCGCGCCGATCCCGACCTGGGCCGGGTGTTCGGCGACCGGGAACTCCGGCCGGAGAGCGGCGGGCACGGCAACGGCCTGAGCGTGCGGTGGCACGTGGACGCCCTGCTCGCGGCGGGGTTCGGCGAGGTGGGTGTGGTGTGGCAGTCCGGTGATGACCACGTGGTGGTCGCCGTGCGGTGACGGTCGGGGTTGAACGTCCGGTCTACCGCGCCCGTAGTCCGGGGTGTGAGGCTGCTGCGATGCGACGACACCGAGATCACCCGGCTGGCGCTGGAGGCCCGTGACGGGGACCGGTCGGCGACCGAGCGGTTCGTGCGGGCGACCCAGGCGGACGTGTGGCGCTTCGTCGCGCACCTGGCCGGGGACGTCCAACTCGCCGACGACCTGGCGCAGGAGACGTTCCTGCGCGCCCTGCCCGCCCTCGCCCGCTTCCAGGCCAGGTCCTCCGCTCGCACGTGGCTGCTCTCGATCGCCCGCCGCGTCGTGGCCGACCACATCCGCTCGATCAAGGTCCGGCCCAGGGTGGACGGCCGCGACGACTGGCAGGCGGCCGCCGAACGCGCCCAGGGCGAGCCAGGTCCGGGCCTCGCCGACGCCGTCGCGCTCAACGAGGTGGTCTCCTCACTCGACCCGGACCGCGGAGCGGCGTTCGTGCTGACCCAGGCACTGGGCCTGTCCTACGCCGAAGCCGCGGAGGTCTGCGACTGCCCGGTGGGCACCATCAGGTCACGCGTGGCCAGGGCCCGCGAAGACCTGGTGGAACTGCTGCGCGACGACGACCGGACGGACCGGAGGGACCGGAACCGATCGGCAGGCTGACACTGGCCCGCGTCCGGACGTTCCCGGCCCCGCTGAGGCCATTTCTGCCGCACCGCTTTCCGCCCACCTGTGGCGGCAGGCCTTTAAACCGAGCGTTCTCCGGCGGCCACTGCTCCAAGCGCGCCCTTGAGCCGCTGACCGGGCAGAGCTAGGTCTCTTCCCCCAGCCCCCCTCAAGCCGCGTGCTTCCCGCTCACCGGGCGGAGGTGGCGCCAGCGGGTGCCGCTGGTGTCCGGTCGGGGGCGGGTGGTGGTCGTGTCGTCGTCTACCGGCAGCGGTGTTCCGTCCGTGCCGGTGGTGCGGGCGCCGTCCTCCGGGGTTCGGCCCGTGCGGTGGACCACGAGCAGCACCACCAGGCCCAGCACCAGGAACGCGTGCGAGGTGATCCTGGACAGCGGGGCGGTGCCCGCGATCAGGTCGTGCGCGGAGAAGGGTGTGAGGACGGCGACGAAGCCCGCCATCACCGGGAGCAGGCCGGTGCTCGCCCGTGGGCGCAGCGCGGTCCACAGCATCCCCAGGCCGAGGGCGAGGTTCCACGCGGTGCTCTCGTTGAACAGGTGCGCCGACCCGTGCCCGGCGTGGGTGTCCGCGTTGTTCACCCCGAAGACCTGCGCCAGTCCGAGCGTCAACTGGGCCACGGCCACGCCCGCCAGCGCCGCCCGCGGGTACCAGCCGCGGGTCGTCCGCGCGGTCGGGGGCGGCGGCGCGGCGGCGAGGATCCGGTCGGTGAGATCGGGCACGTCGACCGCCGGGCGCAGGCGCAGGCCTCGGGTGAGCACGGCCGAGTCGAGCTGCCACTGCCTGCAGGCGGCGCAGGACTCCAGGTGCGCGTCGGTGACCTCGGCGGGCACGGGTTCGGCCTCGCCGTCCGAACGCGCCGACAGGGCTTCACGGCAGATGTCGCAGTCCACGGTGAGATTGTCGCTCCAAGAGGAGCAGAAGTTCCCATCCACCTCTGGGTTAACCTCATCGATCGTGTCCACTACTCGCGACGACGACGCGGTGACCGCCAGTGCGCTTGCCGCGGGCGCAGGTGATCGGGCGGCGCTCGAACAGTTCATCCGCACCACCCAACGTGACGTGTGGAGACTCGTGGCCCACCTCGCGAGCGTTCGGGAGGCCGACGACCTGACGCAGGAGGTCTACCTGCGCGCCCTGCGGAGCCTCCCCGGTTTCGAGGGCCGGTCGTCCGCCCGGACCTGGCTGCTGTCCATCGCCCGCCGCACGGTGGTCGACCACGTCCGGGCCGCCGTCGCCAGACCGTCGATCGCGTGGGCCGCCGACTACGTCAAGGTGTCCGACGCCCGCACCTGGAAGAACAGCACCACCGGGTTCGAGGACGTCGTGGACCTGAACGTGCTGCTGGCCGACCTCACCCCGGAGCGCCGCGAGGCGCTGGTGCTGTCCCAGGTGTTCGGCCTGTCCTACGCCGAGGTCGCCGAGGTCTGCGGGTGCCCCATCGGGACGGTCCGGTCCCGCGTGGCACGGGCGCGCGACGACCTGCTGCGAGCCAGGGGCGCGGAGGACTCGGGCGCCGTGTGACCCGCCCGCCCCCGATCGGCGGGAACCGAGCGCGGCGGTGACGCGACTACTCGTCCAGTGACCCGGCGGTGGGCCGGGACGGGACGGAGTCGGATCGTGGTCGGTCGAGCGCTGCGCGGCGCAGCCATCGCTTCAGCCCTGCTGCTCTCGGCGTGCGGCGGTGGCCAGTCCGGGGCGGCGCCGGTCGCCGCGGCGGGAGCGGGGTTCCCGGTGGAGCTGGAGAACTGCCAGGGGAGCCGGGTCTCGTTCGACTCCGCGCCGTCGAAGATCGTCACCAGCAACGCCTCCAGCCTGGAGATGCTGTTCTGGCTCGGCGCGCAGGACAGGGTGCTGGGCACCGGGTTCCCGCCCGCCGCGGGCACCATGCCGGAGCGGTTCGCGCAGGCCGCGGCGAAGATCCCTGTGCTGGGGGCCAAGGTGATCGCCAAGGAGAAGCTGCTCGGCTCCGGCGCGGACCTCTACGTCGACACGTTCAGCAGCATGGGCATGATGGGCGGCGCGGCGGGTGTGGCGCCCACCGAGGAGGAGTTCGCCTCGGTAGGCATCAAGCACGTCTTCCTCCAGTCCACCGCGTGCCCGGCCAAGTCCGGCGGCGCGGTGACCGACCTGTCGGCCGTGCAGGACGACATCAGGCGGCTGGGCGCGATGACCGGCTCCTCGGCGAAGGCCGACGAACTGGTCGCCGACATGGAGCGCAAGACCGGCGAGGTCCGCGACGCGCTCGCCGGCGTGCCGCAGGACCAACGCCCGACGTACTACTTCTTCGACGTGGGAGCCACTCCCGGCCAGCCGGTCGCGGCCTGCAACCAGCAGGTCGCTAACGCCGTCATCACGCTCGGCGGCGCGCGCAACGTCTACGCCGACTGCGCGGGCGGGTTCAAGCCGGTCGGGTGGGAGGACGTCGTCGCGCGGAACCCCGACTGGATCCAGCTCGGCGTGCGCAACCGCGGTGACGCACAGGCCAACCAGGCCGGGTTCGACGAGGCCGTGAGGTTCCTCAAGGAGTTCCCGGCCACGGCCGGGCTCAAGGCCGTGCGGGAGGACAAGTTCCTCCGCATCCCGTCCGAGCGCACGACCATCGCCAGCGTGCGGAACGCCGACACCGTGCGCGAGATCGCCGCGACGCTGTACCCCGACCTCGTCAAGGCGGGCTGACGGTGGCGGTGCTGTCGCCGCGCCGCGAACGGGACACCTCCGCCGTGCGGGCGGGCCTCGTCGCGGCCGCGCTGGCCGTGGCGCTGCTGGTGCTCCTCACCGTGGCGGTGTCGTTGGGCTCCAGCAACATCCCGGTCGGCCAGGTGTGGGCGGCGGTGGGGCGCAAGCTGACCGGCGCCGCCCCCGCGGCCGGGACGTCGGACGTGATCGTGTGGCAGCTCCGCGTCCCCCGCGCCCTGCTGGCCGCGCTCGTCGGCGCCGGACTGGGCCTGGTCGGCACGGCCGTGCAGGCGTTGGTGCGCAACCCCTTGGCCGACCCGTACCTGCTCGGCATCTCCTCGGGCGCGTCCCTCGGCGCGGTCGCCGCCATCGTGTTCGGCGCGGGCGCGGGCGGCCTGCTGGGGCTCGGCCTGTCCGGTGCCGCGTTCGTCGGCGCGCTCCTGTCGTTCAGCCTGGTGTGGACGATGGCCCGGCGCGGCGGCGGGTTCTCGCCGCTGCGGCTCGTCCTCGCCGGGGTGGGGATCGGGCAGTTCCTGTCCGGCATCACCAGCTTCCTGGTCCTCCAGACCGCCGACGAGCAGCAGACGAGGGGCGTGCTGTTCTGGCTGATGGGCAACCTCGGCGGCGCGAAGTGGAGCCTGCTCACCGTGCCCGCGCTGGCCGTGGTGCTCGTCGGCCTGCTGCTCCAGTCCCGTGCCCGCGGTCTGAACGCGCTGCTGATGGGCGACGAGACCGCGGCGGGGCTGGGCATCGACGTGACCAGGCTGCGGCGGGAGCTGTTCGTCGCCACCAGCCTGCTGACCGGCGTGCTCGTGGCCGTGTCGGGCGCGATCGGCTTCGTCGGGCTGATGGTGCCGCACGTGTGCCGCCTGGTCGTCGGCGGCGACCACCGGCGGCTGCTGCCCGTGGCGGCGCTCTTCGGGGCCGTGCTGCTGGTCGCGGTCGACGTCGTCGCCCGCACCGCCCTGGAGACCCAGGAACTGCCCGTCGGCGTGGTCACCGCGTTCATCGGCGCCCCCACGCTGCTGTACCTGCTCGACCGCAGGCTGGAGAAGTAGATGCGACTCGACGTCGAGGACCTCCGCGTCACCTTGTCCGGCCGCGAGGTGGTGTCCGGCGTGCACCTGTTCGCGGGCGACGGCGAGATCGTCGGGCTCGTCGGCCCCAACGGCAGCGGCAAGTCCACCGTGCTGCGCACCGTCTACCGGCACCTGCGGCCGAGTTCCGGCCGGGTGCTGCTCGACGGCGACGACGTCCGCGAGCTGACCGCCCGGCAGGCCGCCCGCCACGTCGCCGCGCTGCCCCAGGAACGGGGTACGGACTTCGAGCTGTCGGTGCGCGAGGTCGTCGCCATGGGCCGCACGCCCTACAAGAGCGCGTTCGCGGGGGAGGACCCGGAGGACCGGCGGATCATCACCACCGCGCTGGAACAGGTCGGCATGGCGGCCGACGCCGGGCGCGGGTTCTCCACGCTGTCCGGCGGCGAGCGCCAGCGGGTCCTGCTGGCCCGCGCGTTCACCCAGCAGCCGGACGTCCTGGTGCTCGACGAACCCACCAACCACCTCGACGTCCGGCACCAGGTGGAACTGCTGTCCCTGCTGCGCGAGCACCGCCGCACCACCTTCGTCGCCCTGCACGACCTCAACGCCGCCGCCTCGGTCTGCGACCGCCTGCACGTCCTGGACAACGGCGCGGTCGTGGCCTCCGGCACCCCGCGGGAGGTGCTGACCGGCGAACTCCTGGCGGAGGTGTTCGGCGTGCGGGCCGCGGTGGTCGACCACCCGCTCACCGGCGACCCGCTCATCGCGTTCGACCACCGCGCCCCGGCCACCGCCGTACCGCTCACCTGATCGGGCTAATCGTGGAAGTCGCCGGAACTTCTCGCGCCGCGCGCCCGACTTCCTCCACGTCGAACCGCTTGTGCGAGCGGGCCGACCACGGACGCACCCGCGGGCACCCCCTTCGCCCGCGGTGCGTCCCGGCCTCGTCACGTCCCGCCGGTCCGCCACCACGGCCACCGGCCCGCCGTCACGGGCCTCGCCGCCTGTCGTGTTCGGTGGTGCTCGGCACCACCGAACACGCGGGAACCGAACGCGCCGCCCGGCCGACCTGTGCACCGACACCGGCGTTCGGTGACCTGGGGAGGCCGCGCATGACCGCACCACCGGCACCGCCGTCCGACCGGGGGTTCCGCGCGCGGGCCGCCGTCCCGGCGGTGCTGACGGCGGCGATGGCGTTCTCGATGCTGCCGCTGTTCCTCCTCGGCACGCTGGCGCCCGCGCTGATCACCGAGTTCGCCATCACCCGGCCGATGCTCGGAGCGCTGGTCACCGCCGGGTTCGGCGTGGCCGCCGCGCTGTCACTGGTGATCGGCTCCGTGGTGGACGCGGTCGGGGCGCGGCGGTCGGCGGTGGCGCTGTTCGCCGTCAGCGGGATCGCGCTGGCCGTGTTCGCCACGGCGTCGCACTACCTCGTGCTGGTCGCGGCCGTGGCGCTGGCCGGTGTGCCGCAGGCGCTGGCGAACCCGTCGACCAACAAGGTCGTCGCCACCGCTGTCGCGCCCGCCCGGCGCGGCGGGGTCATCGGGGTCAAGCAGTCCGGCGTGCAGGTGGGCGCGTTCGTCGCCGGACTGCCGCTCGCCTGGCTGGCCGACGGCGTCGACTGGCGGGCCGCCGTCGGCACGGCCGCGGGACTCGCGCTGCTGTTCGCGGTCGCCGGGCTGCTGCTCCCCGCCGACCCGGAGCCCGCGCGGGTGCCGGTGTCGGCGGACGTGCCGCCCGCCGGGCCGACGGTGTGGTGGCTGCTGGGGTTCTCGGTCCTGCTGGGCTCGGGCATCGCGGCGGTCAACACCTACGTCGCCCTGTTCGCCACCCAGGACCTCGGGTTCGGCGCCCGCGCCGCCGCCGCGCTCGTGGCCGGGCTCGGTGTGACCGGCGTCGTCGGCCGGATCGCCTGGTCACGGCTCGTGTCGGCCGCCCGTCCGCCCGGTGCGGTGCTGGTCCCGCTGTGCGTGGCCGCCGTGCTCGCGGCGTTGGCGCTGCTGCTGGCGCCGCACGGGGGAGCCGGACTGGCGTGGGCCGGGGTGCTCGGCGTCGGGGCGTTCGCGGTGGCCGCCAACGCCGTGTCGATGCTCGCGGTGGTCGCCGCCTCCACCCCTCGACGCACCGGCCGCGACTCCGCGCTGGTGTCCGCCGGGTTCTTCACGGGCTTCGCCGTCGGACCGCCGCTGTTCGGGCTCCTCGTCGAGGTCGGCGGCTACGGGACCGGCTGGGCCTTGGTGGCGCTGGAGTTCGCCGCCGCGGCCGTGGTGATCGCGGTCTGGCGCGCGCGGACGTGACGGCGCTGGAGGACGTGCTCGACCGCGTCGACCGGACGCTCGTCGAGGTCGGCGACCGGTTCCCGCTCTACGCGGACGATCGCTGGCGCACCACCGCTCGTGGTTCGTGGGCGGCGGGGTGCTGGGTCGGCCTGCTGTGGTTGCGCGCCAAGATGACCGGCAGCTCGCGGGCGCTGCGCGACGCCGAGTCGTGGAGCGCCCGGCTGGAGTGCTGGGCCGACGCCGACACCGCGACCCAGGGGCTGATCCTCTGGTACGGGGCGGCGGCGGGGAGCAGGCTCGGGCTGTCGGACGTGGCGACGCCGGTGGCCCTGCGGGGCGCGAGGTCGCTGGCGAGCCGGTTCGACGCGCGGGCCGGTGTGGTGCCGTGGGGGACCGCGTTCGGCGACACCCCCGACGTGCGCGCCCGGATCGACGGCGTTCCCGGCGCGCTGCCGCTGCTGGCGTGGGCCGGGGACCTCGGGATCGCCCGCGCGCACACCGAACGGCACCTCCGGCTGTGCGGCGCGGCGCCCGCCTGGCGGTGGGACGGGACGACCTGGCGGCCGGAAGCCGTTCCCCCGCCCGGCTGGAGCCGAGGTGACGCGTGGCTGCTGCTCGCCGCCGCCGACGCGGTGGCCTGGCTCGGCGACGACTTCGTCGAACCCGCGCACGCGGCGGCCGACGCGTGGCCGGGGCACGTCCCGTTCGCCGTGGGGGCGGACGGCCCGCTCGACACCTCGGCCGCCGCCATAGCCGCGGTCGCGCTCCTCAAGCTCGGGCGCCGCACCGAGGCCACCGCGATCCTCCGCCGCCTGGAAGACGACCACCTCGTCCACGGTGGACTCCTGAACGGGTGCTACGACTCGCACACCGGCGTCGCCGTCGACCACGAACTGGTGTGGGGCGACTTCTTCCTCGCGTTGGCGCTGGCCGTCGCCGGGGGAGAGGTCGGCGCTCACGACCTCTGAGCGAGCACCGCGCGGGCGGTCGCGGAGACGTGCAGTTCGTCGGCGCCGTCGAGGATGCGCGCGGCCCGGCCGAGTCGGGCGAGCATCGGCAGCGGGGTGTCCGGGGTCAGGCCTTCGGCGCCGAAGACCTGGACGGCGGAGTCGACGACCTGGTGCAGGGTCCGGGCGGCGGCGACCTTGGCGAGCCCGATCTCGACCCGTGCCCGCTCGCCCTCGGCGACCAGTGCCGCGGCCCGGTGGGTGAGGGCGCGGGCGGACCGGATGGCCAGCAGCGCCTCGAAGACGTGCTGCCGCACCAGTTGCCGGTCGGCCAGCACACCGTCACCCAGCCGCCTGCTCGTGGCCCGGTCGCACATCAGGTCGTAGGCCCGTTCCGCCTGGCCGATCCAGCGCAGGCACCGCAGGGTCCGGCCCAGCGCCAGCCTGCCGCCCGCGATGGCCAGACCGGAGCCCTCGTCGCCGAGCAGGTTCTCCCGCGGCACCAGCACGTCCTCCAGCGCGATCTCGTACTGCCCCGCCGCGCCGAGCACCGGGAGTTCCCGCACCACGCGGAAACCCGGTGACCCGGTCGGCACCACGAACGACGACAGGCCCTTCGGCGAGCGGGCCAGCACCGTGCAGTACGCCGCGTCCGCCGCGCCGGTGGTGAACCACTTGCGGCCGGTCACCAGCCAGCCGTCCGCGACCCGCTCGGCACGGGTGAGGATGCCGGTCGGGTCCGACCCGGCGACCTCGGGTTCGGTCATCGCGTAGCAGCCGGTGATCTCCCCGGCCACCAGCGCACCGACGTACTGCTCCCGCACCGGGGTACTGGCGTGCGCGGTCAGCATCCGCACGTCCAGCAGACTGGCCGATCCGAGCGCCGCGGGCCCGTGGTCGCTGCGGCCTTCCGCCTCCGCCAACGCGAAGTAGTCCGCCAGTCCGAGCCCACCGCCGCCGTGCTCCAGCGGTAGCGGCAGCGCCCACAGGCCGCGCGCCTTCGCTTCGGCCCGCAGGGAGTTCAGCGCCTCGCGGGCTTGCGGGCCGCCCGCGTCGAGCGTGCTCTCGGCGGGCTGCACTTGGTCGGTGACGAAACCGGAAACCTTGTCGAGCAAGGAAGAACCCCTCTCACACTTCCCGCCATCCGGGAACCCGAACGGGTGATCGTCCGACTCCTGGGACACAACGACCCCTGGAGGCACCGTGACCCCGCACCTCGACCGGACGTCGACCGATCCGCCCTTGGTGGGAACCGAGATCACCGTGCGGGGGACCTCGGCGGCGGCGGACGTCCTCGGCGCGCTCTTGCAGCAGTCGGGCGCGGTGGTCGCGCGGTTCCCGGACGCGGCCGATCTCTCCGCGCGGGTCGAGGTGGCGGGCGCGGGCGGCGTGGACGTCGAGTGGGCCGGGCCGGTGCGCGGCGGGGACGTGGTCGACGAGGTCAGCGCCCAGGCGGTCTGCGGACCCGCGCACGTGCACGGCCGCGCCACCGGGGCCCCCGCCGGGCTGGGGCTGGACTACTGCGGGACGGCGGCCGGGGTGCTGGCCGGGACCGGGCTGCTGGCGCAGCGGCTGGCGCTCCTGCGCCACGGCACGGCGCGCGACGTCACCACCAGCGTCGCCCAGGCCGCGCTGCTCACCGTGTCGCAGTACCTGGCGGCGGCGGGCGCCCCGGACGGGGAGGCCGCGCCGATCGGACCGGGCGGTCCGCCGTTCCGCAGCGCCGACGGCACGCTGTTCGAGGTCGAGGCGCTCGATCCCGCGGTGTGGTCGGACTTCTGGGCACGGGTTGGCGCGCCGCGGGACGCGGTGGCGGTGGGCTGGCGGCCGTTCCAGTTCCGCTACGCCACCGCCGCCGCGCCGCTGCCCCAGGAGTTGGCCCGCGCCGCCGCGCGGCTCCGGTTCACCGAACTGGTCGAGCACGCCGACCGGTCGGCGATGAGCGTCTGCGAGCTGGTGCCGCACTCCCGCAGGCTCGCGGAGTCCGTGCCGCTCCCGGCGTGGGAACTCGCCCCGCTCGGCGGGGGTTTCGACCACGTCGGCCCTCCTCCTGGGCACGACGGGTCACCGCTGTCCGGCGTGGTCGTGCTGGAGGCCGGGCGGCGCGTGCAGGCGCCGCTGGCCGCGCACCTGCTCCGGCTGCTGGGCGCGGAGGTCGTGCGGATCGAGCCGCCGGGCGGGGACCCGTTGCGTGGCATGCCACCGAGCTGCGGGGACAC
Source organism: Umezawaea endophytica (assembly GCF_025061645.1). GTDB lineage: Bacteria > Actinomycetota > Actinomycetes > Mycobacteriales > Pseudonocardiaceae > Umezawaea > Umezawaea endophytica. Next base: position 242,900 of record NZ_JANYMP010000001.1, on the reverse strand, counting down.
CTCGGCCCGCTGGCTGGCGCTCAACCGGGGCAAGTCGGCCGTGGAGATCGACATCAAGGACCCCCGCGACCGGGACCGGTTGCGGGAGCTGGTGTCCACGGCGGACGTGTTCCTGCACAACTGGGCTCCCGGCAAGGCCGAGTCGCTCGGGCTGGGCGCCGAGGACCTGTCCGCCGTCAACCCGGCGCTGGTCCACGCGCACACCTCGGGGTGGGCGGGCAGGCTGCGCGACGCGCCGATGGGCACGGACTTCATGGCGCAGGCCCGCACCGGGCTCGGTGAACTCCTGCGCCCCGCCGACGAGCCCCCGGCGCCGTCGCTGATGACGCTGCTCGACGTCCTGGGCGGCCTGCTCGGGGCCCACGCGACCGTGGCCGCGCTGCTGGCGCGCGAACGGACCGGCCGGGGCGTCCGGTGCGAGTCCTCGCTGCTGGCCGCCGCCGATCTGCTGCACCTGAGGGCGGAAGGCCGTCCGCCACCGGGATTCCGCCGTCCGGCGCGCACCGCGGACGGGTGGTGCGCCCCGAGCGACGGGCACCCCGATGTCGACGTCCGCGACCTGTCCACAGTGGACGCGATCCGGGCTTTCGCCGACCGGGGAACGCACGCCGTGCGGGTGACCGACGACCTCGCGACCATCCCGACCGACCCGCGCTTCGCCGACGCCGTCCACCTCGACCCCGACCGATGTCCGGCCGTGCTCACACCCTGGGGACTCCGATGACCGCCACCGCAGTGCACGACCTCGTCCCGGCCGACCTCCGCAGGCGGTGGGCGGGACTCGGCCTCTACCCCGACCGCGACCTCTACGACCTGTTCTCCGTCCAGGCCTTCCTGCACCCGGAGCGGCTCGCGGTGATCGACGACGAGGGCGGGCTGACCTACGCGGACCTCAACGCGCTGGCGCTGCGCGTGGCCGCGGCCCTGCGCGGCAGGGGAGTGGAGCCGGGTGACGTCGTGGCGACCCAGCTCGCGAACTCCCGGTACGCGTGCGCGGTCGACCTCGCCGTCGCGGCGCTGGGCGGTGTGGTCCTGCCGTTCCCCGTCGGGCGCGGCACCCGTGAGGCCCGGTCGCTGATCGGCCGGAGCGGGGCCGTCGCCGCGGTGGTGGACCCCGCGGCCGTCGCCCACGTCGGCGCGCTCGCGGCGGAACTCCCGGCGCTGCGCCACGTCCTGGCACCGCACGAGCTGGTGGCCGGGCCGGCGCACGGGTTCGTCCCCGTCCGGTCCGACCCGGACGGCCCGGCGCGCGTGCTGGTGTCCTCCGGGTCGGAGTCCGAGCCGAAGATGGTGCTGTACAGCCACAACGCGCTGCTCGGCGGGCGGGGGGCGTTCGTCGGCAGGCTGATCCCGCCGGGCGGGGAGCTGCGCGCGCTGTTCCTGGTGCCGCTGGCGTCGTCGTTCGGCAGCAACGGCACGACCGTCACCCTCGCCCGGCACGGCGGAACCGTGGTGGCGCAGGCGAAGTTCAGCCCCGAGGGCACCCTCGACCTGATCGAGCGGGCCCGGCCGACGCACCTGTTCGGCGTGCCGACGATGTTCCGGATGCTCCTGGACAACCCCCGGCTCGCGGAGACCGACCTCTCGTCGATCCGGGTGATCGCCCCCGGCGGCGCCCAACTGGACGCGGTCACCGCGGCGGCGTGCCGGGAGGCGTTCGACTGCGTCGTGGTCAACGTCTACGGCTCCGCCGACGGGGTCAACTGCCACACCGCGCTGGACGACCCGCCGGAGCGCACCACCGGCGCGGGCCGCCCCAACCCCGCCGTGGCGGAGATCCGGATCGTCGACGACGCCCTGAGCATCCTGCCGGACGGCGAGGTGGGCGAGATCGTCGCGCGCGGCCCGATGACGCCCATGCGCTACCTCGGCGACGGCGACCTCAACGCGCTGCACCGCACCCCGGACGGCTGGGTGCGCACCGGCGACCTCGGCGTGATCGACGCCGACGGCTACCTCGACGTCGTGGGGCGCCGCAAGGACATCGTGATCCGCGGCGGTGACAACATCAGCCCGGTCGAGGTGGAGCAGTTGCTCGTCGGCCACCCCGGCGTGCGCGACGCGGCCTGCGTCGGCGTGCCGGACGAGCTGATGGGCGAACGGCTGTGCGCCTGCCTGGTCGTGGCCGACGGTGAGGTCGTGACGGTGGACGGCCTGGGGACGTTCCTCGGCGCGGCGGGGCTCGCCCGCTACAAGCACCCGGAACGCCTGGTGCTGCTGGACGAGCTGCCGCTGAGCCCGGCGGGCAAGGTCGACAAGGACGCGCTGCGCCGCCGGATCGGCTGAGCCGGCGCGGGGTGGGGCGCCGCCGCCCCACCCCGTGGGCTCACCTCAGTGCGTCGGTGATGGCCTTGGCGTTGGCGCGGTAGACGCCGAGCAGGTCGAGGTCGTCTGCCGGGTAGTTGACGATCATCACCTGCTCGGCGGGCGAGTCCGACAGGACGGTGCCGGTGCTCATGTGGGTGTTCTCGAACACGAACTGCGGGGCCTTGCCCGACAGGTCGGCCACCTGCGCCGCGGTGATCGGTTCGGGACCGTAGAAGCCGAGCACCTGCGCGCCCGCGAGGTCGGCCGCGTAGCCGACGAACGCCTGCGCGACGACCTTCGGCGGCTGCCCGCCGGGCCAGGCAGCCTTCACCTCGTCGGCGAGCTTCGCGTACTCGGCGTCGAACGCCGTGACCCACTTCGCGGCGGACTCCTTGGTACCGAACAGTTCGCCGAGCCGGGTCACCTCGGCCTTGACCTTGTCGCGCGAGTTGTCCAGCACGACCTCGACGGTCTTCGCGCCGGACCCGGCCGCGTCGGTGATCTTCTTCGCGAAGCCCTCGAACGGCGCGAACAGCACGAAGTCCGCGTCGGCCACGGCGGCGAGGTCGGAGGGCTTCGGGTCGTAGTCGGGGGCGTGCGCGACGGACCGGGGCACGATCACCGTCACGTTCGTGGCGCCCGCGGCCTTCGCGAACCCGGCCTCCCAGGTCGTGGTGGCGACGACCTTCGGTCCGGGCGCGGCGGCGGTGTCCGCCTTGGACCCGCAGCCCGCCAGCAGCAGCGCCGAGGCGATCAGTGCGGCGAGACCGCTTCGCGGGGTGAGGACTGCCATTCGGGTGTTCTCCGTTCGGGGATCAGGTGGGCGGCGAGGGCGAGGACCCCCGCCAAGAGGACGAGGACCGGGCCGGGCGGCTGGTCCAGCAGCAGCGCGAGGACGAAGCCCACGAGGTTGACCACGACCCCGAAACCGACCGCCCACCAGGCCATCCCGGTCAGCGAGTGGGCCATGCGGCGGGCCGCCAGCGCGGGCAGCAGGGTGAGCGCGTCGACCAGCAGCGCGCCGGTCAGCCGGATCGCCCCCGCCACGGCGACCGCGACCAGCACCAGCAGCACCATCGTGAGCCGCTCGACCCGCACCCCCGAGCACGCCGCCAGCTCGCGGTCGTGCAGCAGCAGCGCGAGTTGCCCGCGCCGCAGGAAGAACAGGCCCGGCACGACGACCGCGATCACCCCGAGCAGCACGACGTCACCGGTGCGCGTCGCCAGGATCGAGCCCCACAGCAGCTCGAACGCGCCCGCGGCGTTCACCCCGGAGATCGACAGGACCAGCAGCGCGGCGGCGATGGCGAGGCTCATCAGCAACCCCATCGCGCCGGACAGCCCGGAGGCGCTGCGCGCCAGCGGAGCCAGGCCCGCGCCGGACAGTCCACACGCGACCACCGCGCACAGCAACGGGTCCACGCCGGTCAGCAGACCGAAGGCGATGCCCAGCAGGGCGATGTGCATCATCGCGAACCGCACCGGCACGATGTCCAGCCCGATGATGACGACCCCGACGATCGGCAGCCCGATGGCGCCGAGCAGCAGCGCGAACGCCGCCCGCTGGACCGCGTCGAGCGCGAGCAGGTCGAACAACTGGGTCACGTGGTCCCTCCCGAGGCGCGGGCGGCCCTGTCCGTGACGCGCTCGCGGCGGTCCACTGGCGCCCGTTGTGCTGGGGTCATGTGGCTTTCCTTGAAGTACTGGTGGGCGCTGGGCCGGTCGGGGAGTGGGGCCACGAGGTTGCCCTCAAGGCACCGGTGTGCCCGCTGCGGTCGGAGGCCGCCGGGTTGGTCGGGGAGTCGGTACGTGTGGTTTCGCCTGAGGTGCGGGCGGTCGGTTCCGGTGCGCTCGCGGTGCCTCGTACCGCCGGGCTGGTCGGGGAGTCCGGTCACGTGATCTCCCTCAGCGCGCCCGCGGCCATCTCCAGGACGCGTTCGCAGCGGTTCACGACCGCGCGGTCGTGGGTCACCACCAGGACGGTCACCGGTAGCGAGGTCAGCATCCGCGCCGCGTCGGCCTGGCCCGCGAAGTCGAGGGCCGCCGTGGGCTCGTCGGCGAGCAGGAGTCCCGCTCCCGCAGCGACGCAGCCCATGGCGCGCGCCAGGTACGTGCGCTGCAACTGGCCGCCGGACAGCGTGTGCAGCGGTTGGCCCCGCAGGTGTCCGACGCCCAGTTCCTCGGCGGCCGTCCGCGCGTGCTCCGGCGCGCCGCTGCTGGCGAGCAGTTCGTCGGCCAGCAGCGGGAACCGCCCCGCCGCCTGCTTCTGCGGGATCCACGCGGCGTCGCGACGCCGTCGGGTCCAGTCCGCGGCCGAGCCCGCGCGGACGCCGCCGACCTCGATCACCCCCGAACGGGCCGGGTGCAGTCCCAGCACCGCCCGCAGGAGCGTCGTCTTGCCCGAGCCGTTCGTGCCGGTCAGCGCGACCCGCTCACCCGGCTCGACCACCAGGTCCACCCCGTGCACCACGGTGTTCCGCCCGTGGGCGCACGTCACCCCGTCCAGACGTACCCGAAGCCCTGCCGCCACCCGGTCCGCCCCCGTGCTCGATCGCTGGTCCCGCCAGTAGTCGCGGCGGGGGCGGTCCGAGTTCCCCCGAAGATTTCTCGGGATCGCCGGGAACCGGAAGGCGGTCGAGCACGACTACTGCTCCAGGTCCCCCGTCCTTTTCCCCCAAGAGGTGCCGATGTCCGCTCCCGCCGTCGAGGCCGGAAGAACAGAAGAGACGGCCGGTCCGACCCGGCTGTCGGTGACACCGCTGCTGCGCAGGCTGCACTTCTACGCGGGGGTGCTCGTCGGGCCGTTCCTCGTGATCGCCGCCGCGTCCGGGATGCTGTTCGCGCTCGCGCCGCAGATCGACGACGTGCTCTACGGCGACGTCCTGGCGGTGTCCTCGGTGGAGGGCACCCCGCGTCCGCTCGCCGACCAGGTGGCGGCGGCGCAGGCCGCGGTGCCGGACGGGACGGTGACCGGTGTGCTGGTCGCGGGCGACCCGGACGCCACGACACGGGTGGTGCTCGCCGTGCCGGGGCTGCCGGAGGAGTACAGCAAGACCGTCTACGTGAACCCCTACACCGCCCAGTCGCAGGGGCAGTTGACCACCTGGTTCGGGTCCACGCCCGCCACCACCTGGCTGGACAACCTGCACAGCAACCTGAACCTCGGCGTGCCGGGCACCCTGTACTCGGAGCTGGCGGCGAGCTGGCTGTGGGTGCTCTCGCTCGTGGGGCTGGTGCTGTGGATCGTCCGCAAGCGGACCGCGCGGCGTCGCGCGCTGCTGGTGCCGGAGAAGGGCGCCAAGGGCGTGCGCAGGACCCGGTCGTGGCACGCGAGCATCGGGACGTGGGCCCTGCTCGGCGCCCTGTTCCTGTCCGCCACCGGGTTGACCTGGTCGACCTACGCCGGCGAGAACTTCACGGCGGCGCTGACGGCGCTCGACGCGAAGGCGCCGGTGCTCGACACCGCGCTGCCCGGTGCCACGGGCGGCACCAGCGGGTCCGGTGAGCACTCGGAGCACGGCGGCGGCCAGGAGGGCACGGCGCCGGTGGACGCGGCGGCGTTCGACCGCGTGCTCGGCACCGCACGGGGCGCGGGGCTCGACGGCCCGCTGGAACTCACCGTCCCCGCCGCGTCCGGCACGGCGTGGACGGCGGCGCAGACCGACAACACCTGGCCGATCCGCCTGGACAAGGTCGCGGTCGACGCCGAGGGCTCGACGGTGACCGCCCGCTCCGACTGGGCCGACCGCCCGTTCCTGGCGAAGCTGTCGTCACTGGGCATCCAGGCGCACATGGGCGTGCTGTTCGGCGTGGCCAACCAGGCCGTGCTGTTCCTGCTGGCGGGCGCGATCCTGACGATGATCGTGCTGGGCTACCGGATGTGGTGGCAGCGCCGACCCACCCGCGCCGACCGCCGGGCCCCGCTCGGCGCGCCGCCGAAGCGGGGGACGTGGCAGCGGCTCCCGCTGTGGTTCGTCGTCCCCGCGCCGCTGGTGTTGATCGCGATCGGCTGGGCGATCCCGCTGCTGGGCCTCAGCCTGGTCGCCTTCCTGATCCTCGACGGGGTGATCGGCCTGGTCCGAGCCCGCGCCGGTCGGACCGAGGCGGGCTGAGCGGACGGTCGGCGCTCGTGAGATGGACGGGCGCCGACCCCCGCCGACGGGTCAGGCGGGGAGGGCGAACCTGGCCTCGACGGTGGTGCCCTCCCGCGTGCTGTTCACCCGGACGAGGTCGGCCAGGTGGTTGACCAGCAGCAGCCCCCGGCCGCCGAGCTGGTCGGTCGGGACGGGCAGGCGGCCCGCGAGCGGGTCCGTGATGTGACCGCTGTCGGCGACCTGGCAGACGACGTGGTGGTCGTCCACCCACAGGTGGATCATGCCGGTGCCGCCGCCGTGCTTGAGGCTGTTCGCGGCCAGTTCGCTGATGGTCAGCAGCAGGTCGTCGAGGCGTTCCCCGACCAGCCCGAGGTGCCGCGCGTACTCGGTGGCCAGCCGCCGCACGGCCGCGAGCGTCCCGCTCCGCACCGCGGTGAAGACCGCCGCGGGGGAGGGCGGCGGCAGCGAGCGGTTGTAGTGCGCGATGACCCGGTCCGGCGCGTAGCCCTCGCTGGGGCGCTCGCCGGTGGAGTCGATCAGCGTCGGGTGCGTGGCGACCGCGTCGGCGAGGGCCTGGTCGCTGAGCCCCGCCGAGTCGTACGGGCAGAGGATGGTGACCTCGGTGCCGGAGAATGCGTGGTTGATCAGGGCCTCGTGCTGGGCGCACGCGGCGTACTCGGCCTCCGAGCGGGACGGCCAGATCGGCTCGCCGACGATCCGGACCCGGCGGTCGGGGTGCCGGTCGGTGAACGCCCGCAGCACGCCGGGGATGATGCGGCCGGGGTTGCGGCCGACCCGCGTCATGTCGAGCAGGGTGACCCGCTCCGCGGCGTCGCCGAGCGCGGAGCGCAGCAGCCGCAGCTTCGGGCCGGGGACGGACACGGCGACCGGCTCGTCGGCGGCCAGTCCTCCCAGGACGAACGGGACGGTGCCCGCGAGGTAGGCCTCGTCGTCGCCGTAGAACAGCGCGGGGTGGACGAACGGATCAGCCGACCGAGTCGATGTCGTGCTCATCGTGCCGCTCCACTCCTAGGTCCGCTGTGCGCAGAGTAGTCGGTGATCGCCCGGACGCCGGACTCGCGCGGGGTGGACGCTCCACGCCGCGGGCCCGCCGTGGCGCTACGCTGGGTCCTTCGGAATCGCTCGCTGGACGCGCGGAGCGGCGGAAGGGGTCATTCGTGGCACGCGAGCACGACGAGACGTTGCTGGTGAGCGTAGCTCGTTCGCCCGGCGCCGTGGTCGTCACCGTCTCCGGTGAGGTCGACGCCGACACCGCCCCCTCCCTCGACCGGTCGCTCGGCGAGGTCGACGCGGACTCCGGTGTGGTCGTGCTCGACATGGCGGCCGTCACCTTCTTCGACTCGGCGGGCCTGGCGTCCTTCCTGGGCCTGATCCACCGCGGCGTCGAGTTCCACCTGGTCGGCTCCCGGCAGGTGGTCAGGACGGTGTCGCTGGCCGGGATCGACCGCCACGTGACGCTGGTCGACTCCGTCGCGGACGCGCTCGGGCCCGTCTCCCGCTGAACCCGCCGCGTCCACTCAGGAGCGGTCCGGCCGTGGCGGGAGCGGCGCGGTGGAGTCGCGGACGACCAGCCTGCACGGTTGGCGGATGACGCCGGACCTGGCCTGCCCGTCCAGCGCGGCGAACAGGTGGGTGACCGCCGTCGCGCCGAGCTGCTCCAGGTTGAGGTCGACCGTCGTCAGCGGGGGTCGGCAGTCGGCGGCGAAGATCTCCCAGTTGTCGTAGCCGACGACGGCCACGTCGTCCGGGATGCTCCGGCCCAGGTCGGTGAGCGTGTCGGCGACACCGGTCGCGATCTGGTCGTTGCCGCAGAAGATCGCGTCGACCTCCGGGCTGGTGGCGAGCAGCATCCGGGCCGCCTGCCTGCCCCAGCGCTGCGACCACTCGCCGTGCAGCGGCCCGCCGCCCGCGAGGGTGAGGCCGTGCTCGGTCAGCACGTCGGTCAGCCCGGTGACCCGGTCGCGCGCGGCCCGGTAGGACTGCGGGCCGGTGATGTGGCCGATGTGCTGGCGCCGCAACGACACCAGGTGCTCGGCGGCCAGCCGGGCGCCGCCCTCGTCGTCGGCGAGCAGGGACAGGTCGGCGGGGTCGGTCGACTCGCCGTAGACGTAGACGACCGGCACCGGGATGTCGCGGGTGAGCGAGGGGCGGAGGTCGTTGCTGTCGCCCACGACGATGAAGCCGTCGACCTGCCGGGCCAGCAGCATGCGGATGTAGTGCTGCCTGCGGATGGCGTCGCCGCGGGCGTCGCAGAGCAGCACGGACATCTGCTCGTTGCCCAGCGCGTTCTCCGCGCCCAGCAGGATCGGGATGGAGAAGCGCCCGGCCAGTTCGTCGGTGAGCAGCCCGATGGTGCGGGTGCTGCCGGACGTCAGCCCCCTGGCGAGCGCGTTGGGCTGGAACGAGAGTTCGGCGGCCGAGCGCAGGACGCGGTCGCGGGTGGCCGGGGCGACCTCGGCGCGCGCGTTGAGAGCCTTGGAGGCGGTGGCGATCGAGACGCCGGCCAGCCGCGCCACGTCGCTGAGGGTCACCGCGTCGGACCTGCGTCTGCTCACCGAAAGCCTTTCGACGATGTTTCGACAGTCATTCGATTGTAGGTGCACTTCAGGGCACTCGTCGTGATGATTCGGTAACACGAATGGTTTATTGCCGAAAGCGGTTTCGGAGGCCACTGTAACCCTGGGAACGGTCCCACCCACGGGTGTTGGAGGTCTTCGGATGACGGTGACGTCGCGGAACTCGGGTCTCGTGGGAGGGCGGCCGGTGGTGCCGTCACGCGGGTCGCTGCGGCCGCTGGGGCTCGGCGAGGTGCGGATCACCGGGGGGTTCTGGGCCGACCGGCAGCGCGTCAACGGGAGCGCCACGCTCGACCACGCGCGGTCGTGGATGAACCGCCTCGGGTGGATCGGCAACTTCACCACCGGCGGCCGGGGTTCACCCGATCGGCGGGGCCGGGAGTTCTCCGACTCGGAGGTCTACAAGCTCGTCGAGGCCATGGCCTGGGAGGTCGGCCGCACCGGTGACCCCGGCGCCGTGCCCGGCGTCGACGACCTGGTCGCCGCCATCGCGTCCGCGCAGTCGCCGGACGGCTACCTGAACACGGCGTTCGGCCGCGACGGCCAGCGGCCCCGCTACGGCGACCTGGCGTCCGGCCACGAGCTGTACTGCACCGGCCACCTGCTCCAGGCGGCCGTCGCCGGGGCCAGGACGGGCGCCGCCGCGCCGCTGCTGGACGTCGCGCGCCGCGCCGCCGACCACGTCTGCGACACCTTCGGCCCGGACGGCGCCTGGGGCCTGTGCGGGCACCCGGAGATCGAGGTCGCGCTGGTGGAGCTGGCGCGGGTGACGGGCGAGCAGCGCTACCTCGACCAGGCCGCGCTGTTCCTCGACCGCCGCGGCCACCGGACCCTGCCCCGCGACCACCTCGGCTGGTCCTACTACAGCGACGACGTGCCGGTGCTGACCGCGACCGTCCTGCGCGGCCACGCCGTGCGGTCGCTGTACCTCTCGTGCGGCGCCGTCGACGTGGCGGTGGAGAACGGCGACGACGAGCTGCTGGCCGCCGTCGCCGAGCAGTTCGACCGCGCGCTGGCGCGGCGCACCTACCTCACCGGGGGAGTGGGGTCGCGGCACGAGGACGAGGCGTTCGGCGACGACTTCGTCCTGCCCGCCGACCGCGCGTACTCCGAGACCTGCGCCGGGGTCGCCACGGTCATGCTCGCCTGGCGGCTCCTGCTGGCGACGGGGGACGGGCGCTACGGCGACGTCGTCGAGCGCGTCCTCTACAACGTCCTCGCCACGGCCGTCGGCGACGACGGGCGGTCCTTCTTCTACGCCAACACGCTGCACCAGCGCGTCCCCACCGGGACGCCGTCCGACGACGAGGAGCGGCTGGGCTTCGGCGGCGGTCCGAGGGCGCCGTGGTTCGAGGTGTCGTGCTGCCTGCCCAACGCCGCCAGGCTGCTGGCGAGCCTGTCGACCTACCTGGTCACGGCCGACGACGCCGGGTTGCGCGTGCACCAGTTCGCCGACGCCGAGGTGGACACGCGCCTGGCCGACGGGCGCCGGGTCGCGTTGACGACGAGCACCGGCTACCCCGACGACGGCGCCGTGACCGTGCGGATCACCCGGACCGACGGCGGGGCGTGGCCGCTGACGCTGCGGGTGCCCGCGTGGGCGGCGGGCGCGGAGCTCGTGACGGCCGAGGGGCGTCGCGCGGTCCCGGTCGGCGACCTGGTGGTGCGCCGGGACTTCACCGCGGGCGAGGAGGTCCGCCTCGAACTGCCGATGCGGCCCCGGTTCACCCGTCCCGACCCGCGGATCGACGCCGTGCGGGGCTGCGTCGCCGTCGAACGGGGCCCGGTCGTGCTCTGCGCGGAGTCGCTCGACGGCGGTGACCTC
>NZ_JANYMP010000001.1:183447-232065 GCF_025061645.1 Umezawaea endophytica | reverse complement strand
GGTCGAGGTCACCGCCGAGCCGGTCGAGGACGACGGCGGGGTCGCGGTGAGCGCCCGGTTCGACGTCCCCGCCGACGCGCGCTGGCCGTACGGGACGGCCGAACCGCCGTCCGACACCGCTCTCGCCCCACTGCACCTGGTGCCGTACCACCGCTGGGCCCGCCGCGGCCCGTCGACCATGCGCGTCTGGCTGCCGACCACCTGACGATCCGCCCGCGCGAGAGGAGATACCGGTGACACCGAGAGGTCTTCGAAGGACCGCCGTCCTGGCGGCGGGTCTGCTGCTCCTGGCCACGACGGCGTGCGGCGGCGGGGAGGAGCCGACCGGGGCGGCGGACGACGGGACCACGCTGACGCTGTGGACGCGCGCCGCGACCGAGTCGGTGTCGAGGGCCTACGCGGACGCCTACAACGCGGGCCACCGCAACAAGGTCGAGGTCACCGCCTACCCCAACGAGGAGTACCCGGCCAAGCTCGCGTCGGCCGCGGGCGCGAAGGCGCTGCCCGACCTCTTCGCGGCCGACGTCGTGTTCGCCGCCCAGTACGCGTCCCGGGGGCTGTGGGCCGACCTGACCGACCGGTTCGCGGCGTTCCCGGAGAAGGACGCGATGGCGCCGTCCCACGTGAAGGCTGCCACCTGGGAGGGGCGCACCTACGCGGTCCCGCACACCATCGACCTGTCGGTGCTGTTCTACGACAAGGGCCTGTACGCGAAGGCGGGCCTGGACCCGGCGAAGCCGCCCACCACGCTGCGCGAGTTCGCCGAGCACGCCCGCAAGGTCGACCAGCTCGGCGGTGACGTCCACGGCACCTACTTCGGCGGCAACTGCGGCGGGTGCGTCGAGTTCACGCTCTGGCCGTCGGTGTGGGCCGCGGGCGGTGACGTGCTCGACGACGGCGGCACGCACGCGAAGATCGACTCCGCCGCCATGGCGGACGTGTTCGCCCTCTACCGCTCGCTCTACGAGGACGGCGTGGCCGCGCCCGCCTCCAAGGACGAGGCGGGGCCGACGTGGCTCGGCGCGCTCCAGGCCGGGACGATCGGCGTCGCGCCCGGCCCGTCGACCTGGCTGGACGCGTTGGCGGCCAAGGGGATCGACGTGGGGGTCGCGCCGATCACCGGGCTGACCGGCGGCGAGTCCACGTTCGTCGGCGGCGACACCCTCGGCATCGGCGCCACCAGTGGGAAAGAGGCGCAGGCGTGGGACTTCCTGGCCTGGACGATGTCCGAGGAGGCCCAGGTCGGGGTGGTGGCCAAGAACAAGGGCGTGCCCACCCGCACCGACCTGGCCGCGAACGAGCACTCCTCGGCCGACCCGCGCCTCGTGACGGTGAACGGACTGGTCGCGAAAGGACGGACGCCGTACGCGCAGAACTTCAACTCCTCCTTCAACGACCCGCAGAGCCCGTGGCTGAAGACCGTGCGCGGCGCGCTGTTCGGCGACGCGGCCACCGCGCTGGCCGAGGGCAACGCGGCCATCACCAAGTCGCTCCAGCAGGGCTGAACCCGTGTCGGCGACGATGACGTCACCTCCTCGGGACCGGGCGGAACCGCGGCACGCGGCACCTCGCCGTGCCCGCCGCGCGCTCGGCGGACGGCGGTGGCGAGCGCTGGTCGGCGCCGCGTACGCCACCCCGACGGCCGTCGTGGTCGGCCTGTTCTTCCTGGTGCCGCTGGTGCTCGTCGGCTGGATGTCGCTGCACCGCTGGCCACTGCTCGGCAAGCCGACGCTCAACCTGCCGGACAACTTCACCGGCATCGCCGACGACGAACTGGTCGAGTCGGCCGTGTGGTTCACCCTCAAGTACACCGCCGTGATGACGGCGCTGCTGTTCGTGGTCGCCTTCGGCCTGGCGCTGCTGGTCCAGCACCGCCGCCGCGGCGTCGGCTTCCTGCGGACGGCGTTCCTCCTGCCGATGGCGGTGGGCTTCGCCAGCGCGTCGCTGCTGTTCCTCGGGCTGCTCAGCGACGAGATCGGCCCGGTGAACGACCTGCTGTCCTGGCTGGGACTTGTCGACGGCTACGTCTCGTGGACCAGCGGCAGCCCGGAGACCGCGCTCGGCTCGGCGGTGGTGCTCGTGCTGTGGCGCTTCGCCGGGTTCAACATGCTGGTCCTGCTGACGGGGTTGCAGGCGATCCCGCCGGACGTCTACGAGGCCGCCCGCATCGACGGCGCGAACCGGTGGCAGACCTTCCACCGGATCACCCTCCCGCTGATGCGGCCGACGATCGCGCTGGTGCTCACGGTGATGTCGACCGGCTCGCTGCTGGCGTTCGACCAGTTCTGGATCCTCACCCGCGGCGGCCCGGACAACAGCACCACCTCGCTGGTGATGGTGATCTACCGGGAGGCGTTCGTCCGCCTCGACCTCGGCTCGGCCGCTGGCATCTCGGTCGCGCTGCTCGTCGTGCTCGTCGTGGTCAACGTCGTCCAGTTCCGCGTGCTGCGCCGACGGTCCGAGTGAGGGGCACCGAACCATGTCCGGATCCAGCACGGCCTCGCGGTGGGGCCACCACATCACCGGTACGGCGCTCGCGATCCTGTTCCTGTCCCCGCTGCTGTGGAGCGGCTTCGCCTCGCTGCGCACCGACACCGGGTTCGGCCTGGAGAACTACGCCCGCTTGTTCACCTCCGACAATGGCGTCCGGCCGCACCACGTGCTCAACAGCGTCGTGGTCAGCGCCCTCACCGTGGGGGCGACGCTGTTCGTCGCGACGTTGGGCGGCTACGCGTTCGGCCGGTTCCGGTTCCCCGGCCGCGACGTGCTGTTCCTGCTCACCCTGGCGATCCTCATGGTGCCGTACGCGACGATCCTGATCGCGCTGTACGTGCTGCTCGGGTGGCTGGGGCTGGAGGACTCGCTGATCGGCCTGAGCCTGGTGCTGACCATGTTCCAGCTCCCGTTCTCGATCTTCATGATGCGCAACTCCTTCGAGGCGGTCCCCTTGGAGCTGGAGGAGGCGGCGCGCGTCGACGGCTGCGACACCGTCGGCACGCTGGTCCGGGTCATGCTCCCCGCCGTGCGGCCGGGGCTGATCACGGTCGGGCTGTTCGCGTTCCTGACGTCGTGGAGCGAGTTCTTCGCGCCGCTGATCCTGCTCAACTCGACCGACACGTTCACCACCACCCTCGCCGTGGTCAACATGCGGACCGCGAGCCACGGCTCCATCGACTACGCCGCGTTGGAGGCGGGCGTCGTCTTCATGGCCCTGCCCTGCCTGGTGCTGTTCGCCTTCATGCAGCGCAGTTACGTGCGCGGGTTCACCTCCGGCGCGCTGAAAGGCTGAAACCCTGCTGATTAGGAGTATCAACGGTGATACGACTGTGGAAGAACTTCCTCCTCACCGCCCTGGTGGGGGTCCTGGTGTCGACCGGGGCGGGCGTGGGCCGCGCCTCGCCGTCCCCGGCGGAGGTCGGGACCCTCGCGTGGAACCCGCCCGCGAACCTGGTCACCCCGCTCAACCAGGTGTGGGCGCACCAGGAGAGCACCTACGGCGACCTGTACGGGTTCCGGAACTACGGTTGGGACCAGCTCTTCGCCAACCGCGGTTCGGTGAACTTCTGCGTGCGCTGGGACTCGCCCGCGTCGGTGACGGCCGCGCAGCGCGACCGGATCCACGCCACCCTGGCCCGGCAGTACAAGAAGTGGATGGACACCATGGTGGGCCAGGACAACTGGCCCTACGCCACGGTGCCGATCAAGGTCGTCGGCTGGGCGGTGCGCGACCGGGCGCAGCTCCAGTGGTCCGACAGCTCGGTCGACGTCTACGTCAACAACATCAGGGAGAACGCGCCGCAGTGCGCCGAACCGTGCGGCCGGTTCTTCGTCCGCGGCGGCACCTACCCCAACTGCCCCGGCGGCGACGCGCACCACTACGACCAGTCGCTGTGGCTCACGTCCGGGTTCGGCGGCGGCGCGGGCGGTGACTGGGGCCAGCGCATGGGCAGCGAGTACTTCCTGAACAACCTCGACGCCGACAGCGTGACGATCTTCCTGCACGAGGTCGGCCACACGTTCGGGCTGGACGACTTCTACGACTGGACGCCGTCCGGTGTCGGCGGCTTCATCATGAAGGCGGGCAGCTCCGCCACCATCACCGAGTTCGACAAGTGGATGCTGCGCGACTGGTGGCGCCACCTGAAGTACCGCTACGGCTTCTGACCGACCCCGCGGGCGACCTGCCGGCCCGCGGGCTCGTCCCCGTGCCACTCCCTTCCCTGAAAGGTGACGCGCATGCCCGTCCCCACCCCCTCCCGGCGTTCCGTGCTGCGCGCGAGCCTGCTGGCGGCCGCGCTGCCCGGCACGCTCACGTTCCCCGCCGCGGCCGCGGCGTCCCGAGCCGACGTCGGCGTGTCGGCCGAGGCGTTCCCGCTCGGCGCGGTGTCCCTGCTCGCGGGCCCGTTCCAGTCGAACACCGCCCGCACCCACGCCTACCTGAGGTTCCTCGACCCCGACCGGCTGCTGCGCACGTTCCGCCTCAACGTCGGTCTGTCCTCTTCGGCCGTCCCCTGTGGAGGGTGGGAGTCGCCGACCACCGAACTGCGCGGCCACTCCACGGGCCACGTGCTCACCGCGCTGGCGCAGGCCTACGCGAGCACCGGCGACACCGCGTTCTCCACCAAGACCGACTACCTGGTCGCGCAGCTCGCGACCTGCCAGGACCGGGCCCAGGCCGCCGGGTACACGGCGGGCTACCTGTCGGCGTTCCCGGAGAGCTTCATCGCCCGCGTCGAGGCCCGCGAACCGGTGTGGGCCCCCTACTACACGCTGCACAAGGTCATGGCGGGCCTGCTGGACGCCCACCTCCTGGTCGGCAACGCGCAGGCGCTCACCGTGCTCACCCGCATGGCGGCGTGGGTGCGGACCCGCAACAGCGCGCTGACCTACGCCCAGCGCCAGGCCATGCTGAAGACCGAGTTCGGCGGCATGAACGAGGTCCTGACCAACCTCTACCAGGTGACCGGCGACCCGGCGCACCTGACCAGCGCCCAGTACTTCGACCACGCGGAGGTCTTCGACCCGCTGGCCGCGGGCACCGACGCGCTCAACGGGTACCACGCCAACACCCAGATCCCCAAGGCGATCGGCGCGATCCGCGAGTACCACGCCACCGGCACCACGCGGTACCGCGACATCGCCTCGACCTTCTGGACCATCGTCACCGGCCGCCACACCTACGCCATCGGCGGCAACTCCAACGGCGAGTACTTCAAGGCCCCCGGCCGGATCGCCTCCGAGCTGTCGGACAGCACCTGCGAGTGCTGCAACACCTACAACATGCTCAAGCTCACCCGGCAGCTCTTCCGCACCGACCCGAGCCGCGCCGACTACTTCGACTTCCACGAGAAGGCGCTCTACAACCACCTCCTCGGCGCGCAGAACCCGAACTCCGCGCACGGGCACCACAGCTACTACGTGCCGCTGCGACCCGGCGGGGCCCGGTCGTTCAGCAACGACTACGACGACTTCACCTGCTGCCACGGCACCGGCATGGAGACCAACACCAAGCACGGCGACAGCGTCTACCTGCACTCCGGGAACACCCTGTACGTCAACCTGTTCATCGCCTCGGTGCTGACCTGGCCGGGGCGCGGCATCACGGTCCGGCAGGACACCACGTTCCCCGACGCGGCCTCCACCCGGCTGACCATCACCGGGTCCGGCGCGATCGACCTGCGCGTGCGCGTCCCGTCGTGGACGACCGGCGCGGAGCTGCGGGTCAACGGCGTGCCGCAGGCCGCCCCGGTTGCGGGCACCTACGCGCGGATCAACCGGACCTGGGCGAGCGGTGACGTCGTCGACGTGAGCCTGCCGATGGCGCTGACGAGGGAGGCCACCCCGGACGACCCGGCGGTGCAGGCGGTCCGGCACGGTCCGATCGTGCTGGCGGGCGCCTACGGCACGACCAACCTCCAGACGATGCCGACGCTCCAGCCCGCCACGCTGCGCGCGACCCAGACCCCGTTGCAGTACACGGGCACCGCGAGCACCGGGCAGGTCACGCTGTTGCCGTTCTTCCGCACGCAGGGCCAGCGCTACACCGTCTACTGGAGGGTCGACGGCACTCCGCCGCCACCGCCGTTCGTCGCGCACTACCCGTTCGACGCCGGGTCGGGCACGGTGGCGGCCGACGCCACCGGCAACGGCCGCACTGCGACGCTGGCGGGCGGCGCGGGCTGGACCACTGGTCGCACCGGGGGCGCCGTCGACCTCACCGGGTCCGGCGCGCACGTCGTGCTGCCGTCGGGCCTGCTGGCGGGCGCGAGCGCGTTCAGCGTGGCGGCCTGGGTCCGGTTGGACGCGGTCGCCACGTGGGCCAGGCTGTTCGACTTCGGCGCGGGCACCGGCGCGTACCTCTACCTCACCCCGCGGAGTTCGGCGGGCGGCGCCCGGTTCGCGATCACCGCGTCCGGCGCCGCGGGGGAGCAGCGGATCGACGCCGCGAGCCCGCTGCCGGTCGGGGTGTGGACGCACGTCGCCGTGACGCAGCAGGGGGATCTGGGCGTCCTGCACGTCAACGGCGCCGAGGTCGCCCGCAACACCGCGCTGACGGTCCGGCCCGCGGCGCTCGGCGGCACGGGTCAGAACTGGATCGGCCGCTCGCAGTACACGGGCGACCCCTCCCTCGACGGGGCGGTGGACGGGTTCCGCGTCTACGCCCGCGCGCTGACCGCGGCCGAGGTCGCGGACCTGCACACGACCGGGCTGTAGAGCCGTTCCCCGAAGGAGAAGCCATGCCCGCCACCCGCTGGGCCGCCAGGCTCGCGGCCGCCGCGGTGCTCGTCGCCGGTGCCGTCGTCGCGGTACCCGCGCACGCTGCGAACCCGATCATCACCTCCTACTACACCGCCGACCCGGCCCCGCTGGTCGTCGGCAACACGATGTACGTCTACGCCGGTCGCGACGAAGCCCCGTCCGGCGGGAGCAACTTCCTGATGCGCGAGTGGCGGGTGCTGTCGTCGACCGACGCGGCCACCTGGACCGACCACGGCGCTCGCGCGTCCGTCGCCACCTTCAAGTGGGCGGGTGCGGACGCGTGGGCCAGTGAGGTGGAACCGCGCGGTGGCAAGTACTACTGGTACACCTCGGTCAACGGCAACGGCGCCGGGTGGATGGACATCGGCGTCGCCGTCGGGGACAGCCCGCTCGGGCCGTTCACCGACGCCAAGGGCGGCCCGCTCGTCAGCGACAGCACCCCGAACTCGTCCGGGCTGAACATCGACCCGACCGTCTTCACCGACGACGACGGCCAGGCCTACCTGTACTGGGGCGGGTACTGGGGAGTCCTCGCGGCGAAGCTCAAGTCGAACATGATCGAGCTGGACGGACCGGTGGTCACGCCGACCGGGCTCACCGACTACTGGGAAGCGCCCTGGATGTTCAAGCGCGCGAGCCTCTACTACCTGGTGTACGCGGCCAACGACACCAACGGCTGCGTCACGTCGTCGAGCTACGCCTGCCAGCGCTACGCCACGGCCACCAGCCCGCTGGGGCCGTGGACGCACCGGGGTGTGGTGCTGGGCCAGGTCTCCTCGACCACGAACCACGCGGGTGTCGTGCAGTTCAACGGGCAGTGGTACATCGTCTACCACAACGCGAGCGCCCCCGGCGGCGGCAACTTCCGCCGCTCGGTCGCCGTGGACCGGCTGTACTTCAACGCCGACGGCACCATGCAGAAGGTCGTGCAGACCACGACCGGACCACCACCGAACCCCGGCACCGGCACGGGGACCAACATCGCGCCCTCGGCGGCGCGGTCCACGTCGTTCGTCTCCGCGTGGGAGCACCTGGAGGCCGTCAACAACGGCGGCGTGCCCGCGAACTCGGGTGACCGCGCCAACCTCGCGTACGGCAACTGGCCCGAGCGGGGCACGCAGTGGGTCGAGTACACGTGGCCGTCGGCCCGGTCGGTCGACAGGGTCGCCACCTACTGGTTCGACGACGACCAGGGCATCGACCTGCCCGCCTCGTGCGAGGTCCAGTACTGGACCGGCAGCGCCTACGCGCCGGTGCCGGGGCAGTCGGCCTGCGGCGTCGCGGGCAACACCTTCAACACCACCACGTTCACCGCGGTCACGACCAGCCGGTTGCGGTTGAGCGTCACGTCCACACCGGACCACTCCACCGGAATCCTGGAGTGGCAAGCCTTCCAAGCCTGATCCCCACCCTCCCGAGAGGTGCACACCGTGCTGCTCACCCGACGCGCCGTGCGGGCGCGGTGGGCGGTGGTGCTGGCCGCGGTCCTCGTCGCGGCCACCCCGACCGTCCCCGTCGTCACCGCTTCGGCGGCCCAGACCATCGGCTACCCCACGTTCTCCGGACCCGCGATCCCCGCCCCACCGGTCGGTTACAGCACCGGCAGCACGATGCGCGCCATCTACGACGCGGAGAGCTCCGGCACCGACTTCTGGATGGACCGGCTGCTCGCCAGACCAGGCAACGACCCGGCCGGACCGTGGCTGATGACCCGCGGTCGCGGGCTGTACCTGAACACCCACAACCCGGCCGTGATCGGGTTCGGCGGGAACGCCGCGTACTGGGACAACATCAGCTCCCAGAACGCCTACTCGGTCACGATCACGCCGGGCAGCTTCGCCGAGCAGGTCAGCGGGCGCTGGCAGGCGCCGAGCCACTGGAAGGGCGTCTTCACCAGCGGTTCGGTCCGCGTCGACATGACGAAGTTCATCACCCACAACAACGTCGCCGTCACGAACCTGTCCATCGTCAACAGCGGCAGCGGTTCCACGACGCTGCGGCTGCGCGCCACCTCGCCGTACGCGACGAGCGGCAGCGGGTCGGAGCTGACCGGCAGCCGGGCGGTGAAGAACAACCTCACCACGATCTACCCGAGGCTGTCCGGTGACGGGTTCACCGCCGCGAGCGGCGGGCTGGAGCGCTCGGTGACGGTGGGCGCGGGCCAGACCGTCACCACCAAGGTCGTCATGGGGTTCGTCACCACCGAGATCCCGGAGTCCCTGACCGAGTACAACGCCTACCGCGGCTACTCGCCGTCGACCGCGTTCGCGACCCACGTGCGCGACTACAACCGCTGGTGGGCGGACAACATCCCGTACATCGACGTGCCGGACCCGGCGATCAAGAAGAACGTCTACTACCGCTGGTGGCTGATGCGCTTCAACCACCTGGACGTGGACATCCCCGGCCAGGACTACCAGTTCCCGGTGTCCATCGAGGGCGTCACCGGCTACAACAACGCCATCGCGCTGACCCAGCCGATGCACATCGACGACCTGAAGTACCTGCGCGACCCGGTCTACTCCTACGGGCCGTGGCTGTCGGCCGGGCAGACGTCCAAGGGCGGCCGGTTCATGGACAACCCCGGCGACCCGGAGAACTGGTCCAACTCCTACACCCAGTACATCTCCGAGGCGGCCTGGCGCAGCTACCAGGTCCACGGCGGCCAGCCCGTGATCGCGGGCAACCTCGCCAGGTACGCCGAGGGTGACGCGAAGGGGCAGCTCTCCTACTACGACACCAACAACAACGGCGTCATCGAGTACGACTGGGGCGCCCTGACCGGCAACGACGCCGACGCGGTCTCGTTCGACTGGCGGGCGGGACGGCTCGACCGCGCCGAGACGGCGTACGTGTGGAGCGGTGCGATGGCCGCGCAGCAGGCGTACGCGGTCACCGGCAACACCGCCAAGGCCACCGAGATGCAGGCGCTCGCGGACCGGATCCGCACCGGCGTCGTCTCCACGCTGTGGAACCCGAACCGCAGGCTGCTGGAGCACAAGCACGTCGCCACCAACGAGCACGTGCCGTGGAAGGAGATCAACAACTACTACCCGTACTCCGTCGGGCTGATGCCCAACACCGAGCAGTACCGCGAGGCGCTACGGCTGTTCGACAACCCGGCCGAGTACCCGGTATTCCCCTTCTACACGGCCAACCAGAAGGACAAGGCCGAAGCGGCGGCGGCCGGTCACCCCGGTTCCAACAACTTCTCCACCATCAACTCCACGGTGCAGTTCCGGCTCTACTCCTCGGTGCTGCGGAACTACCCCAACCAGTGGATGACGGCCGAGGACTACAAGAAGCTGCTCTACTGGAACGCGTGGGCCCAGTACGTCGGCGGCAACACCCAGTGGCCGGACGCCAACGAGTTCTGGGCGGACTGGAACGCGGGCACCCGCGCCATCGACTACCGGTCCTGGATCCACCACAACATCCTCGGCAGCAGCAACTGGACCGTGGTCGAGGACGTCGCCGGGCTCCGGCCGCGCTCCGACGCGCAGGTCGAGCTGTCGCCGATCGCCATCGGCTGGTCGCACTTCGCGGTGAACAACCTGCGCTACCGCAACACCGACCTGAGCGTGGTGTGGGACGACCCGGCCGACGGGGTGGTCCGCTACAGCGGTGTGCCGCAGGGGTACTCGGTCTACCTCAACGGGACCCGCGCGTTCACCGTCGACCGCCTCACCCGCGTCCTCTACAACCCGGCCACGGGGGCGGTCAGCCTGCCGAGCGGGGTCGGGACCGTGACGTACAGCGCCGCCGTGCCGGGGCTCCAGGCGCCGCAGAACGTGGTGCAGAGCAGCGCGCGCATGGTGGACGTGTTCGCGAAGGCGGGCGCGGACCTGACCTCCACGACCCCCAACCTCGCTTCGGGCGCGGCCGTGTCGGCGTCCTACACGGCGTCCGGCACGTCCACCGGCGCGGCGGTCGACGGGTTCCCGATCAACGAGCCGATCTGGGGGAGTTCGGGGTCTCCCAACGCTTCCGACTGGTACGAGGTGAACTTCGGGCAGTCCAGGACGGTCGACGAGGTGCGCCTGCACTTCCGCGACGACCGCGCGGGCAACCGGTACCGGGCACCGTCGGCGTACACCGTCCAGTACTGGAACGGCAGCGCGTGGGCCGACGCGTCCGGGCAGTCACGATCACCCGGCACCCCGCGGGCCAACTACAACATCGTCCGCTTCACACCCGTGAGCGCGCAGCGCGTGCGGGTGGTGATGACCCACGCGGCGGGGTTCAAGACCGGGTTGACCGAGGTGAAGGTGTACAACCGCGGCGGCGGCAACGATCCGGCGCCGTCGACGAACCTGGCGTTGGCCGCTACGGCTTCCGCTTCGTACACGTCGTCTTGGGAGAGCGTGGCCGCTTTGAACGACGGGGTCGACCCGCCCGCGTCGAACGACACGGTCAACCCGCGGTGGGCGACTTGGCCTAACACCGGAGAGCAGTGGGGTGAGTTGACCTGGTCCGCGGCGCAGACGGTGAAGTCGGCGCAGGTGTACTTCTTCGACGACAACGGGGGAGTGCGGCTGCCGGCGTCGTGGAAGGTCCAGTACTGGGACGGCGGGTCGTACGTGGACGTGCCGGGGGCGAGCGGGTATCCCGCGGCGGGGGATCGGTACAACGAGGTCACGTTCAGCGGGGTCAGCACCACGCGGTTGCGGGTGGTGCTCCAGAGCGGAACGAACTCGGTGGGGATGCTGGAGGTGAAGGCCTTCGGGTGACTCGTCGGATGGCCAGGAGCAACGAGGTGGTTGAAGGCGCTCCGTTGAGACGCTGACCGAACTGTCGCCCGCTACGGCCGGGTTGAGTCGTGTGGCCGGACGACGATTTGCACGTCGTCGGCGTACAAGACCACGCCAGGGTCATGCGACCGTCGCTCGACCCAACCGACGCCGTAGCGGTCGAGCAAGGCGAGATAGGCGGGCACCCTGGCGAGCAGGTGGGCGGCAGCGGATTCCCTGAACCAGCAGGACACGACAGGGTTGACGGTCTTGTCGAACAGCGCGGGATCCACGGCGCCCGGATCCTGGTACGCCGCGTCGTACCAATCGTTGCCCGCTCGCCAGAACGCCCGGTCCTCCGGTGTCAGCCGCCCTGAGCGGGCGAGTCCGTTGGCAAGGCCGAAGATCCCTGTCGGGGTCTTGCCGGGACTCGCCTGTTCTGCCTCGTAGCGGATGAAGGTCACGGACCGATCTTGCCGGCAGTTCGAACCCGGTGGTCGGCGTCGTTGGGGAGCCAGATCCGGATGAGCGATGGCTGGATACTGTCGCTGGACAGGGGGAGGTTGGGTGCGTGTTTCGACGGGAAGGTGTGGCTGAGGTGGTGGCTGTCGACGACCTCGTGCGGGGCTGGGAAGGCGAGATCGCTCGTCTGAGTCCGCGGCTGCGGGAACTGGTGATCACCGCTTACCTCGGCGACCTGCGGTACTTCACCTTCGAACTGGGGGAGGAGTACTTCGAAGCCATCGCCGAGGCCGGGTTCGAGGTTTTCCTGTTCCCTGACCACGGCGGCTACTTCGAGGACGAGGTGCCTCGGGACGAGGTGCCGCGGCGGGTCGTCGAGTTGTTCGGGACGTTGTAGCCGCCGTCGTCGCTGGTCAAGCGGTAACGGTCTCCTGTTACCGTCGCCATCATGAAGAGAGACCTCACGCGTGAGCGGATCATCGGGGCCGCCTCCGACCTGCTGGCCGAAGGGGGGCGGGAGGCGTTGTCGACGCGGGCCGTGTGTGCCGCGTCGGGGGTGCAGTCGCCTACCCTCTACCGGATCTTCGGTGACAAGCAGGGGTTGCTGGACGCGGTCGCCAGTCACGGCTTTGAGGTTTACCTGCGGAGCAAGACGTCGCTCGCCGAGACGGACGACCCGGTGGAGGACCTGCGGCACGGGTGGGACCTGCACGTCGACTTCGGGGTGCGCAACCCGGCGCTGTACTCGCTGATCTACGGCGACGCCCGGCCCGGTGTGGAGTCGCCCGCGGCGCGGCAGGCGTCGGCCGTGCTCGCCGGCAAGGTCAAGCGGGTCGCGGAGGCCGGTCGGCTGAAGGTCACCGAGGAACGTGCGGCGCACCTCGTCCACGCCGCCGGGTGCGGGATGACGTTCACGCTGATCAGCCTCCCGGAAGAAGAGCGAGACCCGGCACTGTCGCTGCTGGCCCGCGAGTCGACCATCGCCGCGGTCACCACCGGCCCCGCCGCGCCCGAGCGGTCCGGTGTGGATCCGGTCAGCACGGCCGTCGCGCTGCGCGCCGTCGTGCCCACCCTCGGAGCGCTGAGCGCACTGGAGCGAGGCCTGCTCGAGGAGTGGCTGACCAGGATCGCCACCGCCTAGCTGTTGACATCGATAGCATTCGGACGTTGCCGGCGTTACGTTATCTTTGGTAGCTTTTCCACGTTGCCATCGATAACACGTGGAGGCGTCCCGATGCCCGAGGAAGAACCCCCGTCGGCCTTCACGCCGACCCGGCGCACCGTGCTCAAGGCCGGTGCGGCGGCCACGGCCATACCGCTGTGGCCGCGGGAGGCGTCGGCCGACAGCACCGTGCCGATGTCCCTGCGCGTCAACGGGAAGGTGTACGAGCAGGTCCTCGAACCGCGGGTGACGCTGCTCGACGCCCTGCGCGAGCGCATCGGCTTGACCGGTACGAAGAAGGGCTGCGACCGGGGCGAGTGCGGCGCGTGCACCGTCCACGTCGACGGACGGCGGATCAAGTCGTGCCTGACGCTCGCCGTCATGCAGCAGAACCGCGAGATCACCACCGTCGAAGGCCTGGCGGGCGGTGAGCTGCACCCCGTGCAGGCCGCGTTCCTCCGCCGCGACGGGTTCCAGTGCGGCTTCTGCACGCCGGGGCAGGTCATGTCGGCCGTCGCGTGCGTCGCCGAGGGGCACGCCGGGTCCGACGACGAGATCCGCGAGTGGATGAGCGGCAACCTGTGCCGCTGCGGCTGCTACCCCAACATCGTGGCGGCCGTTCGCGACGCCGCAGAGGAGCTGTCCTGAATGGACTCGTTCACCTACACCCGCCCCGACCGGCCCGCCGACGCCGTCGCGCTCGGCACCGCGCCCGGCTCCCGCTACATCGCGGGCGGCACCGACCTGCTCAACCTGATGAAGGACGGCGTGCAGCGGCACGACCGCCTGGTCGACATCAACTCCCTGCCGCTGAACGACGTTCGGGTCTCCGACCAACTCGTCCGCCTCGGCTCCCTGAACAGGATGAGCGACGTCGCCGCGCACCGGGAGGTCGTCCGCAGGCTTCCCGCGCTCGCGCAGGCGCTGCTGGCGAGCGCGTCGCCGCAGGTGCGCAACATGGCGTCCCTGGGCGGCAACCTCTTGCAGCGCACGCGGTGCTGGTACTTCCGCGACGCCACCATGCCGTGCAACAAGAGGGAACCCGGCAGCGGGTGTGCCGCGCTGGACGGGATGAACCGGTGGCACGCCGTCCTCGGCGGCAGCGACCACTGCATCGCGGTCCACCCGTCCGACCTGGCCGTGGCCCTCACCGCGCTGGACGCCACCGTGCGCGTCCTCGGCGCCGACGGCCCGCGCGCCATCCCGGTGGCGGAGTTCTACCCGCTGCCCGGCGACACCCCGCACGTGGAGTCCGCGCTGCGGCCGGGGGAGCTGATCACCGGTGTCGACGTGCCCGTCACCGAGTTGGCCGGGACTTCGCGGTACCTCAAGGTCCGCGACCGGGCGACCTTCGAGTTCGCGGTGGTCTCGGTGGCCGCCGCCGTGCGGGTGAGCGGGGACGTCGTGCGCGAGGCGCGCCTGGTGTTCGGCGGGGTCGCGCCGCGGCCGTGGCGGTCGCACGAGGCGGAACGGGAACTGGTCGGCAGGCCCCTGGACGACCAGGCGATCAGCGCCGCCGTCACCGCGCTGGTGCGCGACGCCGTGCCGCGCGAGCACAACGCCTTCAAGGTCCCCCTGCTCCAGCGCGCGACCACCGACGTCCTGCGCCGGTTCAGGAGGACCCGATGAGCCCGTCACCGATCGGTCGACCGCTCACGCGGGTGGACGGCGTCGCCAAGGTCACCGGGGCTGCCCGGTACGCCGCGGACGCCGACGTGGCGGGCGTGACCCATGCCGTGCTGGTGACCAGCACCATCGCGCGCGGTCGCGTCTCCGCGCTGGAGACGGCGGCGGCGCGGTCGGCGCCCGGCGTGCTCGGTGTCTTCACCCACCTGACCATGCCCCGGCTCACCGTGCCCGGCCCGACGGCCGCCTACTTCAAGCGCTTCCTGCCCGTGCAGGACGACGTGGTCCGGCACGCGGGCCAGCCCGTCGCGGTGGTCGTCGCGGAAACTCTCGAACAGGCGCGGTACGCCGCGACGCTGCTCCGCGTGTCGTACGAGGCCGAAGTGCCACGGGTCGTGCTCGCCGACTCGATGGCCGACGCCTACGTGCCGCCACCGGGCAACGACGGCCCCAACGACTACCTGCGCGGCGACGTCGCGGCCGGGTTCGCCGCGGCGGACGTGGTGGTCGAGACCACGTGCACGACGCCGTTGCAGCACCACAACGCCCTGGAACCGTCGGCCACGGTGGCTGAGTGGACCGGCGACCGGCTGACCGTGCACGAATCCACGCAGGGCATCGGCAACAGCCAGAACGCGCTCATGCAGGCGTTCGGCCTGCCGCGCGAGAACGTCCGGGTCGTCACGCCCTTCGTCGGCGGCGGGTTCGGCGCCAAGGGCCCGGTGTGGCCGCACACCGTGCTCGCCGCGGCGGTCGCGCGGCAGGTCGGCAGGCCGGTGAAGCTCGTCCTGACCCGAGCCGACACCTACACCTCCAACGGCCACCGCGCCGAGACCCACCAGGTGCTCCGCGTCGGCGCGACCCGCGACGGCGGGCTCACCGCGATCGAGCACGTCGTGACGCAGCAGGTGTCGCGCACCGAGGAGGCGCTGTTCAACAGCTCCGAGCCGACGCGGATGCTCTACGCCTGCCCGAACGTGCGCTCCACCCAGCGCGCCGTGCGCCTTGACCTCCCCACCGGCAGCTTCGTGCGGTCGCCGGAGGCGGCGACCTCCCACGCGCTGGAGTCCGCGCTGGACGAGCTGAGCCACGCGCTCGGCGTCGACCCGGTCGAGCTGCGGCTGCGCAACTGGTCGGACACCAACCAGGAGACCGGGGTCCGGCACGGCAGCAACCACCTGCGCGAGTGCTACGAGGAGGGTGCCCGCCGCTTCGGCTGGTCGAACCGCGACCCCCGACCGGGGTCCATGCGCGACGGTGGCGAGCTGGTCGGCCTGGGCATGGCCACGGCCGCGCACACGGCGGGCGGGCGCCCCGGTTCCGGGGCCACCGTGACGATCGGGCTCGACGGCACCGCGACCATCCGGTCCGGCACGCAGGAGATCGGCACGGGGACGTCCACGGTGATGGCCCAGGTCGGGGCCGAGGTGCTCGGACTGCCCGCCCACCACGTCGTCTTCGCGCTCGGCGACACGGACTACCCGCCCGCGTTCGCCTCCGCGGCCTCGGCGACCGTGCCGAGCGTCGGCAGCGGGGTGGTCAGGGCGGCCACCGCGGCCCGCGAGCAGGTGGTCGCCGCCGCCGTCGCGGACGTCGGCGGTCCGCTGCACGGCGTGCCGCCGGACCGCGTCGGCACCGCCGACGGCTACCTGTTCGTGGCGGACCAGCCCCGGCGGCGGGTCTCCTACCGGGACGTGGTGCGCAGGCGCGGCACGCCCGTCGAGGTGACCAGCAACCCCGTTCCCGTGCCGCTGGGCTACTCCGTGGGCGCGGTGTTCGTCGAGGTGCGGGTCGACCCGGTGACCGGCCGGGTGCGGGTCCGCAGGGTCGTGGGCGTCTTCGACCCCGGCCGGGTGCTGAACCGGCAGACCGTCCGCAGCCAGGCGATCGGCGGCGCGGTGTGGGGCATCGGCTTCACCCTCACCGAGCACACGCTGGTGGACCCGCACCTCGGCCGGGTCGTCACCCCCAACCTGTCCGGCTACCTCGTGCCGGTCAACGCGGACGTGCCGGACATCGACGTCGGCTTCGTCGACCGGCCGGACCCGGCGAGTCCCGCGCTCGGTGCCCGCGGCTTCGGCGAGACCCCGATGACCGGCGTCACCGCGGCCATCGGCAACGCCGTGCACCACGCCATCGGGCACCGGATCCGCGACCTGCCCATCACCCAGGACAAGGTCATCGCCGCGCTGTCCGCCCAGAACTGAGCAATCCTCTAGAACGAGTTCTAGTGAAAGTGGATTCGCTCCGGTTTCGATCGTCATCCCCGCAGGTCAGTACTGGTAGGCATTCAGCCGGGTCGGAGCGGTGCCCCTTGAGATAAAAGAGAACAGATTCTAGTGTGATCCGGGTAACGCTCCAGCCTGAGGTGATCCGGGGAGGCGTGGTGAGCGGCGACATCCAGCACAGCTACTTCGGCGCAGCCGCGTTCCGCCAGGTCGGCCGGATGTCGTCGCTCGCCTGGGACGTGCTGCGGATGGTGCCCCGCAGGCCGTTCCAGTTCAAGGAGGTCGTGACCCAGGCCTGGTTCTTCGCGAGCGTGACTATCCTGCCGACCGCGCTGGTCTCCATCCCGTTCGGCGCGGTGATCGCGCTCCAGCTCGGCGCGCTGACCAAGCAGATCGGCGCGCAGTCGTTCACCGGGGCCGCGAGCGCGCTGGCGATCATCCAGCAGGCGAGCCCCCTGATCACCGCGCTGCTCGTGGCGGGCGCGGGCGGCTCGGCGATGTGCGCGGACATCGGCGCGCGCAAGATCCGCGACGAGATCGACGCGCTGGAGGTCATGGGGGTCTCGGCGGTGCACCGCCTGGTCGTGCCGAGGGTGCTGGGCGCGATGATGGTCGCGGTGCTGCTCAACGGGGTGGTCAGCGTCGTCGGCGTGCTCGGCGGCTACTTCTTCAACGTGGTCATGCAGGGTGGCACCCCCGGCGCCTACCTGGCCAGCTTCAACGCGCTCGCCCAGTTGCCCGACCTGTACATCAGCGAGGTCAAGGCGCTGCTCTACGGGTTCGTCGCGGGTGTCGTCGCGGCCTACCGCGGGCTGAACCCGCCCGCGGGCCCCAAGGGCGTCGGGGACGCCGTCAACCAGGCCGTCGTCATCACGTTCCTGCTGCTGTTCCTGATCAACGTGGTGCTGACCGCGATCTACCTGAGCGTCGTCCCGGCGAAGGGGATGTGATGGCCGCGGTCCGGCTGCCGTCGAAGCCGTTCGACGCGCTCGAGGGGCTCGGCCACCAGCTCGCGTTCTACGGCCGGGTGATCGCCTGGGTCCCCGCGACCCTGCTCCGCCACTCCAGGGAGACGCTGCGGCTGCTCGCCGAGGTGACCTTCGGCAGCGGGGCGCTCGCGATCATCGGCGGCACGCTCGGCGTGATGATCGGCATGACCCTGTTCACCGGGATGATCGTGGGGCTCCAGGGGTACGCGGCGCTCAACCAGATGGGCACCGCCGCGCTGACCGGGTTCATCTCCGCCTACTTCAACACCAGGGAGGTGGCGCCGCTGGCGGCGGGCCTCGCGCTGTCGGCGACCGTCGGGTGCGGGTTCACCGCCCAGCTCGGCGCGATGCGGATCTCCGAGGAGATCGACGCGCTGGAGGTGATGGGCGTGCCCAGCGTGCCGTTCCTGGTGACCACGCGGGTGATCGCCGGGCTCGGCGCGGTGATCCCGCTGTACGTGGTCGGCCTGCTCTGCTCCTACCTGGCGTCCAGACAGGTGACCGTGCTGTTCTACGGCCAGTCCGCGGGCACCTACGACCACTACTTCACGCTCTTCCTGTCGCCGCAGGACGTCCTGTGGTCGTTCCTCAAGGTCATGGTGTTCGCGACCGTCGTGATCCTGGCGCACTGCTACTACGGCTACCACGCCAGCGGAGGCCCCGCCGGTGTCGGCGTCGCGGTCGGCCGGGCCGTCCGGGCGGCGCTGGTGCTCCAGATGGTGCTGGACTTCTTCCTCAGCCTGGCCATCTGGGGCGCCACCACGACGGTGCGGATAGCCGGGTGAGCACCCGTCGGCGGCACCAGGCGCTGGGCGTGGTGTTCCTGCTCGTCGCCGCGCTGTTCGTCTCCGGGTCGATCGCCGTGTACCGCAAGGTGTTCACGTCGGTGGTGCTCGTCCGGCTGGAGGCGACCGGCGTCGGCAGCCAGCTCCAGCGGGGAGCCGACGTGAAGATCCGCGGGGTCCTCGTCGGCGAGGTGCGGGCCGTGCGGGCGTCCGGCGGTGGCGCCGTGCTCGACCTCGCGCTGCGACCGGACAAGGTGGACCTGATCCCGAGCAACGTCGCCGCGCGACTATTGCCGAAGACGCTCTTCGGCGAGCGGTACGTGGCGCTGCAAGTCCCCGAACGGCCGTCGGTGGCGCGGCTCGCGGCCGGGGACGTGATCGGCCAGGACCGCAGCAGCGCCGCGATCGAGATCGACGAGGTGCTGACGAACCTCATGCCGCTGCTGCAAGCCGTGCAGCCGCAGAAGCTGGCGGCCACGCTCGGCGCGATGTCCTGGGCGCTGGAGGGGCGGGGCGCGCGGCTCGGCGACACCGTCGTGCGGCTCGACCGGTACGTGGCCGCGCTCAACGAGTCCATCCCGGACCTCAACGCGGACATCGCCGCGCTCGCCGACGTGGCCGACGACTACGCCGACGTGGCACCGGACCTGCTGGGGGCGCTGGCCGACCTGACCACCACCAGCCGGACCCTCGTCGAGCAGCGGGAGAACCTGCTCGACCTGTACGGCAGCCTCACGACCACCTCCATCGACCTCGGGAACTTCCTGCTGGTCAACAGGAACAACGTGATCAACCTCAGCGCGACCGCCCGGCCGACCCTCGAACTGCTCGCCAGGTACGCGCCCGAGTACCCGTGCGTGCTCAAGCAGCTCGCCGACTCCGTCGACCGGGCCGACTTCACCTTCGGCAAGGGGACCGAACACCCGGAGATGGGCAAGTTCACCCTGGAGATCACCACCAGCCGCGGGAAGTACCTGCCTGGCGTCGACACCCCGCGCTACGACGACAAGCGCGGCCCGCGCTGCTACGACCCGGTCGAGCCGCCGGGCAAGTTCCCGCAGTACCCGCCCGGCGGTCCCGTGCTCGACGGCTCCACGAAACCGTCCTCCGCCGGAGCGCCCGCGCTGGCGAACTCCCCGCAGGAGCAGGAACTCGTCGGCCTGCTGCTGGCACCGCAGGTCGGCGTGATGCCGGAGGAGGTGCCGAGCTGGGGCGCCCTGCTGGTCGGGCCGCTCTACCGGGGGACGGAGGTGGAGCTGCGGTGAACGCCTTCCGGCCGGCGCTGGTGAAGCTGGTGGTCTTCGCGGTGGTGACGATCACGCTGACCTGGGTGCTCGGCGCGACGATCGCGAACTTCGGCGGTGGCGGCACCTCGCCGTACACGGCCAGGTTCACCGACGTCGTCGGGCTCAACGTCGGCGACGACGTGCGGATGTCCGGCGTCCGCGTCGGGCGGGTCACGTCGATCGAGGTGGCCGACCGCACGCTCGCCGAGGTCGGCTTCGACGTGGACGAGCGGCGGGTGCTGCCCGCGAGCGTCTCGGCGGTGATCAGGTACCGCAACCTGATCGGCCAGCGCTACGTGGCGCTGGACGTGGGCGTCGGGGACGTCGGCGCCACCCTGCCGCCCGGCGGCGCGATCCCGCTGGAGCGGACCCGGCCCGCGCTGAACCTCACGGTGCTGTTCAACGGGTTCAAGCCGCTGTTCGAGGCACTCGACCCCGAGCAGGTGAACGAGCTGTCCCACGAGATCATCCAGGTGCTGCAAGGAGAAGGCGGCACCATCGACAGCCTGCTCGCGCACACCGCGTCCATCACCACCGCGCTGGCCGACAAGGACGCGGTGATCGGGCAGGTGATCGACAACCTGAACTCCGTGTTGGGCGCGGTGAACGCCCGCGGCCCCGAGCTGTCCGGGCTGATCGTCCAGGTGCAGCAGCTCGCGACGGGCCTGGCCGAGCAGCGCAAGCCGATCGGTGCCGCCATCGGCGCGCTGGGCGACCTGACGAACACCACCGCCGGGCTCCTGACCGACGCGCGGCCACCGCTCAAGGACGACATCGCGGCGCTCGGCCTGCTGTCGGCCAACCTCGGCGACAGCGGGCAGGTGATCGATGAGCTGCTGATCGGCCTTCCCGGCAACCTCCAGGCGTTCACCAGGACCGCGAGCTACGGGAGCTGGTTCAACTTCTTCCTGTGCCGGATGTCCGGGACCGTCGGCATCTCGTCGCTGAGCGTCGAGCTGCCCATCGCCCCCCTGCCCGCGACGAGGATGCCCGAGAGGTGCGGCCCGTGAAACCGCTGCGAGAACGCGACCAGGCGCACGTCGGCGTCGCGACGCTGGTGATCCTGTTATTGGGCGGGGTCGTCGCGTTCAACCTCGACGACCTGCCGCTGATCGGCGGCGGCGTGACCTACCGGGCGCACTTCGCCGAGTCGGCCGGACTGGCCTCGGGCAACGAGGTCCGCGTCGCCGGGGTGAAGGTCGGCAAGGTGACCGACGTGGAGCTGGCGGCCGACCAGGTCGACGTCGTGTTCCGGGTGCGCGACACCTGGCTCGGGACCGCACGTCGGCGTCCATCGGGATCAAGACGCTGCTGGGGGAGAAGTACCTCGACCTCGCCCCGGTGGGCGGTTCCCCGCTCGACCCCGCCGCGGCGATCCCGCGCGACCGCACCTTCTCGCCGTTCGACGTCTCCCAGGCGGTCGGTCAGCTCTCGGAGACGGTGAGCCGGATCGACACCGGGCAGCTCGCCCAGAGCTTCGAGGTCGTCGCCGAGGCGCTGAAGGACACCCCGCCGCACCTGAAGGGCGCGCTCGACGGCCTGTCGGCGCTGTCCACCACCATCTCCTCGCGCGACCGCCAGCTCGTGGCGCTGGCGTCGAACGCGCGCCAGGTGAGCAACACCCTCGCCGACCGCGACGGCGAGCTGACGAAGCTCATCTCCGACGGCAACCTCCTGCTCGGCGAGCTGCAACTGCGCCGCGACGCCGTCAGCGCCCTGCTGTCCGGCACCCGCAAGCTCGCCGACGAGCTGCGCGGACTGGTCGCCGACAACACCGCCCAGCTCAAACCGACGCTCGAGCAGCTCGACCGGGTGACCACGATCCTCCAGCGCAACCAGGACAACCTCAGCGCCGCGCTGGCGTCGATGGCGCCGTTCGTGCGGGTCTTCGGCAACACCGTCGGCAACGGCCGCTGGTTCGAGGGCTACCTGTGCGGCCTGCTCCCGCCGCCGATCATCACCGACGTCGTGCAGGTCAACCCCGAGGGCTGCCTGCCCCCGCTCGCGGCGGGTGTCCGATGAGGACGGACGCGGACCGCGGCCTCGGCAGGTGGCTCGCACTCGGCTGCGTGTTCGCGCTGCTGGCCGCCGGAGCGCTGTGGTGGGTGCAGATCGGGACCGCGGGCAAGCGGATCACCGCCGTGTTCGACAAGGCGATCGGCGTCCACACCGGATCCGCGGTGCGGGTGCTCGGCGTGCAGGTCGGCGTGATCACCGACGTCCGGCCGCGCGGCGGCCAGGTCGACGTGGACATCCTGGTGGACCGGGACGTGCGCGTCCCCGCGGAGGTGCGCGCGGTCGTCGTGGCGCCCAGCCTGGTCAGCGACCGGTACGTGCAGTTGACCCCCGCCTACCGCGACGGCGCGGAACTGGCTCCGGGCGCGGGGATCCCCAGGGAGCGCACGGCCACCCCCGTGGAGCTGGACTCCCTGTACCGCAGCCTCAACGACCTCTCCACTGCGCTGGGACCCAACGGCGCCAACGCGGACGGGGCGGTGTCCGACCTGCTCGACGCCGCCGCGGCGAACCTCGACGGGAACGGGCAGAACCTCAACGACACCGTCAAGCGGCTCGGTGAGGCGGCCTCCGCGCTGGACGGCTCCAAGGGCGACCTGTTCGCCACGGTCGACAACCTGCGCACCTTCACCGGCGCGCTGGCCCGGAGCGACAGCCAGGTCCGCGAGTTCAGCGGCAAGGTCGCGGACGTGTCCACGTTCCTGGCGGCCGACAGCGAGCAGGCCGGGGCCGCGCTCGGCTCGCTCGCCCTCGCGCTGACCGACGTGCAGGGCTTCATCGAGCAGAACCGGGAGCTGCTCCAGTCGAACGTCGGCAGGCTCACCGGCGTCACGAAAGCGCTCGTCGACCAGCGGGGCGCGCTGGCCGAGGTGCTCGACATCGCGCCCAACGCGGCGTCCGGCCTGCTCAACGCCTACGACGAGGCGTCGGGCTCGATCGCCGTGCGGGCCAACCTGAACGAGCTGACCTACCCGCCGGTGCTGATGGCGTGCAAGCTCCTCCGCCTCACCACGCCCAAGCAGGTCCCGGACGCGCTGGCCTCCGCGTGCGAGCAACTGGCGCCGATCCTGGACGGCGTGGTCCGGCTGCCCTCGGTCGCCGAGGTGCTGGCGGCCGTCCAGCAGGGCAAGCTGCCGCCGCTGCCGCTGCCCGCCATGGAGGTCTGGTACCGGGGAGCGGACCGGTGAACGCCCGGTGGGGCCTGGTGGCCGTGCTGGCGCTCGGCGGGTGTTCCGGCGGCCTCTACGACGTCCCGCTGCCGGGCGGCGCGGACCTCGGCGACCACCCGTACCGGATCACCGCGGAGTTCGCCGACGTGCTGGACCTGGTGCCGCAGGCCGGGGTGAAGACCGCGGACGTCGCGATCGGCCGCGTCGAACGGGTGGAACTGGCGCAGGACAACAGGACCGCGCTCGTCACCGTCGCGCTCAACGGCGACGTGCGGCTGCCCGCGAACGCGTCGGCCCACCTGCGCCAGTCCAGCCTGCTGGGGGAGAAGTACGTCGAACTGGGTGCGCCGACCGGTGAGCCGGGGCAGGGCGTGCTTGGCGAGGGCGCGGTGATCCCGATCAGCCGGACCAACCGCAACCCGGAGATCGAGGAGGTGCTCGGCGCGCTGTCCCTGCTCCTCAACGGCGGTGGCATCGGCCAGCTCCGCGGGATCGTCCAGGAGCTGAACGCGGCCATGTCCGGCAAGGAGCCGCAGATCCGCTCCTTCCTGTCCACGATGGACACGTTCGTCGGCAACCTCGACGGGCAGAAGGACAGCATCACCAGGGCGATCGACGGCCTCAACCGGCTGTCCGGGACGCTGGTCGCGCAAACCGGGAACATCACCACCACGCTCGACGACCTGGCCCCCGGCCTCCAGGTGATCACCGAGCAGCGGGTGGAGCTGGTGACCATGCTCCAGGCGTTGGACGAGCTGTCGACCGTCGCCGTCGACACGCTGAACCGGAGCCGCGAGGACGTCGTCGCCGACCTGCGCGCGCTCGTGCCGATCCTCCAGCGGCTGGTGGAGGCTGGGCACGACCTGCCGAAGGCGATGACCACGATCGCCACCTACCCGTTCACGCCGTACGCGGCGAACGCGGTCAAGGGCGACTACTTCAACTCCGACGTCCGCATCGACCTGGACCTGTCGAACCTGGTGGACAACCTCGCCTCGGCGGACCGGCCGCTGCTGCCGCTGCCACCACTGACGTCCGTGCCGGGGCTGACCGCGCCGCCGACCGCGACCACACCGCCCGTGCTCGCCCTGCCCGGCTTCCCCGTCGTGGGCTCCACGGTCGGCGGGCTGGCGGGCGTGCTCGAAGACCTGCTTGGGGGTGGGCGGTGATCAGCCGGGGGACCAGGGTCCGCCTCCTGGTGCTCGTCGTCATCGCCGTGGTGGGCGTGACCTACACGGGCGCCGAGTACGCCAGGCTGGACCGGCTGTTCGGCGCGCGCGGGTACGTGGCGACCATGCGCCTCACCGACTCCGGCGGGATCTTCGTCAACGCCGAGGTCGCCTACCGGGGCGTGACCGTCGGCCGCGTCACCGAGCTGCGGCTCACCGACTGGGGCGTGGAGGTGGACCTCGACGTCGAGCCGTCCGCGCCGCCGATCCCGGCGAGCACGCGCGCGCTGGTGGCGAACCGGTCCGCGATCGGCGAGCAGTACGTGGAGCTGGAACCGGACGACGAGAACGGCCCGTTCCTCGGCCAGGGCTCGGTGATCCCGCTGGACCGGACGGCCATCCCGCCCAGCCCGGAATCGGTGCTGGCCAACCTCGACGCGCTCGTCACGTCCGTCCCGATCGAGTCGCTGCGCACCGTCGTGGACGAGCTGGACACCGCGTTCAGCGGCGCCGGGGAGCCGTTGCAGCGGCTGCTGGACAGCGCCGACTCCCTGACCGGCACCGCGATCGACCACCTCCCGCAGACGGTCGGGCTGCTGGCCGACGGCCGCACGGTCCTGGAGACGCAGCGGGCCGAGTCGGCGAACATCGCCGCGTTCGGCGAGGGGCTCGCGCGGATCTCCGCCCAGCTCAAGGAGTCCGACCCCGACCTGCGCGCGGTCATCGGGCAGGCGCCCGTCGTGGCCAGGCAGGTCGACGACGTCCTGCGCACCTCCGGCACCGACCTCAGCGTGCTGGTGGCGAACCTGCTCACCACGACGCAGATCACCACGAGCCGCAAGGACGCCATCGAGCAGGCGCTGGTGGTCTACCCGATCGTGGTCGCCACGACCCGCACGACGTCACCGGACGGGACCGGGCACCTGGGGGCGGTCCTCAACTTCTTCGACCCGATGTCGTGCACCAGGGGCTACGAGACCACCCACCAGCGGCCCGCCGACGACGTGACCTCGATCCCGGCGAACAGCCAGGCCTACTGCGCTGAGCCGCCGGGCAGCCCGATCAGCGTGCGCGGCGCGCAGAACGCCCCGTTCGCCGGGATCCCGCAGCAGCTCCCGGCGCCGGAGCAGCAGCGGCAGCGGCTCCCCGGCGTCCTCGGCTCGCTGGACGCCCGGCCCGCGCCGACGAGCCTGGCGGGCCTGCTCGGGCTGGGGGAGTGATGCGCCTGTTCGCGGCGCTCGCCGCCGTCGGGGTGCTCGGCGCCCTCTGGTTCGGCTGGACCTGGTGGGAGGCGGGCCACGGCGACCTCCAGCGGTTCGCGCAGACGCGGGACGAGGTGCTGCGCCAGGGCGAGCAGCGGCTCGTGGTGCTCAACACCCTGGACCACCGCGAGCCGGAGGAGGTGCAGCGGGCCTGGCGGGCGACGGCGACCGGACGGCTGCTGGACCAGTTGACCCGCGACCACGACGCGTACGTGCAGGACATCGGGGCCGCGAAGACCGTGACGGCCGTGACGGTGCTCGGCGCGGCGGTGACGTCGCTGGACGTCCACTCCGGGCAGGCGGAGCTGATCGCCGTGCTGGAGGTGAGCGTGACCCCGGAGGGCGGTCAGGCCACCGCCAAGCGCACCCGGTTCGACACGGACCTGACCAGGGTGGGGGACGAGTGGCTGCTCAGCTCGGTCCAGGTCGTGGGGTTCGGCGGATGAGGCGGGCGTCCGCGCTGGGCGTGCTGGCGGCGGTCGTGGTGGTGTCCGCGGTCGCCTCGCTGTGGTTCGGCCTGGCGGCGGACCGCCTGCGCGAGAGCCCGTGGGCGACCAACGCGGCGCTGGTGGACGCGTCCGGCACCAGCGCGGTCGTCGACGAGGTCGGCGCGGCGGTCCGATCGGTGTTCTCCTACGACTACGGCAACACCGACGTCACCGAGGAGTCCGCGCGGCGGGTGCTGGCGGGTGAGGCTGTCGAGCAGTACACCGCGCTCTTCGGCGAGGTCCGGAAGCAAGCGGTCGAGCAGCAGGTGGTGTTCACGACCACCGTCCGGTCCATCGGCGTGGTGGAGCTGACCGGTGACCGGGCGCGGCTGCTGGTGTTCGTCGACCAGCAGACCCTGCGGTCGGGGGAGGGGAACCACACCTCGCGCGCGGGTCAACTGGAGGTCCGCGCGGAGCGGGTGGAGGAGCAGTGGAGGATCACGGCGATCACCGTGCTCTAGGGGTCCGGATCTAGGGGTTTGTATGATCATGCATCGTCGTGCATAATTGATGCGTGTCCAAAGTGCTCACTTCCCTCCCGGCCGGCGAACGCGTCGGCATTGCCTTCTCCGGCGGCCTCGACACCTCGGTGGCGGTCGCGTGGATGCGTGAGAAGGGCGCGGTCCCGTGCACGTACACGGCCGACATCGGCCAGTACGACGAGCCCGACATCGCCTCGGTCCCGGACCGCGCCCAGCTCTACGGCGCCGAGATCGCCCGGCTGGTCGACTGCCGGGCCGCGCTGGTCGAGGAGGGGCTCGCGGCACTGGCCTGCGGGGCGTTCCACATCCGGACGGGCGGCCGCACGTACTTCAACACCACGCCGCTCGGGCGGGCCGTCACCGGCACCATGCTGGTGCGCGCCATGCTCGACGACGACGTGCAGATCTGGGGCGACGGCTCCACCTACAAGGGCAACGACATCGAGCGGTTCTACCGCTACGGCCTGCTGGCCAACCCGTCGCTGAGGATCTACAAGCCGTGGCTGGACGCCGAGTTCGTCGGTGAGCTCGGTGGCCGCACCGAGATGTCCGAGTGGCTGCTCGCCCGCGACCTCCCGTACCGCTCCAGCGTCGAGAAGGCGTACTCCACCGACGCGAACATCTGGGGCGCGACGCACGAGGCCAAGGCGTTGGAGAACCTCGACACCGGCATCGAGCTCGTCGACCCGATCATGGGCGTCCGGTTCTGGGACCCCGCCGTCGAGATCGCGCCCGAGGACATCACCATCGGGTTCGAGCAGGGTCGTCCCGTGACGATCAACGGCAAGGAGTTCGGCTCCGCGGTCGACCTCGTGCTGGAGGCCAACGCGATCGGCGGCCGCCACGGCCTCGGCATGTCCGACCAGATCGAGAACCGGATCATCGAGGCCAAGAGCCGCGGCGTCTACGAGGCCCCTGGCATGGCGCTGCTGCACGCCGCCTACGAGCGGCTGGTCAACGCCATCCACAACGAGGACACCCTCGCCGCCTACCACAACGACGGGCGCAAGCTCGGCAGGCTGATGTACGAGGGCCGCTGGCTGGACCCGCAGGCGCTGATGATGCGTGAGGCGCTCCAGCGCTGGGTCGGCACGGCGGTGACCGGCGAGGTGACGCTGCGCCTGCGGCGCGGCGAGGACTACTCGATCCTCGACACCACCGGCTCCTCGTTCAGCTACCACCCCGACAAGCTGTCGATGGAGCGCACCGAGGACTCGGCGTTCGGCCCGGTCGACCGCATCGGCCAGTTGACCATGCGCAACCTGGACATCGCCGACTCCCGCGCCAAGCTGGAGCTGTACGCCGGGTTCGGCATGGTCGGCAGCAGGCACTCGGAGCTGATCAGCGCCGCGCAGGTCACGTCGACCGAACTCATCGGCACGATGCCGGACGGCGGCGCGGAGGCCATCGCGTCCCGCGGCGAGGTCGCCGACGACGAACTGCTCGACCACGCCGCCCTTGAGGCCGGCAACGACTGACCGCCCTCCCTTCGCCGAGAGCCGCCGGACACCTGTCCGGCGGCTCTCGACGTTTCCCGACCCGTGTTCGTCGTGCGAATGGGCGACGGCCGCCGGTGGTCATGGCGAAAAACAATGTGGTGAATCGGTCCGGCGGATGATCGGTCGTGCGATCGGGCTATTCCGTCGACGAGCGGATGGTGGCTGTTCGGGATAGCGGATTACTGCACCATGGGTGGTGTCCGAACCGGGGCGAAAACCATTTCGTGTGGAATTCTGGAGGATTCATGGGCGCACTCCGCAGGATTCGCTCGTCCGTCATTTCGGCGACCCTCGTCGTCGTGTCCGGTCTATTCATCGGGCCGTCCGCCTCGGCGGTGGCCACCACCTCGTTCCCGTCG
Organism: Umezawaea endophytica; assembly: GCF_025061645.1. Classification (GTDB taxonomy): domain Bacteria; phylum Actinomycetota; class Actinomycetes; order Mycobacteriales; family Pseudonocardiaceae; genus Umezawaea; species Umezawaea endophytica. The sequence continues at coordinate 203,594 of NZ_JANYMP010000001.1, read as the reverse complement.
AACGAGCCCTCGGCCACGTTCGCCCCGAGCAGACCCGGCGTCGCGGCCGCCAACACCGTCTGCGCGCTCTCACCAGGGGGAAACGGGGTCTACCGCTACAACGGGTCCGGGTAGACGCAGATCGGTGGTCCGGCCGGGCGGCTGTACGGCGGCGGCTATGGCCTGTTCGCGACCACTCCCGGCGGGAGCGCGATCTACGGTTATCTGGGGTCGCCGAACAACTGGGCGCTGGTCGGTGGTCCCGGCCGCACCTGGGCGGTTACCGGCGGTGCCATTTACGGAATTTCGCCCAATGGCAGTGGCGTGTACCGCTACAACGGGAGTGGCACCGCCTGGACGCAGGTCGGGGGTCCCGCCGATTGGTTGTACGGCGGGAGCTACGGCTTGTTCGCGACTACGCCGAACGGCAGTGCGATCTACGGTTATCTGGGGTCGCCGAACAACTGGGCGCAGGTCGGTGGCGCGGGCTACGAGTGGGCCGTGACCGACGGGGCGATCTACGGGTTGACGCCGAACAGGCAGGAGGTCTACCGGTGGGTGTCCGGTACCACCTGGACGGCGGTCGGCGGTCCGGCCGACCAGATCGTGCCCTGCCCCTAGACCGTGCTCGGGAGGCCGGGACCGACCGGTTCCGGCCTCCTCACCGCCGGAACGGCCTGCGCGGGTCCCGCTTCTCCGCGGTGGGGAACGGGGTGTGCCAGGCGGCCACGTCGTCGGTGCCGCCGGGGTCGGTGTCGGTCTCGGTGTCGACCAGCGAGGCCCAGTCGAAGTCGTCGCGGTGCCGCGGCATGGCGGTGAACCCGACCTCCAGGCTCTCCCACCCGTCGGCCACCGCCGCGCGGGCGTGGCGCACCATCAGGCTCAGCACCACTTCCTCGGCCCGGCTGCGCGGCACCGGCCGCCGCCCGGATTCGAGGTCCAGGGAGAGGTCGTCGAACGACCGCGCGACCAGCCGCCGCCACACCGCGTCCCGGTGCCAGGTGGCCCGCGGGAACTCGTCGAACACCGACCACGCGACCGTCTCGCCCACCGGGTCGTCCCCGTGCTCCAGCACGTCGTCGTAGGCGAAGCCCGCGAGGACCTGCCCGACGCTCCACAGCACCGCCGCCGTCCTCGGCGTCACGGCGGCGCACGCCGGGTCGTCGCACCCGCACGGCGGGAACAGCGCGGCGAAGTCCGGCAGCGGACCGCCCTCCCGGCCGATGTCCTCCACCCGGTACTCGGCCTGGAGCGCGTGGACGCCCGCGACCGAGTCCACCATCGCGCTCGGGTCGGCCAGGATCTCCAGCGCGGCGAGGGGATCGCCGCGGACGGCGTCCCGCGCACCCGCCCGCACCTGCTCGACGGTCGCCACGGAGCCGTCGTCCACCGAGAACTCGACCCCGTCGACGTGCGCCAGCGCCTCACGCTCGAGGGCGGCGGCGTCCCGGACCTCGACGACCACCTCCGCCGTGATCCGCACCCAACGCCCGCCCGACCCCGCGCCGACCATCCACGGAGCCTACTGCGGGACCCGGTGGAGGCGAACGCGCGCGAGGTTCGCCGTCAGCCGGCGCGCGGTCGACCAGGGACGTGACCGCTGTGAACAGGTCGGGTATCGCGGCGATCGTGTCCTTGGTGTCCTACGGGGGCCGCGGAGGTATCAAACCGCCCGGTGGGGGCTCCTCCCTGCGTGGACACCACCAGGGCGGCCCGACCGGTCGGCGAGCCGGGGTCCGCCGTGCGCGCGTTCCTGGTCAGCCCGGCCGCCGCGCCGCGGCCGTTGGACGTCGAGGTGCCCCGGCTCCGGCTGGTGCGGATGCTGGCGCAGCGGTGGGAGCGCGCGGTGACGGTAGTGGTCGCCGGGCCGGGGTTCGGGAAGACGACCGTGCTGGCGCAGGCCCACCGGGCGAACCTGGTGGAGCCGCGGGGGATCGACGTGTGGGTGGACTGCGAGGCGGCCCACGGGAACTCGGTGGTGTTCGCGCGGGTGGTGCTGGCCGGTCTGTCCACGGGGGACGGGGTGCGGGCGCCGGGGGCGCGGGACGTCGTCGACGCGCTGATCCGGTTGGCGCCGGTCGAGGTGAGCCTGGTGCTGGACGACGTGCACGAGATCCCCGCCGGGTCGCCGGGAGCGCTGATGCTGGGGGAGGTCGTGCGCGCCCTGCCGACCACGGCGCACCTGGTGCTGTCCGGGCGGACGGTGCCGGACCTGCCGTTGGCGCGTCGGGAGGCCGCGGGCGACGTGGTGCGGATCGGGACGGACGACCTGTCCTTCACCGACGTCGAGCTGCGGGCGCTGGGGCGGCGGCTCGGGCGGGACCCGGCGCTGGCCGGCGCGCTGCGGGGGTGGCCCGCGCTGGTGCGGCTGGCGTTCGCGGCCGGGCCGTCGGCGCCGTGGCGGTACGCGCGGGAGGAGATCCTCGGGAGGCTGTCGGCGCCGCGGCGCCGGGCGTTGGGCGCGCTGGCGGCGCTGGGCACCGCGAGTTCGGCGGAGGTCGCGGCGGTGACCGGGGACGCGGTCCGCCTCGACGGGCTGGCCAGGGCGGTCCCGCTGGTGCGCGCCCTCGACGACGGCCGGTACCGCGCGCACGAGCTGTGGACCGAGGCGCTGGCCGCGACGATGGCGGCGGAGGAGGCGCGGCACCTGCACCGGAGGGCCGCCGCGGTGCTGGCGGACCGCGGGGACCTGGCCCGTGCGGGGGCGCTGGCGTGCCGGACGCGGGACTGGGAGGTGCTCGCCGACCTCGCGGTGCGACTCGTGAACACCACGCTGTCCGCCCTGCCCAGGGAGATGGCCGAGCGGTGGCTGGGCGCCGTCACGCCGACGGTGGCGGACCGGCCGGAGTTCGTGCTGCTGCGGGCCGCGGTGGTCCACGCCGTCGACTTCACCGACCCGCGCATCGACGTCCTGCTCGACGAGGCCTGGGCCGGACTGCGGGACCGGCACGCCGCCGTCGTCCTCGCGCAGGCCGTGATCACCGCGCACTCGCGGGCGGACGTGGGGCGGCTGGCCGAACTCGCCTGCCGGGCCGACCACCTGCCCGGTCCTCCGACGCCGATGGCCCGGCTGCTGCGGCACAGCGTCGCCGCGACGCTGGCCGAGGTCGGCGGCGATCCGGAGGCCGCGCTCGCCGAGATCGTCCAGGCGCCCGTGCTGGAGGTCCCGCCGGTGATCGCGCTGCCCACGGTGAGGTTCCACTACCACTGCCTGGACATGTGCGGGCGGGGCGCGGAGGCCGCCGAACTCGCGGACCGGACGGTGGGCGGCTCCGACGACGAGCACGTCCGGCTGGCCTCGGCGGTGGCGCGCTGGTTCGACGGCGACCCCTCGGACCTCGGCAGGCTGCGCGACGCGCCACCGCGAAGACCCGGCGGGGTCGTCGGGACGGCGCGGGACGCGTTCGTGACGGCGGCCTTCCTGGCGGTGATCGCGTCCTGCTGCGGCGACGAGCCGCCGTCCTGCGCCGACCCGGACGGCCACGACAACCCGAGGGACGCCGCCCTCGCCTGCGCCGCGCGGGCGGCCGTCGCGGTGGCCTCCGGCGACGAGCCCGCCGCCCGCCGGGCGTACGCCCACCACCTGGCCCGGTGGCCGGTCGACGTGCGGTTCGGCGAACGGCACCTGCGGCGGTTCCTGACCCTCGGCTACGTCCTGGACGAGCGCCTGCGGGCGTGCTGGGACGCCGTCGAGCTGGGCCCGTCGCACCGCAGGGCGCGCGCGGCGGCACGGGCGCTGGTCCGGGCACGGGCGGGTGAGCCGTCGATGCTCGCCCCGGAGCACGCGCTGTGCTTCCTGCCGCTGCCGTGGTCGGTGGAGCTGGCCGCCCGGCTCACCGCGGCGGGTGACGGCGAGGGCGTGGAACTGGGCAGGTGGCTGGCCGACGCGGTCGGCCCCGCCGTGCACCGGGAGTTCCGCCGGGCGGTCCGGTCGGCCGACGAGGTGGTCGCCGCGGGCGCGACCCGGCTGCTGGCCGCCCTGCCGTCGCCGCCGACCCACCGGACCGGCATCGACGTCATCGGCGCGATGCGGGTGACCCGCGACGGCGTCCCGGTCGACGTCCCGCAGCTCCGCCGGACGCGGGTGCGGCAGCTACTCGGGGCGCTGGTGCTGACCCCGGTGCTCACCCGCGACCGGGCCCTGGACCTGCTCTGGCCGGGGCTGGACCCGGCGAGCGCGGCGCGGAACCTCCGCGTCACCCTGACCCACCTCCGGCGGCTGGTCGAACCCGGCCGGTCCGGCGGCGACGCGACCTTCCACGTGCGGTCCGACGGCGACACGATCCGGCTGGTCGGCTCCGCGTGGCTCTCGGTCGACCTGTGGACGTTCGACCTGCTGGCCGTCCAGGTCGACCAGGCCCGCGCGGAGGGGGACGTCGACCGGGCGAAGGACCTGCTCGGCACGGCGGTCGGGTTGTGGCGCGGTGACCCGCTGCCCGACCTGGGGACCCTGGCGGACCCCGATGCAGGCATTGAGATCGACCGGGTCCGCGCGCACCACGTGCGCAACCTGCTCGACCTCGGCGAACTGCGGCTGGTGTCGGGCGAGGCGGCCGGGGCGGAGCACCTCGCCGTCCGGGCGCTCGCGGTGGACCCCTACGACGCGCGCGGCCACCGGCTGGTCCTCGCCGCGGCACTCAAGAGCCGTGACCTCCGCCGGATCGCGACCGCCCGGCACGACGTCCTGTCCGCGCTCCGGCAGCTCGGCGCGCGACCCGACCCGGCGACGGAACTCCTGCTGCGCCAAGCGCTGCCCCCGCGCCGGTGAGCGGCGCGGGGGCAGGGGTCGGGGCGGTCAGGGGCAGTTGAGCAGGACCTCGGTGGCCGGGCAGGCGTCGACGCCCGCTCCACCGTTGCCGCGGTCGCCCAGGTTGTGCGGGCCGCCGTTGAGGACGTCCTCGCCGGAGCCGCCGAACATGTCGTCGTCGTCGCCCTGGCCGAAGATCCGGTCGTCACCGTTGCCACCGGTGAGGAGGTCTTCCTCACCGAGCCCGCAGATGACGTCGTCGCCGCCCAGGCCGTGGATCGTGTCCACACCGGACGTCCCGACGATCACGTCGTTGGTGGGGACGCCGCCGGGGTCGCCGAAGGTGACCATGCCGGGAGCCGGGACGACGATGGTCGCGGGCAGCCCCGCGCAGGTCACCACCGCCGGTGGGACCGGGTCCGGGCTCGCGAGACCGTTCGCGGCCGTCACGCCGAGGCAGAGCAGCACCGCTCCGGTGAGCACGACCAGCCGAGTGCGTAGGTGCATGGGGATTCTCCTTGCCTGTGCCGTGGAGCCGGGTGGCGTCCACGGCACCAGGCAACGCGCGGTGCGCTAACCAGGCGCTGCCCGACTGATCCGCTCGGTGGAACACCGTGGAACGCCTTACCCGTACGGAGGAGGGGAGGCGAACGACCGGTGGACGGAGAGGTGCGGTTGCTGGGGCCGCTGGAGGTGCGCGGTCCGCAGGAGCCGGTCCGCTGGACCGGTCCCCGGCGCAGGGCGGTGTTCGCGCTGCTGGCGCTGGGCTCCGGGCGGCTGGTGTCGCGGTCGTCGCTGATCGACGCGCTGTGGGGCCACCGGGCGCCGCCGACGGCGACGGCCACGGTGCAGGGGCACGTCGCGCAGGTGCGGAAAGCGCTGTCCGCCGCTGGGCTCGGCGGGATGGTGGTGACCAGGGACCCCGGTTACCTGCTCGACCTGCGGCGGGTGCGGGTGGACGTGCACGAGTTCGACGCGTCCGCGCGGCTCGGCCGGGAAGCGCTGGACCGGGGTGACGGCCACCGGGCGGTCGACCGGCTCACCGCGGCGCTCGGCCTGTGGCGCGGGGATCCGCTCGCGGACTGCCCGGTCACCGGCTGGGCGGACGCCGAGGTCGGCAGGCTGCGCGAGGCGCTGACGCTCGTCGAGGAGAACCTCGCCGCGGCGCTGTGCCTGGTGGGGCGGCACGTCGAGGCCATCGGGGAACTGGAGCGGCTGGTCGCCCGGTACCCGTGGCGGGAACGGTTGTGGGAGCTGCTGGTGGAGGCCCAGCACGGGGCCGGGCGGTCGGTGGACGCGCTGCGCACGTACCGGCGGGTGCGGGCGGTGCTCGTCGAGGAGTTCGGGCTGGAACCCGGTCCCGGACTGCGCAGGGTGGAGGCGCTGGTGCTGGCCTGACGCCGCGGCACGCGCCCGGTTCTGTTGGTGGGGCATGGTTCTCGTCCCTGCGCCGCTGTCCGGTGGACGGGATCAGCGGCTCGCGGGAACCCGCGGCGGGGTCCGCACGACCTGTGGGGGTAGGACGAGACCCTGGAGGTTCACGGTGGAGCGTCGTGCTTTCCTGCGCGCGTCGGTGTTGTCGGTGGGTGGGCTGGGCGCGGTGGCGGCCGGTGCGCGGGAGGCGTCGGCGTCGGAGCCGCTGCGCGTGCAGGTGCTGATGTTCGACGGGGTGGAGGAGCAGGACTGGGCCGCCCCGGTGGAGGTGCTGGGCATGGCGGGCGGCGCGATCACCACGACCCTGGTCACCACCGGTCGGCCCGGAGTCGTGACCTGCAACTTCGGCTCGCGGGTCGAGGTGGCCCGCGGGTGGTCGCCGCGGGAGGCGGACGTCCTGGTGGTGCCCGGCGGTGGCCGCTACACCGACCCGGCGGGTCCCGGCGTCCGCAGGCTGATGGCCGACCGGGAGTTCCTCCGCCGCCTGGCCGGTGTGGACGCGCTGCGCGTCGGCATCTGCACCGGTGTCATGGTGCTGGCGGCCGCGGGGGTGACGGCGGGCCGGAACGCCACGACGCACTCCGCGGCGAAGGCGGACCTGGCAGCGCGGGGCGCGACGGTCGTCAACGCCCGCGTGGTCGACGACGGCGACCTGATCACCGGCGGTGGCGTCACGTCCGGGCTGGACGTGGCGCTGTGGCTCGTGGAGCGCTTCGTCGGCGCGAAGACGACCCAGCGGGTGGAGACCATCCTGGAGTACGAGCGGCGCGGCACCGTCTGGCGCGCCTGACAGCGGTCCGCCATGTGGACCACCGGCGTCCGCCACCGGTTATGTTTCGCTGACCCGCATCGACGAGGTTGTGGAGCAGCGGTGAACGAATCGGACGACCGGTCCACCACGTGGACCAGCACGCCCTCCGGCGCCCAGTCGGCTGGCCGGGTGCTGCACGTGCTGCGGCTGCTCGCGACGAACGGCGGCGCCACCGAGTACGGGTGCGGGCTGGGTGACCTGGTGCGGGCCTGCGGGCTGGCGAAGCCGACCGTGCACCGGCTGCTCGGGGCGCTCGTCGCGAGCGGGTTCGCCGAGCAGGACCCGCGGACGTCGCGCTACCGGCTCGGCGCGGAGGCGCAGCTCGTCGGGGCCCTCGCCGCGCGGCGCACGAGCATCCAGCGGATCGCCCAGCCGCTGCTGGCCGACCTCGCCGCCCGCACCCGCGAGACGGTGCTGCTCACCGTGCGGCGCGAGCACGAGTGCCTGTGCCTGCACCGCGAGGACGGTCTGGGCCAGATCCGCACGTACGTGCTGGCCGTCGGCGACACCCACCCGATGGGCGTCAACGCGGGCGGCCTCGCGCTGCTCGCCGCCGAGGACGACGAGACCGTGGCGGCGTCGCTGGACCGCGACGCCGACCGGATCGCGACCGACTACCCGCTGCTCGACCGGGCCCGGATCCTCGACATGATCGCGGCCACCCGGCGGCAGGGCTGGGCGTTCAACGACGGCCGCGTGTGCCCTGGGGCGTGGGGCGTCGCCGTGGTGGTGGGCGACTCCGCCGCGGCCATCACGGTGGCGGGCGTGGAACAGCGGATGCGCGCGGACCGGCGGCGGGAGATCGCCGGGATGCTGCACACCACGGCCAAAGCCCTCGAGAGGCTGCTGCGGGGCAGTGGTCGGGTCGCGGTCGGGGACACGGCGTGACCGGGGCCGGTGCGGTTGTCGGGGGCAGGGTCGTCGGGGGCAGGGTCGTCGGGGGGAGGCTGGCCGGGCGGGTGGCGGTCGTCGTCGGCGGTGGGCACCAGGGTGTCGGGCCGGGTGGGGTCACGGGCATCGGGTTCGCCACCGCCGCCACGTTCGCGCGGCACGGTGCTCGGGTGGCGGTGGTCGACCACGACGCGGAGGCGGCCGGGCGCACGATGGCCGCGATCGTCGACGCGGGCGGTGAGGCGCTCGCGCTGGTCGCCGACGCGACCGACGACGGGCAGGTGCGTGCCGTCGTCGACGAGGTGCTGGACGCGTTCGGCGCGATCGACGTGGTGCACACCAACATCGGCGTCACCGCGCTCGGCTCCGTCGAGGACATCGCGCTCGACGCCTGGCGCACGTCGTTCGCGCTCAACCTGGACACGGTGTTCCTGGCCGCGAAGCACACCCTCCCGCACCTCGCGGCGCACGGCGGTTCGCTCATCACGATGTCGTCGGTCGCCTCGATCCGCTCCACCGGCTACCCGTACCCCGGTTACGCGGCGGCGAAGGCCGCGGTCAACCAGCTCACCCGCACCATCGCGATCGAGTACGCCGGACGCGGGGTGCGGGCCAACGCGATCCTCGCGGGCCTGATCGACACGCCGCTGGTGTACCGGCAGCTCGCGGGCGGGTCGGCGGGCGCGACCCGTGCCGACCGCTCGGCCCGCAGCCCCACGGGGGCCATGGGCACCGCCCAGGACGTGGCCGACGCCGCGCTCTTCCTGGCCTCCGACGAGTCCCGCTACGTCACCGGGGTCCTGCTGCCCGTCGACGGCGGGATGCACGTCCGCACCGGCTGACCCCTTCCCGAGAGGACGACCGCTATGCCCACCTTCACCACCGGCGACGGCGTGGAACTGGCCTACCAGGACCGGGGCGGCGACGGGTTCCCGCTCGTCCTGCTGCCGGGCTGGGGCCAGACCCAGGCGATGTTCCGCCACCAGTTCGACGGCCTGGCGAGCGCCCACCGGGTGATCACCCTCGACCACCGCGGCCACGGCCTGTCGGCCAAGCCCGACCACGGGTACCGGATCGCCCGGCTGGCCACCGACGTGGAGGAACTGCTCGACCACCTCGGGCTCGACCGGGTCGACGCGCTCGGCTGGTCGATGGGCGTGTCGCTGTGGTGGAGCCTGATCGACCGCTCCGGCACCGGCCGCCTCCGCCGGTTCATCGCCGTCGACCAGCCGTCGGCCGTGGCCGCCGTTCCGTGGATGAGCCCTCGGGAGCAGGCCGAGTGCGGCGCGATCTTCGACGTCGAGGCGCTCGTCGCGCTGGGCGGCAGCCTGGCGGGCCCGGAGGGCGGCAAGGCGCGGGAGGACTTCGTGCGCGGCATGTTCCCCGCGGGCGCTCCGGAGGACGTGTGGGAGTTCGTCACCGGCGAACTGGACACGGTCCCGGCGGCGGGCGCGGTGCCGCTGCTGTTCGACCACTGCGCCCAGGACTGGCGCGACGTGCTGCCCGCGATCGACGTGCCGACCCTGGTGATGGGGTCGGAGGTCAGCCACGTCAGCGTGTCGTCGCAGGCGTACGTGGCCGCCCGGATCCCCGGCGCGAAGCTGCACGTCTTCACCGCCGACGTGGCCACCTCGCACTTCCCGTTCCTGGTGAACCCGCCCGCGTTCAACGCGGTGGTGGAGGAGTTCCTGGCGGACTAGGCCGACGGCAGTCCGGACACCGCCCACAGCGCGCCCGCGGCGAGCACGGGGGCAGCTTCGCCGGGTGGCCGGAGTCGCGCGCGAGCTGGACGGCCACCGCCGCCACCGCGCCCACCAGGAACGCGACCCCGCCGAGTGGGCGCACGAGGACGGCGACCAGCACGCAGAACGCGCCGAAGCCGTACAGGCCTTTGAGGACACCGGCCATGGTCCGGGTGGTGGCCGCGCTGCCGTGCTGCGCGTGGACGAACGCCGCCACGACGCTGGTGGCGACGGGGAACGGCGCCAGCAGCCCCGTCCACTTCGGACCCAGCGCGCCCGCGGCCGTGGTCACGGCGAACACCAGCCCGGCGGTCACGACCGCGCGGCCGGGCAGGTCCCACGACGGTGGTCGTCGGCGGACCTCGGGGAGGTCGGGTTTGGTGGCGGGGAGGGATTTCGTCGCGATCGTGGTCGCCAGCAGGGTGATCAGGAGGGCGACGGGGGCGGTGGCGTGCACGAAGGACAGCAGGACGTCCACGACCAGCACGGCGGCACAGTTCAACGCCGAGGTGGCGAGCCAGCCGAACCTGCCGGCCGCGCGGGCGAACACCACCGCGAACACGGCCAACGACACGAGTCCGAGCAACGACGAGGTGGCCGCCGAGGCGGCGAAGTCCGCGCCGTGCGCGCGGTAGGAGATGAACAGGATCGGGCCGGCGACGATCGGGAGGGCGACGAGGACACCCGTGAGGTGCGGCCCCCAGCGGCGACCGGCGAGGGTCGACGCCACGACGAGCAGGGGAGCGAGGAACAGCTTCAGCGGCAGGATCTCCACTTGCCGCCAGTCTGCCAGACCCCCGACACGGCCTGGTCACGGCACCGGGTGGTGGTCAACGGGCGGGGGTGGGGGCGTGCGCCGCGCCTGGGCTGTCGCGCCGGGTGGTGGTGAGAGGCGGGTGGCGGCGGGGTGCGCGGGTGGTTCCGGTGTCGTCAGGCCGGTTTGCGGGCAAGGGTGGCTTCGCAATGGGGCGGCGGTGACGTGCGTGCGTGGGTGGTGCCGGTAATTGTGGGTCAGGGTGGGCTTTGCGCTGGGGTGGCGGTGTGGTGCGTGTGCAGGCTGTCGCGCCGGGTGGTGGTCTGGGTCGGTTGGTGATGGTGTGCGGGTTGGGCCAGGGCGGGTTTCGTGTGGGGGCTGTGGTGTGGTGCGTAAGCGTGCGGTGCCGGGACCGCGCCCCAGGCCGTCATCCGGCCCGGCAGCGGCAGCGGCAGCGTCGGTGTAAGGCCTGCTGCCGGGTGCGACCCCCGTCGGTCGCACCCGGCGCTCCCCTTACCCCCAGGTCAGCCGGGGGCCACGGCCCGTCCGGTTTGCGGGGAGATCATGCCCGCGCACAGGCCGCGGCTCGCCAAGCCCTGGGCGATGCGCGGGATCGCGGCGCGGGTGTTCGCGGGCCACTCGTGCATGAGGATGACCTGGCCGTTGGTGAGCCTGGCGTTGGCCTGGACGATGGCGTCGGTGCTGGCGCCGTTCCAGTCCTGCGAGTCGACGTCCCAGATGACCTGCGTCAGCCCGTACCTGGCCGCGACCGACCGCACGGTCGCGTTGGTCTCGCCGTACGGCGGGCGGAACAGCCTCGGTGTGCCGCCGCCCGCGTTCGCGATGGCCTGCTGGGTGCGGGAGATCTCCGAGTCGACCTGCGCCTGGCTCTGCTGCGTCAGGTGCGGGTGGGAGTAGCTGTGGTTGCCGATCCACATGCCCGCCTGGGCCTGGGCCCTGACCTGGGTGGGGTTGGCGGCGGCGTAGTTGCCCTGGTTGAACATCGTGGCGCGCAGACCGTTCTGCCGCAACGCGTTCAGCAGGGCCGGGGTGTTGCCGGACGACGGGCCGTCGTCGAAGGTGAGTGCGACGTAACCGTTGCAGGCGGCGGCGTTCGCGGGTGTCGCGGTGGCGGCGCTCGCCAGCGCCAGCGCGGCGACGGCCAGTCCGGTGACCAGTGGGTGTTTCGTGCGCATGCGTCTCGTTCCTCCATCACTCCGGTGTGGGCGGCGGTCTCCCGGAGCCGGGAGACCGCCGGTCGGTCACTGCACGGTGAGGTTGGAACTGCCGCTGCTCTGGTACCCCTCGGTCGCGAGGATCATGTAGTAGTTGAAGCTGCCCAGCCTCATGTTCGCGCGGGACCACGCGTCGAAGTGGTTGCCGGTGGTGATGGTCCCGCCGGTCTTCTTCTGCTGGCGGACGCTCCAGAACTGGGGGAACGTCTTGTTGTTGCCCTCGATCGACGGGGCGTTGTACCTCATCGTCTGGTAGATGTCGTACGTGCCGCCGTCGGTGGTCACCGAGCCCTTGTAGGTGCCGGTGGGCCGGTAGTTGCCCCAGTTGTCGACGACGTAGTACTCGACGAGCGGGTTGGACGTCCAGCCGTAGAGCGCCAGGTAGCCGTTGCCGGACGGGTTGAAGCTGCCCGAGTAGCTCACCGTCCTGCGCGAACCGTTGCTCCAGCCCTTGCCGCCGACGAAGTTCCCGGTGTTGCGCCACGAGGTGCTGTAGTTGCCGCCGGAGCCCAGGGTGATGCAGGCCGATCCGCCGCCGTCGGTCCACCACGAGTAGTAGTAGCCGTTGTGGTTGCCGGTCTGGCTGTTGCACGTGGCGGCGTTCGCCACGCCGACCGAACCGGGCAGGAGCGCCATGACCAGTGCGGCGCAGGCGCCGCCTGCCAGCACCTTGAAGCGGCCGGGACCGCGGCGTTTCGGACGTGCGGGTGCGTCGGTCGTGCGCATGCTTCCTCCTCGTTGAGGGTGTGACGCGGCGGCGAGGCAGCGTGATGCGACCCGACGGGCTGCGGCCGGGGACCGCGGTGGTCGGTGACCCGGAGCGACGGTGGTGAGCCCTGTCGACACAGACAGTGTTGGACGGGGTTCCCGAGGTTGTCAACGGGTTTCGGGAATGTTTCGGAAACTATCTTTGGTGGAATGGAGGTGAAAGGCGGCTTCAGCTCACAAATGTCCCCGACGTTGAGCAAGCAAGGCTGAATCGATTGACCGTGTGAGAGGTCATCAACGGCGAAAGTTTCGAGCGTTCACTGGCGGTTTATGATCATCGAATGCCCCGACGACCGCTGACCGCGCGTCAACTCCTGCGGTGGGCGCGCCTGCTGGTCGCCGTCGGCGTCACGGCCTGCGCGCTCCTGGGCGCGGTGCGGCTCGTGGCGCCCGCCACCGCCGGGACGGCCGGTGAACCCGCGGGCGTTAGGCGGCAACTGGAGTTCCTCCGCGCGGAACTGGACGACGGGGCGGGCGCGGAGGCGCAGGGCCAGTTCCCCGAGGGCAACTTCTTCCTGCACGCGCTGTACGGGCTGAGCTGGGTCGAGATCGGCCTGCGCGAACCGGACGGCGAGCGGGCGGAAGCGCTGCGGGAAGCCAGGTTCGCGTTGGAGCGGCTGGACTCGCCGTTCGGCCGCCGCCCGTTCAGCCCGGCGCTCTCGCCGACGTACGGCGTGTTCTACCGGGGCTGGGACAACTGGCTGCGTGGCGGGGTGCTGAGCCTGCAACCCGCCGACCGCCGCGATCCCGCCGAGCTGGAGCGCTTCACCCAGGACTCGACCGCCCTCGGCGCGGCGTTCGACGCCTCGGCCTCGCCGTACCTGGCGGCCTACCCCGGCCAGGCGTGGCCGGTCGACTCGACCGTGGCGATGGCGTCGCTGCGGCTGCACGACACCCTGCTGCCACCGCGGTTCGCCGCCACCACCGAGCGCTGGCTCCAGGGCGTGCGCCAACGCCTCGACCCCGGCACCGGGCTGCTGCCGCACCGGGTCGACCCCGACACCGGCGACCCGGTCGAGACGGCGAGGGGCAGTTCGCAGAGCCTCGTCCACCGGTTCCTCCGCGAGGTCGACCCGGTCTTCGCGGACGAGCAGTACCGGCGCTTCCGCGAGCTGTTCGTCGTCTCGCCGCTCGGGCTGGGCCCGGCCGTCCGGGAGTACCCGCACGGGGTGGACGGCCCGGCCGACGTCGACTCCGGCCCGCTCCCGCTCGGGGTCAGCCTGTCCGCGAGCGTGGTCACCCTCGGCGCCGCGCAGGTCAACGGCGACGACCGGCTCGCGTCGGCGCTGGCCAACCACGTCGAACTGGCGGGGCTCCCGGTCGACACCCCGTGGACCAAGCGGTACGCCCTCGGGCTGGTGCCGATCGGCGACGCGTTCCTGGCGTGGTCGAAGACCGCCCGGCCGTGGCTGGCGCCGCCGCCGTCCCCGCCGCCCGCGAGCGTCTCGGCGTGGTGGCGCGTGCCGCTGCTGCTCCTGCTGGCCGTGGTCGGCGCGGTGCCCTGGCTGCCCGCGCTGGTGCGGCGGCCCCGGGCGCGCACCGCTACGGGGTAGGCGCGTCCAGGACGCGGGCCAGCCAGTCGCTCCGCGTCCGGCGGGCCGCGAGGGACACCTGCGCCCGTGGGTGCAGGGCGTCGAACCCGTGGCAGCCACCCGCCCAGAGGTGCAGTTCCGCCTGCCCGCCCGCCGCCCAGATCCGGGAGGCGTAGGCGACGACCTCGTCGCGGAAGACCTCGGCCGTGCCCGCGTCGAGGTAGGTGGCCGGCAGGCCGGAGAGGTCGTCGGCGACGGCGGGGGAGACGTGGCCGGGCACGTCCTCGGCCGCGAGGTCGCCGAGCACCGACCGCCAGCCGAACCCGTTCATCTCGCGCGTCCAGACAGCGGGGTCGCCGGAGTACTGGAGGCTCGACGTGGTGCTGTTGCGGTGGTCCAGCATGGGGCAGATCAGCACCTGGGCGGCGATCGGCGGCCCGCCGCGGTCGCGGGCCATCAGCGTGACGCCCGCGGCGAGTCCGCCGCCCGCGCTGATGCCCGCCACGACGACGCGGGTGGGGTCGACGCCCAGCTCGTCGGCGTGCTCGACCGTCCACAGCAGACCGAGGTGGCAGTCGTCGACCAGCGTCGTGCCGGTCACCTCCGGTGCCAAGCGGTGGTCGACGGTGACGACCACCGCGCCGAACCGGAACAGCCAGTCGAGCGGGATGTCGATCTGGGAGAAGCGGTCGCCCATGACCATGCCGCCGCCGTGGATCCAGTAGACGCACGGCGCGGGCGCGGTGCTGTCGGCGCCCGCGGGGCGGAAGACCGACAGGGGGATCCGCGCTCCGTCCGGGGTGGGGACGGTGACCTCCCGGCGTTCCACGGCGCGGCCGTCGAGGAGGGTGTCGACCGGCGTCGACGGGTACCGCCGGAGTTGGGCGAGCACGTCGAGGTCGATCTCGGTCATCAGCGGCGTGCCGTCGAGCAGCGCGCCCAGTTCGGGGTCGAGGTCGGGGCGGGCGGGAGCCATGGTGGAGGTCCTCTCGGTGGGTGGGGGCTGGTCAGAAGGCGGCTTTGCCGCCGACGGGCACCGCGTCGACGTACTCGGATTCGCCCGCGAGCAGCGGCTGGAGCCGCTCGACCAGCGCCTTGGCCCGCTCGGTCGCGAAGAACTCGCCGTGGGCGTCCCGGCTGGTCCAGCCCTCGGTGACGAACACCGTGTCCGGGTCGCCCGCCGAGCGGCTGACCAGGAAGACGACGCAGTCCGGGTTCGGCAGGGACGGCGCGTCGAGCAGGAACGCGACCAGTTCGTCGCCCTTGCCGGGCCGCGCGGTCAGGGTGGCGTGGAAACCGTGGTTGACGAGCACGGTGCTGTCTCCTTCGTCCGGTGGAGCGGGGATTTCGATGACCCAAGAAAACCAGCTCCACCTGCTGGAACGGTAGAACGATGCTCTTCGGCGCTTGCCTGATCCTCTCGTTGTGGCGAGCATCGTTCCGTGCTTCACTCGGGGGCATGGACCTCGACGAGCTGCGTGCGCTGCTGCACCGCCACGCGCGCCCCGACACGACCACGGCGATCGAGGACGTGCTGATCTCGAAGGTCGAGGGGGAGACCGAGCCGTCGTCGTCGATGTCGGGCACGGTGCTGGCGCTCATCGCGCAGGGCGCGAAGCACATCGCGCTCGGCGACCGCGTGTACGAGTACGGCGCGGGCCAGTACCTGATCGCCTCGGTCGACCTGCCGATCACCGGCCACTACGTCGGCGTCAGCCCCGAGCACCCCGCCGTGGGCTTCGGCCTGACCCTGCGCCCGGCCGCCATCGCCGACCTGCTCCTGCGGGCGGGGCCGGGTGACCTGCCGCCCGCCGGGGGCGGCACGCCGTCCGGGCTCGCGGTCAGCGCCGCGTCCGACGGCCTGGTCGACGCGGTCGTCCGCCTGCTGCGCCTGCTGGACGAGCCCCGCGACATCACCGTGCTGGCGCCGCTGGTCAAGCGGGAGATCCTGTGGCGGCTCATCACCGGGGAGCAGGGCGCGGCCGTGCGCCAGTTGGGCTTGGCCGACAGCGGTCTCAGCCACGTCGCCCGCGCGGTCCGGTGGATCCGCGACCACTTCGCCCAGCAGTTCCGCGTCGACGAGGTGGCGCGGCTCGCGGGCATGAGCGCGTCCGCCTTCTACCGCAACTTCCAGGCGGTCACGGCGATGAGCCCGATCCAGTTCCAGAAGCAGATCCGCTTGCAGCAGGCCAGGTTGCTGCTCGCCGCGGACCCCACCGACGTCACCGGCATCAGCCGCAGGGTCGGCTACGACAGCCCCTCGCAGTTCAGCCGCGAGTACCGCCGCCAGTTCGGCGCGCCGCCCAGCCTGGACGCCGTCCGCCTGCGGGCCTGAGACCGGGACCTCGTCAGCCCGCGAGCGTCGACCAGCCCCGGTCGAGCAGCGCGAACACGCCGTCCAGCGCGCGCACGGGGTCCGGGGCCGCGCTGATGAAGTCGGGGCTGTCCAGGACGAAGTGGGCGAGCGCGGCGCACCTGGGGTCGTCGGGTGGGAGGCCCGCGTCGGCGGCGACGGCCGCGGCGAGGCTCGCCTCGTGGCGCAGCCACATGCCCCGGCGGTAGTCGCGCAGCGCGGGGGTCTCGTCGAGCAGGCGGCGGAAGCCCGCCATGTCCGGGTCGGTGTGGCGGCGCACGACGTCGTGCTCGACGAGGGCGCGCAGCGCGTCGACCACCGAGGTGCCCGGCGCCCGGTCGCGGACCGCGGCGGCGAGCGCTTCGGCGCGCCCCGCGTCCTCGTCGAAGACGAGGGACTCCTTGGTGGGGAAGTACTTGAACAGCGTGGTGGTCGCGACGTCGGCCGCGTCGGCGATCTCGCGGACCCCGACGGCGTCGAAGCCGCGGTCGAGGAAGAGCCGCAGGGCCGCGTCGGCGAGGGCCTGCCTGGTCGCGGCCTTCTTGCGTTCACGCCTGCCCGCGGTCTCCTGCACGGACACACCCTAACAAATGCTGGACCGAGTTAAAAGGTGTAGCAGTTGCACATATGCAACCGCTGTGCTTTTGTGGGGGAAACCCGGAAAGGCGGTACCTCCGTGACCACGTCCACACCACCCCGCATCGCCGTCATCGGCGCGGGCCCCGGCGGCCTGACCTGCGCGCGGATCCTGCAACGCGCGGGCATCCCGGTCACCGTCCACGAGCACGACAGCGCCCCGGACTCCCGCGACCAGGGCGGCACCCTCGACATGCAGCGGACGACCGGCCAGGCCGCGTTGCGCGCGGCCGGGCTGCTGGAGCGGTTCTCGGCCATCGCCCGGCCCGAGGGGCAGGACATGTCGACGCTCGACAAGCACGCCACCGTCCTGGCCGAGCACGTCGCGGGCCCCGACGAGCACGACAGCCCCGAGATCGACCGCGCGGACCTGCGCGCGCTCCTGCTCGACTCGCTCGACCCCGGAACGGTCCGGTTCGGCGAGACCCTCGACCACGTCGTGCCGCTGGGGCGCGGCGTCCACGAGCTGCGCTTCCGCGACGGCGGCACGGCGACGACCGACCTGCTCATCGGCGCGGACGGCGCGTGGTCGAAGGTGCGGTCGCTCGTCTCGCCCGCCCGCCCGTTCTACGAGGGGGTCATGTTCATCGAGATCCGCTTCGACGACGTCGACCGGAAGCACCCGCGGATCGCCGAACTGGTCGGTCGGGGCGGCATGTTCGCCATGCAGGACGAGAAGGCGCTCATCGCCCAGCGCCAGGCACGGGACCGGATCAGGGCCTACGTCGCGTTCCGCGCGGATCAGGGCTGGGCGGACGGCCTCGACGCGGCGACCGTGCGCGCCTCGCTGCTGGCGATGTTCGCGGACTGGTCACCGCGGCTGCGGGCCCTGCTCACCGACTGCGACGACGCGTTCATCCCGCGTCCCCTGCACGCGCTGCCGGTCCCGCACGTGTGGAACACCCGTGCGGGCGTCACGATCCTGGGCGACGCCGCGCACCTCATGTCGCCGTTCTCCGGACTGGGGGCCAACACCGCGATGCTCGACGGGGCCGAACTCGCCCAAGCGGTGATCGGCTCCGCCGACCTGTTCACCGCGCTGGCCGACTACGAGGCCGTGATGCTCCCGAGGGCGGCGGCCAACGCGGCGGACTCCCACGAGGCGCTGCACTCGGCGCTCACCGCGGGCCTGCCGGACCTGGACCACCTGGCCGACGGCGACCGCGCCACCGCCGCGTCGGGCTGACCTCAGCCGGACGCGGCGGCGGCGCGGACCAGCGCCGCGGTCGCCGTCGAGCGGGACTGCTGCGGCCACGCGATGGACAGGACCGCGGGCGGTGCGTCCGGGACGGGGACGTAGGCGATGCCCGGCCGGGGGTAGCGGGCGACGACGGAGTGGGGGAGCAGGGTGACGAGTTCGCCCAGTTCCACGAGCTTGAGCAACTGGGGCAGGTCGCGGACGCCGTGCGTCTCGACGATCCCGTCCAGGAAGCGGGCGACGTCCTCGGGGCGGGCCGGGTCCGCGATGGGCAGGCCGAGTTCGGCGAGGCGGACGTGGTCGCGGTCGGCGAGCGGGTGTCCCGAGGGGACGGCGGCGACGCGGACCTCGACGGCGACGGTCTCGGTGTCCAGGCCGGTGCGGTCGAACGGTTCGTGGAGCAGGGCGACGTCGGCCTCGCCCCGGCGCAGGAGCCGGGCCTGCTCGCCCCAGCCGCACAGGTGGACGGCAAGGGGGATGGCCGCGGGATCGGCCGCGTAGTCGGCCAGGATGGTGTCCAGCAGGCCCGCGTCGCTGTCGGCCTTGACGGCCAGGACGAGCTTCGGTTCGCGGGCGGCGGCCCGCTGCGTCCGGCGGGTGGCCGCGCCGAGGGCGTCCAGCGCGATGCGGGCCTGGTCCAGCAGGACGGTCCCGGCGGGGGTCAGCGCGACGCTGTGGGTGGTCCGCTCGAACAGGGTGACGCCCAGGTCCGCTTCGAGGGCGCGGATCGCGCGGGACAGGGGCGGGGCGGAGATGCCGAGCCGGTCGGCGGCGCGGGAGAAGTTGAGCTCCTCGGCGACGGCGACGAAGTACCGCAGCGGCCGGGACTCCACCTGGCCACCCCCGATCGGCATGTCCCCCAGGGTAACAGTCCTGAGCACGGCGATCCTTCCGGCGCGGCGGGGTCGCGGGCATCGTGATCACCAGGCCCAGGAATTGGGCCGGTCACTGGAGAACGGGTTGTCATGATCATTGTCAGCGGTGCCACCGGAACCCTCGGCGGCGCGGTCGTCGAGCGGTTGCTCGACCGGGTCGCGCCCGACCGGGTCGGCGTGTGCGTCCGGGACCCGGCGAAGGCCAAGGCTTTGGAGGAGCGGGGCGTCCGCGTCCGCCGCGGCGACTTCGCCGACCCCGCGAGCCTGGAGCACGCGTTCGAGGGAGCGACGCGGGTCCTCGTCGTGTCGGTGGACTCGGCGGGCGAGACCGCGGTGCGCCTGCACGGGGACGCGATCGGCGCGGCGGTGAAGTCCGGTGCCGCCCGCGTCGTCTACACCAGCCACATGGGCGCGAACCCGGCTTCCCCCTTCGCGCCCATGCCCGACCACGCCGCCACAGAGGAGGTGCTGCGGCACTCGGGGGTGGCGTACACGGTGCTGCGGAACGGTTTCTACGCGTCGTCGGCGCACCTGCTGCTCGGCGCGGCGCTCACGACGGGCGAACTGGCGTTGCCCGAGGACGGCCCCGTGTCCTGGACCGCCCACGCCGACCTGGCCGAGGCGGCGGCGGTCGCGCTGGCGGACGACGTCCTCGACGGCGTGACCCCCGCACTCACCGGCGCTGAGGCGGTCGACATGGCTGGTGTCGCGGCCATCGCCTCGGAGTTGACGGGCAAGCCCGTCCGCCGGGTCGTCGTCTCCGACGACAAGTATCGCGCGGGCCTGCTGGCCCACGGCGCACCCGCCCACGCGGCCGACCTGCTGGTCGGCCTGTTCGCCGCGAGCCGCCAGGGCGAGTTCGCACGGGTGGACCCGGCGCTGCCCCGACTGCTCGGACGGCCCGCGCTGCCGCTGCGGGAGGTGCTGCGCGCGGCGATCGGCTAGCCGGTGGTCACCGGTGCCCGCACCGCCTCCGGCCGGTGCGGGCACCGGTCGTCAGGTGCCGTTCCGGTTCCGCCGCCGGAGGAGCCGGGCCAGGCGGTGGTCCTCGGCCACGCGTTCGGCTTCCCTCCGGCGCTGCCGGACGACGACCATGGCGTAGACGTGGTGCAGGTGCATCGTGGTGCCTCCGGTGGTGGGTGGGGGGGGGCCCCCCCCCCCGCGGCCCCCCCCCCCCCCCCCGGGGCGGCCG
>NZ_JANYMP010000001.1:116152-183422 GCF_025061645.1 Umezawaea endophytica | reverse complement strand
CGGTGGCCCACCCCCTGACGGGCCACCGCACGACCCACGGTGGACGCCGGGTGTTGAGCGGACGCGGACGAAACGTTGAATTCCCTCGTCAACAGCGGTACGAAGGACCGAGGGGGTCTGGTGGTGGACGTGGAGTTCCGGGTCCTCGACGGTGTCGAGGTCCGAGCGGGGGACAGGCGGCTGCCGCTGGGGCACGCGCGGCAGCGGTGCGTCCTGGTCGCCCTGCTGGTGGACGCGAACCGGGCGGTCACGGCCGACCGGCTGCTGGAGCGGGTGTGGGACGAGGAGCCGCCGCTCCGGGCGCGGTCGGTGCTGCGCACCTACGTGTCCCGGCTGCGGACGGCGCTCGCCGACACCGGGGCGACGATCACCCGGCGGGACGGCGGCTACTCGCTCGACGTCGAACCCGACGCCGTCGACCTCCACCGCTTCCGGTCGCTGGTCGCGCGGGCCCGGCAGGCGGACGACGACGAGCGCGCGCTGGACCTCGTGCGGCGGGCGTTGCGGTTGTGGGGGACCGAGGTGTTCGCGGGCCTGGACACGCCGTGGATCGACGCGGTGCGGCGGACGTTGACGCTGGAGCGGGCCGCCGCCGACGCGTACCGGATCGATCTCGCCCTCAGGTGCGGCAGGCACGTCGAGGTGCTGGCGGACCTGACCCTCCTGGTCGAGGACGACCCGCTCGACGAGCGCCTCTGCGGGCAGTTGGTGGTGGCGCTGCACCGGGCGGGTCGGTCGGCCGACGCGCTGCGGTCGTACCAGCGGACGCGGGAGGCGCTGATCGACCGGCTGGGCACCGAGCCGGGACCGGAGTTGCGGCGCCTGCACCGGGAAGTCCTCGTCGCGGACTCGCCGGACGACCGCGCGGTGCCGGCCGCGAGGAGGGTGCCGCGGCACCTGCCGCCGTCACCGCGGTCCTTCGTCGGCCGCTCCCGTGAGCTGGCGTCGCTGGACGCCCTGATGACCTCGACCGGCGACCACCCGCCGATCGCCGTGCTGGCCGGTGGCGGCGGCATGGGCAAGACCTGGCTGGCCCTGAGCTGGGCGCACGGGCACCGGGACCGGTTCCCGGACGGGCAGTTGCACGTGGACCTGCGCGGCTTCGACCCGGTGGCCGAACCGCTGGCGCCCGACGCGGTGACGCGCCTCTTCCTCGACGCGCTCGGCGTCGCGCCGCGGGACGTCCCCGCCGAGCCCGACGCCCAGGTGGCGCTGTACCGGGACCTGACCGCTGACCGGCGGGTCCTGGTCGTGCTGGACAACGCCAGGGACACCGCGCAGGTGACGCCGCTGCTGCCCGGCGGGACGTCGGCCGCGGTGCTGGTGACCAGCCGCCACCGGCTCACCGGGCTGGCCGTCGCGCACGGCGCCGTGACCCTCGCGGTCGGGGTGCTCGACGAGCGGCAGGCCGCGGAGGTGCTGTCCCGGCACCTCGGCGCCGCCAGGGTCGCCGCCGAACCGGAGGCCACCGCCACGCTGCTGCGGCACTGCGCGGGGATGCCGCTGGCGCTGGGCATCCTCGCCGCGCGGGCCGACGCGTACCCGAACGCGCCGCTGGCCGCGCTGGCCGAGGAGGTGCGGGACGCCTCGGCCACGTTGGACGCGCTGGAGACCGGGGACCGGTCGACCAGCCTGCGAGCCGTGTTCTCCGCTTCCGTCCGCGTGCTGGACGCCGGCACCACCACCCTGTTCGCCCTCCTCGGCCTGACACCGGGACCGGACATCACCGCGACGGGAGCGGCGGCGCTCGCCGACGTGCCCGTCCAGCGCGCCCGGCAGGCGCTGCGGGAGTTGGAGGAGGCGAACCTCGTGCACCAGCACGTCGCGGGCCGCTACCGGATGCACGACCTCGTCCGCCTGCACGCCGGGGAGTTGGCGGGTGGCGACGGCGGCGCCGCGCTGGAGAGGCTGTTCGACCACTACTGCTACGTCGCGTCGGTCGCGGCGGACCGGTTCACCCCCGGCGAGCCGCACCGCCGACCGCCCGTTCCCGCCCCGTCCGGACCCGAGGTGGTGTTCGACTCCCTGTGGGACGGCATCGCCTGGTTGAACGCCGAACTCGCCACCCTGATGGCCGTGGCGGAACACGGTTCGCCGCGCCGCACGACGCACCTGTCCGGAGCCCTGGCCCGCTTCCTGGACGCCACCTCCCACTTCCACGACGCGCTCGCGCTGCACACCGCCGCCGTCGCCGTCGACGGCCGGGACGGGTACGCGCTGGCCCGCCGCGGACTGGCGCTCTTCCGCCTCGGGCACGTCGTCGAGGCCCGCGATCACTACGAACGCGCGCTGGCCCGTGCGGAGGAGGTCGGGGACCTCTC
Source organism: Umezawaea endophytica (assembly GCF_025061645.1). Taxonomy (GTDB): domain Bacteria; phylum Actinomycetota; class Actinomycetes; order Mycobacteriales; family Pseudonocardiaceae; genus Umezawaea; species Umezawaea endophytica. The sequence goes on along the minus strand of NZ_JANYMP010000001.1, from coordinate 181,101 downwards.
GCTGGAGAACATCGCCTCGACCAACCTCGGCGTCCTCTGCTCGGAGGAGGAGGCCGGGTACGCCGACGCGGTGCGCCACCACGAACGCGCGTTGACCGCGGCGCGGAAGGGCGGCTACCGGCACAGCGAGGGGATCGCTCTGGTCAACCTCGGCGAGCTGTGGTGCGGGCTCGGCCGGTTGGACGACGCGCGGGCCGACCTGGAGGGGGCGGCCCTGATCGCCCGGCAGCAGCGCGACTCCGGCCTGGGCGCCGTCGCGCTGAGCGGTCTCGGGGTCCTGCACCAGCGTCTCGGCGACCGGGAAGCCGCGCGCGACTTCCACCGGAGGGCCGCGGAGCTGGCGGGAGGTGGCGTCCTGAACACGATCAACGTGGAGGTCCTCAACGACCTGGCGGTGACCGTCCACCAGGCCGACGGTCCCGAGGCGGCGCTCGTCCACTACCAGGAGGCGCTCGACCTCGCTCTGCGCACCGACTACCGCATCGAGCAGGCCCGCGCCCACGACGGCATGGCGGAGGCCCTGCGGGACCTCGGCCGCGTGGAGGAGAGCGGGAGCCACGTTCAGCGAGCGCGTTTCCTCCGCGACCGGTTGGATGGCAGTGCGGCGACCGGCCCGCCGGGCTGACGGCGATCCGCTCCGGCCGAGGTGGTTACCCGTTCGAGGAGCGGGTCGGGTTGAATCGGTTTTGAAACGATTCTATGCTTGGTCGGTCGTCATCAGCCGACGAGGGACGTGGATCCATGCCCGACCTGTCACGTGTGCCGGACCCCGCCGTTGAACGGCGGGCCGTCCATGACCGGTCTTGAGGACCGGATGATCGACCTGGTGTGGCACGTCGTGGTGGCGTGCGGTCGGCCGCGGCCCGCCGAAGCCACCGCACGACGCATCCTGCGCGACAACTTCGCGCCCGTCGACCCGGCCGACGTGCACGGCCGGGTGGTGCGCGGCAGGTTGGTGCGAGCGCTGCGCGCGGAGTTCGGCGAGCGGGCCGAGGCGCCGGTGACGCAGGCGCGGGTGCGGGACGAACTGGCGATCCTGAGGTCGAGGGGCCTGCCCGGCACCGGCTGTCCGGTCGGGGGGTGACGGTGGTCGAAGGGGCCGAACCCAAGGGTGCGCCGCGGGCGCTGTGGACGCCGCGGGCGCTGGCCGCGATGCTCGGCGTCCCGCCCAACACCCTGCGTACCTGGCGCCACCGCTACGACCTCGGCCCGACGGCCCGCACGGCGGGAGGCCACCGCCGGTACACCGACGAAGACGTGGAACGCGTGCGGCGGATGCTCGTGCTGACGGCGTCGGGGATCGCACCGGCCGCCGCGGCGGCGATGGCCGCGGCGAACACCCCGGCCCACGAGGCGGCCGTGCGGCACGTCGGGGTGTCGTCGCGGCGGGTGAACGTCGGGCTGCGCCGGGCGGCGAACCGCCTGGACGCCCACCTGGTCCAGGACATCGCCACCACGCTGATCGCCGAGCGCGGGGTGGTGGCCGCGTGGGAGCACGTCCTCCTGCCGCTGCTGGTGGACCTGGGCGAGCGCTTCGAGGCGGGCGGCAAGGGGATCGAGGTCGAGCACGTCGCCAGCACCGCGATCCAGCAGGCGCTGCGGGACGTCCCGTTCCCCGGCAGGCCGGGGCGGCTGGTGGCGCTGTTGGCGTGCGCGCCGGAGGAGCAGCACTCGCTCCCGCTGGACGCGCTGGGCGCCGCGCTGTCGGAACGGGGCCAGACGTGGCTGAACCTCGGCGCGCGAGTGCCCGCCGACGTGCTGCGCGAGTCGATCGGCAAGCTCGCGCCCGCGGTCGTCGTGGTGTGGGCGCACCGCGCGGACCTGGCGGAACGGGTCCCGGTGGTGGAACTGGCCGACCGGCCCGACCTGGTCGTGGCGCTCGCGGGCGGCGGCTGGCTCGGCGTGGAGTCTCCCGACTCGGTCCTGCGGCCCGCGACGCTGCGCGAGGCGCTGGGCCTGGTGCTCGCCGCCGTGCGCGTGGAGGCCCACTGACCCGGTCCCGTGCCTGATCGGGAGCGCGGAGCTAGGCCGAATGGGTTACGGTCGGTCGGCGGGGAGGTCCGGGAGCGGCAGGCCGCCACGGGAGGTCGTCGATGGCACGCGATTCCGGCGAACCCGGCGACCCGGCCCCGCCGTGGATCGCCCCGATGCTCGCCAAGCCCGACGGCGGCGTGCTGCGCAGCGGTCCTCAGTGGACGTACGAGTACAAGCTGGACGGCTACCGGGCGGCGATGCGCGTCGGTCCCACCGGGACGACCGTGTTGACCAGTCGCAACGGCATCGACTTCACCCCGGAGTTCCCCGACCTGGTCGGCGTGCTCGCGCGGGGCCTCGACGGCCGCGCCGCCGTGCTCGACGGGGAGGTCGTCGTCTACGGCGCCGACGGCCGGATCGACTTCGGCGAACTCCAGCAGCGCCGCGGGCGGTACCGCAAGCACGCCGGGTCCCCGCGGCGCGACGAGCCGTTCGAGGACGTCGCCGAGGTCCGCTACCTGGCGTTCGACCTGCTGGCCCTGGACGGCCGGTCGCTGCTCGGCCTGCCGTACGACCAGCGCCGGGCGCTGCTGGAACAGGTGCCGATGCCCGACCCGTACCGCGCGTCGGTCGTGCCCGCGTTCACGTTCGACGCGCTCGCGGCGGACCGGCGCACCCCGCGCGACCTGCTCGACTCGGTGACCGCGGCGGGCTACGAGGGGCTCATCGCCAAGCTGCGGGACTCGCCCTACCTGCCGGGCGAGCGCCCGGAGTCGTGGCTCAAGCACCCGCTCGTGCGGACCGGGGAGGTCCTCGTCTGCGGTTGGCGGCCGGGGCAGAACCGGTTCGCGGGGATGCTCGGTGGTCTCCTGCTGGGCGCGCACGACCCGGTGACCGGCGACCTGGTGTACCTCGGCGACGTCGGGACGGGGTTCACCGACCGCGACCGCCACGAGTTGCGGGCGCTGCTGGTCCCGCTGGAGCGGTCCACGCACCCGTTCGCCGTCGACCCGCCCCGCGACGACGTCCGCGGCGGGCGGTGGGTGGAGCCGCACCTCGTCGGCGAGGTCCGGTACCGGCAGTTCACCCGCGGCGGCGCGGACGGCCGGAACGGCAGGCTCCGGCACACGTCCTGGCGCGGGCTGCGCGAGGACCGGGCCGCGGCTGAGGTCGTGGCGCCGCGCACCGCGCCGGAACCCGTGGCGCCCGCGCGGCAGGCCAAGCGCGTCACCGTGAGGGCGGGGCAGCGGCAGCTCGTCCTGTCCAACCTGGACAAACCGCTGTACCCGGACGGTTTCACCAAGGCGCAGGTGATCCACTACTACAGCACCGTCGCCCCGGTGCTCCTCCTGCACCTGCGGGACCGGCCCGTCACCTTCATCCGCTACCCGAACGGCGTGGAGGGGGAGCACTTCTACGAGAAGAACGTCCCGCGCGGCGCGCCCGGCTGGCTGCGGACCGCGCGGCTGCCCAGCGGCGGCTCCCGCGACACGGTCGAGTACGCCCTGCTCGACGAGCTGCCCGCGCTGGTGTGGGCGGCGAACCTCGCCGCGCTGGAGCTGCACGTTCCACAGTGGACGATCGGACCCGGTGGTGCGGGGCGGGTTCCGGACCGGCTCGTCCTGGACCTCGACCCCGGACCGGGCACGACGGTGGTGGAGTGCGCCAGGGTCGCCGAGCGGCTGCGCGACGTCCTCGTCGCCGACGGCCTCAGCCCGGTCGCGAAGACGTCCGGCTCCAAGGGGATGCAGGTCTGCGCGGGTGTACTCGGCGGGAGTCCGGGTGACACCTCGGCCTACGCGAAGGCGCTCGCCGAGCGGTTCGCGGCCGAGACCCCGGACCTGGTGACGGCGAGGATGGCGAAGGCGCTGCGGCCGGGGAAGGTCTTCATCGACTGGAGCCAGAACAACCCGGCCAAGACCACCGTCGCGCCGTACTCGCTGCGCGGCCGTGACCGCCCCACCGCGTCCACGCCGGTCACGTGGGACGAGGTGCGGGCCTGCCGCCGTGCCGAGCGGTTCGTGTTCACCGCGGAGGACGTCCTCGACCGCGTTCGGGACCTCGGTGACCTGTTCGCCGTGCTGCTGGAGGAGCGGGCCGAACTCCCCGCGGTGTGAGCCCGGCCCAGTGACTAGAATTTTACTGCTACAGTAAAGTTCTAGTCACTGGAAAAAGGAGTCTTCACCATGACCACGCCACGCATCGCCGTCATCGGAGCAGGGCCCGGCGGCCTCCTGTGCGCTCGAGTCCTCCAGTGCCGCGGCCTCGCGGTCGCCGTCTACGACGCCGACACCTCGGTCGACGTCCGCGACGCCGGGGGCACGCTCGACCTGAAGGCGGACTCGGGGCAGATCGCGCTGGAGGACGCGGGCCTCCTGGAGGAGTTCCGCGCCCTGGCCCGACCGGAGGGGCAGGCCAAGACCCGGCTCGACCAGCACGGCACCGTGCTGTCGTCCTTCGTGCCCGAGGAGCACGACGAGGCGGCGACGGAGATCGACCGCGGGCAGTTGCGGGCCCTGCTCGCCGACCACCTGGAGGCCGGGACCGTCCGCTGGGGCCACCGGCTGCGCACCGCGACCCCGCGCGGCGACGGCGTGCACCGCCTGGAGTTCGCGAACGGCGTCACCACCGAGGTCGACCTCCTGATCGGGGCCGACGGCGCGTGGTCGGCCGTCCGCCCGCTGCTGACCGACGCCACCCCGCGCTACCTCGGCGTCTCGTTCCTGGACGCCCGCTTCGACGACGTCGACGACCGGCACCCGCAGGTCGCGAAGATCGTCGGCGACGGCCACGTGTTCGCCAACGACGGTCGCGGGCGGGCCGTCATCGGCCAGCGCAACAGCAACGGCCACGTCCGCGGCTACGTCGCCCTGCGCACCGACCTCGACTGGAGTGAGCAGGCGGGGCTCGACCTCGACGACCGGGCTGCCGTGCGGCGGTACCTGCGCGCCGAGTTCGCGGGCTGGTCCGAGGACCTGCTGCCGTTCATCACCGACGGCGACGGCGCCTTCGTCAACCGCCCCATCCACGCGCTGCCCGCACCGCTCGTGTGGGACCACCGGCCCGGCGTGACGCTGCTCGGCGACGCGGCGCACCTCATGTCGCCGTGGGGCGGGTTCGGCGTCAACCTCGCGATGCTCGACGGCGCCGAACTCGCCCGCGCCGTGGCGGAGAGCACCACCGTCGACGAGGCCGTCACCCGCTACGAGGCGGTCATGCTGCCCCGCGCGGGCGAGCACGCCGTCGGCGCCAACGAGGCCATGGAACGGTTCTTCGCCACCAAGGAGTTCGACCCCGCCGACGTCCCCGACACCGAGGCGGAGCACCGGAACTCGATCGCCGCCGCCGCGGAGTACCGCCGCCGCCACCCCGTCGCCGCCGCGAGCGCGCCCCCGTGGACGCTGCGCTTCGCCACGCCGGGCGGGGAGAAGCGGTACTCGCTGGTGCTCGACCCGACCGCGACCGCCGGAACCCTCGACGGCGTCCCGATCGAGGACTGCGGGCTCGACGGCGGCACCCTCAGGTTCACCGCCAGGGTCAGCGCGCCCGTCCGGATGAAGGTTGCCTGCACCGCCACGATCGACGGCGCCACGATGTCCGGCACCGCCAAGGCGTCGATCATGTCGATCCCGTTCACCGGCACCCGCGACGCGGTGTCGTGAGCTACCCGCGGGTGTTCGGGTGCAGCGCGACCAGCAGCACGGCGTCGAGCAGGCGGAACCAGTCCGCCTCCGCGAGGTCCCGCCCGGTCAGGTCGGCCAGGCCCGCCATCGTGCCCAACAGCCGTCCCGCCAGTTCGGTCGGGCTGTGGCCCGCCGCCTCGGCCAGCACTCGCACGTCGTGGCGGAACCGGGGGCCGCGGCTGAACCGGACCAGCGAGGCGGGCAGGTCGGAGGCCGGTGGCTGGTCGGACGTGCCATCCCCCTGGACGAAGCCGATCGTCAGGCGCGTGTCCAGCGCCGCGGCCAGCCGGTCGAGCACGTCGACCGTCGGGTTCCCCCGGCCGTTCTCCAGGTTGGCGACGTAGGGCACCGAGAGCCCCGCGTCGGTCGCGACGGCCGCCACCGTCCGCCCGGACGCCGCGCGCAGGGCGCGCAACTGCTTGCCCAGGTCCTGCCTGCCCACCGGCTCACCCACTCTTGACAAGACAGCGTTTGTGGTGACTATCTTGTCAGGATACCTCAGGGGGAGTCATGCTCCAGGCGCTCCGGATCCGCGACTTCCGCCTGCTCTGGTTCGCGAGGTCCGTCAGCCTGCTCGGGTCCTGGCTGCTGGTCGTCGCGATCCCCGCCCACGTGCTGCACCTGACGGGCTCGCTCGCGGCGACCGGGCTCACGCTGGCCGCCGAGTTCCTGCCGCCGGTCCTCCTCGGGCCGATCGCGGGTGTGCTCGTCGACCGGTGGGACCGGCGGCGCGTCATGGTCTTGGCCGACGTGCTCCGCGCCGTCGCGATCGGACTGCTGCTGGTCGTCCGGGACCCCGGCGACGTCTGGCTGGTGTACGCGGCGCTGGTGGCGGAGAGCGTCGGCACCGTGTGCTTCCGGCCCGCGGCGCAGGCCCACACGCCGGTCGTCGTCGGCACCGGGCCCGCGCTGAGCGGCGCGAACTCGCTGAACGCGGTCACGGACGGCGTGGTGCGGCTCGTGGGCGGCCCGGCGGGCGGTGCGCTGCTCGGGGTCGCGGGTTTCCACGTCCTGGTGTGGGCGGACGTCGCGACCTACCTGCTGTCCGCCGTCGCGGTGCTGGCGACGGCCCGGCGCACGGCGGGGCCGCGGCGGCGCGGTGGCGTCCGGGCGGTCTTCGTCGAACTCGGCGAGGGACTGGTCTTCCTGCGCGGGGAGAGGACCGCGTCGGCGCTGTTCGTGGTGAACGGCGTCTTCTTGTGCGCCAACGCTTCCCTGACGGCACTGCTGGTGCCGTTCGGCGTGCGGCAGCTCGGCGGGACCGGGGGGACGGGGCTGGTGCTGTCCGCGTTGGGGGTCGGGTTCCTGCTCGGCGCGCCGCTCGTCCGGGTGCTGGTCGACCGGCTGCCGCCGGGGCACCTCCTCGGCGCGTCGCTCGCCGGCACCGCCGTCGGCTTCGTGCTGCTGTTCGGCTCGGCCTCGCTGGGCGCGGCACTGCCCTCGGCCGTCCTCGTCGGGGCGTTCGGCTCGCTGTCGCTGGTCGTCGCGCAGACCCTGGTGCAGCGGGTGACGCCGAACCCGGTCCTCGGCAGGGTGGGTGCCGTGCTCTTCACCGGGGAAGCGGTGGCCACCTTCGTCGGCGCGCTCGCCGGGCCCGTCGTCGCGGAGGCCACGTCCGTGGCGGCCGCGGCCCTGGTCGCGTGCGGTGCGACGGTGTTCGCCGCCGTCCTCGCGGTGGTGCTGGTGCCGCGTTCGCCGATGCGCGTGGAGCGGCCCGAACCTGAGGCCCCCTCAGTCAGGTGATCATCCCATGGCGGACGATCGCCGCCATGGGCTACCAGCAGGCGGTCGAGCGCCCCGTCGAGCGGGAGAGGTCGCTGACGATCCGCGCCCCGCACCGCGGACCGATCACCACGGTGGCCGCGTTCCGGCGTGGCGACGGACGGGCGGTGCTCGTCAGCGGGTCGAACGACGGTGGTGTGCGCCGGTGGGACGCGATGACCGGTGAGCCGCTGGACGACCCGCTCGACTCGGACGGGTGGGTGTGGTCGTCGGTCGTGGCGTCCACCGAGGACGGACGGTCGCTGGTCGTCGGCGGCTTCCAGGACGGCCGACTGGTGCGGTGGGACGCGGACAGCGGGAAGCGGTTGGCCGACGAGGCGCGGACCGGGTGGGTGCGGTCGCTGGCGGTCGTCGGCGACGTGGTGTTCAGCGGTTCCGACGACGGTGACGTGCGGCGCTGGGACGTGACCACCGGCCTGCCCGCAGGCGACCCGCTGCCGGGCAGGCCCTCCTCGGTCTGGGCACTGGCCACCGCGGTGCTGTCCGATGGTCGCACGCTGCTGGTCGGTGGTTTCGCCGACGGCGCGCTGTGGCGGTGGGACGTGGCGACGGGTCTTCCGGTGGGTGAGCCGGTGACCGTCCACACCGGACCCGTTCGGGCGTTGGCGGTCGTGGATTCCTTGCTGTATAGCGCTTCCGATGACGGGACGGTGCGGCGCTGGGACGTGGAGACCGGACAACCGGTGGGCGACCCGCTCACCGCGACGGTGCTCTCGCTGGTCCCGGTCACCCTCCCCGACGGACGCGCGCTGGTCGTGGGCGGCTCCCGTGACGGCTCGGTGCTCCGGTGGGACGCGGTGACCGGCGAGACCGCGGGGGAGCCATCCGCCGGGCACGCCGGTCCGGTGCGGTCGCTGGCGGCTGTCGGCGAGGTCGTGTTCAGCGGTTCCGACGACGGCGACGTGCGCCGGTGGGACGCCGCCACGGGCGAGGCCGTCGGCGCCCCACTGACCGGCCCGGTCGACCACGTGACCTCGATGATCACGGCGGAAGGGGCCGACGGCCGCACGCTGCTCGTCAGCACGGGCGGTCCCGCGGCGCACGTCTGGGACCTGGACACCGGCAGCCTGGTGGGGGAACCGCTCGTCGCCCACGGGGAGAAGGTGTGGTCGGCCGCCGTGCTCGGCCAACCGGACGGGCGCACGCTGCTCGTCACCGGGGGCACGGACGGCACTGTGCGCCGCTGGGACGCCGAGACCGGCCGCCCGGTGGGTGACCCGCTCGTCGGCCACACCAAGACCGTCATGTGCGTGACCGCCTTCCACCTGCCCGACGGGCGGGCGCTGATCGCGAGCAGCTCCCAGGACCGGACCGTGCGCCTCTGGGACGCGGGGAGCGGCCTGCCCGTGGGCGGACCGCTCGGCGACGACCCGATCGACGTGCGCTCGATGGCCGTCGTGCGCCTGCGCGACGGCCGCACGCTGCTGGTGACCAGCGCCAAGGACTGGGCCCTGCTGCGCTGGGACGTCGAGACGGGGCTCCCGATCGGCAAGCCGATCGTCGGGGCCAGGGGCATCCGCGGGCCGGTGGCCGCGGCCGAGCTGGACGACGGGCGCGCGGTGCTCGCCTCGGCGGACCGCGACAGCAGCTTGCGGCGGTACGACGCGGAGACCGGGCAGCCGGTCGGTGGGGCGATGGAGGGCCATCGCACCGACTACGCGGTGTTCTCGCTGGTGTCGGTACGACCGGAGGGAGGACGTCCGTTGTTCGTCAGCGTCGGGAAGGGCGGGGCCGTGTTGAGGTGGGACGCGGAGACAGGCGTCCGCGAGGGGCCGCCGATCGAGTGCGGTGAGCACGCGCGGCGGATGACGGCGCGCGGCGCGGCCGACGGCGGACTGGTGGTCGTCACCGGCCACTACCCCGGCGCGGACATCGCGGTGCGGAGGGTGGCCCGATGACCGGGACGAGGGGAGAGGGCACCGTGGACGTCGAACGGCTGCTGTGGCGCCTGGCCGACCGGTTCGCGCCCTCCGAGCGGGCCAAGCCGACCTGGTTCGACCACGCGGGCGACCTCGTCGTGGCCAACGGCCAGGTCATCTGGGAAACGCCGTGGGAAACCGAGGGCGGCTTCGTCCACACCCTCCCGCCCGGCGCCTACCCGGTCCACGTCGGCACCTCGGCCCACACCCCGGACGACCGGGACCCCGACGCGTTCCGGTACACCACCCGGATGCTGGTGATCACGCTGGCCGAGCCCGAGCGGATCGTCGACGCGGACTGGGACGTCGAGGGCTACGACGACATCCACGAGGTCGAGGACTACGCCGTGCTGTGGGGCGAGGAGGCCATGCGGTCGACGCTGCCGCACCCGGACAAGGTGCCCGCGTTCTTCCACGACGTGCGCGAGCGCATCGAGACCAAGGGGCCGTTCCTGCGGCGGGACAACTGGGCCGAGGTCGTGCTGGACCAGGAGACCGGGGTCAACGCGCTCGTGTTCCCCATCATCGCCGAGAACCTGACCGGCTACGAGATCGTCGACGACGAGGAGAACCTGCTGTGCCTGGTGCTGACGGAGGTGGGCTGGTGAACGGCCTCGCGAGCAAGCCGCTGGCGCTGAGGACCCCGCACCGCGGCCCCGTCACCGCGCTGACCGCGCTCCGGGTCGACGGCCGCGCGGTGCTCGTCAGCGGGTCGAGCGACGGTGGTGTGCGCCGGTGGGACGCGGTGACCGGTGAGCCGCTGGACGACCCGCTCGACGGGACCGGCTGGGTGTGGGCGCTGACCACCGCCCCGGCCGATGACGGGCGCGCGCTGGTCGTGGGCGGTTTCCAGGACGGCAGGCTGGCGCGGTGGGACGCGGCCTCCGGGAAGCGGCTGGACGGCGAGGCCCGGACCGGGTGGGTGCGGTCGCTGGCGGTCGTCGGCGACGTGGTATTCACCGGGTCCGACGAGGGCGACGTGCGGCGCTGGGACCTGACCACGGGCTCATCCGCTGGCGATCCGCTGCCCGGTCGGCCGTTCTCGGTCTGGTCGTTGGCGACGGTCGTGCTGTCCGATGGTCGCACGCTGCTGGTCGGTGGGTTCGCTGATGGCGCGCTGTGGCGGTGGGACGTGGCGACGGGTCTGCCCGTTGGCGAGCCGGTGACCGTCCACACCGGACCCGTGCGGGCTTTGGCGGTCGTGGGTTCGGTGCTGTACAGCGCTTCCGACGACGGGACCGTGCGGCGCTGGGACGTGGAGACCGGGCAGCCGGTGGGCGATCCGCTCACCGCGACGGTGCTGTCCCTCCTCTCGGTCACCCTCCCCGACGGGCGGTCCGTGCTCGTGGGCGGCTCCCGTGACGGCTCGGTGCTCCGGTGGGACGGCGACACCGCCCTGCCGCTCGCGGGCCATCGCGGTCCGGTGCGTTCGCTGGCCGCCGTCGAGGCGGACGACGGCCGGGTGCTGGTGTTCAGCGGTTCCGACGACGGCGAGGTGCGCCGCTGGGACGCGGCCACGGGTGAGGCCGTCGGCGTCCCGCTGACCGGCCACACCGCCTACGTGACCGGGCTGGTCACCACCGGGTTGCCCGACGGCCGCACGCTGCTGGTCAGCGGTGGCGACACCACGGTCCGCCGCTGGGACCCGGTCACCGGCCTGCCCTTCGGTGACGCGATGGCGGGCCACACCACGCAGGTGCGGTCGGTCGCCGCGCTCGGGCCGGTCGACGGGCGCACGCTGGTCGTCAGCGGGGACGAGGGTTGCCTGGTGCACCGCTGGGACGCCGAGACCGGGCAGCGGGTGGGGGAACCCCTCGTCGGCCACGTCGGGATGGTGACGTGCCTGGACGTGTTCACGCTGTCCAGCGGGCGGGTCCTCATCGCCAGCGGCTCCTGGGACGGCGCCGTGAGGTTCTGGGACGCGCTGACGGGACAGCCCGTCGGCGACCCGCTGACCGGGGCAGGCCCGCGCCCGCGGTCGCTGGTCACCGTGCGCCTCCGCGACGGCCGCACGCTGCTGGCGGTCATGACCTCCGACTACCGGGTGCTGCGGTGGGACGTGGAGACGGGAGAGCCCGTGGGGGAGCCGATCACCGGCGAGGACGGGGTGGACGGACCGGTGGCCTCGATCGTCCTGGACGACGGCCGCGCGGTGCTCGCCTTCGCGGAGAAGCACAGCAGGCTGCGCCTGTGGGACGCGGAGACCGGGCAGCCGATCAGCGGGCTCATGCTCGGCCACCGCGAGAACTACTCGGTGTTCTCGCTGCACGCGGCCCGGCTGGACGGTGGGCGCCAGGTGTTCGTGAGCATGGGCAAGGGCGGGGTGGTGCTGGTGTGGGACGCGCGGACGGGTGAGCGGGTGGAGGAGTTGGCCGTCGGTGACGACTCCACGTCGAAGATGACCGCGTTCGGCGCGCCCGACGGCCGACTGGTGGTGGCCACCAGCGCCGACGCCGACCTGGCCCTCTCGGTGCTGCGGGTGAACCGATGACGGGAAGCGGATCCGACGTCCAACGGCTGTTGTGGCGGCTGGCCGACCAGTACACGCCCGTCGAGCGCTGTGGCCCCTACACGGTCAGGCCCACGTGGTTCGACCACGTCGGGAACCTGGAGGTGGCGGGCGGTCCGGTCATCTGGGAGACCCCGTGGCGCACCGACGGCGGGTTCATGCACGAGCTGGCCGCGGGCAGCCACCCGGTGCACGTGGGCGGCTACGCCCGCACCCGCGACAGGTGGAACCCCGACTCGTTCCGCTACACGGCGAGCATGGTCGTGATCATGGTGGCGGAGCCCGAGCGGATCGCGGAGGCGGACTGGGACGTCGAGGGCTACGACGACATCCACCACGTCGAGGACTACGCCGTGCTGTGGGGCGAGGAAGCCATGCGCGCCTCGCTCCCGTTGGAGGACGGCGTGCCCTCCTTCATCCCGGACGTGCGGGAGCGCATCGAGGCCAAGGGCCCGTTCCTGCGGCGGGACAACTGGGTGGAGGCCGTGCTCGACGACCAGGCCGGGCTGAACGCCTTCGTGCTCCCGATCGCCACGGAGAACCTCACCGGCTACGAGATCGTCGACGACGAGGAGAACGTGCTCTGCCTGGTGCTCGTGGCGTGCGACTGGTGAACCGCCCCGTGTAACAGGTGGAACAGGGCGCGTCACGCGGGCGCGGGCCCCGTGGAGTCGCGGACGACCAGGGTCGTGGACAGCTCCAGGTGCAGCGCTTCCGGCCGGTGCCCGTCCAGGACGCGCGCGAGCTGCGTGACGGCCAGGCGGCCCATCTCCTGGAGCGGCTGGCGGACCGTGGTGAGGGCGGGACGGGTGGCGCGGCTGAGGTCGATGTCGTCGAAGCCCGCGACGGACAGGTCCTCCGGCACGCGCAGGCCGCGCGCGTGAGCGGCCTGGAGGGCGCCGACGGCGAGCTTGTCGTTGAAGCACACGAGCGCGGTCAGCCGTCCGCCGCCGTCCAGCAGTTCCCCGGCCGCGCGCACGCCGTCGTCGATCGTCGGCTCGACGTGCCTGGTCAGGTGCGGTGAGGGCAGGACGCCCGCCTGGGCGAGGGCCGCGTGGTGGCCCGCGAGCCGGGCGTCGCCCGCCAGCCACACGTCGGGGCCCGCGATGACGCCGATGTCCCGGTGGCCCTGCCGCACCAGGTGCGAGGTGAGCGCGCGGGCGCCGGAGAGGTGGGCGGCCGAGATCGAGGGCACGTCCGGGGGCGGCGCGGTGCGCGGGTCGACCACGAGGAACGGGAACCCGCGCCGGGACAGCGCCACGAGCCGCTCGTCGTCCTCCGGCGGCAGGATGAGGATGGCGGCGTCGACCCCCGGTTCGTCCGGCAGGCCCGCGAGGACGTCGGATCCCTGGGACGCCTCGCCCGCGTCGAGCACCATTCGCGCGCCGTGCAGGCGCAGGGTCTCGGCGATCGAGGAGACGATGAGGCCGAAGTAGTCGGTGAGCAGGTAGGGGCAGCGCACGTAGACCGTGCGGGGCGGGCCGTCGGGCGCGGTGGGCCGCTGGTGGCGCTCGACCGCCTGGAGCACGAGGTCGCGGGTCCGCGGCGACACGTTGGCGTGGTCGTTGAGCACGCGCGAGACGGTGGCGATCGAGACGCCGGTCTCCGCGGCGATGTCGCGGACCTTCGCGCGCCGGTTCTCCACCAGCCGATCTTAACGACGACTTGCGTCTTGACGCCGCTTCGACGGCCGTGTTCCATCCTGGAACGGCTTGTTACATGCTGCTCGAAGGAGAGCGATGAGAACCACCGCCGTCGTAGCCCTGACCTCCGTGGTCGCTCTCGTGCTCGGCACGCCCGGCGGGGTGCTCGCCGACCGCGGGCACGACTCCCCGAAGGCCAGGGTCTGGCTCACCACCGCGGACCGGACCCACCTGCTGGCCGAACAGCCGTCCGTGGCGTTCCGCCGGGGCGACTCGCCCCATCAGACGATCGTCGTCGACCCCGACCAGGTCTTCCAGGAGGTCGACGGGTTCGGCGCCTCGATCACCGACTCCTCCGCTGCGGTCCTCCACCGGCTGAGCCCGGCCGCGCGCGAGGACGCGCTGCGCAAGCTGTTCGACCCGGAGCGCGGCATCGGCGTCAGCTTCCTGCGGCAGCCCATCGGCTCCTCGGACTTCACCGCGGCGGCCGAGCACTACACGTTCGACGACGTCCCCGCCGGGCAGACCGACTTCCCGCTGCGGCACTTCAGCATCGCCCACGACGAGGAGCAGGTGCTGCCGCTGCTGCGCCGGGCGAAGCGGCTCAACCCCAAGCTCAAGATCATCGCCACGCCGTGGAGCCCTCCGGCGTGGATGAAGACCAACGACTCGCTGGTGGGCGGACGGCTCAAGGACGACCCCGCGATCTACGACGCCTACGCGCGCTACCTGGTGAAGTTCGTGCGCGCCTACGCCGAGGCCGGAGTGCCCGTCGACTACCTGACCGTGCAGAACGAGCCGCAGAACCGCACCCCGGTCGGCTATCCGGGCGCGGACATGCCCGTCGGGCAGCAGGAGAAGGTCGTCAGCGCGCTCGGCCCGCTGCTGCGCTGGGCCAGCCCTCGGACGAAGATCCTGGCGTACGACCACAACTGGGCCACCCACCCCGGCGACATCGGCACCACGCCGCCCGGCCAGGACCCGGAGACCGACTACCCCGAGGACTTCCTGTCCGGCCCGGCCGCGAAGTGGGTCGCGGGCACCGCCTTCCACTGCTACTACGGCGACCCCTCCGCGCAGACCGCGCTGCGGAACGCCCACCCGGACAAGGGGATCTGGTTCACCGAGTGCTCCGGCTCGCACGGTCCGGCCGACCCGCCGTCGAAGGTCTTCCGGGACACCCTGGTCTGGCACGCGCGCACCATCGCCATCGGCACCACCCGGAACTGGGCGAAGTCCGTGGTGAACTGGAACATCGCGCTCGACGAGACCGGCGGACCGCACCTGGGCGGCTGCGACACGTGCACCGGCCTGGTGACCGTCAACGCCGACAAGACCGTGACCACCAACGCCGAGTACTACACGGTCGGGCACCTCTCGAAGTTCGTGAAACCGGGTGCGAGGCGGATCGCCAGCACGTCGTTCGGCTCCACGGGCTGGAACGGCCAGATCGCCGACGTGGCGTTCCGCAACCCCGACGGCTCCACGGCACTGGTGGTGCACAACGAGAACGACGAGCCGAGGTCGTTCGCCGTCGCGGTCGGCGACCGGGTCCTCGACTACACCCTGCCCGGCGGGGCACTCGCGACCTTCACCTGGCCGCGTGACCGCGCCCCGCGCCCCGACCTGGACCAGGTCGCGCTGACCGGAGCGAAGGTCACCACGTCACCCGCGGGCACCGACCCCGCGTCCGCGGTGGACGCCGAGGCGTCGACCTGGTGGAGCAGCGGCCAGGGCCAGGAACCCGGCCAGTACGTGCAGGTCGACCTCGGTGGTGGCAAGGTGTTCCGGCGGGTCGCGATCGACAGCGGCGGCAACCTCGGGGACTTCGCCCGCGGGTGGCGGCTCTCGGTCAGCGACAACGGGACGGACTGGCGAGAACTGGCCAGTGGCGTGGGCGTTGGGCAGTTGACCAATGTGGACGTGCCCCGCACGCGCGCCCGGCACCTGAGGATCACCGCCACGGCGCAGGCCGGGAACTGGTGGAGCGTCAGCGACGTGCGCCTGTACGCCTGATCGACCTCCGGTGGCGGGACACGTTCCCGCCACCGGAAACCAGGGTGATGACCTCCTCGACGCTGCCCTGCGCGTACCTCCGCCCGTCCGCCGTGTCCGAGCCGGCGGCCGGGCGAGCCCTCGCCCCAGTTTCCGCAGCGCAGCGTATTACGAGCCGTCCTGCCTGCCCTTGAGCGGATGCCGTGGAAAGTCGGTTCCGGACGTGGTGGTGTTCGAAACGGACTGTTCCACTGGGGCTTCTGGTCTGGTCCTTTTCGGAGCGGTATTCAATTCACGCTCGCCGCGATAGCGATTCGCGTGCCTGCTCACCGCACCCGGTCCTCGCCTTCGCCAGGTGAGCGGAGTCGTTCCACACCAACGGTTCCCGCCTGATGGCCCGCGTCGTCCGGTCGAGCTGGGCACCCGACTTTCCCCACCACCTGTCATAAGCGTCGTCCGCGGTGTAAAGATGGAAGGGGGAACCCGCCGCCGCTTTCACTGCGTCCTCGCACGTGATTTCTCCTCGAGAGGGCTCATTCGGCATGTCTGATGAGGCTTTGATCCGCCCTTTGCCCGACGCGCTGAAGTCGCACGCCGAGCGCGATCCGGACAGGGAGGCGTTCCGCGACGCGCGCCTGGCCGTCACCTACGGCGCGCTGCTGGAACGCACGGGGCGGTTCGCGGGCCACCTCGCGGCGCTGGGGGTCGGCCGCGGGGAGCGCCTGGTGGTCTACCTGGACAACCGGGTGGAGTACGTGGAGGTCCTGTTGGCCGGGGTGCGGGCCGCGGTCGTCGGCGTGCCGGTCAACCCGAACTGCACGGACGTCGAACTCGGCGCGCTGCTGGACGACTGCGCCGCCGCCGCGGTCGTGACCGACGCGCGCCACGCGGCCCAGGTGGAGCGGATGGCGGCCGACCGGCCGCTGCTCAGGGTCGTCGTCGTGGGCGACGGCGGGCCGGGGGCGACGCGGTACGACGACCTCGTCGCCACCGAACCACCCGAACCCGCGCGCGACGACCTGGGGCTCGACGAGCCGGCCTGGATCCTGCACACGTCCGGTACCACCGGCGGCCCGCAGGGCGTCGTGTCGACGCAGCGCACCGCGCTGTGGTCGGTCGCCGCCTGCTACGTGCCGGAACTCGGCCTGACGGCGGACGACCGGCTGCTGTGGCCACTCCCGCTGTTCCACAGCTTCTCGCACTCGCTGTGCGTCGTCGGGATCACCGCCGTCGGCGCGAGCGCGCGGATCGTCAGCGAACCCCCGCTGCCCGCGACCGTGCTGCGGCTGGTCGAGGAGTCGTCGGCGACCGTGCTGGCGGGCGTGCCCACCACGTACCACCGGTTCCTGGACGTCGACGAGCCGCTGACGGCCCCCGCGCTGCGGTTGTGCGTCACGGCGGGCGCGCCGCTGGCGACCGAGTTGCGCACTGCCGCGGAAGCCCTGCTGGGCACTGCGCTGAACGACTGCTACGGCAGCACCGAGACGTGCGGGATGATCGCGGTGCAGCCGCTCGACGGGCCGCGGGTGGAGGGGTCCTGCGGGCCTCCGCTGCCCGGCACCGAGGTGCGCGTCGTCGACCCGGAGACGGCCGTGGACGTCCCGCCGGGGGCGGACGGCGAGATCTGGGTGCGGAGCCCCGGCGTCATGACCGGCTACCACGCGAACCCAGGAGCCACCGCCAAGGCGGTCGTGGACGGGTGGTACCGGACCGGCGACCTGGGCCGGGTCGGCGAGCACGGCCACCTGGTCCTGTCCGGCCGGGTCGACGACGTGATCATCCGCGGCGGCGAGAACATCCACCCGGCCGAGGTCGAACGGCTGCTGCTCGGCCTGCCGGGCGTGCGGGACGCCATTGTCGTCGGCAGGCCCCACCCCGTGCTCGGCGCGGTCCCCGTGGCGTTCGTCGTGCCCGCCGACGAGACCGTGGAGCCCCTCGTCCTCCGGCACGCCTGCGCGGCGGCGCTGGCCGAGGTGAAGGTGCCGGACGCGGTGCTGCTGGTCGACGAGATCCCGCGCACCGCCTCCGGCAAGCCGCTGCGGCGCGTCCTGGTGGCCGGGCTGGCCGCCGAGGCTGCCGCCGGTCCCGCCACGGCGGCGGCCCGCGCGGCGGAACTGGCGGCGCTGCCCGACGCGGAGCGGACCGCCGTCCTGCGCGACCTGGTCAGGGCCGAGACGGCGTTCGCCTGCGGGTGGCCGTCGGCGGACGACGTGCCGATGGGCACCGCGTTCACCTCCCTGGGCCTCACGTCGCTGGGCGCGGTCGCGCTCGCGGAGCGGTTGGGCGCGGCGACCGGGCTGCGGCTGTCGAGCAGCACGGTCTTCGACCACCCCGACCCCGCCGCCGTGGTCGACCACCTGAACGCCCGGCTCACCGGCGCGGTCGCGCGCCAGGCCGTGCCGCGTCCGCGTGCGACGGCCGACGAGCCCGTGGCGATCGTCGCGATGTCGTGCCGCTACCCCGGCGGGGTCGGGTCGCCGGAGGACCTGTGGCGGCTCGTCGCGGACGGTGTCGACGCGACGGGCGACCTGCCGACCGACCGCGGCTGGGACCTCGCCGACCTGTACGACCCGGACCCGGACCGCGTCGGCAAGTCCTACACCCGGCGCGGCGGCTACCTGCACGACCTCGCGGACTTCGACGCGGGCTTCTTCGGCATCTCGCCGCGCGAGGCTTTGGCCACCGACCCCCAGCAGCGGCTCCTGCTGGAGATCGCCTGGGAGGCGCTGGAGAACGCGGGCATCGCGCCCTCCTCGCTGCGCGGCTCGGACACCGGCGTGTTCGTCGGCGTCATGCACGGCGACTACGGGACCAGGCTGTCGCGGCACGAGTTGGAGTCGCACCTGGGCATCGGGTCCGCGGGCAGCGTCGCCTCCGGCCGGATCGCCTACACGCTCGGCCTGACCGGTCCGACGCTCACCGTGGACACCGCCTGCTCCGCGTCGCTGGTGGCGCTGCACCTGGCGGCCAAGTCGCTGCGCGACGGCGAGTGCTCCCTGGCCCTCGCGGGCGGCGTCACGGTGATGTCGACGCCCAAGCCGCTGATCTCGTTCAGCCGCCAGCGCGCCCTGTCGCCCGACGGCCGGTGCCGCTCCTTCTCCGACGGGGCGGACGGCACCGGGTGGGCGGAGGGCGCGGGTTTCCTGCTGCTGGAACGGCTTTCCGACGCGCGCAGGCTCGGCCACCCGGTGCTCGCCGTCGTGCGGGGGTCGGCGGTCAACTCCGACGGCGCGTCCAACGGCCTCACCGCGCCGAACGGTGACGCCCAGCGCGCCCTGATCCGGCTCGCGCTGGCCGACGCGGGCCTGGAGCCCGCCGACGTCGACGTGGTCGAGGGGCACGGCACCGGCACCACGCTCGGCGACCCGATCGAGATCGAGGCGCTGCTCGACACCTACGGCCAGGACCGGGAGCCGGACCGCCCTCTCTGGCTGGGGTCGCTCAAGTCCAACATCGGCCACACCCAGGCCGCGGCGGGGGTCGGCGGGATCATCAAGGTCGTCCAGGCCCTGCGCCACGGCGAACTCCCGCGCTCGCTGCACTCCGGGACGCCGTCGTCCAGGGTGGACTGGTCCGCGGGCGCCGTGACCCTGCTGGACCGGGCCAGGCCGTGGCCCGCGGGTGACCGGCCGCGGCGCGCGGGCGTGTCCTCGTTCGGCATCGGCGGCACCAACGCGCACGTGATCATCGAGGAGCCGCCCGCCGTCGACGAGGCCGGAGCCCCGGCGGACCCCCTGGTGTCCCCGTGGATGTTCTCGGCGCGCGACGAGGCCGGTGTGCGGGACCAGGCCCGCGCGCTCGCGGCACTGGTGGACCGCCCGCTCGCCGACGTCGGCTACTCGCTCGCCGTGGGCCGGGACTCGTTCGAACACCGGGTGGCGGTGTCGGCCGACGACCCGGCCCGGCTCGGGGCCGCGCTGCTGGCGGTCGCCGAGGGCTCCGCGCACCCGGACGTCGTCCGCGGCCGGGTGCGCGGGCCTGCCAGGCTCGCGTTCCTCTTCACCGGTCAGGGCGCTCAGCGGGTCCACATGGGACAGTGCATGGCCGCCCGGTTCCCGGTCTTCCGCGAGGCGTACGACGAGGTCTGCCGCCAGTTCGACGCGCCGCTCCGCGACGTGGTCGACGGCGTGGGGGAGCCGGACCTGCTGCACCGCACCGACTTCGCGCAGGCCGCGCTGTTCGCCTTCGAGGTGGCGCTGTTCCGGCTGCTGGAGAGCTGGGGCGTCCGCCCGGACGTCCTGGTCGGCCACTCGGTGGGGGAGGTGGCCGCGGCGCACGTGGCCGGGGTGCTGTCCCTGCCGGACGCGGCCCGGCTCGTGGCCGCGCGGGGGCGGCTCATGGCCGAACTCCCGCCCGGTGGGGCCATGATCGCCCTGGAGGCGTCGGTCGCCGAGGTCGAGCCGCTGCTCCTGCCGGACCGCGTCGCCGTCGCGGCGGTCAACGGCCCGTCGTCGGTGGTGATCTCCGGTGTCGAGGCCGACGTCGTGCGGATCGCGGGGCACTTCGCCCGCACGACCCGGCTGCGGGTCAGCCACGCGTTCCACTCGCCGCTGGTGCGGCCCGTGTTGGAGGCGTTCCGGGAGGTCGCGGAGGGCGTGACCCACCACCGGCCGACGATTCCCGTCGTGTCCACCGTGGCCGGTGCCACCGGCTTCGACGCCGACCACTGGGTCCGCCACGCCGAGGAGGCCGTGCGCTTCGGCGACGCGATGACCGCGCTCACCGAGTCCGGTGTCACGGCGTTCCTCGAGGTCGGGCCGGACGCGGTGCTCACCGCGCTCGCCGAGGAGCAGAGCGGCGGGGCGGTGTGCGTCGCGGCGGTCCAAGCGTCCCGCGCCGAGGACACCGGCCTGCTCGCCGCGCTCGCGCGGCTGCACGTCCGGGGCGTGCCCGTCGACTGGGCGGCCGTGCACGCGGGCGGCGGCGCCCGCCGGTGCGAGCTGCCGACCTACCCGTTCCAGCGCTCGCGGTACTGGCTCGACGCCCTGACCTCCACGTCGACCGCGGGCGATCACCCGTTCCTGTCGGCCCCGGTGCCCGGCGCCGACACGGCGCACGTCCGGCACTCCGGCCGGGTGTCCCCGGTGTCCCAGCCGTGGCTCGCCGAGCACGCCGTGGGCGGCACCGTGGTCGTCCCGGCGTCGGCGTTCGTGGACCTCGCGCTGACGGCCGCCGGGGAGCGGGGGAGCACGCGGCTGGACGAACTCCTCGTGCTGGCGCCGCTGACCCTCGCGGACGGCGAGGCGCCCGAGGTCCAGGTCGTCGTGGGGGACCTCGCCGACGACCGGTACCCGTTCGACGTGTACGCCCGCACCGGGTCGGTCGAACCGTGGACCAGGCACGTGACCGGCCAGGTCGCGCGCACCGGACGGCAGGCGCCCGCCCGGTCGGGGGCTTGGCCGCCGCCGGGATCGCGGCCGGTCGACCTGACCGGCGGCTACGACCGGCTGGCCGAGCGGGGGCTGCGCTACGGCCCGGCGTTCCGCGCCGTGACGGCGGCGTGGGTCCGGGGTGACGAGGTGTTCGCCGAGGTGGCCCTGCCGGACGGGGCCGCCGGGTCGTTCGGGGTCCACCCCGTCCTGCTGGACGCCGCGCTGCACTGCGGCGCGCTGGCGTCCGGGTCCGACCGCGAGGAGGCCACCGCGCTGGTGCCGTTCGCGTTCACCGGGGTGGACCTGCACGCCACGCGGGCCACGTCGGTCCGGGTCCGGATGGCGCCCAGCGGCCCGGACGGCTTCTCCGTCGCGGTGACCGACCACGCCGACCGGCCGGTCCTCACGGTCGAGTCGCTGGTCACCCGACCGCTCGACGCCGCCACCGCGGCCGACGCCGTCGCGAGCCGCGCGACGTACCGCCTGGACTGGGTGCCGGTCCCGCTGCCCGAACCCGTTCCCGGCGCGTGGGCGGTGCTGGGGGAGGACGTCCTGGGGCTGGCGGCGCACATGATCGGCGTCGTGGAGCCCGAGTCCGCCACGCACCTCGTGCTGGCGGCCCGCCCACGCGACGACCTCGACCCGGCCGCACGGGCGCGCGACCTGGTCGGCACGGTCCTGGAGGTGGTGCGCGACTGGCTGGACAGCACCGCGTACCGCACCGACGCCCGCCTCGTCGTGGTGACCCGCGACGCCACCACCACCGACCCCGACCTCGCCGCCGCCGCCGTGTCGGGCCTGATCCGATCGGCCCAGGCGGAGAACCCTCACAGGCTCGTGCTGGTCGACCTGGACGAGTCCGCCGACTCGGCCGCGGCACTCGGCAGCGCGATCACGCTCGCCGAACCCCACCTCGCCATCCGCCACGGCAAACCCCACACCCCCCGTCTCGCCCACGTCGACACCCCGCCCGCCGAGGCGGGGCGTCCGGCCGACCGTGGGGCGTTGCTGGCTGGGGCAACGTCCGCGGGTCTGGCCGACCTTGGCGATCGGTCGTCCGGGGCGGTGACTGCGGCGCTGGCCGACCTCGGGGCGCCGTCGGCTGTGGCGGTGTCGGCGGGTCTGGTCGACCGTGGCGGTCTGTCGACTCGGGCAACGTCCGCGGGTCTGGCCGACCGTGGCGGTCCGTCGGCTGGGGTGGCCTCCGCGGGTCTAACCGACCTCGGCGGCCCGCCGCTCGTCGCGGTGTCCCCGCGCCTGGCTGATCTCGGCGCTTCGCCTGCCGGCGTGGTGTCCCGAGGGCCTGCCGGTGTCGGGGCTGGGGCGCCGTCCCTGGGCCTCGTCGACTTCGACCCCCCACCCGCCGCACCGGTGTTCTCGCGGCCGGTCGACCCGAACGGCACGGTCCTCGTCACGGGTGGTGGTGGGGCGCTGGGCGCGGTGTTGGCCGAGCACCTCGTGGTGGCGCACGGTGTGCGGCACCTGGTGCTCGCCAGTCGGCGCGGTGCCAGCGCGGCGGGGGTCGAGGAGTTGCGGGCGCGGTTGGTCGGTCTTGGGGCCGAGGTGCGCCTGGTCGCGTGCGACCTCACCGATCCGGCGGCGGTGGCGAAGCTCGTGGCCGACTGCGCGCCCGCGCTCACGGCGGTGTTCCACCTCGCCGGGGTGCTCGACGACGGCGTGCTGGCGAGCCTCACCCCGGACCGGCTGGACGCCGTGCTGGCGCCGAAGGTGACGGCGGCCTGGGCCCTGCACACCGCCACCGAACACCTGGACCTGTCGGCGTTCGTCCTGTACTCGTCGGCGTCCGGGCTGTTCGGCCGACCGGGCCAGGCGAACTACGCGGCGGCCAACGCCTTCCTCGACGCGCTCGCCCGCCACCGCGTCGCGACCGGGCTCCCCGCCCAGTCGCTGGCGTGGGGCCTGTGGGAGACCGAGGGCGGCGGCATGGGCGAGGGTGTCCGGCAGGACCGCGCCACCGCGGCCATCACGCCGCGGCACGGCAACCTGCTGCTGGACCGGGCCCTCCGCACCCCGGAACCCGTGCTGCTGCTCGCCCCGCTCGACCTCGACGTCCTGCGCGACGACCCGGACACACCACCGATCTTCGCCGCCGTCCTGCCCCCGCGCCCGGCGGCCGTCCAGGCGGTGGACGTCGAACCGGCGGCCGAGTCGCCCGGCGCCTGGCGCACCGTCCTCAGCGGACTCCCGGCGGCCGAGCGGCAGACCGAGCTGGCGAGGCTGCTCACCGCGGAAATGGCACTGGTGCTCGGCTTCGCGGACCCGGCGGCGTTCCCCGTCGACCGCGGCTTCGACGAGGTGGGCTTCGACTCGCTGACCGCCGTCCAGCTCCGCAACCGGGTCGCCTACGCCACCGGCGCCCGCCTCGCGGCGACGATGGTGCTGGACCACCCGACGCTCGACGCGCTGACCGCCTACGTGCACTCGGTGCTGGCGGACAGCCTCCCACCGCCGCCGGTCGAGAGCGGTCCGGCGGAGCTGAGGTTCGCCTCGGTGTACCACCGGGTCGTCCACTCCAAGGGCCCGGCGGAGGCGATGACGATGCGGTTCCTCGCCTCGTACGCGCTGCCCGCGTTCGCCGCGGCCGATCGGGCGGCACACGCCGTCCTGCCCCGCCGGGTGGCCGGGGGCGGTCGCGGTCCCGCCCTGCTCTACCTGGACAGCTACGTGACCTTCACCCCCGGCTCGACCCCCAGGCTGCTGGAGGCGTTCGACGGCTACTCGGACGTGCACGTGCTGGACCACCCCGGGATGCTCGGCGATCCGGCCGTGCCGGACAGCGTGGAGACGCTGGCGCTCGTGCACGCCGAGGCGATCCGAACGCTGCTGGGGGACGCGCCGTTCGTGCTGGTCGGCCACTGCCTCGGTGGCGTCGTGGCGCACGCGGTGGCAGCGGTGTTGGAGGACGCGGGCACACCACCCGCGGGGCTGGTCCTGCTCGACACGCACCTGTCGGAGGGCTTCCGGGCCGACGGCCGCCTGTCCGCGCTGGTCTCGCAGGTGTCGGACATGTCCGAGGAGGACTTCACCGGGTTGTGCACCGATCGCGCGCTCCTCGCGGGCGGGGCCTACGTCCGGTTGTTCGACGGGTGGCGACCGGAACCGGGGACCGTGCCCACCCTGCTGGTGCGCGCGGACACCCCGACCCCGTCGATGCGCGGGCCCGTGCCGCTGACCGACTGGCGTCCTCACTGGCCGTTCCCGCACGACGTGGTGGACGTGCCGGGCGACCACCAGTCGATGCGCGACCAGCGAGCGGACACCACCGCGGCCGCCGTGCGCGACTGGATCGAGGCCTTGACCGAGGAGATGAGGGGAACAGGATGACGGGCTCGACCGAGGAGACCTTCGACGTGGTCGTGGTCGGCGGAGGCCCCGCCGGGGCCACGGCGGCCACGGTGGTGGCGCTGCGCGGACACCGCGTGCTGCTGCTGGAGAAGGAGGTCTTCCCCCGCTACCAGATCGGGGAATCGCTGCTGCCGTCGACGGTGCACGGCCTGTGTCGCCTGCTCGGCGTCGCGGACGAGGTGGCCGCCGCGGGCTTCAAGCTCAAGCGCGGCGGCACCTTCCGCTGGGGCACCGACCCGGAGCCGTGGCAGTTCTCGTTCGCGCTGTCCCCGCGGCTGCCCGACCCGACCTCGACGGCGTTCCAGGTCGAGCGGAGCCGGTTCGACGAGATCCTGCTCCGCAACGCGGCCCGCAAGGGCGTGGACGTCCGGGAGGGCAGCCGGGTGCTGGGAGTCCTCGACGGGGAGGACCGGGTCGAGGGCGTGCGGTACGCGGACGCCGACGGCGTCGAGCACGTCGTGCGCGCGCGGCACGTCGTGGACGCGTCGGGCAACACGAGCCGGTTGCACGGTCAGGTCGCGGGGCGGCGGGTGTACTCGGACTTCTTCCGCAACCTCGCGGTGTTCGGCTACTTCGAGGGTGGCGGCCGACTGCCGAAACCGAACGACGGCAACATCTTCTGCGCCGCCTTCGACGAGGGCTGGCTGTGGTACATCCCGCTGCGGGACGACCTCACCAGCGTCGGCGCCGTCGTCGGGCCCGAGCACACCGCGGCGATCCAGCGCGACCCGCGCGGCGCGTGGCGGCGGATGATCGACTCCTGCCCGGAGGTGCGCGACCTGCTGCGCGGGGTGCCGACGGCGACCGCCGCCCCGTACGACGAGATCCGGGTGCGGAAGGACTACTCGTACTGGAAGAAGGGCTTCTGGAAGCCCGGCCTGGTGCTGGTCGGCGACGCGGCGTGCTTCGTCGACCCGGTGCTGTCCTCGGGTGTGCACCTCGCGACCTACGGGGCGCTGCTCGCCGCCCGTTCGATCAACGCGTGCCTGGAGGACGGGCTGGAGGAGAAGCGGAGCTTCACCGAGTTCGAGGACCGCTACCGGCGCGAGTACGGCCAGTTCTACGAGTTCCTCACGACGTTCTACGACATGCAGAAGGACCACCGGTCCTACTTCTGGTCCGCGAAGCGGGTCACCGACGTGTCCGCGCCCGAGGCCGAGGCCTTCGCCGACCTGGTGGGAGGCCTGGTTTCCGGGGACGCCGCGGTGCTGCGGCCCGAGGAGTTCGGCGAGCGGCTGACCGCCGCCGCGGCCGACGTGAGCGAGGCGGTGCGGCGGCTGTCCACCACCGGCGACCGGCGCAACCCGCTGCTGGAGTCGACCGTGATCAGCGGTGTCTTCAGCGAGGGCCGCCAGCTCCAGGAGCAGGCGCTGTACGGCGGTGGCCTCGACGCCGCCGAGCCCTCGGCGGGCGAGGTCGTGCCGACGGCCGACGGGCTGGCCTGGACCGTGCAGGGATGAGGGGTCCGGCCGACGTGGTCACGAGACCCGGCACGGCGACGCGTGCGCTCGGGACGATCCGCTACACCGGCCGGTCCGGTGACCCGTCCGTCGCGTCCGGTGCCCTCACCATGGACGTGCACCTCACCGCGCCGGGCGAACCGGACGCGGTGGACGTGTGGACGACCTCCCGGCCGGTGTCGGTGGTCGACGGGGGCCGGGTGAAGTACGCCCACGACGGCGAGGTCGCGCTGTTCGCCGCGCGGGTGCCCCGGTCGGACCGCTACGCGGACGCCGTGGAACGGCTCTACACCGAGCTGTTCGCCCTCACCGCCGCCACGGGGTACCGCGAGCTGTTCCGGGTCTGGCAGTACGTCGAGGACGTCAACGGCCTCAACGCCGACGGGCTGGAGGTCTACCAGGACTTCTGCCTCGGCAGGGCCAGGGCGTTCGACCGCCACGGCGGTCCGGCCGCGATGCCCGCGGCCACCGGCGTCGGCGCGCTCGGCGGTGGGATCTCCGTGCACCTGCTCGCGTGCCGGGAACCGGTGCGGCACCTGGAGAACCCGCGGCAGGTCCCCGCCTACCACTACCCCCGGCGGTACGGGCCGAAGCCGCCCAGCTTCGCGCGGGCGACCCGGCGGGGCGACGAGCTGCACCTGTCGGGCACGGCCGCCATCGTGGGCCACCGCACGGTGTTCCCCGGTGACGTGGCCGGGCAGTGCCGCGAGGCGCTGCGCAACGTCGAGGCGCTGCTGGACGCGCCCGCCGACCTCGCGGGCCTCGACCGGATCAAGGTCTACGTCCGTCGCGCGGAGGACGTGGAGGAAGTCCGCCGTCAGTGCCTGCGAGCTTTTCCCGCCGGGGCGGACATCGCGTTCTTCGTGGTGGACCTGTGCAGGCCGGACCTCCTCGTCGAGATCGAGGGAACGTGGAGCCCGGTCCGGTGACCGGGTCCCGTCGGGAGGTGGTCGAGCCGCTGGGGCCGGAGTCGTTGGCCTGGCGCTACTGCGGCGACCGGCGGATGCTGCTGCTCCTCGGCCGGATCGGGTACCTCCAGCTCATGTACCCGCCGCTGAGCGCGGGCGTCGTCGACCACTCGGCGTTCCACACCGAGCCCTGGGACCGGGTCCTGCGGTCGCTGCCCGCCATCGCCGGCCTCGTCTACGACGGCCCCGACGCCGCGCGGACGGCGGTGTCGGTCCGCGACCTGCACCGGCCGGTCACGGGCTTCGACCACCGGGGCGAGCGGTACCACGCGCTGGAGCCGAGGGTCTTCTTCTGGGCGTTCGCGACGATCACGGAGAACGTCATCGCCGTGGTGGACGCCTTCGACCACCCGATGGACGACGTCGAGCGGGAGGCCTTCTACCAGGAGATGCTGCGGTGTTGGCGGCAGTTCGGGCTGGGCACGCGGGACGTCCCCGCCGACTACCCGGCGTTCCGGCGCTACTTCGACCGCGTGTGCGCCGAGGAACTGGAGATGACCCCGGCCGCGCGGCGCTTCCGGGAGGTGTTCGACCGGCCGGGGTCGATGGCACAGCCGTGGGTGCCCGCGTGGGTGTGGCGGCTGCTCGCGCCGCTGGCGGCCGTGCCCCGTGCGGTCAGCGTGGCGGCGCTGCCCCCTGCCGTGCGGGAGGTGTTGGGCTACCGGTCGACCGGCGCGCGGCGGGTCGTCTTCCGCGCGGCACGGGTCGCGGTCCGGCTCGGGTGGCCGGTGGTGCCGCGTCGGTGGCGGTACGTGGAGCGGGCCAGGACCGCCTTCGCCCGCGCGTGACGCCGCCCGTCAGGAGCCGAGGTCGGGCTGGTCCCTGAGCTGCCTGCGCGAGGTGATGCCGAGCTTGCGGAAGATGTTGCGCAGGTGGGCGTCCACGGTGCGGGGGCTGAGGAACAGGCGGGCCGCCACCTCGTTCGACGTGGCGCCGGTGGCGACCAGGCGGGCGATCGACACCTCCTGCATGGTGAGCTGGTCGAGGGTGTTCCCCGACCGGCTGCGGGCCTTCTCGCCGGTGGCCCGCAGCTCGTCGGCCGCCCGCCGGGCGAACCCCTCGATCCCGGCGGTGGACAGCAGTTCGTGGGCGGTGCGCAGGTGCGTGCGGCAGTCCCGCCTGCGGCCTTCGCGGCGCAGCCACTCCCCGTAGAGGAGGTGGGCCCTGGCCCGGTAGGGGAGCATCGGGGACTCGTCCAGGTGCTCGACGGCCTCCCGGTAGTGGTCCTCCACCCCGGTCACCAGGCCCCGCGCGTAGGCCGCGACCCCCAGCCCCGAGGCCGTCCCGCTCGCCGCGGTGCGCTCGGTCAGCGACTCCAGCGCCTCGGCCGCGGCGGCGGGCTCGCCGCACCGGACGGCCGCCTCCACCAGCTCGGGCAGTGCGGCCCCGGCGAGGAACAGGTCGCCGTGCTCGGTGGCCCGCCTGGCCTGGGCCAGCGCCTCCGGGTAGTCGGCCACCCCGTTGTGCAGCACGGCCGACGCCCAGTGGACGTTGGCGACGAGCTGCCCCGCCCCGCTCGCCGTCGCCGCCGCGGTGGCCCGCTCGAACAGCGCGACCCCCTCCTGGCGGCGACCGCGCATCGCGGCCACCTGCAACCGGTGGTAGTGGACCGGGTGCCCGCCCGAGGCGTCGGCTATCGCCTCCTCCTCGGCTATCGCGGCCATCGCCCGGCCGAAGTCGCCGCTCAGCACGGCGCCGGACGCCACCTGCGCGAGACCGAGGCGCAGCACGAGCGGCGACCCCGATTCGCGGCCGGTCTTCACCAGCCACTCGACGATCGCCGCGTGGGCGTGCGGGTCCCACAGCTCACCGGCGACCATGACGGCTAGCGCGGGCCGCCGCGTCCACATCGGACTCTCGCCGCCGTCGAGGAGGCCGCGCAGCAGGGGAACCGCCGCGCGGTGCCCCTCGGTGGCCAGCAGGCTCAACGCGTCCAGGACGTCGGGGGTGCGCGGAGACCGCGCCGCGGTCTGCGCGGCGTCCAGGACGGTGTCCATCACGCCGGTCGCCCGACCGACGAGCAGCGCCATCTCCAGCGCGTCCAGGAAGCACTCGCGCGACCGGTCCGGGGCGGGCCCCGCGAGCTGCCGCGCGGCGCGCAGCATGAACGTCGGGCCGTTGCCGTCGTTGTGCCGCACGAAGGCGATCCGGCCCCGCAGCAGGTCGACCTCGGCGTGCCGGAGATCGTCCAGGGCCGCGTTCTCGACGGTCGTGAGGAGTGCGGCGGCGGCCTCGGTGGCGCCCGCGTCGAGCTTGGCCCGCACCGCGGCGAACGTCCTGGCGATCCGCTCGTCGGTGTCCAGCGACAGGGCCGCCGCGCGGTCCAGGAACGCCGCCGCGGCCACCACGCCCCCGCGCGACAGGGCGCGGGACGCGGAGCGCTCCAGGTCGGCGGCGACGTCGTCGTCGGGACCGGCGCAGGCCTGCGCGCGGTGCCAGGCCCGCCGGTCCGGGTCCACGACCGGGTCGGTGACCTCGGACAGCACCCGGTGGGCCGTCCGGCGCTGGTCGGCCGCCGCGGCCCGGTAGACCGCCGACCTGGCCAGCGGGTGGCAGAAGCGGACGCGGGTGGCGAACTCGACCAGCCCGGTGGCCGCGGCGGCCTCGCCCGCCGCCGTCACGTCCAGGTCCAGCAGGCGCGCGGCGGGCCACAGCAGACCGGGGTCGCCGGTCGGGTCGGCGCTCGCGATGGCCAGCAGCAGCCGCGCCCCGGCGGGCAGACCGTCCAGCCTGGCCTGGAAACCGCGTTCGACCCGGCTCGGCACCGACGACGTGTCCGGTGGCGCGAAGCCTCCGGCCTTGGGCAGTTCCAGCAGCGCCAACGGGTTCCCGCGCGCCTCGGCCATGACCCGGTCCCGCACCTGCTCGTCGAGCGTCACGTGCCCGCCCGCCGCCAGCAGCGTCCGCGCGTCCGCGTCGCCCAGCCCGTCGACGACCAGCCCCGGCAGCGCGTCCAGCTCACCCGGCTCGCCGGGCAGCCGGACCGCGAACACCAGCGCGACGGGTTCGGCGGCGACCCGCCGGGCGAGGAAGGCCAGCGCCCCGGACGACGCGGAGTCCAGCCACTGGGCGTCGTCCACCACGCACAGCACCGGGACCTCACGGGCGGCGAGCGCCAGCAGTTCCAGCACCGCCAAGCCGATGCGGAAGAGGTCCGGGGTCCCGGTCGCCAGCCCGAACGCGACCCGGAGCGCCTCGCCGTGCCGCTCGGGCAGGTCGTCGAGGTGCGCCAGCACGGGCACGCAGAGCTGGTGCAGCGCGGCGAACGGCAGCTCCGACTCGAACTCCGACCCGGTCACCTGGATGACCCGGAACCCGGCCGCCCGGCGGGCGTGGTCCAGCAGCGCGCTCTTGCCGATGCCCGCCTCGCCCCGCAGGACCAGCACCCCGCCCCGGCCCCCGCGCGCGGCGGCGGTCAGCTCGTCCACGCGCCCGACCTCGGCCTGCCTGCCGACGAGTGGGCCGGGTGGGGGAACCAACGTCCGCATACCCCGTACGGTAGCGACCCGCGTTCACTCGGGCGTGTGGTCCGCCGAGTACGGCGTACTCACGCCTTCGTAGGCGAGGTGCATGACCATGCCGTCGGCGCCGTGCTCGAAGTTGTGGCAGTGGTCCATCCAGACGCCGGGGTTGTCCGCCGTGAACGAGACCTCGAAGACCTGGCCCGGAGCCACGTTGAGCGTGTCGGTCCACCACGGGGACCCGGTGGCGGGGACGCCGTTGCGGGACAGCACGCGGACCCGGTGGCCGTGCAGGTGGATGGGGTGGTCGATGACGCTCCGGTTGGCGATGCGCACCTTCACCCGGTCGCCCCGCGCGACCACCAGCGTGGGCACGGCCGGGTAGAGGCGGCCGTTGATCAGGCTGCTGACGTAGCCGAAACGGCCCTGGCTGAAGCCGAACCCGTCGTCCAGCCGGAGGTCGAACGTCCGCTGGTGGTCCTCCGGCGCGGGGTCCGAGCCCGACCCGTAGGCGAGCGCGTCGAACAGCGGCCCGGTGGCCGGTGGCGCGGGGTCCGCCGTGCCACCGGGGCTGAAGACCAGCGCGGCGTCGGGCATGGCGACGGTCACCGGGCCGTCCGGCATCGTGAAGGTGATGTCGTGCCGACCGCCCGCGGCCAGCAGGAAGTCGGTGCCCCGATCGAGCTGCGCGCCGCCGTGGACGGCGTTGCCGTCGATGGCCGCGACGGCGAACCCGGTGCCGTCGACGTGGATCCGCTGCGGTTCGCGGGAGCTGTTGACCAGCCTGAGGAGGACCCGCTTCCCGGCGTCGACCGCCTGCCGGGAGGGCTGGTCGGCCCGGTCGAAGGCGGCGACCGGCCGGTCGCCGCTGGGCCACAGGTGGGCGAACACCGTGCGCTCGACCCCGTCGAACGGTGCCCCGTCCTCGACGACGAGCGCCCCGAACAGCCCGCGCTGCACGGTGTTCACCGCGTCGCGGTGCGTGTGGTACCAGAACGTGCCCGACCGGGTGGGCACGAACCGGTAGACGTGCCGCCCGCCCGGCCGGACGGCGTCCTGCGTCACGCCCGGCACGCCGTCCTCCGCGTTGGGCACGTCGACCCCGTGCCAGTGCACGGTCACGCCCTCCTCGACGTCGGTGTTGACCAGCGTCACCTCGACGAGCTGCCCCCGCTTCGCCCGGATCTCCGGGCCGGGCGAGACGCCGTTGAACGTCACCGCGTCCACGGTCCGCCCGGAGTCCAGCGCGAGGGTCGTCCTGGCCGCGGTCAGCGTGAGCCGCACGTCGGGCGTCCCGTCGCGCGGCCCGGTGAGCCGGTCGACGCTCGTCCCGCCACCCGCGGCGTGGTGGTCGTGCCCGCCCGCGGTGGCGTTGGCCTGGCCTCCGACGACCAGCGCCACCACGGGCACGAGCAGGACCGCGACCGCGGGCCACGGCAGGCGCGAAGCGCGAGAACCCGACCGCCGCCACAACCCGAGACCGCCGACCACGGCCAACGCCACCAGCGACCCGCCGACCACGGCCACCACGTCCTGGGGCCCGAACGGCACGAACAGCCACCAGCCCGACAGCAGCGCACCGGCCGCGCCGACGTGGACGGCCGTCGGACTCGGCCGCCACACCGCGAAGGCCATCGGCAGCACCGCCAGCGGGACCTGCACGAGCAGCCGCGAGTCGGCCAGCGCGAGCCCGCCGGTGAGGATCAGGAGGGCGGCGACCAGCCGCGCCGCCACCAGCGCCGCGGTGATGTGCAGCCAGCGGCGCGACCGCGGCCCGTCACCACCCGCCCGCAGGCCGACGACGAGCGCGGACACCATCGCCAGCAGGGCGAGGACCATGTCTGTGAGGAAGAGCGGTTCGAACACCCGACCACGATCACCCGACCCGGCCCGCGTTCGCGTCGGTGGGAATTGCCTAATCGCACCGATGGGTGGTCACACCACGACCAGTAGGCGCGGTCCGGTCACCAGCCCGCTTCGGTCAGTGCCGTGGACAGGCGCGGGCCGACCACGTCGGTGGTCGACAGTGCTCCGATGTGGTCCAGGCCGTCGAACTCGATCAGCTCGAAACCCGCCCGCCGCAACGGGTCCGCGTGGGCGCGGACGCGGCGGGCGATGGCGCTGCCGCCGACCACGTCGTGCATCCGGCAGTCCGGTTCGCCGTCCCGCGAGCCGTACCAGAGGATCTTCGGGCCGGGCAGTGCCGTCAGCGCGGCGGTGTCGTCGCGGTCGACCCAGTCCCGGTACAGCAGCACGCCCACGTGGTGCTCGTCCGCCTTGTCCGGCAGCCCGGCCTGCCGCAGCGCCCCGCGAGCGCCCTCGACGTAGCCGAGCCAGTAGTCGTACCCGGCCAGCAGCGGGAAGCCGCCGACCAGGAGGCCGGTGGCGCGGTCGCTCGCGGTGACCAGGAAACCGGCCAGCGCCGCCATGCCCGAGTACCCGGCGAGCACGAACGTGTCCACGCCCGCCGCGTCGGCCACGGCGTGCAGGTCGGCGACCTCCATGTCGAGCGGGTAGCGGGTCAGGGCGGTCGGGTCCCACGGGCCGCCCGCGTCCTCGTCGGCCTCCAGCACGCCGACCACCTGGCGCGGCTTGTACCGGACGATCCGGCGGCCGTCCGCGAGGGCGCGACCCAGTGCGGCCTGCTCGGCGCGGAACCGCGCCGGGAAGATGACGGCCGGGCCGTCGCCCGAAACCTCGTACCAGAGCCGGTACCCGTCACCCGTGACAGTGGTGGCCAACGTCGCCTCCGTGGAAGTGGGAACGATCACGGTAGCGGTAGGCCGTCAGCCAGGTTCCTCGCCCGCCATGGTGAAAGCCCCGTCCTCCAGGCGTCGGATCAACCGGCGGGTCCACTCGGCGCGGCTGTCGGCGGTGTGGATCCACAGGCCCAGCACCTCGCCGACCGGACCCCACGTGTCGAGGTCGGCGTCGGCGGGCAGGCCTGCGGTGACGCTCGCCCGCCACTGGTCCATCGTCCCGGCGCGCTCGCGCAGCAGGTCGATCGCCTCGGCGCGGGTCAGGTCCTCGATGAGGCCGACCGCTCCGGCGAGGACGTCGAGCCGCGGGTCGCGGTGGGCGAGGGCGGTGCGCAGCAGCGCCAGGTACGTCCGGTCGCCGTCGGCGGTCACCCCGTACTCCACCCGCGGCGGACCGCCCGCCTCGCTCGGCGTGGTGTCGTGCGCGACCAGCAGGCCCTCGGCCGTCATGGCCTTCAGCGCGTGGTAGACCGACCCCGACTTGACGTTCGCCCACTCGTGGGCGCCCCAGGACTCCAGGTCGGCCCGGACCTGGTAGCCGTGCGCCCGTGCCCGGCGCCGCACGGCGCCGAGCACGAGCAGTCGAACCGCGGTCATGGTGCTCCAGTTCCCTCAGGCCGCTGTGCTGACCCACCACAGGGCGCCGAACGCGACGAAGCCTCCCATGCGGCTGCCGTCGTGCTGCGCCGCCACCGGCACCGCCGGGTGGGCGCCGCCGGTCACCGCCCGCTCGAACGCGGCTTCGGCGTCCGGCACGGTCATCCACAACTGGACGTGCGCGGGTTCGTCGGGGAAGGCCCGGCACTGGCAGCCGTCCGGACCCGAGTCGGCGAAGAACAGCGTTCCGTCGCCGATGCGCGCCTCGGCGTGCAGGACCCGCTCGGGGTCGGTGGGCAGGGGGACGACGGTGGTCACCTCGGCCCCGAAGGTGGTCTCCAGGAAGGTGGCGAAGGGACGGGCGCTCTCCACCATCACGTAGGGCGTCAAGGTCGACATGGGCTGGGATCTCCTCGATTGACTAGCCAAATTTGACTACCGGAACCGAAGGTAGGGCCTCGAGAGGCCACTAGTCAAGTTTGGCTAGCAGGGAGGTCGATAGGGGAGACCGGGGAAGTAGGCGTCCCACTGCTCCCTCGTCACCGGGCCGTCGACGGCCCGGCACACCCAGCCCGCGGCGTCGTCGACGTCGACCTGCTCCAGCGGCACGTCCGGGATCCGCCAGAGCACCGCGGTGTCGTCGTCGCTGCCCGACACGAGGGTGCGCCCGTCCGAGGTGAACGCCAGCGACACCACGGCTTCCGCGTGCGCGCCCAACTCGGCGACCCGCCCGCCACCCGCGGTGCTCCAGAGCTGAACGGTGATGTCCTCGGACCCGGTCGCGACGGTCCGCCCGTCGGGGCTGAACACGGCCGCGCGCACGATGCCGTCGTGCCCGCGCAGCACGGCGAGTTCGTGCCCGGTCGCCGTCTCCCACAGCCTGGCCACCCGGTCCTGCCCCGCGGACACGACCCTCGTGCCGTCCGGGCTGAACGCCACCGCCGTCACCGGGGCCTGGTGGCCCGCCAGCACCGTCCTGGCACCGGACCCGGTCAGGTCCCACAGCACGACGGTGTTGTCGAACGAGGCCGTCGCGAGCGTGCGGCCGTCCGGGCTGAACGCCACCGCCACCACGCCGTTCCCGTGCCCGGCCAACGTGGTGGTCTCACGGGGGTTCCGCGGGTTCGTGACGTCCCAGAGCTTGGCGGTGCGGTCGGTGCTCGTGGTCGCCACCGTCCGGCCGTCCGGGCTGAACGCGACCGCGTTGACGTCGTCGGTGTGCGTGCCGAGGGTGCTCAGGAGCACGGGCGCGCTCGGATCGGTCGCGTCCCACAGCCTGGCCGTGCGGTCCCAACTCGCCGTCGCGACGACCCGGCCGCCGGGCTGGACCGCGACGCCGTTGACGGTGTCCTCGTGCCCGACCAGGGTTCCCGCCCGGACCGGACGGCCGCGGTCGGTGAGGTCCCACAGCCGCGCCACCCGGTCGTGGCCCGCGGTCACCAGCAGGAGGCCGTCCGAGCCGACCGCGACCGAGTCGAGGTTGGCGCTGTGCCCGGTGAGCCGCCGGTACGGGTAGGGGAACGTCGCCAGCAGGCTCGCCCGCGCCTCGCCGGTCGGCGCGAGCCGGTACGCGGCGAGGCTGAGCTGGGCCGCCAGCGCCGGGTCCTCGGGCCGCAGGTTCACGGCCTTCGCGGCGACGATTTCGGACAGCGCGCGGTCGCGCTGCCACCGGGCGGACTGCTGCGCGCTGACGGCGTACGCGGTGGCCGTGACGGCGAGCAGGAACAGGACGCCGAGCAGCACGACGGCGTGCTTCTGCTGGTGCGCCCGCTTCCTGGCCTGCTCGGTCTCCGCCGCGTCGGCGGCCAGGCTCGCGTCCAGCAGCCGCCGCTCCCGCGCGGTGAGCGCGGTCGGGTTCCGGGACGCCCACTGCCGGGCGAGGACGAGCCGCGTGCCCCGGTACAGGGCGCTGCTGTCGCCGTCCAGCGCCTCCCAGGCGTCCGTGGCGCGGGTGAGTTCCCGGTGCAGCCGCAGCCCTTCGCGCTCCTCGGCCAGCCAGTCGCGCAGCCTCGGCCACGCCCGCACGAGCGCCTCGTGGGACAGCTCCACGTTGTGCCGGTCGAGCGTGACGAGCCGGGCCCCGCCGAGCAGGTCGAGCACGGCGCGGACGTCCGGGTCGTCGTCCAGCTCGGCCCAGGTGATGCGGCGCTTGGTGTCCTCGGTGCCGTCCCCAGGGGCGATCAGCCGGAGCACCAGGTCCCTGGCCACGACCTGCTGCCGCGCCGTCAGCCCGGCGAACAGCGCCTCCGCCGTCTGGGCCAGTGCGCCGTCGATGCCGCCCGCCGCCTGGAAACCCGCCAGCGTGAGCGTGTTCCCCTTGCGGCGCAACCACGTCTCCAGCAGCGCGTGCGAGAGCAGCGGCAGCACGCCGTGCTGTCCCCGCGCGTGGGCGACGAGTTCGGTCAGCAGCGCGGTCTCCACCGCGTACCCCGCGCGGACGGCGGGCTGGAGGACCGCCTGCCGGAGCTCGTCCGTCGTCATCGGCCCGAGGGTGATCTGACCCGCGGCCATCGCCTCGACCAGCGGCGCCGACGTGGTGCAGTGGGCGTAGAAGTCCGCGCGCACCCCGAGCACCACTCGGCACCGGCCGTGCTCCTCGGACGCGGCGGTGAGCAGCGCGTCGACGAACGCCTCCCGCTCGGCGGGGTCGCGGCACAGCGTGAAGACCTCCTCGAACTGGTCCACGACGACCACCGGTTCGGTCCCGTCCGGCACGGCCTGCCGGAGGTGCTCGGCCAGCGCGAACCTGGTGCCCCCCAACGAGGGTGCCGGTGTACCGCCGAGCCTGCCGAGGTGGATGGCGCACTCCTCCAGCGGGTGCTCGCCGGGGGTGAACAGCAGCACCGGGCCGTCCAGCCGGGCGACGACCCCGGCCCGCAGCAGCGACGACTTGCCCGCGCCGGACGCGCCGAAGAGCAGGACGACGCGCTGGTCCGCCAAGCGCGCCAACACTTCCCGGACCATCCGGGCGCGACCGAAGAACCGGTTCGCGTCGGTCGGCTGGAAGGCGTTGAGGCCGACGTACGGGCGTTCGCCGTCCGGTCGCGGCTCCTGGTCGGCCACGACCCGGCGCCACCGCTCCCGCCACTCGGCGACCTGGCCGCCGCACGCCTCCACGTACGCGAGCGTCACCGGGAGGCTCGGCATCCGCCTGCCCGCCGCGGCCTGCGACAGCACCGCCGTCGAGTAGTGCGCGCGGGCGCTCAGTTCCCGGTAGGTCGGCCTGCCCGCCTTGTCCCGCAACGACCTCAGGTCTTGCGCGAACCGCAGCAGCGCGCTGTCCCCGACGTCGAGCGGCCGTTCCCTTCTCGGCATCCCCCCACACCCCCGGAGCGATTCTCCCGGCTCCGGTCGGCCGCCGTCCAGGAAATTGGGCGGGAGCACCCCGTGCGGACAGCGCGCACGACCGTCACCCGGTCACGTGCGCCTTCAACGCTTCCGCGTAGGCGGCGACCTCGACGAACGACGTCACCGTGCTCTCACCTTCGCCCACCGCCGCGGTCTCCGGGCACTCGCGCGGACCGGTGATCCGGGCCTCCGCGACCAGCTCGCCGGTCCTCACCTCGTAGAGCTTCACCTCCGCGACGTCGAGTTCCACGGTGAGCGAGCGGTTCCCGCCGGAGTCCCCGAACGCGGGCCCGTACTCGCAGACCAGGTCGGTCGGCTCGGCGTCCGGCTTGTCCTCGCACAGCACGAGCTGGATGTCGCCCGAGTCGGCCTTGTCCGGCGCCCACGACGGCCACGGGTCCGGCCACTCGTCGTACTCGCCGTACAGGGTGCCGAAACCGTGCGCCTGGGTCGGGTGCGGCGGCGGCCCGTCGTAGGCCGCCCCGGCGGGGAAGCTCTTGCCCTTGCACACCGCTTCGAGATCGGTCTTCGGGTCGAGTCGGCGGGGTGTCGTCGTCGTGGTCGTCGGCGCCGCCGTCGTCGTGACCGGCGCCGACCCGGTTCGCTGACCGGCCACGGGTTCCGCGCTGCCGCAGGCGAGCAGCCCCGCGCACAAGACGGCCAGCCCGGATGTCCTCCCCAGCACACGTGCGTTCACCGGCAAGAGTCTTCCACCGGTGGGGCGAGCCCGAGACCGCCGAACGGCCGCCCGCCGGAAGTCCTCTGTGGACGCGTGGCTCAGCCCCCGAGCAGGTCCCGCGCCCGGCGGCGGGCCTCGTGCAGCGGCGGGGTGCCGCGCTCCGCCGCCGCGGCCAGGACCTCGCCGAGCCGTCGGCCGATGTCGCGCACCCGGAAGTCGGTCTCCTCAGGCGTCGCGCCGTCCAGTTCACGCGCGACGGCGGAGACGACGCCGCCCGCGCTGACCACCGTGTCCGGGGCCCAGCAGATCCCGCGGTCGTGCAGCAGGTCGGCGGTGGAGTCGACGTCGAGCTGGTTGTTCGCCGGGCCGACGACCGCCCGGCACCGCAGGCGGGGCACGGTTTCCGGGGTCAGGAGGCCGCCGACCGCCGCCGGGACGACCACGTCGACGTCCGCGACCAGCGCGTCGCCCGGCTCGCTCCACGTCGCGCCCCACCTCGCCGCCGGCGCCCGGCGGGAGGGATCGACGTCGGCGGCCACCAGGCGGGCGCCCGCCGCCGCCAGGTGCTCGCCGACCAGGGTGCCGACGTGGCCCAGCCCGAGCAGGGAGAAGCTCAGCGACCCCAGCGGGCGGTCACCCAGGACGTGGTGCCGCACGGCCTCGATCGAGGCGATCACCCCGGCCGCGGTGGGGCCGGACGAGTCGCCGCTGCCACCCGCCGACTCCGGACGGCACAGCGCGCGCGTGGTGCCGCGGCCGATCGCGATCATGTCCTGCGGGGTGGACCCGATGTCCGGTCCGGTGGAGTAGCGACCGTCGAAGGAACCCACCAGGTCGGCGATGTCGGCCAGCAGGTCGGCGCGGCGCGGGCCGGTGGCCTCGGCCGCGGTGGCGGGGTCGAGCGCCACGACCGTCTTGCCGCCGCCGTGCGCGAGCCCGGCCAGGGCCGCCTTCTCGGTCATCGCCGACGACAGCCGCAGCGCGTCGGTGAGCCCGTCCCGCCAGGTCGGGTAGGCCTTGATCCGGCAGCCGCCCAGCGCGGGACCGAGCCGGGTCGAGTCGACGCAAACGATGATCATCTGCCCGCTGCGCGCACCGCGCTCGATCCGCACCGCCTCCGGCGTCCGCGCGACCACGGCGGACCCGGTGTCGAGGTTCAGCGTCATGCTCTTCTCCTGTTCGGACGTTCGACGACCCGGGCTAACTTTGACCCTGGTGGACCCGCTGTGGTGCGGGTGCCGAACGTCGTTCGGAACGAGGAGGGGAAGGTCGGACGTGGACGAACTTGATTCGGCGATCCTGCGCGAACTGCAAGCGGACGCCCGGCTCACCAACCGCGAGCTGGCGGCCCGCGTCGGCCTGGCGCCGTCGAGCTGCCTGGTGCGCACGCGGGCGTTGCGGGAGCAGGGCATCCTGACCGGGTTCCACGCGCAGGTGGACCTGGCCAAGATCGGCCGGGGTGTGCAGGCGCTGATCGCCTTCACCATCCGCCCGCTGAGTCGGGACGTCATCCGCGGCTTCGAGACCTTCGCGCTGGAGCAGCCGGAGGTGCTGGCCGTCTTCGTCCTCGGGGGCGGCGACGACTTCCTGGTGCACGTGGCCATCCCGACGATCAGCGACATGCACACGATGCTGGTGGACCGCTTCAGCAAGCGGAAGGAGGTGGTCGGCTTCCGCACGTCGATCATCTACGACCACCGGCGGCGGCTCTCGGTTGATCCGGTCCGGCAGGGGTGAGCCTGCTCGCGGGAGCCATCGCCCCCGCGAGCAGGGCCGTCACACCCGCGCGTGCCTGCGGCGGGCCAGGAACAGCAGCACCGCGCCGCCCACCAGGAACCCGGCGCCCGCGTACAGCGGCGTCAGGGTCGCGCCGGTGGACGCCAGCGGCCGGTACTGGAGCGCCGGCACGAGGTTCTCCCCGTCGCCGCCGCCCTGCCCACCCGGCGGTGGCGGTGTGCCGCCGCCCTCGGGCAGGGTGGCGCAGGACGCGCCGAGCGTGACCGTGACGTCGTCGAGCGCCGCGCCGGTCTCGTAGAACCCGGCGAACGCCTCGGAGCTGGTCAGCGTCGCCTTGACGCCGCTCACCACCACGACCCCGTCCTCGGACGTCCGGGTGGCGCCCGAGGAGTCCAGGGTGGCCAGCGCGACGCCGGTCAGCTCCTTCGGCTCGGACGGCGCTCCGGGCGTGCTCTCCAGCTTGACGTCGGCGTACAGCGTGCCGCCGTCACCGGTCAGCACGACCTTCGGCCTGGCCAGGGTGAGGGTGAACAGGTGCGCCGGGTAGCTGAACCGGATCGAGCCCGCGAACTGCCCGGTCAGGTCGGTCGGTGACGCGTAGGTCGCCGAGGAGAAGCCGAACTGGTAGGCGCCCGTGGGGATGCCGTCCGGGTTCGGCCTGCCACCGCCGACCACCTCGTCGACGTTCGTGATCTCCGCGCCGTCCGCGGCGGTGATGCTGTTGCCGGTGGCAGGACCGCCGGTCAGGCCCGTGCCGACGTACTGGCGGAACGACTTCTTGAAGCCCCACAGCAGGTTCCCGCGGGTGACCTCCCCGTTGATGGCGCACGGTTCCGATGACGGGGGAGCGGTCACGGTGACGGTGGCCGTCGCCGGGGTCTTGGAGACGGCGCCGGTCGCGGTGACGGTGTGCTCGCCCGGCTCCAGGTCGACCACCGGCGAGGTGCTGAAGGCGCCCGCGGCGTCGGTGCGGGCGGTCCCCGCGACGCCGGTCAGGGTCACGTCCTCGTCCGGCGCGAACCCGCTGCCGGTGACGGCGAGCGTGCCGCCCTTGACCACGGAGGCCGCGCCGAGCGCGAGCTTCGGCTGGTACGCGGGCGGTGTCGTGCGGCCGACGTGGGTGAACGAGCCGGTGTCCAGCGCGGTGCCCGGCTGGTAGAAGCCCGCGAACGCCGCCGCGCCGGCCTCGGTCAGCACGGCCGCCGTGATGTCCGTGGTCACCTTGTCCCCGTCGGGCCTCGGCGTGCCCAGCGTCAGGTCGGCCAGCGCGGTGTCGGTCGGCGGCTGGCTGAGCTGCGGCACCTCCTTGGTGCCCTGCAAGGAGAAGTTCACCTTGGCGTGCAGCGTGGCCGTTCCCGCGCCGGTCGGCACGATCCGGGGTTCGGCGATACCGATGTCCCAGATCAGGTGGCTGGGCACCGAGTAGTGCACCGCGCCGCCGAAGCGCACGGTCCCGTCGGCGTCCACCCCGGACACCGGCCAGGTGTACGCGGGGTCCATCACCACCCCGCCGCTGCCGGTGGCCGTGCCGCCGAAGGTGGCGACGTAGCTCCGCCACGACTGCTTGACGCCCCAGGACAGTCCGGTGCCGGACGGGGGATCGGGGGTGGTGCCCGCGAAGGAGATCGGGGTCGCGGTGTCCCAGGTGGTCTCGGCCGACTTCCAGCCGAAGGTGTGGATCCTGAACGGGGTCTTCGCCGCGTCGTGGGTCTGGCCGTCGCTGCCCGCGTAGACTGCCTTGAGGCTGGTCTTGAACTCCCACGTGCCCGCGTCGGTCAGCGGGATCTGCGCGCCCACCGCGCCCTTCTTGATCAGCTTCGCGAGCTGGAACCCGTGCGTGGTGGCCGGGTCCTTCAGCGTCGCCAGCTCCGGACCGCCGCGCAGGCCGTAGCCCAGCCCGCCGTTGCCGTCCGGGGCGAAGCCGGTGCCGGAGATGGTGATCTCCGTGCTGCCGTCGGCGGCCAGTCCGGTGGACGGCGTGACCGTCACCCTCGGACCGTCCTGTGCCAGCACCGGCGCGCCGCTCAGCGCCGTGAGCAGCACCGCCGCCGCCACGGCGCCCAGCGCCCGTCTTGTGGTCGTCATTCCGGCTTCCCTTCCGAAGCTCGACGTCGTGCCCTGATCGCCACGACCGCGCCGCCCGCGACCACCAGTCCGGCGAGGACGGCCGCGATCCAGGTGGACCTGCTGCCGCTCACCGGTTCCGTCGCCACGTCCACCGGCGCCGCCGAGGACGTCGTGGTGGTCGTGCTGCTCGTGGTCGTGGTCGTGGTGGTGGTCGTGGTGGGTGCCTCCGTCGTCGTGGTCACGGCGGGAGGCGTCGTCGTCGGGACGGGTGGGGGAGGGGGAGCCTGCCGCGGCACGGCGAACGTGATCGGCGTGAACGTCTCGTTGGTCGGGTTCACCACGCCGTGCGCGCCGATCGTGATGACGCCGCAGCGCACCTGGCGGCAGTCGACCTCGGTCACCGACCCGGTGCGGTCGGCGGCCTTGAACCGCGCGCCGGGCACGACGATCCGGGTCCGCCACGTGCCGTCCGCGGCGATCACACCGCCGTTGGCCGCCGAGGCCGTGTCGCTGTCGGGGAACGCCACGAACCGCTGGAACCCGTTGTTGTCCTTGGCCTCGCTGTCCTGCACGTACCGGTAGGTCACGCCCGCCGCGCCGCCCTGGCTCGGCCGCCACGGGTCCGCGACCCAGCCGAACAGGACGTAGATCCCGCCGTGGCCCTTGGGGATCGACTGGAACCCGGACCCGCTCAGGTCGATCGCCGTCGCGTAGTCGGGATCGGCGGTGCCGGTGGACACCGCCACCGCGGCGCCCTGCGCGGACGCCGGAGGCGCGAGCCCCACCAGCAGCAAGGCCACGATCAGCCACCTCATCGGCGGTTCTCCTCTCGGTGCGGCAGCACGACCGGTCTGCCCGTGCGGGGGTGGGGGAAGACCTCGACCGGGTGCTGGTAGACCTCGCTCAGCAGGTCCGCGGTGCAGATCTCGGCCGGAACGCCCACGGCGGCCAGGGAGCCGCCCGCCAGCACGGCGATCCGGTCCGCGTGCGCGGCGGCCAGTCCGAGGTCGTGCAGCACCGCGAGCACGCCGCAGCCGTCGTCGGCGCGCTCGCGGGCGATGCCGAGCACCCGCTCCTGGTGCCGCAGGTCCAGCGCCGCCGTCGGTTCGTCCAGCAGCAGCACGTCGGTCCGCTGGGCCAGCACGCGGGCGAGCGCGACCAGCGCCCGCTCGCCGCCGGACAGCGAGGTGAACGGCCGGTCGGCGAACCCCGCCGTCCCGGTCAGCTCGAACGCGGTCGCGACCTCGACGTCGTCGTGCTGGTCGGCGTCGGTGCCCTCCCACGGCGCTCGGCCCATCCGGACGACTTCGGCGCAGGTGAAGGGGAACGCCACCGAGTTCTGCTGCGGCAGCACGGCCCGGCGCCGCGCCTGCTCCAGCGTCGACCACCCCCGCAGCGGCTTCCCGCACAGCTCGACGGCGCCCCCGTCCGGCTTCCGGTCGCCCGCGAGGACGTCGAGCAGCGTCGACTTGCCCGCCCCGTTCGGCCCGACCAGCGCCAGGACCTCGCCCGCCTCCAGCGCGAGGGACACGCTGTCCAGCAACGACTTCCCGTCGACGACCACGCTCACCTCGTGCGCCCGCACGGACATCACAGCCACCCGCCCGCGCGCCGCCGGGTGCGCAGCAGCAGCCAGAAGAAGAACGGCCCGCCGACCAGCGCGGTGAGCGCCCCGATCGGCAGGTCCGCGAAGCGGAACAGCGTGCGCGCCACCAGGTCCGCGCCGCCGAGCAGCAGCGCTCCGGCCAACGCCGACGCGGGAACCAGCACCCGGTGCCCCGGACCGGCGACCATCCGGACCAGGTGCGGCACCACGAGTCCGACGAACCCGATGATCCCCGCGTAGGACACGGCCGCCGACACCATCAGCGCCACCACGACCACGGACACCATCCGCAGCGCCTCCACCCGGACGCCGAGGTGGCGGGCCTGCCGGTCGCCGAGCGCGAGCAGGTCGAGGCGCTTGGCCAGCACACCCGCGACCAGGAACCCCGCCACCGCGAGCGGGAGCAGCGAGTACACGTAGACCCACCTGCTCCCGGCCAGGGAACCCAGTTGCCAGAACACGATCTGCTCGCGCGAGGACTGGTCGGACAGGAACGTCAGGAACGCGATCACGGCCCCGGCCACCGCGTTGACCGCCACCCCGGTGAGGATCAGCGTGACCACCTCGGACCGGCCGCCCGACCGCGACAGCACGTACACCAGCAGCGTCGTGAGCAACCCGGTGACGAACGCCAGCGCGGGCGTCGTGAACGCCCCGAGGAACCCCCACCCGAACACGATGGACAGGCACGCCCCGACGGCGGCGCCCGAGGACACCCCGACCACGCCGGGCTCGGCCAGCGGGTTGCCGAAGATCCCCTGCATCAACGCCCCGGACGCCCCGAGCAGGCAGCCCACCACCAGCGCCATCACGACCCGCGGGAACCGCACCTCCCACAGCGTCGCCTCGGCGAACCGGTCCAGCGAGGAGCCGCCGACGCCGACGTGGTGCAGCACCGAGCCGACGACCTGCCCGAGCGGCACGTCGAACTGCCCGCTCCCCGCCGACAGCAACGACACCAGCACCGTGCCGACGACCAGCACCGCGAACAGCACCGCGACCCGGACCCGTCGCCGTGGCGCCGCCCGGCGGACCGGGGGTGTCGGCGGGGGTGGGGTCGTGGGCGGTTCGATGAGCCGCAGCCGCCGTTCGGTCACCGCCCGGCCTCCGGCGCGTACAGCGCCCGTGCCAACGCGTCCAGCACGTCCGGCGTGAGCGGCCCGAAGCCGAGGACCTGGTGGTCGCTCATGTCGATGAACCGCCGGTGGGCGGCGGCCGGGGTCTGCGCGACGCCGGGGATGCGTACGGCGCCGTCGACGCCGCCGACGGACTCCAGGCCCGCGGTCATCATCAGGATCACGTCCGGGGCGGCCTTCGCCAGCGCCTCGGGGTTGATCGGGCGCATGCCCTCCCAGCCGACCTCGGTCGCGACGTCGACCGCGCCGAGCGCGCCGATCAGCGAGTCGGCCCCGGACCCCTTGCCGAACATGTAGTACACGCCGGACTGCCCGCGCACGTAGAGGAACACCACCCGCGGCTTCCGGTCCGCCGCCGCGGGGGCGAGTTTCGCGATCTCGGCCTTCTTGGCGTCGATCCGCGAGGTGATCGACGCGGCGAGTTCCCGCCCCGCCTCGGGAACGCCGAGCGCCGCCGCCACCGACGTCGTCAGCTCGGCGGTGTTGTCCATGGTGCGCGCGGAGTCCACGACGACGACGGGGATGCCCGAGTCGCGCAGTTGCAGCACCACGTCCCACGGCCCGACGGTCGTGTCGGTGATCACGACGGTCGGCCGCAGACCGAGGACGGCCTCGGCGTTGAGCTGGTGGCCGCCCGTCGTGATGAGCGGGAGGTG
The DNA here is from genome assembly GCF_025061645.1 of Umezawaea endophytica. Classification (GTDB taxonomy): domain Bacteria; phylum Actinomycetota; class Actinomycetes; order Mycobacteriales; family Pseudonocardiaceae; genus Umezawaea; species Umezawaea endophytica. The sequence goes on along the minus strand of NZ_JANYMP010000001.1, from coordinate 136,384 downwards.
TTGCGCCGCCGGGAAACCCGTGGAGACGTCCCGGCCGACCACGGACTTCCCGAGGCCCAGCCCGAACACCGTCGCGGACAGCGTGCCCGCCCGGTCGAACGCCAGGACGCGGCTGGTGTCCGTCACCGTGACCGACGTTCCCTGGAAGTCGGTCACGGTCACCGGGAGCCGCTGGACCGGGTTCTCCCGCACGGCGACGACGTCCGGCTGGGACAGCACCGCCGTGGACGGTCCGGTGTGCGCGCGGGGATCGGCCAGCGGTGTCAGCGCGGACAGCGGTGGCCGGTCGTCGAGCGCGCCGGGCGGGCGCGTGCCGGACGCCGCGCCGGGCGCGTCGCACCCGGCGAGCGCCAGCACGAGCAGCAGTGCGCACAGCGTTCTCATCCGACCCCCCTGCGTGACCAGGTTAATAAGGCAAGGCTATCCAAACTCCCGACGATCTGGATAGGGTCTTGATCACTCCCACCACGGACACCCCGTTCGAAGGGAAGAAACCCACATGTCGCTCCGCTCCTCCGCGCGCGTCGTCCTGGTCCTCGCCTCGGCGTTCGCCGTGACGGTCGGACTCGCCCTCCCCGCGTCCGCGGCCCCCGGCAGCGCGTCCCGCAACGGCCTCACCCTGTCCGCCTCGAACGCGAGCGGGCTCGTGGCGTCGGGGGAGACCGTCACGGTCACCGGCACCGGCTACTCGCCGTCGGCCGGCTACTACATCGCGCTCTGCCAGGTGCCCGACGACTACGAGTACGGCGTGAAGCCGTCGCCGTGCTCCGGTGGCGACGGTCAGGGCGGCGGCGTCACGGCCTCCGCGTGGGTCACCAACGCGGGCGTGCCCGGCAACCCGTCCTCGCCGATCGCCGCCGACGGCAGCTTCACCACCCAGATCCGGGTCACCAAGGTGACGGCCGGGCTCGACTGCGGCGTCGTGACGTGCGCGATCGTCTCGCGGCGCGACCACCTCGCGTCGTCCAACCGCGACTCGGACGTCTTCATCCCCGTGTCCTGGTAGTTGACAGCGGCGGGGGGGGCTCCGGCGCGCCCCGCCCGTCCGGGACTATGACGAAGGCCACCGACCAAGTTGGTCGGTAAACAGACCAACTTGGTCCGCAAGCTCGTACCGTGGTCGTCATGACCCGACCGTTCCGGCAGCAGGTCGACGAGAGCATCCTCGACCAGGCCGCCGCCCTCTTCGCCCGCCGCGGCGTCGCCAAGACCTCCGTGCAGGAGGTCGCCGACGCCGTCGGCCTGTCGAAAACCGGTCTGCTGCACCACTTCCCGAGCAAGGACGCGCTGCACGAGGCCGTCGTCGCCCAGGCGGTCTCGCTGGGGGAACGGGTGCTCGCCCAGGTGCGGCACCTGCCCGCGGGCGTCGACCGCGACCGGTCGGCCATCGAGGTGCTGGTCGACGTCGCGTTCGCCCACCCCGGCCTGGTCGCCATGCTCCTCACGCCCGTCATGCAGGGCAGCTCCGACGCCATCAAGCCCGCCGACGGCGGCATCGGGGGAGCCGCGTTCGAGGCGTTCGGCCTCGACCCGCTGACCCCCGTGACCGAGCGCAGCGTCCGGGTGGCGGGCGCGCTGGTCGTGCTGGCCGTCCTCGGCCTCGCCGCGCACCGGTCCGACCAGGTCGCCACCTGGCGCCCCCACATCATCGCCACCTGCTTCGACGCGCTCGGCCACGGTCGTCCCGGCGCGTCCCGTTCTGACTCCGACCAGGTTGAGGACTGATCTCCATGGCACGTTTCCTGTCCCGGATCGGGGCGTTCGCGCACCGGCACCGGTTCTCCGTGATCGCCGTCTGGCTGGTCGTGCTCTTCGGCGCGGGCGCCGGAGCCGTCACCCTCGCCGGGGAGACCTCCAGCTCCTTCTCCATCCCCGGCCAGGAGTCGACCACCGCCCTGGAGCGGATCGGCCAGGAGTTCGGCTCCGACGGCGCCCAGGCCAAGGTCGTGGTGCGCGCCCCCGAAGGGCGGACGCTGACCACGCCGGAGGGCGCCAAGGCGCTCGGTGAGCTGGTCGCGAAGCTCGGCGGCCTGCCCGGCGTCGAGTCGGCCACCAACCCGCTGGACCCGGCCGCCCCGTCGGTCAACGCCCAGCAGAACACCGCCTACAGCACCGTGACGTACACCGCGGCCGTCGGCGAGGTGACCGTCGAACAGCAGGACGCCCTGCTCAAGGCCGTGGACGAGGCCAGGAGCACCGGCTTCACCGTCGAGGCCACCGGCCAGGCCGTCCAGCCCGCCTTCCACATCGGCGGCATCGCCGAGGGCCTCGGCGTCGTCGTCGCCCTGCTGATCCTGGTCATCACCTACGGCTCGCTGATCGCCGCCGGGATGAACCTGCTGACCGCGCTCGTGGGTGTCGGCATCGGCGTCCTGGGCGTCACCATCGCCACCGGCTTCGCCGACCTGTCGTCGACCACCCCGATCCTGGCGGGCATGCTCGGCCTCGCCGTCGGCATCGACTACGCCCTGTTCATCGTCACCCGGTTCCGCCACGAGCTGCGCCGCGGCTCCGACGTCGGAGCCGCCATCTCCACGGCCGTGGGCACCGCGGGCTCGGCCGTCGTCACCGCCGGCCTGACCGTGGTCATCGCCCTGACCGGCCTGGTCGTGGTCGGCATCCCGTTCCTGACCCAGATGGGTGTCGCCGCCGCCGCGACCATCGTCGTCGCCGTGCTGGTCGCGATCACCCTCGTCCCGGCGGCCCTGAGCCTGCTCGGACAGCGCGTGCTGCCGCGCAAGCAGCGCGGGGTCGTCGTCGCGGACGACGCCGAGGTGACGAGCGGCCGCGGGTTCCTGGCCCGCTGGAGCACCGTCGTCACGCGTCAGCGCGTCCTGTCGCTGGCGCTCGCGGTGGCCGCGCTCGCCGTGGTCTCGATCCCGTTCGCCTCGATGCACACCACCCTGGTGCAGCGCCCCGCCTCGGACAGCACCCAGGCGCGTGCCGACCAGATCCTCACCGACGGCTTCGGCGCCGGGTTCAACGGCCCGATCATCGTGCTGTTCGACGGCGCCGGTGCCCCGGCCGCCGCCGAGAAGGCGGGCCCGTCGATCGCCGCCCTGAACGACGTCGCCCTCGTGACCCCGCCGATCCCGAACGCGGACGGCACCGCCGCGCTGGTCACCGTGATCCCGAAGTCCGGCCCCACCAGCGAGGACACCGAGCAGCTCGTGGAGGACCTGCGCGCGCTGCCCGCCGCCACCGACGGTCCGGGCTTCTCCGTCACCGGCGCCACGGCGGTCAGCGTCGACGTCGCCAAGAGCCTCGACGACGCCCTGCCGATCTACCTCGCGTTGGTCGTCGGCCTGGCGCTGGCGCTGCTGGTGCTCGTCTTCCGCTCGCTGCTCGTGCCGCTCGTCGGCGTGCTCGGCTTCCTGCTGACCATCGGCGCCTCGCTGGGCGCCACGGTCGCGGTGTTCCAGTGGGGCTGGCTGGCCGACCTGGTCGCACTCGACAGCACCGGACCGCTGATCAGCCTCACCCCGATCCTGGTGATCGGCATCCTGTTCGGCCTCGCGATGGACTACCAGATCTTCCTGGTGTCCCGGATGCACGAGGCGCACAGCCACGGAGCCGCGCCGCTGGACGCGATCCGCACCGGCTTCCGGCAGGCGGCCCCCGTGGTCGTCGCGGCGGCGCTGATCATGTTCTCGGTGTTCGCGGGCTTCGTGCCCGCCGGTGACGCCACCCTGAAGTCGATCGCCTTCGCGCTCGCCGCGGGCATCCTCTTCGACGCGTTCGTCGTCCGCATGGTCCTCGTCCCCGCCGCGCTCGCCCTGCTCGGCGAGCGCGCCTGGTGGCTGCCGCGCTGGCTGAACTGGCTGCCCGCGCTGGACGTCGAGGGCTCGGCGCTGACCGAGAAGGCCCCCGTGGCGGAGAAGAAGGTGGAGGTCTCGGTCGGCGAGCGGTGACCCGTTCGCGGCCTTGGTGGCCCTCGGCGCTCCGGCGCCGGGGGCCACCGGCCGTTCAGCGGCGGCCCTCCCAGAGGAGGCGCTCGTCGGCCCGGTCGTCGACGGTGGTCGCCGACGCGGTGTCGAAGCGCATCGCGACGCGGTGGTCCGCCCGGTAGGCGGGCCAGCCGGGATCGCCGCTCGTGGCGAAGTCGACCCACGCCCGGTGCACGGTGTCGGCCAGCTCACGGGGCGGGTGGCCGTCGGTGATGGCGGCGAGCGCGGGGTCGTCGAGGTTGTCGAAGACGAATGGCAGCTCGATGGCGTGGCAGGCGCCCAGCGTGCCGCCGTAGGCGGGGGAGCGCCAGGCGAACTCGTACACGTGCGCGCTGCCCCGGTGGCCCTCCGCCAGCCGCAGGGCGGGGATGCGGTAGTACCAGTCGGTGATGATCGCGCTCACCAGGTCGCCCGGCGTGGCGCCCGGCCGGTTGGCGCGGTACCGGCGGACCGCCGTGCGGGCGGGCAGCCCGTACCGCCGCGCCACGACGTGCGGGGCCAGGGCGTTCATCCTCGCCATGGCGCCGGTCGGGACGAGGAACAGCCGCGCCTCCTCGGTGTTCGTGCCGATCAGCACGTCGACCTCCGCGCTCACGCCCGCCGCGACGGCGGCGATCGGGGCCGCGGGCAGCACGTCGCCGTCCACCACCGGCTCGAACGGCATCAGGTTGCGCGCCACGTCACCCCAGCGGCCCACCCTCGGTTTGGCGCCGACCTCCCGAGCCACCTGGTCCTGCGCGGCCAGCAACCGCTCCACGGGGACCTCCGCGACGGCTTCGCGGGTCGGGGCGACGCCGAGGATCGCGGCCAGCCGGGTGCCGATCAGCCGGGCCGTGGCCGGGGAGACGCTGCTGTGGCCCGCGCCGGACTGGGCGATGGCGCGGTGGAACAGGCCCTTCGCGGCGGGCATGGCGAGCAGCGAGCACACGCTCATCGCGCCCGCGGACTCGCCGAAGGCGGTGACGTTGTCCGGGTCGCCGCCGAACCCGGCGATGTTGTCGCGGACCCACTCCAGCGCGGCGACCTGGTCCAGCAGGCCGAGGTTCGGCACGCCATCGCCGAACCAGAGGAAGCCGTCCGCGCCGAGCCGGTAGTTGATCGTCACCAGCACCACGCCGTCACGGGCGAACCGGGTGCCGTCGTAGCCGTGGATCGAGCCCGAGCCGCTGGTGAACGACCCGCCGTGGACGAACACCATGACCGGCGCGCGGCCCGTGGTCGAGGGAGTCCAGACGTTGAGGTTGAGGTGGTCGTCACCGGGGGTGATCGCCCGCGGGACCAGGTCGCCCAGCGGGCCGTCGCCCGCGGTCTGCGGCGCGGTGGGGCCGAACCGGGTGGCGTCCCGAGGCCCCGACCACGGCTCGGGCTCCCGCGGCGGCTGGAACCTGTTCGGCCCCACCGGCGGCGCGGCGTACGGGATCCCCTTGAAGACCAGGACGTTCGAGTCGGTGGCGCTGCCTCGAACGCTCCCGTGGCGGGTGGTGACGACGGGCTGGGTGATCAACGGTCCTCCGGGTCGGGTCGGGCGCCGAGGAGGTCGACCACCCGGCGGGCCGGGTCGTGGACCTCCTCCGCCTGACGGCCGACCACCCGGCCGGGCTCACGTCCATCCTTACCACCCGGCCACCGGGGTCACCGCGGAGGTGTCGCCGCCGTCACCCGGTCCGCTCGGAGGGCTCGTGCACGCCCTCCGCCAGTGACTCCTGGTACAGCACCTCGACGTCGGCGGCGTACTTCCGGCCGATGTTGCGGCGCTTGAGCTTCATCGTCGGCGTGATCTCGTCACCACCGGGCTCCCAGATCGTCGGGAGCACCCGGAACCGCTTGACCTGCTCGATCCGCGAGAGCTTCGCGTTGGCCTCGGCGATCCCCGCCCTGATCGCCTCGACCACGACCGGGTGCCGCGACAGGGCGGCGGGGGAGGCGTCGGCGATGCCCGCCTTGGCCGCCACCGCGGCGGACACGTCCGGCTCCAGCGCGACCAGCGCCGTGTTGTACGAGCGGTCGTCGCCGATCACGACGATCTCGCCGACCAGCGGGCAGGCGACCTTGACGGTGTTCTCGATGGCGGTCGGCGACATGTTCTTGCCGCCGGAGTTGATGATCAGCTCCTTCTTGCGGTCGACGATCGTCACGTAGCCCTCGTCGTCGATCGTCACCACGTCACCGGTGCGCAGCCACCCGTCCTCGGTGAACGTCTCGGCGGTGCGGGCCGGGTCGTCGCGGTAGCCGCTCATCAGGATGGGACCGCGCACCAGCAGTTCGCCGTCCTCGTCGACGCGGAGGTCCACGCCGGGGACGGCGACGCCGACGGTGCCGATCTTCACCTTGGACGGCGGGTTGTAGGTGGCGGCGCCGGTCGTCTCGGACATGCCCCAGACCTCCACGATCGTGAGGCCCAGCGCCATGAAGAACTCCAGCGTCTTCGGCGCGATGGCGGCGGCGCCGGACATCGCCCACCGCATCCGGTCGAACCCGATCGCCGCGCGCATCGGCGCCAGCACGGCCTGGTCGAGCGCCTGGAACTCGGCCTCCACCTCCGGCTCGACGTCCAGCCCGGCCTGCTGGGCGCGCACCCTGGCGAGCGCCACCTCGAACGCGCGCGAGATCGCCGCCGCCTGCTCGGCGGGTGCCGCCGCCAGCCGTGACTCGAGCGCGAGCTTGATCTTCTGCCAGACCCTCGGGACGGCGAACCAGAACGTGGGCCGGGCGTCCACCAGCGCTTCGGCGACCCGGCGGGCATCGGTGATCGAGGTGACCTCGATCCCGTGGGCGATCTGGATGTAGTGCGCCGACACCCGGTCGGCGATGTGCGCCGACGGCAGGTACGAGATGGTCCGGTCCTCCGCGTGCACGCCGAGTTCGTCGTCCACCGCCATGATCCCGGCCAGCACGTTGGCGTGGGTCAGCTCGACGCCCTTGGGGTCACCGGTCGTGCCGGAGGTGTAGATCAGCGTCAGCACGTCCGAGCCCTCGACCGAGCGCCAGGTCGCGTCGAAGTCGAACCCGTCCGCCTCGGTGTTCTCCAGGTCGTCCAGCCCCAGCGAGGCGGTCCCCTCGACCGGGCCGTCCACGACGACCAGGTGCTCGACCGGCACCCCCGCGGCCCGCACCTGGTCGAGGAACTGCCGCTCGGTCACCACGACCCGGCACCGCGAGTGCCGCAGCAGGTACGCGATCTGCGCGGGCGCCGACGTCTGGTAGATCGAGAACGGCACCAGCCCGAGGTGCAGCGCGGCCGTGTCGACGAGGTTGAACTCGGGCCGGTTGGTCAGCAGCAACGCCATCGTGTCGCCCCGCCGAAGCCCGAGCGAGTCCAGCCCACCCGCGACCCGCCGCACCCGGTCGGCATACTCCCGCCACGTCAACTCCTGCGCACCACCCAGGGTGCGCAACGCCACCGCGTCGGGCCTGAGCGCCGCCGTGTGCTGGAAGGCCTCGCAGAGCGTCGTGAACTGAACCGTGGTGGTCATGCCGTCCTCCTCGACGGGTACGAGGCGGCCGCGTGGACTGTCCGCCTCGGTGACCATGATGGCGGGAAACCGGCCGCTTTCGAGGGGACGAGTCATGATCTCGCCGTCTTTTGGGGCCAAGTGCCCGCGCAAGTACCGTTGACGGCGTGAGCACCGCACCGGCGTCGACCGCCACCCTGGGCGACCAGTTCGCCCGCGCGCTTCCCGAGATGGCCATGGCCTGGCAGGCCGAGGAGGCCCCCGAGCCGCGCCTGCTGGTGCTCAACGAGCGGCTGGCCGGGGAGTTCGGGCTCGACGTCGACTGGCTGCGGGAGGGTGAGGGGCTGCGGCTGCTGGTCGGCGGGCACGTGCCCGAGGGGGCGGCGCCGGTGGCGCAGGCCTACGCCGGTCACCAGTTCGGGAACTACTCGCCGCGGTTGGGGGACGGGCGGGCGTTGCTGCTCGGTGAGCTGGTGCACGCCGACGGCGGGCTGCGCGACCTGCACCTGAAGGGGTCCGGGCGGACACCGTTCGCGCGCGGGGGAGACGGACTGGCCGCGGTCGGGCCGATGCTGCGCGAGTACGTGGTCAGCGAGGCGATGCACGCGCTCGGGATTCCGACGACCCGGTCGCTGGCCGTGGTGGCGACCGGCCGTCCGGTGCGCCGCGAGACGGTGCTGCCGGGGGCCGTGCTGGCCCGGACGGCGAGCAGCCACCTGCGCGTCGGCAGCTTCCAGTACGCGCGCGCCACGGACGACGTCGACCTGCTGCGCAGGCTCGCGGACCACGCGATCGACCGCCACCACCCGGCCGCGGCGGGGGCCGAGGGGCGTCACCTCGCGCTCTTCGAGGCGGTCGTCGCGGCGCAGGCGGCGCTGGTGGCGCGGTGGATGCTCGTGGGGTTCGTGCACGGGGTGATGAACACCGACAACATGACGATCTCCGGCGAGACCATCGACTACGGGCCGTGCGCGTTCCTCGATGCGTTCGACCCGGCGACCGTGTACAGCTCCATCGACCACGGCGGCCGCTACGCCTTCGGCAACCAGCCCGCGGTGGCGCAGTGGAACCTCGCCCGGCTGGCCGAGGCCCTGCTCCCGCTGCTCTCCGACGACCAGGAGCAGGGCGTCGAGCTGGCGGTCGAGGCGCTCGGAGCGTTCCGCGAGCACTTCGAGAGCGCCTGGTCGGCCGGGATGCGCGCGAAGCTCGGCCTGCCGGACGGCGTCGACGCCGCGGCGCTGGTCGACGACCTGCTCACCCTCCTGCGGGAGAACCACGTCGACCACACGTCGTTCTACCGCCGCCTCGGTTCGGCCGCCCGCGGTGACGCCGAGCCCGCTCGGGAGGTGTTCCTGGACCTCGCCGGGATCGACGGCTGGCTGGCGCGCTGGCGGGCCCTCGGTCCGGACGCCGCCGTGATGGACCGGGTGAACCCGGTGTACATCCCGCGCAACCACCTGGTCGAGGAGGCGCTCGCCGCCGCGACGGACGGTGACCAGGGGCCGCTCGACCGGCTCCTGGAGGCGGTGACCGCTCCGTACGACGAGCGTCCCGGCCTGGAGCGCTACGCGGCGCCCGCGCCGGAGGACTTCGGCGCCTACCGGACCTTCTGCGGGACCTGAGGCCGCCGTCCGGAGGTTTGCCGCCGCGTTCAGGCGACGGCTTTCAGCACGTCCGCGACCGACCGCAGGCGTTCGGGAGGCTCCGCGGCGGACGGCGGGGCGTCGCACCGGGTCGCGTGCCCGTGCCACTTGGCCGCGACCACCGCCGCGGCCGCCAGGCACAGCCCGCCCACGGTCCACAGCCACCACGCGCCCCAGAGCACGGCCACCACCACGTCCACCACACCGCAGACCAAGAGCGTCCCCAACGCGAACGACAGGACTACATCAACGCGACCACATCGCACCGCCAAAGTCCTTCCGTCGCTGGTCTGGTCTGTATCGACGGGGCGGCCCGACTGGTTACACCGTTCGGAGTCACGCTTTCGTGGTTGAGCGGTCGCTCAAAACGACCTATGCTTCTTTTGAGCGACCGCTCAAGAAGGAGAGTCCGATGGTCGAGCGGGTCGCGGCTGTGGTCGGGGGTGGGATCGGTGGGCTGGCCGCCGCGCTGGCGCTGCACCGGTCCGGGTGGCGGGTCGTGGTGCTGGAACGGGCCGCGGAGTTCACCGAGGTCGGCGCGGGGCTGTCGCTGTGGCCGAACGCGATGCGCGCGCTCGGGGCGCTCGGCCTGGCCGAGGAGGTGCGGGCGGTCGGCGCGGTCGAGACGGCGGGTGGCGTCCGCGATCGTCGGGGCCGCTGGCTGTCCAGGGTGGACAACGGCGAGATCGCGCGGCGCCACGGCTGGCCGCTCGTCGTGGTGCACCGGGCCGAACTGGTCCGCGTGCTGGTCGAGGCGCTGCCGCCCGCCGTGCTGCGACCGGGCAGCGAGGTCGGCGCGATCCGCCGGGACGGCGAGGGCGTGGTGGTCGAGTTCCGGGGCGGGACCGTGCGCGCGGACCTGGTGGTCGGCGCCGACGGCCTGCGCAGCGGCGTGCGGCGGCAGTGGTGGCCGGACGCGGCGGAGCCCGTCAAGTCGGGCCACGTCGCGTGGCGCGCGATCACCGAACCGCTGCCCGGCCTGCGACCGGAGGGGGCGGTGCTGTGGGGCCGTGGCGAGCGGTTCGGGTTCACCGCGCTGCCCGGCGGCAGGTTCTACTGCTTCGCCGCCACGGCGCCCGGCGCTCACGCCGAGGAGCTGAGCCGAACCGGTGATTCTGCGGCGGCGGGTGGCGCTGTCCACGCCGAGGCGCAGGGCTGGCTCGACCCGATCCCCACGCTGCCCGGCCGCCGGTTCCCCTGCTTCACCGCCGCCGCGCCGCCCGGCCGTGGTGCCCACGCCGAACTGCTGAGCCGGTTCGGCGGCTGGCCCGACCCGATCCCCGCGCTGCTGGCGGCCGTCCCCGCGGACCGCGTGCTCCGCCACGACGTCCACGCCCTGCCGCCGCTGTCGACCTACGTGCGCGGTCGGGCGGTGCTGCTGGGCGACGCGGCGCACGCGATGGACCCGATGCTCGGGCAGGGCGCGTGCCAGGCGTTGGAGGACGCGGTCACGCTCGCCGACTGCCTGGCCGCGACCGCGGACGTCGACGCGGCGCTGGCCCGCTACGACGCGGTGCGCCGACCGCGGACCCGCGCGGTCGTCCGCCGGTCGGCCCGGCTCGGCTCCGTCGCACTGTGGTCGTGGCCGCCCGCGGTGGCGGTCCGCGACCTCGCCGCCAGGACCATCCCCGCCGCCCTGACCCTGCGCGCCATGGCGCCGGTCCTCGGCTGGACACCACCGGGAGCCCCCTAGTGCCCGACTGGACCTACCACCCGCTGCGCGGGATCGCCGCCGCGCTGCTGGGCCCGCGCCGGTCGCGGCTGGCCGCGTTGCGGGCACTGGCCACCGTCGGCTCGCTGCCCGGTGGCGGCGGCCTGATCGCACGAGGGTTCGGGCACCGGCACCCGCCCGCGCACCTGGCCGGGACGGTCGCGGGCGTCGCGGTGCGGAACCGGCTCGGCGCCGTGGTTCCGCCCGGCGTGGCACGGGACGCGGTGCGCGCGTTGCCGCCGGTGGGCGCGGGGTTCGTCGAGGTGGCGCCGGTCGGCCTCGCCGACGTCCCGGCGGTGCGCGAGGCGGCGGAGGGGCGGCGGGTCCCGGTGGTGGTGCACGCGGTCGGGCCGGACGCGGCGGCGGTCGTGGCCGCGCTGGCTGGGCACGTCGACGCGGTCAGGACCGAGGCCGACCCGGCCGCGCTCCACGTGACGTCCCCGCTGGTGGCGCCCGCCGTCGACGCGCTCGCCGACCGCGCGGCGGCGGTGCTGGCCACCCCCGCCGTGCTGGTGGCGGCCGGGCCCGGCTGGTTCGCCAGGGTGACCGAGGCGGCGACACCGACCGAACCGCCGCCCTCCGTGCGCGACCTCGGCCTCGATCCCCGGCGGTGGCCCGCGTGGTGGTGGGGCCTGCTGGTCGGCCTCGGCATGGCGGGCGCCGGTCTGGGCGCCGCCGCGATCACGCTCGGACCGGTGCTGCTCTGGTACGACCGCGAGTTCCTCGGCACCGGGCTGGACGGGCTGCACGCGGTCAACCACCACCTGGTGCACTTCCTCCAGCACGACCGGATCACCATGGCGGGCACGATGGTGGCGATCGGCGTGCTCTACGCGGGCTTGTCCGTCGGCGGTCTGCGACAGGGCTGGGGCTGGGCCCGTGAGGCGTTCCTCGTGTCCGGGTGGATCGGGTTCCCGTCGCTGCTCTACTTCCTGGGCCACGGGTTCGTGGAACCGCTGCACACCGCGGTCGCCGTCGTGCTGTTCCCGATGTTCCTGGTCGCCGTCCACCGCCGAACCGACCGTCCTCGGTGGACGGTCCTCGCCGAGGGCCCGGAGTCCGTGCGGCGTCGGGCGCTGGTCGGGCAACTCCTGATGGTGTGCACCGGGATCGGGCTGTTCATCGGCGGTGTCGTCGTGTCGGCGGTCGGGCTCACCGACGTCTTCGTGGCCAGCGACCTGGAGTTCCTCGGGACCGACGCGGACGCCCTGCGCGCCGCCAACCCGCGGCTGCTGTCGTTCGTCGCGCACGACCGGGCGGGCTTCGGCGGGGCGCTGATGGCAGCCGCCGCAGCGATCACGCTGCTGAGCGCGTGGGGGTGGCGGCGGGGCGAGGCCTGGGTCTGGTGGACGCTCGCGCTCGCCGCGGCCGCCGGCTTCCTGCCAGCGGTCGTCGTGCACGGCACGATCCACTACACCGACCTCCTCCACCTGGCCCCGGTTTTCGTCGGGATCGCCCTCACCGCGACCGCCCTGGTCCTGTCCCGCCCGTACCTCTGCGCGCGCCCCGTGAAGGTCCGCGACCCCGCACGCCTACCGTGATCACCATGGCGGACACCCGACAACGACTGATCGACGGCGCGATCGAGGCGATCCGGCGGCACGGCATCGCGGGGACGTCCGCGCGGACGATCGCCGCCGCGGCGGGCGCCAACCAGGCGTTGGTCTTCTACCACTTCGGCAGCGTGCACGAGCTGCTGGAGGAAGCGTGCGTGGTCGCCACCAGCGCCAGGGTCGCGCCGTTCCTGGAGCAGCTAGACCAGATCACCACCCTGCGGCAGCTACTCGACCTCGGCCGCGGCCTGCACACGGAGGAACGCGCGCTCGGCAACGTCATGGTGCTCGCCCAGATGCTCGCGGGAGCCCAGGCCGACCCGAAACTGGCGAAGGCCACCGCGGCCGCCCTGCACCTGTGGATCGACCCGATCGAACAGGCACTGGACCGCCTGCTCGCAGACTCCCCGGTCGCCGCGCTCCTGGACACCGCAGGCCTCGCCCGAGCCGTGTGCGCGGGCTTCATCGGCCTGGAACTCTTCGAGGGCGTCGACCCCGCCGGCGCACAGTCGGCCCTCGACGCACTCGACCGCATGGCGACCCTCGTCGAGGTCGTCGACGACCTCGGCCCGGTAGCCCGCCGCGCCCTGCGCGCGAAGCTCCGCAAGTCGTCGGGCGGGTGACGCCGTCGGGCCTTCTACGGGTGAATGGCGAAATCGTGGGCTGGAATTCGGCAGCCTTGAATTAGACGTTCGCCCGGACCGGGGAATCCTCGGCAAAATCACCTGTGCGGGGTGTGTGGTCCGAACGGGTATGGGTTCCGAATCTGTCGTAACGGGCAGCCCAACGGGTCGATGGTCTACTCATGACACTGATCCGCAGCCATTTGGCATGGTGGCTTCCCGCCATGCTGGTGGGTGTGATCATCGCGGCCGTGGTGCTGGCGTTCGGCCTCACCGCCCGCAGTCGGTTGATCGCGATCGTGGTGGCGCCGCTCTGGGCGATCGGCGGCGTGTCGGCATCTCTTTCCGTTGCGTCGAACAGTCCACGATCACTACAGGTGGTCCTCGTGTGGGGGCTCGCGTGCGGGTTGACCGTGGTGATCGTGCCGCAGACGTGGAAGACGCAGTTCAATGCCGCGCTCTACGCCTTCGGAGTGGTTGCCGTGATCGCCCTGGCCACGCGCGCCTATCAGGCGACGTGGTCGGCCGCGTCCGCGGCGGTGGCGATGGTGGGACTCGCCGGTCTCGCGCTGGTGGCGGCGCACCTCGTTGGTCCGTCCTTCTACTCGCTCATGGTGGCGGCCGAGCGGGACGAAACCAATGACACCCCGCAAGTGCCGGTTCTCATCGCCACGCTCTTGACGGGATTTGGCGTGCTGGCGGCAGCGGTACCTGTTTTCGTGCTGCTCGGCCGTCCTCTTGGTCTGGACATTCCCACGGATGCCAAGCCGCCGTCGAGCGAGTGGGCGACAGGTTACGCGATCGGCGCCGCGGCGGTGGTCGCGTTGGCGGGGGTTCTGGTCGCTTCATGGACTCGAAGGCGGAGTCCGGCGGAGAAGGAGAGACCCCAGGTCAACCCGGTCGCCGCCTGTCTGGTCGTGGCCGCGTCCGGTGGCTTGAGCACTGTGGTCCTTCATGACGTCCTGGCCTCGGCCGCTCCGTGGCCGCCCTATGTCGTCGCGTACATCCTCGTGCTGGCCGTGGCTGTCGGCGTCTTCTACGGCGAAGACCTGATCGTCACCACGATCCGACTGCACCTGGTGCTGGAGAACGGTGCCACCCGCCTGCTGGCTGTTGTCGGTGCTTTCACCGTGAGCGCCTTGGTCGTGTGGATGGTGGAGCGGCAACTGTGGGTGGGGCCTTGGCGGGGAGTCGCCTTCCCCTCCGCGTTGCTGACCTTGGGGCAATTCAGCCTCGGTATGGTGTGCGTTGCGGCGATCTACTTCGTCCTGGCGTTCTCGACCTCCACCGAGCACCAGCAGCTCACGGTGAGGAGTACCGGGAGCAACGGCATTCAAGGGCAGGCTCTGTACCTCTTCCTCGCAGCGGCGACCTGTTGGTTGCCCAGTATCCTGGTCGCGCGACTGAATCCTGACATCCCGCAGAACGTGAAACCGCTACTGGCCTTTGGTGCTGTGACGTGGCTGCTGTACCGCATTTATGCGTACACGACCCAGATGAACGCCGAGCACCTCATGCACGAGTTCGGGCGAGAAATTAAATTGCTAGCCGGAAACCCGGCTGGAATTCGTGAGTTCCGCAGTCGGCTTCGATCCCATCTCTGGTGGCAGAACAAGGCGACGTTGGGATTGTTCGCGATCTCGGTGGTGTGGGTCATGGTCATTCCGCTGGCCGTGAAGTCACGGGTCGAGAACAACCTACCGTCGGAGACGACGCCGTTGCCGAAGAATCCGGAGGACGACGAGTCCGGTGCCTAGCGCGCAGGCCAGTGCGGTGCCGATGGCGGCAAGCGTGGCCGTGCTCGCGCTGGAACCGGAACTCACCTGATTGTCGGCGACGACCAAGGCGGCGAAGCCGATGCCGGAGCACACCGCGAGACCCGCTCCGCCGCTGACCGACGGCCAGTCGACGTCATCACCGTTTCGAACGGCCGCCCTCGCGCGGCAGAGGACGGAGGTCCACAGGGCGGCGAAGACAGCGGACATCGTCACCAGGTACATGCCGTGGTACACCCCGGCGGTGGTGAAGTGATGAGGCTCGGGAAGGGTCCAGTTCAACCGGGGATCGTCATCCAGGAGCCACAGAGCCTGAGTCGCAAGCCCCAGGAGTCCGCCGGCCACCGCCGCTGCCACGGTTACCCCGCGTAGTCCACTGGTGGTCAGTTTGGCGCGGGAATACACCAGTGCGCCGCACGACAACGGCAACAAGATGCCGTCGCCCCAGGTGGCGCTCTGGTAGCTCCACAGGTCGGGTAGGTGTCGCACCGAGGACGGAGCGGTGAAGGCGAAGGCGGTCATCGCGCCGAAGCCGGCCGCCGCCGTGGCCAGCGCGCTGATCAGTCCGGCTCGCAGCGCTTTGGCGTCCTCGCTGGTCATCGAGCGATCGTACTCCGCTCATCCCTGTCGGCCGCTGCGTCCGGGATCGCGAAGCGCTGTGCGGGTACCGGACTGGTTGCGCCAGTGCCGGCCAGGAGGGCCGGGAGCGTGGTGAGCGCCCTGGTTCCTTGCGCCGCTCGATACCTAGAACTACTATGCCTAGTACTTCTAGGGTACGAACGGAGCGGGGTCGCGTGAAAGTCGCCAAAGATCTTGTGGCCGCCTCGGCCACGCCGATGGTGCTCGGCATCCTCGCCGAGGCGGACAGCTACGGGTACGCCATCCTGCGGCGGATCAACGAGTTGTCCGGTGGGGAGTTGGACTGGACCGAGGGGTTGCTCTACCCGTTGTTGCACCGGCTCGAACGGCTCGGGCACGTGGAGGCGACCTGGCAGACGGTGCCGGGGGAGCGGCGGCGCAAGTACTACCGCGTCACGGAGAGCGGGCTGGCCGAGTTGGCCGAGCAGCGTCGGCAGTGGGACACGGTCGTCGACGCGCTCAAGGAGATCTGGCGCGGGCCGGGCGACGCGAGGTCGTTCACCGCGATTCCGCTAGGGGGACCGGCATGACGGAAGGTCAGGACGAGCTGGAAGCCCAGTTCGCGCAGTGGCGGCACTACGTGCAGCGGCGCCGGGAGTTGCGGCAGACCGACGCCGACGAGCTCGAGGACCACCTCCGGGGGTCCGTCGACGAGCTGGTCTCGGCGGGCCTGCACGCCGACGAGGCGTTCCTGGTCGCGGTCAAGCGGATGGGCAGCCTGGACGACCTGTCGCGCGAGTTCGCCAGGGAGCACTCGGAACGCCTGTGGAAGCAGCTCGTGCTGACCGGCGACACCGACGGCCCGGTAGCGGACACCCGGTCGCGGCGCGACCTGTTCGCGATGGTCGTCTGCGCGCTCGGCGCGGCGGCGTCGATCAAGGTGCCGGAGCTGTTCGGCCTGGAGTTCGAACGGGACGGCGCCTTCTACGCGCCGAACGCCGCGCTGTTCGCCTTCCCGTGGCTGGCGGCGTTCCTCGCCTGGCGCCGCAAGGCCCCCAGGGCGCTGATGGGTGTGCTGCTGGCGCTGTTCGCGCTGGGCGCGGTGGCGGCCAACGCCTACCCGCTCGGCGAGGAGTCCATGTCGGTGGTGCTGACCAGCATCCACCTGCCCATCGCGCTGTGGTTCGTGGTCGGGCTGGCCTACGTCTCCGACGACCTGCGCTCACCGCGCCGCCGGATGGACTTCATCCGGTTCACCGGCGAGTGGTTCGTCTACACCGTCCTCATCGGACTCGGCGGTGGCGTGCTGATCGGGTTCACGGTCGGCACCTTCAGCGCCATCGGGATCTCCCCGGAGACGTTCGTCGGGCAGTGGCTCGTCCCGTGCGGCGGGATGGCCGCGGTGGTGGTCTCCGGCTGGCTCGTCGAGGCCAAGCAGAGCGTCGTCGAGAACATCGCGCCGGTGCTCACCCGCCTGTTCACGCCGCTGTTCACGTTGGTGCTGCTGGCTTTCCTCGTCGCGTTCGGCATCAGCAGCGGGGGCATCGACGTCGAGCGGGAGGCGCTGATCCTGTTCGACCTGCTGCTGGTCGTGGTGCTGGCGCTGCTGCTCTACTCGATCTCGGCGCGCGACCCGCTGGCCCCGCCCGGCCTGTTCGACAAGCTCCAGCTCGCACTCGTGGTCAGCGCGCTGGCCATCGACGTGCTGGTGCTGCTGGAGATCACCGGCCGCATCTCCGAGTTCGGCACCACGCCGAACAAGGCGGCGGCGCTCGGCGAGAACATCATCCTGCTGGCCAACCTCACCTGGGCGGCGTGGCTGCTGCTGGGTCTCGTCCGGCGCAGCACGCCGTTCGCGGCGCTCGAACGCTGGCAGACCACGTACCTCCCGGTGTTCGCGGTGTGGGCGTGGATCGTGGTCCTGGTGTTCCCGCCGGTGTTCGGCTACCTCTGATGGTCACCGCTCGCCGTCGAGGGCGGTGAGCCGGGAGCGGATCACGTCTGCCTCCGGCATGCCGAGTTCGGTGTAGAGGGCCAACGCCCGCCCGTACTCCTCGCGGGCCGGGGTGACGTCGCCCAGCTCGCGGTGGGCGTTGCCGAGTCCGGTGTGGGCGCGGGCCCGCTCGTCACCCGCCCCCGTGGCGGTGGTGATGGCGAGCGCGGCGGTGTGGTGGGCGAGCGCGTCGGCGGCGCGCCCGGCGGCCTGGGCGGCTTCGCCCAGGCCGTTGAGCGCGTTGGCCTCGCCGTCGCGCTCGCCCGTCTCCCGGTGGATGACCAGCGCCCGCTCGTGGTGGTCGGTCGCGAGGTCGGGCCGACCCCGGCGAAGTTCCAGCACGCCGAGGCTGTCCGACGTCCACGCCTCGCCGTCGCGGTCGCCCATCGCCCGGTACAGCGCCAAGGTCTGGCCCAGGTGGTCGGCGGCCGACTCCAGTCGGTCCAGCGCGACCTCGACGTCACCGAGGTTCATCAGCGTGTTGGCCTCGCCGAGCCGGTCACCCGCCTCGCGGACCAGCGCCAGCGCCCGCTCGTGGTGGTCGGCCGAGCTGGTGAGGCGGCCGAGCCGGAACTCGACCATGCCCAGTCCGTTGTGCGCCCCGGCTTCGCCGGTCCGGTCGCCGGTCAGCCTGCACAGCTCCAGCGCCCGCTCGTAGTGCGTGCCGGCGGGGGCGTAGCGGCCGAGGCGGTGCTCGACGATGCCGAGGTTGTGCACCGCGCGGGCCTCCCCGACCCGGTCGTCGTTCCGCCGGAACAGGGGGAGCGCGGCGGCGAAGCACTCGGCGGCCGACCCGTGCCTGCCCATCTGCATGTGCGCGACACCGAGGTTGGTCAGCGCGGCGGCCTGCGCGGTGGAGTCGCCGGTCAGCTCGGCGGCGATCCGCGCGTGGCCGTGGATCGCCACCGCGTCGGCGAAGTGGCCGCCGGTGAAGTACCGGAACAGCGTGGCGGACAGCCGGGTGGTGTGCTCGGGCCAGCCGTGGTTCGCGGTGTGCGCGGCCACCGCGACGAGGATCGGGCGTTCGGTGTCCAGCCAGTCCCGCGCGGCGTCCGGGTCGGACGTCGTCGGAAGCGGTGTGGTGGGCGCCGGTATCCGGGGCCGGTGGTGGGCTTCCGCCGGGTACAGGACGTCCATCGCCGCGGCGGCGCCCGCGAGGTAGTGGTCGAACAGGCGGGTGAGGGCGGCGCGGCGCTCGGTCGGGCGGTCCTCGTCACCCGCCCGCACCGCGGCGTAGGCGCGCACGAGGTCGTGGAACGTGTGCCTGCCCGCCGTCGCCTGGAGGAGGTTCTCGTCGCACAGGTGGTCCAGGTCCGTGCGGGCGGTGCGCAGGTCGGTGCCGACGAGCGCGGCGGCCGCGTGGGCGTCGAAGTCCTGGCCGGGGTGCAGCGCGACCAGCCGCAGCAGTCGGCGCCGCTGGGCGGGCAGCCGCCGGTAGGACAGGTCGAGCGCGAGTTCCACGCCGCCCTCCAGCCTGCGGTCGCGGTGGCGTTCGTCGAGCCGGTCGGCGTGGTCGGTCAGCGTCCAGTCCGGGGTGGCGCGGATGTGGCCCGCGACCAGGCTCAGCGCCAGCGGGAGGTGGCCGCACCGCGCGGCGATCCGGTCCGCCGCGGTCGGGCTGGGCCCGACCGGCACCCCCGGCGCGGCGTTGTCCAGGAACCGCAGCGCCTCGGCGGGCGTGAACACGTCGACGGCCAGGTGCGTGGCGGGTTTGAGGTCGGTGAGGTGGCGCCTGCTGGTGACCAGGGTGGGGCAGCCGGGGGAGTCGGGGAGCAGCGGGCGGACCTGGTCCTCGTCGGCCGCGTTGTCCAGCAGCACCAGCGTGCGGGTGCCGCCGAGCCGGTCGCGGTAGACGGCGGCGCGTTCGGTGAGGCCGTGCGGGATCTCGTGGCCGGGCACGCCGAGCAGCCGCAGGAAGCCGTCCAGGACGGCGGCGGGATCGGCGGGCGGCTGACCGGGATCGGGGTGGAATCCGCGCAGGTTCACGAAGAGCACGTGGTCGAACGGTTCGCGCCGGGCCAGCAGGTGGGCGGCGTGAATCGCCAGCCGGGTCTTCCCGACGCCCGCCATGCCCTCGATCGCGGAGACCACCACCGGGTCGCCGTCCCGGCCGCCGCGGGTCAGCGCCTCCGCGAGCGCGTCCAGTTCGGCGGCGCGGCCGGTGAACCCGCTCAGGTCCTCGGGGAGGCCGTCCTGAACGCGGACCTGGGCCGCCGCACGGGTTTCGCCGCCGACGACCCGCAGCGCCTGCCGCCACTGGGCGACGTACCCCTGGTCCGGGTGCAGCGCCGACACCACCGCGAGGACCAGGTTGGTGTTGAGCCGCCGCCTGCCGAGCCGGAAGCAGTCCACGACGGTGGTCTTGCCCACCAGGTCGCCCGCCGGGCGACCGGCCGCGGTCCACGCCCCGTTGACCCGGTCCTTGATGGTCTCGTACGACGGGTCGCCCGCCCAGACCTTCAGCGACCGCAACCGTTCCACGACGTCGTCGAGCGAGTCGGCCTGACCGGGATCGGGCAACACCGCGAACGCGTCATCCGGATCGCGCGGTGTGGGCATGGTCCTCCAGAGATGGCCGTTGCCCACCGTTATACCCGCGTTCGGATTCGGTCGGGATCCCACCCCCGCGCTGCGCGACGGGGCAGGGTTGGTGGCAGACCGGTGATCACGAGGGGGCGCCGGGCAGGTCCGCACCGACTCGTCCTGGTAGGAGGGGCGGCGAGGCGAAGGGCCTGCGACGGGGACCGGGCACGGCGGTTGGCCGGGCCGGGGTCGTCCCACCGACCCCGGCCCCCGCGTGGAGGCGCGCCGCCGTGCCGCGAGTCCGGTGTGCGCTGCTCTGGGGGGTGCACACCGGGCGCTCTCCGGGTTCGGACCCACTCCTCCCCGATGGTCTGGGCCCGTGGTGGCGGGAAGGGCGGGCGCCGGGGGGGGGGCCCCCCCCCCCCCCCCCCCG
>NZ_JANYMP010000001.1:0-116119 GCF_025061645.1 Umezawaea endophytica | reverse complement strand
GGCGCCCCCCCCCCCCCCCGACCGGACTCGCGTCAGAACTGGAGCGACCAGCCGTTGATCCGGCCGGTGTCCTGCGCGGCGACGTCCTGGACGCGCAGCTTCCACACGCCGTTGGCGACCTCGCCGGAGGCGTTCACCGGGTAGGTCGTGACCAGGTCGTTCCCGCTGTCGCTGCTGGAACCCTTCACCCGGAACGCGGTGCCGTCCGGCGCGACCAGGTCGATCACCAGGTCACCCCGGTAGGTGTGGCTGATGTCGACGCCCACGCCCAGCGCGGCCGGGGCGTTGCCCGTGACACCGGAGACGGTGATCGAACTCTCGACCGTGCTCAGGTCGGGGATCGTCACGTCGTCGGTGTTCTCGAAGCGCGGACCGGGCGGAGCGACCGGGCCCGAGAGCGTCCACAGCGCGTGGGCGATGGCGTCGGTGTTGCGGTCCAGCGCGGGGACGTTGATGTTGCTGATCGTGTCGCACGCCCGGTGGTAGCAGGGGTCGAAGGCCCGACCCGAGACGCCGCCCCACTTCTGCGCCTGCGCGCTGGTCATGATGACCTCGGCGCCGGTGAACAGGCCGCCGGTCGCGATGCCCGCGCGGGCGAACGCGGCGTGGTCGGACCGGCCGCCGACCTGGGTCAGCTCGGTCGGCACGCCGATCGTGGTGAAGTGCGACTCCAGGACCTGCTGCACCTCCAGCGACCCGGTGGGCTGGCCGCTGGCGCTGTAGACGAAGTAGCCGGGGTTCGGCGACCCGGTCATGTCGAAGTTCAGGTACGCCTTGATCTTCGCCTTCTCGGCCGCTGCCAGGCTGTTCACGTAGAACGTGGACCCGATCAGCCCCAGCTCCTCCGCGCCCCACCAGCCGAACCGCAGGTGCTTGTCCGGTTGGAACTGCTCGCGCGCGACGGTCAGCGCGACCTCCAGGATGCCCGCGGACCCCGTCCCGTTGTCGTTGATGCCGGGACCCGCCGTGACGCTGTCCAGGTGGCCGCCCAGCATCAGCACGTTCTGCGGGTCGCCGCCCGGCCAGTCGGCGATCAGGTTCCAGCCGGTCGCGCCGCTCGACGTGAACTGCTGCAACGAGGTCTGGAACCCGACCGCGTCCAGTTTCGCCTTCACGAAGTCGATCGACGCGCGGTAACCGGGCCGCCCGTGCGCCCGGTTGCCGCTGTTGCTCGTCGCGATGGCCTGGAGGTCGTTGAGGTGCGCTTGGACGTTGGCCACCGGGATGTCCGGCGCGGCCGGTGCGGCGGGGGCCGCGGTCGCCGTGAGCGGGCTGAGCAGGGCACTGGCGAGCAGCAGGACGCCCACCAGCGGTGTCGTGGATCTCTTCGAGAACAAGGCTGCCTCCGCAGGGATAGGGAAAGCCGTGTTCGAGCTTGCGGGCTGGGAGGCGGGAGCGGTAGCGGCGTTCGTCGTGGCGCATTCGGGGGAGCTGGCGGTATCGGTGTTCTTGAAGGCTTCAGTGTTGACTGAAAGTAGAGATGGAGGTGCGTGCGGTGGGCGGGAAGGCCAAGGGCGACAACAGACCGCCGGGAAGGGGGAAGGCTGTTCGGTGACGGGGCGGGCCGTTGGTGGGCGACTGTGGGGTGGGATCTGCTGTCGACGGGGGAGAGGGGTCGACCTGGCGTGGGTTCAGGTCGCCTGCGGAATGGTCGGGGGTGGGTCGTCGGGCGTGTCGGGGCCGCCGGCGGTGGTGGTCGTGGCGCCGTTGGCGTGCATGGCGCTGTTGAACGAGTCCATTGTGGACTGACTGACTGCCTGTCGTCGCGGTGATCGTGCCGTCGGTGATCGGGGTCGGTGTCCCGGTCACGCCCGGCGGCGGGGTTTTCCGCGCTTGCCCGTTTTGGGGGTGGGGCGGCGCGGGGTTCGGGGGGCGGGTTTGCGGGTGTCCGCGGCGGGTTTGGCGGGGGCGGGTGTCGGTGCCGGGCCGCGGGTGCTGTTGACGGTTCGGCCGCGGATGATGCCGATGAGCTGTTCGGTCAGGTCTGTGGTCTCGTCCTCCGGCCAGGACAGCGCGACCCGCGATTCGGGGGCGTCGGCGAGCGGTCGGTAGGTGAGGTCCTTGCGGTGGTGGAGGCGGGCGAGGGACTGGGGGACGACGAGCAGGCCGATGCCCGCCGCGACCAGTTGGATGGCGTCGGCGGTGGTGGCGGGGCGGGAGATCGCCGGGCGGCCGGGTGGTCGTTCCCAGTCGAGGGTGTCGTCGAGGGGGTGCAGGACGATGTCGTCGGCGATGTCGTCGGTGGACAGCTCGTCGGCCGCGGCGGCGACGTGGTCCTTCGGGACGACGACCACGGTGGTCTCGGTGTAGAGGGGGATCGCGTGCAGGCCGGTCCTGTCGATCGGCAAGCGCAGGAGGACGGCGTCGGCGGCGCGGTCGCGCGCGGTGGCGGCGGCGTCCGCGGCGGACACCTGGACGAGGACCAGGGGGACGTCGGGTGACCGTTCGTTCCAGATCCGCACCCACTTGGTGGGCGTGACGCCCGGTACGTAGGCGAGGGTGAAGGATGGGGGTACGTCCGGGCCGGTCACGGGGTCAGATTACCGGGCGTGACCGGGAGCGGCGGACGCGCCCGATACCCTTGCCCCCATGAAGTCGCAGAAGACCCCCCAGACGATGAAGCCCGCTACTGCGGCGAAGAAGCTGGGTGTGTACCTCGAGGCCACGCCCGCGGAGTTCCAGGAGGGTGTCGTTTCGCGCGACGAGTTGAACGCCCTCCAGGCCGATCCGCCGGAGTGGCTGCGCGACCTCCGGCGTGACGGTCCGCACCCGCGGCCGGTCGTCGCGGCGAAGCTGGGTGTCTCCATCGGCGGTCTCGTGCGCGGTGGTATCACCGAGTCGTTGACGACGGAGCAGATCGACGCGCTGAAGGCGGACATCCCGACGTGGTTGCGCAAGGAGCGCGCCACGCAGGCCGAGGTCCGCCGGGAGGAGGCGCGGCTGAAGGAGAGGCCCGCCGAGCCCGTGAAGCGCCCGCGTTCCTGAGAGCGGTCGGGTGTCGTCCGGTGTGGACGGCGCCCGTGACGGGCAGGTGCGGCGCGGGTGGTCCGTCGCCGCACCTGCCCGTCGTCGTCAGAACACCCGGTCGAGGTCGGGTTGGGCGGAGGGGCGGCCCAGGTGGTAGCCCTGTGCCTGGTCGCAGCCGAGTCGGCGCAGGATGTCGAGTTGGAGCGCGTGTTCGACGCCTTCGGCGACGACGGTGAGGTCGACGGCGTGGGCCATGGCGATGATGCTGGTGACGATGGCCTCGGCGTCGTCGGACTTGCCCAGTCCCGCGGTGAACGACTGGTCGATCTTGAGGGTGTCCAGCGGCAGGGTCAGCAGTTGGGCGAGTGACGAGTAGCCGGTGCCGAAGTCGTCGATGGCGAGTCGGACGCCGAGGTCCCGCAGGGCGGCGAGGGTGCGGGCGGCGATCGTGGGGTCGCGCATGAGGGCGCTCTCGGTGATCTCCAGGCAGAGGTCGTTCGGGGGGAGCCCGGTGGTGCGGAGTGCTTCGCGCACGGCGGTGACCAGGTGCGGGTCGTCGAGTTGGCGTGCGGACAGGTTGACGGTGAGCCCCAGGTCGGGGTTGTGGTCGGCGCGCAGGTCGAGGATCTCGCCGGTGGCCTTGCGGAGCATGTGGACGCCGACCACGTTGATGAGGTCGCTCTCCTCGGCGAGTCCGATGAACTCGATCGGCGGGATGGCGCCGTAGCGGGGGTGGGTCCAGCGCAGGAGGCCTTCGACCATGGTGGTGCGGCCGGTGCGGAGGTCGACGATCGGCTGGTAGGCGACCCAGAGCTGGTCGGTGCGGGGGGCTTGGCGCAGGTCTTGTTCGAGCTGGAGTCGTCGTTGGGTGCGTTCCAGCAGGTCGACGTCGAAGAACGCGTGCCGTCCTCGGCCGCGCGTCTTGGCCTCGTACATCGCGAGGTCGGCGTCGCGGAGGAGGTCCGCGCCGTCGCGCGGGTCGTCCGGGTCGGCGATCACGATGCCGACGCTGGCGTCGATGTGCAGGTTGCGGCCGTCGACGGTGATGGGTTCGTTGAGCGCGCTCCTGATGTGCTCGGCCAGGGCGGTCGCCTCGTCGCGGCTGGCGGTGCCGTGGGCGATGACGGCGAACTCGTCGCCGCCGAGCCTGCCGACGACGTCGCCTCGGCGGACGCCGCGGCTCAGTCGCGTGCCGAGGACCTGGAGGACCTTGTCGCCCGCGCTGTGGCCGAGCGAGTCGTTGATGATCTTGAATTTGTCCAGGTCGATGAAGAGGATGGCGGTTCGGCCGGAGCGGTGGTTGCGGGCGGTCCTGCTGAGCCGCTCGATGATGACCGTGCGGTTGAACAGGCCGGTCAGTGCGTCGTGGGTCGCCTCGTGCTCCAGCATGCCGTCGAGCATCCGGCGTTCGGTGATGTCGGTGAACGAGACGACGACGGCGGAGGGGCCGTCGCCCGCCGCGTCGAGGGCGTGGCAGCTCAGGGACAGCCAGATGCGGGCGCCGTCGGGCCTGGTCATGCTGAGGATGCGCCCGTTCTGCGCTTCGCCGGTGAGCCTCGTGCGGGCCGACAGGTAGTTGGCCGCGGGCAGGCGTGAGCCGGTCTCGTCGTAGAGCTCGGCCAGGGTCGTCGGGAGGCCGACGACCTCCTGCTCGCGGATGCCGAGGATGCGTTCGGCCGCGGGGTTGGCCGATTCGACCAGCCCGGTGGGGCCGACCACGATGACGCCTTCCTCCAGTGCGGCGACCACGGTGGTGAAGTGCTGTTCGGCCCGTCTGCGGGCGGTCTCGTCCGCGCAGACGAGGACGTACCCGTCGCCCATCCTGGCGACCGATACGCGGACGGCGAGGGGGCCGCCGTCGGCCCGGTGGTGGACGGCCTGCTCGACGCCGCCCGCGTCGAGGATGGCGCGGGGGTCGAGGGGGGCGCCAACCACGGCCTGGATCGGCTGGCCGATGGCCTGGTCCGCGGCGCGGCCGTACACGGTCTCGGCGGTCGGGTTCCAGCTCGTGACCAGGCCGTCGGCGGTGGTCGCGACGAGGGCGTCGCTGACGTGGGCGACGAGCGCGGCCTGGTAGTGCAGGGCGGCGGCGGCCGCTTTCTGGGCGGTCACGTCGCGCATGATCACCTGGAACGCCGGGCGTCCCTCCCACGTGGTCCGCACGGACACCGACTCGACGTCGAGGGTGCTGCCGTCGGACCGCAGGAGGACCGCCTGGGCCGGGTCGCTCGCGGCGCCCGGCGTGCCTAACTCGGAGATGCGGTGCAGCATCGGGGACACCGAGTTGGGGTGGACGAAGTCGGTGATCGGCCGGTTGAGGACCTCGGCGGTGGAGGTCGCGCGCGCGAACCGGACGGCGGCCGGGTTCGCGTAGACGATCAGGCCCGCCTCGTGCACGACGATCGCCTCCGGCGACAGCTCGACGAGCAGCCGGTACCGGTCGGCCAGGTCGGTGAGCGCCTGCTCCTGGTCGTGCTGTTCGGTGACGTCCGTCGCGACGCCGACCAGGCGCCTGCTGTCCGGCTCTCCCGACACCCGCGCCCGGAACTGGATCCAGCGGATGGTCCCTCCCGGCGTCTCACATGGTTGTTCCAGTTCGAAGTCCTGCCAGACCGGAGCCGCTTTCGCGGCGACGGTCAGCGGGGCGACCAGTTCGGACAGACGGGCCTTCACCAGGCCCTCGTCCGCGCCGGGCACCCCCACCATCTCGCCGAGCCCCGGCATCCACGCGAGGGTGTCGGTGTCGACGTCGAACCACCATGCAACAGCACGCCCGGCCGACAGCGCCAGTTCGACCACCAGTTCGTGGTCCGCTCCGACGTCGCCCATGAGCTCCTTCACGTCGTGGCTCCCAGGCCCGTTGTCGCGTCCGATCCGCCGTGGCGTTGCCATCGTGGAGTCCTACTACATCGTTCGCGCAAAACCCACCCACCTACGGCACACGGTGTGTCGTTATAGCGGGTCGCCGCTCAGGTCGGGTGCGGGGGTGGCATCCGGTGATCCACCCGGAACAGTCCACAGTGGATTTCGGGTTGCGGGCGGCGGCTGATCGTGCCCTACGGCGGGGCCGGCACCGTTACCATCAGGGGTGCTGGCGGTGGGAACGGTGTGCTCAGACGCATTCAGGTGGTGTTTCGCGGGTTCACGCCACCGGTCGACACGAGTCCGCGCTGCCGCTCTTGCTCCGTTCGGCGGAACGTCCGCCGCGGTTCCGGTGTCGGCGGTGTCGGTCCTCGAATCGGGGAGGAGCGGAGATGGACGCGCAGGGCGTGGGTATTTGCGGTATCGGCGTCGTCAGCGGGTACGGGTGGGGCCGTGAGCCGCTGTGGGACGGTCTGCTGAGCGGCAAGCCCGCCGCCACGGTGGTGCCGGGTCTCGGGCAGTACCCCGGTGACGAGGTGTGGGCCGCCCGCGTCCCCGAGGGAGGTGCCCCGAAGGACGGTCAGACCCGGTTCGCCAGGGCGATGCGCGCGTCCGCGCGGGAGGCCATTCGGGACGCGGGCGACCGCGGCTGGCGTCCGGGCCGGAGGGTCGGCCTGCTGCACGCGGTGGTGCTGGGCGAGGTGGACCTGTGGCGGGAGTTCTACACGACCCGCGGCGGTGAGCTGCCGGTGCGCGAGTACCTGGCGCTGATGCCGTCGACGCCGATGTCCACGTTCATGCAGGAGTTCGGGTTCCACGGTCCGGCGATGAACGTGTCCGCGATGTGCGCGTCCGGCAACGCGGGCCTGATCACCGCGAAGTCCTGGCTGGACGCCGGTCTCGTCGACGACGTGGTGTTCGTGGCGACCGACCTGTCGCTCACGCCGGAGAACGTGTCCCACTTCGTCCGGCTCGGCGTGGCGATCACCGACGCGGAGCCGTTGGACGCGTGCCGCCCGTTCCAGCAGGGCAGCAGGGGTTTCATCATGGGGGAGGCGTCGGTGTCGTTCGTGCTGTCGCGGCGGGCGGACCGGCCGTACGCGATCACGCTCGGCGGTGCCATGTCCCACGACGCGTACCACGCGACCTCGATCGACCCCGGTCTGTCCCACGTCACCGCCTGCTTCCAGGACGCGCTGGTCAACGCGGGTGTGCCCGCGTCGGCCGTGCGCTACCTCAACGCCCACGGGCCGGGTACGGCGCAGTGCGACCTCGCCGAGGCCACGGTGCTGGACCGGATGTTCCCGGCGGACACCGAGGTGTACTCGGTGAAGCCGCTGACCGGGCACTGCCAGGGCGCGGCGTCGGCGGTCGAGGTGGCGGTGACCGCGCTGGGCTACGACCGGGGGCTGGTGCCCGCGCCGCCGACCGTCGCGCCCGGACACCCGCGGCTGCTCAACGGGCCGTCGCCGATCAGCGACGGCATCACGGTGAAGTCGTCGCTGGGGATGGGCGGCCACAACTCGGTCATCGTGCTGGCCCCGCCCGCCTGACAGGGCCGCCCGTCCGCAGAGGACTTCGGGCACGTCACCGGCGGTCACCGGGCCGGAGGCGCGCGCCGGCACCGGGCCGGAGGCGCGCGCCGGCACCGGGCCGGAGGCGCGCGCCGGCCGCGCACGCCCCGAGCGCGGCCAGCGCGAACAGGGCCTCCAGAAGCGCGCCCCACCGGGTGGCGGGGGTGGTGTCCGAGCGGAGCGGGACGGTCGCCACGAGGGTGTCCTCGGTGAACATCCCGGTCGACCGCACCACACCGCCGTCGGGGCGCACCACGGCGCTCACCCCGCTGATCGCCGCCACGACCACGGCCCGCCCGTGCTCGACCGCGCGCAGCCTGGCCATGGCGAGCTGCTGGTAGGTCATCTCGCCGCGCCCGTACCAGGCGTTGTTGGTGGGCACCACGAACAGCCGCGCGCCGAGGGCGGCGCTGTCGCGCAGCACCCCGTCGTAGGCCACCTCGTAGCAGATCCCGACGCCCACGCGGGTGCCCGCGACGTCCAGGACGCCGGGTTCGGTGCCCGCGCGCAGGTCCGGGGTGTCCGCGAACGGCGTGACCAGGCCTGCGAGCCACCTCAGCGGGATGTGCTCGGCGAACGGCACCAGTTCCTGCTTCACGTACGACCGGCCCGCGCCGGTCCTCGGGTCCCACGCGATGACGGTGTTCTCCTGCTGTCCGTCCACGTGCCGCAGCGCGCCGACGAGGGTGGGCACGCCGAGGTCGGCGACGGCCCGGTCCAGCACCGGGTCGTGGCCGCTGGTGCCGGTCGCGCTCTCCGGCCACACGACGAGGTCCGGCGCGGGCACCTCGGCCGCGCGGATCGCGTTCGCCAGGTCCGCCGTGACGCGCAGGTGGTTGCGGCGCAACGTGTCCCGCTGGTCCAGCAGTCCCAGTCCGACGTCGGGGGCGTTGCCCTGCACGACGGCCACGGTGCGGACGCCGTCCTGCGCGTCCGCGGCGGGCGCCACGGCCAGTGCCGCGACCAGCGGGAGCACCGGCCACGCCCGCCGCGCGTCACGGGGCCGCGCGGCCCACGCCGCCACGCCGAACCCCGTGACCACGACCGCGAACGACACCAGCGGCGCGCCGCCGATCGCCGCGAGCCGCAGGTAGGGGCCTTCGACCTGGCCGAACGCCACCCGTCCCCACGGGAAGCCGTTGAACGGCACCCGCCCGCGCGCCGACTCCTGGAGCACGAACAGCAGCGCCGCCCACACCGGGGCGGCGGGAAGTCGGGCCACCAGCGGCATGAGCGCGCACGCGCCCGCGGTGAACAGGGCCATCACCGCGGACAGCACGAGCCACGGCGCGGGCCCGAAGTCGCGGCCGAGGAAGTCGTCGATCCACAGGAGGTGGAGCAGGAAGAACGCGAAGCCGAACACGAAGCCCAGCAGGGCAGCGCGGCGGACGCGCGCTCCCCGCAGCGCCCACCACAGCAGGGCGAACGCGAGGACGGCGGTCCACCAGAGGGTGCGGGGCGGGAACGCGGCGTGCAGCAGCGCGCCCGCGAGCGCGGCGGTCGCGCACCGCCGGAGCACGGGGGCGAGCGACGTCGGACGTGGGGCGATGGCGACGTCAGACAAGCGACTTCGGCCTCTCGGCGGACGTGGCGCGCAGCAGCGGGAACACCGCTCCCACCAGGGCGATCCCGATCGCGTAGCCCGTGACGAGCTGACCGACCCGCCCCGAGAAGTCGCCCGCCAGCGGCGGCACGAGCACGGCGAACACGACGACGAGACCGGCCAGCTTGGACAGCGCGCGGACCGGGAGCCCGCTCGCGGCCAGGGGGACCAGTGCCCACAGGAGGTACCAGGGCTGCACCACCGGACCGAGGACGACGACCACGCCCGTCATCATGCCCAACGACGTGACGGCGTCGAACCGGCCTCGCCACTGCCGGTGCAGCACGACCGCGATCCCGCCCACCGCGAGCGCGGAGCCGAGGACCTTGCCGACGCCGATCATGGTCCGGGTGATGTCCGCGCCGACCAGCGACCCGATGCCGCCGGTGAGGAAGCCGAACCAGTTCGTGGGCGCCATCCAGCTATCGACGAGCCCCGACGTGCCCAGCGCGCCGATCCAGCCGAACCCGAGTCCGGTCGAGAGCGACACGGCGACGGACACCGCCGCGAACGCGGCCACCATGCCGAACCCGGCGAGCAGGAAGTCCACGACCGAGCCGCCCCGACGGCGGGCCAGTGCGGTCCCGACCACCGCGAGCGCGACGAGCGCGGGCAGCTTCACCTGCGCGCCGAGCGCGATGAGCACCACGCCGCACAGGAACGGCCACCACTCGACGTCCTTCCGCAGCGCGTCCAGCGCGACGGCCGTCCCGGCGAGCATGAGGCCCAGCATCAGGGAGTCGTTGTGGACACCGGCCACGAGGTGCCACAGCACCAGCGGGTTGAGCACGCCGAGCCAGAGCGCGACGCGTTCCGACGCCCCGGCCGCGGCGGCGAGCCGGGGCGCGGCCCACACGATGAGCAGCAGGCCCAGCACCTCGACCAGGCGGTGCGCGAGGACACCCACCACCGGGTCCCCACCGGACACCCTGGCGACCAGCCGCTCGACCGCGCCGAACAGCGGACCGTAGGGCGAGGGCGTGTCGCGCCAGTAGCCGCCCACGCGCTCGACGACGTCGGAGGCCGCGCCGAGGCCGGTGGCGGGACCGACGACGTTGGGGTCGAGACCGCGGGCGGCGACCTCGCCCTGCGCGAGGTAGCTGAACACGTCCCGGCTGAACAGGGGAGGGGCGACGAGCAGCGGTGCGGACCAGAGCGCCAGCGTCCCGGTGAGCCAGCGCGCGGTCGGCCGAGGACCGCCCGCGAGCACGACCCGACCGAGCAGCGCCCACACGAGCACCACCACCCCGACCCCCGCGACCCCAGCGGCGAGCGACACCGTGGCCGCCACGCCCGACCGCGCCACCACCCCGACCCAGGCCGCCACCGCGAGCAGCAGCACCCCACCGAACCCGACCCAGCGGAGACGGTCCGGCGGCGCGCCCACCCCCGGCCCGACCACGTCCGACGAGGGGCGCGGACGTCGGTCCACGGCGGTGAGCGACATGCGTCCTCCAAGCGGGTGGCGCACGCGTCGGCGCACGACGAACTGGTGACCTGCGGTGTCCGGGGTGGAACAACGGCCGCTCCTCGACCGCTC
Organism: Umezawaea endophytica; assembly: GCF_025061645.1. Taxonomy (GTDB): domain Bacteria; phylum Actinomycetota; class Actinomycetes; order Mycobacteriales; family Pseudonocardiaceae; genus Umezawaea; species Umezawaea endophytica. The sequence goes on along the minus strand of NZ_JANYMP010000001.1, from coordinate 105,573 downwards.
ACGACGATCATGGCCGGCACGCGGGTCATCGCGGATCACACTGCGGTCGCACACCCGAGTACGACCACGGGGGGACGCGCGAGGCGGTCGGGTTGCGGGATGCGGTCGGGCTGCGAGGCGGGTCGGGGTGCGGCGGCCGTCGGTCTGGCTCGGGAGGTTTGGGGATGGCGGTCGGCTCGGCCCGCTCAGGCCCAACTCGGCCCGGCCCAACTCGGCTTGGTCCGGCCCGCCCGGACTCGGCTCGGCCTGATCCGACTCGCGAGGTTTGCAGGTGACGGCCGATTCGGCTGGCGGGGTTTCGTGCCGTGAACGGCCTCGGCGCGGAGTCGTGCGTGACCGTCGCCCGACCCCTGGCACCTTTATGTCCTAATGTTGACATCCGGACAACCCGGCGGGCAAGGTAGGCGCCGTCGTCGATCCGAGGAGTGGTGTCGTGGTCCCGAGGCGGGTGTTGGTCACGGGGGCGTCCCGTGGGATCGGGCGGGCTGTCGCGGTGGCGTTCGCGGAGTTGGGTGATCGTGTCGCGGTGCACTGCGGGGCCAACCGGGGTGATGCCGAGGAGACCTTGCGGTTGTTGTCCGGTGAAGGGCACGTGGTGGTCGTCGGGGATCTCGGTGACCCCGAGGTCGCCGGGCGGGTGGTCGATGACGTGGTGCGGGTGCTGGGTGGGGTCGAAGTGTTGGTGAACAACGCGGCGGTCGCGCCGACGGGGGCCAATCGGCACGCGGTGGCGGACGTGACCTACGAGGACTGGCAGGCGGCCTGGCGGCGGATGGTCGACGTGAACCTCCTCGGCGCGGCGAACCTGACCTACCGCGTCGCCCGGCACCTCGTCGACCGCGGCGCCGCGGGCAGCGTCGTCAACGTCGGCTCGCGCGGGGCCTTCCGCGGCGAGCCGGACTTCCCCGCCTACGGCGCGACCAAGGCCGCGCTGCACGCCTTCGGCCAGTCGATGGCCGTCGCGCTCGCACCGCACGGCATCGCGGTCACGTCGGTGGCCCCCGGTTTCGTCGCGACCGAACGGCAGGAGGGCAAGCTGGTGGGCGCGGGCGGGGACGAGTTGCGCGGCCAGAGCCCCTTCGGCCGTGTCGGCACGCCGCAGGAGGTCGCCGCCGCCGTGCTCTACCTCGCCTCGCCCGACGCGGCGTGGGCGTCGGGCACCGTGCTGGACCTCAACGGCGCGTCCTACCTGAGGACCTGACCTGCACACGTCCGGGCGCCTGAGGACGTGACCTGCACGAGTCAGGACGCCACATCCCGGAAGCGCCCCCGACGTCGATCCCCAGGCGCGTCAAGCGCTTCCACCCTGTGGACGGCGTTGACCGGGACGCCCGGACTTGGTCGGATCATGCCGTGACCGCCACCCGCACCCCCGACACCGTCGAGATCTCCCTGGTGATCCGCGTCAGCGCGGCAGGCGCGACGGCGGTGGCCGACACCGTGGCCACCGCCATCCGGTCCGCCTTCGACGAGGCGCGGTTGACCGTGGACGTGCCGCAGCTCGACGTCGAGGTGCCCGCGCAGCGGGGCGCCCCGGAGCTGCGCATCTTCCCCGACTCCCGCCGGGTGCTGCACCGCGGCGTCCCGGTGCCGTTGACCAGGCTGGAGTTCGACCTCCTGCTGCACCTGTGCGGACGGCCGCGGCTGGTGCACCGCCGCACGGCGCTGATGCACGAGGTGTGGGGGACGACCGTGCACGTGGACACCCGGACGATCGACGTGCACGTGCGCCGGATCCGCGGCAAGCTCGGCCGCGACGGCGCCTCGTTCATCGGCACCGTGCGGGGCGTCGGCTACCGCGTCGAGCGGGCGCACCTGGTGCGCGTGGAGGACGAGGGCTGAGCGGAGTCCGAAGAGGACGGTCAGCCCAGCAGTCGTCGCAGCGGCGCCTCGAAGTCCGCGCGCCCCAGTGCGCGCGGTGACACCAGCGCGTGGTGCAGCAGGCCGTCGAACATCACCGTGAGCGCCTTCGCCGTGGTGGCGTCGACGCGCAGGGCGAACACCTCGCTGAGCATGTCGTCCCACGCGGTGCTCGCGGCCCGCAAAGCCGGGCGGCGCAAGGCGATCCCGTACAGCTCGTAGGCGAGCACGCTGCTCGCGCGGTACCGGGTGGTCAGCAGCACCAGGAACGCCGCCAGCTCGGCGCACAGGTCCGCCCGCTCGGGCAGCGACCGCGCCCACTCGCGCAGCCGGGCGACGTTGCGCTCGGCCACCGCCCGCACGGCGGCGTCGAACAGCTCGTCCAGGTCGGCGAAGTAGTACGTCGTCGACCCGAGGGGAACCCCGGCCCTGGCCGCCGCGGCGCGGTGGGTGAGGCTCGCGGGCCCCGTCTCGCCGATCACCTCCACCGCCGCCTCGATGATCCGCTCCCTGCGGTGCGGGTCCCGACGCCGAGGGGAGGGCGCTGCCGATGCCATTCGTCCTCCATGCCCTATGAAGTGCTCTCCGCGCAAGGGTTTCGCGCTCGGTGTCCACAGTGCGGAACCGGTCGGAACTCGCAGTGTACGTCTGTACATTCAGCCCGGACGGTCGCCAGACGCCCTGACCTCCGGGCCATCCTGAGAGCACGGAAACCCCCATGCCACAGGCACTCGCCGAAGTATCCGACAAACCACAGGGGACCGCGCGTCCCGCGTCGCGCGCCCCGCGTTCGACGCCCGCCGCCAGAACCGTGCTGGTGCGCGCGGCCGCCGTCCTCGTGCTGCTCGGGGTGTGGCAGCTCCTCGCGCTGGCCGGGTTCTGGCCGCCGGTGATCCTGCCGGGGCCGGTCCAGGTGTGGGACCAGTTGCTCATCACCTCCGACGCCGCCAACGGGCAGGGCGGGTACGCCGGGTCCACGCTGCTGGAACGGCTCGGCGTCAGCCTGCGCAGGGTCGGCTACGGGTCGGCGTACGGCATCCTGATCGGCGTCGTCCTCGGCCTGGTCATGGGCCTGGTGCCGCTGGTGCGGGCGGTCACCGAACCGGCCGTGACGTTCCTGCGCGCGCTGCCCCCGCTGGCCTACCTGAGCCTGCTGGTCATCTGGTTCGGCATCGACGAGGAACCCAAGGTCTACCTGCTGATGATCGCCGCGTTCCCGCCGGTCGCGGTCGCGACGGCCACCGCGGTCACCGGCGTCAACCGACAGTACGTCGAGGCCGCTCAAGCCCTTGGCGCGTCACGGGGTCACGTGATCGCCTCGGTGATCCTGCCCGCGTCGGCGCCGGAGATCATCACGGGTGTCCGGCTGGCCGTGGGCATCGCCTACAGCTCCGTCGTGGCGGCCGAGACCGTGAACGGCGCCGACGGGATCGGCGGCATGGTCCTCAACGCCCAGCGCTACAACCAGACCTCGGTGGTCATCCTCGGGCTGTTCGTCATCGGGATCACCGGCCTGCTCATCGACACCGCGATCGTCGGCGTCCAACGGGCCCTGTCGCCGTGGCGGGGCCTGGTGTGACCGACCACAACCCCCACCCCCAAGGAGTTCCCATGTCCGTGACCCGCAGATCGGTCCTCTCCCTGCTCGCACTGGGGCCGGTGCTGGCGGCGTGCGGTGTCGGCGGCTCCTCGTCCTCCGGGTCGGGCTCCCAGCGCGTCGTCCGCATCGCCTACCAGAACTTCGCCGACAGCACCCTGCTGGTGAAGGACCAGGCCACGCTGGAGAAGGCGCTGCCCGACCACAAGATCACCTGGACGTCGTTCGACTCGGGCGCCAGCATCAACACCGCGTTCCTCGGCGGCGCCATCGACCTCGCCGTGATCGGCAGCAGCCCGACCGCGCAGGCGCTGTGCCCGCCGCTGAACATCCCCTACAAGGTGATCGAGCTGCTCAACGTCATCGGCGACAGCGAGGCGCTGGTCGCGCGGAAGGCGAGCGGTGTCACCGCGATCACCGACCTGGTGGGCCGCAAGGTCGCGGCGCCGTTCGGCTCGACCTCGCACTACAGCTTGCTCGCCGCGCTCCAGCAGGCGGGCGTGGATCCGGGCGCCGTCACGCTGGTCGACCTGGAGCCGCAGAACATCCAGGCCGCCTGGCAGCGCGGCGACATCGACGCCGCCTACGTGTGGACGCCGGTGCTCAGCGTGCTCCAGCAGGACGGGGTGACCCTCACCGACAGCGCGAAGCTCGCCGCGGCGGGCAAGCCCACGCTGACGTTCACCGTGGCGCGCACCGAGTTCCTCGACGCCAACCGCGACGTGGTCGACAAGTGGCTGGAGGCGACGAACCGGGCGATCGGGCTGGTCAAGACCGATCCGGGCGTGGTGGCCGAGGCCGTCAGCAGGCAGATCGGCAGCAGCAAGGAGGACGCCATCGCCCAGTTGAAGCAGAACATCTACCTCGACCACGCCGAGCAGCGCGCCCCGGAGTACTTCGGCACCAAGGAGTCGCCGGGCAAGCTCGCCGACCGGCTGCGCGACGCCGCCCAGTTCCTGCACGGCCAGAAGAAGATCGAGTCGGTGCCGGAGCTGGAGACCTTCCGCGCCGCCCTGATCGCACCGGGAGCCGTCGATGGCAAGTGACGCCACCGCGTTGGCCGACCTGGTCGACGTTGAGCACGGCTACCGGACGAAGGCGGGCGCCGTGCCCGCGCTCGGCCCGATCGACCTGCGCGTCGATCCGGGGGAGTTCCTGGTCGTGGTGGGCCCGTCCGGGTCCGGCAAGAGCACGCTGCTGCGGCTGATCGCGGGCTTCGAGCGGCCGACCGCGGGTGACGTCCTGAGGCTGGGCGGCACCCCCGTTCCCGGCCGCGACGTGGGAGTGGTGTTCCAGCAGCCCCGGCTGTTCCCGTGGCAGACGGTGGCGGGCAACATCGGCGCCGCGCTGCGCTGGGCCGACGTCCCCAAACCGGACCGGTCGCGCCGCACCGCCGAACTGCTGGCCGCCGTCGGCCTCGCGGAACTCGGACCCAGGCGCACCTGGGAGATCTCCGGCGGGCAGCAGCAGCGCGTCGCCATCGCCCGTGCGCTGGCCGCGCGGCCGAAGCTGCTGCTGATGGACGAGCCGTTCGCCGCGCTCGACGCGCTGACCAGGGAGCGGTTGCAGGAGGACGTCCGCTCGCTGACCGACGACGCCGGGCAGGGCGTGGTGTTCGTGACGCACAGCGTCGACGAGGCGGTGTTCCTGGCCAGCCGCATCATCGTGCTCACCGACAGGCCGGGGCGCATCGCGCTCGACGTGCCGATCACGTTGCCCCGCAAGGGGATATCGGCCGACGAACTCCGCGGCTCACCCGAGTACGCGGCCTTCCGAGGCGAGATCGCGGCCGCCGTCCGGGCGACCGTCTCCTGACCCGACACGAGAGGGAACGATCATGACGGTCGTATCGGCGGTCGAACCGCTCACGGCGACGATCGGCGCGCAGCTCTCCGGCTTCGACCTGTCGAGGCCGCAGAGCCCCGCGGAGGTCGCCGACATCCGCGCGGCCCTGCTGGAGCACAAGGTCCTCGTCTTCCACAACCAGGACCTCACCCCGACCGCCCACCGCGACTTCGCCGCGACCCTGGGCGAACTCACCCCGGCGCACCCCGTGGTGCCGGGCTTGGACGACCGGCACCCGGAGATCTACGTGCTGGACAGCGGCGACGGCGGCAAGTCCCCGGTCTGGCACACCGACGTCACCTTCATGCCCCGGCCGCCGCTCGGCTCGGTCCTGCGCGCGGTGTCCCTCCCACCCGTGGGCGGCGACACCTGCTGGACCGACCTGGAAGCCGCTTACCTGGCCCTGTCACCGCACCTGCGGTCACTGGCCGACCGGCTGCGAGCCGTGCACGACGGCCGCAAGGACTTCGAGGACTACCTGCTCACGCGGCTGTCCGGCGAGGGGAACACGTGGGAGGGCGAGAAGGTCACCTCGCTCAAGCCCTCGGTGCACCCCGTGGTCCGGGTCCACCCGGAGACCGGCCGCCGCAGCCTGTTCGTCAGCCCCGGCTTCACCACCAGGGTCCTGGACGTCACCGAGGCCGAGAGCCGCGCCCTGCTCGGCCTGTTCTTCGCGGTGATCGGACTGCCGGAGCACACCGTCCGCCACCGCTGGAGCCCCGGCGACGTCGTGGTGTGGGACAACAGGAGCACGGCCCACTACGCGGTCGACGACTACGGCGACCAGAACCGCGTCATGCACCGCGTCACGCTGCGGGGTGACGCCCCGGTCGGCATCCGGCACGACACCTGAGTCCTCAGTGGACGGTCGGCTCAGGTGCCGTCGTAGCGGCGCCTGTTGCCGACGACCTCGTGGCGGTGCTCGACCGCCCACCCGCCCAGTGCGACGACGGAGTCCAGCAGCGTCGTCCCCAGAGGCGTGAGCGCGTACTCCACGCGCGGGGGGACGGCGGCGTGCACGGTGCGGGTCAGCAGGCCGTCGCGTTCGAGCTGGCGCAGGGTGCGGGTGAGCATCCGCTGCGAGATCCCGGTGACCGCCCGGTGCAGCTCGCCGAAGCGCACGGTCCGGTCGCGCAGGTGCCCGATGACCAGGACGCTCCACTTGTCCCCGATGAGCGCGAGGATCCCCAGCACCTCACGGCACGCGTCCTCGTCGGGTTCGAGTGCGTCCATGGGTTACCTCCGTGTGCGTGACGGACAGGGATGTGCCGTCTTGCCACCCCACCGGTGGTGACAAATCATGGGGCTACGCACAAAGAGTAACCGGGGTCTCCGGACCCCGCTGCCGTGAGGAGTCTCGTGATGGCGAAAACGCTCATCGTCGTGGGTGCCGGTCCCGGTCTGGGGATGGGGGTGGCGCGCGCGTTCGGACGGCACGGCTTCCGGGTCGGGCTGATCGCCCGCGACGAGACTAGGCTGCGCGGCCTGGTCCAAGAGCTGGCGGACCACGGCGTCACCGCCGCCGCGTTCACCGCCGACATCCGCGACCTGACCTCCCTGACCACCGCCCTCGACGCGGCCAGGGCCGAACTGGGTCCGGTGGACGTGCTGGAGTACAGCCCGAGCCCGACCGGCGGGATCACCGGAGCCGCGGCCACCACCGTCGAGTCCGCCTCGGCCCAGTTCGAGCTGAACGTCCTCGGCGCGATCACCGCGGTGCGCCACGCGCTCCCGGACATGCGCGCCCGCGGCGACGGCACGATCCTGCTCACCACCGGCGTGTCCTCCACCGTCCCCACGCCGTTCCTGGCGAACGTCGGCCTGGCCATGGCCGCCCTGCGCACCTGGGCGCACACCCTGCACGCCGAACTCCGGCCGGAGGGGATCCACGTGGCCGCGGTGACCATCGCCACCGGAATCGTCCCCGGCGGCGGCGAAGTCGACCCCGACGCCATCGGCGCGCGCTACCACGACCTGCACCTGCGGCGGGACCGCGCCGAGGAGGTCGTCGGCGACGTGGACGCGTTCCGCGCGTTCGTCACCGAGCGGATGGCGCACACCTGACCCGTCACCCCGCCGGTGACGCGCCCAGCGCGATGGTCAGCTCCAGCACGGTCGTGGGGTCCTCCAGCCGGGACCCGTAGATCTCGCGGAGCTGACCCATGCGGTAGCGCACGGTCTGCGGGTGCACGAACAGGTCGGCCGCGATCTCCTCGCGCCGCCCGTGGTGCAGCAGCCACGACCGCAGCGTCTCCACGAGCTTGGCCCGCGGTCCGGGCCGCAGGTCGTCCAGCGGTGCCAGGACCTGGGCGCGCAGGTCGTCCAGCGCCTCGACGTCGGAGCGCAGGACGAGGTCGGCCAGCCGCTGCTCGGTGTCCAGCGGCGCGTCGCCGGGCGAGCGCAGGCCCAGCCGGACGGCCCGCCGGGCCCGCAGGTAGGACGACCTGACCCCGGTCCACGGCCGGGCCGGGCCGATGACGGCGTCCACGCCGAGCAGGGCGCCGGTCAGCGACGGGCGGGAACGGCCGTCGGCGTCGGGGACCAGGAGCACGGTCATCCGGCCGTCGGGGTCGTCCTCGACGGCCTGGAGGGTGCGCGGGTCCAGCCGCACGAGCGCACCGCGGGCCCGCGCCTCGGGGACGATCACCGCGGTCAGCGAGCGCGGCGGCTCCCAGGTCGCCCGCTCGGCCGCCGCCACCAGCTCGTCCGGCTTCGCACCGGTGAGCAGACCGTTGGCCAGGCGTTCCAGGTAGTGCTGCCGGACCCGCCCGGTGGTGGCCAGCTCGTCGGCGTGGCCCGCCACGCTGAGCGCCGACAGCCGGTCGATGTAGGCGAACAGGAGCTCGGCGAAGCGGGCCATCTCCCCGGCCGTCAGGTCCACCGGCGCCGCGATGGCGCTCAGCTCCCGCCACGCGATCCGCGCCCCGACCCGGTAGGCCGCCAGCAGCGCGTCCATCGACCGGCCGCTGCGGGCCTCGCCGCGCCCCAGCGCGTACGCGCCGTCCAGCGCCGGGCCCAGCGGCGTGCCCGCGTCCGCGCCGCCGGTGCCCGCCGTCAGCTCAAGGAAGCCCGCCAGCGCCAGCTCCACGGCCCGTTCGATCGTCCGGCCCGTCCCACCGGTGAAGACCTCGGCGTACGCGGGCACGTCGTAGACGACGGCCGCGACCGTGTGCTCGGCGACCGACGCCAGCCCGGACCGCATCGCCGCCGCCACCTGCCCAGGCAGGCGAAACTCCTCCAAACCCGGAGAACTGTTCGCTGGGGACAAAGAACTGCTCTCGATTCACGTCGGGGGCACAGGAATTTACCTCCAGATGGTGACACGCTGGAGCCATGGCGACAACACGGACACCGGCTCAGGTCTCGCTGCGGGACCGCGCGCGCTGGTTCGTCGAGCTGGCCACCACGCCGCTGGTGCCCGGCGACTTCTGGGAGGTCCTCGACCCGATGCGGGGCGGGGCGAACCCGCGCGGGCGGGTCGTGGCCGTGCGCCCCGAGACCCGTGACGCCGCGACCCTGCTCATCCGGCCCGGCCGCGGCTGGCGGGGCCACACCGCGGGCCAGTACGTGCGCCTGGGCGTCGACGTGGACGGCGTCCGGCAGTGGCGCTCGTACTCGCTGACCTCGCCGCCCCGCCCCGACGGCGCCATCACCATCACCGTGAAGGCCGTGCGGGACGGCCTGGTGTCGAGCTTCCTGGTCCGCGAGGTCCGGGCGGGCGCCGTCGTGCACCTCGACCAGGCCGCGGGCGACTTCACCCTGCCCCTGGTCAGGCCCGCGAAGGCGCTGTTCGTCACCGCGGGCAGCGGCATCACCCCGGTGATGGGCATGCTCCGCGACGGCGCGGGCGGGCTCGGCGACGCCGTGCTGGTGCACTCCGCCCCCCGGCCCGAGGACGTCATCTTCGGCGCCGAACTGCGGGCGCTCGCCGCGCGCGGCGGGCTGCGCCTGGTCGAACGCCACACCGCCGTCGACGGGCGGCTCACCCCCGAGCGGCTCGCCGAGCTGGTGCCGGACCTGACGTCGAGGCAGACGTGGGCATGCGGCCCGAACGACCTGCTCGACGCGCTCCAGGACACCTACGACGCGGCCGGTCACGGCGACCGGCTGCACACCGAGCGGTTCCGCCCCGTCGTGCTCGCCGTGGGCGAGGGCGGCACCGTCTCGTTCGCCGACTCCGGCGTCACCGCCGACGCCGACGGCGCCACCTCCCTGCTCGACACCGGCGAGGCCAACGGGGTGCTGATGCCGTCCGGCTGCCGCATGGGCATCTGCTACGGCTGCGTCATCCCGCTGCGCGAGGGGTCCGTGCGGGACCTGCGCAACGGCGCGGTCACCACCGCCACGGCGGGCGACGACATTCCCGTGCAGACGTGCGTCTCCGCCGCTGCGGGCCCCTGCCACCTCGGCATCTGACCCCACCCCACTTTGAGGACGTCATGACCACGATCCAGAAGCAGGAACACAGCCCGATCGCGCACCTCACCGCCGAGGACGTCGAGAACCTCGGCCGCGAGCTGGACGCGTTGCGGGAGAAGGTGATCGCCAGTCGCGGGGCGAGCGACGCCGCCTACATCCGCAAGGTGATCAAGACGCAGCGCGTGCTGGAGATGGGCGGCAGGGCCGTGCTGCTCGCCTCCCGCTACAAGCCCGCGTGGTTCGTCGGCACCGCCGCGCTGTCGATCGCCAAGATCCTGGAGAACATGGAGATCGGCCACAACGTCATGCACGGCCAGTGGGACTGGATGCGCGACCCGAAGATCCACTCCACGACCTGGGAGTGGGACCACGCCTCGCCCGCCGAGCAGTGGAAGCACTCGCACAACGAGCTGCACCACACCTACACCAACGTCCTGGGCAAGGACAACGACCTCGGCTACGGCATCATGCGCGTCGACGAGGGCCAGCGGTGGTACCCCGCGCACCTCGGCCAGCCGCTGTGGAACTTCATCAACGCCGTGTTCTTCCAGTACGGCATCGCGGCCTACGACCTGGAACTCGGCAAGAACCTCGCCTCCAAGGAGCGCCGCCGGAACCCGGCCTTCAAGGCCCGCCTCGCCGCGACGCTGCGCAAGGTCCGCCGCCAGGCCGCGAAGGACTACGTCGTGCACCCGCTGCTGTCCGGCCCGTCGGCCCCCACGACGCTGGCCGCGAACCTGACGGCCAACCTCATCCGCAACCTGTGGACGCACTCGGTGATCATGTGCGGCCACTTCCCCGAGGGCGTCGAGACGTTCGAGCGCACGTCCATCGAGGGCGAGACCCGCGGCGAGTGGTACCTGCGGCAGATGCTGGGCTCGGCCAACATCAGCGGCGGCCCGCTGCTGCACGTCATGACCGGCAACCTGTCGTTCCAGGTCGAGCACCACCTGTTCCCCGACCTCCCCAGCAACCGCTACCAGGAGATCGCGCCGCACGTGGAGGCGTTGTTCGAGCGCTACGGCCTGACCTACACGACCGGCTCCCTGCCCAAGCAGGTCGCGTCGGCGTGGCGGAAGGTCATCCGGCTGTCGCTGCCGAACGACTTCCTGAAGAAGACACCCGCCCGCCCGGCCGCCCACCGCGCGGTGGCCGAGCCCGCGCGGGCCGCGGTCGCCGGAGCCTGACCGAACCCCGTTCCCCGGCACCGGATCGTGCCGGGGAACGGGTCGAGGTCGACTCGCGGGAACCCGAACCCGGTCCTCACGCCTTCGCCACGTCCGCCGCCCCCGCCGTTGACGGCTCGTTAACCTCGGGACCGGAAGCTGCGGGGTGGGCGCGACCCCGTCGCGCTCGTCCCCGGCGAAACGGAGCTGTCGCATTGCGTGAGCACTGGCGTGGAGAAGCACGACCCGCGGTCGTCGCACTGGCCGCACTCGTCGTCGCCCTGTCCGGCGTCCCCGCGACGGCGCAGGCGGCGGAGACCGTGCGGATCAACGAGGTCGAGTCCAGCGGCGGCACGCCCGGCGACTGGGTCGAACTGGTCAACACCGGCACCACCGCCGTCGACGTCTCGGGCTGGGTCCTCAAGGACGACGACGCCTCCCACACCTTCACCATCGGCGCGGGCACCGCGCTGGCCCCCGGCGCGCACCTGGCGCTGGACGTGGACCCGGCGTTCGGCCTGGGGAGCGCCGACTCGGCGCGCCTGTACCGGCCCGGCGGCGGCACCCCGGTCGACTCCTACTCCTGGACCTCGCACGCCATCACGACCTACGGCCGGTGCACCGACGGCGGTGGGACGTTCACCACGACGGCGGCGCCGACCAAGGGCACCGCGAACGCCTGCCCCGCGGGCGCGTGGCCGGGCGGTACGGCGGTCGCCACCGCCGACGGCTCGAACGCGTTCGGCACGAACCTGAGCGGCCTGGCGTTCGAGAGCCCCACCGTCCTGTGGGCGGTGAAGAACGGCCCCGGCACGCTCTACCGCCTGGTGCCCGACGGCACCTCCTGGCGCCCGGACGCGGCGGGCGGCCGGTCGTTGCGCTTCACCACCGGCGGCGGCGACCCGGACGCGGAGGGGGTGGTCGTCACGCCCGAGGGCCTGTTCGTGGTCACCGAACGGGACAACGCCAACGGCGGCACCAGCGCGCCGAAGGTCCTCCGCTACGACGTCGCCTCGACGACCTCGGCCCTCACCGCGACCACCGAGTGGAACCTCACGGCCGACCTGCCCCCGGTGGCCGCCAACAGCGGTCCCGAGGCCATCACCTGGATCCCGGACACCGTCCTCACCGCCAAGGGTTTCCGCGACGAGCGCACGGGCGCGGCGTACGACCCGGCGGCCTACCCCGGTCACGGCGGCGGGCTGTTCTTCGTCGGGCTGGAGGCCAACGGCGTGGTCTACGCCTACGCGCTGAACCAGACCGGCGGCGGTCGCACCAGGATCGCCACCGTCGCGAGTGGACTCACCGCCGTCATGGACCTCGAGTTCGAGCCGGGCACCGGACGGCTCTGGGCGGCCTGCGACGACACCTGCCACGGTCGCACCACCACGCTCGACGTCGACGCGCAGGGGCACTTCACCGTCACGGCCGCCTACGACCGGCCCGCGGGGATGGCCGACCTGAACAACGAGGGCTTCGCCATCGCGCCGCAGGCGGCCTGCGCGGCGGGCCGCAAGCCCGTCGTCTGGGCCGACGACGGCAACACCGGCGGTCACGCGCTGCGCAGCGGCACGGTGTCCTGCACCGCGTCCGCCCGCTAGCCCGGCGCGGTTCCCCGCCCGCCGCGAAAGCGGGCGGGGAACCGGTCAGGAGAAGTACCGCAACCAGACGTAGATCCACGCCAGGAACGTGCTCAGCGCCGTGACCACGATGCCGTACCTGGTGAACTGCCAGAAGCTGATCGGGTGGCCGGTGCGGGCGGCGATGCCGACCGCGACGACGTTCGCGCTCGCGGCCACGGCCGTGCCGTTGCCGCCGAAGTCGGCGCCCAGCGCGAACGACCACCACAGCGCCTCTCCCGTCGCCGCGTCGGGGATCCCGGCGACCATCCCCTCCACCACGGGCGCCATCGTCGCCACGTACGGGATGTTGTCGAAGAACGCGCCCAGCACGCTGGAGCCGAACAGCAGGGCCGTCGCCGCGAGGAAGTGGTCGTCGCCGAACGCGCCGACGGTCCACGTGCCGATGGTCTCGATGACCCCGGTGTGCACGAGCCCGCCCACCATCACGAACAGCCCCATGAAGAAGACGAGCGTCGGCCACTCGACCTCGGCCAGCACGTCGCCCACGTCCACGCGGGTGACCAGCAGCATGACGCCCGCCCCGACCAGCGCGACGATCGCGGGGTCGACGTGCAGCACGGCGTGCAGGCCGAACCCGACGACCACACCGCCGAACACGACCAGGCAGCGGCGCAGCATCACCGGGTCGGTGATGGCACGCCGTTCCTGCAACGCCATCACCGCGGCCACGTGCTCCTCGTTGTACCGGAACGACGACCGGAACAGCACCTTGGTCAGCAGCACGAACACCACGAACACGACCACGACGACCGGTGTCATGTGGACGAGGAAGTCCACGAAGGTCAGTCCGGCCCGGCTGCCGATGATGATGTTCGGGGGATCGCCGATCAACGTGGCCGCGCCGCCGATGTTGGACGCCAGCACCTCGGCGATCAGGTAGGGCTGGGCCGGGACGCGCAGCCGGTTGCACACCACGACGGTGACCGGCGCGACCAGCATGATCGTGGTGACGTTGTCCAGGAACGGCGACGCGACGGCGGTGATCCCCATCAGCATCACCATGAGCCGGTACGGCCTGCCCCTGGACTTCTTGGCCGCCCAGATGGCCAGGAAGTCGAACACGCCGGTCTGCTTGACGATCCCGACGATCACCATCATCCCGAACAGCAGGAAGATGACGTTCCAGTCGATGCCCTCGTGCTCGGAGAAGAACACCTCGGAGCCGGGGATCAGCCCGAGCACCGCCATCAGCCCGGCGGCGACGAGGACGACCTTGACCTTGTCCACCTTCTCGGTGGCGATGAGGAAGAACGCGACCAGGAAGACCGCCAGCGCGAGCAGGCCGGTCACGGCGGTCCGGGGGTGGGGGAGAGCACGGGGGAAGACCTCCGAACAAGGGGTGTCGCCGCCCGCGGCGGTACCGCGGGCGGCGACGTCGACAGGTGGTCAGTCGTCGGCGTTGAACACCGCGAGGCTGGTGATCAGCCGCTCGAGGGTGACGGCGCCGACCAGGACGCCGTCGTCGTCGACCACGGCGACCAGCGGGCTGTGCTGGCGGGCCATGAGGGCGGCGACCTCCAGCAGCGTCGCGTCGGCGCGCACGGTGACCGGTTTGGCCGGTCGGCTCGGCGAGACGTCGCCGACGGTGCGGTCGGCCAGCTCCTGCCAGAAGACGTCCGCGTGGTCCTCGTCGACCGTCCGCACCAGCGCCGGGTCCTCCTGGTAGGCGCCGGGCACGGCCAGCCGCAGCACCTGGGTGCCCGCCAGCACGGCCCACGGCCGGGACCGGGCGTCGACGACGACCAGGCCGGGCAGGCGGCTCACGGCCATCACGCGCACCGCCTTCGCCACCGGGTCGTCGACGGTGACGGTCGGGACGTTCACGGCGATGTCGCGTGCTTGCATGGTTTCAGCCCGATCGGTGCGCACCGGTGTGGTCATGGTGTGGATCCCTCCGTTCCGGGGTCACCACGAGCCTCGCGGGCTCAGGGCTCGCGGACCATCGGGGCCGACACCCAACCGGGGGTGGGGGCGCCACGCATCTTCAGCGCCCGCTCCCGAGGCCGAGCGAGCCCGCCAGGAGCAGGCCCGCGGCGATGAGCAGCGCGTGCGGCACCACGACACCCGCGATCAGCAGGGCGACGGCGAACGCGAGGAGCGCCCACCTCGTCCTGGGCTTGAGTCGGATCGGCTGGCGGTGATCGGTCCGGACCATCGGGTTCCTCCTCGGTGGCGTACCTCCACCGTGCCCGTGGTGAGGGGTCCGGCGACATCGGGTGCCACGCCCATTCGGGCGCGGGTCCGCCGTCCACCGGCCGCGCTGCGGGATCGGCCGACCACGACGAACATGGGTGTCACCACGGATGGACACGGCGCGTTTTTCGGGTGACCCTCGCAGGCGTGACGGGAAGTGATCACCAGGAGGCAGCGCGCGTGTCCTTGTTCGGGAGGATCTTCCTGCTCAACGCCGTGGCGCTGGTCGCCGCCGCCGCGCTGCTCGTGCTCGGTCCGCTCACCGTGTCGACGCCCGCGCTGCTCACCGAGATCCTGGTCCTCACCGCGGGGCTGGCCGTCCTGCTGATGGCCAACGCGGCGCTGATCAGGCTGGGTCTGGCCCCGCTGGAGCGCCTCACCCGCGCGATGACGACGATCGACCTGCTCAAGCCCGGTCCCCGGCTGACGGCGTCGGGCCACGGCGAGATCGCGGACCTGATCACCACGTTCAACGGGATGCTGGACCGGCTGGAGACCGAGCGGGGCTTCAGCTCGGCCCGCGCGCTGTCCGCGCAGGAGGCCGAGCGCCGCCGGGTCGCCCAGGAGCTGCACGACGAGGTGGGCCAGTCGCTGACGGCCGTGCTGCTGGAGCTCAAGCGGGTCGCCGACCACGCGCCCGCCCCCGTCCGCGACGAGCTGCCGCAGGTGCAGGAGACGGTCCGCAGCACGCTCGACGAGGTGCGCAGGATCGCCCGCAGGCTGCGTCCTGGCGTGCTGGAGGAGCTGGGCCTGGTCAGCGCGTTGAAGGCGCTGGTCGCGGAGATCTCCGAGCACGCCGACGTCGTGGTGCGGCGCACCTTCGACCGGCACCTGCCCGAACTGGACAAGGAGACCGAACTCGTCGTGTACCGCGTCGCGCAGGAAGGCCTGACGAACACCGTGCGGCACTCCGGGGCCCACCAGGTCGAGCTGCTGCTGCGGGCGACGTCGGCCGGGGTGGAGCTGTGCGTCCGCGACGACGGCTGGGGGATGGGTGACGCGGCGGAGGGCTCCGGCATCCGCGGGATGCGGGAACGGGCGCTGCTGGTCGGCGCGGAACTGACCGTCGGCCCCGCCCCGCGGCAGGGCACCGAGGTCAGGCTGGTCGTCCAGGCCGGGGAACGCCGGTGACGCCGGTCCGCATCCTGCTCGCCGACGACCACGCGCTGGTGCGGCGCGGCGTGCGCCTCATCCTCGACAACGAGCCGGACCTGACCGTGGTCGGCGAGGCGGGCGACGGGGCCGAGGCGATCTCGATGGCCCGCGCCGAACGGCCGGACCTGGCCATCCTCGACATCGCCATGCCCCGGCTGACCGGCCTCCAGGCGGCGCGCGAGCTGTCCCGGCTGATGCCCGACCTGCGCATCCTCATCCTGACGATGTACGACAACGAGCAGTACTTCTTCGAAGCCCTCAAGGCCGGGGCCTCCGGGTACGTGCTCAAGTCCGTCGCCGACCGCGACCTGGTCGAGGCCTGCCGCGCCGCGATCCGCGGCGAGCCCTTCCTGTACCCCGGCGCGGTCGCCTCGCTGATCCGGAACTACCTCGACCGGGTGCGCGACGGCGAGAGCATCCCGGCGAAGGCGATCACCGACCGGGAGGAGGAGATCCTCAAGCTCGTCGCCGAGGGCAACTCGTCGAAGGAGATCGCCGACCTGCTCTTCATCAGCGTGAAGACGGTCGAGCGGCACCGCGCCAACCTGCTCCAGAAGCTCGGTCTGAAGGACCGCCTCGAACTCACCCGGTACGCGATCCGCGCCGGGCTCATCGAACCGTGAACACCGTGTGCGAAAAGAGGGACGACCACCCGTGAACGTCGAAGTGACGCCGCTGCCCGGCATCGGGGTCCGTGAGGACTTCGCCATCCGCGCGGGCCGCCGCATCGGAGTGATCTCCTACCGCGAGGGCAAGTTCGAGCTGATCGTGTCCAAGGAGGACGACCCCGACGCGTCCGGTGTGTCCATACCGCTCACCCCCGAGGAGGCGGGGACCCTCGCGGGCCTGCTCGGCTCACCGCAGCTCGTCGCCCGCCTGAGCGAGCAGCACCGCGACATCAGCGGCATCTCCACCCGGCAGTTGCCGGTCACCGCGTTCGCGAACCGCACCCTGGGCGACACGGCGTTGCGCACCCGCACGAGCGCGTCGGTCGTCGCCGTGGTCCGCGTGGGCGTCGCGCACCCGTCACCGGGGCCGGAGTTCCTGTTCGAGAACGGCGACCTCGCGGTCGTGGTCGGCACCGTGGACGGCCTCGAGGCCGCCGCCCAGATCCTGACAGGCGGCTGAGCGTGCCGGAAACCACGATCGCGCTGATCCAACTGGGTGCGGTCTTCTTCGGGCTCGGCCTGCTCGGCCGGGTCGCCTGGCGGTTCGGGATCTCGCCCATCCCGCTCTACCTCGTCGGAGGCCTCGCGTTCGGCTCCGGCGGGCTGATCCCGCTGCACGGCATCGAGGAGTTCGCCCACCTCGCCAGCGAGATCGGCGTGGTGCTGCTGCTGTTGCTGCTGGGCCTGGAGTACTCGGCGTCGGAACTCACCACCGGTCTGCGCAAGTCGTGGATGGCGGGCGTGCTCGACATCGTGCTCAACGCCGCGCCGGGCGCCATCGCCGCGCTCCTGCTCGGCTGGGGGCCGGTGGGGGCGCTGGCGATGGCGGGCGTCACCTACATCTCGTCGTCGGGCATCATCGCCAAGGTGCTGGGCGACCTCGGCCGCCTCGGCAACCGCGAGACGCCGGTGATCCTCTCGGTGCTGGTGTTCGAGGACCTGGCGATGGCGGTCTACCTGCCCGTGCTGACCGCCGTGCTGGCGGGCGCGAGCTTCCTCGGCGGCCTGACGTCGGTGGGCATCTCGCTGCTGGCGGTCACCATCGTGCTCGTGGTGGCGCTGAAGTACGGCCGGTTCATCTCGGCCATCGTGGACAGTCCCGACCACGAGGTGTTCCTGCTCAAGCTGCTCGGCTCGGCGCTGCTGGTCGCGGGCATCGCCTCGCAGCTCCAGGTGTCCGCGGCGGTCGGCGCGTTCCTGCTCGGCATCGCCATCTCCGGCTCCACGGCGGAGAACGCGACCCGCATGCTCGAACCGCTGCGCGACCTGTTCGCCGCGATGTTCTTCGTCGTGTTCGGCCTCAACACCGACCCGAAGAGCATCCCGCCGGTGCTGGGGGTCGCCGCCGCGCTGGCCGTGATCACCACGGCGACGAAGATCGCCACCGGCTGGTGGGCCGCCAAGCGGCAGGGCATCGCCGCGATGGGCCGGGCCAGGACCGGCGCCGCGCTGGTCGCGCGCGGCGAGTTCTCCATCGTGATCGCCGGGCTCGCCGTCGCGTCCGGGCACGTGGAGGGCGAACTCGCCGCGCTGGCCACCGCGTACGTGCTGCTGATGGCCATCATCGGGCCGATCGTGGCGAAGTACGTGGAACCGCTGAGCGGGTTCCTGCTGCGGAAGCGGACGGCGTCCGTCACGCCGTGACGGGACGCCCGCGCCGCCGCCACGCCAGGATCGCCGCCTGGAGGACGAAGAAGAGCCCGCCCGCCGCGGTGTAGAGCACGAGCATGGACAGGCCGGGGTCCCGGCCCAGCGCGGCGGGCAGGTAGGTCGCTCCCGCGATCACCGACAGGGCGCCCGCGACCAGCATCGGCCACTGGCGGCCGAGCCCGGTGTCGCGGCGGCGCACGGCGAAGGTGAACTGGGCGATCCCGGACACGATCGCCCAGGCGCCGAAGGTGAACAGCACGGCGCCGACGCCGCTGACGGCGGAGAGGCCGAGGCCGACGGCCGCCAGGGCGCTCAACGCGGTGCTGAAGACCTGGAGCGTGCGGGCCGGGGTGCCGGGGTCCTCGCGGACGTCGAACAGCGAGGCCACGACGTCGATGACCGGGTAGGCGACCAACAGCGCGACGGACGCGGCGGTGAGCGAGCCGTGGACGGCCGCGAAGGCCGCCGCCCAGGCGAGGGCGACGAGGCCGCGGACGAGGTGGACGCGGAACAGGGTGGACATCGGGGCTCCCGTTTGCTCGGAGGGTGTCGGGACCGACGGTGCCCGCCCGCGCCGCCCGTCACCCCCGTGGGACACCCCGGCCCGCACCCCGGTCGACCCCCCGGCGTTCGACACCGGGGGGTGCGCAGGGGGTTGTCACGGGGGCGAGGCACCCGCCGTCGGGCGCACGCTGTGGTCACCGGGAGCGAGAAGGCGACCGGGGACCACAAGGGAGCTGGAAATGGTGGACTACAAGGTCGAGATCGTGGTTCTGCCGGTCTCGGACGTGGACAGGTCCAAGGAGTTCTACGGCAGGCTCGGGTTCCGCGAGGACGTCGACTTCACCGGCGCCGACGGCCTCCGGGTCGTGCACTTCACCCCGCCCGGCTCGTCGGCGTCGATCATCGTCGGCGACGGCGTCACCGACGCCGCGCCGGGATCGGTGCGAGGGGTGCACCTGGTCGTGGACGACATCGTCGCGGCCTGGGCCGACCTCACCGCCAAGGGCGTGAAGACCAGCGAGATCTTCCACGACGCCCAGGGCGTGTTCCACCACGCCGGCGAGGTGGCCCGCGTCGACGGACCCCACCCGGACCGGCAGTCCTACGGCTCGTTCCTGTCCTTCGAGGACCCGGACGGCAACGAGTTCGTGCTCCAGGAGGTCACCGAGAGGCGGCCCGGCCGGATCAGCCACATCGTCCACGGCTCGGTGGCGGAGCTGGAGCAGGCCCTGCGCGACGCCGCCGCCGCGCACGGCGAGCACGAGAAGGCGCTCGGGCACGAGGACGTGGACTGGCCCGCGTGGTACGCCGCGCACATGGCCCGTGCGGCCGGGCTGGTCGACTGAAGACCGGTCGTTCAAGATCGGGCTCCGGGGTAGCCTCCCGCGAGTGCGGAGCGACAACGGGATCCCGGTGCTGCGCGGCAGGCGGCGCGAGCAGGAAGCGCTCGACGACCTGCTGCGCGACGTCCGGTCGGGCCGGAGCCGCGTGCTGGTGCTGCGCGGCGAGGCCGGTGCGGGCAAGTCGGCGTTGCTGGACCACCTGACCGGGCACGCGCGCGCCGGACGGGTGGTCCGAGCGGCCGGGGTCGAGCCGGAGACCGAGATCGCCTACTCCGCGCTGCAACACCTCTGCGCGCCGCTGCTGGACCACCTGGACCGACTGCCCGAACCGCAGCGGGCCGCGCTCGCCACCGCGTTCGGGCTCAGCTCGGGCACCCCGCCGGAGGCGCTGCTGGTCGGCCTCGCCGTGCTCGGGCTGCTGGCCGAGGCCGCGGCGGACCAGCCGCTGGTCTGCGTCGTGGACGACGTGCAGTGGCTGGACCGGATGTCCGAGGTGATCCTCACGTTCGTCGCCCGCAGGTTGGACGCCGAGTCGGTCGCGCTGGTCTGCGCCGCGCGCAGCCCCGGTGACGAGGAGATCCTCACCGGCCTGCCGGAACTGCGCGTCGACGGGCTGCCGGTGGCCGACGCGCGGGCGCTGCTCGACTCGGTGCTGCCCGGCCCGGTCGACGACCGCGTGCGCGACCGGATCGTCGCCGAGACCCGCGGCAACCCGCTCGCGCTGCTCGAACTGCCGCACGGGCTCACGTCCGCGGAGCTGGCGTTCGGGTTCGGCACCCCGAGCACGACACCGGTGGTGAGCCGGGTCGAGGAGGGGTTCCGGCGGCGCGTCGCCGCGCTGCGCGACGACGCCCGCCTGCTGCTGCTCGCCGCCGCCGTCGAACCGGTCGGCGACGTGACGCTGCTGTGGCGCGCGCTCGACCGGCTGGGCGTCGGGCCGGAGGCTGCCGAAGCCGCGGAGGCCGCCGGACTGGTCGAGTTCGGCGCCAGGGTCCGGTTCCGCCACCCGCTGGTCCGCTCGGCGAGCCACGGGTCGGCCGAGGCCGCCGACCTGCGCGCCGTGCACCGCGCGCTCGCCGCGGTCACCGACCCGGAGCAGGACCCCGACCGCCGCGCCTGGCACCGGGCGCACGCCGCGCTCGGCCCGGACGAGGACGTGGCCGCCGAACTGGAGCGGTCGGCCGACCGGGCGCTGGCCCGCGGTGGCCGAGCCGCCGCGGCGGCCTTCCTGGAACGCGCCGCCGAACTGACCCCGGACCCCAAGACCCGTGCCGTGCGGGCACTGGCCGCCGCGCGCGCCCGGTTCGACTCGGGTTCGCCCGCCGCGGCGTCCGAGCTGCTGGCCGCGGCGGAACTCGGGCCGCTCGACCCGCTGGGGCGCGCCGGCGTGGAACGGCTGCGCGCCCAGATCGCGTTCGCGCTCGACCGGGGCCGGGACGCCGGTCCGCCGCTGCTCGCGGCCGCGCGCAGGCTGGAGGACCTGGACCTGGCCGCCGCGCGGGAGACGTACCTGTCGGCCGTCGGCGCCGCCGTGCACGCGGGCAGGCTCGGGGGTGACGTGCGCGCGGCGGCCGAGGCCGCACGGGGCGTCCCCGCGGCCGAGGACGCGACCGGTGCGCTGCTGACCGGCCTCACGGCGTGGAGCCTGGACGGGCCCGTGGCCGCGGCCCCGCTGCTGCGCCGGGCGCTGGAGGCCGTGGCCTCCGACGAGGACCTGCGGCTGCTGTGGCTGGCCGCGCCCGTCGCGCTGGAGGTGTGGGACGCCACCGCCTGGCACCGGCTCACCGAGCGGGCGGTCGCGGTCGCCCGCCGCACCGGCGCACTGTCGCTCCTGCCACCGGCACTGGCCTTCCGCGCGGGCGCCCTGGTCTACGCGGGCCGGTTCACCGAGGCGTCGGACCTGGTCGACGAGGCCGACGCGCTCGGGCAGACCACGGGCCTCCCCCCGCACCCGTTCGCCTCGCTCGTCCTGGCGGCCCACCGCGGCCGGGACCTGCCAGCGGAGGCGCTGCTCGACGCCGCCGCCAGGGACGCCGAGGCGCTCGGCGAGGGCTGGCAGCTCGGCATCGCCGGGTACGCCAGGACGGTGCTGGCCAACGGACTCGGCCACTACCCGGCTGCCGTGCGAGCCGCTCGCCTGGCGATCGGGCACGAGGACCTCGCTGTGGCCGACCCGACGCTGGGGGAGCTGGTCGAGGCCGCCACGCGCACCGGGGAGACCGGACTGGCGGACTGGGCGCGGGACCGCCTGGCCGAACGGACCGCCGCCGCGGGAACCGACTGGGCGCTCGGCGCTCAGGCCGTGGCCGACGCGCTCGCGGGTCCTCCCGGCAAGGCCGAGCGCCGCTACCGCGAAGCGGTCGACCT
The DNA here is from genome assembly GCF_025061645.1 of Umezawaea endophytica. GTDB lineage: Bacteria > Actinomycetota > Actinomycetes > Mycobacteriales > Pseudonocardiaceae > Umezawaea > Umezawaea endophytica. The sequence goes on along the minus strand of NZ_JANYMP010000001.1, from coordinate 83,664 downwards.
GCTGGACACCGACCTGCTCGGGCTGCCGCTGGCCCGCGCCCGGCTGCTCTACGGCGAGTGGCTGCGCCGGGAGAACCGGCGCGCCGACGCGCGGGAGCAGCTCCGCGCCGCGCACGAGGCGTTCGCCGGGATGGGCGCGGAGGGCTTCGCCGAGCGGGCGGGCCGGGAACTGGCGGCCACCGGCGAGACCGTCCGCAAGAGGACGGTCGAGGCGACCGAGGACTTCACCCCGCAGGAGACCCAGATCGCGCGCCTGGCCGCCGCGGGCCGGACCAACCCTGAGATCGGCGCCGCGCTGTTCCTCAGTCCCCGCACCGTCGAGTGGCACCTGGGCAAGGTGTTCGGCAAGCTCGGCATCACGTCACGTCGTGAGCTGGCCGCCGCGCTTCGAGAGAGGTGAGCACCGCCCCGGCGACGATCCCGGACACCAGCGCGATGCCGTGCAGGTCGGACACCGACGCTATCACCGCCGCGCAGACCACCGCCCCGATGAGCGAGAGGTGCGCCGAGACCGCCAGCGCGACGGCCGCGGCCAGGACGGCCGCCGCCGCGCCGATGACCCCGGCGAAGCTCCACCCCGCCAGCGCGGCGACGTAACCGACCACGACCACCGGGCCCCACCGGTTCCCGCCGGGACCCGCGGTCGCTAGCCGGATCAGCACACCGCCCGCGAGCCCGCAGATGGCGCCCGAGTCGCCGCCTCCGGGTTCGTGCAGCGCGTACGCGAACACCTGCCCGCCGATCGCGCCCGCGGCGAACAGCACCGCCCACCGCCACCGGCCGAAGAGCTGTTCGGCGACCACCCCGACCAGCGCCAGCGTGACCAGGTTCGTCACGACCTGGTACCAGCCGAGGGTCTGCACCAGCAGCGGTGTCACCACCCGCCACCACTCGCCGGTGTCGAGCCGTCCGCGCTCCAGCACCGGGACGACGGACGGCGCCGCGTACTGCACGATCGCCGCGACGACGGCGACGCCGACCGCCGCGATGGCGAGCACCGGCTTCCGAGGTGTTGTCTCCACGTCCGGAAGACGGGCGGCGGACCGGCTCGGTTGCCCGGCCCGGTCGCCCGGTCGTCAGGCCAGGCTGAACTTCTCGGCGTGGACCTGCCCGCCGGGCACCTTCAACGCGCGGAGCGAGGTCAGCACGGCCGCCGTCATCGCGGGCGGGCCGCAGACGTACACGTCGCGCTGGGCGATGTCGGGGACCAGGTGGTGCAGGGCGGCGGGCTCGAACGGTCGCGCGCCCTGGTCGGTGCGGCCGGTGAGCAGGTGCAGCCGACCGCGGCGGGCGTGGACGAGCTGCCGCAACTCGGTCAGCAGCACCGCCTCCGTCTCGTCGCGCACCCGGTAGAGCACGACGAAGTCGCCCGGCGTGTGCTCCTCCAGCAGCGACCGGACGGGCGTGACACCCACGCCGCCCGCGATCAGCACCACCCCCGGCTTGCTCCGGTGCAGCGTCGTGAACGCGCCGTACGGGCCCTCCAGGAACACGCGGGTCCCGACCTTGAGGTTCCGCAGGCCCGCACTGGTGGAGCCGACGGCCTTGGCGGTCAGCCGCAGCGAGCGGCCGTTCGGCGCGGCGGACAGCGAGAACGGGTTCGCCAACCACCAGTGGTTGTGGCCGGGGAAGCGCCACACGCAGAACTGGCCAGCCAGCGCGGGCAGCCGTTCCAGGTGGCGGCCCGTGACGTACACCGAGACCGCGGTGGGCGACTCCGGGACCACGGCCGCGACCCGGAACTGGTGGCGGGAGTTGCGCACCAGCGGCACCACGACCCGGCCGACGATCAGCGAACCGAACGCGAACAGCCACAGCGCCCACCAGTAGACCATCGCGAACACCGACGACTTGAACGTCGTGGTCTCGATCAACTGGTGCGCGAACGCCATGCCGAGGGCCAGGTACAGGAGCAGGTGCAGGGCGTGCCACGTCTCGTACCGCAGCCGCCGCCGGACGCCGCGCGTCGAGACGGCGCCGATCACCACGACGACGGCGGCGGCCAGCATGCCGAGCAGCGAGGCGGGCACACCGGCCAGCGCGAGGAACGTCTTCCCCATCGAGGAGTCGTCCAGGGTGGCGTAGCCGAGCACGATGAGGGTGGCGTGCGTGAGGATCGTCCACAGCAGACCGAAACCCACCCACCGGTGCCACGACGTCAAGCGGTCCATGCCGATCCGGCGGTCCAGCCACGGCAGGCGGGCCACCAGCAGGAGCTGGAACATCATGACCAGCGCGGCGTGCAGGCCGAAGAACTTGGCGACGGCGAGGACCTCGTTCTTGCCGGTGCCCGCCGTGACGAAGAGGACCTCGACGATCGCCACGTTCACCACGACGAACGTCCACAGCGCCACCCGCGCCTGGACTACCGGCGCCATGCCGCTCCGCTGACCTAGTGCGCTCGTGGCCACCATCGCTCACCTCTCGTCGCCGCGCGGTCGGCGCCCGCGACCCGGTGCCGACCCCGTGAATCCGGCACAGTATGTCGTGACCGGTCGCCCGGTGGGCCGCTCCGGAACGGGAAACCGGTGGCGAGTCCGAGCCGGCGGGCCGGGACCGCGCGTCCGCCGCCGCCCCGAATCGGGGGGTGATCGAATTCCACGTGAACGCGGGAATTCCGCGGTCATCACTCGAACAGCGCAGAACGACGACGTATCTCGCCGCTCCTCCGAAGGTCTTGGTTATTCCGGGTGAAAATCCGGTCGCGGGCGACACGGCCGACGGGTCGCCGACGATAGGACCGGTGAGTGGTCGAGTTGTTCGGAGGTTTCATTGGACAGTGATGAATGACTGGGCGCGCAGTCAACTCATGGCGCCCGTGTACGCCTTGGTGGTCTCCTTCGCGGTCTCGCTCCTGATCGGGGCGGCACTGGCTCCGGACCAGGTCAAGCCCCCTGTGGCGCAGGTGACGGAAACCGTTGTCCCGGACCCCGAGAAGTGGGACGCGGAGTTCGCCGTGCAGGAGGGCGACGGCAGTCTGAAGCCGACCGCCGAATTGCGGGACGTGGCCGTTCAGTTCGGCTGGAGCGCCGGAAAAGATCTCAAGCCCGACACGAACGGGACATTCTCCCTCCCCATGGTCGCGAGGTGGCCGATGACGATCTGCGCGGCACTTCCGGAGCAGTGGAGGCCGCGGGATCCGAAATTCGCCGGACCGAACGGACTCACGTGCTGGAACGTCGCCAAACCCCCGGACGGTGAACGGATCAGGTTGGTCGTCATCAGGAACGAGGGCTGATCGGTGACCGTGTCGACGCGGACCCGCGCCCTCTGGTTCTCGACCGCGGTGGCGGCCGGGGTCGGGGGACTGCTGGGCGGCGGGCTCTGGGAACTCGGGACGCTGAGGCTGGTGTTCGTCGCCGGGGTCGGAGCGTTCTTCGGCGTCCTGTTCGCCCTCGGGTGGATCACGCGGCCGGTGGCCGCCGCGCCGTCGCCCGTCGTGCGGCAGGCCACCGCCGGGTTCCCGCCCGCACCGGGCAGGAGCGACCCCGTGCGGCTGCCGGAGCGGCAGGCCGCGGTGGAGAAGCAAGGCTGGTGGGAAAGGGATTCCCTGCCCACTCCCGTCCCCAAGGAGATGCCGGGGCGGCAGGAGTTCGACGCGCGACGGGCGCGGATCGCGCAGTGCCCGCACTGCGCGGGTTTCGAACTGGACGTGCACCGCGTGGAGCGGGGGTACGCGTTCCGGTGCCGGAACGCGAAGTGCTGTCACCGGTGGGAGTGGGAGCTCGGCACGGCGTGGCCCGCGGTGGTGGTCCGGCGGAACCTGACCGGACGTCCGCCGGGTTGAGCCGGGCACCCGCGGGTCGCTATCGAGAGAGAACGGTTGGAGCGTGGACTCAAGCATGTACCGGCAATCGGTGTCGCGGTCGACCCCTGGATGCGTCGTCATCCTGTTGGACCGGTCGGACTCGATGAAGCTGCCCTGGGGCAAGTCCGGGGACTCACTCGCCGTCGGCGCCGCGCTGGCGGTCAACAACATCCTGCTGGACATGTGCGTCAAGGCGACCACGGAGGTCAACGCGCCGGTCCGGCACTACTTCGACGTCGGCGTGTTCAGCTACGGCGCCCGGCTCACCGGTCCGGGCGGCGAGGGCGTGGAGCCCGCGTTCGGCGGCCCGCTGGCGGGGCGCGGCCTGGTGCCGCTGCCGGAACTGGCCGCCCACCCGATGGCGGTCCGCCAGGAACCGTCGATCGACCTGATGCCGGTCAACGTCAAGATGCCGGTGTGGGTCGACCCGGCGCACGGCTACCGCACGCCGATGTGCCAGGCCGTGGCGGTGGCGGGCGGGTACGTCTTCGACTGGGCGGCGGCGCACCCGGACTCCTTCCCGCCGATCATCATCAACATCACCGACGGCATGGTCACCGACAACCCGTACGACGGCGCGACCATCCAGGAGTGGGTGGAGCGGTTGACCGCCATCGAGACCCGCGACGGCCGGGCGTTGTTCTTCAACGTCTTCCTGTCCCCGGTGGAGGTGCCGGAGATCGTCTTCCCGTCCGATCCTGGTGGGCTCCCGCTGCCCGGCCCCGACCTGTTCGCGTTGAGCAGCGTGCTGCCCGCGCCGATGGTGGAGAACGCCAGGGTCGACGGCTACGACGTGCGGGCGGGCGCGAAGGGCCTGGCGTTCAACGTCGGCCGCTCCACGCTGCTGCGCGTCCTCCAGGTCGGCACCCGCGTTCCGGACCGGTCGGCCTAGGAGCCCCGATGCACGCCTGGCAGGTCGTCTTCTCCGTGCCGAAGCACGGCAACTCCGAGGCGGAATGGGAGGACGGCGCCGCCGCCGCTCCCGGCGACCCGGCCACCGGTCGCGGACCCCGGTTCGCGGTCGCGGACGGCGCCACCCAGGGCTTCGGCTCGACGCGGTGGGCCATGCGGCTGGTCGAGGGGTTCGTCGGGGAGGGAGCCGGTGGTCTCGACGAGATCCCCGACCTGGCCGCCGAACCCCTCCACCGGTGGCTGCGGCGGACGCAGGACCGCTGGCGCCACGACCCGCTCCTCGCGCAGGCGACCGACATGCAGGTGTACAAGTTGGAGACGGTCGGCTCGTTCGCCACGTTCCTCGGCTGCGAGTTCGTCGACCTCGACGGCCCGCACCCGCACTGGTCGGCCGTGGCGATCGGCGACACCGTGCTCTTCCAGGTGCGCGGCGACGAACTCGTGGCGACCTTCCCCCCGATCCCGGCGCACGGCTTCGGGGTCAACCCCCACGGTCTGCCCACCGGCCCGAAAGCGCTGGAAGCCGTGGTCGACCGGCTGCTGTTCGACGAGGGCGTGCTGCTCGACGGCGACGTGATCTACCTCGCCACGGACGCGTTCGCGGACTGGGTGCTGCGGGAGGAGGAGGGCGACCGGCGCGAGCTGTGGACGACGCTGGCCGGGTTGGACCACCCCGAGAGGTTCCGCGCGCTGGTGGACGACCGCAGGCGCGCCAACGACATGGTCAACGACGACGTCACCCTGATGCGGGTGTCGATCAGCGCCGCGGGCCCCGAGAACCTGGTGGTGTGCCTCTAGTGCGCTACCCCGGATTCGACGACTACATGAAGGCCGTCCAGCAGCCGGACGTGTTCACCACCGACGAGCTGCGGCTGCTGGAACTGGTGGTGCACCCGGTGTTCGGGATCCCGTCGCCCGCCTCCGGCACGAGCGCGGTCGTGTTCAAGGCGACGGAATCGGGTCAGGCCAAGGCGTTGCGGTTCTTCACCCGCGCCGACGCCGGGAACGGCCAACGCTACAACGCCCTGCACGACCACTTCGTGGCCAGGGACCTGCTGAGCGCGGTCGCGCTGCCCCGGTGGATCGACGACGGCATCCGGGTCAACGGCCGCACCTGGCCGGTGGTGCGGATGCAGTGGGTGGAGGGGCACACCCTCAACCGGCACGTGGACGAGCTCGTGTCGCGGCGGGACACCGCCGCGCTGGCCGCGCTCGCCGAGACCTGGCGGGAACTGGTGAACCGCTTGCAGCGCGCGGACTTCGCGCACGGCGACCTCCAGCACGGCAACGTGCTCGTCGACGACCGCGGCGCCATGCGCCTGGTCGACTTCGACTGCTCCTGGATCGCCGCCTTCGCCTCGTCGGCGCCGCCGAGCGAGACGGGGCACCGCAACTACCAGCCCGCGAACCGCGCCTGGGACCGGTGGATGGACACGTTCCCCGGCCTGGTCGTCTACCTCTCGCTGCTGGCGCTGGCGAAGAACCCGGAGCGCGGAGCGCTGAACACGGGGGAGAACCTGCTGTTCGCGCAACAGGACTTCCAGCCGCCGTTCGCCACTCCCGCGTGGAGCTTCCTGTCGGGACTCCGGGACGGCGGGATCGACGACCTGGCCGCCCGGCTCAAGAGGTGCTGCTCACCGGGGTGGACCGCGACCGGCGGGCTCGACGCCCTGCTGGCGCCCGCGGCGAGGCCGTGGTGGGAGCGCACCTCGACCGTGGTCGCCGGAACCGCGCCGACTGCGGTCCCCGCGCCCCGTGGACCGACCACCACCCCGGCGACCCCGACCCCTCCGCGCGTGGCCGTGCGGAACGACGGCACGCCGACGGCGGCGTGGTGGAAGGGAACCACTCCCGCGCCTCCTGAGCCGGTGAGCAAGCGACCGCGCGTCCGGGCCGTGCTGACGGTGGCGACCGTCCTCGGCCTGGTCGTCGCGCTGCTCTCGCTGGCGATCGACTTCGACGCGCCCGGCGGCCCGATCGCCCTCGCGCTGGGAGTCGTGGCGTTCACCCTCGCGGCCATCGTGGGCCTGGTGAAGGGGTCGGGCTAGAACGCGCTCAGCGCGAAGAGGACGGCGCCGAGCAGGCCCGCGGCGGCGATGGCGGCGGCGACCTGCGACCGCCGCTCGCCGCGGTTGACCGCCACCAGGCCGAGTGACAGCCCCAGCACCGACGCGATCAGCAGCAGCGACAGCGCGACCTGCGTGGCGGTGCGGTTGTGCTCGGTCAGCGCGAGGATCCCGAACGGGATGCCCAGTCCGCCGAGCACACCACCCGCGAACGCGAGCCCGCTGTCGGTCGGCGGTGGCGGGTCGGGTTCCTCCGCCTTCACCTTCCGCGCGTTCCACCAGCCCGCCGTCGGCGGTCGGGGCGTCGAGACCGGTGGGGTCTCGGGCTCGGTGGTCGTCCACGGGGGTGGCGCGGGCGAACTCGCGGTCTCCGCCGGTGCCTTGGTGTGCTGGGCTCGACCCCAGTCGTACGCGGGTTCGCGCGTGACCTCGATCGTCGGTGCGGGCGGTGGTGGGGTCCGCGGGGGCTTCCGGGGCGTCGGGCGGCTCGGTGGCACGGCCTCGGTCGTGGTGCCGGGACGCGGGGTTTCGACGGCTCGGGTCGGGCCGTCGGGTCGCGGTGCTTCGGTGGAAGCGCCCTGCGCCACCAGGTTCCGCCGCCAGTGGTCGGTCGGCGGCAGCCGGGTCGCCCCGTCCTCCTGCTCGGTCTCCCCGGCGGCGTCCAGCAACTGGTCGATCTCCTCGGAGTTGCCGACCGTGAGCTCCTTGCGCCTGCGGAACTCCCGCAGCAGCTTCACGATGTCCGCGCGGGCCACCACGTCCCGCTCCTCCTTGAGCTTGCGCCGGAGCTGGACGATCACGGCTTCCTGGCGGTCGGGCGCGATCGGCGTCGGGCCGAGGATCTCGGCGATCCGGTACAGGTACTCGAAGGGCACCTTGGGCGGCTCCGGCGGCGGGTCCGCGCGCACCACCGGGCGGCTGGTCAGCTCGGTGAGCGCGGCCACCAGCCCCAGCGCGGCGTTGGCGGTCCGCTCGCGGTAGTCGACGCCCTGGGTCTCCATGATCGGGATCCGCACGCTCTCCACCGAGCCGACCTGGACCGGCAGCACCGGGAGCCCCAACCGCTGGGCGTAGTCCAGTTCCTCGCGGCAGGGCTGCGACGTCCACGAGTCCTGCGACAGCGCGAACACGAAGACGTCCGCCTCCTGGATCGTCCGGATGATCTCGCGCCACCACTGCTCCCCGCCGTGGATCTCGCGGTCCATCCAGACCTGCCAGCCCAGGCGCTCGAAGTCCTCCCTGAGCGCCCGGACGAGTGCCTCGTCGGCTCGGGTGTAGCTGAGGAAGATGATGGTCCCTCGCCCCCTCGATCACGATCGCCCGCGCGGCCTCCGCGCCACGGGCTCTACCTCTTCCATCGTCGTCGACCGGTACTTCGTTCCGGTGCCGTGACGTCCCGTCGACCAGTTGTTGCACAACGGGCGCGGGACGCGGACATCCCACCGGCAGTGTCGGGGGTGTCCGGCTTCGGCACCACCGTGAGGAGACAGGGTTTGGCCACGACACGTGGAATTGTGGACGGTGCCAGGCGACCCGCGTTCGCCGCCGCGCTGCTCGTCACCCTGGCGGCCTGCGCCCAGCGCGAACCCCCGCCCGGCCGCCCGGCAGGCGACGGCAGCATCCCGGAGAACAGCAGCATCTCGCTGTCCGACACCGACCACGACGCCCTCCGCGGCCTCGACCCGGCGCTGCTGGAGGCGGTGCGGAAGGCCGACGTGGACGCTCGCCTGGCGGGTGTGGAACTGCGGGTGACGTCGGGCTGGCGGAGCGAGGCGTACCAGCGGCGCCTGCTCGACCAGGCGGTCGTCACGTACGGGAGCCTCCAGGAGGCGCGGCGGTTCGTGAGCACACCGGAGAAGTCGAAGCACGTGGTGGGCAAGGCGATCGACATCGGCCCGACCAACGCGGACGACTGGCTGATCCGCCACGGCGCGGCCTACGGCCTCTGCCAGGCGTACGCGAACGAGATGTGGCACTTCGAACTGCTCACCACGCCCGGCGGCGAGTGCCCCCAACCACTGGCCGACGCGACCAGTTGAGGCGGTGCCGGTGCCAGCCGTGGTCCTGGCGGAGGACGTCGGTGTCGTGGTTCGTGTGGGATGATCTTCCGTTGTGACGATCCGGGTGCTCATCGCCGACGACCAGGAGATGGTTCGGCGCGGTATGCGTCGGGTCCTGGACAGTCAGGCCGACCTGGAGGTCGTCTGCGAGGCCGCGGACGGTGTCGCGGCGGTGGAGTTGGCTGAGCGGTTTCGGCCGGACGTGGCGTTGCTCGACGTGCGGATGCCGGGGTTGGACGGGCTGGAGGTGACGCGCAGGCTTGCCGGGCCTGAGGCGGTGGTGCCGGTCAAGGTGGTCGTCGTGACGACGTTCGACCTGGACGAGTACGTGTACCCGGCGTTGCGGTACGGGGCGTCCGGGTTCCTGCTCAAGCGGGCGGGGCCGTCGTTGCTGGTCGAGGCGGTGCGGGCCGCGCACAACGGTGACAGCCTGATCAGTCCGTCGATCACCGTGCGGCTGCTGCGGCAGGTCGTGGACGCCAAGCGTGAGACGCGGGTGCTCGCGGAGCCGTTGACCGAGCGGGAGATCGAGGTGGCGGGCAAGGTGGCCGAGGGGCGGACGAACGCGGACATCGGGGCTGAGCTGTTCATCGGCGCGGGAACGGTGAAGACGCACGTGGCGGCGATCCAGCGCAAGCTCGGCGTGCGCAACCGCGTCGGGATCGCCGTGTGGGCTCACGAGATGGGCTACTCGACGCGGCTGCCGTCCTGAGTGACAGCGGACCGCGGGCGAGCGGTCGAGCGGCGCGGGTGCCTCGACGGCGTGCTCGGTACGACCCGCTGCTCGGCCGGGCCATTGGGTGTGGTGGCCCTCGCGGCCTGGTGGCTGGCCGAGGCCGGTGGACATGGCGGCCCTGGCCGACCTGGTGCCCGGCAGGCGCCTTCGCGGTCGGTCATGTCCACCGCGGCCGGACGAGGCCCCTCCGGGCCGACCGCCAAGGACCGTCCTCAGTGGACTGACCGGGTTTCGCTGATCTCCTGTGTCGTTCGTGCGTAGGCTTTTTCGCATGCGTGTACCCCGCGGTCGGGCCGTCTGGCCGGTGTTGGTGGCCTTCCTCCTGCTCGCCCCGGTGGCCGCCGCGCCGCCGGGGACGCTCGTGCTCGCCGTGGCCGCCACCGTCGTGGTGCTGGCGGCGACGTGGCGCTGGCCCGTCGGTCGGGTCGGTCCCGCCGCCGTGGTCGTGCTGGTGTCCGGGCTGTCGTTGCTGGTCGACGTGCTCCACGGGGGCGAACCCAGGATGGCGCTGCTGTGGATGCCCTTCGAGTTCGCGGGCCTGCTGGTCCTGCTCGGGCGGGCGGTGCGGGTGGTCTCGTCCGGGCGGGTCGTCGCGGTCACGGCGCTCGCCGTGGTGGCGGCCATGGCGCTGCCGTTGAGGTTCACCCTGCACGAGTCGCCGCCGCGCTGGGACGCGTCGGTGCTCGGACTGCTGCTGGTGTCGTTCCCGCTGGTCGTGGCGATCGGCGTCGGGGTCTACCTGCGGGGCCTCGACTCGCGGCTGGTGGAGGCTCGGGTGCGGCAGCGGCTGGAGATCGCCGAGCTGCTGCACGACTTCGTCGCGCACGAGGTGACCGGGATCGTCGTGGAGGTGCAGGCGGCGCGGTTCGTGGAGTTCGACGAGGCCGAGGCGAAGGCGGCGTTCGCGCGGATCGAGGAGGCGGGGTTGAGGGCGCTCGACTCGATGGACCGCGCGGTCGCGGCCATGCGCGACGGCTCGCGGGCGGACACCGTCGGGGTGCGCGACGTGCCCGAACTGGTGGGCCGGTTCAGCGGGTCGGCCGTCCGCTGCGAACTGGCGGACGCCGCGGTGGGCAGGCTCGGCCCGGTCGCGGACGAGACGGCGTACGCGGTGGTGCTGGAGGCGTTGACGAACGTCCGCAGGCACGCGGCGGGCGCGCCCTCCGTGGCGGTGGAGGTGGACTTCGCGCCGGGGCGCGGGGTCGTGGTCTCGGTCGTCGACGGCGGCGGCGCGCGGGGCACCACCCGTGCGAGCGGCGGCAGCGGGCTGGTCGGGTTGCGCGAGCGCGTCGAGGCGGCCGGGGGCGCGCTGGACGCCGGTCCGCACGGGTCGGGGTGGCGGGTGGCCGCCGTGTTCCCGGCGCGGTGATCCGACCGCCGATCTCTGCCGAACGGGAGATGTCCGTCCCGCGCCGCGACCGGAAGCTGGGGAAGCCGACCTACCGCCGACTTCCGGAGCCGCAGTGCCATCACAGAGGACTACCGCGACCACCCTGACCGGGACGCCCGAGACCCGGTCGTTCGACTTCACCGCGGAGAAGCTCGTCATCGACGCCCGAGTGGTGATCGGCAGGGGCTCGGTCGGTGTCGATCGCACGCTCGCGGGCAAAGCCGTGACGCCGGCGCTGGACCACGGCGTGCTGCCCACCGGTCCCGAGACCTGCCGGGTCGCGCGACCCGTCGCCGACGACCCGGCGGGCACCCGGACCGTGCGCACGGGCGAAGGCCGCGCCACCGTGCGGAAGGCGGGGTAGGGCCGTGCTGCAACTCGTCGACGTCACCAAGGTCTACCGCGGCGGCAAGCGCGCGGTGGAGGGCATCACCCTCGACCTCCAGCCGGGCCTGATCGGCCTGCTCGGCCCCAACGGCGCTGGCAAGTCCTCGCTGATGCGGATCGCCGCCACCGTCACCCGCCCCACGTCCGGGCAGGTCCTGTTCCAGGGCAGGGACGCCGTGGCCCACCCCAACCCGCTGCGCGAAGCGCTCGGCTACCTGCCGCAGGACTTCGGCGTCTACCCGAACCTGACCGCCCGCGAGTTCCTCGCGTACCTGGCCGCCGCCAAGGGCTTGTCCGTCCGGTCCGCCAGGGCTCGCGTCGACGAGCTGATCCAGCTCGTCAACCTCACCGAGGCGCTCGAACGCCCACTGGGCAAGTACTCCGGCGGCATGGTGCGCCGGGTCGGCATCGCGCAGGCCCTGCTCGGCGACCCGAAGGTGATCATCGTCGACGAGCCGACCGCCGGGCTGGACCCCGAGGAGCGGGTGCGGTTCCGCACCCTGCTCAGCGACCTGTCCGTCGACCGCGTGGTGCTGCTGTCCACGCACATCGTCTCCGACGTCGACTCGGTGGCCGCCGACGTCGTGGTGGTGGCCAGGGGCAGGTTGCTGCGCCGCGGCGCGCCGGAGGACCTGCTGCGCGACGTCGACGGCCAGGTCTGGGAAGCCACCGTGCCCTACTCGGAGGTCGCCGCGGTGCGGGCCGTGCACACCGTGAGCCGGATGGTCCGCACCACGACGGGTGTCCGGCTGCGGATGTTGTCGCCGACCCGGCCGTCCGCGGACGCCGTACCGGTGGCTCCGGACCTGGAGGACGCGTACCTGGGCATCATCGGCAGGTCCGTGGCGGTGGGCCGGTGATCGCGCTGGTGCTGGGCGACTTCCGCGACCGGGTGCGCAGACCCGCTTACGCGGCGACGCTGCTGGCGGCCGCCCTGCTGGGCTACCTCGCCGTGCCCGCGTCGGACTCGCGGTGGGCGATCATGCAACTCGGCCCCTACCGCGGCCTGTACACCAGCGCGTACGTCGGCATGGCGACGGCGCTGGCGAGCACGCTCTGGTTGATGCTGGGCGGTTTTTACGTCGTGCGCAACACGATCGCCCGCGACGAGCGCACCAACGTCGGGCTGCTGCTGGCGTCCACGCCGCTGCGCACACCCGTTTACCTCGTGGCCAAGCTGCTCGGCAACGTGCTCGTGCTGACGTCGATGCTGGTCGTGCTGGCCGGGACCGCGTTGGTGATGCAGGTGGCCCGCGGCGAGTCCACGTCGGTCGACCTCGGGGCGCTGCTGCTGCCGTTCGCGGTGGTGGCCTTCCCCGCCGTCGTGCTGACCGCGTCCGCCGCGCTGTTCTGGGAGCTGACCCCGGTCCTGAAGACGGGCTCGGGCAACGTGATCTGGTTCTTCTGCTGGATGGTGCTGGCGCTCGGCGGCCAGAGCCCGTCGGCGCCGCTGGGCGGGCTCGGCGTGAGCGACGTGGTGGAGTCGCTTGGCGCGGACATGGCCGCCAAGGGCCTGGACGTCACCGGCGGCGAGTTCAGCCTCGGGCTCACCGCGCTGGACGCGCCGCTCACGCCGTTCGAGTGGTCGGGTTTCACGCCCGGCGCGGGGTTCCTGCTCTCCCGCCTCCTGGTGATGGGGGTCGTGGTGGCGCTCGCGCTGCTGCCCGCGGTGTGGTTCACCCGCTTCGACCCGGCGCTGGACGGCGGTGTCGTCCCGGAGGCGCCCGACGCCGTGCCCGTGCCCGCCGAGTCCGGTGCGTTCTACGTCCGCGGTGGGCTGAAGACGGTGGTGCGGCGGGGAAGCGCGCTGTCGGCGTTCCCCAGGCTGCTGGTCGGTGAGGTGCGCGTCCTGCTCCAGGGCGTGTCCCGGTGGTGGTGGATCGGCCTGGCGCTGGTCGCCGCGGTCACCGTCGTCGTGCCGATCGCCGGGGTGAGCAGGGTCCTGCTGCCCGCGGCGTGGATCTGGCCGGTGCTGCTGTGGTCGCGGCTCGGCACCCAGCGGTACGAGTGCGACGTCCAGTCCATCCTGGCGCCCTACCCCTCGGTCCGGTGGCGGGCGGTCGCGGAGTGGCTGGCCGGTGTCCTGCTCACCGCGGGAACCGGTGCGGCGGCGGCGATCCGGATGGTCGTGGCGGGTGATCCCGCCGGTGTGGCGGCGTGGGTGGCCGCGGTGCTGTTCATCCCGGCACTGGCGTTCTCCCTCGGTTCGCTGAGCCGCACCCACCGCGTGTTCCAGGCCGGGTACGTCCCCGTCTGGTACGCGGGGGTCAGCGGGCTGCCGGTGCTCGACCTCGCGGGTGCCCTGCGCGCCGAGGACGGGACGCCGCTCGGCCCGCCCGCGCCACTGCTGGCGGCACTGGGGATCGGGCTGGTCGTGGCGGTGGTGGCCCTCTCCGGCCGTCGACTACGATGAGTGGTCAACGGTGACTCCCGGTGATTCACCCGTTCAAGAGCGGCCCGCCTGTTAACGGATCACCCGTTCCCGCGACTCCAGGGACATCAGGCCCGCCTGACGGTGCCGGGCGGACCGGGGCAGGAGGGCAGTCGTCATGGCCGTCGAGTTCACCGTCCGCGGCAAGGGGGCCGCGGAGCGGTCGGACCGGGACGACTTCGCCGAACTGTACGGCGACGACGTCCAGTACGAGGTCAGGGGCGAGGTCCGGCTCGCCGGGGTGAGCCGCGGTGACACCGGGCCGGTCGCGCTCGAGGGCGAGGACTCCGACGTCGTCGAGGTCGAGGACGTCGACGGCGTGGTGATCTTCCACCGGGCCGGGGGTCTGGTGGAGCGCGCGGGCGGCGCCGACCTGACCGACTACCTCGAGACCACCACGAGGGGTGCCGGATCACGGCCCGCGGCCATCCGGCGGATGGCCGTCTCGGTGCCGCCGGGCATCCGGGAGGCGGTCCGCGTCGTCGACACGGCCGTCGGCGCGCAGGTCGACCGCTCCGGCCTCATCAGCTCGGCCGTGGGCCTCGCCGCCCGCCCGCTGTTCGACGAGGCGGCGAAGGCCGCGATGCGCAAGGTGGTCGACTGGATCGACGAGCCGGTGTCCGCGGGCGACCACGTGCCCGAGGCGGTCTGGCGGCGCAAGGCGAAACCCCGTGGGGTGTACCAGATCGGCGAGGACCTGCGGCTGTCGAGGACGGGCCCGGTCAAGACCGCGCCACCGCCGAGCGACGACCCGTACCTGGTGCTGCTGCACGGCACGTTCTCGCACACCGAGGGCGCCTTCACGGCGCTGCGCGACACGGCGGAGTGGAGGGACGTCGCGAGCCGCTACCGCGGCAGGATCCTGGCGGTCGAGCACGCCACGCTCGGACTGACGCCCGCGCAGAACGCCCTCCAGGCCGCCGCCCACCTGCCGGAGGGCTCCCGGCTGCACCTGGTCAGCCACTCCCGCGGCGGGCTCGTCGGGGAGGCGCTGAGCTACGCCGCGAAGCACCGGCCCAACCTGGACACGTACCCCGACGGCCACCCCGACCGCGAGGCGCTGCCCCAACTCCGCGACCTGCTCGTCGACCGCGGCGTCAGCGTGGAGCGCTTCGTCCGGGTCGCCTGCCCCGCCAGGGGGACCACGCTCGCGTCGCACCGCGTCGACCTGTGGGCCTCGTTCCTGTTCAACGTGTTCAGCCTCGTCCCGGTGCTGCGGGAGAGCGGGATCGCCGCTCTGGTCAAGAAGTTCCTCCTGACGTTCCTCGAACAGCGCACGGACCCGCGGATCGTGCCGGGCCTCGAAGCCCAGATGCCCGAGTCCCCGTTCCTGCGCATGCTGCTGTCCGCGCAGTCGCTCGACGACGGGCTCGGCTCCATCGCGGGTGACGTCCAGGGGGCGGGCATCGCCCGACGGCTGCTGGTCCTCGGCGCGGACCTCTTCTACCGGGAGGACCACGACTACGTCGTGCCGACGTCGTCGATGTCCGGCGGTGCCACGCGGACCACGCCGCGCACCAGGTCGTTCCGGGGCGGGGACGTCAACCACGGCGCGTACTTCGCCAACGCCGACAGCAGGCGCGCGATGAGGGCGTGGCTGGCGGCGAAGCCGGGGGAGGTGGTCGAGGGGTTCGAGCCCCGCGCCGCGCCCGCGCCCCGCTCCCGTCGGGACGGCGTCGACGTGATGGCCCGCGGGGAGGTGCTGCTGGTGCCCGACGTGTTCGGGTGCGCGCTGAACCAGGGCGGCCTGCCGACGTGGCCGGACGTGTCGCGGCTGGTGAGCCTGCGCGCGGAGAAGGTGCTGACCGGGCAGACCCGGCCGGACGACCTCGTCCCGGCCTACGCGCCGCTGGAGAGGGCGCTGGGGGAGCGGCACCGGGTCGTGCCGTTCCCGTACAACCCCCGCGTGAGCTTCGAGCAGTCGGCGGCCCGGCTCGCGAAGCACCTCCGCGCCCGCGTCGAGAGCGGTGAGTCGCCGCACCTCGTCGCGCACGGCGCGGGCGCGTTCGTCGTGCTGGGCGCGCTGAAGGTCGACGGGCTGCACGCGGCGTGGCGCGCGGCCGGTGGACGTGCGGTGCTGCTCGGCCCGCCGCTGGACGGCAGCCACCTCGTGGAGGCCCGGCTCGCGGGCCGGGACGAGCTGAGCGCGGCCATCGCCCTGCTGGACGGCGAGGCGAGCGCGGAGGAGGTCGGCGGGTGGCTGGCGGGCTGGCCGACGCTGACGGCGCTGCTGCCCGCCGCGGCGGCGGAACGGGCCGCGCTGCTGCCCGCCGACTGGAGCGGCATCAGCGCGGTCCACGGCACCGCGGACCAGACCGTGTCCGGCCGGAGCAGTGACGGGGGTTTCACCGTCTCCTCGGACGGCGACGGCTTCGCGCCGCACGACAACCGCCGGGTGCGCGGGCCGGTCACCTGGTACGCGCTCGTCCCGCACGCGGACCTGCCCGCCGACCCGGACGTCGCGGAGGTGGTGCTGGAACTGCTGGCGGGCCGGACCCCGGCCAGGATGCTGACCTCGCCGCCCGCCGGGTCGACCCGCGAGACGCGCCTCGCCGATCCGCGCGGACGGTTGTTGCTGCCCACCGACGAGGAGGTCGTCCGGATGGCGTGGGGCGGTGGCCGGTCCACCGCCCGCCAGGTCCTGCGCGTCGCGGTGGTGCACGGCCACCTCGACTCGGTGACCGGGCCCGTCCTGGTCGGCCACCAGGACGGGACGTCCATCGGTGGCGCGGAGAAGGCCGTCGACACCCTGCTGAACGGCGCTTTCGAACGACGGCTGGACATGAGGCAGTTCCCCGGCCCGCTCGGCACGTGCGAGGTCTTCGCGGACGCCGCGGGACCCGCCGCGGTGGTCATCGGCGTCGGCGACGCGGGCGACCTCACCCCCGGCGCGTTGACCGCGGGCGTCATCCAGGGCGTCCTGCGCCTGGCCGCGGTGCACGAGGACCGGGCGGACCCGGACGTGCCGCCACCGCCGCTGTCGATCTCGGCGGTGCTGATCGGGACCGCGCTGGTGCCGCCGATGCCCGTGGAGAACTCGCTCACCGCGATCGTGACCGCCGTCCGGCAGGCCAACCGGCGGCTGCACGACCTGCGCGCCAGGGTGTTCGTGGAGGAGCTGAAGATCGTCGAGCTGTACGAGGAGCGCGCGATCCAGGCGACCAAGGCGGCGATCCAGCTCGCGCGCTCCCTGCCGGGCGAGGTCGTCGTCGAGCGGCTCATGCTCGAAGGTCGCGACGGCGAGCACGGCCTGCCAAGGCCGGACTACCACGACGACATGTGGCGGACCGTCCGCATCGTCGCCGCGGACCCGGACGACCACGTCGCCGTGCGGGACGAGCTGGTCGAGCTGTCGTTCACCAGCATCGGCAGGCACGCCCGCGCCGAGCAGCGGGTGACCACGAGCCAGCGCAGGCTGCTCGACGAGCTGGTGGCCGAGGCGGTCGCGGACGTCAACCCGGACGCCCAGCTCTTCAACACCCTCTACGAGCTGCTGGTCCCCAACGGGCTCAAGGGCCAGGGGTACGGGAGCGAGCACCTGATGGTGGTCGTCGACGAGCAGGCGGGTGTCCTGCCGCTGGAACTGCTCGCCACCCGGACCGAGGACGAGGGCGTCCTGCCGCTCGCCGTGCAGGTCGGCCTGGTGCGCAGGCTGGAGACCCGCGCGTTCACCGAGGTGACGCGGCCGTCGTCCGGCAACGCCGCGCTGGTCGTCGGCGACCCGGCGGGCACCGGCCTGCCCCGCTTACCCGGCGCCAGGAGCGAGGCGCGCCACGTGCGGGACCTGTTGCAGGGCATGGGGTACGAGGTCACGTCGATCATCCCCGGCGACGACGCGGAGGAGGACGTGGTCGACATCCTCAACGCGCTGTTCCGGCGCGACTACCGGATCGTCCACGTCGCGGGCCACGGCCACCACGACCCGGCGGACCCGGCGCGCAGCGGTGTCCGGATCGGGCACGACGCGTACCTGGGAGCGCTGGAGATCGCGAAGATGCGCACGGCGCCGGACCTCGTCTTCGTCAACTGCTGCCACCTCGGCGCGATGGGGCAGGCGGGCGCGCCGCTGCGGGCCGACCACCTCGCGTCGAGCATCTCGCGGCAGCTCGTGGAGAACGGGGTGCGCGCGGTGATCGCCGCGGGCTGGGCGGTGGACGACGCGGCGGCCGAGGCGTTCGCCGACGCCCTGTACCGGGAACTGCTCGGGGGCCGGGACCTCGGCATCGCCAGCCTCGAAGCCCGCAAGCGCGTGTACCGGGACTTCTCGGCCACCAACACGTGGGGTGCCTACCAGGTGTACGGGCCGCCCGCGTTCCGGCTGGACCCGGCGAACCGCCACAACCCCGCGCTGGAACGCCCGGTGGCCCGCCGCGAGCTGGCCGACCGACTGGGAGACCTCAAGCGGCGCGCGGCGGGCTGCCGGGACGACGAGGTGGACGCGCTGGCCGACGAGCTGCTGGCGCTGCTCGCCGCCGTGCCCGCGGACTGGTTGCGGGGGCAGGAACTCGCGCGCACCGGTGACGTGTGGATGCTGCTGGCGCGCTACCGCGAGGCCGTGGACTGCTACGAGGAGGTCCGCCGCGAGTGGGACGCCGGTGGTTCGGTGAAGAGCCTCGAACAGCTCGTCAACGTGCAGGCGAAGTGGGCGGTGGAACGGGGTCTGCACCCCGACGAGCCGGGACCGGCGGCGGCCGACCTGCTGGCCGAGGCCGAGCAGTCGGCGACCCTGCTCATCCAGCTCGGCGAGACCCCGGAGCGGTACTCGCTGCTGGGCGGCGTGGCCCGCAGGCGCGCGCAGTGCGTCCCGCTGGACCGGCAGGACGACCTCACGGCCGCGCTGGTCGCCGCGCGCGACGCCTACGGCCGGGCCGTGGAACTGCACGGCGAGCGGACCGGTGCCATCGACTTCTACCCGGCGCTCAACGAGGTCGTGCTGGGCTGGCTGGTCGCCAAGCGCTGCTCGCGGCACCCGTTGGACGAGGCCAGGGCGCGCAGGCTGATCGAGGGGTCGCGGGAATCCGCCGCGGCCGCCAAGCGGGCGGACTTCTGGGCCCAGGTGACGGAACCGGACGCGGCCCTCGCCGAAGCCCTGATCGGCGGCGCGCTGCCGGACCGGGTGGACACCATCGCCAGGGCGTACGCGAAGGCCTTCGCCCGGTCGAGCCGCCGCGACCGGGCCACCGTCGGCGAGCACATCGACATCCTGGTCCGCGCCCTGCCCGCGGAGTGCGGCCGGGACGTCGCGGCGCTGAGGGAACTGCGGACCCGACTGGCCGTGCCGAGCCCCTGATCCCGGTGATTTGTCCGATGTGGAGGATTCGTTCTCCCGTCGCGCGGAGGACGGGAACCGGGTGCCCGTCCGGGACGTCTTGGACGTGAGCGGTGACCGTGCCGGCGCACGTCGGCGAAATCGGCGATGATCACAGCCGCTCGACGAAAGGGGCACCTGGATGACCGACCGCGGCGATCGCATCGTGGCCGTGCTGGAAGACGCGTTCGAGGACCTGATGTCCGCCGACCCGGCCGCGTTCCGGCACAAGTTCCGGAAGATGGCGGCCGAGCCGTTCGCGTTCTACCGCGGCAGCGCGTGCCTGTTCTACGCCGACATGGCCGACGAGCCCGACGAGTGGGCCGACGAGCGGACCGGTCGCGTGTGGATCCAGGGCGACCTGCACGCGGAGAACTTCGGGACCTACATGGACGGTTCGGGCACGCTGGTGTTCGACGTCAACGACTTCGACGAGGCCTACCTCGGGTCGTTCACCTGGGACGTGCGGCGGTTCGCGGCGAGCATGGCGCTGCTGGGCTGGCGCAAGGCGCTGCCGGACAAGATCATCGAGGAGCTGGTGCGGACCTACGTCACGGCGTACGTCGGGCAGGTCCGGTCGTTCGCCGAGAACCCGGACGACGAGTTGTTCAGCCTGCGGTTGGACAGCACGGAAGGTGTGCTGCACCAGGTGCTGCTGCGGGCCAGGCTGGCGACCAGGGTCGAACTGCTCGACGAGACCACGGTCGTCGTCGACTACGAGCGGCACTTCCGCCGGGACCGCTCGGGCGTGCGGGAGCTGGGTGACGAGGAGCGCGCGGGCGTCGAGCGGGCGTTCGCCGAGTACCTGGAGACCATCCCCACCGGCAAGAGGGCCAGCAGCAGCCTCACCTACGCCGTCAAGGACGTGGTGGGGCGCAGCGGGTTCGGCATCGGGTCCGCCGGGCTGCCCGCGTACAACGTCCTGGTCGAGGGCCGCACGCAGGCGTTGGAGAACGACGTGGTCCTGTCGATGAAGCAGGCGAACGTGGCCGCGCCCAGCCGGATCGTGCGCGACGAGCGCATCCGGGAGTACTTCACCGACCACGGCCACCGCACCGCCGTGTCGCAGCGGGCGTTGCAGGCGCACGCGGACCCGTGGCTCGGGCACACGCGGATCGACGGCGTGGGCTACGTCGTGGCCGAGCTGTCCCCGTACGTCTCGGACCTCGACTGGTCGGACCTGACCGAGCCCGCGGACATGCTGCCGGTGCTGGGGTACCTCGGCCGGGCGACGGCCAAGATGCACTGCGTCGCCGACTCGGACTCCGAGCAGACGCTGGTCGACTTCCAGTGCGAGGAGGCCATCGCCGCGGCGATCGGCGACCGCGAGGCCGAGTTCGCCGACTCGGTCGTCGAGTTCGCCCTGCGCTACGCCGCCCAGACCCGCGAGGACCACCGGCTGTTCGTGGACGCCTTCCGCGACGGGCGGATCAAGGGGGTCGGGTCGACCGAGACGACGTGACGTCTCCGGAGCGGTTGGGAATCCTGGTGGCGTGACCGACACGCGTGCGCCCCGGGATCCCGTCTCGTTCGTCCCGGCGGACTTCTTCACGCCGGACGGTGGGGCGAACTGGGCGGAGAAGCTCTGGTTGACCGTGCCCGGCCCCTTCTACACGGGTGAGACCGACACCGGCTGGACCGGCCGGACGTTCGCGCCGCGCCACGTCCTCTACGGCGGCGAGTACGACACCGAGTTCGTCTACCGGCAGCCGAAGACCCGTGCGGAGGTCGAACGCCTGTTGGGCGCCGCCGGTTTCGAACCCCTCGGCGGCTACTCCGGTGACGGCGACTCGCGGTGGACGCCGGACGCCGTCCGCGCCTGGTGGGATCAGCGGGGCCGGGTCGAGGAGCACGTCCTCGCGCTGCTCGCCGTGTGGACCACCGAGAGCGCTCGTCAGGTGGTGGCCGAGGCCGCCGAAGGCGCGCGCGACTTCCTCGCCTACCTCGCGGGCGACCTCGAGGCCGACCTGCGGGCCTACGTCTTCCGCCTGGAACAGGGCCGCTACCCGGACGTCGGCGAGCGGCTCCCGGAACTCTGACCCGTGGCGGGTCCTCGACGCGGCGCTCAGAGGTCCCGCAGCCGCTTGTGCCTGCTCATGATCGTCCCGGACTCCAGGCGCACGGCGTTGTCGCTGAACCGCTCGCGGTACGCGGACGCGGTCAGTCCGAAGTGGACTTTGAAGCGGCGGGCGAAGTAGTTCTGGTCCGGCCAGCCGACCGTGCGGGCGATGTGCGCGATGGACTGGTCGGTGTGCAGGAGCAGGCCCGCCGCGACCTCGACGCGGTGGCGTGACAGGTAGGCGATCGGTGGCAGGCCGGTGGCGTTCTTGAACAGCCTGACCACGTAGCCGGGCGCGAGGTGCAGGCGTTCGGCCAGTTCGCAGAGCGTCCAGCGGTGTTCGGGCCTGGCCTCCATGAGCCGCATCGCGTGGACCACGGCCGGGTGGGTCGACCGCGCCTCCGGCGCCGCGCGGTCCTCCGCCACGGTGCGGGCCAGGGTGCTGAGGAACAGCGCGAGCCTGCCGATGACGTCGCCCCGGTGCAGGTGCGCGGCGCGGAACCGCAGCGCGCCGAGCGCGTCCAGGTGGTCGACGCACTCCGCGAGGGCGGCCGGGGGCAGATTGGTGGTGAGCAGGCCGTGCCGCCGGTCCGAGTACGGCCCGGTCCAGAGCAGGTAGCCGAGCAGCGGGTCCTCGCGGGTCCAGGCCAGTTCGCGGTGCAGCAGGTCGGCGGAGAAGCAGCAGTTGAACACGTCGAGGCGCGTGCACTCCTCGTACCCGTGCCACACGCCCGGCCGGAGCAGGACGACGTCGCCGACGCCGATGGGCTGCCTTCCCGCGTGGGAGACGTGCACGCCGACACCGCCGGTGACCACCGCGACCTCGACGAAGCTGTGGGTGTGCAGGTGGTGGCCGGGGTCGTGCTGGTGGTGCCCGGCGTAGGCGAGTGAGCCGTCGGTGAAGTGCAGCAGGTCGTTCACGTTCCCCACGGGGAGGCCGTCCATGGCCGACCACCCTACGACCGCGGACGGCCCGAGGTGAAGATCGTGCTACCACCGGTGCACCTCGGGCTAGCACCAGTCCGCCCGTCGGCCACACGATCTAGGCACGAAACCCCCGCGACACCGTTCGTTAACGGGTCGCGGCGGCGAAGTTGAATCGTTTCACTCCCGAGGAGGACCATGCCCGGCGCCGCACCCCCGACCGGTCTCCGGTTCGAGCACCACCCCGGCCCGGCGCTGGGCGTGGGCCACGCCCGCCCGCGGCTGTCGTGGTACCTCCCGGAGGCCGAACCCGGCTTCCGCCAACGGGCCTACGAGGTGGAGCTGACCCGTGGGACCGGGGACGCGCGGAGCTTCGATGTCGAGTCCGGGGACCAGGTCCTGGTCCCGTGGCCGGGGGCGCCGCTGGAGTCGCGCGAACGGGTCCGGGTGCGCGTCCGGGTCCGCGACGACGACTGGACCGGGTGGAGCGACCCGACCGACGTCGAGGCCGGGCTGCTCGCCGTCGACGACTGGACGGCGCGCTTGGTCAGCCCCCGGACCGTCGGCGGCCTGGACGCCCCCGCGCCGGTCCTGCGCGGCGAGCTGACCGTTCCGGGCGACGTCGTCTCCGCCCGCCTCCACGCGACGGCGCACGGGGTCTACGTCGCCGAGCTGAACGGCCACCGCGTCGGCGACGAGGTGCTGGCGCCCGGCTGGACCGGCTACGACCACCGGCTGCGCCACCGGACCCACGACGTTACCGAGCTGGTCCGCCCCGGCGCCAACGTCCTGGAGGTGCTGCTCGGCAACGGGTGGTTCCGGGGCAGGCTGGGCTTCACCGGGCGGCGCGCGACCTACGGCGACCGGCTCGCGCTGCTGGCCCAACTGGAGGTGACCACGCGCGACGGGGCGGTGCACGTCCTGGCCACCGACGGCTCGTGGACGGCGCGCGAGAGCGACGTGGTGGCGGACGACCTGTACGACGGCCAGCGGACCGACCTGCGCCCCGCGGCCCGGCCCGAGGGCCCGGTCGACGTGCTCGACAGCCGCCTCGACCGGCTGGTCGCCCCCGACGGGCCGCCGGTGCGGATCACCGACGTCCTGCCCGCCGTGGAGGTCTGGACGTTCCCGCGCGGCGCCACGCTGGTCGACTTCGGCCAGAACGTCGTCGGCTGGGTCCGGCTGCTGGTGGGGGACCGGGCCGTCGCGGACGAGGTGGTGGTGCGGCACGCCGAGGTGCTGGAGGACGGGGAACTCGGCGTCCGTCCGCTGCGCACGGCACGGGCGACGGACACCTATGTGGCGGCGGGCGGCCGACCCGTGCTCGAACCGGCGCTGACGTTCCACGGCTTCCGGTACGCGGAGGTCACGGGCGTTCCCGACCTGCGGGCGGAGGACCTGCTGGCGGTCGTGGTCGGCACCGACCTGCGCCGCACGGGCTGGTTCGACTGCTCGAACGACCTCCTCGCCCGCCTGCACGACAACGTCGTGTGGAGCGCGCGGGGCAACTTCCTGGACGTGCCGACCGACTGCCCGCAGCGCGACGAGCGGCTGGGCTGGACCGGTGACATCCAGGTCTTCGCCGCCACGGCCTGCTTCCTGTTCGACAGCACGGGGTTCCTCACCTCCTGGCTCGCGGACCTCGCCGCCGACCAGCACGAGGACGGCTCGGTGCCGTTCGTCGTGCCCGACGTGCTGCCGGGGGCGCCACGGGCCGCCGCGGCGTGGGCGGACGCCGCGGCGCTCGTGCCGTGGACGCTGTACCAGCGCACGGGGGACCTGGAGGTGCTGCGCGCGCAGTGGCCGAGCATGCGGGCCTGGGTCGACCACGCGGCGGGCCTGGCGGGTGCCGACCTGCTCTGGTCGGGCGGCTTCCAGTTCGGCGACTGGCTCGACCCCGACGCGCCGCCGGACAACCCCTTCGCGGCCAAGGCCGACCCCGACGTGATCGCCACCGCCCACCTGGCGAAGTCCGCGCGGGTCGTGTCCGACAGCGCCCTCCTGCTGGGCGACGAGGCCGGGGCCGCGCGGTACGCGGAACTGGCCTCACGGGTCCGCGACGCGTTCGTCCGCGAGTACGTCACGGCGGGCGGGCGGGTGCTCAGCGACGCGCCGACGGTGTACGCGCTGGCACTGGTGTGGGACCTGCTGCCCACGGCGGAGCAGCGGACCCGCGCGGGTGACCGGCTCGCGGACCTCGTGCGGGCGGCCGGGTTCCGGATCGGCACCGGGTTCGTCGGCACGCCGCTGGTCATGGACGCGCTGACGGTGTCGGGGCACCTCGACGTCGCCTACCGGCTGCTGCTCCAGACCGGGTCCCCGTCGTGGCTGCACCCGGTCACCATGGGCGCCACGACGGTGTGGGAGCGGTGGGACAGCATGCTGCCCGACGGCTCCGTCAACCCCGGCGAGATGACGTCGTTCAACCACTACGCGCTGGGCGCGGTCGCCGACTGGCTGCACCGGTCCGTCGCCGGACTGGCGCCCGCCCGGCCCGGCTACCGCGAGCTGAGCGTGCGACCGCTGCTCCGCGAAGGCCTCACCTGGGCGTCGGCCCGCCACCTCACGCCCTACGGCGAGGCCGCCGTCTCCTGGCGCCGCGCGGACGGTGAACTCACGCTCTCGGTGGTCGTCCCCGTCGGCGCCACCGCCACCGTGCACGTCCCCGGCGTGCCCGACCCGGTCGCCGTCGACCACGGGCGCCACGAGTGGCGCGTGCCCGATCCCGTGGTCGCGGAACCGTTCCCGCCCGCCGACGCCACCGTGCGCGACGTCCTCGACCACCACCCGACGTGGACGGCGGTGGTGGAGGCCGCCGTCGCCGCCGAGGTGGTCGA
The DNA here is from genome assembly GCF_025061645.1 of Umezawaea endophytica. GTDB lineage: Bacteria > Actinomycetota > Actinomycetes > Mycobacteriales > Pseudonocardiaceae > Umezawaea > Umezawaea endophytica. The sequence continues at coordinate 58,746 of NZ_JANYMP010000001.1, read as the reverse complement.
CGGCGAGCGGCAGGCGGCCGTCCGCCTGCTGCCCCACCTCGACGCCCCGGCGGCGGCACTGCCCGCCGCGCTCGCCCACGGCGCGTTCACCCGCGGCGTCGACGAACTCCGATCGCGCCTCGACCGGCTGCTGGCGCGGCCCGCCGACGCCGACCGCTGAACCGCACCCAGCCCCGGAGGTCCCGATGAAACCCCCACACCGTTCCCGGTGGACCGGACTCGCCGCGGTCCTGGTCGCGGCGCTCGCGCTCGCGTCGTGCAGTCCCGGCGACCTCGGCTCCAGCGACGGCGACAAGGTCTCGCTCACGTTCCTGGTCGACAACTCCGACGCGAGCGTGCGCCCCGCCGAAGGACTCGCCAAGGCGTTCACCGAGAAGAACCCGGACGTCGAGGTGAAGGTCGAGGTGCGCCCGCAGGGCGGTGAGGGCGACAACGTCGTGAAGACGCGTCTGTCCACAGGGGACATGACCGACGTGTTCCTGTACAACTCGGGTTCGCTGCTCCAGGCGCTGAAACCCGCGGAGACCCTGGTGTCGTTGAAGGGCGAGGGTTTCCTCGGCAACATCCAGGACACGTTCTTCCCCACCGTCTCCGCGGGGGACGAGGTGTACGGCGTCCCGATCGGCGGCGCCATGGGCGGTGGCGTGCTGTACAACAGGGCCGTCTACGACCGGCTCGGCCTCCAGGTGCCCAAGACGTGGGCCGAGTTCATGGCGAACAACGCGAAGATCAAGGCTGCGGGCGTCGCGCCGGTGATCCAGACCTACCAGGACACCTGGACGTCGCAGATCTTCGTGCTCGCCGACTTCCACAACGTCGCCGCCGCGGAACCTCGCTTCGCCGAGGACTACACGGCCAACAAGACCAGCTACGCCAGGTCGCCCGCCGCGCTCAAGGGTTTCCAGCGCCTGCAAGAGGTCCACGACGCCGGGTACCTCACCGCGGACTTCGCCTCCACCAAGTACGAGGGCGGGCTCCGGCAGCTCGCCGCGGGGGAGGGCGCGCACTTCCCGATCCTGACGTTCGTCGTCGGCACGCTCGTCGCGAACCACTCGGACCAGGCCGACGACGTCGGGTTCTTCGCGCTGCCCGGCGACGACGCCGCCAAGAACGGCCTCACCGTCTGGACCCCGGCCGGGATCTACATCCCCAAGACCACCGAGGGCGCCAAGCTGAAGGCGGCCAAGGAGTTCCTCGCGTTCATCGCGAGCAGCGAGGGCTGCGAGGCGCAGACCAAGGCCTACGCGCCGACCGGGCCGTACGTCGTGAAGGACTGCCCGCTGCCCGACGACCTGCCGCGAGCCGTGCGGGACATGCTGCCGTACTTCGACGCCGCCGGGCGCACGACTCCCGCGCTGGAGTTCGTCTCGCCCATCAAGGGCCCCGCGCTGGAGCAGATCACCGTCGAGGTCGGCTCCGGCATCCGGTCGGCGGCCGACGGCGCGGCGCTCTACGACCGGGACGTGGAGAAGCAGGCCAAGCAGCTCGGGATACCGGGTTGGTAGCCGTGGCGGGACCGCGGCGGCGGCACCGGGCCGGGTCGGTCTACCCGCACTGGTTCTACCTGCCCGCCGCGGTCGTCTACGGGACCCTGTTCCTGGTCCCGACCTTCGCGTCGTTCTACTTCAGCCTGACCAGGTGGACGCTGTTCGACCACGAGTTCATCGGCCTGGAGAACTTCGTCGTGTTCTTCCAGGAGCCCGCGCTGGTGAAGGGCCTGACGAACACCCTGGTCTACGCCGTGGTGACGTCCGGGCTCAAGGTCGTCCTCGCGCTGCCGCTCGCGGTGCTGCTCACCTCCGACATCGTCGGCCGCGCCTACCTGCGCTCGGTCGTGTTCTTCCCGGTCCTCGTCAGCACCATCGGCGTGGGCATCACGTTCACCGTCCTCATGCAGCCGAACGGCGGGCTGATCAACGACGCGCTCGCCGTCCTCGGCGTGCGGGGACCCGCGTGGCTGACCGACCCGTCGTCCGCGCTGCTGTCGGTGGCGCTCGTCGACGTGTGGAAGGGCGTCGGGCTGGCGACCCTGATCTACATCGCCGGGATCGTGTCCATCCCGAGCGAGTACTTCGAGGCCGCCAGGGTCGACGGCGCGGGCCGGTTCACCACGTTCCGGCACATCCTGCTGCCGCTGTGCCGCCCGGCGACGGTGACGGTCGTCATCCTGTCGCTGATCGGCGGCCTGCGGTCGTTCGACCTGATCTGGACCATGACCCGCGGCGGTCCCGGCTTCACCTCGGACGTGATCGCGTCGGTGATCTACAAGCAGTACCAGGCCGGGTTCTTCGGGCTGTCGACCGCGGGCAACGTCGTGCTGTTCCTGGTGGTGACGGTGATCGTGCTGCCGCTGTCGTGGGCGCTGGGCCGCAAGCGGGTGGAGCTGTGAGGCCGCGCGGGAGGTACGTGCTGGGCGGTGTCGCGATCCTGGCGTCGGCCGTGGTGTTCCTGGTGCCGTTCGCGTTCGTCGTGCTCACCGCGTTCAAGGACCGCGCCCAGTCGGCCGAGCTGGACTTCTCCTGGCCCCGGCAGTTCCGGTTCGCGCAGAACTTCGTCGACGTGGTGACCGCCCGCGACTACACGCTGATCATCGCGTTCGTGAACAGCGCGATCCTCACCGTCGCCAGCGTGGCGGTGATGGTCGTGCTGGCGGCGATGGTGGCGTTCGTGCTGCAACGCCGCCCCGGCCGGTGGACGAAGGTCGTCGACTTCGTGGTGCTGTCCGGTCTGATCATCCCGCCCGCCGTGGTGCCCACGATCCGCGTGCTGCAAGGGCTCGGGCTGTTCCGGACCATGACCGGCCTGATCCTGATCGAGGTCGCGTTCGGCCTGTCGTTCTGCGTCCTGCTGTTCCGCAACTTCCTCGCCACCGTCCCGCGCGAACTGGACGACTCGGCGGTGATCGACGGCGCGGGCCCGTTCCGCGTCTTCTTCCTGGTGGTGTTCCCGCTGATGCGGTCGGTCGCCGTGACGGCCGTCGTCGTGCAGTCCGTGGTCGTCTACAACGACTTCACCAACCCGCTGTACTTCCTGCCGGGCGACAAGAACGTCACCGTGCAGTTGACGCTCTACAACTTCCAGAGCCAGTACGGCACGCAGTACAACCTGCTGTTCACGAACATCCTGCTCATCACGATCCCGCCGCTGCTGGCGTTCCTGGTCGCCAACCGCCGGATCGTGGCGGGGCTGACGGCCGGGGCGGTGAAGGGCTGACCTACGCCCTGGCGTTGACCCGGCGGATCCACAGCAGGCCCAGCACGGGCAGGACCAGCGGGATGAAGCCGTACCCGCTGCCGAACCCGGACCAGACGGTGGCGTCCGGGAAGGCGTCGGGGACGAGGAGGCTGACCGCGCCGACGACGAGGACCCCGGCGAGTTCGACCGCGCACGAGACGAACGCCACCCGGCGGGACGTGCCGTCGCCGCGCGCCAGCGCCACCGTCGCGAGGATGTAGACCAGGGCCGCGAACGCGGACAGCAGGTAGGGCAGCGGCGCCTCGGAGAAGCGGGTCCCGATCTGCACGGCGGAGCGGGCGGTCGCGGCGAGCGCGAAGATCCCGTACACGGCGATGAGGAGGCGGCCGGGCCCCGAGCGGGTGGCCTCGGACAGGTCGGTCGTCGGCTCAGGCATGGCCCGCCCAGATCTGCGTGAGGCGCAGGATCATCACCGGCACGCTCAGGCAGCCGACCAGCAGCACACCGGGCCCGAACCGGGTGCGCTCGGACAGCCCCCACACCACGGCCACCGGCACGATCACCACGGGCCCGAAGAGGTAGCCGACGAAGGTCAGCCCGTCGACCTCCCGGTCCGTGCCGTTCAGCAGCACCACCCCGACCACCGCCTGCACCAGCAGGCCGATCTCCAGCAGCACCAGCGCGACCAGCAGCGCCGTGGTCGGCTTCGAACCGAGGACCAGCGGCCGGTCGGCGATGAGCATCACGAGGGCGCCCAGGCCCGCCAGCAGCGCGACGACCGTGAGCACGACGGGCAGTACAGCGATCATTCGGGTTCCTCGTGGGTCGACCGGGTGGTCGGAACCCTACCCGGACGTGCGGAACAGCCGAGCGGCGTGGACCGTTGGAACGGGGGTGGACGCCATCCAGCGGGTCGCCGAGCGACGGGCCGACCTGACCGACGTGGTCACGTCGCTGTCCCGGCGGCTGGCGGGCATCAAGGAGGCGTCCGAGTGGACGTCGAACGACGACGAGCACGACCCCGAGGGCGTGACGATCGCGTTCGAGCGCGCGCAGGTCGCCGGACTGCTGGAGATGGCGCGGACCGAACTCGGCGAACTGGACCTGGCCGAGGCCCGGATCAGGGCGGGCGCCTACGGGGTGTGCGAGCGGTGCGGCCGACCCGTCGGCGACGGCCGCCTGGAGGTGCTGCCCGCCGCCAGGACGTGCGTCGCCTGCGCCGACCGGCGTCGCTGACCCGGCCGTGACGGCCCGCCGGAACCCGTACCCCGGTCCGGAAAAGGCCGCGCGGCACACCGCGGGTCGGCCATACTCCCCTGATGAGGATGTTGCGGGCCGGCGTGACCGTGCTGGCCGTGTTCCTGGCCGCGGTACTGGTGGCCGGGTTGGCGACCTCGTCGAAGGTGAAGGGGTGGGCGAGCGCGATCACGATGCCGCCGACGCCGCAGGAGCTGTTCGACATGTGCGCCATGAAGCGGCGCGGTGTGACGCTGGGACCGTCGCTGACCCGCGCCGACGGCGCCGTCGTGATCGTGATCGTCGCGGAGCAGTGGTCGACCCTGTGCGAATCCGACGACCCCGCCACGATGACGATGCTCGCCGGCGGCGACGGGGTGAACACGGCGCAGGACCCGCCGCTGACCGTCGGTCCAGCGCCCGCGTGCGTCCAGGACGGCGCCGAGTGCACGTGGTGGGGTCGGGTGTCGCCCGCCGTCGCCTCGGTGCACGTGACGACGCTCGACGGCACGGCCGTGGCGACGGCCGTGGTCGAGTCCGGCGCGTTCCTGGTCACCGTCGTCGGCAGGCCGCTCGTGGACGAGCACGTCGTGCGGGCGCTGGACGCCTCGGGCGGCGTCCTGTTCCAGGACACCTGGTAGCGGCCGGTCCGACCGGCGGCCGGTGTCGAGATTTCAGCCGGTGTGCGGCTGTTGTTCGACCGGACGTCGATCGCCGGGCGGGGGCGGTCGACAGGCTGGCGTCCTCATCGGACTCGGGAGGAACCACGACATGGCCGACAACCCACTCCACGGCGACGTCGGTCGGCGCACGCTGTTGCAGGCGGCGTTCACCGTGCCCGCCACGGCGGCCCTGCTCGGCGCGACGGGGTCCGAGGCGTCGGCGCGGACGTCGTCGACCGGCGGCGACGACTCGCGGTTCACGATCGCCGTCCTGCCGGACACCCAGTACCTGCTGGACGAGGGTGGTTCGGACGCCGAGCCGGTCCGCCACACCCTGCGGGCGCTGCTCAAGCGCGACGACGTCGTGTTCCTGGCGCACCTGGGCGACGTGACCGAGCACGGCACCGAACGCGAGATGCGCACGGCCGACGCGGTGTTCCGCACGATCGACGGCCGCATGCCCTACAGCGTCCTGGCGGGCAACCACGACATCCCCGGCAGCACGGACGACCAGCGCGGGTCCACCCCGTACTCGCGGACGTTCCCGGCGAGCAGGTTCGCCAGGATGAAGACGTTCGGCGGGATGGAACCCAAGGGGTACAACAGCTTCCACGTCGTCAAGGCGGGCGGTCGCGAGTGGCTGGTGCTCGCGCTGGACTGGCGGGTGTCCGACCGCGGCCTGGCGTGGGCGCAGCGGGTGATCGACGACCACCGGACGCTGCCGGTCATCCTCACCACCCACGACCTGGTGTCCGCCGACAGCGGGCGGGCCGAGCTGTCCGCGCACGGGCAGCGGCTGTGGGACGGCCTGATCCGGCGCAACGACCAGGTGTTCCTCACCCTCAACGGGCACTACTGGCCGCCCGGCCGCACCACGCTCACCAACGACCACGGCAACGCCGTGCACCTGCACATCACCAACTACCAGGACCGTTACTACGGCGGCGCGGGCATGGTCCGGTTCTACACCTTCGACCTCGACCGCGGCGTGATCGACGTCGAGACGTACTCCCCGTGGCTGCTCACCCGCGGCGACACCGTCCCGGAGACCGAGACCGCGCGGCTGACCGGCGACGCCGACCGCTTCTCGGTGGAGATCGACTTCCGGACCCGCTTCGCCGCGTTCGCGCCCCCGGTGCTGCCGAAGCCGCGGCCCGCGTCGGCGGTGCTGGTGAAGGACACCGTGGCGTACTGGCGGTTCGACGCCGCCGGTCTGCCCGCCGCCGGGGCCGACGGCCAGGCCGTGGCACCCGGCAGCGTGGCCCGCGACCTGACCGGCAACGGCAACGACCTCACCGTCCAGCACCTGAACGCGAACGGCGCCGAAGTCCTGACGTGGTCGAACGAGCACCACGACACCCAGCCCGCCCACGCGAGCCTGCGGTTCGGCGGCGCGCGCAACCCCGACCGCGGCGCGATCCTGCGCGCGGCGGAGACGGCGCCGGTCAACCGGATGAGGTTCGAGTCCGGCTACACCATCGAGACCTACCTCAAGCTGCCCGAGCCGTTCGAGGGCGACCACGCGTTCATGGGCGTCCTGAGCTGGGAGGGGCGCAGCGGTGACGCGGGCAAGACCGCGGGCTGGTCGCCGGAGGAGCCGACGTGCAGCCTGAACGTGTCGGGCGAGCGGTTCCTCCAGTTCGTCGTCTACCCGGTGCCCACCGACGCCGACCCGACCTCGTGGAGCCACGCGATCCCGACCGGGCGGTGGACGCATGTGGCCGTGGTCAACGACGGGCGGCGCACCACGATGTACGTCGACGGGGCGAAGATCGCCCGCAACGCCTCCGAGGAGTCCAAGGGCATCTCCACGCTGGGCAAGCCGTTCGTCATCGGGGCGACGCAGTTCGCGCTGCGCTACGGCCACGGGTTCTACGGCTGGATCGGCGACACCCGGATCGTCTCGCGGGCCCTGCGGCCGGAGCAGTTCCTGACCGCGATCCGGTAGTCGGCGTCCGCGCGGTGTCCACGCGCCGAACTCCGGGTGAACGGACGGGCGACCGGGGCCGCTGACGGCGGTTCGGCACCGAGAATCCGGTTCTGCGGAGAGGAGTTCTCGTGGTCGTGCTGAGGGCGTTGCAGTCGGTGCTGGACTTCCTCGGCCCCGGCAACGTCGTGCTGGGGATCGTCCTGCTGATCGCGACGCCCTTCGTCGACCGCTTCCTGATCCGGCGCAAGCGGATCACCTACCGGGTGCTCTACAACTCGAAGATCGGGCTCGGCCTGGAGAGGCTGCACGACGGCACCGAACCGGCCAGGGCCGGTCAGCGCCAGCTCTACCAGGTCGCCGAGCTGCTGGACCGGATGAGCATCGTGGTCATCCGCATCCGCAACACCGGCGGGTACGACATCGACGCGGACGACTTCGACCGGCCGCTGTCGTTCACGTTCGGCCGCCGGGTCGTGTGGAACGCCCGCGTGTCGGAGGCGAGCACCGAGGAGATCCGCGAGCGGGTCCGCGCGGGTCTGAGGTTCTTCGGCGCCGAAGGCTCCCACGACCCGGTGGACCGCGACAGCCTCCGCACCGTCCGCGAACGGCTGCCGCTGTGGATGGCCAGGTGGGTCGGCACCGTGCCGAGCCCGAAGCTCGACGTCGAGCAGCACTGGCACGGCGTCCGGGTCGAGGACCTGGCGTTGCGGCGCAAGCAGAAGTTCAAGCTCGTCGTGATCCTGCGCGAACCCGACGACAGCGGTGTCACCAAGGACATCGAGGCCACCGGCAAGCTCAAGGACAGCGGCCTGCTCAAGGACGAGAAGCGCGAACGGCTGATCACCCTGCCCAGGGCCACGGGAGCGCTCGCCGCGCTGCTCACCGTGTTCCTGGTGCTGAGCCTGGTGTTCGTGCCGCCGCCCGCGGACTCGACGGTGGCGTGCGCGTCCGGCGAGGTGCGGATCGAGGGGTCCAGCGTGTTCATGCCGACCGCGTCGGCCATCGCCCAGGACTTCCAGCGCGTCTGCGAGAGCCAGGGCACGCGGATCACCACCGCGCCCACCGGCAGCGTCGAGGGGGTCCGCGCCGTGAGCGCGCTCGGGCCCGACGACCTGGGGCTGCTGGCGCTGGCCGACGGCAGGCAGCGGACCGACGGCGCCACCCCGCACTCCGAGCAGATCGGGATCGTCGTCTACCACGTGGTCGTGAACGCCTCGGTCGGCCTGGACACCGTGACCACCGCGCAGCTCCGGTCCATCTACGACGGCACCACGACCGACTGGAACCAGGTGCGCGGCGGGGAGTCGCTGCCGATCCGCATCGTCGGCCGCGGTGGGGAGTCGGGGAGCCGGGAGCTGTTCGAGCAGAAGGTGCTCGGCACGGGGGAGGGTGAGCTGTCGTCCAACGGGTGCCGCACCAAGGACCGGAACCCCGAGGCCGCCACGATCCGCTGCGAACGCGGCTCGAACCCCGAGGTGGCGCGCGAGGTCGGCCGCACGGAGGGCGCGATCGGCTACGCCGACGCCCCGTCGGTCGCCCAGGCCCGCAAGGACAACCCGCTGACCGCGCTCACCGTGGACGGCAAGGCGTTCGACCCCGCCGTCGGCGTGGACTCGGGCTACCCGTTCTGGACGGTGGAGTACCTGTACGCCAGGAAGAAGCCGGAGCCGGGTTCGGTGGCGGCCAACTTCGTCGACTACCTGCTGCGGCACGACAGCGCCCGCGCCAGGCTGACCGACGCGGGCTACCTGCCGTGCACGACGTCCGAAGGGGCGCCACTGGAGCTGTGCAACCACCGCTGACGTCAGTCGAACCCGTTCGACGATGATTCACGTCCGTGTTCCGGGGTGGATGAATCCGGAATACCACGCGAAAAGGTGCGGGCCCACCCCCGACGAGGGTGGGCCCGCACGGGGTGGGGGTCAGCCGATGGGCGGGAGCCCGGTGGCGGTGGTGGTGGTCGGGGCTTCGGCCGCGCACGTGAGGTCGTGCGGTCGTTGCCCGCCGAGCAGGTACTCGGTGACCTTGTTGTTCGCGCAGGTGTTCGCGCCGAAGACGTAGGCGCCGTGCCCGCCCTGGTCGACGGTCAGCATCGCCGCCCGGTCACCGAACGCGCGGCGCGTCGACAGCGCGCCCGCCAGCGGCGTGGCGGGGTCCCGCTCGTTCTGCACCATGAGCACGTTGCGCGGGCCGCGGTCGGAGATCCGCACGGGCTGCTCCACCGGGTCCGGCCAGAAGGCGCACGGGTAGATGTTGGCCGCCGCCGCGCCGAACATCGGGTGGCGGACGCGGTCGACGGCGACGTTGTGCTCGTAGGTCGCCACCGACCTGGGCCAGCGGGAGTCGCCGCACACCACGGAGAGCCTCCCGGAGATCAGGTTCTCCAGTCCGCTGAGGTCGGGCGTCTCGGCGGGCGGCAGCGGGACGCCGGTGTCCAGCGCCTGCCACGTCTCGGCGAGCTTGGTGAACGCGACGTCGGCGGTGGAGTAGAGGCCGCCGAACGTGAGCATCCGGAACAGCGGACCGGTCACGCCGTCCACCGACGGCGTCGCGTCGAGGCGGGCGGCGATGTCGAAGTACTTCGCCCGCACCTGCTCCGGCGTCCCGCCCAGGCCGAACTCGGGGCGAGCGGCCGCCCACTTCGCGAAGTCCGGGAACGTGTCCTCCACGCCGCGGCCGTACATCCGGCCGCCCTCGACGTCCCAGCCGCCCGCGCCGAGGTTGCTGTCGATCACGACTCGGTCGGTCGTCCGCGGGAACAGCGTGGTGTACACCGAGCCCAGGTACGTGCCGTAGGAGTAGCCGAGGAACGACGCCTTCCGCTCACCCAGCGCGGCGCGGACCCGGTCCAGGTCGCGGGCGATGTTCGCGGTCGTGTTGTGCGGCACCAGGTCCGCCGTCGACGCGGCGGCGCACTGCCGCGCGACCTGCCGCACCTCGTCCGCCCTCTTCCGCACGTCGGCGGGCGTCACGGCGTACGGCGGGACGCTGCCCGCGAACTGCTGCTCCTCCGTCAGGTCGCACGTCGTGGGCGTGCTGTGGCCGAGGCCGCGCGGGTCGACGCCGATGACGTCGTACGCGTCCTGCACGCTCTGCGGCAGGCCTGCCCTCCTCAGGTCCGCCGGGAAGGTCAGGCCGGGGTTCGGCCCGCCGGGGTTGGTGAGCAGGACGCCCCGGCGCTTCTCCGGGTTCTTGCTGGCCAGCCGCGAGATCATCACCTCGATCTCGCGGCCGTCCGGTCGTCGGTAGTCCAACGGCACCCGGAGCGTCCCGCACTCCAGGCCGGGAGCCGCGACGTCCGCCGGGCACTCGACCCACGTGACGGTCGTCGCGGGCGTCGCCGACGCCGCTCCCGGTACCACCAGCGCGGCAGCGGCGGTCATCACCGCGACCATGGACAGTGTTGTTCGCATGTGCGAATACCTCCCCCTGTGGCGCGCCACGTCAGCGCGCCGGAAGTTGGGAAAACTCAGCCGTTCATGCGGATCAGAACGTCGATCTGCGCCTTGTTGTAGAGCTCCACGACGACCTTGCCCATCGTCTTCATCGCGAACTCCGCGCCCCGCGGCCCACCGGCGTACATGGCGGTGGCGTCCGGGAACATCGCGCGCACCTCCTGGGTGAACGGGAGCGCGAGCAGGCGTTCCGCCAGGCGCTGGCGGGTTTCCTCGTCCGCGTCGACGGGCAGTGCCTCGAACTCCGCCTTGGCGGGGTCCTTGGTGTAGCTCGCCAGCGCCTCGGCGTAGGCGGACATCGCCTCCGGCGAGACGAGCTGGGCCATCAGCGTGGTCAACGAGCGTTCCTGCGGAGACAGGTCCGCCTCGGCGATCGTCGAGGCGATGTCGACCGGCAGGTCGGTCACCTTCTCCTGGCGCAGGATCAGCGCGAGGTCCGCCCGCGCCCGCTGGAGGCGGTCGATCGTCGCGGCCAGTTCGGCGTCGAGCCTGCGCAGCGCCGCGCCGGGGTGCTCGTCCGCGTCGCCCAACTCGGCGATCTGGGCGAGCGACAGCCCGAGCCCGGTGAGGCGCTTGATCCGCAGCACGCGCACCAGGTGGGCCACGCCGTAGCTCTTGTAGCCGTTGGGCCTGCGTTCGGGCTCGGTGAGCAGCCCGACCTCGTGGTAGTGCCGGATGGTGCGCAGCGTCGTGTCCGCGAGGTCGGCGAGCTGGTTGGTGCTCCATCCCACGACGGCCCCCCGGTACTCGGCTGCGTCGACGCGGTCACGTCGACGCACCAAGTGGAAACCATGCCGTAACGGCACGGTCAAGCTCGGTGGAAACTTTCCGACCAAGGTCGGACGTGGACGTCGACCTTCGTCTACGACGGGTGCGCGGAAGGTTGTTCGTCGGCCCCGTCGCGCGCCAGTGGTGCCGTGATCGGTGTACGGCGGACGCGACGAAGCCGTCGGCGAGCGTCGCCGACGGCCTCGATGGGTCCTGTGTGGACGGACGGGTCGCTGTTCAGGCCTTCCGGAGGTGGTCGACGATCCGGCCCAGGTCCTCGTCACCGGGCACACCCGGCTCGGTGAGTCGCTTGTGGACGGTGCTCGACAGCGGCAGCGACGCGGCGGCCGCGGCGAGTCCGACGTCCTTCGCGGCCAGGCGGATCGGGAAGTGGGCGCCGGTGGCGAAGGCGCGGCCCGCCAGACCCGCCAGCGGCGAGACCGCCAACGCCCCCTTGGTCAGGTCCTCCGGCAGGCCGAGCGCGTCGGCGAGGGTCATCGCCTCGGCCACCGCGGTCACGCCCACCACGACGGCGTTGATCAGCACGAGCTTCAGCGCCGCGCCGGTGCCCAGCTCGCCGGTGCGGGTGATCGCGCCGAACACCGACAGGAGCGGGGTGACCGCGTCGGCGTCGCCGCCGACCAGCAGCGACAGTTCGCCGGTGGCGGCCCGGTCGGCGCTGCCCATCACCGGGGCGTCGACGAGCGTCACGCCCGCGGGCAGCAGGGCGGCGACCTCGCGCACGACGTCGGGGCCGACGGTGGAGGCGTCGACGAGGTGGGCGCCGGGGCGCAGCGCGGGCACGACGGCCGCGACCACCTCCCGCACGGCCGCGGGGTCGGCGAGCATGGTGACGACGACGTCGGCGTCGCGCACCGCGTCGGCGGGCGACCCGGCGACGGTGGCGCCCCGTGCGCGGAGGTCGTCCGCCCGCTCCGGCGTGCGGTTCCAGACCGTCAACGGGTAGCCGGCGGCCAGCACGCGCCCGGCCATCGGCGCGCCCATCGTGCCCAGTCCGAGGAACGCGATCCTGGTGTTCTTGTCCATGCCCCCACGCTAGGCCGGACCGCGCGGTGCGAGAAGCGAATGTCTAGCATGGCTGCCATGCCCCGTCAGCATGACTTGTCCACCTCGCTCCTCGGGGTGTTCGTCGAGGTGGCCCGACTCGGTTCCTTCACCGCCGCGGCGGCCGAGCTGGACTACACCCAGTCGGCCGTCTCCCGGCAGATCTCGGCGCTGGAGGCGGAGGCGGGCGCCGTCCTGTTCGACCGCCTGCCGCGCGGCGTCCGGCTCACCGAGCTCGGCAGGCGCCTGCTGGGCCACGCCCAGGTGGTCCTGGAACACCTCGGCGCGGCCCGCCGGGAACTCGCGGACCTCCAGGAGTTGACGACCGGACGGCTGCGCGTCGGTGCCTTCGCCACCGCCGACGCGGCACTGGTCCCGCGGGCGGTCGCGACGTTCCGGCGCAGGCACCCCGACGTCACGGTGACCCTGCGCGAGGCGTTCAGCCAGGTCCTGGTCGGGCTGCTCGGGAAGGGCGAGGTCGACGTGGCCGTCGTCAGCTACCCGACCGCGCGCCAGGTCGAGGGGGTCGACCTGCGCTGGCTGTGCGACGACCACATGCACGTCGCCCTGCCCCGCGGCCACCGCTTGGCGGGCGTCCGCCAGGTCCGGCTGACCGACCTGGCCGACGAGGAGTGGATCGCGGGCAGTTCCCGCCCCGAGGACACGCTGATCAGCTCGTGCCTGCGCACCGGGTTCCGGCCCAGGATCGGTTTCGTGGCGCGCGACTGGATCGCCAAGCAGGGCTTCGTCGCCGCCGGGGTCGGCATCACCCTGATCCCGTCGCTGATCGCGGACGCCGTACGACCGGACCTCGTGCTGGCCCGGCTGCACCCCGACGACATCCCGCCGCGGCAGGTCTACGCGGCGACGGCGACCGGCGTCACCCCGTCGCCAGCCACACGGGCGTTCCTGTCCATCGTGGACGGTCCGGGGGCGGTGGACGGCGTCAGCCGGAGGTGAGCCCGTGCCGCCCGCGTTCGTGTACCTGCGGTGATCAGTCCTCGGGGGTGAGCGCGTCGACGCAGGCGGTGAGGTCGTGCAGCAGTCGGTCCTGCCTGCTCGCGGAGAGCGGGGCGAGCATGCGCTTCTCCACCGCCCGCACGGCCGCGCTGGCGGCGCGCAGGTGCTCGTCGCCGTCGGCGGTGAGGGAGGTGGGCAGGGCGCGGCCGTGTGGCGCGGTCGTCGGGCGGGTGACCAGGCCGCGGTCCTGCAAGCCGCGCAGCACCAGGTTCATCGACTGGCGGGTGACGAACACGGCTCGGGCCAGCTCGGCGTTGGACAGCCCCGGCCGCTGCGAGAGCACCTCGAGGCAGGAGTACTGCGGCACGGTCAGGCCCAGCGGCTGGAGCGCGGCGTCCATGGCCGTGCGCAGCGCGGTGGCCGCTCGTTTCAGCGTGTAACCCACCGCCTTGTCCAGGGGGCCGACCTGCTCGACTTGACTCATGTCAGCATCATGACATAGCTTCTGGATGTCAACACGCTGACATTCAAGTGGAGGACGACATGACCATCACCGGACCCGACTTCCTGGCTCTGCAAGTGCGCGACCTCGACCGCTCCGCCGAGTTCTACGAGACCCGCCTCGGGCTGCGCCGGGCACCCGTCACCCCGCCCGGCGCGGTGGTGTTCGACACCGCGCCGATCCCGTTCGCGGTGCGCGAACCGCTGCCCGGCGTGGACCTCGAAGCCGCGACCCCGCGACCGGGACTGGGTGTCGCGCTGTGGCTGGGCTCCGACGACGCCCAGGCCCTGCACGACGACCTGGCCGCCGCCGGCGTCCCGATCGCCGCGCCCCCGTTCGACAGCCCGTTCGGGCGCACGTTCTCGTTCGCCGACCCCGACGGCTACGTGGTGACCGTCCACGACAAGGCCTGACGTGGCGCGCCACGAGCTGACCGTCGACGTGCTCGGACCGTGGTCGCTGGACACCGGGAAGCGCTTCTGGGAAGGCTTCGCGCCCGACGCGCTGGCCTCCCAGGAGCGCTCCGACGAGCTGCGGACGGTGTTCCGCGTCGACGGCGACTGGAGCAGCGCCGAGGCGCGCGTCGTCCAGCGGGGGAGCACGGCGGTGATCACCGTGACCGGCGACGGCGACCTCGACCTGGCCGCCGCGCAGACCAGCCGGTTCCTGTCCCTGGACGTCGACGCCCGCGGCTGGCCCGAGGTCGGCCGCCGCGACCCGGTCGTCGCCGACGCCCAGCGGCGGCTGCCCGGCCTGCGGCCGTGCGGGTTCCACTCGCCGTACGAGGCGGCGGCGTGGGCCGTGCTGTCGCAGCGCACGCGGATCGTCCAGGCCGCGGCGCTGCGCGACTCGTTCGTGGGCGAGGACGGCGCGTTCCCCGCCCCGGAAGCGCTGCGAGCGCTGGACCTCGACCTGCCCGGCCGCAAGGCGGAGTACCTGCGAGCGGTCGCCGACGCCGCGCTGGACGGGCTCCTCGACGGCGCCGCGCTCCGCGCGATGGACCCCGACGCCGCCGTGCGGGCGGTCCAGGAGGTCAAGGGGCTCGGGCCGTTCGCGGCGGAACTCGTCGTGATCCGCGGCGCCAACGCGCCGGACGCGCTGCCGCGCAACGAACACAGGCTGAACGACGAGATCGCCCACCGGTACGGCGCGGACCGTTCACCGGTTGACGTGGCCGAGGCGTGGCGGCCGTTCCGCACGTGGGTCGCGGTCCACCTGCGGGCCCTGCGCGAGTACCGCACGCACGAGATCGGCGACCCGGTCGTGCGGATGCGCTGAGGTGCCGCCTGCCCGCGGTGGCGGTGGGATCGGCGGCCCGGTCAGGCGAACGCGCTGAGGCGTTGCCCGCGCCGGGGGTCAGGGGAACGCGCTGAGGGTTCGGTCGACCACCGGGCTGAGCTGCTGCCGGGTCGCGCCCGCCGCCGCCTGCACGGCCAGGCCCGCCGTGACGGTGAAGAGGTACCTCGCCAGGTCCGCCGGGCGTTCGGTGCGGGGCAGGTCGCCGTCGACGAGCGCGGCGTGCAGGCGCTGGGCCAGCCGGACCTCCGCGGCGGCGCGGCAGTCCGCCAGCAGTTCGGCCGCCCGCCGCTCGTCGGCCCCGCCGCCCGTCAGTCCACCTTGGACGGTCAGGCAGCCGGGCGGTTTGCCGGGCGTGGTGATGGCGACCAGGTTGGCGCTCAGGTAGCGGGCGGCGGCGGCTCGGGCGGTCGGCTGGGCGACGGCGTCGGCCAGGTACGCCATCTCGGTGTCGGCGTACCGCAGGACGGCGAGGCGGAACGTGGCCTCCTTGTTGCCGAAGGCGTTGTAGAGGCTCGGCCGGTTGATGCCCATGGCGGTGGTCAGGTCGTCGAGCCTCGTGCCCTCGTACCCCAGCCGCCAGAACACCACGACGGCGCGGTCGAGGGCGTCCTCCAGGACGAACTCCCTCGGCCTGCCCGTCGTCGCCATCGCCGAATCGTAGGTCGATCACCCGTCCGGCCGCTCGACTCGTTCGAGTGGCGTTGGTAGGCGGCCCGTGGACCGATCAAGGCGGGCCGGTCGGCCCTTGACGGTGACGACGGCGGCATTTTAAGGTCCGGCAACTCAGAAACTTTCCCCTGGTGAATCGAAAGTTTCGAGATCAAGCCCGTCGCAAGGAAGCGAGAGCCTGATGAAGCCGACCCGTCTGGCCGCCGCGGCGTTCACCGCCGTGGCGCTGTCGGTCCCCCTGATCCCCGTGGCCGCGGCCGACGTCCAACCGCTCGGCCACACCCGCAAGGACACCCTGCGCCAAGCGGCGCCGAGGGGGTTCTTCATCGGCACCGCCGTCGCGGGTGGCGGTCACCACGAGTCCCAGCCCTACCCCGACCCCTTCACCTCCGACCGCGAGTACCGGAAGGTGCTCGCGGCGGAGTTCGGCTCCGTGTCGGCCGAGAACCAGATGAAGTGGGAGTACATCCACCCGGAGCGCGACCGCTACAACTTCGGCATGGCCGACAAGATCGTCCGGTTCGCCAAGCAGAACCGGCAGGTCGTGCGCGGGCACACGCTGCTGTGGCACAGCCAGAACCCCGCCTGGCTGGAGCAGGGCGGCTTCTCCAAGGCCGAGCTGCGCTCGATCCTCCGCGACCACGTCAAGAAGGTCGTCGGGCGCTACCGGGGCAGCGTCCAGCAGTGGGACGTGGCCAACGAGATCTTCACCGACACCGGCGAACTGCGCACCACCGACAACATCTGGCTCCGCGAACTCGGTCCCGACATCATCGCCGACGCGTTCCGCTGGGCGCACGAGGCCGATCCCGGTGCCAAGCTCTTCTTCAACGACTACGGCGTGGAGAGCGTCAACGCCAAGAGCGACGCCTACCTCGCGCTGATCAAGCGGCTGCGGGCCCAGCGCGTCCCCGTGCACGGCTTCTCCGCGCAGGCGCACCTGAGCATCCGCTACGGCTTCCCCGGTGACCTGGAGACCAACCTGCGGCGGTTCTCCGCGCTGGGCCTGGACACCGCCATCACCGAGCTGGACGTCCGGATGGACCTGCCGGAGGGCGGGGTCCCGACCGAGGCGCAGCTCGCCCAGCAGGCCGACTACTACAACCGCACCCTCACCGCGTGCCTGAACGTCGAGGGCTGCGACTCGTTCACGATCTGGGGCTTCACCGACAAGTACTCGTGGGTCCCGGTGTTCTTCCAGGGCCAGGGCGCGGCGACCGTGATGTGGGAGGACTTCTCCCGCAAACCCGCCTACTCCACCCTGCGCTCCACCCTCGCCGGGGCGTCCCGCCGCTGAACGTCCGTCCTCCGTGGACGGTCGTGGACCTCCGCGGCCGTCCACGACCGACCCGGAGGTCCCTGTGCTGAAACGCTTCCTCACCGCGGTCACCCTGGTGCTCCTGACTGCGTCACCGGTGGCCGCCGAACCGCGCGCGGCGTGGGTCGGGTCGTGGGCGACCTCGCCCACGACCGTGCCCGCGTCCGACACGACGACGTTCGAGGACCAGACGCTGCGGCAGGTCGTGCACCTGAGCGCGGGCGGGTCCACCGTGCGCGTGCGGCTGTCCAACGAGTTCGGTGCCCAGCCCCTGGTCATCGGCGAGGCGCGCGTCGCCCGCCGCGCCGGGGCGGCCTCGGCGATCGACCCGCGCACCGACCGGCGGCTGACGTTCGGCGGCCGCGCGTCGGCCACCGTGCCACCCGGCGCGCCCCTGCTGAGCGACCCCGTCGCGCTGCCCGTGGCGGCCGACTCCGACCTGGTGGTCAGCGTCCACCTGCCCCGCCGCACCCCGGCGACGACCGTGCACGCCTTCCCGTACCAGGACGGGTACCTGGCGGCGGGCAACGTCGCTGGCCGCGTCGACATCACGCCGACCGCCGTGCTCGGCAAGTGGCACTTCCTCACCGGCGTCAGCGTCACGGGCGGGCGCGACGCGACCGTCGTGGCGTTCGGCGACTCGATCACCGACGGCGCCGAGACGACGCGCGGCGCGAACCGCCGCTGGCCCGACGTGCTGGCCAGGCGCCTCCGGGCCGAGCCGGGCCCGCGCCACCTCGGCGTCGTCAACGCGGGCATCAGCGGCAACCGCCTGCTGCACGACCCGAACCCGCCCGCGGGCCACCCGGCCGAGGCGTACGCGAACTACTTCGGCCAAGCCGCCCTCCGCCGCTTCGACCGCGACGTCCTGTCCCAGCCCGGAGCCGCCCACGTCGTGGTCCTGCTCGGCGTCAACGACCTCGGCCACCCCGGCACCAGCGCCCCGGAATCGGAGCGGGTCACCGCGCAGGACATCATCGCCGCCCACCGCCAGCTCATCGCCCGCGCACACGCCGCCGGACTGCGGATCCACGGCGGCACCATCACCCCGTTCAAGGACGACACCTTCGGCTTCTACAGCCCCGAGAACGAGGCCGCGCGGCAAACCGTCAACCACTGGATCCGCACCAGCGGCGAGCACGACAGCGTGATCGACTTCGACCGCGCCCTCCGCGACCCGACCGACCCCACCCGCCTCCGACCCGCGTACGACAGCGGCGACCACCTGCACCCGAACGACGCGGGCATGGCCGCGATGGCCGCGGCGGTGCCGCTGCGGGTGTTCAGGTGAGCAGGGAGGACGTATCCAATCGTGCTGGCGCCAAGTTCGACCAGATTACGGTTAATGCCGTGATCTACCAGGTCGGCGGTGCGATGCTGGGGGTATGTGGTCGAGGCGGAAAGCTGTGTTCCTCTCCTATCGCCGAAGCGACAGCGCTGGTCACGCAGGTCGTCTGTACGACGCGCTGGTCGACAGGTTCGGCGAGGACAACGTCTTCATGGACGTCGACTCGATCGAACCCGGCGAAGACTTCATTGAGGCAATCGACCGCACCATCGCGCGTGCCGGTGCGCTCATCGTGGTGATTGGCCCCTCCTGGCTCACAGACCGCCTTCGCGACGTCAACGACGTGGTGAGGATGGAGATCGAGAAGGCCTTCGACCACGGTATCCGCGTTATTCCGGTCCTGGTGGACAACGCGGTGATGCCGACGGCGGGCGACCTTCCTGTCGAGCTTCGGGCGTTGGCCTCGCGCAATGCGGTCGAACTGAGTGCAAGCCGCTTCCAATACGATGCGGGTAGAGTCGTCTCCGCGGTTGAGAGCGTGGTGGACTCCGCTCCTGTCGATCTTCGAAGCGAGTTGGATGAACCGAGAGTTCTTGCTTTTGACGTGGGACGCAGGATTGAGGCACCTCTGGATGTTGTTTGGGCGTTGCTCATCGACTTTGAGAGGGCGCCTGAAATATACTCGATGACGCAGTCTTTAGAGCTTTTATCGGACGGGCCTGCTGGAATCGGTACCAGATATCGGCAGACGATCAATGTTATTGGCGTCGGAATCAGTTCGGATGCCGTGGTCGTGGTATTCGATCCTCCGTTCTCCCTGGTCGTAATACAATTGATCTCCGGGTCGCCGACTACTCGTTTAGAATATGTACTCGCGTCCGCCGAAGGTGGAGCGACCTATATAACCTGCAAGGGTTGGGCGTTCGGGTCCGGCTGGAAGCTCAAGGCGATGGCGAAGGCGAGCAAACTCTTCGACCAGCACTTCGCGCGGAAGGAACTGGCTGAGTTGGCGGTTGTCGCAGAGCAACAGGCAAGGTGACCGGCCGGGTCAGCCGGAACCGAAGCACACCAGCGGGATCAGCGGGGTCGTCTCCGAGGCTTCGGCGAGGGCCCTGGCCGGTGGGGCGCCGTGGTGCAGGAGGTGGTGGTAGGTGGTCATCACGTCGACCACCGCGTCGTCCGGGACGCGGGCCACGCCCGCGACGACCGTTCTCGTGCCGCCGTAGAGGAACGCGGCGGCGAAGCCGAGCATCTCGTCGCCCGCGCGCACCACGGACTGCCCCGTGTCGCAGGAGGACAGCACCACGTGTTCCGGCGCGGTGGGCAGGGTGCCGATGTCGTACGCCATGAGCGGGCCGTCGGCCAGGTCGAGGCGGGAGAAGAGGATGTTGCCCGGCTCGTGGTGGCCGTGGGCGGCGAAGTGCACCATGCGGCGTTCCGCCATGGCCGCCAGCGTGCCGCCGACGGACGCCGACGCGCCGGTGAGGACGGTGCTGTCCGGCAGGACCTCGGCGATCTTGCCGACCTCGCCCGGCGCGTGGTCCAGGTCGGGGCCCGCCACCAGCAGCGGTTCCGGCGTGGTCGGCTTGCCCGTCGGACGTCGGCCGCGCAGCCACACGGACGCCGACGGCGCCACGGTCACCGGACGGCCGCGCAGCCCGTCGAGCAGCCCCCACGGCACGCCGGACAGCGGGCCGGTCGGCACGATCACCAGGTCGCGGTCGCCCAGCAGGGCCTCCAGCGGGGCGATGACCTGGTCCCGCAGGGTGTCGAGCTGGTGCCGCAGGGACAGCTTGACCACCTCGACGAGCGCGGCCGGGTGCCTGCGCCCGCACAGGGCGTCCAGGTCGGACCGCAGGCGGGCGACCGTCTCCGCGATGGCGGCCAGGTCGCCGCAGGCCACCATCCGGCTCGTGCCGTCCACGACCACCAGCCCGAGCAGGCGCCCGTCGGACGGCAGGAAGCTGACCAGGACGGCGTCGCCCAGTTCGGCGGCGACCTCGTGCAGGGAGTGCGGTCCGGTCTGTTCGCCGTCGCCCTGCGCCTGCCAGCCGCGGGCGCGGATGGTGTGCTCCAACTCGGCGCAGCGCCGGGCCGCCTCCGCGTCGCGACGGCCCGCGAGTTCCGCCGCGCGCACGACCGTCGCCAACTGGCGCAGCTCCGCCACCGCGTCGGACGTCTCGGTGTCGGCGGGCGGGTGCGCGGGTGACATCAGGAACGCCTGCGCGCGTGAGCGTTCCGCCCAGGCGAACACCGCGGGGGGCCTGCCGTGCCGCAGTGCCGTGGCGAGGCCGACGGCGGCCAGGTCGACGCCCATCGCGGCCGTGCCCGTGCGCAGGTCGATGCTGCCGAACCGGCTGCGCCTGCCGTGCAGCACGCGCAGCCCGGACCTGGCCTGGCGCAACGCCTTCGCGGTGTCGCCGGTCGCGGCGTGCCACTCGGCCCACGCCACCCTGCGCAGCAGCACCGTCTCCTGCACCGGGGACGGGCTGCGGCGGCGCCTCAGCAGGAGTCCCGCCTCGCCGTGCCTGCCGAGCCGCACCAGCGCGCGGGCGGCCAGGAGCGTGGCCGCCTCGCCGTCGTTCGGCAGCCCGAGGCCGTGCAGGGTCGACGCCAGGTCCTCGGCCTCCGCGGCGATGGCGGCGAGCCTGCGCCCGGCCTGGAAGTCGGCGCGCAGCCGGGTGAGCACGGCGACGGCGGCCCAGCTCCGGTCACCCCGGCGCAGGAAGCGGCGCTCCGCCCGCCGCGCCCACAGTCGCGCCGTCCGCGCGTCCCCCTGGGACACGGCGGCGCTCGCACGGGTCAGCGCCGCCTCCGCGCGCTCGTAGGTCGGCCCGGCGCGCCCGAGCAGCCGGATCGCCTCGTCCAGCTCCGCGGCGGCCTCGTCGGCCAGCCCGGCCTGCATGAGCGCTCGCGCCCGGTCGATCGCCAGCACCGGCAGCAAACCCTCGGCGTGCCGGGCGAACCCCGGCTTCGCCAGGTCGAACGAGTGCAGCGCGGCCGGGATGTCGCCCATCAGCATCTCGCAGTAGCCGCGGTTGAGCCTGGCCTTGGCGACCATCAGCGGGAGGTCCGCGGCGTGGGCGATCTCCTCGCACCGCTCCAGGTCGGCCGCCGCGATCCGGGGCCTGCCCGCCAGGCTGTGCACCATGGCCCGGTTGAGCAGGGCGCTCGCGAGGCCGTAGCGGTCCGCCGGGTCGGTGTGCAGCGGGATGCCCTCGTTGAGGTGCCGCAACGCCTCGTCCATGCGGCCGGTGAGGATGCACAGCAGCCCCCGTTGCAGCAGCAGCGTGCCGCGGTCCTCGGGGGCGACGGCGGTCTCGGCCTCGTCGAGCAGGGCGAAGCCCGCGGGGGAGCGGCCGAGGTGGACCTCGGCCGCCGCCGCGCTGATCAGCACTCGCGCGGCGGCCGTCCGGTCGTCCGGATCGGTCGCACCGGGCCAGGACAGCAGCCCGAGCGCCGTCCGGAACAGCCGCAGGCTCTCCGCCGACCGGCCCGCGCCCAGCGCCGCCCGGCCGCGGTCGTGCAGGGCCCGCGCCCGCGCTGAGGCACCGGTCACAGCGCTATGGCCGGCGTGGTGACCGTCCCGTTGGCCCGCACGAAGAGCTGGGCCAGCGCCGGGACCACGCCGGTGAACGCGAACCGGCCGTTGCCGTCGCACGACGTGGAGCGCGTGCTCGTGGGCGTGCGCAGCTCCACCGGGTACGCGGCGGGCGGCGTGATCCACCCGTCGAGCCTCAGCGAGCCGTCGGCGTGCGGCGTCACGTTGACCATGATGGTCAGGCTGGCGCTGTCGAACGTGATGAGCTGCGAGCGCTCGTCGCCGCGCGCGGACGCCGTGAGCCGGGGCTTCCGCACGACGTCGAGCACCTCGTCGTCGGCGGTGGCGTGGTCGAGCGCGAAGCACGCGAGGTCGGCGAGGATCGCGGGCGCGGGGTCCGCCTCGTCCCACACGTCCCTCAGCCTGCCCAGCAGTTCGTCGTCGGTGCTCACCGGTCACTCTCCCTTCGGGGCCAGCAGGGTGCGCAGCCTGCCGAGGCACCGGCCGCGCTGCGGACCGATCGACCCGCGCGGCATGCCCAGCGCGGCGGACACCTCGCTGTAGTCCGGTCGGTGCAGGAACGCGACGATGCGCAGCAGTTGCCTGCACCGCTGCGGCAACTGCTCCACCGCCGCCCACAGCTCCTTGTTGCGCGTCGACACGACGACGTGGTCCTCCGGACCGGGAGCCTCGTCGGGCTCGTCGAAGAACGCGTCGTCGCCCACCGGCCGTTCGGTGCGCTGGGCTCGGCTGACCCGCCACGCCTCCCGCTTCGTCGTGGTGACCAGCCAGCTCACCAGCGCGCCGGGGGCGCGGATGGCGTCCAGGGCGCGCAGCAGCTTCAACCAGGTCGTCTGCACGACGTCCGCGCTCGTCTCGGAGTCGAGGCCCTGCGCCCTGGCGACGTGCCACAGCAGCGGCGTCAGGTCGCGCACCACCGCTTCGAGGCTCGACCGGTCACCCGACCGCGTCTTCTCCAGCAGCGCGCCCAACTGCTCGTCGTCCAGACGCCGGTGGCCGTTCGTCACGTCAGCAGCCGTTTCACCGCGTCGGCCGCGCGCTCCGCCCTGGACGCGGTCTCCGGGACCGCGATGCCGCCCGCGGCGCCCGCCAGCGTCACGGCCACCTCGGCCGCGACCTCGGGCGCGGCGTAGGACGTGCCGGACCCGATGGCGAACCCGCTGGTGAAGCAGTCCGGGTCGGCGGTCTGCCTGGCACCGGACAGGGTCGTCATCTGCGCGCCCCGCGCCCCGCGCAGGCTCGTCGGGAACGTGCTCAGGACGTTCGCGCCGGTGGCCTCGACGGTGACGTACGCCCCGGCGTTGCTGAACCACGCCTCGGTGCCGTCCGGGTTGAGCGCGCCGACGCCCAGCACCAGAGGGTCGTCCTCCGAGAGCGCCGCCGGGTAGAAGGGCCGGGTGGTGGCGTCGTTGCCCGCCGCCGCCACGACGACCACACCGAGGTCGGTCAGCTCGGTGACGACCTCGCGCAGGTGCCGCGCGGCGTCGGAGTCGTCCTCGACGTACCCGCCGATCGACAGCGACACGACGTCCACGTGCCCGCCCCGCTTGATCCGGCCGACGAGCATCCACAGCGCCAGCAGCAGGTCCGCCTCGTAGCAGACGTTGTCGGGGTGCAGGACCCGCAGCGCGAGCACGTCCGCGTCCGGCGCGTTCTGGTGGATCCGGCCCGCGATGAACGTGAAGTGCCCGGTGGCCCTGCCGATCTGCTCCGACAGCTCGTCGGTGTACGGCGGGTCCTCCCACACGCTGGTCAGTACCTGCGTCGGCGTCAGGCCGTCGAGCCGCCGCGCCTGCTCGCGCAGCGCGACCTCGGCCGCCTCGAAGACCTGCACGAACCCGTCGGCGGGCAGCGGGTCGCCGATCTCCTCGACCCCGAACCAGGGGTGGGTGTTGAGACCGGAGTCCGGCACGGCGACGACGACCCGGCGCTCGTCCTGCGCGCACACCCGCCGCCGCCGTGGGCGCGCACCCGTGAAGGCCACGGGCAGCAGCCGGTAGGGCTCGCCCGCGCCGCCGTCGTCGGTGTCGCCGCGCACGTCGTGCGGGCTCCACGTCGGCACGCCGCCGAAGGAGGCCCCGACCATCAGGTGCTCCAGCGCGATCGCGTCGACGCCGGGCCGGAGCCGGTCGATCCGCCCCTGGTCCAGGCCCAGGCGGATCTGCCGCACACCGGTCCACGCGTCCACCTCCGCGGTGGTCCTGCCGTGGGGGAAGAGGACGACGGGGACGGGGACGCGGTCGCGGGTCGGACCGTCCAGCACGTCCAGCTCCTCCGGCAGCTCCGGAACGGGCCAGGCCTCCTCGGCGGAGCGCTTCATGCTCAGCCCGACGAGGTTCAGCTCGGCGTCGACCTCGGCGCACGACTCGGTGTTGGCGAGCACCCCGTGCGGCATGAGCATGACCGCCGTGCGGTACACGGTCGACCGCGTGACCGAGCCGTCTGGCCTCCGCGTCGCGCCCACGGGGTGCAGCATCCGAGCGCCGTGCTTGTCCAGCGACCACTGCGGCCACACGGGCAGGTCGGGGTGGTCGGCCCTGGTGGCAGGCCGCTGAGGCGAACGGATCGTCATCGTGTGCGTCCCTTCTGACCGCCGTCGTCGTGGCGGCTCCGACGGTGCGTGGTGCGGTGCTCGGCTGAACTGGGTGCGAGTGGGTGACCGGTCCTGTCACGACCACCCACTCGGTCTTGGGTGACCACTCGCGCGGGACGCGGCCGACGCGGGTGTGGTCCACGAGCGCGGTGTGTCCGTACACACGATCGAGAGAGGACTACCCCTCTGCTGGATTCAGATCCGAGGGTCACGAAACGGATACGGCGGCAGCGGGTTCGGGCGAACGGCCCACCGGTGGCTATGCCGGATCGATCGGTTCCCGGCGCGGGGTGGTGACGACGTCGGTCGACTTGCCGACGATCGTGGCGGCGACCCAGCGGCTGACGGCCGGGAAGCGGGTCAGGCGCAGCGCGGCGCGGCGGACGACGAGTTCGACCGCCGAAGCGGGCAGGAACCAGCGGGCGCCCGCGCGGCCCACCCGCTGCCTCTCCTCGACGACGGGGCGCCACAGGCGTTCGTACGCCGCCGTCGCCCGGTCGACCGGTGCGCGGGTGAGCTGGTCGGCGAGCACGTAGGCGCCCGCGACGCCGAGCGACGCCCCCTGGCCCGCGAGCAGGGACACGGCGTGGCACGCGTCCCCGATGAGCACGACCCGGCCCCTGCTCCACTCCGGGACGTGCACCTGGGAGACCTGGTCGTAGTAGATCTCCTCCGACGGCGGGCACAGGTCGAGCGCCTCGGGGACGATCCAGCCGAGGCCGCGGTAGGTGTCGCGGACGGACTCCCTGACGTCGGCGGGGGTGGTCGGGTCCGGGGTGCGGTGCACGGCGAACGTCGCGACCCGGCCGTCGCGCAGCCCGTAGAACCCCATCTGCCTGCCGACGGTGTCGGTGAGGGTGAAGCGGCCGCGGGTGGCGGCGTGCACCCGCGGCGCGTCGAAGAGGAACGCGGCGGTGTGGAAACCCAGGTACCGCAGGTACTCCCGCTCGTCGCCGAAGACGAGTCGGCGGACCGTCGAGTGGACGCCGTCGGCGCCGACGAGCAGGTCCGCCCCGAGCGTGGACCCGTCGGTGAGCGCGACCTCCACCCGGTCGCCGCGGTCGGTCACGGCGACCGGCCCGGTGCCGTAGCGCACGTCGACGCCCGCCGGGAGGCGGGCGCGCAGCACGCCTTCGAGGTCCGGTCGCAGGACGTTGACCAGCGTGCCGCCCGCGAGTCCGGGGGTGCGGACCCCGACCGTGCGCCGCCCGCGCCCGTCCACGAGGGTCGCCTCGTCGACGTGGTAGCGGACCTCGTCGACCGCGGGCAGCAGCCCCATCGCGTCGAGGGCGTCCAGGCCGGGGCCGAAGAAATCGATCATGTACCCCTGCGGCCGGGGACCGGGGGCGCGGTCCAGCAGCACGACCTCATGGCCCGAGGACGACATCCGGTTCGCGAAGGTGAGCCCGGCGATCCCCGCTCCGCAGACCACGACCCTCACGCGCGGCCACCCCGGTCGACGAGCCTGCGCAGGACGGCGGCCGAGTCCGGCGCCGCCCCGAGGCCGCGGTGCAGCAGCAGCCCGTCGACCGCGGCGATCAGCACGGCGGCCGTCCGCTCGGGGTCCGGCACGCCGCGCTCGCCCAGCCAGGCGCCGAACCGCAGCCGGAACTCCACGACCGCCCCGCCGAGCCGTTCGCGCAGCTCCTCGTCGCGCGTCGCCGCGAGGTAGGACTCGGTGAGCAGCAGGGACGTCGGGTCGGACCCGGTGTACCGCTCCACCGACGCGATCAGCGCGTCGACGGCGTCCTCTGGGGTGGACGCGGTGGCGAGGAACGCCTCCACCTCGCCCAGCGCCTGCCGCACGTGCCCGACCACGGCCTCGGTCAGCAGCGCCCGCAGCGTGGGGTAGTGGTAGTGCACGACGCTCGGCGTCACCCCGGCGCGCTCGGCCAGGACCCTCGTGCTCACGCCCGCCCAGCCGCGTTCCGGGACGAGTTCGACCGCCGCGGCCAGCAGCCGCCGCCGGACCTCCAGACCCCGTCGCGCCGCCGGAGAACTCACGCGCACCTCCCACGTAGGGCAGTCGCCCTGTACGACTGCCCTGACTGTAGGGCGGCGTCGGTCGAGCGGGCAACCGGCCGTCCGCTCGCTACCCGCTGTGAGCGCCATGTGAGACCGCGCGCCGGGATCGGCGCATTGACATGTTTCGCTAACTTCCCCGAAACTTTAGCTCGTCGACACCGGCGAGCGTCGATCCTGCCGACTCCTCCACCACCCCTCACGGAAGGAGAGCCCAGGTGATCATCAGCTCGGCTCGATCCAGGATCCGTTCGGCGGTCGTCCTGCTGGCGGCGGCGGTGCTCACGGTCGTCGGCTCGGCGACGGTGATCGCGACGACCGCGGCGGCCCCCGACGTCGTGGCGGCCGTCGCCGCCGTCGAGGACGAGGGCGCCGACTGCCCGGTGACCCTCCCCGGTTCGACACCCTCCAACGCGAAGCTCCCCGACCCCTTCACCAGGCTGAACGGCACGCGCGTCAGCAGCAGGTCCGACTGGCGGTGCAGGCGCGCGGAGATCAAGAAGCTCGCGGAGAGGTCCGTCTACGGCGAGAAGCCCCCGAAACCCGCCACCGTCACGGGAACGGTGTCGAGCACCGGCATCACCGTCAACGTCTCCCACAACGGCAAGAGCTCCAGCTTCTCGGCGCGGGTCGAACTGCCCAGCGGCACCGGCCCGTTCCCGGCCGTCGTCGTGCTGGGCGGGTTCGGCGCGGACACCGCCACCATCAAGGCCGCGGGCGCGGCCGTCATCAGCTACGACCCGTACGCCGTCGGCAAGGAGGGCACACCCCGCAGCAACAAGCAGGGCGCGTTCTACAGCGTCTACGGCTCGTCGAGCGGCACGGGTCTGCTGGCCGCCTGGGCCTGGGGCGTGAGCAGGCTGATCGACGTGATCGAGTCGTCCGGCGGCAGCGTCCTCAAGGCGGACGCGGTCGGCGTCACGGGGTGCTCCCGCTTCGGCAAGGGCGCCTTCACGGTCGGGGTGTTCGACCAGCGCGTCGCACTGACCATGCCGATCGAGTCCGGCACGGCGGGGGTGCCGATCTTCCGCGGGATCCCCGGCGAGGGCGCGCAGAGCCTGAGCAGCGCGTACGGCGAGCAGCCCTGGTTCGGCGACGCGTTCGGCTCGTTCACCGGCAATCCGAACGGCCTGCCGGTGGACACGCACGAGATGGTGGCCATGGTCGCGCCGCGAGGGCTGTTCATCATGGACAACCCGCACATCGCCAACCTCGGCCCGAGGTCCGCGAGCGTGGCGGCCCTCGGCGGCGCGGAGGTGTACAAGGCGCTCGGCGCGGGCGAGAACATCACCTACTGGTCCGACGTCCAGGACGGCAACCACTGCGCCAACCGGTCCGAGTGGCGGACGCCGTTGCAGCAGAACATCCAGAAGTTCCTGCTGAAGACCGGCAACGCCCCCGGCGTCATCCGGATCTCCGGCAAGGCGGCGGGGAACCTCGCGCAGTGGCGGGACTGGACGACCCCGACCCTCTCCGACGGCCCGACCACGACGACGACAACCACGACGACCACCACCACGACCACGACGACCACCCCGTCGGTCGGTGGCGGGTGCACGGCGTCGGTGTCGGTCAACCAGTGGAACGGCGGCTTCGTCGCCACCGTGAAGGTCACCGCGGGCTCGTCGCAGATCAACGGGTGGAAGGTCGACGCGACCCTGCCGTCCGGCGCGGCGATCACGAGCATCTGGAACGCCACCAAGAGCGCGAACAGCGGCGCGGTCCAGTTCGCCAACGTCGCGTTCAACGGCACCATCGCGGCGGGCCAGTCGACCGAGTTCGGCTACCAGGGCACCGGCACCGGAGGCGGGCCGACGCCCACCTGCTCCGCCGGGTAGTTTTCCGGAGTCCGGTGTGGAGTCGCGCCCTCCACACCGGACTCCGGTTCTCAGCTCACGGCGACCGCCGTCCACCGCTGGTTGTCGCCGGACGTCGGCTGGTACAGCCCGATCGGCGCCCCGTTCGCGCGCGACTCGCCCGTGACGTCCAGCAGCGTCCCCGTTCCGGCGTTGACCACCGTCCACGTGCCGTCGCCGGTGGTGGACAGCACCCACCGCGCGGTCGGTCCGTCGGAGGTCGGCGTGGTCAGCCCGACGCCGGACCCGGTGGCCGCGAGGCGCTGGCCGGTGCCGACGTTGGTGATCGCGAACTGGGTCCGGTTGCCGAAGCCGTCGGTGCGGCGCTCGAAGCGCCAGCGCTGATCGGCCGCCGCGGTGTTGGTGTCGCGCTGCACGAGGCCGGTTCCGTTCGGCGCCAACGACTTGCCGCTCTGCACGCCGGTGAGCCGGTGGTCCCTGCCCGGCAGCCCGGTGCCCTGGGCGACGCCGGAGACGCCGTCGACGACGAACGTGGTGACCGACCGGGCGGGCACGGTGAGCGTGGCGGCGCGGTCGCGCACGGGCACGGCGGTTCCGGTGACGAGGGCGCCGTTCGCGTCGGTGGTCACCGGGCGGACGGTGGCGCCCGAGGTGACGGTGGCGAACGCCGAGAGGTCGAGCGTCACCTGCTGCGCCTCGGTGGTCTTGTTGAGGTGCACCACCGACTTCAGCGCGTCGGAGGTCCCGCGCACGGCCGCCACGTCGGACGTCGTCCCGACCTTGACCAGCCGGTCGCCCGGCCGGATGTGATGGGTGAAGTTGCGCAGGGTGTGGAACTTGGTGTTCGTCCTGATCGGACAGGTCGTGAGCGTGTCGTTCGGGCCGCAGGTGAAGGGGATCTGCACGACGCCCCAATTCATCCCGTTCGGCGATTCACCGCCGGGCTTCATGTTGTCGTAGTCCTCGATCGCCTGCCAGAGCAGCCACGACACCGGTTCCAACTCGCGCAGGTCGTCGATGACGCGCTCGGCGATCCCCAGGCCGGGGTCCATGCTGGTGAAGCTCTGGCCGTCGCCCCACGACCCGTCGACCTCGCTCATCCACAGCGGCTTCGCCGCGCCCTTGGCGATGTCGCGCGCCGACGTGCGGCGGGCGGTGCCGTAGGTGTGCACGTTGAGCTGCCCGACCTGGCCGCGCACCGCCTGCGGGTAGCCGTTCCAGTCGGTGGCGAACGTGCCGGGGTTGGTCTCGTCGGGGGCGGACACCACCGCGTCGGTCGCCGCCCGCGCGAGTGCGGCGGCGACGGCCGGAACGACCTCCGCCTGCAACGCCGGACCCAGGTGGGCGCCCTCCTGCCTGCCGCCGGTCGGGTTGCCGTTGGCGCCCAGGGTCGTGCGCCAGTAGGAGGTGTTGGGCTCGTTGAACGGGTCCAGCGTGCCGAACCTGATGCCGTGCGCCCGTTCCAGCTCGTCGACCGCCTGCGTCAGGTAGGAGGCGAAGTCGCCGATCCGGTCCCGGCGGAGCTGGTCGGCGTTGGCGTCGAACCCGCCGGAGACGTAGCCGCTGACGGTCTGGAACCACGGCGGCGAGTTGCTGAACGCCTCCCACCGGTCGACCCGCGACTTGATCCGGTCGACCCACCAGCGCTGGCGGGGATCGGCGGCCCGGTCGAACAGCGCGGGATCGCCGGGGCGCCACCAGTCGGTATCGGTCCTGGTGGTGCCCGCGGGCGCCTTCCACCAGCCGGGCACCGCGCCGCCCGCCCGCAGGTACGGCGGCACGTCGGGCGCGTTGCCGCCGCCGATGTTGTACCGGGCGATGTTCAGGTTCAGGCCGTCCGCGCCGAACAGCAGGTCCGCGAGGCGGGTGCGGATGGCGTCGGGGTAGCCGCCGGTGGCGTTGGCGAACCACACCAGGCTGGTGCCCCAGCCCTGGAAGGGCTGCTGCTGGTAGCTCGGGTCGGGTCGGACGGTGACGGCCGCGGCGGAGGCCGTTCCGGCCGTCGCCGCGCAGGTGGCCAGTAGCAGGGACGCGGCCACCGCGAGGCGGAGGACGCGGGAGTGCGTGCGTGCAGCGGTCATCAGTTCTCCGTTGAACGGGCGCCGCCATCAGCAGGGCGATGTTAGCGCTAACAACAACCGGTGGACCGAGCGTGGCAACTCGCGGGGGTGTCGTCAAGCCGTCAATCGGCTTTACAGATCGTGCCCTCTTGTCAAATCGACTTTACAAAAGCTACCTTCGTGTAAATCAGCGAGCGCAGGAGGTCGGGCTCATGGCGGACACCGGCACGATCCCCGACGGGTCGACCGAGGGGTGGACCGACGGGAAGCGGTACCTGTGGCTGATCGGCCTCGTGGTCCCGTCGCTGGTCTTCGCCGCGGTGGGGCTGCACGCGCTGACCGGCTGGGGCGTGTGGTTCTGGCTCGGGCCGATCGTGATCCTGGTGGTCGTCCCCGCGATCGACCTGCTGACCGGGCTCGACCGGTCGAACCCGCCGGACGACGTGATCGAGGCGCTGGAGAACGACCGGTACTACCGCTGGATCACCTACCTGTTCCTGCCGATCCAGTACGCGGGCTTCGCGACGGCGTTCTGGGCGATCGCGCACAGCGGGCTGTCCACAGTGGACAAGATCGGCCTGGCGGTGACGATCGGGTGCGTCGGCGGGATCGGCATCAACACCGCGCACGAACTGGGCCACAAGAAGGAGAGCCACGAGCGGTGGCTGTCCAAGATCGCGCTGGCGCAGAGCTTCTACGGCCACTTCTCCATCGAGCACAACCGCGGCCACCACGTGCGCGTCGCGACACCGGACGACCCGGCCAGCAGCCGGGTGGGGGAGAGCTTCTACCGGTTCTGGCCGCGCACCGTGCTCGGGTCGCTCGCCAGCGCGTGGCGGCTGGAGGAGAAGCGCTACGCCCGGCGCGGCGGGCACCCGATCCACCTCGGCAACGACGTGCTGAACGCGTGGCTGATGTCCGTCGTGCTGTGGGGTGCGGTGGTGGCGTGGCTGGGCTTCGGGGTCCTGCCGTACCTCGTCGTGCAGGCGGTCGTCGGCTTCTCCCTGCTGGAGGTCGTCAACTACCTGGAGCACTACGGGATGGCCCGGCGGATGGTCGGCGCGCCCGGCAGGCGGCGCTACGAGCGGGTGGCGCCGCGGCATAGCTGGAACTCCAACAACATCGCCACCAACGTCCTGCTGTACCACCTCCAGCGGCACAGCGACCACCACGCGAACCCGACCCGCCGCTACCAGTCGCTGCGCGACTTCGAGGAATCGCCGTCGCTGCCGACCGGGTACGCCGGGATGATCCTCCTGGCGCTCGTGCCGCCCGCGTGGCGCCGAGTCATGGACCCCAGGGTGCTCGCGCACTTCGACGGCGACATGAGCCTGGCGAACATCCAGCCCAGCAGGCGGGAGGAGGTGCTGGCGAAGTACCCGGTGCCCGCGACGCGGCCCGAGGTCGTGGTCGCAGACCTCCCGGTCGTCGCCGCGGCGGGCACGGGCGGGCGGTGCCCCGGATGCGGGTACGTCTACGACGAGCGGGTCGGCGACCCGCGGGAGGGCTTCCCCGCGGGCACACCGTGGTCCGCCGTGCCCGACACCTGGTGTTGCCCCGACTGCGGCGTGCGGGAGAAGCGCGACTTCGTCGTGTCGGGGGCCGCCTAGGATGATCACCATGACGGACGGCGCGCACCGGCGGCGCATCATCGCCGCCGCGATCGAGCTGACGGCCCGGTCCGGGTGGTCGACGGTCACCATGGCGGCACTGGCCGAGACCGTCGGCGTGAGCAGGCAGACCGTCTACAACGAGATCGGGTCCAAGCAGGCGCTGGCCGAGGCCATGGTCCACGACGAGCTGGGCCGGTTCCTCGCCGCGGTGGAGCGGGCCTTCGACCGCGACCCGGACGACCTGGCGGCGTCGATCCGCGGCGCCGTCCGGGCGGTGCTGGACCTGGCGCGGGACAACGCCCTGCTGCGCGCCATCGTGTCCGCCACGCACGACGCGGACACCGCCCTGCTGCCCCTGCTCACCACGCACGCGAGTTCACTGCTCACGACGGCGAAGGCCGTGCTGACCCACCGCCTCACGACGTTCGCGCACCCGCTCGACGACCACCAGTTCGCCGTCACGATCGACGTGGTCGTCCGCGCCGTGCTCAGCCACGTGATGCAGCCGTCTGACACGCCGGAGCGCACGGCCGACGACATCGCCTGGCTGGTGGACGCGGTGATCACCCGCCCAGGTGCCGTCGCAGGAACCGCGCCTGGCGCAGCAGGAGGTTCTCGCTGACCGCGAGGCCCATCGCCTGGTGACCGACACCGGGCAGGAGCAGCACCTCGTGCGGCCGTCCCGCCTCCAGCAGGGCCCGTGAGAGGCGCAGCGCGTTGGCCGGGTGGACGTTGTCGTCGGCGAGGCCGTGGACCAGCAGCAGCGGCCGGGTCAGCTCCGGCGCCATCCGCACCAGCGAAGCGGCCTCGTACCGCTCCGGGAACTCGTCGGGGTGGCCGAGGAACCGCTCGCGCCAGTGCGCGTTGTAGAGCCGCTGGTCGGTCACCCCGGCGCCCGCCACGGCGGCGTGGAACACGTCCGGCCTGCGCAGCACGGCCAGCGCCGCGAGCGACCCGCCGAACGACCACCCGCGCACGCCGACCCGGCCGAGGTCCAGCACCGGGTGCAGCGCGGCGGCCTCCCGCAGCGCGGCCACCTGGTCGTCCAGCACCGGCCCGAACAGGTCGCCGTGCACCTCCCGCTCCCAGTCCGGCCCACGCCCCGGCGTGCCCGCGCCGTCGACCACCAGGACCGCGAAACCCTGCTCCGCGAACCACCGCGACACCAGCGACCGCCAGCCGACCTCGGCCGTGACCCGCTGCGTGGCGGCACCGCCGTAGGAGTCGACCAAGACCGGCAGCGTCCCGTCGCCGCCGTGCCAGGACGGCAGGTGCAGCGCGGCCCGCAGCGCCCGCGGCCCCAGGACGAGGTGCGTCGGCCGCGCGTCCAGTACCGGCGCCTGTGCCCGAGACGGGACGGAAACCGGCGGCTTCCCCTGGCGCAGCACGGAAACGCGGACGTCCGCGCCCCTCGCGACCCGGACCACGACCCCGTCGCGGACCACTCCCGCGTGCACCGCCGCGCCGG
Source organism: Umezawaea endophytica (assembly GCF_025061645.1). Classification (GTDB taxonomy): domain Bacteria; phylum Actinomycetota; class Actinomycetes; order Mycobacteriales; family Pseudonocardiaceae; genus Umezawaea; species Umezawaea endophytica. The sequence goes on along the minus strand of NZ_JANYMP010000001.1, from coordinate 25,264 downwards.
TGGTCAGCCGCCGGAGCCGCCCGGCCCGCCAACTCCACAGGTGGCTCTCGGTGGGGTCCTCGGACGCGGCGAACAGCACCTCGTCACCGTCGACGCCGTGCACGGCCCGCACCTGGAGGCCCGGTGGTGTGACAGCCGCCCCGTCGACCGTCAGTCGTCGAGTGCCCCGGTCGTCGGCGTGCGAGACGAGCGCGCCTCCCGCCGTGCGCGCCGGGAGGCCGGGAACCAGGCTCACCCAGCGGTCGTCCCGCTGCTCGGCCAGGACGGTCGTGCGGCCGTCGGCCGGAGCGATCCCGAGGAACCGCACCGTGCGCTGGTCGCGAGACTGCACCACGGCGTACGGCCCGTGCGCGTCCCACCCTGCGCCCACCAGGTACTCGAAGGCGGCCCGGTCCCACCGCGCTTCGACGCGCGTCCCGTCGAGCCCCGCGATCCACAGCGACACCTCGGCGTTGGCCCTCCCGACCGCCGCGTACCGCACCTGTCGCGGCGGCCGGGCGGGCTCGGTCGGATCGGCCAGGTGCCACACGTCGACGGCCGACGAGTCCACCCGTGCGACCAGCAGCCGGGTGCCGTCCGGCGCCCACCAGTACCCGCGATTGCCGTCGGGGTCCGTGACGGCGGTGTGCTCGGCCCTCCCGAACACGACCTCCGGCCCGTCGGGGTCGGCGACGGCCCGGTCCCCGGTGCCGTCGGCGTCGACCACGCGCAGGGAACCGCCGGACAGGTAGGCGATCCGCTCGCCACGGGGATCGGGACGCGGATCGGTCGCGGGACCTCGGACCGGCAGCGGCGCGTCCCCGCCCGCCACCGTCCACAGCTCACCCGCCAGCGCGAAGACCACGGTCCTCCCGGCCGCGGCGCAGGCGTCGATACCCGCGTCCCGGCCCAGTGCCGCGGGATCGGCCAGCACCCGCTCCTCGCCGGAGTCGAGGTCCAACGCCCACAGGCAGGTCAGCGGGTCGTCGCCCGCACGGCCGCGCAGGTAGAGCACGGTTCGCCCGTCCGGCACGACGGTGAACCGGTCCGGCACGCCGAGGGTGAACAGCCGCGTGCGGAGGAGCTGCTCCGGCAAGGACATCGCCATGTTCTCGCGGCGGTTACCGAGCCGTCGCCCGGAGGCCCGCGAGCACCACGTCGACGATCCTCTCCGCGTCCTCGCGGGTGAACGGGCGGAGGTCGCGGCTCACGTGGAGCTGCACCGGGCCGGAGAGGAGGTCCGCCAGCAGGAGGGCGTCGACCTGGGGGATCTCGCCCAGGGCCACCGCGTGGTCGACCCGGTGCTGGACCAGTGCCACGCGGTGGGCCAGGACGGTGTTCGTCGTGGCGCGGAGGTCGGGGTTGTCCTTGGCCGACTGGATCGCCAGCACGAGCGCGCGGCCGGTCGGGTCGGCCATGCCCGCGGCCAGCGCCAGCAGGAAGTCGACCAGGTCCTGGCGGAGGTCCCCGGTGTCCGAGAGGGTGGCGGTGTGCTCGGCCGCGGCCAGCAGCGCCTCGCTGACCAGGCTGTTCCGGTCCGGCCAGTTCCGGTAGACGGTCATCTTGTGCGCGCCCGCCAGCTCGGCGACCTCCTCGTAGCGGAAGCCCGCGATGCCGTCGCGCGCGACCAGCCTCGCCGTCGCGTCGAGGATCTGGGCGCGCACGCGGGCGGTGCGGCCGCCAGGGCGCTGGGCCACCGGTTTCGTCATCCGTCGTCGCTCCCGGTCCGGTCGTGGACGTCGGCTCGATCTTCGCAGACCGGCGACGGTGGTACGTTAAAGTGACAGAAAATCACTTTAAGGACGGTGTCCGATGAACATCCTCGTTTCCGGCGCGGGCATGGCAGGGCTGGCGGTGGCGGTGGACCTCGCCTCACGGGGTCACGGCGTGACCGTCGTCGAACGCGCGTCGCACTTCCGCGTCAACGGGTCGCCGATCGACATCCGCGGCGACGCGATCCAGGTCGCCGCCGAGATGGGCCTGCTGGAGGGGATCCGCGAGCGGCGGGTCCGCATGACGGAGCTGACCCAGTTCGTGGACGGCGACGGCACGCCGGTCGCCCGCCTGCCGCTGCGCGAGATCGGCGACTCCGACGACGACGTCGAGATCGCCAGGGAGGACCTGGCCAACGTCCTGGTCGACGCGCTGCCGCCGGACGTGGTGATCCGGTTCCGCGACTCCGTGGAGTCGCTGGTCGACGACGGCGCCGGCGTCGACGTGCGGTTCGAGTCCGGCGACACCGCGCGCTTCGACCTCGTGGTCGGCGCCGACGGCCAGCACTCGACGGTGCGGCGCCTGGTCTTCGGGCCCGAGAGCGACTACGCCCGCCACCTGGGGCTCTACATCTCGCTCGTCGACCTGCCCGGCGAAGTCGGGTCCGACCGGCTCAACCCGATGTACAACTACCCCGGCCACCTGGCGGGGATCGCGCGCTACCAGGACCGGGCGCTCGGCATCCTCATGTTCCGGTCGGAACCCATCGCCTACGACTACCGGGACCTGGACGCGCAGAAGAAGATCCTCGTCGACGCGTTCGCCGACCACCGGGCGTGGAAGGTGCCCGACCTGGTCGACGCCGTCCACGACGACCCCGAGCTGTACTTCGACTCGGTGAGCCAGATCCACCTGCCGACCTGGCACCGCGGCCGGGTCGTGCTCATCGGCGACGCCGCCCACTGCGCCACCGGGTTGTCCGGGCGCGGCACGTCGCTCGCCTTCACCGGCGCGCACTTCCTCGCCGAGGAACTGGAGCGGGCCGCCGGGGACCACACCGCCGCGTTCGAGCGCTACGCGGCCCGCCAGCGCCCGTACGTCGAGTTCGCCCAGAACAGCGTGGGCGACGGCGCCGACCTCGTCGTGCCGTCCACGTGGGAGGCCATCGCCGCGCGCGACGAGCGCCTGCGGGCCACGGGCGCTGCCTGATCAGGCGGCGCCCCCGGCCGTCAGTCCCACCAGAAGGCCCACGAGTGGTCGCCGACCAGGCGTTCGGCGTAGGCGGCCAGCGTCTGCGGTGAAGGACCCTGGAGGACGTTGTCCGGGCAGAACGCGAAGTGCTCGGCGGCCACGGCCAGCGCCTCCACGTACGTGCTCGGCGGCGCGGCGACGCTGAGCAGGAGCGTGGCGAACCCGACGCCCACCACCCGCACGCCGAACCGGTCCTCCCAGTTCCGCAGCACGGCCGACACCTCTGCCGTGTCGTTCGTGTAGTTCATCGGACCGGTCCAGCCCGACACGGCCAGCGCGTCCGAGCCCCGGTCCGCCGCGACCAGGCCGAGGCGCATCGAGCCGTGGCCCGCCAGCAGTTGCTCGGCGAGGCCGTCGGCGACGACGTCCGGGTCGACGCGCGGCGCCGTCGTGGAGGCCAGACCCGGCCACACCCGGCCGTAGGGGGCGGTCAGTGCCTCGCCCCCCTCGCTGTAGTGGGCCCACCAGCCCTTGAGCAGCGCGTCCGGGTCGTGGTCGGCGGGGGAGGACATGTCGCCCGGCAGCACCTCGCCGTTGCCCCACGGGCGGTAGTCCTCGTCCTCGTCGTCCAGCGCGTCGAGCAGCAGCGGCCACAGGCCGGACCGGGCGTGGTCGGCGCGCAACCTCGCCCACAGCCCCTCGGGGGCGGGCTTGTCGCTCAGCCAGAACGCGGGCCGGTCGCCCTCCTCCTCTTCCTCGGAGACGACGGAACGGCCGGGCGGGAGCGGGACGGAGAGGACTCGGCCCGCGGCGCCGTCGGCGAACAGGTCCCGCAACTCGGCGGGCAGTGATGGTTCGGAGATCACGGGCGGATCGTAGGCGGTGGGTCCGACAGCGGGGACGGGAACGGGGGACCGCGCTGCTCCGAACGGCCGGTGGCTCGCGCAGGGGGTGGCGGTCCGGTCCACCGCCGGGGGCTACTCCGCGTGAGAGCCGACGCCCCGGCGTCCCGCTCGGCCGGGTGATGGCGGATGACCGGCGTCACCACGGCGTCAAGATCGCGTCAACGCGCCGGTCAGGCGTGTCAAGGAGCCGTCAGGGACCGCCGAACGGGCGATCCGGCGGCGCACGCTCCTCCTCGTGGAGGTCGCCGTCGGGGTGGCCCGGAGCCCATGTGGGGAAGGAGCAGCGCAGATGGCCGACCTGGCCTACGCCTTGCTGCTGATCGGGGTGTTCGCGCTGGTGGCGCTCGCGGTGCGCGGACTGGAGCGGCTGTGAGCGGCACCGGGGTACTGGCGAACGCCGTGGGTGGCGTGCTCGCCCTGCTGTTGATCGTGTACCTGTTCGTCGCGCTGATCAGGCCGGAGAAGTTCTGATGTCATCGACCGTGGCGGGCCTGCTCCAGGTCGCCGTCCTCCTCGCCGCGCTGGCGGTGGTCTACCGCCCGCTCGGCGACTACATGGCCCGCGTGTTCAGCACGGCGAAGCACACCCGCGCGGAGGCCGCCGTCTACCGCGTCGTCCGGGTCGACCCGGACTCCGAGCAGCGGTGGGGCACCTACGCCCAGGGAGTGCTCGGGTTCTCCTTCGTGTCCGTCGTCCTCCTCTACCTGCTGCAACGGCTGCAACCGCTGCTGCCGTTCGACTTCGGTCGCGGCGCGGTCCCGCCGGGCATGGCGTTCAACAACGCCGCCAGCTTCGTGTCCAACACGAACTGGCAGTCCTACGTGCCCGAGGTCGTCATGGGCCACACCGTGCAGATGGTCGGGCTGACCGTGCAGAACTTCGTGTCCGCCGCCGTGGGGCTGGCGGTCGCGATGGCGCTGGTGCGCGGGTTCATCCGCTCGAAGACCGACAGGCTCGGCAACTTCTGGGTCGACCTGGTCCGCGGCACGCTGCGGATCCTGCTGCCGATGGCGTTCCTCTCCGCGATCGTCCTCATCGGACTCGGCGTGGTGATGAGCCTGCGCTCCGGCGTCACGGTCGTCGGCCCGGACGGCGCGGAGCACACCATCGCGCTCGCCCCGGCCGCGAGCCAGGAGTCCATCAAGCTGCTCGGCACCAACGGCGGTGGCATCTTCAACGCGAACTCGGCGCACCCGTTCGAGAACCCGAACTCGTGGTCGAACCTGGTGGAGATCTTCCTGCTGCTGGTGATCCCGGTGTCGCTGACCCGCACGTTCGGCAAGCTCGTCGGCAACCCCAAGCAGGGTTACGTGCTGCTCGGGGTCATGGGGACGCTGTGGTCCGGGATGCTCGCGGTGATCTGGTGGGCCGAGTCCACCGGACTGCGGCCGTTGGAGGGCAAGGAGACCCGCTTCGGCGTCGCGGGCTCGGCGTTGTTCGCCGACTCGACCACGGGCACCTCCACGGGTGCGGTGAACTCCATGCACGACAGCTACAGCGGGCTGGGCGGCGGCGGGACGCTGCTGAACATGCTGTTCGGCGAGATGACGCCCGGCGGTGTCGGCACCGGTCTGTACAGCATCCTGGTGATGGCGATCATCGCGATGTTCCTGGCCGGGCTGATGGTCGGCCGCACACCGGAGTACCTGGGCAAGAAGCTCGGCAAGCGCGAGGTGACCGCCGCGGCGGTGTCGATCCTGGCGATGCCGACGGTGCTGCTGCTCGGCGTCGGCATCGCGCTGGTGCTGCCCGGCACCAGCGGCGCGCTCAACAACCCCGGCGCGCACGGATTCTCCGAGGTCCTCTACGCCTACGCCTCGGCGTCGAACAACAACGGCAGCGCGTTCGCAGGCATCACGGTCACCAACGACTGGTTCCAGTCCTCGCTCGGCGTGTGCATGCTGCTCGGCCGGTTCATCCCGATCGTCGCGGTCCTCTGCCTCGCCGGTTCGCTGGCCGCGCAGAAGAAGGTCCCGGAGTCCGCGGGCACCCTGCCCACCACCGGCCCGCTGTTCGCCACGCTGCTCGGCGGCAGCGTCGTGCTGGTCGCCGCGCTCACGTTCGTTCCCGCTCTCGCACTCGGTCCCATCGCGGAGGCACTGCTGTGACCACCACCACCCACCGTCCACAGCGGACTCCCGACGACGTCCGCCCACCCGCGCCCGGTCGTCAGGTCGGTGGGGGAGCGTTCACCCCCCGGCAGTTGCTGACCTCCTTCCCGGACGCGCTGCGCAAGTTCGACCCGCGCCACCAGCTCCGCAACCCGGTGATGTTCGTCGTCTGGGTCGGCTCGGTGCTCGTGACGGTGTTCGCCGTCGGCGACCCGAGCGGGTTCTCCATCGGCGTCGCGGCGTGGCTGTGGTTCACCGTGCTGTTCGCGAACCTGGCCGAGGCCGTCGCCGAGGGGCGGGGCAAGGCGCAGGCGGAGTCGTTGCGCCAGAGCAAGAAGGACGCCGTCGCCCGCAGGCTGGTCGACGGCGTCGAGGAACGGGTGCCCGGCACCGAACTGCGGATCGGCGACCTGGTCGTGGTCGAGGCGGGGGAGGTGATCCCCGGTGACGGCGACGTGGTCGAGGGCATCGCCACCGTCGACGAGTCGGCCATCACCGGCGAGTCCGCGCCGGTGATCCGCGAGTCCGGCGGTGACCGGTGCGCGGTGACCGGCGGCACGACGGTCTTGTCGGACCGGGTCGTGGTGAAGATCAGCACCAAGCCCGGCGAGTCGTTCGTGGACCGGATGATCGCGCTGGTCGAGGGCGCGGAGCGGCAGAAGACGCCGAACGAGATCGCGTTGACGATCCTGCTGTCCACGCTGACGATCATCTTCCTGCTGGCCGTGGTGGCGTTGCAGCCGATGGCGGCGTACTCGGGCAGCGTCCAGTCGGTGATCGTGCTGACCGCTCTGCTGGTGTGCCTGATCCCGACCACGATCGGCGCGCTGCTGTCGGCGATCGGCATCGCGGGCATGGACCGGCTGGTGCAGCGCAACGTCCTGGCGACGTCGGGCAAGGCCGTCGAGGCGGCGGGTGACATCGACACGCTGCTGCTGGACAAGACCGGCACGATCACCTTCGGCAACCGTCGTGCCACGGAGTTCGTGGCGGTCGGCGGGACCACGCCGGAGGAGCTGGCCGCGGCGGTCCGGTTGTCCAGCCTGGCCGACGGCACGCCCGAGGGGCGCAGCATCGTCGAGCTGTGCGTCGAGAAGTTCGGTCTCTCCGCTGAGGCGACCGACCACGAGAAGACCGGCGAGTTCGTCGAGTTCAGCGCCAACACCCGGATGAGCGGTATCGACCTCGGCGACCTGAAGGTGCGCAAGGGCGCGGCGAGTGCGGTGCGGGCGTGGGTGGCCGAGAACGGTGGCGAGGTGTCCGGCGAGGTGGGACCCGTCGTGGACGAGATCAGCGGGCAGGGCGGCACACCGCTGGTGGTCGCCGAGATCCGCGGTGGTGTCGCCTCCGTGCGCGGCGTGATCCGACTGTCCGATGTGGTCAAACCCGGTATGAAGGAGCGGTTCGCCGAACTGCGGGCGATGGGCATCAGGACGGTCATGGTGACGGGCGACAACCCGTTGACCGCCAAGGCCATCGCGAACGAGGCCGGGGTGGACGACTTCCTGGCCGAGGCCAAGCCCGAGGACAAGATGGCGCTGATCCGCCGGGAGCAGGAGGGCGGCAAGCTGGTCGCGATGACCGGCGATGGCACCAACGACGCCCCAGCGCTGGCCCAGTCCGACGTCGGTGTCGCGATGAACACCGGCACGTCCGCCGCGAAGGAGGCGGGCAACATGGTCGACCTCGACTCGGACCCGACCAAGCTGATCGAGATCGTCGAGATCGGCAAGCAGCTCCTGATCACCCGCGGCGCGCTCACGACGTTCAGCGTGGCCAACGACCTGGCCAAGTACTTCGCGATCCTGCCCGCCATGTTCGCGGGCATCTACCCGCAGCTCGACCAGCTCAACATCATGAACCTCGCCACCCCGCAGTCCGCGATCCTGTCGGCGGTGATCTTCAACGCGCTGATCATCGTGGTGCTGATCCCGTTGGCGCTGCGGGGTGTGCGGTACCGCCCGTCCAGCGCTTCGGCGCTGCTTCGGCGCAACCTGCTGGTCTACGGCCTGGGCGGCGTCGTGACGCCGTTCGCCGGGATCTGGCTGATCGACCTGCTCGTCCGACTCATCCCTGGAATCGGGTAACCCGTGAACAACCTCGTCAAGCAATCCCTCGCCGGACTGCGCGTCCTGCTGGTCCTGACCGTGATCACCGGCGTCCTCTACCCGCTCGCGGTGTGGGGCGTCAGCCGGGTCCCCGGTCTCCAGGCCAACGCCGAGGGCTCGATCACCAGCCGGAACGGCCAGGCCGTCGGGTCGTCGCTGATCGGCGTCGACCCGGTCGCCGAGGACCCGGCGAACGACCCGTGGTTCCACACCCGGCCGTCGGCACTGGCCAAGGACCCGCTCGGCCCCGGCGACCCGTCGTCGTCGTTGGGCAGCAACAAGTCCGCGGTCAACGAGGACTACGACGCGGTGGTCGCCGAACGCCGAACCCTGATCGCCCGCCGGGAGGGCGTCGCCGAGGACCGGGTGCCCCAGGACGCCGTGACCGCGTCGGCCTCGGGCCTGGACCCGCAGATCAGCCCGGCCTACGCCGAGTTGCAGGTGGCACGGGTCGCGCGGGTGACCGGGCTGCCCGTGGACGAGGTGCGGGCGCTGGTCGCGGACCACACCACCGGACGCGGTCTCGGCGTGCTCGGCGACCCGGCGGTCACCGTCCTCGACCTGAACCTCGCCGTGCGGGCCGCGAAGTGAGGTTCGCGCTGACCGCGGTCGCCCGCCACTGAGGTCCGCGAACCGGTCGGCGGCGTCGGACCCGACGCCGCCGACCGGTTTCCACCCGCGAGCCGGGGCACCCAGGTCACCGCGCGGCGGACAGCCGCATCAGCTCCGCGACGAAGTCGGCCACGTCCTGCTCGGTGGTGTCGAAGGCGCACATCCAGCGCACCCCGCCGCCCCCGCCCCACTCCTCGAAGTCGAACGCCCCCTGGAGCGGCGCGACGAGGGCCTGGTCGATCTCGGCGAACACGGCGTTGGCCTGCACCCGGTGCAGGATCCGCACGCCGTCGACGTCGCTCAGCCGCTCGGCGAGCAGCGTGGCCATCGCGTTGGCGCGGCGGGCGGACCGGAGCCACAGGTCGCCGTCCAGCAGGGCGACGAGCTGGGCCGAGACGAACCGCATCTTCGACGCCAACTGGAGGTTCCGCAGGCGCAGGAAGGGGATGCTGCGCACCAGCTCGTGCAGGTCCGGCCGCAGCACCACCACCGCGTCGCCGAACAGCAGCCCGTTCTTGGTGCCGCCGAACGACAGCAGGTCCACGCCCGCGCGGGTGGTCAGCTCCGCCAGCCCCACGTCCAAGTGCGCGGCGGCGTTGGCGATCCGCGCGCCGTCCACGTGCAGCAGCATCCCCTTGCCGTGCGCGTACTCGGCGATGGCGCGCACCTCGTCGACCTCGTAGACGGTGCCCAGCTCGGTGGACTGGGTGATCGTCACGGCGGACGGCTGCGCCCGGTGCTCGTCGCCCCAGCCCCAGGTGTGCCGGTCGATCGCCTCCGGCGTGAGCTTGCCGTCGTCGGCGGGCACGGGGACCAGCTTCAGCCCGCCCACGCCTTCCGGCGCCGTGCTCTCGTCGTTGTTCAGGTGCGCCTCCGCCGCGCACACCACCGAACCCCAGCGCGGCACGGCGGCCTGGAGCGCCAGCACGTTGGCCCCCGTGCCGTTGAACACCGGGAAGACCACCGCGCCCGCGCCGAAGTGGCTGGCGACGACGTCCTGGAGCCTCGTCGTGTGCTCGTCCGCGCCGTAGGACGGCTGGTGCGCGGTGTTGGCCGCGGCCACGGCGGCGAGCACCTCCGGGTGCACGCCCGCCTGGTTGTCGGACCTGAAGTTGCGGGTCGCCATCAGTCGCCTCGTTCGCCGTGGTCGGTGTCGACCCCGGCGGTGAGGCAGGCCTCGACGGTCGTGCGGGTCGTGTCGACGCAGCGTAGGTGTAGTGGACGCGGGTCGCCGACCCGGCGGTCGGCGACGCCCGCGACCACGGGCGGCCTGATGTCCTTTCGGCCGAACGGGTTCTCCGCTCGGGAACCACCTGACGGGACCGGCCGGGTTCGGAAGGATCTTGGGCGGGAGGTGGCGATGCCCCGTCGGGAACGTCCGCTTGACGAAGGTGACACCGCGCTGCTCCGGTTCGCCCGCGACCTGCGCCTGCTCCGCGAGGAAGCGGGTGGGCCCACGTACCGGGAGCTCAGCGACCGGGCGCGGTACTCGGAGGCCGCGCTGTCGCTGGCCGCGGGGGGACGCAAGCTGCCCAGCCTCGCGGTGGCGCTCGCCTACGTGCGGGCGTGCGGCGGAGCGGCGGGGGAGTGGGAGGAGCGCTGGCGCGAGGTGGCCGCCGACCTCGGGCCGCCGCCCGCCGCCGACCCCGAGGAGGAGGGTCCGTACGTCGGGCTGGCCGCGTTCCAGCCGTCGGACGCGGACCGGTTCTTCGGCCGCGAGCACCTGGTGGAGGAACTGCGGTCGAGCCTCGCCGAGCACCGCGTGGTGGTGGTCGTGGGCGCGTCCGGGTCGGGCAAGTCGTCACTGCTGCGCGCCGGTCTGGTCGCGCGGCTGGACGGGCCGGTCCTGCTGTTCACGCCCGGCGCGAAGCCCCTGCGCGAGTGCGCGACCCGGCTGGCCGTGCTCACCGGCGGGCCGGTCGACCTGCCGGTCGACGACCCGCGCGCGCTGCACCGGGCGATCCGGGGCGCGGTGCCCGGTGACGGTGAGGTGGTGGTCGTCGTCGACCAGTTCGAGGAGGTGTTCACCCTCTGCCACGACCTCGCCGAGCGGGCCGCGTTCATCGACCAGGTGGTGACGGCGGCCCGGTCCCACCACAGCGCCTGCCGCGTGGTGCTGGGCGTGCGGGCGGACTTCTACGGCCACTGCACCGCGCACCCCCGTCTGCTCGAAGCCCTGCGCGAGAGCCAGGTCACGGTCGGCGCGATGACGGCCGAGGAGTTGCGGGCCGCCGTCGTGCAGCCCGCCGTCCGCTCCGGGCTCACCGCGGAGACGGCACTGGTCGCGCGGGTCGTCGCCGACGCGACCGGTCAGCCCGGCGTGCTGCCCCTGGTGTCGCACGCGCTGCGGGAGGCCTGGCGGCGCAGGCGCGGCAACGCGGTGACCCTGAAGGGGTACGAGGCGGCGGGCGGTGTCGAGCAGGCCGTCGCCCACAGCGCCGAGACCGTCTACACCGGACTGTCCGACGACCAGCGGACCGTCGCGCGGCACCTGTTCCTGCGGCTGTGCGCGTTCGGCGAGGGCACGGAGGACACCAAGCGCCGGGTGCGGCGCGACGAGTTCGGCCCGGCCGACCACCCCGCGCACGAGGTGCTGGACGAGCTGGCGCACGCGCGGCTGGTCGTGCTCGACGGGGACGGCGTCGAGATCGCCCACGAGGCCCTCATCCGGTCGTGGCCGCGGCTGCGCGCCTGGCTGGCCGAGGACCGCGAGGGGCTGAGGGTGCACCGGGCGCTGACCGAGGCGACGGCGGCGTGGCTCGCGCTCGACCGCGATCCCGGCGCCCTGTACCGCGGGCTGCGCCTGGACACCGCCGAGGACTGGGCCGGTCGCGACGGCGCCGCGCTCACGGCCGTGGAACGGCGGTTCCTCGACCTGGGCGTCGACGCGCGGAGCGCGGAGCGGACGGCGGTCCGGCGCCGGGCCCGGCGGCTGCGGCACCTGGTCGCGCTGCTCGCCGTGCTCCTCCTGCTCGCCGTCGGGACGTCCGTCTACGCAGTGACCGCGGCGCGCACCGTCGCGGGCCAGCGCAACACCGCCCTGTCGCAGAAGGTCGCCGGCCAGTCGGCCGAGGTGCGCGCGGGTGATCCGGGGCTGGCCGCGCGGCTCAGCCTCGCGGCGTTCCGCCTCGCGCCCACGGCCGAGGCGCGCGGCGGCCTGCTGAGCACCACCTCGACGCCCGACGTGACCAGGCTGGCCGGGCACGAGAAGATCGTCGAGTCGGTGGCGGTCAGCCCGAACGGCCGGATCGTCGCGACCGCGAGCGCCGACCGCACCGCGCGCCTGTGGGACGTGTCGGACCGGCGCGCGCCGGTGCCGCTGGCGACCCTCGCCACGCACACCGCCGCCCTGTGGACGGCGGTGTTCACCCCCGCCGGGACGCTGCTGGCGACCACGAGCGAGGACGGCACGGCCCGCCTGTGGGACGTGACCGATCCGCGCCACCCGGTCGAGTCGGCCACGCTCACCGGGCACACGGGCCCGGTGCTCGCCGCGGTGTTCTCCCCGGACGGGACCGTGCTGGCCACGGCGAGCGCCGACCACACGGCGAAGCTGTGGAACGTCGCTGATCCCGGCCGCGCCAAGCTGATCACGACCATCACCGGCCACACCGACGTGGTGACCTCGGTGGCGTTCGGCCGCCAGGGGCGGACGCTGGCCACGGCGAGCTGGGACGGCACCGTCCGGATCTGGGACGTGGCCGACCAGCACGAGGTGTCCAGGCCCGCGGAGGGCCTGGACCGGCCGGGGTCGCTGGCCTTCAGGGCGGACGGCGCGGTGCTGGCCGCCGTCAGCCGCGACTTCGTCGTGCGGCTGTGGAACCTCGCCGACCCGACCCGCCCCGAGCAGGTCGCGGCCGTCACCGACGGCACCGCGCACGCCGTCGTGTTCAGCCCGGACGGCAGGTCACTCGCGACCGCCGGGCTCGACCGCACCGTGCGGCTGTGGGACGTCACCGATCCGCGCGCGCCGAGGCAGCTCACCGCGCTGCACGGGCACACGGGCCCGGTGGTGTCGGTCCGGTTCACGCCGGACGGGCGTTCGGTGGTCAGTTCGGGGTTCGACCGGGTCGTGCGCCTGTGGGACCTCCCAGGACCCGTGCTCGGCGGGCACGACTCCGCCGTCTACGCCGTCGGCTTCAGCCCGACGGGCCGGGTGCTCGCCACGTCCAGCTTCGACGGCGCGGTGCGCCTGTGGGACGCCCGCGACGTGCGCCGCGCGCGTCCGGCCGCGCTGCTCACGGCCCACTCCCAGGCGGTCAACGCCGTCGTGTTCAGCCCGGACGGCCAGGTGCTGGCCACGGCGGGCCTCGACCGCGTGGTCCGGCTGTGGCGGGTCGGAGACCTCGACCACATCGGTGAGCCCGTCGTCCTCGCCGGGTACGCGGACTCCGTGCAGACGGCGGCGTTCAGCCCCGACGGCCGCCTCCTGGTCACGGGGTCCGCCGACCACGCGGTGCGGCTGTGGGACGTCTCGGATCTCGCCGGTCCGCGCGAGCTGAGCGTCCACACCGGGACGGACAACGTCGAGACCGTGGCGTTCAGCCCGGACGGCCGCACGCTGGCCGCGGGCACGTCGGGCCAGGTCGTGCGGCTGTGGGACGTCAGCGCGCCGGACCGGCCGCGGGAGCTGAAGAGCCTGTCGGGCCACACGGACGCAGTGAAGTCGCTGTCCTTCAGCCCGGACGGCCGCGTGCTGGCCACCGGCAGCGGTGACCACTCCGTGCGCCTGTGGGACGTCTCGAACCCCCAGGACGGCCGGGAGGTCGCCCACCTGACGGGCCACACCGAGACCGTCCACTCCGTCGCGATGAGCTCGGACGGCCGCACCCTCGCCACGGCGAGCGCGGACGGCACCACCCGGCTGTGGGACGTCCGGGACCCCGCCCGCGCCACCGGGACCGCCGTCCTCTCCGGGCACACCGCCCGGATCTACGCCGTCGCCTTCCACCCGGACGGCCACACCCTCGCCACCGCGGGGGAGGACCGCACGACCCGGCTGTGGGAGACCGATCCGGACCGCGCGGCGACGTGGATCTGCGCCACCGCCCCGCCCATCACCCCGGAGGAGTGGGACGGGCACTTCGAGGGGGCGCCGTTCCAGCCGTCGTGCGGGTGACGGGCTCAGACCGCCGACCAGCCGTTGTCGACGGGCAGGACGACGCCGTTGAGGTTGCTCGCCTCGTCCGAGGCGAGGAACACGATCACGGCGGCCTGCTCGTCGGCCTCGGAGACGCGGCCGAAGTTGCCCATGTACGGCATCAGCGTGGACGGTCCGTGCGCTTCGGGGTCGACGTTCGCCACGATCCCGGTGATGGTGGCGCCGGGGGCGATGGCGTTCGTGCGGATGCCGTCCTTGCGGTACATGATCGCGAGCGACCTGGTCAGCCCCACGACACCGTGCTTGGACACGGTGTACGCCGTTCCCGCGGCGCTGCCGCGCAGCGCGGCCTCGGAGGCCGTGTTGACGATCGCGCCCTTGCCCTTGGCGAGCATGTGCGGCACGACCGCCCTGGCGAGCCGGAACGGCGCGGTCAGGTTGACCCGGATCAGCCGGTCCCACTCCTCGTCGGTGACGTCGGCCGTCGCCGTCATGCCGTCCATGATCCCGGCGTTGTTGACCAGCACGTCCACGCCGCCGAACGCCTCCACGGCCGTCGCGACCACCCGGTCCACCACGGCCTGCTCGCCGAGGTCGCCGACCACCGCCACCGCGGCGCCGCCGATCTCCTCGACCACCGCCGCGGCTCGGGACGCGTCCAGGTCGGCGACCAGGACCCTGGCGCCCTCGGCGGCGAAGCGCAGCGCGGCGGCCCGGCCGATGCCCGAGCCCCCGCCGGTGACGATCACACTGCTGTTGTCGAGCCCGGTCATCGAGTTCTCCGTTGTCGTGGTGGGTCAGCGGCGGGAGAGCAGGCTCGCGACGGCCGCGGCGACGAGCGCCGTGACCACGCCGATCCCGATGATCACGCGGAACGCCGTCAGCGACGGCACGGCGGTCGACCCGAACGGGACGGTCACCTGCGACAGGACGACGCCCGCGACGGCGCTCGACACCGAGGTGCCGATGGAGCGCATCAGCGTGTTGAGGCTGTTGGCGGCGGCGGTCTCGGAGACGGGCACGGCGGACATGATCAGGGCGGGCATGGCCCCGTACGCCAGGCCGATGCCCGCGCCGACCACGCTGGAGATGAGCACGAGGTGCCAGATCTGGCTCAGCAGCACCAGGTTGAGCGCGTACCCGGCCGCGACCACCAGCGTGCCGACGATCAGGGTCGTGCGCGGTCCGCGGGTCCGGGTGATCCGGGCGGACACCGGGGCCATCGCCATCATCACCAGCCCGGACGGGGCGAGGACCAGGCCGACGACGACCATCGGCTGCCCCAGGCCGTGACCGGTGGCGGAGGGGAGCAGCAGCAACTGCGGCAGGACCAGCGACATCGCGAACATCGAGAAGCCGAACACGGCGGAGGCGAGGTTGGTCAGCGCGACCGGCTTGCGCGCGCTGGTGCGCAGGTCCACCAGCGGTTCACGGGTCCGCAGCTCCCACCGGCACCACACCAGCAGGACGACGACGGCCGTGCCGACGAGTCCGAGGGTCAGCCCGCTGGTCCACCCCCACGCCGAGCCCTTGGACACCGCCAGCAGCAGGCACACCAGGACGATCGAGAGGCCGATCGCGCCGACGAGGTCGAAGCGCCCGCCCGTGCGGACCGACGACTCCGGCACCAGCGCCACCACCAGCGCCGTCGCCACGACGCCGAGCGCGGCGGCGAGCCAGAACAGGGCGTGCCAGTCGACGCTGTCGGCGAGCAGGGTCGCGGTGGGCAGGCCCAGCGCGCCGCCGACGCCCAGTGAGGCGCTCATCAGCGCGGTGGCCGAGCCGAGCCGTTCGGCGGGCAGCTCGTCCCGCATGATGCTGATGCCGAGCGGGATCACGCCGGACGCGAGGCCCTGGAGCACGCGCGCCACCACGAGCGGGGCGAGGCTGGTGCTCAGCGCGCCGAGCGTCGAGCCCGCGACCAGCAGCGCCAGGCTGATCAGCAGCATCCGGCGCTTGCCGTACATGTCGCCGAGCCGTCCCGTCGTCGGGGTGGCGACGGCGGCGGCCAGCAGCGTGGCGGTGATGGCCCACGCCGTGTCGGCGGGAGTGGACCCCAGCAGCGCGGGCAGGCGGGGGACCAGCGGGATCACGATCGTCTGCATCAGCGCCACGGTGACGCCCGCGAACGCGAGCACGGCCACGACGGTGTTCGGCCGCCCGGTCACGTCCGGTGGCGGGCCGCCGGGCAGGTCGACGGGGGCGGTGGACGGCGTGGACGGCACGGGCAGGCCTCCGGGGGACGAGTGGATCAGATCATGATTAAAGCAGTCGATTGACTTAGGTGGCCCCTCCGGGACAGCGGGCCCCCGGATGTGCCAGTCTCGTCGAAGACGTCACGGGGTGGCGTCGGCCGATCACGCAATGATGGTGCCCACAATTTAAGTCAGTCGCTTGACTTCGCTTCGCGCCCTTGTCCAGCACAGCCAGAGAGGTGTGCATGTCCACGCCACGCACGTCCGGGGTCCCCGACGACCTGGGGTTCGACCCGGACGCACTCCGAGCCAAGTACCGGACCGAGCGGGACCGGCGGATCCACCCCGAGGGGAACGCGCAGTACCGGCGCGTCCTGGGCGAGTTCAGCTCCTACGCCGACGACCCGTACGTGGAGCACGAGCCCACCAGGGAACCGCTGACCGACCGCGTCGAGGTGGTGCTGGTCGGCGGGGGCTTCGGCGGCCTGCTCAGTGGCGCGCGCCTGCGCCAGGCCGGTGTCCAGGACATCCGGGTGATCGACGAGGCCGGTGACTTCGGCGGGACCTGGTACTGGAACCGCTACCCCGGCATCCACTGCGACATCGAGTCCTACATCTACCTGCCCCTGCTCGAAGAGGTCGGCTACGTCCCGAAGTGGAAGTACGCGCCGGGCGAGGAGATCCGGCAGCACGCGCGGGCCATCGCGCGGCACTTCGACCTGTACCGCGACACCTGCTTCCAGACCCGCGTCACCGACCTGGCCTGGGACGACGAGGCCGAGGAGTGGATCGTCCGCACCAACCGCGGCGACGAGACGCGCGCGCGGTACGTCGTGGTGTCCAGCGGGACCCTGAGCCGTCCCAAGCTGCCCGGCATCCCCGGCATCGAGACGTTCGCCGGGCACACGTTCCACACCAGCCGCTGGGACTACGACTACACCGGCGGCGACGCGGACGGCGGCCTCGACAAACTGGCCGACAAGCGCGTCGCGGTCATCGGGACCGGCGCGACGGCCATCCAGATCGTGCCCCACCTCGGCCGCGACGCCCAGCACCTGTACGTCTTCCAGCGCACGCCGTCGACCGTCGACACCCGCGGCAACCGCCCCACCGACCCGGAGTGGGCGGAGTCGCTGGCCCCCGGCTGGCAGCGCGAGCGGATGGAGAACTTCCTGTCGATCGTCACCGGCGAGCGGGCGGAGGAGGACCTGGTCTCGGACGGCTGGACCGGCAGCGCCCGCCTGTTGCAGAACCTCATCCCCAGCAACGCCTACGCAGACCTCACGCCAGAGGAGCGCGAGCGCGTCAACGAGATCGTCGACTTCCAGAAGATGAACGAGCTGCGCGACAGGGTGGACGCCGTGGTCGAGGACCCGGCGACGGCGGAGGCGCTCAAGCCCTGGTACCGCTACATGTGCAAGCGGCCCACGTTCAGCGACAACTACCTGGAGACGTTCAACCGGCCCACCGTGACGCTGGTCGACACGGCTGACCACGGTGGCGTCGAGCGGATCACCGAGAAGGCCGTGGTGGTCGGCGGTGTCGAGTACGAGGTCGACTGCGTGATCTTCGCGACCGGGTTCGAGGTCGGCGTGTCCGGTGTCCTGTCCGGGCTGCTGCCGGTGCGCGGTCGCGGCGGCGTCGGACTCCTGGAGAGCTGGGGCAGGGGACCGAGGACGCTGCACGGGTTCTACAGCAACAACTTCCCCAACCTCTTCCACCTCGGCCCGCTCCAGAACGCCAGCTCGGTCAACTTCGTCCACATCCTCGACGAGCAGTCGTTGCACGTGGCCGCGGTCGTCGCCGAGGCTCGCGAGCGCAAGGCCCGCTACGTCGAGCCGAGCGCGGCGGCCGAGGAGGCGTGGGTGGCGGAGATCCGGGCGAACGCCCCGAACCTGCACGCGTTCCAGGCCGAGTGCACCCCCGGCTACTACAACAACGAGGGCATGCCGTTCGGGCGCCGCGAGACGTACGCGGACGGCCCCGTCGCGTTCCACCGGGAACTCCGGCGCTGGCGCGCGGAAGGCGGTCTGGACGACGTCGTGGTGACCGGCGGATGAGCGGCCGGTACGGGGACGCGACCCCCGTGAGCGCCCGGCGGACCGTTCGGCGGCTCACCGACCCGAACCCGCTGTGGGGCTCGAACGGGGTCGCGTTCGGGCCGGACGGCCGCCTGCACGTGGCCCAGTTCCTCGCGGGCCGGATCAGCGCCGTCGACCTCGCGACGGGCGACGTGGAGGTGGTCGTGCCGGGCGACGGCCCCGTGCAGTCCCCCGACGACCTCGCGTTCGGCCCGGACGGGTCGATGTACATCACCGACCTGATCCCCGGCCGGGTGTGGCGCCGCGACCCGCGCGGCGACTTCTCCCTGGTGACGGACCAGGTCGGTGTCCCGAACGGGATCGCCTTCGTCGGCGACCGGCTCTTCGTCAACGAGATGAGGCCGAACGGCAGGCTGCTGGAGCTGCTCCCGGACGGCGGCCCGCCCCGCGTGCTCGCGGCCGACCTGGCCATGGGCAACGCGATGCAGCTCGGGCCGGACGGGCGCCTGTACTACCCGCACATGCTGACCAACCGGGTCTACCGGGTGCCGGTGGACGGCGGCGAACCCGAGTTGGTCGCCGAGGACGTGCACGAACCGGTCGCGGTGCGCTTCGACCGCGGTGGTGTGCTCCACGTGCTGTCGCGCGGCGCGGCGGGTTTCGTGACCAGGCTGGACCTGTTCGGCACCGGTGACAGGACGGTCGTCACCAGCGGTGTCGTGGGCCTGGACAACGCCGCGTTCGACGACGAGAACCGGATGTTCGTCTCCAGCTTCGCCAGCGGCGGTGTCGCCGAGATGCGGCCGGACGGCCGGACCAGGGAGGTCGTCCCCCAGGGGTTCGACGGCCCGTTCGGCGTGACGGTCGACCTGGGCGGGACGGTCTACGCGGCCGACCACTACCGGCTGGCGGGTCCGGTGGACGGCGGGGTGGTCACGCACGGGCTGCTCACCTTCGTCCACGGCGTCGCCGCCGACGGCGGGCTCCTGCACGTGACGTCCCAGTACGGCGACGTGCGCACCCACGACCCGGTCACCGGGAAGACGGTGGTCCGGGCGAGAGGACTGGACCGGCCGACGGGCATCGCCGTGCGCGAGGACGGCTCGCTCGTGGTCGCCGAGTCCGGCGCGGGCCGCGTCGTGGCCGTCGACGGGAGCGACACCGTCACCGTGCTCGCCGACGGCTTCGACCGGCCGGTCGACGTCGCACTGGACGCCGAGCAGCGCTGCTACGTCAGCGACGACGTGCGCGGCGCGGTGTTCCGGGTCGACGACGGGAAACCGGTGCTCGTCGCCGACGGCCTCGACGCGCCGCAGGGCCTGGCCGTGCACGGCGACACCCTCTACACCGTGGAAACGGGCGGTCGCAGGCTGATCTCCGTCGCACTCCCCACCGGTGACCGCACCGTCGAGGCCGAGGACCTGCCGGTGGGCGCGCCACCCGGCGAGACCCGCGAGGAACCCGCCCTGTTCACCCACGGCCTCCCCGGCGCGCCGAGGCGGTTCGCCGGGCTGGCCGTGGCACCGGACGGGTCCCTCTACGTCTCGGCCGACGGCGAGGGCACCGTGCTGCACCTGGCCTGACCAGCGCGCTCCTCCCGCCCGTCCGGTGGGAGGAGCGCCGTCCACTAGGCTCGGTCGGGCAGGGGAGGGAGCGCCGGTGACCGACGAAGAGCTGATCGTGGAGTTCGCCCTGACGCGCCTGGACAACCCCGGCCTCGACCTGGAGGAGATCGCCGCGCTGGTGGTCCACCGCGTCGGCCCGGACCGCATGCTCGACTTCGCGTCGAAGACCCTCGGCGCCCGCGGCGAACTGCGCGGCGCCCTCTTCCCCTCCGCCGTCGAGCACGTGCTGCGCGTCGTGCTGACGCTGCGCGGCCCCGCCGACTAGTGCGGCGGTCCCCACGCCCTACCGCGGAGACCTCACCCGGCGGTGCTCGCGGCTTGGTCCTGCTGGTCGTCGGCGCGGTGGCGTTGGCCGTGGCGGCCGTGCTGGTCGACCTCCCCACGGTCGACCAGCTCCGGGCCCAGGTGCTGGGGGCGGGGTCGCTCGGGTCCGTCGCCTTCGTCGCGTTCTGCGCCGTCGGCACGGCCGCGTTCTTCCCCAAACCGGTGCTGGCCACGGTCGCCGGGCTGCTGTTCGGCGTGGTCCTCGGTGTCGCGCTCGCCGTCGTGGGGTTCACCGCCGGTGCGCTGATCTCCTTCGGGGTCGCGCGCAAGCTCGGCCGGAACGCCGTCGCGGCCCGGCTCGGCCACGGACGGCTCCGCGTGCTGGACGCGGTCTTCGCCACCCGAGGCGTGTCGGCCACGCTCGTGCTCCGCCTGGTGCCGCTGGTGCCGTTCACCGCCTCCAACTTCGGCGCGGGCGTGACCGCCGTGCCCCTGCGGTCGTTCGCGGTCGGCACAGCGGTCGGGCTCGTGCCCTCGACGGTGCTCGCCGCGGTGCTGGGCGACGCCTTGCAGGACCTCGGTTCGCCAGGGTCGTTCGTCGCGCTGGGGGCCTGGCTCGTCCTGAGCGTCACCGGTCTGCTGTGGGGACGTCATCTGGTGGCTTCCGCCGGGGACGGCGGAAGCGGGAAGCTTGCACCGTCGACCGAGCGTGAGGAGAAGCGATGACCGTCACCAACAACCGGACGACCACGACCAGCGAGCGCGTCCGCGGGCACGCGCTGGTGGCCAAGGTGAAGGAGCTGATCCACGAGGGGAACGTCCGGCGGATCGTGGTCAAGGACGACCACGGCCACACGATCGTGGAGATCCCCGTGACGGCAGGCGTGGTCGCCGCCATCGCCGCGCCCGTGGTCACCGCCGTCGCCGCCATCGCCGTGCTGGCCAAGGAGTGGTCCATCGAGGTCGAGCGCGTGAAGCCGCCGATCGTCACCGGTCCCGAGCAGCGGTCTCCCGAAGAGGAGGGCTGAGCGCCGTGAAGATCGAGGAACTGGTGGAGAAGGCCCGCGACACGATCACCGTGCGACGGGTGTACTCGGAGCCCTACGAGCGGGACGGCGTCACCGTGATCACCGCGGCCGCGGTCGGCGGGGGCGGAGGCGTCGGCGTCGGCAAGGACGAGAAGGGCAAGGAAGGGGAAGGCGGGGGCTTCGGCGCGGCCGGGAGGCCGGTCGGCGCCTACGTCATCACCGGGAGCCAGGTGTCGTGGCGGCCTGCCATCGACGTGAACCGGCTGCTCACCGGGCTCGCCGCCGTGCTGGTCGCCTTCCTGGTCACCCGCGCCCGCGTGGCCAGGGCGCGGGCGAACGCCGAACGCGCGTGGCGGGAGTCGGTCTGACCGGACCGCGCCTGTCCGGAGCCCCGGCGGGCTGAGCGCCGGGGCTCCGGGCAGGGGTCAGAACAGGGCGTGGGCCGCCTCCGCGGACGTCCTCGCGCTCGGCAGGGTGGAGGCCGGGCGCTCGTGGACCGGGCCGCGGCCGTGCACGACCAGCACCGGGCTCGGCGCGTGGTGCAGCGCCGCCCTCGTGACGGCGCCGGACCTGTCGCCCGCCTCCCCGTGCCCGCCGTCGCCGACCACGACGAGGTCGTGGTCGGCGTAGTGGGTGACGGCCTCGTGCGGGTGGACGCGGAGCAGCACGCCTGAGTGGGGTGGACGCCGGTCGAGCTCGTCGAGCAGCCGGAGGGCGTTGTCGAGCACGAACCGGTGGTCGGAGTCGAGCACCGGGCCGGTGGCGGGCAGCGCGACGGCGTGCACGACGCGCAGCGCGGCCCCGTGGTCGAGCGCCGCGCCCGCCGCGCGCGTGATCACGTGCTCGTCCTCCTCCCCGCCGCTCACCAGCGCCACCACCCGGCGGTGCTCGCCGTGCACGGCGGACGGCGCGCCCCGCACGACCACCGTGTCGCACAGCGCGTCCCGCACGAGCGACAGCACCGCCCCGCCAAGGCCGAGCGCGCCCGCCGTGCGCCCGACCACCAGCAGCGCGGCCCGGTGGCTCGCCGACTTCAGGTCGTGCACCGGGTCCGCGCCCGCCTCGTGCACGCGGACCCGCAGCCGCGGGTACCTCCTCATCACCTGGTCGAGGGCGCTGAGATCCGTGTCCCACCACCAGGTGTCGAGGTCGGCTCCGGTGAGCCACGCGTGTTCGGCCGCCCACGCCACGGCCTCGTGGCCCCAGGACGAGCCGTCGCTGCCCACGACCACCAGCCTCGGCGGTCGCGGTTGTCCGGTGGTGTCGATCGGTGCGACGCGCATGGTCGCCTCCTGAGTCCGCACCGGCTCCGGTGTCCGAGGGGCGCGATCGGCCGGGTGCGGCGCGGTCGGGTCGCGCTCGTCGCGTACCCAGCGTGCCGGTGGAGGTGGTCGTTGTCGAGGTGGGAACGCGGTGTCCACCGAGGAGGGGGACGCGGGCTAGAGCCGCAGGCCGGGCGGGATCACCACGACCGGGCAGGCGGAGTGCCGCACGCAGTCGGTCGCGACGCCGCCCACCGGTTCGCCCCCGCCCGTGCCGACGACGAGCAGGTCCGCCTGCCAGGACGCGCCGACCAGCACCGACGCGGCGTCGCCGACGGCCGTCACCTCCGCGACCGGTGGCGCTCCGGGGACCTCGGCGCGGACCTCCTCGACGATCCGGTGCAGCTCGCGCGCGGGGTACCTCCGGTGCGGGCGGCCGGTCGCGGGCTCGCGCGGCCAGGCGGTCGTCGCCTCGACGTGCGCGCCGGTGCGGGCCGCCTCGCCCAGCGCCCAGCGCAGGGCGGTTCGGCTGGCCGGGGACCCGTCCACGCCGACCACGATCACGGATGACGTCATGCCGAACCTCCCGAGCGAGGTGTCCCGTGCCTCCAGGCTGCTCGCCCGGTGCCCGCTCCGGCAGGGGCCAACGGCACCCTTCGGCGGGGACGGGCCGTCGCGCCCCGGATCCCGCGGTGGTTGGGTGGAGGGCGTGGACTCCATGCTCGCGTGGCACGTCGACCAGCCCGGACCGGTGGCGAGCGGGCCGCTGCGCGCCCGCCGGGACCCGCTCCCCGAGCCCGCGCCCGGTGAACTGCTGCTGAAGGTCCTGGTGTGCGGGGTGTGCCGGACGGACCTGCACGTGACCGAGGGCGACCTGCCGGTCCACCGGCCGGGGGTGACGCCGGGGCACGAGGTGGTCGGCGAGGTGGTCGAGACCCGGTCGGACCGGTTCGCCGTCGGCGACCGGGCGGGGGTGGCGTGGCTGCGCGGGACCTGCGGCACGTGCCGCTACTGCCTGCGCGGCGCGGAGAACCTCTGTCCGGGGTCGCGCTACACGGGGTGGGACGAGCACGGCGGGTACGCCGAGTACGCCGTGGTGCCCGCCGACTACGCCCACCACCTGCCCGGCGGCTACTCCGACACGGAACTGGCGCCGCTGCTGTGCGCGGGGATCATCGGCTACCGCGCGCTGGAGCGGGCCGAGGTGCCCGCGGGCGGACGGCTCGGCGTCTACGGGTTCGGCGGCAGCGCCCACCTGGCGGCCCAGGTCGCGCTGGCGCGGGGTGCCGTGGTGCACGTGATGACCCGCAGCGCGCGGGCCAGGGAGCTGGCGCTGGAACTGGGGGCGGCGTCCGCCGGGTGCGCCGCGGAGCCGCCGCCGGAACCGCTGGACTCGGCCATCCTGTTCGCCCCGGTCGGCGACCTCGTCCTCCCGGCTCTCGAAGCGCTGGACCGGGGTGGCACGCTCGCGGTGGCGGGCATCCACCTCAGCGACATCCCGGTGCTGGACTACCAGCGGCACCTGTTCCAGGAGCGCCAGGTCCGCAGCGTCACGTCCAACACCCGCGCCGACGCGCGGGCGTTCCTCGACTTCGCCGCCGGGCACCGGTTGCGCGTGTCCACCCAGCCCTACCCGCTGGACCGGGCCGACACCGCGCTGGCGGACCTGGCCGCGGACCGGGTCGACGGAGCGGCCGTGCTCGTCCCGTGATCGGGGCGGCGGCGCGGAGGACGGGGCGGACCAGGGACGAAGGTCCCTGACCACTGGGGTCCGACTGCGCTGCCGCGGGCGGGCCGTGGCGAGGACTGTCTGGATCGAGGAACCGAGGGGGCCCGCAGAGGGCTGCCCGCGCTCGTCGAGCCGAACAGGAGCACCGATGTCCACGGAGACCGCGTCCGGTACCCCGGCCAGGTCAGCAAGCTCGGAAACCTCCTGGCTCACCAGGCTGGACGCGTGGTGGCGGGCCGCGAACTACCTGTCCGTCGGCCAGATCTACCTGCTGGACAACCCGCTGCTGCGCGAGCCGCTGCTCCCGGAGCACGTGAAGCCGCGCCTGCTCGGCCACTGGGGAACCGTGCCCGGCCTGACGTTGACCTACGCGCACCTCAACCGGGTGATCGTGGACCGGGACCTGAGCGTCCTGTACGTGGCCGGGCCGGGGCACGGGGCCGCCGGGCTGAACGCGGCCGCGTGGCTGGAGGGCACGTACTCCGAGCTGTACCCGCAGGTGTCCCAGGACGTTGCCGGGATGCGCGCCCTGTTCCGCCAGTTCTCCTTCCCCGGCGGCGTGCCCAGCCACGCGTCGGCGCACCTGCCCGGCTCGATCCACGAGGGCGGCGAACTGGGCTACTCGCTGGCCCACGCGACCGGCGCGGCGCTGGACAACCCCGACCTGCTGGTCGCGTGCGTGGTCGGTGACGGCGAGGCCGAGACCGGGCCGCTGGCCGCGAGCTGGCACGCCCCGGCGTTCCTCGACCCGGTCAACGACGGCGCGGTGCTGCCCGTCCTGCACCTCAACGGGTACAAGATCGCCAACCCGACCGTGCTGTCCCGACTCGACCACGGCGACCTGCGCGCGGTGCTCAGCGGCCACGGCTGGCGCCCGGTGCTGGTGGCGGGCAGCGAGCCGATGGAGGTCCACGAGGCGTACGCGGCGGCGCTGGAGGACTGCGTCGACCAGATCCGGCAGATCCAGCAGGACGCCCGCGAACGCGGCCACCGCGGGCGGGTCCGGTGGCCGATGATCGTGCTCCGCACGCCGAAGGGCTGGACCGGACCGTCCACGGTGGACGGACGCGAGGTCGAGGGCACGTGGCGGGCGCACCAGGTGCCGATCACCGCCGTGCGGGAGAACCCGCGGCACCTGGTGCGGCTGGAGGAGTGGATGCGCTCCTACCGGCCGGAGGAGCTGTTCACCGCGACCGGGGCGCCCGAGCCGGGGATCGCGTCGCTGCACCCGGCGGGCGACGCGCGGATGAGCGCGAACCCCCACGCCCACGGCGCGACCCAGCACGCCCTGCGGCTGCCGGACGTCGGCGACCACGCGGTGGCCGTCACGAAGCCGGGGACCGAGCGCGCCGAGGCGACCAGGGCGCTGGGCCGCTACCTGCGCGACGCGGTCGTGCTG